>NZ_JBNJMY010000001.1:0-5552446 GCF_050936355.1 Actinoallomurus sp. CA-142502
GAGAACTCCTGCTGCGACCGGGCGGCCATCTGCTGCCAGCCCGGCTCCCGCATCCGGTTCTCAAGGTCGGCGATCGACTCTTGCAGGTGGGAGACCATCTGCCGCTCGGCGTGCAGCGCCTCAGCGATCTCGCGGCGGCCGGTCGCCCGGTACCAGGTCTCCTGGAGCAGGGAGGTGACGCCCATGCGTGCCCCCTCCCGGTCGGCGTGGTGCAGGTTCGCTAAATGGGGCTGATCTCATACGCGTCCAGGTCCTCATCCAGGTCCTGGCCCTCGACGACGTCGTCGGTCGGCGGTACGACGACGTGCGCCTTGGCGAGCATCACCGCGTCCGCCCGGTCTGGAGACGGCAGGCCGCGTTTACGCATGTCGTCTTTGGACTCGATCAGCACCTGGCCGCGCGCGGTGTACTTGAACTTCACCGTCCCAAGCTGCGCGGCGAGCTCGTCGTCGTCCGCGGCGATGTCGATGTCGCCGGCCTCGAACCGCTGGCGGAGCCCCCACCACCATTCGGCGCGGGCGTTCGCGAACTTCTCGCTGTTGATCGCGGCCGCACCGGACTGCATGTCGACGACGTCGTGGCCCACTCCGAGGAGCTCGTCGACGACACCGGCGCCGACGCCCACACCGTCGACGCGGAGCTCGTCGACGTCGTGCTCGCGTTTCGTCGCGATGACGTGGCCGGTGGTCTCGGTGGTCCGCAGCTTGGCGTGGTCGCCGACGATCCGCACGACAGGCCCGCGGGCGAGCGCGAGGATCGTACGGTCCGAGCCGAACCGGGCGACGTCGACGCTGAGCACGCTGTGCGGGCCGGGGTCGAGGGCACGGGCCTGGGCGGCTTCGATCCAGCGCGGCGAGATGAGGGTGTCGTCGCCGATCTCGGGGAAGTCGCCGAGGACCTTCGCGATGTAGCGGGGGGACTTCTCGCCCCAGCGGCGGCGCTTGTCCTCCTCCCACTCGGGCGCGAGGAGGAGCGGCCGGAGCGCTTCAGGAACGGCCTCGCCGGTGAAGTTCGGGGTATCGAACGCGCTGATCCGGATGACGTTCCAGCCGGAGCCGGGCTTGCAGACCTTGCCGAACTCGGTGTTCGGGTCGTCCGGGTTGCCGATCACCAAGATGCGGCAGTCGGCGTTGGTCGTGATCGCCTCGACGGCGGTCCAGATCTGCTCGGGTACGCCGCACGCCTCGTCGATGATGACGAGGACGAACCGGCGGTGGATGCCTTGGAAGCCGTGCTCATCGCGGTCAGCCGGTTTGCGGCCCCAGCCGACGAGCGTGCCGTCATCGAGCTTCCACTCATCGGATTGGAGGATTCGGCCGGGCAGTGGCTCGTCACGGGCCGTCGCGCGTTTGGCGCCGGCGCGGATCTCTTCCCACAGGATCGCGTGGACCTGCGGGTAGGTCGGGGCGGTCGAGACGACGAAGGCCTCGCCGGGCGGGTGTACGTCGATCCAGTACTGCGCAATCGTCGCAGCTAGGAACGACTTTCCGGCGTCGTGGCAGGACTTGACCGCGGTGCGTTTGTTCGCGACGACCGATTCGGCGATCTCGCGCTGCTTGGACCACAGGTGCAGGCCTTGGCGTTCTCGAGCCCAGTCGACCGGACGGCCGAGGTACGGGTTCGGTTTCGGCGGCTCGAACCGGCGGGCCGCGAGCTCGAACGGGTCCAGGGCGACGCCTGCGGCTCCCGGCAGGTTCACGGCGTGGCCCTGATCGGCCAGTGCCGCTCCGTACGGTCAGGCATCGGCGATCCTCACGGTCATGACCAGATCGAGGGCCGGCCGTACGGCGGCCGTGTGCGCGTTGGCAGTGCTGCTCGCCGGGTGCGCAGACCACCGGACACCGCGGGAGCAGGTGCGGGCCGCGTGCGAGAAGTACGTGGCCGCGAAAGCGAAGGCGGATCACCTGGCAGGGCGGCCGCGGTTCGTCGCCGAGAGCGTCGAGATCGGCGCTGTCCGGACCCGGGCGTCGGTTGACGGCACGGTCCAGCTCGGCCAGCAGCGCCACGACTTCCTGTGCTCGGTGGAGAAGAAAGGCGGCCACTGGCGGCAGGTCGTGGTGATCTGGCGGGACTTCACCGGCCTGTGAAATGCGAAGACCCCGCACGCTGGCGGGGTCATTCTCGGCGACAGCTCACCGATCTTGGAAAGATGATGTTGGACAGGGTCACGCTCCGTCAAGTCAGGCTGATCGCGTGTTCCGCTCCCAGGTCTCGCGCTCGGCGTCGAGCACGGCCTGTTCGGTGACCCAGACGCGCCGGCTGCCGGGGATGCGGAGCGGTTTTAGGTAGCCCTTGTGGATCCACCAGCGCAGCGTCGCTGGCGCCTTGTTCACGTTCGGGAGCGCGGCGGCCTCGTCGATCGTGAAGACCTCCGACAGTGGGTCGTTCGGATCCAGGCGCACATGATCATTGTGCCTGGTCGCCCTGGCCCGCGTGAGCCAAGCTCCAGGCCGGAAATGCCGCCCTGTGGAAAGGTTTCGCTATGGCTGTTGCAGCGCTCGTCATCTCGATCGTTTCTCTCCTCGTTGCCGGTCTGGCCGCGTGGTTCACCTGGCGGCAGACACGGGCCGAAGAGGCCGCGACATCCATCGAACGGAAGCGTCACCACGCGGAACGTGAGCCGGCCTTCGAGGGCCGCGTCAAACTCGTCAGCAATAGTGGCTGGCATCGGCTGGACCTGCGGCTCGCTCAGGGCGGGCCACTGGCCAAGGTCACCGTGACGATCGTTGAGGGCGACGGAGTCGAGTTCGCGGGCAACCAGTACGGTGTGCCGGGCCCAGCCGCGCGCGCCACCGCGTTCACGATCAACCCGTTGAAACGGGATGAGTTGGCGACGTGGCGGGTTCTGCTCGCCGACTCACGTTCAAGCCGCATACGGCTCGTGTGCGAATGCAGCGACGACGCTGGCGACACGTGGGAAGTGTCTACGTGGGTGGACCTGCCGCCGAAGGTCAGAATCAGCGTGTGGTGAAACGCAGCCACCAACATTTCCGTTCATCTGGCGGACGCGACGCTCGGCGGACTCAGGACGCGGTCGTCCTGAGCCAGTGGGCGCACGCAGGGCACAAGTCGAGCCAGCGCGGGCCGATCTCGGTGTCGGCGACGTACGCCAGCGCCGCACGCTCGCCGCACCTCAGGCAGGGGTGCACCTCGTCGAGCCGCCGACGCTCCATGTCCTGGCCCGTGTAGCTGGCCGGGGCTTCGGGCAGCAACGTCGGGTTTGCCCTGAGGAGATGCAGCATGCCGTCAGCGGTCGGCTCGCTCATGGCCCGGAGACCTTCCCATCGCGGATGTTGGCGACGTACGCGCGGGTCCAGCCGGAGGCCTCGACGACCTCGTTCAGGCGACCGCGCACCTGCGGCTCGCCGCGCTTCTCGGGGAAGCACTGGGGGATCAGCTCGAAGATCTCGGCCCGGTCGCGGTCGATGCGGTCCCGGAGCTCGGCGATCCGCGCGATGCGTTCCTCATCGGTCTTGAGGGCGGGGCGGTCGCCGTCGGCGTGGGATGGATCGGCCATGACCCGAGTATCGCATACGCGATATGCCTAGTCTCTATGCATAGTGAGTTGACTTTGGATAATCAGTAGGCATACTCTTTATACATGATGACGACGCGGGCCACCCAGACCGTCACCCTCAACTGCGGCCACCGGTTCACCTACACCGCGGGTGAGGGCCAGCTCTCCATCCCCACCTGGCTCGCGCCCGACCACCCCTACACCTGCATCCACTGCTGGAACCTCCACGGCTACGAGGGCGTGCGCTACGTCGTCCACGTCACCGACATCGAGCCCGAACCCGCGCAGGCTCCCAAGCCCCGCCGTTGCCTCCGCCCGGGCTGCGGCCGCACCCTCACCTCCGCTCAGAGCATCGCCCGCGGCTACGGCCCCACCTGCTGGGCCAAGGTCCGCAAGGCCGCCCGGGACGTCGCGCTCGCCCAGTTCGCCCACGTCCCACACCTGGTCGCGAAGGCCGAGGAGCTGATCGAGGCCGGCGGCATCGTCCCCCTCCGCAGCGGCCGCGTGTTCCGCACGGCAGGCAGTCGCGGCGCCCGCTACCTGACCGCGCCCGAGGCTTGCAACTGCGCGGCCGGGCTGCGCGGCAAGCACGTCTGCCACCACCGGATCGCGGCGGCCGCCGTACGCGCCACCTACGACCTACGCCCGGCCACGGCGCCCACCGCCTACGCCCTCGCTGCCTGAGCCAACCCGGAACGGAAGGAGACCGTCGTGACGAAGTTCGGCCCCGGCGACGAAGTGCTCGTCACGCGCTCGGCCAAGCCCGGCGAGCGCACGACGTGGCGCGGCGTGATCCTCGCCGGCGACTCCGAGGAGGGGTTCTCGCTGCGCGGCGTGTGCCTCACCACGGGCAACGCCGAGCACTCCTGGTTCTCCGGGGCCGAGGTGCTCAAGCGGACATACGGCTGCATCCAGACCGTCACCCGCGCGGAGTGACTCCCATCCCCGCCGCCTGACCAGCCCTTTCCAGGCAGGAAGGACCCCCAATGACCGACCTCACACCGTCGATCGTCATCCGGTACACGGACCGCGACGGCAAGCCCGCCAGGCTCGGTCCGATGACCCGTATGGAGGCCGGCCCACTCCTGGCCGAGATCCTCGGCGGTCTGGATCCGGACGCGACGTGGGCCGACCTTCTCGGTGATCTCCGGCGGCGCCTTCCGGTCGGCGTCCGGGTTCGCCACGCCACTCGGGAGCTGTTCGGCGCGGTCGTCGAGGACGACGGGGCCGGCGCGCCGGGGAGGGCGGCGGCGGGGCGGACCGCATACTCCATCACCCACAAGGCCGTGACGTACGTGGCCGTGCGGTGGGACGACGGCACGGTCGGTTGGTACGTCTCCGACTGGATCGCCAAGCTCGCTCACGCCCGCCAGCCGAACCCGCGGATGCCTTCCCAACGGAACGTCCGGTACGGATCCGGCCGCCGGCCGGTGGGCCCGTCCTCACCTGCGGTCACCTTGTGCGACGCGCCGGCGACCGACATCGACCTGTCGCTCCGCGAGGCGCGGTCGAAGGCTCATGTCAAGCACCTGACGTGCCCGGACTGCCGCGCCATCGTCGCGGCTGGCCGTTCGACTCCGGGATGAGGTCGCGGTCCAGCCCCAGGCGGTAGCCACGGGCCGGACCCCGACGTCTGCTTCCGGGCCTGCCCTTCGCGAGGGACGGGCAGGCTCGGCCCCCTCCCGCAAGTCCCTCACGCACTTTCCCCAAGCAGCTCCCGACTGGGGGCAAGGAGCTACATGCGCATGTCCATCGTCTGGATCTTTTACCTGTTGCTCGCCGGCGGCTTCACGGTGCTGGTCGCCTGGCTGGTCTCCGAGCAGCGCCGTCACACGCGCAACCTCGAGCGGATCCCCGTCCGCATCCTGGTGAACGGCATCCGGGGCAAGTCGAGCGTGACCCGGCTGACCGCCGGCGCGCTGCGCGGCCCCGGCCGTACGGTCGTCGCGAAGACGACCGGGTCCGCGGCCCGGTTCATCGCGCCCGACGCGGCCGAGATGCCGATTCCCCGCCGGTTCGGGGTGGTGAACGTCATCGAGCAGCTCGGCGTCGTACGGCGGGCGGCCGAGCTGGCCGCCACCTTCCTGGTCGCCGAGTGCATGGCCGTGCAGCCCGACCTTCAGGAGCTGAACCAGAACAGGCTCATCAGGTCCACGATCGGGATCATCACGAACGTCCGCCTGGACCACGTCGAGGAGATGGGCCCCGGCCTGGAGGACATCGCCCGGTCGCTGTCGCGCTCGATGCCCTGGGGCGGGGTGTGCTTCACCACCGAACGCGAGCACTTCAGCGTCCTGGCCCTTGAGGCGATGCGGCGGAACTGCACGCTGATCCGGGTCAACCCCGAGAACGTTACCGACGCGGAAATGCGCGGGTTCGACTGGATCACCTTCAAGGACAACGTCGTGCTCGCGCTCGCGGTCGCCCGCTACCTCGGTGTGTCCCGCCGCGAGGCGCTCGCCGGGATGTACGCGGCGCCGCCGGACCCTGGTGTGCTGCGGGTCGAACGGCGCCAGGTCGGCGCCGCCGAGCTGCAGGCGGTGAACCTGTTCGCGGCGAACGACCCGCAGAGCACCTTGATGAACATCGACCGGCTGAACCTGGCCGGCCGGGACGTGCAGGTCGTCATCAACTGCCGGCCCGACCGGATGGAACGCAACGCTCAGATGGGCGAGATCGTCGCGGCGATCGACCCGTCGCAGGTGTACCTGATCGGCTCCCCGACCCGCTCGGCGCTCCGCGCGATCTCCCCCTCGTACCGGCCCCGCGTCGTCGACCTGGGCGGCGAGGAGCACACCGGCCCGGCGCTGCTCGAGCGCATCGGCGCGCGCCTGCGGCCGGCCACGACCCTGCTCATGATCGGCAACATCCACGGCCGGGGCGAGCACTTGCTCTCCGCCCTCGGCATGGGTGACGTGAACTAGGAGACCCTCCGAAATGAACCTCATCCCTGCGGTCGGCATCGATGTCGGCCCGGCTCTGTCCGCGGTGATCCTGGCGATCGGGCTGCTCGGCGCGCTGATCTGCTACCTGGTCACCAACCTGTCCCCGGGCGGGCTGATCGTGCCCGGCTGGCTCGCCCTGACGGTCGTGGAGTGGCCGAAGACGGTCCTCGTCGGCGTCGCCGCCACGGTGACGACGTACGCGCTGATGAAGGTGCTGCGCCGGCACGCGATCCTGTACGGCAAGCGGCTGTTCGCCGCGACCGTGCTGGTCGCGGTCCTGATCGAGGTGGCGCTGTTCCTCACCCTGCGCGGGCGGTTCCCGGCGTTCTTCCCGCACAACACGCTCGGCCTGGTCGTGCCCGGTCTGATCGCCTACCAGATGGACAAGCAACGGTTCCTGCCCACGCTCGTGTCGTTGGTCTCGGTCGCCGCGGCCACGTGCGTCATGCTCACCGTGGGGGTCGCTCTGTCATGAGGAAGCCGATCATCGCCCTGGTCGCCGTCGCGGCCGCCGCCGTCATCGCGCTCATGCCCCTGCTGTCCCGCACGGTGGTGGACGCGAAGGAGCGTCACCGGGTGGGGCACTCGGCGCGGCCGCTGCTGCCGGGATACCGCTACATCCGCTCCCGGCACCCGGACCGTACGAGCGTGTACGACGAGCGTGACCACCTGGTCGCGACGCTCACCGAGGGCGCGCGGACGGTCGTGTTCCGGCCGAAGTCGCGGACGTTCACCGACCCGCAGGCGGCCGCGCCGGTCCGCACCGGCGCGTGGGTGCGGTTCGCCCCCACGGCGTGGCGGTTCGGGCAGCAGAACACCGCGGCGTTCCGGGCCTGGTTCGCCCGGGAGGTCACCGACATCTCCCCGGACCTGCTCGCCGACGCGATGCGATACGTCACCGGCGGGCCGGCCGACGCCGGGTTCGGTCCGTACGCCGAGGATGAGGAGCACCGGGTGCGTGGCGCGGACTGGAACGACTACCTCGGTGTCGCCTGGGGCGGCCTCCAGCCTGATCCGCGCCTGCACCGGGACGTGGACTGCTCCGGGTTCGTGCGGCTCGTCTACGGCCACGACATGGGCATCAAGCTGTACGCCGACACCGGCTCGCACGCGGACGGTCTCGGCCGGTTCTCGCGGTCGATGGCGGCCGGGGCGCCAGGTGTGGTCATCGCGGACAGCCGGCCCGAGCAGCTCACGGACCTCGACGAGCTCGAGCCGGGAGATCTGGTGTTCTTCGCGCTGCACTCCCGGACGCGGATCTCGCACATGGGGTTCTACCTCGGCCGGGACGAGGAGGGGCACCCTCGGTACGTGTCGTCGCGGATGCGCGCGAACGGGCCGACGTTCGGTGACGCGGGCGGCGCGGCCGTCCTGAACGGTGACGGGTACTACGCCCGGCACCTGCGGGTCGTACGGCGCTTGTGACCGCTGCCCGGCCTTCGGCGGCCGGCCAAATGCTCGAGGCCGGCGAGGCCTGCGCCCACCTTTGGGCGGTGTCCTCGCCGGCCTCGGTTTGTGCTTCCGCAGGTCGACCACTCCGAGAGGAGAGAGGGGCCGTCCCCGGCTGGCTGCCGGGGACGGCCGGTGATCACTCCTCCGAGGACTCGTCGTCCTCGGCGTCGAGATCGATGTCGAGATCGAGCAGTCCGGAGATCTGGATGATTCTCCGGACTGCCAGCTCGATCCCCTCAAGCCGCCAGGGCGCTGGCCCGGCGATCTTGGTGAAGGCCCAGAGGTCCCAGGCGACGAGCCACTCCGTCAGCAAGCGGCGGAGGAAGTCTCGCGGCATTGGGTCGATCGGCTCCTCGTTGAGGAGGACGGTCCGGGCGCGGTCCATGGCGGTGATAGCCGTCACGAGGTCCCAGGCGTCTTCCTCCATCGGGGGGAGCCCGATCGGGAGGGGGAGTTCCTGGAGGTGCTTGCTCGCGAGCGCGTACGCCGACGAGAGCGCCTTCAGGAGCTGTTCCATCCGCTCCTCCGGGTCTGGCAGTTCGTCTGCCATGCCTTTCTCCTCTCTGGAGTTGTCAATCTGCGGTGCCGGGTCGGGGGTCTCACTCCCCTTGCCGACATGAACAACAATAGCCTAAGTCCAGTCGTTACGCAAGGATATAAGGCCGATAGAGGAGGTGGAGTACGAGAGATAAGTCCTTGCGTAGTGACAGGACTTAGGCTAGATTAGTCCTTGACGGGAGCAAGGGAAGGAGGTGAGAATTACATGGCAGACCGGATGGACCAGCTCATCGCAGCGGCCGCCCGCCAGGGCTGGTCGGTGCGGCAGACGCCGCGCGGCGTCTGGGTGTTCCGCAAGGGCCTGATCACGGTGACCGCCAAGCGCACCCCGGAGACGGGACGCGAGTGGCTTTCCCTGATCGGCGCTCTCAAGGGCGCCGGGCTGGACTTCCCGCCCACCGGGAAGTAGCCGGAGGGGCCGCGTACGGGCGCGGCCCCTCCCCATCCATCCACTCCGACGGGAGCAAGGAAGGACACCACCATCATGGCCTCATGGCACGCCGAGGTCACCCTGACCGGCAAGCCAGGCGACACGGCGATCGAAGAACTCACCACCACCCTGCCCGGTTTCCCGGTCATCACCGCCGACGAGCAGACCGGCCGCCTAACGGTCGCCCTGGCCGTCGACGCCTCCACGGTGCGGCAGGCCACCGACGCCGCGTTCAAGGCCGTCACCGACGCCGCGCGGGCCGTGCTCGGCAAGGCCGAGCTCGTCGGCGTCCGGGTGCTCAGCGAGGAGGACTACCGAGCCGAGGTCGAGCGCCCGGCCCGGCTCGACCTGGTCGGCTCGACCGAGGGCTCCAAGCTGTTTGACCCACCCATCTCCCGGCAGCGTTTCGAGGAGCTGGCCCGCACGCACCCGGACTTCCCCCCGCACGTGGCCGAGCTGGCGCGCGGGAAGGTCTACACGCGCGCGAGCGTCGAGGCGTTCGGCGGGCGGTGGGAGCGGAGGCGCACCGGGCGGCCGCCCAAGGCGAAGGACTGATCATGCGCGGTGTACGTGCCACACCCCCGGCCGGCCTCGGCGCGCGCCCAGGCGGCGGGAGACCGTCGACCTCCTCCGATGGAACAGGCCGGCCGAGGAGGAGGTAGGTACTATCGAGGTGGCTCTCTGTGAGGGTCAATCTGCACGGGACCGGCGGGTGTCTCACCAGGCTTTCGAGCCTGTATCCCGCCGGTCCCTTTGTTTCTGGCAGACCGACAACTCCGGAGGAGGGGCGGGGTGCCGCCCCGAGCTGGCTGCTCGGGGCGGCGGCGACTCACTCGGGATCGATGTCCCGTGCGAGTCGTTCGTTGACCACGTCCGCTCCCGCGACGATTCGGCCTATCTGGATCTCGACTGCGTCGAGTAGCCAGGGCTCGGCGTCCTCGTCGTCGGCGAACAGCCATTCGCAGGCGGTGACCCAGTCGATGATCATCAGTCCGAGCTGCCACGCGATGTCGGCATCCATGGGGATGTCCTTGAGCAACGCGTAGGCGCGGACCAGACCCTTCCGGATCTCGTCGGCGTAGATGCTGTCCCCGACCTCGGGGAGCTGGATGCGGAGCGGCAGCCCCATGAGCATCTTGGCGATCAGGCCGTAGGCCTTGATCATTCGGATGACACACAGAGCGTGCCGCCGCTGGTGGTCGTCCACCGTTTCTCCTCTCTGGAGTTGTCAATCTGCCTGCCGGGCGGGGGTCTCACTCCCCTTCCGACACCACAAACATTACCACAGTTCTGTCCCGTGCGCGACGAGTCAGGCGGATTGAATCAAAGAAATTTCGCGCACCACTAAGGGGCAGAACTGTGGTATAGTTACTTGTGTTGGGCGAGGGAGTGAGACCCCAGACCCCGACACCGCAGATTGACAACTCCAGAGAGGACGCACCATGGGAGAACGACGCACCGCCACGCACGAGACCCACCTCACGGTCCGGCTCCTTGGACCCCACGAGGTGACCTGGCGGATCGCCAACGGCGAACTCGAGGTGATGATGCCCGGAGCGGTCATCAACGTCACCGACCGCAAGGCGCTCTCGGGCGTCTACGGGGCCTGGGTGGAGGCGGGCGTCATCGCCCTCAACGTCTTCACCGGCGACCGCCGCGCGGTCCGGCAATACGTGAGCCGGGTCCCGCAGCGGATCCTGGGCGTAGTGAAGATCAGCGGCAGGCAGCCGCATCCGACCATCGCCGGGAAGGCGCCCGAGATCAGCCCGAGCGGCTGCGGCCAGCTCGTGATCCGGCTCGGGCACCTCACGATCGTCTGTGACGACCGGACGGCGTGGGAGTCCCAGGACGCCGGATGGCGCGCCGCGTGCGAGAGCGCCGCCGAGGCATGGGGTGGCCCGCAACTCACCCTGGCCGCGTTCCGGGGAGAACAGCGGGCGAAACGACGCTACGAGTGACGAGAGGGGGCAGGCCACACGGCCTGCCCCCCGAGTTATCCACAGAACCGCGCGAGGGACTTACCCGCCCCAGGCTCACCCGGCCACAGTGAACACCACGCAACGAAAGGAGACACCATGTACACGGTGCTGGAAGTACCCGCCCGCCGACTGGTCGCCCAGGCCGCCGACCACGGCGGGGCGCTGCACCTGCTCGACGCCGAGTGCCGGCGCCTGCATGACCAGGCCGCCGCGGACCCCGACGCCGAGGCGCGCACCCACAGATTCGAGATCGTCAACGCCGGGACCGGCCGCGCGGTCGCCTGGCTCACCTACAGCCCCGACGTCGCCCGCCCGTACGTCAGCGTCCTGGTCGACGAAATGCCCGCCGGAGAACGACAGTGATCCCCCGAGGCCGGCCGGTCGTCGACGCGGCCGGCGCCGCGCAGCTGCTCGGCATCAGCTACAAGACGTTCCGCAACACCGCCGTCGCGGCCGATCCGGAGTTTCCCGCACCGGTGAACCCCGGCCGCCGGAAGCTGCTGTACGACGAGGCTCAGGTGCGGGCGTACGCGGCCGACGAGCCGTTGCCTAAGTTGCCGACCGGCGAGCACCCGGACGACCTGCTCGACGACCAGGAGACCGCCGACGTCCTCGACGTGGCGTACGCGACGATCCGCGCAGACCGGCGCGCCGACCGCCTGCCCGAGTACGTGGACGTACTTGGCGTGCCGCACTATCGGCGCGCGGACCTCGCACGAGTACCGACTGAGATGCGGCCAGGCCGCGGCGCCGGGGGCGGTCGGCCGCGGAAGTAGCTCCAAATGCCTAAGCTCCCCAAACACGAGAGCAGCAACCGCGTCACTCGGGCATGGTGAAGCTATGACACAGTGGGCAAACGTCTTAGCGACCGGTGGCGCAGCTGCGGCTGGCGGCGCGCTCACTGGATTCTCGGCTATCTGGGCTCAAGTTGTGACACACCGCGGAACGTCCAAGCGTGAGCGGGAAGCGCGCCGCGAAGAATCCCTGCGCAAACACCTTAACCTAGAGCAGGACACATTATTGGCGCTACAAGACGCCCTTGAGGAGGTCAGCTCGCTAGTCGCACGAATTCGCGTCGGTCTGATCGGGGACCCGATGGAGCTAGCGACCGAGGCCCACGGGAAGATCGGCCGCGCGATGAAGCTGGCGAACCGGACCCGTGCGATCGACGCGGCAAAAGCGGCCATTTGGTACTGCCGTTTAGTTTACGAAGCGATGGGACTTGATCTCGGTCTGGTGCTAGATACAAACTTTCTGATTGAAAAATCCAGAGCGGTTGAACAGGCATGGACCGACGCAATGTGGCTGACGGGCGAAGCTCTTAGAGCCCCCTACAGCCAGATCGATGATCTGGAGCCACCAGGGTGGGTAAAGGCTTAGATCCGAGGATCGCGGGTTCGGCACCACGGTGATCTCGTAGCGGCAGCGGCCGACGCGCGTGAGCCGCGCGCAGGGCTCCTTGGGCGCGTCAGGGCAGGGCCAGGGCGTGACGGTCGCGGCCGGGTCCATCGACGTGGATGGCGGCGTGTACCCCGGCGGCAGCTCGGCCTCGACGACCCGCGCACCTTGGCGGAACCCCACCAGCCACCAGCGCCCTCGCGCGTTCACCGCGGCTGTCCTGCGTCGTGCGGGTCGCAGCCGTTCGGGCAGGTCCAGCGGCCGTACAGCGTGGACTCGTTGCCCGCCCAGTCGGTGGGGTCCACGGAATCGCGTTCGGCGGGCGTGCCGCAGACACCGCAGTACGGGCCGCCCGCCGTTCCGTGGACGATGCCGTCGACCAGGCCACTGTTCTTGAACGGCCGGGGGATCACGCCGCCGGACGCGTATCGGATCTCGGGCCGGGCGGGCACAGCGGGCATGGCCTCCCGGAAGCGGGCGAGGGCCTCGGGCGTCGCTGAGTTCAGTAGGGCGCCATGGCGCAGCGGTGCGAGAGCCTTCACCCTGGCGGCGATCCGCTCGGCCTCGCGGCGGAGCGCGGCGGGAAGCGTCCGCTCTTCGGGCTCGGGCGACAGGCGCACCGTGCGCGCGTGCGTACGCGCACGCTTCATGAGCGGGCTGTCCGGGCAGTAGTACGTGCCGTCCCCGCCGTCTGGATCGCAGGCGCCGCAGGACGCGTAGTGCAGGACGTCCTCATCGGCCCAGCCGGTCACCTTCCGGTACGCGGCGAGGACCGCGGCGTCGTCAGTGGGCTGGGGCGCGTGAACGCTGCCCTCGATGGCGTGCTCCATCAGTCGCCCTTGACGTTGATGATCTGCCGGAGCGTGTGCCGCACCTCGACCAGGTCCGCGGCGTCGGCCATGACCTGGTCGATCGGCTTGTACGCGGCCGGGATCTCGTCGATGAACGCCGCGGTGTCGCGGTACTCGATGTCACCCATCGCCTCGCGGAGATCCTCGTGGGTAAAGGTCTTGCGGGCGGCGGAGCGGGAGTAGTTCCGGCCGGCGCCGTGCGGTGAGGAGTTCAGCGCCAGCCGGTTGCCCTTGCCGACGACGACGTAGGAGGCGGTGCCCATCGAGCCGGGGATGAGGCCGGCCTTGCCCGCGGTCGCTTCGATCGCGCCCTTGCGGGACAGCCACACGTCCTTGCCGAAGTGGTGTTCCTGCTGGGTGAAGTTGTGGTGGCAGTTGATCCGCTCGGCCTCCTCGACGGCGGCGCCGAACCATGCGGAGGTGCAGGCGATGACGCGGTCCATCATCTCCTCGCGGTTGAGGAGCGCGAAGTGCTGCGCCCAGCGCAGGTCACGGATGTAGGCCCAGAACTCCGGCTCGCCCTCGACGAGGTAGGCCAGGTCCCGGTCGGGCAGGCTGATCCACCGGCGTTCGCACTGGGCCTGGGCGACCTTGATGTGGTGCTGGGCGATCTTGTTGCCGACGCCGCGGGACCCGGAGTGCAGGAACAGCCAGACGCGGTCGAGTTCGTCGAGGCTGACCTCGATGAAGTGGTTGCCCGAGCCGAGGGTGCCGAGCTGCAGCCGCCAGTTCCCGGCGTACTGGTCGGGTGTGACGTCCCAGCGCGGGTGTTCGAGGTCGGCGATGCGCGGCCGCGCGGTGGCGGTGAGGTCGGTGTTGTACTTCCCGGCCGAGAGCGGGACGGCGTTCTCGATCGCCTGGCGGAGCGCCGCCTTGTCCCGGCCGGTGACGTCGCGCGCGGTGAACTGGGTGCGGACGGCGATCATGCCGCAGCCGATGTCGACGCCGACGGCGGCGGGGATGATCGCGCCGAGGGTCGGGATGACGGATCCGACGGTCGCGCCCTTGCCGAGGTGCGCGTCGGGCATGAGCGCCAGGTGCGGGTGGATGAACGGCATGCTGGCGGTCGTTTCGGCCTGGGCGAGGGTGTTCGGTTCGATGATCGAGGCCCAGGACATGAGGCGCTTGCTGATCTGCTGCACCGTCGTGATGCTAGGTCCGAGCCCGTCGGGACGCCTTCGCATTTTTTGTCCTGTCGCTCACGGCCGGGTCGCCTCCTCGAGTTGCGTGCCGCCGTCGTCGGCCTCGACGAGGTCCTGGTACTCGTGCTCGTGCATGAGCCGGCCGCACGCCCGGCACTCCGTCATCCCGTCCGCCCGGGGCGGCGGCGGGCGCGCTGTCGCAGTGTGGTCGTCATGGCGTGATGAGGATCGATTCCGGACCGGTCAGGTGTGCACCGAACGCGAGGCTCTGCCGGGGACGGAGGTCCGCAGCCACGTCGCCCCTCCTGAGCAGAGGACGACACGGAGATCAGCGGACAGGATTTCGGACAACCCGAAGCGATGACCCATATCTCGCACACCACAACGACTATTTACTTAGATCTATACCAGAGGTACATTCCGTCCGCACGGTCAAATGGTTTAGGACGGGAGCGCAACCATGTCATGCGGAGGATCCTCAACCAAGGCATGGGGCGACTCGCCGTCAGTGCCTGCAGAAAAGGCCGTGCCGGTCATCGCGGGTTTGTGGGCGACCTACATTAAGCAAATCCCGGAGCTCGTTACTTCTGGGAATCAGACGATGAAGGCCGGCCGGAAAACCACCTGCCGCATGAGCTTTGAAGAAGAAAACGAGTTCGACGGGACTTCAACATCCGGTTATCACGGCGAAATCGACTGCCTGAACCAGGCCGAAGAAGCAGAACTGGACCTTTCAACAGGCGAGTTCGTCAGTCTGAGCAATCCCGTATGTCTCGTATGCGCGACGGTCCTGTACGCGGTTGGCATCACGACAGTTCCGGCGATCGCCACGGGCTCCAAGGAGTACGCAAACTACAAGCTACCCGGCTGGCTGTGGGACGAAGATCAAGAGTACTTGGAAGACCTCCTTGGCGAACTAGCCTTCAACGCGTGGACGAATCACGTCTCACCCGCGACCCGCCAGAAATCCGAAGTCCGTCAACAACTCGTTACGGCAATGACGCAGGTGCTACGGAAATCATGATCTAAGAAGCGGCGTCCTGCCGAACTCGCGTACGGCGACGCTGAGTGGATGGTTGGGATCACAGTTCGGGCACGCCCGCTGTCCCGCGCAGTTGCCAGGATCGTGGGTCGACCAGCTCACCGCCGAGCGCCGCTCGCTGGCGGTAGCGGAACTCGGCGGCGGTCTCGTCCCATGGCGGCGTCAACCGCAGGCCGGGCTCGGGCGGGCTGAGCGCTGCCTCCAGGCTGGCCCGGGTGATCTCGACACACGAGCCCTCGTCGCGTGGAACCTCAGCTTCTTCACCATAACGGTATCGGCAGGTCGCGTGCCGGGCCGGCAGCTCGTGCAGCGCTTCTGAGAGGGGGATGTCGCGCGGGCCAGGCCGCGCAAGTACTCGCTGACGTGGAGACGGCGCGGATCCACGTCACGCCGCGCTCAGGCTCGGGCATGTCGAGCAGGTGCTCGGGGCTGCGCCGGTCGAGCTGGTGGCGTACGCGCTCCGCGCGGCCGTAGAGCATCCGGGCGATCGCGCACTGCGCTTTGACGCTCAACAGGGCGGCGGACTCGACCTCGGCCGGGTCGCTGAGGGTGTCGGCGAACGTGCGCAGCTGCGCGGCGATGCGGCGTCTCACGGTCTACTCGCCTCCTGGATGTCGGTGCCGCCGTCGTCCGCGTCAACGAGCTCCTGGTATTCGTGCTCGTGCATGAGTCGGCCGCAGGCCCGGCATTCGATCATCCCGTCCGCGCGCGTCCATAGTGCGCGCTGCCGACACCGGTCGTTCGGGCAGCGGGCCGGGCGCCGTTGTATCACGGGGTCGGTCTTGGTCATCTCCTGCAGGGTGCGCTCCCACCACAGGACCGCGCGGCCGAACTGGACGCTGCCGGGGTGGTTGAGGATGTCCCGCAGCTCGTCGATGAGGAAGGCGAGCGTGAGCCGGCGGGCGCGGGAGTCTCGGGCGCGCTGCGGCCGGCGCCGGTAGCCGCGGTACTCGCGCCAATCGTCCTCGCATTTGACGAGCTGGCTGTACAGGTCGTCGAGGGTGTCCCCGATCGGCGACGGTGAGCCGGGGTTCGCGCGGTTGCCGGTCGTGCCGTACTTCTGGCTCGCGGTGGAGCCGCGGTGCCCGTCGGCCCAGGAGCCGAGTAGGGACGCGAGGTCGTCGAGGGCGGTCAGCGCGCCGCGGATCAGGCCTGCGTCGCGTGAGCACCAGACCGGGTCTCCCTTCCGGTACGCGAGGTCGTCCTCGGTGGGTTCCGCCGGCGGGGCGGGCGGGGGCGGGAAGGTGGGGCTGATCGGCTCCCGTACGACCAGCACCCCGGCGTCGGCGTGATGTTTCCACCAGCCGTACGCCTCCTCGTACGCGGCCATGGCCACCTTGAAGGCCGCCTCCAGGACGGGACGGGCCTCCTCGTAGTCCGCGAGGGCCTGGCCGTGGACGACCTGCGCGGCCAGGTAGGCGTCGACGGTCTTGCGGTACCGGCGATTGCACGGCCCCGGACATGCGTCGGCGGCGTACGGAGTGTCGGTCACGCGTAGTCCTCGGGGCTCGGCGGCGGGGTCTTGGTCAGGAAGTTGAACGGCTCGCGCGCGACGCCGGTCGTCCGGTCGATCTGGTAGACGCGGATGAGTGGCCCCCCGACCTCCGCTTCGGCGGGCGCGATGAGCTCGACACGGGTCGTCGCGTTCGGGTCGATGCCATGGGTCGCGAGCCAGGTGCAGAAGGCGCTGAGGAAGGAACCGCTGGGCGGCCAGCTCTGATCCGAGACGTCGTAGACGGCGCTGGGCGTGTCGGTGGTTTGGTCGGTCATCGTGGGTGTCCTTCGTGGGGGTCGATGTGGTGGTCGCGCATGCCGATGGCGACGGCGTGCGCGCGGGTGCGGGCGCCGAGTTTGTGCTGCATCGCGGTGACGTACCGGCGGTACGTGCGGGTCGAGATGTCGAGGGCGTGGGCGATCTCGGGGTCGTGTGCGCCGTCGGCGAGCTGGCGGAGGATGTCGAGCTCGACGGGGCGTAGCGGGTCGCCGCGTCGGGCGCGCTGGTCCACGCCGAGGTGGTAGCCGGTGGTGGCCCGGGCCGTCACTGGCCGTCTCGCGGGTGGTCGGCCTCGGCCTGTTCGGCACGGTGCAGGAGCTCGGCTCCGCTCTCCTCGAGCGCTTGGACGCGATTTCGGAGGCCGGCCGCGTCAGCGCGTGCCGCTTCGAGCGCCTGGTGCTGGGCGGTGAACACCGGGGTGATGAAGTCGTGGACGGCGGCCGCGGTCGCGTCGGCGATCTGGTCGGCGTCGGTGCCGGACAGCGTGATCGGTCCGGTCGCGGCCTGCTCGATGGCGCGGGGGCCGAGGCGGAGCCGTACGGTGTCGCGGACGCGGGCGGCGATGTGGTCGCGGAGGTCGGCCCGGCTGACCGGTAGCGGGCCCGCACCGGCCGGTGGGAGGTCCTCGGTCAGGGCGGCCCGCCAGACGGCGACCGTCTCCTCGCGCAGCCAACCGGTACGGACGCATGCCTCGCCGGGGTGGCCATGCTGGGTGATGTGGCTGAGGATTTCCGTGGCCAGGGCTCGGTACCGGTCGGCGCGCTCCCGGTGGTTGGCGAGCGCGCGACAGGCTGCCTCATACGCGTGCTGCGTCGGGTAGTACGGGCGGATCTCCAGGATGGGATCCTCCTCGACCGCGAGGAGGGCCGCGTCGGCGAGCGCACCGAAGCTGCGGATCTGGGTGTGCTCGCAGACGATCGCGGTGCGGTTGTGCTCCTCCATCATCAGCTCGGCCATCCGCTTGCGTAGGTCCCCGACCAGCTGCTGGACGTCGGCGCCGGTGACTTCGTGGTCGATCTGTCCGCACGCGTTGGCCGGCAGCGGGTCGCCGTCGACGTGGTCCCGCTCCCAGGAGGCGTTGCCGGCGACCTCGACCAGCGCGCCGACCGGCCAGGTGCCCGGGCGCGGGTCATCGCCCTCCGGCACGGCGATCCGGGTGAGGTCGTAGTCGAGGAGCACGGCACCGCACCAGGCGCAGCGCTGCCGGAGCTGGGCGCCGACCGTGATGTCGGGGCCGGCGATGTGGACGATGCCCTCAGCCACGGCTGGCCTCGGGCTTCTCGACGAGGCGGAAGATCGCGCCGTCGTCGGTGTGCTCGACCGTGATGCCGGCGCGGTACGACGCGATTGCCGCTTCGCCGAGTTCGAGGTGGGTGAGCGTGAGGCTGCCGCCGCTGCGTTGAAGGGCGGCGGCGAGCAGCGGTCGCAGGTTGGCGTCGACGGGGATGGCCTTCGGATCAGACACGGTTCCTCCTGCGGCGCTTGGACTGGCGGTGCTTCTTCTTGGGGGTGCCTTCTCGGCGGCCGATGTGGTCGCGGAGGTGGCGGTTGAACTCGTGCTGCGCGACCACGACACCGTTGGCGACGTGGTTGTAGCCGCGGCCGCTCACGCGCCACCGTCCAGGACGGCAAGGGTGTCCCGAGCCTGCTCGATGGCCTGCACGCGACAAGACGCGGCAATGGTCAGCTCGCACAGACGCCGCACCCGCTCGACGGCTGCCTCGGCGGCGTACGCGCGCCGCTGAAGGTCGTTCCGCTCCAGCTCGGCGTTGAGGAGGAGCTGCGGGTGCACCATGACCGGTTCGCCGAGGAGCGCGGACAGCGGGGCCCGGTCGTCACCGCGGCGCATGACGCGCTCGGAGTCCGGCTGGCCATTCGGTATCCGCCAGCATTCGAACCACCACCCGGCGGCGAGAACGTCGGCGTAGCGCAGGATCGACGGGTGTCGGTGCAGCGCGGTGATGCTCCGGCTTGTGACGACCGGGCAGCTGTCGTGGACTTCGGGGTTGAGCTGGTCGGCGTCGCCGCGGTGCAACCACCACAGTTCGGACCAGTCCTCGTTCTTGCCTTGGCGGCCCCGCGGGGTTGGGTGGCGGTCGATGCTCCACAGCACGCCGGCGGTGTCGGTGGCCTGGTAGCGGTCTTGGGCTTCTCCCTTCCAGCTGAGGCGGGGTACGCCGCTGTGTTGTTCAGCCACGGTCGGCCTCCGTCACGTCGAGGTAGGTGGGGCAGGGCCAGATGAGGCCGCAGCCGATGCAGCCGGAGCCGTGCCGGTCGGTGCGGGGGCCGCGGTGGCGGTGTCGTACGCGTTCGAGGCGGGCTTCGGCCTGTGCGCGTGCGGTCTCGTGGGTGCACTCGATCGGGTCGCCGTCGCAGGTGCACGGGCGGACGACGCGGAGCACGGTGTCGGCCAGCATCAGCGAGACGGGGTGGCGCTGCTCGGGTGTGCCGGTGCGGTTGGCGGGGTGGTGGGTGATCGCGTCGGCCACGGCCTGACGGAGCTGGGGAAGCCTACGAACCACGGCGTGCCTCCCCGGCGGTCTCTCGCGGCCACGTATACGGCTCGTGCTGGCCGTCGCAGTGGTCGCCGTCGTGGCCTTCCGGGGTGTCGAGCGGCACGGTGCAGGTCATGACCGTGCCGTCGGGCGCCTCGTGGACCGAGCCGCAGGGCTGGTGATCGAGCCACCGATACTCGCGGGCGGTGTTCCAGAGGATCTCGTTGAGCTGGTCGTCGATCCCGAAGCGCTTCCGCTGGATCGTGAGGGACTTGGTGAGGCTGCCGTCCGCGTGCCGCTCGCTCGCGGCGCGCCAGTCGGCGAGCATCTCGATCAGGTCGACCAGCGTCATGCCGGAGATGCCGCGCGCGTGGTGCTCGGGGTGGTGGCGGTTGTTGGCGTAGTGGTGTTCCAGGCCGGCCTGCATCGCGGCGAGGTGCCCGTGGTACTCCTCGCAGCCGTACGTCGAGTCACGGAGCTTCGGGGTGAACTCGTTGAACACCTCGAGCTCGGGCGGCTCGGTCTTGCTGCGGTCGTGGCGGACTGAGCGGTTGACCAGCTCGGCGATCAGGGGCGCCATGAGCTCGCCGACGCGCTGGGCGTGCTTGAGCGTGTCCGCGGTGCTGTCGTACGGGGCAGGCTCAGTGGTCACGGCCGGCTCCCTCCTTCGGGGCTCTCCAGGGAACTCGTGTGACCGCACCCACAACCGGGCGGGCACTTGCAGATCGGACGTCCGGCGTCGGGGGCGTGGAGGGCGCCCATGGCGGCGAGCAGGTCGACGAGGACCGCCCGGGCGGAGGTGCCGCCAGCGGTGTGGGCCTTGAGCCGATGGGCATGGATGGCGACGCCGGTCAGGTGCGCGCGGAGGTCGTCCCGCTCGGCCAGGATGCGCCCGTACTCGTCGTGCCAGCGCTGGGCTGCCTGCTCGGCCATCTCGCACTTCCGCTCAGCCGCGTTCGCGCGTTGCCGCTCCAGCTCCCAACGGGCCTCAGCCTGGGTGAGGCGGGCGGTGAGGTGCGCGACGCGCTCATCGCGGACGGCCAGCACGGCGCGACCGGCGGCGCGGAGGGACTCTTCCGGCCCGTCATCGGTTGGCGGGTCGTCGAAGAACCGCTTGAGTGCCTCAGCCATCCGCTCGCACAGGTCGCCCTGGTCGGCGGCGAGCGCGGCGAGGATCGCGTCGACGTCGCGGCCGGCGGCTTCGCGAGTGATGCGCGAGCGTGTGGCCTGGGGCAGCTTCCAGGCGTCGAGCAGCGCGGCGATCAGCGTCTCGCGGGCGCTCGGCGTGGTGGTGGTCCCAGGCGCGGTCGGCTCGGGCTCGGCGAACACGATGGGCTGGCCGTTGTTGATGCTGGCCATGCCACGCGGGTCCTCAGCCACGGTCGGCCTCCTGCTCGCGGGTCGGCCACCACGCGTCGTGCAGGTCTTGGCGGCACAGAGCGCACAGGTCTCCGTGCGAGCTGCGCTCACCGCATTCACGGCAGACACCGGGCGTGCCGGGCGGCTCCGGTTCGCGGCCAGTGGCTACCGCCAGGCAGGTGAGGCAGAAGCCTGGCGGCAGCTCGGCCGTACGGCCCTCGTTGATCAGGTCGGTGATGTCGCCGAGGGTGCCTTCGGGGACGACCGCCAGGCCGCCGCAGGCGGCTGGGCACAGCCCGCCCGGCTTCGGCCTCGCACCGAGCAGGGACGGCAGCAGGTGCCGCGTAGCCGGGTCGGCGTCGGCATACGGGCTGTAGGGGTTCGGGGTGAGTCGCTCGGCCATCAGAGTGGGCCTCCGCCGTTCCACGGAGCGTCGGCCTCGCGATCGGCGGGCACCAGCGGGCCGAGCTCGTATCGCTGGACGGGCGCCGGTGCGTAGCGGCGGGCGACGGCGCGGGCGATCTCCTCGGTGGTCGGGGTGATCGCGTACACCGCCCCGGGCGCGTAGAACTGCGTCGCGGGCGGCTCGCTCGGCACGTCGATGCGGAGGAAGCTCGCGCCGGCGATCTGGGCCTCGGTGACGCGGCCGGCGAGGCGGCGATGGCCGAGGAGCTCGAGGATCGCCCACTCGGCGAATACGGACTCGTCGGCGGCCTGGTCGGTCAAGGTCGGTCTCCTTCGTGGTCGGACATGGCGGTACGGCGCGTGGCCGGGCGGTCGAGCTTGCGAACCTCGGTGACGAACGCCTCCAGCGCGGCGAGGAACGCGGCCTGCTCGCGCAGGGCGGTCATGCCGCCGCGCTGGTAGGCGGTCGGTTCGAGGACGGGCGCGAGGGCCTGCATCTGCTCGCAGACGCTCCGCATCCCGGGGATGTCGATCTCGTCGGCGACCATGGTCAACGCGGTGGTCGCGCCGACGAGCAGGTCGAGGTTGCGCACGTAGTCGGCCGGGTTGAGATCAGTCATCGTCGCCGCCCTTGGTCGGCCAGACGTTGACCAGCTCGGTGCCGGCGGGGTGCGTGGATCTCGGCCATGACCGAGCGGCGCTCGTCCGGGGCCGGTGCGATGGTGACCGGCCAGGCCAGGAGCGACGTGTCCTCGTCGACCTGGCCGACGGCGATGGCCCAGCAGCCGTCGAACAGCGCGTGCACGCGCATCGTGTCGCCGTCGGGCGCGCGCAGTTCGCCGCGCCAGACGACGGGGCCGGTCTCGTAGGTGTACAGCTCCTCGACGATGTCGCCGCGGAGTTCGATGGCGTCGTCGCTGGCGCCGTAGATCCGGATCGTCATGTTTCTCCTGGTCAGATGTAGGAGTTGAATCCGCCCACGACGACGGCGGTAGTGGGCTCGGCGGGCGTGGGAGTGGGGATGGGGGTGGGCAGGACGCGGGCCAGGATCGGGGTCAGGTCGAGGCCGGGCAGATCGTCCAGGCGAACTTCGGTGAGGTCGTGGAGCGCGCTGATGTAGCCGTTCATCGGGTGTGTCCTTCCGTGTTGGCGATCGGGGCGGGTTGTGGCGTCGCGGTTCCGGCGGGCCGGTGGGCGCAGCCGCAGCCGTTGGGTGTGCGGCCGTGGTCGCGGCAGATCGCCCGGTCGTGGCCGAGCGTCGGCGTGCCGTGTTCGGCGGCGATGCGTTGGTCGGTGTCGGCGGCGTTCGCGCAGGGCTGGCAGATGGCCATCAGCGGAACCTCCGCAGGATCTCTTCGGCCTGCCGCCGCTCGTCCTCGGTGAGCAGGTGGGCAGCCCAGAGAGCTTGACCGGCCTTGCGGCGGCCGAGGACGGGGGTGAGCGCGGCGAGTTTGCCGGGCCGCGGGCCGTCTGCCGGTGCGGGAGAAACGGCGGCGTGCGGAAGCTGTTCCGGCGGTTTCGGGGCCGCCTCGGGTTCCACCTCGGGGCGCGGAGGAGCCGCAGGCCGACTCATGACGGGCGAGGTGGGCCGGTCGCACTCGTTGGGCGACGTGGCGCGGCCGGCAGTCGGTAGCTCGACGCGCGCCGGGGTCTCCTCCCACGCCGGGATGCCGAGCCACCGCGCCAGGCGTCCGTGAAACCTCACGGTGTGATCACGACCTGGCGAAGCGCGGTGTCCTGGCGGAGCTGCTCGCGCAGCTCGGCCAGGCGCCGGACGGCGAGGTCGTCACGGCGGGACAGGGCGCGGCGGGCGGCCGGCTGGAGGGTGTACCAGCAGCCGGGGCACAGGTACTGGCTGGCCTTCTTGGGGAAGGTGCAGCCCGGTGTCGGGCAGGTGGTCGGGTCCACGGTGGTGGGGTTCTCGCTTTCGGGCAGGGTCCGGTCGTGCCGGAGCTGGTCGAGCATGTGGGCCTCGACGGCGGCCTGGTAGATGGCGCGGCCGGTGTCGTCGTCGAGGTCGGCGTGGCGGAAGTACCAGTCGGCGGCGAGGCGCCAGCAGTCGGGCGCCATGGTGTGGAAGGCGCCGTGCAGCAGGCACATGCTGGGCGCGTGGTCGCGGCTCATGAGGTCGCTGCCTTCGCTCGCAGGAGGAGCCAGCCGCCGCACAGGGTGGCGGGGGTGCCGTCGGCCTTGTACGGGACGCTGTCGAGGACCGGCGGGTCGTACGCGCCGGGGTGCGCGGCGATCTCGACACCAGCCGGGTGCCGCAGGGTCACCGCGCGGCGGACGCCGGCGTGGCAGTAGAACGGGGTGCCGGAGGTGACGAGGTCTTCGAGGAGGTCCTCGTCACCGGCGTATCCGGCCTCGCCCTGGCGCTCCGGGGACTTCGGCCGGTATGCGCAGTCCCCGCACATCGCGAGTGGGTCGGGCGGGAGCGGCAGGCCGGGCCGAAGCGGCTGCTGGTCCAGGTCATATACCGGCTCCCAGCAGGTGCAGCGGTCCGGCCCGTACACCGCGGCGCCCATGCAGCAGGTGCCGCGGCCGGCGTCGGGCAGGTCGACAGCGTGCTGGGGGCGGCAGATGTCAGTCATCACCTACTCACCGCCTCGGTCGGCGGCGTCGCGAAGCGTCTGCTCGGCGTGCTGGAAATGCTCCCGTTCCCGCTCGGGAGGGAAGGACCACGGTTCGGTGCCGTCGCCTTGGAGGCTCCAGGCGGTCGCGGTCCCGTTGCCGTCGACGTGGATGGCGAGGGCGAGCCCGCGGGGGTGGAAGACGACGCGGTTGATCAGCCAGAGCAAACCGGAGTCGGTCAGCTCGGCGAACGGCCGGGGCTCGGTCCGGTCGGTCATCGGGTCGGCCTCCAGTGCAGCTCGAGGCGTACGGGTGCCCAGTCGACATGCGCGCCGGCGACGATGCGTTGCAGGCGCGGGATGATCTCCAGGCAGGCCCGGCAGGACTCGGCTTCGAGGTCGTAGTCGAGCCAGTGGGTCTCGCGCCGGCAGCCGGGGCAAATCGCGGTGAACCGCACGGCGAGGGCCAGGAGCAGGCGCTGGAGGCCGTCCTCGTACGAGGTGGTGTCCGCGGTGAAGGTGACCGTGAGGTGCTCAGGCGTGGCGGGGAGGACCAGGCGGTCGGCCGTCTCGTCGGTTGGGAAACGGAGCGTCTCGCCGGCGGCCGGGCCGAGGTAGACGGGCGGATGGTCGGGGACGGGGCTGCCGTCGCTCGATCCTGGGTGCCACCAGATGCTGCCGGTCATTCGCCCACCTGCCACAGGTGGAAGACGGTGGGGTGCACGTTGACGTACTCGGCGCGGGGCGGGAGGAACATCGCCATGGTCACCTGGTCGGGCACGAACCGGTAGCGGGCATCGGTGACCTCGTCCCAGGTCGGGTACCGGCCGGGCGGGTTGCCCGGGAGGTTGAGGCGGTGGCTGATGGACAGGTGCCACAGCAGGTCGACGGCGGGGTCGCGGCCGACGACGACGGACAGGTGCCCGTCGCTGGCCTCGCGCTGCCAGCAGGTCATGCCGGGCATCGGCATGGGCAGCGGGGCGCGGGTCCACTTCGCACGGCGGCCGGTCATCGGCCGGCCACCGTGGTGAGGGCATCGCCGCCCTTGTAGATCAGGATCACGCCGATGCCCGCGAGGACGATCGGGAGGCAGCCGAGGTCGCTGTCCTCGTCGACCAGGTAGTGCATGAGGACCGCGGCGCCGACGAGGACGAGGCCGACGGTGAGCACGATGAGCGACGGCCAGAGCTGGGCGAGTGTCACGGGATCTCCGGTTCGGGGTTCAGGGATGGCCGGTCGCCCCGGGCGGGCCTTCCGGCGTTGCGCTGATCGGGCCCGGCCTGGGTGGCCAGCTGCGCGCGCACGGCACCCGCGATCTCGGGGTGCAGCGGCCATAGGCTCTGGGCGCCTCGGTGCGGCACCGGTTCGGGCAGCGCCTGGAGGTCCGCGAGCTGCCAGTGGCACGCGCCCGGGAACGCCCATCGCCCGCAGCCGCAGTCCGTGCGGGCGTCACGGGTGGTGCAGATGCCGGTCAGGTCGGCGACGGCGACGACCTGGCCGAGGTGGAACAGCGGGTTGCGCCGGTTCAGGTCGGTCAGCGCGTGGCCGGCGGCCAGCCACGCGGCCCGAACGAGTGGGCTGTCCTCGCCGTCGAGGGCCCAGGCCTTCCCGGCGTGGATCGCGAGTTCGCCGCGGTGGCGGGTGGTCCAGCCGCGGTTCTCGATCGGCTTGCCGTTCATGATCGCCCACGCCCACGGCTGTTTCACGGTGAGCGCCTTCATCGGCATTTCCCTTCCGGGGGTCGTGGCCGACGGGGTCGGCGCGAACGTGGCGGCGATGTCCCGCAGAGCACCGAGCTCGTAGGCGAGGAGGCCGGTGCACGGCGGGCACCAGGCCAGGCCGTTCGGCGGGACGGCCGGCATCGGGTCCAGGACCGTCGCGTACGAGGCGCGGGTGTCGGTCATCGGCTGGCGACACAGCGCCTGCTCGCGAGCGTGCGGCCCGTCCTCGGCGAGGACGTGCAGGTACCGGACCCGCGTGCGGCGGAGGTCGCCCGGGCGGCGGAACGTTCGGTGCACGGCGATCGGCATCAGGTGCTCACCGTCACGTCGAACAGCACGTCATCGCCACGCGCAGGAACAGGCACGCGCCGCGGTGCAGGGGCGGACCGCTCCGCCACATCCCTGGCAGGCACAAGCCGGGACGGCGGCTCCGGAGCAGGCCCGGTCTTGGCACACGGGCACGGGCAGATGTACCGGCACGACGGCCCGTCAGCGGGCCACAGCGCCGGGCCGGAGACCATGCAGCGGCCATCGGTGAGGTACGCGAGCGGGTGCACCAGGGGCCGACCGTGCTGCCGGGACAGGCACCGATCATGCCGAGGCCGGCCCTTGTCGCTGGTGCCGTCGCACGCGCCGCAGATACCGCGCTGGCAGGCGCAAAGATGGAAGTAGCCCGGGGTGTAGGCGTCGTGGACGTCGCGGTAGGCGGGCGTCCAGACGTTCTCGCGGACCCACGCGGCCTCGGTGGGCGTCATCAAGTCGCTCACGCGGCATCACTCCGGCCGGCCACCGCGCGCAACTCCCGCGGCACGATCTCCTGGATCCACGCCGGCCACGCCTGCCGTACGCCGTCAGCCGCCCGGCCGACGTCCTCCGCGCCGCCGTTCAGCAGGCCGAGCACGGCCGCCAGGAGTCCATCCGCGACCCGGCTGACGACCCCGGCCAGCAGCATGGCCTGCTGCTCGGCGAGCTGAACCTGCTGCTCGGCGATGCCCATGTCGTGCGCCGTCTTGGCGTACCGGACGCACCGGTCGCGTTCCTGAGCCTCCAGCTGCGCGAGCCCGCGGATCGCCTCACCCGTCGCGAAGATCCCGATGTCCTTCACGCCCGAGAACTGCTGCCCGATCAGACCCACGCCGGGCCCGACCGGCGGGGCGCCCTGCGACCGCTCCTCGAACACCTCGTCGTACGCCTCGGCGACGGCCGCGCGGACGGCCGGCTCCCGTGCGGCCTCCGCCTGAGCCTCGTTGACCTGCCGCTCCAACAGCGCCGCGTACAGGTGCACCCGCAGCCACGACATCTGGAGCATGCCGAGCACGGCCTCGGTGTTCGACACGACCGGCTTCCCGCTCAGCGCGGACCAGGCGGTGATGGCCTCCCCTTGGGTCTTGGCGACCTTGCCGGAAACGCCGGCATGCATGCGGCAGGTCGGCGTGCCCGCAATACGGGAGCCGTGGCAGGACCCGCCGCCCTTCCCGTGCTTGGTGCACTCGTACCGCTGGTGTTCCTCACACCAGCGGCCCGGGTCACGGCGCATGGGGCCGTCCGGGCGCATGGGGCCGTCCGTCATGAGGGCCTTCCGGTGTGCGTCAGCCGCCAGTTGCGGACGGCGTTGTGGAGGTCGTAGGCGGTTTCGCCGCTGGCGAGGATTTGTGCGGTGATGACGAAGGTCCAGGGCCAGGGGCAGCCGGTGTCGCGGGCGTTGATGAGGGCGCCTTCGAGGTCTCGGCGGTTGATGTCGGGGCGGAGGCGTTCGGCGCAGTCGAGCAGGGCGCTCGGGTCGCATCGGAACTCGGGCTTGTCCGCGGTCTGTGTGGTGGCCATCAGAACGGGGGCTCCTCGGCGTACGGGCCGGTGTGGGCGGACCAGTCGATGGGCTGGGGACGCGCGTCGGGGTAGCTGGCGAGTTCGGCGATGAGGCTTGGCCAGTCGGTCCAGCAGCGGTTGCAGGCGTCGGCGAAGTCGGGGTCTTCGGGGGTGGGGCCGGCGACGCAGATGGTGACGGGGGTGTGGCGGAGTTCGAGTGCGGTGCCGGGCATGGTCAGGCTCCGATCGTGAGCTGGGCGGCGGGGCGGTAGCGGCGTATGGCGGTGGCGCGCTGGGCGGCGATGCGCTGGTCCATGGGGAGTCGCTGGATCTCGGTGATGACTCGGTCCGTGATGCGCTTGGGGTCGTCGTCGCGGCGGCAGAGGGCGCAGCGGCCGAGGACGCCGCCGTGCGGCTGGCAGAGCGGGACGTCGTCGGGCTCGCTGGGGAGGGCCGGGGTGGTCGGCTGCGGTGCGGGGGCGGGCGCCGGCCGTTCGGCGGCGGACGCCGTGGCGGCCGGTGGCGTGGGGTCGGCGCCGGCCATGGCGGCGCGGAGCTCGGTGTCGGTGAGGGCGTCGCGGCAGGGGCCGCAGTATCCGAGTTTTCGGGGGAATCGGCTGCGGAGCGCGGTTTCGCATTTCCGGCAGTGGGAGTAGCCGATGGCGTTCATGCGGCGTTTCCTTTCTGGGCTCGGTATGCGGCGCGTGCGGCGTGGACGACGCGGAGGGTGACGGGGGTGTTCGTGCCGAGTTCTTTTCCGGCGGCGTCCATGTATTCCTGGCCGTCATTCGGCAGGGCGGACAGGTATTCGGACGCTTCGGGGTAGGTGGGGTCCCAGCTGTTGGGGTCGCTCGTCCGGGTCGTCGGCGGGGCGGCGGCCGGGGTGGCGTCTTCCTCTTCAGGTGGGTCGGTGGGATCCATCGGAGGGGAGGGATGTTCTTTAGAGGGATTCTCTTTAGAGGGATTGGGGTCCGGTTCCCCGGAGGCTTTCTCCCTCATAGGGTCCGGTTGGCCGGAGGCTTTCGGGCCAATGGGTCCGGTTCCCCGGAGGCTTCCGTCGTCGAAGGTTCCGGTTCCCCGGAGGCTTTCGTCCTCGGCCGGAGCGTTCTCCACAGCACCGTCCCCAGGGTTATCCACAGGGCCGGAGGGGTCGTCGTCGGACGGGCGGGGCAGCGCGACGGACGCGGGAAGCACCGGAAGAATGAACTTCATCGCCCGCCCGCGATGCGCGAATACCGGCGCACTGGCCTTCGTGTAGCCGACCACGATCCGCGTTTCCAATTCCCTTTCCGCGAGCCCATTCAGCGCGGCAGACAACGCGCTTTTCTTCAATCCCGTCACCTCCATCAGGTACTCAAACTGCGTGCATCCATCGAGCGTGTGGCTCCACATTTCGCGGTTACGGTCGTTGGCTCGCTCGGCGATGGCGGACAGCACCATCCGCTGCGAGACGTTCAGGCCCTCGGCTGCCGGTGTGCGCAGCCACGCGTGGACCTCGCCGACGAGACGACCGCTCATTCAGCTCCTGCTTTCCGGGGACACGGGGGTGGCCTGTTGCAGCGCCGTGGCGAGCTGCGCGGCGTTCCGCGCGGCCCTCTCAGGGGTGATAGGTCTCAGCCGTTCCGCGAGGCGCTCAGCGACCGGCGGGGCGTCACGCTCACGCACGAGGGCGACGGGGTCCCGGACACGCTCACGCTCCAGGTCCACCGCGCTGGCGGGGCTTTCGCGGCTCATGCGTTCACCGAGCCGGCGTGGTCGCGGTCGTACGCCTCCCGGACCTCCTGCGGGATGCGGCCCCGCGGCGGGCACTTGATGCCACGGCTGGCCGCCCACGCACGGACGTCCTTCGGGTTCGGCCCGTCGCCGGCGGGGCGCCGTCCGGTGGTCTTGCCCGGGCGGAGCTCCTGCAGCTTCGCCCGCCGGGCAGCGAGCTGTTTCTCCAGCGCGGCGATCTCATCGAGGACCTGCTGCTCGACCGCCTCGGTCTTGACCCGCCGCTGGAGGTCGTCGACGGCGGCACGGACCTTCTCCGCCGTGGTCCGGGTCGTGGGCAACGAGGAATTCTCGCCGCGCCGGAGGAGCTCCTCCAGGCCCGACAGGTCTAGGTCGTCGACGTCGCTGTCGTCGGCCTGGTCGTGCTCGGACAGGTCGACCGCGGTCTCGCCGGCGGTGTCGTCGTGGCGGATGCCGACGATGACCGTGTCGCTGTGCGGGTCGAGGGTCCAGCCCGCCTTGCCGTTGATCAGGGCGGTGACACGCTGGCGCGGCCAGCCGTGCTCCTGCGCGACCGCCTTGACCGTTTGGCCGTTGAGCAACGCCGCGGTGACGTCGGTGGCTTCATTGGTTTCGTCGGTTTCATCCATGGTCGTCTCCGTGGTGATGCGGTCGGCGGGGTCGCGGCGGGCCCGGAAGCGAGGCGGCCTGCGGCGGGCGGCCGGGCGCATGCCGCGCCGCTCCTTCGGGGTGGTGCCGCCCCAGAACCCGTCGAGGCCGTCGGCCACCGCCTCGATGAGGCAGTCCTCCCGGACAGGGCAACGGGAGCAGAGCCTGCGCGTCGAGGCGGCCACGCCGCCGACCGGGAAGAACAGCTCGGGATCCATGCCGCGACACGCGGCTTCGTCTCTCCACCCCGACATCACGCACCCGGGTCCGGGGCGTCATCGCCAGGGCGCCGTACGCCGCGAGGGCGGTGACGCGGATCGTCGATCCGGTCGTCATCCCACGCCGCCGGCGGCGCGTGCCCGAGCGACCGCGCCTTGACCGCGGCGCTCTTCGACGGCCCCGGCCGCGCAGACAGCTCGCGGTACACCGCGTTGATCCGCCGGGCGAGCGCGACCGAGATCTGCCGCGACGGCAGGATCTCGGTGGCCAGCGTGCTCTTGGTCGTGCCGGCGCGGCGGGCGACCTCCTCGGCGGGCCAGCCCATCCAGGCGAGGGCCTGGACGCGGCGGCGGGAGCCGGTGGAGTCGATGCCACGGCGGTTGTCCGGCGGCGGTGTGAGCGGTACGGACAGCAGTGCCTCAGCGGATTCGGGCCACAGCCGTTGGGTTCGCCCGGTCGCGAGGAAGATCGGCACGTTGGGGCTCACGCCTGCGGCTTCCGCGATCTGCCGCCACGTCCACCCCATGTCGCGGAGCCGCTGGATGCGTGCTCGGATCTCATCGGTGTCGGTCACCCACCCGCACAGGCCCATGCGGCGGCGCCGGTTGTAGCAGGCGTTGCACCGCCCGCGGCGGTCTTGCGGGGTGAGGACGCGGTTGCAGCCGAGCGTCCCGCACGTCGTCTTGGTGGTGGCGGTCCCTGCGCGGCGTCGGCGGGGGCGCCCGCCCGCGGCCGGGAGTGCCGCGGGCGGGCGGGTGCCCGGCGCGTGGGCGGTGGTGGCGCCGGGCGTAGGGATGGTCGTCATGAGGTCGGTGCCTCCTCGGCGGCCTGGTAGTCCCTGCAGGCGGGCCACCAGGCGCGTACATCGGTGCCCGCGCCGCGCGTCACACGTGGGGCGGTCTTGTCCGTGACGGCGAACAGGCACTTGGGGAACCGGCCGTCGTTGTGCGTCAGCACCTGGCGGAAGCCGCAGGTGCCGCAGCGGAGGCCGGGCGCCGTACGGTCGTCGGCCGCCGCCGCCGGGTGGAGGCCGAGCGGGAAGCCAAGCGCCAGCTCGAGCGGGTGCCGCCTGCGGGTGAGGGCGTCGGCCTGGCGGAGCGTGCGGCGCCGGTCGGCGGACAGCTTCTCGGTCGGCTCGGGCGTACCGACCTGCGTCGGGTCGACGTCGAACAACGTGTCGCTCATGCGTCCCCCAGGTCTGGTTCGTCGATGTGCTCGGCGACCTCGGCCGCGCCCGCGAGGGCGACGAGTGCGAGCGCGAGGACGAGGACGACCGGCAGGGCGAGGACGACAACGACGCCGCCAAGCCGTAGGGCACGGTTCACCGCGCGCCTCCCATGAAGTGCCAGAGCAGGCCCATCGCGGCGATGCTGATGCCGGGTTCCCAGCCGCGCTGGTAGGCGAGTGCGCAGGCGAGGCCGATGGCCGCGGCGATGAAGAGCCGTGCGGCCAGCGTGAGGAGGAACTCCTCGACGGGTGGCTGGCGGGAGGCCGCGCTCTGGGCGTCAGCGGGTGTGCGCGCGGCCTCCCGAGTCTGTGTGATGGTCACGTGGCACCCCGCACGAACTTCGAGGTCCAGGTGATCGTGGCGGCCCGCAAGGCGGTCGAGAAGCCGGCGGTCCCCTCGCCCTGTACCTCCTCGACGCCCTTGGCCATCACGCGCTCGCCCTCGGCCGCGAGCTCGTTGGAGACCTGCTCGCGTACGTGGGTCTCGTGCGCCGGCAAGACAGCGGTGATCACCGCGCGGGCGCCCCAGTGGGTGACGGGTTCGTACAGCACCTCGCCGTCACGGACATCGCGGCCGCGGGGCAGGAAGGCTCCCGGGTCCGAGATCGCGAGACGGGTGAGCTTGACGAGGTCATCCGGCCGGTCAGCTGGCTCAGGCAGGACCGCGGCCAAGCCGAGGCGCATGGTCTGGACGTATTCGTCCGGGCAGTCGTCCAGGCTGGTGACCGGCCAGTCGCAGGCGGCGCGCAGGGCGGTCAGCAACTGCTCGTCGGTGACGTCGTTGGGCGTCATCGGATCCACCCCGTCCGCACGATGGCCTCGACGAGCTCCTCGTCGGCGAGGAGGTCGTCCGCGATCGCGTCGTACTCCATCTGCTGGGCCGGGTCCGGCAGGTCCGCGATGCGCTCAGGGTGGCGGCCCATCTCCTCGAGGAGGTGGGTGCCAGCACGCCAGCGGCGGTAGTCCGCGATGAGCAGGTCGATCCGGTTACGGAGGCAGGCGAGCAGGTACCTCACAGGAGCCGCCCCTGGCCGCCGTCCTGGATGAAGTCCCGCACCTCGGCCCAGCGGCGGGACACCTGAGTGAGCAGCTCGCGGTCGGCCTCCATCGCCGCGGTGTCGCGATCCCAGAGGCCTTGATCGCGCCACCGGCCGATCTCGTCCTCGATGAGTTGGCCGAGCGTGGAGGGGTCGAGGGCGTCGAGTTCCCAGGAGGAGTGGCCGTGCCGTCGGATGTAGCCGTCGGCGCGTGAGTCGGTGAGCTTCGCCGGGTTCGGCGGGGGACGGTACTGCTGGACCTGGTCCATGTTCAGCGCGATCCGGATGACCTTGACGTCCGCCTCGAAGAGCTCCAGGCGCTCGGCGATGTCGCGGGTCATGTCGATCCCGGAGGGATCGTGGTCGCCCAGGTGAATCACGATCGGCTGCTGGCCGGCGTCCTGGTACCGGATCATCCGCTGGGCGGCGCCCCACAGTTCGGACTGGGAGGTGTAGCCGCGGCAGGAGAAGTAGTCGACGTCGTTGCGAGCGCAGACACCGCTGATCACGCCGACGAGGGCGTCCTTTTCGATCCAGACCTCGACCCGATGCGGCTGGCTGGCCCAGCGTTCGGTGCGGTAGCTGTACGCGGTCGAGTCGATGATCTGGTCGGGCGAGTCCCAGTGCGACAGGCCGCGTAGGCTCCGGGTCCGGTCGACGAGGTGACGCCAGTCGAGCAGGCCGGCGAGGCGGGCGTTGCTGATGATCTCCCCGAGGCGCTTGTACTCCTTCTGCGCGTTGGGGATCCAGCCGCGCGCGACGAACTGGTAGTACAGCTGCCTCAAAGTGAGGTCGTAGCCCTGGTCGGCGTACTCGCGGCAGATCTCCTCAGCGCGGCGAATGATCGCTTCGCTCTTGGTGGTGAACCGCTTCTCGACGTACACGATCTTCGGCATCAGGCACCTGCCCAGTAGTCGTGCCCGGTGACGTCGTGCTCGTACGCCGCGTCCGGGTCGGTTTCCTCCCGGTCGCACGGCCACGCTGCGGTCGGGTCCGGGACGATCAGCCGGCCGTGGTCGGGGCAGGGACCGTGCACCGCGCGCCAGGCGCAGATCCCGCCGGGCAGGCCTTCGGCACGAGCGGCGCAGACCCAGCCGCGGGCGGTGTCGGACCAGACGATGGGCGCGCGACGTTCGGCCGCGTCCCAGTGCCTGGCCTCGGCCTGGTCGACATCGGCGAGGTCCGTGGCAGGCGCGGCCCAGTCGATCGGAGTGGCCGTCCGACGTTCGACGTAGACAACGCCGGCGAGGGCGGCGACCACGGCGAGGATGAGGACGACGGCGATGGCGGTGATCACTGGCCCTCACCGGCCTTGGCCTCGTCCTGTGCCTCGACGGTGGCGTAGTACTGCGAGAGCGGCACGCGCTCCCAGATCGCCAGGTCGACGTGATGCACGAGCCGGATGGTGCGCCAGTGCTCGTCGTCGCCGAGGTGTTCCTCGCGCTCCGGTCCGTCGGCCGGGATTTCCGGGATCGCGTCGATCGTCCAGGTGACGTAGACGGCACCGGCCATCTCGCGGAGGCCGGGCGAGCGGAGACCTTCGTCGGACGGCCGGTCGGCGGGCATCCCCGGCAGGTGGGCCTGCGGCATGTCCGGCACCGGGCAGGCCTGGATCTGCGCCGCGATGGCCCGGCCGGCCTGGGTACCGCGATGCGGGGTAAGGCCCTCGACCCGGCCGCGGCGCTTGCGGAGCCGCCACCCGGTCGGAACCGGGTCGCCGTCGCGGTACTCGACGCCGGCGATCCAGCGCTGGCCGAGGCCTCGGCCGACGAGGAAACCGCGGTCGGTGAAGCCGAGCTCCTTCAGCAGCTCGGCGGCGTCGGCCTGCCACTGCTTCACGTCGGCGTGGTACTTCGCGAGTGTGGCGAGAACGTCGGGGTGGGTGCTTCGGTAGGCGATCAGCTTCTCGGTCACCGGTCCTCACCACCAGCGGACCGCTGCCGGTCGGCGGCCTCCTTGGCCAGATCATCGGCGAGGTAGGCGATGACGTTCACCAGAGCCGTGGGGTGCATCCCGCCGACCGCGTAGGTGCCGAGAAGCGACGAGATGGCGAGCAGAATGTCCGAGGCGGTGCCCGGGTCGACCTGCAACAGGTGGTCGTCGTCTCGTATGAGACGGTGCAGGCTCTCCGCGGCTTTGCTCATCGCGGCGTACGGGCGCTCGTGGGCGTACCTGCGACGCTGCTCACGGATGACCGAGAGCATCAGGTCACGGTCGAAACGGGTCGTCGCGACGAAGCCGTGCGCGGCGTAGTGCTGCCGGATCCGGTCCTCCGGGGTCATCGGTCACTCACCTCGATTTCGGCCTCAGCGGCCCAGTCGGGCAGGCCGGTGACCTTGACGCCCAAGGCGCTCGCGAGGGTGATCAGCAGGCCGTACGCCTCGGTGCGGGTGGAGCGCATGTGCTGCTTCGAGCCGGCGGACAGGTGGAACCCTCGGTCGTCGGTGCGGACCCGCACGCGGGCCCCGTCCGGGGTCTGGGTACGGCGGTAGGTGGTGCTCATTGGCCGGCACCGCCGTTCAGGGCGAATGCCTTGGCGAGGCCGCCCAGCTCGGCACCGCCGATGTCGTAGCCCTTACGTACGGCGCGCTCGACGATGTCTTGGGCTGCGGACCACCCGGACGCCTGCTGCTCCAGCTCGGCGATCCGGCACCACGGGCAGTGGATGTCGTCGCGGGTGTTCGGGCAGCCGTTGTGGACCGCGCCGACCTTGTCGAGGTGCTCGCGCTGCCGCTTCACCTGGGCGAGCAGGTCGGGCAGGCGGTTGTGCGCTTCGACGATGGCCTCGGCATCGTTCTTGGCCGTCGTGCTGGTGATGTTCTCGGCGACGTACTCGCCGGTCCCTCCCGCCTTCGGTGCCCAGATGCCGATCTCGGGGTAGCCGTCGCCGTTGTCGTCTTCGGTGACCTCCCAGGGCCCGGCGGTGGCCAGATCATGGAGGTCACGGAGGCGTCGGATCTGTTCGGGGGTCATGCGGTCCTCGCGGTGAACGGTCGAGCGTCAGGGACGGTGGTGGGCGCGGCAGGGACCGTCGCCTCGAACCGGGCCCGGCGGCGGTGCGTCGGCCGGATGTGGTGGGTCACGCCCGGCCGGCCGTGCCGGTGGTAGTCGCGGCGGCGGGCGGTACGGGTGCGCCACAGCACCCACCTCCACATGGCGGCCACGAGCGCGGCGAGGAGGGCGGCGACGGCGGCGGGCAGGCCGTGCGCGGCGAGCAGCACGGCGACGACGATGATGGCGGCCGCGGCGGCGATGGCGAGCCAGGCGTAAGCGGCGCTCACCACGCACCACCGGTGAGCTTGCGGGCAACAGCGACAGCCTCAGCGCCAGGCGGGGTCGCACCGGCGATGCGGACGGCGTCCCAGTGCCGCGCTGCCTCGTCCAGCAGGGCGGCGAGCGGCCCTGCGGCCGCGGCGAGGCGGTGCCGCCGTTCAGCCTGGTCCGCGATCGGGCCGCGCAGGTACTCGACGGCCTGGCGGATCAAGTCCGCAGCCTCCGCCGGGTCGACGTCGTCTGGCGCGGTGACGTGGGCGCCGGTGGTGTCCGGGTGGGGGCAGCGCTCGCAGACGCGGTACCCGGCGCGCCACTCGCTGGCCGCGACCCGGTGGCCGCAGGTGCCCACGACGTAGCCGGGCTGGTCGGGGATGTCGCTGCCCGGCGCCGGGTACGTCATTGCGTCGCTGTCGGTCTCGCCGTCGTCCTCCTGCCCCATGAGCCGCTGGCGGATCGCGGTCATGGCGTCGTCCAGCTTGATCTCGCCGGCGTTCAACTGGGCGATGACGTTGACGAAGCCGCAGCGGCTGCACAGGTCGCCCATCAGGGGGTCGGGAATCCAGTGGCAACCGCCGACGCAGGCGTTGTTCTCCGTACAGCCGCAGACCCGGCAGCGAGCCTCGCCGACGGAGTCCTCCTCGTCTCCGTCGGCACCCCGTCGCCACGACTCCAACGCGTCCTGCATCCGCGTTTCGAGGTCGTGGGCGGCGCGCATCATCACGCAGGCGCCTACACCGCCACAGTCGTCACGGTCCGGGTGGATCTGGTCGTGCTCGTCCTCGATCGCGCGCCACCGATCGGCCAGCCGATCGAACTCGGCGTCGTAGCGACTCGCGCCGCTGGGCGTCTCGCCGCCGACGGCAGTGAGCGGCCGTAGCAACGCCAGGGCGTCGGCCAGCGCGAGCAAGCCTCGTGCCTGTGCCTCGGCGGCGAGGGCGGCTCCCACAGTGGGGTCATTGCCATCGCCGTAGGTCCAGTGGTTGGCCTGATCGGCCAGGCGCTCGGCCTCGGAGTAGTGCTTCACGGGACCAGCACCCCCGGGATTTCCCGCTCGGCTACGACGACCTGCGCGAGTGCGGTGTCGCGCCGCACGATCACCGGCTTGCCGTCGAGGGTCAGGACGCGGCGGTGGCTGCCGTGCGGCGTCCACGTCGCCCCGGTGGGGATCTCACGGCGGAGGTACTCCTCGGCGAACTCCTGGGCGTCCTCGACGCTGGGTTCCACGCCGAGCTCGAGGTCGACGCCGCGGGTCTCGGGGTCGTACAGGTGTGCGCTCCAGACGGTCATCACGCCGACGCACCCCCCGGCCGGCCGTTCTGCACCAGCGGCATGTGCCCGTCGTGGCGGGTGTCCAGCGCGGAGCCGAGTTCGGGTCCTACCGGGACCACGCCCGGCGGCAGGACACCGTTCTCCGGTGCCGCGCCCGCGACCGGCTGACCGGCCTGCTCGGCGACATCGGCCGGCGGATCGTACGGTGCGCCAGGCACGAGGGGCGGGAGGTTCATCGCCGCACGTTTCTCGTTGACCATGTCGGCCAGGTCGTCGGAGGAGTCCGACATGCTCGCACCGACGTTGTGGGCCTTCTCTGCCGTCGTGCGATGCGCCATGGCGGTCCGTTCGGCAGCGACCGCGTCCTCGGTGGCGTTCTTCTCGATCTGGGCCTGCTCGGCGGCCATGCGGCGGAGCTTCAGGTGCTCACCCCACATGCTGCGCAGGGTCTCCTCGTTGCGAACCACGAGTGCGGCCGGGGCCGGGGCGCTCGTGGCGGTCTTGGTGTCCCTGTTGCCGCGCATCACGCACTCGCCTTCCGACTGTGGAATCGGGTCCAGACCTTGACCCGGAAGTCGTTGAACGTCCCGTCGGCGAAGACGTCGTGCCAGGCGACGCCGTCCTCATAGGTGCCGGAGTCCTCAGCTACGTCGACCTCCAAGAGGTCGGCCCAGAAAGCGACGTCGTCGCGCCGCTCCTCGTCGCTTTGGTTGGAGCGGACGAGGCCCTCCAGGCGAACGTCGTACGCGGACATCTCCCAGGTCAGCTCAGGCATGTCCTCGACCTTCAGCAGCTTGACGAGGGCCTGGGCGGCGGCGAGCTGTTGCTTGCGGGTGCTCGCTTCGGGCGGCCGGGTGGTGGGATGATCATTCATGGCGCTCGGCTCCTTCCGAGAGTTCGTGATGCGCCTTCTCTGGGGCGGCTTCCGACCGGGCCGGGTCGGAGGCCGCTTCGTCTTCGGTGGTCATGCGGGCCGCGCGCAACGCGAGCAGCCGGGCCTTCCGCTGCTCCGGGAGCGGGGCCATCCAGCCGTGCCAGCCGGCGAGCTTCGTCCAGCGCTGGGCGTGCTCGCGGTCCTCGATGCCGCACCAGCGGCAGCCGGACGGCGGCATGAGGATCAGGTCCTTCCTGAGGTCCTTCATCAGGCAGGTGACCGCGGCCTCGTACTCCCGCGCCTCCGCGAAGGGAATGCGCATCTCGGCCGCGGCCTGATCGACGGTGAGGCCTTCCGCTCGGTGCTCCTGGTAGGCGAGCAGTTCTCGGAGGAAGAAGCGGCGGGCCTCGGGCATCGTCAGGTGCTGGGTCGCCATCAGCGCACCGCCTCAGCAGGCACGGCCGCCGGCTGTCGCGCGGCGGCCGACTGGTGGCCGGTGACGAGCTGGACGGCGGCGACGTGCGCGCAGCCGGTCTCCTGGCACGAGCAGCCCCAGCGACCAGCAGTCAGCCGCACCAGGTGGGTGGACCTGTAGCCCTCGACATACGCCAAGACGTCTCGAGGCTTACGGTCGTCGCCAGCCCCGAGCGCGTAGGAGATCAGGACCTTGCCGTCCCGCAGGTACGCGAGAGCTTTCGCGCGGGTGTCAGGCATCGCCGCCCCCCACGGGAGTCCAGAGCCGTCCGAGCTTGCCGTGCTTGATCAGCAGGCCCTCGTCGGCGAGCTGGTTGAGGAGCGTGCGGAGTCGTTCCGGGGCGATCCACCGGCCGGGAAGAGCGTGGCTGGCGCGGTGGACGGTCCAGTTGCCGCCCTCGGTCTGTACGGCGTCGCGCAGGATGTCGATAGAGGCCTCACCGCTCCGTCCGCGGAGCCGGGCCCGGAGCTTGGTGATCTCGCCATGAAGTCGGTCGATCTCGACGTCGCGTTCCTGCTGGCGTCGGGCTGCCGCCTTGCGTTCCCGCCGGATGTCCGAGTAGGAGCGGAACTGCCCGTAGGTCGCGCGGGCCACCTGACAACCCGTGCAGAGGCACTGATTCCGACCGTCGTCGGTGTAGGTCGGGTGGCCGGCGAGAACCTCAGCGAAGACCTTCCGCGCGTGCTCCAGCTCGGCGCGCCATTCCTGCCGGTCCTCCGCTGTCTCCGCCTCGCGGCACAGGCAGGCGAACCGGTGGTTGGTGCACAGCGGGTAGCGCGGGTCGAGGGTGTTGCGGGGCAGGTCGGCATGGAGCTTCTGACCGTCGTGAAAGGTCACAGTGGACAGGGGAACCAGGGCGCTCATCAGGCCTCACCGCCCGGCTCTGCGACCGACGGCCAGGAGCCCTCGCCGCTCTTCCCCGCGGCCTCGGCGTCGGCCTGCGCGGCGGCCTCGGCGTCCGGGTCGTGCGGCGCCGCACCCTCACCCGAAACGTTGTCGTCCGGGGCTTCAACCTCACCGGCGATGGTGCGGGTGACCTCGGAGGCGTCCATGTCGGGGGTGACGTCGAGGCGTACGCCCTCGTCGACCGCGAGCGCGACGGCCAGCTCGGTCGACATCGGAAGGAGCTTGATGATGCGGCGGACCATCGTCTTGTGCGCCATGGCCTCGAACTCGGTCTTCCACGGCCCGACGACCTCGCCCTGCTTGTTCTTGGCCATGGCGTACTTGTCGCGGTGCGCCTCCATGTCGGCCTGCGTCATCGGGTCGGTGAGCGCGTAGCCGCCGTCCTTCAGCCGCGCGACCGCGTAGTAGAGGCGCGGCTCACCGCGCGGCCCGTCCAGGTGGGGCCGGTGGACGAGCGTGTCGCCGGCCAGGCCGTACACCAGTTCGTACTCGTCCTGCGTGTACACCGTGCGGGGCGTGATGTTCAGGACCTGGCCGGACTGGTAGCACAGCTTCGCGTAGCCGCGGTATCCGATGACGAGCTGCGCGGCGTACCCGCCGCGTGGGCGGCCCCGCTCGTCGACGTTCGCCTTCTTGTCCCAGAACGGCAGGAGCCAGGCGTGTCCGAGCGCTCCGACACCGGGGCGCAGGCCGAGCTGCGCGCACGTCATCAGCCCGCCCAGCACGCTCTGCGGGTCGCACTGTGCGAGGTTCTTTGTGGTCCGGACGCAGGTGAGAGCGTCGCGGATGAGCTGGCCGGCCTCGGCACCTCGCGGCATGGCGAGCTGGAACGCCTTGTGCATCGACTGGATCTGCTGGGCCAGGGTCTGCTGCGCCGGAGCGGTCTCGTTCTGCTGGCGCTGCACGGCGGCCCGCTGGGCGAGGTTGCTTCCCACCTCAGGACTCCTTCAGCTTGCTGTTGAAGACCCGGAAGTGGGTCTCGGTGATCACGTCGGCGGCGGCTTCCGGGTACCGCGCGCGCAGGGCCGCGAAGTCCGCCTTCTCTTTGGTCTGGTTGCGGCGGGTGGCGACGAGCCGGTCGCCGTAGTACGCCTCGGTGGCGTCGCCCATCACGTGCGCGAGCTCGGCCCGGATGGCCTTCTTCCGCATCTCGGCGGCGCTGTACTTGGCGTGCTCGTCGCCGTACTCGCGGAGCTTGGCCATGAATTCGGCGTCGACGTCGATGCGCTTGCCGGGGACGCCGGTCGGGAACAGGCGCTTGACGAGCGCCTCGGCGGCCTTGCCGCCCTCCAGCGGCGGCGGTGTGCGGGCCTCGACCATCCGCCACAGGTCGAGCTCCATCGCGCGGATGTCGGCGATCAGCGCGTCGTCGCGCTCGACCCGGCGGATGACGGGCGGTTCACCGCCGATTTGCGCGACCACCCACGCGTGCGTCCGGCCCGTCACGCCTAGGTAGTGCTGAGACTGTGCTTCGGCGCCGTCAGCGACCTGGTCGTCCTCCCACTCGCCCCGGCGGTGGTAGTTCGTGTTCTTGATCTCGACGATGCCGCCGTCGTCGGACTCGGCGTCGACCGATGCCTGCTGGTGCGGGTGCTCGATCGAGCGCATCAGGCCCTTGCGGCGTACCGGGATGCCGGTGCGGTCGGTGAACCATTCGAGGATCGCGGCCTCGACGATCTGCCCCCACCGCATCCGGTCGGTCGGCTCCCGCTCTGGGGCCTCGCCGATCTTGTCGAGGTAGACCTCCAGCCGGGTCTTCCACGGGTCCAGACCGAGCGCAGCCAGGGCGTCGGAGCCGCCCATGCCCTCACGGCGGGCCTTCAGCCACACGTCCCGAGGCGCGTCGTACGGCAGCACCAGTTCGGCCGTCACCGGCCCACCCCCGTGGTCTCGTCCTCGTCAGCGGTCTGTCGCAGAGCCGCGGTGAGTGCCTCGATGAAGCGCTCGTAGCCGTACGCCTCACCGATGCCGACGCCGACCAGGCGGCCAGCCGACTCGATCGAGAACCCCTCGGAGCGGTGCGCGAAGAACCGCTGCATCCGGCGGAGCAGCCGGGACATCTCCGCGGTCTCCGCTCGGCGAATCCGCCGACGCTGCGCGGTCTTCTGCGCCTTCCGGGCGGTCTTACGCCACAGGCGCGTCTCAGGCCTCATGACCGGCCCCCGACCAGCGGGCGGAGCGCATCCTCGACCAGCGCCCGACACCGATTCGCCCAGGCCTCACCATCGCGCCACTCGGGGTCGAGCTGGTCGTAGTTCACGTCACCGCGTTCGGCGTCCTGGAAGGCCAGGAGCTGCGCCTCCAGCTCCTCGACCGCGTGCCAGCCCTGTTCGAGGGTCAGGTGCGGGGCGAGGTCGTTGAGCGCGTCTTCGATGAACGCGTCGGTGACGCCCGTGCCCTCGGCGAGGCGGCCGGCCTGCGCGGCGGCGCGCTGGTTGATGTGCTGGTGCGCGAGCCACTCCCAGGCCTCGGCGAGCTGGGCGTCGGTGAGCTCGACCGGGAGACCGGCCGACAGCCGCGAGTGGCAGCCCCGGCACAACTGCCGCAGTTGCCCGTCGCGGGGGTCCTCACCGGTCGCCAGGTCCGGGAGGGCCTGCCAGCACCGCCAGCAGCGGGACGGCGCCCGGCTCGGCTGGACCGGGTACAGGATCGGCGCGCCGTTCATGGCGTTGGTGAGGCGCCGGTACTCGGCGGCCTCCGCGCGTCGTACGCCGTGCTCGGCCTGCCGCGCCGTCCGCTCGTGCTGGAGCTGCTGCTCGTGACGTTCGGCCGCTTCTTGATAGCGGTTCTGGGTGCGGGTGGTCATCGGGCGCCCCCGGCCTGCCACAGGTGGGTGCGCTTCTGCTCCTCGACGATCGCGCGGGTCGGCGACTCTGCCTGCCAGTCACCGGCCGAGCACTCCGCCTTGTAGCCGACGTGCGGCTGGTCGCAGGCGGCGGTGGACTTCAGGCCGCAGACGGTGCCGTCCTTGTGCGTGCGGCGGATCGGCGCGGTGTGCCGGGCGGTCTTGCGCTGTTCCGCCTTCAGCTCCTTCAACGCCTTCTCGACCATCCAGATCGCGAGGGGGACCTGCTGGTCGTTGAGCGAACCGAGGCCGAAGCGGTGGCGGAGCAATATGAACGCGGCGTCGATGAGGCGGTCCTCGACCATCGACGGCGGCCGGCCTGATCCCGCGCCGACGTGTGTCGCGGTCCGGACAGCGTCGATGAGCTTGGCGGCCCACCTGGGCAGCGGCTCTTCGGTGGCCTCGGCGTCGGTGTCGGCCGGGTCGCCGCCAACGTAGATCGCGCCGTACGTGCGGGCGGTGCCGCGTGCGGCCTCGCCGATCGACCCGCCGGGCAGCTCCGACGCGGTCGCGCAGACCGCCGCGAGCTTGCCGTGGTGGCGCTCGACGACGGCCCGCTCACCGATGTGGTCGGCGTACTCGCCCTGCGGCCACCGGGCACGCGCGGTCTCGACGTCGACGCGTTCGACCGTGATCGTGTGCGGCTGGCCGGCGAGGTCGTCGCGCTGGACGGTGATGATCGGGGTGCTCATCGCAGGCCCCCGAACAGGCCGCGCTCGTCGACCTGGGCGAGCACCGAACCGTTGGGCAGCCGGACGCGGCACCGGAAGTCCAGCGGGCACAGGCTCGCCACGGTGACGGGTTCCCCCCAGAGGGACTCGTCGAGGCCCCAGTACGTGAGGTGATCGCCTGGCTCGACCAGGTGGTAGCCGACGGCACCCGGCTCGGCCGGCTGCGGCTTCGGCTGGTGGCTGGCGCGGTAGGCCTCGGCCTGGATGCCGTACGCCACGGCGGCGATCAGCGCACCGGCGCGGTGGCTAGGCTTCGTGATCACGGCCTGCTCCGTTCTGTAGAGGGGATGGGGTTGGCCGGAGGGCTCTGACCGGTCGCGACGGTCGGGGCCCTCGCCCTTTTCAGGGGGCGGGCGGGAGGTTCTGGGCGTACTCGCGGAGGGCGTCGACCGGAACGAGACGGCGGCGGCCCTGGCGGACGGTCCTCAGCGCTCCGGAGCGGACGAGCTTCCAGGTCGTGGTGCGGCCCAGGCCGATGCGCTCGCCGGCCTCCGGCCACACGTCCAGCAGGACCTTCTCTTCGGTGGCGGCCATCAGGCGCTCAGCTCGGCGTGGGCGGGGACTTCGGACATCCGGCGGATCTCGGTGATGTCCTCGTCGGCGAAGCGGATGACTCTCGGGCTGAGGCGGCGGTGAGGGACTCGGCCCTTCTTCGCGGCCTGCATCAGCCAGTGGCGCGTGACGTTCAGCATCCCGGCCGCCTCTTCTGGCAGGTGGAGCACCTGGTCAGGAGGCGATCCGGTGTGAGGGGATGACGACATGGCTGTGACCGTACGCGTATAGACGCGTTTTTACAAGTCTTGAGACACGCCGAAACGCGTCTTCGGACGTCTCGGCACGTCTTTGCATCTCAAGATTCGCTAACACTCGCCAAAGTCCGATTTGACATCTACAGTCGGCGAGACGGGAGCGACCCGCGGCTCCCACAGACCTGGACTGAGGGACATGGACACCAGCAGCTACCCGGCGGAGGCGTGGAAACGTCTCGGCCGAGCGGTCAAGGCGCGCCGAAACCACCTCGGGATGACCCAGCCCCAGGTCGCCACATCCGGCGGCCCATCGACCGCAGTCGTCAGCAAGATCGAGCGAGCGGCTCAGCAGGGCTACGAAGACGCCGTGATCGTCAAGCTCGAGAACGCGCTCGGCCTCCGGCGCGACGCCGTGGAAGGTCTACTACGGACGCCGGACAAGACCCGATTCGATGAGGAGGACATCAGCCGCCAGCAGGAAGCGGCACGCACCGAGCGGGTCCTCCCGCGTGGCGACGTACGAGCCGAAGTGCCGGCCTACGTGACCCGCGACCAAGTCGAGGACTGGGAGTGGGAGATTTGGACACAGCTCTCGTTGCTCAGCGACGATGACAAAGCGCTCATGATCGAATTCATGAAGGGCGTGCGTCGGCGTGCCGCGCGAGCAGAGGCTGGCCAGGACGCCGCCGGGCGGCGACTTACGGGCTGACCACCCGTCGTCCATCACTGTCAGTAATAACGCATTAGTAACAGAAGTAATAAGAAGGCCCTGTAAGCAACCGAACACCCGTTGCGGCGCGTCCGTAACTATGGACCCCGGAGACCATCGAATCTGCCTGTCTGATTCGGAGGCTCCATGAGTAGGACCCCCACGGACTTTCGAGTCCGCCACCTCGAACGTCAGCTCGCCGCTGCGCGGGCCGTCGGCGACCACGCCTGGGACCAGGGCTACGCCGAGGGCCTCAGGCACAGCAGATTGGAGATCCCTCAGGCATTCACCGACGCTCTGCGCTACGGGAGCGCGCACGAGCACTACCCCGTGCCGCTCCTCGACGGCCAGGTCACCATCGTCCTCGCACGCAATGGAACCGGCCGACCCAACGAGCGCACTGAGGCAGCCGTGTGGGAGGCACTCGAACGCGTCCGGCTGGACATCACTGACCAGGTGCTGGCCGGAGTGCGGTTCGTGCAACGCCGGGAGCTGCCCAGGCAACTCGCGGTAGCGATCTGGCATCACCATGACCGCGCCGCGATCGTCGCCAACACGACGACATCCCGGCCGCGGCTGCGCGCCGCCCTGCGGTCCCAGTACCACGGCTGGGCACTGCTGCCGGTCATCGGCTGGACGCTCGCCCGGCGACTGGGCCGCTGCGTCACGCACATGCTCGCGCCGGCTACGACGACGACAGTGGCCGTGGCATCCGCGGCGGCCGTGACGGTCATCGCCACCGTGCCGCCCGGCAGTCTCACTCTGGCCGAGCGGGGCGCCGATCCGGTCGTGCACACCGACCGGCCCTCACCCCTGGCCTACGACCCGGTCACCCATCCCCGCGCCCGGAAGACGACGCCCCCGCAGAGGGAACCGGCCGCCAGCTCTGCGCAAAAGCATGTGCCGGCACCTCTGCCGACCACGGCGCCGGAGGATCCGCCAGAGGCGGCAGCTCCGACGGACCCGCCGACCGAAACGCCGACGCCCGATCCCTCCCAGACGCCGAGCACACCGCCAGACGGGCAGCAATCCCCGCCCGGGAGCAGTCCGGTCGCGTCCCCGACGCCGTCGCCGGTGCCGTCGGAGGACAACGCCGACGAGGACCGGCCGGGCGGTGACCTGGCGCCAGGAGAGCAACTGGGCGGCGGGGACGCATGCCTGCTCGACCTGCTCCGAGGTCAGGGCTGCGATCCGGCCAGATAGCTTCCACCTCGCCACCCATTCCCTCCACGGCCCTGGAGACACGCATGTCCAAACCCGAGGAAACCCCTTCCCCTAGCAAGAAGCAGGGCGCTAGACGCACCCGGGGAAACAGAGAAGGAAAGCCGTACAAAACTGCCAAGGGATGGTGCGTCAAGGCGTACTTCGAGGACGGGAAACCGAAGTACATCTACGGCAAGACCGCAAAGGAATGCAACGACAAGCGGAAGAAGTTCTACGAGGAGCTGGAGGCGGGCGGCCCGATCACCATCGGGAAGAACATCAAACTCGGCGAGTATCTAGAGAAGGTGTGGCTGGCCCAGACGCTGCAACAGCGCCTTGAGATGGGGATCATCACGCAGTCGACTTTCGACTCCTACCGTGGCTCCTGCGAGGGACACATTATCCCCGATCTCGGACACATCGAAGCCGTCAAGCTTTCGACATCGGATGTACGGAAGTGGCATCTCGATATGCTGCAGAAGCCGTCCGCGAAAACGCCTCGTAAGAAACTCCGGCCTGGGGAGACGGAGCTGCCACCGCCGCCTCGGCTGAGCCGCCGCACGGTGGTCATCCACCACAGCGCCCTTCGGAAGGCCTTGGCCGACGCCCTGGCCGACGACGTGGTGAAGAAGAACGTCGCGAAGCTCGTGGCCGTGCCGACCACCGGCAAGTCCAAGTCGAAGCGGAAAGCCTTGACCCGGGATGAGGCCGCGCTGCTCCTGGCCGAAGCGTCCCGGGATCGTTTCTGGGTCTACTGGCTGACCGTGCTCGGCCTCGGCCTGCGCCGCGGCGAGGGCCTGGGCATGCTCTGGACTGGTGTCGACTTCGAGCAGAACACGGTCGCGCTGGAATTCTCCGTGCAGCGGCTGCGCGGAGAGAAGGACGAAAAGACCGGCCGCCGCCGAGGCCGTCTGGTCGCCAAGCAGCTGAAGACCGAGGCGTCCGAGGCCACGGTGCCGGCGCCACCGCTGGTCATGGAAGCGCTGAAGGCGCACAAGGAGGCCCAGGACGCCGAGCGGAAGGATGCGGAGGTGTGGGTGAACCCCGACCTGGTCTTCGCGACGCACCTAGGCACGATGCTGGAGCCTCGGAACATGAACCGGGCCTGGGCGGAAGTCTGCGACCGGTCGGGCATCGGCCGGCGCGTGCGGATCCATGACCTGCGGCACGCGATGGGGTCGTTCCTGTTCGATGCCGGGATCGACTTGAAGGTGATTCAGACGGTCCTAAGGCACACCCAGCTGGCCACCACGGCGGACATCTACACGCACGTCTTCCAGGAGGCCCAGCGTCAGGCCGCGGCACAGATGAATGGTGTGCTCGTCGACCTCCAGGCGCGGCGGGACCAGCGTGACGTGAGGAAGACCGGGTGAACCGCTCGACGGATGTAGTCACTTGTAATACGTTGACCGCGTGAGCGACCGCAATCCGACGTCCGTGCGCCTGACTCCGGAACAGGAGAAGGCACTGGAGGAGATCGGGGAGCGGGAGGATCGATCGCAGTCGTGGCTCATCCGTAGGGCGATCGACGAGTTCATCGAACGGCACGGACAGAAGGAAGGGGGTGCCTCGGAGTGAGCGACACTCCACGACATTCAGCGACACGAACGCCGCTGGTGTACGCGCTGGTGTACCAACGCCAAGGGCGCCCCTTGCGATCAAGGGACGCCCTGGTCAAACGGTGCGCAGCCGGAGGGATTCGAACCCCCAACCTTCTGATCCGTAGTCAGATGCTCTATCCGTTGAGCTACGGCTGCTGGCTGCCCGACGAGTGTACCGGCACTCCACGGCGACGCGCGAATCGGTACTCCAGGCCGCGTCATCCCGCGCGTTCCCCAGCCTTTGTCCACAGGCGAGCCCCTCCTGTGGACAACCACGACGACCCAGGTCGGTGACGGCGTGGCCGGGGCTGGCCGGTTCCGGACCCTGTCCCCTTCAGGATCAGGTCTCCCATTCGTCACGCGGCCGTCGTAACCTCCGCACGTTCCGAACCAGGAGGTCGCTCATGTCACTGTCCCGACGCTTGCTGGCCGGTGGGCTGGCCCTCGTCACCGTGGGGTCCGCGTACGCGGCGTTCGGTGGCTCCAGTGGGGCTTCCTCGGCGCCGGCGCGGAAGAGCGCGCTCAGCACGCTCGGCAGGCAGAAGCCGATCGTGATCGCGCACCGCGGGGCCAGTGAGTACCGGCCCGAGGAGTCGCGGAGTGCCTACCTGCTCGCCATCGAGATGGGCGCCGACTACATCGAGCCGGACGTCGTGACCACCAAGGATCATGTCCTGGTCGCGCGGCACGACAACTGGCTGAACGACACGACGGATGTGGCGAAGCATCCCGAGTTCGCGGGTCTCAAGAAGACCAAGACGATCGACGGGGTCCAGCACACCGACTGGTTCACCGAGGATTTCACCTTCGCCCAGCTGGAGACGCTGCGGCTCAAGGAGCGGCTGCCGGATCTGCGCGCGGGCAGCAGCGCGTTCGACGGGGTCGACCGGATCGCCGGGCTGGATGAGGTCCTGCAGATCGCCAAGGACCACCACGTCGGCGTCTACCCCGAGACCAAGCATCCGACGTACTTCCGCGGCATCGGGCTGCCGCTGGAGGACGAGTTGCTCAAGGATCTCGCCAAGTACGGCTTCAAGGGCCGGAACGACAAGGTGTTCATCCAGTCCTTCGAGACCTCGAACCTGCGGGCGCTCAGCAAGAAGACGAGCATCCGGCTGATCCAGCTCATCGACACGCAGGGCGCGCCGTACGACTTCGTGGCGAACCACGACCCGCGCACGTACGACGATCTGGTCAAACCGGCCGGGCTGAAGGACGTCGCCTCGTACGCGTACGGCATCGGGCCGGGGCTCACCCGGATCATCCCCGTGGACTCGGGCAACCACGCGCTCCCACCCACGACGCTCGTCCGTGACGCCCACCGCGCCGGGCTCGCCGTGCATCCGTGGACGGTGCGGCCGGAGAACTACTTCCTGCCGGTGGAGTACCGGCAGGGCGACTCCGGCTCGCCGAACTTCCCGCGGGCCGAGGGCGACGCCTCGCGGTACCTCGCCGACTTCTACCGGCTCGGCGTGGACGGGATCTTCTCCGACGACTCCGCCCTGGCGGTCTCGACACGGGCCCGCGTCTTCGGCTGAGAGACCACCTGACCGTCACCGTACGGCGAAGGTTCTATAACGGCCGCAGCCAACGATGCCCCGTGCGCCCCCCGTACGGGGCATCGTCGTTTACCGCCACCCGAAGCACGGTGCCATCAAACATCGCACCAAAGGGCAAGTTGCACTATTTGCGCTTTTTACGGTGAGCTTGCTTTCTTCCCTTAGGGTTTAGGCAACCTGAATCGTGGAGCACGTACATGGCAAGGTGGTCCCGCTTCGCCCCCGACGCCGATCGTCGTCTCGTCAAGGGACTGCACGACGGGGACGACGATGTGATCGCCACGCTGTACGACGTGTACGCCGAGCGCCTGTACGACTACTGCATGGCACTGCTGGACGACCGGCGGGCCGCCGCCGACGTCGTCCACGACGCCTTCATCGACGCGGCGCGCCGCGCGCCGCGGCTGCGTGACCGGGCCCGGCTCCGTCCCTGGCTGTACGCGGCGGCGCGGCGGCGCTGCATGCAGCGCAAGCTCCAGCTCGAACCCGCCGAGGACGACCCCCTCAAGAGCCTGGACTTCCTCCACCGTGAGGCGCTGTTCCTGGCGCTGCGGCACGACCTGACCGGCGAGGACCTCGCCATGACCGTCGGCGTCACGCTCCGCCGCGCGGAGGCACGGCTGAACCGCGCACAGCAACGGGTGCCGGACGCCGAGGAGTACCTGCTCGGCGCGACCGCGCCCGTGGTGCCCGCGGCCCTGCGGCACCGCGTCCAGCACACCGGCACCGATCCCGAACTGGCCGGATACCGCGCCGAGATCGCCGCACGCGGCGGGGCGCTGACGCCGGAGGGCATGCCGCGCCAGCCGGACGCGCCCTCGCCCCTGGCGCGCCGGTGGGCGTTCACCAGCGTGGGCCTGTTCTCCGCGCTGGCCACGGCGTTCGTCGTGCTCCTGGTGATGAACCCGAGCCTGCCGGTGCCCGACATCCAGTGGCCCGGGGGCAAGCCGCACACCTCCACGTCCCCCGCGCCGCACCCCCGCCGGTCGGCGCAGGCCGGTGCACCGGGAGCCGGCGACGACCAGCGGCCGACCACCGAACCGCAGTCGATGAACTCCCCGACACCGACCCCCTCGCCCACGACGTCATCGCCGGGGCACAGGCCCGGCGCGCTGGTGGTCAGCCCCTCCTCGATCCGCTTCCGCAACCACGCCACGATGGCCGCGCTGGTGATCAGCGCCCGGGGCGGTCCGGTCAACTGGACCGCCGCGGCCTCCTCGCCCCAGGTGACGCTCGCGCAGTCCGGCGGGACCATCGACGATCACGGCCGGGTGGAGATCGAGGTGACGCTCAACCGGGGGCTGATCACCCTGCCGGGCACGGCCACCATCACGGTGAGCGGCGGTACGGGCCAGGTGGTGCCGGTCTCGATCGCGTGGGACATCTCCGTCCTGTGATCAGGCGCCTGCCACGACGTGCGGCCAGGCGTTCAGGGCCGGCCGGACCGCTCCCGGCGGGAAGTGCACCCACGCGCGGGTCTCGGTCTCCTTCACCGACACCCTGATCGCGTCGTAGAGGTCCGGGTCGATCAGTCCCGGCCCGTGCCGGATCACGTCGTCGTACAGCCGGTCGGAGACCACACAGCCGAGCTCGCGGCCCGTGGCGGCGAAGGCGGTCTTGAACGCGGGCGCCTCCAGCAGCCGGAACGCGTGCACCAGCGTCCGCCCGGCCACCCCGTACGGGTCGAAGTGCACGTGGCCGGCGTGCAGTGCCATCCGCAGCCGGATCTGCGCGGGTTCGCTGGAGAGCTTGTTGTGCCGGCGCAGCCCCGCGCGTACGCGCTCGGTGAGCGGCGAGATGAGCAGCTCGGTGGCGACCAGCGCGGGCACGACGATGAGGACGCCGTCACCCCGGTCCTCCCGGTGACACCCACGCCACGGCACCCCGGTGTCCTCGAACGCCTCCTCGAGGATGCGGTACAGCCCGGCCCGTACGTAGAGCTGCACCTCGTCGTCGCGCCGCCGGTCGCCGAAACCGGCGATGTCGAACGCCACGACCGCGCACTGCAGCGCTCCCTCCGGGGCGTACGGGCGCGGGCGCAGCACCCGGGCGGACAGGCGGCCCATCGCCCTGCCCATGCCCGCCGCGGCGGCGACACGGGCGTACGAGGCGACCGGACGAGGCCGGACGCGCGGGCGCGGGGGGTTTCCATCGAGGTCGGTCCTCCTCTCGGCGAGCGGGCGTCACCGCTCCGCGCCGGGCAACGGCCTGCCCCTCACGACGAGGACGTGAGGGGCAGGGAGAGACGGGTCCGGGAACGCCTACGCGGCGTTCCGGTCCAGCGGGGCCTCCTGCGGCTGCGGCCGCCGGACGTAGACCCCGGCCCACCGCCGGGCGCGCGCCGAACGCTCGTCCGGGGCGTACGGGGTCAGCGGGTCGCGGCTGCTGGACCTGATGAAGCCCCAGAGCAGGTTGACGGTCGTTCCGAAAACGGCGACCGCGACGACGAGCAGGACCATACTTGCCGAGTCGAACCAGTGCACGAGCTTTCCCTCTCGCTCGCACCGCACCGAGGTGCGGGTTTTGCCATCCGCCCCCTGACGGGCCCGGCGGAACACCGCGGGCCGGTGGCGACCTGGCGACTCTGCCGTATCGCCCTTACGACGTGATCAACATTGGTAGGATGGAATCATCCCAACCATTCCGTCAATACCCCTAAACGGAATCATTAACCGTGTTTGACCGGGTTGATCCGTCTGGCCAATATGAGGTGGCCGGGCGGTTCGAGGAGTGATGATGGCAGGGTCCAAGTGGCGCACGATCGCCGACGACCTGATCAAGAAGATCGACAGCGGCGAGATCCCCCGGGGCTCGCAGCTCCCGACCGAGCTGGAGCTGCAGGTCGAGTACGACGCGTCGCGCAACACCGTGCGCGACGCGATCAAGTGGCTGACCCAGCGGCAGCTCGTCCTCGCCCAGCCGGGCCGCGGCACCTTCGTGTCCCGGAAGATCACTCCGTTCGCCGTCGAACTGTCCCCGCGGCACGGCTTCGGGAACGGCGACGACGACGAGGGCGGCGCGTACGTCGCGAGCGCCCGCGTCCAGAACCGCCGGCCGAGCACCTCCGACCCGCGCGTGGAGATCCGCAAGGCCGCGGGCCTCGTCGCCCGCCAGCTCCAGCTCGACGAGGGCGCACGGGTGGTCACCCGCTATCAGCAGCGCTTCATCGACGACGACCCGTGGTCGCTGCAGACGTCGTTCTATCCCATGGAGTTCGTCACCCGGGGCGCCGAACGCCTCGTCGACGCCGCCGATGTCGAGGAGGGGGTGGTCAAGTACCTTCAGAGCTCGCTGGGGCTCACGCAGGCGGGCTACCAGGACCTCATCGCCGCGCGCCCGCCCGACCAGCAGGAGTCGGTGTTCTTCGGCCTACCGGACAACGCGAGCGTCAGCCTGATCGAACTCTCCCGCACCGTGTACGCCACGACCGGCGAGCCGATGCGGTTCACCGTCACGGTCTATCCGGCCGATCGCAACCAGCTGTACTACAACATCGGTGAGGTGCCGGAGTCCCGCCTGGAGGTTCCCGGTCCCGCGTAGCGCCGAATGCGCTGCCCGGCCAGGGTGGCGATGCGACTGGGGCCGCTCCTTGGACGCGGTGGTGCGCCGCTCGGCGACTAGATGGGGGCGGCGGGGTTCGGGAGGGCGGCCGGCCGGCCGTCGGTGCGGCCCAGGTCCTGGATCGGACCCCAGGGGTCGGTCAGGCCGTTGAACCAGTTGTTCGGCAGGGCGCGAAGGTACGTCGCCGCGGGGAGCCGGATCGCGCCGTAGGCGCGCAGGATCTTGATCGTGTTGCCGAGGCAGTTGTTGAAGACGAGGAGGTAGCCGGCGTTCCTGCTCGCGGCGACGGCGATCGTGGCCGCGGCGGCGATCGCGACGGTGGTCGACTGGCACCGGTACTTGTCGTACGGCTTGGCCCAGGGCGTGGTCGCGGCGACCTCCGGGTCGACGGCCGGGTTCCGGAAGGTCCGCAGCATCTGGTCGCGGGTTCCGGTCAGGACCCAGGTGCCGTTCTCCCTGCCCCGGCGGATCACGGCCCTGCCGCGGCTGCCGTTCTGGCGCCGGTCCACGGGCACGGACTCGGTGGCGCCGAACATGTAGGTGTCGTCCCCGGGCATCTTGAAGGCCCAGCCGGTGTGACCGAGCCCGCCCGCGCCGGCGGTCCGGGCGAACACCCACGCCTCGCCCGGACTCCGGCGCTCGTTACCGCGCGCGGGGAACACAGGCGGAGGGAACGGCCACTCGTCCGGCCGGGCCCTGGGGTCCTGGGTCAGCTTCTCTCGCTCTTCCAAACCGGCGGGCGTGCACTCCGGAACCTTGCCGGTGAAGATCGCCGATCGTCAATCGGACGGCGGGAAGGTGGCTCACAGTGACGGCCGGCGACCGTCACGCCGGTTCGTCAGATGCCCGGCGGCCTCGCCGGGTGAGCACCGACGTCCGGGAACGCCGCCACCGGACAGGTACGTGACGTCCCTGGCGCACCGACATTCACCTCAAATCACCAGTCACCGCCCAATTAGAAAATCCCCACAAAAATCCGTTCCAGGTCATCTCGCCCATGAGTGCGATCATTCAAGAAACGGCCGGCGGCCGCCCGGGCCGCGACGGCGCGCGGGCGGCGACCGACCGGGGACGTGGAGGAACCGGTGAGCGGAGGCCGCGCGGGGGATGACGTGGACGGGTCAGGCGCGACCGCCGGGCAGGGCGACGAGCTCCGCGCCGCCTCCGCTGACCGATCGCAGCGCCGTCGCCGGAGCCACTCGTACCTGGTCGGGACGCCGGACGAAGCCGTGGTACTGGACACCCTTGGCGTTCACGCGTACGGGCTGGAACTCCTCGGGGTCGAGCGAGCAGAACCCGGTGCGGACAACGTCCTGGTAGAGGCTCTGCGAGACGATGAGGGCGAGGTCGCGGTCCTGCTGGTCGGCCAGGAGCCGGCGCAGCGGCTTGGCGTCGAGGAGCCGGCTGACCACGATCGGCGCGTCGCCCGCGGGGCCGAACGGGCCGGGCGTCAGAGTGCCGTGGTGTATCGCGACCCGCAGCCGCAGGCGCCTTCCGCCCACGACCTTGCGGTTGACCTCGCCGAGGACCGTTTCGAGCTGGCGAGTGAAGTCCCCGACGACGGCGGAGACGTCCACGTCCTCGGGCAGGACCACCAGCTCACCGTCGCCGCTCACCTGCTCGTACCAGTGGCGCCGGTCGAGCCCGGCGTTCTCGGCGGCGACATTGAGGATGCGTTTCAGCTCCTCCTGCGCCCGTAGCTGTTCTCGCGCGTCACGCGCGCTGTACTTCTCGACATCGACCGCCAGGACCAGACGGTACATAAGACGAACGTTGCCGAAACCGTTCGTGCACGACATGGGCACCTCCAAAACGAACTGGGCCGTCCGCCCCCATTCGCTCCACTTCGGAGTGAGTGTGCCTCTCAGAGGGTTACCACGCCGCCTTTTCCCCTTAGGTCCCTGCGGCCACCTCCATGATCTCAGGAATCACGCGTCCCTTAGACGCACGGAGCGGAGCGTTGGTTCACTGACATCGTTCAAGTAAGGGGACCGTCGCCTCATGGATAGCGCAAACTGAAATACCAGCCGGTATCTCAAAAGGCTTCCCCGCACCGCACGAAGCCGGACCATACCCCCCAGAGAATCACCCGCTTCGGCCGACAATTGGCCAAGAAAACCGCACCATGCCCGGTGTCACAGCCGGCGACTACTTGCTGTGACAAGAGGGTAGCTAGCTGTCGTGACCGACATAACGGGGGGGAGCGTCGGCAGCGGCCGGCTCCTGGTCATCGGCGGCAGGGAGAACCGCACCTGCGGCACCGGACCGCTCAAGGAGTTCGTCAGCCTCTCCGGCGCACGTCGCTCACGCATCGTCGTGGTGACCACGGCCACCGGCGTCCCCGAGCAGGTCACCGCCGAGTACACCACGGTCTTCCGCCGCCTCGGGGTCCCGTCCGTGACGGAGCTGCGGCTCATCGGGCGCACGACCGCCGACGACCCCGCCTCGCTCACCATGCTGGAGCAGGCGACCGGCGTGCTGATCAGCGGGGGCGACCAGTCACGGCTCAGCATGCTCGTCGGTTCCAAGACCAACGTCCTCCTCCACCGCCGGCTCCACGAGGACGGCCTCGTGATCGCCGGCACCAGCGCGGGCGCCACCGCGCTGGGCCGCTGGATGATCCTCGGCGGTGACGGAGGGACGGTCACGACGTCGTCGGTACGCATCGGACCGGGGCTCGACCTGCTCGGCAACGTCCTGATCGACATGCATTTCGCCGAACGCGGCCGGCTGCCACGGCTGCTCAGCGGCATCGCCCTCGACGTGCGTTACCTCGGCGTCGGCATCGACGAGGACACCGCGATCGTCGTCGACGGCGATCGTTTCGAGGTGATCGGCCGCGGCGTGGTCACCGTCGTGGACGCCGATCGGGCCACCGTCGCGCAGGACCATGCCGCGAACGACCCGATGGCGCTGTTCGACGTTCGTCTGCATCTCCTTCCGGCCGGCTGCTGTTTCGACCTGGAGCAGCGCAAACCGTGGTTCGGCCCAACACGGGAAGAAGAGGAGTAAGCCGTGCACCTGGACCATCTGCGCTGGCTCGGCGGTCCCAATCTCTACGTCTCGCGGCCGGTGGCGATCGCCCGCCTGGAGCTGGAGGAGCTCACCGGACGAGAGACCACGGACTTCCCCGGCTTCGCCGACCGGCTGGTGCCGTTGCTGCCGGGCCTCACCCAGCACCACTGTTCGGCCGGACGGCCGGGCGGCCTGCTGGAGGCGATGGCCCGCGGCACCTACTTCGGGCACGTCACCGAGCACGTGACGCTGGAGCTGTCGTCGATGATCGGCCGGGAGGTCTTCTTCGGCCGTACGGTCTGGGCGGGCGCGCCCGGGCGCTACGACGTCATCCTCGAGTGTCCACGCGACGAGCCGCCCGAGGACCCGATCGTGGAGCGGCTGCTGCGGCTCGCCATGCGCACCGTCACCGAACTGCTGGCGGGCGGCACAGCGGTCCTCGGCCCGGAGGTGACCGCCCTCGCCTCCGCGTACGGGCAGACCCGGCTGGGCGTCAGCACCGCGGCCCTCGCCGAGGCGGCGCGCCGCCGTGGCATCCCGGTACGCCGGATGGGCCACCTGAACCTCCTCCAGCTCGGGCATGGCCGGTACCGCCGGATGGTGTGGGCGGCCATGACCGACCGCACGTCGGCGGTGGGAATGGAGACGGCGGCGGACAAGATGCTGACCAAGCGCCTCCTGGAGGAGGCGGGGCTGCCCGTGCCCAGTGGATGCATCGTGACCTCCGCCGAGGAGGCCGTGGCGGTCCTGACGGAGATCGGCGGCCCGGTCGTGGTCAAGCCGCTGTCCGGCCACCACGGCGAGATGGTCTCGATCGAGCTGTCCGACCCGGCGGAGGTGAGTGCCGCCTTCCGCGCGGCCGCGACCGTGTGCGAGGAGGTGCTCGTCGAGAGCTACGTGCCGGGCCGCGACCACCGCGTGCTCGTGGTCGGCGAGCAGGTCGTGGCCGCCGCCGAGCTGAGTCCGGCGCGTGTGACGGGCGACGGCCGGTCCACCATCGCCGAGCTGGTCGCCCGCGCCAACACCGACCCGGCGCGCGGCGAGGGACACGACCGACCGCTGACCCGCCTGGCCCTCGGCGACACGGAGCTGGCCCACCTCGCCGGCCGTGGCCTGAGTCCGGGCCATGTGCCGGCCGACGGCGAGACCGTCGCCCTGCGCCGCAACGCGAACCTGTCCACCGGCGGCACCAGCAAGGACGTCACCGATCGCATGCACCCCGACGTCATCCGGCTGTGCCGCCGGGTGGCGGCGACCGTCGGCCTGGACGTGTGCGGCATCGACCTGCGGCTGCCCGACATCGGCGCGCCGCTCCCGCCGGAGGCGAGCGGCGTCGGCGTGATCGAGGTGAACTCCTCGCCGGGACTCCGCATGCACCTCGCGCCGTACGAGGGCCGTTCACGTGACGTCGCGGCCGACATCATCGACCAGATGTACCCGCCGGGGGCCACCGCGCGCGTCCCCCTGGTCGCCGTCACCGGCACCAACGGCAAGACCACGACCGTGCGCATGGTCGCGCACCTGCTCGGCCAGGACGGCCGCCAGGTCGGCATGAGCACGACCGAGGGCGTGTACGTCGGCAACGAGCTGATCTACAAGGCCGACGCGTCGGGTCCCCGGTCGGCGCAGATGGTGCTGGGCAACCGCACGGTCGAGGCGGCCGTGCTGGAGACCGCGCGGGGCGGCATCGTACGCCGCGGGCTCGGCTACGACCGCGCCGACGTCGCGGTCATCACCAACATCACCGACGACCATCTCGGCGTCGACGACATCGACACGGTCGAGGACTTGGTCGAGATCAAGGCGCTGGTAGCCGAGGAGATCCGGCCGGGCGGCCACATCGTGCTCAACGCCGACGACCCGCGTGTCGCGGGCTTCGCCGACCGCCCGGCCGTACGGCGGCGCAAGCCGGTGGTGCGTTACTTCGCCCAGTCCGGGACGAACGAGGTCGTCTCCCGGCACCTTCGCGCCGAGGGCGTCGCGTACTTCGTCGAGGACGGCTGGCTGGTCGAGGCCGAGAGCGGCCGTACCCGTGCGCTGCTGCCGGTCGGCGACGTCGCCGGGTCCTTCGGCGGCAAGGCCGACTACATGGTCGCCAACGCGCTGGCCGCCGCCGCGGCCGCCCGCGCGCTCGGCGTGTCGATGAGCCTGGTGGCCCGTGGCCTGCAGACGTTCGACCCGCACCGGTGCAACCCGGGCCGCGGCTGTTCCTTTCGCGTGGAGGAGACTCCGATCATCGTGGACTACGCGCACAACCCCGCGGCGGTCGCGGCAGTGGGCGGGCTGGTGCGACGGGTCTGGGGGCGCGACGGCGTGGCGACCGTGACGCTGCCGGGCGACCGGTGCGACGACCTGGTGATGGAGACGGCGCGCGAGGTCGCGCGGGCCTTCGACCGCGTCGTCGTGTACGAGGATGAGGACCTGCGGGGCCGGCGCGCCGGAGAGATGACCAGGCTCATCATCGACGGGCTCACGCAGGAACGGCCGGACGTGCGGATCCGCACCGCCGGCGACCTGAAGGACGCCGTCGGCATCGCCCTCGGCCTCACCACCCCCGGCGAACCCCTCCTGCTGCTGTACGAGAAGCTCCAGCCCGTCGCGGACCTGCTGCAGACGCTCGGCGCCGCCCCGACCCCGACGTCGGAGACTCCCCGCTGACCGTCAGGTGTCTCCCAGCCATTCGCGCTCGGTCGCGATGCGGATGGCGTCCATCCGGTTGCGCGCGCCGATCCGTACGAACGCGCGGGACAGATGATTGCGCACCGTCTTGGCGCTGACGGACAGTTCGGCGGCGATCTCCGCCGTCGAGGCGCCTGCGGAGGCGATCCGCAGGATCTGCCGCTCACGGTGGGTCAGCGGGTTCTCGTCGATGGCGCGGGCGATACTCGCGAGGTCCGGGTCGACCACGCGACGGCCGGACGCGACCCGGCGTACACACCAGGTGAGCAGTTCGACCGGCGCCTCCCGGGTGATCAGTCCCAGCGGCCGGACGGACATGGCACGGCCGAGAGCTCCCGGGTCGTCCCGGCCGAGCAGCATGACCGTGGCGCACGCGGGCACGGTCCGCGTCAGCATCCCGGCCACGGTGGCCCCTCCCTCCGGCGGCAGGTCGACATCGATGACGGCGACCTCGGGCGCCACCTCGGCGGCGGTCGAGACGAGCCGGTCACCTTCCTCGAGTTCGGCGACGACCTCGATCCCCGGCTCCTGGGTGAGATAGGCGGCCAGACCGATACGTAACAGGTGCACATGCTCGGCGACGAGAGTACGGATCACGAGTCGTTCCCCCTTTGACGGACGATCGGAAGTCACCGGCCGCGCCCTCCTGGCGCGCCGGTCCTCGAACGGGGCTGCCGGTGGCAGGGACACGCCGCTGCCCACCGGCCGATTCGTGGTCAGTCAGGAGAGAAGGGTGGCTTGTCGGGGATATGGCGGCCGGGCCTTCGCCAGGTCGGAAGGGTAGTGGTCCAGAGGCCGGAGGCAGGACGGTCGACGCGCAGGACCTCGCCGGTGCCGCCGGACGTCTTGCCTCCCCCGCAGCCGCCGTCTCCGCAGCCGGAGACCGGGGCCGGGACCGACGGCGGCACACCGACCTGCGGCGAGGGCGGTCGCGGCGTGGACATGACGGGTCCGGTCGACCCGATCCGGTACGGCCTGGTCACCGGGCGGACCGGTCTGGCGAGTCGGGGAGGGGACGGCCCCCTCCGCACGCTGTGCGGGACGGCGCGTTCCACGGGGACACTCGCCCGTCGGGTCGGCGTCGTGCCGGTCCGCCGATCCCGCGTCGCGCACGCGTGGTGGTGGCCGGCGTGGCCTCCGTGGTCGTACGGCAAGGCGGCGGCCAGGCGCCGGCCGGACGGTCCGATCGGCCGTCGGGTCGCGATGCGCGGCCGGGCCACGCGGTGCGGGACCTCTCGCGTACGGATGGGCCGCGCCGTAGGGGTGGCGGGTGCGCGGTGGGTCGCCGCTGACCGGCCGGGGAGCGCGCCCTGGGTGCGGCTGTTCGCGTGCGAGGCGCGGGTCTCGGCACGTGCCTCGGCGCCGGCCTGGGACAGCGCCTCGACCGCTAAGAACGCCAGGACCAGGCCGAACACGGTGAGCAGCAGGCGGAGAGCGTGCCGCAACGCCGGACGCAGTCGCGAGGTGCATAAGGCGGGGCGGTCGCGCTCCGCCGGATCGGTACGGGCCCCGGCCTGCCGGGGCGACTCTCCCGAGCCCTCCGACGCCGCAGCGCACGGTGCCGTGGCGGACGGCGCCGGGAGGTCACGGCAGGCCGTTGTCCGGGGCGCCCTTCGCGGCGACCCCGGACAACGAACGCTATCGGCCATCTCCCGCCCCCCGCCGACCTTCGGCTTGACCTCGACTCTTCCCCCACGAATGTGAAACATTCCACACCATCGGGGATGTCCGGTCCCGGCCGTCATTCCGGTCGGCGGCCCTCGATCAGGGAGCGTTCCCCAGAAGTGAGCGCAGGTCGATGCCGTCATTGCCGGTGTCGCCGGCGTCATCGTCCCGGTAGTCACCGCCGTCGCCGAAGTCGCGGTCGAACCGCTGCTCGTCGTTCTGACGCCGTACGGTGACCGGCGGACGGTGCGGCCGCGTGCCGGTGCGCGCTCCTGCGTGCGAGCCGGCGTGCGCCCCCGGCTTGGGCGCGGGTCGAGGCGCGGGGTCGGCGTGGTGGTGGTCGCCACGTGGCGCCGACATCCTGAGCAGTGGAACGGACAGCAGCCTCGAGCCGGTCGACGGCGCGTGCGCGGCGGGGCCGGCCGGCTCCTGGGCCCGGTCGCTCGCCGGCGGCGGTGTCACCGGAGCGGTGGACGGCTGCCCGGCCTCGTTGTACGGACCGGTCTGATCGTCCTCGGGCCCCTGGACCTCCTGCTGGATTCCGTCCGGTGCGGTGGCGGGCGTCTCCGCCGGTATGGGCGTCTGAGCCTGCGCGGGCGTCTCCGCCTGCGGGCCGGCCGGGACGTCCGTGTGCGCGTCGTCGTGCCGCCGGTGCGGTGCGGCGTGCGGGTGCCGCTCGGCCTCGTGCTGCTTGGCGAGCGCACGCACCCAGTGCGGCCACGCCTGGTACGCCGGCGCCCCTGGCCGGGCCGCTCCGGCGAAGACCCGCAGCCGCCACCCGGACAGCGTCCCGCGCTGGACCCGGGCACCGGTGTGCGGGGCGTGAAGGAAGTGCCGGCGTCCGACGTAGATGCCGACGTGATGGTCGCCCGAGAAGAACACCAGGTCACCGGGACGCAGGTGCTTCAGGCCCACCTTTCTGCGGATCATCCGGTGCTGGAGGTCGGCCCGGTGCGGCAGCCGTAGGCCGCCCTTGCGCCAGGCGGCCATCACCAGGCCGGAGCAGTCGTACGTGCGCGGGCCGGCGCCGCCCCACTGGTAGGGCTTTCCGACCTGCCGGTAGGCGAACCGCACCGCCGCGCGCGCCTTGACGGACTGGGCCTTCATCCGGGCCATGTACCGCTCGTAGGAACGCAGGACACGCATCTGCCGCTGCGTTGGCGCGGCCGAGGCGAAGTCTTGGGAACGCGGCAGAGTACGAGCCACCGCGGCGAGCGGGGTCGATACGACCAGCACAGCGCTGATACCGAGGACAGGACATCGCAGTAAAGCTGGAGCGGCCAGTTTGGCCCAGAGACTCCAGGCTTGTGACTCAGCCTGGTCCACCGAATCCATCCGCTGACCTCCAAAGGGTACGTGTGAGCCTTTCTTCGCATCAGCAGATACCCCCTGCACTTGGCGCCGTATCATCGCCTCTTTTCACCTCAAGGCTCACCATCGGGATTTAGATCCGCCGCCAATCACGAAAAGTAAAACGAGAGTTTTTCGATAACCCTATATGGCCCAAGATCACCGCACGGGAAGTGCAAGGGAAACGATGTAATTTCATCGCCTCCGCCGTGAGAATCGGCAGAACAGGAGGAGATAGCCGGTCGCGACCGGATTCTTGCCGCAGGAAGGGGAGAGATCGTGATTTCACCTTGTCTGCGCCCGGCCTCCGCGAGCCAGGTGTGCGGAGTCAGTCGGGCAGTTCGCGTACGACCAGGCCGAGCGCGGTCGCCAGGTCGATCGTCCTACGGGGTGTTGAGCACTGTCCGGCCAGACTGGTCTGGTCGAGCCGACCGTCACGTGCTTGGAACAGGAAGCGTGCGGCCGGATGCCGCCGCAGTTCGTCTGTGGTGAGCTCGCCGGCGATGCGATGCGCCGTGGCGACCAGGGCAGGAAAGGCCGACCGCAGTTCCGCCGCCCAGTTTTCGAGCTTTTCCAACCAGCCGCGCGTGGCGGCGTCGGGCGCCGAGGAGAACCTCGCGATCGCTTCAGCCAGCTCCGGCCAGGAGAAGTCACGCCACGGCCTGGTCTTCAGGACGGGCAACTGCCATTGGCGCTTGGCGAGCGACCAGTGATCCGCGTGCGCCCTCACCGAGTGCACGGTGAATCCCGGCACGCACAGCGCGGTCAGGTTCCAGCCGTGACAGGCGCCGGTGTCCAGGCCGAAGATCCTGCCGTCGCGGATCAGCGGCTCGGGCCCGGTCACGTGATGGCCGAAGACAACCGGTTTGGTGTCGGTGTAGTGGTCGTGCCAGTGGCCGTCGGGGAACAGCGCGGCGAGTTCTCGTTCGCCGCTGGTCGAACCGCAGAGGATTTCTTCTTTCTGGTCGGCCAGCGGGATTCCGGGCAGCATCGCGGCGTGGACGACGCGGACATGGTCGTTCTCGAAGTAGTACGGCCGTGTCCGCATCCAGTCGACCGTTTCGGTGTACCGGTCGCCTAGTTGCAAGCGCGTGATCTCTTGCGCGTAGGAGAAGATCCCGCGCACGTGCTTGCGTTCGTGGTTGCCCATGACCACGACCGAGTTCGGGCGTTCACGGAAAAGTCCGACCACCTCACCGGGCGCCGGTCCGCGGTCGACCAGATCGCCGACGCTGACCAGCAGATCGTCCGGGCGGAGGTCGACTTCGTCGAGTAGTTCGAGCAGCTCGTCGAAACAGCCGTGGATGTCGCCGATGATGATGGTGCGCCGCACCCGGGCGAGCCTAGGCAGGCATCGATTCGGCGGGCAAAGGAATATCCGAAGCCGGAGGGCGCGGCGTGGGCAGGGGCCGAGTGCGGAAAAGGAATGTCCGCCCGCCCGGTGGTCCGGGCGGACGGACAGGTGATTCGGCCGATGCCGAGAGACTGCCCCAGTGTCAGGGTTCAGCCGAGCAGGCCGGCGACGCCGAACGTACGGGCCGCCGTGCCGATTCGGCCGCTGGACGCGGTTCCCTCGCACGCGGCGGTGGCCATGCCGCCCAGGGCGCCCGCGTTGCCGCAGATCCGGATCGGGGCGCGTACGGGCGCCTTGACCTGATTGCCGCTCAGCACGCCGTTCTCGCCAGAAGTGCTCATCTCGACGGGACGGGCCTCCTGGGCGATCGGAGCGGCGACCGGTGCCGCGGCGGCGGGTTCCGCCGGAGCGGCGGCCGGTGCGATGGCCGGTGCCTCCGCCGGAGCCTGGGCCGGAGCGGCGGCCGGAGCCTGAGCCGGAGCCTGAGCCGGCGCGGCGGCCGGAGCCTGAGCCGGAGCCTGAGCCGGAGCCTGAGCCGGCGCGGCGGCCGGAGCCTGAGCCGGAGCGGACGCGGACGCGATGGCCGGTGCCTCGGCCGGAGCGATGGACGGAGCCTCGGCCTGGGCCGGGGCGGGCGCGGCTGCGGTCTCCGCAGGCGCGGCGCCCGGAGCGCCGATGGCGGCGGTCGGAGCGCCGGCCGTCTCGCTGGCCATGGCCGGAGCCGGAGCCGTGACCGCGGCCGGTGCCGCAGGCGCGGCCACGACCGCTGCCGGAGCGGCCTCGGTGGTGCCGATGTTCGCCTGGCCCTTGCACGCGGCCGTACCGATGCCGTTCGCGCTGGAGATGGCGTTGCCGCAGATGTCCATCTGCGGAGCCGGGTCATCGTCCGCGCGGACGTGCGCATAGCGGAAGCCGCTGCCCGGCACGACCGTGCTCAGCAGGTTGACGTGGTTACCGAACAGACCGATCGGCGCGATGACCGAAAGGTGATTGAGCAACTGGTTACCGCCGAGGATGCTGTGGTCGCCCGTCGTGTCGTCCGCATTGGCGACGCCGACGCTGGCCGCGCTGACGGCGGCCGCGACCAGCGCCACCCTGGCGGCGCGAGCGGTCCATTTGTGCATGTCTCCCCCAAGGGTGTTGGTTTTCTTCACTGGTGGTTCGGGAGGTTCTCGCCCGGGCGGTGCGGCGGCCCTTGTCCGCGCCGCCCTGGCGTTAACCGGCGATGTGGATCACCGCTCGGAGTTCTCGTGGAGAGTGACTTCTTGACCCGGACACGACCGGCGCACGTTGTGCGGCGGCATCAGCGGAAAAGTTACATTCGGGGAAAGGCGGCCACGCGGCGGCGGCGAACAGCATGAGGCATTGGCGGCGAATACCGCCGACGACAGGCGTCGTCCACATCTTCAGCCTTTGCCGCTTCACACACCCTCCAAGTGGCCGGTGATCTCAGAAACGTCGTACCTCGATGCTGAACGAACGCAACATTAACACCGGCCCCAGTGGTGTCCGTGGGGCCCGATCCAGATACGTAAAACCACTCCCCACCTGCGGCGTGATTGAAAAAGATCACGCCCCGTGCGGTCCATGATCGCGCCAGACGAAGCAAACAACGGGTCATATCCCACCCGGTACGGGGTTGCAGAATTTGGCGCTTCCATTACTCATCGAGCCGCCCAATGAAGGGATGCGGGACACGGCCAGTATCGGATTATTCAGCCATTCACCGGAAGCGGCCGTCGTATTTCTCCAATGCCGCCAAGGCCGAAATGCCGCCGCTCGCGCGCCGGGAGGTCCGTGCCGTACGCGATGCTTGTCCCCATGCGCGACCTGACGCTCCTGCCCAAGGGCCGGAGGACGGCCCGCCGGTGTTCGACGGGTTCCGCCAGTTCGCCGACCACAACACACTCATCAGGACCTGCCTGCGCCGGCCGGAGGACTTCCGGCGGATCGCCCTCGAGTACTGCGCGGACGAGGCGGCGCAGGGCACGCGCTATGCCGAGGTCACCTTCACGGCGGCCTCGCACGGCGAGCGGCTCGGCGACCTCGGCATGCCGTTGGCGGCGGTGCTGGACGGCCTGGCCGAGGGCCGGGCGGCGTACGGCGTCGAGTGCCGGGTCATCCTCGACCACTCCCGGCGCCGTTCGGTCGAGCGAGCCCGGCGGACCGTCGAGCTCGCCACGTCTCACGAGGAGGTCATCGCGGTCGGGCTGGCCGGTGACGAGGCGCACCCGCTCGCACCGTTCGCCGAGGTGCTCCACGCGGCTCGCGACACCGGGCTGCACCTGGTGCACCACGCCGGGGAGACGTGCGGGCCGGACAGCATCCGTGAGGCGATCACCGTCGGCCGTACGGAGCGGCTGGGGCACGGGATCCGGGTGCTGGACGACCCGGACCTGGTCGCCGAGGTACGCGAACGCGGCATTCCGCTGGAGGTCTGCCCGTCCTCGAACGTGGCGCTCGGCGTCGCCGCGTCGCTCGACGCGCACCCGCTGCCGCGGCTGCGCGACGCCGGCCTGCGGGTCACGTTGAACACCGACATCCCCTCGACGGCCGGCACCTCACTGGCCGAGGAGTACGCCCGCGTCCGTACGGCCTTCGGCTACGACGACACGGCACTCGCCGAGCTGTCCCGTACGGGCGTCGACGCGTCCTTCGGCCCCGGCGGCGACCAAGGAGCGGATCCACCGCGCGATCGACGAGTGGCTGCGCTCCTGACCCGGCGACATGGCCAAGGCGGGACCAAGGCGTAAGTTGATCTCATGGCGGGCGATCTCCGGCGAACAGCGCCGCCGCCGCCCACATCGGCACGGGAGGGTTCATGGCGATCGAGACGGCAGAGTTCGGGCGCACCGGCCACCTGAGCACCCGGGTGATCTTCGGGGCCGCGGCTCTCGCCAACGAGCCGCAGCGGGTCGCCGACGAGATACTCGACGTCCTGCTCGAACACGGTGTGAACCACATCGACGTCGCGGCGTCGTACGGCGAGGCCGAGGTACGACTCAAGCCGCTGCTGGCCCGCGAACCCGGCCGGTTCTTCCTGGCCACCAAGACCGGTGAGCGCAAGGCCGGCCCGGCCCGCGAGGAGCTCCACCGTTCGCTCGAACGCCTGGGCGTCGACCACGTCGACCTGCTCCAGCTGCACAACCTGGCCGACCCCATCGAGTGGGACATCGCCCTGTCCCCGGGCGGCGCGCTGGAGGCGGCGATCGAGGCGCGGGACGAGGGGCTCGTGCGCTTCATCGGGGTGACCGGTCACGGCGCGCAGATCGCCGCGACGCATCGGCGCAGTCTCGACCGGTTCGACTTCGACTCGGTGCTGCTGCCGTACAACTACGTGACCATGCGCAGCCCGTACTACGCCGACAACTTCGACGCGCTGTACCAGACCTGCCGGGAGCGGCGGGTGGCGGTGCAGACGATCAAGTCGATCGCGCTGCGCCACTGGCGCGAACGCCCGCGCACCCGGTCGACCTGGTACGAGCCGCTGGAGCGGCAGGACGACATCGACCTGGCCGTCTGGTGGGCGCTCAGCCGTCCGGGCATCTTCGTGAACAGCGTCGGCGACGTCGGCCTGCTGCCGCGCGTGCTCGACGCCGCCTCCCGTTACACCGCCGCCCCGGACGATGAGGCGATGAGCGCGCTGGCCGAGCGGTCCGCCGCGGAGCCGCTGTTCGTCTGAGTCACCGCGGCGACATCACCTCGTACAGGTTGCGCGCGGCGTCGGCGAAGAACAGGCCGCGCGGGCAGAGCGGATGGTCGACGCGGCCGTTGCCGGGCGTGGACGGGCTGTTGCCGAAGGGGATGTTCCGTTCCCGCAGGCGGGCGAGGATCCGGTCGAAGGTGTCCGGATCGACGTCGAAGGCCAGGTGGTGGCCGGCGGGCTCCTCGACCGTCATGTAGTCCAGCGTGAGCCGGTCGTTGACCCGCACCGGGACGAAGTGACCGTGCGCGCCCGCCGGCGGCAGGCACTCCAGGCCCATGATGGTCGCGAAGAAGCGGGCGGCCGCCTGGTTGTCCGTGGCCGTCACGATGGTGTGGTTCAGCGTCACGGTCATCGGTCGCCTCCCGCGAGGGCGCCGTGGAGGAAGACGTCGACGAGGCGTTCGGAGCTCACGGCACGCTCGCCGTTCACCCGGGGGCGTGCGAACAGGAAGCCGAGGAAGATCCCCGCGGCGTCGTCCGCGTCCAGCCGCAGGTCGTCCTCGCCGGGCTCGAACAGCTCCGCGACGGCGGCCCGGATCGCGGCCATCGACTCCTCCCGGCTGTTGGCCGGGGGCGGCTCGCCGCCCGGCCGCCGGGGCCCTCGCCCGGACGCGTACAGGGCGCCGGCCAGCGCCCCCATCCGCGCCAGGTAGGCGTCCAGGGTGTCGACCGCCTCGATCAGGCGGGCGGGCAGCGGCTGGTCGAGCGGTATCGAGGCGATCTGCCGCACCACGTGGTCCGAGCGCATCGCCTCGGCCATGCAGGCGCCCAGCACCTCTTCCTTGTCGGCGAAGGCCCGGAAGATCGTGGCCTCACCGATGCCGGCGGCGCGCGCGATCTGGCTGGTGGTGACCGCCGCGCCGTACTCGGCCACGAGCGGCAGCGCGGCGGCGACGATCATCTGCCGGCGCTGCTCGGCGCTCATCCCCGGCGCTCGCCGCCGGGGGGTGGGACTTGGGGAGTTCGTCATGCCGTCGACTGTACGGAGTGAGTACTCACTCCGTCAATGGCGAAGTGAGTACTCACTCCGGCCCATTGTCGGCCTTCGGCGGTACGCTCAGGCGCGGTGACCACGACCGATCCCGTACCCGACGAGTTCCAGCCCCGTATTGACCCTGAGTAGTCGGCCCTTTACCGTAAGTTTCGACGATGGAATGGAGCGACGACGCAGACGTGCCGGGCCACGTCCCGTTGTAATGACACGTAAATCGTCCTGGGAGCTGTTTCTTCGTGACTGAGCATCTCGCCGAGCCCGCGCCGGGCCACAGACCGGAGACCATGGACCGGGCACCGGGCGGCCCCCTACCGGCGGAGACGACCGGCGCCCACCTCGACGAGGCCGACAGACCGCACGGGCCCACGGCCACCCGCATGGTCCTGGGCTCGCTCCTGCGCCGCCTGCGCGAGTCGCGGGGCATCAGCCGCGAGCGGGCGGGCGAGGCGATCCGCGCGTCCCAGTCGAAGATCAGCCGTCTGGAGCTGGGCCGCACCGGTTTCAAGCTGCGCGACGTGGCCGACCTCTGCGCGCTGTACGAGGTGACCGACGAGGCCGAACGCGCGACCCTGCTGGACCTGACACGTCAGGCGAACACCCCCGGCTGGTGGCACGAGTACGCCGACGTGACCCCGCCATGGTTCGAGCCCTACCTCGGCCTCGAACAGGCCGCGAGCGTCATCCGCGCGTACGAGGTGCAGTTCGTGCCGGGCCTGCTGCAGACCCCCGACTACGCCCGCGCGGTGATCAGACTGGGCCACGAGGACGCACTCAGGGCCGAGACGGAACGCCGTCTCGCCCTTCGCATGCGACGCCAGGAGATCCTGCGCCGCCCGCACCCGCCGTACCTGTGGACGGTGATCGACGAGGCCGCCCTGCGCCGCCCGATCGGCGGCCGGGAGGTCATGGCCGCCCAGTTGCGGCACCTGATCGACATGTGCGAGCCCGCACACGTGACGATCCAGCTGATGCCCTTCCGGTCGGCCGGCCACGCCGCCGCCGGCGGCCCGGTCACGCTCCTGCGCATGCCGGAGCACCAGCTTCCGGACGTGGTCTACCTCGAACAGCTGACGAGCGCGCTCTACCCCGACCGCCGCGAGGACGTCGACCGCTACCTCGACGTCCTCAACCGCCTCGTCACCCAGGCCGAGCCACCCGACGCCACCCCGCGTCTCCTCCGCGAGATCCTGCGCGACCTCTGACCTTCGGCGCCAGACCCGAGGGCTGCCCGAATTGTCGCCAAACGCACTGTGTGACCGGTGCGCGACGAAGAGTGGAAAAACTTCGGCGAACCATGCAACCGAAGTGCCCGCTGGTGCGTAGAGGACAACGCAGAGCTTGACCCGTACCTTCATTCCGAGGAGACAACTGTGCGCTTGATGACCCTGACCGCGAGCGTCGCGATAGCCGGAGCGATCGCCGTCCCCGCCACCATCGCGGCGACGGCCTCCGCCAGCACGACCACCGGCACCGCCTCCGCCTTCGGCCTGTCCGCCAACGGCCTGGTCAACATCCCGCAGACCCCTGCGGTCACCTCTACGAGCGGCGCGCACCACAAGAGCCTCGTCCAGCTGCCGGCGAACCCGCTGGTGAAGCTCAAGGTGCTGCACACCTCCGCCAGCGGGTCGACCTCGCGCGCGAGCGTGGTCGACCTCCAGGTGCTCAAGGCCGCGCTGTCGGCCCACCTGATCACGGCCAAGTGCGTCGGCGGCGAGGGCTCGTCGCACCTGGTCAAGGCCTCCATCGCGGGCCACCGCCTCGCCGCGGACGCGGCGCCGAACAGCACGCTCAACGTGCCGGTCCAGGGCGTCGGGTCGGTGTCAGTGGTGCTCAACAAGCAGGTGCACAACTCCGACGGCAGCCTGACCGTCACAGCCGTGGAGGTGAAGCTGGGCCTCGCCACCGGCAAGGCCCAGACGATCGACATCTCCTCCGCCACCTGCTCCGCCGGTCAGGCCACGCCGCCGCAGCAGCCGACCCCGACGCCGTCGCAGAGCACCCCGCCCGGTCAGGCGCCGGTGCCCACCCCGGTGCCCAGCGACCTCCCGGTCACCGGCTGACCGTCGACCGCCGGACCCTGAGCGTGTTGTCGGTACGGGTCACCGGCGTTCCGTCGGGTCCGGTCTGGATTCGCTCGTGTTCCGCGCAGACCTGCACCTCCCACTGCCCTTCCGGGAGGTGCAGGTCGGCCAGGATCTCCTGCGGCGTCGGCAGCCGCACGTCAGCGTGCTCGTGGTCCCACGGCGGGAAGCCCCCGTGACTGACGATGAGCAGCACCCCTCCGCGTACGGCGGCCGAGGCCGCGGTCCGCAGGATCTCCTCCCGCGGCATGTCGACGAGGGAGTGCAGGAAATGCGCGGACACGAGTTCGAACTCCCCGGCCGGGAACGACTTTCCGAGATCGTGTTGCTGGAAGTCGATCCGCTCCGCGACGCCCGCCTCGGCCGCGTGCCGGGCCGCGCGTTCGAGGGCGACGCGGGAGACGTCGACGGCGGTCACCCGCCATCCGCGCCGGGCGAGCCAGACCGCGTCGCCGCCCTCGCCACATCCCAGGTCCAGCGCCCGTCCCGGCGACAGGTCGGAGACCTCGCGGACCAGCGCGTCGTTCGGTTTCCCGCTCCAGAGCCGTTCGCTCTCCCGATACCGGGCGTCCCAGTGTTCGGCGGTCATCGCTCACCCTCCCGCCGGGCCTCGACCGCCCGGCGTGTCTCCTCCGCCACCAGATCAGCGTTGATCGCCGCGCCGGCGCGTACGCCCGCGGCCGCCGCGCCGATGACCTGGTCTGCCAGGCCGGTCACGTTGCCGGCCACCCACACGCCCGGCACCGCCGTCGCCCCGGACGGATCCGCCGCGACGTAGGTGCCGATCACGTGACCGGCCATCTCCTGCTCGACCGGCTCCAGCCCGAGGCCGCCGAGCACACCGGCCCGAGCGGTCATGAAGGGCGGGACGGCGAGGGCGTCGCAGGCGACCACCCGCCCGTCCTCCAGCCGTACGCCGGTGAGCCGGTCGTTCTCCGCCTCCACCGCCGTCACCCGGCCGCCGACCACGGTGACGTCGCGGGCGGCCAGTTCCTCGTTGCCCGCCAGGCCCTCGACGCCGTTCGCGAAGAGGGTCACGTTCTTGCTCCACTGCCGCCACAGCAGCGCCTGGTGAACCGCGATCGACGAGGTCGCCAGGACGCCGATCGTCCGGTCGCGCACCTCCCAGCCATGGCAGTACGGGCAGTGGAGCACGTCGCGGCCCCAGCGTTCGGCCAGGCCGGGCACGTCGGGCAGCTCGTCGACCAGGCCGGTGGTGACGAGCAGGCGGTCCGCCGTCACGGCCGAGCCGTCCGCGAGGGCGAGGCGGAAGCCGCCGGCGTCGCGGCGCTCGGCCGAAACGACCTCACCCGACCGGACCTCGCCGCCGTACCCCTCGACCTCACGCCGGCCGTCGGCCAGGAGGACCTCCGGCGGTGTTCCCTCGCGCCCGAGGTAGACGTGCACCTGAGCCGCGGGAGTGTTCCGCGGACGGCCGGCGTCGATGACCAGCACCCGGCGCCGCGCCCGTGCCAGGGTGAGCGCCCCGCCCAGCCCGGCCGCGCCACCCCCGATCACGACCACTTCGTATTTCTGTTCCGTCATGTCGGAGATGGTGCGCCGCCGGGACCCCGGACGACAAAACTCTTTGCCGATTCGGCAAATCAGGCCCTGGAATCGTCGTGGCGGTGTTCGTCTCGGCCGCCGTACCGTCCTTCACGGTGGGCGAGCGCTACCGCTTCACCGCGACCCGTACCGGCGACGGCCGGCGCTTCACGTCCGTCGAGGTCGTACCCGTTTGGAGATCCGGCGAGCCTCCGGCCGCGTGACCTCCCAGGCCCTCGGGGCCGGTCAGGGCTTGCGGCCGACGGCGGCGTACTGGTCCACGTCGTGGGTGACGCCCAGGGTGACCTCGCCGGGACGCCAGTGCGTCGTCGTGACGACTCCCGGTTCGAGCACGTCGAGGCCGTCGAGGAGGCTCTCGATCTCCTCCGGGCTGCGCGGGATGAGCGGGGGCCGGCCGACCTTGTTCCACTGCCGCGCGCCCTCGTCCATCGTCTCGCTGTGCACGGCGTGGGCGATCGCCACGTGGCTGCCCGAGGGGACCGCGTCCACCAGCCGGCGTACGATCTTGCGCGCCTCGTCCGTGTCGCCGATGTGGTGCAGGATCGCGATCAGCATGATCGCGACGGGCCGGTCGAAGTCCAGGACCGTCGCCGCCTCGCGCAGGATCGTGTCGGGTTCGTGCAGGTCCGCCTCGATGTAGTGGGTGGCACCGGCCTCCGTGCTGGTGAGCAGGGCCTCGGCGTGGACCAGCACCAGCGGGTCGTTGTCGACGTAGACGATGCGCGACTCGGGGGCGATCCGCTGTGCGACCTCGTGCGTGTTGTTGAAGGTGGGCAGCCCGGTCCCGATGTCGATGAACTGCCTGATCCCGACATCGGCGGTCAGGTGACGCACGGCACGGACGAGGAACGCGCGGGACGCCCGGGCGAGTTCGAGCACGGGCGGGTTGACCTCCGCGATGCGCTCGCCGGCCTCACGGTCGGAGGCGAAGTTGTCCTTGCCGCCGAGGAAGTAGTTCCAGACGCGGGCGGTGTGCGGCACACCGGTGTCGAGCGCCCACTGTGTCCGCGAGCCGGGAACGGCTGGCTGATCGGTCACGGCGGCCCCCTTCGCTCTGGGCAACGATCGTGATCTCCGAGAGTAACCCGTAAAAATCCGCCACTAAAGCACGTTCAGGATGTCCGGGTCGCTTCTTCGCATGCAAGGCGTTCGACGCCTTACTGCCGGTGGAACACCACCGGATGTCCGAAGTCGGCGGAGCAGGCGAGAAGGCCCCCTGGGCCGACGTCGATCAGCATTCCGGTCGGCGTGTAGACCTGCTCGTACTCCGGGGTCCCGTAGTCCGGTTGACCGTCCTCGACCGCACACCACCGCCCGTCGCCCTCACCGTTGTCGAGTTGCAGGAACAGGACGGTCGGCGCGTCGCAGACGACGCATTTCAGCCCGCTCGGCACCGACCCGTGGATGGCGGTTCCGCCGATCTTGAAGCCGGGAGCGGTCGAGAGCTGTTCGTACTGGTCCTTGTCCTGATCCCACGCCTGCACGCGGCCCCTGAGGTCCTCAGGGAGATCCCAGATCCAGGGGTACTCGATCACTCGTTCCGGATGCAGGACGCACGGACGCGGAATGTAGGTCTCATAGAACCCCGGGAGCTCGTCCTCCAGATCCGGGACGGGCGGCTCCTGGAGGATCTCGGTCACCTCGGCGGCGCGCCGCCAGACCAGCCGGCAGGGGACGTCCTCGGCACCGCCGTGGTAACCGACGCACCACAGGATCTGGAGCAGATCCGTCCCGTCCGGAAAGGTGATCTCCGGAAAGTCCGCGGCGGTCAGCTGAACCAGGGCGACCATCGGAGATCCCGGGTCTTCGAGATACAGGTCGCAGTCCGCGGCCTCGCAGTGCGGCCATGCCTCCGAGGCCGGCCACGCCAGCGGGCCGCCGATATGGCTGTCCCGAGGACCGGGACTGCCGGGCCGGGGGTGCAGCCGAACCGTCGTACGCGCGTAGGCGCCCAGGCCTGGAATGACCTGAGCGAGGTCCACCGAGGGGGCGGCAGTGGTACGGGTCATTGGATCATTGTCGCCCGAGGACCTTCACCGCGGGCCTCGACGGCTCGGTCGAACTCAGCGACGTCGCGGACGGGTACGTCGTCGCGGACGCGGTGCGGTTCATCCGCCGGAGCTGACCGCCTGGGGTCGGTTGGAACATTTCCGAACTACGGCCCGCCGTCCGGCCGCTGCGCTTGGATCACTCGTATGAGCCGATCCACGCAGGACGCGAGCGCGGGCACCGTAGCCGATCTGTACGCGAGAGTGGAGCGGGCAGCCACAGCCGCCGACCGGACGGGGGCCGTGGGTCTGCCGCCGCTCACCGACGCGTTGCTGGACTACCTCGACGGTCTGTCCGCGCAGGACCCCACCCTCGACCATCCGCACGCGCGTCCCGCCGTACGAACGGCGGCGCGGACGACCCACAAGTACTTCACCGCCTGCCTTCCGCACATCTCCCCCGGGCAGTGCGAGCTCCCGTTGCTGAACATGTCGGTGGGCGTCAGCCCCGACGAGACCCTCGGCGGACCCTTCCCGCACGACTGGGTGCAGGCGTTCGAGCTGGCGTTGGTCTGCCGCAGCTACGTCGACGCGGACGCCCTGCGCCGTCAGCGCTTCGTTCTTCAGCGCCAGGACGCGGGCACCGATCTCATGCTCGCGTACACCGCGGCGCTGGTCGCCCTGTGGAAACGCAAGCAGTGGCCACGCAACCGCAAGCTGAGGACGGAGGTGAAGGCCGACCTGCAGTCGGCGCTGGAGGTCCTGTCCGGCGCACCGGCCGATTCCGCCTGGACGCCCCGGGTGCGGGTGCTCGGGCAGCTGGCCGCGGGGAAGAACGCCGATGGCGAGCTGGCCGCCGCGGTGACGTCGCACGCCGAGAGCGGGGGCCGGCGCATCGCCTGGGACCTCCTCGCCCTCGCGTCCCTGGCGGAGGACCTGGGCCTGCCCATGGAGTCGGAGTCGGATTTCCTGCCCCGGCACCTGCGAGTCTGGCCCGCGGACCGCTGAGAAGCGCCAGGACGGCGGCACTCAGCCGGAGATGAACCTGTTCAGGTTCATGCGGAGACGACCCAGTTATTGAATCTGCGCCCGTCATCGACAGTTCCCTTAAGATCACGATCCTGCTCGTTGTCGGCGTCATTCACCTTGGCTCGCTTCATCGCCGCTGCGACCGACGCGGAATCCGCCATGGAGCGAATGCGAAGCACTGCCGGCGCCCCGAGCGAGGAGGACTCCCAGATATCACGCGTTTGGACGAATCCGTAATATTGGACGCCTTTCACGTTCACCCGCACCGGCCGAAAGTCGACCGGATCAAGGGAACAGAAACCGGTGCGTATCACGTCCTGGTAGAGAGACTGAGAGACGATGAGCGCAAGATCACGGTCCTGTTGTTCGGTCAACAGCCGACGCAGTGGCGTGGCGCCCAGAAGCCGGCTTACGCAGATCGGTGCGTCACCCGCCGGCCCGAAGGGTCCAGGCGTGAGAGTTCCATGATGCATCGCCATCCGAAGGCGCAGGCGCGCGTTCCCGTCTCGATATCGGTTGAACTCGCCGAGGGCCACCTCAATCCGACGCGTGAAATCTCCCACCACGACAGAGACGTCGACGTCCTCGGGAAGAACGATCAACTCGCCGTCGCCACTCACCTGCTCGTACCAGTCGCGCTGGTCAAGGCCGACATCCTGCGCCGCTTCGTGGAGGATGGCACGCAGTGCCACCTGTACGCGTAGCTGCTCCCGAGAGGGCTTCGCGGTGTACTTCTCGACGTCGACCGCCAGGACAAGGCGGTACATCAGTCGAACGTCGCCAAAGCCATTCGAGTAGGACGTCACGCCGGCCTCCCTTCCCCGGAGACGTCTCCATTGCCAGAGACGGAGCGACCTTGAACACGCTGACGATGCCGCCTCAGCCTGCCCTCTGCCGCCTTCGCGGTGATCCCGGCCAGCATTGACGCCGCATCGTGGGAATACCCCATTGCTCTCCAGGCGACTACTTCTCTAAGCCGATTATCAGATATATCTACCAGTGCACGCAATGCCTCATCGTGCATTACCGCCCCCGACTCGGGGTCACTCAACTTACTAACCGAGTTGGAGTCGAATTCCAATCCGAAGAGCACGTCACGCCGGTGACGGCGGCACCAGGTGCGGAACAGTGATGGGAATTGCCCTACGCAGGCATTGACGAAATATGTCGTCAACGCCGCTCCGCCTTCAGCCGTCCATCGGCGGTCCTCGAACACGCGGCGATTGAAAATCGACACGGCTTCGCCGGCCATGTCGACGGCGAACTCCTCGCGTTCACGTTCACTGAGCTCGGATATACCTCTCTCGGAAGCTTGAAATATTTCTCCACCTCCCTGTAGACGGCCCGGCCCAACACGCCCTCGCAGCGGACAGCCACTCTTTTGTGACGCTGAAGTCAGGTGCCCTGTGAGCAGGCAAGACGGCCTCACCTTTCGGTGTCGCCATCCTGCGCCGTGGGGATGATGCGGTTCCGTACCTAGAGATGACATCAGGCACTTCTTTTGTAGGGCGATTGCCTCACTAGTCCGGAGTCAGCCATGTCCGTCCCCAAGGTCCAGCGCCGGCCAGGTCGTAGCGACCCCACCGTGAAGACAAGCCCGGCCGCCAACGGGGTCTCGATTCCCGCCGCCTCCCATGGCCGGAAACTCGCCGAGCGGCTGATCGCGGGACGACGGATGATGGCTGGTGGCCTGCTCGTCACATTGCCGGGCGTGTCGGAGGTCGCCTTCTACATCGCCGACCGCTCGACGGCATCGTCTCTGCTCATACCCGTCCTCCTGACGTCCTCCTCGATCACCACCGCAGTCGTCTTGATGTACCGCTCACGGCAGGAGACAAGGCGTAAGGAGATCGAGTGGCATCGAACGAACGTACTGGCGGATGCGCTGGCGGCCTGCATCGGCGACGTGCATCTCTTCGCGGCGGACTTGTCCTGCGACGAGAGCCTGGCCGAGGCGGAACGCGTGCGCGACAGCGCCCGCCATCTCGTCGACGGCTCAGGAGTGGCCCTCCTGTCGCAATTGGCGGCCGAGACCGCGGACGAGGACACGTGAGGACCGGCGATGGCATCAGGAGTGCAGGCGGTCCTGTTCGATCTGGACGGGACCTTGATCGACCACGACGGCGCCGCAGAGGTCGCGCTCGTCGAGACTCTTCTGGCGACGCCCGGCGTGCGTCGTGTGGACGACGCGCATCTGCGGTGGCGGCGTCTCGAGGAACTGGCGATGGACCGCTACCTGGCCGGGGAGCTCACCTTCACCGAACAGCGACGCCTGCGGGTCACCTCGCTCGCCGCCGAACTCGGCCTGGGCACCTGGGACGACCGGCGGGCCGACGCCTGGTTCGCCGGGTATCTGCGCCGCTACGAAGCCGCCTGGCGGATCTACCCCGACGTCAGGCCGGCGCTTCACGCGCTCGCCGAGCGGAATCCTGACCTGCGGCTGGGCGTCCTGACCAACGGCGATGCCGGCCAGCAGCGCGGGAAGCTCCGTCACGTCGGGCTCGCGGACGAGCTGCCGGACGTCATCGCCTCCAGCGAGGTCGGCGCCGCCAAACCCAGTGCGGAGATCTTCCATGCGGGCTGTGCACGGCTCCGCCTCGCGCCGCACGAGGTGGCCTACGTCGGGGACCGGCTCCGTACCGACGCCATCGCGGCCACCGACGCCGGGTTGTACGGCATCTGGCTGAACCGCGGCGACGACCCCGCTCCCGCGGGGGCGCCGGTCATCCGGACCCTCGGCGACCTCCCCGCTCACCTGGCCGGGCTCGCCGGGTAAGGGTCAGGCCTGGTCGTCGAGGGACCAGGCCTCCCGGAAACGCCGCACCGTTTCGCGCGAGCTCTCGGGGGAGAGCGTCAGCTCTCGTCTGGCGCCGGCGAGTTGCTCGTACGAGCCCGCGTCGGTGGGAGAGCCGCCGGCCTTCGCCTTGTTCAGGTTGAAGGTCAGGTCCGCGAACGCGTCGATGATCGTCACGGAGAAATAGGTGAACGCGGAGAGTTCCATGAGCGCTCGGCGGGCGGCCTTCAGCGGGTCCGCCTCGGTCAGGGCGGAGTCGGTCTCCGGCGCGGCCCGGTCGGCGTCGAGGCTCGCCAGCCGGCGCATCAGCGCGGCGGACTCGCTGATCGCCACGGACGGCTCGGTTCGCATCGCGGTCAGCAGGTTTCGCAGCTGGTCGAACGTGACGCCCCACGGCGCCTCGGGAGCCAGCTGCGCGATCATGTTGCGCGTGGCCGTGACCACTTCGATCAGGCCTTCCTTGACCAGGGCGCGCGTCAGATCCTCCAGGCGAGGGTAGTCCGACGTCGCGCGCATCTCCTCGTTGAGCTCGACGAGACGCCTGGTGATCCTTATCAGCTCCCGCGGAACCCCTCCCGACAGAGCGTGCGCGAGGTAGACGAACGCGTCCGTGAAACCCGGAACCCGGCGAAGGAGCAGGTTCTTCGACTCTTCGAGAGTCAGCGGATCCACGATGACGACGTCGTCGAACGCGTTCTCGAACACCGAGCGCTCCGAAACGACGCGGCGAGCGAACGTGGATCCGACGTCTTCGGCGACAGAGACGAGGAAGAAGCAGTTCTCGATGCCGAAGATCGCCTTGATCTCGCTGATGAACCGCTCGGCATGCTCGGTGGAGCCGATCCGGTCGATCTCGTCTATCCCGATCAGAACGCGCCGACCGGATTCCTTCTCGTCCTGGGCCACCTGGGTCATGAACCTGCGCATCTGGCCGACCAGCTCGGGAAGCGCCCAGGGCACGTGCTTGACGGACGCGCCCCGGTTCAGGGACAGGCTGCCGCCGAGCAGCGCGGGCAACCCCGCGTTGGCACCCCAGGTGACCGTCCGCTCCGCCTGGAGGCGAAAGAGGTTCTCTCGTGCCTTGACCACCAGAGACGGCTCCCTGTGCCACCGCCAGCGACGCGTTCCGGGCCAGATGATCGAGACCAGGATGATGCCCAGAATCTGCGTCAGGCCGCGGTGCGCGGCCCACCAGTGGCCGGCGAAGGCGATGACAGAGTCGTACCACCCATCGACATGCGCGTGATCGAACCTGACGACGGCCGGGCGCACGTCCTCGACCACCGACCAGATCAGCAGGGCGAGAAGGCCCAGAGCCAGGGCCGAGCGCAGAGCCGCCGACGAGACCTCTCGTACGACGCGGGCCACGCGCCTGCGGGCGACGAAACGCTTCTTCAGCGGGTCGTCGTAGGTATGGCCCTGATAGGTGAGGTAGTCCTCGGACAAGCGTTGGAAGAGGTCGATGAGAAAGTCGCGCGGGACGTATTCCGCCGGCGCCGACACGTACACCGCGAATTCACCGCCGCTGCCTTCGGGAGGCGCGCAGAACATCCGCAGCAGCGTGGACTTCCCCACTCCGCGCGGGCCGGAAAGGGCTATGCTGCCGCCGTCATAGCGCGCCAGAGTTCCCCTGATCCGCTGCTCGGATCTCGTCGACACGGTGAGCGCGGGGTCGTGAAGTCTCCTGAGCCCTTCGGAATCCTCTTCCACCAGGAGCCTGTCGTGATCCTTGCCCAACGTCGTGTTGATGGACAAAATGATCTGCGGTACGACGATGTCCTCGGTGGTGCCGTCGATCCATTCCCTCCTGAGCTGTTCTTCGCGAAAGTCATGGAGCATGCGGAGAGCGACCAGCAGGGGGAGGGCGAACACCTGCCAGAGCGCCAGCCGCCTCAGTTCGTCGGCCAGGTGAACGCCCGCCGCGACGCCGACCAGGCAGCAGAACACGCTTGTCGCGGGGTTCCACTCCAGGCCCGCGAGATAGTGCGGGCCCACCGCCAGCGAGATCCCCACGGCGGCCACGGCTCCGGCGACCACACGGGAACGGGCGAACAGCAGGCCTGCGGCGGCGAGGATGAGGGCGCTCACCAGCGTCACCGACAGGCGCCGGAAACCGTCCTCGCCGAACGCCTCCACGGCCGAAAAGAAGAGCGCGAGAGGCAGCGCTGTCGCCAGCGCACCGGTCCTGGCGTCCAGCGAGTGATCCAGAACGAAACGAACGGCTTCCCGGAAGGCATTCCGGTCGTCGCGTTCGACGTTGTACATGTGATGAACAGCGGTCGAGCGCGCCTGGTCGAAAGCGTCACCCTCGGCAAGAGCGGTGCTCACTTCCGAGGAGTCCACCAGGCCCAGTTCGAGGTAACGGGACACCCGTCGATCCGCGAAACACTTCTTCACATGCGCCTTGAAGTACATGCGGTCCGCGCGCTCGTTACGGCGCTGATACGACAGTGTCCGGCTGTCCACGCGGGACCACGTTACCGGCCCGCACTACGCGGATCGGCGTAGCCGGAAAGCCGCCCCTCGGCCGACGCCGGCCGTTCCGCACTGCCGAATGATGGCCGGGAACAGCGAAATGCCGAGGTCCGAGGAGGTGCCGTGCGGGACGTGCTCGCCGGGGCTTGGAGCCGTGGCCGCCGTTTCGAGCGTTTCTGTTATGGCCTCGCCGCGGTGCTCGCCTGCGCGGGGCTGTTCCACCTGGCGGTCTTCGCGGTCGACGGCGGCCCCTGGTACGGCCCGGTGTCCTGGCGCAAGCCGGCCACCTTCGGGCTGTCCTTCGGCCTGACGCTGGCCGCGGTCACGTGGGTGACCAGGTACCTGCCGATCGGCGAACGTGGTCGCGCACTGCTGCTGGGCGTCTTCGCGGCCGACTGTGTCGTGGAGGTCGGCGGTATCACGCTGCAGGCGTGGCGGCACGTGCCCTCTCACCTGAACCGCGAGACCCCGTTCGACTCGGCGGTCTCGACGGTGCTCGCGGCCGGGGGCGGGGTGCTCATCGTGGTCCTGGGCGTCCTGGCCGTGTCCGCCTTCCGGCCGAACCCGAAGCTCCCGGCCAGTACGCGGCTGGGCCTGCGGGCCGGGTTCGTGAGCCTGATGATCGGCCTGGCCACCGGCGCGGCGATGATCGCCCGGGGCGCGGCCGAGGTCGGTGCCGGCCGACAGCAGCAGGCGTACCACGACCTCGGTTTCCTCAAGCCCGTCCACGGCGTGAGCCTGCACGGGATCCTGGTCCTGCCCGCGCTGGCCTGGCTGTCGTCCCGTACCGCCTGGGACAAGGCCCGCCGTACCCGGGTCGTGGCGATCGCGGCCGGCGGGTACGGCCTGGCCATCGCCGTGGCCCTGGCCTACTCCCTGCTCCGGTGAGAGCCATGAGGACCATCCGGAAGCCCGCGGCGCCGGGTAGGCGATGGGTACGCCGCCTGCTCATCGCCACATCGGCGATGGCCGTCGTCGCGACGCTGTTCTCGCTCGTCTACAACGCCGCGACCGCCGGCCGGTCCCGCGAACCGGCGGGCCTGCGGTTCGTCACGGCGGACGGCATCCGCACCCGGTACCGGCAGTGGGGCGGCGGCGGGCCGCCCGTCGTCCTGATCCACGGCTTCGCCGAGTCGGCCGACACCTTCGATCCACTCGGCCCTCGCGGCTGGTGTTCCTCGACGGAGACGGGGTCAACTACTCGGCCCTGAGGGACCGAGCTTGTTGACTCAGTCCAGAGAGGCTCCGTTTATGCTCCCGACTGCCCCCTACGACAGGGCGGTCACGGGTCACATCGCCGGTTCCCGCTCAGGCGGGGGCCGGTGGGGCATGTTGACGAATACCCACGCCGAGCGTGCGCGGTCGCGTACGTTGACCCCGGCGACGTGGTCGGCTGGCCCAGCGAGGCCGCACCGACGACATTGGAAACGGTCCCGAGCCGGCCGGTTGGCCTTGTCGGTGTGGCCGCAGCGCGGGCAGCGCTGGGAGGTGTAGGCCGGGTCCACCTCGATGAATGGCACGCCGGCGCGGCGGGCCTTGTAGGCGATGAACTCGCCGAGCTGGCGGAACGGCCAGGAAGACTGCCGTGCTCGCTGGTCGCGTCGAACCGTGACCCGCTCGCGGATGCCCTGGAGCTGTTCCAGGGCGATGCCGCGTTCGGTGCGTTGGGCGACAGCAACGACGGTCTTGGAAATCCGGTGGTTGATGTGGGTCGCGTGCCGGGATTCCCGGCGTGCGCGCCTTTTGAGGAGCTGCTTGGCCGAGCGGGTGCGCTTGGCCTGGATCTCGGCCCGTTTGCGGGCCTGCCGGCGCCGGTATCGGTCCAGACGCCGCCCGCAGTGGTTGTCGCCGTCGCTGGTGGTGGCGAGGTTGTTGATGCCCCGGTCCACCCCGATCCAGTCTTTCGGCTCGTATCGCCGGGCCTGGGGGACCTCGCACGTGGCGATCAGGAACCACTTGCCGCCGGAGAACATCAGGTCCGATTCGCCCTGGCGATACTCGGTGAGCCGCTTGAGCGCCTCGGCCGAGCAGACGAAGCGGACGTTCTTCAAACGCCCGTCCATCGTCCAGATGGATACGGTCTGACTACAAGTAGGTTCTCCGACCACCTCCGCAAGTACCTGCGGGGCGTCACTTCTGGCCCCCGTCCATCGCCGCTTCCTGCGGCGGTGTTCCGCTGCCGGCCATCGCCGAGTGCATCCAGAACCAGGAACGACCGGCCTAGGCGGCGCCGGCGCGCCGCACACAAGGAAGCCGGCCCTGAAGAACCGGGGTTCCTCGCTAGAAATCCGCTGAACACCGGTGCCGGCGCGGGCGCCACCGGACTCCAGGCCGCGCTGCCGCCCCCGTACCGCACGACCCTGCTCCGGCTCGCCCTCCGTTCGGACTGGCTGATCCGCCGGATCTACGAGTCCAACTGCGGTCCCGGCTGCCCTCACCTCGACCGCGCGGGCGTGGACCAGTGGCGCCGCCCCTTCCAGGTCGCGGGCGCCGAGAACGGGATCTGGCAGATGACGGGCATCGTCGGCCTGCCCGCCGCCCGTGTCGCCGCGCTCGCCGGTGTCCCGATCTCCAAGGCGGTGGTCTTCGGCGCCGCCGACGACGTGTTCGCCGGGTCCGCGCCGTACGAGACGGCGAGACGAATCGGCGCCCCCGCGCCGATCCTCATCCCGGGCGCCCGCCACCTGTCCTTCATCTCCGACCCTTGCCAGGTCGCCACCGCGATCACCTCAGAGTGATCCTCCGGCGAGGTCGTCACGTAATCGGGCAGGCCTCGCGGCGCGTCCTGATATTGGCGACGACGTCGTCGCCGTGAAGCGGAGGAAGTCGCTGTGATGAGGATGGCCGGTCGGTACGCGGCGGGGCTCGCGCTGATGGTGTCGCTGGCCGGGTGCGTCGGGAACTCGGGCAGGCCTTCGGCCGACGGCACGAGTGGTTCGCCCCGTACGGCTGCGGAGGCGTTGGACCAGGCGGTGAAACGGCTCGGCTCCGTGACGTCCTACCAGGCGTCGGTCTCCTTCTCCACGGTCGTGGGCGGTAAGAGCAGTCACCTGTCCAGCGAGGTGACCAGCCGGTCGAAGGACCACGCCCTGCAGTACGACGTCCCTTTCAACAACACCGAGGCGGGTGACCCGGAATCAAGCGTGGTCCTCCTCGGGGACAAGCTGTACATCAAGAACTCGATGCTGATCGAGGTCATCCACAAGTCCTGGGTCAGCCTCTCGCTGAGCGCGCTGAACTCGTCCGACACCGACGTCATGGCTCTGCTGGCCCAGGTCCGCCAGCCGGACCCGGTGCTGCACGCCAAGATGTTCACCACCTCCAAGGACGTGCACACGGTCGGCCGGGAGACGATGGGCGGGAAGCCCACCACCCGCTACCAGGGCACATTCGCCCTCGGCGAGGCACTGACCAAGCTGGGCCCCGCCGAACGCACCGAGGCGCAAGCGGTCTACAAAACGTTCGGCACCACCCCGTACTTCGAGGTCTGGATCGACGACCAGCGTCTGATCCGCAAGATCAACCTGGTCGACCGGCGCGGCACGAAGCGGCGGCTGAACGCCACCATGAACTACTCCACCTTCGACACCCCGGTCGAGATCACGCCCCCTGCTCCGAACGACGTGAAGAACCTCACCACCCCTGCCGGAATCCCGGTCTGAAACTGATCCGTGCCTCGTCCTCCGTTAAGAGGTACGTTCGGGCCGTGACGCGCTTCTCGCAGGCCGTGGGCTGGCTGGCGCTGCTCGTCTTCGTGCCTCCCGCCGTCGGGTACGTGGTGGTGCTGCTCGTGTCCCGCCCGCGACCCCCGGTGGCGTTCGCCTCCTGGTACGGCGTCTTGGTGCTGGTGTGGTTCCTGGCCGCGCTCCCGGTCGTGGCGCTGCTGTGGGTGATACCGCCGCTGCCGCGCGCCCTCGTCGCCGCCGTGGTGGTCTATCTGGTCCTGCTGGTGGTGCCGCTGGCCTCCGGGCCGGCGCGATACCCGCTGCACGTCATCCGCTGCGGCCACCTGCCGGTGGTCGGCACGACCTTCGCCGCCGGCTACACCTACAGGGCGCCGGACAGCCCGGCGTACGCGGTGACGCCTCTCGACGACCGCTTCTTCTGTTCCCGCGAGGAGGCCACGGCCGCGGGCTTCCACGAGTCAACGAGCTGACCACGGCCGACGCGAGCCCACAGCCGGCTCGGCTGCAACCGGCCAGAAGGAGGTCGCCTCTATGGACCTACCTGCCGACCTGCAGGAACGTCTGGATCGTCTCCATGCCGCCGTCACTCTCGACCAGGACCTCTCGGACGTCTTCTTGGCCAAGCTGTTTCCCGGCGAGCCCGTCTGGATCGCCTGCGGCCTTCTCGTCGCCGGGATCGAAACTCCGGCCGTCATCGCCCTCGCCTGCGAATCACCGACCCGGCTCGTCGTGCGGGAAGGCCGACCGCTCGTCCAACGGCTCTTGAGCGAACTCGCGCTCGACGCCATGGGCGTCCACCAGGCAGGCTGGATCACCGCCCGAGAAATCGCCCGGCAGATCGAGACCGGAACGCTCGACGAGGCGGACGGCGGCCACCTCCTGCTGGGCCTGTGGGAGACATGCCATGAACCGGACGAGATGAGACCGCTCCGCGGCCTCCTGGACGCCTGGGAGAACACACCGTTCCAACACCGTGACCGTGAGCGGTTCGACCTGGCGCTGCGTCGGCTCTCCCGAGCCGTCATCCGGGGCGCCCCTGCCCGGCTTCAACGATGCCGACGGCCGACCGGTGATGGATGATGGCCCCCGGCGTCCGGCCTTACGGGGTGGAACCGCTGAAGGGGTGGCGTTCTGGCTAACGTGGCGACTGTCGCGTAACACTCACGGCTCGCCGAAGAACACGCGCTCGCGTGCCTGGTCGACGGCGACCAGCAGAGCGCCGCGTACCACCGGTCGGTCCGGGATCGTGCTCGCCGTCACGCGGGGCCGTGCCAGGCACATGCCGGCGACGGCGCGCTGGACGCGGCCGGCGAGTTCGTCGCCTCCGGCGAAACCGACGTGGCTGCCCAGCACGACGAGTTCCGGGTCGAGAACGGTGCAGATGGAGGCGACCCCCAGAGCGATCCGCCGGGCCAGCTCGTCGAGGAATTCCACCGCCGCACTCCGCACGGCGGCCGCCACGCTCTTCGCGGCGGTCTCGGCCGCGATCTGGTGGCGTTCGGCGAGTTCTTGCACCGCCGGTGCGCCGACCAGGGCCTGGAAGGCGGCAGCCACCTCATAACGACCGCGATCAAAGCCTCCGCTGCCCAGGTCCGAGCCGGGAACGGGCATCGCGCCGAGTTCGCCCGCCGCGCCCGCAGTCCCTCGTAGCAGCTGATCGCCCACCATGAAGGCCGATCCAGGCCCCCGTCCGATCCAGACCAGGACGAAGTCGCGTGCGTCCTTGGCGACCCCCAGCGCGCGCTCGGCCATCGCGGCGAGGTTGACGTCGTTGTCGATCGTGACGGGCAGCGGCACGTTCCGGCGGATCTCCTCGATCGCGTCTCCGTCCCACGCGGGCATCTCGTAGCAGAAGCGGATACGGCTCGTAGCAGGTTCAATGACGGCGGGAAGGGCGATCACGCACGCCTGGACCCGCGCCATGTCGGTCTGCGCGGCCCGTACGAGGTGCGCCACGATCGCGTGCACCGCGTCGGCCGGTTCCGCCGTGGCATCGGTCGGGACCGTCGTCTCTGCCAGCACCCGCCCCGTGATGTCGGCGAGAACGGCGGCCGTCGTGTCGGGGTAGACCTCGATCGCGATCACCTGGCCGGACGCGGGGTTGAGCCCGTACAGGGCCGCGTTGGGCCCGGGCCCTCCCTCCTGCGCGCCGACCCTGACGACCAGGCCCCGCTCCTCCAGCCGGGCCAGGACATGGTTGGCCGTCACCTTCGACAGCCCCGTCATCTCGCTCACCTGCGACCGGGTCAGCGCTCCCGACGAGGCCAGCAGCTCCAGCGCAGCGCGATCGTTCAGCTCACGTAACAGCTGCGGACGCCCGGGACTTGCGGTCATATGGCCAATCATGCCCACAAGGCATCCCCCAGTGAAGCCGAACGAGGACGGGTCTGCTCCTCTTGGCCTGGAACGTCGGCGCGCGTACGTTCGGGCCATGGTGAGGTTTGCACAGGCCGTGGGCTGGCTGGGGCTGTTAGTCTTCGCGCTTCCCGCGCTCGGGTACCTGACGGTGTTACTCGTGGCGCGCCCGCGGCCTCCGCTGACCTTCGCGGTCTTCTATGTGCCCTTCGTCGTGCTGTGGTTTCTGGTCGCGCTCCCCATCATGGCGCTGCTCTGGGTGCTACCGCCGTTCCCTCGCGCCGTCGTCGCCGCCGTGGTCGTCTATCTGGTCGCCCTGGTGACGCCATTGGCCTTCGGGCTGGCGCGGTATCCCCTGTACGTCATCCGCTGCGGCCGCCTGCCGGTGGTGGCTTCGACCCTCGCCGGCGCCAACAGCTACACGCCCCCGAGCAATTCGAAATACGTAGTGTCGCCATTCGAAGATCATTTCTTCTGCTCCTGTGCGCAGGCCGAGGCCGCGGGGTTCGACGAATTCCCGATCGGCCGGAACCGGTGCCGCGGGGACAGCACCCCGTGATGCCCCCGCGGCCGGCCACGCATGTCACCGCGCGGGCTGCGCGCCGGTGCGGCGGACCCGGATCAGGACGAGCGTGACGAAGAACGTGGCCACCGAGATCCCGGCGGCGACGGCGAAGGCCCGGTCGAAGCCGACGACCAGTGCGTGCCGGTAGGCGCCGTGAGCGTGGGCGGCGCCCGTCCAGGCGACGGTGCTCAGTACGGCGAGCCCGACCGCGCCGCCGACCTGCCGGCCGGCGTTGAGCAGGCTGGAGGCCACCCCGGAGTCGGACTCGGCGACGCCCGCCAGCGCCACCAGCGGCAGCGGCACGAACAGCAGGCCCAGCCCGGCGCCGGTGACCAGGGTGGGAGCGAGCAGGCCGCCCGCGTACCCGGCGTGCTCGGTCAACAGTGACAGCCAGTACAGGCCGCCCGCGTAGGCGGCGCAGCCGACCAGCAGCAGCGGGCGGGCGCCGACCCGTGGAAGCAGCGCGGAGGCGACCGCGGAACCGGCCAGCACCGCGACGGTCAGCGGCAGGAACGCCACCCCGGCCCGGATGGCGGAGTAGCCCCAGATCTCCTGCACGAACAGGATGAGGAAGAAGAACGCGCCGAACAGCACGGTGCCCAGGCCGGCCATGACGAGGTTCGCCCCGAGCCGGCCGCGGTCGCGCAGCAGCCGGCCGGGCAGCAGCGCGTGCCGGCTCCGCGCCTCGATGAGGCCGAACGCGGCGAGCAGCACCACGCCGGCCGTCAGCGTGACGACCACCTTGGCGTCGCCCCAGTGGGACGCGCCGTCCGGGCCGGTCGCCGCGGCGGACAGGCCGTAGACGAGCGCGGCGACCCCGGCCGTCCCGGTCAGCGCCCCCGGGATGTCGAGACGGCCGGCCAGCCGCGGTGCCCCGGCCAGCACGAGGGGAGCCAGCAGGGCCGCGGCGAGCCCGACCGGCACGTTGACGAACAGCACCCACCGCCAGGACGCGTAGTCGACCAGCAGCCCACCGGCCACCAGCCCGATCGCGCCGCCCGCCACGCTCATCGCGGAGTACACGCCCATGGCCCGGGCGCGCGGCCGCCCTTCCGGGAAGGTGGTGACGATCAGCGACAGGGCGGCCGGCGCGACGATCGCACCGCCGGCGCCCTGCACGGCGCGGGCCGCCAGCAGCCAGGCCTGGGTGGTGGCGAACCCCCCGACCAGCGACGCGGCGGAGAACACCAGCAGGCCGACGACGAACATCCGGCGGCGGCCCAGCAGGTCACCGGCCCGGCCGCCGAGCAGTAGCAGCCCGCCGAACGCCAGCGCGTAGGCGTTGACCACCCATGACAGGTTCGCCCCGGAGAAATGCAGTGCGTCCTGGATGCGGGGCAGTGCGACGTTCGTGATGGTCGCATCGAGTACCACCATCAGCTGGGCGGTGGCGATGACCAGCAGCGCGAGGCCCTGCCGGGGGCGGACGGCGGCCTTCGCGGCGTCGCCCGCGTACGGAGCGGAGGGCGGGGCCGCCGTGCGAGTTTCCGACATGAGGGTTTCTCTTCCTGTCCGAGGTCCGGGCGGCGTCAACCGCGGGCGGGAGGGACGTTGTGGGTACGGCGGAACACGTTCGCGGGGTCGTACCGGCGCTTGACCTCGGCCAGCCGCCGGTAGGTGGCCGACGGGTAGACGCTCGCGACGTCGTCGTCGGTCGCGGTGCCGAGGAAGTTGACGTACGCGCCGCGGCTCCGGGCCGCGACCGGGGACCAGCGGGCGAGCGCCGCGGCGGCGAGTTCCGGTGACGCGCCGGGCGGCAGCATCGTGCCGGCCACGACCATCGCCTCCGCGTCGCGGTGGGCGTAGGCGGTGGCGTCCGGCGCGACGCGGGCGACCGCGCCGCCCAGTCCGCGCAGCGCGATCGCCGCGCCGTCGGCGAGCAGGTCCGCGATGGCCCCGGTCATCGCGTCGTCCAGGGCCGGCACGAGGGCGTTGCGGATCTCCATCCGGGCCCCGGGCGGCAGGGTGGGACAGGCCTCCAGGATGTCGGCGTACGGCGTCTCGCGTACGGTGTCCGCGCTCACCGGGGCGAGCGCGCGGAACGGGCGCAGCGCCGCCGCGGCGGCGTCGGGGTCGGAGCCGCCGTAGCAGCACTGCAGCATGGCGGTGTACGGTCCGGCGGGTCCTCCGGGCGGCGACGGCAGCAGGTTGAGGATGGTGGTCAGGTCCTCGTCGCTCGCCCCGGCGAGTTCCCGCCAGCCGGCGACGAGCCGCGCCGGGTCGACCGCCTCGTAGCCGATCGTCCCGAAGTGCACCGTGGTGACCGGCTGGGCGATGAACTCGAAGGACGTCACCACGCCGAAGTTGCCGCCGCCTCCGCGCAGCGCCCAGAACAGGTCCCCGTGCTGTTCGGCGTCGGCGTGGATCAGCTCTCCGGCCGCGGTGACCAGGTCCGCGGCGACCAGGTTGTCGATGGCCAGCCCGTAGCGGCGCACCAGCCAGCCCATCCCGCCGCCGAGGGTGAGCCCGCCCACCCCGACCTCGCGGGTGTCGCCCGCGGTCAGGCCCAGCCCGTACCACGCCAGCTCGGCGGCCACCGCGCCCCAGGTCGCGCCGGCTCCGATGCGGACCCGGCGACGTTCCCGGTTCAGGACCTCGACGCCGCGCAGGTTCCGCAGGTCGATGACCATGCCGTCGGTGTGGGTGCTGAGCCCGGCCATGCTGTGCCCGCCGGACCGTACGGTGACGGCCAGCCCGGCGGCGGTGGCGTGGCGCACGGCGGCGGCCACGCCGTCCGCGTCGCGCGGGCGGACCACCAGGTCGGGCGTGCCCGCCGCGAACACGGTGGCCGCGGCTTCGGCGTAGCCTTCGGCGCCGGGCGCGAACACCTCGCCGGGCAGCCGGGTCTTGGAACGTGATGCCTGTTTCATGTCGGCGATGGTGCCGAGGCGCGGGGGTGCGCGTCGTCGTGCACAGGACGTCTTTCCTGCCTGGTCAGAGCGGACCGTACGGACCGTGCCGGTGCTCCCGGGAGAGGAGCGGCGGTACTGCGCCGGGAGTAGGCCGGAATGCCTTCCCGGGGAGGATGCGGCGGGGGACCGGGCACGTAGGCTCGGAGCATGCGCACGGATCGTGGCCGGCGCCGGCTCTACGGCGCCGGCTGGCTCATCTCCGCGGGCGTCACCGCCGTGGCGTTCCGCATGTGGCACCTGCACCTGCGCGAGGTCGAGCAGCGCGCCGAAGAGGCGGAGCGGACCCGCGACGAGGTCGCGCGGCGACGGGCGGTGGAAGAACGCCTGCGCATCGCCCGCGAGCTGCACGACTCCCTGACCCACAGCATCTCCGTGATCCGGGTGCAGGCGGGCGTGGCCGCCCACCTGGCCCGCAAGCGCGGCGAGGACGTCCCGCCCGCGCTGCAGGCGATCGCGGAGGCGAGCGCCGACGCCGCCCGCGAGCTGCGCGCCACGCTCAGCGTGCTGCGCAACGGCGACCCCGACGGCGGAAGCGGCCTCGGCCAGCTCGCCGGTCTGGTCGCCCGCGCGCAGGCGGCCGGGCTGACGGTGGAGGTGACGGTGACCGGGACCGAGCGACGGCTGCCGCCCGATGTGGACCAGGCCGCCTACCGGATCGTCCAGGAGGCGCTCACCAACGTCTCCCGCCACGCCGGCGCCGCGTGCGCGTCGGTGCGGCTCCGGTACGGGCGGGACACGCTGACCGTGCAGATCGACAACAACGCCCCGGACGCCGCCGGCGCGGACGACGCCGGCCCGGCCGTCGAGCCTGAGCCGGCGTCCGCCCGGGGGCTCGGGCTGATCGGCATGCGCGAACGGGTCACCGCTCTCGGCGGCCGGCTCGACGCCGGACCGTGCGAGCAGGGCGGCTTCCGGGTACGGGCCGAGCTTCCGGCGCGGGTGCCCGCGTGATCCGGGTTCTGCTCGCCGACGACCAGGCGCTCATCCGCAACGGCATCCGGATGCTGCTGGAGTCCGAGGACGGCATCGAGGTGGCCGGTGAGGCCGCCGACGGCCGGCAGGCGGTGGCGCTGGCGAGGGAGCACCGGCCGGACATCGTCCTGCTGGACATCCAGATGCCCGTGCTGGACGGGATCGAGGCGACCCGGCAGATCGCGGGCGATGAGGAACTGGCCGCCGTCCGCGTCGTCATCCTCACCAACTACGGGCTGGACGAGTACGTCTTCCGGGCGCTGCGCGCCGGGGCCAGCGGGTTCCTGCTGAAGGACACCGAGCCGGCCGACCTACTCCAGGCGCTGCGGGTGGTGATGCGCGGCGACGCGCTCCTGTCCCCCGCGGTCACCCGGCAGCTGATCACCGAGTTCGTCGCCCGCCCGCCGGACGCCCTCGGCACGGCGGGCCTGGAGGCCCTCACCAACCGCGAACGCGAGGTGGTGGCCCTGGCCGCGCACGGCCTGAGCAACGACGAGATCGCCGCGTCGATGGTGCTCAGCCCCACCACCGCCAAGACCCACATCAGCCGGGCGATGACCAAGCTGGGCGCCCGCGACCGCGCCCAGCTCGTGGTCTTCGCCTACCAGTCCGGCCTCGTCAGCGCCCGCTCACCGGGCTGACAGAGGTACGTCCACGTAGGGAATGAGCCTGACGGGGCCGACCAGGCCGTAGGAGTTGACCGTCTTCCCGGCGATGGCGTTGCCGAGCATCGAGGCGACGGTGACCACCACCTCGTTGCGTCCGGAGCGCAGGTACGGGCCGATGTCGATCCGGGCGCCGGCGAGCTGGTCGGCCGGGGGCAGTGACCGCCCGTTGACCGCCACCCGGTACGTCGTGGTGACCTGCCCGAGGTCCAGATAGGCCCCGGCGCGCTCGCCGAGATCCACGTCGAAGGTGGTCCGGTAGGTGCCCACGCCGGAGACGCTCTGCATGCCGGGCAGCGTGCTCCAGGCCGGTAGCAGGCCGGTGTCCGAGGCCGCGGTCACCTGCTGCTCGGGCAGTTGTGTGATCTGGGTCTGTCGGGGACCGGAGCCCTGGTGCCACGACGCCACGCTCAGCCGCCACTGGGTCGGGGACTGTGCCGTGGGCACGTCCCGTACGTCGAGGACGACCTGGCGGCCGTCCGACAGCACGGTGGTCTGCCGGCCGTTCTCGGTGGCCCGCAGCAGTGGCGTCCCACCGTCGAGGACGACCTGGCCGGCGGTCGTACTCACCACGTGGGTCGACGGCGGCCGGGTGCCGGCCGGCGGCTTGTCGCTCACCGCCACCAGGGCGATGTCGCCGGGGGCGACGTCCAGGTTCACCACGGTGTGGTCGCCCTTCACCGCGTACGACGCGACCGGCTCCGTACGACCGGTCCACGGGTCCAGCTGGTACGGGATGCCCCGTGCGGCCACCGACACGGTCGCCTTCGCCTGCTTGTCCGAGGCGTTGTACCAGTAGTAGACGTTCACGTCCTGTCCGCTGCGCTGGACGCCCACCAGGGACGACGGCGACGCGAAGGCGGCACGCGGCTGGACGCCGAGCGCGGCGAGGGCCTGCGGGACGTCGTCCTCGGCCGCGACCCAGCGGACGGTGCCGAACCGGTGCAGCCGCTCGAAGGCGGCACGGACCGCGGCGTCGTCACCAGGGTGGTCACCGAGCGCGCGCTGCGGTGCGTCGCCCACCACGACGACCGGAAGCCCCTGTCGTGCCATGGTCACGATGCGCCGGGCGGACGCGAGGTCCATGGCGCTCTCCCGGTCCACCACGAAGGCGTGGAAACCCGGCCCCCGCGGTGCGAGCGTCCGGTTCGCCACGGACATCTGGTGCCCGGCCAGCAGGGTGGTGTTCACGAACCCGTAGGTGAAGCCGCGCTGCTCCAGGGCGGAGCTGGTGAAGTAACGCTCACCGACCGTGCCCTCCGAGCTGTGCCCCGGCTTCTGGTGGTAGATGGCGATGTCGGTCAGCTGCCGGCCCGTACGCAACGCCGTCTGGAGGCGCGCGACGTAGTCGTTGATCCGCCGGTCGTCCGCCCAGGTCGGGTTCTGCGGACCGTACGCGTCATCGACGCCGGTGTTGCCGAACGCCGCCCAGCCCGGCCACGTCACCGCGGTACCGGGGGCGTCGTGCGACCATCCGTGCCAGACCACGTTGTTGACGCCGGCCGAGAAGTTCTCGTTCACGTGGGAGAGCAGCTTCTGCCGGGTGACCCGGTAGGCGCGTCCGAATGACGCGCAGCATTCGTCGGAGACCAGTGGCCGGCCGCTGAGCTGGGCGGCCGTCGCCATGCTCCGCCACGCGTCCGCCCCCTGCGTCTCGATGAGGCCCTGACTGGCCCCGGCGTTGAACGAGCGGTCCTCGCCCTCCGGGATGTCCAGCAGGGACGAGGCCTCCATCGGGTCGACGAACGTCGGCCCCCAGGAGCTGTACGGCTGGCCGCGCAGCGTCAGGCCGAGGCTGTGCGCCCACGTACGCAACGGCAGAAGGTGGTCGTCGCGGAAGAGGTCGTTCAGCGTCTGCCGGTAGTCCTCACGGACGCGTTCGGCCAGCGAACCCGGCAGCTCGAACTGCGGGTCGCTGACGGCGAGCGTGGGGATGTACGGCTCGACGTCATAGCCACGGCGCTTCCGGAACTCCTTCAGGAAGTCCGCGGTCCAGTTCCGCAGCGGCTCCCCGCCCGGGTTCAGCTCCAGGGAGTCGAAGAAGAGCGATCCGCCACTCGCCTTCAGCCGCTGGCGTACCTCCTTGGTGAGCAGGTGCTCGTTCCAGAAGCTCTCGACCGCGTCGACGCCGGCGCGGCTGAAGTGGTCGACGAGGTACGACGTGCCGGGGGTCTCCGCGCCCTCGACGAGCTGACCGGTGCCGTGCGTCCAGGAGGCGACCAGCACCCATCGGCCGTCGGGAGCCTTCCAGCGAAGCCGCTCGTCGCCGCTCACCCGGTCCTTGAGGTTCACCGAACCCGAGGCGTCGAGCACCGGTACCTTGTCGTCGCACTTCGACGAGCAGGGGTAGGCCCGGAGCGCGACCAGGTCGGCCTTGTGGACGCCGTCGGGAAGCGTCGGCTGAGGCACCCGTCCGGCGTACTCCTGCCCTGCGGCGAGCCACGCGGTCGCCAGCGTGAGCTCCTTCTCCGAGCCCGACCCGTCCGGCGACACGGAGGCGAGGTTCGCCGACCACTTCGAGGTGTACGTGGTGTCGACCTGCAGCCCGGCGCTCTTGCCGATCGCGTAGGCGTCGGAGAACCGCTCACGCCACGCGTCCGTGCCGAAGCCCTGGGTGGCGGGGTCGTAGTCGTTGATCGGCGCGACCGAGTTGTTCCGGACGAAGTTCGACAGCTCGACGCCTCCGGCGCCGCCCTCCCGCATCGCGGTGAAGTCGGCCTTCAGCGTGTCGAGGTCCATCCGGCCGCCCGGATGCCAGTAGCGGTAGAAGGGCCGATCCTGGACCGGGGGATTCGCGAAGCGACGTGCCAGGCCGACGGCCGACCCGTAATCCTGCTTCGGTGATGCCTGCGCCGAGCCGGGGGCCGTGACGGCCGCGGGCAGCGCCAACGCGGCGGCCAGCACCATCGCGGCGACGCGACGCCGGGAGCCGGATCGCCCTGGGGAACTTTTCATGATCTTCCTGACCATCCGACCTGTCTCAGCGCCTGCCGGTGCCATGCGGTGCTCTCAGCTCGCGACCAGGGCTGGGTAAAGCGTTTTAACGACTGCTCCGGGACTCTGATCGGGCATCTGGGCAGGAAAACCTTATCCCGATCCATCGACGATGGGCCGGGAGTGCCGTGCGGCGCCTCAACGGTTTCGGCGGTGGTCCATCCAGTCGGTGCCGGGCCCGTGAACGTTCTTCATCCGGTTGTAGGCGCGCAGGTCACGGCGGCTCTCACGGATCGCCCCCCAGGTGCTGCGCCAGTCGGCGAGCCTCGCCCCCCTGCGCCGGTTGCGCCGGTCTGAGACGAACCCCACGACCAGCACGATCGCCAACAGCCCCAGCACAGGCGCCCACCAGAACATGGGTGCAGTATGAGCCGCCGCACGACCAATGTCCACGAAAGGTACGGCGGCACTCGCCGACGGCGGCTACCCAAAGCCCCAGCTCATTCGTTCGAGGGCCGGAGAGGTAGCTTGCAGTCCGTGAACGAGCTGAGCTTCCGGGGGAAAGACCGCTACCGCCTGTCCTCGCTGCACTTCGGGGGGGTGGGTCTCTTGTTGGTCGTCGAAGGAGTCTTCGCCTTCATTCGACTCGGTCCCGTGGGCTTCTGCTGCCTGCTGGGTGGGACGGCCGCACTCGTCGGTCTCGGCATCTTCCTGTCGCGCCGGAGCTGGACCACGGTCGGGGCGGCCGGAGTGACCATCAGCTGGGGCGTCGGTCGTGGTCGTACCTACTCCTGGCAGGAGATCCGGTGGGTCGACGTACGCGAGACCAAGACCCAGTACGGGACGTCACGCTCGGCTCGCATCACCCTGGCGAACGGGCGGCGGCGCTCACTACCCGCGCTCCAGCACAGCACCCAGTACCCCGACCCCGATTTCGACGTGGATTTCCGGCAGGTCGTCGACTGGTGGAAGTCGAACACGGACCCGGACGCACGGTTCGAGCCGCCGAAGCGGTGGTGGAACCGGCTGACGCCCCAAGCGTTCGGATTCATCCTGGGCCTGCTCATCACGATCGTCGTCATCGTGGTCGTCGGCATCGCGATGGGTTAGGCCCGCTCGTTGAACGGGTGCCCAGAGACGATCAAGGGCCTTCCCCGACGGGTACGCGGGGAAGACCCTTGATCAGTGCGGTGGAACCGAACCGCGTCAGCGGTCAGTCCAACGACTTTCCGCCGCTCATCGCCGAGGTCCGTCGGCCTCTGCCCACGTGAGCGGTACTGCTCATTACTCGCGTCCCTTGTGGGTCTTCGTGGCCTTGCCGGACGGGGTCGTGCAGGGCGCGTCGCCGGTCGCGCCGCAGCGCGGGCACGCCGCCGGCGCCGTGGTGGATTCGGTGGCCGGCTCGGTGGCCGGCTCGGTGGCCGGCTCCGTGGCCGGCTCTGCGGCCGGCTCGGCGACCGCTTCCGTAGTCGGCTCAGCGGCCGCTTCCGCAGTCGGCTCCGCAGCCGCCTCCGTAGTCGGCTCGGCAGCCGGTTCCGTGGCCGGCTCCGCGGGCGCTTCCGTGGCCGGCTCGGCAGCCGCTTCCGTGGCCGGCTCGGCAGCCGCTTCCGCAGTCGGCTCCGCAGCCGCCTCCGTAGTCGGCTCGGCAGCCGGTTCCGTGGCCGGCTCCGCGGCCGCTTCCGTGGCCGGTTCGGGCTCCGCCGTCGCTCCCTCGAGCGGGGAGTCGGTCGAGTGGGGGTCGCGTCCCTTTTTCTGCTGGATGTACGTCTTGACGCGGTCGATGATCTTCACGGGTGGGGGCTCCTTAGCGTCGGGTACCGGGCCGCGCGGGCAGGGCCGGACACGGTCCTTCGGATCGCGTCGGTGCGCTCGGCGTCGACCTGGTCGCGCTCGTCGAAGGTCATCAGATCGTAGAGCAGGCCACGGCGTACTTGCCCATGAGGAGTTTCTCATCGGTGTCGTCGCGCTGACAGGAGAGGAGTCCGCCCCGGTCACCGGGCCTGCTCACGACGAACACCGCGTCGTGTAGCGAACATGGCCGTGCGAGCCGTATCTGTGGTGGATTATCGGTGGTGGATCCATTTTGACCGCATAGGGGGAGGTCCGTTGCCGGGCTTTGTCGTATCCCAGACGAATCCACGGGCGTTCCCGACGATCGCCGACGCGGCGAAGGCTTCGGGGCCGTCCGGGGAGCAACTGCGCCACATCGCCGTTGAGCCGGGCGTCTACCGTTCGGACACCCTCCGATACTGGGGGAACGCGGTGATCACCGCGGTCGGGGGTCCTGGAACGGTCACGCTGGACTGCGCCGGGAGCTACACGCTGCGGGTCGAGGGCCATGTCACCCTGCGGGGCCTGACGTTGCGCAACGGGAACGCCGAGGGCGTCCCCCTGGAGGCGGCGGGCGGCACCCTGATCGTCGAGCAGTGCGAGTTCGTCACCAAGTCGAGCCGCGCGATCAGCGTGTGGAACAGAGCCGAACTCTTCGTCCGGGACAGCCGTGTCCACGGCGGTGGCATCGTCTACTCCGACTCCGCCGGTCTGGTCGAGCACACCGAGGTGTTCAACCCTGACCTGTGCGGGATCGCCATCCGCAACGGAAGCAGGGTCACCGTCCGAGACTGCCGCGTCCAGCGGGCGGGCGAGCACGGCATCTGGGTGGCCGAGGGCTCGACACCGCTGATCGAGCATTGTGAGATCGAGGGCTCCAAGGCCGCGAGCATCCTGACGCAGGGGCGCGCCAAGGCCACCGTCCGCGACTCCCGGCTCCGTACGTCGGGCCAGAGCAACTTCGTGGTACGTGACAACGCCTCCGCCACCGTCGAGGACTGCGTCGTCACCGGATCAGGAGCCGACGGCGTGTGGGTCACGGCCAACGCGACGCTGACCGCACGGTCCGTACGCATCGAGGACGGCAGGCGCAACGGTGTGGTGGTGGACGAGCTCTCCACCGCCGCCTTCGAGGACTGCGACATCACGCAGGCGGCGGTCTGCGGGCTGGCGGTGAGCGGCTCGGGCACGGCTCGGTTCACCGGGGGCACGATCACCAAATCCCAGATCGGCGCGTCGGCCGCGAACGAAGGAGTGCTCACGCTCGACGGAGCCAAGGTGTCGCACAACAAGAACATCGGCGTCGCGGTGGATCCGGGCACCAGAGTGGTCCTGCGCGACTGCACCATCACGGGCAACGCCGGCCAGGGCATCGTCACGACGGCCGGCTCGCAGGTACGCATGGAACGGGTGAGCTCCGAGGCGAACGGCGCCGAGGACATCATCGGAGTCGATATCGGCGGCACCACCGATTCCAACGTCGCCACGACGGCGGCTCCGCCGGAACCCGTCGCCAAGTCCGGTGCCGCCGCCCCGGAGGCCTCGAGCGCGGCGCCGGAACCGGGCGTTGACGAGCTGCTCGCCGAGCTGAGCGCGATGGTGGGTCTGGCGGGGGTGAAGCGCGAGATCGGCAAGCTGGTCGGCCTCCTGCGCATCGCCGAACAGCGCAGGCAGGCAGGGCTGCCGCACGGACCGGCGATCGGCCGCCACATGGTCTTCGCCGGCGCCCCTGGCACCGGCAAGACGACGGTCGCCCGGCTGTACGGAAAGTTGCTCGCCGCTCTCGGCGTGGTCCCCACCGGGCAGTTCACCGAAGTGTCGCGCACGGAGTTGGTCGGTCAGGTGCTGGGTGAGACCACGCAGAAGACCGCGGCCGTCTTCACCAAAGCGCTGGGCGGAGTGCTGTTCATCGACGAGGCGTACACCCTGTCCCGCCGCTTCGGCACGGGCACCGACTTCGGGCAGGAGGCCATCGACACACTCGTCAAGCTCATGGAGGACCACCGCGACGAGATCGTCGTCATCGTCGCCGGTTATTCGGCCGAGATGCGCACTTTCTTGACGGCGAATCCCGGGCTGAAGTCGCGTATCTCCCGCACCATCGAGTTCGAGAACTACAGCCCGGCCGAGTTGACGAGCATCACCGAGACCCTCGCCGGGCAGTACGGTTTCCGGTTCACCGAGCAGGCGCAGGCGTCACTTCTCACCCACTTCCAGCGGGTCCGGAGAGACGAGACCTTCGGCAACGGCCGGGAGGCCCGGCGCATCTTCGAAGCCGTCGTCGAACAGCATGCGCTGCGGCTGTCCGGCCAGGACGGCCCTGCGACGGCCGAGGAACTGACCCTTCTGCTGCCCGAAGACCTCGACGGCGTCGTCGACACCGGTCTGAGCACGAGGATGGGCGAGGTACGCGACGCCGGACAGCTCCAGGCGCTCCTCGACCGGCTCAACGGAATGATCGGCCTGGAGGCGGTCAAGAGCCAGGTCCGTGACACCATCGACCTGATCGCCGCCACCCGGCGCAGGCGGCAGGAAGGCCTGGACGCCGCACCGATCTCCAGCCATCTGATCTTCGCCGGCCCGCCCGGAACCGGGAAGACCACGGTCGCGCGGCTCTACGGAGAGCTCTTGGCCGCTCTCGGCGTGCTGGCCCGCGGCCACTTCATCGAAGCCTCCCGAGCCGATCTGGTCGGTCAGTACCTCGGCCAGACCACGCAGAAGACCACGGCCAGGTTCGACGAGGCGCGTGGTGGGGTCCTGTTCATCGACGAGGTCTACACCCTGTCGCGACAGTTCGGGGCGAATGCCGACTTCGGGCAGGAAGCCATCGACACACTCGTCAAGCTCATGGAGGACCACCGCGACGAGGTCGTCGTCATCGTCGCCGGCTACACCGACGAGATGAACGGCTTCCTCGCGGCGAACCCTGGACTCGCGTCGCGGTTCTCCCGGACCATCGCCTTCGCCCCGTACGGCCCGGACGAGCTCGTCGAAATCTTCGTCGGAATCGCGGAGTCCTCCGGCTTCGACGTTCCCGACGGTACGCGCGCCGCCATCCGCGATCACGTGACCGGCCGGACCGAAAGGTTCGACCAGGGAAACGGCCGCGAGATCCGCAAGCTGTTCGAGGCCGCCCAGACCGCACACGCCCGCCGTATCGCCCAGCTCGAACGCGGCGGATCTCAGGCGACCCGCGACCAGCTGCGCACCCTTCTTCCCACGGACGTCGAAGAAACCCGCTGAGCTCAGGTCCCGCAACCGGGTGTGCTGCCACGGCGGTGCCCCCGAACTGAGGTGGGACGCACCGCCGTGGCTCGGCGGACATGCCCTCAGACAAGGGCGGACTCGGGCGCGCGGACGGGTTGCTCCTCCATGGCAGGCTCGATGGCCAGGTGCGGCAGGCGGCGGTCCAGCCAGCGGGGCAGCCACCAGTTGGCCTGGCCGCACAGGTGCATCACGGCCGGTACGAGCACCGTTCGCAGGATGAAGGCGTCCAGCGCCACGCCGGCGGCCAGCCCGATGCCGAACTCGGCGATGCTGCGCTGGCCCATGAACACGAATGCGGTGAACACCGCGATCATGATCGCCGCCGCAGCGGTGATCACCCGTGCGGTGTCGGTCTGGCCGGCGAGCACCGACCGGGTGTTGTCACGGGTGTGCGACCATTCCTCGGCCATTCTGCTGACGAGGAATACCTGGTAGTCCATGGACAGGCCGAACAGGACCGCCAGCACCAGCTCGGGCAGGTAGCCCTCGACCGGGCTGGCGGAGCCGAGGCCGAAGACGCTGGTTCCCCAGCCCCACTGGAAGAACGCGGTGAGTACGCCGAACGAGGCCGCCGCCGCCAGCAGGTTCAGCACCGCTGTGAGCGCGGGGATGAGCAGGCTGCGGAAGGCGAGTACCAGTAGCAGAAAGCTGAATCCCACGATGGTGGCGAGGAACCAGGGCAGCTTGGCGCTTGTCACCGAGGCGAAGTCGTCGAGCGTGGCCGTCAGGCCGCCGACGTAGACCCGCAGCGTGGTGCCGTGCGTGTAACGCGGTATGACCGTGCTGCGCAGGTGGGTGATCAGGGAAGAGGTGGCCGGTGTTTCGGGCGCTGTGGTGGGGAGGACCTGGGTCACCTCGACCGCCGGCCCGGCACCTGGTCTGGTCTGCGCGGGGCCTGTCTGCACGGCGGCCACCCCCGGCACGGCGGTGAGTGCGTGTTGGAGCTGCTCCAGCGCGGCGCGGTCGGCTGCGGAGTGGGGCTGGGCGACCACGAGCAGCGGGCCGTTGAAGCCCGGCCCGAACCCCTTGGCGAGCATTCCGTAGGACTTGTGGGTGTGAGTTGATGTGGGGTCGTTGGATGCGTCGTCAAAGCCCAGCCGCAGGTGTAGCACGGGTGCGGACACCACGACCATCACTGCGAGTCCCGCGGCGGCGAGCACGACGGGGAAGCGGGGCACGGTGCGAGACCAGCGCGCCCATATGCCGCTGCCGCTCTCGGCGTGGTCCGGTCCGGCAGTCCGCGACCTGCGGCGTTGCCGGCGGCTCAGTACGCGCAGGCCGAGCACCCCGAACAGCGCGGGCAGCAGCGTGACGGCCGCGACCACGGTGCATACCACCGTGATGGCCGCCGGGACGGCAAGCCCGTCGATGAACGACAGGTCGAGGGTGAGCAGGCCGAGCAGGGCGATGCACACCGTGCCGCCGGCGAACAGGACCGCGCGGCCGGAGGTGTTGAGCGCTTGTACGGCCGACTGCTGGGGGTCCAGTCCGGACTGCAGCGCGCGACGGTACCTGGTCACGATGAACAGGGCGTAGTCGACCCCGACGCCAAGGCCGATCAGCGCGCCGAGGATCGGCGCGATGCCGTTCACCGACATCAGGTGGCTGAGCGGTGCCATGAGCATCAGGCCCATGCTCACCCCGACCACCGCGGTCACGATCGGCAGCGCCATCGCAAGCAGCGACCCGAAGGCGATGAGCAGGATGACCGCGGCCGCGCCGATGCCGATCGCCGACATGGTCGATGGCGGCGCCTGCTCGGTGTTCGAGATGGCCTTGCCTCCGAGCTCGACCGCGAGGCCCGGCTCGTGGGCGGCGGTCGCCGTCGCGATCACCCGTTTGATGTCGGCGCGGTCCAGGTCGTCTGCCGCCTTGGTGAAGTTCACCGTGGCGTACGCGGTGCGCCCGTCCGCACTCACCTGGACCTTGCCGCCGGGCGAGTAGGGGCTGGCTACCGAGGCCACCTCAGGCAGGTGCGACACCCGCACGAGCATCGCCGACATCCGCTGCTCGATGGCGGGATCGGTGACGCTGCCACGGCTCGTCCGCCAGACGATCTGGTCGGCATCGCCCGCCTGAGCCGGCACTGACCTCTGCAGCAGCTTCTGGGCGCTGCCCGAGCCCGTTCCCGGCAATGTGAGTGAGTTGTCGTACGTCGTCTTCACCGCCTGCGACATCACCGCCAGGCCGATGAGCAGCCCTATCCAGACAGTGATCACGACGAAGCGGTGCTGGTAGCACCAGCGTGCAAGAGCCGACATGACTCTCCGTCCTTTTGGTTTCGCGCCTCAGTGTCGGAGTCTCAGCCGCCCCGGTCGTCGGCCGGCCGCGGCGATCAGCGAAGGGGTGACCGCGCCATCCGGTGCGGTTCGCGGCTTCGCCTACTGCGTTGGCAGTAGTCCGGTCGAAACCGCTGCACTACCGGGGAAGCCCGCGACCCCGTCCGCGATCACGTCGCACGGCAGCGGTGCGGCGTTTCCCCATGGCGGTACTCCGGTGCGGATGCTCGGGAATCGTCCTTGCGGAGACGCAGCGGGTCACTGTTGGGGACGTGGCGCGCGGGCCAGGCCGGTCTGGTAGGCGAGCACGACGAGTTGTGCGCGGTCGCGTGCGCCGAGCTTGGTCATGGCGTGGTTGGCGTGGGTCTTGACGGTGAGCGGGCTGAGCGTGAGCTGGCGAGCGATGTCCGTGTTGGACATGCCGTCGGCGATCAGGGCCGTCACCTCGCGTTCCCGGTTGGTGAGGGTGGCGAGCAGCGGCGAGGGGCGGACCGGCTCGCTGTCGTGCGGCTTGAGGAACCTGGCGATGAGGCTTCGGGTGGCGGATGGGGAAAGCAGCGCGTCGCCACGGGCGACCGTCCGGATCGCGTCGATCAAGGCCGCTGGGCGTGCGCCCTTGCCGAGGAAGCCGCTGGCGCCTGACCGCAGTGCCTCGAAGATGTACTCGTCGACCTCGAACGTCGTCAGGATCAGCACCCGTACCCCGGCGAGGCCGTCGTCAGCGGCGATCCGCCGGGTCGCGGCCAGCCCGTCAAGGCCCGGCATCCGGATGTCCATCAAGACGACATCGGCGCGTGCCCGGCGGGCGGCCCGGATCGCATCGTGGCCGGTGGCCGCCTCACCCACCACCGTCAGCCCCGGCGCACGGTTGATCACCAGCCGCAGGCCCTCGCGGACGAGGTCCTGGTCGTCGGCGAGGACCACGCGGACCGGCGCCGTCGCGGCGGACGCCGACGAGGCGGGCGAGGAGGGCGCTGTCCCGGTCACGAGCCCTCGGTCCCGGCCGCTCGCAGCGGAAGCTCGGCGAAGACCCGGTAGCCCCCCGCGGGTCTCGGGCCCGCCGACAGCCGTCCGCCCAGGGCGGCCACCCGCTCCCGCATGCCCACGATGCCGTGCCCTCCGGGCGTGCGCGGACCGTCCCCGGTGACCGGCTCGCCCTCGTCCTCGACCGCCAGGCTGAGCGTTCCTGGTGCGTACCCGAGCCATACCACGGCGGTGTCGCAGGCGGCATGTTTGCGGGTATTGGTCAGCGACTCCTGGATGACCCGGTAGGCGGTCAGCTCCACCGCCTCGGGCAACGGTCTGGCCCGGCCCGTCACCTCACAAATGACTCGCAGTCCCGCACCGGCGAACGAGCAGATCAGCTCCCCGAGCCGGTCAAGGCCCGGCACCGGCTGAGCCGGCTCGGCCGGCTCGGGCGCGCCGAGCTCGCGCAGCAGCCCGACGGTCAGCCGTAGCTCCTCCAGGGCTTCCTCACTGGCCCGCTGGATGTGCGCGACCGACGCTCTGGCCTGCGACCGGTCCTCGTCGTCGAGCAGGCAGGCCAGCGCGCCGGCCTGCACACTGATCAAAGCGACATGGTGCCCGACGGCGTCGTGCAACTCCCGCGCGATCCGCAACCGCTCCTCGGCGACACGGCGGTTCGCCTCATCCTCCCTGGCCTGCTCGGCGCGCCTGGCGCGCTCCTCGACCTCGGCGACGTAGGCACGGTGGCTACGGGCGGCGCTGCCGGTCGTCACTGACAGGGCCGCCCACAGCAGGATGACGAACCCCGTGATGCCGGGTCTGGTGATGAGCGAGGTGGTCAGCAGCGCCGCCTTGACGGTGACGCCGACGACGAGCGCTCGGAACGCGCTGGCATCGAGCGCGACCCGGTACAGCGCGCAGAAGAGCGCCGGCAAGGTCAGCGGGTAGGCCATCCCGTCGGCCATGAGCAACACCGATCCGATGGCGGCGACCGCCACGGCGCCGAGCGGGAACCGTCGGCGCACCACCAGGGTCATGTAGACCACGCCGGTCACCAGCCAGCTCAGCGGCTGGTGGGTACCCAGCGCATGCTGGACGCCTGTGGGGATCGTCGCCGCCGTGAACAGGACCATCGACGTGACCGCCGAAAGCAGCAGCAGTTGCCGCCCGGTCATCAGCCTGCTCCAGGAAGTCGCGGCCGCGGTCAGCATGAATCCGTTCCCGCCGGCCAGCGCTTTTTAACGGCATGCAGCAGCGTCACGCCGAACCACGGGCCGCCGTACCAGTACCCCGGCCCGAGCCCGCGCAGCGTGCCCTGGCCGATATGTGCGGCGTACTTCCTGGCCATGGGCCACACGTCGGCGATGAGCAGTCGCCCGCCCGGGCGCAGCACCCGCATCGCCTCGTCCACCGCTCGGTACCGGCCCTCGGCCGAGCGGATGTTGTGGATCGCCAGCGCGCTCGTCACGACATCGAACGAGCCGTCCGCGAACGGCAACGCGGTCATGTCGGCGGTGTGCACTTCCACACGGTCGGCGACGCCGGCCGCGGCGGCGTTGGCGAGTGCGGCTTCGGGGCTGTTGCCGCTCTGATCCCTCGACCACAGGTCCGCCCCGACGGCGCGTCCCGCCGGCAGCCGCCTGGCCGCCTCGATCAGCACCGCGCCGCGGCCACAGCCCAGGTCCAGCAGTTGCTCGTCGCCCTTCAGGCCCGCCCGGTCCAGTTCCCGCTCCCAGATGCGCAGCTTGCCGCGCAGCGTGGTGTGCACGTAGACACCAGCGGATGTGAGCAGTCCCGCCCCCGCGGCCGCCGTCGTGATCCGGCTCCGCCGCCACCGGACGGCGGCCAGGCAGCACACCACCCCGGCGACACCGCTGACAGCCGGGACCGCCGGCGCGTCAAGACCGTACCGAGGCCGCCGAGGAGAAGGCCGCGGGTAGCCATTGAAGTTCTTGGACACGCTCGCAGTGTGACGAGCGCGGCTGCCTGGCGTCTTGAAGAAATGTTCCCGCCCGTACCGGGAGGCGTGGATGGAGCCGGGGGCGAGTGCCCGCGATTCGAGACCGCCATCGGTGGTCACGGCTGGGAGTACGAGCCCTAGCAGATCTTTTCGTTCCGCCGAAGCATGTCCACGCTGCGCCGGTTCCTCGAAGGTACGGGTCAGATACTCCGGAGAACGGGCTGCTCTTTGTCGAATCAGCGCTGTGCGTCGACGAGCCGCGACACAAGGGCGATGAATTGGCGCCGCTGGGCGGGCGTCAGAGGGGCGAGGAACTCCTCCTGGATGCCGTCGATGACCTTGTCGAGCTCGAGTAGCCGTTCGACGCCCGCCGGGGTGATCGTGACGATCTTCCGGCGCTTGTGCTCGGGGTCGACCGAGCGCTCGACCAGGGTGCGCGACTCGAGTTCGGTCAGGGCGGCAGTCACGTCGCTGCGGTCGATCGCGGTCTTCCGGCCGAGCTCGGCCTGACTCGCCGGGCCCCATTCCTCCAGCGCGGCGAGGAGTCGGTAGTGGTAGCTGCGCAGTCCGTCGCCATGGGTCTCGAAACCGGCGCCGAGTAGCCCGGATGAGCGTAGGTAGGCCCGGCTGACCAGCCAGGTCGCGCGTCCTTCGAGACGGCTCGGAGTGCGGCCGGTGTCGTGGCGGGGCATGAGCATGCGTCAAGGATAACCGTTGTTGGTCAGGCCAACACTGTGTATGTTGGTACGACCAACACTTAATTCGGTGCGCTTCCTGGTGTTCGCGACCGCGAACGCCCACGAAGACGAAGACCCCAACACGGGACGCGGGGCCTGGCTCGATCCAGGTCAGCCGCAGCCCGTGGCTGATTCCGAACCCACCGTTGAGGAGATCTCGCAGTGAACAGGTCACCGAAGAACATGGCGGAACGCGTTCTCGTCGTCGGCCGCAGCCCCAGTGTGCTCCTCGCCACCGTCGACCTTCTGCGCGCCAGGGGCCACTCCGCGGACGCGACGAACCAGTTCGACCACGTCCTCGAGGACTACGACGTCACCGATCTCGACGTCCTGGTCTTCGGGGGCATGGTCCCCGCCGAGACGAAGCAGCGGCTGCGCGAGGGCATCCTCGAACGCAACCCGCACGTGACGTTCGTCCAGGGGCTCGCCGGCATCCCCGGTCTCCTCGCCGCCCAGGTGCGAGCCGCCACCTCGGACGGCGCGTCCGACGGCGGCGAGGTCGTCTACGACGCCGCCCAGCGCTCGCTGCGGCTCACGCTCGACGATTCCGCCCCCGTCACGGTCGAGGCCTGGTGGGGCACGTCCTTCGTGCCCCCGGAACCCAAGAGCGCGTCGATGTACGTGTTCGACGACCGGCTCGACGCGGGGACCCACATCATTCCGCTTCCAGACCAGGTGCCGCCCGAAGCGTCCTTCGCCGGCGTCACCGTCGACTCGGTCACCCGCGTGTTCACCGTCGGCCCCATGCCTGCCGCCGTCACGCGGCTGGCGCCGACCTCGGCCACCGACGATCGGCTTCCCCAGGTCGCCCGGGTCGCGACGAACAGCGATGACCGGTAACGCAAGCACGGTGGGCCCTCGGCGCTCGTCCGGGCTCACAGACACCGACGCGCGCCAAGAATCGGGGCGCCCAACCACCACACCGGCGCACCAGATCACTGATCGCCTTCGATCACTGACGAAATGAGGAAATACTCCCATGTCATTTCTTTCTCGATTCGCGCGAGCGAGCGCGGTCGCCGCGCGGACCTCGCTCGCGCCACTCGCGGCTGCCGTCGCGCTGTCGGTCGGCCTGATGGCGGCGTCGTTCGACGCGACCCCGGCATCGGCCGAGACTCACACGGACGCGGCGAAGTACTACGGCATATGGAACTACGACCAGCCGGATGCCGCGACGCTGAACAACGTCGCGGTGCTGGAGTGTCCCGATGGCAGCGGCCAATGCGACGCGCAACTGCCGCTGCCGTTGCGACTGCCGCAGGTCGGGTGGGTGGTGTTCTCACCAGGCCCTAACGGGACGATCAACGGGCACACCGATGGGGGCTGCACCTGGAACTTCACCGTCCATCCCTCCGGGTTGGAGCTGTCGTCGACCACCCAGCAGTGCTTCAATCCGACGGTCGGCTCCGTGGGCAACATCACCAGATGGTCGGTCCAGGTGCATGGCAACCGGGAGACCGAGCAGATCATGGCGGTCAGCCATCAGCCCAACGGCGTGGACCTTATCGTCCCGATGCCTTCCGGGTCCCGCACCAAGGTCGTCCACGGCCAGGACAACGGCGAGTTCGTCAAACGGTTCCTCGGCGACTACCGCTACGACCCCGCGGACATGCAGACCCTGACCAATATCGTGACCACCGACAAAGGCACGGCCTATCCAGAACAGGGCACGGTCCGCTTCACCGCCGCACACACCGCTCACGGCCGGATCATCGCGCACACACCCGACGGCTGCTACTGGACGATGAACGTGCGCGGCGACACCGCCGAACTCGATCCGGCCACGCAGACCTGCCACACCGCCACCGGCGACAGGTCACTGCACTACTGGGCGCTGGTCACCGACGACGGTCACCACATCAACAGCTTCTCCGCCGGCTCCACCACCGCACCGGGCCAACCACCAACCAACACCTTCACCTACGTCGGTGCGCTGACCAGGCCCGTGAACAACTAGGGCCTGTCCGGTTAACGGCTGAACGACCGCTCAGGGCCAGGACGCGGGCAACCGGATGGGCGCCGCCCTGTGGGGCGAGGGATGACACCTGCAAGGGGGCCATCCAGGCCCAGAAACGATCAAGGGCCTTCCTCGGCGTGTCCGCGGGGAAGGCCCTGATCAGTGAGCGGAGGCTCGGGGATTTGAACCCCGGATGGGCGGTAAACCCAAACCGCATTAGCAGTGCGGCGCCATAGACCGGACTAGGCGAAGCCTCCTGGTAGCCCTCAGGCCGCACACAGGCTACCGGTCAACCAGCCCTCCCGGCAAAGTGGGGGCTCATCCCTGCTGTCTCGTCCCTCATCGCCCGGAACATTAACCCCATTTCGCGCGTCCCACCATGTACCAGGCTTTACAGACGAACCGGACCGGGGGTGGCATGGAGCGGGCGAGCGACGACGCCTTGGCAGGGCTGTCGACCGACGAGCGGGTCAGGGCGTGTATCGCGATGGTTTCCGATGGCACCACGGCCTCGCACGACGACATCCAGGGGCTCAGCGGCGATCTCATCCGGCAGGTCGACGACGATCAGCCGGCACCGCTGCCGTTCGCCTACCGGTGTTTTCTCGAGCATGCGGGCGCCGGGGCGGGGCGGTTCCTCCAAGGATGTGACGTCTTCCACCCCGACGTGCTGGGGCTGCGGCGGGCGGCCGATGAGCTTCTGGCCGGAAGAGGCCTCACGCTCACCGACGCCGACCGTGTCATCCTCATGCACCAGGGCGTCCAGTTCGACTTCCTCCGCGGCGACGGCGAAGACCCCGAGGTCTGGTCCTACTGCGAGGATGACACCGCTCCCGCGCTCAGGCACGCGCGGTTCACCGACTGGCTGTTCGCCAACGTCCGGGAGCAGACCCACGCCTGGGCCCACCTGGCGCACTGGCCGAAGATCTCCTGACAAGATCGGTCAGGAGTCGGCCCGTACGACCTCCAGGCCGCCGTCCGCGTACATCTGGCGCAGTGTCTTCTTGGAGAACTTTCCCACCGAGGTCTTGGGCACCTCGGTGATGAAGGTCCACCGCTCCGGCAGCTGCCACTTCGGCACACGCGCGGCCAGGAACTCGCGCAGGTCCGCGGCGGTCACCTCGGCGCCCGGGCGCAGGACGACCGAGGCCAGCGGGCGTTCCTGCCAGCGAGGATCAGGGACGCCGACGACCGCGGCCTCGATCACGTCCGGGTGGGCCATGAGGTGGTTCTCCAGTTCCACCGAGGAGATCCACTCCCCGCCGGACTTGATGACGTCCTTGGCCCGGTCGGTCAGGGTCAGGTAGCCGTCGGAGGAGACCATGCCGACGTCGCCCGTGCGCAGCCAGCCCTCGTTGAACTTCGAGGAGTCCTCGTCCTTGTAGTACGCCGCGGTCACCCACGCGCCGCGTACCTCGATCTCGCCGACGGTGGCGCCGTCGGCGGGCAGTACGCGGTCGCCGTCGCCGACCACGCGGGCCTCCAGACCGCTCATGACGCGTCCCTGGCTCGCGCGGTACGGCCACGGGTCGGCGACGCCGGGCGGCGGGTGGGCGACCGAGGCGAGCGGTGACGTCTCGGTCATCCCCCATGCCTGCACGATGTGGACGCCGCGTTCCTCGAACGAGCGCATCAGCGACTCCGGCACGGCCGAGCCGCCGCACACCACCAGGCGCAGCGCGCTCAGGTCCGACTCGTGCTCGCGAGCGTGGCGGAACAGGTCGTTCCAGATCGTCGGTACGGCGCCGGAGACGGTCGGGCGTTCGTCCTCGATGAGACGCGCGAGCGGCTCCGCCTGCAGGAACCGGTCGGGCATCACCAGTGACGCGCCGGCCATGAGCGCGGCGTACGGCAGCCCCCACGCGTTGGCGTGGAACATCGGGACCACGGGCAGCACGCGGTCCGCGGCGGACAGCGCGAAGGCGTTGCCGGTGCAGGCCGCCATCGAGTGCAGGTACGCCGAGCGGTGCGAGTAGACGACGCCCTTGGGGTTGCCCGTGGTGCCGCTCGTGTAGCACATCGCCGCGGCCTGGCGTTCGTCGATCTCGGGCCAGTCGTACGTGTCGGACGCCGCGGCCAGGAGTTCCTCGTACGAGTGCAGCGTCTTGCCCGAGGAGGCCAGTGCGGACAGGTCGGCGTCGCCGATGACGACGACGTGCCGTACGGTCGCCATCTTCGGCAGCACCGGGGCGAGCAGCGGCACCAGCGAACCACTGACGATGACGACCTCGTCTTCGGCGTGGTCGGCGATGTAGACGAGCTGGTCGGCGGACAGGCGGACGTTGAGGGTGTGCATGACGGCGCCCATCGAGGGGATCGCCAGGTACGCCTCGAGGTGCTCGGTGGTGTTCCACTGGAAGGTCGCGACGCGCTGGTCGGCGTCGATGCCCAGGTCGCGCAGGGCGTTCGCCAGCCGCGCCGCGCGCCGGCCCAGTTCGGCGTACGAGGTGCGGCGCACCCCGTCACCCGTGAAGGTGGCGACCTCACTGTGGCCGAAGACCTCGGTGCCGTATCGCCGGATCGAGGAGATGGTCAGCGGATAGTCCTGCATCGTGCTCCACACGGCGGCCTCCACGCTCGAGGGTGGTGAATCGGATTTTGTCCCGAGCGTGGGCGGTTGTCAGCACCTCACGATCATTCAAGCGAGGAGAGTTCGCCGGCGGCCTCGTCGCGGAGCTTGGCCATGGCGCGAGAGACGGTGCTCTTGACCGTGCCGACGCTGACGCCGAGGGCCTCGGCGATCTCGGTCTCGGTCAGGTCCTCGTAGTAGCGCAGGACGACGGCGGCACGCTGGCGGGCGGGCAGCCGGTCGAGGATCCGGTCGAGGCCGTCGCGGAGTTCGCTGCGGCGCGTGTGGTCGGCGATCGGAGTGTCGGGCAGCTCGTCGGTGGGGTACTCCTCGAGCCTCCTGCGCCGCCACCACGAGATGTTGATGTTCACCATCGTGCGGCGCACATAACCGTCCAGTGCGCCGCGGTCGTTGATCCGTTCCCAGGCGAGGTAGGTCTTGGTCAGCGCGGACTGGAGCAGATCTTCGGCGTCGGCCCGGTCGGCGGTCAGCAACATGGCCGCACGCAGCAACGTCGGCCGCCGCGCGGCCACGAAGTCATGGAACTCGTCCTGCGGTAGTGCGCCCACGTGACCGTCCGGAAGGCTGGGGAGTGCTGTTGCCACCAGGCCTGACGATCGCATGAAGACCGTAATTATGGATCAAGTCGAATCTCATATTCCGGTCAACGCGGCATGCCGCATTGCGAATAATTATCATGTATTTCCGGCGAGGTTCATTGGTTTATTCGGGCAAAGGAGTCGACAGAAGGAGGGCTCGGGGTAAGTGTTGACATGCAGTCTTACTCAACGCACGACGAGTTACGATCATCGAAGCTCCGGAGACCCCCATGCCGTCGCCCTCCCGCGATCTGGTCCTGCGCCGACGCCGGCTCCGCGAAGCCGTGTCCGGCGACCGGGCGTCCGAGCCGTACGACGCCGGCGCCCGTCCCCTGCACGGCGTCGAGGGGACGGTGGTCGACGCCAGCCCGCACCTGCTCGTCCTGGCCACGCCGGACGGCGAGGAGGTGCGCATGCCGATCGCGGCCGACGTCTTCGTCTGGCACGCCGGCCGGGCGGGCGTGAGCGCTCTGCGGCCCGGCCACGACGTCGTCGTCCGCCCGTCCGGCACCGGCGGCGCGGTGGCCGAACGCGTCTGGGTCGACATCGCCCGCGTGACCGGGATCATCGCCGGCCGGTCCGGGCGCACGGTCGAGGTGGACTCCGGGCCGCACCGCGATCGCACCGCGCTGGTCATCCCGGCCGAGGCGATGACGCGCATCCGGGTCCGTCATCCACGGCTGGAGCCGGGCGCGCTGATCGACGTGATCGGCGTACGCCGGGGCGGCGAGGTCCACGGTCTGCAGCCCGCGTCGAGGTCGCCGCAGCCGGCCTCGCACGCCGAGCATCCACCGGCGCACCGTTCCGGATCGGTGCCGCGGATCCTGCGCGGCACCGCGACCTGGTTCGACGGGCCTCCGGGGCGGCGCGGCGCGGCGTATCCGGCGCTCGACCCGTACGGCGACGCGGGCGGCTGCGGCACGGGTCCGGCCGCGCCCCTGCCGCTCCCGCTGCTGTCGATCGCCAGCGAACTCCACGTCCGCAACGACTGCACCGGCCTGGCGACGCGGGTGCCGGTCATCGAGTGCGGCTGCGTGGCGGCGCACTTCTGCGACCGCTGTGTCTGCTGCGGCATCTCGCCGCGCGGCCGGGTCATCGAGCTCACCAGAGCCGCCTTCGTCGACCTCGGCGGCGACCTCGACGCCGGATGCTTCAACGTCACCGCGCGAGTGGAGCTGTGATGGCCGAGGCGATGCGGGAGTTGCAGATCCCGTTCCTGGCCAGTGTGCTGCTGCTGGCCTGCGCCGCGAAGCTGACCGTACGCGGAGACGACTCCGGGTCCGCGCCGCACCACCGGCGTCCGTTCGTGTACGGCGTGGCGTTCGCCGAGGGCACGATCGGCGTCGCCCTGCTGGTGACTCCCATGGGCCTCGTACGCCTGGCCTGCGTGGTGTTCTTCGCCACGGCCACGTGGATCATCGGTGACCTCGCGCGGCGCGGCACCGACGAGGGATGCGGGTGCTTCGGCGGCCTCAGCTCGGCCCCGGCGGGTCGCCGCGGGCTCGTTCGCGCGGCACTGCTGACGGTCGCGGCGGTCGCGGCGGCCGGAGTGCCGGAGAGCGGCGCCGCGGTGCTGGACCGGGCCGGCGCCGGGGCGGTGCTGATCCTGGCGGCCGAGACCGCGCTGCTGCTGATGCTCTCGCCGGAGATCGCCCTCGCCGTCGAGCGCACCCGCAGTACGACGCCGTGCGAGCTGCTCGACGTGCCACTGGAGCAGACGTACACGCGGCTGCGCGCGAGCGAGGCCTGGCGCGAGCACGAAGACGACCTCACCTCGGCGCAGCCCACCGAGACGTGGCGTGAGCTGTGCGTTCGCTACGTGGTGTACCCGGCGCGGATCGACGATCGGACGGCGGAGGTCGTGTTCGCCGTGCCGGTCGACGGGCGACGGCGACACGTACGAGCCGCGCTGGTCTGGGACGGCGGGCACGAGGAGCAGGACGACGACTCCGGCCCCCGCCGCGTCCACACCCCCGCCTGAGTCTGGTGCTCTCTAGCGCGTTCTTGGGAATTCGCTAGAGACGCATAGAAATGACTCGACATCGTTCATCGGCTTCTCTAGCCGTCTCTAGCGAATGAGCAAGACAGCCGAATACTCGCCAACAGCCATGGCGGTGTCTACGGCTTTCTAGCCGTGGCGCAAGACTGACTTAGAGAGCGGTAGCGGTGCTCAGACCGGCTGCGATCTGAGGAAATGACCGAAGTGCGGGACGGTGAAGGCGACCAGGCCGCGCTCGGCGCTGTAGATGAGACCCTTCTTGATCAGGCCGTCGCGGGCGGGCGAGAGGCTGGAGGGCTTGCGGCCCAGCTCGTCGGCGACGTTGGAGGTGGGCACCGGCTCGTCGCCGAGCGAGGCCATCGCCCGCATGTAGTCGCGCTCGGCGGGGGTGGCGCGTTCGTACCGGCTGCCGAAGAAGCCGACCGCCAGCTCCCCCTCGGCCTCCGGCGCCGCGACGCGGACGTCGCCCTCGCTGATCGGCGTCTCGGGCGCGATGTCCCAGGCGACCTTGCCGTACGCCTGGACGAAGTAGGGGTAACCGTCGGCCGCGTCGTACAGCGCGTCGAGGGCGTCCTGAGTGAAGGTGACGCCTTCGCGCTCGGCCGGGGCGAGCAGGGCCAGGTCGGCGGCGTCCCGGTCGAGCCGGTCGATACGGGCGTAGCGGAACAGCCGCTCGGAGTAGGACTTGCTCGCCGACAGCACGGCCGGCAGGTGGGGCAGGCCGGCGCCGACGACGATGAGCGGGCCGCCGCTCTGCGACAACTCGTGGCAGGCGGCGCACAGCGCCGAGACGTCGTCGGCCGGGATGTCCTGCATCTCGTCGACGTAGAGCGCGATGCCGACGCCGAGGTCGGTGGCGACCGAGGCCGCGTCGACGAACAGCTCGGTGAGGTCGATCTCCAGATCGCCCGAGTCGGCACGGCCGCGCGCGGCGGGCACGTCGATGCCGGGGTTCCAGCGGCGAGGGGCGACCTTGCCCTTGGCCGGCTCGGCGTCGGCCTGCGCGAACGCCTTGAGCACGCCGAGGAACTCCTCGATGCGGTCGGGCGCGCGGTGCCGGGGCGCCAGCTCGCGGATGGCCATGTGGAGAGCGGAGGCGACCGGGCGGCGGATCGACTGGTCGGGCCGCGCCTCGATCTTGCCCGTACCCCAGAGCTTCTGGATCGCCATCGACCGGAAGGTGTTGAGCAGCACGGTCTTGCCGACCCCGCGCAGCCCGGTGAGGATCATGCTGCGCTCGGGGCGCCCGCGGGCGACGCGCTCCAGCACGACGTCGAACTGCTGGAGCTCGCGGTCGCGGCCGGTCAGCTCGGGCGGCCGCTGTCCGGCTCCGGGGGCGTAGGGATTGCGCACGGGGTCCACGCTCTCGGACTTTATGAGGGGATATAGCTGCGGCCGTAGATTTCCGTAGAAAGTGCTACGGCGTGTCGCGCGATGCCGCGGACGGCAGCGCGTCGCGACCGGAGCGGTGAGGGTCGCCACCGGCCTCGCCTCCCTCGATAAATGTCGAACCTCTGTTCGAAGAGGTTCATCACCGTAGCGCACGGGGCGAGGCGTCGTCAGGAGAAGTGGCGCTCTTTTCGAACAAAGAATCGACGAGCGGTCCCGGCCGAGTACCGGCGCCGGGCCGGGCCGAGGACCGGCGACGTCGCGGACGCGCCGGCCCGTCGGCCATTCCCCGCCGGCCCGGATCAGCCCTCGACGGACTCGTCGGCGCTGCTCAGGTGCGGCACGCGCTCGGCCGGGACAGTGCCCATGCGGCCCGCTTGGAAGTCCTGGAAGGCCTCGACGAGCTCTTCGCGGGTGTTCATCACGAACGGCCCGTAGCGTGCGACCGGCTCACGGATCGGCAGGCCGCCGAGGACCAGGATCTCCCAGCCGCTCCTCGCCGCCAGCGGCTGCGAGTCGGCGGCGGTGACCGTCAGCGCGTCGCCGTGGCCGAACACCGCGAGCTGCCCCTCGTCCACCGGGCGCCCGTCCGGTCCCGCCGTGCCGCGGCCGCTCAGGGCGTACACCAGGGCGTTGAAGTCGCGCGGCCACGGGAGGGTGAGCCGCGCGCCGGGGGCGACGGTGGCGTGCAGGTACGTGATCGGCGTGTACGTCGTGCCCGGACCCTGGTGCCCGGCCAGCTCACCGGCGATCACGCGCACGATCGACGAGCCGTCGTCGCTGCTCAGCAGGGTCACGTCGCGGGACCCGATGTCCTGGTAGCGCGGCGGCACCCACTTGCGCTCGCGGGGCAGGTTGACCCACAGCTGCACGCCGTGGAACAGGCCACCGGAGGCGACCAGCTCCGGCGGGGGCTGCTCGATGTGCTGGATCCCGCTTCCGGCCGTCATCCACTGCGTGGCGCCGTCGGTGATCAGACCGCCGCCGCCGGTGGTGTCTTGGTGCTGGAACGCGCCGTCGATGATGTAGGTCACGGTCTCGAAGCCGCGGTGCGGGTGCCAGGGCGTGCCCTTCGCCTCGCCCGGGGCGTACTCCACGGCGCCCATGTGGTCGAGCAGCAGGAACGGGTCCGCGAGCGAGAGGTCGATGCCCGGGAACGGCCGGCGGACCTCGAAGCCCTCGCCTTCGAGGTGACGGGCGGCGGTGACGACGCGGGCGACCGGCCGCCAGGCGGTCTCCTGCTCCGGGAGCCGGGGCAGTCGCGTCAGGGTCAGCGGGTCGGCGGTTACGGCAGGCATCGGGACCTCCTCGGTCGGGTTACGCGTCGTGCAACCAAGTTGAATTTTCAACTATTCCTCGGAGCGACGGCCCCGGCGGGTCTGCGGCCAGGGTAGCCGTCGCGGTTGAAGTTTCAACCTTCCGAACAGGTCACGGAAACGCCCCCCGGCCACGACGGCCGGTGAGATCATCCGAGAGTGGGCCCGCAGGGAATTTTGTTGAATATTCAATCAAGCGTGTAGGATCGAGACATGACCGAACCGCGCTGGCTCGACGCCGTGCAGCAGCGCGACTGGCGTGCCTACGTCGAAGGCAGCGTGCGGCTGGCCGATCTTCTCGACCGTGACCTCAAGTCCAAGCACGGCCTGACCATGGCCGAGTACGAGATCCTCGTGCGCCTGTCGGAGGCGCCCGAGCGGCGGCTGCGCATGGCGGAGCTCGCCGACATCGCCAGCCAGTCACGCAGCCGTCTCTCCCACACCGTCTCGCGCCTGGAGTGCAAGGGCCTCGTGGCGCGCAACAACTGCGGCGCGGACAAGCGCGGCGTCTTCGCCGAGCTCACCGAGGACGGGTTCGCGTTCCTGTCCAAGGCCGCCGTCGACCACGTCGCGACGGTACGCGACTTCTTCGTCGACGTGATCGACCCGGACGATCTGCGGGCCATCGGCCGCGCGTTCACCGCCATCGCCGACCAGGTCGCCAAGGCACGCTGACTAGGCGTTCAGCCCGGTACAGAAGCCGAGCGAGAACAGTGTCAGGAACGTCCAGCCGCACATCAGCCCCACGCCGTACAGGCGCATGAACCCGGTCATCTTCCAGGCGAGGAAGCCACCGAGGCCGAACGCCAGCAGCAGCAGGGCTAACGCCTGGGCCACCAGGTTGGCGTCGTTGCCGTGCATGACGTTCCGCTCGAACGCGGAGTACATCATGATGGCGTCCACCAGGATGAATGTGCCGAGTCCGCTGCCCACCGCGGTGATCTCGCGCATACCGAGCGGCGGGCGGCGCTTGGGGTCCGTTTCCTCCATGATCGGTCCTCTGTCCGCCGGACATGGCAGCCACATCGTCCCGCATGAAAGTGTCCGAAGCACGGCTTCGGACGTGTAATCCTTCGAAGATGAGACGCGCCACTCTCGGAATCCTCGCGACCGGACTCTGCGTGACGGTCTCGTCCGCCTGCGGTGGCGGTGGATCGGGTGCCGCGGCGTCCCCGCCCGCGGCGGCGGCCTCCACGGCCCCGTCGACGCCCGCCGCCGCGTCGCCCTCACCGTCGAAGGCCTCGCCGACCGGGCCCAAGCCGTTCTCCGCCAAGATCAGCAAGGTCACCCGGGCGACCGTGAAGCACTCCTGGCACTCCGGCTGCCCCGTCGGCCTCGGCGACCTGCGCCTGATCACCATGACGTACTGGGGCATGGACAAGAAGCCTCACGAGGGCGAGCTGGTCGTCAACGAGGACGTCGCCAGCAAGATCGTCAAGGTTTTCCACAAGCTGTACGACGAGCGCTACCCGATCCGGCGCATGGAGCTCGTGGACAAGTACGGCGGCAGCGACTTCAAGTCGATCGAGGCGGACAACACCTCGGCGTTCAACTGCCGCAACGCCACCGGCGCCAGCTCCTGGTCACAGCACGCCTACGGGCACGCCGTCGACCTCAACACCTGCGAGAACCCCTACGTGCACGCGAACGGCCACATCGAGCACCCGCGGTGCGTCAAGTACGGCAACCGCAAGCGGCACGATCCGGGGCTCGTCCACGCGGGCGACAAGGTCGTGAAGGCGTTCCGCTCGATCGGCTGGGGCTGGGGCGGCACCTGGGGCGGCCCGTGGGACTTCCAGCACTTCTCCGCCACCGGGCACTGAGCCGCGCCCGTACGCCCGTCTCTAGACGACCAGCAGGGCGATCACCGCGACGACGACCACGACGCCGATGATCAGACCGATGATCAGTCCGGTGTTCGGGCCTTGCTTCGCGGCCTCACCGCCCCCGCGGTTGGCGAAGGCCCGGAACTGCTGCGTGCTCGCTGCGGGATCCTGTTCGTTTCTCGCCATGCGCCGACAGACTAGTCGACGAAAGCACAGTGTCATCGGACTTTCCCGGAACGTCGTCGCCGTCACGGAGTGGCCGCGACGCAGTCCGGCTCGTCGGGCAGCAGCGGCCGCAGCCGGCCGATGAGCCGGTTGATCATCCAGGCGCGTCCGCCCCCGGCACCCGGCTGCACGGTCGTGACCTTGGGCCGGCCTCCCGCGAGGAGCGTGACCGCGTTCCGGGGTGCGTGAAAAGGGACGGCCCCGCGACCACCTCGGTGGTCACGGGGCCGCGGTCGGCCGGCGGGAGTTACTTACGGCTGGCCCACAAGGGGTGCTTGTCCTTGTAGACCACCAGGTTGCCGTCGTCCTGTACGTTCAGGCTCGCGCCCGGGTTGCCGCCCGTCTTCGAGCTCCACAGCGGCTTGGTGCCCTCGTAGACGACGAAGTTCCCGTCCGTCTGCATCAGGGCGTACACGCCCGAGCCCTTGGTCGCGGTGCTCCAGATCGGCGTCCTGCCGTCCTTGTACAGCACGACGTTGCCGTCGGTCTGCACCTGCAGCGAGTACACCCCGTTCGGCGAGCGGACCTCGTTGCCGGTGATCACCTTCTGGCCGGGCTGGAGGTTGCCGATGGCCATGTGCCGCGACCACAGCGCCTTGTGGTCGGTGCCGTAGATGACCAGGTTGCCGTCGTTCTGCACCTCCAGGTGCGCGCCGGAGTGGCCGTGGGTGTTGCTGTGCCAGAGCGGCTTCTTGTCCGAGCCGTAGACGACCAGGTTGCCGTCGGTCTGCATGACCGCGTACGCGCCCGGGTGGCGGCCCGTCTCCGTGCTCCAGAGCGGGGTCTTGCCCCGGTAGAGGACGAGGTTGCCGTCGGTCTGCTGGAGCAGCTGGTAGTCGCCGTTCATCGAGCGGACGGCCTGGCCCTTCGACAGGACGTACCCCGCCTGGAGGCTGCCCAGCGAGACGTGCCGCGACCACAGCGCCTTCTTGGCCGTGCTGTAGATCACCAGGTTGCCGTCGTCCTGCACGAGCAGCGACGCGCCGGGGTGCTTGCCGGTGTTGCTGGACCACAGCGCCTTCTTCGCGCTGCTGTAGACGACCAGGTTGCCGTCGGTCTGCATGGCGGCGTACGCGCCCGGGTGGCGCCCCGTGGCGGTCGACCACAGCGCCTTCTTGCCCTGGTAGAGCACCAGGTTGCCGTCCTGCTGCAGGACGAGTCCGTACTTGCCGTTCGCCGAACGGGTCCACGCGCCGACCTTGAAGACGTGGCCGGGCTTGACGAGGCCCTTAGCGGCGGCGCTGGTCTTGGGCTGGACGTCGCTCTCCGGCTGACCGGCGGGGGCAGCGGCGGCGTTCGCGCTCTGCTGCGATGCCGTGGCCGCGGCCTTCTTCGGCGCGGGCTTGGAGTGGCCGGTGGCGGCCCACGCGCCGACCGACAGTGAGGTCACGGCTGCGGCCACACCGGCCGCGACCGCGATGGTCTTCATCCGCTTCACTGGGTGTGCTCCCCCTGTTTCGGACTGGATGATGAGAAACGTAGGGGAGACATCGCCGGATCCCGCGATGCTTCATCAAGCGTGGAAATGTCGTAGCGTCCGGGGAATGGGGCAATGGGCGCTGCGCGCGGAGACGGCGGGCGGCCGGTCGTACGACGCGCCCAGCGAGGCGCTGCTGTTCCGGCTGCTCGGCGAGCTCGGACCGGGCAACCAGTTCCTCGTCGTGGACCGGGTCGACGTCCCCGGCGGGCAGCACTACATGCAGGTGTACCGCGAGGTCGACGGCACGTACGTCGTCGAGTACCGCGAGGGGGCGCCCGAACGCCACTTCGAGACGGTCGCCGCGGACCTGCGCACGACGTTCACCGTGCTCACCGGCTGGGCCGGCGGCGCGCACGGGTGGCGCGACACGTGCGAGTGGCGGCAGTGGCCGATGCCCTGACAGCGCTCAGGTCGTGAGGACCGGCGCCAGCAGGCGCAGGTGCTCGGCCTGGTCGTCGAGCGTGGCGGCGAGCGGCTGGACGCAGACGTGGTCGGCGCCGGCGTCGTGGTGGGCCCGTACCCGCTCGGCGACGGCGTCCGGGTCGCCCGACGGCACGACCGCGTCGATCAGCGCGTCGCTGCCGCCCCCGTCGAGATCCGCGTCGGAGAAGCCCAGCTCACGCAGGTGGTTGCGGTAGTTCGGCAGGCTCAGGTAGCGCGCGGCGTACTGCCGCGCGGTGGCACGGGCCGCCTCCGCGTCCGTACCGACCACGACGGCCTGCTCCACCGCCAGGATCGCGTCCTCGCCGAGGACCTCACGGGCGCGCGCGGTGTGCTCGGGCGTCGTGAAGTAGGTGTGCGCGCCCTGCGCGTGCGTCCGCGACAGCTCCAGCATCCGGGGGCGCAGCGCCCCGAGCAGCCGTGGCACGGCCACCGGCACCGTGTGCTCCGCGGAGTCCATGGCGTCCAGGTACGAACGCATCGTCGCCACCGGCCGGCCGTAGTCGTGCCCGCGCGCGGTCACCGCCGGGGCGTGGCTGACCCCCAGCCCCAGTACGAACCGGCCCGGCCACGCGTCGCCCAGCGTCGCCGCCCCATTGGCGGCCGCGACCGCGTCACGCGCGTAGATGTTCGCGATGCCCGTGGCCACCAGCATGCGCTCCGTCCACGACAGCACCGTCGCGGCGTGCGTGAGCGCCTCCTTGCCCCGCGGCGTCTCAGCGAACCAGAAGGCGCAGTAGCCGAGCTGCTCGATCGCCACCACCACCGGGCGCTCCACCGCGGCCGGCGCGTCCGAGGCCGACGCCAGCCAGACGCCCACCCGGCCCAGCCGGTGCTTCACCGCGGCGACGTCGACGGACCTGCCCTCGGCCATCACGCACCCCCTCCTCCGGTGATCATGCCCATTCACCGGGCCCGCCTCACACCGGAATGAGCGGCGACGCGGCCGGACCGCTATCGTGGACCCCGCCTGGAGGGTTCGCATAGTGGACTAGTGCAGGCGCCTTGAAAGCGCCCAGGGCTGGTGACAGTCCTCGTGGGTTCGAATCCCACACCCTCCGCGTCGGATGACCCTACTCGCCGCTTTGGGGCGGCTTCGCCGGGGACCGCCATGTCTGCCCGGGGGCCGAGCCCCCCGGAACCCCCGCGATTGACGGTTTCTCGCCGTCGCCTCGCCTCTCGCCGTACCCGCTGTCCGCGACGTACGTAGTCGGTCTTTGGCCTTCCTTGGGCTTCCCTGGTTCTGGGCAGCGGTGTACTGGCCGCGGGTCGTCGAGCGTGGCCAGCGAATGTGCACCCTGACCACTTGGCGATAGATAGATCATCGGTATATAAAGCCTATATGACCAAGGCCATGCAGGAACCCACGTTCCTGATCCTGACCGCGCTGGCCGACGGGCCACAGCACGGGTACGGAATCATCTCCGACGCCGAACAGATCTCCGCCGGGCGCACCCGCCTGCGCGCCGGCACCCTGTACGCCGCACTGGACCGGCTCCAGTCCGATGGGCTGATCGCCGTCGACCGTGAGGAAGTCGTGGACGGCCGGCTGCGCCGTTACTACCGGCTGACCGACGACGGCGCCGCCGCGCTGGCCACCGAGATCCAGGCGCTTCGCCGTCGCACCGAGGCCGCGGCCCGCCGCCTGGCCGCCTTCCCGCGCCTGGACCGCGGGGCCTCTCCCGCCTGATCGTCTACTCGAAGGGGACACTGTTGAGCATTCTCGAAGACCGCTACCGTCGCCTGCTGAGCTGGTATCCGGCCGATCACCGGCGGGAACACGAGCAGGAGATGCTCGGCGTTCTGCTGGCCGGAGCCCGGCCAGGTCAGACCCGCCCGTCCGCCGCCGATGTGTACGACCTGTTGCGCGGCGCCGTGCGGATCCACCTGCGCAGGGCGGTCGGCGGGTCCACGACCCCGGGCTGGGCCGCCGCCACCGCCATCGCCGGGTTCGTGGCCACCCTCCTGCTGGTCGCCGAAGGCCTGCGATTCGCCGTCAACACGCCACAAGCCGTGTCCCAGTTCATCGAGGCGCGAGCGCACCGGCCCTTCTCCCTGCCGCACATGCTGGTCCAGTCCTTCGGCACCGCCCCGTACTGGGCGGTCTGGCTGGTCATCGCCGTCCTGGCCTGGCGCGGTGCCCGCCGCCCCGCCGCCTGTGCCGCATCCGTCCTCACCGGCGCCCAGCTCCTGCTCGTGGTGTACGGGACGGCCACCACACTGTGGGGTGCGATCTTCACCGAGACGCTGGTCACCACCTCCCTGCCGCTCTCGCTGGTGGCGACCGCGTCACTGCTGGCATCGCCAGGCCCCCGCCACGGCGCGGAGCTGCTGGGCCGACGCGCGGTACTCGGCGCGGCGGCCGCCGCGGCCGTCCTCATCGCCCTGACCACGGCACCGCTGTCCGCACTGTTCGTCCCGTGGCCCCACACGGCTCCCGACGCCCGTCAGGCCGACCAGCGCCTCCAGGCGTTCAAGCACTCGTCGCACGTCTGGAACACGCTCCAACTGGCCGCTCTGCTGACGGCCTTCATCCTCCTCCTCGTCGTCCTGGCACGGACCCGCGAGGGCCGACGTGCCTGCGCGCTGCTGGCCATCCCAGCCACCCCGCTGATCACCGAATGGAGCGAACTGGTCGGCAACGGCTTCCTCACCGACGGCCCCCACCTCGCACGGCTGCTCCTCGGCGGCCTCGCCGGCTTCACCGTGGTCATGCTCGGCGTCCGCCTCGCGGAACTCTCATCCGAAAGGCGCACAGGCGACCGCGAACAGCGCCCAGCCTGAACGCCCCCACCCCGGTCCGCGACGACCGCGGATCCGCCGCCGCTTCGTCCTGCGCGCGATGTGCCCTGGTGGCTCATCGGACACGTCCGCGCACCGTCGCCGCCTGCCGACGCTCTGCGCCACCACCCGGGGCGATCACCGCCGTCCCGGGTCGCGGCGCAGGAGGAACGCGGCCGCGAGGGTGCCCGCGACGGACGGGAGGAGTGCCAGGCCGCCCCACAGCGGGGGGAAGATCCGTGCGCCGTACTCGGAAGAGACGAGCAGGAGTATGGCGAGGCTCGCGGAGATCACGGTCACGGTCATGGCCAGGATCGACGCCGACCGGCGGTGTGAGCGCGCGACGCGCCGCACGAGCAGCCACAGCGCGGCGTCGATGATCGCGACGGTGTACACGAGGCCGTAGAGCAGGCCTGCGGACGGGTGCTTGCCGACCGGGGCGTACACCGTGTCGGCGTGATCCATGAGGGTGTGGCCGCCGGCCTGGTCGATGATCGCCGCCACCGCCAGGACGGCCGACAGGGCCGTCGCCGTTGTCAGAGCGATCGACTTCTCAGAAAGTGACTGTCTCATGCGAGTGACTGTATGTACGGTCGCCCAGCGAGTCAATCGCTATAGAAAGTCACTTGCTGAACGTTGCGGACGTCGATAGCCTCGGGGGATGGCATCTGGGCTGCGGGAACGCTGGCGGGTGAAGGCGCGGCGCACCATTCAGGAGCGGGCGCTAGACCTCTTCGACGAGCGGGGGTTCGACGCGGTCACGATCGAGGAGATCGCCGCCGCGGCGGAGGTGTCGCCGTCATCGGTCTACCGCTTCTTCGGGACCAAGGAGGGGCTGCTCGTCGCCGACGAGTTCGACAGCATGAGCCAGGAGGCGCTGGAGGAGCTCCTGGATCTGGACGATCCCGTCGGCAGCCTGCTGCGGATCGTGCGCCGGTACGAGACGACGCCGGAGGACGTGCCGGGTGGCTCGCGTACCGACAGGAGCCCCTGGCGCCGGGTGCGCTACTTCTTCCAGGAGCCCTCGGTGCGGATGGCCGCGTGCGCGGCGCTCGATCGGGCGAGTCAGCGAATCGCCCCGATGATGGCGGCCCGCGGCGATCGGACCGAGGCCCAGGCGCGTGTCACCGCGAACGCACTCGTGTTCGGTTACTTCGCCGCGCTGGAGCAGTGGTACCTCGACGGCGGCGTGCGGCCGATCGCCGACTACGTCGAGGAGGGCATGGCACCGCTGCGCGCGCTCTGGCCCTCCCCGGACGGCCCGTAGGGGGCCTTCGTCCCAGAGTCCCCGCCCGTGGCGGGGCAGGAGGCTCTGGGACAAGGCCTCAGCTGGTGGGCCAGGCGAAGCCGTCGCCCACGGTCGCGGCCAGGACCAGGTAGGCGTCCTGGGTGGCCGCGGAGAGCTGGTCGAGCTCTACTTCGGCGCCTTCTTCGAGGTGGGGGTCGTACGGGATGCGGACGACCGCCCGGCAGCGGCTCTCGAAGTGGGCCTGGAGCCGGTCCAGGTCGACCGTGCTGCGGCTGCGGGAGCGCACCATGGACAGCACCACGACGCCGTTGCGTACGAGGTCGCCGTAGTGGTGGGCCTCCAGCCAGTCGAGCGTCGCCGAGGCCGACCGTGCGCCGTCGACCGACGGTGAGCTGACCAGCACCAGCTGGTTCGCCAGGCCGAGCACGCCCGCCATCGCCGAGTGCAGCAGGCCGGTGCCGCAGTCGGTCAGGCAGATCGAGTAGAAGTGCTCCAGCACGTGCGCGACGGTGCGGTAGTCGTCCTCGCTGAACGCCTCGGACACCGCCGGGTCGCGGTCGGAGGCCAGCACCTCCAGCCGGGAGGACGACTGCGACGTGTAGGCCCGCACGTCCGCGTACCGCTGGATCTGCTGGTGCTCGTTCAGCAGGTCGCGTACGGTCGTGGCGGTCTCCAGGCGGACCTTGTCCGACAGCGTGCCGCGGTCGGGGTTGGCGTCGACCGCGATGACCCGGTCGCCGCGCAGCGACGCCAGTGTCGAGCCGAGCCCGACGGTGGTCGTCGTCTTGCCGACGCCGCCCTTGAGGCTCATCACCGCCACACGGTGGTGGCCGCCGGCGACGGGCGTGCGGGCGCGCGCGAGTAGTTCGCGTTTGCGCAGCTCCTGCGGCGACTCGCCCGGGTGGATGACGCCACCCGACGCCTTGTAGACCGCGCGCCGCCAGCCGCCCGCCGGCGCGTGCCGACGGCCACGCAGCAAGGTGTCGGCGCTCAGGCTGTCGGCGGTCTGGCCGGTCTCGGGCTGCGGGGCGTACGCGTCCGGCAGCGGGGCCAGCGGCGGTCCCTGCTCCGCGCCGGGCGGCCCGTACTGCTGCGGGGCGTAGCCCTGGTGCTGGTACGGGACCTGCTCGGCCTCGGGCGGCGGGCCGTACTGCTGGTGTTGCTGCGGGTAGGACTGCTGGTACGGGCCCTGTTCGGCCTGCGGAGCGTACGGCGACTGGCCCTGGTACTGGCCCTGCTCGGCCTCCGGCGGCGGGCCGTACTGCTGCTGTCCCTGGTACGGCGGCTGCTCGCCGCCCTGGGGCGGTCCGTAGTACTGCTGGCCGGGGTAGCCCTGCTCCGGCTGGGGACCGTACTGCGGCGGCGGGTACTGCGCGTAGCCGGGGTAGCCGCCCTCGGAGTAGTTGTCGTAGCCGGAGTCCACCTGGGTGGCCTCGGCGGCCGGCAGGCGCCGGTCGACGTACTGGGTCCGCTCTTCCTCGTCCGGTTCGTACCGCTCCTCCGGCTCGGCGGGGGCGGCCTCGGCGGCGCCCGTGCCGTTCACCGGCGGGATGCTCTCGTACGGCGGCGGACCGGGCTGCTCGGGCGGCTGGTACGGCGACGGGCCGTACTCCAGGCCGGGTGCGGGCATGCCGGGGAACTGCGGCGGCTGCTGCACCCCGCCGAAGTCCTGCGGGGGATAGCCGGGGAAGCCGAAGCCGTAGGGTTGCGGCCCCTCGGTGGACGGCTGCGCGGGCGGCTGGGCGGGGGCGTCCTGCGGGGCGGGGTACTGCGGGAAGGTCGGCGCGGGCGGCGTGTTCGTCCACACGCCGGTGGACTCGCCCTCGTCCTCTTCGACCGCTTTGTCCTCGCCGGGCTTTTTCGCCCTGTCCTCTTCGCTCGGCCTCGCGGCGTCGTCGCCGCTCATCGCATCAAGGGACGCGAGTTGTTCTTCGAGAGAACGACCCGTTTTATCCTGATCATTTCGTGCCACTAGGTCCCCCTCGTGGACGCGCAGTGGATGAACCCGCAAAAAGACGCTCATCGGCAGCCTAAGCCACTCTAGGTACCGGCCCATACCGTGTCGCGTCACCATGCCCGACTAACGTGAGGCCCATGCATGCGATCGTGATCGAAAATCCGGGCGAGCCAGACGTATTGCGCTGGACCGAGGTCGCCGATCCCGTCGTCGGCCCAGGTGAGGTGCTACTCGACGTCGTCGCGGCCGGTCTCAATCGCGCCGACGTCTCCCAGCGAAAGGGCGCCTATCCCCCGCCGCCCGGCGCGTCCGAATATCCCGGGCTCGAGGCCTCCGGGCGGATCGCGGCGCTGGGCGAGGGTGTCACCGGGTGGAGCGTCGGTGACGAGGTGTGCGCGCTCCTCGCCGGCGGCGGTTACGCCGAGCGGGTGGCCGTGCCCGCGGGGCAGGTGCTGCCCGTTCCGAAAGGCGTGAGCCTGGTCGAGGCCGCGGGCCTGCCCGAGGTCGTCTGCACCGTTTGGTCGAACGTCTTCATGCTGGCCGGACTCCGCGAAGGCGAATCATTCCTGGTGCACGGCGGTTCGAGCGGAATCGGCACGATGGCGATCCAGCTCGCCAAGGCGCACGGCGCGCGAGTGCTGTGCACCGCGGGCAGCGAGGAAAAGCTCGAACGCTGCCGCGAGCTCGGTGCCGACATCGCCATCAACTACCGCACCGAGGATTTCGTCAAAGCGGCCCGGCCGGTCGATGTCATCCTGGACAACATGGGCGCCGAATATCTGGCGCGTAACGTGGAGACCCTGGGCACCGGGGGCCGGCTCGTGATCATCGGCTTCCAGAGCGGCGCCCGGGCCGAGCTGAACCTCGGCAAGCTCATGAGCCGGCGCGCGTCGATACAGTCGACGGGGTTGCGGTCCCGGCCACGCGAAGAGAAGGCTGAGATCGTCGCCTCGGTGCGCGAGCACGTGTGGCCGCTGCTGGAGTCGGGGGCCGTGCGCCCGATCACGGATCGGACGGTCCCGATGCACGATGCGGCCGCCGCGCACCGCATCCTGGAAGAAAGCACCCACATCGGCAAGATCCTCCTCACGGTGGGAAACTGAGGCCCCATGAACAATCCACTGAACAGCAACCAGGACCCGCATATCGTCGTCGTCGGCCAGAACGGCATGGCGACGGCCTCCGGTGAGGACGGTGAGTCGGAGGAGCGCTCGGTCGCCGAGATGGTCGAGCAGCCGGCCAAGGTCATGCGCATCGGCAGCATGATCCGGCAACTGCTCGAAGAGGTCCGGCAGGCACCGCTCGACGAGGCCAGCCGGGCCCGGCTGGCGGAGATCCACCAGCGTTCGATCAAGGAGCTGGAGGACGGGCTCGCGCCGGAGCTCATCGAGGAGCTCGAGCGCATCGCGCTGCCGTTCACCACCGACAACACCCCCAGCGAGGCCGAGCTACGGGTTGCCCACGCGCAGCTCGTCGGCTGGCTCGAAGGCCTGTTCCACGGCATTCAGACCACGTTGTTCGCCCAGCAGATGGCGGCTCGTGCCCAGCTCGAGCAGATGCGCCGCGCGCTGCCTCCCGGCGCGATCCCGCAGGAGGACAGCGCCCCCGGCCGCGCCTCCGGCCCGTACCTATAGTTCCTCGGGAAACAGTTCTTCGATGGTGCGGGCAACGCCGTCATCGTCGTTGCCCGCCACCGTACGGCCCACCGCGGAGAGCACCTGCGGGTGCGCGTTGGCGACCGCGTAGGACCGGCCCGCCCACATGAGCATCGGCAGGTCGTTGGGCATGTCGCCGAACGCCGCGACGTCGGCGGAGGCGATGCCGTGCTCGTCGCACAGCTCCGCGAGCGAGCTGGCCTTGGACACGCCCGGCGCGCTCATCTCGACGAGCCGGCGGCCGTTGGAGTGGGTCGGCAGCACGACCTCGCCGACCAGGTCGGTGACGGCGGCGAGCAGCGCGTCGGCGTCGAGTTCGGGATGGCGGGCCAGCAGCTTGGCGGCCGGCCGCGTCATCAGCTCCTTCAGCGCGATCGAGTCGTCGCGCTCGGCGTTGTCCCAGCCGGACAGCTCATAGCCGCGCGCGTACTGGATGCCGTTCTCGTACTCCACCGCGAAGCCCAGATCGGGTAGGGCGGCGTTCAGCGTCTCGATCGCGGTGCGCAGCGCCTCGGCGGTCATCAGGTGCGAGCGGATCACCCGCTCGTCGTGCAGGTCGTACACCAGGGCGCCGTTGGCGCAGATCGCGACGCCGCGATGTCCCACGGCCTCGGCGACCGGGTGGATCCAGCGTGGCGGCCGGCCGGTGACCATGACGAGCATGGCCCCGGCCCGCTCCACTCTGGCGAACGCCTTGACGGTGCGCTCGGACACCGTGCCGTCGCTGCGTACGGTCGTGCCGTCCAGGTCGGTCGCGATCAGGCGCGGGGACGTCATTTCGCGACGGGCTCGAGCACTTCGCGACCGAGGAACCGCTGGAGTGCCTTGGGCACGAGTACCGAACCGTCGGCCTGCTGGTGGTTCTCCAGGATCGCGACGATCCACCGGGTCGTGGCCAATGTGCCGTTGAGCGTCGCCACCGGGCGGGTGCGGCCGTTGCCGTCGCGGTGACGCACCGACAGGCGGCGCGCCTGGAAGTCGGTGCAGTTGGAGGTGGAGGTCAGCTCGCGGTAGCGCTTCTGGGTCGGCACCCACGCCTCGCAGTCGTACTTGCGGGCCGCGCTCGTGCCCAGGTCGCCGCCCGCGGTGTCGATCACGCGGTAGGGCAGCTCGACCTTGGCGAGCATCTCCTTCTCCCACTCCAACAGGCGCAGGTGCTCCTCGTGCGCGTCCGCCGGGTCGCAGTAGGAGAACATCTCCACCTTGTCGAACTGGTGCACCCGGATGATGCCGCGGGTGTCCTTGCCGTACGACCCGGCCTCGCGGCGGAAGCAGGAGGACCAGGCGACGTAGCGCCGCGGGAGATCGCTGATGATCTCGTTCATGTGGTAGCCGGCCAGGGGCACCTCGGAGGTGCCGACGAGGTAGAGGTCTTCCTGGGGCAGCTGGTAGACCTCGGCGGCGTGCGCGCCGAGGAAGCCGGTGCCCTCCATCGCCTCGGGCTTGACCAGCACGGGCGGGACCATCGCGGTGAAGCCGTACCCGATGGCCTGCTCCATCGCGAGGTTGAGCAGGGCGAGCTGGAGCTGGGCGCCGACACCGGTCAGGTAGAAGAACCGGGCGCCGGCGACCTTGGCCCCGCGCTCCATGTCGATCGCGCCGAGCGCCTCGCCGAGCTCCAGATGATCTTTGGGCTCGAAGGCGAAGGTCGGCGGGGTGCCGACGGTCTCCAGGACGACGTAGTCCTCCTCGCCGCCGGCCGGAGCGCCCTCCTCGACGATGTTCGGCACCGTGCGCAGGAGCTCGGTCAGCTCCTGGTCGAGCCGCTGCGCCTCGGCGTCTGCCTCCTTGACCTGCTGGGCGAGCTCCTTGGCCCGGTCGAGGAGCTTCTGGCGCTCGTCGCCCTGTGCCTTGGAGACCGACCGTCCGAAGGACTTCTGCTCCGCCCGCAGCGACTCGAACGAACTCAGCGCGGACCGCCGCCGCTCGTCCAGGTCGAGCAGCCGCTCGACGACGGTGTCGTCCTCGCCTCGGGCGCGCTGGCTCACACGCAGCCGCTCCGGGTCGTCACGAAGGGTTCGCAGGTCGATCACAGGCACGAGGTTACCCGGACGTCCTTGGCCTCCGCGCCCCGATAACTTCCGATCGCCGATCAGCGGACGTCGACATAGTCGCCGGAACCGGTCACCGCCAGGTACGAAGAGCCTCCCGAGTACGTCGCGCGCCAGGTACCGTCCTTGGCGGCCTTGAACCCGTGGGCGAAGTGTCCGGTGGAAGTCGTCTTCGCGCTTCCCTCGTACGTCCAGGTCGTGGCGCCCTTTGCCTGGAAGTAGATCTTCACGCTCTGGCCGGAGAAGGCCTTCCAGGCGGTCGTGTCACGCTTCAACGTGCCGCTCACCGTGATCGTCCTGCCCTTGCGCACCGGCTCGGGCGAAGCGTTGAACGACGAGATCGCCGTCCGGTAGCGCACGTCCACATAGTCGGAACCGCTCGTGGCGGGCAGCTCCCCGGCGCCGGGCATCTCGGTGGTGTCGACACGCCAGTAGCCGTCGCGCACCGCCGGAGTGGTGATCTTGAAGTAGCCGTCGGCGTCCGGGTCGACGCCGTACAGGTCCGTCCACTTCTTGCCGTCGGTGGAGAACTGCAGCAGAGGCGAACTCGTCCCCGGCTCGGTGGACCCGTCCGCCCGGTACCGCACCACACGGCCGGTGGCGGTGATCGTGTTGCCCTTGCCCACCGGCTCGGGCGCGGCGTTGAAACCGATGACCGCCGTACGGTGGTCGGCGACCATGACGCCGCTGTCCGCCCGCGCGCCGAGATACGGGCCGTACCCGTCGCCCGCCGGACCGCGGTCGTAGACGTAGGGCGTCTCCACGTGCCAGTAGCCCTCGCCGGGCACGGTGGCGGGCACGCTGTAGGAGCCGTCGGCGGCCGTGAGCCCCTGCGCGATCTGGACCGCCGGATCAGCACCACCGGTGTCAGGCTGGAAGAAGACCTTCACCACCTGACCCGCCGCGCCGGTCGCCCCTCCGTCCGGCATGACCCGTTCGAGGCGCCCGGTGACCTTCACCGTCGCGCCGATCACGGACGGCGCCGGGTCGAACGCCATCGAGATCCGGGTCTTGGCGGGAAGAACGTGCAGAAAGACGCCGGGGGTGACGAGCGCGTACCGGTAGTCCGCGTTGCCCTGGAAGTACGCTCCCGCGTTCCCCTCGACCATCGTCGGATGCTCCCCGGTCGTCCCCAGAGTCACCGGGGCCGTGAACCGGCCGTCCGCGTCCGTGTTCACGTAATCCAGGCAGACCTCGTCCTTGCGCAGGCAGACGCGCGCGTCCGGCAGGCCCTCCTCCGTACCGCCGGCGTCGGTGTAGACCACGCGCCCCGTGTACGTGACCGTGGGATGGTCGACGTCGACGGCGGTCGGGTTGATCGAGAACTCGCTGAAGCGCGTCGGCGCGGGGGTGCCATCGGCGCTCGCCGGCACCTGGGCGGCGGCCACGACGACGACGGCCGCGAAGACGGCTCCAAGAGCTTTGAACACGCGCGTCTCCAAGGGGTAGGGGCGGTGATCCCCTAGGTGACGCGGGCGCCGGGCCGGGCGTTGTCCACCGTCCGGACACGGTTTGATCACATACGAGGAGCTACAGGTCGCGGCCGGAGCGGATGGCCGACAGCCAGGCGGACGCCTCGGCGAAGTCGTCGTCGTGGGTGCCGCGGCGGATCTCCGGGCGCACCCTGTCGGCGCGCGGGTAGCTGCCGAGGAAGCGGATGTCGGCGCAGACGCGGCGCAGGCCGATGAGCGCCTCGCCGACCCGGGCGTCCGCGACGTGGCCCTCGCAGTCGATCCAGAAGCGGTAGCGGCCGAAGCCGTCTCCGGTCGGGCGCGACTGGATCAGGGTCAGGTTGACGCCGCGCACCGCGAACTCGGTGAGGAACTCCAGCAGCGCGCCGGGGTGGTCGTCGGTGAGGTACGCCATCAGGGAGGTGCGGTCGGCGCCGGTCGGGGCGTCGGGCGGGCCGGGGCGGCGTACGAGCACGAACCTCGTGACCGCGCCGGAGTGGTCGGCGATGCCCTCGGCGGCGGCGACGAGGCCGTAGCGCCGCCCGGCGATGGGGGCGGCGATCGCCGCGTCGAAGCTCGAGGTCGGGTCGGAGACCTCCATGGCGGCGCCGGCGGTGGAGGTGCCGGTCGACACGTCGGCCTCCGGCAGGGTCGCGGCCAGCCACTTGCGGCACTGGGCGTAGGCGTGCGGGTGGGTGCAGATCCGCTTGATGTCGCCCAGCCCCGTGCCGGGGCGCACGAGCAGGGAGAACTCCACGGGGATCAGGACCTCACCCGCGATGATCAGCGCGTCGCCGTCAGCGAGGTCGTCGACCGTGGTGGTGACCGGGCCCTCGACGGAGTTCTCCAGGGGGACCATCGCGGCGTCGGCGTCGCCGCGGCGTACGGCGTCGAGGGCCGCCGGGACGGTGGCGAACGGCTCACGGGACGCCTCGGCCGCCTCGGGCAACGTGAGAAGGGCCGCCTCGGTGAAGGTGCCCTCGGGCCCGAAATAGGCGAACCGCGTGCCGGCCACGGCACTGTGACGTGGGTCGATCACGAAAGTTCCCCTCTGCCCTGATCCGGTCCGGTGCGATTTCAGGTTACGGGCTGCCATGGACCGGCAGGGCCGTTATGAGGGGGAAGAGGGCTGTCCGTTGACGCGGACGTCGAGCCGCTCGTCGAGCCGGATGGCCGGACCCCGGCCGAGCCGGGCGGCGCGGACGACGTGGTCCTCCTCCGGAGACAGCACCTGCTGGCTGCGCCCGCCCTGGATCACCCGGGCGTACGTGCGGGCCTCGGTGCGGCCGTTGATCGAGGTGAGCACGATGCCGTCGCCCAGGGCGTTGAGCATCGCCACGGAGAAGGACAGCCCGGCGGAGGACTCCTTCAGCGCGTCGTAGTGCACGATCGCGACGTCGCGGACGGCGCGGTTGTCGCCGGCGCCGGAGGTCACCTGGAGTTGACGCCGCATCATCTCCGCGCACTCCTCGAACGCCTGCACCGCGCGCTTGCGCGCGGTCAGACCCGCGTAGAGGCCCAGGCCGCCGAGGATGATGCCGATCAATGCCAGAGTGATGTGGATCACGAATTGAGCGTACCCACCCTGGGCTCATTACGCGAGGTGTCCGGGCCGTCACTTTGCGAATCAATGGGGTACCGGCGAATCCGCCACAAGACGACCAAGAGCACCACCGCCCCCAGGCCGTACGCGTCCTGGACGATCCGGCCGGCGAACCGGGGCCCGATGTGGTGCGCCAGCATGGTGATCCCCCACCAGGGCACCTCCAGCACGTAGAAGAGCCAGACGCCGGCGGCGAGCGCGATGCGGCGCAGGCCGCGTCCGTCCCCGACGATCGCGCCGAGGACCACGACCAGCCACGCGAGGTGGTGGATCCAGGAGACCGGCGACACCAGCACGGCGATCAGCCCGGTGATCGCGATGCCGCGGATCTCGTCGCCGTCCCGCCAGGCGGCGCGGGCGGCGTGGAAGCCGATGTAGGCGACGATCGCGACGCAGACCAGCCAGATCAGCGACGTCACGGCGTCCGGCCAGTACAGGCGCAGCAGCATGCCGCGGATCGACTGGTTGGTGGTGCCGTTGTTGGAGCCGAGCCGATCGCTGTCGAACAGCGCGCGGAACCAGTAGTCGGCCGAGTCGGCGGGCAGGACGAGGAAGGTCAGGAGCGTCGCCGCCACGGCCGCGACGGCGGCGTGGATCGCCTCGCGCCGCCGGCCGGTGATCAGGAAGTAGAGCACGAACACCCCGGGCACCAGCTTGATCGCGGTGGCCAGCCCGACCAGGACGCCGCGCGGCCAGCGGGTGCGCGCGGGGGCGACGTCCGCCACGCACATGGCCACGAGCATGATGTCGACCTGCCCGAACCGCACCTGGTCCCGCAGCGGCATGGCGTACGCGCAGAGCGCGACGAGCACCCCGACCATGATCGGCGCCCACGGCCGGATCCGGCCGAGCAGCCGGGCGAAGGAGTACCGCACGACCAGGGTCATGGCGACGAAGATCAATGCCGTCCACAGCCACTGGGCGACGGTCCACGGGACCAGGGCGAGCGGCACGGCCAGCAGCACCGCGAACGTCGGGTAGGTGAACGGGAGGAGCTGCGGCGGCTGGGTCAGGAAGTCATAGACCGGGGCCCCGCGCAGCACGGCCTGCCCGCCCGAGCGGTAGACGTCCAGATCGACGAGCCGCTGATCAGGCTGGTTCGTCAGCCAGTGCAGGACGAGGGGCGCGACCGCGACGGCGGCGATGGCGAACGCCACTGTGACGATCACCGCCCCGCGTATCGTCCTTCGTTCACCCATGTGTCCATCCTGTCCCGCGTCCGCGACTAGCCTGGGGACGTCCCAGACATGGAGGTGATCGTGGCACAGCCGCGCAATGCGGGACGTCGCCACAGAAAAGGTGCAGCGGTCGCGTTGCTCCTTCTCACGACCGTGGCGCTGGCTCTCCTGCCCGCCATGGCACCGGCGGCGTCGGCGAGCGCCCCGCCCAGCGGCCACGTCGTGCTGATCGGCGTGCCCGGGCTCCAGTGGGGCGACATCAACGCTACCGCCACGCCGAACCTCGCCAGGCTCGCCACGCAGGGCTCCGCCGCCGCCCTGTCGGTCAAGACGGTCGGCCCGCACACGTGCCCGATCGACGGCTGGCTCACGGTCTCCGCGGGACAGAGATCACAGCTTCGCCACGGCAGCTGCGGCCTGCCGCCGGCGCCCGAGGGCAGCGCCGTCCCCGGATTCGCCGCCATGCGCGACGACAATGCACACAACAAATACAAGTCGCGCGTCGGCCTGCTCGGCGACGCGGTGCACCGCGCCGGCGGCTGCACGATGGCGGTCGGGCCGGGCGCGGTCCTCGGCGCCGCCGACAGCGCCGGCCGGGTCGACGGATACGTCCCCTCGACCGAGCAGATCCCGGCCGACGGGCTCTCCCGGTGCGCGCTCACCGTGGTCGACGTCGACGACGTCGTCCACGCCTACATCGACGCCGGCGTGGACGTGAACGGCCACCAGGCGAACGTGACGGCCAAGAAGCGGGCGGCGGCGGTGAAGACCGCCGACGACCAGATCGGCCAGGCGCTGACCACCCTGCCGCCGAACACCACCGTGCTGGTCGCGGGCCTGTCCGACGCCAACGTCATCGCCCACCTGCGGGTCGCGATCGCCAGTGGCCCCGGGTACTCCTCCCGCTACCTGACCGCCGACTCCACCCGGACCGGCGGCCTGGTCACGCTGACCGACGTCACCGCGACGATCCTGCACTCCCTCGGCCTGAAGCAGCCGAGCGACGCGGTCGGCACGCGGTGGCGCGACGGCGGCGCCAAGCCGCACTCCGTCGCCACGCTCGCCGACCGGCTGAACGACAAGGACGTCCAGGCGCAGGTCTACCGGGGCGTCCTGTCGTCCTTCTACCTCGCGCTCGTGATCGTGCAGGTGGCCCTGTACGCGTTCGGGCTGTTCGCCCTCAGGCGCAAACAGCGCCGCCTCCTGACGGCGGCCCGGGTCGCCGCGCTGGCGGGCGCCGCGCTGCCCGCGGCGACGTTCCTCGCCAACGTGATCCCGTGGTGGTCCTCCGGGCACCCGGCGGTCGTCATGGTCACCGGCGTGCTCGTCTCCATCGCCGTGATCACCGCCGTCGCCCTCGCCGGGCCGTGGCGCCGTTCGATCACCGGCGCGGGTGCCGTCGTCGGCGCCGTGACGGCCCTGGTGCTGACGCTCGACGTGCTCACCGGCAGCCACCTGCAGACGTGCAGCATGCTCGGGTACACGCCGGTGGTCGCCGGCCGCTTCTACGGCTTCGGCAACATCCCGTGGGCCCTGTGGGTGACCGGCCTGATCATCGTGACCGGGGCGGTGGCCGGATGGCTGCTGGGCTCGGGCCGCCGGACCGCGGCGACGGCGGTCGTGATCGGCGCCGGGGTGCTGGGCCTGGTGATCGACGGCGCGCCGTTCGCCGGTGCCGACTTCGGCGGCATCATCGCGATCTTCCCCGGGTTCGCCGTGTTCGCCTTGATGATCGCGGGCCGGCGGATCCGGCTGTCGCGGCTGCTGGCGGTGCTGGCCGTGGGGGCGGTCGTGGTGCTGGGCGTGGCGTTCCTCGACTCGTTGCGGGCCGAGCCCACCCACATCGGGGAGTTCTGGAAGAGCCTGATGAACGGAGACGGCGGCACGGTCGTGTTCCGCAAGTTCCGCGGCATGGTCGGCACCTTCGTCAACTGGGAGCTGACGCTCATCGCGGTGGCCGCCGTCGCCTTCCTGATCTTCGCGCTGCTGCGCCCGACGGCCCTGCGCGCCGCCGTGCTGCAGACCGCCTACGAGCGGGCGCCCGCGCTGCGGCCGACGCTCGTCGCCGCGCTGGTCACGGCGGGGGCCGGCATGCTGGTCAACGACTCCGGGGTGGCGATCCCGGCGCTGGCGTTCACCGTGGCGATCCCGCTGGCGCTCGCGGCGAGCATCCAGGCGATTGGGCCCGAGGAGACCAGCGCGCCGCCGCCGCGATCAGAGCGATCAGAGTCAGCGTCAGCGCCCAAGGCGTGACCTGGGCCCGTACGACCGTGACGAGCCAGTCGAGGTCGTGCGGCAGCCCGGCGTGCCGGGGGTCCCGGGCGGGCAGGTAGGCCAGGGCCAGCACGCCGGTGCGCACCAGCAGGAGCCCGTCGAACCGCGACCAGGCCAGCAGCGCGACCGTCGCCCAGCCGAGCCCGTCGTACCAGGGCAGGGCGTACGGGGCGGCGAACAGCCAGGCCAGCGAGAGCGCGGCGGCGACGCGGAACGTCTCGTCGCCGACCGGGTCGGCCAGGCCGCCGACGTGCGGCCGGGGCAGTGCGCGCAGCAGCAGCACCAGGAGCACGAGCGTCAGCAGCACCGAGCCGAGCCGTACGCCCGAGCGTGGCATGGTGACCAGCAGGCCGCCGCCCGTGCCGGCCAGCAGGTGCCAGGGCGTGGCCAGCGACACCGACTTGGAGGCCCGGCCGAGCTGGTCGAGCGAGTGCGGGCCCGCCATGAGGTAGGCCAGGCCGGTGACGGCCGCCGCGGAGGCGCACAAGGTCGCGGCGCGCGCCACGGTCGGCCCCAGGCCGGTGCGGTGCCCGGTCTCGCCGGTGCCGCGCGCCCGCCACCACTCGCTCACGAGCACCAGGAGCGGACCGCCGCCCGCGATGGCGACATTGATCTTGATCGCGGCGCCCGCCCCGATGAGGACGCCCGCGGACACGCAGCGGCTCAGGCCACGGCCGTCGCCCGGCCGGGGTCGCAGCGGGTCGGGCATCCCGAAGACCACCAGCCCGGCCACCGCGAACGCGATCGCCAGCACGTCGTTGTGCGCGCCGCCGACGAGCTCGAAGAGCAGCAGCGGGTTGGCGATCCACAGCAGGACGGCACGGAGCTCGCGGGCGGGGTCGCCGCGTACGGTCCGGTAGAGCAGCAGGCCGACGGCCACGAAGGCGAGCGCGTTGGTCAGCGACATGACGAACACGGTCAGCCGCACCGACGCGCCGCCGACCAGCGAGGCGAACGTCTGCTGGGCGGTGGCGATCGGCCCGTACACGGTCGGGGTGTCGCGCCAGTCCTGCACGGCGCGGGCGACCGGGTCGGCGGGCAGGCTCCGCGCGGTCGTGACGTACGGGTCGTTGCCGGTGACGGCCATCCGCCCGTACGCGGCGTAGTTGAGGTGGTCGGCGGAGCCGACCGGCGGCATCAGCGCGAACGCCCCGGCGGCGATGATGCCGGCGGCCAGCAGCAGGCGCGGCCGGAAGATCCAGCCGCGGCGTGCCGCGAGCGCGCACAGGGCCACGCCGGCGACGGAGAGGACGACGCCGGCGACGGTGAGACCGATGACGAGGTACGGGGAGGGGTGGACGACCAGGGAGTACGGGGGCTGGCCGGCGCCGCCGGGCAGGGCGGGCTCCATGACGGAGGGGCCGAGCAGGGCGACGAGCAGGAAGCACGTCAGGCCGGCGGCGCTCAGGCCCAGCCCGGCCGGGCCGCGACGGTCACGGCGCGCCGTGGGGACGCCGGGCCGATGCGGCGGCACGGCGGCCGCCTCTCCCGTACGGCTCGGGGACGGACGATCCAGTGAGCCGAAACGGTCCGCGGGCTCCCCGGGCCGATGCGGCGGCACGGCGGCCGCCTCTCCCGTACGGCTCGGGGACGGACGATCCAGTGAGCCGAAACGGTCCGCGGGCTCCCCGGACCGGTGCGGCGGCACGGCGGCCGCCTCGCCCGTACGGCTGGGGAGCGGACGGTCCGGTGGGGCGGAGTGGTCGGCGGGTTCGCCGGCCGGTGATTCCGGCTCGGCGGAGACCGCGGGCGGGGTGGTGCCGGCGGGTGGGGGCAGGTCAGCGTCCGGCACGGCGCAGGCGGTCCCGTTGCCTGGCCACGGCCGGCTCGCGGGCCGCCAGGGCGCGCCCGACGTCGCGGAACTGGCGGGCGCGGTGCAGCTGGGCGCGCCAGTCGGTGCCGGTGGCGCGGTGCGCGAGCGGCACCTCGACCTCGGTGATCCGGAAGCCCTTGCGCAGCAGGTCGACGGTGAGGCCGGTCTCGACGCCGAAGCCCGGCGCGAGCGGCAGGGCCGCCTCGAAGGCCGCGCGGGTCATGCATCGCTGGCCGTTGAGCGGCTGGGACGCCGACCAGCCGGTGAGCCGCTTGATGCCGTCGCGCGACAGGCGTACGACGAAGCCGTGTCCGCCGAGCTTGACCAGCTCGGTGAAGACCGCGATGGTCATGTCGGCGGACCCGTCGCGTACCGGCTCGACGAGCGGGCCGGCCTGCTTGGCGGTCTCGCCCAGGTCGGCGTCCAGGAAGAGCAGGTGACGCGGCACGTCGCCGTCGAGAAGACGCACGGCGGACGCGCCGGTCTCCATGGCCGCGGCCTTGCCGCGGTTGCGCGAGTGCCGGACGACCTTCGCGCCCCCGCCCTCGGCGATCCGCGCCGTCGCGTCCGTGGATCCGTCGTCCACGACGACCACCAGGTCGACGCCCGGTAGTGTCGCGGCGGCCTCCACGGTCGCGCCGATGCGGTCCTGCTCGTCCTTGGCCGAGATGATCACGGCCGTGTCGGCCTGGATGTCCGCCTGCATGATGGCGATGGTAGTGGCGGCTACGTCCGTCCGAAGGCAGGTACGGCATCGTGCACGGAGAACACCGTGTCAAGGCCGGTGACCTGGAGAATCCTGCGGACCGCCGAACGCGGCGCGGCGAGTTCGAGCGAACCACCGTGCTCACGCATGCGTTTCATGGCCGAGAGCAGGACGTTCATGCCGGTCGAGTCGCAGAACTCGACCCCGCTGAGGTCCACGACGAGCCGGCTGACTCCGTCGCGCACGAGCGCGGCCAGCTCCGTTTGCAATCTAGGTGCCGTATAGAGATCGACCTCGCCGTAGACCGAGACGACGGCGTGACCTCCCTGAGATGCAGTCGAGATCTTTAGCTCCACGAGCCGCACACTAGCGTCCCCTGCTCGGGGGAACCAGAGGCGAGCCAGATTAGGGACTGTCCGTTGCCCGGCGGTGGGGTGTCCTTTGCCTGAACGCTGCGCAGTTTTCCGCATTTAACCCGACATTTATAAATTGTTCCGACGCAGGTCAGGGCACATCTAGATCATCTCTGCTCCGGGGACCCGATGTGCGGGATTTCGCCCACCGGCGCGTCGCGCTTAAGGGAAGCTAGATGCCGTGGGTAATGGCGATGCGGGCCCGTCGCGCGCCGCGCGGAATGCGGGGCGGGCACGGTGACCGGCGGCAGGCTCGACGATCCGCGGCGCGCCCGGCTGCGCGAGCGCCTGGAGATCATCCGGACCCGTTCCCAGAAGTCCACTTCGTGGCGGTCCGTCACGCATTACTTCTCGGGGCTGATCAACCGTGAGGGCGTCGTGCCGGTGAAGGCCCGGCTCTCGCGCGAGGACCTGCGGTTCCTCGCCTCCGCCCGCGACGAGGTGATCGCCTTCGCCGACCTGGGCCTGCGGCTGCTCGACCTGCACCAGCCGCGCGACGCGGGCGGCATCTCCAGCGACCCGGCCAGCCCGATCCGCCGCTGCCGGGCGTGCATGTGGCGCTGGCCGTGCCCGACCATTCGCGCCGTCGAGGAGTCGGTGGGCCGGCCGCCCGGCACCTGAGCGGGCGGCCGGCCCGGTGTGGATCAGCCGTCGCGGCCCTGGCGGACGCCGATCTGCGCGTCCCGGCCGGTGACGCCGAGCGTGCCGGCGCCCCAGCCCTGCGAGCCGGTGGCGGTGACGCCCGAGGCGGTGCCGCCCAGGTAGGTCACCGCGCCGTCGGTGCCGTTCTCCTTCGGGGAGCCGCCGATCACGTCGGCGTAGCCGTCCTTGTTGACGTCGGTCAGGTTGACCGTCCAGCCGAGCTCGTCATCGGCCTCGGCCGCACCGGGCACCCCGGCCGTGTCCTGCGAGACCGCCTGCGAGGCGGTGCCGGTCAGGCCGGACGCGCCGCCGTACAGCAGGAAGAACTCGCCCGCGTGCGACTGCGACGTGACGGTCTTGTACGGCGCGCCGACCGCCAGGTCGGCCTTGCCGTCCTTGTTCACGTCACCGGCCGCCACCGAGTAGCCGAACCGGTCGCCGGCCACGGCCGTCTCCGGCACGTTGTCGCTGTCCTGCGTGAGCGTGGTCGTCGTGCCGAGGGTGACGTCGGCGTCGCCCTTGTAGACCTTCACGTGGCCGCCGACGCCTTCACTCTCGTCGGCGCCGCCGACCGCGATGTCGCCGTACCCGTCACCGTCGAAGTCGCCCACGGCGACACTGTTGAGGCTGGTGGCCGCCGTGTTCGCGTGGGACAGGCCCGTGTCGGTGAAGTTGTGCCACACGTCGAACCCGGAGGTCGGCGCCACGGTCTGCTGCCAGCCGAGGACCAGGTCGGGCTTCCCGTCGCCGTCGACGTCACCGGCCGCCAGGATGAACCCGGTGGTGGTGCTGTCCGCGGCAGCCGCCGTCGCGGCCTTCTTGCCCTTGCGGACCGTCTGGGCGTGGGGGGCGGGCGGCAACGCCCGCCCGGGCCGGGTGGTGGTGCTCTTGGCCGCGACGGCCGGCGGACCCGGGTTGTGGAACGGGTAGAACGCGTTGATGCCGGGCACTCCGTCCACCCAGTCGGTGTGGCCGTCACCGTCGAAGTCGGCCGCGACCAGCGAGTAGCCGAACCGGTGGTCCGCGCCGGGGCTGTCGGGTTCGTTGAGGGCCTGTGAGTCGCTGCCGGTCAGCCCGGACGACGAGCCCCACAGGATCGTCTCCGAACCGGCGTTGGAGCCCGCGGTGGTGTCCTCGTCCGGCGCGCCGACGATCAGGTCGGCGTACCCGTCCTCGTCGTAGTCGAAGGACGTGAGCGAGAACCCGAAGTGGTCGGCCTTCTCCGCGACGCCCGGCACACCGGCGGTGTCCTGCGAGATGACCTGCTTCTTGGCGGTGTTCGGCCCGGACGCCGAGCCGTACACGATCGTCACGAAGCCCGCGGTCGTGAGGCTGCCGACGGTGCCGTAGGGGCTGCCCAGCGCCAGGTCGGGGTACCCGTCGCCGTTGAAGTCGTACGGCTTCGCCCCGGCCGGCGCGGCCTTCACCGCGGCCTGTGCCGTGCTCGGAGCGGCGGACGCGTGAGCCGTGCCGGCCACGCCCGCCGCGCCCAGTGCGGTGACCGCGGTGACCGCGGTGACGGCCAGCGCGCGCGAGAAAACGCGTACTTTCACCAAACCTCCTCAGATTGCCGCTCGCGATGGCGAGTGGCGATCAAGAAGACGTTGGAGGTATCTGGCGGGTTTACTGGTTGAAAATGGCCGAAATCGGACGCCCTGCCGCCGAGTGCTCCGAACCCGGCGGCAGGACCCGGTCCGTCGTCAGCCGATCCGGCCGATGACGCGTCCGAGCTGGGCGCCCTTGCCGGAGACACCGACCGTCCCCGCGCCGAAGGTCGCGGAGCCGGTTCCGGTCACGCCGGAGGTTCCGCCCTTGAGCACGCTCACGCAGCCGTCGAGGGAGTTCTCCCCCGAGGCCCCGGCGATCAGGTCGGCGTAGCCGTCACCCGTGATGTCCAGCAGGCTCACCCCGGTGCCGAACGCGTCGTCGGTCTCGGCCGAGCCCGGAACGCCGGAGGTGCTCTGCGAGACCGCCTGCGAACCGGTGCCGGTCAGCCCGTCGGTCCCGCCGTACAGCACGATGGCCTCGCCGGCCCGCGCCGCGCCGCTGACGGTACGTCCGGGCACGCCGACCGCGAGGTCGGCCTTGCCGTCCTTGTTCACGTCCCCGGCCGACAGCGACGTGCCGAACTTGTCGCCCAGCGCGGTGGCGCCCGGCACCCCGGCGGTCTCCTGGTTGACCAGGTACGAGGCGTCCATGGCGACGTCGGCGCCGCCCGGGAAGACCACCAGGTGGCTGTGCGCGCGCCCGCTGTCGTCGGCCGCGCCGGCGGCGACGTCCGCGTAACCGTCGCCGTTGAAGTCGCCCGCCGCGAGCCCGTCGAGCTTGGTGAGCACCTCCTTCGCCGGGTCCTGGGAGACGGCGGAGATGTCGGTCCACACGTCGAAGCCGTACTGGTACTTGGCCTCCGCCTTGGAGTTGCGCCAGCCCACGATCAGGTCGAGGCGGCCGTCGCCGTTGACGTCACCGCCGACCGGGACCAGGGCGTCGAGCGTGGTCGCGGCCGCCGCGTGGATCCCCTTCTGGGAACCGCGCACCGGCCGCCCCTTGGCCGCCGGACGGAACGTCCGCGCCGCGGCGGCGGCGCGCAGGTTCTGCGACGACGTGGTGAACGTCCAGAAGTAGGCGTCGCCGGGCGAGGTGTCCACCCAGTCGGTCAGACCGTCACCGTCGAAGTCTCCCGTGGTCACCGAGAAACCGAACCGGTGGTTCGCGCCGGCGTTCGACGGCTCGGCCATGGTCTGCGAGCCGGTGCCGGTCAGCCCCGACTTGCTGCCCCACAGGATCGTCTCGGACCCGGCGTTCGTGCCGGCGGTCGTGTCCTCGTCCGGGGTGCCCACGAGCAGGTCCGCGTACCCGTCCCGGTCGTAGTCCAGGGACGCAAGGGAGTACCCGAAGTGGTCGGTCTTCTCGGCGGCCCCCGGCACGCCGCTGGTGTTCTGGCTGATGACCTGCTTCTTCGCGGTGTTCGCGCCCGACTTCGAGCCGTACACGATCGTCACGAAGCCCGCGCTCGTCAGACTCCCGACCTTGCCGTACGGGTCGCCGAGCGCCAGGTCGGCGTAGCCGTCGCCGTTGAAGTCGTACGGCTTGGCCCCCGTCGCCGCCGCCTTCACCGTCGTCGCCCGCACCGTCGTGCCGGCCGAGACGACGGACGCGTGCGCCACGCCGGTCGTTCCCGCCGCCCCCAACGCGGTGACCGCCGCGGCGGCCAACGCTCGCGAGAAAACGCTGCTTCTCACTCAAGCCCTCCTAAGGCCTCGCCGCGCGCGATGGCGCGCGGCTTACAAAGGACGTCGGAGGTTTCAAGTCGGTTTACGCCCGTACGCAGGTGGTTCGCGTTCTTACGGAAGTGCTACGGCATACCTCCGTCGCGGGACGCCGCCCGGACCGGGTGGTTAGCGTGCGGCCATGCGTGTACTCGTGACCGGCTCCTCCGGCTTCATCGGCTCCCACGTCGTGGACGCGCTGCGGGAAGGCGGCCATGACGTGCGCACTCTCGACCTGCGCTCGGGCCAGGACGTACGCGACGAGGCCACCGTCTCCGGTCGGCTCGACGGGGTCGACGTGGTCTGCCACCAGGCGGCCAAGGTCGGGCTGGGCGTGGACGTCTCCGACCTGCCCGGCTACGCGTCCGCGAACGTCGTGGGCACCGCCGTGCTGCTCGCCGCGATGGCGCGGGCGAACTGCCGGCGGCTCGTGCTGGCCTCGTCGATGGTGGTGTACGGGGAGGGCGCCTACGACTGCGCCGCGCACGGCCGCGTACGGCCCGGGCCGCGCGACGAGGCCGACTTGGCCGCCGGACGGTTCGCGCCCCGCTGCCCGTCGTGCGGCGCGGCGCTGACGCCGGGCACGGTCGGTGAGGACGCGCCGGCCGATCCGCGCAACGCCTACGCCGACACCAAGCTCGCCCAGGAGCACCTCGCCGCGTCGTGGGCGCGCGCGACGGGCGGCTCGGTGACCGCGCTGCGCTACCACAACGTGTACGGCCCGCGGATGCCGCGCGACACCCCGTATGCCGGTGTCGCCGCGATCTTCCGGTCCCGTCTCGAACGCGGAGAGGCGCCGCGGGTCTTCGAGGACGGCGGCCAGCGGCGCGACTTCGTGCACGTACGCGACGTGGCGCGGGCCAACGTGCTGGCGCTGTCGGCCGCGCCGTACGCCGCCGGCGCCCTGCGGGCGTACAACGTGGCGAGCGGCGAGCCGCACACGATCGAGGAGATGGCGATCGCCCTGGCCAAGGCGTACGGCGGCCCACAGCCGGTGGTGACCGGGGAGTACCGGCTCGGGGACGTCCGGCACATCGTCGCGGCACCGGAGCGCGCCGCGGCCGAGCTGGGGTTCCGCGCCTCGATCTCCTTCGCCGACGGGATGGCGGAGTTCGCAGAGGACAGGACCTGACCTGAACGGGGTGTCCACTGGCGGGCATGAGCGACGCCATTCGCCCGTACCGCGTGGACGTCCCCCAGGCCGACCTCGACGACCTGAACGACCGGCTGGCCCGTACGCGCTGGCCGGACGAGTTGCCCGGCGCGGGCTGGTCGTACGGCGTGCCGCTCGCGCGGGTGCGGGAGCTGGCCGAGTATTGGCGCACCGGCTACGACTGGCGTGCGCACGAAGCCCGGCTCAACGCGTTTCCGCAGTTCACCACCGTCATCGACGGTGAGCGCATCCACTTCCTGCACGTACGGTCGCCCGAGCCGGCGGCGATGCCGCTGATCCTGAGCCATGGCTGGCCGAGCACGGTCGCGGACTTCCTCGACCTCATCGGCCCGCTGTCCGACCCGGCCGCGCACGGCGGCGATCCGGCGGACGCGTTCGAAATCGTGGTGCCCTCGCTGCCGGGCTACGGGTTCTCCGGGCCGACGCGGTCGGCGGGCTGGGACGTGACGCGTGTCGCGCGGGCGTGGGCGGAGCTGATGCGCCGGCTGGGCCATGAGCGGTACGGCGCGCAGGGCGGCGACTGGGGCGCCCGGATCTCCCCTCAGCTGGCGCGGGTCGCCCCGTCACAGGTGGTCGGCGTGCACGCGAACGCGCTCACCGCCCTGCCGTCGGGTGATCCCGATGAGCTGACCGGCCTGACGGAGGCCGAGCGGGAACGGCTGGCCGGGCTGGCCCGCTGGAAGGACGAGCGGTCCGGCTACGCGGCGATCCAGAGCACCCGGCCGCAGACCCTCGCGTACGGGCTGGCGGACTCACCGGCCGGGCAGCTCGGCTGGTACACGGAATGGTTCGACGACTACGGCGACGCCGTGGGCTCGATCGACCGGGACGCGATCCTGACGAACGTGACGGTCTACTGGCTGACGGGGACGGCCGGCTCGGCGGCACGGCTGTACCGGGAGAGCGCCGCCTCCTGGGGGCGGCCGGAGCCGTCGAAGGTACCGCTGGGCGTGGCGGTCTTCCCCGGTGACTCGACCATCCGCCGCCTGGCCGAACGCGACCACGAGGTGGTGCACTGGTCGGAGTTCGACCGGGGCGGGCACTTCGCCGCGCTGCAGGCGCCGGACCTGCTCATCGAGGACGTCCGGGCGTTCTTCCGCCCGCTCCGCTGACCTCCGGCCGTGCCACGGGTCAGTCCGTGACGTCCCGCGTCACGGTGGCGACGGCGATCGCGTGCCCTCCGGGTCGAGTCCGTTGACCGGTTCGTCCAGGACGAGCACCTCCGGGTCGCCGAGCAGCGCCGCCGCGGCCGTCAAGCGTCAGCGGAGGCGGCGGTAGCCGACGTGGATGCCGGGGGTGAGCTGCTGCTGGTCGGCGATGCGCCGGAGCAGGCCGATCAGCTGCTGGTGTTCGTCCGGAGAGAGCGCCTGACAGACGTCCTCTTCGTGCGCCCTGGCCACGGTGCGGAGACGGGCCAGGAGCTCCATGCCCTCGTCGGTCAGGCGCAGGGCGTGGACGCGGCGGTCGCCGGGCTTCCTGCGCCGCTCGATCAGGCCGCGTTCCTGCAGGCCGTCGGCGAACGGCACGAAGCGGCTCGGCGGCATCCCCAGCATGTCGGCGAGCTCACGCTGGCTGTGGCCGGGGGCCTGGGCCAGCAGGCGCAGCAGGCCCGCCTGCGCCGGGGTCAGATCCAGCTCCGCGACCCGGTCCGCGAACCGCTGAGCCGCGTGGGCGCCGAGCTGGGCCAGCAGGAAGGCCGCGCCGCCCCTGGACGCCGGATGCTCGTTCTCGCGCTCCGTACTCATGCGAACATCATACACAGTTGACAATCGTTCCAATCTGTAATCATTATCAGATGTATACCGATTGGAAGGAGCAACCCATGACCGGCACCACCACCTCACGGCGGTCGACGGGCTCCGGGCGCCGGCCGCAGACCGGGCCGCCGCTGCTCGCCCCCGTCGTGGCCTTCGCGGTGACGACCGTCGCCTACACCGTCGTGAACCGGGACACTCCGCACCCCGACGCCTCGGGCACGGCCGTCCTGCACTACGCGCGGACGCACGAGACGACCGCCGAGCTCGGCGCGCTGTTGCTGCTGGCCTCCGCCGTGCCGCTGGCGCTGGGCGCCGCGGTGCTGTACCGGCGGCTGCGGGCCCTGGGCATCACCGCGCCGGGCTCGGCGATCACCCTGGTCGGCGGAGTGCTGGCGTCGGTCGCGCTGGCGCTCAGCTCGATCTTCGGCTGGACCGGTGGACGGCTGCCGGCCGACGCCCCGCCGGCTCTGGCCCGCGCCCTCGCCGACCTGTCGTTCCTGTCCGGTGGCCCGCTCTACGCGGTGACATTCGCCCTGCTCATCGCCGGGATCTCGGTGACGGGCCTGCTGGCCGGCCTGCTTCCGCGCGGCGTGACCTGGACCGGGCTGCCGCTGGCCGTCATCGGCATGGTGTCCCTGCTGACCCTGGTGGCCTCGGACTTCGGCTACCTCCTGCCGGTCGTCCGCTTCGGCGGCGTCATCTGGCTGGTGTCCGTCGCGGCCCTGCTGCCTCGGACCCGGCACCGTACCCAGCCCCAGAACCAGTGATCAGGAGTCATTTCGCGATGTCCAGCAGCTATTCGGACCTGAACGGTCGTGTCGTCCTCATCACCGGCGGATCGCGCGGCATCGGCGCGCGGACGGCGCGGGAGTTCGCGGCGCAGGGCGCCAAGGTGGCCGCGGTCGGCCGGGACCGCGCGGCCCTCGACTCGGTCGTCGCCGACATCACCGGCAGGGGCGGTACGGCGATCGCCGTCGTCGCCGACGTCACCGACTCCGCCGCCCTTCAGGACGCTCGCCGGCGGACCGAGGACGAACTCGGCCCGGTGGACGTACTGGCCGCGTTCGCCGGCGGGCAGGGCTTCCCCGTGCCCTCCACGGAGCTGACCGAGGAGCGCTGGCGTCAGGTCCTCGACTCCGACCTGACCTCGGCGTTCCTCACCATCCGCACGTTCCTGCCCGGCATGGTCGAACGCGGCCGAGGGTCGATCATCACCATGTCCTCGGCCGCGGGACGGCAGCCCAGCCGGGCCAACCTCGCGTACGGCGTGGCCAACGCCGGCCTGGTCATGCTGACCCGCCACCTGGCCACCGAGGTCGGGCCGCACGGCGTCCGCGTCAACGCCATCGCCCCCTCGGCCATCGCGACCGAGAAGGTCCTGGCCGGCATGCCTCTCGAGACGCAGGACAAGGTCGCCGGCACGCACCCGCTCCGGCGGCTGGGGACTCCCGAGGACGTGGCGCGGACCGCGCTCTTCCTGGCCTCCGACGCCGCCTCCTGGCTCACCGGCGTCACCGTCGACGTCGCCGGCGGCCGCATCACCAACTGACCGCCCTGGACCACAATCGTCGCGTGGTGACGACGCGCCTGGCGGAGAGCACGGATCACGACGACGCGGTCGCCGTGTGGCGCGCGGCCAACACCGCGCGCGGGCGGCCGCCGGAGGCCACGCGGGTCGACCGGGTACGGGCCAAGCTCGGCGAGCCGGACGCCATCGTGATCGTGGCGGTCGCGTCCGGGCGGGTGCGCGGCATGCTCCTGGCCGAGCCCGGCCGGGACCGCGACGGGCGAGGGCCGCGAGTGGCCGGGCTGTGCCACATCTCCATGGTGTTCGTGCATCCCGGCTGGCAGGGGCGTGGCCTCGGCCGGCTGCTCCTGGAGCGGCTGCGCACGCACGTGGCCGCGCTCGGCGGCACGCGCCTGCAGGTATGGACCGGCGCGGGCAACGAACGGGCGCGGCGGCTGTACCGACGTGCCGGGTTCGCGCCGAGCGGCCGGGTCGCGTCGCTCGGGCCGACGCGGCCCATCGAGCAGTTCGTGCTCGACCTCTAAAGGGGGAGACGGATGACGAAGCGGCAGCCGGTGCCGGCGTTCGACACGCCGATCTCGCCGTCGTGCGCCTCGACGATGCCACGGGCGATGGCCAGGCCCAGGCCCGCGCCGCCGCCCGGCGTACGGGCCGCCTCGCCGCGGAAGGCCACGTCGAACAGCCGGGGCAGATCCTGTTCGGGGATGCCGCCGCACGCGTCGGACACGGTCACGCACGCCATGCCCCGCTCGACTCCGGCGACGACCTCGACGCCGCCGTCCTCCGGGGTGTGGCGGATGGCGTTCACGACGAGGTTGCGCAGGGCACGGCCGAGTTCGGCCGCGTCGGCCTCGACCGGGAGGATCTCGTGGGCCAGGCCGCTGAGCCGTACGCCCTTGGCTCGGGCGAGCGGCTCCGTACCGGCCACGGTGTCGGAGACCAGCTCGGCCAGGCCGACGCGCCGCCGGGACAGGCGGAGCGCGCCCGCGTGGATCCGGGACAGCTCGAACAGGTCGTCCACCATCGCGGCCAGCCGGTCCGCCTCGGCGCGGATCTGGGCGTGGTACCGGCGTACCGTCTCGGCGTCGGCGACGACCCCGTCCTCGAGCGCCTCGGCCATGGCCCGCAGCCCGGCCAGCGGCGTACGCAGGTCGTGGCTGACCCAGGCGACCAGCTCCCGGCGGCTGGTCTCAAGGGTGCGCTCGCGCGCGCGGGCGGTCTCCAGGCGCGCGTAGGCGGCGGACAGCTCGGCTGCGAGTTCGTCCAGCTCGGCCGGCAGCGTACGGTCCGGCGGGACGAAACGTCCGTCGTCACCGGCGCGGCGCACGGAGCCGAGCAGGGCCCGGGTGCCCGCGATCAGCCGGTGGCCGAGCACCAGCGACACGCCCAGCCCGACGAGGCCGGCGATGGCCGTGACGGTCAGGGTCACCGACCGGTCGTGGTCGGTGATCAGCATCTTCAGGGTGATCGTGACGATGCCGGCGACGGTCGCCAGCACGGTCGCCGCCGAGACGACGGCCAGCAGGGTCGTGATCGAGCGGGCGCGCAGGGCGTACAGCAGGCCGACGCCGACACCGCCCGCGACCAGCGCGGCCCCGGCGGCGTACGCGACGACCTCGGCGAACGCGTGGAAAGGGATCATGTCGTGGGCTCATAGCGGTAGCCGACGCCCCAAACGGTCAGGATGCGCCGGGGGACGGTGGAATCGTTCTCGATCTTCTCGCGCAGGCGACGCACGTGGACGGTCACCGTCGACGAGTCGCCGAACTCCCAGCCCCAGACCTTCTCCAGCAGCTCAGCGCGGGTGAAGGCCTGCCGCGGATGCCGCATGAGGAAGGCGAGGAGGTCGAACTCCCGTACAGTGAGCGAGATCGCCCGGCCGCCGATGCGCACCTCGTGCGCGGCGGAGTCGACGGTGAGATCACCATCGTGGATCGTCTCGCCGGTCGGGGCCAGGGCGCCGCGCGCCCGGCGGAGCACCGACCGTACGCGAAGGGCCAGCTCGCGGGGGCTGAACGGTTTGGTGACGTAGTCGTCCGCGCCGGTCTCCAGCCCGACGAGGCGGTCGGTCTCCTCCCCGAGCGCGCTCAGCATGACGATCGGCACGGGGCGGCGTTCCCGCAGCCGGCGGCAGACCTCCAGCCCGTCGATGCCGGGCAGCATGAGGTCCAGGACGACCAGGTCGGGATCGGTCTCGGCGGCGACGCGCAGCGCGGCGTACCCGTCGGCGACACAGTCGACGTCGTACCCGTCACGCATGAGGTAGCGGGCGACGACCTCGGCGACGGTCGGGTCGTCGTCGACGACCAGGATGCGTCCGGTGTTCACCATGGCGACCTCACCAGTGCCTGGATCAGGAGGGCGGTGACGGCCTGAACGAGCAGCGCTCGCCGGGCGGGAGGCCGGTGGACGGCGGCCGCCGCCGTCAACCATGCAGCGTACGGCAGCCAGATCCGCTCCACCTCGCCGCGCGTGACCCCGGACAGGTCGAGCGCGAGCACGCCGAGCAGCGTCGCGGCCGTCAGGACCCCGAACGCGCCTCCGCGGCGCAGCACGTACGGGAGCGCACCGGCGGCCGTGGGGCCGATGATCAGTGCGAGGACGGCGAGATCCCCGACGAGGAAGTAGGCGTAGGGCCGTTCCGACCCGGCGCCCGCGGCCCAGGCGGCGTGGGTGGCGGCCACGCCGTCCCACCAGAGGAACCCGCCCAGCGTGAAGGCGAGCGGAACGACGGCACAGCCGAGGACGAAGGTGACCACGACCGCGCGCCGCGGCCGGGTGAGGAGGAACACCGCGAGCGGCAGGGCGAGAATCGTGACGAGGCCGTAGTTGAGGTACGGCAGGGAGCCGGTCACGATCCCACCCACGAACGCGACCACCAACCGCCGCACGAGGCTGCCCTGACGCGTGCGGGCCGCGGCGGGCAGCCGCTCGCGTGCCGGCCTGCCCAGACGCGTGCGGGACGCGGCCGGGAACCGCTCCCGTGCCGGCCTGCCCAGACGCGGACGGAACACTGCGGGCAGCCGCTCGCGCGCGGGGCCGGGTGCCTGCGCGTCGACCGCGCCGTCCCGAGCGGTTCGTGCCGTGGATCGCCCGTGGACGCCGGCCCACTGGAGGACAGTTATCCACAGCCTGTGGAATGCCTTGTGCCCAACATCCACAGGGCTTGATGATTGAAGTGGGATGGTCCCCCAGGGCGGGTGGGGCGTGTCCTCTCCGGCGGGGGCGGTCGCTTCGGCGGTCAAGGCGACGGCCCACGCTGCCGCGCCTAGGAAAAGGGCGTCCATGCTGGTCGCGAGGCATATCACCGTGGGGGCGAGCACCAGGAAGGGCAGGGCGCGGCGGGCGGTCTCCTCGTCGGCCAGAGTACGGATCGTCATGGCGATCGCGGCGGTCGACGACGTGCCGACCGCGATCACCAGGGCGGCGGCCCAGCCCGGCTCGTTGAGTCCTGTCCACCGCAGTATCCACAGGATCAGGTCCGGCAGCGGTGGATGACCCTTGACGTGTGTCGGGTACTCCTGGAGGTGGCGGGTGAAGCCGCGCAGCCAGGACAGCGGGTGGTCGCCCATCGCGGGCAGGCCGGCGAGATACTCCGTCGGTGCGGTCAGCGGGCGGCTCACGCCGTCGGGCCATTGGAGGACCACGGCCCAGAACGCGGACGCGAGCCAGGCGACGGTCAGGAGCGGCCGCCAGCGCAGCCGCCGGGCGGCCGCGGGCAGCACGGCCACCCCGGCCAACGCGACCACGGCCGCCGGAACGAGCGGGCCGATCAGCAGGCGCGCGGAGGCGTGCAGCGGCGGCACCGGGTCCACGGGGAGCTTCCCGGCCGCTCGCAACGCGGCTCCCACCCCGAAGACGACGGCGACGAAGCCCGCCCAGACGACCGCCCCGCCCGCCGCCCGGCGGTACGCCGGGTATCCCGGCTGCCCCGGCAGGACGGCGTCTTCCCTCAAGACCGCCACCGCGCCGCCCTCGTGTACTCCGCCGCTTCCGCGGTCCGCGCCACCTCGACCACTTCCCCCGCCTCGACTGGTCCCGCCGACCTCGCCCGCTCCGCCGCTTCGAGGGGTCCCACCGGTCCCTCGGCCAGTCCCGCCGACCTCGCCGTTTCCGCCCGCTCCGCCGCATCGAGCGGTCCCAGCGGCCCCTCGGCCGCTTCCCTCATCCCGGCCGGCCTCGCCGATGCCGCTCGGCTCGGCGTGTGAGTCCGGCCGGCTCGGCATCCCGCGGTCTCCGGGTGAGGGCGCGGGGCCACGGGTGGCGCCTTCGGAAGGTGGCGGCTGGTAGCGGGACACGCCTCGACACTAGGGCTGACCAGCCCGTACAGGCCTGGTACGTCATCACTCCGTAAGGGTTTGCGGCGAAGGGCGCGTCATCGCTTCGTAAGCACCCGCACGGTGACCGGCTGTGACGCAACGTCATCATCCTGTAAGGGTCGGAGGAGGGTCCGCGGGCCTAGCGTCCCTCGCATGATCGATGTCGTACTGCCCTGCCTCGATGAGGCGACGGCGCTGCCCTGGGTGCTCGGCCGCATGCCGGCCGGATATCGCCCCATCGTGGTGGACAACGGGTCCACCGACGGCTCGCCGGACGTCGCCGCCGCGTACGGTGCCCGCGTCGTGCACGAGCCGCAACGGGGATTCGGTGCCGCCTGTCACGCGGGGCTGCTCGCCGCCACCGGGGACATCGTCTGCTTCATGGACGCCGACGCCTCGCTCGACCCCGCCGAGCTGCCGAAGGTCACCGGCCTTCTCGCCGGTGCCGCGCTCGGGCTCGGTCGCCGGCGGCCCACGGCTCGTGGCGCCTGGCCGCCGCACGCCCGGCTCGGCAACGCGCTCATCGCCCGCCGGTTCGGGTTGCGGGACATCGGCCCGATGCGGGCGGCGTACCGCGAGCGGCTGCTGGGCCTGGAACTGACCGACCGGCGCTCCGGCTACCCGCTGGAGATGGTGCTGCGGGCCGCGGGGAACGGCTGGCGCATCGCCGAGACCGACGTCGCCTACCACCCGCGTACGGGCCGGTCGAAGGTCACCGGAACGGTCCGCGGCACGCTCCAGGCGGTACGCGACATGCGCCGCGTGCTGGAGACGTCATGACGGAACAAGGCGACCCACGCGGCATCACGCTCATCGTCATCGCCAAGGAACCGGTGCCGGGCCGCGTGAAGACCCGGCTCACCCCGCCGTACACCTCGGAGCAGGCCGCGCTCATCGCCGAGGCCGCGCTCGCCGACACGCTCGACGCCGTCGCCGCCACCACCGCGACGCGTCGCGTGGTCGCGCTGGAGGGACGGCCCGGCGCGTGGCTGCCGCGCGGGTTCGAGGTCATCGCCCAGCGCGGCGCGGGGCTCGACGAACGGCTCGCGAACGCCTTCGCGGACGTCGGCGGTCCCGCCGTACTGATCGGCATGGACACACCGCAGGTGACACCCGCGATGCTCGCCGACGCGGGCCGGCGTCTCAGCGCGGGCGACGCGGTGTACGGACCCGCCGCCGACGGCGGGTTCTGGCTGCTCGGGCTGCGCGACCCCGACCCGCGCCGGCTGCGCGGCGTCCCGATGTCCCGTCCCGACACCGGCGCCCGCCAGCTCGAACGCCTGGACGGGCTCCGCGTCGCGACGCTCGGCACGCTGCGGGACGTCGACACGGCCGGTGACGCGGTACAGGTCGCCGCCCAGGCTCCCGGAACCCGCTTCGCCGCCGCCGTACGCGCGGGAGCACGATGATCGGCCACCTGTACGAGGGTTCGCTCGCCGGCCTCGGCGAGGTGGCGATCGAACACGAGGACGGCCGTACGGAGCGGCTCCCGGTCGGCCAGTGGCGCGACGGGCGGCCCGGCGACGACGCCCTGCTCGACCGGTGCGAGGGGCCGACGCTGGACATCGGGTCCGGTCCCGGGCGCCTCACCGTCGCCCTCGCCGAACGCGGGCTCCCCGCCCTCGGCATCGACGTCACCCCGTACGCCGTGGAGATGACCCGGGCCGCCGGCGGCATGGCGCTGCTCCGCGACGTCTTCGACCGGATCCCCGGCGCGGGGCGCTGGCGGACCGTCCTGCTCGCGGACGGGAACATCGGCATCGGCGGCGATCCGCCGATGCTCCTGCGACGCGTCGCGACGCTCCTCGACCGGACCGGGCGCGCCATCGTCGAGCTCGGCGACACGACCCGGACCGAACGGCTGCGGCTCCGCGACGGACGGCGGGCCGGGGACTGGTTCCGCTGGGCGCATCTCGACCCGGGAGCGGTCGGCGTGTGCGCCGGCGAGGCCGGGCTGACCGTGACGACCATCTGGACGGAGGCTGCGCGATGCTTCGCCGAGCTGACCCCCGACGCCTGATCCGCCGGATCGACGCCGAGTCCGAACGCCTGACCCGCCGGGTTGCGACCGTCTTCACCAGCCGGCTCCACGACGAGCGGACCGCGGCCTGGCTGGGGGTGTGCCTCGGCGTCAGCTTCACCGTCGCGTTCGTCACCGGCCTGGTCAGCCACTTCATGCAGCATCCGCCGTCGTGGATGGTCTGGCCGTCGCGGCCGGTCGGGCTGTACCGGCTCACCCAGGGCGCCCACGTCATCTGCGGAATGGCCACCATCCCGCTCCTGCTCGCCAAGCTGTGGACGGTGTACCCGAAGCTGTGGCAGTGGCCGCCGATCCGCTCGGCGGCGCACGCGGCCCGGCGGGGCGTCGTCTTCCTCCTCGTCGGCGGATCACTGTTCCAGCTGGTCACCGGCCTGTTCAACGTCAACTACTGGTATCCGTTCCCGTTCTTCTTCACCGTGGCGCACTACTGGACGGCCTACGTCGTCTTCGGCGCGCTGCTCATCCACGCCGCCGACGAGTGGGCCAAGGTGCGGGGCCTGCGCCGGCCTCCGCCGCCGTACGGGCCGTCGCGGCGCGGTTTCCTCGCCACGGTCGCGGGAGCCTGCGGCCTCGTCGCGGTGACGACCGTCGGCGAGACGTTCACCCCGCTCGGCGACCTGGCGGTTCTCGCCCCCCGCCGGCCCGGCGCCGGCCCGCAGCGCCTTCCCGTCAACAAGACCGCGCTCGCGGCCGGCGTCACCCGCGGCACCGGCTGGCGGCTCACGGTCACCGGTGCCGTACGACGCGAACTCTCATTGAGTCTGGACGACCTGCGCGCGATGCCCCGGCACGTCGTACGGCTGCCGATCGCCTGCGTCGAAGGGTGGAGCGCCGAGGCCACCTGGGCCGGCGTACGGCTGAGGGACGTCCTGCGCGCGGCCGGCGTCGAGGAAGACGTCCGCGTACGCGTCGAGTCGCTGGAGAAGGCGGGCCTCTACCGGACGTCGCAGGTCGACCCGCCCCACTGGCACGACCCGCTGACCCTCCTCGCGCTCGAGGTGAACGGCGAACCGCTCTCCCTCGACCACGGTTACCCCTGCCGGCTGATCGCGCCGGACCGGCCGGGTGTCATGCAGACGAAGTGGGTCGCGCGGCTGGAGGTGAGCCGATGACGCGCAGGGCGCTCTACGCGGCCGGCGCCGTGTTCGTCGCCATCGGGCTCGCCGGGATCGGCCGCCACGTCGGGGTCGCGGGCTGGGCGCTCTGGTTCGCGGGCGTCGCGGTCGCGCACGACGCGGTGTTCGCGCCGCTGGTCTTCGGCGTGGCGTACGTGACGAGGCGGATGCCGGCGCCGTGGCGCCGCGCGGCCGTCATCGCGGGCACGGTCACACTCGTCGCCCTGCCCGCGGTACTCGGGTTCGGCCGGCGCCGCGACAATCCGTCGGTGCTCCCGCAGGCGTACGGGAAGCATCTTGTCGCGATTGTCATTTTGATCGGGCTTGTAACCGGTGCCGTCGCCGCGCTGAACGCGTACGCTCGCCCCATGGGCAAGGCGATACTTTCGATTGTCGGCATCCTGTTGGCGATCTGGCTGGTCTTCATGGTGATCGGCATGATCATCTCGGCGTTGAAGTTTCTCATCTGGATCGGCTTCCTCGCGGTCATCGCCGCGGTGGTCGTAACCCTCATCAGCAAGATGGCGAAAAGCAGTTAGCGAACCTTGTCGCGTGATGTCGGGTCGCGCATGATTCGGCCATGAATCTCACTGGCATGCTCCGTGAGTGCGCGGCGACACGCCCCGACCAGATCGCCTACATCTACCAGGACGAACAGGTCACGTTCGCCGAGTTCGACCGGCGGGTGGACGAGGTCGCCGCAGCGCTGCGCGCTTCGGGTGTGGGGCCCGGCGACCGTGTCGCCGTGCTCGACAAGAACTCCCTGGCCTGTGTCGAGCTGCTGTTCGGCGCGGCGCGTGCCGGTGGGGTGCAGGTGCCGGTCAACTACCGGCTCGCGCCCGCCGAGATCGCCTATATCGTCGACAACGCCAAGGCGAAGGTCCTCGTCGCCGGCGCCGAGTTCACCCCCGTGCTGGACGCCATCGCCGACGGCCTCCAGCACACCGAGCACGTCATCGTGGTGGGCGAGAGCGACAGATACGAGGAGTACTCCTCGTGGAGCGGGAGCGACCGAGCGAGCGGCGTGGGCGGTGAGGGACGAGCCGCCCACGGAGCGAGTGAGGAGCGAACGCGACCAGAGGACACCGCATCCGCTCATGAGGCGGAGCGGCGCGACGACACCGGTGAGGTGTTCGTCCAGCTCTACTCCTCCGGCACGACCGGCCGGCCCAAGGGCGTCATGCTCACGCACGACAACTTCGCCGCCCTGCTGCCGGTCGTCGACCAGCTCTGGAACCTCGGGCCCGAGAGCGTCGACATGGTCGCGATGCCGCTGTACCACATCGCGGGCTGCGCCCTCGCGGTCGGCGTGGTCTACGCCGGCATCCCCGCGGTGATCATCCGGGAGCCCGACCCGGTCGCGATCGCGCGGGCGATCGAGGCTCACCGGGTCACGCACGTCTTCCTCGTCCCGGCGCTGCTGTTGTTCATGCAGCAGATCCCGCAGGTCCGCGAGGCGGACATGTCCAGCCTCCGGCTCCTGTTGTACGGCGCCTCCCCGATCAGCGACGAGGTGCTGCGCGGCGCGATGGCGCTGCTGCCGGGCACCGGGTTCATGCAGGTGTACGGGCTGACGGAGACGACCGGCTCGATCACGTACCTGCCTCCGGAGGACCACGTGCCCGACGGCGCCCGGCTGCGCAGCGCCGGCGTGGCGGGCCCCGGCGTCGAGCTGCGGATCCTCGACCCGGCCACCGGTGACGCACTGCCCACCGGCCAGGTCGGGGAGATCGTCTGCCGCAGCGCGCAGAACATGCGGGGCTACTGGTCGCTCGACCAGGCGACGCGCGACACCCTGCTGCCCGGCGGCTGGCTGCGCACGGGCGACGCCGGCTACCTCGACGAGGACGGCTACCTGTTCATCCACGACCGCGTCAAGGACATGATCATCTCTGGAGGGGAGAACATCTACCCGGCGGAGGTGGAGAACGTCCTGATGAGTCACCCGGCCGTGGCCGACTGCGCGGTGATCGGCGTGCCGCACGAGAAGTGGGGCGAGACTCCGAAAGCGATCGTCGTGAGCGGCGGCGAGGTCACCGAACGGGAACTGATCGACCACTGCCGCGAGAGGCTGGCGCACTTCAAGTGCCCGACCTCGGTCGAGTGGGTCGACACGATCCCGCGCAACCCGACGGGCAAGGTCCTCAAGCGGCAGCTCCGCGAGCCGTACTGGGCCGGCGAGTCCCGCGCGGTGCACTGAGCCGCCGAGAGCGAAGGGGTCAAGAGGGGGAGCATGGTTCCGTTCCAGCCCGGGTCTCCGCTGCCGCCCGACCGGCTTCGCGCGATCCTCGGCAATGCGATCATGCGCCAGGTCGCGCGCGGCTGGCGGATCGAGTCGCAGGTCGACAGCCAGGCGGTCATGGCCACCGGCGGCGACGTCAACCATGCGGCGCACCTGCTGATCAGCGTGCTGACGTGCGGCGCGTGGGTGCCGGTCTGGCTGATCATCGGCCTGGTCAACAGCGAGAAGCGGGTGGTCATCACGATCGACGGCAACGGCGTCGTGCTGTTCAACGGCCGCCCGGCGCCGATGGTCGCCCCGCCGCCGGGCCGGCCGCGGCGCGGTCCCCGACCGCGCGGCGACGCCAACGCTCAGGCGATCGCCGCCGCCAACATGCGCCGCGAGCTGCGCCGGCAGGCTCGCGAGCACGCCGCGGAGGACCCCGCGCTCGCCCGTGAGCTGCGCATCGGCCGGCCCGACCTGCCCCGGCAGTACGACGACGGCGGGCTGGTCGACGTCAACCACGTGCCGGCGCGCGCGCTGACCATGCTGTCCGGCGTGACCCCGGAGATCGCCGAGCGGATCGTGTCGATGCGCGAGCACGTCGGCGGTTTCTCCTCCGCCGAGGAGCTCGTGGCGACCGCGGACCTGCACCCGGACCTGACACCGGAGATCAAGGAGTACGGCATCTTTCTGCCATGAGCAGGTGGGAAAGTCCATGAAAGATGCCGACTGGGCGAAAACTCACGGCTTCACTTAGGGCGACTAAGCTCGCAAATGTGACTCATGCCTACCGTGTCGACAGTGAGGTCGGCCGCCTGAGGACGGTGCTCCTGCACCGTCCTGGCGCTGAGTTGAGGCGGCTCACGCCGCGGAACAATGACCAGCTCCTCTTCGACGGCATCCCGTGGGTCGGCCGCGCCCAGCAGGAGCACGACGCCTTCGCGCAGGCGCTGCGGGACCACGACGTCGAGGTCCTCTACCTCACCGAACTGCTCCAGGACACGCTGGAGTACCAGCCGGCGCGCGACGAGGCCATCGCCGGCGTGCTCGACGACCCCCGGCTCGGCGACCAGCTTCGCCGGATCCTGGGGGCGTTCCTCGGCGACCTGACGCCGGAGGGCCTGACCCAGGTGCTCGTCGCCGGTCTCGCCCACGAGGAGCTGAAGACCGGCCGGGGCCTGGTCTACCAGCTCATGGACCGGCACGACTTCGTCATCGACCCGCTGCCGAACCTGCTGTTCACCCGCGACTCCAGCGTCTGGATCGGCGACCGGGTGGCGGTGACGAGCCTGGCGATGCCGGCGCGGCAGCGCGAGACCGCGCTCACCCAGCTGATCTACCGGCACCACCCGAGGTTCGAGCACGCCGCGCCCGTGTACGAGCCCGCCCTGGAGCACCTGGAGGGCGGCGACGTGCTGCTCCTGGCCCCGGGCGTGCTGGCCATCGGCACCGGAGAGCGGACGACGCCGGCGGGTGTCGAGCGGCTGGCCCGGCAGGTCTTCGCCAGCGGGCTGGTGCACACCGTGCTCGCGGTGCCGATCGCCCAGGACCGCGCGACGATGCACCTCGACACGATCTGCACGATGGTCGACGTTGACAAGGTCGTGATGTACCCGGCCGTGGCGTACTCCCTCACCGCCTACACGGTGACCAGTGAGAACGGCGACCTGCGGGTGTCGCGCGCCCGGCCGTTCCTGGAGGCCGCCGCCCAGGCCATGGGCATCGACCGGCTCAGCGTGATCGACACCGGCCTCGACCCGGTCACCGCCGAACGCGAGCAGTGGGACGACGGCAACAACACGCTCGCGGTCGGGCCGCGGCTGGCGGTGGCGTACGAGCGGAACGTCGAGACCAACGCCCGGCTGGAGGCGGCGGGCATCGAGGTCATCCGGATCGAGGGCAGTGAGCTGGGCAGCGGGCGAGGCGGCCCGCGCTGCATGTCCTGCCCGGTGCTGCGCGACCCGGTCTGAGCCGAGCCGCGCCGTTCAGTGGGTCGGCTGGTCGATCAGGCTCTGCGGGGGATCGGCCGCCGAGCGGCCGTTGCTGGTGTGCGGGGAGTGGAGGGTGGCCCAGACGGTGGTGCCGTCGTCGTCGTGGAGGACGCCCCAGCCGTCCGCGAGGGACTCGACGATGCCGAGGCCGCGTCCGCCGAGTGAGGACAGCGTGGCGCGGGCACGCCGGGGCTCGGTCATGGCGCCGCCGTCGCTGACCGCGAGCTGGATGAGATCGCCTTGGCGGGTCCACGCGACGCGTATGTCGCCGGAGGGCAGGGGGCGCGCGTGCCGCAGAGCGTTGCTGATCAGCTCGCTGACGATCACAGCGGCGTCGTCGGCGATGTCCTCGTACACCCCCGACTCGAGCAGCTCCGCCGCGAGACGCCTGCGGACCATCGACACACTCGACGGCGCATGCGGCAGGAATACGACGCTCGACGCCCTCACCTCCCCAGGGGGCGCGGAACTTCTCCCGGACACTCCCCGTAACGTCACTCCGGTACGACCGAAATGCCCAGTTAAAGCGGTCGGAAACCCTGCCACAGGAATCTATTGCCAACACAACGAGCAACGGTGACCTCGACCGCGCACGAAATGATGGCGTAGATAGGCACAGAACGTCCAGTATGACCGACTACTGTGCGTGGTCGACACGGGGGAGGGTGAACCGCATGCAGGTGCCCGGAGCGTCCGGCCTGGCGTGCGCGGTGACCTCTCCGTGCTGGGCACGGGCGAGTCTGCGCACGATGTAGAGCCCGAGCCCGAGACCGCCGAACCGGCGGCGGTCCCCCGCCTCACCCTGGACGAAGCGCTCGAAGATCCGCTCGCGGTCTGCGGCCTGGATGCCGACCCCGTCGTCTTCGACGGTGACAACGATCAATTCGTCCTCGGCCCCCGCGCGTACGGTGACCGTGCCGCCTCCCGGGGAGTACTTCACGGCGTTCTCCAGGAGCTGCCCGACGATGATGTCGGTGGCCATCGCGTCGCCGAGTGCCGCGGGCAGCTTCTCGTCGATGACCAGCTCCAGCGTGTGCTGCTCCGACATCCCGCGGAACCCCTCGACCGCGCCGCGCAGGAGGCGGTCCAGGTCGAACGGCTCGTTGGTCACGTCCAGCCCGTCGGGCACCGTACGGGAGTAGAGCAGGTTGTCCACCAGCTGCCCGAGCGTCTGGGCGCGCTCGGCGATGATCGCGACCGCCTGCCGCCGGTCGGCGTCGCCGAGCTTGTCCCACCGGTTGACGAGCGTGCGGGCGAACCCGTGCACGACGGTGATCGGGGTGCGCAGCTCGTGGCTCGTCATCGACAGGAACAGGTCCTTGGCGGCCTCCAGCGACTTGGCCTCGGTCACGTCGCGGAAGTCCACGACGATCTCGTCGTGGTCCTCGATCTCGGAGTACAGCACGTTGAGCCAGGTGCCCGACTCGACCTGGATCGTCGGCTCCGCGTCCGGCGCGGGCAGCGCGAACGGCAGCGGCCGGCCGATCACCTCGTCGGCGTCCATCCCGGTGATCGCGCGGGCGGCGGGGTTCCACTGCCGGACGATGCCGTCGCGGTCGAGCACGGCGATGCCGTCGGCGCTGGCCTCGATGACCGCCCGCTCGTGCTTGCGCTGCTTGACCACCTCGGCGTAGCTCACCGCGTTGCCGACGACGACCCCGGCGTGGCCGGCGAACAGCTCCAGGAGCTCCAGCTCGATGTGGCCCGCCCTGTGCCCGGAGAACAGGGCGTAGAGGGCCCCGTACGGCCGGCCGTGCACGGTGGAGACGCCGAGCGCGATCGTGTGCAGGCCGTCCAGCTCCGACCAGATCAGGTCACCGAGGCTGCGCGTGTCGGCGGTGGCGAGCATGACCGTACGGCCGGAGCGCAGCAGCTCGCCGACCAGGCTCGTGCGCAGGTCGGAGGTGACGCCGCGCAGGCGCTCCGGCAGGCCGCTGATGCTGACGAGCCGCAGCGTGCCGGTGGCCTGCTCGATGAGCACGAACCCGGCCGCGTCGGCGCCGGTCAGCTCGATGACGCTGTCCGCGACCCGGTCGAGGACGGCGGACAGCTCACGCTCGGCGTTCAGGTCGGCCACGACGTCGTTGAGCCGCCGTACGAGGCGGATCCGCTCGGCCGCCTGGTGCTGGACCGCCTCGTCCTCGTCGGCGGCCCGGTAGAAGCCGACCCAGCCGAGCAGCTCGTCGTCGTCGGACCGCATGGAGCTCACCACGGCGCGTACCTCGAGCAGGCGTCCGTCGCGGTGCAGCCGCCGGGTGGCGAAGGAGATGTGCCCGCCCTCGCGTACCCGCTCGAGCACGGCCCGGTGCTCGGCGGTGTACTCCTCCGGAACCGTCCGCAGCGGCCGGCCGATCGCCTCGTCGGCGGACCAGCCGAACAGCCGCTCGGCAGCGGGATTCCACAGGCGTACGGTCAGGTCGGGCCCGAGCGCGATCATTGCGTCGGCGGCCGAGGCCACGGCCGCGCGCATCGTCGCGTCGGAGGTGTCCACGGGGCCATAGTGCCACCGCCGACGGGTCGAACGGTTGCGAAACCACTCTTAAGCGAAGGTCAAGGGGACTTCGCATTTGTGCATGAGTCGTCGCCGACGCGGTGAATGTCGCCCGCCGGCGCGCACAGCCGGCCGGGTCACGCCTCTTCGGTGGCCGGGCGTTCCGTACGTGTCAGGGCGCCGATGGCCGCGGTGACCAGGCCGGCGACGGCGAACGACAGCAGGGAGGCGCTCATCCAGCTCGACGGGGTGAAGTGCAGTGCGCTCTGGGCGTCCGTCCACAGGCGGGACCACCAGCCGACGGTGCCCGGGTTGATCAGCTGGTACGTGGCGATGCCGGCCGCCCAGGCGACGATCATCGACCAGCGGGCCGGGGCCCGTTCCGACACGTCCCAGCCACGGCGGCCGCCGAAGCAGAAGAAGTCGACCGCCAGCACGCCCAGCATCGGCACGAACACCGAGCCGATCAGTGTGAGGAAGCCGGCGTAGTCGTTCATGTCCAGCGCGAGCGCGAACACCGTGATCAGCGCCCCCAGCACGACCGTCAGCAGGCGCCGGTCCAGCCGGGGCGCGAGGTTCTGGATCGACATGGCGGTCGAGTAGACGTTCGCGAAGGACTGGTCGGCCTCACGCAGGACGAACACCGCGAAGAACAGCGTGCCGAGCGCCACGTGCTGGAACGGCCCGAACACCTTCGTGGAGTCCTCGGCGACCAGCGCGAGGGCGAGCAGGCCGAGGACGTAAGCGACGATCTGCGTCACCCCGTACGCCACGCTGGCCGCGCCGAAGGCGGCGCGCTCGGACCGGGAGTGCCGCGTGTAGTCGGCGGCCATCGGCACCCAGGAGATCGAGACCGCCAGCGCCGCGTCAGCGCCGATCCAGAAGTGGCTCCACGAGCCGTGCGTGAGGTTCGGCAGCGGCTGGCGGGTGAGCTGGACGTAGAAGTAGACCAGGGCGATCACGACCGCGGTGGTCACGTAGCGGCGCAGCACCCGTACCGAACCCAGCGGCCAGATGGTCAGCACCGTGGTGATCACCCCGGCCACGACGACGTACATCCAGTGCGGACCACCGCCGAAGATCTGCTCGGCCGCGTCCGCGATGACGATCAGCTCGAAGGTGCCCCAGCCGATCATCTGCAGGATGTTGAACACCGTCGGCACGTACGACAGCCGGGTGCCGAAGAGGCCCCGCAGCAGCATCATGGCCGGTACGCCGGCCCGCGCGCCGGGCACCGCGGCCAGGCCGAGCATGATCCCGCCGATCGCGGTACCGACGATCATGGCGACGATGCCGGCCATGATCGGCAGCTGCGGCGTGCCCTGAGCGTCCGGCGCCAGCACGGTGACCGCGCCGGAGAAGGCGAGCAGGCTGACGCCCAGGTTGGCCCAGAACGCGCTCTGATCCCAGAAGCTGAGCACCCTGGGCGCGGGCTGGTCGAGCGTGTACGGAGCCTCGTTGCGTGGCTGGTCGACGGCAGTGCTCACAGAGCACACTCCCTACGCCGGCATTACCCGGTCAGGTTCGAGCGGTCGGCGGCACCTGTGAAGCCGCCCTCTCAGCCCGGTCGACGCCCGAGCTCCCGCGATATCAAGTTGGCCGGTGACAATGTATACCGGTTCAGCGGATTTTCCATCGGCAGGAGACCCATGCCACAGGCCGCGCACGCCGCGCGGCCCGGGGAGGAATCAGGGTATGACCGTTCCGACGGCGTCCTTCGTGGCGGATGACGAGGCTCGCCCCGTCGCCGCCGCCCTGGTGACCCGCCGCCTCTATTAACCCCTCGGCTTCACGCCGCACGGATGACGTCGGCGGGCTCAGGCGACGTACGGGTCGCCGCCGGACTCGCTCACCATCGGCAGCCCGGCCGCCTCCCAGGCGTGCATGCCGCCGTCGACGTTCGCGGCCTTCCACCCGGAGTTGTTGAACGCCGCCACGGCCTGCGCGGATCGCGCCCCTGACCTGCAGATAACGTAGATATCGCGGTCGCCCGGCACCTCGCCGGCGCGGGCGTTCAGCTCACTGAGCGGGATGTGCACGGCGTCGGGCGCGTGCCCGGCGTGCCACTCGTCGTTCTCCCGGACGTCGAGCAGGTAGCCATCGCCGGGAACCTCGGCGACCGCGACGCTGGGCAGCGGGTTGTTGAAAAGATTCACACATCCACGGAACCATGCGCGAGCGGCCGGAGTCGAATCGTCATGAGGCAATCTCTATCGAGACTGGGAAGGACGGCCATCGTCGTGCCGGGCGTGGTCACGGCATTGACGCTGACCGGCTGCAAGGACAACGGAACCGCGACGAGCCAGCCGAGCGACCAGGCCTCACAGCCCGCACAGAGCACGACACCCGGCTCGCCGACACCGGCGCCCGTCTCGCCGACCCCCACCACGCCACCGGGCGGCAAGATCGGCACGGACGGGACCAAACTCACCATCACGGTGCGCATGTCACCGACCTCGGACCCGATCAAACGCACGCTCACCTGCGACCCGCCGGGCGGCAACGCACCGAACGCGGCCCAGGCGTGCACGAGCCTGGACAAGGTGGCCGCGGCCAAGGGCGGCGACCCGTTCGCCCCGACGCCGAAGGGCCAGATGTGCACCCAGATCTTCGGCGGCCCGCAGACCGCCACGGTCAAGGGCACGTGGAAGGGCAAGAAGGTCGACACGACGTTCGGACGCAAGAACGGCTGCGAGATCAAGCGCTGGAACGACCTGGCCGCCCTGTTCGGACCCCTGGCGCACACACCGACACACTGACCTGGGTTCCGCCCGACGTGACCGCCTCGCCTGGGATCATCGTTCCGATCGTGGGGCGAGGCGTGATCAGTCAGCGTCAAGGGCGAGGGACGCCTTGATCGAAGGACCGGTGCTCAGCAAGCCGACCACGCCTCTCTCGGGAGAAAGTGGGGAAGGTCGTCCATTGCTTCGGGGGGTATGAACACCGGCCGTGTGAGTAGGTGGTCGCCTGCTCGCTGCACATCGATCACGACACCCAGGGTCTCCGAACCGGGTACGCCTGCGGCCATGTAGGTGAGCTCTGAGTAAGGCTCGCGGGCCTCGGCTCGTTGGACCATCCATTGCTCCAACAGCGAGGGAACGCGGCCGACCAACGCCGTACCGTCCGCGAACACCTGAGGCCCCCGCAGTGCGTCGACCACGACGCAGGCCAGCCGTTCCTTGCGGTAGTAGAGCTTCAGGCCGACTTCCTGGTAGTCGCCCTCTACGACCGTGGAGACGCCCTCAGTGGCGGGACGGTGAAGCGTGTGTCGCTGGGATTCCGTGGTGACACCGCTCAGCGCCTGCGAGACGTGGCCGGGGCTCATGCCGAAACGGAGCGGTCCCACGCTCACGAACGGATCCAGCGTCCACTGCTGCCGCTCGTCGTCCGGCAACACGTTCCACCACTTGATCACGACCACGAAGACTAGGGCGTTTCGGCCGAACGCCGCTCTCCACGGACCGCAGACCGCCACTGCGAGATCCCGCGAAGACAAAGGGATCCACAGCCTGTGGATAACTACGGCCGGGACTACTTGAGCAGGCGGGACATGCGGCGGTCGGCGAGTGGTTTGCCGCCCGTCTGGCAGGTCGGGCAGTACTGCAGTGCCCGGTCGGCGAACGAGACCTCTCGGATCGTGTCGCCGCACACCGGGCACTTCTCCCCGGCGCGGCCGTGTACCCGCAGGCCCGACTTCTTCTCGCCCTTCAGGTCCTTGGCCGCGAGGCCCTTCGAACGCTCGACGGCGTCGCCGAGCGTCGTGACGATCGCCTCGTACAGGGTCGCGATCTCCTCCTCGGTGAGGCTCGCGGCGAGCTTGTACGGCGACATCTTCGCGACGTGCAGCACCTCGTCGGAGTAGGCGTTGCCGATGCCGGCGATCACGCTCTGATCGCGGAGTACGCCCTTGATCTGCGTGCGGCGGCCGTCGAGAATGCTCGCCAGCGCCTCGGCGTCGAACTCCTCGCGCAGGGGATCCGGACCGAGCGTCCTGATCCCGGGCACGTCCTGCGGGTCGCGGACGACGTACACGGCGAGCCGCTTCTGCGTGCCGGCCTCGGTGAGGTCGAAGCCGGACTCGTCGTCGAGGTGGACGCGCATCGCGAGCGGTCCCTTGCCGGGCCTCGGCGGCGCGGCCGGCAGCTTGTCCTTCCACCGCAGCCAGCCCGCCCGCGACAGGTGGACGATCAGGTGCAGGCCGTCCACGTCCAGGTCGAGGAACTTGCCGTACCGGGTGACATCGGTGATCGACAGCCCGCTCAGCGCGGTGATCGGCGGGTCGTAGGTCTTCAGGCACGAGATCGCGACGACGTCGACGCGGGCGATCGCCCGGCCGATGGCGTTCTCGCGCAGGAACGCGGCGAGGGACTCGACTTCCGGCAGCTCCGGCATGCCCCAAGGCTAAGCCCTTGTCCACAGCCCTGTGGACAAAGGCGCTCAGGAAGGCACGTCCCAGAACGCCAGCTCGTGGCGCATCCCCTCGAGGAACGCCGTACGTGCCCGTGCGGGGTCCGGCGCGGCCTCGTCGAGCATGACCGCGACCCGACCGGCGAGCATCGCGAAGCCCGGATCCGCGTAGGCGTCCACCCAGCGGCGGTAGCGGGGGTCGGCCGGTGGATCCTCCGCCAGGATCCGGCCGAGCGTGGAGTACCCCCACATGCAGGGGTAGAGAGCCGCGAGCCCTTCCCCGTACGAGGCGGCGGCGTCCAGGAGGAACGCGGTGTACGCCGCGCACGCGGGCCCCTTGACGGCGCCCGCGAGGTCCGCGTCGAACTCCTCGGCGAGGGCCCGGTGCAGCGACAGCTCGTCGAAGAAGGTCGAGTGCGCCAGCTCCACCAGGTCGCCCAGATGCCCGTCGGGCGCCTGCCACGCCAGCCGCGCGAACACCCGTACGTAGTCGTGGAGGAAGAGGTAGTCCTGCTCCAGCCACCCGCGGAAGACGGTGAGGTCGAGGTCGCCGCGTGCGATGCCGGCCACCGTCGGGTGGCGGAGCTGCTCCTCGACGAGTGGCCGGCCGATCGCTTCGAGTTCCCTAGCCAGACTCATGTCCGGCAGTCTCACATGCGGGGCGACCGCTCAGTCGGTCTTCTCCCGCTGGGGCATCCGTTCGACGAACGCGTCCGAGGAGGGGAAGAACACGCTTTCGTGCCCGTCCTCCCAGCGGACCAGGTACGGCGGTGCCCCATCGCTTCCGTGCACCTCGATGATCACGGCCTGACGGTCGTGGTCCCCGACGTGGTGGCCCCGGACCAGCAACGCGTCGCCCGTGTGCGCTCGCATCGTCCCCTCCCATCTCCGGCTATGTGGTCACCGTCGCCCGGCGGGGCACGGCCGGGATAGGGCCGAAGGTCCACCGAGCCGCGCCGAATGTCGGCCGCCCCGCACGTACGGCCGCGCGATGCTGGGAAAGGGGGAGCGGACATGGCCGTGACGATCGCCCTGGGCGGCGACACGATGCTGGGCCGCGGCGTCGGCGAGGTGATCGCGGACGCCGGGCCTGAGGGCCTGTTCGCCCCGGAGGTACGCGCGGCGTTCGCCGAAGCCGATCTCGCCGTCCTGAACCTCGAGTGCTGCGTCTCGGATCGGGGCCGGCGGTGGGCCGCGCCGGGCAAGCCGTTCCACTTCCGCGCCCCGCCGGAGGCCGTGGGCGTGCTGACCGGGCTGGGCGTCGGCTGCGTGACCCTGGCCAACAACCATGCGCTGGACTACGGCCACGAGGCATTGGAAGACACGCTGAGCCATCTCGCCGGGGCCGGCATCGCGGTGGTGGGCGCCGGCCGTGACCGCGAGGAGGCGCGGGAGCCGGCCGTGCTGGAGAGGGCCGGTAGGCGCGTGGCCGTGATCGGCGTGACCGACCACCCGAGCGACTTCGCCGCGTCGGAGACCACGCCCGGAGTCGCGTACGCCCCGCTGAGCGAGGGCGTGCCGTCGTGGCTGTCCCGCCGGATCGAGGACGCGGCGGCGGAACACGACGTCGTCCTGGTGACGCCGCACTGGGGCCCCAACATGACCAGCGAACCCCTGCCGTACGTCCGCCGGGCGGCGGAGGGCCTCCTGAACGCCGGAGCGACGTTGGTCGCCGGCCACTCCGCCCACGTCTTCCACGGCGTGAACGGCAACGTGCTGTACGACCTGGGCGACCTCATCGACGACTACGCCACGGACGAGTACCTGCGCAACGAGCTGGGTCTCGCGTGGCGTGTCGAGATCGGCGACCTCGGAGAGGTGAGGGTGACGGCCCTGCCGCTGAGGCTGGACTACGCGCGGACCGAACCCGCCCGGGACGAGGACCGTACGTGGATCGTCGACCGCCTGCGGTCCGCCTGTGCCGAGTTCGCCGCGGAGGTCGCCGAACGGGGCCCTTGGCTGGCTATCGGGCCGTCGGCGGCCTGCTGATACGCCGGCCGGTGACGTGCGTGGGCTGGATGCGCAGGAAGAGCTCCCGTGCGCCGCCCGCCCAGGGTTCGACGCCCGCCTCCCGGACCGATGCCCGCTCGTCCTCGGACTCCACATGGCGCACCGAGCCCCGGACGAGAACGCTCCAGCCCTCGCGTGTCTCCGGACGCAGCTCGTCGATCTCGAACGCGACCTTGTAGTCGGCGTCCTCGATCCCGGTGCGAAGATCTTCATCCGTCGGGCTGCCGTACGCGGTCCGGAACACGATCGCGCCTTCGTGCACCCCGTAATTGACCGGCACGACGGTGGGGCCGTACCGGCCGCTGTAGCCGAGCCGCCCGACACCCCCCGGTGAGATCAGCCGCAGGCACTCGGCCTCGTCCAGCACCTCCGGCACCGGCCGCCCGGGTGCCTCACTGTCATCAGCCATCAGCAGTCCTGTTCCGCTCCAGAGAGATCTGCGCCTCCAGAGCAGGAACTTCCCGCCACCACAGCGCCCAACCAGGGCGAACGCCGAACCGCTGGACGCCTGATCCCCGGATCGCGACACTTGCTCCACTACCGGACAAAGACGAGTGGTTCGCGGCCCGCTCGTAAGGAGAAGCATCATGGTCAGGGAGAACGCCGCAAGGCTCGCCGTACTCATCGACGCGGACAACACGCGGCCCGGCGTCACCGACGGGTTACTGGCCGAGGTCGCCAAGTACGGAACCGCCCACGTCAAGCGGGCCTACGGCGACTGGACGGGGACCAGCCTGCGGGGCTGGAAGGACCAGCTGCTGGCCCAGTCGATCCAGCCGATCCAGCAGTTCGCGTACACGACCGGCAAGAACGCGACGGACGCCGCGATGGTGATCGACGCCATGGACCTGCTGTACACCGGGCGCTTCGACGGCTTCTGCATCGTCTCCAGCGACAGCGACTTCACCCGCCTCTCCGCGCGCATCCGCGAGTCCGGCCTGACCGTGTACGGCTTCGGCGAACGCAAGACGCCCAAGCCGTTCGTCTCGGCCTGTGACAAGTTCGTCTACCTCGAGAACCTCCCGTACTCCCGCAGCATCGCCTCCCCCGCCCACGCGCTGCCCGAACCCACCGCGGCGTCACTGGCGGTGTCGCTCAAGACGGACGCCGAACTGCTGGGCCAGCTCGTCAACGCGGTCGACGCGGCCTCCGACGAGGACGGCTGGGCGAACCTCGCGAACATCGGCTACATCGTCACCAAGCAGCGCCCGGACTTCGACTCCCGCAACTACGGCTATCCCAAGCTCAGCGAACTCATGGCCGCGATCGGGCAGTTCGACCTGGACCGCCGCAGCCCCGGCGACGGCAAACCGGCGGTCGTGTACGCGCGCAACAACCAGGAGCAGCCCGGACCTCCTTGACAACAGTTTGTTCTAGTTGTTCTATATCAAACATGCTCGATATCTCCCCCTCCCGTCTGTTCGGCTGCGCGGTCACAGCCCTGCTCATCGCCGGTTGCTCATCGGTCACCGCGCAAGGCGCGTCGTCCGACGCGCCGATCACACGTGAGCTCACCTTCCGCAGCGGCCCCGACACCTTGCCCGCGACCTTCCAACCGGCCGCCGGCCGGACCGGCGTACGGCCGGCCGCGCTGATCATCTCCGGCAGCGGGCCGACGGACCGCGACGGCAATGACCGGCAGTTCCCCCACCTGGACACCAACCGGAACTTCGCGAAGGCGCTCGCGGCGGACCGGATCGCCTCGCTCCGCTACGACAAGCTCGGCTCCGGTCAGGCCGGGACGGAGAACCACCCCGGCGGCCGCGGGATCGACTTCGATCTCTTCGCCCAGGAGGCTCTCGACGCCTATCGGACGATGGCCCGCCAGCCGGGAGTCGACCCGCACCGGCTGATCGTCGTGGGCCACAGCGAGGGCGGGCTGCTCGCGCTCTGGCTCGCCGACCGCCTGCGCGGCACGTCCGAGGCCCCACGCGCCGTGGTCCTCGCCGCTCCGATCGGGATCCGCTACCTCGACCTGCTGAGCAAGCAGCTCACCGAGCAGTACCGGGCCGCACAGGCGGCGGGCCGCCTCAGCGCCCAGCAGGTGGCGAGCCTCCTGGACGAGTTGCGCGAGACCGTCTCCTCGATCAGGAAGACCGGCACACTCCCCGCCGACCTGTCAGACCCGACGCTCAAGACCGTGTTCAGCCCGGCGAACATCCCGTTCCTCCGGCAGGCCGACCGGCTCGACCCCGCCGACCTGGCCCGCGGCCTCGGCCCGGCCTTCCCGGCCCTGGTCCTGCGCGGCCTCAAGGACGTGCAGGTCAGCGCGGGCGAGGTCCAGCACCTCATGACCGGATTCCGCGCGAACCGGGCCGCCGTCCAGGCGGACATCCCCGACGCCGACCACCTCTTCAAGGTCGTCTCCGGAACACCGAATCCCAGCGTCGACTACCCGGACGCCACTCGCCCGTTCGCGCCCCAGGTGGCTCCGCGACTGCGCGCCTTCCTCGGCAAGGCGCTCTAGGGGCCTCACCGGCGTCACGCCGGCTCCGCGTCATGAGGGCACCGGCGCCTACTGCACGCTGCGAACGGTCCCGCCGTCGACCCGCAGGGTCGCTCCGCTGATGTAACCGGCCAGCGGGCTCGCGAGAAAGGCGACGGCCGAGGCGATCTCCTCCGGCCGGCCCATGCGCCCGGTGTCGTTGGGCACGAGTCGCTCGGTCGACGCCCGTTCGATGTCCTCCCAGCTCTCGCCCCAGCCACGCTCGGGCGCGATCCGGGTGAGCAGGTTCTTCACGGCCTCGACCAGGATCGCTCCCGGGGCGACCACGTTGGAGGTGACGCCGGTGTCCTTCAGCTCGCGGGCGAGCGACACCGCGAGGTTGTGCCGTGCGGCCAGGGTGGCGTTGTACTGCGGGTGAGTGTTCATCGGCTGGATCGCCAGACCGCCGCCGATCGTGATCACCCGCCCCCAGCCGCGTTCGCGCATCGGGGGCACCAGGCGCTGGATCATCCGGACTCCGGAGATCACGTTCACCTCGTAGGTCTCGCGCCAGTCCTCGGGACTCGCGTCCGCCCACGACAGGTGCTCGTATGACCCGGCGTTGTTGACCAGGACATCGATCGGGCCGCCCTCCAGAGCCGCACCGGCCACCGCGTCGGCGCCCTCGTCCGTGGCGAGGTCGCCGATGGCGTACCCGGCCCTGCCACCCGCCTCGGTGATCGCCGCGGCGACGGACTTCGCGCGCGTCTCGTTCCTGCCGTGCACGACCACCTCGGCACCCTCGGCCCCCAAGAGCAGGGCCATCGCCTCACCGAGCCCGGAGCTGGATCCGGTGACGAGCGCACGCTTGCCGGACAGTTTCAAATCCATGGGTTCACCCGTGTTTCACAGAGTCGGATCAGACTGGTCTCGCGACCAATGTCTACGACTGTAGACCTCCTCGCCAGGATATGTCTACGGGCGTATACTTCGACTGTGAACCAGCAGAGGCAGCCGGACTCCACCGGCCCCAAGCGACAGCGCAACGCCGCCGCCACACGGAAGGCGATCCTCGACTCGGCGATCAGGGCCTTCACCGAACACGGCTACGACGGCATCGGAGTCCGCGAGATCGCCCGCGACGCGGGAGTGACGGCGATGCTGGTCAATCGCTACTTCGGCTCGAAGGAGAAACTCTTCGCCGAGGCCGTCGACGCCTCATTCGCCCCGGCGACCGTGATCCGCGAGGACTCCGCGTCCCTGGCGGCGACCATCGCCCGGCGGCTGGTCGAACGGACGGATCCGGACGCCGAAGCCCTCGACCCGTTCTTGCTCCTGCTGCGCTCGGCGCCCAATCCGCGGGCCGCGGAGATCATGCGGGCCAGTACGGAACGCCACGCCGGCCACCGCCTCGCCGAACTTCTCGACGGGCCGGACCCCGAGCGACGCGCGGCACTCGCGAACTCGCTGATCGCCGGGTTCTGGCTGATGCGCACCGTGCTCCAGAGCACCGCGCTCACCGACACCGACCCCGCCGACCTGACGACTCGCCTTGAACGCGCCTTCGACGCACTGCTCTCGCCGACCGAGAGGTGATTGCTTCGATTTTCGTAATATCCTAGAATCTAAGTTGTGCCGGACAGAGAGACCACAGTCGCGAGGTTGACCGCCGCGATCCGGCGCTACCAGCGCGACATCGACGCCCTCGACCAGGCCGTGGCCGAACGACTGGGTCTCAACCGCACCGATCTTCGATGCGTCGACCTGCTCCTCGACCGGCCGCTCAGCGTGACCGAGCTGGCCGACCAGGCGGGTCTCAGCCAGTCGGCGATGACGACCGCACTCGACCGCCTCGAAGGCGCCGGGTACGCCCGCAGAACCCGCGACGCGAACGATCGGCGCCGCATCCGCGTGGAGCTCACGCCCGCCCTGCTCACTCGTATCGCCGAGATCTTCGAACCGTTCGCGGCCGAAGCCGCCACCGAGCTCGACCGCTATTCCGTGTCCGAGCTGGAGACCCTGCTCCGGTTCTTCGCCGACGGGTCCGAGCGCCGGGCCCGCCACGCCCGGCGCATCCGCACGACCGCCGCCCGGCCGAAGGCCCGGCGACCGGGGGTGCGCCGGGAGCCCGCGGACCCGGATGCTCCCGGCCCGCGAAGGGAGAGCACACCATGACCGGCATCCGACCGGCATCCGACCGGCGGCCCGCACGGTGACCGTACGGCCGGCCTCCCGTTCCCTCGCCCGATGGGGAATGGCCGGACTGGTCGCGGAGATCGTCGCCGTGTGCACCTGGCTGGGGGCCGGCGCGTGGCAGGGGCCCGGCTACAGCCTGGTTCACGACGACATCAGCGACATGGGTGCCCTCACCGCTCCGCACGCCTGGGCGTTCCTCATCCCGCAGGCGCTCGCCGGCGCCGGAACCATCGCGTTCGTCCTGTTCGGGTTGCGCCCCGCACTGGCCCATGCCGGGCGAGCCGGCCGGTCAGGTCCCTGGCTGGCCGCACTCTCGGGGATCCAGGACGTGACCGACGCGGCGTTCCGGCTCGACTGCCGCGCCGCCGACGGCTGCGGCCAGGCGCAGGCGGCCGGTTCCTGGCATGCGCAGGCGCACAACGCGATCGGGTTCGCGTGCGTCCTCCTGCTGATCGTCACGCCGTTCGTGCTCGCCCGGCGTTTCAGGCGGCTGCCGGAGTGGCGCCGATTCGCCCTGCCCTCTGTACTGCTGGGCGTCGTCTTCGTCGCCGGCCTGCTCGCGGTGCTGGCCCCCCAGACGGCCTCCTATCAGGGCCTGGTTCAGCGAGCGATCGCGCTCGGCGGCGCGGTCTGGGGTATCGCCGTGGCCGCCCACCTCGTCCGGCTGGGACGCGCCGAGGCCGACGGCTGAGCGACGGCCGGGCTTCCACGTAGGCATCGTGCAGGCGGCGCACGCGGCGCAGGGGCCGGCCCTGGGGCGTGGTGGGCGGGGTCCATCGCGGCCGCCACGCACCACAGCCCGCGCGACCGGCTCGGCCGGCCCTCCGACATCGCCCCCGTGGTCGGCTGGCTGATCAGCGAGGAGGCCGGCTGGGTGTCCGGTCAGACCGTACGCGCCAACGGCGCGATGTTCTGACTCACCTCAGGGGCTCCGCCCCGGCGGTCGGGCGTCGGGACCTTCGGACGGGACTTCGGCCTCATGTCTTACAGCGTGACAGCGGCCTATCGTCCGGTTGAGGGCCTAGGAGGGATCCACTATGAGGCGCCGAACCGTGAACGACGTGATGACCAAGGGGGTCGTGAGCGCGTACCGAGGCGCGTGCTTCAAGGACATCGTCCAGGTCATGATCAAACGCGGTATCACGGCGATGCCGGTGGTCGATGAGGGCCATCGCGTGGCCGGTGTCGTCTCCGAGTCCGATCTGCTCGCCAAGGAGGAGCACAAGGACGGCGGGAGGCGGCGCTGGTTCGGCAGACGCCGTGGGTCGTGGGCGAAGGCTCGGGCGTTGACCGCCGAAGACCTGATGACCGCGCCGGCGATCACGGTTCGTCCCGAGGCGACGATCGTGGAGGCGGCTCGGCTGCTCGACGAGCACCGGATCAAACGCATGCCGGTGACCGACGATCAGAACCGCCTCGTCGGGATCGTCAGCCGCCGCGACCTGCTGAGCGTCTTCACCCGTACCGACGAGGAGATCCGTGACGAGGTCCGGCACGAGGTCTTCGCCCTGGCCGACCCCACGGAGGTCTCGGTCTATGTCCGTCACGGCGTGGTCACCCTCAGCGGCACGATGCGGCAGAGAGACCTGATCCCGATCGTCGTACGGCTGGCCGCCGCACCCGATGGCGTCGTCGGCGTGATCGACGACCTGAACCGCGATATGGCCGGAGCCGAACCCTGACCCGTCAGGCGCCGACGCCGGCCCCTCGCCGGGCAGCGCAGCCCCCGAGCTCGCCGCTCGGGGGCTGTCCGACACTTCCCGGCGTCCGATCAAAGCGTGCGCAGTGCCTCGGTGGGGGACAGGCGGGCGGCCCGAAGGGCCGGCAGCAGGCCGGCGATCGCGCCGATCACGATCGCGGCGCCGATCCCGCCGACCCACGCCTGGACCGGGATGACCACCGCCCAGCCCTTCGTGCTCGCGTAGATCGCGGTGGTCAGCGCGCCGGCCGCGACTCCGGCCACCCCGCCGAGCAACGCGAGCATGACCGCTTCGGACAGGAACTGCGTGCGGATCTGTCCCCGGGTCGCGCCGAGCGCCCGGCGCAGCCCGATCTCCGATCGCCGTTCCAGCACCGAGATGATCATGATGTTCGCGACCCCGACCGCGCCCACGATCAGCGCCACCAGCCCGAGCCCGAGGAACAGGCTGTTGAACGCGCCCTTCGCGGCGGCTCGCGCGGTGAGCGCGTCGGAGGGCTGGCTGACGTCGACGTCGCTGGGCGACTCGGGGTTCGCGGTCTGCGCGAGCACTCCCTGCACCGACTCCACCTTGTCCGTACGGGCCCGCACGTACACCGTCGTCGGAGGTCCGGCCACCGCCTTGCCCTTGTCGACGGTCGCGTAGCTGAGGTAGCGCTCGGCGGCCGGATAGCCGATCAAGGCGCTGGTGTCGATGTCGGTCGACAGCGTCGCGGGCTTGAGGATGCCGGCGACGTAGAACCACTGGTTCTTCAGCCAGATCCGTTGCCCCGGATAGACGCGATCGATCCCGAGGCGCTGCGCGGCGAGTGCACCGAGCACGGTGACCGGCTGGCGCTCGGTCGCCGGGTTCAGCCAGCGGCCCTGAGCCACGCTGGTCCCGATCACTTCCGGGAGGTTGAGGCTGGCGGCCCGTACCTTCAGGGCGTTGGTCTCGACCACCGGGATCAACGGGCTGCGGTACACGTTCGTGTTCTCGATGGCACCGGCGTGCGCCACGTGCTCGACGTCGGGCAGGTGAGAGATCCGTTGCGGCGAGGCGACCGGGAGCTGTGCCGCCCCGCCGGTGAACGACTGGCCGGTGTTCGCGGTCAGCAGGTTCGTGCCGAGCCGGTCGATCTGGGCCAGGAGCCCGGCCTGGGAGGACGCGGACAGGCCGAGCACCGCCACGATCGCCGCGGTGCCGATCGCTATTCCGAGCGCGGACAAGGCGGCCCGCAGGCGGCGAGCCCGGATCCCGATACCGGCCACGCGCAGCTGGTCGGACAGCCTCATGCGTCCTCCATCGGACGCGCCGCGCTGTCGGCGACGATCCGCCCGTCGAGGACGTGCAACTGGCGGGGAAGCCGGGCCGCCAGTCCGCTGTCATGCGTGATCACGAGGATCGTCGCCCCGTCGGCGTTGAGCTCGTGCAGCAGCTCGATGATGGCCGCCCCCGTCTTGCTGTCGAGGTTGCCGGTCGGCTCGTCGGCGAGCACGATGGCCGGGCGGCCGACCAGAGCGCGGGCGATCGCCACGCGCTGGCGCTGTCCGCCCGACAGCGCGCCCGGGCGGAAGCCCGCCCGATCCGCCAGCCCGACCCGGATGAGCGCCTCGGCGGCGCGCTCGCGCCGCTCGGCGGGCGCCACGCCGCCGTACAGCAGGCCGTCGGCGACGTTCTCCAGGACGGTGGTGTGCTCGGACAGGTGGAACTGCTGGAAGACGAAGCCGATGCTGCGCGCCCGCAGGGCGGCGAGCCGGCGGTCGGTGAGCGTCGCGACGTCCTCCCCGTCGATCCGTACCGTGCCGCCGCTGGGCCGGTCGAGCGTGCCGAGGATGTGCAGCAGCGTGGACTTGCCCGACCCCGACGGGCCGACGATCGCGACCAGCTCCCCGCTCCGTACGGTGAAGCTCACGCCGCGCAGCGCGTGGACGGGGGGCTGCGAGCCGTACGTCTTGGTGACCTGCTCCAGTTCGAGGACATTCGTCCTGCTCATGTCGACGGCACCACCACTCGGTCACTGACCGACAGGGCGCCGGAGACCTGCACCTGCCCGTTGGCATCGTCGAACAGTCCCAGCGTCACCGAAACGATCCGGGTCTGGCCGCCGTCCCCCGCCGCGACCTCGACCGCGTATCCCCCGCCGGCCTGGCCGATGAGCGCGGTCACCGGCACGATCAGCGCGTCCTTGACGCCGTCCGTGGTGATCTGCACCTGGACCGGTGCCTGCTCAAGGGTTCCGGCGTCCTTCGGGTGCTCGAGCGTGACGTAGACCGGGATCGTGGCGGACGCCGAGTCGGAGTCGTTCTTGCCGGAGGATGTCGCGACCGTGCCGATCCGGCGGACCACGCCGGACGTGATCCGGTTGTCCGGCAGCGTGATCTGCGCCTGATCGCCCTTCTTGACCTCGGACTGCTGGGAGGCGTCGAGCTTCACGGTGACCTGGCGCCGGTTCGACGACGCCTCCATGATCGGGTGGCCCGGGGCTGCGCTGGTGCCGTTCTTGGCCGTCACCTTGCTGATCCGCAACGGGCCGGGCAGGAACACCGCCTGGCCGAGATCCAGCCTGCCGGTCACGTCGGCGCCGCGTTCGTCCTGAAGCTTCTCCAGGGCCACGGCGGTTCCCGCGCCGAAATAGCGCGAATCGGGATCGAGGTCGGACTTGTCGGCGTAGCCCTCGTTCACGAGGGTCCTGTTCAGCGCCCGGACGTCCTTGCCGTCGTCGCCCTCGGCCAGGTCCCGGTACGCGGGCGTGCTTCCGCAGATCAGGATCACCGGTTTCTCCCCGACCTTGTACAGCGTCTCGCCGCAGTCGACCTGGGCGCCCGCCGCCGGCACCCAGGTGTAGGTCCCGCTCGCCCGGTTGACCACCGAGTACGGGTTCCCGTCGGCGCCGGCCGAGTACGACAGCGTCCCGCTCTGGCTGACCTGCGAGGAGAGCGGACCCTCACGGACCGCCACCAGCGACGTCGCGTCGCCGGCCCTCGTGGCGGGCTTCCCGTCGTCGCCGAACAGGCCCGTCACGGCGAGAAGCACGCCGCCGACCACGACCACGGCCACGACGCCGCCGAGCAGTCCGCGCCGCCTACGCCGCCGCCGTGGCCGGGCCGGCGCCTCGGGAGAAACGCCCGTGCTCGCCGGAGTCCCGATCTCAGCCGTTGCCATCCTCGGCGCCTCCTCCCACGTGGGCCACGTCACGGCATGCGTTCAGCGCCTTCTTGAACTGCGGCGAGTTGACGTTGATCTTGTCCCTGGGCACCAGAAGGCGCCCGTCCTGCGGGTCAGGGAAGTCCTGTATGCCGTTCTTGCGCATACACTGCGCGAACTTCAGCCATTCTTTCTGGTCTTTGGCGATCTCCGCCGGGTCGTCCGTTATTCCGGGCGGCTCCTGCGATTTGCACGCCTGCTGTGCCTTCTTGAACTGCGGCGAGTTTCGGTTCGGCCCCCCAGCCGCGATCACGAATCTGCCGTTCTTGTTGGGGTCGGGGAAGTTGGTCACGCCGTTCTCGCGCATGCACTGCGCGTACTTCACCGCCTTCTCCAACGTGGGGTTCGAGCTGGACGAGCCGGATTTCGCGTCGCCGGAGCCGCCGCATCCCGTGACGGTCAGGGCGAGGGCGGCGGCCGAGGCGGCCAGCAACACAGAGGCCTTGTTCATCGTTGCCCTTCCCGGGGGTGTCGCGACGAGGATGGGCAGAAGACGCTCTCCACGGCGTTGAACATCGCTTGGCCCGGCTCGGTGGTGTCCTTGACGCTCAGCGTGGCCGACATCGAGAACTGGCGGCGGCCGTCTTTCGAGTAGAAGGTCATGGTGAAGTAGCCGGGGGCCGTACCGCCCCAAATCCAGCCATCGAGTTTTCCGCCGCAAAAGTCGGGGCCGCTGCCCTGGGCGGGGTCATTGGACAACGGGTCGGTCAGGACTCGCTGGAGTTCCGGCGGCAGCAGCTTGCCCTGGGTGAACGCCCGGTAGAAGGCGCTCACGTCGTGCGTGGTGGAGACCACCCCTCCGGCCCCCGAGCCGAAGCTGGCGTTGAACCGGTCGACGTCGCGCGGCTCGCCGTTGGCGTCGGGGTAGTAGCCGTGGCCGTGCGGCCCCTTGATGCCGTCCGGCGGCTTGACGAGAAAGTAGGTTCTGGTCATCCCGAGCGGGTCGAACAGGCGGTCGTGCAGCTCGGTGGCCAGGTCGTGGCCGGTCAACCTCTCGATGATCAGGCCGAGGAGGGTGTAGTTGGTGTTGGAGTAGGAGAACTTCTCGCCCGGTTCCCCGGTCCGGGGCCGGCTGCGGCTCCACTTGACCAGATCGAGCGGCCGATAGTAGGTCGTGAAGTCGAACGGGTCGAACGAGATGTCCCCCTCGCTCCCGTCCGGTTTCGGCTCGGCGGCGTACCAGTCGGGAATGCCGGAGGTGTGCCGGAGCATCTGCCGTACCGTGATCTCGTCGGCCCGCTCCACCAGATCCTTCTTCACCACCACGGGCAGCAGGTCGCTGAGCTTGTCATCCACGCTCAACCTGCCCTCCTTGACCAGTTGCAGCACCACGGTGGCCACCATCTGCTTGGTCTGTGACCCGATCCGGAAGCGAGCGTTCGCGGGGATCCTCCCGCCCCTGCCGTCCAGCAACCGGGAGCCCGCGCTGCCCAGTCCGATGGGCCTCCCGTCGACGTAGGCCCCGCCGACGGCCCCCACGACCCCGGGAACGGCGGCCAGCTCCTCCACCGCCTTCTGCACGCTCCCCGTCGGCGCCGGGGCGGCGGTGGCAGGCCCGGCCTCGGCCATCGTCAGGATGGCGACACCGGCGGCCAGACCGGCCCTCCTCAGCGGCGGACGAACGTTCTTACGTGACACGACGCGCATCTCTTCTGATCACCTTCCGATGCGGGGCACCATGCCCTCGGCATGGACCGCCGTGGTCCATGCCTCCACTGAAGTCGGAGGGCCGTTGCGGTGGCGTATGCGCTTTTCGATACGCCCGCGATACGCGCGATCACTACGCCGCCGGCGGCGGTGCCTGCGGCTCGCTGGGAAGTCGGATCGTGACGATGAGGCCGCCGGCGGGGCGGGGGGTGAGGTCGAGGGTCCCGTCATGTGCTCGGACGATGCTGTGCACGATGGCCAGTCCGAGGCCGACACCGGCGTGCTCGTCGGTGCGTGCGCGTTGTGTTCCGCGTTGGAAGGGTTCGGTGAGGGTCGGTAGCAGTTCCGGCGGGACTCGATGGCCGGTGTTCTCGACTCGCAGCACGCTCGCGTCGTGTCGCGGTTCGGTGTGGATCGTTACGGTGCCGCCGCCGGGGAGGTTGTGGACGATGGCGTTCTGGATGAGGTTGGTCGCCATCCGCAGGATGAGCGCGGCGGAGCCGAATGCCTGCGTCCTCTCGCCGGTGACGTCGAGAGTGATCTGGCGTTTTTCGGCGAGGGGAAGCAGGGTTTCGGCGGCTTCTTCGGCGATGAGGGACAGGTCGACGGGTTCGCCGGTGAAGTTCTTGCGATCGGCGCCGCTGAGTAGCAGGAGGGCCTCGGTGAGGTCGATCGCCCGTGTGTTGACGGTGTGGAGGCGTTCGATGAGTTCGCCCTGGTCCCGCGTGGGGTCGTTGCGGGCGACGTCGAGGAGTGCCTGGGAGATCGCCAGGGGGGTGCGCAGTTCGTGGGAGGCGTTCGCGGCGAATCGGCGCTGTTCGGTGACGTGGGATTGCAGTTGTTCGAGCATGGTGTCGAACACGTCGGCGAGTTCGCGGAACTCGTCGTTGGGGCCCGGTAGCCGGATCCGGTGGGACAGCGATCCGTTCGCCGCCATCCGTGCCGCCTCGGTGATCCGTGTGAGGGGTGCGAGCATCCGGCCGGCGAGGATCCACCCTCCTACGAGACCGAACACCAGCAGGAAGGCCAGCGCCATGGCCATCGCGGGGGCGAAGCCGCGCAGAACCTCGGAGCGGTTGGGCCCGGTGATGATCACGGCGCCGAACCTTCTCTGGATGGATCTGGCGTTGATCTCGGGTAGCCAGCGCAGCACGAATATCCACACCACGGCCAGCAGGAGAGCGCCGGCGAGGAGGAGGAATCCGGCGTAACTGATGGTGAGTTTCAGGCGGGCGCTGAGCCCTGGGCGTCTGTTCATCAGTCCGTGCCGGTGTCGATTCGGTAGCCGACGCCGGGCACCGTGGCGATGAGCCGTGGTTCGCCGAGTCTCTTGCGCAGGGCCGAGACGGTGATGCGGACGGCGTTGGTGAAGGGGTCGGCGTTGGCGTCCCAGGCCCGCTCCAGTAGCTCTTCGGCGCTGACGACACCGCCTTGGGCGGCGACGAGGACTTCGAGCACGGCGAACTGCTTGCGGGTGAGCGCGACATAGCGTCCGTCGCGGAAGACCTCCCGGCGGAACGGGTCCAGCCGCAGCCCCGCGATCTCCCTGACCGGGGGCCGGGCGTGCGCCCGCCTGCGGTCCAGCGCCCGCAGCCGCATGACGAGCTCGCGCAGCTCGAACGGTTTGGTGAGGTAGTCATCGGCGCCGAGCCCGAACCCCGAAGCCTTGTCATCGATCCGGTCGGCGGCGGTGAGCATCAGGATCGGGATGCCGCTGCCGGAGGCGACGATCCGCCGGGCGATCTCGTCCCCGGAGGGGCCGGGGATGTCACGGTCGAGGACCGCGAGGTCGTAGGAGTTGACGCTGAGCAGTTCCAGGGCGGTGTCACCGTCGCCGGCGATGTCGGCGGCGATCGCCTCCAGCCGCAGGCCGTCACGGACGGCTTCGGCCAGGTAGGGCTCATCCTCCACGATCAGCACACGCACCATCGAAGCCTAAACAGCGCGACATATCGCCGACGTATGCGAACCCACCATGTTCAGGGGCCTCGGGATACTGAACGTTCTATCGATTAGACTTCCCCCACGATGGCGCACAACGCTCAAGGTCAGGTTTCCGAAGCACGATCGCGGCTGCTCGAGACCGCCACCCGGCTCTTCTACGCCGAGGGGATCCACTCCGTCGGGATCGATCGGATCGTCGCGGAGGCGAAGGTGACCCGCGCGACGCTGTACCGGCACTTTCCCGGCAAGGAAGAACTCGTCGTCGCGTACCTGCAGGCGGTCCACCAGGCTGATCGCGATCAGGTCGGCCAAGCCCTCGGCAGCGACCAACCGGCCGCCGACATCCTGCGAGCCATCGCCAAGTCGATCGCCAACGGTATCCAGTCAGCCGCCTTCCGTGGATGCGCCTTCCTCAACGCCGTCGCGGAGTATCCGGATCCCGAGCATCCCGTTCACAAGACCGTCCTCGCTCACCGCGAGTGGTTCCTGAACACCGTCACTGATCTGCTCGCGCAAGTCGGCGAGACGCCACCCGAGCTCGCGGCCCGGCATTTCGTCATGTTGCGGGACGGGGCGATGGCCGAGGGCTGCCTCTCCGACCCGGTGGAGGTCTGCGACACGTTCCTCCAGGGTGTCGACGGAATCCTGCAGCACCGCACCGGCTCCACGTCTGGCGGGTCCGGGGCGAAGATCGCCTGAGAGCCAAGGCTCCGACGATCAGACCGCGACCCGCCGCCTGCTAGACGACGCGGGCATCCTGGTACTTCAGCAGACCTTCGACCCCGCGGAGAAGCGTGCGGCAGATCGGCTCCGGGTCGGCGAGGGAGCCCGCCGCCATCGCCCCGTCCCGCAACATGACGAAGTGCCTCGCGGCGGGATCGGGTGCGGTGGCCCCGGCGTGCGTCATCAGATCGGTGATCGTGCGGAGGAACCACTCGCGGTGGACGAGAACGGTTCGGTGCACGGGGTGCGCGGGGTCAGGGTATTCGGCCGCGGCGTTGAGAAAGGCGCAGCCGCGGAACCCGGGAGCCCGGATATCGGCGGCGATCGACTCACCGACGGCTCGTACGACGTCGGCCGAGGACTCTTCCCGGGCGGCGGTCTCGGCCAGTTTGGCGCGAATGGCCTTGTCGACCTCTCTCAAATAGGCGACGACAAGGTGGTCCTTGCTCGGGAAGTGCCGGTAGAGAGTCGCGCGAGTCACCTGCGCCTCGGCCACGATGCGGTCGATGCCGACGGAGTGAAGCCCCTCGGTGTAGAACAGGCGGCTCGCCGTGCCGAGCAGCCGCGACCGCGCCGGAGAACGGTCACCCACGGACGTCACCGCCCGTCGTCACGCGGTGCCGAGCCGGCCCGGCGGCACTGCCGTTGAACTTCGCGAGGAGTTCGGCGAAGGTGCGGACATCGCGTTCCGGCCACGACTCGAGAAGCTCACCCAGCCGCCTGCCGCGGACGTCCTGGACCTCGGCAACGCGGTGGCGGCCCTCGTCGGTGAGGCCCACCAGATAGGCCCGGCCGTCGTTCGGCACGGGAAACCGCTCTATGAGGCCGAGCGTCTCCAGCAGCTGGAGCCGGCGCGAGACAACGGGAGACGCTATGCCCATGTGCTCGGCGATCTCAGTGGGCCGGCGCCGCCCGCGGTCGGCCAGGTGAGCCAGCAGGCCGTAGGTGGCGGCCGTGAGATCCGGGTGGGTCTCACGGCCGAGCCGTCCTGACGCGGCGCCCTCTTGGCGCACGAAAACGGCGACCTCGCGTTCGAGGTTCGCGATCGTTTCGCCGGGGATCATCGCGGCCCGTCCCCGATGCCGAGCGGTCCCATGGCCAGTGCGAGCTGCCCGTACGCCGTGTCCTGCCGGGTGAGACCGAGCAGCGCGAGGCCGGCCTGCCCGATCCGCGCGCGAGTCATCGGCACGGTCCCGGCCTGTGCGGTGGTGTCGACTTCGACGGTCATGGGTCCCCTTGCCCGGTCGCATTCTGGTTCGAGATGTCCCGCGGACGTCCGGCGGGGCGGCGGCCGCCGGACGCAGAGGTCACCGCGCGGCTTGCTCGATGATCTTGGTGACGGCGTCGGGACGGCTGAGCATGACCGCGTGGGAGGCATCCACCTCAGTGGTGCGCGAGTGGGCCCGGGCGGTCATGAAGCGCTGCACGTCGGGGCTGATGGCGTGGTCCTGACGGGTGATGAGGGCCCAGGAGGGAATGCTGCGAAAGCCCTCATCGACGCTCGAATCGGTGACGGCCCTGGTGTTGGCGGGCCGCTGGGTGACGGCGAGGTCCGTGGCGGTGGCCTTGTCGAGGTCACCGGCGAAGGCGGTGCGGAACCGCGCCGGGTCGATGGTGACCTCCGTGCCGCCGGGAACCTCAGTGGAGACCAGCGGCAGCGCCGGGGTCGACTTGGCGGCGAGCTCACCGATGGTCTCGCCCTTGGCGGGGATGAACGCGGCGATGTAGACCAGGGACTTGACGTCGGGGACGGAGGTCGCGGCGTTGGTGATGACGGCGCCACCGTAGGAATGGCCGACCAGCACCTTGGGACCGTCGATCGTGGACAGGTAGCTGCTGACGTAGGCGGTGTCACTGGTCAGGCCCTGCAGCGGATCGGCGATGGCCCGCACGGGATAACCGTCGCGGGTCAGCCGCTCGATGACCGGGTCCCAGCTCGAGGAGTCCGCCCACGCTCCGTGAACGAGTACGACGGTCGGCTTCGGGCCGTCATCCGGCTTGCCAGGAGTCGCCGCCACGGCCGACAAGGTCGCCGTGAGCAGGCCGAGTGCGGTAACACCGACGATCGCGGCACCGCGGAACAAGCGAAAACGCATGGCAGATCGAACCTTTCGGGAAGTTGTAGTGCTGTCGTCTCGTCCCGCCGCCATCGCGACGGGGCGGATCTCTGCCGAGCGGTCAGCGGCCGTAGGCTTCCAGCAGCCGGAGCCACACCTCGCTGACGGTGGGGAACGCCGGAACCGCATGCCAGAGCCGGTCCAGCGGAACCTCCCCGACGACCGCGATCGTCGCCGCGTGCAGCAGTTCCGCGACGTCGGGACCGGCGAGCGTGAACCCGACGATCACCTTCCGGTCCTCGTCGACGACCATGCGCGCGTGCCCCCGGTACCCGTCGGCGTGCAGGGCGGATCCGGCGACGGCGCCCAGGTCGTGGTCGACGACCCGGATCCGCAGTCCGGCGGCCGCGGCCGCGGCCGCGGTCAGTCCCACGGACGCGATCTCCGGTTCGGTGAAGACCACCTGTGGCACCGCACGTTCGTCGGCCGTTGCCGCATGCCGGCCCCATCGGCCGTCCTCGACCGCTTCGCCCTTCGCGCGTGCCACGATGACGTCGCCCGCGGCGCGGGCCTGGTACTTGCCCTGGTGCGTCAGCAGCACGCGCCGGTTGACGTCACCGGCGGCATACAGCCAACCGTCACCGATCGGCGCCCCGTCGTCCCCGAGGACGCGCAACGTGTCGTCGACCGTGAGCCAGGCGCCCGGCGTCAGACCGATGTGGTCAAGACCGATGTCCTGGGTGTTCGGCGTACGGCCGATCGCGACGAGGAGTTCGTCGGCTTCGATCTGCTCACCGTCGGTGAGAGCGACGGACACGGTTCCGTCGTCGTCGCGCTTCACGGATCCGGCCTCAGCACCGAGGCGTACCGACACACCGGCGTCCCGCAACGACTCGACGACCCGCTCGCCGGCGAACGGCTCCGCGAGCGGCAGCACACCGTCGCGGGCCAGCATCGTCACCGAAGCCCCGAGACCGGCGAACGCGGTCGCCATCTCCGACGCCACCACGCCACCGCCGATGATGGCGAGCCGGCCGGGAACCGCACTCGCGGCAGCCGCCTCCCGGCTGGTCCACGGTGCCGCCTCGCGCAGACCGGCGATGTCCGGGACCAGCGCGCCGCTTCCAGTCGCGATCACGACCGCGTGCCGTGCGGTCAGCGAGGTGGTCGCGCCGTCCTCGCCGGTCACCTCGACGACCCGGGTGGAGCTGATCCGCCCCTGCCCGCGGTACAGCGAGATCCCCGCCTGGCTGAGCCAGGACACCTGCCCGTCGTCCTTCCAGTTCGAGGCGAAGGAGTCGCGACGACGGAGCACGGCCGCCGTGTCCAGGTCACCCGTCACCGCCTCACGGGCGCCGGGCACGTGCCGGGCCGCCCGGAGCGCGGCCGCGCTCCGCAGCAGCGCCTTGGTCGGCATGCAGGCCCAGTAGGAGCATTCGCCGCCGACCAGTTCCCGCTCGACGATCGCGGCTCTGAGGCCGCCCTGCGCCACCCGGTCGGCGATGTTCTCCCCGACCGGACCCGCGCCGATGACGATGACGTCGTACGTCGTGGTGTCCATGTCAGCGCTCCTTGGCGGCGCGGCCGAGGCGCAGCGCCGAGATGAGGAAGAAGATGCCCCCCAGCACCGCGTAGCCGGCGATGTTGGCCAGCGACGGGTTCGCCGCGGAGGCCGACGTGACGAACGAAGCGCCGGCGAGCACGGAGATGCCACCGCTGAGGATCATCGGCCACTGGCCGCCCATCGTGCGGCGCGCGGCGCCCACGATCAGCTGCACGAGCCCGGAGACGATCGCCCAGGCGCCCCACACGCGCAGGACGGCCGGCACACCGGACGCGCAGGCGACGGCCACCCCGATGGCGGCGAGCAGGCTGATCGCGATGTTCACGTACAGCCCGCGCGCCGGCCCGGTGGTGCGGGACGAACGAGTGTCCACGACTGCCGCGGCCACGTCGAACAGGGGATACACGACGAGCAGGGTGGCGCCGACCGGCCCGAGGTCCGACTTGGTGGCGAACAGCAGGAGGGCCCAGACGATGGCGAACCCGAACCGAACGAGATACAGGCGGCGTAGAGCCGGCGCGATCCCGCGGGGGATGGATGAGGCAACGGCGGTCACGACGATCCTTTCGAACAATCAGCGGACAAGGGCTATGCGGGTCAGCGAACGCCCGCCGCCGGCCTCCTCGACCAGATGCTTGAACCACCGGATCCGAGACTGACGAGACCGAACGTTCTATCGCGGCCAACGATGGCACGGCTCCTCCGAGACGTCAAGACAGAACGTTCTACCTTCTACGTTTATTGGAGTAGAACGTTCTGTCTTGACAGTGCATGGCAGAGTTGCCATGCTCGTCCAGACAGAACGTTCGTTCTTTACCCGCTGAACGTGCTTCCCTGCGCCACACCACCGTTGAAAGGGCCACTGTGACCACAATCGCTTCGAGCAGCATCGCCGGGACCGCTTACACCCTGCGGCGGCTGTACTTCGTCCGCTTCGGATTCGCCATCCTCTGGGCCCTCGTGATGTTCACGACCGCCTCGAAACTGGGTCCGCTCGCGGTCACTCTGCTCGTGCTGTACCCGCTGTTCGACGTGGCCGCCGCCATCGTCGACGCCCGCGCGTCGCGTACCACCGGATCGCCCGTGCTGCTGTATGTGAACATCGTGGTCAGCCTGCTCACCGCCGTCGGCGTGGCCATCGCCTGCGCGTCCGGTATTCCGGCGGTCCTGAGAGTGTGGGGCGCCTGGGCGGTCGTCGCCGGGCTGGTCCAACTGATCGTGGGCATCACCCGTCGCACCATGGGCGGCCAGTGGCCGATGATCATCAGCGGAGCGATCTCCGTGCTCGCCGGTAGCTCGTTCATCATCGGCGCCTCCGCGGAGAACCCGACGCTGACCAACGCGGCCGGCTACGCCATCCCCGGAGGCGTCTTCTTTTTGATCTCGGCCATCCGCCTCAGCCGCGCCGCGAAGGAGGGCTGACAGTTGAAGTCGAGCAGGACCGTGGCACGCGGCCTCGCGGTCACCGCACTGGTGGTCGGCGTGACCAGAGTGAGCGTTCCCCAAGCCGACGCCGCAGGTGCACCGGCGAACGCCGAATCCTCGACCGGCGCCCTCCAGCCGGGCAGGTCGCTCGGCAGGCTCGGCCCATTGACCGACCTCATCATCCAGCGGCTCCGCGTGAGCGATGACGTGGCAGCGTCCAAGTTCGGCACCGGCTCACCGATCGACGATCCCGCGCGCGAGCAGCAGGTTCTGGAGCAGGTGCGAAACCAGGCCGGCGACCTCGGGCTCGATCCGGTTTCGGCAACGGCCTTCTTCCAGGACCAGATCACCGCGAGCAAGGTCGTACAAAAAGGATTGTTCACACGCTGGGCCGCACACCCCGAAGAAGCCCCGACGACCCGTCCCGACCTAGGACAGATCCGCACGCGGCTCGACCAGTTGACCGCGGACCTGCTCCGCGAGTTGAAGGCCACGGTCCGATTGCGCGCCGAGCCGACGGCATGCACTGTGCAACTCGCCGTGGCCGCCGGTTCGGGCGCGGCGCTGGAACGGCTGGACGCCCTTCACCGCCAGGCGCTCACGGGGGCGGTGCACTCCGTATGCGCCGCCCACGTGAACTGAGTTATGTGTAGTGAGCGATACATACACGCGAAATATGACACGACGCCTCGCCGCGTTGTCGTTCGTTCGAACAACCCCCTTGACCTGTGGCAGGAGTGTCCATGCCGTCTCGTCCCGACGTCGATCGCAGTGATGAAGTGAACGCCGCGCTGTTGGCAGATCTGCGGTCCACGATCAGCTCAAGCCGCGTGCTCACCGGTGGTCCGGAGTATGAGAGGTCCGTGACGCTGTTCAACGGGGCAGCCGACATCCGTCCCGCCGTGGTCGTGCGGTGTGCGACCGCGGCCGACGTGCAGGCCGCTGTACGGGCGGCCGGCGAGCACGGCGTGCCGGTGTCGGTACGCGGTGGCGGACACGATTTCTGGGGGCGGGCGCTTCGCCCCGGGGGACTGGTCATCGATCTGGCCGACATGCGCGGAGTCCGTGTCGACGCCGACCGGCGAGTCGCGACGGTGGAAGGTGGCGCGCTCTCGTCCGACGTCGTGGCCGCCGCCGAGCGGGTGGGCCTGACCGCCGTCACCGGGACGGCTGGCGCCGTGGGCATGGTCGGGATCACGCTGGGCGGCGGATACGGCCCGCTGACCGGGCGGTTCGGGCTCGCGGCCGACAATCTGCTCGGCGCCGAGGTCGTCCTCGCCGACGGCTCCCGAGTGGACACTGACGCCGAACACGAGCCTGACCTGTTCTGGGCGTTGCGTGGCGGGGGCGGCAATTTCGGTGTCGTGACGTCGGCGCGGATTCGTCTGCACCCCGTGCCGACCGTCGTGACCGGAACCATCTTCTACCCGATATCGCAGGCTTCTCGCGTTCTTGGCGATCTCGGCGAGATCCTCCAAGGCGGTCCGGACGAGTTGACGGTGGACGTGGGTCTTCTTCCCAGCGCGGACGGAGCCCCTGCGGTCTACGTCGCGCCCACATGGTCGGGAGACCTGGACGAGGGAGCTACCGAGAACGGGCCGGTGCACGCGCTGACCCGGCTGGGCATGCCATTGCTGGTCGACATCGGGCGGACTACTCGTTCCGCCGGGCTGGCTGCGACGGATGCCATGTTCCCGGTCGGGCGGATGGGCGCAATTCGTTCCCGCAACATATCCGGCATTTCTGCCTCCATTACCGATGTTCTGGTGCAGGGGGCCCATGCGTTCACCTCACCGTTCTCCGCGATCCTGCTGCACCAGTTCCATGGGGCCGCCGCCCGGGTACCGCTCGACTCGACGGCCTTCGGCCGACGCGAGCCCCACCAGATGGCGGAGCTGATCTCGTTGTGGGAGAAGGGCGACGACAGCGCCGGTGAGGGCGGGGCCCGGCATCTACGCTGGGTCGAGCGGTTGCATGCGGCGCTCGAGCCGTTCTCGCTGCCGGGCGGATACGTGAACTTCCTCGGCCCAGAGACCCCGGATCAGGTCGCCCACTCCTACGGGCCGAACACCGAACGCCTGCTCGCCATCAAGTCCGCGGTGGACCCGGACTCCATGTTCGTCGGCACACCGCTTCCCTGCACGCCTGCCCTATGACCAAGACGGTGAAGGCAACAAGCCGATCCGGTCAACCCGTGCAGGCGATCCTCAGCCACAGTGCACGCGTGGGACTCGCGCCCGAGGTTCCGCGTAGGAAGGAATGTCCAATGACCGCCGGCGTATCCCGCCCCGGCATCGACACCGGCAAGCCCCACCCCGCACGTGTCTACGACTGGTTGCTGGGCGGCAGGGACAACTACCCCGTCGACCAGAAGGTCGGCCAGGCGCTGCCCGAGGAAACGCGCGGCAACGCGACACGGAACCGGGCGTTCATGCACCGCGCCGCCGCCTGGCTGGCGAAGAACGGCGTCGACCAATTCCTCGACATCGGCTCCGGCATCCCCACCGAGCCCAACATGCACCAGATCGTGCAGGCGATCGCGCCCGACGCCCGGATCCTCTACGCGGACAACGACCCGAGCGTCCTGCCTCACGCGGAAGCGCTGCTGACCAGCACCCCGGAGGGTGTCACCGACTTCCTCCACGCGGATGTGCGGCAGCCCGCGGCCATCCTGGAACTCGCCGGTGCACAGCTCGACTTCGAACGCCCCATCGCCCTGTCTCTGATCGCCCTCCTGCACTTCCTGACCGACGACGAGGACCCGTACGGCATCGTGCGCACCCTCGTGGAAGCACTTTCTCCGGGCAGCTTCCTGCTCCTCTCGCACGGGACGGCCGACCAGCACCCGGAGTGGAAGGGGAAGATCGAGGCCGCATACGAGAAGGGCGCGATCCCGCTGCGGTTGCGTAGCCGCAGTGAGGTCGAACCCTTCTTCGAGGGACTGGAGCTCGTCGCACCGGGACTGGTGTTCGCCACCGAGTGGTACCGGGAGGACCCGGCGCCGGCACCCGAGCGCAGCGGCTTCCACGTCGGCGTCGCCCGGGTCCCCTGAGCGGTCACGGCCCACCGCGGCCCCCTGGTTCGCTGCGCCAAGCCACGGCGGCTGCGGGGGACCACGGCGAGGCCGGCGGCTGGCATGCCATACCAACGGCGGCAACGCCTACGACGCGGACCGGATGACAAAGACTCTCACCGCGTACGGCCTGCGGGACGAACGGCGATTCCCCACGGTGCCGGGCGGGCCCGTGCTGGTCGCGGCGCGACGCGTCTGAAGGCGATGCCGCCGGAGACCGCACGTGCGGTTGACGGGCGCGGTGCAGGCTCTGGGGCCGCGTGGCGGCTCGGCCGACCCGTTTCGGTTCAGGTAGTACGCAGGCAGAAGGGATGACCGGCTGGGCTGGCGTACACACGGGAGCCGGCGGAATCGAGGTCGGTGGCGTCGGTGGGGCGCAGCCGCCGGCCGCCGCACGAGAAGCGCTCCTGGCCGAGGATGACGTTCACGTGGACGAGATCGCCCGGCGGGCCGGCGTGGCGATCGGCACCCTCTACCGCCACTTCGACACCCGTGAAGCCCTCATCGCCGAGGTCTACCGCCAAGAGGTCGTGGAGCTCTGCGCGACTCCCGCCAGGCTGCTCGCCCGGCAACCTCCCGAGGAGGCACTGCGCACCTTCTTGCTGCTGCTCGTGGAACACGCGGCGGTCGGCAGAGGCATGGGCGAGGCGCTGGAGAGCATCATGGCGACCGACTCGCCCGTCTTCGGCGAGGCCCGCGAAAGGATGGCGACGGCACTGGACGAACTTCTCCTCGCAGGCGCCGCAGCAGGCGTCATCCGCACCGATATCACCGGCCGGCTGGTTCTACGCGCCCTCGGCGGAGTCTGCGGCATCCGCACCACCGGCTGGAAAGACGACGCGGCAACCATCGCCACGATCCTCTACGACGGCCTACGCCATAAAAACAGCGAGCCACCTGGAGCCGCACAGGCCGCCACCCAAAAGATCTACGGACGGCCCCGCAACCAGAGGTAGCCAGACCGACCCGCAATCACAGACAACAACCCGCGGGGGGCGTGGGGGGCGAAAGCCCCCCACCTCGGGGGGCTCCGGGGGGTCGTCCCCCCGGGAGAAATGACGCGGACCACCGGGGAAGCCCCCAGAAGGGGGGCGACCACGATGGCCCAGTCTCGCGTGGGCTACCGACGAAACTCTTTGACCAGCAGCGGCGCAGGGGCGTGTCCATCCTGGATTCCACGCCAAGCAAGATCATCTTCCACTGGCGTCCGGGCCTGCTACGGCTATGCGGATGTTGAGCTGTTCCGGGCGAGACGGCGGCGGTGTCCTTCGGCAGTGTTAGCGAAGTCGCGTTCGTCGCCGTCGCGGTAGTGGCGGTAGAACCATTCGGGTACCCGGGTGGGATCCAGGCGGGTGCGGAGGACGCCGTCCTGGACGTCGCGAGCGACGTCGCGCAGGCGCTGCCACTCGGGATCGGGGATTGGGCCGGGCCGTGCGTTGTGCAGTTCGGTGTTGACGGTCTTGGCGAGGCGTTCGCGTTCGTCCGCGAGGCGCTGTTGGCCGGCCCATATCTCGATGGCGATCTGGTAGGCGGCCAGCGAAGGAACGAAGAAGCTGAGCAGCGTGTCGGGCAGAGTCGTATCCGCGATCGCCAAACCTGCTGCCAGGCCGCAGGCGGTCCATGTGACCGCGGCGGCTGCGACCACGTAGCTATAGCGGCGGCGCAGCCGGGTGTCCCAGGCCAGGTTCTGTTCCTGGGCGATGAGCACGTCGTACGGGTGGTGGACATCGGCTGTGGAGTCGTACCAGCCGTCGGTGATGCGCTGGTCCTTGGCCGAGCCGCGTTGTAGCTTCCGGTCGAGTCGGTGGATGTCGGGGTCGGGTACGGGGTCGCCCGCCACAGTGGAACGCCAGGGCAGCAGGAACAGCGTGGTGTCGAACATCTCCTGAAGCAGCGCGCCCTGGCGTGCAGTGGCCGCCGCCATACGCTTGAGCAGGAAGGCGGAGATCAAGAACCACACGAACCCGGCGATGGACACCCAGGGCCGCCCGTGACCGAGCAGGGTAGCCAGGACGCCGGCGGCGGCGAGGACGGCGGCCGCTCCGACCCGGATGGCCTCGATGAACTGCCCCCGCTGATGGCTTGCCGACGCGGCACGCTGCAAGCGCAGCATCTCGTCATCGAGTTGCCGCTCGTGGATGGGGCGTGCGGGCACACCGTGTACGCCGCCGTGGGCAGCGGCGTACGAGGGGGTACCGGGGGTGGTCATGGCCGGGTCATCCGGCCGCCGAACAACTTCTTCCACTGCTCGTAGGAGGCGTGCTCCTGGTCCTCGTCTGCCAGGTCAACCGCGCGTTCGGCGATGACCCGGGCCTGGTTGAGGGCGTCGGCGGCGAGCCGCTTCTGCGTGGCGTTCATGACCGCGTTGACGTCGCCGCCTAGGCCCGCAGGATCGGGCCAGACATCGAAGATACGCTCGGCGGCGGTGGCCAAGAACAGCACGATCTCGTCCTGATAACGGCCGAACGGTGGCTTGATCAGCTGCTGCGCCATGACCTCGAGCAGAAACGACGGCGAGACTGGCTCACCCAACTCTCGGTTGATCCCCTTAATCATCTTGACGAGCGGCACGTACTTGCCGCCGCACTCCTCGTTCTTGGCGATGCTGAGCTCGTGGTGCCGCTTGGGATTGGTCGCCAGCCAGTTGCCCGCCGAGGGGTTGGGGATGAAGTAACCCTCACCCTCGCGTTCGAAGGCGGGCACCACGTCGATCGACATGACCTCGTCGTCGGGGCCGTAGGGAATGACGACCGCCATGCCGTCGCGGTGGGCGCCGTCCCACTTGCGGTGCAGCAGTGTCTCCAGAGCGTCGATCACCTGGATCGGCGACTGGTCCCGGAATTTTCCCTGCGGGCCGTCGACGTCGATGACGATGAAGATGTCGATGTCCTTGAGCTTCTTGGTCTTGGTGTCGCGGCGGTAGCTGCCGGTCAGGAAGTCGTCGGTCAGATCCCAATGCACTTTTACGAAGTCGCGGATGGCCGCGTGCCGTGCCTTGGCCAGATCCTGTTCCGTCTTGGTGATCTCCAGGTTGTTCTTGAGCTTGGTGAAGGCGTCGTCGATGTAGCCCATACCGGTCCTTGTTCCTAGGTGTGCAGGTAGCGCATGCCGGCCGAGGCGTGCGGCGCCGAGCCGAGCGTGCCGAAGGTGATGCCACGCAGTCCGTCGGTACTGGCTCGCAGCCCCGGGCCCCACCCCGGCTGGGGGGTACGGGGGCCGTTGAAGCTGCAGAAGAGCCGGTACGTGGTGCCCGCAGGGACGTGGTCGAGCTTGGTGCGGAAGCGGGCCATGCGCGCGCGGGACGCGGTGAACTCCGCATCACCGGAGCCGGATGCGGTGTAGGAGACCGGGAACTCCAGCACCGGTGCCACGATGCCGGAGGGCTGGTGGCATTCCAGCACGACCATGTCGAGTGAGCCTTCTTCGATCCACGCCTTGAGCGCGTTCTCGTTCTGCACCCAGTCGTTGGTCAGCCGGCTGGTGCCGATGCCGAGGTCGGACAGAATGTCGGCGATCGCGCCAAGGATGACGTCGGTCAGGTGCGTGGCGGTATGGGTGCGGGTGTAGCTGTAGGTGTGGGTGGTGGTCATCGCCCTGCGGCCCTTCGCAGCGCGTCCTGGTCGATCAGCGAGCCGGAGCCGGCGGCGGCCTGCGTCGGCTGCGGCACCTTCCGCGGCGAGGCCGCGGACAGGCGGGGATGACCGTCGGCGGCGGCCTCGACCAGGCCCTCCAGCGGGCTGGGGGAGGGCAGGTAGACCGTGAAGTCCTTCGCTCCCGCCGCTCCGGGGACCGGGTTGAGGTTCTCCTGCAGCGTCAGGGCCGCCGTGCCGGACACGGTGCTGATCTGGCAGTACACCATTCCGGTGATCAGGGTGACCGGGCGGCGGTCCAAATGGCCTCCGGCCACCAGCATCCGCCCGACCGGCGCGGCCGCATCCATGGCCTGTTCGGCCTCCGCGCGGGTCAGAGACGAGGAACGCTCGACAGTGTCGGCGACCAGCGTCGCGATCACTGCCCAGGTCGCGCTCGCGCTGCGCACTGGCGCGGCCGCCACCTCCCTAGTGCGCAGCATTGGCGGCCTCCACATGCGTGGTGTCACCGTCCGTGCCGCTGACCGCGTTGCGGATCGCCGCGGAGAGGTCCTGCTCGGTGAGCACGCTGGGGTCAAGGACGGTGTCCAGCCGCTGGGCCAAGGCCTCGAACACCACTTTGCGGGTCCGTCGACCGTCCAGGCCCATGGCGGCCTGGGCGAGACCGTCCAGTCCCGGCGCCTCGGCTAGCGCCCGCAGCCCCGGATACGTGCCGGCCAGGGACAGCAGCGTGGACGCCAGAATCTCCCGTAGCGCTGTGGCCTGCGGCAGCGGGACGAAGATCGCGGCGTCCGATCGCGACAGGAATGCCTCGTCCAGCGCGGTGGTGAAGTTGCTAGTCGCGACGAAGAACAGGTGCGGATACCTGTCGGCGTTGAAGTCCAGCGCCGTGAGCACCGCGTCGGTGGCGCGGTGTACGTCGGCCGGGTTGGCGGCCAGCGAGGCCGCCGACCTGGCGACCGCCATCGACTCCACCTCGTCGAGGACCACCACGGTCGGAATGCCGTCCGATGCCAACGCCGGCACGTACTCGGTCAGCAGCTCGCTGACGCGCTGCTGTGATACCCCGTGCTCCGGGCTCATCAGCCCGTGCGGGTCGATCTCGATCCGCCGGACCTTGCCGCCCGCGACATAGGCGGCGATCTGCGCCGCCAGACCCCGGGCCAGGGTGGTCTTGCCCGTGCCGGGCGGCCCGTACAGCGTGCACAGCCCATGCAGCGCCGTCACTGCGAACGACACGACCGGCCGCACTGTCAAAGACAACAGAGCCTGGTTACGCAGCCGCTCCTTGATGTCGCCCGACACGATGATGGCCTCCCACAACCCGCGCTCCGCCGAGTCGGCGCCCACCACCTCCTCCGCCAGCACGCACTCATGGATCTTCATCCGGCCTCTCCGTCCTCCACCCACTGACCGCTGATGAAGGTGCCCCGCCCGGGGCACTGGTCGACGCGCTCGAAGGAGCCAGCGCAGGGCACGTCGGGCTTCCACGGAACCGGGTCATAGCCCAACGCCGCCACTTCCTTGATGATCTCGACGCTGTGGCTGTGCCCAGCGTCGCTCCTCCCCTGCACGCCTGGCTCGACCCCCGCCATGTTTCCCCTCTCCCCGTCACACACCCAAGGTGGATTCGCGCCATACACACGAGCGGCGATGGCACCCAACAAGATCATCTACGGCCTTGCTGCCAGCGTTTAAGTGATCTCATGAACCCAGCAGGTGCATCTGATCTACCCAACGAGCCAGAGGCTAGCATGGAACTCGTAGGTTCATGCGATTTGAAGGACCGAGGCTCTATACGATGCATTCCGGTAGGTGGGCATGCGACGGCTGAGGTGGGCGGTTGAAGGTCTTCTTCTGCAGCACCGACCTCGCGCGTAGGTGCGCGGACGAGGCCACGAGCGAGCGCACTTATGGGCGAGCACTGGCGTCGGTGCTGCACCGGCGGCTCGGCGAGATGGTGGCCGCCACGCACCTGGCCATGCTCCGGCGAATTCCGGCCGCACGGCTGCGTTCCGACCCGGCGCAGGAGGGCGGGCTGCTCGTCGCCCTCGGGGAGGGAGCAGACCTGCGGGTTCAGCTCCGCAGCGGCCTCGTCCCGTTACTCCTTGACGGGAGTTTGGACGAACAGAAAGTCACGGAGCTTCTCGTGACCGAGGTGGCCGTCGCATGATGGGTAGAACACCCGAGGCACATCCCCCTGCGGCATCCACCGCCCGGCCCACACCGAGGGGAGACGACGCGATGAGCGCCGGCGCCGACCAGATCACCTACGAGGTACGGAACGCGAAGCCGCCCGGGGAGACCCTGAAGGAGAACCTGGACTTCCTAGGCATCAGCCAGGCCGACCTCGCGCGGCGAACCGGCCTATCAATTAAGCATATTAATCAGATCGCTTTGGGTGCTGCTGTCCTCACCCCCGAGACCGCGATTCTGCTGGAACGCGTCTTGGACGTTCCCGCCGACGTGTGGAACGCCTTGGAGGCGAGCTGGCGCACCCAGGAACAACGTCGCCAGGATGCTGCAGCGCTTCAGGAGAGGTTGTCGTGGCTGGACAACTTCTCCCTGCGTGAACTGGTAGCACGCCGCATCATCCCCAATCGGGCGAAGACGGTCGACAATCTACGCCTGCTTTTGGAATTCCTGGAGGTTGGTACACCAGAGGCCGCCGAGAATGTATGGGGAAGCTACAAGGTTGCATTCCGCCGCTCGACAACCAAGGTCCCCGACGACTATGCCACCGCGGTCTGGCTCCAGCTGGCCCTGCGCTCCGCTCGCGAGATTAAGTGCGATCCATACAGCCGAGGAAAACTTATCGCTCTTATCCCAAAGATACGGGCTCTCACCCTGACCGAACCAGCACACTGGCTCGCTGAACTACCAAGAATATGCGCCCAAGCGGGCGTCGCCGTGGTCTTTGAGCCGGCCATGCCAAGAACTTTTCTGTCAGGCGCCACCCGCTGGCTGGCTACGGACAAGGTCATGCTCGCCCTCAGCGACAGATTCAAAAAAATCGACCAGTTCTGGTTTGCCTTCTTCCACGAAGTCGGACACATCGTTCTACACGGAAAGCGTCTAACCTTTCTCGATGAGAATCCCGCCGCTCAAAGCGGTGTCTCCGCCGAAGAGGAGGAGGCCAATAGGTTCGCCGCCGACACCCTTATACCTCCCGCCTACGCCGAGCAGTACCGCCGACTCAGCGAGCACCCCAAACCGTTCCGCAACATCGAAGCATTTGCCAAGTTCGCACAGATCGCCCCTGGAATCGTCGTGGGACGGCTGCAGTATGAGGGCAGACTGCAGTGGAGTGAAGGCCACAGAATGCTTACTTCCGTCGACTTCACATCACACAAGACCTCCGACGAATGAACGCCGCTCGCCGTCCGCTGCTGACCATGTAGGCCAACGCGTCTGGCAGGGTCAGCCCCCAGCGTTCAGCGAATTCGCCCCATCCGAAATCACTGTCGGGCGAAGCCAAACAGGCCGAGCTCTTCAAGGCCTCTTACCGCGCCGGATGAATCGGATCACCACACCAAGGCCGACGATCGCTGCGCCGATGGCGAGCGTACCTCGCTGACGGCGGTCTGCGCCGCGTGAAGGTTCTTCCGGCTCGGGCGGCGGTATGGCTGGAGTTGGGAGCAAACGCTGGTATTGATCGTCAATGATCTCGTGAAAGCGCCGATTAAGTTTGGTCTCTGACGTATCAAGGCGCGCCTGACGCGCAAGGGACCAGAAGTCTCTTCCGATGGTGCCAGAGAGGAATTCAGTGGCCAGCAGCTTGAGGTGGTCGTCTGTCAGCGTACGCGTCGCGTAGGACATCTCCCACTGGGAAAGGATCATATTCGCATACATGCTTTGACGCTGCTGGATGAATGGATCCGACAGTCCCGATGGGCCCCAGACCTTGTTGAGTTCAGGGTCGTTCATCGCCATCTCCAACAGGCGGATGTGCGATTCACGGATCGCCTGAAGCCGGAGAGCTCTGGAGTCGCGTGCCTGGAGAGCCAGAGTCACGGCGACGCCTATGACGGCCAGCACTGACAGGATGGCCGATGCAGCACCGTACGTCTGGCCGATCGCGCTCAGGCGATTCCAATGACTCGTCGAGCCATGGAAGACATCGAGCGCAAGCGGCGAAGCGCCGATGAGACCAACGCTCAGCACCACGATGAGCAGCAGGATAACGATCAGCGAGACCCTGCTCGAACCCGGCGCGCCGCGCCGCATATCAAACTTTCCCTCGTCAGAGCGCGGGGGCAGGAAGTGGAGCTATTTCTCTCGCGAAGTAATCGAGCAACGGCTCGGCAGCAGCGTACAGGTCGGCCACCTCCCTGCCAGCCTCCGTGATCACCTGTGGATCATCGATCCGTCGAGCACCGTACGCCGTTCCCTCCACGTCATACAGCACCTCGAAGAGGACCCGGTCCCCGAGGATCACGATCTCTGGCAGTAGGCGATCGGCTTCCAGATACCGGACACTGGATGCATCGATGACTCGCAGGTCCTCGCCGGCTTCGGCCAGGAGCCGGAAGTACTGCATCTCCCACTGGAGATACGGCGTGACCGGATGCTCCACCACACGGAGTCGCCGCGACTCCACTCCGAGGCTCTCGTCTTCGGCGACCTTCGCGCGCACCGTGTCGCGTTCGCGCTCGTTGAGTTCCAGCGCGCGGTCCCAGTCGCCCGCAGCGAACGCCTCCCAGCTCGGCATGCCGGGCTCCCGGAAGATCTGCCGCCGTTCCAGCTTCCAGAAGACGATCTGCTTGTATGCCTCATCAAAGGCGTCTGAGTAAGAGGCCAAATCCAGCTCGGGCCCCGATATGTCAGGTATGAGATCAATCATCGGGAAGTTCTGGTTTGGCCGCAATGACCATGTTCCGTGGGATCACAACCAGCCGCTCGTGAGCTCCGACAGATACATCATCCGGCAGACGGTCGGCGAAAGCCTCAGTCACGTCGGTTCCGACGATAGCGATGTCGCCGTTGCTCAGCTCCCACACGTCGGGGCAGGTCTTGCCCTGACTCGTATTGCCTAACTCGGCCGCAGACTTCCCGAGGCGTCGTACGAACGTCGCGCCGGAGTCAACCGACCATCCCTGAGTCATCGCTACCCCTCACCTCCGCTGTCCGAAGGATCGCACTCGGCGTGAGGCGCCGCAAGGAAGGAAATCACCGAAATCCAGGTTGCAAGCGCCGATACCAATCAAGATGCGGATGCTGTCGCGATGATGACTTCGCTCACCGACTGTGCTGTAGGCACTGCTGGCCTTGGCGACCTGGACACCTACGACTTCGACCCGCAGCGCTGGGATCAGAGGCCGCCGGCAAGCGGGTAGCGCGGGGACCCGATCACCACGGTGTCGCTGACCTCGAAGGGCGTGTCATCACACCCGGTGAACGTTCATGGTTCGGCGCGGCCTCTCCTGCATCTCACCTGCCCTGTGTCGCCTTCGCGGACATCGTGATCGTGTCTTCCCGGATCATCACCTGGATGGTCGCTTCGTGGCGAGTCCGGTTGTACAGGACCTTCAGGTGGAAGGCGTCGTAAAGCTTGCGTTCGAGGCCTTCCGGGAGTTCGGTCAAATCGACCCGCAACCGAGAGATCTGATCGAGTAGGTCGGCGGCATCTCCAGCTGTTGGTGCATCGATGTTGATCTGGTCGAGTTCGGACTGCTTGGTGCGCCGTTCAGTGGTGAGCTCGGCGAAGCGTCGTTGGATGGATTGCCGGTACTCCCGGTCGGCGTCGGCGTCGGCGGTGGCTTCGAAGTTCTCCAGTTGGTCGATGAGGTTTTCCTTGCGGCGTTGGAGTCCTGCGAGTTCACGAGTGAGTTGCTTGTGCCGGTCGGTCGCGCTGTCGTTGCGTTGATCTTTGGCGGAACGCTGAAGCGGGGCACGAAGGTGCCGCCGACGGTCCGGGGCGAACATTCGCTGGGTGAAGAAGCTTCGAACGGCCTCCAAGAGAATCTCTTCGCGTACCCACAGGCTCTTGGGGTGATCGCCGAACCAGTCGGCGCGTCCCTTGTGATGTTGCCGCTGGGGCTCGCACGCGAGATAGGCGATGGCGTGTCTGGTCTTCCCGAACATACGGCGGCCGCAGAGGTCACAGGTGACATAGGAACGCAGCCGGTAAGAGCGCTTCGCCTGTGGGTGGTGATTAATTCCGGCGCCCGTGCGGGAGCCCTGCCGGTACTTGGCCACCGGTGAGGCGGCTTTGAACAGTTCCTCGGTGACCAAAGGCTCATGGGTGGGGCGTGGCGACCAGACCCACTCGCTGGGCGGATTGCAACGACCACCCTTCTTGCTCGCTCGGCGATTCCAGACCATGTGGCCGGTGTACTTCGGATTCGCCAGAATGCCGCGGACTGCGGAACCCGTCCATCGGCCGACCGCACGCCGCGGATCGACGGGTTCGGGAGGCAGGTGCCGCGTGAGATCGGTGTTCAGTCGATCGGCGATCTCGTCATAGCCGAGCCGTTGCAGAGCCCGCAGCTGGAAGATCAGGGTCACCGTCGGCCCTTTGGCCGGGTCAAGGACCAGACGGGTCTTGGTCTTGCCCTCCGCCCGCCTCGCCGGCACAGGATGCGGACGCTTTTCAGCCAGGTAGCCGTATGGAGGGCGGCCGATGTTCCAACCCTGCTCGGTGTGCTCGCAGAAGCCGTCCCAAGACAGTTCGAGCATCTGAACGACGCACCACTCGGCGATGGCCTGGTTGATCCTCCGGGTGAGGATCGGGCCGGCTCGCTTCCGGGACCGCTGACCGCCTCCGGCAGCCGGAGCGATCGGCTCGTTGGCCGCCAGGAGCAGCACGCCGTTCTGCTCGAGCTCGTATTCGATCTTCGTGCCGAAGTAGGTGCGGCGCGCCACCCGGTCGATCGACTCGCAGATGACGGCAACGAAACGCCGGTCTGGCCGACCAGCTTCCGCGAGGAGATCCTGGATGCCGCCGTCGCGCGGGATCGCGATGTCGAACTGCTCATGGGCTCGGCTGTACCCACGATCCCCCAGTTCTTTGCGGCCCGACTCCACGTCGTAGAAGTGGGCGACGATGACGTATCCGTCAGGGAGCGCTTGCCGCGACTTGCGCAGTTGCCGGGGGAGGGAGAGCGATGGGTCTTGCTGATCTTCGGTGGACGTACGGCCCAGCCAGGCCACTGGCACCGGTAGCCCGGCGTCAGCCACCCCCTCAAGCGGATCCGAGCTCTCGTCGCCTCGCCTCCAGGGCAGAACCACGTCGGCGGCCTCGGCAGGTCGGGTTACTCTCCCAATACCGGTGGGGCGGTTTGCCGATGTTGCCATAAAAGAATCTCCCGTATCACCGCGAGTTGACGGGCTTCTAACGCCTCGCCCTCGCTTCCGCCCACCGCGACGAACTCTGCACGAACCGTCAGCGCTTGATCGCTGCCGTCGTTCTCGCTGACAGCGGACTCGCTCAGCCCAGTGACGCCAGCCTCCCGAGGCAGCGCGTCCGTGCCGTTCCCGTCACCGTACGGAGCTGAACCCGATTCGGGAGCCCCTGAGCAGCCCTTTTGCGGCCCGGGAGTCATACGACCCCACCAGGGCCAGCTTCAGAAGCGACAGCCGCCCGGCAACGGCTGCGATTCCATCCCTGTTTATCCACAACCTGTGGACAGTCGAAAGACGCGAACGAATAGCTAGCATTTCCGCCTCTTGCCGCCTTGCGGTGCCGCCTGCCGAAGTCTTTCGCATCGCCGCTGCTCAACAGCAGCGTGATCTTCGCGCGACGTTCGGACGAAGCTCCCGCGACTGGCGTGCGGCGCTCGATTCCGGATCGCGCGGTCACGAGAGGCATCCAGCGGAGCCGGGCGTGTCAGCAGGCAGGTTGCCATCGAGCTCGCGGAGGGCGGTGATGGCCTGTAGAGGTACGACGCCGTTGCCGAGCAGGCGCATCTGGGCGGTGCGGGTGAAGGGGAGGCCGGTGACCCGACCAGCGGCCAGGCACATCATCCATTCGACGAACCGTGCGCTCAGGCGCGCCTGTTCCGGTGGTGCCGGTTTCGGTGGGTTGGGGCGCGGGGCGGCCGACGATCGCTTCCCATCTGCGGATCGCCGGCTCGTACACGCCCCATTCGACGGAGGTCGCCAGTGCGGCAGGTTGAGTGCCGCTGAGGGCAGGGTGAGGTCGCCTTCGGAGCCGTGCTGGTTCGAGCTGCCTTTGGTCGCGTCGCTGGCGCGAGGGGCTGGCAGGAATCGTACGGCAATACTGATCGGCATAGCGCAGCTGGGCTGCTGCCGGCCCCTGCAGCCCAGGCAGGAGATCAACGTCTCGCCATCGTTGGCGTTGCAGGCGTCGGCGTGGGCAGCAGGTCGGCACACGCCACATCGCACAGGTTCACCTGGCGCCCTTGCTGTCCGCGGCGCTGGGCACAGGGCCGGCCGCGTGATTCGTGGGCTTGCGGGTGGGCAGCAGCGATGAACATGCGGTCGCGGCGGTGCGAGGCTCCTACGTCGACGGCACGTACGCACGTCCATGTCGTTTCGTACCCGAGCGCGGCCAGGTCCCCCAAAAACAGTGGCGAGTCCGCGTGTTCGCAGGGCGGCCACGTTCTTCAGAACCACGAGTCCGGGTCGTAGTAGCCGAAGGGCTTCGGCGATGATAAGCCACAGCCCACTGCGGGTTCCCTCCCTGATCCCGGCGCCCGGCCGGCGTGGCTGATGTCTTGGCAGGGGAAACCCGTGTCGAACGCCACGTAATTTCCCAATGATGGTGCTCAAGTAATTCCCCAGGTCCTGGCCCTGTTGTCTGTTCTACTCGATGGTCTCCTTCCCGGGGGTGAGGACGCGCCCTGGGCGTTTATTCGACCGATAGCTTGGGCCGTTCATGAAGGCTAGCGACGAGTCGCGTGCCGGAAACTTTGGCGCGGGCGATCAACCGTTTGCTCGACCGCGAAGTGGTTCGAGATCCACTTCGCTACGTCGTACCGGTGACACGCACTATCCGGTTACGCTAGGCCAGTCTGGCTACCCGGCTAGTTCACCAATCCGTTCGAACTTCCCGCCACGGAGGATTCAAGGACATCTCAGCGAGATCTACACGCCAGCCCCTTTGTGGCCGACACTATCTGTCCGTGGCCACGTGTAGCGTCTCGAACAACCCAGGATCGAAGCCACTGGGGCGGATGCGCGGGGCTACTGTGCGGCCGATGGAGGGAGGCAACGGTGAGAGGAATCGTCGGCGGACGTACCGAGACCAGTGATTACCCGATCGGCTGCCGCTGGAATCCCGACGCGATCACCGAGCGACTCCGATACATCGGCCATCTCTATGACTTCGGACGCCTCGTAGACGTCCGGCGCAAGGATTGGCGCCAGACCCTCGATGACGTCCCCGAGCACTACCCACAGCCTCTACCGCCTCGGGTGGTCGCATACCTGGACCGGTCATTCGTCGAGAAGTCGTCAGTCGTCTACCGAACCTCATTCGACCCGCTGTGCGGTTACGGGGTGACGGACTGGGTGCCTGCCGACCCAGCGATGACATACTCCACCTTAGCCCCGCTGACTACCTGCGAACGGAGGGGCAACTCAGGTGGCTGCTCAGCTACGACGACTACCGATGCTCACACAAAGCACGTGGCTGTGTGCGTGCAACCGCATGACCCCATCGGAGGTCGACCGCGAGGTGCTCGGTGTACGCCGCTGGCGAATCAGCAAGCCTCTGGTAACTACCCGCCACACGGCAGCCGGCCGCGCAGGAAAACGATCCGCTGACGAGCTATTGATTATGACGCTCCCCCTCATGACCGTCCCGCTCGACGACCAGCTACGCCTGTCGTGAGCAGGCAGATGCGCCGGACACTTTCCAAGTCCTCCGACTATCTCGACGCGCTAGCGACGACGCTGCGAGACCTTGGTGGGGCGACGACTATCCCTCATGAGCTCACCCAGAACGCCGACGACGCTGGCAACGCCACCACCATCAGATTCACGGTGACCGACGAGGCGCTCACGGTCTGGAATGACGGCACCTTCACCGACTGCGGAGAGGACGGCGACAACTGCCCGTGGTCAAGGCGATGTGACCTTCACGCCTTCCGCCGGTTCGCCGGCCGCACCAAGGCGGCCGACGTATCTACAACTGGAGCTTTCGGGGTGGGCTTTACCTCGGTCTACCAGATCACGGATGCTCCTGAGCTTCTGTACGGCGATGAGCACTGGATTCTTGATGAAACTGCCCAGCAGGACCAACGCCTCCGATCATGCGACGGGCAGTGCACCAGAAGGCATGGAGGGCCAGGAACAACATTCGTTCTGCCGTGGGCCCGCGTCGCCAGTCGACTTCGGGAGAAACTCGAAGTCCCGCCGGTAAGTGACGACACGATCGCGGAACTTGAGACAGCGCTCTTTGAGGACGCTCACGCCACGGTGCTGTTTCTGCAGCACGTGACCCGCATTGAACTCGAAACCTCGCGGGGCAGGTCCTGCGTCGAGCGCGAAGATGTCAAGGGCGGGTTGGTCGTCCGCGATGCGGCCTCCAGCACGCGGTGGCTCACCCTCCAGTCGGACTTCCAGACGGATGCTCGCCTGTTGGTAGACCGTGCAGATGGCCTCATCAATCCGGAGCGACCCACGACGGTCACCATCGCCGTGCCGGTCGATCAGAGCATCAAGTCCGGTGTGCTCTACGCGACGCTGCCGACCCAGACTCCCAGTGGACTACCCGCCAACGTCAATGCCGCCTTCTTTCCCAGCACTGACCGGAAGGCAGTCCGCTTCGAGTCCTCCGGGTACCACTCGGAATGGAACCGCGCAGCAATCTCTGCGGCCGCACGAGGCATAGCGGAGGAAGCAGGCAGCATCGCGGAGCGGCTTGGCGTGCCAGCGTTCTGGGAGTTCCTAGGCGGGATCACGGATCTGGATCGTGGAGCGAGCATCGACCAACCGAACCACGCTGTGACGTATCTCAGTGCCTTGCGCCAGGTTGTCCCGAGCCTTCCCGTCGTCGACACGATCGACGGCACATATGCGCTGCCGACGGACGCGCTACTTCCGGCAGACTCAGAGCTCTACGAGTCTGCCGAGGCGCTGGCTAAGATTGGCCTGCCGATAGTTGCGCCGCACCTGCACCGGCGCCTACACACGAACACCGTATATACGGCGTTTGGAATACGCCTGCTGACCAGCCGGAATGTCGTCGATCAACTCCACTTGAAAGGCATCACCGAGGCATTCGACCCGTCAGCCGGCCCGCTCGGCCGCGATGATCTGATCCAGCTTCTCGACGCGCTCAAACGTCTACCGGGAAAGGTTGCCAACGTCGATGGCATCGGGGATGTGGCGATCGTTCCTTGCCGCAATGGCATGTTCGCGCCGCCATCTCAGGTCGTGTGGCCAGCATCGGAGGACGACGGCACCCTGTTCGAGGTCTTGGACGACGATCTGCTGATTGCGGATGTGGAGACGATCGAGACGCACTGCCCGGGGCTCCGGGAGGCATGTTCGCTCCTAGACATAGCGTCTGCCGCGCGCATTCTGCTGGAGGTAGGCACCGAAGCGCTCGGCGTACTTGCTGACGATCTGCTCGAATGGCTGAACCGAAACATGGCGGGGATCACTGACGCCACAACATGTCGGAAGATCGCCGAGCTTCCGATCTTCCCGACCGCCTCTGGGTTTGAGCCCTTGACGAAGTTGTCGCTTCCGAACGACTTCCGGGACCCGATTGGGGTCGCGAGCCTGGTAGCCGAAGCTGCGGCGCTCGACTATCACAAACTTCTGAGCACGCTTGGCGCGCGGCCGCTCAACATTGTCGACTACATCCGCGTCCATGCTCTCCCAGCGGCAGAGTCGCGGCGAATCTCCATCAGCCAGGCCACCGAGCTCCTCAAGCTAATCGCCGTTCACCAGGAGGAGCTCTCCGGGCTCCGGGAGAGCCTTGCATCAGTCGCACTCGTGCCCTGCACCGACGAGCGGCTACACCCGGCGCCGGAGGTACACCTGCCATCCCGGGAAATATCGACGCTGGCGCCCCAGCTGCCCGTCGCACTCAGCGTCGGCGTAGCTCCCGCTGTCCTGGACTGGCTCGGTGTGCGGAGAGCACCCTCCGATCACGCCCTCGCCGTGGCGGCCGAAAGTCTTGCCATCGCAGACGAAGATCCGGACGCCTCCGTCGTCGAGGCGGTGTTGCGGACGCTCCAGGCACGTGCTGACCTGCCGAAGAGCCCACCCGAGTTCCTGACCGCACAACGATGGCTTCCACTCAAGCGCGGCGGAAGAGCGAAGCCCAGCGAGGTGCTACCCACCAACGCCCGCCAGTTGTACGGCATGCAGGGCAACGAATTCGGACTAGCCCCGGACCTCCAAAACCGCTATTTCGCGCAACTGACCTGGCTCGGCATGCCGCCGGCTCCGCCGGTCGCGACGGTCGTGGCTCACCTGAAACATTGTGCAACCATCGGCAGCGAGATGCACCCAGACGTCTATCGGGTGCTGAGCAACAACGCAGATCAACAAGCCGTGAAGCAACTGCGAGGGACGCCGTGCGTACACGTCGGCCGAGGACGCTTTGTGATACCGGCAACCGCATTCTGGCAGCAGTCGCCCTTCGGCAGGTGGGCCACGACGCTTCCCGAGGAGTGGCTTCCGTACAAGCCATTCTTCGATGTAGTCGGCGTGAAGCAGGAACCCGGACCGACCGAGATCGCGGCGGTACTGCGGTCGATCCTTGCCGAGTACGGCACAGACTGGGTGGACCAGGACGGAGCGGAGGCCATCCACGGCTGCTGGAGCCGGCTGTCCGAGCTCCTGGAGCATCCCGAGGCCAGCAGTGTTCTCCCTGCTCTAGGGCGCATCCGCTCAACCCTTGATCCACGCAGACTCTTGGAGCGGCCGGACGGATTGTTCTTCGAGGACAGCCGAGCGCTTCACAAGCGCTTCCCGCAGCTCGCTCACAACGTGATCCCTCGTGTTCATGGCACCTGGCCGGCCCTTACCGAAGCCGGAGTGCGGCGGGTTGAGGAACTCATCAAGGCCAAGCTCGTTGACGTCGATCCCCAGGTCGACACCAAGCTCCCAAGCAGGATCGCAGGCCGTCTCAGTGCCCTCCGGCGGGTGTTTGACGACGAGCAGGTCCTAGATGAGCTACAAGAACTCACGATCCTGCGCGCAACCCGGCTCCAGGTTTCCTATCGCGCCGAGCTCTTCGGCCATCCGTATGAGATCGGTCCGGAAGGCGCCGACGCGATATACCTACCTGACGAGGACCATCTCGTGTACGCGGATGGGGCATCGGATCGAGCACTCGCGCGAGAAATTGCCCGGGCCATCGCGCCCGACGACGACCCTGGGCCACTCGCCATGCGGCTTGAGCCAATCCTGAGTGCGACCTCACCCGACGAGGCACACCGCGCGCTCGATGACTTCGGTATCGCAAAACTCGACACGACCGAGCACGAAGCCTCATGGAGCCCCGCTGCAGACGTGGGTGACGAAGCCACCGCGGCCGAACACTTGGACGATACGCCGGCGGATTCCAACGACGAGGGCAACGTCGTTGGAAGCAGCGACGGTGAAGCCATGGAGCCAGGCAGAGAGGAGGCTCCTGACGACGGAGGAGAGAGCCGCCGCCGCGCAGAAACGGTCGGCGGTGGTCTGGGCGCTGGCGTCGGCGATGGCAAGAGACAGGGCGCGCGAATGCGCAACGGCGGTGGATCGGATGTCCGAACCGGGCGACAGACTCGCCTGCGCTCATACGTCGTAGAGACCGATGAGGATGAGGGCGATCGCGGGGCCGTTGGTGACGAGGCTCCCGACCTGTCGCCGATCGACATGGCCGGCGTTGCGCGCGTACTGGAATATGAACGCAAGTGCGGCCGTGAGCCCCGCGAGATGGCGCACAGCAACGCAGGCTTCGATGTCGCGTCATACGACAAGCGGGGCGAGCTCGCCAGGCGGATCGAGATCAAGTCGACGGGCGGCCAGTGGTCCACCGCTGGCGTCATGCTGTCGCGCCGTCAGCATCAGCAGGCGGTCGAGGATGGAGACCTGTTCTGGCTCTACGTCGTCGAGAACGCACAAGACGACGATTTCAAGATCTACCGTGTCCAGAACCCTGCCAGCCGGATCGACTACTTCGGATTCGACGGTGGCTGGAAGGACGTTGCGGAACCGGACGTCGAGCGCGACGAGTCAGGCACCCCGACCGCTCCCTCGACGCGGAGACTGCTCGGTCAATCACCGGGACACTCAACCACTGCCGACTAACGTCAACGCCCCGTCGCCGCCCGTCGGTCCCGCTTCACCTCCATTGGCACGTCTCGGCAGAGTTCGGCCAGGTCGCATTTGCCACACTGCTCGGTCCAGACGGACAACCGAGGGAGGTTGTTGTCGCGCAGTGAGTCTCCAGCTTCCTTGATCCGTTCCCGCATACCGACGAGCAGTGGATCCTCGACTTCTTCGCGGATCGTCTTCCCCTCCTCATCGAGGTTCAGCACCTCAATGAGATCCGCGCGCTCACCCGTCAGCTCCTCATAGCCCACCGCGTAGACGTGCAGCTGGTCTCGGGTCACGTCTTCGTCCTGAGCTCGAGCCGTCGACTTGAAGTCGACGATCGAGAGCTCGTCGGTGTCGAGTTTGCGGACGAGGTCGATTCGGCCGTCAACGGTGATCCCCGGCGCCACGTGCACCTGTACCTGCTTTTCGCTGTGCACCGTCCGCTGTAGGTCAGTCTCATGCTCCCTGAGGTAGCGCTGGACTGCCGCGACGGCCGCGCGGTGGAGGGTCGCCCTGAGCTCGGGGTACGCATACGGAGTGTGCAGATGCCGGGTAACGAGGTCTTCAGCCTCGGCGCGTGAAGCCAGGTCGCCGTTGATCGCCCGCTTATGGATCTCGGCGAGCGTGTCGTGGAGGCCCTTCCCGTAGCCGAGTGCCTCGTGGAGGGGCGGGTTGAACCCGTAGAGGAATCGAAGCTTGAACTGGTAGGGGCACTCGAAGAGGTACTTCAACTCGGAGAACGACAGCGTGACGTTGGGAGTCTCGTGCCGAGCCCGCGGTTCAAGCCGCAGCGTATCTGCTGGGACGCCCTGGTCTCGGGTCGAGAACCACTGTTGCGCGGCGCAATGATCAAAGAAGACAGATCGCCTTCGGTACAACTGGCTCGACCCGGGTGAGAAGGACACGAAGAGATACTTCTGCGCCCGGGTGACCGCGACATAGAAAAGTCGAGTCTCGTCCTCCAGCGTGCCCTTGTACCGTTCCGCGTTGTCGATGGCGCTTTCGGGGATGACGTGGAACAGGCCAAGCCCGCCTTGCCGCTTGGCGGGGAAACGATTCGCCCGCAGACAGGGCAGGAAGACCGTCGGCCACTGCATACCTTTGGCCTGGTGGACCGTCGTCAGCGTCACAGCGTCGGGCGTCGCGTAACCCACGTCGGCGTCGGACTCCGCGTAGTAGCCGGGTGCTTGGTGTTCGAGCCACGCAGCGAATGACTCGTACTTCTGCCGCGGCGCTGTGTTGAAGTAGATCTGCTCAAAGTCTGAGATCGCCTGGCTGAACTTCCCAAGCTGGTAGAAGACAAGCTCGCGCCGGACCGGTTCACCGGAGACGGTCTCTTCGCGGAGCCCCAGCGCCTCCAGGAACTCCAAGTAGAGGCGCTGAACGTTGTAGACGCCCCATCGCTCGCCTCGGTCGAAGTCGCGGCCTTCATCAAGTACGGCAAGCGCGTCCTCCCACGACCCGGAGGACGGAACAAGCCTGGCGTCGTCCCAGAGGCTGCGCAGGCCCGCCGCCGAGGTGAGGCCAGCCATGTAGCGGAAGATACCGACGACAGCCTGGATTTCCGGACTGTCGAAAAGCCGATTGAGTCCCTTCACGACGTACGGGATGTCCCGGCGCCGCATCTCCTCGACCAGAGGGCCAGCATCGTTAGCAACAGACCGATAGAGGACGGCAAAGTCAGACCAGGAGAGGCCACGTGCTTCGGACTCGGCGGCGTCGTTGAAGGCTAGCCCGCGCATCGCCTCGATGCGATCGCAGATCCACGCAGCCTCCCCGCGTTCGTCGGCGAACTCACGGGCGATCATGTCGCCGCGGCTCCACCGCTGGTGCCCGGCCCGGACCATTGCCTTGAGCAGCCGCTGATCATCCGGAATCCGCTCAGCGACCGAGCGTCCAACTTCGACGACGCCCTCGCTCGAGCGGAAGTTCTCCGCGAGCGTGACCTGACGGACGCCGGTATAGCGGTCCTTGAAAGTGACGATGTTGGAGACTTCGCTCCCGCGCCACTGGTAGATAGTCTGATCGTCGTCGCCGACGACACACAGATTCGCGCCGAACTGTGTCAGCCCGCGGACGAGTCGCTCCTGAAGCGGATTCACGTCCTGGTACTCGTCTACGACCACGTAGCGAATGTCGTCACGAATGTGCTGCTGGACGACGCCGGCGCTCTCGTCTTCGTCGACGTCGCCCTCCAGGAACTGCACCGCGAGGTGAATCATTTCGGTGAAGTCGAAGTAGGCATTTCCGTACAGCAGCTTCATGTAGTCGCCGAACGACGAGACCACACCCCCAGGAACGAGGTTCCAGTCAACGGAGTCCTCGCGCAGGACGCTCGTCGCCTGTAGGAAAAGTCGGGAGTGCAGGAATCTACGGAGGTATGGGGTACCGCTGGAATTGGTCGGACACACCGTCAAGCCGGATTTGCGGCTGCTCCGATCAACGAACATCCGGGCGGTAATCTCGGTCAGCACCGAGAACTTGAAGGTTTCCGGCACCAGCCGCTGCAGGAGGTCGAGCGCGTACCCGTGCATCGTGCCGACATACATCTCGGCAAGCCCAAGCGTATCGAGGCCATCCTTCTCAAGAATCGAGAGGATGCGGTCCTTGAGCTCGGCTGCGGCCTTCTCGGTGAAGGTGAACGCGATGATGTTTCTCGGCTCAATGTCGGGCTGGGCGAGGATGGCGGCGATCCTCTGCGAGATCACCTGTGTCTTGCCTGAGCCGGCGCACGCGATGATTTGGAGCGGCTCATCCAGACAGGCGATGGCCTCCTGTTGAGCCGCGGTGTAGGTCGTCACGGTCGGGCTCCAGTCACGATCGTCGGCCAAGACCGAGCGAACCACCCTGGAACAACTGTGCGTACTCCGCTTGCCGATCCCTGGACCATGCGCTTTCCGCTCAGGGGGCGTTTGGCGCGTTCAGCAGTTGTTATCTTGTCGACGCACAGGAGAAGCATCCGCTCGCGCCGGAGCGACCACCTTCTCCGAATAGCGTCGGTGGACTGCAAACACCCAGATTTCTCTGGCGCAGTCTTACTCCGCTCCCGATTGACTGCTTCCAGAGCAGCCTTCATCTGACTGAGTTTCTCATCGAGTGCTGCGCACTTAGACTGCCTGGCGCGACGGTTACCGCCACTCTGCTTGATCACGAGTCATACCTCGAAGACCTTCATGACTTCGTCGCCGTAGTCGTTGATCACCTTGACCGCGATCTTCCCGCTGTCGGGTTTCGGGAAAGGTCGCGAGACAGTTGAGTAGAGCGACTCCCAGGCGTCCTCGTCGATGTCCGCCTTCAGCGCAGTCTTGAGTTTCTTGTAGGGGTCGTTCCCACCGGTGAAGTAGCAGTGGCGGACGAAGAAGGACTCCTCGTTATAGTCGGTGTCGATCATCCAGAGCGCGATCTGGTCCGTGCTGTTGCTGCGGACGACGCCCGTCGTCGGGTCGTAGACGTCCACACCCCTGAGCGAGACCACCAAGCCGTTGGGCGTGTCGATGAGCTCGATGTCAGGCTCACCGAAGACCGTAAAGAGGTTGCCGCCGCCGGTCTTCTTGAGCTCCTCGCCCATGAGCAGGTCAGCGTTCATTCTCACCATGAGCACCGGGATGCGGCCGAGCTTACGCACGCTGGCGACGTTGGCGAAACCCTCGTCCGACGCCTCCACGCTGATGCCATCGTCCTCAGTCAGGCCGGTGACCTGCGGGTCGAAGGCGAAGCCAAGGATGGCGAGGAGGTCAATGTCTTCGGCGTTGATCGCCTCGCGAGCGGCCTTCTTCACGTACGACGGGCTGACAGTGCCATACTGCGGCCCGATGGCGACCGCGATTCGGCTTGGAGCGTCATCCTCACCTGCTACACGCTCGCCGATCGCTTGGATGTATTCGCCAGCGTAGGTCTCGAACGACGCGAAATCGATTCGCTCCTGCTTGCGACCGTTCTGGATGCCGGCCTTCGCAAGGTTGTCGAGGATCGACTGCTCGAAATTAGGAGCGTCGGCATCCTTCGCAGCCTCCGTCTCGGACAGCGATTCTGGACTGTCACCGAATGAGAGCGAGCGGTGGGGACTCAATGACTCAACAGTGAACGGGCCCGCGACGCGCACCTTCTTGGGATGCTCGAACGGCTTGTCGTAGAGGAGCTGAAACTCGGCATGGCGACGAATCGCAGCATCGATCTCCTCACGCGACATACCTTCTCTGATATCGGGATTCTTCGCGATGGAGCCCAGCGTGATTCTTTGCACTCTGTCGTAGACGAAGCCTTCCTGAATGTCATTTGCGAAGATCTGACGAGGATGGAAGTGTGCTGTAAGTGACTTCTCCTTGGCGTAGCCCTCCGCAGAGTCAGCAAGGTAGTACCAAGGGAAACGCGAACCCATAACTCGCTGCCGTGCAAGGGCGAGCGCGACGCGCGACGAGTCCACCGTGATCCAGCGCCGACCCCACTGCTCAGCTACGAAGGCAGTCGTGCCACTCCCACAAGTTGGATCGAGCACGAGATCGCCAGGATCGGTACACATCAGCAGGCAACGCTCGATGACTTTAGCCGCCGTCTGCACAACATACCACTTCTCCGAAAACGTTCCGATCGTGGTGTCTTCCCACACATCCGTGTATGTCATCCACGGGAAGTCGTCCTGATAACGCCGGTAGCCGAGGCGATTCGCCGTCTTGGAGACACGGCCAGCTGCATGAAGCCGCTTCACACCATCGATCGTCGTCTTCCAGTGCGTGCCGGGACTCGGGAAATAGGTCTTCCCATCAATGTCGATTCCGACGGACCCTTTCTCACTCGCACCGGCGCTCGTAATATTGTCCGCCCTGAAGCGCCGGGACCCCTCGGGGAGTTGCACAATTCCCCGCCGTTCGTCACGCGTCAATCGGCGCGGCGCCTTGCCGGGGATATCAACCCACGTATATGTTCCGCCATCGGTCTTTTCGACCAAAGGCGTCAGCAACCTGCGGTACTTGATCGACTCGATGTCGCGGGCGTACCACAAAAGGTGGTCGTGGGTCCTGCTCAGCAGATCGGAGGAGAAGCTAGCGGTCTTTGTAAAGGCAATTTGTGCCACAAAGTTCTCTGCCCCGAACACCTCATCGAGCAGCGCACGGACCAAGTGCACGTTATCGTCGCCCATCTGCACGAAGCATGATCCAGATAGCGCGAGCAGATCGTGCCCCACCACTAGTCGGTCCCTCAGGTAACTGAGGTAAGAGTGGATGCCAAGTTCCCATGTGTCCCGGAAGGCTTTGATCTGCTCCGCCTCCCGCACAGCATCTTCTATGCGACCATCGCTAACGTCTCGATTCCGCGTCGAGACCTGCCAGTTGGATCCGAACTTGATGCCATAGGGAGGGTCGATGTAGACCATCTGGACCTTGCCGCGGAGCTTCTCTCGCTCGGCGAGCGAGGCCATCACCTGCAGGCTGTCGCCGAGGATCATGCGATTCGACCAGTTGGCGTCGTGCTTGTAAAAATCGATCTGGTCGAGTTCATTGAGACCGTCGAAAGTGTCGAAGAGGGTCAGTTCCGGCTCGTCCTCGGGCCTGGCGGTCGTGCGGCGAAGGTTCTCGATCAGCACGCGAGGGTCGATCTTCTCCTGGATGTAGATCGGCGGCGCGTCGGTGATGAGGTCATTGTTGTAGCCGTCGACGGTGTCGGCAGGCGGGTACTTACCGCGCCAGACGAGCTGCGGGTCGAGGCTCTCGTCGCGGGCGTAGCGGACCGTGCGAACCTCCTCGATCGCGGGGTCGACGAACTCGTGCGCATCGGCTGTCGGGATGTTGGTCCGCTTGTCACTGTGCTTGATGGCGTCGACTGGAGTCGGGCCCTTGGGGGTGTCTTTACGCGCCACGAGCGCTCCTGTGGTCATCGAAGTCGAGCAGGTCTGGGTCGCCAATGATCGGCGCATCGCCGTAGACCAGCTGTATCGCGTCAGCGAGTCGGGCCTTGAACTCCAGCGGGTTGGTCATCTCGATGTATCCCCAACGGCCGAAGCCTGCGTGGTTGTTGACCGCCGCGCACCAAGAGTCCCGGGCCGTGGTGGCCTTCGCCTGAGTAGGGCCTGGGCTCTTGTGGGTTCCCGAGACCTCGACGATCAGCGTGCGGTCGAAGGCTTCTCCCTCCAGCCTCTTGAGACGAACCAGGAAGTCCGGGACGTAGGAGTGGGTCCGACCCTTGTAGACGTACGGGATCGTGAAGCCAAGGTGGTCATTCTTGACGTAGGCATCAACGTTCTTGTTGAGCTCGAGCTCGGCGGCCAGCAGCTGCTCCCAGGTGTTGCCGTCCTTGCCGTCGAGGGTGACATGCGAGACCTCAGACTTCTCCGTGGGGACGGTCCGCTTCCGTGTCGGGAAGTCGACTTCGCCGGTTGAGCCCTCAGGGTCGAAGCGGTTGAGCATCGGTCGGAGCCGGCCGCGCCGATCGGCGAGCTGGATGATCGCGTCCCACACCTTCTCGGCAGCTTCGGCCTGTGCCTCGGTGATCGTCATGAGGTAGGCCAGCGTGTAGCCCTTGGCGAGCTGGACCTTCTGCTCGATCCAGTCATGGCACATCTGCGCGAGCTTGGGAAACAGCCAGGGCCGCTTGTCGTCGACGGTGTTGTACTGAGTGTCGAGGATGCGCTTCGCTAGGGCGAAGGCGACCTCCTTGGTCCGATAGTCGCGGTCCTCACCGCGCTCGCGTTCACCGGCGCCGACGACGCCCTGCATCTCCACCCAGCGAGGGACTGTGTTAGGACCGATCTCGAAGGTCGGTGCGGAGTCCAGGTCGAGAAAGATGTCCTCGTCCGGGAGCTCGACCCGGTAGCCGGTGAGTTTGGGGAACACGATTCGAAGATGTTCGCGTCCTTCGACGGCGGCGACCTGCTGGACAGGCTTGGGCGGGAGCGGGTCCACGATGGGCTTGTCCGAAGAGATGAACTGGAAAGGGATGCCGTAGACGTTGGCGTACTCGGGCTCGAAGTAGCCCTGCTCGTTAACGGCGTACGATCGTCGACGCAGCCCGCGTCCGACGACCTGCTCGCAGAGCAGTTGACTACGGAAAGCGCGGACTCCGAGGATGTGGGTGACAGTGTTGGCGTCCCAGCCCTCGGTGAGCATCGAGACGCTAACGACGCAGCGGACCGGCTCACCGAGTTTGCCCTTTTTGCCGACGGTGTTCATCACTTCACGGAGCAGGTCCTCGTCGGTGATCTTGTCGACATCGGCGCCAGGCTTGCGGCGGCGATATTCCGCCTTGAAGGACGCAATCTCGGCGCCAGCGACCCTCTTAAAGTCGCTCTTAATGCCCTCCCCCGACTCGAGCTGTGCGGAGTCGATGAGGATCGTCCGCGGCCGCGCAAGCGACTGACCGTCCTCGACGTTGCTGAGCAATTCGAGGTTACCCGGCTTGTGCGCGATGACCTCCCCGTCGACCTCGATCTGCTCCCCGGCGATCCAGTCGTAGACCAACTTGCTGACCACCGTGTTGGGGCAGACGACGATGAAGACCGGCGGGGTCTCCCCGTGCTGCTCTAGTTCGGCCTTCCAGTGCTTGAATGCCTTCTCATAGCTGCGATGCAGACTGCGCAGAGCGCCCTCCAGCTCCGGAGGTGGAAGCCAGTCCTTCACCTTGTCCTTTGCGGCCCGCTTCGGGAGCGCATCGCCGACGAAGTCCCACAGCCGCAGGTAGGTAACCAGCTCATGGGCGGCGTCGTCGTCGACCGGGGTGCGGGGCACTTTCACGATGCCGGACTCGATGGCGTCCATCAGCGAGAAGTCGCTGACAGTCCACGGGAAGATGTGGCCCTCGTTGTAGCCGGACCCCTTCAGGTAGAACGGTGTCGCCGAGAGGTCGAAGATCTGCTTCACCCCGACGTGCTTCGCAATGGCCTGCAGGCCCTTGAACCAGACCCTGGCCTCTTCGTTCGCAGCCGCCTGCTCCTTATCTGCCTTCTCGCCGGCCGGGAGCGGCTTGTCTATGTAGCAGTGGTGCGCCTCGTCGTTGAGGACGATGATCTGCTGCTTGTCAGCGCCGAGGTCCCGCAGGACGCGGCTGACCATCGCCTTAGGCGACTCCTTGAAAGGGTCGTCCTTGCGATCGCCTCTCAGCAGGAGGCGGGTGTTCTTGGCGACATTTTTGATCTCCTTGGCGTCCTTAAGCTGGAACGCGTGGTAGTTCATGATCACGATTCGCGCGTGCTCGAGCCCGCCCTTGAGATCGGTCGGGATGAGGTCGCGCAGGTCGTAATAGTTCTCCGTGTCTTCCGGCAGCAGCACCCTGAGCCGGTCACGGATGGTGATGCCCGGCGCAACGATGAGGAACCGATTGGTGAAGCGCGCATCCCGCGGTGACTGGACCTTATTGAGAGTCTGCCAGGCGATGAGCATCGCCATCACTACGGTTTTGCCAGAGCCCGTCGCCATCTTGAGGGCCACGCGCGGCAAACCAGCGTTGTGCGCTTCGTTCTCGGGTTCGAGCCGCTTGCGCCAGTCGGCGTAGCCGTGGGTGCGGCCAGCCACCTCAGTCAGGAAGATCGCGGTCTCAGCCGCCTCCCGTTGGGCGAAGAGGACGCGGTTCTCGCGGTCGGGATCGGCCCAGTGCTGAAGCAGCTTGCGAGTGATCGGGGTGACCCCGGCGTACTCGCTACCGCGGCGCCACCTGGCCACGTCACGGCGGATGTCATTGATCAGGCTGTTCTTTTCGCGACGCTCTCCCGTTACGTCGAAGTCGAAGACCGCCTGCTCAGACCCGTCCTTCCCCTTCTTGCCCTTCTTCGTGACAGCGATGGGGATGAAGGATTCGCTGGGACGGCGCCCGTCCTTGATCTCGCCCGTCGGCCCCTGCGGTCCGATCTCGTAGTAGCGGTCTGGTTGCTCGTACGGCGAGTTGAGGATGGGATTGTCAATCGCCCCCGTCATGCGGTGCCCTGCCTGTCCGATCTCACGGGCCGCAGCCTAATGACGCTGCCCGACAGGAGTCCATTCCACCACCTGACCGGACAGGTTGGCAGCACTGTTACGGGCCATCCATATGTTTCTGCACGAGCGACACATCAGCTACCTACGGGCACGATCCAACTTGTACTGGAGACCCGAGGCGCGTCCGCCACCTGCACACGCACCGCGCCCGCGCCCGCGCCCGCGAAGAAGAACTCGCAAGGGAGCCCATGTCAACTACCCGCCGTGTATCTGCTGGATGAGCGAATGCGACCTGGCAGTGATTCCCGTCTCATGGCGTCCTCGACACCGGCGACGCCCAGAGTCCTCGCTCTCTTCGACGCCGCTCCGCCGACGGCACCCACCTTCGCAGACACTCGCTGGCTGACCTACAAGGACCCATAGCTAGCGGCCGTCACCAACACCCTAAGAGGGGCGGAGCCGCGTAGACCCAGACCGGGAACGGTTAGTACCTGCAGGGGTGCTACACGGAAGGTAACTTAGCCGACACTCAATGCTCAACGAACGTTGCCGGGGAATCACTATGTGCAAGCTGGAGCTTGAAAATATCTCTGTAGGGAAGTACCGGCTGACCTTGTTGCTCGATATGGAAATCACCACTGGGCCGCCGCCGATCCTGCTGGCAGAGTCTGCAAGCCCCACCGAGGACCGGCTCCGTGCGAACAAGGGCCAAGGACCTGGCCAGGTGGAACGGTTGGCTCTTACCGTGGAGCAGGCCGCTGAGATGTTGGGCATCGGCCGTGATCGTGTCTACAACCTTCTACGTACCGGCCAGCTTGAGTCAATCAAGATCGGGAAGCTTCGACGTATCCCGCGATCCGCTCTCGACTCGTACATTGCACGCCTCCTTGCCGAGAGTTCACGGCCGCACCTACCCGGGTGAACCTTGATCGGTAAAGACCCGTACGACCGTGCGAGGCGACCTCCTTGGCGGCCTTGCGAGCCAACTGCCGGGTAGGCGTGAGGTAGGGCCCGCTCGTTGAACACGCGCCGCCGCCGCTCGCCGATCGGACCGCCGAGGAGGGTCTTGCCCGCCCATGTGGTGCCCGGACTGTTGCCACGGCTCGCCTCGCGGGTGGGGCTACCGCCTCCTACACCCCCTCACCCTCACTGCGGCTAAGCAGCCAGCACCGCCAGCCCCGACCCTTTGGCCGAATATCGCCCGATCTGATCCGGTATATGGCGTCGACGGACCTTACGCGTCGTCAGCTTCGCCCAGGTGACCAACGGGCTCGACGGCGTCGTCGCGAGCTACCTGCCTGCTGACGACCCACCGGGTTGGCGACGCGTAGCCGGCGAAGTCCGCTGCGCTATGGCCGCCGCGCTGCCGTTCGCCCGGAATCCGGCGGGCGAACTGTTAGGTGCTTTGACCAAGCTGGCGCTGTTCGCCGATGCCGAGGGCTATCCGATCCAAGCCGACCTATGCGCCCATGCAAGACGAGGAGGACACGGACCAGCCGACGGTCGTGGCGGTCCGCGGGAAACGAAGCCGCCTTATCGTGTGCCGACCCCCCTGGGAGTCAATCCTGGCGGCCCAGACCAGGTGCCCAGGAAATCGGGACGTCTACCTGTTCCGACCCGGGGCGACCAGGCGCGGCGGCAACCTCGTCACCAACTTCCTATCCCACGCCCATGAAAGCGACTCCTTGATCAACCCAATCCCTGCGGAAGAGCTGCACCCGAATGAGATGCCGCAGACGGTGCGCCCAGCCGCAGGGCGACCTACGTTGTCGGCTTCGGCCGCTTCGGTCTTCGAGGAAATTCCACGCCGACAAAGCCGGGCGCCTCACCACATCTCGTCCAGTGAAGCGTCAACGACCTCTGCTGAGTCACCTACCACCGGTCCACCCGTCCGAGGGGGATCCCTCCTCACCAGCTTTGTGGCACAGAGGCTACAAAGCTGGCTCAAGGATCAGATCACGATGGTGACACCAGCCCGTACAGGGCAGCCGGACCGATCCGGAGCAGGATCGTGCCTCCTATCAATCCCGGCCGCAGGCCCGCTCTCCCCGGCGGCGCGACAGTAGCCGGCCAGTAGTGAGATGCCGAGGAAGCTGAGGTTCGTTTGGTGCAGGCCCCGCCAGCCGAGCAGGTACCGACGACTCCCTCTCGTCGTCACCGCCGGGCGGTGCGCTCAGCTGATCAGGTCATACCACACGCCCGGAACGGGTTCGCTCACCGGCGGCGCCAGGATGAATAGGGTGTAGAGGAGGGCCCCGTCGTCGTCGCTGATGTCCGCGCTGAGTGGATAGGTGTTGTACGCGCTTCCGGCGTGGTGGTAGCCGGCAGCGGCGCTCCAGGTCTGCAGCGCACAGGCGCCCTGCCGATTCCAGGCCACTGAGCAGTACTCGTAGGCGAGGGCTCTCCCGTCGCGGCCGGCCCACGCCTGGTCATGACCATCGGCTCGGAGTCGCCGCCGCCCTGGCGCTCGCCGCCGCTCCCAGCCTGCCGCTCTTCTTCGCCGCCTGGATCCTCGCGGGGCTGGCGCAATCCGCCGTGCTCTACCAGCCCGCTTTCACGGCCCTCACCGGCTGGTGCGAGCCGGACCGCGTCCGCGCACTGACGACGCTGACTCTCGCCGCGGGTTCGCCAGCGCCGTCTTCGCCCCGCTCACCGCCGCCCTGCTGGACCACCTGACCTCGCGCGGCACCTACCTCGCACTCGCCGCCATCCTGGCCGTGGTCACCGTCCCTCTCCACGTGCTGTTCCTCAACCCACCCTGGCCCGCACGTCGAAGGGAACCTGAACCCAGCCGTCCTTCTCCCAATCGTCATGCCCGCGCGGTCATCCGCAGCGGACCGTTCATTAACCTGACAGTCGCGATGACTCTCGCCGCGTTCGGCCTCTACGCCGCCACGGTCAACCTCGTACTCCTACTGACCTCCGACGGAACGGGCAATCATCTGGCCGCCGTCGCGCTTGGACTCTGCGGGGCCGGACAGGTCCTCGGTCGCCTCGGCTACCCGCGATTCGCCGCTCGCGCCAGCGCACGAACACGCGCCGCCACCGTCCTGATCGCCGGCGCCGTGACCGTTGTCCTCCTAGGCATCCTCCCCGGGCCCAGCGCTGTCCTGATCGCCGTCGCCATCCACCGGCAGCTACCCGGCCTCCTACACCCTGCTGGCTCTCATCACCTTGACGGCGGCGATCACGGCAAGCACCGTCAACCCGCGACCCACAGCCGCCACTCCGCAGGCACGTACGACGACGGCCTCTAATCGGTCCCGCTGAAGTGAAGTACTGCCGCGCCACGGAGTTATCAGTACGCGATTGGAGTAGCACGCTTAGTAATCGGGAAGTTGATCACGAGAACACGTGACCCTTCCTGACCAGCAAGGACGACTCGATGGCGGCTGACCAAGAGAACAGCGGACTCGACGGCGTCGTCGCGACGTACGTTCCAGCGGACAACCCACCGGGCTGGAGACGCGTAGCCGGCGAGGTCCGCTACGCCGTGACCGCCGCTCTGCCGTTCGCCCGGTATCCCGCGGGTGAGCTGATGGGGGCGTTGACCAAGCTGGCGCTGTTCGCCGACGCCGAGGGCTATCCGATCCAGGCCGACCTGTGGCTGACCCGCGAGTACATCGAACGATTCATCGCTGTGGGTTGTTGTCACCTAGGCGACGCCTCCCGCGCGAACTACCGGTCGAAGCTCCTCCGGTTGCGAGAGGCGCTGACGGATGGCGATTGCGTGACCGGGAAACCTGCCCGGCTGGCGGGCTCAGCGTCGTCGCATCCATACAGCCGGAGCGAACAGGCGGCCTTGTGGGCGTGGGCGTGCGGCCAACCCACCGACGAACTCCGCGATGGCCTGACGGTTCTGATCGGTCTCGGGTTGGGGTGCGGTCTGGATTCAAGCGAAATCATCCCACTGCGGGCCGGGGATGTAAGCGCGCCCTCGCAGGGAGAGGAGAACAGCGACCAACCGACGGTCGTGGCGGTCCGCGGCAAACGGAGCCGGCTTGTCGTCTGTCGTCGTCCTTGGGAGTTGATCCTGGCGGCGCAGACAGGACGCGCGAGCAGCCGGGATGCCTACCTGTTCCGGTCTGGAGCGGCCCGGCGCGGCGGCAACATCGTCACCAACTTTCTGTCCCGCACTCACCCGGCCACGGGGACACCCTCGTTGAGGACAAGCAGGTTGCGCGCGACCTGGCTGGTCTCTTTGATCGACGCCGGTCTGCCGCTCACCGTCATCGTCGCCGCCGCCGGGGTGCAGTCCCTGCACGGGATATCGCGCCTCATGCCCCATGTCACCCGCGTGAACGCTAGCGATGCAGCCGAACTGTTGAGGAACAGCTGATAGAAGGACGTCAATCCGCCAACGGCCCCGAGACGCCAGCCTCCGATGACTCGTCCGCCTAGCTCGCGGGTACCGAATGACAGCCAAAGCCAGCGGAGTAGGCCGTCGTTCGAAGAAGTCGGTCAGGCTGTGAGCTGCGCGGCTGTCTGTAGTTGTCTCAAATTGAGGAGACATGCCTCAAACTTCCGCCTAGAGATCGTCAGGAACGGTAGGTTTCTGCTCCATGAGCGAAATCGGTTACCGGACTGCGGTCGCCGACCCGGAACGGGCCCTCGAGGATCTGCAAGCCAGGGAGACCGAGACAGCGAAGTTGCTGGCGGACATCCGTGAGCAGATCAAGATGGTCAACCGCATTCTGGACACGCAGCGCTGCTGGGCGGAGAAGTTCGGCATGGACCCAGAGCCCGAAGACGACCATCCGTCGCCTGACGAGCCCTCGAAAATCAACCAGACCACCAAGGTGGTCAGCATCGCCCCACTCAGCAGCGCCCCACCGCCTCGCCGCGTCCAGGTCCTCCGGCTGCTCAGCCAAGACCCCAGCTACTGGTGGAAGACTCGCGACATCGCCGAGGCTCTCGCGATCGACAACCAGAAGAGTCTACGTGTCCTCTTGGGCCAGCTTGCGCGGAAAGGTGAGCTGATCAAAACGGCGGACGCCTGGTTCCGTTACAACGACGGCACGTCGATCCCGGAACCGGAATCGGCCTCCGTAGCCGCTGACGAGGGAGCGGCGATGTAAACGCCGCTCACGGCCGACGAGAAGGCCGCACGCAATAGGTGGCCGCCGCCGAGTTAGCCCCTCGGCGGCGGCCAGCGACTGACCAGTCCCATTACCTGACGGCTCGGTCGCGTTTCGAACATACCGCCACCCGGCTCGGCGTGGCGGTATGTTCCACGCATTTCGCCGGACCGTCGGCTTGTCATGCCCGCCTCCTTGCGCAGGGGGCAGGAAAGGGCACCGATGCTCCTAGCTTTGCTGCGACTCGTCCTCCATGCCTGCCAGCGAGTCGTTTTCCGTCGGCCACAGACAGCCGAGGTGTCTTTCGAGGTTGGCGATGGTCATCAGGTCGGGCCAGACCGCACCCGCCAGCACGTTGGCGACGGTCTGCCTGTTCACACCGCTCAGGCGCGCCAGCCGGTTGGCGCTCATCTCTCGCCCCGCCATCGCCTCGGCAAGCCGCTGAGCGACGAGCTGCGCGACGGCGGCCGCATGATGGTCGGTGAGTATGGCGTAAGGCCATTCACCCACGCGCACGAAGTCGCGAGGAGGCCGCGCCCTCGAGTCGTCACGAACCACGCCTGCCCTCCCTCCCGTTTCTTGATCAAATCCGGACGTGCTGATGCGCTAGTGGCCTGCTATTGGGGTAGCGGTGAGTGAGGAGGTGATCACGCCTCCGGGTGTCTACTCCTGGGAGGTGCTGATGACGCAGCGGATCGCGTCGTACGAACCGATCAGGAATCACCCCGAGTGGCCTCGGGTAGCACCCGGCGTCCGCGGCACGGTGGCCGCCGCCGAACCGCCGACCAGCCGCAAGGTCTCGGCGCTCATGAGCGCACTGACGCATCTGGCGCTCTTCGTCGAGGCGGAGAAGACCAGGAGGGCGGAGGAGGCCGCAGAGGCGAAGAGGTCTCATGCGGCAAGGCAGGGCACGCGCAAGGACGGCGCCCAGCCCACCGAGCCGGTCAGGCGCGAGAAGCCCGATGCGGCCGAGTGGCTGTCGATCGAGGCGATCGAGCGATTCATCGCCTACGGCCTGCCCGGCATGACATCCGCGACCCGCGACTCCTACCGGCGCCGCCTGATGCTGTTGCGGGCCACCCTGTACGAGAAGAACCCCGTGACCGGCAAGCCGATCAAGCTGTCGGACTCCGACACCAACCGGCCCTACACCAAGGCCGAGCAGAAGGAACTGTGGTACTGGGCGCACAACCAGCCCACCGCGCACCGCGAGACCGCCTTCAAAGTGCTGCTCTGTCTGGGCCTCGGCTGCGGCCTGGAATCGGCGGAGATCTGCCGCGTGCGCGCTCATGACGTACGGATATCCAGCAACGGGGCCGTAACCGTCCACGTCCGCGGTTCTCGCCAGCGGGAGGTGAAGTGCCGAAGGGCGTGGGAGGGCCACCTGGCCGAACTGGCCGGCGCGTTGTCAGGCCAAGCGGCCTGGCTGTTCCTGCCGACCGTGGAACGCCGCGAAACCAGCCTCGTCAGCAGCCTGGTGTCCCGTGCCCGCAAGTCCCCTGAGGCACCCGCTCTTAAGACCAGGCGGATGCGGAACACCTGGCTCGTCGACCTGATAGAGAGCCGTGTGATGCTCACCACCATCGTGTCCGCCGCCGGCATCGACTCCCTTGACGCGCTGTCTCCCGTGCTGCCGTTCCTGTCCAGCGCCGAGGCCACCGAGGCAGAGCGGCAACTGCGAGGCCTGGACGCGTAACGGTGACCGTCGCCGCATCCGGCCCTGCGGGGCCGGACAAGTTTTTCAATCCCGCGGGTCCGCAAAGAGATCACGGATGGGCGAGGATCCGCGAAGACCGCGTTCAGTTCAGCGATCTGCGAGTCCGCCGTGCGGCTGAGTTCATCGACACCGCGGGAATCGCCGACGAACTGCAGGCGATGATCGCCAAAGCGACCGGGCGTCGTCGCCTGTGCACGGTCAAGGGCCTGCTCGTGGGCATGGCCCTGTGCTCGCGCCGGAACGCCAGCGGCGCGGTGTTCCTCAACCAGGTCACCGACATCCTGCACTGGGCCGTCCCCGAACCCTGGCGGCGCGAGTTCGGTCTGGATGACCGGCCTGACAACTCGCGTGGGTTCGAGGCCGCTTACAGCGTCGTCCGGCGCCTCTTCCACGCCATCGTCACTGCCCTGGACCCCTCGCCACTGCCCAAGAACAGACGCCTGACCACCGCAGAGGCCAAGGCATACTTCGAGGCCGCAGACCCCGAACTGCTGCAACAGCACCGCAAAGCGCTCACTCGGATCAGCAACTGCATTCTCGAGGCCTCGATCGCCTCGATCCAACAGCACCTGGCAGAACACTGGGACGGCTCCGTCGGCCTCGACGCAACCCCGATCGCCACCTTCGCCCGAGGAGTGGCGAGGAGGAAGCCCTACACCTCCACAGACCCTGACGCCGGCTACTACACCCGCCAGGGCGACCACCGTGACCCCGACCTGACGCCACCGCAACCTGGGCGGAACGGCCGGCGTCGGCGGACCAAGGACAAGTTGCTGTGGGGCTACGACGCCGCCCTGGCCGTCGCTCGCAACCCCCACCACGACCCCGAGCCGATGCCCAACGGATGCGGCGACCCAACAGCCATCCCCGCGCTCACGGTCGGCTTCATTCTCGATAAACCGGGCCACCGTCCAGGCCGCAACGGCATCGACGTCCTGCGAGACATCATCGACCGTGGTCACCCAGCAGGAGACCTCGCCGCCGACGCGGCCTACAACAACTCCGACCCCGACAACTGGCAAATCCCACTGCGCGAACTCGGCTACCGGCCCACCTACGACTACCGGATCGACCAACTCGGCAAAATCGCCAGCGTTCAAGGCGCCATCCAGGTCGAAGGCACCTTCTACTGCCCGTCCATGCCCATCAGCCTCATCAACGCCACCAAGGATCTGCGCGCCCGCGACCCTGACGACCCCAAGGCCATCGACCAGCAGACCTGGCGCACCCGCATCGACGCCCGCGCCAGATACGCCCTGGCGCCCAAAGGCAAGCCCGGCACCGACGGGAAACAGCGCTACATGTGCCCGGCCACCGCAGGGCGCTGCCAGTGCCCCCTCAAACCCACCAGTCTCGGCACCGACCCCAGGCTGCCACTGGTCGACCCCGTGCCCAGCCCCGTCGGCCCACCCAAAATCTGCGAACAGACCGCCATCACTGTCAACCGAGCGGACGGCGCGAAACACTGGCAGCCCCGGGCCTACGGCAGCCACGAATGGCAGAAGATCTACGGACGGCTCCGCAACGCCGTCGAGGGCATGAACGGCTACGCCAAAACCGACGCCCACGAAGGCATCGAACACGCCGGCAACCGCCGCGTCCGCGGCATCGCCGCCCAAACCCTCCTGCTGGCCTTCCAGCTCGCCCACGCCAACGAACGCAAGATCAACGCCTGGCTGGCCACGCTCCCTGGCCCTGACGGGCAACCCCACCGGAGAGCCCGCCATAAAAAACCCAAACCGCCGGGCACCTGGACCCCGACAGGCCACATCGACCCACCCGCGGCCTAAACAGCCGAGAACCAGCTCCCCACACCACCAAAAAACGGACTGAAGGGCCGTGTAGCGCCACGCGCTACACGGCCCTTCAGTCTCAGCAGTCACAGAAGCCAGCCCCTCATCAAACGAAACAGCCCCCGAGCTGCTGCTCGGGGGCTGTTTCGACACTCTCAGGGGGCGACTTTCGTCGGTACCCCCGCGTGGGCGAGGAGGGATTTGAACCCTCACATCCTCTCGGACACACGGACCTGAACCGTGCGCGTCTGCCGTTCCGCCACTCGCCCGTGGCGCCTCAGAGATTAGCACCCTTGCCGGACTGGTCGAAACTTGGTTGCTCCATGCGAACCAAGGCACGGATACGATCGTCTAGCAGTGGAGAAGGGAGGTGCACGTGGGTGTCCTACAGCGCTTCGAGCGCCGGCTCGAAGGCATGGTGGAGGGTGCCTTCGCTCGGGCTTTCAAGTCGGAGCTGCAGCCAGTGGAGGTCGCCAGCGCCATCCAGCGTGAGATGGACGAGCGCGCCGCCATCGTCGCGCAGGGTCGCACGCTGGTGCCGAACGACTTCGTCGTCGAGATCTCGCATCCCGACGGTGAGCGGCTCGCGGTGTACGCCGACAGTCTGAGCCAGGAACTCTCCAATCTCGCTCGTGAGCACGCGAAGGAGCAGGGTTATTCCTTCGTGGGGCCGGTACGGGTGCGGTTCGAGAACGCCGATGATCTACGCACCGGCATGTTCCGCATCCGGTCCGGTGTCATCCGCGGTTCGACGGTGGAGGGTGGTGAGATCCGCCAGCCGATGAGCGACATGCCGCCGCCGGCGCGCGGGTTCTCCGGCGGACGGCCGCGGCTTCTCGTCAGTACCGAGGGGCAGGAAAGCCACACGTACGACCTCACCACACCGGTGACTTTGCTGGGTCGCGGCACCGATTGTGATCTTCGGCTTGTCGACCCGGGAGTTTCCCGGCACCATGCCGAGATCAGAGTCGAGGGTCCGGAGGTGGTCGCGGTCGATCTAGGGTCGACCAACGGCACTTTCGTCAACGGCCAGCCGATCCGGCGCGTGACGCTGCGTGATGGCGCGCGTGTCACCCTGGGCCGTACAACCCTCGTGTTCCGTCGCGACAGGGAGTAGCTCCGACTCCGATGAACCAACTGACTTTGACCCTCATGAAGGTGGCGTTCCTGGCCGTTCTATGGCTGTTCGTCATTGCGGCCGTGGGCGTGATCCGGGCCGACTTGTGGGGGTCCAAGGCCGCCGCGAAGGCGCTGCGGTCCTCCAAGCCGGCCCAGCCCGCCCGGCAGCCGAAGGCCGCGGCGCCGCGTTCGAGGCGCTCGGAGCCGACGAAGCTCGTCATCACTCAGGGCGCTCGCGCGGGTACGACCCTCGATCTCGCCGGTACAGAGATCGTCATGGGTCGTGGTGGCAATGACGTCACGCTGCCTCTCGGGGACGACTACTCTTCGGGACGGCACGCCCGGCTCTTCTCACAGAACGGTCAGTGGTTCGTGGAGGATCTCGGTTCCACCAACGGCACCTTCCTCGGGCGTGCCAAGGTGAGCCGGCCGGAGCCCGTTCCCGTCGGCGTACCGATCCGTATCGGGAAAACCGTCATAGAGCTGCGCAAATGACAATCGGAATACGCTTCGCCGCACGATCGGACGTCGGCCTCCTCCGGGAGGGCAACGAAGACTCCGCGTACGCCGGTACGCGGCTTTTGGCCGTTGCCGACGGGATGGGGGGTCACGTCGGCGGCGAGATCGCGAGTGCCGCGGCGATCGAGACCCTGAAGCCACTCGACGTGGACATCCCGGCGAACGAGATCGTCGGCGTGCTCGAACAGGCCGTCCACCGCGCGAACGAGACGCTGCACAGCATCGTGGAGGGCGACCCGTCCCTGCAGGGCATGGGCACGACGCTCACCGCGATGCTCTGGCACGGCCGGCAGCTGGCCCTCGTCCACATCGGCGACTCGCGGGCGTATCTCCTCCGCAACGGCGAGCTGTTCCAGATCACGCACGACCACACGCTCGTGCAGTCGCTGGTCGACGAGGGCCGGATCAGCCTCGACGAGGCGGCCTCCCACCCTCAGCGCTCCCTCCTGCTGCGCGCGCTCGACGGCCGCGGCGAGGTCGAGCCCGACGTGTCTCTGCGTGAGGCGCAGCTCGGCGACCGCTACCTCCTGTGCTCCGACGGGCTGTGCTCGGTGGTGACCGCCGAGACGATCCACCACGCGCTGAGCTCCGTCGCCGAGCCGGAGCAGGCGGTGCGCCAGCTCATCGACCTGGCCAACCGCGGCGGCGGGCCGGACAACATCACCTGTGTCGTCGCCGACGTCGTGGAGCTGGAGCAGCAGCCTCCCGGGCCGCCGCCGAAGCCCATCGTGGCCGGCGCGGCGCACAACTCCACCCGCACCCGCGGCGAGGCCGACAACCCGGGCGGTGGCGCCCCCGGGGGCGCGATGGCCGGTGAGTCCCCGGCCCACCGCGCCGCGGCACTACGGGGGGAGCCGCAGCAGTCCGGCGCGGCGGTGACCGTCGCCGACATGCATGCGGTGCCGCCGCAGGCCGACGACGCCCTCCAGCTGACGCAGATGCGCCCGCGCCGCCGGTGGCCCTGGCTGGTCGGCATCGCGGTCGTGCTGGTCCTGCTGGTGTCGGGCGGATCGTACGTCGCCTGGAGCAGCGTGCAGGGGCAGTACTACGTCGCCGCCGACAACGGCCAAGTGGTGATCTTCCAGGGCATTAACGACAAGGTCCTCGGGCAGAAGCTGTCCCACCTGAAGGAACGTTCGGACCTCAAGGTCGACGACCTGACCCCCGACGCCCAGTCCTCGGTGCGCAGGACCATCGACAACCTCAGCAGCCTGGCGAGCGCCCGCCACACCATCGACAACCTGCGCGGCAGGATCTGCCGCACCTCGGTCGCCGAGGACGGCAAGGGCGTGGTCGCCATCTGGAAGGGCCACGGGCAGCAGAGCGAGGGCTGCGCCAACAAGGTGATCGAGACCTCCGACCCCAAGATCCACACGAACTCCCTGACCTCCAAGTCCAAGCAGGACGTCCACAAGGGGATCACGCTGCCCGACCTGGCGCACGCGCAGGACAAGGTCCAGCAGTTGCGTGTCGAGGCGTCCCAGTGCGCCAGCCACCCCACGACGCTGCAGGGCTGCCCGCAGTCGGGTAAACACTCATGAGCGCCATATCGACCAACGAGGCAGGCATACCGGTCGCGACGCGCCCGCGGCGCAGCGCCCAGCTCGGGATGCTCATCTTCGCGATGATCATCACGGTTGCCGGGTTCGCGCAGGTCGGGCTGGCGCGCGACGGATCGCTGCCGGCCGGCATGTACGGCTACGGCATCGGCCTGGGCATCCTGGCGGCCGGCGCCTACATCGTGGTGGCCCGCTTCGCGCCGTACGCCGACCCGCTGCTGCTGCCGCTCGCGGTGTTCCTCAACGGCATCGGCCTGGCCATGATCTACCGGCTGGACCTCAACACCAGCGCCGACGCCAAGGCCACCATCCAGGCCGGCAAGCACTACTCCTACATCGGGCCCTCGACCACCAACCAGCTCGAGTGGACCGCGCTCGGCATCATCTTCTTCGCCGTCACGCTGCTGGTGCTGCGCGACATCAAGATCGTGCAGCGCTACATCTACACGATCGGCGCGCTGGGCCTGTTCTTCCTGGCGTTGCCGGGCTTCCTGCCCTCCTCGATCAGTGGCGCGATGGGCGCGAAGATCTGGATCCGGATCGGCTCGATGTCGATCCAGCCGGGTGAGTTCTCCAAGCTCGCGCTGGTCGCGTTCTTCGCCGGCTACCTGGTCAACAAGCGTCAGGCGATGTCGACCGTGGGCAAGGAGTTCGGGCCGATCAAGTTGCCGCGCGCCCGTGACCTCGGCCCGATCCTGGTCATCTGGGCGATCTGTCTCGGTGTGCTGGCGCTGGAGAACGACTTCGGCAGCGCGATCCTGTTCTTCGGCCTGTTCGTGAGCATGCTGTACATCGCCACCGAGCGCTTCGAGTGGGTGGCGATCGGCCTGCTGCTCCTCGCCGGCGCCTGCCTGGTGGCACCGATGATTCCGCACGTGGCCCAGCGGATCGACACCTGGCTGGACCCCAAGCCGTACTTCGACGGCGGCTGCAAGATCAACGGCGTCATCCACAACCAGATGGCCCAGACCTGCTCGGCCCACGGCGGTCAGTACATCGCCGACAGCGGCCAGCTCATGCGGGGCCTGTTCTCGATGGGCCAGGGCGGCGTGCTCGGCACGGGCATGGGCCAGGGCGAGCCGTGGCGCACGCCGCTGTCCTACAGCGACTTCATCTTCACGTCCTTCGGTGAGGAGCTCGGGCTCACCGGCCTCATGGTGATCCTCCTTGCGTACGCGCTGATCGTGCAGCGCGGCATGAAGGCGGCGATCGCCACCAAGGACAACTTCTCCAAGCTGTTCGCCGGCGGTGTGTCGTTCGTGTTCGCCCTGCAGGTCTTCGTGATCGTCGGCGGCGTCACGCGGCTCATCCCGCTGACCGGTCTGACCACGCCGTTCCTCGCCCAGGGAGGGTCGTCGCTCCTCGCCAACTGGATCCTCATCGCCATCTTGATCCGCATCAGTGACGCGGCCCGGCGCCCGGCGCCGCAGCCCATCCAGGACGAGGGAATGACCCAGGTGGTGAACACCGCGTGAACAAGCCTCTTCGCCGGGTGGCGATCGCAGCGCTGACGTTGCTCGTCATCCTGATGATCAACGTGAACTACATCCAGGGCTCGCAGGCGGACAAGCTCAAGACCGACCCGCTGAACGCCCGGCAGTTCACCGCGCAGTGGCAGCACAACCGCGGCCCGATCACGGCGGGCGGCGTGACGCTGGCCTCCTCGAAGAAGATCAACAAGAAGGAGTACCAGCGCCTCTACAAGCAGGGTGAGCTGTACTCCCCGATCACCGGCTTCCTGAGCCCGTTCAACCGCACCGGCCTGGAGGGCGGCTACAACGGCCTGCTCGACGGCACCGACAAGCGGCTGACGGTGCGCAACTGGTTCGACATGCTGGTCGGCAAGAAGGCCGCCGGCGCGACCGTGCAGACCTCGATCAACCCGAAGGCGCAGCAGGCGGCCTACGACGGCATCCGGCAGGCCACCCTCAGCGGCAGGCGCGGCGCCGCGGTCGCCGTCGACGTCAAGACCGGGGCCATCCTCGCGATGGCCTCCTTCCCGTCGTACGACACCAACGACCTGGCCACCCACGACAGCGCCAAGGCGGCCAAGGCGTCCACCCGCCTGCAGGGGCAAAAGGGCAACCCGATGCTCAACAAGGCGATGAACGAGGTGTTCCCTCCGGGCTCCTCATTCAAGATCATCGACTCGGCGACCGCCCTGGAGAGCGGCGGGATGACCAAGGACTCCCCGTTCGACGCCAGCGAGCTCCGGCTGCCCGAGTCGGGCACGACGCTGCACAACTCCGACGGCGACGAGGCCAAGTGCAACGGCTCCCCGCCGCTGATCCAGTCCTTCGCGGCGTCCTGCAACTCCACGTTCGGCCGCCTGGCCGGCACGCTCGGCCAGAGCAAGCTCCTGGAGCAGGCCCAGAAGTTCGGCTTCAACAAGCCGTTCCAGGTCGAGCCGGACATGAGCAGCGCGAGCGCGAACTACCCGGCCAAGAAGATCGGCGGTGACGACCTGGCCCGCTCCGGCATCGGCCAGGGCGACGTGACCGCCACGCCGCTGCAGATGGCCATGGTGGCGCAGGCGATCGCCAACAACGGCAAGGAGATGAAGCCGTACCTGGTCAAGCGGGTCACGGCGCCGGACCAGTCCGAGCTGGCCACCGCGCAGGAGCAGGTGCTGGGCCAGCCGATCAGCGCGAACACCGCGAGCCAGTTGCAGGAGATGATGCGGCAGGTGGTTCTGACCGGCACCGCGTCGTCCGTGGTCGGCGGCCAGGACATCGCCGGTAAGACCGGCACCGCCGAAACGGGCAACGGCTACTACGACGACTGGTTCGTCGGCTTCGCTCCGCAGCACAACCCGAAGGTCGCCTTCGCGGTCGTCACCGAAGGCAGCGAGCAGTCCAGCGGTGCGCAGAACTCCGCGCCGACCGCGTTGAGAATCGTCCAGGCGGTGCTCTAGTAATGACCACCCCCCTCGTCCTCAATCACCGGTACCGCCTCGATGAGCGCCTTGCCGCCGGCGGCATGGGCGAGGTCTGGAAGGCCACCGACGAGCTGCTCGGCCGCCCGGTCGCGGTCAAGCTCCTCAAGGAGATGTACTTCTCCGACGAGAGCTTCCGTGACCGGTTCCGCGCCGAGGCGCGCTTCGCCGCGTCGCTGCAGCACAGCGGCATCGCTCAGGTCTACGACTACGGCGAGCAGGACGAGCTGGCCTATCTGGTGATGGAGCTGGTGAACGGCGAGACGCTGTCGCGGATCGTGTCCGTCGAGGGACGGCTCAGCCCGGACACCACGCTCGACATCATCGGCCAGGCGGCCCGCGCGCTGCACGTCGCGCACACCGCCGGCATCATCCACCGCGACATCAAGCCCGCGAACCTCATGGTCACCGGCGACGGCGTCGTGAAGATCACCGACTTCGGCATCGCCCGGGGCGGCGGGTCGGCCACGATGACCCAGACCGGCCAGGTGATGGGGACCGCGCAGTACGTCTCGCCCGAGCAGGCGACGGGGCGCCGGATCACGCCGTCCTCCGACCTGTACTCCCTGGGCGTCGTGGCGTACGAGTGCCTGGCGGGCGTGCCGCCGTTCGCCGCCGACACCCCGATCGCGCTGGCCCTCATGCACGTCCGTGAGGACCCGCCGCCGCTGCCCGCCGACGTGCCACCGGCCGTACGCGGCCTGGTCAGCGCGATGCTGGCCAAGGAGCCCGAGGACCGTCCGGCCGGCGCGCACGAGGTGGCCGAGCAGGCGCGCCGGCTGCGGCTGTCGGGTGGCGGCGCCGCCGGTGAGGACGCGGGAGCCGCGACCGAGGTCGTGTCGGCCGGTGACATGCGCACCCGCGTGCAGGACGACGTCGCGTTCGGCGAGACGCGGGCCGTGCCGAGTGCGGCCGCCAGGCGCCGCCGTACGCACCGGATCGTCGCGGCGATCGCGTGCGCGGTGGTCCTCGTGGGCACGGCGGTGTTCGCGACGAGCGCCCTGTGGAAGAGTTCCGGTCACACTAAGCTCGTGGACGGCAACCGGGTCGCGCCGGTCGACTCCCCCTCGCCCACCGGGCGGTTCAGCAGTGAGCCGGACACCGGCGCGCCGTCCCAGCAGCCTCAGCCATCCGAGCCCGCCCCCACGGACTCGTACCCCTTCCCCTCGCCGAGTTCCACGGCCTCGGCACCGTCCACCAACCCGACTCCGACACCTAAGCCCCCAAAGCGGACGCCCACAACGCCAGCGACACCATCGTCGCCGAGTTCTCCGGACCCGACGCCGTCAAGCAGTGCCGACGGCGCGCTAGGTTCTGAGGGCAGGGCGTAGACGACTAGGGAAAGTGCCAGATATGACTCAGCCTCGGCTACTCGGTGGCCGCTACGAACTCGATGGCGTCATCGGGCGTGGCGGCATGGCCGAGGTCTACCGAGCTCGCGACCTTCGCCTCGACCGCGTGGTCGCGATCAAGACACTTCGGTCTGACCTAGCCCGCGACCCGACGTTCCAGGCACGGTTCCGCCGCGAGGCCCAGTCGGCGGCCTCGCTGAACCACCCCTCCGTCATCGCCGTGTACGACACCGGCGAGGACACGCTCGACGGCAATCCGGTGCCGTACATCGTGATGGAGTACGTCGAGGGCCGCACCCTCCGTGACGTTCTCCAGGAGGAGCACCGCATCGCGCCGGAGCGCGCCCTGCAGATGACCGACGGCATCCTGCGCGCCCTCGACTACTCCCACCGCGGCGGCATCGTGCACCGGGACATCAAGCCCGCGAACGTCATGCTGACCGCCAGCGGCGAGGTCAAGGTCATGGACTTCGGCATCGCGCGTGCGCTCGCCGACTCCGCGGCCACGATGACCGCCACCGCGCAGGTCATCGGCACCGCCCAGTACCTCTCGCCCGAGCAGGCCCGCGGTGAGCGGGTCGACGCCCGCAGCGACATCTACTCCACGGGCTGTGTGCTGTACGAGCTGATGACCGGCCGTCCGCCGTTCCAGGGCGACTCGCCGGTGGCCATCGCCTACCAGCACGTACGGGAAGAGCCGATCCCGCCGTCGCAGCTCGACCCGTCGATCCCGCAGTACGCCGAAGCGATCGTCTTGAAGGCGCTCACGAAGGACGCGAACTACCGCTACCAGAGCGCGGCGGAGATGCGGGCCGACATCCAGCGGGCGTCGCAGGGCATGCCCGTCTCCGCGCCGACGATGGCGATGAACGCCGGCACGCAGGTCATGCAGGGCGGCCCGCGCACGCAGGCGATGCGCCCCTCGTCGACGATGGGCTACGACCTCCCTCCGGCGCAGTACGCCGAGCCGGAACGCGACGAGGGCAACGGCAAGAAGGTCGCACTGTGGGCCCTCGTGGGCGTGCTCGCCGTCGGCGCGATCGTCGCGCTCTTCATGATCTTCAGTAACGGCGGCGGCTCGGACAACGGCAACCAGGTCACCATGCCGAGTGACATCGTCGGCAGCGACCAGGCGACGGCCAAGCAGGAGCTGGTCAGCCTGGGCTTCGTCGACAGCAACATCCAGATAAAGCACAAGACCGACGACAGCGCCGACAGGGGTCAGGTGCTCGACGTCGACCCGGCGCCGCAGACCAAGATCGACAAGACCAAGCTGGCGACCACCCAGGTCGTCCTCACGGTCTCGACGGGCAAGCCCAAGGTCACGGTGCCCCCGGTGAAGAGCATGAGCGAGGACGACGCCAAGTCCGCGCTCGAGAGCGCCGGGCTCAAGGCCGGTCCGACCCAGACGATCTCCTCCACCACGGTACCCAAGGGCAGCGTCGTGAAGTCGGACCCGGTGTCCGGCTCCAAGGTGGAGAAGGGCACCGAGGTGACGCTGTACATCTCCAGCGGCCCCGGCAAGACGCTGGTGCCCAACGAGGTCGGCAAGTCGGTCGACGACGCCAAGTCCGATCTGCGCAGCCACGGCTTCCGGTACTCCATCAACTACGTCGACGTTCCGGCGGGCCAGGCCGACGGCCGGGTCATGCAGCAGACGCCGAGCGAGGGTGAGACGGCCAACCGCGGCAGCACGGTCACGCTGACCGTCAGCCGGGCGCAGCAGGACCAGCCGACGCCTCCGGGGAGCGGGGTGCCGACCCCGCCGTGGGGTGGCGGCGGCAACAACGACAACTAGGTCGACATGACGAGACCCCCACACGCGTCGCGTGTGGGGGTCTCGTCATGTCGGGGGATGCCCGGACCGGGCCCGGACATGAAAGGAGGGCCTCCGCCGCTCGGGGGCAACGGCGGAAGCCCTCAATGGTGGAATCAGACTCACCATCCTTGGTGTTACACCCGGGAGAAGCATTCTTTTACCGCTCTTTTCGCTGCGGACCGGCGACCTGCGGTTCTCACAGAGCGTGCACGAGCCAATTCGCAAAAAGATCGTGACCGGCCGCGCTGAGCACCGACTCGGGGTGAAACTGGACCCCCTCGACCGGCGCCCTCCGGTGGCGGATCCCCATGATCACGCCGTCGAGTGTGCGGGCGCTGACGACGAGGTCGGCCGGCACGGTCGCGGGGTCCAGCGCCAGGGAGTGGTAACGCGTCACGGTCAGCGGGTCCGGCAGCCCGCGGAACACGCCGGCCCCGTCGTGGTGGATCTCGCTGGTGTAGCCGTGCACGAGTTCCGGCGCGCGACGCACCGTGCCGCCGAGGACGGTGGCGATCACCTGGTGGCCGAGGCAGACGCCGAGCACCGGCCGCCGGGCCTGCTCCGCGATGTCCAGGCAGACCCCGGTGTCCTCGGGGCGCCCGGGGCCGGGGCTGAGCAGCACGCCGTCGAAGGCCTCGACGTCGCCGGGTGCCACCTCGGACCGGTCGCGTACGACGCATTCGGCGCCCAGCTCGCGCAGGTAGGACACGATCGTGTGGACGAAGCTGTCCTGGTTGTCCACGACGAGCACCCGGCGCGCGGCGGACATCACGGACCCGGGCTCGCCGGAGCCGAGGCGCCACCCCCGACCGTGCCGTGGTCGAAGTGGAGCTTCGGCTCGACCCAGGGGAAGACGAAGTACCAGAGCAGGACGCCCACGACGACCAGCGCGGCCAGGACGAGGCCGGTCCGCTGGAGCCGGTCGCCGGGCAGGTGCCGCCAGAGCCAGGCGTACATCTCAGGAACTCGCCTCCTTCACCCGCGGCGCCGACGAGACCAGCTGGCCGAAGACGATGAGCCGCTGGGCCGCGGAGTACTTCGGGTTGCAGGTGGTCAGCGTGATGAGCCGCTTGGTCGGGTCGGCCTTCGGGTGTTCGGGCACCGGCGCGGCCACGGAGACGTCGCTGGGCTGTACGACCTTGGTCGAGGTGACCTTGTAGACGTACTGCCTGGCGCGGGTGTCGATGAGGATCTTGTCGCCGGCGTGCAGCTCACCGAGCTTGTTGAAGGGCGCGAGGTAGGTCGTGCGGTGGCCGGAGACGACGAAGTTGCCGATCTGGCCGGGCATCGCGGTGCCGGGGTAGTGGCCGGGGCCCTTGCGCAGGTCGGCGACTGACACGCCCTCGATGATGACGTAGTGGAAGCTCTTGCCGAGCCGCGGGATGCGGATGAGCGCGAGGCCGTGCCCGAGGCGTACGCGCTCGGTGGTGACCTTGCCGGGACCGGCCGGCGGCCCGGCGTTCCACGAGCGGGTGAGCTCGTCGTCCAGCTTGTGCTGCGCCGCCTGGGTGTAGGCGCCGGTGCCCCACAGTTCGTATGCGACGAAGAGCAGCACCACCAGACCGGCCGTGATGCACAGCTCGCCGACGCTACGGATGAGTATCCGCACCGTCGGCCTCCGTGGCGTACTTTGGCGTCGCGTTGCCGGTGTAGGCGGGCAACGTCGTCTTCTGGAGGGTCTTCACCGTATACCCGAGTCCGTATTCGTCGACGTACTGTCGGTAGATCTGAATCTCCGGCGAGGCGTCGAGCGCCGCCCGCAACCGCCCGGGCACGCCGGTGGCGGTGATGCGGAACGGCGGTGAGTAGACGACTCCCTGCAGGATGAGCGTATTGCCTACGCAGCGGACCGCGCTGGTGGAGATCAGCCGTTGGTCCATTATTTGCATGCCTGTGGCGCCGCCGGCCCACAGCGCGTTGACCACGGCCTGCACGTCCTGCTGGTGGACGACGAGATCGTCGGGGCTGGGGTCGCCCGGCACCCGGCGGTCGTGCGGCGCGTCGTTCAGCGACACGCGGACGCCCCGCCCGCTCACGGGAGTGAACCCGGACAGCGCGGCGAGCCGATCGGCCTCCTGCTGCGCGGAGCGCACGCCCGCGTCGCGCCGGCCGGCCTGCCGGCCGAGCTCGTCGACCTGCCGGTGGAGGCTGCGATAGGTGCCCTGAGCGTGCTGGTAGCCGCGCTGCTCCTGGGCGATCAGCTCGGTGACGCGCGTACGGTCGCCGCCGCGAAGGTCGGTGCCGTGGGCGGTGCTGGCGCTGGCGGCGAAGAGAGTGCCGGCGAAAAGCGTGAGGGCCGGAATGGCATGACGCCAGGTCAGGGCCCTAGGCCGGGGTTTTACCCCCATCGTCACCCCCCACTGCCACTGTTATGGTCGTACGCTGCTCACCAGCGACTACGCTAACCGACAAACTGACCCATGCGCGGGTCGGCGTCAGGCCATGCCCGCCGCCAGAGCCCGCCCTGAGGAGAGACCCACCGTGCCCAAGTCGAAGGTACGCAAGAAGGCCGTCTACACTCCGCCGCAGCGCTCCCAGAAGGTCGCGGTCAGCCCGCGGTGGCTGGTGCCGACCATGGTGGGCTGCTGGCTGCTGGGCCTGGCCTGGATCGCCGTCTACTACATCACGGCGAGCGTCAGCGCGACTGTCCCGGTCATCACCTCGCTCAGCAACTGGAACCTGCTGATCGGCTTCGGGGTGATCGTCGTCGGCGTGATCCTTTCAACACGCTGGCGTTGACGGGCTTTCCACCGCGTCATCCACAACGTTGTCCACAGGCCGCTGAGACGGAGCGGGGCGGTGGCCGGCGTACGGGCCGCTGCCCCCGGGGGCACATCCGGATCGGGCCGGGATATCTCGCCGATCTCCCGGCGGCCGGGACAAAGCATCGCTATGCTCGACAACACACACGCGCCGATTCCCATATCCGGCGCGGCGACGGCGCACGGCGCGACGAAGCGCCCACGATCATGACGACGCCGGAGCGAAAGCCCGAAGTTCCACGACGGCACCGCCGTTGGCCGACAGAGTTTTCCACATGCTGTGGATGACCCTGTGGATTTCGTCTGCCTGCCCTCCTTCAACGCCTCGCCGGCCCCACGACGTGAGAAGGCCCCGACCGGGCGCACCGGCGGGGCCTTCTGCTTTGGCTTTGGTCCGTCAGGCGGTCAACGCGGCGGTCTGGACGACGGTCAGGACGACGAGGACCGCCGCGACGATCGCCGACGCCGCCACCTGGACCGCCTGCTGCCGCCCCCGCGGGGCGTACGCGAACGCCACGGCCAGGACCGCGCCGGTGATCAGCCCTCCCACGTGCCCTTCCCAGGAGATGCCGGAGAAGGTGAACGTGAACATCAGGTTGATCACGATGAGGAACGCGATGCCCCGGGTGTCCACCCCCAGGCGGCGTCCGACCACGAAGAACGCGGCGAACAGGCCGAAGATGGCGCCCGAGGCGCCCAGCGCGGGCTGACCCGGGTCGACCAGGAAGAGCAGGACGTTGCCGCCCAGCGCCGACAGCAGATAGAGCACTGTGAAGCGCAGCCGGCCGAGCACCTGCTCCAGCTGCGGTCCCAGCACCCACAGCGCCCACATGTTGAACAGGATGTGGGTGATGCCGAAAGTGCCCTGATTGAGCGGGACGTGCAGAAACGCCGCAGTGATCAGGCGGTACCACTCGCCATCGGCGACGCCGTAGCCCGGGATGACCTGGCCGAACTGCGTCTTCAGCACGCCCAGCATCTCGAACCGGTCGACGAAACTCGGTGAGGCCAGCTCACCGATGTAGGCGACGACGTTGATCGCGATCAACGTCAGGGTCACCGCCGGCCGGGTGGCGACACGTCCGCCGAAGACCGTACGCGCCTGGCGCACCGTACGGTTGCCGTCCCGCACGCATTCCGGGCACTGGTGGCCCACAGCGGCGTCGCGCATGCAGTCCGGGCAGATCGGGCGTTCGCAGCGCGTGCAGCTGACGTACGTCTCACGGCCCGGGTGCCGATAGCACGTCGGCACCTGTGGAGCCTGAGGAGCGTGCGGCGTGTCGCTGCTCATCGTGGTCTTCCTCTGCTGTCGGTACCTGTCTAACGACGATCGATGGTCACCGATTCCACGACGACGTCCTTGACGGGCCGGTCGCCTCGGTCGGTGTCGGTCTTGGCGATCGCGTCGACGACGTCGGCGCCCTCGATCACCTCGCCGAAGATCGTGTGCCGGCCGTTGAGGTGCGGCGTGGGCACGACGGTGATGAAGAACTGCGAGCCGTTGGTGCCCGGCCCCGCGTTGGCCATCGCCAGCAGGTGCGGACGGTCGAAGCGCAGGTCCGGGTGGAACTCGTCCTCGAACTCATAGCCGGGGCCGCCCCGGCCGTTGCCCAGCGGGTCGCCGCCCTGGAGCATGAACTTGTCGATCACCCGGTGGAAGACCGTGCCGTTGTACAGCGGGTCGGTCGTCCGCTGGCCCGTGCGCGGGTCGGTCCACTCGATCGTGCCCTCGGCGAGACCGACGAAGTTCTGCACCGTCTTCGGCGCGTGGTCGGGGAAAAGACGCAGCACGATGGTGCCCATCGTCGTACGCAGCGTCGCGGTGAGGTCTTCGGCCACGAAGACTCCTCCTCGTATCGAATCCGATGTTCACAAGGGACACAGGTGCGTGTACCCCCACGTGAACGCATCCTGTCAGATCGGCGATTGACATCGCTTGTCGTGGGAACAGAGTCCGACGAGACCGCACATGACGGAGGGCAGTATGTCCCTACGAAACAAGAGTCGGAAGATGCCGCAGGTGAACATCGACAGCGCGCGTCTGCAGGACGTTCAGGAGAGGGTTGCCGAGGGTGCCCGTCAGGCGGCGCAGCGGGTGGGCCCCACCACTCGTCAGGCGCAGAAGATGGCCGCGAAACAGATGAAGAACGCGCGTCATTGGAGTGCGCCACGAATCGACCAGGCCGGACACTACATCGAGGAGGAGGTCGGGCCGCGTGTCGGCGCGCTCCTCCACCGTACGGCCGGCCGGGTCGAGCCGGGCAGCCCGAAGCGTCGTCGCGGCTTCGCCGCGGCCCTCCTCGTCGTCGGGGGTGCCGTGGGCGCCGTCGGCGCGATCGCGACACGCCGTAGCGCGTCGCGGCCGAGCGAGGAGGTGAGCTCCCCCGAGCACCTGTCGTCGACGTCGGAGAACTCCGACGCCGACCGTGCCCGCAGCAACCACTGATCGGCCGTCGACCGGGCCCGGCCAGCGACACTGGCCGGGCCCGTCGTCGTTCCGGAACCGGTCAACAGGGGGCGAATGGCATTCGGGTTCCCTGTACCGTCTGTCCCATGTCGCTTAGATCCTCGCTCAGTGCCGCGAGCCGCAGGGCTCTCGCGGTGGTGCTGCACCGGGTCTGGGAATGGCTGCGCGCCCACGCCGAGATCTCACCGAGCACCCCGGCCGGCCGGCGGTTCGGCTACCTCGGTGAAGGCGCGTGCATCGGCTTCCCCACCGGCGCGATCTACGGCGAGCCGTGGATCCGCATCGGCGACCACACCCTCATCGGCGTGCACGTCACGCTCTCGGCCGGGTTCGTACCCGGCCTCGACCTCGGACCGGACCCGATCGTGACGATCGGGAAGGCCTGCTCCATCGGCCGGGGCAGCCACATCGTCGGGCACCAGTCGATCGAGATCGGCGACGACGTCTTCACCGGACCGTACGTCTACATCACCGACCAGAACCACGGTTACACCGACCCCGACACCCCCGTCGGACGGCAGTGGCCGGTCAACGACGCCGTCGTCATCGGTTCCGGCTGCTGGCTCGGCGCCGGAGCGATCATCCTGCCGGGCACCCGCCTGGGCCGGAACGTCGTGGTGGCCGGAGGCGCCGTCGTCCGCGGCGAGTTCCCCGACCACAGCGTGATCGCCGGTGTGCCGGCGAAGGTCGTCCGCAGCTACGACCCGGAGAGCGGCTGGCTCCCCCCGCAGCCGGAGGTGCCGCTGGACGAGGAGACCCTCGCCCAGATCGCCGAGCTGACCGGAGACCGCAAGCCGGCCCAGGTCCCCGAGCCCGGCGAACGCGCGAGCTGAGCGACGCGTCCTTCCCCGGTACTCGAACGCCCGTCGTCGTTCCGGTGGCGTGAAAGATTCGGGGCCGGTGCGGACATGGGGTGGTGTCCATCGACCCCGAACGCCAAGCAGGACGCCTTCGGAGGCGTCCAGGTGAGGACACTGCGCGCCGACCAGGTACCCGGATCATGGCACGTCGTCAATGTCGGCGCCCTCTCGGAGAACTCGGTGATCGTGATGGTCGATCCCAAGCAGTGGTCTCGCTGACCACCGCGCCCGCGGACCGCCGCCTCGGGTGAACCGGCGACCTCCCCCCCCGTACGAGGGGGAGGTCACTCCGCGCCCGCGACGACCAGGCCGGACTCGTAGGCGAAGACCACGGCCTGCGCCCGGTCGCGCAGGTGCAGCTTGGTCAGCACGTTGCTCACGTGCGTCTTCACGGTGTGCTCGCTGACGACGAGCTCGGCGGCGATCTCGCTGTTGGACAGGCCGCGCGCGAGGCCCCGCAGTGTGTCGACCTCGCGGTCGGTCAGCTCGGCCAGGCGCCTCCTGAGGGAGGGGCGCGGGCTGCCCCGGCGGACGACGTCCTCGATCAGCCGCCGGGTGACCGACGGCGCGAGCAGCGACTCGCCCGCGGCGACGAGCCGGACCGCGCGCACGAGGTCGTCGCGCCGGACGTCCTTGAGCAGGAAGCCGCTGGCGCCGGCCCGCAGCGCGTCATAGACGTAGTCGTCGACGTCGTACATGGTCAGGACCAGGACCTTCGCCGACGTACGCCGGCAGATCTCGGCCGTGGCCGCCACCCCGTCGACGTTCGGCATCCGGATGTCCATGAGGACGAGGTCGGGCGCCAGCTCCACCGTCTTGGCGATCGCCTCGGCGCCGTCGGAGGCCTCGCCGACCACCGAGATGTCCTCGTGGGCGCCCAAGATCATGGCGAAACCGCCGCGGAACAGGTCCTGGTCGTCGGCGACGAGCACACGCATGGCTATCCGATCGGCAGTGTGGCGGTGACGGTGAAACCGCGCGGGTCGATGACGAGTGTGCCTCCGCAGGCGCCCGCGCGTTCGCGCATGCCGACGATGCCGTGGCCCTCGCGCACGTCGGGCGCGCCGCCACCGTCGTCGGCGACCTCGATCGTCAGGGCCCGGTCCGACCAGCCGAGGCACAGCCGCACCGAGCGGGCGGCCGCGTGGCGCAGCGTGTTGGTCAGGCACTCCTGGATGATCCGGTACGCCGCGACCTCCACGGCCGCGGGAACCGGCCGCCGGGTGCCGCGCTCTTCGAGGTGGACCGTGAGCCCGGCCTGACGGGCGCGTTCCACCAATCCGGGCGTCGCCCCGAGGCCCGGCTGCGGCTCGCGCTCGACGGTGCCTCGTAGCGCACCGAGCATCTGGCGGAGCTGGCCGATCGCCTCGCGCCCGGTGTCGGCGATCGCCTCGAACGCCGCCTCGGCGCGGGCAGGCTCGGACCGCACGACCAGCGGGCCCGCCTCGGCCTGCACGACCATGAGCCCGACCGAGTGGGTGACGATGTCGTGCATGTCGCGGGCGATCCGCGTGCGTTCCTCGGCGACCGCGACGGCGCGTTCCTCCTCCAGTCGCCGCGCGCGCTCCTCCACGGCCTCGCGCTGCGCGCGGCGGGCCCGGGCGCCCATTCCCAGGGCGTACGCGGCGACGTAGGAGGTGATGACGTAGCCGGAGGTGTCGAAGCTCTCGTGCGGCAGGACCAGCGAGAGGACCACTCCGGCGATCAGGACCACGCTGCCGGCCTCACGCCAGACCGGCTTGGCGAGCTCGGCGAACGTGTAGGTCCACAGCAGCGGTCCGTACGGCATCAACCACGGCAGCTGGTGCGTCAGGCTCTGGTGCGCGAGCGCGAGCACGGTGACCGCGCCGCCCGCGACCAGTCCGACGGGGATGAGGAGCGTCCGCCGCCAGATCACCGGCAGCGAGCTCAGGACGGACAGCCCCACCACCCACCACGGCTGTACGTGCGGGACGAACGCGGGCAGGACCATCGCGACGGTGACGACGGCACCGATCGCGAGGTCCACGCGCGGCACTCGCAGAGCCTTCACGTCCGCCCTTCCGGCTGGGGGAAGGTCCAGCGTACGGCCGGGTTCCGGCCGCCGCCTCCCTCGCGCGGCCCAGCGACGACTCACTCTCCAGGCTGAGGCGTACCAGGGCGTGTCAGCGGCGTGTCAGCGCGCGTACCCGCGATGTGCGCGCCGCGTCAGCCGGTCGCCGCACAGTGGTCCGGCACGAGACGAACAGGGGAGAGCCGGAATGGAACACGTGATACGGGCCGAGGGCCTGAAGAAACGCTTCGGAGATACCCAGGCGCTCGCGGGCGTCGACATCCTCGCGCGCCGCGGGACCGTGCTCGGCGTGCTCGGACCGAACGGCGCCGGCAAGACGACGGCCGTGCGGACGCTGGCCACTCTGATCAAGCCGGACGAGGGCCGTGCCGAGGTCTGCGGCTTCGACGTGGTCAAGGACGCCGCGCAGGTACGACGAGTGATCAGCCTGACCGGCCAGTACGCCTCGGTCGACGAGGAGCTGACCGGCGTGGAGAACCTCATCATGATCGCCCGGTTGGTCGGCCACCCCCGCCGTGAGGCGCGGCGGCGGGCGCAGGAGCTGATCGACCGGTTCGGCCTGTCCGCGGCGGGCGGCCGGGCCGCCAAGACCTACTCCGGTGGCATGCGCCGCCGGCTCGACCTCGCGGCCGGGCTGGTCAACGACCCTCAGGTGATCTACCTGGACGAACCGACCACCGGCCTGGACCCGCGGGCCCGCAACGCCGTCTGGGACACCGTGCGGGAGCTGGTACGCGACGGTGCGACCGTGCTGCTCACCACGCAGCAGCTGGACGAGGCCGAGGCGCTCGCCGACCGGATCCTGGTCTTCGACCACGGCCGCGTGGTCGCCGACGGCACCTCCGAAGAGCTGAAGGAGAAGGTCGGCGGTCAGACGCTCGCGGTACGCGCGCTGGACCGGGACCGCGTGCCGAAGGTCGTCGGCGTCGTCGCCCGGATCACCGGTGCGCGGCCCGAGACCGATGAGGACACCGGCCTGGTCACCGCGCCGCTGGACGATCCGGCGGCGCTGAGCGCGGTGGTGCGCGGCCTGGACGAGGCCGGCGTCGTCGCATCCGACCTGGCGTTGCGCCGGCCCAGCCTGGATGAGGTCTTCCTCAGCCTGACCGGCCACCACGCCGAGACCGAGGGAGAGAAGGAATGACCGCGATCACCGTCGACCAGGCGCCCGCGCCGAGGATCGGACCGGCACGGACGCTGGGCAACGGGCTGACGCTCGCCTGGCGCAACGTCATGCAGCTGAAGCATTCACCGGAGAAGCTGATCGACGTCCTGATGATGCCGGTGGTGTTCCTCCTGCTGTTCCTGTACGTCTTCGGCGGTGTGGTCGCGGGCAGCACCCACGCGTACCTGCAGCAGCTGCTGCCCGGCCTGGTCGCGCAGATGGGCATGTTCGCCTCGATGGGCCTGGGCACGTCGCTGTGCGAGGACATCCGCAAGGGCGTGTTCGACCGGTTCCGCAGCCTGCCGATCGCCCGGTCCGCGCCGCTCATCGGCGCGGTGATCGGCGACGCGGTCCGCTTCTGCGTGTCGATGGTGATGCTGGTGGCGTTCGGATCGCTGCTCGGGTTCCGCTTCCACACGAACCCGCTGTCGGTGCTGGCGGCGTTCGGCCTGGCGTACGCCCTGTACTTCGCGGTCTGCTGGGTCTCGGTGCTGGTCGGGCTGGTGGCGCCGTCGCCGGAGACGGTGCAGGGGCTCGGGTTCATCTGGGCGATGCCGCTGACCTTCGGCAGCAGCGTCCTGCTGGCCAACACCGGGACGATGCCCGGCTGGCTCCAGGCGTGGGTGAAGGTCAACCCGGTGACGCACCTGGCGGACGCGACGCGGGCGCTGATGGTCGGCGGGCCGATCGGCGACCACGCCTGGTACACGCTCGCGTGGGCGGTCGGGATCGTGGTCGTGACCTTCCCCGTCGCCGTGTGGATGTACGGGCGCAAGGTCTAGTACAGCGAAAGGACCTGGTCGCGGGGGGTGCGGCGGCCGCGGGCGTACGCCTCGTCGAAGGCCGTCCGGCCCAGTGCGGCGAGAGCGGCCGCCGTGGCGCGTTCGATCTCCAGGTTCCACGGGTCGGGTTCGCCCTGCAGTGTGTGCGCGCCGCCGAGCAGTTCGGCGGCGCGTACGTGCTCTCCCCGCGACGCGGCCAGCGCCGCCAGCCCTTGGACGAGAGTGCCGATGAGCCGGTCGATCGGCATCCGGGCCAGCTCGGTGATCGCCCGTATCGCCCGGTCGTGCCACCTCGCCGCGGCGTCGAGGTCGCCCAGCTGCTCCGCGAGGCTGCCCCGCTTGCTGAACACCACCGCCGCCGTGGTGCCGAAGTCGATCCGCGCCGCTTTGGGCTCGACGAAGGCGACCGCGCGGTCGACGAACTCGCGCGCCTGTTCGAGGTCGTTCTCCCATCGGGCGAGCTCACCGATCTCCAGCCATCCCCGGGCCGCGACAGAGTGCTCGGCGATCCGCTCGGCGATCCGCGCGCCGTGCTCCAGGTCCACGCGCGCCCCGGCGAAGTCGCCCGCCATGGCGCGTGCCCGGCCGAGCAGGATCCGCAGACCCGCGGCCTGGTCGGGGCTGACGCCGGAGACGGTGTATTCGTACGCCTCCTCCGTCGCGCGGATCGCCTCCTCGGGCCGGCCGCGCGCGAGATGCACCTCCGCGACGCCCGTCAGGGCGCTGACGAGCCCCCAGCGGTCACCGATCTCCCGGAATCCCGCATGTGCCTCGGTCACGGCGCGGGCCGCCCGGTCGAAGTCACCCCCGTTGATGGCCAGGAACCCGACGAAGACGTGACGAGCCGCCCTCGTCCACGGATCGGGATGGTCGCCGACGAGGTCGAGTTCCCGCAGCGCCGCGTCGGCGTCGCCGGAGAAGATCGCGGCGATGGGACGGAACAGGGCCAGGGCCGGATGCGTGGAGGCCTCCGTCCGCATCGCGAGCATCTTCTCGAACCGCGCGTGCAGGGTACGCGGATCCGGCCCACCGTCACGGGACATCTCCTGAACCATGGCTGCCACGAGGCCGCAGATGACGTACGCGTCCTCGGCTCCCGGAGGTGGGCGGTCGTCGACGAGGCTCCAGACCTCGACCGCCCACTGCCCGGCCTCGGCCTCGTAGTCGCACAGGATCCAGAACCAGGCCAGTGCCCCGACGAGGCGTACGGCGGTCTGCACGTCGCGGGTGTCGATCGCGTGCCGCAGCGCGTTGTTGCAGTTGTCACGCTCGGCGTTCAAACGGTCCAGCCAGCGCATCTGGTCACGGCCGCGCAGCTCGGGTTCGGCACGCTCGGCGAGCCGCAGGAAGTACGCGGCGTGGGCGTCGCGGAGGCGCTCATCCTCCCCGGCCGCGGTCAGCCTCTCCGCGGCGTACGCACGCACGGTCTCCAGCAGGCGGTAGCGCACCTCGGCCTCACCCGTGGCCATGACCAGCGACTTGTCGACCAGCGAGGCGATCAGGTCGATGACGTCCTCGCCGAGCACCTCCTCGGCGCTCTGCAGGGTCGCACCACCGTTGAAGACCGAGAGCCGGCGCAGCACCCGGCGCTCAGGGTCGTCGAGCAGGTCCCAGCTCCAGTCGACCACCGCGCGCAGCGTCTGGTGGCGCGGCAGGGCGGTGCGGCTGCCGACGTTGAGCAGCCGGAACCGGTCGTCGAGCCGGTCGGCGACCTGCGCGGGCGTGAGCGCACGCAGCCGGGCTGCGGCCAGCTCGATCGCGAGCGGCGCGCCGTCCAGGGCCCGGCAGATGCGCACGACCGGCCCGACCGTGTCCGCGTCCAGCGCGAACCCCGCGCGCACCGCGGTGGCCCGGTCGACGAACAGCCGTACCGCGTCGTACGCCCGGGCACCGTCGGCGTCGGCGTCCTCGGGCGGCAGGGCGAGCGAGGGCACCGGGCACAGCGCCTCACCGGTGATACCGAGCGGCTCGCGGCTGGTGGCGAGGATCCGTACGCCCGGTGCGGCGGACAGCAGCCGATCGGCCAGCGTCGCGACCGCGTCGAGCAGGTGCTCGCAGTTGTCCAGCACCAGGATCAGCCGCTTGGTGGCCAGTGCGTCGGCGAGCCGGTCGAGCGGGCGGGCGATCTCGCGGGCCTCCAGCAGGCGGATCGTCTCGGGGATGCCGATCGCGACGAGCACCGCCTGCGGCACGTCGAGCGCGCCGCGTACTGGGGCCAGCGGCACGAACCACACGCCGTCGGGCGACGCGGCGGCCATGCGGCTCGCCGTCTCGCCCGCGAGCCGGGTCTTGCCGGTGCCGCCCGGGCCGGTGAGCGTGACGAGCCGGTGGGTGGTGAGCAGCTCGCCGACCCGCTCGATCTCCTCGGCACGCCCGACGAAGCTGGTGAGCTGGGCGGGCAGGTTGCTCCGCCGCTCCGGCTCGCGCACGGGCGTGGGCGGACGCTCGGCCGGCGCGCCGCGCAGGATCGACAGGTGCACCGCGGCCAGCTCCGGCGAGGGGTCGACGCCGAGACCCTCGGCGAGGGTACGGCGCGCGTCCTCGTAGACGGTGAGGGCGTCGGCCTGGCGGCCCGCGGCGTACAGGGCCCGCATGAGCTGCCCGCGCAGCCGCTCGCGCAGCGGGTGGAGCGTGGTGAGCTCCTCCAGCTCGGGGACGAGGCGTGCGGCGTGGCCGAGCGCGATGTCGGCCTCGAACCGCTCCTCGGCGGCCTCGACGCGCAGTTCTTCGAGCCGGGCGATCGGCGCGGCGGCGAAGGCCGCGCCGGCCACGTCGGCGAGCGCGGGCCCGCGCCACAGGGCGAGCGCGCGGCGCAGTTCGTCGGCCCGTGCGGCCGGATCGTCCGTCGCGCGGGCGGTGGCCACCAGGCGTTCGAACGCGACCGCGTCCACCTGGTCCGGAGCGACGCCGAGCCGGTAGCCGCCCGGACGTGACTCGACGGCGTCGTGGCCGCTCACGCCGCGCAGGCGGGAGACCAGCGCCTGGAGCGCGTTGGCGGCGGCGGCCGGGGGCGCGTCGCCCCACAGGTCGTCGATCAGCCGGTCGGCCGGCACGGTCCGCCCGGCGTCGACGGCCAGCCGGATCAGCAGGGCGCGCAGCCGCGGACCGCTGACCTCCACGGGCCGCGCGGCCTCGTCCCGCACGTCCAGCGGACCCAGGATGCCGATGCGCACGCCGCCCATTGTGGCAACCAATCGGGCGATCGCGGGTGACACCGCCCATACCGGCCCGGCGCGGGGTGAAGCGCCCCCACCGGCCGGAGCCGGATGTCCCCTGTGCTTGGGTTACGGGGTGATCGTCACCGATGTCCTGATCCTGCTCGGCGTGGGGATCGTCGCCGGAGTCGTCAGCACGGTGGTCAGCCTCGCGTCGATCGTCTCCTATCCGGCGCTGCTGGCCCTGGGCATCCCGCCGCTCAGCGCGAACGTGACGAACACCGTGGCCCTGCTCTTCACCGCGGTCGGGGCCGCGGCCGGTTCGCAGCGGGAACTGGCCGGGCAGTCCGGCCGGGTGGTGCGCATCGGTGCGCTGACCGGGCTCGGCGGCGCCACCGGGGCGGCGCTGCTGCTGCTCACCCCGGCCGGCTCCTTCGAGTACGTGGCGCCGATCCTGGTCGCCGGGGCCTCGCTCGTGCTGCTCGCGCAGCGGCGCCTCATCGCCGCGGCGGCCGGCATGGGCGGCGAGCACAGCACGCCGCTGCGGTTCGCGGTGTTCGCCGTGGCGATCTACTCCGGCTACTTCGGCGCGGCCGGCGGCATCCTGATGCTCGCGGTGCTCGGTGCGATGCTCGAGCTCCCGCTGATCCGGGTCAACGCGGTCAAGAACGTCGTGGCCGGGCTGAGCAACGGGGTCGCCGCGCTGGGGTTCGCCGCCTTCGGACCGGTGCGGTGGGCCGCGGTGCTGCCACTGGCGGCCGGCTTCCTGGCCGGCGGCTGGCTCGGGCCCGCCCTCGTACGCCGCCTTCCGGGCGAGGCGCTGCGGGTCGTCGTGGTGGTCTGCGGCCTGGCGGTGGCGGTCAAGCTGGGCTACGACGCCTATCGCTGATCAGGCGCCGCGGGCGTGCGGCGGGGCGACCTGCCGCCAGGACCGGACGAGGTCGAGGAGCTCGCCGGCCACGCGTGGCGCGACGGCGATCGTGGCCGCCGAGGTGGACGTGTGGTCGGAGCCGTCCAGGTCGATCACGACGGCGCCGGCCTCACGGGCGATGACGACACCGGCCGCGGTGTCCCAGGGGTTGTTCGACAGCGCGACGCACGCGTCGAGCTTGCCCTCGGCGACCCACGCGAGGTCGATGGCGGCCGAGCCGAGCATGCGCACGCGCTGGACGCGGCCCGCCAGCCGCTCGGTGAGCGCGAGACGCAGGACGTTCTTCTCCTCCGCGCCCACGCCGACGGCGTAGTCGCCGATGGCCACGATCGCCTCACGGAGACCGCCCGTACGGCTCGCGGAGATCCGCCGGTCGCCCTCGTGGGCGCCGCCGTGCTCCACCGCCCAGTAGCGCGCGCCGAGGAACGGCAGGTCGATCACGCCCAGCACCGGGCGGTCACCGCGCAGCAGACCCAGGGAGACCCCGGTCAGCGGCATACCGTGCACGAAGTTGGCGGTGCCGTCGATCGGGTCGAGCGCCCACAGCAGATCGCCGTCGTGGCGTCCGGTGACTCCCTCCTCCTCGCCGAGGACGGCCACGTCGGGCGTACGGCGCCGCAGGTGGGCCCGGACGGCGCGTTCGACCGTGAAGTCGAGTTCGCTCGCCATGTCGCGGTCGCCCTTGGCGGTGAGCGTGCCGGGCCGCCGGGACCTGATGAGGTCGCCGGCGAGGGCGACCGCCTCCAGCGCGACGGGGACCAGCGCACCCGGGGACGCCGTCATACCGGCCGACTCCGTTCCCATAACTCCGTATAAATCCGCGCAAAAGTGTTGTAAAGACCCGGCTGCTCGGCAGATCGGCGCAGCAGGAGGGTCGGTGAGTCGACGCCGCGGGCCTGCGGCAGGTAGGGCTGCACGACGCACGTGGTGTCGTCGACCAGGACGATGCCGAACCGTACGGTCTCGTCGTAGACGGCGATGGACAGCCGGTCGCGCGCGGTGTCCGGCAGGCGGGCGCGCAGCCGGGAGAGCACCTCGATGTTGAGCCGGGTGAGCATGATCAGGTGATGGTCGGTGTAGCCCTCTTCGCGCTCGCGCGCCCGGATGGCCTCCCCGTCGGGGTCGAGGAAGAGACAGCGCAGCGTGGTGCCCTTCTCGATGAGGCCATGCAGGCGCTGGTCGGGGTACTGCTGGCAGATCAGGTTGAGCGACAGGCCGACGGCCCTGATGTCGGCGGCGGTGTCGAACAGGTCGTACGGCGGGACCGCGCCGGTGAAGTCGGCGCGGGTGGGGAAGACGGCCACGACGTCGGCCATCGGCCCGTCGGACCGGCGGGCGTTCGCGGGCGCCGGCGGGGTCAGGACGTCGTCGGGGCACGGCCCGAACAGCTGGTCGGCCGTCCAGCCGGGGAACATGTGCTCGAGCACCCGGCAGTGGTCGGTGTAGGGGAGGCGTTTCAGCTCGCCGGAGGTCCAGCGGTGCAGCTGCGCCCGGCTCGGTGCCGTGCCCACGAGGTCACGGTCGACCCGGCGCGCGGCGTCGTCGTAGGCGGCGCGGAAGAGCCCATAGCGATGCCACTGCCGCTGCCGCAGCAGGATTTGGAGCAGGATCGGCCGACCTGACACCGTCCGCCCCTTTCTCGTCGTGTCCGGGCACAGGATAACGGCATTCCGTTACCTAGGGAGACGAAGTAGAGACGGAGAGTAGACATTGACGTCGAAGACGCCTCCGCGACACGCTCGCCACGCGACGCCCGGCGGCGCGATGCTGGTGGCCCGGCGAGCGCACGGGGGCGATCAGCATCGAGCACAGCGACGAACTCCGGCTGCTCGCGGCACTGTGCCGGGAGCTGGCGCTTCTGGGGCTCGACGTGGGCATGAGCGACGCCAAACCGGCGGTGTCGGTGCGCCGGAGCCGCCGGAATCCCCGCCTGTGGATCTCGATCGACGTGCGGGACGGCTCCTTCGCGTGGTGCCGGCGCGACGGCGGCCGGCACGCGGTGGACGACCCGGCGGGGGCGGCGCGGCGGATCGCGACCGACGTGCGGCGTTCTTCGGCAGACGGCGGTGAAAGAACGGAACCGTTGTGACTCCTGAGGTGTCGAAGGAAGATCCGGCCGGGCGCCCCGTACGGCCGGCCTCACCCCGACAGCGAGGAGTCGATTTCAGTGCGCATCTCACGCATGCGGATCACCGTGGTCAGCGCCGTCACCGCCGCCCTGGCGCTTTCCGCGACCGCGTGCGGCGGCAGCGAGCAGAAGAACTCCGCCTGCGACAAGCTCCAGCAGACCATCGCGAACGTCACCAAGACGGGCATGACCCAGGTCGGCGACCCGAACGCCCTTTCCGGGACGTACGCCAACGGTGCCAAGCAGATGCGCGAGCAGGGCAAGGACTCCGGCGACGACGACGTCGAGAAGGCGGCCAACGAGGCCGCCTCCGCGATGGACAGCCTCGGCCGGCAGATGAAGACGCTGGGCAGCGGAGGAACGCCGCAGATGCCCGACGCGACGCCGCTGAACACCGCCGGCCGCCACCTCAAGACGGCCTGCGACGGCTGACCGGCTCACCCGGTGGGGGTCCGGCGCCGTGGGCGCCGGGCCCTTATTCTTCCTGCTCGGCCAGGAACCGCTCGAACTCGGCCGCGATCTCTTCAGCGTCCGGCATCCGCGCGTCCGGACCGGCCATCGGGAGGCTGTTGCCGCTCGCCGCCGCGACGGCGTCGAACCTCGCCTCCAGGCCGCGGACCGCCTCGGCGATCTCCTCGGAGGCGGCGACCTGGTCGTCGATCTGCTTCCTGGCCCGCACGGCGGCCTCCTCCAGCTCGCCTGTGCGGAAGGCCAGACCGGTGGCGGCGGTGACGCCGTTCAGCAGGGCGATCGCGGCGGCCGGGTACTCCGCCTGCGAGAGGTAGTGCGGCACGTGGGCGGTGAAGCCGATCGCGTCGTGTCCGGCCTCGTCGAGCCGGTACTCGATCAGCGCGCCGGCACTGCCCGGCACCTCGACCCGCGAGATCCACGACGTGCTCTCGCCGAGCAGGTCGGGCCGGTTGCCGTGCGGCGTCAGCCCGGTCTCCCGGGTGTGCGGCACCGCCATCGGGATGCCGTGCACGCCGACCGACAGGCTCACGTCGAGCCGCCGGACCAGCTCGACCACGGCCGCGGCGAACGCCTCCCACGACCGGTCGGGCTCGGGGCCGGACAGCACGAGGAACGGCACGCCGACCGCGTCCTCGCAGACACGCAGGCTCAGTTCGGGCGCCTTGTAGTCCACCCAGTGATTCGTGTCGAAGACCATCGGCGGTCGCCGGGAGCGGTAGTCCAGCAACGAGTCGATGTCGAAGGTGGCCACGGTCCGGGGATTCATCGAGCTCAGCAGGTGGTCGGTCGCGAGACGGCCCGCGGCGCCCGCGTCCATGAAACCGTCCAGGAAGTAGAGCAGCACCGGCCGTTCCAGCTCGGGAATCTCCTCGTCCAGCGTGTACAGCCGTGTCTGGTCTGTCACGAGTCCTCCCTAGCCCGGTTATGCCAGTACGAACGCCTGACGACCAAGGCGAATTCCACTGACGCTCAGAGCGTCTTCACCAGAACGTCGAAGACCGGCGCGCCGGGCAGCGGGTTGCGCTTCTGACCGACCTTCTCCCAGCCCCACTTGAGGACGGCGGCCTGCGCGGCCGTGGCGGCGGGCAGCACGGTCGCGGTGGCCCGTTCTTCCGTGCGGCCGCCGAGCAGACGGTCGTGGATGGCCTCGGCCAGGTGCAGTCGCCGCCACCGCTCACCGACCATGAGCTCGGTCAGCGCCCAGGTGCGGCCGGGCGGCTCGTCGGTGATCTCGGGCGGGATGGGAGTGATGAGGTTCTGCCACCACGGGATCGCGGGTGACAGGGAGAGGCCGTAGCCGAGCCCGATGAGGGTGCCCGTGGTCCTGGCCTCCACCAGCGCGAAGCCCGGCTGCTGCCGGTGGGTCTCGAAACGCCGTTGGAAAAGCTCGGCGTACTCCGGCCCCCAGGAGTACGGCTGCCCGGCGAAGCTCTCGGCGTACAGGTCGCGGTACTCGTCAATGCGCCGTGCGGCCTCGTCGCCGTCGGCGTCGTGCAGTTCAATGGCGATGCTCGCCAGCGGTCTCTCCTCCTCGATATGGACCCTCACCGGTCCCGTCCCGGGCGAAACGCTCGTACCGGCTTGTACTCAGGATCCAACGAGCCGCAGCCGACGAGGACGCTGGGGGACATCGTCGCCTAATTCTCCTCTCCATGCTCGCGGCTTCGCACGCCTTGACGGACCTCGCCCCGTCCCGGCCGGGCTGATCACCCGCAGCCGCCTCCCATCTGCGCTATCGGGTAGAGCGCTGAAATGGGCACGTAACGGATTAAGGGGGCAAGCCGAGCCTCAGGTAAGAGCGGGCGTACGAGCCAGCGGGCCGCGCAACCGACTGGCTGAGCGGGTTTCGCAGCAGAGGGGGGCTGGACCCACCCGCCGCTTCGCCCTCTTACGGCTCCCGGGTCATGCCCGGTGAGACTCAGGGGGTGCCGGGGCCGGCGGTCTGGCCGCTGATGTTCGGCCAGTTCTTCCACCGCAGCGGATACTTCACGTAGATCCGCGGCACGTGGATGAACAGCTTGGCGGCCTCCTGCTGGAGCGTGGGCGGCTTGGTCCACCCGTCGCCGTCGCCCTCGAGGTAGGAGTCGGTGACGTTGCTCGCGTACGTGTAGGCGTTCGAGGCCGCCATGCGGGTCGTCAGGCCGCCGAGCGCTCCCGTGACGCCCGGCCGGCGCAGGAAGTACCTGCCGAACACCTGCCGGTACCTCGACGTGGGGTTCAGCCCGGGCAGGGCGTCGGCGACGCCGTCGTAGGCCATGTTGCCGGCGAACCCGTCGGCGAGCTGAACGGCGTTCGCCCGGACCGACAGAGGGTCGTAGCCGGCCACCTTCGTGAGCGTGTCGCGGTCGACACCGGCGGCCAGGCTGGTGCCGTAGATGCCGAGTTGGAGGGCCTGCTGCCCGCCCGCGTACGCGACACTGTCGGCCAGGGCGTAGATCACCCGCTTGACGAGCAGCTGGACGAGACTGTTGCGGATCCTGCCGTACCAGCGGGCCTGCCCGATCAGCGTCAGCAGCCGGGCCTCCAGAACGCCGGTCAGCCAGCCGTAGCAGATGGTGAAGACGATGTTGGCGTACAGCTGGATCGCCAGCACCCACAGCGCCGCGCGTATCTCGTCGTTGACCTTGGCGAACTGCTCGAGCGAATCGGCGACCCTTCGGGCGTACGCCGAGACGTCGGCCGGATAGGCGGACGGAGCGACCGCTCCGGTGGCCGCCGACCCGCCCCAGTACCGCTCGAACGCGGCGGGCCCGTCACCGTCGTTGTGGCTCTTGACCTGGCCGACGACCTTCTCCATCGCCGTGCCGCTCCGGTCGACGGCGTCCGCGATGTCCCGGTAGTAGCCGGCCATCGTCCGGGCGCCGTCGCTGTCCGCCTTGGGCAGCTGTACACCCGCGACCCAGAGCAGGACCTGCTCCGGCGTCACGAGCCGAACCGGGGCACGCTCGCCAGGTCGACCGCCGGCAGGGCCGCGATGCCGTTCCAGTCCGCCGCGCGGACGTCACCGCTCATGAGGGCGAGGTTGACGCCGACCGTCCCGTACGCGCCGCACAGGGCGCCGGAGTACTCGGCGAGGTGCCGGCGCGCCCTGACGAACCCCTGCCGGGCCTCCCGACCCGCGTCGTCGTCGCCGTAGACGTCGCCCAGGTCGTCGATCTTCCCGAAGAGGTAGTTGATCGCAGACGCGAGGTCACCGTCCTCATCCACGAACCTTCGCGACGCGTCTTCGAGTTCGGCGTGATCGATGTGCATCGGCTCTCCGTTCGCGTGTCGGGGGTCACATGCGCAGGTCGTGCCGGATGTCGCGTAGCGCGGCGAGCACGTCGTCGAGGTCCTGCCCACCGAGGTCGACACCGGCCATGGCCTGCGCGTTCGCGGCCGCCAGCTCGGCGATGAGGGGGCGCATCACCTCGTCGGCCCGCGCCCGTACGTCCCGTAGGCCCTGCTCGGCGGCGCCGAGGATCGCCTCGGCGAGCGCCTCGGACCCCAGCCGCATCGCCCGGGGGTCGATCCGCAGTCCCGTGAGCGCGCCGAACCGATCGACCTCGACCGTCACCCGCTCGGCGGCGGCCCGCCCCTCGCCGCGCAGTTCGCTCATGCGCGCCTGCGCCTCCCGCAGGGCGGCGTTCCGCCGGGTGATCGTCGTGACCAGGTCCTCGATCCGGGACTCACCTCCCGTCGTGTCGTCCATGCGCCCTCCTGTGATCACTGGCCGCACGCTATTCACGGCCCGTTCCCCGAGAGGAACCGACGCGTTAACTTCCCGTTACGGCCCTCCGTGCGCCGAGACGGCGGTGACCAGGAGATATTCGGACGACGTACGCCCCCACCCGCTGTTACCTTGCGGTCATCATGGAAACTCTGGACGAGAAGGACATCCGCACCTCCTTCGTCAACTGCTCCAAGAGCGAGACGAAGCGCATCAACCTGCCCAAGCCGCTGTCCGATCAGCCCTGGGCCGACCTGGACTTCCTGGGCTGGCGCGACCCCGGTGCGCCCGACCGCGGGTACATCGTGGTCGAGCACGGCGGCCGGCTGGTCGGCGTCACCCTGCGTGCACCGCAGGGGGTGCACCGAAGCTTCACCAAGACCACCGTGTGCTCGTTCTGCGTCACCGCCCACCCGGGCACGGGCGTGTGCCTGCTGGCCGCGCCCCGGGCCGGTGCGGCCGGGCGGCAGGGCAACACGGTCGGCGCCTACATGTGCGCCGACCTGGCCTGCTCGCTGTACGTCCGCGGCAAGAAGGACACGGGCCTCGGCGCGCGGTACGAGGAGGACCTTTCCCTGGAGGCCAAGGTCGCCCGCACCATGGGCAACCTCGCCTCGTTCGTCGACCGGGTGCTCGGCTCCTGAGCTCTCGCTCGCCGGCCTCGGAGAACTCCGTAATGCGTGCTCTCCCCGGCCAATCATCGCCGCGCTGACTTATCACAAGAAGCGGCGCGTTTCCCGCCATTCCTGTTAGTCTCGAAGCGTTTTTTCGGTCGTGACTAATCGGGCGCTCATGCCCCCTCGTACGAGGAGAATGGTGCTGTTCATGGATGTCACTCGCAGTCGTCCCCGGGGACGGGGTGTCACGTCGGAATCGGGCGATACGGCATGGCCGGACGGGCCGGCCGCCGCTGATTCCCCCCACACCGGGCGCGGGTCTTCCAAGGACGAGAGTGTGGCGGTCACGATCGGCACCGACGGCCTCGTCGACACTGTGGCGATCAATCCGCGAGCGCTGCGAAAGGGCGCGCAGGCGATCGAGGAACTGACCCGGGAGGCGGTACGCGAGGCGCAGCGCGACTGGTTCGGCCGCCTCGCCGCGCAGGACCCGGCGCCGGCCTCGAAAGAGCGGCTGCGCGCCAGGCTGGAAGAGATCCAGGCGGAGTACTCCCTTCGCATGGAGGAGATCAATCGCCTGATGGCCGGCCTGCTGAGCACCCGATAAGTCGACCGCCCCGGCGAGAGAGGTCGGTATTCACATGCCGAAGTACGACCAGAAGTCATTGACGGACGCGGCGGAGAACATAAGCTACGCGACCAACGAGGCGCAGGCGCAATATCACGAGGCGGGCGGGAGCCAATACGGTTCGTGGCCCGCATCGACGACCCTGCCCCCGCACGAGACCATGTCGTTGCTGATGATGAAGAACCCGGACACGATGGAGTACCAGACCCTCGACGACTTCAAGCCGGAGTCCTGGGAGGTCTTCCTGACGAAGGACTTCTTCACCACTTTCCAGACGGTGTACGACTCATCCCAGAAGGCCGTGCGCGCCACCGTCCAGCAGGCAGGCTATGGGGGCTACGGCCTGGACCGGATGGCGTGGAGCGCCAAGCACGTCGAGGACGACAACGTCACCGCCGTCTTCAAGACGTTGGACAAGACCCAGAATCGAGACGGCTGATGGCGGACGAGATCACCCTGCCGGGTGACCTGGCGGGCCTGGTGAAGCGCTGGACCTCGGACGGCACGATGAAGTTCCGCTGGCCGACCGACGACGAGCGGAACTACAAGGTCAGCGGCGACCACTGGGGCGGTGAAGAGGTCGCGAATGAGCTGAACGGGCTCAACCCGGAACCGGCGATCAAGGCGGCGCTCCAGAACAACGAGGGACCCGCGATCGACGCGTTCGCGGATTACTGGCGCGATGTCCCCGTCCGCAACGTCCAGGACCTCACCATGTCGTTCAAGCGGGTGTCGGCGGCACTCCTCGCCATGAACGCGGCCCTCATCGCGTACAAGAACGCCGCGATCGAGAGCCTGTCGGATCTGAAGAAGGAACTCGACGACAACGAGAAATGGGCGTGGCTGCCCTGGTCCGACGACGGCGCGATCCACAAACGCGCGGTGGCGCTGATCGAAAATTTCGACCTGTACGACCAGCTCAATGTGGACCAATTCCACGGGACCATGGCCAACAGCGTGGCGATCATGAAGCAGGAGGCCAAGCTCTACGACGACATCGCCAAGCGCTTCACCTCGGACACGGAGAAGACGGGCGACAAGCTGAACGACGGGTAGCCTCCTCGGATGGGCATCGTTCCGCGCCTGTTCGCCGTCACCGTCGACTGCCCGGACCCGATGGGTCTCGCGCGGTTCTACCGGTCCTTTCTGGGCGGCGAACTGCACTCCACCAATGACGACTTCGTGGTGCTCGTCCGCGACGGCGAAGTCCGCCTCGACTTCCAGCGGGTCGCGAACCCCGAAGCCGCCCGGTGGCCCGACCCTCGGGCGGCCCGCCGGCTGCACCTGGACTTCGCGGTCGACGACCTGGCCGAGGCCGAGGAGCGTCTCCTCGGCCTCGGCGCCGCTCTGGCCGACGTACAGCCGGGCGGCGAGAGGTTCCGGGTGCTGCTCGACCCGGCGGGACATCCGTTCTGCGTCGTCACCGCCTCAGCCGCGTCCGTCGGCTGACGCCAACGCCCTTGCGGCCGGCTTCGGCGGGCGTGCCGGTCAGCGCGTCGCGCCAGCGGGGTTCTCGTCGTCACCGAGGTAGGTGCCGTACCCGTCGACCACCAGCGGGCCGGCGAAGATCAGCACCTCGTTGACCAGGCCGCCCTTCTGGTTGCGGTAGTTGACGACCAGGCAGTCGACACCGACATAGGTGCCCACGACCTCGAACCGCAGGTCGGGGATGCGTCGCAGGCCCTCCGACCAGTAGGCGCGCAGCGCCTCCTTGCCCCGGATGACCCCGTCGCCGCCGAGAAGCTGCGCCGCGACCGGCGAACGGAACGTCACGTCGTCCGCGAAGTGGGCCAGGAGTGCGTCCAGGTCATGCGCGTTCCACGCCGCCAGCCAGCCGTCCACGAACTTCCGCGCATCGACAGGATCCATGACCGCGATTATGTCCGGTCCGCCGGTGTCACGCGGAACGGGCTTCGCTCACCAGAGCTCGGTGAGGACGCCGGACGCGACGACGATGACCGCGCCGATGACGATGAACACGGCCGGGACGATCCACTGCCCGTACCGCCTGACGACATCCACGATCTTCTTGTGGGAGCCGAGCCAGGAGCCGGCCAGGCACCACACGGCGACACCGACGGCGAAGACCACGACGGTCACGATGGTCGAGCCGGCGTCGATGCTCCGGAACACGGGGGTGTAGACGGAGACGTTGTCCGCGCCGTTGGCGATCGTCACCCAGGCCACCGGCATCAGCCCGGTGACGACGGGAGGTGCGCGTTCCTCCCCGCGGTTCCCGGCTCTGACGGTCATCACGAGGCCCCGGACGCCGAGGACGAACGGGACCAGGCCGAGCAGCCCACCCCAGTTGTCCGGAATGAACGTCAGCCCCAGCGCCGCCGCGAGCGAGACCAGCACCAGCACCGCGATTCCGAGGTACTGCCCGGCCCAGATCTGCCACGCCCTGGGTCCGCGACCGGCCCGTGAGGTCAGGAAGAAGACGGTGAGGACGATGATGTCGTCAACGTTGGTCCCCGCGAACATCCCCGCGGCGCGAGCGATGGTTCCCCCGATCCCTGCCATGGCCGGACCAATCTATCCGTCGGCGGCCCAGCGGAAGGTCAGCGTCTGCGCAGGTCAGCGTGCCGAATCAGCCGCGGTCGCGCGGCCCCTCAGCGCCGGGGGACGACGAGGACGGCGCGGAAGTCATAGCCGTCCTGCCCCGGTGCCTCCCATTCGAGGCGGACACGCTGCCCGGCGTGCAGCTCGCGGTAGCCGTCCGCGGCGATGTGGCTGAAGTGCGCCCAGCAGCCGCCCGGGGTCTCGGCGGAGTCCAGCACGCCCCAACCGTCTTCGGCCCGCCATTCACGGACGACCGCGTCCGTCTCACCGGTGCGATGCTCAGCGGAGGCCACAGCCGCAGGATAGCCTCGCTTCGGCTCCCGTACGCGCGAGTCTCTTTGCCGCCCCGGCCGGCTGAGGGAGACTGGCGGTGTGATCGTCGAGAGACTGCGCCCCCGCGACTACAACGACGTCCGGCAAGTGGGGCACTACTTCTGCAAGGGCGTACTGGTCGTGATGGACCTGACGGCCATGACGGACGAGGAGGCCCGGCAGCTCGTGGACTTCGCCGCAGGCCTCATCTGCGCCCGCGGCGGAGACATGCAGCGCCTCAGCCCCAAGGTGTTCATGCTGGTCCCCGCGGAGCCGGCCACGCCGAGCAGCACGACGGGCATCGTGAAGAAGCTGCGGCCGCGCGACTACAACGAGGTGTTGTACGTCGGGCACTACTTCCGCCAGGGCATTCCGGTCGTGATGGATCTGACGGCCATGACGGACGACGAGGGCAGGCAACTCGTGGACTTCGCCGCAGGCCTCATCTGCGCCCGCGGCGGAGACATGGAACGCCTCAGCCCCAAGGTCTTCATGCTGGTCCCCGCCGGCCTGGCCACCGGGGAGGGCGACACGGAGTCCGCCTGAAGGCTCGCTCAGTTCCAAGGCTCCGCGTTGGGGTCCTCGCCCAGAGCGAGGGCGGCCGCGCGGCACAGCTCCTCGCCGACGCGCTGGTTGCCGCCGTGATCGGAACCCCAGGCGTCGGCCGCGGCCCGCGCCACCTCACGCCAGGTCATCTCCTGGTCCACACGCCAGACCCGGATCTGCGCGACCTGCGTCGACGTCAGTTTCACCGGCCACCTGCCAGCACCACGTCGTCCATGACGATCGACGGTGTGGCCGCCTGGTCGGCGGAGTCGTAGTCGCCCGCGGTGATGGCGACGACGACTCCCAGGTCCGGCAGCACGTAGAGGCGCTGTCCACCGTTCCCCATGCCACCGGCCCAGCGGACGCCCGTCGACGGGAACGTGCCCAGGTACCACTGATAGCCGTAGTCGAAGTCGTTTGCGATCCGCACGTGCGGGCGCAGCGCCGCGCGCAGCCAGGCGGCCGGGATGACGCGGCCGTCGTCGTCGAGCACCGCCTGGCCGATCCGGGCCAGGTCGCGAGGTGTCAGCCGCAGGCCCGACGCCGCGGACGCCACACCATCGGCGCCGGTCATCCACGCGAACGTGGATATCCCGAGCGGCCGGAAGAGCGCCTCACGCGCGAAGTCCGGCAGTGGCACACCCGTCCCCTTGACGACCAGCCGGCCGATGAGAGCCGAGGCGCCGCCGTTGTACCGCCAGCGCTTTCCCGGCTCCTTGACGATCGGCCGGTCGAGCGCGAACCGGTGCCGGTCCGGGGCCGACTCCATCGCGATCTCGCTGTTGGCCTCGCTGGTGTAGGGCACGTTCTCGTTCCACTCGAGGCCGAGGGTCATCGTCAGCGCGTGCTCGACGGTGATGGAGGCACGCCGGCCGTCCTCGGCGAGGTCGGCGTACTCGGGGAACCGGCTCAGCAGCGGCTCGGCCGGCTCTGGCACCAGGCCGTCGGCGAGGGCGATCCCGTACAGCAGAGCGACGATGCTCTTGGTGACCGAACGGATGTCGTGCAGCACGTCGGGCCCGAACGTGACCCGCCCCAGCGGCTCGTTCCACGAGAAGTCCTCGCCCGCCCCGTAGCGTTCGAGGACCACGCGGCCGTCGCGCAGGACCACGAGACCGTGCAGCCCCGCCGCGCGACCGGCGGAGAGCACCTCGTCCAGACGATCGCCAAGGCCGGTCTCCACATCCGCCTCCCGCCGCTCGCCAACACCTTACGACGGCGCTATACGGATTTGAGGCCGCGTCTCAGGGGATCGCCGGTGACGCCCAGCTCCGTACGGGCTGCCTCCATGAGTGCGTATCTCAGCTCCCGCTTCACGGCGGGCTGTTCGGTCGGGTTCCGGTCGCGAAGCAGGTCATGCAGGGAGACGGTGTAGTCGTGTGCGGCCTGGGCGAGTTGCGGCGAGCACACGAGTTCGCAGGCCTTCTTGGCCAGCCAGAGGTCATGAAGCCGGTCCCACATCTCGGCGTCATCAGGCGAACGGTGATCGGGACGTCGGTCCAGAAGTAGCTCCACGCTTTGAGCGGCGGAGAGGAAACCCAGGATCGCTTCTTTTCTCTCCGTCCGCTCGGCGGTCGACTGCTCACGTTCCTCCCGGCGCGCGGCGACCCTGGTGGTGAGGTACTGACCGGTGAGAGTGCTGGCGGCTCCGACGGCAACGCCGACCAGGGGCAAGATCGTCGCGGACCAACTCATGGCAGCCATACTCAGGCACATGCGCTAGGGATCGGCCGTTCAGCGGCTATCAGAAATCGGTGAGCGTGAACGTTGATGCGGCCTTCGGCACTGATCCGCTGGTGGAGGCGGCGCAGTGAGGCGTCGTAGCGCTCGACGCTGAAGTCGGGGATTTGCCAGGCCACCATACGCAGGTGATAGATAACGGCGCCGATGTCGTAGAAGGTGAACACGGGATGCTCCTCGCGCCTCAATGTCAGTCGAAGTCCGGCCGCGGACAGCTCCTTACTCGCCGTACGGAGCGTCCAGCTATCGGGGGCATGCGCGGGTGATGCCCCCAGGGCCTCGTTGAGATCCGCGCAGTCCTCGCTACCGACTTGCTGCGTCAGCAGAACTCCACCAGGGCGCAGCACTCGCCTGACCTCGTGCGCCGCCAGGCTTCCGTGGCGATTCAAGACCAAACCGACCGACGCATCCGGTAATGGCAGCCGGTCCTTGTCGGGTGACGGAACGACGGTGACGCCCAGGGGTTCCAGGCGACGGCGAGCCACGGAAATGTTGGGTGGCCAGCCTTCTGTGGCCCACGTGCGAGGAGGCAATGGCCCGAGCGAAGCCAGCAGTTCACCACCGCCGGTATCCATGTCCAGCAACCGATCGGTGCCGGCGACGTGTGCGCGAGCGAGATCGCGGTACGACCATGACGGCTCCGAACCCTCGCAGCGCCCGGCCACCCATTCGAAGTCCCATCCCTCGCTCGGAGCGGCCATAGCGGCAACGACCAGTTCATCGTATCCGGGAACCGTCATGTTCGGAGACTAGAAACAGTCGTCAGACGGAGCAACAACTCAAGTCGGTTCGATGCGGGCAGTTGCGGCGCCGCTACTCGGGCGCGCTCGGCCGATCCGTCACGCCTGGCGCATCTGCACGGTCCGCGGATGGCTTCGGTGCTGTGCCAGTCTGATGGCGTGTACAAGGAACCACGCGTTCCGCTGGTGGTCACCTACGACAGCGATGCCGATGCGGCGTACATCTACCTCCAACATCCCGTCACGTCCGACGCTTCGGAACGGATCGTGCCGTTCGATCCCCGCGAGGGCATGTTCAACCTGGACATTGATCACGACGCGCACGTTCTTGGCTTGGAGATCCTCGGTGCCCGCCGGCATCTACCGTCGGCGCTGTTGGAGGCGATACTCCGTCAGGATCAAGCCGAGACCGAAGACCAGTAGGAAGAATCCAGCCTGGCATTCCTTCCTCAGCCGGTCCCGGTGTGTTGTGACGGGAATCGAGCCCGCGCTTAGAGCGGCCGGACAGCGACGACGGTGCCGCGAGTGCTCTCGTCCCGGTCTAATGGCCCGTTAGTGGCCCGCACGCCCCCGTCCATGATCAGGGCGGGGGCGTCTTGGCTGGTGGAGCCTAGGGGATTTGAACCCCTGACTTCCTGCTTGCAAATCATGCCGATCAGAGCCGATACAGGCGCTGACCTGCGTGGGCATGTACCCGCGAGTGACCGCCGTTGACCCTTGATCACCGAGACTAATGGCACGCTAATGGCACGGCCGGGAGCCTCGTATGTCCCGGCCGGCCTTGCCGGTCGACCACATCGTTATCAGTTCGATCATGGTCCAGTGATCAAGCCTCCGGCCGACGCCGGCCGTCCACACGGGTCTGCGTTCATCCGGCGACGTCTACCTGTGTTGCTGTCACCGTTGCTGTCAGCTTGGTAAGTCGCTGCTGCTGGTCGCTGATCACCTGCGTTACTGCTGACCTGCGTCCTCTCCGCGCTCTCCCCGTGAGCGACCGTGATCGTCCGCTCTGACGGGCACGCCCATCCGATATCGGCTCAGCAGGCGTGTTCTTGGTACACCGCGCTCTCAACGGGCGTGTGTACTGCGATGACTGCCCACTCGGGTCGGCGCTCGATTGCGTCAAGGACCTCGCCGATCGGGCGCGCACCGTCCCCGTCGGACCACCACTGGTTGTACTTGCCCAGAGCTTCGAGGGCAGGAGTTGGTTCGTATGCGATGTCACATCGAAGCTGAACCAGCGCTTGTCCCCCTTCGTCGTTCAGATCGAACTGTCGGCATAGAGAAAGGAGGAAGTGCCTCGGGCCGCCGAACGAAGCAGTGATGTACTCGTAGAGCATGGCGTCTTCCTCGACGCCCGCTACCGACACATTCATGAACCTGCGGAACGCTCGCCAGGTCCGGGACGGTTCGAGGCTGCTCGGCTCCTGCCCCTCGTCCCTAAGGAAATCGAGCAAGGTCTGTTCCACCATCGTTACGACCACGGCCCCTAGTTTGGCGTGTCTTCACGTATGTGGCCCCCTGCCTGGCTTCCACCCCGACCACCCACCCGACTCGGCCCGTCAGCGCGGCCATCCCGGAGCCTGAGCCCCCCGCCGGAGGGGCCTCGCCGGCGCTCTCGTCTCTGCGGGCTAATGGCACGTTAATGGCACGAACGCCCCCGTCCATGATCAAGGCGGGGGCGTCTTGGCTGGTGGAGCCTAGGGGATTTGAACCCCTGACTTTCTGCTTGCAAATCATGCCGATCTTGCCCCTCACAGGCGCTGACCTGCAAAGCCACGTGGCCGCGAGTGCCCCCGTTGACCCTTGATCACCGAGGTTAATTGCACGCTGATTGCACGGTCTACGGTCGCGCCTCCGGCTTGGTTCGTCGACCGCATCCTTATCAGTTCGATCTTGGTCAAGGTGATCAAGCTCTGCCCGAGTTAGCGCTGTCTCCCGTGATCGCGATCATCTCTGTCCCTCTGCTGGTGTTGCCGTCACTACCGTCAGCGCACCCGGCTCCGGAGGGCGGTCGCGCACCTTGGGGCGAGGGTGGCTGTGACCTGCGATCCGAGGGCTGTTCGTGTGCAGTTGCGTAGGTGCCGTTCCGCGTATATTCCGCAGTCCGGATCGCGTGGTTACAGGGTGCTTGCTCTCGGCCGATCGTGACTCCACCGATGAGTTCGTCTCTTCCCGCCGGTCTAAACGTGGGACGGTACGGTGACCGTCCGATGCCGAAAGGGAGGTCTTGTGGGCAAGGTGATCGTCTCGACCCAGATGACGGTGGATGGCGTGATGGACCGGATCGAGGAGTGGTTCACGCCGGATGGCGAACACGAGGAGACCGGCAGCTTTGACCAGCTCTTCGCCGCGGACGCCCTTCTACTCGGCCGCAAGACGTACGAAGGCCTGGCAAGCATCTGGCCGACCATCACGGACACTCGCGGGTTCGCGGACCGGGTCAACAACATGCCGAAGTTCGTCGCCTCCCGCACTCTGCAGGAGCCGCTGAAGTGGAATGCGACGTTGATCGAGGGTGATCTCGCCGAGGCGGTTCCCGCGCTGAAGCAGCGGTATCCGGGGAACCTGGTGTCTTACGGCTGCGGTGAGCTAGCGCATTACCTCGCCATACACAACCTCGTGGACGAGATCCGGTTCTGGGTTCACCCTGTCGTTCTCGGTAAGGGCACGCGTCCCTTTCATTCCCTGGAACCGCCGGTCCGTATGCGCCTGACAGGCACCACCACGTACCGCTCGGGGGTCGCACTCTTGAGCTATCAACCGGACTCACGGTAAGAGCTCACCTGCGGACCCGTCCTTGACGCCTCCGTGTACACCTGGGGTGGACATCGAGCATCGATCGCTCCTGACCTCGACCCCGTAGGCGTGTTCCTACGCCACAACTCCCCTGCCTGACCAGGCTTCCACCTGAACCACTGACCAGGTGCACCGATGCGCCCTGGCGGGCGAGATCCCCGAGCTGGAGAGCATCAAAGACGAGCCTTGGTACATCGGGGCCGCCCGATCGGCGCGGCCGGAGGGACCGGCGCCCACGCCGCACGCCTGTAGGGCGTGCCGGAGCGGGCGGCCTGCGGCGGCGCTTGCGCCGCCGCCTTGAGTGCGGTGCACCGGTCTCGGTGACTGCCAAGGAGTACCGGCTGCTGCGCGCGGTGATGACCACGGCTGTCGACGACGACAAGATGCTCAGCCGGAATCCGTACCGTGTCCGGGGTGCGGACAACGAACACACGCCTGAGCGGCCGGTCCTCACGGTGGCCCAGGTGTTCCAGTTGGCCGAGTTGCTCGGTCGCCGGCCGGTGGGCAACGTCCGCAAGCTGGGCTCCGGCGGCTTCCGCCTGCGCTATCGAGAGGCAGACGGCGAGATGTGCGTGTGTCCCGTGATCTACCCGACCAGGGCGGCGGCCGGTGAGGCGTTGTGGCATCTGGCGACTGAAGACCAGGTCCACATAGAACATGACCGGCGCTTCCGAGCGCTCGTCCTGCTCGCCACCTTCGCGAGCCTCCGGTGGGGTGAGGCGATCGTGCTTCGCCGCTCGGACATCGGCCTGAAGGCGCGCACTGTCCGCGTTCGGGAACAGCTTGTCGAGTTGGACGGGGGACAGATGGTGCTCGGTCCGCCCAAGTCGCGAGCTGGAAAGCGCGTGGTCAGCGTCCCCGCGGTGATCATGCCCGCGCTTCGTGCACATCTGGATGCCTTCGTGGAGGATCGGCCGGACGCAGTCGTCTTCCTCGGCGCAGGCGGCGGGTTCCTGCGAGCGAGCAACTTCCGGCGTGAGGCGAACTGGGATTAGGCGCTAGCCGACATGGGGCTGAAGGGCCTGCACTTCCACGACCTTCGGCACACCGGGAACACCCTGGCCGCCCAAAGCGGGGCAAGCCTGGCGGACCTCAAGGCGCGGATGGGGCAGGACAGTGATCGGGCCGCGTTGATCTACCACCACGCAAGCCAGGGCGCTGATCGGAAGATCGCTGACGCCCTCGACACGCAGGTCAAGTCAGAGCGGCCGGATGACGACGATGGCCTCGCCGGCGCTCTCGTCCCTGCGGGCTAATAGCACGTTAATTGCACGAACGCCCCCGTCCATGATCAGGGCGGGGGCGTCTTGGCCGGTGGAGCCTAGGGGATTTGAACCCCTGACTTCCTGCTTGCAAAGCAGGCGCTCTGCCAACTGAGCTAAGGCCCCTCGTGAAACGTGCTACAGCCTACCGGGAACTCGCCGTGCCGTGGCGACCCCGGGTGGCAGGCAATCTCGGCGCCTGGGGCGATGGCCGTGGGCTGGTCGGAGAGTCGACGCGGTCTGGTCGGCTTCCTACAGGCAGTGCCACTCGCTGTCGGCGCGCCGTCCCCCGTCGTTACGACGGCGGTTTCAGGCCGCCTTGTGGCAGGCCCCTTGGACTCGGCTCTCATCCGGCGCGGGGGGTGAACGGGTCCTTGCCGATGATCTCTGTTAGTCGTCGGCGCAGTTCGGCGGTCTCCTCGACGAGCTGGGCCGTGATCTTCTCCTGTCGGGCGAGCCGTTGCGCCAGCTCCGCGACGGTGGTGCCGGCCGCGTCCGTCTCTTCGAGCGGGCCCAGTCTCCGTAGCTCCTCGGCGGCGTCCTCACGGCCGGCCTGGTCGAGCTGTTCGGCCGTGACGCCGACGGCGCGCGCCATTCGGGCGACGGTGTCGGGCGGGCCCGTGACCGGGGCGTAGACGCCTGCGCTGACGGTCTGATAGCCGCTGACGATGTTGCGCCACCGGTTCTCGCTGATGCCGGCGCGAGGTGCCGCCTTCCGCTGGGAGAGCCCAGAGAGTTTCTGAGCGCGCTCGATCAGCTCGCCCTCAGGGCGTTGCGGCGGTCGCTCACTCATGCCGCACATGGTCGCACACGGTCGCACTAACCGGTCCGCTGTCCATCGAGTACCTGCACGTTCACGTATCCACAGCCTCAGCAGTGCGACACCCGTCCACTGCGAAGTAGTGCGACCTGTTGACCCGTCGCAACACGTCGCACTACTGTCATCCCATGCGACGCACCCGTAAGCCGCCTAAGCAGCCGCTGGACCACGAGCCGGCCGCTGTGAAGTACGCGCGGGACAACGCGGGGTTGACCCAGGAGCAGGTGGCGAGGCTGTGCGGCGTGTCTCGCACGCTCATCACCGAGATCGAGAACGGCACCCGCAACGCGACCCCACGCATGATCGGCAAGCTCGCCGCCGCCCTGAACTGCCCGCGCGTCGTCCTGGAGCGCAAGCGGCAGCCTGAGCCGGCCGAAGAGGAATACCGCTCACGGGGGATGGCGCCGGTCGGCGCCCAAGCGGCAGGTCGGCCGCTCCCGCCTCCGCCCGCTCCTTCGCGCGGTACGGTTTGGTCAGTGCCCAATCGGCGCGAACGCGACTTGACCCAATAGGTCGTTAACGTCCGGCTCACTGATTGGGGAGGCCCCCGCGCCACCTTTCCAGGGCGCGACGCGAGGGCCCCGCTAGCGGTCCTGGTCTCTGCTTCCCGTCAGAAGCGGGGGCCAGGGCCGTCGCCGAGCAGCCATTCGAGCAGCAGCTTCACGATGAGCCACAATTCGCTGTTCGGCTCCGATCGCCGATGTCTTCCGGCCATCGGCATCACCTTCCTATGGCCACCCGCACGGCGGGGGCCGATCGGACGGCCGATCCTTCACGAGGATCGACTGGCCGACCATCCTTTTCGGTCGGCCAGGCCTGATCCGACCGGAGGACAAGCGGTGGTGATGCGGGATGACCGTACCGAAAAACCCCGCCTGGTCATTGCCGCTCGCGAACATCGGAACATCTCCGGACACAGGCGCGTCCGTGGACGGATGAGCCGCGACCCGTTCGTCGGGCCTATCTCGGTGCCGGGATCGCGGCGGTCGTACGGAAGATGACGTCCGGGAGGTCGGTGACGTTCTCCAGGACATGCGTCGCGCCCGCCTGTTCCAGCCGGGTGCGGTCATGGGCGCCGGTGAGAACGCCGGCGACGATCGACGCGCCGGCGCGGTGGCCGCTCAGGATGTCGTTCGCCGTGTCGCCGCAGACCGCGATGTGACGAACGTCCTCGACCTGGAGGCGCAGCGCCGCGGTGAGGATCATGTCCGGGTACGGACGGCCGCGGCCGCCGGCGTCGTCCGGGCAGATCAGCAGGTCGGCGCGTTTCCACCAACCCAGAGTGTCGATGACGCGGCCCAAGGTGGCGCGGCCGAAGCCCGTCATCAGGCACACGCGGACACCCGCGTCGGCGAGCTTGTCCATGGCGGCCTCGGCACCGGGGATCGGCGTCAGGCCGACCCGGTCGATGACGGAGTCGTACGCGCACTCGAACGCGTGGTTGGCGGCCCGAGCGCGGTCGTCATCGGAGAAGATCTGCCGGAAGACGGCAAGCTTTGACTGCCCCCGTGCCTCGCGCACGCGGGTCATCGATCCGGTATATGCCCCGGTGCCGGGGACGACTCCTTGCGTGGCCAGCGCCTCGGCGAAGGCCTTCTCGACCACGCCGCCGTCGGCCACGCTCGTACCGGCGAGGTCAAGGCAGGCGAGCGTGATCCGCGCTCTGTCGTCCACGCACGCCCTCCATGCTCCCCGCCGGTATCAAAGTCGTGTCTCAGTTGTCCGCCGACGTCGCCTCGGTCCACAGGTCGAGCTCGGCCCGGTCCTGCTGCAGCCGGCGCCAAACCGCGAAACCACCGAGGGCGACCAGCGCGAGAACGATGAGTTTCTTCACGGTGGGACCCCTTCAAACTGACTGACAGTGCGTCTCGCAGCCTAGCAACCGTTGGCGTGTGCCGGGTGGCTTCCCCCCGCACGCTATCGATCATGAGATTGTCGGCGTTGTCCAACGTAGGGCGGCACATGAGTCGCGGCGGCGAGGACGGCACGAACACTCGTTCGTCCACACCTGTGGATAACTCCCGGCTCTCCGACCACGGCCGTGTCGGGCCTCCCGCCCCTCCCCACACGGTTGTCCACAGACCTGTGGACAACCGTTCGCCCGGACGAAGGCGATGACAGACTGGCGACATGGCGCAGATCCACGAGCATGACCCATCGTGCGCGGTCGCCCACGGCGAGGCACCGAGCGAGACCGCCGATCGTACGCTCGTCGCGGTGTTCGGCTCTCCGGTCGCCGAGTTCCTTCTGAGGTACGGCGCCGACCTGGGATATCGCGGTGTCCTCCTGGAGCCCGACGCGGACCGCGCGGCCGGAGCCGCACCGGACGTCCCGGTCGTCACCACGCCGCCGGACGGGCTCGACGGCACCGCCGATGTCGTGGTCACCGACCACCACCGCCCCGAGCTCGGCCCCGTGCTCCGCGACCTGCTCGCTCACCCGGTCCGCTGGATCGGCGTGATGGGCAACCCCCGCCACCAGGGCCCGCACGTCCAGGCGCTCACCGATCTCGGCGTGTCCGGGGAGGAGATCGCCCGCGTGCACCGGCCGGTGGGCCTGAACATCGGCTCGCGTACGCCGCCGGAGATCGCCCTCGCGACGCTCGCCGGCCTGATCGCGGACCGCAACGGACGCCCCGGCGGCTTCGAGTTCTGACCGCGGCGCCGCCCGTACGCTGCAGGACATGACCGTCCAGCTCATCCGTTCCGCCGATCTGTACGGCGGAGTCGAGTACGCCTACGCCGCCGTCGCCCCACCGGGAGCTCTGATCTTCACCGCGGGCGCATGCCCGCTGGATGAGAGCGGGGCGACGATCGGCCCCGGCGACGTACGGGCCCAGGCGCGCGCGTGCGTCGCGAACCTCACGACCGCTCTGGCCGCCGCGGGCGCCGACCTGGGTGACGTGCTCAAGACGACCGTGTACGTGGCCTCGGCGCGCCGTACGGACCTGACCACCGCCTGGGAGGAGATCCGCACGGCCTTCGGCGAGCACGACGTGCCCAGCACCCTGCTGGGCGTGACCGTCCTCGGGTACACCGATCAGCTCGTCGAACTGGAAGCGGTGGCCCTGCGCCCTGATTCGGCCGTACGGTAATCAACCGGCGAGCGGAAAGGATCACCCCATTCGGCGACGCACAGGTTCATTTCTCTGACCGGCGGGGATGAATTAGTGCGGAAGGGAGACGTCAAATGGGTATTGTTATTGCGGTTCTCCTGCTCGCCCTCATCCTCGGCGGCGTGGGTTTCGCGGTACACGTCCTGTGGTGGATCGCCCTCGCCGTACTGGTGCTCTGGCTGCTCGGCTTCGTCTTCCGCGGACCGGGGACGGCCGGCGGCCCGCGCAGCCGCTGGTATCGCTGGTAGCCCGGCGCGACGCACCAAGAACACAAGAACGCGTCGTCGCCGCGGGCCATGCGACGGCGGCGCGTTCATCCGTTTCCCGGAGTAAATGCGACACCCTCCGGTATGCGAATTAACGCCCCCGTATCGGTTAGGGCGACCACCCCGGGCGCCACATGAAACTATCCGTTCGGCATTTCTCTGGAAATCATCGCCGCGCGCTCGCCCCGCAGATGCCCGGTGTACCAGCCGACCTGAGCGACGCTCGCCGCGTACGCGATCCACAGGACGAACAGGGCCGCCCCGAACTCGACCAGAAGACCCGCGAGGAGGAAGGCGGCCAGGACGGCCCCGTACAGGAGCCGTACGACGCTCTCAGGGGGTCTGCCGCCCGGGAGTGCCCGGTAGGCCAGGTACCAGGCCGCGGCGGCGCCACAGAGCACCAGAACGAAGACGACGACGGTCAGCCACGTGTGCGTGCCCACGTTCCCGCGTGACCCGACGAAGACCAGTGCCACGACGAGCATCGCCGCCCACGCCACGACCGACACCACACCCGGCCACCGCACCACGAGCGAGTACATATCGATGGAGACCCTCCAACCGCTCCGAGAGTTCACCACGCCACGGCCCTGGACGTCGAGAGAAATCCACAGCCTGTGGACAACTCCCGAGGTCCGTCCACGACGCTTACCGCGCGGGAGCCGTTCGGCGGTCCTGGAACGTAGCAGCCGCGGCCGAGAGGCCGCATCAGACGGTCCTGCGGTAGACCTGGCGCGAGCCGCCCTCAGGGCCCGGGTCCGCGGGCTCCGCCGGGGTGAAGCCGAGTCGTTCGTAGAAGGCACGAGCGCCGCCGACGACCGCTCCGGGATGGTCGGGGCCGAAGGTGACGACTTCGACCGTGGCGGGGCTGTGGACGAATCGGCGGAACGCGTCCGCGAGCAGAGCCCGGCCGATGCCCTGGCGCGTGCGTGTTCGGAGACGACGAGCCAGTGCACGTGGTACTTCGGGGGCTTGGCGCCCATGAGCAGCCCGCCCAGGAGTTCGGTCCGGTTGGAGGACACCGCGACGAGGGCCGTCTCCCGGCGGATGTGCTTGTGGACGGCGGCGTGGAAACCAGGATCACCGACCATGGGACCGAACCAGTGCTCGACCTGTGCCGCCAGCCCCACGAAGCCCGGCGCGTCTCGCTCAAGGGCGAGCCTGACGATCACGCGAGCAGTATCGCAGGGACGGGTCCTGTGGGCGTACGCATGAGCGATGCCGGCATCGGGGGCGGTCGCGGCCGGCGGACTTGATCTGAGGTCGTCTCGCTCGGGTGCTGCTCAAGGTGCCCAGGGCAGCCGTACCGCCTCGATCTCGGTGTCGGTCACGAGGGCCTCGACGAGCGGCCCGGGGCCCGCGACTTTGGTGGCCCACAGGTCGTAGTCGGTACAGAGGACCCATGAATGGTCTTCCGCCCAGAGGTTGGACGGGCTGAAGTCGGTGTCGGGGTTGTCATAGAGGATCTCGGCGTCGCCGAGTCGGCCGGCACGTATGTGCAGGTTCTCGAAGTCGATGGCTCCGAGCATGAGCGGGTTGTAGTAAGCCAGACATCGGGTGTCCGCGCCGGCCGGCGCGTGCGCGGTGAGAAGCGCGATCAGTCGATTCCAGGTCTCGCGGTCCAGGCTGCCCTCCGTCGGCGGATGGATGCCGATCGGCCAGCTGCCGTCCTTGCGGGCAGAGGGAAAGCAGCGGTAGGAGGGCAGCGACCCGTCGGGCACCACCGGGTCGCCGCTGCGCTGCGCGAGTTCCGTCCAGCGCAGCCGACGCCAACCGGGACCGGGGTGCTCATTACGGCCCAAGCCCCCTCCGGTGATGATCCCCATGGAATCGAGATCGATGTTCCCGGCGATGTGAGGCTCGGTGCGCCCGGCGTCCAGGCCGTCCCGGTGGTACTCGTCGTAGGACACATCGGTCGGGCCGTTCTCGTGTTCGTACATGGCATTGAGCACCCATGCCGCGTCGGGTAGCGGCGGCGGCATGAATCCGGTGAGACCATCACCGGCGAGGTCCACCAGCCAGTCGGCGGCACCGGCGGACACAAGCGGCCACCGCGTGAACACCAGCGCGGGCATCTCAGACATCCCGCCATGCTTCCACCAGGCGGTCCTGAGCCCCAGGAGCAAGCTGTGTCAGTGAGGACGGGACGGCCGAGCCTTGGACCGGCCGGGCGAAGCCCGGCATCGGGGGTTCCAGGGGGTCGCCCCCTGGGCCAACACAGAAGGCCCCGGCGAAGCCGACCCAAAGGGTCGGCGAGTAGCCGAGGCCAGCACGTGGGCCTGGGTGGACCTGAACCACCGGCCTGATTCTCATCAGTTCGATCATGATCCGAGTGATCAAGCTATGGCCGAGGCCGCTCCGTCCGTCGGCAGCCGTGGTGATCGAGGCTGTCTGCCTCTGTTGCTGTCACCATTGCTGTCATATGGCCGTGCGCTGCACCTACGTCCGCATGGGGGCTTTGCGCGGGCAGCAGCTGACGCACAATGCAGCCGGCCTTTGGTAGCGGCGGGCACCTACAAACCGTCCTGGAACGGCGGCTTCGTTCTGCACCCCAGGGACGTAACGGGTTCAGTGCGCCATCCTGACGCAAAGCGGCTGACCGGTTGCTGCGGGCCTTCGGGGCTCGACGGACCGAACCGCATCTGTTCTGAGTGTGGAGCCGAGCTCGGTATCGAGGAGTCTGACTGCTGGAAGCCGCAGTTCATCGTGACCATCCCCGGCGCGGTCAAGATGAGCACGGCTGGCCCCAACTCGGAGCGGGCCGGGTAGGCCCGGAGTGCTACCCGAAGTACCACCCCCGCCGGGCTTCCACCCCAACCACTGACCCTGCCGGAGGCAGGACTGCATGACCTCCGGCATGCGACGGCGTCACTGCTCAAGAGGCTCGGGGTTCCGCCGAGTGATGCGAAAGAGATCCTCGGCCACGCGGCGACAACGCCGGTCACCGCGAGGGACTCGGAAAGCCAGCCGTTGCCGTCAAAAGCCCTCACCGGATATCCGATGGGGGCTTTGACCATGGTGGGCCTAGGTGGACTTGAACCACCGGCCTCATCCTTATCAGGGATGCGCTCTAACCGACTGAGCTATAGGCCCGTGCAGCTGCTCCCGGTCGGGAAGACCAAGAGGCGACGTCGAGAAACAGTACCCGATCGGCACCCCAAACCGGTAATCGTTTGGTCCTCCCGGCGGTGCGCAGTCGCGACTACTGATCGGCCTCCTTGAGGGTGACCTCGACGCCGCCGACCAGATCGGCGGCCATGTTGTAGATCACCGACCAAACCGTGGCCAGAGCCGTGATGAGGAGGACGTTCAGCGTGCCGATCAGGGCGGTGTAGCCGAGGATTCGTGCCGCCGAGAACCAGCTCGCCGGGTTGAGGCTACCGCTCTTGCCCTGGTCGTTGGAGGTCAGGTCGCGGATCGTGCCGGACAGCGCGTCGAAGACGCCCAGCCACGACAGGATCACGTACAGGACCGCGACGGCGACGAACAGCACCAGGAAGCACACCAGCGACATGATGAAGCTGAACTTCATCACCGACCACGGCTCGAACCGGGCCACCTGGAGGTGCGCCTTCCGCGGTGCCTTGCGGCCGGGCTTGTCCGATTTGCGCAGCGCTCCGGTCAGCTTGCCGGTCCGTGAACCGGCCTCGATCGCCGCGGCGCCGGCGTCAGAGCCGGTGCCCGGACCGCCGCCCGGCATGGCCGCGGACGACAGAGAGCCGCTCGACGAGTACGACGGCGTACCGGCCCCCCTGTCGCTGCCATAACTTCGGGGCGTCGTTGATCCCATGCCCGCGCCCCTACCCGAAGTCGGCAAGGACTCCCCACTTTCCTGCGGTTTCTTCCCGGCGTCGTCCCGACTCGACGGCTCGATCGCCCGCTTGCTCGTGCCCGAACCGTCCTTCTTCGCCCGGTCCGACGCGCCGTCTTTCGGCAGCCCGAACGTCGCCGTCCGGTTGCTCTCATCCTCAGACGCAGAGGAAGACGAGGAGGGGAGGGCGTCGATCACCGTCGCGTCGTTGTCGGTCTCCGGCTCGGGCGGAGTGACGTCGCGTACGGTCTCCTCGTTGTTCTTGCCCGCCTTGTCGATGACCGTCTTCTCCGCCTCGTCCGACGCGGAGCCGTCGGTGTCGTCCTTGGCGTCCGTCCGAACGGTCACCTCGTCGCTCGGCTGCTTGGCGGCGCTCGCCTTCTTGCGCGTGCGGCCGCCCTTGGCATCCGACCCCGTCGAGCGCTGGCCGGGCTTGCCGTCTGCGCCCTTGCCGGCGTTGGCCGTCATATGACCTCCCCGGGAAAGCGACGCATCGCCTGGTGCACGCCCAGGTCACTCACGCGTCGCTCCCTTCCCCGGACCCTGTGTCCGGCTCTGCGTCCGCGTCCTCGATGGACTCTACGTTCCTCGCGATGGCTACGACGCTGTCACCATCGGCGAGGTTCATTAGACGTACCCCCATGGTCGAGCGTCCAGACTGTTTGACACCGGAGGCTCGCGTACGGATTACGCCGCCGCTCGCGGTGATGGCATAGACCTCATCGTCAGGCCTGACCATGAGAGCGCCCACCAACCGGCCGCGGGTTTCAACGATCTTAGCGGTCAGAACGCCCTTACCCCCACGACCATGGAGGGGGTACTGGTCCGCGGGGGTGCGCTTGGCGTACCCGCCCTCCGTCGCGACCAGCACATCCTCGCCCTCGCGGACGACGTGCATGTCGAGAACTTCCTGGCCGTCGTCGAAACGCATGCCGATCACACCCGCGGTGGCCCGGCCCATGGGCCGCAGCACGTCGTCGCGGGCGGGGAAGCGGATGGCCTGGGCGCCGCTGCTGACCATGAGCAGGTCTTCCTCGGGGAAGACCAGCCGCGCGGCGATCACCTCGTCGCCCTCTTCGAGGTTGATCGCGATCAGACCGGCCGAACGCGGCGAGTCGTACGCCGACAGGGAGGTCTTCTTGACCCGGCCCTGCTTGGTGCCCAGGACGAGGTACGGCGCGACGCCGTAGTCGCGCAGGTCCATGACCTCGGCGATCTGCTCGTCCGGCTGGAACGCCAGGAGGTTCGCGACGTGCTGGCCGCGCCCGTCGCGGCCGGCCTCGGGCAGTTCGTACGCCTTCGCCCGGTAGACGCGGCCCTTGTTCGTGAAGAACAGGATCCAGTGGTGCGTCGTGGTGACGAAGAAGTGGTCGACGATGTCGTCCTGCTTGAGCTGCGCCCCGCGTACGCCCTTACCGCCGCGCTTCTGCTCCCGGTAAAGGTCGGTCTTGGTGCGCTTGGCGTATCCGCCGCGGGTGATCGTGACGACGACGTCCTCTTCGGCGATGAGGTCCTCCATGGACACGTCGCCGTCGAAGGGGATGATCTGCGTACGGCGCTCGTCGCCGAACTTGTCCACGATCGCGCCGAGCTCCTCGCCGACGATCGTGCGCTGCCGCTCGGGCGAGGCGAGGATGTCGTTGTAGTCCGCGATCTCCGCCATGAGCTTGTCGTACTCGTCGGTGATCTGCTGACGCTCCAGGGCGGCCAGCTTGCGGAGCTGCATGTCGAGGATGGCCTGCGCCTGGATCTCGTCGATTTCCAGGAGCTGCATCAGGCCGGTCTGGGCCTCGGCCGCCGACGGCGACCGGCGGATCAACGCGATGACCTCGTCGATGCGATCGAGCGCCTTGAGCAGCCCGCGCAGGATGTGGGCGCGTTCTTCGGCCTTGCGCAGCAGGAACCGGGTGCGCCGGACGATGACGTCGATCTGGTGGGCGACCCAGTAGCGGACGAACTGGTCGAGGCGCAGCGTGCGCGGCACCCCGTCGACCAGCGCGAGCATGTTCGCGCCGAAGGTCTCCTGGAGCTGCGTGTGCTTGTAGAGGTTGTTGAGGACGACCTTGGCGACCGCGTCGCGCTTGAGCACGATCACGAGCCGCTGGCCCGTACGGCCCGAGGTCTCGTCGCGGACGTCGGCGACCCCGGTGATCTTGCCTTCCTTGACCTGCTCGGCGATCTTGAGAGCGAGGTTGTCGGGGTTGACCTGGTAGGGGAGTTCGCTGACGACCAGGCAGGTGCGGCCCTGGATCTCCTCCACCTCGACGACGGCCCGCATGGTGATCAGGCCGCGGCCCGTGCGGTAGGCCTCCTCGATGCCCCGGCGGCCGACGATCAGGCCGTAGGTGGGGAAGTCGGGGCCCTTGATGCGCTCGATCAGCGCGTCGAGCAGCTCCTCGTCGGAGGACTCGTAGTTCTCCAGGTACCACTGGACGCCGGCGGCCACCTCGCGCAGGTTGTGCGGCGGGATGTTGGTCGCCATGCCGACCGCGATGCCGGCCGAGCCGTTGACCAGCAGGTTGGGGAAGCGACTCGGCAGGACCTCGGGCTCCTGCGAGCGACCGTCGTAGTTCGGCGAGAAGTCGACGGTCTCCTTCTCGATGTCGCGCAGCATCTCCATGGCCAGCGGCGCCATGCGGCACTCGGTGTACCGCATGGCCGCGGCCGGGTCGTTGCCCGGAGAGCCGAAGTTGCCGTTGCCGTCGACCAGCGGGTAGCGCAGCGCCCAGGGCTGGGCCAGCCGCACGAGCGCGTCGTAGATCGCGCTGTCGCCGTGCGGGTGGTAGTTACCCATGACGTCACCGACGACGCGGGCGCACTTGAAGTAGCCGCGGTCGGGGCGGTAGCCGCCGTCGTACATGGCGTACAGCACGCGGCGGTGCACCGGCTTGAGGCCGTCGCGGACCTCGGGCAGCGCGCGGGACACGATGACCGACATCGCGTAGTCGAGGTAGCTGCGCTGCATCTCGACCTGGATGTCGACCGGTTCTACCCGATCCTGTGGACCGTCGGGCGGCAGCGTAACGTCCGTCACGAAAGACCTCTTCCAGCTTGTGGCGTACGGGGCGCGGGCGAACCCGCGCCGCCGTCAGATGTCGAGGAAGCGCACGTCCTTGGCGTTGCGCTGGATGAACGAGCGCCGGGCCTCGACGTCTTCACCCATGAGCACGGTGAAGAGCTCGTCGGCCTGGGCGGCGTCGTCGAGGGTGACCTGCAGCAGGATGCGGTTCTCCGGGTCCATGGTGGTGTCCCACAGCTCCGTGGCGTTCATCTCGCCGAGACCCTTGAAGCGCTGGACGCCGTCGCGAGGGCGCGGGTCGCGCTTGCCCGCCGCGATGCCCCGCTCGATCACTGCGTCACGCTCGCGGTCGGAGTAGGCGTAGTCGGAGTCCTGACCGCGGGCGTCCCACTTGATCTTGTAGAGCGGCGGCTGGGCGAGGTAGACGTGGCCGGCCTCGACCAGGGGCTTCATGAAGCGGAACAGCAGGGTCAGCAGCAGCGTGCGGATGTGCTGGCCGTCGACGTCGGCGTCGGCCATCAGGATGATCTTGTGATACCGCAGCTTCTCGATGTCGAACTCGTCGTGGATGCCGGTGCCCAGGGCGGTGATCATCGCCTGGACCTCGTTGTTCTTCAGGACCCGGTCGATGCGGGCCTTCTCCACGTTGAGGATCTTGCCGCGGATCGGGAGGATCGCCTGGTACTGCGGGTTGCGGCCGCCCTTGGCCGAGCCGCCCGCCGAGTCGCCCTCCACGACGTAGATCTCGCACTTGCCCGGGTCGGTCGACTGGCAGTCCGACAGCTTGCCGGGCAGCGAGGTCGACTCCAGCAGGCTCTTGCGGCGGGTCAGGTCGCGGGCCTGACGGGCGGCGATGCGCGCGCGTGCCGCCTGCGTGGCCTTGTTGATGACCTCTTTGGCCTCGCCGGGGTTGGCGTCGAGCCAGCCGCGCAGGTTCTCGTACATCGCGCGCTGGACGAACGACTTGGCCTCGGTGTTGCCGAGCTTGGTCTTGGTCTGGCCCTCGAACTGCGGGTCGGCCAGCTTGATCGAGATGATCGCGGTCAGACCCTCGCGTACGTCCTCACCGGCGAGGTTGTCGTCCTTGCCCTCACGCAGGAGCTTCTGCTCGCGCGCGTACTTGTTGACGACGGTCGTCAGCGCGGCGCGGAAGCCCTCTTCGTGGGTGCCGCCCTCCGCCGTGTTGATCGTGTTGGCGAAGGTGTGGACGGACTCGGAGTAGGACCCGCTCCACTGCATGGCGACCTCGACCGACATGCCGTCGGTCTCGTCGCTGAAGGCGATCACCGACTGGTGGACGGCTTCCTTCTTGGCGTTGAGGTAGCGGACGAAGTCCTCGATGCCGCCCTCGTAGTGATACGTGACGGTCTTGGGCTCGCCGTTGATGTGCTCGGGCCGCTCGTCGGTCAGCGTGATCGACAGCCCCCGGTTGAGGAAGGCCATCTCCTGCATGCGCCGGCTGAGGGTCTCGAAGTTCCATTCGAGCGTCTCGAAGATCGACCCGTCGGGCCAGAAGGTGATGATGGTGCCGGTCTCGTCGGTCGCCTCGCCCTTGGCCAGCGGACCCTCGGCACCCTGCCAGGTGTAGGACTGACGCCACACGTGGCCGTCGACCCGCACCTCGGCCTCCAGCCGGGTGGACAGTGCGTTCACCACCGCGGAGCCGACACCGTGCAGGCCGCCGGAGACGGCGTAGGACTTGCTGTCGAACTTGCCGCCCGCGTGCAGTGTCGTGAGGACGAGTTCGATCGCCGGCCGCTTCTCGACGGGATGCTCGCCCACGGGGATGCCACGGCCGTTGTCCGTCACGCGGACACCACCGTCGGCGAGCAGTGTCACCGTGATCGCGTCGGCGTATCCGGCGAGAGCCTCGTCGACCGAATTGTCAACGATCTCGTAGACGAGGTGGTGCAGACCACGTTCGCCGGTGGAACCGATGTACATCCCGGGGCGCTTACGGACCGCCTCCAGGCCTTCTAGGACAGTGATCGAGCTAGCGTCGTACGCCAAGTGGAGATCCTCCTGCCGGAGGACACTCGCCGCGCAGCTCCCCGTACAACAAGCGGGGCGCCCGATCCACGGGCGGCCCGCAACGGCGATCGTGTCCTGTATCCGCTCCTATTCTATCCAGACCAGCCCCCTGTCTGGGCCATGAAGAGCGTTGTAAGCGCGTGTGAGCCTCGAAACCGGCCCCTAGGGAATCCCCCTATTGGGTCTGGGGGGTCGCGCGGCGTACGGACGGCGAAATCGTGTCGAGCTTCCGGCTTCCGCGCCGCTGTCAAGTGGTACGCACAAGCTGTGGAAAACTCGTCAAGGAACGGCGCTCCGGGCACTCGGGCCCGACCGGCCCAAGGCTCGTTCAGGGGCGCGGGCGGCGTCCGCCGGTCACGCGCAGTCGCCCTCCGCCGCGCTGCCCGCCCGACGGGCCCACGACCTTGACCCGCTGAACGGTGCCGTGGCCCAGGTCCTCGTTGAGGCGCTTGACGAGGTTGGCCGCGAGGAGCCGCACCTGGGTGGCCCAGTTGGCCGAGTCGGCGGCGATCACCAGGACGCCGTCCTCGAACGTCTCAGGCTTGGTGTGTTCGGCCAGCTCGGGACCGACGATCTGCGGCCAGCGGCCGAAGACGCCGCCGACGGCCGCGCGCTCCTGCCAGCCGCGGGCGGCCAGGAGTTCGCGGATCGCGGGCCCGAACGCCGTCGGGTCGCCGCCGCGGCCGGGCTCACGCACCGGCCGGCGCCGCTTCTTCCGCGTCTGCCCCGGCAACGCCCCGCGCTCGCGGGCGTCCGCCTTGGCCTGGGCCAAGGCTTCACGGGCAAGCTCGATACCCGACTTTTCCACAGGCTGTGGATCGCTCGGCTCATCGGACACGGGTGACCTCCCCCTCGGCGACGTCGTAGGCCGCGCCGGTCAGCCGCTCAGGCACGTCGGCGGGCACGGCCGCGGTGATCAGCACCTGCTCGGCGGGCGCGACCAGCTCCGCCAGGCGCTCACGGCGCCCGGTGTCCAGCTCGGCGAACACGTCGTCGAGGATCAGCACCGGGTCGTCGCCGTCCGCGCGGAGCAGCTCGAACGCGGCCAGCCGCAGCGCCAGCGCGAACGACCAGGACTCCCCGTGGCTCGCGTATCCACGGGCCGGCAGGTCACCGAGCTTCAGCAGCAGCTCGTCGCGGTGCGGGCCGACGAGGCTCACCCCGCGCTCCAGCTCGTTGCGCCGCGCCTCCGCCATCGCGGCCAGCAGCTTTTCCCCCAGCTCGGCGCGGTCTGTGGACAACTCCTCGCCGGCCGAGGCGCGGTACTCCAGGTCCGCGACGCCGCCCGGCGCGAGCGCGCCGTACGCCTTGGCCACCAGCGGGCGCAGGGCGGCCACCAGGTCCAGGCGTGCGCCGAGCAGCTCCGCGCCCGTACGCGCCAGATGGGTGTCCCACACGTCCAGCGTGCTGATGACCTCCGGGCCGGGCGCCCGCCGGTGCTGGGCGGCCGACTTCAACAGGGCGTTGCGCTGCTTGAGGACACGGTCGTAGTCGGAGCGCACGCCGGCGAACCTGGGCGCGCGCACGGTCAGCAGCTCGTCCATGAACCGGCGCCGGTCGCCCGGGTCGCCCTTGACCAGCACGAGGTCCTCGGGGGCGAACAGCACGGTCCGCAGCATCCCCAGCACCTCGCGGGGCCGCTGCACCGGCGAGCGGTTCAGCCGGGCGCGGTTCGCGCGGCCCGGGTTGATCTCCAGTTCGATCAGCGCGCGTCGCTCGTCGCGGACCACCCCGGCCCGTACGATCGCCCGTGGCGCGCCCTGCCGGACCAGCGGCGCATCGGTGGACACCCGGTGGCTGCCGTGCAACGCGACATAGCCGACGGCCTCGACGAGGTTGGTCTTGCCGTGGCCGTTCGGCCCGATGAACGCGCTGATCCCCGGATCCAGGGCGATCTCGGCGGACTCATAGGACCGGAAGTCCCGCAGCGTCAGATGGGCGACGTACACCCAGACGAGAGTAGGGCCTGCGCGCCGCGCTCGCCGCACCGACGCGTTGTCCCCAGGCTGTGCACAACCCCGGCCGGTCTGTGGAAACGACGACGCGGGCGGCCGCCCGCTGTGGGGGACCGCCCGCGTCGTGTGTGAATCATGTGTGGATCAGGCCGGCGGGTCGACGTCGGCGCCGGGCGAATCGGCGCCCTTGGCCGTCTCCACCGCGTGGCCGCCGAACTGGTTGCGCAGCGCCGCGACCATCTTCATGGCCGGCGACTCGTCCTGCCGGGAGGCGAAGCGCGCGAAGAGCGCGGCCGTGATCACCGGCAGCGGTACGGCGTGGTCGATCGCCGCCTGCACCGTCCACCGTCCCTCGCCGGAGTCCTGTGCATAACCCTTGAGCTTGTGCAGTTCCGGGTCGTCCGCCAGCGCCCGGTCGGCCAGGTCGAGCAGCCACGAGCGGATGACGGTGCCCTCACGCCAGCTGTTGAAGGTCGCGGGCACGTTCTTGACCAGGTCGGTGGCCTCGAGCAGCTCCCAGCCCTCGGCGTAGGCCTGCATCATGCCGTACTCGATGCCGTTGTGGACCATCTTGGCGAAGTGGCCGGCGCCGACCTCGCCGGCGTGCACGAAGCCGAAGTCGCCTTCGGGCTTGAGCGCCTCGAAGACCGGCATGAGGCGCTTCACGTTCTCCTCGGAGCCGCCGACCATCAGCGCGTAGCCGTTCTTCAGGCCCCAGACGCCACCGCTGACGCCGACGTCCACGAAGCCGATGCCCTTCTGGTCGAGCAGCTTCGCGTGCTCCTGGTCGTCGACGTAGTGGGAGTTGCCCCCGTCGACGACCAGGTCACCGGGCTCGAGGACATCCGCGAGGCTCTCCACGGTCGCCCGGGTGGCCTCACCGGCCGGGACCATCACCCACACCGCACGTGGCGCGCTGAGCCGGTCGGCGAGCTCCTGGAGCGAGCCGACGTCACTGACCTTCGGATCGCGGTCGTAACCGACGACCGTGTGGCCGGCCCGACGCAGGCGCTCGGCCATGTTGCCGCCCATGCGGCCAAGGCCGATCATCCCCAGTTCCATGTGAGTTCTCCTCAGAAGGGATCCCCTGTCCCCTATGAGCGTAGTGAACCTGTGGATCAGCTCGACAGGCGGATCGGCATGATCAGGTAACGGTAGTCCGGATCGGCGTCGTCGGTCGGTTTGCCGGTCATGACGGCCGGCTTGGTCGACGTGGTCATGGACAGGCGCGCGACGTCGGAGCCGATCGCGCTGAGCCCGTCGAGCAGGAAGTGCGGGTTGAAGGCGACGTCGATGTCCTGGCCCTCCAGCGAGGCACCGAGAACTTCCACAGCCTGTGCATCGTCGCCGCTGCCCGCCTCCAGCACCACCTCGCCCTGCCGGAACGACAGGCGCACGGGGGTGTTCTTCTCGGCGACGAGACCGACGCGCTTGACCGCCTCGGCGAACGGGCCGGTCTCCACCTCCGCGACCGAAGAGGTCTCCTTCGGCCACAGCGACTGGTACTTGACGAACTCCGCGTCGAGGAGCCGCGTGGTCGTACGGCGGCCGCCGCCGTCGAAGCCGATCATGCCTTCGCCGCTGCCGCCGGAGGCGAGGGCGATCGACACCTCGGCGCCGGAGGTCAGGGACTTGGCGGTGTCCGACAGCGTCTTGGCGGGCACCAGGGCGACGGCGGAGATGTCGGGCTGCTCGGGCTTCCACCGGAACTGGCGGACCGCGAGCCGGTAGCGGTCGGTGGAGGCGAGCGTGACGGTCTCACCCTCGATCTCCACCCGCACGCCGGTGAGCATCGGCAGCGTGTCGTCGCGGCCCGCGGCGATGGCCACCTGGGACACCGCGGCGGCGAACTCGTCGCTGCCGACCGTGCCGGCCGCGGGCGGCATCGCCGGGAGGCTCGGGTAGTCCTCCACAGGCATGGTCAGCAGTGTGAACTTCGCCGTGCCGCACTTGAGCGTCACCTTGGCCCCGTCGGTGGTGATCTCGACCGGGTGCGCGGGCAGGCTGCGGGAGATCTCGGCGAGGAGCCGGCCCGACACCAGGGCGGTGCCCGGCTCGTCCGCGTCGATGTCCATCGTCATCTGGGCGGAGACCTCGTAGTCGAACGAGGACAGCTTGAGCGTCTCCCCGGCCTCGATGAGCATGCCGGCGAGCACCGGGACGGGAGGGCGGACCGGCAGTGTGCGCGCGGTCCAGGCAACGGCGTCGGCGAGGACGTCCCTGTCGATGCGGAATTTCACTTTGGACCGTCTCCTGAGGTTTTGATCACCTGGGGTCGTGGGAACAGATGAGACCGTACGGGGCTCACCCAATCGTGGCCCCGAGCGAGCCCCTAGTTCTTGTCTTTCTCTTCAGTAGATAGAACAACAGTCACAGTCTTAGGGGCCGTGGATACTGGGGAAAACCCTCGTCTTCGCAGGTCATCCCCCAAGTTTCTATCCACCGGCGCTGTGCATCGAGCCTGTGTACTCCGTGGATGCCTGAGGACAGTCGCGAAGCGTCCCCATCTCATCCACGGACGGTCCACCGTTCATCCCCATCTCATCCACCGGATCGGCCCCGCCGTCCACATGGTTGTCCACCGGATTGATCCACAGAGTTTTCCCCACCCTGTGTAATCCACCGTCTCTGGATAACCGGTGTGGAGACCCTGTGGACGTCTGTGGACCGCTGGGGACAACTCACGCCCCGCCGTTGCGCGCCTGCTGCTTGATGCGGTTCGTCAGCTCGGTGACCTGGTTGTAGATCGGGCGCTTCTCCGCCATCAGCTTGCGGATCTTCTTCTCCGCGTGCATGACGGTCGTGTGGTCGCGTCCCCCGAACTGCTGGCCGATCTTGGGCAGCGACAGCTCGGTCAGCTCACGGCACAGGTACATCGCGATCTGCCGGGCGGTCACCAGCACGCGCGAGCGCGACGGGCCGCACAGCTGTTCCATGTCGATGCCGAAGTACGTCGCGGTCTGCGCCATGATCGTCGCCGCGGTGATCTCCGGGCCGGTGTCGTTGGGGATGAGGTCCTTCAGCACGATCTCGGCGAGCTGGAGGTCCACCGACTGCCGGTTGAGGCTCGCGAACGCGCTGACCCGGATCAGCGCCCCCTCCAGCTCACGGATGTTGGTGGAGATCTTCGAGGCGATGTACTCCAGCACCTCGGGCGGCGCGACCAGGCCCTCCTGCACGGCCTTCTTGCGCAGGATCGCGATGCGCGTCTCCAGCTCCGGCGGCTGCACGTCGGTGATCAGACCCCACTCGAACCGGTTACGCAGCCGGTCCTCCAGCGTCACGAGCTGCTTGGGCGCGCGGTCGCTGGAGATCACGATCTGCTTGTTGGCGTTGTGAAGGGTGTTGAAGGTGTGGAAGAACTCCTCCTGCGTCTGCTCCTTGTTCTCCAGGAACTGGATGTCGTCGACCAGGAGGATGTCCATGTCGCGGTAGCGCCGGCGGAAGTTGTCGGCCTTGCCGTCGCGGATCGCGTTGATGAAGTCGTTGGTGAACTCCTCCGAGCTCACGTAACGCACCCGCGCGCCGTTGAACAGGCTCTGCGCGTAGTGGCCGATGGCGTGCAGCATGTGCGTCTTGCCCAGGCCGGAGTCGCCGTAGATGAACAGCGGGTTGTACGCCTTGGCCGGAGCCTCGGCCACCGCGACGGCGGCCGCGTGCGCGAACCGGTTGGACGAGCCGATCACGAACGTGTCGAAGGTGTACTTGGGGTTGAGCCGCGCGTGCTCGCCGGTGCCCTTGCTCTCCGCCGGCGCCGCGGAGGGGCGCGGCTGCCAGCCGCCGCCGGGAGCCGACCCGGGGGTGGGGACGAACGGGTCGCGCTGCGGGCCCTTCGGCTCGGCGGGATTCTGCGCCGGGGGCTGCTGGTCCTGGCGGTAGGGGGCGCCGTAGTCCTGGCCGTTCCTGGAGGAACTCCCGCCGTAGTCCTGTCCGTACTCCTGCCCGTATTCCTGGGCGTTTCCGGAGCCGCCCGTGTAGTCCCGGCCGCCCTCGGGGCCTCCGCCGTAACGGCCCAGGTAGCGGTCGGCGTACTCGCCGTAGTGCTCCGGGGTGTACGGGCGCGGGTCGGCGGCGGGGCCGCGCAGCGTCTGGCCGGAGTACCCCGGCGACTCGGGGGCGTACGGCCGCGGCTGCTCGTGGTCGGACTCGGGCTCGGCGGGCAGCGGCCGGTCGACCGGCGGCGGCTGGTCGGGCTGCACCGTGACGGCGACCCGGATGTCGCGGCCGAGCTGGTTCGACAGCACCTGGGTGATCAGTGGCCGCAGGCGGTTCTCCAGCACGTCCTTGGCGAAGTCATTGGGGGTCGCCAGCAGAGCGGTGTCCTCGACCAGGGCAAGCGGCCGCGTCATGGCCAGCCACGCCCGGTGCTGAGGCGGGAGATCACCCGGAAGGGCCTCGAGCGCCCTGGTCCACACCAGGGCAAGATCCAGACCGTCCATCCTTTGTTCTCCCCTCCCTTGTCAGGTGTGCGGCGACACGTCATTTCCCCGGCGTACCGCGAGCACCTGCAGTGGACCACTCTCTCATGCGTCATCCACAGGGTTGTCCACAAGTTGTGCACGGGGCAGGGGAACGCGGTGGATAACTCTCGCCGGTTTGACCGGGAGGCAGGCCAGACCGTAACGTACGACGGTCGAGTCGCATCGACGGCGGTGCTGCACGCCCGCAGGTCGCCGACTCCCGCAGGCGGGGTCTATGCGCCCGTGATGCGACCTAACCAACGTTGACCGCAGCACCCCTCTGGAGTCTCGAGTGAGCAAGCGTACTTACCAGCCGAACAACCGTCGCCGGCACAAGAAGCACGGCTTCCGGCTCCGCATGCGCACCAGGGCGGGGCGCGCGATCCTTTCCTCGCGCCGTCGCAAGGGGCGCGCCCGCGTCGCGGTCTGACCAGCGGTAGTCATGCTGCCGTCCGGAAACCGGATGCGGCGGCGAGAAGAGTTCACTTTGGCCGTCCGGCGCGGTGATCGTGCCGGGCGGCCGCGTCTGGTCCTGCATCTGCGACACCGCGACGACGTCGACGAGCCGGTACGGGTCGGTTTCACCGTCGGCCGGCCGGTCGGCGACGCGGTGACCCGCAACAAGGTGCGCCGCAGGCTCCGGCATATCGTGCGGGAGCGCCTCTACCGGCTGCCAGCGGGTAGCCTGCTTGTGGTGCGCGCCAATCCGAAGGCGGCGACCGCACGAAACGACGAACTCGCCGCGGATGTCGACGCGGCACTCGACCGGCTCCTTCGGCGAGAGGTCAAGAGGCGGAGATGACAGCGAAGCCGACGCCCGTCGCCCGGGCATTGATGCTGCCGATCGTCTTCTACCGTCGATTCATAAGCCCCCTCTTCGGGCCCGTCTGCCGCTTCCAACCCAGCTGCAGCACATACGCACTCGTCGCGTTGCGACGGCACGGCGCGCTGCGCGGTGGGTGGCTGGCCGTACGCCGCCTCGCCCGCTGCCACCCGTTCAACCCCGGCGGATACGACCCCGTGCCGCCGCGCAAGGGCGAGGTACCCCCTGACCTCACGCCGCAGAGCGGCACCGTAATCGGAGAGCACTAGGAGCCAGTCGGTGAGTTTCAGCTTCCTCGATCCGCTGTTCGAGGCGGTCGCGTGGGTCATCATCCAGATCCACGCCGGCCTCAGCTTGATCTTCCCCGCGGACAGCGGCTGGGCGTGGGGTCTGTCGATTTTCCTCCTGACGGTCCTCATGCGGCTCATCATCTTCCCGCTGTTCGTGAAGCAGATTCACGCGTCGCGGAAGATGCAGGAGCTGAACCCCCAGGTTCAGGCGCTGCGCAAGAAGTACAAGAAGGACAAGCAGCGCCTCAACCAGGAGATGATGAAGCTCTACCAGGAGGCGGGCGCCAACCCGCTCTCCGGGTGCCTGCCGCTGGTCGTGCAGTTCCCCATCTTCATCTCGCTGTACAACGTGCTGCGGGCCATCTCGACCACCAAGCCGGGCCAGTCCAAGTACGGCATGTCGGCGGACCTGATCCAGAGCGCCCAGCACGCGCACATCTTCAGCGCCTCCATCCCCACGACGTTCGTCGAGTCGTTCCACGACAAGCACGTCGGCGCGATGATCGTGACGCTGCTGGCGGTCGTGATCAGCTCCACCACGACGTTCTTCACGATGAGGTCGAGCGTCGGCCGTTCGATGCAGTCGATGACGGCCGACAACCCGATGATGCAGTCCCAGAAGTTCCTGGTGTACCTCTCGCCGCTGTTCGGCCTCTTCGGCCTGACGCTGCCGCTCGGTGTGCTGATCTACTGGGTGACCACCAACTCCTGGACGCTGGCCCAGTCGCACTACGTCTACAAGAAGTACCCGATGGCCACGGCGGAGGGACAGGCCGGAGCCGACGCCAAGGCCAGCACGGCCAAGACGGGTACCACCAAGACGGGCGCGCGTACCGGCACCGCCAAGGCGGGTGCGGCCAAGACCGGCGCGAAGGCGGGTGTGCGGGCCGGCACCTCCGTGGCCGGTGGCAAGACCAGGAAGAAGGCGGATGCCGAACCGGAGCCGGAGGACACGCCTCCGGGTCCGAAGGTCGTGCGACAACAGCCGACACGGCAGACCCGCAGCAAGAGGAAGCGATAGCGTGACTTCTCAGTCCAGTCCGAGTACCCACGAGGAGCCCGGTGTGAGCCAAGCCGAAGCCGAGACCGCCGAGGCCGAGACGGTCGACGTCCAGGCGCTTGAGCAGGAAGGCGAGATCGCGGCCGACTACATCGAGGGCCTCCTGGACATCGCGGACCTCGACGGCGACATCGACATGGACGTCGAGGGCGAGCGCGCGATGGTGTCCGTCGTCGGCGCCACCCTCGATGAGCTCGTCGGCAAGAACGGCGAGGTGCTGGAGGCGCTGCAGGAGCTCACCCGCCTGGCGGTCCACCGCCGTACGGGCGAGCGCAGCCGGCTGATGCTCGACGTGGGCGGCTTCCGCGAGCGGCGCCGCGCCGAGCTGACCAAGCTGGGCCGTGAGACGGCCGATGAGGTCAAGCGCACCGGCGAGCCCAAGCCGCTGGCGCCGATGACCCCGTTCGAGCGCAAGGTCGTGCACGACGCCGTCGCCGCGGCCGGGCTGCGCAGCGAGTCAGAGGGTGAGGAGCCCAACCGCTACGTCGTGGTCCACGTGGAGTAGCCGGGCACCAACGAACAACGACGGTCCCGTCACAGTCGACTGTGACGGGACCGTCTTTTTGTGGTCGTCACCGGATGTCCCGGCGCTCGTGGACGGTCCGGCGTACCTGAGCGTGGCCCGCACCGTCGACCGGCTCGACCACGGTCGGCTCCTCCTCGGGGCCCCTCATGTACGCCCCGGGCTGGGGCTCGCCGTCGATGACGTCGACGTCCCGCACCACCGCGGCGCGGCGCCGGGCGCGCGGCCGCGTGTAGGCGAGCGTGATGACCAGCATCGCGATGCCCACGAAAATGAGGATCCAGCCGATCATCTGGACGTCGATTCCGCTGACGTGGAAGTGGGTGGCGAACGCGAGGATCGCACCAAGTGCGATCAGCACCAACGCCGAACCGATACCCATGGTCGCTACCTCTCCTTCGACGGAACATCCACCGAAGGGGTACCCACCGCTCGTGGGATATGCGTGTCGCGGCGTTTTTTCCCACACGTACGTCCACGCTGGTCGGAGGCGTCGAATCCGGGGCGTTGCCGGGTCGGCGTTCGCGAGGCCGCTCAGGTGTGGAAGCATTCGAGGGTCGGTGGGAATCCCCAACCGTTCCCGAGTCGCCTTCAGAGCCTGCCACTATGCCATCACTTCCTGCGCCGCCGGCCGCCCGCGAGATCTTCGGGGACGCGCTTCCCCTCGCCGAGCGGTACACCGCGTTCCTGGCCGGTCCCGGCGTCGAGCGCGGTCTCATCGGACCTCGCGAGGTCGAGCGCCTCTGGGACCGGCACGTGCTCAACTGTGCCGTTCTGACCGAGTTGGTCCCCGACTCGGCGAACGTCATCGACGTGGGTTCGGGCGCCGGCCTGCCGGGTGTCGTTCTCGCGATCATGCGACCGGATCTGTCGGTAACACTCCTGGAGCCGCTTTTGCGGCGTACTGTCTTTCTTCAGGAATGCGTTGATCTCCTGTCGCTCTCTCACGTCACCGTACGCCGGGCACGTGCCGAGGAGGTCGCCGGTGAGTACGCCGTTGACGTCGTCACCGCCCGAGCCGTCGCTCCCCTTGAGCGACTCGCCGGGTGGGCCCTGCCGTTGCTGAGGCCGGAAGGTGAGCTTCTCGCGTTGAAAGGCGAGCGCGCGGCGGCGGAACTCGAGGAAGCACGACCCGTTCTGGAGAAATTCGGGGTCCGCGTGGCAGAGGTACTCCACGTCGGTCACGGTAAGGTCGAGCCGCCGACGACGGTAGTTCGCGCGGTCGCGGGGAGGGCCCCGCAGCCGCCGAAGGAGCGGTCTGCTTCCCGTCGAGGCGGGCGTCGGCGCGGTGGAGCGCATGGACGGAAGAGGTGACGGTCCTTGACCACGGCAGAGGGACTGGGCTGGCCGGACCGAGCCACGCGGGCGCCTTCGGACGATACGACGGGGCTCGGCTGGCCGTCGCAGGTCCCGGTGGCGAGTCCGCCGCCGCCCGCTCCTGATCCTGTTAAAGAGACGTCGCAGCGTGATCCGGCACACGGGGAGTCGAAGTTGGTAAGCGAGGCACTCAAGGCGGCCGAAGTTTCACGTGAAACAAGCCAGCCGATCGCTCAGGCGGCCGCCGCGGCACTACGGGTGCAGGCGAAGCGCGGTGAGAAGGAGTGGCCCCGTCCCCCGCGGTGCCGCGTCATCACGATCGCCAACCAGAAGGGCGGCGTCGGAAAGACGACGAGCGCCGTCAACCTGGCCGCGGCGCTCGCGATGCACAACAATCGCGTGCTCGTGGTGGACCTGGACCCGCAGGGGAACGCCTCCACCGCACTCGGTGTCGAGCACCACAGCGACATTCCGTCGGTCTACCACGTGATCCTCGAGGGCGGATCGTTCAGCGACATCGTCGTGCCGGCGGAGGGTCTGGCCAACCTCTTCTGCGCTCCGGCGACCCTGCACCTGGCGGGTGCCGAGGTCGACCTGGTCCCGATGGTGGCCCGCGAGTCGCGGCTGCGGCGAGCCCTCGAAGCGTACGACCTGGACAACTTCGACTACGTGCTCATCGACTGCCCGCCCTCGCTCGGCCTGCTCACGGTCAACGCGCTGACGGGCGCGGACGAACTGCTGATCCCGATCCAGACGGAGTACTACGCGCTAGAGGGTCTGAGCCAGCTGCTGCACACCGTCGATCTGGTCAAGCAGCACTTGAACCCGAACCTCGCGGTCACCACGATCCTGCTCACCATGTACGACGCGCGTACGCGGCTGGCGGCCCAGGTGGCGGACGAGGTGCGCAGCCACTTCGGCGAACTCGTGCTCGGCACGGTGATCCCCCGCAGCGTCCGTGTGTCGGAGGCGCCCAGCTACGGCGAGTCGGTCCTGACATACGACCCGGGCTCCAGCGGCGCGCTCGCCTACACGGAGGCGGCGCGGGAGATGGCCTACCGCGGGGCGGAAGAGCGCAAATGAGGACGCCGCGCCGGTCCGCCCGTACGCTTGACCTTCGCGGTGTGAGTGAGCCAGGGCGGTCGCCCGGCGCTGGGGGCATGGAGGGATCGAAGTGAGTCAGCAACGACGCGGGCTGGGCAAGGGCCTTGGCGCGCTGATCCCCACGGCACCGGTGCCGTCGGCGGACCAGGCGGCCACGCAGCCGGTGCCGCCGTCCCCCGACGGCGAGACGCAGGAGCCGGTCCTCGTCGCGGGCGCACACTTCGCCGAACTCCCGATCGAAAAGATCACCCCGAACCCGCGCCAGCCGCGGACGACGTTCGACGAGGAGGCGCTGGAGGAGCTCGCGGCGTCGATCCGCATCGTGGGCCTGCTGCAGCCGATCGTGGTCCGCGAGCTGCGCTCGGGCGACTACGAGCTCATCATGGGCGAGCGGCGCCTGCGCGCGTCGAAGCTCGCCGGCATCGAGAGCATCCCGGCGATCGTCCGGGACACGACCGATGACGACCTGCTGCGCGACGCGCTCATGGAGAACCTCCACCGGCAGCAGCTGAACCCCCTTGAGGAGGCGGCGGCGTACCAGCAGCTGCTGGACGACTTCGGCGCGACGCACGAAGAACTGGCGACCCGCATCGGCCGCTCCCGGCCCCACATCACCAACACCCTCCGCCTGCTGAACCTGCCGTCGGCGGTGCAGCTCCGGGTCGCCGCCGGGGTACTGAGCGCCGGCCACGCCCGGGCGCTGCTGGGCCTGGACAGCCACGAGATGCAGGACCGCCTGGCGACCCGCATCGTGGCGGAAGGCCTCTCGGTGCGTGCGGTCGAGGAGATCATCGCCCTGGGGGAGGCGGGTGACACGAAGCAGGCGGTTCGCCGGAAGACGGGGAACAAGCCGATGAACCCGCGCATCCAGGAACTGGCCGCGGAGCTCTCGGAACTCTACGAGACGAAGGTCCGAGTCGACCTGGGCACCCGCAAGGGGAAGATCGTCGTCGAGTTCGGGTCGCTCGAGGACCTGGAACGCATCATCGACGCGATGGCCCCGGGCTCGCGTCCGGGCACCGGCCCGCAGTAGGCCGATCGGGACCGGTCGTCGTCTCTCGTACGTCCGGTCCCCTGCCGGCTCCGAATACTCCGCTCGACCGAACGAGGTTGGCGACGTACGGCGCTCCCGTTCTTCTACCGGGCGGCGGTGCCGGGGGCCGCAACAGCCTAAGTCGAAGATCCGCCCGGGCGCCGGCCCGTAGCAGGAACCCTGCGGGCGTTCGCCGTTCGATGCGGACATGGTCCGGCCACGCCGCTAGCCGCGAACGTCGGTCGGGGCGCACATCAGGCTGCGCCTCGCAACGGCCGATGGCGAAGGTCCATTCGCGGTGTACGGGGAGTGGTGTGCGGTCGGCGGTTCGGGGTCGCGGCGAACGGGCGCTGGATGGTGGCCGCGCGATCAGCTTCCGATGGTGACCGTCGGCGGCGCCTACGGTGCACTTTCAGGCATGCGCCGCTCGTGCCCCGCTCGTGCCCTTGAGGGGTGAGGCGGCGCCGCTCCTCGTAGGTGGTCGGTGACGTCGGTCTGGCGCAGGCTGTATCGCCCAGCGGCCCGAGATGTGGATCGGCGACGCCATCGTCCGGCGCGGCGCCCTGCGTGTCGACAGCCGGCCGTGGCACGGATTGCACTCGGCGAGGACGCTTCAGCGGCAGGCGAGGCAGGCGCGTCCAGTGTCCGCTGAGAGAGCGCCCCGACGCGCCCAACTCATCCACGTTCTGTTGCCAGGCATCCGGGTGACTTCCTGGCTCAGTCGACCCTCTCGTGGAGATGTTCGGTGCGGGCCTAGAGGTGGAGGAGCGGCTCGCGTGTGCCGCGGCTGAGCTGTTGGACGCGAGACGCGTAGTCAGGCCTCACGGTGACGGGCGGAGGTTGCCAGTACGGCCACCTACTCACGCGCGGGCTCAGAGGGGTCGTCGTTTCACGTGAAACAGCCGACTGGCGGACCATTGCCTCAACGCTGCGGGAGGCTGTCTTGAGCCCGTGCAAGAACAGGGCGTCAGACGCGAGCCGTCACGCTGAGGCGGCCCCCAGCCATCGTCTTGACCGCGTCGCTCGACCCGAGTGCTGCCGATCTCTCGTGCGTCCTGTCGACTGCTGCACCGAAAGCGCATTGGCGGGGGAGTGACAAGATGCGAACGCAGGCAGCGTTCGCCCCTCCTTGTTGGCACGGTGACGACCGCGTCAGCCACCGGAGGTCAGAACGCCAAGTTCTTCCGGCGATCTGAGGGAGACGTTCTCCGCTCGGCGGTTTCACGTGAAACGTGGCCCGGCGCACTGCAAGCTTCGGCGCGAGCGGTTCGCTGAGCCGGGAGGCCGTTCGGGTTGGGCGGACGATTGGAGCGTCAGTCGCGCGACCACCTTCCGCCGGCAGTCGGTGAAAGCGCAGCGGTGCGTTGCTCGACCCGCACGGAACCGAAGTCGTGAAAGAGGTGCAGCCACCTCCCCGGCCCGCTCGATCCGTTCGTCCGCGGAGAGGTCGACCGCATTAGCGGCCCCCTGCCCCGTCGGACGCGGACGCCGGGATGGCAGGCGACGAGTACGGCTGCGACTGAAGCGGCCTCTCCGAGGACGCTATCGGCCGACGGACAGAGCGGCCTGTCGTCCGGAGCGTGTTTCACGTGAAACTCAAAGGGGCGATCGTCGTCGATAAAGGCTCGCTGGCGGGTGGCGGTCCGTGGCTCACCGTCGATCAGCGTGAGTCGCGCCTGGGTGGCGTTCTGACTGGGCGCCCGAAGCGGATGCTCGTCCGCGAAGCGGCTCGTACACCTACACAGGGACGTCGAAACGCGATCCCGAGCCGGACAGTGCCGACCGGCACGTACGGCGGACACGGCCAGCTAGGTGATCACCAACCAGTGATCCAGAGACTGGCCTTGTCGCAATCAGCCGGGCGCGCGGAACCACGGTACGGTCCGGCGAGGCGCTCGAGCACGTATCCGCCTCCCTGCCGCCCCCTCGACGTCGAGAGCGGACGGCTAGATCTTCAACGGCAGTCCCTGCGGGACGCCCATGCGTACCGCTCACCAACGCGGCACCCGCAGGGCGAGATGGCGGACAAGAAACAACCGGCGGTCGTGTAACCCCGCGTACCGCTGTGGAGGTGGCTGCACCTCTCCCGCGCCCTTCTCGCCGGGTCGAGCCACACCGTGTGCGGTGGCTCGTCGCCGGCTCCGGATCGAATGGCTTGCTTCAGTAGACGAGCCCGACGGTCGGCGTGTCAGTCGCTCACATCGTCGGCGCTCTTGGCGATGCGGAGATCCCATCACCTTCCACACCGCCTACGGCACCGAGGAACGTTGGGCGAGGGCAGTCGATCGCCGCGCGGCGACCAACCGCTCCGTACCGCCCCCCGGGATGCGGACCACCGGCACGGAGCGGCCGACCAAGAAGGTCGCCGGACGGGCGCTGGCCAATGCCTGTGTCGGTCATCGATGTCCGCCCTTGGCAAGTGGCTTAGCACTCGGCAGGCGGCACTCGGCAGGGCGGCAGGCGGCAGGGCGGCGCCCGGCAGGGCGGCAGGCTGCAGAGCGACGGGTTGGGAGGGCGACGGGTTGGGAGGGCGACGGGTGGGAGGGCGACCGGTGGGAGGGCGACCGGTGGGAGACGGTCGGCGGGGGAAAGGAGGGAGCGGGAGGCGGGAGACGCTCGGTAGGCATGAGGCGGGAAGCAGGCGGCAGACGCTCGGCACGCCGGACGATGGCCTTCGCCGATCCACATCTCGGGCCGCTGGGCGATACAGCCTGAGCCAGACCGACGTCACCGACCACCGACGAGGAGCCGCGCCGCCTCACCCCTCAAGGGCACGAGCGGCGCATGCCTGAAAGTGCACCGTAGGCAGGCGAGAGGCGAGAGGTGTCCGGCAGGGAAGCGTCCGGCTGGGAGGCGCCGGCAGGCGCCAGGCGCGCGAGAACCGCGCGAGAGGCGAGAAGGCGGGCGGCGGCCGCGAGGCGGCAGGTGGACGCGAGGTGGAGGTGGACGCGAGGTGGAGGTGGACGCGAGGTGGAGGTGGACGCGAGGTGGAGGTGGACGCGAGGTGGAGGCGGACGCGAGGTGGAGGCGGACGCGAGGTGGAGGCGGACGCGAGGTGGAGGCGGACGCGAGGTGGAGGCGGACGCGAGGTGGAGGCGGACGCGAGGCGGAGGCGGACGCGAGGCGGAGGCGGACGCGAGGCGGAGGCGGACGAGAGGCGGAGGCGGACGAGAGGCGGAGGCGGACGAGAGGCGGAGGCGGACGAGAGGCGGAGGCGGACGAGAGGCGGAGGTGTGCAGTGCATGGATTTCCCCCAGCAGGCCCGTGCGCTCGGTGACGGTGAGCGCCGCGCCCCGGATGTCGACCGTGTAGCCGCCCGCGCGGAGGGCGGGGGCGCATTCCACGACGTTCGGCGTGAAGCCGTGCCACCGTGAGACGCCTGACTGGCGGTGAGTGGCTGGCTGGTGGTCGGGTGGTGGCCAGCGGGTGTGCGGCTGGCTGGTGGTCGGGAGGCGGCCAGCGGGCGGGCGAGCGTCGGAGGCGGCCGGGTGGTGGCCAGCGGGTGTGCGGCTGGCTGGTGGTCGGGAGGCGGCCAGCGGGCGGGCGAGCGCCGGAGGCGGCCGGCAGGAGAACAGCCGGCAGGGAGGCAGCGGGGCCAGCGGGGCGACGTTCGGTGGGGAGGCGGCCGGCGAGAGGCCGGGAGGGAGCCGGGGGCGGTCCGTCTATAGATCGGTGAGTGGGGCAGCGGGCCAGACCGTATCGCCGTTGCCTCGCAGAGGCTGGGCTGCGGAGCGGTATGTGGCGGAGCGGTTTGTCATTCGGAATGGCGTCCGCCGGAGCTGCGGTGGTGCTTCGCGGGCTAATCTCGGAGGCAACAGCCTGGAACCGTTCCGCGGACGTGTGGTCAGAGGGGCATGCGTCCCGTGATAACAGAGTTCGAGAACTAGCTCTAAGATCTTCCTGGAGCGGGAATAGGTCCTGGTGATGAAGGCGCTCCGCCCAAGAAGGGGGCCTGGCCGGTGTCGCGTCGTCTGGTGAACATCACGCTCGACAACGTCGAGGATTTGCCGATCCGCTGTCGTAAGTGCGTGTTCTGGGAGCTCGACCCGGTCAGCATGCAGCGTGCCGAGGACGCCGGGGATCCCGCGCTGGAGAAGGAGGCCTGGATCTCCTCCACGCTCCTCGAGTGGGGCAGTTGCGGCAAGCTCGTCTACGTCGACAGTGTGCCGGCCGGGTTCGTCATGTACGCGCCGCCGCTCTACGTTCCGCGGTCGGTCGCGTTTCCGACGAGTCCCGTCAGTGCCGACGCGGCGCTTCTGATGACCGCTCACATCCTTCCCGAGTTTCAGGGCGGTGGGCTCGGGCGCATGCTCGTCCAGGGTGTCGCCAAGGATCTGACTCGCCGGGGCCTCCGGGCGATCGAGGCGTTCGGTGATCTCAAGTGGGAGAAGCCCGGCTGCGTCCTGCCCGCGGAGTACATGCTCGCCGTCGGGTTCAAGACCGTACGGCCACACCACCGCTACCCCCGCCTCCGCCTCGAGCTCAAGTCGGCCGTCTCCTGGCGTGAGGACGTCGAGGTCGCCCTCGAACGCCTCCTCGGGTCGATGTCACCCGAAGGCGCCCTCCGCCCCGTCTGAAACCCTCTGACAGCCCCACACGAGGCAGCGAATCAAGGCGACACGCCGCCCACCACCAAGGTCAACGAGCGACGAAACATCACGGCGCCCCCTCCACCCCGTACACACGCCGTTTTGCCCACTCAGAGCCACCACAGGCCTCTCAGGCCCCATCTCTAACCGATCACACCAGGACACCGGCGTTCTCCAGCCAGCGAGCCTCTCGTGAGTTTTGCCTGGTCGGAGGCGTAAAAACAGCTCCGGCCCCACGTCAGAGACGTGAGACCGGAGCTGATGAGGCCGCGGAAGGCTCAGATGAAGTCGGCGAGGTCCTTCAGGAGTGCGGCCTTCGGCTTCGCGCCGATGATCTGCTTGACGACCTCGCCGCCCTGGAAGACGTTGAGCGTCGGGATCTGCATGATGCCGTAGGTCGCCGGCACCTTCGGGTTCTCGTCGATGTTGATCTTCACGACGGACAGCTTGTCGGCGTGCTCGGTGGCGATCTCATCGAGGATCGGGCTCACCTGGCGGCACGGGCCGCACCACTCAGCCCAGAAGTCAACCACCACCGGCTTGTCGCTCTTGAGGACCTCGACGTCGAAGTCGGCGTCGGTGACAGCCTTGGTTGCCACGGGATCTCCTAACTCGTGCTGAGGTATGACTGGGCGGAACTCACGCGCGCTGCGGCTTGACCTCGGCCGGCGGCCGTTCAGGGAGCTCGTCCTGCGGCTGCTCGGTCAGCTCGGCCGTGCCCTGCTCCTGCAGCCAGCGCTCGGCGTCGAGCGCGGCCGCCGAGCCGGTGCCGGCGGCGGTGATGGCTTGACGGTACCGATGGTCGACCACATCACCCGCCCCGAACACGCCGGGCAGCTTGGTCTCGGTCGTCGGCGCGTTGACGCGGAGGTAACCCTCCTCATCGAGGTCGAGCTGGTCCGCGAACAGCTCCGTGCGCGGGTCGTGCCCGATGGCGATGAACACACCCGAGACCTCGAGCGTGCTCTCCTCGCCGGTCTTGACGTTGCGGGTCCGTACGGCCGTGACTCGGTCGTCGCCGAGGATGTCCACGACCTCGGAGTCCCACAGGAAGTTGATCTTCTCGTTCGCGAAGGCGCGGTCCTGCATGATCTTGCTGGCGCGCAGCTGGTCGCGACGGTGGATCACGGTGACCGAGCGGCCGAAGCGGCTCAGGAAAATGGCCTCTTCGAGGGCGGAGTCGCCACCGCCGACCACGGCGATCTCCTTCTCGCGGAAGAAGAACCCGTCACAGGTCGCGCACCAGGACACGCCGTGCCCGGCCAGCCGCTTCTCGTTCGGCAGCCCGAGCTCGCGGTACCGCGAACCGGTCGCGATGATGACCGCACGAGCCCGGTAGGTCTCGTCGCCCACCTTGACGACCTTCGGGTTCGCCGCCAGATCGACCTCGGTCACGTCGTCGGTCACCAGCTCGGCCCCGAAGCGCTCGGCCTGCTTGCGCAGGTTGTCCATGAGCTCCGGGCCCTGGATGCCGTCCGGGAAACCGGGGAAGTTCTCGACCTCGGTGGTATTCATCAGCGCCCCGCCGGCGGTGACGGCACCTTCGAAGACCAGTGGCTTGAGGTCACCACGCGCGGCGTAGATCGCGGCCGTATAGCCCGCGGGCCCCGACCCGATGATGATCACATTACGCACGTCGCTCACAGTCGCGCCTCTTTCCGATCCTGTCGGCGAAGCCCGTGTCGATCACTTTGCTTCGCAGTACGAGTAAACCGATCCTAGGCCGCCCGGATTCCCGCACCGGCCACCGGCACCAAGGAGCACAAGAAAGGGCCGGCCCGTCCCCCGGAGGGGAAGAGCCGGCCCGCAGTGATCGGTCAGCGGCTGACCGACTGATGCGCCAGCACGTCCGTGCTCGACGCCGAACAGCGGTCACCCACCACCCACACGTCCGCCTGACCGGCGTCCTTGCCGGGCAGCGCGATGACGGTGGCCGGCCGGCCCTCGTACGTCGCCGAGTCGACCAGCAGCGGAACCTTTCCGCCGTCCACCCGGGCCACGCAGGCGCCGAGTGCCTCGGGTGCGCTCAACGCGTGGTTGCCGCCCGTGGTGGGCTTCGCGAGAACGCGGGTGATCTGCGACCGCAGACCCTTCGAGGTGTACTTCGTGCCGGAATGGACGACGGTGAACGGAGCCGCCGGTGCGAGCGCCGGCCCTGGTGCCGAGTGCGGATGGTCCGCGATCGGCGGCTGGGTGCCCGGCGCGCTGCTGGAGCTTCCGTCGTCCATGACGGTACGGACGGCGGCGGCTCCCCCACCTACCAGAACGACCGCCGCGGCGGCCGCGGCGAGGTACTGAAATCGGCGGTGCGGCCGGTGCACGGGTGCGTGCGAGGCCGCTTCGGCGGCGAGCGCCGCATCGAGCCGGTCGACGAGATGCGCGGGCATCGGTGGTACGGGCGCCCGCGCGAGAACGCGGGAGACCTCCGCCACCTCCGCAGCGCGTCGGCGGCAGTCGTCACAGTCCGCCAGGTGGGCCTCAGTGGACATGGCCGTGGCGTCGTCGAGAACTCCCTCGGCGAAGTCGGCCAGCGCTTCATAGTCAAGGTGTGCGGCAGTCACGCGGGTTTGCCACCTCCTTCCTCCGCAGATCTGACGTCGGAGCCGCCGTCCTGGTTCCGGAGGTGACCAAGAAGGGGTGCGAGTCGCGCACGCCCCCGCGCGCACCGGCTCTTGATCGTGCCGGGTGGTACTTCCAGGACCTTGGCCGCGTCATCGACGGCGTACCCCATCATGTCGACGAGGACGAGCGCCGCCCGCTGTTCGAAGGGTATGCGCTGCAGCGCCTGGCTGACGTCGAGCGACAGCTCGTGCGCCGACGTCGGGTCGGGACCCTTGGGGGCGACCGAGTCGAGGGTGGCGTCGTCGCCCATGGGCACGACCGGGCGGATCGAGCGCCGGCGCAGCCGGTCGAGGCAGGCGTTGACCACGATGCGGTGCAGCCAGGTCGTCACCGCCGCGTCGCCGCGGAAGCGGCCCGCCGCGCGGTAGGCGGACAGGAACGCCTCCTGTAGCGCGTCCGCGGCCTCTTCCTGGTCGCCGAGAGTGCGCAGCGCCACGGCCCACATCCGGTCGCGGTGCCGCTGTACGAGTTCTGAGAAAGCGTCCGGATCGCCCTCGGCGTGACGTCGCAGCAGCTCCTTGTCCGGAGCGGCCTCGACCGAGCGTCCCCCACGCATGATCGCCATAGTCCGTCAGCCCGTTCCGTCGAGGGCATCGTCGCTGAGCGTGTGCCGGACCTGTCCGGGCCGTCCCGTACCGGCGTGAGAACCGTCGCAAAGACGGGTATCGGCTACTCGGGGGATCATCAGCACGCACACGATGGTAGTCGTCTGCGCTCGATCATGCCCGATGTGACGGAATCAACCGGTTCCGTACACCGCGACGTCGCGGACGCGCGCCTTGTACTCGCCGATGTTGGGCAGCTTGGTGAACCAGAGCGTGACATACCGACCCTTGGCCTGCTTGCCGTTCAGCGTGAACGACCCGACCGCGTTACCGGTGTCGGTCTGCTGCGTGCTGGAACTCGGGGAGTCGCCGATGTGCAGCTCCACGTTGCCCGGTGTGCCGGGGGGCATCATCACCTTGACGTTGGAGACGGTGACGGTCTTGCCCATGTCGAGGACCAGGCCGATGCCGGACCGCAACCTGCCGAAGTCGGCCCCGTTGTAGTGCTGGGTGGTCCAGTAACTCGACTTGTTGTCGTCCGTGGCCTTGCCGAGGTCGCCGTTGGCCGCGCTGTCGACATGCGGCGCGTCGTTGTCGGCCAGAACCTTGGCGATGGAGAGCTTCTCGGTCGTCGGCTTGGCGGCCTGGCTGGTCTTCGTGCCGGCCTTCGGATTGGTGCCGCCGTCGTCGCCACCGCCGCCGAGCTTGGACAGGCCCCAGCCGCCGAGGGCGACGAGGACCAGGACGCCGACCACGATCGCGGCGAGCACGGGTCTGCTGATCGAGCCGCCACCGCCGGAGGAGGAGTGCCGGACCGGCGCCTGGCGCTGGGGCCGAGCGGACCGCTGCGGCTGGTTGACGGTCCGCGTACGGGCCTGCGGCGCGTCGGGCACCGTGCGCGAGAGCGGGTCGACCGGGGACGTCGTCGTGCTCGTCGAGCGCGGCTGGTCGGGCCGGTTGATCACACCGGGCGGCGTGGACCCCGCCAGCGGCACGAAGGGCAGCGGGGAGCGCGGTACCCGGCCCAGGGCGGAGACGAACTCCGACGGCGAGCTCAGCGGCTCCTGACCGGCGCGTGCGGGAATGTGCAGCGCCCGGCAGACGATGTCGTCGAGGTCGGGCGGCACGCCGGGCCGGACCTGGGAGGGCGGGACCGGGCGTCCGTCCGCGCCGCTCGGCGCCGACGGCAGCTGGGTGCCCTCCGCGCCGCACCAGTGCCCGGTGAGCGAGGCGTACAGCAGCTCTCCGAGCCCCTGGGTGTCTTCGGCGGCCGGCGTGTCGGAGGCGGCGCCGGCGAGCACGGCCTCGACGCCGAGGCCGGTGACCTTGACGGTGCCGCCGCTGGTCCACACGAGGTTGTGCGGCGTGATGCACAGGTGGGCCAGGCCCGAGCTGTGCGCCGACGCGAGCGCCTCGGCGGCCTCCATGAGGAACGCGGCCGCGCGGCCGGGCTCCATCGGGCCCTCGGCGAGCAGGTCCTCCAGCGTCTCACCGGTGACCCACTCGCTGACGACGTAGGCGTTCTCGCCGCTGTCGTCCGCGTCGAACACCTGAGTGAGGCGGGGGTCGGTGAGCCGGCTGGCGGCGCGGGCGGCGGTGACCACATCGTGCACCCGGGGGAAACCGGGAGCGAAGGTGAGCACCGCGACGGGGCGGGCGAGGATCTCGTCCGTCGCCTTCCAGAACGTGGAACCACCCGCTTCGCTGACGCGGTCGTCCAGACGAAAACGACCAGCGAGGCGGGTGCCGGGTTCGATGACGGACGTGCTCAACGCGGCGTCCGGCGCAGGTAATCGCGTCCCATATGTGCCGTGGCTCCCTTACGCCTTCGACCCTCCCTCGATACCTCGTGGGCGGTGTTGTGCGTGCACCCGCCCGTAGGTAGGACGCTCGAGGAGCGTCTTCGGATTACTACCCGTAGACGGCTGCGCTCTCCCACCATACGGGCACCCTCTCCTAACTCGAGACACGTCCGGGCAACCTGCGCATCACGGTTCCCGTGAGCGTTTCCACCTCGGAGACCCGCAGTCGGCGCGCAACCAGCACATACAGCACGGCGGCCCCAGCGCCTCCGATGGCCAGCGCCGCCACCGACGTGATCAGCCGATAATAGAAAAGTTTGAAGAACAGTTCGTGGACTCCGAGGGCGAACACGAACGCCGGCACGGTCGCCACCGCGATCTTGACGTGGGTCCGCACCATCACCCGCGCGCCGAGCCCGTCGAGCCGGCGGCGCAGGATCAGCGCGGCGATCACGCAGCCGACCGTCCAGGAGATGCCGAGGGAGATCGCGATGCCCTCGACGATCATGTTGGTGGGCAGGACCGCGTAGCCGACGAGCCCCAGCGTGATGCTGATCACGATGGTGCCCATCGCCATCAGCGCCGGCGTGCGCGTGTCGGCCAGGGAGTAGAAGACCCGCAGCAGCAGCTGCTGCACGGCGAACGGCACCAGGGTCAGCGCGAACGCCTGCACGACGTTGGCGATCATCAGGCCGTCGGCCAGGCCGGTCGCGCCGTGCGAGAAGAACGCGGTGACCAGCTCCGGGCTGAGCGCGAACAGCAGCGCCGCCGACGGGATGATGATCACTGAGGTCAGGTTGAGCCCCGAGGCCAGGTCGTCGCGGACCAGGTCCTTGCGGTTCTCGGCGGCGTGCCGGCTCATCCGCGGCAGCAGCGCGGTCATCACCGACACGCCGACGATCGCGTACGGGAGCTGGAACAGCAGGTAGGCGTTGTTCCACGGCGTGAGCCCGACGCCGTAGCCGAGGTGCTCGTGCTCCCCCCGCACTCCGGCGCGCACGGCGATGTTGGTGTTCACCACGAAACCGACCTGCATGATCGCCACGTACAGCAGCGTCCACAGGGCCATGCCGCCGACCGGGGCGAGCTCGTCGCGGCGGAAGTCGAAGCGCGGCCGGAACCGGAAGCCGACCTTGCGCAGGGAGGGCCACATCGCGATGGTCTGCACGACGATGCCCAGCGTGGTGCCGCCCGCGAGGAGGATGACCTCGTTGTTGGTGATGTTGGACGGCGTGACGCCGGGGCCCGCGACGAGCAGGAACGCGCCGCCGATGACGATCACGACGACGCTGTTGAGGACCGGTGTCCACATCGGCGCGGCGAAGCTGCCGCGGGCGTTCAGCGAGGCGCCGGCCAGTGCCCCGACGCCGTAGAAGAAGATCTGCGGCAGGAAGAACAGCGCGAAGATCACGGCCAGCTTGTGCTGCGCGGACGTGAAGCCGCTGGCGTAAAGGTCGACGAGCAGCGGCGCGCAGACCATCGCGACCGCGGTCAGGGCCAGCAGGCCGCCGAGCACGATCGTCAGCAGCCGCGCCTCGTACTCCTCGCCGTACGCGCGGTCCTTCTCCAGCGCGCGGACCAGCATCGGGACGTGCACCGCGGTGAGGATGCCGCCCAGCAGCAGGTCGTAGACGACGTTGGGGAAGGTGTTCGCGACGTTGTAGACGTCGCCGAGCGGGCCGGTGCCCAGCGCGATCACGATGACGGCGTTGCGGACGAAGCCGAGCGCGCGTGACGCCACGGTGCCCACCGCCATGACGGCGCTGGACTTCAGCAGCCCGCCGACGCGGGAGCCCGAGGACTCGGCCTGCGCCGCGTGGACGTCCTCGGCGGTCTCCATGATCTGTGTGCTCGGGTCGACGACCGGGATGTCCGGCAGCGTGCTCGCCGCCTCCGATCGGCCCGGCTCCAGGTCACTCAACGGACTCCTCCGCTCGCTCGGCTCTGCGGCGTACGACGCGTATGGCGACGCCGACGAAGAGTACGGCAAGTGAGACGCCGGTGATGAGCAACGCGGTTCGGCCGTACGCGGTCGTCCGGACGTGCAGCACGTGCGGACCGGTGCCGAAGGGGCGGCCGTCCGGGGTCAGCAGCTCGAGGTTGATGTAGGCGATGCCGTTCGCGGACGCCTTCATGTCGAGGGTGACCTGGTCCTTGTGCCCGGGTTCGAGCTGGAGGGTGCGGTCGACGGAGTCCACTCGCAGACGTGTCTTGTTCTGCGAGTAGGCGCGCAGCCGGACGACCACGGTGCCGTGGTCGAGCCCGTTGGAGATGGTGATCGCGGTACGGCCCGACTTGCCCGCCATCGTGATGCCGTCGTTCAGCACCTTGATCTTTCCGATGTCGCGGTCGAGCTCGTCGGTGAGCGTGTCGCGCAGTCTCGCGCCCCTCCGCGACTGACCGTTCCACGCCGAGGACTCGGTGCGGGCGACGCCGAGGGTGAAGCCGCTGGTGGCCGGGGTGAAGATCGAGGTGAACAGCCGGATCCTGTTGCGGAGGTCCCGGACCTGGCGCAGGTAGTTCTTGCCCAGCCCGGAGCCCTTCTGCGCCTGGAAGACGCGGCCGGCGGGCGGGGTGTTCTCCGCCGCCCCGAGCGGAACGGCCTGCATCCAGGGCGCCTTGGCGGTGTAGTTCAGCACCGCCTTGGCAAAGGCCGGGCTGGGGTTCCAGCGCCGGGGCGGAGTGATCACGATGGTGCGGGGCTTCTGGGGCGCCTCATTGGTGATCATGGCGGTCTCGGCCAGGAACCGCTGCTCGGCGATGACCGTGCCGCCGGGCTCCGTCGTGGACGTGCCCAGGATCTTGCGCAGCGTGTCGTCGTAGGCGAGGAGCTTGACGTTCGTGCCCGAGACGGTCTTGTGCGCGACCGGGTCCACGGTGTAGGTCGCGCCGCGGGAGTCCGGCAGCACCGAGCTGCTGAGCAGGACCGTACGGGAGCCGCCGGCGACGAGCGCGGAGAGCGTGGACTGGTCGGCGAGGCCGTCCGGAGGCATCGCCACGACCGGCGTCGCGCCGCCGAGGTTGGCCGCCGCGAGCGTGCGCGTGCCCTCCTGGGCGGCGAGCTTGACGTCGTCACCCATGCCGCGCTGCGCGAGGGCCATCACGTCGGGGTCGGCGTACGGCGTGGCGATGAGGTGGTCACCGGCGCCGGTGACCGCCGAGTGCAGCGACCGCAGCCAGTCGTTCGCCGCCACGCTCTGGGGCCGGGCCGTGCCCTTGATCCGGTAGCCGTCGGTGTCGCCCATGCGGGTCGCGTCGTCGACCAGGCTCGGGTCGATGAGCCAGCTCACCGGGGTGGTCGTCCGCGCCGCGGCGGTGACCAGGTTCGACAGGCGGCCGCCGGAGCCGAGCTGGCGTTCGAGGCCGTCGTCGACGAACGTCGAGTCGTCGGCGCGGTGCGGCTGGTCGATGACCGGCCAGACCCAGGCGACCTTGGTCCTCTGCGGGGCGATGCCGACGGGGTAGTAGGTGACGAACGTGCGCACGTGGCCGAGCACGGTGCCCGCGGCGCTGAGCGTCTCCACCGAGATCGGGTAGACGCCGAACGTGCCCAGACCCATCTGCCGTACCGGCAGCGACACCGACCAGGACTGCTGGCCTCCGACCGGCAGGCTCGCCGTGACGAGTCGCGGCTGCCCGGCGCGTGCCGGGTCCGGGCCCTTCCCGTCGGCGTACGCCTCCAGCTCGCCGCGGCTCGTCATCGGCTGAGAGCTGAACCGCAGCCGTACCGAGACCCGCTGGTATCCGCTCTCGGACTGGTTGACCATCCGGCCCGTGACGCGCAGCGTGGAGTTCGCCCGGAGGTACCCGCCGGGGCGGATCGAGGCCAGCTTCACGTCCACCGGAGACTTGGGCGTGGGCGCGCGGTCGCGGGAGGCCCGCGAGGCGTGGGACGAGGCGCGAGCGTGGGAGGACGACGGCGCAGGCGTCGGTGTCGCGGCGAACGCCGGTGCTCCGCTGAGCAGCAGAGGCACGACCAGGGCGATGAGTCGTCTCACGTGACGGCCGCGAGGAGCTCGGGTACGTGGGCGACGAGCCGGCGCTCGTCGGCGTGGGCGAGACGGCCGGCCACCTCGGCGAGCGGCACCCAGGCGACCTCGGCGACCTCCGGGTCGGCGTCGGACAGGACCCCGCCGGTCGCCAGCAGGAGGTGGTGGTGCACGGTCTTGTGAACCCGCCTGGGAGGCCCGGGCGGCCGGGGATGAGCGCGAGCTCGGGCATGACTCGCGGAGAACCAGTAGTCGATGGCGCCCAGGGGAGCGACGATCCGGCCGCGGATGCCGGTCTCCTCCTCCACCTCGCGCACCGCCGCCTCCTCGATCGTCTCCGCGCCTTCGATGTGTCCTTTGGGCAGTGACCACCGCAGCCGGCCATCACGGTCGTACCGGGCGATCAGTGCAGCTCGCGCGGCGCCCGCGATGTCGACGACCAGGCCGCCGGCCGACGTCTCCTCGCGATGAGGACCGGGCGGACCGGCGAACCGTCGACGATTACGCGGGCGGGGCACGGCGTTATGGTAGTAGCCAGGCATGCGTAATCGGTCATTGCTCGGGGGGATTTCGCCGGGCTCGACGCCGAGGCCGCGCCCCGGGAGGTCGGTCGGGGTCGGTTGGTTGGGAAAGGCGCGAGGTCGGTCGGGGTCGGTTGGTCTGGGCAGATCCGGCGGTAGGCCGGTCGCATCGCCTGACATCTCCTTGTCCAGACTCCCCTTATCGGAACAAATGAGGATCGGCAGGTAGGCGATTCCTGTTTTGCCTGCCACCTGCGAGGATCTACGCTCGATTGCCGTGTCGAACGAACTGACCTCCAAGCCGGCCGCCGCGATCAGTGAACTGCTGACCCGTGCGGCCCCGCTCGCCAACGATCTCGGCCGGGTCTTCGCCGCGGCCGGCCACGAGTTGGCGCTGGTCGGCGGCCCCGTACGCGACGCGCTGCTCGGGCGGCCGGTCAGCGACCTCGACTTCACCACCGACGCGCACCCACAGCGCATCCTGGAGATCGTCGACGGCTGGGCCGACGCGGTGTGGACGATCGGCATCGAGTTCGGCACCATCGGCCTGCGTAAGGGCGACCACCAGATCGAGATCACGACGTACCGCAGCGAGTCCTACGACCCGAAGTCGCGCAAGCCGGAGGTCGCGTACGGCACGTCGCTCACCGAGGACCTCCAGCGCCGCGACTTCGCGGTGAACGCCATGGCCACGCGGCTGCCCGGGCACGAGTTCGTCGACCCGTACGGCGGGCTGGCGGACCTGCGGAACAAGACGATCCGCACGCCGGGCCGGCCGGAGGACTCCTTCGGCGACGACCCGCTGCGCATGCTGCGCGCGGCGCGGTTCGCCTCGCAGCTCGGCTTCACCATCGATCCGGCGGTCACGGCCGCCATGACGGAGATGGCCGGCCGGATCGAGATCGTCTCGGCTGAGCGGGTCCGCGACGAGCTGTCCAAGCTGCTGTCCGGCGCGTACCCGCGCCAGGGCCTGGCGCTGCTCGTCGACACGGGACTGGCCGCGCAGGTGCTGCCGGAGCTGCCCAAGCTCCGGCTGGAGATCGACGAGCACCACCGGCACAAGGACGTCTACGAGCACTCGCTGATCGTCCTCGAACAGGCGATCGCGCAGGAGGAGGACGGCCCGGACCTGATCCTGCGGCTGGCCGCGCTGCTGCACGACATCGGCAAGCCGAAGACCCGTTCGTTCGTCGACGGCGGCCGGGTCACCTTCCACCACCACGAGGTGGTCGGCGCCTCGATGAGCAAGGCGCGGCTCACCGCGCTGCGCTATCCCAAGGACGTCGTCGCGGACGTGTCCCGGCTGGTCGAGCTGCACCTGCGGTTCCACGGGTACGGCACGGGCGAGTGGACCGACGCGGCGGTGCGGCGCTACGTACGCGACGCGGGCCCCCTGCTGCCGCGGCTGCACAAGCTGACCCGCGCCGACTGCACGACGCGCAACAAGCGCAAGGCGGCGGCGCTGGCCCGCACCTACGACGACCTCGAACGGCGGATCGCGCGGCTGGAACAGGAAGAGGAGCTGGCCAAGATCCGTCCCGAGCTCGACGGGCACGAGATCCAGCAGATCCTCGAGCTGGCACCGGGGCCGGCCGTCGGCCGGGCCTACAAGTTCCTGCTCGACCTGCGCCTGGACCAGGGGCCGATCGGCAAGGAGGCGGCCACGAAGGCGCTGCGCGAATGGTGGCGTGACCAGGGCTGACCGCCCTGCCATCATGGGGACGCATGTCCGCCGACGAGCTTCTCGCCTTCGACCGTGAGCACATCTGGCACCCGTACTCCCCCATGCCGGCCACCACGCCGGTCCATCCGGTGGTCGCGGCCCGGGGTGTACGCCTGACGCTGGCCGACGGCCGTGAGCTGGTGGACGGGATGGCGTCTTGGTGGGCGGCGATCCACGGCTACCGGCATCCCGTCCTCGACGCGGCGGTGACCGGGCAGCTGCGGGACATGGCGCACGTGATGTTCGGCGGGCTGACGCATCCGGCCGCGGTACGCCTGGCGCGGCTGCTGGTCTCGCTCACCCCGGAGCCGCTCACGAAGGTGTTCTTCGCCGACTCCGGATCCGTGTCGGTGGAAGTCGCGATCAAGATGGCGTTGCAGTACCAGCGCTCGCGCGGCCGCGCGTCGAAGTCGCGCCTGATGACGGTGCGCGGCGGCTATCACGGCGACACGTTCGGGGCGATGGCGGTGTGCGACCCGGTCGGCGGAATGCACCACCTGTTCGCGGACCTGCTGCCGCGGCACGTGTTCGCGCCGCCGCCGCCCGGCGTGTACGAGCCGGAGTACGCCGCGGAGCTGACGCGCCTGGTGGCGACGCACGCGGACGAGCTGGCCGCGATCATCGTGGAGCCGGTCGTGCAGGGCGCCGGAGGGATGCGGTTCTACGACCCGGCGTGGCTGGGGCTGCTGCGCTCGCTCGCGGACGAGCACGACGTGCTGCTGATCTTCGACGAGATCGCCACCGGCTTCGGCCGTACGGGGACGTTCTTCGCCTGCGAGCACGCGGGCGTGTCGCCCGACATCATGTGCGTGGGCAAGGCGCTGACCGGTGGATACCTCACCCTGGCGGCGGCCCTGTGCACCGACCGGGTGGCGCGAGGGATCAGCGAGGGCGAGGCGGGCGTCCTCATGCACGGACCGACCTACATGGCCAACCCGCTCGCGTGCGCGGTCGCGGTGGCGTCGATCGAACTCCTGCGGGAGCGCGACTGGCGGGCCGAGGTCGCCACGGTCGAGAAGGGCCTCACCGAGGGCCTCGAACCGGCCCGTGCCCTGCCGGGCGTGCGCGACGTACGGGTGCTGGGCGCGATCGGAGTGATCGAGATGGAGGAGGAGGTGGACGTGGCGGCCGTCCAGGAGGCGGTGATGCGCGAGGGCGTGTGGCTCCGCCCGTTCCGCGACCTGATCTACACGATGCCCCCGTACGTCACCGACCCCGACGACGTGAACCGCATCACCACCGCCATGCTCGCCGCCGCCCGCACCTCTGGGTGAGGGCGGTCGCGACTGGGGCCGAGGGCCTCTTGCTCATGGGGCCAGGTTGCTACCGGCGGTGGCGACACTCCTCTGGTTTCTCGCTCCCAGCCAGTACACCGCCGCGGCCACGGCGTAGCCGCAGCCGATCAGCAGCAGGGCCCCGTAGGACTTGCCGCTCGGCGGGAGGATGAGCGCGGCGATGGCGAAGCCCGCGACGTACAGGCCGTTGAAGATCATGTCGTAGAACGAGAACACGCGGCCCCGGTAGGCGTCCGAGATGATCGTCTGGACGATCGTGTCCACGCACAGCTTCACGCCCTGGGCGGCCAGGCCCAGCAGGAAGCCGCCGGCGATGAACGGGAACGCCGCGAACGGCGCGCCGAGCACCACCTCGGCCACGGCCGCGAACCCCAGCTGTACGGCGATCCACACTTCCTTGCTGATCCGCTCGGTGACCAGCGGCGTGACCACGGCGGCGAGGAAGTAGCCGGCGCCGGAGACGACGAGAGCGAGCGCGAAGCCGCCCATGCCCGCCTCGGCGCTGCCGGTGAAGTAGTTGCGGAACAGCAGCACCGTCATGATCGTCGTGATGCCGTACAGGAAGCGGTGCGCCCCGATCGCGCCGAGGGCGAACGCGGCGGGACGGCGTTCGCGTACGTGCCGCGCGCCGTCGAGCAGGCCGCGCAGCACCTGGCGCACCGCCTCGCGGGCCTCCGGGCGCGCGGTCGGCAGCTCCGGGCCGAGCAGGTCGCGGCCGAGCGTCGTGGCGATGGCCGACGTCCCGACGTACGCCGCGGCGGCGCACATCAGGATCAGCGCCGTGCCGTGCCGGTCGGCGCCGAACACCAGCCGCAGCAGATAGGCCGCACCCGCGCCGGCGAACGAGGCCATCGTTCCGGAGGTGACCGACACGGCGTTCGCGGTGATCAGCTCCTGCCGGCCCACGACGTGCGGCAGCGCGGCCGAGAGCGCGGACAGGAAGAACCGGTTGACCCCGAGTACCAGGAGCGCCGCGAACAGGAACGGCGCGTCGCCGTGCCCGTACACCAGCAGGGCCGCGGTGGCGGCCAGCAGGAGTGCCCGGATCAGCGGCGCGTGGACGAGGATCTGCCGGCGCCGCCAGCGGTCGATGAACACACCGGCGAACGGCCCGAGCACGGAGTAGGGCAGCAGCAGCACGGCCGCCGTGGCGGCCGCCTCCGCCGCCGTCGCCTCCTGCTCCGGGGAGAACAGGACGTATCCAGCGACGCCCACCTGGAACACGCCGTCGGACACCGCGGAGACGATCCGCGTCGCGAAGAGTCGGCGAAAGTCCCGGCCTTTGAGGACCAGCCGCAGGTCCGACGCGTACGACACCAGCACAGCCTAGGCCCTGGCGGAACGCCAAGCGGCCGGTCGCCCCTGGACGGGGACGACCGGCCGCTGGCAGGACCCGGTGTCAGGAGAGCCGGACGCGCGGGTCGAGGAAGGAGTAGACGACGTCGACGACCAGGTTGCCGAGCACCACGAAGAACGCGGCGATCAACACGACGCCCATGATGACCGGCAGGTCGCCGATGGTCAGCGACTGGACGGTCAGCTGGCCGATGCCCTGGAGACCGAACACCGACTCGGTGACGAGCGTGCCGCCGATCAGCACGCCGATGTCGACACCCGCCTGGGTGACGACCGGCGTCAGCGCCGACCGCAGGCCGTGCCGGTAGATGACCCGCCGCTCGGGCAGGCCCTTGGCGCGGGCCGTGCGGATGTAGTCCTCACCGAGCACGTCCAGCAGCGAGCCGCGGGTCAGCCGGGTGTAGATGGCCGACTGCAGCAGCGCCAGCGTGATCCAGGGCAGGACCATGTGCTCGAACCACTGCAACGGGTTGTTCTGGATCGGGACGTACTGGGTCTGCGGGAAGATCTGCAGCTTGACCGCGAAGACGTACGACAGCGTCAGACCGACGATGAACGCCGGCATCGAGATGCCGAGCAGCACCGCCAGGGTGATGCCGCGGTCGAGCAGCGTGCGCGCCCGCGTGGCGCTGATGACACCGGCGACGATGCCGGCCGCCAGCCACAGCACGGCCGCACCCAGGATCAGCGACAGGCTGGCCGGAAGCGCCTGCTTGATCATGTCGGTGACCGGGCTCTGCGTGGCGAAGGAGTAGCCCAGGTCGCCGCGGAGCAGACGCGTCAGGAAGTGCCAGTACTGCACCGGCAGCGGGTCGTCGAGGCCGAGCCGGTGGCGGACCAGGGCGAGCGTGGCCGGAGTCGCGGACTTGCCGGCGAACCTGGCCGCCGGGTCATCGGACGTCGCGAAGAACAGGAGGAAGACGCCCAGGGTGACGATCCACAGGACCAGGATTCCGAAGAGGATCCGCCGGATCAGGAAGCGAAGCATATCGGTGTTCCCCTACTTCCTCTTCTTCTTCCGATTGGCCTTCTGGGCCGCGAACAGCCGCTCGGACCGCGGGTCGAGCGCGTCCCGGACGGCGTCCCCGAGGATGTTGAACGCCAGCGTGGTGATCAACAGGAACGCGGCCGGCACGAACAGCGTCCACCACGCGACCGTGTAGCTCTGGGTCGCGTCGGAGAGCATGTTGCCCCAGGTCGGCGTGCGGGGGTCGGTACCCGCGCCGAGGAAGGACAGCGTCGACTCGAAGATGATCGCGGTGGGGATCGTCATCGACCCGAGCACGGTCACCGGCGCGATCAGGTTCGGGATCACGTCGATGAACATCGTGCGGATGCTGCCGGCGCCGAGTGACCGGGCCGCCTCGATGAACTCGCGCTCCTTGATCTGCAGGACCTGTCCTCGGACGATCCGGCCGATCGAGGCGAACGAGAAGAACGTGATGACGAAGATCGTCAACGGGACGCTGGCGCCGAATCCCGCCGCGAGCGCGAGGGCGAACAGCAGGTACGGGAAGGACAACGTCACGTCCATGGCGCGGGCCAGGATCGTGTCGATCGCCCCGCCGTAGAACCCCGCGGACGCGCCGATGATGACGCCGAGGACCACCGCGAGCACGGTCGAGACCAGGCCGACCAGCAGTGACACGCGCGCGCCGTAGACGCTGCGGACGAGGATGTCGCGGCCGAAGCGGTCGGTGCCGAGTACGTGGTGGCCGTTCGGTCCGACCGGCAGGCCGTCGACGGTCTGGCCCAGCTTTCGGTCGCCGAAGTCGGGGGCGTAGCCCACCCACTTGGCGATGAGCGGTGCCAGCAACGCCATGACGATGAGCAGGACGATGACCACGACGGAGATCATCGCGGCCTTGTCCTTACGGAGGCGGGCCCAGGCGAGCTGCCATGGGCTGCGACCTTCGATCTTGCGCCCGTCGGGCTCCTCGCTCGCGGGCGGGACCGAGGCCTCGGCTTCGAGATCAGTGAGGCTCATGATCGATACCTATGCACTCGGGAGCGTGGGCTCGGTGGACAACTGCTCGATCGCCGCGTGCTCGGTGGCGAGGCTCTCGGCGGGATCGACGGGGTAGTGACAGGCGGTCTCGTGCCCGGCCGCGTCGCCGTCCCGAACGATGAGCTCGGGTTCGAGCTCGATGCAGTTCTCCTGCGCCTTCGGGCAGCGCGGGTGGAACCGGCAGCCGGACGGCGGCCGGATCGGCGACGGCACGTCGCCGGTCAGGACGATGCGCTCCCGGCGCTCGGCGGCGTCGGGGTCGGCGATCGAGGCGGCGGACAGCAGGGCGTTGGTGTACGGGTGCCGCGGCTTCTCGTACAGGTCCTCGCCCTCGGCGTACTCAGCGATCTTGCCGAGGTACATCACCGCGACCCGGTCGCTGACGTAACGCACGACCGACAGGTCGTGGGCGATGAAGACGTACGTCAGGCCGAGCTCTTCCTGCAGGTCCTTCAGCAGGTTGATGACCTGGGCCTGGATCGACACGTCGAGCGCGGAGACCGGCTCGTCGCAGACGATCAGCTTCGGCTTGAGGGCCAGCGCCCGCGCGATGCCGATGCGCTGCCGCTGCCCGCCGGAGAACTCCGCCGGGAACCGGTTGTAGTGCTCGGGGTTCAGGCCGACGAGCTCCATCAGCTCCTGGACGCGCTTCTTGCGGTCGGCGCCCGACGCGATGCCGTGGATGTCGAACGGGTCACCGATGATCGCGCCCACCCGGCGGCGCGGGTTCAGCGAGCCGTACGGGTCCTGGAAGATCATCTGCACGTCGCGGCGGAACGGCTTGAGCTGCTTTCCGCGCATCCGGGAGATGTCCTGGCCGTCGAAGACGATCCGGCCCCCGGTGATGGGATGCAGGCCGGTGATGCAACGGGCGAGAGTCGACTTGCCACAGCCGCTCTCGCCCACGATGCCGACCGTCTCGCCGCGCCGGATCTGCAGGCTGACGCCGTCGACCGCGTGTACGCGGGCGACCTCGCGCTTGAAGATGATCCCCTGCTTGATCGGAAAGTGCTTGTAGACGTCGTCGATCTCGACGAGGACGTCCGCGTCCTGTGTCACTGGGCCTCCCCGGCGTCCACGACGGTAGCTGCGGGCGAATCTGCCGAACGGCCGAGCGCGACGGCCTCCTGCCGCAGGTTCTCGGCCTCCGCGTCGAGCCCGGCGGCCTCCTTGGGCAGCCAGCACGCGGAGGTGTGGCCGAGATCCGGGAAGCCGTCCTTGTCACCCACGGCCGCCAGGAGCGGCTCCTCCGTGACGCAACGGTCCATGACGTATTCGCACCTGGGGTGGAACGCGCATCCGGTCGGGAGGTTGATGAGCGAGGGCGGCTGCCCGCCGATGGGCTTGAGCCGCGTCTTGGCGCCGGTCGACCCGGGGATCGACTCCAGCAGGCCCTTGGTGTACGGGTGGTGGGGGCGGTAGTAGAGCGACCGCCGGTCCGCGTGCTCGACCGGTTTGCCGCCGTACATCACCAGCACGTCGTCGGCGAGGTCGGCGATCACACCGAGGTCGTGCGTGATCATGATGAGCGCGGTGTCGAACTCGCGCTGCAGCCGCAGCATGAGGTCGAGGATCTGGGCCTGCACGGTGGCGTCGAGCGCGGTGGTCGGCTCGTCCGCGACGATGAGCTTCGGGTTGAGCGCGAGAGACATCGCGATCATCGCGCGCTGACGCATGCCGCCGGAGAACTGGTGCGGGTAGTCGTCGACGCGCTGGCCGGGCTCGGGAATGCCGACCATGCCGAGCAGCTCGATCGCCCGCTTGCGGGCCTGCGCCTTGTTGACGTCCGGTTCGTGCTGCCGGATCATCTCGGCGATCTGCTTGCCCACTTTGTAGAGCGGGTGCAGGCTCGACAGGGGATCCTGGAAGATCATCGCGATCTCCTTGCCACGGACGCGACGAAGCTGCTCGTCGGTCATGGCCAGAAGGTCCTGGCCCTCGAAGAGGGCCTCCCCATCGATCAGAGCGCCTGCCGTCAGGCCGAGGAGCGTCTGGGTAGAGACGCTTTTCCCGGATCCGGACTCACCGACGATCCCAAGTGTCTTTCCTCGCTCGACGGTGAACGACACTCCGCGGACGGCCTGGACCAATCCGTCAGATGTGTCGAAAGAGACCTTTAGGTCTCGAACCTCGAGAAGGCTCATGTCCTCCCCTTCGAAAAACTAGCGCCTCATCTAAGAGCCACAGCATGTCTACCTGATAACGGCTCTGCCTGCGACATCACCGTCTGGCGAGTACGAGACCCCACTTCGTTGGAGCCGTCGTACAGCACTGCGGCCGGGCTCGCCGTCACCGACGCGCCCGGCCGCCATCTCGCTGTGGTGCGTCAGCTACCGCTACCGCTGAGCCACAGGTTGGTGTAGTCGAACTGCTGAGCGATCGGCAGCCACGTGGCGCCCTTGACCCGCGAGGAGTGGTACCACGGGGTCTTCTGCGCCATGAAGGGCACGATGGCCGCGTCCTTCATGATCTGCTGGTCGGCCTGGTGCCAGTAGTTCGAGGCCTCGTCCACCGTCTTGGCCGTGAGGGCCTTGTCGATGAGACCGTTGGTGATGGGGCTGTCGTAGTCACCGTAGTTCGAGGTGCCGTCGGCCCAGTTGCGGCCGTCGAACAGCGGGGAGACGACCGCGCGGCCGTTGTTGCCGAACCAGTCGGGCACCCAGCCCGGGGCGGCGACGTCCCACTTGCCGGCGGTCGTGTTGTCCGTCTTCTGCAGGAACTGCGTGTAGAAGTCGGCCTGCGGAACCGGCACGCCCTCGACGGTGATGCCACACGCCTTCATGTCCTGCGCGTAGCTCTGGAAGATCGCCGGGTGGTTGCCCGCCTGGCGGTAGGCGGCCTTGATCTTGAAGCCGTTCGGGTAGCCGGCCTCGGCGAGCATCGACTTGCACTTGGCCGGGTCACCCTGGCTGCCGTTCGTCGGGTACAGGTTGTAGTCCTGGTAGCCGACGCTGTCCGGCGGGATGACGGTGTTCAGCGGCGTGTTGTACTTCGGGCCGCCGTAGATGCGGGCCAGCGCCACCTTGTTGATGGCGTACTCGATCGCCTGCCGCACCTTGAGCTTCGACATCGCCTTGTTGGCGTTCGGGCTCTTGAAGTTGAACACCAGGTACGGGTTGGAGATCGGCGGGCCGTTGACCGTCAGGTTCGGGTCGTTGCTCTTCGCGAGGCGACCGAGCGCCGACGCCGGCACCGGCTGGTCGAGGGAGATGTCGGCGTTGCCGCCCTCGAGCTGCTGCTGGACGGTCTCGGGCGACTCCTGGCCCTCGGTGACCTCGATGCGGTCCACGTACTGGTGGCGCAGCGGGTCGCTGTCCTGCTTCCAGTTCGTGTTCTTCTCCAGCACTATCTGCTTGCCGGGGTTGAACACCGTGATCTTGTACGGGCCGGCCGACACCAGGTGCCGGAACTCATCCGGGGTGTTCGGCACGTACTTGTAGTACTCCACCGGCACGGCCGAGGCGAAGGTCATGCCCAGCAGGCTGATGAAGTCCGAGGCGGGCTTGGTCAGCGTGAACTGGATGGTGTAGTCGTCGAGCGCCTTGACACCGGAGATGTCGTGGCTGTTCTCGTAGTCCTCCATCCCCTTCGTGTCCTGCTGGAGCTTCTTGTTCTTCAGGTACGGGTCGCAGTACGCCTGCATGCCCTTGATGTTGGGCACGTAGTAGTTCGGCGCACCGACCGGGGAGGCCGGGTTGCACATGTGCTTGAAGGCCCGCACGAAGTCACCGGCGACCATCGGCCGCGCCGGCTGCGTGTCCCACATGATGCCCTGACGGACCTTGATCTTGTAGGTCAGCCCGTCCTTGCTGATGCCGCCGTTGTCCATGGTCGGCATCTCGGCCGCGGCGTCCGGCACCGGGGTGCTGGCGGCCTTGGGGTCCTTCGATGCCGGGTAGGCGAACAGCTGGCGCGCGTAAGTCCGCTGGAGGGCGCTCGACGTCGTGCTGTAGGCACTGGTCGGGTCCAGGTTGTCCTGACCGCCGGCACCGACGAGCTTCAGCGTGCCGCCCTTCTTGGGCTTGCCGTCATCCGAGCCGCCGCTGCCGCCGCTCCCACCGCCGCAGGCGGCAAGGCCGACAGCGAGCACGCCGATGGCGGCTGCTGCCTTTAGCCCCGTCGTTCTACCAGTCATGTACGCCCTCCTCCGGCCTTGCGGCCGTCTTACGCTATGGGGTCAAAGCATGCCGGGGCAGGCACGCCTCAAGGTGCGAGAACACCCTGAGCCGGAGTCACTGTCCAGCTCAGATTGGTAAAGAGTGGGACTGGTTACTCAACCGTTCAGATCGCGAGACAAGCCCGTGACAACGTGACGACACACCGTTAATGGGGCATCGCGCTACGTGTCGCAAAATGTTGGGGGAGTCTTGGTCGGCGTATCCGCTCCGGTCGAGGCCTTTCCTCTCTCGCATTCCCGTCGCGACAGGCGGCCGATGCTGTGAGCGCCTGGAATACGCCCTGGCGTTCTAGCAGGTCACGGCCGTCCATCAAGGGGATTGTAGGCCGGTCGTCCCAGAACGCGGACATCAGGAGGCCCGTACGCGGATCGCGTACGGGCCTCCTCGTGTGTCGCGCGGCGCCACCACTCACATCCTCGGCGGTGGTGACTCTCCGCTCGCCCTCGTGGCTACCGCCAGTTAGCGTTACCGCTCGTGCCGCCGGTCGCGGTAGCTCCTCGCTACCGCTCGTGCCGCCGGTCGCGGTAGCTCCTCGCTACCGCTCCACCTTGCCGGAGATGAAGTCCTCGACGGCCTTGTGGGCCTCGTCGTCGTTGTACTGGACGGGCGGCGACTTCATGAAGTAGGAGCTCGCCGACAGGATCGGGCCGCCGATGCCGCGGTCCATGGCGATCTTCGCGGCGCGCACGGCGTCGATGATGACGCCGGCGGAGTTCGGGGAGTCCCAGACCTCGAGCTTGTACTCCAGGTTCAGCGGCGTGTCACCGAAGGACTTGCCCTCGAGGCGGACGTAGGCCCACTTGCGGTCATCGAGCCACGGCACGTGGTCGGACGGGCCGATGTGCACGTCGGCCTTTGCCATCTCGTGCGGGATCTGCGAGGTGACCGACTGGGTCTTGGAGATCTTCTTGGACTGGAGGCGCTTGCGCTCCAGCATGTTCATGAAGTCCATGTTGCCGCCGAAGTTGAGCTGGTACGTGCGCAGCAGCTCGACCCCGCGCTCCTCGAACAGGCGGGCCATCACGCGGTGCGTGATGGTGGCGCCCACCTGGGACTTGATGTCGTCACCCACGATCGGGACGCCGGCGTCGGTGAACTTCTGGGCCCAGGCGGGGTCGCTGGCGATGAACACCGGCAGCGCGTTGACGAACGCGACCTTGGCGTCGATGGCGGCCTGTGCGTAGAAGCGGTCGGCCTCCTCGGAGCCCACCGGCAGGTACGACACGAGCACGTCGGCCCGGGTGTCCTTGAGCACCTGCACGACGTCCACCGGCGTCTCGTCGGACTCCTGGATGATCTCGCGGTAGTACTCGCCGAGACCGTCGAAGGTGTGGCCGCGCTGCACGGTCACGCCGGACGGCGGGACGTCGCAGATCTTGATCGTGTTGTTCTCGCTGGCCACGATCGCCTCGGACAGGTCACGGCCGACCTTCTTGGCGTCCACGTCGAACGCGGCGACGAACTCCACGTCACCGACGTGGTAGTCGCCGAACTGGACGTGCATCAGGCCGGGGACGCGGATGTCGGGCGAGGCGTCCTTGTAGTACTCGACTCCCTGGACGAGCGAGCTCGCGCAGTTGCCTACACCGACAATGGCGACGCGCACTGAACCCATGCGGGGTGCTCCTTTTTTCTCTTGATGCCGGGACGCGCTCGCGTCTCTCAGCGGTTCTCTTCTTCTTGTTGCTGTGCGCGCTCGCGCCCGATCAGCTCGTTGAGCCACCGGACCTCGCGCTCGACCGACTCCAGCCCGTGCTGTTGCAGCTCGAGCGTGTAGTTGTCGACTCGCTCCCGAGTCCGGGCCAGCGCCGCGCGTACGCCCTCCAGCCGCTCCTCGAGGCGGCTGCGCCGGCCTTCGAGAATCCGCAGCCGTACGTCGGCGCGGGTGTGAGCGAAGAAGGCGAAATGCACTCCGAAGCCCTCGTCCTCCCAGGAGGCGGGGCCCGCCTCGGAGAGGAGCTCCTGCAGGCGCTCCTTTCCTTCGGCGGTGAGCTTGTACACGATCTTCGAGCGGCGGGTCGCGGCCGGCCGGACCGCCGCGGGCTCCTGGTCGTCCTCGATGATCAACCTCTGCGCGAGCAACTGCTTCAGGCAGGGGTAGAGCGAGCCGTAGGAGAAGGCACGGAACATGCCGAGCAGGGCGTTGAGCCGCTTGCGCAGCTCGTAGCCGTGCATCGGAGACTCGTGGAGCAGCCCGAGCACGGCGAGCTCGAGCTCGCCACCCTTGCCTCTCATGCGCCCCTCCGTTCGGCCACTTCCGTCCGACCACTCGCCTCGATGTATCGCTCGAATGTATCGAACCGATACATCAGAACGATACGGCGGCGGATGGACGGTCGCAAGCGCCCGCGTGCCGGGGCTTCCGGTGAAACCGGTGAGGGCGCGAGCCAGAGGCTGGGGCGACCCTTGCGGGACGTCGTACTCTGCTGGCATGTGGTCGCAGCGAATGGTCGTCGACTACGGGCTCGCCCGGCGGGCCACTCTGTCCGACCTGTTCTCCGGCGGGCTGACCGTCGACGACGCCTGCGACGCGCACCCGTACCTGCTGAGGGCCGCCAAGTACCACGGGGAGCCGACCGACAAGGAGTGTCCCGTCTGCCAGAAGGAGCGGCTCACCCATGTGACGTACGTCTATGGTGACCAGCTGGGCCGCTACGCCGGCCGGGTCAAGGCCACTCCGGAGCTCCAGCAGATGGCCCGCGAATTCGGAGAGTTCCGGGCGTATGTGGTCGAAGTATGCCAAAGTTGTGGCTGGAACCACTTGACTCTTTCGTACGTACTTGGACATGGGGAGACCAGCTCGGGCGAAGGTAGGACCGCACGCACGTAGCCGCGTTCCGGCGCGGAAACCCCACAGGCGGTCTCGTATGCCTGCCCGCCCCAGTACTGTCGGACGGATGTACGCCGTACCCCAGTGAACGAGGTCGCGTGAGTTACGGAAGCGATTACGGGCCAGAGTACGGGCAACGGGGAAACCAGAGGCCCACCCCGCCGACCCGGCCGCAGACGCCGGTCGGACGGTCGGATCGACCGTCGCTGCCCAGCGGCTCGCCGCAGGGCGGCGTCGAACGCTACGGGGGCCAGCAGCGCCGCCCCGGTGGCCCTCCGCGCCGTCCAGGCGGTCCCGGAGGCCCGGGCGGAGGCTCGGGCGGCCCGGGTGGTCCCGGTCGCCGGCGCGCCGGCGGTGGTGGCGGCGACGGAGGCCGTCGCGGGCCCCGCGGCAGGGTGCCGGAGAAAGAGGGCTGGCGGCGGTTCATGCCGTCGTGGAAGGTCGTCCTCGGCGTCATGGGCATCGGCACGCTCGCCTCGATCTGCATGGTCGGGGTCGCGTACGCGATGGTCAAGGTGCCCAAGGTGAACTCCGACGCGACGATCCAGGGCTCGACGATCTACTACAGCGACGGCAAGACCGTGCTGGGTAAGATCGGGTCTTCGCGGACGATCGTCCAGTTCGACCAGATCTCGCCGGCCATGCAGAACGCCGCGCTGGCCGCGGAGGACCGCAAGTTCTACTCCGAGTCGGCGATCTCCCCGACCGGCATCGCCCGTGCCATGGTCAACAACCTGTCCGGCGGTGACACGCAGGGTGGCTCGACCATCACTCAGCAGTACGTCAAGAACGCCTACTTGAACCAGCAGCGCACGATCACGCGTAAGTTCAAGGAGTTGTTCATCGCCGTCAAGGTCGGCAAGCAGCAGGACAAGAAGACGATCCTGCAGAACTACCTCAACACGATTTACTTCGGACGCGGCGCGAACGGCATCGAGGCCGCGGCCCAGGCGTACTACGGCGTGCCCGCCAAAAACCTGACGATCCAGCAGGCGGCCGTCCTCGCGGCAGCGATCAAAGAACCGGACGACGGCTCGGGGACCTCGTACTACGACCCGCGCAGCACGGGCAAGAAGCGCGCCGACGCCGTCGGCCGCTACAACTTCGTTCTCAACGGCATGGTCAAGATGGGCCAGCTGTCCCCGCAGGACTACGCCAAGTACAAAGACCGTCCGGCGATGACGATCAAGTACAAGGAGGCCCAGACCTACGCCGGCCAGAGGGGTTACCTGATCCAGCGCACGAAGAACGTCATGCGCAACATGGGTATCTCCGAGGCGGACCTGCAGACCAAGGGCCTGAAGATCTACACCACGTGGGACCAGGGCATGCAGGCGAAGGCCAAGACGGTCGTGGAGCGCACCCTCACCGCCAACCACCTGCCCAGCGACACCCGTGTCGGTCTTGTCACGATCGATCCCAAGAACGGGGAGATCAAGGCGGCGTACGGCGGCAAGGACTACCTCAAGCGCTACTTCGACGACGCCTTCCAGTCGACGGCCCAGGTCGGTTCGGGCTTCAAGCCGTACGTGCTCGCCACCGCGCTGAGCCAGGGCATCGGGCTCAAGAGCCGGTTCGACGCGAGCGCGCCCGCGTGGATCGACACCAAGGGAGACCGCGTGTCGCAGGGCGGCGACGCGTTCCAGGTGCACAACGACGAGGGCAACCCCACGAACCCGATCGTCGACCTCGTCACGGCGACCCAGATGTCCTACAACACGGTCTACGTACCACTCGGCTTCAAGGCCGGCTCCGACAACGTCGAGAGCCTCGCGGAGAAGGCCGGGTTGCCCGACGAAGCCATGAAGCCGCACGTCGGCCAGGCCGGTTTCTTCCTGGGCCAGTCCTCGATGACCGTGCTGGACCAGGCGACCGGGTACGCCACGATGGCCAACGACGGCGAGTACATCCGCCCGCACACCATCCGCCGGGTTCTGGACTCCCAGAGTCATCCGTACATGCAGTCGAAGTGGAAGAACGTCGAGCACAGGCGGGCGTTCGACGCCGACGTCGCGCACGACACTCAGTACGCCATGCAGTCCGTGGTCAAGACGGGCGGCACCGGCTTCCGGGCCGCGCTGCCCGGCCGGCAGGTCGCCGGCAAGACCGGTACCACGAACGAGAACAAGGCCGCCTGGTTCAACGGCTTCACCCCGAAGCAACTGGTGACCTCGGTCGGGATGTGGCGATACGACGATGCGATCACCAAGGGCAAGCACAAGCGCGCCGGCCGCTACCTGCCGATGGTGGGCATCGGCGGTATCCCGAGGGTCAACGGTGGTGACTTCCCGGCGCGGATCTGGCACGACTACATGAGCGCCGTGCTGCAGGGCAAGGAGGCCACGACGTTCCCGCCGCCGGCGTACGTCGGCGACGACCAGGCCTTCGCCACGCCGAAGCCGAGCCCGGACCCGACCCCGTCGGACACCCCGACGCCGACCTGCCTGCCGAACCAGAACCCGATGAGGGACCACTGCAAGCCCGATGACGGCGGCGGCCAGAACCCGGACTGCACCATGCACCCGAACCGGCCGCAGTGTCCGGACAGCACGCCTCCGACGACGCCGACCTGTAACCCGCTCACGGGCTGCCACACGCCACCGGGCAAGGGCGGGGGCGGAGACGGGCAGGACACGAACGGCCGCGCCGCGCGGCCGATCGACGACGAATAGTCTGACGGTTCATGCAGGAGCCCCAGGTCACCGACGGGGCCGGAGGAGTCGCGCGCTCCTCCGGCCCCGCCGCCGTACGCACCGGACCATGGCACGCGGTGCCCGCGCTGTTCGCCACGACCGTCGTCGTCTCGGTCCTGGGGTACCTGCAGAAGATGCCCTGCCGTGGCGTCGGCTTCGACTTCGTGCCGACGGTGCGCAACGCCTGTTACACCGACATCTATCCGCTCTACTTCGGGCGCGGCCTCGCCGACGGCAAGATCCCCTATCTCGACAAGATCCCTGAGCCGGTCGAGTACCCCGTGCTCACCGGCGGGTTCATGCACGTCATGGCCGTGATCTCCCGCTGGTTCGGCGGCCCGGACGCCGTCTCGCGCGGCATGTGGTTCTACGACCTGACGGCCGTGGCGCTCATCCTCTGCGCCGTCGTCACCGTCATCGCCACCGCGTACGCCGCGGGGCGGCACGGCCTGCGCGCCGGCCTGCTCGTCGCCGCCTCGCCCGCGCTGCTGCTGTCGGCGTACATCAACTGGGACCTGCTCGCCGTCGCGCTGTCCGCGCTGGCGGTCACGGCCTGGGCGCGGCGGCACCACGCCACCGCGGGCGTGCTGCTCGGCCTCGGTGTGGCCGCCAAGTTCTATCCGCTGCTGTTCCTCGGCCCGCTGTTCCTGCTGTGCCTGCGCGCCGGCCGGTGGCGGGAGTTCGGCCGCATGCTCGCGGGGGCGGTCATCGCCTGGCTCGTCGTGAACGTGCCGATCATGCTCGCGGCCTTCGACAGCTGGAGCCGCTTCTACACCTTCAACCAGGAGCGCCCGGTCGACTGGGGATCGATCTTCTTCATGGCCGGGCGCAAGGGCATGTCCTCCGTCGACAACGTGCCGACGCTGAACCTCATGGGCGAGGCCGGGTTCGCGGTGCTGGCGCTGCTCATCGCCCTGCTCGTGCTGCTCGCGCCGCGACGGCCCCGGCTGCCGCAGGTGCTGTTCCTCGTGCTGGCGGCGTTCCTGCTCACCAACAAGGTGTGGTCGCCGCAGTACGTCCTCTGGCTGCTGCCCGTCATCGCGCTGGCCCGGCCCAAGCTGCCCGCCTACCTGCTGTGGCAGGCCGGAGAGATCGTCTACTTCTTCGGCATCTGGTGGTACCTGATGGCCGGATCGCTGGAGCAGCCGGGAATGGGACTGTCCGACACGCTGTCGGCGGTGCTGTCCGGGCACGCGCCCGCCGGCGGCATCAACGACAACGTGTACTACATCGCCCTGCTCGCGCGGTTCCTCACCGTCCTGCTGCTCGCCGCGCTCGTCGTCGTCGACATCCTGGTCCCGCGGCTCGACGTCGTACGCCGCGACGGCGTCGACGACCCGGCCGGCGGTGTCCTCGACGGTGCGGAGGACCGGTTCGTGCTGCTCCGGCGTCCGGCATCCCAGGCAGCATGAGTGGCCGTTCGCACGGGTAAGGGCGCCGGCCTCATCTCCGCCGTCGGTACCGACCGCGCCGCGCTGGGCGCGTGGGCCGGCACCCGCCTGGGCGTGCTCGTCCTCTCCGTCGCGGTCGCGGCCTACTGGTCGTACGGGGACCTGAAGGACTCCTTCCTCGACCGGTGGACGCAGTGGGACGTCGACCTGTTCATCGAGATCGCCAAGTACGGCTACCGGGGCGATCCGAGCCAGCCGCAGGACGCGGGGCTGCCGGCGTTCTTCCCCGGCCTGCCGATCCTGATCCGCGCCGTCCACTACGTGGTCCCGAGCTGGGAGCTGTCGGCGCTGCTGATCAGCCTCGTGGCCGGGGCGGTGGCGATGGTCGCCCTCGCCCGTCTCGCCCGCCTCACGGGCGGGGACGCGAAGGCCGTGGTGGCGTTGCTGCTCAGCCCGTACGCGGTGTTCCTGTTCGCGGGGTACTCCGAGGCGCTGTTCCTGGCCTTCGCGGTGCCCGCCTGGCTGCTGGCCCGGCAGCGCCGCTGGGAGCCGGCCGTCCTGTGCGCGATGGGGGCGACGTGCGTACGCGTCACCGGGATCTTCCTCGCGGCGGCGCTGATCGTGGAGTTCCTCGTGGCGGACCGGCGATGGCGGCTGACACCGTGGCTCGTGCTGCCGTTCACACCCGTGGCCGCCTACGCGCTCTACCAGTGGCGGCGTACGGGTGACTGGCTGGCGTGGCAGCACGCCCAGCAGGAGGGCTGGGGCCGGTCGATGGCCTGGCCATGGGACGCGTTCCGTACGACGTGGCAGGCGGCGTTCGGGGACCACAACGAGTTCACCGGGGCCTTCCGGGTGGAGATCGTCGCGGCGATCGTGGGCGTCGCCCTGACCTGCTGGCTGCTGGCCCGGCGCCGCTGGTCGGAGGCGGTCTATGTCGGGCTCCCGCTCGCCTCACTCCTGACCTCGGCCTTCTACCTGTCGATCGGACGGGCGGCGCTGCTGTGGTGGCCGCTGTGGCTGGGCATCGGCAGGCTGCGGTGGCCGGCGTACCTGGTGGTGATCGTGGTGTTCGTGCCGCTGCTCACCGAGGAGGTCATTCTGTTCACCTCCGGGCACTGGGCCGGCTGAGGCTTCCGCACCGGGCGTCCGCGGGCGCATGATCGGGGTAGGGAGCTGCGAATGATCGAGGAACTGCTGACCGGGCGCCGGAAACCGGGCGTGCACTCGTGGGCCGCCGACCGGCGTGAGGCGGCCCGCGGCGTCACCGAGGCCGAGCGCGCGGGCTGGCGGGTGTTCTGGCTCGACGGCGCCGGTGTGCGCGACAAGCGGACGCTGCTGACGCGGTGTGCCGAGGAGTTCGCGCTGCCGTCGTACTTCGGGCACAACTGGGACGCGCTGCAGGACTCCCTGCGCGACCTGTCCTGGACGCCGGCGAACTGCGGATACCTCGTGGTGTACGACCACTGGGGCGAGCTCGCGGACGCCGACCCGGCCGCGCACCGTACGCTCGTGGACGTCTTCGAGACCGCCGTAGCCCACTGGCGGGACACCGCCACGCCGATGGCCGTGCTGCTGCTGTCGCCCGCCGAGCCCGGGGCCGGCGATCTCTAGAGGTTGTCGCGGAGCCAGGCGATGTCGGCGGCCTGCCCGTCGCCGGGCGTCTCGACGATGACCGGCGCGCCGGCCTCGCGCACGACCTTCAGGATCAGGTCGGGGTCGATCTTGCCGTCGCCGAGGTTCGCGTGCCGGTCGGCGCCGGAGCCGAAGGCGTCACGGCTGTCGTTGCAGTGCACCAGGTCGATCCGGCCGGTGATCGCGCGGACCCGGTCGACGATGTCCGCCAGATCCTCGCCCGCCGCGTGCGCGTGGCAGGTGTCCAGGCAGAAGCCCACGTCGAAGCCGTCGAGGGCGTCCCACAGCCGCGCGATGCGTTCGAGCATGCGCGCCATGGCGTTGTCGCCGCCCGCGGTGTTCTCGATGAGCACCGGAATGGGGCACTCCATGCGCTCGAAGACCTTGCGCCAGTTGTCGAACCCGACCTGCGGATCGTCCTTCTTCAGCACGTGGCCGCCGTGCACGATCAGGCCCTTGGCGCCGATCTTCGCCGCGCCGTCGAGCTGCTGGGCGAGGATCTTGCGGCTCGGGATCCGGATGCGGTTGTTCGAGGTCGCGACGTTGACGACGTACGGAGCGTGGACGTAGACGTCCACGTCGGAGTCGCGGATCGCCTCGTGACTCTCCGGCAGCACGGGGGCCTTCCACCCCTGCGGGTCGCCGAGGAAGAACTGCACGGCCTCCGCCTTCTTGGCGGCGGCGGAGGCGAGAGGGTCGGTCTGGTCCACGTGGGCTCCGATACGCACCATGGCGACGAGCCTACGCGCAAGAGACCGCCCGGAGCCCCATGCTTGCCGCGAGGAGCGCCGGACGGTCGCTCAGATCATGAACCCGCCGTGCCGGAGCCCGAGTCCGAGGCCCAGGAACGCCAGCCCGAGGCCGATGACGTTGACCCAGCGTTCGGCCGTCGTCGCCGAGACCAGCTGGGAGTACAGGCCGAAGACCACGGTCACGATGCCGACGCAGACCGCGATGAAGTGCGTGGGATGCACGGCGCCGCACACGAACGCGATCACCCCGCCGACGATCGTGACGAACGCGAGCGACGCCTCGCGCTGGTACTCGTGCGGGTGGGCCCGGTGGTGCACCGGCCGCTGGTGGGGGGTGTGGACGTCGGTGGCGCCGTTGTCCGCGGCGGTGTGGTCGCGGGGTCGCCGATGTTGATGCCTCGACAGAACGTTCCGCATGGTTTTCTTTCCCCCCGTGATTCCTCCGTTTTCGGGGTGATTCCCGCGGTGGCCTGGGCCCATGTCGGTGTGGGCGGGCCCGATTCTGTCCGACCCACCCGATACCCTCGAACGTGGTTTCGAACGGAGGCCTGAGATGATGACCCGCGACCTGACGGCCGTCGACGACGTCGAGCTGATCGAGGAGCTGTCCCTGCTGACCACCCAGACCGCGCGCATGCGGTCACGGATGGCCGACATCATGTCCGAGCTCGACCGGCGCAGGGCGAGCTAGTCCTCGCGTCCCGGACGATTGAGCTGCTCGTTGTTGGTAGCCTGTGTCGATCGCGCGGAGCCGATCCGCGACGAGACGCAAGGCCCTCCTGTCACGGAGAGACCGTGACCGCACCAGTCCAAAGGAGGTTGGGACTCGCATGCGTCGTTATGAGCTCATGGTCATCCTCGACCCCAACACCGAAGAGCGCACTGTCGCTCCGTCGCTCGACCAGTTCCTCACCGTCGTGAAGAGCGACGGCGGCAGCGTCGAGAAGGTCGACGTCTGGGGCCGCCGGCGCCTTTCGTACGACATCGACAAGAAGTCCGAGGGCGTCTACGCGGTGATCGACCTGACGGCCACCCCTGCCACGGTCAAAGAACTCGACCGGCAGCTGAACCTTCAGGACACCGTCCTGCGTACGAAGGTCATCCGGCCCGAGGCTCACTGAGTCTTCCGGCCGCCCACGTAATCCGAATCTGTTAGCTGGAGAGCCGCATGGCAGCAGGCGACACCCAGATCACGATCGTCGGCAACCTCGTCGACGATCCGGAACTGCGCTTCACCCCCAACGGCCAGGCGGTCGCGCGCTTCCGCGTGGCCTCCACCCCACGTTTCCGCGACCAGCAGTCCGGTGAGTGGAAGGACGGCGAGAGCCTCTTCCTCACCTGCAACGTCTGGCGGCAGGCGGCCGAGAACGTCGCCGAGAGCCTCCAGCGGGGCATGCGGGTGATCGTGCAGGGCCGGCTCCGGCAGCGGTCGTACGAGACCCGCGAGGGTGAGAAGCGCACCGTGTACGAGGTCGAGGCCGACGAGGTCGGTCCGTCCCTGAAGAGCGCCACCGCGAAGGTCAACAAGACCCAGCGGCAGGGCGGCGGGGGCGGCGGCTTCGGTGGCGGCGGCGGTGGCGGCCAGGGCGGCGGCGGCTTCGGCGGCGGCAACCAGGGCGGCGGCTTCGGCGGCGGCCAGGGTGGCGGCGGCGGCTTCGGCGGGGGCAACCAGCCCGCCGACGACCCGTGGGCCACCGGAGGCGGCGGCGGAGGATTCTCCGACGACCCGCCGTTCTAGCCCCTGCGACACCTCTCATCATCCAACCGACCATTCCCGCGCGAGCGGGGCTCTCCTAGGAGGAGCACCACGATGGCGAAACCGGCACCACGCAAGCCGAAGAAGAAGGTTTGCCTGTTCTGCCAGGAGAAACTCTCCTACGTCGACTACAAGGACACGGCGCTGCTGCGCAAGTTCATCTCCGACCGCGGCAAGATCCGCGCTCGCCGGGTGACGGGCAACTGCACCCAGCACCAGCGCGACGTCGCCACCGCGATCAAGAACGCCCGCGAGATGGCGCTGCTGCCGTACACCAGCACGGCTCGCTGAGAAGGGAGACACTGATCATGAAGCTCATCCTGACTCAGCAGGTCTCCGGGCTCGGTGCCCCGGGCGAGGTCGTCGAGGTCAAGGACGGCTACGGCCGTAACTACCTGATCCCGCGCGGCTTCGCCATGCAGTGGACCCGTGGCGCGGAGAAGCAGATCGCCTCGATCCGCAAGGCGCGCGCCGCCCGCGAGATCGCCAGCATCGAGCAGGCGGAGTCCATCCGCGGCGAGCTCGAGCGCCTCAAGGTCCGCCTGCGCACCCGCGCCGGTGAGAGCGGCCGCCTGTTCGGCGCCGTGACCCCGGCCGACATCGCGGGCGCGGTGAAGGCGGCGGGCGGCCCGGAGCTGGACAAGCGCCGCATCGAGGTCGCCAACCCCATCAAGACGGTCGGCGCCCACTCGGTCGCCGTCCGCCTGCACTCCGAGGTCAGCGCCAAAATCAACATCGAGGTCCTCGCCGGCTGACAGCCGACAGCACCTCATCGAAGGGCCGGGTCCCCGAACGGACCCGGCCTTTCGCCTGCCCCTACCCAGCGAACGCCACGGCCGCCGCAGTGCGGTCGGCGCCGTCCGGAGCGTGCTGCGCGGCGCTGTGCCGATCGGCACGGAACCGTGCCGGTGGTCATCGACCTGTCCACGACACCGCCCCGGTTCGGCGGCGGCTGTGGGCGGAGGTGCTGATGGGCGGGGCTTGTCGTTCGGTGGTGGACGTCACGGTCGCCGGCAGTGCGGTCGGCGCCGCCCGGAGCGTGCTGCGCGGCGCTGTGCCGATCGGCACGGAACCGTGCCGGTGGTCATCGACCTGTCCACGACACCGCCCCGGTTCGGCGGCGGCTGTGGGCGGAGGTGCTGATGGGCGGGGCTTGTCGTTCGGTGGTGGACGTCACGGTCGCCGGCAGTGCGGTCGGCGCCGTCCGGAGCGCGCTGCGCGGCGCTGTGCCGATCGGCCCCGGGCCGTGCCTGGTGATCATCGACCTGCCCACGACGCGGTCCGGTTCCGCGTCGGTTGCTGGTGTAGGTGATGCCGGGCGGGGGGTTTCGGTTCGGCGGAGTCTTCGCCACGTACCGGTCGAGGTACCGCGTCGTTGGGTGACCTTGGATACGCGGCGTTCGACGAGAGCACGGAGCCCGCGAGCCGCCCGGCACCTTCCGCGTGCCCGGAAGGTTGTTCTCCACAGCCTGTGGAAAACCTGTCGGGAGTGGCGGCCTGAGACGGGTGGAACGCCGTGAGGCCGTGGCGTGACATTCCCGCTGTCCGCAGCGGGGAAACGATGCCGCAGACCAGCCGGAGCCCTGGGCCGAGACGTGTTCGGCAGATCGATCGCTCTGCAGGACGTAGGTCGTGCACTCTGCGGAACATCCCGCTTTCAGCCGACTTGATGCTCGCCTACGACCCCTGCGGCAAGGTACGCCTCCGCGCGCAGGTGTATCGCAGGTCGCGATGAGGGTGGAGAAGGCGACCGCAGGGTGATTCTTCCGGGTTGGGTGGCTCCTCGGCCCAGGGACGCACAGCCTACGGAAGGGCTGTGGGTAACTCTGCCGTGGGTTGTGGATAACTCCGCGCCGCTCCCTGCGAAGCGTGCCAACACGCCGGTCGTCGCCGCCCCGTCAACCCGCGTTACCAGGGCGGTGCCGTATTCCCCGCGAATGGGATTCCGGTGGGGCTGTTTTCGGGTTTATCCGTCGTTCCACGTGAAACGCCCTCGCTGGATGTGCTCGCATTTTGTGATCACGCGGTTACGCTGGCGGTCAGTCGCGGACCGGGGGTGATCGCGATCGGCGCCGAGGGGATACTCCGCCGGCATCTGCTGCGTACGGCTATCGGAGTCGCCGCTGCGGATGTGATGCTTGCCGGGGGTTCCCTGCGAGCGAATGCGGACGGTATGCCGAAGGTCTACACGCGGAAGGACTGGGGTGCGGTCGCGCCGAAGCGGCCGCCTCGTGTGCTGGATCGGCCGCCGGACCACATCATCGTCCATCACACCGCCTCGCCGAACGTCAGTGACACCTCGCGGGCGCACGCGTTCGCGTTGTCGCGGCAGATCCAGCGGTTTCACATGGAGTCGCGGCACTGGGACGACATCGGAGAACAGCTGACGATCAGCCGTGGCGGCTACGTCATGGAGGGCCGGGCGGGCGCCCTGGCGGCCATCGGACGGAACGAGCTCGTCGTCGGCGCGCAGTCGCTGCACCACAACCAGCACACCCTCGGCATCGAGAACGAAGGCACGTACCTCAAGGACGACGTGCCCGTGAAGCTGTGGCGGTCACTGGTCGAGGTCTGCGCCTGGCTGTGCACGGCCCACAACCTCGATCCCGCCACCGCGATCGTCGGTCACCGCGACTACAACGACACCGACTGCCCCGGTGACGTGCTCTATCGCCGGCTGCCCCGCCTCCGCAAGGAGGTCGCCCGCAAGCTCGGCTCCGACGCCGGCCCCCCGGAGGACGACGACGCCGACTCGGAGGCCAGCCGGCGCGCCTTCCTGGCGCAGCACCGGCATCGAGGCGGCAAGCACCGGCACTAGGGTCTGCCCGGTGGACCGACACCGGCACGGTTCGAAACTCGGTTGCGGTCTCTGACCGAGTCGACCCATGCTGGCGGCCATGCTGATCCGAGAGGCGTTGCCGCACGACTGGCCCACGATGTGGGCGTTCATGGAGGGCATCGTCCGGGCCGGTGAGACGTTCTCATGGGATCGGGACACCACCGAATCCCAGGCCAGGCAGATGTGGTTCCCCGAGCCCCCGGGGCGCACCTTCGTCGCGGTGGACGCGGCGGGGACCGTTCTGGGTACGGCCAACAGCGTTCGCAACCACCGTGGCGGCGCCGCCCACATCTCCAGCGCGAGCTTCATGGTCGATCCGCGCCACTCCGGCCAGGGCGTCGGACGGGCGCTCGGCGAGCATGTCCTGGCGCAGGCGCGCAAGGACGGCTTTCGAGCGATGCAGTTCAACGCCGTGGTGGACACCAACACCCGGGCGGTGGCGCTGTGGAGGTCACTGGGCCTCGACGTGATGACCACCCTCCCGGAGGGCTTCCACCATCCGGTTCACGGCTACGTCGGACTGCACATCATGTACCGGCGGCTTTGAGGATCCGCCACGAACAGGCCGGCCGCTAGTGGGTGAAGCGGGCCAGGAGGAGCGCCAGCCTGCGGTCGTGCTGCTCGCGAGGGGTCCTGCCGCCGCGGGTGAGTGTCACCAGGCCGTGCAGGGCCGCCCAGAAGGTCTCGGTCAGCAGGCCGAGATCGTCGCTGCCCGCGTGCGGCCGGATGGCCTCCGCCAACTCGGCGAAGCCCGCCTGTAGGACGGCCGGAGCCTGGGGCGTGGCGAACGGCAGGTCGAGCTTCTGGCCGAACATCGCGTCGTAGAGGGCCGGACGCCGGTCGGCGAACCTGATGTAGGCCGTGCTCACCTCGGCGACGGCACGCCTGGCGTCCGGTGTCGAGGTACGGGCCGTGCGCAGATCGACGGCCAGGTCGGCACAGCCTTCCACCGCGACGGCCGCCATGATCGCGTCTTTGCCCTTGAAGTGGCTGTAGAGCACCGGCTGGCTGTACTCGATCCGTTCGGCCAGCCGCCGGATCGTCACCGCCTCCCAGCCTTCCGCCTCGGCCAGTTCCCGGGCCGCCGCGATGATCATCCGCTCCCGCTCCGCACGTTCGCGCCGTCGGCGCGTCTGGATCGACATGGGTCGACTCTAGCGGCGCTAGCGTTATTGTCGATGCTCTGCTAACGTCGACCTCGTTCCTAGCAACGCTAGATACGGAGAAACGGATGCTCACCCCCATTGCCTACGGCCTTGCGATCGTCCTCAACCTGTTCATCGTGTTCATCGGAGCCCGCTTTCTGCTCGTCCCCCGCGCCGCGGCCGCCGGCTATGGCGTGCCGGCGGAGAAGGACGGTGACTCCGCCTATCTCACGATCAAGGGTTTGCGCGACGGCAGTTACGGCTTGCTCGGGCTGGCCCTGCTGGCCTTCGCCGGTGCCCACGCCGCGGCGTGGTTCATGCTGGTCGTCGCCATCAATCCCCTGGGCGACACCGTGGTCGTGCTGCGCAACGGCGGCACCAAGGCGGTCGCGTTCGGTGTCCACTTTGCCACCGCCGTGATCGTCCTGGTGAACGCCGCCCTGCTCTTCGCCGTCTGACGCCCTTTAACCGCCGGCAATAGGAAAGGATCCGACCATGTCTCTGCTCGTCCCCGACTTCACCGAGTCAGTGATCGTCCGCTCCGCCGACGCCGAGGTCGTCGGCCGAGCCCCCACGACCATCCGCCTGCTGGCCGACGCCAGTGCCACCGGCGGCGCCCTGTCGACTCAGCGCGTCACCCTCACCGACGGCGCCGACGGCGCCAAGCCGCATCACCACGCCAACTCGGCCGAAATGTTCTACCTGCTCGACGGCGCGGCCCAACTCCTGTCCGGAGACCAGGTCATCACCGCGGAACGCGGCGACCTCGTCATCGTCCCGCCTGGCCTGGCTCACGCCTTCGCCGCCGCCCCGGGCCACGACGCCGACATCCTCATCGTCATCACCCCGGGCGTGGAGCGCTTCGAGTACTTCCGCCACCTCGAACGCATCGCCTACGGCGAACGGCCGCCTGAATCCCTCCTGGAGGTCCAGGAGCTCTACGACACCTACTTTCGGCCCAGCGCCCCGTGGGACCAGGCCCGGACCTGACTCTCGGACAGCCGTAAGGCCCGCGAGCGGGCCTTACGGCTGCCGCGTCAGCGAGAGCGGCCCCGGTGCGGACGGCATCAGGACTCCATCGTGGTGTAGCGGGCGCGTCGCCGGGCGACATCCGGGTCGAGGCCTTCGACGAGTGCCCAGATGCCCGCGACCCGCTCGGCCCAGGCGTCGGGCGGGAGACCGCCGAGGCCCTCGGCCGCGAGGTCGTCGATCGCTCGGGTGAGGCTGGCCAGCCGCTCGCCATGAGTAGAACACATGTTCGAAGTCTAGCGTGATCCACCGACATCCGAGTGGCTTTACGAGACCTCTGAAGCGACGTTCAGCCTGGGGCGGACGCGACCCGGCGGTCCAGTGACCAGAGGGTCAGGAACAGCTTGCCCCCGGGCACCGACAGATTCCGCCACCCCGCACACGCGGCGAACGCGCCCTGGTCACCTGGCCGGATCCGCCGACTCGCCGAACCACTCCCGTACGGCCTCACCGAGCTCGGCGACGTCGGCGCCCGCCCAGGCGACGTGGCCGTCGGGCCGTACGAGAAGAGCGTCCGGAAGTTCGCCGACCTCGGCGTCCTCCGATGACGACGACACGACTCCCGTGACGACCGAGATCCGATCCGCCCACGGCCGTACCGCCTCGCGGACGTCCGCGCGGTCGGACAGGTCGAGCAGCAGCGCCCCCGCCCGGCGCGACAGGTCGGCGACTCGCGTCTCCCCGGTGGCGGTCTTCAGCGTGAGATCGGGGCAGTACCGGCCGGCGAGCGGATGGTCACCGGCCGCCCCGTACCGGATGTCCAGCTCGCCCATCAGGTCCGTGAGCAGGCGGTTCGCCTCCGGCGTCTCCGCGAGCATCGTGAAGATGTCCCGCAGCGCGTCCACGCGTGGCCCCGGCCGCAGCAGCGCCACCTGCGCCCGCGTGTTGTGCAGGACCCGCTCCGCGACCGGGTGGCGTTCGGTGGAGTAGGTGTCCAGCAGTCCGGGCGGCGCCCATCCCCGTACGGTCGCGGCGAGCTTCCAGCCGAGGTTGATCGCGTCCCCGAGACCGAGGTGCAGGCCCTGGCCGCCGAAGGGCGGATGGACGTGCGCCGCGTCGCCCGCCAGCAGCACCCGGCCCCGCCGGTACGTCGAGGCCTGGCGCGTGTTGTCGGTGAACCTCGTCACCGAGTGCACCGAGGTGATCGTCACCGACGTCTCCGACACGCGCCGTACCGCGGCCTCCAGCTCCGCTTGGGTGATCGGGGCGTTCCGGTCGGCCGGCGGCCCGTCGAACTCCGCGACGAGGACCCGCTGCGGGTGCGGCCCGTGAACCATGAGGCCGTGCGGCATCCGGTGCCAGCCCATGGGTGCGAACTCCGGGTCGTCGAAGTCGGCCATCGCCTGGTAGGCGGTCATGATGCCGTCGAGGCCCGGGAAGTCGAAGCCGGCCGCCTTGCGCACCGCGCTGCGTCCCCCGTCGCAGCCCACGAGCCACCGCGCCCGCAGCTCGTACGGGCCGTCCGGCCCCGCGACGGTCACCGTGACGCCGGCGTCGTCCTGGTCCAACGCCTCGACGGCATGCCCGCGCCGGATCTCCGCCCCCGTCGACCGCGCCCGAGTCTCCAGCGCCTCCTCGATGCGCTGTTGCGGTGCGAGCACGAACGCGTTCGGCGTGGATGAGCCGCCGCGCAGGATCCACAGGCCCGCGAAGTGGCCCCGCGGCACCCCGCCGCCCGGGGCGGTCTTCGACTGCAGGCTGCCCGCGCCCGGCTTGCGGCCGCCCATGAGGTCGGCGATCGAGGGCAGGTCGCCGAGCAGGTCGACGACCCCCCGGCGGGTGAGGATGTCGGCTCCCCGGCCGCTCACCGCGCCCGCCTTGAGCGTGGGATCGATCGCCTCCCGGCGTTCGAGCACGACGGTACGGATCCCGTACGCGCGCAGCTCGCAGGCGAGGAAGAGCCCGATGGGGCCGGCCCCCGAAATGATCACGTCGTACATCAGTGCCCCCTTAACACCGTTAAGGACTTAACGTCGTTAAGGATCCCTGAACAGTGTTAAGTTGTCAACGAGGGAGGTGGCGATGGCGCTCGACCGCGAGAAGGTGCTGGACACGGCCCTGCGGCTCATCGACGAGGTGGGGCTGGACGGCCTCTCACTGCGCCGGCTGGCCAAGGAGCTCGGCGTTCAGGCGCCGGCGCTCTACTGGCACTTCTCCAGCAAGAAGGAACTGCTCGACCACCTCGTCGCCGCCGCCAACGACCGCGCCGAGCAGGGCACGACCGGCCTCCCCGCCCCCGGTGAGACCTGGGACGAGTGGCTGGCCGAGGGCATGCGAGTACGGCGTCGCGCGATGCTGGCCCACCGCGACGGGGCGCGCCTCGCGTCCGGCAACCGGCCCACGCCCGACAGCTTCCCGCGCATCGAACGCACGCTGGGCGTGCTGGTCGAGGCCGGCTTCACCCCCGAAGACGCGGCGCGCGCCGTCATCGTCCTCGGCCACTACGTGAGCGGCTTCGTCCTCGACGAGCAGGGCGACGCCGATCGCGAGGACGACGAACCGCCCGCCCTCGACCCCGAGGAGTTCCCTCTCCTCGCCGCCGGAGGCAAGGCCGTTCTCGAGCGCGACACACTGTTCGAGTACGGCCTGCAACGCCTGCTCGACGGGATGCGCGCCCAGGTCAACGGCGCACCGCGCCCATGACGAGCCATGCGTCGTCGCGTGCGCGCACGCCCAGCGTGACCAGCCGCGCGGCCATCCACACCCCGATCGCCAGCCACAGCGCCACCAGCCCGCCGCCGTAGGCGTGCACGAGCCAGGCGGCCGGCAGGAACGCCACCGTCTGGATCACCCCCGCCATCGCCAGATAGCCCTGGTCGCCCGCGCCGATCAGCACACCGTCCAGCACGAACACCACGCCCGCGATCGGCTCCAGCAGCGCCACCACGACGAGCGCGGCGAGCAGCTGGGACCGTACGAACGGGTCGGAGGTGAACAGGTTCGGCAGCCAGGGGCGGAAGGCCAGCACGAGCAGGGCGAACAGCACGCCGGCCGCGATGCCCCACTGGATCATCCGCCGGGTCGCCGCGCGGGCTCCGGCGGCGTCCGAGGCGCCCAGGTACCGGCCGGTGATGGCCTGTCCGGCGATCGCGATGGCGTCGAGCGCGAAGGCCAGCAGGTTCCAGACGTTCGAGGCGATCTGGTGGGCGGCGATCTCGACGTCGCCCATGCGCGCGGCCACCGCCGTGCCGAGGATGAGCACGACCCGCAGGCTCAGTGTGCGGATCATCAGGTTGAACCCGGCGCTCGCCGACGCGCGTACGCCCCGCGCGTCCGGCCGGAGCGGCGCGCCGTGCCGCCGGGCGCCGCGCGCGACCGCCCCGGCGTACAGGATCGCCCCGCCCGTCTGCGCCAGCACCGTCGCCCAGGCCGACCCCGCGATGCCCCAGCCGAGCACGAGCACGAAGACCGCGCCGAGCGCGGCGTTGACCGTGAACATGCCCACGGACACGTACAGCGGCGTGCGGGTGTCCTGCATGCCGCGCAGCACTCCGGTGCCGGCCAGCACGATCAGCATCCCGGGTGCCCCGAACAGGCTGATGTGCAGGTACGTCTCGGCCTGCGGCGCCACCGCGGCGGACGCTCCGAACGCGTCGACGACGGCCGGTGCCAGCGGCCAGCCGACCGCGATGACGACGGCGCCGATGAGCGCGGCGAGCCAGATGCCGTCGACGCCCTGGCGGATCGCCTCACGCAGGTTCCCGGCACCGATCTGCCGCGCGACCGACGCGGTCGTCCCGTACGCGAGGAAGACGCACACGCTCACGAACGTGGACAGGATCTGGCCGGCCACGCCGAGCGCGCCGAGCGGAACGGTGCCGAGACGCCCGACGATCGCCGAGTCGGTGAGCAGGAACAGCGGCTCGGCCACCAGCGCGCCGAACGCGGGCAGCGCGAGCCGCAGGATCTCCGAGTCGTGCGGGTGCCGAAACGCCACAATTCGCCACCGTAACCCACAAAGGCTCGTTGTCGCTTACCGGGTGCTGTGGGAAGCCTGTGGATGACGCGGCTCGGAGGTTTCTTCAACTCACAGGCGGTGGACGGCATTTCCGCAGCTCACGATGGTCGTCCTCACGGGCGGCACGGAAATCCACACGTTGTCCACAGGCGCTGTGCACAGCCACCTCGGCGTGTATGCACAGGCCGTCCACAGGGCCCTCCACAGCCGCCTTTGCGTAAGCACGGGACAGCACCCAAACTGTCGGAGCGGTGAGATAGATGTGAACACGGGGGCGACAGGGGGGTGTGGATGTGAGTGTCACCGAGATGTCGTCACACGAGAGCGAGTTCGAGCGCACGCCACCGCACGACCTGGCGGCCGAGCAGTGCGTGCTCGGCAGCATGCTGCTCTCCCAGACGGCCATCGCCGAGGTCATCGAGATGGTCCAGCCTCGCGACTTCTACCGTCCCGCCCACCAGACCGTCTTCGACCGCATCCTCGACCTGTACGGCCGCGGCGACCCCGTCGACGCGATCACCATCAAGGACGAGCTGCTCAAGCGCGGCGAGCTGAGCCGCATCGGCGACGCGCCCTACCTCCACACCCTCGTCGCGTCGGTGCCCACGGCCGCCAACGCCGGCTACTACGCCAAGATCGTCCAGGAGAAGGCCGTCCTGCGGCGGCTGGTCGAGGTCGGCACGCGCATCGCGCAGCTCGGCTACAGCACCGACGGCGCCGACGCCGACGACCTGCTCGACCGCGCGCAGGCCGAGGTGTACGCCATCGCCGACAAGCGGGCCGGCGAGGACTACGCGCCGCTGAGCGACATCATGCCGGGCGCCCTGGACGAGATCGAGGCCATCGGCAGCCGCGGCGGTCAGATGGTCGGCGTCCCGACGGGCTTCACCGACCTCGACGCCCTCACCAACGGCCTCCACTCCGGCCAAATGATCATCGTCGCCGCCCGTCCGGCCATCGGCAAGTCGACTCTGGCCCTGGATTTCGCCCGGGCCGCGGCGATCAAGCACCAGTTGGCCACGGTGGTGTTCAGCCTCGAAATGGGGCGCAACGAGATCACCATGCGTTTGCTGTCCGCCGAGGCTCGGGTCGCCCTGCACGCGATGCGGTCGGGCTCGATGAACGACGAGGACTGGACCCGCCTGGCCCGCCGCATGAGCGAGGTCGCCGAGGCGCCGCTGTTCATCGACGACTCGCCGAACATGTCGATGATGGAGATCCGCGCCAAGTGCCGGCGCCTCAAGCAGCAGCACGACCTGCGCCTGGTCATCATCGACTATCTGCAGCTCATGCAGTCCGGAAAGCGTGTCGAGAGCCGCCAGGTCGAGGTGTCGGAGTTCTCCCGTTCGCTGAAGCTCCTCGCGAAGGAGCTGGAAGTACCGGTCATCGCGTTGTCCCAGCTCAACCGAGGTCCTGAGCAGCGAACCGACAAAAAGCCCATGGTGTCGGACCTGCGCGAATCGGGATCAATTGAACAAGATGCCGACATGGTGATCCTGCTCCACCGTGAGGACGCGTACGAGAAGGAGTCGCCGCGCGCCGGTGAGGCCGACCTGATCGTGGCCAAGCACCGTAACGGCCCGACCGCGACCGTCACCGTCGCCTTCCAGGGGCACTACAGCCGCTTCGTCGACATGGCCCACTGACCTCCTCCATCGTTAGCCTGCCGCCGCCGACCCCGATGAGGAGTGAGGGGCGTGACGGGTGATCTACCGGCAGTCCGTGCCGGTGCCGACGGCGGGGTCTCCAGAGCCGCTCCCGGCGGGCTCATCCGTTGTCGGCCAGGATGCGGGGCAGGCCGAATCGCGGGAGCATGCCGGTGTCGAGGAAGGCCGTGATTTGGCTTATGTGGTCGCCGTCGAGAGTGAGCACGGTCAGTCCGTGCGCGCGGGCGATGCCGGCGTAGGGGTCGCGCAGATAGCGGCCGAATGCGGGCTGACCGTTGGCTCTGGTCGGAATGAGGCGGAACCGCCGAGTACCGCGCACAAAGCCGATTTCAGTGAAGAAGTCAGCGATGGCGTCATGGCCTTGGTATTCCTGCGGCAGTGGTGGCATGCTGAACCAGGCGTCGTCGGTGAGCAGCTCGACCAGTGCGGGCACGTCGCACCGCTCAAAGGCGGCGACGAACGCGTCCATGACGCGACGCTCGGTCGGGGAGTTCGGTAGCGGCGGGTGTGCTGACTGTTCGCGATTCGCCAATGCGCTGCGGGCCCGTTTGAGGCCGCTCGCGACGGCGTCCACGGTTGTGTCGAGCATCTCCGCGACTTCGGCGCCTCGGTATCCGAGCACGTCGCGCAGCACGAGGATGGCCCGCTGGCGCGGCGGCATGGTCTGCACGGCGGCGACGAACGCCAGTGATACGGCCTCGCGGCTCTCCACACGCGCTTCTGGGCCAGGGACCGGCTCGCTGAACCCGGTCAGCATGTCGGGGTAGGGCTCGAGCCACGGAACCTCGCTGAGCCGATTCGGCTCAGGCAGCGGAACCGGAGGCGCGGCGGCGACCGAAGACGGCCGGTGGCTGCGATCACGCAACGCGTTAAGGCAGCGGTTGGTCGCGATTCGGTACAACCAGGTGCGTATCGAGGAACGCCCCACGAAACCGCCGATCCCGCGCCAGGCCGCGAACAGCGTCTCCTGGACCAGATCCTCGGCTTCGGCAACCGAACCCACCAGCCGATAGCAGTGCACCTGAAGCTCCCTCCGGTACGGCTCGGTGAGCTTGCCGAACGCTTCCGCGTCGCCCTCGCGTGCTCCCGACAGCAACACCTCGTCCATGACCCCGTCCTCGCTGCGTCCGAACTCGCATAATCGTCCAGTTGTGATGACACCGGCCGCACCGAAAACCGGGCGCGCCCGGTTTTCGGCGTACAGCGGGTCTACCCAGCAGTGTCACTGCCGGCCAACCCGAGGAGACCGATGTCATCCCGATCGACACTCACCGCACCGCCCTCGAATCAACTGACCGCCGATCAGCGGTGGACGCTCGCGCTGGCGAGTGTCGGTTCGTTCCTGGTGATCCTGGACCTGTTCGCGGTGACGACGGCCCTGCCGGCACTACGGGTCGCGCTGCATGCCTCGATCACCACACTGGATTGGACGATCAATGCCTACACACTCACCTTCGCCGTACTGCTGATGACCGCGGCGGCGCTCGGAGACCGCTGGGGCCGGCGACGGGTGTACGCGAGCGGTCTGCTGCTGTTCGCCGTAGCGTCGGTGGCCTGCGCGCTCGCGCCGAACGGCGCGGTGCTCATCGGAGCCAGAGCGGTGCAGGGAATCGGCGCCGCCGTGACGATGCCCACGGCGCTCGCCTTGATCAACGCCGCCTTCCCAACCGAACGACGAGGATGGGCGCAGGGTGTGTTCGGCGCGGTCACCGGCCTGGCCACCGTGCTCGGACCCGTCTTCGGCGGTGCCATCACCCAAATGCTCGCTTGGTCATACATCTTCTGGATCAACGTTCCCGTCGGTGTAGCGGCTGCGGTAGCCGTGCTGCTGCGCATCCGCGACGTTCGAGTCGATGGGCCGGGTAGGCGGCGTGCGCCGGACCTGCTCGGACTGGTCCTCGGCGGTGCGTCTGTGCTGGCGTTGGTATGGGGTGTGGTTCGCGCCGCCACAGACGGCTGGGGCGACCGGGCGGTGGCCGGGGCACTCGTGCTCGGCGGCGTGGCCCTGGTCGCCCTGCTCGCCTGGCAGCGTCGAGCGAGCCAGCCGCTCATTCCGCTGCGGTTGTTCACCGACAGCGCCTTCGCGTCCGGCATCGCTGGCATCTTCCTCCAGTCGGCGTCGTTGACAGCCCTGGTGTTCTTCACCGCGCAGTTCTTCCAGGACGCTCAGGGCGACAGTCCGCTGGTAGCCGGGCTCCGCCTGCTGCCGCTCGGACTGGTGCCCCTTGCCCTCGGGCCCTGGTCCGGCACATCCACCGACCGTGTGGGCACCCGGCCGATGATCGCGGCAGGCATGACGCTGCAGACGGCAGGCACGACCATCCCGGCGGTGTTCGCGCGTCCCGGGCTGTGGTATCCGATACTGGCGGTGGCCATGGCCGTCGTAGCCGTCGGCTTCACATTTGCCGTGCCCGCACTGACCAAGTCGGTCGTCGGCTCGGTCAAGCCTGCCGACATCGGCACCGCGTCGGGTCTGTTCAGCACCGTCCGACAGGTGGGCGCGGCGTTCGGCGTCGCAGTGGCCTCGGCGGCGTTCACCGCGACCGGCGGGTACCCCACTGCCTCCGCGGTCGCCTCCGGCTATCGCGGAGCCATGATCGTGGCCGCGGTGCTGGCAGGATTGGGAACAACGACAACCACGATGTCCCGGCGAGCAGCCAGCAGGGCAAGCACCGTGCCCCGAGGATGACCACGCTCAGCAGCCAAGACGAACACCGCTTGAGCGCCGCGCCGCCCCTGGTGTGACCAACCGTGGACCATTTCGGAACGCGGATCCTACAAGCCGCAACGGCCGGATGGGGGCGGGCCCCCATCCGGCCTTCGTGCGGGGTCAGCCGGTGTGGCGGGTCTGGTCGGGGACGTTGAAGCCGTTGACGCGGACGTCGGGCTTGGCGGCCGTGGCGGAGTAGCGTGCGGTGATGGTCTGCTGCTCGCCGGGCCAGAGCGTGACGTCGTTGTCGCTCCAACGGATCGGCAGCACCTGCTTGCCGCCGGCGAACAGGTCGGCCCGGGTGAACAGGGCCGGGGTGCCGCCGTGGCCGACGTTGCGGACGGTCACGCTCGTCACCATCTCGCGGCCCTCGCGGCGGGTCGTCGCGCTGACCCGGATGTCGGCGGGCTTGAGGGCGCGCAGGCCGGTCAGATCGGCGTACCCGTCCTTCTGGAAGACCGCGAACCCGTTGGACGGGGTGTACTGGCCGGGCGCGTGCGTCTTCGGCCAGTCGACCTGGTCGGCCTTGGTGGACAGCCAGTACACGTTGCGGCTGACGACCTCGGACCCGCGGGTGAGGGTGAGCTTCTCGAAGTAGGTCTTCGAGATCCCGGCCGGGACCTTCGGGTGCAGGACGGTCCGCACGTCCTGGCTGCCCAGCGCCCCGACGGGCGCGGTGGCGGTGGCGCGGACCTTGCCGTCGAGGTCGATGATCTGCGCGGTGGCCCGCAGGCCGTCCTGGCGGGCGCCGGTCAGGTTGGCGACCTTGATGGAACCGTCGTCGTAGGAGTACATGACGTGCACCGGCTCGTTGGCCTTCTTCGCGCCGAAGTAGACGCCCGGCTGGTCGAAGTCGGAGCCGTACATGCTCCACTGGAGCGACGGCCACGCCTTGTTCAGCATCCAGTAGATGATCCCGGTGCTGGGGTTCGCCTTGTCGGTGGAGTTGCCGATGTACGACTCGAACTGCGCGCGGGTGACCTCGTACTCACCGATCTGGACGGTCTTCTGGTACGAGCCGGCGTCCTTCCAGGGGCCGTACCGGTGCCACAGCGGGGTGTTGTAGACGCCCATCCGGGACAGGCGCGTGTAGTCGGCGTAGAAGAACGTGTGGTACATGTCCTGGCCGGCGGTCTGGCCCTGCGCGGTCGCCGGGTCCCAGATCTTCTTCTGCTCATCCGGGGTGAGGAAGCGGTTCAGCGAGTCCTGCGTCGGGATGGTGTTCCCCGTGCTGACCTCGGTGTCGAACCCCCAGGCGCTGCCGGTCATGCTGAGTGTCGGGTCGTTGGTGTTGACGGTCTCCCGCCTGTTGTTCCACAGGGCGCTCGGCGGGAAGTAGTTGTAGCCGCCCTCCTTGGTACCGGCCGGCCCGAGCTTGGGCGACGACTTGTACTCCGCCGCGGCGACCTGGGGGAGCCGGAAGTCGGCCTGCTCGAACGCCTTCAGGAAGAGGGCCTCCTTCTCCGCGTCGGGCGCGTCGTCGCTGCCCTGGAAGAAGGTGAAGACGCTCGGGTGGTCGCGGAGCCGCTCCGCCATCGTGCCCGCCTGGTTGGACGCGTTGGCCTTCACGTCGTCCGACCAGGTCGACGACTTGCTCTCCCAGAGGGCGCAGCACTGCCAGCCCGGCATGGCGAGGACGCCCGCCCGGTCGAGCTGGGCGAACATGTCGTCCGGCGGGAAGTTGCCCTCGAACCGGACCGCGTTCAGGCCCATGTTGCGGATGTAGGAGATCTGGTCGGAGACGTTGGACGGGGAGTAGCGCAGGAACAGGTCCGGCGACCATCCGGCGCCGCGGATGACCAGCGGCTTGCCGTTGACGATGAACTGCCGGTAGCCGTCCTTGCCGTGGGTCTCGCCGGGGACGGGCTTGGTGAGCCGCGACTCAACGGTCCGAATGCCGAAGTCCTCGGTGGCGGCGCTGGACACCGTTCCGGCCACGGACGCGTCCAGCGCGAGGTGGTAGAGCGGTTGGTCGCCCATCTGGTACGGCCACCACACGGCCGGGTGCTCCAGGTGCAGGCCGGGGCAGTCCGCCCTGGTGATCGCGATGGTGCGGGTCGCGTGCGCGGGCACCGTGACCGTGGCCTTGCAGGCGACGCGGTTGGAGCCGTGCGTCACCGTGCCGGACACGACCACCCGCTGCGCCGACCCGGTGTTGTTGCGCACGTCGGCCTTGACGGTCAGGTCGGCGCTGGACAGGTCGGGCGCGTCGTCCTGCAGGACGTGCGCGTTGCGGACCGAGACCGGGCCCTCCTGGACGATCTGCGGCGCGTACTGCAGCCCGGTGTTCTGGTCGGGTGCCATGGGGTTCCAGTCGACCTGGTTCTGGGTCAGGTACCGCATGGGCGTGTCGAACTTGGTGATGTCGGCGTCGTTGCGGGAGACGTCGAGCGCGATGGCGTTCGCCCCGTCCCGGACGTAGGGCGTGATGTCGTATTCCAGCCGGGCGTACGAGCCCTGGAGCTGCGCGCCTCCGGCGATCTTCTTCCCGTTGATCCAGAGGTCGGCCTTCCCGGAGACGCCGTTCAACACCAGGAACGTGCGGCCGTCTTCCCGGGGGTGGACGGTGAGTTGCTCGCGGTACCACCAGTTCACGTCGAACTGCTTGGCCGGGACCTTCGCCATGTTGTCGTTGTCGAAGATGTTCGGGTACCGGCCATTCTCCAGCAGGCCCGCCATCAGCGTCTCGGGCCGGGACAGCGGCAGCCAGTCCTTCGTCGAATAGTCCGGCTTGGAGATCTCGGCGCCGGTGTCGTGGGTGTCGGCGGACGACCGGATCGCCCAGCCGGAGGTCAGTTCCGTGGTTCCGGAGGACCGGATCCTCTGCACGGCGGGCCGGCGCCCGGCGAAGGCGTGGGCCGGCATCGCGGAGGCCAACGTCCCGGCGAGGGCGAGCGCGGCGCACAGCGCCGTGGTTCGAGTCCTGGACCCGCTCATGTGTCCATCACTCCTTTGTGCGGCCGGAGCCGGGCGCTTCCCGGCGGTGATGCCACCAATGCTCGGGCCGGGGGCACTCGCCGGGCAGTAGGGCCAGGACGTCAATGGGGGTGGTGCTAAGCCCACTTCGCGGTGAGAGCGGTGGCGTCCAGGAGCCGCCTGGTCTCGGGGTGGCCCGCGTCCTCCGCGGCCAGACCTAGAATCTCGGTAACCGAACAGGCAAGAGGCTTGATGCGACGAAGTGCGGCCGAGACCCGCGAGCACGTGCTGCAGGTCGCGCACGACCTGTTCTACTGGAACGGCATCCGGGCCGTGGGCGTCGACCGGGTGGCGGCCGAGGCCGGCGTCGCGCCCACGACCCTCTACCGGCTGTTCGCCTCCAAGGACTACCTGATCGCCGCCTACCTGGAGCGCGCCACCCACCTCTACCAGGAGTGGTTCGAAGCGGCCGCCGGCGACGCCGACCCCCGCGCCCGCATCCTCGGCGTGTTCGACGCCCTGACCGGTCAGGTCCATCCGCGCCAGTGCCGCGGCTGCCCGTTTCTCCTGGCGCTGGCCGAGTTCCCCGACCCCGAGCACCCGGCCCACCGGCAGGCCGTCGTGCTGAAACGCTGGGTACGGGACCGGCTCGGCGATCTGACCGCCGAGCTGGCCAAGACCGCCCCGATCGGCGACCCGGACCTGCTCGCCGACCATCTCGCGCTGCTCATCGAGGGCGTGTACGCCAGCGCGCAGGCTCTCGACGCCACCGGCCCGGCCCAGCGCGTCAGGTCTCTGGTCGAGAAACTCCTCGCGTTCAGCGAGGAGTGAGGAAGGCCATCGAACCGGATGCCGTGCGAGGGATTCTGCGTTCGGCTAATGTTAGGGAACGTTCCCTTACATTCGTGAACGGAGATGTGTGAGTTGACCAGGAAGCTCGCGATCTGGGCCGCGCCGGCCGCCCTCGCCCTGGGCCTGGCGGGTGTGACAGGCGCGTCCGCCGCCACGGTGAGGAACCGGCCCGCCGTGTCCACCGCTCAGGCGGCCGCCTCATCCACCGACGACTACATCGACCCCGGCCCTTACCAGCGCCGCCTCGATCCGCTGGTCGGCACCTGGAAGGCGGTGAAGTACAACTACATCCTCGGTGGCGACGGCACGCCGGTCGTCTCCCACGACATCACGGTCAAGACGCGCTGGATCACCAAGACGGGCGGCCGCTTCCTGCAGGAGCAGACCGAGGGCACCCTCGCCGGTAAGCCCTACTATCGGCTCGGCGTCCTGGGCTTCTCCAACGTCGACCGGCGTTACGAGTGGACCACCTTCGACAGCGTCACCCCGACGGCGATGACCTACCGCGGCGCCCCCGTCTCCGGGTTCCCGTCGGTACTCTCCATCCCGGGCATCTTCACCGACCCGGGCCTGCTGGGGCCGGCCGGCCGGACCATCGCGATGCGCACCGTGATCACCCTGAAGGGTCACCCTGCCTTCGACCTCTATTTCACCGAGCCGGGCCAGGCGGAGCGCCTCGTCGACCGAGTCGTCTACACGCATCGGATCCGATGAGCGTCTGAGCGCACCGCGGCCTTGTTCGCGGCGGCATGAGCGAGGTGTGGCAGGGGGCCGATCTGCGGCATCCTTGCCTCGGAGGACCATAGTGACCGACTCGAACACCAGCCGGGCCAGGCCAGGACTGCGCGAACGTAAGAAGGCCAGGACCCGCGCCACGATCCAGGCATGCGCCATGCGCCTGTTCCGCGAGCAGGGGTACGACGCCACCACCATCGAGCAGATCATCGACGCGGCCGAGGTCTCCGAGACGACCTTCTTCCGCTACTTCCCCACCAAGGAAGACGTGGTCCTGCACGACGACTACGACCCGATGCTCATCGAGGCGTTCCAGGCGCAGCCGCCCGGGATGTCGCCGGTCTCGGCCCTGCGCGCCGCGTTCGCCAAGGTCTTCGAGGAGATGACCGCCCAGCAGCGAGCCGAGCAGAACGATCGGATCGCGCTGAGCTTCGCCGTCCCCCGGCTGCGCGCGGCCATGCTCGACCAGATCTCCCAGGCCATCCGGCTCCTCGCCGGCGCCATGGCCGAACGCGCCGGCCGCCGCCCCGACGACTTCGCCGTCCGCACCGTCGCCGGCGCCGTCGTCGGTGCCGCCATGGCGGTCTCCGCGGCGGTCGCCGACGACCCGGACGCCGACCTCCCCGCCCTCATCGACCAGGCCATCGCCCACCTCGAACCCGGCCTCACCCTGTGACCGGGCGACGCCCCTGGCCCTGCGCGATGAGGTGGGTGGCGACCGTGCCCAGGTCGGGGCCGGAGATCGTGGGAGCGGCGTCGGCGGGCAGCGGGGTGCCGCCGTCGCGGGAGACGAAGGCGGTCCGCAGGCCCGCGTGGTGGGCGCCCGTGATGTCCCAGCCGTGTGCCGCGATGAGTACCGCGTCCGACGGTGCCACGCTCTGGTCCTCCAGCACGAGGCGGTACGGCTCGGGGGCGGGCTTCAGCCGGCCGGCCCGGTCCGCCGAGTAGACCGCGTCGACCAGCTCGCGGAGGCCCGAGTTGCGCAGCTGGTCCTCGGCCACGTCGCCGACCGAGTTGGTCAGCGTCACCACCCGGTGCCCGGCCTCGCGCAGCCGCCGCAGGGCGTCCGGGACGTCCGGATGGGCCGGCAGCCGTCGCATCCGCAGGCCCAGTTCTCGCTGGTCGTCCGCTGTCGCGGTCCGGCCGTACCGCTCGGCGATCGGCGGCAGGCACGCCGCCGCGATCTCGCCGAACGGACGGTAGGCGCCCGCGGCCGTCAGGGCCAGCGCGTTGTGAATCATCAGGGCGAACCACTCGCGCCGGGCGTCCGGGTGGCCGGTCACCGAACCGAACAGGTCGTCGAGCCCGGCCAGGTCCAGCAGCGTCTCGTTCACGTCGAACACGCACAGCATCCGAGGGCCTCCATAGGTACGATCGGATTCGTACCGAGAAAGGTACGATAAATGTCGTACCTTGTCGAGGGAAACGAGCAGCCCGACGCCTCGTTCGGGCGCCATCCGGCGCCCGAACGGCTCACGACACTCGGTCAGACTGGCGCGTCACCATCCATGGCCCCAGCTGTGGTAGCTGTACCAGTCCTCGTCCCAGCCGCCGCCCCAGCCGTAGTCGTCGTCGTCGTCCCAGCCCCAGCAGTCGTCCCCCCAGCAGCCCTGGGCGGTCGTGACCTGCAGCGGCGTGACGCTCGCGGCCTGAACGGCGGGCCTGGCCTGCTGTGCGCCGGCGGGCGTCGCGGTGCCGACGGCGAGCGCGGTCATGCCCGCCACGGCGGCGCCACCGATGGCCGTCGCCATGCGTGTCCGGATTCTCATGGAGACCCCCCGGTCCTTCCACGGCGCGCCCGGCCGGCATGTGCCGTTCCGGAGCGCGAACCCTGCTCGTGAAAGTCACCTGATCGCTCTCAGGCTATGCCGCAGTGCGGGGAGGGCGCGGTTCCCCCAGGGGGACATCTGACCGTACGCCGGCGGGTGACACCCGGGAGCTCGCGCGCCGCGTTGTTAGGCTCCGGACCAGCTATCCGGACAAAGAGGGGGATACCGGTGTCGGAGATCGCGGTCGTGGACGTGCCCCAGTGGCAAGGGTCGGGCGCGGCGACCGCACGGCGTCTGCGTGACGGCGCCCGGCTGCTGGCCGGCCTCGTACCGGCGGCGGAACACCTGCGCGTGGACGTTCCCGCCGAGCCCGGTGACGTGCTGGCCGCCAACGTCGCGAAGGTCCGGGCCGCGCTCGACCGCGCCCGGGGGCGTCTGACGGTCACGGTCGGCGGCGACTGCGGCGTCGAGCTGGCACCGGTCGCCGCGGCCGTACGGCGGCACGGCGAGCGGCTGGCGGTGGTCTGGTTCGACGCGCACGGGGACCTGAACACGCCGGAGTCCTCACCGTCCGGGGCCTTTCACGGCATGGTGCTCCGCACGCTCCTCGGCGAGGGGCCGCCCGCGCTGGTGCCCGACCGGCCGCTGCGGCGTGACCAGGTGGTGCTCGCGGGCGTACGCGCGCTGGACCCGGCCGAGCGCGCGTACGCCGACGGGCTGCCCGTCGTGACCGACGCGGCGTCTCTGCTGGAGGCGGTCGGCGACGCGGACGCGGTGTACGTCCACATCGACCTCGACGTGCTCGACCCCGGCGTGTTCGCCTCGGTGGGCACGCCCGAGGCCGGCGGGCTGACGCCCGGCCAGGTCGTCGACATGGTCACCGCCCTCGCCGGACGCGTGGAGATCGCCGGTCTGGGCATCACCGAGTACGAGCCCGCGCGGCCGCAGGACCAGGAGACACTCGCCGGTCTGGTCGGCCCGGTCGTGGCGGCGTGTGCGGCCTCGGTCGTACGGGAGGTCGAGCGGCGGGCGTTCGCGGCGTGGCCCGCGGGCACGGTGGTGGAGGAGGCCGGCTGGCTGCTGCGGCACACTCCGGGCGTCGGGCGGCGGCGCTCGAACTCGGCGGTGCCCGCCGGGGAGCCGTCGATCGACCACCTGGAGGCGTTCTACCGCGCGCGCGGCCTGCCCGCGATGGTGCAGCTTGGCCCGGCGCACCGGGACCTGGACGCGGCCCTGGCCGAGCGTGGTTACCGCAAGGACGCGCCCACGTCCGTCATGACCGCCCTGACCTCGGATGTCGTGGACGCCTCGTGCACCGCCTCGCCGGCCGTCGACCTGGCCGAGACGCCCGACGCGTGGCTGAAGATCTTCGCCGAGCTGAACGCGCGCGCCGACAGCGTGGAGGTCGGCGAGAAGGTGATCTCCCGCATCGCGACGCCCGCGGCCTTCCTGAGCGTGACCCGTGACGGGCGCCCGGCGGGGATGGGCCTGTTCGCGGCCGACGCGGGCTGGGCGGGAGTGTTCGCGATGGCGACCCGGCCGGACCTGCGAGGCCAGGGCATCGCGACCGCCGTCCTCGGCGCCGGGGCACGGTGGGCCGCCCACCAGGGGGCGACCCGGCTGTACCTCCAGGTCGAGGACGACAACGACACCGCGCGACGGCTCTACGCCCGGGCCGGTTTCACCCGGTCACACGGGTACCACTACCGGATCGGTCAGGCCCGGTCGGGCGAGCCGGCCTCGATCCAGCGGTAGACCTCGCGTACGCCGTCGGCCAGGGTGGTGCGGGCGCTCCAGCCGAGGTCGGCGCGGACACGCGCGGAGTCGAGGGCGCTGCGCAGCACCTCGCCGGGACGGGCCGGCCGGAACTCCGGTTCGAGCGTGCGACCGGCGGCCTGCCCGACGACGTCGATGAGGTCCAGCACACTGGTCTCGCGTCCGGTGCCGATGTTCCAGACGCCGGGGGTCTCGGTGCGGGCGGCGGCCAGGAACGCCGCGGCGACGTCACCGACGTAGACGTAGTCGCGGGTCTGCTGCCCGTCGCCGTAGACGGTCGGTCGCTCGCCGCGCAGCGCCCGGCCGCAGAAGATGCCGACGACCCCGGCCTCACCGGTGGGGTCCTGCCGGGGTCCGTAGACGTTGGCGAGCCGCAGCGCCGCGTGGGTGGTGCCGTGGAGGCGGTTGTAGAGGGCGAGGTACTGCTCGGCGCAGTACTTCGCGGTCCCGTACGGCGCCTCGGGCGCCGGCCGCTCGTCCTCCGACGTGGGGACGGGCACGCCGCCGCCGTAGATCGCCCCGCCCGTGCTGGCGAACAGCACCCGCGCTCCGACGGCCCGCGCGGCCTCCAGCAGGTTCACCGTGCCGACGACGTTGACCGCCGCGTCGGCCGCGGGCGCGTCGACCGACACCCGTACGTCGATCTGGGCGGCGAGATGGCAGATCACCTGCGGCTTGGCCTGCTCGACCGCCTCGGTGAGCGCGTCGGCGTCGGTGATCGCGGCGTTGAAGGCCGTGACCGAGGGGTCGACGCGCCCTGGCCGCCCATGGGAGAGGTCGTCGAGGACGGCGACCTCGTCCCCGTCGGCGGCGAAGGCGTCCGTCACATGAGAGCCGATGAACCCGGCACCGCCGGTCACAAGAATCCGCATGTCAGGAAAGCCTAGTGTCGCGTCAAGCAACGTTGGTCGTGTAGTGACCGTGTTGCTTGATCCTCGCCGTTGGGGCGAGCGACTCCCCACCGTGTGGTGGGGCGGGCCGCGGCCGGCCAGGGGACCCATCGGCGATGCCGTGATGAGGGCGTCGCCTCGGGCCACGCCGGGACCGTCCGGCACCGGGTAGGCGCCGTCCGGCTCGACGGTGCGTGATCACCACCGGAACGGATTCTTGCTGGTGGTGATGGATCCGCCCACCGCCGGGGGGCGATGCAGGACGAGGCGTTCGGGACGTCATGCTGCGGCGAAGGTGCCCCGTTTCCGGGGCACCCCGACCGCTGCCCGTGCTACTGGGCGGGGACCTTGTCCAGGAAGCCGTGGACGTCCTGGATCCGGCCGTCGGCGGCGAGCACCGCCACGTCGAAGCCGACGACGACGGCCTCGCCGTCCTCCGGGCCCAGTTCCCAGGTGAACCGGGCGAGATCGTGGTGCGCGTCCACCGACGGCCCGAGCCGGAAGACGAAGCCGGGAAACTGCTCCTGGACGGCGCCGATGACGGCGTCGATCCCGTCGTGCCCGGTGACGTCGGCGAGCGGATCGACGTACCGGCCGTCGGCGGCGAACAGTGCCTCGACCTGTGTGCGGCGGGCGGCGGGGTCCTTCTCGTTCCAGACGTCGATGTAGCGGTTGACCAGGTCGTTCATGGTATTTCCTCCTGTTGTGGACACCCATGACGATGCCAGCGCCCCGGCAGGAGATCGATTACGCGCGAGGTAATGAATCAGGCGTTCTCGTGACAGCGGAATTCTCTACGCTCAGAAGAACCTCCGAACCGCCCGACCTCCGGGAGCCACGTTGTCGTCAGCACTGCGCGCGCGGTTGAAGCACGTCTACTGGATCGGCGGCGGCAGCGGTGCCGGCAAGTCGACCATCGCCCGGCGCATCGCGGCCCGGCACGGTCTGCACGTGTACGCGACCGACGACGCCATGCCGGACCACGCCGGGCGCAGCACTCCGGAGGACGCCCCGCAGCTGAGCAGGTTCAAGGCCATGGACATGGACGAGCGGTGGGTGACCCGGTCTCCGGAGGTCATGCTCGACACCTTCCACTGGTTCCGGGGCGAGGGGTTCGGCCTGATCGTCGAGGACCTGCTGCGACTGCCGGCGGAGACCGGCGTGATCGCCGAGGGCTTCCGGCTCCTGCCGTCCCTCGTCGAACCGCTGCTCGCCGAGCCCGGGCAGGCCGTCTGGCTCCTGCCGACGCCCGCGTTCCGCCGGGCCGCGTTCGACACCCGCGGGACGACCTGGGACATCCCGCGTAAGACCAGCGATCCGGGTCGGGCCCGGCGCAACCTGCTCACGCGCGACGAGCTGTTCACCGACCGCCTCGCCGAGGAGACGAAACGCCTTGGCCTGCCCGTCGTCGAGGTCGACACCGAGATGAGCGAGGACGAACTGGTCGAGTGCGTGAGCGGACGGTTCGGGCTCTGAGTCGTTCTAGGAGCACAGGGCGGTCGTCACCGCGGCCCGCATGTCGGTGTCCTGGGCGTCCGAGCCACCCGGGTCGAGGTTCACCATGACCGTGGCCTGCCGGCCGTCCGTCGTGGCGCCGCTCACCGTCTCGAAACCGAAGATGTCGCCGCCGTGTCCCCAGTACACGCCACCGCATGGCAGCGGGTACCGCTCCAGGCCCAGCCCGTACGCGCGGCCGCCCGAGCTCCCCGTCGCCCGCGTGCGCGTCATCTCGGCCAGTTCCGCCGGACGCAGCAGACGCCCGTGCAGGAGCGCGTCGAAGAACCGTGACGTGTCGGAGGCACTGGAGATCATGTTGCCGCTTCCGGCGGCGACCGACGGGTTGAACTCCGTCACGTCGATCGGCTCTGCGTCGGCGCCCGGCCGTACGTAGCCCCGCGGGTGCGCCCCGGGGATCGTGGTCTCGTCGCCGGGCACGGAGGTGGATCGCAGCTCGAGCGGTTTCAGGATGCGTCGCTCGATCTCCGTGGCGTACGGCTGACCGGTCACCTTTTCGATCAGCATCGCGGCCAGCAGGTAGTTGGTGTTGCTGTAACTCCACTTCCTACCCGGCTTGAACAGCGGTGGGTGCGCCAGCGCGATCCCGAGAAGCTCGGCGGGGTCGTGGTGCGCGTACCGGTCGGTCAGGATGTCCTGCGGCTTGAGGTACGTCAGGTAGTCGGGCAGCCCGCTCGTGTGCTGGAGCAGTTGCCGTACGGTGATGCGCCGGCCGTCGTTGCCGTTGCCGCGCACGACGCCGGGCAGGTAGCGCTCCACCGGGGCGTCCAGGGCGACGCGGTGTTCGCCCACGAGCTGCAGCACCACCGTCGCGATATAGGGCTTGGTCATGCTACCGATGCGGAAGTTGCCGTCGCCTTGCTTCTCCCAACCAACCGACCCCGACCGACCTCCCGTTCTCATCGGAGCGTTCGTGCGCAGATCCGCGACGCCGCTGGTCAGCACGGTCTCGCCATGCCGGTTCCGTATCTCGGCGAGGGCGCCGGGCGCCCCGTCGTCGGTGGTGAGCCGGTTCAGCACCTGCTGGACCGCGGTGTGGCCGGCCGTCGGGCCGGTCGACTGGGCGGCGGCTCGCGGCCCGGCCAGGGCCGCGGACGACGCGAGGCCCATGGCCAGGGTGAGTGCGGCGCCCAGCGCCCGTGCGTACATGTTCATGTGACCCTCCCGTGGAGATCGACTGGGTGGTCACGTTAGGAATCGCGCGCCGTGGCCCGCGTCACCCGCCAGAGCCATCGCGGGCGTCATACCGGGGACTCAGTCCATGACCGTGAGGATGAAGCGGACGTCCTCGTCGGTCTCGTTCGCGTACGCGTGGGCGCGGTCGCCGTGGAACAGGGCGGCGTCGCCCGCCGCCACCTCCGTACGGCTCTCGCCGACGACCAGGGACAGCACGCCCGACTCGACGCTGATGATCTCCCGGGTGCCCGAGCTGTGCGGCTCGCTGTCGCGGCGCTCGCCGGGCCGCAGCTTCCATCGCCACAGTTCGAGCGACGGCCGCGGGTCGCTGCCGGCCAGCAGCGTGCCGGTGCCGCCCGACGGGCCGTTCCACAGCACGACGTGGCGGTTCGCGGGGAACAGCTGGATCGGCGGCTCCTCCTCGACCTGGACGAGCCGGGTCAGCGGGACGCCGAGGGTGTCGGCGACCCGGATCAGCGTGCTGAGGTTGGGATTGCCGCGCGCCTGCTCCAGCGCGACGAGCACGCCCTTGCTGAGTCCGGCGCGTGCGGCGAGCTGGTCGAGGCTCCAGCCGTGCGCGCCGCGCAGGGCGCGAACGGTGCGGGCCACCGCGTCGCCGACCGTGTCTGTCATGGGCCACTCTCGATGGTCGTTATAGTGAACTACTCGGTACTATATTCCGACCGAACCCGGGAAGAGGGCGCCATGCTCGAACGAATCAGCGTCGATGACACGGTACGCACGCTGCGGCCCGACTTCGCCGTCCTCCTGATGACCGCCGAAGGCCTGGTCAACGGCCCGTCCGCCGGCAGCGAGAGCACCGACGGCCTCGCCGAGGCCGCCACCCCGCACGTCGAGGCGTGGCGCGAGGCGTACCGCGGGTTCGGCGTGAACCCCAAGCGCGCCCGCCCCTCCGTGGACGCCCTGCTCCGCCGCCCCGAGCTGCCCGCCATCAACGGGGTCGTCGACGCCTACAACCTGATCAGCGTGCGCCACGGTCTGCCCATCGGCGGCGAGGACCTCGACACGTACGTCGGCCCGGCGCGGCTGACCCGCGCGGTGGGCGATGAGGAGTTCGGCACCGTCAAGGAGGGCGAACCGGTCGTCGAGCACCCCGAGCCGGGCGAGGTGATCTGGCGTGACGACGTGGGCGTCACCTGCCGCCGCTGGAACTGGCGCCAGTGCACGCGCACGCGCATCACCGAGCAGACCAAGAACGCCCTGTTCATCCTCGAACGGCTCGAGCCGTACTCGCTCGACCGGCTGATCGAGGCCGGCGACGAGCTGGCCGGACTGCTGCGCGCGATCACGCCCGGGGCCACCGTCACCACCCGGCTGATCGAGCCATGATCATCGCACTGGCCCTGAGCTCCGCGATCGTCTTCGGCGCCGGCGACTTCTGCGGTGGCGCGGCGTCGCGGCGCGGTGGAGCGACCGGCGTCCTGGTTCTCAGCCTGCCCGCCGGGCTGGTCCTGCTGCTGGCCGTGGCCCTGGCGTTGGGTGACGGATCGAGCGGCGGCGCCCTGACATGGGGCGTCGCCTCCGGGCTCGCGGGCGGCGGGGCCCTGCTGGTCTTCTACCGTGCCCTGGCGCAGGGGCCGATGAGCGTGGTCGCCCCGGTCTCGGGGCTGATGGCCGCCGTCGTGCCCGCCGTCGTCGGGGTGGCACAGGGGGACCGCCTGTCGCCCATGGCCATCACCGGGATCGTGCTGTGCCTGGTGGCCATCTGCTTCGTCAGCATCGAGCCGAGCGACGAGCAGCGGACCCGCGCGGGACTGCGCGGCCCGCTGCTGGCCCTGCTCGCCGGCGCGGGCTTCGGGGCGTTCTTCGTGCTCATCCAGCAGGGCGACGACGGCACGCTGTGGCCCCTCGTCGCCTCCAAGGCGGTCGGCGTCGTGATCGTCGTCATCGCCGCCCTGGCGACCCGCAGCCGGCCGCCGGTGCACGACCGCGTCACCGCCGGCATCGCGCTGCTGGCCGGGTCGCTGGACGTGCTCGGCAACGCGCTGTACGTGCTGGCGTCGCGCGCCGGGATGCTCAGCATCGCCGGCGTGCTCAGCTCGCTCTACCCGGCGAGCACCGTGGTGCTGGCCCGGCTGGTGTACGGCGAACGGCTCCGGCCGATTCAGCGCGTCGGGCTCGTCGTCGCCGTGGCCGGCGTCGGGCTCGTCACGTCGGGCTGACCGGCGCCGCCCCGCGCTATCGGAGGTTGACGACGATGTCGGAGTGCTGCGGGCTGGACCGCAGACCGGCCGACTCCAGCGCCTTGCGGTAGGCGTCCATCATCGCGGCGGAGTCCTCGGCCGTGCCGAACAGGTCGCCCAGCTCACGCCAGACCCGCGCGGTGGCCCGCGAGGCCTCCAGACCGGCCAGCTCGTCGCGGGCCGCGCGCAGGGCGGTGAGCGCCTTCTCGCGGTCCTTGTCGGCGACGAGCGCCTGGGCGAGCATCAGCCGGGCGCGGATCGTCGTGACCGACGCCCGCGGCTCGGCGGTGACGTCGGCCAGCACGCTCTCGGCGATGCGGACGGCGGCCGACGGCTCGCCGAGCAGCACCTTCGAGCGGGCCATCTCGATGCGGCACTCGGCGGCGTCCATGCCGCTGAGGACCGGCTCGGCCTCGTTGAGGAGTTCGAGCGCCTTGCCGGCGTCCACCGGCGAAGCACCCGAGGGCAGGAGAGTACGGGCGGCCGTGACGCGCAGGCGGGCCTGGGCCTTGGCCTGGTCGCCGCCGGCGTGCAGGGCGAGCGCCTGCTCGGCGAGGTAAAGCGACTCGCCGCCCTCGCCCTCCTCCAGGGCCTGCCGGCTCGCCTCGACGTAGGCGGTGATCATCACGGCGGGGTCGGGCTCGCCCGCGGCCAGGAGCCGCTCGGCCAGCTCGTGCGCCGGGTCGGGCTCGCCGCGGTCGAGGTAGGTCGCGATGAGCGTACGGCCGATCTCGGCGGCGTCCTCGCCACCGAGCAGGCGGAGGTCGGCCAGGCGGTTCAGCGCGGACTCGCCGAGTGCGAGGGTGCGGCCGAGGTCGCCGGCGGTGCGGTAGCAGCGGGCCAGCACGATGGTCACCGGCAGCCAGCCGGCGCGGCCACGGTCGCGCGTGGCCTCCTCGCGCAGCTCTTCGAGCGCCTTGATCGCCTCTTCGCCGCGGCCCAGCGTCTCCAGCGCGCGTGCGCGGCCCCATCGGGCGCGCTTCATCAGCTCCGGGTCGTTGTCGACCGCGTCGAGGATCTCGTTGAACCACGTGAGCGACTGCTCGGCGTCGCCCGCGAGGAGTGCGAGCTCGGCGTGGCGCGCGCGTACTTGCAGGTGGAGGCGTTCTTCGGGCTCAATGCCCTCGGAGAGGTATTCCGGCAGGCAGCCCAGCCTGCTGGCGAGCAGCCGTACGACGGCGGGAGTCGGGGTGCGCTTCCCGGACTCGATCAATGAGATGTAACTGTCGGACAACTCGGTCCCGGCAAGCTGCGCCTGAGAGAGGTGCTTACTCAGCCGCAGGTTACGGACTCGCTCACCAACGCTTCCTTGACCCGGCATCACGTCTCACTTACCGAAGGGCTACACGCGGATTGGGTTACGACCTGATTGTGAGTTGCACTACCTCACACAAGGAGGGTAACCCAAACAACTTGGACAAGGTGTAGGAGTCCGGGTCAAGTTACCCAGTAGAGATCAGTCGTCCGAAGAATCACTGGTTGGAAAGATCATGCTGCAGACCTCTAGGTACAGCTGTTCAGGATACGGGAGGTAGCTGACTACGCGGAAGGCTTGGTCCTGACCGGCGGACTCGAGGACGAACTCGCCATAGCCGAGCATGCGACCGCTCATGGAGCGCTGAAAGCTCATGTCCGTGACTTTGGCCAACGGCATCATCGCGACCTTACGCGTGAGCAGGCCGGTGGTCAGCAACATGCGCTGATTGGTGATCACGAAGTAGTCCACCGACCAGGTGGCGACCTTCCACACGAACCAGGCGAGCAGCACCAGCCACGCCCACCAGATCCAGTTGACCAGCGAGCCGTTGCTGCCGACGACCACGTTGCTCAGCACGCCCGCGACCACAAGGCCGCCCAGGACGAAGGCGATGGGGGTCATCAGCACGGCCGGATGCCGTCGTACGGTGATGACCTGCTGCTCGTGAGGCAGGAGGTACCGGTGAATCGACGCCGGTGCGGAGTCGCCGGGGGTGACGAGCCTCATAGTGCGTCGACGAACCGCGAGAGGGAGTTACCGGCGGACGCGAGGCTGCCGGCGGCGTTGTGAACGATGCGCGCGGCCCCGCCCGGGGAATTGAGCAGGTAGAAGACCACGAAGATCCCCAGTGCCCAAGTGAGGTACTTCTTCAAGGAACCCTGCCTCCCGAAGCCCTGACCCACTGACCCAACTCAAGTAGTACACCAGCCGTGGAGCAGGGCTGCAAAGAGGTTCGTGACCGTATCTGCGAGGCCTGATCCGCCCTGTCAGGAGCGGTCAGGAGGGTCAGCCGCCGCCGTGCCCTTCCGCGGCCGCCAGGGCGAGCACCTCCAGATGCTTGCGTGCGATGCGTTCGACCAGCTCAGGGGAGGCTTCGCCGATCACTTCCTCGGCGCTGTGGCGTGCCGCCTCGACACACCGGATGACCATTTCGGCCGGGTGCACCTCGCCGAACTCATCCGCGAGATTTTCGGCGACCGTCTCAAACGTCCACGCCATGACACTCTCCGCATCAGCCGCCGCGGCCGCGAGAACGCCGCCCGGCACACCGGTCACAATCCGTAGCAGGCTATTACCCTCCGCGTACGGATCTTGAACGCGTCCCCCTCAAGCCGGCCGCGAGGGGTGGGCGAAATTGGCCTGAACCGGCCGCGCGAAGGACCGTTCCAGTGGCCGGCTCGGAGACGCGTGACGGGAGTGCCGGGCGGGCGGAAAGCCCCTGGGAGTGGCCTTGATCGGCCATGTGCGCGGGAGGGACAACCGACCCGGGCGGATGAGCGTCGCCGGGGGCGTTCGTACCTCTTTGAATTCGAAAAGCGTCGTCTGACTGCCGGTCAGACGACGCCGTACAAGCGGTCGCCCGCGTCGCCGAGGCCCGGCACGATGAAACCGGACTCGTTGAGATGGGAGTCGATCGCGGCCGTCACGACGCGCACCGGCACCGTACGGTCCGCCAGGGACTCCTCCATGTGCGCGATGCCCTCCGGCGCCGCCAGGAGGCAGATCGCGGTGACGTCGTCCGCGCCGCGGTCCAGGAGCAGGTGGACGGCGGCCGCCAGGGTGCCGCCGGTCGCCAGCATCGGGTCGAGCACGTAGCACTGGCGGCCCGACAGGTCGTCCGGGAGACGCGTCGCGTACGTCGTGGCCTTCAGTGTGCCCTCGTCGCGCACCATGCCCAGGAAGCCGACCTCGGCCGTCGGCAGCAGGCGGGTCATGCCGTCCAGCATGCCGAGGCCCGCGCGCAGGATCGGCACCACGAGCGGCTGCGGGCGGGTCAGGCGCACGCCCTCGGCCGGTCCGACCGGTGTGTTCACTGTCACATCGGCGACGCGCACGTCGCGGGTCGCCTCGTACGCGAGGAGCGTCACCAGCTCGTCGGCCAGGCGCCGGAAGGTCGGGGAGTCTGTCGCCTCGTCGCGAAGGGTGGTCAGCTTGTGGGCGACAAGGGGGTGATCGGCCACCAGGGTTCTCATATCGGATCACGGTAGCCGAATGGATATCTGAGCATGGGGAACGTACCTCGCATGGACGATCGCATGAGTTCTGAGGAGGTACGAGATCGACTCCGCCGCCGGGCGGTGTTCCTGCGAGAGCTGGCCGAGGCGCGCGAACTCCGCAAGCGCGTCAGTCCCCGGCGATGGCGCCAGGAACGCACTCGCGAGGCGCTCCGCATGCGTACGTTCCGCGCCAACTAGAGCCGTCGATGCCCCCGGGTTTGCCCGTGCCGTGAGTACGACAGCCCCACATCTGCCAAGATGCCCGAGCAGGACGCGCGGCGGTGGGGTGAAGATGACGGAACTGGACACGGCGGATTTCGCTGTCGTGGTCTCTCGTGAAGACGATGCTTGGGAAGTCGAACAGCTTCCCATCGCGTTGACCGAGGACCTGGCAGGGCTGATCCATGCCCTCCGGCAGCAGCCCAGCATGGCGGGCACGATCGGGCTGGCCGCGGTCGGCGACGACTTCTTCGTCGCGCTGCGGGTGCTGGCGGACGAGGTGATGGTCTTCCTGTCCGACGTCACGGCCTCCCTCGACTGGCCGCTGGCGGGGCAGGTCGTGGAGTTCCTCGAGCTCGAAATCCCCGACGACGAGGACCTCGACCAGGTGCTCCCGGCCGGCGACATGTCGATCTTCGCGGACCTCGGCCTGGACGAGATGGAGCTCGGGGCGCTCTCCGGTGACCTCGATCTCTACCCTGACGAGATGCTCTCCAGCATCGCCGCACGCCTCGGATTCGGAGCCGCTTTCGAGCGTGCGATCGAATAACCGCCGTCTTTTGGAGACAATGAAGGCGTGCCGTACTTCTCCGTGGCCTTCGCGCGCAGCGACGCCGGCTGGATCGGGACCGAAACCGACCTCACCGAGGTCGCCGGTCTCGACGACATCACCGACATCATGCGGGAGACCGCCGTCGAGACGGCGGGCGACACGGTCCTCCTCCTCGTAGAGGAAGAGGACGAATGGTTCGCCGTCGTACGCCTGGACGACGGCGAGGACCCCCGTGTCTTCCTTTCCGACCCCCGGGCGGCCCTCGGCAGCGACCTCGCACGCATGCTCCACGAGCAGATCGGCGACGTCGACGAGGTCCCCACCGACGATCCCGTCGGCGACGCCGGACTCCTCTCCGACCTCGGCACCGCACCCGACAAACTGACCGAGCTGGGCGAACGCACGCTCCCCGGCGACGCACTGTCGGCCATCGCCGAGCGGGCCGGATTCGCCGAGGAATACGACCGACTCCGGTAGGCCGCCGATGCGCGAGCCGGACATGCGGGACGCGATGCGCCTCGCCCTGCGCGAAGCCCGCCTCGCGGCCGGCGACGTGCCGATCGGCGCCGTCGTCCTCGACGCCTCCGGCCGCCTCGCCGGCACCGGCCGCAACGAACGCGAACGCACCGGCGACCCCACCGCCCACGCGGAGATCATCGCGCTCCGGCGGGCGGCGGCACGCCTCGGCGAATGGCGGCTCACCGGCTGCACCCTGGTCGTCACCCTCGAACCCTGCACGATGTGCGCCGGGGCCGCGGTACTCGCCCGCGTCGACCGCATCGTGTACGGCGCCATCGACCCCAAGGCCGGCGCGGTCGGCTCACTCTGGGACGTCGTACGCGACCGGCGCCTCAACCACCGGCCCGAAGTCGTCGGCGGCGTCCTCGCCGACGAGTGCGGCGCCCTCCTCACCGAATTCTTCGCCCGGCGACGGGACAGAGGAGGTCCCGGCTTCCGGTAGGCTCCCGTCTTGGTGGAGTCGCCTAGTGGCCGAGGGCGCACGCCTCGAAAGCGTGTGATGGGGCAACTCATCCGTGGGTTCAAATCCCACCTCCACCGCGGTCTCGGGCCTACCTGCTCGCCGCCCTTTGGGTGGCTTCGCCGGTGGGCCCGCTCCTTTTTCCCGGGGGGCCGAGCCCCCCGGAGCCCCCGCGATTGATGGTTGGGGTCGGACGTCCGGTGGTTGCGGCCTCACCTCCGGTCGGGCGTCATGTCGTTGACTCTTTGCCACTGTGTAGTGCGGTCTCGGGCCTACCTGCTCGCCGCCCCTTGGGTGGCTTCGCCGGCGGGCCCGCTCCTTTTTCCGGGGGGCCGAGCCCCCCGGAGCCCCCGCGATTGATGGTTGCGGTCGGACGTCTGGTGGTTGCGGTCGGACGTCTGGTGGTTCTGTCTTCTTGTTTGCCGGCCCTTCGGGGCGGCGTCGCATTCACCTAAACGAGACAGGGTCGTTACTCTCGGTAAAGAAGTTTTGACCGTCCTCGTGGGCTTGATCGGGATCTAAGCCTTTGTTGTGGACGTCATCCTGACCAGAGCGGTACGGGGCGTGGGTCGGGTGACCTGGCCTTTCGTCCGGTGTGGTCCGGATTGTCGGGCGGGGGAGGATCGATGTTCGGTCCGCAGGGCTTCGCGGTCTTCGCTGTGCTCCTGGTGTTGTTCGGGGCCGCGTTGTTCTGGCTCACCCGGGTTCGGCACGTGGCGCTCAAGGTGGTGGCCGGCGTGCTCGCGTTTCCGCCCGCGATGATGTTCGGCATCGCGCTGGTCAACGACTTCTACGGCTACTACGACAGCTGGGACGACGCCTGGCGCGACCTCACCAACCAGGCGCCGGCGAGCGTCGCGCGGGTGCCCGACCTGGACGGGCGGCTGGACCAGGTCCTGCGCGAGGCCGTACGCGAACGCCAGGCCCGCAAGAACGGCTTCGCCATGGAGACCACGCTGCCCGGCCCGCAGAGCCGCATCATCCGCCAGGGCGTGATCTACCTCCCGCCGCAGTACTTCCAGAAGCCGTACGCCGCCGAGCGCTTCCCGGTCGTCGAGCTGATCCACGGCTCGCCGGGCACTCCGGGAGACTACGAGGGCCGGCTGAAGATCTCCGGCATGCTCCGCAAGCTGATCGCCCAGCACAAGGCCAGGCCGGTCGTGCTGGTCATCCCGGACGCCGACGGCGGCCTCGACCGCTCCACCCAGTGCCTGAACACCGTCCACGGAGAGCAGGACGAGACCTACCTCGCCACCGACGTCCCGAATGACGTCGCCGGGCGGCTGCGGGTGCAGCGTCCCGGGCCGGCGTGGGGCATCGCGGGGTTCTCCGAGGGAGGGTTCTGCGCGGCCAACCTCGCGCTGCGCCATCCCGACCGGTACGGCGCCGCGGCGGCGCTGAGCGGCTACTTCGAGCCCCTGCGCACCAACCGGCTGCCGCGCGCGGTGGACCCGTTCGCCGGAGACCGCTCACTGCGGGCCGCGAACTCCCCGCTGAAGATCCTGGCCCGCGCGGTGCCGCCCACGCCGCTCCCGCGGTTCTGGGTGATGTCGGGCAACGCTGCGCAGACCGACATGGTGCAGGCGCAGGCGTTCATGGATCTGGTGAAGCAGTACCAGCCGCAGGCGCCGTTCCTGGTGATCAAGGGGGGCCAGCACAACTACGTCGCGTGGCGTGCGGCGTTCCCGAAGATGTTCACGTGGGTGACGGCCCAGATCTAGTGGGCGGCGCGACGTCGACCACGTCCAGGTCGAGGACCCGCGCGTGCAGGATGACGCGCTGTTGCAGGGCCGCGCGCAGCGCCCGGTGCAGGCCGTCTTCGAGGTAGAGCTGGCCACGCCACTGGACGACGTGGGGGAACAGGTCACCGTAGAACGTGGAGTCCTCGGCGAGCAGCGAGTTGAGATCGAGCCCGGCTTTCGTGGTGATCAATTGGTCGAGGCGCACCTGACGCGGCGGAACATTCGCCCAGTCACGTGAACTGAGGTTGTGCTCCGGGTAAGGGCGTCCCTCTCCCACGGCCTTGAAGATCACGCCAAGCAGTTTAGGCGGCGATGCCGGTGATCACGCCACTTGTTGCGGTCCTCGTCTGCATCACTTTTCGCCGATAAGCCGTTGTGTGGCATACGAATCACAGGGGCCGGCACCCGCACGGATACCGGCCCGCGTTGATGATCTTTTCGGTCGTTGTCAGCGTCGTCTGGAGCGCCACGAGCGGCTGCGGCCCCGCCAGTCGTAGCCGGCTCCGAACCCGGCCAGGTGCAGCGCGATCAGCAGAAACCCGAGCGTGTCGAGGGTCTGGTAGTTGAAGAAGTCCGAGCCGGTGCCGAGCCAGTCGCAGAGCAGGGCGACGGCGAAGCAGATGGCGGCGACTATGGCGAGCATCTTTTTTCCTCCACAGGGTCGAACGTCTCCCCCGAGATGCACCAGAGATCTCCGCCAGAAAGGTGATCAAACACCCGCCAGGCAACAGAATGGACACGGAGTCGCCCGGCGAGGGTCGGGACGCCCCGCTCCCCGGTCGGGGACGACGGCGACCTCGACGCAGTTACCGTCGCCTCCCTGGCTGCGGGTGCTCGTACGCCACTCGGGGCTGGGGTGGTCGGGCACGGGTGCTACCTCTTCAGGATCGTTCGGCCAGCCGCCGCAGATAGGCGATCGACTCCTCCGGCCCGAGCGCCGTGGCGCTCAGGTGCTTGAAGACCCGGCGGCGTTCTTCTACCTGGTCTCGCCCCTCCAGGTAGAGGCTGCTCGGGGAGATCTCGCGGTAGACGAGGCTGGGATCCTGCTCATAGTCCAAGATTACGAACGACCCCGCCAGACCCGGATGGAAGCCGACCGCCGTCGGCAGGATCTGGATGTCGACATGATCGAGCGGGCCGGTGTCGATGAGGCGCTGGAGCTGTTCGCGCTTGGTCTCCGCCGAGCCGAACGACCGGTTCACGGCGCTCTCGTCGATGATCGCCCACAGCCGCGGCGGGTTGTCGAACTCCAGCAGCCTCTGCCGCCGCATCCGCAACTCGACCAGCCGGTCGATCTCCTTCTCGTCGCGCAGGAGCCATCCACGCTGCAGCGCCCGGGCGTACGCCGGCGTCTGGAGCAGCCCCGGGATGACCGACAGCTCGAACGTGCTGATCTTCCGGGCCTCGCTCTCGAACTCCGTGTAGGTGTCCGACAGCGGCCCGTACGCCGTCCACCAGCCACGCTGGCGCGCCTCGCGCGTCAGGTCGAGCAGCGCCTCTCGCTCGGTCTCCTCGGTCAGGCCGTACAGGTCGAGCATCGCCCGGATGTCGGTCACGCGCGGGCGTACGGCCTGGGCGCGTTCGAGCTTGTTGACCTTTCCGGCGGCCCATTCGAGCTGCCGGGTCGCCTCATCGGCGGTGAGCCCGGCGGCTTCACGGAGGCGGCGAAGCTCCCGGGCGAGCCGCCGTCGCCGGACCGTCGGGCTCTGTCGTGCGTCCTCCATGGGAGGCGGGTCCTTTCCCCGGGGGAGGAAGATTTTTCGTTACTGATAGTAAGGCATTAATCACTGAGACGGACACTGGCGCGACGACGGATGTGTCAGGACAGCCCGGTGATGCGCCGGCGCATGTGCTCCGCCTGCGGCGCGCTCATGCCGAGTGCGAGCGCCCGCTCGTACGCCGCCCGTGCCGCCGCGGGCCGGCCCATGCGGCACAGCAGCTCACCGCGCGTCGCGTGCCACCAGGGATAGGCGTCGAGGCCCTCGATCGCCTCGACCAGGGCCATCCCGGCCCTCGGGTCCGTCGCGTTCGGCCACGGCGGCGGCGCGGTTCAGCCGGACGACCGGGCCGTCCTGCACCCGGAGAAGGACGTCGTACCAGGACAGGACCGCATCCCAGTTCGTGTCGGCGTACGTGGGCGCCAGGGCGTGACACGCCGCGATCGCCGCCTGGACGACGTACGGGTCAGGCCGGTCCGGCGTACGGCGCAGCGCCCAGCCGACCAGCTCGATGCCCTCCTTGATCGCCGAGGCGTCCCATCGGCCGCGGTCCTGGTCCTTCAGCAGCAGCACCCGGCCTTCGTCGTCCACCCGCGCGTCGCGGCGCGCGTCCTGGAGCAGCAACAGCGCCAGCAGGCCGAGTACGGTCGGCTCGTCGGGCGTCAGCGTGGCGAGCAGCCGGGCCAGCCGGACGGCCTCGGAGGTGAGCGCTCCGCGTACGAGGTCGGCGCCGGCGCCCGCGGCGTACCCCTCGTTGAAGATCAGGTAGATGGTGGCCGCGACTCCGGCGAGGCGCCCGGGCAGCTCTTCGGCGGACGGCACGCGGTACGGGATCCGCGCCTGGACGATCTTTTGTTTCGCCCGGGTGAGCCGCTTGGCCATGGTCGCCTCGGACACCATCAGGCCACGGGCGACCTCCGCCGTGGACAGCCCGCCGAGCGTCCTCAGCGCGAGCGCCACCTGCGCCTCGACCGACAGTGCGGGATGTCAGCAGGTGAAGACCAGCCGGAGCAGGTCGTCGTCGACGGTTTCGGCGGGCTCATGGCCGGGTTCGGTGAACATGACGGCCTCGGTCTCCTTCCCGGCGCGCCGCGTCTCCCGCCGGATGACGTCGATCGCACGCCGCTTGGCGGTGACCAGCAGCCACGCGCGCGGGTTGTCCGGCACACCGTCGCGCGGCCAGGTCTCCAGAGCCCGTACGGCGGCGTCCTGCGCGGCGTCCTGGGCCCGATCGATGTCGCCGGTGACGCGCACGAGAGTGGCGAGCACGCGGGTCCCCTCGTCGCGTACCAGCCTGGCGAGCGCGTCACCGGCTTCGATCATCGGCCGGGCGGTCAGAACTCGATGACGGGACGCACCTCGACCGCGCCATCCCAGGCGGCCGGGAGCCGCGAGGCATAGGCGACGGCCTCATCCAGGTCGGCGCATTCGAACAGGTAGAAACCGGTCAGGGCCTCTTTCGTCTCGGCGTAGGGCCCGTCGCTGGTGATGACCTCTCCGCCCTTGCCGCCCGTGACCCGTACGGTGGTCGCGGTGGCGGTCGGGTAGAGGGCGTTGCCGCCCCTGATCACCGCGGCGGCGGCCTGGCCGAACTCCCGGTAGTCCTTCATCTCCTCGGCGTACTCCGGACGCGTCCAGTCGACGTCGCGGGTGTAGGTGAGGGCGGCGTACATCGGCATGGTCTCTCCCCTGGTCGGCCGGCACCGTATCGCCGGCGTTCACTGTAGGGACGAACGGCCGGTCGCGGTTCTGGACACATGGGGACGGATTTTCCTCACCGGCCCGGATGGGTGAACGGGGTCGTCGTGGCGAGTTCGGTGAAGCCCAGGCGGCGCAGGATGGGGCGGCTGGCGGCGGACGCGTCGACCTGGAGGTAGCGGTGTCCCGCCCGCCGTGCGAGCGCGGCGCGGTACGCGACCAGGGAACGGAACACGCCCCGGCCGCGCCAGGCGGGCAGCGTGCCGCCGCCCCACAGACCGGCGAACTCCGTGCCGGGGTTGAACTCCACGCGCGCGGCGGAGACCGGCGTCTCACCGGCCCAGGCGACCACGGCCGCCGCCGTACCGTCCTCCAGGGCGGCCGCCAGGGGACCGCTCGCGTGGTGGCCGTCGAAGACCTCGTCGTGCACCGCGATGAGGGCGTCGAGGTCGTGCCGGTCGCCGACGGCGCGCAGCTCGACGCCGGCCGGCGGGCGTACCTCCAGGTCCAGGTCGGCGATCGCCCCGACGAGCAGCGTCTCGTCCTCCTCCGGGGTCAGGCCCGCCGCGACCAGGCGTTCGCGCAGGTCCTCCGGCCGGTCGTAGGAGTAGTGCTTCCACTCCCAGGGCCGGCCGACCTCGGCGAACCGCCGGATCTGCGCCCGGATCACGGCGTCGGCGTTCGCGGGGGTGAGAGCGGTCCAGTCGACGCCGTTCCAGCCGTCGCCCGCGGACACCGTACGGACGACGTCGCCGTCGTCCTCGACGTGCCCGTCACCGGGGCGCGGACGGCGTCGTACCTGCTCGTCGAAGGCGGCCAGCACCGCTGCGTGATCCATGCGGCCCAGACGACCACCCGCGCGACCGGGGCGGCAAACGAATTGTCAGCGGATCGGGAACGGGATGCCGTGCTCGCTCTTCGGGCGCACGCCGTGGATGCGACGGTCGCCCTCCTCGATCCGCACGTCGTTGATGCTGGCCTCCCGGCGGCTCATCAGGCCGTTCTCGCTGAACTCCCACAGCTCGTTGCCGTAGCTGCGCCACCACCGGCCGCCGGCGTCGTGGCACTCGTACTGAAACCGCACCGCGATCCGGTTGCCGTCGAACGCCCACAGCTCCTTGCGCAGCGCGTAGTCCAGCTCACGCCGCCACTTGTCGGCGAGGAACCTCTCGATCGCCTCGCGCCCTTCGAGGAAGGCGTCGCGGTTACGCCAGACCGAGTCCTCGGTGTAGGCGAGCGCCACGGTGACCGGGTCCCGGGTGTTCCAGGCGTCCTCGGCGGCCTGCACCTTCTGCGCCGCCGACTGCTTGGTGAACGGCGGGAACGGAGGACGGCTGCTGTTCATCTGACACCTCCGGGAAAGCTCCTGACGGCGGCCGGCCCGTACGGCGCGACACCAGCCCGCACCTACCAGCATCCCCAACGTGTCACGAGAGGGCGGCGTGAGGGTGGCCGGATCGCTCCCGCGAGGGAGACGAAGAATCGCCTGCGTCGGCGATGTCCGGATGACACGCGGCGACGAGGCTTGTCCGCATGAACCCACGCTTCGCCTTTCTCGCCGCTCCCGTCCTGCTCACCGCGTACGGGCTGATCCGCCTGGCGGACGGCCTGGACGGAGAACGCGGTCCCGGGCCGGCCTGGACCACCGGGCACCTCGCCTTCCTCGGGGCCCTGGTGCTGTTCGTGCCCGTGCTGCTGACGCTGCGGCGGCCGGCCGGCGGTGGGCGCCTCGCCACGGCCACCGCCGCCGTCGGCCTCGCCGGCGTGGTGCTGTCCATGGCGCAGATCACCATCGACATCGTCGTCGGGCTGCGGGCCGGTGACCACGCCGCGATGGGGCCGATGTTCGACCGGGTACAGGAGGTGCCGGGCGTCGCCCTGGCCGTCTACGACGCCGGCCCGATGCTGTTCTACGTCGGCCTGATCGTCGCGGTCGCCCACCTGGCGGCGCGCCGGGTCGTACCGGTGTGGACGCCCATCGCGATCACGCTCTCGACCGTGGCCTCGGCGACGGACCTGGACCTGCTGCCGGCGGGCGGCCTGCTGATGCTCATGGCGTTCGTGCCGCTCGTCCGTTCCGTGCCGGCCGCCGTCCCCGCGTGAGCCGGGTGTGCCGCCGAAGCACTGGTCACCGGTCTCCGGCGGTGATGGACTGACCGGATGCGCATCGACCGGCTGGACCACCTGGTGCTGACCGTCGCCGACATGGACGCGACCGTCGAGTTCTACGTACGCGTGCTGGGCATGGAGGAGGTCGCCTTCGGCGAGGGACGGCGGGCGCTCGCGTTCGGGCGAAGCAAGATCAACCTGCATCCGGCGGGCCGGGAGTACGAGCCGAAGGCCGCCCGCCCGACACCGGGCAGCGCCGACCTGTGCCTGATCACCGAGACGCCGATCGAGCTGGTGGCCGCGGAGCTGGCCGAGCACGGAGTGCGGATCGAGGAGGGGCCGGTGGCACGCACCGGCGCCGTCGGGCCGATCCTCAGCGTCTACCTGCGCGACCCCGACGACAACCTCATCGAGATCAGCACGTACCAGAGGGGCGAGCCCGACTTCCGCGTCTGCGGTACGGCGGCGAGAGCCATCGCCGACCTCACGGAGTGAGCTCCGTCAGGGGTTGAGCTTCACCCGCACCGGGGCGCCGTACGTGGGCCGGGTGCCGCCGGAGGGGACGAACCCGTCGTCCTGCCAGACGTACGTCACGTTGACCGGCGGCAGCGACGCGCAGCACGCGGGGTCGTCCGCGGCGTAGTGCGGGTAGGTGACGGTGAAGTACCCGTTCCCGCCGGTGACCTTCGTGATGGACATGGCCTCGGTCTCGGCGTCCCAGCCGATGAAGCGGTTGCCCTGCCAGAAGAAGACGAGCTGGCCGTGGCCGTCGGCGGTCGGAGTGCGCCGCCCGACCACCGCGGTGAGCGCGCCGCCGGTCCGGTCCGACGCGGTCACCGGCGAAGCGACCGGCGCGAAGTGCACCGTCGGCGCCGCCACCTCGACCGTACGGGTCATGGTGTTCTGGATGGTGGCCTGGTCGGGCCCGCCGGCCACGGGCGGCGTGCCCCCTGCGGCCGGCACCGTGGCCACGAGGTTCGGCGACGCCGGAGACCCCTTCGCCGACGGCGACGACGCACCGGACGCCGTGTCGGACGACTTGCAACCAGTGAGCGCCGTTCCGGCCATCAGGACGGCCACCACCGGTACGAACGTCCGTGGCCGGAGGACCCCACCGGTCCGGTCTGCTGCGAACAAGCCTGCTCCCTCGTCCCTGAACGCGCCGTCCGACGGCGTCTACTTCCAGGAGTCGGATGATCGCAAGCTGTGTCCGTCGTCCGCCGACTTTTCAACAAAAGGTGATCTATGGCGCTCCAGGCGCCGTCACCGTACGGGCCCGAAGCGATCGACGAATCGCCCCGTGCCGGCGTCCGCGCCCTCGGTCGCCAGCATGACGATCGCGTCGGTGCCCTCCGTCACGGTCTGCGGACCGCTGTGCCCGTTGAGGTCGGTCGCGGTGTAGCCGGGGTCGGCGGCGTTGACGCGGATGCCGGGCAGCGCCTTGGCGTACTGCGTCGTGAGCATCGTCACCGCGGCCTTGGACGAGGTGTACAGCGGCGCGACGACCTTCGACTCCGGGCGCTCCGGGTCGCTGGTGAGGGCGAGCGATCCCATGCCGCTGCTCACGTTGACGATCACCGGGTGCTCCGACCGTCGCAGAAGAGGCAGGAAGGCGCCCGTCACGCGGACGATGCCCACGACGTTCGTCTGGAGGACCTCGGCCGCGTCGTCCCCGGTCAGCTCCTCGACGGGCGCATGGCGGCCGTGGATCCCGGCGTTGTTGATGAGGACGTCGACGCGGCCCTCGTGCGCGCGGACGTCGGCGGCGGCGGTGGCGACGGACGCGTCGTCGCCGACGTCGATCCGCACGAAGCGCGCACCGAGCTCGTCGGCCGCGGCCTGCCCGCGTTCGGCGTCGCGGGCGCCGAGGACAACGGTGTGGCCGAGCTCGGTGAGGCGGCGGGCGGTCTCGAATCCGAGGCCCTTGTTGGCCCCGGTGATGAAGGTGATGGTCATGGTTCGAGCATCGGCGCACCCGGCACGGCCGGCCAGGGAGAGCTCACCGGTAGGACACGCAGTACCACCCTGGCCCGTCGTCCCCGGCCCACAATGAACGTATGACCGCGGACGAGACGAGCCTGGGCGCGACGATCCGGCTCTGGCGCGACCGGCTCTCCCCGGCGACGGTCGGCCTGCCCGCCGGCCGCGTGCGCCGCGCCACCGGCCTGCGCCGCGAGGAACTCGCCGACCTCGCGGGCGTCTCGGTGGACTACGTCGTACGGCTCGAACAGGGCCGGGCGACCACGCCGTCCGCCCAGGTCGCCGCCGCGCTGGCGCGGGCACTACAGCTCAGCCGCACGGAGCGCGACCACCTCTACCGGCTCGCCGGACTGCAGCCGCCCCGCGACGACCTGATCAGCGACCACATCCCGCCCGGAATGCAGCGCGTGCTCACCCGGCTCGGCGACAGACCGGTGGCCGTGTTCGCCGCCGACTGGCGGCTGCTGTGGTGGAACCGCGTCTGGGCGGCCCTCCTCGGCGACCCCTCCCTGACCGCGCCCGAGCAACGGAACCTGGTGCGCGTGCGTTTCCCGGTGGCCTCCCATCCGGGGCGCATCGCGGCATGGCCCGTCGTCGCGGAGAACGCGGAGAACGACGACGCCTCCGACCTGGCCATCGCCGCCGACCTGCGCCGCGCGTCCGCCCGCTACCCGGAGGACCCGCGGCTGCGCGACCTGATCCGCCAGACGCTGGACGGCAACCCGCGCTTCGCCGACCTGTGGCACTCCGGCGCCGTCGGCGGCCACGCGGAGTACCGCAAGACGATCCACCATCCGACCATCGGCGAGATCGTCGTCGACTGCGACGTGCTCGCCGACTCGGACACCGATCTGAAGATCGTCATCTACACGACCGTCCCCGGCAGCGAGGACGAGACCAAAGTCGACCTGGCCCGCGTCGCCGGAGTGACGGCCGCCCCGCCTCTGACCGGCACGGAGTAACCGGACGTCTCAGCCGGCGGCGGGTCCGGTCACAGGCCCAGGGCTCCTACGACCAGGGCGGTGACGGCGTTCCGGTGGTCGGGGGTGTCCTCCCAGCGGAGGGCGCGGCCGGCTTCGGCCACCACGCCGAGGCCCGCGTGGACCAGGACTCGGGTCTGGCGTGCGTCCAGGTCGGGGCGGACCAGGCGGAGCTGCTGTTCCCAGACGGTGATGTGTTCGCGCTGGGCGAGGGCGAGGGGCTCGCGTACGTCCGGCGGCAGGCCGGGGATCTCGGCCTGGGCGACGGTGGTCAGCGCGGTGTACTCGAAGCTGTAGGCCACGTAGGTCGCGGCCAGCGCGAGCACCGCTTCGTGGGGGTCGGCCACGTCGTGCAGGTTCTGGTCGACGGCCTGGGCCAGGATTCCGGCGGCCTGCAGGCAGGCTGCGGCCAAGATGTCGACCATGCCGGAATAGTGCCGGTAGAGCGCGGAAGGGGCCAGCCCGACCGCCTTCGCGATCTGCCCGTTCGTGACGTTGGCGAATCCGTCCCGGGCGAACAGCGGGATGGCCGCCGCGAGGATCTCCGCCCGTCGCGTACGCGGCACGGGCCGGGCGGGCAGGTCGGCGGAACGCACGCGCCCACCCGAAGCCGGATCGGTCGCCGCCACCCGGAGCGCGGCCGAGAGGAGCACCTCTTCGAGCCGACGCTGCGCGATGGAGGTGTGATGCGTCGTGATGGACCCGATCACGCCGAGTGCCGCGACAGTACGCAGCCCCTCCGACGGCAGCGGGTGTTCGCGGCGCACCGCCGCCGTCACCCGCTCGACGACCTGCGCGAACTTGCCTCCAACCCGTCGGCGGTCGGCGTCGTTCAGATACCGAGCCTCCCACCGGTAGAGGCCTCCCGACGTCCGGTACTCCACCGTCACCCGGATGAGCGCGCTGAGCACCTCCGCCAGGGAAGCCTCGGGGGGCACCCCGTCGAGCGCCCCGACGAGCCTGTCCACCGTCACGTTCGCGCACTCGGCGAACAGTGCGTACTTGTTCGGAAAGTGCCGATAGAGGGCCGCCGCGGTGATGCCGACTCTGGCGGCGATCTCCTCCATGGGCGCCGCGTGGTAACCCCGGTCGCTGAACACCTGGCTGGCGGATTCGATGATCAACTGCTTGCGGTTGCGCGGGCGGGTGGCCGCGCCCGTCCGTGGCGTCACGGCGACACTCGGTCGGCCGTACCGACGAACAGGGCCATACGCGCAGTCAACCACAGGGGGCTGGATCAGCCCCCAGGTGCGCATGGCCATCGCGGCAACAGGAAACGTCGTCCCAAAAGGGCCCTTGTCGTCCTCGAAGCACCTGGTTATGTTAATGGAGATTCACATCCCCCATCCTCCCTTCGGATCCGCTCCACCCCAGGTGTTTGAGATGCATCTGGCCCCACGCGGAAGTAGGTAAGTGAATGGAAAGTCTCAACAGGAGGCGTGTCCTGACGCTCGGCGCCGCCCTCGGTCTCACGAGCGTGGCGTCACCCAAGGCGTGGTCGTGGTCGTCGGCAGGCTCGATCGCCAAGGCCGACACGGTCACCGACCCGTTCTCGGTGTGGGACCCCGTGCCGGACCAGGTGGCGGCTCAGCTGCTCGCCGACGGCAAGATCTCGGCGGTCAACACCGCCTGGCAGTCGTGGGTCGACAACAGCGATCCGCTTCCGTCCGGAATGCCGAGCTACCTGGTCTCGTACCTGCAGCAGGTCAACCAGCTTCCCTCCTGGGCCGACCCCAGCGTGCTCGCCGCGTCCGAGAAGCTCTACACGCGCCTGAGCAGCTACCTGTTCGTGTCCGAGAGCCTCGGTAGCGGGATCCTGAGCACCGTGATCCCACGGGAGGCCCGCGCGGTCTACTGGTCCGCGGGCGGCGCCGACATGAAGGCCCGCGCGGCCAAGACCTTCACCTTCGGGTACGACCTGCACAGCGGGACGGCCTGGCACCCGAACGGCCACTTCATCGTCAGCGCCAACAAGACGCGCCTGGTGCACTCCATGGTGCGCAACCTGCTTCCGACCTCGACGCACTACGAGGCGACCGCGGACGAATGGAAGCCGATCAGCAACGGTGACATCCTGCGCACCTTCCACTCGGTGGCCACCGTCGCGCACAACAACATGCAGAAGTGGGGCGTCAAGCTGTCGGCCGCAGAGCAGGCCGCGGACCTCCACGCCTGGCAGGTCGCCCTCCACCTGCTCGGCGTCCAGGACCAGTTCATCCCGCAGAGCTGGGCCGACGCTCAGGCACAGGCGCAGCAGATGCTGTGGCCCGACCTCGTCTCCACGACCGAGGGCGTCAACCTGGCCCAGACGCTGCTCGGTTACATCGAGAAGCCCACCCTGGGCGTGGACACCGGCTTCGTCAGCGAGATGGTCCGCTACCTCATCGGCGACACCTACTCGGACTGGCTCAAGCTGCCGCACGACCTCATCTCACGCACCCTGATCCAGACCGGCTGGCCGCTCTACGTCGCGTTCCGCGAAGGCACGTCGAACATCATCCCCGACGGCTACTCCCTGTTCGACGCGTTCATTCGCGGCGTCGCCATGCTGTACCTCAACAACGGCACGTCGGCGACACAGACCCCCATCACCCTCCCCACCGCGAACCGACCCGGCGCCTGAACCGCTGGACGGTTACCTCATGAACGCGTGAGGTCAGCGGGGCGGCCGGAGTGGTTCCGTGGGTGAGGTCTGCGGTGCTGTCCAACTGGCGAGTAGTTTGAGGCGGTCCTCCGAGGGGGTGCCCGGCTCGGCCGTGTAGATGATCAGGTCGTGTACGGCCCGTTGCGGCAGGGGCAGACTCAGATCGCGGAAGGTCATCTCCACGCGGCCGACTTCGGGATGGTTCAGCCGCTTGACGCCTTCGTGACGGATTCGGACGTCGTGGCTGGCCCACATGGTGCGGAAGTCGGGGCTGAGCGTGGACAGTTCGCCGACAAGCTCACGCAGAGCCCGGTCGTTAGGTTCGCGTCCGGCTTCGGCGCGGAGCACCGCGACCGTGGCCCTCGCACCTTCCTCCCAGTCGACGAAGAAGTCGCGGGAGCCTGGGTCGAGGAAGAAGTAGCGGGGGAAATTGGCGCAGCCCCGGTCGTCGGCGGTGTTGCTGTCGAACATCGGTGAGTACAGGGCCCTGCACAGTGCGTTGCTCGCGACGATGTCCAGACGGCCGGTGCGTACGAAGGCGGGGGCCATGGTCATGGAGTCCACCATCCATTGGACGGAGGACGGGATCTGGACGTCCTTGCGGCGGTTCGGCCTGCGGCGGGTAGGGCGAGCCGCTCTGGCCAGCTCGAACAGGTAGGTGCGCTCGTCCTCATCGAGGTGCAGTGCCTGCGCGACCGCTTCCAGCACGTCCTCGGAGACACCGCCGATGTGGCCCTTCTCCAGCCGTGTGTACCACTCGGTGCTCACGCCGGCGAGGGCCGCGACCTCCTCGCGCCGCAGTCCCGGAACCCGGCGGCGCCGGCCGGTGGGCAGTCCGACCCGCTCCGGGGCGAGCTTGGCGCGTCGGCTGATGAGAAAGTCGCGGATCTCCGAGCGGTTGTCGGTGGGATCACCGGTGTGGTTTTCGGACGGAGGTTCCATTCGTCCAGGGTATCCACGGTCCGGCCAATAGAGAGGTTGCGTTCATACCCCCCATAAACGCGACCTTGTCCGCCTCTGACGGCGCCGATTTCCTTGGATTGGCGGACTTGAACGGCCCTCCTTCATCGCGGGCCCGTCCGCCGGTCCATCATCCACACCCCAGGAGCATGACCATGGCCAGCAAGACCGTACTGATCACCGGCGCGACCAGCGGTGTCGGCGCCCACACCGCGCGGTTGCTCCTCGACCGCGGCCACCGCGTGGTGGTCACCGGCCGCAACGAGAGCAAACTGAAGCTTTTCCTCGAGGACGCAGGCCACCCCGACCGGCTGCTGGGTCTCGTCGCGGACGCGGCGGACTGGGAGGCCACCGAGTCGGTCGTGACCCGTACCGTGGAGCACTTCGGTGCCCTGGACGCGGCGGTGGCCAACGCCGGATTCATGACCGGTGACTCCATCGGGGACGGAGACCCGACCCGGTGGTCGTCCATGGTCCTCACCAACGTCCTCGGCCCCGCCCTGCTGGCCCACGCCGCCCTGCCCCACCTGGAGGCCACCGGCGGACGGCTGGTGCTCCTCGGCAGCGTCGCCGGGCTGAAGAACTCTCCCGGGAACCTCTACTCGGCCACCAAGTGGGCCACCACCGGGCTCGCCGAGAACCTGCGTCTACTCGCCACGGCCCGCGGCATCGGTGTCACCCTTGTCAACCCCGGCATGATCGACACACCCTTCTGGGAAGGCGCCGGCGTTCCCCCCTTCGCCCTGCCTCCCCAGCCCATCGCGGAGGCCATCTGCTTCGCCCTCGACCAGCCGGCGGGCGTCGACCTCAACACCCTGACCATCCGGCCCATGGGCCAGCCCGCCTGACCACGCTCGGTCGTCACACCACGGCCTGACCAAGGGCCGCTGTGACGACCATGTGACCATCTCAACCGTACGCTGGCGCTCCGGATCGGAGGCGGACACGGACGGCCGGGGAAACAGATGAGGGTCCTGGTGGTCGAGGATCAGGTGCGACTCGCCGATTCGGTGGCGCGGGTTCTGCGGCGCGAGGGCACGGCCGTTGACGTCGAGTACGACGGGAGCGCGGCGCTCGACCGTACCGCCGAGGTGGACTACGACGTCGTCGTCCTCAACCGGGACCTGCCGGGTGTGCCCGGCGACGAGGTGTGCCGCCGGCTGATGCGGGAGCCGCTGGGTACCCGGGTGCTCATGCTGACCGCGGCCGGAACCATCGCCGACCGGGTGCAGGGGCTCACCCTCGGCGCGGACGACTACCTGCCCAAACCGTTCGCCTATCCCGAGCTGGTGGCCCATATCCGCGCGCTCGGCCGGCGTTCGCAGCCTGCCGTGCCGCCCGTCCTCGTCCATGGTGACCTCACGCTGGATCCGGCCCGCCGGGCCGCGACCCGGGGCGGGACGAGGCTGGCGCTCAACCCCAAGGAACTGGCCGTCCTCGAGTACCTGCTCGCCGCGCAGGGCCGGGTGGTCTCCGCCGAGGAGCTCCTGGAACGGGTGTGGGACGCGACCACCGACCCGTTCACCACCACGGTGAAGGCCACCATGAACCGCCTCCGGTCGAAACTCGGCGAGCCGCCCGTCATCGAGACCGTTCCCCGGGCGGGCTACCGGATCTGAGCGGGAAAGAGGAATCCCCATGGGCCTGACATCCCAGATTTCCGGCATGCGGGTCCGGCTGCGGCTCACTCTCTTGTACGGCGTGCTCTTCCTGCTCTCCGGCGCCGTGCTGCTGACCATCACCTAGCTTCTGGTCGGCCACGCGGGATCGAACATCGCGATGTCCCAGCGCAGCACGTCGCCATCCGGCGAGCAGAGCGTCAGCATCTTCCTGGGGGCGACCTTTCCGAAGAACATCCGGCTTCCCGAAGCCGAGCGGCGCGTCGCCGAGGCGATTCAGGAGCAGTCCGTCCGGCAGCACGCCGAGATCATGCATCAGCTGCTCGTGCAGTCGTGCGTGGCGCTCGCCATCATGGCGGTCGTCGCGACCGCGCTCGGCCGGCTGGTGGCCGGGCGCGTACTGCGGCCGCTGCAGACCATGACGAACAGCATCCAGCACATCTCGGCGCGCAACGTGCACGAGCGGCTGGCCGTCACCGGGCCGCGCGACGAGCTTAAGGATCTCGCGGCCTGATGCCGTGACCTGCACCACAGTCGGTTGCCCCTGACATCGGTGTGAGCGGTGAGGATGGCGACAGAGCCCGGAACCACCGGGGCCGGTCACACGGGAGGCGGCAGAAGATGGGGCAGGCGTGGGGTTTCCGCAGGCATGGCGGGCCCGAGGTGCAGGAGTTCTTTGATCGTCCCGATCCCGTCCCCGGTCGCGGCGAGGTGCTGATACGGGTCGACGTCGCTGGCGTGAATCCCCTCGACCACCTTCTGCGCTCGGGTCTGGTCCCCGGGCTCGACGGTGGGCGTCCGTTTCCCCGCGTGCTGGGCATGGAGGCAGCGGGAACCGTTCTCGCCCGGGGTGAGGACGTCGACGGGCTGGAGGTGGGTGACGCGGTCTTCGGCTTCGCACTCACCGGTGGCGGCACCTACGCCGAGACGACGGTGCTGTCCGCGCCGAACACCGCGCGCATCCCGGCGGGTCTGGCCGCGACCGTGGCGGCAACGCTGCCAGTGGCCGGGACGACCGCGGTGGATGCGCTCGACCAGCTCGGCCTCCCGGCCGGTGCCACGGTCCTGGTCAACGGGGTCGGGGGCGGGGTCGGCCTCGCCGTCGCCCGGCTGGCCGTCGGGCGCGAGCTGCGTGTGATCGGCACCGGGAGTGCCGCCAAGCGCGAGCACGCCGAGGCCATCGGGGTGCGGTTCGTCGACTACACCGCCGGGGACGTCGTCGCCGCGGCACGCGAGCTGGTTCCGGACGGCATCGACGGGATCGTCGACCTGGTCGGAGGCACCTCGTTGCGGACGGTCGCTCCGCTGGCCCGGGATCCCCGCAACGTCATCGCCGTGGGTGATATGTCCGTGTCCGATCTCGGTGGGCGTCTTGTCGAGCGCCGCATCGACCGCGAGAACCTGGAGCGGTCCGCCCGGCTGGCCCTCGATGGCGTCCTCGCACCCGTGATCACCGCGATCCATCCGCTCTCCGATGCCCCGGCCGCCCTCGCCATCGTCGAGAACGGTCATACTTCGGGCAAGGTCGTCATCAAGGTGGCATGAAGAAGTGCCCGGCCGAGCGACGCCAAGAGCAGGCCGCACCCAGGACCGCGGATCGGGTAAAGGCTCATCGAGGAAGAGATTGAGCCAGGCTGGTGTGAGGCCGAACCCGACGTCGAACCGGTCCCGTGCGGGCCCCGGCTCGACGTCTTGCCTGCTGACGATGGCGGAGGATGCGAGATTCGAACTCGCGAGGGGTTGCCCCCAACACGCTTTCCAAGCGTGCGCCCTAGGCCACTAGGCGAATCCTCCGCGGAGAAGCCTACCGGGTTCGCGGCAGCGGCCGTACATCGATGACGGCCTCGATCGGGAGCGGGCCGTAGATGTGTGGGAAAACGTCGTCGCCGACCGCCTCGTGGCGTACGTCCAGACCCTCCGGGTCGATCGTGAGGAGTAGTAGGTCGTCCAGGTCGGCGTAGAACGCCCGCTGGACCTTGCGGACCTGTTCCTCGTCTCGTGAGGCGTGGATGAAGCCGACATCCGCGAGGGTCTGGCCGCGGGTCGAGATCTCGTACGGGCCGCCGGACTCGCGGGCGGCCTCCCAGTCGGTGCGTTCGGCGATGTGGAAGATCGTCATACGTGGCTCTCCCGGGGATCGTTGGAACCGAGGAGAGCGTACGGGCCGAACACGTCCTCCGGATGCCATAGACTCAGTCGAGACCCCTCGCATGGCGTCATCCTGTGAACCTCCCCAGGGCCGGAAGGCAGCAAGGATAAGCAGGCTCTGGCGGGTGTGCGGGGGGTCCTTTGCTTCTGACGAGGACGGACCCCCGATGAGTCTGGCTCTATACCGAAAGTATCGGCCAGCGACGTTCGCCGAGCTCAAGGGGCAGGAACACGTCGCCGAGCCGCTTCAGCAGGCGTTGCGAAACGGGCGCATCCATCACGCGTACCTGTTCAGCGGGCCGCGCGGCTGCGGGAAGACCTCCAGCGCGCGGATCCTGGCGCGTTCACTGAACTGTGAGCAGGGGCCGACGCCCGAGCCCTGCGGCAAATGTGAGTCCTGCGTCGCGCTGGGTCCGTCCGGCGCCGGGCACATCGACGTGATCGAGATCGACGCGGCCTCCCACGGTGGTGTGGACGACGCGCGTGACCTGCGCGAACGCGCCTTCTTCGCCCCGGTGGCCGCGCGCTACAAGATCTACATCATCGACGAGGCGCACATGGTGACCCGCGAAGGGTTCAACGCGCTGCTGAAGCTCGTCGAGGAGCCGCCGGCCCACCTGAAGTTCATCTTCGCGACGACCGAGCCGGAGAAGGTCATCGGGACGATCCGGTCCCGTACGCACCACTACCCGTTCCGTCTGATCCCGCCGGGCACCCTGCGCGAACTGCTCGAAGACATCCTGCAGAAGGAGAACGTCCCGTACGAGCCGGCCGCGATCCCGCTCGTCGTACGCGCCGGGGCCGGGTCCGCGCGCGACTCCGAGTCGATCCTGGACCAGCTCCTCGCGGGCGCCGGCGAGGAGGGCATCACGTACGCCCGCGCGGTCTCGCTGCTGGGCTACACGGACGCGACCCTGCTGGACGAGGTGGTGGACGCGATCGCCACCCGTGACGGCGGGGCGGTGTTCGCCGCGATCGACCGGGTGATGGAGGGCGGGCAGGATCCGCGGAGGTTCGCGGCCGACCTGCTCGAACGCTTCCGCGACCTGGTGATCCTTTCGAACGTGCCCGACTCGGGGGCGACCGGGCTGCTCGACGTGCCCCCGGACGAGCTCGAACGCATGCAGGCGCAGGCGTCGCGACTCGGCGTGGCCGAGCTGACGCGCGCGGCGGACCTGCTGCACACGGGCCTGACGGAGATGCGCGGGGCCACGGCGCCGCGTCTGCTGCTCGAACTGATCTGCGCGAGGATCCTGCTGCCGGGGGCGTACGACGACGAGGCCTCGCTCCTGACCCGCCTGGACCGCCTGGAGCGCCGCCTGGCGATCGGCGACGGCGCCCCGCCCGCGGACCTGCCCCCGATCCGCCGCCCCCAGCCCCCACAGCCCGCCGAAGAACGCCACGCCCCAGGCCGAGCCCCCCGCAGCGACCCGGCCGCCGGAAGCGAGAACCAACCCCCACCGGTAAGACAACCCCCGCCCGCCCAGGGGGGCGACCCCACTTCCATTGTCCAGCGCGGGAGCGGCGGGGCGGAAGGTGCGCGGGGGGCTGTGGATAACTCCGCAGCGGCCTCGTCGGGTTCGGCTTCCGAGCCTTCGGCGCCGGCCGGCTCGGTCCGTTCGGTCGGCTCGGACCCTTCGGGGCCGGCGGGCTCGCACTCGGCCGACTCCGGCTCCCGCTCGGCGGCTTCGGCCGCCGCCACTCCCAAGCCGGCGGCCTCTCCGGAGCCTCCGGCCGGTCCGCCTTCCGTCGCCTCCGCGGCGGCCTCCTGGGGCGCTCCGAGCGCCTCTCCCGGGCAACAGGCCCCGACCGGCCGCGACGAAAGCCGCTCGGACCGGTCCGGGCAGGCCGCGCGCCCAAGCGAACGCAACGGCTCCCGCGCCGCGAGCGACGCCGACTGGCCGGCCCCAGCACAACCGCGACCACAGGCACCGCAACAGACGCAGGCACCCGCCCAGCAAGGAGACCCCGGAACGGTCGACGTCGGCGCCATCCGCCGCATGTGGGTCGACATCCTCGAGGCGGTCAAGCAGCGCAGCAAGGTCGCCTGGATCGTCCTTATGGAAGGCGTCGAGGTCGCCTCGCTCGACGGTAACGTCCTCACTCTCGCGTTCGCCAACGAGGGGAAGCGCCGCGGGTTCACCACCGGCGGCAAGGAGGTCGTGCTCCGCGAGGCGCTCAAGGAGATCCTCGGCGTCGAGTGGCGCATCGACGCGGTACTCGACAACGGCGGAGGCGGTGGTCGTCAGGGGCCGCCGCAGCCGCCGCCCGACACCGGCGGCGGCTGGGGCGCCTCGGCGCCCGCGCAGCCCCCGCCCCCACCGCCGCGTCAGCAGGAGCACCGGCCGCCCGAGCCTCCGCCGGCGGCGCCCGCGCCGCCGGGGTTCGTGCCGCCACCGCCGGGGCCGATGGACGAGGCCGACGAGGTCGACCCGGAAGGTGACGCCGACGCCGGCGCGGACAGCGCGCTGACCGGCATGGCGCTGATCGAGCAGGTACTCGGGGGGAAGGTCATCCAGGAGATCGACAACGCTTGACCTGGGGATTAAGCCCATTTGCCGCGTCCGTAGGCCACTCTGATCCCGGTGGCTGCCAGGAGCGGGTCGCGCTCCGCCGTACGCGGTCAGCGGCACGGGAGATGACCGGAATTTCGATCACGGGTGGGCGCGTACCGCATCGGCGGCGGACCCCGTAGTCTCGTGCCATCGGACGATCGAACGAGGAGACGCCGTGGAACCCGGAGGCGAGCCGAATATCCAGCAGATGCTGCAGCAGGCGCAGCGGATGCAGGAGCAGCTCATCAACCTGCAGCGTGAGCTCGCGGAGGCCGAGATCGAGGGCACCGCGGGAGGCGGACTGGTCACGGCTACGGTGAACGGCCAGAACGAGCTCGTCAAGCTCGTCATCGACCCGGCCGCGATCGACCCGGGCGACCCGCAGGACACCGCCGAGACCCTTGCCGACCTGGTCGTCGCCGCGATCCACAACGCCGGCGAGGAGGCGCAGCGGCTCCAGGAGACCAAGATGGGTCCGCTGACCGAGGGTCTGAGCGGTCTCGGCGGCGGTCCCGGGGGTGGCCTGCCCGGCGGGCTCGGTCTTCCCGGACTCTGACGAGCCGGAGCCGGCTCTGAGGGGCCGGGGCCGAGCCCCGACGAGCCGTTGCCGTACGCCCTACGATCTTCGCCCAGAACAACACCGACAGAAGGGAGGGAGCCGTGTACGAGGGGGTCGTGCAGAACCTCATCGACGAGTTGGGCAGGCTGCCCGGCGTCGGGCCGAAGAGCGCGCAGCGGATCGCCTTCCATCTGCTCGCTGCGGACCCCGCCGACGTCTCGCGGCTGACCGAGGCGTTGCGTGAGGTCAAAGAGAAAGTCAGATTCTGTAAAGTCTGCGGTAATGTGGCCGAGGCAGAGGAATGCCGGATCTGCCGGGACGCTCGTCGTGACCTGCATGTGATCTGTGTGGTGGAGGAGCCGAAGGATGTCGTCGCGATCGAAAAGACGCGCGAGTTCCGAGGCCGCTACCACGTGCTCGGCGGGGCGATCAGCCCGATCGAAGGGGTCGGCCCCGACGATCTGCGGGTCCGGGAGCTCATGACGCGGCTCGCCGACGGAGAGGTGACCGAGCTCATCTTGGCCACCGACCCGAACCTCGAAGGTGAGGCGACCGCGACCTACCTCGCCCGGCTCGTGAAACCGATGGGCCTCACCGTCACGCGGCTCGCCAGCGGCCTGCCGGTGGGGGGCGATCTGGAATACGCCGACGAGGTCACACTCGGCCGTGCGTTCGAAGGACGGAGGCTGCTCGATGTCTGAGAACAGCTGGACCACGCTCGCCGATCGAGTGGCGAAGCATGTCGACACATATATGGCCGGGCTCGAGGCCGTCGCCAAGGGCGAGGCCGGCGAGCACGCCGTGCCCTACCTGCTGCTCGAGGTCTCCCAGATCGCGATGGCCGGGGCGCGGCTGGGTGCCAGCACCGACGTGATCCTCCCGGACAACTGGGAGCCCGACGTCGGCGAGGACCCCGATCTGGACGCCGTACGGCAGGGGCTGGCCGAGCGCCTCACCCAGGTCGACGACTACATGGAGGTCTTCGACCCGTACAAGGACACCGAGGCGACCCCGTACCGGCTCTCCGACGACCTCGTCGACGTCGCCAGCGACCTGGTGCACGGCCGCCGGCACTACGAGGCCGACCGCAAGCTCGAGGCGCTGTGGTGGTGGCAGTACAGCTACTTCAACCACTGGGGCAACCACGCCGGGGCTGCGCTCCGTGCTCTTTATGCGGTTTCGGCGAGTGCGCGTCTGGACGTCATGGAGGAACAGGTCGCGGGTTGACGGAAGGTTTCCCGCCTGTTGCCGGGAAAGGCGCAAATCTCGCATAGCGGGATATCGCCTCGCGGCGCAGGCCCCTGACCTCGGTAGACTCGGCGCGTCAAACAACGCCTGAACCGAGGAGTGCTCACGCGTGGCTCTAGTCGTGCAGAAGTACGGTGGCTCCTCCGTCGCGGACGCGGAAAGCATCAAGCGCGTCGCCCAGCGCATCGCCAACACCAAACGCGACGGACATGACGTCGCCGTTGTGGTGTCCGCGATGGGGGACACGACGGATGAGCTGATCGATCTGGCCAACCAGGTCAGCCCCCTGCCGCCGGCACGTGAACTCGACATGCTGCTCACCTCGGGAGAGCGCATCTCGATGGCGTTGCTCGCCATGGCCATCGCCAACCTCGGTCACGAGGCGCGGTCCTTCACCGGCTCCCAGGCCGGCGTCATCACCGACGGCAGCCACGGCAAGGCACGGATCATCGACGTCACGCCCGGCCGCATCCGCGGGGCCCTCGACGACGGCCTGATCGCGATCGTGGCCGGATTCCAGGGAGTGTCCCAGGACTCCAAGGACGTCACGACGCTCGGTCGTGGTGGTTCGGACACGACGGCGGTGGCGCTCGCCGCCGCGCTCGGCGCCGACGTCTGCGAGATCTACACCGATGTGGACGGCATCTTCACCGCCGATCCCCGCATCGTTCCGGCCGCCCGGCGCATCCCCGACATCTCCTACGAGGAGATGATGGAGATGGCGGCCTGTGGCGCCAAGATCCTGCACCTGCGCTGCGTGGAGTACGCCCGGCGCTATGCCATGCCCATTCACGTGCGGTCGTCGTTCAGCCACAAGACCGGCACCTGGGTCAAGTCCAGCATCGAGGGAAGCACGATGGAACAAGCGATCATCTCCGGCGTCGCCCACGACCGGAGCGAGGCCAAGATCACGGTCGTCGGCGTGCCCGACAAGGTCGGCGAGGCGGCCACGATCTTCCAGACGCTCGCCGACGCCGAGATCAACATCGACATGATCGTGCAGAACATCTCGGCCGCCGCGACGAGCCGTACGGACATCTCCTTCACCCTCCCGCGTACGGACGGGCAGACGGCGATGGCCGCCCTCAACAAGATCAAGGAGCGCATCGGGTTCGACTCGCTGCGGTACGACGACCAGATCGGCAAGGTCTCGCTGATCGGCGCCGGCATGCGCTCCCACCCGGGCGTGACCGCCAAGTTCTTCGGTTCCATCGCCGACGCCGGCGTCAACATCGAGATGATCTCCACCTCGGAGATCCGGATCTCGGTGGTGGTCGACCAGGACGACGTCGACTCCGCCGTCACCGCCGCGCACCACGCGTTCGACCTCGACTCCGACCAGGTCGAGGCCGTCGTCTACGGAGGGACCGGCCGATGAGCGTACGGAAGCCCACTCTCGCCCTCGTCGGCGCCACCGGCGCCGTCGGCACCGTCATGCGGGACATCGTCTCGACCCGCGAGGACGTCTACGGCGAGATCCGTCTCGTCGCCTCCGCCCGTTCGGCCGGCCGCCGCCTGTCCGTACGCGGCGAGGAACTCGTCGTCCAGGAGCTGACCCCGGAGGTCTTCGACGGCGTCGACATCGCGATGTTCGACGTCCCCGACGAGGTCTCGAAGAAGTGGGTGCCGATCGCGGCCGAGCGCGGCGCGGTCGTCGTGGACAAGTCGGGCGCGTTCCGGATGGAGCCGGACGTGCCGCTCGTCGTGCCCGAGGTCAACCCCGAGGCCGTACGCGAGCGGCCGCGCGGCATCATCTCCACACCCAACTGCACGACGCTGTCGATGATGGCCGCGATGGGCGCGCTGCACGCCGAGTACGGCCTCGACGCGCTCGTCGTCGCCTCCTACCAGGCGGTCTCCGGTGCGGGCGTGGCCGGCAGCGAGCGGCTGTACGCCGAGATCGAGGCCGTCGCCGGCGACCGTACGCTCGGCCAGACCGCCGGTGACGTGCGCAAGGCGATCGAGAGCCGGCTCGGCGACGCGGAGTCGCCGTTCCCGGCGCCGATGGCCCTCAACGTCGTGCCGTGGGCGGGCTCGCTGAAGGAGGACGGCTGGGCGTCGGAGGAGCTCAAGCTCCGCAACGAGTCCCGCAAGATCCTCGGCATCCCCGACCTGAAGGTCTCCTCCACCTGCGTACGCGTGCCGGTGATCACGACGCACTCGCTGGCCGTGCACGCGACGTTCGAGCGGCCGGTCGACGTCGCGGGCGCGCGGGCGATCCTCGAGGCCGCCCCGACCGTGGTGGTCATGGACGACCCGGCGAACTCCGTGTACCCGACCCCGGCGGACGTCGTCGGCACCGACCCGACGTACGTCGGGCGGATCCGGCAGGCGATCGACTTCCCGAACACCCTCGACCTGTTCGTGTGCGGCGACAACCTGCGCAAGGGCGCGGCCCTGAACGCCGCGGAGATCGCCGAACTGGTCGCGGCCGAGTTCACCGGCTGAGTTCCCGACGCCGAGCGATGGAGGCCCGGTGCCACCCGGGCCTCCACGTTTCACGCGAAACATTGATCACATGAATGTGACGTCCCAGTGCGACGGTTCACGTGCGAACAGGTCGCGGTCGGCCGTCCGGTAGAGCGCCGCGCCGTCGCCTCGCCGGTGTATGCGCTGGTAGTGGTGGCGAACGAAGCGATTGAGGCAGTGGTTGGGCAGAATGTCGAGCTTGTAGCCCGAGCCGTGGCTGTACTGGCCGTGCGCGTGGCCCCTTTCGGTGCCGCCTGAGATCACCAGGCCGCAGCGGCTCGCCTCTCTCAGCCGGAGCACGCCGTCGAGTGTGGACGGACGTAGCCCCTCGAACGAGGTGCAGTGCGGGTTCCTCCGGCGCATGCAGTGCCCGGAGGAGATCCAGCGAAGCCCCGCCGCGCGGAGCAGAGAGCCGGCCTCCTGCTGGTGCAGGGGTTCCGACGGTGTTTTCCGGTCGTGCGTCCATGCTTGGGCCGTGCCGGCCGTTAAGGCGAAAAATGCCGTGGCGCAGCCGGTGATGACGGTCAGCCGTGTCGACATCCAACCTCCCTGTGCCGTCGCATGCGCCCAGCGGCAGCATCTGCCACGTGCGACGCGACGGCGCTGCAGGAGACGCGCCGTTTTGCGAAACGGGCGCGGAATCCTGGCTCGTTGTTGGCCTGCGCCGACCCGGTCCGGGAAGAGACGTACAGTGTCGGCTGTGGCCGTACCGACCAAGTCCGAGCAGACCCGGGATCTGATCGCCAAGACCGCTCTGCGGCTTTTCCGCGAACGCGGTTACGAGGCCACGACCATGCGGGCCATCGCCACCGAGGCGGGCGTTTCGGTGGGAAACGCGTATTACTACTTCGCCTCGAAGGAAGAGCTGATCCAGCTCTACTACGAGCACTCCCAGGACGACCACACCGAGGCGTGCCGTGAGGTGCTGGCCGCGGAGCGGGAGTTCCGCGCCCGGCTGCTCGGCGTGCTGCGCGCCCGCATCGACACGCTCCAGCCGTACAAGGAGTTCGCCGGCAAGTTCTTCAAGCACGCGGCTGAGCCGTCGAGCCCGCTGAGCCCGTTCAGCACCGAGTCCGGCCCGGTCCGGGAGGCGTCCATCGCGATCTACCGCGACGTCGTGGCGGGCTCGACGCTGAAGACGGACGCCGAGATCCGGGCCGAGCTGCCCGAACTGCTGTGGCTGTACTCCATGGGCGTGGTCCTCTACTGGGTCTACGACAGCAGCCCGGACGCGGAGAAGACCTACCGCCTGGTCGAACGCACCGTGCCGCTGATCGACAAACTGGTCGGCATGGCCCGTCTGCCCGGCATGCGCGGCGTCGTACGCGAGGCCCTGTCCACCTACCGCGACCTGCGCAGGTGAACATCGAGACGCTCCTCCCGGCGGGTGGCGCGGAAAACCGGGTGCGGCGGGCCGTACGGTGCTGCCACGCTGACCCGGATGGACCGACAGACGATCTCCGCGCTCGCCCACGCCGACCATCCCATCGCCGGTCCGCTGGCTCCCGCGTCCGTACGGGAGCTGATCGCCAAGGCGGTCCGGCGCGGCGACGAGCGGTTCCTCGACCTCGGCTGCGGCGGCGGTGCGTGGCTCCTCAGCGCCCTCGCCGACCATCCCCGCGTGCGGGCCGACGGCGTCGACCTGTCCGCTCCGGCCCTCGCGCGGGCCGAGGAGGGCGCCGGGGCGCTCGGCGTACGGGACCGGCTGGCGCTCCACCGGTCCGACGCCGCGGCGTACGAGCCGGCCGAGCCGTTCGACGTCGTGCTCTGCGTGGGGGCGACTCACGCGTTCGGCGGCCTGCTCCCCACGCTCGCGGCGGCGCGGCGGCACCTGGCGCCCGGCGGCCGGGTCATCGTCGGCGACGGCTTCTGGGAGCACCCGCCGAGTCCCGCCGCGGTCGAGATCTTCGGTGCGATGGAGGACCTTCCGGCCACCGTGGACAAGGTGACCGGCGACGGCTGGATCCCCGTGTACGGGCACATCAGCACACGTCAGGAGCTGGACGAGTACGAGTGGTCCTGGAGCGGCTCCCTCGCCTCCTGGGCCCTCGACCACCCGGACGACCCCGACGCCGCCGAGGCGCTCGCGGTGGCGACCGAGCATCGGGACGGATGGCTGCGCGCCTACCGTGACGCCTTCGGCTTCGTCTGCCTCGTCCTGCGCTCGTCCGCTCACTGAGCGGCGATCGCGTCCAGCTCGCGCAGTGCGTCGGCGGGGAGGTGGAGCTCGGCGGCACGCACGTTCTCGCGCAGGTGCACCCGCGATGAGGTGCCGGGGATGAGGACGGTCGTCGCCGAGCGCTGGAGCAGCCACGCCAGGGCGACCTGCTGCGCGGAGGCGCCGAGCCGCGCGGCGACCTTGTTCAACGCGTCGGACTGCAGCGGCGTGAACCCGCCGAGCGGGAAGAACGCCGCGTACGCGATGTTCTCCCGCGCGGTGCGCTCGACCATCGCGTCGTCGTCGCGCTTGACGATGTTGTAGAAGTTCTGGATCGCCACCACCGGCGCGATGCCCTGCGCCTCGGTGAGGTGGGCCTCGGAGGCGCCGCTGAGCGCGAGGTGGCGGATCAGGCCCTGGGACCGCAGTTCGGCGAGCGCGCCGAACGGCTCGGCGAGCGACTTGTCGATGAAGCCATCGTTCGGGGTCAACGTCTCCAGCCGCAGGTAGACGATGTCGAGGACGTCGAGTCGCAGGTGGTCGAGGTTCTCGTGCACCTGGGCGACGAGGTCAGCCGGGTCCGATGAGTGGATCCAGGAGCCGTCGTTCCCGCGCCGCGCCCCGACCTTCGTCGCGATGTGCAGGCCCTCCGGGTACGGGTGCAGCGCCTCGCGGATCAGCTCGTTGGTGACGGCGGGCCCGTAGAAGTCGGAGGTGTCGATGTGCGTGACGCCGAGGTCGACGGCCTCCCGCAGCACCGCGATGGCCTCGTCGCGGTCGCGCGGCGGCCCGAACACCCCGGGCCCGGCGAGCTGCATGGCGCCGTACCCCATGCGGGAGATGGTGAGGTCGTCGGACAGGGTGAGCGTTCCTGCCAGCGTGGTCATTGAGGTCACTCTTCCTTCGTGAGGAGGCTTTTGACTAACCGGTTAGCCAAATCATGGCCCTGCCTAACCGGTTAGTCAATTGGTAGCCTGGCGAGGTGACCGCGACCGAGACCAAGCAACGCATCCTCGACGCGGCGTTCGCGGAGTTCGCCGAGTACGGCGTGGCGGGTGCGCGAGTCGACCGGATCGCCAAGAACGCCCGGTGCAACAAGAACCTGATCTACGTCTACTTCGACAACAAGGAGACGCTGTTCGCCACGGTGCTGCAGCGGCACCTGTCCGACGCTTACGCCGGGGCCCCCTTCGACCCCGACGACCTGCCCGGACTGGCCGGCCGGGTGTTCGACCTCGCCCGGTCCAACCCCGGCGTCTACCGGCTGCTGGCCTGGGCGACGCTGGAACGCACCGCGGCCCTGCCGTCGACGCGTGAGCAGGAGCACGACCGCAAGCTCGACCTGCTGCGCGAGCGGCAGAAGTCAGGCTCCGTACGCGACGACATCCCGCCGACGCTGCTCCTGATGGCCGTCCTCGCGCTCGCCACCGCGTGGTCCCCGGACTTCCCCTTCGGCCGGACCGCGAACCCCTCCGCCGACCTGACCGACGACGAGGTCCGCGACGCGGTCGTACGGATGGTCGCCGCCATCACCGGGCAGGAGGAGCGGCCCGGCGCTTAGGCCGTGCTCCGCGAGATGCCGGTCATTTCGAGTCGATCCGTCCCAGTGGGTCGCTGGTCGCGGCCAGGGTCGCGCGGGTGGCAGGCCACGCGCCGTCGTCGAGGCCCAGCGCGGTACGCAGATACGCCAGGGTGGCCCGCTGAATGACCGCGACGCGCTCAGGGCTCTCGTCGGTGGTCCGCGTGTCGTGGTACCCCTGGATGCCGCCGAGCCCGTGTTCCGCACCGAAAAGGGTCAGCAGATCGGTGGCGCCCGGGCCGAGGCGGTAGCCGTCGGTGAACCAGTCCGGGCCGCGAACCGTCAGCGGGGAGTCGTCGTGATCGCCGGCGACGATCAGGCTGGGCGTCTTCATCCCGGCGAAATCAGGGCTCATGAACGAGAAGTGTTCGGCGGCGAACGGGGTCAGGTCGGCGCCGCCGGTTCCGGGCAGACAGAGCAGCACCGCCGCCCCGACCCGCGGGTCGGCCATGCTCTCACCGGGTCTGCCGTCGGCGTCGATGACCCGCGCGCCCGCGAGCGTGCTCGCGGTCTGTGCGCCCCATGAGTGCCCGGCGACCGCGATGCGGTCGTGGTCGATGCGTCCGGCGAGCCCGGGCACGTCGGCTTCGACGGCGTCGAGCTGGTCGAGAACGCAGGTCAGGTCGTCGGTCCGGATGCGCCAGATGAGCGGGGTGCGCGGGTCGTCGGGGGCGAGGCCGAGCGAGTCGAGGTGGGTGGGCTGGATGACGACGAACCCGCGGGCGGCCCAGAAGTCGACCAGCGGTGCGTAATCGTCCATGGACAAGGTCATGCCGTGCGAGAGGACAACGACCGGCAGGTCGTGACCGGTCGTCGGCGCTGAGACCCGTACCTGCAGGTCTTGGCCACGGTTGGGGGCCGCGAGCGTGATCGGTGCCACCGAGATGATCGGCGATGTCGTGTCGCTCATGAGATGAATACCTTCTTAAGCCGGGGCGTGATGGCCTGTAGTGCATCGATCTGGCACCATGGACATCCGGAACGTTGCTCCGTTCCGGATCAATGCTCCGCATCATATACGGAACATCGCTCCGCTTGGCAAGTGAGAAGGAGGCACCTCGAATGACGCCGGCCGACAAGCCGCCGCCCGTCGACGTCGGCCGGCGTAAGCGGTTCGACGCCCGCCGCAACCAGCAGACGCTCCTGGACGCCGCCGCCGCGGTGTTCGTCCGTGCGGGCGTCGACGCTCCCGTGCGAGAGATCGCCGCCGAAGCGGGCGTGGGCATGGGCACCATCTACCGGCACTTCCCCACCCGGGCCGACCTGGTGGTCGCGGTCTTCCGGCACCAGCTCGACGCGCTCGCCGACGCTACGACCACCACCCCCGCCGCCGACGAAACGCCCTACGAGGCGTTGCGGTCATGGGTCGCGCGGTTCGCCGATTTCCTGGTCACCAAGCACGGCCTGGCCGAGGCGCTGCACTCGGATCAGGCCGGGTTCGAGAGGCTGCACGCCGAGTTCGTCGACCGCCTGCTGCCCGTACTCGACCAGCTGCTGAAGGCATCCGCCGCCGCCGGCCGCACACGCGCGGACATACGGGCCTACGACCTCATGCTCGCCGTCGGCAACCTGTGCATCGGAGCCGAGACCTTCCCCGACTACCAGGCCCGCCGCATGATCGACTTGCTCCTCGCGGGCCTGGCACAGGACACCCCACCGCCGTCAGGGCAGTGACGCCGGACGGCGGAACGGACGCGGTCCGGCCCGCCTGTGGCGCGCACCTACACGAGGTCCAGGTGCTTGCGGGCGAAGTCGATCGTCGCGGCCATCTGCCGGATCCGCTCCTCGATCACGAGTGAGCCGTGACCCGCGTCGTACCGGTAGACCTCGTGCTCCTTGCCCAGCTCCCGCAGGCGCGCCAGATAGTTGTCGATCTGCCGGATCGGGCAGCGCGGGTCGTTCTCCCCTGCCATGACCAGCACCGGCGTGGTGACCCGGTCGGCGTACGTGATCGGCGACGAGGCGGCGTACCGGTCCGGCACCTCGGCCGGCGACCCGCCGAACAGCGACCGGTCGAACGCCTGCAGCGCCTCCATCTCGTCCTCGTACGCCGCGACGTAGTCCGCCACCGGCACGATGCCGATCGCGACCGACCAGTCGTCCGGCTGCACGCCGATGCCCAGCAGCGTGATGAAGCCGCCCCAGGAGGCGCCGGTCAGCACCAGCCGTGACGGGTCGGCGAGGTGCGTGGCGACCGCCCAGTCGCGTACCGCCTTGATGTCCTCCAGCTCCACCAGCCCCGGCCGGCCCTCGATCGCGTCACGCCACTCGCTGCCGTACCCGCTGGACCCGCGGTAGTTCACCCGGACGACGGCGAAGCCATGGTCCACCCACGCCGCGGCGTCCGGGGAGAAGGAGTCGTCGTCGTAGGCCGCCGGGCCGCCGTGGACGTCGAACACGGTCGGGAACGGGCCCGGGCCCGCGGGCTTGGAGATCAGGGCGTGGACGTCGCCGCCCGGGCCGGTCACCCAGGCGTCCTCGACCGCCACCGACGGCGGCGCGGGCTCGCCGGGCGGGGTCAGCACGACCGCGCCGGAGGTCGAGCGGACCACCGGTGGGGACGCCGAGGAGGACCAGGAGAACTCCACCGTGCCGTCCGGGCGGGCCGTGGCCGAGCCGATGACGCCGCGCGGCGTGTCGATCTGCCGCAGCGTCCCGGTGGACAGGTCGTAGCGGTACAGCTCGTCGCGCGCGTGGTGGGAGCGGGAGATCAGCAGCGCCGACGCGTCCGGGTACCAGTCGGCGCCGACCTCGCCGGACAGGTCGAGCGCGATCTCCTCGACCGTGCCGTTCACCGGGTCCCAGATCAGCGGTTCGGACCGGCCGCGGCGCTCGTGCTCGACGAGCAGCCGCTGGTCGCCGACCACGGGGGAGAACGCGACCGCGCCCAGGCCCTTGCCCGGTCCGTCCCACAGGTCGGCCACGGTGGAGCCGTCCGGCCGTATGACCCGCAGGGCCATGTGGCGGCTGTCGCCGTGCTCGCTGTGATTGATCGCGATGAGCGACTCGTCCTCGGACAGGTCGATGATGTACGCGTCCTCGTCGTGGGCGTACAGAACGCGCGGTTCCTCGCCCGGGGCGCACCAGTGGACGGTCGAGCCGCTCTCGGTGCTCCGGCCGATCACGACCAGCCCGCTGGAACCGACCGCCAGCCCGGCCGGGTACGACGGCTCCAGCTTCGGAGCGGCGTCCTCGCCGCCGCCGAACGGCTCACGCCGCCACACCCCGAACTCATCGCCGTCGGTGTCGGCGAACCACCAGATCCAGTCGCCGGTCGGGTCGACGCCGCCCATCCAGGTGCCGTTCGGCCGGTCGGTCACCTGGCGGCGGACGTCGGTCTCGCGGTCCCAGGCGTAGATCTCCCACGTGCCCGTGGCGTTGGAGCGGTAGACGCTGCGGTGCGGCGCGTCATGGGCCCAGCTCGGCAGGCTCACGCGTGCCGCGCGGAACCGTGCCTTCCAGCGTTCGTCATCGACCATGGACCAAGCATGTCAGTCCGTGGCCTGGCCCGGCGGCAGGGACCTCAGCTGACGCATGGTCGTCTTGGCGCCGAAGCCCCAGTCGAGCATGGCCGCGGCGTCCTTGAACCGGCGGTTGGAGTCCGTGGAGGTGCTGTTCAGCACGAGGCCGAGCAGCGTACGGCCGTTGCGCTGGGCGGCGAAGACCAGGGAGTACCCCGCCGCGTTGGTGTGCCCGGTCTTGATGCCGATCGCGCCGCTGTAGGAGCCGAGCAGCAGGTTGGTGTTGGCCCACTTGTACGCCGCGTGGCCGCTGGTCTTGCTGAGCGAGTACGACTGGCGGGTCACGATCGCCTTGAAGTTCGTGCTGGTCATGGCGTAGCGGGCCAGCAGGATCAGGTCGTGCGGGGTGGAGTAGCCCTCCTTGTGCGTCGACGTCGGCAGGCCGTCGGCGTTGAGGTAGTGCGTCGAGGTCATCTTCAGCGCGGCGGCCTCCTTGTTCATCTTCGCGACGAAGTTGGTCTGACCGGGGCCGTAGATGTCGGCCAGGGCGTACGCGGCGTCGCAGCCGGACGGCAGCAGCATGGCGTTCAGCAGCTGCCGCACGGTCACCTTGTCGCCGGCCTTGAGGCCCGCGCTGCTCGCGTCGTTGTTCTTGACGTGGTCGACGTAGGACTTCTTGATCGTGACGGTCTTGTCGAGGCCGCCCGCGCGGAGCGCGATGACCGCGGTCATCATCTTGGTGATGCTGCCGATCGGCCGCTTCGTGGTCGTCGCGACGCCCCACAGCTTCTTGGCCGTGTCCATGTCGTATAGGTAGGCGCCCTTCGCGGAGACGCCGGACGGGCCGGAGGCGGCCGTGGTGATCGCCGGGGTCACCGGGCCGGCGGGCGTCGTACGGGCCACGAGTCTGCTCTGTGCCGGGCTTGCGGCTTCGGCGGCGACCGGGACGACGCCCAGCAGTCCCGCGACGACTCCGGTGGCGATCAGGCGGGCGCTGAGACGCATGGGGGCTCCAGGGGGTGGGGGAATACCCGTGCATGCTGACAGCCCGGATGTTTCGTCGGCAACCAGGCGCGCGGGGACGGTCCGGACTCGCGACCTGGCTCCGGAGTCAGCGACTCCTGCCTTCGCGGGTGGCCGTACCGGGTTCTGGACCGGCGCGGGGCCGGGTGGCTTACCTTTGAGGGGTGGCGTCGCAGTCCTCGACCGAGTCAGTTCCCCGGCCTGCCGATGACGGCGCCGACGAGGTCACACACGGCTACCCTCCGCCCGCCCGGCCGGTGGGTTCGACCGTCGTGGCCTACTGCGGCGCCGTCATGACCGTGCGCGGCGAGTCCTCGGCCTCCCCGCCACCGGACACCTGTGCGGAGTGCGCGGCCATCTGGAAGCGCCGGCGACGCCGGTCGCGCTGACCCACGTCAGCGTGGCGCGGCGGCGGCCAGCCAGCCGGACAGCAGGTCCTCGTCGCCGAAGACGGTGCAGCGCTTCGGCTCGTACCGCCCGTACGACAGGAGCAGCAGGTCGCTCGTCGTCCCGCGTGCGGCGACCGCGCCCTTGCCGTGACCGCGTTCCCACCGCGTGCCGTCGGGGCCGAGCGTGATCATCCATTCCCCGTCGCCGTCGGTGGCGTGCAGGTGCAGCGTCTCCCCGAACCGGCCGAACTCCGCGATCCGGCGGGCGATCCGCGGATGGTGGGTGTAGGTGGTGAGGAACTCCTCGACGCCGTCCGCGGCGAGCTCGCGGTCGATGACGGGTTCGCGGCCGAGGGCGAGCTCGGCGTCCGCGCGGTGGACGACGGTCTCGTGCAGCACCCGGCGCGACCAGAAGCGCACGTGCTGGTCGGGCCCGAACGCCCAGGCCGGCGTGTCGCCCGGCGTCGCACGCAGCGTCGTCACCAGCGGCGGTACGCCGTCCGCGAGCCAGCGCGGATAGTCGTTCACGTCCTCGGGCAGGCCCAGGTCGAGGTCGCCTTCCGCGACGCGTTCCTCCGGCAGCGTGCGCACGATGTGGGTGATCCAGCGCTGCACCGTGCCGTAGTGCCGGATGAGGTCGGCGACGGTCCAGCCGGGACAGGTGGGCACCGGCGTCGCGGGGTCGGCCTGGCCGACGACCTCGACGAACTTCGCGATCTCGGTTTCGGCGGCGGAGATGTAACGTTCGTGAGCGTTCACTCGGCGGAGCATAGAACTGTCCGTGCGCCGGGGCATTCTGGAAGGCATGGAATCTGAACTCACGCTCATGGCCGTGCACGCCCATCCGGACGATGAGGTGCTCAGCACGGGTGGCATATTCGCGCGCTACGCCGAGGAGGGCGTTCGCACCGTCCTGGTGACCTGTACGAACGGTGAGCAGGGCGACGGACCGGGCGGAGTCAAGCCCGGCGAGCCGGGCCATGACGAGGAGGCGGTACGCGAGACGCGGCTCGCCGAGCTGCGCGACTCGGTCACACACCTGGGCATCCAGCACGTGGAGCTGCTCGGCTATCGCGACTCCGGCATGGTCGGCTGGGACGCCAACAGCCGCGACGACGTCTTCGCGAACGTCCCCCTGGCACAGTCCGCGGCCAAGCTCACCGCCCTGATGGACAAGTACCGCCCCCAGGTGCTGGTCACCTATGACGAGAACGGCGGGTACGGTCACCCCGACCACATCCAGGCACACCGCATCGCGGTGGTCGCGGCGGAGGCGCAGCGGGAGAGGCGCGGCCTTCCGCACAAGCTCTACCACACGGCCATGCCCCGGTCCCGGTTCCGCGCGATGGGCCCCCTGCTGCAGGAGGCCGGTGTGGACTTCGACTTCAACTTCGACGAACTGCCCGAGGACTTCGGCACGCCGGACGAGAAGGTCACCACGTACGTCGACGTGCGGCCGTACGTCGAGCGCAAGCGCAAGGCGCTCGCGGCGCACGCGAGCCAGGCCGACAACATCTTCTTCCTGCGGCTGCCGGACGACCTGCTGCCGCAGGTGCTCGGCACCGAGGCGTTCGTCCGCGTCAAGAGCGACGTCGCGGTCCCCGACGACGAGGACGACCTGTTCGCCGGGATCCGCTGACCGGCGCTCTCTCGCGTGAGCCCCGTCCTGCCGGGCGGGGTCCGCGCATCCTCGGCCTAAGCCTCAGGCCGCCAGCGGGCGCCGAACTCCTCTGCGCTCGGCGGCGGGCCGGGCAGCCGGGTGGCGCCCGGCTGGGCGCGCACGGCGTCCAGCACCAGCGCCAGGTAACGCCGGCGTAGCGTGGCGGTGCGCTCGGCGTCGCCGAGGCGGATCGCGGTGATCTGCTCGAAGATCATCGGTATGTCATTGGCGTGCAGGTCGGGCCGTAGTACGCCGGCGGCCTTCGCGCGGCGGAATACCCGGTTGGCCAGCGCGCTCGCGTGCGCGGCCAGCTCGTGCAGCTCGGGCGTGGGGGTGAACGTGCCGGCCAGACGCACCGTCAGGGAGTGCACGTCGGAGTCGGTGACCCCCCGGACGAAGCCGGCGAACGCCTCCCACGGATCCCCGTCCTCGGCCAGAGCGGCCTCGGCGAGGGCGACGAACCGGTGCAGCCCGTCCGAGCACAGTGTCCGCAGCAGCTCTTCCTTGCCCGCGTAACGGCGGTACAGCGCACCCACGCCCACACCGGCCTGCTCGGCGACCGCGGAGATCGGGGCGCCGGGCTCCCGCATGAACACCTCCCGGGCGGCGTCCAAGATCACTCCGTCGTTGCGCGCCGCCTCGGCCTGACGTCCGCTCAGTCGCCCGGTCCTGGTCTCCATGTCCTGGACTCTAGCACTTGAACGGAATCATCCGTTCCGATAGAGTTCTCAAACGGAACGGATCACTCCGTTCGGATCGAAGGGAACGAAAATGACCGCCATCTCTTGGGACGTCCTGGACCAGGCCCACGGCGCACTGCGGACGACCGTCGCGAAGGTCGCCGACGCCGACTGGAAGCTGCCCACGCCGTGCGAGCAGTGGAACGCCGCCCAGGTGCTGCGGCACGCCGCCGGTGACCAGCTCGCCTATGTCGCCGCGATCACCGGGAGCGGCGGCCCGAGCGAGAACCCCTTCGAGCCCGCCGGAGACGCTCCCGCCGACCCGCAGGAGCTGCTCGCCGCCGCACTGGACGGCTCGGTCCGCGCCTTCGCGACGGTGAGCCCCGGCACGCAGGCCGTTCCGTCGCCCCTCCCACAGGGCTCGCTGCCGGCCGAGACCGTCGTCGGCGCCGCCGCACTCGACGCCGCGGTGCACGCCTGGGACATCGCGGTCGCCGTCGGCCTGCCCTCACCGCTGAGCGCGGATCTCGCCACCCTGCTGATGCCCGTCGCGACCACCCTCGCGGAACCGCTTCGCGGCTTCGCCTACGCGCCGGCCCTCGCCCCGCAGCCCGAGGACGACGCCGTCGCCGAACTGCTGCGTTACCTCGGCCGCCGTCCCGACTGGGCCCGGTGACCAAGGAATAATGCACGGATGGACGTCCTGGGCGTACGGGAGCTCAACCGGGCCCTCCTGGCGCGGCAGTCGCTGCTCGAGCGGTCGGCCGCGTCCGCGCTGGAGATGATCGAGCGGCTGGTCGGCCTGCAGGCACAGGCTCCCTGGCCGCCGTACTACGGGCTCTGGTCGCGGCTGGCGAGTTTCCGCCAGGACGAACTGGCCCACCTGCTCACCGGTCGCCAGGTGGTCCGGATCGGCCTCATGCGCGGCACGGTCCACCTGGTCAGCGCCGCGGACTGCCGGACGCTCCGTCCTCTCACCCAGCCGATCCTCGACGGGGCGTTGCGGTCCACCTTCCGCAGGCCGCTGGACGGGATCGAGCTGCCGGCGCTGTTCGCGGCGGGGCGCGCCCTGGTGGAGTCCCGGCCGCACACGATGAGTGAGCTGGGCGCTCGTCTCGCCGAGGATCCGCGCTGGACCGGCCGGGCCCCCGCCGCGCTGGCCCAGGCCGTCCGGGCGGGAGTACCCCTGGTGCAGGTGCCGCCACGGGGCGTCTGGGGCATGGGCGGGCAGACGCGGGTCACCTCGGCCGAGGCGTGGCTGGGGCGGCCGCTGCACTCCGCGCCGTCGATCGAGGACGTCGTGCTGCGCTACCTGGCGGCGTTCGGCCCGGCGACGGTGAAGGACGTGCAGACGTGGATGGGCGTCACGCGGCTGAAACCCGTCCTCGATCGGCTGCGGCCCCGTCTGGCGGTGTTCCGCGACGACCGGGGCAAGGAGCTGTTCGACCTGCCCGACGCGCCGAGACCCGGGCCGGACACCGAGGCTCCGGTGCGGTTCGTCGCCGAGTTCGACAACATCCTGCTGTCCCACGCCGACCGCCGCCGGATCATGTCGGAGGAGGCACGGAAGCGGACCTTCGCCGTGCCCAACGGGATCTTCCCCGGCACGTTCCTGGTCGACGGGTTCGTCCGCGGCACCTGGCGGATCGAGCGGAGCTCGAAGACCGCCGTCCTGCACCTCACGCCGTACGATCCACTGGACATCGCGACCCGCGACGCGCTGGTCGCCGAAGGCTCCCGGCTCCTCACGTTCGCCGCGGACGCGACCGCGGACCACGACATCGTCCTGGCGGAGCACGAGTAGGGCTCCGGGCGGCACCGCAGTGGTGCTGGCACCACCGCCGGGGAGGTGTCCACCCCCGAAACGATCCGGGGGCCGCCGGGATGGGATCGCGAGCCCCTGATTTCTAGCGTCATCAGCGTGTTCAACGAGCGAGGAGACGCTGATGAAACCCAATATGGCCGCCCGGCTCGGCGGCTGGAGCGCACGCCATCGTAAGACCGCGATCTTCGGCTGGCTGCTGTTCGTGGTGGCCGCCGTTCTCATCGGCGGGATGGTGGGACAGCAGTCGCTGACCGACGGCGAGGACGGCGTCGGTGACTCCGGCCGGGCCCAGCGGATCGTCTCCGACGCCGGCATCACGAAGCCGGCGTCGGAGATGGTGCTCGTGCACAGCGCGACCGTGAACGGGTTCCGCGCCGCGCTGCCGGACGTGACGCGGGCCGTGCGGTCGAGCGGGCAGGCGACGGCGCCGCGTGAGCCGCTGGTCTCGCGGGACGGCCATGACGCCCTGGTGCAGTTCGACATGACCGGTGATCCGAAGACGGCGGGGGATCGGGTCGCTCCCGTGCAGAACGCCGTGGCCGCGGTGCGGGCACGGCATCCCGAGGTGCGGATCGAGCAGTTCGGCGACGCGAGCGGCGACCACTGGTTCGACCAGACGCTCGGCAAGGACTTCTCCCGTGCGGAACTGACCGCCGTGCCGCTGGCGCTGGGCATCCTGCTCGTCGCCTTCGCGGCCCTCCTCGCCGCGGTGGTCCCCGTCGTCATCGCGGTCACGGCGTTCCTGGCCGCGAACGGCCTGCTCGCGGTGGTCAGCCACGGCCTGCACATGGACGGTTCGGCCAGCTCGGTCATGCTGCTGATGGGCCTGGCGGTCGGCGTCGACTACTGCCTGTTCTACCTGCGCCGCGAACGGGAGGAACGCGCGGCGGGCCGCGACCGGGAGACCGCGCTGCGCATCGCGGCGGCGACGTCCGGCCGTTCCGTGCTGGTGTCCGGGCTGACCGTGATGGTGGCCATGGCCGGCATGTTCTTCTCGGGGATGCTGCTGTTCGACGGCTTCGCGGTGGCGACGATCCTGGTCGTGCTCATCGCCGTCCTCGGGTCGGTGACCGTGCTGCCCGCGCTGCTGTCGCTGCTCGGCGACAAGGTGGAGTTCGGGCGGATCCCGTTCCTGCGGCGCCGGCGCTCGACCGGGCGGTTCTGGGACGCCGTGCTCCGTCCGGTGCTGCGCCGTCCGGGCATCTCGGCGGTGCTGGCCGCCGGCGTGCTGCTCGTCCTGGCGGCGCCGGCGCTCGGCATGCACACCGAGAAGCTCGGCATCGAGCAGCAGGTGCCGCGCGACACGCCGCTGATGCAGACCTACGACCACATCACGGCCGCGTTCCCGGGCGGTCCGGACCCGGCGACGGTGGTGCTCAAGGCCAAGAACATCGAGGCGCCCGCGGTGAAGTCGGCGATCGCGTCCTTCGAGTCCTCCGTGCGCGGCAACGCCGAGTTCGGGCAGTCGGTGCGTACGCGGGTGTACGCCGGACCGGACGTGGCGATCGTCGACGTGCCGCTGGCCGGGAGCGGGTCGGACGCCACCTCACAGCACGCGCTGAAGACCCTGCGCGCCATGGTGCCCCGGGCGTTCGACCGGGTCGCCGAGGCACACGTGGCCGGCACGCTCGCCTTCTCCGACGACTGGAACGACCAGTTGCGCGGCAGCATCGTTCCGGTCTTCGTCTTCGTGCTCGGCGTGACGTTCCTGCTGATGCTGGTCTCGTTCCGGTCCCTGCCGATCGCCGCGACGGCGATCGTGCTCAACCTGCTGTCGGTCGGGGCGGCGTACGGCGTGATGGTGGCGGTCTTCCAGCACGGCTGGGGTGCGAGCCTGGTCGGCACCCATGGTGTCGGCGCGATCGAGGCCTGGCTGCCGCTGTTCGTCTTCGTGGTGCTGTTCGGATTGTCGATGGACTACCACGTGTTCGTGGTGTCGCGGATCCGGGAGGCCCACGACCGGGGCGTGCCGACCTCGCGGGCGGTCGCGGAGGGCATCCGCTCGACGGCCGGCGCGGTGACGAGCGCGGCGACCATCATGGTGGCGGTCTTCGCGGTGTTCGGCACGCTGTCGATGCAGGACTTCAAGCAGATGGGCGTGGGCCTGGCGGTCGCGGTCCTGCTCGACGCGACGGTGGTGCGCGCGGTGCTGCTGCCCTCGGCGATGAGGCTGCTGGGCGAGCGGAACTGGTACCTGCCGCGCTGGCTCGGCTGGTTGCCGGACCTGTCGCACGGCGAGGAGCCGGCCCCGTCGCTGCCGCCCGAGCCGGTGCCGGTGTGACCCTGACCGCCGGCAGGAGGCCCGTCCCCGGTGGGCGGGCCTTCGCCGTGCGGTCAGTACGGCGGCCCGGCGTACAGGTCGGCCGTGCGACGCGGTGTCTCGTGGCCGTACGCGGCGGAGGGCCGGTGGTGCGGGTCGGCGTGCTGGGCGCGGAGGCGTTCGACGGCCCGCAGCACGTCGTCCCGGTTGCCCGCGGCCTTGACCCATGCCGGCAGGCAGGCGACCATGCTCATCGCCGGGCCGCTCCCGCGCTCGCGGAGCGTCGCCGCCACATGGGCCTCGACCGCGTCGAGGTGGCGTTCGTTGTAGGCCCACAGCACCTTGCCGCGGCACGGGGTCTGGAGCCAGAGCGGCAGGCCGAAGAACGGATCGTCCGGGCCGCCGAGCCGGACGCCGATGAGCGCGTTGCCCCGGCGTTCGGCCGTCCACTCGCGGGTCAGGGCGCAGTCGCCGCAGGTCAACCGGCGTGGGCGGAAGCGAAGTTCGGCGTAGTAGCGCAGCTCGGGCAGGTCCGGACGGGTCATGACCGTCGCCCGGGAACCGCACCGCGGGCACACGACGTAGAGGGGATCCGCGTAGGCGGCCAGCGGGCGGCCTCCGTCGAGGTGCCGCCCGCCCGTCCGCTCCGTACCGCTCATGGGGAAACCGGTCGACCGGCCGGGTCGGGCAGGCCGCCCAGCGCGGCGACGATGGCCAGGGTGTTCTGGTACTCGCGCCAGTGCACCACCTTCCCGTCCCGTACGCGCAGGACGCCGATGAACGCCGCGGAGTCCCGGTGGCCGGTGGCGGGGATCACCCCGGCCAGCTCGTACTCTACGACGATCACCTCGGGGTCGGTCGTCTCGTGCACGACGACGTTCCGCACCTCCTCGAACCGCACCGGGAAGTTCGCCCGCTCGGGCTCGGTGCGGCGGAGCCACTCCTCGCGGCCTTCGACGCGCGTGGGCCGGCCGGGCGGTGCGAAGGGCGTTTCGACGATCGCGTCGTCGGCGAGCAGGTCGCCGAACCGGCGGGCCGGGTCGAGCCAGTGCCGTTGCATCTGTTCGAAGATCTCGCGCGGACCCGGGTTCTCGGACATGGCTGCCCCTCCGATGGTTAACATGAGTTGCGACTCATATTAAGCACTATCCTGAGTCGTGACTCATGTTGTCAACCCTTCGGAGGTACGCGCGTGCCTGACGAGTCCCGGCCGCTGCGCGCCGACGCGCGGCGCAACCGGGCGCGGATCCTCGCCGTCGCCGAGGCGGTCTTCGCCGAGAAGGGGCCCTCCGCCTCGACCGAGGAGGTGGCCGAACGCGCGGGCGTGGCGATCGGCACGGTGTTCCGGCACTTCCCGACCAAGCGCGAACTGCTCCAGGCGATCATGAAGGACGTGCTGTCGCGGCTCACCGAGCAGGCGACCGCGCTGACCGCCGACGGCGATCCGGGCACCGCGCTGTTCACGTTCTTCGCCGATCTCGTCGCGCAGGCCGCGGAGAAGAAGACCGTGGTCGAGCTCCTCTCCGCGACCGGCGCCGGTCTCACCATGGCGGACGCCGTACGGCCGCTGCGGCAGCAGGTCGCCGCGCTGCTGGACCACGCACAGCGGGCCGGCGCCGTCCGTACGGACGTGCGGATCGACGAGGTGATGGCCCTGCTGGCGGCCACCTGCCAGGGCGCGCTTCAGGGCGGCTGGGACTCCGACCTGCGCGAACGTGCCCTCGCCATCGTCTTCACCGGTCTGCGCGCGCGTGCGCCCGGATGATCATCCTCGCGGCTTTTCGACGAAGTCGGTGGCGGGCTCGGTGGCGTAACGCCTCATCGTTCGGATGCTCGCCTGTGGGGTCGGTTCCCGGCCGCCGGCGATCATGTCCTGCAGGTCCCGGAAGTACTGCACGTACAGGTCCGGTGTGAAAGTGCTGAGCATGACGGCCGGTCGGTCGGTCAGGTTGGCGAAAGTGTGCGGGGCTCCGGGCGGGACCATCACGAGCGTGCCCGGCGTCGCGTCGTAGTCCTCGTCTCCGACGGTGAACCGCACCGTGCCGGAAATGATGTAGAAGCCCTCATCGTGCTGGGCGTGGCGGTGCTGCGGCGGTCCGGGCGTGTGCGGTGCGAGGACGGACTCGGCCAGCCCGAGGCGGTGCCCGGTATTGCTGCCGTCTTCGAGGACGCGCAGCCGCGTCGTGCCCAGCACGATCGTCTCTCCGTCGTCCGGACCGACCACGGATACGGCGGTGATCGGCTCAGTGGTGTTCGGCTCATCAGTCATGTTTCGATTCCACGGCCAGGCCACGGCGCCTGTCCAAGACACATTCCGTGGCGTCGATACCGTACGGGTATCGTCGCGTCATGGAACTACGGACGCTGCGTTATTTCGTGGCGGTCGCCGAGGAATTCCACTTCGGCCGGGCCGCGGCCCGGCTGCACATGAGTCAGCCGCCCCTGAGCCGGGCGATCAAGCAATTGGAGACCGAGCTCGGTGCCGCGCTGTTCGATCGATCGTCCGCCGGTGTCGCGCTCACTCCGGTGGGGGCGGTGCTGCTCGACGAGGCACGGGCCCTGCTCGACCAGGCCGACCGCCTACGCGTGCGCGTGGCCGCGGCGGCCGGCGCCGCGACGATCACCGTCGGCATCCTGGGTGACGGCACCGATCCGGGCGCGGCCCGGCTCGCCGTCGCCTATCACCGGCGGCATCCACGCGTCGAGGTCCGCGTCCGCGAGACCGACCTGACCGATCCCACCTGCGGGTTGCATGCCGGACTGGTCGATGTCGCCCTGACCCGTGGCCCGTTCGACGAGACGGGCCTGACGGTGCATGAGTTGCGCGCCGACCCGGTGGGCGCGCTGCTGCGCGCCGACGATCCGCTGGCTCGCGCCGACAGCCTCAAGCTGGCCGACATTGCCGATCGCCGTTGGTTCCTGTTCCCGGAGGGCACCGATCCCCTCTGGCAGTCGTACTGGAGTGGCGGAGAACTTCGCGAGGGCCCGGTAGTGCGCGTCGTCCAGGAATGCCGGCAGGCCGTTCTCTGGAACGGCACGGTCGGCATGACTCTCCTGGACCATGAGCCGCCGGCGGGGCTCACCGTGGTGCCGCTGATCGATATGCCGCCGAGCCGTGTGGTGGTGGCGTGGAACGAGGGCGACACGAATCCACTGATCCGCTCGTTCGTGCGGATCGCTGCCGCCGCCTACCGCGACTGAGCATTACCTCACGGGCGCGGATCCACACTGACCGCGACGAGGAACGCGGCGGCGGCGGCCAGCGGTGCCGCGGCGGTACGCCCGCCGGCCGCCGCGACCAGGCCGACGACGCCCGGCACGGCGGGCTGCGCCACACCCCAGGACAGCCCGAGGAAGGCGAACCACCGCGGCCGGTCGGCGGCGGGCGCGGCGTCGGCCGCCAGCGCCGGCCAGTGACCCAGCAGCGCACTGCCCGTCATCGCCCACGCCAGGTACGCCGCCACGGTCAGCGGGACGTCCCGTACGAGAGCCATCGTCGCCGCGAGCACGCAGGAGAGCAGGAGCGCCGTACGCGGGCGGCCCGACAGCGGGCGCCGGGTCAGGGGCGCGAGCAGCGCGGCGGCCGCCAGCACGAGGCCGGGCAGCCAGGCGGGGGCGCCGCGCTGGAGCAGCACGAACGGCGCGAACATCAGCACGGCGAGGTAGCCGAAGGCGTACGCGGTGGCGGAGGCGGTCAGCCGCACCAGGCGGGCCGGTGGCCGCCAGCGGTCCCGCCGGCGTGCCGTCGCCGCGAACGGCGGTCGTGGCAGGAACGCCTGCGCGATCGCCGCCGCGGCCAGGCAGGTGGCGGCGTCGGCGAGCAACAGCCGGTGGACCCCGAACGGCAGCAGCGCCGCGGCGAGCAGCCCGGACACCGCGCCCGCCGCGGCCAGAGCGGTGCCGAGCAGGGCGTACGCGTCGCGCCGCCGATCGCCCTCGGCGAGCCGCGCCAGGAACTCGCTGGTGGCGGGCTCGTACAGCTCGAAGGCCAGGCCCGTCGCCGCCGTCGCGGCCAGGATCTGCCCCGGCGTGCGCGCGGCGGCGAGCGCGAGCAGCGCGACGCCGGTCGCGGCCAGCCCGGCGACCACGAGCGTGCGGGGCCGTACCCGGTCGAGCAGCACGCCGCCGGCCCAGCGCGAGGCCAGCGCCGCCACGCCGAACACCGCGAGCACCGGCGTGACCAGGCGCGGACCGGCCACCACCGCCAGGAACGCGAGCGCGAACGCGCCGACCTGATTGAGGACGCGCACCCACAGCAGGGCCCTCATCCGGCGACCGCCGACAAAGGCCCGACCATCTCGCCATTACCCTGAGTCCTGCTGTGGCTACGCTCGATAATGCCGTCCATGAACAAGCCCATCAGCCCCTCACTGCGGACCCTCGGTGCGGCGATCCGGCGGCACCGCGAGGCGGCCGGCATGACCCAGGACTATCTCGCCGGGCTGGTCAACTACAGCAACGGGTGGCTCGCCAACGTGGAGACCGGTCAGCTCTGCCCGCAGAAGCAGGCGGTCATCGAGCTGGAAAAGGTGCTCGGACTCCCGGAGAAGGTGCTCCTCGACATCTTCGACCTGATCAGGTACGAGGAGCCGCATCCGGTCATCTCCTTCGAGCGGTACGCGGACGCCGAGAGCCGCGCCGCGGTGATCCGGCAGTATCACGCGCTGGTCCTGCCCGGCCTGCTCCAGACACCGGACTACGCGCATGCTCTGATCGCGGCCGGCCGTCCGAGCGCCCGGCCGGAGACGGTCGAGGGCCTCCTCGCCGCCCGGCTGGAGCGGCAGGAGATCCTGGCCCGCGACGATCCTCCCACGCTGTGGCTGGTCATCGACGAGACCGCGCTCCTGCGTCCGGTCGGCGGGCCGGAGGTGCACCGCGCGCAACTCGACGCCCTGGTGGAGGCCGCCCAGCGTCCGGGCATCACCGTTCAGGTCATCCCGTTGGCGACCGGCGCGCACGCCGGGCTGACGTCCGCGTTCACCATCCTCAGCTTCACCGACGAACCGGACGTCGCCTACACCGAAGACCACCAGCGCGGGCATTTCCAGGAGCGGCCGGACCTGGTCCACGGCTGGTTCGCCGTCTATCAGGCCCTGCATTTGGTGACGGAGACCGCCGCGGCATCCTTGGAACTGATCCAGCGCACGCGGGAGCGGCTATGACCGTCCACCACGACGAATGGCGGAAGAGTAGCCGTTCCGGCGGCTACGGTGGCGAGTGCGTCGAGGTGGCCACGGTCGTCGCGAGGTTACGGGTGGCTCGCGACGCGGTCGACGCGTGTTCAATGCACGTGTTCACAGGGGGACACCTCCTTCTTCTTGCGGCAGGCTTCGAATCGCTTGGCGTACTCCTTGAGGGCTGACTCGAACACGGCCTCGGAGGAGACGATCGTCCACTCCGACGTCCCACCGAAGTCATGGTCGGTCGTCAGACGGGTTCGGTCTCCGGAGAGGGTGCCCGTGATGGGCCCATAGGTGGACAGGCCGTCGAACTGGAATGTGCTGTCCGAGCCGTGCCCGTTGAAGTCGGTGGTATCCCGGACCTCCTGGCCGGAGCCGCCGTAAATCACCGTCGTGTACGTCCCGCTCACCTGGCCACCCTCGGGGTAAACCTGGAATGCCAGCATGGAGTGCCTCACGCCATTCCCGCCCATGGCGACGTACTTGCGGGGTTGGGTCGCCGGCCTCGCACTCGTGGAGCCGGGCCGGCCGTGCGTACTCGTGGAGTCAGACCGGCCGTTGCCGTTGTCTGAACAGGCGGTCACCAGGCCGGTGACCAGCGCGGCCGCGAGGAGGTTGCCGGCGACGACGAGGAATCGCCGGTTTTTCGACTTCGCACTGTCCACGGTCATACCTTTCGGGTGATGGCCCTCACGCACAGCTCGCGCATCTTATGAATTTCAGCGAGTTTCCCACAAACATGGTGCCGATCCGCGACTTTTCGGATGTCGCCCCGAGGCGCTGGGCGACGAATGCGTGGCACCCTTGGAACTGATCCGCCGGACCCTGGAGGGACTGTGACCACGGCCTACGACGAGTGGCGCAGGAGCAGCCGCTCCGGCAGCAACGGCGGCGAATGCGTCGAGGTGGCCACCGTCGTCACGAGGTAATTTCAAGGTCATGTCCCTGCACGACCTTCTGGAGCCGTTGCTCCATCCGGCGTTCACCCTCGGGAGCACGCCGACCTCCTGGGCAGAGGTGCTCGGCTTCGTCACCGGCGCGGTCAACGTCTGGCTCGTCGTCCGCCAGCACATCGCGAACTGGCCGGTGGGCATCGCCAACGTCGTCCTGCTCGGACTGATCTTCGTGGACGGCGGCCTGTACGCCGACGCGGGCCTGCAGGGTGTCTACGTCGTCCTCCAGGTGTGGGGTTGGTGGCAGTGGCTGTACGGCGGCCGGGACCGTACCGAACTCGTCACCCAGCGCACCTCGCGAGCCGAGTGGGTCGGGCTCGCCGCGGCCGGGGTCGCCGCGACCGCCCTGCTGACCTGGATGCTCAGCGCCTGGACCGACTCGACCGTGCCGTTCTGGGACGCGCTGACGACGACGATCTCGCTTGCCGCGACGTATGGGCAGAGCCGCAAGCTGCTGGAGTCGTGGTGGCTGTGGATCGCCGCCGACCTGATCTACATCCCGCTGTACGCCTACAAGCACCTGTACCTGACGAGCGTGCTGTACGTGCTGTTCCTGGCCCTGTGCGTGGCCGGGCTGATCGCGTGGCGACGCGAGTGGGTGGCACGGCAGGCGGCGACGCCCGTACCGGCGGCGACGTGAGTCACGGCCTGGTGATCGGCAAGTTCTACCCGCCGCACGCCGGTCACCACCACCTCATCGACACCGCCGCCGCGCGGTGCGACCGGCTGACCGTCGTGGTCGCCGCCTCCCCGGTGGAGACCATCCCGATCGCGTTGCGCGCCGCCTGGCTGCGCGAACGCCATCCGCAGCCGCAGGTGGAGATCGTCGCGGCGGTCGACGACAACGAGGTCGACTACGACTCCGACGAGGTCTGGGCGGCGCACGTCGCGGTGTTCCGCGCCGCCGCGGCGGGCCCGGTCGACCTGGTGTTCAGCTCCGAGGACTACGGGCCCGAACTGGCCCACCGCCTCGACGCCGTGCACGTGCCGGTCGACCCGGCGCGCACACGCCACCCGGTCAGCGGCACGGCCGTCCGCGCGGACCCGGTGGCCTGCTGGGAGTGGCTGTCACCGGCCGTCCGCGCGTACCTGGCACGCCGCGTCGTGGTCGTCGGCGCGGAGTCGTCGGGCACCACGACGCTGGCCCGCGCTCTCGCCGCCCACTACGCGCGGCGCGGCGGCGTGTGGGCGGCGACCCGGTGGGTGCCGGAGTACGGGCGGCTGTACTGCGAGGAGAAGCTCGCCCTCGCCCGCCGCCGCGACCCGAGCCTGTGGCTGGGCGACCTCGACTGGGAGTCGGAGGAGTTCACCGTGATCGCCGAACGCCAGTTCGCCTGGGAGGAGTCCGCCGCGAGGGCGGGCTCGCCGCTGCTGGTGTGCGACACCGACGCCTTCGCCACCGAGCTGTGGCACGAGCGCTACGTCGGCACGCCGGCCCCGCCGCCGGCCCGTGGCCGTGGTGACCTGTGGATCCTCACCGACACGGCCGGTGTGCCGTTCGAGCAGGACGGCTGGCGCGACGGCGAGACCATCCGCGAGGCGATGTCGGCGCGGTTCGCCGAAGAACTGCGGCGACGCCGCCTCCCGCACGTCGTCGTGACCGGCCCGCACGAGCGCCGCCTGAGCGAGGCCGTCGACGCGGTCGACGCCCTCCTCGGCAAGGGCTGGACCTTCACTCCTCCGCGCTGAGCCGGCAGGCGGCGAGTCGCCGTGCCGGGGCGGGATGGGTGAGCAGCGACCGTACCGAACGGCGGTACGCCCGCTGGGCCACCGAGAACGCCTGCTCGGCCGAGGCGAGGCCGACCCAGCGTAGGGCCAGCCGGTCGCAGTCGCGCTCGCCGCTCCGGTTGACGGCGGCGACGACCGCGACGACGGCGACCACGCCGGGGATCAGCGCGAGCGGCCAGGCCGTGCCCACGGCGTAGAGGCACACCAGTGCGGTCATGAGGGCGGCCGGCCGCCGGAACGTGTCGTACCGGGCCAGGTGAGCGGCCTCGTGCGCGAGGAAGAACCGCGTGGCCTCCGGCACCACCGGCAGGCGTTCGTGCACCAGCACGACGGTTCGCCCACCGGCACGGAAGCAGCGGGTGAACCCGCCGACCTGACCGACGCGCACCGTGACCTCGCGCACCCCGCTCGGTGCGGTGACGGCCAGCACGGCGGCGGCCAGCGCGGGCGCCGGCACGGTGCGATACCGGCCGTCGGCCAGCAGACCGGCCAGCCGCAGGCGGTGGACGGCGGGGAGGACCGCGAAGACGACGAGCTGAGCCAGCGGTTCGACGAACAGCGCCCCGGTCGAGAACCCGGCCGCCACGACGACCGCCGTCACCGCGACCGACACGGCGAACGACCCCCAGCACCAGGCCAGCCGGCGTCCGCGTCCGGGCATCGGACGCGACAGCGCCGGAAGCCCGATCGTATCCAGGTCGGCGGGAAGCATGCCCGGCAGCGTAGACCTTGACCGGAAGCCCGCTCGTCGAGCCGGTGGGCCCCGAGGCGGTGCGTCGCGCCGCGGCTCCTACGCTCGTCTCCCGGGGGGCGGACTCCCCTGGTCGCCGTGTCGAAGGAGTACGCGTGAGTGAGGTTCGGGTCGCCGTCCTGGACGACTATCAGCGGGTGGCCGCCTCGATGGCGGACTGGGCCGGGCTGCCCGGCGTCTCGACGCGGTTCTTCGCCGAACACATCGCCGACCCCGGCGCCCTGGTGGCCGCGCTGGAGCCGTTCGAGGTGGTCGTCGCGATGCGGGAACGCACGACCTTCCCCCGTGAGGTGCTCGCGCGGCTGCCGCGGCTGCGGCTGCTGGTCACGACGGGGATGCGCAACGCCTCGATCGACCTGGACGCGGCGCGGGAGCTCGGCGTCGCCGTCTCCGGCACCCGCGGCAGCGCCGGGGGCACGGCCGAGCTCACCTGGGCCCTGATCCTCGGTCTCGTACGGACCGTCGCGGCCGACGACGCCCGGATCCGGGCGGGCGGCTGGCAGGAGGCCGTAGGCCTCGACCTGGACGGTCGTACGCTCGGCGTCGTGGGGCTCGGCCGGCTGGGCGCGCGGGTGGCCCGGGTCGGACCGGCGTTCGGCATGAACGTCATCGCGTGGAGCCCGAACCTGACGGCGGAGCGGGCCGCCGAGCACGAGGTGCGGCGGGTGGACCGGCGGGAGCTGTTCGGCTCGGCCGACATCGTGTCGCTGCACATGGCGCTGAGCGACCGTACCTGGGGCCTGGTCGGGGAGGCCGACCTGCGGGCGATGAAGCCCAGTGCGTTCTTCGTCAACACCGCGCGCGCCGGCCTGGTGGACCAGGACGCCCTCCGGAAGGCGCTGGAGGAGGGATGGATCGCCGGGGCCGGGCTCGACGTGTTCGACGTCGAGCCGCTGCCGGCGGACCACTGGCTGCGCTCCTCACCGCGCACGCTCCTGTCGCCGCACATGGGGTACGTCACCGAGCAGAGCTACCAGATCTTCTACTCCGACGCGGTGGAGGACATCGCCGCCTTCCTGAACGGCGCGCCCATCCGCACGCTGTAGCGACGCTCAGCCGGCCTTGTCGAACTCGTCGGCCAGGTCGGCCAGGTCGTCGGCGTGCAGGTCGAACCGGTCCGACGCGGTGGGCGGGTCGCCGCCGGGGCGGGCGACGTACGCGGTGCGCAGGCCGATGTCCTGTGCTCCGCGCAGGTCCCAGGCGTGGGCGGCGACCATCAGCAGCCGCTCCGGCGGTCGTCCGGAGACGGTGACGGCCGACCGGTAGACGGCCGGGTCCGGCTTGTAGGTCCGGGCGTCTTCGGCGGACAGGACCTGGTGCCAGCGCAGTCCGGCATGGGCGTTGAGCCCCAGCAGCGCCGTCCGGCTCGCGTTGGAGAGTGCGATCAGCGGGAACCGCTCGGCGAGCCGGGCGAGCCCGGCCACGGTGTCGGGCCACGGCGGTGGCCGGCGGCCCGCCAGGGCCAGCGCCGCCACGGCGTCCGGGTCGTCCACCCCGGTGGCGTCTGCGACGAGCCGGGCGGCCTCCCGATCGAGAACATCGCCGGCAACGTAGGGCCGGTCGCCGTCGACGACGCGGCGCTGCTCGCGGTCGACGTGCCGCTGCCACAGAGACAAGAGCCGCTCGGCCTCGGCATCGTCGAGCGACGGGGCGAGGCCGCGGATGCCGGCGCGGATGCCGGCGGATTCGTCGACGAGTGTGCCGAGCACGTCGAACACGATGGCGTCGATCTCGGACTCGGTCATAGGTGTGGTCTCCCGACGCGGCAGGGGTCGTCCGTGTAAGGGGTAAAATGCTGTTTTGAATCGAACGTAGCGAGAGGCTCAGCAGGGATGCAAGTCGCGTTGGACGACCATGTCTGGGCGGCCGGGGTCGCGACCGAACTGGTCAACACCACTGCCGAGGTCTGGCGCGGCGACGACCACCTACCCGACCTGGCCGCCCTGGTGGCGTTCGCCGACCTGCACGGTGACCGGTCCGGAGACGACGACCTCTCGGGAGCACTGTCCGAACTGGCCCGCCGAGCACGCCCGGCCGACCTTCGTGCGGTCCACGCGCTGCGGACGACCGTGCGCGACCTGATCGACCACCCCGGCCGCGACCACCTCATCGAAGGCGCAACCACGCTCACCTCGCCGGGCCGGGGCGCCACCCTGCTCCCCGATCGCGCACGCTGGGCCGTCCCGCTCCGCGCCGGAGCGACCGTCGCCGACGCCCTCTCGCTCATCTGCGGCGTCGGCATCCTCGGGGTCGTGCACACCCTCGGCGAGCAGCGCTTCCGGCCGTGCGGCGCGCCCACCTGCCGGGGGGCGTTCATCGACACCACCCGGCCTGGTCGCCGCCGCTACTGCATGCCCGGCCTGTGCGGCAACCGCGTCAACGTCGCCAACCACCGCGCCCGCCGAGCCGCGGCACGCGACGACCCCACGCCGGCCCCGTGACCGAGCGCCCGGCGGCTCAGGGGCGGGACTCACGGGTGGGGTGGGGCGGCAGCCGTACGGCCGAGGTGCCCAGGCCGGCCGGCCGCAACGAGGACGCCCGCGGCACCGGAGCCCCGGACGACGCCGCGGGCGCGGGCGACACCGGAGCCGGCGCCGGGACCGTGGGTGCTCCCGGAGTGTTCAGTAGCGACGAAGGCGTGGGGGTCGCCGGCGGCGGAGCCGTGGGTGCGGTGGGGAGCGGGCGGGGCGCCGGTGGTTCCGGGGCGGCCGGGAGCGGCGGGGACATCGCCTCGCTCCGCAGGCGCAGGAGCTCCGGCTCGGTGTAGCGGACGCATCGGCGGTGCCACTCCAGAATCCCGGACATCCAGTCCTTCAGGTCCTCGACGTCACGGGTGAGGATGGCGCGGGTCCGCTCGTCCAGGTCGTGCTCCTCGAACATCACCGGCAGGTCGTCCGCCGCGATGTGCTCGAACTGGCGCATGCGGGCGGCCATGAGCTCGGCCGTGATGTCGCGGGCGGCGAGGCGGTCGACGCCGAGGAAGTTCTGGATGACCAGGACGATGTTGTGCGGCTCGCCTTCGAACTCGATCTCCTTCTGGTAGGAGAACAGGTCGTTGGTGAAGCACGCGTAGTCCTGCGCCGCCGTCTCCAGCTCGTGCACGACGCGGGTGCGGTAGATCTCCTCGGGCACGATCTCGGAGTGCGGGAGGCGTGCCAGGTTCCTGGTCAGGTCCGAGCCGAACGTCTTGCGCCGCATCTCGACGTAGTCGATCGGGTCCGGCACACGGTGGTGCGCCTGGTTCGCCAGCTCCCACAGCCAGCTCGCCGTCATGTCCTCCACCGCGGTGCGGAACCGGCACCGCGCCGCGGGCGTCATCGGCCCGGCCGTACGGCCCCACAGGTCGGCCAGGCCGCGTTCGAGCGGGTTCGCCGGCTCGGGGACCGGCCGGTCGTCCTCCAGCGGCATGAACAGCGACAGCCGGTCGTTGCAGGCCCTGGCCGCCGGGAGGTTGCGGCTGGGCCCGAAGACGGCGGGGAAGTAGTCGTCGCCGTAGGTGCCCCAGGACAGCCAGTCGGTGGACAGGCGCAGCTGTTCGGGCTCGGCGTCGGCGTGGATCATCGAGGCGCAGTGAGCCAGGTCGAGCCCGAGGAATCGCTTCTCGTCCCAGACCCCGCCGGCCTCCACTCCCGGCACCGAGTCGAAGAAACCCATGGCCCGCGCCCAGCCGGCGGAGTGGCGCCGTGCGTCGTCGATGTGCGGGCTCGTGCGGTGTGTGAAGGGCATGTACAGCTCCGGCAGCGGCAGGTGGCCGACCGGTTCGAACGGGCGGAAGGAGTGCTGTCGGATGCGGTGTCGTAGGCCCATCGCGACGGTGGCCGCCGAGGTGCCGAGGCCGGTCGGCCCGGACGGCAGGGAGGCGGCGTCGTTCATGTACCGGCTGGACCGGGCGTGCCACTCCTGCCCGCCGGACTGCCAGTCCTGCAGGCCTTTGACGTACGCGGCGACCGCGACCTGCTCGGCGGGCGACGCGCCGTGCCCGGCGAGCAGGCTCGGCACCTCGGTCAGCGCGGTGGTCTCGAACTGCTGGAGCCGTGAGGTCAGCAGGTCGTTGACCAGCTCGGCGGCCTCCTGCGTCGGGCAGCCGAAGAAGCGCTCGAAGACCAGCACGGCGTTGGAGTTCTCTCCCTCCTGCCGTACCTCGCGCTCGTAGGAGTACAGGTCGTTGCGCAGGTGGACGGCGTCGGAGAAGGTGTCCGACAGGACCTGCATCGGCCGCGTGCGGGCGAACCGCGCGGGGAGTTCGGCGCCGGCGGCGTACTCCACGAGGTTGGCCGACCAGGGCGCGCCGCCGACGCGCCGCCGCATCTGGACGTACTCGATCGGGTTGGCGATGCGGCCCTGGTCGATGTTGTCCAGCTCCCACATCGACTCGACCATCAGGTTGTGGGTGCTGAGGACGAAGCGACGCCGCCAGTCGTCCGACATCGCCGGGACGGTGCGCTCCCACAGGTCCTTCAACCCGGCCTCGGCGGCGTTCTCCGGATCCGGCGGAGTTTCGGTCATGAACAATTCGAGCCGGTCGACGTACGCCTTGGCGGCCGGGAGATCCCGTGAGTACTTGAACTCCTCGAGAAACTGATCATCGAAGAAGAACACCCAGATGTACCAGTCGGTGATCAGATCCAGCGTCGGGCCGTCACAGTCGGGATGGGTGTAGGCGCACATCAGGCCGTAGTCCATCCGTGCCAAGTCCGTTTCGTCCCAGACGAGACCGCCTCCGGGTTTGGGAGCGTCGAGCATTCCCATCTTCCGTGCCCAGGCGGTGCTGTGCTCTCGTGAACGCTCAAGATTCGGGTTGATTCGGGCGGGATACGGCATGTAGAAGTCAGGCATCACGAAAGGCTGCATGGAAAAAGGCTTACCCCATGGCGACGTCGGCAATACCCGGATCAAGAAATGGCAATGTGATCCTTTTTGTATGTGGGGAATTGTCGCTAATGCTAGGCATCGCCCGTTCTGTGACGAACGGGCGATGCCGGTCGCCGGGTCAGAAGGGCAGCTTGGCGGGCGGAGACGGCTTCTTGTCCCTCCACGCCGATCCGCGTGCGACGTGATAGTTGATCACGAAGCCGGGACGCTGCTTGGCGTACTCACCACCAGGCTTGGTCAGCACGTCCTCCGAGCCGAGGAACTCCCCGTCCGGGCTGAAGACGATCTCGGTACGGCTGCCGTACCCATGGTTGAGCGGGCCGCTGGCCGGCCAGTCGGCGGCGAACGCGATGCCCTTCCGGCGGAGCGGGTCGGTCACGGTGCCCACCGAGTAAACGCCCGGCAGCCGCGGGATCATTCGCATGATGCCGGCCCGGAGCTTGGGCGGCACCGGCGCGCTCATCAGGTCCTCGGAGACGGAGAGCAGCCGCTGCGCCGGGTTCCCGGGGCTCTGGAGATAGTTCTGGCGTAGCTGGTCAGGGTCGGTGGACAGATGCCTCAGCTGGTCGAAGGTCACGCCGTCGGCCCTCGACTCGTCGCCCATTCCGGAGAATTCGAACCGGCCGCCGGGCTTGGCCTGCGGATGGTCGGCACTCCAGCTCCCGGCCGCCCGGGAGTAGGTCTGGTAGTGGTCGTTGGACCAGACGCGGAAGCTGCTCGGCGAGCCCGCCTTACGCCAGGCCGCCTTGTCCTCGGGTGTCTGTGGCCGCGCGGGCAGGTCACGGCCGTAGAACAGGTTGCCGCCTCCCGCCTTGACGGCGGTCCACTCGAAGGTCTCCCACCCCGCACCGGTGATCGCGTAGTTCCCGGTCTTCGCCGAGACGATGTAGGACTGGCCCCAGACGGTGTCGGAGGTCCAGTACCGGCCCAGCGGCTGCGCCTCGGCCTTGTCGGCGGCCAGCATGATCGGCTCGCCGCCCACCTTTCCGTCGCCGGGCGTCTTCCCCGGCGTGGGGGTGCCACTCTGGTGTCCGGTGAGCGCTACGGTCACCGCCGCGGCCGCGCCGACCGCCACGACGCCGATCGCCAGCCGCCGCACCGGCCTCCCGCGACGCCGCGGGCTCTCGACCGGCTGGGCGAGCGCCTTCTCCAGGTCGCGGTAGCGGCGGTCCGCGTCCGGAGCGGCCTCCAGGTCCGCCGGCCGTGCCGCGGCCAGCGCATCCATGATCTTCATCGCGTCGTCTCCGTTCGGTAGGCGGTGGCCTGGCGGTGTACGGACGCGGGCGCTTCGTCGGTCATCGCCCGTTCGAGTCGTTTGCGTGCTCGGTGCAGCCGTACGAAATAGGCGGCGCGCGAGCAGCCGATGACCTTCGCGGCCTCGTCGGTCGACAGGCCGTGCCAGGCCACGAGCGTCAGCAGTTCCCGGTCGGCGTCCGAGAGCGCCGCCAGCGCCCGCAGCACCGAGGCGCGCTCCTGCACGTCCTCCCCGATGTCGGGGACGGAGGAGGTCCAGTGCCGCAGCTCGGCGGCCAGCGAATCCTCGCGGGCCTTGGCGCGGTAGTTCTCCCGCAGGACGTTCCGTGCGATGCCGAGGATCCAGGGCAACGGCGGGTCCGGCAGGTCGTGAAAACGCCGCCAGACGACGCAGAACGTCTCGCTCGTCACCTCTTCGGCGAGCGTCCGCCCCGTACGGCTGACCGCGTAGGCGTGCACGCGCGGATACAACTCGTCGTACAGGGCGGTGAACCGGCCGACCGCGTCCGCGTCTGTCACCATCGGGCCCCTTCGTCGTGGTTGGTGCCTTCCATGGGTGCAGTGACGGGTGGGACCGGTTTCTTACAGGGCGGCACGCTACGTTTATCGGACGTCTTCCAGGGAGGGATCGCGTGTCCGGAAAGCGTGCGCTCGTCACCGGTGGTTCGCGGGGCATCGGCGCGGCCGTGGCCGCGCGGCTGGCGGGGGACGGCTTCACCGTCGCCGTCCACTGCGGGTCCGACGTCGCCGCCGCGCGGGCCGTCGCCGCCGGGCTTCCGGGCGAGGGCCATGTCGTCGTCGCCGGCGACCTCGCCGACCCGGCACAGGTCCAGCAATTCGTCGGCGAGGCGATCGCCGGGCTCGGCGGCGTGGACGTGCTGGTCAACAACGCGGCGGTCCACGGTGCGCAGCCGATCGACGCGACCTCGTACGAGGAGTGGCAGGAGGGCTGGCGGCGGGTCATCGACGTCAACGTGCACGGCACGGCCAACGTGACCTGGTGCGTCGTCGACCACCTGCGCACCCGGCCGGAGGGCGCCGAGGGCGCGCGGGTCATCAACGTCGGCTCGCGCGGCGCCTACCGCGGTGAGCCGGTCGCCGTCGCGTACGGGGCGAGCAAGGCGGCGGTGCACGCGATGACCCAGTCGCTCGCGGTCGCCCTGGCGCCGCACGGCATCGGCGTCGCGGCCGTCGCCCCGGGGTTCGTCCGGACCGACATGGCCGAGACCCTGCTCTCCGGCCCGGCGGGCGACGCCGTCCGGGCACAGAGCCCGTTCGGCCGCGTCGCCGAGCCGGAGGAGGTCGCCGCGGCGGTGGCCTGGCTCGCCTCGCCGGACGCGCTGTGGGCCAGCGGCGCGGTGATCGACCTCAACGGCGCCTCCTACCTGCGCTAGTACTTGAGCAGGGAGACCTTCGCCAGGCAGCCGTGTACGGTGACGGCCTGGTCGGAGGTGTTGTAGACGCACATTCGCAGCCGGTTCGTGGCGTCGACGCCGAACTGGCCGCCGATCTGGTCGCGGATCGTGCCGTTCTCGTCGGCGGTGTAGGTGAGCCGCCACGGGTCGTCGATGAAGGTCCCGTCGTCCTTGACCCGGGTCCACGCCACGTCGATCTTCGTGCCGGGGGCGAGGCCGCCCAGCTCGAACAGCGCGTCCGCGTTGACCCAGTACGCCGCGGTCGCGATCGCCACCGACACGCCGTTCTCGCCGTGGAGGCCGTGCTTGTCGCTGTACTCCTTGGTGAACTTGATGTCGGCGTTCGTGCCGGCGTCGATGACCTGCGTGCCGTCGACGCCGAGGCTGCAGACCAGGGCCATGTCGTCGTCTCCTCCCGGTGTGGCGCCGACGCGCCACTGTCCGTAGTCGCTCTTCTCGGCCCGGTCGTAGTCACAGCCGACGCCGCCGATGGTGTGGCCGTTGCTGTACTGCTGCAGGTGGGCGCGCTTGTCCCACTTCCCGCCGGACCAGGCGTACGTCTGCCACGCCCACGTGGCGTGGCCGCCGTCCAGGGCGCGCTTCACCGGGCCGTACCCGCCGTAGATGCCGACCTGGTCCCGGCCGAGGACCGAGGCGGCGCCGTCGAGGTAGGCGTTGATGGCGCTCTGCTGACCCGCCGAGGCGTCCCAGTCCACGGCGAAGTAGACGGGGCGGCCGTCGGGCATTCCGCAGGCCCGTGCCTGGGTACGGGCGTCCGTGGCGTCCGCGGCGCCGGCGGCCTTGCCGGCCAGCGCGCGCTTGGCGGTGGTCTCCCAGACGACGACGATCCAGATGCCGGCGTCCGTCAGCTTGCGGGCCTCGGACGCGGTGAGGTTCTTCGAGGGACTGTGGGACAGGTACCGGCAGACGAACTTGATGCCGGCGGACGTGAGCGCGGACATGGAGGGACGCCCGAAGGCGTAGTCGATCCCCTCAGGCACGGCGCCTCGTCGGGCGTTTCATCTGACCTCCCGGCCGTTTCTCGGCGATGCGGCCAGGACCCAGTGTTGTACGGGATTGCGCGATTTGCGCGGTCTTGGCGTTAAGTGGCAAAGCTCCGGATGTGCTCGATCACGGCGGTCACCGTGACGTACAGCGGCACGGTGCTCCGTCGTATCTGCGTCAGGAGCAGGCCGCCCTGCACGGCGGCCAGCATCGCGGTGGCCAGCGAGGCGGGGTCGGCGTCGGCGGACAGCTCCCCGCGCTCCCGCATCCGGGCCAGTCCCGTACGGATCGGGGCCTCCCAGCGGTTGAAGGCCGCGACGAGGTCCTCGCGCGCGAGGGGGTCGGTCTCGACGAGCTCGCCGGCGAGGGAGCCGATCTCGCAGCCGCCGGCGCAGTCGCGTGCCTCCTGTGCGGCGATGGCGCCGTCACGCCACATCTCGAGGGCCTCGAAGCTGTCGAGGGAGTCGAGGACGGGCCGCTGCTTCTCGAGGGTGGCGTCGATCTGGTGCGCGATCACCGCCCGGACCAGGCCCTGCTTGTCGCCGAAGTAGTGGTAGATCTGCGAGGCGCTGACGCCGGCGGCCTCCTGCACGTCGGGGATGCTCGTGCCCCCGACGCCCTTCTGGAACATCAGCTCCGCGGCGGCGCGGACGATCCGATCGCGCGTGGGACGTCCTCGGCTGGTCACCTCGCGTCCCGGTTGCGCCATGTGATCAGCGTATCCGACTGGAATTGACATTCCAATCGCCGTCGGCTAGAACTGGAAAGGTCATTCCAATGAGGGGCCCCGGAGGAGTCATGGGATCACTGGACGGATCGATCGCGCTGGTCACGGGCGCGACGGCCGGCATCGGCCGGGCGGTGGCGCTCCAGCTCGCCGAGCTCGGCGCGGAGGTCATCGTGCACGGCCGCAACACCGCGCGCGGGCGGGAGACGGTGGCGGAGCTCGAGGCGGCGGGTGGCCGGGCCCGCTTCGTGGCCGCCGATCTGGGCGCCGCGGACGAGGTGCGCCGGCTCGCCAAGGAGGCGGGCGAGGTGGACATCCTGATCAACAACGCCGGGGTCTACCGGTTCGGCGCCACGTCGGAGGTCGACGACGCGACCTTCGACGAGCACATCGACACGAACCTGCGGGCGCCGTTCATCCTGATCCAGGAACTCGCACCGGGCATGGCGGCACGCGGGCGCGGCGCGGTGGTCAACGTCTCCACGGTCGCCGCGTCGGCCCCGGTCCGCAGCGGCGGGATCTACGGAGCGTCCAAGGCGGCACTGGAACTGCTGACGCGGGTGTGGGCCGATGAGTTCGGGTCGTCGGGCGTCCGGGTGAACGCGGTCTCGTCCGGGCCGGCGTACACGCCCGGCACGGAGGGCTTCGGGGAGATGATCAACGCGCTGGGGGCGACGACGATCACCGGCCGTCCCGCCGACGCGGCCGAGATCGCGGCCGCGATCACCTTCCTGTGCACCCCGGCGGCGAGCTATGTGAACGGCACGGTGCTGGAGGCGACCGGCGGCAAGCCGGCACTCACCGTGGCGTAGGTCCGCCGCACGTCTTCGTGGAGCGTGAACTCACTCGCGGGTGGCGACAGGGCGCAACGGTCCCATGGCGAGAGTGGGCGCCGTCGCTGTGCCAGGCTGGTCGCATGCCATCGTCCCGCTCCAGAGGCGACGTCGGAGGCATCGCCTCCGACGTCGCCGCGTTCCACGCCGCGTTCGGCCTGCCCCGCAACGACACTCCCACGGTCGACGTGCCCGCCGAGGTCGCGGCGCTCCGCGTCCGCCTGCTCGCCGAGGAGGTCGAGGAGTTCGCCGCCGCCACCGACGACCGCGACATCGTGGGCATCGCCGACGCGCTGGCCGACGTCGTCTACGTCGCCTACGGCGCGGCCGTGACCTACGGCATCGACCTCGACGCGGTGCTCGCCGAGGTCCACCGGTCGAACATGACCAAGCTCGACGCCGACGGCCGGGTGCTGCTGCGCGAGGACGGCAAGGTCATGAAGTCCGGCCGCTACACCCCACCGGACGTCGCCGGCGTCCTCCGCGACCAGTCCCGCGGCTCCACGACCTAAAAGATCGAGTCTCCTTCCACCGGCGCGAAACGGGCCTGGAAGAAGCGGAGGTGTTCGGGCTCGTGGACGAACGTGAGACCGGTGGTGATCGCGTCCCTCTCTTTGAAGACACGGATGACGCTCTCGGCGACAACGTCGATGTGGTTGCGGGTGTAGACGCGTCGCGGGATGGCCAGCCGGACGAGTTCGAGGGCGGGGACGCGATTCTGTCCGGTGATCGGGTCGCGGCCGGCCGACACCATGCCGCGTTCGACTCCGCGTACCCCGGCGTCGGCGTAAAGCGCGGCGGCGAGAGTCTGGGCGGGAAGCTGGGCGCGCGGGATGTGCGGCAGGATCGCCGCCGCGTCCAGGAACACCGCATGCCCGCCGATGGGCCGTACCACCGGGACACCCATATCGATCAGGCGTTCGCCGAGGTAGGCGACCTGCTGCACGCGTGCCCGAATGCTCTCATCGACGATCGACTCTTCAATGCCGACTGCCAGCGCCTCCATGTCGCGGCCCGCCATGCCGCCGTAGGTGTGCAGGCCCTCGTAGACGACGCACAGGTCACGGGCCTTCGCCGCGAGATCCGGATCGCGCACCCCCAGCCATCCGCCGATGTTGGTGAAGCTGTCCTTCTTCGCCGACATGGTCGCGCCGTCGGTCAGGTCGCACATCGCGCGCAGGATCTCGGCGATCGTGCGGCCCTCCCAGCCACGCTCACGTTGCTGCACGAACCAGGCGTTCTCCACCGCCCGGGCCGCGTCGAGGATCAGGAGAATGCCTCGCCGCCGGGTGATTTCGCGGACCTCTGCCAGATTGGCCATGCTGATGGGCTGGCCACCGGCCATGTTGACGGGCGCCCCGATCGACACGTACGGGACGGAGTCCGCGCCGACCTCGTCGATGACGGCGGTCAGCTTCGCCAGGTCCACGTCGCCCTTGAACGGAAGTTCGGCGGCCGGATCGTGGGCCTCGTCGATGATCACATCGTGGAAGGTCGCGCCGTTGCGTTCCTGGTGCAGCCGGGTACTGGGAAAGTACATGTTCCCGGGGACGTGGTCGCCGGGCGTGATCAGGCATTGGGACAGGATGTTCTCCGCCGCCCGCCCCTGGTGGGTGGGGATGATGTGCTCGTAGCCGTAGTGGGCACGGACGGCGCTCTCCAGCCGGTCGAAGCTCCGCGCCCCCGCGTAGGCCTCATCGCCGATCATCATCGCGGCCCATTGCCGGTCGGACATGGCGTTCGTGCCCGAATCGGTGAACAGGTCGATATAGACGTCATCGGACCGCAAGAGAACCGTGTTGAAGCCGGCCTCCGCGATGGCATGCCGGCGTTCCTCCCGGCTCTTGGTCCGGATCGGTTCCACGACCTTGATCCGCCAGGGCTCGGCGGGATATTCGGCGGGCATCGTCTTTCTCCTCTGGTCAGGCCGGGGAAACGGTTGTGGACGATGAACTGGGCGGTTCTTCCCAGCGCAGTCCGTCGGACGAGGGGACGAGGCCGCCAGGGGACAACGGCGCCTCTTCGGCGAGTTCGCCGAGCGCGGCCCGTGACTGCAGCCGTGAGCCCTCGTCCATGAGACCCGGGACGAATGGTCTGCGGCCGACCGCGCCCACCTCGCCGTCGGGCCGGCCCGCGATCCGGTCGACCGCGTCACCGAACTCGCGGGCCGTCCCGGCGACACGCTCTCGGGCGGATCGGCTCACCAGGGCGTTCTCGCCGGAGGCGACACCGCCGACGAGGTCGACGAAGGCCTCGATCTCACTGTCCGGGCAGTTCGTCACCTTCTTCGCCGCCCAGAAGTAGGACTGTTCGTCGACATGCATCTGGTAGAAGGAGATCAGGAACTGGTAGAAGAGGCCGAACTCCCGGCGGTAGCGGGCCTCGAACTCCGCGAAGGCCCGTGCCTCCTCCATGCCACCGTCCAGGACGCTGTTGATGGAACGGGCCGCGAGCAGCCCGCTGTACGTGGCCAGGTGCACGCCCGAGGAGAAGACCGGGTCGATGAAGCACGCCGCGTCGCCGACGAGGGCCATGCCCGGCCGCCAGAAGGCCGTGTTGCGGTATGAGTAGTCCTTCCGCGTCCGGATTTGGCCGTACGGCCCGGTCGTCACCCGTTTCGCGTCCTTGAGGAAGTCGGCCATCTCCGGGCAGTCCGTGATCAGCGCCATGAGGGCCTGCTCCGGGTCACCCTGCACGCGTGCGGCCATCTCCCGCTTCACGACGGCGCCGACACTCGTCAGCTCGGCGCTCAGCGGTATGTACCAGAACCAGCCGTCGGAGAAGGCCGCGCAGAAAATGTTGCCGGCGTTGGGCGCGGGCAGGCGCCTGCCGCCCTCGAAGTAGCCGAACAGGGCGATGTTCTGGAAGAACTCGGAGTACTGCCGCTCACCGCGTACACCCTTCCGTACGCGACTGGTGTGCCCGGACGCGTCGATCACGAAGCGGGCGTCGGCCTGCCGCTCGTCGCCGGACGGGTCGGTGAACCGTACGCCGCGTACGGCGTCGTCATCCTCGACCAGGCCGGTGACCGTATGGCCCTGGCGGACCTCGGCTCCCTTGCGCGCGGCGTTCCGCAGCAGGATGTCGTCGAACTTCATCCGCTCGACCTGGTAGGCGTGTGAGGTCGGCCCCGCCATGCGGCGGGAGGTGGCGAAGGTGAAGGTCCACGGCTCATCGCTGGCCCCCCATCGGAACGTGCCGCCGCGTTTACGGACGAATCCGGCTTCGGCGATCTCGTCGGCGACGCCGAGCATGCGGCAGACCCCGTGCACGGTCGCGGGGAGCAGCGACTCGCCGATCTGGTAACGGGGAAAGGTCTCCCGTTCCAGCACGAGCACCCGGTGACCTGCTTGGGCGGCCAACGTCGCGACGGTCGAGCCGGCGGGCCCGCCGCCGACCACGACCACATCGAAGACCTCAGTGGGCGATGCCGTCATGAATGGCTCCTTGTCAACTCGATCGGCGGACGGCCGGACCGTCCGACCCCAGGCGGTCCGCCAGGCTCGCGACGGTGGGAAAGTCGAGCAGGTCCTCCAGCTCGCACCGGACACCCATCGCGGTGAGCCGGGCCGCGGACTCCGCGGCCAGGAGACTGTCCCCTCCCAGGTCGACGAAGTCGTCGTCGGCGCCGATGTCATCGACGTTGAGCAGCTCGGACCAGAGCATCGCGATCGTCTGCTGCAGGCCGTCGCGGGGAGGCACGTACGGGGTGGTGAGCGCCGGGCGGGCGAATTCGGGAGCGGGCAGCGCCGCCCGGTCCACCTTGCCGTGCGCGGTGGACGGCAGTGCGGCGAGGAGGACGTACACGGCGGGGATCATGAAGCCGGGCAACCGCCCGCCAAGGAACGCGCGCAGGTCCGTGGCGGTCGGTTCGCCCTGTGCCACCAGGTAGGCGGCGAGACACTGCCGTCCGCCGCCACGCGTCACGAGGACGACGGCCGCCTGGCTCACCGCGGGGTGGGCGAGCAGCGCTCGCTCGACCTCGCCGAGCTCGATGCGATGCCCCCGGACCTTGACCTGCTGGTCGACTCTGCCGAGGAACTCCAGTGCACCGTCAGGGCGCATGCGGACACGATCACCGGTCTGATAGGCGGCGGGATCTCCCACGAATCGCTCGGCGGTGAGCTCAGGCCGGTTCAGGTATCCGCGGGCCACGCACGCGCCACTGATCAGGAGTTGCCCGGCCTGCCCGTCGGGCACCGGTCGTCCGTCCGGGCCCGCCACCACGACGCCGGCGCCGGTGATCGGGGTCCCGATCACCGGCTGCCGGTGATCGGCCACGCGCGCCGAGGTGGCGAAGACCGTGCACTCGCTCGGGCCGTACAGGTTGACGGCGATCGTGCGCGGGGCTTCCCGCAGGCGGTTCCACAGTCCCTGTCCGACGGCTTCTCCGCCGAGAAGCACCATCGCCGGCGGCCGGGCGGTCTCCAGCAGCCCGGCGGCGATCATCGGCTCAAGAATGCTGGGAACGGCCTCCATGACGTCGATGTCATGCTCCGTGACGAGGTCGACCAACGCACGAGGGTCACGATGAGTGCTTCCGTCCGCCAGCACCAGGCGGTGCCCCGCGAGCATCCACATCAGGGGATTCCAGGACGCGTCAAAGGAGAACGCGAATGAATGCGCCACGTTCAGGCGCTCACGCTCCGCGGCTTCGACCGCGACGGGAAACAGCGAGCGCTCGTGCTCGGCGTACAGATTGGTGAGGTTGCGCTGTTCGACGACCACGCCTTTGGGGGCGCCGGACGATCCGGACGTGTAGACGACGTACGCGGCGTGGTGCGGCAGGATCGGCCCACCGCGTTCGGCATCGGTCAGGTTCCGGGTGTCCTCATCCGCCGTCGGTCCATTCACGATGATCCGGTCGACTGAGGGCGCCAGATGCGGAGCGCTCCGCTCGTCGGTCAGCACAATGGCCGGGTTCGCGTCCCCCAGCATGAGGGCGATTCGCGGGTCGCGCGGATCGATCGCCAGGTGGACGGCACCCGCCTTGAGCACCGCGAGCAGCGCTTGTACGGAGGCGATGGAACGATTCAGCACGCATCCGACCACCTGCTCGGCGCCGGCGCCATGGCGGACCAGCCGGCGGGCCAGCGCGTTGGCCGCAGTGTTCAACTCCCCGAAGGTCGCGGACTGCGATCCACAGACCACGGCGACCTCGTCCGGCCGCCGATTCGCCTGGTGTTCGAACAGTCCCAGGACCGATGCCCGCGCGACCCGTCCGCCGTTCACGAGCCGACCTCGATGTGGCGAGCCAGCTCCTGCCAGAAGGCGGCGATTCCCGCGCGATCGTGGGAGAAGAAGAGGTGCGGACCCGGCACCGTGAACGAGTCGAACGAACCCGTGGTCCACTCCGCCCAGTCGCGTACGGTCCAGTCCGCGACCAGGCGGTCGGCCTCTCCGCGTACCGCGACGATCGGGCAGGCCAGTGGCTCCACCGGTGGCGAGTCATAGCGACGGATCATCTCCAGGTCGCGGCGCAGCCGGGCCAGGAAGGACGGGTCCGCCGCCGTACGGGACCGAACGGCCGGATCGGTGTCGCCACAACGGGCCATGAACTCCAGCAGCGACGCGTCGTCGAGAGGCTGGTTTCGCGCGAAACCGCACCATCGCGGCGCCGCACATCCCGCCACCACCAGAGCGGTCGGCGCCACGTCGCCGGCGAGCCGCCGCGCCGTCTCCAGGGCCACCAATGCGCCCAGACTGGCTCCTACCAGGATCGTCGGGGCCGTATCGGCGCTGGTCCGCAGCCGATCCGCCACCGCTTCCGCCACGGTCGGAACCTCGGGGACGGGCCGCCCGGCATCCTCAGCGGTGGTGTACCGCACGGTGGACGATCGCGTGACGGGACCCGCCGCGACCAGCGTACGGAAGGTCCAGTTCGAGCCGCCCGCCGGCGGGAAATAGACCACCGACGGGATGGCCGGCGTCCCCTGGCCGACCCGTCCTGTGTCGAGTACGGGCGACCGGAGACCTTGGGGCTGTGTCTTCACCGTTCCTCACCTGTCTCGGCGACGCCACTTCGGGACAAGCCACAGCTCAGCCCTGCAAGGGGGGTTAGACGTGATAGACGCGAGGTCATGACGTTGGCGCGTTCCAGCCCGAGAATGCCGGGACCGAGCCGCCCGGGGTTATGGAACATATGTCGCGGCACGCAAAGATGCCGCTGAGCATTCTCCGGTCGACGAACATCCGTCGAATCGAAGGAACTATGTGGACATAACGGCGATTCAGTATTCAGATGCCTACGTTCGGCAACGGATAGGACTGTAACGCTGAAACTCCGGTTTGTGAAGGACCCAATCCCCTCCGTACGGTGCGGCCCTGGCGTACGCCACGACTCCCTAAACCCCGTGTCCCGCCGCATCCGCCTCTTCCGCGCACGTCACGTCCTCGGCGAGGCCGATCCATGACAGCAGCGGGCCGGTCATAAGCGTGGTGATCAGCGCCATGAGGACGAGTACCGCGAAGAGCTCCCCGTTGATGATCCCGGAGGCGAGTCCGACATTGAGCGCGACCAGTTCTGTCAGGCCCCGGGTGTTCACCAGGGCGGCGACGAGGGCCGACTGGCGCGGGTCGAGTCCGCTGATCCGCGAGACCCCGTAGGCCGGACCGAGCTTGCCCGCCACGGCGATGACCAGAATCATCGCGAGCAGCAGGACGCCGTCGCCGTCCACCGAGCCGATGTCGAACGACAGGCCCGTTGCGACGAAGAAGAGCGGCAGGAGGAGTTCGGCGCTCTGCTCCATCGGGCGGAGCACCCTCTCATCCGGCACGCCGTTCTCACGCGGCATCGCGAGTCCGGCGAGGAAGCCGCCGAACACGGCGTGCAGGCCGAGTGAGGCGGTGACCCACGCGCTTCCGAGCGCGAGGCCCAGCGCGATCGGGACGCGTTCGGCGAGGAGCGCGCCGGAGCGCCCGAGCCACCAGGCGAGGACCGGACGCACCACGAGGAACATGATCAGGACGAACGCCGCGACGAGAACGAGCACGACCGGCCAGTGCCGGCGTGGCGCGCTTCCGGTGCCGGTGAGTGCCGCGGCCAGCATCAGCCACGCGCCCACGTCCATCAGCCCGGCCGCGGACATCGCCACCGTGCCGGCTCGGGTGCCCGCGATGCCGCGCTCGCGGACGATGGCCGCGAGCACCGGAAGCGCGCTGATCGAGACCGCCACGGCCATGAAGAGCGGGAACGGCCGCGCGTCGACGTGATGAGGATCGACGGCCGCGAACACACCGTGGAACATCTGCACCGCTCCGGCGCCGAGCCCCATGGGGATCAGCAGTGCGAACAGTGCGACGATTCCCGCACTGTGGCCGCCACGGCGCAGCATCCGCGAGTCGATCTCATAGCCCGCCACGAACATGAAGATCACGATGGCGACCTGCGACAGCACCGACAGGAAGGGGCGTACGTCGGCGGGGAAGAGACGGTCGGTGAGATCGCCCGGCAGCCGCCCGAGCAGGGTCGGTCCCAGCACGACGCCGGCGATGATCTGGCCGATGACGGTCGGCTGACCGCACCGGCGCGCCAGCGTGCCGAGCAGCCAGGACACGACGACGACCAAGGCGACGTCACCGATCACCGTGGCCGTGACCGATTCCGGGTTCATCCGGGGATCATCCTGCACACAGCCGGCTGTGAGTCAACGGCTCAGGACACCTAGGATTCGCCGAGGCTCCACAGGGTGATCGCGAGGTTCTCCCCGCAGGTGATGGCGATCGGGTGACCGGAGAGTTCGCCGAAGGCGACCGGCACGGTCGGTTCGACGGGGAGGGGGTCGCCGAGCTGCTCCCGGGTGGCCAGGTCCCACACGCGGACGGCGCGGTCGGCGCCGCTGGTCAGCACGGTCGGCCGTCCGCCGCGTACGCCGAACGCCACGGACATGACCGCGCAGGTGTGCACCAGCGGCTCGCCCGTCTCGTGCCGGGTGGCCAGGTCCCACACGCGTACGGTCTGGTCGTACCCGCCCGTGATCGCGATCGGCCGGTCGGCCAGCCGTCCGCACGTCACCGACATGACGGAGTTCGTGTGCCCGGTCAGCGGCAGTCCGGTCGCACGCCGGTCGCCGAGGTCGAGGACGCGCACCGACTGGTCCCACGCGCCGCCGACGACCGCGACGGCACGCCCGTCGACCTCGCCGCACGCCACCGACATGACGCTGTTGTTGCGGACCAGCGGAGGACCGGCCTCGCGGTGCGAGGTGAGGTCCCACAGGCGTACCGAACGGTCGTCGCTCACGCTCACCGCCACCGGCCGGCCGTCGAGCACACCGAGCGCGATCGAGACGACCGCGCCGGTGTGGCCGCGCAGCGGCTCGCCGGCCGGCTCGCCGGACTCCAGGTCCCACAGGTACAGCGCGTGGTCCTGGCAGCCAGCGACCGCGATCGAGCGGTCGCCCAGCCGCCCGCAGGCCACCGCGAGGACGGCGGTGTCGTGCCGCAGCGGCGGCCCGTACTGCTGGTGCGCGGTCAGGTCCCACACCCGCGCGGTGCGGTCGTGGCCTCCGGTCACCGCGATCGGGCGATCGCCGAGCCGCCCGTACGTCACGCAGGCGATGGTGCGGGTGTGCCCGGTCAGCGGATCGCCGATCGGCGTGCCGGCCGGCAGCGAACCGGACGTGGTCCGGTTGTTCAGCATGGACACGACGTCGGTGGCGCTGGGCCGCTTGGCCGGGTTCTTCAGCAGGCAGACCGAGACGACGTCGCGCAGCGGCTCGGGCACCCCGCCGACCTCGGGTTCGTCGTGCGTGATGCGGTACATCACGCCGTGGCCGTAGTCGTCGTCGCTGAACCCGAACGGCGGCTTGCCCGTCGCGGCGAAGACCATCGTCGACGCCCACGCGAACACGTCGGTGTGCGGCCCCAGCGGCCCTCCGGTGACCTGCTCCGGCGCCATGTACGGGGGCGTACCCCGCCGGTCGCGGTCCGGCTGGGCGATCGTGGCCAGCGCGCGGGCGATCCCGAAGTCGACGACGCGCGCGCCGTCGGGGCCGGTCAGGATGTTGGCCGGCTTGAAGTCGCAGTGCACGAGACCCGCCGCGTGGATGGCGGCGAGCGCGGAGGCGGTGCCGGCGGCGAGCGTCAGCAGCCCGGCCGAGTCGTACGGCCCGTCCCGGTGCACCCGTTCCAGCACCGACTCCCCGGCGATGTACTCGCTGACGATGTACGGCCGGCCCAGGAGCTCGCCGGAGTCGAGGACGCGCGCGGCGTAGTTCTTCACCCGGCCGGCCGCCTCGATCTCCCGGGCGAACAGCCGCCGGCCGCGTACGGTGCCGCTGAACGACGGATGCAGGAGTTTGATCGCGACCTTGCGGCCGTCGGAGGTGGTCGCCAGGTAGACGACGCCCTGGCCGCCCTCACCCAGCCGGGCGATCACCTGGTGGTCCCCGATCCGGTCCGGGTCGCCGGGTCGCCGGGGATAGGGGCCCGGCACGCTACGTTCGTCCCAGTTCGGCGATCGACTTCCTGAGGTCGTCCACCTGGATCGAGTCGCCCGCGAACTGCCGCACCACGCGGAGCAGGTCGGTCAGCCCGTTCGGATGCTCCTCGCAGGTGCGCAGGATCGCGGTCATGTCGGTGCGGTCGTCGTCGGACCGGCGCGGTGTGATCACCCTCGCCAGGGCCAGCGGGAGTTCGGCGACGATCTGGTCCCGCAGGTGCCGGCTGCGCAGCTGGCGGACGCTCAGCGCGCGGTCGACGACGTCGTCGAGGGCGGGCGACCGCTCGGCGATGGTGACCGCCGCCGGGGGCGGCGGCAACTGCGGCGGGTCCGGCGCCGTGGGCACGGCGGACACGATGACGCCCGCGTCGGTGATCGTGGGCGGCGCCGCCGGCACCGGGCGGACGGGTGCCGCCAGCCCCGGCACCGTGATCCACGCGGTGGTGACGGTCTCCTTCACCCGCAGCTCGATCCGGTGGTACTCGGCCGGGTTCACCAGCCCCAGGCCGTGCCGGATGACGTCGGTGTGGACGCGTTCGGAGGCGATCAGCGCGACCTCGGCGCCGGTCATCCGCAGGATCTCCTTGAGGTGGGGCGCCTCCAGGATCCGGAACGCGTGGTTGACGTCGGTGCCCACCAGGCCTTCGGCGTCCGACCGTGCGACGCCGATGTGCACGGCCAGCCGGAGCCGCATCCGCGCGGGTTCGACGGAGACGTCGTTGTGCTGGCGCACCTCGGCCCGCAGCCGCCCGGTCACCGAGGTCAGCAGCAGGGCCGTGTCGACGGACGGCGGGACCACGACCATCGCGCCGTCGCCGCGGTCCTCCCGGTAACACCCGTCGTACGGGACGCCGGTGTCGTCGAAGCTCGCGCGCAGGCCCTCGTAGAGCGCCGTACGGATCTTGCGGCGGTCGAGGTCGGTGCGCGAACGGTGTCCGAAGGAGGCGATGTCGCACACGAACAGCGAGCACAGGCCGTTGGGTGTCCACTCGCCGTAACGTCTGGGCATGCGCCGTCGCCTCGGTCCCCTGTCCGCTCACGATCCCCCGAGACCATGTAGCACGAACCGCCGCGAGCCCGTCAAGGTCAGATGACGCAGAACGTCACGGAACCGCGACCGGCTCCCGGATCTCCTCCGGGGCGAGGCGCTTCTTGATCCGCGCCACCGTACGGGCGGGCAGCCACCGTCCCGGCCGGATCAGCAACGGCACCGCGAACGCCGTCAGCACGATCGCGCCGAAGACGAACCACGCGGCCGCCCGTGGCTGCAGCTCGGCCACGATGTAGCCGGCGCTGAGCGCGCCCAGGGGCACCGCGCCGCTGGTGAGGAACCGGTTGATGCCGATCACCCGGCCGAGCAGGTGCTCGGGGACCTGTTTCGTCTGGTGGTTGACGATGGCGACGTTGAGGAAGCCGCCGGTGACGCTCAGGCCGCCCCAGGCGACCAGCCCGACGACCGGCTGGGCGGACACGGCGACGATGAAGGTCAGCGCGGCCCACGCGACGACGCAGACCTTGATGATGTTCCGCTCGTCGCGCACGTGCTTGCCGACGCTGGGCGCGGCGACCGATCCGATCAGCCCGCCGACGCCGGACGTGGCGAGCAGCACGCCGATCCGTGCGCTCGACAGGTGCTGCTGTTCGGCCAGCACGACGAGGAGCAGCAGGACGGTCTGGAAAAGGAAGTTGCCCACCGAACAGACGACGACGACCGTGCGCAGAAACGAGTTGAGGATCACCATTTTCAGGCCGTCGAACAGCGAGATCCGGGGACGGGTGTTCGCCGGCTGATCGGCCCCCTGCGGCTGGTAGTTCGTCTTGTCCATCATGAGTAGGGCGACGAGTGACCACAGGGAGGCCAGCAGGTTCACGTAATAGGGATAGGACTCCCGCTGGCCGAAGAGGAAACCGCCCAGGGGCTTGCCCGCCATGAACGCCAGGTGGCCGCGCGCCTCGTTCATCGCGAGGGCCGACGGCAGCTCGGCGGGGTTCACGACGCGCTGTACGGCGGTGATCTCGGCGGCGCTGTAGAGCACGAGGAAGGAGCCCTCGCAGAGTGAGGCCACGATGAGCACCGGCTTGGGATGGCCGCCGAACCCGAGCGCGTAGACGACCAGGGCGCAGGCCGCGAGCCGCCCGAGCTGGCCGACGAACATCAGCAGCCGCCGGTTGAAACGGTCGACGAACCAGCCCGCGGGCAGGTACATCAGCAGGGCGGGGATGGTGCTCGCCGCGCCCACGTAACCGGCGAAGACCGGCGAGTGGGTCAGGACGAGCGCCAGCAGGGGGTTGGCGGTCGCGGCGCACATCCCCCCGAACTGCGAGGCGGCTGATGCGCTCCACAGCAGTGTGAAGTCACGCCATCTCATCGGCGCTGGGTTCCTCCGGAGCGACCGCTCTCACCGGCCGTTCGTCCGGCGATGAGAGCACCGTCGAATGACGGCAACCGCTTATTCCGGCGCGTTGCCGGACAAAACGGGCATCTGCTGTATATCCACATTTTTTATGGACGCAAGGAATGGCGCTCCAGGGTACGGCGCCACGCTCGTCACCTAGATACCCGGCTACGCACCGTACCAGTGCCTGAAGCGCTTCACCTGATGACCAACCGAATTCATCCAAAGACAAATGGAACGTCTGGCACGTGATTCCTGAGCGCCGTCCACGCGGTCGGAAGGCGCTCGGAGAAATTGTTTCAACGCGCCATGAGGCGTTCCGCCTCCTTGCGAAGGTGCTCGGGGAGCGGAGGCCGCCGGGCCTTGACCGCGCGCTCGGCCAGCCCCGCCGCGGTGTCGGCGTCACCCTCCAGCCGGAGGACCCGGGCGACGCGGAGCAGCACCGGGCCGCTGTCATCGGCGTCGTCGACGAGTTCACGCTCTTCCGCGCCGGATACCCCGGCGTCCTCACAGGTCCGCTTGGCCAGGAACCAGGCGGCCCGGCTGGAGGGCCGGTCGCCGTAGTTGACCCGGTCGAGGTCGCGCAGCGCGGGCTCGGCGCGGTTGAGGTCGGCCAGCATCTCGCCCCGGAGCCGGATCGCCTCCGGGGTCGCGCCGTTCTGGCTGAGCGCGTCGTCGAGGATCGCGATCGCGGCCTGGGCGCGGCCGGCGTGCCAGAGCGCGTGGGCCAGTGCGGTCTTGACGAACGTGTCACCGGGCAGCTGGGTGAGGGCGGCCCGCAGCCGGCTCACGGCCTCGGTCGTCTCACTGCCGATCTTCAACCGGCCCACCGCGGCCAGGAGCATGCCGACGTGCGCGGTGTCGCCCAGCGCGCCGAACACGCCGATCGCGGCCTCATAGTGCGCGGCGGCCCGTTCCATCCGTCCCTGGCCGTACGCGATGGTGCCCAGGAGGCACTCGGCCGCCCCGCGCACCGGCCGGTCGGCGCCGGCCTCGCGCGCCACCGCCGAGGCGAGACGCCGGGCCAGATCGAGATCGCCGGCCGTGAAGGCCGTCTCCGCCGCGTCGAGCCGCGGCCGCTCGTGCCGTGCCGACACCGCCGCCTCCGCGTCGAGACGCCGGACGACCGGGCGCAGCCGCGCCTGCGGCAGGCGGTAGCGGCGCCGGCCCGCGTGCCGGTCGGCCACGAGCAGGCGCACGTCCTCCAGCGCCCGTACGACGGCGTTGGGCAGGTCGCGGGTGAGGCGCCGCCCCTCGGTGACCCCGTCGGCGTCCGGCTTGCGGCCGAAGACGTGGCGGAACCACGTGGTGAGCGCGCTCGGCCATTCGCCGTACGCCGTCGCGACGGTCGCCAGCGACCGCAGGCAGTGGTCCCCGAGGATGCGGTCGACCGCCTTCGGCAGGCGTTCGTCGTCGCCGTCCGGCGGGAGCTCGTCCCACAGGCGGCTGCACACGATCTGCAGCAAGGCCGGATCGATGGACGCCTCCCCGGCGCCCAGCTCCTCGACGAGCCGCCCGGCACTCGCCGCGAGCGGGTGGCCGGTGTCGCCCAGCGGCCCGCTGACCACCTGACGGGCGGCGGACGGGCTGAGGGCGGTCAGCGGGAACCGGGTGACCTGCCGGACCGGCAGGCCCGAGCGCACGAGGAGCGCCTGGAGCTCGTCGAGGTTCTCGGTGCGGACCGTGATGAGCAGATGGAGCTCGTGCCGGGCCGCCGTGGCCTCGACGAGCTCGTCGGCGAACCGCCGGCGATGGCCGTCTCTCTCGCGGGTGCCGAAGAAGAGCAGGTCGGTCTGGTCGATCGCGGCGAACACGGGGATCGCGTCGCCGTGCCGGTCGACGCCGGCGTTCTTGCGGACGAGACCGCGGATCGAGGAACCCGCGATGCGCGTGGGCGGGTCCTCCGGATACCAGGACGCCAGCAGCGCGAACGTGAAGGGGTTGATGTCGGGCAGCGCGGCGAGCGGGAAGTCGGCCAGGAACGCCAGCCGTCCGATGGGCAGCACGCGTGAGCCCGCGCCCAGTGCGGGCAGCACGCCGGCGCGCAGCAATGAGGTCTTCCCCACCCCCGCGGGGCCGTGGAGGATCGTCACCCGGTGATCGCGCCAGAGTTTCGCCAGGGCCGCCGCCTCGCGGGCCCTGCCGTGGAAGATCGCCTCATCCGCCGTGTCGAACGGACGTGAGCCGACGAAAGGGGAACGCGTGCTCATAGCATGATCACGTCATTACCGGGATGACCAACGGGTCGAGCTTCGGCGGGGTGATTGACGACTACACCTACACCCGCCCCTGCCGCCGAGCCAACGAAGTCAAGGCGGAAATCTGGCCGAATGTGGAAGTCGCCGGGCCCGCTGGAACCCCGGACGTCAGAGCTTGTTGTCGAATCCCGCTCCGTCGGCCATCTCTCGGGCCGGCTGGATCGCCTCCAGGGCAGCACTCTTGAGCACGGGGTTGTCGGCGGATCGCAGGAGGTCGGAGGTGACTCCCCGCAGGTCGATGGTGAGCGGTGGCATGATGCCTCCCCGGTGAGTCCGCTGCCCGGTCCGGATTGTCACCACAATATAACTCGTTTTCCTGCATTTTCCTGCATGTGGCGTTAACCAAGTTTTGGCGCACCCGTGGTCCGTCTATGTCATTTGACACACACGCGCGCGAAGATTTTCCGGCCGCGTAGAGGAATGCGCCGTTTCGGACATAGTCTTGCTAATCATCGGTTGGACCGGGTGATGCGGAGGCGAACCGAGTGGCTGGCCCAGAGAAGACCGGCGCGACGCAGGACATGCGCGTCCCCCCGGTCTGGGGGAACGTTCCCCAGCGCAACAAGAACTTCACCGGTCGCGAGGAACTCCTGGCCGCCCTCCGTGAGGGCATCGCCAGCCAGGTCACCGCCGTGGTCCCGCAACCGCACGCGCTGCACGGACTGGGCGGAGTCGGCAAGACGCTGACCGCGGTCGAGTACATCTACCGCTACCGGCACACCTATGACGTCGTCTGGTGGATCCCCTCCGACCAGCCCTTCATGGTCAAGACCGCCCTGGCCGACCTCGCCCCGCACCTCGGGTTGCCGCCCGCCGCGGTGAGCGGCATCGAGGACGCGGCCCGGGAGGTGCTCGATGCCCTGCGCCGCGGAGAGCCGTACGACAAGTGGCTGCTGGTGTTCGACAACGCCGACCAGCCCGAGGACCTGCTCGACAGCATTCCGCGCGACTCGGGGCACGTGCTCATCACCTCGCGCAACCATCGCTGGGAGAGCCTGTTCGACGCGGTCCCGGTCGACGTGTTCCGCCGCGAGGAGAGCGTGGAGTTCCTCACCAAGCGGGTGCGCGGCGCGATCAGCCCCGAGGACGCCGCGCGGCTGGCGGAACAGCTGGGCGACCTGCCGCTGGCGCTGGAGCAGGCCGGAGCACTGCTGTTCGAACGCGGCATGAGCGCCTCGGAGTACCTCGAACAGCTCGCCGACCGCACCAGCCAGCTGCTCTCGCAGGGCCGCCCGGCGGAGTACCCGGTGCCCATGACGGCCGCCTGGAGCGTGTCGGTGGCCAACCTCAGCGAGAGCCTCCCGGAGGCCGTCGACCTGCTGCGGATCTGCGCCTTCTTCGGCTCCGAGCCCATCCCGCGCGAGGCCATCGGCAAGGCGCCGCCGGGGCTGCGGCCGGAGGTCGCGGGCCTGATCTCCGACCCGATCCGGCTGGGCCGCGCGGTCGGCGAACTCGGCCGGTACGCGCTGGCCCGGCTCGACATCCCGGGCCGCACCATCCAGGTGCACCGGCTGGTCCAGAAGCTGGTCCAGGACGAGCTGTCCCCCGAGGAGCAGGAGCAGATCCAGCACGAGGTCCACCTGCTGCTGGCCGCGTACAACGCCGGCGACCCCGACGACGACACGAGCTGGCCCAAGTACGGCGACCTCCTGGGCCACCTGGCGCCCGCGAAGGTGTCCGACTGCCCGACGCGCGAGGTACGGGCGTTCGCCATCCGGATGCTGCGCTACCTGTTCAGCTCCGGCGACTACCACTCCGCCCAGACCCTGGCCGACGACTTCATCGAGCGGTGGAGCGCCGAGTCCGGATCGCAGCACCGCGACGTCATCGAGGTCCAGCTCGCGCAGACCAACACCCTGCGCGAACTCGGGAACTACGAGGAGGCGTCCACGCTCAACGCCGAGATCCTCACCGCGTCGGAGAAGGTGCTGGGCTCCGACCACGACGTCACCCTCCTGGCGCTGCGCGGGTCGGCCGCCGACCTGCGCGCCGCCGGCGACTTCCGCGCCGCGCTCGACCGCGACCGGGAGGCGCTGCGCCGCTACGAGGACAAGTACGGTCCCGAGGACGCCGGCACGCTCCGCGCCGTCAACAACCTCGCCATCGACTACGGCCTGATCAGCGACTACGGGCGGGCCCGCGAGCTGCACCACCGGTCGTTCATGGGCTGGAAGCAGCAGGAGAGCCGCACCGTCATGGCCAGCATGCTCAACGCGCTGAACGGCCTGGCCCGCGCGGTACGGCTGGCGGGCGACTACTCCGAGGCCTGCGACCTCGGCGACGACGCCTACGCCATCGGCCTGGACGCCCTAGGCGCCGAGCACAACTGGACGCTCCGTACGGGCAAGGACCTGTCGATCGCGCTGCGCCGGTACGGGGAGCTGGAGCGGGCCGAGGAGTTGGCGGTCCAGGTGCAGGACCGCTGTACCCGGCTGTTCGGCCTCGACTCTCCCGACACCCTCGCGGCCGCGATGTGCCTGTCCAACCTGTGGCGCACCGTCGGCCGGCTCGACGAGGCCACCGGCCTGGTCGCCGACTCGGCCGCCCGCTACACCAAGGTCTTCAGCGCCGACCACCCGTACAGCCTCGCCTGCCTGAGCAACCTGGCCGTCCTCCGCCGCGTCCAGGGCAACCCGCAGGAGGCGCGGAAGCTGAACGAACGGGCGCTCGCGGGCCTGGACGCCAAGCTCGGCCGCGACCACCACTACTCGCTCACCGTGGCCGTCAACCTCGCCAGCGACCTGGCCGCCCTCGGCGAGATCGACGCGGCGTGCCGCCTCGGTGAGGGCACGCTGCGGCGCCTCCACCGCCTGTTCGGCGACGACCACCCGCTCACCCTGACCGGCGCCGCGAACCTGTCGGCCGACCTCACGGCGGCCGGGCAGACCGAACGCGGCGGCGAGCTGATCGAGCAGGCACGGGCCGGCTACCAGCGGACCATGGGGCTGAACCATCCGGACGCCCAGGTCTTCCTCGAAGGCCGCCACCTCGACGCCGACTTCGACCCGCCGCCGATTTAAGGCCCTAAGCCCTCTTGAGGGCCTCCAGGTCCCGCGATACCTCGGTGTGGATGTGGGTGATCAGCCGCTGGAGGTCGTGGCAGTACACCGTGGGGTTGCGGAAGCCGCGGCCGCTCCGGTAGCGGTGCGTGTAGTGGCCGGCGCCGCAGACCCGGTGCAGCCGGCACTCCTGGCACTCCTCGGCCAGCGCCAGGCCGCGGATCTGCCGCGCCGCGATCGACGGGAGCAGCAACGCGGCCTCGAACGGGTCACGTGACACGTGCAGTGCCGTGCCGGCCGCTCCCTCGTACGCCGACTTCAGCGTGTCGACCTGCTCGATCTCACCGTTGGTCTCCACGACGACGATGGCGACGGGCGACAGGCCGACCGCCTCACCCGTCGACGGCCGCCCGAACAGCAGCATCATGATCTCGTCGAAGAGGCGTACCTGCGTCGCCTTCACCGGCGATCGGTACCAGCGGTCGAAGATGGCGACGAGCCAGTCCCCGTACGGCGTGGACTCGTCCGGCGGCCGGCCGGGCGGAGGGGTGTCCCAGTTGCCGTGCGGGAGCAGGAAGTTGATCGCGGGCGGCTCGAACTCCAGCATCGCCTCGTACGTGCGCACCGGGTCGTTCTGGACGTCGACCGTGCTGAGCAGGCCGTTGAACAGGTGCCGGTACGGCGCGGCGCGCAGCCGGTCCACGCCCGCGCGTACGGCGCCGAAGCTGCCCTGGCCGTTCGCCCACCGGCGATGCCGGTCGTGCCCCTCCTCGTCGCCGTCCAGGCTGACCCCGACCTGCACGCCGTACTCGCGGAAGAGTTCGAGGACCGGCGGGTCGAGCAGGATGCCGTTGGTCTGGACGTTGAACCGCACCCGTACGTCCGGCGCGCAGGCGGTGAGCACCGCCTCGACGGTGTACCGCAGGTGGTCGACGCCGGCGAGGAGGGGTTCGCCGCCGTGCAACGTGACGTCGACGCGATCGAGCAGCTTCGCCCGCGCGTGCTCGGCGATCCGCATGGCGACCTGGTCGACGGTCGGCCTGGCCATCTTCCGCGGCTGCCGGCGCCAGTTCTGGTCGGCCATCTCGTACATGTAGCAGTAGTCGCAGGACAGGTTGCAGCGGCTGTGCACCTTGAGGATGAACTCGCGGAACGGCGTGGGCCGCCAGCCCCTCCCCAGCAGCGTGCGGACGTCGAGTGTGTCCGGCCACTCCGGTGCGCCGAGTGTCGCCATAGGTCATTTACCGCCGTTGCCGCTGGTCAGAGTCCACCGTTCGTGCTCACGCGACTCCCCGTCGACGCGGATGATCTGCCGGTCCGAGGCCACCGGGCGGAACCCGGCCTCCTCGACGACACGGCGGGAGGGTGCGTTGGCCGGCTGGATGTAGGCGTCGAGCCGGGTGAGGCCGAGCTCCTCGAACGCGTACGGGACGGCCAGCCGTACCGCCTCCGCCACGTACCCGTGCCCGGACGTCGCCGCGAACCCCCCGTAGCCGAGCGAGCCCCGCGGATCGGGTGCCTGCCGTTCGATCTGGTTGATGTTGACCAGCCCGGCGAGCCGCCGCGTGGCGTTCACCCGCACGACGAACCCGATCGCGTTGACACCGTCGAACCGGGCGAGATACTCGCCGAACTCCTCCGCCACCGTGGGCGCGAAGATCAGCCCACGGTGCATGTTCACGCTGGCCCGTGCCAGCGCGACGAATTCCTCGCCATCTTCGGCGGCCACCGGCCGCAGAGAGATGCGTGCCCCCACAAGCAACCTCACGCCGAGAAAAGTAACTCGCGAAAGCAAACCGGAAAACCCCGGATGAGTGAAATGGCTACGCTTTCCGTATGTCGCCGCCGAAAATACGGCACGCGGCACGCGCCATCATCCTGGACGAAGAGGACCGCGTGCTGCTGTGCCGGTTCACCACACCGGACGTCGTGTGGACGGCCCCGGGCGGGGGGATCGAGAGCGGCGAGTCGGCCCTCGCCGCACTGCGCCGCGAACTGCTCGAAGAGGTCGGCCTCGCCCTCGCCGCCGACCCGCCGCACGTGTGGCGGCAGCGGGTCGAGTCGCCCGGGTTCGCCCCGCGCTACGACGGCGTGCTGAACGACTACTTCCTCGTCCGCACCGAGTCGTTCGCGCCCCGCGGCACGCTGTCCGACGCCGAACTCGCCGCCGAGAACATCAGCGGCCTGCGCTGGTGGCGGCCGCAGGACCTCGCCGCGTACCGCGGCTCCGACCTGTTCTCTCCCCGCGACCTCGCCACCCCGCTGGCGGCACTGATCGCCCACGGCGTCCCCTCGCGGGTGGTGGAACTCGGCCTTTGAGTCCCGCCTTCGTCTGGCGGTGCCGGTCGGCGCACGGGAGAATGGGCGCTTCGGCTCGCTTTGGCGGCGGAAAGGACCGATCGTGACCGGCCAGCCTCCTGCCCGGTGGTACCCCGACCCGCAGCGGTACGGGGGCGGCGTGTCGGCGACCCGCGAGGAGGCGACCCTTCTCCCGAAGGACCGGCTGCCGGGCGTACTGGCCCTGGTGGCGCTCATCCCGGGGCTGGCGGGCGCGCTGACGATCGTGGCGCCGGTCGCGTACGGGCTGGATCTGCTCTGGCCGACGTGGGGAGCGGTGGCGCCGTTCGCCGCCTGGGCCGTGGGGGCGGCCGGAGCGACCTGGCAGCGGGAGACGATCCTCCGCCGGGCGTACGGCTACCGTGAACCGAGCCTGGACGAGCTGCGCCGCCTCAAGGATCCGGTACGCCGAGCGCTGGCGCGCGCCGGCGTCTCGGCCGGCCAGGTACGGCTGATGATCGTGAAGTCACGGGAGCCGACCGCCCCCGCCACCACCGGCCGGCTCGTCGCCGCCACCTCGTACGCGGTCGACTCACTGCCACCCGACCGGCTCGAGGCCGTCCTGACGCACGAACTCAGCCATCGCACCGGCCTGAACCCCGTGCCGGTGTTCTGCTACCACCAGCTCGTGCTGCCGGTCCGCGCGCTGTGGTGGCTGCTCGCCCACGCGTGGCGGCCGGTACGCCGGATGTGGCGGGTGGCGGTGGCGTGGCGCACCCCGTTCGGATTCCTGGTGACGTTCCTGCTCGCGCTCGTCGCGGCGGTGGTGATCGCCGTACTGGCGGTACCGGCGTGCGTCGCCTTCCTGGGAGCGGCGCTGTCCCGGATCTCCGTAGACCAGGCCGAGTTCCAGGCCGACGCCACGGTGACGACGCTCGGCCTGGGCCCGCAACTGCTCGCGGCGCTGGAGGACGCCATCGACGCCGGCCACACCGACACCGCCCGCGCCGACCGCCTCCTCGGCCTGCCCCCTCTCGCCGTCCGCCGCGCCCAGCGCCTCCGCCGAAAGCTCGCCCGGCGAACCCATCCCCGAGCCGTCCAGGCCCTCTAGGCCAGGGCCATGGACACCGGCTCGCGAACCTAGCGGCGATCCGTCACACCGGACATCAGCCGGTCGGCCAGCGTACGGGCCTGAGCCAGGAATTCATCCAGCCCGGCGTCGTCGAGGCCCTCATCGACGATCAGCTCACCCAACAGCAGGACCTGCGCGCGAGCCGTGGCCGGCTTCTCCAGATCAGTGGCGACGGCGTCGCCGAGTGCATGCCGCATCAGGCTCTCGGATGTACGTGGATCGATATGGATTCCGTCGTCGAGCAACTGAGCGCGTACCGTCGCCACCAGGCCGATGACCTCGGGGATCGACCAGCTTGGGGAAAAGCGCCGGCGGACCGCCGTGACGAACGCGGCGTGGACCAACTCGCCGTACCCGACCAGGCGGTCGGCCTCGACCAGCTGCCCGGTCAGCCGCTCGGCTTCGTCAGGTTCAGACGCCAGGAAGGCGCGCAGCGCGGCCACCTGCTCATCGGTCACCGTCATCGAGCTGTTCCTTCCGGCTCTCTGTTCGCCGTTCAGCTCATCAGGCGATCACCCAGTGACCGGGCCGTGGCCATGAACTCGTCCAGCTCTGCGTCGCCGAGCTTCTCATCCGAGATCAAAGCCGTCAGAAGCAGGACCTTGGTGGAAATGATCGTGTCTTCATCCAGGTCATCGATGGATCCGTCGCCGAGGGCGTCCCGAATCAGGCGCTCGGCCACGACCGGATCGACCTCATCGGCGTCCTCATCCAACCGTGCCCGCAGGGCACCTACGAACTCGATCACGTCGGCGGCCGTGCCGCTCTGGGCGAATCGCCGGTCCACCGCCTCGAAGAAAGCGGCTGCGAGAAGTGCCATATAGCCGGCTCGGGCGGCATTCCGGTCTAGTCGCCCCCACCGTCGTTGATATTCCTCGACGTCCCCCGCCAAATGAGCACGCAACGTCGCCACCTGCTCATCGGTTACCGGCATCTTCAGGCCCCTTTCGTGTGCGTTGTCCGTCCGCGGAGACGGCGGATCCCCTCACCGAACAGCACACTGGCCATCATGGCTGCGGCCAACGCGTTCCCGGTTTCGATCCCATGGTGCGGTACCTCGGTCATCGTCGGGCCGGTCCTGGTCTCAGCATGACCACTTGGCGGGTGGCGCATCAGGAGGTCAAGTGCCCGGTCGGTGGCCTTACCCGCGGACTCGAGGGCGTCCCGACCGCCCTCGTAGCCCCTCTTGCGCAGTCTTTCGAGTCGGGAGTCCTTGTCGCTCCCCGGGCCCGCGATCCGGTCGCCCGTCCGGTCGGTGGGGTCCGGCCTGGCATCACCGATCACGTTGGAGCCGCCTTCGGCTCCGGCCGGATCAAGGCTCTCGCGAAGAGACTTGTCATCAGACACGAGTGCGTCGTTGGCGGCGGTCGCGCCGAGGCGGCTGTCGGCGCGGGAGGGACAGCCGTCGGCGCCGGGCTTGTCCGGTGGGGGCGGTGCGGGCCGGTCTGGCTTTTCCCCGGTGGTTTCGGGACTCGCGTCGGAGTCGTCAGGGGTGCGATCAACGTTCATCGGCCATCGCCTCCGCCGAACAGCGGTGGGGGGCCCGATCGGCCGTCGTCTTCCGGCTTGGGGTGGGGTGCGCCGGGGAGCCGGGGGCGCCGTGGCTTGGCCGGTGGTCCAGAGGTGCGGGGCCAGGTCTGCCCCTGGTCTCGAGGCGTGGGCCGGGGGCCGGACCGATAGCCGGGCGGTGGTCCGGGCGCGTACGGGAGCTGCGTCCGAGGGGGCTCGACGGCCGGTGGTCTGGCCCACGGCGGTGGCTGCGGGACCGCCGCCCGGCCGGCGGGCGGGGTGGGGCGGCGTGGCGGCGGGTCGGGGAGCGGGGTGGTGGCGACGCGGTCCAGAGTGACGATGGCCGGGTCGCACTCGACCGGGGTGATGCTCCGGCCGCCCCCCGGGAGGGTCTCGACCAGCAGGAGGGCGTGGTCGGGTAGATGTTGCAGCGTCACCGGCTCGACCGCGTACTCGTACACCCGTTGGGTGGTGTCGGCGTCGCTCCAGTTCGTGCCTACGGCGTAGGAGTAGGCGCTGGACCAGTTACGGGACAGTGAGCGGCTCTCGCCGCGGGTGTCGGTCTCGCTCGTGCCGCCGCCGCGCGTACGGGAGTCGCCGGTGTTGGTGGAGCGGTCGCCGAACGGGCCGTTGCCGGACCGGGTGGCTCCGGACGAGCGGGTGGTGCCCCAGTTGGTCGACGTGCCGATCGACGTGGAGAGACTGATCGTGTCGGAGTCTCCGGTGCCGACGGTCTCGGAGTCGGTGTGGGACTCGTTGCCGCCGACGTTCTTGGTGATCTGGGACAGCACGAACTTGTAGTCGCGGCCGATGAAGTCGGCGGCGTGGGCGGCGTCCTGGTGGTTCCCGAGGCGCATGAACGCGACCGCGCCGCCGCCGATCATCTCCTCTCCGGTCTCCCGCAGGCGCCGGTAGAGCAGGGTGAGGGGCACGCCGCGGCGTTCGCAGGCGTCCGACAGGCGTTCGAGGTGGCGGCGGGCCAGTTCGTCGGCGCCGGCCACCACCACCGACGGGCGGGGGTCGGGCGACGCGGCGACGCGGTGGGTGACCCATTGCACGACCAGGTCGGTGAGCAGCTCCGACCGTACGTTGCGGGCCTGGCTGTCCAGCGCGATGCAGGTGAGGTAGCCCGGCGGGCGTTCGGTCTGCTCGGTGCCGAGTCGCTCGATGGGGTGGATGTAGGACTCGATCCGGGAGAGGTTCGCGTGCGCCTGGCGGCGGTACTCCACGCTGAACAGCTCGCTCGCGATGCGGCGGCGTTCGTCGCGCTCCAGCGCGGGTGAGTCGTCGGGTTCGCCCATCAGGGCGCGCAGCGCCGCGCCGATCCGGGCGAGCGTGACGTTCTCCCCCAGAGCGTCGCAGACGCTGGTCAGGATCCGGTCGTCCATGCTGCGCTCGGCGCGTGCGGCCTCCGGGCCGCCGCCGTACATCGACTCCACGATCGCGTCCACCAGCTCGCGCGTCCCCAGGCCGGAGAGCAGCGTCGACTCGGTGAGCCGGGTCGGCAACAGCTGGGTGTCGACGTCGATCCGCGCGGCGCGGGCGAGTGCCGCCAGTTCGCCGCAGACCAGTTCGCGGGACAGGTCGATCACCAGCAGCGGCCCGGTGAACAGCGCCGATGCGCCGTACGTGCTGAGCAGCGCCTCCCAGCCCCACAGCGTGCCGCCGAACACGTCCAGACGCCGGGGCGACAGCGGGCGCGGGACCGCGCCCCACTCCGGACGCCCGTTCGCGGCGCCGTGCTCGTTCGCCTCGTGGTGGTGCCGGCGGACCCGCCAGTCGCGCGTCGCGTTCTCGTACGCCTGGTCGGCCTGACCGCGCGCCAGCTCGTACGCCTCGCGCGCGTTGCGGCGTGCGGACAGCGCGATGCCGGTCAGCGCCGCACCGGGGGCCAGGCAGACCAGCGACAGAAGGAGGGAACCGAGCGGCACCGCCGTCCCGCCGAGGGAGCCGTCACTCGCCGCGTACGCCGAGAACAGCGCCAGGATGACGAACGCGACGCCGCTCACCGGCAGGGCCCGGCTCAGCCGCCGCCGTGCCGTCTCTTCGGTCGCCACGACCTGCCGGTGAAGGTATTCGGGCAGCCGCTGCGGCCGCGGCTCGGGTTCGGTGAACGGTGTGTAGAACGCCCAGCGGTCACGGAAGATCCAACCCAGCCGCGGCTCCGGAGAGAACAGCAGAGAACGCCGCTGCAACAGCGACTGCCGATCGACCGGCGCGACGGTCATGACAGCGAGACCCCCGTACCCCCAGGTCACCCGTTATTAACAACATGCCTGACTATCCCCGACCACCAACTCAAGCAGAGCAATGGCGGACTTGTCACCCCTTGCGCTCGCAACAACCGCTTTCTGTTTGGAACGGCGCTCATTAGCCTGGCCTGCCGACACCTGATGGCCTCGACGGGAGCCGACTGACCATGGCGGAACCGGTATGGGACGTGGTGCGGGGCGTGCCCGCGTGCCGGCTGGCGGAGGTTCCGCGGCGTCGGCTGACGGACGAGGGCGAGGTTCCCGAGCGGGACGACGGCCGGGACCAGCGGCTCGCGGCGCTCGTGTCCGCGTACCACAGCGGTGATCCGATGCTGCTCGGCTGGCGGCGGGAGAGTGCCGCCGGGCCGGTGGAGGTCTTCGTCGGCGGCCACGGGCTGATCACCGAGGAGGACGACGGCGGCGCGGCGTTGAGCCTGCCTGTGGGCGGGCATGGCCGGATGCTGGGGCCGGGGGCGGTCGCCGAGGTCATGCGGGAGTTCCCGTCGTGGGTGCGCATCGGCGGGGTCACCGACGGCCTGCTGACCGATGACCAGCCCGACCGGGCGGCGCCGGTGACGCGGCCCTCGCTCGAGGACTGCCTGCTGTCGGTGTGGACACGGCCGTTCGCGTGGCTGCTGCTGGCCGAGCCGGTCGGCGCCGAGGAGACCGGGCGGCTGGCCGACGACGTCGCCGACCGGGCGTACACCGCGCAGTCGATGGCCGAGCGTTCGCCGGAGAACGCGGTCGAGGCGGCGCGGCTCGAACGCCGGCACCGGGAGCTGCGCCAGGCCGCCACCAGCGGCCTGTGGCGCGTCTGGTTGCTGGCCGGCGGAACGGACCCGCGGGCGGCGGCGCGAGTGGCGGCGCTGGTGTGCGCGTCGGCGGACCTGGACGGGCTGCCGTACGCGCTCGCTCCGCAGAGTACGAGCGCGGCGTGGCCGTTCGAGGCCTCCAGCCGCCTGGTCGCGGCGCTGGCCCGCCCGCCGGCGCGTGAGGTGCCCGGGGTCAGGTTCGTCGTACGGCCCGAGTTCGACGTCACGCCGGAGATCGCGGCGGGCGGCGTGCCGCTGGGACGCGTGCTGGACCGCAACCGTACCGACGTCGGGGCGCTGTCGGTGCCGCTGGAGAGCCTCAACCGGCACACGTTCGTGTGCGGGGCGACCGGCGCCGGCAAGTCCCAGACGGTACGGGGGCTGCTGGCGTCGGCGAGCGCGGCGGGTCTGCCGTGGCTCGTGGTCGAACCAGCCAAGGCCGAGTACCGGCTCATGGCCGCGCGCCTGCCCGCCGCCGAGGTGGTCGCGATCCGGCCCGGCGAGGTGGACGCGATCGCCGCCGGGATCAACCCCCTCGAACCCGCCAGAGACGCCGACGGGCGGGCGTTCCCCCTCCAGACCCACGCCGACCTCGTACGCGCGCTGTTCCTGGCCGCGTTCGAGTCCGACGAGCCGTTCCCGCAGGTGCTGTCCGCGGCGCTGACCCGCTGCTACGAGCAGCTCGGCTGGGACCTGGCCCTCGGCGAACCCCGCACCCCCGGCACCGCGCCCCGCTACCCGACGCTCGCGGACCTGCAGGCCGCCGCCGAGCAGGTCGTCACCGAGATCGGGTACGGCAAGGAGATCACCGACAACGTCCGCGGGTTCATCCGCGTACGCCTGTCCAGCCTCCGGCTGGGCACGACCGGCCGGTTCTTCGAGGGCGGCCACCCCATCGACTTCGAACGGCTGCTGGCCCGCAACGTCGTGTTCGAGATCGAGGACGTCGGTGACGACCGCGACAAGGCGTTCCTCATGGGCACCGTCCTGGTACGCCTGGTCGAGTACCTGCGAATGCGGCAGCGCATGAGCGGCGCCGCGACCGGCCTCGCGCACCTGAGCGTGTTCGAAGAGGCACACCGCCTGCTGCGCAAGAGCGAGGAGAGCGGACCGGCGGCGCACGCGGTGGAGATGTTCGCCGGCCTCCTGGCCGAGATCCGCGCGTACGGCGAGGGGCTGATCGTGGCCGAGCAGATCCCCTCCAAGCTGGTGCCCGACGTCATCAAGAACACCGCGGTCAAGATCGTGCACCGGCTGCCCGCCAAGGACGACCGGGACGCGGTCGGCGCGACCATGAACATCACCGACGCCCAGAGCCAGTTCCTGGTCACGCTGCGCCCCGGCGAGGGCGCCGTGTTCACCGACGGCATGGACTACCCGCACCTGGCCCGGATGCCCGACGGCACCGCCGTCGAGACCACCCGCGCCGCCCGTACGACCTCACCGGCCGTGCTGGTCGACCCGCGCAGCACCACGTGCGGCACCGACTGCCATGCCTCGCCGTGCACGCTGCGGGACATGCGCACCGCCCAGCGCGTCCTCACCGACCACCCGCAGGTCGTGCTGTGGGCCGAGCTCGCCACGGCGGCCCACCTGTCCGGCTGGGGCTCGCCCGTCCCCGCCCCGGCGATCCTCGACGCGCTGCGGGCACTGCCCGGCCGGCTGCGCGACTGCGCCCTCTCCCACGCCGTCGACGGCGCCGTCGCCGCACGCGCCTCGGCCATCGCCGCGCGCTCCGACCCCGGAAGGCTGGCCGACCACCTCGTCGCGACGATGCGCGGCCGCCTGAACGGCGGCCCCGTGTGCACGGGCGAGGAACCCGAATGGTTCACCGTCCCGTACCGGTGGTGCCTGGTGCTGGAAGAACTCCAGACCACCCACCGCCGTACGCCCGACGGCCCCCGCCACCCGTCCAGCCCGGAGTGGGAACACCGCTACGGACGCGCGGTGCCGGGCGGTGACGTCGCCGAGCAGCTGGAGCACGTGTCGCGCTGGTGGGACCGCGACCAGCGCGACCACACCGCCCGCGAAGCCACCCTCTGGGGCACGGCCACACCGTCGGCGATCGAGACCGCCGCCTCCGCCCGCCGCGGCGACGACGACTTCGCGACGCGCCTCACCGAAGCCGCGACCGACCTCGGCAACATCGACGGCCTCCTGCGCTTCTACCTCCCGGCGCCCTGATGCGCGTGCGCCACCACTAGGGTTCGGCCGGTGAGTTATCCCCACGCCGATCCGCGGCGCTACGAAGGGCTCCTCGCCCATGCCGAACGTCACCTGGGACCGGTGGTACGCGGCGAGGGCCCGACGATCGACGGACGGAACCGGGGATTCTCCATCGGCTTCCATGAGCATCCCTCGTACGCCATGGTCTCGGTGGCGACGACGGGGGTGCGCTTCCAGAAGGTCACCGGTCCGTGTCCCGGGGAGTTCGTGGTCTCCGCCCGGCCCGGTCAGGAGCAGGAGGCGGCGTATCTCCTGCACGTCGTCGCCGACCGGGCCGTACGGAGCGGCAAGGGGTATGAGTACGGCGGCGGGTATGTCAACGCCGAGCCGCTGATCCCCGGCACCGCCATCGAGTTCCTCCTGGCCTCGCCGCATCCCTACGCCGACGAGGCCTTCGACCTCTTCTACGACGACGACGAGCTCGCGCTGCGGTACATCACCCTGATCCCCGCCACCCGCGCGGAGTTCGAGCTGGTACGCGAGCACGGAGACGATGAGGCGCTCCGTGACCTGTGGGAGTCGCGCGCCACCGACCTGCTCGACGTCTACCGGACCTCGGCCGTCTGAACTCGTTACTCGGCGGGGCGACCGCCGAACCGCCAGTCGTGAACCTCGACGCGTTCGTACAGCCCGGCCTGGGCGAAGGGGTCCTGCCGCACCAGCGTCTCAGCGGCGTCGCGGTCGGGCAGCTCCACCAGCGACGCCGTTCCCATCCAGTCGGCCCCGTCCTCGGACAGCAGCGGCCCGTGCGCGATGAGGCCCTCGGAACAGGCCTCGGCCAGGTACCGGCGATTCTCCTCGACCGTCGCAACGCGGTCCGCGATACGCGCCGTCCTGCCGTGCGCGAGGATCAGGAACCGCCGATGACCGGCCGTGCCGCCGGCGAACTCCCACATCGTGCGCCCAAGGGTGTTGTTCCAGCGGCGTACCAGCACCTCGTCGAAGACACCGGCGCGGTAGTAGGGCTCCTGGAACGCGAACTCGTACGCGGCGTCGGCGTCCGGCAGGTCGACGATGTGCATGCTGCCGGTCGCCTCCTCCCCGTCGGGCGTGAGCGTGGGACCGCGAGCGATCATCTTCTCGGCGTACCGGTCCATGAACGCCCAGTGCTCTTCGGCCATCTCCCAGCGCAGATCCCCGACGCCCTGCCTGTCACGACAGTAGAAGAAGTACTCCACCCCGCTTGACTACCACAGTCTCGATCTACCGGCTCATCGGGACGGGGAGGCCGGAGGCGACCGGGCTCCGGCTGATCTCGTCGACGTGGCCGTCGTGGCCCACCAGCAGGACTCGGCGTTCGATCGTCGCGTCGTAGAGGACGCACGCGGTGATCGCGAAGCCGCGATCGTGGAGGTCGACGGCGGGCGGCGCGACGACCGCCGACACGGCTTCGACGGCGGCGTCGAGTCGTCGTCGTTCCTCGTCGGTCCTGACCGGGGCCCAGCGCACGTCCGCCGCGTCGCTGAGGATCCGGCCGAAGCGGCGCATCGGCCGGGTGGTCTCGAGGTACGCGCGGGCGATCGCGAGCGCGTCGTCGGGGACCACGCCGGGGATTCCGCTCGCGCGGATCATCGCGTTGAAAGAGTCGGGGGACTCGGTGAGATAGAAGACGGCGTGCGCCAGGAGCCCGATGTAGAAGCTGTTGCGGGCGTGCGGGTACGTGTCGAACCGCATGACGTGCGCGCCGCCCGGCAACCGGTCCATCCGCCGGATCGTGGTGGTGGAAGCCGCGGCCTGCGCGCTCTTGGCCTTCCTGCCGGCGGCCGCCAGCGCCGCACTCACGACGCGCCGGACGTCCGCCTCGTCAGGGAGCATGCCGGCCCAGGTTGTGGACATTCCATTCCTCCCCGTAGTACTCGGCGTACGTTCTTCCGTCGGTCGGCGTGACGACGTGCCCGTCCCTGAGGAGCTGCATGATCTTCTCGCGGCCGCCGGCCAGGTAGTCATCCTGGAACGGCGCGTCGGGCAGGTCCGGGTCATGCCGCTGCAGTTCTACGTTGGCCCGGGTCTCCTTGACCAGCGCGTCCGCCTCCTCCGACATCTGCGCCTCGATGTAGCCGTCACGGTCGAGAGTCCTGATGTGCGCGAAGGCGTTACGCCCTTCTTTCTCCCACGCGATGTGCTCCGCCTCGTGGACGACGGCGATGGCCGGATGACCCTCTTCTTCCAGGTCCACCATGAGGGTGTTGAAATGGTCGTCGTAGTAGCTGCCCTCGCCGCGGTTGAACTCCACCTTGACCTTGTATCGACGCAGGATGTCCTCGGCCGCGTGTCCCTCGGGACCAGCCTTCCCCAGGGTCGCGAGGACGTCACGTCCCAGGGCGAGATCGCGCGCCGCCGTCCGCTCCGCCGCCTCGGCGGCGGTGCCGCTCAGACGTGTGGCGGTCGCGGGGCGGCGCAGAAAGTACTCGACTCCACGGAAGATCGATCGCTCGACCGCTCCGCCCCCTTGCATGGGGAGATCTTCTCACGCGAACCGGCATGAGAAGAGGCCCTGCACTGATCTTCCCGCGCGAAGCCGAAGCCGAAGCCGCACGGAGTCTTGTCGGCGCGGCCAAGGAGATAATGCGATCCACACTCAGTCGCCAATATGCGTTTCTCGCCCTGATCGCAGCCACTGGCTGACCTTCGTAGGAAGCGCCTTCTGGTCATCGATAAGACGGTGAGATCACGGGAAAATTCCGAGCGAAGCTACATGTCGGGCACATAATCCGGCTACCTTAGTCTGTCCGAATACCGGCGACTAAGGATCGTCGTGAGTAACCACGCGCACGGGCGAATCCGCGAACGAAGCCCACGCCGGGCAGGGAGGTCCTTACGGCAGGAAGATGACGTACTCCCCGAGTGTCTCGGTCAGCGTGGGCGGCAGCTCCGCCAGCGCCGACAGCTCCTCCACGGAGGTGAACCCGCCGCACTGCTCGCGTGTCCGTAGGATCCGGTCAACCAGTTCGGCGTTCATGCCCGGCAGCTGCGCCAGCACGTACGGCGGCACATGATTGACGTCGACCAGGCCGCCGTCGTCGAACCCGCGCGGCAGGTCCGGCCGCCCGATGCGCAGCTCCCATGCCATGACCGGGTCACGTGCGGTCTCGCGAGCCGCGGTGCGAAGCTCGCGCCGCCCGGTGGCCATCCGGACGGCGCCTTCGTAGCCGGGGGCCAGGGGTGGCTGTGTGGCGAACACCCGCGAACGGATGGCGAACGCGTGCGCCGTGCCGCCGAGCCACAGGACGACGATCGCCGCGGCGAACACGTTTCTGCCCGCCGAGGAGTCGGGCGAGCTCGCAGTGGCGAAACCCGTGACGGTCAGTGCCAGGTAGCCGGCCACCACGAGCCAGTGGATGGCTTTACGCAGGCGAATCGCCGGAAACACGAAGACCAGCGTCGTGGCGATGCCGGCAGTGATCAGCGGCACGAGCGCCCAGATCACGCTGACGGCCGTACGAGTTCTTCTGCCCATGGATATTGGACGAGTCGGAAGGAGCACCGGATCACCGCCAGCCCGACGATTTTCCCGGCAGAAGAATCAGAAGTCCCGTCGGTCGATCTCTCAGGGCGTCTCATCTGGGGTATCCGCCGTTGCGATGGGCCGGCCGAAGGTGAGGGCGAGTTGGAGGCCGGGTTCGATCGAGGTGCGGTACTGAGAGTCGGGTTCCGTCCCCACGGCATCCAGGACGGTGCTGAAGAAGCACCGGGCGGCGGCGGTCAGCACAACCTGGAAGATCTCAGTATCGGACAGTCCATGGCGGCGCAGCCCAGCGACATCGTCGGCGGTGATGGCAGTCGCATCGGTGACCACGCGTTCGGCGAAGTCGATGACCGCGACGTCGGCGGAGTCCAGGCCGGCATCGTGGTGGTCGGTGGCGATGACTTCCACCGTCTCGGCATCGTAGAACCGGTCCCGAAGCGCCTTTCCGTGCGCGAGAGCACAGTAACTGGACCGCAGACGCCGCGCGGCCGCCAACGTCACCAACTCGTAGCGCCGCATGTCCATGTCCGCCTTGATCGCGGTGTTGAGCTGCTGCCAGGCCGCGTAGACGGCAGGTTGGAGCGCGAACACCCGGGTGTAGTTGGCGACATACCCCAGTGCCGCGCGGTCGGCTTCATACAGACGACCGGTCTGGTCCGCGGCGTTGGTCTCGGCGGGTGTCTGCAGGTAGCTCATGGCACCGTCCTTCGGGCTCCTCGAGGTCGGACAGGCAGGTGGCGTACTCCCCGCACCTCAGGGGACACGCCGCTCCCGACCTCAGAGTCCACCGATTCCCAGACCGCCACAACGGCTTGGCGCCTGAGATGTTCGATCAGCTGATCAGTCCGTCATCGCGGAGCGGACCGATCGGCCCGGGCCCGAACATCGGCGACCAGATTGGCCGCGTACGGTCCGGCTGCGTAGCGGGCCGCCTCGACGGTGTCCGTGACCGCGGCGACCGGGTCCGGGTTGGTCGCGCGGTGCAGGGCGAGCCAGACCCACGGATGTTCGCCGCCGTCGAGTTGGGACCGGCGGGCGCGCAGGTGGGCCTCCGAGGTCAGGGCGCGGGCGGCGACAGTGGCAACGATGTCCGGGTCTTTGCCGAGCCCGGCGTAGCGGGCCGCCTCCGCGGCGGCCCACCAGGCCAGGTCCCGCAGCTTTGGTTCGGGTAGCCCGGTCAGCGCTTCGGTGGCGGGGTCGGGCGGGTCGCCGGGCTTCGACCGGCGCGGGTACAGGGTGGGCAGGTCCGGCACGATCCGGAAACCGATGTCGGCGGCCTCGATCCGGGCCAGGTCTTCGGCAGTGATGCCGTGGCCGGTGAACCGCTGCACCGCGACCAGGCCCATCAGCCATTTGCCTCGGTGGTAGTCGGCGAAGTCCAGGCCCGCAAGCGCCGACGCGACCTGCGGTGGCGCGTCGAGGTCGGCGAACGGCTCCACCGACAGCAACACCTCGCCGTGCTCGGCGAAAGACAGCCGGGTCACCGCGTTGACGTTCCAGAACATGCTGGCGGCCCGCCCGCCGGCGGATGCCCGGGTCAGCACGAGCGCGTTCGAGCCCTGCCAGCCGTTGTACTCGACGACGAGCACGGCGCCGCCGAGGTCGAGCACCGCGACCCACGGATCGATCGACTGCCGGCTCATCAGGTCCTCGCTGATGGTCCGTATCGACTCCGGCCGGGCCGGGTCAGCGCCGAAGGCGCGCAGAACGTCCGCGACGTCCGCCCCGGTCACCACCGTGACCGTCGCGGCCTCGGCGAGCGAGCTGCGGCGCAGCCACCGGTAGGCGGCCTCAGGTCGTTCTGGCCGTGCCGGCTCCGGCTCGCCGCGCAGCCGGTGGCCGAGCCGGTCGGTACGTGCGTACACGGTCTCGGGCGCGGCGGGCGCCTGCCACACCACCAGCTCGTAGTGCTCGGTGTCGCCTTCGTCAGTGTCGTCCCGACCGCGGGCGTGGACCCGCAGCCGGTAGTCGCCCGGCCAAGGTGGGGTGACCTTGCGCAGGTGCGGCTCGACCGGGTCGGATCCGACCACGGAGGCAGCGCCGACGGCCGCCCGCCAGCTGACCTCGACGATCTCCTCCCAGCCGGTCGCGACGTCCGGCGGTGGCCCGTCCAGGACACGCAACAGGATCCGGACGTGCCCGGTCTCGACCCCGGTGCGGATCACCGCACCGCCCGGAACGACCACGACCAGCCCATTGCCGTCGAAGTCGGCCTCCGGGATCTCAGTACCCTCCAGCAATGCGAACAGGTGCCCCGACACCGGCACCGATCCGGCGGAGCCACGGGGCAGCAGGTGCTCCGCCCGGGCCCGGGCGAGTTGCGCGGTGGCGTAGCCGGCGGGCATCGGAGCTTCGCGTAGCAGGAGCACCGCGGTGCCGATCGCGACGCCGAGCACCGCCGGTGGTTCGATCGCCCAGGGCCGGACGCCCACCCCGTGCAGGACGGCGGCAGCGGTGGCAACCGCCAGCGCGAGCCGTACCGCGCCGTGTGCCGCAGCGATCTCCTGCTCGTCGGTGATCTCAGGCCCCACCGCCAGGAGGGTGGTCACCCGCGGGTGGTCCGCCAGCCGACGGGCGAGCGCGGCGACCAAGGGCAACACACCAGGCCGGATCTGGTCCAGCATGGCCGCCCCGGTGACGGCCTCGCTCGTCCCGCTCATGATCCCGACACCGACGTTGCCGGTGGGTGGCTCACCCAGAAAACCGGTCAGGTCCGGGGCGCCGGCCAGGTCCAGCTCCGGCACGGTCAGCTCCAGCGCACCCAGCAAGCGCTCGACCAGCAACTGCGGCAGCGAGCCGAGCGCGTCACGAACCGGCGAGTCGCCCCGCCCCGACCGAGCCCCGGAAGAGGATCGGGCCATCCGCCGGTGCCCGACGGCCGATCCGCGGGTCGGCCAGGTGTCCCCGTCGGCGGTTACCCGCAACCGACCGAGCTCGGCCGCCGGTGCCGGCGGAATGCGGGCGACGATGAGCGGCAGCGCAGTGGCGACCGGCCCGGCCAGCTCGGCCAATACCGCATCAGGAACCTCGACCACAGCACCCCCGGCTACCCGAACGACCGGAGGCACACTCTAGACGTCGACATAGCCGCACGTACGGCTGTCGTCCGGGACGGCCGGGCCGGTGTACCAGAGCGCACGCCATGAAGCCGGCGGCCGAGTGCCGTCCTGCGAGCGAGGGGGACTCAGCGGGCGGGAATCGGCTCGGATGACGGCCGCCACTCTCGCCTGATCAGCCCGTAGACCCACGAGTCGGAGACCTCGCCGTTCACGATGCAATCCTCCCGCAACGTCCCTTCGCGCACGAACCCGAGCTTCTCCAGAACGCGGGCAGATGCCACGTTGCGCGTATCGGTTTCAGCCTGGACGCGGTTCAGGTCCAGCGCGTCGAACGCCCACCGCAGCAACCCGCGCGCGGCTTCCGTCGCGTAGCCGTGGCCCCACGCGGCATGGTCGAAGCAGTAGCCCATCGACGCGCTGCGGTAGTCCGGATTCCACCCGTTCAGGCTGCACCAGCCGATGAACATCCCGTCGGAAACACGCTCTACGGCCAGCCGCGTCCCGGTACCCCCCTCGGCCATCTGCCGGCAAGCGTCGATGAACCGCTCGGAGCGCGCGCGGTCGCTCCACGGTGGCGCGTCCCAGTAACGCAGCACGTAGGCGCTGCTGTGCAGCGCGAAGAGGTCGTCCGCATCCGCATCGTCGAAGGGACGCAGCCGAAGGCGAGCGGTGTGCAGCGTGGGGGTGGGCAGCGGCATGAGCCTCATATTCCCTCCCGTGTTGGTGGCCGATCAATCAGACATCCGGTGCCAGGCCACTCGCAATGGAATTCTCGGCGGGCGGGCAGAACGAAGTGCCCGCTCATCGGCAGAAGAGTGCGCTCAAGCGGCTCGATTCGTAGGCGCGGCTGTACTCGGCCGCCGTACGGACACCAAAAAGCCCCCTTCCGTGATCGGAAGGGGGTTCTGAGCCGGTCGGGGTGGCGGGATTTGAACGCACGACCTCTTCGTCCCGAAGGAATCCCAAGCCTCCCGCGACCTGCGTGCGCACGCTGCGACCAGCGCCGAGCACTCCACCGAAGATCGTGGACGTTCGTGGTGGAGCGCAGGGATAGGCGGCCTCTTAGGCGGTCCGGTACTTCTGGCGCAGCCGTGGGATGCTCCGATACGCAGCTGGTGGCTCCAGGGGTTGCGCCGACTCGGCATCAGCGCTGCAGGGGTCCCATCCGCTCTCGCGTATCCGGAGTCCTTCCTCACTTACGCGGCGGCGTACTGTGTCGCCCGTGATGCGCGATTTGATCGCCGCGTTCAGCGCGGCGGCCCGCGACCAGATGAAGGCGGCGGGTTGGCGCAAGCGGGCCGGCGATATCTTTACCTACGACCTGGGCAACGGCTATCTGGCGTGGCTCGGCCTGAACACCTCGACGAAGCGTCATCCGCTCTGGGTCAACCCGGTCATGGGCGTGCGATGTGACCCGCTCGAACGTCTGCTGGACGAGTTGCTGGTGGACCGCTCCCGTGGAATCGGCTGTACGGTCTGCAGGTCGATCGGGTACCTGACTCCGGCGAACTCGTTCTTGGAGCTTGAGGTCGAGACCGTTGAGGACGCGACGCCGGCGGCCGAGCGGCTGCGGACGTTGGTCGAGGCGTACGGGATGCCGTTCGCGCGTGACCTCGCCGATGATGAGCGCTTCGAGTTCGCGCTGAGGGACTTTCGTCTGGTGGCGAACGTTAGCTACAGCCCGTTTCATCACGTCGCGTTCCTGTTCCTGCGGGGGCGATGCGAGGAGGCCCAGCAAGTGATCGAACGCGACCTCGCCGAGTATGAGACCAACGATGGGGCGCTGGAGTACCTGTATCGGGCGTTCGTTCAGCAGTTGGTCACGCGATTTGAAGACTCGCCCTCAAGATAAAACGGTGAGGCGCGAGCCCCCATGTCGATAGGCGGCCAAGCACCCGAAGAGGCCCTGTACCACAGTGGTACAAGGCCTCTGACCTGCGTCGGGGTGGCGGGATTTGAACCCACGACCTCTTCGTCCCGAACTATCGGCGGGCTGCAGATCGGACTTAGCTCGCCCTGCTCAGACGTGTGTCGCCGTGTGATCCCAACAGATGCTGGACGGCGGTGTTGCTGTACTCCCGTGCTGTACAGCAGCAGGAGTCGCCCGAGGGCTGACGGACTCACAAAGGGTCGGCGATGTCTTCCCGTCCTGCCCGCCGTCCTGCCCGCCGACCTGCGCAGTTGGCGACGAATGTCTCGGTGGTGGGCCGGATCGCCCCATGCATCGCCGTCGGCCACCCGCTCGCGCTGCGCCTCATTCGTATCGCTTGACGAGAGACACAATCTCATCAACGGCCCCGAGTGGAACCATGACGGCGATATCCCATGTCTCGTCATCGTGACCGATCAAGATCGTCACCTGGTCGTCGCTTGTGGCCCAGTACACGGGAGCGCCGGCCGAGGTGCCGATCGCGAGTGAGCGGCGCGCCGCCCAGTCGGCGCTCCGGATCTCGCGGAGTCGTCCGAAGTCCGATGCGGACGCCCAGATGTTCAACTCCCAGGTCTCACCCTGCAACTTCACCGTGAGCAGGGAATCGACAGGTTCCCCAATGGTCACGTCAACCATGTCGACCATGATCGCGTATCAGCATAAATACTGCGATGACAGGCATCTTAATCACGAGTGAGATTTGCACCCCACTCCAGCTATAGGGGTACCCGTCCGGGGCACCCGCGCGGCGAGTTTCAAGACCCCGCTCACCGCGATCCTCCAGGCCGTGCAGATACTGGCCACCATCAACACAAGACGTCCCTAGCCGTCCCTTGTGTGCCCGTGAGAGGTCCTTGCTGAGACGCGAGGCTGTCTGGAGGTGCGACGGATCGTTCAGTTGCCAGGAGTCGCAGGTTACGAGGCGGACGATGACCCAACCCCCACGGTCGAAATGTTTTTTGATGCCGGCCCTGCCCCACGCGGTCGGTCAGGCTGCTCGTCGCCTCCGGAATTGGAGGGCCGCAATGGCACATCTGGGCCGCCCGCTGGAGGTGAGAGTGGTGGCCGGGGGATTCGCCGGCCCGTCCAAGCCCCGGATCCCTCGGACGCTTTGGTGCACTGACCTCATCGTGGGATCGGCGAACGGTTCCACCTGGCGGCGACTGTCCACCGCGTCGACCAACCCGGTCAAGACCGCCCGCGGCTTCGTGGGCCGCCGTCTTTCCCGTGTGGCCAGGACCGACCGCGAACACGTTGACGACGTGACTCTCGCCGCGTCTGAGCTGGTCACCAACGCCATCTGCCACGCCGCGGGTAACGGGCCGTTTTGGATTGGGATCGCCGTACGCCCCCGGTGGACGCATCTGTACGTCATCGACGCCGACCGCACGGTGCCCAAGCCAACGCCGCGCGACGGTGAGGGGTTGTCCCTGTCGGGGCGTGGGGTGCCGATCGTGGAGAGTCTGGGGCTGTTGTGGTTCGTGGCTGGGGTGTATGGCAAGACCGCGCACGCGGTCATCCCCCGTACCGGCGAAACGCTGACTGACAACGAACGCGGCGCGCTGATGCGGCTCGCGATTGTCTGAGTCTCCGTTCCGGCTGCTTCGTGCGCATGCGAGGTGGCTGGGGCGGATGCAGGAGACCGCGGCCGGGGTAGTCCCCGAGCCCCGCGCGGTCCTGCGGATGGGGCGCTGGATGCTGGCAGTGGCGCCCCTTCGCCCCCTTCCTTTTCTCCCCAACTGAGATTGGTCTTTGTTGTGCCTTCGATATCACCGGATCGGCCGGACAACGAGTTGCTCAAGCCCCGCGAGGCGGCCGAGTTGTGCGGCGTGAGCGTGGCCACCCTCGCCCTGTGGGCCCGAACCGGAAGGCTGACGCCCAACGTGCTGACCCCCGGCGGCCACCGACGCTACCGGTTAGCAGACATCCGGGCGTTCCTGCAGAGCACGACCACGCCGAAAGACGCGGACCAGGAGCAGCTCGAGGTCGATGCCGTCCGTCTTTATGACCAGGGCTGGAGCATCCGCCAGGTCGCCGACAAGTTCGACTACAGCTACGGCGCCATGCGACGCATCCTGCTCAAACGAACGACGCTCCGTCGCCGCCGAACAGCGTGACGTGGGTCCGCTCCATCTTTCTGGAAGGGGAACAGGTCATGGGCCGCACTCGCCTGACCAAGGCTGAGCTGGAGTTCGCGCGTAGCCTTGCCCCGCATGTCCTATGGGCGAGGAGATGCAACAACGACGAACCGTCACCCCATTTGACGTTGGAACAACAACTCGCCATCGCCCTCATTCTTCAAAACGAGAAGTACATCGACAAATGGTGCTCCAGCCCCGCCTACATGGCGTATAATTACGTCTGCAAGGGCAGGACCCGCGAACATGGCGACCGCGTCGAATGGATCAAGCTCATCAGAGATGCCGTCGAGGGCTTCAACCGCGAGAGCGAGTAGACGGCTGCGAGTTGCCGACGCCTGTCGAGTAGAGCCTACGATGCCCAACCGGCAGGAAGAGGCACGAATGTTGTTTTGGATAACTCATAGTGGGGTCTGAGCAGACTCGGCGCATAGGACGGATTCCTCCTCCATGCGAAACGCAGAGACATGGGTCGAGGCTCGCGAGCCGTTCAACGACCGGCGTGGCGAGGTCGGAGGGCGAGCCCTGCTCGACGACGACGGCGACCTCCGCCTGAGGTTCGCCCGTGGCCGCCGACGACAAGCAGCTGACCAAGACCAGCGCCCGCTAGGCCGCGTCGACCTGCTCTGCGTCGACGAGCTCGGCTACATGGAACTCGACCGCCGCGGGGCCGAGCTGCTCTTCCAGGTCCTCACCGAACGCGAGGAAAACGCCAGCGTCGCCATCGCCTCCAACGAGAGCCTCGGCGGCTGTGTGCCGGTGAGGTGTCGCGAGGTGGTGTCAGTCTCGGCTGATGCCGAGGGTGGATTCGGCTGTGGTCCAGTCGGTGGCGATAGCTTGCTGGGCGGCAGACAGGGTGGCCTTGCCGGCGCAGACGGCGGTGTGGAGGCGGGTCTCGACGGCGTCCTTGGGGTTGTTCGGGCCCGCGCCAACCCGGTGGCCGGGAGATGGCGGCTCGACCCACAGGTTGCGCGGGTCGTCGGGGTCCCCGCCCAGCTCGAGGCTGACCAGGTGGTCGTATTCGGCGTCGTGCAAGGAGGCGGTGTAGCCGTAGGAGAGCGCGTTGGCGCGTTTTTCCTTGTCGGTGATGTTGGCTGGCGGGCGGATGCCGCCGGTGAACCCGCCCTTGCGGCAGATCGTCGTCGCGAGGCTTGCCTGGGTGACATCAGGATTCAAGGCACCCGGCGTGCACGACACATCAGGTAGTGGCTGTCCGTCCCCGGTGTGGCGGTAGTGGCAACTGTTGGCCGGCGGCTGGGCCTGCACGGTGTAGGGATGCTGAGGACCTGGCCCCATCGGGATCACTCCCGGCGCCTTCTGGCCCGGCCCACCCGCGTGGCCTCCCGATCCTGGGCTGTTCGGTGCGGTTCCCGAACACCCCGAAAGAGCAGCGATCAGCGCGACGGTCGCCAACACGACATCACAACGAATCAGGCGACCCACACTTCCTCCAGGAAGGGAAACCGAACATCCGCCCGGAGACTATCCAGTACACCGCCCCGCCGTAACCACCCGCACTGCAACGAACACGTCACCCACCGCTGCACCCAGCTCTGCCTGCTGAAAGACGGGCCAAAATGACCCGGAACGGTCTGGCGGCAACCGACCTCCCTACTGTCAGCTTGGGAATCAAATGGAGACTGGCCGTCAGCGCCGCTGACCTGCGGATGCGGCTGCCCGCGAGTGACCCTTATTGACCTCTGTTCACCCTGGCTAGTTGCACGCTAAGTGCACGCGCCCAGGGGCCGTACCTGGGCCGTCGTCCGCTGGCGACTCACGATGGACCCGGCCGACCCGGTGGTGAGGCGGCTATTGCCTGGCCTCAGAAGGGGACGTCGTCGTCGTGTCTACGGGGGACTCGGCGGTAGTCCTGGACCTGGACCTGTTCGAGGTCTTCTGCTCGCATCCAGACGTCGACGCCCTTCCAGAGGACTTGTTCACGGGCGAGCCATGCGATGCGCCCGTGCCACTTGCCGTACTTGTCGAGTCTCCACGCCAGAAGTAAGGCGTACCGGCCACGGCCTTTGATGCGGACGAACGGCGGAAACCACATCTCTTCCCGCACAATTGGAACATACCAGCGAATATCTCCCGGCTGGTCGGTTGTCCGCCCTGCACGGTACCTAACCGGCTGTGTCGCCGGGCTGAGGCGGAGGGCGTGAGAGCCACTGCACTTCACGGCGTTCACGCCCCTCGGAGCGTCTGTCGCCAGCAACCGCCGGATGCGGCACTGGCGGAGGCCTCCACCTTCTCACCGTCGCGCTTGCCGCCTACGACGAGCAGGTCCGCAGGGACGTCGGATAGCTTCCGGAATCGCAGAGGCGCGCCGTGCGGTCGGCGGCCAGTGGGTCGCCGACAGCGTGGCTTGTGATCCATGCTCGCCCAGTATCTAACGTCATCGCCAACACCGGACGGGCCACACTCGCACATATCCCGAGATCCGGATTGCCCCATATCCGGGTTTTGTCGCGTCCGACTAATTGATTCCAGACCGTAACAATCGTGAGACTCGGAGTATGTATCGACACGGCAGCCTCCAAATATGACCGACTATTCTATATACCTGACTACCGCAGCGACGGCCGCAGGAGCCCTTGTTGCGTCTGTGGCGACGTATATGCAAAGTCGCCTTACCCGCCTGAGAGTCGGCACACTGACCACTCGGATTGAGCAAATTTCGCGCAGTTCTTTGGGTGCGGTCATATGTGACTACGTCGACATCGGGACATTGCAGACGCTTGCCGCGCAATACTCGGTTGAATTGAATCCCGAAGAGATCAAGCAAACGAGTAGTGGGAAGAGAGTCCGAGGTGTTGAATTTGGTGCGCACGGCGCGAAGGCCTCCACCAACCACGAAGAGCAGCAAGGTATGGAGTTTCTATACAGAGTACCTTCCGATCCGCATAGGTTGACCGAACGAGTGATAGATTCGATCAACCGAGTAGAGGATATGCGAACAGATCTGGCTCGACTTCCGCAGATCGGCGTAAGCGAGATTAGCGAATTGGTTAAATCGAAAGCCACCATTACGACCGACGAGCTAATTGATAATCTGATCGCCGTTGCCAAGCGCGAGCAATTCGAATCGGCTGGTAGCCGCAGCGAATTCGTTCTAATAGATGCGCTATGGCAAGTATCAGAAGTCGACGGAGGTATAAATACGAGACTTTCGCTCGCTGAACTGTCGACAGACAGTGACCAACTTACAATGCCGGGCACGGTTTCACTACACCTCGACATCCCACAAGGCAATACTGCGTCCGCCCAGGAGCTTGTTACCGCCCAAGGCCGTCAACGCCTCAGGGTTGACGCCCAGATAAGAGCGACAGTATTTGGCAATGCTGCATATTTCGATAACAGAACATCGGCTCTCGTTCTAACGCCTATTGCCGTTTTTAATCGGGTCGGGCATGTCAGGATCAAGAACTAGAGGCTAATTGTGCTCAGTAACACTAGTCCGTGCGATTGACGTAAGGGCCTCTATCGATTTGGGTTAACAGCTTGGCCGACTACGTATACCTCTGGCGGGAGGGCCAGCGCTGTTCGTCCCGCAGGATCTAGCTGCGATGGGGACGCGTCGTTCTAATGTGGGTTGGCGATTACTCCTGGTAGCTGCTGCACCGCGGCATTCCGGTACTCCCCAGGCGATACAGCCAACGCTTTGGCTTGTGCCGAGAACCACCTTGCCGAGGATGAGGCGACCCGGACCGCAGGGCCGGTCACGGCCCAAGGATCGGAAGCGGCGCGTCAGCCGATCGCCCCAACTCAAGGGGCGAGCAACCACCCACAGCGATCGTCACGGCCTGGCCGTCTGATCCGTAGCAAGATCGAACACGTCCATGACCGTCCACAAACGTCCGCTGACCTGTTGCCGGACGCCAGCGCCGTCTAGGTCCGTCCACGACCGTCCAGAGCCGTCGTTAGCAGAAGCGTTAGCAACGGCCGTGTGACGGGGAGCCCGGCATCCGGTGGCAAGCGGACCCGGAGCGCAGGGCCGGCCACGGCCCGAGCGCCGGAAGCCGCGCGGCAGCGATCGCCCCCAGCCACGACGGACGGCGATCATCCAGGGCGATCGCCTTGAGCGTCCGCCGTCTGAATGACCCCCTCGATGCGAACTACCGGCACGATCACGGTCACCGCTGGCTTGCCCTGCTCGGACGTGTGTTGTCGTGCGATCACGAGAGGTGCTGTACAGCGGTCCTGCTGTACTTCCGTGCTGTACAGCAGGAGAGGCCGCACCAAGCGCCGGCGGATTCACAGGACGCCATGGATCTGGGCGTCACTTCCTCGCTGGCCTGCAGCGACTCTAAGCCGAGCCCTGCATACCGTCGAGGCATTCCGCGGATGTTCCGGATTCTTGCATAGAGGCTCTCGTCTTCTGCGGGCGGCGCCGCTGATCAGCGATCGCCTGCGGTTCTGCTGACCTGCATCTTCCTGGCGTGCTGCCTGTTGACGGCCGTACGCGACCGTGACCCTCCGCTCTGGCGGGCACGGGGCAGACCTATCGGGCCTGATTCCTCATCCGAATTCATACGAATGGCGAGACACGCTGGGAGGGTCTGTCTAGACTCTGGGTCGGGCAAGCCCGGACAGCCCGTCTCCTGCGACGGGTAGCCGAGCGGGAGAGCGACATGCTCGGTGGCTTGCCTGGAGTGAAGATAACTAAATACCGGCTCAGGAGACTGGGCCACCCCCAACCAAGCGTTGTGTGGACACCATGCGGTTAGCAGGAGACCGCGACCGAGGTGTTCGTGCGGCGCTTTTTTCGTTTCTAGGGATGGAGGGAGGGAGGGATACATGAGCGTCTCAGAAGAACTCATTGCCTGGGTGGACTCCTGTCTGGACTCCGGGGCAACTCCCGATCGGGCCCGGACGGTAACGGGCATGCCTTGTATCTGGATAACTGAGGCGATGACGCTATCGCGATATCTGTCTAGGTAGGATAGAAAAGTGGCGCTGTTCTTTCTTGGGCTTGCCCTATCCATCCCTCTCTCGATAATTTCAAACATATACACACCGCGAGTTCAATCTTGGATAGCAAATCACAGTAGCTCTAGAGCTAAAAAAAGATTGAATCTTCTTGCCGACGAATTGCACGAGCTCAATGGCTTGGCGCAGCACCGGGAAGCCCTGAATACGAGATTGATAAGTGACGTTCTAAAGGTTACCCTTATAAGTGCTATAACTGCAATCATGAGCGGCATTTTCTTTGCTATAGCCAATAGCCTCACGGGTCCCGACGGTCCACATCTCATGCGCATTTCGAACTATAGGATCACCCTAACGAGCATATTTGCCACCAGCGGAACGCTCGTCGGCATCCTAGGTTCTGTTGTCGTCGTCATAATATGCCTAAATTCTCTGAGGCTGCGCCAAAGGGTCTACAGCCTGAAAGAGTATGGCACCGAGGTTGTGGCGGAAATGGACAGCCTGCGCGAGAAGATAAATCCTGAGTCTTCGAGCTAACGCGACTAGTGGGGTTGCTCGCACAATCTCCATATCCAGGCCTTCCCGGTTCGCCGTCGCCACACTCCCAGGGAGAAGGATCTTCAGACGGTGGCGATGATAGAGCTATCTTGGATCGGAAGGACGATCTTCGCTTGTCGGAATCGCTCCGACAATCTATTCATTACGAGAGAAGATCAGGGCACATTGGTTACAGATGGCCGGGGCGCCTACCTGGCTACATGGTCCGCGCGAATCCGTGAGCGTCTACGGCCATGCATGCCCGTTGTCACTCAGCTAGTCGCTCAGATCGCCCGGAGCGGCACCGCACTAGGCCGACAGCGCGCGCAGCTCAGAAGACTCATGAATTGTGTTCAATCCGAATTAGGCTTTCAAATTCAAATTTGAGCCCACGGTTATGGGCAGGATTTTCCCATTGAATGAAATGAGCCAGGACATTGAATCTCTCTTTCGCCTCTCTCAATCGACGCTTCATTTCGAATGGAGCCAGGGCGTTGGCAACTATCAAAACTGGAAGTTTACTATTGGCATGCTTCCCCAACTCATCCATCAGTCTAGATGCAGTGATTGGAGCGCCCGACCGCGAATACTTTATGACGATGTTAGCGATTGGCTCATCCTTGAGGTATACGACGGCGTCAACACCTGAGTCCACCCCATGCCTTTGTTCGATTACCCGATACTGTGGAAGTACGAGTCGCAAATTAGCCAAAACTAGTTGTTCGTATGTCTCCGCGTAAATCGCTACAGCCTTGGGGTCATTTCGAATTCGCGGGTCGTACTCCGCCAAGACGTCGAGAGTTTGACGCGCCACTTCCGGCGACTCTTCCGCGACTTTAGCCAGGGCGCGCTTACGCCTCCGACCAAGCTTCAACTCTTTGTCACCGTACTTAGCACCAAGTAGTGGTGTGCCATTAATTGTCATCACGAGAAGCACGCCCCCTATCAATAGAAGAGCGACGCTTCCTGCCTGATTTTTTGTAACGAAGACGGCAGCAGCCCCACCAGCGGCAAGAGAAATGCCGAATATTGCAGATAGTGTTCGCTCCCAGGCGGCCAAAGGCTCGACATCTGGATCGTCGTCCGAGAGTTGCGGCTCACTGGAGTCAGTCACACATGGACACTAGTGCTCCATGACAGGGTTCGACGTCAAATCGTCCAGTTCCTGCCCGGCCTTCCCGTCTGCCGCCCTCCCACCCCACGGGGCGCGGGCCGCCGTGCTGGTGACGGTGGAGCTCCCTGCGGAAGAACGACCTTTGCCACCGCCGGCGGCTCTGCTCGGCTTGGCCTGGGACCTCGGCGGGCGGGATAGCCAGGCTTCCACCTCAGCCACCCCACTAACCGAACCAGATTCGTGGTCATGCCGAACCGGAGTGCCCCCGCCGGAGGCACCCACCAGCCTGGCGCAACCGTCCACGCGACTGGCAGCAAGATTCCTCGGCGAACCGTCTGACGGCTCGGCGGCCCGGGGGATCAAGCTATGTCCGCGCCAGGGGACCCGGCTTCTCGGTCTGCCCGGAGCGAGAGGGTCAGCGGGAGTCGTATGGCGGGCGCCGAGTCGGCGGCGCGGGCGGACAGCTTGTCGGGCCGCCTTGACGACGTAGAGAACGTACCCATCCGGGCAGACCGCGACCTCACATCGTTGCGCTTGTCCGACCGCAGGGACGACACTACGAAACCCTCAAAGCGACGCATCGAGGTAGCTCTCTGGGCCTGAAGCGTCGGCACGTATTTGGCAAGCCACCCGCCGCCGCCCGGTGACGGTCGAACACAGCCGGACACAACGCGAACAGCGCCCGAACCTGTCTACGCAGGTCGGGTGCTGTTTTCGCTAGTCTCAAGGAGTGGGCAGGGGCGGGGTCGAACCGCCGACCTTCCGCTTTTCAGGAGTAACGACCACCCTGCTCAGAGCTTCTATGCCGAAGTAGACGGTGGTGGGAGTGCGCCGACGGCTGTCGACGGTGGCCGACGTTGCCGTCACCGTTGCCGTCAGCCACACCGCTGATGCCCAGGCCATCGACGTGCGCAGACCGGCGCGCTGGTCCTACGGCAGGACAGTGCCGGAGGCGGTTCATACCCTTACCTTCTGATCCGTAGCCGACGGTAGTGCAGGGCGGATGCGCCATGACCTTGGACCAACGGTGTCTGCTGACCGGGACCATGTGGCTTCACGGCGAGGCCGTACGGTCGGTGCGGCGATTCGCAGATCACTGCTGTCGGGAATCGATAAGAATCTCAGTGATCTCAGCGGTTGTTTTCGGAAGTATTGGTTGTACCTGCACGTTCCACACCGCGGCACCGTTAATTCCTGATGTATGCGCATTATCGGTGTACTTGATCTTTCGATACAGGGTACTCTCACGCGAGAGTTCTGTAACGTTTCCCGCACCTGGCGTGTCGATGAGTTTCTTATATTCTTCCGCCAGGCGGACGGTAGGCATCTCGACCCAAGAAATAGCGACCAGCACTTCCGAGTAGCCTAACTGCACGTATGCACGAGCTAGCCACCTGCATGGATGCGACGTGAAGAATTCGTGCACCTGTCCGTATGAACGTGTTGCACAATCGGTGCCAGCGCTCATTGCGAGGCTAGTTTTATGGCCGCTGGCTACTAGTGTGGCCTCGGCTCGCTTGAAGCCCGTCTGGGCGACAGCAGGTATTGCGCTATTAGACACTCGAGCGCGGCTTGGCGGTCGCGGCTTCAGTGCGGCAGACCCGCCTCCCGAACCCGTCATCGTGAAGGTAAAAGCTCCAACGGTGACAGTGGCCGCAATACCTGCACCTGCCGCAGGACGCCTCCAGTGCGCCCTGACCCAAGTACCGTCCCCCCTGCGGTACCCCCGCACATGAGGCATGTCCCCCCCTATGGTCTCGGCTTCGAGAGGTGACGGTAACTGTCGGCTTTATCGATGTCGGTGCGGTTTGACACACTTCTGCATTACCGTCGAATCGATCACCGTGGGCCAACGGTCTCGCCGCCGCAGCAAGAGCGAGTCCTCACCTGGGAGCCCTGCGAGAGGGCGTTTGTCTGGACGAGGTTGTGTTCCGCGATCTGACGGGCCGGATGTGGACGACACGTCTATATGACCTGTCGTGGACATGGGAGAGACCGAGTCGGCGGACGAGACCATCGACCTAGCCGACAGAGAACTCGCCGCCGATCCCGCACGCTGGGTCAACCAGGGAGTCCTTCAGGACGAGTACAACGACTATGTCAAGCAGGGCCGCCCTTTGGGCCGCTGGCAGCCCACATGATGCGACATTGTCGTCATCGTTGTCGTCAAAAAGACCCCGCACGCCAGCGCTCGGGGTCTTTCAGCAGGTCAGAGAGGTGGGCAGGGGCGGGGTCGAACCGCCGACCTTCCGCTTTTCAGAAGTGACATCAGCCCTGTTCACGACCTCCGTGACGAGGTCAGACGTGTGTCGACGTGTGCCGGTGGTGGCTGCCGTTGCTGTCACCGTTGCTGTCAGCCGACTGGTGCTTCGGAGGCCGGCGACGTGCACAGACCGGTGCACATGGCCAGCGTGCGTGACAGTGCCGAACTGGAAAACGAGACGTACATCTTCCGTATGGATACGGCGTTGCCTCGGCTGACTGCGGGCTAAGCCTCGTGATCCTCGACCGCATGAACTCCCACGCCTCCGCCCAATTCACGCCTAGTGCGCTGGCCACGAACGTTTGCCGGGTTTGATCACGCTGCCTTGGGGCGTGGGCGGCCCCAGCGTTGCTGGCGTTCGCTGCGGATGCGGATGCGGGCGCGTTCGCGGCGTTGGGCGGCCAACACGTCGGGGTGGCGGGCGTTGGCGTTGCGCCACCGCAGGTAGGCGTGCAGTTTGCGGCCGAGCACGGTGTGGTTGGGATGGTTCGAATCGCCCATCACGAAGGTTCGCAAGGGCCCGAACTGGGCTTCGATCGGGTTGGCCCAGGAGGCGTAGGTCGGGGTGAAACACAACTCGACCTTGTTCTTCTTGGCCCACTTGCGGATGGCCGGGGTCTTGTTCGCCGACAGATTGTCCATGATCACGTAGATCTTGGCGCCGTCGGGGCGCGCGGCCCGGATCGACTTGAGCGCGGCCAGGGAGTGATCGCCGCCCTTGCGGGCGCGGATCACGCCCCACAACTGGTCATCGCCCAAGGAGTAACAACCGTGGAAGTAGCGGATGCCGTGGGTGCGGCGGTAGGTCGCCGGCAGCCGGTCCGGTCGGCCCTGCATCGCCCACGCCGAGGCGTGACACGGGCGGATCGACAGCGGCCCGAACTGATCGAAGGCGAAACACCGCTCGGGAAAACGGCTGGTGACGTACTCGATCCGATCCAGCTTGGCATCGAAGTCCGGGTCGCGTGACTCCTTCCAGGTCCGGGTGCGCTGGAAGGAGATCCCACGCGCGTGCAGGATCTGCCGGAGCCGTTCGCGCCCAATGACCACCCTGCGGGCAGCCCCGGTGGCCAGGAAGTCGGCGAGCTTGCGGATGCTCCAATGCGTGAACGGACGCCCCAGCCTGGCCGGACGCGTGGTGGCCGTCTCGACAATGAAATCCACACCATCGTCGCTGATCAGGCGGGGACGGCCTCCCGCCCACTTAGGGTCCAGGCAGGCCAGCCCGCGCTCGTTGAACGCGTGGATCACATCCCGGACCGTGTCCTCGTCCGCGGCGACCAGCCGGGCGATCGCCGGCACCGGCGTCCCAGACGCCGACGCCATGATCATCATCGCCCGGCGCACCCGGATCGACTCGCCTTTGCCCCGCCGCACGATCTGGGTCAGCCGCTGACCCTCTTGATCAGTCAGCCGCCGTGCCCGAACCGGCTCTGCCACCCGATGGCCTCACTCCCGTCAGCGATCTGGTCGCTACCGAGACTGAGGCCCCCAAGCCCCGCCATCACGGATGCCGACCGGCGTGTCACCAACCCGGCGAACGTTCGTGGTCACCGCACTAGCGATCCGCCAAGGAGCGTAAGCCTGGCCCTCAAGCTGGCCTTGCTCCTCGACGCCCGGTTTGAGCGTCGTTTCGCGCCGGTGTTGGTGCGGTGGCTGTACGTCGGCTCGCTCGTGCTGATCGGCGCCGTGACGCTGTTCGGATTGCTCATGTCATGGTGGCTGGCGAGCTGGGCAGGCTGGGGCTTCTGGATGGGCGTACCGATCTCAACAGCCGGCGGGCTGGTGTGGGGCCTCGGAACGCGGTTGGTATGTGAGCAGCTGATCCGCTGGACAGAACCGGAACCGCAGCGGTCGTACACCGCAGCCCCCTCCCCCGGGTCATCCCCTGCGCCGTCGTCCCACCCTTCGGGAAGCGGGCCAGGCTCTATGGGTGGAGGTGGAGCTCCCCGCTGGAAGAACGACCTGCACCCATAGAGCCTGGTCTGCTTGGCTTCGCCTGGGACGTCGGCGCAGGGGATGACACGGCCCCCTCTCAAGCCAAAGCAATGGCTCAGTAGCGAGATGGACCATCCCCGAGCCGAAGGCCCCCGCCGGAGGCACTTCATACCCTCACCTTCTGATCCGCAGCCGCGCACGGCCGATGTTCAACGACTTCGAGCTGTAGACATCCGGGCGGCTGGATCGGCTGGCGCTAGTCGTCGTTGTCGAGCCGCGCCGCTGCGACGTTCCGAACGAGAACGAGTTGGAAAGCCATGAGACTGATGGGAAGAACCCGACTCGAGCGCATCGTCGGGATCAGTTCCAGACGGCGCTGACGCACCTCCGGCTTCAAAAGGCCGTTCCCCTCATCGAAGTCAGATACCTCGACCCTCTAACCCAGGCGCTGCCGCTAGGAAGTGGTCACCCCGTTGGTAAGCCACGCCGATGAGGGCAGCGAAATAAGCTCCGGCCATGGGAAGCGTCACAGCAAGCATCATTGCGGTTGTGGGCACCCTCATGGGTTCCTGCATCACTCACGCGTTCCAACAACGCGCCGCAGCGAGAACCGATTTCGCCAACCATCGAGAGCAGCGTCGGCAGGAGCAGCTGTCCGCGTGCAGCGTGTTCATCGGGGCACTAATGGAATACCGGCGAAGTCTGTACTTCCGGTGGAGACTCAAGGAAGACCGGGCTCCGGAAGAACAACAGACTCAGGAAAGAGCGGACTCCTACCGGCTACGCTCGGCGGCTGAGCGGGCATTGGTCCGGATGCAGCTGGTCACCAAGGACGCCGATCTAGTGAACCTGGCGGAGCAAGCTCTCAATGCTCCGGATTTATTGCGGCATGCCGTCGACATAACTGACCTGGTCGCACGTAGAGACGAAGTTGAGCGCATGCACAATGACTTCATCGACGCCGTCGCGCGAGCGCTTCCGTAGGAAGTTCGGACACAGGCCAACTCAAGGCAAAGGGCCGACTGTGGCCCGAGCACCAGCAGCGACGCGTCCGCCGATCACGTAATCACCGACGGCCAGCGACACCCGCGGTGATCGTCGCGACCTATTCACTATGAGTGAAACTAGAGACATCCAGCGGTGTCCAAATTGCTCTACTGGCCTGGCCCTTCGTTGCGGATCCGTCCGCAGCCGTCCAGCATGGTCCGGGTCCGTTGGTAGTTCTCGATGCCCCCTGCGGGGACGCCCTTCAGGATTGAAAGCGGGCAGGCGACAACGACCCCTTCAAGATCGGCCGGGGTGCGGTCGGGGCTGAGCTCCACACCCGATGCCAGTTAGTTCCTGCGATTATGCGCGCCGAGCGCGGAGGCTGGCCAGGACTTTCGAGTCAGCAGAAGCGTTAGCAGCCTCGGGTGCACGACGGTGCCGGAGCCAACGCACGTCGCCGTACTACCGGACTCCCGAACGCCGAGCGCGCTCGCATCCAGCCTCAAGGCATCACTTCTTGGGGAGTGCAGACCGGTCGCCTTACATCAGTAGAGCGCTCGGCCGCGAATCTCTAGCAGCTCGAACGCCCTGGCAGTTAGACCGAGGGCGATCGCCGCGGCGGCGACAAGGGGGCGAACTGGCGGTGTCGTGAGTACAAGGTTGATGCCAGGCTGGACCTGCTCGACGATCTGGAGGTCAAGAAGCCCGATAGTCGCACTGGAGTCGCCATGGGCAAGGGCGCTGCACATACGCCAGGTGGCTTCTGCGACGTCTGCGCCGACGTTAGGGGTGAGCTCTCCGGCTCGTTTGACCATTTCCACGTAGTCCCCGCCCTCTTTGAGCGTTTTCCGGGCCGTACGTTCCGCTGCCACCTGGAGGGCCTCTCCGGGCCGCGGTGTGAAGGGAAAGTTCGCCGCGATCAGCAGGTCGATTAGCTGCTGTTGGCGCTGCTCGATGGTCTTGGTGGGCTGAGCGTGCGCGAGTTCTCGTAGCCGGTAAGCCGGCTTGAGTTCGTGCCACTCCAGGCAGAGCCGGTTGGTGACCCTCTCCAGGCGAAGCGTTGGGCCGAGGAGCCAAACGGCACAACAGGCATTCTCCACGGCGCCTCGTAGCAACGCCATTTGGGCATAGGAGTGCAGGTGGACCTGGACCTGTCCTTCTTGGAGCTCCTGGGTGAGGCTGCGCCGAAGGCAATGCAGGAAGTCCACAGCGACGTTGATCGCCATCCAGGTCCGATGGCTGAGCCGGTAAGGGTGGGTGCGTTGGTCGTCGGTGGACAGTGGGCTATGGCTATCGGCTACCCAGGGGCGTGACGACCCGTCGGTCGTGACCGCTTTGATCCAAGGGTCGATCTTGCCAAGCATGCGCAGGAGTTCACGTAGGTCCTGCAGCTCCGCTTCGTTCGCTTCCTCCACTGGTGAAGGCTAGGGGCCTTGTTCCAGTGCTCGCAATCGTGTTTCCCGGGACGGATAGGTCATCGTTGACTACTTGCGTGTGGCAGGTCCAGGATTCGACCCTCTCGACCCGCTGTTGGACTGGGGGCCTGTTTCGTGGCCGCCCCAGAGTGCGAAACCTACAACGATCCCGAGTGAGGCTACGTAGCCGTATGCGACGGCATCGCGGAGAGGGTGCGGATGACAGCAGACATGCTGCGAAGAGTGGGAGAGGACCCCACCACCGGCGGCCATCACCGCCCGGCCGCGAAGGAACTCCTACAGAACGCCGACGTCAGCTGGGACCGCACCGACCTCTGACCACAACCGCCGGCACGCCCAGGACACAACCCGGCGCCGCCGCAGCGGCACTCCTTCTCTGGCTACATCCGTGCGGTGTCGGACACGCGCACCCAGACCCATTCTGCATTGATGCGGGTCTCTCCATGCGAGACGCTCCGCGAAGGTTGGCGACTGGACATGCGCTGCTGGTTTCAGGACTAGGACGGCGGCGTCGTACTCGACTGCGCTTCGCTTAGATCCCTTGAGATCAACTTCTCAAGCACTCCGTGAGCGCGAACGCCCACCAAGTCAACGAGCGTGCTTGGTTGCGCGTCTCAAGATGTTGAGGACACTCCCACCCTGAGATGTATGCAGCCGAACTTCACATGAAAGAGAACATTTATGCCGCCCGCAAAAAAACATCACTTTGTTCCACAGTTCCTCCTGCGCCGGTTCGCCGATGAGCACGAAAGACTTGTTGTACACCGATTGGCGATGGACAAAAGCTTTATCGCTACTGTTCGAAATACCGGGCATCGAAACTTCGGACATAGCATCATAATGCCCGGACGCGAGCCAGACCATACTTCGCTAGAAAAATATATGAGCGCGATCGAAGGCGAGGCGGCTTCAGCCATCACGGATCTCTCGGGGAACAGGCGAAAGATGGTGCCAAATGAACACCGGGATGCGATCGCATGGCTTCTCGCACTACAGTGGCAAAGAAGTCGATTTCTCTTTCATTCAATAAGGAAGGAGACACCAGAGTATGACGATACCGAGGTCGATCAGACGGCTTTCCTAGCCTCCATGCTGCTAATGATAGAGTCAAGTGTAATATTCCCCTGGATGGCGCGGAACGATGAGTACGCACGACCGAAAGAGCAGTGGAACGCCTTGGTCTCAGTGCTACTTGATCCCCACATGCACTGGTCATGCTATCGCCCACATGGCCTTCCGCTAATAGCTTCAGATAACATTGTATGTTTCTCAGGTGCAAGAGATGGATTTTTCCCAAACATCCCCAAGGCGTACCTCGACCACGGCATTGGAGTCGGCTTCTGGGACTTTCGGCGTGTAACCGTGCCACTCGGATCAAATTTGGGTTTGATAATCTCTCGAGACAGCACCGACGCCGTTCGCATGCGAGCCGCAGAATTCAATCGATACACCGTCTTCAATAGCCGTGAATTCGTGGCTCACTCGCCAGAATGGGACGCCAGGCATCCGAGGCTTAAAGGTGAGCTGCGCGAGAATATGCGAATACAGAAGTGGATCAGTCCAGTATTCTTGCGTGAATATTCTGGCCAAATCTGATGACTTATTCGGAGTTATCGAGACAGCGCACCTAGGTGCCAGTCTACAAGCACTCGACGGTCAGCAGTCATTGGCAGCGACATGCACAATCCGGCGAGTTAGCTTCCGAGCGTCTGTGATATACCGAGGACCAGAGCGCGGGGCCGGCCGTGGCCTTAAGACCGGAAGCGGCGCGTCAGCGAGTATCGCCCAGAGGGGATCAGTCTTTTCGGGCGGCGGTGCGTAGCCGTGTAGAGATTCCGCACGCCCTGGCCCATGCACGAATGAACTTTCCCGCCGAAAGCATCGTCGATTCTGCCCATTCGGCTCCGAGTGCGTCCCTATGCGCAATGCCGAGCGATAGAGGAGAAAGACCGGGATTCGACTCTAGCGCCGCGAATGCCTCACGCATCCCCCGCTGCAGTTCGACGAGTTCACGGAGTCGTCCGGGTTCCACCTCGCCGCGTGAAACCACGCTGTTGTCTGACAGGACGATGCGCTCGCCATCGTCTGTCTCGACCAAGCCGAGTGCAGTTAGGTCGCGGACTCCGGTCGCAAATCCGTTCTTGGAGGGGCGGGCGTGCCCAGCCGGATCAGAGAGATGCAGCAGGAGCTGGAGGGCAGGTCCAGGGTTTGCGCTGGGGAAAGGGCTTCGCACCCGGACTGGGACTGCTCCACTCAACAGGCGGCCAAGAGGTTCGTTATCGTTTTCCGTCGTTCTTGTCATACCACTTGGAAGAAGCCGTACTAGACCGGCATATTCCATCCACTGGCAGAAAGAGCGAGCATAAGTAACCCAACTGTCACTTTTTGCCGTTACGGCTCTAAATTCGGCAGCGAGTACCGATGCGAATTGTTGAATCGAGATGATATCCTCTCGAACGAACATATCGGCAGCAAGTTTGTACATCTTATGTCTACGCAATGCTTGAGAAACGCGCGCCCTAATAGCTTCTTCCTTGTCAGAAGAGTCGAAGAGGTCAGACTCAAGCGTCACGCGGTTCGACTCTGCGCTCAGTACGCCAAATTGCCGAAGCTCGCGAGAGTAATTGAAGACAACTGTTGCTGTCGTGTCCAACCGGGCGGCCGCATCTGGGACCGAAACACTACCACCTTCCGCGACAACCACACGCAACAGACGGCCAGCTCCGAGAGGAGCGTAGCGGACCACGTATGAGTCTTCGATCGCCACACTACCGTTATTAAGGTAGTCACGGAAGGTGTCCCAGTAGACGTCGATAGTATGGCCGACCTGCACGACCAAACGTTGATGAAGCAGGCTGTCCAGTACAGCGCCAGTGGCCACATCGGAGTCAAGATCAGCTATCGCGACTGGTGCCGCCTGAGCAATGGTTCGGAGAACGGTTTGCTCACTGGGACTGAGCCGAGAAAGGTCACTTTCGAACAGGCCACGGGCGTTCAGCGCCTGTTTGGCTAGATCGTCTTGCGTGACACCTCGATCAACCTCTGCGAGTATGTGAGCACCGAACTTCTTGAAGAGCCATGGGAGACCCTGCGAATTATACTCGCGGAGCCTTTGTCGCAGGTCGCGATTTAGCTTACTGCCGAGCGACTTCTCAAGTCGTCGCAGGAGGGCCTCGACCTCCCGCGGTCCGAACGGATCCAGGATGCAAACCAGGGAAGCGTCGCGGATATCATTTCGTAGTCCAAATGGATATCCCTCAGTCCATGCGACCACGTCAGTTTTCCAGGAAAAGCTGATCGTCAATGGTGCATCAATCTCGCGAATCAGAAATGCGAGATCACGAAACTCGCGAGTGAGATCCGCGTCTCGAAACACATTCTCGAACTGATCGAAGGCGAGAAGGATTGGTCGAGTAGGCGATGTCCAGCTAGCGCGCTTAAGCGTCTCCACAATGCTCTGCAGGCTACTGAATGCAGCCTGGGGCGGAAGTTCAAGAACGTTTCTATCGACCGCCTTCCGAATGATGCGTTCCATCGCTGCGGGAACGAACTCAGATCTCTCCGCCGTCCTTGAGTCGATCACTATGCCGACGCCACGAGCCTTCTCAACCTCCTTTTGTAGATAAAGAACAAGTGAACTTTTACCCCACCCGGACTTGGCATTTATTACTATTGAGCCAGCCGTGCGGCGCTCCCTGACCTTTTCGAGCAACGACTGCGCGAGCGCTTTTCGTCCGATAAAGAATTCGGGTGCCGTCGGCAGTTGGTACTCGAAATCTGACTTGCTGGCCTGGACCTCGACGATTTTCGGCAACGAGGGGACGCGAATGGACACCGCCCCCGCTTCATGGCCTGCACGGACGACCGGAAGCCCCTTTGATAGATGTCGCTCTATCAAACGGACGATAGGCGACGGAACATCTTGTGTCCGTGCCCATGTCACCCACCTGGACGCTCGGCGAGTATCAGAATCGAGTTCACACGCAGCTAGGACGACGCCATGCTCCGTGACGACGACAGTCGGGTCTGATCGGATTTCTGGCCCTTCATCCCAACTTGGCAGAACGTTTGCCGCCTGTAGTAGTTGGCAAATCTCATACGAGCCGAGATATCGAAAGCCGGGAAGTTTGACTTGAGCCGCGTCGGCCTTCTCTTTCGCCTCGGGAGTCAAGCGAGGAAGCGCGATGAAGAGTCCGTGAATCCGCTCGTCGTCGGCTCGGGCCAGCGCGAATTTGCCTACAAAGGATGTCAACATCGGTGCCCGTACATTCGAGCTGTAGGCTTTGCACTCGCATATTAGCTGCTCGTCGGTAACAGTGTGACGCGCTTGGACGTCCAGCTCTATACCCTCGCTGGTGAAATTAATATTCTCAGGGTGGGGATCGCCGTATCCTTGCGTCGCCAGAAGCTTCGCGATAAATGTTTCGAAGAGGTGGCCACGCCTGTTAGATATCTCGCTCGTCGATGATCCCTCCGCGAGAACAACGACGGCGGCCGTATCAACGGTGATTTGATCCACGGATACAGGATACGCGCTGGTGCTGCCCACTGGGAGTTCACTCGGGTGGCTCGCACGTGTCTCGACATGACGGGTCGACTACAACCCTCTTCGCGCTCGCCTAGGCCGCCGTAATCGCAGGCAAGGCCAACAGCACCGCGTCACCGCGAACGCGACGGCCTATTTTCGGTCTGGACATATCCGATGACCGATATTTATAGGAAGCGACGTCCCGCCTTCAACTCGGAGGCAACGCCGGACCGTAGGCAGGTCCGTTCACGCCCCGAAGACCGTAAGCGAGGGCGGCAGTTCCCTGTGTCGATCTGGTGGCGTAGTCGTTAATAGTTTCTGCTGCTCAAAATAGTTACCCCCGTAGAAGCTGTACCAGGCGACTGGCCGACCGGCGGAACTATCGCGGCTTCTCTGCATGTGCCGAGCAGCCTGAGCACCAGGTTCTTAGAGGACAAGCTGACCCGGACCGCAGGGCCGGCTAAGGCCCGAGGACCGGAAGCGGCGCGTCAGCCGATCGCCCCAACCGCGTGACAGGCTGAGCCACCCATAGCGATCGTCACATGCTGCTTGGCCGTCGCGTAGGGGTCATGAGCCAGTCCAGCACCGCAGCCTATGGCGATAGGCCCTTCTGCGGGTGGGTTGCTCGCGCCTTCGATGGCGTCCGATGCTGACGGGGCGGTCGGCCGGTTCGGGCCGGGACCGGCCCGCAGAGGCCGCACGCCCGGCCCGAGGACCGGTCGGCCGCCGGCGTCCCGCGCAGCGGGGCGCCCTTGAAGACGTGAAGATAAGTCTCTTTCGATCTTGGTCGGCCGGGCGCGGCCAACCTGAAGACGGCGTTGAGGGGTCGGTTTAGCGGGCGCTGGTCGCGGGTTGGGATTCGGTCCAGACGTTCTCGAAGGCGTCGAGGTAGGCGCTTGCCGGCCCACTTTCCGTTGCAGTACGGAAGTGGAGGATCGGGGCCTGGGCGGCCGGGGTCGCGTAGATGTGCGGGTTGACCATCACATCGGCGTCGGCGCGGTAGATCGATGCGTACAGCGGGCTTCGGTGCAACCGCAGCTCGACTCCTCCGACCTCGCGCAGTGAGCGGTAGAGGGTGAGCGCGTTACGAACACGGGCGGCCATGACCTCGGCGCCGATGCCTTCTTCGGCTCCACGGTCGGCGATGTGGGGATCGTCGGGGTCTCCGAGCAGGATGCGGACTCGTACGCCGGCGTTGGCGCGGTCGGACAGGATGCTTTGAATCCCGGCGTCCTCGGCGAGGAAAAGGCCGCTGTAGACGAGGATGTCGATCTCCTGCTCAGCGCCTCGGAAGATGTGCCGCCATACGTTGTGCGGGACGGTCCAGCGCTGTGGGTACATCGCGACCAGGCCGCAGCCGGCCGTGCGGCGGCGCTGGTCGAGCTCGGGCCACAGGTCGGACTCCTCCACACCGACGAGATCGGCGACCGCCCAGCGGTGGCGCGGGTAGGGGACGCGGCCGGTGATCCAGCGTTCGACCGTCTTCGGGTCGACTCCCAGGGCTGAAGCGACGTCGACGGCTTGCAGACGCGCGCCGATCAGCGCATGGCGAAGGTTCTCGTTCACGGGTGACCTCCCGCGAGGGCTCAGGACACGAGCGACGCTAACACGAGAAGTCCCTAGACGTCCCACACTCAAGGTATAGACGTTCCTCGTCAGGCACGAAGCTCTTCAGCACGGAGCGTGACCAGACCGCTCATCGAGTCGACGAGGAGTCCCCGGATGGAGCAGCCTTCCCCGTCAGCGGAGAGGCAGTCGCTGGCCGATCTCCTCGGCGCCCTGCACCGTCGCGGTGTCAGCGCGATTGCGGGCGTCGACGACACGGGCTGGCCCTGCCTGACGGTGGCCGACAGCAAGTTGGTCACCCGGCGCGTAAACGTCAACCTGAGCCTTTGGTGGTTCACCTGGGGCAACGGGCACGACGAGCGCGTGTCATCTCATCGTGTCGAGGACGCCGCCGACCGGATCGCTCGCGTCGTCGAGGAAGGCTGGCCCGAACAGGCGGCAGTCGACTCCGGCGGGCACCTGTCGCAGGACCTCGACGAACACACGTCCTGAGGTCGGAATCGGAGTGGGTGAGCTACCGAGCGGCTACCGCGTCTTCCCCCTGATCGCGGAGCGGCTCCGGATGCGGATCACCTCCGGGCGATATCCGGCGGGCGGTTACCTCCCATCCGAGGCGGAGCTGTGTGCGGAGTTCCGCGTCGCGCGCAACACCGTCCGCCGCGCACTGGGAGTCCTGGAAGAGGACGGCCTGATCGCCACGATTCCCTCCAAAGGGCGGCTGGTACGGCACCGCGATGACCCGGCCCTCGCGGTGCCGTACCTCTATGCCGCCATCGCCGCCGAGTTGAGAGACCAGATCAGGTCTGGCGTCCTTGCGGTCGGGGCGATGCTGCCGAGCGAGACCGACCTTCGACGTCGCCGCAGCGCATCGCGGAACACGGTCCGGCAGGCGTTCACGCTGCTGGAACGCGAGGGACTGATCATCACCAAGCAGGGCAAAGGCCGTTTCGTCTGTGATCACTAGCAAGTGAGACGTCCTGGGACGTCCATCCTCAAAGCCGCCTCGTCATCTGACGCCGACCTATCGTGAACCGTATGGAACACGCCTCGTGGGCGCGCGACCTCGCCCGGCAACTCCTAGAGCGTCCTCTTCCTCGACGTTGGGCGCACACGCAGGGCGTCGCCGGCCGCGCCGAGTCTCTGGCTCCCCTCCTGGCCGGTGAGGCCGATCTGCTGGCCGCCGCCGCGTGGCTACACGACATCGGCTACTCACCCGAGATTGTGGACACCGGGTTCCACTCGCTGGATGGGGCGCGTTATCTGCGCGACGTCCAGGGCGCGGACGAACGGCTGTGCCGGCTGGTGGCGCATCACTCGTGCGCCACGTACGAGGCGACCGAGCGCGGCCTCCACGACACGCTCGTCGCCGAGTTCGACCCCGAACGTCCCGAGCTCGCCGAGGCGCTGACCTACTGCGACATGACGACCGGCCCGGACGGGATCCACCTCGACGTCGGCGACCGGCTCGCCGAGATCCACTCTCGCTACGGGCCAGAGCACCTGGTCAGCCGCTCGATCTCGGCCGCGACACCGTGCATCACCTCGGCGGTGCGGGCCATCGAGAGCGCGCTACCCGATGTACGGACGGACGTCTCCGGCTAGGTAGTGCTCGATCCGCATCCGCATTGACCGGTCCATGGCGAGTCCGGTGACCTCGTCGCGCGGCACCCAGCGGACCTCGCGAGACTCATCACTCGTGGTCGGTTCTCCGGAGACGGGCCGGGCCGTGAGGACGATGGAGAACTCCTGCCGTGCCTCGCCGTCCGAGGTGTAGAGGACCACATGCCGGGGGTCGGAGTAGATGCCGACGAGCCCGGTGATCTCACACGTGATACCGGTCTCTTCCAGGGTCTCCCGGACAGCCGCCTGCGGCAGCGACTCCCCCAGGTCGATCGCGCCCCCGGGCACCGCCCAGTTGTCATTGTCGGTACGACGGATCATCAACAGGCGTCCGGCGTCGTCGGCAACGACGACGTTCACGGACGGGACCAGGCTGTTGGCGGCCGGCGCGTTCGGGTCGTCGAAGTAGTCGATGCGGCGGGTCATGGTCAGGAATCCAGCGGGGTGGCCTCGTCCCAGACCCGCTCGAAGCTTTCCAGGTAGGTCGTCACCATGTCGCCTCCTGGCACCCGCTGCAGGTGGAGCGCGGGCGAGTTGGCCGCGGTGGCCCCGTAGATATGCGTGTTGACGAGGATCTGGTCGTCGCTCCGGTAGATCGAGTTGTAGAGCACGGTGCGATGCAACCGGATCTCCACCCCGTCCAGCCCGCGCAACGGCTTGTAGAGCACGAACGCGTTCCGGATCCGCGCCGCCATCCCCTCGCCGACGCCTTCTTCCTCGCCACGCTCGGCCACCTGCGGGGAGTCCGGGTCGCCGAGCAGGATCCGCACCCGTACGCCGGCCGCGGCCTTCTCGCTGAACATCCGGACGATGCCGGCGTACTCAGCGAGGAACAGGGCGCTGTAGACGAGAACGCCGATCTCGCGCTCGGCCGCGGCGAACAGACGTCCCCATGCATCCCGAGGAATCGCCCAGCGGTGGGGATAGACGGTGAGAATCTCACTCTCCGACGCGGAGGCGACCTGCTCGGAACTCAAAGCGTCCGGCCACAGGTAACCCTCGTCCACGTGCAGGAAGCTCGCCACGGCATAGCGATGCTTGCGGTACGGCGTGCGTCCCCGGGTGATCCACCGCTCGACCGTCTTCGGGTCGACCGCTACGGCCTCGGCCAGCTCGGCCACCGAGGCGCCACGTTCCAGCAATGCCGCGCGCAGTCTCTCGTTCGCCATGCCACCCGTCTCGAAAGGACGTCCAGGGACGCGGCAATCGTAGACCGGACGTCCTGCACACGTCCCATCCTGTAGTGATCCTGTCCCCCTTTCGCGCCGCATTCTCGGTGTCACAGTCCGCAACCGAGGCGGGCTTCGGGAGAAAGGAGGACGAAGATGACCGACCAGGTTTTCCCGCCCGAGGAGGAAGGCACCTGCGAGTGCGGCGCGCTGCTGGAGGAGGGCTGGACGTCGTGCACCAAGTGCCGGGCCCGGACGCGCTGGCTGCGGCGTCAGGTCGGGCGGCGCATCGCTGCGCGGCGCCCTGGAGGAACTCGGCGTCCGGCCGGGCGGCCCAGCCGTAAGGCCGAGGCGGGGGTGAGCTGGACATGAGCGCGCTCCCCCTGGTCGCCGCCGGACTGGTCGGCTGCGCCGTACTCGTCGGCTTCGTCATCGCGCTGCTCGGGATGCGTCACGAGGCGCCCTGGACGCGTCTGGACACGACGGCGCCGAGCCGGGCAGCGGGTTACGCGCGGTGGCTGAACGGCTGCCGCGTCCTGGACAGCCGGCCTACTTCTTCGCCGAAGCGGACCGGCCTCCCAGCTCAGCAACGGTCGCCTCAAGCCGTTCGATGCGGCGCGACTGCTCCCGCAGTGCGGCACGGATCTCGGTGAGCGGGTCCTCGCTTGTGCCGGACGGCTCGGGTGCCGCGTCCTCGCGGACGAAGACGCCCTTGCCCTGCTGGCCTACGACCAGGCCCTCCGTACGGAGGATGCCGACGGCCATCTTCACGACGCCGAGCGAGACCTCGTACGTCTCGGCGAGCCGGGCGGTCGACGGCAGCGGGGAGCCCGGGGCCATCTCGCCGGTACGGATCCGCTCGCGCAGGTCGTCGGCGATCTGCAAATAGCCGGCCCGGCCCGTCCTCTCGACCATCCGCACCTCTCCTGTCGCCTGTCGGCCTCTAGTTCAGCACAACCGGTCGACATGGCCAACCACGAAGTCCTTGACTGCACAGTCGACTAGGTCGACTATGTTGTCTAAGTAACCCAACGAAGGAGGTTCCCAATGCGCAACATCCCGATCCCTGTCGACGTCGCCAAGCTGACGTTCGTCTGCGTCGCCGCGCCTCGGCCTCGGCTGCTCAACAAGGAGACCGGCGAGGTCAAGACCGACAAGAGCGGCCAGACCGTGTACGAGGTGGCGCTGTCGGCCACCGACGAGACCGGCCGGATCGAACTCATCCGCGTCGGGGTGTCCGGTGAACCGCCGGTCACCGTCGGCACGCCCGTACTGCCGGTCGACATGGTCGGCTACGTCTGGGAGATGACCCGCGGCGGCGAGGCCCGCTGGGGCATCTCCTACCGGGCCGCCTCGATCGTCCCCGCCGAAGAGGGGATCGCCGTTGCCTGAACCGGCGTGGGCGATCCTCGGCACCGCCGCGACGTGCGCCGTCGGGCTGTGGGCCTGGCGCCGCCTTCACTACCGGTCGTTCTGGCCGGTGGCCGGCTTCCTGTTCGCGGCCATCAACCTCCGCATCACCTGGCGTTCGGTCGCACTCGGCTGCGGCCTGACCAAGAAGCGGCACCGCTGGTGGTTCACCGTGGTCCCACGGGCGGTCGCCTCCACGGGCATCGTGAAGGTACGCCGCCGCTTCCAGCGGGTCGTCGTCGACGCCGCCCCGTGGATGTGGCTACCCCGTCCGACCCGGCACGGCTGGCGCGTCAGCCTGTCGCTGCTGGAAGGGCAGGTGCCGGGCGACTACGCAGACGCGGCCGAACGGCTGGCGCACTCCTGGGGCGTCCACGCCGTCCGGGTGTCCTCACCACGTCCCGGACGCGTCGTCCTGGCCGCCACCGTCCGCGATCCGCTGGTCAAGGTCGACCAGATCCCGGCGTCCGCCGACTTGCTCAAGGTCGCGGTCGGACGGCTGGAGACCGGACGGCCGTGGGTCATCGACTTCCGTACGATCCCGCACTGGCTGAACGCCGGAGCCACCCAATCGGGCAAGTCGAACCTGGCGAACGCGCTGATCGTCGGCCTAGCCCCGCAGCGCGTGGCCCTGGTCGGCCTCGACCTTAAGGGCGGGGTGGAGTTCGCCCCGTACGAGCCGCGGCTCTCAGCGCTGGCCACCACGCGGGGCGAGTCGATGCGGTTGCTCGCCGACCTGGTCGGGCTGATGGCCGACCGCATGGGGCTGTGCCGCACGGCTGGTGCCCGCAACGTCTGGCGGCTGCCTCCGCAGCTGTGCCCGGTGCCCGTCGTGGTCCTGGTCGACGAGCTGGCAGAGCTGTTTTTGATGGCCGACAAGTCCGAGAAGGACGACGTAGCGCGGACCTCGACCGCGTTGCTTCGCGTCGCCCAGCTCGGCCGCGCTTTCGGCATCTACCTGTTCCTGTCCGGGCAGCGCATCGGGTCCGATCTGGGGCCAGGGGTCACCGCCCTGCGCGCCCAGTGCTCGGGCCGGGTCTGCCACCGGGTCAACGACCCGGAGACGGCGACGATGACCCTCGGCGACCTGGACCCCGACGCGTTGGTCTCCGCCCGCGCGATCCCGGCCGAGACGCCCGGCGTCGCGATCGTCGCCGGACAGGACGGCCAGTGGTACCGCGCCCGGTCCTTCTACGTCTCCGAAGAAGCCGCCGAGCATGCCGCGCACTCCCACGCCGATCGGACGCCGTCCTGGGCGGACATCACCGCCGCTCGTCTTTCGCCCGTTCCTGATGACCACCGTCCCGCGCTGCAAAGCGCATGACCCACCAGAGAGGGGGACACGATGCGACGTCTCGTCGGCCTGCTGCTGGACTCCGGGCCGGTCGTCGTGCTGGCCGTCATCGCGGGCGCCGGATCGTTCACCCACATCCGCGACACCGCTGCCCAACACGGCCAACGCGGCCCGATGGCCTGGGCCGTCGCCGTCTGCGTCGACCTGACCTGCGTCATGGCCGCCCGCGAACGGCAACGCGACAAACGGATCGGTCGGCACGGAGGGCCGGTCTCCTGGCCGACGCTCGTCCTGATCGGCGGCATCACGCTGTCGCTGGCCGCCAACCTCGCCCAAGCGGGCCCATCCGCCTGGGGCCGGGTGGTCGCCGCGACACCCGCCGGGGCCTTCCTCGTCGCGGTCTCGATGCTCGAACGCCGCTCGTCCGGCCGTCGTCCTGCCTCGTCCCCGGCCTCCGCCCCGTCCCCGGCCCCGCCGTCCTTCGGCCGCCCGCCGGACGGCTCACAGGACGAACGCCGGGACGAACCACAGGACGAACCGCCGCGCCAGGACGAACGCGTCCCGTCCGGACCGACACCGGCCGACTCGCTCGTCGCCTACGCCCGCCGCGTCGCCGACGAGCACCACCAGCGGCACGGCCGTCCGATCACCCGCGACGTGCTCCGCGCCCGCCTCGGCGTCTCCAACCAGCTCGCCTCCGACCTGCTCCGCCAGATCCGAACCGCATGAGAAGGGAGATCACTCGATGACCACACCACCGATCGTTCCCGGCGACCTGTTCGCCCGTAACCAGACCGTCGCCGGCCTGCGCGCCCTGGCCGACTTCCTGGAAACCAACCCGGCCGTCCCGGTCCGCGAGTACGGCTGCGACTACACGGTCTTCGCCCGCGCCGACACCGACGCGGCCGAACGCGCCGAAATCGACCGAATCGCCGCCACGCTCGGCAAGACCGCCTGCGACGAGACCGGCCGTGGCGGGCACTACCGGGTGTCCAAGACCTTCGGCCGTATCACCTACACCGCCGTGCACATCCCGGCCCGCTGCAAGGCCGCACACGACGCACTGATGACCTACGCGCCCGCGTTCGACACCGACCGGGACGTGGCGTGAGCGACACCGACCAGCCCATCCTCACGCCGCCCGTGCAGCACTACCAGTGCTGGGACTGCGGTGGTACCGGGCTGGACTCGATCGGTGACGTCTGTCCGCACTGCGAGGGCCTCGGCTTCTGCTGAGCCTTCGGCGCCCCCGGCCTGGCCGTACATCCGCCAAGACGCCTGCCAGGTCGGGGGCCATCCCCATCACCCAACGAGTGAGAGGAGGTCTCCATCTTGCCCACATTCACCACCGATCCGCACGCGATCGCGGGCATGATCACCCGCCTACACGATCCGGAATACGCCCGATGGGCCACCCAGATCAGACAGACGGGCGGCTGCCGACAGCCGATCCAACTCCGCGGCCACGTCGAACACCGCGACCCCGCCACCGGTCAGGTCCTGCACCGCTACTCCACGCACCGCGAGCCCGGTGGCGTCCTGCGGGTCGCCTGCCGAACCCGACGGGCCTCCCGCTGCCCGTCCTGCGCCGAGGTCTACCGCGCCGACACCTACCACCTCATCCGCGCCGGCCTCGTCGGAGGCAAGGGCGTACCAGAGGCAGTGAGCGCGCACCCGTGCCTGTTCGTCACCTTGACCGCCCCGTCATTCGGGTCGGTCCACACCCGATGTGAACGCAACGGCCGGGTCCTGCCCTGCCACGCCCGGCGGGGCGCATCGATTTGTCCGCACGGCACGCCGATCTCCTGCACCGCCCGACACACCGCCGACGATCCCCGGCTCGGTGAGCCGCTGTGCGGCGAGTGCTACGACTACGCCGCCAGCGTCCTGTTCAACGCCGCCGCACCCGAACTGTGGCGCCGATTCACCGACGCCCTGCGCCGACGCCTCGCCAAGCTCACCGGCCTGACCCTGCGCGAGCTGCGCGAACAACTCCGGGTCTCCTTCGCCAAAGTCGCCGAGTACCAGCGAAGGGGTGTCGTCCACTTCCACGCCGTAATCCGTCTCGACGGCCCAGACGGGCCGGACACCACTCCACCGGTATGGGCGACCGCGGAGCTGCTGACCGATGCCGTACGCCATGCCGTCGGCGCGGTCACCGTCACGATCCCCGCTGGTGGCGGGGAACCCGAACGGGTTTTGCGCTGGGGAGAACAGCTCGATGTCCGTCCCATCACCACCGAGGGTGACTTGACCGACCAGGCCGTCGCCGGCTACGTAGCCAAGTACGCCACCAAGGCCGCCGAGTGCGTCGGCACCCTCGACCGTCGGATCAACCTCCTCGACGACCTCGACGCACTACCGATCCGCGAGCACGCACGGTGTCTGATCGCCGAATGCCTCCGGCTCGGCGTCTTGGAGCACCTGGCGGACCTGCGGCTTGTGCAATGGGCGCACATGCTCGGCTTCCGCGGCCACTTCTCCACCCATTCGCGCCGCTACTCCACGACGCTCGGTGCCCTGCGTGCCGAACGTGCCGAACACGCCCGCGTCGAGACCACCACCGGACGCCTGCCGTACTTCGACGAAGACACCGTCCTCGTCGTCGCGCACTGGGCCTACGCCGGACGCGGACACTCACCAGGCGACGCACTCCTCGCCGCCGCACTCACCGGAACACCGCCACCCGACCCCAGCAGCACCGGGAGGGTCGCATGAGCGAACCCGCCGTGCTCACCGTCGACGAGGCCGCCGAACGCCTGCGCGTCAGCCGCTGGACCCTCTACAACCTCATCCGTTCCAACCAACTTCGAACCGTCAAGATCGGCCGCCGCCGTCTCATCCCGGTCTCGGCCATTACCGAATGCCTGGAGCAGCTCATGGAGGTGGCTGTCTGATGGCCCGCAAGACTTCAGGCGAGGACGAAGGAAAGCGCGGCGGCCGGGGTCGTGGCCGCGCCAACGGGGAAGGCTCGATCTTCCCCTACCGCAAGGGCTATGCCGCATACGTGTGGGTGACCACGCCGGAGGGCAAGCGGGTGCGGAAGTGGGCGTACGGCAAGACGCGCGAGGAGACCCACGAGAAGTGGCTCAAGCTCCACGACGAGGCGCGTAAGGGGCCGGTCGCCACCAAGTCTCCGACCCTGGCCGATCACCTGGCGTACTGGCTGCGGGAGGTCGTCAAGGAGCCGGAGTACGCGCCGCTGACCTGCGCGACGTACGAGACATTGACGCGCCTCTACATCCTGCCCGGCCTCGGCAAGAAGCGGCTGGACAAGCTCACTGTCCGCGACGTGCGAGCGTGGCTAAACGAACTGCGGGAAACGTGCCAGTGCTGCGCCCAGGGTAAGGACGCCCGACGGCCGGAAAAGAAACGGCGCTGCTGCGCCCGCGGAAAGCGGTACTGCTGCCAGCAGATCGCCTCCGATCGGACGATCCGGGATGCCTGGACGGTGCTGTGTAGCGCGCTGACCAATGCGGTGACCGAGGAACTGATCGCCAAGAACGTCGCCGGCATGCTCAAGGTCTCCAAGCCGCGAAAGCGCAAGGTCAAGCCATGGACGGTCGATGAGGCGCGCCGGTTCCTGGAGTCGGCCAAACGTGAGGGCGACCCTCTCTACGCCGCGTACGTCCTGATACTCGTGCTCGGCCTCCGTAAGGGAGAGGTGATCGGCATCCCCTGGAACGCGGTCGACCTCGACGCGGGAGAACTCGACATCGCGTGGCAGCTCCAGCGGGTCCGCCGCCAGCTCCTCCACCGCGAGACCAAGACCGAAGCCTCCGACGCCACGCTGCCGCTGCCGGAGATCTGCATCACGGCCCTACGCATGCGCCGGGAAGACCAGGAACGCAGCAAGGCGGCGACAGGGGAGACCTGGGAGGAATCCGGCCTCGTCTTCACGACACGAAACGGGACGGCGTTCGAGCCGCGGAACTTCAACCGTCGCTTCGAGACGCGATGCGACCGGGCCGGTGTCCGGCGGATCACCGTCCACGACACCCGCCACACCTGCGCGACGCTGCTCGCCGCGCTCGACGTCCATCCCCGTGTCGCCATGCACATCCTGCGGCACGCCCAGATCGACGTGACCATGAACGTCTACACCGAGGTATCCGACAGCAAGACGCTCAAGGCATTGAAGCGCCTCGGCAAGCAACTCGACTCGTGAGGCGCTGCCGTACTCGTCGAAGGCGGGGATCGTTCCCGCACAGGGGCAGTCCCAACGGGCTCCGCACGTTGATGTGCGGAGCCCCGTGCTTTCCACACATCTGGGAGTGGTTCCACCAACGCCGACAGCCAGTTCCCCGGCGAGAGTGCCAAACCCAACGGTCGCGTTGCTTCACGTCGAATAAGACACTCAAGGCCTTAAGACGCCTCGGCAAGGGCTCGGTCCGTGCACGGCGGCCGTGGGCGTTGCTGTACTTCGCTGCTGTACGGACACCAAAAAGCCCCCTTCCGTGATCGGAAGGGGGCTCTGAGCTGGTCGGGGTGGCGGGATTTGAACCCACGACCTCTTCGTCCCGAACGAAGCGCGCTACCAAGCTGCGCTACACCCCGGTGGCCACAGATCGTCGTTCAACGCCTGCGCCGGAACTACTCTAGCGGACGTTCACCCCTGCCCGCGCCGTCGCGCCCTGATCATGCCGGGACCAATGTCAGCAACGACGCCTCCGGGGGGCAGCAGAAGCGGACCGGGGCGTACGGTGACGTGCCCAGGCCGGCCGACACGTGGAGCCAGGCGCCCGCGTGGCGGTGCAGGCCCTTGACGCGTGGGCGGTCGATGCCGCAGTTCGTCACCAGGGCACCGTAGAACGGGACGCACAGCTGTCCGCCGTGGGTGTGGCCCGCCAGCAGCAGCTGGTAGCCGTCCGCGGCGAAGCGGTCGAGGTTGCGGGGTTCCGGGGAGTGCATGACGCCGATGCTCAGCGCGCCGCGGGACACCGGGCCGGCGATCTCGTCGTAGCGGTCCTTGCCGATGTGGGAGTCGTTGATGCCGCCGAGCTCCACCTCGACGTCGCCGACCTTGAGGCTGCCCGTGTGGTTGTTGAGGTCCAGCCAGCCGGCCGCGGTCAGGGCGGCGCCCAGCTCCTCGTACGGCAGGTCGGGCACGGTACGGCGTTTGGCGTAGTCGGCGCGGCTCGTACGCCACAGGTAGCGCGCCGGGTTCTTCGGCACCGGGGAGTACATGTCGTTCGATCCGTACACGAACACGCCGGGGCGGTCGAGCAGCGGTCCCAGCAGCGACAGGAACGGGCCGATGGCGTCCGGGTGGGAGATCGAGTCTCCGGTGTTGACGACGAGGTCCGGCTCCAGGGAGTCCAGCGCGGCGACCCAGTTGATGAGGCGGCGGCGGCCCGGGGTCAGGTGCGTGTCCGAGATGTGCAGGATCTTGACAGGCCGCTGGCCGGGGGCGAGCACGGGTACGTCGAAGCGCCGCAGGCGGAACCAGTTGCGTTCGATGACGGACGCGTAGCCGATGCCGGCGACACCAAGACCCAGAGCCCCGAGGGGGACGGCGTATCTCTTGAGCACACACCCATCGTGCCAGACGTGCCACGCCGAATTATTGGAAAGCGCAGGCCCGCGACGGCACGGTTAGATGTTGACCATGTTGAAGGAGAAGCTCCAGGCCGACCTGTCGGTCGCGATGAAGGCGCGTGACGAGGTTCGCACCCGTACGCTCCGTATGGCGTTGACGGCGCTCACCAACGAGGAGGTGTCGGGCAAGCAGGCGCGTGAGCTGTCCGACGACGAGGTCGTCAAGGTGCTGCAGCGCGAGGCCAAGAAGCGCCGTGAGGCGGCCGAGGCGTTCGACGGGGCGGGCCGTACGGAGCAGGCGGAGGCCGAGCGTGCCGAGGGCGTCGTGCTCGAGGAGTACCTGCCCGCGCAGCTGTCCGACGAGGAGCTGACCGCGCTCGTCGCCGACGCGATCGCCGAGACCGGCGCGGCCGGGCCGCGGGCGATGGGTCAGGTGATGAAGGTCGTCACGCCGAAGGTCGCGGGACGGGCCGACGGCCGTCGCGTGTCCGGTGAGGTCAAGCGCCAGCTCGCGGAGTGACTCACCCGAACGCGTCGGTGAAGCGCGTCAGCAGGCGGGCGAAGTCGGCGCGGTCGGCCGGTGACCAGTCGGCCATCGCCGCCGCGAACTTCGTACGGCGGTGGTCGTGAACCTGTTCGGACAGGTCACGGCCCGCCTCCGTACGGGCGAGGAGCGTACGCCGGCCGTCGGCTTGGTCGGCCTCTCTGCGGATGAGGCCGGCCGCCACGGCGGCGGCGACCAGCTTGCTGGCGCGGGGCTGGTCGACGCTCAGCGCGGTCGCGACCTCGGAGACGCCGATCGGGGCGCCCGCGTGTTCGGCGGCCTCGACGGCGTCGAGCACGCCGAAGGTCGCGTCGTTGACCTGGGCCTCGCCGGCGAGAGTCCGCCGCGTCATCCGCCGGCGGAGGCGGACCATGGCCCGCTCGACCACCTCAACGGGTTCGACCGGCATCGATGTCCTCTCGATAGATGTCAGTAGACATGTAGTTGTCAATTATATATAACTGCGGACATGGAACCCACGGATCGGCCGATCGGCTACTGGCTCAAGCACCTCGACGGGCTCCTGGAGTCCACCCTCGACCGCACACTGGCCGGGCACACGCTGTCCCGGCGCCACTGGCAGGCGATGAACGCCATCAGGGACGCGCCGCTGACCGCCGGCGGCCTCAGGGACGCGCTGCGCCCCTTCTGGGGCGAAGGAGCGATCACCCTCGAAGACGTCCTCGGCGACCTGGCCGAACGCGGCTGGGTCACCGAGGACGACGGCCGGTACGCGCTGACCGCGCCCGGGCGGACCGCCCACGCCGCCGTGGCCGAGCGTGTCGGCGAGACGCGACGCGCCGTGCTCGACGGGCTGACCGAGCAGGACTACGTCGCCACCGTCCGCGCGCTCAGCCGGATGGCCGCGAACCTCGAACGCCGGGCGGGCGCTAGTTGAACGGCCAGATGCCGCCGCCCCGCTTTTTTCCCTTGTGCGGCTTGGTGCGTGGGCCGTTGCCGTTGCTGACGAAGATGACGACCGAGGTGTCCTTGTCGGCCTTCACACCGGTGCTCGGCGAGGTGTAGGCGACCGTGCCCTTGCGCTGGTCGGAGTCGATGGCGCGCGGCGAGACCTGCACGCTGAAGCCGGCCGCCTCGATCTGGTGGGTCGCCTCCTGGACCGACAGGCCACGGACGTTCGGGATGCGTGCCTGGCCCAGGTCGCTGAAGTCGTTGACGGAGGTGTGGAAGGACGAGGCCTTGGTGCCGCGCAGCGCGCCCTCCATCGAGGCCCGCCAGACCGGGCCGACGTTCGAGCCGTAGACGCCGGGGCTCGGGTTGCCGAACGGCGCGGCCGGGTCGCCGAACCAGACGACCGCGGACAGGTCCGGCGTGTAGCCCGCGAACAGCGCGCAGGAGTGGGCTTCGCAGGTGCCGGTCTTGCCCGCGGCGGGACGGCCGATGCCCAAGCCGCGGCCGGTGCCGTTGGTGATCACGCCTTGCAGGATGCGGGTGACCTCGTCGGCGACGCTGGTGTCGACCGCCTTGCCGCACTTGGCCTTGGGGACGTTGATCTTCTTGCCGGTGGAGTCGGTGACGTCCGTGATGGCGATCGGCGTGCAGTACTGGCCGCGGGCGGCGAAGCCGGCGTACGCGGCGGCCATGTGGGTGACGTCGATGTTGTTGGTGCCGAGGACCTGGGAGGGCACCTGCTGCAGCGGCTGGCCGTTCGCCTGCTTCATCCCGAAACTGGCGGCCATCTTCGACGCCTCGCACAGCCCGACGCGCTGTTCGAGATACGCGTAGAAGGTGTTGATCGATTCCCAGGTGCCGGTGTTGAGGTTGGCCGACTTCTGCTTGGAGGTCTCGGCGTTGCTGAGCGTCCAGGGCTCGAAGTGGTTGCCCTTGCAGTCGGTGTAGCCGCTGACGGTGGTGCTGTTGGGTGCGGGGAGGGTGGTGCCGACGCTGTAGCCCTTGTCGAGGGCGGCGGCGAGGGTGAAGATCTTGAAGGTGGAGCCGGCGGAGTAGCCGCCGTTGCCGCCGTGGGCGTAGTCGGCGGCGAGGTTGAGGGTGGTCTGGCCCTTCTTCCTGCTGTCGCCGTAGGTCTTGCTGACGACCATGGCCTTGATCTCGCCGGTGCCGGGTTTGACCATCGCCTCGGTCGCGGTCTTGGCCTTGTTCGGTCGTAGCGCCAGTGCTCTTTGGGCGGCTTTTTGTGCCTTCATGTCGAGGGTGGTGCGGATGGTGAGGCCGCCGCGGTAGAGGAGGCGTTCGCGGTCGGCGGCGGTCTTGCCGAACGCGGGGTTGCCCAGGATCTCGTCCTTGACGTACTCGCAGAAGAACGGGGCCTTGCTGTCGACGCAGTCGGCCTTGGGCTTTTTGATGTGCAGCGTGATCGGTGTCGCCGCGGCGGCGTCGGCCTGCGCCTTGGTGATCATCTTCAGCTGCGCCATCCGGTACAGCACCGTGTTGCGGCGGTCGGTGGCGCCCTTCTGGTTGATCTCCGGGTCATAGAAGTACGGGCTGTTGGTGACACCGGCGAGCAGCGCCGCCTCCGACAGCGTCAGCTGTGAGGCGTTCTTGCTGAAGTAGTACTGCGAGGCCGCCTGCACCCCGTACGCGCCCGACCCGAAGTACGCGATGTTGAGATAACCCTGCAGGATCTGCTGCTTGGTCAGCCGCTTCTCCACATTCACCGCGTACCGGAGTTCCCGCAGCTTCCGCCCGAAGTTCGGCGCCTTGGCCGCCTGCGCCTCCTCGTCCGTCCTGGCGTTCTCCACCAGCAGGTTCTTGACGTACTGCTGTGTCAACGTCGAACCGCCCTGCTTGATCCCGCCGTCCTGCGCGTTGGTCACCAGCGCGCGGAAGGAGCCCTTGAAGTCCAGCGGGCCGTGGTCGTAGAACCGGTCGTCCTCGATCGCGACGACGGCCTTCTGCATGACGGGCGCGATCTGGTTCAGGCTCACCGACTCACGGTTGTGCTCATAGAACACCGCGAGGACCTGACCATCCGCGGAGTACACCGTGCTCCGCTCCGGCGGCGGCGACAGACTGAAGTCATCCGGCATGTTCTGGAAGTTGTCCGACGCGTCCCGCGCCGCCATCCCCACACTGCCCACACCCGGCAATGCCAGCAGACCGACCAGTACCCCCGCGAAGGCAGCCGCCCCGAGCAGTCGCAGCAGCTTGACGATCACACGCTCTTGATCTTCCCTCGCACCCATCACGCACCATAGGTTACGCGGGACGAGACGCACATTTGGCACAGGTCACCGCAGACGGATGACTAGTTCGTTGCCGTCGGATGGCCCGGAGGGGCTATTTCGAGAATGGGCCCATCGGGGACTGTTGAATCCTCCCGTCGTTCCGTAAGTTCTTCCCCACGGCTTTCGTATGGCGGCCTGACGTCCGCGCCCGTCCGGCCTGGGCTCGCAACGACAACCGACCAAGGGGAGTGGGGCCAAGATGTGGATCACTGATTGGACCGCCCGCGCCGCCTGCCGTAACGCGGATCCCGACGCGTTGTTCGTGCAGGGCGCCGCTCAGAACCGGGCGAAGCTGATCTGCCGTGGCTGCCCAGTGCGTACCGAGTGTCTCGCGGACGCCCTCGACAACCGCATCGAGTTCGGTGTGTGGGGCGGCATGACCGAGCGCGAGCGGCGTGCGCTGCTGCGCCGGCGTCCCGACGTTACGTCGTGGCGTGAGCTGCTCGAGACCGCCAAGGAGCAGTACGAGCGGTCTCAGGACCCAGAAGAAGAGCTCGTCGCGAGCTGATACTCACCTGGCCTGGCAGCCGATGGAGGGCGGTCAGGCCATCGTCATGCCGCGGGCTCGGTGGCCTCGCCGGCGAGGTCGTTGCCGATGGCGCGCAGACCCTCCAGGTCGTGCACGTCCTCGGCCATGGCGCCGACGGTCGCCACCGGCACGCTCGGATGCGACGAGGTGAAGCTCTCCCGCAGCCGCGACTCCCGTGCGGTGATGTGCATGCGTTCGGCGTGCAGCCGCAGCAGCGACGCGGTCAGCTGGTGACTGCCACGCGCCTCCAGCGTCTCGGCGGCCGCCTGGCTGCGCACCGCCGACAGGTGTGAGGCGTCCGAGCGGTGCACGCGGTTGACCACCAGACCGGCCATCGGCATGTGCTCCTCGGCGAGCCGCTCCACGAAGTACGACGCCTCACGCAGCGCGTCGGGTTCGGGCGCGGCCACGACGAGGAACGCCGTGCCCGGTGCCTGGAGCAGCCGGTACGTCTGGTCGGCCCGCTCGCGAAAGCCGCCGAACACCGTGTCGAAGGCCAGTACGAACGTCTGCATGTCGCGGATCAGCTGACCGCCGAGCACCTTCGTGATGACGCTGGTGAACATGCCGAACCCGGCGGTCACCACCTTCATCCCGAACCGCCCGCCGGCCTTGGCCGGCGCCATCAGCAGCTTGATGAGCCGTCCGTCGAGGAACCGGCCCATGCGCTCGGGCGCGTCGAGGAAGTCCAGCGCCGAACGCGACGGCGGCGTGTCCACGACGATGAGGTCCCAGTCGCCGGAGCGGTGCAGCTGGCCGAGCTTCTCCATCGCCATGTACTCCTGCGTGCCGGACAGGCTGGAGGACAGCGACTGGTAGAAGGGGTTGGCCAGGATCTGCTGGGCGCGTTCGGGGTCGGCGTGCGCTTCGACGATCTCGTCGAAGGTGCGCTTCATGTCGAGCATCATCGCGTAGAGGTCGCCCTCGACACCTTCGACCGCGCGCGGGGTGTTGTCCAGCTCGGACAGGCCGAGCGCCTGCGCGAGCCGCCGCGCCGGGTCGACGGTCAGCACGACGACGTCCCGGCCGCGCTCGGCCGCGCGTACGCCGACGGCCGCCGCGGTCGTGGTCTTGCCCACGCCGCCGGACCCGCAGCACACGATGATCTTCGTGTCGGGATCGTCGATGAGGGTGTCGATGTCGAACACCGGAGGGACCTTCACGCCGCCCCCTGCCTTCTGAGTTCGTCGGCGAGTTCGTACAGCCCGGCCAGATCCATGCCGTCGCTGAGGTGCGGCAGTTCGTACTGCGGCACGTCGGTGTCGGCGAGCCGGGCCATCTCGCGTCCTTGCAAGGTCGTACGCCGCGCGTGGTCGGCGGCCTCGGCGGCGAGAGCCTGGGCGATCTCGGCGGCGTCGTCCTCGACGCCGGCCGCCTTGACGCCCATGCGGATGGACTCCACGTCCAGTTCGTCGGTGAGCGCGGCCGCGAGGTCGGCCTCGGGCAGCATCGGCGGCCGGACCATGTTGATCATCAGGCCGCCGACGGGCAGGCCGATCTGGCGCAGGTCGGCGATGCCGTCGACCGTCTCCTGGACGGGCATCTCCTCCAGGAGCGTGACGAAGTGCACCGCGGTCTCGGGGCTGCGGATGACCTTCATCACGGTGTCGGCGTGGTGCCGGATCGGTCCGACCTTGGCGAGCCCGGCGACCTCGGCGTTGACGTTGAGGAAGCGGCTGATGCGGCCGGTCGGCGGCGCGTCCATCACGACCGCGTCGTAGATGAAATGGCCCTTTTTGTCCTTGCGGCGTACGGCCTCGCTGGCCTTGCCGGTGAGCAGGACGTCCCGCAGGCCGGGGGCGATCGTCGTGGCGAAGTCGATCAGGCCGAGGCGGGTGAGCGCCCTGCCGGCCCGGCGCAGGTTGTAGAACATCTCGAGGTACTCGAGCATCGCCTCTTCGGGGTCGACCGCCAGGGCGTACACATCGCCGCCCTCGGGCGCGACCGCCACCTTGCGCTCCTCGTACGGCAGCGGTGGGCAGTCGAACAGCTGGGCGATGCCCTGCCGCCCCTCCACCTCAATGAGCAGGACCTTGCGACCCTCGGCCGCCAGGGCCAGCGCGAGTGAGGCGGCGACCGTCGTCTTTCCGGTGCCGCCCTTGCCGGTGACCACGTGCAGGCGCACGCCGTCCCAATCGGTGTCTCTCGCCCTCACTCTTGCGAGGTTATCGTCCGGTTCGGGGACGTCTCCCGGCGAGTACAAGTGACGTCCGACACGCCTACCACGGGACGGGCTAGTGTCGGACATAGAGGGAAGTGGCCGTCAGAAAGGTGAGCCTCGTGGCTGAAGCGGCGATCATTCTCCTGTGCGTCCTCGCATTCTTCGTATTGCTCATCGTCATCTCGTCCGTCAAGGTCGTGCAGCAGGTCGAGCGTGGCGTGGTGTTCCGCCTCGGTCAGGTGCAGTCGCACTTCCGCGCGCCCGGGCTGACCTTGATCTTTCCCATGATCGACCGGATGACCAAGGTCAATATGCAGACGGTCGCCATGGGTGTGCCCGCTCAGGAGGGGATCACACAGGACAACGTGAGCGTGCGCGTCGACGCGGTGGTCTATTTCCGGGTGATCGATCCGGTCAAGGCCATCGTCAACGTGCAGAACTACAACTGGGCGGTCTCCCAGGTGGCGCAGACCTCCTTGCGGTCGGTGATCGGCCAGGCGGACATGCAGCAACTCCTGTCCGACCGCGAGACGATCAACGCCGAACTGCAGCGGATCATGGATCAGGCCACCGAGGCGCCCTGGGGGATCAAGGTCCAGCGAGTCGAGATCAAGGACGTCTCGCTGCCGGAGGGCATGAAGCGCTCGATGGCCCGTCAGGCCGAGGCCGAGCGGGAGCGGCGGGCGCGCATCATCACCGCCGACGGTGAGTTCCAGGCCTCCAAGCGGCTCGCCGCCGCGGCCGAGGTCATGGCCCAGGACCCGGCGTCGCTCCAGCTTCGCCTGCTGCAGACCGTCGTCGAGGTCGCGGCGGAGAAGAACAGCACCCTGGTGATGCCCTTCCCGGTCGAACTGCTGCGGTTCTTCGACCGCGCCGCAGGCGGTGACCAGACGCCCCGCGAGGGCACGCCGCGCACCGACCTCGCCGAGCGTCTGGCCAAGGCCGAGGAAGACCTGGCCAAGGCCGCCGAACCCTCCTCGATCGACTCGGTCAAGGACGTCCCGCCCGTGCCGGGCCTCGAGTCCGACGCGCCCGTGGGACACCAGGGGATCGAGGCGCCGAGGGACCGGTCCACGCAGACGCCGAACGTGGAGGGACCGGCCTGAACCCGCCTGCCGCGGAACACGGCGGGTCGCTCTGGGACATCCTCGCGGGGCCGTACAGCACGGCGGACGGCGCGCCGGAGGTGACCCGGTGGCTCGGCGACGGCTACGAGCCCGGCGATCGCGTCCGGCTGGGTGACCCGGCGACCGGGGCGTACGTCATGCTGAGCCGGTTCATGGACCGCTACGTCGTCGCGGAGATCTTCGATGCCCGCGGCCTGTCCGGCGACCAGGAAGAGCGCCTCAAGGCGCTGGGATGGGACCTGGGGAGCAGCGGCACCTCGCCGATCATGCCGACCTGGAACCTCGGCTGGAGATGGTACGAGGAGGAGGGCGAGTTCCTCGCCGGCCGGGCGGAGAGCGTCATCTCCGCGCTGCGCGACGTGCTCGCCGTGCCGGAGGAGCGGGTGCGGTGCCGGGCCTGGGGCGACGACGGCCCCTTCGCCGTGCCGTACCGGCTCTCGCACCTTGACGAGCGGCCCACGGAGCGGGGCGCCGCCGGAGAGTGCACCGACTGGGCGGACCTGCGGCAGCGGCTGGACTGGGTGCTGCAGACCCTGCCGACCGACGCCGCCGTGCTCATCAGCGGGCCCGGGAAACCCAGGACGACGGTGCAGTTCATGACCCACTTCGGCAACGGCACCATCGCGACCAGCGCGCTCGACCCCGAGCTGATGTCGGCGTACCTGCCGGAGCCGGACGACGACGACCTGACCGAACGCGAGCGGCGGATGTTGGAACTCGGCTGGCGACCGCGACAGCAGACCCCGGGGCTCGCCGAATGGACGCTCGGCGAGCCGGTGGTGTGGGCGGACATCGGACCGCTGGCCACGCAGGCGGTGGAGGCGCTGCGGGCGCTGGGCTGTGAGTCACCGGCGGGGCTGGAGTTCAGCACGTTCCGCAACGGGTCCAAAGATGACCCGGACCACCTCGGCGCGGAGCTGGGCCTGCGGCCGAGGTGACGCCGCCGGGGCGGTTAGAGTGCCGCTCATGACACGCTACGAATACGCCACCGTGCCGCTGCTGGTGCACGCCACCAAGCAGATTCTCGACAACTGGGGCGACGACGGCTGGGAGCTCGTCACCGTGATCCCCGGCCCCAACCCGGAGAACCTCGTCGCGTACCTGAAGCGGGAGAAGGCGTGAGTACGCCGGAGCGAGTGAGAAGGGGAGCGCGACCATGAGGCCCGAGGAACGCATCGCCGGGCTCGGCCTGGAGCTTCCCGACGTCGTGGCGCCGTTGGCCTCGTACGTGCCGACGGCGCGTTCGGGCGTGCACGTCTTCACCTCGGGGCAGCTTCCGATCGTCAAGGGCGAGCTGATCGCCACCGGCAAGGTGGGCGCCGAGGTGGACCCCGAACGCGCCGCCGAGCTGGCCAAGATCTGTGCCCTCAACGCCATCGCCGCCGTACGTGCCGAGGTGGGCGAGCTGTCGCGCGTACGCCGCATCGTCAAGGTCGTCGGGTTCGTGGCCAGCGCGCCGGACTTCTACGGCCAGCCGCAGGTGATCAACGGGGCGAGCGACCTGCTCGGCGAGGTGTTCGGCGACGCGGGCCGGCACGCCCGCAGCGCGGTCGGCGTCGCGGTGCTGCCGCGGAACGCCCCGGTCGAGGTAGAGCTGATCGCCGAAGTCGAATAGCTTTCGGTCGGTACGCCCCTGTCGGCAGGGGACCGTCCAGAGCGAGGAGGCGCCTTGGCGGACGCATCCGGCTTCCGGCTGCCCGACGGGCTGGCCGAACGCGCACGAGACATCAGCGAGGGCAGGGTGGAGGCGGCCGTCCCACGCGACGCCTCCACCGTGATCCTCCTCCGCGACTCTCCGGCCGGGCTCCTCGTCTACCTGCTGCGACGGGTGTCGTCGATGAAGTTCGCGCCGGGCGCCCACGTCTTCCCCGGAGGCTCGGTCGACCGGCGCGACGGCGACGTCACGATCGGCTGGGCCGGGCCGTCCCCGGCCGAGTGGGGCGGTGCCTTCGGCGCCACGGAGACGCTCGCCCGCGAGCTCGTCTGCGCCGCCGTACGCGAGACGTTCGAGGAGTCCGGCGTGCTGCTGGCCGGCCCGGCAGAGGACGCCATCGTGCCCGACACCAGCGCCGACGAGTGGGAGGCCGACCGGGAGGCGCTGCTGGACCGGTCGTTGTCACTGGCCGAGCTGCTCGCCCGGCGCGGCCTCGTGCTCCGCGGCGACCTGCTGCGCCCGTGGGCGCACTGGATCACTCCGGAGATCGAAAAGCGCCGCTACGACACGAGGTTCTTCGTCGCCGCGCTCCCGGAGGGCCAGCGCACCCGCGACGTCAGCACCGAGTCCGACCGGGTCGTGTGGATCCGCCCGGCCGACGCGGCGGACGCCGCCCGGCGGGGTGACATGCCGATGCTCCCGCCGACCCTGGTGACGCTGACCGAACTGGCCCAGTACGACTCCGTGGCGGCCGTCCTGGCGGCCCGCCGTACGATCCAGCCGCTCGTCCCCTCCGCCCGCGTCATCGACGGCGGCGTTTATCTGGTGATGCCCGAGGGGGTGACGCTGTGATGAGCATCGACGGTATGGGTACGGAGCGGGCGCTCTGTGTTCTGGCGCCGAACCCCTCGGAGATGACGCTCGACGGCACCAACACCTGGGTGCTGCGTGAGCCGGGCGGCGCGCGGTCCCTCGTCATCGACCCGGGCCCGGAGGACGAGCGGCACCTGCGCCGCGTCGCCGAGGTGGCGGGACCGGTGGCGCTCGTCCTGCTCACCCACGGCCATCCGGACCACGCGGAGGGCGCCCGCACGTTCGCCTCGCTCGTGGGCGGGGTGCCCGTACGCGCGCTGGACCCCGCGCTGAGGCTCGGCGATGAGGGCCTGGCCGAGGGCGACGTGGTGGAGCTGGACGGCCTGGAGCTGCGGGTCATGCAGACGCCGGGGCACACGCCGGACTCGCTGACGTTCTGGCTGCCCGCCGACCAGGCGGTGCTGACCGGCGACACCGTCCTGGGCCGGGGCACGACGGTGGTGCATCGCCTGGGCGACTACCTGGCCTCCCTCGATCGCCTGCGCGCGATGGCCGAGGGCACGCGGGTGATCCTGCCGGGCCACGGGGCGAAGCTCGACGACCCGGTGGGCGCGCTGGACTACTACATCGCCCACCGCCGTGAACGCCTCCAGCAGGTCGAGGACGCCCTCGCCGCCGGCGCCCGTACGGCCCGGGAGGTGGTGGAGCGGGTGTACGTGGACGTGGACCGCTCGCTGTGGCCGGTCGCCGAGGCGTCGGTCCAGGCACAGCTGGACTACCTCGCCGAACGCGGGGTCTGACGGCCCGATGGAGATCCTGAACAAGGACGTCGTGGTGGTCGGGCTGGGCGGATTCGGTTCGGCGGCGCTGTGGCGGCTGGCGCAGCGGGGCGTCGAGGTGGCCGGCGTCGAACGCCAGGCCATCGGCCACCACCTGGGCTCCTCGCACGGACGGACCCGGCTGTTCCGCGTCGCGTGCCAGGAGCATCCCGGCCTGCCGCCGATCGCGCTGAAGACGCTCGCGCTCTGGACCTCGCTGGGCGAGGAGACCGGAGAGACGCTCGTACGCCAGACCGGTTGCCTCAGCGTCGGTGCGCCGGACAGCGGGCCGGTACGCGGCGCGCTGGAGGCCGCCGCGGCCGCCGGAGTCCCCGTCACGTCCCTGAGTCACGACGAGCTGGTCGCGCGGCAGCCGCAGTACGCGGGCCTCGCGCCCGGCGACGTCGCCGTGTGGGACCCGGGAGCGGGCGTCTGCTATCCCGAGCGGAACGTACGGGCCCACGTCGCCGCCGCGCGACGGCTGGGCGCCGACGTCTACCCGCACACCATGGTCACCGAGATCGAGGCCGACGACGACGGCGTCACCGTACGGACGCCGACGGTGGCCTTCCACGCGTCGCAGGTGGTCGTGGCGGCCGGCGCGTGGCTGGGCGCGCTCGTGCCCGGCCTGCCGCTCCGGCCGCGCCGTACCCCGCTGTACTGGTTCGCGCCGCGCGACCCGGCGTCGTCCGACTTCACCCTTGCGCGCTTCCCCGCGTTCATCTGGCGACGGGAGAACGGCGACGGGCTGTGGGGGCACGGCTCCGACGAGGACTTCGGCGTCAAGGTCGGCCTGGACCGCGACGAGCCGCACGACGCCGTCGACCCGGAAGAGCTCGACCGGTACATCCACCCGGGCACGGACCTCGACGAGCTGTCCTCCGCCGTCGCGGCGGCTTTCCCGGGACTCGACCCGCGGCCGGCGAAGGTCATCCCGTGCATGGTCACGGACTCGGCCGACGGGCAGTTCCTCGTCGGACGCCTGCCCGAGCGGCCCCGGATCGTGGTCGCGGGCGGGGACAGCGGGCACGGCTTCAAACACGCGGCCGGCGTCGGCGAGCTCCTCGCCCAGCTGGTCACCGGCGAGGACCCGTACTGCGCCGTGGACTTCCTCGACCCCGGGCGCTTCAGCCGGTGACGGTAGAGGTGATGGCGCCGCCGTAGCCGCGTCGGCGGTGGCCATGGTGCAGATGTCGCAGACTCCGGCGACCTGCGCGTGGTGGCAGCGCTAGGCCGCGTCGATGTCCGCGGTGAATTCGAGCAGTGCGTCCGCGACGCGCTGCGGAGCCTCCTGAGCGGCGTAATGGCCGACTCCGTCCAAGAGCACCGACCGGATCTCGCCGGACGCTGCCCGGGACATGGTGGCGAACGTGAACTGCCCGCCGCCGGCCCCGATGGCCAGCACCGGGGCCCGGAACCCGCCCGCCTCGGCGAGTTTCTTCAGTTCGGCGCCCTCGCGCAGCATCGAGCCGTAGAGGCCGGCCGCGCCGCGGAACCCGTCCGCCCGGGAGTAGGCGCGGGTGAACTCGCCGATGTCGGCCGCGGTGATCGATCCCGGCACCGCGGTCATCGACGGGAACGCGTACCGGCTCAGGAACTCGTGCTCGCGCCCGGCCAGCAGCATCTCGGGGATGCCGGGAGCGGCGAGGACGCCGATGTGCCAGGCGCCGCCGTGGGTGACGTCGGCGAGTGCCTCCAGTCCGAAGCCCGCCAGTCCCATCTCGATGGCGGTCAGGCTGAGCACATCTTCCGGATGGGTGACGGCCAGCCGGAAGACAGTCGCGCCGCTGATGTCCTGGCCGGTCAGGTGCACGGGGCCGAGGCCGAGGTGCCGGATGAGCTGGTGCAGGTCTTCGGCCGCGGTCCGGCTGTCGCAGTCGCCCGGCCCGATGGCCGAGTCGCCGAAGCCGCGCAGGTCCACCGCGATCACCCGGTGGCTCGCCGTCAGCAGGGGGATCAGCTTGTGAAACGCCCACCAGGTCTCCGGGAACCCGTGGACCAGCAGGATGGGCGAGCCGCTGTCGCCGGCCGAGACGTAGTGCAGGCGCGTGCCGTTGAGATCGGCCGTGTGGTGGGTGACGCCGGGCAGGGTCGCGCCGGGGGTGGTGGTCATCGTGCTCTCCGAATTTCGACTACTTGGTTGTCGACCAAAATAGTCCCCCTGGTTGTCGATGTCCAGGTAGTCCCCTTGGTTGTCGATATTGTTGGGGTGCGTTAGCCTGGACCGATGCCTCGCACCGGTGCCGACCTGGCGCTCCTTCTGCTGGCCGGGTTCCGCTCTCTCGCGGACGCCGCGACGGCCGAACTCGCCCGGCGGGGCTACCCGGGCCACCGCCCCCTGCATGACTTCGCGATGCACGCGATGCTCTCGGGAGCGGACAACGCGGCCGAACTCGGCCGCCGCCTTTCCATTTCGAAGCAGGCGGCCGCGAAGATCATCAACGTGCTCGAGGAGCGCGGCTACGTCGCCCGCGAACCGGACCCGGCCGACGGGCGCCGCAAGCGGCTGCGGATAACGCCGCGCGGCTCCGACCTGCTGCGCGAGGGCGAGGAGGTCTTCGAGGGGCTGCGGCGCCAGTGGGAGCAGCGGATCGGCACCGACCAGCTCAAGGAGCTCGAAGAGCGGCTCACCGAGCTGGTCGGGGCCGCGCCCATGCGCTTCGACACTCTCGGGTGGATGGCCGAGGGTTCCGACGGCCGCTCCTAACCCCAGGACCGGCCATGCCCCGACCTTGGTCGGCGGCGAGCACCGTGGCGTAGTCGGAGAGTTGTTCGGGTGCCGTCCACCGGACGGATGTCCAGTCCGTCCGCGTACGGCCGCGAAAGGCCGCGGAAGGGAGGCTAGCCGAGGCGCAGTCGGCCGGCGGTGAACGTGGTGAGCGCTCGGTCGATCTCCTCCGGCGGCCGGCGGAGTGAGCTGAGGGGAAAGCGGAGTTCACGACGGCGCAGTGCGCGTCGTACCTCGGGCTGGTCGAGTCCGCTCACGCCCGGCGTGGCCGCGGTGACGCCCGGCGCGAGCTCGACGGTGAGCGACCGCCCGCCGCGCAGACCGACCTTCGCGACCTTGGACCAGGGGAGAAAGCAGGGCTCCGGCGCGATATCGACGCGGCAGCGAAGCCCGGCCGGGGACAGAAGGAGTACCTCCGGCGGGACGCCGATGGCCGTCCAGGTCGCCCGCATGCGCCGAACCGCGGTGAACTGCCTCCGGGCATCGGCCACCAGGATCAGGCCCGCGACTCCCACCCCGGCCATCGGCAAGGAGACCAGGCCGAATCCCGCGATCGCCGTGGCGCCGATCGCGATGCCCAGGATGAGGCAGCCTCCGACCACGGAGCTCCACGCGGAACCGCGCCTGGAACGCAGGAGGGCGGCTCGCGTCCTCGCCACCGCGTCCGGGTCGGCCTCGACGACGAACTCCGGCACCTGGATCTCCGTCTCTGGAGCTGAGGGCGGTGACCCGGTCAGCGGGAGCGTTTGCGGAGGCGTTCGATGTCGAGGACCTGGACGGCGCGGGCCTCGATGCGGAGCCAGCCGCGCTGGGCGAAGTCGGCCAGCGCCTTGTTGACGGTCTCGCGGGAGGCGCCGACGAGCTGGGCCAGCTCCTCCTGCGTCAGGTCGTGGTGGACGTGCAGGCCGGTCTCGGTGGGCTGGCCGAAGCGCTCGGCCAGGTCGAGCAGGGCCTTGGCGACCCGGCCCGGCACGTCCGTGAAGACCAGGTCGGCCATGATCTCGTTGGTGCGGCGCAGCCGCTGGGCCAGCGCGCGCAGCAGGTGGATGCCGATCTCGGGGTGACCCTTGAGGAACGGCCACAGGTCGCTGTGGCTCAGCGCGGCCAGCCGTCCCTCGGTCACCGCGATCGCGCTCGCCGTACGGGGCCGCGGGTCGAACAGCGACAGCTCGCCGAACATCTCGCTCGGTCCCAACACGCTGAGGAGGTTCTCCCGGCCGTCGGGGGCCGTACGGGTAAGCTTGATCTTGCCTTCGAGGACCACGTAGAGGCGGTCGCCCTCCTGGTCTTCGGAGAACAGCGTTTGACCACGTGACAGGTGCACCTCTGTGACCGTGGCTCGCAGCGCCCTGGCTCCCTCTTCGTCGAGCGCCTCGAATAGCGGCGCCCGGCCGAGCACCTCGACGTCGCGGTCGTTCACGTTTCCTCCTCGGTAACCTACGACCATAAGTGTGACGCACGTCGCAGTGTGAACGTGACGCGGCCCCCCTTTTACTCTCACGTTCCGTCCGCGGCGACCAGGGATGACCGGTTTCCGGTTCGTGGTCGCGGCCCCGCCCGGACGCTTTACCCTGACAGGCATGGCGACGGATGTGACCCCACGAGCGCGAGCCCGCAAGTGGCAGTCGGAGACGCGTCTGGGGCTCGTGCGGCGGGCGCGGAAGATCAACCGGGTGCTCGCCGAGACCTACCCCGACGCGCACTGCGAGCTGAACTTCGAAAACCCCTTCCAGCTTCTGGTCGCCACGGTGCTGTCGGCGCAGACCACCGACAAGCGGGTCAACCTCACCACCCCGGCACTGTTCGCCAAGTACCCCACACCCGAGGACCTGGCGGCCGCCGACCCCGAAGACGTCGAGGGGATCCTCAAGCCCACCGGGTTCTTCCGCGCCAAGACCAAGTCCGTCATGGGGCTTTCCGCGGCGATCCGGGACGACTTCGGCGGAGAGGTGCCCCGGACGCTCGACGAGATGGTCAAGCTGCCCGGGGTGGGGCGCAAGACCGCCAACGTCGTGCTCGGCAACGCCTTCGACGTGCCCGGCATCACCGTCGACACGCACTTCTCCCGGCTGGTCCGGCGGTTCCGCTGGACGGCCGAGACCGACCCGGTCAAGATCGAGTACGAGGTCGGTGAGCTGATCCCGCGCAAGGACTGGACGATCCTGTCGCACCGGCTGATCTGGCACGGTCGCCGGATCTGTCACGCGCGGCGCCCTGCCTGCGGCGCCTGCCCGCTCGCCCCGCTGTGCCCCTCGTTCGGCGAGGGACCGACGGATGAGAAGACGGCGAGCAAGCTGGTCCGGCCGGGTCCGTTCTCGTGACCCGCGTCTTCGACGTCCCGGACTGCCCGGAGTGGCTGCGCGACTTCGTGGCCGTGGCGCCCGCCACGGAGGTGCCCGAGCAGCTGAGGCCGCCCGCCAACGGCGCGCGCGCCGCCGCGGTCCTCATCCTGTTCGGTGAGGGTCCGGAGGGGCCCGACCTGCTGCTCCTGCAGCGTGCCGACACGCTGCGCAAGCACGCCGGGCAGCCGGCCTTCCCCGGCGGCGGCATCGACCCCGGCGACGACGGGCCGGTCGGCGCCGCGCTGCGCGAGGCGGCCGAGGAGACCGGCCTGGACCCCGACGGCGTCGCCGTGCTGGCGACCATGCCGGAGCTGTACGTCTCCCACAGCGGCTACCGCGTGACCCCCGTGGTCGCCTGGTGGCGTGAGCCGTCCGCGATCGCAGCCGGCGACCCCGGCGAGGTCGCCTCGGTCGCCCGGGTGCCGATCTCCGAACTCGCCGATCCGGCCAACCGGCTGCGGATCCGGGGCCCGGCGGGACACCTGGCGCCCGCCTTCCGCGCGCGCGGAATGCTCGTCTGGGGGTTCACCGCCGGGATCCTCCACCGTGTTCTCCAGGTCGGAGGCTGGGAGCGTCCATGGGACAAAAGTCGCGTCGAAGAGCTCCCGCCCGAGGTCATCGATCTCGCCAAGCGCGAGTAGTCCCGCGTATGTACCGCGCCGGAGCGGATCTGGTCCGCCGAGGGGACGTGCGCGACCGCCTTTCCCCTATACGGTGAACCAGTGCTGGGCGATCACCTTCTCGATCTGATTCTTCTGGCGCTCGTCGTCCTGTTCGCGATCTCGGGTTACCGGCAGGGGTTCATCGTCGGTTCGCTGAGTTTCGTGGGCTTCGTCGGCGGCGTCATCGTCGGCATGCTCATCGCGCCGCCGATCGTCAAGGCGGTCGTCGACGGTCCGGCCCAGCAGGCGCTGCTGGCCATCGTGATCCCGTTTCTCACCGCGACGCTGGGTCAGCTGCTGGCCTCCTCGGTGGGCTCGGCCCTGCGCAGCCGCGTGACCTGGGAGTCCGCCCGCAGCGTCGACGCGGTCGGCGGTGCGTGCGTCAGCGGTGTCGCGCTCCTGGTCGTCGCCTGGCTGATCGGCAGCGCGCTGGTCACCTCGCCGTTCGTGTGGTTGCGCACGCAGGTCAAGGACTCCACCGTCCTGCACGGCGTGAACACCTTCATGCCCGACCAGGCCGAGACCTGGTTCTCCTCCTTCCGCGGGTTCGTCTCCAAGACCGGCTTCCCGCAGGTCTTCGGCGGGCTCGGCGGCGAGTCGGTGGTCGACGTGCCGCCCCCGGACACCAAGATCCTCAACACCCCCGAGCTGCGCCAGGCCCGCAAGAGCATCGTCAAGATCATCGGCACCGCGCGCAGCTGCCAGCGCAAGATCGAGGGCACCGGCTTCGTGTACGCCCCGGGCCGCGTGATGACCAACGCCCACGTGGTCGCCGGCGTCGACTCGAACCCACACGTGTTCACCATGGGCAGCGGCACGTTCAGCGGCCGGGTCGTGCTGTACGACTACAAGCGCGACGTGGCCATCCTCGACGTGCCGGGCCTGTCCCTGCCGACGCTGAAGTTCGACGGCACGGCGCACACGCGCGACGACGCGGTGGTGGCCGGCTTCCCGAAGAACCACCCCTTCACCACCCGCCCGGCGCGCATCCGGGCGAAGCAGAAGGCGCGCGGCCCGGACATCTACCACTCCGGTCAGGTCACCCGCGAGATCTACGCGATCCGGGCCCTGGTCGAGCAGGGCAACTCCGGTGGACCGCTCCTGGCCCCGAACGGCAAGGTGTACGGCGTGGTCTTCGCCGCCGCGCTGGACAACAAGGACACCGGCTATGTCCTGACCGCCGCCGAGGTGGCCCCGGACGCCCAGGCCGGCGTCAACGCGGTCAACGAGGTCTCCACCCAGTCCTGCTCCGACTGATTCTTCAGCTGAGGTTCGGTGCCAGGTCGGCGTCGGTCACGGCCGCCAGGCCGTCCTTCTCGATGCGATCGGCCATCCGCCGGGCGTGGGCCGCGAGCGACACGGCGGCGATGCCGTACGGGGCCGGGTCGTAGGCCGCGATGCGGTCGGCGGCGCGGCGGAGCAGGGCCTGGGCGCCCTGGGCGTTGCCGCGCCGTACGTGCGTGAAGCCCACCGCCAGCTGGGCCAGGCCCTTCCACAACTCGCGTTCCGGGTCCGGGGCGGCCTTCCAGGCGGCCTCCAGCACCTCGTGGGCGTGGAACGGGCGGTCGGCGTCGAGCAGCCGCTGCGCCTCGGCCAGAGCCTCCTCCGGCGGCGCGGTGTAGTCGTCCGGCACCCGGTCCTCGCCCCGCGCGCCGCGGGGGAGCGGGCGGCCGTACGCGTCTCGGGGGCGGGAGCTGCGGGCACGGCCCGCGTCGTCGCGGTCGCGGTCGTTCAACGGTCGGGCTCCGGGTCGGACAGCCAGCCGAGGAGCTCCTCGTCGAAGCTCTCGGGGCGTTCTTCGTGCGGGAAGTGCCCGGCGCCCTCGATCAGTTTCCAGCGGTACGGCGCCTCGACGTAGCGGCCCGAGCCCTGCGCGCTGCGCGGCAGCACCGTACGGTCGAGCGCGCCGTGCAGGTGCAGGACCGGTACGCGGATCGGGGCGCGCATCCGGCGGGAGTAGCGGATGCCGTCCGGGCGCAGCAGTGAGCGGATCGTCCAGCGGTGGTACTCCAGCGCGCAGTGGGCGACGGCCGGGATCTGGAAGGCGGTGCGGTAGACCTGCTCGGTGCGGGCGTCCGGCCAGCCCGGCCCGGACCAGTCGCGCAGCAGCTCGCCCACGAGGGCGGCATCGTCTTTGACCAGGCGTTTCTCGGGTGCGATCGGCAGCTGGAAGCCGAACACGTGGCGTGCCGCCCAGCCCTGGTGGCGCACGTCGGTCAGCAGCGAGTGGCCCAGGCGCAGTGGATGGGCGGTGGAGACCGCGACGAGGCGCTGCACGACCTTGGGGTAGTAGACGCCCATCGTCCAGGCGAGCAGGCCGCCCCAGTCGTGGCCGACCACCGTGGCGTTCGCCTCGCCGAGCGAGCGCACCAGCCCGGCGACGTCACCCGCCAGCGTGACCAGGTCGTATCCGCGCGGCGGCTTGTCGCTCCCGCCGTACCCGCGCAGGTCGACGGCTGCCGCGCGGTATCCCGCCGCGGCCAGCGTCTCCAGCTGCCGGCGCCAGGTCCACCAGAACTCCGGGAACCCGTGCGCGAGCAGGACCAGCGGCCCGTCGCCGAGCTCGGCGACGTGGAAGCGGGTGCCGCCCGCGCTCACCGATCGATGCCGCCAGGGGCCTTCGATCAGGGCGGCGGATTCGTCGGACATGACTTACTCGGTGAGGGCGGGCTTGGATTCGTCGCCGCCACGGCGGAGCATGGCGATGTCGTCCTTCATGGTGCGGCGCGTCCGGCTGACGCCGGTCATCTTCTTCATCCGCCACAGCCCGATCCCGATGAGGATCGCGGCGAGCACGACGTACGCGCCGGCGACGATGAGGAAGGCCGCCCAGTTCCAGATGCCGGCCGTCATCAGGCCGTACGCGGCGGCGATCGACAGCAGGATCACCACGATGCCGCCGATGAGCCCCGCGACGGCGAACAGCGTGCTGCCGAGGGCGGCCTTCTTGGCGTCGTCCTTGAGCTCGAGCTTGGCCAGCTCGATCTCGGACTTGACCAGGCGGGAAACACTTCCGGTGGCGATGGCGACCAGCTCACCGAGAGACTTGTCCTCGAGCTGCCCGTCGGACCGTACCTCCGTCATGGTTCTCCTCTCCGTACGGGACGACGTGTCCCCGGGCGCGGGCGACGGCGGTCGGCTTGATCAAGACCGCCTAGTCAGAGGTTAGTCCTGTCCGGCGTCACGCGTCGTGACCATCCCTTTTCGGATTCCCCTTCGGGGCGCCGTACACGCGCGGGAGGGCGCGGCCTACCGGCCGCGCCCTCCCGTGTCGCGTACTGGCTGAGGCCCGTCGGCGTGTCTACTCCTCCTTCTGGGCCGGCAGCTTCTCCTTGATCAGGTCCATGACCGTGCTGTCCGTCAGCGTGGTCACGTCGCCGAGCGAGCGGTGTTCGGCGACGTCACGGAGCAGGCGGCGCATGATCTTGCCCGAGCGCGTCTTGGGCAGCTCGGGGACGATCATGATCTGCCGCGGCTTCGCGATCGGGCCGAGGTGCTTGCCCACGTGGTCGCGCAACTCGGCGACCAGGGCGTCACCGTCGTCCACCGTGTCGCCGCGCAGGATCACGAACGCGACGATCGCCTGGCCGGTGACCGGGTCGGTGGAGCCGACGACCGCGGCCTCGGCGACCTTCGGGTTGGAGACCAGGGCCGACTCGACCTCGGTCGTGGAGATGTTGTGGCCGGAGACGAGCATGACGTCGTCCACGCGGCCGAGCAGCCACAGGTCGCCGTCCTCGTCCTTCTTCGCGCCGTCGCCGGCGAAGTACAGCCCGTCGAACCGGGACCAATACGTCTTGACGTACCGTTCGTCGTCGCCCCAGATCGTCCGGAGCATCGACGGCCACGGCTCCTTGACCACGAGGAACCCGCCGCCGCCGTCCGGCACCGGCTTGCCCTGGTCGTCGACCACGTCGGCCTCGATGCCGGGCAGCGGACGCATCGCGGCGCCGGGCTTGCCGTGCGTGACGCCCGGCAGCGGCGAGATCATCAGCGCGCCGGTCTCGGTCTGCCACCACGTGTCGACGACAGGGGTACGGTCGCCGCCGATGTTGGTGCGGTACCAGACGTACGCCTCCGGGTTGATCGGCTCACCGACCGAGCCGAGGAGCCGCAGCGAGGACAGGTCGTGCTGGGCCGGGATCTCCGCGCCCCACTTCATGAACGTGCGGATCGCGGTGGGCGCGCAGTACAGGATGGTGACCTTGTACTTGTCGACGAGCTCCCACCAGCGGCCCTTGTGCGGCGTGTCGGGCGTGCCCTCGTACATCACGCTGGTCGCGCCGTTGGAGAGCGGCCCGTACACGATGTACGAGTGCCCGGTCACCCAGCCGATGTCGGCCGCGGTCCAGAACACGTCGGTGTCGGGCTTGAGGTCGAACACCGCGTGGTGGGTCCAGGAGACCTGCGTGAGGTAGCCGCCCGAGGTATGCAGGATGCCCTTCGGCTTGGCGGTGGTGCCGGAGGTGTACATGACGTAGAGCGGGTGCTCGGCGTCGTGCGGCTGGGCCTCGTGCTCCTCGCTCTGGCGGTCGACGAACTCGTGCCACCACACGTCGCGGCCGTCGGTCCAGGCCACGTCCTGGCCGGTGCGGCGTACGACGAGCACGTTGCGCACGTGGTCGAGGCCCGCGATCGCCTCGTCGACGGCGGGCTTGAGGGCGCTCGGGGCACCACGGCGGTATCCGCCGTCGGCGGTGATGACGACGTGGGCGTCGCAGTCCTCGATGCGGTTGCGCAGCGCGTCGGAGGAGAAGCCGCCGAAGACCACGGTGTGCGGCGCGCCGAGCCGGGCGCAGGCCAGCATCGCGATCACGGTCTCCGGGATCATCGGCATGTAGATCGCGACCCGGTCGCCCTTGTTCACGCCCAGCTCGATGAGCGCGTTGGCGGCCTTGCTGACCTCGCGCTTGAGGTCGGCGTACGTGATCGTCCGCGTGTCGCCCGGCTCGCCCTCCCAGTGGTAGGCGACCTTGTCACCGTTGCCCGCCTCGACGTGGCGGTCGACGCAGTTGTACGCGACGTTGAGCTGCCCGCCGGTGAACCACTTGGCGAACGGGGGGTTCGACCAGTCGAGCACGTTGTCCCATTTGGTGTGCCAGTGCAGCCGCTCCGCCTGCTTCTCCCAGAACGCCAGACGGTCCGCCGCCGCCTCGCCGTAGGCGGCCTCGGTGACGTTGGCCGCCGCGGCCAGCTCCGCGGGGGGAGCGAACCGCCGGCTCTCTTGAAGAAGGTTGGACAGGGTTTCGGTTGGGGGTTCCTGCGCCACGGTGCGCTCCTTCGGCCAATGGGTGAGTCGGTGGTCTGTCTAGCCACTCCAGCAGTTCGAAGCCGGTGGTGACAAGGGGCATCGATCCCTGTCACCGGGCCCCGCGAAGGGTACCCGGTGCCCGCCGATTAGGGTCGTCCGAATGAACGACCCATTTGCCCATGTCGCGGGGTTGCCCGGGGTTCCTGAATCCGTCGCCGCGGCGCGGGAGGCGGTGGACCGGTTGCTCGGTCATCGGATCCTGCGGCGGCGGAGCGCGGAGGTCTCGGCGGAGTCGGCCCTGCGCGGCGCCCGTGCGTCCGCGGAGCTGGAGGGGGCGCCGGCCTCGCTCGAGGACGTACGGGCGGGGCTGGTGGAGGATCCGCTGATCCAGGGGGCGCTGCGGGTGTCGGCGTCCCTGGGGTCGCTGGCGCCGACGTGGCGGGTGGCGCCGCGTCAGGCGCTGGCGCGGTTGCATGTGCTGGCGGTCTCCGGCTCAGATTCCGGCTCGGATTCCGGCTCGCTGGGGCGTCCCCGTGCGTCGCTTGAGGCGGCCGATCCGCTGTCGCTGGGGGCGCCTCCGTCCCCGTCGCAGGTCGCGGAGCGGCTGTCGTCCCTGAGCGACCTGCTGACGACGCCGACCGAGGCGCCGGCGCTGGTGGTCGCCGCGGTCGCCCAGGGAGAACTGCTGGCGCTGCGGCCGTTCGGCTCGGCGGACGGTCTGGTGGCGCGCGCGGCGGCCCGGCTCACGCTGATCGACCGCGGTCTGGACCCGAAGTCGCTGGCCGCGCCGGAAGTGGGGCATGTGGAACTCGGCTCCGCTTATGTCGAGGCGATCCGCGCCTATGTCTCGGGCACTCCGTCGGGAGTCGGGCAATGGGTGAGTCACTGCGCCGAGGCCACCGCACTTGGCGCCCGGGACGCCTTGGCGGTTTGCGAGGCATTCACACGTAGATGAGCTTAATGCCCGAATTTACGAAATTGAGAGTGCAACCAAAGCGAGCGGCGTTCCCGTGGGAACGTCGCTCGCCGTCACGTCAGACCGGGTTACCAAGCGTGCACCTTCATCAGTCGGACCGGGTCAAGCCCGTCTCGACACGCCTACCGCGGCTGGTCGCGCGTGGGTGCCCGGCTGCCGTGCTCGGACTATGCGTCCGTGACACCTGTCTACGCCGAATTCTCGCAGTTGACAAGCCCTGCGCGGTCGGTCCGGCCTGTGCTCTTCGCCGGATGTTCACCGTGTTGGCGGTCGTGGGCGTGGAAGGGGCGTGTCGTTCCCGCCCTCAGGTCAAGCGGTTACCTAGAGTGATCTATGTTCCAGCCGGTTCGGTCAAGCGGCGTTCAGAACCGGCGCGAACTCGTCCGCTACGCTGCGGAACTCGCGGTCGGTGTTCAGGCTGTGACACAGGTGGTGTATGTCCGAATATGTCATGGGAGTAGTGTCCTGGATGCTTCTTGAAATAGAACGCCTCTCGACGCAACGGCCTGTGATGGGGCAGCATATGTCGAATCTGCATACACTGAGGAAGCTAGGTATACGTTGTTGCTGACGATGGCCTGTCTTCCGATTTAGGTTGACGAAGAGACTTCCCTCGGAAAAACGGGACCGGCTCTACCCCCCCAGAGCCGGACCGTACGGCGACCCCCGCTCTCCCCCCCGGCGGGGGTCGCCTCGTTTCCGCAGGCCGTCCGGTGTTCTGCGGTTTTCTCCGCCGGCCATTCCGGGTGGGTGCCAGGTAGGCCGGGGCTCCGTTGATGGCGGTGCTCGTTTCGGACGTCCGTATCGGGGCGGAGCGGGGAACCTTCCCTGGAGCGGGCCCTGTACGGTCCCTGGTCGCCGTTCCAGACGGCACCGAGATGTCCACCTGTGGTCACGCGAGTCGCCGCCCGACGACGGTGCTGAGAGGCCGCCGGCCCGCGATGGTTGAGCACGGTCGGCTGCGCACGGCGCTGTCAGCCCGATGCCGGAAGATGCGGGGCTCCCGACCGAGCTCGGCCCCTGGCCTCGGCGTTGACGGCTTCGCCGCTTTGGCCAGCGCGCGGTCGCTTTCGGGTCGTACTCGCCCATGGCCCGGCGGGCTGATCCCTGGGACCGGCAGTGCTCTCCGCAGTGCCACGCCGTTCCGGATCCCCCAGACCGCGTTGCGTACGGCTGTGCTGCCAAAGTTATCCACAGCCTGTGGACGGGTCTTTCGCGGGCTCACCTCGCGGACGCATCGTTGACCTCGCAGAACCGAGGGGGATGCCATGTCAGCTGCCGTTCTGATCGTCTCCGCCGACAGCGAGCTGGTCGACGACCTGCTCCGGCTCGCTGCCGCCGCCGACGTCGAGGCCCGCGTCGCCTCCGACGCCCTGGCCGCCCGATCGGCATGGCGCGACGCCGCGCTCATCGTCGCCGGCTCCGACCTGGCCGCCGAGCTGGCCGACTGCGCCCTGCCGCGCCGACCGGGCGTCGTCGTGGCGACCGCCGACCCGGACGGCGAGATCGTCTACCGTCTCGCCGTCGACATCGGCGCGCAAGACGTCGCCGCTCTCCCCGACGCGGAGACCTGGCTGGTCGAACGCATGGCCGCCGCCACCGAGCCATCCGTCTCCGGGGCGACCACGATCGCCGTCCTGGGCGGCCGCGGCGGTGCCGGCGCCAGCGTGCTCGCGGCGGCCCTGGCGAGTTGCGGGGCGAAACGCGGGCTCCGCACGCTGCTCGTCGACGGCGACCCGCTCGGCGGCGGCATCGACCTGGTCATGGGCGCGGAAGGCGCTCCGGGCGCCCGATGGTCCGACTACTCCGAGCGCCGAGGCCGCCTGAGCAGCACCGCCCTGCACGATTCGTTACCGGCCCGCGGGGGTCTCGCCATCCTGTCGTGGCACCGCGGAGCCGTCGAACCGGTAGCTCCGGACACCATGCGATCAGTCCTCGACGCCGGCGCCCGGGGTTTCGACCTGGTCGTCACGGACCTGCCCCGCCAGCTCACCGACGCCAGCGCCGAGGCCCTGGCCACCGCCGACATGACGCTGATCGTCGTTCCCGCCGAGGTACGGGCCGCCGTGGCCGCTGACCGCGTCGCCGACCAGGCCCGTCCCTACACCCGAGACCTCCGCCTCGTCGTGCGCGGCCCCGCGCCGGGCGGCCTCAAGCCCGGCGTCATCGCGGAGTCGCTGCGACTGCCACTGGCCGGCGTCATGTCCGCCGACCGGCGCCTGGCCGCCGCCATCGAACGCGGCGAGCCCCCGGGCACCGGCGGTCCGCTCAACGCGTTCTGCGCCCGTTTCCTCGGCGGTCTCGCCCCAGCCCGCCGCCCCCGCATCCACGACCAGGCCTCCTGATGTAGATCACCGCTCGTGCAGCCCCGACCGACGCCGAACGCCATACGCCGGCTCCACCGGACGTCGGTTGCTCTTCCCTGCCCTCGGAGGTAGCAGATGAATGACCTCACCGACGCCGTACGTGCCCGCCTCATCGGTGCCGGCGTACAGCCGACCGCCGCCCAGGTGGCCGCCGCGTTACGCGCCGAAGGCCGCATGCTGGGCGACACCGAGGTCCTTTCCCTGGCCGACGAGGTACGCGCCGACCTGGTCGGCGCCGGTCCGCTCGAACCCCTCCTGCGCGACCCCGGCGTCACCGACGTCCTGGTCAACGGCCCCGGCGAGGTATGGGTGGACGCGGGTGACGGTCTCCGCCTGACCCAGGTGCGCTTCGCCGACGAGCCCGCCGTACGACGTCTGGCCCAGCGCCTGGCCGCCCTGGCCGGACGCCGCCTGGACGACACCGCCCCGTACGCCGACGCCCGCCTGCCCGGCGGCATACGGCTGCACGCGGTCCTGCCCCCGATCGCGTCCGCCGGCACGACGCTGTCCCTGCGGCTGCCGAGACGCCGCGCCTTCACCCTCGACGAGCTCGTGGCCGCCGGCGCGGTCCCCGCGGCCGGAGCCGCCCTGCTCGGCGGCCTGGTGGCAGCCCGTGTCGCGTTTTTGGTCACCGGAGGCACGGGCTCGGGCAAGACGACGTTCTTGTCGTCCCTGCTCTCCCTGGCCGATCCGGGCGAGCGCCTCATCTTGGTCGAGGACTCCGCCGAGCTCCGCCCCGCCCACCCGCACGTGGTCACGCTTGAGGCTCGTCCGCCCAACGTCGAAGGCGCCGGTGGCGTCACCCTCCACGACCTCGTACGCCAGGCACTGCGCATGCGCCCCGACCGCCTGGTGGTCGGAGAGGTACGCGGACGCGAGGTGGTCGACCTGCTGGCCGCCCTGAACACGGGCCACGAGGGCGGCTGCGCCACCGTCCACGCGAACACCCCGGCCGACGTCCCCGCCCGCCTGGAGGCTCTGGCCTGCGCGGCCGGCCTCACCCGCGACGCCGTGCACAGCCAACTGTCCGCCGCCCTCGACGCCGTGATCCACCTGGTCCGCGAGCCCCCAGGCGGCCGCCGCCGCGTCGCGGAGATCTGCGTCTTCGAACGCACCGAAACCGGTCTGGTGCAGGCCGTCCCCGCAGTCCTGTTCAGCTCGGACGGCGGCACCACCCACGGCCCCGGCATGCCCAGTCTGCAAACCCGCCTCACCGGGCGCCCCCGATGACCGCCTGGGCGCCGGCTTGCACGCCCGTCCTGGCGCGGACACTGTCGCCGTCGTGCCGTGCGGTGTTCCGCCTGAGGTTGAGGTTCGGGTCGGTGTCGGCGGGCGTGGCGGAACCGTCCCCGTCGCTCTGCTCAGCTCTACAAGACCCGCCTCGTCGGATGCCTGCGGTGATGGTCTTGGCGGAGGTCTGTATGTCCGTTGCGGCATGGGCGCAGTCGCTGTCGTGCCGTGCGGTGTTCCGCCTGAGGTTGATGTTCGGGTCGGTGTCGGCGGGCGTGGTGGAGCCGTCCGCGCCGTCCTGTTCGGCTCGGACGGCGGCATCGTCCACGGCCCGGGCATGCCCACGTCGCGAACCCGCCTCGTCGGACGCCCGCGATGACCGCCTTGGTGGCGACCTGCATGTCCGTCTTGGCGCGTCTGTTCTCGCGGGGTGGGCGCGGTGATCGTCTTGGCGATGGCGGTGTGCGTGTTCGTCGCGGTGTGGGTGGTGTCGTTGCCGTCCCGGGCGGCGTTCCGCCTGACCGCGGTCCTCGGGCCGAGACCGGCAGGCGCCACGGGACCGGTGCCGAGCGCCGTGATCGCCCGGCTGCGAGGTACGGCCGGCTCCCTGACCGGCCGCCGAAAACGGCTGGCCGGTCGGCGCAGCGCCGTCATCGAACTCTGCGACGCCATCGCGACGGAACTCGCCGCCGGCCGCCCGGCGGCCACCGCCCTGACCTCCGCCGCCGAAGCCCTCCAGGACGTGCCGGGCCTCAGCGCCGTGACCGACGCCGCCCGGAACGGCGACGACGTGGCCGAGGCACTGATCCGAGCCTCGCAAACGCAGGGCAACGAGGCGTTACGCCTTCTCGCCGGCTGCTGGCGCATCGGCGTCGACCGAGGCGGAATGCTCGCCGCCGTCATCGACGGGCTGGCCGACTCTCTCCGCGACGAGCAGTCCCACCGCGAGGACATCGCCCTGCAACTGGCCGGTCCGCGAGCGACGGCCCGGCTCCTGGCCGTCCTACCCGCGCTCGGCCTGGCGATGGCCGCCGCCCTGGGCGCGAAGCCATGGACGTTCCTGTTCGGCTCACTGCCGGGCGCCCTCTGCCTTTGCTTGGGCGCCGCACTCGACGCCCTGGGCCTGTGGTGGACCTCCCACCTGGCCACGTCAGCGGAACACCTCCAATGACCGCCGAACCACGCACCGAGAGCACTCACATGACGACAAGCCAGGACGCGTCGGCCATCTCCTCCGACCACGGGACCGCGCACCGAAGGCACCCTCGTGAGGACAAGCCAGGACGCGTCGGCCATCTCCTCCGACCACGGGACCGCGCACCGAAGGCACCCTCGTGAGGACAAGCCAGGCCACGTCGGCCATCTCCTCCGACCACGGGACCACGCACCGAAGGCACCCTCGTGAGGACAAGCCGGGCCACGTCGGCCATCTCCTCCGACCACGGGACCACGCACCGAGAGCACTCACATGACGACAAGCCAGGACAGGTCAGCCATCCCCTTTGGTCGCCGGGCCGCCCCACCGAGCGGCGACACCATGAAGAGGCACGGCAGCACGACGGAGCACAGCGGCACGGCCATCGCCGCTCTGCCTGCGCGGGCGAAGCGTTCGCCGTCATCGTCCTGGGGTGTCGGCCCCTGGCCCGTACAGGCCGAAACCCCATCCCGACGACGCGCCGCCGCCCACCATTCCTCCCGTCGCGTACATCGGCCGCTCCCGAATCCGTTCCGCCGTACTCGGCATCTGATCGCACGGTCGCCTGTCGGCAGAGTCTGTCCGTGGCCGGACTTGTTCCGCCGCGCTGGCGTTCGCCGCTGGGACGCGCCGAGGGCCGACGGAGGGGGCCGGCGCCCATCGCAGGCGGGCTTGTCCCGCAAAGCCGAGCGATGACAATGGCGACGACGCTGCTGGCCGTACTCTGCTGCGGCGCCGCAGGCTTCCTGGCCGTACCCGGCAACGAGGCCACCAGGCGACTGGCCAGGATTTCTCTCACCCCGACCGCGGTCGCCGCTCAACACGGCAAACGAGACGCGCGCATGCGCTGGGCGGTCGGAGGCCTGGCCGGTTTCGTCTCCGGCTGGCTGATCGGTGGAGTCGCGGGCTGGACGGCCGGCGTTCTGATCACCGTGGGTTGCATACGCGTGCTCTCCCGCCTCGAACCCCGAGCCGTGAGGCAGCGCCGAGCCCGCATCATCTCCGAACTCCCTCTGGCGATCGACCTGCTCGCCGCATGCCTACGCGGCGGCGGTGCGTGGCACGCGTCGGTAGAGGCCGTCGCGGAAGCGGTAGGCGGCCCACTCGGCGAGGCGCTGGCAGGAGTGGCGGCCTGCGTCCGCCTGGGCGCCGATCCGGCCCGGGAATGGCTGAACCTCGCCAACGACCCCACCCTGGCCCCTCTGGGCCGAGCCGCCGCAAGAGCCGCCACCGGAGGCGCCCCGGTCGCCACGACCCTGGCCCGCCTGGCCCGCGACCAACGACGTACCGCCCGCACCGCCGCCTCGGCCCGAGCCCGCACCGCCGGCATTCGCGCGGTCGCCCCCTTGGGCCTCTGCTTCCTCCCCGCCTTCATCCTCCTGGGGATCGTCCCGGCCATCGCCGGCATGGCCAGCAACGTGCTACTCCCCTGAGAGTCTGGCCGGGGATCCGGGGATCCCCACCGAGGATCCGCCAGCCGTACCCGCCCATCGGCACCACAGCGATGGACGGCCTGTTGTCGGATCCGCTTACGACTGGGGTGAGCGACTCCCCAAGATCCACGTTCAAGATCTCCTAGGAGCGCGGTCGCCGTCACCGAGGACCTGGAGCTTCCAGACTGCCCTTTGGGTCCTTCCAGCGACGGCGCGCGTCAGGCTGTGGCGGCTCAGCGGTGTTCACCCGAGCGGAATGACCACGAACGGTGACGGCAGCTTGCGCCTCCCGAGAAGGTGCATCGTCTAATCCGATGCGCTGGAACGCTGCGTCCGCCCGTCGGGTCCGCCGACCACACATACGGCCGCCGGCTCGTACGGCTGCGCGGCGAACTTCATTCCGTCCAGCACGAACCTTCGACGGCAGAACCGTGTCCTGCGGCTAAGCCCTGAGGGTCGCGCACTCGCGGATGGTCACCTCATACAGCGAGGCCGGCGTTCGGCTCCGAGCTCACCTCTGGAGCTCCGCTTGTCCGGCCTACGACCTGGCCGAGGTCACCGAGTTATCCACAGAACCGCATTCATCTGGTCTGGCAGGAACAGCCCCGTCACGCTGAGTCATGGCGCTCCCGCGCCCACCACGTGAGGAGGGATCTCATGCACAAGCTGTCCGCACTGTGGCGTCGATGCCGCCACTACGGCGATCGAGGCATGTCCACCGCGGAGTACGCAGTGGGCACAGTCGCGGCCGCGGCTTTCGCCGGTGTGCTGTTCAAGATCGTAACCAGTTCGGAAGTCCGAAAGATGCTCTTAGTGATCATCCATCGAGCGCTCAACCTGGTCGGATGAGCCGATTCAGCCACGCTCGCGCCACCTCGGCTGAGTACCCCGACGCACGTGTGGCAGCCCCGACGCCTCCGTCAGGCCGACCGAGGGCCGGACAACGCCGTGCACAACGGTCCGGTGCACACCTGCCCGCCGGGGATCACCACGCACAGCCGAGCGGCGCGGGCGCACCGGCCGCAGATTACGGCCCACAGCCGTGTGGCGCAGGTCCGCCCACCGGCGACGACCGCCCACGGCTGTCCGGTGCACGCACGCCTACCAGGGTTGATCGACGATGCGCCAGGTGCGCACGCTGCCGCTGGAGGCGCGGCAGCGGCAAGGCGGGCCGGGAATCGACGGCTTGCCCACAGCTGTGCAGTGGGGGTGTGCGCGCTGTGGGGACGCCAGCGGTCGGGCCGCCGGTAGGCGGGCCGCGCGGCGGCGGGTGGGTCACCGGCCGCTACGCAGCGGGTCGGTGGTCAGGGTATGCACGCATCCGGAGTGCGTTTTCTCGGCGCCTTGGCCAAAGGGCGCGACGCGGTACGGCGACGGGTGGTCGGGGCGTCCCGCTCTTATGGGGCCAGCGTGGCTCGATTACGGCTGAGACGGCCGTCGCGTTGCCCGCGCTGGTGGTCGTCATGGCGGTCGCGTTGTGGGGTGTGAGCGCGGCGGCCGCGCAGATCGCCTGTCTCGACGCGGCGCGCGCCGGGGCGAGGGCGGCGGCACGAGGAGAGCCGCAGGCAGAGGTGCGTTCGGCGGTGCTGCGGGCCGCGCCGCCGAACGCCCGAGTCGCCCTGAGCCGCGACGAGACCACCACGAAGGTCGTCGTCCAGGCACAGGCCGATTCGCCGCTGCGAGGTCTCTTTCCCGCCTTGCAGCTCGAAGCCCAGGCCATCGCCGCCACAGAACCCCAACCGAACGCCACCGGCCCGCCCGAGGACGGCGGTGCACCACCGATTCCGACCGGAGCAAAGAAGGAGGACGCCAACGTGCCGCCAGACGAGTGATCGAGACGGGTACGTGCAGGGGCGGCGCTCATCGCGATTGCGTGACCGGCCTCTCGGGGCGTCGGCCGTGGCCTTCGCAGGGGTGCCGAAGTACGCCTTCGCGTTGGTCGCGCCGTGGGTGATCGCCGTCCAGCTCGTGCCGTCGGCCGCGAACTGCAGAACGGCGGATCCGGCCATGGCAGGAGCGTTCGGTATCGCCCGCCACGCTGTGCGCCATCCGCGTGTGACCGGTCACGGCCGCCGTCCATGGCACGCGTCGGCGATGGCGGTATGCCGTGGTCCGGCGGGGGCGCAGTTCTTTCAAGATCGCTCTGAGCATTCTCAGCCGCCGGATCCCCTTCTCCGGGGGCGGCGGCCTGAGCGGCAATGGGCGACTGGCGTCTTCGGCAAGTGGGCGGCATGCCGTTGGTTCGGTGTGTCCGCGGTTCTCGTCGGAGCGAGAGGGAGGTGTAGGGCGATGCGCGACCGTCGAGTGGGCGATCGGGGCTCGGGAACCGTCTGGATGCTCGCACTGATCGGTCTGACGTGGGCGCTGGCCATGATGGCGATGACGGTCGGCGGGGTGCGTGCTGCTCGGCATCGTGCCTACGCCGCTGCGGATCTCGCGGCGCTCGCCGCCGCCTCGCACTCCGCGGACGGGCCACGGGCCGCTTGTGGCCTGGCCGCTCGTATAGCCCGGGGTTCCGGCGGCCGGCTGCGTAGATGCGTGCTGCACGGGCGGATTTCGGAGGTGATCGTCAGTTCCGGGGTGGCAAAAGTCCCGGCGCTTCGACGTCTGACCGCTACCGCGCGCGCTCGTGCCGGACCGGAGAGGCTCCCGGCGGCTGCGACCAGGCGGCACTCCGGCGGTTGACTGCTGCCGAGGGTCGGCGAGCGTTCGCGTTCGCGCGGTTCGGAGCGTTCGCGGCGCGAGTGGGGGAAATCGCGGGGGGTTCGTTACTGAGATCGATTGCGATCGTTGCATTTTGTGGGAAACCGTGACTCTATTAGAGACAGAGTCCGATAGGGTGACTATCGGCTTTCGGTGATCACTTGGTTCGCGGTCGACCGGGGGCTGATGAACCCCTCCGGCATCATGGGGCCGCCGACTCGGGGATCGGTGCTGGTCGTCTGGTGCCGCTTGGCCAGTGACGATGAAGGGTTCTCGACGAAGGGACGGCGTCGTGACGAGGGTCCGCAAGGCAGCCACGGTCGGCCTGATGACCCCGATGGCCGCCGCAGCGATCGCCGTCGGTCTCAGCCAGCCCGCGCATGCCGCCGAGTCGTGTCCGCCACTCGGGAGCGCGACCATCACGGCTCCTTCTGGGACCGTCACGGCGGGTTCGAGCGTTCACGTCGGTGCCCAGATCAGCGGTCTGATGCTGCTGAGGGCCCACTTGCAGATCTCCGGGCCCGGCCTGGACCAGCAGGTCGGCAACAGTGTCATGTCCGGCAAGATCGAGGGCGACGTCACTGTTCCCAAAGCCGGTGCCTTCACGCTGGCGGTCATCGGCAACGGCACCGGGTGCACGTACAAGACCGAGGGCTTCTCGGCGAAGGCGCGGCCATCGCCGGCGAAGTCGACGCACACCGCCGCGCCCAGCAAGACTCCCACCTCTGGCAGTGGCAGCAAGGGCAGCAACGGCACGTCGTCCGGTGTGGGTTCGCTGCCGACCGGAAACGTGGGCAACGGCGCCACGATCGGGAACAACCCGCTGAACGGCGCTTCACCGTTCAGCCTTCCGTCCGTCGCGCCCGACGGCTCCGGGCTGGGCTTCGAGTACCCCAGCCCTGAACCGCAGGTCGCTTCACCGCTGTCCCAGCCGGTCGCGCGGAACGTCTCCCAGACCACCCCGATCAAGTGGGGGCAGAGCCTCGCCATCGCGCTCGTGCTGCTGATCATCTCGGCGCACCTGGGCATGTGGTCCCGCCGCCAGCGCCTCGCCGCTGAAGGGGCACGCGCCATCGGCGGCGGCAAGCGGGCCGGCCGTGGAAGGCTGAAGGCCAAGGGCGGCAGGAGCCGGAAGGCCACCGCGACGATGGCTGCGACGGGTGTTCTCACCAAGCCGGCGGCCGATGAAGCCTCGTCGGCCGCGACGGGCTCCAGCGCGGTCGACTCCGACACACCGTCCGGTGCGCTCAAGACCACCGCTGCGTCGGGCACGGCCGAAGTGGCGGAGCCGTCCGACGCCGACACGCTCGATCTCGGTGAGCCCGTCGACACCGACCAGGTGCCCGGCGAGGCGGAGACCGTCGACCAGGCCAACACCACCGATGGCCAGCAGGCGGACAGCACGGCGCCGGACGGGTCCGCCTCGCGCCGCCGCGGTTCGGGCCGTGGCTACCAAGGACGCCGCCGCCGTAACTGAGCCGTCCGACACGGCCAGAGCGGTTCAATCGGACCGGCCGTGGGTGGCTCCACCGACTCGGTCGGTGAGCTGGAGGCGACGAGCTTCGGCCGGGTCATCCGAGCATGACGGGCAACGTCGTTGCAATCCGGACGCTCCGGGCCGCCTTGAGGCGCCGGCCGGGCGAAAGCCCGGCTGTCGGCCACCACCGGTTCCGGCGTTTCGGCAGGTGGCTGTCGGGTCGCCCAAGTGACCGGGCAGCGGGGTAGCCGCGGGCCGGTCTGCGCGGGTCTCTTGATTTCGGCCGAGGGTTGTTCAGTGCCTTTGGGCCCTGCGGTGGGTTGTAGCCAGCCGGTGCGAGGTTTCGGTCGGGGGCTGGTGAATGCCTTTGAGCCCTGAGGTGGGGTTGTAGCCAGCCGGTCCGCCGGTGCGGCCGGTTCTCCGTGCTTTGGCAAAGGCGAGCCGTGTCGGCGTACTCCTACAGATGCGTAGGCGAGTACGGATAATCGTGCAGGCTCGTGGCTGCCCGGTCGATGTGCTGGCGATCGGTGGGCTGAGTGTCGGAGGTCCTATTTAGGCTGCCAGCCGTGGATCTTGAGCTCTCAGGGCGGCGCGTGCTGGTGTCGGCGAGCAGTAGTGGTATCGGCGCGGTGGTGGCTCGGCGGCTGGCCGATGAGAGATGTGCGGTGCTGGTGCATGGCCGTGACGCCGCGCGGGCCACGGAGGTCGCCGACGGGGTGCGCGCTGAGGGTGGTGAGGCTGAGGTGGTGCTGGGCGACCTCACCGACGACAAGGCCGCTGCGGAGGTGGCCGCGCGGGCCCGCTGCTGGGGCGTGGACGTACTCGTGAACAACGCAGGGCCGTTCGTCGAGCACGACTGGGACACCGTCGAGCCGTCGGAGTGGCTGGATGCGATGAACGGCAACGTCGTCTCGGCGGTGCGGCTGATTCGCGCGCTCGTACCACCGATGCGCGAGCGCGGCTGGGGGCGGATCATCAATGTGGGAAGTCGTGCGGCGACGAGCCCGTTGCCGAACATGGTGGACTACTCGGCCGCGAAGGCCGCCGTGGTCAACATGACCACCGGGCTGGCCCGTCACCTTGCCGGCTCGGGGATCACGGCGAACACCGTGAGCCCAGGGGTGATCGTCACCGAGGGCATGCGGCGGATGTTCGAGGACCGCTCGGCGGCGCAGGGCCGACGCGCATCGTGGGCCGACCTGGAGCCGCAGGTGCTGGCCGAGTACGCGCCGAACCCCAGCGGAAGGCTCGGTACCGCGGACGATGTCGCAGCCGCGGTGGCCTTTTTGGCCAGTCCGCTGGCTGGTTACATCAACGGCATCGACCTGCGCGTCGACGGCGGCATTACCCCGGTTCCGTAAAGCACGATCACCAAGCGAGGTATGTCACGGCAGCCGGCATGGTGATCACCTCTGCACGTTTTTCTGTACCAGGCGGTGGGGCTGTCAGGCGGACTGGTCGAAGAACGGGGACACCGGGTCGCGGTGGCCGGCGACCGGGATGTCGCTCGTCGTCTGGGGGGCTCCGCCGCGGGCGCGGGCTCGGGCGAGTTCGCGCTGGAACTGCTGGCGTTCCATCTCCAGCGTGGTCAGCGACTCCTCATGCTCTTCCCGCAGTTCGCGAAGTTGGCGCCGGACGCGCATCGAGCGGCCCAGGGCCAGCGACGAGATCGTCAGGCCGATGACGAAGAAGATCGTGACGATGATGCCGGCGACGAAGACCTGGGCCTGCGACGTCACTCCGGGCACGTGCTGTCCGAACACGCTGAGTGTCGCCGGGGCGGTGTTCTCGGCGATGATGCCGACGGCCACGCAGACGGCGGCGCCGGCCAGGATGAGGCCCACCAAGATCATCGGACGTTATCCCCTCATCGGCGAGGAAACCGGTAAGACGTGACACCATCCAACCAAAGTGGCGATTCGGTCAAGTCATGATTCCTGGGGCGCTTGTTTCAGCAGAGCGTCGAGCAGGTCCAGCGCGCCGGCCTTGTCCAACGGCTCGTTGCCGTTGCCGCACTTGGGCGACTGGATGCATGACGGACACCCGTGGTCGCACTCGCACGCGGCGATGACCTCGCGAGTCGAGCGCAGCCACGACGCCGCGCGCTCGTAACCGCGCTCGGCGAAGCCCGCGCCGCCCTCGTGGCCGTCGTACACGAAGACCGTCATCCGCGAGGTGTCCGGGTGCAGCGCCGTCGACACGCCGCCGATGTCCCAGCGGTCGCACGTCGCGAACAGCGGCAGCAGGCCGATGGAGGCGTGTTCGGCCGCGTGCGCCGAGCCGCCCACGTCGGCGTCGCCCAGGAACGACGTGTCCGGCAGCGTCCACCACACGGCCCGCGTACGGAGTGTGCGCGGCGGCAGGGTGAGCGGCCGTTCGCCGAGCACCTGGCCGCTCGCCAGCCGCCTCATCTGGTACGACACGACCTGCTGCGTCACCTCGACCGTGCCGAAGCACAGGGTCGCCTCGCCCCACGACGTCGAGCGCAGCGTCTCGAGGATGGAGATGTCCGTGACGTCGCGCGCGGTCGTCGTGTAGTCGGGGTCGGCGGCCTCGACCAGGGCGACGGAGTCGGAGAGGTCCAGGGTCCGCACGACGTACGTCTCGCCCTGATGCAGGTAGACCGCGCCCTCGTGGACCATCGTGTGCGCGGACGGCTCGTCGACCGTGCCCAGGAGGCGTCCGGTCGGCGCCTCCACCACCTGCACCGGTGGCCCGCCCGCGCCGCGGATGTCGGCCAGCTCGCTGGCGCGCTCCCGTTTCGTCCAGAACCAGCCCGCCGGGCGGTGCCGCAGCATGCCCCGGCGTACGAGGTCGGGCAGCACCTCGGCGGCCGACGGGCCGAACATCGGCAGGTCCGCCTCGGTGAGCGGCAGTTCGGCGGCGGCGGCGCACAGGTGCGGGGCCAGGACGTACGGATTGTCGGGGTCGAGGACCGTCGCCTCCACCGGCGTGCCGAAGATCGCCGACGGGTGGTGCACGAGGTAGGTGTCGAGCGGGTCGTCGCGGGCGATGAGCACGGCGAGCGCGTCCTGGCCGGCCCGGCCGGCGCGGCCCGCCTGCTGCCACAGCGACGCGCGCGTGCCCGGCCAGCCGCAGACGATCACCGAGTCGAGCCCGGACACGTCGACACCGAGTTCGAGGGCGTTCGTCGAGGCGAGGCCCACCAGCGACCGCGAGCGCAGGGCCTTCTCCAGCGCGCGGCGTTCTTCGGGCAGGAAGCCCGCCCGGTACGCCGCGACCTGCGCGGGCAGTGACGGCGAGATCTCGGCCAGCGCCCGTTTGGCGCCCAGCGCGACCGACTCGGCGCCGCGCCGCGAGCGTACGAAGGCCAGGGTCTGGACGTCCTCGACCACGAGGTCGGCGAGCAGGTCGGCGGCCTCGGCGGTCGCCGTACGGCGTACCGGCGCGTCGTGCTCGCCGCGCAGTTCGGTCAGCGGTGGTTCCCACAGCGCGAACGAGGTCGCGCCGCGCGGCGAGGCGTCGTCGCACACCTCCGCGACGGACACGCCCGTCAGGCGGGACGCGGCGGCGCCGGGCGAGGACGCGGTCGCCGAGGCGAGGATGAACACGGGCGTCGTGCCGTACCGCGCGCAGACCCGCCGCAGCCGCCGCAGCACCTGCGCGACGTGGGAGCCGAAGACACCGCGGTAGCCGTGGGCCTCGTCGACGATGACGTAGCGGAGGCGGCGCAGGTACGGGGCCCAACGGGCGTGTCCCGGCAGGACGGTGCGGTGCAGCATGTCGGGATTGGTCAGTACGTAGTTCGCGTACTGCCGGACCCACGTGCGGTCCTCGGGGGGCGTGTCGCCGTCGAAGGTCGACGCGCGCAGCTGGGCCAGCTTGAGCCCGCGCAGCGCGCGGAGCTGGTCGGCGGCCAGCGCCTTGGTCGGCGAGAGGTAGAGGACGGCGCCGCCGTCGAACACCGCGTCGAGGGCGGGCAGCAGGTACGCCAGCGACTTGCCCGAGGCCGTACCGGTCGCGACGATCACCGAGGTGCCGTCGTGCGCGAGCTCCGCGGCGCGCACCTGGTGTTCGTAGGGACGCTCGATGCCCGCGTGGCGCAGGCGGTCGAGGAGCAGCCGGGGTGCCCACGAGGGCCACTCGGCGTGTCGTCCCTCGCGTGCCGGGACGTTCTCGACGTGGGTGATGCGCTCGCGGTTGCGCGGATCGTTCAGAAGCCGGCGCAGGACGTCGGACGTCGGCCGGGAGGGCGGCGTCCGCGTGCCGCTGGACTGCGAGGTGTCTATGGCCTGCGTCACTCCTTCTCATCGGAGCGGTTCGGCGTGTGGAGGTTTCCAGTCTGGCATCCTGGGCACAACGCTTTGAACCGCCGTCCGTGGTGCCCCCCAGGGCTCACATGAGACCCGCGGCACGTGGGGGAAGTCGCCCTGTGTGCCGATTTCGTGTAGACACGGTGGCGGAGCGTGGTTGAATCACGGCGGGGTCCCGTGCCCCGACTTTTATACGCGGTACGGCGCAGGAGGATCTGTGGACCTGAAGGTTAGCGACTACACCACTGACGATGACCTCACCGTCATCAACGTGGAGGGAGAGATCGACGTCTACACCGCGCCGAAGCTCCGCGAGAAGCTCATCGACCTGGTGAACAAGGGGAAGTACCACCTCCTCGTTGACATGGAGAAGGTGGAGTTCCTCGACTCGACCGGTCTGGGCGTCCTCGTCGGTGGCCTCAAGCGGGTGCGGGCGCACGACGGATCCCTCGAGCTCGTCTGCACGCAGGAGCGCATCCTCAAGATCTTCAGGATCACCGGCCTGACCAAGGTCTTCGGCATCTTCGACTCGGTCGACGACGCGCGAGAGAACCGCAAGAAGCAGAAGTAGGCCGGGGATGGCGCCCGAGATAGCCCCCAGGACAGCGACCGTCGAGCTCACCTTCAGCCCTCTGCCGGTGCACGTACGCACCGCGCGGCTCGTCGCCACCGCCGTCGCCCGGCGGGGCGGGGTGGAAGAGACCCTGCTCGACGAGGTACGGCTGGCGGTGGGTGAGGCCTGCTCGCGTGCGGTGGAGGCACACCAGCAACAGTGCCCCGCCGAGCCCGTCCGGGTGGAGCTGCGGGACGGGGCGGACCGTTTCGAGGTCGTGGTGACCGATCGCGTGCCCAACGACGACCCGGCGGCCGGAGGGACCCCTGAGGTCTCGCCCGACCTGGCCGAACTCAACGGCAACCTCAACCTGGGGTTCGCCGTGATCGCCGGGCTCGCCGACGATGTGAACATCTCCTCGACGCCGTCGGGTGTCGAGATAACGATGAGCTGGCCGGCCAAGAAGGATTGAGTCGCCGACGAGAGCCCCTTCGGGCCGCGCACCGCCGCGGCCCGGAGGGGTTCTTTGTGTTCGCCCGGCCACCCCCTGTAAAGGGGGTTTTCGGGTCGTGTGTATAATGTCCGTTTAAGCGGCCCAATATGATCACATTGGGTAAGGCGCATGGTCTACTGCGAATTGACTAATTTGCGAGGCGCGCGCCATTGACCTGGAAAGACGCCTTTACCTAACACCTGCAGATTAAGGTCAGGTGTAGGTGACGTCACATCTCTATCCCGATATCGTTAAGCAATCGAGCAGGCTTCTAATTCCGGCTACGCATGCGTAGACTCCCGGCACCATTGCCCGCCTGACGCGTGGTAATGGCCGGTCAGCCCTCGTAGGCGACCGGACCTAACGCCCTGTCGAGGAGGATGCATGTCTGGGCTTCATGTGCCCGCCCAGGCCAGTGCGGAATTGAATCTCGGCGGCAGCGACCTGACTCTGGTGGTCGTTGTCGGTGTGATCGCTCTGCTTGCGCTGGCCGTCGCCGGCGTCCTGGTCCGCGAGGTTCTCGCGGCGGGCCAGGGCACCGAGAAGATGCAAGAGATCGCCGGAGCGGTGCAAGAAGGTGCGCTCGCGTACCTCAAGCGCCAGTTCCGTACGGTCGGTATCTTCGTGATCCTGATTCCCTTTCTGTTGCTCCTGTTGCCGGAGCACAAATGGGGAGTAAGGATCGGTAGATCGGTCTTCTTCGTCATCGGTGCGCTGTTCTCCGGCACTACGGGATTCACCGGCATGTGGCTGGCGGTGCGCGGCAACGTCCGCGTGGCGGCGGCGGCTCGTGAGAACGGCGAGAAGCTCGCGATGCGGATCGCGTTCCGCACCGGCGGCGTCGCCGGCATGTTCACCGTCGGCCTGGGCCTGTTCGGCGCGGCCGTCGTCGTGCTCATCTACAAGGGCGACGCCCCTGCCGTGCTCGAAGGCTTCGGTTTCGGCGCCGCGCTGCTCGCGATGTTCATGCGTGTCGGCGGCGGTATCTTCACCAAGGCCGCCGACGTGGGCGCCGACCTGGTCGGCAAGGTCGAGCAGGGCATCCCCGAGGACGACCCGCGCAACGCCGCCACCATCGCCGACAACGTCGGTGACAACGTCGGTGACTGCGCCGGCATGGCGGCCGACCTGTTCGAGTCCTACGCCGTCACGCTGGTGGCGAGCCTCATCCTCGGCCGGGTCGCCTTCGGCACCGAGGGCCTGGTCTTTCCGCTGATCGTGCCGATGATCGGCGTGATCACCGCGGTGATCGGCATCTTCGCGGTGGCGCCGCGGGCCAAGGACCGCTCGGGCATGAGCGCGATCAACCGCGGCTTCTTCATCTCCGCGATCATCTCCGCGATCCTCGTGGCCGTGGCGACGTTCTGGTACCTGCCGAGCTCCTTCGCCAAGATGCACGGTGTGGATTCGCAGGTCGCCGGTGACCCGCACCTGGCCGACGTCGACCCGCGGTGGGTGGCGCTCGGTGCCGTGCTCGTCGGTATCGTTCTGGCCAGCGCGATCCAGCTGCTCACCGGCTACTTCACCGAGACCAACCGGCGCCCGGTCAAGGACGTCACCAACTCGGCCCGTACGGGCCCGGCGACGGTCATCCTGTCCGGTATCTCTCTCGGCCTCGAGTCGGCGGTCTACACGGCGCTGGTCATCGCGGCCGCCGTGTACGGCGCGTTCCTGCTCGGCTTCAGCAACACCACTCTGGCGCTGTTCGCGGTCGCGCTCGCCGGTACCGGCCTGCTGACCACGGTCGGCGTGATCGTGTCCATGGATACCTTCGGCCCGGTCTCCGACAACGCGCAGGGCATCGCCGAGATGTCCGGTGACGTCGAGGGCGAGGCCGCGAGCGTCCTGGAGAGCCTCGACGCCGTCGGTAACACGACCAAGGCGATCACCAAGGGCATCGCGATCGCGACGGCCGTGCTCGCCGCGACCGCGCTGTTCGGCTCGTTCCGTACGACGATCGAATCCGAGCTCGCGAAGGTCAACAACCCCGACCATCCGATCAAGGATGTGCAGAAGGCGCTGGGCCCGGTCTTCCGCAACTTCACCCTGAGCGTCGACAACCCGAACGTGCTGATCGGATTGATCATCGGCGCCTCGGTGGTGTTCCTGTTCTCCGGTCTGGCGATCATGGCGGTCGGCCGCGCGGCCGGACGCGTCGTGATGGAGGTGCGGAACCAGTTCCGTACCAAGCCCGGGATCATGGACTACACGGAGAAGCCGGACTACGGCCGGGTGGTCGCCATCTGCACGGCGGACGCCCAGCGCGAGCTGGCCACGCCGGCTCTGTTGGCGATCATGACGCCGATCGCGGTCGGCTTCGCACTCGGGTACGCGCCGCTGGGCGCCTACCTGGCCGGTGCGATCGCGGCGGGCGCCCTGATGGCGGTGTTCCTGTCCAACTCCGGTGGCGCGTGGGACAACGCCAAGAAGCTCGTCGAAGAGGGCAACCTCGGCGGCAAGGGCTCTGAGGCGCACTCGGCGACGGTCATCGGCGACACGGTCGGCGACCCGTTCAAGGACACCGCAGGCCCGGCGATCAACCCGCTGATCAAGGTCATGAACCTGGTCGCCCTGCTGATCGCCCAGGCGGTCGTGACGTACGCGGCGAACGACGTGCTGCGGATCATCGTCACGGTGATCGCCGTCGTGGTGATCGTCGGCGCGATCGTGATCTCCAAGCGCCGTGCGTCCTCGATCGAGGACGAGGGCGAGCCGGCCGAGGTGACCGGCGAGCCGGACGCCGAGGGAGACGCGACCGAGGCGGACGAGGAGACGGCTTCCGCCAAGGCCTCCTGACGTAGGAGCGAGTGGAAAGGGCCGGGTGGCGACACCCGGCCCTTTCGTCGTCTCTGGTCCCGTACGCCGGAGGGCGCGGGGTGGTGCCAGGCCCACCACGGAAGTGGACTTCGCCCTATCGATGGGGCCTCGGGCCGCGCCTAGCGTTTCCAGCATGAACTCCAAGAGCTCCCGTAACCGTCGTCCTCTCGCCGTCTTCGTCGCGCTCAGCGGTCTCGGGCTGCTGGGCGGTCTGGCCTCGCCCGCCGGGGCGTTCGCGGCGCACACCGTCGGCCGGCACGCCGACGTCGTGCACCAGCGTCCGGTCGGGGCCGGTACGCGATGACGGGTGGTGGACGGAACACCGTGGCGGCAAGGCAGACTGGGGGGATGCAGAACTCCCAGCCGTCCGGGGCCAAGGGCTTCGCTTTGCTCATCGGCGTGATGGTCGCGATCGTGTTGGCGATCATGGTGGTCGCCGTGCTCCTCTCGCCGCGCTGATGCCGACGCTCATCGTGCTGCGGCACGCCAAGGCGGCCTCGCCGCTCGGCACCCCCGACATCGAACGCCCGCTCGCCGGGCGGGGGCGCACCGACGCCGCCCGGGTCGGCGAGGAGCTGCGGACCGCGAGCCGCCTGCCCGACCGGGTCATCTGCTCGACCGCCCTGCGCACCCGGCAGACCCTCGACGGGCTCGCGCTCGACGCGCCCGTCGACTTCGAGTCGCGGGTGTACGACAACGACGCCGAGGAGATCCTCGGGCTGCTGCGCGAGCAGCCCGACGACCTGGGCACGCTGCTGCTGATCGGGCACAACCCCTCGATGCACCAGCTCGTGTTCGGCCTGACCGGCGGGGCGGGCGATCACTTTCCGACCGCGGCGACGGCGGTCATCGAGTTCGACGGAGCGTGGACGGACCTGTGGCCGGGCAGCGGCCGGCTGGTCTCGCTCTGGACCCCCGGCGGCTGATCTCCCGACCAGGCCATCAACCTCTCTCTTCACCGCCAGCGTGCTCGGCGATCAAGCCGGGGACGACTGTCTGTCACCACGCGCGTCCGCTGAGTCGCGCGTCAGTACGGACGGAGAGACCGTGAAGAGACTCGCCCTGTTCCTCGCCCTGCCGGTGCTCGCGGCACCACACGCCGCCGTACCCGCGACGACACCGGCGGCCCATGGCGCTCCGGCCGCCGGGCAGTACATCGTGACCGTCCGTTCGGGCGGCGTGCGCCGGGCGATCACAACGGTGCCACGGACCGCGGTCACCCACGTCTACACCCGAGTCCTCAACGGGTTCTCCGCCCGGCTCGACGCGTCCCAGCTGGAGCGGCTGCGCCACGACCCCGACGTCGTCTCGGTGGCCCCGGTCGTCGCCATGCACACCCAGGACACCCAGGCCGGCGCGCCGTGGGGCCTGGACCGCATCGACGCCGCCTCCGGGCTCGACCAGCGGTACACGTTCCACCACACCGGCAAGGGCGTCACCGCGTACGTCATCGACACGGGGATCGACGCCTCCGACGCCGACTTCGGCGGCCGCGCGTCGACCGCCTACGACGCGACCGGCGGCGACGGCCGGGACTGCAGCGGGCACGGCACCCATGTCGCGGGCACGATCGGCGGCCTGACCTACGGCGTGGCCAAGGCCGTCACGCTCCGGGCCGTACGGGTCCTGGACTGCCAGGGGCAGGGCACGGACGCCGACGTGGTCGCCGGCCTGGACTGGCTGGCTCAGCACGCCCAGCGGCCCGCCGTGGCGAACATGTCCCTCGGCGGGGAGAAGTCGTCGGCGGTCGACGCCGCCTCCGCGCGGCTCACCGGCTCCGGGGTGTTCCTCGCGGTCGCCGCGGGCAACGGCGGCGAGGACGCCTGCGGCTACTCCCCGTCCGGCGCGTTCGGTGTGCTCGCCGTCGCGGCCTCCGACCGGGCCGACGCCTCGGCCGGTTTCAGCAACCATGGCCGTTGCGTACGGCTCTACGCGCCCGGCGTCCAGATCACCTCGGACTGGCTGGCCGGCGCGGTCAGGGCGGTCAGCGGCACGTCGATGGCGTCCCCGCACGTCACCGGGGTGGCCGCGCTGTACGAGGAGGCCGCGGGCGACGCCTCGGCGGCGACGGTCACCGCCTGGCTCACCGGGCACGCCGTGCGGAACGCGCTCAGCGGCGTGCCCGGCGACACCTCCAACACGCTGCTCAACACGGGCGGCCTGTAGGCCTTCAGCTCGTATCGACCGACGCCGGGGCTCCCACGGGACCCCGGCGTCATGTTGTATTAGACGGTGACATAACGGACGTACGAGAGGGGTCGGGTGGTCATGCGGGTCTCGTTCGCATGGCTGCGTGACACGTACTCCGAAGCGGAGGGGCAGCCGGCGCCGGTCTACGGCGCGGTCGCCGCGGTCGGCATCGTCGTTCCCCTCCTGGTCGGCCTGCTGACCGGGCACGCCCCGGAGAGCGTGCTGGCCGCCCTGGGCGCGTTCTACGTCGCCATCGCCGCGCCCGGCGGGCCGTACGGCGCCCGTGCCCGTGCGCTGTTCGTCGCGGTCGCGGTCGTCACCGTCTTCACCTGGCTCGGTGGTGTGGTCAGCGGCCATCCCTGGCTCGCCGTGGCGGTCGTGCCCGTGGTCGCGACGCTCGCCTCGATGCTGCCATGGCTGGGCGCGACCGCCACGCTGTGCACCGTGCTCGCGGTGGTCCGGCCATCGAGCAGTCCGGTGATCTTCAACGGCTTCCTGGAGATGGCCGGCGGCCTGTTCATGTCCGTGCTGCTGCTCGCGCCGTGGATCACGCATCGGCTCAGGCCGCTGCGGATGTCGCTGGCCGAGGCGGCGAACGCGGTCGCCTCCGCGCTGGACGTCCTGCCCGACCCGGGACCGGACGACGAGTGGATCCGCCGACGCGCCAAGGCGTACGAGGCGGTCCGGCAGGCACGCGTCACCTACGGGCTCTACCGTACGGGCGGGCGCGACGACCAGGAGCGCCCGCGACGTTTGATCGAGACGTTCCGGCGCGCGATGGACGAAGGGGTCGCGCTGCGCGCCACGCTCGGCGCGCTCCGCGCGGAGCCGCCGCCCGAGCAGTGGGAGCAGGAACTCCGGGTCGCGATCTCCTCCGTCGCCGCGCGGCTGCGGCTGCTCGCCGGGGCGATCGAGGTGCGCGGACAACGGCCACTCGGCGGCAGCGGCGGCGTCGCCCTGGAACGGTTCGGCCGGGCGACCGAAGAGGTGCGCCAGGACTGGCTCGCCGAGCACAGCGACCTGATCTCCACCGCGCTCCTGCTGCGGGTACGGCAGACCGTCGTCCGCATGGCCGGGGCCGTGGACCGGTCGCGGCAGATCGTCGAGCGGGGCCTGTCCTTCGGCCTGGAGGTCCCGCGCCTTCTCGAACGGCCGGAGGGCGGCTGGACGCGGCTGAAGCAGGACGTCGTGACCAGGTCGCCGGGCTTCCGGCACGCCGTACGGGTCGGCGTCGCGGTCGCGGCGACGATGGCACTCGCCACCGGGCTCAAGCTGACGTACGGCCACTGGCTGACGATCACCGTCCTGATCAGTCTGCGCGACTCCTACGGCGACACCGTGAAACGGGTGGTCAAGCGGGTCGGCGGCACCGGCATCGGCGCGATCATCGCCGCGCTTGCCCTGGCGATCGCGCCGGGGGAGCCGACGCTCGTCGCCCTGGTCTTCGTCGGCGCGGTCTTCGGCTTCACGTACCGGTCGGTCAACCACGCCTACTGGATGACGTTCGGCACGCCGATGCTCCTGCTGCTGGTCGACTTCTCCAACGCGCTGTACTGGTCGGCGGCGTGGTGGCGGATCGGTCTCACCTTCGCCGGCGGCCTGATCGCGCTGGCCGCCGCCCGCACCCTGTGGCCGACCGGCCGGCTCCGCCTGATCCCGGGGGAGCTCGCCGACCTGTTGCGCTCCCACGCCCGGCTCGTACGCGCGGTGGCCGCGCGCTTCGGCGGCGACATCGAGACCCCGATCCGACGCCGGACCGAGGACGCCGTGGCCGCCGAGACCGAACTGGAGGACACGACGAACCGCCTCGGCCGCGAGCCCATCCCGCCGGAGGACCTCCTCCGGCGGGTCCGCGAGGCCACCGCGGCCGCGCGGAGCGTCCGCGACGACCTCAAGACGCTGGTCGCGCTCGCGGAGGAGGACGTGGACCCCGGGCCGGTCGGCACGATCCTCGACCGGGTCGCCGACCACCTCGACGCCCGCGCCGACGCACTGGTGTCCGACGCCGAGCCGGAGGCCGCCCTCGACCTGGGCGGTCTGCTGGAGGAGCTCGACGACCACCTGTCCGGCCTGGACCGCCGGCGCCGCGACGAGATGTCCGGCGTCGGCATCGACCCGGTCACCACCCTGCGCCGCCTGCTGGTCCAGGCGGCGGGCGCCCGCCACGCCGTACGCTCACTCGCCGCCGACGCCGAGCGGCTGGCCGCCACCGACCACCGATTCCCGTCCTAGCCCGGCGGCGAGGGCGCGCCGGTCGGCGACGCCGAACGGCCGGTCTTACGCCGTCCGGCGGGCCCGATCGTGAATCCCCCCCGTCCCGTGCTGTAGTGGACGGGACGCCACCTGTCGACGGGGGGGGGAGCACAGGTGTCGTGGCTGCGGAGGATGTTCGCCGAGTCCGAGGGACGCGCCGCGCCCTTCTACGGGCTGGCGACCGCGGTCGGCGTCGCGACGCCCCTGGCGGTCGGCACGCTGACCGGGCACGCCGCGGACAGCGTGCCGGCCGGTCTCGGCGCCTTCTACGTCGCCTTCGCCGGACCGCGCGGACCGTACGGTGCGCGGGCCCGTTCGATGCTGGTGGCGGTCGCCGTCGTGACGGTGTTCACCTGGTTCGGCGGTCTGCTGGCCGGTCGTCCGGTGCTCGCGACGCTCCTCGTCCCGGTGGTCGCGGCGGCCGGCGCGGCCCTGCCGTGGCCCGGCCCGACGGCGGCGCTGTGCACGCTCGTCGCCGCGGTACGGCCGCCGACGAGCCCGGTGTTCGTCAACGGGGTGCTGGAGACGGCCGGTGGGCTGTGGGTCTCGGTGCTCCTGCTGGCGCCGTGGGTCGTCGACCGGCTGCGCCCGTTGCGCGGCACGCTCGCCGAGGCGGTCCGCGCGGTCGCGGACGCCGTCGAGGCGCCGGCCGAGGAATGGAGCGAACGCCGCAAGGCCGCCTACGACGCGCTGCGCCAGGCGCATTCGACGTGCGCGCTCTACGGCCGTCCCGGTGATGCCGAGCGGAACCCGCCGGGCCTGTTCGTCGATGCGCTCGACCGGGTCATGGGCGAGATCGTCGCGTCGCACTCGCTGCTCGCCGCGCTGGACCGGGAGGCCCCGCCGTCGGATGAGTGGCACGGGGAGTGGCGCGCCGCCATGGCCGCGTTCGCCGGGTGGCTGCGCGGGCTCGCCGAGGCGGTGGAGACGGGCCGTACGCCCCCGTCCCGCCCGGCCGCGGAGCTGGACCGCTTCGTGCGCGCCAGCGAGCAGGTGCGGTTGGAACGGGTCGAGTCGCGGCACGACGTCATCGGGGCCGCGCTCGTGCTGCAGGTACGCCGGAGCGTCGAGCGGATCACCGACGCGGTCGAGGACGCGACCGGGATCGCGGCGCGTGGTCTGGAGGCCGGCTTCGACCTGCCGTTCCCCGGGGGACGGCCGTGGCGCATCCAGCTCCCGTCCGGCTCGCCCGGCCTCCGGCACGCCGCACGGGTCGGGGTGGCCATCGTGGTCGCGATGGCCCTGCAGAACGGCCTGCGCCTGCCGTACGGCTACTGGCTGCCGATCACGGTCATGTTCTGCCTGCGCGACTCCTACGGCGGCACCGTCGAGCGGACCGTCAAACGGGTCGGCGGGGCGACCGTCGGCGCGACGGGCGCGGCGGTGGCCCTGGCGGTCGCGCCGGGCCAGGCGACCCTCATGATCCTCGTCTTCGCCGGGGCCGCGATCGGCTTCGCGCTCCAGCCGGTCAACCACGCGTGGTGGATCACGTTCGCCACTCCGCTGACGATGCTGCTCATCGACTTCACCCGGCCGTTGACGTGGCAGGCGGCCGGGTGGCGCATCGCCCTCACCGTGGGCGGAGCGGTGGTCGCGCTGGCGGCCGCGCGTGCGCTCTGGCCGACCGGCGCGCTGCGGACGGCGCCCGAGCGTCTGACCCGTCTCCTCCACGCGCACGCCGAGTTGGCCCGTACGGTCGCGGAGCTGTTCGAGGGTCGGACGGACGCGCCGATCGATGATCGCCTACGGGAGGCGGCGTCGGCGGCCCGTGAGGTCGAGGAGACGGCGGTACGGCTGGCGCAGGAGCCGGCGCCGCCCGCCGAGCCGCTGCGCGGGCTCCGCGAGGCGACGGCGATCGCCCGGCGGCTGCGCGACTACGCCGCGACCCTGGCGGCGCTGGTCCGGGAGTCGCCGGTCTGCGCGGGCCCGATCCCCGTGATCCTGCGGCGGGTGGCCGACCATCTGGACGCCGAGGCCGACACCGGAGGCCTGGATCTCGGTGACCTGCTGGAAGAGCTGGACGAGTACCTGTCGCGGCTCTGCCGCCGGCGCCGGGCCGAGCTCGCGGGCGGCGCGAGAATCGACGCGGTGACGGTGCTGCGCGAGGCACTGATCGAGGTAGCGGGCGCCCGGCACGCGGTACGAGCCCTGGCGGAGGACGCGCGCCGGCTGGCCGAAGAGGGACGCGCGCTCATCGTGTGAGCGGGTCGACTTTGGTTTCTCGGCGTCGGGCCGAGTTCGTGGGCGGCGTGCTGGCGGATGTGCGCCGGCCGGCCGAGGAGGGGCACGCGCTCATCGTGTGAGCGGTCGCCTCAGCGGGTCAGTTCCGGGTCCTCGGCGTCGGCGGCCTCGATCTCCTCGCGCGAGATGCCGAGCAGGAACGCGATGGCGTCCATGTACGGCACGTTGACCGCGGTGTCGGCGGCCTGGCGGACGGCCGGTTTGGCGTTGTAGGCGATGCCCAGGCCGGCGGTCGCGATCATGTCGAGGTCGTTGGCGCCGTCGCCGATCGCCACCGTCTGGCTGAGTGGAACGCCGGCTTCGCGCGCGAAGCGTTCGAGCGCCGCGGCCTTGCCCGGCCGGTCGATGACCGGGCCGACGAGCCGCCCGGTCAGCCTGCCGTCCTTGATCTCCAGGACGTTCGCGGCGGCGTAGTCGATGCCGAGGTCGGCGGCCAGTGCGTCGGTGATCTGGGTGAAGCCGCCGCTGACGATCGCGAACTTGTAGTCGAGCCGCTTGAGCGTGCGGACGAGGGTGCGGACGCCCGGGGAGAACTCCACGCTGTGCCGCACGGTCTCCAGGACGCTCTCGTCGAGGCCCTCCAGCATCGCGACGCGCTCGCGCAGCGAACCCTCGAAGTCGAGGTCGCCGCGCATCGCGGCCTCGGTGATCGCGGCGACCTGCGCCCCGCGGCCGGCGTGCTCGGCGAGCAGCTCGATGACCTCGCCCTGGATCAGGGTCGAGTCGACGTCCATGACGATGAGCCGCTTGGCCCGGCGGGCCAGGCCGCCGCGCTGGACGGCGACGTCCACCTGCAGCTCGGCGGCCTCGGCGGCCAGCGCCGCGCGCAGCCCGTCCGGGTCGGCGCCGGAGACGTGCAGCTCGATGCAGGTCACCGGCTGGTGGGCGAGCCGCTCGATGCGGTCGATGTTGGCGCCGTGCGCGGCGATGCGGCCGGCGATGCCGGCGAGCGCGGCGGGCCGGAGCGCGCTGCCCAGGATGGTGACGTGCAGCCGGCCGTGCCGTCGCCGCGCGCCGCGTTCGGAGTCGTTGGCCGAGCCGGTGGCCAGCTCCAGCTCCATGCCGAGATCGGTGGCGATCTCCTCGGTCGCGGCGAGGACCTTGCCGACGTCGGTGTCGTAGCCGTAGGACACCAGCACCCCGAGCACCAGCCGCCCTCGGATCACGACCTGCTCGACATCGGCCACGGTCACCGGGAACGCGGAGAGGGTGGTGAACAGCCGCGACGTCACTCCGGGGCGGTCGCGGCCGGTCAACGTGATCAGCAGCGTGCGCTTCTTGGCATTCATGCTGCTCACCACGCTACTTGCCCGCGATCAGGTTTCGCTCCGGCGTCCACCATCCGGACACCTGGCGTTCGCCCGCGCGCTGACCGGTCATGGGGAGGGACGGTCGATCACCGCCACGGCGACGTCGGGGTGAGCGGACCGCCAGGCGCCTGCGGCGGTGGTGACCACTCTGGCCGTACGCGTGCGCGCGGCCAGCGCGGCGTGGGCCATCCCGAGAGTGGTGTCGCCTTCGGCCGCCAGGTGGAGGGTGGCGACGGATGGGGTGTTGTCACGGGTCAGATCGTCCGGAACGACCACGCCGAGGTCGAGCAGGAACAGCGCCCGGTCCACCTGCTCAGGCGTGTCGAGCCGGGTCAGGGCCTCGGCCATCGCCGACATCGGGATGATGATCGCCTGCGCGGCCATGTCGAGGGCGTGCACGGCCTCGACGGCATGCGGTGCGTCGCGTCCGAAATCGCCGATCGTCGACGGGTCGAGAACGTATCCCCCGATCACGCCTCCTCCTCGCCGAGGTCGAGCCGCCGCCGGACGTGCGCGCGCAGGCGGGCGTGGGCCTCCGGATCTCGCCGCTCGTGCGCCGCGGCCATCGCCCGCAGCCGGGTGCGCGCGTCGTGCTGACGGGTCAGCATCTCCCGCAGCGCCCGTTCGACGACGGAGGAGGTGGACTGCTGCCCGGCCAGCTCCTTGATCTGCGTGGCGATCTCGGAGTCGATGGTGACGGTGATGCGTTCCTTGACGCTCATACTTCGAGCATACCGAAGTATGCGTCAGTGGCGCAGGCGACGGTAGGCGATGGCGGCGAGGGCGAACGTCAGGCCGCCGACGGTGAAGAGCACGTCGGTGGCGCCGCCCGCGAACAGCGCCCAAAGCGAGGGGTGCGACGTCCCCAGGGTCTGCGCCGTCGTCAGCCCGGTGAATCCCTTCGGCAGGATCCCGGTGACCCGGACCAGGTCGTCTCCGACACCCGAGACCCCGCGTGCCGCGAGGAGCACGGCTCCCGTCCACGCGAGGGAGAGCAGCATCCATCGGGGAACCCGCCGGCCCCACGGCCGGGCCAGGGCCAACGGCAGCAGGGCCCCGACGACGACCATGAGAACGACGACCAACGAGAACACCTGGATGACGACCTGCCTGGTCCCGTGCCGCCCCGAAGCGGAGGGGTATTCGAGGCCGGTGACATACCAGACGACGTGCCAGGCCAGAAAGACCATCACCCAGGCGAACGCCGCATAGGCGGCCCTGCGATTGGCGCGCAGGTCTCCAGAAGGCTCCATACCGTCGATGCTCACCGGAGCCGTCGCACCTGCGCCTCCCCCTCCCGGGTGATGACGCTCCCCTGGAAGGCGGAGCCGCTCAGTGGGAGAGAAGCAGGTTCACGTCGCCGAACTCGTGCCACTTGTACTCCCGGGCCAGCGCCTCCTCGTAGACCCGTTCCAGAAGTGGCTCACCCGCGACGGCGGTCAGCATCCGCAGGTGTGAGGAGCGCGGCTCGTGCAGGCCGGTGAGCAGGCCGTCCACCGCCCGTACGCCCTCCTCCGGCGTGACGACGCGTGAGGTCCAGCCCCGTGACGGCCGGACGAACCCGTCGTCTCCCACCGCGGTCTCCAGGGCCCGTACGACGGTCGTGCCGACGGCGATCACCCGGCCGCCGTCCCAGCGCACGTGGTTCACCAGCCGCGCCGTCGCGGCGGGCACGTCGTAGCGTTCGGGGTACGGCGGCTCGTCCTTCTCCGGCGACGCGACGCCCGTGTGCAGGGTGAGCGGCGCGAGGTGCACGCCGCGCGCGACGAGCCGCGTCACCAGCTCGTACGTGAACGGCCGGCCCGCGCTCGGCATCTCCGCGCTGCCGCCCTCCAGACCGTTCTCGCCGAAGACCGTCTGGTACGCCGACAGCGGCCAGTCGCGGCCCACGTAGCCGTACCGGATCGGCACGCCGTGGCGGCGCAGGTACGGGACGACGTCGGTGTCGAGCCGGGCGCGCCACAGCCGCGGCGTCTGCCGTCCGAGCAGCGTGAGCGTCGCGCCGCCGGGCAGGGGGAACCACTCACCGCACCGGCCGCCCGGGTAGGGCACCGTCGCCCCGGCCTGGCGCAGCCGCAGCTCGACCAGCCAGGCGTCGTCGGGCTCGGACGGCAGCGGGCCGGAGAAGTGCAGCGCCAGCCGGTCCAGCCGTACGGCGGCGGGCAGCGTCGCGGAGGTGTTCACGACGAGCAGGTCGCCGGGACGCAGCAGTTCGGGCAGCGCGGTGAACGGGTGATGGGTCACGCCCTCGGGCGTGCCGGCGAGCAGGCGGACGCCGTCGCGCCGCGCGGGGGGTTCGCTCGCCTCCAGGCCGGCGGGCAGGGTGAACTCACGCATGGGAATCCTCGACTCGGTGGGCGGCCAGGGCCGCGACGATGGCGATGACGGCCGTGCAGACCGCCCCGGTGTTCAGGCCCGCCGCGTTGACGAGCGCGCCCGCGATCCCGACGGCGAGCGACGAGCCGAGCGTGTCGCTGATCTGCATGGCGGACGAGTTGGTGCCCTGGGTGTCCGGCCCGGACAGCCGGAGCACGAGCACGCTGAGGGCGGGGAAGGCGGTGCCGATGCCCGCGCCCGCGACGATCCAGGCGGGCAGGGTCAGCCAGCCGGAGACGTGGAAGGACAGCGCGACCCCGGCGACGCCGACGGCGTGCAGACCGGCGCCGGCCACGGCGAACCGTGCGGGCGAGGTGCCGGGGAACCGGCCCTGCCACCACGAGCCCGCCGACCAGCCGATCGCGCCGGCGGTGAGGACCAGCCCGGCCGTCGTGGGGTGGAAGCCGAACCGCGAGGTCAGCGCCAGCGGGATGAACGCCTCGGTGCCGCCCATCGCGCCGAACAGCAGGCCCCGCATCGCGATCACCGTCGGCAGCCCGCGGCGCAGGCGCACGAGGCCGCTCGGCATCAGCTCGCGCACGCCGTACCCGAGGCCGGCCAGTCCGGTCACGGCGGCGAGCAGCGCGAGGACCGAGCGGTGGTCCAGGCCCCACAGCAGCAGCGCGGCCCCGGCCGCCAGCGCGACGGCCGTGAGCATCCGTCCGCGGGGCATCGCGCCGTCCGCTCGCAGCCCGCGCACCGTGGGGGCCAGCGCGAGGCCGGCCGGCACCACCAGCGGCACGATCCCGAGGAAGACCCAGCGCCAGCCGAAGTGCTGGGCGACCAGCCCGCCGATCGACGGGCCGACGAGCGAGGGCACCACCCACGCCCCGGCCATCGCCGCGAAGATCTTCGGTCGGCTCCGCTCGGGGTAGACGCGTGCCACGACGACGTACAGCGGGACCGAGGCGAGGCCCGACCCGAGCCCCTGGACCGCCCGTCCGGCGATGAACCAGGCCATCGTGGGCGCCGCGCCGACGATGAGCAACCCGGCGACGAAGACGGCGAGGCCGGTGAACAGCGGACGGGCGGGCCCCCGCGCGTCCGCCCATCCGCCGGAGAGGACGTTGGCCACGAGCCCGGCGATGAACACCGCGCTGAACGCCCAGGCGTACAGCGGCACACCGTGCAGGTCACGCGCTGCCACCGGCATCGCCGTCCCGACCGCCATCTGCTCGAACGCGAGCAGGCCGACGACCGCGATGATCCCCACCGTGGCCAGCCGGTACGGCCGCGCGAGCGGCGACGGCGGCCGGACCGCGCTCTCCTCGCCGGCGGCCAGCGCCGTCATCGGGCCAGGCCGGAGGCGGTGTAGCGGCCGCTCGGCGGTCGTTCGGCGACCAGCCGGAGGAGCGCGGGCACGGCCACCTCCTCCGGGCGCGGCGCCGCCTCGGCGTCCTCTCCCGCGGCGGCGAGCATCCCGGTGCGCATCTCGCCCGGGTCCACCCACCAGACCGCCACATCGGGTTCCTCGGCGGCCAGCACGTTGGACAGCTGCTCCAGCGCGGCCTTGGTCGCGCCGTACCCGCCCCAGCCCTCGTACGGCTCGGTCGCGGCGTCGGAGCTGATGTTGACGATCGCGCCGCGGCGTTCGCGCAGGACCGGCAGGAGTCCCTGGATGAGCGCGAGCGGGCCGATCGCGTTGACCGCGAACGCCTGCGCGAGCTCGTCCAGCGGATAGGCGGCGAGGGGCGGCAGCGGGGTGGCGCCGAGCGTGCTCGCGTTGTTGACCAGCAGGTCCAGGCCGTCGGCGGCGTCGATCAGCGCGGCGCGGTGCGCGGGGTCGGAGACGTCGCCGGCGACGGTCGTCACCGCGCCCAGCCCGGCGGCGGCCTTCTCCAGCTCGGGGCCGCCGCGCGCGTCGAGGACCAGTTCCCAGCCTTCGCGGGCGAGCGCGCCGGCCAGTGCCAGGCCGAGTCCGCGGGACGCCCCGGTGATCAGTGCCTTCATGCTCGACGACGCTAGGAGGCGAGTCGGTGAGGAGGCATCGGCCGTCGGGCCGGTCGGGTCCTCGGCGATGGGTCCTAGGCCGGACGGCCGATCGGATCCCCGCCGGTCCGGCGGGTACCGTCGAGCCGTGGAAGCCGATCGGGACGCCGCGTTGCACGCGGTCAGCGCGGCGGTGCTCGCCGTCACGCGTCATCTGTCCGTGCACGAGGTGTTCCAGGTGATCGTGCGGGCGGCCGCGCAGCTTCTCGACGCCCGCTACGCCGCGCTGGGAGTGCCCGACGACGAGGGCTCGTTCGCCGAGTTCGTCGTCGAGGGCGTCAGCGACGAGGAGTGGAACAGGATCGGCCCGCTGCCGCGCCAGCACGGCCTGCTCGCCGTCATGCTGCGCGAGGACAAGGTGCAGCGGCTGGCGGACGTGCGCCGGGCCCCGGCGTTCGAGGGCTGGCCGACGGCGCATCCGGTGCTGCGCGACTTCATCGGCGTGCCGATCCGCGACGGCGACGACACCCTCGGCATCATCTTCCTGGCCAACAAGCGGCAGCCGGGCGGCTTCACCGACGACGACGAAGAACGCCTCATCCTGTTCGCCGCGCACGCGGCGATCGCGCTGACCAACGCGCGGCTGTACGAGCGCAACCGCGAGCTGACCGTCATCGAGGAGCGCGCCCGGCTGGCCCGCGAGCTGCACGACGCGGTCGCGCAGAAGCTGTTCTCGCTGCGGCTCACCGCCGCGGCGGCGCTCGCGGCGGCCGACCCGAGGTCCGAGCTCGAACGCGTCCAGACGCTCGCCAAGGAGGCGCTGGCGGAGCTGCGCGAGGTGATCTTCGAGCTGCGGCCGGCCGAGCTGGCCGGCGACGGGCTGGCCGAGTCGCTGCGCAAGCACGTCCAGGTGCTCGACCGCGTGTGGGGAGCCGGCCGCGGCCGCCGGACGGCCGTACGGTTCGAGGGCGAGGAGATCACGCTGCCGCCCGCGACCGAGGCGGTGGTCTTCCGCATCGCCCAGGAGGCGCTGTACAACGCGCTGAGACACGGCGACCCGTGTACGGTGACCGTCCGCCTCCGACCGGGGCTGCTGGAGATCCGTGACGACGGCGTCGGCTTCGATCCGTCGGAGGCCTCGCGTGACGGTCTGGGACTCGCGTCCATGCGCGAGCGCGCGGAGTCGGTCGGCGGCGTCCTGACGATCTCCTCGTCGAGCTCCGGCACCGTCGTACGCCTGGAGGTGCCCGCGTGATCCGCGTACTGATCGCCGACGACCATCCGGTCGTGCGCCAGGGCCTGCGGACGTTCCTCGGCGTGCAGGAGGACATCGAGGTCGTCGGGGAGGCCGCCGACGGCGCGGAGGCGGTCGCCCGCGCCGAGGCGCTCACGCCCGACGTCATCCTGCTCGACCTGAAGATGCCGGGGGTCGACGGGCAGGCGGCGCTCGAAGAGATGCGGGCGCGCGGCATCTCCTCGCGGGTGCTGGTGCTCACGAGCGTGGGCGAGCGCGCGCGGGTGCTGCCGGTCGTCCGCGCGGGCGCTTCCGGCTACCTGTACAAGGACGTCGACCCGCAGGCGCTCGTCCAGGCGATCCGCGCCGTGCACGACGGCCACGTGCTGTTCGCGCCCGAGGCGGCGGACGCCATGCTCGCTCCGAACCAGGGCGACAAGGCCGCGGTCGCCCTCACCGAGCGCGAGCGCGAGGTGCTGACGCAGATCGCCCGGGGCCGTTCCAACCGTGAGATCGCGCGGGCGCTCGTCGTGTCGGAGAAGACCGTGAAGACGCACGTCTCGAACATCCTCATGAAGCTCGGCCTGCAAGATCGCACCCAGGCGGCGCTGTACGCCGTGCGCCACGGACTCGCGGAGCGGTGACTCCACAAGAAATCCACTTGTGATCCATGAGGCGTAAGGCGCGCCGGTCGAATATGTTGATGAAGCTCAGCAGTCGGCTGAGTGAACCGCACCGCCGAGGACGACATCGGAACACATATGAGAGTTGCCATTCGCTACGCCGCGGGATCGGATGTCGGCCGTGCCCGCGAGAACAACGAGGACTCGGCGTATGCGGGCCCATGGCTGCTCGCGGTCGCCGACGGCATGGGCGGTCACGTGGGTGGCGAGATCGCGAGCTCTCTCGCGATCCAGGCCCTCTCCGCCATCGACCACGAGGTCCCCCAGGCCAAGCTGGTCGAGGTCGTCGAACGTGCCGTGCTCGCGGCCAACCAGGCGATCGCCCAGAAGGTCGAGGACGAGCCCGCGCTCCAGTCCATGGGTACGACATGCACCGCGATGCTGTGGTCGGGTACGCACACGGCTCTCGCCCACATCGGCGACTCACGGGCCTACATGCTGCGTGAGGGGATCCTCTACCAGATCACCGAGGATCACACGCTGGAGAAGATGCTCACCGGGGAGGACGGCGCGGCGCCCCACCTGGCCAACCGGCTGGTCCGCGTGCTCGACGGCAGACCCGAGCGCAAGCCCGATCTGTCGCTGCGCGAGGCCCTGCCGGGCGACCGTTATCTCCTGTGCTCCGACGGGCTGAGCGGCCCGGTCGACGCGGAGACGATGCACCAGGTGCTGACCGCCGAGTCCGACCCCGCCGCCGCCGTCGGCCAGCTCATCAACGCGGCCAACCAGGGTGGCGGCCCGGACAACATCACGGCGATCGTGGTGGACGTCGTGGCCGAGGGCATCGAGGCCGCGGCCCCGGTCATCGTCGGCGCCGCGGAGCGCTGACGCTCCACGGACCTCCGGTGCCGTACGACCGACGTCGTCGCACGGCACCGGATGAGCCCTTCCGCTCTCGCCCCCGTTTCCTGAAGACGGGCCGGCGTCAAGGTCTCCAGCCGGTTACGTTCTCAGATCTGGCTTGGTATTTACTTGACCCGCACCCGGCATATTGCGGTATACGGGTCCACAGGCGCATAAGAGCACCATGGGGAGGGCGAAGGTTTGGACGTGGCACGGGGGCACGCGGTCGCGTCCCGAGCCCGAGGACGGCCGGCCGACGTACTCGGCCGTGTGTTCGCCGCCTCTGGTGACGGCGCACTCGGTGTTGCCCTGCGCGCAGGCGGCATGGCCACCGCGGCGGTGGTGGTGTCCGCCCTGCATCGCGTGCACGACCCCGGCACGCTGTGCCCGCTGCGGGCGCTCACCGGAATTCCGTGCCCCCTCTGCGGCGGCACCACCGTCTTCATCGAGCTGGGTGCGGCGCATCCGGTCAAGGCGCTCCTCGCAAGCCCCGTTGTTCTGCTGGGCGCGATCGGGCTGGCTACCGCCCCGCTCGGGTCCGGACGACGATGGTGGGCGCTCGATCCACGCATCCGTGCTTGGATCATCGGAGTGACGCTGGGGCTGTCATGGGTCTGGCAGCTCGCCCGTTTCGGGTTTCTGCCTCTTTGAAGTCAGTACCTCATCATGGCGACTGCCGGGTCCGGTTTGGCGGACGGGCGTAATTCAACAAAGGAGAAAGAGCGTGAGCACCCCCTACGACCCGTACGGCCAGGGTCAGCAGCAGCCGGGTTATGGTCAGCAGCCCGGTTACGGCCAGCAGCCGGGCTACGGGCAGCAGCAGCCCGGGTACGGCCAGCAGCCGGGCTACGGGCAGCAGCAGCCCGGCTATGACCAGCAGCAGGGCTATGGCCAGCAGCCGGGTTACGGCCAGCAGCCGGGCTACGGGCAGCAGCCCGGTTACGACCAGCAGCAGGGCTATGGCCAGCAGCAGGGTTACGGCCAGCAGCAGGGTTACGGCCAGCAGCAGGGCTATGGTCAGCAGCAGGGCTACGGTCAGCAGGGCTACGGCCAGCAGCAGGCGTACGGGCAGCAGGGTTACGGTCAGCAGGGCTACGGTTCCGGGTACGGCCAGGTCCAGTACGCCGGCTGGGGCGCGCGGTTCGGCGCGCGTTTCATCGACGGCCTGATCGTCGGTATCCCGTCCGGGATCATCATGGGCATCATCAGCGCGGTCGCCAAGAACATCGCGGTGACCTACCTGATCGAGCTGGTCCTCCTCTTCATCATCGCGTTCGCGCTCAGCTTCCAGGAAGCCAACACCGGTCAGACGGTCGGCAAGCGCGTCCTCGGCATCAAGGTCGTCAGCGAGGCGACCGGCCAGCCCCTCAGCGCCGGCGCCGCCTTCGGCCGGCAGCTCTGCCACTCCACGATCGACGGCTGGGTGTGCGCCCTCGGGTTCCTCTGGCCGCTGTGGGACGACAAGAGCCAGAGCTGGGGCGACAAGATCACGAAGGCCATCGTCGTCACGGCCTGAGCGCCGAGCTCAGACGCGGGGCGTACTCCTTCGGGAGTGCGCCCCTTGTTCTTTAACGTCAGCTTGTTCTTTGGTCAGCGTGTTCTTCGACCGTCAGCGCACCGGGTCGAGGACGCTGTTGCAGGCGGCCACCTGCGCCCGTCGTACGGCCTTGTCCAGGTCGCGCAGGGCCTCGGTGCGCCGCTGGATCTGGGCGGCCGACAGCGCGGCGCCCTCCGTGTCGCGCGCCAGGTCCACGACGACCGCGAGGCGCCCGGCCAGCGCCGCCACCCGGTGGGCGCGCGCCGGGTAGCCGGGGGCGAGGCCGCCGACCTGTTCGTGATGGTGTGACTCGCGCAGCGCGCCGAGGGCGTCGGCGATCTCCGGCCGCCACTCGAGAGTGCCGTCGACCGCCATGAGCGACTCGGTCGCCTCGCGTACGGCGAGGGTGAGCTTGTGATCGGCTTCGGGGAGCCCCGGCGTGTCCGCGACCGCCGAGCGTGTCTCGTGCACCGTCCAGCGGGTGCCGACGTAGGAGGAACCACGGCGGTCCTCGGCCGGCACCAGGCCGAACGTCCGGTCGCCGGCCGCCAGGAGCACGGCCTCCTCGGCCTCGATCGCGGCGGCGTTGAACTCCGGCGGCCCGGTGAGGCCGAGCGGGTCACCCGGCGCCGGCAGCGCGAGCCGGAACGCGGACAGCCCGGCCACCCGGAGGGCCGCGAGGGCGCCGCGCAGCGGCGTCTCGCCGGGCTGGTCCGGGATGCCCGCGACGACGTGCGGGCCGCCCAGGCGTTCCATGGCGTCGGCGGCCTCATCGAGCCCCACGTGGCCGGTCAGCCATGCGTTGCCCCAGGCGACGAGGACGGCCGAGGGGTGAGTCACACGCATGCCGACAACCATAAGGCGTCCGAATGCCGTAGGTTCGTGCCGGAGACCCGCGCGAGGCCGGCGGCCCCTGCCGCCTGCGGCTTCGTGCGCTTTCGTTGATGGCGAAGGGATGCGATGGCCGGCGAGGTACTCAGGCTCGAGGGCGTCGAGATCCGGCGCGAGGGGGCGACGCTGCTGCGCAACATCGACTGGACCGTGCAGGAGGACGAGCGATGGGTGATCATCGGTCCGAACGGCGCGGGCAAGACGACGTTGTTGCAGGTGGCGGGCGCGATGTTGTTCCCGAGCGAGGGCAGTGCGCAGATCCTGGGTGAACAGCTTGGTAAGACCGATGTGTTCGAGCTGCGGCCGCGCATCGGGCTGTCGAGTTCGGCGGTGGCGGATCGGGTGCCGCCGGAGGAGAAGGTCATCGACCTGGTCCTCACGGCGTCGTACGCGATCATCGGCCGCTGGAAAGAAGAATATGACTCCACGGATGTGACGCGGGCCGTCGAGCTGCTCGACGCGCTCGGCTGTGCCCACCTCATCCGGCGTCGTTTCTCCACACTCTCGGAGGGCGAGCGCAAGCGCGTGTCGATCGCGCGCGCCCTCATGCCCGACCCCGAGCTCCTGCTGCTCGACGAGCCCGCGGCAGGGCTCGACCTCGGCGGCCGTGAGGACCTCGTCGCGCGGCTGACGGCCCTGGCCGTCGACCGTCTCGCGCCGACGATGGCGCTCGTCACCCACCACGTCGAAGAGGTGCCCGAAGGGTTCACGCACGCGATGCTGCTGCGCCGCGGCTCGGTCATCGCCACCGGGAAGGTCGACGAGGTGTTCACCGACGAGCACCTGTCGAAGTGCTTCGGGCTGCCCCTGCGGATCGAACGTCAGGACGGGCGCTGGCACGCGCGAGCCGTCAGGTCGTGACCCGCCGCCCTCCTCCTGAGGCCGCCCGATGACCCCCCTGCACGCTCTCGCCATCTTCGGCGCAGGGGCCGGCGCCGGCTGCATCAACGTCATCGTCGGCTCCGGTTCTCTGATCACCTTCCCGGTGCTGGTCGCGCTCGGCTACCCGCCGGTCGTGGCGAACGTCTCCAACACCGTCGGCCTCGTACCGGGCTCCGCCTCCGGGGCGTACGGCTACCGGCGCGAGCTGAACGGGCAGCGCGCCCGGCTGGCCCGTCTCGGGCTGGCGTCCGTGATCGGCGCGCTCACCGGCGGCGTGCTGCTGCTCGTCCTGCCGGCCTCGGCGTTCGAGGTGATCGTTCCGGCGCTGATCGGCGTGGCGTGCGTCCTCGTCGTCATCCAGCCGCGGCTGAGCGCCTGGCTGGGCGGCCGGCGCCGGCACCCGCACGGCGGCCCGTGGCTGTGGATCACCGTCCTGCTGAGCGGGGTCTACGGCGGGTACTTCGGGGCCGCTCAGGGCGTCGTGCTGCTCGCGCTGCTCGGCATCTTCCTCGACGAGGACCTGCAGCGCGTGAACGCGGTCAAGAACGTCCTGGCCGGTGTGGTCAACGGCGCGGCGGCCCTGCTGTTCATCGCCGTCGCGCACGTGGACTGGTGGGCGGCGCTGTTCATCGCCGTCGGCTCGACGGCCGGGGGGCTGCTCGGCGCCTCGATCGGCCGCCGGCTGCCGCCGATCGCGCTGCGGATCGTCATCGTCCTCGTCGGCGTGGCCGCCATCGTCAAGATGCTATGACCCTGCGGCGGAGCATCCGCGCGGTCTCCTCGTCGGCCGGCAGGAACGCCTCCAGCCGCAGCTCGGCCAGCGTGACGTCGACCGCGGTCGCGAACGAGGTCACCGTCGTGACCAGCCGCAGCTCGCCCTCGTCGCAGCGCAGGCGCAGCGGCACCGCGAAGCCGACGTAACCGGGCGCGTCGGGCCCGGACGGCAGCGGCGGCACGTACCCCTCCAGCTCGGCGATGAACGCGTCGAGGCGGTCGTCCGGACTCCTGAGTGCCAGCGCGCGCAGGGCCTCGACGATGTGCCGGCCCCACTCGGGCAGGTTCGCCACGCGCCGCGCCAGCCCGTCGGGGTGCAGCGCGAGCCGGAGCATGTTGACGGGCGGCTCCAGCAGGTGCCCGGCGGCGCCCTCGGTGAGCACGGTGACGGCGGCGTTCGCGGCCACCAGCTCCCCGTACGGCCGTACGACGAGGGCCGGGTACGGCAGGTGTCCCTCCAGGACACGGTCGATCGCCTCGCGTACGGGACGCAGCTCCGGAGCGTCGAGGCTGGACTCGGCGAACACCGGGGCGTACCCGGCGGTGAGCAGCAGGGCGTTCCGCTCGCGCAGCGACAGTTCCAGCGACTCGGCGAGGCGCAGCACGATGCCGCGGCCGGGCCGCGAGCGCCCCTGCTCCATGTAGCTGAGGTGCCGCTGCGTCGTGCCGGCGCGCAGGGCGAGCTCCAGCTGGCTCCAGCGCCGCGCCGTACGCCATCGCCGCAGCTCGCGTGCGAACCCGTGGGTCTCCATCACCGTCAGCATGCCCCAGTCGTATCCGGCGGCGGCGCCGCCCGTCGATTCCCCGCCGGGTATTGCCGGGCGGCCGGTGCGGTCCCGAGCATGAGCCGGCATGAGCGAGGACAAGCCCTACACGAGAGTCGTGATCACCGCTGACGGCGGATCCGCGTTCGAGGACGCCGCGCTGGTGCTCACCGAGCGGCGGATCGCCGCGGGCGTGCCGCCGATGGCCACCGCGGGGATGGCGGCGTCGAGCGGTGTGACGTATCTGCGCAGCGCGGACTTTGACAGCGAGCCGCACCCCGCCCCGCGGGAGCAGTGGGTGGTGATGGTGCGGGGCGTGATCGAGGTGGAGGTCAGCGACGGCTCCCGGCGGCGGTTCGGGCCGGGCGATCTGGTGCACGTGTCCGACACGACGGGGCGTGGACACGTCACGACCGCCGTGGGGGAGCCCCCGTTCGAGGCCCTCTTCGTGCCCGGCGGGCCCTGAGTCCTCGCCCGGTAAGGCCGCTTCCGGACCGGTTGAACGACTCGCCTGGAGGGTAATAATCGAATAGACGTTCGAGAAGGGTGCGGTCATGAAGGGCGACAGGGTCGAGGTCATGATCGACGCCGGCGGCGCGACGCGCACCTACGAGGTGGTCGCCACGCGCGCGGGCAGGCGTGTCGAGGTCGTCACCCGGCGGGGCGTCGTGGAGGTGACCGAGGTGACCCGCACCGGCACCCCCGTGCGCACCGCGCGCTTCATGGCCAGCCGCGTCCTGGCGCTGGTCGAACATCCCTTCAACGACCGCAGGGAGCCTTCCGCCCCCCGGCCCGGCGAGGCCTGAGCGCCGATAGCATGGCGCGTGGTCCGCCCACGACGATCTTGGAGTCGGCCATGCGCGTTGCCCCGCCGATCGCCGCCGCCGGTCTGCTGGCGGTCACCCTGCTGACGCCCACGGCGGCCGGCGCCGCGTCCGGCGGCACGACCCACGCCTGCTCCGCGTCGGTGGACGTCGACGCGTTCTCCGACGCCCTCGACAAGACCACCTTCGACGGCGTCTACGTCGGGAACCTCTCGGCCCTCGCCGTCGACCGCGACGGGCGCATCGCGGCGCTGTCGGACCGGTCGTCGCTGTTCAGCCTGGACGCCCGCACCCTGCGGCCGGTCGGCGTCGTGGCCCTCGCCGACGAGAACGGCGCCGCCCTGGACTCCGAGGGCCTGGTCGTCGACCGCGACGGCACCCGCCTGGTCACCTCCGAGGTCGAGCCGTCCATCCGCCGCTACAGCCGGGCCGGGAAGATCCTGGGCCGGCTCCCGGTGCCGGACGCCCTGCGGGTCGCACCGGCCGGGCGCGCCACGACCAACCTCACGTTCGAGGGGCTCACGCTGGAGCCCGGCGGGCGCACGCTGGTCGCCTCGATGGAGGGGGCGCTCTCCGGCGACGACGCCGACCTCGTGCGCTTCCAGACGTGGCGGCGCCAGGCGTACGGCCGTGACTTCCGGCTCTCCGCGCAGTACGGCTACCGCGTCGACTCCGGTCTGGGCGTCTCCGACATCACGGCGACGCCGGACGGGCGGCTGCTGGTGCTGGAGCGCGGTTTCACGGCCGGTGTCGGCAACACGATCCGGCTCTACCTCGCCGACCCGCGGCACGCCACCGACGTCGGCCGCACCGAGCACCTCACCGCCGGGCCGGGAGTCCGTCTCATCGGCAAGTCGCTGCTCGCCGACCTCGGCGACTGCCCCTCGCTCGGCGCGACCGCCAAGCAGCCCCAGCCGAACCCGCTGCTGGACAACATCGAGGGCATCACGATCACCGGCCGTGCCCCGGGCGGAGGCCTGCGTCTGTTGCTGGTCAGCGACGACAACCAGGGCTCCCAGCAGATCACCCGGCTGTACTCCCTGACCGTACGGCTGCCGCGCGGCTGACTCAGCGGGCGGGACGCACCTGGATCATGCCGCTCTCCAGGATCCGGGTCTCGAAGGCGGGCTGGCGGCCGGTGGCCGGGCCGTGCACCACGGTGCCGTCGCTGACCTGGAACGTGCTCCCGTGCCACGGGCAGACGACGCAGATCTCGTCGTCCACCCGGATCATGCGGCCCTGGTGCAGCGGCCCGTCGAGGTGGGTGCAGCGGTCGGCGAGCACGTGGACGTCCTCGCCGTAGCGCAGCACGAACAGGCTGATGTAGCCCAGCGTGCGGTGGACCGGCCAGCCCTCGGGCAGCTCGTCCAGCGGGCACAGGTCGTGCCAGCCCAGCGGCCCCAGGTGGGTGATCGACTCGGCGTGGCTGGCGCCCGCGGCGAGCCGGAAGGCCAGGTGGCCGCCGAGGTAGGTGCCGCTGAGCAGCGCGGCGAGCCCGGCGAGGCTCAGGATCTTGCCCTGGCGCGTGCGGCCGCGCAGGCGGGCGAACAGCGACGCGGCGAACAGGCCGGTGGCGGCGGTCGTGCCGATCGAGTGCACGATGCCGACGCGCTGCTGTTCGATGTGGAGCGAGGACCAGTCGGCCGCGCCGGTGAGCGCCACCGGCACCGCGCTCGCCAGCCCGGCGGCCAGCAGCACCTCGGTGGCGCGCTCGGTGTCGGGGAACAGGTCGAGCGCCGACGCCGCCATCCAGCACCCGACCGGGACGTCGGTCAGCGGTGGATGGGCCGGGTGGCCGAGCGGCACCCCGTGCAGAAGGTCTCTGAGAGTCCCCGGTGGCAGGAGCCGCAGGATGAATCCGGTGAGCCCACGGGCCGGCCGGTCGAGGACATGAGCGTGCTCGAGATCCTCGGCGACCTTGAGTGGGCGGGGGACGGTCAGGGACCTGGAGATCCTACTCACCCGCTGACGGTTCACCGCACCTCCTCGGATGGCTCTGGTTCGGACACTAGCCTGCCGCGCCACCTGGGCACCATGCGGGGTCACGTACAGCCGGTTTCGCTCCTGCGGGCCGCCCACCGGTGCGAATGATTTACACCGTTGTCAGGGGTTCCACGAGATGAACGAAGTCAAACCCGTTAAAGCGTCCGTATTACGGCACCTCGTGGGTCTCGCGTGATTAACGCCGCTCGTTTATCTTTGAAGCGTCCGTGGCGGAAATCTTCCGGCATCCAGGGTGGTAACGATGCGGAGGCTCGAGGCCGAGTTTCCCGGCTGGCGGTTGTGGATCAGCGACACCGGCCGGTGGTGGGCCTTCCGTACGGAGGCATGTGCCCTCACCATCGAACAGCTGCGCGCCGGCTGCCGGCTGATCGTCCAGGCGGACACCTCCGACGCGCTCTACTCCGCCATCCGCGCCGAGATCGAGGCCGAGCGGCGCGTGGCCTCCCAGGTGTCCTGACGACGCTCAGCGGGGTTTGCGCGCGCTCCCGATGATCCGCGGCGCCACGGGGGAGCACCAGGCGGTCGCGGGGAACCGGAAGCCGCGGCAGCGTTCGACCTCGAACACCCGCCGGATGTCCGGCAGCGGGTCGCGCGTGACGTGACACCCGCCCATCAGCCGAGGCCAGACCACGTCGGCTAGCCGCTGTGCGGTGGCGAACGCCGTGTCGTGGCTGCGCACGTGCTCATAGAAGCGGAGCTGCCCGCCCGGCCGCAGCACCCGGCGGAACTCCTCCAGCGCGGCCCGGGGATCGGGCACCGAGCACAGCAGGCCGGAGATCGCCACGGCGTCCGCCGAGCCGTCTTCGGCGGGCAGCCGCGCGGCCGTGCCGTCCACCACCCGCACCCGTACGGGCGCGGTCCGGGCCGCCTCGGTGGCCTGCGCCCGCAGGTGCGGCTCGGGTTCGACGGCCACGACCTCGGAGACCTCCGTCGGGTAGCGCGCGAAGTTCAGCCCCGTGCCGGGTCCGACCTCGATCACCCGGCCGGACAGGCCCGCGAGCAGCTCGTTGCGCAACGCACGGTTACCGCGTTCTTCCTGCCGTGCGGCGATCGGGCCGTACAGGCGAGCGAAGATCGGATTCTCCACGAGTGTCATGTCGCCTGCCTATCAGATACCCGGGGGAAGTGCGGGTCAGTGCGCGTCACACGGCGTGATCATGACCGAACAGAACAGGTAAAGAGCCGGAAAAGGGCGACCCGCACGTGCGGGCCGCCCCTTCCCTCGGGGGGAGGGGGAGACTCAGCTCCCGTTGACGCCCAGGCCCTTGGCGACGTCGTCGCCCAGGGACTTGGAGACGTTGCGCCAGTACTCCACGACGCGCGTCTTCATCTCGGCGGTGACCTCCGGGCGGGAGGCGTGGCCGACGATGTTGCCCGCGAGGTTGGCGCGGTCGTTGTCGGACATGACGTCGTCGTACAGCGCGCGCGGCTGGCCGTAGTCGTCGTCCTCGGCGTGCAGGGTGTACGCGGCGCGGACGATCTCGCCGGTGACGCTGTAGCTCTCGCCCTCGTACAGCGACGGGTCGGCCTGCGGGCCGCCCACGGTGTTCGGCGCGTACACCGGGTCGCCGTAGTTCTCGTACCGCATGGCGCCGTCCTTGTTGTAGGAGTGGACGGGCACCTTCGGCCGGTTGACCGGGAGCTGCAGGTAGTTCGGGCCGATCCGGTAGCGGTGGGCGTCCGGGTAGGAGAACAGCCGGCCCTGGAGCATCTTGTCCGGGCTCGGCGCGATGCCGGGCACCATGTTGGCCGGCTCGAACGCGGCCTGCTCGATCTGGGTGAAGTAGTCGTCCGGGTTCCGGTTCAGCACGAACCGGCCGATGGTGATCGGCGGGTAGTCGCCGTGCGGCCAGACCTTGGTCAGGTCGAACGGGTTGAACCGGTAGCCGGCGGCGTCCTCGAACGGCATGACCTGCACCTGCACCGTCCACGACGGGTGGTCGCCCGCGCTGATGGCCTGGCTCAGGTCGCGGAGGTGCAGGTCGCGGTCGAGCGCCGTCCGTTCGGCTGCCTCGGCGTCGGTGAAGTTCTTGATGCCCTGGTCGGTCTTGAAGTGGTACTTCACCCAGAACTTCTCGCCGGCGGCGTTGATCCACATGAAGGTGTGGCTGCCGTAGCCGTTCATGTGGCGCCAGGAGTACGGCGTGCCGCGGTCCGACATCAGGAGGGTCACCTGGTGCGCGGACTCGGGACGCAGCGTCCAGAAGTCCCACTGCATGTTGTGGTCGTGCAGGTGGTTGTCGGACCGGCGCTTCTGCGAGTGGATGAAGTCGGAGAACTTCGAGGGGTCGCGGATGAAGAAGACCGGCGTGTTGTTGCCGACGAGGTCGTAGTTGCCGTCCTCGGTGTAGAACTTCAGCGCGAAGCCCCGCGGGTCGCGGACCGTGTCAGGGAAGCCGAGCTCGCCCGCGACCGTGGAGAACCGCAGCAGCAGGTCGGTGCGGGCGCCCTTCTGGAAGAGCTTGGCCTTGGTGAACTGGCTGACGTCCTCGGTGATCTCCATGAAGCCGAAGGCGCCGCCGCCCTTGGCGTGAACGACGCGCTCGGGCACCCGCTCGCGGTTGAACTGCGCCATCTTCTGGATCAGGTAGTGATCCTGGAGCAGCAGCGGCCCGTTCGGCCCCACGGACAGGGAGTCGTGGTCACTGGGCGCGGGGATGCCGGCGTCAGTGGTCGTGATCGGCCTCTGGTCAGTCATGCGTACTTCCTTCCTCAGAGTCCCGACGGCAGTCAGGACAGAAACCCCAGAAGGTGACGTCCGCCTCGTCCACCAGGAATCCGGCGTCATCGGCGGGTTCGAGGCACGGCGCCTCCCCGGCCGTGCAGTCGACGTCCGTGACGCGGCCGCACTGTCGGCAGACAAGGTGATGGTGGTTGTCTCCGACCCGGCACTCGAAGCGCGTCGGGCTTCCCGCGGGTTCGATCCGCCGTACGAGCCCGGTCGCGGTGAACGCGTGCAACGCCTCGTAGACGGCCTGGAACGAGACGTGGCCGAGCCGCTCGCGTACCTGAGAGGTGACCGCGTCGACGTCCAGATGGTCGCCGGCGCGCACCGCGTCGAGGATGGCGAGCCGGGCGGCCGTCACCCTGAGCCCGGCCGAGCGCAGCTCGGCGGCGGCCCCGTGTGGGTGTCCCGTGTCCTTCACATGACCGAGCGTATGCGCTAAACCTGAATCATTCAAGACAATGAGCAATATCAGTTTCTGTGCCCGCCGGGCGCTCGACCGCAGGTCAGAGGGCCTCGACGAGCCGGGAGATCTCCTCCTCGGTGTTGTAGTAGTGGACCGACGCGCGGACGCGGGGCGGTGGTGTGGCGCCTCCGTCGTACCGGTAGGTCTGCGCGGACAGCCGTACGTTGATCTTCTGGCGGGCGAGCGCGGCGACGATGTCCGCCGACGCGTGGCCCTGCCGGGTGAAGGTCACGATGCCGGACCGGCGCGCGCCCCGGTCGTGGACCGTGACGCCGGGCACCTCGGTGAGGGCGCCGCGCAGCGTCTCCGCGAGCGCCGTCACCCGCCGTTCGATCTCCTCCGTCCCGAGCGCCAGGGCGTAGTCCGCCGCCGCCCCGAGGCCGAGCTGGAGCGCCGCCGACCGTTCGTAGCTCTCGAACCGGCGGGCGTCGTCGCGCATCGTGTAGGAGTCCGGCCCGGTCCACTCGGCGCTCCGGTCGTCCAGGAAGGTCGGGGCGATCCGCTCCAGCGCGGCCCGCCGTACGTAGAGGAAGCCGACGCCGCGCGGTCCGCGCAGGAACTTGCGGCCCGTGGCCGACAGGAAGTCACAGTCGATCTCCTCCACGTCCACCGCGAGCTGCCCGACGGACTGGCAGGCGTCGACGAGGAACAGCGCACCGGACGCGCGGGTCAGGCGGCCGATCTCGGCGACCGGGTTGACCAGCCCGTCGTGGGTCGGCACGTGGTTGACCGCGACGAGCCGTACGTCGTCGTCCAGCGTGGCGGCGAGCGCGTCGAGGGAGACCTGGCCGTGCTCGTCGTCGGGCAGCACCTCGACCTTCAGGCCGCGGTCGCGGGCGGCGTGCAGGAAGGCGATCGCGTTGCTGCCGTACTCGCTGGCGGAGGTGAGCACCCGGTCACCGGGCCGGAAGCGGGTGCCGTAGAAGGCGGTGTCCCAGGCGCGGGTGGCGTTCTCGGTGATGGCGATCTCGTCCGGGTGGGCGCCGACGAGCCGGGCCAGCGAGGCGTACGCGCCGGTCAGCCGGTCCGTCGCGGCGTCGGCCGCCTCGTATCCGCCCATCAACGCCTCGGCGTCGAGGTGGGCACGGATCGTGTCCAGTACCGGCCGCGGCTGCAGCGCGGCCCCGGCGTTGTTGAAGTGGACAACCTCCGCGCAACCCGGTGTTTCCCCACGAAGACGTGCAATATCCAGCAAAACGCCCCTCCTGGTACAACGGCCTTCCCGCACGCTACGTGGCCGCGAAGAGGCGTCAAGGGCCCCGGACGTGGCATTCTGTGCGATCTACCCCGAGGTGGTGAACGTGATGCGGCGATTCCCGCTGCCTGTCGCCGTGGCCGTTGTGGTCACCCTGGCGGCCGGCGCGGCGGCCTGTAGCGACAAGAGCGACGCCAACATGCCGCCGATGAAGCTGACCCCGTCGGCGTCCGGTTCGCCCTCGGCACGGGTGGAGGCGGCCAAGGAGCCGATCACCATCGCGTTCGCCGGTGACACGCACTTCTACGCCCAGCTCTCCTCCCGGCTGGCCACCCCGAGCACCGCGCTCGGGCCGACCATCCCGTGGCTCAAGAGGGCCGACTTCACGATGGTGAACCTGGAGACGGCGATCACCACACGAGGGACGAAGGCGCCCAAGCAGTACAACTTCCGTGCTCCGGCCAGCGCGTTCACCGCGCTGAAGGCGGCCGGCGTCGACGTGGTGTCCATGGCCAACAACCACGGCATGGACTTCGGCGAGGTCGGGCTCGCCGACTCGCTCGCGGCGATCAAACGGTCCGGCTACCCGGTCGTCGGCATCGGCAAGAACGCCGCCGAGGCGTACAAGCCGTACTACGCGACGGTCAAGGGCACCCGGCTCGCGGTGATCGGCGCGACCCAGGTGCTCGACGACAACCTGATCAGCGCCTGGTCGGCCACGAACACCCACGGTGGGCTCGCCTCGGCCAAGAACGCCCCGCGCCTGATCCAGGAGGTGCGCAAGGCGCGCAAGCAGGCCGACGCGGTCATCGTCTACCTGCACTGGGGTCAGGAGCTCGAGCCCTGCCCGCTGCCGCGCCAGAAGCACCTCGCGAACCAGCTCGTGCACGCGGGCGCGGACGTGATCGTCGGCGGCCACGCCCACATCCCGCTGGGCGGAGGGTTCTTCCACGGCCGCTACATCGACTACGGCATGGGCAACTTCTTCTTCTACGCCGCCAGCGGCAAGACCGCCGACACCGGGATCCTCGAGGTGACGCTCAGCGGGCGCAAGGTCCTCAAGGCGCAGTGGCGGCCCGGGACGATCTCCGGCGGCGTGCCGCGGCTGCTCACCGGCGCCGCACGGGTGCAGGCGCTGACCAAGTGGAACGCCCTACGGCGCTGTACGGGGCTGACCGCCCGGCCCTGAGGCGGCGGCGGCGAGGTGGTCTCCGTAGAAGGCCGTGAGCCTGTCGACGGCCCGGCCGACGGGATCGGGCCGGTCGTACAGGTCATAGTGGCTCGCGCCATCGATGACGAACAGGTCCTTCTCGCAGGTCGCCCGCTGGAACAGTTCGTGTCCGTCCTCGTACGAGCCGAACTCTCCGATTCTGTTCCCCACGATGATCTGCAGGGGCTGTGTCAGCAGTTCTTCTACGAGATGAAAGGCGTCGAACGCCAGAACCGACGCGACGCTCGTGAAGCGGAGCCGGTTGGACGCGCGCTCGTGCCGGCCTCGCGGAGTCCGGTAGTAGTCGACGGCCTCGAGCGAATCGAGGCCGGTGATGCCGGCCTCTTCCGCTTCTTTCGGGCTGTCGGGAATCCAGTTCGTGATCAGTGGCTCTCCTCCGCGGGCCTCGATCGTGCGCTGCCTCCCGACCGCTTCCAGCATCTCGATCGCGGAGCCCGGGCCGCCGGCCGTCCGGCGTGCTCGGCCGATGTTGACCGCCACGACCGTGCCGACCGCCTTGATCCGGTGTTCCGTCATGGCCGCGTTGACCGCGTATCCGCCTCCTGCGCAGATGCCGAGTACGCCGATCCGGTCCTCGTCCACATGGTCCAGGGTCGTCAGGAAGTCGACGGCGCATCGAATGTCCTCCACACGGGCGGCCGGGTCCTCCGCGTATCTCGGTTCGCCGCCGCTTTCGCCCTGGAAAGAGGCGTCAAAGGCAAGCGCCACGTATCCGTTCTCCGCCATGTGCCCGGCGTAGACGCCCGCCGTCTGCTCCTTCACGCTGCTGCCCGGATGGACGCAAACGATCGCCGGGTATCTCCTGCCCTCCCCGAAGCCGGCGGGAAGATGAAGGATCCCCGCGATGTCGCGGCTTCCGTTCCTGAAAGTGATGTGCCTCATCGCGGACCTTGCTTTCGGGTATCGGGGTTCACTGTCGCGAAGGCAAGTCTGGTCGCGCCGATGTGGACTTTGAATGCTCCAGAGTGGCGAATTCTTGCGCTAGAGTCCGATAGTGATGCCCGATCCCCTCTCGGAGATGCTCGCGCTGGTCAACGCCCGCTGTCTGATCTCGGGCGAGCTCCGGGCCGGTGGAGAGTGGGCGTTCCGGTTCCGGCCGGACGCTCCGGTCAAGCTGGACGCCGTCGTCCGGGGCTCCTGCTGGCTGATCGTCGACGACGGCCCTCCGTCGCGACTCGTCGCCGGAGACGCCGTCGTGCTCAACGGTGTCGGCTCCACGGTGCTCTGCAGCGATCCACGGCTACGCCCGGCCGAGGCAACGGAGATCCGCACCTCGGAGCAGGATCACCGTGGCCGGCCCGGCAGCGGCGACGACGTCGTGATCATCGGCGGGCACGTGGATTTCGACCCGGCCGCGGCGAGCCTCTTCACGTCGGCGCTGCCGGGCGTGACCCACGCGAGCGCGGCCAGCACCGAAGCGGCGGAGATGCGTCGCCTGCTCGAACAGATCATGGCCGAGACCGCGAGCGACAATCCGGGCGCACGCTTCGCCATAGATCAGCACGCGCAGCTCCTCCTGCTCCAGGTCCTGCGCATCGGTCTTCGGGGCGAGGCCGTCTCACATCCCGGCTGGCTTCGCCTGCTCGCGGATCCACGACTGCGTCCGGCCGTATCTCTCATGCACGCCGACCCCGGGCGCGCCTGGGGGCTCGCCGACCTGGCCACGGCGGCAGGGATGTCGCGCAGCCATTTCGCCCACCGGTTCCGCGAGGTCTCGGGTCAGCCCCCGCTGACCTACCTGTCGCACTGGCGTGTCCGCCTCGCGGAGCGAGCGCTACGCGAGACCGACACGACGGTCGCCGCACTGGCCGAGCGCCTCGGGTACGCATCGGAGAGTTCGTTCAGCCACGCCTTCACTCGCATCGCCGGCGTGTCCCCGAGCCGCTACCGACGGCGGGGCCGGCCGTCCGGCCCCGAGGCGGCGATCAGGTCGCGATACCACGCGTAGGAGGCGCGCGGCGTGCGCCGCTGGGTCGCGTAGTCGACGTGGACCAGGCCGAACCTCGGGTGATACCCCTCGGCCCACTCGAAGTTGTCCAGCAGCGACCAGACGTAGTAGCCGCGCACGTCCACGCCGTCGTTCATCGCGGCCCGTACGGCGTCGACGTGGGCGGACAGGTAGTCGATGCGCGGCCGGTCGTCGAGCGCCTCGTCGTAGGAGCAGCCGCTCTCGGTGATCTGGATCGGCGGGAGCGCGTCGCCGTACCGGCTCTTCAACGTGGTCAGCAGCCGGTGCAGCGCGGCGGGGACGACCGGCCAGCCCATCCCGGTCACCGGCGGCGCCCCGGGCACGTCGGTCATCGTGAACGGCAGCTCGTCACCCTCGGCGGGCGCCGCGACGCCGACCGGGTTGTAGTAGTTGACGCCCAGGACGTCGATGGGCGCGGAGACGACCGCGAGGTCGCCGTCGTGTACGTGCGGCAGGTCCACGCCGAGGTCCGGGTAGCCGCCGCGCAGGATCGGGTCGGTGAACTGCCAGTTCAGCAGGTTGTCGAACGCCTCAGTGGCGGCGGCGTCCTCGGGCCGGTCGCTCGCCGCCCGCCCGGGCGTGTAGTGGTTGGCGATCCCGACCGACCGGGCGCCGGCGCCGCGCAGCGCCTCCACGGCGAGGCCGTGCCCGAGGAGCTGGTGGTGCGCGACGGGCAGCGCGCCGAGCATGAGCGTCCGGCCCGGGGCGTACACGCCGAACGCGTACCCGTAGGCCATGACGACCATCGGCTCGTTCAGCGTGATCCACAGCGCGACGCGGTCGGCCAGCCGTTCGGCGACGATCGCGGCGTACTCGGCGAACCGGGCGGCCGTGTCGCGGTTCAGCCACCCGCCGGCGTCCTCGAGCGGCTGCGGCAGGTCCCAGTGGAACAGCGTCGCCGTGGCGTTCAGGTCACGCTCGGCCAGCCCGTCCACGAGCCGGTCGTAGAAGTCCAGGCCCTTGGCGTTGACCGGCCCGGAGCCGTCCGGCTGCACGCGCGGCCACGCGATGGAGAACCGGTACGCCCGCGCGCCGAGGCCGGCGATCAGGTCGAGGTCCTCCGGCCAGCGGTGGTAGTGGTCGCAGGCGACGTCGGCGGTGTGCCCGTCGCGGATCCGTCCCGGTTCGCGGCAGAAGGTGTCCCAGACCGACGCGCCCCGGCCGTCCTCGCCGGTCGCCCCCTCGATCTGGAACGCCGCGGTGGCGACACCCCACTGGAACTCGGACGTCGACCCCGGTACCAGCGTCATCGCGACCTCCCGGAAATGTGAGGAGGTTTCGGATCCTACGGGGCCGGTGTGCCACTGGAAAAGGCATGATTGTACGTGTGACGACGGATACCTCGGCACTGAGACGCAGGCCCGCTCAGCGACGCAGCGCCGAGCGGGTGCAGCGCATGCTGGACGCCTGCGCGGACATCCTGGACGAGAACGGCTACGACGGCCTCTCCACGACCAAGGTCGCCCAGCGCGCGGACGTCGCGATCGGCTCGGTCTACCAGTTCTTCCCCGACAAGCGGGCGATCGCGCAGGAGCTCGCGCTCCGCAACCTGGAGATGTTCGGCGAGCGGGTGGCCCGGGGCCTGGCCGAGGGTGGCTTTCCGCACTGGTACGACGCGGTCGGCACGGTCATCGAGATCTTCGTGGACATGCACCGCACCGTCCCCGGCTTCCGCGTGCTGCGCTTCGGCGACATCGCCGACGTCCGGCTCCTCGACGGTGGCGCGGAGAACAACGCGGTCGTCGCCGACCGGCTGCGCGGCCTGCTGGTCGAGGCGTTCGAGGTGCCCGACACCGAGGAGTTCTCCCGCGCCCTCGCGGTGGCCGTCGAGGCCGCCGACGCCGTGCTGAAGCTGGCCTTCCGCACCGAACGCGACGGCGACCCGGCTCTGCTCGCCGAGGCGGAGCAGCTCATCACCGGTTACCTGGCCCGCCACTTCGAGTCCTGAGCGTCGTACCGTGATCGTGCATGCCTGTCTGCGCGACGGCCGGGGCGGCAGCCCGACCGCCGTCGTGCCGGACGGTCCGTTCACCGACGACGAGCGGCGTGCCGTGCCGGCGGCGTGGAGCGCCTCGCATGCCGTGTTCTTCTCCGTCCGCGACGGGCGGGTGGCGCTGCGATTCTTCACCACCGAGGGCGAGCTTCCCGCCTGCGGCCACGGAACGGTCGCGGCGCTCGCGGTTCTCGCCGAGCGGTCCGGTCTGCCGGAGTACCGGACCACCCTGTACGCGGGTGGGCGCTCCTTCAGCGGCCGGGCCGTGCGGCGATCCGAGGGGTTCGAGGCGTCGTTCGATCCGGGCCCGGTCACGCTCCGGGTCACCACCGCACCAGAGCGCGACCTGATCCTTCCCCTCTTTCCGGCGGTCGCCGGGCCGGCCGTCGTCGCCTCCGTGGGACGGCCCCGGATGCTCATCCCGGTCCCCACCCGCGCGGACCTGGCCGCCCTCGCTCCCGACCTGGACCGGCTGCGCGACGCCTGCGACCGTCTCGGCCTGCTCGGTTGCTACGTCCATACCGTCCCCGCCGCGGACGGGCACGCCGCCGCACGCATGTTCGCCCCGTCGATCGGCGTTCCCGAGGACATCGCCAACGCCAACAGCACGGGCTGTCTGGCCGCCCACCTGTCCCACCAGGGCTTCACCACCGTCACCGTCGACATGGGCGACGCCGTCGGATCCCCCTCCTCCATCACGGCCGAGACCGGCCCGGGAGGTGCCCACCTGTACGTCGGCGGCGTCGCCGCCCTCGGCGCGCGATGAGTCTCACCGCGTCTCGGCGGAGGTGCGCACGTAGTGTTCGGCGATCTCGTCGCTCGTGGTCACCCACGCGTCGGGTCGTCCGGCGAGGTACTCCAGCGCCTGGTCGAGATACTTGGCCCGGAACGCCTGGCCGGTGACGAACGGGTGCAGGGCCAGCGCCATCACCCGGCCGCTGTGCGCGGAGTCGGCGCTCAACTGCTCGTACTGGTCCTTGACGATCTGCACGAACTCCGGCCCGGTGGTGCCCTTGCCGAAGAGATTCAGGTCGTTGAGCTCCACCGAGTACGGGACGCTGATCATGCCGGGCACGTTCAACCGGTAGGGCTGGTCGTCGTTGGTCCAGTCGAGCACGTACGACAGACCGAGTTCGGCGAGCAACTCGGCGGTGTTGAACGTCTCGGTCAGTCCCGGTCCCATCCAGCCGTGCGGCCGGCGGCCGGTGGCGGCGGTGATGGTGTCGACGATCTCGGTGAGGACGCGGCGCTCCTCGTCGCGGTCCATGCCGGTGTGGAGGATCGAGTTGGTCCGCCCGTGCGCCAGCCAGGCCCAGTCCCGGTCCAGGCCCGCCTTGATGATCTGGGGATAGTGGTCGGCGACCTCGGAGTTCAGCAGCACGCTCGGCCGGATGCCGTGCCGGTCGAGGCTTTCGATCGTGCGCCAGATGCCGACCCGTACCCCGTAGTCGCGCCAGCCGTGGTTGAGGGCGTCGGGGACCAGGTCCACCGTGCCGGGCCAGATGCTGGTGGACGGGCGGTCGATCAGGAAGTGCTCGATGTTGAGCCCGACGTAGACGGCGACTCTGGCGCCGCCGGGCCAGCTGATCGCCGGCCGCTCGGTGATCGGGCTGTAGTCGAAGAGCTCGTTCTCCGTGGTGTTCGTCATGCCGGGACGGTAAGACTTCACACCAGTGTGAGGTTCAAGCCCGGCCTCAACGCGAAACGGCCCGGCGAGATCCGCCGGGCCGGTTCACCGAAGATCAGCGGCGCACGAGTCGCCACGCGGCGGGCAGCAGACCCGCGGCGAGCAGCACCTTCAGCGCGTCACCGATGAGGAACGGACGGACGCCCATCGAGAGGGCGGCGCCGAAGCCGGAGTGGGTCATGGCCATCAGCCACGGCACGCCCACGGCGTAGATGAGCACGGTGCCCAACGTCATCGTCAGGACGGTGCGCAGCGGCGACCGGTCACCGCCGCGTGCGGCCAGCGCACCCACGACCGCGCCCGCCAGCACGAATCCGAGGATGTAGCCGTACGAGGCGAAGTGCCAGCCGGAGGGGGCACCCGGGGCGAACCACGGCACGCCGAGCGTGCCGGCGAGCGCGTACAGGGCCATCGAGATGGCCGAACGGTTCAGCCCGAGCGCGGCGCCGGAGAGCAGCACGGCGAACGTCTGCCCGCTCACCGGCACCGGGGTACCCGGCAACGGCACACTGATCTGCGCGGCGATACCGACGAACACGGCCGCGCCGATGACGAGCGCGACGTCACGGACCAAGCGGCCCGGGACGAGGTCGCCGAGCACCGCCGGACGTGCCACTGCAGCCTGGGGGTTGGACACGTGGAACCTTCCTTTCGAGGGCCAACCGGACAATTGTCGCTCTACCTCGTGAGGAAGGCGCGTGGCGGCCCCGCCAAAGATCCGTGCTCGGCCTTTGTCCGGCCCGTACGGCGGCGTGCCCTGGTCAGTACGGCCGGTGCCGGTCATTCGGGCCACGCAGGGTCGTACGGCGCATGAGGATGCGGCGCATCGCGCCGTAGCCGCAGTCGAAGCGGTCCGCGACCTGGCGGATCGACCAGCCCTGCTCGTACAGGCGCACCGCGTCCTGCTCCCTGCGCTCGCGCTCGGGATCTTCGCGGTCCGCGCTCTCGCGGAAGGCGAGGACGTCGGCGCGGCGGTAGCGCCGGTGGCCGCCGGGGGTGTGGAGCGCCGGCTTCAGCGCGCCGATGCGAGCCCACCAGGCCAGGGTCGGCACGCTGACGCGGAGCAGCCGGGCGGCCTCCCGGGGAGTGAGCAGGTCGTCGTCGTGCATCCCTACGCACCCCGGCCGATCGGAACCTCGAACCAGACCGTACGGCCGCCGTCGTGGCAGGAGGTGCCCCAGCGGCCGCCGCTCAGCAGGTCGATCAGGTGCAGACCACGGCCGTTGACGGCGTCCGGACCGTCGTCGGCGACGTGCGGGACTTTCGTCCGTGAGCCGGCGTCGGTCACCGCGACGCGCATTATGCCGCGAGTGGCGGAAACGACGAGCGCGACGGTCCCCGGATCGCCGTACTGGACCTGACGGCCGGAGTCGGAATGGCAGATCGAATTGGTCACCGCCTCGCATGCCATGAGCACGACGTCGTCGACGATTTCCGCGTGATCGTCGGCGAGCAATTTACGGAGCCAGTGCCGCGCCGGCGCCACCTCCGCAGGTAGGCCGACGATGTCGAGCGCCCCCAAAATGACGGTGGCCATCGATATCCTCATTTCCCGGTGCGTGATGTGCTTGAGTGAAGCAGTTGACGAAGGCGCTCTGCAAGGCTTCACCGGGAGTACCTCAAAACGATCACGCATTTGACGTATGTCATTGCTAATCGAGGGCTCCGAGGCTTTCAAAACGAGTGAAAGACATCCCCCATAGCGAGTGAGAGGCGGATCCAATGACCGACGGACCGACGGGCTCGACGGTGCCACGCAGACAACTCGGTCGCCATCTACGCGAACTGCGCAACCGGGCACGTCTCACCGTAAGAACGGCGGCGGACAAGCTGGAGTGGTCCGAGACCAAGCTCTGGCGCATCGAGACCGGCCAGACCTCACTCCGCAGCCTCGACGTGGAAGCGATGTGCCGCGTCTACGGCGCCCCGCCGGACGTCACCGAGGCCCTGATGGCCCTGGCCAAGGAGACCAAGGCCCGCGGCTGGTGGCACGCGTACGGCGACGTCATCAGAGACAGCCTGGATCTGTATATCGGCCTGGAGGAGGCCGCGTCGCAACTCTCCTGGTACACGTCCGAACTGGTACCGGGACTGCTCCAAACCCCCGACTATGCCCGGACGTTGATCCGCGCCCACTACCCGCACGCAAGCGAGGAGGACATTGAACGGTTGGTCCAGGTACGTATCGCGCGCCAGTCACTCCTTACCAGGGGCACCGCGGGGCCTACCGTGAAGGTAGCGTTCAACGAAGCAGTCCTACGTCGTGCGGTCGGCGGCGAGGAGGTGATGGCGGGCCAGCTCGAACGGCTCATCGCGGCGACGAACCAGCCGAACGTGTCCCTCCGCGTCGTTCCCTTCGAGACGGGCTTCCACGATGGGCTCCTGTCCGGGCCGTTCGTCATGATGCGATTCCCGACCACGGGTGACGGTCGGGAGAGAGAGCCGCCCACGGTCTATGTGGACGGCTTCACCGGTGCCTTGTATCTCGACAAACCCGAGGAGATCGAGCGCTACGACATGGCGTTCAACGCCATCTGGACGTCGGCGCGCAACGAAGCCCGAAGCATGAGTTTCCTTCACGAAGCAGCAAGGGAGTTCAAAACGTGAACGAGATGGCGGAGTGGCGAAAGAGCAGCCACAGCAACGGCGGAGGCGAATGCGTCGAGGTGGCCGTCGTCACGGCATAGGCCTGTTGCTGCCCCTCGGCCTCGGCTGAGGGGCAGCAGCGCCCGGTCGGACCGGCGCCTACTCTCGCGGCATGGCCCCCGACCTTCGGTATGACCCCGACCGGCCCGACGTGTGGACCTGGCTGCAGGCCTGGTACGTCGCCCAGTGCGACGGGGACTGGGAACACGGCCACGGCATCACCATCACCACTCTCGACAACCCCGGCTGGCAGGTGACCGTCGACCTGACCGACACCGGCCTCGCCCCCGACACCTACACCCGCCGCGAGGTGCACCGCAGCGAAGACGACTGGTGCGTGACCTGGACCGACGACACCACCTTCCAGGCCGCCTGCGGCCCCGCCAACCTCGCCGAAGCCCTCCACGAGTTCCGCCTCTGGACGACCGGCCCGGCCGCCTGACCTCGTCGGCCGTGAGACCGTCGCAGGGTGGAGCTCGAGATCGATTACCGCTGGCGTGCGGAGTTGTCCGACGAGGCGCTGGTCGTGCTGACCGCGTCTCACGGCGGCCGGGTGGAGCCGGGGTGGTGGGATCGGGTCCGCGAGCACAGTCTTGGCTGGGTGAGCGCGCATCGTGACGACGCGACCTTGATCGGCTTCGCCAACGTGGCGTGGGACGGCGGTGACCACGCGTTTCTTCTCGATCCCAAGGTGCGGCCGGACCACCAACGCCTGGGGATCGGGACCGAACTCGTCCGTCGGGCGGCGGCGGCCGCCAGCGACGCCGGCTGTGAATGGTTGCACGTGGACTTCGAGCCGCACCTGCGCGGCTTCTACTTCGACGCATGCGGATTCAGGTCGACCGACGCCGGTGTGATGTACCTCCGGAGCCGGGCCGGCTCTTTCGGCCTTCATTGACAAGCGCTTATCCCTGCCCTAGACCTTTGAAGAACGACCGTGTCGTCCGCGATTGGTGAAGCGATGCCAGGGGGCTTTCCGCCGTGTCACGGGGCTGCGCCGGACGGTGACCGATGACCGAGGGGCGGCTGTTATCAGAGGCGAGCGCGGGGATTTTCCGCCGTGTCCTGCCGTTCTTCAAGCGCGTCGCTCGGCCGAATCGGTTGGACAACGAAGCGGCCGGAATCGACGACTTCGGGAAGTTCAGCGACGTACGCCGGGGCAAGGTGCCGCTCGCCGAACTGCGTCCGCAGCGCGTGGAGATGTTCGATCGGGCCGCCGCGCCGCTGACAGAGGCCGAGCAGGCGGCGATGCGGGAAGCGCACGCGAAGGTCAGTCGCGTTCTGGAAGAGGCCGGAGACCGTCCTCTCTCCGCCTTGGACCTCCGGGTCGCCGTGAGGCAGGTGAACGCGACGAGAAGTGTCAATCTCGACACCCTCAGAAGCATGCGAAACTGCCCAGAGGCCGCGTTGGCCGTCGACGACATCCTGCGCGGCAGGCCCGCTGTCGCCGGTCCGCTGCAGGGCTCGATGACTCCACTCGCGCGAGGCGTCTACCGAACGCGTGCCATCGAGACCTACGGTGGGCTGAGCGGGCTGGACGGCGTGGAAGACATGATCCGCAGCAATACGGGATCGCGTGGCATCATCATCGCGCACGATGGGCCTGGGCGGAACCATATCTTCAACGTCGCCAATGTGAATGGGCGGCTGACCTACCTTGATGGCCAGTACGGGTCGGTCCTCGAAGAGACCCGTCCGGTTTACGTCGACAATTTCAAGGCGTTCGACTTCTATCGCACGGCATGAGGCGGTGTTGGCAGTGATAAGCAGGGACGAGGCGGATCGTATCGCCCGGGACTACGTCGCCCGGGAGTTTCCGCCTATGGAGGGCGCTGAGGACATCGTCATCGACGACGCGGCCACCATCGAAAGGCCGTACGGCTGGCTGTTCACCTGCGCGACCGCGACCTATGTGAGAACCCGTGACCCGGACCAGGGGCTGGCCGGGGTGGGACCCCTGCTCATACTGCGCGAGGACGGCCGGCTCATCCCGTACACGTCGATCTACACCAATGAAGCCGCACTTCGGGAGTATGAACAGCAGCACGGCGTGGAGCTGGGGTGACTCCACCGAACGGCTGATGCCGACGACTGAGCCAGACCGCTACTTCCGCACCGGCATCGTCGCCGACGACGGGTGATCGCCGCCGGTGTAGATCGTCATCGGCCCGAGCGTCTTGATGCCGCTGGCCGGCGGCGGCGCCAGGTGAGGTACCTCGAAGCCCTCGACCGCCAGCCGCGTCACCTCACCTCGAAGCACCTCGCACGAGACATCGCTCGCGCGTGGGCGCGGGCCGTACGAGAGAACCCGCAGACCTGGACGCCCGTCCTGAGCACCGGCGCGCAGACACCGGCGCCCGTCCTCGACCGGATCGAGCAGGGGCGCGAGGTCGTACGCGAAGCCATCGCCGACTTCATCGGCAGGGGCCGCGACCTGGACGCCGCCACCGCCCGACATCACCGCTGGACGGCCCACGCCGTGGTCGCCGCCGCCGAGCACTTCGGACATCTGGTGCTGACCCGCCCCGACGCCATCACCGACGACGAACTCGCCGCGCTCTTCGACGATCTGGTCAGAGGCCTCCTGCGCCGGACCTGGGACGGCGGGTCGGCCGAGTCGTTGAGCGGGGCGTGCTGACGGCCTCGGACGAGGCCTGGCCCATCGCGGTTCGGCGTGCTGAGGTGGTTGGCCGGTTGGCACGGGAGGATCGGCCCGGTGTGGAGGCGGGCGACTCTGCGGCCAGTGAGTTGGGACTTTCACGCCGTCAGGTGTATGTGCTGCTGCGCCGTTGGCGGGAGGGTGACGGCGTCGTCTCGGATCTGCCTCCCGGGCGATCCAGCGGTGGGCGTGGCCGGGGCCGGTTGCCCGGGGAGGTGGAGGCGCTGCCGGCCGAGGTGATCCGGCAGCGGTACTTGCGTAGGCAACGCCGTTCGTGACGGCGGTGCGCAAGGAGGTCGTCCGGCTGTGCCGCGCCCGCGGGTTGCCCCCCGCCGTCACGGGGGACGCTGGAACGGCGGATCGGCTGGCTGGATCCGGTGGCAGTGGTGTCGGCGCGGGAGGGCTCGGACGCGGCGCGGGCGCTGGGTCCGGCGGGCGGACCCCAACCGGAGATCGAGGACTTGCGGGGAACAGGTGCAGATCGATCACACGGTGGTCGATCATGGTGGACGAGCGGCACCGGCTGCCGATCGGACGTCCGTACGTCACGGCGGCGATCGATGTCGCGAGCCGCTGCGTGGTCGGCTTGGGCGTGACGCTGGGGACACCCGTCAGCACTGTCGGTCGGGCTGGGCCTCGCGCAAGGGGCGTGCGACAAGCGGGCGTCGTCTAAGAACAGTGACGAGCGCCGTTTAGAGAGGTGAGGAATAGTGTGGACGTCGGTGGCGCCGAAAGCGTAGCAAGAGAAGCCGTCGAAAAGATCGGAATATTCCATGCTGCTGCGGACTTCTGGCGCGAGCCGGCAGACGTCGGAGGTGGCGGCCGGTTGCTTGAGTTTCGACCGCACGAAGCTGCAAAATTTCCCGACAGAGAACTGCTTTTGGATTATTCCTACCGGGAACACTATGCGGCGATTTCCGATGTTCTTGACAAAGCGAGAGCGCGCGGAAGTTCGTTGTCGGTAGACGATATGCGCGAAATCCTGCCTCACGTCAATCCGGGCGACTTCAAGAACAACTGCAAGGAGTGTGCCTTCGCGTTGGACGATATAGTGCACGGCACTCCCCGGGTGGCTGGGCCGAGTCTTGCGATCAAAGTTAGCGAACAACTTCCAACGATGACTCGAAGAGCCTATCGGCTGGGAGGAGTGACCGACTACCTCAAGTCGAGCGACCTCCAATCCATCGCAAATCGGATATCGACGGAAAAGCATGGAACCACCGGAATGCTTATGTGGGACCCGGTGGCGCCAAACACCCCGGGACACGTAATTAATGTTGTGACTACAAGCAAGTTCCCGATATATATCGATGTCCAGACCCAGACGATGGGGACCGAACTATCCGCTGAAGCGTTCTCGCATGAAATGAATTTCTACTACTTCAAGACGGGGGTATCCGGCTTGTGATGGCAGCAGAGGCGAAGCGAATAGTACAAGATTACTTGAATAATATGTACCCTTTGGAAGGTGGCTTCCCCACGGTCGCTGTAGTAGAGAGCGAAACGGTGGAACGACCGTATGGCTGGTTCTTTTTCTATAATGCAGTGCAGGCGCTCGAAATGGGCAACATGGGCCACTCCTTGATCGGTAACGGCCCGATCCTGGTACGCCGCGGAGATGGAAAGGTTGTCGAATTCTCCTCGTTCTACTCCGTCAACGCCGCCGTAACAGCGTATGAGGCCGACCCGGCGAAATTCCAGCCGCGCACTTGACAGGAGACGGGAGTCCGGCAAGCCTCGCGGCGCGTCGACCTCACCGGTCTCGTCGGCCAGGTCGCGATCAGCAGCGGTACTGGTCTGCCACGGCGGGCAAGTGCCGCGGCGCGTTCTCCGTGCCTGTGGCATAAGTGCGGAATTCCGCCCTGACCGCCGCGATCGGCTTCCACGTCGAAGGGAGCGACGTCCCACCGCCAGTCGTCGATCTCCTCCAGCGCCGCCGCAAGGGCCTGCCGTGGTTCGTCCGCGCCGAGATTCTCGGTGGTCAGGCACCCGCACACCATCCGGATCGGTCGACAGATCGGAGATTTCTGGCTCTGGAGCAACGGCATCGACCAAGGCCGGAATGAACACCCGGCTCGACCGCGGCAACAGGGATCGGACGTGCGCGGCCTCGTCGGTATCCAGGTACTTCATCGGCGGCCCTCGCACTTCAGGAGTATGAACGGCGGCACGGTGCGGAGCGGGAGTGATCGCACCGAACGCGCGCACGAGGTCCTCCTACCCGCCCGGCGGATGGTAGAGGCCGCGGCGTGACAGTTCGCCCGCCGCGTGCAGGACGGTGGCGGTGACGTCCGGGTCGGGCTCGGCGGGAAGGTCGTGGATCGAACCGACCACCGCCAAGGCACCCATCACCGCGCCCTCGGAGGACTCTGGCCCGGCGCGGGATCACCCTCGAACCCGGCTGGCTCGTACTGACCGGCGGGCTGACCGACGCCGTGTTCGCGCAGCCCGGCAGTACCATCCGCGCCCGTTTCGCCAACCTTGGTACCGTCGCCCTGACCTGCGAGTAGCACGGAGGAGCGGAATGAACATCGTCGTGGACGACCTGTCCGGCCCGCAGATCGCCGCGTTCCTCCACGAGCACGTCCAGCAGATGCGGGCCATCACGCCGCTGGAGAGCAAGCACGCCCTCGACCTCGACGGGCTGCGCGCACCCGAGGTCACGTTCTGGTCGGTGCGGGACGGCGACTCGGTGGTGGGCTGCGGCGCGATCAAGAGGCTGGACGCGGCCCACGCCGAGCTGAAGTCGATGCGCACCGCGCCGACGCGCAAGCGGAGCGGGGTCGCGTCCCTGCTGCTGGCGCACATCCTCGCCGAGGCCGAGCTCATGGGCTTCAGCCGGCTGAGCCTGGAGACCGGCTCGGCCGAGTTCTTCCTCCCGGCGAGGAAGCTGTACGAGAAGTTCGGCTTCGACTACTGCGAGCCCTTCGCGGACTACCGGCCCGACCCGCACAGCGTCTTCATGACGAGAGCCCTCTGACCGCGAAAGCCCTCACGCCGACACCCTCGCCGGCCGTCTCCTCCACCTCACCTGCCTGAGCGCGCCCTGACCCACGGACGGTCGGGGAGAAGGTTGCTTGCGGCAACCAATTTGTGGCATACTTGCCTCAGGCAACCAAATGCGAGTGTCCGTCGTGGCATCGGAGGACCGCTGTCACGAACCGCTCGCGCGGCTGGGTGGGTCGGGCATGGTGATCGAGCCGTCAGGCGGCGATACGCCGCCCGAACAGGCCACGCGCCCGACGTCGTGGTGCCGCGCCGAGACGGCGAGCCGCGCATCCGGGAGAGACCGCCCGACGTCGCACCGCCGGTTGCCGGCAGGCGCGTCGCCGACGCTCCCCGGCCCTCAGCGGCCGGCTCACGCGAGTGTCGCCGCGCAGCGAGCGAGCACCGTCCCCCCGCCCGGGGCACGTTCCGGGCGCGCGAAAGGAGATTGATGGCAACCGCAGCACCGGCCGAGGTGCGGGCGGCGGCACCTGATTCCTCAGGTGTCCCGATGTCCCATCGGCAGATCATGGAAGCTCTGTCCGGGCTGCTGCTCGGCCTGTTCGTGACGATCCTGTCGTCCACCGTCGTGTCGAACGCGCTGCCGACGATCATCGCCGATCTGCACGCGAGCCAGACCACCTACACCTGGGTGATCACCGGGACGCTGCTCTCGATGACGATCACCACCCCGATCTGGGGCAAGCTCGCCGACCTGGTGAGCAAGAAGCTGCTGATCCAGCTCGCGCTGGTGATCTTCGTCGCCGGCTCGGCCATCGCCGGTCAGGCGCACAACCCCGCCATGCTCATCACGGCCCGCGTCGTGCAGGGCCTCGGCGCCGGTGGGCTCAGCGCCCTGGTGCAGGTGATCATGGCGGCGATGATCTCGCCACGCGAGCGCGGTCGCTACTCCGGCTACACGGGTGCGGTCTTCGCCCTGGCCACGGTCGGCGGTCCGCTCATCGGCGGTGTCATCGTCGACACCTCCTGGCTCGGCTGGCGGTGGTGCTTCTACGTGGGCGTGCCGTTCGCCGTCATCGCGCTGATCGTCCTGCAGAAGACCCTGCACCTGCCGACGGCCCGGCGGAAGGTCAAGGTCGACTGGCTCGGCGCGACGCTGTTCTCCGGCGCGGCCGCTCTGCTGCTGCTCTGGGTCTCCTTCGCCGGCGACAAGTACGACTGGCTGTCGTGGCAGACCGCCGCGATGATCGGCGGCGCGGTCGTCCTGGCGGTGCTGTTCGTCGTGGCCGAGACCTTCGCGAGCGAGCCGATCGTGCCGCTGCGCCTGTTCCGCATCCGCACGCTGTCCCTGTCCACGCTGGCCAGCCTGTTCGTCGGCGTCGCGATGTTCGGCGCGACGACGTTCCTCAGCCAGTACTTCCAGCTGGCCCGCGGCGACTCGCCGACGAAGGCGGGCCTGATGACCCTGCCGATGATCGGCGGCCTGGCCGTCGCCTCCACGATCTCCGGGCGCATCGTCAGCTCGACCGGACGCTGGAAGTACATTCTGGTGCTCGGCGCCGCGTCGATGACCGTCGGGTACGCCCTGCTGAGCACGATCCGCTACGACACCGCCTACTGGCAGGTCGCCGTCTACATGTTCTGTGTCGGCGCGGGCCTGGGCATGACCATGCAGAACCTCGTGCTGTGCGTGCAGAACCAGGTGCGGACGCAGGAGCTGGGAGTGGCCAGCTCGACCGTCTCCTTCTTCCGTTCGCTCGGCGGCGCGATCGGCGTCTCGGCGCTCGGCGCGGCGCTGGGCAACCGCATCACCCACTACATGATGGACGGCCTCGCGCGCATCGGCGTGCACACCTCCGGCACCGGTGGCTCGCTCCCGAAGCTCTCCGCCCTTCCCGCCCCGGTCCGCCGGGTCGTCCAGGACGCGTACGGACACGGCATCGGCAACGTCTTCCTGTACGCCGCGCCGTGCGCGCTGATCGCGGTGATCGTGATCCTGTTCATCAAGGAGGTGCCGCTGCGCACGTCCAACACCCAGCCGGCGCCGGCCGGCGTGGCCCCCTCGGGTCGGCACGCCCAGCGCCGGGAGCCGGAGCTGGTCCCGGCCGGCGTCGGCAACCCGGTCCCGGCCGTCGACGGCCAGGTCACCGCCTTGGCGACGGGAGTCGAGGAGTCGCCGGACGCCGGCGCGATCCGCGGCGTCGTCCGCAACGGCGGTGTTCCGGTGGCCCGTGCGGTGATCACACTGATCGACGTCCGGGGGCGCCAGATCGGCCGCGCGACCACCCGTGACGACGGACGGTACGCCCTGCCCGCCCCCGGCAGCGGCACCTACGTGCTGATCGCCGCGGCGGGAGACCACGACCCGCAGGCCGCGACCCTCGTGGTCGGCGACCGGCCGATCGACTTCGACGTGACGCTCACCGGCTCCGGCGGCCTCGCCGGCACCGTCCGCGGCGCGGGCGGCGCACCCGTCGAAGGCGCGATGGTCGTCGTCACGGACGCACACGGCGAGGTCGTCGCCGGCGGCACGACCGACGCCGGAGGAGGCTTCCTCTTCCCGGCGGTGACCGCCGGCGTCTACACGCTCGCGGTCAGCGCCACCTCGTACCGCCCGGCCGCCGTGCCGGTCGAGGTCGGCAACGGCCTGACCCGCCAGGAGATCGAGCTCCTGCCCGGCGTACGGGTGCACGGCACGATCCGGGCGGAGGGCCGTGGCCCGATCCCCGACGCGCGCGTCACGCTGCTCGACGCGGCCGGGAACGTCGTCGGCGTGACGATGACCGGTCCCGACGGGGAGTACGCCTTCACCGGCCTGAGGGAGGGCGAGTACACCGTCACGGCCACCGGGTACCCGCAGGTCACGAGCGGAGTCGACCTGGCACGCCAGGGCGAGGACGCGCACGACCTGTGGCTCGGCCACCCCGCCGGATGACATGGGTCCGCCGGGCCGCCGGAGGGGGCGGTCCGGCGGAAACCGCCGGGTATGAGGGCAGATGAGGGAACGATGACGGAGATGACCACGGTCGGCCGCGAGCACGAGGCGTACCAGGCCGTCGAGCACGAGCTCGGCGTGCTGTTCCGCCGCGCCCGGGCGCTGTCCACCGAGGTGGCGCGCGAGGTGCACCCCGAACTCGAGCCCGCGGCGTACGGCCTGCTCATCGGCATGCACGACTGTGCCCGCTCGCGCCCCAGCGATCTGGCCGACTACTTCGGCGTCGGCAAGGCCACCATCAGCCGCCAGGTGAAGGGCCTCGAAGAGCTCGGACTGATCGAGCGCCGGCCCGACCCCGATGACGGCCGCGCCCACCTGCTCGTCCTCACGGAGGAGGGACGCCGGAGGGTGGAGACCGCCCGCACCGCCCGGCAGGAACGCTTCCACGCGATGCTCGGCACCTGGCCGGCCGAGGACGTCCGCGTGCTGGGCCGGATGCTCGCCCGCTTCAACGACCTCACCGAGAGCAAGGCGGGCCACCTGTAGGCGGCCCGGCGTCAGCGCCTGCGCGGGGCGAGGCGAAAGCCCTGAGGTTTGAGCGTGAGGGACTCGGCGATCTTCAGCTGGTAGCCGTCGTCGGGAACCAGGCGGTAGCGGTGAAGGACGAGTCCGAGTGCCAGAACGGCCTCGTGCAGGGCGAACTGGCGGCCGATGCAGGCGCGCTGCCCGGTCCCGAACGGCTTGTACGCGTGGGCGGGGCGTTTCTTGGCCCGGCCGGGGGCGAACCGCTCCGGCTCGAACCGGTCGGGATCGGGCCACACGTCCGGGTCGCGGTGGAGCAGCGGCAGCATCACCAGAGCCCAGTCGCCCTTGCTCATCCAATACCGGCCGCCGAGCACGGTGTCGGCGCGAGCGGCCCTCAGGTAGCCGGGCGCCGTCGGCCACAGCCGCAGCGCCTCGTCCAGCACGGCGCGTGTGTATCGCAGCCTGGGAATGTCGGTGAAGGCGGGGACGGGATCGTGGGCCCGGCCCCACAGGGCGTCCACCTCCGCCTGCGCACGCGCCAGAGCCTCCGGGGCGCGGGTGAGGTGGTAGAGAGCGAACGACAGCGCGCCGGAGGTCGTCTCATGGCCCGCGACCATGAAGGTGATGACCTGCCGACGGATGTTGACCACATCCAGGTGGCGGCCGGTCTCCGGATGGGCGGTCCGTAGCATCAGGTCGAGCAGGTCGGACGCCTCGGGGGTCGGTCCACCGCGACGGGCGCGGATGACGTCGTCGACGAGACGGTTCATCGCCTCGATGTCCGCCCGGTGCCGCCGGGCCGAGCCCGCCAGCACCCGGCGCACGGGCGGGGCCACCGACAGGTTGGCGTGGCGCAGCGCCCGGGTCATGCTGGTCACGAACGGGTGCGGGCGGTCGCGGTCGAAGGAACCGAACCGGTAGCCGAACCCCGCGCGGCCGATGGTCTCCAACGTCAGCCGTGTCATGTCGCCGGTGACGTCGACCTGCCCGCCGTGGTCGGCCACCGCGTCCCAACGGTCCAGGAGCTCCCGGGCCACCTCCACCATGATCGCGTGATGGCCGCGCATCGCGTCGCGGGTGAACGCCGGCTGCAGGATGTCGTGCGCCAGGCGCCAGTTCGGCTCGCCGTCCTCGGCGGTGAACAGGGCGTCGCCAACGATGCGGCGCAGCGGACGCAGGCTCAGCCCGACGTGCTTGCCGAACCTGGTCTCGTCGTTCAGCTCGGCCGCCAGGTCGGCCCCGCCCACGGTGATGATCTCCGTGCCGAGGACCCTGCGGACCGAGATCGGACCGAGGCCGCGGACCAGCCGCAACGACGACTGGACGGGGGCGCGGGGATCCAGGCCCACCACGTCGCCCAGCAGCGGCAGGCGGTGCGGCGGATGCGGAATGCCGGTGGTGTCCACACGTGTCTCCCAGCTATTGAATCAGGTTCAGTAACCCCACGATGCGCCGCTTGTTGAACTCAAGTCAATATGATCGGCGTCATGCGGAGACGGCTGAGCACCGAGCAGCGGCGCGCGCAGTTGCTGACGATCGGCGCCGAACTGTTCGCCCGCCGCCCGTACGAGGACGTGTGGATCGACGAGGTCGCCGACATCGCCGAGGTCTCCCGGGGGCTGCTGTACCACTACTTCCCCAGCAAACGGGCGTTCTTCCTGGCCATCGTGGAGGCCGAGGGCGCCAAGCTTCTGCAGGCCAGCGCGCCCGACCCGACGCTGCCGCCGCTCGACCAGCTCAAGGCGGGCCTGGAGATCTACATCGGCTACGCCGAACGCCATCCCGACGGCTTCCGGGTGGCACACCAGGCCGCCGCCACCGACGACGACCTCCATCGCATCCAGCGATCGCGGATCACCGCCCTGCGCGACCGCATCCTCGCCGGACTGAGCGCGGTGACGACCGTGGACGAACAGACGCGCATCGCGGTCACCGGCTGGCTGGCCTTCGTCCCCGTCGCCATCCTGGAATGGCTCGACGACCCGGCCATCACCCGGGACGAACTGTGCGACCTGTGCGCCCGTACGCTCTGGGCCGCGGCCGGCCTGCGACCTGCGTGAGGATGCTCAGAGCCAGCCCTGGCGCTGGGCGGTCTGGACGGCCTCGATGCGGTTGCGGGCGGAGGTCTTGCGGATCGCCGAGGACAGGTAGTTGCGCACCGTGCCCTCCGACAGGTGGAGGCGTCCGGCGACGTCGCCGATCGTCGAACCGTCGGCCGAGGCGGCGAGCACGTCACGTTCGCGCGGCGACAGCGGGTTGGGGCCGGCGCTCAACGCGGCGGCGGCCAGGGCCGGGTCGATCACCCGCTCGCCCGCGAGCACGCGGCGGATCGCCGCCGCCAGCTCCTTCGCCGGGCTGTCCTTGACCAGGAACGCCGACGCGCCCGACTCCATCGCGCGGCGCAGGTAGCCCGGCCGGCCGAACGTCGTGAGGATGACGATCCGGCAGTCGGGCAGCGCCTCACGCAGCGACGCGGCGGCGGTGATGCCGTCCTTGCCCGGCATCTCGATGTCGAGGAGCGCGACGTCGGGCCGGGTGCGCGCGGCCACCGTGAGGGCCTCGTCGCCGTCGGCCGCCTCGCCGACCACCTCGATGTCGTCCTCGAGGTTCAGCAGGGTCGCGAGCGCACCGCGCACCATGCCCTGGTCCTCGGCCAGCAGCACCCGGATCACGCTGGCGACTCTAGATGAAGACACGGCGATCAAGCAGTCTCTCCGGCCGGCTCACGCGGCGTCGTCGGCGTCAGCGGCGCGCGTACGGCCAGGCGGAACCCGCCGTCCGCGCGGGCACCGGCCTCGACGGCGCCACCCGAGGCCGTGACCCGTTCGCCGAGCCCGCGCAGGCCGTTGCCGGTCGGCGCCTCACCGGCGCCCGTGCCATCGTCGATGATCTCCAGAACGGCCGTGCCGTCCTGCCTGCGGACGGTGATCGCGGCGGTACGGGCGCGCGCGTGCCGGACGATGTTGGTGACGCCCTCGCGTACGGCCCAGCCGAACAGGCCGTCGACCTGGTCGGGCAGCGGAGTGCCCGAGGACTTGATGGTCAGCTCGACGTCGGCGGCGGCCAGGACGCTGCGGGCGTTCTCCAGCTCGTCGGTCAGGTTGCGCTGGCGGTAGCCGGAGATCGCCTCGCGCACGTCGGCGAGCGCCTGCCGGGCCACGGCCTCGATGTCGCGCACCTCGGCGACGCTCCGGTCCAGGTCGCGTTCGGCCAGCCGGGTGGCCACCTCGCTCTTGAGCACGATCAGCGACAACGTGTGCCCGAGCAGGTCGTGCAGGTCACGGGCGATGCGCAGCCGCTCCTCGTTCGCGGCGAGGCGGGCGACCTCGCCGCGCGCCTCCCGGAGCTGGACGACGAGCATCCGGCTCGTACGGAACGCGAACAGCAGCAGGCCGACGGTCAGCGTCTCGAAGGTGACGAGTGCCAGACTGCTGTTCCGGACGCCCAGTGAGGCGCAGATGATCGCCGTCAGCGCGGCGGCGGCGACGACCCCGCGCCCGGCCCACCGCGGCGGGAGGGCCATGGCGCAGGCGACGCCGAAGTAGACCAGCAGCCCGCCCCAGTCGGGGCCGAACAGCAGCGGGTAGCCGATCGCCAGGACGAACAGCACACCGATCAGGACGTACGTGCGGCGGTTCGTCTCGCCGGTCCACGGGTTGTTGGCGAGCACCAGGGCGATGAAGCTCGCGGCGTAGGAGAGCAGCGCCGCCAGCTGGACGATGCTCGCCGGCACGCTGTGGCCGTGGCCGAACAGGCTGCTCGTCGGCAGGAGCAGGTAGACCAGCCCGAGTGAGGTCCACGCGGCCCTTCGCCAGGGCCTGGGGGAGGACTCCCACCCAGGGTCCTTGGGGGTGAGGATGCTCATCAGGAGCGAACGGTAGCGCGGCGGTAGGCCACCGTCGCAAGGGTGCCGAGCACCACGCTCCAGCCCGCGAGGACGAGGACGTCCGAGGCGGGCGGGGTGTGCCCGGCGACGATGCTCCAGCCGAGGTCGGCGAAGCGATTCGAGGGAGTCCAGTGTGCGACGTGCCGCAGGGTCTTCGGCAGCAGGCTCACCGACATCCACATTCCGCCCAGGATGGCGAGAAGGAGGTAGCAGGCCATGGTGAGCGGCTGCGCCGCGTCCGGGCCGACGAGCGAGCCGATCAGGGTGCCGAGCGCGGCGAACGGGAGCGTGCCGAGCCACATCGCGCCGATCATTCCCGCCCACTCGCCCACGGTCAGGTGGACGTGCTGGGTCACGGCCGCGACGACCCCCACCAGGACGATGGCCGGCAGCGCCAGGCACATCGAGGCGACCACCTTGGCGATGATCACCGCCCACGGCCGCAGCGGCGTCACCCGGAGCTGCCGCAGCCAGCCGCTCTGGCGTTCGGCGGCCAGCCGCGCGCCGGTCGTGGTCAGCGACGCGCCGAGGGCGCCGAAGGCGGCCATCGAGACCAGCAGGTACGTCTTGGCGTCCAGCCCGGTATCGGCGTCCACGTCGCCCTTGGCGAAGATGTTGGACCACAGCAGGTAGAAGCCGACCGGGAGGGCGATGGTGAAGAACACGAAGCGCCGGTCGCGGTACATCCGCCGGATCTCCAGCGCGAGATAGCGAAGCATCGAAGGAGTCCTTTCGAGGGTCAGTTGTCGCCGGTGAGGGACAGGAACGCCTCTTCCAGGTCGGCGCCCTTGACCTCCAGGTCCCGTACCTCGACGCCGGAGGCGTACAGCGCCTGTACGGTCGCGTCGGGGTCGGTGGTGCGCAGCCGTACGGAGCCGCCGCGCACCTCCATGCCGGTCACACCGGGGAGCGTGTCGAGCCCGGCCGTGGGCCGGTCGCCGATCGTGAAGCGCACCGTACGGCCCCCGGCGGCGGACTTGATCTCCTGGGCGGTCCCGTCGGCGACGACCTGCCCGTGGCTGATCACGACGACCCGGTCGGCGTTCTCGTCCGCCTCCTCCAGGTAGTGCGTGGCGAACAGGATGGTCCGGCCGCCCGCCGCGTACGCGCGCATGCTCGCCCAGAACGACCGCCGGGACTCCACGTCCATGGCCGCGGTCGGCTCGTCCAGCACCAGCAGCCGGGGCGCGCCCGCGACGGCGATGGCGAACCGCACCCGCTGCGCCTGTCCGCCGGACAGCTGGTCGGCGCGGCGTTTGGCCAGGGACGTCAGGTTCGCCAGCGAGAGCACCTCATCGAGCGGCATCGGCTCGGGGTACAGGCTCCGGACGAACTCCACGACCTCCCGTACGGTCAGCCCGGGGACGAGCGCGCCGTCCTGCGGCATCGCGCCGATCCACCCGGCGCGTACGGCGGCGTCCGGGGCCTGGCCGAAGACGCCGACGGTCCCGGCCGTGGGCCGGATGAGGCCGAGAAGCATGTTGATGGAGGTGGACTTGCCGGCGCCGTTGGGACCCAGCAGCGCGACGGCCTGTCCCGCGGCGATCTCCAGGTCCAGAGCCTCGACGGCGCGGACCGCGCCGTAGCTCTTCGACACTCCCGTGAAAGTGATCGCGTTCATGGGGATAACGCTAGGTTCGCGCAGGTCAGACGCGTAGTGCCGCGAATCCCGGGTTCGCGATGACATTTGTCATCCCTGGTCCCGTGACTTCATTCGTACGGGACCGGGGCGAGGTTCTAGTGCCGTGTCAGTCAACGTTTGCCTCGAGGAGAGGCGGGGTTGGCTGATCCTCGCTGTGGTGGGCGAGCGACTCCCCACGCGGGGTGGGGCGGGCCACGGCCGGCCGAGGGACCCCGTGTGCGGTGCCGTGATGGGGGGACCGCCTGGGGTCACGCCGGGACCGTCCGGCACCGGGGAGGTGCCGTCCGGCTCGACGGTGCGTGATCACCACCGGAAACGGATTGCCGGTGGTGATGGTGCCGCCCGGTCCGCGCCGGGCGATGTTGGCGCCGCCGACCAGGTCGCGGTGCCCGCTGAACCCGCACCAGGTGCAGGTGAAATTCCGGTTGCTGGGTTTGGGAACCCGCTGGTGACAGGCGGGGCAGGTCGAGGACGTGCCTCGCTCATCCACCAGCGTCAGGTCGATACCGGCCTGTTCGGCCTTGTCTTTGAGACACCGGGTCAGGTGCCCGATCCGCCAATCACGGACCCGCCGGTTGTGCCGCCGCTCTGCTTCGAGGTTGAGCACACCGCGCGGGTCCCCGACCACGAGCGTCCCGATCCGGCGTGCGACCGCCCACGTGATGACCTGACGGGCGGCCTCGTGCTGTGCCTGGCGGACCCGCCGCCGGTGGCGGGCCTCGACCTTGCGCTGCCGGGCCCGATACTTTCGCCATCGCCGTGATCCGGCCTGCCCCGGCTTCGGGGCCCGCCGCGCCACCGCACGCCGCCGGTACTTCGCGTCGCGCAGATGCAGATGGGTCTCGGCACGGATCGCCCGCCCCGACACCACCAGCCCCTCACCATCCGGCCCGGCCACCGCGAACGGGTGGATCACCCCCGGATCGACTCCCGCGACGCGGTGCTGATCGGGCTCCTGACCCGGCGGATAAGCCGCGATGGGGACTTCAGCGGTGACATCAATGAACAACCGGCCGCCCTCGGCCACCAGCGTCACCGAGCGCACCTGCTCGGGCGGGTAGGGAACCGGCCGGTCCAACCGCACCCAGAACGGAGTGCGCACGCGACTGACCGGCAGGCGCAGCCGCAGCCCATCGAGAGTGAATGTGCCGTGGTAGTAGCGCACCGGCATCAACCGGCGTTTCCGCCGAGGGAACCGCGCCGCCACGTCACCGCCCTTGCGGCGCGCGGCGGTGACGAACCACGCGTCGCTGTACCGCCGCAGCACCGACCGCGCTCCGGCGGTGTCCAGCTCTCCGAACGTGCCCGGCCCCGACGCCGACAACTCCCGGCACAACTCCTGATAACCCGTTACCGGCCGCAGCCCGCGTTGCCGCCGCCACCGGTTCATATCAAGCACACACGCCCACACATCCCCCGCCGAGACCAGCAACCCGAAACACCGACGCCGCTGCCCGGCCGACACACGCAGACCCACCCGGGCGGTCCGCATCACCACCCGCCCACCATCATCACGTCGAGGCACCAAACGATTACAGCAAGCGCCTACGACAAAAACCGGCCCTCCATCCAACCGCATCTGACGAGAGCAAACGTGGCCTGATGAGGCACTAGCGGCGGGTGAACACCGGATCCCACGAGTTCACGATGCCCAGCGCCTTGTAGCCGGTGAGCGGAACGCTCGTCCTGCCGTCGACGCTCATCAGGACGTACCGGTGGCTCAGCGTGCGCGGTCCGCCGCACTTGGCCAGGTCACACGTCACGGCGATGAGATGGGTGTCGTCGGCCCAGGCGACCAGTTGCATGACCGGGAGCCGGCTCACCGTCCGGCCGTTCGTGTCCGCGATGCCGAGGCCGGGTGACGCACCCCCGTGCGTGGCGATCAGGCGGCCGTTCGGGGAGATCCCGGCCTCCTCCAGCGAGTCCGCCTCGTGCGCGGGGGCCGGCCGCCGTACTCCGTTCAGGTCGTAGAAGAGCCTGGTGGGCGGGTTGAAGCTCATGGTCGTGGCCCAGATCAGGGTGCCGTCCTTGCTCCAGCCGAGGTCCTGTCGCCCGTTGGGGTCGGCGCGGTTGAACAGGAGGCTGTGGAAGTGCGCCTCCCCGGACCGGGGATCGACCACGATGAACCCGGTTCGCGCTCCCGTGCCCTGGTGGTACTGCGCGTCCGGGTCGGTGGCGTACGTCGTCACGAGCAGCCGCCGCCCGTCCGGAGACCAGGCCAGGCCGCCCGCCGCCGCCTTGAGCGGGATCCAGCGGGTCACCCGCTGCGTCTTCATGTCCAGGATGCCGACACGCGCGGACGGCAGCGGCCCGTCGAGGACGGCGGCCTGCCGCAGGCCCGGCGCCACCGCGAGCCACGCCCAGGGGACCTTCCGGTATCCGCCCGACGCGGGATCGTAGAGGTACCAGGTGTAGACGACCTTCTTCCCGCTGACCCGGAGTGTCCGGTAGGTGGAGAGGGCGACCTGGCCGGCGGCGACGAGACGCTTGGGCGGCGCGTCGTTCGGGTCGGTCCGCAGCGAGGTGTCCACGGGGTGGGTCGCCGGACGCGGCCCGCCCTGCACGCCGACGGTCACTCCGGCGACGATGAGGAGCACCGCCGCCGCGACGACGAGCACGGCCCTCGTCGTCCGCCGTCCGGTGCGGCGCCGGCCCAGCGCCCGGTCGGCGAGCCCGCCCGGCACCCGTGCCTCGGTGGACCATTCGTCGAGGACCCGCCGTACGTAGGTCTCGGTGTTCACTGCCGGACCTCCTTCAAGGTCTCTTTCAGCTCGGGGGCCAGGACGCGCAGGCGCGCGAGCGACCGGTGGGTGGTGCTGCGGACGGTGCCGACGCTGCAGTCGAGCAGCCGGGCGACCTCCGCCTCGGGCAGGTCCTCGAAGAACCGGAGCACGAGCACGGCGCGCTGCCGGGACGTCAGCCGCGACAGCGCCGCCCGTACGGCCATCCTCAGGTCCACCGCGGAGGTGCCGTCCTCGCGCGCCTCGTCGGGAGGCGCGGCGACGTTGGTCTCGTGCCGGTGCCACTTGAGCCGCCACCAGCTCACCTGCTGGCGGTAGATCACCTGCCGGACGTAGCTCTCGGGGCTGTCGACGGACCGCCAGCGCGTCGCCAGCTTCGCGAGCGCGGTCTGCAGCAGGTCCTCGGCGGCGTGCTGATCGCCCCCGGTGAGCAGGAAGGCGAGACGCATCAACGCGGGCGACCGCGCCTCCACGAACTCACGAAAATCACGCTCGACCACCGCGTCCATCGCCACCTCCGGGTCTGTCTACTCCTCAGACGCGCGAAGGTGGCCGTCGCTATGTCACCGTTCCGGCGGACGTGGCCGTACCGAGGCCCCTGTCGTGTCCACCAGTTCGTCGAACCCCGGGGAGGCCGGTGGCGTCTGAGGGGGCATGAGCCCAAGATGCGAACGGTGTGACGGGCCGCTGGTCCCCGTGGAGTACGGCATGCCCATCGACGACGAGCCGTACCGGCGCCACGAACGTCGCGAGATCTACTTCACCGGCGGGTGCATGGGCGGACCGGAGCCGTGGTGGTGCTGGTCGTGCGAGAGGTTCGCCGACCCCGAACCGCGTCCCCCGCACTCGCTGACCGTGGAGGGCTACCAGCTCTCCGTGCTCGACGTCATGCGCCGCATCGCTCCGGAGGCCCACTTCGACCCGCCGGCGCCCTACGACGACCCGCCGGCTCACCTGGTGGAGGACGCCGGCCGGTGGAGCGCGCTGGAGATGCCGAAGATCAAGGACCTGGCGGCGGTCCTGGGCGACCCGGTCAGCGGCGGCTCCTCCCGGCACCGGTTCGCCCTTCCGCTGTGGCCCGACTTCTGGCTTGAGCACACGAGCCTGGACACCGAGGTCGCGCAGTACGTCGTCGACCGGCGGTTCGTGCGCAGGTCGGGCGCGCCGATGCGCTCAGCGGACGATCTGCGCCCGTGGTCCGTCCTGCGGCCGGAGGCCGAGGCGTTCTTCGGCTGGGAGCCCACCCGGATGCCCAACGCGTACTTCCACGTCGTGCCGTTCGAGCTCGAAGGACGCCCGATGAAGGCGTATTTCGTCCATGACCTCCTCATCCAGGTCTCGAAGGACTCGGAGGCCTAACCGGCGCTACTGCGGCCGTGGCCGTACGAGACCCTTGTCGTAGGCGAAGATCACGAGCTGGACGCGGTCGCGGGCCTGGAGCTTGGTCATGATCCGGTGCACGTACGTCTTGGCGGTGGCCGGGCTGAGGTGCAGCGCGCCCGCGATCTCCTCGTTGGTGAGGCCGACGGCGATCTGCGTGAGCACCTCGCGCTCGCGTTCGCTGAGGATGTCCAACTCCGGCGTCGGCTCGGCGGGAGCGGGCTGCGCGGCGAACTCCCTGATCACCCGGCCCGTCAGGCCGCGGCCGAGCAGGCCCTCACCGGAGGCGACCACCCGGATCGCCTCCAGCAGCTCATCGGGCGCGGTGTCCTTCAGCAGGAAGCCCGCGGCGCCCGCCCGCAGCGCGCCGAAGATGTAGTCGTCGTGCTCGAACGTGGTGAGGATCAGCACGTGCGCGCCGCGCAGCGCCGGGTCGTCGGTGATGCGGCGGGTCGCCTCGATGCCGTCCATTCCCGGCATCCGGATGTCCATGAGGATCACGTCCGGCGACGTCGCACGCGCCCCTTCGACGGCCGCCTTGCCGTCGGCGGCCTCACAGACCACGTGCATGTCCTCGGTCGAGTCGATGAGGAGCTTGAAGCCGGCGCGTACGGTCGTCTGATCGTCGGCCAGCAGGACACGGATCGTCATGGACGGGACTCCTTCAGAGGCAGGCGGGCGTGCACACGGAAGCCGCCGCCTGGCAGTGCCGTGGTGTTGAGACGTCCACCGGTCGCGGCGACGCGCTCACGCATGCCCTGGATACCCAGGCCGTACGAGGCTTGATCACTCATCTCGACCGGCCTGCCGTCATTGGTGACCGCGACGTCCAGGCTGTCCGGGGCGAAGGTGAGCGTCACCGCGACCTTCATGACGTCGCGGGCGTGACGTTTGACGTTGGTGAGGCTCTCCTGGACGATGCGGTACACGGTGAACCCGACGATCGCCGGGACCTCGGTGGGCCGCCCCGACTCGTGCAGAGTCACCGGCAGGCCGGCCGCCCGGCTCTGGTGGACCAGGTCGGGCAGGTCGTCCAGGCCGAGCCCGGGGCGTTTCAGCGGCTCCGCGGTGCCGCGCAACAGGCTGAGCGTCCGGCGGATCTCCCCCAGAGCGGAGTTGCTGACGCCGTTGATCGTCTCCAGCGCCTCGCGGCCCGCCTTGGGATCCTCCTCGACGAACCGGGCGCTGACCGAGGACGTCACGCTGATCGACATCAGCGCGTGTCCCACGATGTCGTGCAGCTCCCGGGCGATGCGCAGGCGTTCTTCGGTGACCCGCCGGCGCGCCTCGTCCTCGCGCTCGCGTTCGGCCCGCTCGGCGCGCTCCTCCGCGCCCAGGACGTAGGTGCGCTGGATCCGCACCCAGGCACCGGCGAGCACGGCCAGCGGAACGGCCGCGAGGGTGCCGAGGTTCTCGATGTCGTAGGAGGGGATCCGCGTGAAGATCTCGGCGACGACGAAGCCGACGATCGGGGTGGCGATCGCGGTCATCAGCGCCTGGCCGCGCCCGCAGTAACGGCCGACCGCGTAGAGGGCGACGAGGTCCGCCGGACTCGCCGGGTAGCTGTGTCTCAGGAGTGCCGCGATGAAACCCGAGAGAATGAGACATGCGATAAGGGTGGGAATGGGGAAACGCTTTCGGGCGAGCAGTGCCAGTGCGGCCAGCGCGGACAGAATGAGCGCGGGTGCGGTATGACCACGCCCGTGTAGATAAGGTAGATACACGGCGAAGACCCCGGCCGACAAGAGCAGGTCGGCAGGGGTGACCAGCCGTTTGGCCCTCAAGGTCGCCCCTTCGCAGCCACATTGTGTTCCTTGGTCGGGGCCTGCCCGACCAAACCTGCGGTCCACCACCCAGTAGAGCCCACGAAGCCGCAAAGTAGCAGGTCAACCGTGGTTGTACGGCGAAGTGTCACCCTGGGGTGGACGGCTTCACCCTTGCGGGCTACGTAACGTAGTGGCTGCAGGACCCCACAGACCAACAAAAAGGCCTGGCGCGTCGCGATGAATTGGGGGATTCAACGGGGGACGCGACGCGAAGGCCGTTCCCAGGGGCCTTGGATCTGTACCCGTCCAGGCCGCAGGAAAGCGAGCGTTCGCGGGTCGGGACTTCTTTGGGGGAAGGAGTCGACCGCCCGCGAACGCTCGCATTTCCGTTTCTAGATCATTTCTTGGTGTGGCCCGCGGATTCTGTTGAGCGTTCAGACTTTCGCGAGGACCTCGTATTTGACCGGGATGACCCCTGAGGCGAGGCCGCCGACCGCCTGCATCGCCGCGCTGGACAGGTCCAGGCAGCGCCCGGCGACGAACGGGCCCCGGTCGTTGATCCGCACGACCACCGAGCGGTCGTTGTTGCGGTTGGTCACCCGGACCTTCGCGCCGATCGGCAGCGACTTGTGCGCCGCGGTGAGGGCGTCCGGATCGATCGCCTCCCCGCTCGCGGTCCGCCCGCCGCCGGTGCCGTAGTAGGACGCCTCACACGCGCCGTGCGCGAGGACCTTGGCGTGCCGCTTCTTCTTGGCGACCGGCGTCGCCGTCGGCGTGTCGCTGGGCTCCGGCGTCGGCGTGGCGATCGGCGTGCGGTCCTGGTCGCGGCTGGCCCGATCGAGCGGCCGCGGCGGGTCGGCGGCGGCGCGGGCCTTCGGCTGTGCCGACGAGGAGCGGGCCCCGGTCACCGCGACGGTGATCGCGGCGAGTGCGACCACGGCGAGCCCGGCGGCGGCGATGAGAGCGGTACGGAGTCTCTTCGGTGTCTCAGTCTGACGATGTCGGCCGGATCTACCCACAAAGGGGTCCTTTGGTCGGGGACAGGACATCGGGCCCCGCCGGCAGAACCGTCGGCCCCCGATCGACACGAGCCGTCCAGGCCCCGCGCACGAGTCACCGACCCTAGGGGTCCACGCCGCTTGGTCACGTCCAAGGCACTGGTTTTTGTGCCCCATCTCACGGCGTGTTGGCCCGGAAACGATGATCGTATTACTCGCCGGAGGCAGAATGTGGCGAAGTGTCGCGGCGGTTCAGCGGCTGTGGTGCATGCGGTCGTGGATGGCTCGCGCGGACTCCAGGGCCGCCTTCCGAAAGCGGGGCGCGACGGCGAAGAAGCTCAGGTAACCGTGGACCAGGTCGGCCTCGCGGTGCAGGGTCACCGTCGCGCCGGCCTGCCGCAGTTTCTCCGCGTACTGCTCGCCTTCATCCCGCAGCGGGTCGAATCCGGCGGTCGTGATGTACGCCGGCGGGATCGAGGCGTCCACCTCGCCCAGCAGCGGGGAGAGCCGCGGGTCGGACCGATCGGCCGACGCGGCGTACTGGTCCGCGAACCAGGTGATCTCCCGGTCGGTGAGGAGGAGCCCGTCGGCGAACAGGTCCCGCGACGGGTGGCGCCGGGTGAAGTCGGTGGCGGGATAGAACAAGAACTGGTGTGACGGGCGCGGGCCTTCCCCGCGGGCGGCGACCTGGGCGAGTACGGCTGCGAGATGGCCGCCGGCGCTGTCGCCTCCGACGGCGATCCGTGACCGGTCGACGCCCAGGTCATCGGCGTGCCGGTGGGCATGTTCGAACGCGGCCATCGTGTCCTCGACGGCGGCGGGGAAGGGATGGTCGGGTGCCAGGCGGTAGTCGACGGACATGATCTTCACCTGCGCGTGGTGCGCGAGGAAGGACACGGTGGAGTCGTAGGAGGTGCGGCTGCCGATGACGAATCCACCGCCGTGGAAGAACACCAGCAGGGGAGCGGGCGTGGTGAGGTGGCGCGGCGTGTAGAGGGTCGCCTCCAGGCCGCCGTGAGCGGTGTCGATGGCGATGTCTTCGCTGCGGATGTCCGTGTAACGCGGCCCTGCCAGCGCGTGCCGGCCGTTCTCCATGGCCGCGCGGGATTCTTCCGGTGATTCGTTGACGACGAGGGAGAAACCGGTGCGACGGCTCATCTCGGTCAGCAGTTGTGCGTCGAGACCCAGTGTCCGCCCGTCGATCTGGACGGCGGGTCCGGCCAAGCGCCGCTTGACGGGTGCGGGGAGCCGGAAGACGAGCCGCATGACGATCTTCTGGATCAACGCCGAGAGCGGGGGACGACCGGAGTCGTTGCCGGTTCGGGGCATCGGATCGACCTCGTGAGGACTTGTCAGGGTCAGTCCTCGGTGCCCTGGGCGATGGCCTCGTGGACCTCCTCGCGGCGTACCGCCAGCTCCTGTTCGGCCTTGGCCCGGTCGATCTCTTCGGCGATGTCCTCGTCCTGCTTCATGAGCTGGACCAGGTCGGCCTTGGCGTGGTCGAGCACACCCATGTCGGCGTAGGCCTTCTTCACCTTGTCGCCCCACAGCCCGATGTCGCGGACGCACGGGACGATGCGGGTGAAGAGCAGCGACTGGTAGAGCTGGTACACCGGGCCGTTGTCGACGAGGTTCATGCACTCCTTGACCGGCATGTCGAGCGTCTCGAAGATCTCTTTGCCCTTGAACCGGTCGCGCATGAGGTAGCAGCCCTCGACGACGAACTCCTCGCGCTCGGCGCGCTCCTTGGAGGTCAGCTGCGCGTAGTAGTCCTTGAGCGCCAGCCGCCCGAACGCCACGTGCCGTGCCTCGTCCTGCATGACGTACGCGAGGAGCTGCTTGACGAGCGGGTTGGTGGACATGTCGCGGTAGACGCCGAAGGCGGCGAGGGCCAGACCCTCGATGAGCACCTGCATGCCGAGGTAGGGCAGGTCCCAGCGGCCGTCGGACAGCGACTCCTCCAGGAGCTTGGCCAGGTCCTGGTTGATCGGGTAGTACATCCCGATCTTGTCCTGGATGAACTTGTTGTACAGCTCGACGTGCCGGGCCTCGTCCATGACCTGGGTCGCGGCGTAGAACTTGGAGTCCATGTCGGGCACCGACTCCACGATGCGGGCGGCGACCGTCAGCGCGCCCTGCTCACCGTGCAGGAACTGGCTGAACAGCCAGGTGCCCTGATGGCGGCCGAACTCGTCGCGTGCCTCCTGCGGCATCCGGTCCCACAGGTCCGAGCCGGCCAGCGGGTTGAGGTCCTCGGGGAAGCCGGCGACGTTGTGCGGGTCGACCGCGACGCCCCAGTCGATGCGCTTCTGGGCGTCCCACTGCTTGTCCTTGCCCTTCTGGTAGAGCGACAGCAGCCGGTCGCGGCCGTCGTCGTACTCCCAGTTGAACCGCGCGGCCCCCGCGACGGGCACGTGCCACGTGCTCTCCGGAATGGGGGTCGTGTACAGATCACGCATCGTCATGGGGGAAACCTCCCGCGAAGACCGGGCTTTACATATCTTGGTAACACGTAAAGTCAGGCCCCGCCAGGGTCAGTCCTCGAACAGTTCGGTCAGCCGTTCCGCACGCGGAGTCAGTGACACCCGGACCTCCCGGCCGTGCCGTTCCCGCCGTACGAGGCCGGCGGCCGCGAGGCGTTCGCAGTGGTACGTGATCGCGCTGGGGGTGAGCCGGGTCAGCGCGGCCAGCTCGCCCATCGTGACCGGCTGGGACACCGCGCTCAGCACCTGCGCGCGGACCGGCCCGAGCAGGAGTTCGAGGGCGTCGCCGTCGCTCTCCGGCGCGGGCTGGCTGCGGAACAGCCGCCCCGCGCCGGGCACCGGGTAGCCCAGCCACACCGCGTCCGGCCGGTCGAGGCTGCAGATCAGCGCGTCGCCGCCGGAGACCATCGGCACCAGCACCAGCGGCCGTCCGGCCAGGTCGAACCGGGCCGGCTCGGGGTCGCGGATCTTCAGCACGCCGTCCTCGAACCGGCTGCTCGGATGGATGCCGCCGAGGATCACGTCGAGCCGGCCGCGCATCGCCGCCGCGCCCACGCGCGCGACCTCGCGGTCCAGCAGCGGGCGCGCGTCCCGCCACGCCGGCCGCATCGCCGCCCAGACCTGGCTCGTCGCGGAGGCGTACGCGCGCAGCCAGTTACGCGGCTGCCGGGCGACCGTACGCCAGTGCGGAGGCGGCCCGGAGGAGCCGAAGACGCCGTCGAGGTCGGCGAGAAGGTCGTCGGGCGACAGGTCCCGCAACCGCTCGATCTGCTCGTCGACCGACGTCTCCAGGATGGGGTTGAGCGGGCTCACGCAGTCGGGCGTGACCGAGTGTCCCGGTGCCACGAGCGGCCACACCGCCTGGGCCTGCGCGGGCGAGACGACCGAGCGGATGTGCCGCCGCCACGACTCCGGCGCGCCGCGCCGGCGTCCGCCGAGGGCGTCGGTCGTGAGCGCCAGCACGGACAGGTACGGGTCCAGCGACACACGTACCTGCGCGTTATCGAGCCTTCCGATATGAAGTTCTGTCGCGTCCGGCCGTTTGACCTGCTGGGTGGATACAGTCATGTTTCGCTTCCCCGTCGGCTAGACAGGTGGGACGCGGGCAGATGCCCGAGGGTTCCGCTATGTGACTATCCTCCCAATCACCGACATTCGGTAGGGACTATTCGCGGATTTCGGCGCCATCCGTTCGACGCGCCGCGTAGTAGACGGCGGCCATGTCCTCGTCGCCGTGACCCAGCTCGATCGCGCGGCGAAACTGCTCGCGTGCGGTGTCGGCGATCCGCGGGTTCGCCCCGGCGGCGCGGCCGGCCGCCGCGACCAGGCCGGCGTCCTTCGCGGCGCCGGTCAGGGGGAAGGACGCCGGCAGCTCACGCTTGATGATGGCCTCGCCCTTGAGGTGCGCGTACGGCGTGTCCATCAGGCCGCCCTCGATCGCCCGCAGGAACAGACGCGGGTCGAGATCGAACGCCTCCGCGAGCGCCACCGCCTCGCCGATCGCCGAGGTCAGGGCCAGGACCCAGCTGTTGGCGACGAGCTTGAGCCGGGACGCCTCGGTGCCCTCGCCGATCCACATCGTGCGCGATCCGATCGCCTCGAAAACGCGGTCGACGCGCTCGTCGCGGGGGCCGGAGGCCAGCACGACCAGGGCGCCGTCCTCGGCGGGCTTGCGGGTGCCGAGCACGGGGGAGTCCACGTACGGGACGTCGCGCGACCGGGCGAGCTCGGCCAGCCGGTCGGCGGCCTCGGCGCCGACGGTGCTCATCTGCACCCAGATCGCGCCCTCTTCCATCGCGGGCAGCACACCCGCGATGACCTGCTCGACGGCGTCGCCGTCGAGCAGCATGGTCACGACCACGTCCGCGCCGTCGGCCGCCTCGGCCGCCTCGTCGCACACGACCGCGCCGTCGTCGGCGAGCGGCTCGGCCTTGGCGCGGGTACGGTTCCAGGCCCGCACGCCGAGGCCGGCGCGCAGCAGGTTACGGGCGATGGGCTCGCCCATGATCCCGGTTCCCAGTACGGCAACGGTCAAATTGTCCATGAGATCACTTCTACCCCACCCTCGCCGGGATGATCTCGGCGGAGACGAGCGTCACGCCGAGAGGCTCTCCGCCAGGCGTCCGGCCGTACGGCGCATGATCGGTACGACGTCGTCGATCACGTTGAGGGGCAGCCGGCCCTGGGGCCCGGAGATCGAGATCGCGGCCAGGGTCGGCGTGCCGGTGAGGGGCACGGCGACGCAGCGCACGCCGATCTCCTGCTCCTCGTCGTCGAGGGCGTATCCGCGCCGCCGGATCGTGCCCAGCTGCTTCAGCAGCGCCGCCGGGTCGGTGATGGTGTGCGGCGTGTGCGCGGGCAGGCCCGTACGGCCGATGATCTCACCGGCCACGGAGTCGGGGAGCTGGGCGAGCAGGGCCTTGCCCACGCCGGTGCAGTGCGGGTTCACGCGCCGGCCGACCTCGGTGAACATGCGCATCGAGTGCTTGGAGGGCACCTGCGCGACGTAGACCACCTCGTCGCCCTCCAGTACGGCCATGTTGGCGGTCTCGCCGACCTCGTCCACGAGCTGCGCGAGCGAGGGCTGCGCCCAGGACCCCAGCAGCCGCTCCGCCGTCTCGCCGAGGTGGATGAGGCGGGGTCCGAGGGCGTACCGCTTGGACGGCTCCTGTCGGACGTATCCGCGGTTGACCAGGGTGCGCATCAGCCGGTAGATGGTCGGCATCGGCAGCCCGGAGGTCTCCGCCAGCTCGGTCAGGGCCAGTCGGCCGCCCGCGTCGGCGAGGTGTTCGAGCAGTTCGAACGCCCGCTCCAGCGAGCGTACGCCGGACGCGGCCCGCGCTCCCGTGTCATCCCCCGTCACCCTGTTTCTCCTCTCCCGTTGACGACATCCTACTTTCGTCAGGCGAAAAAACTGGGAGAGTCCCGCGGGTTACAATGCGTGGTGACTCGGCTATAAGACGTAGCGACTCGCCTTGCGGGCGTCCACCCGCCCGTCCCCCTCGAAGGCCACCCGGCTATCCCACACCTTGGGGGACGTCCCGCCATGAAGGTGACATCCGGCACGCTGCTCGCCACGGCGGTGCTCGCCACGACGGGCGGGACTTTCGGCCCTGCCCGGTTCGCCGCGGTCGCGGCGCCCGCCGTCCACCTGGTGACCTCGATCCAGACCCTCTCCCGCGCGCCGGAGGGGACCCGTTACGCCGTTTCGGTGCGCCCGGTCGGCGGCACGGCCCGGGCGGCGACGCTCGTGCTCAGCACCTTCGCTCCGGCCGCCTGGGCGGCCGCGGCACCGGGCTGCCTGTCCAGCGCCGACCGTACCGCCATGGCCTGCGACCTGGGCGACCTGAGCCCGCAGCGGGGCCGCACGCTGCACGTCACCGCCCGGCCGGGGCCGGGCGGTCCCGCGCAGGTGCCGGTCGTCGCGCAGGCCGGCGCGGCGAACGCTCCCTCGGTCATCGCGTCGCTCGGCGTCGCGCACCCCGCCGCCTTCCGGATGGTGCGTCGGGTCCGCGCACCCGATCCGTCGTCCTCGCCCGGCACGGACGCGTCACCCGAGCCGTGGACGTCCCCGGCACCGGCGGCGTCCCCGGCACTGGCGCCGTCGCCCGAGCCGTCGCCGTCCTTCTCCACGGCACCCGTCTCACCCGAGGCCGCACCGTGGTCGGCCGTGGCCGTCCCGCCCCGTCGCGCGCGCCCGCCGCGCCCCGCGGCCAAGCCGCCTCACCGGCCCACCGCCTCGGCCACGCCCTCCCCGGCGCCGCCGCAGGCCGGCCCGGCGCCGATGGCGGGCGCGCCGGCCATCCCGCAGGTGTCGGTGAGCCCGGAGGCCTCCGCGTCATCCGCGGCCAACCCGCCGCTCGGCGGCCCTCCGCTGCCGCTGCCCACCATCTCGGCGACGCCGTCGACGCCGCGCATCGCGCCGGGCAACCCGCACGAGGGCGTCTCCCAGCTGGACACGCTCTCCCCGGCCGGAGCGATGCAGGCCGGACGCACCTCCTGGGCGACCCTGATCGCGATCGCGGTCGTCACCGAGGCCGGGCTGCTCTGGCTCGTCGCCGGGCTGACGGTGATGCGCCGGCGTCGCGCCCTCGGCGCCTCCTCCCGGCGGTCCGGACGGCGGGCACTCAGGCCCCTTGTCTCCCGCATTCGTCCCTGAGATGGCGATTCCCTGTGGGAGCACTCGTCACTACGCTTGCGGAATCGCACGATTCGTATTCAGGGGAGCCGAACGATGGCTGACACGGGGTTGTACTGTCCGAAGTGCGCGGGAAAGTGGGACACGCACGACCGCAACGGAGTGGTGATCGAGGAGTGTGCGGGCTGCCAGGGGGTCTTCCTCGACCGTGGTGAGCTCGAGCGCCTCATCGACGCCGAGAGTGAGTACCTCGCCAAGATCGACCCGGCGGGGGAGGCGGAGACGTCCTACCACGGCCGGCACCGCCGCGGCATCATTCATCAGGTCTTCACGCCCACCGAGTGATCCGTGTGGAGGCGTTCGGCCTCCCACAGGTCACGGTAGGGTCCGCGCACAGCGGCCAGCGCGTCGTGGGGACCGCGCTGAAGGATCCTGCCTCGGTCGAGGACCACGATCTCATCGGCCGCCTTCAGGGGAGCGAGGCGGTGAGTGACGAGGACGACCGTGCGCTCGTCACCGAGCACGTCGGTGACGAGCCGGTCGGCCGTCGACAGGTCCAGTCCCTCCGCCGGCTCGTCCAGCAGCAGCACCGGCGGGTCGGCGAGCAGGGCGCGGGCGAGCAGCAGCCGCTGGCGCTGGCCGCCCGACAGCCCGTCGTTCGCCACCGGCGTGTCCCAGCCGTCCGGCAGTGAACCGATCCAGCCGAGCAGTCCGGCGCGGCGCGCGGCGGCCTCCAGGTCGGCGGCGGACGCGTCGGGCCGCGCGAGCGCGAGGTTGGCCCGGATCGAGGCGGTGAACACGTGCGCGTCCTGCGTCAGGCCGCGCACGGCCGCGCGGACGTCCGCCGCGTCGTAGGCGTCCAGCGGCGCGCCCCCGAGCAGCACCGCTCCGCGCGCCCGCGTCTCTCCGGCCAGCACCCCGAGCAGCGTGCTCTTGCCCGCGCCGCTCGCCCCCACGATCGCCACCTTGCGGCCGAAGGGCACGCGCAGGTCGACGCCGTCGAGCGCGACCGCCCTCCCGTACGCGGCGCGCACCCCGGCCAGTTCGATGCCGGGCCGCGCGGGAACCCGCACGCGCCGCGCGACGGCCGGTTCGGGCGGAGCGGAGGCGAGCAGGGCGGTGACGCGGCGGGCGGCGGGACGCAGTTCGACGAACCGCCGCGCGGCGTCGGCCACCGGCACGACGGCCTCCACCGCCACGAGTGCCGTCAGCGTGAGCACTGTGACCGGCACGGCGTCCGCGCCGTGTCGCCGGGCCACCCACAGCACGGCGAGCGCGGTCAGGCCCTGGACGGCGGTGCCCAGGGCGTTCATCGTCGCCTCGACCGCCGCGGACCGGCGTTCGGCGCGTTCCAGCCGCGCGGCGGCCTCTTCGGCGCGGGCGACGAACCGCTCCGTCGCCCCGAACGCCGCCAGGTCGGTCGCGCCGCGCGCCACGTCCAGGCCGCGTACGGCCAGGTCGGAGCGGGCGGCGGCGACTCTTCGCGCGCCCGCGCGGGACGCGAGCGCGGCCACGGCCGGCAGCGCCGCCCCGGCGAGGACGATCCCGGCGGCGAGCACCGCGCCGGCGGCCGGCAGCAGCACGACGCTGAGGACGACCGCGGCGAGCCCCACCGCCCAGGAGACCATCGCGGGCAGCAGACAGCGCAGCAGCAGGTCCTGCACCGACTCCACGTCGGCGACCATCCGCTGGACGAGGTCCGCGTCCCGCCCGCCCGCGCCCACCGCGCCCAGGGACGGGTCCGCCGAGCGACGCAGCGCGTCGTACGTGCGCACCCGCAGGTCGGCGAGGACGCGGAGGGCGGCGTCGTGGCCGGTGAGCCGCTCGACGTACCGCAGACCGCCGCGGAACAGGGCGAACGCCCGTACGCCCACGATGGCGAGGGCCAGCGCGGACAGCGGCGGCTGCTGCCCGGCCCGCGCGATGAGCCAGGCCGCGCAGGCGGTCAGCCCGACCGCGGACAGCTCACCGCCCACGCCCGCGGCCACCGCCCAGGCCAGCGCGGCCATGTGTCTTCTTCCGATCACGCGGGCGATCATGCGGCCACCTTGGGCAGGGTCAGGTGGACGACCCGGTCGGCGACCGACAGCAGCGCCGGGCGGTGCGCCACGAGCAGCGCGGTGCGCCCGTCGAGGAGCCGCCGCGCGGCCTCGGCGACGAGCGCCTCGCCGCGCAGGTCGAGCCGGGCCGTCGGCTCGTCCATCACGACGACCGGCGCGTCCATCAGATGGGCGCGGGCGATCGCGAGGCGCTGCCGCTGCCCGGCGGACAGCCCGAGGCCGCGTTCACCCAGCACGGTGCGGTACCCGTCCGGAAGCTCCGCGACGAACTCGTGCGCGCACGCGGCCTCGGTGGCCCGGCGGACCTCGGCGTCGCTCGCCTCCGGGCGGCCGAGCCGGATGTTGTCGGCGACCGTCCCGGCGAACAGGTGCGGCGCCTGCGGCACGTACGCGACCTGCCGCCGCCACGCGGCCAGGTCCAGTTCGGCGAGGTCGACCCCGTCCACGAGGATCCGGCCGGACTCCGGCCGGGCGAAGCCGAGCACGGCCCGCAGCAGCGTGCTCTTGCCCGCGCCGCTCGGCCCGGTGAGCGCCACCCGCTCGCCCGGCTCCACGGTCAACGAGAACCCCTCCAGCGCCGGCGCGCGGTCATCCGCGTAGCGCACGACGATGTCCTCCACCGCGATCCGCCCCGGCCGGACCCGTACGGCACCGGTCGCCGGACCGTCCCCGGCGAGCACCGCCTCGGCCTGATCGAGCACCGCGCGGCCCTCGGCGGCCGCGTGGAAGCGCGTGCCGAGCGACCGCAGCGGCAGGTAGGCCTCGGGCGCGAGCAGCAGCACGAGCAGCGCCGTCCGCAGGTCCAGCGAGCCGTCGAGTAGCCGCAGCCCGGCCGGCACCGCGACGAGCGCCACCGACAGCGTGGCGGCGATCTCCAGCACGAACGAGGACAGGAACGCGATCCGCAGCGTCCGCAGGGTCGCCCTCCGGTGCCCGTCGGCCATCGCGCGCACCACCCTGGCCTGCGCCCGGTCCCGGCCGTACGCGCGCAGGGTGCCCAGCCCGGTCACGACGTCGAGGAAGTGCCCGCCGAGCCGGTGCAGCGACGCCCACTGGCGTTCGGTCGCCCGCCGCGTGTGTAGGCCGACGAGCGCCCCGAACACCGGGATCAGCGGCAGCGTCACCGCGACGATCAGCGCCGACGGCGGGTCCGCGACCGCGAGCCGTACGAGCACGGCGAGGGGCACCACCGCCGCGGCGTACCGCTGCGGCAGGTAGCCGGCGTAGTACGGGTCCAGGGCGTCCAGGCCGCGGCCGAGCAGCGTGACGTCGGCGCCGCGTTCGAGGAGCCGCCCGCGCAGCGCCCGCTTGCGCCGCGCGGCGGTCCATCCGCCCACCGTCCCCTGGCCCAGCGTGAGCACGGCGCGTCCGGCGACGACGGCCGCGAGCGGCAGCAGCAGGGCGCTCCCGGCCAGCACCCGGGACAGCAGGTCGGCCTGGGCCACCACGAGGAGGCCCTGCGCGAGCGCGAGCAGCACGTACGTCACAGGTACGAGGGTCCGTCGACCCGGCCGCGGAACGTCCACCACACCCATGCCTGCGCGGCGACCAGCAGCGGCAGCATCACGAACGCCACGGTCACGGTCAGCCCGGCGTCCTCGGCGGCGGTGGCGTCCGGGAGGTTCACCGCCGCGAGCAGCGGCACGACGAGGATGGCGAGCCCGGAGGACGCCAGCGCCGCGCCGTACCGCCGGGCGCCCAGCGCGGCCCACGCGAGCACCAGCAGCAGGGCGAGCCCGGCGGCGTACGGTGCGGTTCGCCCGAGGTGGCCGGCCCCGGCGCCGAGCGCGCACGGCACCCCGGTCACCAGCGCGACGGGCGCGAGCCGGCGGGCGAGCGGCGTGTGCGTGCCGAGCCGCAGTGCCGCGAAGACCGCCCCGTGCAGCGCGAACACCCCGCACGACGTCACCGCGAACAGCGGCGCGCCGCCGCCCATCAGCAGCCCGACCGCGACGCCCCACGATGCCGCGACCGCCCAGCTGCCCGCCACGGTCGCCCCGTCCCAGAACGTGCGCCAGGCCGCGCCGTCGCCCCGGCCGCGCAGCCACAGGCCCATGTCGCGGACGATCCAGGCGGCGATCAGCACGACGAGCGCGCCCCAGATCCGGCCGAACACCTCGGCCTCCAGGCCCGGGAACAGCGCGGTCAGCAGGCCGCCCGTGGCGACCAGCCACACCTCGTTGCCGAGGAAGAACGGCGCGATCGCCGCGAGCGTCAGCCGCCGGTCGCGGCCGAGGAAGGGCAACAGCATGCCGACGCCGATGTCGGCGCCGCCCAGGACGAAGTAGCCGACGCCGAAGAAGCCGAGCAGCGCGTACGCGAGGGTGTCCACGGAAGAAGCTCCTCAGAAGGAGGGAACGGGCTCGAGGCTCTCGGCGGGCGCCGGGCGGCCGAGCGCGGCCGCGTCCGGTCCCCGCCGGGCGAACCGCCGCAGCAGGACGATGTTCACGACCGCCAGGACGGCGAACAGCGCGCTGACGCCGACCGTCGTGGCGAGCATCGCGCCGTGCCCCATCGGCCGTACGGCGTCCTCGGTGCGCAGCACCCCCTGGATCAGCCAGGGCTGCCGGCCGCCCTCGCGGTAGATCCAGCCGAACATCATGGCGGCGTACGGCACCGGCAGGGTGATCATCACCGTGCGCAGGAAGGCCCGCCCGCGCAGCAGCCAGCCGGTGAACGGCAGCTTGACCAGCGCGGCGACCGCGACACCGAACATCCACAGCCAGGCCGCCATCATCACCTCGCTCGCGATCCCGCTGAGCACGGACTTGCCGTCGCCGTCCGGGATGATCGAGAACTGCAGGCCGCCGAACACGGCCGACGGCACCACGGCGACGACGGCCGAAACGAGGCCGATCCGCAGCGAGCGCCGGAAGAACTCCAGGTCCACCGGCTCGCCGATACGGGCGCGCCGCAGGTGCCAGGCGCTGACCCCGGCCATGAAGAACCCGGCGACCAGGAACGCCCCGGCGGTGACGTGCGCGAGCGGCAGCAGCGCGGCGGAGTTGGTGAGCAGGTCGGCCGCGCTGTGGACGCGCAGCTCGTCGCCCACGCGGAGGAAGCCGACGGGACGCCGCATGAAGCCGTTCGCGACCAGGACGAAGTAGGCCGAGACGTACGCGGTCAGCGTCACGACCCAGATCACCGCGAGGTGCGCGTAGCGGTTCAGCCGGTCCCAGCCGAAGATCCACAGCCCGAGGAACGTGGCCTCGACGAAGAACGCGACGAGCGTCTCCAACGCGAGCGGCGCCCCGAACACGTCCTGCGCGTGATCGGTCAGACCGGGCCAGTTCAGCCCGAACTGGAACTCCATGAGCAGCCCGGTCACGATCCCGACCGCGTAGTTGATCACGTACAGCTGGCCCCAGTAGCGCACCATCCGCAGCCTCACCGGGTCGCCGGTGACGACCGCCCGCGTCTGCGTGATCGCGACGAGCGCGGCGAGCCCCAGCGTCAGCGAGACGAACAGGAAGTGGGTGCCCGCCGTGATCGCGAACAGCAGCCGGGCGAGCGACAGTGTGCTCAACGGAAGCCCTCCAGGTCGAGTGCGGCCAGGCGACACCGGCCGGTCTCACTCAACCGGAGGAACCCCCGCGAACGCGTCCGGCTGCGCGCTACATGCCACGTACATCCGGAGATGCAGGGGAGGTGGCGGCGTACATCGCGGAATGTACGAGCCTCTCAGCCCGCCCGGCCGGACCGTCCGACACGTGATATTCGGCGCCGACGACGCGTTTGACAGGGAGTCTCAAGGTGCTATTCACTACGAGTATACATTCAGTGAATAGAAGGGATTTCGTCATGCAACGTCGATCTCTCGGAGTCCTGCTCGGCTCGGGCGCGGCCGTGCTGGCCGCCGCTGTCACGACGGGCGTCTGGACCCACGAGGCCTCGGCCGGCACCCCAGCGCTCAAGGCGAGCCGGACCGCGTCGCACTGGTTCAACCAGATCGAGCCGGCCAAGGGCCAGATCGTGTTCCTGCGCAACGGCTCCACGCCGTCCTCGGCCGGTCGATACCAGATCGCCGTCCGGGTGACCTCCAAGCACCACGGCCTGTCCTGCTTTGCCGAACAGCGCGACGGCGTCGACCTCGGCCGGTCTCGCACCATCGCCGCCGGAGACACCGCACCGGTCATCCTCGCCACGGCCGTGCCGGCCGGCACGCAGTACAACTTGATCTGCGATGGCACGGCACAAAGCCGGCAGGTGCTGAACGGCACGATCACCGAGACCTCCCGATGACCCTCGGGCGCCAAGGACCTCTGTTCCCGGCTTGACGTCATAACCGGCGGATTCAACCGGTCGTCGCGACATCGGTGGTCAGCTGGTTGTGGTGAGGAATTCAGCGATGCGCTCGGCCGGCGTTCGCCGGCCGAGCGTTTCGCGTTGTCTGGAGTCGAGTTCGGAGGCGACGGCGTCCAGGGAACCGGAGGTCTCGGTCACCCGGGGGCCGCACCGGCCGGGATCGACCCTGGGCCGCCGGCCGGTGCGCTGATCATTCCGTGCGGAGGCGGCCGGGGGAGACCGCGCGTTGGAGCCGGCGCTGTGACGCCTTGGTGGTGAGCGTCGCCGCCAGCACGCCGAGGGCGGCCATGAGGACCGCATTCGTCACCGGCCACCACGCCCAGGTCTCGTTGTGCAGTCCCCCGGTATCGGTCAGGCCGAGGAGGCCGATCAGCGCCGCGACAGAGCAGGGCAGGACCGCGGCGATGATCCCCTGCCGCAGGAGAACACGGCGCAAGTCGCCGTCGGCGACGCCGGTGGCTCGGAGTGTGGCCAGCACCGGGCCATGCTCCATGAGGTACTCGGCCTGGTGCACGAGAAGGGCGGCGGCCGTCACGGCCATCGCCACAAGCAGCGCCAGGTCGACGAGGGTGAAGCTGGTCAGCCAGAACGGATCGAGCGTGTGCCGGTCGTCCATGATCCCCGCTTCGATCCACCCGGTGCCGCTGCCGATGGCCACGGCCAGGCCGAGGACGGACATCGTGCGGCCCCACGGGCGGGCGTCGGTTTCCAGGGCGCGGGCCGCGAGCAGCGTTTCCGCCGATCGTGCTCGGCGCCCGGCGACCCGGGCGGACGCCCAGACCAGCAGGCTCGTGGAGAGCATCATCCCGACGGCGAACAATCCGGCGCCGAGCAGGAGGGAGTACGGGCGGTACGGGACCGGAAGACCGGCGAACCGGGCGACCATGGGAACGCAGCCCAGTACGGGAACCAGGAGCACACGCCGGCCGGGTCGCCGCCGGGTGGCACGGCGGGTCACGCCGAGCGGGCTGGTGACGACATGGCGCCCGGCGAGCAGGCCGGAGACGGCGGCGACGGCGATGACCAGCGCCATGGCGGCCAGGCCCAGGGCCGGAGGCACCCCGGCCGCCGTCGTCGGCAGGTGCAGCAGTAGCCCGCGGATCGACCATTCCAGTAGGACGTAGGCGATGGCGCCGCACACCGTGCCGAGCGCGGCGGAGCGGGTCGTCTCCAACGCACCGAGCAGCCTCACCTGTGCCGGTGTCGCCCCGGTAAGCCGAAGCGCGGCGAGCCGTCGCTCCCGGTCCGCCGAGGCCAGCCGCCCCGTCTGGTGGAGGAAGGCGGCGATCGGAAGGATCATCAGGCCGAACGCGAAGGCGGTGCCGGGACGCGTGCCCCGGTTGGCGATGGGGCCTAGCCGGTCGTCGAGTTGCCCGTGCAGGGCGAGCACGTTGGCCGCGCCGAACAGGAACCAGGTGGCGAGCGCCGCACCGACGGCGACGAGCCGGGCGCGGGCGCGCTCGGCACGTGACCCGCCGCGTCCGAGCATTCCCGCGACCCGCAGCAAGGTCATCACGCGACCACCCCGGCAGCGGCCCCGTCGCGTACCACGATCTCCCGGTCCGCATGTGCGGCGACCTGATTGTCGTGGGTGACGAGTACGACCGTGGAGCCGTTCACCCGGGCGGCTTCCAGCAGCAGGCCCAGCACCTTTTCGCCGGCGAGGGAGTCCAGCGCTCCTGTCGGCTCGTCGGCGAAGACCACCTTCGGGCCGGTGACCAGGGCGCGAGCCATCGCGACACGCTGGAGCTGGCCCCCGGACAGTTCCCCGGGCCGCGCGTCCGCGACGTCGAGCGCGTCCATCTGCTCCAGCCAGTCGCGGGCCACTGTCGCGGATTTCTCGCGACCGTCACCGTTGAACAGCAGCGGCAGCGCGACGTTCTCCACCGCGGTCAGTTCAGGGACGAGCCGGCCGAACTGGAACACGATGCCGAACGCATCACGGCGGAGCCGTGTGCGCGCCGCCTCGTCGAGCGTGTCGATCCGTCGCCCGTCGTAGTGGACCTCGCCGGCCTCGGGGCACATGATCCCGCTGAGGCAGTGCAGCAGCGTCGACTTGCCCGAGCCGCTCGGCCCGGTGATCGCGACGACCTCGCCGGATTCGATCGCGACGGACACGCCGCGCAGGGCGTGCGTACGGCCGAACGTCTTCTCGATACGGCGGGCTTCCAGCAGGGTCATGGGCGGATCTCCTTGGTGAGTTCGCCGATGCGCTGCCGGGCCGTCTCCAGCCAGCGCAGGTCGGCGTCGAGGTGATGCAGGGCGTAGTCGGTGGCGAGCAGTTCGCCGGCCGAGATCCCGGCGGTGTTCTTGCGGGCGGTCAGCTCGCGCATCCGCTCCAGGTGGGCGGCACGCTGCCGCAGCAGGTATCCATCCGCCGTTCCCCCGACGATCAGCGCCAGGACGACCCGCGTGGACAGCGCGCTGGAGACGTAGGGCGCGGGCGGTTCGATCTCGGCCAGCCAACGGCGCACCTCGTCCGTGCCGACGCTGGTGATCTCGTAGACGACGCGTTCGGGCCCGCCCTCCTTCGCGGTGCCGCTCACGGCGACCTTTCCGTCACGCTCAAGGCGCTGCAAGGTGGCGTACACCTGTCCGTACGCGATCGGCTTCACCCCGGGAAACCGATCATCGTGCTCGCGTTTGAGCTCGTAACCATGCTTGGGCCGCTCGGTGAGCAGGCCGAGTAGGACATGCCCGATAGACATACGAGCAACTATACATTCAATGAATAGTCGCCCAAGGGTTCATGAGGTGAGGCCGGGGGTGCTCAGCCGAGCCAGCCGGGCCGTACCATCCCCGACTCGTAGGCGAGCACGACGAGCTGGGCGCGGTCGCGGGCGCCGAGCTTGGTCAGCACGCGGCTGACATGGGTCTTGGCCGTCGCCGGGCTGACCACGAGCCGGGTGGCGATCTCGTCGTTGGACAGGCCGCCGGCGACCAGCGTCATGACCTCGCGCTCGCGTTCGGTGAGCTGCTCCAGGTCGCGTGCGGGCGGCGGGAGCTTGATGCGGGTGGCGAACTCGGCGATCAGGCGCCGGGTCACCGACGGGGCGAGCAGCGCGTCGCCGCGCGCCGTCACGCGCACCCCGTGGATCAGCTCGATCGGGTCGGTGTCCTTGACCAGGAAGCCGCTGGCCCCCACCTTGAGCGCGGTGTAGACGTAGTCGTCGAGGTCGAAGGTGGTCAGGATCACGACCCGCACGTCGGACAGCCGCGGGTCCGCGACGATCCGCCTGGTCGCCTCCAGCCCGTCCAGCACCGGCATCCGGACGTCCATGAGGACGACGTCGGGCCGCGTCTGCGCGGCGATGCGCACCGCCTCAGCGCCGTCACCCGCCTCGGCGACCACGGTGATGTCGTCCTCGCCGTCGAGGATCGAGCGGAAACCGGCCCGTACGAGCTTCTGGTCGTCGGCCAGCATGACCCGGATCGGGGGGCCCACGTCGGTCATGATCACACCGTCTCGGTCAGGGGCAGCGAGGCGCGTACGAGAAAGCCGCCGCCGGGGCGCGGACCCGCGGCCAGCGTGCCGCCCAGCGTAGCCGCCCGCTCCCGCATTCCCCGGATTCCGTTGCCCTCGGCCGCACCGGTGCCCGCGCCGTCGTCGCACACCTCGACCACCACCTGGTCGGGTCCGTAGCGCACGAGGACCGTCGCGGTCGCCTCGCCGGCGTGCCGTACGGCGTTGGTGAGCGCCTCCTGCACGATGCGGTAGGCCGCCAGGTCGACCGGGGTGGGCAGGTCTCGTTGCTCGCCGGACACGACGAGGCGTACCGGCAGCCCGGCGTCCTTGGTCTGGGAGATCAGGTCGTCGATCCGGTCGAGCGAGGGCGCGGGGCTGAGCGGCTGCGCCTCGTCGACCTGCCGCAGAACGCCCAGCGTCCGCCGCAGCTCCCGAAGCGTCTGCTTGCTGGCGTCCTTGATCGCGTCCAGCGCGGCGTACGCCTGCTCGGGGTCGCGGCGGTGCAGCGCGGCGCCGGCCTGCACGTTGATCAGCGAGATCTGGTGGGCGAGCACGTCGTGCACCTCGCGCGCGATGCGCAGCCGCTCCTCGGTGGCGCGCCGCCGGAACTCCTCCTCGCGGGTGCGCTCCGCCTCGTCCTTGCGCCGCCGGGCCTCGATGACGTACGCGCGGTGGTAGCGGAACACCTCGCCCGCGCACAGCACCACGAGCACCCAGGCCAGAACGCTCACGAACCGCCCGACGTGGGGCGGGCCGACGGCGAACTCCGCCGAGCCGAACACCGCCAGCCCGGCGGCCGTGCCGAGGTAGCCGGCGAGCCGGTGCCCCTCCGCCACCGCGAGGAACGACGCGACCGCGAACGTGAGCATCTCCGGCCCGTCGGGGAACGGCCCGACGTAGTAGAACCCCGTCGACAGGCCCGCGAGGGTGACGGCGAACAGGGGGAACCGTCGCCGTACGGTCAGCGCGGCGACCCCCACGACGACCATCGCGTACGCCTTGAGGTCACCGATGTGGAAGCCGTCGGTGTAGAACACGGTGCCGGCCAGCACCACCGCTCCGACGACCGCGGCGAGCACCAGATCACCACGCCGTACGAACCTGTCCACGCCGAAAAGGTACGCGACCGGCAGGACGGCCTGGCGGCGGATGGGCGGGTAGATGCGGATTCGCGCAGGTCACAGGGGTATTAATGGATGAGGGCGCCCGATAACCGAAGACGGTCGCGCGGCCGTCGGATCTGGAGATCGGTATGGCTGCTAGACCGCTGAGCGAGGTCGCCCGGGGGATCGACGAACGCCTCGGGCTCGCCGGCTTCCTGAAGAAGGCGCTGAGGAAGGTCTTCCCCGATCACTGGACGTTCCTGCTGGGCGAGGTCGCGATGTACTCGTTCGTGATCATCGTGCTGACCGGGATCTTCCTGACGCTCTTCTTCAAACCCAGCATGACCGACGTGGTCTACAAGGGCTCGTACGTGCCGCTGCGCGGCGTCCGGATGAGCGAGGCGTACGAGTCGACGCTGCGGATCAGCTTCGACGTGCGCGGCGGCCTCCTCGTACGGCAGCTCCACCACTGGGGCACGATCGTGTTCCTGAGCGCGATCATCGCGCACATGCTGCGGAACTTCTTCACCGGCGCCTTCCGCAAGCCCCGCGAGCTGAACTGGGTGATCGGCGTCATCCTGTTCCTGCTGGTCATGCTCAACGGCCTGTTCGGCTACTCGCTCCCGGACGACCTGCTGTCCGGCACCGGCATCCGCATCCTCGAGGGCGTGCTGCTGGCGATCCCGATCGTCGGGTCGTACCTGACGATGTTCCTGTTCGGCGGGACGTTCCCGGGCGACGCGATCATCCCGCGGCTGTTCACCATCCACGTGCTGCTGATCCCGCTGATCCTGCTGGCCCTGATCCCGTTGCACGCCGTCGTGCTGACCTGGCGGCAGACCCACACCCAGTTCCCCGGCAAGGGCCGCACCGACCGCGTCGTCGTGGGCAAGGTGTTCTGGCCGTCCTTCGTCATCAAGACGCTGGCGTTCCAGATGTGGGTGTTCTTCGGGATCGCGCTGCTCTCGGTGGCCTTCCAGGTCAACCCGATCTGGCTGTTCGGCCCGTACAACCCGGGTCACATCAGCGCCGGCTCGCAGCCCGACTGGTACATGGGCTGGCTGGAGGGCTCGCTGCGGCTCATGCCGTCGTGGGAGATCAACGCCTTCGGCCACACGATCCCGATGAACGTCCTGATCCCGGCACTGGCGATCCCGGGCCTGCTCTTCACGTTCCTCGCCGTGTACCCGTTCCTCGAACGCTGGGCGATCGGCGACTACCAGATCCACCACCTGCTCGACCGGCCACGCGACGTGCCCGCCCGTACGGGCATCGGCATGGCGGGTGTGACGTTCTACGGCCTGCTGTGGGCGGCCGGCGCCAACGACATCATCGCCAAGACGTTCAACATCCCGCTGTTCGGCACGACGTGGTTCTTCCGGATCGCGATCATCATCGGCCCGATCCTCGCGTTCATGATCTCCCGCCGGATCGCCCTGGGCCTCCAGCGGCGCGAACGCGAGACACTCGAACACGGCGTGGAGACCGGCAGGATCATCCGCCGCCCCTCCGGCGAGTACGAGGAGGCCGACCGCCCCCTCGACGCCGACGAGGAAGCGGTCCTCCGCGGCCGCCGCCTGCCCCACCGGCTGCCCGAACCGCGACCGGACAGCGCCGGCGTCGAACCGAAGGAGGCCCGCCGCCCGACGGCCCGCCTCCGCCGCCGCCTGAACCGCCTGTACACGGAGGACCTCGTACCGCTACCGAACGGCGAACACCGGGAACGCCCGGCCATCGAACCGAAGAAACCGGCTCACTGACGGCGTCACGTTCATCGGAACGTCCACAGCCGGACCGTCTTGTCGTCGCTGCAACTGGCCAGCGTGTAGTCGGGGCTGAACGCCACACCCTCGACGTAACCGGTATGCCCGGTGAGGGTGGCGATGGCGCGTCGGCCGGCCATCTCCCACACCCGTACTGTCCGGTCCGTGCCGCCGGTGGCGAGGAAACCACCATTGCGGCTGAACGCCACGGCCGACAGCGCGCCGGTGTGCCCGGTGAGAGTGGCCACGACACGTCGGCGTCCGACGTCCCACAGACGCGCGGTTCTGTCGCCGTCGCCGGTTGCGAGGATCTTGCTGTCGGGGCTGAACGCCACGGCGTTGACACTGGCTCCGTAGTCGCTGAGGGCGGCGACGCGACGCCGCTTGGCCGGGTTCCACAGCCAGACCCGGTTGGAGCCGTTGGTGGCGAGAGTCTTGCCATCCGGGCTGAACGCCGCGGAGCCGACGACGGCGGTGTGCCCGGTGAGCGTGGCGATGTGGTGCCGCTCGACCGGGTCCCACAGGCGGATGGTGCCGTCGCCACCTCCGCTGGCCAGCATCTTGCCGTTGGGACTGAAGGCGACACAGCCGACCGGAGAGCTGTGCCCTTCGAGCGTGGCGGTGAGACGGCCCGTGGAGGTGTTCCACAACTCGACCCTGTGGGACTCCGTGCCGGCGGCCAGGATTCGGCCGTCCGGGCTGAAGGCCACCGACGTGACGGCGACGTTGAGGGCCAGCGTCGCGACGCCGCTCTGGGTGGCGACGTTCCATATTCGTATCCCGTCGCGGCCACCGCTGACCAGGAACCTCCCGTCGGGGCCGAAGTCCACTCCACGGACCTCGGCGCTGTGGCCTCTGAGAACGGCGGCGAGCTCGAGGTGGGAGGCCGTCCCGTGCCTGTCGTGGAGCCGGTAGTAGAGGCCGGTCGGCACGGTCACCCCGGCGAGGCCGCCGACCGCGGTCAGCAGGACCTTGCGCCGGGTCATCGGGCGTCGCTCGGACGTGACGGCGATTTCGCGCGGTGCCATCACCCCCGGTCCGGGAGTGGTGTCCCGTGGTGCCATGACCCCTTGCTCCGGGGCGGCATCGCGCGGTGCCATCACCCCCGGCGTGAGGATGGCATCGTCTGGTGGCATCGAGGTCGGTTCGGGGGTGTGATGGCCGGGTGCCGTCAGAGTCGGCTCGCCGGTCTGATCGTCCGATACCTGCACGGTCGGCTCGTGGGTGACCTCGTCCGGCGGCGCTACGGCCGGCTCGGAGGACGCGTCGGACCGTACGGCTGCGAAGGGGGCGTCGTCCTTCGGCGGCCCGAGGACGACCGGCCTCTGTGCCGTCGGCGGACCGGCCAGGGCGGGCAGCACGTCATTCGCGGTCGGGCGCTGCTCGGGGTCTTTCGCGAGTGCCGCCGCGATGAGATCGCGTAGGGGCGTGGGGACGCCGGACAGATCGGGCTGGCCGGTGAGGATGCGGTGCATGACCGCGGGCACGCTGTCACCGCCGAACGCGGGTCTGCCGACGGCCGCGTACACGAGGGTGAGGGCCCACGAGAACATGTCCGAGGCGGGACCGATGCCGCCGCCGGCGATCTGCTCGGGAGACATGTAGGCGGGCGTGCCGATCAGTCCGGTGGACTGGGTGGTGACGTGGTCGAGGGCGCGGGCGATGCCGAAGTCGATGACGCGCGGCCCGTCCGGCCCCATGAGCACGTTGCTGGGCTTGACGTCGCGATGGACGATCCCGGCCCGATGAATCGCCGCCAGGGCGGCGGCCGTATTGACCGCCAGCCGCTCCAGCGCCCCGACTTCCCGGGGCCCGTCACGAGCGATCAGCTCTTTGAGCGATTCGCCGGGAACGTACTCACTGACGATGTACGGCTGGGTGCCGCTGACGGCCACTTCCAGCACGCGGGCGGTACAGAACCGCGCGACCCGGCGTGTGGCGTCGACCTCTCGTACGAACCGTCGTAAGGCACGGTCGTCCCCGGCGAACCTGGCGTGCAGCACCTTGACCGCCACACGGTCGCCGTCGGCGTTCTCCGCGAGGTAGACGGCCCCCTGCCCGCCCTCGCCGAGAAACCCGGTCAGATCGTACGACCCGATCGTCTCCGGATCTCCCGGGCGTAACAACAACGGATCCGGCATCCCAACCTCCCGGCACATCGTGCCACCGATCAGCGCGGGCGTCAGGGGTCAGAGGAGTGCGGCGTCGATGGCCCGGTGGAAGGTCGGGAAGGCGTAGATCATCTGCCGGAGGCGTTCGACCGGGACCTCGCCGTGAACCGCGACCGCCAGGGCGCCGAGGATCTCGCCGCCCATCGGGCCCGCCGAGGTCGCGCCGACGAGCCGGCCCTCGCTCTCGATCAGCTTGAGGAAGCCCTCGGCCCGGTGCAGCCAGCCGCGCGAGTTGTTCGCCAGGTCGGTGGTGTGCACGCGGACGTCGGCGTACCGCTCGCGCGCCTGACGCTCGGTGAGCCCGACGGCGCCGATCTCCGGGTCGGTGAACGTGACGCGCGGCAGCGCCTGGTAGTCGGCCCCCGGCCCGTCCTCGCCGAGGATGTCGCGGGTGGCGACCCGGCCCTGGTAGACCGCGACGTGCGTGAACGCGCCCTTGCCGGTCACGTCGCCGACCGCCCACACGCCGTCGGCCGCCCGCATCCGGTCGTCGACCTCGACGAACCGCGCGCTCTCGTCGAGCCCGACCGTCCCGAGCCCGAGCCCGGCCAGGTTCGTACGACGGCCGACGGCGACGAGGAAGCGTTCGGCGTGCAGGTCGTCGTTGATCACGAAGCCGTCGCCGTCGTGCCGTACGCGCTCGGCCTTGGCGTTGACGCGAACGTCGATGCCCTCGTTCTCGAAGGTCGCGCGGAGCAGCTCGCCCGACTCCGGCTCCTCCAGCGAGAGCAGCCGCGGCCCGGCCTCCAGGATCGTGACCCGGGTGCCGAACCGCGCGAACACCTGCGCCAGCTCACACCCGATCGCGCCGCCGCCCAGGACGGCGAGCGACTCGGGCAGCGTCTCCGCCTCGATCGCCTCGCGGTTCGTCCAGTACGGGGTGCCCTCCAGCCCGTCGATGGGCGGCACCGCCGGGGCCGTACCGGTCGCGATCACCACACCCCGCCGGGCACGGAAGACCTCGTCGCCGACCGTGACCTCCTTCGGCCCGGTGATCCGCCCGGCCCCGCGCACGAGCCGGCCGCCCTTGCCGGTGAAGCGCTCGGCGGCGGCGCCGTCGTCCCATGCGCTGGTGACCTCGCGCACCCGTCCCGCGACCGGCGCCCAGCTCGCCTCGATGTCCGCCGACCCGGCGAACCGCGGCACGCGACGCCCCTCGGCCAGTACGTCGCCCGCCCGCACCATGGCCTTGCTCGGAATGCAGCCCCAGTAGGGGCATTCGCCGCCGACCAGGTTGTTCTCGATCCCGACCACGCTCAGCCCGGCCGCCGCGAGACTCCCCGCGACCTCTTCCCCGCCCGGACCCATACCGATGACTACGACGTCGACGTCCATGATCCCTGTCTTCGTTCGGTTACGCCTGCCCGATGGCGCGCTCGTACAGTTTCCGTACATCGTCGTCGAAGTAGGCACTGTAGGAGACGGCGTCCTCGAGACCGCCGAGCTGGTACCCGCCGATCACCCCGACGACCTCGCCCCGTTTTGTCTTCGGATCGTAGTGGGTCAGCCAGGGACTGCCACTGGTGCCGGGCGCGTAGCCGTTGCAGGCGAACCGCATCTGGTACTTGAGCTCTCTGGTGGTGCGGTTGATGCAGGTGACAGGCTTGTCGGAGCTCTTGGGATAGCCGGTGACCCGGACGAGGTTGGTGAACCCCTGGTTGATCCCGAGCAGGTTGGCCCCGAGGACGTCGGCGATGTTCTTGCCGTTGAGCGGCTGAAGCACGGCGAACCCGACGTCGAGGTCGGGATCGGACCCCTTCGCCCACCGGTCGTCGACGAACTGCGCCTTGACCTTCCAGACGCCGTACGGGGCGTTCCCGTTGCGGTAGCCGGGGACGAAGACGAGGTCACTGACGTATCCGCCGCCTTCACCGGAGTGCACGCAGTGAGCGGCCGTGATGATGAGATTGCGGGAGGGACTGTCGACGGCGCTGGCCGTGCAGAAGTGGTCGCCCTTGGTGTCGTGGGAGAAGAGCGCCCCGACCTTCTTCCCGAAGCCGGCAGGCTCGGCGGTCGGCGTGCCGGTGGGCGGGTGAGCACGGAGAAACCGCTCCCGACTCCAACTGGTCGAACTGCTCACGGGCCGTGGCATGCCGGAGCCGGCACACCCGCCACACAGCGCCACGACGAGCGCCACCGCCACGAGAACCCTGCGCATCACCACCCCTCGACGGGTTCTTCCCGTGGGAAAGAACTCGGCAAACTCCGGATTGCCTGAGTGTTGACCTTGCTCGCCGCAGCGGTTGCCCGCTCGCTCCGGGCTACGGCTCGCGCTACGAGGGAGGGCGTCAATGCTTTGCGCTACGTGATGATGTGATTACATTAAGTTCATGGGCTCTCGTGCGCATTACGTTGTGAAAGCCGACGGTTCGTGGAAGCGTCGCTACACGCACTGGGGCGCACATTCCATGGAGCTGGATCTGCTCGCCGGCCCGAATGCGGCAACCCGGTTCGCTCAGGGGCAGCAGTCCTGCGACCGGTGGCTGGACGAGTTGGAGTGCGAGGCGGCCGCGCTGATCGACCATGACGAGCGTCGCCTGCTCTGGCACTCGCACTGCTACGAGGACGTCGCCTACCGCGCTGCGGTGCTGGCGGTCATGGCGCCCACGTGGCCGGGCTGGCGGATCGAATGGGCCTACGGCGGGCTCTACGACATCCTGGACGCGCTGGGCGAGCCACTGCATGGCCGTTTTCGTGATCGATCATCGTTTCAGGACGACCTCCGCGCCCCGGTGCGCCGTACGGCGGGCCCTTCTGAGCGCGATGACGAGTTGCGAGGACTGCGGAGACTGGTCGAGAAGTTCGACGCTCACCAGGAGGTGGATGAGGCGACACAATCGATCTCCCTGCTGCTCCATGTCGTCGGCGCGCTTACATCCACCGCCCATCAGGCGGGGCTGGAAACACAGGTCACATCGGACAACGCCTTCGCCCACCGACCGATGGATCTCACCGACGAAGAGAAAGTCGCCGTGCACGCCGCGTTCGAGGCGGTACGAAACAAGCACAGCGGGTCATAAGCCCGCCCTGCGCGGTCGACGTCCGCTGATCGTCGCCGACCGACAGCGCGCCGATGCTCGGAATATATTCTGCGGCTGCCTGTCGTATCAACCTGTGGGCGGTGGGAAGGTCTAGACCGCAGGATCGTTCCACTGAACGACGCTAGTCCACCCGCTCTAGAACGACAGTCCAATCATGCAGCCCAGGGTTATTAACGCTTGCCAGCTTCCACGTCTGATCCCGTACCGTGAAGGTATCACCCGGATGGAGTACGTACTCGCGCTCTCCATCGGCTGCGATATTGACGAGCACTTCGGGTGAACCACTAGCAGAGTCTTCCTCTGCATATATGGCGCTGAAGCTACCAATATTCGCATTGAATTGAATGCCATGCCGAAGAACGATTTGGCGGACTGTCATGATTACTCCAGGGTGCTGTAACGTGGCCTAATATTTGCCCGAAACTGAGCCGCCGTCAACGGGTAAGGCTGCTTCTTATTCCATGGGTTCCACAGGTGGATCCTACCTTCGTTGTCGACGTCTGTCACTTCATAAGCGTGGCCGTCAACGAGATTATTTGTGAGCTGTTTTTCCCCTGGTCGTCGATCGCGCGTCCCCACCAGTATGGGTTTGCCTTCAGCAAGGTGACTGCGGAATTCGTCCACTACCTGCCGGTCGGGGCTGCGCCCGAAGGAGTCATAGCCTGTAGGAAATTCCCACACTTTTGAAGGCTCTCCTGTTAGCTGAGTAAGGAGCTCTGCGCGCTCGCTGTGGTTGCTTCCTTGGTGAAGGCGTACGTAGCCACTAGGGGCTTCCTCTTTTGTGCCGCTCTGAACCTCCCAGCGCTGTTGCCATTTATCTCGCCGTTCTTCGCTCCAAGTTCGATCGCTGCCGGCGATCGATTTCTCGAGTATCGGCGCCCAAGCGGTGCCGCTGTTTCCGGGATCGGCGAAAGCCGGGCGATCTGGCTGGCTGTCGAAAACTGGTATCTCGGGAGTGATCTCTAGCGTGATCATCCGCCCAGTCGGCTCATATCTTAAATGTGACGCTGAAAACTTGGTCTCATGTAGGCGCACTTCATAGTTGCCATCGTCGGTTTCGCGAATGCAGTTTCGAATCGCTTCGGGGCGATGACTCGCTACAGCGCCCAACGTAGAAATGATGCCGCAGTCTTGAAGGGCGCCCTGTGTAACCTGCTCGCGAGTTGGATCTCCTTTGAAAAGCGGCGTACGGGTACCGTCGGCGCGATCGAGAGGCCTTCCGTACCGGTCTGGAACCGCTTCGGGATCCTCTTTTGGGTCCTGATAGTCCAAACGGTTAATGACGCCACGGATCTCCCGTGGAGCATCATCGCGCTCAGGTATGCTTGAAATTCTCTTTATCCTGTCTAGGAGGCCCGTCTCGACCTCAGGATTCGAGAGATCAGCCGCAAGAGCGACGTCTTCAGAAAGACCATCTCCAGAAATGGCCGTGAACTCACCGCCTTCGGCTGGCCGATCGTGATCGTCCTCGACGTCGGCAGCGTTAGCACCGTCACGACCGGTTACATCAACGGTCGCCTGGGTATCGATCGTGGCCTGTGTATCCGAGACACCATCCTGCTTCCTCGGAGCATCGGACTGCTCCGTGCCCGCGTCGTGTTGTTCGGATTTCCCGAGTGAGTAAGCGGTCTTGTCCATCACGGGCTGAGGAGCCAGGTCAGAGGGCGGTTTAATGTCTTTGTTGGCCTCCGCAGCGACGCGCTTGCTCTCAGCGCGCGATGGGTATCCTTCAACGCCTGGCCGATCGGGCGGCATCCGCCCTTCTTCGGCCTCGCTAGCCGAGTCAGCCTCACTTGGACGGTCAACACCCATCGTTGTTGTCGCTCCTGCCCATGAACCGTTCGTCCACCTTAGTAGCCAGCCCGGTGCCCATCTCGCCGGAACACCACGCCCCCCTGACGCCCCATCCCTAGGCTGACCACGGGGACGGGACCCACCATCAAGGAGAGTGGCAGTGAAGTACATCGAGGTCGAGCGGAAGTTCGCGCTTACCGAGCCGGACAAGATCAAGCAGGAGTTAGAGGAACGCGGCGGCGAGCACGGCCCGGCCGTCCGGCAGGTGGACACCTACTACAACGCCCCACACCGCGATTTCCTCGCCCCCGCCGTGGTGTCCGAGTGGCTGCGTCTCCGCGAGACCGACAACGGCGCATCGGTTAACTACAAGCGGTGGCATCCCGAGGATGCCGAGATCAAGACGCATTGCGACGAGTACGAGACGGCTGTCGAGGACATCGAAGCACTGCGCCGCACTCTGCTCGCGCTCGCCTTCACGAAGCTGGTCACAGTGAACAAGATTCGCGAGGAATGGACCATTCCAGGTGAGGTCGCCGTCGCGTTCGACACCGTGGCCAGCGCAGGGGATTTCGTCGAGTTCGAGTTCAAAGGCGAGGCCGGGAGCGCCGAGGAGGCAGTCGCACTTCTCCAGAAGTTCATCGACGGACTCGACGTGAGCCTCGGTGACCGGATCAACCGGGGCTACCCTCACATGCTCCTGGGCCGGGAGTGCTAAGCCGCATCACCGCCCTGCCACAACAACACGGTCCCGAGACCCCTCACGCGCCTGCGGCCGTTCTACGCCCACCTACGGCGTCGATCTGCTCGCCAGGCAGCCTGCCGAGGTTCCCCGGGAAGTCCGGTGGCCGCGATGGTCGGGCTTCTGGCCGCCCAGCCACTGATCGCCGTCATCGGAAGGCCGGGTTCCGATAATCCGGCATATCCGGATGAAAGGTAGAGGAGGATGCTCTCCTGATTGTTAAAAGCATGCAGACAACGGGAGCCTCGGTATGGCAGGAATCAACCCACGGGCGCGGAAGGTCGTCGCGACCGTGGTGACGGCTGGCATGCGCGCCTCGCTGGCCGTCGCGTGCACAGGGGCTTCACACTCGGGCTCTGACTCTGCGTCCGCCAAGCCGACCGACGCTACGCACGACTTCACGCCGGGAGCAGCGGGTTCCGGCGACCCGTACTTCCCGAAGATGGGCAACGGCGGCTACGACGCCAACCATTACGACCTTTCCCTCACCTACGACGTCGGCACGAAGGCCATCAACGCCACGGCGAAGATACGAGCCAGCGCCCTGCAGGACCTCTCACGGTTCGACCTGGACTTGCGCGACCCGCTGAAGGTCTCGAACGTGACGGTCGACGGGCGCCCCGCCACGTACGAGCAAACCGGCGGACAGGAACTCGTCATCACCCCCGGAAGCGGCCTCCCCAAGGGCCGGCAGTTCACGGTCGAGATCGCCTACGCCGGCGCCCCGAAGCCGATCAGGGACAAGGCGCTCGGCGTCTCCGGTTGGATCCCCAGGCACGACGGCGTGGTGACGTTGTCGCAGCCGACCGGGTCGGCGACCTGGTATCCGGTCAACGAGAGCCTGCGCGACAAGGCGACGTACGACTTCACCGTGACCGTGCCGAAGGGGCTCAAGGTCCTCGCCAACGGCCAACCGGCCGGCGAACAGACGCAGGGCGCCACCACGACCTTCCGCTGGACCAATCCCGAACCGACCGCCAGCGAACTGGTCATGATCGCCATAGGCCACTTCGAGGTCCGGGACACCCGTACGAAGAGCGGCCTCCGCAACATCACCGCCGTCGACCCGAAGGCGATCGCCACCACCGGTGGCCAGACGGTGGCCGATGCCGCCAACCAGCTCAACAGGGTCACCGGCGACGACATCGAATGGGAGCAGAAGCTGTACGGAGGCTTCCCGTTCTCCTCAGTCGGCGGCATCATCGTTCTCGCTCCGAACGTCGGCTACGCCCTGGAGTCCCAGACCCGCCCGGTGTACGCCACCGGCCGCGCGGGTGGCCTGCCGCCCGCGTTCATGCTCGCCCACGAGCTGGGCCACCAGTGGTTCGGCGACACCGTCACCCCCGCGCAGTGGTCGGACATCTGGCTGAACGAGGGCTTCGCGACCTATACCGAATGGCTGTACACCGAACAGCACGGCGGAAAGACCGTCCAGCAGATGTTCGACGCGGCCTACCGCTCCCCGGCCACGGTGTGGAAGGGCAAGGTCGCCAAGCCAGGCCGTGACCACATTTTCGACCCACTGACGTACCTCCGCGCCGGGATGACTCTGCACCAGGTCCGCCGCACCATCGGAGACACCGCGTTCTTCCAGCTGGTGAAGGACTGGCCCAAGACCGAGCGCAACGGCAATGCCACCACCGCGCAGTTCATCGCCTTCGCCCAGCACTACACGAAGAAGAACCTCCGCCCGCTCTTCCAGAAGTGGCTCTACACCGCCGGCAAACCTGGCCTGCACAACCTCAGCCGGCCGTGACCTTGGCGTACCGGAAGACGTCAGCGGGGAGATCATTGGCCAACTTCCAGTGAATATGCAGGGGGCGTTCGCCCTCGTGGTCCTGATAGTGCATCGGACCGGCGTAGGTGTATGCATCTCCCTTGTTCTCGCGAATGAACAAGTGAACGGTCGACTGCCGCGCGACGTGGTTGATGTATCGCTGGCCGGTCGCTGATGTCTCCGCGGTCGTGTGTTGTGAGTCCCATTGGAACTCGGTCGGGCTGACGGCTCGATCGCGGTACATGGTTTGCGGAGAGAAGTGCTGCTCTGTCTTGTTGATAGTGACGAAGAAGAGGTCCGCTTGCTCGTCCGGCATCCAGCGGACGCCAGCCATCCAAGACCGTGGCTTCTCCATGCCGTACGCGGCGAGGATTTCATCTTTGGCGTACGTGGCGTGGAGATGAAGGGGGATGTGCATCGCCTCAGTCAGTGCTGGTGTGATGCGGTGGAGCCTGGCCGAGAGGACCTCGGCGATCTCGAGGATCTCCTCTCGGCGCGCAGGGTTGCGCCAGAACCGAGCAATGTTGTGTTCGAGGGAACTCAGCGGCTGGCTGCTATCGATGGAGGCATGCAGCATCGCCAGGAGACGACGCTGACGCGCGTCGAAGCCGTTCACTTGAGGTGGCTTCTCACTAGAGAAGATGTCTTGTATAAAGGTGATTCGCTCGGGGTCGTCAATGTGCAACATACGCCCAATGCTCGACGCGAGGGCCTTGTCATCGACGGGATCGCTAGGGATGCGCTTTTCGACGCCAGCGTCTCGGCGGAGTCCGACCCATCCTCCCCGAGATCCTCGGTAGAGGTCCTCGAGCTCGATCTGTGTCTCGTCCAGGAATTCAATCAGGCGCTTTTCGGCGAGGCTACGAATCTCGGCAACGATCGCCCTCTTATTTTGGCCAATCGCCTGCTTGAGGTTCTCCAGTACGAGCTTGCTAACTTCGCGGTCGAGATCGATATGGCAACCTGCCGGGAGCGTGGGAAACCCATCGGTCACGTCGCGCTCGAGCTGGCGAGCGCTGTCTCCGGTCAGGGCGCGGTAGCGCAGGTCGAAGCGGAAGTTGGTGTTCTGGCGGCCGACGAAATCCAGCACGGTGAGACAGGGCTTATCTTCTGCGAAGCGCAGCCCCCGCCCGAGCTGCTGGAGGAAGACGGTCGCGCTCTCGGTCGGCCGTAGGAAAAGAACGGTGTCGATCTGGGGCACGTCGACGCCTTCGTTAAACAGGTCCACGGTGAAGACAGCGTTGATCTTGCGCTCACGTAGATCTCGCAGTGCCTGCTCACGGTCGCTGCGGTCGGTCGCCGAGGTAACCGCGACAGCAGGGATGCCCTTCCGATTGAACTGGTCGGCCATGAACTCGGCATGGGCGATGCTGACACAAAAACCGACGGCGCGCATGGCGCGCGGGCTGGCGAGCTTGTCGGTTAGGGCCTGGATCACCATCGCTACACGAGCGTGATGCCCGGTGTAGAGGTTGGTCAGCTCCGCGACGTCATAGCCGGTGCCCCGCCGCCACGTGATCGTCGACAGGTCGGTCGCATCATGGATGCCGAAGTAATGGAAGGGCACCAGGAGGTCTCGCTCCAAAGCCTCCCAAAGACGGAGTTCAACAGCCGGCTTGCCTCCATCGAACCAATGCATGATGTCGGCGCCGTCGGTACGTTCAGGGGTCGCTGTCAGTCCGAGCAGCGCCTTCGGCTGGAGGTGGCCGAGTAGCCGGGCGTAGGTGGCTGCTTCGGCGTGGTGAAACTCATCGACGATGACCATGTCGAACCGCTCTGGCTCGATCGGCAGACGTGCCAGCGACTGGATAGACGCGAAGACATGCCGCCATCCTTGTGGGCGCTGACCATCAACGAGCAGCTCACCGAAAGCGCCGTCCTGGAGCGTCTGGCGGAACGTCAGCAGGCTCTGCTCCAAGATCTCCTTCCGGTGGGCGACGAAGAGCAGTGAGTTGACGGCGCCCTGGGCGACGAGCCGTTTGTAGTCCAAGGCGGCAACCACGGTCTTGCCGGTACCGGTAGCCATCACCACGAGGTTCCGCCAGTGCTTGTGGAGCTCACGTGCTGCCTGGAGCTCATCCAAAATCTCGCGCTGGTAGGGATAGGGATTCACCGCGATGTTGGTGATCTGGAGAGGGAGATCGGCTGGGCCGCCGCTCTCCTTCGTCAGCGCCAGGTCGAGACGCTCCGCGTCGCGCTCAGGGTCGTACGCTTCGAAGGAAGGATCGGCCCAGTACTCCTCAAACGTGGCACGGAACGTCTCGAGCAGGTGCGGCTGCTCGACACGGGCAATCCGGACGTTCCATTCCTTGCCGTCGGTCATGGCGGTCTTCGACAAATTGGAGGATCCGACGTACGCCGTGTCGAGGCTAGAGCCGCGATGGAAGAGCCACGCTTTGGCGTGGAGTCGCGTTGTTCGCGTCTCGTAGCTGATCTTGACGTCAGCGCCAAGCTCGATGAGCCGGTCGAGCGCTTTGCGTTCGGTCGCGCCGATGTAGGTCGTCGTGATCACGCGGAGCTTGCCGCCACGCTCGGTGAAGCGACGTAGTGCATCCTCGATCAGTCGCAGGCCATGCCACTTGATGAAGGCGCAGAGCAGATCAACCTGATCGGCCGAGGCGAGCTCCTTGATCACCTCCGGGCCGACCTGAGGTTGGTCACGGCCGTTCACGAGAAGCGCGCTCGTCGAGAGAGGAACGTCAGGTCGCTCGGGGAAGGTGACGGTGCCATCCGGACGACGGCCGTCGGCGATCGCCAGCAAAACGGCATGTCCGTCAGCGATGTGGTCCTCTTCCGTCACTGACTCGGCTACGAGAACTCCGATGGCCTGGGCGATGCCGTTAGCTACCTTGACCTGCGCTGCCAGTGAGTCCTTGTTTTTGTCGGTCTCAGCAGCGATCTCCAACGCGCGCCGCGCCAACCCGGTGAGATGCCGAACCAACACTTGGGTGGCATCCCCCTGCTCCAGCCTTTCCTGCTGCAGAAGGTCGCTGCTGACCGTGTCAAGGCCGCGAAGGATCTCGGTCGTGATCAGGTGCTCGTAGACGCCTGGCAAGAGTTTGGCCACGTGAGCACCGTACTGGCATCCACTGACAGATCACGGGCACAGCAGGCTTACGGGCAGATGGCCCGTTTTGGCGTAGCTTGTCTCCTATGTCATGGGAGATCCGTGAGGGCGAAGAACTGGTGAGGCAGGAGGTCCACCGCCGGTGCGGTGGTCAAACTCAGGGCGGCATTTCGACGCCCCGGAAGTCCGCGGATATCTTGCTCTTCGAAACTAAGGGAGGCCAGCAGTACGGCTATCGTGATGGTCCGCGGCCGGATGGCAGCTATGCCTACACAGGAGAAGGTAAAATAGGTGATCAGCGTTTTGTAAGAGGTAACGCAGCTCTGCTACGTCACAAAGAGGACGGCAAGTCGCTGCGGCTCTTTCAGGAGGTCAAGGGACCTCTAGTTCGTTACGTCGGTGAATATGCTATCGACAGCGAACGCCCCTTCCGGTTCGAAGACGGTCCCGATCTTCTGCTTAATATGCGCCGCGCCATCGTCTTTAGATTGCTTCCCGCTGGTGTGCTCGCGGCCACACCCGAGCCGACTCTGACGGTGAAGGACGTGGATCTAGACGCGCACAAGGCCGATACCTTCCTGGTCAACGGTGCCGGGTCAGTCACGGAGGCAGAGCGTCGAGAGTCTAAACTTGTTCGTCGCTATGCCGACTGGCTTGAGAGGCGAGGCCATAAGGTAATGCAGCGAACAATGAAGTCCGCCGCGCATGTGGCTCCTCTGCGCAGTGATCTACTCGACGTTACGGCGGATGAACTGATTGAAGCCAAATCGTCGGCGGCGCGGGTCTATATTAGGCTTGCGATCGGTCAGATCCTTGACTATGGCAGATATGCGCGAACCAAGCGCCGGGCGATTCTGCTTCCGGCGCGGCCCTCGGAGGATATGGCCGACCTACTCAAGGCGCTCGGCATTGCGTGCATCTATGATCGCGGCAAGGGGGAGTTCGAACGCATTGAGCCGGCGGCGGAATGTTGCGTCGGCTGTCCGGTCGCCGCGCCTGAGTAGATTGCCAGCGTAGATCTTCAGGCCTTGCGGATGGCGGTGAGGAAGCCGCTGAGGGACTTGCTCGGCGTCGGGCGGCCGTACGACTCGGCTACATCGGTCAGGTGGTGGACCTTCGTAACTCAGCCGTGAGCGTTCAGCCAACCGGCGGTGTCCTCGCCAAGGCAGCCCTTCAACAGTGACGCGTACTCGTGGATGTCCGTTCGGTCCCCTTCGGCGATTACCGAGGCGGCGTTGGTGCGTTCGAAGGAGATCCGGCTGCCCGCCGCCGACAGGACGCGACATTGGACGAGGCCGAACGGCAGTGGGCCGAAGACGCCGCCCGCCTGTACGACCAGGGCTGGAGATTCGCCAGGTTGCCGAGAAGTTCGACTGCGGCAATGGCGTCATGCGCCCGCATCCTCCGCACGCCCGTCGCCCTACGTAACCGAGGCGGAACCTGCACCGGCACCTACCGCGAGGACAGAACTTGGCTGTCAAGCGCGCCAGAGCCGTCTACATCCCTCACGGATGGCGTGCGGGGCCAGCGACGCCTTCGTGACCCGCGAGCGTCGGGCAACGTTCTGGCCTGCGGAAACTCTGGTGAAGAGGTGAGGCGGCAAGATATGGTGACTTGCCCCGGTCGCCGAGATGTGGGTCCCCCCAGGAGTGCAACCGTGACCTTGAAAATCAATACGGATTTGGGCGAGGGGCACGGGCGGTGGCGGCTCGGCTCCGGTGAGGAGCTCATCCCGCTCGCACCGACAGTGAACATCGCGTGTGGGGCGGGCGAGCCGCGGATCATGCACCGGGTGACCGCGCCGGCGGTGGTCGCGTGAGCGGCGTCGACGGGCACCTCGTCGCGGCGATTCCGGGTGACGGCATTGGCAAGGAGGTGCTGCCCGCGGCGCAGCGGGTGCTCGACGCGGTCGCCGCGCGGCACGATTTCGCGCTGAGCTGGTGCGAGTTGCCGTGGAGCTGCTCCTGGTACACCGAGCACGGCGCGATGATGCCGCCGGACGGCATTGACCGGCTCCGTGAGACGGACGCGATCTTCCTCGGCGCGGTCGGTTCGCCCAGTGTGCCTGACCACATCTCGCTGTGGGGGCTGCTCATCCCGATTCGGCGGGCGTTCGACCAGTACGTGAACATCCGGCCGGTGCGGCTGCTGCCCGGTCTGGCCAGCCGGCTGCGCGGGTGTGAGGCGTTCGACGTGGCGATCGTGCGGGAGAACACCGAGGGGGAGTACTCCGACGTCGGCGGGCGGTTCGCGACCCCGGCCGGCGACGTGGCCGTACAAGAGTCGATCTTCACGCGGCGCGGGTGTGAGCGGCTGCTGCGGTACGCCTTCGACCTGGCGCGCCAGCGCGGTGGAGCGCTGGTCTCGGCCACCAAGTCGAACGGGATCATGCACACGATGCCGTTCTGGGACGAGGTCACCGCCGAGGTGGCGGCCTCGTACCCGGACGTGAAGTGGCAGCGGATGCACGTCGACGCCCTCACCGCGCGGTTCATCACCCATCCGGAGGACCTCGACGTCGTCGTGGGCTCGAACCTGTTCGGTGACATCCTCGGCAACATCGCCGCGGCCGTGTCCGGATCGCTGGGCGTGGCCCCGTCGGCCAACCTGGATCCCACCGGGCGGAACCCCTCGATGTTCGAGCCGGTGCACGGCTCGGCCCCGGACATCGCGGGGCGTGGGGTGGCCAACCCGATCGCGCAGGTGTGGTGCGGCGCGTTGATGCTCGACCACCTCGGGCGGGAGAAGGCGGCGGCCGACGTCCTGACCGCGATCGAGACGGTCACCGCCGACCCGGCCCTGCGTACCCGCGACCTCGGCGGCAGGGCGACCACCAAGGACGTGACGTCCGCTCTGGTCGACGCCCTGCCGTGAAGGTCAGCGGGTGGCGGTGAGGAACCCGCTCAGGGAGGAGCTCGGCGCGGGCCGGCCGTACGAGGCGGCCACATCGGCCAGCTCATGTACCTCGGTCTGCCAGCCGTCGCCGGCAAGCCGGCCGGCGGTGTCGCCGACGCCGCCCTGCCACAGATCGGCGTACTCCTCGATGCCGCCGCGGTCCTCTTCGGCGATGACCGAGGCGGCGTTGTTGCGCTCTAGGGAAATCCGGCTGCCGGGGGCCGACAGCGCGCCGACGCGGCTCAGCACCCGGTCGGCGTCCTCTGGGCTGAGGTAGACCAGCAGGCCCTCGACCAGCCACGCCGTGGGCGCCGACGCGTCGAAGCCGGCGTCGGTCAGCCGTCGGGGCCAGTCCTCGCGCAGGTCGACCGGTACGGCGGTGCGTGCGCAGCGGGGCTCGGCCCCCGCACCGGCCAGCACCCGGTCCTTGAAGGCGAGCACCTCCGGCAGGTCCAGCTCGTACAGCGTGACTGCGGGCGGCCACGGCAGGCGGTACGCGCGCGTGTCCAGGCCGGCGGCCGGCAGCACGACCTGGCGGCAGCCGCTGTCGCAGGCGGCGAGCAGGAAGTCGTCGTAGAAGCGGGTGCGGATGATGACGTGGAAGGCCAGCCGGGCCCGTGCCGGAGAGAGAGGCGCCCGGCCACCGGAACCGCCGGCGGCGACGAACTCCGCGGCGTACGGGTCGTCGAACAGCCGGTCCGGGCGGCGGCTCTCCCACGCCCGTGCGCGTGCCACCCCCAGCGACGTGCCGCCGACACCGTTCAGCGGTGAGGCATCCATGGTCCCGCTCCTCTCGACCGCGCCAGGATACATCGGCACCGATGCATCTGCGCCGATATACCCTCGACGGTATGGACGGCGTGCGGATGCACCGGTTGGGCAAGCGGCTGATCGACCTGTCCCGGGAGGTCACGACCTCCGCGGGTGACGCGGCGCTGACGCCTGCCGAGGTCGCGGTGATCGAAGACGTGTTGAAGCATCCGGGCAGTGCGGTGAGCGAGATCAAGGTACGGACAGGCTTCGCGCAGAGTCACGTCTCCGAGTCGGTGGCGCGGCTGAAGGAGCGCGGGCTGATCGAGACGCCGCCGGACGCGGCGGACCGGCGGCGTACTCGGGTCTGGCTGAGTGAGGCGGCGCGGCGGGCGGTGCTCGCGAGGGCGGGGCGGTCGGCGGACGCGGTGATCGTGCGCGTCGTCGAGGATCAGGTACGGGCCGCGCGGGTGACGGCGCTGCTCGACGAGCTCGCCGAGTTGCTGCTCTAGAACACCCGCAGCGAGGGGCGCGGGAAAGGGACGCGGCCCCGGGGTCTACAGGGCGGAGTCGGAGGTGAGGACGGCCGCCGGGTGCAGGTCGTCGCCGAAGACCTCGCACGGGCTGATCGACGACACCAGTACGGCGTGGGCTCGGGTCAGGAAGGTGGCGGTGAAGGTGCGTCCGCGGCGGTCGCCGGTCCAGTGCCACTCGGACGCTACGGCCTCGACGGTCTGCAGGCCGCGGCCGCACTCGGCCAGGTCGCCCAGGTCGGGGACGCGGGGCACCTTGTGGCTGCCCTCATCCGTCAGTGACACCGACGCGCCGTCGTGCCAGCGGCGGACCTCCAGGGTGTAGTGGCCTCCCGGCCGGGCCGAGGCGGTATGTCGTAGGGCGTTGGCGGCGAACTCGCTCACCACCAGGACGACGTCGTCCACGCGCGGCAGGTCGGCCAGGAGAAAACCGGCGAATTCGCGCGCTTGGCGTACGTGCTCGGCCAAGCCGGGAAAGGATCGGCGCCATATGAGTACGCGATCGTCCGGATACTCCTCCATGGCGACCCTTTCTCGGTCTGGTCAGGAACCGCGACCCTGGACTCGGCTCTCCCCAAGCGGAGCCCAGAGTCGCGGCTCCGCGGAGCGGCCAGGAGGAACGTCCTCCTTGCCGCGGTCTGCGGGCTGCGCCGGTGCGCCTCGGCGTGCTCGACTGACGTCGATCACCGGGCGGTCACGCCGGCCCGCCCAGCCCTTGGTGGATAACTTGGATATTGAAGCGTTCTGTAGTCGTGCGATTACACTCTGGCCCAGAATGATGATCCAGTGCAAGTGATTCAGCGCATTATGTGAGGAAGCAATGCCGTACACCCCCACGGTCCGCGGGCGGCAGCTCGCGCGAGAGCTTCGTCACCTGCGGGAACAGGCTGGAATGACCGGCGAGCAGGTGGCGGCGAACATGAGCTGGGAGCAATCGAAAATCAGCCGCATGGAGACCGCGAAGATGCGGATCACCTCCGGCGAGGTCATGGAGCTGTGCGAGACGTACGGCGTCGATGGCGACAAGCGCGAGCAGCTCGTGCTGCTCGCCCGCAGCGCCCGCCAGCGCGACTGGTGGCGCGAGTACAGCGACAAGGTCAAGAAGGGCTTCATCGACTTCCTGGCGTTCGAGGCCGAGGCTCGCACCTCCTGTGGCTACGAGGCTCAGGTGATCCCCGGCATCCTTCAGTGCCCCGAGTACGCCCGCGCGATCCTGCTCGGCGCCCAGTCGCGCCCGACCGATGAGGTCGACGCCGGCGTCGAGGTGCGCATGGCGCGGCAGAAGCGCGTGACCGAGTCCAAGAACCCACTGCACGTTTGGGCGGTGATCGACGAGGCCGTTCTCAACCGTGTCGTCGAACACCCCTCGGTGATGGTCAAGCAGTTGGAGCACCTGCTCTACCTCGGTGAACTCGGGAATGTGTCGCTCCAAGTGCTCCCATACCGGGCCGGAATTCATGCCGCGATTGATGGACCTTTTGTTCTATTGACCTTCGACGGCTATCCGGACCTGCTATACATCGAACACCTGGTGGGGTGTGTCTATCTGGAGAAGCCCGCCGACACAGAGCAAGGGCGCCTCATTTTCGACCATCTCCGCTCGGCCGCGGTCAACACCGGTGACTCTGCGGCGTTGATTCGCGAGAAGGTGAAGGAACTCTCACGATAAGAAGGGTGTTCGCGACATGACGAACCCACGGCCTGCGTCCTCGTGGCGCAAGAGCAGCCACAGCGGCAACGGCGGCAACTGCGTCGAGACCAAGGTCACGTGGCAGAAGAGCAGCCGCAGTGGTAACGGTGGCAACTGCGTCGAGGTGGCGCGCATCGAGCTGACCGCCGCGGACGCCTGACCTGCCACGCCGTAGCGCATGACAGCTAATTTAGGGGTACGCCCCGCCGTGGGGCATGGCCGATCCGACCGATCGGAGCTCCAGGCGCCACCGGGGCGTACCGTCGCTTCCGAAGCCCGCTCGACCGCGGGATTCGCAATCCCCTCATCGACCGCGAGCGCCACTCGTTGTGCCCCCGATAAACGCACATCGCGACTTATGTCCCGTTCGACGCTACAACGGCATATTTCGCCCCGAGTGACGATGGATCGTCCGGAGCTTTCCCGGCATAGCCCGGGGCTTTTCCACAGATAGCGCGGTGCGGGCACGACACTGCTTTACGTGCGGCACAATCTCATTGCCGTCAGCAGAAGGGGAGCGAGAACAGTGGGAGACGAGCCTCCGAGTCCGGCGTCTGAAATGCCCCAGTCGGGTGTCATTAGGCCCGATCTCGACCGTATTGAGCGGATTCTTGAGCGACTTCAGGTCGCCAGCGTACGTGACACGCGCGGGCGTCTCGCGACGCGATGGCAGTGCTACAGCCTCTTCTTCACCTTCGACGGAGACGGCGAGGTCTACGCCGCCCGCACCATCTACGACCGCTTCTTCACCGTGGACGACAAGCCCGCCCTCCGGGCCGTCCTCGACGAGTGGAACCGCGACACCGTCGGCCTGAAGGTCTACACCGCCACCGACGACGACGGCACGGTCATCATCGTGAGCGAGGCGACGACGCACATCGGCGGCGGCGTGACGAGCGAGCAGTTCGCCGCCACGACGACGGCCTGGCTCAACGCGGCCGGCTCCTTCCACCTGTGGCTCGGCCCGCGCCTGTCCCTCGCCGGCCTTCCGGGCGACCCCGTCTGACCAGCGCCTCCGTCTGACCAGCGGCTCCGCCTGGCGGGTCGGCGTGTGTCCTTCAGGCCATGCCGTGCCCGGCGCGTAGGCCGTGGAGTTTGTCCGGGTTGACCTGGAACCAAAGGTTGTGCAGCCGGCCGTCGGCGATGTCGAAGGTGAGAGCGGCGACGGGGACGCCCTCGATGGTGCACAACAAGCCCAGCTCGCCGTTGATGACAGTGGGCTCCGGGACGATACCGGCCGATTCGGGCTTGGCCAGGACACCGAGAATCCAGCGAGAGACCTGGCTCGCCCCGTGCAGGGGCCGGATGGCGGCGGTGACCTTGCCTCCGCCGTCGGTCCAGGCGGTCACGTCGGGCGCGAGCAGTTCCATGACCGCGTTCAGGTCGCCGCCCGCGCAGGCCGCGATGAACCGCGCGGTGACCTTCTCCCGCTCGGCACGGTCGGTGTCGAAGCGGGGGCGGCGGTCCCGGACGTGCTCGCGGGCGCGGCGGGCGATCTGGCGGATGGTCGGTTCGGGGCGGTCGAGTGTGTCGGCGATCTCACCGTGGGAGTAGCCGAAGACCTCGCGGAGCAGGAAGACCGCGCGTTCGACGGGGCTGAGGGTCTCCAGCACGACCAGCATCGCGGTGGAGACGGTGTCGGCCTTTTCGGCGTCCGCGGCGGCATCGGGCGAGGTGAGCAGCGGCTCGGGCAGCCATGGGCCGACGTAGGTCTCGCGGGTCGCCCGGGTGGAGGTGAGCCGGTTCAGCGACAGGTTGGTGACCGCTCGCACCAGATAGGCCCTGGGGTTGCGGATCGTGGCGCGGTCCGTCGAGTTCCAGGCCAGCCACGCGTCCTGGAGGACGTCTTCGGCGTCGGTGACGCTGCCCAGCATGCGGTAGGCGGTGGCGAACAGCAGCCGCCGATGCTCGATGTACGGATCCGAATCGGGCGTCGCGTCGGTCATCGGCTCATACTTCCAAACCGGACGATGAGCCCGGCGTCCCGAACAGCGTGCGTCGGGCCCGGTCGCGGGTGGCGCGGCCGCCCTTGAAGAATGTGACGCTGACGTTCATGCGCCTGCTGAGCCGGTACACCTTGACCGGGCTGGCGCTGACGGTCTCCTTGTACCGGACGGCGACGCGGCCTTTGAGGTAGGCGCGGCGCGGGGTGTCGTCCGCGTGGGTGAACTGGATGACGGCGTCACGCCGGCCGAGGCTGACGGGCTGGTGGACGTAGCCGAACCGGAACGGCCTGACCGGCCTGCCGCGCAGCAGCCGGGCGATCGTGTCGGCGGTGTACTGGGCGGTGGGCAGGCCGCTCTGGCAGGTGCCGTGGATCCGTCCCCAGGGCAACCGGACCGCGGCGGCGTCACCGACGGCGTGCACGCCGGGGTGGGACACCGAACGCAGCGTCGCGTCGACCAGGATCAGGCCGCGCTCGTCCACGGCGATCCCGGCGTCGGCGGCGAGCGAGGACGCGGTGACGCCGGCCGTCCACAGGCACGCGTCCGAGGGGAGGACCTCGCCGGTCTCCAGCTCGACGGCGTCGGGCAGCACCTTGGTGACCCGCGCGCCCACCTTGACGGTGACGCCGAGGCGGTCGAGCGCCCGGTGCAGGTGGGCGCGTGCCTTGGCGCCCATCATCGCGCCCGGCTCATCGAGGCCGACCAGCGTGACGTTCAGGCCGGGATGGGCTTCGGCGATCTCCGTCGCCGCCTCGACGCCGGTCAGGCCGCTGCCGCAGACCGTGACACTGCCGCCGGTCGCGGCGAGCTCGCCGAGCCAGGTGGCGAAGGAGACGGCGGTCCGCGGGCTGTCGAGCGTGAAGGCGTGGGCGTCGGCGCCGGGCACCCGGCTGGTGTCGGCCGAACTGCCCAGGGCGTACACCAGGGTGTCGTAGTCCAGCGTCGTCGCGCCGTCGTCGACCACCACCGTGCGGCCGTCGGGGTCGATGGCGGTGGCCGTGCCCCGTACGAAGGAGACGCCGGTGCCGGCGAGCAGGTCGGGAATGCGGTGGTCGGCCAGGTGCCGCCCGGCGGCGAGCTGGTGCATCCGCAGCCGCTCGGTGAACCGTTCCGAGGGGTTGACCAGGGTGATTCGTGCATCGGCGCGCCGAGTCCGGCGGGCCAGGCGGATCGCGGTCATCATGCCCGTGTAGCCGGCGCCTAGGACGACGACGCGGTGGTCGTTCTCCATTGCTTTACCCTCCCGAGCCGTGGGTCACCGTGGTGCCGGTGACGCCCATGGGACAAACGGCTCGGCGCCGACGTGACACCTCCGCGATGTGACGCCCACCACATGCCCGCCGGCGACGGTCATGGCCGGGTGAGGGTGTCCTTTCCGGCGGCGGTCAGGGCGTCGCCGGTCAGGCGGTACACCGTCCAGCCGTCCTTCGGCGCGGCGCCCAGCGACTCGTAGAAGCCGATCGACGGCTCGTTCCAGTCCAGCACCGACCACTCCAGCCGGGAGTAGCCCTTCCGGACGCACTCCTCGGCCAGTGCCGTCAGCAGTGCGCGGCCCAGGCCCGTACCCCGATGGTTCGGGCGGACGAACAGGTCCTCCAGGTAGATGCCGTGCGCCCCGTCGAAGGTCGAGAAGTTCAGGAACCACAGCGTGAAGCCGACGATCTCCCCGTCCGCCTCCGCCACGTGCCCGAACAGTGCCGGTTCCGGGGCGAACAGGGCGGAGTGCAGCTGGGCCGGGGTCATCGTGCACTCGTCGGACAGCCGTTCGTACTCGGCCAGGGCGTGCACCAACGCCACCACGGCCTCGACGTCGGCCTCCCGCACCCGGCGAACACGAGGATCCACTTCGACGACTCCCTTCGAGGGACCGCGGGTCCCGCCCGTACCAGCGAAGGCTAGCCGCCGCCCCGGCATGCCCCGTCCGGGACGTGACCCCCATGACCCGCGACAAAGTTCACTATGTACGGACCGCCTGTTCGCGCCGTATTTTTGGAGCGTTCCCGAACGCTGTTCCCGTACGCGAAGGAGACGGGTGTGACGCACGCAGCGGAGCAGGTCGGAATTCCGCGCATTCCCGTGTCTCTGCGGTGGGACGGGAGAGCCGCGGGCTCCTATCTTCCGCAGGACGACGGCCTCGTGATCGGCGCCAGGCCGGGCACGGACCTGTTCGTCAGCCCGCAGCGCACCGGCGAGGTGCTCGACGCTCCGAAACTGCTCGCGCACGCGCAGGGCGACTTCCTGCTCAGCGCCCGCGTGTCGGTGGGGCACTGCCGGTCGCACGACGCCGGCGGGCTGCTCGTGTGGCTCAACGACCGCGCGTGGGCCAAGCTGGGCCTGGAGATGTCCGCGCAGAACGAGCCCGAGACCGTCTCCGTCGTCACCCGCGGAGCCTCCGACCGCGCCAGCGGTTTCGTCGTGACCGGCGACCACGTCTGGCTCCGCGTCGCCCGCGTCGACTCCGCGTACGCCTTCCACGCCTCGCTCGACGGGCGGTACTGGCGGCTGATCCGCCACTTCGCCCTGTACGCCTCCGGCGCCCCGTCGTACGGCTTCTTCGCCCAGTCGCCCGTCGGGGACGGCTGTTCGGCGACCTTCGACCAGATCACCTTCGAGCCGAGGAGGTTGGCCCAGCTGATCGACGGGTCCTGAGCCGGGACCGCGCCTGGGTTCCTGTGGCCGTCGGGTGACGTCTCGATGGCCACAGGAGGGCGTCAGCATGACCATCGCCACATAAATCGCCCATCAGGGTCAAGACCCGATATTTGGGGGAAGTATGGGGCGTGGATGTGTCCAAGAAGAGTGAGTTCGTCGTTGTCGCCAACCGTCTACCGGTCGATCGGGTCACTGACGGTGACGGCACGGCTTCGTGGCGGCGCAGCCCCGGTGGGCTGGTCACCGCCATCGTTCCGGTCATGCAGCGTCGCGAGGGAGCCTGGGTCGGCTGGCATGGCGCCCCGGATGAGGACCTCGAGCCGTTCGAGGCCGAAGGGCTGTCCCTGATCCCCGTACGCCTGTCGGCGCGGGACGTCGAGCACTACTACGAGGGCTTCTCCAACGCGACGCTCTGGCCGCTGTATCACGACGTGATCGCGCAGCCGGTCTACCGGCGGAGCCTGTGGGAGGTCTACGAGCGGGTCAACCGGAGGTTCGCCCGCGCCGCCGCCGACGTCGCGGCCGAGGGCGCGATCGTCTGGGTGCAGGACTACCAGCTCCAGCTCGTCCCTCAGATGCTGCGCGAGCTCCGCCCCGACCTGCGCATCGGCTTCTTCCTGCACATCCCGTTCCCGCCGATGGAGCTGTTCCAGCAGCTGCCCTGGCGGCGCGACATCCTGTACGGCCTCCTGGGCGCCGACCTCGTCGGCTTCCAGAGCCGCGACGCGGCCTCCAACTTCGTCCGGCTGTGCCGCCGCTTCCTCGACCTGAAGACGCAGGGCCACGAGGTGGCGATCGCGGACCGCGTCGTACGCGCCGACCACTTTCCCATCTCGGTGGACGCGAACGAGCTCATCACCCTGGCCGCCGACCCGGACGTGCAGGAACGTGCGGTCCAGATCCGCGAGGACCTCGGCAACCCGGCGTCGTTGCTGCTGGGCGTCGACCGCCTCGACTACACCAAGGGCATCCAGCAGCGGCTGCAGGCGTTCACCGAGCTGTTCGAGGACGAGCGGCTCAAGAGCGGTGACGCGGTGTTCGTGCAGGTCGCGACGCCGAGCCGGGAGCGCGTCCGGGAGTACCGGATCCTGCGCGACGACATCGAGCAGCAGGTCGGCCGCGCCAACGGCCTGTACTCCGAACTGGGCGCACCGATCATCAACTACATGCACACGTCCTACACCCGCAAGGAGCTGGTCGCGCTCTACCTGGCGGCGGACGTGATGGTGGTGACGCCGCTGCGGGACGGCATGAACCTCGTGGCCAAGGAGTACGTCGCCTGCCGGTCCGACCTCAAGGGCGCCCTGCTGCTCAGCGAGTTCGCCGGCGCGGCCCAGGAGCTGCACCGCGCCTTCCTGGTCAACCCGTACGACATCGGCGGCACGAAGAACCGCATGTGGGAGGCCATGCACGCGAGCCCGGCGGAACGCGCTCGCCGGATGCGGTCGATGCGCAAACGGGTGATCGAGCACGACGTCGACCTGTGGGCCAAGCAGTTCCTGGACGCCCTGGAGGACGGCCACTGAGCACGAGCGGCGGCGATCAGCCGGTCGGGCGCGTCGTCGCCGGCCTGACCCGCTGCCACCAAGCCTGGAGGCTCGCCGGGTCGTGCGCCGCCTCGACGAAGAGCGAGGCCGGCATCTGCGGGAAGCGACGCCCCGGGTTCCACGACCGCTCGTACGGCGGCGGGTCGAGGACCACGACACGGGTGCCGCCGACCTCGGGGATGTCGGCCGGGACGCCTTCGTTCCAGATCCACTCGCCGTCGACGTCGACGAGGTTCCACTGGCCGGTCACCGCCGGCGTGCCGGGCGGCACGTCCTGGTCGAGGGATGAGGCCACCCAGCGCGGGTCGGGGGCCTGGCCGGGCAGGCGGTCCGGCCGGATGAGCTCGCCGGCGAGCAGGGTGTGCAGCTGGAAGTTGTCGCCGATCCCGCCGATGACGACCGTCCAGCCGCGTCCGCTGGCCCGGTCGAGCACGAGCAGGCGCTCACCGTCCAGGACCCGCAGCAGGTCGCGGACGTAGGTGAGCTGACCGCAGTGATCCTCGGCCCGGTCCACCGCGGCCGCCAGCGTCTCCCGGTCGGGCACGGAGGCCCGCACCATCGGGGACACCGACAGCACCGTGGACGCCGCCAGCGCGAACCTCGGCAGCGACCACCACGCCTCCATCGCCGGTCCGGCGCCGTCGCCGAGCCCGGGCCGTACGACGTCCCAGACCTCGCGGGAGGGCTGGTGCTCGGCCGGGTCCGGCGGTTCGCCGCCCGCGGCCTTCGCCCAGGCGTCGGCGAAGGTCAACGCGCCGGTCGTCACCTCGAGCAGACGGCCCATCACCGCGGTGCCCGGCGCGTCCGCGTCGGCCCCGTTCTCCACGATCATGCCGCTCATCACGGCGAGCGAGGCGGCGTAGTCCAGGGGCGCCTCGGCGACGCCCTGGGCCAGCAGCCGGACCCCCGCGGTGAGCTCCGCCACGGGGACCACGGTGGCCGCCTGATGCACCTTGCGGAGGAGTCTCCCGAAGGCCCGCTCGTCGTCCCGGTCGATGGCGGCGCGCGTCAGCTCCGCGCACGTCTGCTCGAACATGTGGTCACTTTTGCACAGATGTCACCCGGCTGAGGAACGGGCGCGGCCGCTCCGGAAGACCACGCCCGTTCCGGGTGTCATCGGCTACTCGCCGTCCTCGTCGGACGTCTTCTCGGGGACGATGTGCGGGTTCATGCTGTCCGGCTGGACGAGGCCGTCCTTGTCGTCGTCGGTCGTCGGGGTGGTCTCGTCGGTGGTGTTGGGCTGGTCGGCCATTGTTCCGGGCCTTTCTTCGGAAATGATGGCGGGAGCCTAGTGACGCCGGATCAACATCTGATCAACGTGGCGCGGGCGCGCGGTCGAGCAGGGCGCGAACGTCGTCGGCGGCCGGGGCGTCGAGGGCCTGGAAGACGGCGAGCGCCTGCTCCCAGCAGGTACGCCCGTCGTCCGGGCGGCCGTCGGCGGTGAGCGCGCGGCCGAGGACTTCGAGGGCGCGTCCCTCGCCGAACCGCTGGCCGATCTCCCGGGCGATGGCCAGGGCCTCCTCGGCGTGGGCGACCGCCTCGACGGGGCGGCCGGCCCGCAGGTGGCTCTCGGCCAGCCGGTACAGCGTGTGGTGCTCGCGCAGGCGCAGCCCGGTGGAACGGAAGACGGCCAGGCAGTCGAGGTAGTGCGGGATCGCCTCTTCCGGCCGTCCCATCCCGTCGAGGATCGCCCCCAGGAACTGCATCGCCTTGGCCGCACCCACCGCGCTGCCCAGCGCGCGGAACAGCTCCAGGCTCCGCTCCGCCGTGTCGAGTGCCTCCTTGTCGCGGTGCAGCTCGGCGGCTGCGCGTGCCACGTTGCTGAGGCAGTCCGCCTCGCATTCGGTGGAGCCCAGGTCGGCGAAGGCGTCGGCCGCGCGCTGGAAGAACGCGAACGCGTCCTCGTACCGGCGATGTTCGAAGGTGACGACGCCGACGCCGTTGAGCGCCTCGGCCCATATGTGGCCGTCGCCGGAGGCCTCGGCCAGCTCGACCGTGCTCCGGAGGCTCGCCTCGGATTCGTCCAGCCGGAACGCCGCGTGGAGGATGAGGCCGAGCATGTAGCCGGCCCGGCCACGGCTGCGGGCGTCGTTCTTCTCCAGCGCGGCGGTGACCACGAGCCGTGCCGTCTGCTCGAACTCCCACAGGTGGGTGCCGGACATGATGAGCGGTTCGAGGCTGAGCAGCAGGTCGGCGGCGATGGCCAGGTCGGGGGCATCGCCGCGGGTGGCCTCGGCGATCACGGCGCACAGGTTCGCGGTCTCGCCGCCGAGCCAGGCCAGTGCCTCCCCGGCGGTGGCGAACTCGGTGCCGCGGGTCTCCGGCGTGCTCAGCCGCTCGCCGTCGCCGGACTCGGCGGTCAGGTAGGCGTTGCGGGCGGAGGCGAAGTAGAAGTCGAGCATCCGGTGCGGCGCGTCGGCCCGCGCGACCTCGGAGTCGTACTTCTCGGCCTGGCGGCGGGCGAAGAGCCGGAGCAGGTCGTGGTAGCGGTAGCGGCCCGGCGCGGGGGTCTCCAGCAGGCTCGCGTCGACCAGCGACTCCAGCAGGTCCTCCGTGGCCGTCACCGGCAGGCCGAGGACGGCCGCCGCCGCGTGCAGGGGCACGTCGTGCATGTCCGGCAGGGCCAGCAGCCGGAACGCGCGCGCCTGCTCGTCGTAGAGCTGGCCGTACCCGAGCTCGAACGTCGCCGAGACGGTGTGGTTGCCGACCCGCATCTCGTCGAGCCGCCGCCTCTCGTCCGTGAGGCGTTCGGCGATCGTCGCCATCGACCAGCTCCGCCGCGACGCCAGCCGCGAGCCCACGATCCGTACGGCGAGGGGCAGATGCCCGCAGGCCGCCGCGACCTCGGCCGCGATCTCCCGTTCGTCCTCGACCCGCTGCTCGCCGGCGATGCGGCCGAACAATGTGATCGCCTCGTCGGTGACCAGGCCGTCCAGGTCGACGGTACGGGCGGCGGGCACGCCGGCGAGCCGGGACCGGCTGGTCACGATCACCGCGCAGCCGGGCGAGCCGGGCAGCAGCGGGCGCACCTGGTCGGCGTCGCGCGCGTCGTCCAGCAGCACGAGCATCCGCCGGTCGGCCAGGCGGCTGCGTAGCAGCGCCGACCGCTCCTCCAGCCCGGCCGGCACGTCCTTGTCGGGGGTGCCGAGCGCGCGCAGGAACGCGCCGAGCACCGCCTCGGGCCCGGCCGGGTCGGGACCCGCGCCGCGCAGCTCGGCGAACAGCTGGCCGTCGGGGTACTGCGGCCGGACCGCGTGACCCACGTGGACGGCGAGGGTCGTCTTGCCGATGCCGCCGATGCCGGCCACCGTCACGACCGGCATCGCGGTACGGTCCGCCTCGGCGAGCACGCCGGTCAGCTCGCCGACGATGGCCGCGCGTCCGGTGAAGTCGGCGACGTCCGCCGGGAGCTGCGCGGGCACCGGCAGCGGACGCGCCGGCTCCACGGGACGTACGGGCTGCTTCTCGGCCAGGGAGGCGTCGCCGGCCAGCACCTTGGCGTGCAGCTCGGTCAGCTCGGGTCCGGGGTCGATGCCCAGCTCATCGACGAGCACCCGGCGCGTGTCGGCGTACACGGCGAGCGCCTCGGCCTGCCGCCCGCACCGGTACAGCGCGAGCATGAGCAGCCCGCGCAGGCGCTCGCGCAGCGGGTGCGCGATGGTCAGCTCGGTCAGGTCGGCCACCGACTTCGCCGCGCGACCCCGCTCCAGGTCGATGGCGTACCGGGTCTCCAGCGCGGTGAGCCGCTGCTCCTCCAGGTGCACGCGCTGCGCCTCGGCCCAGTCGCCGTGGATGCCGCACAGCGGCTCGCCGTCCCAGACCTCCAGCGCCGAGTGCAGGGCGTCCGCGGCCTGGTCGAGGTCGCCCGCCCGCCGCGCCTCCTCGGCGGCGGACAGCCCGTCCTCGAACACGCTGAGGTCGAGCGCGGCCCGCGGCAGCCGCAGGGCGTACCCGCCGGCCTCCGAGACCATCAGCGTCGCCTTCTGCCGCGCCGCGCGCTCGGGCTCCAGCACGGCGCGCAGCCGTGAGGCGTACGTGCGCAGGGCGGTCATCGCGCGTACCGGCGGCTCCTCGCCCCACAGCGCGTCGACCAGCTCCTCGGCGGTCGCCGTACGGCCACGCCGCAGCAGCAGGACGGCCAGTACGGCTCGCTGCTGGGGCGTGCCGAGGTCGAGTTCGGTGTCGTGCCGCCATGCGCGGACCGGGCCCAGAACCGCGAAGCGAAGCCCGTGCATACCCGTTCCTCAGGGGAGCCGAAACAAGATTGTTTCCCGAGAATACGGACTTACGGGTCGCGGGACATCCGTGAGATCCACGACATTCGGCGTCCCCGCCGCCGTCGCCGAGCTCCCGAGGGCGCCTTCCAACGACCCAACGACGCCCGCGTGGCATGCTTCATCGGCGCCGCCCCACCGGCCGGGCACGGCTCTCACCGCTACTTCGTCGTGGTGCACGCCCTCGACGTCGAGTCCAAGGGACGGCCGCTATTCCAGCCACGTCCCGTCGCGCATGATGACTCTGCCGCGTAGTTCCGGCTCTCCGCGCCAGGCGCGCACACTCTTCGGCACCACGCGCACATACAGGAAGGAATCTTCCTCCGCACGCGGGTCCCACCCGAACTTGGCGGCGAAGGACTCCGCCGCGTCTCCGGGCACATCCTGGTCCAGGAAGCACTCCGCCTCGCCCTGGAGAAGCACCACGTCGAAGGTGTCCGGCAGCGCCAGGCGCACGCGCGGCTCCTCGCGGACGTTCCGCGCCGTCGCGGAAGTGGCACTGGTGCACATCCACACCGCTCGCCCGTCCCACAAGAACCACAACGGCACCTGGTGCGGGCCATGATCAGGATGTGCTGTCGACACCCATACATCCCGCTCGGTGACAAGCCGTTCCAGAGTGTCGCGCCTACGCTCCGCCACCTGACGGCGAACGATCCCCGTCGTCTGCATGAGCGCCGACCTTAGCCAGCAGACTCAGAACGCGCATGAGGCGATGGACCTACTCCCGGCGACCGATCCCCCTCCCGGCGACCGATCCCCCGCCCGCCCAGGGGGGTCCATCCCATTCACATTGTCCAACGCCGCGCACCGTCGCAGAAAGGCGTGCGGAGCGGTTGTGGATAACTTCCGGGGCGTCAGAGGCGGTCGACCGAGGCCACGTGGATGACGGCGCGGCCCTCGTCGTCCGAGGCGCGCAGGTCGACCTCGGCGCTGATGCCCCAGTCGTGGTGGCCCGCCGGGTCGTCGAAGACCTGGCGTACCCGCCACAGCTCGGGCTCCTGTTCGATCTGCAGCAGCTTCGGGCCGCGGGCGTCGGGGCCGGTCTGGATCTCGTCGTGCTCCTCGAAGTACGCGTCCAGGGCGTCCGCCCAGCGGTCGGCGTCCCAGCCGTCCGCCGCGTCCAGCTCGCCCAGGTCCTCGTAGCGCTCCAGCGCGGCGAGTTCGACCCGGCGGAACATCGCGTTGCGGACCAGGACGCGGAACGCGCGCTCGTTGGCGGTGACGGCCTTCGGGGTCTCCTCGAGCTGGATCTGGGGCTCCGCCGAGGGGTTCTGGAGCTGCTCCCACTCGTCGAGGAGGCTGGAGTCGACCTGGCGGACCAGCTCGCCGAGCCACTCGATGAGGTCGTGCAGATCCTCGGTCTTCACCGAGTCGGGCACGGTCTGCTGGAGCGCCTTGTAGGCGCTCGCGAGGTAGCGCAGCACGATGCCCTCGGCGCGGGCGAGCTGGTAGTTCGCGACGTACTCGGTGAAGGTCATCGCCTGCTCGTACATGTCGCGGACGACCGACTTCGGCTGGAGCGGATGGTCGGCGACCCAGGGATGCCCGCTGCGGTAGACGTCGTACGCGCCGTAGAGCGTGTCCTCCAGCGGCTTGGGGTACGTGACGTCCTGGAGGAGCTCCATCCGCTCCTCGTACTCCACGCCGTCGGCCTTCATCTGCGCGACCGCCTCGGCCTTGGCCTTGTTCTCCTGGGCGGCGAGGATCTGGCGCGGGTTCTCCAGGATCGACTCGATCACCGACAGCACGTCCAGCGCGTACGACGGCGAGGCCGGGTCGAGCAGCTCGAACGCGGCCAGGGCGAACGTCGACAGCGGCTGGTTGAGGGCGAAGTCCTCCTGCAGGTCGACGGTCAGGCGGGCGTACCGGCCCTCGGCGTCGGGCTCCTCCAGCTGTTCCACGACACCGCCGGCCAGCAGGCTCCGGTAGATCGCGATCGCCTGGGAGATGTGCTTGCGCTGGCGGGCGCGGTCCTCGTGGTTGTCGGTGAGCAGCTTCTTCATCGCCTGGAACGCGTTGCCGGGCCGGCCGATGACGCTCAGCAGCATCGCGTGGCTGACCTGGAACCGCGACTGCAGCGGCTCCGGCTCGGCGGCGACGAGCTTGTTGAACACGTCCTCGTCCCAGCTCACGAACCCCTCGGGCGCCTTCTTCCGTACGACCTTGCGCCGCTTCTTGGGGTCGTCGCCCGCCTTGGCGAGGGCCTTCTCGTTCTCCACGACGTGCTCGGGCGCCTGCACGACGACGAACCCGACCACGTCGAAGCCGGCCCGGCCGGCCCGCCCGGCGATCTGGTGGAACTCCCGTGCCCGCAGGCGGCGCACCCGGCTGCCGTCGTACTTGCTGAGCGCGGTGAACAGCACCGTGCGGATCGGGACGTTGACGCCCACGCCGAGGGTGTCGGTGCCACAGATGACCTTGAGCAGTCCGGCCTGGGCGAGGCGTTCGACGAGGCGGCGGTACTTCGGCAGCATCCCGGCGTGGTGGATGCCGATGCCGTGCCGTACGAGCCGCGACAGCGTCTGGCCGAACTTCGTGGTGAACCGGAAGTTGCCGATCAGCGCCGCGATCTCGTCCTTCTCCGCGCGGGTCGCGACGTTGATGCTGGTCAGCGCCTGGGCGCGCTCGGCCGCCGCGGCCTGGGTGAAGTGGACGATGTAGACGGGGGCCTTCTGGTCCTCCAGGAGCTCCTCGATCGTCTCGTGCAGCGGCGTGACCCGGTACTCGTACTTCAACGGCACCGGCCGGGTCACCGAGGTGACGACGGCGGTGGGCCGTCCGGTGCGCCGGGTCAGGTCCTCCTCGAACCGCGAGACGTCGCCCAGCGTCGCCGACATCAGCAGGAACTGGGCCTGGGGGAGTTCGAGCAGCGGGATCTGCCACGCCCAGCCGCGGTCCGGCTCGGCGTAGAAGTGGAACTCATCCATCACGACCTGGCCGATGTCGGCGTCGGCGCCGTCGCGCAGCGCGATGCTCGCCAGCACCTCGGCGGTGCAGCAGATGATCGGCGCGTCGGCGTTGACGCTCGCGTCGCCGGTCATCATGCCGACGTTCTCGCTGCCGAACATGGCGATCAGGTCGAAGAACTTCTCCGAGACCAGCGCCTTGATCGGCGCGGTGTAGAAGGTGACCTGGTCGCGGGCCAGCGCGGCGAAGTGCGCGCCCGCCGCGACCAGGCTCTTGCCGGAGCCGGTCGGGGTGTTGAGGATGACGTTCGAGCCGGAGACGACCTCGATGAGCGCCTCCTCCTGCGCCGGGTACAGCGTGATGCCACGCTCGCCGACCCATTCGTTGAAGGCGTCGAAGACGGCGTCGGGCTCGGGGGCGGCGGGCAGGCGGTCGATGAGGCGCACGTATTCCATCTTGCCCCTCATGCGGAGTGCCCGGTCCGCCCGCCACGACTTCGGGCCCCGGCACGTCGCGCCGGGGCCCGAGGGTGGATTCTGCTCAGTCGCGTTCGTACGTGGCGACCTCGACGCTCTGGCCACCATTGTTGGTGCTGCGGGAGGACTTTCGCCAGGTCAGGTCATTGAAGTTCGCCAGCGTGAAGGACGCTCCCGCGAAACCCGCGCTCTTTCGCTGTCATGCGTTCTCCTCGGAGCCGGTGCCTGGCTCAGACGGTCGGGACGGTGCCGCCGTCGATCACGTATTCGGCGCCTACGATTGCCGATGCGCGGTCCGAGACCAGGAACCCGACCAGGTCCGCGATCTCCTCAGTGTTCGCGAATCGTCCCAGGGGTACTCCTCCGAGCGAGTCGTAGATGGTCTGCTTGGCTGCTTCACGTGTGAGTCCGTTGCCCTCGGCGATCCGGTCCACGAATCTTTCGTAGGCGTCGGTCTCGATTCCGCCGGGGCTGATTGCGTTGACCCGTACGCCGCGCGGCGCGAGCTCATTGGCAAGTCCCTTGCTGTATGTGCGCAGCGCGGCCTTCGCTGCTGCGTAAGCCAAGGACGCGTCGTATTGGGGCAGTTCACGCTGGATTGAGGTGAAGTGCAGCACCACGCCCGACCCGGACGCGATCATTGCCGGGAGAAGAGCTCGATCTAGCCGTACCGCTCCAAGGAGGTTGAGGTTCAGCTCGGTGAGCCACTGGTCATCGGTGATGACCGCGAATCCACCAGACGGCGTCGACGCCCCTCCGACTACGTGCACCAGGATGTCGAGTGCGCCGCCGGCCTCTGCGATTCGATCGGCCACGGCGTTGGTGCCTTCTACCGTCAACATGTCCGCTTCGATGAATCGGTCAGGGCGCTCGTACCCGTCGGGCATCGTTCGCGCCGTCACGTAGACGTCGGCACCCATCTCTCGCAGTCTCTCTGCAACGGCCTTGCCCGAGCCCTTCGAACCGCCCGTGACCAGCGCCCGGCGACCGTCGAGACGATCGCGATCCGAACTAGACATTTCTCTCCACTGAAGATCGAGGTGACGCGGGTTCGGTCAGGCTGAGTGGTCGGCGATGACGAGTTCGGCGACGAGGTCATCTCGCAGCGCGAACCGATAGTCGAGCTCGGCGACGCCACCCGGGAAGGTGCCCTCGAGCCGCACGGTCACCACCCAGTGGGCGTCATCGATGCGGCGAGCGCCGATCTGCTCGGTCGTGTACTCGAACTCGGACCCGGCGTCCCGCAGGAACGCCTGGGCCTCCTCTCGGCCGCGGAAGGTCTCGCCCTGGTCGACGACCACCGCATCCTCGGCGAGGAACGACGAGGCGGTGTCGGCGTCGCGGACGACGTGGGCGGCGAAGAACTCGCGCACGGTGGTCGGGAGCAGATCGGACGGGAGATCGGTGTGCTGTGTCATGAGCCCACCGTGTGACCTCACGGCGCGGGAGGGTCAAGCCGTGGACTCTCCCCCAGAGGGAGCGTTCAGAATGAGGAGATGTTGACCATCGGGGAGTTCTCGCGGCTGACCCACTTGAGCGTGCGGACACTGCGTCGGTATCACGAGGCGGCCTTGCTGGAACCCGCCGTGGTGGACGAGACCACCGGTTACCGCTACTACGGCGTCGACCAAATCCCGACCGCGCAGGTCATCCACCGGCTCCGCGAGCTGGACGTCCCCCTGAGCGATGTGCAGCGGATCCTGCGGACCCCCGACCCCGGTGTCCGGGCGGCCCTGGTCGCGGACCACCTGCAACGCCTCGAGGACGTGCTCGACCGCACCCGGGCCGCAGTCGTGTCGCTGCGCCGCCTGCTCCGGCCCGACCCCGCGCCGATCGACGTCGAGCTGCGTGCGGAGCCCGCCCGGACGGTCGCGGCGGTGGAGGCCGTAGTCGGGCATCGCGACGTCGCGACCTGGTACGCAGGCGCGATGGCCGAATTGGAGGCGGCCGTCGGCGCCGCCGTGACCGGACCGCCGGGCGGCAGCTACGACAACGCCCTTTTCGAGCAGGAGCGCGGTCACGCGGTCGTCTACCTGCCGACCGCTGCGCCACCTCGCACCGGACGCGTGCACCCCGCGCTTCTGCCGGCCGCGGAACTGGCCGTCACCACCCACGTCGGCGAGCACGACGGCATCGAGGTCACGTACGGCGAACTCGGGACCTGGGTGGTGGAGAACGCGATGTCGGTGGCCGGGCCGGTGCGGGAGGTCTACGTTGTCGGCCCTCGTGACACAAGCGATCCCGCTGCGTGGCGCACCGAGATCGGCTGGCCGGTCTTTCGTGTCACCTGAGGCGGCATAGGCCAAGAACGTGCCGATCTGACAGTTCTCCGTCCGGCCCGTGGTATCGGAGTACTGCCGCTGCACCCCGGCCGAGCGGGTGCCCTTCTTCAGAAACCCGGTGTCATCGACGATCAGTACCCCGTCGCGGTCACCCAGGTGCTCCACCACGTAGCCCCGCAGATCGTCCCGGACACCGGTACGCCATCGCGCGGCAACGCTTAACATCGACGCCCGTGACTGCGTCTGGATATTTGCGTTATCCACATGTCCGGGGCGATCTGCTGACCTTCGTGGCCGAAGACGACGTCTGGATCGCCCCGCTGTCCGGCGGGCGCGCCTGGCGCCTGTCCGCCGACGAGGTTCCGGTCGATCACCCGAGGTTCTCGCCCGACGGGCGGTGGGTGGCCTGGACCAGCAGGCGGGACGGTGATCCGGAGGTCCACGTGGCCCCGGCCGAAGGGGGCGAGAGCCGCCGGCTCACCTATTGGGGCGCTCCCGGAACGCAGGTGTGCGGCTGGACCCCCGACGGGCGGATCCTCGCGGTGACCTCGTGGCGGCAGCCGTTCTATCACCAGACCCACGCGTACGCGGTGCCGGTGGACGGCGAGCCCGCCGAGCCGATGGGCTGGGGGCCGGTGGGCGCCGCCGACGTCGCACCCGATGGGGCCGTGGCCCTGGTCACGGTCGCCGGGCAGGAGCCGGCCGCGTGGAAGCGCTACCGGGGCGGTGCGACCGGGAGGCTGTGGGTACGGGCGGACGACGGGTTCCGGCGCGTTCTGGCCGACCTCGACGGCAATCTCGACTGCCCGGTGTGGTTCGCCGGCCGGCCGGCGTTCCTGTCCGACCACGAGGGGACCGGGCGCCTGTACTCCGTCGCGCCCGACGGCACGGATCTGCGGCGGCACTCCGCGGCCACGGACTTCTACGCTCGTCACGCCGCCGGCGACGGCGATCGGGTGGTCTACCAGGCCGCCGGGGACCTGTGGCTGGTGGACGGCCTCGACGCCGAACCGGTCCGCCTGGACGTACGCCTCGCCGGGCCGCGTACGGCGCGGCATCCGCACGCGGTCTCGCCGCGCGTTCGGGACCTGTCCTGCGACCACACCGGGCGGGCCAGCGCCGTGGAGGTACACGGCGGCGTGCACTGGATCACCCATCGCGACGGGCCGGCGCGTGCCCTGGCCGCGGCCCCCGGCGTACGGGCCCGGCTGCCGCGGGTGCTGGGCGAGACCGGCGAGGTCGTGTGGGTCATCGACTCGAGCGACGGGGACGCCCTGGAGATCGCCGCGGCGGCCGGTGAGGAACAGCCGGCCGCGCGGAGGCGGCTGGCGGCCGGGCGGCTCGGCCGGGTCGAGGAGCTCGCGGCGGCGCCGGACGGAGGCACGCTGGCGGTGGCCGCGCACGACGGGCGGCTGCTGCTGGTCGACGTCGCCTCCGGCGAGGTGCGCGAGCTCGCCTCGAACGAGCACGGCTCGGCCGAGGACCTGACGTTCTCGCCCGACTCCGCCTGGCTCGCCTGGACGCACGCGGGCGCCGAACGGCTGTCGCGGATCCGGCTGGCCCGGGTCGCGGACGGCACGATCGCCGATGTGACGGACGGCCGGTTCGCCGACAGCGAGCCGGTGTTCACCACCGACGGGGCGCACCTGGTGTTCCTCTCCTGGCGCGGGTTCGACCCGGTCTTCGACCCGCACTTCTTCGACCTGTCCTTCCCGTTCGGCTGCCGGCCCTATCTGGTGCCCCTGGACGCGGCGGCGCCGTCGCCGTTCGAGCCCACACCGGAGGGCCGGCCACCGGCCGCGGGCAGCGACGACGACAAGGAGGAGGACACCTCGGCCACGGTGTCGCTCGACGGCATCGCGGCACGGGTCGTGCCCGTTCCGGTGTCCGACGCGCGCTACTCCGACCTGAGGGCGGTCAAGGGCGGCCTGGTGTGGCTGCGCCGGCCGCTCACCGGGATGCTCGGCGAGGGCGGCGGCGGTCAGGACGACGACAGCCGGCCCAAGAACATGCTCGAACGCTACGACCTGGCCAAACGGACCTGCGAGGAGATCACGACCGGCGCCGACCGGCTGAGCGTCAGCGGCGACGGCAAGCGCATGGTGATCATCGCCGAGGGTGACCTGCGGGTGCTGGCGACCGACGGGTCCGACGACGGGGAGGGCGCCGACGCCAAGGTCGACCTGTCCCGGCTGCGCGTCACCGCCGATCCGGCCGTGGAGTGGCGCCACGCGTACGACGAGGCGGGCCAGGTCATGCGCGACTACTACTGGTCGCAGGACATGAACGGGGTCGACTGGGACGGGGCGCTGGCGCGCTACCGGCCGCTGCTGGACCGGATCGCGACCCCGGACGACTTCGCCGACCTGCTGAGGGACCTCCTCGGCGAACTCGGCTCCTCCCACGCCTACGTGTACGGCCGCCGGCGCGCGACCGGTCAGTGGCTGGGACTGCTCGGGGCCGACCTGGAGCGCGACGACGACCGGCTGTGGCGTGTGACCCGGATACTGCCGGCCGAGACCTCCGACCCGGACGCCCGTTCCCCGCTCGCGGCGCCGGGCACCCAGGTGCGGCCCGGCGACGCCGTCGTGGCGGTGAACGGCCGGCCGGTGGACGGCCTGACCGGGCCGGGGCCGCTGCTCACCGGCTCGTACGACACGCTCACCGAGCTGACCATCGCGCCCGGAGCCGGGGGACCGGTACGGCGGATCGTCGTACGGCCGCTGTTCACCGACCGGCGGCTGCGCTACCAGGCCTGGGTCGCCGAGCAGCGGGCACGCGTCCGCGAGCTGGGCGGCGCCCGGCTCGGTTACCTCCACATCCCGGACATGGACGGCATGGGCTGGGCGCAGTTCCACCGTGACCTGCGCAGCGAGATCGCCCAGGAGGGGCTCGTCGTCGACGTCCGCGGCAACCGGGGCGGGATGGTCTCCGAACTCGTCGTGGAGAAGCTCGCCCGGCGCGTCGTGGGCTGGGACGTGGGCCGTCACCGCAGCCCGGTGAGCTACCCCCGCGACGCGCCGCGCGGCCCGGTCGTCGTCCTCGCCGACGAGCACACCTGCTCCGACGGCGACGTCCTCACCGCGGCGGTCCGCGCCCTCGGGCTGGGCACGGTGGTCGGCACGCGTACGTGGGGCGGCGTGATCGGCATCGACGGCGCCCACGGGCTGATGGACGGCACGGGGATCACGGTGCCGCGCCATGCCACCTGGTTCGACGGCCACGGCTGGGACGTGGAGAACCGGGGCGTCGCGCCGGACGTCGAGGTGGTGATGGGCCCGGACGACTGGGCGGCGGGCCGGGACCCGCAGCTGGAGACCGCCGTACGGATCGCCCTGGAACGCCTCGCCGAGCACCCGGCCGCCATGCCACCGCCTCGTCCCTGACGGCAGAGGGCCCTTCGTGGTATTCGATACTCACGGCGCCGCCGCCGTCGTTCGGGCGATGACAGGTGGGACTCGTGAGCGTTGTGGGCAGGGCCGCCATCCAGGAGGCGGAGCGGCTCGGACTGTTCGACGCCGTGAAGTGGTATGCGCGTGAGGCGCCTCGTCCGGCCGCCGCCAAGGCCGAGAACGTTCTCGCCAAGAGCCCCGCGATGGAGGCGCGGGCCCGGCGGATCGTGGACACCGGGCGGCGGATGGTCGGCTCTCTCCGCTGGCAGGGCGGCACCAAGCTGGATGAAGAGGCGGGCTGGCGGCTGAGCGAGAAGACGCTGTGGGGACGTGACAACGACTTCGGCCGCTGGATGCGTGGCACCGGGCCCGAACCCGGACCGTCCGGCACGATGGCCTGCACCGACGCCGTCATGTACATCGCGCATCGCGCCGGTGCCGTCGACGAGGCGACGCTGCGGCGAATACACGAGGAGGCGGCCGACGCGGCGTCGGCCGCCTGGCGCGAGAGAGGCGACTCGTGGCCGGCCGAGTGCGCCTTCTGGAAGGTGATGGACGATCACCTTCTCCGGGGCGAACGCACCCACTTCGAGGTCGACCCGGCCATGGGAATCAGCGGGCCGGACATCCCCGCCGGGCATGTGGTCATGATCAATAACAGCCATGCCATGACCAGCCTCGGCACGCGCGACGCGCAGGGACGGCAGGAGGTTCTCAGCCACTGGGTGCATCCCGAACGGATGCCGCCCGACGACGGGACGGACCAGCCCTTCGGCCGCCTGCAGCAGACGTCGGTGCAAGAGGTCGTGGCGTCGATGAACTACGGCTACGCCCTGCCGATCGACTCGGCGGCTCCTTCCTGGCTGCTGGGCGGCTGACCGGGCGATGACCCGGGCACGTCCTGCGCGGCGTGTTCGGCGAGCAGGCGGACGGCCTCAGCACGGCCAGGGCGCTGATCAGCGACGCGGCGCCGAGCGCCCAGGTGTGGGCGAAAAGTGATATCACTATGCTAGATTCCTGCCTAAGGCTTCAGGGAGGATGAGGGTCATGAGTGTGGAGATGCCGAGGGCGCAGGTCGCCGAGCGTGACGTTCGCGGGCTGTCCGGGTGGCCGGTGCTGGGCGGGGTCATCGTCGCCCTGGTCGTCGGGTTCGTACTGATCGGCACGGGCGCGAACGGGGGTTCGGGCGTGGCCGCCGGGGTCGGGATCGCGATCGTCATCATCGCCGCGCTGGTCCTTCCGGGGCTGACCGCCGTGGCGCCGGGGCAGGCGCGCGTGGTGCAGCTGCTCGGCCGGTACGCCGGCACGGTCCGCACCGACGGGCTGCGGTGGGTGAACCCGCTGACCACCCGGCGGCGGATCTCCACCCGGATCCGCAACCACGAGACCGACGTCGCCAAGGTCAACGACGCGGACGGCAACCCGATCGAGATGGCCGCGGTCGTCGTGTGGCAGGTGGAGGACACGGCGAAGGCGGTCTTCGAGGTGGACGACTTCGTGCAGTTCGTCGCCATCCAGACCGAGACCGCCGTACGGCACATCGCGGGCAGCTACCCGTACGACGCCCACGGCGACGAGCTGCTCTCCCTGCGGGAGAACGCCGACGAGATCACCGGCAAGCTCTCGGAGGAGATCACCGAGCGCGTCGCGTCGGCGGGCGTCCGGGTCATCGAGTCCCGCATCACGCGCCTGTCGTACGCCCCGGAGATCGCGCAGGCGATGCTGCGCCGCCAGCAGGCGGGCGCGGTCGTCTCCGCCCGGCAGCGGATCGTCGACGGCGCCGTCGGCATGGTCGAGTCCGCTCTCACCCGGCTCGCCGACAGTGACGTGGTCGACCTGGACGAGGAGCGGCGGGCCGCCATGGTCAGCAACCTGCTCGTCGTGCTCTGCGGCGACCGTGACGCCCAGCCCGTCGTCAACACCGGCTCCCTCTACCATTGACTACTCCCGCCCTAAGGACGGGAATTCCAACCCTCGCGGGCTGGGGTTCCTGCTTCAGGGGCGACTGCGCCCGAGGAGGCCCCGGGTGTCTGACGTCACCTCCACAGGCCGACACGGCAAGACCTGCCGCCAGGATGTTCTTGGCCGCGTTGATGTCCCTGTCATGCAGGGTGCGACACGATGGGCACCGCCACGCCCGGGTGGAAAGACTCAGCTCGGCGAGCAGATGGCCGCACGCCGAGCAGATCTTGGAGCTGGGGTACCAGCGGTCGATCACGATCAGGCGACGACCATACTTGGCAGTCTTGTACTCCAGTTGACGGCGGAATTCGCCCCAGCCGCAGTCGGAGATCGCTTTGGCGAGCCGCCGGTTACGGACCATGTTCTTGACGTTCAGGTCTTCGATCACGATGACGTCGTGGTCGCGGACCAGGCGGGTGCTGGTCTTGTGCAGGAAGTCCGCGCGGGACGCGGTGACCTTACGGTGTGCGCGGGCCACCTTCGCTCTCGCCCTGGCCCGGTTGTTCGACCCGGGTTGTTTACGGGCCATGCGCCGCTGGTAGCGGGCCAGGTTACGTTCTCGCCTGGCGAGTCTGCGGGCGTTGGCGATCTTGTCTCCGTCAGAGGTAACCGCGAAGTCCTTGACACCCAGGTCCACACCGACCACCGCGTCGGTCGCCGACGCCTGTTCAGGGTCTGCGACTTCGACGGCGAGGGAGACATGCCAACGTCCGCACGGCTCCCGCGAAACCGTCACCGAGGTCGGCTCGATCGAGGCGGGATCGACGTCCGGCCAGGACCACACCAGCTCCAGCGGTGTGTCCATCATCTTGGCCAGATACAGGCGGCCTTCCCGCCAGCGGAACGCCGAGCGGGTGAAGGTCGCCGACTGCTTGCGCTGGCGGGACTTGTACCTCGGATACCGGGCACGCCCGGCGAAGAAGTTGACGAACGCCCTGTGCTGATGCCGCAGCGTCTGTTGGAGCGGCACGCAGGACACCTCGGACAAGAACGCCAGGTCCGGGTCGCGTTTCAACTCGGTCAGATAGCGATCGGTCTCGGCGTAGGAGGTTTTGAGCCCCTCGGCGCGATAGCGGGCCTTCCGCCATGCCAGGACCTTGTTCCATACCAGGCGTGCGCAGCCGAACGTGCGGTTCAACACCGCCGCCTGCTCCGGGGTGGGGTAGGCCCGCACCTTGTAGCTCGTACGCACGTTCGAAGTTTTGCAGTGCCACAAGCTCAGTAACGATGAACGGAAGAACAGGACGGAAAGACGGTTATGAACGCTTTGTGTTCAGGGCTGTCCCGGCTATGCCGGGCCACCTCTTCCATGGTCCAAAACCCTCCCAGCTCCAAAGGACCGGTCCTCCTCCGGACTTGCCAGTGACGGACCGCGAGCCGCGTCCCGACGGCGGCGATGACGCGCGGCCGGCGGGGCGAGGCGAGCGCAAGAAGGTGCTGCTCCGCCTCGATCCCGCCGTCCACGACGCGCTCGCGCGCTGGGCGTCGGACGAGCTGCGCAGCACCAACGCCCAGATCGAGTTCCTGCTCCGGCGCGCCCTCAGCGACGCGGGCCGGATGCCCGGCAACGCCGGCCGGATGCGCCGGCCGGGCCGACCACCGAAGGAGGGCTCATGAGTGAGCGGAGCGAGCGAATCAGAAGGCACGGGGCCCAGGATCACTCTCCGACGAAGGAGGGCTCATGAGGCTTCCAGAGTCACTGCCCGCGCGGATGTATCTGCTGGCCTTCGACACCGACACGAACCGGCTCACCTCGCGTTCGCAGCTCGGGCTGGTGCTGCGGGCCGCCGCCCTCGCCGAGCTGTACCTGACCGAACGGGTGACCGACACCGGCGGCCGGGCCCGGGCCGCCTCGGACGCCCGGCCCACCGGCGATCCCGTGCTCGACGACCTGGCGGACCAGATCGCCGCCCACCGGCCGCGCGCGTGGCATCGCTGGATCGGCCGGCACGAGCGCGCCACGGTCCGCGCCGTACGGGAGCAGCTGGAGGCCGCTAACCACCTGACGATCGAGCACCGGGCGCTCCTGCCCGACCGGGTGGAGCCGCGCGACCGGCACGCGGTCAGGCAGTACGCGGAGACCGTCCGCGGCGCCCTGCGCCAGTCGCCCGCGCGCACCGACCCGCGCACCGCCGCGGTGCTCGCGCTCGCCGCCCGCGGCGAGGTCAGGACGGTGGTGTCCCGGCGGGAACGCCGCGAGTACCGCCGGACGCTGGACGAACTGGCGGTCTACACCGGCCCGGTGGCCGACGCGCTACGCAAGGCGGTCCAGACGAAGCGCACCGTCGCCGCGACCACCGCGACCGCCGCGGGAAGCTGACCCTCGTACGGGCGTGGTGACGCTTCTACCTGCGGAGAGTCCCTTACGGTGACCGGTCGGGGGACCGGGGAGCGGCCCGCCGCTACCCGGTCATCGCACACGACCATTCGGGGGGATCTTCGTGTTCGTACGTCTTGTCATCGTCTCCGCCGGGATCGGCGCCTCAGTGGCGGCGATCGGGCCGTCCGCGTCGGCGGCTCCGACGGCCGCGCCGGCGTGCCGGGTGCTCGCGCCGGGCGCCTCCGCGGTGGCCCAGCGCGCCGTCGCCGCCGCCTGCGGCCAGATCGGGGTCTGGTACTCCTGGGGCGGCGGGCACGGATCCGTGCCCGGCCCGACCTTCGGCCACTACGACGGTCACGACCCCGACAGCAGGCAGGACGGGCAGCGCCGGGGTTTCGACTGCTCCGGCCTGGTGCGCTACGCCTACTACCGGGCGACCGGCGGCGACATCCTGAACGGCGTCGCGAACGACCAGTTCCACACGGGCCACGCGGTCGCGCGGTTCGCGCCGGGCCAGGGGGCCGGGCCGCTGCTGCCGGGCGACCTGATGTTCTGGGGCCGGGGCAACATCCACCACGTCGCGATCTACCTCGGCGCCGGGCAGATGGTGGAGGCCTACGAGTCGGGCACCCACGTCCGTACGGCTCCGGTGCGGCTCGGCGGTGACTACGCCGGCGCCGTACGGATCGCCGGGAACGGGGGAACGCCGCCGCCGCCCGCCGCGGGCCGTCACTGGGTGGAGACGTTCGCGGCGGCGACCGGCTACGCCGGGCCGAACACCGCCGAGCCGCGCGGCGTGCTGAACAAGGGCCGCAACTACGTCTACTGCAAGGTACGGGGCGCGAAGGTCGGGAACGACCGGCAGTTCAACCACTGGTGGCTGCGCACCGACCTGGACCGCGCGTTCCCCGGCAAGAGCGGGCGCGGCGCGTACGTCTCGGCCTACTACCTGGCCCGCTGGGGCAACGACGAGGCCAAGGACGTGAACGGCACCGTCATCCCGGACTGCTGACCCGTCGCGCGGGCCGGTCACGCGCGGGGCCGGCCCGCGGCGAGGTCAGTCCTCGGCGGGCAGCCGTTCGGCCTTGGCCTTCTGCCACCTGTCGATGAGCTCCTCCAGCTCTTCGGTGATGAACTCGAAGAACGCCAGAGAGGTGGCCATCCGCCGGCCGGCCGGAGTGTCGGCGCCGAGGACCTCGATGCCCTCGCGGGCGCTGCTGCTCCAGCGGCGGAGGATCTCGTCGCGGTTGACGATCGCCTCGTACCAGGAGTCGTTCTCGACCACGAAGACGTCACGCCGCGACCCCGGCTCGCGTTCGCGCCGGATCATGTTGAACTGGATCAGGAACCGCACCGCGCCGGACACGGCCGCGGGGCTGACCTGCAGCTGCTCGGCGATCTCGGCGGCCGTGAGCCGGCCGGAGTCGGTGCCGTGCAGCACGGCGAAGACACGTGCGGGCATGCGCTGGAACCCGGCGTCGACCAGGGCGGACGCGAACCGCTCTACGAACTGCCGTACCGCCTCGGGATCCCGCTCTGCCACACCACACTCCCTTAGTAGACGCAACTACTTTATACGGATTCACTGGCTTCACGAATTTGTGAAACTAGTGTACCTTCACGAACATGACAGACGCCATATCCGTATCCGGCCTGGTGAAGAGCTTCGGCCGGACCCGCGCGCTGGACGGGCTGGACCTCACCGTCCAGACGGGCGAGGTGCACGGCTTCCTGGGCCCGAACGGCGCCGGCAAGTCGACCACCATCCGTGTCCTGCTGGGTCTGCTGAAGGCCGACGCCGGCGAGGTGAGCCTGCTCGGCGGTGACCCCTGGCGCGACGTCGCCACACTGCACCGCCGCATCGCGTACGTCCCGGGCGACGTCACCCTGTGGCCGAACCTGTCCGGCGGCGAGGTCATCGATCTGCTCGGGCGGCTGCGCGGCGGGCAGGACGCCAAGCGGAAGGCCGAGCTGCTGAAGCGGTTCGAGCTCGACCCGCGCAAGAAGGGCCGGGCGTACTCCAAGGGGAACCGGCAGAAGGTCGCCCTGATCGCGGCGCTCGCCTCCGACGCCGAGCTGCTCATCCTGGACGAGCCGACCTCCGGGCTGGACCCGCTGATGGAAGAGGTCTTCCAGCGATGCGTGCAGGAGGAGCGCGACAGCGGCCGTACCGTCCTGCTGTCGAGCCACATCCTGTCCGAGGTCGAGGCGCTGTGCGACCGGGTCAGCATCATCCGCAAGGGCCGTACGGTCGAGTCCGGCTCCCTGGCCGACCTGCGCCACCTCACCCGCACCTCGATCTCGGTCGAGCTGGCCAACCCGCCGAACGGCCTGGCCGACCTGCCCGGCGTGCACAACGCGAAGATCGAGGGCCGGCGCGTGAGCCTGGAGGTCGACACCCCCAAGCTGGACGGCGTGCTCGCGCGGCTGACCGAGGCGGGCGTGCGGAGCCTGATCAGCCGGCCGCCGACGCTGGAGGAGCTGTTCCTCCGCCACTACGAGGACGAGACGGCGGCGGCGGAGTGAACGCGCTCGCGGGCACGGGGCTGCTCACCAAGCTGGCCTTCCGCCGCGACCGCGTCGCGGTGCCCTTCTGGATCTACCTCTTCGCCGTCACCGCGATCGGCACGGCCTACAGCAGCCGGGCCGCCTTCGACACCCTGCACAAACGCGTCGACTTCGCCGCGTCGGTGAACAAGAACCCCTCGATGCTGGCGCTGTACGGGCCGGTGCAGGACGCGGCCTCGGTCGGGTCGGTGAGCCTGTGGAAGGTCGGCGGGGTCGCCTCCGCCTTCGTCGGCGTGGTGGCTCTTCTCCTCACTGTGCGCCACACGCGCGGCGACGAGGAGTCCGGCCGTCTCGAACTGGTGAGCGCCGGCGTCGTCGGACGGTACGCCGCGCTCACCGCGGGGCTGATCACCGTGGTGACCACCAATCTGGTGCTCGCGGTGCTCGTGACCATCGGCCTCGTCGCCCTGGGCCTGCCCGCCGCCGGCTCGATCGCCTTCGCGCTCGGCTGGTTCGCGGTCGGCCTGGTGTTCGCCGCCGTCGCGGCCGTCACTGCGCAGCTCACCACGACCTCCCGTACGGCGAGCGGGCTGGCCATCGCTTTCCTGGGCCTCTGCTATCTGATCCGCGCGGGCGGCGACGCGGGCGGCCACGACGGGCCGACCTGGCTACTGTGGCTCTCGCCGTTCGGCTGGGTGTCCCACCTGCGGCCGTACGCGGGAGACGACTGGTGGGTGCTCCTCATCCCGGTGGTGTTCTCCGCCGTCTGCGTCGCAGCGGCGTTCGCGCTCGTCGGCCGACGGGACATCGGCGCCGGGCTGCTGCCCGACCGGCTCGGCCCGGCCGAGGCGGGCGCCGGCCTGGCCGGTCCGCTCGGGCTCGCCTGGCGACTGCAGCGCGGCTCGCTGCTGGCCTGGGCCGCCGGCTTCGTCGTGTACGGCGCGGCGATCGGCGGTGTGACGGCGAACGTCGAGGACATGGTCGGCGGCAAGAGCGGACGCGACGTGCTGGAGAAGCTCGGCGGCGGGCAGGCGATGGTCGACGCCTTCACGAACGTGGCGATGAGCCTCATGGCGCTGTTCGCCTCGGCGTACGCGGTGCAGGCCGTGCTCCGGCTGCGCTCGGAGGAGACCGGTCGGCTCGCCGAGCCCATCCTGGCGACGAAGGTCGGCCGGGCCGGCTGGGCGGCGGGGCACGTGCTGTTCGCGGTCGTCGGGCCCGCGGTCCTGATGGCCCTCGAAGGCGTCATCGTGGGTCTGGTCCACGGGTTGCGCAGCCACGATCTGGGCGGCCAGTTCCCGCGGATCTTCTGGAGCGCGATCGTGCAGCTGCCGGCGGTCTGGGTCCTCGCCGGGATCACGGTGGCGCTGTTCGGTCTCGCGCCGCGGCTCGCCGCGGCGGCGTGGGGCCTGCTCGGGCTGTTCCTGCTGCTGGGCGAGCTCGGCCCGCTGCTGAAGCTCAAGCAGTGGGCGATGGACCTGTCGCCTTACACCCACGTGCCGAAGCTGCCGGGCGCGCCGATGCGGACGATGCCGGTCGTGGGGCTGGTGGTGGTCGCGGGGCTGCTGACCGCGGCCGGGCTGGCCGGCTTCCGGCGGCGCGACCTGAGCTGAGCGCTCCGCCGGCGGGCCGGTCGCGGGTGCGGCCGGCCCGTCAGCGTACGGCGTTCTTCGCGGCGGCGATGAGCCGGGTCAGGGCGCCGTGCAGGTCCTCCAGCTCGGTGATCTCCATGCCGAGCCGCGCCACGATCGTCGGCGGGATCTTCTCCGCCTCCGCGCGCAGCGCGCGGCCCGCGTCGGTCAGCGTGACGGCCAGCACCCGCTCGTCGCCGCTGTCGCGGCCACGCCGGACGTAACCACTGGCCTCCAGGCGCTTGAGCAGCGGAGACAGGGTGCCCGGGTCGAGCTGGAGCAGCCCGCTGAGCTCCTTCACGGACAACGGCGACCGCTCCCAGAGCGCCAGCATCACCAGGTACTGCGGGTGGGTCAGGCCCATCGGCTCCAGCAGCGGCCGGTAGACCGCGATGACGTTGCGCGACGCCACCGCCAGCGCGAAGCACACCTGACGCTCGAGCGCCAGCGGGTCATCGATGTCGCGAACGTCACTCACGGAAGCCTCCGAGTAGGGCGGGATGCTCCCTATGATAGTTGGTGTACAAATCATTAGGGTACAAATTCGCCCGGAGGACTCATGGCCCGCATGTCATTCGAGGAGCGGATCGCGGCGCGGCAGGCGAGTCAGAAGCCGCTCAAGGAGGGCCGCGTCTTCGAACACGGTCCGGCGACGTTCCTGTTCGTGACGCTGCTCGTCTTCGTCTTCGTGATCCACGTGGGCGGCCTCATCGTCATGATGGCGATGGGCATGCACTGAGATCACCCCCGAACCACCGCTGCAAGGCCGCCCGGAGCGCTGCCAGCTCCGTGGCATCGGGTCGGGGTGACGCGGACGCCCAGGCCACGAAGCAGTCCGGTCGAAGGAGCAGGGCGGTGGGCGCGAGGGCCTGCGGGCGTGCGGTGACGATGTCCACCTGGCCGTGCCGCAGGGTGGGCGTCTCCGCCAGCGATGCGTCTTCGGTCAGGTCGAGCAGCAGGGGGCGTGCGGTTCTGGTCAGCTCGGCCAGCCGGACCGGTCCGGTCGGGGTGTGCAGTTCGATGTCCGGGGCGAACCGGCCGGTCAGCGGGTGCGCTCCGGGTTCGCCCATGTCGTAGCGGACGTCGGCGCCTGCCGTGAGTTCCGCGAGGCGCTGCACGGTGCTCCGGTCGCGGAGCAGTTCGGCGAACAACGCGCGCAGTCCGGTGACGTCACTGCCGGGCGCGATCAGGGCCGACTGCGCCTGCGCGTTCATGATCATGCGGTCGGCGGCCGTTCGCCGCTCCGTCTCATAGCTGTTCAGCAGTCCGGGCGGGGCGCTGCCGCGAATCACGGCGGCGAGCTTCCAGCCGAGATTGACCGCGTCCTGCAGACCGAGGTTGAGCCCGGGTCCTCCCCCCGTCGCACCGTACACATGGGCGGCATCACCGACCAGGAACACCCGGCCGGCGGAGAACCGTTCGGCGACTCGGGTGTTGCCGCCGGTGAGCCGGCGCAGCACGTGCGGCCCCTCGCCGTCCGGCGGACCGAGCGGCACGTCGACGCCGAGCACGCGGCGGATGCTCGCCCGCAACTCGTCGAGGCTCATCGGAGTGTCGCTCTCGGATCGGCCCCACTCAGTGGCGCTGATCAACGGAGGGTGGCCGGGCAGCGGCGCGTACGAGAACCCGCCGTGCTCGGTGCGGTGGGGCAGGAACGGTGAAACGGCGCCGTGGCCGGGCACGTGCAGCGCACCGGTCGCGGAGTCGACCCAGTCCGCCGGGACCGTCGCGTGCGCTGAGCGGACGGTCATCCGGTCGTAGGTGATGCCGGGAAACCCGATCCCGGAGAGTTTGCGGGTAGTGCTGTGTGCCCCGTCCGCGCCGATCAGGAACCGGGCGCGCAGTTGGTACGCCCCGCTCGGGCCCGCGACGTCGACGGTCGCCGCGTCGTCGTCCTGCGACAGGCCGACGACCTCGTGGCCCCTCCGGATCTCCACGCCCAGTTCGACGGCGCGCTCCTGGAGGACCTGCACGATGCGTCGTTGCGGGACCGGCAGGGCATGGACGGGGCTGCTCTCCAGCAGGCTCAGGTCCAGGCCCATCGCGCCGAACATGAAGTACCCGGAGTTCGGCTGCGGCGGTTCCGGGCTGCCGCTGAGGCGTTCGTGCAACCCCCGGTGGTCGAGCATTCTCACGACCTGGCCGAGCAGTCCGTTGGCCTTCGGTTCCTCGCTCATCTCCGGCAGTCGCTCCAGCACGACCGGCCGGACTCCCGCCAGGCTCAGCTCGCAGGCCAGCATCAGCCCGTTCGGGCCGCCGCCGACGATGACGACATCTGTGATCATGTGGCCCAGGCTAGGAAGAAAAGTGCGTGCACGCAAGTTTGCGTGTACGCATCAAAGGTGGGAGGCTGGGACGGTGACGACGAGACGGACGGGGTTGCGCGAGCAGAAGAAGCAGGCCACCCGAGAGGCGTTGCGCGCGGCGGCACTCCGGCTGGCTCTCGAGCGTGGACCGGAGAACGTGCGCGTCGACGACATCGCCGAGGCCGCCGGAGTCTCACCGAGGACCTACAACAACTACTTCTCCAGCCGAGAACAGGCGATCGTCGCCGCCGTCACCGGTGAGCGGGAAGCGCGGGTCGCGGAGGCGGTGGCCGACCGGTCCGCCGATGTCGGCCTCGCCGAGGCCGTCATCGAGGCGATCGTGGATCAGTACACCGCCACGGGCGGACCCGGTCGCGACGCGCTGCTCCTGATCACCACCCGCCCCGCGCTGCGCGACACGTTCGTCGACGCCGCGACCGCGGTCGAACATCCCCTCGCCGACGCGATCGCCGAACGCCTCGGCGACACCGACCCGAACACCGCCCGCGTGCTCGCGGCGAGCGTGGCCGCCGCGGTTCGCGTCGCGCTCGAACAGTGGCTGGGGACGACCACCGCGGCCTCCACGGCCGGCTGGCTCGTCGTGCCGTCCGGCTCGCTACCGGACCTGCTCCGGGCCGCGCTCGCACCGCTCACCCCCGCACTCGACGCCGCTGAGAGACGAGCACGTGAGGGGAATGCGCGGATCAGGACCGCGCCACCAGGTCGGTGATCGCCGCCCGCGCCGCCGCCAGCGAGCGTTCCGCCACCGGCTGCAGATGGGCCAGGTCCGGCACGAGGCTCGCCAGGGTCATCTCGGCGTGCACGAACGCCAGATCCTCCTCGGCCACACCGAGGTTGGTGAAGTAGGTCCGCAGGTAGGGCTCCTGGAAGTCGAACCCCTCGCGGGGCGTGCCCGGCCCGTACGCCCCGCCCCGCGCGGTGACCACGACGACTCTCGTGCCGCGCAGCAGGCTCTCCCCGCTGTCCGGGTCGGCGTACGCGCCCGGAAAGGTCACCCGGTCGATCCAGGCCTTGAGCGAGGCCGACACCGAGAAGTTGTACATCGGGCCGCCGACCAGCACGGTGTCCGCCGCCAGCAACTCCTCGATCAGCGGCAGTGTCAGCGCCCATTCGCGTCCCTCCGCCGCGCCCTCCACCAGCGACGGAACCTTGGCGGGGGAGACGTAGCCGTGCCGTTCGACCCGGCGGCCCAGAGCGCAGTAGGCCGGGCTGATCAGCGGGACCGGGTCGGCGGCCAGGTCCCGGTACCGGTACCCGGCCTCGCCGTTCCGCTCCCGCCAGGTCTCGGCGAACAGCGAGCTCAGCCGCCTGCTCACCGAGTCGCCGGAATGACTCGAGTCCAGGTGCAGCAAGCCGGTCATCGAGCTCCCCCATAGGATGGTGCGCGCCGCGCCGCGCCGTTCTCGTAGTGGATCATCAGTCCTCTTCTCTTCGGTCACCGCTATGACGACGCCTGGCGCGGAAAGGTGACCCATGGAGACGGAAGTACGGCTGGCGGAGCGGTTCGACACCGACCGCGGCCATCTGCGGGCGGTCGCGTACCGCATGCTCGGCTCGCTCGACGAGGCCGACGACGCGGTTCAGGAGACCTGGCTGCGAGCCTCCCGCACCGACATCGGCGAGATCGCCAACGTGACGGGCTGGCTGACCACGATCGTCGGCCGGGTCTGCCTCGACATGCTCCGGGTCCGGCGGCGCCGGGACGAGGAGCTCACCGCCGAGCCGGTCGCGTCGTCCGCGCCCGGCGCCGACCCGGAGGACGAGGCGGTGCTGGCCGAGTCCGTCGGGCTCGCCCTCCTCGTCGTGCTCGACACGCTCGGCCCCGCGGAACGCGTCGCGTTCGTCCTCCACGACCTGTTCGCCGTGCCGTTCGCCGACATCGCCGCGATCCTGGAGCGGTCGACGGTCGCGGCCAAGAAACTCGCGAGCCGCGCCCGCCGGCGGATGCACGGCACGCCCGCCGTTCCCGCCGCCGACCTCGTACGGCAGCGGGAGGTCGTGGGCGCCTTCCTCGCCGCCTCGCGCGCCGGTGACCTGGAGGCGCTGCTCGCGGTGCTGGCCCCGGACGTCGTACGGCGGACGGATCGCGTCGCGCCGGGCGGCGAGGGCGAGGTACGGGGAGCGCGGCGGATCGCCGAGGAGACGCTCACCAACACGGCCAGGGCACGCGTCGCCGACCTGGCGCTGGTGGACGGCGAGATCGGCCTCGTCGTCGCCCCGCGTGGGCGGCTGCTGCTCGTCCTGCGGGTCGAGGTCGACGGCGACCGCGTGACCGCCGTGGACGTGATCGCCGACCCGGTACGGCTGCGACGGCTCCGGATCGCCCTCGCTCAGAGTGACCTGCGGTAACAGAGAGACGCCTGTTTCGTCACGCTCCGCAGTCGACTGCGACGGTCCAGTAACGGCGATTCCGGAGGCGCAGGCAGGAGGCAACGGGACGTATGAGCACCACCTACTCTTGTCGGGTGGCAACGTCTTCTGGCATCGGGTCCGCGGCGGAGGATCGACTGCGGCAGATCCAGTCGATCACCGACACCGCACTGTCGCTGATGACGAGTGAAGACCTGCTCAGCGAGCTGTTGGAGCGGCTTCGCGAGATCCTTGACGTCGACACGGCGGTCGTCCTGCTGGTCGACTCATCCCGCACGCGGCTCGTCGCGACCGCGGCGAAGGGGATCGAGGAGGAGGTGCGCCAGCGCGTGGTCGTCCCGGTCGGCCAGGGCTTCGCCGGGCGGGTGGCGGCCGAGCGAAAGCCGGTGCAGCTCCAGACGGTCGACTCCGCGCATGTGGTCAACCCGCTGCTGGTGCAGCGCGGCCTCCACTCGCTGCTCGGTGTGCCCCTCGTGGCCGAAGGCGAACTGGTGGGCGTGCTGCACGTCGGCAAGTTCAACCCCCGGCACTTCACCGACCACGAGATCGCGCTGTTGCAACTCGCCGCCGACCGGGCCGCGCAGGCGGCGCGGTCCCTGACGATGGGCGCGGAGCGTGCCGCGGCCGGTGCGCTCCAGCAAAGCCTGGTACCCACCGCCCTTCCCCACATTCCCGGCGTCGAGATGGCGGCGCGCTACAGCCCGGGCGCGTCCACGGTCGGCGGAGACTGGTACGACGTGTTCACCCTTCCCTCCGGCGAACTGGGCGTGGTGATGGGCGACGTCGCCGGGCACGGGCTGAACGCCGCGGTGGTGATGGGCCGCATGCGCAGCGCCCTCCGGGCGTACGCGCTGGAGACCAGCGATCCGGCGGCGGTCCTGGACAAGCTCGACCGCAAGATGCAGCACTTCGAACCCGGCGCCATCGCCACGGTGGCGTACGCCGTGTGCCATCCGCGGTTGGAGTGGGCGAGGATCGCCTCGGCCGGCCACTGGCCGCCGGTCCTGTCCGTCCCGGACGGCCCCAGCGACACGGTCGATCTGCGGTCCGGTGTCCTCATCGGGATCGATCCCGATCCGCGACGCGACGTGGCCACGGTGGAGATCCCCGCCGGGGCCGTGCTGTGCTTCTACACCGACGGGCTCATCGAGCGGCGGGACGTGCCGATCGACACGAACCTTCGCCGGTTGTGCGAAGCGGTCGTGCCGGGTCCGCCTGAGAGAGTCTGCGCCGAGGTGATGTTGTCCCTCATCGGCCGCGAGATCGTGGCGGACGACGTCGCCCTGCTCACCCTGCGCCGCCGGGATTCGCAGCCTCCGACGACCTGACCATGAGCCGGGGCGGAAGTGGCTAAAGTCCCCCTATGGCAGCAGCTGGAGCGCGCTGGGGGAGACGTCTCGGTCTGTTGGCCCTCGGAGCCGTCGCCGGGATCGCGCTGACCGCGTCGCTCTTCGCCGTGGCGACCTGGCCGCGTTCGACGCTCGTCCACCGCGAGGACCAGCCATCGACGGTGCGCTATCAGGACGGGTACGAACACCACCTGGGTCTCTACCGCGAACGGACACTGCTCCACGGCACGTCGTACCACCTTGTGATCGGCAGCGATCCGAGCCTGTCCTACGGACACATGGTCGACATCACACCCACCTTCGGCGGAACCTTCGCGGTTCGGACGTCCGAGTGGACGGCCGCCGGAGTGCGCGTTCGCTTCACCACCGGTCATGAGCTGTTCGTCCCCGCGTCCGCGTTCATCGGCGGACGGTGAGCGGGTGCGGATCGCCCGGATCCGCCGTTGAGCGGCCCGCCGGTCAGAGCCGGGTACGGCGGCCGGGGCGCAGGCGTTCGAGGCGCCACCAGGCGATGACGAGGAAGGTCAGGCCGAGGCCGGCCAGCACGCCCATGTCCTTGATCCACGCCCCTCGGGTGTGCCGCCACAGCGAGTCGGGCGGGGTGTCGTGCAGCGGCGGCTGTAGGTGGTTCAGGTCGACGGTCGCGGCGGTGGCGGCCATGCCCCAGCGGGAGGGCGCGAGCCAGGCGAGCTGTTCGAGGCCGATCTTGCCGGGCAGCGCGACCAGCGCACCGCACAGGATGACCTGCGCCAGCGACACCAGCACCAGCAGCGGCATGGTCTTCTCCGACGTGCTCACCGCCGCCGAGATGAGCAGGCCCATCGCCATCGACACGATCGCCAGCCCGGCCATCGCGAGGATCAGTTCGAGAAGCGGAGAGGTCACCGCGCCGTGCGCCGGCATCCGGCGGCCCGCCATGCCGATGATGACCAGCAGCACGGACTGGACACCGGTGATCAGCCCGAGGATGAGGATCTTGGACAGCAGGTAGACGCCCGACGACAGGCCCGCCGCGCGTTCGCGCCGGTAGATGGCGCGCTCCTTGACCAGTTCGCGTACGGCGTTGGCGGCGCCGACGAAGACCGCGCCGATGACCAGCGTCAGCAGCAGTGAGGCGGCGTCGGCGTTCTTGCCCGGCGGCCCGGCCAGGCCGTACTGGGCCGGCACCGCGCGGATCAGCGCGCCGACCACGACCGGCAGGATGCCGAGCACCGCGAGGTAGCTGCGTTCGGAGCCGATGACGGCCAGGTAGCGGCGGCACAGCGTGCCGAGCTGGGCCAGGCGGCCCTGCCGGCGTGGCGGCTTGGACGGCGGCGACACGTCGCGCCTCCGCCCGTTCAGCCCGCCGTCGAGACCGGACACGACGTACTGGGCGTACAGCGGCGAGACCTGGAACTCCGTGGCCCAGTCGCGGCCCGGTTCGCGGTCGAACGCCTGGAAGACCTCGGCCCAGCTGTTCTTGCCGAAGAACGTCAGCCCCTCCGACGGCGGCCCGTAGAAGGCCACCCGCCCGCCGGGGACGAGGACGAGCAGCCGGTCGCAGGTGTCGAGGTTGGCGACGCTGTGCGTCACGACGACGATGGTGCGGCCGTCGTGCGCCAGGTCGCGCATCATCTCCATGACGGACTTGTCCAGCCCGGGGTCCAGGCCGGACGTCGGCTCGTCCAGGAACAGCAGCGACGGCTTGGTCAGGAGTTCGAGCGCCACGCTCACGCGCTTGCGCTGGCCGCCGGACAGCCGGTCGACGCGCGTCTGCGCGTGCGGCGTCAGGCCCAGCTCCTCCAGCACCTCATCCACGCGGCGGTCGCGTTCGGCCCCGCTGGTGTCGCCGGGGAACCGCAGCTCCGCGGCGTACCGCAGCGCCCGCCGCGTGGGCAACTGGGTGTGCAGGATGTCCTCCTGCGGAACCAGGCCGATGCGGTGCCGCAGCTCCGGATAGTGCGTGTAGAGGTCGCGGTGGTCGTACTGGACGCTGCCCTCGGTGGCCGGACGCGTGCCGGTCACCGCGCCGAGCAGGGTGGACTTGCCCGCGCCGCTCGGACCGATGACGCCGACGAGGCACCGCTCCGGGATCGGGAAGCTCACGTGGTCGAGCAGGACCTTGCCCTTGGCGGTCCGTACGACGAGGTCCTGGGCGATCAGCGAGACGTCGCCGGTGTCGTCGAATTCCCTTAGTTCATTCCCGACCAGGCGAAAAGTGGCGCGTCCGATACCGACGATGTCAGTATTGTTCAGCACCGCCGAAGTGACGCGTCGCCCATTGACGAAGGTGCCGTTATGGCCGCCCAGATCGACGATCTCGTGCCGGCCGCCGGCGACCTCGCGCAGTTCCGCGTGGTACCGGGAGACGATCAGATCGGGCAGCACGATGTCGTTGTCGGGCGCACGGCCGATCCGCAGCCGCCGGGTCCGTACCTGGATGATCGAGGTCGGCTCACGGTCGACGCCGGTCCGCTGGTCCATCATCGGCGGAACCGAGCAGGCCAACTGGACACCGCTCGTCACGTGGCCCAGCGAGAGGAGGATCTCGCCCTCGATGCCCGCGCGCCGGATCCGGTGGCCGCCAACGAACGTGCCGTTGGTGCTGCCCAGGTCCTCGAAGATCCAGCCGTTGTCATCGGTGCGCAGCACACCGTGCCGCCACGACACCCGGGCATCGTCCACAGTGATGTCGGCGGCCGGATCGCGGCCGACCTGATAGGACCCACCGGGCTGGAGCGTACGGACCGTCCCCGTGGTCCGCACGACGAGCGCCGGGGGAGCCACGGATGAGACGGAGCCCTCGACCGTCATAGCACCGCAGTGTAGAGCAATAACCTCGAACGCCCATCTTTCCCGCGTGGCATATTTTGGCTATTGACGGCAGGCCGTCGGTGAAATTGGGTGAATGACATGCTGGCCCGCAGTGCGAGACCGCGATGAGCACATTCTCGTCGGATTCGACGCGCCCGGACCTCCCCGCGAGACGGAGGAGGCGCCGCTGGCCCGTGGTGTTGGTGATCGTCATTCTGGTGCTGGCCGGGATCGCCGTCGCCGGCGACCGCGTCGCGGCGGCGTACGCCGAGCGCCGGATCGCCTCCGAGGTGCAGAAGGAGGGCTTCGGCGCCCGCCCCGACGTCACGATCTACGGCTTCCCGTTCCTGACCCAGGTGCTGCGCCGCCACTTCCCGCACGCCCGCATGACCGCTCACGACGTACGGGAGGGCCCGCTGACGATCAGCACCATCGACGGCGACGCCCGCGACGTACGGGTGGACTCGAGCTTCCGCTCGGGCACGATCGGCAGCGTGGACGGCACGGCGACGGTGTCGTTCGGCGCACTGACCAAGGCCGCCGGCCAACCCGACCTGTCACTGACCGCCGCGGGCCCCGACACGGTCAAGGCGGACGTGGACCTGGAGGTCGCGACCGCGACCGCGACGGCCCAGGTCACGAAGGTCGGCAACGGCATACGGGTGCACGCGGTGTCGGTGGAGGGCTTCCCGCTGTCGGACCTGGGCGACGACCTCGACTTCACGGTCCCGGTGACGGGCCTGCCGATGGGCCTGAAGTTCAAGAGCCTGAAAGTGTCCTCGAAGGGGATCGCCCTGCGGATCACCGGCTCACACCTGAAGTTCAGCGACTGACCGCGTCATCGCGGAATCGGGCCGGCAGGCCGTCCAGCAACTGGCTCAGCAGAGGGTATCCGCCATCGACGGGGATCACCTGGCCGGTGACCGCGGCGAACGCGCCGTCCACGAGCGCGGCGATCGGGCGAGCCAGGTCCTGCGGCCGCAGCATTGTGCCGGTCACGGACCGGTCGCCGAAGTGGCGCCGGATGCCGTCGGTGAACACCTCAGCGGTGGCATCGGTACCGACCGCGCCCGGGGCGACGGCGTTGACGGTGACGCCGTCCCGTATGGCCTCGCCGGCGACCTGCCGGACGAAAGCGTTCACGGCGGCCTTGGCCGTGGAGTGGGCGGCACTGCCGATGATCAGCTCGGCCGCGGTGGCGGAGACGTAGACGATCCGGCCGGACCGCCGCCGGCGCATGACCGGCAGCACACGCCGGGTCAGGTGGTAGAGCCCGGCCAGCTCGCCGCTCACCTTGGCCTCGAACGCCTCCCACGGGACGTGTTCCAGCGGGCCGAACGGCGGTGCCGCGGTGTTGGCGTTGCCCACCAGCACGTCGATCCGCCCGTGCTCGGCGACCACCCGGTCCACCAGCGCGGTGACCTGAGCCTCGTCGGTCACGTCGGCCGAGATCGCCTGCGCGTCGCCGATCTGCTCGACCACCAGCTCCGCGGACTCGGCGTCGCGCAGATAGTTGACGATCACGTGATAGCCGAGCCGGCCCAACTCGCGCGCGGTCGCGGCCCCGATTCCCCGGCCGGCTCCGCTGACCAGCGCTACCCGCTTGCTGTTCATCTTGCCTCTCCCTGCTCGTCGTACGAAGACGCGGGAGACATTAGGTTCTGGGCTTACCCTTTGTAAGTACGTACCTTTTGGTAAGCCCATGCGACCGCGGTAGGTGAGCAGGTGGACGAGAGCGACGCCCGGTGGATCAGTGACACGTTTCACAGCGCCTGCCCTGGGCGGGAGGTGATGGAACATGTCACCGGACGATGGGTGCCGCTGATCCTCGCCGCCTTGACGCCTGGGCCGATGCGCTTCTTCGAACTGCGCGAGCGCATCGAGGGCATCAGCGAGAAGATGCTCTCCGCGAAGCTCCGGACCCTGGTCCGCGACGGGATGGTCGAGCGCACCGTGGAGCCGACCACCCCGCCACAGGTCAGCTATGAGCTGACCGAGCTGGGCCGGGGCCTGTCCCGCCCGTTCGCCCAACTGGTCCGCTGGATCTCGGCACACACCCCCGAGGTCATGGCGGCTCAGCGGCACTATGACGAGGCCGTGCATGACTTCGCAGCGCCGTCTGCCTGATGAGGATGCGGCGCATCATGCCGTAGCTCACGCCGAACTCGGCGGCCACCCGGCGAATCGGCCAACCTTGGTCGTAGAGCCGGGCCGCGTCTTCGTCGATCCGTCGTTCGGTGGTGTTGTCGGTCCGTAGGGTCAGTACCTCGCCGCGCCGATAGCGGCGATGGCCGCCGGGGGTGTGGACGGCGGGCTTGATGATCCCGTCCCTTGCCCACCGGGCGAGCGTGGTGGTCCGTACGCCCAGCAGCGCCGCCGCCTCACGTGGCGTGAGCAGATCGTCGAAGTGGGGCGCCATGTCCTTACTCATCGGACGCCGTGCGCGGCAGTTCGAACCACACGTATTTGCCCTGGCGGCCGGTCGCGGGGTCGGTGGCGGGCGTCGAGCCCCACTGCGTCGCGATCGCGGCGACCAGCACCAGGCCGCGCCCCGCCTCGGCGTCCAGAGCGGGAAATTCCGGAGGTGCCGGCGGGGGATCGGGGTTGCCGTCGTACACGCCGACGCGGTACGCGAGCGGGCCCCGGGTGATCGTCAAACCGATGGCGGCACCGCCGTTGACCTCGAACAATGCCTCTTCCCGTAGCGCGTTGGTCACCAGCTCGCTCACGAGGATCCGTGCGTCGGGAATGACGTCGGCCCGGCCATGGGCGAGGAAATACGCCGCGACCCACGTACGCGCCTCACCGGGCGCGGTGGCGTCTTTGACGAAGAGAGTCCGGACGCCGTCGTCGCCGAACTCCACGGCCGCAACCGGCCTTTCCGATATGTGTGCGTTCATGGGATCGCCCATCTCCGCTGTGAAGTGGAATTACCGACGAGCGTGACATTCAATGTGTAGCCTGTGTCGTACACAAAAAAATCGTGTACGGGGAGGTGTCGCATGGCGCTCGCCGACGAGCTGGATCCCTTGGGATCACTTCATGACTGGGTGGCCTTCGACCTAAGGAGATATCGCCTCGCGCACGGCATGTCGCAGGCCGATGTGGGCCGCATCCTGAATGTGCGCCGATCCGCTGTACACAACTACGAATCGGGCCTCCGCCCACTGGATATCGAGCACGCCCGAAAATTAGACAGCGCGTGGGACACGTGCGGCCACTTCGAACGCCTGGTCACCCACGCGAACCAGCAACATGATTCGGGCTGGTTCGAGCAGTTTCTGCGCTACGAGCGCCGCGCAAAGATCATCCGCGCCTATGAGGCGCTCGTCGTCACCGGCCTGCTGCAGACGCCCGACTACGCGCGGGCGCTCCTCATCGCGGGTGGCGTGCTTGACGTCGACGCGGCTCTCAACAGGCGCATGGAGCGGCAACTGTTGCTAGAGCGTCGTGATCCTCCAGTGCGGCTGTCCGTCTTACTGGATGAATCAATCCTCAGCCGGCCCGTAGGCGGGAAGGCGGTCATGCGCGAGCAGCTCGCCCACCTTCTGAAGGCAGGCGAGCGACCGAACGTCAGCGTCCGCGTGGTCCCCACCGATACCGGCGAGCACCTTGGACTGGACGGATCGTTCCAGGTCATTGAGACGGCGACCGACACGATCGCGTACCTGGAAGCTCAAGGCGGTGGGCGGCTCGACCGGGGTGAGAAAGATGTCGAACGGATGATGGTCAATTACGATCACATTGGAGACTACGCACTCCCCGTAAGTCAGTCTCGGAGTCTGATCGGAACCGCCATGGAGGCGATGACATGACCAAGTCCGATGGTTGGCGTAAGTCGAGCCGTTCGCAGGGCAATGCCTCTGACTGTGTCGAGATCAAGGTCGTAATGCGTGGCGGCGTTCAGTCTTCTTGAGCTTGCGCCGCCGTTTCGGGGGTGTACCTCAGCAGGAAGTCGTAGAGATCGTAAGGTGTCGCTTCCCGGCCGGAGGCGTCGATGCGCTTGTTCCAGGCTTGGATGATCTCTCGGTGTTCGGCGCGGGCCGCGTTGTCGAGGGTGAGTTCACGTCGGCTGTTGGGGAGGTCCATCGCGAACAGGTTCCAGGAGTCGGGGCCGCAGACGACGTTCTCGCGGACCGTCACCACGCCGCCCCGCAGGCTCATGGGGAAGGTGCTGCACACGAGCGGACGGTGGGCGTACACGCCGCAGCGGGCCTCGCCGGAGGCGATCTCCATGAGGAACACGCAGCCGCTGTCGTCCGCCGATCGTTGCAGGTAGAGCTTTTTCGCGGGTCCGCCCGGCCGGAGGCGGAAGCCCTCCTTGTCGGTGTCCAGCAGCCGGACGAAGTCGCTGGGATGCATGGCGGTGCCCTCGGCGAGTACCCGGACATCCCTGGGGGTTATCCCGACCTGGTACTTGCGGCAGCACCTGGCGGCGCAACCGGCGCATCCGGCGACGTTGGGACCGCTGCTCATGCCGTCACATCCTCGGGCCATCCCGCGCCGGCCTCGCGGGCGCTCTGTGCTTCGAGCAGGTAGCGCTGAAAATCCTTGATGTCGGACTCCTCGTCGGAGTCGGCCGCCAGCGCGTTCCACCGCTCCACGAGTTCGAACCAGTGGTCACGGTCGGCCGTCCAGGTGCTCATGGCCTTGACCACCGCCCCCCGGTCCAGATCCTCCAGCTTCCACTCATGGCAGTCGCAGGTGCGTTCGGGACGTACCGTCGGAACGCCGTCCTTCGGATCGATCGGGAACATCCGGCACGCGACGGGGGCGACGTCTCCGAGGCCGCAGCAGGCGGCGCCGCTGGGCGTACGGATCGAGAAGACGCATCCGTGGGCGGCGTTGGCGAGCTTGAGGGTGACGCGGCGGCGGCCCTTGTCGAGGACGATCCCGGTGGGGTCGCCGACCGTGGCGGGCGCGGTCTGCGTGAATTTCCACGGTTCGAGGGCGAGCGTACGGGAGATCCGGACGATGTCCGCCCCGGTGACGTACCGGGCGCCGCGCGTACAGCGGGTCCTCGCCCGGCAGGACTGCCATTCGGCTCGTGCGCTCGTCGACTGATCCGACAGCAATGCCTCGTTCCCCTCCGCTGTGGTGACGCAGACCAACCCCTTCTTCGGCATACGGAAGGGAACGCCCGGCGGTTCAACCGCTCAGCGCGCGGCTTCGGAGGTGACGCGCTGAATGGTCTTGACGGCGAGGTCGGGCTGGTCGACGTAGATGTAGTGTTCGCTGTTCGTGGCCGTGATCAGCTTGCTGTGGTGGGAGATCGCGAGCCATTCGCGCTGACCCTTGGCCCAGTCTTCCTCCAGGCGGGGTCCGTACTCGGGAAGGCCGCGAGGTACTTCTTCCCATGCTGGATCACCGCTACCGGGATGTCGCCGGCCGAACGGACCTTCCCGTCGGTGATGAGGAGCTTCTCCGGGTTGTCGCCCCGGTCGACCTGGAGGGTCTGCGCGCGCAGTTCGGCCGCCGGGCCGGTGGCGGACTCGGGGATCGCGTTGGTGACGTCGGCGACCGAGGTCGGTGATGTGGCGTCCATCAGGACCACGCCCTTGACCCTGTCCCGGTGGCCGGGGGCGTACCTGGCGGCGATCATCCCGCCCAGCGAGTGCCCGGCCAGCACGACCGGCCGGTGACCGGCGACCCGGTCGATGACCCCGGTGAGGATCTTCCCGCTGCCGGCGAAGGTCTGCGGGCCGTCCGGCTGGTCGCTCGCGCCTTCGCCGAGCCGGTCGTAGGAGCAGACCCGGTTCTTCTCGCTCAGGGTCTTCTGGATGCCGGCCATCTTCTCCAGCCCATCGCCCAGCCCGGGCATCAAGACGATGACGGGCTTGTGTTTCATCGGTTTGCCCGAGCAGGAGACGTTCACCGTCCGGCCGTCGATTTTGGTTACAGATGATTTCGTATGCGCGTCCGAGACGTCTTTGCAGCCGACCAGCCCCGTGCCGGTCACGGCGCAGCACAGTGCCATCACGGCGGATGCCCTGAACGTGGGATTCATATTTTCCTCCAGTGAGAAAGCGATGTGGAGAACGCTATTGATCCGACGGCCCGGAATCGTCACCGCACGGTGGACACCTGGAGGCGCGCTTGTCCCCCGTGCGAGCTACAAGCGACTGTCCACCGCGCGGTGACGATTTCCGGCCGGCGAATCCCTAGCGTTTCCATATCGCCGCGGCGCTCCCAGCCGCGGAATCCGCAAAGAAAAATCGCGAAGGAATCGTCATGCGATTGTTGAAGCAGCTGCTGCCCGTCATGGTGGTCGCTTTCATCGGCGGCCAGCTCGTGGCCACGGTGCAGGACAACGCGCTTTTGTGCCTGGTCCTCGGTACGGCGACGCCCGTGCTCGCGCTGTTCGTGTACGCCAAGGTGGTGCGGTGGTCCGAGCGCCGCCAGCCGGTGGAGGTGGCCGTCAAGGGCGCCACCGCTCGCGTCGGCCTGGGGGTGCTCATCGGCGTCGCGTGGTTCGGCGCCGTCATCGGGAACATCGCCTTCAACGGGGCCTACCGGGTCGACGGGTTCGGGTCGGTGACCGGCCCGGTCGGGTTGTTCGGCTTCATGGCCGCCGCCGCGGTGACCGAGGAGCTGATGTTCCGCGGTGTGCTGTTCCGGATCATCGAGGGACGCACCGGCACCTGGGTGGCGCTGGTGGTGACCAGCGTGCTGTTCGGCGCGTACCACCTGCTCAACCCGGACGCCACTCTGTGGGGTGCGATCGCCATCGCGATCGAGGCCGGCGGCACGCTCGCCGCCGCGTACGCCGCCACCCGCAACCTGTGGGTGCCGATCGGCCTGCACTTCGGCTGGAACTTCGCCGAGGCCGCCATCTTCGGCACCGAGGTCTCCGGCAACGGCCAGACCCACGGGCTGCTGCACAGCGTGACGTCGGGTCCGGCCATGATCACCGGCGGCCAGTTCGGGCCGGAGGCGAGCGGGTCCGCGGTCACCTTCGGCGTGCTACTGACGATCGTGTTCCTGTGGGTGGCCCGCCGGCGCGGCAACCTCGTTCCCCGCCGGCGCGGCGCCCGGGCCGCCACGACCGCTACGGTCGCTCAGTGATCGACTACCGGCGGATCCCGGATCTGTGGCGACGGTCTGACGTCACGGTCCGGGATTTCCCGTTCGCGCTGTTCTTGTTCGCCGCGTCGCTGTTTCCGGCGTTCCACGGCTTCGGGACACAGCTCGGTGGGCTGGCGACCCGCCCCTTCGACGCCCTGACCCTCGCGGCGGTCGCCCTCGAGGGCCTCCCGCTCGCCGTACGCCGCCGGTGGCCGGCCGTTTGCCTGGCCCTGGTGTCGATCGGTTTCGCCCTCGACCAGCTCCGCGGTTACCACGAGGTGGCGGGCACCGCGCTGCCCATCGCGCTGCTGAGCGTGGGCGCCCATCTGGAACGTCGGCGGCGCGTCGTCGCCGTCGCGTTCAGCCTGGGCTACGTGTCGCTGGCGGTCGCGCTCCACCTGTTCGGCGGGACCGAGAAGGTGGACGGATTCGCGCTGTTCTACGTCTCGCTGGTCCTGGTGTGGGGGGTCGGATCCTGGCTGCGCGCGACCCGGGCCGCCGAGGCCGAACAGCGCCTACGCGTGGCCGAGGCGACTCGTACCGCCGAACGAACCCGCATCGCCCGCGAGCTGCACGACGTCGTGACCCACCACGTGACGGCGATGGTCGTGCAGGCCGAGGCGGCACGCTACCTGACCGCCGCGCCCGACCGCCTCGACGCGACCCTGAGCACCATCACCGACACCGGCCGCCGGGCCATCTCCGACCTGCGGCATCTGCTCGACCTGCTCAACCCCGACCACGACACTCCCGTCGACACCCCATCCGTCGGCGACCTTCGCACCCTCGTGGAACAGACCCGCCGGGCCGGGCAGCCCGTGGAGTTCACCGAAGAGGGCGAACGGGCCGAATCGGTCGGCAGCGCCGAGTTCGTGGCCTACCGGGTGGTGCAAGAAGCACTGACCAACGCCCTCAAATACGCCCACGGCAGCCGCACCATGGTCCACCTGTGCTACGGCGAGAAGGAGATCACCGTGCGGGTCGGCACCGACGGCTCCGGCGCACGGACCGCATCTCCTGGCGGAAGCGGGCGAGGCCTCGCCGGGCTCCGTGAGCGGGTCGACGCCCTGGGCGGCGAGTTCAGCGCCGACCGGCAGGCGAACGGCGGCTTCCTCGTACGCGCACGCATCCCCGCAGGGGACCCACGCTGACGCGTCTTTCCCTCGGTCACGCGTGGCGCATCCGACGGGCGTCGTTCACGATCTCCCTCAGCCGTTCGTGGTGCGCGCCCTTCCAGTAGAGCCGGTCGCAGGCCTGACAGCGGGCGAACTCGTCGTGGCAGCGGCGGGTGCCGGGTTCGAGGCGGTGCTCGATCTCCTCTTTGGCCACGGGGGCGAGCCGGCCGTTGCAGGCGGTGCAGCGCGTCCACGGACGCAGCGGCGGCGCGAACCGGTCGAGAAGGTCGTCGAACTGCTCATCGGGCCGGCTCCCGCGTACGAAGGCGCCGAACCACAGCTTGCGGCGGCGGAGGATGCCACGATCCTGGGTGAGCAGGATCCTGCGCTGCTCGTTGGCCATGTCGATGAGGGTGTCGTCGTCGAGATCGTTGCCGTACGCGGCGTCGACCCCGACGAGCCGTAGCCGCCGGGCGACGGTGCCGAGGTGAACGTCGAGCAGGAACCGGGGCGGATCGGGCGTCGGCTGCGGCCGCGAGACGGCGAGTACGGTGACGTGCTCCCCGTCGACGGGTCGATGCGACGTGGCGACGGGGCCGCCGTCCAGGAGCAGCGTGCCGACCTCCGGCAGGGGGACGCCGAGCGACTCGACCACGTGCCCCAGCGAGGACGTGCCGTCGACGGCGGCGTCGACCCGCCCGTCCCGGTGCCGGGACGCCAGGAACAGCCGCAGGTCGGGCGCGACCTCGATCAGGATGCCCACGCCTCCATTGTGGTCGCTCCCGTGCCGTGCGCGGCTACGGTCTCGGCCGGACCTGGTCGACGGCGACGGGCCCGAGCGTGCGGGCGTCGGGCCTTTTGCGCGTGGTCGCGGAGCCGTGGCCGTGAGTCCTGGACCTAATCCGTGGTCAGGGCCCGCTGCATGAGCAGCGTGTCGATCGAGCGGCCGTGCTTGTGTCCGACGCCGGTCAGCCGGCCCGCGGGCGCGAAGCCGAAACGCTCGTGCAGCGCGGTGGAGGCGCCGTTCCCGGTGTCCGCGATGACCGCGATCATCTGGCGCATGCCCGCCTGGGCGCATCGGGGCAGCAGCGTGCCGAGCAGCGCTCCGCCCAGCCCCCGCCCCGTCCGGTCCGGGGCGAGATAGATCGAGTCCTCCACCGTGTACCGGTAGGCCGGCTTGGGGCGCCACGGGCCGGCGTAGGCATACCCGACGACCTCGTCGTTGAGGTCGGCGACCAGGAAGGGCAGCCCCCGGCCGGCGAGGTCGTCGAGCCGCCCCTGCCAATCGGCGACGGTCGGCGAGGTCTGGTCGAAGGTGATCACGGTCTCGGAGACGTAGTGCGCGTAGATCTCGGCCACGGCCTCCAGATCAGCGGGAACGGCGGGGCGAATGACCGCTTCGGGGACTGCCACGGCATGCTCGTTTCTCTATAGTGAAATTCGCAGCTATTATAGAGAAATGCTTGTGGCCTTGGGCAGACGCATCCAGGGGCTGCGACACGACCGGGGCCTGACTCTTCAGCAGCTGGCCGAGGCGGCCGACGTGAGCGTGGGCATGCTGTCGTCGGTGGAGCGCGGGCAGAAGGCCCCGACGATCGTGGTCCTGGCCCGCATCGCGGACGGCCTCGGTGTGTCTCTGGCCGACCTCGTCGCCGAGCCCGAGGACACCCGGATCATCGTGCGCCGCGCCGCCGACCAGGACAGCGTCGACGAGCCGGGAGGATGGCGGCGGACCGTCCTGTCGCCGGTCGTGCCCGGAGTGAACTTCGAGTGGATCCGCACGACCCTGCCTCCGGACTGCGACGCCGGCCGCTTCCCGGCGTACGCCCCGGGCTCCCACGAGTACGTCGTCGTCGAGTCCGGCACCCTCCGGCTGACCATCGCCGACACGCCCGTCGACCTGAACGAGGGCGACTCGGCCTACTTCGCCGCCGACGTCACCCACGGCTACGCCAACACGGGATCCGGGCCGTGCACGTACTACGTCGCCGCACTCATCATGCGCCCCCGCGCGGCCCAGCCACGTACCCGGGTGACTCAGCGCCACTGAAACCATCATTTCATTCCGATTTAATCGGTCGCCGCTAACTTTACTGCGGTTTATGAGCAGCCGATTTCGGAGGTTGGCGCAGGTGAAATTCTGGAGAGCCGGTACCCGGGCGGTCATCGCCCTTTCCATATTGATCACCGGCGCCGCCGGTGTGACCGCCGCGCGGGCCGAGGCGCAGACGCCGGGCGAGGTGCTCCAGGCGGGCGTGACGAAAGCGCGGTCGGACAACAACCTGCCCGGTGTCATCGGCATGGTCCGCGACGGCGAGACGGTCGAGTACGCCCACGCGGGCTGGGGAGACATGTTCATGCGGGTGCCGGCGGACCCGAAGGCGCAGTTCCGCATCGGCAGCAACACCAAGCAGTTCACCTCCACCGTGCTGCTGCAACTGGAGGCCGAGCACAAACTGTCGCTCGACGACACCGTGGACCGGTGGCTGCCCGGCGTAGTGAACAAGAACGGCAACGACGGCAAAAAGATCACCATCAGGCAGTTGCTCAACCACACCAGCCGCCTGCCCGACTACATCTCGGACACGGCGTTCCGCAACGAATACATCGCGGACCTGAACAACGGCAAGCACTGGGATCCGCGGAAACTGGTCGACATCGCCATCTCGAATCCGCCGCTGGACAAGTTCGCCTACTCGAACACGAACTACATTCTCGCCGGCATGGTCATCAAGGCGGTGACCGGGAACGACCCGGCGACCGAGGTGAAGAACCGGATCATCGACCCGCTCGGCCTCAAGAACACCACCTTCCCGACCGACGACCCCAAGCTGTACGGGAACTGGCTGCACGGCTACGAATGGGTCCGGGACATCTCCTTCTCCAACGTCTCGGCGTTCGGGCCGGCGGGCGCGATCGTGTCCACGATGGACGACCTGGCGGACTTCGACCGGGCCCTGTTCTCCGGCCGCCTGCTGCCCCCGGCCCAGCAGCAGGAACTCGAGACCGTGGGCGGCTTCACCAACTACGCGCTCGGCGTGGGGCGGGTCGACACCAAGAAGTGCGGCGAGGTGTTCACCCACACCGGCGAGGTGCTCGGCTACGTGAGCACCTGGATCAGCAGCGCGGACGGCGAACGCCAGGTCGTGGTGGCCCAGAACGAATACCACGTGGGCCTGGTCACGGACAATGAGCCTGGCGTGACCGCTCAATGGGACACGGCCGTGGACGCCTACTGCGCGACCGGGCGGTAGCGAGCCTCCAACGACGTCCTCCCTACCCGCCCCGGTCGGGATGGCTAGCCGGGGAACGCGAGCACCTCGGCGCCGGGGCGGAACGGGCTCAGCAAGGCGGACTCCGTGCCGTGCAGTTCGCCGGCGACCAGGTCGGCCAGCAGCGGGGCGAGGGTGATGCCGTCGCGGGTCACCGCCGCGTACACGCGGTACGCGTGGTCCACGAAGCCCGCCGCCGTGCGGCCTCGGCACGGGCCCGCGTGCTGGGCGACGCGTACCTGTTCCACGTGGGCGCCGTCGGTGCCGGTCAGCAGTTCCGGCAGGCGGGACAGCAGTTCCGCGCCGACCCGGGGCGGCGGTGGCACCGCCGGGTCCGCGGCCGCGTCCAGGTCCGGGGCGCGCAGCAGCAGGCGGCCCCCGCCGTCCGGGCGTACGCTCAGGCGGTCCGTCGACAGGACGCGCGACAGCGGGGCCGTCACCGGTGTCGTGCTCGCCAGGAAGCCGCCCGTGTGCGCGCCCGGCATGCGCGAATCGAGCGTCGCGACGTCCAGCAGCATGCCGGTCCAGCGGCCCGCGCAGCTCACCACGTAGTCGGCGGTCCGCACGTCGCCGTCGGCGAGCACGACGTTCGCGCCCGACCCGTTCGACCGGATCTCCCGTACGGCGACGCCGGTCTCGACGTCGGCGCCGCCCGCGCGCGCCTCGGCCAGCAGGCGGCCGAGCAGCCGGGCCGGGAAGACGTGGGCCTCCTCCGGGAACAGCGCGTACTCGGTGCCGTCCGGCCGCGGGACCAGGCCCGGTTCCAGCTCGGCGGCCCGCGCGGCGGTGATCCACTCGACGGCGTAGTCACGGCCCGCGAGCCAGTCCACCCGCCGGTTCAGCTCCTCCAGGCTCGCTCGCTCCGTCGCCCACACCAGGTGCCCGGTCGGCACGAACGCGTCGCTGCCCAGCGCGTGGTGGGCGTGGACGGCCGCGTGGGCCAGCGTGTGGTACGGCTCCGACTCCGTGTGATCCGCGGTGACCAGGCCGAATGACGCGCCGGTGGTGCCGGCGCCGGCGAAGCGCTCCTCCAGCACCGTGACCCGCGCGCCGCGGCGGGTCAGTCCGGCCGCGACGGCGGCGCCCACGATGCCCGCTCCGATGACCACGACTCGCACGAGGGCTCCTTTCGCTCCCCCGCGGCTCGCGGAGGCCTTGATCGCGACGGTAGCGAAGAGAGGGGGCGCGATCACCGATGTTCGAGCTGGTCAGATGGTGTGTCGCGGCTCGCGTCGGGTTCGCTCGGCCCGGCGGGCGAGTGCCGGCAGGGGCGCGGAGCACGCGACGAACACCGCGGCGACGAGGAGCCAGCCCGCCGCCCCGAGCCCGGTGAGCGTCAGCGTGAACACCGCGGGCGCGAACATCTGCACCGTCGCGGTGGCCCCCTCCGACGCTCCCTGGTACGCCCCGCGTGCGTGCTCGGGCATCAGGGGGATCGACAGCCCCCAGCTCGCCGCGACGAACCCCAGCTCACCGGCCACGTGGAAGAGCGACGCGACGATGACGACCGACGCGGCGACCAGGACGGGCCCGGCGGACGTCGTCGCCAGCAGCACACAGCTCACCGCCAGCGCGACGCCCGACCACACCGCCGTACGGGCGGAGGCGCCGACGCCGCGCGCCAGCCGGGCGGCCGGCACCTGGAGAACGGCGATCCCGACCGAGCTGATCACCACGACCGCGCCGCTCAGCGACAGCGGGAGCCGGCCCGTACGGGAGATCCACAGCGGGAGGCCCGTGGACAGCATCGCCCAGCACAGGGACAGCACCGCCGTGGCCCCGGCGACGGCCAGGTACGGGCGGTCGCGCAGGACCAGCCGCGCGCCGGTCGTACGGGAGCGGGCGACCGGCGCCCCCGAGGGCACGGTCGCGGTCACGGCCGCCAGTACGAGGAAGCTGGCCGCGTCGCCCGCGATCGCCGCCAGATAGCCGCCGGGCCGGTCGGCCGACAGGACCAGCGCGCCGAGCCCGGCGCCGACGGCGTACCCGACGTGCTGGGCGACGCGTTGCCCGGCCAGGGTCCGCATCCGCTCGGCGTCGCCGGGGACCAGCCCGGCCACCATCGCGGTCCGCGCCGCGGTGGCGCCGTTGGCCGGCGCGGTGAACAAGACGGTCACCACGAGGAACGCCCAGGTGCCGTGGATGACCAGGTATCCGGCCATCGCCGCCGCCCGTACGACGGTGATCGCGACGAGCACGCCGCGCGGACCGTACCGGTCGGCGAGCGCCCCGATCGGCACGGCCAGGGCGAGCCCGGCGCCGCCGGCCAGCGTCATGGCCAGGCCGACGGTGCCCGGGGACAGCCGCAGGATCCGGGTGAAGTACAGCGCCCAGATGGTGAACCACAGGCCGTCACCCAGTGCCGAGATCCCGCGTCCCCAGAGCAGCCGCCGCAGCCCCGGCCGTACCGCCGAGAGCGCCATCGTTGCCACCACGCCACCTTTCAGAGAACTCTGAAAGGTGAATGTAGGTCGGTGCGCGACGACGGCGCAAGCACCATTCACGGTTCCATGAATGGTGATAGCCTGACCGGCATGTCGGATTGGGTCGATCCTCGGCACCCGGTGACCAGCGCGGTGACCGCGCTCGCGCGGGAGCTCGCCGATCCGATTCGGCTCACCGCCCTGCAGCTCCTCGCCATCGAGGGCCCGCACACGCTCAGCCAGCTCGCCGACGCGCTCGGCGTGACAGCGCCCCGCCTGGGCAACCACCTGGCGCGGCTGCGTACGGCCGGGCTCGTCGAGGTCGAGCACACCGGACGGCACGCGGTCTACCGCGCGGCCGCCCCCGGCCTCGGTGACGTGCTCACCGCGCTGTCCCGTTACGCGCACGCCGACCCGGAGGCGGGGCCGCGGCGTGCCGGTGCCACCGCCGACGCGACGCGGACCTGCTACGACCACCTCGCCGGGCGGCTCGGCGTCGCGGTGTTCGGCGCGCTCGTCCGGCGGGGCGCGCTGACGGACGACGGCCGGAGCCTGGGGCCCGACCCCACGCTCTTCGGCGAGCTCGGCGTCGACCTCGCGGCGGTCGATCCGGGCCGCCGCAAGCTCGCCACCGCCTGCCTGGACCGTACGTGGCGGCTTCCGCACCTCGGCGGGGCGCTCGGCCGCTCCGTGCTCGACGCCTTCCTCGACCAGGGGCTCGTCGCGCCGGTCGGCGGCCGGGACGTGACGGTGACGGCGGCGGGTGCCGAGCGGCTGCCCGTCCTGCTGCCCGGCTTCACCCCGTCCTGAGGCGCGCGAGCCGATAGCCGCCGGGCGTGACGCCGTAGTAGCGGGTGAACCAGCGCGTGAGATGGGCCTGGTCGGCGAACCCCGTCCGGGCCGCGACGTCGCTCAGCGGCTCGCCGGCGGCGATCAGCCGCCGGGCCGTCCGTAGCCGCAGCTGCCGCTGGTAGTCGCTCGGCGCCATCCCGTACGCCGACCGGAACGCGCGGTAGACCGCGTAGCGGGTACGGCCGGTCGCGGCGGCGAGGTCGTCGGCGGTGACGTCCTCCAGATACGTGTCGTGGATGACGTCCCGCGCGAGCGCGGCGACCGTCGGCTCGGCGGCGGTGGGCCGTTCGGGTCGCCACCCGGTGGCGCGGCGGGTGAGGCACGCGACCGTGGCCGCGAGCAGTTCGTCGCGCCGCAGGGCCGGCGCGCCGCCGACCAGCGCGCGGTGCAGGGCGTCGACGTGCCGCGCGGCGGCCGGATCGTCGATCACCGGCTCGGCGAACAGCGGCAGACCGGCGGGGCGTCCTCCCCGGTCGGAGAGCACGTCGCGGACGAGATCCGGCCCGATGTGCACCATGCGGTAGGTGAAACCGAGCCCGTCGGCGGCGTGACCGTCGTGCGGGTCGTCGGGATTGAACGCCATCACCATGCCGCTCGCGCTGGTGTGCGCCCCGCCGCGGCAGGTGAACGACTGGGCGCCGCTCTCCGTGACGCCGAAGGAGTAGGACTCGTGGCTGTGCCGGTGGTAGACATGCCGCTCGAAGTGGGCGTGCATGGCCTCCAGCGGCCGATCACCCGAGTGCCAGTAACGGGACCAATCGCGTGGCACCGCTCCATTGTCGCCCGTGACCGGCGCACGAGCGTTCAAGACCCCCGGCGGGCGGCCGCGCCAGGATCGGGCCATGCGATTCGACACCAAGATCGGCATTGTCGTCCGGGAGGATCTGGCCGTCTGGCAGAAACTCAATGTGACCGCGTTCCTGGCCGGCGCGGTCGCCGCGAACCACCCCGAGGTCATCGGCGAGCCGTACGAGGACGGCTCCGGCACCGGATACCTGTCGATGTTCCGCCAGCCCGTGCTCGTCTACGCCGCCGGCGCCGAGGCGCTCGGCCGGGTGCGCGGCGCGGCCGTGAACCGCTCCCTGGACGTCGCCGTCTTCACCGAGGACATGTTCAAGACCGGGCACGACGAGGCCAACCGCGCCGCCGTCCGCGCCGTGCCGGCCGAGGAGCTGGCGCTGGTCGGCCTCGCCGTGTTCGGGCCGAAGAACCCCCTGGACAAGACCCTCAAAGGGCTGCCCCTGCACCCGTGAGCGTCAGGACAGCGTCACGTCGTCGAACTTGGCCGACGTCGGGTCGCCGAAGTAGCCGTCGTCGTGGCTCAGCAGCGTCAGGGTGTACGCGTGGCCGCCGACGACCGGAGCCTCGGCCTTCTCCCACGTGTTGTAGTACGTGCAGGTGCGGGGCAGCACCGTACTGGTGACGCCGGTCGTGTCGTCGCGCAGCGAGACGGTCACCCAGTCGTAGCGCACCTTGTCCGGGCAGCTGACGTTGTACCAGAACGACAGCCTGCGGTTGCCGCGCACGGCGGTGAAGTTCTGCCGGATGACGGAGTCGCCCTTCTTCGGATCGTCGGGGTAACCGAGCAGCGCCGCGTACCTTCCGCTGTGCGGATGGTCCTTGGTCACGCCGGTCACCACGCCCGCGGACGTCCAGCCGGCCAGCGAGCCGGTCTCGAAACCGCCGTTGACGAGCGGCCGCAGGGCCGCGGCCGCCATACGTGCCGGAGCGCCGCCCGTGACGGCGTGGTCCGCGACGGCGCGCGGTGCGGGGGCGCCGGGGCCGGGGCGGGCGGCCGCCAGGGCCGGCCAGGACACGCCCGCCTCGCGAACCCGGCTCGCCTCGGCCCGGCCGGCGCGGAAGGCGTCCACGCCGTCGGGTGTGCCGAGCCCGGTCGGGCCGTCGTAACCGGGGCCCGCGGTGCAGAGGTACGCCGGAGTGCAGGTGCCGGTGCTGCCCTGGACGATGTCGTGCAGCTTGTCCGGATGGGCGTACGGGACCGCGGCCGCGTACCCGGTGCCCGGCAGCGACGCGGCCAGGGCGTACGCCCCGGCGATGATCGGCGCCGCCGCGCTGGTGCCGCCGACGACCTGCCAGCCGCCGAACCCGAACGTGTCGTACACCGCGACGCCCGTGTGCGGGTCGGCGACCGCCGCGACGTCGGCGACGGTGCGGCGCGAACAGCCGGTGTCCTTCTGCCACGGCGGCTTGGGTGCCTGCGTCGAGCAGCCGGAGCCCGAACCGCTCCACGCCGTCTCGTCCCAGCCCCGCGCGTTGGACGCCCGGCTGAGTGTCGTGCCGCCGACCGCGGTGACGTGCGGGGCCGTGGCCGGGAACAGCACGCCGTAGCCGCTGTCGCCGGAGGCCGCGGTGATCGCCACGCCCGGGTGGTCGAAGTGCTGGAAGTCGGAGGCGGCCGCCGAGGCCGACTCCGCGCCGCCGTAGCTGTTGGAAATGTACTTCGCGCCGAGGCGTACGGCGGTGTCGACGCCCTGGCCCAGGCCGGGGATCGAGGGCTCGTCGGCCTCGACGAGGAGGATCCTGCAGTTGGGGCAGGCCGCCGAGACCATGTCGAGGTCGAGGGACATCTCCTCGGCCCAGCTGGTGTCGGCGTGGGGCAGCCGGGTGCTGCCGTCGGCGTTGACCTTGCGGAAGCAGCCGTTCGCGGTGGTGCACGGCGGCAGGCCGTACTGCGCGCGGTAGACGGCGAGGTCGGACTCGGCCTTCGGGTCGTCGAAGACGTTGATGATGGCGACCGTCTGGCCCTTGCCTGCGGTCGCGGTCGGCAGCCGGTAGGCGTCGCGCAGCTCGCGCGCGCCGAGCCCGGTGGGCGCGTGCTGCGGCTGGATGCCGTGCTGCGGCGTGACGTCGGTGCGCACGAGCGCGAGACAGGTCACCATGCCCGGCTTGGACGTGTCCGGGCACGCCCGCTTGACCGGCAGGCCCGCGAGCGGATCGACGCCGGCGTCCGCAGAGCCGACGCCGCGGACCGGCACGGAGACGAACGCGATCGCGGCCAGAACGGCGAGGCCCGCCCGCCGGGTGAGGATGGACACCATCTGCTCCCTTCACCCGCGGTGACGTGCGGGGCCGTGGCCGGGAAATGCGGCCGCGGAGCCGGCGCGCATGAATTCAATTCCCGCGACCGCTCGCGTCAATCGGCCCACTGAGCTGCGAAGAGTTGGTCCTGCGCTGCAATTTCGCGCGTTATGGCGCGATTAACGGCTATTTATTGAGCTACTTTTCATCTGGTCGAATACCCGATCGTCCTGCCTCCATCGACAACCCATGCCGAGGCAGGTACCATGCGTGGCATGGAACAGGGTGATGCATTGAACCTCCTCACGCAGATGCGTAGGGGCGCGCTGCCCTACTGCGTGCTGGCGCTGTTGCGCGACGAGCAGCGCTACAGCGTCGAGATCATCCGCCTTCTCGGCGAGGTCGACGGGATGGTCACCAGCGAAGGGACCATCTACCCCCTGCTGTCCCGGCTGCGCCGGCAGGGCCTGGTCGAAACCACATGGCAGGAGTCCACCACCGGTCCGCCGCGGCGCTACTACCGGCTCACCTCGGCCGGGCGCCAGGCGCTGAACGTTTTCGCCGGGGAGTGGGACCGATTCAGCGACGCCGTGAAGTACTTCATAGGGAAGGGAAATTGAAAGCGATGACGGCTACGGACGAACTGATCGAGGACTATCTCGGCCGCCTCGAGACGGCGGCGCGCACGCTGCCGTCGGCCCAGCGAGCGGAACTGCTCGCCGAGATCAAGGCCCACATCGAAATCACGTTGTCCCAGGAGGGGCACCAGGACGAGGCGACCGTACGCACCGTCCTCGACCGCCTCGGCACGCCGGAGGACATCGTCCGTGAGGCGGGCGCCGAGGCGGAGCCCTCACCTCGGGCGGCGGCCACCGGGCGACGCGCGGTGGGCGCCTTCGAGCTCGTGGCGGTCATCCTCCTGCTGATCGGCGGCATCGTCCTACCCGGCCTCGGCTGGGTGATCGGAGTGGTGCTTCTGTGGGCCTCCGCTCGTTGGACGACCCTCGACAAGCTGATCGGCACCCTGATCTTCCCCGGAGGGCTGGCGGTCGGCGTCTGGTTCCTCTTCTTCTGGAGTGGGTCCAGTGTCTGCTCCGCGGACGGCGCCTGTAAGACCTCGGGAGCCGGACTCGCCTCGACCATCTGCCTGGTCGCCACGGTCGGCTCGATCGGATCGGCCGCATACCTGCTGCGCCGCGCGAAACATCCTGCGATGTGACCTCCCGGCCCACGCGGGGTGCTCTGGCGGGAGCGATCAGAAGCGGGGCACACTGGGGCGTACCTGGTGGCATCGGGATGTACGGGAGAGAGCACTGGCTTCCACGCGAGAGACCGGAGCGCCCGAGGCGCCGGTCGGTACCGAACGTTCGGCGGCCCCGCGGTTCGCCGCGGAGGTCGTCGCCTGGGTGGCGACGCCCTGGGCGCTGGCCTCCCACTCGCCGGTCCTCGCTGGTGTCGCGCTGCTGCTCCTGATCGGGCTCCCGGCCGTGTTCGCCACGCCCGGCGACAAGACCCAGGTTCCGGTCGCCGTGCCCGGCTGGGTCACGGTCGCGCTGGTCGTGCTGCAACTCCTCGCCGCGGTCACCGCGTCCTGGGCGGCCTGGCCGGTGCCGGTGGCGCTGCTGGTCTGGGCGCTGGTCATCGGCACCATCTACAGCGAGATCCCGCGCTGGCGGCGGCTCACCGGGGGCGACCTCGTCGCCACCGGTCCGGCGCACCTGGTGAACGAGGGGCTGGCGTTCCTCTTCGAACTGCTCGCGCTGGCGATCCTCGCCTGGTGGGGCGCGACCGTCGGGAGCGGGCTCGCCCTGCACCTGATTCTGGGCATCGGCACGCCGCTGGCGGCGGCGGTCATGTGGGGGCTGTTCGCCGCGCCGAAGGCCCGGGTGGCACTGCCGCTCGCCGGGGTCCTCGCGGTGAAGGCGCTCGTCTTCGGCTCGGCGATGATCTGCCTGGACGTGCTCGGGCACCGTACGCTCGCGGTCCTGTTCGGCGTGCTCGTCACCGCCAACACCGTGATCGCCACCCTCGACCGCGAGGCCGCCTTCCTCAAGGTGGACGTCTCGCGGTGGACCGGCATGAACCGCTGACCAGGAACGGGCATCCGATCGGCTGTTCATCTCCGGACTTTCGGTTGATCGGGTGTGACCGTCTGGTCGATGTGGAGCCCGGTGCGCGTTCGCCAGTCTGGCCGGGAGCCCGCGGTGGGCGCGGGCACCGGGAGGAGATGGGATGCGCGGAGCGCGAGGGCGCCGGCGAATGGCGATACCGATCGTGGTGTCTCTTGTCATGCCGTTGACCGCGATGGTGCCGCCGGCGGGCGCCGCCGTGCCGCGGGCGAACGGCGACTGGCCGACCTGGCAGGGCGACCGGCTCGGGTCGCGGTACAACCCGGCCGAACACACCATCACGCCGGCCAATGTCGGCGGGCTGAAGTTGAAGTGGGCCTTCGCGTACCCGAAGGAGGCCGGCACACCGCGCAGCCAGCCCGCGGTCTCCGGCGGCACGGTCTACTTCGGCGGCCCGGACGGCAAGATGTACGCCCGCGACGCCCGTACCGGCGGCGCGCGGTGGACCTTCGACCTGACCACGGTCGGCACCGGCGGCACGCAGGTACAGGACGGCCCGGCGGTCTCCGGCGGCCGGGTCTACTTCGGCGACATCCGCGGCTACCTGTACGCGGTGGACCGGCGCACCGGGCGGCTCGACTGGGTGACACGGCTCGACGCGACACCCGGCGCGGTCGTCACCAGCTCGCCGATCGTCTTCGACGGCCGGGTGTACGTCGGGGTGTCCAGCGGCGAGAACGTCGCCGGCAAGGACCACGCCTGCTGCACCTTCCGGGGGCACCTCGACGCCCTCGACGCCCGTACCGGGAAGGTCGCCTGGCGCTACTACACCGTGCCCAAGCCCAAGCAGGACGGCACCTGGCCGAACGGTCTGCCGAGGTACGCGCCGTCCGGCGGCGGGGTCTGGAGCAGCCCGGCGGTCGACCCGGAGACGCACACCGTGTACGTCGGCACCGGACAGAACTACACCGGCAGCGGCGGGCACTTCGACTCCGTACTGGCGCTGGACACCCGTACCGGGCGGGCCCGCTGGACCAGGAAGATGACCGACGTCGACACCTGGCGGGCCGAGTGCGGCAGCCAGGACCCGGCGGACCAGAAGTACTGCCCGAACCTCCCGGACGGCACCGCGCTGGACTTCGACCTCGGCGCCGCGCCGAACCTGTTCACCGTGGGCGGGCGGCGCCTGGTCGGCATCGGCCAGAAGGTCGGCGTGTACCACGTGCTCGACGCCCGTACGGGCAAGGCGGTCTGGCGGCGGCAACTGTCCACGCCGATGCCGAACGGCGGCCTGTCCGGCATCCAGTGGGGTTCGAGCTACGACGGGCACCGGCTGTACGTCGCGACGTACATGGCCGACCCGGGCACGCTGTTCGCGCTGGACCCGGCCACCGGGCACGTGCTGTGGCAGGCGCCGAGCCCGGCGGACGGCTGCACGACGGGCGGCGCGGCGAAGTACCCGGACATCTGCCAGCGCGGCTTCACCCCGGCGGTGACCACGACGCCCGGCCTCGTCTGGGAGGGCGGCATGGACGGCAAGATGCGCGCCTACTCGGCGGACACCGGCCGGGTCCTGTGGAGCTACGACACGATGCGGGACGTCCAGGGCGTCAACGGCCTGCCGGGCCGGGGCGGCGCCCTGTCCGGCGGCGGCGGCGCGGTCGTCTCGCACGGCCTGCTCTACACGCAGACCGGCTACGCCTTCACCCCGTACCCGAACGACCGCGGCTCCGCGCTGATGGTCTTCGGCCGCTGACCGGCGGCGGCGGCCCCCGCGCGAGGGGCCGCCGCTCTCCCGCGTCAGTTCCAGAAGGTCACCTCCGGACAGGCCGGCGAGGGCCCGTCCAGCAGGGGCTCGGGCCGGTTCCGGAGGTGGCGGTCGAAGAAGGCCCCGACGTAGGCCCGCGTGATCTGCACCGCGCGGGTCCCGGAGATGTCCGCGCCGAAGGCGAGGCCGAGGTCGTCGGCGAGCGGATGCAGGTCGGTGAACGAGGAGTGCTGCGTGCCGGCGACGGTGATCCAGCGTCGCCACCCGGTCAGGTGCCGCCACGCGTCGTTCCAGGTCGCGTCCTTGGACGACGGCGTGTGCCCGGCCGCGGTCCCCATGAGCAGGAACGGGCGGGACAGCCCGGTGACGGGCGTGTTGATCGTGCCGTCCATGTCGATCCCGGCCCGTACCCGCCGGTCGGCCGCCATGGTCACGGCCGTGGAGTCTCCGCCGAGGGAGTGCCCGGCCATGCCGATCCGCGAGGAGGAGACGCCGCCCTTCCATGCGGGATGCGGGCCGGTGAGCCGGTCGAGGACGAACGACACGTCGGCGGCCCGGCCGGCGGCCAGCTTCCGCGCCAGGGCGGGCGTCGGGTCGGCCTCGCACACGACACACGTGGTGGTGTGGCCGTCGGGGAAGGTCTCACCGAAGTTCTCGTAGGTGTGGTCCACCGCGGCGACCGCGTAGCCCCGGCTCGCCAGGTCCTCGCCCAGCGAGGTGAGGGACGAGCGCGGCAGGGAGAACCCCGGGGAGAGCACGACCAGCGGATGCCGGCCGCGGGTCGGCGTGGCGTCGGTGTACGCGTCGGTGCGGGTCCGGCTCAGCGTGTCGGGCGCCACGGTGGTGACGCCCTCTCCCTTGAGCAGCAGCGCCGACTCCTGCGGGGTCATGTACGCGGCGCGCGTGCCCCCTGCCGCCGACGCCGGGTACCAGAGCGACACCATCAGCCGGCGCGCGCCCGACGCCGGCACCCACGGGTCCGTACGCGAGGAGTCGACCAGCTGCAACGTCGTGACGCCGACCGGGCGAGGGCCGGTCGGCCGGGGCAGGCCGAGCTCGGGTTCCGCGGGCGCCGGGGCGGCGGCGGTGCAGGTGAGGAGGGTGGCGGCCAGCAGGCCGCCGATGATGGATTTCCGCATGGACCGCAGCCTCCAGCCGATGCGACGACGATCACGTCCGCTGGTCGTTGATCGGCCGGCTACGACTTTCGTTGGCGGCCGGTACGACGATCGTCGTGGGTCGGGGCGGCTCGCCGCCCGTACGCTCGGGCCATGGAGCGACACCGGACGATCGAGCGGCTGAGGCGGATCGACCGCCTGATCGATCCGGCCCTCCCGTGGATCCTCGGCGCGGCCGTCTGCCTGCTGTCCGTGGTGTCGGTCGAGGGCTTCCTCGGCGAGCTCTTCCCGGCGGCGGCCGGTCCGGCGGCCGTGTGGGTCCGCTTCCTGGCCATCGCGACCTGCGTGGCGTCCGGAGTCGCGGCCGGTCTCGCCCGGCGCCGGCGATGGCCCGTGTTCGTGCTGGCGGCGGTGGGCTGGGTGTGGCTGGCGCTCTGGCCCGCGGTGATGGTCGCCTCGTACTACGCCGGTACGAACCTGCGGCGGGCGCGCGTGGTGCCCTTCGGCCTGGCGACGCTCGCGGTCACCGGAATGTCGATCGGGACCGGGGCCGCGGTCGGCGGACCCCGGTATCTCGCGACCGCGACCTTCCCCAACCTCGCGATCCTGCTGGCCGTACTCGTGTGCCTGCCGCTGGCCACGGGTCTGTGGGTGAACGCGCGGCGGCTCGCCGTCGACGCGCTGCGCGAGCGCGCCCGGCGGCTGGAGCGTGAGCAGGCCGCCCGCGCCGAGCAGGCGCGGGCGCAGGAACGGACGCGGATCGCCCGGGAGATGCACGACGTCGTCGCCCACCGCGTCTCCCTGATGGTGCTGCATGCGGGGGCGCTGGAGGTCGGCGCCGGCGACGAGCGCACCGCCGAGGCGGCCGCCCTGATCCGCGGCATCGGCCGCGAGGCGCTCAGCGACCTGCGGAACGTCCTGGGGGTGCTCCGTTCGCCGTACGCGGGTGCGGCCACGGTGCCCCAGCCGACGCTGACCGATCTCGACCGGCTGCTCGACCAGACCAGGAGCCTGGGCATCGACGTCACCCGGCGCGACGAGGGCACGGTCCGGGCGCTCCCGGACCTGGTCGAGCGGACCGCCTACCGTGTCGTCCAGGAGGCCCTGACCAACGTGCACAAGCACGCCGGCGGCGCGTCCACCGAGGTCGTCCTGCGCTATCTTCCGGACGAGATCGAGGTGGCGGTGCGCAACGGCCCCAGCGAGGGGTCGCGAGAGCCGCTCCCCGGCGCGGGCCTGGGCCTGAGCGGACTGCGGGAGCGCGTCGGCCTGCTGGGAGGCGAGTTCGAGGCGTGCCCGCGGCCGGACGGCGGGTTCGGGATGACCGCCAGGCTGCCGGCCGGGGGAGGTACCGGGTGATCAGGGTGCTGGTCGTCGACGACGAGGCGCTCGTACGGTCCGGACTGCGCCTGATCCTGGAGGCGGCGGGCGACATCGTCGTGGTGGGCGAGGCGCGGGACGGCGCCGAGGCCGTGGCCGCGGTCGAGCGGCTCCGCGCCGACGTCGTGCTGATGGACGTGCGGATGCCCGGCATGGACGGGCTGACCGCCGCCGAGCGGATCGTGCGCCGGGACGACCCGCCCAAGGTGATCATGCTCACCACGTTCGACCTGGATGAACACGTACACCGGGCACTGCGGGCCGGCGCCGTCGGATTCCTGCTGAAGGACACTCCGCCGCGCGACCTGGCCTCCGCCGTCCGCACGGTCGCGGCCGGCAACGCGATGCTGGCCCCCACCGTGACCAGGCGGCTGATCGGATCGTTCGTCGAGCGGGGTCCGTCACACGCCGAGGCGGCCCACGAACGCTTCGCCGTCCTCACCACACGGGAGCGTCAGGTCGTACGCGCGGTCGCCCGCGGCCTGTCCAACGCCGAGATCGGCCGCGAGCTCACCATGCGGGAGGCCACGGTGAAGACGCACGTCAGCCGTGCGCTCGCCAAACTCGGGCTGACCAACCGCGTCCAGGCGGCGATCCTGGTGTACGAGGCCGGCCTACTGTGACGCGCCGCGGTTGGCGCGGACCCGGCTCGCCAGCCAGCCGGCGTACCCGGCGGTGCCCGCCAGGCCCAGGAGCCGCGTCCTCTTCGTCGTCAGGGCCAGCCCGAGCGCGACCTCGATCGCACCGTTGCGGTAGGTCCACTGGCGGGTGTCGTCGGGGAAGGCGGCCTTGGAGATCGGGTCGAACACCTGCGGAGCGGCGAAGTGGGCCGCCCCGGTCCCGGCAAGGAGAATTCCGGCGATACGCAACATCGGAAGGCCTTTCAGAGGGGGAAACCCCGACCATAGCCCTCCGGCGGTTATCCACAGGCCGTACCAAGGACCTTTCTCCCGCCGACCCGAGCGCCCGACAATAGAAATGGGGGGCCCCGGCGGGGGAGGGCTTCGGCGTTCTCAGGCTCCCGGGCGGAAGTTGAGGATCAGCCGGTCGCTGACCGGGCGGAAGCCGATGCGCTGGTAGACGCCGTTGCTCGTCGGGTTGGCCAGGTCGGTGAACAGCACGACGTGCGAGGCGCCGGCGTCCAGCGTCGCCCGGGCCAGGGCCGCGGTGACCGCGGCTCCGTACCCGCGCCGGCGGTGTTCGGGCGGCGTGTAGACCGGGCCGATCCGCGCCATCCCCGACACCACGCGCGTACGGGCCGCCAGCGTCACCGGGCGGCCGTCCACCTCCCACAGGAGCACCCCGTCATAGCCGATGCGGTCGTCGATCAGCGCGGCGTTCGTCAGGCCGCCGGCCGACGCCTCCTCCTCGAACGCCCTGAACCAGTCGAACACGAGGCCGTGGTCGGCGCCGGTGGCGACGCGTGGCAGACCGTCCGGGCGTGGGTCCGGCGGCTCCAGCCGATCCAGGCGGAACAGGCGCTGGCGCATGTGCACCTCCGCGACCGCATCCGTCCGCTTCTCCCAGATGTCGGCGAACGCGCGGGCCGCCGACGGGTGGCCGCTGACCCCGGGCAGGACGACGCCACGGTCGGCCAGTGCGTCGGCGAGCGCGGCGGCCGCCTGGTCCGGCACCGCGCTCAGCTGCAGCGGGAAGGTGCCGGTCTGCAGGAGCGTGCCCCGTACGCCCGCGTCCGGGCGCCACCAGCCGAACAGCGGCCCCTCGCCGAAGACGTCCGCGCCTTTCGCCCGCAGGGTCTCGACCACGCCCAGGGGCACGGTGTTCTCCACCGGGTCGGCGCGTAGGAAGTCGCCGGCCTCGGTGAGGTAGGCGTCCAGATCACCCGTGATGTTCCAGCCCATGCTCCATGGTGGACGCGATCGGGGCCGCCGCGCATCCGGATTTCCGGCGGCGTGTGCGCTCACCGGGGGCGGATCTCCCAGAAGCCACCGTCGGCGGTGGCGCCGCGCAGCCCGCACACCGTCTCCGGGCCGGCCAGCGCGGGCAGGCGCGTCGTGGAGTGAGGCGAAGGCGAAGGTTCGCCGCGGGTCCCAGCCGGTGCTGTACCGCAGGCGGCGGCTCAGCTGGGCGAAGCCGAGCGGGGCGGCGGCCACCACCCACGCGTCCGGTGCCGGAGCGGTCAGTCGCCGGGCGGACCGCAGCCAGGACGCGGCCGTCTCCGGCCAGTCCACCATGGTGATGATCTCCCTGCCCGGCCGCTGCCAGGCGGCGGCGAAGGCCCGGGCGGCCGTTCGGGAGGCGTCGTCGCGGCCGTGACCCACCACGACGGTCTGGACCCGCCCCGTCAGCAGCCCGATGAGAGCGGCGAGCTCCGCGTCGGTGTGGCGGGACGGTGGCGACGGTTCACCGTACGCGGCCACCTCGGCCGCGGCGACCAACGGCGAGCGGGACGGCCCGCGTTCGTACCGGAGAGTCATGTGTTCGCCTTCCATCGCGCGTATTCCTCGGGCAGACAGACGGCGCATGGCCGGTAGCCGGCCGCGGCGGCGGTGGCCTCGTCGGCGAAGAACACCCGATGCCGGACATAGCCACCGCGCGCGATGGCTCTCAGCGCCGAAGGGCAGTCCAGCCGCCCGTACAACCGCTGCTGCCGGTGGCCGCCGAGCGTGCCCGGTGTGAGGCTGCGGTAGGGACGTCCGTCCGCAGCGATCAACGTGTAGGCGCGAACAGCGGACATGGGTCAGGTGGCGTCGTGGAAGACCAGGCCGAGGGCGCGGCGGCGGCCCGTCCGTACGGTGCTGACGCCATGGCGTACGGCGCCGGCCGACCAGCCGCGCTTGGTGCGGACGGGGCGGTCGCGGGTGGTGAAGATCAGGCCGTGGCCCTGTTCGAGGACCCGTACCGTGCCGCGGGACTGGGCGCGGGGACGCTGTTCGACCAGGAGGAACTCGCCGCCGGTGTAGTCGGTGCCGTGTTCGTCGAGGCCGATCACGACCTGGAGCGGGAACAGCATGTCGCCGAACACGTCGCGGTGCAGGGCGTTCCAGTCGCCCGCGTGATAGCGCAGCAGGATCTGCGCCGACCGGGCCTGCCCGGCCTCGTGGCACAGCGCCAGCCATTCGGCGAGGTCGTCGGGCCAGGGCGCGGGACGGCCGAGGCGGGCCGCCCACTCACGGGCGATGGGCAGCAGATGAGGGTAGAAGGCCTCGCGCAGGCCGGCGATCGGATCCGGCAGGTCGTGGGTGAAGTACCGGTACTCGCCGGAGCCGAACCGGTGCCGGGCCATGTCGATCGTGCTCCGGAACAGCTCCTCCCGGTCGTAGAGGGCGGCGATGTCGCGGCACTGTTCCGGCGTGAGCAGCCGCGGCGTGAGCGCGCAGCCGTGCGTGTCCAGCTCCTCGGCGAGCGCCGTCCAGTCCGCCGCGTCCACGTTCCGTCCGCTGTCGTCGGTCATCACCCTTCCACTGTGCGGCAGGGAGAAGACGTCCGCTGGCGGAAAACGGACGGCACGTTCGCCCGGCGGGTCAGGCCGTCACGGTGCGGGTGGCGTGCGCGGCGGCGGCGAAGGCCCTGATGATCGGGTGGGGGCGGCTGCCGTCGCCCGCCAGCTCGGGCTGGAACAGCGTGGCCAGATGGAACGGGTGACCCGGCAGCTCGGCGATCCGTACCTCGCCGTTCTCGTCGGCGCCGCTGAACCGCATCCCGCGCTCGCGCAGCACGTCGAGGAACGCCTGGCTCAGCCCGTACGAGCAGTGGTACCGCTCGACCGTGTGCTCGGCGCCCAGGATCCGCCGGGCCAGCGAGCCGTCCGCCACCCGTACGACGCCCTCGTGCCCGACGAGCGAGCAGGCCAGCGGCGTGATCAGCGGGTCGCCGGTGGCGGACGGGTACTCGGCGTGGTCGGCCGAGGCGAGCCCGCAGACGTTCCGCGCGTACTCCAGGAGGGCGTGCTGGAAACCCCCGCATGTACCCAGGAACGGGATGTTCCGCTCCCGTGCGGTACGGGCGGCGGCGACTGCGCCGGCCAGGCTGCGGTACGGGCTGCCCGGCACCAGCCAGATCGCGTCGAAGCCGTCCACCGCGCCGTCGGCCTCTTCGGTCGGGATCCAGTACGCGTCCAGGACCAGGCGGTCGCGCTCCGCGAGCGCCGCGAGCAGCGTGGGGATCCGGACGTGCGCCCGTACGTTCGGGGAGCGGTCGCCGACCAGGGCGATCCGCGGGGTGAAGGTGTCCATGCGGTCATCCTGGACGCGAGGGCGAGTTCAGCGCCAACGATGATCTCGTGACTTGTCATCAGTGATACTTATGTGGCGTGGACACGCACCTGCTCCGCACGTTCGTGGCGGTGGCCCGGCACGGCTCGTTCACCGCCGCGGCGACCGAGCTCGGCTACACGCAGTCGGCCGTGTCCCAGCACGTCGCCGCGCTCGAGACCGACCTGCGGACGCCGCTGCTGCGCCGCCGCCCGGTCGCGCTCACCGACGCGGGCGCCCGGCTGCTCGAACACGCCGAGCCGCTGCTCCTGCGTCTCGCCGCCGCGCGCGCCGACGTCACCCGTCTCGTCGCCGCGCCCGCCGAACACCTCGTCGTGGGCGTCTCCGCGCTGGCGCTCGGCGGCGGGCTCGAGGGCGCGCTGGCGGAGGTACGGTCCCGGCGACCGCTCGTGTCCCCGACCGTCCGGGTGCTCGAACGCGCCGAGATCGCGGCGCGGGTCGCCGACGGCACCCTGGACCTCGGCCTCGTCGACGGCGTCGCGGCCCCGACCGACCCGCTGCCCCTGCCGGACGTGGGCCCGCTGAGCGCCGTCGCGGTGGCCCAGGCTCCGCTGGCCGTCCTGCTGCCGCCCGGCCATCCGCTGGAGGGCCGGCACGGGCTCCGCCTGGCCGACCTGGCCGACGCCCGCTGGATCGACGCCCCCGAGGCCGCGATGCCCCTCGACCGGCTGCGTGCCGCGAGCGGCTCGGACGGGTTCCGGCCCTCACTGCGCTACGAGGGCACCGACGTACGCGGCCTGATCGCCCTCGCGCTCGCCGGGCACGGGCTGGCGCTGCTGCCGGAACCGGCGCTGGACGGCGTGGCGGCCGGGGTCCCGGTGCCCCGGCTCGTCCACCGCGTCGAACTGCTGCACGGCGGCCTGACCGACGGCCCGGCCGCGCTCCTCGCCGCCGCGCTCACCGGCTGAGACAGGGCCGGGCTACCAGGTCTGAGGATGTGCCCGCGCGCCCATGCGACGAGCGTCGGTTGCAGGAGAGTCGTCGCCGGGCCGTCAGGGAGGCAGGATCATGGCTCCGATGAAGGACACCGGGCCGGTGCCGGAGGAGCCGCGTGCCTGGCCACGTGACCCGGGCGGCGAGACCGCGCCGCAGGCCGACGACCGCGGGGAGGGCGCCTGGCCGCAGGAGGCCGGCGCATCGGAGCCCGAAGCCCGGGCCGGGCCCGACACGGAGACGCCGGGCCCCGAGGAGCCGGAGTCCGCGCCGGCCCAGGACGATCACGCCGCCAAGATCTCCGAGCTGGAGGACCGGTGGCGGCGGGCGCTGGCGGACCTGGACAACTTCCGCAAACGCACCGTCCGGGCCCTGCAGGAGGAACGCGACGCCGAACGCGCCCGTACCACCGCGCGGTGGCTGCCGGTCCTGGACGACCTCGAACGCGCCCTCGACCACGCCGACGCCGAGCCCGGCGCCGTCATCCAGGGCGTCCGCGCGGTCCTCGACCAGGCCCGCGACGTGATCGCCCGCCTCGGCTACCCCCGCCAGGAGGACATGGGCGCGCGGTTCGATCCGGCGCGCCACCACGCGGTCACCGTCGTGCCCTCCGACGCGCCGGACGGCACGGTCGTACGGGTGCTGGCGCCGGGATACGGCGAGGGCGCGCGGCAGCTGCGACCGGCACAGGTGCTGGTCGCCAAGGGGCGCCCCGAAGGCCGGCCCTGACGACGAGGTCTCACGCGCTGCGCTGGAGGGTGAGGCGGGCCAGTTCCACGCGGGAGCCGATGTTCAGCTTGCGGAACACGTGGCGCAGGTGGAACGCCACCGTGTGCGCGCTCATGAACAGCTGGTCGGCCACCTGACGGTTCGTCAGGCCCTGGGCGACCAGCTCCGACACGGCGCGTTCGGTGTCGGTGAGGCTCGCCCAGCCGGAGACCGGGCGGTCGGTGCTGCTCCAGTGCCGGCGGCGTACGCCCAGGCGCCTCAGCCGGCGGCGGACCCGGGCCGCGTCACGGACGGCCTCCATCGTCTCGTACGCGGACAGGGCCGTGTCGAACGCGGCCACCGCGCGGCGTCTCGCCTCGGCGGTCTCCTCGTCCGCGGCGACCAGTACGGCCAGGTCCTCCGTTGCCGACGCCCGTGCCCACGGGTCCAGGTGGTCCGCGGCGGCCCGTCCCAGCGCCGCCGGTGAGCCGTCCAGCAGGCCCCGCGCGTGGTCCGCGGCGGCGCGGATCGCGGGGAAGGCCGGGTTGTCGGCGGCGAGGCGCTCCACGGCGGTGACCACGGCCTCGGCCGCGGGCCGGGCGTCCACGGCGGGCGCCGTACGGACCAGCCACGCCGCCGCCGCGGGATCGGCGACCAGCGTCCAGCGGTGCCGAAGGACCTGCTCGCACAGCGCGCCGAAGTCGCCGGCCAGCCGTTCCGCTCCCTCCCGCGCCTCGGTGACCTGGGCCGCCGCCAGCGCGAGCGCGGTGTGCGGATAACCCGGCGCGGCGCGGGCGGTCCGGTGCGCCGCCGTGTGCTCGTGGGCGGCGCCCACGTTCCCGGCCCGTAGCGACGCCGTGACGAGCACCGACCGCGCGGACGCCACGAGCAGCCGCGGGCCGCCCGCCGAGGACAGGCACGTCTCCGCGGCGGCGATCGCCTCGTGGAACCGGCCCGCCGCCAGGTGCGCCCGAGCGGCCAGCACGGCCGGCGCCGCCGACCACGCGAGCGGCCCCAGCGTGTCGTCGCCGGCACTCGTCATGACGGTCCGCGCCGTGTCGTGCCGCTGCGCGTCGGTGAGAAGCATGGCGAGGACCAGCCGGGGATGGACCCGGCGCGTGTCCGCGGCGACCGCGCGGCGTACGGCCTCCTCGGCGAGCGCCAGGCCGGACGTCAGCCGGCCCGCGTCCCACTCGGTCAGCGCGAGCGTGATGAAGGCCCCGGCGACCAGGGCGTCGCCGTGCTCGCCCTTGGAGGAGACGATCGCCTGCGCGCGCTCGCGGGTGCCGGAGCCCGCGTTGGCGTTGAGGAGAGCCAGTTCGGCGTCGTCGCGCAGGCCGCCGGGCAGGCCGGGCTCGGCGAGTGCCGCCGACGCCTCTTCGGCCGCCTCGTCGTCGCGTCCCCGCAGGCTCAGGATCTCCGCCAGCACGCAGTGCAGCCGCGCGCAGGCCGGCGCGGGCATCGGCCGGTCGAACGCGGCACGCGCGAGCCGGGCGGCCTCATCCAGCCGGTCCGTGGCGGTGAGGGCGCGGACCGCGGTGAGGGTGCGCTCGGGCCGTGCGGGTTCGGCCGGGCCGGTGAGTTCCAGGGCGTGCATGGCGAGCGTCGCCGCGTTCCGCGGCGACCTCGGCAGTACGAAGGCGATCACCTCGTCGAGCCGGGCCAGGGCCCGCGCGTCTCCCGGCCGTACGCCGCGGATGAGGTGGGCGGCGGCCGAGGCCACCGAGTCCTCGCGCCCGGCCAGCAGCTCGCCGATCTGGCGGTGCAGGGCCTGCCGTACCGGCGGCGGCACCGTCTCGACGACCACGCGGCGGATCAGCTCGTGCCGGAAGCGCAGAACCGCCGGCGCGGCGGCCAGCAGCCCGGCCTCCAGCAGTTCCTCCAGGCCGGGTACGAGCGCCGCCGGGGTCGTGCCGAGGATCTCGGCCACGTCCTCCGGGCAGAAGGAACGCCCCAGGACGGCGCTCACTGTCAGCAGGTGGCGCGTCCTGGGGCTGAGTCCGCCGACCCGGCGGGCCACGCCGGTGCGGACTCGATCCGGCAGCCGCGCGGAGGAGAGGCGCGCGCGGCCGCCGGAGACCCTGATCGCACCCTCGTCGCGAAGGCCGGTCAGGAGTTCGGTGATGAGGAAGGGGTTGCCGCCCGCCTCGGCGGCGGAGGCCAGCAGTGCGGCGTCGGGCACCGCCCCCAAAAGGTCGATCGCGATCTCGGTCGCCGCGTCGTCGCCGATCGGGCCGAGGCGGCGGCGCTCGGCGCCGTCGCGCTCCCTGCGGTCGAACAGGCGGGCCGCGGCGTCGGGGCCCGCGCCCGTACACCGGACCAGCAGCCAGGCCACGGCGTGCCGGGTGCGCCGCGACGCGAGGGGCTCCAGGGCGGCGAACGTGTCCGGGTCGGCCCACTGCAGATCGTCGAGCGCCACCAGCACGGGACCCACGCGGGCACGCCGGTCCAGGGCCGACCGCAGCCGCTCGATCCACGGCTCCGGCGGCGACCGCTCGCCGAAGGCGGCCAGCAGCGGCTCGGCGGGCGCGGGCGAGCCGAACTCCCGTGCCCGGCCGGCGACCGTTATCAGCCCACGCGACGCGGCCTCGCGCACCGCCTGATCCATCAGCAGGCTCTTGCCCGTACCCGGCTCGCCCTCCACCAGGAGGGTTCCCGGCCGCCCGGACTCCGCCGCCCGCAGCAGCCCGAGCACCGCGGTCCATTCGCGCCTCCGGCCGCGCATCGTCCTCGCCGCGGGGTCCGGATCACGGGACACGGTAGCCGTCATGGCTTCAGCGTCCGGTGCGCGCCCAGGGCCCCGACAGGTCACCGCGGGGCCAAAACCGCGCGCCCGTACGGTCCGGGCGTCACGTGCCCCCGCGTACTCCGACCTGACGGGTGTCCCCGGGGGCCGAAACGATCAGTGATCCCGGTCCTGGGGGCCGGTGGTGCACAAACTGGGTACCTATGCTGGTAAGAGGGGGGAAATGGCTGGTCATCGCGCTTTCTGGGGTTGCGACCGGACCCGCCGCGCCGCCACGCGACGGACGGGGGGTGCGTCGCGATGCCGATTATCCCGGAGTCGCCGCCCGGCCCGTCCCCGCAGGATCAACTGTCCGGCATGCGGTCACTCCTCGCCCTGTCCATGGTGATGAGCGAGAGCGACGATCAGGACCACATCCTCGGGCTGGCGGCCACGGCCGTGCCCTCGCTCGGACAGTGCCGGCTGGAGGGCGTCCACCTCACCGACGGCGGCTGGCAGGCGGTGCCGGGCGTGCACGCCACCTCCGACGCCCGGGGAGATCTGGAGACGCAGTTCGCGGTGCTGAGCGTGGCCGGTGGGCCGGTGGCGGTGCTCGGACGCGGGTGGGCGTGGGCGTTCCCGCTGCGCAGCCTCGACGGTCATCTCGGCTACCTGGTGGCGAGCGCCGGCGGCGAACCGTCCTCGGCGGAGCAGTTCCTGCTGCGGGTGCTGGCCCAGCAGGCGGGGATCGCGATCGCCGGCGCCCGGCAGCGGGCCTGCCAGCGGGCCGACGCCGAACGGCTGCGGGCCGCCAACGCCGCGCTCGCCGAGACCGTCGCCGAACTGGAGTTCAGCACGACCGTGCACGAGCGCCTCACCCGCGTCGCGGCGGCGGGCGAGGGGCCCGAGGGCATCGCGATCGCACTGCACGAGCTGACCGGGTACCCGATCGCCGTCGAGGACCGGCACGGGAACCTGCGGGCCTGGGCCGGGCCGCGCCGCCCCGACCCGTATCCGAAGGAGCCGTGGGAGTCGCGCGAGCGGACACTGAACGAGGCGCTGCGCTCGTCCCGGCCCCTGCGGCGCCAGGACCGTCTCGTCGTCACGGCCGGCCCGCGCGACGACGTTCTCGGCCTGCTCGCCCTGATCGACCCGGGCGAGTCGGCCGGCCGCTCCGAACGCGTCGCCCTCCAGCACGCCGCGACCGTCCTCGGCCTCGAACTCGCCCACCTGCACAACGTCGCCGAGGCCGAACTGCGCCTCGGGCGTGACCTGGTCGAGGAACTCCTGTCCGGCGCGAGCGAGGAGACCGTGCTGGCCCGCGCCGACGCCCTCGGCTACGACCTGCGGCGGCCGCACCGGGTGATCGTCGTCGTGGGCCCGGTCGACGAGGGGTTCGGGCGCGCCGTCGCCGCCGCGATGCGGGACACGGGGGTCGGTTCGCTGTTCGCCGTACGGGGCCGGGAGGTGGTCGTGCTGTCCGACACCGACCGGCCGTGGTCGCGCTTCCGCGAGGCCGTACGCCGGGAACTGGGCGGCGGCCTGTGCCGGATCGGCGTCGGCGGGGCGTACGACCGGCCGCTGGACCTGCCGCGCTCCTACCACGAGGCCCGGCTGGCGCTGCGGCTCCAGACCGCCGTCACGGGCGATCACCAGGCCACGGAGTTCGACCGGCTGGGGGTGTACCGGCTGCTCGCGGACGTGGGCGAACCCGCGACGGTCGAGGGCTTCGTCCGCGAGTGGCTCGGGAACCTGCTGGACTACGACGCCCGCAAGGGGTCGGGGCTGGTGGGGACGCTGAGCCGCTATCTGGAGTGCGGGCGCAGCTACGAGGCGACGACGTCGGCGCTGGCGATCCACCGCAGCACGCTGAAGTATCGCCTGCGCCGGATCCGCGAGATCTCCGGCCACGACCTGGCCGACCCGGACACGTACTTCAACCTCCAGTTGGCGACCCGCGCCTGGAACACTCTCGCCGCCCTCCGCGCCGAACGCCCCTGACCCCTTCCGCGCCGTCGCGTCAGTGGTCGTGGTCACGCCGGCCGAGGGTCTGGACCGGGGTCGCGCCGGGGCGGGTCCACTGGGGGACGGGGCGGCTGGTCGGGCCCCAGGTGGCGTTCCCGTCCGCGTCCGAGCGCCAGTACCAGCACGCGTGCCGTCCCTCGGGCCGGCCCTCGGGCTGGTCCTCCCAGGCCTCGCGGCGGCCGTACGGCGTCATGTCGAGCAGGCTGAAGAACCCGGCGACCGCCTCGTTGCCCCGGCCCGTCGTGGAGTAGGTGAGGAACGCGCGGTCGCCGTCGCGCAGGAAGCAGGTGAGGTATCCCATGTCCCCACCGATCGGCGCGTCCACGTCGCGCACCGAGTACCAGGGCTGGGTGTAGCCCATGAACTCGACGTAGGGGGCCACCTCCTCCCACCGGCCCGTGGTCACGATGGCGAACGAGACGCCGCGGGCGTTGAGGTAGACCGCGTCCTTCAGGTGCCAGGCGATGTTGGTGCAGCCCTCGCACTGCCCCTGGTGCGGCGCGCCGTCGTGCCACATGTGCTTGTAGACCACGAGTTCGTCGCGGCCCTGGAACAGGTCCAGGAACGGGACCGGGCCGTCGGGCCCGACGACCTCCACCGTCCCGTCGAACTCCACCATCGGCAGCCGGCGGCGGGCCGCCGCCAGGGCGTCGCCCTGGCGGGTGTGGGCCTTCTCGCGGACCAGGAGCTCGTCGCGGGCGGCCTGCCAGGTGGCCAGGTCGACGACGGGCGGGCGGCCGGGCAGCGCGGTGGTCGGGTCGTCCGGCGTGATCGTCATGGTGTTCTCCGTGGTGTCTCGTGCCGGGCGGCGGCGCCCGACGTCCTGGGACGGTCACCGGTACAGACTCCCGACCCGGCCGGAACTCATCGCGGCGGCGGAGGTCAGTAGGTGGACAGGTCGGGGAAGGGCCCGACGTCCGGTGTCTGGTCGGCGCGTTCGACCACGACCACGGCGGCGTCGTCGGGCAGGCGGCCGCCCACGTACGCGAGGAGATCGGTGCGGAGGTGGTGGACCAGTGCCTCCGGATCGCCGTCCTGCCATGACTCGAGACGCTCCGCGAGCGGGTAGAACGCGCCGGATCGGTTCCGGGCCTCGATGACCCCGTCGGTGTAGAGCACGAGCAGGTCCCCGGGGCGGAACGGCAGGGTCTCCACGGAGTGGTCACTCGCGATCAGCTCGGTCATCCCCAGCGGCGGTGCGGGGTCCTGGAACCGTGGTTTGAGCACCCGCCGTCCGCGCAGCACCAGTGGTGGCGGGTGACCCCGGCTGATCAGGCGTACCACCGGCTCGTCGTCGGGCACCTCGGCCACCGCGGCGGTGATGAAGAACTCCACGGCGTGCGGAGAGTCCGTGCCGCCGAGTTCGGCGAGGTTGCGGGTGACGCTCTCCTCCAGATTGCCGACGAGCGCGGGGAGGCCGACACACCGGTGCGCGGCCTCGCGGAACGCGCACAGCACGGCCGCGGCGTCGCTGATCGCCGCCAGCCCCTTCCCGCGTACGTCGCCGATGAGCAGGCGGCTCGCGCCGTCGGTGCGGGCGACGGCGTACAGGTCTCCGCCGATGCGGGCCTCGGCCGCCGCGGCGATGTAGACCGAGGCGACGCGCAGCGGCCCGATCCGGGCCGGCATCGGGCGGAGCACGACGCGCTGCGCGGCCTCCGACACCGACCGGACCTGCGCGAGCTCCCGCTGGCGCCGGTCGCGGAGCAGGCAGTAGACCACCAGGAAACACGTGATCAGCACGAGTGCGCTGATCTGCACCTGGTGGTTGAGGGTGCTCAGCCCGCCGCGCAGCCGCCCGGCGAACAGCAGCGCCAGCAGCGCCAGCAGCCCCGAGAAGGCGGTCGTCCACGGGCCGGCGACCATGGCGGTCAGGGCCGGGGCCACCGCCAGCAGCGGGCCGAGGTGGACGTTGGCGGGCAGAAGGGCGTCGGCCACCACGATGGCGACGATGTACAGGATCGGGGTCAATCGCCACATGTGACCCGGTCGCCACGGTGAGCGGAAGAGGTTCTCGGCCTCCCGATGGTGCACGTGAATCTATTTACCCCGGCGGATTCGCCACCGACCGTCACCCGGCATCGCCCCGGGGCCGACCTCCCTATATAGGGGGAGACGCCACCCAAGTGGGCGGAATGGCCCCAACGTTGCTCGCCGGGGTCGTAAGATCACGCGGATGTGACCAGAACAGTGCGCTTTCGTCCGGACCGGGCGGCATGGGTGTCTTCCCACCCGGACCGGCGGAGCGACCCCGTAACCGATCCGGCCCGACAACCGTTCCTGTCTTGAGTCTCACCGCCCGCGAGGATCTGATGGAGCAACAACTGTTGGTGGCAGCGGTGTGTTGTCTCGCCGTGGTCACATTCGTCGTCGTGGCCATGCTGGTACGCCAGCGGCAGACCACCAAGCGCCTGCGCAACCGGATCGGCCTGCTCGAAAGCGGTGTGGGCGTCCGGGAGAACGAGATCGCACACCTGGTCACCGCGCGCCTGCCCGCCCTGGTCCAGTCCCTGAACGGCCGGCCGGTCGACGTTCCGGGCCCGCTGAACCCCCGGCTGCGCGACGTCCCGTACGGGCGGCATCTGGACAAGGTCATCGAGATGTTCTCCGAGGCCGGCGGCCGGGCCAAGGCGCGCGCCGACGAGTCCGCCAAGGCCACGCTGAAGGCGATGATGCGCGGCGTGCAGAGCCTGGCCAACGAACAGCAACTGGCGATCTCCCGGATGCAGGCCCAGCACGACGACCCGGACGTGCTCGAGGGCCTGCTCAAGATCGACCACATGAACGCGCAGCTCGGCCGCCGCGCCCAGGTCAGCGCCGTGCTCTGCGGATCCTGGCCGGGCCTGCAGCGGTCCGCCTCACCGCTCACCGACGTCGTACGCGGCGCCACCTCCCGGATCCGTGACTACCTCCGGGTCCAGGTCCACTCCCAGGTGAGCGACGCCGTCGTCAGCCGCGCGGTCGAGCCGGTCGTGCTCGCCCTCGCCGAACTGCTCGACAACGCGGCGCGGCACTCGCAGCCGAACACCCCGGTCGAGGTGAACTTCCAGCCGGCGCACAACGGGATGGCCATCGTCATCGACGACGCGGGCGTCGCGATGACCACCGAGGAGCTGAAGCGGGCCGAACGCCTCCTCGCCGGTCAGGAAACGGTGGACATCAACCGGCTCGGCGACCCGCCGCAGGTCGGGTTCGCCGTCATCGGCGTGCTCGCGGCCCGGTACGGCTTCCACGTTTCGGTGGACACGCGCTCGCCGTACGGCGGCGTGCGGGCCGTGGTCTTCCTGCCCACGGGGCTGCTGACCCGCATCGAGGACCGCCCCAAGGCCGCGGTCGCGGCGCCCGCGCCCGCGCCGGCCCGGCGTGAGCCGGTGCCTGAGCCCTCCGGCGCCCCGGTGGAGCAGCAGCCGTCGCTGACCGCGGGCGGCCTGCCGCGCCGGCGCCGCGTGTCCACGGCCGACCACAACACGAACGCGGCCCCGCCGGCTCCGGCGGCCGCGCCAGGGCGGCCGGCCCCGCAGCCGGGTTCGGTACCGCCCGGTGAACCCGTCCGTCCGGCCCGGCAGACCGCCGCCGGGCTGGGTGCCTGGCAGCGCGGCACCAGGTCCGGCCGCGCCACCGTCTCGCATGACTCCGAAGGGAAATCGCCGGAATGAACGACGCCGCGACCAACAAGCTCGGCTGGATGCTCGACGATGCCCTGAAGATGCCGGAGACGCGCCACGCCGTGCTGCTCTCCGCCGACGGACTGCTGATGGCCCACTCCGAGCGGATCAGCGTGGACAACGCCGAACGCCACGCCGCCGGCATGGCGGGCCTGCAGTCGCTCGCCCGGAGCACGGCGGAGTTCTGCAGCCAGGCGGAGACCACGTGGCGGCAGACGGTCACCGAGTTCGACGACGGGTACGTCTTCCTCGTCGCCGCGGGCCCGGGCGCGTACCTGGCCGTCTCGGCCACCGAGAACGTCGACATGGAGGCCGTGTCCTTCCGGCTGCAGGAGCTCGTGCAGCGTCTGGGCAAGGAGCTCACCACCCCGCCGAGAGGTGATCTGGGCGGCGTCCGGTGAGCCCGCCGCGGCACGACCGTGCGCTGGTCCGGCCCCACGTCGTCACGGGAGGCCGCGCGCACCCGACCCGCAACATCTTCGACCTGGTCACTCTCGTGATCGCGAGCCGTACCCAGGTCGCCGGGCTGAGCCCGGAGAAACGCAAGGTGATGGAGCTGTGTCAGGGCGGCGCACTCTCGGTCGCCGAGGTCGCCGCCCATCTCGCACTGCCCGTCAGCGTTACCAAGGTTCTGCTGTCCGACCTCGTGGACAGCGGGCACATCGTGACCCGCGCGTCCGCTGCCGAGCCCGCCGAGCCGTCGGACCATCTGCTCAGGGAGGTATTGGATGGGCTCCGCGCTCGTCTCTGACCGTCTGTACGTGCGCGAGAGCGTGCGCCACTCCGTGAAGATCCTGATCGTTGGGCACTTCGCGGTCGGCAAGACCACGCTCGTCGGAGCGCTGTCGGAGATCAAACCGCTGCGCACCGAGGAGCAGATGACGCAGGTCGGCGAGGCCGTCGACGACCTGACCGGTGTGCCGGAGAAGACCACCACCACGGTCGCCATGGACTTCGGCCGCCTCACGCTCAGCGACGACCTCGTGCTGTACCTGTTCGGCGCGCCGGGCCAGGAGCGCTTCAAGGCGCTGTGGCACGATCTGGCACGCGGCGCCCTCGGCGCGCTGGTGCTCGCCGACACGCGTCGCATCGAAGAATCCTTCGACGTGATGACGCTCCTGGAGGAGCGCGGCCTGCCGTACGCCGTGGCGATCAACGAGTTCGACGGCGCGCCGATGTTCCCGGAGGAAGAGCTGCGCGACGCACTCGACCTGCTGCCGACCACGCCCCTCGTCAGGTGCGACGCGCGCGACCCGGCGTCCTCGACCCAGGCGCTGATCTCGCTCGTCGAGTACCTGATCGAGAGCAAGAAGCGGGAGTCCGCGTGAACGGCGATCCGTCACCGGCCGGCACCCCGCCGCCGGGCTGCCCCGCGCACGGCGACCGGTACCCGCTGTACCAGCTGGCCGACGAGGCGCCCGCCGTGTACGAGCGCCTGCGCGCGCGAGGCCCCATCGTGCCGGTCGACCTGTCCCCGGGCGTGCCCGCCTCCCTCGTCACCGGGTACAACGAGGCCCTGCGGGTGCTGCGCGACCCGACGACGTTCCGCAAGGACCCGCGCGGCTGGCAGCAGACGGTGCCGGAGGACTGCCCGGTGCTGCCGCTGATGATGTACCGCCCGAACTGCCGGCACGCCGACGGCGCCGCCCACAGCCGGCTGCGGCTGGCCGTCACCGACAGCCTGGACCGCGTCGACCTGTTCGCGCTGCGCGGGTACGTCGAGAAGAGCGCCGAGATCCTCATCGGCCGCTTCGCGGGCCGGGGCGCCGGCGACCTGGTCGCCGACTATGCGCGCGTGCTGCCGCTGCTGGTCTTCAACGAGATGTTCGGCTGCCCGCCGGACATCGGCGACCGTCTCGTGCAAGGCATGAGCGGCATCTTCGACACCGTCAACGCCAAGCAGTCGAACGAGATCATGCGGGACGCCGTCCTGGAGCTGGTGCGGCTCAAGCGGCGGGAACCCGCCCAGGACGTCACCTCCTGGCTGGCCGAGCACCCCGTGGAGCTCACCGACGAGGAGATGATGCACCAGATCCTCACCCTCCTCGGCGCCGGTACCGAGCCGCTCCAGAACCTGATCGTGAACGGCCTGCGGCTGCTGCTGTCGGACGAGCGCTTCGCCGGCGACCTGTCCGGCGGCAACCTCCAGGTCGAGGACGCGCTCGACGAGATCCTGTGGACCGACCCGCCGCTCGCCAACTTCGCGATGACCTACCCGGCCGAAGACGTCGACTTCCGCGGTGTGACGCTGCCGAAGGACCAGCCGGTCGTCATCAGTCTCGCCGCCGCGAACACCGACCCGGCCCTGGCCACGGACCACCGTGGGGGCAACCGCGCTCACCTGTCCTGGAGCGCCGGCCCGCACACCTGCCCGGCCCAGGGCCAGGCCCGCCTCATCGCCTCGGCGGCCATCGAGAAGGTTCTCGACGCCCTGCCGGACATGGAACTCGCCGTGCCGGCGCACATGCTGAAGTGGCGACCGGGCCCGTTCCACCGCGCGCTGCACTCGCTGCCGGTCAACTTCCCGCCGGTGGCGGTCACACGGGGGGACGCGGCTTCCACACCGGCGGCCGACGTGCCCGCTCCGAAGGCGGGTCTGGCGGCCGTCCTGAGCGCCCGCAGGTCCGCGCACGGGCCGACGTCACGGCTCGGTCACCTGCGCCGCGCCACCCGGAGCTGGCTCCGCCACGGCTGACCCACGGCCGTGCGGACGGCGAGCGCGCAGGCCAGGACCAGCAGGGCCGCGGCCTGCCCGTACGCGATGAGATCGGCGTACGGAACGGCGTCGCCGACGTCGGTCGAGGACAGCCGCACGATGAGGACGAGCGTCGCGTACAGCGCGACGGCCGCCGAACGGTGCCCGGCCTCGCCGTCGGCCGACGACCGGGAGCGGAGCAGGCAGACGACTCCGGTGCCGAGCGCGACCCAGCAGCAGACGCCGTCCGGGTCCGGGATCAGGCTCGGGACCAGCCAGGGCACGGCGAAGACGGCGACCGCGCCGACCGGCAGCGCGGCGAGCCCGCCGAGGGGGCGTACGGCCGGCGCGTCCCGATGGAACGCCACCGCGAGCGCCGGCGCGGGCAGCAGCACGGTGGCCAGGGCGAGGATCACGACGTGCCACGGCCACACGAACGGCATGGCCCACCGCAGCAGCGGCGGCACGGCGGCGAGGACCGCGAGCAGACGTGCCGCACGGCGATGCCCGCGCACCACCGCCACGTAGACGGGGATCCAGAGCAGGTCCAGCAGGTGCCAGGCGACACGCGCGGCGGCGTCGATCGAGCCCGACTCGCCGTACGCCGTCCGCAGGACCTCTCGCGCCTCGTCGGATCCGAAGAAGACGGTGGTCAGCAGCCCGAGCGCTCCCGCGGCGGCCAGGACCGCCTGGGCGAGGACGCCGAGGACGGCGTACAGCCGGACGGTCTGCCCGAAGGCGAGCAGGCGCGGAGGCGCGCCTACGCCGCCGAACCAGAGGCGGACCGCGAGCGCGACCACGCTGGCCGTCTCGCCCGGCGCCGGCCGGCCGAGGCGCTCCTCCTCCGTGTCGCCCATGCCTTCGGCGAAGGCCGCGACCATCTCCTCCTCCCGTGCCGGCCGGTAGGACGGCGGGAGGATGCGCGGCAGCGCGCGGTACCTCTCGACGATCAGGCTCTCGTCCGGGTCCGTCATGCCGTTCCCTCCGAGAGGCGGTCCCGGCGTGCGCGGAGCCTGGAGGTCGCGGCCTGGACGTGGACGGAGAGGCGGTCGGCCTCGGCCGCGAGGGCGTCCGGGGTCGATGCGCTCAGATGGCGTCGAAGTCGCCGTGCCGGCCGCTGCCCTTCGCGAAGCGGGTGGCGCCCTGGCGGGCCTCGGCGTCGAGGGCGACCTCGCCGTGGCGCCACTCGTTCGCCATCGCGGTCTCCACCGGCAGGCCCGCCTGCTCGTAGGCGGACAGGCGGTCGTGGCGCATGCAGAGCTGCGGGAAGCGGGCGATCTCCGCCGCCAGCTCCTCGGCGCGTTCCCGCGCCTGGCCGGCCGGGACCAAGCGGTTGGCCAGGCCCAGGCGGGAGGCCTCCTGCGCGCCGACCGGGCGGCCGGTGAGGATCATGTCCATGGCCGCGCTCAGGCCGATCAGGCGCGGCAGGCGTACGGTGCCGCCGTCGATCAGGGGTACGCCCCAGCGGCGGCAGAAGACGCCGAAGATCGCATCTTCCTCGGCGACGCGCAGGTCGCACCACAGGGCCAGTTCGAGGCCGCCCGCGACCGCGTGGCCGGCGACGGCGGCGACCACCGGCTTGGACAGCCGCAGCCGCGTCGGACCCATCGGGCCGCGATCGGACTCCTCCGGCGCGGCCACGTCGAACCGGCCCGCCGAGACGGCCTTCAGGTCCGCTCCCGCGCAGAACGTGCCGCCCTCGCCGTACAGCACCGCGACGCTCGCCTCCGGGTCGGCGTCGAAGGCGGTGAACGCCGCGTACAGCTCGGCCGCGTGCTCGGGGTCGACGGCGTTGCGCACCTCGGGCCGGTCGATCACCACCGTGGTGACCGCGCCCGCACGCTCGACGCGGATCATCGGTCCCCTCCCGTACGCTCCACGCCCGCCCAGAGCGGGTCGCGCAACGCCCGGCGGAGGACCTTGCCCACACCGCTCTTGGGGATCGCCGCGACGAACTCCACCCGTTTGGGCACCTTGTACCCGGCGAGCCGGGCCCGTACGTGCGCGGTGAGTTCGGCGCCGGTCACCGTGACGCCCGGCCGGGGCACCACGAACGCCACCACGGCCTCCACCCAGCGCTCGTCCGGCGCGCCGACGACGGCGCACTCGGCCACGGCCGGGTGGGAGTGCAGAGCGTCCTCGACCTCCCGCGGATAGACGTTGTACGCGCCGCTGACGATCATGTCCGAGGTGCGGTCGACCAGGTAGAGGTAGCCGCGGTCGTCGAAGCGCGCCACGTCGCGGGTGCGCAGCCAGCCGTCGCCCAGGAAGGTCGTGGCGTTCAGTTCCGGCGCGTTCAGGTAACCGGCCATCGCGAACGGCGCGCGTACCGCGATCTCGCCCGGCTCGCCGTCCGCCACGTCGGCGCCGTGCTCGTCGACCAGCCGGATCTCCGCGTCCACGGACGGGTGCCCGCACGAGCCGAGCGGCGCGTCCGGCCCGACGTGGTCGGCGGCGGGCAGCACCGACAGGCACAGCGGAGCCTCGGTCTGCCCGTAGTACTGGGTGAAGATCGGGCCCCAGGCCGCCATCGCCTCCTCGATGACCGGGCGCGGCATCGGCGAGGCGCCGTAGATCACCGAACGCAGGCGGCCGGTCTCCGCGGTGGCGCCACCGGCGGCCAGCAGCATCTGGAGCATGGTCGGCACGAGGTTCGCGTGCGTGACGCCGTGTTCGGGGATCGCCGCGAGGTACGCCTGCGGGTCGAAGCCGTCGAGTACGGCCGCCTGCGCGCCGCGCAGCCAGAACGGCAGCACGAACGTGCCGCTCGCGTGGATCAGCGGCGCCGCGTGCAGCATCACGTCGTCGGGCGCCGGGCTGACCAGGTTGGCCATGATGTTGGCGACGATCGCGGCATAGCTCGCCTGGGTATGTTGCGCCGCCTTGAGCGTGCCCGTCGTGCCGGAGGTGTAGAGGGCGAGGATCACGTCGTCGGGCCGCGCGGGCAGACGCGGATCGGCCGCCGACGCCGCGTGCGTCTGCTCCAGCAGGTCGCCGAGCCCGAGCGTGCGCAGCCCGTCGAGGCGTTCGCTCAGCTCGTCGGCGCGTCCGGTCAGCGCGGACTCGTGCACCAGCGTGCGCACCCCGGCGTCGGCGAGCATCCGCGCGTGCTCCTCCGCCGACAGCCGCGCGTTCAGCGGCACGCGGCACGCCCGCGCCTTGAGGCACGCGAAGTCCAGCGGCACCGTCCAGAGCCCGTTGCCGAGCAGCAGCCCGACGCGTTCGCCCGGCTCGACGCCCATGCCCAGGAGTACGTTGGCCATCCGGTTGGCCGCCTCGTCGACCTGGCGGAACGTCAATGACCGGTCCCCGTACCGGATCGCCACGCGGTCCCGATGCCGGCGTGCTCCGGCCCTCACCATGTCGACGGTCAGCATGCGTCCTCCTCGGCGCCGAATGCGTACATCCAACCGTCCGCGACGTCGTCGCACTAATCCGGCCGGGCCGTCCGGGGGGATTCCAGGAACGCACCAGGAATTCCGGGAGGCACCTGGAACGGGCGGAATCGCACCAGGACGCCCGCTGATCGCCGGTTCGCGGCGGTGATCGGCCACGCTGGCTTTCATGCGCCTGGGAAACCGCCCGATCTCGTACGCCGACCTGGTGATCGATCGATTCCAGAACTGGCCGCTGACGGAGTGCCGGGTGCAGCATCCGCCCGGCCGCGCCCTGGCCCTGCACGGCCTGCAGGTCCTCCACCTCCATCGGGACGACCTGGCCGAGGTCTTCCTCACCGGGCCGGTCATCGACCGTCTCGACACCGCGCTTTCCGCCTCCGGCCGCGTCGACGTCTTCGCGGACACCGGCTGGGTCCAGGTCCACCTCGACACCGAAGGCGACCTGTTCCTGCTGCAGTCCCTGGTGAGCCTGGCCATCCAGGCCAACGACCCCGCGTCCCACCCGGTCCGCCCCGCCGTCACCGACTGCCCGGCGTCGCGGTGCCACACCACGGCGCCCAAGGCGCCGGCGTGGGCCGTGACGAGGGCGCGCAGGACGCGCTCGCAGGGTTCGTCGGAGGGAGTCAGGACGAACAGGCGCCGGCCGGAGCCGTCCAGCGCGGTCGGCATGTCGTAGGCGACGGTGAGCGTACCGGCCGTCTCGTGCCGGAAGCGCTCGGCGCCCCGCGAGCGCTCGTGGACGCGCTGGTCGCCGACCATCTCGCGGGCGAAGCGCTCCCACCGCCGCCTCATCGGGCCGTCGCGGGGGTACGGAAGAACGTGGAAACCGCAGGTGACAGCGCCGCCAGGCGTTACCGCACGGGGATACGCGTCCGGGGGAGCAGATGTCGGAAGCAGGCAAGCCGCTGGGTGTGTGCCGGGCCGTGCGGAGAGTCGCCTGGCCGGCGGTGTTCGCCGGGGCCGTGGTGAGCGGCCTGTACGCGGTCATGGGGCTGATGGGCCACGGCACGCCGCTGCTGCTGCCCGTGGCGCTCGTCGTGCTCGTCCTCGTGGGGCGGCCGCTGGCCGTGCTGGGCGGCCGTACGCGCCTCACCGGCGACGGCATCGTCACCCGGCGGCCGCCGCTGTGGCGTGTCGCCGTGCCGGGCTCGTGTGTCGGCCTGGTGACGGTCCGGCGTGGGCTGCTCCTGGAGTGGCCGGTCCTCTGCCTGCGCGACGGCAGGCTGGTGGAGCTCGCGGCCCCGGCCCGGTTCTGGTTCCGCGCCGACCCGGAGTTCGACCGCGCGCTGGACGCGCTGTGCGCCCACGTCCGGGCGCACGCGGGCGTCGTGACCCGGCCGCAGTGGAGCGTGCCGCGCCTGGCCGCCGGCCCGCTGCTGACCGTGGCCGCCGTCGTGCTCGTGCTCATCGACCCGCCGTGGGCGAGCGACGCCTGGCCGCTGCGCCGGCACGCCCGGCACCTTCCCGACGCGTGCCGGATGTTCGACGCCCAGGCGCGGGTGCTGCTGCCGGGGGCCACGGTGGACCGGATGCTCAGCCGCAGCGACGACCTCCCGCACGTCGCGCGGCACACCTGCCAGTGGAACTCCACCCGTCTCGCGGCCGACGGGACGACGCTCGTCGACTTCGGACGGCTGAGCGTCGTGCTCGAACTGGAGCACGGCGTCGGCCCGGTCAGCGACGCCGAGGAGGCCCACCGCGACTTCGTACGGGAGACGCGGATCGACGCCGGGCAGTCCGAGACGAGGATCCCGCACCTGGGCGACGAGGCGGAGCTCATCGACATGCGGCCAGGTTCGGATCTCGCCTGGGTCGCCGTCGCCGTGCACCGGGCCAACATCGAGGAGAAGATCGAGCTGATGTACCGCGAACGGTCGCGCGAACGGGAGGCCGCCAGGACCGCCGAGAGCCTCGCCCGGCTGGGCCTGTCGGAGATCCACTTCCACCGAACGTAGCCGCCCGTTGTCCACAGGCTGTGGACAACGGGGACTGGCGAGCGGGATGCAAGAGCATGTCCGAGCAGGACAGAGCCATGAGACGCAGGGGCCACTCTCCGGTCAAGTCGCTGACCCGAAGGGGCCCGACCGGCTACTGCTGGTAGTCGGTGGTTTCACTGGAGTCGCCTGCCTCCCTCGGCTGCGGGTCCGCCGGAGGGGAGGCCGGGAGATGCCGCGCACGCAGCCTGCGGAGCGGTACTGAGATGGCGTACGGCGGCGTGGTGCTGGCCGGGGTGGACGGCACCGACTCGGGGCGCGTCGCACTGCAGACCGCCGCGGCCGAGGCGGTGTCGGGCGGACTCCGGCTCGTGGCCCTGCACGTACGCCGGTCGCCCCGGCCGCTGGAGCTGATGGCGTGGGAGGCCTATCCGCTGGCGGAACAGTGGCGGGACGAACTCGAACTCGAGGCCTGGCTGCAGTGCGCGCTGCTGCTGGCCGACCTGCCTCTGGAGTGGGAGTACGCGGTCGTCGACGGCGAACCGGCCCAGGCACTGCGCTCGTACGCCGCCGACCGGGCGGCCTGCGCGCTCTTCGTCGGCTCCCGCATCCGTCGGGGCTGGGCGGCCCGCCTGCACCGCTGCCCGGCCCTGGACCTCGAACGCCGTTCCCCCTGCCGGGTCCGCGTGGTCCGCTTCCCCGACGTGCCGAATCCGGTCTGAGGCCGGCCGGACGCCGCGACGAAAAGGCCCACTGTGTGCGACAAAAAGCTTACTGTCCGACAACTTCGTTGATGTGCACATATGTACGGTTTCGCAGGCTTACTTCGCTCTTCTGTGGGAAAGCTAGCTGGCGCCTAGGCGGTCCGCGAGATAACAGAATTTCCGGCAAAGAGGTCAGCGATGCCTAGACGATCGATCTACAGCAAGAATCGGGCCACCGCGGCTGGGGAATCGACCCAGGGATATTACGAAGCGCGATGGATTCGACGTCGCCCTCGCCGGGTCGCGATTCGACTACTGGTGTTCTTCGTTCCTTTCATGTTCTTCACCGTTGTGCTCTCGTGGCGGAACGGGTTGGTGATCGGCTTACTCGCGGTGGCCGCGGAATTCGCCTACGTGTGGCGTCGCCATCAGATGGCGACCTCGATCTTCAAGTCGAGGCGCGCGGCGCGGACGACGGTCCGGGCACTGTTCCGGCTGGAGCGGGAAGGCTACTACGCGTTCCACGATTGTCTCCTGGAAGGGAACGACACCGCCGATCATATACTCGTCGGGCCGACCGGGATCTGGTTGATCGATAGCGAGACCTTCCGGACGCAGACCCTCCTTTGGCCAGACGATGATCGCCTTGATGCGGACGAGTTTCCGCCGGTTTCGCCAATTATGACGGTCCAAAAACAGGCCGAGGCCATGGCCGAGTTCGTTCGCGGCACTCTCGGTAAGGTCATCGACACGCATGCGATTCTTGCCGTGAGCGGCGCACCCTGGAGACGTCTCAAAGTCGAGGAAGTCGGGGGAGTGCCGGTCGTCCACAGCCGGTTCGTCGCGGCGTGGATTCTGAATAACGCCGACCCGATCTACTCGCCGGAAGATGTCGAGCAGATCATCATCACCGTGGCAGACCGGCTGTCGCTGCGCGGACAGACCGGCGACGATGAGATTCCCTGGCTGACCAGGGCGCTGCGGTCGCATCGCCCCGACACACGCGCTCGCCGCCCGTCCCGGCGCTATATCCCACGGCCCGGCCGGGGAGACGCCCGAGAAGGCGGCCGGCGCGGGCGGAGCTGAAGCGCGGCTACCGAACCGTTCTGGTCACGACTCGACGAGCCTCGGGAGGCACCGGCGGTGCCTCCCGAGGCCGTGTCGATCTGGTTCAGCGTTGGCCGGGCTTGTCGACTACCGCGACCTTTTCGGTGGCCAGGCCGCTGGTGACCGTGCCGGCGGGCAGGTTGAGGTTGAGGTGCTTGGTCTTCGCCATCTCGATCTCGGCGGCGGTGGGCTTTCCGCCCCACACGGTCTCTTCCCCCACGACCTGGTATGTCTTCGGGTCCAGAAGCAGGCGGCGGCCACCGCGGGAACCGTAATGGACGCCGATGACATGACGGCCGACTCCGTCGACGATGTCCCGGTCGATCCGCACGTCGGGCAATGTGGCCATGGCGCGGTACACGGCCGCCTGGATCCGTGGCGGGGCGGTGATCTGGGCATTGCGCAGCAGCTGCACCATGCGGGAGTACAACAGCTGGTTCTGGTCCAGCCCTGAATCGCCCGGCAGCTTGTCGAATCGGCCGGACAGCGAGGACAGCTTGTCGAGCAGCGCACGCGGATCGGTGGGCAGCGAACTCAGAACGGTGTAGGCGCCTTGCGGCGAATCGATTCCGCTTTCACCGCTCTTCTTGTGGACGATGAACCTGCCGCCGTCGAAGTAGGCTTCCGCGCGGCTGTCGAACCGCGACCACTCTTCGTCGACGCGGTGGTGACCGTCGCTGCCGGTGCCGTACTCCACGGTCTTGGTGTAGATCCACTGATGTGGCCTGGGCGTGATCGCCGTGCGCAGGGACACGACCTGCGCGGCGTGGGTCAGGGTCACCGAGGCGCTGTCGAGCCGAACGGGCGTCCGGGCCGGACTCCCGGAGCCCGTCCCGACGGTCGCGACCCCGACCGCCGTCGCCACTGCGGCGGCGGCCAATCCGGCGGTGGCCGGGACGCCCCATCGCGGAATTCTGATCGCTCGGTGGCGGCGTGGGCTCCCGGCCGCCTCCAGCAAGCGCTGCCGCTGCCGCTGTCGCCCGAGTGTGGGCGGCGCCTCCTGGTCCAGCTGCCGTCCCATCCGCGCGAGCATCTCCATCTCATTCATGACGCCATCTCCCCGACGAGCAGAGGGTTGTTGTCTCCAAGGGCCGCCCGCATCTTGCGGCGCGCCCGGTGCAGGCGTGATCGCACGGTGCCCACCGGGATGTTCAGCGCGACCGAGATCTCCTCGTAGGACAGATCCGCCCAGCCGGCCAGCAGAAGCACATCGCGATCGCCGGCGCGCAGGCCGGCCAGTGCCCGTGCGAGTGCCGGGCGGACCGCCAGCGCGGAGACGGTCGAGGCCACCTGGTCCGCAGGTTCCTCGGCGGTCGTCTCATGCGAACTTCGCTCCATCATCCGGTAGCGGGCAGCCTCCGACCTGCGATGACGGGAGATCAGCTTGGTGAGGATCCCGAAGAGCCACGGACGAGCGTCCGCACGGCCGGTGTCGAAGCGGTCTCGCCGTTCGAAGGCCACCAGGAACGCGTCACCGACGAGGTCCTCGGCGACGTCCGGTCCCAGCCGTCGTACGACGTAGCGGTGGAGCGTGGCCCAATAACGGTCGAACAGTGCCGCGAACGCCTCTGGTTCGTCCTGGGAGTCCGCGATCACCTCGGCGTCGGAACGCTGCTCAGGACGTGAGGCCACCTCGGCGGCGCTCACCGGCGTCCCGTCCGCTGCCGCCTTTTACATCCACTGATCATCGGCAATCCTTCGCATCGAAAACGGTCTCACCCTGTATCGCCACACCTCCCCGATCGAGTTCACGCATCGCCGCGTGGTCCGCTTCCCCGACGTACCGGACCCGGTCTGGCTGCCCGGATACGGCCAGATGCCTTGATGCGTCGATCACTCCGACATATTCCTGACATGGAGCGCCGTCGGAAGCCGGCGTTCGGCCAGAACCCGGCGTGTCGGCCGGGTCGCATCGGGCGATGTGGAGGGCGTTCACCATGGCCGGTCCCCCCACCCACAAGTCACCGCGCGGCCGCGCCGGCCGTCTGGTCCTGATCGGCGGGTTCGGCGCGCTGCTGTTGACGGCGCCGAGCCAGGGAACGGCCCATGCGCGGCCGGCGCACAACGCCGCCGGTACGCGCTGGACGGCGACATGGGCGGCGAGCCCGACGGCGGCCGCCGCGACGGGTCTGTCGGCGACCGGACTGAGCGACCAGACGGTGCGCGACGTCGTCCACACGAGTGTCGGCGGATGGATGCTGCGGATACGGCTGACCAACCGTTATGGCGACCGTCCGGTGACTTTTGACGACATGTCGGTCGGGATCGCCGACGGCGCCGCGCTCGATCACGGCGTCCGGATCACGTTCGGCGGACGGCCGGCGGTGACGATACCCGCCGGCGCCGACGTCGCCAGTGACGCCGTGCGTCTGACCGTCGGCCCGCAGGAGAAGCTGGCCGTCAGCCTGCACGCCCCCGGCCCGACCGGGCCGGCCAGCTGGCACAGCGCGGCCCACACCACGTCCTATGTCGCGGTGGGCGACCACGCGGGTGATCTGGCCGGCGACGCGTTCACGACGCGGGTGACGTCGTGGTACTTCCTCGACGGGGTCGACGTGCTCGCCTCACCGCGCGACGGAACGATCGTCGCGCTGGGCGACTCCATCACCGACGGCACGGGAACGGCTCTCGACAGCGACACGAGGTGGACCGATGACCTGGTCCGCCGGATCGACGGCGGTCCACCCGGACGCCGGGCGTCCGTCGTCAACGCGGGTATCGGCGGGAACGAGGTGACCCTCGACCGGCAGCCGGCGTACTACGGGGTCAGCGCACTGCACCGGCTCGACGCGGACGTCCTGGCCCAACCCGGGGTGTCGGCCGTCATCGTCTTCGAGGGGGTGAACGACCTGACGGCGGGCGCGGTGCCGGCGACGCGACTGATCGCTGGACTGCGGCAGGTGGCGGACCGTGTCCACGCGGCGCGTCTGCCGGTGATCGGGGCGACGATCACGCCGTGCGGGGGCTACCCGGTGTGCGGCGCCCAGGTAGAGGAGCAACGGCGGCTCGTCAACGCCTGGATCCGTACATCCGGAGCGTTCGACGCGGTGCTCGACTTCGACTCGGTCGTCCGGGACCCGGCGAGGGCCGACGCCCTGCGGGCCGGATTCGACAGCGGCGACCACCTGCACCCCAACGCCGCGGCCTATCAGGCGATGGCGGACACGATCGACCTGCGGACGTTGGCACACCTCAGTGGTGCCGGCCCTCGAGACACCGAACAGCACCTGACCTGATTTGTGCAGGTCAGGTGCTGTTCCCGCGAGGCCGCTCTCAGACGGACGGTGTGGCAGGGCCCTCGCCCGCGCCGGTCTGCTCGATCGCGGCGGCGATCTCGTTCAGGTCGGCCGGGGTCAGGTCCAGGTCGGCGGCCGGTAGCCAGCCGTCGACCTGGTCCGGGCGGCGGGCGCCGACGATCGCGCCGGTCACGCCGGTCCACGCCAGGGTCCAGGCGACCGCCACGGCGGCGGGCTGGACCTGGTGCCGCTTCGCGACGGGCACGAGCGCGTCCGCCAGGGCGAGGTTGGTGTCGAGCTTCGTGGTGAAGTCGGGGCTGTGCCGGCGCCAGTCGTCCTCCGGCAGCCTCTCCACCCGCTCGCGAGAGAACGCGCCGGTCAGCAGGCCCGCCTGCATCGGCGAGTAGACGATCACCCCGGTGTCGTGCGCCTCGCACCAGCCGATCTCGGTGGCGGCCGCGCGGTGGATCGCCGAGAACGGCGGCTGGAGCGAGTCGACGTGCCCGAGCATCTCGGCGGTCTCCAACCGGCTCACGTCGTGGTTCGACAGGCCGGCCGCGCGGATCTTGCCCTGTTGCCTGAGGTCGAGGAACGTCTGCCAGTACTCCTCCAGCGGCGTCCCGTCCTCGGCCGGCCGGTGCATCTGGTACAGGTCGATGCGCTCGACGCCGAGGCGGCGCAGCGAGTCCTCCACCTCGCGGCGGAGCTCCGCGCCGGTGCGGCGTGCCGGCTTGCGGCGGTCGGCGGGGTCCCAGACGAGACCGCCCTTGGTGAAGACGTACGGCCGGTCGGCCTCCGGGATGTCCTTGAGCGCCTGGGCAACGACCTCCTCGGAGTGCCCGAGCCCGTACACGGCGGCGGTGTCGATCCAGTTGACGCCGTGCTCGACGGCGTACCGGATCGCCGCCACGGACTGCGCGTCCTCCTGCGGTCCCCAGGAGAACGCCCAGTCGCCGCCGCCGATCGCCCACGCGCCGAAGCCGACGCGCGTGATCCGCATATCGGTCGTGCCGAGCCGCTTTGTGGGAAGTGCCATGGTTCTCCTCGCTGAACTGGGGTCAGGCCGCGTCGAGCTCGGCGAACTCCTCGTCGGTGAGTTCGAGGTCGGCGGCCTTGGCGGAGTCGACGATCGTCTCGGGACGGCTCGAACCGGGGATGGGGACCACGACCGGCGACTTGGCGAGCATCCACGCCAGCGCGACCTGCTGCGGGCTCACCCCGTGCGCCTCCGCGACCCGGCCGAACGCCGCGTGCTCACCGCCCAGGTCACCGGCGCTGGAGATGCCGCCCAGCGGGCTCCACGGCAGGAACGCGATGCCGAGCACGTCGCACAGGCGCAGCTCGTCCTCGCTGCTGCGGAAGGCCGGGGAGAACTGGTTCTGCACCGACACGAGGCGTCCGCCGAGGATCTCGTTCGCCTCGCGGATCTGAGCCGGATTGGCGTTCGAGATGCCGGCCATGCGGATCTTGCCCTCGTCCAGCAGGTCCCGGAGGGCGCCGATCGAGTCGGTGTACGGCACGGACGGGTCCGGCCGGTGGTGCTGGTAGAGCCCGATCGCCTCGACGCCGAGCCGCTTCAGCGAGGCGTCGCAGGCCCGCTTCAGGTACGCGGGCGAGCCGTCGAGCCCCCAGGAGCCGTCCCCCGGGCGTGTGTGGCCGCCCTTCGTGGCGACCAGCACGCCGGAGGTGTCTCCGCCGTACGTGGCCAGCGCCCGGGCGATCAGCGACTCGTTGTGCCCGATGTCATCGGGGCCGATGTGGTAGGCGTCCGCGGTGTCGATGAGTGTCACGCCCGCGTCGAGCGCGGCGTGCACCGCGGCGATCGAACGGCTCTCCTCGGGGCGCCCCTCGATCGACATGGGCATGCCCCCGAGACCGATCGCGCCGACCTGGACGTCACCGATCCGGCGAGTACGCATGTGACAAGACCTCCAAGATGGCGTTCGTCAGGGCTGCAGCCGCCGGCGGGCGCGGGCCCGGTGCACGGGCGCACGGCGCGGCTCTTCGGGGGCCGCGCGGGCCCGCTGATCGGCGGCTGTCGTCAACAGCCTCCATGCACGGCTTCCCCGTGTCCAACAGAAAAAACAGATGGAATCAAGCAGTTAGAGTGATGAGTCGTGGAACTGCGTCACCTGGAGTACTTCGTCGCCGTCGCGGAGGAGGAGCACTTCACCCGAGCGGCCGAACGCCTGCGTCTCGCGCAGTCCGGCCTGTCCGCCTCGATCCGCTCCCTCGAACGCGAACTCGGTGCCCCGCTGTTCGTCCGCAGCACGCGGCGGGTGGCCCTCACCGAGGCGGGGCGCGCGCTGCTCGCCGAGGCCCGGCGCACCCTCGCGGCCGCCCGCAGCGCGGTCGCCGCGGTCCAGGGCCTGCTGCGCGGCACCGTGTCGATCGGCACCGAGCAGTGCCTGGCCGTCATCGACCTGCCCATGGTGCTGTCCCGGTTCCGCGCCGTGCATCCGGGCGTGGAGGTCCGGCTCCGCCAGGGTGGCTCGTCCGGCCTGGTGGAGCAGGTCCGTACGGGCGGCCTGGACCTGGCGTTCGTCGCGCTGTCCGGCGGGCGCGCGCCGGCCGGGGTCGGACTGACGCCGCTGACGACCGAGCCGATGATGCTGGTCTGCCACCCCGGCCACCCGCTCGCCGCGCGTGAGGCGGTCGACTGGTCCGCGCTGCCGGACGAGACCTTCGTGGACTTCCACCCGGACTGGGGCGCCCGGCAGGTCACCGACCGCGCGTTCGGCGCCGCGGGACTCGAACGGCACGTGGCGGTGGAGGTCAACGACGTGCACAGCCTGCTCGACTTCGTCGCCGCCGACCTGGGGGTGGCTCTGGTGCCGCGGCCGATCGCGTACAAGAAGAACAAGAAGGTCGTCGCGGTACCGCTGCGCGCGACGGCCCCGGAGTGGGTGGTCTCGGTCGCGGTGCCGTCCAACGGCCCGGCCAACCCGGCGACGGACGCCCTGCTCGCCATCGTCCGCGAGTCCACCTCCGTACGCGACGCCGCCCCCGCCTGAGAATCTCACGCCGCGGTCAGCGAATTACACGCGCTGACGCCGAACAACGCCCGGCTCCGGCCCGGCGGGTTAAGGTTTCCCGCGCGTCTGATGGTGAGTGAGCGCGGGGGTGCGCCGATGAGTGCCGGTGAGGCCGGGGTCTTCACAGCTGTCATACGCAGATTCCTGCGAGGGCCGGAGCAGGACCTGCTACGAGCGGGTCCGGCCGTCGGAAGGGTCGAGCTGCCCTGGTTCGCCAAACTCGGGCACGTGCCGAAGAACGACGCCGAGTGGCGGCAGGGAGTGGACCACGTCATCCAGAAGATGACGCCGTCCGCGGACGAGGTGGTGTGGCGTAAGACGGACGAGCCCCTCTACCGGTACGACGACCGTCCTCCGGGGCGCCTGCTCGACGGCTACTTCACGCCGCACGACCTCGTGGACGCCGACCTCTACCAGCACCTCGGAGGTCGCTCGGGCTTCGTCAGCACCACGCGCAACGCCGAGCTGTCGTGGGCCGGCAATTTTCAGTACGAGCTCCGAGGTCTGCGCGGCGGCGTCGATGTGGACGCGACGGCCGGTGCGGCGATGTACCGGAACCAGCGGGAGGTGGCGTTTCCCGGCGGCTTCCCGGCGAGGTACGTCAGCCGCTGGCGGTCCGTGCTCAACCCCGAAGACCTGGGTCGTGACACGGCACCGAGGTTCAGCGACTGGGTGACGAACCCCAGGTTCGATCCATCGTGAGACCGGCCCCGCCCGTGCGGGCGGGGCCGGCCCGTACGGCGTCAGTCGATGTAGACCAGGTAGCCGGACGCCTCGGCCTTGTTCTCGAAGTCGGTCACCGGGCCGATCTTCGGGTACTCCCCGGCGAGTTCGGCGCTGGTGACCTGGTGAGCCGCGGCGGCGAGCGTCTTGCAGGTCTGGATGACCCCGTCGGCGGTCATCGACGGCTCGGCGGCCTCCTTGCGAGCGACGAAGTTGTTCCAGTAGTCCATGGCGTGGTCGGCGAGGCCGTCCGTGTCGAGCGTGTCCAGCGGATCGGTGCCGGTGTTCGCCGCCGGGGTGCCTTCGGCGGCAGGGTCGGCCGTTGCGCGCGACGGCCCCGGAGTGGGTCGTCGCGGTCGCGGTCCCGTCCAACGGCCCGGCCAACCCGGCGACGGACGCCCTGCTCACCATCGCCCACGAGTCCGCCTCCACCCAGGGCACCGCCCCCACCCCGACCTGACACCGGCGGGTGTCACGTGACGATGGCCCAGACCTGGACGTCGCGGTGTTCGCCGTCGACGTGGAAGGCCTTGCGGTGGGTGCCCTCGTACGTGAAGCCGAGTCGCCGGGCGGCGGCGATGCTCGCCTCGTTACGCGGGTCGCACAGCCACTCGACGCGCGTCATCCCGCGTACGTCGAGCGCCCAGTCGATGAGGACCTGGCCCGCGCGGGTGACGAGGCCACGCCCGCGGGCCTCCGGAGCGAGCCAGACGCCGATCTCGCAGACGCCCTGGGCGGCGTCGAACGCACGGTACACGAGGCCGCCCTGCAGGATGCCCGAGACGTACAGGCCGAAGATCCGGCCGGTGTCGGCGGCTTGGCGGTCGGCGTAGCCCTGCAGGAAGGCGCGGGCCGACGTCACGTCCGTGACGGTGTACGCCCAGGGGATCCACGGCTTGAGCGCGTCGCGCACCCGGTCGGTGTAGGCGGCGAACTCGGCGGCCTGCCACGGTTCGAGCGGACGCAGTTCGGCGTCGTCTCCCAGCCCCCGGTTGAACACTCGAACCTCCGATGTCGGATCTCCCAGACATACCGTCTCATCGCCGTGATCGACCCTCTGATCGGGGTGGCCGGAGCAGCGTACGGGGGTCGAAGAACGCGCGGAGCCGGCCGCGCCGGCCCATTCCGGCGCGTAGCCGGCGGCGGACCTCTCCGGCCGCCTCCCACGCCTGCCGGGGCAGGTCCGCGGTCGTGTCCTCCGGTGCGTACGCCGCGTGGTCCACCATCGTCGCCAGCACGGACATCTCCGGCATGCCGCCCGTCAGCGCGATCGCCTGGCCCGTCGTCAGGGACGGGCCGGCGGGGAGGCCGGCCTCCCGCATCCGGTCCACCGTCTCCCACCAGGCGCCGAGCACGGCGCGCCGGGGAGAGCGTTCTCGCCGGCGGCGGGTCCGTCGCACCGTCTTCGCGCCGGGCACCGACAGAGCGAGCAGCACGAGGACCGCGAGGGCCGTCAGCCCGGCCGGGAGCCACACGTCATCCGGCTGCGGGACCCCGCGCGGCGGGCCGTCGCCGGTCGCCCGCGGCCGGGTGCCCCCGCCCCGGCGCGGCGTGGTGTTCTTCAGCGGGTCCTCGACCTGGCCGGTCCGTGTGGGCGTCCGCGGCCGGTTCTCGCGGGTGCCGATCGTGTTGCCGCGCGGGCTGGGGTCGATCGTCACCCAGCCGAGCCCGGCGAAGCGCACCTCCACCCACGCGTCCACGTCGCGGCCGGTCACGATGAACGCGTCTCCCCGGTACTCCGGGCGGAACCCCATCACCACCCGGGCGTCGACGCCGAGGCCGCACGCCATCACCGCGTACGCGCTGGCGTACTGCTCGCTCGTGCCCCGCTTGGTCTCCAGCAGGTGCTGGATCTGGTAGTAACCGTGCCCGCCCGGCACGTCCTTGGCCTCGTCGTACCGGAAGTCGCCCGCGGTCTTGAACCGCTGGTAGAGCGCGATGAGCTGCCCGGACGCCGACGGCCGCCCGGCCACCGTGCGTTCGACGAACCCGCGGATCACGGCGGGCATCGGCGGGGTGAGCGGGGCGGAGGCGGGCACTGGCTCGGCCGACCGCAGGGCGCCGGCGTCGGCCTGGTTCACCATCGAGGTCGTGTCGTACGCGGTGGGCGACGCGGTCCCGGCGGGCACGGCGACGTCGCCGGTGCTCTCGTCCACGCCGAGACCCGCGACGGTGAGCCGTGTCGTACGGCCGGGGCTGAGCACCCAGTCCGGATCGCCGGACTCCACCCGGATCCGCGAGGTCACCGTGACCTGCCGGCTTCCGGCGGGCGGGTGCGGCAGCCGGCGGCCGGCCAGCCGGAAGTCTCCGGAGACCGTCCAGTACGTCCCGTCGAAGCGGCTGAGCGTGGCCATCCGCAGGACGCCGCCAGGGCGGGAGGTGGTGCCGGTCACGCGGACCGGCAGCGTTTCGTCGCGCAGCGCGAGGTACTGCTGGAGCGGGCTCACCCCGCTGCGCGGCAGCACCGGCGCGGACACGAGTGTGCGCACGTCGGCCGGCTCGCCCGATCCCGGCGCGGCCGGGCCGAGCAGAAGGGTGGCGGCCACCGCCACCGCGCCGGTCCCGGCCACCATGGCGAGCACGCCCGGCCGCGGCGCCGCGCCCTGACCGGCGAACAGCACGGCCAGCACGAGCACGACGACGGCCGGCGCGTACCAGCCCGGCAGCGGCGGCCCGGACGCGCCGAGCCCCAGCGCGGCGAGCAGGCAGATGAGCGGGGGCACGACCGGGGCGAGCGGGCTGCCGGCGTACGCCGCGAGCAGGCCCGCGAAGAGCGTCGCCAACCCGGCGAACAGGGCGACGGCGCCGAGCGGCGGCCCGGTCGGGTCGGCGGGCAGGGCGCCGGTCAGCAGCCGCCAGGGACCGTCGGCGATCGCCGCGCCCGACCCGGTCACCGCGATCGCGGTCGCCACCACCAGCACCGCGCCGGCCAGCGAGACGACGGTCGAGGGCAGCCGGGGAACCAGCGCCGCGACCGCCACGACCAGTGTCGCGGCGCCGGCGCACGCGGCCACCGCCGTGACGAACGGCGCCGGTCCGGGCACGCCGCCGAACACCGGCCCGAACCCGAGCCCGGCAAGCGCGCCGAGCAGGCCCGCGAGCACGGCGCGCGCGAGACGCCTCATCCGGCATCACCGCTGACCATCCGGTTCCAGGCGACCGCGGCCTCGGCCGCCGACCGCGCGGTGAGGACGGCCATGCCGGGGCGACGCCGCAGCCCGCCGTCGGGCGGCGCCGCGTCACCCGCCAGGGAGATCACGACGACGGGACGGAAGCGCCGCCGCTGCTCGGCGAGCCTGGTGAGCAGGCCGGACTCGGCCGTCCCGGTCACGACCACGAGCGCGCCGCCGGCCGGTCCGCGGTCCACGGCGCGGAGCAGCAGGGCCACGTCGGCGTCCGGGTCGGGCTCGGCGAGGGAGAGCCGGTCGAGCACCGGGCCGTCGCCGGACGCGCCGATGACGTGCAGCTCGACTGGGCGGCCGAGGTCCTCGACCGTGTGCACCACCGAGGCGGCCACCTCGACCGCGTCCTCGAACGCGGAGTCGGTCTCGAACGCGCCGGCGCGGGTGTCGAGCACCACGGTCGTCGTCGGTTCGGTCGTGTCGATGTGCTCGCGCACCACGAGGGTGCCCAGCCGGGCGGTCGAGCGCCAGTGGATCTGGCGCGGGTCGTCACCCGGCACGTACTCCCGCAGCGCGGAGAACGTGACGGTGCCGAGCCGGGCGTTCTCGTGGGTACGGCCCTCGTAGTCGAGGACGATGCCGACCGGCAGCGGGCGCATCGGGTGGATCCGCGGATGCACCCACAGCACGTCGTCGCCGGTCTGCCGCCGTGCCCAGCGGAACAGCCCGAACGGGTCGCGCCGCTCCACCGTCAGCGGGCCGAGCGGGATTCGCCCCCGCCGCGGGGCGGGCAGCGGGTAGTTCACCGCCCGCATGCCGCCGGCGGCCACGGTCCGTACGTCCAGGGCGATCGTCTCGGGACCGACGCGGTCCACCGCCGTGAACGCGACGCTCGGACGGCGGCCGGTGTTGCGCACGTGAAGACGGCCCAGCGCGTGCTCGCCCACCGTGACCCGGTCGGGCGTGACCTGACGCGTCAGCCGCACGGACGGGCGGACCGTGACGAAGCAGCCCGCGGCCACGAGGACGGCGGCCGAGCCGATCGCCAGGGCGACGAGCACCGGGTAGCCCAACGCCGCCCCGAGCGCGTACGAGACGGCCGCGAGCACCGCCAGCCCGATGCCCGTGCCGGTGACCGGCCACCGGCGCGGCGCGGCGCCGTCGGCGGGGCCGTTCACCGCGGGGTCGGCGAGGCCGGGTGGCGGGACGCGGCCCCGGGCGCCAGAACCGGTACCGGCAGGCGGTCGAGGACCTCGGTGAGCACCGACGACGTCGTGGTGCCGCGCACCTCGGCCTGGGCGGCGAGCACGAGCCGGTGCGTCAGCACCGCCGCCGCGGTCGCCCGGATGTCGTCGGGCACGACGAAGTGCCGTCCGGCGCAGGCGGCATGGGTCTGGGCCGCGCGCAGCAGGGCGAGGCTGCCGCGCGTGCTGACGGCGAGGCGCAGCGCCTCGTGCTCACGGGTCGCCTGAGCGATCATCGCCACGTACCGCGCGATCTCCGGTGCCACGTGCACGGCCGCGATCCCGCGTTGCGCATGGGCGAACCGCTCGGGCGTCGTCACCGCCGACAGTTCGGGCGGCGCCGAGCGCGCCCGGCCGGTGAGGATCTCCTCCTCGACCGCGACGCTCGGGTGGCCGATCGAGATCCTCATCAGGAACCGGTCGAGCTGCGCCTCCGGCAGCCGGTAGGTGCCCTCCATGTCGATCGGGTTCTGCGTGGCGACGACGAGGAACGGCCGGGGCACCGCGTGGGTGACGCCGTCCACCGTGACCTGCGCCTCCTCCATCACCTCCAGCAGCGCGGACTGAGTCTTCGGCGACGCACGGTTGATCTCGTCGGCCACGACCACGTTGGCGAAGACCGGTCCGGGGCGGAACTCGAAGGCGGCGCGGTGTTGGTCCCACACCGAGACCCCGGTGATGTCCGTCGGCAGCAGGTCGGGGGTGAACTGGATCCGGTGCGCGCTGCCGCCGAAGCTCGCCGCGAGCGCCTTGGCCAGCGACGTCTTGCCGGTGCCGGGGACGTCCTCGATCAGCAGGTGGCCACCGGCGAGGAGGCAGGTCAGCGCCAGCCGGATCGCCTCCGTCTTGCCGCGCAGGACCTGCTCGACGTTGGCGACGACGGCGTGCGCCAGCTCGGCCGTCGCGCCGGCGGTGGGCTCGGTGGGAGGTTGCGACATCAGACGGGTCCTATCGCGGTCATCGGGTTCGGGGGGTCGGGCTCGCGCCCGACGGCGTGACGCAGGCGGGCGGGGCGGACTGGCCGGGCGGCGACGCGGTGATCACCGCGATCACGGCGAAGCACGACCGCCGGCCCGGCGGGAGGTCGTGCAGCGCGAACGAGTGGGTGTTCTTCGGCAGCACGTCCGAGAGCGGCCGGATCGTCCCGCCGCTGACGTCGGACACGAGGTAGCCGGTGAACCCCGGCAGCGACTCGGCCTGCCCCTCCCAGGAGAGGGTCCCGCCGGTGCCGGAGACCACGACCGAGGCCGGCACGTAGTAGTAGTGGCCGGTCCGCGGCGTCGACGCCGCCGCGCGGGGCGCCGGGGAAGACGTGCCGTGGTCACGTGTGGCCAGGACGACACCGGTCCCCGCGCCGACGACGGCCACGGCCAGCACGGTGAGCAGCGGCGCGCGCAGCCGCCGCCGCGTCCGGGGCGCGGGCGGCGCCGGGCGTACGGGCAGCGGCCGGGCGGACGCCACCGTGCCGGTCACCGGGTCGTGCCCGGCCGGGAAACGTTCCGCCGCGTCCCCCGGCTGGGGACACCGCGTGGGCGGGAGGTCGGTCGGGGCCGGGAGGTCGGTCGGGGTTGGTTGGTAGGGATCAGCTCGCTGGTCGGGATTAGCTCGCTGGTCGGGATTAGCCCGTTGGCCGGGCGACAGTTCCGCCATCACCCGCGGGCCCGCGAGGGACGCCCAGCCGGCGGCGACCCGTGCGGCGTCGGGGCGCCGGGCCGGGTCGCGGTCGAGACACGCGCTGATCAGCGCCCAGGCGGCGTCGTCGACGCCGTCCGGCCGGGGCGCCCTCAGCTCCAGGTGCGCGCGCATCATCGCCTCCTGGCTGCGCGCGTCGAACGGCAGGCGGCCGGCGATCAGCTCGTACGCGGTGATGCCGAGCGCGTAGACGTCGGTGGCGGCCGTCGGCGCGCGGCCGGCCCACAGCTCCGGTCCGAGGTAGGCCGGGGTGCCGAGCAGCCGGGTGTGCGCCGACCCGGCGATGCCGCGCGCGATGCCGAAGTCGGACAGGTACGCGGTGCGGCGGCCGTCCCGTTCGGCGACGAGGATGTTCTCCGGCTTGACGTCGCGGTGCACGATGCCGCCCGCGTGCACGGCGGCCAGCGCGCTCGCGGTGTGCGCGAGGAGCTCGGCCGCCTCGGCCGCGGGCAGGGGGCCGCGCGCGGCGACGTGCCGCAGGTCCTCGCCCTCGACCAGCTCCATGACGATGCCGAAGACGTCGCCCTCTTTGACGAAGTCGTAGATCTCGACGACGTTCGGGTGGCGGATGCTCCGCAGCACGCGGCTCTCGCGCAGGAAGCGCTCGACCGTGTCCGGGTCCTCCGACAGCTCGCCTCGCAGGATCTTCACCGCGACCGGAAGGCCGTCCTCGCGCCGCCGCCCGGACCAGACCTGGCCGGTCGCGCCGCCGCCGATGCGGCTCAGCAGGTCGTACCGGCTGCCGAGGGGACGCCCGGACGGCGGGGGAGGGCTCGGCGGGATCGTCGGCTTCCGCGTCGCCTCCGCGAGCGCCGCGGCGAGGGCGCCGGGGCTGGCCGGCCGGTCGGCGGGGTCGGCGGCCAGCCCGGACCGCAGTACGGCGATGACCGGCTCGGGCACCCCGGCGCGGCCGAACTCCGGAGGCCCGTCCGCGACGAGACGTGCCAGCCGGCGGTCGGGCCCGCCGTACGGCGGGCGTCCGGCGAGCAGGGTCCACAGCATCGACGCGAGCGCGTAGGTCTGGCCGGCCGGTGTCCAGTCCTCCCCGGCGAGTACCTCGGGCGGTTCGTCGCCGGTGCCCTCGCCGAGCGCCGCCTCCAGCTCCCCGAGAGACGGCGGCAGGGGCGTGGCCAGAACCGGCCCGGCGGCGGTGCGGCACACGCCGGGCGGCGGACCGGTCAGGCCCTGCTCGGTGAGCAGCCGCAGTCCCTTGGCGGCGGCGGAGGCCGCGGCGACGACCTCGCCGGGCGGCAGCGGGCCGTCCGTGGCCAGCGCCTCACGCAGGGTCGGGCCCGGCCGGTCGGCGAGCAGGAACGGGCGGCCGTCCGCGTCCAGGCCGTGGTCGGCCAGCGGCAGCACCGCCGTCGCGTCGAGGCGGGTCAGCAGGTCCTCCAGGTCGGCGGACTCGGTGCGGATCCGCCGGCGGAGCGCGGTGTCGAGCTCGGCGGTCACGAGGATGAGCCGCACCGGCCGGCCGTCGGCGGTGCGGACCGCCGGAACGTCGGCGACCGGGCCGCGAGCGGGAAGGCTCCCGAGCAGTCGCACGCCTGCCACGGAAGGCATCGTCAAGGGGGTCGCCACCTCATCCATGTCGACGTCCGCCGGCGGCCGCACGAGCGCGCCGACCAAGGTATCGCAGGCATATGGCGGCTTAGAAGGATTCATGTGGATCACCCGCTTCGCCGTTCACCTGCGTGATCACCTGTACGGGCGTCGTCTCGCCGCGCCGGACCAGCAGGGCGCGCCCGGCCGGCCAGCCGCCGGACAGCGACCGTGGCAGCCGCAACCCGAACACCTCGCCGTCGACGTGCGTGGCCGGGTTGAGCAGCAGCCCGGAACGGGACCGGCGTACCGCCGCCAGCCAGCCGCGATACGGGTTGGCCAGCACGTCGTCGGTGGTGGCCGCGGCGACCAGCACCGAGCCGGTGTCCCGCGCCGTGCGGCAGAACGACTCCAGCGCGTCGGTCAGTGCGTGGTCGCCGAGCAGTTCCCCGTCGTCGACGACGAGCGCGACCGGGCCGGTGACGGCCGCGTCCTCCACCGCGAGCGCGATGTCGGCCGGCTCGCCGGTCAGCACGTCCAGCACGCCGGGCGCGCCGGCCAGGTCCCGCAGCGGCGACGGGCGCGGCGCGACCGCCAGCACCGGGAGGGCCAGGCCCGCCACGATCGCGGCCAGCGCGGTGGAACGGCCCGACCGCTGCGGCCCGCACACGAGGAAGGTGCCGCCGTCCGCCGTGAGGTCGACGTCGACCGGGCCGAGGTGGTCGCCGCCCACCGCGGGCGTGCAGACGGCCGGGCTCACCGGCCGCGCGACGGAGCGCAGCAGCTCGGCCTCGGCCGCGAAGATCCTGTCGGGGAGCGGGTCGACGCGGCGCGGCAGCCGCTCCGGCGGCACGTCCGCCCACGGGCCGGCGGGCAGGTCCGTGTCCCGGGCGACCTGCACCTCCTCGCCGGTCACCGTCCAGACGGCGCGGCCCGGCGGCATCCGGCGCGGCGTCGTCCGCGGGTCCAGGCCGAAGGCCGCGGCGTCGTCCGGCGTCGCCTGCCGCAGCACGAGCCGGGCCGCGACCGCCGAGGACACCCGGTGGTGGAACCCGGACCGGTCCGTGGTCAGCACCATCGTCACGCCCGCGCCCGGGCCGGTCCGCAGCAGCTCCTCCACGCGGTCGACCAGGCGCCCGCCGTCGCGTTCGGCGTAGCGGGCGAAGAACGCCTCGAGGCGGTCGAGCAGCACGACGACGTACGGCAGCCGCTCCTCCTCCGAGGCCGCGGCGCGCTGCTCGGCGAGCGACCCGTGGCCGCCCGCCGCGAGGACCCGCTGCCGTCGCGTGACCTCGGCGTGCAGGGCGGCCAGCAGCCGTTCGACGCGCGCCGGGTCGGCGCCGTCGACCACGGCGCCGCAGTGCGGGAGAGCGGTCAGCGCGGCGAGCGCCTGGTTGCCGCAGTCCAGCGCGTACAGGTGCAGGTCGGCGGGTGACGACGCGCGGGCCAGCGACGCCGCGAGAGTGCGCAGGGCGGTGGAGCGCCCGGCCCGCGCCATCCCCGCGATCGCGACCGGCCCGGTGCGCTCCAGGTCCAGCACGAACGCTTCCTGCGCCTGCGCGGACGGCCGGTCGGCCAGCCCGATCACCCCGGCCTCGCCCGGCAGCGCGGACAGGGAGACGTGCTCGGGCAGCGGCGGCAGCCACGGGCGCGACGGCGCGGGGAGGCCTGCGGCGGCCTCCCGTACGGCCGCGACCAGGTCGGTCAGGTCCGTACGCGCGGCGTTCTCCTCCACCGGGACGGCCTCGGCGACCGGCCGGCCGAGGGTCTCGACGCGACGGAGCGAGACCCGTACGGGCGGCCGGGCGGTGTCCGTCTCGGCGCGGGGCCGGCCCACGCGCGCGGCCTGGAACGCCACCGGCTCTCCGTGGCCCGTGCGCACGTAGGCGCGGCCGGGCCGGCGTACGGGGATGCGGGCGGCGTCGGGGACGTCGATGACGTCGAGCGACTCGGACGTCGCCGTCACCCGCAGGCAGATCCGCAGGTTGAGGTTGGCGCGCAGGTCGGCGGTGACCACGCCGCCCGGCCGCTGTGTGGCCAGGACGACGTGGACGCCGAGGCTGCGGCCCCGCATCCCGATGCCGACGACCCCGGAGACGAAGTCGGGCAGTTCCTCGACGAGGGAGGCGAACTCGTCGACCACGATGACAAGCCGCGGCAGGCGCGCGCCGGTCCGCGCCCAGTAGTCCTCGATGTCCTTGGCCCCGGCGCCGGCGAACAGCCGCTCCCGGCGGCGCAACTCAGCGGTCAGCGAGTCCAGGGCCCGGCCGACGAGATGCCCGTCGAGGTCGGTCACGAGCCCCACGCAGTGCGGCAGGTCCGCGCAGGCGGCGAACGCGCTGCCGCCCTTGTAGTCCACCAGGACGAAGGTGAGCGCGTCGGGCGTGTTCGTGGCGGCGAGCGAGGCGACCAGCGTCTGCAGCAGTTCGGACTTGCCCGAGCCGGAGGTACCGGCGATCAGCGCGTGCGGCCCGTCGCGCCGCAGGTCGACGCTCACCGGGCCCGCCGGCCCGGCGCCGAGGAGCACGGTGGTGCAGCGGCCGTCCGGGTTCGCCGCCCAGCGGTCGCGGATCGCCGCGGGCGTGACCGGGGACAGGCCCGCGACGTCGAGCAGGTCCACCCGGTCGGGCAGCGCCGCGTCGCCGCCGCGTTCGCCGAGCAGCCGCAGCGGCGCGAGCGCCCGGGCCGCCGCCTCGGCCGCGTCCGCGACGAGCCCGTCGGCGAGCACGTCCTCCACCGGCGTGCGGCCGGTACGGCGAAGGGTGACCCGGGACCCGGCGGAGGTGGTCGCGACGAGCGTCGCGCCGCACTCGTCGGCGAGCGCCGTCTCGTCGGTGTCGACGCACAGCACGCGCACGCCGACGGCGGGTCCGGTGGCGAGCAGCTCGCCCAGCCCGGCCAGGTCGCGCAGCCGCCGCGCGCCGTCGAGCACCACGAGCAGCGCGCGGCCCGGCGGCGGGCCCTGACCGAGCGCGCTGCGCTGCTCGGCGAGGCGCTCGTCCACGAGGCGGCGCAGCTCGGTCAGCCGCGCCTCGGCCTGCGCGGCGTCCGTCGCGACCATGCGCGTGCAGGCGAAGGCCGACGAGGCGGGCAGCGTGTGCGGCAGCCAGGTCGCCCACTCCCAGTCGGCCGCCGTGTCCCGGCCGGTGATGAGCACCAGGCCCAGCTCGGCGGGCGAGTGGAGCACGGCCGCCTGCACGATCAATGCCCGCGCGGCGGCGAGCGTCATCGGCCGGGGGCCGGCGACGCCCAGCACCCCGGCGTCGGCCACGTCCACCGTGACCGGCACGTCGCGTACGGCGGGCGGCTCGGGCCGCGTCGTTTCGGCGGCGCGGACCGGCGCGGCGGGATCGGGTCGCAGCACCAGGCGCGCCGGGCGGGACGCCAGCCCCACGCGCAGACGCAGGAAGTCGGGGTCGCCCGGCCGCCGCTGCCACAACGTGGCGGCCGGATCCGCACCGCCCGCACCGGTGCGCCGGACCAGGGCGGACGGGTCCGGGTACGCGGCGCGCTCGGCGCTCTCCTCGGCGGCCACGGCCGCCTCCAGCTCCGTCTCGAACGCGGCCCGCGCCCGTTCGTAACCGGCCCTGGCCCGCGCGTACTCGCGCCGTCCCGAGCGCCGGTCGCCGACCACCGTGGCGACGGCCATCAGCGGCGACAGCGCCATCATCGGCAGCAGGTAGGCCGCGTACCCGCCGGGGACGACGAAGTACAGCGCGCCGCACAGCAGCAGCGGCAGCAGCGTCGCCGCCCAGGGCAGCCGGAAGCCGCCCGGCCGCTCCGGCTCGGCCGGCACGACCAGCTCGGGCAGCCGCTCGGGCACCCGGATGCGCGGCGGCCGGTTGAACAGCCGGGTCCCGCCGGCCGGGTCCGGCACCACCTCGGCGTCACCCGCGACGGGCACCCGTACCGCCAGGACCGATTCGCCGAGGCCGACCACCTGGTCCGCGCGCAGGTGCAGCGGTCCGTCGAGCCGCCACGCGCCGAACCGGATGCCGTTGACCGACCCGGCGTCGGTGACCGTCGCGCCGCTGCCGTCCTCGGCGGCGAGCAGCCGGGCGTGCGACCGGCTCACCTCCGGGTCGGGCAGGAGCAGGCCGCCGCACGCCGCCCGCCCCACCGGCACGGCGTCGCCCGGCGTGAGCCTGCACGTGATCCCGGCGTGCAGGCCGCCGACCACGGCGGCCTCCAGCCCCGTGCCGCCGCCGGCGGGCACGGTCGCGCCCGCGCCCAGCGTGCCGAACGTGACGGTCGTGCCGCTGACCAGCCCGGTCAGCGGCGCGGCGTCGTCGAGCGGCACGGGTGGTGAGCCGGCCGTGATCGGCGCGTCGGCCGGTCCCACCAGGTCCTCGATCGCCCGGCGCAGGTCGCCGACGGTCGCCCCCTCGTCGGCCTCGACGGTCATCGCGACGGCCCGGCCGCCGGTGTGCGCCACCAGGTCGAGGTCCACCGCCGTTCCTCAGTTGGCGGCGTGGTCGATCGCGTTCCGGCGGCGCTCGACCTCCTGCGCCGCGTCGGTCAGCTCCGCGGCCATGGTGTCCAGGGCCGGGCGGAACTGGCTCTCCCACACCTGCCGGAAACGGTCCGCCGCGCCACCGGTCCAGGTCGTGGTGTGGATGAGCGTGCTCAGCGCCTGCTTGAGGTCGTGGACGTCGTGGCTGCACGTGCCGAGCCGGCGGGACAGTGCCTCCAGCTCAGGCAGATCCGCCTGGATCATCGGTGTCTCCTCGGGTCGGTGCGGGCCCTGCGTCCCGCGACGCCACCGAAGCTAGAGCCGGCTCCGCCGGAGCGGAATCGGAAGACCTCCCCAAGGCGCCCTCCCGGCGGGGCAGCAGCAGAGGCGTGGCCAGCAGGAACACGCCCGCGATCCCGATCGCGACGCGGGGACCGGTCAGGCCGGCCAGCAGGCCCCACAACGCGGTCAGCGCCGCGATGGTGGCGTTCTTCGTCACCGTCCAGGCGGACAGCACCCGGGCAACGCGGTCCGTCGGCGCGAGCTCCAGCCGCCGGGTGGCGAGCACCGGGTTGTACACGCTGAGGCAGGTGATCAGCCCGAACTCGACGACCATGACGAGGGCCAGCCCGGCGACTCCGGGGCCGATGAAGGCCAGCCCGACCGGCCAGCACGCCGCCAGCGTCCCGGCGACCAGCACGACCCTCCGCCGCCCGTACCGGGCCACGATCCGGCGGGACAGCCGGGAGCCGACGAGCCCGGCGGTGCAGGGCACCGCGAACGCCAGGCCGTACTGCCATAGGGGGAAGCCCAGCCGGTCGACCATGAGGACGGTCAGCAGGGGTTCGGTCGCGAGGATCAGGCCGCCGACCAGGCTGGAGTGGAGGAACAGCGCCCGCAGCTCCGCGTGGGTGAGGATGTACCGCCACCCGTCGAACAGGTCGCGGGCGCGCGGCCGTGCCGTCTCCCGCCGCGCGGGCGGCGGCTCGTCGCCGCCCATCGCGCGGATGCCCAACGCCGACAGCAGGTAGCTGACCGCGTCGGCCACCACGGTCGTCACCGGGCCGAGCAGCCCGATCGCGGCACCGCCGAGCGGCGGCCCGATCATGGTGGCGGTCCACGTCGTGGACTCGAACCGCCCGTTCGCGACGAGGAGGTCCTCCGGCCGCACGACGGCCTTGAGGTTCGCGCCGCTCGCCGCCCGGAACGCGATGTCGCACGCCGAGACGACGATCGACACGACGAGGAGCTGGACGAAGGTGAGCAGGCCGAGCGCGTACGCGGCCGGGACGCTCAGCATCGCCGCGAACCGGGCCAGGTCCATCGCGACCATCACCGGCCGCTTGCGGCGGAACTCCACCCAGGGTCCGAGCGGCACGGCCACCGCCGCGCCCACCGCCATCCCCACGGCGGCCAGCACGGACACCTCCGGCGGCCCGGCGTGCAGCACCCGGAGCGCGATCAGCGGAAACGCGTTGAACGCCAGCCACGTGCCGACCGTGCTGACCGCGAACGCCGTCCACAACCACCGGAACTCCCGGCCCAGCGACCGCCTCATCCCGACCTCCCCCGCATCGACCGAGGCGATCCAACAGCGCGCGACCCGCCGGCGGCAAACAACCGCGGGGTGTGGGGCCACAGCCGCCGGTTGTGCGGCCCGGTCGGTCAGGGGGTCTTGCCGATGAGGCGCAGGTCGTCCGGCGTGATCAGCTTCGTCGTGAGGGCGTACTCGGCGAGCGCGCTCAGGGCGTTCCAGCCCTGGAGGTTCGGCACGCCGGCGTTGGTCAACCGGGTCCGGATGTACTCCACGCGCTTGACGAGCGTCGTCCGTGGCCAGCCGAGCCGGCTCGCCGCCGCCTCGTACGAGCGGGGGCTCGGGTCGTAGCGCGGTCCCTCGTGCAGGTACCCGGCGAACAGGGCGACCAGGGCCAGCCGGTCCCGGTCGTTGATCACCACGTCCTGCCCGGCCGCGGTCGGCAGGCCGGTCACCGCCTCGCCGGGCCCGCCGGCGACCGGGTCCGGGCCCTGGAGGACCAGCTCGTGCGGGCCGCCGGTGCCGTCCACGATGACGCGGACCCGGCCCTCGACGGCGTCGCGCTGCCCCGGCGCCAGCACCCGGCGCAGACCGGGCCCGTCGACGACGGAGAACGGCCGGCTGGAGCTGCGGTTCGACACGAACCACACCTCGCCGACCCGCTCGATCTCGCCGGCCAGCCGGGAGATCGCGGCGTCGCCGGAGTCCAGGCAGAGGGTGCAGCTCTCGGCACGGCCGAACGTGAAGGTGTCACCGGGCGCGAGGCGGTACGTCGATCCGTCCGCCTCGATCGTCAGGCCGCCGTCGTCCGCGCTGGACTCCATCCGTCTCCTCCGCACTTCACCCGTATGGCCACGGCCGGTCATTTGGGAAAGGTGTGCCATTCAGCAAATACCTTCCCGTTTATAGTCTTGCCGCCCGGTGGCAGAAATCGGTTCAGAGGGGGAAATTGGTGAGAGGACTCCGCCGCCCCACCTGGCTGCGTCTTCCCTCGGGACCGGCCGGCCGCGCCGGTTCGGCGCTGATGGCCGTGACGCTGCTGGTCACGGTGCTGGCGGTCAGCACCGGTGTCGGCTATTCGGTCGCCCGCCCGCTGCTCGGCGACGGTTCGGCGTTCCTGTCCCGCGGGCACACGGTCGCGCACGTCAACGGTGAGACGGGCAAGTCCGACGCCCAGACCGCCATCGAGCTGGCCACCGGATCCGAGCCGATCCAGACCGTCCGGCTGCCCGACGGCCGCGTGGCCGTCGTCAACAAGACCACCGGAACCGTCACCATCCTCGACGGCTCCACGATGGCGCCCACCGGCCCTCCGATGCCGAACCCGGACGGCGGCACCCAGCTGGAGGCGCTCGCCACCGACTCCTCCGGCTACCTCGTGGACAAGAAGGGCGGCACCATCACCGAGCTGGCCCCGCCGGGCAAGCCCGCGGCCCCGGTCGTCTCCGTCGGGACGGGCATCCTGGACGCCGTCCCCGCCGGTGACTCGGTCTGGGTGCTCACGAGCGCGGCGCAGGTCGTCGAGGTCGCGGACGGCCGTGTCCGCCGCACCGTACGCCTGGGCGAACCGGTCTCCGGGATCACCGTCGCCGACGGGCACCCGGTCGCGGTGACCGGCGCCGGCAAGGCGTACGTCGTGGACTCCGACCGGCCGCACGCGATCGGCGACCTCGGCGTCGCCGGCTCCGGCGTCGTGCTCGGCTCCTGGCGGGGCGCCGGCCGGTACGTCCTGGCGGTCGACCGGACGAGCGGACGCGTCGGCGTCCTCGACCCGCGCACCGGCCGCACGACCCGCGCGACGCTGCCCGCCGGGCCGAGCGCGCGGCTCGACGCCCCGGTCGTGCTCGGCGGCGACGTTTACGTGCCCGACTACGCCAAGCCGCAGCTCTGGCGCGTCGACGCCGCCTCCGGCCGGGTCGGCCGGCCACTGACCGTGCCCGGCCGCCAGGGTGACGCGTTCGACCTCACCGTGAGCGGCGGCCACGTGTGGGCCAACAGCCAGTACGACCGCCGCGCTCTCATCGTGGACGGCGACGGGCGGGACCACACCGCCGACAAGGGCGCCGGACCGGACGTACGGGACTCCCAGTCCGACCGCGAGCCGGCCCCGACCACGACGCCGCGCCCAGGCGAGGGCCCGTCCGGGCCGCCGAGCCCCCGTGACAGCGACGCCTCCGCCCCGCCCGACCGGCCGTCGCGGCAGAAGCCGACGCCGCTGAAGGCGCCCTCGGTGATCGGGCTGTCCCGGCAGGCCGCCTGCCGCCTGATCGGCCAGGCGAAGCTCACCTGCGTACGGCGCACCGACGCCACGCCGGTCGTCGATCCGGACCAGTTCGCCGTCGTGTCCACGCAGGACCCGGAACCCGGCGCCGTACCGGACGGCAAGAAGGTCACCATCACCTACCCGGACCGGTTCACGGTGCCGTCGGTGCTCTCCCAGACCCAGGGTGAGGCCTGCGCACGGCTCAAGGCCTTCATGATGAAGTGCCAGGCCACGATCGGCGCGGCCGCGACCGGCGCACACCGGCCGGGCGAGGTGTACCAGCAGACGCCGCCGGCCGGCACCGAGGCGGGCGAAGGCGCGGTGGCCCGGCTCGTCTACTACAGCGGCACCGGCACGACGCACGACTACAAGGGCCAGAGCGTCGACGCCGCCTGCGGGCAGGTGCAGGCCGACGGGTTCGCCTGCACGCGCAAGGAGGGCGCCACCGCGGCCGGCACCGGGCAGCAGCCCGGCACCGTCTACGACCAGGACGTGCCGCCGAACACCAGGCGGAACATCAAGCAGCCGATCACGCTGACCTACTACAGCGCGAACAACACGCTGCCGAGCTACGTCGGCGGCAGCCCCGGCTCCGCCTGCGCCGACATCACCGCACGCGGCTTCACCTGTCAGAAGACCGAGCAGCCCTATCCGTCGACGGACAAGGTCGAGGCGCAGGACCAGCCCGCCGGCACGTACCCGATCGGCACGACGGTCACCATCCACTACTCGCCGTGGGCGCTCGTCGACTACTGGATCTACCAGAAGAACGACGCCGACGTCTGGGTGCTGCGCCCGAAGGGCGACATCCCCGCCGGGTACGGGCACCAGGCGTTCCACGTCGGCCTGGCCTACAAGGCCGGGGAGAACATCCCCGCGCCGCAGGCGATCAACGGCTTCACCTGTACGACGGGCCCCAGCCACTGCAACGGCCTTGACGTCAACCACTTCTACTCCCGGATCGGCGCGTACCAGGACTGGACCGGGCCGAGCCCGGCCGCGACGTTCATGGACTGCGGGGTGAGCGGCACGACGCCGATCTACCGGGTGTGGAGGGACGCCGGCGGCGCACGCCTGTACGGCATCACCAGCGACCCCGCGTCCTGGGGCGCGGAGGACAACGAGCGGCTGGGCTGCGTCTGGCCCTGACCTCAGCCGAGGGTCAGGGTCAGGTCGTGCCAGACGTCGGCCGCGGTCGTACGGGCCAGCGCGACCGGCGTCTCGCCTGCCGGCAGTTCGCTCGTCAGCGCGGCGGGCAGGCCGGTCCGTACGTGCCAGAGTCCGCTCGTGGCGTCGATGATCTCCAGCCGATTCGAGGCCCAGTCCAGCTGCCAGCGGCGTACGAGGCCGCGGACCAGATCGGCCAGCCGCGCGGCGTCGTCAGCGGGCAGCTCCCGGTCGTCCAGCGCCGTACGGACCGCGGCCTCGTCCGGGCCGGACAGTGCGAGGAGGCGGTCGAGCGCGGGGCGCGTGGTGATCAGCATCCGCCGGTCGGCCGGCGCCGGACGCGGGCCGAGCCGCGTGGTCGCGGCGATCCAGAGCGGCAGGAGTGAGGCGGGCAGGTCCTCGGCGGCGGTGTCGTCCGGCCGTATCCGGGCGGTGGGGCCACGCCGGGTGAGGACCCAGGTCTGCGCCGTCGCGACGGTCGGCCGGGGTTCGGCGGTGTGGTCCGTTGGCACCTGGGCGGTGGGGCCGTGCTGGGTGAGGATCCAGGTCTGCGCCGTCGCGACGGTCGGCCGGGGCTCGGCGGTGTCGTGTGTTGGCACCTGGGCGGCGGGGCAGTGCTGGGAGAGCTTCCAGGTGTTCACCGGCGCGATGGTCGGCCGGGCCTCGGCCGCCGGGTCGGCGTTCCCGCCGGGTTGGGGCGGGCGGCCGGCCATCGCCCGCCGCGCGGCGGCCCGTTCGGCGGCGTAGCGCTGCGCCGGGCAGACCCAGCAGGTCACCTCGCCGCCGTGCAGCAGGGTCTCGATGGCGACGCCCTCACCGTCCGGGGCGACGGCCGCGTGCAGGAACCGCACCGACCCGCGCCGTGCGTCCCTCGGGCCGGTCGTGACGTCGATCGGCAGGACACAGGTGAATCGCGTCGTCAGGCCCGCGGTGACGTCGGCGAGAAGCGCCTCCGGCGTCGCGCCGGGCAGGGACGGCACGGCGGCGCGGACGATGGCCGCCGCCGCGTCGACGCGTTCCCAACGGGCCTGCCGCGGGTCACAGACCGACGACACCTTGTGCGTGACGGGGCTGATGCGGTGTCCGACCGTGTGCGCGGTGTCGTCTCCGAGGTGCTGCGCCTCGTCGGGCGCGGCGTCGGTGCGTTCCCAGCGGGCCTGTCGCGGGTCAGAGGCCGACGACACCGAGGGCCTTGTGTGCGACGGAGCTCACGCCGTGCCCGACCGTGCCTCCGACGTGCCCGACCGCGTGCGCGGCGTCGCCTCCGACGTGCTCCACCTCGTTGGCGGCGTCGGCCGCCGCGTCACCGATCCGGTTGGACACCCCGAACCTGCCGTCCAGCAGCGTCCAGGCCGAACCCGCGCCGAAGCCGACGAGCGTGCCCAGCGGCCCGGCCGCCGAACCGAACGCCGCGCCCGACGCGGCCCCGGCGAGGACCGACACGCCGGTACCGGTGGCGATCGAGGCGGCGGTGCGCCCGACCTTCTGCTCGGCGGACAGCCGGGGATCACGGAGGTTGGAGTAGGCGGTCAGCGCCCAGCCCGCGCCGGTGACCGCGCGCCCGCCGGCCGAGGCCGTACGGGCCAGCGCGGCCGGGACGCCCCGGGTGGCGCTCGCCTCCTCCGCCGCGACGGCGCTGGTGCGGAAGGCACGCCAGGTACCCGCCTTGTACGTCTCGCCCGCCGCCCGGCCCTCGCGTATCTCCCGGGCCGCGACACCCCAGCTCATCGACGTGCTGAGAGTCTGCATCGAGAAGGCGCGGAAGTGCAGGCCCAGCAGGCGCAGCCCCCATCCGGCGCCCGCCAGAAGGGGCGCGTCGGCGAGCCGCGCCGCCGCGACCCGCCGCCGTAGGTCCTCCGGCACGCCGGCGAGCCCCCGCGCCCGCGCCCGCAGATCGCGCGCGCCCGCCATGGCGGTGGTCGTGACCCGCGCGGCGAGCACGGGAGGGACGCCGGCCGGCACCGCGACGCCGTCCAGCCCACGGGCCACGTCCTCCAGGAGGGACACCAGCTGCTCGACCTGCGGTACGCCGCGCCACATGGCCTCGGCGTCGACCGAGAGCACCGTCATGGGGTGTGCCTCCTCACCCAGGCGCGCTGGTCCGCTTCCAGGGTGTGCGCGGCGTGGTCGAGGGAGGCGGCCCAGGCACGCAGATCGCCCGCCGTACGACCGGCGTCGTGAACGGCCGCACCGAGCAGCGAACGCACGTGCGTGGCCGCCGGCCCGCGCCACCCGGCCAGCGCGGGAGCCGGCACGGCGGTCAGCCGCCCGGCCATCCGCCGCAGGTCCGCGGCCAGTGCGCGGATCGCTTCGGGGTCACCGTCGGGGTAGGGGGCTGTGCCTGTCGTGTCACCGGTCGTCATCGTTCACCCTGTTCCGCGAGGTGTGCGTCGCGCGCTGCCCGGCCGGCGCGGGAGCCGGCATGGCGGTCAGCCGCCCGGCCATCCGCCGCAGGTCCGCGGCCGGCGCGTGGATCGCTTCGGGGTCACCGTCGGGGTACGGGCTCGCGCAGGGAGGGGTGCCTGTCGCGTTACCGGTCGTCATCGTTCACCTGTTCCGCGAAGTGTGCGTCCCGCGCCGCCCGGTCAGTGCGGGAGCCGGTACGGCGGTCAGCCGCCGCAGGTCCGCGGCCGGCGCATGGATCGCTTCGGGGCCACCGTCGGGGTACGGGCCCGCGCAGGGAGGGGTGCCTGTCGCGTTACCGGTCGCCATCGTTCACCTCTTCCGCGAAGAGCGCGTCCCGCGCCCTGGCTCGGTTCCGCACGCTAACCGCCCGGCGGAACGGCGGATATGGGAAACCCTTTCCATTCCCCGGGTGCGCGACGTGCCCGCAGACTCGGCGTACCGGGAGGTGACCCATGGGCACAGGGCACGCCGATCAGGCGGTGTGGGCCGACGCCGAAGCGCGGATCCGGGCCGAGATCCGGCGGCTCGACGACATCGTCGACGACCTTCGTTCCGGCACCGCGCGCCTGCACTGGCAGGGACCCGGCGCGGGCCGGTTCCGCTGGCGTACCGACCGTCGCGTCCGCGAACTCCACGATCAGCGGGCGACGCTCACGCTGCTGCTGTCACTGTGCGGTCGCGCGGGTGCGGCGGTGCGGACGGGGGAGAAGAAGTGACGCGAGTGACGGCGGACGGTCTGCCCGGCGCGGGCCGGAGAGAAGAAGTCATGCGGGTGACGGGGGATGGCCTGCCCGGGGCGCTGTCCTCGGACGAGTTGTGCGCCGCCGCGTGGCTGGCCGGGCGCGCGCCGCTTCCGGCGTTCGCGAGCGGATGGGCGTCGGAGGAGCACGGCGTCGCCGCGGCCGTGGCCGTGCGGGGGCTGCTGGCGCGCGGGCTGGCCGAGCCCGGACCCAGGCTCGCGTCGGCCGTCCGAGGGGCGTTGGACCCGCTGCTTCACCCGGACACGATGGTCGAGGTACGGCGCGACGAGGGCCCGGCCGGCCGTCGCCGCCACGTGTTCGGGGAGTCCGGCGACCGGCGGTTGCTGGCGGCCGAGTCCGTTCCGTCCATCTGGGAGCTGGCGCCGATCGAGGAGCCGATCGGCGCGGCCGCGTTGGCCGTCGCCGAGCCGCTCGTCCCGCGTACGGATTCCGCGCGCACCGGTGAGCGTCTGGTGGCGAGCGCGCGGCTGCTGGCACGGGTCGACGCGCTGCTCGCCCAAGGCGCCGGGCTCGGGGACGAGGGCACCGGCGGAGCACTCACGACCGTCCTGTCCGAGGCGCGAGTACTGGTCACGGTGCGCACGACCGGCCCGGCCGCCCACACGGCGGCGGCGATCACCTGGCTCGACGCGGGATCGGCCGGGCTGTGGCTCATCACGCCGGAGGAACGCGGTGACGCCGACGATGTGGCAGATCTCGCCTACGCGCTCACCGCCACCGGCGGCGAGACCATCCGGGACGCGCTCGCCGGCCTCCTCGGGTCGTCAGTGCCGAAGGAGGAGCCGTGTCCCACGTCCTGACGTCGAGGTGGACCGCCGTAGTCATGCGGCTCGACGCCGGACCGGCCGGGCTGGGGATCATCACCCCCGATGAGCGCGGCGACGCCGATGACGTGGCAGATCCCGCCTACGCGCTCACCGCCACCGGCCACGAGGCCGTACGCGACGCGCTTGCCGGTGGGGCGTCCGCGTCGAAGGAGGAGTCGTGTCGCACGTCCTGACCCCGAGGCGGATCGCCCAGCAGGCTTACGACGCCGGGTTCCGCGGGTCGGCGCTCGCGACGGCCGTCGCGGTCGCGCTCGCCGAGTCCGGTGGGGATCCGCACGCGCACAACGCCGTGCCGCCGGACGACTCGTACGGGCTGTGGCAGGTCAACATGATCGGCTCGCTCGGCCCGGACCGTCGGCGGGCGTTCCACCTCAAGTCGGACGCCGCGCTGTTCGACCCGGCCGTGAACGCTCGTGCCGCCTGGTCGATCTCCGGTCAGGGCACCTCCTTCCAGCCCTGGTCGACGTACACGAACGGGGCTTACCGGGCCCATCTGCCCGCCGCGCGGGCGGCGGTCCGCGCGGTGAGCGGCGACGTGAAGAAGCCGACCGCGCACCCCGCGCCGACGCACGGCCGGGTCGTGCTCGACCTGGCCGAGCTGAGCCGGCTCGCCCGTCTCTTCGAGGACTCCGCCGCGCGGGTCGAGCACACCCGTCTCGCCCTGCGGCGGCTCGCCGCCGACGTCGAACCGGCCCGTGCCCGGCTGGCCGATCCCGCGCTCGCCACGCTGGTCACCAACGTGCTGACCGCGCTCGACGCGCCGACCCAGCTGCCGCTCGTCGCGGAGCGGTTGCAGCGCCAGGGCACGTACGCCGCGAAGGTACGGCGGCTCGCCGAGCGGGCCGACGGCGGCGACGGGAAGTGGAGCGCGGCCGACGCCCGCCGCTTCGTCGCGAGCATCGGGCCCACGACCGACCCGTACGAGCGGGCGGTCAAGGAGGCGCTGCTCGGCGGCGTCATCGTGCGCGGCGGGCACCTGGCCGGGCGGATCGGCGGCCACGTGTCGCCTTCGCGCGATACGGGCACGCGCCTGCCGGATCCGGGCGTCGGCGGGCTCAAGAACGGCCGCGTGCCGCCGAGCCGTCTCGGACCCGTGGGTGACGGCGAGACGATGACCAGGGTCGCCGCGGGCCGGTTCCGCAGGATGGACGCGGCGGCGCGCGCCGCAGGACTGGACCTGCGGGTGAACTCCGGCTATCGCACCTACGCCGAACAGGCGCGGCTCTACGACGCCTACGTGCACGGGCGCGGCAACCTCGCCGCCGCGCCCGGCGAGAGCACGCACGGCCTCGGCCTGAGCGCCGACATCGACGTCCGCGACCCGCGCACTCTGGCCTGGCTGCGCGCGCACGCCGCGACCTACGGCTTCGTCAACGACGTGCCGAGCGAGAGCTGGCACTGGACCTACCGGCCGCACTGATCGTTCAGCCCTCGGTGAATCCGCCGCCGCGCGCCCTCGCGAACGGACAGGATCAGAGATAAGGAGGCATCATGCGCGTCGCGGTTCTGTCCGACATCCACGGCAATCTTCCCGCGCTCGAAGCGGTGCTCGCGGAGGTCGAGACCTGCGGGGCCGACGCGATCGTGCTGAACGGCGACATCGCGACCGGGCCGATGCCCGCCGAGACGCTGGACCGGCTGGCCGCGCTGGGCGAGCGCGCCGTCTGGGTCCGCGGCAACGGCGAACGCGAGGTCGCCGACGCCTTCGACGGCACGCTCGCCCCCGGGCTGCCCGACGTGGTCCGCCGGACGGCGGAGTACTGCGCGACCCGGCTGGAGCGGCGGCACCGGGCCCTGCTCGCGGACCCGCCGCTGTCCGTCACGCTGGAGGTCACCGGGCTGGGAGCCGTACGGTTCTGCCACGCCACCGCGCGCGACGACGCCGAGTTCATCCTGGTCGACTCGCCGCTGGACCGGTACCGCGAGGCGTTCGCGGGCACGGACGAGCCGACCGTCGTGCTCGGCCACACCCACATGCCCTTCGACCGTCTCGCGGACCGTCGCCGGTTCGTCAACCCGGGCAGTGTCGGCATGCCGTACGGCGCGGGTCCCGGTGCGCACTGGGCCCTGCTCGGGCCGGACATCGTGCTGCGGCGCACGGCCTACGACCTGGAGGCCGCCGCGCGGACGTTCCGCACCGAGGCGGCGGACTGCCCGGGCCTCGCCGAGTTCATCGCCGAGAACCTCCTGACCGTGCACTCCGACGCCGAGGCCCTGGCGGCCTTCTCCGGCGCGGCCGGCACCTAACGGCTCGTCTGGCGCCGGCGGTAGGCGGCCGACTTCGAGCGGTTTCCGCAGGCGGTCATGCCGCACCAGCGGCGGCGGCCCGCGTGTGAGGCGTCCAGGTAGAGGCGGCTGCAGTCGGGGTGTGCGCACTCACGGATGCGGCCGGCGTACGGGCCGGCGAGCAGATCGATCGCGTCGCGGGCGAGCGTCGACAGCGCCTGGGAGAGGTCGCCCTCGTGGCGTACGGACCCGTCGGCCAGGCGCGGCACCAGCGGCGGACGGGTGGCGGTGGCGTTGAGCGACGCGACGTCGCCGGGCGCCGGGGCCGTGGCCGTCAGGGCCGCACGACAGAGGCGATGGATCGTCTCGCGCAGCTCCCGGGTCTGCTCAAGGCCGGCGTCGTCGACGTCCACCGGCCCGGTCAGCCCGGCCTGCGCGATCCAGTCACGCACGTCCGACGGGGTGTTCAGCGTCTCGACCGGGTGCTCGCGGTGGCGTACCTGAAGTGTCGTCGTCAGGTCCAGGCACGGCCGGCCGCTCAGGAAGAAGAACACATCACCATATTGACCGGTGACGCGGTCACGGGGCAAGGTGGGCGTCACCGGTCAATGAGGTGACGCGAGGAGGTGCCGGGTGGCGATCGCCGAGCGGGCGACCGAGCGTCGGCGAGGCCGTGCCGCCGGGCTGGTGCGCTATCTGGTGGCGGCGGCCCTGGTCCGCGGCGCCGACTCGGGCGCGTCAGTGGGACTGGTCCTGCTGGCCGTCGACCCGGGCACCGGACTGGGCGACGGCGCTCCCGCGGCCGGAGGCGTCCTCGCCGCGGCGCTGAGCGCTCCCCACCTGCTGGGCCCCTGGACGGCCCGCCGCCTGGAGCGGGCGCGGGACGCGCGGCGGCTGCTCGCCGGGGCGTACCTCCTCTACGCCGCCGCGCTCGCGGCCGGCGCGGTCGCGCTGGGCCGGCTCCCGCTCGCGCCGGCGGTCGGCGCGGTCGCCGTGGCGGGCTGCTGCGGACCGCTGCTGACCGGCGGCCTGAGCAGCAGACTGCCCGCGATCGTCGGCGGGCGGGCGGATGGGCGGCCGCAGGGGTGGGACGCGCTGACCTACAGCATCGGCGGGACGGCGGGGCCGGCCGTCGTGGCGGGGCTGGCCGCGCTCTCCGGGCCGCTGTCCGCCGTCTTCGGCCTCGCCGGTGCGGCGGCGGCCGGCGCCGTCCTCACGCTGACGCTGCCGCGCGGACCCGCCTCCGGCCGCACCCGCGTCCCGGACGGGGCGTACGGCATGCGGGCCGGGCTCCGCGTCCTCACCGCGCACGCCGGGCTGCGGCGGGTGACCATCATGACGCTGCTCTCCGCGCTGGCGCTGGGCGCCCTGCCGGTGATCGCCGCGCTGTTCGGCCCGCACCTCAGCGACCGGCCGGGCGCGGGCGCGACGCTGACCGTGGCGCTCGGGCTGGGCAACCTCGCCGGCGCGCTGCTCGTCACCGTCTTTCCGCTGCGCGCGGATCCCGACGCCCTGGCCCGGCGGCTCTTCACGCTGCTGGCCGTCGCGACGGCGCTGTGCGCCGCCGCCCCGGCGTACGGGTTCGCCCTGGCCGGGTTCGCCTTCATCGGGGTCGGCATCGCCACGTCGTTCACCGCCACCCTCGCCGCGCGCACGCGGTACGCGCCGCCGTCGGCGCACGCCCAGGTGTTCGTCACCAGCGCCGGGCTGAAGATCGCGGTGTCCTCCGCCGGCGCGGCTCTCACCGGGATCGCGGCCGGGCTCGGCGGGCGCGTCCTGCTCCTGCTCGCCGCCGCCGTCACAGCCTCCGCCGTGCTCGTCGCCCTCGCCGACCGCGTGTTCACCGAGCGGGCGTCCTGAAAGCCGCGCCGTCGGACAAGATTCGCGTTCCGGTTACGCGGGGTTGCGGCGCAGGTCGGTCGCCCGGGCGATCGTACGAGCGTGGGAGGCGTCAGAGTGGTGCGGCTGGCCAATGCCGTCGCGCCCCATTCCGGTGGCCTGCGGACCGCCCTGCGGGAGCTCGGCGCGGGCTACGTGCGGGCCGGGCACGATCCGGTGCTGATCATGCCCGGTCCGCGGCACCGGGACGAATGGAACGAACAGGGGCGGATCATCACGATCCCCGGACCGCTCGTGCCCGGCACCGGCGGCTACCGGGTCATCACCGCCCGCCGGAGGCTGCGGCGGCTGCTGGAGAAGCTGGAGCCGGACCGGCTGGAGGTCTCCGACCGTACGACCCTGCGGTGGACCGGAGAGTGGGCGGCCGCGCACGGTGTCCGGTCGATGATGGTCTCCCACGAGGGGCTCGACGGGCTGCTGCGCCTGCTCGGGCCGCCGGGACTGCCCGCGGAGCGGCTCGCCGACCGGATGAACCGCGCCACCGCCGATTCCTACGACGTCGTCGTCTGCACCACGAGGTGGGCCGCCGCGGAGTTCCGTCGGCTGGCCGTGCCGAATGTCGTCCGCGTGCCCCTCGGCGTCGACCTGGAGACCTTCTCACCCGACCGGTACGACGCGAGGCTACGGTCCGCGCTGGCCGGGCCCGGCGGGCCGCTGCTGGTGCACTGCGGCCGGCTGTCGCCGGAGAAGCGGCCCGACCGGCCGATCGGCGCGCTGGCCGAGCTGCGCCGCCGGGGCGTGCCGGCCACGCTCGTCGTGATCGGCGACGGCCCGCGGCGTCGATCACTTGAGGCGAAGGCGGACGGGCTGCCGGTACGGTTCCTCGGCCACGTGGCCGACCGCGTCCTGCTCGCCCGGCTGCTCGCCACCGCCGACGTCGCCGTCGCGCCCGGCCCGGTCGAGACGTTCGGGCTGGCCGCGCTGGAGGCGCTCGCCGCAGGCACCCCGGTCGTCGTGAGCGGCGAGAGCGCGCTGCCCGAGGTGATCGGGTGCGCCGGGCTCACGGCCGAGGACGACCCGGTCTCCTACGCCGACGCGGTCGAACGGCTCCTGGCCCGGGACCCGTCGCGCCGCCGACGCGTCGCCCGCGAACAGGCGACGCGTTTCGACTGGCAGACCGCGGTCGACGGGTTCCTCCGGGCGCACGGAACTCCGCGATGAGGGGCACCCCGGAGCCGGTGCGGTTCGCGGCGCTCGGCGACTCGGTGACGGTCGGCCTCGGCGATCCGCTGCCGCAGGGCGGCTGGCGCGGCTGGGCGGTGTTGCTGGGCCAGGCGATCGCGCCGCCCGGCGGCCTGGCGCTGGACAACCACGCACGCTGCGGCGCCCTGGTCGAGGACGTGGTCACCGACCAGCTTCCCCGCGCGCTCGCCCGGCGGCCCGCGTACGCCTCGGTGCTCGTGGGCGTCAACGACACCCTGCGCAGCGACTTCGCGATCGCGCCGATCGCCGCTCGCCTGGAGCGGACCGTCGTGGCGTTGCGCCGGTCCGGCGCCGTGGTGCTCACCGCGAGCCTGCCCGACCCCGGCCGGATGCTGCGGGTCCCCGAGGTCGTCCGCCGGCCGCTGGCACGGCGGATCCAGGCGGTCAACGCGGTCGTCGGGCACCTCGCGTCCGCGTACGAGACGGTCCACCTCGACCTGGCCGGGCACCCGTCCCTGTACGACCCGGCGATGTGGGGCGTCGACCGCATCCACCCGAGCGAGCGCGGGCACCGGCTCCTGGCCGGCCTGTTCGCCGACGGCCTGGCCGACCGCGGTGTGCCGCTGTGGCGGCTGCCCGAACCCGAGCCGTCCAACCCGCCGCCGAGCCTGCGCGCCCAGGCGCACTGGCTCGCCACCGAGGGAACCTGCTGGATGGCCCGCCGCGCGCGCGACCTGCTGCCCGGCCTGACCCGGCTGGTGCTCACCGAGGCCTGGCACCGGCTCCGCGACCAGACCGTACGGCTCGACGAGCGGGTGCACGCCGAGCTCGCCCAGGTGCTGCCGTCGCTCGCCGGTGATTACCGACGCGAGCCGGTGGCCGGTCCTCAGTAGTAGTGCCGCAGGCGCGGCCAGATCACCGACCAGGGTGCGGTGGTGCCGGAGCACAGGTCGACGTGCGCGCCCCGCTCCTCGTTGTCGGTGCCGGTGTCCACGCGGCTCCCGGCCCGGCAGCCGGTGAAGTACCGGCCGATGTTCCGGTCGCCGTCCTGGTACACCAGCACCACCGGGCCGGTCGCGGAGTCCGGCGGCGGTCCCCAGTCGAAGTCGCTCATGTGGCCCGAGTACGGCACCGGCAGGCCGTGCCGCGGCCCGTACCGCGCGATCGCCCCGTGCTCGCCGTAGTTCTCCGCGAAGATCACCGCGTGGGCACGCTCCGCCGGAGGGATCGCGGACCACTGCGTCGCGACGGCCGAGGTCAGCGCCTGCCAGCCGACCTGCTCGCCCTGTTCCTTGTTGATCCCGTTCACCGCCGACAGCGCGCTCGTCGGCAGCAGCGGCAGGGTGACGAGCGCGGACGTGGCGGCCGCCAGGACACCCGCGACCGCGACGACGGCGGTACGCGGGCGGCCGCGCGTCCACCGCGCCAGCGGCTCGCAGCCGGCGGCGGTCAGCACGAGGAGCACCGGAAGTGCGTAGTACGGCTTGCCGCCGGACGCCAGGACGAGGACGCAGAGCACCGGGTACGCCACGACCATCGCGCGGGCCCACCGCAGCTCCGGGTCACGCCACAGACGCCGGATCCCGGCGATCCAGACCGGGACGAGGAACGGCGACAGGTAGACGATCTGCATCGGCACGAACAGCACGCGGTTCTCCGCGCCGTCGTCGGCGCTGATGCCCCCGGCCACGGTGAGCTGCGGCCAGCCGTGCGTGGCCTGCCACCACAGGTTCGGCGCGGCGATGACGGCCGCGACGAGCACTCCGATGACCGGCCACCGGCCGCGCAGCGCGCCGCGCGGCCCGACGGCGAGCACCGCGAGGAGCAGGGCGGCCGCGAGCATGCCGACCAGATACTTGTTCAGCAGGGCGAGCCCCACGACGACCCCGAGCCCGAGCCACCGGCGGCCGCCGCCCGTACGCATCAGCCCGAGCGCCAGCCACGCGACCAGCAGCCAGGCGAGCAGGTCGAACGTCGTCGTCGAGACCATGTGCCCGACCGCGAGGACGAACCCGGACACCGCCGCGGCCAGCGCGGCGAACACCTGCGCCCGCCGTCCCCCGTTCAGCTCCCGTGCGATGAGCGCGGTGACCAGCACGCCGGCGGCGGACGCGAGAGTCGCGACGACGCGCAGCCCGGCGGGGGTGTCCCCGAACAGCGCCGTGGCGGCCCTCGCGACGAGCGGCGTCAGCGGCGGCTGGTCGACGTACCCCCACGCGGGATGCCCGCCGGCGACGAGAAAGTACAGCTCGTCACGGTGGAAGCCGTACCGGGGGGACAACGCGCTGAGCACGGCGGCGAGCCCGACGACCACGACCGCCACGGGCCCGGTCGCGAACCCGGGCCGCCCCGCGCCGACCGGCGTCCTCGCCCGTACGGTCGTCATGCCGCGACCTTCCCAACACGTCCGCACCGGCGCAACCCCGAAATTCGGCCTACTCCGGCAAATCCGCGTCAGGCGGCGCGGCCCGCCTTGAGCGACGCGGCGGTGTCGACGACGCGACGGGCCTGGTGCCGGGCCGCCCGCAGGACCACCTCGCCGGGCGGACCGTCGCCGGCGACGTGGGAGGTGCCGTAGGGATTGCCCGACTGGAACTGGACAGGGTCGGTGTAACCGGGTGGCACGATGATGCCGCCCCAGTGGTAGAAGGTGTTCCCCAGCGCCAGAAGGGTGGACTCCTGCCCTCCGTGGGCGGTGTTGGAGGCGGTGAACGCCGAGTACACCTTGTCCGCGAGCTTGCCCTGGAACCACAGCGGACCGGTGGTGTCGAGGAACGCCCTGAGCTGGCCGGCCGGGTTGCCGAAGCGGGTGGGGGTGCCGAACAGCATCGCGTCGGCCCACTCCAGGTCGTCGAGGCGGGCCTCGGCGACGTCGGCGGTGTCCCGTACGTGCTCGGCCCAGGCCGGGTTGGCGCTGATCGCCTCCGGCGGGGCCACCTCGGCGACCTTGCGCAGCCGCACGTGCGCACCGGCCTTCTCCGCGCCCTCGGCGGCGGCTCGCGCCAGGGCGTGCACCGTGCCGGTGGCGCTGTAGTAAATGATCGCGACGTTGACCGGTTCCAACATCGGTTTCCTTCCTTCGCGGTTCGTCTCCGCACTACGACGACACACCCGCTCGGAATGTGAGGCGGACGCGGTCCCGCGGGTGCGCGTTCCGGTGAGCCGGAACGCACCGCGCCGGCCCGTACGGTGCGAGGGCAACGCTCATCGGCAGGCATGTGAGGCGCCACGTGACGCAGCAGGACCCCTCCCAAGAGACGGTCGACCGCTGGGCCTTCGCCGAGACGGTCGAGTCCGACGTGCGCAGACCGGGCGTACGGCTCGGGCCGGCGCTCGGCGCGGCGGCGGCCGCCGCCGTCGTGGTCGTCGCCGCCGCCGTGATCCCCCAGATCAAGAAGGACCCGCTGGGCACGGCGCGAGGTCCGGCGACGACGGCCGGGCAGGCTCCGGCGGGACAGGCGTCGATGGCCCCCCAGCAGACACCGCAGAGCGGAGGCGGCGATCTCACCTACGCCAACCACGCGATCGCCGGCCCCGGCGGCGCGTGCTGCTCGACGTCGGGCGGCGCGTGGTCCCCGGCCGCGAGCGGCGGCTACCCGGAGTACACCGGGCCGGTGCGCACCACCACCGACCGGAACGCCTGGTACGAGTGGAACCTCGGCCGGCCGGCGGGCGGCGCGCGGTGGGACCAGATCAAGGTCCGCCTGTGGATCCCGCAGGCCCAGGCCGGCGCGTGGGTGCGGGTCACGGTCACCTCGACCGCGGGGAGCGCGTCGAACGTCGCGACCTTCGACGTGGCGGAACAGGAGTACCAGGGCTGGTACGAACTGCCCGCGACCTTCACCATCGGCACACCGGACCGCCGCACCGGCTCGGCGTGGGTGAAGATGACCTACCTGCGCCCGTACACCGACCAGGCGGCCGCCCAGACCTGCGCGGACGACTCCTGCGACCGCATGGCCGCCGCGCAGGCCGAGTTCCTCTGGAGCTGAGGGGAGGCGCTCAGCCGAACAGGCCGCCCATGCTTCGGCTGAGGGCGTCGAGGACGCCGAGAGAATAGAGCGTCAGCGGAGCGGCACAGACGTCGAGCAGCGTCCACCACATCGTCGTGCGCCGCACGCCGTCCCCGAGTGGCACGAACGTGAGCAGTGCCGTCCCCACTCCGGCGAGGATCAGCAGCAGGGCGCCCGCACCGGCGGCCGGCACCGTGACCGCGACGCCGAGCAGCGCGCCGACCAGGGTGAGACAGGCGCCGATCGCCGGAGCCGCGGCCTCACGGGCGAAACGGTAGGTCAGCGCGCGAAGCGCGAGCATCCCGCCCGCCACGGCGGCGAGCGCGATCGTGAGCGGGTCACCGGCCGCGACCAGCAGCACGGACCCCGCGACGACGGCGGCGACGCAGCCCGAGGTCAGCGAGACCAGCAGCGAACGCGAGGCGCGGGCGAACTCCGTCACCCGTCCCGCTTCCGCGCCGGCCGTCCGGCGGGACAGCCGGTCGCTCAGCAGGCGGGGCAGACAGCGCGCCAGGACCGCACCGGACATGACCACCAGGGAGGCCGCCTGCACCGGCCGCAGGCCCAGGGCGGCCAGCAGGAATCCCACGGTCCCGAAGGCGCCGGCCAGCGCCGCGCCGAGGACCACGGGCGCCAGCATGGATGCCGACGCCAGGACCGTCACGACCAGCGCGATGGCGGCGCCGCAGCCACCGGCGGCGTCGAACCGGCCACCGGCCAGCGCCCAGCCGGCCACGGCCGCCAGTCCCCAGGCGCCGGCCGCCAACGCGGGACGGCCGAACCGGCGGCGTTCCCCGGCCGGCAGGAGATAGGCGGCGGCGAGAACGGCGGCCACCGCGGCCAGCAGCGCCGGCCCCGCGCCGTGGCGCAGCGCCGGCCGCACCGCGACGAACCCGGCCGCACCGAGCGACAGCGCCGCGCTCAGCACGCCGAGCACCGGTTCGAGCAACCGCCGGGAGGACCACTCCCGATCACCGGTGGCCGTGGAGACGACCGGCTCATCGAGCCGCGACGGGATCGGCGAGGTCCAGACACCCGGGTCGACGAGATGCAGCACCTCGCCGTCCACCACGGACACATCGGCCAGGGTCGCGCTCAGCGAGAACGGCTCCCGGCCGACGCGTGACAGCGTCCACGCCGCCGGCCGGACGTCGTCCTCACCGCTGCCGCACAGCTCGGCGATCGTGGGCGTCAGCTCGGCGATCGGCACGGTGTTCGGCAGGACCAGGTCCACGCGACGGCCGGTCGCGTGGACGGTGACGGCCGACAGGTCTCCGCGCATCTTCCCGGTTCCTCCTCCGCAGGGCCGATTCAGGAGCTCCAGAAGCTCTCGATCGCCTTCTCGCTGGTCGTGTAATTGGTGTGCGCGTCGGTGAGCGCCTGGTACAGCTGGCCGAGCACCAGGTAGAGGCCATCAGCGGCGTTGTGCCACCGCTGCTGCGCGTGGTCCCAGCTCTCTCCGCCCACGCCTTGCCACTCACCACGCAGCCGGCTCAGGAAGCCCTTGAGGTCCTCCTGCTGCTGAATGAGCGTGTTGTGGCAGGCGCGGACATCCTCGGCCGCGGTGTCCATCCACGGGAAGTGGACGGTGATGACTCCGTCATCGGCGGGTGTGCCCATCGTCTTCTCCTCGGATCGTTGCCTCAGTACGGCAGGCCGGCGGCGGCCTGGGTGATGCCGAGGCGGTTGTTCTCTTCCATCTCGTTGTAGGTCTTGTGGCTCTGCGCGAGCCCGTCACCGATGTTGTAGAGGGCGTTCTTCAGCTCGGTGGCCTGCGTGTTCCAGTTGCCCATCGCGGTGTTGTACGCGCTGGCGGACGAGCTCCTCCAGTTGTCGCTCAGCCCGTCGATCGTGCTCATGAGCCGCTGGATCTCGCCGTAGATGAGGTCGGCGACGTCGTGCACGTACTGTTGCGCGCTCACCATGGCGCCCAGGTCGGTGTTCAGCCGGCTGCCGCCGGGAGCGCCGCCCCCGGGGTACGGCGTGGTCTGCGGTCCGGTCCTGAGTCCCAACGAACTCTCCCCTCTGCGAAGTGGTGCGTCGCGGTCGTCCCGCCGCGAGATTACGAAGCCGCCCCGCGCGTTCCGCTCCCTCGGAACGCGCGGGGGTCCGGGGAGATACTGGGCCGGACGGTGTCGCGGGTCGTCCCACCACCGCGTCGTCCGTCTCACGCCTGGATGTGTCCATGAGCCGTGTCCTGCTGCACCGGCCCGCCCGCGTGCTGCCGCCGGCCGTACCCACCGAGCCGATCGTCCTCGTCCCGCCACCGGCCGAGCCCCCCGCGCCACCGCCGGGTTCGTGGTTCCAGCTGCTGTTGCCGATGATGAGCGGCGTCAGCGGCATGATGTTCATGCTCTACAACCCGCGACCCCTGTACATCGTCATCGGCTCGACGATGGCCGTCGGCTCGATCGGCATGAGTTTCGCGATGTTTCACCAGCAGCGGGCGCTGGTGCGTCGCAAGAGCCGGGCCGATGCGACGGAGTACCGGGCCTACCTGCGAAAGACCGCCGCGCAGGCTCGCGCCGTCGCCTCGATGCAGGCCGTCGGCTCCGGCTTCGCCCACCCGGACGCGCGGGGCCGCTGGGCGATCTGCCGGAGCCGGGTCCGCGTGTGGGAGCGGCGGCCCGACCACCCCGACTTCCTCACGGTACGGATCGGCACGGGAGACGTGCCGCTGGCGACCCCGATCGGGTTCCAGGCGACCGGCGACGGTCCGTTCGCCGCAGGACGCACCGAACTGCGCGCCGAGGCCGAACGGCTGATCGCCCGAGCGGGCCGGCTGTCCGGCCAGCCGATCCTGCTGGACCTTCGCGAGACGCCGGTGGTGAGCCTGGTGGGATCCGCCGTGCGCACGCGGGCGATGGCCGTCGACCTCGTCACCGAGCTGACGACGTTCTGTGCCCCCGACGACCTGCTCGTCGCCGTGTGCCATCCGAAAGAGGTCGAGGACTGGGAGTTCGTGAAGTGGCTTCCGCACGCCAGAGCCGGCGAGTCGGTCCTCGCCCTGCCCGATGGCGACGGGTTCGGAGAACTGCTCGCCGAGGATCTCGAACGCCGCCGGGACCAGGCGCGCCGCCGTACCTCGCCGTTCACCGAGCAGCCCGCCGATGAGTCGCGCCGCCGCCTGCTCGTGATCGTCGACGGCTATGGCGCCGCGTCCCCCGCCGGTCGCCTGGACATCCTCGGTGAACTGGCCGAACGCGCTCCCGCCCTGGAGGTCAGCGTCGTCTTCTGCGTCGAGGTGCAGCGCGACGAGCCGCCGCGTGTCCAGACCCGCGTCCGGGTCGCCGACGACGGTGCCTTCACGCTCGAGTCGCCCGACCGCGAGGCGACCGGGCAGGCGGATCCATCGGACCCCGTGCTCCGCACGGCGATCGCCCGGAGCCTGGCGCCACTGCGCCTCGACGACCCCGCGGCACGCACGGCGCTCAGTGAGACCACGCGGCTGGTCGAACTCCTCGGCACGCCCGCCGCCCGCCATCTCGACGTGACCCACATGTGGTCCACTCTGTCATCGCCGTACGACGTCCTCAGGGTGCCGATCGGGGTGAGCGGGGACGGACAGCCGGAGATCCTCGACCTCAAGGAATCGGCCATGCAGGGCATGGGGCCGCACGGCCTCGTCGTCGGTGCGACCGGTTCCGGCAAGAGCGAGTTGCTCCGCACTCTCGTGACGGCCCTGGCGCTGACCCACCCGCCGGACGTGCTCAGCCTCGTCCTGGTCGACTTCAAGGGCGGCGCCGCGTTCGCCGGGCTCGCCGACCTCCCACACGTCGCCGGCATGATCACCAACCTGGCCGACGACCTCACCATGGTCGACCGGATGTACCTGGCGCTGTTCGGTGAACAGCAGCGCCGGCAGAAACTGCTCCGCGACGCGGGGGACGTCGACAACGTCCGCGAGTACCAGCGCCGCCGGACGGCGGGCCTGCTCGGACCCGACGCGCCTCCCCTGCCGTACCTGCTGATCGTGGTCGATGAGTTCGGGGAACTGCTGGCCGGCCGGCCCGACTTCATCGAGCTGTTCGTGGCGATCGGGCGGCTCGGCCGCAGCCTCGGCATGCACCTGCTGCTCTCCAGCCAGCGTCTGGAGGAGGGGCGGCTGCGCGGTCTGGAAAGTCACCTGTCGTACCGGATCTGCCTGCGGACGTTCAGCGCGGTGGAGAGCAACGTCGTCATCGGCGAACCGGACGCCTACCACCTGCCCCCGGTCCCGGGCTCGGCCTACCTGAAGGTCGACACCACCATCTACGACCGGTTCCGCTCCGCGCTCGTCTCGGCCCCCGACATGACGCCCGAGGAGATGCCGGATGACACCCCACGCGCCGCCCTGTTCACCGCCGGCGCGGTGTCGGCCGAGCCGGAGCCCGCATCGGCCGTCCCGGCATCGGGTGACGGTGAGCGGCCGACCGAGATGGCGACCGCGGTCACGCTGATCCGTGCCGCCGGCGCGTCACCCGCTCACCAGGTCTGGCTTCCGCCGCTGGACCCGAAGATCCCGCTCGGGCGCCTGCTCCCTCCGCTTGAGCGTGATCCGCGCCGTGGACTCCAGGCCCGCGGCTGGACCGGTGCGGGCCTGGGCGCGGTGCCGGTCGGCGTCCTCGATCTGCCCGAGGCCCAGGCACAGCGTCCGTTCGGCGTCGACTTCACCCGGTGGGCCGGCCACCTCGCCGTGGTGGGGGCGCCGCAGACCGGCAAGAGCACGTTCCTGCGCACCATGCTGCTGTCCGCCCTGGTCACCCACACACCGCGAGAGCTCAACGCCTATGTCATCGACTACGGCGGCGGGTCGCTGTTCGCCCTGGCCGGAGCACCGCACGTCGGCGCGGTCAGCGGACGGCTGGAGCCCGACAAGGTTCGCCGCGTGGTCGGGCAGATCTGGAAGCTGGTCGACGAGCGCGACGAACGGTTCCGCGAGCTGGGGATCGACTCCGCCGAGACCATGCGCCGCCGTCGCGGCGAGAGGGACCTTCCGCCGGAGGCCGTCGCCGACGTCCTGCTCGTGATCGACGGCTGGGGCGCCGTGCGCACCGAGCTCGAGGATCTCGATCCGCAGATTCTCGACATCGCCGCGCGCGGGCAGCGCGTCGGCGTTCACCTGGTCATCGCGGCGAACCGGTGGATGGAGCTGCGCCCGCAGCTTCGCGACAACATCGGCGGCCGGATGGAGTTCCGCCTCAACGATCCCGCCGACTCACAGATCAACCGCAAGGCCGCGGCGTCCCTGCCCTCCGGTGCGCCAGGACGCGCGCTCACGATGGAGGGCGACCACGTCCAAGTGGCGCTCCCCGAACTCGGGACGTCCGTCGAGGAGGTCGTGAGTGCCGCGGCGTCGGCCTGGCAGGGACCGGCCGCACCGCCGATCCGGCTGCTTCCGGCCGAGCTGTCGCACGCCCACCTGCCCGGGCCCGGTGAGGACACCGAACGCGGGGTGCCGATCGGCATCGACGAGCTGGAGCTCGGGCCCGTCCACCTCGACCTCGCCGGGGCCGACTCGCACTTCGTGGTGCTCGGCGACGCCGAGTCGGGCAAGACCACGTTCCTGCGGTCCTGGCTCGCCGGACTCCAGGCTCGCAGAGGCGGCCAGGAGGCGATGTTCCTCGTCATCGACTACCGGCGCACGCTGCTCGGCGCCGTACGGCAGGAGCAGACCTGGGCCTACTGCGGCGCGGCTCCGGCGGCGGCCGCGGCGGTCAAGGAGCTCGCCGACGGCATCGTCGAGCGGTTGCCCCCGGCCACGCTGACCCCGAAGGTCCTGGCGGAGCGCTCGTGGTGGACCGGCCCGGAGTTCTATGTCGTCGTCGACGACTACGACCTCGTCGCCTCGCCGTCGGGCAATCCCCTGTTGCCTCTGGTCGACCTGCTCGCGCAAGGGCATGACCTCGGCCTGCACGTGGTGCTCGCCAGGCGGGTCGGCGGGATGGCGCGCGGCGGCTTCGAGCCGCTGCTCGGCCGGCTGCGCGAACTCCGCCAGCCCGGACTGGTCATGTCCGGTGATCCCGGCGAGGGGCCGGTACTCGGGAACGTGCGTGCGACGGCACAACCGCCGGGGCGTGGGCTCCTGGTGCGCCGCAAGCAGCGTCCGGTGCTCGTGCAGACCGCACAGGCGCCGGTGGACCCGCTCGCCGCGGGCGATGAGCCCGCGTCGTGAGCGTGGAGACGGTGCGTGTTCTGACCTTCGGGATCGCGCACATCGGGCTCTCATCATGGGATGCGTCCGAGAAGCGTTCGCCGTGCCGCGCGCTCACCCGGGCATCCCAGCTCAGACGTTGATCGGGGTGGTGTTGTGGCAGAAGAGGTCAACAGCCCGGGACCCGCGCCCGAGGAGGGAACCGAGCCGGACGAGCGCGCCGTCCGGGACGGCGATGACGCGGAGCGCGCGAAGACACTGGCCGCGGGTGCCGCGGCGGGTGCCGCGGTCGGCGCCGCGGTCGCGATCGGCGAGACGCCGGACGACGCCCTGGCCGCGCCTGAGGCGCGGACACGATCGACCGTACGCGCCGAGCCGTCCACGCCCACGGCAGGGCGCCCGGCCGTCCCTGGGACGGGTACGCCCACCGTGCGGTCGAAGAAACCGGCCGACCCTGGGACGGATCCACACGCCGGCCCGCCGGACTCCGCCGGAACCGGCGGGGCCGGCCCGGCCCGGACGCTCGGTCTGGGGGCGGCGGCGGGCCTGGGCGGCGTCGCCGCCGCAGGTCTGCTCAGCGGGGGCCATGCCGATGGCCACGCTCCCTCCTCGCACACCTCGCATCAGGGTCCGGTCCACCCCGGGGCAGGTGTTCCACCGGGGCCGGGCGACCAGGGATACACGCCCCTGGATCCGGGGACCGCGTCACTGATGCAAGGCTCCGACCCCGGCTCGCCCGGCAAGCAGGTGCCGGACCCGGCCGCGCAGTCGCCCACCGCCGCCGGAACCCCGAGCACGCACGGGCATCACGGAACGGACCCTGCCTCGCCCCAGCAGGACACGGTCGGCTGGACCGGCTCTCAGGACACGCGAGACCGGCCGTACGACACGTCCAGCCAGCCGCTCGGCGGCGAGATCTCCGACCGGGCCACGTCGGCCGACGCCGCTCCCACCGTCCTGTACGACTCGTCCGGTCATCCGGCGGGGACCGTGGACGACTCTGGGCGGTTCAGCCCGATTTCCGGTGGCACGCCGTCGTCGGATGCCCCGGGATCGATCCTCTATGACGCGTCCGGGAATCCGGTCGCCACCACCGACGCCTCCGGGAACGTGGTCCCGCTCTCGGCGGAACGGCCGGCGACCGGGACCGACGCCACGGCGCAGGGAGCGGGGCAGGACGACACCACACCGGCCGATGGGGTCCAGCCGCAGTCGGCGACACAGACGCCGGGCGGCGAGCCGACGTACACCTACGACTACACCTACCCGGAGATGACGGATGACCAGCGGCTTTGGTACGACCCGCTGTCGCTGACCCCCGAGCAGCGCGACAAGATCCTCCGTGACGAGATGGCCAAGAACGGCGTCAAGCTTCCGCCGGCGGACGGCAAGGACATTCCCCTGCTGCCTGACTCCTTCTGGCAGAAGGACGGCTACGACGTCAACGGTCAGCACCTGACGCCGGTCGAGGCCGCCGCCACGATCTACGGGATCGCCAGTTCGTTCTCGGTGAACGTCAACGAGCTCGGAACCCTGGCCGGGCACATGGACGACCTGTACCAGACGCTGTCCGGCGCCTGGGCGAAGCTGTACGGGAAGATCGCCGATCTGAAGGTCGACGACGTCTTCGGGGACGACGAGAACCTCGCGGACTTCCACCAGCAGTACACCGACACGACGAACAGTCACAGCGACGCCGCGCTCCAGGTCATGAACGGACTCACCGCCCAGGCCGGCGGTCTGCGCCAGACGGCCTCGGCGTACATCCAGCAGGAGAACGCCAACCTCGCCCCCTTCGGGGTGACGGCGGTCGACCCGAGGTCGGCGATGGACCAGGCGCGCTACCAGAACGGGCAGGACATGTCGGATCACTACCCGTACTGGTACTTCGACACGAGCGATCCGCGCAGCCCGTTCTTCAAGAAGAGCTGAGGCGGGGCCACGATGACCTATCCCGCCGTACCGAGTCCCACGCCCACCCCGACGCCCACGAGCGGCTATCCCGCCAACGGCGGCCAGTGGACGGCACAGCAGGCCCAGGACTACGCGTGGCAGCACATCCCCTGGATCAAGAGCAGGGTCCAGCCGCTCTACGACGCGGCGCAGGCGTTCCGTGACTTCGCCGCGACCGTACAGACGGTGATCGACCAGGGGACCGACGACGTCAAGAACGACCTCAAGTCGTGGGTCGGAGACGGACGGGACTCCTTCGTCCGCGAGTGGGCACGGGACTTCAGCGGCGACAGGGCCAACTGGTACTCAGGCCTGTCGTACGGGGCGAAGAAGCTCACGAGGCTGGACGACCAGGAGCAGCCACCGGCGGAGATGCTGCTGATCCTCAAGGACGGCAGCCTGGACGCGGCCGACCAGATGGAGGGCCTCGCCAACGCGGTGGGGTCCCTGCTGTTCACTGACCTGGTCCTGCAGGTCATCGACGTGGTCCTCACCGTCGTGACGGTCCTCGTTCCGATCGCCGGGCTGTTCGGGAAGATCGGCGAGATGATCTTCATGAAGGGAGTCGAGGAGGTCAGCGTCCAGGCCGCGAAGGAAGTGGCCGTCCAGTTCGTCAAGACGTCCATCACCGCCGCTCTGAAGAACCTCGCGGAGATGACGGCCAAGAACCTGGCGCTCCAGTTGCTCAAGGGCGCCATCGTCGGCGCCGGCATCGACATCGGGTTCCAGATCTTCAACCAGAACGCCTTCAACCAGATCTACAGCTCGATGATGGGCGAGGAGCCCCCGCCGCTCCAGGCGAACATCAACGTCGTCGAGGTCATCGAGTCGGCCGCCGTGGGCGCCGCGTCGGAGGGTTTCACCCACTGGGCGACGCCGAAGATCAACGCGTTGACCAAGGACAGCGAGTTCTGGCAGTCCGGCGCGGGGCAGCGGGCCATCAACGCCTCGCTGGCGATCGGCACCGGCCTCGGCACGGATGCCGCGCTCCAGGGCTTCCACATCGCGATGGGCTGGCAGAAAGGCTGGAACTGGGAGCAGTCGGCGCAGAACGTCGCCATCGGTGTCTTCTCCGGCTTCCACCCGCCGCACACTCCGCCGCCCGACGGGTTCACCGTCCGGCAGGACCACCCGGGTGGATACACGAAGACCTGGCAGTTCACCGAGCACAACGGCACACTGAGCGTCCTGAACCCCCGTACCGGACGCGAGGTCGGCACCGGTCATTGGAACGACGGGGCCATCGACGTCACGTACAAGGACGGCGGGTTCGAGAAGGTCACCCTGGCCGGCACGCACGTCGACCATCTCACGAACGGCACGCAGACCGTGCGGCTGGTGGATCCCAAGACCGGCAAGCTCACCGACGTCCAGATGCCGACGAAGACCCTCACCAGCTACGGGGTCGACGGCGCCGGTCAGCAGCACTTCGAGCGGCAGGCCACCTACTACGCCAACGGCACGGCCGAGATCCGGGACGAGCACGGGATCTACCAGACCCAGCACCGGCTCGACCATTCGATCACCGTCGACCCCGAGACCGGAAAGATCATCCAGTACGACGGCAAGAGCGGGAGCCTCGACCCCTCGGTGTTGCGACTGCCCGAGGGATCCGTGGTCACCGTGAACGACCAGGGGATCGTCACGTCCGTCATGCGTCCCGGTGGCGACCGCGCCGTCGACCTCTACGCCCTCGGCCCGGACGGTCACCTCGATCGCGTCGGCACGCTTCGCCAGAACGGTGACGGTCTCCTCACGATGACCGACGACCCGGGCCACCGGACCACCGTCGAGACCAAGGACGCGACCTACTCGGCGGCCGACACCCCGGTCGACCGCACCGGCCGCGGAGCGCCCACATTGGAGTACCGGCTCCCCACCCGCCGAGAGACGGGGACGATGTGGGAGCAGCGCGAGAACCCCCTGTTCACCCTCCATAAGGGCCAGGTCACGCCGGTCGTCCCCACCACGCGCGAGCAGGCCCACGCGACGCCCGTCTCAGAACTCCAGCCCACCGAGCACACCGCGCCGTCCCTCCCGGACGCGCCCGAGCAGCGGCAGCACGGCGCGAGCGATGAGACGCCTGGCGTCACACCGGACCTCGCCACGGCGCAGTCGCTGAACAGCGTGCTGGGGTCGGTCCACCCGGACTGGATGCGAGGCGCGGTCGATGCCTTCACGAGCGTCGCCCCGGGTGGCCGGGAGACGTTCCGGATGCCGGTGCCAGGGACGAAGGACCCCATCACGGTCACCGTCACCCGGGACCCGGCGACCAGGGCCACAACGCTCACCCTCGATCCGGACGGACCGGCCGCGGCGCTCGACCGGACGCGGCTCGCCCCGGGGATCGAGGACTCCCTTCGGAAGATCGCCGACGCCACCGGGACCGGCTTCCGTGTCGAGGTCCCCGGCGGGGAGGCCGGAAGCCGTGCGTTCGGGTTCCATCCCAGTGAGGGGGCGCACGCGTTCCACCAGGTTCTCGAGTCGATCTCCGTCGCGCGCGGCGAGCCGGTACGGACGACGGTGGACCTAGGCGAGGGGACGCGGGTCTCGTTCACGCCGCGGGTCGTCCGCGAGCCCGGACGGCGGGAGACCATCCGGCTGACCGACCTCGAAGTCGAGGGTGACGCGATGCCCGAGCACGAGGCCGTGAACCAGATGCGGTCGCTGGTGACCGACCTCGCGGACGCGCTCGGTCGCCGGGTCGAAGTGATCCACGGCGACGGGCCCGGCGTTCGGGGAGAGAACATTCTGCTCGCACACATACCGGACCTTCCCGTCCATACGGCGCCGGTCGTCGCGCCGACGGGCGCGGAACTCTTCCCACCGGTCGAGTCCGGGAGACCGCCCGTCCTGCCCGCCCCCGTCCGGCAGCCTTCCTCGGTGCCGGAGTTCGGCCGGGGCGAGGTCGCCGAGTACGTCGCGGCCGTGTACCAGACCGGCGGGGAGATCCAGCGGTTCTCCTTCCCGATCGAGCACGAGGGCACGACCGCGTTCGTCGACGTCACGGGCGACGTCGACATCAGGACGGGTGAGGTGACGCTACGCCTGGCGCCGGGAGAGAACGCCGAGGCGTTGCGCGGCCGGATTCCGCGAGAGGTCGTCGTCGCGCAGGCGGAGGAGACGCTCCGGGGAATCGCCGAACGGCTCCCCGGGTCGCTCACCGTCCACAACGGCGAACTCGACGTCGTGCTGAACCCGCCCGAGGTCGCGCACGCGCCGGGCGAAGGCGCCGCGTACGGCGTCCGCGTCGAGGACATGCGCGCCATCCACGGCGCGGCCCTCCTGCCCGGCGGAGACAAGAGGGTCACGGTGCACGTCCCGCCGGACGTCACGCCGGAGAACGCGGCGTATGAGATCAGCTGGACCACGCGGTACGTCCTGGGCGTCGACGGCGAGGCGCGGCTCGTGCTGCACGAGCCGATGGTCGACAGGACACTGCCCGACGGCACCCGCACGTACGGGCCGCTGGAGTCGCTGAGCGAGACCGAACGTTCGGAGGTGTTCGGTCCGATCCAGCGGCTCCTCGAGCAGGTGTCGGGCAGACCGGTCGACGTGGTCGGCGCGGAGTCCGCGCGGGTCCAGCCGGAGACGATGAAGGTGGGCGAGGTCGGGGTCACCTCCGGCAAGCCGGAACAGGTCGTACCGAAGATCGCCGCATCGCCGGAACAGACGGCCGCCAAGGTGCCCCTACCGAAGCCCCGGGTGCTCACCCAGGCCGAGCCGGGCGGGAACAACGTTCCGGACTATCCGCAGGCCGAGGTGTTCTCCAAGAACAACGGCCTGAAGCCGCTCAGTCCGAATGCCACCCGGCCGCTCAACCCGTACGGTCCGGTCGAGCCGCTGCCCAAGGGGCAGGACTTCGGCCCGAACAACCTTCCGCCGGGAGACGTGTATCCGGAGCTTCCATGGGCCGCTCCAGGAAAGCTCGTGGTCGTTCCCGGCGTCGATCCGTCGGCGGTCCTCCACCCCGACTCGCCGGCCTTCGAGCGCTTGTGGAAGGCGCTGTGGCATCTGAACCTGGACACCCATCTCGAGCACAATGTCGTCGAGTTCGAGGACGGAAGCTTCCACATCGTCGAGGCCGGTAAGTACGCTCTGCTCGACGACGGATCGCTGGCGATCAAACGCATCTGGATGCACGTCCATCCCCACTGGCTGCCGGCGACCGGCCCGTCCATGGGCGATCTTCGGTTTCTCGGCATGTCGCCGGGGCAGAAGTCGGCGATCCTCATCGAGCAGGGGCTCCACCCGTACGAGTACGAGGTGCCGGACGCCGTACGGGCGGTGCTCGGGCTGCCACCTGCCGGGACATCGATCGACGTCGGACCGCGCATCGCGGCTCTCCGGGACCTGCTGACCGCGCCTGATGAGGACCTGGTCGTTCGGCTGGACGGCCTCGTCGACGCGCTCGCCCGCGACTCTTCGCGGCTCCCCCCGGACGCCGCGCGCGCCAGCCTGATCGGCGACGTCAAGGACATCGCCGCGGATCTCGCCGAGACCCCCACTCCTCAGCTGCGCGAGGCCCTCGGCGAACGCCTGCAGCTGCTGGAACAGCATCTCAGGGGTGGCACCGCGTCTCCGCTCGCCGATGACCTGTCGCACCGGGAGTCGGCCGGTCTGGAAGCCGATGAGGTCAAGCTGCTTCCGTCGCCGCGCTTCCGCGACAAGGTGGCGGACGTCGCGGGACTCGACAAGGTGCTCAAGCTGCTGGGCAAGGAGGGCGGGGCGGGATTCTCCGACATCACGCTTCACGAGATCTTCGGTCCTGACAATCCGGCCGGCATCAAGCGCATCGTCGATGCCGTTCTCAGGAATCCCTTCGTCACGGTGCCGAAGCCGCCCAGAGAACCGGTGGCGCCGAAGGAGCCCGCGCCGCCCGGCGTTCCCGAGGATCAGGCACCGAAGCAGTGGGAGAAGTACCGCCAGGCATTGGAGATCCACGAGAAGTACAAGCTTCCGCGTTACGCGAAGGAGATGGCGGAGTATCCGGCGAAGCTGCGGGCGTACGAGGATCTCAGGGCGGCCAACACCCGGCTCGTCCGGAAGGCGAGCGCGTTCGCGCTGCGATACGCGCGGCGTACCGCCCTGCCGTTGGACCAGACGAAGTTCGGCAATCTCTACGAGTACTACGGTGCGCTGTTCACCGAGTTCACCCTGCATCCCGACTGGTTCGGTCACGTCGACGACAACGGTCGGCCCCTGGCTCCTCTGCAGCGAAACGACTCGGCCGCGCTCGTGGCCTATGGGCGGAAGTTCGACGACATCATCGGCGAACGTTTCCGACTCGAGTTCGCGCAGGCCTCGGTGAAGCCGAACAACTTCGTCTCGGAGGCCTTCCTGCAGGAGCTGGCCGCCGTGGACTTCGACGATCCGATGGTGCGGCAGCGGTTCGCCCAGGAGATCCACGCGAAACTGATCGGCATCGCCGACGACATCAACTTCGGCAATCCCGCGGCAGCCGCCTACCACCCGCACAAACACGCGCCCGGCCTGGTGCCCACACCGAATGAGCGCAACTTTCCGGCCGGCGGTTATATGCGCTCCGTCGCGGAGGCGATGCGGGCCGGTCATGTCGCGACCATCGAGCGGATGCGGAATGGCAGCGTCATGGTCGAGGTGCACGCGACCCTTCCCCACGCCGACGGGGAGGGAAAGGGCACCGTGACGACGAAGTCGATCGTGTTCGTCGAGGCGAGGAGCGGACGCATCGTTCTCGCGACCCACCAGGCCGAACGGGACACGAAGGCCATCGTGGGGACGGAGCCGGACGCGATCGCCACGCAGGTGGCGAAGCGCGTGGACGTCGAGGTCCCGGAGGCGCGGCCGCTCCCCGAACAACATCGACCGGCGTCCACCGAGCCGGCGCCGGAGACGCACCTCCCCGCCCAGGCGGAGAACGTCGAGGCGAGCATCGCGACGCGGAGACAACACCTCGAGACCGTCACGGCCCGGCTCGCCGAGCTGGCGAAATCACCGCTCACGCGGATCCATGAGTCGATGGAGCTCGTACGGCGGCTCACGCGGACCTACCAGGGACATCTCGACGCGGCCGGCGCCAGGCTGGCGGAGTTCCGGGCGACGGCACTGCGCATGCCCGTCCACGGCCCCATCGGCCGAGATGACGTGCTCCGATTCCGGCAGGAATCCCTCGACCGGCTGAGCCGCACCGCGTTGGGCGACATCGAGGAGGTCGCCCGGCTGGAGCGGCTGGTGGACCGCGCCCGGCGGGTGGTGACGCTGTCGTCGGAGATGACCTCAGCCGTTGACGACCTGTTCAAGGACTTCGCCGATCCGGCGGCACTGCCCGAGGCGCAGCGGCGAATGGCCGAGGACGTACGGCAGTCCGTGATCGACGCCGTGAAGGTCCACGAGTATCTGAGCCGGCACGGGCTGGCGGGCCTCGCCGAGGGCGGTTCCGGGGCGCTCCGTACGGACCTGCTCTCCCGGCTGCCCGAGGTGGAGCGCACCGTCCACGAGCTGCGCTCCGAACTCCATCGGCTGGACACGGCGAGTCCGGCCGGTGACGCCGCTCAGGCGCGACACCAGGAGGTGGTCGCCCGGCTGGAGGCCGCGCTGAGCGAGCGTGACCGCCTCGACCGCGCCGGTCGGCGGTACCTCCAGGCACATCCGGAGCTCCTGCCGGTCGAGGAGGCGGTGTCGCGCACGCGGGTCGGTGGGCTGGAGGCCGCCTTGGCGGAGGCGACGTCCCGGGGAGACGGGACGGCGGCCGGGGCCATCCTCGACGATCTCGGCCGGGCCAGGGACCAGCTGCGGTGGATCGAGAGCAGGCGCGCCATGACCGACCTGCGTTCCCACATCGACGAGGTCCGTGCCCAGGCCGACGCCGCCCGCCACGCGGGCGACACCGCCCGGGTGACCGAGCTGGAGAGCAGGCTGGCCGAGCTCGAACGAGCGCTCGGCTCGCTGCGATCCGTGCCCGGGGCGACCCGGTCCGTGGAGTACGCGCTCGGGCGGCTGGCCGGGATCGACGCCGGGCCGGCGGCGTCGGAGCAGGAGCGGGGCAGGGCACTGCACCGGCTCGTCACCAAGCTGTGGAAACTTCACGACGAGGGTCACGTGGCACTCGACCCCGACGCCCTGCGGAAGGCGGCCGCCGGGGACGACGATGCCCTGGCCGGACTTCTCGACCAGGTGCGCCGAGCGGGCGAGCCGGAGACCATCCTGAGCCAGGCCGGCGTCCACGGTCCGGTGGAGCACTCGCCCGAGCCGACCCGGCCGCTTCCCGTCGACCCGCGCAGCCGGACCGTACGAGCCGCCCTGGCCGACTCACGGAAGGCGTCGCCCAAGCTGTGGAGACTCGGTCACCTCGAACGGCAGGCCGCCAAGCTGGAGACGACGGATCCGGTCAAGGCCGCCCGGCTCCGGGCGAAGAAGGCGGACCTGACCGTACAGATCAAGAAGCTGCTGGATCCGGTGGAGCCGCTCGCCGAGAAGGTGATCGCCGACGAGATGGCCGCACGACCGGACGTCGCGTTCGTCCAGGCGGCGATCGACGAGGCGCCGGCCCTGCATTCTCTGTGGAACGGCGACGTCATCGACGTGGCCTCCAGGCATGTCGGCGAGGCGTACCGGCCGGTCGCGAACGAACGCGTGAATCTCGACTGGCAACGGCGCCAGGATGAGACCTACATCCAGACCCGTGGCGAGGCGCAGCGGCTCGACGCCGCCGACGGCCGGGAGCTGTTCCGCCACATGGCCCAGGTCATGGGCGGTGGCCGGAAGGGCCTGCTCGGCGGCCATGTGGCGGCGACGCTCGGCGACCCGCGGAGTTGGCAGGGCGTCACCACGACGGATCTCGACGTGCCCGTGACCCGCAAGGTCCATCTCACCCATCGGGAGATCATCAAGGACTGGCTCACGGGAAGGCAGCCGTGGCCCGACCCGATCGGGGGGATCCTGCCGGTCGACTCCAAGATCCTGCACAGCCGCCACACCGTCGCGACCCCGAACGGCGTGGAGCTGACGGTGGAGGTCTACCGGCACCAGTCGCTGATCATCGACAGCGGCCGCGTCACCGAGGGCGGCCTGAGCATGCTGCGGATCGACGGCGGACTCGGCGACGGCATCCTGCCGTTCTGGCACATGCTCAAACCGGTGGACGTGCCGATCGAGCTCGGCCCGATCACCCTCAAGGTGTCGGTGCCGGTGGGGCCCAACCTCGACCTGCAGTACATTCCGGGGCTGCGCCGCGACTTCCACCTCTACGACCAGGTCGGCCGGGAGACGATCGTCACGAGGTACGGCCCGGGACCACGCGATTTCTGGGTGTACGAGACCCCCGCCTCAGAGCTGCGTCCCGCCGGCGACGTCTTCCAGACCGAGCAGTTCTACACCAAGTGGGGCGTGCAACTCGCGACGTTCCCCACGGTGCAGGTGGCGGCCACCGTTCCGGGGATCCCGCCGAGCGAGCGCCCGGCGTTGTTCCAGTTCGGTGGCGTCGGTCTCGTCCAGGTCACCGGAGAGTTCTCCCTCTTCTTCGACCCGCACACCGGTCACTTCCTCCAGCCGGACTGGACCGTGGGGGCCGAGGCGCTGACGGGCCTGTTCGCCAGCGTCCCCGACGTGATCGGCGGAGTCCGGATCCACCCCGACCTGCACGGCTTCCTCGGCTGGGGACCGAGCCCGGGGACCGTGCCGTGGAACCGGGTCCGCACCTTTGATCTCAAGCCCTGGATCGAGCACTACGGCCGGCGGCTCCTGCTGAAGACGCCGGGAGTCAAGAACGTCATCCACGAGCGTCTGGCCGCCACCGAACGGGCCGCCCTCGCCACCGCGGAGGCGAAGGCGGCCGAGGAGACCCGGATCGGCCGCCTACTGGAATCCTTGAAGAACCCGTCGCCCGTGCCTCCTCCCGCGGGGGAGACTCCGCCCAAGGTCGCGGACGTGCTCCGAGGCGAGATGCGCGCCCTCGTCACCGATGCGGGCAAGCGTGTCCGGGCCGCGGTCGAAGCGGGCGCGATCGGGCCGGAGGAGCAGGCGAGGATCGAGACGCTGGTCGGCCGGGTCCAGCGGCTCGCGGACGGCAGCGGCGCCATCCCCCGTGAGGTCCTCCAGCGGCACGCGCCGGCAATCCGTGAGCTGCGAAAGTGGCTTGGCCGCCTGCCGGTCCCGGACGTCCCCGCCAAGCCGGTACCCGGCGCGCACGCCCCGGGCGGTGCCGCCGGTGAGGCCCGGCCCCAGGCGGCGTTCCGAGTGCCGCCCCGGCCACGGCCGTCGCTTCCAGGGGACACGGACGGTCGCCCGCGCGTACGGCCGGACGCACTCCCGCGGCGCGTCGTCCTCCAGCCGGAGCCGTCGGGTTCGTGGTCGCGTCCGTTGCGCGAACGGCCACCTCAGGGCCTCCCGTCGCGGCACGACGCGCGGCCCCAGAACCCTCCCGGACCGCGGAAGCTGCGCCTGATGCCGATCACGCGAACCGCTGACGAACCACACCTGAGCCCCGACGAACCCGAGCCCGGCACCAAGTGAGGACGGCGCACGATGGAAGGACCTGCGGCCATGACCGCCGCGCAGTTCACCGAACCGGCACCCGGCCTCCGCACCCTGCGGGTCGAGCGCGGCAAGTGGGGCGGCTTCGCCTCGATCGGTGCGGCCCTGGAGGCGGCGGCGGACGACGACCGGGTCGTGGTGATGCCCGGCACCTATGTCGAGAACCTCACCGTGACCAAGAACGTCACGATCGAGGCGGCGAGCGAGGCCGCCGGTCCGGTGCTCGTCCAGTCGCACTATGGAGTCACACTGTCGGTCTCGGCGGCGTCGGCCACCGTCCGCGGGCTGTCCGTGCGCGGTGGCGACGCCGGTGAGCCGGCGGTGCGGATCGACGCGGGCACGATCGAGTCCTGTGAGATCACCGCCGAGCACGCGGGCGGAGTCGCCATGACCGGTGGCAGCCCGACGCTGCGGGACTGTGACGTGACCTCGGCCGGATTCGGGATCAGCGTCCGCGACGGCGCGCGGGGCCGCGTCGAGCGATGCCGCGTCACGGCCGGGCGCGGCGGGGTCCTGGTGACCGCGGCCGCCGACCCGGTCGTCACCGGCTGCGCCGTTACGGGGCCCGACGGCAACGGAATCTATGTCACCGGCGGAGGGCGCGGCAGTTTCGACGACTGTGTCGTCTCCGGAGCCGGCCAGCCCGCCGTGGCGGTCGACGGCGGCGCCGACCCGGTCATGCGCGGCCTGCGGATCTCCGGGTGCGACAGCCACGGCGTCTGGATCGATGAGGACGCGACCGGGCTGATCGAGAACTGCCAGGTGGACGACGTGCGCGGGCACGGTGTGTACGTCACGCGCGGCGCGGATCCGGTCATCCGCTCGGTCACCGTCGAACGCGGTCAGACGTCCGGAATCCAGATCGCCGGTGCGCGCGGGACGTTCGAGGACTGTCTCGTACGGGCCTGCGGCGGCAGTGGAATGGCGGTCGAGGGCGGCGATCCGGTGGTACGGCGGGTGATCGTCTCTGACGTGGCCGAGTACGGGATCACGGTGGAGGGCGGCGGGGGATCGTTCGACGAGTGCGTCGTCTCCCGTACGGGCCCGGGCCGGGCGGGGATCCGCATCGGACGGGGCGGCGCGCCGCACCTCAGCCGGTGCACGGTCTCGCACGTGCCGGGCGAGGGCATCCGTACCGAGGAGGGCGCCGCGGGCTCACTGGAGGACTGCCTGATCAACGAGACGGAGGCCGTTCCGGTCGGGATCGCCGGCGGTACGCACGGCGAGGGCCGCTACACGCTCGTTCTGGGCACCGCCGAAGGCGCCCTGACACGCGTCGATCGGCCGGCGGCCGACACGGAACCGCACTCCGGACGCGGCGGCGGCAAGACGGCGGATGGCACCGTCTCGCCCGCCGTGGACGATCTTGACGAGTTGCTCGCCGCGCTGGACGGCCTCGTCGGGCTGGCACGGGCCAAGCAGGAGGTCGGCGATCTGGTGAAGCTGACGCTCGTCGCGAAGCAGCGGGAGCGGGCCGGGCTGCCGCCTCCTCCGCTCAGCCGGCACCTGGTCTTCGCCGGCAGTCCCGGCACCGGCAAGACGACCGTGGCGCGCATGTACGGGAAGATCCTCGCCGCTCTCGGTGTGCTCGCCAAGGGGCATCTCGTCGAGGTCAGCCGGGTCGATCTGGTCGGGGAGTACGTCGGGCACACGGCGCCCAAGACGCAGGCGGCGTTCGACAAGGCGCGCGGTGGTGTGCTGTTCATCGACGAGGCGTACATGCTCTCCTCTGGCTCCGACGACTTCGGCCGAGAGGCGATCGGGACGCTCGTCAAGCTGATGGAGGACCACCGCGACGAGGTGATCGTCATCGTCGCCGGCTATCCGGACGAGATGGACCGGTTCCTGTCCGTCAACCCCGGTATGGCGTCGCGGTTCACCCGGACCATCACCTTCGAGGACTACTCCTCCGAGGAACTCGTCACGATCGTCGGCGAACAGGCCGGGAAGCTGCACTACGAGCTGGCCGAGGAGACCGAGTTCGCGCTGCTCGGCCACTTCGCGGCCATCCCGCGCGACCGGCACTTCGGCAACGGCCGTACGGCCCGCGTCGTGCTCGAGGAGATGATCCAGCGGCAGGCGCGGCGGCTCTCGGCCGTGGCCGAGCCGACGCGCGACGAACTGCTCGCCCTGCTGCCCGCCGACCTCGAGCCCTAGGTGCGCAAAGCGGGTCACCATAACGCGCACTTCGTCTCCTCAGAATGAGTCCCGGGGCGCGCGGCGCCCCGGGTTCTTCGAGGAGGAACGCGTGCTCGGCAGCCTGCAGAACCTCGCGCGGCGTACTGTCCGTGCCTTGCTGGCACGGCGGACGCCCGGCCGGACGATCGCGGGTGGGCTCGCGGCGACGCTGCTTCTCGCCGGGGTCGCGTTCGTGGCCGGCAAGGGGATCGCCTCGGCCGGCTTCTCGACGCACGCCGGCACCGCCTGGCTGGGCACCACGCCCCGGGGCTCGGTGACGCTCGTCGACGCGACGAGCGGGCGGCCGTCGGCGGAGATCGTGCTGCCCGGTACGGCCGGGCACCGGCTGCAGATCAGCCAGGACGGCGACACGATCCTCGTCTACGACCCGAGCACCGGCGTGCTCACCAAGATCGACTCCGGGCGGCTGACGGCGGGGCCTGCGCGGGCGACGGTGCCCGGGGTGCGGCTCGTCGCCGGGGCCAAGGCCGCGTACCTCGTGGACTACGGGGCGGGCACCGCGCAGCGCATCGACCTGGCGACGCTGGAGAACGTCGGGCCGGTGATCCGCGTCCCCGGCCACCTCGGCACCGCGGGCGTCGACGGCCAGGGCACGCTGTGGGTGCCGCGCTCCGACGACGGCATGGCCGTGCCGGTCACCTCCAACGGGCTCGGCACCCCCGTCGACGTCCAGGGGCGCGGCTCCAGCATGGCCGTGTCCATCGTCGGCGGGCGGCCGGTCGTCGTGGACGGCACCAAGGGCCGGGTCAGCGTGCTGACCGCCACGGGTGTCGCCTGGTCGGCGGCGCTTCCCGGGGCCGGCTCCGGCGCGGCGCTGCTCGCCCCCTCCGCTCAGGACAAGGGCCGGCTGCCGCTGGTCGACAAGGCCGGCGGCCGTCTCTTCGTCGTCGACACCGACGCCCACAAGGTGCGGGCCGTACGACTGGACACCGGCGGCGGGCACGACCTGGGCGCGCCCGCGATGAACGGCGAACGCGTCTACGTGCCGGACCAGACCACGGGTTCGGTGCTGGTCTACTCGACCTCCCGAAACACGTGGGAGCCGTCGTTCCCGGTCAGCGGCAAGGCGGGACCCATCGACACGCTGCCCCAGAACGACGCCGTCTACTTCAACGACACCGAGAGCTCCCACGCGGTCGTGGTCGGCGCCGACGGGACGCCGCGGCCGGTGCGGAAGTTCACGCCCGCGCAACCGGGCGCCAAGAAGTCCCCGAGCCCGGCCGGTCCGGTGCTGCCCGGCTCGACGCCGAGCGTTCCGGCGACCCGGCCCAGCGTCCCGGGCAGCGGCCCCTCCGGACCCGTCACCCGCCGTACGCCCGGTCCCGGTGTGCCCTCCCGGCCGTACGGAAAGAACACGTCACCGGGCATCCCGACCACCCCGAGCGACACGCCCACGGACGGCACGTCCACGCCGACGCCGCCGACCACCCCGACGCCGACACCCCCGACGACGCCCACCACGCAGCCCGCCACGCCGGCGCCCGAGCCGCCGGGCGCGCCGACCGGCGTCGACGCGGCACCGCAGCCCGGAGGCTCGATCCGGGTCTCCTGGACCCCGCCGTCCGGCGCGCCGAAGAACATCTCCTACACCGTCTCCTACACCGACGGCGGGGACTCCTCCGGCTCGGTGCAGACCACCAGCACCGTACTGACCGTCGACGCGACCCGGCTCGTCTTCCTGCGCACCTACACCTTCTCGGTGACCGCGCACACCGACGGCGGCGACTCGCCGGCGGCCACCGCCAAGGCGCGGTCCGGCGGCGACGGCAAGTCGTTCACCGTCGACGTGTCCAAGACCACCACCGACCCGGTCAACCCGTGCACCGACCTGCCGAACTGCCGGGCGACCATGCGCCAGGACCCCACGCACGACAGCGCGGCGACCGGCGAGGCCCCGCAGGGCTCCACGGTCGTCGGCTACTGCCACAAGGACGGGCAGTCGATCGGCGACGACGACGGGGTCCGGTCGACGCAGTGGGTCCTCATCGAGTCCGGCGGCAAGCGCGGCTACGTCAGCACGCTGTGGCTCGGCGGGGCGAACGCCTACCAGAGCGTCTGGCCGTGCCCGTGACCACCGAGTTCTTGAACCATGACGCCCCACAGGAGAGGGATCCGATGACTCTGACGACTCAGGCGCCGCCGCCACCGCTGCCGGTCGCCGAGTTCGCGCACCGTTTCACCGCCATCGGCGACAGCGTCGCCCAGGACATCAAGGGCAAACGCGAGGTCGTCAACACGGCCCTCATCTGCCTGCTCGCCGAGGGGCACCTGCTGGTCGAGGACGTCCCCGGCGTCGGCAAGACGTCGATCGCGCGCGCCCTCGCGGTGGCCCTCGGCGTGAACTGGGGGCGGATCCAGTTCACCCCCGACCTGCTGCCCTCCGACGTCACCGGAGTGTCGATCTTCAACCAGCGGACCCAGGAGTTCCAGTTCCGGCCGGGCCCGGTCTTCTCCTCGATCGTCCTCGCCGACGAGATCAACCGCGCGTCCCCGAAGACCCAGTCGGCGCTCCTGGAGGTCATGGAGGAGCGGCAGGTGACGGTGGACGGCGTCGCGTACCCGGTCCGCCGGCCCTTCATGGTCGTCGCCACCCAGAACCCGGTCGAGATGGACGGCACGTACGCGCTGCCGGAGGCCCAGATCGACCGGTTCACCATGCGGCTCACTGTCGGCTACCCCGACCACACCGCCGAGATGGAGGTGCTGAGGACCCAGGCGAACGGCCACCGCGCCCGGCCGGTCCACACGGTCACCGACGCCGCCGCGGTCGGCGAGATGATCGCCGCTGCGCAGCGGGCGCACGTCGGCGACCCGGTCTATGACTACCTCGTACGGCTCACCGCCGCGACGCGGACGGTGCCCGGCGTACGGCTCGGCGCCAGCCCGCGGGCCGGGATCGCGCTGCTGCGCGTGGCCCGCGCGCACGCCGCCGCGAGCGGGCGCGACTTCGTCACGCCGCACGACGTGAAGGCGCTGGCCGTGCAGGTGCTGGCCCACCGCGTGCTGCTGACGGCCGAGGCCCAGGTCGGCGGCAGGTCCGGCGAGGACGTGGTCCGCGCGGTGCTCGCCTCGACGCCGGTGCCGGACGGGAGGTAGACCGTGCCCACCCGTACCGGAGTCGCCCTCCTCGTCGCCGGCCTGTGCTGCCTCGCCGGGGGCTACCGCCTGGGCTATCCCGAACTCGACGTGCTCGGCTGCGCCGCGCTGCTGGCGGTCGTCCTGGCGGTGGCCGCGGTGGCGTGGCGGCCCTCGCTGGAGTTGTCCCGCGACGTGCAGCCGACGCGCGTGCCGCGCGGGGACCCCGCGGTGTGCGTGCTGACCGTGGGCAACACCGGCCGGCTGCCGATGCCCCGTACGGTCGTGCACGACCGGCTCGGGTCGCACCGGGTGCCGGTCGAGGTGCCGTTCCTGCGCCCCGGCGGCGAGACCACACTGACGTACCGGCTCGACACCACCCGCCGGGGCGTGTTCGAGGCCGGGCCGCTGCGCTGGGAGCGGCGCGACTGCCTCGGCCTCGCCTCGGCGGGAGGCGCGGCCGGCGAGGTACGAGGGCTGTACGTCCACCCCGCGACGCATCCGATGACCATCGTCCCGTCGGGACGGGCGCGCAACCCGGAGGGCCCGGCCGACACGGTCGTGGCCGGCGGCACGATCTTCCACCGGCTCCGCGAGTACGTCGCAGGCGATGACCTGCGGCGGATCCACTGGCGGTCCACCGCCCGCACCGGGACGCTCATGGTGCGGGAGAACCTCGACACGAGCCTGCCCGCCACCACGGTCCTCCTCGACACCGCCTACGCGGGCTACGACGGCGACGCCTGCTTCGAGGAGGCCGTCGAGGTGGCCGCGTCGGCGCTGGCCGCGGCCGTACGCCTGGGCTTCCCGGCCCGCTGCGTGGCCGGCGAGTCGGCGGTCGAGGCGAAGGGCGACGCGGGGGAGGCGCTGGACTTCCTGGCCGGGCTGTCGCTCGGCGCGGGGCCGGGGGTGAGCGGGCTCGCGCACGCCCTGCCGCACCGGCGTACGGGGGCCGCGCTCATCGCGGTGACCGGACGGACGAGCGACGCCGACCTCGCGGCGCTGCGGCAGGTCGCCCCGCGGTTCGACGGTACGGCGCTGATCGTGCTGTCCGCCGAGGGTGCGGCCACCCCCGCGGCGATGGCGGACGGCGCCGTCCGGGTCATCGCCGCGGGCCGGGCGGCGGAGGCCTGCGCCCGCTGGAACGACCTGGCGGGGGGCCGGCCGTGACCGTACCGTCGCGCGTCCTCACGGCGGCGCTCGCCGGGGTGGCGGGCCTGGCGTTCGTGCCGCTGTGCACGGCGCGGGTGCTGCTCGTCGTGCCGTTCGCCGCCGTGCTCGCCACGGCCACCGTCGCCGTCCGGCGCGGATCGCTGCCGGTCGCGGTGGCGGGCTGGCTCGCGGCCGGGCTGCCGCTGTCACTGGCGCTCGGCACCGGAGGCGCCGGCCTGCCGGAGGTGGTGCGCGGAGGTCTGGTGGACGGGTTCCGGATGGCGCTCACCCAGGCGCTGCCGCTGCCCGCGACGCCGGCCGTGCTGTTCTGGGTGTTCACCCTGGTCTGGTGGGCGGCGTACTGGGCGGCGCGCGCCGCCGACCCGCGCGTCACCCCGCTGCTCGCGCTCCTGCCGCCAGGGCTCGTGCTGCTGACCGGCATCGGGTTCGGCGTCTCCCAGCCGGGACGCGGGCTGCCGGTCGCCGCACTGTTCGCCGGGCTCGCCGTCGTCCTGCTGGCGGTCCGGAGCGGCCTCGGCCTCCGGCGGATCCTCGTCGCGGCCGTCACGTGCGCGGCCGTCGTCCTCGGCGCCCTCACCACCGCCGCCTGGCTCCCGTACGAGGGGAAGCGGCCGGTCTTCGACCCACGCGCGCTCGTCCACCCGCCCGAACGGCTCGAACGCCAGCTGAACCCCCTCGCGTACGCCTCGCTGTGGGCGGCCGAACCGCCCCGTCGCCTGCTGACGCTGACCACCGCCGCGCCGGTGAACCAGCGGCTCGCCGTGTTCGACCACTACGACGGCCTCGACTGGTCCTCCGGCGCGTCGTACGTCCCGGTCGGCTCGCGCCTGCCCGCCGGCGGACGGCCCGGCCGGTCCGTACGGGAGAGCGTGGCCGTCGACGACCTGCCGCTCGCCTGGCTGCCCTCGCCCGACCGGCCCACGGAGGTGAGCGGCACGCTCGTCCGGGTCGATCGGACGACGGGCGTGCTGACCACGGCCGGCGGGAACGCCGCCACCGGGCTGCGCTACCGCGTGACCGCGACCGTGCCCGGCCTGACCGCGCGGGAGGCGGCCGACGCGACCCCGGCGTACGGCCCGTCGTACGCCGACACCCTTGACGTGCCCGCGAACGTGCCCCCGTCGATCGTGGCCGACGCGGACCGGCTGACGCAGGACGCCGCGAGCCCGTACCAGCGGCTGCTCACGCTCCAGGACCGGCTGCGAACCCAGGACCGGTACGACGTGCGCGCCGCGCCCGGCCGCACCGTCGGGCACCTGCACTTCTTCTACGACAAGAGTCATCGGGGCACGGCCGACCAGTTCGCCACGGTGTTCGCGTTGATGGCCCGGCACCTCGGCTTCCCGACGCGGATCGCGGTCGGCTTCACGCCGGGCCACCCGGTCGGCGGCGGACGGTACGAGGTGACAACGGCCGATGTGGTGGTCTGGCCCGAGGTGGCCCTGCGTGGGCTCGGCTGGGTGCCGTTCTATCCCGTGCCGCGCGCCGGCGACGGCGGCGGCACCATCGGCCGGTCCGTGGGCGAGCCACCCGAGCGTGCCGCGCTGGACCAGGCCGTCGCCGCCCGGGGGACCGGCGCGACGCCTCATCCATCCGCCGCCGCGCGGCCCTCGCCGCCGCCGTCCGGCGGGGCGGTGTACCGGTGGTGGCCCGTCGCCGCCCTGCCGCTCCTGCTGCTCGCCGGCTACCTCCTGCCGGGACCGGTCACGCGCGCGCTGACCCGGCGGCGACGCCGGTCCGGCACGCCGTACGAGCAGGTGGTCGGCGCGTGGCAGGAGACCGTCGACGCGCTCGCCCGGCTGCCCGGAACCGGCGACCTGACCACGTCGACCGCCGAAGAGGTCACCGAACACACGCGAGGCCGACTCGGCGACGCCGCCGGCACGCACATGGAGAGCCTCGCCCGCCACCTGTCGGCCTCGGTGTTCTCCGGCCGCCCGGCCGGCGAGGCCGACGCGGCCGCCGCATGGCTGATCGCCACGCGAATGCGGACGCTGGTCGACGGGCGGATCACCCGCGCCCAGCGACTCCGCGAGCTCGTGCGCCCGCCGTGGGCGCGCCGCACTGCGCCGAAGGGAACGAAATGAAGCTCAGGCGGTCGAGAACGGCCGAGATCCAGGTCCCCGACGGCTACATCGGCCTGACGCGTGTACCGGCCGCCGACCCGGTGGTCGCCTTTCACGCTGTGCAGGAGGGTGTCGGACGCCCGGTACTGCTGTTCGTAGCGCCCCATGTGGGGGACTTCGAGGGGTTCCGCCGGACGCTGGCGCACCTGCCGCAGGGCTTGGGCATCGCGACGGTGTACGACGCGGGCCGCACGCGCGCCGGCCATCCGTATGTCGTCACCGCGGCGCCGGGCGGGTCGCTGGGCGACCGGCTTTCCGGAGGGCCGCTGTCACCGGCCGCCGCCGTGGCGCTCACGGTGAGGCTCGCCGAGGCACTGAGCACGGCGCACGCCATGGGGATCGTGCACGGCGACATCCGGCCGGAGTACGTCTGGCTCGCCGACGAGACCGCCCCCGCGCTCACCGGCTTCGGGCTGTGGTCCCCGGCCGCGCCGCCGCTGTCCTGGGCGCCGGTCACCTGCGTCCACCTCGCACCCGAGGTGCTGGAGGGTGCAGAGCCGGGAGCCGCGGCGGATGTGTACGCCCTCACGTCGGTACTGGCCACGGCGCTCAACGGCGAGCCCCCGCACCTCCCGGCGGCCTGGGCCGGCCACGCGACGCTCATCCAGCGCAAGCTCGAGCCGTCGCCCACGGCCGGCACCCGTCCAGACGTCCCGGAGGCTCTGCTCGCCGTTGTCCGCCGCGGCCTGGCGGCGAACCCGGCCACCCGGTACGCCTCGGCGACGGAACTCGCCACCGCCCTGCACGCCGCCAAGACCACCGATCCGGTCGATTCGGCCCGCAGGGAGGCGACGGCGACGTTCGCACCGCCGGACTCCGTCGTCCCCCTGCGGGGCGCCGAGACGGCCGAGACCGTCGAGACCGTCCGCCCGGAGGAGACTGCGGCGCCCACTCCCGACGACGCCGCCGACTCCGGCGGGCCGCTCGTCGGGATGGTGGCCGATCTGGAAGTCGGGGCGAACGGCTCCAGCGGGCGGCGGCGGATGCTGGTCGTGGTGGCCGCCGCGTTGGTCATCGTCGCCGTCACAGGCGTTGCCGGAGTGTGGGGGAAGAGCCGGTCGCCGCAGGCCGCGGCGCGGCGGCCCGGCCCGACACCCTCGGCTTCCGCATTCCCCTCGCACCCGGCGCCCACCGCCACCCGGCAGGCGCCCGTGCTCAGCAAGCTCGAACTCACCCGCTACCAGCCTGCCAAGCTCAAGGCCGTGCCCGCGCCGCAGCAGGCCGTGCTCACCTGGACTCTGCCACCGGACGCCCGGCGTGACGGGGCCGGCATCATCATCCGCCGTCAGCCCGCCGATGACACGCCCGTCGTCGCGCTGTCTCGGGCCGACGGCCGGCTGCCGGAGACGTACGTCGCGGTGCCGCTCAGTGCCGGCCGGCAGTACTGCTTCCTGGTCGGCGTGCTCCTGCGCCGGGCCGACGGAGGGACGGCGCTCGCGCAGTCCGGGCCGGTCTGCGCGATGCCCCGCTGACCCGCACGGCGGGACGCGGTGCTGGGCCATAGTTGAACGCGGATGACGGCAGGAGGCGGTCGGTGACCACGGGCGGAGCGGCCGGCGCGGACGCGGCGCGGGATGACTTGGCGCTGAGCCGGCTGATGCCCCGGGTGGCCAAGGCGTTCCCGCTCCGCATGCTGCTGAGCTTCAAGCTCGTCACCCGCCTGTTCGAGGCGATGGTCGCGCTCCAGACCGGTCACGGCTGGCCGCTCGCGCTCGCGGCTCTGGGCTGCGGCGTGCTCGACTGCGTGCTCGCGCCTTTGCTCAGCGGCCCCGGCCGGCGGATCGTGCCTCGCGTGGCGCTCGACACGCTCGACGTGACGCTGTGGTCGCTCGCGCTGCCCGGATCCGGCGACGTGGTCGTCATCGCGGCCAGCCCGGCGATCACCGAGGCGGGGCTCTGGTACGGCGCCCGCGGTCTGGTCCCTCCGGTTCTCGTCGGCGGCGCGGCCACCGCGGCCCAGGCCGCCGGCGGGCACTTCACGCTGCTGACGCTCCTGTGGCCGGGTTTCGCGGCCCTCGGCGGACGGCTCATCCGGAGCTACCTGCTGGCGCGCTGGCGGGAAGAGGCGCGGCTCATGCGGCACCACATCGAGGCCGCGGTCAGCCAGGCCGAGCTCGCCGGGCAGAACAGCGTCGCGATGGGCGCCGACTCCGTGGTCGACCTCCTCGTGCGGACGGCGCCGCTCATCGCGCGGTACGAGCCCGCGCCGGTTCCGGGGCCGTTCTCGGGCTGGAAGGCGGCCCTGGCCGAGGCCTGCGGGCGCCAGTCGACCTACCTCGGCGTCGCGCTGCTGCGCTGGCAGAGCGCCTACAACTCGCGCAGCCCCGACCTGTCCACGGACGTCGAACTGCGGATCACCCCCGGGGCGGGCACCCTCCTGCTGTCCCCGGCCCAGGCCCGCCGCCTGGAGGCGGATCTGGACGCGATGGGACCGCGCGGCACGGTGACGGTCGACGCCCCGCACCTGGGGCCGCCCGGCCAGCGGCAGGAGGTCCTCGTGGACGGGCGTACGGTCGTCGTCCCGGCCGACCCGCGGCCGGGCACCTGGCCCGTCACCGCCGCGCCGATCGCGTTCATCGGCGGCGCGATGATCGTGCTCTGCCAGTCGGTGCCGGCCTGGGAGGCGGTACCGCTCTGGCTCACCGGACCGCTGGCGCTGGCGAACATGGCCGCGGCCTGGTGGGCGCACCGCAACGCCGGTCGCGACCGGCGCGACCTGGCGCGACGGGTGATCCCGGTGGCGCTGCTGCTGGGCGCGCTGCAGAGCGTGGTGACCTCGCTCGCGATGCGGGTGGGCAGCGGCCGGCTGCCCTTCGAGTTCTTCCTGCACTGGGTGGTGCCGCTCGTCTACGTGCACGCCCGTGACCTGCGCCGGAGCCGGCTGCCGCTCGTCGCGCTGGGCCTCGCCGCGGCCGTCGGCGCCGGTGCGCTGGCGATGCCGCCGTTCCCGGCCGCGGGCGCGGTGATCGGGCTGTGCTGGTTCGCCCCGCCGCTGCTCACCATCATGGGCGTCCGCGACATCCTCGACCAGGACGTCGCGGACATGCACGCGCAGCGCCTCCGAATTCACGACGAGGCGGTCCGTGCCGGGTTCCGCCGGGGCCGGCTGCTGGTGGTCGAGTTGACCACCGAAGCGGTCGATCAGCTGAAGGATCGCTATCGCGCTCTCGGAAACGCGGTACCGCGTCAAATGGGCGAGGAGATCGAACGCCGCCTGGAAGAGGCGGGGACCATGCTGGCCACGGCCGCGGCCGAATGAGTGGTCATTCCTTTCTGTAATGCAATGGTTTATCCGGCGGAAATCCGTAATCATGGGGACGGAGATTCCATGCGTGGGGAGGACGGGCATGCCGCGGCCTGTCGATGCGTGCGTCCGCGTGGTCGTCGTCGACGACGACGCCGTCAACCGCCACGGGATGGCCGCCCTGCTGTCCGCCTCGGACCGCATCACGCTGGCCGGGGCGTACGACCACGATGAGGCGCTGACCGTCGACGACGTGTGGAGCGAGGCCGACGTGGCGATCGTGGACGCCGCCGACCACCGCCGTACCACCGACCAGTTCCCCGGCGTGGCCGTCGTCGAGCACATCCGCCGGCACGCCCAGCGGCTCACCGTGATCGTGGTGACCGGCCACTTCTTCGACGACGCCGTACGCCGCCGCATGCGCGAGGCACGCGCCGACTTCTTCTACCACCGGGCCGACATGGCCGACGCGGAGGCGCTGTACGACGCGGTGCTGCGCCCGGAGTCGGCGCGCCGCCGGGTACCCGAGCCGCGCGACCCCGAGGGCCAGTTCCGGCACGGCGTCAGCGAGCACACGCGCGTCAACCAGGCGGTCGGCTACGCGCTGGAGAACGCCCTGGAGGAGCGGCTGGCCGAGCACGCGGAGCCGCGCAGCCGTCGCTGGCTGCGGCTGCGCGGCGACTTCAACCGCGTCGCCCGGCTGACCCCGGTCACCAGCGACGGCCGCCGCCCCGACCGCCCGCAGGACGAGCCCTCCCTGCCGCAGATCACCCGCTTCATCGCCTGGGCGATGAAGGTGAAGCACCCGACCGCCGACAACGACGAGACACCCGCCTAGAGGCTGGTCAGGCCGATTCCGCCGCCTCCGAACACGCGCGCACGAAGTCGCGCACGACCGGATCGGTGCTGTCGCGTTCCCACACGACGGCCAGTTCGCTCGGCTCGGCGTCCTCGACCAGCCGGTAGTGGACTCCGGGGCGCCGGTAGACGCGCGCGCTCGACTCGGCGATCATTCCCACGGCCCGGCTCGACTGGACGTTCTGGAAGAAGTCCTCGGAGTTGCCGACCTCGGCGGCGATGCGCTGCCGGCCGCCGAACCGGTCGGCCGCCAGCCAGAACTCGCGCAGGGGCCCGGAGGCGGCGGGCAGTGCGACGAACGCCTCGTCCTTCAGATCGGCCAGGCGCACGGTGTCGCGGTCGAGCAGCCGGTGCCCGTCGGGCAGCGCCACGCACCGCGGTTCCCGCCTCAGCACCTCCACGTCGAGCCGCTCCCGGCCGGGCACGGGCAACCGTAAGAGGGCCGCCCTGATCTCACCGTCCAGCACGCCCCGCGCCGGGTCGGCCCAGTCGACGACCCGCATCCGCACACTCCAGCCGGGACGCGATCGCCGGAATCCCGCCTCGATCCGGTTCGTCAGGGCCGGCTCGATGCTGGAGTGGTATCCCACCTGGAGTACCCGGGTCGCCTCGGCCGTCACGGCGCGCAGGTCCCGCGTCCAACCGTCGAAGTCGGTCAGCATCCGCGTCGCCACGGGCAGCAGGGAACGTCCGGCGTCGGTCAGTTCGACGCCGTGGCTGCTCCGGACGAACAGTGGCGCCCCCAGGGTGCCCTCCAGCCGCCTGATCGACTTTGACACCGCGGGCTGGGCCATGAGCAGACGTTCGGCGGCCCGGGTGAAATGCAGTTCCTCGGCCACGGCGACGAAGCAGCGCAGAGCCTGCAGTGAGATATCCACCTGTTGATAATGCCATTACGGCATAAGCGCAGTTATTGGCATCGGAGTACCGCGCCGGTCGAGGGTGGAAGCGCAGTGGAAAGGAGAAGCATGAGCACCCTGGCTCCCACCCCCATCGTCCGCCGGCCGCGGCCTGCGGATCGCGGGCCGTGGCGCGGCATGGGAGCGGTCGTCGCCGCGGCCGTCGCCGCCATGACACCCGTGTTCGGCGTGGCCGCGCTCGCCGCCCCGATCGAGCGCGGTACGGAGATCTCCGGGACCGCCGTCGGGCTGGCGCTGAGTGGATTCTTCGCGGTCACCGCGCTCGGATCCGGCGTCGCCCGCCGCGTCGCGGCGCGCCTGCCGCTCCCGGCGGTGCTCTTGGTGATCGATCTGCTGGCCGCCGCCGCACTGCTGCTGGCGGCCGTGGCGAACGGCCCGGCCGGGCTCATCGGCGCGCTGCTGATCGGCGGCGCGGCCAACACGCTGCCCCAGCCGGCGGCCGGGCGATACGTCGCCGCGCGTGTGCCGGGACACCGGCTGTCATTCGCCACCGGCCTGGTGGGGGCGGCGCTCGGCGCGGCCCCGCTGCTGCCCGGCCTGCTCGCCGGACTGGTCGCCGGGCCCTACGGCTGGCGGACCGCGCTCGTGACGGCGGCCGCCTTCCCCGTCCTCGCGCTCTGCGTCGCTCCGCTCGGCCGGACCGGCCCGGCTCGTCAGGAGGAGGAATCCGCCACCGGCAAGGACGACGAGACCGCTCCGCAGGCAGCGGGTCGCCGGGTGCTCCTGCTGTGGACGCTGGCGGCCGGACTCGCCACCGTGGGTTCCAACTCGGCCGCCTCCTACTTCATCCAGATCGGCACCCACTCCGGCCTGTCGACGGCCACCGCGGGACTGATGCAGTCGCTCGCCGGCGTCCTCGCCATCGCCGTGCGGTTGACCGCGGGCGGCGTCGCCGACCGGGAGCCCCGGCACAACCCGGCCGTGGTCGCGGCGATGATGCTCAGCGGCGCCCTGGGCCTGGCGCTCACCGCGTTCGGCACGCCCGTGGCGTTCATCGTCGGCGCCGTCCTGGCCGTGGCCGGCGGCTGGGGCTGGACGGGCCTGCTGCTCGCCTCCGTGATGCGCCTGCTGGACGGGCAGGGCGCCCGCGCGGGCGCGTGGGTGCAGGCCGGCCTGTTCACGGGTGCGGCGATCACCCCGTTCGCCTTCGGCGCGGTCGCGGGCGCCGTCGGCATCCCGGCCGCCGTCCTGCTGGCCGCCGTCACGGCGCTGGCCGGAACCTGCACGATGGCCGCCGGCATCCTGCTCCGGCCCAGCGCCTGAGACGCCGTACGAGGTGGTCAGTCCTCGACGCTGATCGCCAGGCCGGGGCAGACCTGAGCGGCCTCGCTCACGTCGTCGTCCAGGTCCGACGGCGGGTTCGCGTCGCGGAGTACGACGATGCCGTCCTCGTCGCGCTGGTCGAACACGGCGGCGGCGAGCATGACGCACTGGCCCGATCCGATGCACTTTTCCTGATCGACGCTGACCTTCATGCCGAATCCCTCCTCACCAGGAGACGGGCAGCTCGTGGACGCCGTACACGAGCATGTCGTGTTTGAACCGGATCTCCTCCAGCGGCACCGCGAGCCGCAGCGTCGGGACGCGGCGGTAGAGCGTGCTGTAGACCACCTGCAGTTCGACCCGCGCGAGCGGCTGGCCGAGGCACTGGTGGACGCCGTACCCGAAGGCCACGTGGTGGCGCGCCTCCCGGTGGAGGTCCAGTACGTCCGGGTCGGGGAAGGCCTTCTCGTCGCGGTTGCCTGCGTCGGTCGCCACGATGACGCCCTCACCGGCCCGGATCAGCCGCCCGCCGACCTCGACGTCCTCGGTGGCCACGCGGCGCCGGCCGCTGTGCACGATGTTGAGGTAGCGCAGCAGTTCCTCGACCGCGCTCTTGATCAGCACGGGATCGCCCTCGCGCAGCTCGGCGAGCTGGTCGGGGTGCTGGAGCAGGGTCAGCGTGCCGAGCGCGATCATGTTCGCGGTGGTCTCGTGGCCGGCGACGAGCAGCAGCATGCCCATGTCGGCGAGCTCGGAGCGCGTCATCGTCTCGGCCTGTTCGACGACCAGCCGGCTGAGCAGGTCGTCGGCGGGCTCGCCGGCCTTGCGGTCGAGCAGGCGGATCAGGTACTCCTTCAGCTCGTCGCCGGCGGTGACCGCCTCTTCGGGCGTGGATCGGCTGCTGACCATGGCGCGGCTGCATCGCTGGAAGAAGTCGTGGTCGGCGTACGGGACGCCGAGCAGCTCGCAGATCACCAGCGAGGGCACGGGCAGCGCGAAGGCCGAGACCAGGTCCACCGGCGGCGTTCCGGCCAGCATCGTGTCGATGAGGTCGTCCACGATCCCCTGGATCCGCGGGCGCAGAGCCTCCACACGCTTGATCATGAAGGTGCTGGTCAGCATCCGGCGGTACCTGCCGTGTTCGGGCTCGTCCATCGAGATGAACGTCCGCGACCGGCGGCGTCTCGCCCGTGAGCCCGCGGTGACGTGGGGGTATCCGGGTCTCCGCACGTCGGCGCTGAACCGGCGGTCCCGCAGGACCGCGCGCTGGTCGTCGTAACCGGTGATCAGCCAGGGGTGGCTGCCGTCCCAGAGCCGCACTCTGGTGACGGGGTCCTCGGCGCGGATCCGGCCGAGTTCGGGCGGTGGGTCGAAGGGGCAGTCGCGCTTCATCGGGTAGGCGGGCACACGGGTGTCCGGCATCGAGGCCTCCTACACGGACAGTTGCCGAACGATTGTTCGGCGATTGCCTCAGCATATGCCGTACGGCAGTGCCTGAGGAGAGTGCTGAAATGAGTTCTAAATCACGTTTCGCCTGCTAAAGAGCGGTTTGTCCTGCAGGTTTCCGAACTCGGCCCGGCGCGGTGGCCGCACCGGCATCGGCCGCGAAGCCGGCGGCGGTGACCAACTTCGTCGGAGCGCACACCAGCTACCAGGTCCTGGCCTACAAGGCCTCTACCTGCGGTTCGAACGTCTAACGGCCGTCCGGCAGGGCGGGGTTCCTACTCGACGACGAGGGAGATGAGCTCGTCGACGAACTGCAGGATGCGGTCGGCGTCCTCGTCGGCCCGGCCCGAGTGGAACAGCGCGACGCGGCCGTGGGTCCCGACGAACACCATCACGGCCGCGCGGTCGCTCGGCAGGCGCAGCCGCGCACCCGCCCGCTCGCAGCGTTCGAACGCGGCGGCGACCGACTCCACCACCGGCACCAGCGGGCCGCGCGGCCGGCCGTCCGGCTCGCGTGCGACGCGGCGGTTGCCCAGCATCAGCCGGTAGTGGCCTGGATTGGCGATCGCGAACCGGCAGTAGGCGTGCATCTGGGCCCGGACCCGGCCGACCACGTCGTCGGTGTCGGCGCTCTCGTCGGCCTCCCGCATGACGGCCGAGAGGCGCTCGTAGTCGTACTCGACGACCCCGCGGACGAGCGCGGCCTTGTCGGCGAAGTGCTGGTAGATGCTCGCCGGGGCGATGCCGGCCGCCCGCGCGACGCCGCGGATCGTCAGCGCCTCGGCGCCGCCCAGCTCCGACAGCAGCCGTACGGCCGCGTCGAGGATCTCCGTACGCAGCCGGTCGCCCTGCCCCCAGGGGTTTCGGACCCGCTGTGTCGTGAGATCCGTCTCGTCCGGCATCAACCCATCATCCCGCGCCGGCCCCACATCGCCACCTACCGGGGGCTCAGCGCAGCGCCAGTCCGGCCCGCTCGGCGACGAGCTCGCCGCGGACCAGTTCCAGCAGCCGCCCGACCCAGTTACGGCCTCGCTCCCCGCGCGCGTGCCAGTAGACCGAACCCGGGTCGGAATAGTGGATGGGCGCGTCACCGGTGGCGATCAGGATGTCGGCGAGATCGTGGTGCTGGGCGAACTTGGCTCGCAGCAGCGCGGACATGACCCCGAGCCGCATGCCGGACCATTCCGGACGACGCACGGCCTTCTCAGCGATCTTTCGGGCCTCGTACGGCCGCTCCGCGGTGCGGATGCGCTCGGCCGCGTCAGGATCACCGGTGGACAACGACCAGTAGGCGTGCGTGACCGTCGGATGGCGGACGCCACCGAACTCGATCTCGGCCGGGTACTCGTTCCGCAGGACCAGTACGCCCGGATCATCCGGCCAGCCCTTCGGGTAGACGACCGCCTCCAGGTTCACCGGTCCCGCCGAGGGCCCGGGCGGGTCGTCGGGCTCCCGCCGATCGGCGTACTCGGCGCGGCTGCGATCCTGCTCGGCGAAGTAGTCGAAGGCCCACCGGCGCATGTCCTCGGTGACGACGCCGAACCGGTCCGGGGATTCAGGCGCGCCGACCGCCTCGTCGCCCACCGGGGTGCACAGGACGCGCAGCGGCCAGTCCTTGGCGTCCATGTCGCCCAGGGCATAGCGCCGGTCCATCGCCGGAATGGCCAGGTACGCGGTGGCGAGCGCTCGCCTGTCCTCGTCGGAACGGCCGGCCAGGTACCGATCCAGAACCCGCAGGCAGCGGTCGGTGGAGTCCGGACGACCGTTCAGCCGATCGATCTCGTCGGCGACCTGGACGACGAAGTCGTCCGGATCGATCCAGACACGCGGCTCGTCGAAGACCCACGAGGCCAGGTCGTGCGCCGACGCTCGCGCTCCCGGCGGAATCTCGGTGGCGATCCAGCCCTGGGCCAGCTTGGTGCGCAATCCGTCGAGGTCGACCCACTCCCAGCACCAGATCGCCCCGTCCGCGTAGATCAGCAGATCGGTCAGGTGGTAGGTCCAGTTGTGGATGAAGACATGCCGCCAGGTTCCTTCGATCCGTTCGCCGTCCACGATCCGGAACGTCCTGTTCTGCACGAGCGCAGCCTAATCGGGGTCCACGTACGTCGCATTGCGGTCGACCGTCAGGTAGACGTCGTTCGCCATCGGGCGGCGCAGTTCCTCGGCGATGTGCCCGAGCAGGCCGGCGCATCGGGCGAGGAGCACGGTGCCGCGGAGCAGTTCGAGTGGCAGGCCGAGGTCGGCGAGGGCCGCGCCGCTCACCCCGGCACCGTTGAGCGGCAGCGTACGGCCGAGGATGCGCGGATGGACGCGGCCGACGGCCTCGAACAGCGCCAGGTGCGGCCCGTACAGGTCCTCCTCGTGGGCGATGCGGATGATGACCGGCGTGCGCGGGTCACCTTCTTTGTGCACCGGGTGGCCCAGGCCGGGGACCAGCAGGCCGGCGGCCTTGCGTGCGGCGATCGCGCGTTCGGCCAGCGCGTCCCAGCCCGCCTCGTCGGAAGGGTGCTCGCCGGCTTCGGCGAGCACGCCGGCGAGGAAGCGGCCGGTGTCCTCGGTGACGCCGAGGAACCGCGAGCCGCCGCCGAGCAGGCCCGCGGCGAGCGCGCCCTGGATCGCGTCCGGCGCGCTGAGGTAGGTCAGCCGCGCGGCGATCGCGGTCGGGGTGAACCCGTGGTCGGCGAGGCCGAGCAGCACGGCCTCGAACAGCCGCGACTGCCGCGGGGTCGGCCGTTCGAGGGTGAGCAGCCAGTACGCGAGCTCACCGAAGCTCACCTTGCCCATCAGGTCCCGCGCGAGATCCTGCCCGAGCAGCGTGATGGTCGTGGGGTCGGACGTGCCGAGCGAGGTGGGGAACTCGGGTACGGGTCGCGTCACTTGCGGGGTCCTTCCGTACGGTGTGGGGCGGGCAGGCCGAGCCAGGCGCGTACCTCGTCGCCGTGGGCGTCCAGGGCGGGCGGCGCGAGGTCGTAGCGCGTGGGCGTGGCCGACAGGCGCACCGGGTTGCGTACGCTCGGCACACCCTCGGGCGAGACGACCGGCTCCAGGCCCAGCTCGCGGGCCAGCTCGACCCCGCCGCGCACGTCGTTGATCGGCCCGCAGGGGACACCCGCCTCGGTGAGCACGTCGAACCACTCCCGCGCCGACCGGGTGGCGAGGCGGTCGAGGAGCAGGGGCCGCAGCTCCTCGCGGTTCTCGTTGCGGCGCCCCACGGTCGTGAAGCGCTCGTCGCCGGCCAGCTCGGGCGCGCCGAGCGCGGCGCAGAGGCGGCGGAACTGCCCGTCGTTGCCGGCGGCCACGATCAGCTCCCCGTCGCCGGTGGTGAGCGGTTCGTACGGGAACAGGCTCAGGTGCGCGTTGCCCATCCGGTGGGGGACCACGCCGCCCGCGATGTACGCCGACACCTGGTTGACCATGGTGCTGAGCGCGGTGGACAGCAGGTTGGTCTCGACGCGCTGGCCCTCACCGGTGAGGTCGCGGTGGTGCAGTGCGGCGAGGATGCCGATCGCCGAGTGCAGGCCGGTCATGATGTCGAAGACGGAGATGCCGGAGCGGTACGGCGGGCCGGCGGGGTCTCCGGTCAGGCTCATCAGCCCGGACATGGCCTGGACGAGCAGGTCGTACCCGGGCAGCGACGCGCCCTCCGCCGAGCCGAAGCCGCTGATCTCGCAGTAGATGACGTCGGCGTTGCGCGCGGCCACGGCGTCGTAGTCGAGCCCGAACTTCGCCAGGCCTCCGGGCTTGAAGTTGTGGATGAACACGTCCGCTCGCGCGGACAGGGCGTGCGCGACCTCGGCGTCTCCCGCGTCGGCGAGGTCGAGCACGATGGACCGCTTGTTGCGGTTGACCGCCAGGAAGTAGGTGCCCACACCGTCGCGTACGGGCGGCACCCAGTGCCGGGTGTCGTCGCCGGCCGGGCCCTCCACCTTGATCACGTCGGCGCCCAGGTCGGCGAGCAGCATCGTGCAGTACGGGCCCGCGAGCACCCGGGAGAAGTCGGCCACCACGATGCCCGACAGCGGGCCGGAGGTTGCTGGTGACATGAGGCGCTCCAACCGCGATACGGACAGCTGTCCGTAACTCTCGTCGCGCCGAGCACCATCTGTCAACGGGATGCTCCGATGGTTCGTCAAGCGGTGGAGGGTGGATCTTCCGAGACCGGGCTCGTACGACCCGCGGCCCCCACCCCCACTCCGACTAGTGACCGAGTGCCGCCCGGATCTGGTCGAGCCACTGTTCGCCCAGCCGGCGTCCGTTCGGCAGTTGGTCGTCTCGATCCCAGCGCCACGTTGTGGCTATCGCCAGGGTGAGGATCCGGCACTGGCGAAGCAGGTCCGGATCGGCCGCCGGATAGTGCTCGCCGACCTGCTCGGGCGCATGGGCGATGTCGAACTCGACCGGACCGCGGCAGCATGTCTCCAGATCGATGAACAGCTGTCCGCTCCTCGTCCTGAGCACATTGCCGGGATGCGGCTCACCATGCAGCAACTGCTCATCGGCACCGCGGTCGCCGATCGCACGGCTCAGGCGCGTCAGCGCGTCGCCGAGCAGTCCGCGCTCCGCCTCACCGAGCTCCGGGGTGCGGGCGCGGTCGCCGACCAGCGACCGCGCCTGCGCGACGCGATCAGTGAAGTGCGGCGCGGAGACGTCGACCTGCCGCATGCCGGCATGCAGCCGCACGAGCGCCCGCGCGTACTCGGCAGGCGTGAGCTCGGGTGAAGGCACCGGCTCGTAGTACCTCCACAGCGTGACCACGAAGCCGTCACGCACGTACACGCGGGGCTCGACACGAGGCTCGAGCGCGGCCACCGGACCGTCCGTTCCGGCGAGCCGCCGAGCGACCTCGACTTCGAACTCGGCGGCGGCCCGGTGCGCGACATACGCGATCCGCGCGAGAACGTCACAGGGCCGCAGGCGTACGGCGATCCGGTTCGAGTCGTGAAGAACGACCGCGTCATCGACCCCCAGGCCGAGCGCGGCGGCCGTGGCAACGGCAGCGGCCACCCCTCGCGGGACATCTGATGCCTTCAACGCGCCGACGGCCCTCCTCTGTGCGCGGCCGTCCACAGCGAAGCGACCGAGACGATGATGACTGGTTCCCCGCTGTTCCACGTTGTGACCGACCGGGAGGAGACCGCAAGTGCGGCGAAGGTAATCTCGGAACTCATGGCAGACGAGGACGTGCTGCAGGACGCACCGCACCGCAGGGTGGTACGTCTGGGAGACACCGTCCGCAGGCCCACCCACCCGTGGACACCGGCCGTCCATGCGTTGCTCGGGCATCTGGAGCAGGTCGGTTTCCCTTACTCGCCACGGCTGCTGGGGACCGACGAGGAGGGTCGCGAGGTCCTCACCTACCTGGATGGAGAGTCCGGTCCGGAGGGCTGGGTCAAGGTGGCCGGTTGGAGTTGTTCGCCGCTACCTATGGCCTGACCTGCACCACAGGGCTGATCGATGCGGTCATCGACTGCCGGAGGAGTGATCGTCGTGGACTCGGCTGAACGACTCGATGGCGGGAACATCGGCGGTGCTATTCGGATCGGCGATACCGTCCGCCGCGCCGCCGGACCATGGACGGCCGCAGTGCACGCGCTGCTCACTCATCTGGCGACCAAGCAGTTCACCGCCGCCCCACGCCCACTCGGCTTCGACGAGCAGGGCCGGGAGATCCTCACCTTCCTCGAAGGCCGAACCGTCGGAAGTAACAAACCCTGGCCAGGGTGGGTCCACGCCGACGACACACTCGACCAAGTGGCGCGCTGGATGCACGCCTACCACCACGCAGTCGCCGACTTCCTCCCGCCACCTGACGCTGTCTGGAAAGGCGGAAACCGCTGGTCGCCAGGCCTGATCATCGGTCACAACGACGCAGCCCCCTACAACGCCGCCTGGCACAACGGCCGACTGGCCGGATTCTTCGACTGGGACCTCGCCGGGCCCGTCAGACCCGAATGGGACCTGGCCTTCACCGTCTTCAGTTGGGTGCCACTGCACGCCCGGCATGTCGCCGCCGCCGAAGGGTTCACAGATTTTGACGCCCGTCCCCGTCGGCTTCAGCGATTCCTTGACACCTACGGCTGGTCGGGCACTGCAACAGACTTCCTCGAAGCGGTGCGGGAACGCGTCAAGGCCCACGCCGACGGGATCCGAGAACTGGCCGCCGCCGGAGACCCCGTGTTCCAGCGACTTCTTCAACAAGGCATCGCCGACGATCTCGACCAAGCGCTCGCCGAACTCGTCACCTTCCCGAGATAACGCCAACCATCACCCCAGCCAGCCCTGGAACGTGTCAGACTGACCGCACCCGCTGGGGGCCGGGAGGTTGTGTTGGTGAGTTTGGGCACCACCGTGATGGTGACGGTGGGAGCATGACGGCGATCTGCCACAAGTCGTCGAAAGGACGAACGTGGTTCGTCCCCCCACACAGGAGCGCACGCTAGCGGGCGCCCGTCACTGACATGCACAGGGCCAGCTCGAGCTCGGCGGTCGGATACGCCGTTTTCTTGCTCTCCGTCAGCAGACGGCGGTGGAACTCATCCAGGACTACGGCAATCTGGCAGTGCCGGTCAATGACCATGGTGATCTCGGGCGGGATCCGGTCGGGCTTTCGGCCTGCGATCCACTCGCGCAAGAACGCCGCATGTTCGGTATTGCCAACTACGCCGTTCGGCAGATGGTGCCGGAGCAGATGGCCGGCGGTGAAGCAGCGGTCGTAGGCGTGATGGTCTGCGAGGAACTCGGCTTCGGCGGCCGACAGTTCGAAACCGGAGCTGAGGGCGAGTCCGAAGTCTGCGAAGTAGAGCAGGCGGCCGTCGGTCAAGATGTTGTGGAAGTGGGCGTCGAAGTGGACGAGCCCGCGAGAACTCATGAAGGTGGTCCCCCGGAGCAGGGCCTCATCCACCCATGGGTAGGGCGACTCGCTTCGACCGCTCGTCGCCTCATCTCGCTCGTCTTCCAGCCACTCTGCCAGCGTCTGCGGCACGTGTTCCAGGAAGAGCACCAGGCTGGACGATGACCGGCCGACGGCCTCCAGCCGCTCGCGCACGGCGGGCGAACCTTCCCAGTACGCGACCGCCCCGTCAACGCCTCCGAACTGCTCAGCAAATCCCTCTGGAGGCGAGTCGGGCAGAACCCTCCAGTGGTACATGAGCGGAAAGCCCTCGTATTCGCGCGTGAGGACCCAGTTGGTGGTCATGACATGCACGGCAAGCTCACGCCAGGCTCCGAAACCGGCCGAGCCCACTCCATAGTGGTAGAACGTCGGCAGGCCAAACAGGTTCGCAGTCGACCTCGTGTTCTCCGGCCGCAACTCGACATCCGTTAACGGGACACGCTTTACGAAGACCCGAACCCCAGCGACGTCCAGTTCTCCTGACCGGCCACCGATGCCGGACCCGAGCGGAGTTGCCGCCACCACGGCCTGCTTGAGCTGACGATCACCCATCAGGGACAGACGCGTTGAGACGGCCCCATATGCGGCCAAGCGCGCGGCGTGCTGCGCATCACGGCTATGCATCGGTACTCCTCGATGAGTGCAATCCCAAACTCAGGTGTCGTGATCTCGCGAACGTGACTGAGATAGTGCCACCTGAACTGAGACGGGGAGACCTACCAGCCGGGGACGCTCGAACGCAGGCGCAGTGGTGCCCAAACTCACCAACATCTTCCGTCTAGATGATCACCAACTGGTCCCCGAACCCGTCAACAAGTGGAGCCCGTTCCGACTGTCATGGCCAATCGCTCAATCAGGGAGTACCGATCACATGGCCGGGATACTGGCCACCATGACGTCGAACTCACGTGAGGTCATGGCACCGGATTTCGCCCGTATCAAGATCCGCGTCGGCGCGCTCGTCTTCTGTGGCAACGACGTGGCCTTGATACGGCGGGACCGGCCAGGGTCGACTCACTTCACTCCGCCCGGCGGCAATGTCGAGCACGGCGAAGACCTGCTGACCGCGTTGCGGCGTGAGCTGGCCGAGGAACTCGGCCTCGCCCACTCCCAGGCCGACGCGCCGGAGTTGCTGTGGGTGATCGACCAGATGGTCTCCCGCCCCGGGGCTACTCCGCCGCCGCGAAAGCTGCACCTCATCTACCGACTCCACATCACCCCCGATGTCCGCGAGGCACTGGCCACCGAGGAATACGACGAGGTTCCCGGCGGGCATGAGATCGGCCTCGTCGACTGGATCGACTACCGCACGACCGCCGAGCTGCCGATCTTCCCCCCATCGGGCCGGCACTGGCCGCGCTTCCCGACCCACTCGCCGCGGTGACCGATGCGGCTCTGCCCGCCGTCACTGACGACAACTACGTATGGGTGTGACCGGGTCGGCGCTCACCTCGGTGTGCGGGCGGGACTGCCAGAGGGCCCACTCGGCGGAGACGTCGCCCGCCGTTCGCAGCAGCCGGGGGAGGTGCTCGCCGACCAGTACGTCCACGCTCGTCTCGGCCGCGTGTACGGTCACGTTCATCGCGGCGCGGACCTGGCCCGTGCCGTCGCGGACCGGCGCCGCGACCGACCGGATGCCCGGTGCGAGTTCCTCATCCGCCAGCGCCCAGCCCCGTGCGCGTACGGTGAGCAGCTCCTCCTCCAGCTCGGCCGGGTCACGCGGCAGGAACGGTGGCAGGCCCGCGCGGCTCGGGCGGCTCAGCGTCTCGTGGAGCGTGTCCGGGGGCAGAGCGGCGAGCAGCACCTTGCCCTGGGAGGTGCGGGCGGCCGGGAAGCGGGTGCCGATCTCGACCCGCAAGGTGATGATCTTCGGCACCGAGACGCGGGCGACGTAGACGATGTCGGGCCCGTCGAGCTGCGACATCGACGACGACTCGCCGGTCTGGGCGACCAGGCCCTCCAGGTGCGGGCGGGCGATGTCCCACAGCCCGAGCGCGCCAACGTACGACATGCCCAGGCGCAGCACCTGCGGCGTCAGGGTGAACGCGCCGTCGTCCGCCCGGACGTAGCCGAGCTCGCGCAGCGTCAGCAGCAGCCGGCGCGCGGTCGGGCGGGCCAGTCCGGTCGCGGCGGCGACCTCCGTCAGCGTCATGCGCGGACGCCGCTCGCCGAAGCACGACAGGATGTCGAGCCCGCGGGCGAGCGCCTCGACGAAGTCGGGATCGGAGCCGCGTCCGGCCATGATCTCCCCCCTGGTCGACCGGCGTCACCGGACGGTGACACCGTGAGCATGGTCGCACAGCGGCCGAGGAGCCGTGAACCCGCCGGCCGTCCGGCGCACGGGCCCCTTGACACCACTCGGCTCCCGCGCCATCTTTCCCCTAACGCCGCTCATCGGACGAGTGTCCGGTAGGCGGTTGTTAACGAGGAAGGACCGTCACGATGGCGAATCTCGTCGCGATTCTGGCCACGACGCACCATCCGTTCTACTACCGGACCAGCCGGCTTCCCGCCGAGGAGGCGCCGCCCTTCGCCGCCGCGTGGGTCCGGAAGGTCGAGGCCTACCGCGAGACGCTGACGCGAGCCCGCCCCGACGTGCTGGTCATGGTCGGCTCGGACCACTTCCACCAGCTCTGGCTGGACAACATGCCGCAGTTCCTGGTCGGCAAGGCCCCGGTCTACGACGCGAACTACTACAACGAGGAGCGGGAGTTCGGCCTGCCGAAGTTGCTCCTCAAGGGGCATGAGGAGCTGTCGGCGTACATCCTGCGCGAGGGCATCGACCGGGACTTCGACCTGGCGTTCAGCAACGAACTGCGCGTCGACCACTCCATCACGTGCCCGATCTTCACCGTACGGCCGCAGAACGACCTGCCGATCGTGCCGATCTACACCAACATCTTCGCCCCGCCCCTGCCGCGCCCGGAGCGGTTCGTGCGGCTCGGCCGGACGATCCGCGAGCTGGTCGACGCGTGGCCGAGCGACCTGCGCGTCGCGGTGATCGGCACCGGGCACCTGTCGCTCGAACTGGGCGGCCCGCGCCAGTTCGGCGCCCACGGGCCCGACCCGGAGTTCGACGCGAAGGCGGTCGAGTGGATCGCGAACGGCGACCTCGAGGGGTGCCTTTCGGAGGTCACCCTCGACAGCCTGCACGCCCCGGGCAACGCCACCCACGGCTTCATGGACTTCATGCTGATGATGGGCCTCGCCGACGGCCGCAAGGCCGACTACGCCGACAACCTGGACCTCTTCCACACCATGGAGGCCTACTTCACCTGGTATCCGAACGGAGTGGGAGCATGAGCAAGTACCTGGTGAACAAGTTTCTTTACACGATCGACCGTGACCCCGAGCTCGTCGAGCGGTACCGCGAGGATCCCGAGGGCACCGTCGCGTGGTGGGAGGCCGAGAAGGCGGGGGAGATCCTCAACCTGCCGAGCGGCGAGCGCACCACCTGGCTGTCCTTCACGGACGAGGAGCGCCAGGCACTCAGGACGCACGACCACGTCGCGCTGTTCGCGATGGGCGCGCACAACTTCCTCACCCTGACGCTGTGGATCGCCATGTTCGAGCGCGACTTCACCGAGCCGCTGGGGATGCAGCTCGACTACGCCGCCAAGCTGTCCCACTTCGCCCTGCCGTACCCGGACATCTCCACCTGAGCAGGTGACGCCATGACCGAGCGGAGCGAGGGAATCGAAGGCGCGCCCCAGTGGTCACTCCAGCCGACGAAGGAGGACTCATGAACCCCGACCAGTTCGACGGCCGCCCGATCGTCTTCCGCGACGCGACCGTCCTCACCATGGACGACGCTGGCGTCATCGAGGGCGACGTGCTCGTCACCGGCGAGACGATCGCCGAGGTCGGCCGCGACCTCGCGGTGCCCGGCGGCACCGCCGAGATCGACGCCTCCGGCGGCATCCTGATGCCCGGCATGGTCGACACCCACCGGCACATGTGGCAGACCGCGCTGCGCGGGCTGGGCGCCGACTGGACCCTGACGCAGTACTTCGTCTTCTACTACCTCAACTGGGGCAAGATCTTCCGCCCCGAGGACATCCACGCCGGCGACACGCTGTCCGCGATCGAGGCGGTGGACGCGGGCGTCACGACCACGGTGGACTGGTCGCACGGGCTGCGGACGGTGGAGCACGGCGAGGCCGCCGCCGACGCGCTGCGGGCGGCGCCCGGCCGGTTCGTCCTCGCGTACGGGAACCTGCTCGGGGCCCCGTGGGAGTGGACGAACAGCCCGGAGTTCCGCGGCTTCGTCGAGCGGTTCGGCGCGCCGGACGACATGCTCGGCCTGCAGCTCGCCTTCGACGTCACCGGCGACCCGAAGTTCCCGGAGCGGGGGGCGTTCGAGGCCGCACGGGACCTGGGCCTGCGGGTCACCACGCACGCCGGTGTCTGGGGCGCGACCAACGACGACGGCATCCGGCTCATGTGGGAGGGCGGCTTCATGACGCCCGGCACCACCTACGTCCACGCCGCCACCCTCAGCCAGGACTCCTACCAGCGCATCGCCGCCAGCGGCGGGTCCGTGTCGGTGTCGACCGAGAGCGAGCAGAGCGCCGGTCAGGGGTACCCGCCGAGCTGGCAGCTGCGGCGGCACGGCATCCCGGTCTCGCTGTCGATGGACACCAGCGTGTGGTGGAGCGCCGACCTGTTCTCCGCGATGCGGGCCACGCTGTCCGCCGACCGTTCGCGGGAGCACCTGGAGGCGCACGCCCGCGGCGACACCGTCGTGCACAACTCGTTGCGTGCCGAGGAGGTCGTGCGATGGGCCACCATCGGCGGCGCCCGCGCGCTCGGGCTCGACTCGGTGATCGGCAGCGTGACGCCGGGCAAGAAGGCGGACCTCGTCCTGATCAAGAACGACGACGCCCCGGCCCTGTACCCGCTGCTCCACCCGTACGGCACCGTCGTCTACCAGGCGAGCCGCGGCGACGTGCACACCGTGCTGGTCAACGGGCGCGTGGTCAAGCACGAGCACCGTCTCGTCGGCGCCGACCTGGCCGGCGCCAGGGCGGCCGTCGGCCGCACCGTGGAGTACGCCCGGTCCACCATGGGCGAGCAGGCATGGCAGGACAGCCTCACCCCGGAGCTGCCCGCCGCCGAGCGCGTCCCGAACCCCTACACCTACACCGACTTCGACGGCGGCGACGAACGCCACCGCGCCCAGCGGTCGACCTGACCCTCAGCCGAGGATCTCGGCCAGCCGGCTGATGGCCGGGCGGGACCGCAGGTGGAGACGGGCGATGTCGAGCCCCTCGTCGCCGAGGACGACGAGGAGGCTGTGGTCCTGGATCGCGTAGACGACGATGTGGCCGCTCTGGCAGCGGGTGACGACCTCGCGGAGTTCGCCCATGCCGACCTCGTTGCTGGTGCTCTTGCCCAGCCCGAGGGCCGCCGCCGCGAGGGCGGCCAGCGCGTCCGGGCGCACTTTGTCCGTGTCGGACACGACGAGCATGCCGTCGACCGACGCGATCGCGCTGTCTCGCACCCCGACGACCTGCTCGCGCAGGGCGTGCAGCTCGGCGAGCACCGCTTCCTTGTTCATCCCCTGTCCTGCTTTCGCCGAGCCTAGAGGTCGACTTCGCTCTCGATGCGGCGCAGGCTGTGCCGGGCGAGCGCCAGGTTGGCGCGGGAGCGGTCGAGGGCGAGGTAGAAGAACAGCTGGCTGCCGCCGCGGTTGAGCAGCCTGATCACGTGGTACTGCTGGTCGAGCGTGATCAGGATGTCCTCGATCGACTCCGTGATGCCCAGGGACTCGAGCGTACGGGCCTTGGCGCGGACGACCTCGGTGTTGCCCGCGGCGGCCACCTCCAGGTCGAGTTCGCGGCCGCCGCCGCTGACGCCGAGCGTCATGCCGCTCTCATAGTCGACCAGTGCGGCGCCGAGGGCCCCGTCGATCGCCATGGCTTCCTTGAGCGCGGTTTCGATATTCATCGAGCCTCCCACCCCGTGAGCCGCCTGACCGAGCTTCCCCGTGACCGAAACACCTTTTGTGACACCGGTCGGCAGGCGTGATGTATCTGAGGAGAAAGGTACCGGGCCGGATGGCGATATGTCGGGCATTCGCCGCGACGAGGGCCGTTTGACATGTGACCTGACCGGAGGTTCCTGAAGAGGTGCCATTCGGTTGACCGAAGTTACGGCGGGGATGTGCCGGATTTCGGTCGCACACCTGGCATGATGACTTAGCCGAAATACCCCATAACGTCCCTGAACTCCCGTTCCGATGGATGGCCGACGTGACAGAACCCGTTTCGCGAACCGAGCCGCCGAGCGGAGCCGCGGTGTCCTTCCCCAGGTCGGGCATTCTCACCACGGCTCTCACACGAAGAGGACGAGAACGCTTCTCCGGCACCCTCCGGCTCGACGGCGGCCAGGGCGGCGAGGTGGTCATGCGGGACGGCGCGGTCCTCGCGGCCTCCACCCCGGTCGCGCCGGGGATCGAGTCGCTGCTCCTGCGCTCCGGCCGGATCTCCGAGGCCGACTGGAGCGAGGTGTTCACCGCCGCGGCCCCGTACGGCCGGCTGGCGGAGGAACTGGTCGAGCGCGGGCTGCTCGGCGCGGCGGCCGTCGAGGTGCTCACGCAGACCGCCGTCTTCGACGCGATCTTCGCGATCGCCCTGGGCGGCGTCACCTCCTGCACCGCCCGGCCCGCGCGGCCCGGTGACCTGCCGCCTCTGCTGCCCGCCGAACCCGGCCTGGACACCGGGCGGATCGTACGGGAGACCCACCGCCGGCTGGAGGTGGTCGCCGGCTGGCGGCCGTTCGGCCTGACGATCCACACGCGGCCGGCGCCCGCGGAGACCCGGCGGAACCCGGTGCTCGCGCCGGGCCGCGCCGCGATCCTCGCCACCGCCGACGGGCGGGCCAGCGCGCGCGACATCGCCTTCACCCTCGGCCGCGGCCTCTACTCCGTGCTCTCGGACCTGGCCATCCTGCTCAAGGACGGCCTGATCACCGTCGACCCGCCGGGCGGAGCCCGGTCCCAGGAGGAGTCCGCCCAGGTCGGCGCGGTACGACTCGACGAGATCCCGATCGGCGAGCTGCCGATCGGTGAGCTGCGGGAGGACTCGTCGCCGGAGGCACTGCTGGAGCCGGCCCCGTCCGCCGAGACCGCCGCCGAGCTCCCGCGCCGCCGCCGCGCCGACGCCGACGCCGAGGAGGACGTCTAGGCCAGGCGTGCCCGCCGGGTCTGCAGGAAGGCTCGTTCGGTGTCGTTGGTCGCCAGGCTGATCGCCTCGTCGTAGGCGGCGAGGGCGTCGGCGGTGCGGCCGAGGCGGGTGAGCAGGTCCGCGCGGGCCGCGGGCAGCAGGTGGTAGCCCGGCAGGTCCAGTTCATCGATGATGGCCAGCGCCGGCGCGGGTCCGTGCACTTCGGCGACGGCGACCGCGCGGTTGAGCGCGACGATCGGGGTCGGGACGTGCTGTACCAGCTGGTCGTACAGCGCCAGCACCTGCGTCCAGTCGGTCGCCGGCCCGTCGGTGTGCACGGCGTTGATGGCGGCCTGCAACTGGTACGCCCCCGGTTGCCCACGGCGCAGGCACCGCCGTACCAGCTCATGCCCCTCGGCGATCAGCTTCCGGTTCCACAGCGACCGGTCCTGCTCGGCGAGCACCACCAGCTCGCCCGCGGGCCCCACCCGCGCCGGGCGCCGGGCTTCGGTGAGCAGGAGCAGCGCCAGCAGCCCGATCACCTCCGGCTCGTCGGGCATCAGCTCGGCGAGCGCCCTCGCCAGGCGAATGGCCTCCAGGCACAGGTCCGTCCGCAGCAGCTCCCCCGACGTGGACGCGTATCCCTCGTTGAAGACCAGGTAGAGCACGGTGAGTACGGGCGCGAGCCGATCGGGGAGTTCGGCGCCCTCGGGCACGCGGTAGGGGATGGCGGCGTCGCGGATCTTCTTCTTCGCGCGGACGATCCGCTGGGAGATGGTCGCCTCCGGCACCAGGTAGGCCCGTGCGATCTCTCCCACCTCCAGCCCGCCCAGCAGGCGCAGCGTGAGCGCGGTCTGGGCGAGCGGGGACAGGGCCGGGTGGCAACAGGTGAAGATCATGCGGAGCTGGTCGTCGCGCACCGGTCCCACCTCCTGTGGTTCGTCGGGTTGGTGCAGCAGCAGCGCTTGAGCGTGGCGGGCCTGGCGAGTGGACTCGCGGCGCAGGCGGTCGATCGCCCGGTTGCGGGCGGTGGTCACGATCCACGCGCCGGGATTGGGCGGCGGCTGGTCCCACTTCTGCAGGGCCACCGCGAACGCGTCCTGGACGGCCTCCTCGGCGAGCCCGATGTCACCGAGGACGCGCGTCAGCGTGGCCACGCACCGGCCGTACTCCGTCCGGTAGAGGGTCTCCAGATCCATTCGTGCTCAGGCCTGCGAGTACTCGTCGAACGGGCGCACCTCGATCGGGGCCTCGCAGGCGAGTGCGCATTTGTCGGCCCAGGCCAGCGCCTGGTCCAGATCCTCGACGCGGATCACCCAGAACCCGGCGAGCTGTTCCTTCGTTTCGGCGAACGGGCCGTCGGTCATCGTGGTCGTGCCGTTGCCGGGGCGGACGACCGTGGTGGCGTGTGAGGACACCAGGCCACCGGCGAACACCCAGGCACCGGCGGACCGCATCTCGTCGTTGACCTTGCCCGTCCGGGTCATCTGCTCCTTGAACTCCCGGTCGGACGGCGCCGGCGCGCTCTCGTCGAGCTGGACGGCGAGCAGGTACTGCTTCATGGTGAACTCCTTCGACTTGTGGTGGCGAGTGCGGGTCGCGCGGTCGGGGTGGGTGCGGGGTTCCCGGGCGTGGCGCCGGGGCGGAGCCAGCGGGCGGCGAGCAGGGCGGCGAGGGCGGCGCAGGCGGCGGCGGTGAGATAGGCGGCATGGTAGCCGCTGGTGAGCGCGTCCAGGTGGGGGTGCCCGGCGGCGGTCAGCCGGTCGGTGCGTCCGGTGGCGACGTTGGCCAGGACGGCGAGGCCGAGCGCGCCGCCGAGCATGATCGAGGTGTTGACGATGCCGGATGCCAGACCGGACTCATCCGGTGGCAGGTCGCCGATGGCGGCCAGCAGGAGCGGGGACATGGCCGTTCCGGCGCCGGCGCCGAGCAGGATGCCGCCGGGCAGCACGTCCACGGCGAAGTGGCCCGCGACGGGCGCGTGGCCCAGCAGGGCCAGGCCGGCGGCGACGAGCAGGAGCCCGGCCACCAGCGGCGGCCTGGTGCCGAAGCGGGCGACCAGCCGGGCCGAGGCGCCGGCGGACACGCCGGCCATGAGCAGGTTCGAGGGCAGGAACGCCAGCCCGGTCTGGAGCGCGCTGTAGCCGAGGACCTGCTGCAGGTACAACGTGGTGAGGAAGAAGTTGGCGAACATGGCGGCGGTCCACAGCAGGCCGATGACGCCGGCGGCGGTCAGGTTGCGCTGCCGGAGCAGCCGCAGCGGCACCAGCGGGGCGGCGGTGCGGGACTCGACTGCGACGAACGCCGCGAGCAGCACCGCGACGGCGGCCAGCAGGCCGATGGTGCGGCTCGAGGTCCAGCCGGTCTGGCCGACGCCGTTGATGGCGTAGACGGCCAGTAGCATCCCGGCGGTCACCAGGGCCGCGCCGACCACGTCCAGCCGGCCGCGTCGCCGGACCGGGCCGGTGGGCAGCACGCGCAGTGAGGCGAGGAGGACCGCGGCGCCGATCGGGACGTTGACCCAGAAGATCCATTGCCAGGACAGCAGGCCGGTCAGGACACCGCCGGCCAGCACCCCGATGCTGGCGCCGCCGGCGTTGATCAATCCGAACAGACCCATTGCCTTGGCCCGCCCGGCCGGTTCGGGGAACAGCGAGACCACCAGCGAGAGCGCGACGGCGGAGGCGATCGCCCCGGCCAGCCCCTGCACCGCACGCGCGGCCAGCAGGAATCCCTGTGCGGGAGCCAGGCCGCAGGCGAGTGAGGCCAAGGTGAAGACGCCGACGGCCGCGGCGAACAGCCGCCGGTGACCGAACAGGTCGCCCAGCCGCCCGCCCAGCACCAGGAACCCGCCGTAGGTGAGCAGGTAGGCGTTCACCACCCACGCCAGCGACGCCTGGCTGAAGCCCAGATCATGCTGGATCGCGGGCAGGGCGACACCCACGATCGTGGTGTCCAGCACGTTCATCAGCGATCCCGCACACACCACCGCCAGCGCCACCCAGCGGACCCGATTCGCTTTCGTCATTGTCTTGTTCCGTTCTGTCTCGGCCCGGTGCGATCGGTGTCTCAGGAGGCCAGGAATCCCTGGACGTCCAGGGTGATGTCGATCTTGTCCGCGATGATGATCTTGGCGCCGTCGGCGACCAGGCCGAAGGTGACGCCGAAGTCGCGGCGGCTGATGGTCGCCTGAGCCGAGAATCCGATCCGCGGCTCGCCCTGGAGCCCGGTCGGGTCGGAGCCGAGGAACTCGACCTCGAGGTCCACCGCCCGGGTGACATCGCGGATCGTCAGCTCACCCGACAGCACCCAGGAGCCGGCCACCCGGCGCAGTGCCTGACTGACGAACCTCATCTGCGGGTACCGCTCGACGTCGAAGAAATCGGGCGACCGCAGGTGATCGTCGCGCATCTGGTTGCCGGTGTTGACCGAGGCGGTCCCGATCACGGCCGTGACGGTCGAGCGGGCGGGGTCGGGGTCGGTGACGATCTGCCCGCTGACCTCGGCGAATGTTCCGCGTACCCGGCTCATCAGGTGGCGCGCCGAAAAGCTCACCGCGGTGTGGGCGGGGTCGATGGTCCAGGTTCCCGCGGTCCAGCCGTCGGGCGTCTGCGAGTGGGCGCTGGTGGTGTCGGTGGTCATGGGAGTTCTCCTTTATGTCGCAGGTGGGCGTTCAGACGCGGGATGCCGGTGCGGCGAGCTCGGCCAGGTGGTACAGCGAGTTGGTGAGGTGCTCAGGGCCGAACGGCGGGAACCGGATGCCGCGATCCCGGATGTACTGCGGCACCGCCGACCAGTCGTACGTGAGCGTGACCGCGGTCTCGGACGGACCGGTCGGCGTCAGGTCGTACCGCCAGATCCAGCCGCCGAACTCCAGCCGGCCGTCGCTCTGCTCCGTCCCCGTCATCCAGCCGATGGCGCGCGGCGGGTCGAGTACCTCGACCTTGTTGACCACCTGGTAGTCGCCGTCGGAGTGGTCGGAGTGATACATGTCCATCCGGAAGATCTGCCCGACCTCGGTCAGCGGCGCCCGGTCGGCGGGTGCCTGAACCCAGCCGGTGCCGTCGATCGCGGCATGGGTCGTCGGGTCCGCCAGCACCGCGAACACTCTCGCGGCGGGCACGGCGAAGGTCAGGGTGGCGCTCACGCTCTCCTGGTTCACGGTGGGCACGCTCCTTCTCATCTCAGGCGGCGAGGCGGCGGGTGATGGCCGGGATCACGATCGCGGCGGCGGCCAGGTGCGTCAGCATCAGCAGCGCCTTCGTGGCCGCGGACGCGTCCGCGAGCACGTCCGGCACCAGCGACAACGCGGTGAGCACGATCGTGGTGCGGACGAACACCGTGCGCGGACGGCGGGCCATGCGGGCCAGGACCAGGGCCAGCACCAGGCCCACCACGGAGAAGATCGCGGTCAGCACGGCGAACCCGGACACCGGGATCGGCGCGCCGCCGACGGCCAGGCTGATCCCGGCGGCCTTACCCGCCGCCGCGATGGCGGAGGTCGCCACGGCGGCGAGGGCCGCCGCGGTCAGACCCCCGGCGATCAGCGACTTCGCGGGAACGGGAACGGCGGTGGTGGTGACGGACATCGTGAGCCTCCGGTGTGTCGCGACCGGCTCCTTGCCGGCCTCTCACCCTGGCTACGAACGGAGTCGACGCCATTCGACATCACCGCGAAAAAAATCTGAGGACGTGTTCGCCCGGCCCGGCGAACATCGGTTGACGCCGCATTAGTGCGCGCTGTCCGGGTACGTGTGGGCGGCATCAGCGAACGCGAACCTCGAAGGGCGTCAACGATGAGCCACGAGACCACCCGGACGGGCGGCGCCGGCGAACGCGAGCAGCTCGTCGCCGGGATCGAACAGAACCGCCAGGAGCTGGCCAAGACCGTGCAGGCGCTGGCCGCGAAGGTGGACGTGCCCAAACGCGTACGGGGCAGCGCCGCGCGGATGCGCGAGCGCGCACGGGAGAAGGTCACCGCTTCGCTCGGCCGGGCCGAAGAGAACATCCCCGAGCCCGCGCGCCAGGCGGCGGACACCGCGGGAAGACGGCCCGCCCTGGTGTACGGCGCGGCCGGCCTCTGCGCCGCGGCCGCCCTGCTGGCGCTGAGCAGGAGGAAGCGGTCATGAGCGAATGGAGCGAGCGAACCGACAAGCACGTATTCCTGGCCACCCCTCCGACGAAGGAGACATCATGAGCAAGGGGAACTCGATGTCGCGGTCGGCCTCGGCGGCGCTCGGCATCGCCGGCGGCCTGATCGCCGGTGTGATCTTCAAGCAGACCTGGCGGCTGATCGCCCGCGACGATGACACCCCCGACGCGGGCGACCTGGAGCGAAGCTGGGCCGAGGTGCTCATCGCCGCGACCCTGCAGGGCGCGATCAGCGGAGCGGTCAAGGCCGCGCTGAACCGCGGTTACCTCCTGCACAGCCAGAACTACGACGACGCCGAATGAGCGAGCGCGGCGAGCGAATCGAAGAACACGCGCGCATGGTCTCTCCTCCGACGAAGGAGGGCCCATGAGCGAGCGAAGCGAGCGAATCAAAAACACGCGCGACGGGATCGCCCTTCCGACGAAGGAGGGCTCATGAGCACGGACGCCACGGACGCGCCACGGAGCCCGACCGACCTGCCCGGCCGCTCGTGGTGGGCCGCGGTCCGGCGGTCGGTGGGGGAGTTCCGGCGAGACAACGTCACCGACTGGGCCGCCGCCCTCACCTACTACAGCGTGCTGTCCATCTTCCCGGCGATGCTCGTGGTCGTCTCCATCGTCGGCCTGGCCGGGAAATCGGTGTCGCAGTCGCTGATCACCAACGTCGGCCAGCTCGCGCCCGGGCAGGTCCGGCAGATCCTCGTGAACGCCATCACCGAGTTGCAGCGGGGACCCGGCGGCGCCGGGATCGTCGCGGTCGTGAGCCTGGCGGCGGCGATCTGGTCCGCCTCCGGGTACGTCGCGGCGTTCATGCGCGCCGCCAACGCCATCTACGACGTCGAAGAGGGACGCCCGATCTACAAGACCCTGCCGCTCCGCGTCGTCATCACGCTCACGACGCTGGTCCTGCTGTCGGCGTGCGCCGTCGCGGTGGTGGTGTCCGGGCCGGTCGCCCAGCGCGTCGGCGCGATGGTCGGCGCCGGGCCGGCGGCCATCACGATCTTCGGCATCGTGAAATGGCCGGCGCTGCTGCTCGTCGCCGGGATGCTGTTCGCCCTGCTGTACTGGGCGGGGCCGAACGCCAAGCAGGGGTTCCGCTGGGTCACCCCCGGCGGCCTCTTCGCCGTCGTCATCTGGCTGGTCGTCTCGGCCGGTTTCGCGTTCTACGTCGCGAACTTCGGGTCGTACAACAAGACGTACGGAAGCCTCGCCGGTCTGATCATCTTCCTGGTCTGGATCTGGATGTCGAACATCGCCATCCTGCTCGGCGCCGAACTCAACGCCGAGCTCGAACGCGGACGCGCGATCGCCGGGGGCCTGCCGAAGACGGAGGAACCGTACGTCGAGCTGCGCGACACCCGTGCCCTGGACGACGATGACGACTCGTAGGAGCGGCCGGCGGCAGGTTCGGTAGCCTCGGCGCGTGGTCGGCCGAGCGAGCACCCATCAGATCGAGACGCGCGGCGACCGGGTGACCAAACGCTTCGTCTCCGCCGGTCGCGGTGAGGCCGAACGCGAGTGGCGCGCGCTGCGGCTGCTGGCCGAACACTCGCCCGGCCTGGCGCCCCGGCCGATCGACGCCGACCTCGCCGCGCGGCCCCCGTACGTGGTGATGTCGCGCCTGGCGGGAACTCCGCTGCGCGGCATGACCACCACGCGCCGGCACACGGCCGCGATGGCGCGCGCGATCGGAGCGCTGCACGAGGCGGTCCCGCGATCGGTCGTGGCCGGTCTGCCGCCGGCCTCGTGGAACCCGGCGGCGGCCGTGGCCAAGGCTCGGGCCCTGCGGGAGAGCCGACCGGACCTCGGTGCGGATCCCACGGTCGCCGGAGCGTACGCGGCGGGGGCGAAGTGGCTCGACGGCCTCGACACCGGCCGTCTCCTGGGCATCGACACACCCGTGCTCGGGCTCGCCGACGGCAACCTGGCGAACTACCTGTGGGACGGCGAGCGGGTACGGCTGGTCGACTTCGAGGACTCCGGCCGCAGCGACCGCGCCTTCGAACTCGCCGAAGTCGCCGAACACATCTCCGCCCGGACCCCCGGCACGTTCGACGCCACCGCGCTGCTCGGAGAATTCGACCTTCCGGGTGCCGTCGCCCGCCGGGTCCGCGAGTTCCGTCGAGTGTTCGCCTACTCCTGGATGCTCATGCTCGGCCCCGGCGGTCCCGCCCGCGACCGGAACCCGCCCGGCACCCTGGAGCGCCAGGCCGGTCGTCTCCTCGACCTGCTGGGATGAACAACCCGAAATTCACACGGCGTAACGGGTGTCCGGGACATCGGTGATGAACATGTGGCCGGGCGCGTGCGTGATGGCGAACGGCGGGCGGGACGCCATGATGGCGGCCTGTGGAGTGACCCCGCACGCCCAGAAGACCGGCACCTCGCCCGGCCGGATCTCGACCGGGTCGCCGAAGTCCGGCGTGCCGAGGTCGGTGATGCCCAGGCCGGCCGGGTCGCCGATGTGCACCGGCGCGCCGTGCACGGACGGGAACCGGCCCGAGATCCGTACCGCCTCGGCCACCCGGTCGGCCGGGATCGGCCGCATGGAGACGACCAGCGGCCCGTGGATCCGGCCCGCCGGACGGCACTCGACGCTGGTCCGGTACATCGGCACGTTGGTGCCCGCGGTGATGTGCCGGACCTCGATGCCGGCCGCGAGCAGCGGCGTCTCGAAGGTGAAGCTGCAGCCGATGAGGAAGGTCACCAGGTCGTCGCGCCAGTGGTCGCGGATGTCGGCGGTCTCCTCGGCCAGTTCGCCGTCGCGCCAGATCCGGTAGGCGGGGAAGTCGGTGCGCAGGTCCGCGTCGGGCGCCAGGACGGTGCGCGGGCTGCCGGCGTCGGAGACGTCGAGCACCGGGCAGGGCCGCGGGTTGCGCTGGGAGAACAGCAGCACCTCGTAGGCGTACTCGCTCGGTACGATGATCGTGTTCGCCTGCGTGAAGCCGGGCGCCCAGCCCGCGGTGGGAGTGACCAGCCCCTCGCGGAACAGCCGGCGTGCCTCGGCCGGGTCGGCGGGCGGCGTGGATCGGGTCGTCAACGCGGGTACCCCCTGTGCGCATCAGCCGGAAGATTACGGGTCACTGGCAAAAACCATACTAAGTCAATAGGGTAGCTGTCGTTAGACGTCAGACCTTTTCTGGCGAACCCTGCGGTGAGGAGGACTGCCATGGCGACGGATCTGCCCTCGGTCTGGATACAGGACCTGACGTGGGAAGAGGTCGCCTCCTATCTGGAGCGCGACCGGATCGCGATCGTGCCGATCGGCGCGACCGAGGAGCACGGTCCCGCCGGTGTCCTCGGCGTCGACTCGTACGTGGCGATCACCCTGGCCGAGGACGCGGCGCAGCGGGCGCGCGTCGTCGTGACGCCGCCGATCTGGTTCGGCGACTCGGTCCATCACGCCGGCTTCCCCGGCACGATCTCGGTACGGCCCGAGACGCTCACGCTGCTGGTCCGCGACGTCGCGCGCAGCCTCGCCCGGCACGGCTTCGACCGGATCATCCTGCTCAACGGGCACAAGGGCTCGAACCTCGCCGCGCTGCACACCGCCGCCCGCGTCCTCCACGACGAGGAGCTGCCCCAGGTGCTCTTCGTCATCGCCGACCCGCTGCACCTGGCCCGGTCGGCCGCGCCGGAGATCAAGGACACCAACGAGCACCACGCCGGCGAGCTGGAGCTGTCGCACGTCCACTACCGCTACCCCGGCAAGATCCGCATGGACCGGCTGACCGACGCGCACGTGGACTTCGACGAGGTCTTCGGCGGGTTCGTCGGCGACGACCTGTTCGGCAAGGCGCCCGACGGCGTCGAGATCGTCTGGTCCGGCGACGAGCAGCGCGCCTTCACCCCGACCGGCTCCTTCAGCTCCTCGCTGGGCGTCACCGAGGAGAAGGGGCAGCGCTACCACGACCACATCGTCGCCCGCCTCGTCGAGCTGATCGAGTGGCTGCGCCGCTACGACGGCCCGATCGGCCGCCGCGACGCCGGGAAGGACGCATGAACCTCCCGGTCGAGCGCATCACGGCCGACAGCTACCGGCAGGTCAAGGCGCGGCTGCGGGAGCTCATCGCCCGGCTCGGCGCGGAGGGCACCCTCCGGCTGCCCGCCGAGGAGCGGCTGGCCGCCTCGCTCGGCGTGAGCCGCGCGACCGTACGCTCGGCGCTGCAGTCCCTCCAGAAGGAGGGCCGGATCCGCCGCCTCCACGGCGCCGGCACCTTCATCAACCGGCACGTCCTCGGCGTCACCGCGAACCTCGCCGAGGCCGGCGCGTTCGTCGATCTACTGGCGGACGCCGGGTACGAGGCGGGCCAGCGCGTCTCCGGGCGCGCGACCGAGCTGTCCGAGGACGTCGCCACCGCGCTGGAACTGCCGGCCGGCGAGCCGGCCTGGGAGGTCGAGCGCGTCTTCACCGCCGACGGGCGGCCCGCCGTCTACAGCGTCGACCACGTGCCGGCCCGGCTGCTGCGCTACCCGTCCTCCACCCCGGAGGCGATGGACTCGACGTTCAGCTTCATCGAGACGCACGTCGGCCGGCCGGTCTGCTACTCGGTCGCGCGGGTACGGCCGTTACTGCCCCCGCCGCACGTCCGTGCCGCGCTGGAGATCGAGGCGGACCACCCGCTGCTGTTCCTGCGCCACCTCCACGTGCACGCCGACGAAAGCCCGCTCGCGGTCACCGTCGCCTACGTCAACGACGACTACCTGAGCTTCAGCGTGATCCGCGGCTATCTCGACCAATGAAAGACGAAAGGCCCCCGTCCATGACCGAGCGAAGCGAGGGAGTCGGAAGCGCGGCCCGGTGGTCACTCTCCCCGACGAAGGAGGATTCATGACCGTGAAGGTGGACATTCGCGTTCCCGTCGGCCGTCCCCTGCGTGAGGTGGCCGACTTCATCGCACGCTGTGAGGACGCCGGGTTCAACGGCGTGGGCGTGCACGACCACCACCACACCGGACGGGACGTGTACGTGGCGCTCGCCCTGGCCGCGGAGCGGACGAGCCGCCTCACGCTGTACCCGGCGACCTCCAACGCCGTCACCCGGCACCCGCTCGTGCTCGCCGCGTTGAGCAACTCGGTCGCCGAGCTCGCCCCGGGCCGGTTCCTGCTCTCCCTCGCGCCCGGCTTCCTGTCGGTCGAGCGGGCCGGCGAGCCGCAGGCGCGGCGCGCGCATCTCCGCGAGACCGTGCGCACCGTACGGTTTCTGCTCCGCGGCGAGAGCACGCCGCTGGGCGCCCGCGAGACCGTCCTCACCCACCCGGTCACGCCGCCGCCGGAGGTGTTCGTGCTGGCCGCCGGGCCGCGCATGCTGGAACTCGCGGGTGAGGTCGCCGACGGCGTGATGATGTTCGTCGGGCTGCACCCGGACGCGGTCCGCGTCGCCCGGGAGCACGTCGCGACGGGCGCACGCCGCGCCGGCCGCGACCCGGCGTCCATCAAGGAGATCTTCATCGTGACGACGGCGGTCGGCCCGTTCGAGGAGGTACGCGAGTGGCCGCGCCGCGAGTTCCGCGAGGGTCAGTCGTTCCTCACCTACCCGAGCAAGGCGAACCTGCGCTGGCTGCGGGAGGCGGGCATCGACCTGGCCGACGACCACCGGCCGGGCGACATCCCGCCGGAGCTCGCGACGGAGATCTGCGACGCGTTCGGCCTGTTCGGACCGGCCGAGTACTGCGCCGAGCGGCTGCTGCGGGCCCGGGAGGAGATCGGACGCGGCGATGACCTCCACGTCTTCTTCTTCCCGGCCCACACGTTCGCGTCCGGCTACGACCTGCCCGAGAAGGACGTCGCCGCGTTCGCCGAGACGATCGGACCCCGCCTCGCGGGTTCCTAGGCGGCCGCCGGGGTGTAGTGGCGTGCCTCGTCGCCCTCGATGACGTAGCTCTCCTTGCCGTCCACGCCGACCGGGGTGTTGCCGGCGACGGTGACGCGGTGCAGGCGGCGCGGCTGGTCGCCGTAGTCGTCCGGTGCGTAGTGCTGGGTGATGCGGTTGTCGAAGACGACCAGGTCGCCGGGGTTCCACACGACGCGCAGGATGTTCTCCGGGCGGGTGACGTACGCCTGGAGGATGCGCAGGATGTCGCGTGACTCGCTGCCGTTCAACCCGACGACGCGCTGCGCGAACCCGCCGATGAACAGGCCGCGCTCGCCCGTCTCCGGGTGCACGCGGACGACGGGGTGGCCGGTCCGGTAGCGCGTCGAGACGAACACCTGGCGGTACTCCGCCGCCTTCTCGGGGTTCACGCGCGGCAGCGCGTAGTCGTAGTCGTTGGTGTGCACCGCCCACAGCCGGTCGGCGAACTCCCGCAGCTCCGCGGGCAGGTCCCGGTAGGCCGCCGCGGAGTTGGCGATCAGGGTGTTCCCGCCGTACGGGGGGACGACGAGGGCGCGCAGCGTGCTCACCTTCGGCGGCGTCCGTACGAACGTCACGTCGGTGTGCCACTGGTTGGAGCGGATGCCCTCCTCGCCGTCGACGGGGAGGATGTTCGGCTGCCCTTCCACCGACGGCACGGTCGGATGCGCGGTGGTGAGCGCGCCGAACCGCGACGCGAAGTCGATCTGTTCCTCGTCGTCGAGGTCGGCGCCGCGGAAGACCAGCGCCTTGTGTTCCAGCAGCGCGGCGTTGACGGCCTCGAAGACGGACGGGTCCCGCGGGTCGGCGCCGACGACCTCCGCGCCGATCCGCCCGCCGATCCGGTGGATGTCGAGACTGGACATGGGCGTTCCCTTTCTCTGACCGTGCTTCTAACGGCGTGCCGTGGGGTCGACCGCGCGCAACAGCAGGCGCAGCAGTCCGTCGAAGGTGAAGCCGAGTACGGCGATGACGGCGATCCCGCTGAAGATCAGCGGTGTCTGGAGGTAGTTGCCGGCCTGCAGGATGAGGAAGCCCACCCCGCCGGTCGCGGCGATCATCTCGGCGGCGACGATGCTGGTCCACGCCCCGCCCATCGCGATGCGCATGCCGGTGACGACCCCCGGCACGGCCGCGCGGAGCCGTACGTGCAGCATCGTGTGGAAGGAGGACGCGCCGAGGCTGCGGCTGGCGTGGGTGAACTCGTCGGGTACGGCGTCGAGCGCGCCGAGCGTCGCGATCGTGACGACCGGCAGTACGCCGAAGAAGATGAGGGCGATCTTCGACGCCTCGCCGATGCCGAACCACACGACCAGCAACGGGATGAACGCGATCGGCGGCAGCGGCCGCATGACCCCGACGATCGGGTCGGCGAGTTCGCGGATGACGCGGACGCCCGCCATCGCCGCGCCGAGGACCAGGCCCGTCACCGTGCCGAGCGCGAAGCCGGCCAGGATCCGGCCCGTGCTGATCAGCGCGTCCGTCACCAGCGTCTTGCCCTGCACCTGCGGGTACGGCGCCGCCAGGTAGTGCACCAGCTGGCGGACCGTCTCCTGCACGGTGGGCAGGGTGACCGCGTCGTGCACGGCGTAGGCCGCGACCTCCCACACCGCGAGTGCCGCCGCGAGCGCCGCCGTGCCGACGAACAGCCGTCGCCAGGACCGCTGCCGCCGCTCCCGCCTGCGTACGGCGGTGACCGTACGGCTCGGGGCCGTGTCGAGGCTCACCGCTCCAACACCTCCCGGATCCGGCGCTTGGCCGTGACGAACGCGAGCGTCTCGGTGTCGTCGTAGGTACGCGGCCGGGGCAGGTCGATGTCGAGGACCGCCTTGGTACGCCCCGGGCGGCCGGACAGCACCGACACCCGGTCGCCGAGCAGCGTCGCCTCCTCGACGTCGTGGGTGACGAAGACGATTGTGGTGCGCCGCCGTTGCCAGAGTTCGAGCAGGAACCGCTGCATGCCGGCTCGGGTGATCGCGTCGAGCGCGCCGAACGGCTCGTCCATGAGCAGTACGCGTGGATGGTTGATCAGCACCCGGGCGAACGCCGCGCGGTGCCGCATCCCGCCGGACAGCTCGTGCGGGTAGGCGTCGGCGAACTCGGCCAGCCCGACCGTCTCCAGCAGTTCGGCGGCCTCCTCGCGCACGTCCGGGGTGAGGGCGCGGCGGGCGCGCGGGCCGTAGAGGACGTTCTGCCGGGTGGTCAGCCACGGGAAGAGCGTCGGCGTCTGGAACAGCACACCGCGATCCGGGCCGGGGCCCGTGACCGGACGGCCGTCGACGAGTACCTCGCCGGTGTCGGCCTCGGTGAAGCCGGCCAGGATGCTCAGCAGTGTCGACTTGCCGCAGCCGGAGGGGCCGACCAGGCACAGGAACTCCCCGGCGGCGATGTCCAGGCTCACTCCCTCCAGCGCGGTCGTCTCGCGCCGCCGCTTGCGGAAGGTCTTGCCGACGTCGCGGAGCCGCACCGCCGCGGGCTTGTCGGCGACCGGTTCCTCGACGACCTGGGCACTTCTCTCGGTCATGAGCCCTCCTTCGTCGGGAGGAGACCGGGCGGACCGTGTTGGTCGATTCGCTCGCTTCGCTCACTCATGTGCACCCGCCCGACTGCGCCTTCGCCCAGAAGGAGGGGGCGATGTGCGCGGCGATCTGATCGATCGGCGGCACCGTCTTCGCCCGGCCCTGGGTGACCAGGAACTGCGCGGTGAGCTGGAAGTTCTTGGCGAGCCTGCCGGAGGCGGCGTGGCCGTCCGCGCCCTGGAGCCAGCCGGTCTCCTCGCTCTGCGGCACGTACGGGTAGTCGCTGGTGGCCGCGATCGCGTCGGCCGGCCTCACACCGAGGAACCGGGTGGCGGCGGTGACGTACTTGGCGGCCTGTGGGCCCTTGACCAGCGTCTGCGCCCTGGACACCTGGCAGACGAGTTGCTGCACGACGGCCGGGTCCCGTTTCGCGTACGCCTTGTCGACGGCGAGCATGTTGACCGCCGCGTACCCGAGGCGGGCGACGTCGGCCGCGGTCGTCAGGACACGGGCGTCGTGCTTCTTCAGGTCGATCAGGTAGGCCTGGCTGATGTAGACCGCGTCGATCTTCCCGGACTTCCAGGCGGCGGCCTCGGCGGCCTCGCTGGCGAAGCTGGCGACCTGCACCCTGCCGGTCAGCCTCTGCGCGGTGAGCCAGCCGCGGAGCTGGAAGTCGAGCGTGGAGCCGACGAGCACGCCGACCTTCTTCAGGTCGGCGGGTGACTTGATCTTGTCGTTCACGGCGAGCCCGGACTCGTCGATGCTCTCGACGAACACGACCTCGACGTCGGTGCCGGAGGTGAACGCGCCGACGAACGGCGGGTTGCCGACGCCGGACACCACCGGGAACGCGCCGGCGCGGAGCTGGGCCATCCCGGCGACGCCGCTGTCGATGGGGCGCAGGTGGATCGGCGCCTTGACATGAGAGGCGAGGTCGGGGTCGGCGGCGACCACGGCCTCGGGTCCGGCGACCGCGCCCTGGAAGTAACCGATCTTGAGTGCGGACCCGCGGGAGGCGGCGGAGGCTCCGCATCCGGCGGCGCCGGCCGAGGCGACCAGCGCGGCGGCTCCGGCGAGGAGGGACTTTTTGAGCATGGCGAACTGCGCTCCTAGAACGGGCGTACGGCCCGCGGGGCGGAAGAGAAGGGGGCGTGGGGTCGACGTCAGACGCGACAGCGGGCGGCGGTGACCCGGACGAGGTCGACGTGCCGCCGGCGAATGAGCGCGGGCCGGGCGCGCATATCAGGATGAGAACACGCGTGTCGCAGGGTAGTCAACCATCCCTACCGACTTAATGGGACATCATTCGTGCGGGCGAACACTGGCCGCGGTGAGGTTCCTACGGGCGGATCTGGGTCTTTCGATCGGCCGTGTCGAGGCCGCCATGAGGCTTGGCGCCGCTGCTCGCGAGCACCGTCCCGGTGTCCTGGAACGCTTCACAGGTGGCGCGAATCCTGCCTCGGACGCTCCACTCGTAGCGCACGACGACCCGCCTCAGCTGCCCGTCCAGCCATGCGACGACGTGCGAGGCGAGCTCTTCGGGAATGGGCGAAGAGAATCGGGCGATATCGAGCGGATCGGTATCTTCCATCCGCTCCTCCACCTCGGCCAGCTCTCCGTCCGACCACGCCATGACGGACGTCCCGTCCCGCTTGACGTCGACCCGCAGAGTCGCCAGGACGTCGTCGTCCTTGTCCAGGACGTCGATGAAGACGCGCAATCCGTTGTCGTCCAACCGGGCAATGGTGGCCTCGGGAGGTATCCCGAGTGACGACCATTCGTCGCCGGCCTGCCGAACGGCGCGCAGAACGGCGGAAAGCATCGGATCTCTCGGCTCGCGGTCTTCTACCTCTTCGAACCAGTCCCACTCTTCTTCGTTGTTCACCAGTCTCTCCTCGCGCTCGGGCTCACATGTCGAAAACTCCGGAACCTCCGCTTTCGAAGGCCCCTTTGAACTTCGTCCCGGGAGGGAACTGACTTGGACGGTACTTGGCCTGGCAGTGACGGCATATCGCGATCTGTGAATTCAGCCGCGCGAGGCGCCGGCGAGTGGCCTTCGAGAAGAGGACCTCATTCGGATCGCCGCCCAGTTGGCGCACTACGTCATCCTCGGCGCACCCTACCGGATTCGAGCTTCTCCCGAACGCCGTCCGGCCGGTTCGGACGTTGACACCGCCGATCACGGCGAGTCGTTCCTTCTTCTTCGGTAGTGACCTTATTCCGTCATCGCGAGCTCGTTCGGCCAGGTCGAAAAAGCGGCTCCGCTCGGACTCGGTGAGTGCGTGCTCCGGCCCGTGCGTTAAGCGCTTGAAGATTCGTTTGGGCTCTTGTGGGAGCTCGTGGACGAGTTGCTTTGTCTTCTTGAAAAGGGCCGTCACCGGCTCGAATAGTCCTAGACCTTCGACCGCCTTCAAGCCCATCAGTCGTGTGACATTCTTCGCGGGAACCTATTTCATCCTGTGGCGGAGGGGTGCCGGCCCACAGCGTACGGGTCGCGAGTCGCGCCGGTGTTCGGCAGCGGGCGGCCGGTGCTGGCGGCAGTGCCGTTTGCCCGCACTGTCCGTTACAGGAGCACCGGCCGGGCTCGTCCGGTCGACAACCAGAGCACTGAGGAATTCGTGATGGCTATTGCGCCGGCCCTCGTCGTAGCGGGACACCCGGGTGTCGCGAGCAGGCTCCGGAACACCGGACGGTTCCCGTTCGTGTTCGATGTCGCCTCCGCCTCGGAGCTCCGGGAGCTCTCCGGGAGCGGCAGGGTGGGTTCTCCGGTCACGTTCGTGTTCGCGCCGGGGTTCGCCGAGGACGTCCCTGGCGCGGAGGTCGCCGTACTGGCCAACGGCCTGGTCCGCAACGGGCACACCGTCCTTGTCCACGTGTCCTTCACCGAACGCGGCGACGTCTTCGACCCGAAGGTGGTCCTGGTCGCGAAGCGGCTGAACGTGGCGGAGCTGCTGGTGGCACTCGGCGCCGCCGAGCCGGAGCCTCAGCTGGAGCTCCAGCCCGAGCCGCCGCCGGAGCCATGGACGGTTCCCGGAGCACCACCCGCCCAGGCGATCCCCGCACCGGTTCCCGCGGCACCTCGCAGACAGGGCACGGTCATCGCGATCACCTCGGCGAAGGGCGGGGCCGGCAAGACGAGCACGACCGTGAACCTCGCGATGCACGCGGCGAGGCTGCTTCAGAGCGCGGGCCGCGCGGGGTCCGCCGTGCTGGTCGACGTCAACCTGGAGCGGGCCGATGTGGCGCGTTTCCTCAACCTCAAATCGCCGACCGTCCTGGACCTGCTCCAGGCGCCCTGGTCGCCTGCGGCGGACACGGTGCGCCAGAGCCTCACGAGCATCTCCGAGATCGGCCTCTACGCGCTGCTCGCCCCGCAGGACGTCGTCAGCGTCGATCGCTCCAGGATCGACTCGCTGTACCGCCGGATCCTCCCCGTGCTGCGCCAGACGTTCGACTTCGTCTTCATCGACACGCCGGTCGCCGAAACGAACCACCGGACGTTCCTCGACCTGGTCCTCCCCGAGGCCGACGTCATCCTGGTGCCGGTCGAGCCCGACAGGGTGGCGCTGGAGGCCATCGGCTCCTGGCTGTCGGCCCTCGTCACGCCGCAGCAGCAGGGGGGCGGCGGGGTTCCTCCCGAGAAGGTCTTCGTGATCCTCAACCGGGCGAGGCCCGACGTGGAGTGCGGACCGAAGGAGGTCATGGACCGACTGGGCGGCTGGCGTTTCGCCGGCCTGATCCCCGAGGACGAGGGATGGATGCGGGCGGTGAACACGCCCCAGCCGGCGAGCGTGCGCCCGGGACCGGACCTTGAGAGGACGCTCCGGGGAATCCTGGCCGCCATCAGCGATGACCCCGCGTTCGCCATGCCGGCGGGGGACCGGTCGATCATGCCGTTGACGAGCCGCTGGAAGAAGTTGCTTCCCCTGAAGCCGAGGTAGCCGAGAGCCCGCCGGTCGCTTTTCTTCGCGCCGCGTAGTTGACGATCGCAGCGACTCTCGGACGGTCCACACCATAACACTGACCTGCTCTTTTGCCCTTACAGAGGAGGGTGTAGTGATGCAAGCTGCGGACGTCGCCCGGCCGCACCGGGCATCTGGTGCGGAAGCCGCGCCGGCTGTGGCGGCGCACTCCCCTCAGCACGGAGGGTATGCCGGCGGACCGTTCCAGGCGCAGGCGGTCGTACCGGCACGTCTGGCACCACCGCCCACGAGTCCGCTGGGGCTGGCCGGTTACCGTGGCGCCGGTCCGGACCTCTGGTTCTCGTCGTGCCATGGGGGAGCCGGCGTCTCCACGTTGACGGCCCTCATCCCCCGCAGCATGAGCGCTGGACGGTACTGGCCGATGCCCGTGCCCCCGGTGTCGGCCCGGGTGCTTCTCGTCGCGCGTAGCCACGCCGCCGGGCTCTGCGCGGCTCAGGCCGCCGCCCGGCAGTGGGCCGCGGGTGTGCTGCCGAACGTCCGGCTGCTCGGGCTGGTCGTGGTCGCCGACGCTCCCGGAAAACGCCCTAAACCACTCAGCGATCTGGTGCGGCTGATCTCCGGAGGCGTGCCTCGACTCTGGGAACTGCCGTGGGTGGAGGCATTGCGCATCGGCGACCCCCCGGACCAGGCCAGGCTGCCATCCGCCTACTCACGACTGGCCAACGACCTACACCACATAGTTTCCGAGGATGCACATGTTTAATGTGATGGTTCCGTGGGCGAGTGACATCTTGCTGAGCGTGCCACACCACGCTCGAGTCGCCACGCATGTGCCCTTCACCGAGGCCGCGCACCACATCCTGGCCGACGGGAACATCCCCGACCCCGGCTCGCCGGAAACGCCGCCGGGATCTACCAAAATCCTCACAGGATTGAGATGGATGAAATGGGTCGGGTACCTGACGTGCGTGGGAGCATTCATAGGACTTGGCGTTAACATGGCGATTCATCACCGCCGGAGTGAAGGGGGGCGCCACCTCACAGGGATGGGCTGGGTCTTCCTGGGGGTCATCTTCATCGGATCCTCAACGGCATTCGTCTCCACCATCGCCGGCCTCAAATAATGAGGACGATGCGGCGCGCGTGCCGATCGGTCAGGTTTGCCGCCCTGGCCATCGCAATAGGGGCGATCAGCGTCACTGTCTCCGCGCAGCGTTACTCCCCGGAAGAATCCCGGACGTCCGTTCGAGACATACAGCTTGCCGCCGCCGTGGAAACCGACAGCCCATGCCGTGAGAGTAACCCGTTCGTCGACTCTTGTTCCTCAACCGTGTCGACTGTGGCAACAAAGAAGAAAACTAGCTGGTGCAAGGATTTCATGCCCGGGATTCTGTCTGGTATTTGCCCGGACGATGACAAGAAGTCGGCTCCGGACCCGAAAGACGAGCACGTCCCCTCCCCGCCCATCACCCCGCCACCCGCCGATCCGATACCGACGAACATGCCCCGTCCGTCGGAACAGCAGCCCCCCTCGACGATCGCCAGTCCGGTACTGACGGTCGTCAGCTGGGTGTCCTGGTTCGTCTATGCCCTGGTCGTCGGTTCGATCATCTGGCTCGGCCTGCGCATGGCGGTCACCTACCGAACGGGCGAGGGGGGCGGCCATCTGCGGGTGGCGGGCCTGCTGTTCCTCTGCTGCGTCATGCTGGCCGTCGCACCATCCATCGTCCGCGCCGCTCTGTAGCAGCCGATCACCGGCTCGCCTTTCCCGGTAAAGAAGCTGACTGATTATGCTCCTCGATCAAACGATCAAACTTTTCACTCTTCTCGCCCGCTGGCTCACAGAGCAGGTCGCGGCGGCTTCGGTCACCTTCTTGCGTTACCTTTTGGCGTGGTGGATCAACGTGCCGACCCCTGGGCTCAGTGACCAGAAAGGCAGCGTGCTCGTCTTCCTGCGGGACAGCACTGGATGGCTGACCATGGTTTCGGCCATCGTCGGACTTATCGTCGCGGCCGGCAGAGTGGCCATCCAACGTAAGGGTGAGGCCTTCCGGGAAGCATTTTCTCAACTTTTCGTTTTGGTCATCATCGTGTTCACGCTTGCCGCTGGAATCAACCTCTTCTCTCTGGCGGGAGATGCATACTCCACGTGGATCCTGAACGAGGCGGTGCACAGCAAGCCGGACAGCTGGTGGAACAACTGGGCGGATGGCACCTCGAATATCGACTTCGGAGGCACCGGCGCCTGGCTCCTCATACTCTTCACCGGAACCGCGTCGATCATCGCGTCCCTCATCCAGTTCATGCTGATGTTCTTCAGGAACGCGGGCCTGGTGCTCATCGTCGCAGTACTCCCGGTGGCGGCGGCCTCCAGGTTCAGCCCGTACGGAGATAATGCCTACAGAAGGCTCCTCATCTGGTTGATATCGTTCGAGTTGTTCAAGCCCGTGGCCGCGACGATCTACGCCGGGGCCCTGCGCATGCTGATGTCCGCATATTTTGTGGATCAGTTGATGGGCATGTTCCTCTGTATCGGCGCGGTGGTGGCGCTGCCCGCGACCATGCGCGCGGTCGATTCTCAGGTCACGCGGGCCAACAACATCGGTGACGGTACCGGAACCGCCCTGCGTAGAATCGGTCACTTCGTATTCGGCAGCACCGCGCTCAACGTCGGCAAAGGCGCCAGTATTCTCCGGCCCGCCGGGCTTGCCGCGGGGAGCGGTGGTGCCCGACCCGGGGGTGGCTCACCACCTCCGGGCAACCGTCCCGGCCCCAGTCAGACCAACGGCAACCCTCCGAGCCCGCCGAGCCCTCCAGGTCCCAACGGCCCTACCGGCCCTTCGGGTCCCAACGGGCCTACGGGCTCCCCGACCCCCAAGGGACCGCAAGGCGGCCAGAATCCCCCAGGTGGTGCACCAGGTTCCCCTGCGGGCAGCCCGTCAGCCCCTTCTCCCGTTACCCCTACGGGTGCTCCTTCGAATGCGGCTCCCAGCGCGCCGCCATCTACAGACCCCCCACCACCCCCGAGCACGCCCTCGTCGCCGGCTCCGCCGTCGCCTTCCGCCAACCGCGCCGGCACGCCCAGCGGCGCCACCACCTCCAGGCCTGTGAACCCTCGGCCGGCCCCTCCGCGCGGTCCTTCCGGCAGCAGCGTCGTATAGGAATTGAGGTTGCCAAGTGCCAACGGACTACCGTGAACCCACGTACGGAAACTGGCGGAAGCCGGTCTCGCCGGGGATCGGGCGCCTCGGGCTGATCGGCACCATGATCCTCATGGGCGGAATGGTCACGGTCACGCTGATCGCGATGGTGTCCATCGTGCCCGCGCTGATCAGCACCGTGGTGCTGGGGTTGGTCATGCTGCCGCTGGTGATCCAGGACCAGCACGGCCGGACCGCCCTCCAGAAGATGACGGCCCGAGTGGCCTGGTGGTCGGGCCGTTCCCGCGGCTGGCACCTCTACCGCTCGGGGCCGCTGAGCGTCGTCGCTTCCGGCTCGCACCGGCTTCCCGGGCTGCTCGCCCAGTCTCGGCTGGTGGAGGCGCGTGATTCCTACGGACGTCCGTTCGCCATGGTCGTAGTGCCGTCCACCGGGCACTACACCGCGGTGTTCGAATGCAGCGCCGACGGCGCGGCGCTGGTCGATCAGGAGCAGATCGACTCCTGGGTCGCCTACTGGGGGCACTGGCTCGCCGCGCTGGGCTTCGAGCCGGGACTGGTCGGCGCGAGCGTGACCATCGAGACGGTCCCGGACCTCGGGACCCGCCTGCGGAACGAGGTCAGCGCCAACATCGACCCGAACGCACCGGAGCTGGCAAGGGCGGCCCTGGAAGAGATCGTCTGGAACTACCCGAGGGGCAGCGCACGGGTCTCCACTTGGATCGCGGTCACCTACGCGGCCACGGCACGTCCCGGAGGAAAGCGCCGTGACCAGGACGAGATGGCACGGGAGATCGGGATGCGTCTCCCCGGGCTGACCTCCACGCTGGAGATGACCGGCGCCGGAACCGCTCGCCCGGTGACCGCGGACCACCTCACCCGGGTCGTACGCATGGCCTACGATCCGGACTCGCAGTCGGATCTGGAGAGCGCGGAAGGCCAGGAAACGCGCTGGGAGGACGCCGGGCCGGTCGCGACGCAGGAACTCTGGGATCACTACGTCCACGACAGCGGCCATTCCATCACCTGGGGCATGTCGGAGGCGCCTCGCGGTGAGGTGCTGTCCAGCGTGATGACGGGGCTGGTGTCACCGCACCACGACATCGCGCGTAAGCGCGTCACCTTCCTCTACCGCCCCTACGATCCGGCCACTGCGGCCACCATCGTGGAGCGGGACCGCAAGGACACGCGTTTCCGCCTCAACGGCGCCGCCAGAGACGAGGTCGCCGTCGTCAGCAGCGACCAGGCGGCCCTTGAGGAGGCCCGGGGCGCGGGGCTGACCCGGTTCACCATCCTCGTCACCGCCACCGTACGCTCGGCCGACGAACTTCCGCTCGCGGCCGCCGCCGTCGACACCCTCGCGCCTCCCGCGCGTCTGCGGCTGCGCCGGATGTACGGATCGCAGGCGTCCGCGTTCGCGGCGGCCCTGCCTGTCGGCGTCGTTCTTCCCGATCATCTTCAGGTGCCCGCCGTCGTGAGGGAGTCTCTGTGAACGATTCGCTGGAGCACCTCCTCGACGCCGCGGACGGAGAGACGACCGTTCGCGACGCCGACGTCGGGGGCGAAAAGAAGGGCAAGAAGAAGGACAAGAAGAAGCGGAAGCCCGCGAACACCGAGCGCAAGCCCGGATACCGGGGGTTCACCGGCCGGGGCGGCGGGCGCGCCTCCTTCGTGGAGATGCCTCCGGAGTGGCGCGGGACCACCGTTCAGGTGTGCGGGCTGTGGCCGTTCGGCGCCGGCTCGGGGACGCCGATGGTGGGCGTGCCGCTCGGCCGGCAGCTGATCACCGGTACCGCCCTGTGCTGCGATCCGATCTCGTGGTTCCAGCGCGCCAACCTGATCCACAACCCGTCCGCCCTGGTGCTGGGCAAGCCCGGGCTGGGCAAGTCGACCCTGGTCCGCCGGATGGTGGTGGGGCTGGCCGGGTACGGGGTGTTCCCGATGGTGCTCGGCGACCTCAAACCCGACTACGCCGACCTGATCCGGGCGATGGGCGGGCAGGTAATCAGGCTCGGCCGAGGACTGGGATCACTGAACGTCCTCGACCCCGGCGCGACGGCCTCCGTGGCGGCCCGGCTTCCCGAGCCGGCCCGGGCCAGGCTGACCGCCGAGGCGCACGGCCGGCGGCTGAACATCGTCTCCGCGCTGGTCACGATCGTGCGCGGGGCTCCGATCGCGGACACCGAACGCACCATCCTCAACGCCGCCCTGCGGGTGCTGGACGAACGCCACCAGGGCGTACCCGTCCTGCCCGACCTGATCAGGGTGATCGACGAAGGACCGGAACGCGTCCGCGCGGTCACCCTGTCCCGGGGGAACGAGGATCGCTACCGCCGGGCCTCCGATCCGCTGCACGCATCGCTGCTCGGGCTGCTCGACGGCCCGATGGGGGAGACGTTCGCGCACCAGACCACCACCCCGCTCCAGCTGGACAACCCCGGTGGCGTCTGCATCGACATCAGCGGGATCGACGACGCCGACGCCGAACTCCAGGCCGCCGTCCTGCTGGCGTGCTGGTCGGACGGGTTCGGGGCGGTGGAGGCCATGCATGCGCTGGCCGACGAGGGCATGGCGCCTCAGCGGCACTTCTTCGTCGTCCTGGACGAGCTCTGGCGGGTCCTGCGGTCCGGACGCGGCCTGGTGGACCGCGTTGACGCCCTCACCCGCCTCAACCGGCAGCGCGGCCTGGGACAGGTGATGATCACACACACCATGGCCGACCTGCTGGCCCTGGCCGACCACGCCGACCGGCTCAAGGCCAAGGGCTTCGCCGAACGCGCGGGCATGGTGATCTGCGGCGGGCTGCCGCAGGCCGAGATGCCCATGGTGAACGAAGTGGTACGGATGTCCTCCATCGAACAGCGCATGATCGTCGACTGGTCGACACCTCCCTCCTGGGATCCCACTCTCAACCAGGACAACGAACCCCCGGGCCGCGGCAAGTTCCTCGTCAAAGTGGGCGGCCGCCCCGGCATCCCGTTCAAGGTCGAGCTCACCGCCGTCGAGGCGGACGTCAACGACACCAACAAGCGCTGGATCCACTCGACGACGAGAGCGACGCGGCCCTAAGACGCGTTGTAGTCCTGGATCATCGCTTCGACCGCCTGCTTGCCTCGGGCGATCTCCTCCTGGTCCTTGCGCTTCCACCAGGGAGTGAGCCACATCTCGACAGGACGGGCCGTGCCCGCGACGACGGCGGCGCGGCCGAACGGCATGGTCCTGATCTCCTCGGGCTGCAGCGCCGGCCTCCCGTCGTGCTTGCCCACGAGCTCGGAGAGTTCGGCGAGGTCCTTGGCCGTACCGGTGCCGCCGGAGATGACGCGGAACGTGGCGTTGTCCCACAGGCGCGCGGCTCCGTCCGATCCCCACTTCTTACGCGCGTCCGCCAACGACGTCAGATAGGCGTGGACGCTGATGCCGTACCCACCGGACTCGCCCATGTACGTCGGCAGGCCGGGCATCGGGCAGATGTCGGTCACCTGGTTGAGCTCGAAGGTCAGCGGCGGTTCGAGGCGACCGGTCGGCTGCCTCATCGCCGCGCCACGGGCCGAGCGGAAGAACTGTTCGACGATCGTGGTGACGATCGGCGCGATCCCGCCGTAGTCGCTCTGCTGTTTGCTGACGAAGTACAAGGTGTTGCGGCCCTTGAGGAACTCCTTGTAGTCGAACGCCTCATCGGGTGACGGCGAGAGGTCATCCAGAATCTGTGGAATCGAGAAGCAGCTCATGACCTGAATCGCACCGGACCAGAAATTCTTGTCCTGGCCGGCGAACTCCAGCTGTGCCGCACACCCGGGAGTCGCCCTGCCCTCGCTCTCGCCCCGGCGCAGGATGTCCAGCGCCTCATCGCTGTTGGCCTCGTGGACCCAGCGCACCACGTCACGAATGGTGAGCCCGCCGATCGCGCCGGCGTGCAACAGACAGCGGAGGATGGTGACCACACCCGCGGTCCTGGTGGCTCCGCTTCCCGCGATCTCGAAACCGCTCGTCTGGGCCAGCGTTCCGGATCTGACCGCGCACACGTTGATGTCCTGGCACCCGTCCAAGAACGACCAGCGCAGCCGATTCGGCCACCCGGTCCAGTTGAACGGGTCGAACACATACACCTCGCCGTACCGCGCCCGCATCATGGCGGTGTTGACGAACGTTTCCCGCCGGCTGGAGGTGACGATGCAGGGACCCGGCGCGTCGATGGTGAAAGGCGTGACGAAGTGCACGTCCTTTCCCTGCCGCGGCGCCGCGACGACGATCATCATGTCCTCCAGGGACATGTACAGCTTCCGCCGGGACCTGATGTCCCGCCCGATGAAGAAACCGACCTCCTCGGGCTTCACCTCGCGCGCGGACCGATTCCCCGTGGCCGGCCGGACCTGCCGCGCCTTGTTCTGGACGGTACGCGCGCTCAGCAGTTTGCGGACCTCCCAGCCGGACGCGAAGCCCAGCCGCAGCCGACGGTACGGCTGGTGACGCCGCCAGTTCAGAAGCAGCCGCGCCAGAACGTAGAGCACCACCGCCGTGATGAGGAGAAGCACGATCAGCAAGACGAAGAACAGCGCGGTGGGACCGATCATGGCGGCCGCGGCGGGCGGCCACGCACTCCGCGGATCGCCGGGGTTCCGCACGAAGTGGAAGGCCACCTTCAGGAAGTCCGTCGGGCTGGAGTCCGGCCAGGCACCGCTCGCGAGAAGACCGGACAGCTGGCCCGCCAGCCAGGTCATGAAGCTGCATGTTCCGCCCGGGACGGCGACAAAGGCGATACCCAGAAAAATGGTGTACGCCGCATCGTCATCGGTATCACTCATCGGGCTCCTCTCTTCGATCCCGAGCGGCCTCGGCCGCTCTCCTGTCCAGGGACTATCCGTCGTCCGCGACGGTCACATCGGAGACCCGCCAGGGGGCGCGCTCGGATGACCTCGCGAGGGACATGAAGACCACCGACGCGCTGGACGAACCGCGCCAGCGGTCGCGTCCCGTGGGGACCGTGGTCATCTCCCACTGGCGATAGGCGGCGGTCCGCCGGTCGTGCGGCGCCCCGGTCTCCCGGACGAGTGGTCGGAGCCGCACTGCGAGGTAGGCCCGGTGCCGCCGCCATTCCTCGGGCACGTACTGCTCGGGTTCCCCCTCGACCACGGTGGTGTAGCCGGAGGTGAGGTAGGCCGCCGCGCGGAGGCGCGCGTCGCGCAATCCGGTGTCGACGGTGCTGTCGACCGTGTACATGACGGTCAGGGCGGCCCGCGACACCGCCGTCGCGTCCTTCTGGTCGATCCGGTGCCGGTCCGGAAGACCACCGGGTACGTGGGGACTCCGTGCCGGCGACGGTGAACCGCCGCCGGCCGTCGGAACGACCGTCGGTGCGCCCGGATCGGACCGCACGCGGTCCTGCCGTGCCCGCCTCTCGCCACCACAGCCGACCAGAAGCGCGGCCGCCGAAACGACGCAGAGTACGGAACGGATTCCCGTCGCCGACGTGCCGGTCACGTCACATCACCGCCGGTCCCCGCTCCGAGCGGAGGCATCGCACGAATCCAGTCCGAGGAGCTCGGGGACGGGCTCGCCATGTCCGCCGGCGGCGTCACCCGAAGCGCTCCCACATAACCCGACCTGCCGTCGAGCACGCTGAACTTCACGAACTGGCCGGTGTCCGGGGCCTCGACGAACCAGTGCTTACCCTGGTACACGCCCCAGTAGATGCCCATATGGCTCAGCCCGTTGAAGAAGACCAGATCCCCGGGCGCCAGCTGGTCGCGGGGTACCTTGACTCCCTTGTTGCTCTCGTACATCGCGTCCGCCGTACGAGGGAGAACGATCTTCTTGCCGGACGCGATGTAGACCACGTGCCAGGCGAGGCCTGAACAGTCGAATCCCTTGGTGTACGCACCCTGCTGAATGCCGTAACTGGGACCGTCGTCGAGGTCGCCGCCGCCCCACGAATAGGGGATCAGCCGGCCGACCCACCGGCTGGGATTCGGTCCGCCCTGGTCCCGTCTCGCATAATATGCGGCCCCGTCGGCGATGCTCTGACCGAAGGAGCTGCTCATCGCGGATATCCCCAGGGCGCATTCCATGCCCGCGAAGTTGGCCGATGTCTTGGTGTAACCACCCTGCGCATAGCGATTCGCCGCCGCCAGGACGTCGTTGACGTACGCTTCAGAATGGTTGTACGAGAATATTGATTGGTGTATCTGGGCGTCCGTGAGCGTTCTGCTTTTGAGCTCTGCGTCGCTCCCGCCCGGGTAGATGTGGAGCTTGAGGAGCTTGGCAGCACTGAATATGGCGTCGGCCGGGTCGTATCGGCTCGTCGCGCCGTCGTGGTCGCCGTCCACTGCCGCCCGATCGAACGTGGGCTGCAGGAACTGCATCGGCCCTCCGGCCCCCGCGAAGTTCTCTCCGGAGTGCACACCCCGCGCCTGAAGTGTGCCGTGGTGGGTCTCGATCCACCCGATTCCGGCGAGGATGTTCCAGGGGATGTTCCACTCTGCTCCGGCCTTCTGGTACAGAGCAAGATAGTTCTCGGGTATGTCGCCCGCCGACGGCGCAGCCTTCGCCTGCACCGCCGTCACGGAATCACCGGAATCGCCGGAAGGCCCGGAGCCGCCGCATAGCGAACTGGACTCCGTCTGAAGAAAGACCACAAACGTGACGAAAAGCATCGACGTCATGACGAGCCCGGTAGCGCCGACCCCCAAGCCGACCATCCACGCGAAACCGTGCCCCGTTCCGGCTTGCGTTGAAGTGCCCGCACTCACGGTGCTTCACCGGACGCCCGAGTGAGGCGCATCGGCGACTCTTCCGGCATGCTTCACCTCCCGCCCTATCCGGATCAGACAGTGCGGCCATCGCCCGGATGCGCAACACCCTTCGCGCTCGGGCGAGGTCGTGGTTGCCGTTCCGGCGTCTGACGGACGTTAGGGAAGAGGACCGGCGAACGGTTCGTGAGGCGAGAGGACCCCCTGACGGTGCGAACGATCCTGAGCGATCCCGACCTCGAGCCGCCGCTCCTCGGGAAGGCCGTGACGGCGCACATCAAGTCACGCGGCCCGGAGGGGTTCACCTGCACCGTCTACGATGCCGGAACCGGCCGGGCTCATGACGCGCTGCTGCCACGCAGCGTCGCCCACGAGCTTTCCGCGGGAGCCGCTCCGCCCGTACCGGCACCGGGAGACACCGTCATCGCGCTCGTCGTGGGCGTGTCCGACGAAAGAGAGCTGATGCTCTCGGTCACCTCGCACGAACTGGTCGAACGCCTCCTGACGGGGTTCGTGGGGGAGATCCTCGATGGCAAGGTCGTCATCAAGGCCATCGCGCGGGCCGCCGGCACCAGAACGAAGATCGCCGTGGCTCCCACCGTCCCTGGCGTCGACGCGAGGCGGGCATGCGTCGGTCCCGGCGCGACCCGGGTCAAGGGCGTCGAGAGCTTGCTGAACCGCGCCTTCGGCAGCGAGACACTGGAGATCGTCGAACACTCCGACGACCGTGCCACATTCCTTACGAACGCGATGATGCCGGTCGAGGTCGCGGACCTCCTCGTGGAGGGTGAGCACGCGGTCGTCGTGGTCGAGCCGCACCAGCTCTCCGGCGACATCGGAGAGCGGAGCCTGAACGCCCGGCTCGCCGGCCGGCTGACCGGCCTGGCCGTCCAGGTCGTCACACCGGGCACCGACCTGCGGCCCGCCCTGGACCGGCTGGCCGCCGAAACGGCCTGAGCCCGTACGGAGGCTGGGCGCGCCGACGTGGACAGAAATATGTAGATCGGTCTAGATTGCTCGCATGGCGGTCAAGGGCGACGAGACCCGTATGCGGCTGATCGAGGCGACGCGCGACCTGATCGAGGCGAAGGGGTACCACGGCACCGGCCTCAATGAGGTGCTCGCGGCGAGCGGCGCTCCCCGCGGTTCGCTGTACCACCACTTCCCCGGCGGCAAGGACCAGCTGGTCGGCGAGGCGCTCACGCGGGCGGGGAAGGAGATCGACGCGCTCGTACGGGAGCTGGGCTCCGGTGCGGCCGGCGCCGTCGACCTGGTCCATGCGCTGCTCGGCGCGCTCGCCGACCGGATGGAGGCGGCGGACTACGCGAAGGGCTGCCCGGTCGCGACGGTCGCGCTGGAGGTCTCCGCCACCCACGAACCGTTGCGACGCATCTGCGCGGACGTGTACGGCGCCTGGGAACGGGCACTCGCCGACGCCCTGCGCGCCGAGGGGCGCCCGCCGGAGGAGGCGGAAGAGCTGGCCGGGACCGTGCTCGCTCTCGTCGAGGGCGCGCTCGTCCTGGCCCGCGCCCACCGCAGTCGCACGCCGGTCGAGCAGGCCCGCCGCCGCGTCCGTACGCTCCTGGCGAGCTGACCGGCCGGTCCGCCCGAAGGGAATCGCCATGTCCATGGAATATGTAGATCGGTCTACTGGGAGGATCTTCGGTGCGAACACCTGACGCGGTGGTGCTCGGCGCCACCGGCTTCATCGGCCGGTGGCTGCTGCTCGAACTGCTCGGCCAGGGCCGCCCGGTCGCCGCCGTCCTGCGCGACGCCTCTCCCGGGCGAGCGGACCGGCTTCGCGAGTGGATCGGCGAACACGGCGGGGACGCGGCCGACCTCATGGTCGTCCCGGGCGACATCGCGGCCGCCGGGCTGGGCCTGTCGAGCGCCGACGACGCGCGGCTCGGGGCCGTGCGCGACGTGTTCAACGCGGCCGCGCTGTTCCGGTTCGGGCTCGGCCGGGAGGAGGCGCGCGCCGCCAACGTCGACGGCGCGCTCAACGTGGTGCGATGGGCGGCGACCCGGGGCGACCTACGGCGGGTCGTCCACGTGTCGGGGTACCGCGTGGGCTCGGACGCCGCGACCCGGTATCCCCTGCCCGCGGCCGAGTCGGAGGAGCTGTACCGCGTCCGCGGCGCCTACGAGGCGTCGAAGGTGGAGGGCGACGCGGCCGTCCGCGAGCTCGCGGCACGTGCGGGCCTGCCGCTCACCGTCGTGAACCCGAGCACCGTGATCGGGCACTCCGTCACCGGCGAGTCGGGCCAGTACATCGGCCTGGCGGACCTGGTGGTACAGCTGTGGGCCGGCCGGCTTCCCGCCCTCGCGGGCACGGCCCGCACGTTCGTTCCGGTGGTCACCGTGGACCATCTCGCCCGGTTCATGGCCGCGGTGCCCGAGCACGACCCGGAGCCCGGCGGGGCGCACTGGGTCCTCGACGAGGACACGCCGTACCTGCGGGACCTGGTCCGGCTGCTGGCCGACCACCTGGGCGTACGCGCCCCACGCCTGATGGTTCCGGTCGGCCTGGTGCGCCGGCTGCCGTCCCGGCTCACCGGCGTGGAGCCGGAGACCCTCACCTTCCTGAGTGAGGACCGCTACGACACCCGCTCGGCGCGCCGCGTGGCCGAGGCGGCCGGGCTGCGCCTCCCGCCGATCGAACCGGCACTGCGCCGCTGGGCCGACCGCCTGGTGGCGGAGCGCCCAAGTATGCCCCGCTGATAACGAACAGTCGGGAACCTCGTATCTTGTGACGGCGTCGAAGATCTTGACCGGTGACGCGGGTGCCCGCGCCCGCCGGTCTTTTCGTGGCGTGGCCGCCCTTCGCGGAGCAGGCCGCGCTCCCCCGAATGCGAGGAGAGTCCATGAAGTCGTTCGGCCGGCGCCTGCCGTGGGTGGTCCCGGTGGCCGCGCTCGCATTGGCGGCCGTAGGAGTGACCGGAACGGCGGGAACGGCCGACGCGTCCACGGCCCCCCGTCCGCCGCGCGGCGACGCCGTCGTCAACGCGACGCGTTCCCTCATGGCCCCGAAGGTCGCGGCGGCGGCCACCGCCTCGGCCCCTTCCTCGGCGAAGCTGTCCCTGACGGGCCAGTACCAGAACACGAACTACAAGTGCGTGCCCACCTCGGCGTCGATGAGCCTGTCGACGTTCGGAGTGTCCGTCAGCCAGGACACCCTGGCCACCCAGATGGGCACGACGGCGGCCAAGGGCACGTCCGGCAGCCAGGCGCTGCCCGTCGTCAACAACTACGCCGACCCGCTCGGCTACAGCTACGGCTTTTCCGACGCCTCGACGGCGTCGAGCATGATGTCGCAGGTCTCCTACGACGTCGGCGTGCTCAAGCGGGCGCCCATCCTCGGCGTGTGGATGGAGAAGCTGCCCTGGAACTCCGGCATGACCGGCTCCAAGGTCGGCCACGCCATCATCGCGTACGGCTACGACAGCAGCGCCGGCACGATCACCGTCTGGGACCCGTGGAAGGCCACCGGCGGTTCGCACACCATCACCGCCGCCAAGCTCGCCGCGGACATGCAGCCCGGCGGCATGTACAAGGTCACCGGCCACACCGACGCCGACCTGGCGAGCCTCGGCGACCTGACCGGAGACGGCACCGCCGACGTGGTCGCGACCGAACGCGCGACCGGGAAGCTGTGGCTCTACCCCGGCCCGACGCTGGACGCCGCGAACCGGCGACTGGTCGGTACCGGCGGCTGGAACGGGATGACCGAGCTCACCGGCATCGGCGACCTGACCGGCGACGGCAAGTCCGACCTCGTCGCCGTCCAGAAGTCCGACGGCACGCTGTGGCTCTACCCCGGCGGCACGAACGCCCTCGGCACCCGCATCAAGATCGGTAACAGCGGCTGGACCGGCATGAAGGACCTCACCGGGATCGGCGACCTGACCGGTGACGGCAAGCCCGACCTCATCGCCGCCAAGAAGTCCGACGGCACGCTCTGGCTCTACCCGGGCGCGTCCAAGGCGGTCGGCACCCGTATCAAGATCGGTACCGGCGGCTGGAACGGCATGAACAAGCTGGTCGGCGTCAAGGACATCACCGGCGACGGCAAGCCCGACCTGATCGCGGTGCGCATCTCGGACGGCACGCTGTGGGTCTACCCCGGCGCGTCGAAGGCGCTCGGCACCCGTAAGGAGCTCGGTTCCGGCTGGGGCGGCATCCGCTCGCTCACCTACACCGGCGACATCACCGGCGACGGCGCCCCGGACCTGCTGGGCGTGCAGAGCAACACCGGCGTGATGTACGTCTACGCGGGCCGCGCCACCGGCTTCGCCGCACGGCAGCAGCTCACCTCCGGCTGGAACGGCTGAGCCGGCAGCTCGCCGATCCCCACAGCCCCGCGCCGGACCACCGGCGCGGGGCTCACTGCTGGGTGAACTCCACGGTCACCTGGCTGAAGTCGCCTCGGGCGAGCGCGCCGTCGTCGACGTAGACGTAGGCCGGGCTGTCGGTGCCCGGGTCGACCCAGCCCACCAGCATCTGGGCGCCTCTGGGCATGGTCGGGTCGAGCCCGTGCCATGGGTACCCGCCGTAGAACTCCTTGTCGAAGTCCTGCGGGTGGCCGAGCAGACGGAACTCCCCGCCGACGAAGCCCGTGCCGTGTTCTCTTCCGCCGAGCCGCGCGCTCAGGCCGGCCCCGTGCTCGTCACCGGGCCAGTCCCGGCCGCCGAGCCGGTCCTCCCCGTCGAGGTCCTCGTCGTCGAGGTCCTCGTCGTCGTCGAACCAGTCCTCGTCGGGCCGGCCGCCGGCCAGCACCGGGCCGACGTACATGGGCAGCGTCGACAGGCATTGGGCGGTCAGGGCGGCCGGCCGATGACCGTATTCGTTCGGCCAGGAACGGCGCCACTCGCAGGCGGCGGACACCGCCGGGTCGGCCCGGTCGCGCAGGTCGAACGGGACCAGAGCCGGATCATTGCCGTCGGGCAGGTACTCGACGTGGCCGATGCCCACGCCCGCCGCGTCGGTCGTCCGGCCGGCGAAGACCTGGAGCAGGCCGGTACGGGGCAGCAGGCCGTTGATGTCGTACGGGGCCAGTTCGGCCAGGTCCAGCTGGATGATGTGATGCAGCAGCGACGGCAGCCGGTCGCGGTGGACGAGCCGGCCGTGCTCTTCCCTCTCCAGCGGGAAGCCGGTCGACCAGTCGCACTGGCAGACCAGCGCGCCGAGCGGGACCAGGTCGTCCATGTCCGGGTGGTCGTCGATCCGGTCCCAGTGGACGTGCGGCCAGCGGAAGCCTGCGGGCAGCGACAGGGGCCCGGCCGTTCGCGTCCGCTCCAGAGAGGTCTCCTCGCCGTCGGCGGGCGGACGGATCAGGATGCCGTTCTGCGCCATCGTCAGGAGATCGGCGGTGCGCTCCGGGATTCCGAATCGCTCCGCCAGCTCACGCAGCCGAACCTGATCCTCGGGCGTGAGGGGATTCGGCCGCAGGCCGGCGTACCCGCGTTCCCCTGAGACCGGCAGATGCGCCATGACGAACACCTTCCAGCGAAACCGCAGTGCTGGAGGAGCCTAGCGGCGCCTCGGCACGGATCGCCCGCCGGTCGTCACGGCAGGTCATGAAGAATGGTTCCATATTTGTTTAAACGTTCGAGCGGATCCCTGCTCGCCTCGTACGTTGAGCCTCCAGGGGCACACGGCAAACTCTGCGTAATCATGTGCGGCTTGCCGTGCCCGTAACAGGAGGAACCAAAAGTCATGCCCAGTCGTCTCGCAAAACTTCTTGCATGTGCCACGATGGCCGCTTCCGCGATCGGATTGTTCGCGGCGCCCTCTCAGGCCGCATCGACGACCCCCGCTCTCCCCACGTACTGGAATTACGGGTGTGACTATGGGCACGCCTGTATTCGACACAGGATCCCCGTAGAGAACTCCTACTGGAACGTGGAACGGTGCGGCGACAGCTCGCTCCACGACTATTTCGATTACGCCATCGCCTACGGCAACGGCTTCACTGTTTACTACCAGAACGGCAAATGGGACTACGTCGCGCCGTGGTCGCAGCGGACGCTGGACGGCACCAACCTGGCCACCATGGTGCGCGTGTACTGCTGAAGGTCCCCGCCAGGGATGATTAATCACTGCTACATCGTGATTTAATCCGTCGCCCTTAGGGTCTTTGGGTAGTTCTCGGAGAAGTCATTTAAGAAATGAAAGCGGTGGGGGTGACGGACCATGCATATCGTGAAGCGGGGCGATAACGACCGCCTCGACGCCCGTGATCACCGCAGCCGCAACAGCGAACTGTTCGGCCGCCGGAGGCACCTCCAACAACGACTCGAGATCCTGCGTGCGGAGATCGCAGCGGGCGAGGCCGACGCGTCCGCGGAACTCGAACTGCGCACGGTGGAGCGTGAGTACGAGGACCTCACGTACGAGATCATGACCGCCAACTACGGTCTCGTGCGCCGGTACGTCGCGACGTTCACCGCGAAGGGCACCGAGCATCGAGAGGACTTCGAGAGCGCCGGCAAGGTCGGTCTGCTGTGGGCGATCTCCTCCTACGACCCGGCGCTGGGCTCGTTCTCGACCTGGGCCTTCAAACCGATCCAGCGGGAGGTCCTGCGTGCCGTGCGCGACGCCGACCACCCGAACCTCAACCCCGGCGACTTCGAGAAACGGCCTGCCATCCTCGCCGCCGCCCGTGAGTTCGTCGAGGCGTCCGGCGCGGACGTCTCGCTCGACTACGCCGACATCGCCCGGCGTGCGGCGGTGACCGAGGGGCAGGCGCGCCGTGTCCTGAACGCGCCGCGGCTGGACAGCCTTCAGGCACTGAGCGCCGGTCACGACGCGGACGAGATGCCGTGGGCGGAGCGGCTGACCGACTCTGCGGTGAGTGTGGAGGACGAGGTGCTTCTCCGCTTCGACCTGCGTGCGCTCAGCGACCGCGGGTTGCCGAGACTCGACGCCCGCGAGCGGTACGTGTTGACCCGCAGGTTCGGGCTGGACGGAGAGTCGGAGGAATCGCTCCGGATCATCGGTGACCAGCTCGGCCTGTCCCGCGAGGGCGTACGGCAGATTCAGGAGAAGGCGCTGAGCAAGCTCCACGAGCCCTTCGCGGACACGGCTTGACGGGGCGCGATGAGCCGGGCGCCATCCGCTGACAGCCGTGACCGGGATATGCGGGTCGTCCATCTGTCGGGACGGTCAGAGTCGTGAGATCCGAACCCATGCCCACGCTGACCGACTACGCGCTCGCCATTCGCACCGAAGGCTCGCCACCGGCGCCGGAGGGAGTCAGGACGGTCGATCTCGTCCTGGAGGAGGGCGATGTCATCTCCTCGACCGTCGGCGCCATGCGGAGCAGCGGGCTCACCGCTGCCGACTTCCGTTCCCCGGCGATTTTCCTCGCGCCGGCGGGCCGTCACGGCCTCGTGACGTACGCGGGCCTGTGCGGATTCGCCGGGCGGCGGATCGACGCGTACGCCGATGGGGTGATCCTGAGGTTCTCCCGGCTCCACCACGACGGCGGGCCGTTCCCCGACGCCGGTGAGCCCGACGAGGCCCTCGTCTGGGCGCAGGTCGGGGAGCCGTTCGCCGACGGCGTCCGCTGCGTCGCGCTGGGGCCGAGCCAACCGGGACTCGTCAGCCCGGAGGCCGCGACCGTGATCCGGTACGCGGAACGGCTCCGCATGGTTCCACCGGACTCGTCCCGGGACTCGCTCGCCATGTTCGTCCTCGTCGCGGCGCTTCGGAGGCGTTCCGACGACCGGTTCCCCTTCCTGTCCACCGGCGAGGAGCCCGTCCCGGTCACCGAAGACGACCCGGAGCAGGGGATCGACCTGGAGAAGGTCCGGCAGGAGGCCGTCCGGTACCGGCTCGAACAGGGGGAGGACACCGAGTCCGGCTCTCACCACGACGAGCGGATCCGCGAGGCCGACGCGGTGGACATCCGTACGCTGCTGCGCCGGCTCGGCTCGTCATCCGACGGACCGGATCGGGACGAGTGGCGATGCCCGCGCCCGAGCCGGCACTGGAACGGCGACGAGGACTCGTCGATGCACGTGTACTCCGACAACCGCGCGCGGTGCCCTGGTTGTGACGCCGAGAAACTCGGCCCGATCCGGCTGGCCCTCGACGTGCTGGGCATCACCCCGGACGAGGCGGCCTCCTTCATCCTGGACTCTGATCGGGTGGTCGACATGTGCGCGGTGCGGGAGGACGCGTGAACAGGGTCACCCGCAGAGGGCACGAGGCACCGGCATCCACGGAAGGCCTGCTGGGGATGGCCATCGTCGTGGTCGACGGCGTGGACACCGTCCTGGTCCATCGCAGTGTGCTGAACCGGGTGGCGGAGATCGCCTTCCGGCTGGGCTGCCACGACGCGACCCCGCTCGTCCGCCGGCCGACCTTACTGAGTGGTCCACAGGTGCCGCGGTTTCGGCGCGATCTGGACCAGGTCACGGCCTTCGCCGACGCCACCCTCCGCACCGGGTGGCAACTCTGGGAGCTCGCCGCGGCGCCCGCCGACGAGCCGGTCGCGGTCATGGACACGCCGTACGGCAGGGTCTGGGTCGATCCGGCCTACGGCTTCAAGCTGCAAGGGACGGACGGCGGCCCGCGGCGGCCCACCGCGGTACGGCAGTTGCCCGGTACGGCACGCCGGGTGGCACTGAGTCGCCTCATCGCGCCACTGCGCGGAGTCGCCACGCGTGCCCGGGTTCTGGAGATCTACGACTATGACGCGTGAGCCGTGGTGAGTCGCCCCACACCGGTACCGGAACGGGGAGACTCACGACGACTCAACGATGGGGATGGCCGGAGGTCAGCTTCTCGGGCGCTGCGGACCTTCCCTGCACGCCGAACCGCACCGCGGCTTCGAACGCCGTCTCCGGGTTGGCGATCAGAGCACCGATCTGTCCCATCGCCGCCATCTCCTCGGCCGGCGCACCCGGGCGTACTCCGACCACGTAGTCGGCGTCCAGCGGGCTCTCCGCAGCGACGCACCAGGCGGGCAGGGCCGCGTACGGCCCTTCGAAGACCCGGCTGCCCTTCGGGAGCAGCGCCGTGAAGGAACGCATGATGACCGGAGCGGCGGGCCCGGTCAGGACCACCGCCTGAGTCCGCTCCAGCGCCGTTCTGACCTCGGCGAGCTGGTCGTCGGTGACGACGCCCGCGGCGACGAGCGTGGGCAGGGCCGGGCCGGTTCGCCGGGAGCGCCTGAGCACGACGGAGTCACCGATCTGGGTGACGACCGCTCCCGCCTCCTCGCGTACGGCGGCGATCGCCCGGTGCGCCATGGTGAGGCTGCCGAAGCCGGGAACCTGGTAGACGCCGAGCGTCCCGCACACGCTCACCTGCGTACCGCGGATGTGCACCTCGTCGACGCGTTCGTCCAGCCAGAGATGGCGGAAGCTCTGCCCGTTGGCCAGCAGGATCCGGGTCTCGGCCGGGTCCGCGTGGACCTGCGGCGCCTCGGGCGCGCGCTGCGCGACGGCGGCGACGGACCGCTCCTCCTCGGCAGGGCTCGGGGACGGCGGGGACGGCGAGCGGGGAGGCCACAACAGCTCGTCGGACGGCTCCGTTTCCGGTGCTTCCGCCAGGACGTGCGGCTCCGGATCCGGCCCCGTGTCCTCGTCCTGCGCGGCCGGCGTCACCTCCTCCGCCTCGGCCGTGTCGTCCTCCGGAGGACCGTCATCACCGGTGAACATCGACGCCCAGTCCCGTACGGTGGCCTCCAGATCGAGCTCGGCCTGCTCGGATGGCTCGGCCTCCGGATCGGCAGCCGTCCCCGCGGCCGGGGAGGCCTGGTGGTCCGGTGTCTCGTTCCGGTCCAGGGTGTCGTTCCCGACGCCGAGGGCGCTCCAGAAGTCCGTCGCCGGAGTGGGGGGCTGTGTCGCTGACATGGGGCAGATCCTTCCGCGAAGAAACGTGACGGTAGCCGTCGATCACCTGATGGGCAGGCCGATGATCCCCCGGCGCCTGCCCCCGCCGCCGTTCGGCGATCCCATGGCCGTGGCGAACACCGGGTCCTCGGTGGCGGCCCGCAGGATGCCGCCGAAGACGGCGTCCAGCTCCGGGTCACCGTTGGACGCGACCAACTTTCCGCCGTTCACGGCGCGCGTCCATTCGCGGTCGTGGGGAATCCTTCCGACGAATCGCCAACCGTCCATGATGCGCATGATCTCCTCCGGGCCGCAGCCGACGTCGGCGCGTGCCCGGTTGAGGATGAGCGACAGCTTCTCGGGAGCGACACCGCCGCCGCGTGAGGACGGCGGCATGGTGATCCTCTCCAGCCAGGAGTGGATGGTCTCCAGCGTCGGACGGCTGGGTTCGACCGGGACCAGGACCGCGTCCGCCTCACGCAGGATCAGGTCGGTGAGGGTTGTGCGATGAGGCTCGGCGACCGGCGTGTCGATGAACACGTAGTCGAACACCTCCCGCAGCAGAGCGATGATCCGCAGGTACGGCGCGGAGCCCACCGAGGCGGGATCGGCACTGGTGAGATCCGGTGGCCCGAGCAGCGCGTACAGATCCAGGTCGGGAACGTGGGCGAGATGGTCCCGCACCGTGTCCGGGGAGAGCGGTCCGGGCGCGTGGAGCAGGTCGAGGATCGTCGGGGATCTGACGTTCAGATACCGTCCGACGTCGGCCTTCTGGACGCTGGTGTCCAGCAGCACCGTCCGTCCCGTACGGCCGGCCGACCGCAGCGACCGCGCGGCGTGGACCGCGAGGTTCACGATCAGGCTGGTCCGGCCCACGCCGCCCTTCGCCGCGGCGGTGGCGATGACCCGTCCGCCCGCACGAGGGCCGGAGAGCGGGCCCGGAGGTCCGTCGGAGGCCGGGGCGGGAAGCGGTAGGGGGCTCCGCCCGGCGGCGCCGAGCAACGCCAGCAGTTCCGGCATCGGCTGCCGGCTTCCGGTGATGCGGACGTTCGCGCCGAAGCGGTCGCCCCGTTCGACGAAGGAGTCGTGGACCACGACCCTGAACCCGATGTCGGCCAGCCCGTTCGCCAGGACGGCCACACCGGCCCCGTCGACGTCCTCGGCGAAACGCGGAGCGAACACGAACGCCGCCGGGAGCCTGACCCGGCCGCTACGGGACAGCGCGCGGAGCTCGCTCGCGGAGAAGACGTTGAACACCGCGGGGAACCGGCCCGTCCCGCGCAGCTCGTGCGCGATGTCCGTGCCCCCCGCCACGACGAGGTTCGGTGCAGTCGTATTCACAGTGTCCCCGGTACTTCCCATCGTCGGCCGGCCGTTCAGGGCGGATAGCCCCTCAGTTCCCGACTGTGCGGCCGAGTGCGCCCGCCGCCAGCACCGATCGCCGGATGTTTTGAACCGAGGGCCGGACGGTACGCTGACGTGCCTTCAGGACACCCGCTCAGGGCCAGAGGTCGCAGTGGTGGGAGGTTCTGATGTTGATCGGTCGCACAGCGCTGGGAGCCAGCTGGAGCGCGGTGTCTGTGGCAGCCAGACGTGGCCAGGTCACCGCGCCCGCGCCGTTGGGGTTGCCGGTTTTGCGAATCGGGCCCAGTAACCGATGAGTTGACCGGCCAGGCGTCGCTGGGCGGCGGTGAGGCCGGGGGCTCCGTGGAAGTCGAACAGGGAGAAGAGTTCGGCTCCGTGCGTGGTCGCGGGCCGGACATCGTCGGGCAGCGGCTGCCCGCTGGTGGTGGGGGCGGACGGATCGGTGAAGACGTAGGCGTAGGTGCTTGCTCTCCTGGCGTGTCGCCGACCGGACTTCCAGGAGGGGCAGCTCCAGTCGCTGTCGCTGAACACCCGGCCGGCCGCCGCGGTGGGAGAGGGAAACCGCTGTGCGGGATAGCGGTGTTGGACGCGTGGGGCGGTCGGTCCGAAGGCGGTCTTCAGCAGGGCCGGGTACTGACGGAGGGTGATTCCTTCGGGATAGGCGGCCAGGGTGAACTCGACATGCTCGTCGTCGGTGTTGCCCTGCAAGAGCGGCACGGCCGCCTCCTGGCCGGCGGCGAACACCTTGGCCGGCTCGCGCGGGACGAGATCGGTGCCGTAGGCCACCAACGAGAATCGGGCGGTGTAGGGCAGGAGCCGGCCGACGGTCGTACGGCGCAGGCAGGCCACGTCAGTGCAGGACAGCTGCTTGGCGAGCGCCTGGCCGGTGCTCTGGATCGTGGTGATCGGGTGCCAGGAGGAGATCGCGGCGACGCCTTGGCCCATGGCTCCGGCCGGATGACTCGTCAGGCATGAGCCGCTTTGGACGATCGCCCGGTGGAACAGTCCCCGGGCGGCCGGTGAGGTCATCAGCGTGCAGGCACTCATCGCACCGGCCGACTCCCCGGCCAGAGTGACGTTGCCCGGGTCGCCGCCGAAGTGGGCGATATTGGCATGTACCCAGCGGAGCGCCGCCACCTGGTCCTGCAACCCGAAGTTGCTGTCACCAAGCTGGGGATGGGCGAAGAAACCGAACACCCCGAGCCGGTAGTTGACCGTCACCACCACGATGTCGCCGGTCCGCACCAGCCTGGTCGGGTCGAAGGCGGACCCGGCGCCGGTGATGAACCCGCCGCCGGGCAGCTACACCAGGACCGGCCGCCTGGCGTGGCGGTCGCGGGCTGGTGTGGTCACCTCCACGGTCAGGCAGTCCTCGCTCTGCGGCGTGCCCTTGGGCATGTCGGGTGCATCCGGCTGCAGGCAAGCCGGGCCGGGCTTGGTCGCGTCGCGGGTGCCTGACCAGCCGCTAACCGGCTGCGGTGACCGCCAGCGCCGCTCCCCGACCGGCGGAGCCGCATACGGGATGTCATGAAAACGGCGCACTCCATCCAGAGCGAGCCCGCGGACCTCGCCCGACACCGTCATGGCGACAGGGCCGGAACCGTGGTCGGCCGGCGCGGCGGTGCCGCAATCCGCCAGCACCGCTGCGGCCGCCGCGATGGTCAGCATCCGCGTGGCCGTGGCCGTCCAACCGGTCATTCGCCGTGCCCACTCTGCTTGCCCCTGGTGCTTGCCCAAGCGGCCAGGAGCACTCCGGCGACGGTCGCCACCGCGTAGCACGCGAGCCGCGCCGCGAACCCGCCGGGCAGCCAGCGCAGCAACCCGGCGTTGTGGTGGTCGGCCAGCAGCCGGATGGCGCCCTGCGCTCCCAGTACGAGCAGTGCGACGCCGATGATCTGCACGATCGAGAACTTCATCTGGGCTCGGTTCTCCGTCCGGTTCGGCGGCCGTGACGGCCGCACACGGGCGCACCGCGATTTTGTGGTGCGATCGAACCATAACCCGTGTTGGTACGATCGCACCACACGGCGCCGGGACTCCGCGAAGGAGGGACGCATTCCGCGATATGTCGATCACGACCTGCGCCGTCAGCAGATCGCCGAGGCCGTATGGCGTCTGGCCGCCCGCGGCGGGCTGGAGCATGTCACGCTGCGTCAGGTCGCGGCCGAGGCCGGAGTCTCCGCCCGGCTGCTGCAGTACTACTTCGGAACGCGCGACCAGCTGCTGCTCGGAGCCCTGGAGATCCTCAACACCGACGCCGAGCAGCGGGCCCGCGCACGCCTGACACAACTAGGCGAAACACCCGGCATGCGGCTGCTCGTGCGGGGCGTGCTCCTGGAACTTCTCCCGCTGGACGAGGAACGGCGCAATCGGCACCTGGTGTACGTGGCCTACTTCGTGCGCTTCCTCAATGACCCCGCCCTGGCCGCAGCAGTCCGTGAGTCTCCGCCCGCCCTGGAGAAACTCGTCGCCGAGCTGCTCGGCCACGGACGCGAACTCGGTCAGCTGCTCCCCGGCGTCGACATCGCGGCCGAAGCCGCCTTCCTGGTCGCGGGCGCCGAAGGACTCCAGGCCGGCGTCCTGCTCGGCCAGCACACCCCCGAACAGGCCGTGGCCCTCATCGACCACCAGCTCAACCGCATCTTCACGACCCCGCAGCCGTGACCGCGCCGCACCAGGACGGGGACACCAAGCGGCGAGCGCGCCGAGCGGGCGCATGGACAGGGGGTCACATAGGGATGGTGACCTCAAGCCAGGTGCCCTCGCCGGTCGGGCTCCGCAGCCGCAGCGTGCCGTCCACCGTGTCGACGCGGTCCTTGAGCCCGATCAGTCCCGACCCGTGGCCGACGACGGCGCCACCACGCCCGTTGTCACGGATCGACAGGCGGATCTCGTGGTCGTCGTGGTCGAGGTCGACGCGGACGACGGAGGCGTCCGCGTGCTTGGCGACGTTGTTCAGGCCCTCGGACACGATGTAATAAAGCGTCACCTGGAGCTGTTCCGAGAGCGACGGCGGCACTTCCGCACGCAGCTCCACCGGCACCGGTGACCGGCGCGCCAGCGTCTGCAGGGCCGTCTTCAGCCCTGACTTGGACAGGACGCCGGGATGGAGTCCCCGGCAGATCTCCTGCAGCTCGGAGATGGCGTTCGCCAGGCTCTCGCCCGTGTTCGTCAATCGTTTCCGCAGGTCGTCGTGGCCGGCCGGCGTGGCCGACTCCGCCGCGCGCAGGTCGAACGTGAGGGCCACCAGGTGCTGTTGAACACCATCGTGCAGGTCGCGCTCGATCCGGCGGCGTGTGGCGTCCGAGGCCGAGATCACCCGGGCACGTGAGTCGATCAGGTCGGCCCGCGATTCGGCCTGCGCGAGCGTGCAGGCGACGAGCTCGACGAAGTCGGTCAGGCGCGTCTCGGTGTCGTCCGGCGGTGGCGTCTCGCCGCGGAACATGACCGCGACATCCCCCCACAGGCGCCCCTCCACCCAGACCGGGCAGGAGACGATGTGACCGATTCCATGCGACCGGGCCCAGGCACCGGCCTCGCCGGTGAAGGACGCGCCGGTCCTGCGGACCGGCCCGCCGGTGCGCAACACGAGCGCCGCGGCGGAGCGCGGCCCGATCGGCCACCGCTCCGCGATCGGCGCGATGATCTCGGAGGAACGCGAATCCGACCACCATCCCACCACCGTCGCCGTCTGGTCGTCCTCGTACCGGTCGATCGCGGCGTGGTCCGCGCCGACGAGCGCGCCGAGCTCGCTCGCGACCGCCGTGAACGCCTCTGTGGGCGACAGCCCGCGGGCGACCAGCGTCGTCACCCGCCGCAGCGCCCCGTGCGCCCGTTCGAGCCGGTCGAGCTCGGCCCGGTCGACGAGCGCCGATCTGAGCGCCGCGGTGGACTCCGTGGCACGTGCGCGCAACGAGCGCGCGGCCGGCCTGTTCGCCAGCCGCGTGACCGCGTCGCGTACTCCCACGGACCGCCTCGTGATCGACTGCGACGAGCCCTGCGCTCGCCTCGCTCAGAGTATGTCGTCCCAGGTCAGGTGGGCAAAAACGGCATTCTGTCGTGGATCAGCCGCGGGGTTTGCGGAGGACGAAGCGGTCCAGCTCCTGGTAGTCGGCCGAGCCGAGGTCGGCGCCGTAGTGGGTGACGGTGATCTCCGTGTGGCCGCCCGGCGCGTGGGGTTCGAAGTCGAACGACGCGAAGCCGTACGGGCGTTGGAGATCACGGTAGGCCGACCACGGCGCGGGCTCGGTCGTGGTCAGGGAGGCGCGCTGGTTCTGCGGGTCGCCGGGGCCGACGTCGTAGATCAGGACGCCGTCGTGCGGGTTGTCGAAGGCCGACGACGGCGTCGCGGACGAGTGGCCGCCACCACCGATGATCATGTGGACGGTGCCCCTGGTCGTGTCGATGACCTTCGCGTCGGTGGCCTGGGGCGCCGGCGTGAGCAGGGAGCTGCCCGGCAGCACGCCCCGTACCGGGAACGTCCGCTCGAAGTGGTGTTCGTGGCCGGCCACGACGAGGTCCACCCCGTACTTGTCGAACAGCGGCAGGAACTCCTGCCGGATGCCGAGGTCGGCCCCGTTGAAGTGCGCCGAGGACATCGCGACCTGGTGCATGCAGACGATGATCCAGTCGATGCCGTGGTCGCGGCTCGCCGCGCGCAGCTCGCGTTCGAGCCAGGCCTTCTGCGCCCCGTGGCTGTACCCGCGGATGTACGGGTCGTAGCCCTTCGCCTTGTAGCCCGGGACGTTGTCGCGGCGGTACGCGCTGAACGCGCCGTCCTGCAGGCACACGTCGTCGTTGTTGATGGAGATCACCCGGATCGGGCCGACCGTGAAGGCGTACCAGTTGCCGGCGAACTCCCGCGACCCGTTCGAGGGCAGCGTGAACCGCGTCTGGTACGACAGGTAGCCCTCCGGGCCGTTGCCGACCTCGTTCTCGTGGTTGCCCGCACACGGCATCCAGGGGCGGCGGCTGGCCGACCGCTGGTTGTTGGCGAAGAACGAACGCCACGTCTCGACCGGCGCGTCGCTCACGTTGGCGTAGCACAGGTCCCCGTTGAGCAGGTGGAACAGCGGGTCGAGGCGGTCGACCGCGTCGACGATGTAGCCGGCGTTCGGGGTCGCGGGGCCCAGGCCCTTGCCGACCTTCGCCGGGATGGCCTGGTCGCCGAAGCTGGTGAACCGGAAGCCCTTGGACCGTCCGGTCGGCGCGGTGCGGAAGGACCCGGCGAGCGGCGCCGCGCCCCGGTGTTCGACCTGGTAGTCGTAGCGGCTGTCGGCGTTCAGCCGCGGGAGTACGGCGTGGTAGGTGTACACCGTCTGGCCGGTGAGCGCCTCGGTGTAGACCCGCTCCTCCGCGGGCACACGCGTGCCGAGCCCGTGGCCGGGCTTGCCGAGCCGGACGACCGGCCGGTTCACGCGCTGCGGCGCCGCCCAGGACACCGCCATCTCGTGCCCGGCGTCGGCGCCGAACTGCAGGTGCAGCTGTTCCGGAGCCGGCGCGCCCGCCTCGTCCGGCGTCGTCACCAGTGCCGTCGCCCGTCCCGCCCCGCCCAACACCGGTCCGGCGACCGCCAGCCCGCCCAGCCCGCGCAGCACCTGCCGCCGGGCCACCTCGCTCCGCGACTCACCCATCAGCGCCTCCCCATCGCTCGTGTCCGCGGAGCATGATCGACGGCCTGGGGGAGCGGCCGCTGAATTCCTACCCTCCGATGGGTGAACAGCGCCTATTCTAGTACTAGAATACGACCATGGCCGCCAACCTGACGCCCGCCGAGCTGACCCTGCTCGGCCTGCTCGTGGAGAAGCCGAGACACGGCTACGAACTCGACGAGGTCATCGACGCTCGTGGCATGCGCGAGTGGACCGAGATCGGCTTCAGCTCGATCTACTACCTACTGGGGCGGCTGCGCGACCGTGGCCTGATCACCGAGGTCGGCTCGCCGCGAGCAGGACGGGGAAAGGCGCGCCGGGTGTACGAGCCGACGCCCGAGGGGCGCCGGGCGTGCGCACGGGCGGCCGAGGCGGCGGTGGCCGAGCTCCGGCCGGTGTTCCCGCCCATCCTGGTCGGGCTGGCCAACCAGCCGGTCATTCCGCCCGAGCGCCTGAGGGCCGCGCTCGACCGGCGGGCCGCGGCCCTGACGGAGAGGATCGCCGCCATCGGAGCGGCCCGCGACACCCAGCCAGACATTCCCGATTTCGTCCGCGCCATCTTCGACTACACGCTGGGCCAGCTGGAGGCCGAACAGCGGTGGCTGGACGCATACCGGACGAGCCAGGAGAGTCCATGACTCGCTATGACGTCAAGCGGGAGCTCAAGCAGTGTTACGCGCCGAAGAACACCGACTGGGCGCTGGTCGACGTGCCCGCCCAGCAGTTCATCGCCGTCGACGGTCGCGGCGACCCGAACACCAGCCCCGACTACGCCCGCGCGGTCGAGGCGCTCTACACCGTCGCCTACACGATCAAGTTCACCAGTAAGCGCACCCTCGACCGGGACTTCGTCGTCGGGCCGCTCGAGGGGCTGTGGTGGTCCGACCGGCCCGAGGTGTTCATCACCCGCGACAAGGGCGCTTGGCACTGGCGCATGCTCGTCAGCCAGCCCGACTGGATCACCGAAGACCTCATCGACGAGTGCCGGCAGGCCGCGCTGGCGAAGAAGAAGCTCGCCACGATCGCCGACGTCCGCCGTGAGACGCTGGAAGAGGGCACCAGTGCCCAGCTCCTGCACGTGGGCCCCTACGACGACGAAGGACCCGCGCTCGCCCGGCTCCATCACGAGTACCTCGCGGCCAACGATCTCACCATGTCCGGGCACCATCACGAGATCTACCTCGGGGACTCCCGCCGGACCGAGCCGGCCGAACTCAGGACCGTCCTCCGGCAACCGGTTCGGCGAGCGTGAGGAGGGAGTCGCGCTGGACGGCGTCGAGCGAGAGCGTCTTGTAGCCGATCTCCTCGAACAGCACGGTGATCCGGTCGGGCTCCTCGCGCATGACCGTCCCGGCGCCCCAGGACGCGTGGACCACCTGCGAGTGCATCGGGAACGGCGTGTCCGCCTGCTCGGTCTCGACCGACCCGCTCGCGCAGGTGTCGCAGTGGCCGCAGGCCTGCCGGGGGTACGGCTCGCCGAAGTACTCCAGCAGATAGCGGCGGCGGCAGCCCGTCGTCTCGGCGTACCCCCGCATCATGTCGATGCGTGAGTCGTCCATCTTGCGGCGGCTCTCGTCGCACTCCATCGCGTCGGCCGCCGCCTGCTCGGGTGCGGGTCCCTTCGGGGCGTACCGCAGTTCGCCGCGTTCGCTGACCTCGACCGCCTCGGCGTGTTCGAGCAGGTTCACCAGGCCGGTCAGCTTGGACGGGCCGATACTCAGCGTCTCCCGGACCGCCCGTGCCTTCACGGTGCCGCCGTGCTCGTGGAGGAGCGTCGCGAGCCGGAGCAGCATCTCCTCGTCCGGCCTGCCCGCCGCGAAGAACCGGCGCAGGCCCAGGTCCTCGGACCGGTAGTACAGGACCGCCTCGGCCGGCTCACCGTCGCGACCGGCGCGGCCGATCTCCTGGTAGTAGGAGTCCGGCGACTCCGGCGGCGCGCTGTGCAGGACGTACCGGACGTTCGGCTTGTCGATCCCCATGCCGAACGCCGAGGTGGCCACCACCACGTCGACCCCGTCCTCGGAGAACAGCGTGTGCACCCGTTCACGGTCGGCGGCCTTCATCCCCGCGTGGTACGCCTCGGCGCGTACGCCGGCCTTGGTGAGCTCCTTCGCGTACGCCGTGGCGTCGCGGCGGGTGGCGACGTACACGAGGCCGAGCCCGTCACGTCCGGCGACGTCCTCGACGAGCGCCCGTCGCTTGGCGGACTCCTCGGTGAACCGGCGCACGCGCAGCGCGATGTTGGGCCGGTCGAAGCCCCGGATGACCTGCCGTACGTTCCGCAGGCCGAGTACCTCGACGATGTCCTCGCGTACGGGCGGTGAGGCGGTCGCGGTCAGCGCGATCACCGGCGGATGGCCCAGACGCTCGATCACCCGGCCGAGCTGGAGGTAGTCGGGCCGGAAGTCGTGTCCCCAGGACGACACGCAGTGCGCCTCGTCGATGGCGATCAGCGAGGGCTTCGCCGCGACGAGCTTGTCCACGACATCCGGCTTGGCGAGCTGCTCGGGGGAGAGGAAGACGTACTCCGCCTTACCGGCGCGGACCTGCTCCAGGGAGCTCTCGCTCGAACCCGCGCGCTGGGCGGAGTTGACCACGACCGCGCCCCCGGCGTTCCGCTCGGCGAGGGACAGCATCTGGTCGCGCTGCAGGGCGATGAGCGGCGAGATCACGATGGTCGGACCGTCGAGCAGCTGGGCGGGGATCTGGTACGTCGCGGACTTCCCGCCCCCGGTCGGCATGACGACGAGAACGTCACGCCCCTGCAGCAGATGCTGCATGGCCTCGTCCTGGCCGGGCCTCAGCTCCCGCCAGCCGAACACCTCCCGTGCGGTCCGTTGCACCTGCCGCCGTCGACGCCCGAAACGTCGGAAACCATCACGTATGCCCATTTAGCGCCTCCCGCCGGGCGCTGTTACCCCGCTGGCCCCGGCTTAGTCCGTTTCGCCTGCGTTTGATCATCCAATCAGGGCGACATGGATGCGGAGGGGCGTTCCGCGCAGAGGAGGCGTGCCCGAGGCGACGAGCCGGCTTCCGGTCCAGCGGTACGCGACGGTGACCGGCGGCAGGGAGGCGCAGCACTCGGCGTCCGAGGGGGCGTAGTGCGCGTAGGTGACGCGGAAGGCGCCGGCGGTGCCCCGGCGCAGCCCGGTGATCGTGTCGCTCTCGCGCACGGAGTCCAGGCCGAGGAAGCGCGTGTCGTGCCAGAAGAAGACGAGCTGGCCGTGCGCGTCGGCGGTGGGGTAGCGCTGGCCGACCGCGGCGGTGAGCGTCCCGCCGTACCCGTCGGCGACGCTGACCGGTCCCTGGTCGAGGACGAAGTGCCCCTCCGATGTCGCGACCTCGGTCGTCCGGGCCATCACCCGCCGGATGGCGGAGCGGCTCGGCACCCCGGTGGCCGGTGCCGTGACGGGGTGCGACGCCGGGGGCGTGTCCGGTGTCGCGGAGGCCGTCGCGGTAGGTGTCGCGGTGACTGTCGGGGTGGGGGTCGGCGCGGCGGCGTGAGCGGGGGCGGTCGCCGGTCGCGCGCGGCAGCCGGTCGGTATGGCGGCCAGCGCCATCAGCGCGGCCCAGCGGACGGCGGCGGGCCGGGTGCGGCCTGAAACGCGGAACAACGTCGTGGCTCCTCTCGCTTCGATGCGCGAGAGCCTAAGGAGGAGCGGCGCGCGTTCCGGTGGACCCGATCGCGCGGCCGGAAACGGCGTTTCCGCACGCGTTCAGGACCCGTCCGGTCGCGGACGGGTCCTGTGACGGGGGTCGAACTCGTCAGTCCTTGAAGACGTCCTTGATTTTCTCGCCGGCCTGTTTCAGATCGCCCTTGGCCTCGTCCGACCTGCCCTCGGCCTCCATTTGCTCATTGTCGATGGCCTTACCGGTCTCCTTCTTGGCTTTGCCCTTGATCTCGTCGGCCTTGTTGCGGGCTTTGTCGGCGGCGCTCATGGCTGTCTCCTTATCGATAAAGGCATCGTTGAGCCAATTGTGAACCGTCTCCGATTCGCCTCGGCCCACTTTCTCCTTGCCCGCTATTTCGCGCTCCTAACGCGGTCATCGCCATTCGGGGTCCAGGCGGCGGCCCGGAGGGCGTGACGCGCCCGCCCGAGGCGCGTGCGGGCCGCCCGGCGCGCCCGCGGAAGCCTCGGGACGCGCCCGCCGGGGGCCTCCGGCGCGTCCACGGCGTGTCGTCGACGCGGGCGTCCGGCGGCCACGCGCTCGCTGTGGGCGTCTCAAGGGATGATCGCCGTGCGGCGCCATCTGGACGATCAGATCGTCTATCAGTGCGGTAGAGCACGTACGATACGACGTCTGTCATGAGTAATCACAAGAATTCTGCTGACCCTATATACATGTTATGTATCTGCGCCTATGGTGATCGTCTTGTAACCCTACGGAAACAACACGAAGGAGGAAGACGATGGCAGAGGCCCCCCCGCAGGCCATCGTTCGGAGTCTCGTGCCGGCGCGGATCGACCGGCTGCCCTGGTCTCGCTTCCACACCCGGATGATCATTGCTCTCGGTGTGGCGTGGGTCCTGGACGGCCTGGAGATCCAGATCGCCAGCATCATCGGCCCCGTTCTCCAGCACGCGAACACGCTCCATCTCACGTCCCAGGATGTCGGCTTCTCCGCGACGATCTATCTGATCGGTGAAGTGGTCGGCGCACTTGTCTTCGGTCGGCTTTCCGACCGGTTCGGACGACGCAAACTGTTCGTCGCGACGCTCGGGCTCTACCTCGTCGCGAACGGTCTCACCGCGTTCTCGTTCAACTACGGGATCTTCCTGTTCTTCCGCTTCGTCGCTGGCATGGGTATCGGCGGTGAATACGCGGCGATCCATTCGGCGATCGACGAACTCATTCCCGCGAAGTACCGGGGCCGGGTCGACCTGGCGGTCAGCGGCACCTACTGGTTCGGTGCGATCCTCGGCTCACTCAGCGAGTACGTCCTGCTCAACCACTCGGTGTTCTCCGACAACCTCGGCTGGCGGGTCGGCTTCTTCATCGGCCCGGTGCTGGGTCTGGCGATCTGGACGCTGCGCCGCACCCTGCCGGAGAGCCCGCGCTGGCAGCTCTCCCACGGCCACGCGGATGAGGCCGAGGCGACGATCGCGCAGATCGAACGCGAGGTGGCGGCCTCCGGCAAGGAACTCGCGCCGGTGGACGAGGCCAAGACCCTGGAGATCAGGCCGCAGGAGTCGGTCTCGTTCCTGCAGGTCGCCAAGACGCTGTTCAAGGAGTACCCGACGCGGTCGCTGCTCGGCGCGACCCTGATGATCAGCCAGTCGTTCCTCTACAACGCGATCTTCTTCACCTACGGCCTCGTGCTCACGCACTTCTACGGGGTCTCGGAGAGCGGTGTAGCGACGTACTTCTTCGCCTTCGCCGCGGGCAACCTGCTCGGGCCGCTGTTCCTCGGCCGGCTGTTCGACACGATCGGCCGCAAGCAGATGATCGCGAGCACCTACATCGTGTCCGGTGCCCTGCTCGCCTTCAGCGGCTACCTGTTCAAGATCGGCGCCCTGACGGCCATGAGCCAGACCGTGCTGTGGACGGTGATCTTCTTCATCGCCTCGGCCGCGGCCAGCTCCGGATACCTGACCGTGAGCGAGATCTTCCCGATGGAGCTCCGCTCGCAGGCGATCGCCATCTTCTTCGCCATCGCCCAGTTGTTCGGCGCCCTCGGCCCGACGGTCTTCGGCTCGCTGATCGGCGACCAGGACCACCCGAACCCGGGCCGCCTGTTCATCGCCTACCTGATCTCGGCGGGAATCATGATCGTCGCCGGGGTGATCGCGGCGATCTTCGGAGTCAAGGCCGAAGGCGCGTCGCTGGAGGACATCGCGGCGCCCCTCAGCTCGATCCGGTCGGCCGCCGGCAGTGTCAGCGAGAAGCTGGAGCCCGGGACCGGCTCCAGCACCGTCCCCTCGGTGACCTGACCTCCGCCGGCCCATCGAGAAGGACCCCCGCGCGGCGCGCCCCGCGCGGGGGTTTCTCGTCTTCCGGGCCGGCGACGTCCGGGGGCGTCAGTTCCCGTACTGCTTGGTGTCCGGATGCTCGATGAGCAGGACGTGGGCGGTCTCGTCGGCGACGGGGCGGTGCCGCATCCCCTTGGGGACGACGAAGAGCTCGCCCGCGGTCAGCACCACCGGGTCCCGTCCCTCCAGCTGGATCTCGAAGCCGCCGTCCCAGCACAGGAACAGCTCGTCCTCGTCGTGGTGATGCCAGGGGAACTCGCCTTCCAGACGCGCGAGCCGAACGACGGTGGAGCCGTTCACCATCGCCAGATCGCGCTGCTGGAAGGGCCCCGGGAGGGCGGCGACGGCCTCGGGCACCGATACCGCGGCGAGGTGCCGCAGGTCCTCATGTCGTGTGGTCATGCCGCGATCCTGGCCTTCGCCGTGGCCGGGCCCCAGAGCCAATACGCCACAATTGGTCCACCGAGCGAACCAATCGCCTCCTGGACCGGAAACACTCGATCATGCCGATGGACCCAGCCGAGCTGGCCGACCGCCTGGGCCGGTGGTCGGCGGGCCGCGGACCGCTGTATCTCCTGCTCGCCGCGCGGCTGCGGCGCCTCGTCGACGAAGGCGAACTGCCGCCCGGCACGGCACTGCCGCCCGACCGGGCCTTCGCGTCCGCCCTCGCGGTGGGACGCGGGACCGTCGTGGCCGCGTACGACCAGCTGCGCCTCGAAGGCCGGATCGTCCGTCGCCAGGGCAGCGGGACCCGGGTGGCCGGGCCACCGCGTCCGGGGCCTCGGGACACGACGGGCGCACCGGTCTTCCTCCACCTGCTGGAGCCACGGGACGATGACGTGATCCTCCTGGCGTGCGCCGCGCCCGCCGCGCCGCCGGCGATGCTGCTGACGGCGTACGAGCGGGCGCTGTCCCGGCTGGCCACGGTCACGAACGACATCGGGTACCACCCATCGGGCCACAGGCGGCTGCGCCGCGCCGTCGCCGACCACTACACACGCCGTGGGGTGCCGACCGGCCCCGAGCAGGTTCTGGTCACCAACGGCGGTCAGCAGGCCCTCTCCCTGCTCGCCCGTACTCTCGTCGAGCCCGGCGGCACGGTCCTCGTCGAGGCACCCACCTATCCGGGCGCGCTCGAGGCGTTCCACGAACAGAGCGCGTCCGTGCGGACACTCCCCGTCGGGCTGGACGGCTTCGAGGCGGCGACCCGAACACCTGGCCCTCGCCCGAAACTCGCCTACGTCGTATCCACCCATCACAACCCGACCGGCGGGGTACTGCCGGCGCTCCCGCGCCGGCGGCTCGCCGCGGCGGCCGACGCCGCGGACGTACCGCTCATCGACGACGAAGTCCTCGCTCACCTGGCCTTTCCCGGGCAGGACACACCACCTCCGCTCGCCGCGTTCGGTGAGACGGTCATCTCCGTTGGCTCGCTCAGCAAGAGCGTCTGGGGCGGGCTCCGCATCGGCTGGATACGAGCCGCGCGGCCCGTCATCGACCGCCTCGCCCGGCTCAGAGCGGTTCATGATCTCGGCGGGAACCTCCCCGCACAGCTCGCCGCCGCCGAACTCCTTCCCCACGTGGAAACGCTCTGTCAGGACCTGGCCGCGGACCGCCGGGCCCGCCATGACCACCTGCGTGCGGAACTGGCGCGACGGCTACCGCGGTGGCAGGCGCCGGCCGTCACCGGCGGCCAGACCCTGTGGGTGCGCCTTCCCCACGGCGACGGCGACTCCTTCGCGCAGACGGCCCTCCGTCACGGCGTCGCCGTGCTGCCCGGCAGCGGACTGGACGCTTCTGGGGGCAGCGGGGAGTTCATCCGGATCCACTTCCTCGCCGACCCTGGCACGCTGACGAAGGCGGTGCGCCGCCTGGCCACGGCCTGGCGGAGTTACGGAGGCGGTCACGATCGAGGTGCCCCGGCGCCCCGGTCGATGGCGATCTGACCGACCGTCAGCGGCGGACCGGCGGGACGGCCGGGACCTCGGGCGCCCGGTCGAGGTCGTCCTGGGTCAGCCGGAACTCCTCGGGGTAGTGCTCGCGGCTCGTACGGCGGGCCGGCTCGGTGGTGCGCCACGCGTAGAGGCACCGCCCGCATCGCAGGACCTCCCACACCTCGGGCACCGGTGAGCGCGCGAGCGTGTCGACGCCCTCGTACGCGCAGCGCGGGCAGATCATGAGTCTCCCCTGGCGAGCATCGAGGTGAGCCTGGCGATCCACTGCGACGTCTCCGGCAGGTCGGTCACGGGCCGGCCGTAGCTGCCGCGGACGTCCGGGGGCACCGGGGTGGTGGCGTCGATGATCAGCTTGTCGGTGATGCCGGGCGGCTCCGAGCCCGGATCGAGTTCGAGGACCGACATGGCGGGCAGGTCGACCAGGTCGCTCGCCGGATTGACCTTCGTGGACAGCGCCCACATCACCTGCGGCAGGTCGAACGGGTCGACGTCCTCGTCGACCATGATGACCACCTTGCAGTAGCCGAGGCCGTGCGGCGTGGTCATGGCACGCGTGCCGACCGCGCGGGCGAAGCCGCCGTACCGCTTGGCGGTCGAGATGATCGCCAGCAGGCCGTGGGTGTACATCGCGTTCACCGCCCGTACCTCGGGGAACTCCGCCCGGAGCTGCTGCTGGAGCGGGACGCAGGTGGCCGGCCCGATCAGATAGTCGATCTCGGTCCACGGCATGCCGAGGTAGAGCACCTCGAAGATCGGGTCGTCGCGGTGGGAGATCCGCTCCACGCGGATCACCGGCATCCGCCGGCCGCCCGAGTAGTGGCCGGTGAACTCCCCGAACGGCCCCTCGAACTCCCGCGTGCGTCCCTCGACGACGCCCTCCAGGATCACCTCGCTGCCCCAGGGCACGTCCAGGCCGGTGAGCGGGGCGGACGCGATCGGCGCCGGTGCGCCGCGCAGTGCCCCGGCCAGGCGGTACTCCGACTGCTCGTACCCCAGCGGCGTACCGGCGACGATCGTGATGACCGGGTCGTTGCCCAGCGCGATCGCGACCGGCAGGTCCTCGCCGCGCTCTTCGGCCTTGCGCAGGTGGACGGCGATGTCGTGCATGGGCACGGGCTGCAGGCCGAGCCGGTTACGGCCTTTGACCTGCATGCGGTACGTGCCGACGTTCTGGCGGCCGAAGTCGTCGGGCGCCTCGGGGTCGCGGGAGACCACGGCGGCCTTGTCGAGGTAGTGGCCGCCGTCGCCGTCGTTCAGCCGGAACAGCGGCAGCACCGCGTACAGGTCGACGTCGTCGCCGGTCACGGTGTTGCGCGCCCACGGCGGGTCCGCCCGCCGTTCGGGTTCGACCGGGGCCTCCTCCCAGCGCCGGATGAACTCCTGGACCTGGTCCTTCACGGAGGTCTCCGGCGGCAGACCGAGCGCGATGGCGTGGTTGGCCCACGAGCCGTGCACGTTCAGGGCGATCCGGGCACGGGTGAAGCCGGTGACGTTGTCGAAGTGGAGCGCCGGAGCGTTCGGGCCGATCCGGCAGGCGGCGTTGGCCGCGGAGGCCAGGTCCGGCTCGGGCGCCACCTCTTCGGTGACGCGCAGCAGCTGACGGTTCCGGTCCAGCTCGTCGAGGAACGAGCGGAGGTCGTCATGGGCCACCGGAACCCCTCAGTGGCTGCGGTCTCGGTGCGCCGGCGTCTCCCCGGCCCACTCGTAGTAGTCCGTCTGGCCGAGCCCGATGAAGCCCATCAGCCGGGCGGTGAACTCCTCGAACATCTCCTCGACGGTCCGCGGGACGTTGTAGTAGGTGGGGATCATCGGGTACACGACGGCGCCGGCCTCGGTGACCTGCGCCATGTTGCGCAGGTGGATGAGGTTGAAGGGCGTCTCGCGTACGCACAGCACCAGTTCGCGGCGCTCCTTCAGGCAGACGTCGGCCGCCCGCTCCAGGAGGGTGTTCGCCTGCCCATGCGCGATCCGCCCGACCACGCCCAGCGCGCAGGGCACGACCACCATGCCCCACGTCGGGTAGCTGCCGGACACCATCGGGGCGGTGAGGTCCTCCGGGTCGTACGCGGCGACCTTGTCGTGTCGCTCCCCGAGAAGCCGCTCCACCGGATCGTCGGTCCGCGACCCGCCGAACTCGTGCGCGATCAGCGTCCGGCCGGCCTCCGACACCAGCAGGTCCACGTGCCCGACCCGCTCATCCCGGACGAGCGCGGACAGCACGTACCGCGCCATGCGTGTCCCGCCGGCCCCGGTCACGGCCAACGTGAGCCTGCGCTGCTCACCCATGCGCGTGTTCTACCCGGTCACCGGCCTGTTTACCGGGTGCGGTCGTCGTCCGGTTCGGGTTGCCAGGCCATGCCGGGGACGACGAGCGGGCCGCCGGTGACCGGGTCCGGGACGACGACGGAGGCCAGGCCGAAGACCTCCTGGACCAGTTCCGCGGTGACGACGTCGCGTGGCGGGCCCTGGGCGATGACGCGGCCGGCCTTCATGGCGACGAGGTGATCGGCGTACCGGGCCGCCTGGTTGAGGTCGTGGAGGACGGCGACGACGGTGCGGCCGCGTTCGTGGTTGAGCTGCCGGATCAGGTCCAGCACCTCGACCTGGTGGGCGATGTCCAGGTACGTCGTGGGCTCGTCGAGGAGCAGCAGATCGGTGTCCTGGGCGAGGGCCATCGCGATCCACGCGCGCTGGCGCTGGCCGCCCGACAACTCGTCCACCGGTCGCTCGGCGAGGTCCGCGGTCTCGGTGCGCTCCAGCGCCTCCGTGGTGGCCCGCTCGTCTTCCTCCGACCACTGCCGCCACCACGTCTGGTGCGGCTGGCGGCCGCGTGCCACCAGGTCGGCGACGGTGATCCCGTCCGGGGGCGTGGGTGACTGGGGCAGGACGCCCACCGTCCGCGCGATCTGTTTGCGGGAGACGTGGGCGAGTTCGGCGCCGTCCAGCAGCACGACGCCGCGGCGCGGCTTGAGCAGCCGGCCGAGTGCCCGCAGCAGGGTGGACTTCCCGCAGGCGTTGGGGCCGACGATGACCGTGACCTGCCCGTCGGGGATCTCCAGGTCCAGGCCGTCGACGACGGTCCGGTCCTCGTACGCGAGTGTCAGGTCCTTCGCCGTAAGGCGGCTGCTGCTCATGAAGTCGTGCCTCCGGAACGGCTGCGGGTGCGGACGATGAGCCACATCAGGTACGGCGCGCCCACGACGGCGGTGAGGACGCCGACCGGCAGCTCGATCGGGGCGAACAGGCGGCGGGCCAGCAGGTCCGCCACGACGACGACCAGGGCGCCGGTCAGCGCGGAGGACAGCAGGGGGATCTGGATCGTACGGGTGAGCCGGCGGGCGATCTGCGGCGCCACCAGGGCGACGAAGTCGATCGGCCCGGCGGCGCCGGTCGCCACCGACGCCAGGACGACCCCGAGCGCGGCCAGCCCGAGCCGTACCTGGTCCAGCCGTACGCCCAGAGCGGTGGCCGTGTCATCGTCGAAGGTCACGCTGCGCTGGGCGCGGCCCGCCCACAGCGCCGCCGGGAGCGCTAGCAGCAGAACGAGGGCGAGCGGCGCCGCCTGGTCGTAGCCGCGCCCGTTGAGGGAGCCGGTCAGCCATACCTTGGCCTGCTGTGCGACGAGGTAGTCGCCCTTGGTGAGGAACAACTGCGTGAGGGAGCCCAGGGCGACCGAGATGCCGATGCCGACCAGCACGAAGCGGGAGGCGTGCAGCCCGCGCCGCCACGCGAAGACGTACACCAGCAGCGTCGCCGCGAGGCCACCGCCGACGGAGAGGTACGGCAGGGCGTTGTGCGAGACGACGCCGAAGCTCATCGCGGCGACCGTCGCCGCGCCCGCGCCGTGCGTCACGCCGATGACGTCGGGACTGGCCAGCGGATTGCGGGCGACGGTCTGGATCAGGGCGCCGGCCACGCCGAAGGCGGCCCCGGCGAGCAGGCCCACGACGAGGCGTGGCAGGCGCAGGGTGCCGACGACGAGCCGGTCGGGGCTGGGCCGGCCCAGCAGGACCCGGCAGACCTCCACCGGCGAGACGAAGGACTCACCGACGCACAGGGAGGCGACCACGACCGCCACCAGCAGCACGGCGAGCGCCACCACGACCACGAGGGCCCGCCGATGCACCAGGAAGCTGCCGCGTCCAAGGCGCAACAAGACGTGACCGGGCGGGCGTCCCGACATCGCACGACTCATGCGGCCACCACCGACTTGCGCCGTACGAGGACGATGAGGAACGGCACGCCGAGCAGCGCGGTCATGACGGCCACCGGTATCTCCGAGGGTGGGAAGACGATCCGGCCGATCACGTCGGAGACGAGGAGCATCACCGGTCCGAGCAGCGCGGCCAGCGGCAGCACCCAGCGGTGCGCGCTGCCGACCAGGCTCCGCGCGATGTGCGGTACGGCCAGGCCGGTGAAGGCGATCGGGCCGGCGGCGGCGACCGCCACGCCGGTGAGGACGGTCGCGCCGAGCGCGCCGAGCGCGCGCAGCACGGCGACGTTGTGGCCCAGGCCCGTGGCGGCGTCGTCGCCGAGGGCCAGGGCGTCCAGCCCACGGGACACCACGGCGACCAGCAGCAGACCGGCCAGCAGGAACGGCCATACCTGACCGACGATCTCGCTGCCGCGTCCGCTGATCGAGCCGACCTGCCAGAAGCGGAACTCGTCCAGGGCCCGGGCGTTGGTGGTGGCGATCCCGGAGACCACGGAGGCGAGGAAGGCGTTCATCGCGGCGCCTGCCAGGGCGAGCCTGACCGGCGAGGCGCCGCGGTAGCCGCCGCTGGCGACGGCGTACACGCCGGCCGCCGCCAGCGCCGCGCCGGCGAACGCGAACCACACGTAACCCGCCAACGTGTGCACACCGAAGAAGGCGATCGCGCACACCACGCCGACCGACGCGCCCTGGCTGATTCCGAGGACTCCCGGTTCGGCGATCGGGTTGCGCGTCACGCCCTGCAGCAGGGTCCCGGCCAACGCGAGCGCGACGCCGACCATGATGCCGATGACGGTGCGGGGTACCCGCAGCGACCGCACCACCTGGGCGTTGTCGCTGGTGCCGCCGTGCAGCAGGGCCTGGAACACCTCGCCGGGGCCGATCTGCCGGCTGCCCACCGCCAGGCTCAGCAGCACGGCGACGAGCAGCATCAGCGCGGCCGCGAGCAGCCAGCCGGTACGGCGGCGGGTCGGCGCGCTCACCTTCTCCTCCCGGAGCGGGCGGTCACGCCGTCAGGTACTTCTGCAGGTCGTTCAGGACCGCGTCGGCCGCGGTGACGCCCAGCCCGAGGTACCAGGTCTCGTCCGGCACGTCGAAGGCGTGGCCGTCCTTGACCGCCTTCAGGTTCTTCCACAGCGGGTTGCCCTGGGCCTTGCTCTTGTCGGTGGCCTTCGGGTCGCCGTACACGCCGGTGAAGATGTAGTCGGCGTCGGCCTGGTCGATGTTCTCGGCGCTGATCTCGGCGGCCAGGTCGTTGATGTCCTGGTTCTTCGGCCGTGGGATGCCGGCGTCCTTGAGGATGGTGCCGATGAAGGAGGCGTTCGCGTACAGCCGGATGACACCGTTCGGCATGAAACGCACCATCGACACGGTCGGCTTCTTCGCGCCCAGCTTCTTCCCGAGGGCCTTGGCCTGCGCGTCGTACTCCGCGAGCTTCGCCTTGGCCTGCGCCGTACGGTCGAGCGCGGCGGCGTTGAGGAGGTAGTTCTCCTTCCACGTGAAGCCGGGGCGGATGGAGAAGACCGTGGGGGCGATCTGTGACAGCTCGTCGTAGGAGTCCGCGGCGCGGAGCTGGCTGCCCAGGATCAGATCGGGCTTGAGCCCGGCGATCGCCTCGAGGTTGAGGTTGTTGATCGTGCCGACGTTCTTCGGCGTGCCCGCGTCGTTCTTCAGGTACGACGGCAGCTGCGGCGATCCCTCGGTCGGGGCCAGTCCGACCGGCTTGATCCCCAGCGACACGACGTTGTCGAGCTCGCCGACGTCCAGCACGACCACCCGCTTGGGCTGCGCCTTGATGACCGTACGGCCCATCGCGTGCGTGATCGTCCGCGGCCACTGGCCCGGCTTGGCGTCCGTCCCCATCGCGGCCGTCTTCCTCGCGGCGTCCGCGAAGTCCTTGCCGCCCTTCGCGACCGACTGCTTGTCCTTCTTCCCGGCGCTGCCCTCCTCTCCGTTCCCGGCGGATCCGCTGCCGCACGCCCCGAGGGAGAGGACGGCGGCGACGGCGAGAGCGACGGCGGCTGTGCCGCGGCGCCGAAGAGACACTCGGGACTCCTTTGGCTGAGAATCACCTTGAATTAGGCGAGCCTTACCTTATGTCGCACCTGCGTGCCGTGCGCAAGAGGGGGCCGTTCGTCACGTTGTTCAGGTGCCGCCGATGGCGATCAGGCCGGCGACGCCCAGCGCGTACAGGACCAGGACCGTCCGGCTGTCCGGGCCCATGCGGAGCCGCCGGTTCCGCGGCCGGAAGATCAGGCCGGTCATGTAGACGAGCGTGAGCAGCGCGCCGAGGGCGGTCAGGTAGATGTCGGAGCGGTGCGCCGCCGGCAGCGCCGGATGGCCGGACAGCACCGACGCGACCAGGAACAGCACGGGCAGGAAGGCATTCCCGCCGAAGATGTCGCTGACCGCGAGCTGGTCGTCGCCGAGCCGTACCGACGTCACGCCACTGCTGATCTCCGGCAGCGAGGTCGCGGCGGCCAGCACGGTCGCGCCGAACACCACGCCGCTCATGCCGACCCGGCCGAAGAACGCCTCGCCGCTGCGTTCGAGCACCACTCCGGCGACCAGCGTCGCGACCGCGGCGGCGCCGAACACGAGCGCCGCCCGTCCGGTGCCGACGCCCTGCGCGGTGGCCCGCTTCTCCTTCTTTCCCTTGGAGTGGCCGCGCGGCTCGGCCTGCGCACCGGGCGCGTCGCCGCCCTCGTGCCAGGGCAGCCCCCGGCCGGCTCGTTTCAGCAGGAGGAGCCCGGCCACCCAGACGACGGCGATGAGCACGGCCGCCGGGTCCAGCCGGGCGTAGGCGAAGTCGCCGGGGAGTTGCGTGCCCATGACGACGACGGCGAGCAGCGCGACGACCAGCGCGCCTTCGAGCACGAGCAGCAGGCCGGCGGCCCGGTACGCCAGCGGCTCGCTCCGGCCGGCGACGTCGAGCACGACGAGGACGACGGTCTGCACGGCGATGCCACCGAGGATGTTGCCGACCGCCACGTCGAGGTCATGGGCGAGGGCGGCACTCACCGTGATGGCGAGTTCGGGCAGGTTGGTGGCCACGGCGAGCAGCACCAGCCCGCCGAGCGCACTGCCGAGCCCGAGCCGCTCCGACAGCACGTCGGTGGTGTCGGACAGGTGCACTCCGGCGTACCAGACGATGCCCGCACTGACCAGGAAGAGGACCAAGAGCACGGGGGACGACAAATGACCCATGCACGGTGCGCTTCCCGATCACGCCTCCTCCATTCGGCCGGCACGGTTCCGTAGAGCCGTCTGTTTCGCCAGGATCCGGCGCATCATGCCGTAACTGACGCCGAACTCGGCCGCGACCCGGCGGATCGGCCAGCCCTGTTCGTAGAGCCGGGCCGCGTCCTCCTCGAACGGCCGTTTCACGGTGCCGGCGGCCCGTACGGCCAGCACCTCACCGCGCCGGTAGCGACGATGGCCGCCGGGGGTGTGAACGGCGGGTTTGAGCAGCCCGTCCCGCGCCCACCGGGCGAGCGTGGTGGTCCGTACGCCCAGCAGCGCCGCCGCCTCGCGCGGCTTGAGCAGATCATCGAAATCAGCAGACATGGGGGAGGCCAATCCAGCAGGAGGGGAGGTTCTTTTGCCGTGACGTCTAGAGGCGAAACCAGACGATCTTTCCGTCCTCGGCGGCGGGGCCGGTTCCGCAGTCTCGGGACAGATGCTTGACGAGGCACAGTCCTCGGCCCGACTCCGCCTCCAAATCGTCGAAGGAAACGACCTTCGGGAATTCCGGGAGCTTCGGTGAGTCGTCCCATACCTCGAACAGCGGGCTGCCGTCGTTCGGGCGCATGGTCAGCCGGATCAGCGGACTCGTCGTGTGCCTGATGGCGTTGCCGACCAGCTCGGAAATGCAGATTTCTCCAATTTCGACCAGATCTTCCCTGTGGTGGGTCGACAGGAAATTTCTGGTCCACATCCTGGCGAGATTGGTAGTCTCTTTATTCCGATGAAGTATTGCCATCAAGGCTTCACCTCGCTTCGTCGTATTACGAGTCGTGGTGAAGTCTGGGCGGTCCAGGCGGCCGGCGATACCTTCCTGGAATGATTGGAAGCGCTAGGAGGACGGATGAGTTCGGAATCACGGCTCAATCCCGACACGAGCATGTGGGACTGGATCACTGATGACCTGCGGCATCACGTCAAAAAGTCCGGTCTGTCGGGTGCCGAGTTAGCGCGGATCCTGAACCGGGACCCTTCCAGCGTCTACAACATCCTCAACGGGCGACGGCGGATTCAGGACAAAGACGCAAAGATCCTGGACAAGCTGTGGGATCTGAATCACCACTTCGGCAGGATGCTCCGCTACGCCAAGCTGAAGTCCAACTCGAAGTGGTTCGGCCAGTACCTCGAACATGAGGTCGCGGCCAAGGTGATCAAGTCGTATGAGGCTCTGGCGATCCCAGGCCTGCTCCAGCTCCCCGAGTATGCCGCCGAGTTGTTCACGGCCACTGGAGCCGCCGATGTGGACGGCCTGGTCGAAGAGCGGATGCGGCGTCAGGAGATCCTTAAGCGAGACTCGCCGCCGATGTTGTGGCTCCTGCTCACCGAGAACGTGCTCGACTGGCCGGTGGGTGGCGCGGAGCTGATGCGTAAGCAGCTTTCCCGCCTGCTGGAGGAGATGGAAAAGCCGAACATAGGGCTACGGATCGTTCCTCGCGCCGCGGGAGCCCACGGAGGTTTCAGCGGGAGCTTTCTGGTCATATCTGGCGATTCGGGAGATATCGCCTACACTGAGGCGACAGGAGGAGGAAGGCTCGTGCCGTCTGTCACCGAGGTGCGTGAATACGGCATCCGGTTCGACCGAATAGGGCAGCTGGCGCTTCCCGAGCCATCGTCCCGAGAACTGGTCCAACGGGCCTTGGAGGCTCTCTGATGGAGACACCGGACGGCTGGAAGAAGAGCAGTAGAAGCGGTGGCGACGCCAACACGAACTGCGTAGAGGTCAAGAAGGTTAGTCCCGGCTGACCTGACGAGAAGGGCTGGCCGCCGTCCGAGCAACCACCTGCTCTGGGTGGCCGGAGCCTGGTGCGAGCCGTTGGGGCTCCCAGGTGTAGACGCGGCGCGGGGGCGAGACGCTACGCCAAGACCGGACGATCCGTGGCGATCCGGGCTGCTGTGGCCTCGTTGAAATGCTGTTTCGTCCGGCGCGCTGGATCGTGATCGCTTCACTGGGATCGGCGTGGAGGTGTCACCGAAAGCAGCTGTGGGCAAGATAGACGAAAGAAACGTAACGAGGTACGGTTCTTGCGAGGAGGCGCCATGAACGCAGTGACCATGCGGCAAGAGACCTACCTACCGGATGCACGCGGCCAAGTCGCTCAGATCTATGACTTCCTCAAGGCGCATGAAGAGGCTGGCCGAGGCAGACCCGCGCCGCGCTACTTCCTGGCGGGTTCCGCCCCAGGTGATCGCATAGAGCTCCCGGCTGAGATCTATCGTGCTCTTCGCCACGTGGTAGAGGCCCTGCGAGAGGGGCTGGCCGTCACCGTCGCACCCTTGACTCAGACGCTGACGACGCAGCAGGCCGCAGACCTCTTGGGGGTGAGCCGTCCGACGTTGGTCAAGCTGCTCGACGAGGGCAAGATCCCTTTCGAACGGGCGGGAAGTCACCGTCGTGTCCTTCTCCGCGACCTGCTTACCTATCGGGAGCAGCGACGTGCCGCTCAGTACGCCGCGCTAGAGGCCACCGCTGTCGACATGGACGACGAAGAAGACCTCGACACGGTGCTGGAGCAGCTACGCGAAGTCCGGCACGCCGTCGCGAAACGCCGCCGCAGAGGCCGCACATCCTGACAGAATTAGGAGATGTTCTCCGCGCTTCTGGATACCTGTGTTCTGTGGCCCAGTCTGCAGCGTGACTTCTTGCTTTCCTTAGCGGTCGAGGGGATGTACCGGCCTGTCTGGAGCGCGGCCATCCTTGAAGAACTGGAGCATCACGAAGCCAAAAAATTAGTCCGGCGGGGCGAGCAGAAGGACAAGGCTGCAGTACGTGCCCGGTCCCTGATTGATCGAATGCGTTCGGCTTTCAATGACGCCGAGGTGCACGGCTGGGAGAGCCTGGAAGGAACATACGGCCTTCCCGACGTGGACGACGAACACGTGCTCGCCGCAGCAGTCGTCGCCGGCGCTGGAGCGATCGTCACACACAACGTCAAGGATTTTCCACGCAGCAAGGTTCCGGACGGAATCGGCGTGATCTTGCCGGCCGATTTCGCCGCGAGCACGGTCGAACTGGAACCTGTTCGAGCATTCGATGCGGTCGTGGCCATCGCCGAGCGCTCTGGGCGGGTCGGGCCGCGAGTCACCGCAGATGACGTGCTGGACGCGCTCGTCGAACGCTACGAGATGACCTACGCGGTCTACCTCATACGACAGGCTCTATGCGCTGACTGACGACGAGCGGCGATCGACCATGAAGGCTGGCGCGACGCCAGTGGGCCGCAGTGCAACGCGCGCAACCTCGCCTTGAGGATCTTGCCGGTCGGGTTGCGGGAGATTTCGTCGGTGCAGACGACCAGGCGACAACGCTGATGCGAAGCGCCTAAGGGTCGTGGCCTGGATTGGGCTTATCGTCTTGCTCGCCGATCGACGCGTCGGCCGGACGTTCTTCGTCGGCCCGCTTCTTCGCGGCTGCCATACCTTGGACGGTTGGGAGCGCCTGGCCGACCAGAGTCGGCCAAATCAAACGGCGTCTGTCACTACCAAGAGGGCGCGGCCCGGTTGACCGAGGATGGACTTTTCAGTGCCCCAAATACTCGGAAGACCGTTATTGAGCACCGCCGTGCATAGCGCGCAACCGCGCTTTGAGGATCTTGCCGGTGCCGTTGCGGGGGATCTCGTCGGTGAAGACGACCGAGGTCGGGAGTTTGTACCGGGCGAGCCGTTCCGCGAGTGAGCCGAGCAGGCGTTCGGCGGTCAGGTTCGAGCCCTCGCGGGGGACGACGATGGCGCGGCCCGTCTCACCCCAGCGTTCGTCCGGTACGCCGATGACCGCGCACTCCACCACGTCCGGGTCGGCGAGCAGGGCGTTCTCCACCTCGGCGGGATACACGTTCTCGCCGCCGGAGATGATCACGTCCTTGATGCGGTCGACGATGTAGGCGTAGCCGTCGGCGTCCAGGCGCGCGGCGTCGCCCGTACGGAACCAGCCGTCCGTGAACGCCCGCGCCGTCTCCTCCGGCAGTTCCCAGTAGCCGGACATGACGTGCGGGCCGTCGACGACGACCTCGCCGGTCTCGCCGGGTGGCACCTCGTCCAGACCTCCGGGGGCGACCACCTTCACGTCGGTGAAGAAGTGCGGCACGCCCGCCGAGCCGGCCTTGGCCACCGCGTGCGCCGCGTCGAGGAACAGGGTGCCGGGCGCCGCCTCCGTCATGCCGTACCCCTGGAGGAAGGTCAGCCCGCGCTCCTGGTACGTCGCGATGAGCGACGGCGGCACGGGCGCTCCGCCGCAGGTCAGCAGCCGCAGCGACGACAGGTCCGCCTCCGTCCAACGCGGTGAGCGGGCCACCGCCTGGAACATCGCCGGTACGCCGAACATGAAGGTGACCCGGTGCCGTTCGATCAGGTCGAAGGTGGCGTCCGGGTCGAACCCGGCGGTCAGCACGCAGGTGCCACCCTTGAGCAGCACCGGCAGCGTCAGCATGTTGAGCCCCGCCGTGTGGAACAGCGGCGCGGACACCAGGGCGACCTCGCGGGCGATCAGGTCGTGGTCGATCAGGACGTTGACGGCGTTCCAGGTGATGTTCCCGTGGGTGAGGACCGCGCCCTTGGGGCGTCCCGTGGTGCCGGACGTGTACATGATCATGCAGGGATCGTCGAGCGCGACCGGGGAGTCGATCGGCTCATCCGCCTCCGGCAGCCGATCGAGTTCCTCCCGCGCGATGGTGGTCACCGGAAGGTCGTCCACAGGCTGTGCATGGACCAGCACCGAGGTGCCCGAGTCGGTGAGCTGGTAGGCGATCTCCGGCCCGGCCAGCCGGGCGTTGAGGGGGACGAACACCCCGCCGAGCATCCCGGTGGCGAACAGCGTCTCCAGGAACGACGGATGGTTGAAGCCCAGGTAGGCGACCCGGTCGCCGGGCCCGACCCCGGCGCGGCGCAGTGCGTGCGCGAGCCGTACCACCCGGTCGCGTAACCGCGCGTACGTCACCGACCGGTCCTCGTGGACGAGGGCGATGTCGTCCGGGGTCTTGCGCGCTCGCCGTACCGGCCACGAGCCCAGTCCCTGGTCGCGCATCCGGGCCTCCTTGCCGGGGGGCGTCAGGAGGAAATTAGGTTGATCTGTGGCGAGAGTCAACGTTCGGCCTGGTTCGCGCGATGGCGAACCAGGCCTTGGTCGACTGGAGGGTCAGAAGTCGAATTCGACGGAGCCCGACGAGTCACTGAAATACTTGGTGGCGACGGCCAGCCATTGTCCGTTGACGTTCCGGTAGCCCACCGCCTCGTCGTTGGCCACGCCGCTCAGATTGGCGCTCCAGCAACCGCCCGGCGCCTCGACGTACGAAGCGAACCATCCGCGGTACGGAAACGCCACGTACTCATCGTGCGGGTCGATGTTGCCGCTGACGTTGCAGAACCGGAAGTTCACGCCGTCCGCGTGCGCCGCCGACGGGACCAATACCGATGCGAAAATACCCGCCGCGGTCAGACCCAGCATGGCCTTCATACGAGCACCCATAATGAGGTTCCCTTCGGTGTCGGAAGAACCGCCTTTTCAGGCAGTTCACTTCCGCATACGAGGCATGCGCGGGAACGGTTCAGGTCGCGGGGACGAAGCGGCGAACGGAGCCCCGGTCGTCCAGGCGGAACGCGTCGGCGTCGCGTACGCAGCGGGCCAGCAGGGCCTGAGCGTCGTCGTCGTTCAGGTCGCGGGGCAGCTCGAAGCCGGTGAAGTCGGCCGCGGAGACCCGCGCGCGGAACTCGTACTCGAATTCGGTTTCACCGATGTAGGTGAGGGCGACGCGCCCGTTCCACGCGATGTCGAAGCGGAACGGTGCCTGCCGTACCGGGAAGCGGATCCGGTGGTCGGCCACGGAGTCGTGGCCGAGCAGGTAGACGTGGAACGCGTAGTCGTCGTGGTCCTCGTATTCGGCCACCTGGTCGAGCGGGTCGACGTGGAACTCCCGTTCGGAGAGCCGGCCGAAGTCGAGCGGCTCGTCCGGCGTGCCGGCCACGAAGCCCTGCATGGCATCGATGGTGGTCCAGCCGTAGTTTCGCCAGGTCGCCCTGCCGCCGCCGAACGGATGGTCCTCCTCGCCGTCGAGTTCGGCCCGGTCGTCCTCGTCGTACGGCGCGCTCTTCAGGGAGAAGCCGAAACCGGCGCCGTCCTCCGGCGACAGCCAGCCCGTCCAGCGGAACTCGGCGATGCGGTGGCCGTCCGGCCACGGGTTGCCAGGGAACCAGATCCGGCCCTCGGTCATGGCGTCCCCCTGTCCGTCGACGGGCTCGGCAGGGAGCTTATTCACATACCCCCCTTGACGTGGAGGTTTCTGGACGGTTTCATACTCCTCACTCCCAGAGGCGTCGCTCAGCTCGCGCCTCGCCCCCATCTGTAAACGTTTACGACCACCCGGACGGCGTAGCCGTAAACGTTTACGGAGAACCCCGACTGGAGGTGGTCATGCGTCAGGGACCGACGATCACGACCATCGCCGAGCGTGCCGGCGTCTCGATCGCCTCGGTGTCGCGTGTCCTGAACGGGCTGCCCACCAGCGAGGCGACGGTCCGCGCCGTACGGGTCGCCGCCGAGGAGCTCGGCTACGTCCCCAACTCCGTGGCGCGGTCGCTGAAGTCGAGCCGGACGAACCAGGTCGCGTTCGCCATGGCGGACATCGGCAACCCGACGTACGTGGCGATGGTCCGGGCGATGCAGCCGGTGCTGAAGGACGCGGGCTTCCGCCTCATCCTGCACTCCACCGACGCCGACATCGACGACGAGCTCGACGTGCTGCGCCGGCTCGGCGAGCGGTACGCGGACGGCCTCATCATCAGCCCGATCCGCCTCACCGAGCGGCACCTTGAGGCGTTCGCCGAGGCGCGAGCCCCGGTCGTGGTCATCGGCTCGGTGCCCGACGGAACGCCCGTCGACAACGTACGGGCCGACTCGCGCACCGGGCTGCGTCTCGCCCTCGACCACCTGTACGCGCTGGGGCGGCGGCGCATCGGCTTCGTCAACGGCCCTCTCGACACGGTGCCGGGCGCCGCGCGCGCCCGCGCGTACGCCGACGCGCTGACCGAGCTGGGCCTGCCGCACGACCCGGCGCTCATCGAGATCGGCGACTTCTACCGCGCGGACGGCGCCGCCGCCACCCGAAGACTTCTCGCGCGGACCCGCCCGGACGCCCTCATGTGCGCCAACGACCTGATCGCGCTCGGCGCGCTGGACGTGCTGCGCGCGGAGGGGCTGAGAGTGCCCGAGGACGTCGCCGTGGTCGGCACCGACGACACCGACCTGGCGCCGGTGGCCTGGCCCACGCTCACCAGCGTCGCGCTCGGGTCGGCCGAACGCGGCCGCCGCGCGGCCGAGCTGATGCTCGACCGTCTCGCCGACGGCGACGCCGAGCCCCGCGTCGTCACGGTCGAACCCCGTCTGGTCGTTCGCGGATCGACGAAGGGCACCTCATGACAGCCGTCCAGGCCGCCGTCCGCGGCAGGGCCGCGCGTGGCCGCGGCGCCGACCGCGGCGTCTCGTTCCTCCTGCTTCCGGCGCTCATCCCGGTGCTGATCTTCAGCGTGGGTCCGCTGCTGTACGGGATCTACCTGTCCTTCACGGACGCGCGCGGCGGCCGCAACGCGGTCGTCTCCTTCGTGGGACTGAAGAACTTCGGCGAGGTGCTGACCGACGGGGACTTCTGGTCCTCCTTCAAGATCGGGCTGATCTGGGCGGTCAGCGTCACGGTGCTGCAGTTCGCCGCCGCGCTCGGACTCGCCCTGCTGCTCAACTCCGACCTGCGGCTCCGCGGGCTCGCCCGGGCGCTCGCGATGGCGCCCTGGGCGATGCCGCCGATCGTGATCGGCCTGATGTGGCGGCTCGTCTACCACCCGAACGCCGGCATCCTCAACGCGACGTTGCGCGACGCGCACGTCATAGGCCACAACGTCGACTGGCTGAACAACTTCGGCACCGCCCTGCCGGCGATCATCGTCGTCGGCGTGTGGACCGGGATGCCGCAGACCACCGTGGTCCTGCTGGCCGGGCTGCAGGGCGTGGCGTCGGAACTGCACGAGGCCGCCGCCGTGGACGGCGCGGGAGTGTGGCGGCGCTTCTGGAGCATCACGCTGCCGCAGCTCCGCCCGGTGATCATCGCGATCACCTCGCTCGACTTCGTCTGGAACATCAACCAGTTCGCGATGGTCTACGCGCTGACACAGGGCGGACCGGGCGGCCGTACGCGGCTGCCGATGCTCTTCGCGTACGAGGAGGCGTTCCGCTACGGGTTCTTCGGGTACGCGGCGGCGCTCGGCGTCGCGATCACCATCGTCGTGCTCGTCGTGCTCGGCCTCTACCTCTGGCGCCAGATGAGGGAGAACGCATGAGCAAGCCGCTCAAATACGTCGCGCTGCTCGCTTACCTGGTCTTTCTCGGGTTCCCGCTGCTGTGGCTGCTGTCGACGTCGTTCAAGACGCAGCGCGAGATGGCGACCCTGCATCCGCGCTGGATCCCGCACCACCCGACCCTGAGCAACTTCACCGACGCGTTCTCCACCCAGGACCTCACCGGGAGCGCGCTGCGCAGCCTGGTCGTCGCGCTCTCGGTGGCGGTCATCACGGTGGTGCTCGCGCTGCCCGCGGCGTACGCGCTGGCCCGGCACCGGTCGCTGCTCAACCGGGTGGCGATCGGGTGGGTGCTGGTCAGCCAGGTGTTCCCGGTGATGCTGATCATCATCCCGCTGTTCATGATCCTGCGGCGGCTGGACCTGGTGAACACGCTGCCGGGGCTGATCCTCGTGCACGTGACGTTCACGCTGCCGTTCGCGCTGTGGATGCTCCAGGGGTACGTCCGCGGCGTTCCGCGTGAGCTGGAGGAGGCGGCGGCCGTCGACGGCGCCGGGCGGCTGCGCACGCTCGTCCGGGTCATCGCCCCACTGCTGACCCCGGGGGTGATCGCCACCCTGCTGTTCGCCTTCATCTCCTCGTGGAACGAGTTCTTCTTCGCGCTCGTGATCCTCAAGGACCCGGACAAGGCGACGCTGCCGCTCACGCTCGTGAAGTTCACCGGCGCCGAACAGGCCGCCCGGCTGGGACCGCTCGCGGCGGCGTCCGTGCTGGCGACCATCCCCAGTCTCATCTTCTTCGCCGTCATCCAACGTCGGCTCCGCTCGGGCCTCACCGCCGGTGCCGTTAAGGGTTAATCAGGAGGTTGCCCATGCGTCGTCGTCTTCGTTCCGTGGCCGCGGTGGCCGCGGCCGCCGTGATCGGGCTGGCCGCCGGCTGTTCCGGCGGTGGCAGCAGCGATTCCGGCAAGCCGGTCAAGCTGAAGTTCCTCAGCCTTGCCTGGCAGAAGGACTCACTCGCGGCGAACAAACGCCTCGTCGCCGAGTGGAACAAGGAGAACCCCAAGATCCAGGTGCAGTACGTCCAGGGCAGCTGGGACAACGTGAACGACCAGCTCGTCACCTCCTTCGAGGGCGGCGACCCGCCGGACGTCATCCACGACGACTCCTCGGCGCTGGCCGGGTTCGCGAGCCAGGGGTACCTCACCGACCTGACCAAGCTGCTCCCGGCCGGCCTGAAGAGCGACATCCCGCAGGCGGCCTGGGGCACCGCGACGTTCGCCGGCCAGGGCGGCGGTGACCAGGGGATCTACGGCGTGCCGTTCCTCCAGGAGTCGCAGGTCATCCTGGCCAACAAGAAGCTGCTCGACGACGCCGGTGTGAAGGTGCCGACCGTCGACGCGCCGTGGACCTGGGACCAGTTCCAGCAGATCTCCAAGAAGCTCACGAGCGGCAAGCGCTTCGGCGTGGCCTGGGCGCTGAAGTCCCCGGTGAACCGCGTGCTCAACCTGTCGCTGAACTACGGCGGCACGTTCTTCCAGACCTCGGGCGGCAAGACGACGGTCAAGGTCGGCCCGCAGGAGCGCGAGGTGCTCCAGCGGATCCACGACCAGCTCTACAAGGACAAGAGCGCCGACCCCTCGGCGCTGGGCATGGGCACCGCCGACCCGCTGCCCGGCTTCTACGCCGGCAAGTACGCCATGCTCCCGGCGAGCATCTACATGCGCCAGCAGGTCATCGAGCAGGCGCCGAAGAACTTCGAGTGGGTCACCATCCCGCCGCTGAAGGGCCAGACGACGCAGCAGGGGGAGATCGCCCAGACGCTGTCCGTCGCCGCCGACAGCAAGCACCCGAAGGAGGCGGTGAAGTTCATCAGCTGGTTCCTCAACGGGCAGCACCAGGTGGAGCTGGCCAAGGGCGACTGGCTGATCCCGACGAGCCAGACCGCCGCCAAGGACCCGTCGCTGAACACCTCCAAGGACGGCTGGGACATCGCCACCGCCTCGGCGAAGAGCCTCATCCTCGCCCCGTACCTGAAGGTCGACGGCTACGACGAGTTCAAGACCAAGGTCGCCACGCCGGCGCTCCAGTCCTACTTCGCCAACAAGATCAGCATTGATCAGCTGGCGCAGAAGCTGACCGGCGACGGGGACAAGGTGCTGGCGAGATACCAGCATTGAGCGGCCAGATGACGATCGCGGACCGCGCTCGGGGGTGTCTGCTCGGCCTGGCGGCCGGCGACGCCCTCGGGCGCCCCGCCGAGAACCTCACCCCCGAGGAGATCACCCGGCGGTGGGGCCGGCTGACCGAGCTGGAGCCCGGCCCGGACGGCGTCGCGGCGGGCACCGACGACACCGAGTACGCGATCTTCGTGGGTCTGCTGCTCGAGACGTACGGTTCGGCGCTCACCAGTGAGGACGTCGCCCGTACGTACCGGGAGCAGATCCTGCCGATCAGCGGGCCGATGAAGGGCGCGGGCTTCTCCGAGCTCGGCACGGTCGAGGCGCTCCGCCGCGGGCTGGAGCCGCCGCTGACCGGGCTCTGGCATCGGCACGGCTGGTCCGACGGCCTGGCGATGCGCTCCGCCCCGTACGGGGTGTTCGCCGCGGGCGACCCGGCGGAGGCGGCGCGCCTCGCGGCGGTCGACGGCGCGGTCAGCCAGAACGGCGAGGGAGTGCACGGCGGCCGGGCGGTCGCAGCGGCGGTCGCCGTCGCGATGACCGGCGCGGAACCGGACGCCGTCGTGGCGGCGGGGCTGGCCGCCGTACCGGCCGACTCCTGGACGGCGCGCAGTGTCGGCGCCGCGATCCGGATCGCCGCATCCCGCGACGACCTGGCACGCCGCCTCCATGCGGCCGTGGTCACCCGCCACTACCCGTGGACGGACCTCGCGCCGGAGGCGGTCGCCCTCGCCTTCGCCGCCTACCTGGCCGGCGGCGGTGACGTCGAGGAGTCCGCGGTGACCGCGGTGAGCCTCGGCCGGGACGCGGACACGACCGCCGCGATCGCGGGCGCGCTCGCCGGCGCGGGCCGGGGCGAGGGCGGGATCCCGGCGCGCTGGGCGCGCGCCATCGGCCCGGCCCGTGGCGCGTGCCTGCCCACGGTCGCGGGCCGGGACGTACGCGAGGTCGCCGACGCCCTGGTGCGGCGACGGATGAGCGGCTGACGAGCGGAGGAACGGACATGTCATCGGGGGATGATCGGGTGCGCGGCGCCTTCGCCGGGCTCGCCATCGGCGACGCGGCCGGCTGGCCCGCCGCCCGGCACCGGTGGGCGCTGCTGGCCCCGTGGACGCGCAGGCTCGGCCGGGAGCTCGACGCGTTCGCCGAGGAGCACCGTGTCACGGCGCTGCCCGTGCCGTTCGCGCTGAACCAGCCGGTCGCCGCGCTGGGCATCGGCCCCTCCGACGACGCGGAGTGGCTCGCCTGGACCGCCCGCACGCTGGAGGAGGACCGCCGGGCCGCGTTCGCCGCGCTGGACGACACCGTACGGGCCCGGATCTCGGTCCGCACGGCCCTGGACAACCTGGCGCGCGGGCTGGATCCGCCCGCCAGCGGTCACGACAACCCGCACTACTTCGACGACGCCGCGGCGGTACGCGCGGTGGCGTTCGGCGCGGCGTCACCGGGCGACCCGGAGGCGGCCGCCCGGCGGGCCCGCGCCGACGCGGAGGTCACCAACGCCGGGGACGGCGTGCACGGGGCCGCCGCGATGGCCTCGGCGGTCGCCGTCGCGGTGGCGGGCGGGTCCGCCGTCGACGCCGTCGACGCCGGGCTCGCCGCGCTGCCCTGCGGCACCGCGATCCGGCAGGCGGCGCTGGACGCGCTCGACGCGCCGGGCGACGCGTTCGCCGTGGTCCCCGCGCTCGACGCGGCGGTGCAGGACCACGTCTACAGCTACGGGGTGGCCGCCGCGCAGACCGTACCGGTCGCGCTGGCGCTGACCAACGCGTCGGCGGGCGACCTGACCCGCGCCGTGCCGGCCGCCGCCTGCCTCGCCTCGCTCGCCGACTCCGCACCCGCGCTGACCGGCGCGCTGACCGGTGCGCTCACCGGCTACGCGGCACTGCCGGAACCCTGGCGGGCCAGTACCAGAGTGCTCGCCGGATGCTGCCTGCCGGACCTGGCGGGCGCGGACCTCATCGCCATCGCCGACGGCGTCGCCGAACGATCCGGCGCACGCACGGAAGGGAAACAATGACGCTCCTACAGGACAAGGCCGTCGGAGCCATCACCGGTGCCGCGGTCGGCGACGCGCTCGGCGGGGCCACGGAGGGGTGGACGCCCGAGCAGATCCGCGAGCGCTACGACGGCTGGGTGACGGGCATCGTCCCGCCGTACTTCGCCGACTGGCGCAACGCGCGGCCGATCGCGCCGTACCACAAGGGCGACGGGCACGTCACCGACGACACCCTCATGACGCACGCGCTGATCCGCGTGTACGAGCGGGCCGGCGGCCACCTGGACGCGTACGCGGCGGCGGAGTACCTCGTGCCCGAGATGATGGGCGAGAAGCGCTGGATCCCCGAGCTGGAGGCGGAGGCGCTGCCGCTGCAACGGGTGTTCCTGGCCGAGAAGTGGCTGGTCCTGCGCCTGCACTACGGCCACGTCGACCCGCGCGAGGCCGGTGTGGGCAATATCGTCAACTGCGGCGCCGCGATGTACATGGCGCCGGTCGGCGTGGTCAACGCCGCCGACCCCGACGGCGCGTACGCCGAGGCCGTCGAGCTGGCGGGCGCGCACCAGTCCAGCTACGGACGCGAGGCGGCGGGCGTGTTCGCGGCGGCGGTCGCCGAGGCGATGCGGCCCGGCGCGACGCCCGACTCCGTGGTCGCGACGGCGATCCGGGTGGCCAGGGACGGCACCCGCGCCGCGGTCGAGGCCGTCTGCGAGCGGGCGCGCGACTTCACGCACTGGGACGGCTCGTTCGCTGGGCTGCGCGAGGCGGTCCGTCCGTACGACACGGTCGCCGACACGTACCGCGACCAGGGGCTGGGCGCGCGCCGGCCGAGCCGGACGCACAGCATCGAGGAGCTGCCGCTCGCCCTCGCGTTCCTGCTGATCGGGGCGGGAGACTTCCGCGACACCGTGCTCGGCGCGGTCAACTACGGCCGCGACGCCGACTCGATCGCCAGCATGGGAGGCGCCATCGCCGGCGCCCTGGGCGGGGCGGACGCCGTACCCGCCGACTGGCGCGGGGACATCTCCACCGCCAGCCGGCTGGACCTGGAGGCGCCCGGCCGGGCCATCGCGGCCGTGGCCGAGCGCGTCCACGCGGCCGACGTCGAGCGGAGGCGCACGCACGAGCGTGCGTTCGAGGGGCTGCTGGCATGAGGCTGACCTGGATCCAGCCGGAGGACCTCGTCGGGCACGAGCTGCGGCAGGCCGAGCAGGACGGCCGGGACGTCTCCGCGATCGCCGACCGCTGGCACGCGGCGGGCGGGCACGACGCGCCGCCCCGCGCCGGCGCCTCCCCGGAGCCGGCCGAGCCGGACCTGCGCGCGCTCGCCGACGACCTGCTCGCCGAGCTCGACACGATTCCCTCGCCGCTGCACGAGCCGACCGCCCTGCCGGAGATCATCGCGGCCTGCCCGGACTGGCCCGCCGCCACGCCCGCCACCGTGAAGGAGGACCGCGTGTACGGCGCGTGGCTGGGCCGCGCGGCCGGCTGCGTCCTCGGCAAGCCGGTGGAGAAGATCCCGCGCGAGGGCATCCGGGAGATCGCCGAGGCCACCGGGAACTGGCCGATCCGCGGCTGGTTCACCGCGAAGGGCCTGCCCCGGGAGATCGCCGATCGGTGGCCGTGGAACCGCCGCAGCGCGGTGAACAGCCTCGCCGAGAACCTCGACGGCACACCCGAGGACGACGACCTGAACTTCCCGATGCTGGCGCTGACGCTGCTCGAACGACACGGGCCGCACTTCACCACGGACGAGGTCGCCCAGGCCTGGCTGGACGAGCTGCCCGCCGGACGGGTGTTCACCGCCGAGCGCGTCGCCTACCGGAACCTGCTGCTCGGCGTCGAACCGCCGCGGACCGCGACGTACCGAAACCCGTTCCGCGAGTGGATCGGCGCGCAGATCCGCACCGACGTCTACGGCTGGGTCAACCCGGGCGATCCCGCGGCCGCGGCCGCCATGGCGCACCGCGACGCGTGCCTCAGCCATACGGCCAACGGGGTCTACGGCGCGATGTTCGCCGCGGCGATGTGCGCGACCGCCCTCGTCGCCGACTCGGTGGACGAGGTGCTGCGGGCCGGCCGGGCGGTGCTGCCGGAGGGCTCGCGGATGGCGTGCGCGGTCGACGAGGCCGTCACCTCGGCCCGCGCCGAACCCGACCTCGACCGGCTCCTCGACGGGCTGCACGAGCGTCACGCCGGTCTGCACTGGGTGCACTCGGTCAACAACGCCGCCCTGGTCGCGGCCGCCCTCGCCCACGGGGACGGCGACTTCACCCGTTCGATCGCGGCGGCGGTGGCCGGCGGCTGGGACACCGACTCCGACGGCGCGACCGTCGGCTCGATCGCCGGGGCACTCGGCGGCGCCCCGGGCCTGCCCGAGGCGTGGACCGCGCCGCTGCGCGACCGGATGACCAGCAGCCTCACCGGCTTCGACGGCGTGCGGATCAGCGAGCTGGCCGAGCGCACCACCGCCCTCGCGAACCTCGGGGCGGAGGCGTTGTGACGAAACCGCTGGAGGGCGTCCGCGTCCTGGACATCGCGACGCTGTTCGCCGGCCCGATGGCCGCGATGTTCCTCGGCGACTTCGGCGCCGAGGTCGTCAAGGTCGAGCACCCCCGCCGGCCGGACCCGTCGCGGGGGCACGGCGCGGCCAAGGACGGCATCGGGCTGTGGTGGAAGATGCTCGGCCGCAACAAGCAGACGATCACCCTCGACCTGTCCGCGCCGGAGGGGCAGGAACTGCTGCTGCGCCTGGCCCGCGACGCGGATGTGATCATCGAGAACTTCCGGCCCGGCACCCTCGAACGCTGGAACCTGTCCTACGAACGGCTCAGCGAGGCCAACCCCGGCCTGGTGCTCGCGCGCGTCACCGGCTTCGGCCAGTTCGGCCCGTACGCCCGGCGCCCGGGGTTCGGCACGCTCGCCGAGGCGATGAGCGGGTTCGCCGCGATGACCGGCGAGCCGGACGGCCCGCCGACGCTGCCGCCCTTCGGCCTCGCCGACGGCATCGCCGCGCTCGCCACCGCGTACGCCGTGATGACCGCGCTGCGCGCCCGCGACGCGAGCGGCACGGGCCAGGTGGTGGACCTGTCCATCATCGAGCCGATCCTCACCGTGCTCGGCGGCCAGCCCACCGCGTACGACCAGCTCGGCGTCGTCCCGCCGCGTACCGGGAACCGGTCGGTCAACAACGCGCCGCGCAACACCTACCGGTGCTCCGACGGCTCGTGGGTGGCCGTCTCGACGTCGGCGCAGAGCATCGCCGAGCGCGTGATGCGGCTGGTCGGACACCCCGAGTACCTGGACGAACCGTGGTTCGCCACCGGGGCGGGCCGTGCCGAGCACGCCGACGAGCTCGACGCGGCCGTCGCCGCGTGGGTCGGCGCGCGCACCCGCGCCGAGGTGCTGGAGTCCTTCGAGCGGGCCGAGGCGGCCGTCGCGCCGATCTACGACGTCGCCGACATCATGGCCGACCCCCAGCTCGCGGCGCTGGAGGCGATCACCACCGTGGACGATCCCGACCTGGGGGCCGTGCGCATGCAGAACGTGCTGTTCCGCCTGTCGGGCACGCCGGGCGCCGTACGGTGGAGCGGCCGGTCCCACGGCGCGGACACCGACCGGATCCTCGGCTCCCTTGGGCTGAGCGCGGACGACATCGCCGGGCTGCGCTCGCGGGGGGTCGTCTGATGCCGACTTTGCTCTACGTACCGGCCGACCACGCCCGCAGGGCCGAGAAGGCGCTGGCCTCCAGCGCGGACGTGGTGATCCTCGACCTGGAGGACGCCGTCGCGGTCGCGCACAAGGAGTCCGCGCGGGCGGCGGTCGTGCGGCTGCTCGCGGATCCGCCGCGACCGATCCAGGTCCGCGTCAACGACCTGCGCACCCCGTACGGCCGCGCCGACCTGGCCTCCCTGGCGCCGCTGCTGTCGCGCACCGACGGCGTACGGCTGCCGAAGATCGAGTCGGCGGACCAGGTACGGGAGGCGGCGGCGTTCGCGCCGGGGGTCGCGCTGCATCCGCTGCTGGAGTCGGCACTCGGGGTCGAGCGGGCCTACGACGTCGCCCGCGCCCACCCGCGCGTGGCGAGCATCGGCCTGGGCGAGGCCGACCTGCGCGCCGACCTGGGCGTGTCGGACGACGCGGGCCTGACCTGGGCGAGGTCACGGGTCGTCGTGGCGGCCCGCGCCGCGGGCCTGCCGGCTCCGGTGCAGTCGGTGTATCCCGACGTCGCGGACCTGGACGGCCTGGCGGCCTCCTGCCGGATGGGCCGGGCCCTGGGTTTCCGGGGGCGGGCCGCGATCCATCCGGCGCAGCTACCGGTGATCGCCGAGGCGTACCGGCCGGACCCGGCCGAGGTCGAGGCGGCGCGCCGCGTCGTCGAGGCGTTCGCGTCCGCCACGGTCACGGACACGGGAGCCGTCGCCCTGGAGAACGGCGCGTTCGTCGACCTCGCCGTGGTCCGCCAGGCCGAACGCCTTCTCGCGGAGGTCAATTCGGGTGATTAGGCGGAGTGTTCGGATCTATCGTTGAGATCATGATTTCGGGTGCCGAGGTGCTGCACGCCGGAGTGCTGCAGAAGCTCGTCTCATCGTTCCTCGTGCCCTTGCGGATCGAGGCCGCGGCGGGCGCGCCGTTCCGTGCGCACGTCAAGCATGCCGACGTCGGGCCCATGGTCGTCGCCCGCGTGCGCAGTACGCCCCACGCCGTCGTACGGCGGCCGGGGGCCATCACCTCGACCGACCGGGATCTGTTCAAGCTCGTCCTGCACCGCCGCGGCGGCCTGGACGTGGCGCAGGCCGGCCACCGGGCCCGCATGCGCCCCGGTGACATCGTGATCTTCGACGCCACCCGGCCGTACAACGTCACGGCCCCGGACTCCTGCGACGTCGTGGTCGTCGGCGTGCCGCGTGCGGCGTTCGGCAGCAGAGCGGACGCCGTCGCACGCCACGGCGCGCGTGTGCTGCCCGCCGACCGGGGCACCCGATCGGTCATCGCGTCCGTGCTGACCGGACTGGCCGACCACCTCGACGAACTGCCCGGCCCCGGCGGCGTACGAATCGCCGACGCCATGACGTCGCTGGTCGTCGCGGCGTTCACCGACAGCACGCCCGAGCGCGTCGACACCGGCACGGAGTTCGCCGACCGGATCCTGGCGTACACGCTGGCGAACCTGGACGACCCGACCCTGTCCGCGGAGTCCGTGGCCGCACGGCACGGGATCTCCGTCCGTCACCTGCATACGCTGCTGCGCCACCGCGACGTGACATTCGCGGCATGGGTCCGATCCGAACGCCTGCGCCGGATACGGTCCGACCTCCTCGACCCGACTCTCGCGGGCCGTACGACGGCGTCGATCGCCGCCCGGTGGGGACTGCGCGACTCGGCCCATCTGTCCCGCGCGCTCAAACGAGAGTACGGCCAGACCGCCGCCGACCTCCGCCGGGAACTCCGCCGAGGCGCGCTGACCGACCGGCCATAGCACGGCTTCCTGTCGGAGGGACTTTGCAGGCTGGCGGCCTCTTTCCGAGACCTGGAGGGCACATGACCGCCGGACGGTTGGCCGAGAGCGACCATTCGCCGCTCCTGCGCACCGACTTCACCGATGACGAGGCCTGGCGGTCGCTGCTCGACGAGGTCGGCGACGACTGGCTGACGGTCATGGAGGACGCCGATCACCGTGGCCTGTCCGTCCCGGAACTCCTGGCGCTGGTCCCGGACGACAGCCGCTATCCGGTGCTCGTCGTCGCCGACGATGTGACGTTCTCCTCGGCCGAGCGTTCGTTGCTGCTGGTCGACCTCCGCGAGGAGCCCGGCCGGACGTTCCGGGCGGGGCCCGACGCGTTCCGGTCCGCCATCGGCAACCTGGCGATCCAGAACCAGAGCTTCGACGACTACGTCCGCTGCCTCGACGACTCGGGCGTCTACCGGATCTCCGACCGCCAGCGCCAGGCCCTGGCCGAGCTCCAAGCCCTCAGCCACCCGAGCACGGACATGCCGCAGGCGCGCGTGCTGGCATCGGGAGCCTCACGTGCAAGTCTCGGACGCCCCAGCCGGCCTGCCCGATCCGCACAGCCGAGAAAGCCGAGCGCGCCACCCGAAACCTGAGCCGTCACCTCGCCCCCTCGGTCACCTCCGGATATCGCGTACGGGCAGCAGCGGGCCCTGCTCGTCGATGTAGAGCATCGTGTCGTCCGACATGTTCGACACAAGCCGATCGAGCGTTATCCGTTCCCATCCCGTGCAGTCCTCGGGAATCCGCCAGCCGCGTGCCGGCGTTCCGGTGGTCGTCACGCCAAGCCATCGGGCGCTCCCGACATTGAGTACGGCAGGTGCGCCGTCCTCACGTACGGGAATCTCCAACGACGGGGCTTCGGCCAGCCGTTCGGCCATGAGGGTGCGTCGGTCCAGTAGCAGATCACGGTGCTTCGCATGCTCCCGAGCGGTCTCAGTCACATCGCGAGTTCTCTGTTTCTCCGGAACTCGACGCTCGTACTCTTGGAGGAGGCCTTCGCCGGCATCTTTCAGTTCGAACCTGATTCCCCTGTCGCCCGGATAAGGGAGTCGGTGGTCATACCCGCCAGGATAGATATCCCCTGGTATTCCGTCAGGGAACGCTACACAAAACCACGTCTCTAGTGTATATGGGGATTCGCCAGTGTCGTCGGGGTTTATGGTGGTCTTTAGGTGCGTGCACGCATCGCAAGTTGACCACTGCTTCTTTTCTAGCATCCGATCTCATCCTTGAAGTGTCTGTCGACTACCGTGCCGATGGCCCTTGCGATGGGCCGAGGATGCGGATCGAGTTGCCACTCGCTGAAGCCCTCGGCGATCATCTCCATGGTGTTTTTAGTGGCAGCGTAACGGCTCAATCCGTCGATGACCGCCTGCGGCCCCGGTGGGAACGCTACGACGAGGCTGTCCGGGTCAACGCTGATTCCCGCGCTCCTTAGCTCTCCTGTCAACTCCCTCTTAATCGCAGAGTTCTTGCGAAGCCTGTTTTCGATCACGTGCCCGAACTCATGATATAGCGTACCCTCGGCGGTGCCGCTGATGTTCCAGTTTCGTGCCCGATCATTGGCGGCCTCAAGGTCTGTCGTGCTTTTGTCGGTGAAATGCGATTGGCCGAAATATATTCCCGGCTCGATTTCGCCGCCTCCCGTGGGCCGCTGGCCCTCATGAATGGCGTGGCCGAGAGCGTTCGGCCCCGAGCCGTTTTCACTCATGCGGTGAGAGTCGAGTACCTTGATGATTCCTACGTGGCGAAACACACTCGGGTACTCGCGTGCCATGCGGGTTATCGCCTTGTTGAGTTCCAGGGCGTTGGCCGGATCGATGGGGTGGCTGGTGTAGTCGACGCGCACGCCATGCTTTTCGGTTAAGCCGCGTATATCGCTTTCAGCCTTCCGGAGCTCCGCGAGTTGTTCCGGGGTGAACTCCGGGATGTCTGATTCTGGCCCCGCGCCGTTACGCACGGATTCGTCGATCGGGCGGCCGTGCTTCTCCCCGCTGGAGGCGGCGGCTGCGGCGAGGCGGCTGTCGGCGCGGGAGGGGAACGCATCGTCATCGGGGCGATCCGGCGGCGGGCGTCGTTCGGCTGGGGGCTGCTGCTCGACGTACCCGACATCCCATTCCGGGCTCGTTCCAGCGCGGTCAACGGCCATATGCCGCTCCTCGGCGGGCGACGAACCCGGTGGTCATGCCCTCACGTCCCCTGACATCTCCCGACGACGAATCTGACCACGTTCGATGAATCCCGAGCAAGCGAAACTCCGAGCAGGTATCGGAGGTGGCGTCGTATCGTTCGGTTCAGGAACAACGGGAGGGCAGTGGCATGAAACGCAGGACGCGCGTCGTCGTCGCGGGTGGGGTCGTGGTCGTCGGGCTCGGGGCCGGGATCGCCGTCGCGTACGGCGTGCACGCGGGTAAGCAGCCCGAGGACACCGTCACCGTTCGCTCGACGCAGGATCCGCACGACGTCGCCACGTACTGGACCGACGAACGCATGCGGAACGCCAAGCCCGGCTGACAAGGATCGTTGAAATGTCCTTCGGCTCCGGCTCCGGCTGGTTATTCTCCGACCGTTTCGACGGATTCGGGGACGGAGGAACAGGGTGGCTTTTCGACGGTGGGCCCTGGCGGTCGCGCTGGGGGCGACGGTGCTCGCACCGGTCACGGCGGCGCACGCGGACGCGGGTTACGTTCCCGGGCAGTTCATCGCCAAGCAGTACACCGAGGCGCTCGGCCGGCTCCCCGACCAGGCGGGCTGGCAGGGTGACGTCGCGTACTTCCAGTCCGACGGCTGCAACGTCACCACGCTCGCCAACGTCGGGCGGTCCATCTACACCTCCTCGGAGTTCGCCGGGCTCGGGTACGACGACGACGCCAAGGTGCTCGCCCTCTACCGGGGGGCGATCAACCGCGAGCCCGACGAGGCCGGCTTCGACAACTGGATCGGGCAGCTCAACGGCGGCATGGCCTGGTCCACCGTCGTGGACAAGTTCTTCACCGGCGGGGAGTTCACCGCGCTCGTGCCCAAGATCTGCACGGGGGTCAGGGACGGCAGCGGCTCGTCGTACCAGTTCGGCACAATCCCGGCGTTGACCCTGCCGACCGGCGGCAGCGGGTTCACCGGCACCGGCGCCGACCTGCAGAAGGTCCTCGACGCCACGCCCAAGGGCGGCACGGTCTACCTCGCCTCGAAGGCCGTCGTACGGCTCGGCGCCAAGCTGCGGATCCCCGCCGGGGTGACCCTCGCGACCACCGGTCGCCCCGACCCGCGCCACTACGCGTCGATGGGCCGGCTCGTACGCGACGGCGCGTTCAACGACCGGCTCGTCGAGCTCGGCGACGGCGCCCACCTGGAGAACGTCTGGGTCGACGGCGCGCGCGACACCCCGGAGAACTCCGACGCGAGCCGCGACAACGTCGTGCTCGACGGCGGCACCGGAACCTCCGTCACCAACAGCAAGATCTCCAACTCCGCCGGGCCGCAGGCGGTGTACGCGCTGGGCGCCTTCGACGGGTACGCCTGCGCCGACGTCGAGATCAGCGGGAACGTGATCACGGCCTACTCCAGCGACCACGTCAAGACCAACACCTGGAGCGACGGCGTCGCGGTGACCTGCCAGGACGCCACGGTCAGCGACAACCAGATCGTGGACGCCTCCGACGTCCCGATCGTGCTCTACCGCTCGCAGCCGGTGACGGGCGCCACGGTCGCCCAGCAGTCCAAGGTCACGGGCAACACGGTGCTGAACGCGGGCAACTCCGCGTACGGCGGTCTCGGCCTGGACCCGCTGCCGTCCGACACGCCGGCGACCGTCGGCTTCACCGGGGCGACCATCAGCGGCAACACGATGTGGACCAGCCCGAACACCCATTACGTCATCGGGCTGGTCGACGGGACGCGCTCCTGGTTCGGGCCCAAGTCCAACACCGGCAGCGGCGGTGAGATCTCCGGAAACACCACCGGCTCGCAGACCGCCCGGGTCGTCACCGGCATCGGCGCGACCGGCATGCTGCACACCACGATCACCGGCAACACCATGAAGTGGAGCCATGTGAGCGGCGTCAGCAAGTGCCCGAACGTCGACTTCGCCGCGTCGATCTCGGCCGGCACCGCCTCGGGCACGTTCTCACCCACCCCGGTCGACGTCGCGTTCGACGGCTGCGTCTAGGCGTCCGCTGGACGCTTGGGCGGCCGAGCGGCGGGAAGTTGAAAGACGTGACGGACACCGACGTGCTGATCATCGGGGCGGGGATGGCGGGCCTGGCCGCCGCCCGGCGGGCCCAGCGCGACGGCGTCGACTTCCTGCTCCTGGAGGCGGGCGACTGCGTCGGCGGACGCGTGGCCACCGACGAGACCGACGGGTTCCTCCTGGACCGCGGCTTCCAAGTGGTCAACACGGCGTATCCACGACTCGCCGCCCTGGTCGACCTGGCAGCTCTGGACCTGGGCTGCTTTCGGTCCGGAGTGCTGGTCCGCCATGGAGACCGGCTGGAACGCTACGCCCATCCGCTGCGCGACCCGCGGGGCGTGCCGGGCATGCTGGAGTCGGCCGTCGGCGGTGTCGGCACCGTCACCGATCGGGTCCGGCTGGCCGCGATCATCGCCCGGTACGCCGCCCTGCCCCCGGCGCGGCTGCTGGACGAGCCGGAGACCACCACCGCCCAGGCGATGAGCGGGCTGTCCCCGGCGATGCTCGACGGTCTCGTCCGCCCGTACCTCACCGGGGTGTTCGCCGACCCGGAACTGGCCACCTCCAGCCACGTCCTCGCCATGATCGTGCGGTCGTTCGTCCACGGCCGCATCGGTCTGCCCCGTACGGGGGTGGGAGCGGTGCCGGCGGCGCTCGCCGCACCGCTGCCGGCCGAACGGATCCGGCTCCACACCCCCGTGGAGCGATTGAGCGGCACCACGGCGCACACCCCCTCCGGCCCGGTACGGGCACGCGTGGTGCTGGTCGCCACCGACCCGGTCACGGCCGCCCGGTTGCTGCCCGAGCTACCGGCACCGGTCATGCACGCGCTGACCACCGTCTACCACGCCGCGTCCGAACCCCCGCTGGAGGAGGCGACGCTCGTCCTGGACGCCGACGGGTTCGGCCGGCCCGGCGGCCCGTCGATCGCGAACACCGTCGTCGTCAGCAACGCCGTACCGGCCTACGCCCCGCCCGGCCGGCACCTGATCGCCACCACGGTCGCGGCGCCCGACGCCGACCACGCCGCGGTCAGGGCCGAGCTGGCGCGTGTGTACGGCACGGTGACCGGAGAATGGGAACATCTGGCGACCGTGCGGATCCCGCACGCGCTACCCGACGCGTCACCGCCCATGGACCGGCTACGCCGTCCGGTCGCGCTGGGCGACGGCCGGTATGTCGTCGGCGACCACCGCGACAGCCCGTCCGTGCAGGGTGCGCTCACCAGCGGTTGGCGGGCGGCCGCCGCGATCACCGCTCCGGATCGCCGAGGTCGGCGGTGACGCCGTAGTGGTCGCTGGCCTGGACGCCGTCGACCGGTTCGGCGAAGAGCCGCCGGCAGTCGCGGATCGGCAGCGTGGGGCCGCCGTGCAGGCCGCAGCGTACGAGCACGTAGTCGATCCGCCCGAACGGCCAGTCTCCGTCCACCATGAGCGGGTTGTCGGGGGTGTAGGTGACGCCCGGCTCATCCGGGTGGATCCGCTCCCAGGCGTCCCGGTAACAGACGCTCATCCCGTCCAGGGACTGGCGGCCCGTCCAGAACCGGATGCTCGCCGACTCGGGTGCCGCGTCGAGGTCCCCGGCCAGTACGACGTGCGGGTCCTGTCCGTCCGAGAGGTCGTCGATCAGGCGCGCGGCGGCGACGGCCTGGAGCTCGCGCTCGTACTCCATGTCCAGCCGCCAGCTGGGGAAGTGGTTGACGAACAGCAGCGGCCCGATCGGGTCCGGCGCCTCGATGCGCGCGGCCATCGTCGTGCAGGCGAACCCGGCCGTCCGCGGCGTGACGTTCAGGTCGGCCTCGCGCACCTCGCCGATCGGCCACCGGCTGCCGATCGCGATGGTCTGCCCGTCCGTCTCGCGGGCCGCACCGCGCGCGAGGTGATATCCCGGACCGAGCAGGTCGGCGGCCTGGTCGTACGACGAGGTCTCGATCACTTCCTGGAAGGCCACGAGGTCGGGGTCGAGTTCGCCGATTCCCTTCTTGAGCACCTCTCGCCGCTGCGCCCAGTCTCCGCGCGTGCCCCAGAGGTTCATGGTCATCACCCGCATGAGCGAGCCGGTACCCGGCGTTCAGGCGATGATGCCCGAAGTTCGATCCGATAATGAGCTCGTGTCCGAGCAGATTCCCGATCACCTCGACTTCGTCGGCCCCGGCTGGCATCCGCTGCTGCTACGCCTGCACGAGCGACTGCTGGCCGTCAGCCCCACCTACCGCGTCCAGCAGGTCAAGGAGAAGTACGGCACCTTGCGCGTGCAGCTCTACACCGGCTTGCTGCGCCACCTGAACATGGGAAACACCGACTGGCCCGACCCCGGCCAGTCCGCACGCTACAAGGCGGAGGACGACGCGGCGAGGGAGCTCGTCCACGCCGCCGAGCGAGAGTCGGCCGGGATCTGTGAGTCCTGCGGCAACCCGGGCGCTCCCCGCGAGCGTGCCTGGATCAAAACCCTCTGCGACGACTGCGCCGGCTGCCGCTGAGTCCGGAGTCAGCCCCCGGAGCCGGGGCGTGGGGAGACGACCGGGCGTACGCGGCCCCGGCGGCGGTTGACGTAGGCGGCCACCACGGTTGCGGCGCCGAGGAGTAGCGACAGCAGGAGCGCGAGTTCGTCCTTGTGCACGTGGACGCGGTCGGCGATCTCCGGCCGGAGCAGGCCGTGCGGGTCGATGAGCATGCGCACCGGCACGCCCGTCGCGTGCGGCTGCCGGGAGCGGATCGGGTAGACCTTGCCGCCCGGGCAGTGGACGTCGAAGTCGTCACTCGTGCCGGCGTAGCGCTGCGCCGGGATCTCGCACGTCACCGTGTGGTCCATGGTGGCCAGCGCGATCGGCGTCGGCGCCATCATGACGGCGGCGCAGATGAGCCCGGCGCCCACCGCGCCGACGAGGCCGAAGTAGCCGCCGCCCACGATCGCCACGCCGATCGTGAAGAACCCGGCGGCGACGATCAGCAGCAGGGCCGCGAACACGACCGAGTGCGGCGGCAGGGTGTACAGCACGCCGCAGAGCAGGGTGAGCACCAGCGCGGACGCGATGAGACGCCCGCCGGTGGCCGCGCTGCCCGCGCGTCGTCGCCGCAGCGGCGTGCCCACCACGACGACGAGGCAGATCACCCCGAACGTGCCCAGGAGGACCGACGCCCCGACGGAGTCGGGGGACAGCGCCTCGATCAGCGCGGTGCTCAGCAGCAGCGCGATCCCCAGCACGAGGAGACCGGCGGCCCACCAGGATCTACGCCTTTGCATCATGGCAGGACCCTACGGACCGTTCACCCAGGTTGGCGACCGATTCCCAGAGTCCCTGCCACGCCTCCTCCGTGTCGGGGGAACGGTCGTGCGGCGCGCGGAACCAGTCGACGTAGCAGGCCACCTCCTCGAGGTCCCAGCGGAGCCGGTACAGCGCGAGGGCGGAGGCGTCGACCGTACGGCCGGCGGCGTCGGCGTACCGTTCCAGGTCTTCCGGGCTCTCCGCGACCGACCACAGGTCGCGTTCGGGCGGCGCGAGCCCGACCGTGTCCCAGTCGACCAGCAGGTGACCGTCCTCGTACCGCAGGAGGTTGCCCGGGTGCGGCTCGCCGTGGGTGAGGACGGGCGCGCCGCCGCGTGTCCGCACGTCCTCGACCAGCCGGTCGAACTCCTCCAGCCGTCGCCGGATCGCCCGAGCGTGTCCGGCGAGCAGGGCTCTGGCGGGTTCGGCGAACGGCCCGGCCGCCCAGCCGATCGCGCCGTCCAGAGCGCTCCGCAGGAGGTCGCGCGTTGACAGCTCCAGGCCGAGCACCGCCGCCGACGCCGGAGGCGCCTGCCGATGCAATACGGCGAGCAGCTCCAGCACGGCGCCCCGCTCGGACTCGGTCCGCGGCCGGTCGAAGTCGCCGGACGTCCCGGCCAGGAACGGGAAGACGCTGACGGCGTACCGAGGGCCGAGCGGGCGTACGGTCTCGCCACCGGCGGCCGGCAGAGGCGCGACCACGAAGGCCAGGTCGCGCAGGGCCGCGGCGGTGTCCATGGCCGCACGCAGGTGCCGCAGCGCGGCGTGCGCGTCCGGCTCACCCTTGAGCCGGAGGTCGGCGACGGTGACGAACCACTTCTCCCCGCCGCCGGCCGCGATCCAGTGGTGGTCGCCGAAACCGACCGGCGCGTACTCCAGCGACGTCGCACCGATGCCCCACGCGTCCAGCGCCCGGAGCAGGCGCTCCTCATCGAGGTCTTCCGGCCGTGCCCTCACGCCGGTCACGTTAGGCGGTCGCGGCCGCCTCCGCACCGCGATATCCGCCCGGACGGTTCACCGGGGCCCGCGGGCCCCGGTGAACGTCGTTACGAACCGGCCGTCGACCGTCGCATCCGTACGGCATGGGCGAAGGGTTCGGCGGCGCGGGCCAGGAGCGGCCCGGCGACGGCGAGGATGAGAACGTACGCCGCCGCGAGGGGGCCCAGACGTGAGTCGCCGCCGGCCGTGACGGCCAGGCCGGCGATGACGATGTTGAACTCCCCTCGGGGGACCAGCGCCGTCCCGGCGCGCAGGCGTCCCGTCGCCGCGACTCCGGCGCGGCGGGCGGCCAGCCATCCGGTGGCGGACTTGGTGAGGATGCCCGCCACCGCGAGCAGCGCGGCGATCCCGACGACGGGCGGTAGCTCGGTCGGGTCGGTGTGAAGGCCGAAGAACACGAAGAAGACGGCCGCGAACAGGTCGCGCAGCGGGGCGATGAGCTGCCGCGCGTCGTGAGCGAGCGGCCCCGACACCGCGATGCCGACGAGGAACGCGCCGACGGCCGCCGAGACCTGCAACTGCTGGGCGAGCCCGGCGACCAGCACGGTCAGTCCGAGGACCTTCAGCAGCAGCACCTCCTGGCTGGGGCTGGCCACGAAACGCTCCACGATCGTGCCGTGCCGCAGCGCCACGAACAGGATGACGCTGATGGTCCCCGCCGCGATCAGCAGCGTGAGCGTGCCGCCCAGCAGCCCGGCCCCGGCGAGCAGGGCGGTCAGGATCGGCAGGTACGCCGCCATGGCGAGGTCCTCGAAGACCAGGACCGACAGCACCGCGGGCGTCTCCCGGTTGCCCAGCCAGCCCAGGTCGCCGATGACCTTGGCGGTGATGCCCGAGGAGGTGACGCACGTGACGCCGGCCAGCGCCACGGCAGCCACCGGTCCCCAGCCGAGGAGTATCGCCGCGATCGCGCCCGGTGCGGCGTTGAGCGCGAGGTCGGCCAGGCCGACCGGCGCGGACGTGCGCAACGTGGCCACGAGTTCGTCGGGGGTGTACTCCAGGCCGAGCGTGAACAGCAGCAGGATCACGCCGACCTCGGCGCCGAGCGAGACGAACTCCTCGCTGGTCGTCAGCGGCAGGATTCCGCCGGAGCCGAACGCGAGGCCGGCCAGCAGGTAGAGGGGAATGGGGGAGATGGAGAACCGTACCGAGACGGCCCCCAGGAGCCCGAGGGCGAGGATGATGGCCCCGAGCTCGATCAGTTGACCCGTCATATGCGTCCGCGGCCTATCCCGTGGCGAGGACGTCGCCCGCGGCGGCGGTCCCCTCCGCGGTGCCGACCACGACGACGATGTCGCGAGCCTGGAAGCCGAAGTCCGGGCGCGGGCTGGCGACGACGTTCCCGTCGCGGACGACCGCGACGATGGAGGCACCGGTCCGGGTCCGGATCTGGGCGTCGCCGAGCGTACGCCCGTCGTACGGGGAGCCCGCGGCGATCGGGATCTGCGAGCTGACCAGACCCTCGACCTGCCGGTGCAGTTCGGTCAGGCGTTCGACGATCCGCGCGGAGCCGAGCAGTTCGGCGAGCGCGTTGGCCTCCTCGACGGTGAGCGGCACCGTCAGCACGCACGTGTCGGGGTCGACACGGTCGTAGACGAGCAGGTCACGGCGGCCGTCGCGATGAGAGATCGCGCCGATCCGGCGGCCCTTGGCGGTGGTGAAGACGTGTTGCAGCCCGATTCCGGGCAGAGCGGTGCGTTCGACGTCCACGGCTGTTCCCTGTTTGGTTCGGTGGTGTTCCGCCTTGATGGCGGGTAGACGGCAGCCACGCCGGGCCCGTGGTGCGGGGCGGGCGAGGGCCGGTGAGAAGGCGGCTCGGCGAGCCGGTGTCAGCGCTGTTCCACGGGGACGACTCCTCGCGGAACGTCCCAGGTCAGTACGCGTACGGAGGCGCGCGGCCGTCACGGGTGAACCGGCCGAGGGCGGTGGTCGTCACTCGGGTGCCGGGCGGGTTCGACCGGGCGCACATGACAGCGCCGGGCCGCGCGGCGGCCGGCAGGGCGGCGGCCGGGAGCGGCTTGCTCTCGGCGTTGTCCAGCCGGGGCGCGGCACCGGGCCGGAGCAGCGGGCAGGCGGCTCCCGTCACCGCCATCTCGGCCTTCGCCGGGGACGCGGCGGCCATGCCGCCGCCGGTCGAGATGAGGGCGGGGGTGAGGATCGCGCACAGGGCGAGCAGCAGTGCGACGGGCAGCGACACGGCCGGCCGCCGCCGGCGCGTAGGGTCCTCCGTCACCGCCCCCGCCCTTCCGTCCTGTGGGATCACCCGCGGCGTCGCGCGGCGGTATGTCCCGATCGCCTACTCGCCGTCGAGCCTATAGCCAGCGTCCCGTCCGGCGTACGTGACGACTCTGCGGAACCGACATGGCCAACATCTTGGGGTGGTGGCGCAAGACAAACCCTAGATGTATGGTTCTGGCGTTGCTGGTTCACCAGGGACCGATGGGACCGGTGAGACAAGAGGGAACCCGGTGTGAGTCCGGGACTGCCCCGCAGCGGTGAGCGGGAAACGACCGCCGTCAACGGCACTGGGCCGACGGGCCCGGGAAGCGACGGCCAGTAGGACGCGTCCGATGGGCGAGGCGCCCGCGAGTCCGAAGACCTGCCAGCGGCCCGTGCGCGCGAGCGTGCGGTCGTCCAGGCCTCGCGGGAGGGCCGGCGGCGAGTTCCGTCGTCGTGCGCGCCTTCTCGCGGAGCGGAAGTTCCCGAGGGAGAGAGCACGTGACACAAGAGCTCGTCGCGCCGACTACCCCCCTGCCGATCGCGGCCGAGGTCGAACGCGCCTGCGCCGGCCTGCCGGACGCCGATCCCCGGCGCGTCGGCGCCGCCGCGGACCTGGCCGAGGCCGCCCGGCAGGCCGCGTCCCTGGTGGTCACCGACCCGGCCTACTCGACCGTGGCCGCCCGGCTGCTGGCCCGGTCGATCGCCGAGGAGACGGGGCCGGTGACCTTCGCGGAGTCCGTCGCGGCGGCCTACGCCGAGGGCCTGCTGAACGAGCGGACCGCCGCGTTCGTCGCCGGCGGCGCGGCCGGCCTGAACGCCCTGGTCGACCACGACGCCGACGACCGGTTCACCTATTTCGGCCTGCGCACCGTGTACGACCGCTACCTGCTGCGGCACCCGGAGACGCGCCGCGTGCTGGAGCGTCCGCAGCACTTCCTCCTGCGCGTCGCGTGCGGGCTGGCCGACAGCGTGAGCGAGGCCGCCGAGCTGTACGGGCTGATGTCGCGGCTGGCGTACCTGCCCAGCTCGCCCACCCTGTTCAACTCCGGCGCCGCCCGCCCGCAGCTGTCCTCCTGCTTCCTGCTCGACTCACCGCGCGACGAGCTGGAGGCCATCTACGAGCGGTACGGGCAGGTCGCGCGGCTCAGCAAGTACGCGGGCGGCATCGGGATCTCCTGGAGCCGGGTCCGCAGCCGGGGTTCGCTGATCCGGGGCACGAACGGCCTGGCCAACGGCATCGTGCCGTGGCTGCGGACCCTGGACGCGAGCGTCGCGGCGGTCAACCAGGGCGGGCGTCGCAAGGGCGCCGCGTGCGTCTACCTGGAGCCCTGGCACGCCGACGTCGAGGAGTTCCTCGAACTGCGCGACAACACGGGCGAGGACGCGCGGCGTACGCACAACCTCAACCTGGCCAACTGGGTGCCGGACGAGTTCATGCGCCGGGTCGAGGCCGATGAGGTCTGGTCGCTGTTCGACCCCAAGGAGGTGCCGGAACTGGTCGACCTGTGGGGTGAGGAGTTCGACGTCGCGTACCGCGCGGCCGAGGCCGAGGACCGGTTCGTCCGGCAGCTGCCGGCGCGGCGGCTGTACGGCGCGATGATGCGCACCCTCGCGCAGACCGGGAACGGCTGGATGACGTTCAAGGACGCGGCCAACCGCGCCTGCAACCAGACCGCCGAGCCCGGCAACGTCGTGCACCTGTCGAACCTGTGCACCGAGATCCTGGAGGTGACCTCCGACGGCGAGACCGCGGTGTGCAACCTCGGCTCCATCAACCTCGCCGCGCACGTGACCGGCGACGGCGTGGACTGGGCGGCACTGCGGACGACGGCCCGTACGGCCGTACGGTTCCTGGACCGTACGATCGACCGCGGCTTCTACCCGACGCCGGAGGCGGCCGAGGCGAACCGGCGGTGGCGGCCGGTCGGCCTGGGCGTGATGGGCCTGGCGGACGTGTTCTTCCGGCTCCGGCTGCCGTTCGACTCACCCGAGGCGCTGGCGCTGTCGACGCGGATCGCCGAGGAGATCGCGCTCGCGGCGTACGGGGAGTCGGCGACGCTGGCCGCCGCGTACGGCCCGCACCCGTCCTACGACCGCACCCGCGCCGCCCGCGGCGTCCTGCACCCGGACCACTGGCCGGACGCCGCGCCGGTGCACGCCGAGGAATGGGACGCGCTGCGGGACTGGATCGGGCAGGTGGGGCTGCGCAACTCGCTGCTGGTGGCGATCGCGCCGACCGCGACCATCGCCTCCATCGCGGGCTGCTTCGAGTGCATCGAGCCGCAGGTGTCCAACGTCTTCAAGCGCGAGACGCTGTCGGGGGAGTTCCTGCAGATCAACACCTACCTGGTGGCGGACCTGAAGGAGCGCGGCCTGTGGACGCCGCGGGTACGCGACGCCATCAAGCGCGCGGACGGCTCGGTGCAGGGCGTCGAGGAGCTGCCCGACGATCTGCGCGCCCTGTACCGGACCGCGTGGGAGCTGCCGCAGAAGGCGCTGATCGACCTGGCCGCCGCACGGACCCCGTACATCGACCAGTCCCAGTCGCTGAACCTGTTCATGGCGAGCCCGACCATCGGCAAGCTCTCGTCGATGTACGCCTACGCGTGGCGCTCGGGCCTGAAGACCACGTACTACCTGCGCTCACGCCCGGCGACGCGTATCGCCCAGACGACCGTGACCGCGACTGAGGCGGCCGAGGCCGTCTTCTGCTCCCTGGAGAACCCCGAGACCTGCGAGGCGTGCCAATGACGCTGCTGGACCCCGGCATGGACCTGACGCTGCGGCCCATGCGTTATCCGGACTTCTACGACCGGTTCCGCGCGGCGATCCGCAACACCTGGACGGTGGAGGAGGTGGACCTGCACTCCGACCTCGCCGACCTGGCCCGGCTGACGCCCGAGGAGCTGCACCTGGTCAACCGGCTGGTCGCGTTCTTCGCCACCGGCGACACGATCGTGTCCAACAACCTGGTGCTGAACCTCTACGCCCACCTGAACGCCCCCGAGGCGCGCCTGTACCTGTCGCGGCAGCTGTTCGAGGAGGCGGTGCACGTCCAGTTCTACCTGACGCTGCTCGACACCTATCTGCCCGACCACGACGAGCGGGTCAGGGCGTTCGCGGCGGTGGAGAACATCCCCTCGATCCGCGACAAGGCGGAGTTCTGCTTCCGCTGGATCGACTCGCTCGGCGAGCTGCGGCAGCTGCGCACCAGGGCGGACCGGCGGGCGTTCCTGCTCAACCTGATCTGTTTCGCCGCGTGCATCGAGGGCCTGTTCTTCTACGGCGCCTTCGCCTATGTGTACTGGCTGCGCTCGCGCGGCCTGCTCAGCGGTCTGGCCTCCGGCACGAACTGGGTCTTCCGCGACGAGTCGATGCACATGGAGTTCGCCTTCAGCGTCGTGGACACCGTACGCGCCGAGGAACCGGAGCTGTTCGACGAGGAGCTGGCCGGGCAGGTGACGGCGATGCTGGAGGAGGCCGTCGCCGCCGAACTGGCCTTCGCCCACGATCTTTGCGGCGACGGCCTGCCCGGCATGAGCGCGGAGGACATGCACACCTACCTGCGCTACGTGGCCGACCAGCGACTCGCCCGGCTGGGCATGCCGCCGCGGTACGGCGCGGAGAACCCGTTCGCGTTCATGGAGCTGCAGGACGTGCAGGAGCTGTCCAACTTCTTCGAACGCCGGGTCTCGGCCTACCAGGTCGCCGTGGAAGGGACGGTCAGCCTCGACGAGGCGTTCTGAGGCCGAGCTCCAGGGGCGCCGGCGGAGGAGCTCATCGGTGTCATGATCCAGGCGGCGTCGCCCAGGGGCCGAGGGTGAATCCGTCGCCTCGCCGCCGGACCTCCACGGCACCCGCGTCACCGGCGAAGTGCGCGGGAACCAGCAGTTCCCGTTGGTCGGCCGCGCGTTGGAGGACACGCAGGCGGCTCGCCACCGCTTGTTCCGGGTCCAGGCAGGCGTTGCTGTTGCGGCAGGGCCGGAGGATCTGCACCGGACTGTGCAGCAGGTCTCCGACGAAGACGGCCCTGTCGCCGCCGGAGGCGAGCCGCAGCACGGACGAGCCGGGCGTGTGGCCGGGCGCGGACTCCAGGGTGAGGTGCTCGTCGATGCGGTGGAGACCGTCCCAACGCACGGCCTGCCCGGCCCGGTGGACGGGCGCGATGCTGTCCTCGTAGATCAGGCGGCCGTCCGCCTGCGAGCCGTCGCCGTAGGCGCCTTCCGGGCCGAAGTGGAAGTCGTCGGCGGACGGGATGAGGTACTGGGCGTTGGCGAACGCCGGTACCCACTCCCCGTCCGCCTCGACGGTGTTCCCGCCGACGTGGTCGACGTGCAGGTGGGTGTTGACGACGACGTCGACGTCCTGCGGGCGGATGCCGGCCTTCGCCAGGCGGCCGAGAAGATCGCCCTGCCAGTGGTGGAACCGCGGCGAGCCCGGTCGTTCGCGCCCCTTGCCCACTCCGGTGTCGACCAGGACGGTCCGCCCGCCGCTGCGCAGTACCCAGGTCTGCAGCGCCACCACCGCCCGGTCGGTATCCGGCTCCCAGTGGTCCGGCGCCAGCCAGTCCTCATTGTCCTTCCACACCTCGCCGGCGGTCTCCGCGAGGAAGCCGGAGACGGGCACGAACGGGCCCTGCCACTCCACGACCCGGATGACCTCGACATCGCCCAGCACGAGGCGGTGCACACTCTCGTTTGTCATGCACTCGACCGTAGGAAAGGCGGAAGAGCGTCTCAATGCGCATCTGGCTCACCGAGATACGCTTCCGGCTCACAGACCATACGGAGGCTACAGTCCATGGATGGATGTGGTGAGCGACGCGATCTCCGCCGTGCGGCTGGGGCACCCCTCGTCCGAGCGGGTACGGATGAGCGGCAGCTGGTGCACGCGGCTGGACCCGTTCGGCGGTGCGGGCTTTCACGTGGTGCTCAAGGGCGGTTGCCGGCTGCTTCCCGACGACGGTGACCCGGTGTCCCTCGGCGTGGGTGACGCGGTGCTGCTGCCCCATGGCACCGGCCATGTGCTCACCGAACGGCCTCAGCGCGGCGAGACGGAGATCCTCTGCGGCCGGTACCGGCTCGACTGCAGCCGCATCCATCCGCTTCTGGCGGAGATGCCGCAGGTCGTCCACCTTCCCAGCCGCGTGGGCGGTCACCGGGAACTGCGCGCCGCGATCGACCTGCTCGCCGGTGAGCTGGACGAAAGGCTGCCCGGCTCCTGCGTCGCGCTGCCGCACCTGCTCGACCTGCTCCTCGTCTACATGATCCGCGCCTGGATGAGCGAGGCCACCAGCGGAGCCTGGCCACGCGTGCTGGGTGATCCGGTGACGGCCGGCGCCCTGCGGGCGCTGCACTCGGATCCGGCCGTCCCGTGGACCACCGAGCGCCTGGCCGCGGAGGTGAACGTCTCCCGCCCCACCCTCGCGCGCCGGTTCACCACCCTGGTCGGCCGCCCTCCGATGGCGTACCTCACGTGGTGGCGCATCATCCTCACCGCCACCCTGCTCCGGGAGACGTCGGAGACCCTGGCCTCCATCGCCGGCCGGGTCGGTTACGGCAGCCCGTACGCACTCTCACACGCCTTCCAGCGGGAGTTCGGGACCACCCCGGGTCGGTACCGCAAGGCGGCACGCGGGGCGAGCGCACCACCGCCCCACGCCAAAATTGGTCCTTGATTGGCCGTTGAAATCGGACCTTATTGCGGGTACCAATTCCTGTCAGGCTGAGTGGCATGACAACGACAGCGACTCACTTCGACGGCCGGCTCCTCATGCCCGGCGACGCCGGTTACGACACCGCCCGTACCGTCTGGAACGCCATGATCGACCGGCGTCCCCGCATGATCGTCCGCGCGGCGAGCGTCGCCGACGTGGTCGCCGCCGTGCGGATGGCCCGGGAACTGGACCTGGAGATCGGCGTGCGCTGCGGCGGCCACAACGCCGCCGGCTTCGCCGTGCCCGACGGTGGTCTCATGATCGACCTGACGCCCATGGGCGGTGTGCGGATCGACCCGGTCCGTCGCCGGGCCCGGGTGCAGGGCGGGGCACTGCTCGGTGCCCTGGACCGGGCGGCCCAGGCGTACGGCCTGGCCACCACCGCCGGCAACGTCTCGCACACCGGCGTCGGCGGGCTCACGCTCGGCGGCGGCATGGGCTGGCTGGCTCGCCAGCACGGCCTGGCCTGCGACAACGTCATCTCCTACACGATGGTCACCGCCGAGGGGGAGCTGGTCACCGCGAGCCGCGACGAGAATCCCGACCTGTTCTGGGGGCTGCGCGGCGGGGGCGGCAACTTCGGCATCGTGACGGAGTTCGAGTTCGCGTTGCATCACACCGGCACGCGGACGCTGGTCGCCGAGTTCGACTTCCGCGCCGAGGACGCCGTCCCGGTCATCGAGCGCTGGCGCGACCTGAACGCCGTCGCGCCCCGGCAGGCGACGTTCACCGCCGCCGTCGACAGCGGTCCCGCCGGCCCGATCGCCACGGTGGGGTTCGTGTGGGTCGGCGACCCGGAGCAGGGCCGCCGGCTGCTTCCCGCGATGCGGGCGCTCGGGCGTCCCCTCGCGTCGCGCGTCACCACACCGTCCTACCTCGACCTCCAGCAGCGCAACGACACCACCGGGGGCCACGCCTACCGCCGCTACGCCAAGGGGCACTACCTGCGGCGATTCCCGACCGCGGCGATCGAGGCGTTCCTGCTGCGCGGCGGCACCGACCTGAGCTCCAGCCCGTACCTGCCGGGCGTCGACCTGCAGGCGCACGGCGGCGCGATCGCGGATGTCCCGGATGCGGACGCGGCGTTCAGCCACCGCGGCACGATGTTCGAGTTCGGCGCCGGCTCCCGCTGGACCGACCCGGCCGAGGACGACGCCAGGATGGGTGCGGCCCGCGCCGCCGGTGCGGCGCTCGAACCCTATGCGAGCGGGGTGTACGTCAACGCGCTGACGGCCGACGAACTGGCCGATGGGCGGCGCGGCGTACGGCGGGCGTACTCGGCCGCGAAGCTGGCCCGGCTGACCGCGGTGAAGACCGCGTACGACCCGGCCAACGTGTTCCACCTGAACCAGAACATCCGCCCGGCACAGTGACGCGCCGGTGCCGCTCGTACGGGATCAGGCTCCCCGTACCTCCCGGATGGCCGTCGCCAGCAGCGCGACCCCCTCGGCGATCGCGGTCTCGCCAAGGGGGGCGTAGCCGAAGATGAGGCCACCCGGTCCGGTGTCGGCGATCCGGTACGGGCCGACGCCCTTGATGCCGAGCCCGTGCCGGGCGGCGGCCGTCACCACCGCCGCCTCCTCGAGGTCGGGCGGGAGCCAGGCGACCACATGCTGCCCGGCGGCGATCCCGGCCGGTTCCAGATCGGGCAGGTGAGTGCGCAGGGCGCCCAGCAGCGCGTTACGGCGGCGGCGGTACACCGGACGCATCCGGCGCAGGTGGCGGTCGAACTCGCCGCGGGTGAGGAAGTCGGCGAACGTCAACTGCTCGATGACCGGCGAACCGCGGTCGGCGAGCACCTTCGCCGCGGCGACGTCGGCGACCAGCTGGGGAGGCACCACCATCCAGCCGAGCCGCAACCCCGGCGCGAGCGTCTTGCTGGCCGTACCGCAGTAGACGATATGGTCGGGCGCCAGGCCCTGCATGGCGCCCACCGGCGACCGGTCGTAGCGGTACTCCGCGTCATAGTCGTCCTCGACCACGATCGCGCCGCGGTGCTTCGCCCAGCGGATCACCTCGGCCCTCGCCGTAGCCGACAGCACTCCCCCGGTGGGCCACTGGTGCGACGGCGTGAGCACGACCGCATCGGCGTCGGCCCGATGGAGCGCATCGACCTGGACGCCGTCCGGACCCACCGGGATGCCGACCACGTCCAGACCGGCGGCCGCGGCCAGCACCCGGGCGTCGTCGTCGGACGACGGGTCTTCCAGGGCGATCCGTCTGGCGCCGTGCAGGGCGAGCACCTGGATCAGCAGCGAGATGGCCTGCGCGTAGCCGTTGCAGATCACCACGTTGTCCGGGACCGACGAGGTGCCGCGCACCCGGTTGTGGTAGTCGCACAGGGCCTCGCGCAGTTCCGGCACGCCCCGCCCGTCGAGGTAGGCGAACCGGTCGTTGGGCGTGGTCGCTAGCACGGTGCGGATCGAGCGCAGCCAGGCCGCCCGCGGGAACTGCGACACGTCGGTGCGCCCGTACCCGAAGTCGATCCTGAAGCCGGCTCTGCGCGCGGCCGGCCGCACCGTCGAAGCCGTGGAGCCCGTGTCGGCGGCGACCGGCGGCATCGACGCGGCGACCTGGGTGTACCCGCCCGATCGGCTGGCGAGGTAGCCCTCGGCCACGAGCTGCTGGTAGGCCTCCACGACCACCCCGCGGGAAACCCCGAGGCCGGCCGCGAGGGCGCGGGTGGGTGGCAGCGACGCGCCCGTTCGCAGCCGGCCCGCCCGAATGCTCGCGCGGATGGACGCCTCGATCTGCCGGTGCAGAGGCACCCTGCCATCGCGGTTCAGCTCGATGAGCAGGTCCTCGGCCAGCCCTGAATTGGTACCCGATCGGCCCACGGAATCGGACCTTATCGGCATGACCGATTCCTGCCAAGGTGAGCTGACCTACAGATGCACCGGGTGCCGTTGATGAACGTGTCACCAGCCGCAAACGAACAGAGGGAACCCTGTACGCCATGATCACTGTCGATAGCACGCTCGCCGCCGGCGCCTGGGTCGGCGATCCGGTTCATTCCGCTGTCTCGTTCAAGGTCCGCCACATGGGCGTCGGCAAGGTCAGGGGGACGTTCGCGCTCGTCTCGGCGGCGCTGAGCGTCGGCGAGGGCGGCGGCCGGGTGACCGCCCTCATCGACCCCGCCTCGGTGCGCACCGGCAATGAACAGCGTGACCAGCACATCCGGTCGGCCGATTTCCTGGACGTGGAGAGGTACCCGCAGATCGAGTTCACCTCGACCGAGGTCCGCGGCTTCGACGGCGAGACCTTCATCCTGGTGGGCGAGCTGACCCTGCACGGTGTCACCAGCACCGTCGAGCTGGAGGCCGAGTTCCTCGGCGTCGTCGACGACCCGTCCGGCGTGCAGCGCACCGGGTTCTCGGCGACCACCACCATCAGCCGTGCCGCGTTCGGTGTCGACATCCAACTCGGCTTCGGCGCCGGCGAACTCGTGGTCGCCGACACCATAGAGATCGCTATCGAGATCGAGTTCACGAGCACCGGACCGGACCCGCGATGACCCTCGTCGCACACCTTCGTACGTACCGAAAGGATTGAAGACGTGAGTAAGACCGTGCTGTACATGTCGATGTCGGTGGACGGGTTCATCGCCGGGCCGAACGCGGGGCCGGGCAACGGGCTCGGTGACAAAGGGCAGCGGCTGCACGAGTGGTTTCTGCCGGATGCCGACGCCGAGCACAGAACAGGCAGCCACCTGGCGGGCGTGAACCGTGAAGTCATGGACGAGGCCATGGCCACCGGGGCGGTCGTCGTCGGCCGGCGGACGTTCGAGCTCGCCGACGGCTGGGGCGGCGACCACCACGACGGCGTGCCGATCTTCGTCCTGAGCCGCCGTCAGCCCGATCCCGAGCCGCGATGGCCCGGGGTCACCTATGTGAGCGACGTCGCGGCCGCGGTGAGCATGGCCAAGGACGCGGCCGGTGACAAGGACGTACTGGTCCACGGAGCCCGTACCGCTCAGTTGGCACTCGCCGCCGGTGTGCTCGACGAACTGCAGATTCACCTGGTCCCGGTCCTGCTCGGACAGGGTGAACCGCTCTTTGACGACATGCCACCCGACCACATCGAGCTCGAACTGCTCCGCGACGTGGACGGGCCGGGTGTGACGCACCTGCGCTACCGCGTGAGGACGGAGGGCTGAGGCAATGGCGATCATCCGGCTGTACATGACCATGTCCCTGGACGGCTACGTCACCGGGCCGCAGGACAGCCCGGACAACCCGATGGGCATCGGCGGGTTCCGGCTCTTCAACTGGCTCGATCGGCGCAACGACCCGGGACCGAACGGACAGGTCAACGCCGAGGCGCTGGCCACCCGCGCCCTCATCTCCGGCCGCCGCACCTACGAGCACGCCGACCGCTGGCACGGCGATCACCACGACGGCGTCCCGATCTTCGTTCTGACCCACGACCTGCCGGACGATCCGCCGCCGGGCAGCGTCCGCTACGTCACCGACGTACACGAGTGCGCCGCACAGGCCCGCGCGGCGGCCGGAGACGGCGACGTGATGGTGCACGGTGCCGGGGCGGGGCAGGCGCTGCTGCGGGCAGGGCAGCTCGACGAACTGGAACTACACGTCGTACCGGTCCTGCTCGGGCAGGGACGAAGGCTGTTCGACGGCCTGCCCGCCGAGCACATCGAGCTCGACCCGGTCCGCCGGTTGACCACTCCGCAGGTCGAGGATCTCGCGCAGCACGTCACGCACATGCGCTACCGCATCCGCCGTCCGTGACCCGGAGCCTGCTGATGGTCGGAGAGGGCTACTGTCCGGTCGCGCAGTAGGCGTCCAGGGCCGTGTCCCATCCCGAGCGGTCGCCCTGGACCAGGTGGTACTCGTTCCGGGCTATCGCTACCTGGCGTCGGCCGTCGCCGCTGCTGATCCAGGTGCTCGCGTAGCCGAGCACCTCGCCGGTGTGCGTGAACACCTCGCCGCACTTGGTCGGGACCCGCCCGACCCCGAGCGCGTAGTTGGGGATGTAGTTCGCGTTCGGTGGGCGTACTCGACCCTGTCGCCGTCGCGGACCATGCCGATGAGCACCGGGCAGCTTGTTGTCCGCCTGCATTTTCGTCACGCCGGCCTGGAGGACTTCACCAGGCGTCTGCGCGGCGGTCACACAGCGCGCGGACCCCGGCGGCGATCTCCAGGTCCTCGCGCGAGGTGACGACGAAGGCGCGTACGGGGGCGCCGGGGACGCCGATCTCGGCGTCGGTGGTGTCCTCGCGCGCCGGGTCGAGTGCGACGCCGAGGAAGCCCAGCCCCTCCGCCGCACGGCGGCGTACCCCTGTCGCGTGCTCGCCGACGCCGCCGGTGAACACCAGCGTGTCCAGCCCGCCGAGCGCGGCGGCCATCGCGGCGACGCCGGCGCGCAGGCGGTGCAGGTACACCTCCAGGCCGAGGCCCTCGCCGATCTCGCGCATGTCGGCGGTGCCGGTGAGGGCGAGCAGCCCGGATCGGTGTTCGAGGGTGTCGGCGAGTTCGCCGGGCGCGAGGCCCGTGCGCTCCTGGAGCCAGAGCAGCAGGCCGGGGTCGACGCTGCCGGACCGGGTCGCCATGACCAGGCCCTCCAGCGGGGTGAAGCCCATGGTCGTGTCGACGGAGCGTCCGTGCGCCACCGCGCACAGGGAGGCGCCGGCGCCCAGGTGACAGACGACGAGCCGCTCCGGCACATGGCCGAGCAGCTCGGTGACGCGCCGGGTGGCATAGGCGTGAGAGAGCCCGTGGAAGCCGTACCGCCGGATGCCGTACTTCTCCCGCCACGCGGCGGGCAGCGCGTACGTCGCCGCGGCCTCGGGCAGGTGGGCGTGGAAGGCGGTGTCGAAACAGGCCACCTCGGGGACGCCGGGCCGCACCGCGCGTACGGCGTCGATGCCGTGCAGGGACTTGGGCTGATGCAGGGGCGCCAGCTCGGTCAGGGCGCGGAGACGCGCCTCGACGTCGTCGTCGATCAGGACCGGGTCGGTGAACTCCGCGCCGCCGTGGACGACGCGGTGCCCGATGGCGTCCGGCGCGGGCAGGTCGCGCAGGTCGTCCAGGCCGGCGGGCCGGGCGAGGACGGTGTCGTCGTGGTCGAGCAGGCTGAGTTTCAGGCTGGACGACCCGGCGTTGACCACGAGGATCCGCACGTGCGCTCCTCTCTCAGTCGGTGGTGGGCCAGGTCCAGCCGGAGATCTCCGGCATGTCCTCGCCGTGTTCGCGGGTGTACGCGCGAGCACGCAGCCGCGCGTCGGCCATCTCCTGCCGGACGTTCGCCACCCGGCCTCCGAGGGAGGGGACCCGGTCGATGACGTCCATGACGAGATGGAACCGGTCGAGGTCGTTGAGCATGACCATGTCGAACGGCGTCGTGGTGGTGCCCTCCTCCTTGTAGCCGCGGACATGGAGGTGATGGTGCCCGGTGCGCCGGTAGGTGAGGCGATGGATCAGGTACGGGTAGCCGTGGAAGGCGAAGATCACCGGCCGGTCGACGGTGAAGATCGCGTCGTACTCCCGGTCGGAGAGCCCGTGGGGGTGTTCGGTGTCGGGTTGCAGGCGCATCAGGTCGACGACGTTGACGACCCGCACCCGCAGGCCGGGGAAGTACCGCCGGAGCAGGTCCACGGCGGCGAGCGTCTCCAGCGTCGGGATGTCGCCCGCGCAGGCGAGCACGACGTCGGGGTCGGTGCCAGCGCCGTGGAGGTCGGCGGGGCCGGTTGGTTGGGGAGAAGGCGTGCTGGCCCACTCCCAGATGCCGATGCCGCGGGTGCAGTGCAGGATCGCGTCCTCCGGCGACAGCCAGTCGAGCGCCGGCTGCTTGCCCGCGACGACGACGTTGACGTAGTCGCGGGAGCGCAGGCAGTGGTCCATCGTCGACAGCAGTGTGTTCGCGTCCGGCGGCAGGTAGACCCGGACGACCTCGGGCTTCTTGTTCATCACGACGTCGAGGAAGCCGGGGTCCTGGTGGGTGAAGCCGTTGTGGTCCTGGCGCCAGACGTGCGAGGACAGCAGGTAGTTCAGCGACGCGACCGGCCGCCGCCAGGGGATCTTCCGGGTGGTCTCCAGCCACTTGGCGTGCTGGTTGAACATCGCGTCGACGATGTGGATGAACGCCTCGTAGGAGTTGAACAGGCCGTGCCGTCCGGTCAGCAGGTAGCCCTCCAGCCAGCCCTGGCACAGGTGCTCGCTCAGCACCTCCATGACCTGGCCGTGCGGACCGAGGTGCTCGTCCACCTTGAGGACGTCGGCCGCCCAGACCCGGTCGGTGACCTCGAACACCGCCGACAGCCGGTTCGAGGCGGTCTCGTCCGGCCCGGTGATGCGGAAGTTGTCCCGGTTCGCGGCGACGACGTCGCGCAGGTACGCCCCGAGGGCACGGGTCGGCTCGGTGGACTTGGTGCCGGGCGCGTCGACCGCGACGGTGTAGGCGCGAAAGTCCGGCAGCTCCAGGTCGCGCAGCAGCAGGCCGCCGTTCGCGTGCGGGTTCGCGCTCATCCGCCGGTCGCCGGCCGGCGGCGCCGCCAGCACGCCCGCGACCGGCCGCCCGTCGGCGTCGAACAGCTCCTCGGGCCGGTACGACCGCAGCCACGCCTCCAGCTCCGCCAGGTGCGCCGGGTTGTCCCGTACGCCCGCGAGCGGCACCTGGTGGGCCCGCCAGGTGCCCTCGACCGGCAGTCCGTCGACCTCCTTCGGGCCGGTCCAGCCCTTCGGCGTCCGCAGCACGATCATCGGCCACCGCGGCCGCCCGGTGGCGCCCGTCTCCCGTACCTGCCGCCGGATCGCGAGGATCTCGCCGATCGCCTCGTCCAGCGCCTCCGCCATCAGCCGGTGCATCACCGCCGGGTCGTCGCCGCTCACGATGATCGGGCGGTGCCCGTACCCCTCCAGCAGCGCTTCGAGCTCCCGTTCCGGGATGCGCGCGAGCACGGTGGGATTGGCGATCTTGTAGCCGTTCAGGTGCAGGATCGGCAGGACCGCGCCGTCCTTCGCCGGGTCGAGGAACTTGTTGGAGTGCCAGCTCGCCGCCAGCGGCCCGGTCTCGGCCTCGCCGTCGCCGATGATGCAGGCCACGATCAGGTCGGAGTTGTCGAAGGCCGCGCCGTACGCGTGCGCGAGCGAGTAGCCGAGCTCGCCGCCCTCGTGGATGGAGCCCGGCGTCTCGGGCGCGACGTGGCTGGGGATGCCGCCGGGGTAGGAGAACTGCCGGAACAGCCGCGCCATCCCGGCCGTGTCCTGGGAGACGTGCGGGTACACCTCCGAGTAGGTGCCCTCCAGCCACGCGTTCGCGACCGCCGCCGGGCCGCCGTGCCCCGGCCCCATGATGTAGATCATGTCCAGGTCGCGCGCGGTGATGACGCGGTTGAGGTGGGCGTAGCAGAAGTTGAGGCCCGGCGAGGTGCCCCAGTGCCCGAGCAGCCGGGGCTTGATGTCCTCCCGGCGCAGCGGCTCACGCAGCAGCGGGTTCGCGCGCAGGTAGATCTGGCCCGCGGACAGGTAGTTCGCGGCACGCCACCAGGCGTCGATCGGCCGGATCTCCTCATCGGTGAGCATCGCGGGTTCCCCTCATCTCGGCGTCAGGTCAGTGCCCTACCCGGTCGGGACGGTCCGGACCGGGCCGGCACCAAGCCCACCATCCGGCGGCCGGACGAGGTGAGGGACGAAAGTCCCGTCGCGGGGGTGTCCTCCGGCGCTCAGTCCTCCGAAGGAGCCGGGGACTCGGACGCGCGGAGCCGGGTGATGAGGGTCGCGGCCTGCGTACGGCGGCTCAGGTCGAGCTTGGTGAAGATGCTGGAGACGTAGTTCTTGACGGTCTTCTCGGCCAGGAAGAGGCGTTCGCCGATCTGCCGGTTGGTCAGGCCGTCGCCGATCAGATCGAGGATCCGGCGTTCCTGCTCGGTCAGGGCGGCGAGCGGGTCCTCGCGCGGGCGTTCGCGCAGGCGCCGCATCACCAGCGTGGTGCTGCGCGCGTCGAGGAGCGACTCGCCGGCCGCGACCGTACGGACGGCGCCGACCAGGTCTGACCCGTGGATCTGCTTGAGCACGTACCCGGCGGCCCCGGCCATCACCGCGTCGATCAGCGCCTCCTCGTCGGAGAAGGAGGTGAGCATCAGGCACGCGAGCTCGGGCATCCGGGACCGCAGCTCCCGGCACACGGACACGCCGTCGCCGTCCGGGAGCCGTACGTCCAGCACGGCGACGTCGGGCCGCAGAGCCGGGACGCGGGCCAGCGCGGACTCCGCGGTGCCGGCCTCGCCCACGACCTCGATGTCGGGCTCGGACTCCAGCAGCGCGGCGACCCCACGCCGTACGACCTCATGGTCATCGAGGAGAAAGACCTTGATGGGGGTGGTCATGCTACGACGGTAGGACAATGGGGGCCCGTGCGTGGAGAGGAGTACGGCTCCGTGTCCATCCCGAACCCGCCGGGCGAGGATCGCGCTCGCCCGGTGCTCCCTCAGCTTCGGCTCGACGACCTGCTCACCGAGCTGCAGAGCCGGCTCGCGACCGTGCTGACCACGCGCGACCGGATGCACGGGCTCCTCGAGGCCATCGTGTCGATCGGCGGCGACCTGGACCTGGCGACCATGCTGCGCCGCATCGTCGAGGCGGCCACCACGCTGGTGGACGCCCGGTACGGCGCGCTCGGCGTGATCGGGGAGGACGACGGCCTGGTCCAGTTCATCACGGTCGGCGTGACGCAGGAGCAGATCGACGCCCTGGACCACTGGCCGCACGGCCTGGGCATCCTGGGCCTGCTCATCAAGCAGCCGCGGCCGATCCGGCTGGCCGACCTGAGCAAGCACCCGGAGTCCTACGGCTTCCCGGCGAACCATCCGCCGATGCACCGGTTCCTCGGCGTCCCCATCCGGGTGCGCGAGGAGGTGTTCGGCAACCTCTACCTGACCGAGAAGGCCGACGGCGAGGAGTTCGACGACGAGGACGAGAGCGTCGTCTCGGCGCTCGCCACCGCCGCCGGCGTGGCGATCGAGAACGCCCGGCTCTACCAGGAGGCGCGCCGTCGCGAACGCTGGCTGGAGGCCAACGCCGAGGTGTCCACGGCGCTGCTGTCGGGCACCGAGCCGGACGAGGTCCTGCACCTGGTGGTGCGGCGGGCGCGGGCGATCTGCGACGCCGAGCTCGCGACGGTCGCGCTCGCGCACGAGGCGACGGAGGAGCTGGAGGTCAGGGCCGCCGACGGCCGGCACGCCGATGCGTTCCGGCACCTGCGGACACCGTTCGACGACACGCTCACCGGGCGGGTCTACCGTACGGGCACGTCACTGGCGTCGCTCGACGCCGACGACGAGGCTCTGGGGCCGGTCCTGGTCGTGCCGCTGGGCGCCGGAACTGCCGCGCGCGGCGTGCTGTCGGTGGCCAACGCGCCGGGCGAGGTGCCGTTCGCCGAACCCGTACGCCGGCTGCTGGAGACCTTCGCGGCGCAGGCGGCCATCGCGCTGGAACTGGCCGAACGCCGCCGGGACGTCGAGCGGCTGGTCGTCTTCGAGGACCGCGACCGCATCGCCAAGGACCTGCACGACACGGTCATCCAGCGGCTGTTCGCCATCGCCATGACGCTGATGAGCGCCATCAAGATCACCAAGAAGCCCGACGTCGCGGTCCGGGTGCAGCGGGCCGTCGACGACCTGGACGACACGATCCGGCAGATCCGCTCGACCATCTTCGCGCTGCAGACCTCGGCCGATGACGAGCCGGCCCTGCGGGCACGCCTGTTCGGCGTCATCGACGGCGCGGGCGAGAGCCTGGGGTTCGCGCCCGCAGTGCGGCTCGACGGGCTGCTGGACACGGTGGTCGACGAGGCGACCGGCGACCACCTCATCGCGGTCCTGCGCGAGGCCCTGTCGAACGTCGCGCGCCACGCGCACGCGTCGCGGGTGGACGTGACCGTCGCCGCCGGTTCCGACCTGCTGCTGCGGGTCGCCGACGACGGCGTCGGCCTCGGCGCGACCGGCCGGCGCAGCGGTCTGGCGAACCTCGACGACCGCGCGCGGCGGCTCGGCGGGACGTTCGACGTCCGTGCGGGGGAGACCGGCGGGACGGTCCTGGAGTGGCGCGTGCCGCTCAGCTCCTGACGATGGTGGCGGGACCAAGGTCCCGCGCGCACCGTTTCCTTCGCCTCTGCGGTGCGCGGGCTCCCTGGCGTTGGGTGAGGGCAGCCGGAAACGCTCCGGCGTGAAAAGAGGTGAAGAGATGTCCGTCACCGACCCCCGGACCGCTCGTTCCCGCCCCATCCGCATGACCGCCGCCCGCACCGGCCGTACCTTCGCGCCCGCCGTGTGGGCGGTCACCCGGCTGTCCCTCGGTTTCGTGTTCTTCTGGGCGTTCGCCGACAAGCTGTTCGGCCTCGGCCACGGCACCCCGGCCAAGCAGGCGTGGATCCACGGCGGTCACCCGACGCTGGGCTTCCTGAAGTTCTCGGCGGCCGGGCCCTTCAAGGGCTTCTACCACTCCATCGCCGGCGCCGCCTGGGCCGACTGGCTGTTCATGCTCGGCCTCGCCGGGATCGGCGCGGCACTGCTCCTGGGCATCGGCATGCGCGTCGCGGCCGGCGCGGGCGTGGTCATGCTGGTCATGATGTGGAGCGTCGTCCTCCCGCCGGACAGCAACGTCTTCATGGACGACCACCTCATCTACGCGCTGGTCGTCGTCGGCCTGGCCCTGGTCGGCGCGGGAGACACGTTCGGCCTCGGCCGCTGGTGGGGCCGGACGCGCCTCGTCCAGCGGTTCCCCGTCCTCAAGTAGCGCCGAAGGGGGAGCGGCGAGAGTCCGCTCCCCTTCCCCTTTCCTGGAGAGACCATGAGTTCCACCGCGGACGGCGGGGGAGGCCTCGGCCGCCGGCAGTGCCTGACCCTGCTGGCCACCGTGCCGATCGGACGGATCGTCCACACGGACCGGGCGCTGCCGGCCGTGACGCCGGTGACGTTCGTCCTGGACGGCGACGTGGTCACGGTCCACGCGGAGCCGACGCTCGGCGCGGCGATCGGCGGCAGCATCGTGGCCTTCCAGGCGGACGACGTCGACCCGCGGACGATGACCGGCTGGTCCGTCACGGTCATCGGCCGGGCACTCTTCACCGGCGGCCCGATCCCACGCCCGTGCTCCGGCCCACCGGGCCGCCCCCCGGCCCTGCGAATCCCGGTCCAGCACACGTCAGGCATGCGCCTCGGCCCACGCTGACCCTCCATACCCGAAGCGAAAAGCCCGCCGGACCGGGTCCGGCGGGCTGTCCCGCGAGGACGGTCAGCTTTCCGCGCCGTCCTCGCAGACGATGACGCCGCAGCGGGCGTTGGACAACACCGTCGGCACGGTGGCGCCGCCGAACAGGGCGCCGTGGCGGGAGTTCAGCCGCGCGCCGACCACGAGGACCTCCGCGCGATCCGCGAGCCGGCTCAGTCGCGCGCCGGGTTCGCCCCGGGCGATCCGCAGGCGGGTGGAGACGTGCTGCGCGCGCGGAAGGAGGCGGGCGACCTCCTCGCGCAGCCGGAGCCACGCCTGCGGGCCGCGCAGCGGGCCTCCGTCGCGCGGGATGACACGGACGACGTCGAGACGGGCGTGGCGCCGACGCGCCTCCTCCGCCGCGCGCCGCAGCGCCACCGCGGAGTTGGGCGACCCGTCGAATCCGACGAGCACGTACCGTGGCCCAGGGATGATGTGCATGACCGACCTCCTGTTTCCTCGTCCAGCCTGCGGGAAATCCCCCAAGGGGCGGAGAGCCCACGGACCCGGCTTCCACGGGACTTTCGGCCCCTCTGGTCGTCGAGTGGTCGGTGGAGGCGCATGCCGCAGGAAACCGGGACGGCGGTGGAGCGGGCCACCGCGCCGAGACCACCGCGGCGTGTGCTGATCGGCCTGTGCGCCACCGAGATCACCAGCTGGGGCGTGCTGTACTACGCGTTCCCGGTGACGCTGTCGTCGCTCACCCGCGACACCGGCTGGTCGACCGCGACCGCCATGGCGGCCTTCTCCGCCGGAGCGGTCGTCTCCGCCCTCGCCGGCATCCTCGTCGGCCGCCTCATCGACGCGCGCGGCCCCCGTCCGGTCATGACCACCGGCTCGGTCGTCGGTGTCGCCGCCGTCGTGGCGATCGCCGCCGCGCCGAGCCTGCCGCTCTTCTTCGCCGCCTGGGTGCTCGCCGGTCTCGCCCAGTCGGCCGTGCTCTACCAGCCGGCGTTCACCGCGCTCACCGGCTGGTACGGTCCCGACCGCGTGCGCGCGCTCACCGCGGTCACGCTCGCGGGCGGGTTCGCCAGTACGGTCTTCGCCCCGCTGACCGCCCTCCTGCTGGACCACCTGACCTGGCGTGGCACCTACCTCGCGCTCGCCGTGATCCTGGGCGTGGTCACCGTCCCGCTGCACGCCTTGTGCCTGACTCCGCCCTGGCGGCACGGCCGGACCCGCGGCGCCCCGTACGAGCGGGACGCCCATGCGCGGGCGGTCGTGCGCAGCCGGCCGTTCGCCGTGCTGACGGCCGCGATGACCTGCGCCGCGTTCGGTTGCTACGCCGCCACCGTGAACCTCGTCCCGCTGCTGACCTCAGGCGGAATGGGCACCCACCTGGCGGCCGTGGCCCTCGGCCTCTGCGGCGCGGGCCAGGTGCTCGGCCGGCTGGGCTACCCGCGGCTCGCCGCCCGCACCGCACCACCCGGCCGTGCCGCCGCCATCCTCACCGCGGGCGCGGTCACGGTCGCCGTCCTGGGCGTGCTCCGCGGCCCGGGCGCGGTCGTCGTCGCCGTCCTGGCGGGCGCGGCACGCGGGATGTTCACGCTGCTCCAGGCCACGACGATCGCCGACCGCTGGGGTACACGCGCGTTCGGGCACGTCAACGGCGTCTTCACCGCTCCGATCACGGTCGCCATCGCGCTCGCTCCCGGCGGCGGCGCGCTGCTCGCCCGGCTGACCGGCGGGTACCCCGTTTCGTACTGCGTGCTGGCCGCCCTCACCTTCGCGGCGGCCGTGGCGATCCGTCAGACCGGCACTTCGTAGGATTTTTCGCATGTTCGACGACCTCGACCTGACCGAGCTGCGGCGGCGTCCGGGAGTGAAGTGGAGCCACGTCGCCGCGGACGTGCTCCCCGCCTGGATCGCGGACATGGACTTCCCGTCTCCGCCCCCCGTACGGGCGGCCCTCGCCGAGAGCCTGGACGATCTCGGCTATCCCGCATGGGACGACCACCCCGAGAGCAACCCGCTGCGGACCGCGTACGCCGAACGGATGCACCGGCGGTACGGCCTGGCCGTCGACCCCGCCCACGTACGGGAGTTCACCGAGCTGATCCAGGGGCTGCAGGCGATCCTGCACGTCGCCACCCGGCCCGGTGACGCCGTCGCGATCCACACGCCGACGTACCCGCCGTTCGTGGAGACGCTCGCGGACATGGACCGGCGACTCGTCCCCATCCCCATGATCGAGAGTGCCGGCGGCTGGGGGTTCGACGCCGCCCGGCTGGCCGAGGACGTCGCCCGGCACGGCTGCCGCGCACTGGTGCTGGTCAACCCGCAGAACCCGACGGGCCGCGTGTTCCGCCGCGACGAGCTCACCGCGATCGCGGAGGTGGCGGAACGGCATGACCTGCTCGTGATCGCCGACGAGATCCACGCGGAGCTCGTCCACGACCCGCACCGGCACGTGCCGTTCGCCTCGCTCGGCCCCGAGGCCGCCGCCCGCACGGTCACGCTCACCTCGGCGACCAAGGCGTTCAACCTCGCGGGCCTGCGCTGCTCGGTCGCGCACGTCGGCGACCGCCGCGTCCGCGAGGCGCTGGCCGCCCAGCCGCCGCTGCTGTTCGGCGAGGTGAGCGCGCTGGGCGTCGTCGCGACGCTGGCGGCCTGGCGAGACGGCGACGACTGGCTGGCCGAGGCACGGGCGACCCTCGCCCGCAACCGGGCGCTGGTCGCCGGGGCCCTCCCGCCCGGCGTCCGCCACCGCCCTCCCGAGGCGGGATACCTGGCCTGGCTCGACTGCCGCGACCTCGGCACCGGCCCGGACCCCGCCGCGTTCTTCCTCGACGAGGCCCGGGTGCTGCTCTCCTCCGGCCCGGCCTTCGGGCCGGGCGGCGAGGGGTTCGCGCGGCTGAACTTCGCGACGTCCCGGCCGATCCTGGAGGACATCCTCCACCGCCTCCGCGACGCCGTACGGCGCCGCGGCTGACGGTCGGTCGTCGGCGGCCTCAAGCCGCCGGAAGCGGGTTTCGCCGGAAGAACTCCCAGATCAACGGTGTGGCGTCGATGGAGGTCGGGGTGGGTGAGTCCAGGTTCGGGCTCGTGCTCGGCCAGACGTGGCCCGCGCCCGCGATGCGGTAGTGCCGCACCGTGCTCCCGCGCGCGCAGCCCCGCCAGTCCTGGACCGTCACGTTTCCCGCGATCACGTGTTCGGCCGGACGCGGCAGGCAGCGGTCGCGGGCCGCCCAGGCGTTCAGCCAGGACGGGAGGTCCGGCAGTCCCCTGGCCGGGTCGCCGTCATAGGGGATCGTGGTGTCCGCGGTGCCGTGGAAGTCGGCGATCGGGGCCGGGCGGGACGGCTCGCAGGGGCCGCCCTGGGGATAGAAGGCTCCGGACACCGGGGCGAAGGCGGCGATGCGCCCGGCCATGCGGCAGGCGAGGACGCCGGTGAAGCCACCGCCGTTGGACTTGCCGGCCGCGTAGATCCGGTGCGGGTCGACGCAGTAGCCTCCCTGCAGCCGAGTGATCAGGTCGCTGGTGAACAGCACGTCGTCGACGTCGGCGGAGTACGGCGCGCCCTGCCACGCGGTCTGCCCGTCGGTGCCGACCAGGCCCTGCGGGTAGACCGTGACGGCGTTCAGGGCGGACATGCCGGTCAGCTCCTCCTGGTACGCCGACGTGCGCTTGTGGCCGTGGAAGGACAGCACCAGCGCGTACGGCCGGCGCGGGTCGTAACGGTCCGGCACGTGCAGCAGGTAGCCGCGCCGGACTCCTCCGGAGACCAGGTACTCCGTCGACGAGTCGCCGGGTCGTACCGACGGTGCCTTGCCGCAGCCGGTCGTCGGCAGCGGACGGTCGACGGTTCCTCCGGCCTGCGCCATCGCGGGAGCGGTGGCGGCGCCGCACAAGGTGAGGGCGAGGAAGACCGCGGCCGCCGTACGTAGGGGGAATCTCATCAGGTGCTCCTCAGATGTCCGCGCCCGCGATGGCCGGTGAGCCGTCGGCCCGCGAGTCGCGGACCGCGTCCGGCCGCGAGGGGGCGTCGTCCAGCAGGGTCGTCTCGTCGAACGGGTCCCGGCCGGCCAGCACCAGCTGCGCTCGGTCCCGGTCGAACTCCCCGGTCAGCGTGCCGATGACCACCGTCGCGACCGCGTTGCCGGCGAAGTTCGTCAGCGCCCGCGCCTCGGACATGAACCGGTCGATGCCGACGATGAGGCCGACTCCGTCGACGAGCGCGGGCCGGTGTGACTGCAGGCCCCCGGCCAGCGTGGCCAGACCGGCGCCGGTCACGCCGGCGGCGCCCTTCGAGGCGACGACCATGAACAGCAGCAGCGATATCTGCTCGCCGATCGAGAGCGGAGCGTCGGTCGCGGAGGCGATGAACAGCGACGCCATCGTCAGGTAGATCGCCGTACCGTCCAGGTTGAAGGAGTACCCGGTCGGCACGGTGATGCCGACGACCGGCCGGCTCACGCCGAGATGCTCCATCTTCGCGATGAGCCGTGGCAGCGCGCTCTCCGAGGACGACGTCGACAGGATGAGCAGGAACTCACGGGCGAGATAGCGCAGGAGCGAGAACAGGTTCACCCGAGCCACGAGCCACAGGATCGAGCCGAGCACGACCACCACGAACAGCAGGCAGGTGACGTAGAAGGCCACCATCATCATCACGAGGCCCTTCAGGGCGTCGACGCCGCTCGCGCCGACCACGGCCGCCATCGCGCCGAACGCGCCGACCGGTGCCGCCCACATGATGATCGACAAGACGCGGAACACCAGACGCTGGATGTACTCCAGCCCGCGCAGGACGGGCCGGCCCGTTTCGCCCATCGCCTGCAGGCCGAACCCGGCGAGCAGGGCGACGAGCAGCGTCTGCAGCACCTGCCCCTCGGTGAAGGCCGACACCAGCGTCGTCGGGATGATGCCCAGAAGGAAGTCGACCGTTCCCGTACTGCCCTCGCCGACCTGTTCCCGGCCGGCGTGCCGTGCGGCGTCCGTCAGGTGCAGGCCGGCTCCGGGATGCATGATGTTGCCGACGACGAGGCCGATGGCCAGCGCGAACGTCGACAGGATCAGGAAGTAGGCCAGGGCGAGGCCGCCGACCGCGCCGACCTTCGCGGCCCGGGTGACCGAACCCACGCCCAGCACGATCGTGCAGAAGATGATCGGGCTGATCATCATCTTGATGAGGTTCACGAACCCGGTGCCGAGCGGCTTGAGCTCGGTGGCGAAGCCCGGTGCCGCGAGGCCCACCACGGCACCGGCGATCACCGCGGCGACCACCGCGAGGTAGAGGAAGTGCGTGCGGTCGCGTCGTCTGCGGGGGCGCGGTCGTACCGGCGCGGTTTCGACGGGCATCCGATCTCCTTGCTCGTGGCTCCATCGGCCGAAATCTGCAAGGACTATGCGGTGCGGGGTGACTCAGGTCACGTTTTCGTTCATTACGTTCACGAAAATCCCCCTTAACGTGCCGGTAACGAACAGCGTGCCGAAGGAGGCACACTGTCGAGATGCGCCACCCATCCCGTGGACACCGGCGTCACAGCCTGGCGGGCCAGCTCTTCCTCATGCAGGCGATCGTCGTCGCCGTCGTCGTGACCGGCGGCGCCGGCCTCGCCTCGGTGAAGGCCGAGCGCGGCACGAGCGATTCGGCCCGCCACCAGGTCATCGCCGTGGCGGCCGGCATCGCGGACGCGCCGACGACGGCCGCGGCCGTGACCGGTGCCGACCCGTCCAGGGTGCTCCAGCCGTACGCCGACCAGGTCCAGCGCGACACGGGTGTCGACTTCGTGACGATCATGAGGCCGGACGGCATCCGTTACACCCATCCCAATCCCGCGATGATCGGCAAGCGCTTCCTCGGCAACACCGGGCGAGCGCTCGCCGGACACACGTTCACCGAGACCTACACCGGGACGCTCGGGCCGTCCGTCCGCGTCGTGACCCCGGTCTTCGGCTCGCGGCACCAGGTCGTCGCGCTGGTCAGCGTGGGGATCACCGTACGGACCATCAGCGCGCAGGTCAGGGCTCAGGTGCTGGTCCTGGTCGCGGTCGCCCTGATCGCCCTCGCCGTCGGCGGCGTGGGCACCTACCTGGCCAACGCGCGGCTGCGGCGGCACACGCACGGGATGAGCACCGCCGAGCTGAGCCGGATGTACGAGTACCACGACGCGATCCTGCACACCGTGCGGGAGGGGCTGCTCCTGCTCAGCCCGGACCACCGCATCGTTCTGGCCAACGACGGCGCGCGCGAGCTGTTCCGTCTCCCCGCCGACGTGGAGGGCCGGCACGTGGCCGGCCTGGGACTCCCGGAGGCGCTCACCGCGGCGCTGTCGGGAGACGTACCGTGCCTCGACGAGATCCACCTGACCCGCGACCGTGTCGTCGTGGTCAACAAGTCCGCCGTCACGTCGGGCACCCGCGACCTCGGCAGTGTCGTCACCCTTCGAGACCACACCGAACTGCAGGCCCTGAGCGGTGAGCTGGATTCCGTGCGCGGCTTCGCCGAGTCGCTGCGCTCGCAGACGCACGAGGCCGCCAACCGCCTGCACACCGTCGTCTCCCTCATCGAGCTCGGCCGTACGGACGAGGCCGTGGAGTTCGCCACGGCCGAGCTGGAGATCGCGCAGCGGTTCACCGATCAGCTGATGGAGGCGGTCGCCGAGCCGGTGCTCGCCGCGCTGCTGCTGGGCAAGGCCGCGCAGGCGAACGAGAGAGGCGTCGAACTCGTCGTCACGCCCGACACGCAGGTCGACGACGACGCGATACCGGACGGTCTCGAGGCGCGCGACCTGGTGACGATCCTGGGGAACCTGGTCGACAATGCCATCGACGCGGCGGCCGACGGCGAAGGACGCCCGCCGAGGGTCTTCGTCACCGTCCGAGCCGACGCCGGCGCGCTCGTCCTGCGGGTCGCCGACACCGGCCGTGGCGTCGAGAGCGACGCCGTGCGAAACGTGTTCCGGCGCGGCTGGTCGACCAAACCCGGAGCCCGGCCGTCCGGCCGGGGGCTGGGCCTCGCCCTCGTCGCGCAGGCGGCCGCCCGGCACGGCGGGCGCGTGGACGTGGACCGCGACGTCGGAGCGGTGTTCACCGTCACGCTTCCGCTGCACGAGGAGGTGAACGCATGATCGAGGTCCTCGTCGTCGAGGACGACCGGCTCGCCGCGGAGGCGCACCGGCGCTACGTCGAACGGGTGCCCGGCTTCGCCGTCGTGGACGTGGTCCACTCCGGCGCCGAGGCACTGCGCGTCCTGGATCGGCGACCCGTCGACCTGGTCCTGCTCGACTTCTACCTGCCGGACCGCCACGGCCTGGAGATCTGCCGGCGTCTCCGCGCCGCCGGCCACCTCGCCGACGTGATCGCGGTGACCTCGGCGCGCGACCTGGCCACGGTCCGGTCGGCGGTGTCCGTCGGCGTGGTGCAGTACCTGCTGAAGCCGTTCACGTTCGCCACGTTCCGCGCCAAACTCGAACGCTACGCCCGGTTCCACTCCACGCTCGGCCGGCCGGGCGAGGCGACCGACCAGGACGAGGTGGACCGCGCGATCGCCACTCTTCGCAGCCCCGACGGATCGGCCCTGCCGAAAGGCGTGAGCGCGCCGACGCTGGAGTCCGTACGGGAGATCCTGCGCCACGCCGAGGAGGGCGTGACCGCCGAGGCCACGGCGAAGGCGGCGGGCGTTTCCCGTGTCACCGCTCGCCGCTATCTGGAGTACCTCGTCGACCACGGCTACGCCGAACGAGCGCCGCAGTACGGGCAGGTCGGCCGTCCCGAGCTCCGCTACCGCCGGGCGACGCGGACCCGTTCCCCGCGCACGGAGGCGCCGTAGTCTCTCACCGGCCGCCGGCGTCTCCGCGACGCCGCACGGCGTCGCGGAGACCGCGGACGATCAGCTGTCGGCGGCTTCCTCGGGGTTGACCGGGATGGTGGGCTTCTGGCCGAGCGCCTGCTGCTTCGCGGTGATCGTCGGGATCGCCGCGAGCTGGTCGTTGAAGTTCGCCAGGTAGGCCGCGTACACCGTCGAGCTCGTGACCTTAACGTCCGACTCGTCGTTGTGGTACAGCGAGTTCGCGGTGTAGTTCGCCGAGCCGGTCAGGACGATCTTCTGCCCGCTCGCGCCGCTGTACCGGCCGTCGATCAGCAGGTACTTGTCGTGCGTGTAGTGCTCGGCGTACCCGTCGGCGTCCTTGCCGTGGGTCGTGTCCCGTACGTCGATCTTGGAGTTGGCCAGTGTCGACCGGACCGTCGAGGAGACCTGGGCCTTGGTGTACGCCACCGTGACCTTGCAACCCTTGGACGCCATGCTGACGAGCTGCTTGGCGAGCGGGAGCCGGTTGTCGGTCCACTCGAACATCGCCACGCGGACCTGACTCGGGTAGGTCTTGGAGCACGTGACCAGTTGCAGCATGCCCAGGACCGTGTCGCTGCCCCCGCTGGCCTTGGGCCAGTAGTACGCCTTCGGGTTCGAGCCGTACGTCCAGTAGTAACCGGGCTTGTACTTGCCCGTCGCACCCTTCGCCATGTCGGTGAAGGTCTTGACGTAGGCGTTGTAGAGACCGGTGTTGCCGACCACGGTGTAGCTGTTGTTGTAGGCGACCTCGGCCTGCGTGTCGGTGGGGTTCGCGCTGGAGACGGTCACGGCGCGCGTTCCGCCGCCGGAGAAGAGGAAGAACTTCGTGTGCAGGAACGCCGACGGCGCCCCGTTGGTGTAATGGTGCGCGACGCACCCGCCGTAACACACGGCCGCGTAGCTGGCGGCGCTCGCGGTGCTCACCTTCTTCCCCAGCGCGGAGACCAGGCGAGACCAGGTCGAATTCTGAGCGTGCTGGTCCATCAGCACCTGGACGTAAACGCCGCGCTTGTGCGCGGCGATCAGCTTGTCGGCGAAATCGCTCAGATTGATGCTGTAGAACGCGGCCCGGATCACCGATCCCGCGGGCGCGGTGTCGATGTTCGTCTCGATCTGCCGGACGATCGCGTACTGGGCGGCCGTGTCGCCCTCGGGATCGTTGAAGACCGGTCCGGCCTTCGGGTTGAATGCCGCGTCCGCCTGGCCCGTGCCGGCGAATCCGATACCCGCCCCGATGAGCACGACAGCGACCATCCACGTGACGATGCGTCGAACCCCATGCGTCATCCGCTTTCCCCCCGTACACATGCACCCCAAAAGACCCAAGCGGACTTTACCGTGAATGGTCGACTCGACCTAGTACGAGGCCTGTGTCGGCCAGCCGGGGGTTTGGCCGACAGGAGTGCGGTAGCCGACCGGTCGTCGGCTCAGGAATCGGAGGCCGTCGTTGGTCGTCGCCGGGCCGTCCGGTTAGGTAGGCACCATGACAGATTCCGCGCACGTCACCGGCGCGTCTTCCGCGAAGCGGCCGCAAGGCTCTCATTCCGGTGCGTCCGGCGGCCGCGCCGGGCAGCTGGCGCTGATGCTCGGTGCGCTGGGTGTCGTGTACGGGGACATCGGCACCAGCCCGCTGTACGCCCTGCAGACGGTCTTCTCGATCGACCACGGGGCGGTGCGCCCGACGAGCGGCGACGTCTACGGCGTGATCTCGATGGTGTTCTGGTCGGTCACCCTCATCGTGTCGGTGAAGTACGTGGTCTTCATCCTCCGCGCCGACAACGACGGGGAGGGCGGCGTGATGGCGCTCGCCGCCCTCGTACGCCGGGTGCTCGGCGGGGTGCGCGGGAGGGCTGCCGCGGTCATGGCGCTGGGCGTGTTCGGCGCCTCGCTGTTCTACGGCGACAGCGTCATCACGCCGGCGATCTCGGTGCTGTCGGCCGTGGAGGGCCTCAAGGTGGCCACGCCCAGCCTGTCCCACGTGGTCGTGCCGGTCGCGGCGACGATCCTGACGCTGCTGTTCGTGGCGCAGCGCTGGGGCACGCACCGGGTCGGGAGCCTGTTCGGGCCGGTGATGGTGCTGTGGTTCTCGGCGATCGCCGTGGCGGGCGTGCAGGAGGTGGTCCGGCGTCCCGGCATCATCACGGGCCTGTCGCCGACGTACGCGGGCGCGTTCGTGCTCGACCACCCGTACATCGCCTTCATCGCGATGGGCGCGGTGGTGCTGTCGATCACCGGAGCGGAGGCGCTGTACGCGGACATGGGCCACTTCGGCCGCCGGCCGATCCGGCGTGCCTGGTTCGCCGTGGTGTTCCCCGCGCTGACGCTGAACTACCTGGGCCAGGGCGCGCTGATCCTGCGCGACCCGCGCAGCATCGCGAACCCGTTCTTCCTGCTCCTGCCCACCTGGGCGCGGGTGCCGATGGTCGTCCTGGCGACGCTCGCCACGGTGATCGCCTCGCAGGCGGTGATCACCGGCGCGTTCTCGGTGTCGCGGCAGGCGGTACGGCTCGGCTTCCTGCCGTTCCTGCGGATCCGGCACACGTCGCCGCGTGAGGTCGGGCAGGTGTACGTGCCGGCCGTCAACTGGATCCTGTTCGTCGGCGTGCTGGGCCTGATGCTCGGCTTCCGCTCCTCCGAACGCCTCGCGACGGCGTACGGGGTCGCCGTCACCGCGACCCTGATCATCACCACCGTGCTGTTCCTCGTGGTGGCGCGGGCGCACTGGGGCTGGGCGGTGTGGAGGCTCGTGGTGGTGGCGGTCGTGATCGGCGGCGCGGAGGTCACCTACTTCGCGGCCAACCTGACGAAGGTCGCCCACGGCGGCTGGCTGCCGCTGCTGATCGCCGTGTCGGTGTTCACCATCATGAAGACCTGGGAGCGGGGACGCGAGATCGTCACCGAGCGCCGTACGGCCAAGGAGGGTCCGCTGCCGGAGTTCGTCGAGACGCTCCGCGGCTCGGACGTCGTCCGCGTGCCGGGCACCGCGGTCTTCCCGCATCCGACGAAGGCGACCACGCCGCTGGCGCTGCGCGCGAACGTCGAGCACAACCAGGTCGTCCACGAGCACGTGGTGATCGTCTCGACCATGGACGAGAACGTCCCGCACGTCCCGGTGGCCGAACGCGCCAGCGTCGACGACCTCGGCTACCGGGACGACGGGCTCGTGCACGTCACCCTCCGGTACGGCTTCCAGGACGACCGGGACATCCCGGCGGCGCTGCGTCGTCTGGCGTCGGACCGTACGAACGCCGAACTGAACATCGACCCGGATCAGGCGTCGTACTTCCTGTCGAAGGTGACGTTGCAGGTGACCCGGGCACCGGGGATGCGCATGTGGCGTAAGCGCCTGTTCCTCGTGCTGGCCAACAACTCCGCCAGCCCGGCGGAGCGTTTCAACCTGCCCGAGCTCCGCCTCGTGGTCATGGGGTCCCAGGTCGACATCTGAGCTCAGCGCGGTGTCGCGGTTTCGCGCCGGTCGGCGCGAGATGGCCGAGTCCCGGGTTTGGCTTTAGCCGACTCGGTACAAAATCACATACGAGAATCCCGCATGGCGGCGGCGGAAAGGAGTTATCTTGCTAGCCTGCGAAGTCAGGCTACCCTTCCGGCACGCCGCTGGAGATGTGGCGGTGTTCGGCGTAGGTTGCCGTGGACCCCGGGCACTCCAGGCGTCGTGCCGTCCTCTCAACTGACCTGGATGGTCGATATGAACGACGCAATGATCACGGTGCCTTCGAACGCATCCGACGTTATTGACCTCTGTGGCGCCCCGTTGTCCGAGCCGGCCACCGGTGTCGCCATGCAAGCGATGGTCGCCCGGTTCGCCTTCGGGGAGCGCAAGCCCCAAGCCCGCACGGTCGGCGCCTTCAACTCTTACATATAAATCGTAAGCCGCACAATGAGCACACGACTCCCGTTTCGTCAATTCGTGCTCAAGGTGCACAGTAGATGTGACCTCGCCTGCGATCACTGTTACGTCTACGAACACGCCGACCAGAGTTGGCGTGGCAAGCCGGTCACGATGGCCGTCGAGACCATGGCCCAGGTGGCTGCCCGGATCGGGGAGCACGCCAGGAGCCAGGGGCTCGACCGGGTCCACGCGGTGCTGCACGGCGGTGAACCACTGCTCTGCGGCCCCGAGCGGCTGTCCGCGCTGATCCGCGCGCTGGAGTCGGGACTCCCCGGAGACTGCGAACTCGACCTGCACATCCACACCAACGGTGTGCTGCTCGACCGCCGGTTCTGCGAGTTGTTCCGTGCGCACGGCGTCAAGGTCGGTATTTCGCTCGACGGAGACCGCGCGGCGAATGATCGGCACCGGCGCTACCGGGACGGGCGGAGCAGTTTCGACAAGGTGGCCAGAGCCATCGAACTGCTCCGTACCGGGTATCCCGACCTCTACTCCGGGCTCCTCTGCACGATCGACGTAAGAAATGATCCCATCGCGGTGTACGACGCTCTGGTGTCCCATGATCCGCCGGCGATCGATCTGCTGCTCCCGCACGCCACCTGGGACGATCCTCCATTCCGCGCCGTTGAGACCGATTACGCCGACTGGCTCGCCACCATTTTCGACAAGTGGCTCGCGGACGGTCGCCCGGTTCCGGTACGCACGTTCGACTCCATCATCAGCACCAGTCAGGGCGGCCCGGCACTGACCGAGTCGCTCGGCCTCGAACCCAGCGACCTTCTGGTCGTGGAGACCGACGGGACGTTCGAGCAGGCGGATTCCATCAAGATCGCGTTCGACGGCGCCCCGGAAACCGGGACGGACGTCTTCCGGCACTCGATCGATCAGGTCGCCGAACACGAAGGCGTGGCCGCCCGGCGGCGAGGCAGAGACGGCGTGAGCGCGACGTGCCGCGCCTGCCCGGTATTGGAGAGTTGCGGAGGTGGCCTCTTCGCGCACCGCTATCGCGCCGGCTCGGGTTTCGACAACCCCAGTGTCTTCTGTGCCGACCTGAAAGAACTGATCGAGCACGTCCAACGGCGCATATCCGTTCCCCGCCACATCGTGCCCCACGCGGCCCTGCGGTCGATCGCGGCCGGGCAGGGCACGGTGGAGGCGCTCACCATTCTCCAGCGGGGCCAGCGAAGCATTCGCCGGGCGTTGATCACCGCGGTGCGGGACCAGGCCGGCCCGTCGCCGGAGTGGGATCTTCTTCGCCGGGTCGAGCCCGCCATCGTGGACGACGTGTTCGGCCATCCGTACAACCGGGTCTGGGCGGTGGGCCGGCTGCGCCACCCGGATCGGCGTGACGACGGGCGTCTGGCGGCTCTCGCCTGTGTGGCGGCGGCGCGCGCCGGCATGTCCGCGGCCCTGCGCGTGCCGGTGCGGGACGGCGCGGTCTTCCTGCCCACCGTCGGCCGCTACGAGGTCCCCGACGCGGCCGAGACCACGGTCGAGATCCGGTCCGGCGAGGTCACGGTCGAGCGCGCCACCGCCGTACGCCGGGTGCGGTTTCTGGACGTCGGCGGTCATCCGCTGCTGGTCGAGGACCTGGATCCGCTCCGTGACCGTCACCGGCGGCCGGTCGCCGGCCGGCTCACCGACGAGCAGGCCGGGCACTGGCAGGCGATGTTCGACGCGGCCTGGGACCTCATCGCGACGCGGTGTCCCGAGTACGTCCCCACGCTGACGGTCGCCCTGTCCACGGTGGTGCCGGTCGAAGGGGAGCCGATGGGCTCATCGGTGCGGGACGCCTTCGGCTCGGTCGCCGTCGCCCTGCCCCCGGACCCCGAGACGTTGTGCCTGCTGTTGCTGGGGGAGACACAGCGGATGAAACTCGGTGGCGTCCTGGACATGCTCCAGCTGTTCGACGATCGCACGTCCACTGCGTCAGCCGACACAGAACGCCTTTTGTCCGACTCGTATGCTCGGCTCGCCGTTACCGACTTCCGGCGACGGCGTCCGGGAGGCCAGACCATAACCGAGGCGGCGACGGATGTGGATGTGATTCTCGCATCAGGCTCGTTGACCCGGCTCGGCAGGGAATTCGTCGAAGAGATGCGCGGCACGCTGGACGCGTGGTCGGCTTGAGATGACTCGCGACGATCTCCTCTCCGATCTTCGTACCCTGGGTCCGCGTCCCGGCACGGCGCTGCTGGTGCACACGTCCATGCGGCGCATCGGCCGCCTCATCGGCGGCGCGACGGCTCTGGCGGAAGCGATCCTCGCGGCGCTGGGGCCGGACGGCACCGTCGTCGTGCCCACCCCGACGCCGGAGAACTCCGATTCCTCGCGGGCCCATCTGGCCCGGGTCGAGGGAATGACCGCCGCGGAGCGGCGTCGCCACCGTGCCGCGATGCCCGCCTTCGATCCGGCGCGCACACCGTCCACGGGGGCCGGGGTCTTTCCCGAGAGCGTCCGGCTCACCCCCGGTGCGTTGCGCAGCGAGCATCCGCAGACGTCGTTCGCGGCCGTGGGCGCGCAGGCGAAGCTGATCACCGACGGCCATGCGCCCGACTGCCACCTGGGCGAGGAGTCCCCGCTCGCCCGGCTGTACGACCTTGACGCCGAGGTGCTCATGCTCGGCACCGGATACGACACCTGTACGGCTCTTCACCTGGCCGAGTACCGCTACACCCGAAACCCGCCGACGCGCGGCTACAGCTGTGTGATCGAGCGGGACGGTGAGGCGCGGTGGTGGACCTACGCGGACGTGGTTCTCGACGACCGTGACTTCCTCGCGGTCGGTGCCGCCTTCGACGACACCTCATACGTCAGACGGGGGCGGGTGGGGCTCGCCGACTCCCGGTTGGTATCGCTCCGGCGGTTGGTCGACTTCGCGGCCGGCTGGTTCGCCGCCACTCGCGAACGCTGAGCGCCATATCTCCGGGAGAACAGGGGTGCCGTTGCCAGTTGTTCCGCCCGTATAGTCGGAGATGGGGAGGAATGTATGACCTTGGGAATATACGGTGACGATGATCGGCGTCCCTACTTCTTCCTCAGCTACGCGAGGTCCCGCTTCCGGCCCGACGACGGCACCGATCCCGATCGTTGGGTGACGAAACTGTTCAAAGATCTCTGCCATGACGTCGGTGTCGTTACCGGAATGCCCACGCCCGGCTTTATGGACAGGCAAATACCCGCCGGAACGCAGTGGCCCGATCATCTCGCCGAGGCGCTGGCGAGCTGCCGCGTGTTCCTGGCGCTGCTGTCGCCCGCGTACTTCACGAGCGAATACTGCGGTAAGGAGTGGGCGGCGTTCTTAGGGCGGGTGAAGAGTCAGCAGGCCGGTCTCGATCGCCCGTTGGCGGTCATTCCCGCGTTATGGACGCGGCTGGACCCGTCCGAACTCCCGCCTGACCTGAAGTCCATGCAGTACATCCCTCCCGACTTTCCGTCTCAGTACGCCGCGGAGGGCTTCTACGGAATCATGAAGCTGGGACGCTACCGCGAGCAGTACAAACAGGCCGTTCTTCAACTCGCCCGGCTGGTCAAGGAGACCGCGGAGCAGGCGGATCTGGCGACCGGGCCGATCTCCGACTTCGACGCCCTCGGCAACGCCTTCGCCGACTATCGCGGCCGCGCGCGAGGCCGCCGGCCGATCAAGCTCACGGTGGCCGCACACCGGCTCGACAGCCTTCCACCCGGTCGGGACACGTACTACTACGGGCGGACCATGCCCGAATGGACCCCGTATCGCAACGCCGACTACACCACTCCGATCGCGCGGTACGCCGAGCAGGTGGTCGCCGAGCTCGGCCACGAGCCCATAGTGGACAGCGTCGACGAGCCCGCGACCGATCCGGCCGCGTCGCCGACGGTCCTGCTCGTCGACCCGTGGGTCAGCCGGGATCCGGCGATCGGCGGCGAGCTTCGCCGGATCGACGAGGATCCGGTGAACGTCCTCGTGCCCTACAACGCCGACGACGGGGAGACCGCCGACGCGGAGAAGGACCTCAACCGGACCGTCGACGCCGTGCTCGGCCGCAGCCTCGTCCTCCCCGGTTCGGTGAAGTCGGTGGCGAGCATCGAGGCGTTCCGTGCGGCCCTCCCGAAGGCCGTGGGTGAAGCGATCAATCGATATTTCAAGGAGGCTCCGGTGCACCCGCCGGAGATCGAGCCGACGATGGAGCGGCCGACCCTAGAACTGCCGGATAAGTAGACGTTTGGGGGACTCGTGGAAAAAACGGCCGGAACGATAGTGACCTTCTACTCCTACAAGGGAGGCACCGGCCGCACGATGGCGCTGGCGAATGTCTCCTGGATCCTCGCTATGGCCGGTAAACGAGTTCTCGCCCTGGATTGGGACCTCGAGTCGCCGGGTCTGCACCGGTTCTTCCAGCCATTCATCGATCAGAGCGCGCTGGCTGTGACCGATGGCGTCGTCGAGTTACTGAGCCGATACTCATGGGCCGCCACCGAGCAGCACGAGAACGCACTGGACTGGCACAAGGAGTTCGCGAAGATACTCGACTACGCGGTGTCGCTGGAATGGGATTTCCCTGGCGAGGGCACGCTGGACTTCGTCTCCGCCGGACGTCAGAACCGCGACTACTCGTCGTTGATCACCAGCATGGACTGGGACAACTTCTATGGGCGGCTCGGCGGCGGCCAGTTCTTCGACGCGCTACGAGAGGACATGAAGCGGCACTACGACTACGTGCTGATCGACAGCAGGACCGGACTGAGCGACATCGCCGAAATTTGCACCGTGCAGTTCCCGGACGTCCTCGTCGACTGCTTCACCCTGAGCGACCAGAGCATCGACGGCGCCTCCGCGGTGGCCCGGCACATCGACCAGCGCTACGGCCGCCGGCGTAAAATCCGCATCCTTCCGGTTCCGATGCGTATTGAATTCGGGGAGAACGCCAAGGTCGAGGCGGGTCGTGCGCTGGCTCGGGCGCGCTTCGACCGGTTCCCGAAAGGTCTCGACCACGAAGAGGCGAATCGGTACTGGCTCTCCGTCGAGATCCCCTATCGGCCCTTCTACGCGTTCGAGGAGACACTCGCGACGTTCGGCGACGCGCCAGGCTCGCCCAACTCCATGCTGGCCGCGTTCGAACGGCTCGCCGCGGAGATCACCGAGGGACAGGTCTCGGCCATCTCTCCCATGGACGAACAACTCCGCCTGGCGACGCTCGAGCGCTTCACGAGGCGTGGACCCGCGGAGAGCTCCGAAGCGCTCATCGTCCACGCCGCCGAGGACCGGCCCTGGGCTGACTGGGTCTCGGGAGTGCTCAGTTCGGCGGGCTTCCGGGTCACGGCCAACTGCACGGACGTGGCGTCTCCCGAGGAACTCGACGTTCGTCTGGAGCGGAGCAGCCATACGATCGTCCTTCTCTCGCCGGCCTTCATCGAATCCGAGCGTGGCCGACGGACCTGGGAGTCGCTCGCGCCGACGCAGCCCGGCGCGGCCTTTCAGCAGGTGACGGTTCTCCGCATCCTGAATGCCAAGCTCGAGCCGTTCTTCTCCCAGCTGACGCCGCTGGACCTCACGGGCCTCGGCGAGGAACAGGCGGCCGACGCCGTCCTGCGCGCACTCGGCCGGCCGAGCCGTACCGCCGAGCCGGTCAGCGAACACGGCCGGCTGACCGCGAGGTTTCCCGGCGCGGCGAGGACCTCACCGGCGGTGTGGAACGTCGACCGGCGGAACGCGGTCTTCACCGGTCGCGGCCAGGTGCTCGAACAACTCCGCGACCAACTGCTCGGCGCCACCCAGCGCGTCGTGCTGCCCCAGGCGCTGCACGGCCTCGCGGGAGTGGGCAAGACCCAGGTCGCGCTTGAGTACGCCCATCGTTTCCGCGCCGACTACGACGTGGTCTGGTGGGTTCCCGCGCTGCAACCCGACTCGATCAGGAGCGCGCTGGCCGCCATGGCGGGCCGGCTCGGACTACGAGTGGGCGACAACGTCGCCGAGGCCGCCAACGCGGCTCTGGAGGCCCTTCGCCGGGGCACGCCGTACGCGCGCTGGCTCCTGATCTTCGACAACGCCCCCAACCAGACCGAACTCAAGCAGTTCCTCCCCGGCGGTGACGGCCACGTGCTGATCACGTCCCTGGATCCGGCCTGGACCAAGCTCGCCAAGCCGATCGCCGTCGACGTCTTCACCGAAAGGGAGGCCGCGTTACACCTGCTGCGCCGGGTGCCGGGCCTCGCCCCGGAGAACGCCGTGAAGATCGGCCGGGCGCTGGGGTTCCTGCCACTGGCCATCGAACAGGTGGCCGCGTGGCTGGAGGCCACGTCGATGCCGGCGAGTGAGTACCTCAACGCACTGGAACACGAGACCGCTTCGACGCTCGATCTCAGGACGAAGGAGTTCCCCCAGTCGGTGGCGCTGACGTGGAACGTGTCCTTCCGGCAGCTCAGAGAGGCGTCACCGGCCGCGGCCCGCCTGCTCGAACTCCTCGCCTTCTTCTCCTCCGAGCCGATCTCCCTGGACCTGATCTACAGCGACCAGACGGCCGAGATCCTCGTCCCGTACGACGAGACCCTGCGCGACAAGCTGGTGCTGGGCAAGGTCGTGCGTGAGATCAGCCGGTTCGCGCTGGCCAAGGTGGACCAGGGGAACAACTCCATCCAGGTGCACACACTGGTGCAGGCCGTCATGCGAGAGGGCATGGATCCCGAACGCGCGAACGAGACCATGCACGACGTACACAAGATCCTCGTGGGCGCGCGGCCCCCGCACGGAGACACCGACGACCCCGACAACTGGCCCAGCCTCGACAAGATCATGCCGCACGTCGAAGCCTCACTCGCCGCGGAGTGCGACGAGGAGGACACCCGGCAGATGTTCATCGATCTCGTCCGCTACCAGTGGAAGCGCGGCAACTTCGAGGGCGCTCTCGCCAGCGGTCAGTACCTCGCCGACCTGTGGCGCGATCGGCTCGGCGCGGATTACTGGCAGCGCCTGTTCCTGCTGTCGCAACTGGCCAACGTCTACCGCTCGCAGGGCCTGTTCACCGAGGCGTACAAGCTCGACATGGACGTCTGGGACCGGCAGAAGAAGTCACCGGCGATCGGGCCCACGCATCCGCACACGCTCATCACGGCCAGCGGACTGACCGCCGACATGCGCGCGCTCGGCATGTTCAAGAACGCGCTCCGGCTGGACGAGGAGACGTACGCGGCGCTCAAGGACCTCTACGGAGAGGATCACCCCCGGACGCTGATGACGGCGAACAACCTGGCCGTGTCGCATCGTTCGGTCGGGAACTACTACAGCGCGCGGAAGCTGGACGAGGACACGCTGGAGCGCCGGCAGGCCGCACTCGGGGAGAAACATCCCTACACGCTCTTCTCGGCCGCCAACCTCGCCCGCGACCTGCGGGAGGGCGGAGAGTACGAGGAGTCCGTGACGCGCCTGCGCGCGACCTACGAGACCTACCTCGAGGTGCTCGGCGACCAGCTCCCGGATCCACTGCGCACCGCCAAGAGCCTCGCGGTGTCGCTGCGGAAGGCCGGACATACCGAGGAGGCCCTCAAGCTGGCGGAGGGCACCTACGACCGTTACCGCCAGTTCTATCCGGACTCGCCCGACGCTGTGGCGGCCGACGCGGAGGTCGCCGTCTGCCTGTGGGCGATCGGCGACGGCGTCGCCGCCAGGGACCGTACCCGCCGGACACTCGGTGTGCTCCGCGACGCCCTGGGCGAGGATCACCACTACGGCCGGCTGCTGGAGAACAACCTGGCCATCTTCCTCCGGGAGGTCGGGGACGTCGGCGGAGCGTACGAACTCGCGAAGTCGACCGTGCCGCGGCTCCTCACGACCTTCGGGGAGGAGCACCCGTTCACGCTGGCCGGCATGCTGAACCTGGCGAACTGCGCCGCCGATCTCGACCGGTACGCGGACGCCGCCGAGCTGGAGGGCGACGCGATCGCGAAGCTGACCGACCGCCTGTACCCGACGCACCCCGACACGTTGGCCGCCCGCTGCAATCTCTCCGCCAGCCTGGAGGCGCTGGGCCGCACCACGGAGGCGAGGGCACACCGCCAGGAGGCGATCGCTCTCATGAGCCGGCTGCTCGGCGAAGATCACCCTGACGTCGTCGCCGTACGGCGCGGCCGGCGTCTCTGCCGGGACCTCGAGCCGCAGCCCGCCTGATCACGATCCGGCGAGCCAGTGCAGCACGTCGGGCATGACGTTCAACGCGCCGAAGTGCGCGCTGCCCCGCTCCACGATCACGAAGGAGGAGGGGATGTGCTCGCCGAGCCATCGTGAGTGACCGACCGGGGAGAAGGTGTCCTCGGCGCCGTGCCACAGCATGATCGGTCGTTCGATGCTGCCGGGTTCGAAACCCCAGGAGGTGGCGAAGGCGTGCAGGTCGTCGAACCAGCCATCGGCGGAGTCCCGCACGGCCTCGGCGTAGTTCTCGATGAGCTGCCGTCTGATGCCCGCATCCGCCACGATCCGGCGGTCGGACTGGGTGAGCTCGTCGTAGAGGTTCGTGACCAACTGCGCGGGGTTCGCCCGGATCTGGTCGGCCATCGGCCGGAGGCGGGCCATCACCTCGCCGCCGTCGTCGCGGACCGCCTGGTAGGCGTCGACGTTCGAGGCGGTCATGTCGGCGAACCAGTCGAGCCCGTCGGCCTCGCTCGGCGCCAGCCCGACGAGCACCGCGGCGCGGGTCGTCCGTTCGGGCAGGAGCGCGGCGCACGCCAGTGCGTGCGGCCCGCCGCCGGAGCGGCCGAGGACGCCGAACCGTTCCAGTCCCAGGGCGTCGGCTATCTCCAGAACGTCGGCGGCGACGTCGGCGACCCTGCGGCCGGGCATGCGGTCGGAGCGGCCATAGCCGGGCCGGTCGAAGGTGATCAGCCGGATGCCGAGCTGGTACAGGACGAGGGGCCGCGGAACCGGCCCGAGACGGCTGCCCGGCGTGCCGTGGAGGAGTAAGACGGGGCTTCCGCTGGGTGCCCCCCATTCCTCCACCGCGACGCGTCTTCCATCACGCAGGTCGATCAATCTCGTCAAGCCGGCCTCCCGCTGAACATCCGTGACGCGTCAGAGATTGACTTTTTTGGGGGGAGATTTCCAGCCCATCCGGGATCGATTGATCGCTCCCTCGGGCCAGATAACCTTGACCGGGATCACTGGATCGCCGGGTTTCTCGTGCCGGCGGGAACTCCTCGCGGCGCCCAAGTGTTGATCAGTCAACGTTTCGCCAACCCTCAGGCGGGAAATCTTCAAGATCGTTTCGGTTCGTACGTAGCGTGACGGGCGGTGCGACGCGGACGGATCGGAGCCGTGGTGCCACCGGAGGACGAATGCGCGACGCGCGTGCCGTACGGTGCACGAGGCACCCCCGAAGCCACAGGTAGGAGGTGGAGCGACGATGCCGAGCGCTTCCTGTACGCAGTGCGGTCACACCAATCCGGATGGTGCCCGCTTCTGCTCGAACTGCGGCACTCCGCTCACTCACGGTGTTCCGCCGGTGACAGATGAGCCCGGTGATTCGACGTCGACGATGTCGTTCAGCGCGATCGAGGCGGCCGTGGCGGCCGAGCAGGCCGACGAGTCGACCGGCGATCAGGTGGGGATCGAGTCACTCCCGCCCAACACGGCGCTTCTCCTCGTGAAGAGAGGGCCGAACGCCGGCAGCCGGTTCCTGCTCGACCGGGAGAGAACCAGCGCGGGCCGTCACCCGGAGAGCGACATCTTCCTCGACGACGTCACCGTGTCGCGAGGGCACGCCGAGTTCTACCGGCAGGGCGCGCGGTTCTCCGTACGCGACGTGGGCAGCCTCAACGGCACCTACGTCAACCGGCAGCGGATCGACGAGACCGCCCTGTCCAGCGGCGATGAGGTCCAGATCGGCAAGTTCCGCCTGGTCTACCTCAGCAACGCGCTCGAGCCCGTGCCCGTCGGCGCACCGGAGGCCGCCCCACGCCCCCGGCGTGGCTGGTGGTCCCGCTGGCGGCGGTGAACATCCGCCGACCCGCGTAGACTGCTGGTGAAATCCCCCGTGACCAGTCATTTTTCGTGTCGAGGGGACCATCGGTGGGAGGCTGGGGGAGCCGGGCCAGGGCCTGGAGCCGTGCCCGCCGCCGGACGGACCCGGCCGGAGCGCGCGGTGATCCGGTCGCGTGGACGTACGACGGCTCGCGGGCCGGCGGGCAGGGCGCCGTCATCTCGCTGGCGGCGGCGCGTGCACGGCTGCGTGAACTCACGGACGAGCAGGCGGCGCTTCACCGTGTGATGACGCTGGCCGCGCAAGGTGCCTCGCCCGCGCGGATGTTCGCCTCGGTCGCCCAGGAGCTCGGCCGGCTGCTGGGCGGCGACCACGTCACGATCAGCAGGTACCAGCCGGACCGTACGACCATCGTGGTCTGCCGCTGGGCCGGCCGTGCTCCGTTCTCCGCCCGGCGCCGCTCCGTCGACGAGAGCGCCTTGGGGGCCGAGGTCGCGCGGACGGGCCGGTCGGCGCGCCGGACGGACCAGGCACGCCACGGCACCGAGATCGGCGTGTGGACCCGTGGGCCGCGGCACATCGTCGCGTGCCCGGTCATCGTCCAGGGACGCCTGTGGGGCCTCATGGCGGAGGTCTCCTCCGGGCCCGCGCCGCGGCCCGACGGCACGGAGGAGCGGATGGCGAAATTCGCCGAACTCCTCGCCGCCGCGATCGCCCACGCCGAGAGCCGGGACGAGCTGCTCGCCTCCCGCGCCCGCCTCGCCCTCGCCTGCGACGCCACGAGACGCCGCGTCGAACGCGATCTCCACGACGGGGTCCAGCAGTGCCTCGTCGTACTCGCCCTGGAGCTGCGCGGCCTCCAGGGCGCCGTCGATGAGGAGCTGAGGGAACGCGTGCGGCGCATGGAGGCGGACCTGCACGGCGCCATGACGGACCTGTGGGAGATCTCCCATGGGCTGCACCCGGTCAGCCTGTCCCGGGGCGGCATCGACGTCGCTCTGAAGTCGCTGGCGCGCCGTTCGCCGCTCCCGGTGGAGCTCAGTGGGTGTGTGGGCGGCCGGCTGGCCGAGACCGTCGAGACGGCCGTGTACGCCGCCGCCTCGGAGGCGCTGGCCAACACGCTCCAACACGCGAACGCGACCAGGGCCCACATCGACGTCCGCCTCCAGCGAGGGGCCGTGTGGATGTGGTGCCACGACGATGGCCGCGGCGGGGCCCACCTCTCGCACGGGGCGAGCCTCGCGCACGGGTCGGGCCTGATCGGGATCCGGGACCGCGTCGAGGCGCTGGGCGGCGACCTGGCGATCTCCAGCCCGCCCGGCCAGGGCACGTCGCTGCGCGTCCGGATCCCGACGGGGTGACCCCGGGCGTGATGTCAACCGTGGGTGTACACGCAGATGTCAACCGTGGACCGACGCAAGTCGGCGGGGGATTTTCGTATCCTCGCGGTCTGAGCGAAGAATTGGCCGGACCGCGGCGAGAATTGGGGGGTTCTCGCGCTCCGGCCGAGTGGGGCCCGGCTGTGTGTCGACGTCCACGGGGCCCCAGAGCGGACGTCCGCACCGGTTTCTTTGGGGGAGGGAACCGAGGTTGCGGGCGTTCGCGCGTTCGGCGTACTGCGGGGCGGCTACTCGTCGCGTTCCTCGGGGATCGTGGGCAGCCTCTGGGTGAGCACGCTTTCGGACGTGATGTTCGCCTGGGCGATCATGGTCCGCCGGTGCCGCAGCGCGCCGTTCTCGCGCAGCAGGTCGTCGACCTCGGCGCGCAGCCGGGCCACCCGCTTGCTCATCCGGAAGTGGACCGCCACACTGCCGGCGCCGACGCCCACCACGAGCGCGGCCAGGGCGGGCATCCACGGCACGGCGATCGCGGCGATCACCAGAGACACGACGATCAACATGACCCGGGCATGGTCGCCGATCCAGTCCAAGGCGGAGTTGAGACGCCTCGGGATCTTCACACGTGCTCCTTCCACTGCGACGGCACCGACGCCACGGCGCGCGGACGCCCCACTCCGAAGAGACGGGATCCCGGCGCGCGCGACCGGTACCGCGCGTACCCCCGACAAGGCGAACGACACGGAGAGCCCCGAGCGCCGACCGCGCGTACGGACCGCGGTGCGATGAGGCAAGGCCAGGCTGACCAGCGCGAATCACCGGGCGTCGTTCGACTTCTTCCCGGCCCAAGTCTTTCACGCCCCTGACGTCGCCCGGCCCCCACCCGCGCCGCACGGACCCAGCGTGATCAGCAGGTCACGGGCGGAGGGTCGCCGGTCACTTCGGCAACACGGCCTTATCCAGGACCGCCTTCAGGTAGTCCGGGGCCTGCTGGGCGCTCCCGGTGGCCAGCACCATGGCGACGCCGACGAGTAACGCGGTCCGCGCGGACGCGGCGGCCTCCGCCGCGGCGTTCAGCGGCGGCAGCAGCGGGAGCACGATCCCGGAGCCGACGAGGATCGCCGGCGGCCCGAGTCGCGCCAGCACCGGCCGTAGCCGGGCGGGCCGCGTCACCTCGGGCGCGTTCCGCACCAGCGCCGCGAAGTCTCCCCGGGACCACGCGCCCAGACCCACGGTGAGGGAGTTCGCCACTTTGGCCAAGTCGCCGCCGCTCATCGCCCGAGTCAACGGTGTCTTGTGCGCCCGTACGACCGCGGCGAGGCGGAGTCCGTCGAGATGCGCCGCGTGCCGAGCCTCCAGGTCCCACCACGGCACACTCCGCAGTGCGAAGCGTTCGGCGTCGCGGGCCGCCCGTTCCAGCGAACCGACCCACCACCGGACCTCGGCGTGACCGATGGTCTCGGGCTTGCCGGCCGCGCGTCGCACGGACGCGGCGACGACGGTGAGCTGCGTCGCCACCCGGTCCAACGGCCGCGGCCGGTCGGTGCCGTGCTTTGCCGGTACGCGGGCGGCCACCAGACCAAACCATTCGACGAACCCGACCACACCGGCCGACTCAAAGATCAAGTTGCCGTTCCTTGCCACGCTCCGCAGGGTGTCGAATCCGAGCCCGAGGACGGCGACGACCGCCAGGTACACCGCCACCGCGACGAGAACCGCGGAAGGCGGTGACGTCGACGGTAGTGCGCCGATGCGCCGCCCCACCATCAAGCTGAGATAGAACAACAGGCCCAGCACGATCAGATCCGCGCCGAGGGCACGCCATCGTGGCGCGGCCAGAACTCGCGGCACGGCCGCGGCGTAGCACCTGGCGACCTGGCCGAGGTCGATCCCTGGAACGGGGGGCAACGCGCGTTCGGCGGCGCGCCCGCGTTCATCGCCGTCGTCGCTCTGCGGCGTGCTCCCGTTTCTCCCCGGATTCGCCTTGTCGGGGGAACGCCGCGGTAACGGCCGCTGTCGCGGCTTCCTGCTCTTGCGGCTCATCACCTGACATTTTCTCGTACCGTGGCGCTGCCGTCGAGACGGACGGTGAGCGCGAGCGCGAGGCCCGCAGGGGGGTATCCGCGGGCCTCGCCGTCCTGCCTTGGCTCAGACGCGCTGGGCCTGGATTTTGGTGAACCACTGGCTGCAGTTCTTGCAGGCGCTGCGGCCCTGCCATTTGCGGGCTTCTTCGTTCCATGTCTCGGCGTGGAAAAACAGGGACTCCGCCGGGATCTCCTGCAGCGAGGTGATGTTGTTCGCGTGGAGATACTGTTTCATCGCGTCGACTTCGGCGCAGGAGGCGACGGGCCACTTCTCGACGTCTCTGGTCCGGTCGAGCAGTGCGGTCATGACCGGATGCGCCGCGGTCGCGTGCGCGGCGACTCCGCTCGTGCCGACCCACGTGCGGCCGGTGGTCACGTCGACCAGTCCGGCGATCACGGTGCCGACCTGGGCGTTCGGGCCACCTTGGTACTTGTTGCGCGCTTTGACGGCGACCCTGGCGGCGAGGGCGGCGAGGCGGTCCCGCGCCTTACGGCGCTCGACCTCCTGTAGCTCCTTGTCGACCGCCTCCTGCTGCTTGAGGTAGTACTCCCAGGCGTCGGCGCCCTCGCCGTCCAGGAACTCGACGAACTCGTCCCATGCCTCGATCGGGTCCGTGCCGCCCACCAGGTTCGTCTCAAGCCGGCTCACCCGGCTGATCAGCGTCTCGACCCCGGTTCGAGACTCGCGGGCGGGCATCCGGGAAAGGATCTTCGAGATCTCCGAACGGCGCTGGAACGCCCACCGAAGAAGTGCTTTCTGGTCCACCTCGCCGAGCGGCTGTGACATGGCGCGTTCCTCTCCCCGTCGATGGTCGAAGAAAGGTAACCCGGAATTCTCGGGAGAGTCCATACTCGATTTCAGGAGCATGGAATTCGGCGGAAACAATACGCTTAAAGGGTGCGTGCCTGCGTCGCGGGAATCGGATGGACCTTAAAGCGCATCTGCCCGGTGACCGGGGCGAGGCCCGCCACGACGACGGGCCTCGCCGCAGGGCCCTAGCTCAGGGCGAACTTCTGCGCCGCGGCGCCGTTGCAGTCCCAGATCTGGAGCCGGGTGCCGTTCGTCGTCGCTCCGCTCGGCGAGTCGAGGCAGCGGCCGGACTGCGGATTGAGCAGTGAGCCGTCGGCCTGCTGCTGCCAGACCTGGCCACCGGCCCCGTCGCAGTCGTAGAGCTGGACCTGGGTGCCGTTCGCCGTGCCGTTGCCGTTGATGTCCAGGCAGCGGCCGAGCGTCTTGAGCGTGCCGTCCGACTGGTGCACCCAGTGCTGGTCCACCGAGTACGACTGGCAGTCCCAGATGTTGACGGCCGTGGAGTTGGCGCCGTTGTCGTCGCCGAGGACGTCGACGCACTTGCCACCGGGGCCGACGATCGCGCCGCCGCCGTTCACCGCGAACTTCTGCGCCGCGGAGCCGTTGCAGTCATAGATCTGTAGCCGCGTGCCGTTCCCGGTCGCGCCGCTCGGTGAGTCGAGGCAGCGGCCCGACTGCGGGTTGCGTAGCGAGCCGTCGGCCTGCTGGACCCACTTCTGACCGCCGACGCCGTTGCAGTCGTACAGCTCCACCTGCGTGCCGTTCGCGGTGCCGTTGCCGTTGATGTCGAGGCAGCGGCCGAGGGTGCGCAGCGTGTTGTCGGCGAAGTGCTCCCAGTGCTGGTCCTCGGCGTAGCTCTGGCAGTCCCACAGCTGCACCGCGGCCTGGTTGACGCCGGTGTCGTCGGCGGCGACGTCGACGCACTTGCTGCCCGGGCCGGTGACCGTGCCCTGCGGGCCGTTCGGCACGTTCGTCTGACCGGAGTAGCCGACCGAGACGATGTTGGCCTGCACCGCGTTGTCGGCGGCGTCGGTCGGGTAGCCGGAGGTCATCACCCCTTCGAAGAACGTGCCCATGTTCCAGTTGCTGTTGTCGCCGCCGGTGCCCAGGATGATCGAGCCCTCCTGGTGCATCGGGATGTAGCCGCCGCGGTTCGGCAGCGCGCCGTTCCACCACGTGCTCAGGCTGCCGGACTGCGCGTTGCCGCCCTTGAGCGCGTACGTGGTCTGGCCGTTGTTCTTCAGCAGTGCCGTGACGTACGTGCTGTTGTTGCCGAGGTTCGCGGTGTTGGAGCCGTTGGCGCCCTGGAACATGCCGTTCTCCAGGTCGGCCTCGACCCATGGACCCGAGCCGCTGCATGGGGTGAAGTAGCAGGTGGTGGCGATGCTGACGGCGTCCATGTGGCCGTTTCCGGTGTCGGCCGGCGTGGCCTCGGCGTTGCCGTAGTCGAAGCAGCACGCGGATCCGACGTGGGTGCCGCTCGCGACCATGTACATGCCCTCGGGCTGGCCGTTCTGCGCGACGCCGGACCCGACGGCGTGCCGGTAGCCGTGCTGCGGGGAGATCCACACGCCGTACACCTTGTGACCGCCGGCGGTGACCGCGATCTCGCTCGCGTCCGCCGGGCTGTCCGCCCCCGTCCCGGCCGTGCCGGCCGGCGACGGGGTCAGGTCGTTGTGGCGCGAGGACTGGTCGTAGATCTTCGTGATGCCGCACGTGGTGCCGTTGCAGAACGCGTCGTGGTCGCCCGCGTTCGCGTAGCCGCCCGCGGACAGCACGCCCACGTCGTGCGTCGCATGGTCGGAGGCGCGGGTCAGCTGGTAGAGCGGGCCCGAGTAGGCGGTGAACAGGGCGCGTACGGTGCTGTGCGCGGCGACGCACGGCGTGCCGGCGGCGGCGTAGATGTCGCAGGGGAGCGACGTGGCGGCCGGCGCGGCGCCGGTCATGCCGATGAGGGCGCCGATGGCGAGGACGAGGGTGGCGAGGACGGACGACAGGCGGATGCGGCGTCGGGATGGCGGTGACGCCGGGGGCGGGGCGGCAGTCATGGGGCGATGTCTGCGCATGGCGACGGCTCCTGGTGCGGAGGGTTGGAAGCGTCTGCCGGCCGGCACGGCGGACGTTTTGGCGGGGCTGCACCTAGGTGTTGATTTAAGTTAAATAGCTGGGTCAATCGTGTCAATCACTGTTTAATTCGACGAGTCGTCATGTTCGATCGCGTTGATTTTGCGCCATTTCCATTTCCTCTCACCAGCTGCCACCTCCTCCCCCTCCGCCACCATCGCCGACGGACATTCCTCCGCCACCGCCGGCGGAGCCGAGAGGGTAGGAGTCGGTGCTTCCACCCCGGCCGGAACTCCGGCCCGTACGACCCGCGGTACCCCGCAGGGGCCGGTGCCGAGGCCAGGCGGCCCCCAGGCTGTTGATCCAGGGGGCGACCGTCTGTTCGGTCTCCCGCTCACGCCTGCGCCTACGTCCACGCCCGTGCTCGACGACGGTGAACCAGTCCAGTTCGCCGCGGAGCGCCGACGGCGCCAGTGCCTCGGGCCAGGCGTGGGCTCGTCCGAACGCCAGCGCGTAGGGGAACGTGCGCGACAGCGCGGTGACGTCGTCGCGCGGCGGTCCTTCCATCACCGTCGTCCGCCAGGCGTCCGCGGCCGCCTCCGCCCGTGCGCCCGCCGCCCGGCGCGGCACGGCGTACCGTCCCATCACCGCGAGCGCCGGCACGAGCACCAGTGCGGTCAGACTCACCCATCCCGCACCGGCGAACGACGATGCGGCGAAGGAGAGCACGAACAGGAGCACGCCCACGATCCCGGCCGACCACGCCGCCGCGGTTCCCTGGGCCGCCTGCGCCCGCTGGGACCTGCGGTACCAGCCGAGCTCGACGAGGGCGCGCTCCAGCGATTCACTCATCGGCCGCAGGGGCGCGTGTGTCCACAGCATGTGGACGGACGCGGTGCGGTGCGTACGGAAGACCATGTCGAGGAACCGGCGTTCGACGTCGAGAAGGTCCTCCTCCGCCGCGTCACCCCGGATGGCCCGGATCAGTTTCTCCTCACGGGTCGGCCGGTACGCCTCCAGGCGGATGTGGCCGCGTACGGCGAGGTCCACCAGGGTGGCGGCGAGGGCGGGCCGCTCCGCGCCCGGGCCGTTCAGCGCCAGCGCGGCCGGCCCCGGCGGCACGCGCGGGCCGTCCGGCGGGCCGCCGTCGCCACGGGCCCGGCCACGGCGACGGTGCGGCAGGAACCACCAGGCGGCGATCAGCAGCAGGCCCGCCGCCGTGCCGATTCCCACTGTCGTGAAGCGCGTCACGGCGAATGGCTCGGTGAGCGCCAGGAGCCGGGGCGGCGAGACGGGGACCGAACCCCGCGGAAGTCCGACGCGGACGGTGAGCCCGGCGTGGTCGGGTAGCGCGGTGGCGGCGAAGGTCGCCCGAAGAGCAGGGCCGGTGCCCGCCGACGTCGCCCGTGCGCACGGCGCCGTGTCGTGCTCGGCGCCCGCGGCGCAGGTCACGCCCAGGATGGGGACGGGCGAGCGTACGGTCACGTCGGCACGCGTGATCGGGACGTTCCAGTCGGTTCCGATCGCGTTCCAGGTCAGGAGGATCCCGGAGGCGTCGCGTGTCAGCGCGCGGTCGACGTCGTAGTCGATCGCGTAGGTCTGGGTGCCGGTGACGGTCCGGTGCGGATCGCCGATGCGCAGCTTCTCCGTGCCGTCGTCCTCGTGGCCGGCCAGCGCGCCCGCGGGGCCTGGTGGGCCGGCCACGCGGAACCCGCTGAGCCGCAGAACCCGGTCGTGGCGCCCGTCGTACCGCACGCGCTCGGGGATCCGGCGTTCGATGCCGTGCCGCTCCCGGCCGGGGGCGAACGTGTACCGGATGCGCTCGGCCACGTGGAGGCGCCCGCCGGGCTCGACGGTGAGGGTGACGTTGTAGTCGTCGATGCGCTCGGGCGTCGTGTCGGACGCGCGGGCCGGTGTGCTCGCCGCCGGCAGGAGAAAGGCGACCGAAGCCGCGATCGAGGCGACTTGTCTGATCACGGGCCACCTGCCTGTTCTCGAGAGCGATCATCGTACGGCGCGTTCGATCCTCGACGGCGATTTGGGAGGAGATGTCGCTGATGGGTGAACCGTTCCGTCCTTCGCTTCGTAGGCGGGATTGACCGGGCGAATGGGCGGCGCCGTCTTTCCACTCAGGTGAAGCGGAGATATCAGTGCAGGAATTGATCCAGTTCAATCGGCTTTACGACGACGATGAACCGCTCAGCTCGCCGTCCGGCCGGTTCGTGCTGCGATACGACGCCGACGGCGTCGCCACCGTCACGGACCAGAGCACCGGAGAGGTCCGGTGGCGGGCCGGCGAGCCGGACCGGCCGGTCGCGGGACGGTTTCTCCTCGGCAGCGGCGGGGCGATCCAGGTCGAGTCCGCCGACGACCGCTACGAGACCTTGTGGAGCTCCGACTGCGCGGCGCCGGAGGCCCGCGCGCTCGTCCTCACCGACGACGGAGACTTCGAACTTCTCGACGGGCAACGCGTCCGGCTGCTGAACTCGCGCACCGGCCCGGTTGACTCGGCGGCCCTGGGCGACGCGGCGCCCGTCGCTGCGATCACGGGCGACCGCTACCTGCTGCGGGAAGGCGGAAAGAGGCGCCACGTCGTGGTCCGGAACCCGGACGGCTCGCTGCAGGTCAGCATGAGCGCGCCCGGCTACGGCTGGAGCCACACGTTGATCGCCCCGCTGGTCCAGTGGATGGAGCGGCAACCCGACACGCTCCTGACCTGGCGGATCCTCCCGTACGAGGGCCGCAAGACCCGGGAACTCTGCCTGGTGGACACCGAGGGCGAACCGCTCTGGCGCGACGACATGCGCGGCCTGTCGCCGGCGCCCCCACAGGCCCTCCCGCACGTGTACGGCGGCCCGGAGCTGGGCCGCGGCGGACGCCTGCGACACCAGTCGCTCACCTCGATCTCAGGCGTCTACACGCTCGTGCACCAGGACGACGGGAACCTGGTCCTGTACTACAACCCGGAGCGCCGGGCGGTCTGGGCCACGGACACGTGGTGGGCCGGCGACGGCTGGACCGACCTGACCGAGGACGGCGAACTCGTCGTCCGCAACCTGTGCGGGGGACCGGTCTGGCGGTCGGGCACGGCGGGCTCGGACGCGCAGTGGCTCGTCGTCGACGACGAAGGCGGCATCGCGCTGCTCGACGACGCGGGCACCGCGGTCTGGGAGGTCAGGACCGGGCCGCATGCCCCGGCGCCGGTGGCCGACGTGGCGCGGGGATCGGTGCTGCGGCGCGGCGAGACGCTGCGGCGCCAGTCCCTCACCTCCGTCGACGGCGGCACGGTGCTGGCCCATCGCGACGACTGCCGGATCGTGCTGTACGGCGAGGACGGACGCTGGCTCTGGAACAGTCACTTCGGGGACGACGGCCGCACCCATCTCACGCTCGACGACGACGGCATGCTTCGCCTACGCGCCGACGACGGTTCCTCGGCGCTGGACCTGGGCGGGCCGGGCGACGAGCTGGTCGTGGGACGCGAGAGCGTCGTGCTGCGCCGCGAGGACGGAACCGTCGTCTGGCGCGAGGGCGAACCGGCCGCGACGGCGGAAGAGGACCACACCTCATGGCTGGAGCGGCTGAACGACGAGGCGTACTGCGTGACCGTCATCCACGACGTCGAGCCGGACGAGGCGCTGCGGCGCCTCGGCGCCGAACCGTCGCAGGTCACCACCGGCACGTGGACCGACCTGATGGAGCGCGCCGACCTGGAGGAGGCCGAGCCGAACACGACGGTCGCCGCCTTCGCGCTCGGCCCGCACACGCTGCTCGTGGAGGACAACGGGTACCGCGCGGTCAACGATCCCGCCCTCTCGGCGGGCACCTTCGCGGTGTCCAGCTACATGAGCGTCAACGCCGACTTCGGCTTCATCGTGTCCCGTGACGGCGAGGAGGTCGACAACTTCGGGGAGAACGGCGACGGCGAGGTGAACTCACCCGAGGCGCGGCGCGCGCTGGAGGAGATGGACTCCGAAGACGCTCTGGACACCGCGTTCGACCACGACATCGAGTTGCTGTGCCGCGTCGCGGGCGTCCGGCCGACGGTCGCCGACGTGAGCGGAACCGCCCGCCTGGCCATCCTCGACGAGTACTGAGCGGCGAGTGCCGGGGACGCGCTCGCGCGTCCGCCGGCTCAGCCGTCGCGTCCGGCGGGGCGCCAGTGGCGGGCGCGGCCGCGGGGGATGACCACGGCGGCGGCGGCCACCAGTGCGACCAGGCCGCCGCCCACCGCGGCGACGATCAGGGCCCGGCCGCGCGTGGTGTCGGCGCCGGAGGCGGGCATCCGGACGGCGGGGTCGGGCCGCGGCGCGGCGGCCGGGGCCGCCGTGGACGAGACGGCGGACACCGCGGCGTACGGGTCCAGGATCGGGACCGCCGCCGGATAGGAGGAGACGACCAGCCGCCGGGCGACCTCGGCGGCGGTGAGCTTGGGGTCGTACGCCCGGATGAGCGCCGCCGTCCCCGCCACGTTGGCCGCCGCCAGTGACGAGCCGGAGCCGATGAAGTGACCGGTGCCCTTCGGCCCGACGCTCACCACCGCGTCGCCGGGCGCGGCCAGGTCGGCGGCGAAGATGGTCGGGGCGTCCTTCGGGCGGGTGCCGCCGTCCCCGTAGTCCTCGACCGAGACCACCTGCGGGATGAAGGCCGGAAAGTACGGCTGGGCCGGCGGGGTGCTCGGCGCGGCCCCGGGCACACCGCCGGTGGTGGGGGCCACGTCCAGCGCCGCGGGCGCGACCACGAGGACGTCCTTGCGGGTGGCGTACGCGACCGCCGCGGTGAGTTCGGCGCGTCCCACGATCAGGGCCACACCGACGTACACGACGCGCGCGCCGGCGTCGGCCGCGGAGCGGATGCCCGCCGCGACCGCGGTGGGGTCGGGCTCACCGCGCGGGCCGGTGCCGCGTACGGCGAGGATCCGCGCCTGGGGTGCGACGCCGCCGCCGGTCGCGTCGTCGGCGCGGCCGGCGATCAGGCCCGCGGCGAAGGTGCCGTGGCCGACGCAGTCCTTGTCCGCGCCGCCCGGTGCGGAGACCCGGCCGGCCAGCGCGGGCACCGTGGGGGACACGCCGGTGTCCACGACCGCGACCGTGATCCCCGCGCCCTGGCTCAGCTGGCGCACCCGCGACAGGCTCAGCGCGCGCACCGTCCACGGCTGGGCGTGCGCCTCCGTGGGGGAGGCGCCGGTGCAGGGCTGGCCGGTGGCGAGGGACGACGGCATCACGGGCAGGCCGACCGGGGTGGGCGCGGCGGCGGGCCGTCGCCGGTACGCGGTGGCCGACGCGGCTCCGGGGAGAGCGGAGACGGCGAGCGTGAGGGTGGCGACGGCCACCGAGGCGACGGCGCGCGCACGCCGAGGGACACGTCGCATGCGCTCAGCCTAGGAGAACCGTCTTGTCGTTTTCTTGTCGTCGGAGGTATTCGTCCTTGCTGGTCCGCAGGACGCCCGGGGAGGGTGTCAAGCGGTCCCCCTGAGCGGCATGATGGTCCGAAAGGCATATGAACGGCGCCGCCCACGACATCATCGACCTACAGCATCACACCGCCCCCGAGGAGGGTCCAGCGTGTCTCGGCAGTTGCTCACGGTCTCCCCGGACGGACCGGGCGGTTTCCGGACGATCCAGGAGGCGCTGTCCGCGGCACGCACCGGGTCGGTCGTCCGGATCCGGCCGGGCCGGTACGCCGAGAGCCTCGTCATCCGCACCCGGGTCACGATCGTGGCCGAAGGCGAGCGGGGGAGCGTGGAGATCTGCCCGCGGAGCGGGACGGCGGTGATGTTGCTGACGGACGCCGTGATGCTGACCGACCTCACGCTGCGCGGTGGTGGCGACGACGTACCCGTGGTGGACGCCGCGCACGGTCAGATCGCCATGGAGGGCTGCACCGTGGCCGGCTCCGGGTGGACCGCCGTGCTCGCCCGCGGAGCCGGGTCGCTGGCGATCCGCGGCTGCCGCATCACCAACGCCGAGGGCGCGGGCATCGTGGACACCGCCGAGACGGCCAGCGTCATCGAGGACTGCCTGATCGAGAACCTCGGCACCTCCGCCGTCGTCCTGGGCGAGAACGCCCGCTCCATCATCCGCGGCTGCCGGATGCGCGACGCGCGCGGCAACGGCGTGCTGGCCAACGGCGAGGCGCAGGGCACGATCGAGGACTGCCACATCGCCACGACCTCCAAGCCGGCCATCGCGCTGGAGGGCGACAGCGCCACCAAAATCGTGCGCACCAGCGTGCGCGACTGCGCGGTGGGCGTCTACGTCACGAGCGGCTCGCGGCCGGTGCTGGAGGACGTCACGGTCAGCGACATCACCTCCGGTCCCGGCATCGTGCTGGCCGGCGGGGCGGACCCGCTGCTGCGGCGCTGCCGCACGGCCCGTACGAAGGACAACGGGCTGGCCGTCACCGAACGCTCGCGCGGCACGTTCGAGGAGTGCGAGTTCACCGGCTCGACGGCTTCCGCCATCAAGGTCACCGGCTCCAGCTCGCCGGCGCTCACCGCGACGACGGTGCGCGAGTGCGCCGACGCGTCGGCGTCCGTGCTGCTGTCCGAGGACTCGGTGCCCGAGTTCGACCGGCTGGAGGTGGCGGACGCCGCCGGCACCGCGATCGCCGTACGCTCCGGCGCCACCCCGCTCATCCGGTCCGCCACCGTCACCTCGCCCGGCGGGAACGGCGTGGAGATCGCCGATGACGGGCGCGGGCGGCTGGAGCACTGCGTCGTCGAGCGGGCGACCGGCGTCGCCGTGCGCATCGGCGGCGGGGCCAACGTCTCCTTCCGCGACTGCGCGTTCCGGTCGGCCGGCGACGCGGGCATCTCGGTCGAGTCCGGCGGAATGGGCGTCGTCCTGGACTGCGAGGTGTCCGGCAGCGGGGCCTCGGGCGTCGTCGTACGCGAGGGCGGCGACGTGACCATGACCCGGGCCCGGGTCAGCGGCTCCGGCGCGCACGGCGTCCTGCTGTCGGCCGGGGCACGGGCCACGCTCGACGCCTGTGAGCTGTCCACCAGCCTCGGCGACGGCATCCGGGTCGACACCGCCGAGGCGGTCTCCGTCATCGGCTGCGCCGTACGCGACAACCGTGGCGCCGGCCTGCGTCAGCCCCGCCCCGGCGGGCGGCTGACCGTACGCGACCTGGAGAGCTCCGGCAACGCCGCGGCCGACTCCTGGGGGCTCGAGGTGGGCGAGGACGTCGACCCCGAGGCGCCCGACAAGCCCGCGGAGACCCGGCAGGCCAAGCCCTCGGGGCCGCTGGAGGAGCTGGACGCCCTCGTCGGCCTGGAGGGCGTCAAGCGGCAGGTGCGCACGCTGGTCAACCTCAACCAGATGTCGCAGCGCCGGGCCCGGCTCGGCATGCCCGTGCCCCCGATGAGCCGGCACCTGATCTTCGCCGGGCCGCCCGGCACCGGCAAGACCACGGTCGCCCGGCTGTACGGCGGGATCCTCACCGAACTCGGGGTGCTGCGCAGCGGGCACCTGGTCGAGGTGTCCCGCGCCGACCTGGTCGCCCAGTACGTCGGCGCGACGGCCATCAAGACCACGGAGGCGTTCAACGAGGCCCTCGGCGGCGTGCTGTTCATCGACGAGGCGTACACCCTGGTCTCGGAGGGCAAGAACGACTTCGGCCGGGAGGCCATCGACACCCTGGTGAAGCTCATGGAGGACCATCGCGACGACGTCGTGGTGGTGGCGGCCGGCTACAACGACGAGATGCAGTCGTTCCTGTCCACCAACCCCGGCATGGCCTCGCGGTTCAGCCGCACCATCGAGTTCACCAACTACTCGGTCGAAGAGCTCGTCACGATCACCGAGAACATGTGCCGGAACCACCGGTACGAGCTGGACCCGCGCACCCGGCAGGCGCTCGCCGCACACTATGAGCGCATGCCGCGCGGCGCCACGTTCGGCAACGGCCGGGCCGCGCGGGGCGTGTTCGAGGAGATGGTCGACCGTCAGGCGTTCCGTCTCGCCGGGATGACCGACCCGGCCGAGAGCGACCTGACGCTGCTCCTGCCCGAGGACGTCAGCGACGACGCCGCGCGGGCGACCGAGACCTCCGCCGACCGCGAGACCCTCCTGGCCCAGCTCTCCGGCATGATCGGCCTCGGTGCCGTGAAGCGGGAGGTCAAGGACATGGTCGACCTGCTGACCGCGGCCAAGCAGCGGGAGGCCGCCGGGCTGCCCGCGCCCAACATCAGCCGGCACCTGGTCTTCACCGGCTCGCCCGGCACCGGCAAGACGACGGTCGCCCGGCTCTACGCCGAGCTGCTGCACGCCCTCGGCGTACTGCCACGCGGGCAGCTGGTGGAGGTGGCGCGCGCGGACCTGGTGGGCCGCTACGTCGGTCACACCGCACAGCTCACCCGGGACGTGTTCCAGACCGCGCTGGGCGGTGTGCTGTTCATCGACGAGGCCTACACCCTCACCCCGGAGGGCTCCGGGAACGACTTCGGCCGGGAGGCCGTGGAGACGCTCCTGAAGCTGATGGAGGACCACCGCGACGAGGTCGTCGTCATCGTCGCGGGCTACACCGAGGAGATGCGGCGATTCCTCGGCTCCAACCCGGGCCTGGCCTCGCGGTTCTCCCGGCACGTGGAGTTCGAGGACTACAGCACCGACGAGCTGGTCGCGATCATGAGGAGCCAGGCCGAGGCCAACGGGTACGAGTGCGCCCCCGAGACGGTCCATTCGCTGCGGGCGTACGTGGACGCCATCCCGCGCGACCGTACGTTCGGCAACGCGCGGCTGGCCCGCCAGCTGCTGGAGACGATGATGACCCGCCAGGCCCGGCGGCTCGGCGGCATGCGTTCACCGGACGTGTCGGCCCTGCGCTCGCTGCTGCCCGAGGACATCCCGGCCGCGAACACCCCGAGCCCGCACTGACCTTGCCGACGCGCCCGCGGGCGCGTCGGCCGCGTCGGCAAGGAGTCGGCAAGCAGGCACCAAGACCGCCTGCCCAGCATGGAGCGCGATGACAGTGGTCGCGTCAAGCACGAGGGCGCGACCTGTTCCGGACGAACAGATGGGGTCGCCTCCTTATGACGCGCAGTCAGGTGCTGGACCGGCCGCTGAACCGGACCACCGTCGCCGACCGTCCGGTGGTCGCACCGCGCGGTCGCGATCGGGCGAACGCGCCGGTGCGCGCGCGACGTGGCGGCGACGTGCTGCCGCGGGGAGCGGTGCCCGCGCCGGTACAGGGCCCGGCCCAGGAGTCGGACGCTCTGGGGGACGACGCCTTCTCCCGCACGCTCTACGAGCGGCACGGCACGGTCCTGCTCAGCTTCGTCGTCCAGCTGTGCGGCGGCGACCGGTACCGGGCCGAGGACGTCGTCCAGGAGACCGCCGTACGCGCCTGGCAGCATCGGGGAATCCTCGACCCGACGACGGACCAGGTGCGCACCTGGCTGTTCACCGTCGCGCACCGGCTGGTGATCGACCACCACCGCGCCCGGCAGGCTCGGCCGAAAGAGGTCGCCGATGAGCCCGAAGAGCCCGCCGTGCCCGACCCGGCCGACCGGGTCGTGACGCTGCGGGCGGTGCTGGAGACCATGACCGAGCTCACCGTGCAGCAGCGCGAGGTCCTCATCTACACCTATTACGCCGGCTACAGCGTCGAGCAGACGGCGGCCGCGCTCGGCCTCGCGCCGGGAACGGTCAAGTCCCGCGCCCACTACGCCATGCGCGCCCTGCGCGCGTCACTGCGTGCCCAGGCCGTAATGGATTGAGCAATCCAGGCCGGGTCGTGTCAAAGAGCGAAATCCGCGCTCGAGTCGATTCCTCATCAGGTTGGGAGTTTTCACATGATGCGTAAGACTCTGGTGTCGCTGGCCCTCGCGGCGGGTGTGGCGGGCGGTGCCCTCGCCACGGCGGGCTCGGCGTCCGCCGCCACTTTCGTCCCCGGAGGCGTCTACCCGTCGGTCCAGGCGTGCTCGGACGCCGGCAACGCCGGTTTCCCGCAGGGCCGCTGGGTGGGCTTCTACTGCCAGTCGCTCGGCTACGGCCAGTACGAGCTGTGGGTGCAGCCGACCTACTGAGCCCCCCGGCGACCTGCCGTCGTAACGGCTAGGAGAAACGCGTGGCCCGGCAGTGACGAAACTGCCGGGCCACGCGTCGTTGAACCCGCCCTTCCGCTCTCAAGGCGTGGGGTATGCCGTTCGCGGCGTTCTTACGTGAGCAGAATTTTCTCCTGTCAGGAGAACCCCGCGAACGATGGTGGCCCACCCGCTGCGCGGTCGGACCGACCTGGTCGTGAATCATCCGGTAGAGGCGATCTCCCGGAGTTGTGCCAGGGAATCCCTGGCGATCTGCTGGAACGGCGTCCGGCTCGGATCGTCGACCCACTGCTCGAAGGCGACGTGCATGACGGTGGCGCCGGTGTGGGCGGCGAGGGCGGCGGCGGTGTCGTCGAGTCCCCGTGCGCGCAGGGCCCGTGTCACCGCGGCGGTCAGCGACATCGCCTTGATCAGCTCGCGTTCCCGCAGTTCGGGGCTGGCGGCGATGATCCGGTGCCGCAGGCCGGCGAACTCGCGGACCTCCTCGAACCGGACGGCGGCGGCGTCCAGCGCCGCGCCGATAAGGCCGAGAGCCGAGGTGGACGCCGGGGCGGCCTCGATGGCGGCCACCATCCGCTGCTCCAGGAGTTCCGAGCCCCAGAACAGCACCTCGCGCTTGTCCGCGAAATACCGGAAGAACGTGCGCTTCGTCAGCCCCGCGCGCTCCGCGATCTCCGCGACGGTCGTCTTCTCGTAGCCGCGCTCGCCGTAGAGGGTCAGGGCCGCCTCCTGAAGTCGCGCCCGCGCGTCCGGCCGCCATCTGCCCATGCGGCAAGACTAGCTGATGACACCCGGTGTCATCGCCGTGCTAGTGTGATGACACCAGGTGACATCACTCATTTCCGGGAGGGTTTCCCATGCGTGTTCTCGTGACCGGCGCGTCCGGGCACATCGGGTCGGCGGTCGTACCCGAACTGTTGCGGGCCGGGCATCAGGTCGTGGGGCTGGCGCGTTCGGACCGCTCAGCCGAGGCGATCGCGGCCGCCGGCGCCGAGGTCCGACGCGGCGACCTGGACGACCTGGACGGGCTGCGCGAGGCCGCCGAGGCGGCCGACGGCGTCATCCACCTCGCCTTCAAGCACGACCTGATGGGGGCCGGTGACTTCGCCGGTGCGGCCGCCGCCGACTTCGCCGCCATCAAGGCGCTCGCCGCGGCGCTCGAAGGGACGGGCAAGCCGCTCGTCACCTCGTCCGGCACGCTCATGCTCGCCGGCGCGGGCATCACCGGACGACCGGGCACCGAGGCCGACTTCGCTCCCGGCGGTCCCCGGGTGGACGCGGAGAACTTCGTGATCGGACTCGCCGAACACGGCGTGCGATCGTCCGCCGTCCGGCTGCCCCCGATCGTGCACAGTTCGCTAGACCACCACGGCTTCGCGCACATCCTGATCGGCGTGGCACGGCAGACCGGCGCGTCGGCGTACGTGGGAGAAGGGACGAACCGATGGCCGTCGGTGCACACACTCGACGCGGCGCGGGTGTACCGGCTGGCCCTGGAGAGCGCCCCGGCCGGGAGCCGCCTGCACGCGGTCGCGGACGAGGGCATCCCCTTCCGCGACATCGCGGCCACCATCGGCCGCGGGGCCGGTGTGCCCGTGGAAAGCATCTCCGCAGAGGATGCTGGGGAGCGCTTCGCCTTCCTCGGCACGGTCGTGGGGGTGGACAACCCGACTTCCAGTGAGGTGACCCGAAAGGTGCTCGGCTGGGAACCGGCCCATCCGGGACTCATCGAAGACCTGGAGCAAGGCCACTACTTCGCATAAGTGAAAGCCTCTGATCGCACTGATCAGAGGCTTTCTGCTGCTCAGGGGATCCTAGTCGGCCTGGAGAACGGTGACCTCGACACACGCGCCACCGTTGCCTCCTGAGCGGCTGGCCTTACGCCATTCGGCATACTCGACGATCATGGTCTCGTCCCCTAGTCGGCCTGGATGACGGTGACCTCGACGCATGTGCCACCGTTGCCTCCTGAGCGGCTGGACTTGCGCCATTCGGAATTCTCGACGGTCATATTTCGTCTCTCACCTCCTTGATGATCGCTAGCGATGCTGTGGAGGGAAGTGCCGACGTCTGAAGCGCGTGATACGTATCAGATATCGTCCGCACCAGTTCAGGTCGTTCGTGAATATGTCCGGTCGCTGGATCTTCAGTGTACGCGATGCTCGGTTCGTTCCCGAAGCTGAGGATGTGAAATACGCCGACGAGGCCCGCGTGCGCACCGGTGGCGAACGGTATGACCTGAACCGAGATTCCCGGCCGCTCGGCCATTTTCAGCAGGTGGTCGAGTTGGCCGGCGTGGACCTTCGATCCTCCGACCGGGCGTCGGATCACCGTCTCGTCGAGTATGACCCACAGCGTCGGCGGAGTGTCCCGCGTAAAGATGTGCTGCCGGGCCATGCGTCTATCCACGAGATCGTCGATGGCGTCCGGCGGGTCCGCGGGTCGGCCGGCGACCAGCAGAGCGCGTACCGTTTCCTCGGTCTGGAGCAGGCCGGGTACGGCCAGGGGCTCGTAGTCGAGAATTCTCGTGGCTCGGCGCTCCCTCTCCTCGTACCTCTCGAACCGCTCCACAGGGTGGTCGTGGCGGAGGTCGTCGTAGATGTCGGTGAGCGTCGACTCCGCCAGGCCTAATGCCTTCTCGATGGCGACCACCTGGTCGCGCCGCGCGCGGAGCTGGCCCGTTTCCACGTTGCTCAGCCAGCCCACCGAGTAGCCGAGTGTCCTGGCCAGGTCGGCCTGCTTGATATCCGCCGCGTCCCGACAGAACCGCACGATGCGGCCGAGCGTGATCAGCGTCGGACTGGGGGTTCTGCCCATAATCTCCCTCTTGTGGTTATTTCACTTTTGATTCAGTGAACCGTGTTTCGCCGTGGCCTTGCTCTGGTGGCTGTGTCGAACCATTCCGATCGTAGTTCGCTCGGGCCAGTCTTTAGCGGTATCGCGGCAATAGGCCGCGACTCGTTGGCGAAAGATGGGAGCGACGCGATGCGTCAGGAGCGGCGTCTGCCGCCATTCCTCACGTCGGCCGGTATAGCGCGAGACTTCGTCGCGTCCAGGCTGCGTCTGTGGGGGCGGTCCGGTCAGATCGACGACGGAGTCCAGGTCATCGGCGAGATGTTCAACAACGCGCTGATTCACGCGCCGAGCCGGGACTACATCGTCGCGGTCGACTGGAACGGCGGAGCCGTCCGCCTTGAGATGTGGGACTCATCTCCACATCGCCCCACGGTCCTGCCGATCGACTTCGACGGCGAACACGGACGTGGAATGCATTTGATCGCGGCTTTCTCGGAGACGTGGGGATGTCGCGTGGTGGCCTCTGGAAAATGTGTATGGGCGGTCCTCCCCGATGCCTGACTTCGACGATCTGCTCACGCCGCGCGAGGCGGCGGCGCTGCTGGGCGTACGGACCACCACGGTCGCCCGGTGGGCGCGGGACGGGCTCATCAAGCCCGCCGTCCGCACCCCCGGCGGCCATCGCCGCTACCGGCGCGGCGAGGTGGTGGCTCTCCGGGACGCCAACGTGGTCGAGCGGCGGGGCTTCGAACGGGATGCCGCGCGTCTCTACGACCAAGGCTGGCCCATCCGACGCGTGGCGCAGGAGTTCGGCGTCAGTTATGGCTTGATGCGCCGGATCCTGCGGAAACAGACGGCCTTACGGGACCGCGGTGGGAAGGCGCGGTGATCGCCTCACCAGGCGACGGTGAATCTCGTGCGGTGGTGGGCCGGGTTCTCCGCCTCGTCGAGCAGGGCGACCGCGAGGTCCTCCATGGAGATCGCGGAGTTCCCCTCGTCGTCGGTCAGCAGCGTGTCGGTGCCCGTCCGGTAGACGCCGGTGCGCTTCCCCGGTTCGAGCAGTGCGGCCGGGCTCAGGTAGGCCCAGTCCACGTCGGTTTCGGTGGTGCGGCAGACCGTGAGCTGCTCGGCGCACGCCAGCGCGATCGGCCGCCGGTCCGCCGGGAAGTCCGGGTCGTCGATCACGAAGCCGCCGGTACCCGGTACGGTCAGGGTCGCCGCGCCGCCGACGATCAGCAGCCGCGCCGCCGGATCCGTACGGGCGACGCCGGTCAGGAGAGCCTCGGCGGTCGCGGCGAGCTCGTGTTCCCGGCCGGGTGCCGGGCGGGTGGCCGAGATGACGACGTCCTGGCCGGCGCTCAGTCGGGCCACATCGCCGGCGTCCGCGGCGTCGCCCATGCGGACTTCGGCGCCGTCGTGGTGGTGGCCGGGGCGGCGTACGACGGCGGTGACCTCATGCCCGCGGTCGAGCGCTTCGGTCACCACCCGGCTTCCGGTGTCTCCGGCGGCGCCGAACACGGTGATGCGCATGTCTCTCTCCTTCAGCAGGCGCGGGCCGGGGCCGACACCGGTGCGGGTTCAGGGGTGGGGGTGGGGCGCGTACGGCGCGTCTGGCCAAGCAGCGTGCCGCCGAAGGCGATCGCCATGCCGAGCACCTGGAGCGCGTTGAGCGCCTGGCCGAGCGCGGCCCAGCCGATCACCGCGGCGGACAGCGGGCTGAGCAGGGTGAGGAACGCGACCGAGGTGGCGGGCAGCCGGGACACGCCGCGGAACCACAGCCAGTACCCGATCGCCGTGCCGACGACGCCGAGGTAGACGTAGCCGGCCACCGCGCGGCCGTCGAGGGCGGGCGGGGCGCCCTCCGCGAGCAGGCTGACGGGGACGAGCAGGAGCCCGCCGGCGGTGAGCTGCCAGCCGGTGAGGGTGAGCGCTCCGACGCCAGCGGGACGTCCCCAGCGCTTGGTGAGCACCGTTCCGGCCGACATCGCCGCGGCCCCGGCCAGTCCGGCGAGTACGCCGACGGTGTCGAGGCGCGCGCCGGAACGCAGGACGACCAGGCTCACGCCCAGCACCCCGATGAGGCCGGCGAGCAGGCGGCGGGCGGTCGGCCGCTCGGCGAGCAGCATGGCCGCGAAGACCAGCGCGAAGAGCGGTCCCACCGAGCCCAGGACGGCCGCCACGCCGCCCGGCAGCCGGTACGCCGCCAGGAACAGCAGGGGGAAGAACGCGCCGATGTTCAGCACGCCCAGCACCGCCGCCCGCCAGATCCACGCGCCGCGCGGAAGCGTACGGGTGAGGGCCAGCAGGGCCAGGCCGGCCGGGAGCGCCCTCATCAGCGCGGTGAACATCGGCCGGCCGGGCGGCAGGAACTCCGTGGTGACCGCGTAGGTCGATCCCCAGGCGAGCGGGGTGAGCCCGGTCAGCGCGAGATCCCGCGCGTTGGGGAGGCGTGAAAGAGGCATGGCGATCTCTCCACATTGATAATCTCAACGTTGAGATAACTGTGCAGCGCGAAGACCTTCAACGTCAAGTAGTTCAACGTTAAGATTGTCAATCGTGAGGGGGAGGACCCATGAGTGACGCGGTTGACCTGGTGCTGGCCCAGTGGGGACGGGAACGTCCCGACGTCGACGTGTGGCCGATGGGGATCGTCGGGCGGATCTCCCGCCTGTCACGGTTGCTGGACATCCGGTTGAAGGAGTTCTTCGCCGAGCACGACCTGGAGCGGTGGGAGTTCGACGTCATGGCCACCCTGCGCCGGTCGGGCCCGCCGTACGAGCTGACGGCCGGCGCCCTCAACCGGGCGGCGATGATCACCTCCGGCGCGATCACCAACCGCATCGACCGGATGGCCAAGCGGGGGCTCGTCGAACGCGTGCCCGACGAGACGGACCGCCGCTCGGTGCGCGTACGGCTCACCGAACGCGGCTGGGAGACGGTCGAGAAGCTGGTCGGCCCGCACACCGAGAACGAGGCGCTCCTCCTGGCCGCACTGGGCCCGCGCGAACGCGACCGGCTGGCGGGCACGCTGCGCGACCTCCTGGAGTCCCTCGGCGACACGTCACTCGACTAGGACCACGGGCCGCCGTGCGCGGCTCAGTCGAGCAGGGCCGTCTGCATCTGCACCGCCTTGCGCCGGGCGATCCGCAGGGCCCGGCCGGGCGGCAGGATGCGGCCCTTGATGTTGCCGAACAGGAAGCCTTCGTCCGGTGGGCACGACATCAGCAGGGAGGGCGTGTTGACCTCCTGGAGCCGCCGCATCATCATCTCGCCCAGCCCGCGTCCGGCGCCCGCCGCGGACCGCGCGACGACCAGGTGCAGGCCGACCTCGTAGCCGAGGGCGAGATGCGGGATGAGCGGGTCGAACGGATGCTGCATCGGGCCCGCGCCGACCATGTCGTAGTCGTCGACCAGGATGAACAGCCGGGGCCCGCTCCACCAGTCGCACAGCCGCATGCGGGCCGGCGCGATGTCCGGGCCCGGCACGCGCGCCTTGATCGCCCGTCCGGCGCCGTCCAGGAGGTCGCGTAGCGCGTCAATCGACACGGCGTGCCCGAGCCGGTATTCGTCGGGCACCGCCTCGACCAGCTCACGGCGGTAGTCCACCACCATGATGCGGGCCTCCTCGGGCGTGTACCGCGTGGTGATGGCCTTGGCCATGAGCCGCAGCAGGTTCGTCTTGCCGCACTCGGTGTCGCCGACCACGATCATGTGGGGGTTCTCGCCGAAGTCGTGCCACACCGTGGAGAGCCGTTCTTCCTCCAGCCCCAGGGGCACGCGGAAGTCGCCCTCGGGCGCGGGCAGCTCGCGTGCGTGCAGCGTGGCCGGCAGCATCCGCACCGGCGGCGCCGGCGGCCCCGACCAGCTCTCGCTCACCGCCGCCACCAGCCCGGCGACCCCCTCCGCGAGGTCGCCGGCGCTCTCCACCGAGTCGATGCGCGGCAGGGCGGTGAGGTAGTGCAGCTTGCTGTCGCGGGTCATGCCGCGGCCGGGGACGCGCGGCACGGAGGCCGCGCGGCGGGCGTCGATCTCCGAGTCCATCGGATCGCCCATCCGCAGCTCCAGGTGGGTCGCGGCCTGGTCGCGCACGGCCGCCGTCAGCTCGACCCAGCGTGCGGTCGTGATGATGAGGTGGATGCCGTAGTTGAGGCCGCGGGCGGCGATCGCGTTGAACGTCGGGAGGTACCGGTCGTAGTCCTGCCGGAGCGTCGACCATCCGTCCACGATGAGGAACACGTCGCCGTGCGGCTGGTCGGCGAACTCGCCCTCCGCCCGGCGGCGCCGGTAGGTCGCCATCGAGTCGATCTCGTGCGTGAGGAAGAACTGCTCGCGGTCGGCGAGCAGCGCGGTGACCTCGGCGATCGTCCGGCCGACGCGTTCGGCGTCCATGCGCGCGGCGACCCCGGCAACGTGCGGGAGGCCGGCCAGGCCGATCAGCGTGCCGCCGCCGAAGTCGAGGCAGTAGAACTGCACCTCGCGCGGCGTGTGGGTGAGCGCCAGCGCGGCGATCATGGTGCGGATGAGCGTGCTCTTGCCGCTCTGCGGGCCGCCGGCGATGGCGACGTGGCCGCCCGCGCCGTGCAGGTCGACGACCAGCAGGTCACGGATCTGCTCGAAGGGCCGGTCGACGATGCCCACCGGCACGGTGAGCTCGCCGCGGAGCTCCCAGTCGACGGTCGTCAGGCCGAGAACGTCGTCGGGCTCGAGCGGCGGGAGGATCTGGTCGAGCGTCGGGGGCAGGTCCAGCGGCGGCAGCCACACCTGGTGGGCGGGCGGCCCGGCGTCGCGCATCCGGTCGACCGCGACCGACAGCAGCGTCTCGCCGGTCTCCTCGGTCTCCTCCTCGGCCTCCACGGGCTCGGGCGGCTCGACCGGCGCGACCCGCGAGGCGGACCACGGCACCACCTGGCTCGCGACCCGCGCCTGGTCGGCCTTGCTGCGCGCCCGGTACGCGCCGGAGGAGTAGGCCGCGCGGAACCGCGTCAGCGCCTCGACACCGGTCTTGAGGAAGCCGCTACCGGGCTGCGGCGGGAGCGTGTGCGCGTCCGGGACGCCGAGCACGCCGCGGCTCTCCATGGCCGAGAACGTCCGCAGGCCGATGCGGTAGGACAGGTGGCTCTCCAGCTGGTGCATCCGGCCCTCGTCGAGCCGCTGCGAGGCGAGCAGCAGGTGCACGCCGAGGCTGCGGCCGAGCCGGCCGATCATCACGAACAGCTCCATGAAGTCGCGGTGTGCGGCGAGCAGCTCGCTGAACTCGTCCACCACCACGAACAGGCTCGGCAGCGGCTCCAGCGGCGTGCCGGAGGCGCGCGCCCGCTCGTACTCCAGCACGGACACGTAGTTGCCGGCGGCGCGCAGCAGCTCCTGCCGCCGCATCAGCTCACCGTGGATCGCGTCGCGCATGCGGGCGACCAGCGACGCCTCGTCGGCCAGGTTCGTGATGACCGCGGAGACGTGCGGCAGCTCGTCCAGGCCGAGGAAGGTCGCGCCGCCCTTGAAGTCGACGAGGACGAAGTTGAGCGTCTCGGAGGAGTTGGTCAGCGCCATCGCGAGGACGAGCGTGCGCAGCAGCTCGCTCTTGCCCGAGCCGGTCGCGCCGATCAGCATGCCGTGCGGGCCGGTGCCGCCCTGCGCGGACTCCTTGATGTCCAGCTCCACGGGCGTGCCGTCGGCGCCGACCGCGATCGGCACCTTCAGCCGCTCGGAGGCCGTGCGCTTGCGCCACAGCGTCGCGGGGTCGTGGCGGTGCAGGTCGGGGATGCCCAGCAGCGTGGCCAGATCGATGGTGGACGACAGCGGTTCCGCGGTCTCGCCGCCCACGCCCAGCCGGTACGGCGAGAGCCTCTTGGCCAGCGCGGCCGCGCTCCGCACGCCCAGCTCGTCGGGCCGGCCGAGCAGGGTCGTCTGCTCCTTGCGGTCGCGGTCGGTACGGACCAGCCGCAGCTCGCCGTCCCGCACATCGAGACGCAGGGTCGTACGGCCCGGCCGCCAGGTGAGCGTGCCGCTCAGGTCGAGCACGGTGACGTTGCGCATCCCCGGGCCGTCCAGCGGGTGCCCGGCCGGGATGGTGGCGCCGTCCACCACGATGAGCGTGTACGGCTCCTCGCGGCCGGTCCGCGCCTCCGGGTCGTACTGCGGGCGCTCCCAGAACTCGGCGCCGAGCATTCCCTCCAGCTCCGGGAAGTCGGTGGCGATCATGCGGACCGGACCGGCGCCGTCGCTGTCGTGCGGGTTGTGGTTGTGCGGCAGCCACTTGACCCACTCCCACTCGGCCCGGCGGCCGGGCGCGACGCACAGCGCGAGCCACAGGTCGTCCGGGCAGTGGAAGACGACGAGCTGGGCGATCATCGCCCGCACCATGCCGCGGATGGCCTCCTCGTCCCCGCGCATCAGCAGCCGGGCCCAGGACCGCAGGTAGACGGCGGTGGGCTGCTCGGGCACGGTGGCGTACGCGCGGATGAAGCTGCGCAGCGCGTGGGCGGTCAGCGGTTCGAGGTCCTCGACCGGCTTGGTGGAGGTCGGCGACAGGCGCAGCCCGAGCTTCTGCTCGCCGATGGCGAGCCGCGCCTCGGCGAAGTCGGGGTCGGACGGGCGGCGCTCCCACATGCGGGTGGTGCCGATCACGGACCACAGCGTCAGCGGTGACGGGTGCCGCCAGACCAGGGACTTCTGCTGGTCGCGCACGGCGTTGCGGACCTTGCGCCGGGTCTGGGAGAGGTAGCGGAGGTAGTCGCGGCGCGCGCCCTTGAGCTTCTGCTTGCGTTCGCCGCTGCGGCGCATGCCGTTGCCCAGCAGCATGGCGCCGGCGGCGGCGACCATCATGATCAGCGAGATCGGCAGGAAGCCGTTGGTCCTGCTCCCGCCGCCGCGCGTCATGTACATCATCATCATGGCGCCGGACATCAGCGCCATCGGCAGGTACGTCCAGATGGCGGACGAGTCGGGCACCGTTTCGGGGAGGGTCGGCGGCTCCTGGAGGTTGATCTCCCCGTCGGGCATCTCCGGCGCGCGTCGGCGCACGGGCCTGCGGAAAAGCAAGAAACTCAACGGGGGCCTCCTGGGCGTGTGCGGCACGGCACGCGGCGATGGGTCGGCGGTGTGCGGAGAGCGGCCGAGGAGAAGCGAGCGGACTCGTTGCCAGGCATCGTACAGTGACCAGCCATCGACCGGATCGTTAGAACACGGATGAACCGGGTGCTCTTCGCTTACGTATGCCTAACCGGAGAGCACTGACGAGAACAACAGAACACAGCTGAATCGCGAAGGAGGGCCCCATGAGCGAGCGGAGCGAGCGAATCGAAGACACGCAATCTCTGGTCACTCCTCCGACGAAGGAGGGCCCATGAGCAGTGGCGCGGCGGCGGGGCTGTGCCGGCTGACGGTACGCGCGCCCTCGAAGGCCATCGACCTCGCCGTACCCGCCGACGTCCCGGTCGCCGACCTGCTTCCGGCCGTGCTCGGGTACGGCGGAGACGACCTCGGCGAGGCGGGCCTCGAACACGAGGGCTGGGTGCTCCAGCGGCTGGGTGAGGCCCCGCTCGACCAGGAGGCCACGCTCGAGTCGCTCGGGCTGCGCGACGGCGACACGGTCTACCTGCGGCCCCGTACCGAGGCGCTGCCCGAGGTACGGCTGGACGACATCGTCGACGGCATCTCGACCACGATGAAGGAGAGCCCGCACGGCTGGAGCCCGCAGGCGAGCCGGCGGCTGCTGCGCGGGCTGACGCTGGTGGCCCTCATCGGCGCGCTCGTCATCATCGCGCTGCCGGGCGGTTCGGCCGTGCAGCGCGAGATCACGGCGGGCGCGTTCGCGTTGCTGCTGCTGGCCGGCGCCGCCGCGGCGAGCCGCGCCGTGGGCGACGCGGCCGCGGCCGCGCTCCTGGGCGCGATGGTCGGCCCGTACCTCGTGCTGGCCGGCTGGCTGCTGCCCGGCGGCTCGCTGAGCGGCCCGGACCACTATCAGACGCTCGGCGCCCGGCTGCTGGCCGCGTCCGCGGCGGAGGCGGGCGCCTCGGTGCTCGCGCTCGCCGTGGTGGCGGCCTACACGGCACTCTTCGTCGGCGCGACCGTGTTCGCGCTCGCGGGCGCGCTCGGCGGCGTCCTGCTGATGGTCGCGGACATGCCGCCCGAGCACGCGGCGAGCATCGTGGCTCTCGTGGCGGTGATCTTCGGCGCGTTCGTACCGTCGCTGTCGTTCCGGCTGTCGGGGCTGCGGACGCCGCCGCTGCCGACCAACGCCGAGCAGCTCCAGGAGGGCATCGAACCGCGCTCGCCGTCGGCCGTGGCCGCTCGCGCGGTCATCGCCGACACCTGGATGACCGCCATGTACGCGACGGTCGGCCTGACCTCCGCCCTCTGCCTGACGGCGCTGGCCCACAACCACCGGCTCAGCCAGCTGATGATGGCCTTCGCGCTGTCCCTGCTCCTGGTGTTGCACAGCCGGGGACTGGGCAACGTCTGGCAGCGCCTGTCCCTGGTCGCGCCGGGCGTCTGGGGCGCCGCCATGATGATCGCCGTCCACGTCGCCGGGGTCGATCCGGGCGGCCGTACGCTGCCGGCGGTCGGGGTGGCGTCGGCCGCCGCCGCGCTTCTCATCTCCGGTTGGGTCGTGCCGGGCCGCCGGCTCGTGCCGTACTGGGGCCGGGCCGCGGAGATCCTGCACAGCCTGGTGGCGGTCAGTCTGCTGCCACTGGCCCTGTGGGTCCTCGGCGTGTACAGCGAGTTGCGGGCGATCGGCTGATCCGGGACAGGAGAGGACGGGCGGAAGACGATGCAGTCACGCCGTGACCAGGTCCAGGCCCACCTGTTCGTCATGGGCCGGATCACCTCCGGGATGCTGCGGGCCGACCCGGACGCGCCGGAGAGCCCGCAGGGCCGGACGAACCGCGGCGCGGTCGCCGGGATCGTCGTCGCGCTGCTGCTGTGCGCCGCGGCGTTCGTCTGGGGGCTGATCTCCCCGGGCCGGTCGAACACCTGGCGCGATCCGCAGAGCCTGATCGTCGACCAGGACACCGGCGCCGCCTACCTGTATGTGGACGGCCGGCTGCGGCCGGTCCGCAACTACGCGTCGGCGCGCCTGATCGGCGGCACCAAGATGACGACGCACAAGGTACGGACGAAGTCGCTGGACGGCGCGCCGCACGGGCAGCCGGTCGGCATCGTCGGGGCGCCCGACTCGCTGCCGGCGCCGGCGGACCTCGACCAGGACCCCTGGGCGGTGTGCTCCAGCGCCGGGGACACCGGGCCCGCCGCCACCTCGACGACGCTCGCCGTGGGCGCGAGCACCACGGGCGACGACCCGCTGACCGCGGGCGAGGGGATGCTCGTCACCGGACCCGACTCCGCCGTGTACCTCGTGTGGCAGGGCAGCCGGCTGCGGATCGACCAGAAGAGCGGTGCGATGTCCGCGCTCGGCTACGCGGGGCGGCCCCCGTCTCCGGTCTCGGCGGCGTTCCTCGACGCGCTGCCGGCCGGACCCGACCTGACCGCGCCCGCCGTGCCCGGCATGGGCACCGCCGGACCGGCCCTCGACGGGCACGCGACCCGTGTCGGCCAGGTCTTCCGGGTCGGTGTGATCGGCTCCGAGCCGCGCTACTACCAGCTCCGCCAGAACGGCCTGGCCGAGATCAGCGTCACCGTCGCCGACCTGCTGATGGGCGACCCGGACGTCCGCCGCCTGGCGTACGCGAACCGGAGCGCGACCGCGGCCTCGTTGACGCCCGACGTGCTGAACGCGCACCTCGCCCCGGCGGACCAGACGTCGTCCCCGGGCACGCTGCCCGAGACGCCACCCCGGCTCGTGAGCCGCGGCATCTCCCAGGCCGCGTGCGTACGGGTCGCGCCGGGCGACGCGGGTCCCCGGGTGAGCGTGGTGCTGGCGGATCCGGGCACGCTCGGCATGGTCGCCCAGGCGGCGACCTCCGCCGCATGTGTTCCCGTGGACCGCATCACCACTCCGCCGGGCGGCGGGGTTCTCGTACGGGCGCTGGCGGCCGACGGCGGCACGGGCGGCGCCACCGTCTACCTCGTGACCGACACCGGCACCAAGTACCGCGTGCCGACCAGTGCCGATCTCACGGCGCTCGGTTACTCGATCGGAGAGGCGGTGGCGCTGCCGTCACCGCTGCTCGCGATGATGCCGGCCGGCCCGGACCTGAGTGCGGCCGCCGCCGCTTCGGGCTCCGCCCCGACGCCGACGGAGCCGTGCGGAAGCGCCGGGCAAGGCGGTGACAAGTCCACGACAAGTCGCACCCGATAAGGAGAAGAGGGCATGGGGCGATGATGCGGATGGCGGACGCGCCGGCTCGACGGGCGCTTCCCATCCTGCCCCCGATCCCGTGCACCGAACCAGAGAGGAAGGCGGACGGTGGCAGCCAACGGAATGCAACAGTCGCAAGTATCGGCGACCAAGAACGGCATCAACGCCCTCGAACAGGCGTTCACCGGCATCACGAAGATCCGGCAGGACGTCGAGTCGACGCGCTACAACCTCGCCTCGGGCTACAAGGGCTCGGACGGCGGGAAGTTCGGTGAGCTCGTCAACAACTGGGAACAGCAGTGTGACGTCATCCTCGGCAACCTGCGGGACATGGTCGACAAGCTCAACACCACCCTGACCTCCCAGCACCAGCAGCAGGGGTCGAGCAACGAGTCGATCAACCAGGCGTACAACCAGTCGCAGTCCGTCTTCGACGCCCTGCACGGCTGAGCACGTTCCCCTCCCTCCCGCGGACGAGAAACGAGGACATCGATGAGCGAGGACTTCACCGACGGTTACATCTACGTCGACTACTCCCACATGAGCAACGCCGCCGACGACCTGGTCTCCCAGACCAAGGCCATCGCGCAGACGATCTCCAACATGGAGATGGAGCTCTCCGAGCTCAAGAAGAGCTGGATCGGTGACGACAAGGACACCTACACCCAGAAGCAGACCGCGTGGGACAACGCCATCAAGGCGATGGAGAACATGCTCACCCAGCACTCCCAGCTTCTGGACGAGATCTCCGGCAGCTACAAGTACAACGAGAACAACCTCAGCCAGATGTGGTCCGAGGTACGCATCGGCGGTTGATCGTCCGTCTCCGGCCGCTCGTGGTCACGGGCGGCCGGAGGCGACGCGGACGGCCTGACATCCCACGCACTCAGGAGAGGTGAGCAGTGGCCGACAAGCCGAAATTGACTTTGGACAAGGCGGGCCTGAAGAGCTTCGTCGACGACCAGATCGTCCCCTTCTCGGACTCCCTCGACAAGATCGCGAATCAGGACAGCGACGAGGGGGTGACGATGGACAGCCTCCTCGGAAAGGGCAAGATCACCGAGGGCGAGCCGGAGATCTTCAAGATCCAGCATCCGCTGTCGATCGGCCAGATGGCGACCGACGACACGCGTACCCACGGCAAGGCGGTCGTCGCGGCCATCACCGACACCGCGCAGTCGATCTCGGATGTCTACGTCAAGCAGATCAAGCTGTTCAAGGACCTGCACACGAACCTGAACACCACGATCAGCAAGCTGATGGACGGCCAGCACGACAACCTGGTGAAGATCGACGGAAAGATCTTCCTGGACGGTCTGGGTACCGTGCCCGGCGACTTCCAGGGGACCGGCGGTTCTCAGCAGACCTGAGCGCCGGCTGACATCCCGGCCCACGTAAATCTTCCACCGGAGAGCGGACCATGGCGGACAGCACCGACGACAAGGCGCCGGCCTATTCGGCGAACGACAAGTGGGCCGAGGCCGTCAACCTGCTCACCGGCTACAAGCTGCCCCCGCGCGGCACGATCTTCAAGGACAAGCTGTACGGCAACGACGACATCCCGCTGATGAAGCTCGAGATCAGCGACTGGGACGTCGAGCCGGACCTGGCCGAGATGAGCGCCATCAACGCCATGAGCTGGCGGACGCAGAACTCCGGCTGGCGCATCGAGAACACCGACTTCGTCGTGCCGTTCTTCAACGGGCCGACGAGTGTCGGCTCGACGGTGAACATGCGCAAGGCGCGGATCACCCTTCTGGGCACCACCGGCCACGACGTTCCGGCCGGCGGCGTGACCCACGGCGGCCAGTTCACCGAGCACGGCAGCCACCTCATGCCCGATGGCTTCAAGGGGTGGGACTCCGGGCCGCTCGCCAGCTACAGCTACGGCGGTGGCGTCGCGCTCGAGGCGTTGATGAACGACCCGTACTCCACCTGGGGTTTCTCCTGGAACGACATCCACGTCGATGACGCGAACGCCGTCGACCTGACCGGGTTCGAGCGGGCCGCCGAGGCGTTCGACCGGGCGGCGCGGTTCTTCTATCTCTCCCGCGCCACGATCCAGACCTGGGAGGACCAGCTCGGCGCGGAGGACGCGGCGTGGCGGGGACAGGCCGCCGGTGTCTTCTGGGACATCATCCACCAGCTCGGCGTGACGTACCAGAACTACACGGACACGCTCCCGCTGGAGTTCATCTTCTCCAAGGCCGGTGACGACCTGCGCCGGGCGAAGCAGGGCGTCTCCAACGCCATCACCAACCTGCACTCGACCTGGAGCACCTGGGCGCTCTACACCGGCAACCCGCTGCGGTGGCTGCACGACATCCTGCTCGAGGTCACCGACGACATCTGGGACTACAACCTCGTCAAGGTCCGCGCCGTGCCGTTCGTCTCCGAGTACGTCACCACGTGGTCGAACGAGGTGGCCACCGAGGGTTTTCGTACCAGCGCCAACAAGAAGGACGGCACCAGCTACGGCGACCTGAACGACATGAGCACCTGGAAGGCCATCGGCGACGAGGCGGTCAGCCGCTGGCAGCAGTCCGTGGTCGACCAGCTCGGGACGGCCGGCAGCAAGGCGCTCGACGCGGTCAACAACGCCTGGGTCGACCTCAGCAAGACCCTGCAGAAGCTGACGACCCAGAGTGTCAACCTCCAGTCCGACTACCAGGCGGACAAGGCGGCGGCGGAGCAGGACAAGGCCGACAAGGCCGCCGCTGCCGCGGCGGCGCACGAGAAGGAGATGGAGGACAAGGCCGACAAGCAGCGGGCCGAGGACCTCGCGCACCAGAAGGAGATGGAGGACAAGGCGGCGGCCGACGCGGCTGCCGCGGCGGCGCATCAGAAGGAGATGGAGGACAAGGCCGACAAGCAGCGGGCCGAGGACCTCGCGCACCAGAAGGAGATGGAGGACAAGGCCGAGAAGGAGCGCGAGGAGCAGGAGAAGGAACAGAAGGAGCAGCAGGCCAAGCAGGAGCAGTTGCAGAAGGAGCAGGAGGCCAAACAGGAGCAGCTGCAGAAGGAGCAGGAGGCCAAGCAGGAGCAGTTGCAGAAGGAGCAGGAGGCCAAGCAGGCGGAGCAGGAGAAGAAGCAGGAGGAGCTCCAGAAGGAGCAGGAGCAGAAGGCCGAGCAGCAGTACCAGCAGCAGATGGCCATGCAGACGGCCATGCAGAAGGAGCAGGAGAAGAAGCAGGAGGAGCAGGAGAAGAAGCAGGAACAGCTCCAGAAGGAGCAGGAGAAGAAGCAGGAGGAGGCGCAGCAGAGGCAGGAGCAGCTCCAGCAGGAGCAGGAGGCCAAGCAGGAGAAGCTCCAGAAGGAACAGGAGGCCAAGCAGGAGGAGCAACAGAAGAAGCAGGAGGAGCAGCAGAAGAAGCAGGAGGAGCTGGCCCAGCAGCAGTACAAGGAGCAGCAGCAGACCCAGGCCGACTACCAGAAGAAGCAGGAAGAGCAGGCCAAGCAGCAGTACGAGCAGCAGCGCAAGGACCAGCAGGACGAGGTCGCGCGGCAGGAGAAGCTCCAGAAGGAGCAGGAGAACAAGGCCCAGCAGCAGTACGACCAGCAGCAGAAGCAGGCCCAGCAGCAGGCCGACCAGCAGCAGAAGCAGGCTCAGCAGCAGGCCGACCTGCAGCAGAAGCAGGCTCAGCAGCAGTACGACCAGCAGCAGAAGCTGCTCCAGCAGCAGTACCAGCAGTTGCCGGGCGGCGGGACCCCCGAGCAGCAGCACCAACAGCAGCAGTTGCAGCACCTTCAGCAGCTCCAGCAGCAGCAGGACCAGTTCCAGCACCAGCTGGAGAACGCATACAACGGCGGGCAGGTCGGCAGCCAGACCCATCTCAACCCCGACGGAACCGTCACCACCGACTACAGCAACGGCAGCTCGACGACGATCAACCCGCACACGGGACAGGAGACGACGACCCTCCCGGACGGCAGCGTCACGACCGAGCACCTGAGCCCCGGGCACTCCTTCACGAACCCCGACGGCAGCTCGACGACGGTCAACAACGACGGGACCCTCACGACTCACTTCCCGGACGGCAGCGTCACCACGGTCAACCCGCAGACGGGAATGGCCACCACGCACGAGCCGGACGGGAAGACCATCACCACGCCGCTGGGCAACGGGGCCACGCTGCCGCACGTCTCAACGCCGAACCTCAATTCGTCCTACGAGCCCGAGCTGCACGACGTGGTGCCGTACGACGGGACGCTGGGCTCCGCGGGCTCCCTGCCGACGGCCCAGCAGCTGGTGCCCGGCAGCTCCGTCAGCCAGTCCGGGAACTACCTGCCGCTGGGTACCCGCATCGACGGGAGCACGACCGGTGGGATGCCGCCGGCCGGCACGCCGATGACAGGCGGCACGCCCATGGGCGGGATGCCGATGGGCGGGATGGGCGGCATGGGCGGCATGGGGGGAGCCGACAAGCAGGGCTCCGGCGAGCGCGTCCGCCAGGTCTACGACGACGACGACATCGTCACCGCCGAGGGCGGTTCCCTCGGCCGGCGGAGCCGCCGCCCGGGCGCCTACGAGACCGAGACCGCGGCGGGCCGGCGCACGCCCACCGCCGCGGGCTACGACCCGTACGCGGGAGACGCCGAACGCGAGCGGACCGAGAGCGGCGAGCGGGAGCGCGAGTCATGGGTGCCCGAGGAGGAGGACGTCTGGGGCACCGACGAGGGCGGCTCACCCGCCGTCATCGGATGACGTACGCCACGGTCACGCGAGGGAGGGAACAGCACGGATGGATCTGAACGAGGAGATGGCGGCGCGGGTCGCCGAGGCGCGGGAGCGCCTCGAGTCGACCAAGGCCGCGGTGGCGCGCGCACGCGCCGAGCTGAACGAGGCGTCCACGACCGTACGGTCCAAGGACCGCTCCGTCGAGGTGACGGTCGGCCCGCAGGGCGAGCTGAAGCGGGTGAAGTTCCTGGACGAGAAGTACCGGACGATGGAGCCGGCGCAGCTGTCCGCGGCCATCGTCGAGGCGGCCGACAAGGGCCGGGCGGTGATGGCCCGCCGGGTGAAGGAGACCTTCTCCGAGATCAGCCGGATGGGCCGGAGCGGCTCGGACCTGCCCGCCTACACCCCCGACTGGGAACAGATCTTCGGGTCGGCGCTGAAGGCGGGAGGCCGCGGGGCCCCATCGCGCCGGGACCGGACGACCCGGAAACTGCACGACGAGATCGTGGAGGATGGCGATGTCTGACAAGTTCCAGGCGAACCCGGACCGGGCCAAGGCGGCCAGGGAGAAGATCCTGGGTCTGGGGGACGAGATCAAGGGCATCAACCAGCGCTTCCTGGACGGGCTGAGCAACGCCGGGGAGGTCCTCGGCCACGACGAGTTCGGCCGGACCGCGTTCACGCAGCTCAACGGGCAGAAGCTCCAGTTCAGCCAGGTGCTCGCCGCGTTCGGCCTGGTCCCCGAGGGGTTCGACGAAGCGCTCAACAACCAGAGCAAGTACGTGAAGAAGACCCAGGCGGGGATCGTCGACGCCATCAACGAGTACGGCGCCTACCAGGGTGAGGGCCATCCGGGGAGAGGCGGCCTGACCGGCAAGTAAGCGAGGGTACGGGGTCGTGGGTGACGCGCCGGAAGGGCTGACGTTCAACGAGGACGAACGCAAGCTCTTCCTGTTCCTGATGGGGACGGAGCCGCCGGAGGCTCCGCCCCAGAACGTCTATGCGCTCAGGACGCCGTTCGACAACCTCAACCAGGAGCTGGGCTCGCTCGCGGAGCACTACGCCGGCGTCGTCAGCGACATCGACGGCGCGCTGCCCGACGAGGTCGTCGCGCAGTTCAAGCAGACGTTCGGCGCGTTCCTCGGCGCGAACGGCGGCATCAACCACGTCGACCAGATCAGAGAGGCCGCCCAGCAGATGGGCGACCAGGTCGGTGAATGGGCGCGGAGCCTCCTGGAGGCCCAGGTCCAGATCATCGCGATGCTGATCGCGTTGATGGTGCAGCTCGCGATCATGACGGCGCTGGCCGCCTTCACCGGCGGCTCGACGCTCGGCGAGGAGGTGGTCGCCGAGCAGACCACGCGTCTCGGCCTCGAGATGATCATGCAGCAGCTCCTGTCGCTCACCCGGTTCCTCATGCCGACGGCTCTCCAGGCGGCGATCGGCGCGCTGCTGATGATGGCGGCGAGCCTGGTCGCGTCCTCGATCGACGGCGACCCGCAGGGCCCCCACATCAACTGGAAGTGGGTCGGCGAGGGTGCGCTCGGCGGAGCCCTCGCCGACATCGGCATCCGGGGCATCGGCGGTCTCTTCGACAACCTCATCGGCAACGCCCTCAAGAGCCTCGACAACAAGTTCATCACCGAGCTGACGAACATCACGGGCGACTTCGTCAAGATGGGCGGCGGCGGCGCGATCGCCGGCACGTTCACCCAGGGGCTGATCGACGGCAACTGGCAGGTCCTGCCGATGATGTTCGTCGGCGGCGGCATCGGCGGTGTGGCCTTCGGCGCGGCCGTACGGGGCGCCGCGCTGGGCGGCATGAAGTACCGCATGGCGAAGCTGAACATCGACCCGAACCTCATCCGGCCGATCGACAAGTCCGACCTGCTGACCGACCCGCCGTCGGGCAGGGGTCCGGGCGATTCCCCCGGCGGTGGCGGCCCCAGGGGGACCGTCGACACTTTCAGCCCGCAGAGGGTCATCGACCAGCCGCCACCGGAGGGGCCGGTTCCGGGGCTCAACGGGCCACGGGGCGGCGGGCCGGTGCGTCCCGGACCGGAGCGTCCCGGACCGGGCCTGATCGAACCGCTGCCGCACGAGACGCTCGGCGACGAGTCGACCGTCAGCCCCGACCTGGAGAACCCGGCCGCCGTCAACCCCTTCCAGTCACCGTCCGGCGTGCAGGAGAGGCCGCCGGCCCTGCCGAACGTCCCGTCGTCGCGGGTCCCGTTCACCCAGATGCCGCCGAGGCTGGAGGAGAACGGGCCGCCGATCGTGGAAGAGCGGCCGATCACGCCCACCACGGATCCGCTCACCGGCACCACCCGGACTCCGGGCGTCCTGGGGGGCCGGCCGGTGGGGCGGGAGAACCTCCCGCCCGGGGAGACCCCGTTCTCCGAGAACATGCCGGTGCTGGACGAGAACGGCCAGCCCATCGTCGAGCCTCCGGCGCTGGATGAGCACGGCCAACCCATCGTCGAGCCTCCGGTGCTGGATGAGCACGGCCGGCCCATCGTCGAGCCTCCGGTGCTGGATGAGCACGGCGTGCCCATCGTGGAGCGGCCGGTCACCTCGTCCACGAACCCGGCCGTCACGTCCCGGGGCACCGAGCCCGCGACGACTCCGCTGCCGTCTAACCGGCCGCCGGAGTCGGCGCCGCCCCCGGTGCCCGGGCGCGATGGCGCGGTCCAGGATCGGCCCGTGCCGCCCGCGCGGCCCGTACGCACCGAGTCGGTGACGAACGAGAAGGGTTCCGACGGCACACCGCCGGAGACCGAGCACGAACCGCCCCCGGCCCCCCGCGACACGACGTCGCAGAACCCGCCGCCCGATACGACGTCGCACGACCCGCAGCCGCACGACACCACGTCGCAGGACGACGCCTCGCACGACGACATCTCGCACGACGGCACGTCGCACGAGGCTCCGCCGGCGCCGCACGACGCGGTCCCGCCGGCGGACCTGGTGTCCGGGCACGAGGACGTCACGCCGAACTTCGTCTTCGACGGCGGCGACCATGCCGCCCAGCAGCGCCTGGAGACCGGCCGAGACGACCAGGTACGCCGTTACACCGAGCGGCTGGAGAACGAGGACCGCCGGTACTGGCGGCAGCGCGACGCCGACCAGCGTCTCGACGCCGCCGTCTCCGCGTACCGCGCGTCCAACACGCACGGCGTGCCCCCGGAGGGCCCCCGCCCCGACCCGGCCACGCTGGTCCGCGCGGCCGGCCTGCCCACGCACCTGGACGCCCTGGTCCTGTCGGCGTACCGCGACGCCGTCGCCGAGCACGAGGCCGCCCCGCGCACCACCCGCACCACGCGGACGACCGGCGGTGAGGGCACGGATGGGCGCACAGGTGGGCCGCCGTCCCTCCAGCAGCGCCTCGCGGGCAAGCTGGAGACGGTGTTCGAGGCCACCGGGCACGACGGGTCGGCCCCTCGCACCGCCGAGATCCTCCTCGGCTCCGACCCGCGGGTGGACCCGGCCGCGCTGGTCCGCTCGACCGGGGTGCCCGAGCACCTCGCCGACGACGCCACCACGGTGTACCGGGCGGTCCGCACCGAGTCCGGCACCCTCACCGAGGACAACGACGCGGCCTTCACCACGCGGCTGACCGAGGCGCTCGAATCCCGGCTGCCCGAGCCGGAGGCGGGCCCCCGTCCGAACGCCCGTACGCTGGCCGAGGGGCTGGTGCGGGAGCAGGCGCGGGTCGACGCCGACACGTCGCGGCCGTGGACCGAGCAGGTCCGGCAGCGCTTCGACGGCCGCTGGCAGGAGCTGTTCCAGCGGCACCTGGACGGCGAGCTGACCGGGCTGGAGTTCGAGCGGCGCTTCGACGATCTGGTCGACGGGCTGAACGACGAGCTGGAGCTGGAAGCGGCGGTGCGCTCGGCACGCTCCAGCGCGGAGACCGACTTCGACCTTTCCCGCCTCACCGCGTCGCACTCGCCGGTCGCCGCCGCCCGGCTGCGGGCGCGGTTCGGCGACGCCGTCGAGTCCGAGGTGCGCCGGATCGCCGAGCGGCTCGGCCTGCGCGGCGAGCGGGTCGACCCGCAGGTGTGGGATCGGTTCCACGCCGAAGCCGACCAGCGGGTCTACGACCTGGTACGGGGCATGCGCACCCGCATGGCCCTCGAGACCGCCGCGGACGAGCACTTCGGCCGTCTCCTGGAGCAGGCGGGCCTGGACCGCGCCGCTCCCGAGGCCCGTACGCTCCGCGCGGAGTACGACGCGGAGTTCGCGGCCCGTACGCGGACCCTGCCGGGCGGCGCCGAGACCCGGACACTGCGCCTGGACGACTACGAACGCCGCGCCGCGGAGCTGGACCCCCAGCTGCGCGACCTGGACGAGCGCTGGGCCGCACGGCTGCGCGCCAAGTCCGCCGAGGACGCCCTGCTCGCCCGCGCGGAAGAGGACATGGGGCGGTACGAGATCGACTGGCGGGAACAGTCCGGGCGGACCGGCGAGGTGGACCACGCCCCGGTGCTCGCCGAGCTGCGCGACGACCTGCGCGCGGAGGCCCGCCGCCTCCTCGGCGGACGCGACACGTGGGAGCTGACCGCCCGTGAGTGGGACGAATACGCCGCCGCGCTGACCACGGCGTTCGAACGCCTGGCCGCGGGGATGCCCGCGCGGTTCGACGAGTACGCCGGCCGCGCCGCCGCGCTCCGCCGGGTGGAGCAGGCCCTGACGGGCCTGGAGGCTCCGGCCGAGCACGTCGAGCGGGTCGAGGCAGACTTCCGCGAGGCGGTGACCGAGGCGCACAAGGCGGTGGTCGGGCGGCCCGAGGACGGCGTCTGGTCGCCGGAGGAGCTGGCCCTGCGGGAGGCCGCGTTCGACCGGGAGTACTTCCAGCCGTACCTCGCGTCGCTGAACGACCGGCTCGCGTTCGAGGCCGGCCTGGACCGCGCGATGGGCGACGGCGGGTCCCGGTTCCACGAGATGACCAGCGAGGCGAGCGAGCTGACCGGCCAGGCGCGGCGACGGTACGCCATGGCCGACCGGACGTTCGAGTCGATGGCGAACGACTTCCGGGCCGAGTGGGCGACGCTCTTCCACGAGGCCCACGGCGTGGGCCGGGACCTGCCCGCGATGCTGGCGCGCGAGCAGGAGACCGGCGACGTCTTCGGCACCACTCTGCGGGACGCCTGGACGCGCTTCCAGGCCGAGGTGGACGCGCCGCGCGTGGCGCGGCTGCGCGCGCAGGCGGAGGCCGAGCACGAGGCGTGGCGGCAGCAGCTCGCCGAGACGATGGGCCGGCTGACGCGCCGGGCCTCGGTGCTGGAGTCCCTGGAGAACGGGTTCGAGGAGGGGCACCCGCCGCTGACGTTCCCGGCGGCGCGGAACGAGTACCAGGAGGGGCTCCAGACGCTCCGGCGGAACCTCGCCGACGGCTGGGACCGCGCGGTGACCGACGAGGAGCGCGCGGCGCTCGTCGACACGGCGCGGACCGGCGTCGCCGAGCTCCGCGCGCGGGCCGTGGAGCGCGAGGCGGCCTACCGGGAGTGGAGCGAGAACCCCGAGTGGACGCTGGACTTCGGGCGGCTCGGCATCACCCGCACACCGGTCGAGGCGTACGAGCACCGGACCGGGTCGGACGAGATCGAGCCGGAGCCGGTCACCCCGGAGAGCGCGCGCCCCAAGACCGTGTCCGACGGCCCGCACGATCCTCCGCCGCGCGACCCGGAGGACCGGCGGCCGTACGTGGAGGACGCCCCGGACGAGGCCGAGAAGCCGCCGCTGCCGGATGAGGACGCGGAGATTCTGCTCCACGAGACCGAGGCGCCTCCCGCGCCGCGTTCCGCACGGATGGTCGAGGCGGAGAACCGGGTCCGCGAGGAACTCGCCGCCCTGCGCGCCGAGATCGCCACCCGCGACGAGGCTTACCTGGAGTTCGAGCGGCGTGTGGCCGCCCGCCCGAGCGACGCCCGCTTGCCGCTGGAGGAGGAGGGCGCGCTCCGCGAGTGGTTCGCCGACCAGTGGGCGGGCGGCGAGGACCGTACGGTGCTGGGTGGGGAACTGACCCGGCGGCTGGACCAGGCGCACGCGGCGGTCGAGGCCGGTAAGGCGTTCGACCGGGAGGTGGCCGGCGGCGACCGGTGGCGGCCGTGGGGAGGCCGGGAGAATGCCTTCACGCAGTCTCCTCAGGTGCGGGAGCTGCGTGAACGCTTCGTCCGCGAGCTGAGCGAGTCCTCGCTCGCCGAGACCGAACGTGCCGGGCTGGTCGAGCGGCTGCGCGAGGAGTACCGGCAGGCGCGGACCGAATGGCGGCAGCAGACCGCCGCGAACCGCGCCTTCGAGGCCGCGCTCACCGTGAACGGCCCGCAGGGCCGCGTCGACCTGGGCCAGAGCCGGCACGAATGGGACAACCTGACCCGCCGCTGGCACGAGGAGGAGCTGACCCGCCTCCGGGAGCGCTACACGGACGAGCGCGCGGCGCTGTCCGACCCGTCCGCGCCCGAGTCGGCCCAGCTGACCGAGAGCGTCCGGCAGGAGGCCCAGCGGCTCAACGCCCAGGCCCGGCCGATCGCCGACTTGGGCCGCCGCCTGGAGCAGGTCGCGGAGAGCCGCGAACCGTCCCCCGACTGGTCGCCGGAGATCCAGTCCTGGTACCGGAGCGAGCGGACCGAGCTCACCCGGCAGACGATGGACCTCGTACGCGACCGGCCGTTCGACACGAAGCTGCGCGCCCGGCTGGAGTCGGACTACACGCGCAGGCTCAACGCCCTGAACGAGGTCGCGCGCGGCCGGGAGCTCGCCCGCCAGGAGTTCGCCGGCCTGTCCGTCGCGCGGGAGGCCGGGCAGGCGAAGATGCGCTCCCACCAGACGGTCTCGTGGGCGAACCAGCGGATCGAGCAGATCCGTCGCGCGTACGTCGAGGAGCAGCTCGCCGACAACGCGCTCCGCGGGGCCGAGGAGCAGGGCCGGGAGTTCGTCCCCGCGCCGCCGGAGACCGCGCCCGGCGACTGGCGCGGGCACGCGTGGCGGTCGGCGCAGACGCGGCTGTTCGACCGGTACGAGGAGCTGTTCGCCGAGCACGACGAAGAGCTCGCCGGCCTGCCCGAGACCACCGTGACCGCCGAGGACCGGGCGGCCTTCGAGGAGAAGGTCGAGTCCTGGCTGCTGACCAACCCGCAGGCGAAGGACCACCCCTCCTTCACCCAGATCAAGGACCGGATGGAGGCGGACTTCGAACGCCGGCTCCTGGCCGGCGACCGGGAGCGGCAGGAGGTCATCGACGAGCTCCCCGGCGAGCTGGACCTGGAGGCGGCCCGGCAGATCGCGCTCCGCCACGGCCAGACCGCCTTCGACCGGAAGTTCGGCCTGTGGCAGCGCCGGGTCGGCTCTCCGGAGCACTCCCTGCCGTTCGAGCTGACCGGCTCGGTCGCCGAGACCGTACGCGAGCGGGAGTGGGTGGAGTTCGAACGGCGCTGGGACGACGCCGTACGGGAGGTCTTCCGGCAGGTCTCCGACATCCGCGAGGACCTGGCGGCGCGCCGTCGCGAGGCCGCCCTCCGGCTGGACGAGCTGACCAAGGACCTGTTCGACGCGTTCGACCGGCGGGCCGGTCTCGCCTCCGAGCAGGAGCGGTTCGCCGAGCTGTACGAGGCGCGGGCCGGGTCGTTCAAGGACGACCTGTCCGACGCGGACCGCGCCCTCCTGGACGGGTTCGCGACCCGGGACGCCACGCCCTCCGACCCGGGCCGCCGGCAGGTGCTGCACGACGGTCTGGAGACGCTCCAGAAGGGCTACGACCGGCACTTCCCGGCCGGCGAGCCGGTCACCGAGGAGGCGGTGACGCGGTGGCGGGAGACCTTCGACAAGACGGTCGAGTCCCTGCCGTCCCGGCTCGCGGAGCAGACCGCGCGCGAGGCCGCGCTCCAGCGCTCCTTCCGGGACCTGGAGACCCGGCACGCGGCATGGGAGAACGACCCGGGGCTGACCGAGGAGTTCCGTGAGCGGTTCGGCCTCCAGCACGGCGTCACGCTGGCCAGGGGGACGCTGTCGTCGATGCAGACCGCCCTCGGCCGTTCGGTCAACGACCACTTCGGCACGCTGTTCACCGGGGAGCAGGACAAGAGCCTGTCCGCCCGGCTCGAAGAGTGGCGCGCGTGGTACGACGAGGCTGCCGGCGCCGACCGGCTGAACGTCTGGCTCTCGGTGGAGACGGCGCGCCAGGGCGTGACCGGCAAGGCCGAGCAGATCTTCGCGGAGCAGTCCGCGCGCTGGCAGGCTGAGAACCCGGACCGGCGACTGTCCGAGGACGACCTGGCGCGGGCCCGGTCGGGCCTGGTGGAGCGCATGCTCAACGCCTACGACGGCGTCTTCGGTCTCGGGCTGAAGAAGACGGAGGAACTGGACGCCCGCACGTGGGTGTGGGACCAGCGCGTGGAACGCCTGACCGCGGACCTGCCCGCCCACCTCTCCTTCGAGGCGCTGGCCCCGCCCGCCCTGAAGGGAATGGGCCGGTCGTTCCACACGATCAGCGAGGGCCACCGCACGGACGACGAGGTGTGGCTGAACCACACCGCCGAGGCCTTCCACGAGGAGGCGTTCGACGAGTTCCGCGTGCTGTTCGCCCCGCGGGACCTGTCCGCGTCCTGGGCGGAGCAGGAGGCGGCCACCACCAACGCGTTCTCGGCCGGCCGCGAGGAGGCCGCCACCGAGGCCGCCGCGCTGGCCGAGGCGTCCACGCTGGCCGAGACGGTGACGCTCTCCGAGGCTTCCACGCTGAACGAGACCTCCCCGCCCGCGGAGACGCCCGCGTCCATCGAGGTGACGGGGCTGGACCCGCACCGCGTGCTGTGGGCCGACGTGCGGACCGCGCTGAGGGGCCGCGGCCTGCCCGTCGACGACGAGGCGGCGCGGACCCTGCGGGCCGAGCTGCCGGAGAAGTACGCGGCGCTGTCCCCGAGAGAGCGGAGTCACACGCGGTCGGCCGCTGAGGCGATCGTGCTGAACCACCTCAAGAGCCTGGTGCGGCCCGACCAGCGGGTGGGGCTCATGGGCGCGGGGTCGGCGAAGGAGAAGGAGTTCTGGGCGGTCCTCGCGCATCCGGATCTGGAGGACGCCACCACGATGGGCAGCGTGGTGCTGGCGAGGGGGCCGCACGGCGCCACGTTGTCCGTCGAGCTCAAAAAGGTCTACATGGGGCCGGGCGACCGCCTCTACCGGTTCGAGGACGACGCGGTGAAGGCGGGGGGCAGCGGCCTCCTCAAGCCCGCCGCGATCGTCGAGGTCGACACCGGGGTGATGCGCGACCACCCGGGCGAGAGCTACACCCACCCGGAGCACGTGTACCGGACGGAGGTGGCGTTCGAGAACGCGTTCAACGCCCTCACCGGCACGCCCGGCGACCGGCCCTCTCTTCCGCTGGAGCGGTTCATCCCGGAGGGCTGGACGCTCACCGAGGAGGGCGCGGGCTGGCTGGTCGGGCCGCCGCCGGTCGGCGCCCCCGGTGGCTCGCACGACCAGTACAACGTGGGCGTCTGGCCGTCGGCGATCTACCGCCTGATGACCGAACACGTGGCCGAGAGGACCTGGCGCGACCTGACGGACGGGTACCTCACGCGCGACCACCTGGACGACGCGCGGGACTTCGCGAACGACGTCGCGGCCAGGATGTTCGCCTTCGAGACCCTGGGCTACGTCCCCGCGGACCTGTCGGTCGTCCGCCCCTACCTGGACGTGCCCGACCTCGCGTTGCAGGAACTGCGCTCCCACGCCTTCACGGAGTACGTGCTCGCGGCCATGGCGCTGAACCGGGACATCCACCTCGGACTCCGGAAGGCCCACGCCGCCTACCTCATCCGGCACGAGACCGACGCGCGGTTCAAGGAGCTGCCGGAACGCGCGCACATGTTCCTCCCACGGGACCGGGCGGCCTTCCGGGCGCTCCTGGAGGAGAGGTTCCGGAACCGGGTCCCGGACTACGACGAGCAGTACCTGGAGTTCAACGAGATCCCCGTCCCGGACGAGGGCCTGATGGCGGTGGGCGACGACGCCGTCGGCGACTACCTGGACACGGCGATCCTCGGCAAGTCGGGCGTCACGCTGGCCGACTTCGCCAACACCAACGTCCTGGACAAGTTCGACACGAACGGCGGGCCGCTCGCCAAGGCCGTGCTGGAGATCCGTTACTACGGGCAGCTGATGACGGACGCGGCGACGTCGCAGAAGTATCACCAGGCCCTGACGGACGCGGTACGGGAGCTGGGCCCCTGGGTCGAGCGGCTGCACAACCCCTCGCCCGAGGACCTGGCGGCGATCGAGGCGGCGCGGGCGGAGCTGCGGCGGCTGGCGCCACCCCGTGGAGACGAGCTCGAGCTGGAGCCGGCCGAGTTCTTCGACCCCGTCTACCACGACGACGCGTGGCCGATGGCGCGCGAGCGGTACGAGCGGACTCTCGCCGCGCGGCTGGCCGCGCACCAGGGTTCGTTCGCGGTCACGCGGTCCGCCATCGGCGGGCTGTTCCAGCGGCTGTCGGGCGAGCTCAGACGCGACGTCACCTCGATGTTCGGCACGGGCGAGCGGCCGATCGGCTCGGGGCACGACCTGCGGGCCCTGGTCGACGACCGGTCGGCGGAGGGCCTGGGCGCCCGGATGGACGCCTTCACCACCGCGATCCGGCGCGCCGCCGAGGCGGGCGTCGAGGGCTTCTCCCGCCGTTCGCCCGGCGAGCGGCCCGCCTGGTGGCGGAGCTGGATGGAGGGGACGCGCGGCTACCGGCTGAACGACACGGCACCGGGCTTCGAACTGCCGTTCTCCGTCTACCGGAGCCTCGCGCCGGCCTCCGACGACGGCCGCGGCATCCTCGCCGCGATGATCGCCTGGCAGGTGCCGAAGGGCGCGTCGCTGTTCGACGTCGTGCTCGGCTGGTGGCGGGCCGGGTACGGCGGCGAGCCGGTGCGCGAGGCGCTGTTCAGCGAGGCGTCGGAGCTGTACGAGTGGGTCGACCGTACGCTCAACCCCCGTGCCGGCGTGACGAACCCGCAGGCCCTCCAGTCACTGACGCCGCCGCACCTCCTCGGGTACGACCGGCTGGTGAACCCGCGGGTGCCCGAGGGCCTGGTTCCGGCGGCCGCGCAGATGCGGCTGACGCGCCGCGAGGCCGCCGCCCTGCTGGCGTTCGGCGGCCTGCCGCCCGAGGGCGACGGCACGCCGCTGACCGATCTCCAGTGGGTCGTCGCCCGCAGGGCGGCCCTGCGCCTCCCCGCCGCGGAACAGTGGGCCTGGACCGCGATGTGGCAGCGAGGAGACCCGGCGTCATTCCCCCGGACGGCGGCCGGACTGCCCATGACGTTGCCCCCGATCGTGCGCGTGTGGGGGTCCCCGGCGGAGGCCGTGGCGCACGTCCGACCCGAGGGACCGGGCTGGATGGTCCTGGCCCGGGTGCGCCACACCGTCCACGACGCGGGCGCGTTCGGACCGGCCAGCGGCCAGGGCCGGGTGCGCTACCTCGTGGACGGCGGCACGTTCGACGTCACCGCGGTGCGCACCGCCGCCGACACGTTGGCGGTCGAGCTGACGCTCGGCACCGCGGTGGGCGAGCTCCTGGAGGCGCAGCTACGGGACGAGGACGAGGAACAGTACGGGACCCTCTTCCTCCGGACCGAGGACTGGGTGCGGCTGGCGCCGCTGTTCCGGCGCGCGGCCACCGACGTCGTCGCCTGGGACCAGGACGCGAACGGGGAACTGCTCACGGCGCGGTTCACGACGCCGTTCGCGGACCCGGCGAGGACGTGGGTGTACGGCGGGTACGGCGACGCGATCGGATCGCCCGCGGTCTACGCCGCCCAGCACGCGGAGCGGCTGGCGGAGGAGGGCTACACCGATCTGCTGCTGCTGGCCGACGTCCGTTACTCCGCACTGGAATCGCACACGCTGGCGCGACTGGCGCGGGACCACGGTCTGCGCATCCACACCGCCCCGCTGGCGCTGGTACCCGGCGGCGACGGCGAACCGGCGGTGTTCCACCTGCCGATCGACGCGCAGGGCCGGTCGGCGCCCTGGGTGACGTACCTGCCGGAGGGCGGCGAGTTCCGGCCGGCGGAGGCGATCGAGACCTGGACGCACGCGGGCCCGGAGGCCTATCCGGACCCGGCGCACCTCGAGTTGCACGGCGGCGGTCTGCGCGGAGGGTCGCGCGACACCGGCGTGGACCCGCTGGCGGCACACTGGCCGATCGGCCGGGAGCTGACCGTCGGTGAGCGGCGTTTCGGGGACGTCACGACCGTGCCGGCCCACGAGGTGCCGATGCCCCCGGCGGGCAAGTCGGCGGAGCGGTGGTTCACCTACTCGCGGACGTTGGAGTCGCGTTCGACGCCGCTGACCTACCAGGTCGGTGAGCTGGGCGGGATCCGGCTCCCCGACGGCCGGATGCTCTCGGCGGACGGCTGGCGACGGTTCGGCGACGACTTCTTCCACGAGCCGACGGGCGCCTTCCTCCGGGGCGACAGCGGCTGGATCGGCCAGGTCGCCAACGCCGACGAGCTGCGGGGGCTGCTGGCCGTACCAGAGACGGAGGCCGCGCCGTACACCCTCGTCGGTGGGCCGACGGACATGTATCTCGTGCCGGAAGACGACGGAGACGCGGTCCGCATCTCCCTGACCGACTCCCGCCCCATGGAGCTGTCCACCGAGCCGGCCTCGGCCGGCCAAGGCCCGGATCAGGCCGTCGTCTACCACGAGGAACTCCTGCGGCGGCTGTCCTTCGAGGAGCAGGCCGCCCGCGACCCCCTGGCCGAGCCGGTCGACGCGCTCCTGTCCTCCGTCTACAGCCTGGCCTCCGAAGGCGGGGTGTACGAGCGTGCCGTGGGCCGGGTGCCGGCGGCGGACCCCGAGGTGATCCGGGCCGCTCGCGACGCCGCCCACCGCCTGTTCGACGCCCTCGCCCGGCGCGTCGGGCCCGAGGAGGCAGCGGCCGGCTTCTCCACGTATCCGGCGGAGGAGCTGGAACGCCTGCTCGGCGGCGACTCGGAGTGGGGCGTCCACGAGGTCATGACCGCCTTCCACCAGGCGGTTCATCACCACCACGAGACTCTGGTCGGGATGCGGGAGGAGCCGGCTCCGCTGCCCCTCGACCAGACCGAGTGGATGTTCCGCGTGTACGGGGAACTCGGCTTCGACCCGGCGGAGAGCCGGCTGTTCTTCCAGGCGGCGATGGCCTGGAGCACGGCGGTGTCCCGGCCGCTGTTCGACACGGTGCGGGCATGGCACGCAGCCGGACTCGGCGAGCAGGGCTTCGCGGTGCCCGCCGAGGTCCTGGCCGGTCAGACGACGGACCTGCACGCCTGGATCGACACGGAGTTCACCCCGCGAGACCGTACCGACGACCCGCGCCTGCTCCCCGAACTGACGCCGCCCCACCTGCGGGAGAACGCCGGACCGGCGCCCGCCCGCGACGCCATCGAGGGCACGGGTGAGTACTTCGAGCAGGTGTCCCGGCGCCTCACCTTGGAGGACGAGGCTCAACGCCCGACGACGGTCGAACCGGTCGAGGAGACGTCGCTCGCGCCGTACCGGCCGCCGGGCTGGCCGCAGCGGACGAGCGAGGGCACCGACGACCTCCTCGCCGGGTGGGAACCGTCACGGGACGCCGACGACGCACCCGTCCTGCCGGTCGCATACGGGCACGTGTACGCCCGCGCCTCCTGGGCCTCGGCGCGTCTGGCGTACGAGCGGGCCGTGGGCCGGGTGCCGGCCGCGGACCCGGAGGTGCTCCGGACGGCGCGCGCGGTCGCGGGCCGCCTGCTCACCGTGCTGGGCGAGCGCCTGGGGCAGGAGGAGGCCGCGGCGGGCTTCTCCGAGTATCCGGCGGAGGAGCTGGAGCGGCTGCTCGGCGGCGACTCGGAGTGGGGTCTGAACGACGTCATGACCGCGCTCAGCCGGGCGGTCGCCCACCACGAGCCGGCGCTGCGCGCGCTGTGGGACGAGGCTCCCCACGTCCGGGACCCGCGCGATGACGAGTGGTTCGCCGAGATGCGCGGCGCCCGTGGTTACAACGTGCACTTCCTGCCGCCCGACCAGGCCGAGTGGATCTTCCGGGTCTACGGGAAACTGGGCTTCGGGCCGGAGGAGGACCGGCTGTTCTTCCAGGCGGCGATGGCCTGGGGCGCGGCGATGTCCCGGCCGCTGTTCGACACGGTGCGGGCGTGGCGCTGGGCCGAGTCCCACGGTGACCTCGGCTTCACGGTGCCCGCCGAGATCCTGGCCGGCGAGGCGACCGACCTGTACGCCTGGATCGACCGTGAGTTCGCTCTACGCGACCGTACCGTCGACCGGGACGTGCTCGCCGGGCTGACACCGCCCGGCCTGGGAGAGCACGACGAGTCGCCGCTCAGTCCCGTCCGAGACATCGGCGACCCGGCCGTCGGGCCCTGGGCGCCGCCGCCTCGGCTCACGCGGCCCGTCCCCGACCTCGCGACGGAGACGCCGGAACAGCGCGTCTCGCGGACCGACCCGGCCGAGGCGCCGGAGCCGGTCACCTCTGCGGAGCTGAGCACGACGCCACGGTCGATGACGCCGCCGCACGAGGCCGGCGACCTGGTGGACGAGGAGATGCGGCGCGGGCAGGAGTTCGTCGGCTCTCTGGTCGACACACCGGCACAGCCGGACCTTGATGTCCTGCGGCTGACGGGGATCCTCGCGATGGTGCTCGGCGCCGACCCGGCGGTCGCCGAGACGCTGCGGCTGCGCGGCGTGCGAGTATCGGTGGCCCGGCCGACCGAGACGTCCATGGCGCCGGAGGCCGTCCGCGACCTGCATGGCCTCCTGACGCGGCTCGCGACCGAGTACCTGGCCGAGAACGGTGCGGCGCCGACCGGCGCGTCCGGTGATCTCGCCACGCGGGCCATCCGCGTGGACGCCGACGAGCTCGACAGGATCGGGTCCCTGATCGTCGGCGAGGACCGGGAGAGCGAGGAGATCGCCGCCGCGTTCGAAGAGTTCTGGGCCGGTGTGACGGAGCAGCGTGCCCCCTTGTCCGACCTGGCGCGAGAGCTCGTCGCGCGGCTCGATCCGATGCGCCTGCGCGGCGGAGGGTCGGGCAAGGAGAAGGAGTACTGGTCCGTCCTCAAGCCTCCCGAAGGCGTGTCGCTCTACAGCATGGACGACATCGTGCTGGCCGTGGGCCCGGACGGTGCCGAGCTGACCGTGGAGCACAAGAACGTCTTCCAGACGCCGGACGGGCGTTACTTCATCTCCGAAGCGGAGGCCGTCGAGGCCGGTGGGAGGGCGACGAGGCAGGTCATCCTGGTGCCCGAACCGATCTTCGGGGTACTGCGGGACCTTCCGGAGGAGCTCGAGTACGCCGACCCGGACGAGTCGTTCAAAGCCGAGCAGGCGCTGGAGATCGTGCTGGACACGATTCCCGGCGAGCACGGCGGGCCGGCCACGCACTCCCTCGACGGCATCCTGCCGCGCGGCTGGACCGTGACGGAGGAGGGCCAGGGCTGGCTGATCGGGCCCCGGCCGGTCGGCGCGCCGGCGGGCTCGCACGACCACATCAACGTCGGCGTGGTGCCCGCCGTGGGCCACCCGTACCTGAAGTACTTTTTGGAGCGCACCTGGCGGGACCAGAGCCACGGCTACTTCACCAAGGATCACCTGGCCGACGCGCTGGACTTCGCCGACTTCGTCGCGGCGCGTTTCCTGTCCCAGGAGTACCTGGGACGCATCGCGGACGACGTCCGCGCGCTGTACCCGTGGCTGGATCTCGGCGACCTCGCGGTGCAGGAGATCCGGTTCCATGCCGCGCAGCTGTACATCGTCGGGGCGATGCGCCTCACCGGCGACTTCCAGCCGGGCAACACGAAGTCCAACGCCGCCGTCCTCGTACGTCGCGACCCGGGGTCGGCGTTCCGCGACCTGCCGGAGCGGGCACGCTCCTTCCTGAGCGAGGACCAGGCGGCGTTCCTGGCGGCCTTCGAACGGTCGTACCTGGCTCGGGTTCCGGACTACCGGCAACGCGCCGCCGCGGCCGGGAAAACGCCGCCCGCGGACGGAAAGTCGATCCTCGACGTACCGGAGGAGCTGGGCGTCAAGAACTACCTGGTCGCCGGGCTGACCGGCGATCTGGATATCCACCTGGACGACTTCGCCGCCAGCACCGTCCTGACGGAGCGTGACACCGCCGGCGGCACACTCGGCAAGGACGTGCTCGAGGGACGTGTCTTCGGGCAGCCGCAGGTGAACGCGGAGAAGTCGCGGGAACTGCACAAGGCGCTCACGGGCAAGGCGGTCGAGCTCTACTCCACGGCCGAGCGGCTCCATCACCCCACCCCCGAGGATGTGGCGCGCCTCGACCACGATCTCGCGGAGCTGCGAGCCCTGGATCCGCCCGGCGAGCCCCTTCCGCCCGGCCCGCCCCCGCGCTTCGGCCTGCTGTACGCCGGAAAGCTCCCGGACGAGCGGGCCCAGTACGAGCAGGCCGCCGCGAGCGTGCTGGGACAGCGCGAGGCCACGCTGTCCGCCGCCCGCGCCGCGGTCCGCCGGCTGCCCCGGAGCCCGCACTCGGCCGACCCCGGGAACATGGACCTGGCCGCGCTGATGCGGACCCTCGAAGGCGCGGCCCGCAGGCTGCCCCAGACGTGGGCGAACCGGATCGGCTTCCACGACCCCGGGCCGCGCAGCGCCTGGTGGCGTACGCGGATGGAGGCACGGGGTTATCGCCTGGCCGAGCAGCCGGCCGCCGACGTGGAGCGGATATTCGCCCACTATCGGTGGCTGGCGAACCCGGAGGAGAGCGGCCGGGGCCTTCTCGCCGCGATGATCGCGTGGCGGGTCCCGCTGGGGCAGCCGCTGTACGACATCGTGCAGGCCTGGCATCGCGCCGGGTTCGGCCGGGACACGGCGCGGCAGGCGCTGAGCAGCGAGGCGTTCGAGCTGTACGAGTGGGTCGGCCGTACGTTCGCGCTCCGCAGGGGAGTGACCGACCCGCTGTGGCTGGCCCGGCTGACGCCGCCGCACCGTGGCGTGTACGACCGCCTGGTCTCGTGGTCTCTCTCCGCGGACGCCACGGCCGCCGCGGAGGAGATCGGCCTCATGCCCCAGGAGGCCGCCGCCCTGCTGGCGCTGCACGACCTGCCGCCGGAGGGCGCGGACCCGCTGGCCGATCTGCAACGGCGGTTCGCGTACCGGGGTCTCGCTCGCCTTCCCGAGGTGACGGCCCGGGTCTGGACGGCATGGTGGCAGCCGGGTGAGCCGCACGCGCTGCCCGGCACGGCGGCGGGCACGCGGATTCCGCTGTCCGCGGGGCGGCGCCTCTGGGGTTCGGCCGAGGAGGCCATGGCGAGCGTCGAACCGGGCGCGGAGCCGGGCTGGGTCGTGGTGGCCGACTTCGACGGGGAGGTCAGATCCACCGGCAGGTTCGGGCCGGCGTCCGGCCACGGCACGCTGTCCTTCGTGCCCGAGGACGGAACGTACGGCGTCGGCGCGGTCCGTACCGTCACCGACCCGGCCACAGGCGCGCGCCATGTCGAGCTGTCGGTCCTCCCGGACAGCGGCATCGTCCGGTCCTCGCGGACCGTCCTGCCCCAAGAGATCTACCGCTCCGGCCACGAGGCCCCCTACGGCGTCGGGTACTTCCGTGACGCGGATTGGCGGCGGTGGGAACCGCTGTTCAAGCAGGTTCCCGAAGAAGTCGTGGCGTGGCGCCGGGACCCGGTGACCGGCGCCCTGGCCACGGCGCGCTTCCCCGTGCCGCTGGCCGACCCGGAGACCACATTCGTCTTCGCGGGCCACCACGACATGGTCGGCGCACCGGAGCTCTTCGCGGCCGGCTCCGTGCCGGAGCTGGCCGAGGCCGGGGTCACCGACCTGCTCATGCTGGCCGGCGCCGAGTACTCCGAGCAGGCGGCGGCGACCCTGCGGTCCCTGGCCCAGGAGCACGGCATCCGCATCCACACCGCGCTGTTCGCGCCCGGGCCGGGGGCCGACGGCGGGCCGGCGCTGCTCCACCTGCCGGTCCGCCCGGACGGCCGGACGTCGCCCTGGACGACGTACCTGCCCGACGGTACGGTCCTGCGGCCGGCGGACCAGGTCGCCGAGTGGCGGCCCACCGACCCGTCCCGCCACCCCGCGCCGGTGTACGTGGACGGTCCGGGCGGCTTCGGCGCCATGGCGGAGCCGCGGCAGGACGACCGGTCGCAGACGAGCTCGGCGATGATGGGCATGGCGCCGTCGCACGACTTCCGCGATCCGGTGGACGAGGTGGTGCGCCTCGGGCAGGACTCCGTCGGCTCCTACGAGTGGTGGGGCAACTCCGGTCCGGACGCCGACGACGGGTTCCGCCTGTCGGAGACCGGCATGTTCGGGCTGCCCAACGACTTCGCCCGCTGGATCCGTGGCACCGGGCCGGAGCCGACGACATCCGGGTCGATGAACTGCTGGCAGGTGATCCTCCTCCTCGCCCACCAGTCCGGCGCCGTGAACAAGGAGTGGCTGGTCGGCGTGCACGACGCCGCGACCGACGCGGCCGTCCGGACGTTCGACCGGGCCATGGCCTCCGGGTTCTCCGAGGAGGACGCGATCGGTCAGGCGTACGAGGCCCACACCAGCACGATCATGGAGCTGGTCGGCTCGGGCGCCACCACCCGGCACATGCTGGGCACCGACGGGAGGGTCGGGCCGGTGGTTCCGCGCGGGCACTGGGTGTCGTTCGGCGACGCGCACCATGTGGCCCTCGCGACGGGGACGCTTGACGCGTTCGGCCGTCAGCAGGTGCTCAGCCACTCCCAGTACCTGGCGGCGCAACGGGAGGCGAACGCCGACGCGGAGGCACCCGGCGCGTTGCAGCTCACCACGATCGAGGAACTGCTGGAGGAGTTCGGGCCCGACCTCACGGTCGTCTCCCGGGCGCCGGCCTGGACCGTGGGCGGCGGTCACGAAGGCGCCCTGGGCGCTCCGACCGCGGGTGGCGGGTCGACGCAGCAGCCGAAGATTCACGCCGGGCCGCCGGGGTCGACGCCCGCGAACCCGAATTACCGGCTGCCGACCGTGTCGGGCTGGCCGGCGTCGTTCCACGACGAGGCCGACCGGCTCGCGGGCATGACGCCGCAGGAGCGCCGGAACACGCTGGAGGCCTTCACCCAGCCGGAGCGGGAGACGCTCGCCTCGAACCAGGACTTCGTGCTCCGCCTGAGAGACGGGCTGAGCAACCAGAACGAGGAGTTCGCGGAGGCGGCGGCCCGGCTGATGCTCCAGGTGCCGCCGGAGGTCGACGAGGCGGGGACGAGCCGGGACCTGGCCATCCGGACCATGACCCGGATGCTGCGGAACTCGCCGGACACGGCGGTGCGGATGCTCGACGGGGGCGCGCGGCTGCTGATCACCCCGCGCGGTGAGAGCATCATCCAACGCGAACCCTGGACGACGGACGCCGGCGTGCTGATGCACCGCTCGCCCATGGAGGTCCAGCGGGGCGCGCAGTACGGCACGGTCGCCTCGGCCGCGGAGGAGAGCCTCACCGGTGAGCCGGCGCTGTTCAACACCGACCACCCCGGCGGCAGCAACGTCGTGGCGCACGAGTTCGCGCATCTCATACACGTCTACGGGCTGACCGACGCCGACCGGGACCTGCTCCAGGCCCACTACGACCAGCGGAAGGCCGGGACGGGCAAGTGGCCCGACGGCGACCTGTTCGACCCGAAGCGGCCGCACCGGCAGAACTACTCCTCCTTCAACGTCTACGAGTACTTCGCGCAGGCGGTGTCCGCCTTCTTCGAGATCAACCCGGGCAAGGACCCGACCACCGGGCTGGAGCGCCTCCACACCGCCGAGGAACTGCGCGCGCACGATCCGACGATCGTGACGCTGATGGAGAAGTACTTCGGGAAGGCCGGGGACCGGCTCGAGGGCAGCCCGCTGACGCGGACCCAGCTCGACAACGCGGGCTTCACGACGCTCCGGTCGTTCGAGCGGTACCTCGCGGACGGCGGCGTGGTCCGGCACGCCGCGAAGTACGCGGAGCCCAAGTGGGACATCGCGATCCGCCACTACCAGAACGCGCTGAGCACCGCGCTGGGGAACGACACCCGTCTGATCGCCCCCGTCCGCCGGGCCCTCCGCGAGCTGGATCGCAGGCTCTCGGTCAGCGCGCCCGGCAAGTCCCCGGTCCGCAGCTTCGTGGCGCCGGGTCAGCAGCTCTCCGACGCCGAGTACCGGCAGCGGCTCGACGACGACGCCGGCTGGACGCTCGCCACCGTCATGACCGCGTTCCGCTCGGCCGTCAACAACAACCGTGACCTGCTCGGCTGGGACGTGATCAAGCGTCCCTTCCCGCTGTACGAGAACCGCTGGGTCGACGAGATGATCGACCGCGGCTACCGGCCCGGCCGTCGTCTGTCCGACCGGACGGAGTTCGTGTTCCGGGTCTTCCACTACTTCGGGTTCGGGCCGCAGGACCGCGCGCTGTTCCTGCGCGCCGCGCTGGCCACCGGCGGCTCGCTGTACGACACCCTCGCCGCGTGGCGGTACGTCGGGCTCGGCGACGATCCCGCGCACGAGGTGCCCGAGGAGATCCTCGACGGCGAGGCGGCCGACCTGTACGACTGGGTCGACGCGACGTTCCGGCCGCGTGACCTGACGAGCGACCCGGCGGTGCTGGCCGACCTGCTCCCGCCGCACCGCGAGCAGGGCGGCCTGCTCGGCGGGTCGCGGGACACCGGGATCGATCCGCTGGTGGCGCACTGGCCGATCGGCCACGAGCTGACGGTGGGCGAGCCCCGGTCCGGCGGGCTGACGACGCGCCCGGCCGGCGAGGTGCCGGTGCACACCGGCAAGGGCGCCGAGCGGTGGCACTCCTTCCAGCGCTCGCTCGCGTCGACCTCGGAACCGCTGCGGTACGAGGTCGGCGACTCGGGCACGATCCGGCTCCCGGACGGCCGCCTGCTGTCCCCCGAGGGATGGGTGCGGTTCGGCGACGACTTCGTGCACGTGCCGAGCGGCGCGTTCCTGCGCGGCGACAGCGGCTGGATCGGCCAGGTCGCCAACGCCGACGAGCTGCGGGCCCTGTTGGCCCTGCCGGAGACCGAGGCCGCGCCGTACACGCTGGTCGCGGACTCCTCCGGCATTTACCTGACGCGGACCGAGGATGCCACCGAGGCGGTCCACATCCCGCTGGACGATTCGACGGCCGACCTGTCGCGCCTGCGTTCCGACGGCGCAGCGCTCGCGCCGACCACGAACGCACCGGCGCAGCGGATTTCGCAGGCCGACCTGGGCCCGCCGGGGTCGACGCACGCGAACCCGCGGTACCGGTTCCCGACGGTGCCGGACTGGCCGGCGTCGTTCGTGGACGAGGCGAACCGGCTCGCGGATCTCACGCCGGAGGAGCGGGCGAACGAGCTGAACACACTGTCGCAGCCGCAGCGGGAGACGCTGGCCTCGAGCCGGGAGTTCGTGCTCCGGCTGTCCGACCGGCTGAAGGACAGCAGCCCGGAGTTCGCGGAAGCGGCGGCGCGGCTAATGCTCCAGGTGCCGCCGGAGGCCGAGCAGGCGGCGGTGATCCGGGAGGTGGCCGTGAAGGTCATGACCCGGATGCTGAAATTCGCGCCGGCCGCGGCCATGCGGATGCTCGACCGCGGCGCCCGGCTGGTGATCATCCCGAGGGGGGAGAGCCTGACCGTCCGGGCGCCCTGGTCGGGAGAGGCCGGTCACCTGATCAGCGGCAGGATCGCCGAGACCCACCTGGGGCTGATGGACGGCACGGTCGCCGTGACGCCCGAGGAGGACATCACCGGCGAGAGGTCGCTCATCGCTGACGACCCCACAAACGGCTTCAGCGTCGTGGTGCACGAGTTCGCGCATCTCTTGCACGAACACGGGCTGTCCGACAGGGATTGGGATCGGGTCCAGAAGTACTACGACGAGCGGAAAACGTCTGGGACGGGCAAGTGGCCCGACGGTGACCTGTTCGACCCGAAGCGGCCGGACCGGCAGAACTACTCCTCTCGCAACGCCTACGAGTACTTCGCGCAGGCGGTCGCCGTCTTCTTCGAGGTGAACGCCGGCGTCGACGTGATCACCAAGCTGGAGCGCCTCCACACCGCGGAGGAGCTCCGCGCGCACGACCCGAAGATCGTGCAGCTCATGGAGGAGTACTTCGGGTCGGTGAAGGAGGGCCTGCTCGAGGGCAGCCCGTTCAATCGGACCCAGACGGAGAACGACGCCTACCAGGGGTTGCGCTCGTTCGAGCGGCTGCTCGCCGACGGCGGGCGGGTCCGGTACGCCGCGGCCTACGCCGAGCTCAGCTGGGACCGCCTGGTCAGCCGCTACCAGAGTGCGCTGACCGCCGCGCTGGCCGGCGACCCGCGCCTGGTCGGCCCCGTCCGCCAGGCCCTGCGCAAGCTGGACCGCCTGCTCAACGTCGCCACCCCCGACAAGTCGGCCATCCGGAGTCACCTGGACCCGCTCGGGAAGCTGTCCGACGCGGAGTGGGAGCAGCGGATCGACGACGACGCCGGATGGAACCTCGCCGACCTCATGTCCGCGTTCCGCTCGGCCGTTGGTTCCAACCGCGACCGGCTCGGCTGGGACCTGATCCAGCGCCCGCCGCTCCGCGAGGAGCGCTGGATCGACGAGATGATCGACCGCGGCTACCGGCCCGGGCGTCGCAGGTCCGAGCAGGTGGAGTTCCTGTTCCGCGTCTTCCGCTACCTCGACCTCGGGCCGGACGACCGCGCCTCGTTGCTGCGCGCGGCGCTCGCCACCTCGGGGACCTTGTACGAGACCCTCGCCGCGTGGCGGTTCACCGGGTTCGGCGACGATCCCGCCCACCCGGTGCCCGAGGAGATCTTCGACGGCGAGGCCGCCGACCTGTACGACTGGATCGACACGACCTTCGCCCCGCGCGACCTGACCAGCGACCCGGCCGTGCTCGCCGACCTGGTGCCGCCGCACCGGGCGATGACCGGCGGCCAGTCGCCGGACCCGTCCCCGGTCTCCGGGCCTGAGGGGCTGACGGCCGACGACGCGGCCGAGCTGGACCCACCCTCGCCGCTCTCGCTCTCGGCGCCGGACCCGAACGCGCTCTCGTCGGCGCACGGCGCGCCCCGGTTGCCCGGCACCGAATCCGCGCCGCGGGTCCGCGGCGGAGGCATGGCCGCGGAGAAGGAGTACTGGGCCACCCTGTCGCACCCGAACCCGCCGCCGAACCTCACCGTCGTACGAGGGAAGGCGCTGGCGACCGGTCCGGACGGCGCCTGGCTGGCCATCGAGACCAAGGACGCCCACCTCGGCCCGAACGGCCGCCTGTACGTCGACCGGGACGAGGCGATCCGGGCCGGCGGCACGGGCGAGCACCGGACGATCGCGGTCATCGAGGCCACGTTCGGGATCCTGCGCGTCTTCGAGGACGAGACGGGTCACGCCGACCCCGACCACGGGCACGAGGTGGAGCGGAGCTTCGGGGCCACGCTCGACGGCCTGACCGCCGAGGTCCCGCTCGAAAGCGTCCTGCCGGAGGGCTGGTCGCTCACCGAACTCGGACGGGGCTGGTCCGCCGGGCCACGGCCGGTCGGCGCGCCGGCCGGGTCGCACGACCACCTCAACATCGACTTCCACCCGGTCGTCGGCCACGCGCTCTTCACGCACGTGCTCGAACACACCTGGCGCGACCAGAGCTTCGGGTACTTCACCAAGGACCACCTGGGCGACGCGCTGAACTTCGCCGACCGGGTCACGGCGCGCTACATCGGCCGGCGTTTTCTCGGGTACGTCCCGGCGGACGCGGCGGTCGCGAACCGCTACCTCGACCTGCCCGACCGTGCGGTGCAGGAGCTCCGGCACCACGCCGCCGTGCTGTACGTCGAGGGCGCGATGCTGGCCAACGGCCGGCTCCGCGGCGGCTGGGACAAGTCCAACGCGGCCCTGCTCGAACGCCTCGACCCGGACGTGCTGCTGGCCGCCCTGCCGAAGGACGTGCAGGACTTCCTGCGCGCCGACGCCGACGCGTTCCTGGGGATGTTCGAGCGCTCGTTCCTGGACCGGATACCGGACGCCGACCAGCGGTTCCGGGACCGGCAGGGCCGGCCTGCGGCGGGGCCGCTCGCGTACCGGGTGCAGGACCTCCGCTGGACCGTCGCGGACTTCCTGCGTTCCGGCCTGGTCGCCGGGGCGCCGAAGGTACGGCTGAACGACGCGACCACGATGACCGCCCTGCCCGGGCTCCACGACGGCATGACCGTGGCGGAGATCCGCGCGTACGGCGAGTCGCAGGTCAGCGCGGAGAGCGCGCAGGCCCACCGGGCGGTCCTCGCCGACACGATGCACACGCTGCGCTCCCGCGCCGAGCGCCTGCTCACGCCGCCCCCCGAGGATCTCGCGAGCGTCGAGGCGGCAGGAGCCGAGCTGCGGAGCCTGGCACCGCCGCCCGAGGCGCCCGGGTCGGTCCGGCCGTCCGCGTTCCGCGTCGTCTACGGCCCCGACTGGCCCCGGCTCGTCGACTCGTACGAGTCCGCGCTGGCCCGGGCGCTGGCCGCGGACCCGGCCACGTGGGGCGCCGCCCGCGACTTCGCGCGGCTGGTGCACGGGCGGCTCTCCACCCTGATGGACGAGGACGCCGCCGCCGCGGTCCTCACCGGCGGCCGCCGGGACGGCGCGGCGGCGGAGCTGGACCGCCTCCTCACGGACGGCTCGGAGTGGGACCTGTTCGCCACGATGGCGGCGGCCGAGAACGGGGTCCGGCACTGGAACACCCTGACGGGCGTCGCGACCCGCAACGACGGCGCGCGCGACGACGAGTGGCGCGAACGGGTCCGGACGATCGGCGGGTACCTCGCCTCCGCCCTGCCCTCCGACCGCGCCGGAACGCTCTTCGCGGCCTACCGGGAACTGTCATCCGGGAGTGACGGGCGGGCGTTCCTCCGGGCGGTGCTCGCCACGGGCGAGCACGTGGGGCAGCGGGCGTACGACAGCCTTCTCGCGTGGCACGAGGCCGGGCTCGCCGATGAGACGCCGCACACGGTCTTCGGCGACGAAGCGGCCGGCATGTACGACTGGATCGACCGGTCGCTGGTGCCCCCTGGTGAGCGCGGGCCGGACGATGCGCTGACCCCGCCCCACCTGCGCGGCTACGACCGGCTCCTGGACACCACCCTGAGCGAGGACCAGCTTCGCGCCGCCGCCGGGCAGGGCCTGACGCCGAGAGACGCCACGGCCCTGATGATCCTGCGGGACATCCGGGACACGGAGCTGGAGGCCACGCGGGAGGAGAACGACGAGTCCGACCCGGACCAGGACGGGACGTTCACCGTCCACCGGGAGATGGCCCGCCGGGCGATCGAGCGGCTGCCCGAGGTGCGCCGGGAGGTGTGGTGGGCGGTCTGGCGTCCGGGCGAGGCGGAGACGCTGTCCTCGCCCGTACGGGGAGAAGCCCTGGCCGTACCGCACGTCCTGCACACGTGGGGGTCGGCGGAGGAGGCGCTGGCGCAGACCGACGAGGGCGACGGCCCCGGCTGGTTCGAGGTGTTCCACACGACCGCCCGCGTACGGGACCCGGGAGCGTTCGCCGAGGAGACCGGGCAGGACGGGCTGTACTACCTCACGCCGCAGGCGTTCGAGGTCGGCGAGGTCCGGACGGTGCCGGACGAGGACCGGACCCTGCGGCAGTGGGACCTGACCAGCGGTGAAGGCGACGATCCGTTCCCGGCGTACCAGAGCACACGCCACGGCGCTCCTTCGAGGCGTCTGGCCAGCGGGTTGCCGGAAATCGTCATCGACCCTCCGGACGCCGGGCACCGGTACGCCGCCGAGAGCGGCACGCCGACCCGCCGGACCGCCGCACGCCCGTCTCGTACCGGCCCCGTCGCCGAACTGGCGGCCCGCTATCCGGCCGCGGTCCGGTCGAGGCCGCCGCGTCCCCCGCTCCGGTTCTTCGACGTCGTGGCGGCGGGCGACGTCTGGAAGCACATCATCGAAGCGCGGCATCACGCCGACGCACTCGCCGCACATCCGTGGGATCCCGGCTCTTACTACGACAACGACCGGTCGCCCGGCTTCCGGGCGGCGATGCTTCGCGCGTTCGACGAGGTCTTCAACCGCGTAGAACCGCTCCACCTCGACTGGAACACCTACAACGACCTGCACGCCGTGGTCACCGGCGGCCTGCGGGGGGAGTTCCAGCGCAACGGCGTCGGCACCAGCATGGGGCGCTTCCCGCTGAGCGCGATCGCGCCCGCGGCGGACATCCTCGGCGAGGTCCTCGGCGGCCGGCGGCTCATGGCCTCCTACGACGAGGTCCGGGCGATGATCGACGCGGGTCAGGACGTCGACGCCCTGACCGTCTACCAGCGCCACGTCACCGGTAAGACGTACATCTACACGCTCTACGACTCCGCCGAGACACCGGCCCTGATCAACGAGGTCTTCGACCGGTACCGCGCGGAGCTCTCCTCGGCGACCACGGATCTCGATCGGCTGATCGCGATCGGCCGGCTGGTCCGCACCTTGCACGTCCTGCACCCGTACGCCGACGGAAACGGCCGGCTCAACCTCTACGTGTTGTTGCCGGACCTGCTCCTGCGGCACGGTTTCCACCCCGTGATCAGCGACAACCTCCACGCGCTCTTCAACGGCGGCTACGCCCTCCCGCAGATCGCCGCCGAGCTCCTGCACGGACAGCCCCAGCCGCTGCGGCTGCGGGGCGGTGGGCTGCGCGGCGGGTCGCGTGACACCGGGATCGACCCGATCGAGGCGAACCGGCCGATCGGCCACGAGCTGACCGTCGGGGAACCCCGCTACGGCGGCCTCTCCCTCCGGTCCGCCGATGAGGTGCCGACGTACACCGGCAAGGCCGCCGAGCGCTGGCACACCTACACGCGTACGTCCGCGGGGCGCTCCGCGCCGCTGCGCTACCAGGTCAGCGAGACGGGGCTGATCAGCCTCCCGGACGGCCGGCTCCTGTCCGCCGACGGCTGGGTGCGGTTCGGCGACGACTTCGTGCACGTCCCGACCGGCGCGTTCCTGCGCGGTGACAGCGGCTGGATCGGCCAGGTGGCCAACGCCGAGGAACTGGTCGCGCTGCTGGAGTCGCCGGACGTCGAGGCCGTTCCGTACACGGTCGCCGCCGGTGAGTCGGGCATCTACCTGAAACCCACCTGGGCGGAGGGCGAGCCGGCGGTCCACATCCCACTGGCGGACCCGGCCGCCGCCACGGCCGCGCGCATCGCGTGGCGCTGGTCGGAGAACGGTCAGCGCATTCTGGCGAACGGTGCGAACAGCACGAACGGGTTCCGGGTGCCGCCCGCGGTGGCGCGGCGCACCGGCAAGGGCTTCGGCGGCGAGCCGATGACCATCCACGACCTGCCCGAGGGGGAGTCCGAGGGCCCGGCGCGGCGTCCGGGCGCCGGTACCGGCGGCGACCCCATGACCATCCACGACCTGCCCGAGGGAGAGGTGCCGAGCGTACGGCCGGGCATGGGCACCGGCAGCGACCCGATGACCATCCACGACCCGCCGACCCCCGAGCGACCGGCGAAGGTCACCCATCCGTTCGACGGGAACGGGCAGGCGCTCGGCGCCGGTGACGGGCGAGGCCAGGGCATCCCTGGGCTGAGCAACGAGGACCGCGCGACGGCCAGGGCGAAACGTCTGGCGCTCGGGAATCCGGCGGTCAAGCCGGTCCGGGCGCAGACCCCGCCCAAGATCACCTTCCTGCGCGACGTCACCGAGACGACGACGGGGACGGGTGGAGGCGACCGCCGGTCCGGGGGGACGCTCCAGAACCGTTCCGGCAGCGGCAGCACGACACTGCTCGAACAGCCCGTACGGCACACCGACGGCGCCACTCCCGCCGAGACCCGTACGGAGCCGCCCACCGACACGTCCCGGCCGGCCGAGTCCCTCCTCGCCGAACCGGCCGTCGAGCCCGGTGACCACACGCCCGCCGTCGAGCGGCCGCTCACCGAGCCACCGGTCACCGAGCCGTCGGTCACCGAGCCGGTCCGGCAGCCGGAGGACACGACGCCCGTCACCGAGCCGCACGGTGCGGACGAGGACGGCATCGCGCCTTCCGAAACCGCGGCACCCGAGACCGCGCCTCCCGAAACGGCGCCGCCCGCTCCGGCGCCTCGCGTGCGGCCCCGGCCGGCGGACGCGCTGCGCCGGGCCCGTACCGAGCTGGACGCGCTGCCGGAGGAGCGCCGTACCCAGGCGATGCGCGACGCGGACATCCTCCTGCGCCACATCACCGGGCGGGCGCCCTCGCAGGAGCCGGGCGGGCTGATGAACACGCCGCTGGGCCGGGCGCGGGTGCTGGTGGCCGCCGAGATCGCCCGCTCGGGCCGGGCGGCCGGGTACCGGGAGGCGGAGTGGCTGGCGCGGGACCCGGCGGTACGGGACCCGGCCAGCGCGCGGTCACTGCCGGTGCTGCGGCTCGGACCGGAGGCGGCGATCGGGCGAGCGCAGGCGCGGCTGGACGGCCTGCCGGAGGATCGGCGCGCCGAGGCGCTGGCCGACGCGGATGTGCTGCTGGGGGATCTGGTCGGTCGGGTGCCTTCGCAGGAGCCGGGTGGGCTGCTGGGTTCGCCGTTGGGGCGGGCGCGGGTGCTGGTGGCGGCGGAGTCGGCGGTGGCGGGGCGCGCGGCGGGTGAGTCCCTGGCGCGGCGGTTGGCGCGGGATCCGGCGGTGCGGGGTCCGGCTCCGGCCGTGCCGGTGCTGCGACTCCATCCGGAGGACATGATCGGCCGGGCTCAGGCGCGGCTGGACGAGCTGCCGGAGGATCGGCGCGCCGAGGCGCTGGCGCAGGCGGATGTGCTGCTGGGGGATCTGGTCGGTCGGGTGCCTTCGCAGGAGCCGGGTGGGCTGCTGGGTTCGCCGTTGGGGCGGGCGCGGGTGCTGGTGGCGGCGGAGTCGGCGGTGGCGGGGCGCGCGGCGGGTGAGTCCCTGGCGCGGCGGTTGGCGCGGGATCCGGCGGTGCGGGGTCCGGCTCCGGCCGCGCCGGTGCTGCGGCTCGGGCCGGACGCCGCGGTCGACCGCGCCCGGACACGCCTGGACGGGCTGCCGGACGACCGTCGCGCCCAGGTCCTGGACGAGGCCGACGCGGTGGTCGGCGACCTGATCGGGCTTCCCCGGCCGGCCGAGGGGGACGGGGAGCACGTCACGCCGGAGGCGCGGCTCAGGACGCTGGTCGCGGCCGAGATCGCCGACTCCGGCCGGGCCGCCGGTGAGGCGCTCGCGCGCCGCATGGCGCCGCGCCTGGACACGCTGACGGTTCCGTTCCAGCCGGACGTGCGTGTCTTCGCCGACCAGAACCGGATCGACGTCGCGCGCTCCACGCTGACCGCGATCCGGAAGGACTCCGAGCAGCGCCACGCGCAGCTGCTCAACGAGGCCCGGCTGATCGTCCAGGAGCTGGCCGGGGCGTTCCCGTCCCAGACCGCCCTGCGCGGGCAGTCCCGGCTGCTGACCGCGACCATGCTGTTGATCGCCGCGGAGATCCCCTGGGCCGGGCACGCGGCGGCCCGGCGGCTCGCCGCCGACGTCCTCGGCATCCCCCGCGCGCTCCGGCCGCGCGCCGCGACGCGGCTCCTGCGCGGTCTCGCGAACGCCGCCCGGCACGACCCCGAGCGGGCCCGGCAGACGCTGGACCTGCTCTCCGAGGGCCGAGTGGGGCAGCTCCTGGAGGAGACCGACCACATCATCCGGACGGCGATCACCCATCCGTCGAGCGGGCCGGCCCGCGGGCGGGCGCCGCGTGAGTGGCGGCTGCTCGTCGCCGCCGAGATCGCCCGGTCCGGCTCGGTGGCGGGCGAGAGGTTCGCGCGTGGCCTGGTCGCGGACGCTCCTCTGCCGCCCCCGCCTCGCCGGGCGACGCCGAAGCGGGTGCGGTTCGCCGACGAGGAGCGGCCTGTCGAGACCGTCGAGCTCCCGGCCGAGAACCAGACCGAACCCCCGACCGCGCTCCAGACCGAGCCAGAGCCGCTGCCGGAGGTCGAGACCGAGCGCCCGCCCGCCTACGAAGCCGGCTCCTACGGCCCCGAAGAGGGCGAGTCCGTCCTCGAGGAGTTCGAACCCGACGACCTCGGTCCCGTCACCGAGGGCGAGGAACTCCCGGCGTACGGCTCCATCGGGGACTCGTTCGCCGAGAAGGCGCCTCAGATCACCCCGAAGCCCGGCGGCCCGCCGGTCATGCCGATCGACGAAGTGATCGACCAGACCACGGCGGAGACGCACGAGGGCGGCGTCGTCGCGATCCGGCTGCCGGGTGTGCCGGACTTCGACGCCAAGACGCTCGCCCGGCTCGCGAAGCTCCGCCTCGACGACACGGTCTTCGTCTTCGGCAGCATGGAGGACGGCCGGATCGTGCACGACGGCCAGGAGGTTCCGGTCGTCGCGGTGGCGTTGGCGATCATGCAGAAGGCCCCGGGTCTGTCGCCGTTCCTGCTGATGAAGGACGGCACGACGATGGCCAGGGAGCTGTCGGACGTCACGAACGAGCCGGTCATCGCCTCCCGGTACGAGGCGAAGCTGGACGAGAAGACCGGCGACCTGGTGCCGCGCCGCCCGGACGGCGAGCCCGGCGACCGGCTGGAGCAGGAGGAGTGGTTCCAGCTCTTCGCCCTCGGGGAGGAGACCAAGCCGTTCTCGCCGGGGCTGTTCGCCGGAGAACAGGAGAGGTCCTCCCAGGAGGAAGGGCGGCCCGCCCCGGAGACCGAGCCGACGATCAAGGTGCCGGACCCGACGCCCAAGAAGCTGGAGCCGGAGGGCCCGCCCGAGCCGGAGGAGCCGCCGCAGCCCCCGGAGACCGGCACGCTGCCGGTGATGACGCCGGCCGACCTGGACCCGATGATCCGCTCGATCGGCGTGCCGCGCACGGGCCTGCCGCAGATGGACGAGCTGATGAAGCTGGTCCGGCAGGAGCTGGACCAGGCCGGCGCGCACTACACCGAGAGCCAGTTCAACCTGCTCCCGCACCGGCTGCTGTCGAACTACCCGTACCTGATCGGCACCGACTCCGACACCGGCACGCGGGGCCTGCAGGTGCCGATCGGCGACGCCGAGCTGCTGTTCAGCCTCGACCCCCAGGACCCGCACACGCTGACCAACCCGGCGGGCTCCACGATGGCGGCGTCGGACCTGCCGCTGGTCGAGGGCGACCACAAGGCCACCGGCACGATCAACTCGGTGTTCGCGACCGGCGCGCACACCCAGACCCAGTCCGGGCAGACGGGCGCGACGCGCGGCGCGCTGGCGCTGACCTTCGGCATCGGCGCGACGCCCTTCGTGCTGCAGATGGTCAAGATCGGCGCCACGCTGACCGGGACCGCCAACCAGTCGAACCGCTCCAGCACCCTCATCACCGACGCCGAAGGCGGCCACGTCGAGGACAACCGGTCCGAGTCCAAGCTGATCGCCTACACCGCGCGCTGGTCGTTCAAGGTACGGACCGACCCGGACCAGAGCTGGACCAAGACGCCGGTCCACAAGCTCGCCGTCGACGAGACCGACGAGCGGCTGCTGCTGTGGATCCCCGACCACTACCTGGACAAGGCGCCCGACCAGGTCACCGCGACCGGACCGCGCGTACGGGACAAGGAGATCCCGGCGTACTACTTCGCCTCCGGGATGACGAACCTGCCCCGGCTGTTCGACGAGATCGTCGCGTCGCTCCGCACAAGCGGGATGAGGCTACCGCTCGGCAGCCTGACGCGCCGCGAGCTGCTCCAGAAGCTGTGGAACCTGAACATGCATCTGGACGCGGCCGTGAACAACAAGTCCGGCTACCACTTCGACCTGCACAACCGGTTCGGGCGGCCGGTCGCGAAGATCACCATCCGGTCCGAGCGCCTGGCCGACGTACGGCGCGTCGGCACGACCAGCGACAAGTCGCACATCGAGAACGTCCGGACCGCCATCGACGGCATCAGCGGCAGCCACACGATCACCAACACGAGCAGCCTGACCCTGCCGTACGTGGAATTCGACCTGGCGCCGATCCCCGGCAACCCGGATGTCGGTCTCGGCTTCTCGGGCGGGCTGACCTACACCTCCACGAACACCAACACGATCTCCGGGGCGCGGACCGGCCTGAACGTCCTCGTGCCGCGTGACGTCACGCAGACCTCCGCGTACCGGGTCTGGTTCTCTCACCGCGCCACCGTGAGCGTGCGCGGCGGCACCAAGACGCGGGCGGCGCGGACGACCAGGCCCGTACGGGGGCACGCGCTGGTCCGGATGCCGGAGCGGACGGCCTTCGAGTACGGCTTCCCCATCGACCGCTCGGCGCTGAGGCAGGCGCCCAAGAAGGGCGAGACCACCGTCCCGTTCGTCGACGACGCCGTCCGCAGCTCCGACCGGCCGGAGAGCGACCCGGCGAAGCGGCGGTTCCCGCAGTGGGTCAACGAGGGCAAGGGCGTCGGCACCGGCCTGGTGATGGTGTCCCCGGAGACCGTCCAGCGGATCCGGGACGCGATCTCACCCATCCTGCGCCGCGAGGGCTTCCTGCCGAAGGACGACGACGACCCCTTCGCCGACTACACCTGGTACGCCCACGGCAACAAGACCGACAGCCAGGTCGACAACCTCGGGCTGTTCGACAAGATGGTCTCCAGTCGCGGCCTGGACTCCCACTATGACGAGACCCAGCAGGACGGCATGACCTTCACGCTCCGCAAGCGGCGGGGCGGCGTGGGCATCGACTGGGACACCGACACCGTCGAGATCACGATCAAGGGGAGGCCGGACGCCGAGCGCCCGCCGGTCTTCCTGCGCACGACGAAGAACTTCCACACGGTCAACCTGGCGATGGGCATGGACAGCGCCGGGATGGCCTTCAGCCACTCGCGGAAGATCTCCGTCGGGTTCAAGGCGCGGGGGCTGTTCCAGGCGCTCAAGGCCGCCGTCATGGGCATCGAGTACCAGCGGAGCGTCGGCGCCACGGACGCGCTGAACTACCTCACCAACATGCCCGACCTGCGGGAGACCGGCGAACGCGTCCGGGTGGCCCGCGTCACCAACGACTACACGGTCCACCTGAAGTTCCAGCATTCGGGGCGGCAGGGCCGGGTCCGCCAGGGCCGGCGCGATCCGGCGCCGATCGAGGTCAAGGGCGGGACCGCCGAGCTGTACGTGCTGCCGCTCGGCACCGACATCGGCGACACGCTGAAGGGCCCCATCCCGGCGAGCGTGCTCGACCAGGGCGTCGTCTTCTTCCTGGACACCACGGGCGCCCGCGAGGCGGTGCAGGCGCTCGGCCGGCTGACCGACCCGGCCGGGTCGGCCGCGGCCGACCGGAACACCTTCGCGGGCAACATCGAGATGCGCGCGCACATGAAGGAGATCCTGAAGGGCGAGTACACCACGGACCGCCCGTTCGAGTCGGGTATCCTCCGCGACCGGCTCGGCGCGATGGACATCCGGGGCACGCTCGGCGACATCACGTTCGCCGGCATCTCCGACGACCCGGCCGTCCTGGGCCTGATCAAGCTGGGGCTGGCCGAGTCCAAGATCACCGACACCGGCTCCCACGGCCTGACCTGGGACCAGCTCGACCTCGCCGGGGGCGGCGAGGTGGGGAACGCCTCGTTGACCGGCGAGAACGACCTCAACCGGCACTGGCAGCACAACCTTTCGCGCTCCAGCGGGCGCGTCGGCGGCGACGAGCGCCTCCAGCTCAGCTTCGAGCGCGAGCTGGCCTTCATCACCACGGTGAACTTCGAGGTCCGCAGCCGCCTGGAGAAGCACGCCAAGCTGCTGCCCACCGGCCGGCAGCACCACACGGAGCGCATGACCCCGCGGCTGATGGCGTTCGCGCTGCCCGAGACCGAGGCGCTCGCGCTCTACGCCCAGGGGCACCTGCCGCTGTCCGACCGCTACCTGCGGGACATGTTCCGCCGCGTGCAGACCGGCAGCCTCAAGCTGAGCGGGAACCTCGCCGCCAGTGTGCTGACGCGCTGGCAGGGGGACCTGACACACCAGGTGCGCACCGCCAAGTTCGCCCAGACGCTGGCCCGCCGGCACCGCCTGGGCGCGGCCCGCATCCAGGACGACCAGGTCCTCGCCGACTTCAACCGGGTCTTCGGCCACGATCTTGGCGCGGCCCACGAGCCGTCCACGTGGTCCCGGCCGCCCGCCCACGTCACCGCGTACACCCGGGGCCGCCGCCCGCTGTCGGAGCAGCAGGTCGCCACGGTGCTGCGGCAGTGGCTGGACGGCGACCTGCGGATGCGCGGAGACGTGGTGGCGCGCGTGCTACTGCGCTCGTTCCGGGACCGGCCGGCGCCGTCGAAGGAGCTCCAGGTCTGGCGGGCGCGGGCGGTGCGCACCCTGGCCCGCCTGCACGGCGACGGCGTGGCCCCGATCCTGAACGGCCGGCTGCGGCACGAGTTCAACGCCGCCTTCGGCACCGGGCTCGCCCACGCCACCGTCCCGGACACCCCGCCCGCGCCGCCCGCACCGCCGGCGGACGTCAAGGCGTACGCGGAGGGCGGCGCGCGGCTCACGAACCAGCGGCTGACCGAGGTGCTGAACGGCTGGCAGAGCGGCCGGCTCCCGTTGAGCGACGACCTGATGGCGCGCGTTCTCATCCGACGTCATGAGGAGACCCCCGAGGTGCGGGTCCGCCCGGCGACGTTCGCCCGCAGCCTCGCGCGGCTGCACCGTACGGGCGAGGCCCAGATCATGGACCCGACGGTCCGGACGAACTTCGACAACGCGTTCGGGCAGCACCTCGGCGACCCGTTCGACCCGTTCGAGACCCCGGTGATGCCGTCGGACCTGCTCGCGTACACCGAGGGCCGGGCCACGCTGACGAACGAACGGCTGGCCGAGCTGCTCCAGGAGTGGCGCGACGGCGACCGCCGGCTGAGCGGGAACGTGGTCGCGCTGGCCCTGATGCGCTGGTACGACGAGGTCCCCGAGACGCCCGCCGGGCTGTCGACACGACGCGCGCCGCTGGTCGTCGCCCTGGTCGAACGGCACGGGGAGGGCGCGACGCCGATCACCTCCCTGTCGGTCCGCGAGCAGTTCAACACGGCCTTCAAGCAGAAGCTCTCGCACCCGAGGCTGCCCTTCGACCGGATGGTGCTGCCGGAGTACCTCACCCGGGACGACCCGGGCGGGCGGCACCTCGGTCACGCCGGCATCGACGACCTCACCTACGACAACGGCCGGACCACCTACGAGAACGTCCGGCGGCTGGTCGAGCAGGTGGCGCCGGGCATGCTGGCGGCCGGCGCGGAGGTCTGGGACCGCAAGGGCCGCGTGATCGGCCGGATGCAGGGCGGCGTGGACGCGCTGGAGGGGATCTTCGCGCACGGGCGCGACCAGGCGATCTGGGGAGAGCTGCTCGGCGAGGAGGGCTACTCCTTCTACCTGGTCAACCCGGTCGGCTGGCTCCTGACCGACGTGGTGGAGATCAACCTGCGGGACGAACTGGTCTCGGTGCCCGAGGTGCTCGACTACCGGCGGAACCGCGGTCTGGAGGTCTACTCCCACGGGTACATCGGCAGCGCGGAGTCCCGGTCCCGCGACGGGTCGCAGGCGTGGATGTTCGCCAAGCTCTCCTCGGGCGGAGGCAAGGGCGCCGGCTCCGGCGATCTGAAGGCGTCCGAGGGACACCACCGCGCGCTGACCCACGCGGAGAACGCCGTCAGCGAGCAGACCGTCTACGACTGGGCGAACCACTACGCCGTACGGCTCCGGCACCGGCTCACGGTGGACGTCCGGCACGTCAAGATGTCCGGCCGCCCGCTGAACAACCTGCTGCTGCGCGGGTTCAAGAAGTGGACGGGCTTCCGCCGGACCGCGCGCGGCACTTTCGACGGCGCGCTAGATGTACAGATCCCGCACGCCCTGGCCGAGGCGGGCCCGATCTTCGGCCCGAGCCCGGTACGCGACCTGCTCCCGCTCCCGGCCCTGCCGCGCAACGCGTTCGTCTCCGGCGTGATCGTGAACGGCATCCGCCGCATCGGGGACGGGATGCTCACCGAGCTGTTCGGCCCGAGCTGGTACGAGAAGGTCCTCGGTGCCAGGGCCGCCGACACCGACGTGCTGAAGAGCCTGTCTCTGCCCGTGCTGCTGTCGCGGTCGCACCTGGCGAACCACATCTGGGAGGCGACGGGCGGCGCTCGCTACGAGTTCCCCGAGGACCTGTTCGTCGCCGGCGAGTCCGGTGACCGCGCCAAGATGTGGCTCGAGGGCGACCTGTTCGACGCGCAGGTCATCGGCCGCATGGTCGACGGCACCGGCACCGGCCGCTACATCAAGCACCAGAGCGGCACCACCGCGACCAGCAGTTCCGACCACGTCCGGACCATCGGCGAGTACTCCGCCACCGCCACCGACAAGCTCAATCCGCAGCCCGCGGCGCCCGAAGGCGCTCCGCCGCAGCGCCCGGACCACAACTGGTCGCTGACCGACCCGGGCAGCCGCAACACGTCGGCCAACCAGAACAGTGCCGGGACCGAGAACTACCGGCGTGAGCAGCACGCCAAGGAGCAGGGCGCGACGCTGCTGATCCGGATGCGCGGCCAGTTCCGGCTGGGCGCGCAGAAGACGTCGCGCACGTTCTTCCACGACCCGAAGCCGGTCGGCGCGGAGGTCCACAGCGACCCGTTCACCGGCGACGTGTACGTGCTGATGTTCGAGGCGCAGTACCGGACCTTCCTCGCCGACAAGGCCGCGAACGAGGAGGCGGCGCGGCGGAAACTGGAGGAGCGGGTCGACCCGCAGGCGTGGGCGGGGCTGCGCGGCGCGCCGACGGTCGCCCTGACGCCGCTGCTGACCCGCGCGGCGGCGCTCCACTACACGGCCGGGCGCGCCCACCACCACCTGGTGCATCACCTGCGGGAGGACGGCCGGGCGGGCGGACCGCTGGTGCTCACGCACGGGCAGAGCGCACGGATCGCGACCTACCGGGCGATCCGCCAGTGGTCCACCGACACCCTGGGCGCGGCGGCCCGGGCCGGGGCGGACGCCGACGGCGCCGCGCGGCGCGCGATCGACGCCCGGCGCCTGGCGCTGCGAGGCACCGCCGGTGACCCCGAGCGCGCGCTGGCGCTGCTCGAGAGCCGGGAGCGCGGCGGGACCCTGCCGGCCGGCACACGGGTCGCGGACCTGACCCGTGCCCTGGACGACGAGATCACCAGGATCATCAACGAGGTCAACGACGTCCACGCTCTCCGCCCGGACAACACGGTCGGCGCCCCGGCGGCGCTCCCGCCGGAGGTGGCGCTGCTCGGCGTGGACCCGGTCGACCTCGCCCGCGACATCGCGCACGAGCTCGTCTCCCACGTACGGGTGGACGTCGAGGAGGCGGACGGGACGACGCGCTCGCGCTGGGTGGACCCGAGCGGCCGGATCCACGTCTTCGACCCCTCGTCCGGCGCGCGCACCACGCTGTCCGCCGACGACGCGACGCGCGCCGGTCTCTGGCACGACAGCACGCGCGCCACCGCCGCCGCCCACGGGTTCGACGCGGCCCGGCTCGCGGAGTTCTACCGGACCTCCTGGTCGCACCAGCGGACCTTCGAGCAGTCCGTGCTCGCCGAGGCCGCCGTCCGGCTGGAGAACATGAGGACGGAGAACGCGGCGCTCCCGGGGCTCTTCCACCGGGCCGTGGAGGCGGCGACGGCCTGGGTGCCGATCGTCCGCCGTATCGGCGACGAGGACGCCCGGCTCGCCCGCGCGATCGCCACGGCGCAGGCGGAGGTCGACGACCTTCAGGCCCGGCTCCGGCCGTTGCGGGAGCGGGAACGGCAGATCCTGGCCGAGCAGCGCGAACGGCGGGCCCGGCAGGGGCCGCCGAGCGAGGCGGACCGGCGGATCGAGGAGGCCGCGCAGGCGGAGCTGACGCGGTTGCGCGGGCAGATCACCCCGCTCGAGAACAGCCTGGCGGCCCCGCAGGCGCGGGTGCGCGAGCTGACGGAGCGGCAGGAGCCGATCAGCCGGGAGTTCGAGTACACCCGCAGGCAGCTCGCGGCGGTCGAGGGACTGCTCGCCGACCTGCGCGCCATCGGGCAGGGCCGGCCGCTCACCCAGCGGGCGGCCCACACCGCCGAGGAGATCACGGCCGCCGACGAGCTGCTGCGCGACTCGGAGCTGGAGCTGGACGAGCGGCGCACGCGCCTCGCGTACCGGCCACGCGACGTGACCGACCTGCCGGCCGCGATCGACGGCCTGCACGCCACGCTTCTCACCGCCGGGCGAGGCGCGCTCGCGCTCGTCGTCACCGCCGACGGCGCGGGCACCGGCGGGCGGTTCATCGTGGTCAACGACCAGGGCCGGATCCGCTGGTTCGAGACGGACTCCGGGCTGCCGGTGGAGCCGCCCCGGCAGGCCACGCGCCTGTACTCCCTGGACCTGGACGGCGCCGGCCGGCTCATCGCCCCACCCGCCGAACTGCGCGACTCGACACCCGCGGCACGGTCGTTCGCCGCGATCCGCGACCTGGCGCTCATCGCGCTCGAACCGCAGGTGCCCGCCCACATGGTCGCCCCGTCCGCGCGGGCGTCGGTGCGGGAACGGCTGGCGACCGGGCGTGGGCCGACAACGCTCGAACAGGCGCTGGACGCGTTCGAGGACGGGCTCGCCGCACGGGACGATCGGCTCAACCGGCTGGCGGGCGCGCCGGAGCGGCGTCTCGTGAGCCTGCTGACGGCGGCGCGCGACGGCGTTCCCCACGACGCGCACCTCTACCGCAACGAAGAGGGACAGCACGCCGTCGGTCCGGACGGGCTGACGACGCCGGGCTGGACGCGGGTGGGCCCGGTGGCCGACTTCCGGCCGCTCTTCTGGCTCATGCGGAGCGGGCGGGACCAGGTGCCGAGCGTCCAGGACATCGCGCGGGCCGGCGGCCTGGGCGCGGCGGCGCGGTACCTGTCCGCCGCGGGTCCGGCACGGGCCGAGCGCGTACGGGAGATGTTCGACGGCCGGCCGGGCAGGGAGGCGGAGTCGGTCGACCGGCTGCCGGACGACCTGCCGGAGAACACCTGGATCTGGTTCTCCGGGCCGCAGGGCACCGGGACGGCGCTGGTCACCGCCGACGGCCATCGCGTCCTCCTCACCGGGCGGAGCACGACCCGCCTGGTGCCGGCCGGGGCGATGACGCGGGCGCTGGGCACCGAACCCCACGAGATCGTCGTCGGCCGGCCCGTCGCGGTCCGCGAGGCGGGGCCGGTCACGCCGAAGGCCCTCACGAGCAAGATCACTGGCACCACCCGGCCGGCGCGGTCCGGCAACGAGACCCGGTCCGGCAAGAGTTCGGGCAAGGACGTGGCCCGTTCGCGGTCGCTGCGCGTCACCGTGGACAGCCCGCTGCCGGCCGACGCCCACCTGTACGTCGCCGCCGACGGCCGGTACCGCGTCGCCGCGCCCGGCCTCACCGAGCACGGCTGGACCGACCAGGGGGCGCTCGCCTCGTACGCCTCCGTCTCGTGGCTGGTCCACGGCGGTGCGGAGCGGGCCCGGCCCCTGGCCGACCTCCTGCGGGACGAGATGGACACCGCGGTCGGCTTCCTCACCGAGACCGCCGTGCTGAAGGAGGACGCCGAGACGGTCCGGTCGCTGCTGGCGCGATTCACCGGACGGCCCGTCGAGCTGACCACGACCCTTCCCGACACGCTGCCCGCGGGGACGCTCGTCCACTTCACCGGTCCGACAGGGACGGGCGCCGCGGTGGCCCTGGCCGAGGGCCGCTTCCGTCACCTGGCGGCGGGCGGCGCGACCAGTGTGTCGGTGGGGCGCGGCGGGCTGGCGGACGTCGCCGACGGACGGCACACCTTCGTGATCGCCCGCCCGGCCGAGAGCGCGGCACTCGGCGAGAAGGCGGCGAGCACGGCCGGGACCGCGCAGGACTTCGACGAGCGGCGGCTGAACGACGTGCTCCGCGCCCGCAACCTGCGGGCCGTCAACGTCCTCGGCGACGGGAACTGCTTCTACTCCAGCCTGATCGTCATCGCCCGCCCGTACCTGGCCCGGCACATCCCGGAGCTGGCGCGCGCCCGGACCCGCCTGGAGGAGGTCCAGGCGCTGCGGAACTGGCTGGCGGACCGGCTGAGGGCCGACTTCGCGGCGGCGAACCAGGGCCTGCCGTCGCGGTACGCCGCCTTCTTCCACACCGTCGACCGGCGGTCGATCCAGCGTCAGCAGGACGATCTGGTGCGGCAGATCCGGGACATGGGCGAGTGGGACGACCAGGCGGGCGACCTCGTCGCGCACCTGGCGGCCTACGAACTCGGCCTGCGGATCACGCTGATCCAGGACCGGTACGTCCAGACGCTGGGCCCGCAGGGAGTCGCGGAGATCAGCTTCATCCGCCGGCCCGATCACTTCATGGGCGCGGAGAGCACCCTGCCGAACCCGCCGGCGGTCCCGTGGCACCGATTCACGCCGTTGCCTCCGACATCCTCCAGGGTCGCGGGCCCGCAGTTCGCGCGCCAGGTCGGCTGGCTCGACCGGCGGCAGGCACGCGCGGTGAGCGCCCTCAGGCGGATCGCGAACGGCCGTCCGGGGCCGGAACGCGGCGCGCTCAACCGCCAGGTCGCCTCGCTGATCGCCCGGTTCCGCCAGGGGTTCGACGCGGGACGCCTGCCCCGCGACGTCCCGGTGTACGCGCGGGCACAGCGGCGGCTCGACATCATGAGCAGCGCGGTCAGGGACCTGGAGAACCTCCTCCAACGACACGGAGGAACACCGGCGGGCTCGTCGGCCACGGCGTCGCCGGCCCAGGGCGTGCGGGCCCGGGCGACGGACTACCTCCTCACGGAGGTCAACTCACGGCTGCGCGACCTCGGCGGGCACTGGCTGGTCGGCCAGGTCGACCGGGGACAGATCGAGGAGGCGCTGCGCGACCTGCCCCCGGGCGGCTCTGCCGCTCCCGGCGGTCTGGCCGACGCCATCGTCCGCCTGATGGCGGGCGCGCCGCCGCGGCAGCGGGGCGTGGGGAGAGACGCCGTCGAGTCGACGCCCCTGGAGACCGACCCCGGCGGCGGCGTGGTGAGGCGCGGCTACGGCACGAAGACCCCGTACGAGCCGCAACAGGATCCGCGGACGTACGAGCAGCCGCCACCGGGTTTCACGCCGGTGTTCACCCAGAGCGTCTTCCGCCATGGCTCGCGCGCCGCGGCGAGCAGCAGGGACGGGGACCAGATCCTGCGGCTGTGGGACCTGGCCGCCGGCGAAGGCGCCCTCACCCGGGACGGCGAGGAGTTCGGCCCGAAGGTACGGTCGCTGCTCCACGCGATGGAGAACATCGGGTACGGCAACCTCAGCGGCCGGGGCAGGCGGGAACTGCGGGACGCGGCGGCGCGGATGCGCGAGCGCCTTCCCGGACTGTTCACGAAGATCGCCGAGGGGTCCGGGCGGATCGAGGTCGTCAACTCGGGCAAGGGCCGGACGATCGAGAGCGGCGACGTCTTCACCGGCGCGCTCACCGCCGACGACCCGGCCCTGCGGCCACTCGTCGGCCCGGCCAGGACCGACCGCGACCTGCTCCACTTCCAGAAGTCCGCGGGGAGTGCCGACTACCGGACCTTCCTCGCCAACGACGAGCGCCTCGCGGCCCGGCTTCAGGAGGTCAGGGACCAGCCGGCCATCCGTGACGCGGCTCGCGGCGTGCTGCTGAAGATCTTCACCCCCGACTTCGTGGATCGGATCTTCGCCGAGGAGTTCTCCTCGATCGGCACCGGTCTCGACGCGGCCCGGGCGGTGTACGAGCTCTACAGCATCGCTCCAGGGATGAGCGACGAGGGCGCCTGGCACCTGGAGCGGTACGTCGCTCCGCACGACGCGTCCTGGTTGGCCTACCTGAGTGACGCGACCACCTTCTACCGCAGAGGGCCGGGCTTCGCGGACAGCGACATCACGTACAACCTGGCGAACGTCCTGCTCGACGACTTCTTCGCGCAGATCGAGGCCAGGCGGGTGGGGACCAGCGACGTGGGCGCCGCACTGCGCTTCGCCCACGCGCAGACGATCGTCCCGTTCGCCGCCCTGCTGGGCCTGCCGGGCAGCGAGAGGCCGGCGACGGCGGAGCGGCCGTACACCTACGCCGACAACCCCTGGCGGGGCGAGTCCGTGTCGCCGATGGCCGCGAACATCCAGTGGGACGTGTTCCAGAACGGCGACAGGTACCTCGTGCGGATGCTCCACAACGAGAGGGAGGTCGCCTTCCCACCGGGCGTCCGGCCGATCGCGGAGAACAGCAGGTTCTACGACCTGGACGAGCTGCGGCGCCACTACGGACGCGACTTCCACCGGCCCACGCGTGACGCCGGCAAGGACCCGGCACGCCTCTACTCGGCCCCCAGCACGCTGGCGAACGACGCGGCCGGCACATCCCGCTTCGAGGCCGAATACGCCGAGACCGTCGCGGAGTTCCCCATCGTGATCCGTGACGAGTGGTGGACGGTGTGGGGGCAGGGGTCGGAGGATCCGGAGCTGCGGGTGTTCGTCGCGGAGAGCCCGGCGCTGGGCGGGCTACGCGGACAGTACGACGCGGAGGCTCCTAGGGCGGGCCGGGTCAGCGACGGCGAGGGGCGGCTCTACGACGAGGGCCCCGCGTGGAACTGGTATCTGCCGGGGCGCTCGGCCGTGGTGGCCTCCTCCCGGCCGGAGACCTACAAGGATCCGAGTGCGCCAGAGGGCGCCGGGGCGCCGCGCAACCGCCGGATCCGGTATCCCGTCAGCGGCCGTCCTGCCCTCGATCCGATCGTCACCGCCGCGTGGCCCAAGGTGTTCGCCTCCGGCCTGCCGCACGCGATGATGTGGCGCAGCGACGGCTCCCCCCTGTACAAGTTCAGCAAGGAGAGGCCGGAGACGGTCCTTCGCCCCGGCGGCGGCCTGTTCCCCAAGGGCGCTCGACTGGGGCACCTGATCGATCACGTGTACAACAGTCCCGAGGACACCGGGTACCTGAGCACGTCGCGGAGCCGGAACTACCTGCGTGACTCGGCGTTGAACGACCCGGCCACGGCCGGATTGCTCTTCGACAGGTACCGATACCGCTACGACGTGGACCTGCCTGGTGGGATCGACGTCAACGCGACGCTCGGCATCGCGTCGCCGTTCCCCGACCAGGAGGAGGTCGCCTTCCCCGGCGGCATCCACGTGCGGTTCATCCGCGGCGTACAGCCGTTGCGCGACGGCTCGCCCACCGGCGAATACATCCACAACCCCTACTTCGACCCCTCGACCACGGAGCCCGCACGCCTCCATGCGGCCCCCGGCACGCCACCGAGGTCCGACGCGGCGACCTTCGTGCCCAAGGACGCCTCGCCCGAGGACCTGGTCCGCATCCGGTACCTGGACGAGTCTCTCCGGTACGAGGAGCGGCTCGCCGACTACCTGGCCGAGGACCCGCGGGTCAACGAGTACATCGGCCGGCTCGTCCGGACCCTCTGGGAGCGCACGTCGGACGAGCGGCGCCCGATGTACGGCACGGACAAGGAGTGGGACGCCGGCCGGGTCGGGAAGTCCATCGAGGCGCTGCAACGGGTCGTCGACTCCGGCAACCTCCGTGAGCGGGTCACCTTCCTGTTCAACGGAGTGGCCAGCGGCATGCTCCCCGCGCTCCTGAAGGGGAGCGAGCTCATGGCTCCGGAGATCGAGGCCGAGCGCACGCAGCGCGCGAACACCCGGGCCCGCGACCACTACGAGGAGCGGCTCAGGGAGATCAACGCTTCGGACCTGTCGCCGGCCGAGAAGGAGGCGGCGATCGAGGAGGAGCAGAAGGTCCTCCGCACGCCACTGAAGGCGTCGCAGGTCCGGCCCCCGCTCAGCGAGGTCGAGAGGGCGCTGATCGGCGAGGGCGAGGACCTGCCGTGGATCCCGGCCAGCCACAACGAGGAGCTGCCGATCGCCACGAGCGCCTTCGCGCAGAGTTCGAAGGCGAACGGCGGCCTGGTGGACACCGGCACGTCGGGCTCGGCCTACAAGATCGCCTTCAACCTCAAGCGGATCACGCGCTGGCGAGGCGTGGAGGACCTTGACCACGGGCTTCTCCGCGCGGCCCTGTTCGCGACGATGCGGTCGCAGCGACACCACCGCTTCCACGAGGTGATGCGCGGCTACGAAGTCGCGTTGAAGGAGCTCAGGCACGACGACCCGGCCCTGAAGTACGTGGACGACTGGCGCCGCTACCGGCACTTCGCCCCGTTCAGCGAGGACGAGCTGCGCCAGAACGTGGCCTACGAGGGCAAGTTCCCCGACGAGCACGCGCAGGATCTGCTCGACCACTACTCGGCCGAGCAGCGGGAGGCGCTGACTCATCTGTTCTCCTCGCCGGATCCGCTGGCCGCGTCGGGGTCGGTGCCGGAGGAGGCGGTGGCCAGGGCGAACCTGGACTACCGGTTCCCGAAGCTGTCGGACTGGCCGGCGTCGTTCACCGACGAGGCGGACCGGCTGGCCGGCCTGAAGCCCGCGGAGCGGCGGAACGAACTGGAGGCGATGTCGCAGCTCCAGCGGGAGACCCTGGCGAGGAGCCCCGAGTTCGTCCGCCGGTTGCGCGAGTCGATGGCGGACCCGGAGGAGTTCACGGACGCGGCCGCGCGGCTGATGCTCCACGTGCCGCCGGAGGCGGAACAGCCGGCGACGACCCGGTTCCGGGCGCACGAGGTCATGGCCCGGATGCTGAAGAACATGCCGGAAGCGGCCGAGAAGATGCTGACCGCGGACGTGCGCATGTTCGTCCTCCCGCGGAACGAGCCGCTCACCCGCTACGGACCCTGGCGCCACATGGCCGGCAAGGTGAACGCCGGTGCGCCGGCAGAGCTCAGCCGGGGGGTTCAGGGCGGCCCCATCGCCGCCGCGAACGAGGAGGGCCTCATCGGCGAGTGGGCCTACATCGGCCTCACCTCGCCCGACGGCTACGGCACCCTCCCGCACGAGTTCGCGCACCTCATCTGGGCCCACGGGCTGGAACCGGGCGTCAAGGCCCGCGTCCAAAACCTCTTCGCCCGCAAGTGGAACGACCCCAGTGCCATGTGGCCGGACCGCGACCTGTACGACCCGGCACGGCCGGGGAAGGTCAACTACGGGGCCACGATGGTGGAGGAGTACTTCCCGCAGGCGGCGGTGGCCTTCTTCAAGGCGAACGCCGGCCTCGACCCGAACACCGGCCTGCGCCGGTTCAACGGCGCGGAGGAGCTGCGCGACAACGACCTGGAGACCTTCCAGATCATGAAGGAGGTCTTCGGCCCGGCCGGGGACCGCTTCGACGCGAATCCGCTCTACCGGACCACCGCGGAGAACGAGCTCTACGCGAGGTTCCGGCAGTTCCTGGTTGCGGTGGAGAACGGCACGTCCGCCCGCTACCAGGCCGAGTACGACGCGAAGATCTGGGACTTCCGCCGGAACGATCACGAGCGCGCCCTCTCCACGGCGCTGGCCGGCGATCCGCGCCTGATCGGCGCCGTCCGCGAGGCGAACCGCAGCCTGTTCGCCCGGCTCAGCGGCTGGATGGATCCCGAGACGGTCGCCCGTAGCTTCAAGGGCGGGAGGCCGGCGGCCGAGCTGGAACGCCGCCTCGCCGACGACGCGGGGTGGTCGCTGCACGACCTGATGACCGACTTCCGCTCGGTGATCAGAGACCATCGCGACGTGCTGGGCTGGGACCACCACCAGCGCCCGTTCCCGCTGCGGGAGAACGACTGGCTCGACCACCAGATCGACCGCGGCTACCGGCCCGGCCGCCGGCTGAACCAGCACAGTGAGTGGATCTTCCGGGTCTACCGGCTCCTCGACCTCGACCCGGACCAGCGCGCCCTGTTCCTCCGCGCGGTGATCGCCGACAACGTCGCCGCTCTGTACGAGACCCTCGCGGCGTGGCGCCACGTCGGGCTCGGCGACCACCCGGCGCACGCGGTGCCCGAGGAGGTGCTGGAGACCGAGGCGGCCGCCCTGTACGAGTGGGCCGGCGCGACCTTCGCCCCGCGCGCCCTCACCACCGACCCCGACCTGCTCGTCCGGCTGACCGTGCCGCACATGAGCGGCTGGTCGCAGACCAGGCTCGGCTCCGAGGGGATCCGGCGGGAGGTCCCCTGGCTGCCCAAGATCAATCCGCTGTACGCCAAGGGCGCTGACTTCTTCACGAACTGCCTGCTCACGGGCATCGGCCTGCACCTCACCCTGGAAGAGATGCGGCTGTTCCCGGAACAGGACCCGGCGCGGCAGGCCTACTACCAGGTGCCGCCGGACGTCGTCTCGCCGTACGAGCACCTGGCGAACCTCGAGCGGGGCGACCCGATCGACGTGGCCGGCTACAAGGCCATCGAGGACGCGCTCGAGGGGAGGCCGGGCGCACACGGCATGGTCCTCATCGGCACGCATGGCACGGACGTCGAGCACATCGTCGGCGCCGTCAACCTCAAGGGCAAGGTCTACTTCCTCGACCCGCAGACCGGCGACGACGCCGACCTGCCGCTGAACTTCAGCAGCCTGCGGTTCCTGCCCATGAGCGAGAACCTCCCGCGCGACGCCGTGCGGCCGGCCATGACACCCTGGCCGCGCGGGAGCCGCATCGGCGCCCGGCCCGGGAACACCGACGACTTCCCGGTCAGGGACCCGGAGAGCGGCGACACCGACTTCGTCGAGACGCTGCCCTGGGGCAACGTGAGCCGGGACGATCCGGACGCCCGGTATCCGTTCCCCGCCGGAGGGCAACGGCTGGGGGAGGGCACGGGCCGGCCGATCGCGGGCTTCGGCGAGACGGAGCGGGCCGCCTGGGCGAAGGACCACGAGGACACCCTGACGCAGGCCGACGGCGAGGGCCGGAACCGGCCCGCGCCGTCGCAGGTCCGGCGCGGTCCGGGGTACGACCGCCCGGCGACGGTCGACGACCCGGCGACGCAGACGCCGGCGGCGGAGCCGGTGGCGGGGTCGGCGTTCGACCGGCCGGGGATGAGGCTGGGTGAGGAGCCCGGCGATGAGGTCCGGATCAGCGCGGAGGACTCGGCCGCCGGCGAGGTGACGCCTCCGGCCACCCGGCCTCGCGGCCCGGGATACGACCGTCCCGCGACGATCGACGACCCGGAGACGCAGGGGCCGGTGACGGAGCCGGTGGCGGGGTCGGCGTTCGACCGTCCGGGGATGAGGCTGGGTGAGGAGCCCGGCGACGAGGTACAGGTCAGCCCGGAGGAGTCGGCCGGCGGCGAGGAGACGACGGCCGGGCCGTCGCAGGTCCGGCGTGGTCCGGGGTATGACCGGCCGGCGACCATTCACGACCCCGCGACGTCGGAGTCCGTGGAGGAGACGCCGTTCGACCACCCGGGAATGAGGCTGGGCGACCGTCTCGGCGGTGCCGTCCGAGTCGATCCGGAGGAGTCGGCCGGCGGCGAGGAGACGACGCCCGCGCCGTCGCAGGCTCGGCGTGGTCCGGGGTATGACCGGCCGGCGACCATTCACGACCCCGCGACGCCGGAGTCCGTGGAGGAGGCGTTGTCCGGCCGGCCGTCCCGGCAGCCGCGCAAGGGCTTCGGCGGCACGCCGATGACGATCAACGATCCGCCGACGCGGCGTGAGTCCGAGCCGAAGCGCGCCCCGTTCGACCGGCCCGGCCAGGCGCTCGGCGCGGGCGACGGCAAGGGCGAGGGCATCAAGGGCCTGAGCGACGACATCCGCGAGGAGTCCGCGAAGAAGCGGGCCGAGCTGGGAACGCCGAAGCCCAAGCCCCCGAAGGTGACTCCGAAGTCCAAGATCACCACCTTGCGCGACGTCGCGGAGGAGCAAGGCGCGGGCGAGCACACGACGACCACGGGCGGCGGCGGACCGCTGGAGACCCGCTCCGGCGACGGCACCGTCACGATGCTGGAGCCGCCGGTCCACCCGACGCCCGAGACCGGCACGGAGACGCCCGCCGTCGAGCCCGTCACCGTGGAGCGGGAGGAGGCGGCGCCTCCGGCGACGACGCCGCCCGAACCCGAGGTGAGCCGGGAGACCACGTCCACCACGCCGAAGCCGCGGAGAACCGTCGCCACGCCGCCTCCACGCCGGCTCGGGGCCATGACCGCCCTCGACCGCGCCCGGGCGACCCTCGGCGACCTGCCCGAGGAGCACCGCGCCGAGGTCCTGAGCGAGTCGCAGGCGATCGTGGCCGACCTGACCGGCGAGATGCCCTCGGAGCAGGACCCCGGCGGCCGCGTGACCCGGATCGACCGCGCGCGGCTGCTGGTCGCGGCGGAGCTCGCCCGGGCCGACCGGGCGAGCGCCGAGGCCCTTGCCCGGCGGTTGCTGACCAGGCCCGCGCCCGGCCCGCGCCTCACGCTGCGCCCGCCCGCGTCCCCGCTCGACCTCGGCCGTGCCCGTACGACGGTGGGCGAGTTGTCGGAGGAGCGTCGTGCGGAGGTGATGGCCGAGTCCGGCGTGATCGTGGGTGATCTGGGCGGCCGGGTGCCGTCGGCGCACGATCCGGGTGGTGAGGTGTCGGGTGCCGATCGGGCGGGGCTGCTGGTGGCGGCGGAGATCGCGCGGTCGGGCCGGGCGGCCGGTGAGGCGCTGGCGCGGCGGTTGCTGGCGGAGTCCGCGTTGGGGCCGCGGCTGACGCTCCGTCCGCCACCCGACTCCCCGCTCGCCGTCGAGCGTGCCCGTACGACGTTGGGCGAGTTGTCGGAGGAGCGTCGTGCGGAGGTGATGGCCGAGTCCGGCGTGATCGTGGGTGATCTGGGCGGCCGGGTGCCGTCGGCGCACGATCCGGGCGGTGAGGTGTCGGGGGCCGATCGGGCGGGGCTCCTGGTGGCGGCGGAGATCGCGCGGTCGGGCCGGGCGGCCGGTGAGGCGCTCGCGCGGCGGTTGCTGGTGGAGCGCGCCTCCGGGCCCCGGCTCACCCTTCGCCCGCCGGAGGAGTCTCCCCTCGACCTCGACCGTGCCCGTACGACGCTCGGCGAGCTGCCGGACAACCGGCGTACCCGGGTCATGCGCCGGGCCGGTGAGGTGCTCCACGAGATCACCGGGCGGACGCCGTCCGCCGAGGACCACGGCGATTCGGGCTCGCGCCTGGACCGGGCGGGGCTGCTCGTGGCGGCGGAGATCGCGCGGTCGGGGCTGCCGGCCGGCCGGAACCTCGCGCGGCAGCTGGCGCCGCACCTCAGGGAACCCGGGGTGCCGCGCGCCCGCATGGACGACGACCGGCTGCGGATGGCCCGCACCACGCTGGAGCAGGTGCGGGACGACTCCGAGGAGCAGTACCTGCGGCTCCTCGACGACGCCGGAGAGCTGGTACGGGAGCTGACCGGCACCCACCCGGCGCCCACCGTCATGCGGGGGGCGGCGCGGCAGCAGACGATGGTGTGGCTGATCGCGGCGGCCGAGATCCCCTGGACCGGACACCGGGGCGCCTACGACCTCGCGGCCGACCTCCTCGGCCTGCCCCGCCTGCCGGAGTCGGGCGACGCGGTGAAGCTGGTCGACCGGCTGGCGAACGCCGCCCGGCGCGACGCCGACCAGGCCCGTACGACACTGGGCATGCTGTCCGACGAGCGGCTCCGGCAGATCGGGGACGAGACGGACCGGGTCATCCGCGAGGCGATCACCCGGCCGTCCGCCGGACAGGCACCCCGCGAGCGGGCGCCGCGGGAATGGCGGACGCTGGTCGGCGCCGAGATCGCCCGCGCCGGAACCGAAGCCGGCATGGACCTCGCGCGCGCCCTGATGACGCCGCCGAAGAAGGTCCGCTTCGCCGACGAGCCGACCGTGATCGAGCCCGAGGAGGAGACGGAGCTCGCCGTCGAGCCGGCGCTGGAGCCGGTTACGGAGACCGACACGGGCGAGACCGCGCCGCCGCCCGCGATGCCGATCGAGGACGTGCTCCAGCAGACCCAGGTGGGCGTGGTCAACGGCCGCCCGCTCGCGGTCTGGCTGCCCGGCGCGGACATGCCCGCGCCGGCCGACGCGGCGAGGATGCTGAGCCGGCTCGACGACGTCCTTCCCGCGGGGACGGTGCTCGTCTTCGGTGACATGCGGGGCGGCCGCCTGATGGCGGGCGACCGGGAGATCACGGTGGAGGCGATGGCCTCGGCCATCATGAGCCGCGCACCCGACCTGCGCCCGTTCCTGGCGATCTCCGGCGGCGCCAAGCTGGCCGAGCCGCTGTCGCGCGCGATGGACGAGCCGGTGCTGGCCACCCCGCATGAGGCGACGTTCGACCCGGACACCGGTGAGGTCACCTCCCGCCGCCCCGGTGGGCCGGTCGAGGGCGCGCCGCCCAAGGAGGAGTGGTTCCGCCTCTACACCCCGGGCGACGCGCAGGGCGACCCGATCATCATGGCGCTGTACGGCGGGAAGGCCGGCGGTCGAGACCCGGGCGCGGAGCCCAGCCCCGACCCGGATCCGGGCTCCTCGTCCACCGCGCCCGAGCGGCGGGAAGGCCGCTCCGCGCCGCCGGTGCCGCAACCGCCGGAGCCGGAGCCGCAGCCGCAGCCGACGGCGCCGCCGATGACGCCGATCGATGCCCACCCGGCCATCCGGTCGATCGGCGTCCCGCGCGCCGGTCTGCCACAGCAGCCGGAGCTCATGAGAGAGGTCCGGCGGCAGCTCGGCCTGGCCGGGGTGAAGTACACCGAGAAGGAACTCAGCCTGCTGCCCCAGCGGCTGCTGGCCAACTACCCGTACCTGCTCAAGGCGGACGACGACAACGGCACGAGCGGCCTGATGGTGCCGATCGGCGACGGCGAGCTGCTGTTCACCCTCGACCCGACCGACCCGCACAGCCTGAACAACCCCGCCGGGTCGACGCTCGTGCCGTCGACCCTGCCGAAGGTGGAGGGTGAGCACCACGCGGTCGACACCATCAACTCGGTGTTCGCGACCGGCGCGCACACCCAGACCGAGTCCGGGCAGACGGGCGCCACGCGCGGCGCCCTCTCGCTGACCTTCGGCATCGGCGCGACACCCGGCATCCTGCAGGTGGTCAAGGTCGGCGGCGGGATCTCCGGCACCGCCAACCAGTCGAACCGGTCCAACACCCACATCGCCGACGCCGAAGGCGGTCACGTCGAGGACAACCGGGCCGAGGCGACCCTGGTCGCCTACACCGCGAACTGGTCGTTCAAGGTCCGCAAGAGCCCGACCCAGAGCTGGCGGAACACCCCGGCGCACCGGCTGACCGGCCCGACCGACGAACGCCTGCTGCTGTGGATCACCGGGCACTACCTCGAGCACCCGGACGGGGACCAGGTCACGGCCACCGGCGACGCAGTCAAGACCACGAAGCTGCCCAAGTTCTTCTTCGCCTCCGGCCTGACCAACCTTCCCCGGCTGTTCGACGAGATCGTGTCCGCCCTGCGGGCCAAGGGGCTGAAGCTGCCGATGGGCAGCCTCACCCGTGGCGAGCTGCTGCAGAAGCTGTGGAACCTGAACATGCACCTGGACGCCGCGGTCAACACCGACCGCGGCTACCGGTTCACGCTGCACAACAAGTACGGGCGGCAGGTCGCGACGGTCGCGGTCAAGTCCAAGCGCCTGACCGCCACCCGCGTGGGCGCCACCAGCGACAAGTCGCACATCGAGAACGTGCGGACGGCCATCGACGGATCGAGCGGCGGCCACAGCATCACCAACAGCAGCACCCTCACGTTCCCGAGCATCGAGTTCGACCTGATGCCGACCCCCGGCCTGCCCGACCTGCAGCTCGGCCTGATCGCGTCCCTCGGCTACACCTCTTCGAACGTCGAGGGGCTCTCGACGGGCCGGGTGGGTCTCAACGTGGTGGTGCCGCGCGACACCTCGCACACCGTCGCGTACGACGCGTGGTTCTCGCACCAGGCGACGGTCAGCGTCCGCGGCAAGGCGAACACGCGGGCACCGAGGACGACGTCGGCGGTCACCGGCCGCGCGCTGCTCCGGATGCCGGAGGCCGCCGCGTACGAGCACGGTTTCCCGGTCGACCGCACGGCGCTGAAGAACCCGCCGGCGCAGGGCGGCGAGGTGCCGTTCCAGAAGGACGCCATCCGCAACCTCGGGGCGCGCCCCGGCGACCCCGCCGCCAAGCCCGTGCCGCAGTACGTCGCGGACGGCAAGGGCATCGGCATGGGCCTGCCGATGGTCGCCGACAGCACCGTCGAGCGGGTCCAGCGCCTGCTGGAGACCGAGCTGCGCAGGACCGGGTTCCTCCCCGCCGACAGCGAGGACCCGTTCGGCGAGTACGCCTGGTACGCGCACGGCAACAAGACCGACGGCCTGATCGACAACCTCGAGCTGTTCGAGAAGATGGTCTCCAGCCGGGGCCTGGACTCCCACTACGACCAGATCCACCAGGACGGCATGACGTTCACGCTGCGCAGGCGGCGCGGCGGCATGGGAGTGGACCTGGACGTCGACTCGGCCAAGGTCACCATCCGGGCGAAGAAGAGCGCCGCGCACCCGCCGCGGTTCCTCCGCAGCACCAACCAGTTCCACACCGTCAACCTGGCGATGGGCATGGACAGCGCCGGCACCTCCGTCGGCCACACCCGCAAGCTCGCGTTCGGCATCAAGGTGAAGGCGCTCTACCTGGCGCTGAAGAACTCCATGATGGGCATGGAGTGGCAGCGGATCGTGGGCGCCTCCGACGCGGTCAACTACCTCAACAACCGTCCCGAGCTGCTGGAGTACCCCGGCATCGTCGACGAGTTCGAGCTGACCAGCGACTACGAGGTCAAGGTCGAGTACCAGCACTCGGGAACCCAGGGCCGGATCCGCGCGGGACGGCGCGACTCGCCGACGTGGTCGGTGAAGGACCAGACGGCGCTGGCGTATCTGCTGCCGATCGGCACCGAGGACGGCCCGACGACGACCGGTCCGACGCCGGCGGCGGTGCTCGACCAGGCGGTGGTGTACTTCCTCGACACCACCGGCACCCGCGACGCGGTGCAGGCGCTCGGGCATCTCGTCGACCCGGCCGGCAAGGCCTCGTCGATGCGGGACACCTTCGCGGGCACCATCGAGATGCGGGCGCACCTGAAGGAGATCCTCCAGGGCGAGTACACGACCGACCGGCCGTTCGAGTCCGGCGTGTTCCGCGACAAGTTCGGCGCGATCGACATCAGCGGCGCCATGGGGCGCACGAAGTTCACCGGGGCCACCAAGGACAAGTTCGTCCTCGGCATCATCCGGCTGTTCCTGTCCGAGAGCCGCGTCACCCAGACGAGCGCGACGGGCTGGACCTGGGACCAGCTCGACCTCGCCGGCGGCGGGGACGTCGGGCCGGCCACGCTCGTCGGCGAGACGGACGTCAACCGGCACTGGCAGCACAACCGCTCGACCACCATGGGCGCCACCGGCGGTAAGGAGCCGATCCAGCTCGACTTCAACCGGGTCTACATCTTCCAGACCACGGTCGACTTCACGGTCCGCAGCCGCCTGGAGAACCACTCCAAGCTGTGGCCCAGCGGCACCCCGAAGTCCCACACCGAGAACATGGCGCCGCGGACCATGACGTTCCTGCTGTCGGAGCCGGAGGCGCTCGCCCAGTACGCCGCCGGGCACCTCACGATCTCCGACCGGCAGCTCAAGGACGCCATGCTCCGCTGGCACACCGGTCAGCTGAAGCTGAGCGGCGACCTGGCGGCGAAGATCCTCACGCGCTGGCACAACGACGTGCGGGTGCTTCCCAAGGAGGCGCGCGTCCGGCGCGGAAAGCTGGTCCGCACGATGGCGCGCCTGCACCGCACCGGGGCGACGCCGATCCTGGACCCGCGGGTCAGAGAGCGGTTCAACACGACCTTCGGCCAGGACCTGCGCGACCCGTACGACCCGTACGTGCGCCCGCGGATGCCCGACGACGTCGTCGCCTATTCCTCGGGCCGGGGGCCCGCGCTCACCGACGCGCAGCTGGAGGAGGTACTGGCCCAGTGGCGCGAGGGCACCACCTGGCTGAGCGGCGACACGGTCGCCCAGACCCTGATGCGCTGGCACGACGAGGTCCCCGAGCTGCCGCCCGAGACGCGGGGAGCCCGCAGCGCCGCGATCGGCGCGCTCGCCGAACTGCACCAGACGGGTGGACGGCCGATCGAGTCCCTGGCACTCCGCGAGCGGTTCAACGCCGCCTTCGGCAAGTCGCTGGGCAACCCGCGCCGCCCGTACCACCTCATGGAGCTGCCGGAGTACCTGACGCGTAAGGACCCGAGCGGCCGGTTCCTCGGCCACTCGGGCCTGTACGACGCCGACTACCAGGGTTATAGGTCCCTGTACCAGCTGGTACGGGAGCGGATCGAGCAGGTTGCGCCCGGCATGCTGGCGGCCGGCGCGGAGATCTGGGACGGCAAGGGCCGGCGGATCGGCCGGATGCAGGGCAGCGTCGACGCCCTGCAGTCGATCTTCGCCCGGGGCCGTGAGCTGGCCATGTGGGAGGACTTCCTCGGCAAGGACGGCTTCTCCCTCTTCCTGGTCAACCCGGTCGGCTGGCTGCTGACCGACCCGGTCGAGGTGTACCTGAAGGACGTGCTGATCGCCGAGCCGGAGATCGTCGACTACAAGTGGAACACCGGCCTGGAGAACTACCTGCACGGTTACATCGGCACGGCCAAGTCCAAGTCCCGTGACGGCTCACAGGCGTGGATGCCGGCCAAGCTCAGCGCCGGCAACAGCAAGGCCAGCGGCCCGGTGGACCTCAAGACGTCCGTGGGCCACCACCGTGGCACGACCCGCGCCGAGAGCGCGGTCAGCGAGCAGACCGTCTACGACTGGGCCAACCACTACGCCGTGCGGTACCGGCACCAGATGACGGTGCGGGTGCGGCGGCTCAAGATGGGCGGCCGGCCGCTCAACAACCTGCTCCTGAAGGGGTTCGACCGGTGGACCCGGCACAGCGCGACCTCCGAGATCACCGTGGCGGGCACGCTGAACCTCCAGATCCCGCACGCCCTCGCCGAGGCGGGCAACCTGCGCGGTCCCGAGCAACTGCGCGACCTGCTCCCGCTGCCGAAGATGCCGGGCAACGCGGCCTTCATCGGCGTCGTCCTGGACGGGCTGTACCCGGCGGCCCGCAAGCTCCTCGACGGGCTGCTCGGGCCCGGCTGGGTGCAGGGCGCGCTCGGCACGAAGAAGGGCGACCCGAACCTGCGGTCCAGCCTGTCGCTGCCGACGCTGCTGTCGCGGTCGCACCTGACCAACCACGTGCGGGACACGATCGGCGGCAACCGGTACGCCCTCCCCGAGGGCATGATCATCGGTGGCGACAGCTCCGAGCGGGCGAACCTGTCGGTGCAGGGCGAGGTGTACGACGCCCAGGTGCTCATGCGGATGTCCGACGGCGGCACCGGCACCGGCCGCTACATCAAGCACCAGAGCGGCACCACCGCGAACAACAGCACCGACCTGGCCCGGGGTGTCGGCGACTACGCCATCAACGGCAGCGACGTGATCAACCCGCAGCCGCCCCAGCCCGAGGGGGCGCCGCCGCAGCGTCCGGACCACGGCTACACGTTCAGCGACAGCGGCAGCCGGGTCACGTCCGCGAGCCAGAACAGCGCCGGCACCGAGAACTACCGCCGGGAGGGCCACGCCAAAGAGCTGGGCTCGCTCCTCCTGCTGCGCCTGCGCGGCCAGTGGTGGGTGGAGGCACAGAAGACCGAGCACCACCTGTTCCGCGCCCCCAAGAAGGTCGGCGCTCCGGTCCGCACCGACCCGATCTCCGGCGACGTGTACGTGGAGCTGTTCGAGGCGCAGTACCAGGAGCTGCTCGCCGACATCGCCAAGAACCGGAAGGCGGCCGAGGCCGCGCTGCGGAACCGGGTGGACCCGGCGGCCTGGAACCGGCTGGCCACCGCGCCGGCCTTCGACCTGCCCTCGCTGCTGGTCGACGCGGCGGCCCAGAACTACACGGCCGTCCGCGCCCACCACCCGATCGTGGACCACATCCGCGAGCAGGGCGGCGCGAACGGCCCGCTGGTGCTCACCTTCGGCCAGAACGCGCGGACGCTGGAGTACCGGTCGATGCTCCGGTGGGCGGCGCGGACCATGCGGGCCGACCTGACCGCGGTGCGGCAGGAGGACCCGGGCTTCCGGACCCCGGCCGCTCTCCAGCGCTACGAGGACCTCCTCACGCGGGACGACGGCCGGCTGTTCGACGGTCTCGCCCACTCCGTCGAGGACGAGATCACCGCGATCGTCAACGAGGTGAACCGGCTCCACGACCAGCGCCCCGACAACGCATCGGGCGCTCCGGCCGAGCTGCCGCCGGAGGCGGCGCTGCTCGCCATGGACCCCGTGCACCTGGCCCGCGACCTCGCGGCCGAGCTGCGGGCCCACGTGCGGGTGGACGTCGCGCAGGCGGACGGGACCACGCGCTCGCACTGGGTGGATCCGGGCGGGCGGATCCACGCGTTCGACCCGGCGACGTTCAGCGACGCCACGCTGACCGCGGACCAGGCGTCGCGCGCCGGGCTCTGGACCGACGAGACGCGCCGCCTCGCCGTGGCCCACGGCTTCGGCCCGCTGGAGCTGGCCCGGTTCTACCGCACCTCCTGGACGCACCAGCAGACCTTCGAACAGGCCGTCCTCACCGCGATCGAGGAGCGCGGCCGGGCTCTGGCGGAGGTGCACCGGGCGCTGCCCGGCCTGTTCGGACGGGCCATGGAGGCCGCCGCCGGATGGCGGTCGATCGTCACCCGGCTCGAGGCCGAGCACGCCGGGCTGACGCGACAGGTCGAGCAGGCGCAGAAGGACCTCAAGCTCGTCCAGGACCAGCTGGACGAGCTCGACGGCCGACGGATCCGCCTCACCCTGGAGCCGAGCCACGACCCGGCCGAGATGAACTCCATCCTGGGCCGGATGAGGCCGCTGGAGGGCGACGCGCTCCGGCTGCGGCAGGCGCTCGGCGACCACGACGAGCCGATGGCGCTGCTCGCCCGGAGTCTCGACGAGGCGCGTCGCGCGGCCCGTGCGGCGGAGAGCCTGCTCGACGAGCTGCGCGCCACCCGGCCGGGGTCCACCGCGCGGGCGCGGTGGACGGACCAGACCGTACAGGCGGAGAGCGAGCGGCTGACGGCCTCGGAGTCGGTGCTGGACGAGCGCCGGGTGGGCCATGCGTACCGGCAGCGGAGCGAACCGACGACGCAGCAGGCCATCGACGGGCTGCACCGGACGCTGGAGGCCGCCGGTTCCGGCGCGGTGTCCCTCGTCGTCACCCAGGACGCGGCCGGCGCCGGCGGGCGGTTCACCGTGGTCAACCACCGCGGCCGGATCCAGTGGTTCGAGGCCGAGTCCCGGCTGCCGGCGGAGCCGCCGCGGGATGCCCAGCGCCTGTACTCGCTGGACGTGGGCGGCGACGGCGTGCTGCTGGACCCGCCCGCCGAGCTGAGCGGACCGGCGGCGTCGGAACGGTACTTCGGACCGGTGCGCCACCTGGCGCTCGCCGACATCGAACACCACCTCGACCACGGCCTGGTCCGGCCCGACGCGCGGGAGGCCGCCGTACGCTCGGGGTCTCACCTGCCCCGGTTCGTGACCGAGTTCGAGAGCCGGATCGCCTACCAGAACGAGCGCCTGGTCACCCTGACGGCCGCGCCGGGACCGCGCATCGTGAGCCTGGCCACCGCGATGCGCGCCGACCGGCTCGCCGACGCGCACGTCTACCGCAACGACCACGGGCAGCACGGCGTCGGCCCCGGCGGCCTGAACGTCCCGGGCTGGACCCGGCTGGGCGCCCTGGCGGACTTCGCGCCGGTCCACTGGCTGACCCGAGGGGCGCGGGCGGAGGGTGTCACGGTGGGCGACGTCCGCCGGACCGCCCTCGGTGACGCCGTCCGGTTCCTGTCCGGAGACACCGGCCAGACCATGGCACAGCGGGTCCGCCGGGCGTTCGGCGAACACGCCGACCGCGACGTCGAGCAGGTCGACCGGCTGCCGGACGACCTGCCGCCCGGCACCTGGGTGTGGTTCACCGGCCAGGGTCGCAGCGGGGCCGCGGTGGCCACCGGCACCGGGTACCGCGTCCTGCTCACCGGTACGAGCCGCACGCGGGAGATCTCGGCACCCCAGGCTTTGCGAGAGCTCAACGGCCGGCCGCACACCATCGTGCTCGCCCGGGCGCGGACCGCGCCCGCACCGGAGCACGGCACGGTATCGACCGACCCGGCCGGCGGGAGGCGGATCGGCAAGGGCTCCGGTTCGTCGCACGGCCTCCCGCCGGTACGAACGCGGCCCGCGCTCGTGGACGACCCGCTGCCGGCCGACCCGCACGTGTACGTCAGCGAGGACGGGCAGCACCGGGTCACCGCCGCCGGGATGACCCGCGGCACCTGGACGGACCTGGGCGCGGTGGGCGAGTACACGCTGACGTCCTGGCTGCTCCGCCACGGGCCGGAGCGTGGACTGACCGAAGACGTCGTCGTGCGGGAGGAGCTGGACCGGGCGATCGCCTTCCTCACCGAGGACCACGTGCTGGACGAGCACGAGGAGACGGTCCGCACGCTCCTGGCCGGCGCCACCGGCCGTACCGTCGAGCTGACCGACGCACTGCCGGCGGGCCTGCCCGAGGGCACGCTGGTCTACTACTCCGGTCCGGAGACCATCGATGGCGCGGTGGTGTTGTCCGGCAGCCGCTACCGCAGCCTGAAGCCCGACGGCACGACCCAGGTCCTCCCGGACCAGGGCGGCGGCGAACTCCCGTCCGGGGCCGGGCACCACTACCTGATCGCCCGGCCGCTCACGGCCACCGCGCCGAAGGGGAAGGCGCCCGCGAAGGACACCTCCTCCAGCGCGACCACGGTGGCGAAGGAGGCGAGGCTCGCCTCGGAGGTCGAACGCCGGGCGTTCGACCCGGCACGGCTGCGGGCGACGCTCCGGGCCCGGCAGCTCCGGCTCCTCGAAGTGCCCGGCGACGGGAACTGCTTCTACCAGAGCCTGATCGAGATCGCCGGGGCGTACCTGGAGCAGCACATCCCCGGAGTCAGCGCGCGAGGGAACCGCCTCCGTGCGGTGCAGGCGCTGCGGAACTGGCTCGCGGACCGGCTGGAGGCCGACTTCGCCGTCGCGGCCCAGGGCCTGCCGTCGCGGTACGCAGGCTTCTTCCACGTGGCCGAGGGCGGGCCGTCGGTCGCGCGGCAGCAGCGGACGCTGGTGAGCCAGATCCGGTTGATGGGCGAGTGGGACGACGAGGCGGGCGACGTCGTCGCGCACCTGGCGGCGTACGAGCTGGGCCTGCGGATCACGCTGATCCAGGACCGGTACGTCACCACGGTCGGCCCGGAGGGGCCGGCCCAGCTCAGCTTCGTCCGCATGCCCGGCCACTACATGGGGACCCGGAGCACCCGCACGGACGCGCCCCCGATCCCGTGGCGGACCTTCCAGCCGGTCCAGCCGACCTCCGCCGCCGTGGCCCGCGCGCAGTACGACCGTCAGATCGCCTGGGTGAACCGGCGGTACGCGAACGTGCGGGCGGACCTGGAGAGCCTCACGTCCCGGCTCGACCCCGACATCGTCCGCGACCTCAGGACCCAGGTGCAGCAGCGGCTCGCCGCCCGGGACCGGGAGCTGACGAGGCACCGCACCGGGACGGCGACGCACCTGTTCCCGCAGCACCGGCTCGACGCCAACGTCAGCACCGTCGGTGACCTGGAACGGATGGTCCAGGAGTACCAGGCGCAACTGGGCGAATCCACGGGGCCGGTCCCGGTCGCTTCGTCCGGCACGGGCGTACGAGCCCGGACCCGGATCTCGGACTACCTCTTCACCGAGGTCAACTCCCGGCTCGCCCGCTTCGGCGGACGCTGGCTCCTCGGCCGGATCGACCGGGGACAGATCCGCGAGGCGCTGGCCGACCTGCCCCAGGGCGGCCCCACCGATCCGGCCGGCCTGGTCACCGACCTCGTGCACCAGATCGTCTTCGGCCGGGCGCCCCGGCTGCGGGGAGGCCGGAACCTCGTCCCGGAGCAGGTGCGGAATCCGGTCGAGGCCGGCCCCAGCGGCACCGGAGCGAGCCGCGACGTCACCGCCTCCGGCGCGGGCCCGAGAGTGCGCACCGCCGCCGACCGGTTCCACGCGCGGTTCGACGAGTGGGCGGACGAGCACACCGTCGTATCGGGCAAGGGCAAGCGCCCCGTACGGACCGCGGACCTCGCGTCGCGCGTGGAGGCACGGCTCGACCGGCTCGACCTCGGTGCCGGCGCCCTGACGAGCGATCCGCGGATCGAGCCGACCGCACGGCTGATGCTGGCGTACCGGGAGCTGGGCCTGCCCGCGAGCGACGTGCCGCTGTTCCTCAAGGCGCTCAAGGCCGGCCTGATGAGCGACCTCCTGCCCGAAGAGGCGAACCCGGCGCACCTGTCAATGGTCGACCTGCGGCGGGTCGCGGACGCGGTGGGCATTGGCGGCCACTGGGCGGTCGGCGACCAGATCATCACGGCCGCCGCGCTCGAGCGGCGGCTGGCCGAGGTGCTGCCGCCGTACGACGGGACGGCCGCGGACTGCGTCTACCGGCTGGAGGCGTTGAGACGCGAGCTGTACGGCGGCCCGGCGGTGTTCCAGGACGACTTCACGGTCGGGGACCGGCGGCCGGAGCGGGCGCTGGCGGCCGCCCTGGGCGGCGACTGGCTTCCGCTGCACGGCCCGGCGGAGAGCGTCGCGCCCCTGGTGAAGCGCCTGGGACCGGGTACGACGGCGTTCCTGCTCGTCTCGATGCAGCAGGGTCCGGGACACGCCTACGCGCTGCGGAACGAGGGCGGCCACCTGTTGTGGGTGGAGACGCAGGCCGGGCCCGGAGCGCGGGTGTACGCCGTCGAGGACGGCGCGCCGGTGCCGGGCGGGGACGTGCACGTCATCCTGGCGGACGCGACCGGCCACGCGGTCGTGCCGGACTCCCTCGCGGAGGCGCCGTACGACGTGGACGCGCTGCGGCTCGCGCCGGAGGAGCCCGGTTTCGCCGCGCAGGGACGCGAACACGAGATGAATCACGTCGTCCACGGTCATGGCCTCACCACCTTCCGTGGGACGGACGAGGTCCTCGTCTTCAACCGGGCGACCGGCGTGGTCGTGGAGACCGACACGACGCACCTCTGGGTCGCCGGTGGCCGTTACTTCGCGACGAAACAGGCGGCGGTGGCGTCGCGGCGCGGAAAGGTCAAGCGCAAGGGCGTCAACATCGTCGAGGTCGTCAGCAGGCCGGAGCGGGTACGGCCGACCGGGGAGAACCACCACTACGACCCGGCAGTGGTGCGCGCCGGAATCCGGGACGCGCGGAGGCGGCTGAACAACGCGGTGCGGCTGCGCGACGGCGAGGCCGGGCCCGGCTTCCGCGGCACCTCGCTGCGGGAACTGTTCGGCGACGATCCCGACTACCAGTTCGGGCCGAAGGCCGACGACCTGTCCGTCCTCCTGCCGCCGGGGTTCGACGACTCGGTGTACACGCACATCACCGAGGGCACGTACCTGACGTCCACGCTGGCCTTCCTGCGGGCCATCGAGCGGTTCGCCGAGGCCGACGACGTCAAGGACTACTTCCAGGCCGGTCTGCGGTTCGGCGACGAAGTGGTGCTGACGTACCTGGACGACCGGGTGGGCCGGCGCGTGGGCCGGTTCGCCGGTCCGGCGATGGAGTACGTGCCGGGCGTCGCCGACGTGCGCGCGTCGATGACGTTCATGAACACGCACACGTACGCCGCCGCCCGCGTGTTCGTCCGCGCGGACGAACACCTGGCGAAGAACCTCGTCCACGGGGTGCTGCGCACCTCGTTCGCTGCCGTTCGCGAGTCGATGCCGCCGGAGGCCCAGAGGTTCCTGCAGGGCCATGACGCCGAGATCAGGGAGAAACTGCGCGCCGATCTCCGAGAGCGGCTCGCCCGCGCGATCAGGAACTACGAGCAGCACCCGAACCGGCACCGGCGCTGGCGTCGGTTCGGCCCGCAGGCGCTCTCCCTGTTCCAGTACCCGCTGAGAAACGAGGCCATGACCCTCGGCGACTACGTCGACAACATGATGCTTCCCCTCGGGCGGCCCAGGGTCTACGTGGACCAGAACGACGCGATGAACATCCGGACCAACATGCGCCGGCTCGACCGCGGGCTGATCGTGACCGAGATCCGCGACGTCGGCTCGCAGCGGCAGAGCCTGCGCACGTCGGAGGAGACGGCCGAGGAGTTCGCCGAGATCGCGCGACTCACGCACGCGCAGGCCGAGCGGGTGGCGCACAACAACGGCACCGAGGAGGGCCGGGCGTACAACGCCAGGCTGAGCCGGGCCGTGGATACGGTCAGCGGGTACGAGCCGCCCCGCGACGACCTGGCCACTGACGTGACCAACCTGCTGAGCTCGGTGGCCCGGCACTTCCCGGACGTGGTCCGCGACCCCATCTTCCGTGGGAACGTGACGTCCAACCTCCAGGCGGACGCCGTCGTCGCGCTGAGCGACTTCATCGAGGACTCCGAGCGCCAGACCGCACGTGACCTGCGGCACGCGATCGATGCCATCCGGGACGCCCTGATCATCGAGCGTGACTCGGCCAGGCGCGCGAGCCGTCACCTCGACGACCTGATCAGGCGTGCCGACCTGCTGATCAAGGAACTGCGCCGGCACTCGGAGCGCCGGTACCCGGATCCCCAGTACGTCAACGACGCCGGGCCCGTTCACCGAGGTCTGACCTTCACGGCGGAAAAGGCCGCCCTGGACCCGCCGCGTTGGCACGACGTTCGCTCGTCGGACGGGCGCGTCGTCGGGCGGGCGTTCTTCAACGACGAGGACTGGCGTCTGCGGTCACCGTTCTACGGTGACCTGCAGGACGCGGAGTTCCGCTCCTGGTCGGGGACGCCGGGCCAGGAGGTCAGCGCGCCGGTGGAGGTGCCGCTCGGCGACCGCAGCCGCGTCTACATCCTCGCCGGACACGGGGCCAAGCTCCGCGACCTGCCCGACCTCGCCCGGACCACGGCCCGCGAGATCGTTCAGCAGGGCTTCACCACCCTCCTGCTCCTCCGCTGCGCCGACGAGACGCGGGCGCCGGAGTCGGCGGGGCTGGGCGACGTGGCACGGGACTTCGGCCTGACCATCGTCGAGGGAACCGGCGCGATCGCCCCCACGCCCGGCGCCGTCAACCTCCTCCCGGACGCCTCCGGCCGGGCCACCGGAGTCCGCGTCCACCACCCCGACGGAACCATCAGCCGTCACGACGCCGCGGCGGAGCACCCCGAGCCGGAGCCGGCCGGTGATCCCGGTGGAAGCCTGGACCCGTCCTCGTTCGACCACCGGATGCTGATGTTCGAGGCGAAGGAGGGGCTTCGCCGGCTGATCCGTGACGGGCAACCGGTCTCGCTGGACTCCGAGACGCTGGTGCGGATCCACGACGGCCTACCCGGCCACCTGGCCAGGCAGCCGCTGCGGATACGCGGCCGGGCGATCGCACAGATCATCGCCCGCGAGCGAGCGGCGGGGCTGATCGTCGGGGCGCCGGCGGGCGAGAACCGGTACGCCCAGGCCCCATTCACTCCCCGGGAGGTCGCGGCGCCGGCACTGTGGCCGGCCGGCCCCGATGACGCTCCGGTCCCGGTGGCCGAGCCGGGCCGGCTGGTCGCCACGCCGGTGACGAAGGAGCAGTGGTTCGATCGCCGGGCGGACGCGCCCGTGGTGCCGGTGGTGACGCAGCGTTCCGAGCCCAAGGTCGGCTTCACCACCGCGAGGAGTCCCGAGGACGAGCGCTGGGACGCCGACATCCGCTTCAACGTGCAGCGGATCCAGGTGACCGACGACCAGTGGGTCCGCTACCAGGTCGCCGTGCTTCCGGTGAGGCCGATGCCCGGGGTCGCCTGGGAGGACGTCCAGGCCCTGGAGACCCGGCTGAACGAGGCGTTCGACGCCTACGTCAACCGTGGCTACGAACTGCCGGTCCACAAGGATCAGTTGCACCTGGCGGTGAAACTGGTCCACGCCCCGGAGTATCGCAAAGCCGTGGAGATACGGCCGGGCACGACGGAGCACGGCCCCGACTCCGAGCTGGACACCCGGCACTGGGGGCTGGACGACTACATCTACGCCCTGGTGCACGAGGTGCTGCACTACTTCGGCCTGCTCGACGAGTACCCGGATCGGCGGTCGCTGCTCCGGGGCAGGGCGGCCTCGTCGGCGGTCAAGGCCGACGGGATCATGGCCGGCGGCGCGTTCGACCCGGTGCAGCCTCTGCCCGCCCGCTACCTGCGGATTCTGGAGGCCGTCGCCGACGCGACGGCGGTCCTGCTCGACCACCCGTTGCCCCGCTCAGGCGTCGATCTCGCGCCCGAGACGACGGCGGCGGCGGGAGCAGGGGCGCGAGAGTACTCCGCCGACCCCGCGGCGGAGACGATCGTGGGTCCGGCGGACGAGGAGGCGACACATCCCGGGCCCGCCGCCCCGGGCACGCGCGCGACCGAGGGACCGCTCGCCCCACCGCCACGCGGGGAGGTCGCCGAGGCACACGCCAGGGCCCGCACCGAGTTTCGGCTTCCGGTGACCTACGGGTTCACCCCGGCGCACGCCGCCGCGATGGGCGAGCTGCGGCGGCTGGCCGGGACGGAGCAGGAGCCGGACGCCCGGCCGGACTGGGCCGCCCTCGCCCACCGGGTGAACCGCGGCTGGGCGCCGGGCCTGGTCACCGACGCGATGAGCGCGGTGCTGCCCGCGGATCTGCCCGGGCTCCTCTCGGCGGCCAGGCTCGCGTTCGACGTGCACGGGTCCGGTTTCACCTTCGACCAGCTGAGGAACGCCCGGCGGCTCGCCGACGCCATGCGGTCGGACGCGACCACGCTCTCCACCGTCCTGGGACGGCCCGGCCGGGAGCCCGGGGACGAGGTAAGGCTCGGCGACCTGCGCGAGCTGGTTCACTCGTTCGGCGGCTACGCGCCGGATGAGTACCCGGCACTCGACGACGTGCGGATGGCCGCCGCCCTGGTGCTGGAGGAGTTCGGCTCGGCGCCGCTGACGGTCGCCGGGCTCCGTACGGCCTGGGAGACCGCCGCCGGGGTGTCGCTTTCGGAGGCCATGGCCGTGCTGAGCGAGGCTCTCCTGGCCGCGGCCCAGGTCGAGCCGTCGTTCTCGGTGCTCGGCGCGGAGGCGGCCACCCCCCTCCGCGCCGCGCTCGACCAGCGGCTGGAAGCGCTGCGCGCGCTCGCCGACGCTCCGTGGCGGCCGAACCAGCGCGCCCGCGTCGAGCGGCTCCGCGACGCCCTGCGGGAGGTGGAGCGGCGGATCGACGAGATCCACACCGCTGCCGTACACAGCCTCGAAGAGCAGATCAGGACCGGCCTGGCCGACTCCTCCCTGGACGCGGACGTCGCCGAGGCATTCCGCCGGAGGTTGGGAAGCCGGGAACAGGACATCGGCCCGGTGGCCGTGCACGAACTGCTGGCGATCCGGTCCGAGGCCGCGCTCGCGAGGACGCCGGACCCGGCACCGCCCGCCGACCCCGCGGCTCACGCCGAAACGGGCACCGAGGCCGCGCCCCGACGGCCCGCCCGGCGGCTGCCCGGACGGATCCGGTACGCGGCGGAGGAGAACGCCGGCCGTGGGCTCCGCCGATCCCTGCCATGGGGCGAATGGGGACACGTCTCCCGGGTCGGTGACGTGCGGTTGGGCGAGGACAGGCGGCTGGCCGCGTCGATCGCGGAGCCGCTGCCCGCGAACCTGCGGCGGCCGGTCGAGGACGGTGTCGTCGCCGCGTTCGCGCGTCTGGGCAGCCAGGAGGCGGGCCGCCGGCTGGCCGCACCGACCGGGCTGCGGGTGCGGACGCCGAACGGTCCGGTCACGGTACGGCTGGTCCTCGGGCCCCTGACCGGCGAGCGCGGCGCGCGCTACCGCCGTCCGGAGGAGGTGCAGTCGGTCCAGATCGGCGCGCACCCGTCCCAGGCGCTGGACCTGCCGCAGGTTCTCACGCCGTCCACGTTCACCGACTTCACCGACAACCGCTCGATCGCGCCCGAGTCGCTGGGCGACGGTCCGATCTCCATCGCGACGGGCTGGAAGATCCTGCCGAACATCGGCGTCATGCCCACGGTCACGGGGCAGGGCTCGCGGGGCTTCGGCGCGTACGAGGGCGCGGTCATCCAGACGGTCCAGCAGATCTGGCACAGCCAGTACGCCTACTTCGAGGTGCCCGCGAACCATGACGACCCGGCGGCCGGTAGCCACTGGTCCGTGACGTTCGCCGGCGCGGACGGTGAGCAGACCGTCGTCCGCCCGGCCGACGTGCTCCTGGCCTTCGCCGAGGACGAGTCGCCGCCGGTGGACGGGGCAGCGCCTACGCCGTTCGGCCCGGTGCGCGCGCTGCCCGACGAGCACACCGAGGCGATGGCCGAGGAGTTCCACAGCGTGCTCTGGCGGGCGGGCACGATCATCGAGTCGATGGTCGTGGACCTTGGGCCGGAGGCCGCCGGCCGGCGGATCACGCGCCGCTTCCCCGACGCCGGCGCCGCCTTCAAGGAGGCGGTGTCGGACCTGTTCACCGAGTCCGCGCTGTTCCGGGTGCACAAGGACGTCCTGGGCCACGGCTACCTGTCGGATGAGTTCCGGTTGAACCAGGACACCGAGGACTGGGCGGCCTTCCGCCTGCGAGGCCTGATGACGGCGTTCCAGCAGGTCGACTCCGTCGAAACTTACGGCCAGCAGGACGCGCGGCACCTGTTCTGGTCGGGCGAGTCGAGCTCGATGAACGGCGGCGTGGCGTCGGGCCTGGCCCTCAACGCGTCACCGCCGACCTTCACCATCCGGGGCGTACCGGTGCAGATCGGTCCGACGGGTTCCGTCGGAGCCTCCGGCTCGGTCACCCGGAGCCTCGCGGCGTCGATGGGCGCCGGCGACTGGCGCTACGGCGCCTACCCCTCCATGCGAAGGGTCTACCGGCTCACGACGACTCTCGACGTCGACGTCAGGTCCTCACGGCCGGAGGCCGAGCGGCCCGTACGGTTCGCGATGACCACCTACGTGGAGGTGCCGGAGCGGGAGGCGGACCGGTTCGAGCGCGAGCTGAACGACGTGCTCGAAGGTCTGGCCCTGTACCGGCTCGGGGCCGACGGCCGGATGATCGTGCCGGCCGACGGTGAGAACCTCACCGACCGCATGCCGCCGCTCGGCATCCTGAAGGGCCGCAGCCGCGGGCCGTCCGTCCCCGACATGCTCGGCGGGTTCGAACAGGTGGTACCCCGGGCGATGGACCTGATCGACCAGGCGTTCGGCGACCCGCGCCTGGCGACCCTCGCCCCGGCCCTGACGCGGCGGCAGCGGCATCGGCTCGAACGCGCTATCGGCCAGCGCTTCTCGGTGACCACCGCCCTGGCGTACTCCAGCCGGCTCATCAGCCATCGGATGTCGTTCACCCGGCTCTACCAGGCGGTGGGCGGCCGGCTGCGGCTGAAGGTGTGGGTGCGGTCGCGGCAGGGCGAGGACTGGACCGGCGGCCGGCTGGCCTGGTACCGCATCGACCACTACCCGATCTCCTACAGCGACCTGGGCGCGAGCGAGCAGGTGGCGGACAAGCTCGGCTACCGCGGCGGAGGCCACCTGCGCCTGGGCCCGCTGCACAGCGTCCTGCGCAGGCTGAACTTGCCGGCGCAGTTCAACTACAGCCGTTCCCGGACGGCGATGCTGACCGCGCGCTCCGGCGCGTGGTCCTCGCTGGGTTTCGTCTACGAGGGGCCGGCCCGTGTCTTCCTGTTCGGCACCCGGTACCACGTCGACGTCGAGCTGACCTTCGAGCCGGACGTCGCCTCGGGCGGCACGGTCGGCGGGCTCGCCGGTGGCGCCGTCCGACAGGCCGCCGGCCTCCTCACGAACACGTCCGAGCTCGGCCTTCCGACGCGTACGATCCGCCGCCACGACGACTGGGCCGGCCTCATCCGCTATGCGGTCGCGGAGGGCCTCAGCCCGCTGACCGTCGGCCACTCCATCCCCCGCTCGCCGAGCGCCGACCTGGGCCGGGCCCTCGTACGGCGGCCGCCCGTCGCGCCGATGACGTTCGAGGACCTGTGGGCCTGGGCCGCCGGACAGCCCGAACGGCTGCGCCCCGACGACCAGCCGCTGGAGGTCCTCGGCATCGAGGACCTGTGGCAGGTGGCCGCAAAACTGCTCGAGGCCGCCGGGATCCCGCCCGAGACCTACAGCGACACACTCGACGTCACGGTCAATGAGGACCAGATCATCGGCCGGATGATGTGGGGCGGCCCGGTCGTCCAGGCGTCCGGGGTCGTGCACGGCGACGACGTCGGCGACCGGCACGCGGTGATCTCACTGCGCGGACAGGCGCTCCGGCTGCGCCCCCAGGTCGGCGGGGCCGAGATGTGGGAGACCGACATCACCGACTCCGAGCCGGCGATGATCTTCGTCGGCCGCCGGTCCACCGCCCACACCGTGTCGGGCAGTGCCGACCTGGCCGGTGAGCTGGAAGACGGAGGACCGTACGGGAGCTGGACGTTCCGCAACGTCACCGACACGAAGTTCGACTCGTACGAGGTGCTGTCCGGCCGCTGGCTCACCCAGGAGAACCGCGAGTACCGCCCGCACCGCGGGACGATGCTCTGGGACGTCACGGTGAAGAGCTGGAGCGCCAACGCCCTCGGCACCTGGTCGGTGTCGCACGACCGGATGCAGGTGCTCGTCGTCGGCGGCCTCCTTGTGCTGCGGCCGGCGCCCCAGCCGTACGTCGAGCGTCCCGCCGGCGTCGCGGAGCACCTGCGCCTGGACCGGCTGCCGCTGGTGACCACCTCGGACCGCCTGGAGTGGCCGGAGCTGCGGTACACGCCCGGCGGGCTCAACCCCGTGCTGGCCATGGTGCGGGGCGTCCTTCGGAACGTCGACGAACAACTGCTGTACCGGCAGTGGCACATCGTGGGCGGCAAGCTCAAGACGGTGCGCTCGGGAATGCCGACCACGCTGCACACGATCTTGGAGCACAACGCCCTGATCGGGCACCGCGACACCCTCATGGGCCCCGGTCTGATCCTCCACCTGGCCCGTTCGCTGGCCGGCGCCAGCGAACAGGTCACGCTCGTCCTGCGTGTGGAAGAACGAAAAGACGACTCCCCAGAAGAAGACGAGCCGGCGGACTACACCTACGAGGACACCCGCGCCCGCAACTTCGCCCTGTACCGGCTCAACACCCAACGCCGGGTCACCAGACGCGGGACGACCTCGGCGCACAGCGTGGGCGCGAACGCCGGCACGGCCCGGATGCCCGCCGTCAGCGAGACGGTCAGCGGCACGTACCTCGAAGGCACGGCCGAGGGCGACCACTACGAGCAGATGACGACCGCGAAGGGCGAGATCTTCCGTACCCGCGACGTACTGACGATCCTCGGCGACACGCACGCCTACACCGGCCGGCTGCGGATCACCGCGACCGTCTACCGCAGCTACACCGCGTCCAAGACGCTCCAGGTGCTCACGTTCGGCCTGGCGGACCACGGGCTCGCGCTCATCGTCGATCCCAACAAGCCCGTGCCGGTCGCCGCCACCGACTCGGTGGACATCGTCGAACGGGCTCAGTTCCCAGCGTCGATGGTGCCCGGCCGGCCGCGGGACCTCGCGCCGGTGGCCGAGCGGGTGCGACGGCTGGCCCCAGCGGCAACGCCCGAGCAGGTGCTGACCGACGCCGGACGGACGCTCTTCCCGGTCGGGCGGGCGGACATCCTGCGCCGGGGCGTCGTCCCGGCCGGGATCGACCCGTTCGCGCTGCGCGTCCTGTTCGACCTGTCGATCGCGGTCTTCTCCGGCACGGACGCCGACCGCTCCGTGCCCGCCGTGGTGCGGAGCCTGATGACCGCCACCGGCATCCCGTGGGAGGCCTACGCGGGGCTGCTGAGCCGGCACCAGTTCATCACGAGCTTCCACCTGACACTCGACGGCGGCCACACGTTCCCCTCACTCGTGCGCGAGGACGGACCGGCCACGGACGCGCGCGGCGAGGCGTTCATCCAGACCCGCTTCTACGACCCGGAGCCCCTCGGCTGGGTCGACGGCCGGCTGACCTCCGAGTCGCTCCACATGGCCGAGAACGACCTGATGGACGCCGCCGGCACGACGCTCAACGCGTCGCTGGACAGTGGCCCGGCGCTGGCCCCGCCGGGCGGGAACCCGGTGGTGCCCGTCGAGCCCTCCGTCTCCCTCGGGCAGAGCCACGACCAGGGCGGCACCGCCGGCGAACGGCTCGTCCGGCCGATCGTCTTCCGGCGTCACGTGCACTACCTGCGCGTGGACGCCGGTGTACTGGCCGGACCGCGGATCAGCGGAGCCAACGAACGCCGCGACATCTCCTACGGGGCCGGCGAGTCCCAGCTCTGGTACGCCATGGACCACACGATCGAACTCCTGCTGGACCCGGAGACCGCGCTGGCCCAGCGGATGCTGTTCGGCTCGGAGGGGATCCCGGGCCTGGACGGCCGCCGCTACCTCCCGCACGTCCCGGCCGCCGCTCCGCCGCACGGCAGCCCGGCCGCCGCCGAGGAGCTGAACCGGCTGCGCGCGGCTCTCGGCATGCCCCGGTACGGCGACTGGGCCATGCTCGCCGGACACTACGACCCGGCCGGCCGGCAGGTGGTCCTGAGCGCGATGCGCCACGACGAGACCACGGGCCGCCCGGCATTCGTCACGGAGTATCTGGGCGAGGCCGATTTCGCAGCACGCCTCGCCGGCTTCGACGACCTCGGCGACCGACCCGTCGTGCTGGTCATGGGCGGCCTCGACGTGGCGTTCGCCGCCGGCATCGCGCGGCGAACCGGACGCGACCTGCTGATCACCACCGATGACATCCGGCAGGACCACGACCTCACCACCGGCCGTTGGCTCCTCGTGCCGGCCGACGGCGGCGAGCCGATCGCGTACGGCGCATCCCTGGATGAGGTGCTGACCAGGCAGATCATCCCCCAGCTGCGCGGCACGCGCCTCGACGACGAACCCGGCACGATGTACCCGAGCCCGGCGGTCCACTGGCGGCCCCACCGGGCCACGCCCGCCGGCGAGCAGAACATCCCGGCTCCGGACGGCCCGCCGCCGCCCGAACCCGTGCGGACCACGTCCACCGACGAGCCGGTCCACACCGACCCGCCGGCCGGGCCTCCCTCATCGCTCACTCCTCGGCTCGCCCCTGAGCCGAGCACGCCGGGATGGCACGCCGACATCGTGCTGCACGAGGTCCGGGACGAGAACGGGCGGTTCCAGGGGCTCGCCTCATACGGGCCGAAGGACCTGGCCGCGCGCGCTCCCGCGCTGCCCCACGTGTCGTCTCTGACCACCTACACGGCGTGGCATGCCGACGCCACGGGCGACATGGCGCCGGTCAAGCGGAAGATGCCGTTCGGCGAGAAGACCTTCCACTGGTTCTCGCACGGCACGGCCGGCCGGTTCACCGCCGCCACCCGCGACGAGGGCACCCGCTCGATGGAGGCCGATGAGCTCGTCGAGCTCATCGAGAGCCGGTTGGGCGGATTCACCGACATCGTGGTGTGGTCCTGCCAGACCGAGTCCGCCGTCGACCGTGCCGCCACGCTCGCGCTCGCCACCCGCGTCAGCGAGCTGACCGGTCGCCGCGCCCACGTGCCCGAGTGGGAGACCGCCTTCGACCTGGACCCGGCGACGGGGAAGGCGAGCGCCCACACGTACGCCGATCCGGAGGGGGGCGAGACCGGCTGGTCCTCTGTGTCGCCCCGCCCTGCGACGTCGTCGCAGCCGGCCGGCGTGCTCGTCGAGTTGCCGGTCCTGCCGCGTGAGGGCGAGACGTTCGGCGGCGCGCTGGCGCGGGCCCTCAACGCGAACGCGTCGCTCCTGCCGGAGGGCGACGAGTCCCCGGCTGAGGGCGCCACCCCGGCCGACCGGTTCTTCGCCGGTCTGACAGAGGACGACCTGCCCGTGTCCGCGCCGCTCGCCGACGAGGCGGCACAGGCGCGGATCAAGGACCTCGAGCGCGTCGGCGTCCGGCTGACGGCCGGGCAGCGGGCGCAGGCGGTCCTCCAGAACGATCGGCTCCCCGTCGCGTCGCTGGGTCTCGACCGCGTCCAGCGGTTCCGGCTGGCGATGGAGACCGAGCCGGCGACCGCGGAGACGTGGGCGGAGATCACCGCGGCCCTGGACGCGGCCGCCCGGCGCCTGGGCGTGCGCATCGTCCTCAGCGAGGCCGTGCCCGCCGGGGACGAGCAGCCGGTCCTGCCCGGACCGGAGCTCCGCAACGGGCCCGCGGCTCTCGCCGTGCCGGCGAAGAAGCAGGTGCGGTGGGCGGACGAGGAGGGCGGTGCCCTGACGACCGCCCCAGGCCCGGAGGGCACGCGTTCCCCCGAATCGGAACCGGCCAAGGGCAAGGAGCCGGAACGGGCCGAACGGCGGAGCCCGTGGTACCTGGACTTCGACGCGCTCGGCGAGGCGTCGGTGCGTGGCGTGGACTCGTGGACCGAGGACCAGGTCCAGCTCTGGGCACACCATGTCGCGAGCGGTTCCCGGCACACGGACGACGGCCCGGAGCTGAGCGGCGGCATCCAGCGCGAGCTGCGGGCGATGCTCCGGAGCGACGACCCGGCCGAGTGGGACGAGCTCTTCCAGCGGGGACGCCTGTTCACCGCCGGTGGCCGTCTCGTGTGGCTCCGGCCCGTACCACGGGACGTGCGGGTGGGCACGCAGCAGCCCGGCACGGTCCGCGAGTACAACGTGTCGTTCGCGTCGCTGGCGGCCGGGGGCAAGAGGGCGCGGGAGGTCTCGGCCGGTTTCGACGGCACACTGCTCACGTTCTTCTCGCTCGGCCTGCGGGCGGCCTCGACGCTCATCCCCGGTCTGCCGTCGCTGGGCATGAGCTCGGCGGACAAGCGGGAGGAGGAGTGGGAGGTTCAGGTCATCGCAGGGCGCAAGCTCTTCGTGGGTGGGTACGCGCGCTTCCGCGGCGGCATGGCGGTGCGCGTGTTCGTGGACGGAAGGGAGCGCCCGAACGACGCCGTGCTCCCGGCCCGGTTCGACCTCGACCTGCCGGACGAGCTCACCGCGCCGGGCGCGCCGCGGCCGGAGACGACGGTGCGGACCGTCGGCGGGGGGCGGACGGGACGGCGGCCCTCACAGTCCGCGGAGTCCCTCAACGCGGTCGACCTGATCCCGGTGGTGGCGGAGTTGCAGGGGCGTCTGCTCGGCGCCGGCCTGCCGGCCGAGTCCGTGCTGACCGCGATGGGCGAGGTCATGGAGCACCTGACCGAGAAGTCGGCGCGCAACCGCGATCGCCTGCTGCTCGGCAGCGGCGTTCCGACGAAGAAGGTGCGGGTGCCGACGGGGCACCTGAAGTCCTTCGAGGGACACTTCCTGGTCCGGGCGGACCTCGAGACCCTCCAGTACTTCGGCGACGGCGAGGTGACCGTACGCGAGGACACCGGCAGCGGCCTGACGGACAAGCCGGGACGCGGCAAGGACAGCGGGACCTCCCTGGGCCTCGGCCTCAACGTGGCCGGACTCACCGCCTCCGAGCACCACGACGATTCCGGCACGGGATTCGTGCACGGGCCGGCGCTCACGCTCGCGTTCTCGCGTGCCGCGGGGCACGGGATGGCCGAGCAGACCCTCGGCCACACCGTCCTCAACCGGAAGATGACGCAGGCCCGTTACCGGTCGGGGCTGCGAGTGAACGTGGAGATCCGCTCGACCACGCACGACATCCCGGACGTCTCCACCGTGGTCGAGTCGGAGGTCGGGGTGCCCAAGAGCGAGGCGGCCGACTTCGAACGCCGGCTGACCGGCTCCGCGCGGCCGGCGGAGGACGGGGCCGCGCAGCTCCGGGTGTACGCGTTGCTGCGGACCCCGCGCGGCGTGGTGCCCAAGGAGGCGTACCGCCGCCCGGCGCGCCTCGACCGCGCGATGCCGGTGGACGCCGCCCACGGAGAGCCGCTCGCCCTCGCCGCGCGCCGGGGCCTCGGGTTCGGCACCGGGGCCACGCTGCCCGGTGCGGAACTCGTGCACGAACAGCTCCGGGCGGTCATGCTGCGGAGACACAACGCCGTCTCGAAGGGTGCGAAGGCCGACTGGTCGGAGGCGGATCTGCAACTGGCCGCCTGGTACAGCAGGCCCGCCCTGGAGGCGGACCTGTCGACCACGATGGCCGGGATCGAACGCACCATCCGGGTCGGCGGCCGGGAGTACCGGCTGGCCGCCCGCGCGTACCTGATGGAGCGGCTGAACCGCGCCGGCGCCCCCTACTCCCTGACCGTCAACCTGCGGGCGCTGGCGGCCGCGTCGTCGAACGGGCACCGGGCGACCGAGCTGGGAATCCGGCTGGGGGCCGGGATCGGGGCACGGGTCACGGCGTTCAACTGGCTGCGGTTCGCGCTCGGCGCCGCCGGCGTGCACGGCGGGTACTCCTACTCTCCCAAGCGCCAGCTCACCGGGGGCGTCAAGTCCTACCGCCGTACGGAGACGACCGGCCAGGTGCACGAGCACCCGTGCAACGTGATCTACGGGTTGTCGGTGCGGTCGCCCGGCGGGCAGGCCGACGTCTGGTGGATCGACGAGCGCGGGGACGTCACCGCCCGGATCGTCCTCCCCGAGGAGCACCGGCTCGCGATACCGCCCACGCCGGAGCAGATCGCGGGGGCACGGCGGACCTCCGAGTCCTGGCGGTGGCCGCGGCGTCCGGACGCCGGCCTCACGCGCGGGGTCTCGGGCCTGTACCCGGCGTTCTTCGTCCTGCCCGAGCTGTGGCGGCTGGCCGCGCGCATGTACGCCGAGGCGAACGACCTCACCGACGCCTGGCTGGACGACTCCGGCGCATGGCCGGAGGCGATCAAGAACGCGACGCGTCCGAGCGGGCTCACCGCCCACTTCGCGTCCCTGACGAGCCGGACCGGGCGGTACGTCGCTCTGCCGCGCGGCAAGGACGGCCGCAAACAGGCGTTGCGCATCCGGTTGCGCGGTTACCGGCCACGCCATCTCTACTCCGGCGACGACACCGAGATCGAGCAGTACGCCCAGGGCAACGCCGCCTACAAGGACGAGACCAAGCACAAGTGGGAGGCCGGGCCGACGTTCTCCGCCGGACCGCAGTTCCGTCTGGGCGGCGAGGCCGAGGACCCCCATTCACTGAGCCCGGAGGACGGAGGGTGGAGCGACCACTCGCCGGAGAGCGCGGAGAACACCGGGCCCGGCGGGCGGATCCAGCTCACCGGGCATGCCGAGGCGCGCTGGGAGTGGAAGCGCGAGCGCGCACGGGAGAAGGGCCCGGTGGACATCACCCGGGCCACCTACGGCGGGCGAACCCACACCTACCGGATGGATCCGGTCTTCGAGGTGACCCTGATCCGCTGGAAGGGCAAGTCGATCAGCTGGCGGTCGCGTTACCTGCACGCGACGGACGCGCTCGACGTCGTCATCCCCGAGCGGCGGATCTTCGACCTCGGGCTGACCGCGCCCGGGGCGACGCCGCCCGTCCCACGGCGCCCGACGCGGCACGTGCCGCCCGCCCTGCTGCCGGAGATGTCGTATCCGGAGACGATGGACGCCGAGAACGTGCTGCCCCGGATCGAGGCGTGGCTGCGCGACGAGGGGGTGCTGCGTCCGGGACCGCCGCAGGACCGCCCGAACCTGCTGAAGCGGGAACTGGAGGCGGCGTACTCCTCCGACGCGTTGCGCAACCAGTTCGTCGCGCTCACCGGTTCGGGGGTGGTCCGCTGGATCCCGCTGCCGCGCGCGTTCGGCGCCGTCCGCTACGTGTTCGTCCGGGTCACCGCCAGTGTCGCCGTCGCCGACGAGCAACTGCCGCGGCCCGAGGTGAAGCTGACACTGCGGGACGAGGGGCAGGAGAAGAAGACCAGGACGAAGTCGTCGGGCTTCGGGTACGGGGCCGGTGCCAACCTGCGGACCCGCGCCGGGAAGGAAGGACACGAGGGCGACCACGGAGGGATCGAGGCGAGCGGGGAGTTCCACCGGTCCTCCGCGCGGGGCGCCGAGAAGTCCGAGAAGACGCTGGAGATCTATCGCGCCGGCACGCGGGAGGGGTCTCAGGAGTACCGGCACCGGCTGGCGTTCCGGATCGAGCTCGGGCTGAGCGGTGAGCTGCCGGAGGTCCTCAACGTACCGGCCCGTGGCATGCGGCTCGCCTTCGTGGGCCTGGGCCGGCTCACGCACGCCCGGTGGCCCGGCCGGCTCTGGTACGCCCACGGGATCTTCCTCCGGCACCACGTCGACGAACCGGGCCCCGGCGGCGTGACGGGTCGCGTCCGCCTGCTGGTGCCGGACCACATCGCGCTCCTCGACGCGCCTCCCGGTGGACTCGAGCCCGTCCTCGGGAGGAACCCGGTCTGGGACGGCCGTCCGCTCTGGGACGGGCGCGACCAGGCGGCGGTCGACACGCTCATCGAGAACCTGCACCCATGGGGAGTGCCGTTCGCGGACGCGGTGGAGCGGTGGGCCGGGCTGCCCTCCTCCCCGTACGGCCGTCCGAAGGACCTGAACGCCCCGGGCGCCTGGCGGGTCCCGGGACTCGACTTCACCACCTGGGCGGGGCTGCGGTACCTGCACTTCACCGCGCGGAACACCATCCGGCCGGACATCAAGGACGTGCTGCGCGACGTGTACGAGGTGCCGGTCGGCGGCCGGAAGACGATCGTCGGTGCGGAGATCGTCGCGGCCGAGGTCATCGGCCCGGTCGACGGCACGAACTTCAAGGGCCGGAACTACACACAGGAGTCGGAGGCGGACAAGGACACCTCCGAGCACTCCGGCGGGTTCAACCTCTCCCTCGGTCCCGAGGCCGGCGGCGAGATGGGCACCGCCCGGTCGCTGGGGATCGGCGGGTTCGAGTACGGCCGCGAACACTCGGAGGAGCTGTCCGGCGAGCTGGGCGGCACCGACGAGAGGAACAAGGAGGCCACGCGCCGGTACCGGCACTACCGGTTCACCCTCGACCTCGTCATGCGCGGACACCACGGCACCCTGCGGGTGCGCGCGCCGCGCGGCCTGTACGGGATGCTCCCGCTGGAGGAGAACCCCACGGGGGGGTACCGGCTGGCCGGCGGCCTGGAGGAGTCGCTGCCCGACCTGTTCGGCCGGCCCCGCCGCCACGACGCCGAACACCCGGGCTGGCACGACGACATCGTGCTGCGTCAGGTCCGCGACCGGGACGGGCGGTTCCAGGGCCTGGCGTCATATCCGGCGAATACGGTGCCGTCCGGCGGGGGTTCGCCGACGTCGTACCCGGCTTGGCACGCCGGCGCCGAGGGCGGAGTCGTGCCGGTCGCCCGCCCGCTGCCCGCCGGGTCCGGTGCCGCCGTCTTCCACTGGTTCTCCGACGGCCGGCCGGGGCGGCCCGTCGCGGCCGCGCACGGCGCGGGCGGCCGGCCGATGGAGGGTGAGGAGTTCGCCGGTCTGGTCGGTGCGTGGCTGGACGGGTTCTTCGACATCGTGGTGTGGCCGCGGCAGGTCGGCGCGGTCACGGACCGCCGAGCCGCCCTCGCCTTCGTCTCCCGTGTCGGCGAGCTGACCCGCCGCCGCGTGCACCTGCCGGTGTTGCAGACGCATCCGGGCCTGGACGGGGACGAAACCACCTGGATCTCCGGTGGGCCGGGCGTCGGCGCCGAGACCGACAACGGATGAAGTATCCGGAGCCGGGCGTTAGCGGCATGTGAAATAACAATGACGATCGAGAAAATTCGGCTGACGCGGGCTCGACGGTCAATGCTCCCATTGGTAGCTTCTGGGTGATCATCTGAGCGAAAGCGGAGGTCACCGGCTCATCCGATGGAGTCGGTATCATCGCCATAGATGAGCGTCGTCATATTTGACAAAAGTGGTTCTGGATACGAAACAAAAATGGTTGTTGCTGAATCGCGCGTCGATGCGGCGGCAGGTTTGGAACGTTACACCCGCCCGCGTCGATCCGCCGCCGAGCCGGCCGGACATGAATTGAGGGCACAGTGACTGCCGATCAGGGCGACGCCCGCGAGCCGATCGACGATGGGGACGAGCCGGTCGAAGGCGCGGACAGGGCGATGCCCCCCATCCCGGACTCGATCCGGGAGGCCGCCCGGCTCGCTCCCGACCACTGGCTGGGCATGGTCGACCCCACCTGGACCGGAGAGGGCGCCCCGCCGTCATGGGCGCTGGTCGGGCAGTGGCGGTCCAGCCCGGAGGGCGAGATCGTCGAGTGGCGCGACAACGAGGAGTACCGGCCGTCGCCGTCGGCGCTCGGCTGGCCGGAGCCGGCCGATGAGGTCGACGCGGCGGTGCAGCTCGCCGCCACGGGCTACGGTCCCGGCGAGGCCGTGACCGAGGCGCTGGCGGCGCTGCCGGAGGCGGCGGTCTTCGTCACGCCGCAGGGCGACCTGCTGTCGGCCACCGCCCCGGACGGCACCACTCCCGTGGTCCCCGTCTTCACCTCGCCGGGCTACCTGCACGCCGCGGGCCGGCTGGCGTACGAGCTGATGAGCGTGCGGGACCTGGCCGACCGGGTACCCTCCGGCCACGTCATCTACCTCAACCCCTCGGCCCCGGTGAGCATGACCGTGGACACCACCGTGCTCCGTGACGCACTGGACGGCGTCACCTCGCTCCGCCCCTCCGCCGTCGGCGGGTGACTTCGGGCAACCGGGCACGGTTGGGGGACACCTCTGCGGCGGATGAGAAAAGATCCGGGCAGAATCGGGCAAGGCCGGTGACATCCGGGCGAAAACGGAGTAGATCGGTCTTGAACCCGAACACTGTCGGGTTCGTATGTCTTACTGAGGGCCGCCTTTCGCCGTAGCCGCCTCCGTACGGGGCGAGAGGTTGACCTCGGACCGCCGTGCAGCGGTCACGTGGAGGAGGTGCACCGGTGACCGGCCACCTTCCCCGCCACGACCGAAGCCGTCACCGGAGGTGATCGTGACCCGCTGGAGAAGGGCGTCCACCCGCCGGGACCGAGACCGGCAGCACCCGGCCGTCTCGCCCAGGAAGGGCCGCGCCGGCCGCGCCGGCCGTGCCAAGGACCGGCCCGCGGTCGTGGTCGACGAGTACGACGACCTCATCCTGCTGCGCTCTTCCGCGGACGCGTCACCGCGGCCGGAGGGCGTGGCCGAGCTCGCCCGCTTCCTCAGCGGCGGCGACGACGGGCAGAAGGTGTTCACCGTCGTGGTCGGCGCGGACGGCGCGGACGCCGAGCTCTGGACCCGGCTCGGCGCCGTCCTGGACTCCCTGCGCGACCGGGGCGTGCGGACCGTCCGCCTCGCGCTGTCAGGCGCGGGCGCGTCGCGCTCCGGCCGGCCCGCCATGGCACAGCGCATCGCCGACGCCTGGGGGATCAACGTGATCGCCCCGGACGCGGGCGTGATCATCGTGCCCGGGGGCTCGCTGTTCGCGCTCGGCGCCGACGGGCCCGACCGCGGCTGGCGGTCGTTCACGCCCGGCGCGAAGCCGACGTCGCTCGGCCCGCGCAGCCCCGCGCCGCTCTGGCAGCCCGAACTCGCGCGGCTGCCCGGCCGTACCGCCGCCGGTCACGTCGTCGAGCAGGTTCCGGCCGGGATCCTGGTGCGGTCGGCGAAGGCGCCCGCCACCCGCGCCGGTCACCTCTGCTACGCCGTGCCGGTCGACGGCGACCACCCCACCGTCCTCGTCGACGCCCCCGAGTCCAGCGACGAGCCGGAGGTCCCGGCCGAGGACATCGCGGCCCTGCTGGCCGCGCTGCCGGACCCCACCCGGGCGACGGTCCGGCTCGCCCCCTGCGGTCCGCTGGACCTGCTGAGCGTCGGCCAGGACACCGCCGAGATGCTGGGCGCCGAGGTCGAGGTGCTGACCGGCCTCCCGCTGGTCGTCGGCACCGACGCCGAACCCGACGTACGGCCCGTCCTGATCGGTGCGGACGCCGAGCCGACCTGGGCGCCGTTCGTCGAGGCGGTCGCGTGCCGGCCGTACGACGCGGACGGCCGCGCCGTCGAGCCCCGGCTGGTCCGCTGGCGGTCCCCGATGTCCGGCATCCGCCGTACGGACCCGGCGCCCGTGCCGCTCTCGGACCACTGGCAGGTCTGCGTGACGAGGGCCGGCCTGTCGGTCGGGCCGCGCGGTGAGCAGGCCGACATCGCCGAACGGCCGGTGTCGTCCGGGCAACTGGCCATCGAGGTGAACCTGCGCGGCGCGCCGGCCGACGACGCGCTCTTCACCGACCTGTCCCGTCTGCTGTCCGAGATCGGGACCGGGGTCCGCGACTTCGTCACCATCCACCGGGACCTGCCGTCGCACCAGCCCGCGGGCGAGGACTTCCGCCTGCTGCGGCTGGCGATCGACCACGGTGTCTCGCTGGCGGAGCCCCCGCCGGCCGAGGCGCCGCCGGAGCCCGCGATGTCGGCGGTGCAGACCGTCGCCATCCCACGCTCCCGGCGTCCGCAGGAACCCGCCGTCGCGCCGGCCCCGCGCTCGTCGGAGACAAGAACCGGATTCGCCGAACCCGCCCGTGCCACCGAGTCCATGCCGGCCGGTCCGCCCGCGAACGGCGGCCCGCCCCGGCCGGACGCTCCGCGGATGAACAGCGGTCCGGCGGTTCCGGCGACCGGCGGTCCGACCGCGTACGGGCCCGGCGCTCCGGTGACGAACGATGGGCCGGTGACGCCGTCGAACGGCGGTCCCGCGACGCCCGCGTCCGGCGACGCGGCCACGCCGGGGGAGAGCGCCGAGCCCGCGCCCCGGCGCGACCCGGCGGACTCCGCGCCCGCCGCCACCGAGGGTCCCGGTCGCCCTCCGGGCTCGCCGCCGACTCCCCGCGGTGTCCAGCCGCTCCCGCCGAGGCTGGACCCGATCCCGCTGACCCCGGTCACGCCTCAGTCCCTGACTCCGGCGACTCCCGCCGAACCCGCGACTCCCGCCGAACCCGCGACTCCCGCGACTCCCGCGACACCCGCGACATCCGCGATTCCCGCGACATCCGCGACACCCGCGATTCCCGCGAAACCGGCGGAGCCCGCGCGCCCGGCTGAGCCCATGGAGGTCACGGAGCCGACGGAATCCGCTGCGCCCAGGATCACCACGGAGTCCGCGGCCGCCAGGCCCCCGGCCGCCCCGCCGGAGCCGCCCCGGCCCGCCGAGACGCCCGCGGCGGCGCCGGTCAAGCCGGTCGTGCCGCCTGCCCCGGCTCAGGGAACGCGGCCCCGGCCCCGGCCCCCGGTGAAGGCGGTCCGCCGCAGCACCGAGGCGGAGCGGGCCGAGTTCCGTACGCTCGCCCAGCCGGTGTGGGAACGGCACAGCGCCTCGGTGAACCGGGCGATGACGCGGATGCCCGCGTTGCGCGGCGCCCAGGTGGACGCCGCGCGGACCGACCTGGTCGCGGTGCACATTCACCTCTCGGGCGGAGAGGACGAGCTCGGCCAGGGGGACGGCGGCGTGCCCGCCGGCTACACCGCCTGCCTGAGCTCGGGCCTGTGCCGTCTGCCCTCCTACCGGGGAGTCGTCGTACGCGGCGGGCTGCCCGAAGGGGGCCTGGAGCGGTTCATGCCGGGAAGCGTGGTGCGGGAGGCGGCACCGGTCAGCGCGCTGCCGATCGGGATCGCCGCCGGGCTGTCCGCCGCGGCGGGGGGATACGTCATCTGGTCCGCCACCGGCCGCCGGGTACGCCCGCTGCTGGGTTCCACGCCCGGTGCGGCCTCCGACGAGGTGGTGTTCCCGCCCGGCGTCGCCTTCCGCGTGCTGGACGTACGGTCCGCGGGCCCGGCGCCGGTCGTCCTGATGACCGAGGTGACCGGCGGGGGACCCGTGGACGAGCGGCCCGGCGGGCTGGACGACGCCGACCGGGCGACGCTCGAACGGCTCGACGAGGCCCTGCGCCGGCAGGCGGCCTCGACCGGCGGTGCCTCCGCGGACGCCTGGCCGGCGCGCTGCGCCGAGCCCCTGGGAGAGGGGGCGGCGTGACGTCTCACCGGCGCCTGGAGAGCCGCAGGCGGCCGTCCGCGATCTGATCTCGAAGGAGCATGATCTTGTCTGCAGAGCCAGGGTCCGGCGAACGCACGGAGTCGCTCGGCGTCCGCCGGCCGGTCGAACTGCCGGAGACCGACATGGACGCCGTCGACGATCCGGCGCCGGCCGAGGCGGAGCAGGGCGAGGCCGCCTCGGCCGCCGCGGATGACGCCGACGCTCCCGCGGACTCCGCCGTTCAGGAGAAGGCCGTTCAGGAGAAGGCCGTCCAGGAGAAGAAGGACGACGAAGCCGCGGCGGCGCGGGACATCGCCGCGGCCCCGCCGCCGACGGCCGGTGCAGGCGACGCGATGCCGCCCGATCGGCCGAACAAGCCCGTCCTGGCTGCCGTGGCGATCGGCGGGGCCGTCGTGCTGGCGGTCCCGATCCTGCTGATCGGAACGGGTTCGCACCACGCCAAGAAGCACCCGACCGCCGCCGCGGCCGACACGGTGCTGCCCGGTGCCGCGCAGCAGCCGCCGGGTGCGTTCGTCACGAGCACGCCCACCCCGACGCCGACGCCCACCGCGAGCAAGAAGGACAAGGCCAAGGCCAAGAAGAAGGCCTCACCCTCTCCCAAGCCCTCGGCCGGCGTTCACGCACTGGCCAAGGCCGGGTCCAACGAGAGGCCGTCGGCGAGCGCGCCGTCGACTCTGCGGATCCACGCGCCGCGCGACATCTACCCGGGCAAGACGGTGCGTTCGAACCGCATCGCGTTGACCATGCAGTCCGGCGGCGACCTCGTGCTGCGCGACAAGAGCAACAAGATCATCTGGTCGAGCGGGACGCACAAGCGCGGGGTCTACGCCGAATTCCAGTCCGACGGCAATCTGGTCCTCTACGCCGCCGGCCGGAAGGCGGTCTGGGCGTCGGGATCGTTCGGTCACGACGACTCGACGCTGGTCCTGCAATCCGACTACAACATGGTGATCGTCGACCACGACGGTCACCCCGTCTGGGCCACCGGCACCTACCGGTGATCCGGCCCGCGGCCCGGAGACGGCCCCCGCTGAGCACCCACGCCGTACCGCCGGTCGCGCCCGCGACCGACCTCTAGAAAAGGAAAGAAGACCGTGGCTTCCAAGTCAGGATCTGGCGACCGCGCGGAGTCGCTCGGTGTCCGCCGGCCGGTCGAACTGCCGGAGACGGACATGGAGGGCGCCGGGAACCTGGCGCCGGCCGACTCCGAGCCGGAGAGCGGCGAGGCCGCCGGCAAGGACCAGGAGGACGCCGGCGCCAAGGCGGCCTCGGGCGCCGGGGCGACCGCCGAGGTGAAGGAGCCGGCGGCCGAGACCGCCGCGCAGGCCAAGGGCGGCCAGAGCTTCGCCACGGCGACCGACGTCGCGGTGGCGACGCCCGGAGCCGACGGCGACGGCGACGGGAACGGGATGCCGCCGGACCGGCCGAAGAAGCCGATCCTGGCGGGGGTGGCGATCGGCGGCGCGATCGTGCTGGCGGTGCCGATCCTGTTGATCGGCACCGGTTCGCACCACCCTAAGAAGCATCCGACCGTCGCCGCGGCCGACACCGTGCTGCCCGGTGACGCGCAGCCGCCGGCGGGCGCGTTCACCTCCCAGTCGCCGACGCCCACCCCGACGCCCACGCCGTCCGCGTCGGCGAAGAAGAAGGTCAAGCCCAAGGACGACAAGAACGCCAAGAAGGCGGCCGCCAAGAAGAAGGCCGCGTGGTCGGGCGTCTCCAACGTGCTGCTGAGAAACGCCGGAAGCAAGATGTGCGCCGACATCTCCGGCTACGGGAAGGGGTCGCCCGACGACAAGGTCATGCAGTACTACTGCACCCCCGGTGACGCCGACAACCAGGTCTGGTCGCTCGGCGTGATGCGCGACATGAAGGGACCCGGCGGCACCGCCCTCTTCCTGATCCGCAACACCAAGGACGACCTCTGCATGGACCTGCCCTACTACAAGGGCGTGTCGGCGGGCACCAAGGTGACCGAGTACTACTGCCGGCCCAAGGGCGACAACCAGCTGTGGTACCGGAGCCACACCCGCGGCCACCTGTACCGCATCCGCAACTACTCGAGCCACGGGCTGTGTCTCGGGCCGATCGGCCGCTCCCACGAGCACGCCAAGCAGCTCGAGGTCCACAAGTGCGGAAGCGGCGACGAGTGGTCGTGGCCCAGCGGCGAGTGACCCGTACGCCGGATCAGCTCACCCGGGGCTCGGGGCCCGCCCACCCGGAGTCGTCGCCGGGCATGCCGGCGGGGTCGCACGGATGGCCGATGCCCTGCTGTGCCTGGGCGAGCCGCCGGCGCGCCGCCTCCGCCGCGCGCCGGGCCTCGGCCTGTACGGCCGGATCGTCGGCCAGGGCGGCCGCGTGGTCGAACCAGACCGCCGCCTCGCCGTGCTGCTCGTCATCCGCGCAGCGTTCGCCGGCTCGCAGCGCCGCCGCCACCAGGTCGTCGCGGGCGACGAGCGGACCGGCGGCCATCAGGTGCCGCGAGATCTGCGCGGGGTGGCGGTGCGGCAGCTCACCCAGCGCACGCGCGGCCGCGGCGTGCAGCATCTGACGGCGGGCGGGAGTGAGATCGTGCAACACCACCTCGCGGGCGAGCTCGGGCATCAGGTAACGGCCCATCCGGCCGTCGGCGCCCTCTTCCCAGTCCAGCATTCGGGCGATGACGGCCGCGTCGATGAGCGAGAGCAGTTCCTCGCGCGTGATGGCCCGGATGCCCACGAGGAGCTCGGGGTCGAGCTCGCCTCCGGTCACCGCGAGGGCCTCCAGCATTTTCAGCACGCGCTGGTCGAGCTGGTCCATCCGAGCGCGCAGGACCCGGATGACGGAGGCGGGGAGCCGCGCGCCGGATCCGGTGCGCTGGTCGCCGGGCAGTTCGAGGATCTCGGTGATGAGGAACGGATTACCCTCGCCGCGCCGGTGCAGCGCCGCCGCCTCGAGCTCCCGCGGCTCGCTGCCCATCAGCTCGTCGAACGGCGTGGAGCGGAGCCTCATCAGCTCGTGGACGTCCTCGACGGTGAGCGGGCCCAGCGGGAGCAGGGTGGCGCGGCTCTGCCGGACGAGCAGTGCGAGCAACTCGCGCAGGCCGACGTCGTCGGTGTCCTGCGTCGTGCAGACCACGACCAGCGGCACGTCGCGCAGCAGCGTGGCGTACATCCCGAGCAGCCGGCGGAACCGTCGGCCGGCGCGGTGCAGGTCCTCGATCAGGCAGATGGTGGGCTGGCGGGCCAGCCGCTCGGCCAGGTCGCGGGCGATCGCCTCCGGCTCGCCCTCCACGCGGATCTGCGGGTAGAGCGCCGACAGCAGTTGCCCGAGCGGATTGAACCGGTCGTTCTCGGCCTCTTCCTCCTCATCGGAGGCGGTGTCGATGCCGCAGCGGACCCACACGACGCGGAACGCCAGGTCCGCGGCGCGGGAGGCGAACTCCTCGGCGAGCCGGGTCTTCCCGCTGCCGGACTCTCCGGACAGCAGCACCCAGCGGGTCCGGCCCTCGGCCGCGTCGCCCAGGAGCTCCTCGTAACGGGCCACTTCCCCGGCCCGGCCGACGAGCGGGCGGGCGATGACCGACGGTCGCGCCGGCCGCGCCGGCCGCGCGGGCGGCGCGGCCCGCGCGCCGGGCGATGCCTGCGGGGCGGGCGGCCGTACGGGCTCCGGTGCGGGCAGGTCCTGGCGGAGCACGGCGACGTGGACGCCGCTCAGCTCGGGGCCCGGCACGGCGCCGAGCTCGTCGGCGAGCAGCGTGCGGATCGTCTCGTAGCGCCGCAGCGCCTCGGCGGGCCGCCCGGCCAGGTAGAGGGCGCGCATCAGCAGCGCCCACGCGGCCTCGCGCAGGGGAGACCGTGTGGTGAGCTCCTCGGCGATGAGGGCCGCCCGGTCGTACTCGCGCTGCTGGAGCAGCACGGTGGCGTTCAGCTCACCGGCGGCCATTCTGATCTCCTCCAGCCGGGAGATCTCGCGGGCGGCGAAGGCGTGGTTGGCGGCGTCGGCCAGGGCGGCACCCCGCCACAGGCCCAGGCCGCTCTCGACCTCGTGCCGGGCGTCCTCGAGCCGCCCCTGGGACAGCAGCTCGCGGGCGTGGGTGACCGACTCCTCGAAGCGGGTCGAGTCGCGGGTCTCGGGCGGCGCGTTGAGCGTGTACCCGGCCGGTCCGCTGACCAGCACGGTGCCCTGCCCCCGCCGCGCACGGCCCGGCTCCAGTACGGCGCGCAGGCGGCTGATGTGGGAGTGGACGGAGGAGACGGCGCCCGCGGGCGGACTGCCCTCCCACAGGTCGTCACACAGGCGGTCGGCCGAGACCGGGTGGCCGTCCTCGACCAGGAGGCGGGTGAGCAGCAGGCGTCGCTTGGGCGGGCCCAGGTCGAGCCGGGCCTCGCCGGACCATGCCTCAAGCGGGCCCAGCAGCCCGAACATGACACGGTCGCTCAATGGCTCGCCTTCCACGGTGTGGGCGCCATGACGTCGTCGGTCTCGTGTGCGCCGAACGGGAAAGGGAGGGTCGGCCGCCACCGATCGGCACCCGACAACATCGTGCCTCGGCTGACTGTTCACCTGACAGGTCAGAAACTAATCATTCTGTCGCGTTTCCGGCGGACTGTGACTTCACACGCTGCGGCGACGCGAAGTCGATTGTTCACTCGAATGCTCACATCGAACGCAATGTTGCCTTAGCGTTACAGGATGATCAAGGAGGGAGGACGGCGCGGGGAACGGGACCGCCTCGGCCGACGACGATATGAAGCCTCAAATCCGGCAGCTCGCCAGTCTCGGTGAGCAGCTCCAGTCGGCACGATACCGGTCCTTTGTCGGCCGTTCCGCCGAGCTGGCGCTGTTCCGTGCGGCGCTGGACCGCGCCGCCGACTCCTTCGCGGTGCAGTTCGTGACCGGACCCGGAGGCGTCGGCAAGTCGACCCTGCTGCAGCGGTTCGCCTACGAGGCCGCCGTGGCCGGCCGGATCGTGGTCGAGATCGGCGAGCACCGGCCGCCGCAGTCCCCGGAGGCGTTCGAGGCCGACGCGATCAAGATGTTCACCGACGAGCCCGCGGCGTTGTTCGTGGACGACTTCGAGACGTACCGGCCGCTCGAAGGCTGGCTGCGGGACCGGTTCCTGCCCCGCCTTCCCGCCGGCTCGCTCGTGGTCTTCGCGGGCCGGCGACCGCCGGGGGCCATGTGGCTGTCGGATCCGGGCTGGCGGGACGTCCTGCAGGTGATCACCCTGGGCGACCTGTCGCGTGATGACGCGGGCGCCCTGCTCACCGCGCGCGGGGTGCCGGTCGCCCGGCACCCGGCGGTGCACTCCTTCGCCGGAGGCCACCCGCTGGCCCTGTCCCTGGCCGCGTCGGCGGTCGACGACGTGACCGGCCGCGAGGGAGCCGAGTGGACCCCGTCCCCGGACCTGATCGGCGCGCTGCTCACACGGCTGGTCGGTCAGGTGCCCTCACCGCTGCACCAGCAGGCGCTGGAGGTCAGCGCCCACGTGCGGACCACCACCGAGGGACTGCTGCGCGCCGTGCTGCCGGAGGTCGACGCGGGCGCCCTGTTCGACTGGCTGCGGCGCCTGTCGTTCATGACGTCCGTGCCGTCGGGCATCCGTCCGCACGAGGTCATCCGCGAGGCGCTCGACGCCGACCTGTCCTGGCGCGATCCCGAGCGGTACCAGGACATGCACCGCCGGCTCATCCGCCACTACGTCGGTGAGGCACGGACCGCGCCGGACCCGCCGAGCTTCGCCCAGCTGGAGGCGCTGATGTACCTCCTGTGGCACGGCTCGGGCCTGTTCGGTGAGCAGGAGGAGTACGACTTCCGCGAGGACGTCGTACGGGCGGGCGACCGGAGAGCGCTCCTGGACATCACCGTCGCGAACACCAACGACGAGACCGCCGCCATCGTGGAGTTCTGGCTCGAACGGCGGCCCGAGGCGTTCTCCGTCTACCGGAGTTCGATGTCGGGGGAGCCGGCCGGGTTCGTGCTGACGCTCCGGCTCACCGAGCCCGACGCCGAGGAGAACGCCGTCGACCCGGTCGTGGCGGAGGCGTGGTCGTACGTCCGCCGGGTGAGCCCGCTGCGCGAGGGCGAACACCTCGCGCTCGCGCGGCTCATGCTGGCGCGCGACGCATTCCCCTCGCCGGTCTCGGACCTCATCGCCGCGCGGCTCGTGACGATGGCGATCCAGGACGAGGGCGTGGCCTGGACCTGCATGGTCGTGTCGGACCCGGAGCGTTGGCAGCGGTTCGCCCTCTTCGGCGAGCAGGACCCGTTGATGGTGGGGGTCGGCGACCGCATCTTCGGGCTGTTCTGCCGGAACTGGCAGGAGACGCGGCTCGACACCTGGCTCGAACAGCTCACTCCGCGCCGTACGCCCGCGGCCTGGCGGGCACCGCGGCACCGCGCCGTGCGCACGTACGCGGTGCTGTCGCGGGCCGAGTTCGACGCGGGCGTCCGTGGCGCGCTGCGCTCGTGGAACCGGCCGGACGAACTGGCGGCCAGTCCGCTGGTCCCGGCCCGGGTGGTCGCCGAGACGGGAGGCGAGCCGGTCGAGGCGCTGCGCAGAGTGCTGCACGAGGCGGTGGAGAAACTCGCCGCCGACCCGCGCGAGGTGAAGCTGTATCGGGCGATCACGATGACGTTCATGCAGAACACTCCGACGCAGCAGGCCGCCGCGGACCGGCTGGGCCTGCCGTTCAGCACCTACCGCCGGCACCTGACCCGCGGCCTCGAACGGGTCTGTGAGCTGCTGTGGCATCGGGAGCTGCTGGGCGTGAGCGGCGTGGAGGCGTCCTGACCGGGCGGATGAAGACCGACGACGCGGTCGGCGCACCGCGAGCGCCGTCGTCGGCGTCGGCGGTGCGCCGGCCTCACTCCGTACGCGAGGGGCGTCAGCGTGACGGGTCGCGGTTGAACAGCTTCTTCGACCAGAGGTAGCCGACCAGCGCGATGCCGACGCACCAGGCGACGGCGACGATCCCGTCGTTGCCGATGGGGGAGCCCAGCAGCAGGCCGCGCAGCGCGTTGATGACCGGCGTGAAGGGCTGGTACTCGGCGAACCAGCGCAGCCCGGCCGGCATCGAGTCGGTGGGCACGAACCCGCTGCCGAGGAACGGCAGGAGCATCAGGGGCATGGGCGCGTTGCTCGCGGACTCGACGGTCTTGCTGACCAGGCCGAGCCCGACCGACAGCCAGGTGAGCGCCAGGACGAGCAGCGTGAGCAGGCCGGCCGCGGCGAGCCACTCCATGGGGCTCGCGGTGGGGCGGAACCCGATCGCCAGCGCGACGGCCACGACGAGCGCCATGCTGAGCAGGTTCTGGATCACGCTGCCGACGACGTGCCCGGTCAGCACCGAGGCGCGGGAGATCGCCATGGTGCGGAACCGGGCGACGATCCCCTCGGTCATGTCCATCGCCACCGACACCGCCGTCGCGGTGGCGGCGCCCGCGATGGTCATCAGGATGATGCCGGGCGTCACGTAGTTGACGTACGCGTGCCGGCCGCCCGCCGCGCCGCCGAGCCCGTTGCCCATCGTGCCGCCGAAGACGTAGACGAATATCAGCAGGAAGACCACCGGCATCCCGGCGATCATCAGCGTCATCGACGGGTAGCGCAGCATGTGCCGGAGGCTGCGGCGCAGCATCGTCGCCGAGTCACGCGCGGAGAGGGTCAGGGCGCTCATCGAACAGGCTCCTTCTCGGGTTGGCCGGTGAGGGTCAGGAAGACGTCGTCGAGGTCGGGGGTGTGGACCGACATCTCCTCGACCTCGATCGACTGGTCGTCGAGCCGGGCGAGCAGGGTCCGGATCGACCGGACGCCGCCGTCGCTCGGCACGCGAAGGGCGAGCCCCTCCTCGTCGGTGGACACCTCGCCGAGCACGTGTGTGGCCGACCGCAGCGCGTCGGCGTCGGCGAACCGCAGGCGGATGTGGCCGCCGGGGATGCGGCGCTTGAGCTCGTCGGCCGTGCCCTCGGCGATGAACCGCCCGTGGTCGAGCAGGGCGATCCGGTCGGCGAGCTCGTCGGCCTCTTCCAAATACTGCGTGGTGAGGAAGATGGTGACGCCACCCGCGACGAGGTCACGGATGATCTGCCACATGGTGCGACGGCTGCGCGGGTCCAGGCCGGTGGTCGGCTCGTCGAGGTAGATGATGCGCGGGTCGCCGACCAGGGTCATCGCCAGGTCGAGCCGGCGTTGCATGCCCCCGGAGTAGGTGGCGGCGGTCTTGCCCGCCGCGTCGGTCAGGTCGAACCGTTCGAGCAGCTCGGCGGCGCGGCGGCGGCCCTCCGCGCGCCTCAGGTGGTGCAGGTCCGCCATCAGCAGGAGGTTCTCCTCGCCGGTGAGGAGCCTGTCGACGGCGGAGTACTGGCCGGTGACGCCGATCGCTGCGCGTACGGCGTCGGGCTCGCGGGCCAGGTCGTGACCGGCGACGCGCACCTCGCCGCCGTCGGCGCCGATGAGCGTGGACAGGATCTGCACCATGGTGGTCTTGCCGGCGCCGTTGGGTCCGAGCAGCGAGAAGATCGTTCCCTCGGCGACCTCCAGGTCGACGCCGTCGAGCACGACGTTGTCGCCGTACGACTTGCGCAGCCCGGTCGCCATGATCGCTGGGGCGGTGGTCATGGTTCCTCTTTTCGGTTGTGGTGCCTCAGGGGCGGCGGATGACGATGTCGCCGTAGCCGGTGCGCGCGTACACCTCGACGGTGTCGTTGGATTCGCCGGGGCCGTCGCCGGCCTCCAGCTCGCTGCGGACGGTGCCGAACTTCGAACTGACGTCGAGCCAGGCGGCCGTGCCCTCGCGGACTCCGAGCTCCAGCTCTCCGAAGCTGGTCTCCAGCACGACCGCGCCGTGGACCACCTCGTCGACCCGGACGCTGCCGTACGCGGTCTTGGCGTTGACGGAGCCCAGGGCCCGGTGGACGTTGATGTCGCCGTTGGCCGTGTTCAGCCGCGCGTCGGCGGTGACCGCGCCGATGGTGATGTCGCCGTTGGCGGTCTTGACCACCGCCGCGCCGTCGATCTCGCCGATCCAGATCTTGCCGGTGGAGGTGCTCACGTCGGTGTACCCGTCCGTCCGGGCGACCGAGACGTCTCCGGCGGCGGTGCGCAGCTTCAACGCGCCGGTGTGGTCGAGGCGGACGGAGCCGGTGGCGGTGTCGAAGCTGGCATCGCCGAGGCGGCCCTGGCTGCGATAGTTCGCCCAGCCCTTGGCGTCGACGCGTGAGCCGGCCGGCAGCTCGATCGTCACGTCGAGCGACGGCGGGCGGCCGATGAGCGAGCGAAGCTTGTTCTTGGGCCCTCTCACGGAGAGCTGGCCGCCCGCGTACTCGACCTGGGTCTGTTCGGCGGCGGTGACGTCGCCCTCCCTGGTCGGGTCACTCGGGCGTACGTCGACGACCGTGTCGGCGCGGTCACCGGCGTTGATCTGCACCCGGCCCGCCGTGATGTCGATGACCGCGGTGATGGGCTCGGGAGTGTCGTATTTCGGCATGGCGGTGCCCTCTCGGTGGCTTCGGCCGGTGTTTCAGGGATGGGAGGAAGGCGGGTCGCGTCAGCGAACCCAGCCGGTGTAGCGCTGCCCGAGCTGCGTGCCGCTTCGGCCGCCGCTCGGACCGCTGCCCGGGCTGCCGCCCTGGTCGCCGAGTTCGAGGGCGACGGTCACGGCGCGGACGAGCCAGGCGTTGACCGACAGCCCCATGCGGTTCGCGGCCTCGTCGATGCGCGGCTTGAGATGTTCGGGGAGACGCAGGGTGATGCGTGACGTGCCGCCGCTCTCCTCGGGCTCGGACGAGGCGGGCGGCCGCACGCCCATCGTGACCTCGATCGCGCCGGCGATCGCGTTCCGCAGAGCACCGTGTGACGTCTCGTCTGACGTCACTTCGGTCGGCGGTGGCGTCACGACGAAGTCAGGGTCGCGTCCACGCAGGCGAACCTCGACCGAACCCGGTGCCAGGTCGGTGGTGATCTCGTCCGCGGCGGCCGAGAGAGCCTCGAGCATGGCGAGCCGGGCCGCCGACTCGAGCGCCGTCCCGAGCCGTTCGGCCATGGCGCGAACGTCATCGCCTCCGGCCTCGGCGGCGACCGCGAGCTCCCGGCGAAGGTTGGTGATGTACGGGGTGAGGTCCATGACGCCATACTGACATCATCGTGACGTCACCGCAAGCATGGAAGCCTGCGGATGTGACGTCATGGCTTCCGAAGCACAGCGGAAGGTCCCTCTAGTCCAGCCGCTCCGGCTGCAGGCGAGTGGAGTCCCGGGGGCGACGAGGACGAGCTGATGGACCGCGCTCCGCCGAGCTCAGCGGACGGCGACGCGCAGTTCTGGATCCCCGACCCCGGGGACGTGTCCGAGGACGGTGAGGGAGTCGCCCGCATCGGGGCGACCTGGCGCCCGAGCCGGACGAGCCGGAGGACCGCTGGATCGCCGACCACGTACCGCCCGAGCGCCCGGCCTTCCGCATGTCCCTGGACCGCGCCCGTAGCTCGTTCGGCAGGGCGGCCGCGACGAGGCGTGGAAGGTCATCGAGGCCGCGCTTCCGTTCCGGGGGCCGAGTCCCCGTACCTGCCCTGCTCACTGGCCCGGCGTTCCGCGAGGTGACCACCCCGCCGGGCCCGGGCCGTCGGCTCGGCGGCGCGGGTCGTGTGTAGCGTCCGGTCAGTCGTCCTCGTCGGCGGCGCTCTCCAGCTCGTGGGCCTGCGAGGCGAGGACCTCGCGCCGCCGGCGCATCCTCAGTACGCGCTCGTTGGCCGACACGTGCTCGTACGGCTCGGCGGCCACGACCGGGACGCCCCTCTCACCGGCGGCGGCCGCCAGCGTCTCGCCCACCTGGGGCAACGCGCACAGCGCGAGCGCGGAGAACAGGCCGGTCGTCGACTGCTTGTTCCGCTGGATCCGCCCGCGGTGCACGATCTCGCAGGCGACGAGTCGCGGCGCGTCGTCGTCCTCCGCCGCCGCCTCGATCTGCTTCTCGAGGTCGACCGTCATGGCGAGCAGGACCTGGAGGATCTTGGTGACGGCCCACTTGCGGCCCGGAACCGGTGGCAGGCGGGTGCGCAGGTCGTCGATCGCGAAGTCCCAGACGGCGCCGACGGCGAGGTCCGTGAGGGGGCGGGTACGGACCTCGGTGACCCGGCCCCACTCCACCGTGTCGCCGTCGAACCCGATCTCGTCGGGCCCGATCGCGATGGCGCCCAACCTGTCGAGCGGGGCGAGGAGCCGGCCGGTCAGCCGGGGCGCCTTCGGGTGCGCGGCGACGATCCCGCCGATGGACAGCTTCCACGCCTCGGTCAGCGGCAGCGCGGGCGGCCGGACGGCCTGCAACTGGTTCAGGACCCAGTCGTCGGCCTGCCGCGCGGTCGCCACGGCGCCGCGTCCGGCGGCGCTGAGCGCCTCTTTGTCCAGACTCGCGGCCTTCTCCCGGCCCACGTTCGTCGCCTTGTCCAGGCCCGCGCCGGCCGCGCGCCTGACGTCGCCCACCCGATCCTTCAGACCCATGCCTGTGCCGTTCCGTACGCGATCATCCCGGATGCATCATGCCGTACGCGTTCGCGCGTCCACCCGGCCCCCGGCTGGCGCCCGGGCGGTCGCGGCCTGAAGACTGTCCTGTCCTGGGACAAGTCCGTCCGAGTGACAGGAGCGTGACCGTGCCGCCAGCACGTACGAGTAGCCGGGTCTGGATCCGGATGAGTGCGCGTCCGATCGATGAGCCCCACCGGGTCTCGAGCCCCCTGGAGCTTCTGTTCGACCTCACCTTCGTGGTGGCGGTCGCGGCGCTCACCGACCAGCTCGCGCACGGCGTCGAAGGCGGTCACGGCCTGACCAGGCTCGTCCCGTTCCTTCAGGTCTTCTTCGCGATCTGGTGGGCGTGGATGAACTTCACCTGGTTCGCGTCGTCGTACGACACCGACGACGTCGCGTACCGGCTGCTGACCATGGTGCAGATGGCCGGAGTGCTCGTCCTCGCCGCGGGGGTGCCGGCCGCGTTCGACCACTCCGACTACCGTGCCGTCACGCTCGGTTACTTCGTCATGCGGGTCGGGCTCGTCGCCCAGTGGCTGCGGGCCGGCGCCGAGGACCCGTCGAGCCGCCGCACCGCGCTGCGGTACGCCGCCGGCATCGCCCTCGTGCAGGTGGGCTGGGTGCTCCGCCTCTTCTTCGGGGACGCCTCGTCCGTCCGGCTTCCACTGTTCGCCTGCCTGGTCGTGCTGGAGCTGATGGTGCCCCGGTGGGCGGAGCGGGTCAGGTCCACCAACTGGCACCCGCACCACATCGCCGAGCGCTACGGGCTGTTCGTGATCATTCTGCTCGGCGAGAGCGTCCTCGCCGTGGCCCGGGGCGTGGAGGGCGCGCTGCGGGGCACCGCCATCAGCGGTCCCTTCCTCACCATCGCCTTCTCCGGCCTCGTCCTGCTGTTCGCCCTGTGGTGGATCTACTTCCTCGCCCCGGCCGGCGAAGGCCTCCGCGACCGGCGCGACCGGTCGTACCTGTGGGGCTACGGCCACTACGCCATCTTCGCGAGTCTCGGGGCCCTCGGTGCCGGGCTCGAAGTGGCCGTCGGGCAGACCGGGCACAAGCTCGAACCGTCGCCCACGGTCATCTGTTACGCCGTCGCGATCCCCGTCGCCGTCTTCCTGACCCTGCTCCGGCTGGTGCAGGCGCCCATCGCCTCGGAGGGGGCGATGCACCCCGGTGGGGTGGCGGTCGGCGTCGTCGCCGTCGCGCTCCTGCCGCTGGCGGCCCCGGCGATGGGCGTGGCCGCCGTGGTCGCGGCCGTCGCCGGCGTCTGCGTCCTGCTGGTCGCCGTCACCATCGCGGCCGGGCGGGACCGGCCGGCGGCGTAGGGCGCCCGATGCGGTCACGGGGTGTCGTCGGGCTCGACGGCCCAGCGGTGTTCGACGTTCGTGAGACGCCAGTACGCGATCGCGACGGCCCAGACGACGACGAACAGGCCGACGATGACGAAGCCGACGTTGTCCAGGTCCAGCCCGGCGACCCAGTTGGTCACCGGGCTGTCCAGGCCCGCGTCGTCGTGCAGCAGGCCGACGATCTCGACGGTGCCGATGACGAACGCGACGGCGACCGACAGGCCGGTGATGGTGAGGTTGTAGTAGACCTTGCGGACCGGGTTGGCGAAGGCCCAGTGGTAGGCGAAGTTCATGAACGTGCCGTCGAGGGTGTCGAACAGGCTCATCCCGGCGGCGAACAGCACGGGCAGGATGAGGATCGCGTACCAGGGCAGGCCGCTGGCCGCGCCGCTGCCGGCCAGCACGAGCACGGTGATCTCGGTGGCCGTGTCGAAACCGACGCCGAACAGCAGGCCGATCGGAAACATCTGCCACGGGTGGGTGATGGCGCGCAACAGCCGGCCGAGGAAGCGGTTGAACAGGCCGCGCTGGTCCAGCTCGGCCTGCAGGGCGCGTTCGTCGAAGTGACCTTGGCGCATCGTCCGCCAGACCCGGAGGATGCCCAGCAGGGCGAGCAGGTTGAGGAACGCGATCAGGTAGAGGAAGCCGCCGGAGACGCTGGTGCCGATCAGGCCGAGCGTCTGGTGGGTTCCCGAGCCCTGGTCCATGACGGTGCCGGCGATGTGCGTGCCCAGCGAGATGAGCGCGGTCAGCAGGACGACGACGCTGGAGTGACCGAGCGCGAACCAGAACCCCACCGAGACCGGACGCTTGCCGTCGGCCATCAGCTTGCGGGTGGTGTTGTCGATCGCGGCGATGTGGTCGGCGTCGAAGGCGTGCCGCATGCCCAGCGTGTAGGCGGTGACGCCGAGCCCGACGCCGAACACCTTGGTGCCGACGGCGTAGTGCTGCGGCGCGACCAGCAGGATCAGCACACCCCACGCGGCGATGTGCACCGCGACGATGACGCCGAGCAGCGCGGCGAGACGCGTCCAGTCCCGCCGTTCGAGCGCGGACCGGACGGAGAACGAACGTGGGCTCATGGGGGAGATCGCCTTCCAGCACCTCGTGGACGACTGCGTCGGTGCCGTGGCCGGTCTCCTGGCTGACGGGTCTCGCACCGCCCGCCTTCCCAGGCCCCGAGGGGCCCAGTGGCGTGCATGGGCGGTGCACCCGATCACAGTGGCGAGGGCCGCGCCGGTCCTTCACCGGCTTCCCGAACACCACGGCGCTCACAACGTACGACGGAAGCGCGAAGCCTGCAAGGCTGATTGATCATGCAGATGTCGCGCCCGCACGCGTGAGGCGCGGGAAGATGGGATCATGCATCTCGTACCCGCCGACCGGGCCGGGCGCCGCATCATCGACGATCACCGGGTGTGCGACGCGATCGCGGCGGTCGGAGACTCGGGCGACGTCGCGCGGTGGGCCGGTCGCTTCGCGGTGCTGTCCGATCCGAACCGGCTCGCCCTCCTCCTGGCGATTCACGCCGCCGCACCGATCAGCGTGACCGACCTGTCCGTGGCCACCGGCATGAACGACGCCGCCGTCTCCCAGGCGCTACGCCTCCTGCGCACCGGCGGCCTGGTGACTGGCGAACGCACCGGACGCGTCATCCGCTACCGGCTCGCCGACCCGGTCATCCACTCCCTGCTCCACCTCGTGCGACCTCCGCACGAGGCTCCGTGACGCCGGAGGCCGCGGGCCGCTCGTGCCGGCGGGCGGCCCACCAGGCGAGCACCGCCAGGACGCAGAACCCGGCCGCGGCCGCGCAGGCGCCGCCCCAGCCCCAGCGGCCGTACGCCGCCGTGCCCGTCGTCGTGCCGAGTGCTCCGCCGACGAAGTAAACGGTCATGTACACGGTGGTGATCCGGGACCGGGCCCCGTCCACCAGGTCGTAGAGCACCGCCTGGTTGGTCACGTGCACGGCCTGGCTGCAGGCGTCCATGAGCAGTGCCCCGACGACCAGCCAGACCAGCCCGTACGTGCCGGCGGCGAGGACGCCGAAGGAGGCCAGCATCAGGACGAGGGCGGCTCCGGTGACCTGCCACGCGAGGTTCCGGTGCCGGTCCAGCAACCGTCCGCCGACGAGCACACAGCTCGCGCCCGCCGCGCCGACCAGCGCGAACAGCCCGATCTCGGTCTGCGTGTAACCGAACGACCGGCCCGACAGCAGGAACGTCACCGTCGTCCAGAAGCAGCTGAACGCCGCGAACTGGGCCGCGCCGACCAGCGACCGCCGCCGCAGCACCGGCTCGCTCCGCGCCAGCCGTACGACGGCGCGCATCTGCGCGAGATAACCGATCCCGACCTCGCGGGCCTCGGCCGGCAGCACGCGGCCCACGACGATCGCGGTGACGGCCATCAGCCCGGCCGCGACGGTATAGACACCGCGCCACCCGGCGAGACCGGCCACGACGCCGGCGAACGTACGGGAGAGCAGGATGCCGAGGAGCAGGGCGCCCATGAGCGTGCCGATGATTCCGGCGCGCTGGTGGGGAGCGGCGAGCGTGGCGGCGTACGGGATGAGCATCTGCACCACGACCGAGGAGAGGCCGATGACCACGGCCAGCACGCTCAGCAGGGCCAGTCCGGGCGCGACGGCGGTGGCCGCGAGCGCCACCGCGTCGATCGTCAGCAGCGTGGTGAGCAGCGGCCGGCGGGCGATGATGTCGCCGAGCGGCACGACCAGCAGCAGCCCGGCGGCGTACCCGAGCTGTGTCGCGGTGACGAGCGCGCCGGCCGAGGAGTCGGCCGTCCCAAGGTCGTGGGCGATGCCGTGGACCAGCGGCTGCGCGTAGTAGATGTTCGCGATCGTGACGCCGCAGGTCAGCGCCAGCAGCCGGACCAACGCCCGTGACAGGGCCATGACCACCCCCGAGGCTCGGAATCCCGGCCTCGCACCCTAGCCCCCTAAACTGAGCCTCCGTCCGCGGCGTCTGGGGGAAATCTTGACCAGCAGGTTCACCGAGTTGGTCGTCGACTGCCACGATCCGGAGCGGCTCGCGGCCTTCTGGTGCGCGGCCCTGGACTTCACGGTGATCGACCGGAGCGAGGGCAAGGTCGAGATCGGCTCCTGGGAGCCGACCGTCGAGGAGGTCCGGGCCCGCCAGATGCCGCCCACCCTGGTGTTCATCCGGGTGCCCGAGGGCAAGACGGTGAAGAACCGGCTCCACCTCGACGTCAGCCCGATCGACGGCGGTACCGACGATGAAGTGACCAGGTTGCTCGGCCTCGGCGCCGTCAAGGTGGACGTGGGCCAGGGCCCCGACCGGAGCTGGGTGGTCATGGCCGACCCCGAGGGCAACGAGTTCGACGTCCTGCGCACCCTGGCGCCGCCGACGACCTGATCGGCCCCAAGGGTCAGTGGGGAAAGCCGTACCGGCCGTGCAGCCGGACGAAGCAGGCCGGGATCAGGGTGCTCCGGCGCTCCAGCCCGGTCGCCGTACGCTCGAACAGCACCACGTCCTCCCGCCCGCCCGGTCCGATGGGCTGCACGAGCCGGCCGCCGGGCCGGAGCTGCTCGGCCAGCGGCGCGGGCACTTCGGGGTAGGCGGCGGACACGATGACGGCGTCGTACGGCGCGAGCTCCGGTACACCGCCGCTGCCGTCGCCGACGCGCGGCTCGACGTTGGTGACGCCGAGCCGGGCGAGGTTTCGCCGGGCCCGCCGGGCCAGGTCGGGCCGGTACTCGACGCTCACCACGTCCCCGGCGAGGCGTGCCAGCAGCGCGGTCTGGAAGCCGAGGCCGGTGCCGATCTCCAGCACGTGCTCGCGCCCGTCGAGGCGGAGCCCCTCGATCATCCGTGCCGACAGCGACGGCTGCGTCGTGACCTGCCCGTGGCCGATCGGGATGGGCACGTCGTCGTAGGCGCGCCCGACCTGGTCGGCGGGCACGAACGCGGCGCGTGGCGTCGTCCGGAGGGCCTCGATCACCCGCTCGTCACGGATCCCCGCCGCCCGCACGGCCCGGACGAGATCCTCGGGACGCGCGGTCACCCCCTCCTTCGGGCGCCGATCGGCGTCACGGGTCCCGGACGATCATCCGCTGGTTGATCTTGCAACGGGTATGTCTCCACTTGCAGATCACGTTCTGCGTGGCGGCCTGCCCGCCGACGTTCTGGTTGAACACGTGCTGGTTTCCGTTGACGAACGAGGGGCTGTTGACGGACAGGTCGTTCTTGTTGAACTTGCCGTTCCCGACGCCGCTGACGTGGCCGCCGTTCCACTGGCCGTGACCGGATCCCTCTCCGGTGGGCGTCATGGCCGCGTTCGCTCCGGTCGGCGGTGCCAAGGCCACTACCGTGACCGTAGCCGCCCCGGCCAATGCGCCCCGGGCCGTCCGGACGAGCCGTCCCGGAGTGTGGTGGTGGGCCATGTGATGCTGATACCCGGCGCCCGTACGGTGATCACCGGCGCGGGTGATACAGGGCGTCGATGATTACTCGCTCTTTGCCCCAGAACGTCAGCCGTGGCCGGCGTCCTGCGTGCGGAGCGCGCCGAGGATCGTCTGATGGGTGATCCAGCCGACGATGGCGGTTCTGTCGTCGGCCAGCACGGGGACGCCCGTGCCCTGTGTGGTGACGAGTACGTGCAGGGCGTCGGCGAGGGCGTCGTGGGCGATGACGGGCGTGGGCAGCTCGGCGAGCTCGCCGATCGTGGCCGGCCGGCCGTCGCCGTCGGTGAGCGCCTCCGCGGCGGCGCGGGCGGTGACCGTGCCGCAGTATCGGCCGTCGGACGCGGTCACGGGCAGGACGCCGTGGTCGGAGGTGACCAGCAGGCGGGCCGCCTCTTCCAGCGCGGTGGTGTCGGGAAGCGACGGGGGAACCGGTTCCATCACCTCGCCGACCGGCGTGGTGGCCAGCGGGTTCACCGGCTCATGGGCATCGAGGTCGACGCCCCGGCGCCGGAGCTTGAGCGTGTAGATCGTGTCGCCGGACAGCACGCGGCTCACGACGGTCGCCAGGACGATGGCGAGCATGAGCGGCAGGATGATCGAGTACTCACCGGTGAGCTCGAACATGATGATCACCGCGGTGATCGGCGCACGGGCCGCTCCGGCGAACACCGCGCCCATGCCGACCAGCCCGTACGCCCCGGGGGAGGTGGCCAGGCCCGGAGCCAGATGGTGCGCGACGATGCCGTACGCGCTCCCGGCCATGGCGCCCATGAACAGGCTGGGCGCGAAGACGCCTCCCGAACCACCGATGCCGATGGTGAGGCTCGTCGCGAGGGCCTTGCCGGCGAGCAGAAGGAGCAGGAAGCCGATGAGGTACCGGCCGCCGATGGCGTTCTCCAGGACGGGGTAGCCGACGCCGTACATCTGGGGCAGCGCGAGAAGCAGTCCGCCGAGGACGAGGCCGCCGGTGGCCGGGCGGAGCCATTCGGGGCCGCGCCAGGCCCAGTCGCACAGGTCCTCGACGAGGTAGAGAACGCGCGTGAAGCCCACACCGGCCGCTCCGGCGAGCACTCCCAGACCGGCGTACAGCAGGTACTCGGCCGGGTGGCTCACGTGGAAGGCGGGCAGCTGCAGGAACGCGGTGTCACCGAGCGCGGCGCGGCCGACGACGCTGGCGGTCACGCTCGCCAGCACGACCGCGCCGAAGGACTCCGCGGTGAAGTCGCGCAAGATCAGCTCCATCGCGAAGAACACACCGGCCAGAGGCGCGTTGAACGTTGCCGCGATCCCACCGGCCGCACCGCAGGCGACCAGGATCCGGAGCCGGTTCTCGGTCAGCCGCAGGGCCTGGCCGATGCTGGAGCCGAGCGCGGAGCCGATCTGCACGATCGGGCCCTCCCGGCCGACCGAGCCACCCGATCCGATGCACAGCGCGGAGGCCAGGGACTTGACCACCGCGACCCGTGGGGCGATCCGTCCGCCGCGCTGGGCCACCGCGAACATGACCTCGGGAACCCCGTGGCCCCGCGCCTCGCGCGCGAACCGCTGCACCAGCGGCCCGTACAGCAATCCGCCGACGACCGGGGCCAGCAGGACGAACCAGGGCCCCAGCCAGGGCAGACGTGGGTTGGACGCGTGTCCCGCCGCCGAGTAGTCGGCGTGTCCGGAGAACAGGTGGGTGAAGGTGACGATCAGCCAGCGGAACGCGATCGCGCCGAGTCCGGCGCCCGCGCCGACCACCAGTGCCGTCACCAGCACCCCGGACGGAGCCTCCCGCAGGCTCGTGGCGGCGGCCGCGAGACCCCTCCGCGCGCGGATCGGCCCGTGTCCTTCGTCGGCGGAGGAGGCGGGAGGACATGCGGAGGTGCGGAGTTCTTTGCCGGGGGCCATAATTGCATTATGCAACGTTGCCCGTAGTGACGCGAACCACCTTCAGGGCGGAGTCAGGTCAGCGTCTCGCAGAGGTTCTCCACCGTGGCGTGCACGTCGCTGAAGATCCGGGTGCCGTCGGTGTGCCCGACGACCGTGAACCGCCCGTGCAGGATGTACCAGCCCGGCGGGAAGCCGGGACTCGCGACGCGGACGGGGATGCTTCCCCCGCCGTCGAAGTGGTACTCCCTGCCGCCGTCCTCGAGATAGCGGATGAGGGCATAACCGGACACGTCTCGTACGACGGAACGGCCTGTGCTCGCGTTGGTGAAGCGGATCACGAGGGGTCCGCGGGCCTCTTCGACCTCGACCGAGCCGTCCGGGTAGGTGGAGAGGGTCCGTGCCTCGGTCGTGTCCCGGACGATGTCGCCCTTCATGGTGAAGGAACAGACTCCGGAGGTCACGAACGGCTCGGTCGGAGCGGGGTGCCAGTCGCCCTTCCCGGCGGCGCCTGCGGCCGGGGCGAGCAGGCCCACCGCCGATGCCGCGACCGCGACAATGGTGAACGTACGGCGCATTGCCATCCTTTCGTCGACAAGTGAACGCATCATCGGGAGGAAGCGCCTTCACGTGCGAGGGTTTCGGTGTAGAGCGAAAGGCCGAGAAATGCTCCGAATTCGTTTCACGGCGGAAGATCTTCTGCGGGTGCGCATCGCCTCCGCCCCGGCCCCGCTGATGGAGCTGGGCATGGCCATCGCCACGCTCCGGCGCGACGACGCCGTGTTCAGGCGTTGGGCGCGCCGGATCCGGCTGCCTCGCAGCGCTCGGCCGCTCTTCGAACTGATCCCGCCCACCGCCGGCGGGCCCGTTTTCCTCGACCCGGTGAGCGAGGATTTCGATGACGGCTTGGACAGAGTGCTGTCCACCCCCCGCGACGACGTGAGCGCGGAACTCGCCCGGGGCTGTCGGCCCACGCCCTGGACGAAGGGGCTGATCGACGGCGAACGCGACGCCTGGCAAACCTTGGAGCGCGCGCTTCGCGGCGCGTACGACGGCCTCATCGAAGCGGAGTGGACCCGGGTCCGCGCGAGCTTCCATGCCGACGTCGCATGGCGGCAGATGCTGTTGTCCCAGGAAGGGCTGCGAGCGGCCCTCGTCAGCATCTGTCCCGGCTCCAGATGGGACGGTGCCACGCTGGAGATGAACGTGCCGTGGGAAGGCGAACGGCTGCTGGAAGGACGCGGCCTCACCCTGCTGCCGTCCCCGTTCTGGACGGGCGGGCCGCGGACCAGCGTTCATCCGGACGGGTCGATGCTGTTGGTCTATCCGGCGCTCACTCCGATGCCGCTGATCGAACCAGAGGACGGCGACACCCTGGGCGCGCTGGTCGGCCAAACCCGCGCGGACGTCCTGCGCGTACTGACCGCGCCACGGACGACCACCGAGCTCGCCGGAACTCTGGGGATCAGCGGGGCGTCGGCGTCCGAACATGCCCGGACCCTGCGCCGCGGCGGGCTGGTCGTCACACGGCGCACCGGCAGGGCGGTCACGCATCTGATCACGCCGCTCGGCCTGCGCCTGCTCAACGCGGAGTAAGCGGGGGCTCCGCTCAGGAGTCGCCCTGCGCCGGGGTGACCGGTGCCTGCAGCAGCCCGGCGATCGCGTCGATCAGTCCAGTGGCCGCGTCGTGCCAGCTGGCGCGGGCGGTGGGTCGTCCGTCGGCCAAGGCGCGCTCACGCTCGGCGGTCACGTGCATCATCAGCTGGCGGATCATCTCGTCGCGCTCGGCGCGTACCTCGGGCGGCAACTCGGGCAGGCACCGCTTCAGCCCCTCCACGGCCCGGTTCAGCGACGGCGACGCGAGCGACTCGGCGGTCATGATGTCGCGCAGCTCCGGATCGGTCATCACCTGCGCGGCGAAGCGGGCGAACCAGCTGGGGCTCTCCAGCGTGGCCAGGTGCTCGGCGTTCGGGCGTACGAGGCAGGCGATCCAGTCGCGAGGATCCGTGGAGTCGGCGGCCTCGGCCACCATCCGTACGCGGATCTGCTCGATCTCATCGCTGTGCCGGCGCACGATCGCGCGGACCAGGTCGGTCTTGGTGCCGAAGTGGTAGTTGACGGCGGCGTTGTTGCCCTGGCCGGCGGCCTCGCTGATCTGGCGGTTGGACACGGCGAACACCCCGTGCTCGGCGAACAGCCGCTCGGCCGCGGTCAGGATCGCCTCTCGCGTCGCCTGTACTCGCTCGGCGCGTGCCGTTCCGCCTGCCATGTCCGTCTCCTCACCGTCGCACCGGCAGCCCGTGCGGCCCTCCGGTGGCCCGTCCTTCGCCTCGGCCGCGGCTTCTCCGCCGAGGGCGGCGGGTCCGAGGGAGCGTAGCCGGTCGGGAGACACGCCGAGCACCTGCCCGAGGCGGGGGAGCGTCCGCGCTTCCTGTCCTGCCCGGCGCCGACCTGCTGTTTCCAGTGAAGCTCTTCCGCTATGCTAAGTCAATCAGTTGATTTAAATCGAGCGCGCCGGACACGCTCCCGACGGAGGTTCCGCATCTCGTGAGCCGAGCGATCGACGGGACTTCCGCCGCACCGGCACCCCTGGACATACGTACGGAGGCTCGACCCATGTCCCATGCCCAACCCCCCGCGCCGGGGGCGTCCGCGCCGCCGCGGGCGAACGTCGTCGTGGCGGTCCTCGCCTTCGGCGGGATCGTGGTCTCGCTGATGCAGACCCTCGTGATCCCGATCGTTCCGGAGCTTCCGCGTCTGCTGCACGCCACCGCCTCGAACGCCGCCTGGGCCGTGACCGCGACGCTGCTGGCCGCGGCCGTCGCCACGCCGGTGATGGGACGCCTCGGCGACATGTACGGCAAGCGCCTCATGTTGCTGTTCAGCCTCGTCATGCTGGTGGTCGGGTCGGTCGTGTGCGGGCTGAGCGACTCCCTGGTCCCGATGATCGTGGGGCGGGTCCTCCAGGGGTTGGCGTCCGGCGTCATCCCGCTGGGCATCAGCATCATGCGCGACGAGGTTCCCGCCGAGCGGCTCGCCGGCGCCACCGCGCTGATGAGCGCCTCTCTGGGCATCGGCGGAGCGCTCGGTCTGCCCGCCGCCGCGCTCATCGCCGACCATTACGACTGGCATGTGCTGTTCTGGGTCTCTGCCGGGCTCGGCGTCCTCGTCACCCTGCTCGTGCTCGGGCTGGTGCACGAGTCGGCGGTACGCAGCGGTGGGCGTTTCGACCTGCTCGGCGCCATCGGCATGGCGGCCGGCCTGGTCTGCCTGCTGCTGGGGATCTCCAAGGGCGCCGACTGGGGATGGACCAGCGGGACGATCCTCGGGCTGTTCGCCGCGGCCGTCGTCATCCTGCTGCTGTGGGGATGGTTCGAGCTGCGCACCCGGCAGCCGCTGGTGGACCTGCGCACCACCGCCCGCCGTCAGGTGCTGTTCACCAACCTCGCCTCGGTGGCCACCGGCTTCGCGATGTTCGGAACGTCCCTGATCCTGCCGCAGATCCTCGAACTGCCCAAGGCCACCGGGTACGGACTGGGCCAGTCCGTGCTGCACGCCGGTCTGGTGCTGGCGCCGACGGGCCTGGTCATGATGGCCATGGCTCCGCTGTCCGCCCTCATCACCAAGAGGATGGGCCCGAAGGTGACCCTGATGGTCGGCGTCCTGATCGTGGGCGTCGGCTACGGACTGAGCATCGTGCTGCTGCACGCCGTCTGGGAACTGATCCTGACCTCCTGCGTCATCGGCGCCGGCATCGGCTTCGCCTACGGCGCGATGCCCGCGCTCATCATGGGCGCCGTACCCGCGTCCGAGACGGCCGCCGCCAACAGCCTCAACACCCTGATGCGGTCCCTCGGCACGTCGGTCTCCAGTGCCGTCGCCGGTGCCGTACTGGCCAAGATGACCACCACCTTCGGCAACGTCGCGCTGCCCTCCCTGGACGGCTTCCGTGTCGTGATGGCGGTCGCCGGCGGCGCCGCCGTGCTCGCCTTCCTGCTCGCTCTGTTCCTGCCCGGCCGCCGGCCGGCCGCCGCCAGGCTCGCGGCGCCCGTGCCGACACCCGAACCCGCCGGCGTGCCCGCGCCGCGCACGCCCGCCTTCTCCCAGTCCGGCCCCCACGCGAATGGCGCGCCTTCCCGGCATGCCGCGCCCGCGCCCGCCTTCGCCGGAACCGTTCCGGGCGACGGGGCGAGCGGCGGGATCCTGGTGAGCGGGCGCGTCCACAGCCCGAACAACGTGCCCGTGACCGGGGCCGCGGTGACGCTGATCTCGCTGGAGGGACAGCAGCTCGGCCGGTCGCTGGCGCAGGGCGACGGCTCGTACGGCATCGGCGTGCCCCGCGCGGGTTCGTACTTCCTGATCGCCTCGGCGGCGGGCCACCAGCCCCACGCCTCGACGATCGTCGTCGGTGACACGCCTTTGCCGTACGACATCCTGCTCGGGAGCGGCAGCGGCCTGGCCGGTACGGTACGGGCCGCGGACAGCGGAGCACCGGTCGCCGGAGCGGTCATCGTCGCGACCGACGTCCACGGTGACGTCCTGACCACCGGGCAGACCGACGCGCTGGGCGAGTTCACCCTCGGCGACCTGGCGCCGGGGACGGTCACCCTCGCGGTCAACTCGCCCAAGCACCGGCCGTTGGCCCTGCCCGTCGAGATCGAGAGCGGCGAGACCGCTCGCGTCGACGTCCGGCTCCAGCCGGGTGCGCAGGTGCGGGGCACGATCCGCGGGGGAGGCGCACCGCTCAGGGACGCGCGCGTGACGATGGTCGACGCCGCGGGCAACGTGGTCGCCACCACCACGACCGGCCTCGACGGTGAGTACGCCTTCGCGGACCTGGACGGCGGCGTCTACACGGTCGTCGCGACCGGCTACCGGCCGCAGTCCGCCGAGGTGGTCGTGACCGGCGGCGACGTCGACGGCCACGACCTCGAACTCGCCCCAGGCGACGAGTAGCCGCCCCGCGGGCGCCCCGACGTGGGGCGCCCTCCTCGCCGGGGGCGCGCCTGCTCGCGTCCCCGGCCGTACGGAAGAGAAGAGAAACGCCATGCCACTCAGCGCGCGAGTTCGCGCCCGCAACGGCTGGGCCGTGCCCAACGCGGTGCTCACGGTGACCGACATGACCGGCGCGCAGATCATGCGTGCGGAGGCCGACACCGAGGGCGCCGTCGCCGACGACGCGCCCCTGGCCCCGGGCCGCTACACCGTCATCGTCACCGCCCCCGGGTACACGCCCGCCGCGTCGACCGCGCTCGTCACCACGAGCGGCCGCGCCGAACTCGGCCAGATCGTGCTCGGCCGCCAGGGCGGCGCCGAGCTGCCCCCACCGGGCCCGTGGACCATCGACCCGGCGCACTCGTCCGTGGCGGCGGTGGCCCAGCACCTGGGCCTGTCCAGCGTGCGCGGCCACTTCACCGACTTCGGCGGGCGCGTCGAGGTGGCCCCGGACGCCGACAAGTCCCGGGTCGAGGCGGTGATCCGCACCGCCTCGATCGACACCCGCAACGGCATGCGCGACGACCACCTCAGGTCGGGCGACTTCCTGGCCGCCGAGCAGTACCCGGAGATCACCTACCGCTCGACCGGCCTGACGCCCGCCGGTCCCGACCGCTGGACCGTCCACGGCGAACTCGGCCTGCGCGGCGTCACCCGCCTCGTCGACCTGGACCTCGTCTACCTCGGCACCGGCCCCGACCCCTGGGGCGGCGTCCGCGCCGCCTTCCGCGCCACGACCGAGCTGCGCCGCGAAGACTTCGCGATCAACTACAACCAGGTCCTCCAGACCGGGATGGCGATGGTCGGCACCACGCTGAAGGTGGAACTCGACATCCAGGCGGTGCAGGGGGAGACCCTGCCGGCGGCGTGAACGCCGGGGCTCATCCCGCCCGGCCCCGGTGACGCCGCGCCAGGACCACCGGCAACGGCACGAGGATGACGGTGCTCGAGACCCAGAACGACCCGAAGAGCCCGGGCGCCAACCGGATGACGAGGCCGAGGGTGAGGAAGGCCGTCGGGGCGGCGCCGCCTGGCACGTGGAGCGTCCCGTAGGCAGTCGTGCCTTCTACGACGAAGGACACCTGCTCGTCGCGTGCGGGCAACCAGGTCGCGGAGTCGTGGTGGCCGTCGGCGGTGAACCCGGCCGCCAGGGTGGCGCTGGCGGCGGAGACGCGACCGTGACGGCGGCGGTGGAGGCCGCCGCCGCGAGTGCGAACGCGACTCTGGCGATTATCGGCTCGTGGCCTGTTCGACCAAGGCCACGGCCGCGCGAGGGTCGTCGACTTCGACTACCAGGCGGGTATAACGTTCGTCGGTCAGCTCCACGACCACGGCCTTGAGCGCGTCATGTACCGCCCAGAAGACCTTTTCGCCGTCCCGGTGGAAAGTGCCCGCCGTGATCACCCCGGGCACGTGCGTGCCCGACGCCCGAATCCCCTTCGGCTCACCCAAGATCCCTGGGTCCACCGTGGCGCCCCGCACGTGCGCGAGTGGAATGGTCAGCTTGCTCTTCAAAGCCCACAACTTGTCCATTCCCTCCATTTCCACAATCAGGTCCCGACCTTGCACACTGATGACTGCCATATCAGATCTCCTTACTAGGCAACGTTTCCTGCACATCATTGGCTCTGGGGACGTCACGGTCGGACGCGGTCTCCAGGTGGCGCGCGACATCTGGCCGTCGGCGCAGCCACTGCCCCAGCAGCGCCGCGGTGGCGCGTGGATCACCTGTCGCTTCGTCGAGTTCGGCGAAGACCGACGACACCAGGTCGGCGACCTCCAGATCGTCGGGCGCCCGATCGACCGCGGCGACCAACAGCAGGTCCCATACCGGCACGTGTTCCGACTGGGCCACGTGAGCCAACTGCGGACGGACGTCGCGATCGATGTGATGACGCAACGCCGCCAGATACAGCCCGCGTTTACTGCCGAACACGCCGTAGAGGCTGTTGCGGTGCACTCCGAGTCGAGTGACCAGGTCGTCGATCGAGACACCGTCGTAGGCGCGGCGGGCGAACAGATCCGCCGCCGCCCCCACGGCCTCGTCCACATCGAAAGACCTTCGTCGTCCCATACGACGGACTCTAGGGTTTTGAGGAACGATCAGTCAAGAACGAGTGTTCCTAAAAATCGCGACGCGCCACAGGTGCTGGACCGGCACCCACGAGGGCATGGCGACGGCAGCAACCCGACACCGCACGGTGACCTGGAGCAACGCGGCGCCGCGTATGCGCTGGCGGTCGCCCCCGCGAGCACCACGTGAGCTGTCCGAAGAGGATGTTCGCATCGCGGGTCGTCAACGCTCGCAGGTCGTCATGCTCCTCGGCCGCCACCTTGTCGAGCGGCCCATCCGGGCCGGGATCGGATACGGCGAGAATCGGCGGCTCCTGGCGGGCGGTCTCGACGCCGTACGGGGTGAGTCGGTAGAGGCGGCGACGGGATTCCTCGTTCCCCGGTCTGGAGAGGCGAACATGTTCGTTACGAACTTGTCTGTAACGAACATGTTCGTCATACTTGGGTCATGGCTCCGAGAAACGCGCCCCGCAGCCGCCGTGAGCGGCCCGCCAAGCCGGCCCTCACCTACGACGGCATCGTCGCCACCGCGGTCCGGCTCATGAAGGACGAGGGTCTGCGACGGGTCACCATGCGGCGCCTGGCGCAGGAGCTCGACACCGGGCCCGCGTCGCTGTACGTGTACGTGGCCAATACCGCCGAGCTGCACGCGGCGATCCTCGAAGAGCTGCTCGGCGCCGTCGACCTGGCGCCGGTCGGCGCGCCGGGAGACTGGCGCGACCGGCTCGCCGGCGTGCTCGGCTCCTACACCGAGGTCCTGTTCCAGCACCCCGACCTCGCCCACTCCGCGCTGGTCGCCCGCCCGTCGGGGCCGAACTACCTGGCGCTCGTCGAGGCGGTGCTCGCCCTCCTCCACGAGGGCGGCGTGCCGGACGGGCAGGCCGCGTGGGGCGTGGACGTGCTGCTCCAGGTGGCCACCGCGACCGCGGCCGAGCAGTCCGCGCGCGACCGCGACGCCGCCGCCGAGGACGAGCACCTCGCGCTCGTCGCGGCCCTGCGCGCGGTCCCGGCCGAGACGTATCCGCGGATCGCCGCCCTCGCCGGCGACCTCGTCTCCGGCACTCCCGAACAGCGACTGGCCTGGACCTTCCGCGCCGTCATCAACGGCGCGCGTACCACCGCGCGGACGCCGGACTGACACCCCGTCCGTACGTCCCGCCCTCAGCAACGAAGGGCTTTCCCATGACCGGAACACATCACCCCATGGCCGTCATCGGCGCCGGCCTCGGCGGGCTGACCCTCGCCCGCGTCCTGCACGTGGGCGGCGTCGAGACGCCCGTCTTCGACCTCGACGCCGACCGGCACGCCCGTACCCAGGGCGGCATGCTCGACATCCACGAGGAGTCCGGCCAGGCCGCCCTGCGCGCCGCCGGGCTCCACGACGACTTCCGCGCGCTGGTGCTCCCCGGCGGTGAGGCCATGCGGATCCTGGACAAGCGCGCCACCGTCCTGCTGGAGCAGAGTGACGAGGACTCCTCCCACGCCCGTCCGGAGGTCGATCGCGGGCAGCTGCGCGACCTGCTGCTGGACTCCCTGCCGGACGGGACGGTGCGCTGGGACTCCAAGGTCGTCGCGACCCGCACCCTCGGCGACGGCCGGCACGAGGTCACCCTCGCCGACGGCACCGTCTTCACCACGGACCTGCTGATCGGGGCGGACGGCGCCTGGTCGAGGGTCCGCCCGCTCGTCTCCGACGCCCGGCCCGCCTACACCGGAGTGTCCATGGTCGAGTGCGATTTTCAGGACGCGGCCGCGCGCCACCCGGAGCCCGCGGCCGTGGTCGGCGGTGGCATGCTCTTCGCCCTCTCCGACGCCAGGGGCTTTCTCGGCCACCGGGAGTCCGACGGCAGCCTCCACGTCTACGCCACCGTCAGGACCGGCCGGTCGTGGCTCGACGGCATCGACTTCGCCGACACCGAGACGGCGAAGAAGGCCGTGCTGGAGGAGTTCGCCGACTGGCACCCGGGGCTCCGCGCCCTGGTCGCCGACGCCGACGGCGAGCTGGTGCCGCGTTCGATCGTCGCCCTGCCTGTCGGCCACCGCTGGGACCGGGTGCCGGGGGTGACCCTGCTGGGCGACGCGGCGCACGTGATGTCGCCGTTCGCCGGCGAGGGCGCCAACATCGCCATGCAGGACGCCGCCGAACTCGCCCAGGCCCTCATCGGCCACCCCGGCGACACCGAGACCGCGCTCGCCGCCTACGAGGACGCGATGTTCGCCCGCGCCGAGGTCGCCGCCGCCGACTCGGCCGCGAACCTCGAGCTCTGCCTCGCCGGCGACGCGCCCCACGGCCTGGTCGCCCAGTTCGCCGCGCAGGCCGGCTAACTCGCGGGGGGCTCGTTGATCAGACGCCGGAGGAGGGCGCGGCTCTCCTCCGGTGCGAGGGCGTCGCCCTCCTCGATGCGGTTCCACGTGTCGGTGAGGTCCACCGGGGTGAAGTGAGTGCCCAGCGCGCTGTGCACGAGCGCGAGCCGGTCGCTGACCTCGGGGAATTCCAGCAGGTCGAAGGGGTTCGCGCGCGCCTCGTAGAACAGCGCGCCACGGGGGACCACCCGGATCGTGGTGTCCGGGCGCATGCTCAGGTCGAGCAGGTGGCGCAGCTGGTCCACCATGACCTCGGGCTCGGAGAGCTGGAGCGTCAGCGCGCCCTCGTCGACGATCACGTCGAGGTCGCGTCGCCGGCCGCCGGGGCGGTGGCGCTGGCGGTTGTCGAGCAGGTCCCATTCGGCGTCGACGTCGCAGTCGGGGTCGATGCGGGGGGCGATATGGCGGACGTAGGCCTCCGCGCGTGCGAGGTACGGGACGGTCAGCACGCCGTAGGTGTGGATGACCGAGGCCTCCGACTCCATGATCAGTACGTCGCGGGTGGAGGGTTTCAGGCGTTCGGCGTGGGCGCTCAGCCAGTCGGGCCCGTTCGGCCGGGACGCCAGGTCGATCACCACCTCGGCCACCATGGAGCCCCGGACCTGGTAGCGCTCCATCATCCGCTCCACCTCGACCGGCGAAGGCCATTCGAACCCGGTCTCCACCCGGACCAGCCAGTTCGACTGGCACCCGAGTTGAACCGCCGCCTCGTCATACGACAATTCGAGGAATTCCCGAATTGTCCGTAAGTAAAGCCCCAACCGACGCGCATTGATGTTCGGTTCGCCATGGTCTGTAGGCATGAGGATCTCCCGCTCCCATTGTCGTGCGGTGTGGACCCAATATGCCACTCGTGGCCCCGGCGAAGCCCGTGATCGCCGCATTCGGCGGAACGCCGGATTCTCGTGAGAGCGGAATTCTCCGCCCTCACAAGAACCCTTCTCATTGATCTTTTAACGCTCAGGTGGCCGAAGTGGCCTGCGTCACTCGCCGAGGGTCACGGGGAGGGCGGTGAGGCGCCACGTGCCCGGGTCGGGAGCGCGCAGTTCCTCCGGTTCCGCGGCGAGTCCCAGTGACGGGTGGCGGCGCAGCAGGGCGGTGAGCGCCACCTGCGTCTGCACGCGGGCGATCGAGGCGCCCACGCAGAAGTGCGGTCCGTGGGCGAAGCCCAGATGGCCGTACGGCCCCTTCGGGCGGGTGACGTCGAGGCGTTCGGGGTCGGTGAAGACGCGCGGGTCGCGATTGGCGGCGGCGACGGCGGCGGTCACGGCCTCGCCCGCGCGCACCCGTACGCCGCAGAGTTCGACGTCCTCACGCGCGTAACGCGGGATCGACAGCAGCGTCGGTCCGCACCAGCGGATGAGCTCCTCGACCGCGCCGGGCATGAGGTCCGGGTCGTCGCGCAGCGCCTCGCGCCGGCCGGGGTGGGTCAGCAGGGCGACGACGGCGTTGGCGATGAGGTTGGCAGGAGTCTGGCCGGCGATGACCAGGTGCCAGACCAGGGTCACCATCTCGGCGTCGGTGAGCCGGTCGCCGTCCTCGGCCTGGGCGGTGATGAGGTCGGCGAGCAGGTCGTCACCCGGTTCGGCGCGGCGGCGGGCGATCGCGGCCTTGGCGCCGTCCATGATGCCCGGGATGGCCTCGGCGAACTCGCCGCCCGCGCCGGCCGCGACGGTGGCGCCGTACGCACGCCAGCGCGGCCGGTCGGAGCCGGGGACGCCGACCAGCTCGCAGATGACGTCCATCGGCAGCGGGCGGGCGAAGTGCGGCAGCAGGTCCACCGTCCCGTCCGCGGCGGCGTTCTTCTCCACGTCGTCGAGGAGCCGGTCGACGATCCGCTCGATCCGCGGCCGGAACTCGGCGGCCCGGCGCGGGGTGAACGCGGGCGCGACCAGTTTGCGCATCCGGGCGTGCTCCGACCCGTTCAGCTCGGACATGGTCCGCATGTAGGGCAGGCAGTCGTCGGGGACGCCGGGCCGCATGAAGCTGTCGGCCCGGATCTCCAGGCGCGGGTCGGCGAGCATCGCGCGCGCCGCTTCGTGGCGCGTCACCACCCACCACGGCGAGAGGCCGGGGATCCGGAGTCGCGCCAGGGGGGCCTGCTCACGGACGCGCCCGTACGCGGCGAAGGGGTCCCGGACGACCTCCGGGTCACTCAGATCGATCTCCGGCATCTCAGATGCTCCCATCATAGGTTCACAACATCCAGATGATGACGGTATCCCGATGCCGCGCGGGCGGCAACGCCCGGCGATGTGGCAGTGCTCCACGGTCACCGATGAGGTCGGCGCCGAGCACGACACGGCGTTCTGGAAGAGCCTCTCCTCCTGAAGCGGCCCCGGCATCGAGCCGTGGGGGGCTTCACATATGTGGCGGTCAGCCGTGGAGCGCCAGATAGGGCGCCAGCCCGACGAGGCTGACGATGAGGGCGTACTTGAGCGTGGGGGCGGGCAGGCGGCGGGCGATCATCCAGCCGAGGAGGACTCCCGCGAGTTCGGGCACGCCGACCAGGGCGGCGAGGGGCCAGTCGATGGCGCCGGCGGTGAGGTAGCCCAGCGTGCCGACGCCGGCGATGACCACGGACTGGACCTGGGCGGCGGCGAGGGCGGACAGTACCGGGGCGCCGAGCGTGACCAGCAGCGGGACGGCCAGGAGGGGGCCACCGACGCCGACCAGGCCGCTGGCCGCCGCGACACCGAAGCCGAGCGCCGCGACCATCCCGGTGCGGAGGTGGTGGCCGGCCGGGTCGGGCCGCGGGCGGCGGTCGCGGTACCACACCAGCGCGGCGATGCCGGCGGAGAAGACGCCGAGCACGATGCCGAACGCCCTCCCGGAGACGACGCTGTTGATCAGCACACCCAGCGGCGTGCCGGCGACGGCCGCGGCGGCCAGTGTCAGCGCGGTACGGCGGGTGTGCGGGTCCCGCAAGTGGCCGGACCGTGTGTACGCGGCGGTGGCCAGCGCGCCCGTCGCGACGTGGGTGACGATCGCGGTGCCGGCGACCTGCGCCGGGGTGAGGGCGGTCAGGGCGAACAATCCGATGGTGGCCAGCACCCCACCGGGGCCGATCGCGGTGATCCCCACTCCGGCCGCCAGCCCGAGCACGGCCAGCGCGATCAGCGTGGGCGCCTCCAGGCCGCTCACCGGGAGATCACCGTACGGGCGCACGGGAACACCACGACAGACCTCCATGAAGGGTCGGCGACGACGGGTCAGGGCGCCGAGGGTGCGGCGCCGCGGTGCAGAGTGGCCTGCAGGACGAGCCGGTCCGCGCGGATGTGAACGGTCTCGGCGTCCACGGGACGCCCGTCGGCCAGCCGGGTGAGCCGGTCGATGGCGAAGACGGCCGCCCCGGCGGGGATGCCCAGCAGGGCCGCGGTGTCCGCGCCGGCGGTCGTCGCGTGCACGGCCACGTCGGCGCGGCCCAGCGGCTGCCCGCTGATCCGCTCCAGCAGCACGAAGACGTCCTGGTCGGTCAGCTCGCACTCCAGCAGGGGGCGGCCGAGGTCCAGGGGCAGGTAGGTGGCGTCCAGCGAGAGGGGTTCGCCGTCGAGCCGGCGGAGACGTTCCAGGTAGACCGCGCCCGCGTCGGGAGGAAGCTCCAGCCGGCGCGCGACGGCGTCCGGCACGCCGGCGACCGGGTGAGCGGCGCGCACCTCGTTGGTGATCGTGCCGCGCCCGAGGAGGGTTTCGGCCAGCCCGGACAGCCGGTCGAGGCTGTGGCCGTAGCGCTGCTGGGCCACGACCGTGCCGACTCCGCGCCGCCGGGTGATCAGCCCCTCGGCGCGCAGCAGCCCGAGCGCCTCCCGGATCGCGTTGCGCGAGGCTCCCAGTTGCCCGGCGAGCGTGTGCTCGTCGGGCAACCTGCCACCCTCGAACGCCTGGCTGGTGATCTGCTGCCGCAGCACGTCGGCCGCCCGCCGCGCCCGTTCGGCGCGGGGCCGGGAGGACACCCCGTTCTCCATGGCCCCCGACCCTAGCCGCGCCGCATTACGCCAGAGTTACGCCACCCAAGTTGACCTGCACAAACCTGTGACCATGAGGTCCCAGGACGAGGGCGAGGAGTTCCGCCACCCGTCGTCACCGCTCTAGGCGCGAGTCGCCTCATAGTCGGGGAGTGCGGCCGGGACGGCTGGAGTCGCCGGGCGCATGGTGAGGACCAGGACGGCCAGCCCGGCGAAGAGGACCGCGCCGACGACGCCGGTGACGTGCAGGCCGGCGGTGAACGCCTGCCGCGCGCTGTGCAGCAGGGCCGCGCCCTGGCCGGCGGGAAGGTGCCGGCTGGCGGCGACCGCGCCGGCCAGCGAGTCGGACCTGCCGTCCATGCGGCTGCGGTAGACCACCGCGGCCACCACTCCGAGCAGCCCGAAGCCGAGCGAACCGCCGAAGTAGTTGCCGGTCTCCGACATGGACGCCGCCGAGCCGGCGCGCTCCGGCGGTACGGACCCGACGACCATCCCGGTGCCCAACGCGAACAACGGGCCGGTGCCCAGCGCCAGTACGGCGATGCCGATCATCACCAGCGGCAGGTCGCCCGTACCGTCGACGCCGACCAGCAGCAGGCTGCCCAGCGCCGACGTCACCAGCCCGCCGGCGATCGCGGTCGTCTGCTTCATCCGCCGGGCCAGCGCCGGCGCGGCCATGGTGCCGACCGCCACGCCCAGGCCCATCGGTGCGAACAGCACCGCCGACGCGAACGGCGAGAAGCCCAGCACGCTCTGGAGGTACTGCGTCACCAGCAGGCCCGTACCGGCCATGGCGACGCCGGCGAGGACCAGCCCGACGAGTACGGCCGTGAACGGGCGGTTGCGGAACAGCCGCAGGTCCAGCAGCGGCGTCGCCATCCGCAGCTGCCGGCGGACGAACACGAATCCGATGGCCGCGCCGACGATGAGGGCCGCCGCCGGCACGACCGGCGCACCGTCGACGGTCAGCTGCTTGATGCCGTAGACCATCAACAGCACCGCCACGAGCGACAGCCCGACGCTGACCAGGTCCAGCCGGCCGGTCTGGTCGCTGCGGAACTCCGGCAGCAGGACGGGCCCGGCGAGCACCAGCAGCACCATCGCCGGTACGGCGGCCAGGAACACCGATCCCCACCAGAACTGCTGGAGCAGGAAGCCGGCGAGTACCGGCCCGATCGCGCCGCCGGTGAACTGACAGGTCGCCCAGATCGCGATGGCCTTCCCCCGCTGCTGTTCGTCGCGGAACATGTTGGTGAGCAGGGCGAGGGTGGACGGAGCCAGGGTCGCGCCGGCGACGCCGAGCAGCGCGCGCACGATGATCAGCATCAGCGGGTCGACCGCGAAGGCGGCCACGACCGACAGCACCGCGAACGCCGCCGCGCCGATGAGCAGCAGCCGCCGGCGGCCGATCCGGTCGCCGAGCGTGCCCATCGTGATGACCGTGCCGGCCACCAGGAATCCATAGGCGTCACTGATCCACAGCTGCTGGACGTTGGTGGCCCCCAGGTCGGCACTCAGCCGTGGGAGCGCGAGGAGCAGCGCCGTCGTGTCCATCGCGACGAGCAATGTCGGCAGCATGAGGAGGGCCGCTCCCAGCCATGCCCGGTTGATTCGCATATCCAGAACTCCCTGTCGTCTCGAGGTTCACCGGTTGGTCGGAGCGGCCGAGAGCTTCTTGACATCGGTACGGTGGAAATTCCTGCGTCCGCCAGGCGAGACGCGGTGAGGGCGATGCGATGAAAAAAATCTCGGCGGCGATGTCAAGACGGCGACGGCGGCCCCGACCAACCGTCGAAGGGCCCGGACGGGGCCTGCGAATCACAAGGAGCACGAGATGAAGTTCTTGATCAGCATGCACATCAACCCGGCCGTGCTGGACGCGCTGACCGACGAGGAGAAGGCCGCGATCGGAGAGGGCCACGGCAGGTTCATGGAGGCGCTGAAGGAGTCCGGCGAGATGATCACCACGCAGGCGCTGGTCGACCCGTCACAGGCCGCCGTGGTGTCCGTCCGCAACGGCCAGCCGGTGGTGAGCGACGGCCCTTTCCTGGAGGCCAAGGAGTTCCTGGGCGGGTTCTACCTGATCGACTGTGAGAGCAAGGAGCGGGCGATCGAGCTGGCGGCGCAGATCCCGGACGCCGCGATCGAGGGCCTGGGAGTCGAGGTGCGCCAGGTGATGTTCGCCGACGGACAATTGGAAGCATGACGGCTCCATCGATCGAGGACCTGCTGCGTGAACTCACGCCGCAGGTCCTCAGCACGTTGGTACGACGGCACGGACAGTTCGAAGCCTGCGAGGACGCCGTGCAGGAGGCCGTCCTCGCCGCCACCGTGCAGTGGCCGGCCGAGGGCGTGCCGGACAACCCACGGGGCTGGCTGGTGACGGTCGCGTCCCGGCGGCTCATCGACCAGATGCGCAGTGAGCAGGCGCGCCGTGAGCGGGAGGCCGCGCAGGCCACCGAGGTGGAGCCCGGAGAGGTGCCGGACACCGACGACACGCTCGTCCTGCTCTTCCTGTGCTGCCATCCGACGCTGACCGCGGCCTCGCAGACGGCCCTGACGCTGCGGGCCGTCGGCGGCCTGACCACGGCCGAGATCGCCCGGGCGTTCCTGGTGCCGGAGGCCACGATGGCGGCCCGGATCAGCCGCGCCAAGCAGCGCATCAAGGCCGTCGGCAGCTCGTTCAGCCTGCCGGACGGCGCTGAGCGCGAGGAGCGGCTACAGGTCGTCCTGCACGTGCTCTACCTGATCTTCAACGAGGGCTACACCGCCTCCTCGGGCAGCGAGCTGCACCGCGCCGACCTCGCGCGCGAGGCGATCCGGCTGACCAGGATGGTGCACGCGCAGCTGCCCGAGGACGGCGAGGTGACCGGGTTGCTCGCGCTGATGCTGTTGACCCACGCCCGCCGGGAGACCCGCACGACGGCGGCCGGTGACCTGGTGCCGCTGGACGAGCAGGACCGTACGAAGTGGGACCGCGGACTGATCGACGAGGGGCTGGAGCTGGTCAAGACGTCGCTGGCCGGCCCGGCGCTGGGGCCCTACCAACTGCAGGCGGCCATCGCCGCCACGCACGCCGACGCGGCCACCGCCGAGGAGACCAACTGGCCACAGGTGCACGCCCTCTACCTGATCCTGGAACGGATCGCGCCCAACCCGATGGTCACCCTCAACCGGGCGATCGCGCTCGCCGAGACCGAGGGCGCGCAGGCCGGGCTGTCCCTGCTGTCCACACTGGACGGTGACGAGCGGATGGCCGAGCATCACCGGCTGCTGTCCGTACGGGCGCATCTGCTGGAGAAGATCGGCGACACGGCCGGGGCCTACGAGCACTACCGGCGCGCCGCGAAGGCCACCGCCAGCATCGCCGAGCAGCGCTACCTGGAGTCCCGGGCCGGCCGGGTGCGAACCTGAATCCGCCCGCCACCGGTCACAGGACCCGCCGGGCGCCCGGAAGGCGGCGCAGCGCCGCCGCGAGCGGGAAGGCGGCGAGCACGGCGGTTCCCGACACCACCACCCAGGCGACGAGCGCGGACGGCCGCCGGTCGGCCAGCGCGTATTGCAGGATCACCACCACGGGGAGATGGACGATGTAGACGGTGTACGAGCCGGCGGCCAGTTCCCGGCGGAGCGGGCCGGTGCCGCCCAGCGTCTCGCGGAAGAGCGTGAGCAGCCCGACGCACAGCGACACGCACAGCGCGCTGTCCACCAGCGCCCACAGCGCGGCCGGCCAGGTGACGCCGCCCGCGCCGAAGCACGAGGCGTCCGATCCGACGGCGAACAGCACGGCGGCTCCGCCGAGGCCGCCGGCCAGCCAGACCCATCCCGTACGGGCGGGGAAGCGCTCCAGCCAGCCGTACCGGTCGGCGAGCACGCCGAGGATGAAGAAGGCCGCGTACTGCGGCACCCGGGCCGGCTCGACCTGAAGGAGGTCGAGCACCGGCACCCAGGTGTCCAGCGGGTAGTGGATCCGGATGACGTACGTGGCCGCGGCCACCGCCAGGGTGAGCAGGACCAGCGACCGGTGGCCGGGGACCGGTCGCGCCGGGCGGGCGCCACGGCGACCCCGCGACAGCAGCCGGGCGGCCTGGCGGCACAGCAGGTACAGGAGGCTGTAGGCGAGCAGGTTCTGGATGAACCACAGGTGGCCGAACTGCAGGTCGGGCCAGCTCGGCCCGCTCCAGTCCGCGGGCCGGTCGCCCAGGCCGAGGTAGACGTCGGCGAAGTAGCGCGGGTAGGAGATCGGCGGATAGCCGCGGTAGTGCCGGTAGTAGGCGTACATCAGCCCCGGCACGATCGTCAGCGCGCCGACGACCAGCGGGACGCCGAGCCGGAGCAGCCGCCCCCGGAAGAAGGTCCACCCGCCACGGCGGTCGTGGGAGCCCGGGACGAACACCGCGGACACGAAGAAGAAGAGGCTCATGAAGAAGGCGCCGTCCAGGGCGGACAGCGTCGCGAGTATCCCGCTGCGCGGCTGGTCGCGGACGTACCACCAGTCGGCGGGGCCGTACGCCTGGGCGGCGTGGTGGAGGACGACGAGTACGGTCAGCGCGACGCGGAGGTTGTCCAGCCAGGCGAGGCGAGGGCGGACCGCCGATCGCGGCGGCGCTTCGGTCGAGGTGTACATGCGTTCACGTTAGTAAACAGCTGTACACCACGCGCTGGGGTCAACCCTAGCTTTCCTCCTCCGGGTGGCCGTAGAGGCCGCGCAGCAGCAACCGCTGGTTGGCCGCGCTGCGGCGGGCGAGGACCTCGGGCGCGAACAGCGGTTCTTCGAGGTTGGGCCGCATCACCGGCTCCAGCAGGAGCGGACCCAGCACCAGGAACAGGATCTGGAACGGCGCCCACTCGTCATCCGGCGGCGTCTGTCCGCCGTGCGCCGCCGATAGCCGCTCCAACTCCCGGCGGGCGCCACGCAGGAGATGCCCGAACAGGACGGAGCCCGTGCCCCCGTCCTCCAGCAGGGCGTGCCGCAGGTAGCCGCGCAGCACCGGATCCGAGCCGAACAGCCGGGCGGAGACCTCGCCCAGCGAGGTCATCAGGTCGCGCTTCTCCGCCCCCTCGGCCGCGAGCCCGCGCAGCGCCTCGGTCATCTGGTCGAGCACGTGCTCGTCGACCGCGGCACGCAACCCCTCTTTGGAGCCGAAGTGTCGCGTCACCAGCGCCGGCGACAGCCCGGCGGCGGCCGCCACCGCACGCGTCGAGGTCGCCTCGAACCCGTGCTCGGCGAACAGCTCCAGCGCCGCCTGGCGCAGCCGCGCTCGTCCCGTCAGATCAGCCTTCGCCGGCGCCCGCATGCCCGCAGATTATCGGCTGCTAGACCACCGGCCGGCCGTCGGACAGGTTCGGCGGCAAGTACATCGTGACGGCCGGGATGACACTGCCGGCCGCCGGCGTTTCCAGCACCACCCGGCAGATCGGCGGTGTCCTTGGCACCGCCGTGCTGGGCGCCCTGCTGGCGGCCCGCCTCTCCTCCGTCTTGCCCAGAGAGGCCGAAAAGCGCGCCGGTCGGCTACCGGAGAATCTGCGGGGCCCGGTTCATCGACGACACCACCGCCGCCGCGCGACACTACGGTCCGCCCACGCCGCCCGGCGGCCTGAACCCCGCCACGGCCGGCCTGTACGAGCGCGTCACCACCGGCACCTTCGCCATCGGCTTCGTCAACGCCATGCAGACCACCCTCGTGCATGCGCCGTGGTCCTGTTGGCCGCCGCCCTGTTCTGTCTCCTGTTCAGCCCGCAGGAATAGGAGTGAATCGGCTTTCACCGGCGCCGTAGATCATCTGCTGGTGACGGGAGGTTCCGGGGTCGGCCGTGACTCCGCCGGCGGTGGCGCGGGCGTGGCGGTCGACCTCGGACGGGCGTCGCGCGAGCGGCGGCCCAGACGCCGTCCGAGGCGCTGGAAGGGCACTTCGACATAGCGGTAGGTCAGCGTGCTGGCCCCGATCAGCACGAGGACGAAGACGAGGAGACGAAGCACGTCGTCGTGGTCGGGTGTGCCGCCGAGCTGGTCGGAGACCATCAGCAGCACGGGATGGAGGAGGTACAGGGAGAAGCTGATCTTCCCCAGCCCGGCGAGCCCACGAGGAATGCGGCGGTGCCGCAGCGCCCACCCCGCCGCGAACGTGACGCCCGCCAGCACGATCGACCAGGTCCAGTAGGCGCCGAACGCGTCCGCCTGCGCCTCCGACATGCTGACGTCGGCGTGCCATACGGCCGCGGCGACGGCGCCGGCCAGAACGAGGGCGGTCGCCGCCGCGGCCGTACGCCGGCGGATCTGGCCGTGCTCGGCGCGGTAGAGGACGGTGCCGGTGAACATCACCGCGAGGATGGCCAGCCCCTGCCACGCGCCGACCCGGCTGTTCACGCTGACCAGGGTGAGGGCCAGCGCGCCGCCGAGCAGTCCGCCCGCCGTGCGCAGGGCCGGCCGGGACGAGACGGCCGCGAGGACGGCGGCGGCCATGGTCAGCGCGGCGAGCGCGACGATCGGCCCGACGCCTGCTCTCGTCGACAGGGCGGCCATCGGCAGCAGCCCGCCGGCCACCACGGCGCCGGCCACCAGCACGACGGCGACGGGCGCCGAGCGCCGGTGCGCGCCGACCACGAACAGCGCGACGACCAGCAGGTAGAAGGCCATCTCGTACGACAGCGTCCACAGGACGTTGATGACGTTCGGCACGGCGAGCACGTCCTGCAGCATCGTCAGATGCGCCAGGACGGCGGTCGCGGGCCGGTACTGCTCCAGCCCGGCCCGCAACCCGCGGACGCCCAGCAGGAACGGCAGCACCGTGATCACGCACGCGACCGTCAGCAGCGGGTAGATGCGCAGCAGCCGGCTGATCCAAAAGCCCCGCACCTGACCGTGCCGTTCGAGGGACGCGGGAATGATGTAGCCGCTGACCAGGAAGAACACCAGCACGCCGTACAGGCCGGGGTCGAACCACAGCCGCAGGCCCGCGCGCCATCCGGGCGTGAAGTAGTAGGTGGCGTGGTGCAGGGCGACGACCATCGCGGCGATCCCGCGGAGCAGGTCCAGCCAGACCAGGCGCTTCGGCCCGCCCGCGGCGGCCGGCCCGGCGCGACGGAAGGGGCGGGAAAAGACAGGAACTCGGCTCATCGGCGGCGTTCCCGTCAGTGGGGGTTGGCGGTCAGCAGCTCGCTGAGCAGGTCATCGAGGCTCACCAGGCCGACGAAGGGGTTGTCGGCGGTGGCGACGACGGCGAGCTGGGCGCGGGCGTTCCGCATGGTGGTGAGGGCGTCGAGCACGCCGCAGTCCGGAGGGAGCGTGGGAACGGGGTACATCATGTCGGCGGCGCGCCCGCCCGCGGTCGGACCGGTGACGGCCTCGCGTACGTGGAGCATGCCGGCGATGCCCCGGCCGTCGGCGCGGACGAGGATCCGGGTGTGCCCGTGGTCGGCGGAGGTACGGCGGATCCGCTCGGCGTCGGCGTCGGCGGGCACGGCGGCGACGTCGTCCGCCGGGACGACCAGGTGGGTGATGGTCGCCTCGTGCGTGGCGATGGCCCGGCCGAGAAGGGCGTGCTCGGCCCGGCCGATGAGGCCGAGGCGACGCGACTCGGTGATCAGGTGGGACAGGCGTTGCGGGTCGGCGTGAGAGTCGGCCTCGGCCGTCGGACGGACGCGGACCAGCCGCAGCAGCGCGTTCGTGACGCCGTTGAGCGCGGCGATCAACGGCCGGGCGACCCGGGTGAAGGCGCGGAAGGGCACGGCGAGCGTCCGGGCGGAACGCTCGGGGTCGGTGATGGCCCAGGACTTGGGCACCATCTCACCGACGACCATGTGCAGGAAGGTCACGACGGCCAGCGCGACGACGAACGCGATCGGATGACGTACCGCCCCGGGCGCGCCGACGGCCTCCAGCGGCGGGTCGAGGATGTGCTCGAACGCCGGTTCGGTGACGGCGCCGAGGCCGAGCGAGCACATGGTGATGCCGAGCTGGGCGCCGGCGAGCATGAGGGACAGTTCGTCGATCCCGGCGACTGCGGCCCTGGCCGTACGGCTGCCGCGGGCGGCGTCGCGTTCGAGCCGTACGCGCCGGGCGGCGACGAGCGCGAACTCCGCGCCGACGAAGAACGCGTTGCCCGCCAGCAGCAGGATCGTGATCGCGAGGGAGGCCGGCAGGTTCATCGGCTCTCCTCCCGCGCCGTGGTGAGCAGACGCATCGCGATGGTGCGGGGCACGCGCCGGCGGACGCTCAGCACCTCGAGCTCGGCGTGCGACGGCGGACCGTGCCGCGGCTCCACCTCGACCTCGACGCGGTCGCCGACCCCTGGCAGCCGGCCCAGATGCGCCATGAAGAGCCCGCTGAGACTGTCGTAGGCCGGGTCGTCGGGCAGCGCCAGGCCGGTGACGTCGCGTACCTGGGCGATCCGCAGCGCGGCCGGCAGCCTCCAGACGCCCCCGGCCGGGGTCGGGGCGGGCATCAGGGCGTCGTTCTCGTCGGCGATCTGGCCGACGAGCTGTTCCGCGATGTCCTCGAACGTCAGGATGCCGGCGAGCCCGCCGTACTCGTCGACGACGGCGGCGAACTCCTCGTGCGCCTCGCGCATCCGGCCGAGGACGAGGTGCAGAGGGACGGTCGCGGGCAGCAGGAGCGCGGGACGTACGAGGTCGGTGACGAGCCGGTCGTCGGAGGTGCCGGGCGGCGCGATCTCCCGGACCCCGGCGATCCCGATCACGTCGTCGATGTCGCGGTCGTAGACGGGGTAGTTCGTGTGGCCGGTCTCGGCGATCAGCTCCTTGAGACGGCCGACGGTGGCGTCGGCGGGGACGGCGACGACGTCGGGGCGCGGCACCATGACCTCGGCGGCGGTGCGCTCCCCGAAGGTCAGCGCGCGTTCCAGCAGCACCGACAGGTCGGCGGGGATCCGGCCGGACCGGTGCGACTCGCCGATGATGTCGCCCAGCTCGGTCAGCGTCGCCCCGTGCGAGAGCTCTTCGACCGGTTCCACTCCGGCCAGGCGCAGCAGCCGGGTGGAGGCGGTGTCGAACAGCCGGATCACCGGCCCCGCGATCGCCAGGTAGGCCAGCGTCGAGGCGGCCAGGGCCTTGGCCAGGGGTTCGGCGCGGGTGAGCGCCAGGTTCTTGGGCAGAAGCTCACCGAGGACCATCTGCACGATGGTGGCCAGGACGAAGCCGAGGGCCAGCGCGGCGGGACCCGCGGCCGTGTCCGGCACGCCCAGCCCGTCAAGGACCGGTTCGATCAGCGCCGACGTCGCGGGCTCGGCGATGAACCCGACGACCAGCGCGGTGATGGTGATGCCCAGCTGCGCGCCGGACAGCATGAACGACAGCCGCCCCATCACGGCCAGGGCGCGCCGTGCCCGCGTGTCGCCGCGCCCCGCGTCCGCGGCGAGCCGGGCCCGGTCGGCGGTGACGAACGAGAACTCCTGCGCCACGAAGTAGCCCGTGGCGACGGTCAGGGCCAGCACTGCGGCGAGCCCGGTCAGCGCGCTCAGCATGACCCGGTCCCGGGTCTATGACCGGGGTCCGACGAAGCGGACACCGAACTCCTCCTGTCCAGAGCCGTTCGACGGCGGAGCGGCAGGTGATTCCTTTGCAGCGTACCGCCGTGAGAGCTCATCCTCGCAGGTCACCAGGCCCCGGGGGTGTCGAGCAGTCCGGGGAGGGACCGCACGCGGGGGGCCATCTGATCAGCGTCGCAATTTATTGTACGGTTGCGCAACTGTTCAAGCGTCGGGCGTCGACGCCCCCGGGCCGGCTCCCTCCTCCGCCCACCGGCGAGCGTGGTCGGGGCAGGATGGATCAGGTGACCAACGCGAGAGACGAAATGTCGAGTGACCTGCCGGGGCTGTGGGATCAGCACTGCTGCCTCCCGCTGACGCCCGATGCCGACGTCCGCGACCTCCTGCGGTTCCTGGAGATCGGAGCGAGTTTCGTCTCCGTCAACGTCGGCTACGCACCGAATGACGCCGGCTCGACGCTTGCGATCCTCGAGTCGTTCCGGCGGCAACTCTCCGCCGACCAGCGTTTCGTGCTCGCCGGATCGGCGGCGGACGTGGTCACCGCACAGGAGTCCGGCCGGCTGGCCGTCGCCTTCGATCTGGAGGACGCCAACCCCCTCGACGGCCGGCTCGACATGGTCGAGCGCTATCACCGGCTGGGGGTCCGGACGCTGGTTCCCGCCTACAACTACCGGAACGCGGCTGGATCAGGATGCATGGACGCCGACGATCAGGGCCTGACCGCGTACGGGCGAGCGATGGCGCGAGAGATGAACCGGGTGGGCATGGTCGCCGACGGTTCGCACTCCAGCATCCGGACCGGGCTCGACCTGTGCGAGGTCTCCACCGGGCCGGTCATCTACAGCCACACGTGCATGCGGTCGGTCTGGGAGCACGAGCGCAACATCACCGACGAACAGGCCAGGGCCTGTGCCGCGACCGGCGGGGTGATCGGCATCACCGGCGTGGGGATCTTCCTCGGTCCCAACGACATCAGCCTCGATGCGCTGCTCCGCCACGTGGAGTACGCGGTCGAACTCGTTGGACCGGACCACGTCGGCATCGGCACCGACTACCCCTTCGACATCGGCGATTTCAACCGCGAGTTCACCGAGAACGCGGACCTGTTCCCCGAGAGCTACACGCGCTGGGGGCCGATTCGTTTCGTCGAACCCGAGACGCTGTCCCCGCTCGCGGCCGTCCTCGCCGACCGCGGCTATCCCGACGAGGCGATCACCGGCATCCTCGGCGGCAACTTCATGCGCGTCGCACGTCAGGCATGGAACCCGCGGGAGTAGACTCAGACTGCCTTGCGTCGATCTTGTGCCACAGCGCTTTCGCCGCGCTGATCAGGACGCAGTACAGGGCCACGACGAGCGTCAGCGACAGCAGGCAGAACCCCGGCAGGGAACGCATCGCCAGCGGTGCGGCGAGCGGGGACAGCGGCAGGCAGGTCGCGACCGTCGTGATGGCCACCGTGCCCGCGAACACCGGCAGCGCCGCGCGGTTGCGGTGGGACGGTGGGCGGCGGTCGCGCAGGAGGTGGACGGCCGCCGCCTGGGTCAGCAGGTTCTCGAAGAACCAGCCGGTGTGGAACAGCGCCTGGGCGGCCGAGCCGGGATGGCCGCCGGTGACGTGCAACAGGATCGCGAACGCGGTGAGGTCGGCCAAGGTGTTGGCCGGGCCCAGGAGCAGGACGAACCGGGTGAGACGGCGGGGGTCGAAGGTCTGCGGGCGGCGGAGGGCGCGCCGGTCGACGTGGTCGAAGGCGAGCGGGAGCAGGCACAGGTCGAAGCACAGGTTCTGGACCAGGATCTGCATCGGCAGCATCGGCAGGAACGGGAGCAGGATGCTCGCCGCCAGCATCGACAGCACGTTGCCGAAGTTCGAGGAGATGGTGATCTCCAGGTACTTCTTGATGTTGCCGAACGTGCGCCGTCCCTCGGTGACGGCCTCGGCCACCGCGTGCAGGTCGTCGCCCAGGAGCACCACGTCCGCCGACTCTCGTGCGATGTCGACGGCGCTCTCGACGGTGATCCCCACGTCGGCGTCCCGCAGCGCGCCCGCGTCGTTGACGCCGTCGCCGAGGAAGCCCACGACGTGCCCGGACGCCCGTAGGGCGCGGACGATGCGGGCCTTCTGCTCCGGGTCGATGCGGGCGAAGACCGTGGTGCGCGCGGCGAGTTCGCTCAGCACCGGCTCGTCGAGGTCGGCGATCTCCTCGCCGAGCACGGTACGGCCCGGGGCGATGCCCGCGTCCCGGCAGATCCGCGCCGCGACCAGCGGATGGTCGCCGGTGAGCACCTTCACGGCGACGCCCCGCTCGGCCAGGGCGGCCAGCGCGGCGCGGGCGGAGTCCCGCGGCTGGTCGCGGAAGCCGACGAACCCGACCAGCGTCAGGTCCTGGTCGGGCGCCGGCCGGAACGGCCGGCGGTCGGCGATGGCGACGGCGAGCATCCGTACGCCGTCGGCGGCGTGGCGGTCGGCGAGTTCGCGCAGGCGGCGGTGGTCCGCCGCGCTCATCGGCAGGTCGTCGCCGGCCACGCGCAGGCGCGTGCACTGCGGCAGGACCTGTTCGACCGCGCCCTTGGTGATGAGCGTCTCGGTGCCGGGCCGGTGACCGTGCCGCACCACGACGCTGCTGCTGCGGCGCGCCGCGTCGAACGGGACGGCCTCGGTGGCGATCCAGCCCTCCGTGGGCACGCCCGCCTGTTCGGCATGGGCCAGGAGGGCCTCGTCGAGGTCGTTGACCGGCGAGGCCTCCTCGGTCTGGGTGGTGCCGACACTGTTGATCGCCGCCCACCGCAGCACGTCGTCGTCGGGGCGGCCGTACGGGTCGACGTGGCACTCGATGCCGAGCTGGTCGTGGGTGAGAGTGCCGGTCTTGTCCATGCACAGCACGCCGACGGCGCCGAGGTTGTGCAGCGCGGGCAGCCGCTTGATGACCACTTTGTGGCGGAGGCCGGCCTTGGCTCCCCGGGCGAGGGCCGTGCTGACCATGACCGGCAACATCTCCGGCGTCAGCCCCACCGCGACGGAGATCGCGAACCACAGCGCGGCGAGCCGGACCCCGTGCACGCCGGCGTTCACGGCGAACACCAGCGGCGCGCACACGAGCATCAGCCCGATCAGCGCGCGGGACACGCCCTTGACGCCACGGTCGAACGCGGTCTCGGCCCGGCGCGGGGCCAGCTGCGCGTGCATCGCGCCGAAGTAGGTCGACCCGCCGGTCGCCATCACCACCGCCGTCGCCGTTCCGGCGCTGACCGTGCTGCCCATGAAGCCCAGCACCGGGCAGTCGAAGGTGCCCAGGTCGCCGTCCTGCTCCCGGTACGGCGCGCCGGTGCCGTACGCGGCCTGCTTGACCACGGGGACCGACTCCCCGGTCAGCACCGCCTGGTCCACCCGCAGGTCCGTCGACCGCAGCACGCGTACGTCGGCGGGCACCATGTCTCCCGGGCCGAGGCGCACGACGTCGCCGGGGACGAGCTGATCGACCGGGAGCTCCCGCGCCACCGGCGGCGCCTGCGCCGACGCGCGGCGTACGACCGTGGCCGTGGTGACCACCATCGCCCGCAACGTGGCGGCGACCCGGTCGAAGCGGTGTTCCTGGCGGACCTGCAGCCAGCAGCTGATCAGCACCATGACGCTGATCACCGTGGTCGCGCCGTATGCGCCCAGTGCCGCTGACACGGCGCCGAGGACGTACAGGATCATCACGAACGGGTTCGTGAGCGCGCGCAGGACCTGGGGTGCCCGGCGCGGCCGTCCCGTCCCGGTGATGACGTTGTCGCCGTAGTGTTCGAGCCGGGCCTGGGCCGCCTCCTCCAGGAGGCCGCGCGGTCCGGTCTCCAGCCGGCGCAGCACCTGGTGCACCGGCATCGAGGCGAAGTCGGCGAGCCGGCCGCGCACGGTGGGCAGCCGAGACGCACCGGCCGCGCCGGCCGGTGTGGGAAGGGCGGCGAGAGGCTCAGGCGCCGACGCCACGACGGCGCCTCGTGCCCGCGGTCTGGTCCCTCATCCGGTCGACCATCTGCCGCACGATCGTCACGATGTGCGGGTCGTCGACGAGGTAGACCTGGTGACGTCCCTCGCGGCGGGACCGGACCAGACCGGCGAGCTTCAGCTTCGCCAGGTGGTGGCTCACCGTGGGCACGGTGCCGCCGACCTGCGCCGCGATGGTGCCCACGTCGCACTCTCCGTGGGCGAGCACCCACACGATGTGCAGCCGCATCGTCGAGGCGAGCAGACCGAACGTGCCCGCCATGTCCTGAAGCAGCTCGGGCGACAGGTACGGCGGCTCGCCGGTCTCGGTGTCCGCCACGACCCCACCTCCCACGCCCGTGCTGTGCCGGTGACCAGCCTTCCGGAGCGGACCGGAGCGGCGCAACCGGACCGCACGGAGCGGCGGTCCGAATACTTGTCGACTTGTGCAAGTGTCGAAAATAGACTGAACCATCAGCAGGGCGTGACCGTCATAGATAGACGAGATCGTCTTTGCGACACGGGGAGACGGCCGCCGACGGCTCATACGGGTATCAGACCAGCGAGACAACCGAGCACCACGACTCATCGGCGTCGCGACCGCGACGCATCCGAGGACCACCTCAGCAACGTTCCTACGTGTACCGCCTGGCCACCACGAGACTCTGTGAAAGGGGGCGAGTCGATCGTGCCGAGCACTCAGGTGGAGGAGTTCTCCCACCGGTCGTGGGCGGAGCCGCGACCCAGCCTCGCGTGGCGATCCGCCGTGCGACGGCAGCGTAACGTCCGTGCCGCGATGACCTTCTGGATCTTCAACGGCCTGCTCGTCATCGGTGACCTTCTCGAGCACGCCTGGGTCACTCTGTACCGCCGCTGATCCGCTCCGCGGTGCCCGGCGCACCGCGAGTGACGAGGTGACGCGGCCTGCGCCGCTCACCGGCGCCGGCGCAACGACCGGCGAGCACGGCGCAGGCCGCGGCTCTTCAGGACGCGGACGAGGGTGGCGGCGTCCGCTCTCCCGTACCCGCGAGTCCTCCACTGCCGCGTGAAGGGGGAGAACTTGAGCGTCGTGCGTCCCGTTCCACTCGTCGCCCGCGGGACACCGGCGTTCCAGGTCTTCAACGAACTCGCGAACGAGATGGGCCCGCTGCTGAAGGTGGAGTACGCGGCCGTACAGCGCTACGAGAACGACGAGTCCACGATCGTCGTCGGCTCCTGGAGCCGGCACCGCGACCCGGAGGTGTGGCCGGCGGTCGGCGAGCGCGGGCCGCTGCGGGAGGGGAGCATCCCGGACCGAGTGCTCCGGACCGGCCGCGCCATGGCGCAGATCGGGACGTACGACCCAGCGAACGGTTCGACCGTCCGGTCGAGACGGAACCGGCGCATCCGCTCGGCGATCGGCAGTCCCATCGTGGCCGGGGGAAGCGTTTGGGGTCTGCTGGTCGCCTGCTGGGACGGCGGTGAACCGCGGGACGAGGTGGAGGAGTGGATGTACGACTTCGCCGTCCTCGTGGCCACCGCGATCACCAGCAGCGAGAGTCGCGCCGAGCTCACGGCCTCGCGCGCCCGCGTCGTCGCCGCCGGCGACGAGGCCCGGCGCCGCCTCGAGCGCGACCTGCACGACGGCGTACAGCAGCGGCTCATCGCCCTCGGCGTTGAACTGCGGCTCGCCGAGTCCGACGTGTCCCCGGCGGACGAATGCCTGCGGGAACGCCTGTCACAGGCGGTGCGGAGCCTGATGAGCATCGTCGACGACCTGCGGGAGATCGCGCGGGGCATCCACCCGGCGATCCTGTCGCGGGGCGGACTGGAGGCGGCCCTGAACACGCTCGCCCGTCGTTCGGCCGTGCCGGTCATCGTCACCGTGGAGGTCGGCCGGAGACTCGGAGACCGCGTCGAGGTGACGGTGTACTACTCGGTCTGCGAGGCGCTGACCAACGCGGTGAAGCACGCGAACCCGAGCCGGATCGAGGTCGATCTCCGTACGGACGGCGCGGTCCTGCGGCTGTCGGTCCACGACGACGGGGTCGGCGGCGCCGACCCCGTGCGGGGAACGGGGCTCATCGGCCTGCGCGACCGGGTCGAGGCGCTCGGGGGCAGCATGTGCCTCACGAGCCCGCCGGGCCGTGGCACGACGTTCACCACCTCGATCCCGATCGACGCCGGGTTATCCGGGCCGTCCGGGGCCGCGAGCACGGTCAGACGAAGACCCGCCGTGAGACGACGCCGTGCCCGAGCCGGTGGTCGCTCCACAGCTCGAAGCGGTCGCCGGGGCGAAGGAGGTCGAGTGCCTCCTCCTCGGTGATCGTCATGGTGACGACGTGGTGGGTGTCTCCCGCCCGCAGCGGCTCCTGGTCGTCGGTGATGACCACGGCGTTGAAGGCTCTCACGCCTTCCGGCCGGTGGCGGTGAGCCCGTACGACGAGCCTGCGGACGGCACTCGACGTCCGTTCGGTGTCCGGGTCGAGGGTGACGAGCGCACGGAATTTCAGCGACCTCATGTCTCCGTCTCCTGGGGTGTCTCCACTGACGTCCGGATGAACCGGGCCGCGTCGTTCATCGCCTCCCGCGCGGCCGGCAGCAGGCGGTTGAAGGCCTGGAAGACGTGGATCTGGCCGGGCCAGACCTGGAGTTCACATGACGTGCCGGCCTCGGTCAGGACCCCGGCGAACTGCTCGATCTCCTCGCGCATGGCCTCCGCGCCACCCACCTGGATGAGGAACGGCGGCAGTGTCAGGCCGTCGCAGTTCAGGAGCGAGAGCCCCGGACCGGACCAGCCGTGGCCGCCCGCGTACTGCAGTCCGCACCGCTGTGCCACGACCGGGCTGATGAAGGGGTCCCGCTTGGACCGGTCGATCTGTGCCAGCCGCTCGCAGCTGAGGTCCACCCAGGGGGAGAACAGCACGACGCCGGCCGGTACGGGCGTGTCCGACCGGCAGGCCTCGATGGCGACCGCGGCGGCGAGATGGCCGCCGGAGGAGTCGCCGGCGATGACGACCCGTCCGGCCGGCACTCCCTGGTCCAGGAGCCAGAGGTAGCAGTCCATGGCGTCGTCGAACGCCGCCGGGTAGGGATGCTCGGGAGCGAGCCGGTAGCGGGGGGCGAGAACGCGGAGCCCGGACGTCGCCGCCAGCCGCCCGGTGATCACCCGGTGGGTCCGCGGGGAGCAGAAGCTGTAACCGCCGCCGTGCAGGTAGAGCACGACTCCCTCGTCCGGATCGCGGGGGCGGACCCATTCCCCGGTGATCGTGCGCGGGGCCGTCGATCCGGGCCCGCGCGCCGTGGCGCTGAACCGCCGCACCCGGGCACGGGAGTCCGGGCGGACCAGGAGCGCGCCGGTCGCGAAGGCGGTCCGGATCATCAAGGGGGTCATGAGCCGGCCCGGGATGTGATCGAGCAACGGGCGCCATCCGAGGCGCATCATCTCGGTCAGGATCCGGGCCTGCCGGCCCGGGGAAGGAAGATCGACCGCGGCCTGGTCATGGAGGTCCGCCGCGGCCTGGTTCTGGGAAGCGCTCATTGCGCCGCACCACCGATCAGGTCTGCGTGGTAGGGAATGTCCGTGCGGTACTCGGAGCACCGGCGTCAACGGGCCGGGAGATCCACACGTTCGCCTGAGGCGGGAACCGGATTGCGAACTATTGCACTATGCCATCATTTATGCCCGGTTTCTGAGCTGGGCAAACTTTGGCCAGGATACGCCACATCCTTTTCCGGGCTCGAACAACGACGTTTGCCGACGCCCACATTTGCCCTGTGCAACGTTCGCGGGCGGCCGGGGAAACGGGTAGAACTGGTCCATGGCAGAGCATGCGGTGTGGTCCTCGCCGGCGACCGAGCCGAGCGGCGAGGACGTGAACGCGGTGACGACGGCCGTGTTGACCGCGTCGCGGCTCCTGGTCGCCATCTCCGCGCGCTCGCTCGCCGCGGTGGAGGAGCGGGTGACCCTGCCGCAGTTCCGGATGCTGGTCGTGCTCGCGAGCCGGCCGCGGATGAAGCTCGTGACGCTCGCCGAACAGCTCGCGGTCAACCCCTCGACCGCGATGCGGATGGTCGAGCGCCTGGTGGCCGCCGGCCTGGTCGACCGGCGGGTGAACCCGGAGAGCCGCCGCGAGATCCTGCTGCGCCTGACCGACGCGGGGGCGCAGATCGTCGACGAGGTCACCGCCCGGCGGCGGGAGGAGATCGCGGCCATCGTCGCCGCGATGGCGCCCGGCCAGCGGGCCGGGCTGATCGCCGCGCTACAGGCGTTCACCGAGGCGGGCGGTGAGCCCGCGCTCGGTGAACCGGTCTACGACACTCTGACGCTCGGCTGGCAGTGATCGGCGGAGGCCGGGGAGAGACGCCGTCAGAAGCGGCGTTCGCCCATGGTCGTCCGGCGGGAGGCCAGGCCGACCCCGGCCGCCAGCGCCCCGAAGATCACAATCAGCGCACCGACGACCACGTTGCTGCAGATCGTCGCGGTCGTGGCCGGGTGCCCGCTCACGACCCATGGGGCGATGATCGTCCATACGCCGATCAGTGGCACGACCCATGTGACACCGTGCGTGCGGCCGTACGCCGAAACGAACGCGACCGCCAGCAACGCCACGGCGATGCCGCTGATCAGGTTGTTGATCGTCAACGTCGTACGACCGCCGAACCCCACGATCCATGGGGACATGGCCAGGTAGAGGCCACTCAGGAACGTCAGCCCGTCGACCGCCTGGGCCGTCGGCCGCTCCGCCGCGAGGTCGTAGCGAGCACGAAGCTCGGCGATGTCAGGATGGCGTTCCATCATCGGACGTGTCGACATCGCGCACACCACCTTTCGTGATCGAGCCTGCTCACTACTGACCCTTCCCGCCCCGTGCCCGTTGATTCCCGCACAGTGCAAGAATAATTCGGGCCGGGCGGTCCGGCAGCAGCGCGAGCGGGAGCTCGCCGACGTACGGACGGTCGCCGAGGTCGCCCAGAAGGTGCTGCTACGGCCGCCGCCATGCTGTTGATCCGACACCGCTGAGAATCCTGGCACCGGTGAGGCCATAGCAACATTTGGGATAAAAGCGCTAATTGATGCGATGGCGGCAAAATATATATTAAAGGCGCGTTTGGACCTATTGAGCTGCGGTAATGGGCCCGGTAAGCATCCGTCAATCACGGGGGAGGATGCGATGACGGAACCACGTGGGCGTCACGGCTTCGGCAGATCGTCCGGAGCGGGGCCCAGGGCAGAGGGACCCGGAGAAGAATCGATGCGGGAACCGATGCGAGAACCGATGCGCCCGCCGCCGGGCGAGGCCGAGAGCGATGAGCGGGAGTTCTCGTTCTGGCACGACCGCAGCCGGGTCTTCCTGCAGCCGATCGCCGCACCTTCGATCCTCGGCCTGTTCGGGCTGGCGGCGGCGACCATGATGGTCGGCGCATGGATGGCGCGCTGGTACGGCACCGCCCTGACACCGCTGACCCTCTACCCGTTCGTGCTGACCGCGGGTCTGGCGCAGTTCATGGCGGCACGGTGGAGCTACCGCGCCCGCGACGGCCTGGCCACGGCGGTGCACGGGATGTGGGGCGCCTTCTGGGTCGGCTTCGGCCTGCTGTTGATCCTGGCCCTCCTGGCGTTCCCGACGGTGCTGGTCGCGCCGCGGATCGGAGCAGCCGATCCGGCGTTCGCGTTCTGGCTCATCGCCATGTGCGCGATCACCGGACTGTGCGCGCTCGCCGCGCTCGGCGAGAACCTCGGCATGGCCGCCGTGCTCGGAGCGCTGACCCTGGCATGCGGGTTCGGCGCCGCCGGCTTCTTCGCCGGCCTGTCCTGGCCCGTCCGCGTGGCGGGCTGGATCTTCGTGATCGCCTCGGCGATCGCGCTGTACGTCGCGGCGGCCCTCATGCTGGAGGGCAGTTTCCGGCGCACCATGCTGCCGCTGATCCGGACCCGCGGTATGGCGGAGAAGATCCCCGGCCGCGCGGCCCGCCCGCTGGAGTACCGGCACGGTCAGCCCGGCCTCAAGATCGGGCAGTAGCCGGCCGCCGCACCGTCCGGCCCGCCGTACGGCCGGCAGAGGAACCGCTGGTCAAAGACCACTTCTGTGTCCGCTAGGCTCAACGCCTGCCCGAGTCGTTGGCCCCCCGCGGGAGCACAGAGTGTCAAGAGTGACCAGTTTCTGCCGGTCGTTGGCGCGCCGGACCAGTCGCGCCTACCACATCGTCTGCGCGCGTGACGACGCGGCGAGTCATCGGTTCGCCGTGCCCGACGGCGTGTGGGTGTGCGACGAGTGCGACGTCGTACTCCTGGACGCCGCGGACGTGTCGCGGCACCGTCCCCACGTGCTCTGACCGGCCGGCGTCACAGCCCGCCGGCGGCCTGGGCCGTGGCGACGTCGCGGGGATAGGTCCGCCGGCCCAGCAGGAGAATGCCGGCGCTCACCACCAGGGGCACCAGGGTGATGAGGAACGCCCACCGCAGCCCGGTCGCGCTGAGCGCCTTCCCCGTGGACAGCAGGTCGGCGAGGAAACCGAAGGTCACCGGGGCGATGGACTCGGCGGCCATCCGCAGAACCGTGCGTACGCTCTCCGCCCGCCCCCAGAGCCGGAAGGGGACGACGTCGAGCCGGGCGGCGTCCACCGGGGGGTTGGACGCCGCCAGCGCGGCGGCCGCGAGCGTGAACAGAGGCAGGGCGATCGCCACGGACGCGGTCAGCAGCGCCGGGACGAACAGGCCGGCGGAGACGAGGAACGCCGCCGCCGGTACGGTCAGGCGGGCGTCGATCCGTCCGCGGCGGATGAGCCGGTCGGCGATGCGCCCGCCGGCGAGCGTACCGGCCAGCGCCCCGGCGCCGACGAGCACGGCCAGGCCGCTGAGGGTTCCCTGGGCGAGGTGGTACTGCCGCTCGACGAAGACGACCCCGAACGTTCGCAGCCCGGCGTAGAAGAAGTAGCCCATCGCCGACGCGGTGATCAGGACGACGTTGGTGGGGATCGCGAAGATGTACCGCGTCACCTCCCAGATCGACATCCGCGCCGGGTCGCGCCGGAGGAGACGGGCGGGGTCGGGCGCCACGGAACCGTCGCGCAACGCCGACCGCGCCGGATCGGGCGGCCGCGCGTCACCCTCTCGTACGTCGGAGGGGTGACCGCCGCGCGCCGGTTCCGGCAGCTTCCGCCGGATCACCACGATGAGCGCGATGCCGGTGAGGCCGAGCGCCCAGAACGCCGATCGCCAGCCCAGCACCCGGCCGAGATTCCCGCCGACCAGCAGGCCGGCGCCCGCGCCGAGCAGCTCGCCGCTCAGGATGAAGCCGTAGATCCGCGCGCGTTCGGCGGACGGGAAGTAGTCGCCGACCAGCGACGCGAGCGTCGGGCCCGCCGTGGCGGTGGCGGCCCCGAGCACGAGCCGGGCCGGCAGCAGCCAGGCGAACGAGCCGGCGAACCCGCCGGCCACCGTCGCCAGGCTCCAGACGGCGATGCTCACGGCCAGCAGACCGGTCCGCCGGACCCGGTCGGTGAGAATGCCGACGGGGATCGCCGCGAGGCCGCCCATCGCGGAGGAGACGGCGATCAGTGAACCGAGCTCAGTGTTGGACAGGTGGAGGCTCTGCTTGAGCTCCGGCCCGAGGGCGCCGACCGTGCCCTTGTCCGCGGAGTCGAGCGCCAGCACGCACGCGAGAATGGCGATCACCCGCAACCTGGCCGGACCGCCCACGGCCCGCAGGAGCCACCGTCTCCCCGCCTCGCCCCACCGGCGCATGATCATCTGAACCGGTGGGTGCGTCTTCCATGCTCAGGGCATACCCCGTCCGCCGCGGCGAACGGGAGAAGCGCTTAAGCGGGTTCTCCGGCGTTTCCCGGCTCACCAGGTGAGAACGACGCAGCCGTTGGGACCGGCATCGCCGGGGTAGGCGCTGAAGGCGTCGGCCTCCGTCGCGCTCAGAATTCCGCACTCGATGTGGGCGGATGATCGCCGAGGGGGCAGGTTTCGCTGTACGGCGGCTCGCCTGCGTTCGACCCGGTCGACGGCGCATTACGGCGGTTTTCCGCATCGCTTAGCGTAGTCACTGAGTTACCGTTAGTATCCTTGCTCATGCCCCCCTCAAGTAAGCATGAGGTGATCTGCGAGATGTTTCGCAGCCGCCCAGAGCTGGCCGCCGAGATCGTCGGTGGCGCACTCGGCCTTTCCCTTCCTCGCTACCGTGAGGCCCGGCTCAGATCCGAGAGCGTCACGGACGATCGGCTCGCCGAGTTACGCGCCGACGCGGTGGTCGAGTACTGGGAGGCGAAGAGGAGCTTCGCCGTGATCGTCGAAGTCCAGGGCCGCGATGATGAGGACAAGCCCTACAGCTGGCCGTTCTATCTCATGGGTCTGCGGTATCGCCTGAAGTGCCCGGTCAAGCTGCTGGTGGTCTGCCCCGCGCGCGCCACCGCGGCGTGGGCCTCACGCACGATCGATCTCGGCCATCCGGGAATGACGCTGAAACCGATCGTTCTCGGCCCCGAGCAGATCCCCCAGGTGGTCGAGCCGGAAGAGGCCGTCCGCACCCCGGAACTCGCCGTGCTGTCGGCCCTGGCGCATGGCGCCCGACCGGGCGGGGAAAAGACCCTTGAGCCGCTCGTCGACGCTTACGGAGTGCTCGATGACGATCACCGGGCGCTCTACCATGATGTTGTATCGGCAGTGCTTCCGCAGGCCGCCCAGCACTACCTGGAGACGCTGATGAAGCTCAAGAACTACGAGTACCAGAGCGAGTTCGCCCGCCACTACTTCGGCGAAGGCGAAGCCAAAGGCAAGGCGGAGGGTAAGGCCGAGGGGGCGGTCGAGGCGGTGGCCAAGACCATCTTGAAGGTGCTGTCGGCGCGTGGTGTCTGTGTTTCGCCAGACGTCCGCGCTCGCATCATCGGGTGCGGTGACCTTGCTCAGCTGGAGGAGCTGGCTGAGCGCGCGGCCGTCGTCTCCACGGCGGCGGAGATCTTCGACTGACCTTTCGGGGTGGTCGGGCGCGGTCGGCGAGGTGACGTCCGCGCTCGGCTGGCCGTTACCGGACTTGCCTGACATCCGCACCTTGCCTTTCATTACTGGCGAGTAAAACTGGCGATGTGTCCGTTGTCTTGCGTGGTCGTGACGACCAACTCGCCGTACTGGAGGACCTGCTCGCAAGGGCCCGGGCCGGGCGGGGTGGGGCGCTCTCCGTTCTGGCCGAGCCCGGCATGGGGAAGACCGCCCTGCTCGAATGGGCCGTCCACCGGGCAGGCCTGGACTTTCGGACGCTCGGTATCCGCGGGATCCGGCAGGAGTCGTCGCTCGCGCTCGCCGGGCTGCATCGCCTGCTCGGGCCCGTCGCGGACCGGATCGGGTGCCTGCCCGGCCGTCAGGCCGAGGTGCTTCGCCGCGTGTTCGACGGGGACGGCACCGCCGACGCGTTCACGCTCTGCACCGCCGTGCACGCCCTGCTGGCCCGGGCCGCAGGCGACGGGCCCCTCCTGTGCTGGATCGACGACGTGCACTGGCTCGACCGCCCGTCGCTCGACGCGATGGCGTTCGCCGCGCGCCGGCTCGGTGACGCGCCGGTGGTGATGCTGTTCGCCGCGCACAACGAGCACGTGACCACGCCCGAGCGCGACCGGCTCGCCGGGATTCCCCGGCTGCCGCTGCCGCCGCTGGATGAGACCGCGAGCACGCAGGTCCTCGCCGACCGGTGCCTCATCGGCGTCACCGAGGACCTGGCGGCGGGGCTGACCGAGCTGACCGGCGGCAACCCGCTCGCGCTCGTCGAGATGGCCGCGGCGCTGACGCCCGGCCAGCTCTCCGGGGACGAACCGCCTCCGGAGACGCTGCCGCCGGGGAGCCGGCTGCGGGCCGTGTACCGGCGGAGGTTCTTCCGCCTGTCGCCCGACGCGCGCCGGCTGGCGCTGCTCGCCGTCGCCGACGATCGTCTCGACGGCCGGACGCTGACCAGGGCCGCCGCGGTCGCCCGCCTGGACCTGCGCGAGCTGGAGGCGGTACGCGCATGGGGGCTGGTACGGGTGGACGGCGAGTCGATCACGGTGCCGAGCCCGGTGATCCGCGGCGCCCTGTACGCCGACGCGCCCCTGTCCGAGCGGAACGCCGTGCACGAGCTGCTGGCGAGCGTGCTCGACGACGACCGGCAGCGGGCCCGGCGGGTCTGGCACCGGGCCGCGCTGGCCTGCGAGGCGAACGACGCGCTCGCCGCCGAGCTGTGCGCGGCGGCGGCCGAGGCCGGCGCGGCCGGGCGGTACACCGACTCCTCGCGCGCCTGGCAGCGGGCCGCGACTCTGACCCGCGACCCGGACGAGCAGGCGAACGTACTGCTCGCGGCGGCGACGGACGCGTGGCTGGCCGGCCGGAGCAGGCGCGCACGCTCCCTGGTCCGGCGGCTCGCGCCCGCGGCGCGGCAGGGACCGCTCCGCGGCCGCGCCGACCTGCTGCGCGGCGAGATCGAGCTGCGCGACGGCCGGCCGGCCGCCGGCCGTCGGCTGCTCCTCGACGCGGCGGACCGGCTGGCCGGTCACGACCGCCGCAGCGCGGTGGTGGCGCTGGCGTACGCGGGCGAGGCGAGTTGCCTGAACGGTGACCTGCGCCGGTACCTGGCGATCGCGGAGCGCGCCGCGGCCCTGCGCGGCCGGCACGAGCCGCCCGACACCGAGCTGCTCTTCGCCCATTTCGAGGGCATGTCCGCGACCTACCGCGGCCGCCATCAGGAGGCGGTCGAGCCGCTGCGCCGTACGGTACGGCTGGCGGACGCGACGGACGACTGCGCGGCCAAGGTGTGGGCGGGCATGGCGGCGCAGATGCTCGGCGACGACCAGCGGACGCACGAGCTGGCCGGTGAGGCGGTCCGGCTCAGCATCGGCCCGGACGCCGCCGTGAAGCCGTGGGCGCTGGCCTACCTCGCCCTCGCCGATCTGTGGCTCGGCCGCTATCCCTCCGCCACGGCGCACTCCATGGAAGGCCTCCGGCTGGCCCGCGCCGCCGGTCAGGAGAACCACGCGATCGACCATCTCGCGACGATGGCGCTGCTCGCCGCGCTCCAGGGCGACAAGGACACCGCCCGCGTACGCCTCGACGCCGTGTCGGACGCGGCGGCCCGGCGCGTGCTCGCCCGGCCGGGCGCGTTCACCACCTGGGCGCTCGCCTGCCTGGAGCTGATCGAGGAACGTCCGGCGGACGCCGCGGGGCGCCTCCGGCTCATGAGCCCTCCTTCGCCGGAGGAGTGGCCAGGAGCGCGTGCTTGTCGATTCGCTCGCTCCGACTCGCTCATGGCCCGGACCTGGCACGCCCATCCGGTCGTGCACGTGATGGCGACCCCGCACTTCGTGGAGGCCGCGGTCCGTTGCGACGAGAGGACGGGCGCGCGGCAGGCGCTGGAGGTCTTCGACCGGTGGGCCGCCAGCACGCGCAACGCCGTACGCCTCGCCCTGTCCCACCGCTGCCACGCGCTGCTGGCCAGGGACGACGCCGAGGCGGACGAGCACTTCCGCGAGGCGCTCCGGCTGCACCAGCGCGGCGACTCGGCGTTCGAGATGGCGCGGACGGAACTGCTGTACGGGCGTCGGCTGCGCCGCGGGCGCAAGCCGCGCGCGGCCCGCGAGCACCTGCGCAACGCCCTGCAGATCTTCGAGTACTACGAGGCGGAGCACTGGACCGAGAGCGCGCGCGCCGAACTGCGCGCGGCGGGGGAGACCGCCCCGGCCTCGGTGCCCAAGGGAGCCGAGGAACTCACCACGCAACAGCACCAGATCGCCCGGCTGGCCGCCGAGGGCGCCACCAACCGGGAGATCGCGGCGCGGCTGTTCCTCAGCCACCGCACCGTCGACCACCACCTGCGGAACGTCTTCGTACGGCTCGGCATCCGCTCCCGCGTGGAACTGGCGCGGTTCTTCAGCTGAGCCCCTCGGACTGGTGATTTCGCCGATGCGCCGCGCCGGGCGCCGGATGAGACTTCGGCCATCCGTCCCAGTCCCCCAGCCAGGAGGGAACCATGCGCCGATCGCTCGGCACCTTCCTCGCGGCCGTTCTCGCCGCCGTCGCCTGCCTGCTGTCCGCAGGGCAGACGGGCACCGCGAACGCCGCCACCCACGTGCCCGTCGTCTTCGTCCACGGCTACACCGGCAGCGCGTCCAACTGGACCACCGCCGAGGCGGTCTTCGCGGCGGGCGGCTACAGCACCAACGAGATGTTCGCCTACCAGTACAACTGGGCCCAGTCCAACAAGACCAGCGCCGCCGGGCTGGCGACGTACGTCCAGCAGGTCCTGGCCCAGACGGGAGCCTCCCAGGTCGACATCGTGAACCACTCCATGGGCGGGCTGGTGAGCGACTGGTACATCAAGGAGCTCGGCGGCCAGCCGTACGTGCGGCACCTCGCCTCCATCGCCGGCGCCAACCACGGCACGACGTACGCCGGCGCCTGCCTGACCAACCCCTCGTGCCAGGAGATGTACCCGGGCTCGTCGTTCATCCAGACCGTGACCTCGGGCGACGAGACGCCGGGCAACACGAAGTACGCGACCTGGTACTCCGCGTGTGACGGCGTGATCATTCCCTACACCAGCACCGAGCTGAACGGCGCGACGAACAACAACGTGGCGTGCCAGACCCACATCGGGTACCTGACCGACACGGTGACCCTCACCGCGGTGCGCACGTTCCTGTCGACCTGACCCCGCCCCCGTGAGAGCCCGGGTCCCGGCACCGCCGGGGCCCGGCTCCGTGGTTCACGGGCTGATCGCGAGAGCGAGGAAGGCGGCGAACACGGTCAGGTGCACGCCGCCCTGGAGGAGGGTCGCGCGGCCCGGCACCACGGTCAGGGTCGCGACCGCGACCGTGAGCCCCAGCAGGATCAGGTGCGTGGGGCCCAGACCGAGGACGAGAGGTCCGCTCAGCCAGATCCCGGCCATCGCGATGGCCGGGATGGTGAGGCCGATGCTGGCCATCGCCGACCCGAGGGCGAGGTTGAGGCTGATCTGGATGCGGTCGCGGTACGCCGCGCGTACCGCGGCGATGGTCTCGGGCAGCAGCACGAGCAGCGCGATGACGACGCCCACCACTTTCTGCGGCAGGCCGGCCGCCGCGAGCGCGGACTCGATCGCCGGCGACACCGCCTTGGCCAGTCCCACCACCGCCACCAGGGCCACCAGCAGCAGAACGATGCTCGACAGCGTACGGCGCGCCGAGGGACGGGCGAGGTGCTCTTCGGCGCCCGTCGCGGCGTCCTGCGGGGGCAGGAAGTAGTCGCGATGGCGGACGGTCTGGGTCAGCACGAAAAGGGCGTACAGCGCCAGGGAGGCCACCGCCGCGAAGGCGAGCTGGCCCGGGCTGGCCGTCGGGCCGGGACGGGTGGTGGTGAACGTCGGCAGCGCCAGGCTGAGCGTCGCGAGCGCCGCGACCGTGGCCAGCGCGGCGCCGATGCCCTCCGCGTTGAACGCCACCACCCGGTGGCGTACGGTCCCGATCACCAGGGCGATGCCCACGATGCCGTTACAGGTGATCATCACGGCGGCGAACACCGTGTCGCGGGCGAGTGACTCCGTCTTCCTGCCCCCGGAGATCATCAGTGCCAAGATCAGCGCCACCTCGATCACCGTGACGGCGACCGCGAGGACCAGCGAGCCGAACGGCTCACCGACGCGATGCGACACGACCTCCGCGTGATGCACGGCCGCCAGGACCGAGACGGCCAGGACCACCCCCACCCCGATGGCGACCGCCGGTGACACGGCGCGTCCCCAGACGAGGGACAGCACGGCGACCGCGAGTATCGGAGCGAGCCAGGTCCAGTGCGCCGCCCACGACCTCACGCGTGGGCGCCACACGACCCGGTTCCGCTACCGATCACCTGCGGAAGCGTACGCCGCCGGGCGACGCGGACCAGCGGCTACGGACGACTCGGGACGACCCGGACAAGCGACAACGTGACCGGCGATAAGCCCCCCAGCGGCTCGGCAAGCGGAAGGCGCGACTAGGGGATCGGTGCCTCGCCGACCGCGGCCAGCAGCTGGATCGGGAATTCCGGGTCGGCCTGTGCGACGGTGAGGGCGACCCATCGGCCGGACTCGGGCCGCCGCCACAGGAGCATCGTGCTGCTGAGCATGCACAACTGGTTGATCGGCTCTGGGACCGGATCCGGCGCGGGAGGCGTCCGGCGGCCGAGCCGATCGATGACCGGTCGCTGGACGAGTCCCCGCTCCAGGTACGGCGACAGATCGACCGGCTCCGGCTCGCCCCAGCGCTCCGTCAACGCGGCAACGAGTGCCTGGAAGGCGGCGTCGATCTCCTCCTCGGCCGCCTCCACGACATCCTCACCACGGTCATCCCAGAAGTCCTGGCTGGCCTGGAGAACCTGCACGTGATGGCCCGGGCCGCTGCGCCGATCGCCGTCCCGCACGTCCTCCTGCGGGAAGGGGCGGGCGAGGAGGTCATCGAGGATGGCCTCCGGATTCTCCGCTGTCACGCCGGGAGCATAGACGAGCCGGTGAGCGCTAGATGATCGGCATGGTCACGGCGATCGGCCAGGCGAGCAGGACGCCGCCGACCACTGCGGTCAGCCATACCGGTGCCCGGACCGCGCGCAGGGCCGCGGCCTGGACGCCCTGCCAGACCAGCAGTCCGGCCAGCAGCGGCGCCACCAGCAGGACGAACGACGACGCGGCGCCGACGAGCGCGGCGACACCGAGACCGGCCAGGGCGCCTCCCGCGATCCAGGCGTGGATCAGGATCGCCGCTCGCCGGCCGTACCCGCCGCACAGCGCCTCGATCCCGCCGAAGAACGCCGTCGCGCACGCGGCGATCGGGAGGAGCGCCCAGGCTCGCGGCCCGACCGGAACGGCGTGTGCCCAGCCGAGCTGGGCCGGTACGGCGAAGGAGACCACCGTCAGCGCCACCAGGACCACGGCCGCCACGACCGACGACCGGCCGGCGCGGGTCACGCCGGTGCGCCCGGTGAGCAGTGCGGTGGCCAGGAGCACCACGCCGATGACCCCGAAGAACCCGGCGACCGGGGCGGCCACCGCGAGCGGCAGCAGGCCGCGCGGGACCACCGCCATCACCGGCACCGCCGCCAGGACGGCGCCCGCCGGCACCCCGAGCGCGAGCGGAAGCGGGACCCGGCGGCGTTCGCGGCCGGACGCCACAGGCCGCAGGACGGCCGCGGCGATCGCGCCGAAGCTCAGCACCGCGGCCAGATGCAGCAGCATCGCGGAACCGGCGCGCCACACAGGTCGGAGGCCTGCCCCGTGCGGCCCGCCGGAGGAGGAACCGAGCGTCCCGTCGAACCAGCTCGCGACCTCGCGGTGGGTGCGCGGGTGGAACAGGACGCCGACGTGCTCGACACCGGGGACGAGCACCGCCCGGCGAGCGGTGCCGGCGCGCGGATCACCGTACGTGACGCCGGCGCGTCCCCCCGGGTAGGCGGCCCGCAGCGCGCCGAGGGCGCCGTCGCGGAACCCGGCGAACTCCAGACCCCCGGCGAGCAGGAGCAGGTTCCGCGGGCGCGCCGCGGATCCGGTCGATGACGTCGGCCCCTGGGAGATCGACACCGTGGCGCTGATCTCCGGGTGCGCGGTGGCGTACCGCAGGACCGCGGCGGCGCCCATCGAGTGGCCGAGCAGGCCGATCCGCGCGGCGTCCACCCACGGCATGGAGCGCAGGTGACCGACGGCGATGTCCAGGTCGCGGTCGAGCCGCGCGTCGGCGGCGAGGCCGTCGCCCGCGCCCGGCAGCCGGGCGGTGCTCGCCCCGTGTCCCGCCAGGTCCACCAGCTCCACGGCGTACCCGCGACGCGCGAGCGTGTCCGCGAACCCTCGCATGAGCTGCCTGCTCGCGGCCAGACCGTGCGCGACCACCACGCCGGGCAGCCGGCCCGTCGCCCCCGCCGGCCGGACCACCTCCAGCGGCACCCCGGCCACCGCGGTGGAGTGCCGCTCGACGCCCCGGTCCGCGGTGGCCAGGCCGGCCGCGCCGATCGCGGCGCACACCAGGGCGAGCAGCAGGGCCACGACGCGGAGCGCCGGTCGCCGCTCGGCACGCGGCCGGACGTCTTCCACGGTCCGCACGATTCGCTCCCTGCCGGTCGAGGCCGACGACGATCATCCCGCCGCAGGCGGTCGTCCGTACGCGAAACGCTTCGACCGTCGTGGAACCGTCCTGCGCCTAACGTGCGGAGATACGGCCCGACCAGGGAGGACTGACGATGAGTGAGCACACGCCCGGGATTCCCGGCTACACCTACGGCACCGATGAGGCCGCGCGGTCGCCGCTGAGCCTGGAGGACCTGGAGCGGCTGAAGGCGGTGGCCGGGCTCACGCCGGAGGACGAGCAGGCCCTGCGCGAGGCCGCCGGGATCCTCGCCGGGCAGGCCGGCGACATGGTCACCGCGTGGCGCGCCCGGCTCGGCGAGCTGTCGTTCATGCGGCCCTACTCGGGTCACCCGGACGGGACGCCCAACCCGGAGTACGGCGCCGCGAGCAAGCCGAGGTTCGACCGCTTCATCATCGACGCCTGCACCCGCCCGCTGGACCAGGACTGGCTGAACTATCAGCACGAGATCGGCCTGCGTCACACCCACGCCAAGAAGAACCGGACCGACCACGCCGACTCGCTCGACCACATTCCGATGCGTTACCTGCTCGCCTTCACCGCCGTCGTGATCACCACGGCACGCGAGTACCTCGCCGCCACGGGGGCCACCGCCGAGCGGGTCGACCGGATGCACGCGGCCTTCACCAAGTCCGTCATACTCCACGTCACCGTGTGGACCCGGGCCTACACCGGCGCCGCCGGCTGGTGACGCGAGCCCGCCTGTACGTGGCCTGTACGGGAGTCTGTACGCCGCCTTCCTACCGTCACAGCGGAATCGCCGGACGAAGGGAACCGCTCATGAACACCGGACTCGCAGAGCTCGACCTCATCCCCGACAACCGTGGCCTGGTGGACGCCGCCGCGCCGGTCAAGACGACCACCGTGGTCGCCGCGCCGGTGAAGACGACGACCGTGGTGGCCGCCGCGCCGGTCAAGACGACCACCGTGGTCGCCGCCGCGCCGGTCAAGACGACCACCGTGGTCGCCGCGCCGGTGAAGACGACCACGGTGGTCGCCGCCGCGCCGGTGAAGACCACGACGGTGGTCGCCGCCGCGCGCTAGCGGACGCGAGAGGCCGGGGCGCCGGGCCAGGGCGCCCCGGCTCGTGCTGGTCCACTCACGGCGGAACGGAGTCTCTCGTTGAGCGGTGCGCGCGGTGCCCTGTACGCGGCGGAGCTCCAGGCGGCGGAGACCGTCCTGGAAACGGCCGTCGCCGAGTCCTTCCCATCACCGCCCGGCGAACCCGCGGCGGACCGCCTGCGCGCCGCGCGCGACGCGCTCGCGCGGCAGCTCGACCGTACGGTCCTGCCCGTCGTCTGCCACGAGCTGACCCTGGCACGCGAGGCGGGCGCGCTCTCCGGCCGGACGCCGGCCGAACGGTACGAGGACTTCTGGACCCGGGAACGGCTGACCCCCGAGCTGCTGGCCGACCGGTACCCGGTCGTGGCCGCGGGCCTGTCCGTGATCGCGTCGACCGGCGCCGAGACCATCGCCGACGCGGTCCGGCGCCTCGCCGCCGACCTGCCGGAACTCCTCGCGGCCGGCATCGAGCAGCCCGATCACCGCCCGTACGGACCGCGGTCGGTCACGCCGGTCGGCAGCGACCGCCACGCCGGTGGCGGGCAGGTCGTCGCGTTCGTCCTGCGGAGCGGCCGGCGGGTGTACTACAAGCCGGTGCCGCTCGCGGCCACGGTCCTGCTGCACGACTTCGCGGACCTGCTCGACCTTCCCGACGAGCTGCGGCTGCGGCGTCCGGCGGTGGTGACGCGCGGGACGTACGGCTGGCAGGAGGAGGCCCGGTTCGCGCCCTGCGCGAGTGCCGCGGAGGTCCGGCGGTACTGGGCGCGGTGCGGCGTCCTGCTGGCGGTCTGCTGCCTGCTGAACTTCACCGACGGCCACTTCGAGAACCTGGTCGCCTGCGGCGAGCACCCCGTGCTGGTGGACACCGAGACGCTGCTGCAGAACTACTCCTGGCGCAACCCGAGCGGGCGGCTGGAGTCGGTGGTCGACACCGGGCTGGTGCAGCACGCCGACCCGGACGCGCCCGGCCGGGGCGCGTTCTCGGCCTTCCAGGTGCTCGGCGGCGCGCGGCAGTACTCGCTCGACCCGGTCCCGGCCGGCGACGGAACCGACACGATGACCGTCGGCTTCAGCCGGCTCGGGCACGAGCCGCCCGTGAACCTGCCCGTGCTGGAGGGCAGGTTCCAGCCCGCGGCCGGCCACCTGCAGGAGCTCCTCACCGGGTTCCGCGCGGTCTTCGCCCGGTGCCGCGAGCGACGGGCAGCGATCCTCGCCGACGGCGCCTTCTGGGACCGGGTCGCCGCGCAGGAGAGCCGCCAGATCATCCGCGAGACCGCGTACTACACCCGGCTGCTGCGCCTGGCCGAGCAGCCCGCGTACGCGACCTCGCGCGACGGCGTCGCGGCGGAGCTGGCCCGCCGCCTGGAGACGCCCGAAGGGTCCCGGTACGACGCGCTCGTCGCCGATGAGGTGAGCGCGCTGCTCGCCCACGACGTTCCGTACTTCCGGCATCCGGTGTCCGGCACGGCGCTGCGGGCGCACACCCGTACGCACCCGGCGTTCTTCCGTACCTCGGCGCTGAGCCAGGTACGCGCGAACATCGCGGACCTGGGCGAGGAGTTCGCCGCCGCGCAGGCGGCGTTCCTCACCGAGCACCTGAGCACCCCGCCCGACGACGTGTCGCTGAGCCCGGACGACGTCCGGCTCCTCGGCGACCGGCTCACTCCCACCCCGACCGGATTGGCGTGACCATGGAACTGGCGCCGATGACGCTGCGCACGACCGGCCCGCGTACCCCGCGTTACGCCGTCTGGGACTGGACCTGTCCCTCGCTGACCCAGGAGGCGGCCTGGCACGCCGCGCTGCGTGCCATCCGCGCGCAGGAGGAGGGCCGGACCGGTGGCCGGGTCACGTGGACGGTGCTCGACGGCCGGGTGGTCGACACCCGGCGGCACGAGGACGGTGCGGCGCTGCCCGCCGAGGACGACGACGGCTTCGCGGGCTGGTACGCCCGCGTGGAGGCCGCGTACGGGTCCGGCACGCCCGTGCTGTTCTACGCGCGCGACCTCGCCCGCCACGACCGCGACCTGTTCGAGGTCGTGCTGTCGGCGATCGGCGGCTCACCGGACGCGTTCCCGCTGCCGCGCAACCGCCTTGACGTCGAGGTCTTCGGCGGCGACTACCGCCGTACGCCCGGCGGTGTGCACCGGGAGTACTCGGTGAACCGGCACTTCGTGCTCGCCGGCACGAAGGCGATGCACATGTGGCCCGGGGACGACTGGATCCCGGCCGGAGCCGAGCGCCGGCACACCACCGGGTTTCTGCCGGGCGTCGGCGAGGAACACCTGTCCCTGCCGGATCCGGCCGCCGCCGACGCGTCGAGCCGCGTGCTGCGCGCGTCGGCCGGGCAGGTGTTCGCCTGGGTGAACGGCCTGTGGCACATCGGCGAGACGGAGGGACCGGCCGTCGGCCTCAACCTGGCCTCCTACATGGCGTCGTTCGACGCCGACGAGGCGCCGTTCACGCTGGAGGCGACGGAGGAAGGCCGGGTGACACGGGACTGGGTGGAGGCGTACCGGTCCTACCTCGACACGCCGTACGGCGCGCCGCCCGGCCCCGACGCGGCGCTGGCCGCCGCGTCCGCGTTCGGCATCGAGGGCGCGCCGCCCCGTACACCGGCCGGTGAGCCGCCGGCGAAGGTCGTGGCCGTCACCCACGCGCCCCTGCTGTGGTGTGCCGAGGAGGACCACGTCACGGTCGCGACGCACGGCCGGTCCGCGCGGTTCGCCGCGACGGTGGCCTCCTGGCTCGCCGAGGTCGGACGGCTGCCGGTGGGCGGCTCCTGCGAGGTCCCGTCCGGCGCCGCGCACTGCGCCCTCGCGGCGTGGCTGGTCGCGGGCTCCGCCGTCGCCGGGGCGTGAGCGCCGGTGCCAGGTCGGCGCGTACGGCGTTCCGGCTGCTGCTGTGGGCACGGACGATCTCGGCGCTCAGCGACTTCATGGTGCCGGCCGCGCTGGCCATCGCGATCGTGGACCGGGGCGGTACGCCGGGCGAGCTGGGGCTGGTGCTGGCGTGCGCGCTCGTGCCGAAGGTCGTGCTCCTGCCGTTCGGCGGCGCGCTGGCCGACCGGTTCGACGCCCGGCGGGCCGCCATCGCCGCCGACGCCGTACGGGTGGTCACCCAGGCGCTCATCGCCCTGGAACTGACCGCCTCGTCGCCCGACGTCGCGGTCATCGCGGGCGCGCAGGTGGTGGCGGGCTCGGCCGCCGCCTGCTCACTGCCCACCACGTGGCCGCTGCTCATCGCCGTGGTGCCGCCGCCCGAACGGCAGCGCGCCAACTCGCTGCTGAGCATCGGACGCAGCGTCGGCCTGCTGCTCGGCCCGACGATCGCCGGCACGCTGATCCTCACCACGGGGCCCGCCGCGGTGTTCGTCATCGACGCGTCGGCGTTCGCGGCCGGGGCCGCGCTCCTGTCGCGGGTGCGGACCGGCCGTACCGGGCACGCCGGCCGGTCGCTGTGGGCGGACCTGCGCGCCGGGTGGGCCGAGGTGCGCGCCCGCGACTGGTACTGGACGAGCCTGGTGGCACACGCGTCGTGGAACTTCGCCTCGGGCGTCCTGGTGACGATCGGCCCCTCGGTCGTCATCCACCGGATGGGCGGCCGGACCGTGTGGGTGGTCCTGCTCCAGGCAGGCGGGATCGGGCTGCTCGCTGGGTCCGCGCTGGCGACGAGGGTCCGGCTGCGCCGCCCGGTGCTGACCGGAAACCTGGGCTTCTGCGTGTACGCCGCGCCGCTGCTGCTGCTCGCGGCCGGGGCGACCGCACCCATGGTGATCGGCGCGTACGGGGTGGCGATGGCACTCGCGGGGTTGATGGACCCGATCTGGGACAGCACCGTGCAGGCCCTCATGCCCGAGCACGTCCTCGCCCGCGTCACCGCCTACGAGCTGGTGCTGTCGCTCGGCGCGCAGCCGCTCGGCGTGGCCCTGGCCCCGACACTGGCCGCGGCGACCGGCCCGGGCGTTCCGCTCGTCGCCACGGCGGCGATCGTGGCGGCGACCTGCGCCGGCACGGCCGCGGTCCCCGGCGTACGGCGTCTGCGCGTTGACGCGCTCTAGGGGCCTGTCTCAAAGCCCCGCTGTCCTACTGCGCGGCGTCCAGACGACGCCTCGCCGCGTTGTCGTCGGTCGCCAGCCAACACCAGGCTGACTCCCTCCTCCGCCTTGCGACGCGCCGCCTGGACGCCGCTCGCTACGGACGGGGACTTCGAGACAGGCCCTAGTAGTGCTTTGTTAGGTGGGTAAGGCGAGGGGTTGTTGGCAGGTGGGGCAGTGGCCTGTCCAGGTGGCGAGCAGAGCTTGGAGCTCGCGGACGATCTTGTAGAGGGTCAGGCTGCCCCAGCTGCTTTTGGGCTGGTCAGGCGCAGGGTTGTGAGGAACAGGTGGGCGGCGGTCACGAGGGTGACGTGGCGGTTCCAGCCTCTCCAGGAGCGTCCTTCGTAGTGGTCCAGGCCCAGACCGGTTTTGAGTTCGCGGTAGTCGTGTTCGATCCGCCAGCGGATCTTTCCCAACCGGACCAGATCAGCCAGTGAGGTCTCGGCGGGCAGGTTCGACAGCCAATACTTGACCGGCTCGTCCTCATCCGCCGGCCACTGGGCGATCAGCCAGGCTTGGGCCAAGGTGCCGTCATCGCCATAGCGAGGCTTGCGTCCGGCCGGGCGGACGCGCAGCGCGATGAAGTCACCGGCCAACTCGCCTTTGGAACCTTGGCGCCAGCAGATCCGCTGAGCGCTGGTGCGGCCGGCGGCCAGCACATGCTCCCGCAACGAGACCGGCCTGGTGCGATAACGCGGCAGGCCACGCCAGCCCTTGCCCTTAGAGGGCAGCAGTTCAGGAACGGCGTCGGCGGCATGGGCGGTGCAGGTGCCCTTGACCTGAACGATGTAACCCAAGCCACGCTCGGCCAGCGCGGCCCGGAACACAGCGTTGTCGCCGTAACCGGCGTCCGCGCAGATCACCGGTGTCTCCAAGCCCCAGCCGCGTAGTTCGTCCAGCATCTCGATCGCCAACCGCCACTTCGGCCGGTTCCGCTCGGCAGCCGGGATACTCGACCGCGTGCGCCTGCCTTTGATCTCCTCGGCCACGGCCGGATCGTCGGTGCAGGCATCGTCCCAGCACTCGGGGATGAACAACCGCCAGTCCAACGGCGCTGAAGCATCGTCGGTGACCGCGTGCACGCTCACCCCGATCTGACAACTGGCGACCTTGCCCAACGTGCCCGAATACTGCCGGGCCACCCCCGGCGAGGATGAACCGTACTTGGGGAACCCGGTGTCATCGATCACCCACGCCACCAACGCCACCACCTGCTCGACCCGGGCCGCCAACCGACGCCGCACCCCCACAAAATCCCACGTCGAAGACGTCATGAACTGCTGCAACCGCTGATGATCCACCCCCAGCCGCTCCGCCATCGGCTGCATCGACTTACGCTGCCCATCCAGCAACAAACCCCGCACATACAACCCACCGGTCGCACGCTGATCCGACCGCGGCAACCCCGCGAACACCTCCGCCGCGAACTCCTCCAACCGCGACCGGACCGCGGCAACCTCCCCAGACCTCACACACGATCATCGCAACCAAGATCACAAACGTAACAAAGCACTACTAGCCGGAGACGGACGGGCTGACCAGGCCGGTCTCGTACGCGTAGACGACGGCCTGGGCGCGGCTGTTGAGGCGCAGTTTGGTCATGATGCGGTTGACGTGCGTCTTCACCGTGGTCTCGGCGATGTCGAGCGTCTCAGCGATCTCCGCGTTGGCCATTCCGCGGCCGACCATGCGCAGCACGAGCACCTCGCGTTTGGTGAGCTCGTCGGGCGTCTTGGCCGGAACGCTGCGGTTCACGTACGCCTCGATCAGCCGGCGGGTCACGCTGGGCGCGAAGAGCATGTCGCCGGTGGCGACCGTCCGTACGGCGGCGAGGAGACGTTCGGGCGGGGTGTCCTTGAGCAGGAAGCCGGACGCCCCCGCCCGCAGCGCGTCGTAGACGTACTCGTCGAGGTCGTACATGGTGAGGATCAGCACGCGCGGCGGAGCCCCGCCGGCGTCGGCGAGGATGCGGCGCGTGGCCTCGATGCCGTTGACGCCGGGCAGGTGGATGTCCATGAGCACGACGTCGGGCCGCGTGGACGCGGCGAGTGCGACGGCCTGCTCGCCGTCTCCGGCCTCGCCCGCGACGTCGAGGCCGGGCGCGGCCCGCAGCAGCGCGGCGACGCCGGCCCGGATGAGGACCTGGTCGTCCACCACGAGGACCGTCGTCGGAGCGGCCGGGTCTCCGGCCGTCGCGCCGGGGTCGGTCATGGCGTCGCGGCCGGCGTGACCGGTCCGTCCGGCGACGCCGGAGGTACGGGAAGGGTCAACACGACTTCGAACCCACCTTCCGGGCGCGGACCGGCGATCACTTGGCCGTCGTAGATACTGGCGCGTTCGCGCATGCCCAGCAACCCGTGCGGTATCTCCTCCATGCCGTGGGGCGCCGGCCGTTCGCCGGCCCCGCGGCCGTCGTCGACGACGTGCACGACGACGCGTTCCGCCTCGTACGCCACGGTCACGGACGCCCGGGCCTGCCCGGCGTGCCGCAGGACGTTCGTCAGCGCCTCCTGGATGACGCGGAACGCGCACTGGTCGTGGCCGGACGGCAGGGGACGCGGTGTGCCGGTCACGGTCACCTCCACCGGCACGCCCGCCGAGCGCACCCGCCCGGCCAGCTCCTCGAGCCGGCTGAGGCCGGGCGCGGTTCCGTACCCGTGCTCGCCGGGGTCGGGGCGGGCCATCCGCAGGACGGCGAGCAGGCGGCGCATCTCGGTCAGCGCCTCGCCGCTGGTCGCGAGCGCGGTGTCCAGCGCGCCGCGCGCGGTCTGCGGATCGCTGGCCAGCGTGTAGCGGGCGAGCCCCGCCTGCACCGAGACGACGGACATGTGATGCGCGACCACGTCGTGCAGCTCGCGGGCGATGCGGACCCGCTCCTCGGCCACCGCCTGCCGCGCGCGGTACTCCTGTTCGACGCGCAGTCGCGCGGTCAGGTCGGCGAGCTGGACGTTGCGCTCGGAGAGCCGCCGGGCGTTCGTGCCCACCGCGCACACGCACGCCGGCACCAGCAGGGCCTCGATGACGGCGAGCGGGCCGGGCAGCGACGCTCCGCCGTACAGGATGACGGCCATGGTGAGCGCCATCCCCAGCACGAGGTCGCGCGGCGGCCGCGTCGCGGCGACCGTGTAGACGGCCAGCAACGATGCCCAGACGGTGATCGAGGGCACGTAGCCGGCCGCTATGTAGCCGGCGTACCCCGCGCACGAGACGAGCAGGATCGTCCGCGGGTACCGCCGGCGCAGCGCGAGCGGCAGCCCGGCGACGGCGCTGAGCAGGATCGCCAGGGTGTCGAAGGGCCGCCAGCCCGGCGGATCCCACGTCTCGCCCGCTGCGACGAAGCCGAGGACCAGGCAGATCGCCAGTACGGTGTCGCCGGCCCGGGGGCCGGGCCGGCGCAGCGCCCTGCGAAGGATCATGCGGGCACTGTAGGCACGATCGCGTACCACGTCGGTTGCACGAGGCGCCGCCGCTGCCCCCAGGGGTGGGCGCGGACGGGCGTCGCCGACACCGTGGGTTGCAGGAAAAACATCATTATTGTGCCGGATGTCCGTTCCGGTCGCCGTGCGTACCGTCGGTGACGACCGTCTCGCCGGCCGTCGCGGAGGTGCCAAGGGTGGATTTCCGGGTGCTCGGACCGGTCACCGTCCGGACGGACTCCGGAGAGCGGGTCGCCTCCGGCGGGAAGCTGTGGACGTTCGCCGCACTCCTGCTGGTGCATCCGGGTGAGACGGTGGCACGTGAGCGGGTGATCACCGAGATCTGGAACGGCACGCCGCCGCCCTCGGCCGGCGCGAACCTGCGCACGTACGCCATGGGCCTGCGCCGCCTGCTCGGTTCGCGCGCCGGCCGGTTCACCGGCCACCCGGCGGGCTACCGCCTCGACGTCGAACCGGTCGACGTGGACCTGTGCGTGTTCGAGCGGCACGCGGCGGCGGGCCGGGCCGCGCTGCCGGGCGATCCCGCGACCGCGGCCGAGCACTTCGGCCGCGCCCTCGGCCTGTGGCGCGGCGCGCCGCTCGCCGGGCCACGCCACGGTCCCGTCCTGGCCATGACCGCCGAGATCCTCGACGAGCAGCGGCTCAACGTCGGCGAGGACCGGTTCGCGGCACTGCTGGACCTCGGCCGGTACGAGGAGGCCGCCGGCGGGCTGCGCCGCCACCTGGCCGGTCATCCGCTGCGCGAACGCGCCTGGGTCCAGCTGATGACCGCGCTGTACCGGCAGGGCGACCCCGCCGCGGCGCTGGCCGCGTACGCCGACGCGCGCGCCGCGCTCGCCGACGGGCTGGGCATCGACCCGGGAGAGGAACTCCGCGCCCTGCAGCAGGTGGTGTTACGGCGTGACGCGCTCCCGCCGCCGCGGCGGGCCCTGATCACGGCCACGGTCGCCGCGGAGCCGGCGGCGCCACGCCAGCTGCCGCGCGTCACACCGTTCTTCGTCGGCCGCGCCGCCGAACTGGCCGCGATCCGCTCCGCGCTGGAGGCCGTGCCGGACGGCCCGGTCGCGGTCGCCGTCCACGGTCCCGGCGGCGTGGGCAAGTCGGCGTTGGTGCTCCGCGCCGCGCACGCCGCCGCCGCGCGGTTCCCGGACGGCCAGCTCTACGCCGACCTGCGCGGCACCAGCCTGACCTCGGCGCCGGTCCCGGCCACCACGGTGCTGGCCCGGTTCCTGCGCGCGCTGGACGTGCCGTCGGCGGAGATCTCCGGCGATCCGGACGAGGACGCCGCACGCCTGCGGTCGGTGCTGGCGGACCGCCGGGTGCTGGTCGTGCTGGACAACGCGGCCGGCGCCGAGCAGGTGACGCCGCTGCTGCCCGCGACCGCCGGGTGCGCCGTCCTGATCACCGGCCGCCGGCCGCTGGACCCGCTCGACGCGATCGTGCTGCCGGTGAATCCGCTGAGCGAGGCCGAGGCCGTGCGCCTGCTGGCCGAGCTGGCCGGTACGGAGCGGATCGACGCCGAGCCGGAGGCGGCCGCGCGGGTGGTGCGGCACGGCGACCGGCTGCCGCTCGCGGTCCGCGTGGCCGGCGCGCGGCTGGCCGCCCGGCCCGAATGGCCGGTGGCGATGCTGGCCGACCGGCTCGACGACGACGCGGCGCGCCTGGACGAGCTGCGCCACGGCGACCTGGCCGTACGCACCTGCCTGCGGGTCGGCTACCGCGACCTGGCGGCCGCCGATCCGGTCGCCGCCCGCGCCCTGCGCCTCGCCGGTGCCGCCGGCCTGTCCCACGTCCGCGCGCAGGCGGTGGCCGCGCTGCTCGACGACGTCCCCCGGGTGGCGCGCGACGCATTGGACCGGCTCGCCGACGCCCAGCTCGTCCACGCCGAGGGCCCGGACTCCTACCGGATGCACGACCTCGTACGGCTCTTCGCCGCTGAGCTGGCCTCGGCCGAGGACGGCGGGGACGGGGACGCCGCGCTGCGCCGGCTCGCGAGCCACTACCTGGGCACGGCGCGAGAGGCGGCCCGCTGCCTGCGGGACGACCCGGTGGCCGAGATCGCGGGGGACTGGCTGGAACCGGACTGGGCCGTCCCGCCCCCGTTCGCCGGCCCCTCCGAGGCGGTGGCGTGGCTGGAGGCCGAACGCGACGGGATGGTCGCACTGGCCCGGCGCCTGGCCGACACACCCGACCGCTCCGCCCGCCTCGCCATCGACCTGATGTGGGTGCTCCAGTCCTACCTGCCACGCGGCGGACACTGGAGCGACTACGCGCTCCTCGCCGAGCAGGCGCGCCGGGTCGCCGACCGGCTCGGCGACCGCCGCGGCGAGATCCTGGCCTGGACCATCCTCAGCGGGGCCGACCAGCAGGCGAGCCGCTTCGACGCGGCGGCGGAGAAGCTGAACCGCGCGCTCGGACTGGCGCAGCGGACCGGCTCGCCGACCGGCGAGGCCAGCGTGCTCTCCCACCTGGGGCACCTGTACCAGCTGCGCGGCGACGACGAGCGGGCGCTCACCTACTACGCGCGGGCGCTCAGCCGGTACGAGCTGATGAAGCTGCCCCTGCAGCGGGGCCTCCTGCTCCACAACATCGGCGAGATCCACCTGGCCCGCGGCGACGCGGAGGAGGCGGTGGCCCTGCTCGACGCGGCGCTGCGGCTCCAGCGCGGCTGCCGGGACCGGCTGGGCGCCGCCCTGACCCTGGCGATGCTCACCGTGGCGTACTGCGAACTGGACCGGCACGACGCCGCCCAGGCCAACGGCACGGAGGCCGTGCGGCTCGCGGCCGAGACAGGCCATCGGCAGGCCGAGTGGCTGGCGCTGCTCGGGAGGGCGGAGAGCCTGCTGCGCCTCGGCCGCGTGGAGGAGTCCCGCGAAGCGGCGAACACCGCCCTGGAGGTCGCCGCGCGCCCGGCCGACGACTACCGCCGCGCCCTCGCCACCTACGCACTGGCCCGCGCCGCCGACGCGCTCGGCCGGGTGACCGAGGCCCGCACCCTCTGGGACCGCGCCACCGCACTCCGCGCCACCACCCGCACACCACCGCTGCCCGTCCTCGAACGCCTCCTCCACCTCCCCACCGCGTCCGCGAGGTGATCGGGCGGCTACCGGGTGTCCTCGGCTTTGGCGGCCCGGTGTAGCCTCGATGTACTACACGTCGTAGTTTTCAGTGAGGTCATGGTTCCGCCTGGGTGGTTTCGGCTGGTGCGCGCCGGGGGTTTCGCCTCGGTGTGCGTCGTGCTGTCCAAGGCCGGGCATGACCTGATGGCGTCGCGTCCGGCGCCGGCGTGGTCCGGCTGGATCGCCCTGGCCGTCGTGAGCGCGGTCGGGTACTGCCTGGCCGACCGGCGACGGCCGCTGTGGTGGATCCTGCTCGCCGTGGAGGTCGCGCAGAGCTGCCTCCACCTGTGGTTCACCTGGTCCACGCCGGCGGACCCGGATACGGCTCCCGGCCGCCTCGGCATGGTGACGCACGGCGGCATGCACCACCTCACCGGTGCCGGCACGCCGGCGGGGATGCCGCACGACGGCGGGATGTCGGCCGGCATGTGGGGCGCCCACGCGCTGGCCGGGCTGCTGGTCGCCCTGTGGCTGTACGCCGGTGAGCGGGCGCTGTGGCACGCGCTCGGCGTGATCGTCGGATCCCTCGTGGGGCGCACGCTGCGGGCGTTCGCGGTCTTCCTCCGGGGTGGCGTCGACGCGGATCGCGGGCCGGCCGGCGCGGACCCCTGGCGAGGTGAGGACGAGTCCCCGCCCGCTCTCGCGGCGCTGCGCCACGCGCTGGTGCGGCGAGGGCCGCCTCGGGCCGTCGGCACGTACTTCGCGTGATCACACGCGGCGCCACCGCCGGCGCCGCTTCACCCGGTTTCGCCTGACCGGTCCGGGGGCCGTCCATGAGCCCTCTGGCGCCGGAGGCGACGCCGTGGTCGCCGTACGCCCGTTCACCATGCTCAGGATCACGATGTTCTTCTCCCATGCCACCGGACGCGGCGCCCGAGTCGCCGGTCCCGGGGCCGCAACCGCCCGGCGGCTCGCCGGGGCCGCCGCGCTCGGGCTCCTCACGACGCTGGCCGCCTGCGGAAACCAGGCCGACTCACCTCCGGTGAAGGTCGCCGGGCCCACCCCCGATCTGCACGGCACGAGGATCAGCACGCCGTTGCGCGAACCCGACCTGACGCTGACCGGCGCCTCGGGACGCCCGGTGAACCTCAGGAAGGCCACCGAGGGCAGGCTGACGCTGGTCTACTTCGGTTACACCCACTGCCCGGACGTGTGCCCCACGACCATGGCCGACCTGGCCGCGGCGCTGCGGAAACTCGCCCCGGCCCAGCGCGCCCGGATCGCGGTGGTGTTCATCACCACCGACCCGTGGCGCGACACCCCGAAGGTGATCAAGTCCTGGCTGGCCTCGTTCGACTCGTCCTTCATCGGGCTGACCGGCGACTACGCCAAGATCCAGGCGGCGGCCAAGCCGCTCGGGATCGCCCTGGAACGGCCGTCGTCGACCACGGGCGACTACGAGGTCACCCACGGCGCCGAGGTGCTGCCGTTCGGCGCCGACCACCGCGCGCACCTCATCTACACGGCCGGTGTCACCGCCGCCGACTGGGCCGCCGACCTGCCGAAACTCCTGCGGGAGACGACCACGAAGGGCGGCGACACGTGAGCCGGCGGACGCCGCTCCTGGCCATGGGCGTGGCGGTCGTCGTGGCCGTCGCCGCGCTCGCCGCGTGGACGTCGGCCGCTCCCGTGAGCAGGCCGAAGCTGCGGGTCGTGGGCGCGTACGTGCCCCGGCCGGCCTCGCCCGACGTCGCCGCCGCCTACTTCACGGTCGTCGACGAGGGAGGCGCCGGGGACGAGCTGACCGGGGTCGGCAGCGACGTCGCCGCCGAGACGATGATGCACCGCAGCACCGGCCGGACCATGGAGATGGTCGGCTCGGTCGCGGTGCCCGCCCGGGGACGGCTGGTGTTCCGCCCCGGCGGATATCACGTCATGCTCGAACGGCCCGTACGGTCACTGCGGCCGGGGGACCACGTCACGTTGACGCTCCGTTTCCGCCGGTCCGTCCCGATCACCGTACGGGCGCCGGTCGAGCCGATCGGATACCGGCCCGATGGCACGTGACCCCGATCGGCGCGTGAGCCGCCGCGGACTGCTCGCGATGACCGCACTCGCGGGAGGCGCCGCCGTGGCCACCGGCGGCGCGGGCGTGGCCGCCGCGACACGCGGCGAGTCCGCACGCGCTCGCGGCGGGCACCGGATCCCCTTCGACGGCCGGCACCAGGCCGGGATCCTCGCGCCGTACGCCGCGCACGGCTGGTTCGCCGCCTTCGACCTGGAGCCGGGGGCGGACGCGACCCGGCTGCGGTCGATGCTCCGCGCCTGGACCGGCGCGGCACGGGACCTGACCGCGGGCCGGGCGCCGTCCGGAGACGACGCGATGGCGGCGGGGTACGGCCCGGCCGCGCTGACGATCACGGCCGGGTTCGGCGCCTCGCTGCTGCGCCGCCTCCGCGTCCCGGTTCCGGCCGCGCTGGCCCCGCTGCCCGCCTTCCCCCGCGACGAGATCGATCCGGCCCGGAGCGACGGCGACGTCGGGGTGCTGTTCACCGCGGATGACGCCATCGTGGTCGCGCACGCCCTGCGTACGCTCACCCGGCTGGCGCGGGGCACCGCGCGCGTCCGATGGCAGATGAGCGGGTTCAGCACCACCGACGGCGTGGTGACCGGACAGAACGCCACTCCGCGCAACCTGATGGGCCAGCTGGACGGCACCGGCAACCCCCGGCCCGGCGACCCGGGATTCGACTCGAAGATCTTCGTCGGCGACACCGGGCCGGCGTGGATGCGCGGCGGGACCTACCTGGTCTTCCGCCGGATCCGCATGCTCCTCGACGACTGGGACACCCTGCCCCGGCACCGGCAGGAGCAGGTCGTCGGACGGCGCAAGGACACCGGCGCGCCGCTGTCGGGCGGTACCGAGTTCACGCCCTTCGACCTGGACCGGCAGAACCCCGACGGCTCGCTCGCCATCGGGCCGGGCGCCCACGTCCGGCAGGCGTCTCCGGAGTCGAACGAGGGCGCGACCATCCTGCGCAAGGGCTTCTCCTACTTCGACGGCCACCGAACCGACGGCACGCCGGACGCGGGCCTGCTGTTCATGGCCTTCCAGTCCGACCCGGCCGGCGGCTTCACCCGGATCCAGCAGCGGCTCGCGCTCGCGGACGACCTGAGCCGGTACCTCCGACACACCTCCAGCGCGCTGTTCGCGGTCCCGCGTGGCTGTGATCCCGGTGGCCATCTCGGCCAAGACCTCCTGGAGAGACTCTGATGGACCATCCCATGACGATGGGCGACCCCCTGGCGCCGCTCACCTGGGGTCAGGCGTTCACCACGTGGCGGTTCGCGCCCGTCACCGCCGCACTCCTGACACTCGCCCTGCTGCTCTACCTCGGGGCCGTGGTCGCGGCGCGCCGGGGCGGGACGCGATGGCCGCTCGCTCGTACGGCCGCGTTCACGGCCGGGCTCGCGGTCGCCGGCGCGGCGATCATGGGCAGCCCCGGCGTGTACGGGGACGCGGGCCTGCTGTGGGTGCACATGATCGAGCACCTGATGCTGATCATGTTGTCGCCGTGGCTGCTGTGCCTCGGGCACCCGACGACCCTGCTGCTGCGCGCCACTCGCGGCGCCGCCCGCGATCGCGTCGAGTCGATCCGGGGCACGTGGTTCGCCAGGTTCCTCCGCTCGCCGCTCACCGGACTGGCGGGATACGCGGCGGTTCTGTTCGGCGTCCACCTGTCGTCCTTCATGGACGTGATGATGGGATCGCCGGGACTGATGGCACTCGAGCGCGCCCTCTACCTCGGCGGCGGGTACCTGTACTTCTCCCGGCTGCTGACCGCCGACTCACCCCGTGACGGGCTGCCGTACCCGCTGCGGCTGTTCAGCCTGTTCATGGGCATGTCCGCCGACACCATCGTGGGGATCGTCCTGCTGCAGGCCACCCACCCGCCCTTTCCCGCCTACGCCCGGACGCAGCCGTCGTGGGGGCCGGGCCCGCTGGCCGACGTCCACGGCGCGGGCGCCGTCATGTGGATCGGCGGCGACGGCCTGATGTTCGTGATGATGCTGGTCGTCGCCGCCCGGTGGTTCACGGACCGGTCGCCGGAGGCCGCGCGGGCCGGCGAGTTCCTGGAGTCGGCCCGGCAGGCGGCCCTCGCCGGCACCGGGCACGGCGACACCGCGCGGCAGGACCGCGAGCGGCTCCGGACCAGCGGGGACGTCGACGAGGACGACGCGGCCCTGGCCGCCTACAACGCGCTCCTCGCCGACCTGAACCGTACGCCGCGCGCGGACCGCTGACCGCGACGGCCCGTCAGCCCTTCACCAGCACGGCCGTGAGCGTCATCAGTGAGACGGCCACGACCGCCACGGTCGTCAGGACGGGACGACGGGCGCCGGTTACCAGGGCGCTGAGGGCGAGCGCGGGGATGCCGATGGCGGGGTGCACCTTCACCAGCGCGCCGCTGAGCGAGGCGAAGGCGATGGCGGTCCGTCGCCAGGCCAGTTCCGTGCGCTCCTCGGCCAGGCCCGGGTCGGACGCCGCCTCAGGCCGTCCGGTCATCGGCCGTGCGCGGCGGACAGGACGAGGACCGTCGCGGAGACCAGCGCGATGACCCCGACGGCGAACGTCAGGACCTTGGGCAGGACGGACCGTGGCAGGGGCTCGGACCGGTACAGGGCGCGCTGGTTACGGCCCAGCTCCAGGTGGCCGATCACCGCGATGACGGCGCCCAGGAGGATCAGCGGGACGGCGAGCGCCGGCCGCCCCCACGGGACGCCCGGGAACGGGCGCAGGAGCTGGGCGACCGCCAACCCCGCCGCGACCAGGGCCAGCGCCGTACGGTTCCACGCGAGGAACGTGCGCTCGTTGGCGAGCAGGAATCGCGCGTCCGGCGGTGTCTCCGCGGCGGTGACCGGCGTGACGCGCCGGCGGGCGCGCGGGGGCCGTACGGCGATCGGCGCCGCCAGGACGAGCACGGCGAGGGCGATCGCGGCGAGAGCGAGCCGGCCGCCGCCGGGTGACCCGGTGAGGGTGACGGTCACCACCGCCAGCGCCATGCCCAGCTCGCCGGCCGCCACCGCGCGGTCCACCGGGGGCGCCGGGACGGTGTCGCGCGCGATGACGAGCGTGCCCAGGAGGACGCCGAGGGCGGCGAGCAGGATCGTGTTCACCGTTCCAGGGGCGGGCTCCACGGCGATGCCGGCGATGACGGCGACGCAGCCGGCCGCGGCGACCATCCCACGTAGGCGGGTACGGCGCGCCGGGCCGAGGAGGGCGGCGAGGACGAATCCGGCGGGCGGCGTGGCGGTGATCAGCCCGGCCACGGCCGGAGGCACACCGTCGGCCGCGCACAGCCGCGGGAGCAGCACCAGCGGCGCGAACACCGCGAACCGGGCGGTCAGGGTGAGAGCCGGCGACCTCCGTCCGCCGCGCGGCAGGGCATGCGACTTTCGGGAGAGGCGCGTCCGGGGGAGCAGGCAGCGCCCGGCCACCGCACCGGCGCATCCGGCCGGAACGCCGGCCAGGAACACCCAGCGCCAGCCCGCCGAGGCGATGATCAGGCCGCCGGCGACCGGTCCCGCCACCAGGCCGAGGAGCGACGCCGCGCTGGTCGATGGTCTACCCGGAATGACGCCGGTGCTCATCAGCGCGAGGCCGCCGGCCTGGACCATGGCCGCGCCCATCGCCTGCACCACCCGGAACGCGATGAGGACCGTCAGGGAGGGCGTCAGCCCGCACACGGCCGAGGCCGCCGTGACCACCACGAATCCGTATGTCCAGGTCAGCTTGGGACCGAGCGCGTCGACCATGCGGGTCATCGGGGCCGCCACCGCGGCCAGGGTCAGCAGGTGGCCGAGTGACACCCACTGGACCGCGACCGGCGACACGTCGAAGTGCCGCCGCAGTGCGGGCAGCGAGAACACGACGGCGCCGGCGTCGCATCGCCCGAGGAACGTGCCCGCGCACACCGTCGTCGCCGCGAGCCATGAGGCGCGCGGATGCTCGCGCACGATCCGGGGCCGGGGCGCCTCCGTGCGCAGAGCACCCAGAACCGGCATGCCCCCACTCCTCGCGGTTAGTTCTGTAAGAGAAGGACATCACGCAACATAGGCACCCGATGACGGACTGTGACACTGGCGGAACGGGGCGACGACGGTGCGGCCGGGGGAAGGAGGTCTTGGCCCGACCGCTCATTGCGGGCCGCGCCGAGTCATGCGCGGCGCGGGGACGGCGGGTCGGGGGTACCGACGAGCGAGCGCGCGTGGAGGAGGGCGGCGGCGGGGTCCGGGTGGAGCAGATCGGCGGGCGGCAGGTGCGTACCGTCGGTCGCGTGGGCGATGAGCCGGTGATGGCGGGGGCGTACCCCGGCCAGCAGCACGGTCACGCCGCGACCGCGCAACTGCGTGATCGTCTCACCGAGCACGCGGGCCGCCGTCAGATCCAGCGCGGAGACGCCGGCCATGCTGAAGATCACCACCCGCCGTCCGCTCACCTGGCCCAGTCCTTGGACGAGCCGGTGACTGGCGGCGAAGAACCAGGGACCCTCCAGCCGGTAGAGGCCGATGTCGCCGGCGGTCGTACGCTCCTCACCGGCGTCGTCTCCGTCCGCGCCCTCCAGGGGCATCGCCTCGATGCGCCCGCTTCGGGCGAGCGCGGCCACGGTGACCACGGTCGCGATGACCACTCCGGCGGCGACCGCCGCGATGAGGTTCACCATCACCGTGACGGTCAGCGTGAACGCCACGATCAGAGCGTCGCTGAGACTCGTGCGCACGATCGCGGCCAGCGACCTGATCTTGATCATGCGCACGGCCGCGCCGAGCATCAGCCCCGCCAGCGCGGCGCGGGGGATGGCCGAGACCAGGCCGCCGGCCATGAACGCGATCGCGGCGAGTGCGAGGGCGTGAGTGAGGGAGGCGAGCCGGGACGTCGCGCCGCATCGGACGTTGACCGCCGTACGGGCCAGGGTCGCCGTCGCGGGAACCCCGCCGACGAAGGGCACCGCCAGGTTGGCCAGGCCCTGCCCGAACAGCTCCCGGTCCGGGTCGCTGCGCTCTCCCGCGCCCAGCGCGTCCACGACCGCGGCCGACAGCAGTCCCTCCAGGGCGGCCAGCACCGCGATCGCCAGCGCTGACGGCAGGAGGGCCACCGCGACGCCGAAGTCGAGGAAGTGCGGCGACGGGACGGGCAGACCGGCGGGCACCTCGCCGACGCGTTCGAGGTGCAGGGGCAGGAACCGGGCGACCAGCGTCGCCGCCGCGATGGCGATCAGGGCGACCGGCACCTTCGGCAGACGCCGGCTGCCCACCGTCATCGCCACGGCCACCGCCGCCGCCATCAGCAGGGGCGCCGGCCGTACGTCTCTCGCGTAGTCGGCGACGGTCGCGGCGGCCACTCGCCATACTTTCTCCCCATGCCGCGCGCCGAGCCCGAGCGCGGCCGGGACCTGCTGCAGCGCGATCACGACGGCCACCCCGACCGCGAACCCCTCCACCACCGAGGCCGGCACGCAGCGCGCGTACCGGCCCAGCCGGGCCAGCGCCGCCAGGACGAGCAGGACGCCCGCCATCATCCCGGCGAGCAGGGCACCTTCCACGCCGTGGTGGCGGATGATCGGGACGAGCACCACGGTCATCACCCCGGTCGGCCCGGACACCTGAAGCGCGCCGCCGCCGAAGATCGCTGCGAGCGCGCCGGCCACCACCGCGGTGGCCAGCCCGGCCCGGGCGCCGAGGCCCGAACTCGCGCCGTAGGCCAGCGCCAGTGGCAGCGCCACGACCGCGACCGACAGCCCCGCCAGCACGTCCCGGCGCGGGTCGCGCCGCATCGCGGCCCAGTCCGCTCGCCCGGGGAGCAGGGCGGTCAGCCGGTTTCGCGGGATCGGCCGTCGCCGGCCATGCCGGGGAGCGGTCCGCGGTGAGAACACGATTCCCGGCATCACACGCTCCGTTCCGGCGGTCGAGTGCGCATATGACGCTTTTGCCGCTACTGGCCGGTGCGCGCACGCGGATGATTCCGTCGATCACAGAGAGTAATTATGGTCACGTCTCGATCGGCAGTTGCGGAATAGGCTGATTGCCCTTCCCGAATGGGGTGCCGCCATCGGCCGCGTCGTTACATTCGAATTTCGTAATGCCGATCGGGACAGTAGATTATGTGGAGTTCACGCAACATGAGGAGTCAGGCCTTCTCGACATAATCGTCAAGCCTGCTCGGGGTTCCCCGAGGAGAGCCGCCTCCTCAGCTCGGCGAACGACTGCCGGTCGTTGCCGTGGGGGAACGGCTCGTCCGGCACGGGCACGCCGAGGAACTCGCACAGAGGCCGCCAGCCCTGCGTGATCTCGAAGACCAGCAGCCGGTCGGCCGGGATCTCGCGGCACACCGCCTCGTTGTGCTGCTCGAACATCCGGATGGCGTGTCGCGCGTCATCGAACCGGCCGTCGAACTCCCCCTTCCAGACGATCTCGTGCACGACCTGCCGCATCAGGGCCAGACCCGGATCGGCCGGTGCGGGACCGACGGACGCCTGGTAGATGCTTTCCCTCGCGCTTTCGTACCAGCGCCGCGGATCACGCACCGTGAGGATCACCATGGCGCGGGGGAAATGCTCGCTGAGCTGACGCCAGAAGTGCGCGCCCGGCCAGTCGACCGTCGCGCGGTATCCACGGTAGACCGCGTCCCAGTCGGGATTCTCCTCGCGGACGACTCGCTCCCACTGTGAGATCTGCTCGGCGTTCTGGAGGAGTTCGGTCATGTGGTGGCAGGGGCCGAATCCGAGCCGTTCCAGGGCTGACTTCAACGACAAGGTCCCAGTACGCCCGAATCCAACGCCGATGACATCGAGCATGGCGGATTGCCCTTTCCCTGTCCGGGCGGATCGTCGTCCACCGACGATTCCATGATGCTAGTGCCCCGTCGCGGTGTGCATTGGCGGGTCGAGTGGGGGAAGAGCTCGGGCTGATCGGGCGGCTGTCGGAGGGTGCGGCTTCGATAGTCGGGCGTCTGTCAGTCGTGCTCGGCGCCTTGGGGGGATCAGGAACAGCGAGGCGCCCAGCAGGGCGGCGGCCACGATGCCGTCGAGCCAGTAGTGGTTGGCGGTGGACACCACGACGAACAGGGTGGCGGCGGGATGGACCAGCCAGATCCAGCGCCATCGGCTGCGGCCCACGGTGATGAGGCCGATCGCGATGACGAGCGCCCAGCCCACGTGCAGGGAGGGCATCGCGGCGAACTGGTTCGCCAGGCCCTGCGTGTCGACGTCGCCGTACGGGGAGGGGCCGACCAGGCGTCCGGTGTCGACGAGGCCGAAGGCCGGGACCATGCGCGGTGGCGCCAGAGGAAAGGCCAGGTGCAGGGCCAGACCGGCGCCGGTGAGCGCGGTGAGGACGCGGCGTACCCACACGTAGTGGGTGGGATGCCGCCAGAACATCCACACCAAGAACACGATCATGGCTGGGAAGTGGACGTTGGAGTAGTAGAGGTTGGCGGCCTTCTCCAGGGCTCGGCCGTGCAGGATGAGGCCCTGTACGGAGGCCTCGTCGGGCAGGTGCACGGTGCGTTCCCAGCTCCACACCCGCGCGGCATTGGCGAAGGCCTCGGAGACGTGACCGTTCGCCGCGAGCCGTCCCAGCCGGTAGAGGCCGTACAGGACGATGACGAGGAGGAGCTCCCGTACGATCTTCGGCCGGGACCTGGGGGGTGTCGGACGCACGGTCTAGCGGCCGCTGTAGGTGTAGTGGGCCTCCTGCCGCACGGCGGGCTCGCGGCGGAGTTTCTCGCCCTCGATGTCGAGGTCGGGCAGGACGCGGTCGAGCCGGCGGGGCAGCCACCAGGCGGCACGGCCCAGCACCGCCATGACGGCGGGCACGAGGGTCATGCGGACGATGAAGGCGTCGATGAACACGCCGACGGCCAGCGCGAAGCCGATGGACTTGATGATCGGGTCGGGGGTGATCATGAATCCGGCGAACACCGAGATCATGATGATGGCGGCGGCGGTGACGACGCGAGCGTTCGCGCCGAGACCGTTGACGGTCGCCCGCCGAGGTGTGTCGCCGTGGACGAAGTCCTCGCGCATCTTCGAGACGAGGAAGACCTCGTAGTCCATGGCAAGGCCGAACAGGATACCGATCAGGATGATCGGCAGGAAGCTGATCAACGGTCCGGGAGTGGCCACCCCGACGAGGCCGGCCAGGTGGCCCTGCTGGAAGACCGCGGTGGTGATGCCGAAGGTCGCCCCGACCGTGAGCAGGAACCCGGCGGCGGCCTTGACCGGCACGAGGATCGACCGGAAGACCAGCATGAGCAGCAGGATCGACAGGCCCACCACGAGCAGCAGGTAGATGGGCAGAGCGTGGGCGAGCTTCTCGGAGATGTCGATGCCGACCGCGGTGGTGCCGGTCAGTGCGACGTCGGCGCCCTGGACGGCGGCCACCTTGTCGCGGATGGCGTGGACGGTGTCCTCGGTGGCGGCGTCGCTGGGACCGGTGGTGGGGATGACGGCGAGCAGGGCGGTGGTCTTGGCCTCGTTGTACTGGGCGGGCGCGACGGCCCGTACACCGTGGACGCCGTTCAGGAGGCCGGCGGTCTCCTCGGTGGCGGTACGGGTGGCGGCGGCGTCGTGGCCGGAGACCACGGCGATGAGCCGTCCGTTGTAGCCCTTGCCGAAGCCCTCACTGGTCAGGTCGTACGCCTTGCGCTGGGCTGAGCCCTCGGCCGCGGTGCCGGCGTCGGGGAGCGCCAGGCGCATGTGCGTCACCGGCAGGGCCAGCGCGCCCAGCGCCACGACGCCGACCAGCAGGATCGGCAGGCGCAGCCGCGTGACGACGCGTCCCCACCGGTACCCGAGCCCTTCCTTCTCGTGGACGCCCACCCGGCCGGCGCGGTGGCGGCGGGGCAGGACCTTGGCGCCGGCGAGGGCCAGCACCGCCGGCAGCAGGGTCAGGGCGACCAGCACCGCGATCGCGACGGTGCCGGCGGCGGCCAGGCCCATCGCGGCCAGGAACGGGATGCCGACCACCGACAGGCCGGCCAGCGCGATCACCACGGTGGCGCCGGCGAACACCACCGCCGATCCGGCGGTGCCGATCGCGCGTCCCGCCGCCTCGCCCGGCTCGGTCCCGTCCAGCCGGTACTGGCGGTAGCGGGAGGTGATGAACAGCGAGTAGTCGATGCCGACGGCCAGGCCGAGCATCAGCGCCAGCACCGGACTGGCGTCGTTGAGCTGGACCACGCTGGTCAGTGAGTACAGCCCGGCCATGCCCACCGCGACGCCGATCAACGCGTTGAGCAGGGTCATCCCGGCGGCCACCAGGGAAGCGAAGGTGACGAGCAACACCACCGCCGCGACCACCACGCCGATCCCCTCGGTGGCCTCACCGCCGCCGCCGTCCTTGGCGGCGTCACCGCCGGTCTCCACCCGCAGCCCGCCGTGCGCGCCGTGCGCGATGTCCTTGTACGCGGTGCGCTGCGCGTCGGTGATGTCGGCGACCTGCCCGGCGAACTGCACCTGGATGAGGGCGTAGCGGCCGTCGGGCGAGACCGACCTGGCCTGGAACGGGTCGACCGCCCCGACCACGCCGGGGACCGCCTTCGCCTGCCCGACGATGGGCGCCACCTGCGCCTCGGTGAGCTTCGTCTTCGCGGGGGCGGCGACGACGATGGTCCCGGTGGCGCCGCCGGCGGCGGGGAACTCCTTCCTCAGGGCGTCCATCGCCCGCTGGGACTCGGTCCCGGGCATACGGAACTCACCACTGGTCGGGCCCTTGAACGCGAACGCCGCCGCGCCCAGCGCGGCCAGCAGGCTCAGCCAGACGGCCACGACCCGGCCGCGGTGCCGGAAGCACGCGCGGCCGAGCCGGTACAGCAAGCTCGCCATGGGGGGACAGCCTTTCCTTCTGGCAGCACGAAAAGAGCTGCGGGCAGCGGTGGGGGAGGCCGGAGCGGCGGATCCGGCGTCAGGTCGGTGTGGGCGGGCGGGGGATCAGCCGGGCGTACGGCCCAGCGTCCGCAGGGCGCTGATGGTCATCGCCTCGCGCAGGGTCTCTTCGTCCATCTCGAGCTGGCCGCCGCCGGTCAGGAACATGCCGCCCAGCGCCATCGTCGCGGCCACCCGGTCGAACGGGTCGGATGAGCCGCCCGCCAGCACGCCGACCAGCCGGTGCCCGACGCCGTCGAGACCCTCCATGTCGGCCTCCCGCAGCGCGGTGGCGTCGGCCATGTTGTCGAACAGCACCTTGATCTCCTGCCGGAACCGTACGGTCAGGTCCACCAGCCCGGTGATCCCGGCGCGTACGGCGGCGTCGCCTTCCAGGTCGGCCAGCCGGGCGTCCAGCGCGACCATCTCCTTGCCGACCGGCAGCAGCAGCTCGCCGAGGATCGCCTCCTTGTTGCTGAAGTGGTACAGCAGCGAGGCCTTCGAGCAGCCGACCTCCGCGGCGATGTCCGCCAGCGACGTCCCGCGGAACCCGTGCTGAACGAACAGCCGCAGCGCCGCGGCGAGGAGCTGTTCGTGCAGAGCGGTGGAGGAACGGGCCATGCGACCAGAATAGCTGTCCGATCGGTCAGATCTGACCGATCGGACAGGAAGGACCTGTGGGCTTCGTCACCGCGGCCAGCCGCTCTGGTAGGAGATCTCCACGCGGCGGTGATCGGGTCCTTCACGTCCGGACAGCTCGGCCCGTACGGCCTCGGCGCGTGCGCGGGAGAGCGTGAGGTTCGCGGCCGGCGTGCCGATGTCGTCGGTGAAGCCGGCCACGCGCACCGGGCCGGTGACCCCCGCGGCGACCTGATCCTCCGCCCTGCTGCCGCTCCTCCAGTGGGATCACCGCCTCGGCGAACGCGATGTCGCGCACGACGTACCGCTTGAGTTTCTGTCCACGGTGGTGCCGGGGGCCATCGACGAGGGAAAGGTGCCCTGCGCCAGCACCTTCGCCGGGTTCGCGACGGTGATCCCGACCTTGGCGGCCGGCTGTGACGCCTTGGCGTCGTCATCGGTCCCGAGGCGGCCGGACACCGCCGGGGCCGGCATCGCGACGGTCGCGGCCGCGAGGGCGGCCCGCCGGATCGGCGTCATACGTCCGCCTAGACGATCAAGCTGGGCCTTAAAGTATGGGCATGGCAGCACTCGCGCCGCCCGCCGCTTAGGCGGGCCGTCCGACGACACCGGCGCGTCCCCGAGAACGGCGACGCGCGGTCCGGTCGTGCTCGCACGGGAGTCCACGACCCTCTGCTCCGTCGGGAGATTCAATCGTGTCGAAAACTGCCGTCGCGGCGGCTTCTGCTGCCCGAAAACCATCTCGGCCGGTGCTGCGAGGTCTCGCCTGCCTCGCGATCGCCGGAACCACCTGGGGAACGACCGGGGCCGCCGTGGAGATCGTCTATCGGTCGAGCGACTTCGGGCCCATGGCCGTCTCGTTCTGGCGCTTCCTCAGCGGGATGGCGCTGCTGGTCGCGGCCCGCGCGCTGCGTCCTTCCCGCGCCGTACCCCGCAAGGCACGGCCGGCACGGCGGCGCGTGTTCCTGCTCACCGGCACGGGCCTTGGCCTGGCCGTCTTCCAGACCGCGTACTTCGGTGCCGTGCGGGACACCGGCCTGGCCGTCGGAACCATCGTCTGCCTGGGCGCGGCCCCGGTGTTCACCGCCGCCGGCGCGCGGCTGTTCCTCGGCGAACGCCTCGGCCGGGGCGGGCTGCCGGCGGTCGGCGGCGCGCTGGCCGGCCTGGCGATCCTCGTCCTGGGCGACCAGCACGGCGTCGTCCGTCCCGTGGGAGTGGGCCTGGCGCTGGTCTCGGCCGCCGGGTACGCGACGACCAACGTCCTGGGCCGGTGGACCGGACGCCACGGCACGGGCGAGGACCCTTACGGCCTCACCGTGTGGTCGTTCGCCATCGGCGCGGCCGTGATGCTGCCCCTCGCCTGGAGCGAGGGCCTGTGGCCGCACACCGCCCACCTCGGGCGGGTCGTCCTGATGATGCTGTACGTCGCCGCCGTCACGACGGCGCTCGCCTACCCGCTGTACTTCGCCGGTGCCGCCGCCGTACGGGCGGCCACCGCGGCGGTGGTGATGCTGATCGAACCGGTCAGCGCGGCGGTCCTCGCCGTTCTCCTGCTCGGTGAGCGGCTCACCTCGGCGACGGTCGGCGGGACGCTGCTGCTGCTCGCGGCCGTCACGGGCCTGGCCGTGGCCGAGTCCCGCCGCGCGGAGCGATAGCCGGACGTCTCCCGGGTGTGGTGGGTGCGCGCATCACACCCGGGAGAACACGGCACGGCCTCGAGCCGGCCGGTCGGAGAAGCGTCGTCGACGCGTTCACGCGGGCGCGGCACGCGGCGGCGCAGGAGGAGACGCCCGCCCTCCGCGCACTACGCGGCCAGGGCGTCGACATCGACGCGCTTCGGAGGGTTCTGCCGTGAGGCCGGATGACGCGAGCGACGAGTTCCTGCGCTCCCTCCGCACCGCCCTCGCGGACATTCCCGCGTCGATCGCCGGCCTGCGGGAACGTCCGCGCCTCCGCCGATGGCGGAGGTCCCCGCCGTCTTCGACGGCCGCTGAGCCGTCAGGCGGGCAGGGCGGCGAGCCATCCGGTCAGGAGGGCGTTGACCTCCTCGGGACGCTCCTGCTGGATCCAGTGGCCGCACCCGTCGAGCAGGTGGGAGGAGACCAGGCCCGGCAGGGTGGTGGGGTACGCCTCGATGGCGTCGGCCATCCACATCGTGGAGGCGTCCAGCGCGCCGCCGGCGAACACGGACGGCTGGGTGATCGGGGAGCCGTCGAAGTCGGCGAGGTCCGCCCAGTCCCGGTCCATGTTCCGGTAGCGGGCCAGCGCCCCGCTCATCCCGGTCCGCTCGAACTCCCCGGCGTAGACGTCGAGATCGTCCTCACTGAGCCACGCCGGCAGCCGGCCGGTGGGGAACCGGTCGCGCATCGTCCCGCCCCGCGACACGAAGTGCGGGTCCGGGGCACCGGCGGGCGGCATGGTGTCGGCGGACAGGGCGGCGTAGATGCCGGCGAGCCAGCCGCGGACGTCCGGCTCGATCTCGGCCTCCGCCCGGCCGGGTTCCTGAAAGTAGCCGACGTAGAACTCCTCATCTCCGCCCATCCGCGCGAAGACCTCGCTGGGCCGCGGGCCACCGCGCGGGGCGTACGGCACGCTCAGCAGCCCGACCGCACGGAAGACGTCGGGCCGGAGGAGGGCGGAGTCGGCGGCGATGGTCGAGCCCCAGTCGTGGCCCACGACCACCGCGGTCCGCTCGCCCAGGGCGTGCACCACGGCGACGTTGTCCTCGACCAGCGCCCGCATCCCGTACGCGGCGACGCCTTCGGGCCGGGAAGAACGGCCGTAGCCGCGAACGTCGATCGCGACGGCCCGGTACCCGGCCGCGGCCAGCGCCGGCACTTGATGGCGCCAGGAGTACCAGCACTCGGGGAACCCGTGCACCAGCAGCACGAGCGGCCCGGTGCCCTGCTCCACCAGATGGACCCGCCCGGCGGGAGACGGAACCAGACGGTGAGTGATTGCCCCGACCTGCGACATCGGTCCTCCTTGACCTTCGTGTACGTCCCGGCACGATCATCCGACGGACGGGAGCGACGGCCCCAATCGTGTTGCTGTTTCAGCAAACTCGTCCTAGGCCGTGGATGTGCGGCAGCAGGACGTTCACGTCCTCGGAACGCAGCCCGGCGTGGTCGCGTAGCGCCGAGGCGGCCGGTTCCGCCCAGCGGGCCGGCCGTACGGCTCAGAGCCAGCCGGCCTCCGCGGCGATGCGGACCGCGTGGGCGCGGTTGCGGGCGCCGAGCTTGCCGGTGGCCGAGGCGAGGTAGTTGCGTACGGTGCCGCCCGACAGGCACACCTGGGCGGCGATCTCCGGGATCTCGTATCCGCCCGCGTACCGCTGGAGGATCTCGGTCTCCCGGGAGGAGAGCGGGCTGGATTCGGCGTCGAGCGCCGCCATGGCGAGCTGGGGCGCGATGACGCGGGCCCCGGTGCCGGCCTGATCGATCGCGTCGAGCAGCTGCTTGCCGGGCACGTCCTTGACGATCAGCCCGCTGACGTTCGCCGCGATGGCGCGGCGAAGGTGCCCGGGGCGGATGACGCCCGTGACGATGATGACCTTGCAGCGCGGGAGCAGCGCGCGGAGCTCCTCGATGACGGTCAGCCCGTCGATGCCGAGCAGGTCGATGTCGAGCACCGCGACGTCGGGGCGGTACTCGGTCGCGGCGGCGAGCACCGCTCGCCCCGTCGTGGCCTGCGCGACGAGCTGGACGCCGTCCTCCCGCTGGACGAGGGCGGCCAGGGTGTTGCTCCGCAGCCGCGTGTCCTCGGTGATCAGGACCCGGAGCCGGCGCCGCACCCCGGCCGTCATCGGCCCACCTCGTGGACCGGAGAGCAGGCCAGGGCAGGCGGCAGGGCCACGGCGGACCGAACGCGGGCGAGCGCCATGGCGGCTGTACGACGGGAACGCTGAGTCACGGATCTGCGGATCGGCCTTGCTGACGGGGTGACGGGCGCGCCAAGGCTAACGGCGCGCCGTCCGGGACGATCGCCACGATGTGCACCGATCCTCGCCATCTCGCGCACACCTCGCCGTACGTGATCTGCCCGGCCTGAGTTCGCTCTCAGTGAGCGCGCATGATGGAACCGCCGTCCGCATGAGAGGTGAGAGGGTGCGACCTGCGATGTGGGCCGACGTGCTCCCGGCCCGGCCACGGGAGGCCGCCGGATGACCGGGTTCGCCGGCCTGCCGCTGTCCGGCGTCACCGTCGTCAGCGCCGAGCAGGCGGTGGCGGCGCCGTTCGCCACGCGTCAGCTCGCCGACCTGGGCGCTCGGGTGATCAAGGTGGAGCGTCCGGGCGGGGGTGACTTCGCCCGCCACTACGACACGTCCGTGCACGGTCAGTCCAGCTACTTCGTGTGGCTCAACCGGTCCAAGGAGTCGGTGACCCTGGACCTGAAGGCACCGCGCGGCCGGGAGATCCTCGAGCGGCTGCTCGGCCGGGCCGACGTGTTCGTGCAGAACCTGGCCCCGGGCGCGGCCGGCCGGCTGGGGCTGGACGCGGCCTCGCTACGAGAGCGGTACCCCGCACTGATCCCGTGCACGATCTCCGGCTACGGAACCAGCGGTCCGTGGTCCGACCGCAAGGCGTACGACCTGCTCGTGCAGTGCCAGACGGGCCTGGTCTCGCTGACGGGGACGCCCGAGGAGACGGCCCGGGTCGGCGTGTCGATCGCCGACATCGCCGCCGGGATGTACGCCTACTCCGGCATCCTCACCGCCCTGTACACGCGGGCGACCACCGGCGTGGCACGCGCCGTGGAGGTGTCGCTGTTCGAGGCCCTGGCCGAGTGGATGGGCCAGCCCGCCTACTACACGCGCTACGGCGGCACCCAGCCACCCAGGATCGGCACCGGGCACCCCACGATCGCCCCGTACGGCGCCTACACCACGGCCGACGGCGGACAGGTGCTGTTCTCCATCCAGAATGAGAGGGAATGGGGTGCTCTGTGCGACCGGTTCCTGGAACGCCCGGACCTGGTGGACGATCCGCGGTTCGCGACCGGCTCCGCCCGCGTCGCGCACCGGGACGAGCTCGACGCGATCGTGGCCGAGCGGTTCCGCCGGTCCGGCAGCGCGGAGGTGATGGCGGCGCTGGACGCGATCGGGGTGGCCAACGCCGAGGTCGACGACGTCGAAGGCTTCCTCGGCCATCCGGTGCTCGCCTCGCGGGACCGCTGGCGTGACGTACGGATCCCCGGGGGTATGGTCCAGGCGCTCCGGCCGCCCGCCGACCTGGAGGGAATCGACCCGCGCATGGAGGCCGTCCCCGGCGTCGGCGAGCACACCGAGAAGATCCTCACCGAACTCGGCCACGATGAGGCCGACATCGAGCACCTGCGCGCCGACGGTGTCATCTGAACGAGGAGGAGCAGCGTGAGCACAGTGGACATCCTTTCGGAGGACGAGCGGTTCATCGTCGGCACCGTGCGCGACTTCGTCGACAAGGACGTCAGGCCGGTCGTCCAGGAGCTCGAGCACGCGAACACCTACCCCGAGGCCCTGATCGAGCGGATGAAGGGGCTCGGCGTCTTCGGCCTGGCCGTTCCGGAGGAGTACGGCGGCACTCCCGTCTCCACCCCGTGCTACGTGCTCATCACCGAGGAGCTGGCGCGCGGCTGGATGAGCCTGGCCGGCGCGATGGGCGGCCACACCGTGGTGGCCAAGCTGCTGCTGCACTTCGGCACCGAACAGCAGAAGCGCCGCTACCTGCCGAAGATGGCCACCGGCGAGGTCCGCGCCACCATGGCCCTGACCGAACCGGCCGGCGGCTCGGACCTGCAGGCCCTGCGCACCATCGCGAGCCGGGACGGCGACGGATACGTGATCAACGGGGCCAAGACCTGGATCACCAACTCCCGCCGGTCGCAGCTGATCGCGCTGCTCTGCAAGACCGACCCGGACGCCGAACCCGCGCACAAGGGCATCTCGATCCTCCTCGTCGAGCACGGTCCCGGCCTCACCGTCTCGCGCGACCTGCCCAAGCTGGGCTACAAGGGCGTCGAGAGCTGCGAGCTGTCCTTCGACGACTACCGTGCGAGCGCCGACGCCGTCCTCGGCGGGGCCGAGGGCAGCGGGTTCGCCCAGATGATGAAGGGGCTGGAGACCGGCAGGCTCCAGGTCGCGGCCCGCGCCCTGGGCGTGGGCCGGGCGGCGCTGGAGGACTCCCTCGCCTACGCCCAGGAGCGCGAGACGTTCGGCAAGCCGATCTGGCAGCACCAGTCGATCGGCAACTACCTCGCGGACATGGCCACCTCCCTGTCGGCCGCCCGCCAGCTCACCCTCCACGCCGCGCGCGAGGCCGACGCCGGCCGGCGAGTGGACATGGAGGCGGGCATGGCCAAGCTCTTCGCCTCCGAGACCGCCATGCGCATCGCCCTCGACGCCGTACGCATCCACGGTGGATACGGCTACTCCACCGAGTTCGACGTCGAGCGCTACTTCCGCGACGCGCCGCTGATGATCGTCGGCGAGGGGACCAACGAGATCCAGCGCAACGTCATCGTCCGCCAGCTCGTCAAGCGCGGCGGCCTGGACGCCTGACGGCCCGTAGACGCCGGTCTCCTTCCGGGCGCGGGCCCGCGCGCGTATCGTCGGCGCCGGAGGTAGGTCGTGGCATCGGTACGAGGCGTCCTGCGGGCCCTGACCCGGCTCGATGACCGGGTGCTGGGACGGTGGCTGGACCGCCCACCGCCGCGTCTGTCCGTGGCGATCACCATGACGGTTCTCCTCGTCCTCGCCGCCGTGCTGCTCACCGTCCTCCTCGGGGACGCCACCCCCCTGAAGGCCGCGTCCTTCGGCGTGCTCGTCGGCTGGATCGCGCGGTTCAGCCTGAGGCGGCCCCGCTGAAGGCGGGAGCGCGACGCCGAGACGGTTCCGTCCGGTCAGCGTGCGCGCGGTCGCCCGGGGAGCGGCAGGCGGACGCGCGGCAGGAGCGGGGCCGGGGACCGGTGCCGCCAGGCGGAGCGGGTGACCCCGGAGCCGTAGGCCAGGTCCTCGACGAGCCGGAGGACCGTGTAGCGGACCGGGTCGAGGTCGGGGCGGTGCCGGATCCATTCGAGCGCTATCGGGGCGAGCATGGCGACGGCGGCGGCCCGGGCCGCTCCGCCGCGTCCGCCGGCGGCCAGGCAGACGAGTCCGAGGGGCCACCACTCGCGGCGCAGCGCGTGGCCGACGGCGGCCGCGTCCGCCACCGTGCCCTGGCCGACGATCGCCGCGCTCAGCGTCCAGCGCCCGGACGTCCCGGCGAGGCGATGGGCGAGCAGGGCGGTGGCGGTGGCCGCGCAGGCGGCGGCCGCGCGCGGGCGGCCGTAGGTCAGCAGGGTGAGCGTGGCGAGGTTCCACGCCGACGGGCGGGCGGGGGTGAGCCGCCCGGGGTGGCGTTCGGCCAGCGCCGAGGCCGACGTGCCGTACTCGTGGCGGCGCCGGGCCCAGGCCGCCGCCGTGACGCGGGGAGTGTGCGCCACCCGTGCCTCCGGCTGGTACCGCACGTGCCGGTCGCGGTCGGCGAGCCGCCAGACGAAGTCGACGTCCTCGCCGAGCCGCATCTCCTCGTCGAAGAGCAGCTCCCGGGCCGTGGACGCGCGTACGACGAGCGTCGCGGTCGGCACGAAGCCGAGCCTCGCCCCGGGACGGACCAGCGCCGGCCGGGTGCCCATGTCGAGCGCGGACCGGGCGGCCTCGTACCGCGCCAGCAGGTGGGAGCCATCGGCTTCCGGGACGACGCGCGGGGCCACGGCGGCGACCTTCGGATCGTCGAAGTACGGCAGGAGCACGTCCAGCCAGCCGTCCTCGGGCCGGCAGTCGGAGTCCACGAACGCCACGAACGGCGTGCCGGCCAGCCGCAGTCCGGTGTTGCGCGCGGCGGCGGGCCCCCGGTTGCGCGGGTGCCGTACCAGGCGGGCGCCGTGCGCGGCGGCCAGCCGCCGCAGCGGCTCGGGGTCCGGCGAGCCGTCGTCCACGACGATCACCGGGACGCCCTGGACGGCCGCGAGGCAGCGGGCCAGCTCGGCGGCGCGTCCGTACGCGGGCACGACGACTGTCACGTCATGCGGTCCGGGCCTCGGCGGCCGTACGGGGTGGGCGAGGCCGTGGTCGAGCAGCCGCCGGGCCAGCGCCCGCCCGACCGGGGACGTGGCGGCGTGACCGCGTTCACCCGCCCGGCGGAGCTCCGCGAGGTGCGGCCGCGCGGCCGCACCGAGACGGACCACCTTCCACGGCGCGCCGCCCGTGAGGACGCGGCCGCCCGACCAGAAGGACGTGCCGCGGTCGAGCGCGACCCGGAACCCCGGCGGGAGTTCGTGCTGTTCGGGGGACACGGCCGATCAGCGATCCGGGTCGAGGAGGCGACCACGGGAGTCGGTGAGGCCCGCGCCGACGCGGCGGACGACGGCCGTCGTCATGGCCCGCACGATCTGCCGGCCCTGCTCGGCCGACGCCCCGGCCGGATCGCCGAGGACGCCGGACGGGGAGACGGCGCGGACGCCGTGGGCGACCAGGTCCGGCATCAGCTCCGCCAGCGGGCGGGTGTCGCCCGCGACCGCGTTCGGCCGGACGACCAGGTCGGGCGCCAGGTGGAGCATCACGGAGGTCTCGGTGAGTCCGGCGTGAGCGTCACCGTACGGGACACCGCAGCCGGTCCAGGCGACGTCGTGTCCTTCGGCGCGCAGCCGGCCGACGGCGGCGTCGAGCGCGGCGGTGTTGCCGCCGTGGCCGTTGACGAGGACCACGCGTCCCGCCCACAGCGCCAGGGAGCGGACGGTCTCGACGAGCACGGCGCGCAGCGCGTCGTGTCCGATCGAGACCGTGCCGGGAAAGTCCGCGTGCTCGCCGCTCGCCCCGTACGCGATCGCGGGCGCCACCAGCGGCGGGCCCGCCGGCGTGGCGGGGAGGGCGCCGGCCGAGCGTTCGGCGACCGCCCGGGCGATCACGGTGTCGGTGGACAGGGGCAGGTGCGGCCCGTGCTGCTCGGTCGAGCCGACCGGAACCAGGACGAGCGCGCCCGATGGGACGGACGGCCAGACGGCGTCCGCGAGATCGCGACCGACGGGATCCTCTCCGGGCACGTCAGTGCCCCGAGCCGCCGAGAGTGAGGCGGAAGCCGGGCGGGACGACGAGGTCATCCGGGCACAGCTCACGGACGCCGGCGCGGCCGAGGCCCAGGACCGCGGAGTCGAGCCCGCCGCGCAGGATGTCCAGGACGTTCTCGACGCCGGCCTGCCCGTTGGCGGCCAGGCCCCACAGGTAGGCGCGGCCGATCAGCACGGCCCGCGCGCCCAGGGCGAGGGCCTTGGCGACGTCCCCGCCGCGCCGTACGCCGCCGTCGAGGAGGACCTCGATCTGGTCGCCGACCGCCTCGACGATGGAGGGGAGCACCCGGATCGTGGCGGGCGTGGTGTCCAGGTTGTTCCCGCCGTGGTTGGAGACGGACAGAGCGGTGACTCCCGCGTCGACGGCCTTCTTCGCGTCGTCCACACGGGTGACGCCCTTGAGCAGGAAGGGCCCGTCCCACTGCTTACGGAGCCACGCCACGTCGTCCCAGGTGGGCGGCGGGGTCCGCAGCCACTCGCCGTACGCCCCGAAGAACGTGGGGGCCGGTCCGCCCGGAGGCCGCAGGTTGGGCACGGTGAGGTCGGGGACGCGGCCGGTCCGGGCGAACGCCCACAGCCAGGCGGGGTGCGGCAGGACGCCGGGCGCCAGCCGCGCCATCGTCCGGAGATCGATCCTCTCGGGGATGGCGGGGCTGCCCCAGTCGCGGCCGTTGGAGAAGGACCAGTCCAGCGTCGCGATGAGCGCCTTGGCGCCGGCCGTACGGGCGCGGTCCATGCGCTGCACCATCGCGTCGCGCTCGCCGGTCCAGTACATCTGGTAGAAGGTGTTCGGGTTGGCCGCGACGACCTCTTCCACGGGCTTGCTCGCGAACGAGCTCAGCCCCATGATCACGCCCCGGTTGGCCGCCGCGCGCGCCACGGCCACCTCGCCGTCGGGGTGGACGGCCTGCACTCCTGTGGGGGAGATGAGCACGGGGAACGACGTCTCCACGCCCATCACCGTGGTGGACAGGTCACGGTCCGCGTGGTGACCGGCGACGCGGGGGGCGAAGCCGAGTTCGGCGAAGGCCCCGACGTTGTCCTCGACCGTCCGGCCGCGCTCGGACCCGGCGACCAGCGCTCCGTAGACCACGGAGGGCAGCCGTCTCCTGGCCCGGCGCTGGGCCTCCGCGACGGTCTCGAACCAGGGGTTCCTGCGCATGTGGTGTTCTCCTCAGTGGATCCGCAGGCCGGCGAGGGGGTCCTCGGCGCACGCGCTCACCGGGGGACGGCGGGTGAGCGGCACCAGGACCGGCCCGACGCGGGGAGCGGTGCGGTGGGAGTGGTCGGCCGAGGGCCGGGGCACGCCGGTGCGGTCCTCCGGCCGCCCGGCCAGCAACTCCTCGCCGTGTCCCTGGACGCACTCGGGGTCGGGGCCGTCCAGGGGCAGGCCCGTGAAGAACTTGGCGGCCATGCAACCGCCCTTGCACGTGTCGTAGAAGGCGCAGGAGGCGCAGGCGCCGCCGCTCTGCGGGCCGCGCAGGCGGCGGAACAGCTCGGACTCGCGCCAGACCCCCGCGAACCCGCCGGGCCGGCGCACGTTCCCGGCGAGGAACTCCTCGTGGATCGCGAACGGGCAGGCGTACACGTCACCGACCGGATCGATGAGGCACACCACCCGCCCCGCCCCGCACAGGTTGAGGCCGGGCAGCGCCCGGCCGTAGGCGGACAGGTGGAAGAAGGAGTCTCCGGTCAGCACGGAGTCGCCGTGCGCGACCAGCCAGTCGTACAGCTCGCGCTGCTGCTCGCGGGTGGGACGCAGTTCGTCCCACACGTCGGCGCCTCGCCCGGAGGGGCGCAGCCGGGTCAGCCGGAGCTGGGCGCCGTACGTGTCGGCGAGCGCCTTGAACGCCGCCAGCTGCGGGATGTTGTGCCGGGTGCACACGACCGAGAGCTTGAAGTTCGTCATGCCGGCGTCCGCGAGGTTCCGCATCGCGCGCACGGCGGTGTCGTACGAACCGGGGCCGCGCAGCGCGTCGTTGACCTCGGCGGTCGCGCCGTCGAGGGAGATCTGCACGTCGACGTAGTCGTTCGCGGCCAGCCGGCGCGCGACCTCGGGAGTGATCCGTACCCCGTTGGTGGAGAACTTGACGCCCACATGGTGCGCGGTGGCGTGGTCCAGGAGCTCGAAGAAGTCGGCGCGGACGGTCGGCTCGCCACCGCCGATGTTGACGTAGAAGACCTGCATCGCCTCGAGCTCGTCGATGACGGCTTTGGCCTCGGCGGTGCTCAGCTCGCGCGGGTCGCGGCGGCCGGAGCTGGACAGGCAGTGCGCGCAGGCGAGGTTGCAGGCGTAGGTGAGCTCCCAGGTCAGACAGATCGGCGCGTCGAGTCCGCGCTTGAACAGGTCGGTCAGCCGCGTGCCGTTCGTATCGACGGTCATGGGTGCCTCTCGACGATCATGGACGAGCGGGCCAGGACGGCGAGGGCCGCGCCGTACCGGGGCAGGTCCGCTGCCGGGACGCCGGCCGCCGTGCACGCGTCCCGCGCGGTGGGCGCGTCACCGAGGGCCCGCAGGACCGCGAGCAGCCGGCGGTCCTTCAGGAACGAGAGCTTGCGGGTCCCGAAGTGGTAGAGGAGCGCGCCGAAGGGTTCCGGCCGCACCGAGACCTGCGGGTGCAGGTCCCAGGTGCGGTCGAGGTCGATGCCGGACATGGGCGCGCTAGTAGACGCCGCACATGCCGTCGATCGAGACCTCCTCGATCAGCGCGTCGGCGGCGAGCTCGTCACCGGAGGTCTGGGGGGTACCGCTCCCGGCGGTCTCGGAGGTGGAGTCCTCGTTCATCGGAAATCTCCTCTCGGCGAGAACATGAGCGATACTAAGTGCATCGAGTGCCAAAAGAAAGGCTCCGAACGGATGGGCCCAGTGCCACCTGCGTGTTCTCGCCCCCGTAGCCGATGAGACGCCCCGACGTCCTCATCGTCGGCGCGGGCGGCAGCGGAGCGGCCCTGGCGGCCCGGCTGAGCGCGGATCCGGGCCGTACGGTCCTGGTCCTGGAGGCCGGACCGGTTCCGCGGTTCCCGCCCGGGTTCCCGCCGGAGCTGCGGGACGCGCGCCTCGTCCCCGGCGCGTGGCCGGACGCCCCCACGGTCCGGGCCTATCCCGTCCGCCTCACTCCGGACCTGCCCTACACGGCCGTCCGGGGGCGGGTCCTTGGCGGCTCGACCACGGTCAACGGCGGATACTTCATCCGGGCGCGGCGCGAGGACTTCGACCGCTGGTCCGCCCGTGCGGGCGACGCCCTCTGGGCGTACGAGCGGGCGCTGCCGTTCCTGCGCGCGCTGGAGACCGACCTGGACTTCGGGGCGACCCCCGTCCACGGCGGCCACGGGCCGGTCCCGGTCGGCCGTACCGGCCTGGGGCGCCCCGCCGCCGAGGCGTTCCGGGCCGCCGCACGGGAGCTGGGGCACCCGGACGAGCCCGACAAGAACGCCCAGGGCGTGCCCGGCGTCGGCCCGGTACCGACGAACACGGCCGGCGGAGAGCGGATCAACACCGGCACCGCCTACCTGCTGGGCGCGCTGGGACGTCCGAACCTCACCGTGCTGGGCGACTGCTTCGTACGGTCGGTGGCCGTCGAGCGCGGCCGCGCAACCGGAGTCGTGGCCGACCGGAACGGGCGGCGGACCGTGCTGGAGGCCGGCGAGATCGTGCTCTGCGCCGGTTCCTTCGCCTCACCCCACCTGCTGCACCTGTCCGGAATCGGACCCGCGAAGGTCCTGGCGTGCGCCGGCGTCCCCGTGGTCGAGGACCTGCCCGCCGTCGGCGCCGCGCTCAGCGACCATCCCCAGGTGGTGCTGGAGTGGACGCCCCGGCGGCCGGTGGCCGAATCGGCCGGCTCCTGGCTCGGCGGCGCCCTGCACCTGTCCTCATCCGGCGGAGACCACCCCGGAGACCTGGAGATCCTTCAGTCGCTGGTGCCGATGGCCGGGCTGGTCGGCGGCCGGACGGCCGTCCCCGGACAGCCCCTCGCGCTTCTCGCCTCGGTCCAGACTCCCCGGACGAGCGGCCGGCTGCGTACGGTGTCGGCCGACCCGCGGGTGCCGCCGCGCATCGACTACGGATACCTGGAGACGGCCGATGACCGGCGCCGGCTGCGCGAGGCGGTACGCGCGGCGGCCGCCCTGCTGTCCACCAGCGCCTTCGGCGAGGTCTCCGCCGGCGTCGTGGAACCCGCGTCCCTGGATGACGACGGCCTCCTCGACCGCTGGATCCGGTCCCGCCTCGGCACGTCCCAGCACACCTGCGGCACCGTACCGATGGGCCGGTCCGGCGACCCGTCCGCCGCCGTCGACGGCCACGGCCGGGTCTACGGCGTGAGCGGGCTCCGCGTCGCCGACACCTCGATCCTGCCGGCCGCGCCGCTGCGCGGCCCCGCCGCCACCGCGGTGCTCATCGGCGAGCTCATCGCGCACGCCATGTGCACGGTCCGCTGAGAGGAGACGTCAGGGACCGGCCATCGCGTGGGTCTCCAGGAGGCCGCCGCCCACACGCCGGATCGCCTCGTCGAGCAGGACGGACAGGTCGGCGTCCTCGCCGCAGAACAGCCACTGCTCATAGGCGGCGATCGAGGCCGCGAGGAAGACGTGACCGGCGAGCCGGGGAAGCATCGCGGACTTCGGCAGGCCCGTGCGCTCCGCCACGAACTCCGTGACCACCTCGCGCCATGACGCGTAGCGCAGGGTCGAGTCGGCCTGGAGGGTCGGCACCCGCAGGATGAGCTCCATGCGCTGCCGGTGCCAGGGCACGTCCCGGACGTCGAACCGGTTGAACTCCACCACGGCCGCGCGTACGGCGTCGAGCGCCGGCAGGCGCGGATCGACGTCGCGCAGGAGCCCCCGGAGCTTTTCCAGGTGGTCCTCGAAGTCGCCCCACACGAGATCGTTCTTCGAGGCGAAGTAACGGAAGAACGTCCGCCGCCCGATGCCGGCCGCCGCGGCGATGTCGTCGACCGTGGTCTCCTCGAACCCGCGCCGGGCGAACAGGTCGAAGGCCAGCCGTTCGAGAGCGGCCCGCGAGGTCACACGCGGCCTGCCCATGATGGGCCGGGCGGCGTGGCTCTCGCTCTCAGTGGTCACGACACCAGGTTGCCATGATCCCGGTCGGCCCCGGACGGTGCCCGGAGGTGACGGACGCGGTACGCGGCGTCAGCCCGTCTTCCAGGGGCCGAGCTTGTCGGGGTTGAGCACCGCCCAGAGGTGCTTGATCCGGTCGCCGGCGATGTCGAACGCGAACACCGCCAAGGTGACGCCGTCCTGCTGGGCCACCAGACCGGGCTGGCCGTTGACCGTGCGCTCCAGCATCGTCAGGCCGTCCGCCCTGTCGGCGAGATCGGCCAGGTAGTGCGCGATCCGCTCGCCGCCCTCGATCGGGTGCGGCGCGGCGTTGACGAGGCCACCGCCGTCGCCGGTCGCCGTCGCGGCGGGGTCCAGGAGGCCGATGAGGGCGTGGACGTCCTTGGCCTCCCACGCCCGCTTGAACTCCCGGACGATGCCGGCGCGGCGAGCAGCCGGAGCCGCGGCGCCCTCCGACGCGCGGACGCGGCGCCGGGCCGATGAGGCCAGCTGACGGCACGCCGCCGGGGTACGGCCGACGATCTCGGCCACTTCGGTGAACGGATAGCGGAAGACGTCGTGCAGGATGAACGCGACGCGCTCGGCCGGGGTCATCGATTCGAGCACGACCAGAAAGGCCATGCCGACCGACTCGTCGAGGGTGACCCGGTCGGCCGGATCGGCGCCCGCCCGCCCGCCGGCCCACTCCGTACGATCCGGCAGCGGTTCGGGGATCCACTCGCCCACGTACCTCTCCCGCCGGGCCCGTGCCGAGCGGAGCAGGTCGAGGCAGATCCGGCCGGCCACCTTCGTCAGCCAGGCGCCGGGGGACTCGATGGCCTCCTGCTGCCGCCGGGACATGGCGTACCAGCGCGCGTACGTCTCCTGCACCACGTCCTCGGCGTCGGCCAGGGAGCCGAGGAGCCGGTACGCGAGATTGATCAGCTGACGCCGCTCGCTCATGATCGCGTCGAGGCTCGGATCGAGCCGGCCGCCCTCCGGCTCGGTTCGGTCGCTCATGCCGCCCCCCTTGGTCTCGTTCGCCCTCATCATCTCGACGAGGCGGCGTGCCGAAGTGTGAGGCCGCACCTCACATTTCGAGGGGCCGTGTCGTCGGACCGCTGAGACGGACACCGACGAGACGGGAAAGCCAGATGAACGTGTTCTTGTGGATCGTGCAGGCGGTCCTGGCCGCCGCATTCGCCATGTCCGGCCTGACGAAGGTCGCTCTGCCCAGGGCCCGGCTGACCGCCCTGTACCCGTGGGTGCCGGACTTCACCATGGCGACGGTGCGGTTCATCGGCGTGATGGCCCTGCTCGGCGCGGTCGGGCTGATCGCGCCGGCCGCCGCCGGCATCGCACCCGTCCTGACGCCGATCGCCGCGACCGGACTGGCCGTCCTGATGGTCCTGGCGGCGGCCACGGTGCACATCCCGCGCAGGGAGCCGTCCGCCGTGGTGGTCAACACCGTCCTGTTCGTGCTCGCCGCGCTCGTCGCCTGGGGCCGCTTCGGCCCCTACGGCTGGTGACCGCGTCGGCGGCACGACGTTCCGAGCAGCACATCCCCCGTTGAGGAGAGACCGATGAGTGACATCCAGACCATCGCCGACCGGTTCGAGATCCAGGCGCTGCCCGGCGAGTTCGCCGACGCCGGAATGACGCGCGACTACGACCGCTTCGCGGCCCTGTTCACCGAGGACGGGGTGTGGCGGATCCCCGACGCCGGCGTCCATCTCGTCGGCCGGGAGCAGATCCGGGCCGGGATCGAGCGGTTGCAGGGCGCCTGGGACTTCTTCGTGCAGAACGTGCACCCGGGCACGGTCCGGCTCGACGGCGACACCGCGGCCGGCCGGGCCTACATCTCCGAGCTCGGCCGTCTGCGCAGCGGTGACTCGCACATCAACTACTCGCTGTACCACGACCGTTACCGGCGCACTCCGGGCGGCTGGAGGTTCGCCGAGCGCGTCTATGAGGTCCGATACGTCGACACGTCCCCGTTGCCGGGCTCGGCCCCTCACGCGGCGGAGGCCTCCGAGGCGTGACGCCCCGCGTTCTCTTCACCGCATCTATTGATCTATGGCACCGAGTGCCGTTAACGTCCCCGACATAAGGCACTCGGTGCCGCAACGGCTCCGAGCGGACGTAGCCAGGTGCCTGCGGCGAGGGAGCGGACGATGGGTCGAGTCGAGGGCAAGGTCGCGTTCATCACGGGCGCCGCGCGCGGCCAGGGCCGCAGCCACGCCATCCGCCTCGCGGAGGAAGGCGCCGACATCATCGCGATCGACCTCTGCGGCCCGGTGCCCAACCTCGGATATCCGCACGCGACGCCGGAGGACCTCGCCGAAACGGTCAAGCAGGTCGAGGCGCTCGGCCGCGGGATCGTCTCGGCCGAGGCGGACATCCGCGACGCGGACGCGCTCAGGCGGGCCGTCGACGACGGCGTGGCCCGGTTCGGCCGCCTCGACGTCGTGGTCGCCAACGCCGGCATCTGCATCCCGCGTGCCTGGGACGACGTCACGCCGGAGATCTGGCGCGACACCATCGACATCAACCTGACCGGCACCTGGAACACCGTGCGGGCCACCGCCCCGCGCCTGGTCGAGGCGGGCGGCGGCTCCATCATCCTGACCAGTTCGGCGGCGGGGCTGAAGGGCCTGCCCTTCCTGACGCCGTACGTGGCGAGCAAGCACGGTGTCACGGGTCTCGCACGGGCGTTCGCCCACGAGCTCGCGCGGCACCACATCCGCGTCAACAGCGTCCACCCGACCGGGGTCGACACGCCGATGGGGACGATGGGGGCCGCCGGCATGGGCGACATGATCGCGGACAACCCGCGCATCGGCGGGATGCTGACGAACAGCCTGCCGATCGACGTCACCAGCGCCACCGACATCAGCAACGCCGTGCTGTTCCTGGCCTCCGACGAGTCCCGCCACGTCACGGCGCTGGCGATGACGGTGGACGCCGGCAACACCCAGTACTGAAGCCGAGGACCCGAACCGCAACACCGCGAAGGGAGTCACGGAATGGCCGGACGGGTGGCAGGCAAGGTCGCGTTCATCACCGGCGCGGCGCGCGGGCAGGGCCGCAGTCACGCGGTCCGCCTGGCGCAGGAGGGCGCCGACATCATCGCCGTCGACGTCGCCGAGGCCATCGAGGGCGTCGAGTACCCGGGTGCCTCCGAAGAGGACCTGGCCGAGACCGTGAAGCAGGTGGAGGATCTCGGCCGCCGCATCGTCGCGGCCAAGGCCGACGTCCGCGACCACGACGCCCTGAAGAAGGCGCTCGACGAGGGCGTCGCCGAGTTCGGGCACGTCGACATCGTGTCGGCCAACGCCGGCATCTTCATCTTCGGCGACGAGACCCACCTGGTGAGCGAACAGGCCTGGCGGAACGTCACCGACATCAACCTGACCGGCGTGTGGCACACCTGCAAGGTCGCGGTCCCGCACCTCATCGAGCAGGGCACCGGCGGGTCGATCGTCCTCACCAGCTCCACCGCCGGCCACAAGGGCCTGACGAACTGCGCGGCCTACACGGCGAGCAAGCACGCGGTGGTCGGGCTCATGCGCACGATGGCCAACGAACTGGCGCCGCACCGGATCAGGGTCAACACCGTGCACCCGACGAGCGTCGCCACGGACATGGCGCTCAACGACGCCACCTACAAGTTGTTCCGCCCCGACCTGGAACACCCGACGCGGGACGACGCGGTCGACGCGTTCCAGGCCATCAACGCGCTGCCGCTCCCGTGGGTCGAACCGATCGACATCAGCAACGCCGTGCTGTTCCTCGCCTCCGACGAGGCGCGGTACGTCACGGGCACCGAGCTGAAGGTCGACGCCGGCTGCACGGTGAAGTAGGGGCCCGCGTCACCGCTCGCGAGATGGCGCAGGGCGGTCTCGGAGGTAAAGTAGCAGGTCAATCCCGCTTTTATGCATTGATCACTGTATGTCCGGCCGAGGGGGGCGTCGGTGGGCAGGCCGAAACCAGGCATGGGAAACGATCATGATTCGACGCGGGGAGTGACTGAGCAGTCGCTCCTTGAACCTTCTTCTCGTCGCAACCCCGAGCTGGACGCGCTGTTCGACCAGTCACCGATCGCCATGGTCTTCCTCGACCGCGAACTGCGCGCCAGGCGCACCAATGCGGCGTTCCGCCGGCTGATCGGCCTCCCGGACGAGGAGATCATCGGCCGCCGGCCCTCGGAGGCCGACGGCCTGTCGATCAGGTACTGGGCGACCACTCGGCCAATACACTGGCGGACTTCGGACGGTACGGCCTGGGACGAGCGCACTGTCGCCGAGCAGGTGATAGGCAGAGGCGTTCCCGTGGTCAACATGCACGTGGAGTGGATCAGGGCGGGCAAGCGCCAGGTCCTCTCCTGGTCGGGGTACCGGGTGACAGAGAACGGCCGGGTGCTCGGGGCGCTGCTCTGCTTCATCGACTTCACCAACCATGCGCAGACGATCACGCAGGCTCATGCCCGGCTCGACCTGCTCGAGCGGGCCGGCAGCCAGGTCGGGGCCACGCTCGATATTCACCACACCGCCCGGGAACTCGCCGACCTGGCCGTGCCCGAACTCGCCGACCGCATCTCCGTCGACCTGCTCGACCAGGTTCTCCAGGGGGAGACGCTTCCCCGTGCCGGCTCGGGCGCCCTGCGGTTCCGCCGGGTGGCTCTGCGTGACACCGTGACCAGCACCAAGATCAGGTACGAGGTGGACGATCTGATCACCCTGCCGGTCACAAGCCCACACGCGGTGGCGCTCCTGCAGGGAAGACCCTTCCTGGCGCGGAACCCGGCCGAGGTGGGCGGGCAGTTCTCCGACACACCCGATGTGGCAGAAGCCTTCCTCGCCCGGGGAGTGCATACGATCATGGTGATGCCGCTGGTCGCCCGGGGCGTCACCTTGGGAGTGGCCTCGTTCTCCCGGGCCGAACACCCGGAGCCGTACGGCGAGGCCGATGTGCGGCTGGTCGGCGACCTGGCCTCACGCGCGGCGGTGTGCATCGACAACGCCCGCCTGTACACCCGCGAGCACAACATGGCGGTCACCCTCCAGCGCAGCCTGCTGCCCCAGCGCATCCCGCAGATGCCCGGGCTGCGGATCGCCCACCGCTACGAGCCCGCCACCCAGACCGCGGAGGTGGGCGGCGACTGGTTCGACGTCATCCCGCTGGACACTGGGCAGGTCGTGCTGGTCATCGGCGACGTCACCGGCCACGGCATCCACGCCGCAGCGCTCATGGGCCAGCTCCGCACCACTACCGCGGCCCTGGCCCGCCTCGGGTGCCCGCCGGAGGAAATCATGCGCCGGCTCAGCGACGTGGTCGCCGAGCACGACGACGAGATCGGCGCCACCTGCCTGTACGCCCTGTACGACCCGGAATCCCGGCGTTGCCGCTTCACCAGCGCCGGGCACCTCCCGCCCGCACTCCGCCACCCCGGCGGCAGCGTGGAGTTCATCGATGTACCGGGCGGGATGATGCTCGGCGTCGGTCCAAGCCGTTACCCGGCCACCGACACAGAACTCCCCGAAGACGGTGTGCTGGCCCTTTACACCGACGGGCTCGTCGAACACCCCGGCCAGGACATCGGCACCGGCATGTCCGACCTGGCCCGCACCCTGACCGCCGGTTCCGCACGATCGCTGGACCGGCTGTGCGACAGCGTCCTGGCCGACCTCGGAGCCGACGCCCGGGATGACATCGCCCTGCTGCTCGCTCGCACCACCGCCGGGACGGCCCGCTGATGTGATCCAGCACGAGATCCTCTTCGAGCTGGAGGGCCGGCCCCTTCGGAACCTCTTCGCCACGGCACGTCGAGTAGACGTTCCCGGCCGAGCCCGCCGCGAAGCACAGATGCCGGTCGGCGGAGGCCGACCGGCACCTTGAGCTGAGGCGTGCCGCCGTCAGGGGATGTAGACGCCGTTGAACCACTGTCCGCGGGCGTCGTCGGTGTACACGTCGACGTTGAAGTTGTAGTTCCCGTGCCTGCCCTGCCACAGGTAGCCGGGCAGGCCCGAGGACGCGTTGGCGTCGCAGATCACGTCGTCGGTGCAGATCTCCAGTACGGGAATGTCGCCGAAGTAGTCGTCGGCGCCGGCGAGCGGGGCACCGACGACGGGGGCGACGGCCGGGTGGGCCGCGGCTCCGGCGGAGCCCGGGCCCGCGGGGCGCTTGGGGTCGGCGAGCAGGATCGCGTTCACGTTGCCGATCGTCTGCCAGTTCTCGGTGACCCAGGTGTGGACGACCGCGGCGCCGAGGGAGTACCCGACCGCCTTGACGTGCTGGCCCGGGCACTGGCCGCGCTGGTCGCGGATCAGCCGGTTCAGCTCGTTGACGCCCTGACGGTCGGCCGCTCCGACGGGCACCGCCGGGTACCCGACACGCTGGCTGATGTTGCCGGAGTAGATGGTGCTGTTGAGGTCACCGGTGCCGCCGACCACGATCGTGTAGGTGCCCTCACATGAGGCCGCCTGCGCGGCGGGCGCCCCCAGCAGGGTGACTCCCGCCAGCGCGACGACGCCGGCCAGCAGGGCGGAGAACTTGCGCATTCAAACCTCCCGTTTGCGACGGTCCGATGCGCGGCTTCCGCGACCGGCTCTTCGATACGCGCGGGAGACGCTAATCACCTCCGATGACATACCGATGACACGCCCATCAATCGGGTGGTCAAGTGAATGGTGAGGGAAACGGCCTTTCCCGGTCAGCCGTCCGGGTTACCGGACCGTAATCGGCGGCCTAGGATGCTGTCGCGATTTCCCGCGAAGGGGCGTCGACCCGGCGATCGAGGTGGCGATGGGCAGGCGAGAGGCCCCGGTTCCCGAAGGGCCGTTGCGGGAATTCGCGGTGAAACTCCGGGAGCTGCGAGTCAACGCGCCGGGAACGCCGACCTACCGTGAGCTCGCGCGCAGGGCGCACTACTCCTCATCCGTCCTGTCGGTGGCCGCGTCGGGGCAGCGGCTGCCGACCTGGGAGGTCACCAGCGCCTTCGTGACGGCGTGCGAGGGCGACCTCGACGAGTGGCGTGAGCGCTGGTCGAGCCTGCGAGCCGAACTCCGGGCCGCGCATCCGGACCTGCTCCATGAGCCCGGCGCTCCCGCCCCGGACCCCGGCTCCGCCGCCGTCTCCGCGGCGGTCGCCGAGGAGGTGCCCGAGGCGGAGACACCGCCGGTGCCGGTCACGCCGCTGACCCGGTCCGACGCGGCGAAGGTCGGGCCGTTCCGGTTGCTCGGGCGCCTGGGCGGCGGTTCGATGGGCCAGGTCTACCTGGCGGTGTCGAGGTCCGGCCGTCCGGTGGCGGTGAAGGTCGTGCGTCCCCACCTGGCCGAGGATCCGCACTTCCGGCGGCGGTTCGCGGCCGAGGTCGCCGCCGTGCGCCGGGTCGACAGCCCGTACACCCCGGCCGTCATCGACGCCGACCCGGAGGCGGAGCCGCCCTGGATGGCGACCGCCTACATCGCCGGTCCCTCACTCGGCGACGCCGTGGACGCCGACGGGCCACTGCCGCCGGACGCGGTGCTGAGGCTGGCCGCGGGCATCGCCGAGGCGCTCGCCGACATCCACGCCGCCGGCGTGCTCCACCGCGATCTCAAGCCGGCCAACGTGCTGCTGGAGGCCACCGGCCCCAAGGTCATCGACTTCGGGGTGGCCCAGGCGCACGACGGCAGCCGCATGACCCAGACCGGTGCCAGCGTGGGCACGGTGCCGTTCATGGCGCCCGAGCAGGCCGGCGGCGGCGAGGTCACCGCGGCCTCCGACGTCTTCGCGCTCGGCTCGCTCCTCGCCTACGCCGCCACCGGTGTCCTGCCCTTCGGCGACGGTACGACCGGCGAGGTGCTGTACCGGATCATCCACACCGAGCCCGATCCGGCCGCGCTCGACTGCCACGACGACGGGCTTCGCGCGCTCATCACCCGATGCCTGGACAAGGACCCCGCCCGGCGGCCCACGCCGGCGCAGATCGTCGAGACCTGCGCCGACCGGCCGCTCCGCGTGGACTGGGGCTCTCTGGCCACCTCGGCGCAGCGTTCCGTCGACGACATCTCCGGGCTGCTCGCGCGGGCCGCGAACCGCCGCACCACGACCGTACGCCTCGGCGCCGGGGCGGTCGCGGCCGTCGTCCTGGTCGCCGCCGGGGTCGTGGTCGCGCTGACCGCCGAGCACCCGTCCGGAGCGGACGGCCGGACCGGCGGCGCGAGCCCGGCGAGCACGCCCGTCGCGTGGACCGCGCGGTCCGGGCCCTCCTGCTCGACGGCCAAGGCGGCGATGGACACCAGCGGCTCCTGGGAGCCGCTGGCGGGCAGCGGCACCGGCGGCTGCGGCGACGCCCTGATCCACCGGACGACCGACAGCGGTGACGGGGCGAACTGGGCCTTCTATCCCGGTGTCGGCAAGAGCTGTACGTTCCGCATCGACATCCCCGCGTCGGACGTCATCACCGCCACCAACGTCATCTATCAGGCGTGGGACACCCTTCCGGGAAAGCACACTCCCGAACACCGCATCGGCGGCAATGTCCGGACCGACCAGCGGGCCAATCGCGGTCGGGCGATGACCCTCTCGTTCGGCCCGACCAAGACCGGCACCATCGACCTGCAGATCTACGACGACTACGCCGAACACAAGATCGAGGCCGCCGGCACGGTCACGGCCACCTGCCGCTGAGCTCGGCATTTCGTTGTTCGGTTGTTCGGCCTTTGTACGGCGGACAATCCTTTCGCCTGGTGACCGGCTATTTCACCTATATCTGGGTTCCTCCCACCCGATCCATCCGGAGGTAGCCCATGTGCAGGAAATCCTCGCTGCCACGCGCCGTGGCCTCGGCCCTGGTGGCGCTGGCGGTGGTGGCCGCGGTCGTCGCCGGCGTCGTCACACGGCCGGCGCGGGCGACCGCGCCGCCGCATGATCCCCTTCTGGGCGTCAACATGTCCTTCTACGGCGCGAACGACGCCCTGGTCACCCAGACCGGCACCCGGGAGCTGTTCCGCTCGTGGGGTGTGCCGTTCGTACGGGTGCCGCTGCGGGACCACTTCGACGACGCCGGCAAGACGCCCGTCGGCGACGACCTGCTCATGTCCGCGATGCGGGCGGTCAAGAACGTGGGCGCCACGCCCCTGCTGATCATCCGGGGCCCGGGCGAGGGCGGTACGGCGGAGGAGACGAAGGCCGCCGACCTCCACCTGCTCAAGCTGGTCCACCAGGTGTTCGGCGAAGATCCCGCCTACCTGGAGTTCGGGAACGAGCCGGACCGCGCGGATGTGTCGGCCGCCGACTACACGGCCGCCTGGAACGCGGTGGTGCCGGCGCTGAAGGCCGCCTACCCGAACGACAGGTACGTCGGGCCGGTCGCGTCCCGCGCGGACCACGAGTTCGCGGACTACGTGGCCGACTTCGCGGCCGGCGCGAAGCCCGCGCCGGACTACCTGTCGTGGCACGAGTACGTCTGCGGAGCGTCGACCGACGGCGACTGGAAGAACACGTGCGTCAGTCACCTCGCCAACTGGCAGAACCACGTGAAGGCCATCGAGGACAAGGTCCAGGCCAAGCTCGGCAGAACGCTGCCGTACTTCATCTCGGAGTGGAACGCCGACCCGGAGGCCGGCAGCCCCGTCTACGACGACGCCAACGCCGGCTACCTGGCCGCGTGGACGTCGAAGGCGATCGCGCAGCTCCGCGCGCTCACCCCCGCGCCGGCCGGTGCGATGATCTACACGGCCACCGACCACCAGAACTTCGGCCTGGTCACCGGCGTCGACACCGTCACGACCCAGGGCAAGGCGTTCCAGGCCGCGCTGACCGGCGACTCAGTGAGCACGCTCGACTCACCGGGCTCTCCGGACTCACCGGAGTCGCCGCAGTCGCCGGGTACGCAGGACGCGTCGGCGTCACCGGCGTCACCGGACACGCAGAACTCGCCGAAGACGCCGGGCCCGGACGCGTCGGGGGACCAGTACTACGTCGCGACGGACGGCGACGACAAGACCGGTGACGGGTCGCAGGCCCACCCGTGGGCGACGATCCAGCACGCCGCCGAGCAGGTGAAGGTAGCGAGCGGCGGCGCGACGGTGCACGTGGCGGACGGAACCTACAAGGACGCCGTGGAGAACAAGACGAGCGGGCACGCCGGTGGTCATCTGACGTTCGTCGCCGACCACCGCTGGAAGGCGAAGATCGCGCCGACCTCGTCCGCCATCCCGTTCGAGAACCGGGGCGACTACGTCCGCATCGAGGGCTTCGACGTCACCAGCGCGGGCGGCGCCTGGAGCGGGATCCTGACGTGGGGCGCGCACAACATCGTCCAGGGCAACCATGTGCACGACATCAGGACCGAGATCGGCTCCGGCGACTGCACCGGCAGCCCGGGCGGGGACGGGATCGGCGACGACGGGTCGTCGTCGGACAACGCGTTCGTCGGCAACCAGGTCGACCACATCGGCCCGTACCCGCGCGAGTGCCAGTACATCCACGGCATCTACCCGTCCGGCGCGAACGACATCATCCAGGACAACGTCACCTACAACAGCTCCGGCAGCGGCATCCGGTTCAACCACAACGCGACCGGCGCCACCATCACCAACAACCTCTCGTTCGCCAACGCCGACCACGGGATCTTCATCAGCGGCGGCGTCGACGCGACCGCCGACAAGTTCGTGATCAGCAACAACATCGTGCTGGACAACGCGATGTTCGGCATCAACGTCCGCAGCGACGCGAACGGCGCGAACAACGAGTTCCACGACAACCTGCTCTGGGGCAACAAGAAGGGGACGTACGGGAAGGACAGCAGCGAGGAGTTCACGCCGCCGAACAGCTCCGGCACGCTCAGCGAGGACCCCAAGCTGGTGGACTACCGCGACGACGGCACGGGCGACTACCACCTGACGGCGTCCAGCCCCTGCGTCGACGCGGGCACCGACTCCGGCGCGCCGGACGCCGACTACGACGGCGTCTCCCGGCCGCAGGGGCACGCCGACGACATCGGCCCGTACGAGCTCAGCGCCGGTACCGGATCCAAGCAGGAGACGACCACGTAACCCGGGCCTGCCGGCCGAGGCGGACCGCGCCTCGGCCGGCGCTCGATTAGCATCCGCATAGCGGGTAGTCGGTTATATATGTTGCAAAACGGTCAGAAGGATTTCGCCGGCACGCTGATCGAGCCACAGGGCGTCAACGCGGGCGACGCCATCGACGCCGAGCACGCGCTGGTGCCGCAGGGGAATCCCCGTCCAGACCCACCGACGCCGCCCTCGCCGAGTGAGCTGCTCCCCGACGAGATGGTCGGTCTGCCTGAGCAGATACCCGGATACCCGGGGCAGCAGCGCTCCGTCGAGACGAGCTGAACGCCTCGCGTGAGACGCGAGCGGCCGGCGTTCTCCGGCCAAGGGCCGGGTAGGGCTCCGCTTGCTGGCATCGCACCCGGACGTCGCCGGCCTCGCAGAGAAGGTGTTCGGCCTTCCCGGGCTGCGCCCTTCGCAGCGAGAGGCCGCCGAGACACTGGTCGCGGACCGGGACGGCCTCCTGGATTACAAGGACGGCCGGCTCACCGTCGTCTTCGACGTCGGCTACAAGGAGCTCCTGGAGGACACCGTGGCCGGCGAAGGACTGCTACGCCCGGTACGGGACTGACCTCGTGACCAGGCCGGCTCGGGCTCGTTTCGCGTCCCCGACCTGGGTAATCCCACTTGTGTGATGCCCGAGCCGAATGTGGGGACGTCCGGCACGCCGCGTGGGTCCGTCGGCATGCGGCGGAGTTTCCCCGTGGCCGGCGGATACCGGCTGTCCTCGTGGTCCACGGGCTCCACGGCGGTGACGCCGGTGGTCTGCGTGCACGGCGCCGGGACCTCCAGCCGGCCGCTGCTTCCTTTGGTGGAGCGGCTGGGGAGGAGCGTTGAGACGTGGGCGGTCGATCTTCCCGGCTTCGGGCAGAGCTCCCGGCCGGCCGAGCCGCTCGGGCTCACCGCGCTCGGTGAGACGCTGGCGGACTGGCTGGAGGCGGTCGAACTGCCGCCGGCGTGCCTGCTCGGCAGCTCGTTCGGCTGCCAGGTGGTGACCGAGGTCGCCGTGCGTCATCCGGACCGGGTGCGGTCGCTGGTCCTCGTCGGGCCGACCACCGACCCGGCGGCACGCACGTGGCCGCGCACCGTCCTGCGGTGGCTGCGCGACTCCGTCCGCGAGAGCCCGCGGATGCTTCCGCTGAAACTCGCCGACTACCGCGACTGCGGGGCGGGCGGGGTGCTGTTCGCGTTCGGCGAGTCACTGCGTGACCGGATCGAGGACCGCCTGCCCGCGGTCACCGTGCCGACGCTCGTCGTGCGGGGAGAACGCGACACGGTGGTATCGCACTCGTGGGCGGAGGAGGTCACCCGGCTGGTTCCGGGAGCGAGGCTCGCGACGGTGCCGAACAGCCCGCACATGGTCCCGTTCCGTGAGCCGGAGGCGCTCGCGGCCCTCGTCACCGAGTTCGTACGGCAGGACGCCGATGCGGACGGATGAGTGGATCGCCGGCGTCGGCGCTGCCACCGGCACGCCGCGCGTACCGGGTGCCCACCCGCGCGCCCGCGATGTTCCGGCCCTCGACATCGGGCGGCCGGCCTGATGGCCGAGGACGCATCGACCGTCGGCGCGCTCGGAAGACTGCTCCAGAACTCGCACCTGCTGCCGCCAGGGAAGCTGGCGGTCGAGTTCACCGAGGCGGCGCGTCCCCTGGGGATCTCGGCGATCCGGATGTATCTGGCCGATCTGCGGGAGCAGCGGCTGCGGCCGATGGACGACGCGTCCGGGCAGACGCCTCCGTCGCTGCGGGTCGACTCCACGCTGGCGGGGCGGGCCTACCAGACGATCAGCGTGCAGAGCGAACGGGTCGAGGGCGAACCCGACCGGCATCGCCTGTGGGTCCCGCTCCTCGACGGCACCGAACGGCTCGGCGTCATGGAGGCCGTGTTCCCGGGCGGCGAGGCGCCCCCCGGCCGGACGGCGCTCGAACGATGCCGGATGCTGGCCTCCCTGGCCGCGCTGATCGTCGCCAGCAAGTACCCCTACAGCGACACGCTCGCGCGGCTCCGGCGGCGCCGTGAGATGGCCGTCCAGGCGGAGATGGCGTGGGCGTTCATGCCGCCGCGCACGCTCGCCACGAATAGGGTGATCCTGGCCGCGGCCCTGGAGCCGGCGTACGACGTCGGCGGAGACGCGTTCGACCACAGCCTGTCCGGCGACCACCTGATCTTCTCGATCTTCGATTCGGTCGGCCACGACCTGACCGCCGGGCTGATCTCCAGTGTCGCCATGGCCTCCTGCCGGGCCTCACGCCGCTCCGGCGGAGCGCTGGCCGACGCCGCCGAGCAGGCGGACGCCGCCATCGCCGGTCAGTTCGGCGAGTCGCGGTTCGCCACCGCGCTGCTGTGCGACCTCGACATGGGGACCGGCGAGCTGCGCTGGATCCCGTGCGGCCACCCGCCGCCCCTGCTCATCCGCGAAGGCAGGGTGCTCAAGCAGCTCATTCGCGATCCGCGCCTGCCGCTCGGCCTGGAGGAGACGGTGCAGGGGCGGCGTACGTCCTCGACCGTCCACTCGGAGAACCTGCGGCCCGGCGACCGGTTGCTCCTCTTCACGGACGGCGTCGTCGAGGCGCGCGGGGAGGACGGCCGGGAGTTCGGACTGACGGGTTTGAGCGACTTCGTGATCCGTAACCACGCCGAAGGCCTCACCGCCCCGGAGACCCTGCGCCGTCTCAACCAGACGATCCTGGGCCACCAGCACGGACGCCTCCGCGACGACGCCACGGTCGTCCTCGTGGAGTGGATGCCCACCGCCCCCGGAGAACGCCTCACCATCTGAGCGCCGGGTCCGTCGCGGGCGGGTACAACGCCGAAGAGGCGAGTACGACTCCTGAGCTCAGAAAGCCACACGACGACGCGACGACCCGGCCGAACGGCGACGAGGCCGGCGGGCAGTTCGACCACGACTTCATCGGCAAGACCCAGACGGAGATCGCCAAGGGCACCGAGCCGCAGATCAGCACCCTCGCCCAGAGCACCCTTCCGGTGCTGCGCGAGCACCTGGCGACCCTGCGGAAGGCGGCGCCCACCGGCTGAGCCCGGTCGTTCTCGCCGCAGATCGGCAGGGTGCCCACACCGGTCATGATCTCGCGTCCGGTCGTCCCGGTCTCCTCCTTCATGTCTCGCGGAACCGGCGTTCACCACCGGTGCTGCCCGGCGCTACCCGCGCGAGGCGCGAACCGCCACGGCGGCCGACGGCGTTCCAGGCGGCGGTCGCGGCGAGCGAGACGGCGAACAGCCCCCCGGTGACGACGGTGATAGAGCCGCCGGCCGCCACGTCGTATCGGGCGGAGACGAGGACCCCGGCCAGTCCGCAGCCGGCGCCCGTGGCCACCGCGACCGCGGTCATCATCGGGATGTCGCGGGCCCAGAGCCGAGCGATGGCGGCGGGCGCGACGAGCACGGCGACGGCCAGGATCGCGCCGACGGCGGGGACGGCCACGATGATGACGGCCTCGACGGCCAGCAGCAGCGCCAGGTCGATGCCGGCCGGGCTGTACCCGGCGGCGGCGTGGCCGTCCGGGTCGAACGCGCGGAACGTCAGTCGCCGGCCCGCGGTGGTCACGAGGACGACGACGATGACGCCGACCACCGAGACGGCGACCAGGTCGCCGGTCCCCACCGTCAGGATCTGGCCGACGGTGTAGGCCGTGAGATCCTTGGCGAAGCCGTCGCGGGCCGACAGCAGGATGACGCCGAGCGCGAACCCGGCCGACAGCACGATGCCGATCGCCGTGGTCGTGCCCTGCTCCGGGCGCCGTGACAGGGCCAGGACGCCCAGCACGACCAGCACGCCGAACACCCCGCTGCCGAGATAGAGGTTCACTCCGGCGATGGCGGCCAGCACGACGCCGGGGAAGGTGGCGTGCGTCATCGCGAGGGTGAAGAACGGCAGCCGTCGCAGCAGCACCCGCACGCTGATCAGGCCGCCGACCGCGCCGAGGAGCATCGCCTCGACGATCGCCCGGCCGACGGCGGTCACGGCGTGCTCCTCGCCGTACGGTCCGCCGGCGGCCGCCGCCGGATCGTCACGGCCGCCAGCGCGCCGAGGTGGCCGGCGACCAGGACGAGGACGACGGTGGCGCCGGAGGCCAGCCGAAGGCCGTGGTGGATCGAGGCGTCGTAGCTGAGTGCGAGCCCGGCCCATCCGCCGAGGGCGCCGATGGCGGCGGCGATCGGCACGATGAGCACCAGCCGGTCCGACACGAGGCGAGCGGCCGCCGCGGGCACGATGAGCAGCGCGATGACCAGTACGGTGCCGACGGCGCGTACGGCGGCGACGACGACCAGGGCGACGACGGCGTTGGTGGCCAGGTCCAGCAGGCCGATCCGGTACCCGGCCGCCCGCGCTCCCTCCGGGTCGAAGGCGCGGGCGAGCAGTGGCCGCCGCAGGACCGCCAGCGCCGCGACGACCAGGGCGGTGACCACCAGTGTCTCGGTCAGCTGCTGCGGCGTGACCGTCAGGATCCGGCCGAACAGGAACGCGGTCAGGTCCGCGGTGTAGCCGGACTCGCGGGAGACGAGTACGACGCCGACGGCGAAGAAGGTGGTGAGCAGGACCGCCAGCGCGGCGTCCTCGGTGACCGCCCGGTGCCGGGTCATGAGGGTCAGCAGGGCGGCGGTCGCGGCGGCGGCCGCGAGCGCGCCCCAGAAGACGCCGCCCTCGCCGCCGAGCAGGTAGCCGATGACGACACCCGGGAAGACCGTGTGCGTGAGCGCGTCGGTCATGAACGCCAGGCGGCGCAGCAGGATCAGCACTCCGACGGTGCCGGCCAGCGCCCCCAGGACGAGCAGTTCCGCCAGTGCCCGGCCCATGAACGGGTGGGCGAACGGCGCGATGAAGATCTGGTCCATGGGCCGGCCTCAGGAGTGCGCGACGATGACACGGTCACCGCGCAGTTCGAGGGCGTGCCCGCCGTACGTCGCGCGCAGCCGGTCCGGGGTGAGCGTCAGCCGGGTGGGGCCGAAGCCGTACTGACGGCGGTTGAGCAGGCAGACCTCCTCGCAGGCGAGGTGCGCCAGCGCCAGGTCGTGGGTGGAGACGACGACGGCCGTCCCCTGTCCCTTGAGCACGGCGACGGCGTCCAGCAGGGCCTGCTCGCTGACGGCGTCGACGCCGTTGAACGGCTCGTCCAGCAGCAGGAGCCCGGGCTCGGCGGCGATCGCGCGGGCGAGCAGCACGCGCTGGCGCTGCCCGCCGGACAGCGTGCCGAACCGGTGCCGGGCGCGGTCGGCCAGCCCGACCTGTTCGAGGGCGTCGCCGGCGGCCCGCCGGTCCGCGGCCCGGGGGCGGCGCAGCGGGCCGATGCGGCGGTAGCGGCCCATCAGCACGACCTGGCCGACCGAGATGGGGAACTCCGGGTCGAGCGTGTCGGCCTGCGGGACGTACGCGACCTCGCGCCGGGCCTGTGCGGGCGTCCGGCCGAGGACGGTGATCCGCCCGGACACGAGCGGGACGAGACCGAGGATCGCCTTGATGAGGGTCGACTTGCCGGCGCCGTTCGGGCCGATCAGGGCGACCGCCTCGCCCGGGCCGACCACGCCGCCGATGTTCTCCAGCGCCGGTGTGGGCCCGTAGCTGACGGTGACCTCGTCCAGTGCCAGGGCCGGGTCCGTGGGGGTGTTCATGGTCAGCCCTTCAGCGCCGTGACGATGGTGGTGGTGTTGTGGCGCTCCATGTCGATGTACGTGGCGCCGGCCGAGCCCGCGGGCCCGAGCGTGTCCCCGTACAGCGACTCCTCCCCGGCCTCGACCTTCACGCCCGCCTGCTTGCCGATGGCCTCGGCGGTCTTCGGGGGGAGCGATGACTCGGAGAAGATCGCCTTGACCCCGGTCGACTTGATATTGGCGACGAGGGCGTCGAGCCGCTTGCCGGACAGCTCGGCGGACGTGTCGAAGCTGGGGATGATCGACCCGACGAACGTCAGGTGGTAGCGGTCGATGTAGTAGCCGAAGGCGTCGTGGTTGGTGACCAGCTTGCGTCGACCGGCGGGCAGCGTGCCGATCTGCCGGGCGATCCAGGAGTCCAGCCGGTCCAGCTTCGTGGTGTACGAGGCGAGGTTCGCCGCGTAGGCCGCCTTGCCGGAGGGGTCCGTGGCCTCGAAGGCGGCCGCGATGTTCCGGCTCATGAGCTCGGCGTTCTTCGGGTCGTGCCAGATGTGCGGGTCGCCGGCGGCCTCCTCCTCGGTGCCGTCGCCCTTGCGGATGGGCACTCCCTTGCTCGTGTCGACCAGGGTGCCGTGGAAGCCGGCGGACTTGATCGTCTGGTCCAGCCACCGCTCCAGCCGCACGCCGTTCTCCACCACGACGTCGGCCTCGGCGATGGCCTGGATGTCGGCGGGGGAGGGCTCGTAGTCGTGCGGGTCGACGTTCGGCTTGAGGAGCTGGGTGACCTTGACCTTGTCGCCCCCGATGTCGCGGGCGAAGTCGGCGACCTGGGTGGTCGTGGCGACCACCTTCAACCGTCTCGCGCCGGTGCCGTCACCGGTGCTCGCGGAACCGTCACACGCCGTGGCCGCGGCCAGAAGACCGGCGAGGACCACGGCGGAGGTGTGGATACGCAAAGTGTCTCCTCATGGTCGATATGCGTAGAGGAGACCGATCCTCGCGATAATGAAAACGGTTGTCAATATCGATAGTTGCTCGGTCGGTTCGCGGAGGTGTTCTTCGCGGCCGGTGACCGGACCGCGTCCGTGAGAGTCTCCGGGTGGACGGTCGCCGTTCCGGCCGTGTCGGCGGGTCGGCGGCGTTCCCAGGGCATGGCGAGGGCGAGCAGGGCGATGACGGCGACCGAGCTCCTGGACCCCCACTGGTGGTTCTGCCACCAGCCGACGTCGTCGAAGTGGGTCGGCAGGGTGGTGTACAGGGACGACCTGCCCGATGCCGGCGGCGGTCGGGGCCAGCGCCCAGTTGCCGCCGGTCAGCCACGCCGTCCAGCCCCATTCGCCGACGACCGGTCGTACGCCGCCGAGGTACCGGGCCACGTTCAGCAGGTCCGACCAGCCCACGTTAGTCCGTCACCCGCACGCGGCCCTTCTCCGCGAGGCGCGCAATCTGACCGGCGATGGACCACCCCGTTCTCCGTCCGCTTCGCTGCGCGAACCCCGAGGGCGCGCTGACCACAGGTCAGCGAAGACAAGGCCGCTGAGCTGCGGATTCGCAGCCAACTCCGTACCGAGGCCGGGACGGCGCGACACCGACGGTGACCCCGCGGACACGCCGGGGTGAGATCATGTCGCATGGCCTCACGCCCGCGCGTCACCCCGGCCGTGCCCGGTGCTCCGGCCCGCCGGGCGTTGTTGCTCGCGGGGTTGGGCCTGCCGGCGGGATGCGCGCTGGTGGGTGGCGAACCCTCGTACCGCGACGGGCCGCTGCCGATCGCCACCGGAGCCGTCGACGGCGTCTACTACCGCTATGCCAGGTCGCTGGCCGCCCGGATCGAGCACCGCCTGCCGGGCGTCCGCCCGTCCGTGGACTCCACCACCGGTTCCGTGGACAACCTCCATCGCCTGGCCTCCGGCCGCGACCGGCTGGGCTTCGCGGCCGCGGACGCCGTGGGAGCGGCGGCCACCTCCCGTACGCTCCGGTCGCTGGCCCGCCTCTACGACGACTACATCCATCTGGCCGTGGCGGGCACCGGGCCGATCCGGTCGGTCGGGGACCTGCGCGGCCGTACGGTCTCGGTGGGCGCGACCGGCTCGGGCGTGGAGCTCGTGGCCGGGCGCGTGCTGGACGCCGCCGGCCTGACCTCCGGCCGGCGTCCCGCCCAGGTCCGCATGGGGCTGGAGGAGTCCGCCGCCGCGTTGCGGGCGGGGCGGATCGACGCCTTCTTCTGGTCCGGAGGACTGCCGACCGCCGGGATCGCGAGGCTCGCCCGGCAGGTGCCCGTCCGGCTCATCGCGCTCGGCGCGCTCGCGCCGCCGATCCGCGCGCGCTACGGGCCCTACTACCGCGCCGCCGCGATCCCCGAGGGCACCTACGACGGCGTCGGCGCGACCCTCACGCTCGCCCTGGCCAACTTCCTGCTCGCCACGGCCTCACTGGACAATGGCCTGGCCTTTCGGGTGACCGAGATGCTCATCCGCGACCGGGACGCCGTCGCCGCCGAGGTGCCCTCGGCCGAGCTCCTGGACGTGCGCGACGCCATCCAGACCGAGCCGGTTCCGCTCCACCCGGGAGCCCTGCGCTACTACCGGTCCGTCAAACCGTGACCGCCGGAGGCTGATCCGCCGGGACCGCCATCGTCACGGCCAGCCCGCCTCCGTCGGCGGTGGCGATGTCCAGCCGGCCACCGCAGGCGGCGAGCAGCGTACGCGCCACGGCCAGCCCGAGCCCGGACCCGTGGACGTTCTGGTGGCGCGGGCTGCGCCAGAACCGGTCGCCGACGCGGGCCATTTCCTCCGGTGGCAACCCGGGCCCCTCGTCGGTCACCTCGATCTCGACGGGATCCCCGGCGCCGGCCACCGTCACGCTGACGACCGAGCCGGCCGGTGAGAACTTCAGCGCGTTGTCGATCACCGCGTCGAAAGCGCTGCCGAGCGCGGTCGGATCCGCGACGGTCCAGACCGGCCCGCCCCAGGCGCGCATCACGGCGATGTCCCGCTGGTCCGCGACGACCTGCCAGGCGGTGACCCGCTCCTCGACGAGCGCGGCCACGTCGAAGCGTTCCACGGCGGCCTCGCGCTGCTCGGCCAGGGCGAGTTCGAGGAGGTCGTCGAGGACGGCGGTCAGCCGGCGCGCCTCCCGCCGGAGGGCCTGGATCTCCTCCTCACGGCCGGGCGGCAGCGCCAGGGCCAGGTCCTCCAGCCGGAGCATGACCGCGGACAGCGGGTTGCGGAGCTGGTGGGACGCGTCGGCGACGAACGCGCGCTGGCGTTCCATCGTGTCCTCCACCTTCTGCGCCATCCCGTTGAAGGAGGCCGTGAGGCGGCGGAGCTCGGGCGGCCCGGAGGCGGCCGTCGCACGGGCGTCGAGGCGGCCGGTGGCGATGGTGTGGGTGGCCGCGTCGAGGGCGCGTACCGGGCGCAGCATCCAGGTCGCCAGGCGGTGGGCGAGCGACCAGAACAGCAGGACCGCGACGGCGGCCGCGCCGCAGAGCAGCAGCCACCGGTGCAGGACGGCGGCGCGCATCCGCCCGGTCGGCGAAACGGTCACCACGGCGCCCACGACGTCTCCGGACTGCATCACGGGCGCGGCCACCGCCAGCGAACGGCCGCTCCAGGGCCAGATCAGGTGCGGATCGGCGCTGTGCCGCCCGGCGAACGCCTGCCGGAGGACCCCTGTGACGTCGCCGCCGGGGTAGCCCGGCGTCGCGACCAGCCGGCGGCCGTTCCGGTCCAGCACCGCGGCCGAGATGCCGTACACCTGCTGGTAGCGCGTGAGCTCGGTGCTCAACGTGGAGGTCGAGGCGCCCGGGGCCGCGTTCCCGGCCAGCGCCGCGAACCGTACGGTGTCATCCAGCCGGTCCTGGAACAGCGCGTCCTGGTGCTGACGGACGATGCTCGTGCCCAGTGGGACGCCGAGGGCGAACAGGATGCAGACCATGAGGGTGATCAGGGTCCCGATGAGTCGCGCGCGCAAGGTGGGCTCAGCTGAGGGGGAGGGCGTTCTCGCCGGGCCGCTCGGGCGCCGCGACGATGCGGTAGCCGACCCCGCGTACGGTCTCGATCACGCCGGTCAGCGCCAGCTTCGCCCGCAGCGAGGCGACGTGCACCTCCAGGGTGCGGTGGTTGCCCTGCCAGCTGGTGTTCCAGATCTCGCTGATGAGCTGCTCGCGGCGGAAGACCACGCCGGGTTCGCGGGCGAGCGTCGCGAACAGGTCGAACTCCTTGCGGGTGAGTGTCACCGGCGTCCCGTCGACGCGGATCGAACGGCGCAGCCGGTCCAGCTCGATCCGGCCGTCGCACAGCGCCTGCGCCGGCCGCCGGCCGGGCGGGGCCGTGCCGCCGGCGCCGTTGCCCGGGGAGCGCCGCCGGCTGACGACGTGAATGCGGGCGATGAGCTCACCGACGTCGTACGGCTTCACGAGGTAGTCGTCGGCGCCCAGGTCGAGCCCGTGGATCCGGGACCGTACGTCCGCGCGGGCGGTCACCATGATCACCGGGATGTCGAGGACGGCGCGGACGCGGCCGCACAGGTCGAAGCCGTCCCGGTCGGGCAGGCCGAGGTCGAGCAGCATGACGTCCGGGCCGCGGTCGAGCAGTTCGAGGGCGCTGCCCGCGGTGTGCGCCAGGTCGACCTCGAAGCCGTGCCGCCGGAGCACCGACGACAGCGCCGCCGCGACGTGTACGTCGTCCTCCACGACGAGCAGGCGCATGGCACTCCTTTCCCTGCGTGACTCTATCGATACGGACGGTCCGTCCGCCGCACCCTCCGGCACGCGAGCGCGCCCCTCCCCGGCCGGGAAGGGGCGCGCTCATCCGTCACGCCACGGGCGCGAACTCCTCGCCTTCGGCCGCCCTCGCCGGTCCGGACTCCCCGGCCACCTCGCGGGACGGCCCGGCCCATCCGCTGCGGACGCCCCAGGCGTAGAACGCCAGCGAGCTGACGGCGACCACGGCCATGTCCACGCCGTACGGGATGAGGTCGTACCCGCCGAACCGGGCGCTGCCCAGAGCCGACAGCAGCGCCATCCAGGCGAGGTAGGCGATCAGCCACACGCCGGCCCGCAGGTGCGGGCCCCATCCCTCGAACCGCTGCCGCAGGCCGTAGTAGAGGTAGATCGGCAGGCCGATCGCCATGATGAGGATGACCTCACCGGTCAGCGGCCACCGCGACCAGTACATCAGCAGCGACGCGAACGCGAAGCCCGTCGGCGCGATCACCCGCAGGGCCGGCGTCCGCGTCGGCCGGGGCAGGTCCGGGCAGGTACGGCGCAGCACCGTGACGGAGACCGGGCCGGTGACGTACGAGATGACGGTGGCCACCGAGATCACCGCGGACAGGGTGCCCCAGCCGCGGAAGAGGCACAGGAAGACGAACGCGATGACCAGGTTGAACCACATCGCCGGCTGGGGGATGCCGTACTTCGGGTGCACCCGGCCGAGGATTCGCGGGAAGTAGCCGTTCTCCTGCATGCCCTGGATCATCCGGGCGGTGGTGGCCGTGTAGGTCATGCCGGTGCCGGAGGGGGAGATGAACGCGTCGGCGTACAGGGTGACGGCGAGCCAGTTGAGGTTCACCGCGATCGCCAGATCCGCGAACGGCGAGTTCAGGTCGACGCCCGACCAGCCGTGGCCGAGCAGGTGGCCGGGGACCGCGCCGATGAACGCCGTCTGCAGTCCGACGTACACGAGCGCCGAGAGGACGAGCGCGCCGATGAGGGCGATCGGCACGGAGCGGCCGGGGTTGCGCGCCTCACCCGCCATGTTGATCGGGCTCTGGAATCCGTTGAACGCGAAGACCACGCCCGAGGTCGCGATCGCGGTCAGCACCGCCGCCCAGCCGTACGGCGCGAAACCGCCGTGGTGGGAGAAGTTGCCCCCGTGGAACCCGGAGGCGAGCAGGCCGACGATCGTCAGGGCCGGGACGACGAACTTGACGATCATGATGAAGCCGTTGGCCATCGCGTACAGCCGTACGGTCCAGTAGTTGATCAGGAAGTAGACGACGACCAGGAGCGCCGCGATCGCCAGCCCGGTGGGGTGGAGCTCCTTGCCGTCGTAGAGGCCCTTCGCCCAGTGCCACTTCCACGAGCTCATGTACTGCACGGACGCCTCGGCCTCGATCGGGATGACCGAGACGATCGCCACCCAGTTCGACCAGCCCCCGATGTAGCCGACCAGTGAGCCGTGGGAGTACTGCGCGTAGCGGACCATGCCCCCGGACTTGGGGAACAGGGAGCCGAGCTCCATGTACGCCAGGCCGATGAGCATCATGATGCCCGCGCCGATCACCCAGGCCAGGATGGCCGCCGGCCCCGCGACCTTGGCGGCCTTCCAGGACCCGAAGAGCCAGCCGGAGCCGATGATCGAACTGAGGCCGACCATGAGGAGTGAGAACGTACCGAGTCGCCGGTGATAGTCGCCACCGGCTCCGCCCGGCTCCGGGCGTGCCACATTCGGCATGCGGGGTTACCTCCCTCTCGTTGGGTGCGGCCGGGACCGCAGGAGCCGCGCGCGCGATTGAGAGAAGGGTGCTCCCGGCCGTGGAGACGGGCCAAGGTCTTTGAGCTAGATCTGAGGGTTCGTCGTCATCCGGCGTCAGAGAGTGACGACCGGCCGATCCGCCGGGCCGAGCGTGGTCATGTCGGTGCCGCCGGGGTCCGCTCACCGCGGGCGCGGGCCGTCACGACCACTCCGCCCGAGGCGACGCTGACGCAGGCGACGGCGAGCCACTGCGGCGGGCTCAGGTGTTCGCCCAGCACGAGCAGGCCGGACACGGCCCCGGCGGCCGGTTCGAGGCTCACCATCACGGCCACCACCCGTTCCGGGAGGCGGCGCAGCGCGGCCTGGTCGAGCGACCACGGGATCACGGCCGACACCAGGGCGGTGCCGGCGCCCGCGAGCAGTACGTCACCGTGGAACAGGGCCATGCCCTCGAACGCCGGGCCGAGCGGCAGCACCAGGAGGGCGGCGAACACCACCGCCCACGTCAGGTCGGACCCGTCCGCCCGGCGGGCGCCCGCACGCTTGTTCAGCACCAGATAGGCCGCCATGAACGCGCCCGAGGTCAGCGCGAGCGCGACGCCCGCCGGCGGGAAGGGGACAGGGCCGCCGCCGGGCCGGTAGATCATCGCCACCCCCACCGCCGCGAGGCCGGCCCACAGCACGTCGGCGGGACGCCGTGAGCCGGCCAGCGCCAGCATGAGCGGGCCGAGGAACTGGACGGTGGAGGCGATCCCCACCGGCAGGCGCTCCATCGCCGGATAGATGAACCGCATGCCCGCGATGGCCGCTCCGAGGGCGGCGATCAGGGGGAGCACCTCGCGTCGGCGCACGCGGGCGCCACAGCGCGCAGAGGATCAGGGCGGCGAACGCGAGCCGAAGCGTGATCACCCCCGGCGCGCCCACCTACCCGAACATGCCCTTCCCCAGGGACTGGCCGGTCCGCACGGCGATGACGCTGCCGAGGACGAGAACCGGCGCCGGCACGCCCGGAGGTCGTCGAGGTCCCATGGCGGCAGTCTGCGAAGGTCCGACCGTTCGCGTCATCGACGGATTTCACACTGTTTCATGTTGAATGGCCGCACGATCGATCCCCGCGTACACGGTGCTCGACCACGCCGACATGCTCTTCGCCCAGTGGGAACGCGCCCGTGCGGAGATCGCCGCGCACCGCCGGGGCGTCTCGGGCGAGGTACGGTTCGCCGCCGTGTCCAGCGCGCTGGCCGCCCTCGTCGTGCCGGCGGCGGCACGGCTGCGAGCCGAGCATCCCGGGCTGGCGGTACGGATGGCCGAGCAGGAGAGCGAGAAGGTGTTCGCGCTGCTGCTGGCGCACCGTACGGACATCGCCGTGGTGATCCCGACCGCGGACGGCCCGCCTCCGGACGATCCACGCTTCGACCAGCGGCCGCTGCTGGACGAGCCGCAGGACCTGCTCGTTCCCCCGGCGCACCCGCTGGCGGGCGACGGCACCGCGGAGCTGGCCGCCGCGGCGCGCGACCCCTGGATCGGCTCTCCCGACCGCGCCGACCAGCACCACCTGATGCTCACCGCGTGCGCCGCGGCCGGATTCACGCCCCGCATCGCCCATCACGCCAACGAGTGGTTCGCCGTCTCGGCCCTGGTCGCCGCCGGTTTCGGGGTGGCGCTGGTGCCGCGGCTCGCCCCGCTGCCGCCCGACGACGAGGTCGTCCGCGTGCCGCTGCGCGGAAATCCGGTGCCGTCCCGGCGGATCATCACGTGCGTCCGCCGGGGCAGCGACCGCCAGGCTCCCGTCGCCCACGGCCTGGCGGCCCTGCGCGAAGCGGCCGCTCACCACACCGCCTAGTGACCGAAGGGCTCACACTGTTCAGAACACGCCGCCACCTGCGGCGATGTTTTGACCAGTGATCCAGCGCGCCTCATCGCCGGCGAGGAACACGGCCACGTCGGCGACGTCCTGCGGTCGGCCGACTCGACCGAACGGCGACATGCCGGCGGCGACTTCCCGATCCCGCTCGGGGAGCAGGTCGGTGTCAGTGAACCCCGGGGAGATCGCGTTGACGGTCACGTTCCGCGGACCCAACTCGCGCGAGAGCACCCGTACGAACTGCTCCACGGCGCCCTTGCTTCCCAGGTAGAGCGAGGTCTCGGTGAAGAACATCCTTGTCCCGCCGGTCGACGTGGCGACGATACGGCCGCCGTCTCGCACTCGGCGCGCCGCTTCCTGCAACGTGAAGAAGACGCTCTTCACGTTGGCTGCGAATACCCGGTCGAAGTCCTCTTCGGTGCATTCGACCAGCGGTTTGATCACGGCATCGGCCGCATTGGCGAAGACGATGTCCAAGGGGCCGAGCGCCTGCTCGGCCCGGCTGAACAGGCCGGTCACCTCGGCCGGGCGGGACAGGTCGGCCTGCAGGGCGACAGCGGTGCCGCCGTCCGCTTCGATCGCCGCGACGACCTCGGCGGCAAGCTTGTCGTTCTTCAGGTAGTTCACGGCCACCGACGCACCACGAGCCGCCAGCCCGAGCGCGATCGCCCGGCCGATCCCCCGCGAGGCGCCAGTGACGACCGCGGCCTTTCCAGAAAGATCCTGTGTCATGACGATCCCCACACTCGACATTCACCTGACAGGTGGTACGGGCCGAGCATGGCCTGTCCCAGCTCGGCTCGCCCTGCTCTACCGTCCGAGTCGAAGCGCGCTGCGCAAGGCCTGAACGCCACACCCACGACCACCTGCGTGGCCGGTCGCCGCAGGTGTTGACGGGACCACCGAAAACATATATGAACATTCATGTTCTTGGCGAACATCAATGTTCATAAAGCGTCGAAGTGATCAGTGACGCGTCACGAGCCTGCCGCCCACCCCGCGAGGAGCCGTCCCATGCACAGCAGAGCGCTGATCGCGGCCGCTCTCGTCCTCGCCGGAGTGGCCGCCGGCCCCACTCCGGCCCGTGCCGCCGCCTCGTTACCCACGATGCGGAGCGGACACGGCATCACCGTGACCGCCGAGCACCGGGTGGACGCCCGGCGCATCGACCTGACGGTCACCAGCACCGCCGTCGCCGGATCGCACCAGGTCTACGTCCTGCTACCTGAGCACTATCGTCCGGCCGAACGCTACCCCGTGCTCTACCTGCTGCACGGCGCGCTCGACACGCCCGGCTCGTGGCTGACCGACGGCGACGCGGAGAACCTCACCGCCGGCCGGCCGCTGATCACCGTGATCCCGGACGGCGGGCTCAAGGGCTGGTACACCGACTGGGCGCACCCGCGCGGCGCCGCGCCGCAGCGGTGGGAGACCTTCCACGTCGACCAGCTCATCCCGTTCGTGGACGACAACCTCAACACGATCGCGAACCGGAGGGGCCGCGCGATCGCCGGGCTGTCGATGGGCGGGTTCGGCGCGATGCGCTACGCGGCCCGGCACCCCGGCCTGTTCGCGTACGCGGCGAGCTTCTCCGGAGCCCTGGACCTGCTCGACCCGGCCGTGCGGGCGACGATCGTGGCCGAGGAACTCGGCGTCGTGCCGAACTCCGGTCCACCGGCCGCGGCCGACGCGATCTTCGGGTCGCCGCTCATCGGCCTCGACGGCGGGTGGCGGGCCGCCAGCCCGGTACGGAACGCCGCGTCGCTGCGGGGCATGGGCCTGGCCATCTACACCGGCGGCGGTTCGATCACCGATCCCTTCAGCGGAATCGTGGAGAGCGACCTCCGCGGCACCGCCCGGGCGATGCACCGGTCGCTGAACGCCGCCGGCATTCCGCACTTCTTCGACGACTACGGCGACGGCCGCGGTTACGGGCCGGGCCGCTGCGACGGTAACCACGACTTCGGCTGTTGGAAGAACGACCTGGTCAACGTGTTGCCGCGGCTCATGGCCGCCGTCTCTCACCCACGAGGAGCTCAGTGAACGACCCGACCACGCACCGTCTGTCCGGCCGCCGGATTCTGATCACCGGCGCGGCCCGGGGCATCGGTGCCGCGCTGGCCCGCCGCCTGCACGAGCGCGGCGCACGCCTCGCCCTGGCCGGGCTCGAACCGGACCTGCTGGCGAGCGTCGCCGCGGACTGCGGTGACGCTCCCTGGCGGCACTGCGACATCGCCGACCGTACGGGGGTCGACGCGGCGATCGATGACCTGGCCGCCGCGCTCGGCGGACTCGACGTCATCGTGGCGAACGCCGGCATCGCCGCCCAGTGGCCGCTCCTCGACGGCGACCCGGAGGTGCTGGAGACGACGCTGCGCGTCAACGTCCTCGGCACGTACCACACGCTGCGCGCCGCCGGCCGTCACATCGCCCATCCTGGCGGGTACGCCCTGCCGGTCGCCTCGCTCGCCGCGGCCGTGCACGCGCCGCTGCTCGGCGCGTACAGCGCGTCGAAGGCGGCGGTCGAGGCGCTCGGCGACACGCTGCGGATCGAGTTGCGGCACACCGGCGCGAAGGTCGGCGTCGCCTACTTCGCCGAGCTGGACACCGAGATGACGCGGCGCGGCTTCGACACTCAGGCCGCCGCGGTGATGGGCGGGCGCGAGGGCACCTTCACCGGGGTGACGCCCCTGCGGGCGGGCGTCGACGCGCTGGAGCGCGGGATCGCCCGCCGCGCCCGCCGCGTGTACGCCCCCCGCTGGGTCGGGCCGGTGCTGGTCGCGCCCCGCGTCGCCCAGCGTGTCGTCGAGAAGGCCGTACGCTCACGCCTGCCGACCGCCCTGGAGGTCGCGCGCGGCGAGCGCCCGCCGTTCACCACGGAACAGCCATGACCGAACCGGGGGAGGCGCCCGGCCCGGCCGCTCGTCGCGTCGGGCCGGGCCGGGCGAGCCCGCTGGCCCGCGCGGTCGCGTACGGTGCGGGCCGGCGGGTCGGCACCGGCCCGGTGCGGCTCTTCCTGGTGCTCGGCCGGCACCGCCGGCTGTTCGCCGGGTGGCTGCACTTCGCCGGGCGGCTGATGCCGGGCGGGCTGCTGCCGCGCCGGGAGACCGAGCTGGTCATCCTGCGCGTCGCCCATCTGTGCGGCTCGGCGTACGAGGTCGCGCACCACACGCGGCTGGGCCGGGCGGCCGGGCTGGGCGAGGCGGACCTGCGCCGGGTGGCCGAGGGTCCCGCCGCGGACGGGTGGACGGCCCGCGAGCGCGCCCTGCTGCGCGCGGTGGACGCGCTGCACGCCGAACGTGACCTGGACGACGCCGCCTGGGCGGAGCTGAGCGACCACCTGGACGAGCGGGAGCGGATCGAGCTGTGCCTGCTCGCCGGGCACTACGAGATGCTGGCCACGGTCATTCGGACGCTGCGGATCGAGCCGGATCCGCCCCGCCGCCGACCAGCCCGACCAGCAACTGAATCATCGGTTCGCGCAAGGTGGGCAGCTCGCCGTCGCGGCCGTGCACCAGCTCGGCGGCCACCAGCTGGCTGACCGCCCCGACCATCATCCGTGCGGCGAACCCCGGGTCCGGCAGCCGCTGCCAGGCGGGCTCGTCGGCGAAGTTCGTCATCAGGCTCTGGACGAAGCGGTCCTGGACGGCGAACCGCTTGCGCTGCGCCTCCGGGCCCGCGGCGTAGGACTCCAGGAAGAACACCCGGGCGAACGCCGGCTCGGCGGCGAGCGTGGTCAGGTAGATCTCCAGCGCGCGATCGAAGCGCGACCAAGGCCCTTCGTCCCGGGACAGCCCCTCCTCGAAGAACTGCTCCAGCACCTGCGCGCTGCGGTCCAGCACGGTCAAGAAACAGTCCTGCTTGCCGGAGAAGTGCTGGTAGAACGTCTCGCGCGAGACCCGGCTCCGCTTGAGCACGTCCGCCACCGACGTGTGGGCGTAGCCCTTCTCCGCGACGGACTCGGCCATGGCCTGCAGCATCCGACCGCGCTGCGAGGTACGTACGGCGTCGCGGGACAGATGGTGCCGCCCTCGAGGCAACGTCGCGTACGGACCACGTTCGTCCACCCGGCCAGCCTAGAGCCTGACTAGAAGTCCTGTCTCATTTGTCAGACGTCGTCGTGGAGCGGGCCGAGGCCCTGAGTCTCAGGCTCGGCGAGCGGCTCGCTCGGCGCGGCGTTCGACGAAACGGTTCGCCGCCGTGTCGAGACCCTGGAGGAACTCCGCGAGCTCCTCCCGTGCCCTGTTCCCGTCGTCCCGCAGGCCGTCGAGTTCGAAGACGTCCCACTGGCGCAGGACGGGCGTCAGCACGTCGTCGAGGTGCACGCGCAGGTCGTAGATGCCGGCGTTCGCGATCGCGACGGACTTGCGCAGGAAGCCGTCGATGGTGTGGCCGGGCATCTGGAAGCCGATCACGACGTCGGTGATCGCACGCATCGTCTCATCGGGAGCGAGTTCGAGAGCCGCCGCGAGCGTGTTCCGGTAGAAGAGCATGTGGAGGTTCTCGTCGGCGGCCACCCGTGCCAGCATGCGCTCGCATGCCGGATCGCCGGAGAGGCTGCCGGTGTTGCGGTGCGACACCCGGGTCGCCAGTTCCTGGAAGGCGACGTAGGCGAGCCCGTGAAGCATCTTGGTGCCGTGGTCGGCCTGGTAACCGCCCTGCATGTGCGTCATGCGCGACCGCTCAAGGGCGATCGGGTCCACGACCCGGGTGACGGTGAGGTAGTCGCGGATGACGATGCCGTGACGGTTCTCCTCGGCGGTCCAGCGGTCGACCCACGTGCCCCAGGCGCCGTCGCGGCCGAAGATGGTGGAGATCTCGCGGTGATAGCCGGGCAGGTTGTCCTCGGTCAGCAGGTTGACCACCAGGGACTCGCGTACGGCCGGTGGCAACGTGGACTGCTCCGGGTCCCAGGCCTCACCCTCCATCGGGCCGTCGAAGTCGCGGCCCCGGCTCCAGGGGACGTACTGGTGGGGGAACCACTCCTTGGCCACGGACAGGTGACGGTCGAGCTCGGTCGCGACGACCGGCTCCAGCTCCATCAGCAGGTCCGTCGTGGACTTCGGCCTCGACGTGAGCGGCATACCGTTCTCCCTCGATGATCGTCATATCGCGCCCCGTCACCGCGGCGGCTCGTGGTTCGCAGTGCCCGGCGACGCATGCGATCACGCTGCGTGACGGCACTCTCGTACCCGCACTTCGCGCCGGGTAGCCGCCTCGGCGAATCAGAACTGGACGCCTCGATCATCCCGTGCCGCCACGCCATCGAGATTCACGCGACGGCGGGGCCACAGGCGTCCACCCGGCCGGACACGGCCTGGGCGAGGGTCGAGTAGATGGGGAAGACCTGGTCAAGGCCGGTGATGCGCAGCAGTTTGCGCACGTTGGGGCGGGGCGCCGCCAGGGCGACGGTGCATCCGTACGCGTCCGCCCGTCGTCGTACGGCGACGAGCATCCTCAGCCCCGAGGCGTCGCAGAACGAGACGCGGGACAGGTCGATGATCACCGGTATGGCCCTGTCCTCCAGGACGGCGGCGATCCGGTCGCGGAGAACGGCGGTGGTCGCGATGTCCAGCTCGCCGGAGATGGTCAGGACGGTATGGCCGCGTACCGAGCGGCCGAACACGCCGGCCCGCGTGGTGTTGTCATGCATCGATGGTCTCCGAATCGAAGGCCGGGCTCCGGCCGGATGGACCGGCCGTGCTCCGGTGAAAGCCGTGTCGGGTGGGTCGCCCGCGTGGTCAGGACGCGGGCCGCGCCGCAGGACGGGCTCGGCGGACGGGAACGACATGGGGCCGTGGAGTGGGAACGATCGGTGCGGCCTGTCGCCCTTCGACGATCATCGCGTGAGTCTGCTGCGGCGTCATATTCGCCGACCCGTCTCGACCTGCTCTGCAGAGGCCGAAGTAGTGAGGCGTCGGGGACGGCGCCGACTCTGTTGTGAGCGCACGAAAAACCCTCGACCAATATCGACCCTACCTCACCCGTACCGGCCCCGTCCTTACGAACCGGCCGCCGAGCTCCTGGGGCGCAACGGAGCGCCGACCGCGTGCAGGTGACGGAGGACCTGGCCGTAGGAACCGAAGATGCCGGTCTCGTGGTACGCCAGGCCATGGTGTCCGCAGTGGGCGCGGACGAGGTCCTGGGCCCGGCGGAGACTGGGCCTGGGCATGCTGGGGAACAGATGGTGCTCGATCTGGTAGTTCAGACCGCCCAGCACGAAGTCGGCGAACCAGCCGCCGCGGATGTTCCGGGAGGTGAGGACCTGCCGGCGCAGGTAGTCCAGCTTGTCGGCCTCACGCACGGTCGGCATGCCCTTGTGGTTGGGCGCGAACGTACATCCCATGTAGAAACCGAACACGCACTGGTGGACGACGAAGAAGACCAGCGCCTGCAACGGGGTGAGCACGACCAGGAGGGCGGTGAGGTACCCGGCCAGGTGCACCCCCAGCAGCAGCGCCTCCGCCGGCTTGGACCTGGCCCTGCCCATGTCGTCGCCGAACAGGGCTCGCACGCTCGCGACGTGGAGGTTGACTCCTTCGAGCAGGAGCATCGGGAAGAACAGGTACGCCTGGTGGCGCGCCAGCGCCCGGGTCGCCCACCCGCGCCGGGTCCGCGCCTGGTCCGCGGTGAAGGCGATCGCGGCGCTCAAGACGTCCGGGTCGCGGTCCTCGTGGTTGGGATTGGCGTGGTGACGGTTGTGCTTGGTCACCCACCAGCCGTAGCTCAGCCCGATCAGCAGGTTCCCGTGGACCAGCCCGAGCAGGTCGTTGACGCGTCTGGAGCCGGCGATCTGCCGATGGCCGGCGTCGTGCCCGACGAACGCGATCTGGGTGAAGACGATCCCGAGGAACGCGGCGACGAACATCTGCCACCACGAGCGCCCGAGGAGCACGAAGACCGTACCGGCGAGCCCGAAGACGCCCAGGTTGGCGACGATCTTCATCGTGTAGTAGCCGGGCCGGCGGTCCAGCATCCCGGCGTTCTTGACCTGCCGGGCCAGGACCGCGTAGTCGCTGCCACGGGCGGTGCTCTCCTCGCCGCCGGCAGCGACCGGTCGCAGGACGTGGGACGTCATCGACACTCCTTCGGGACGCAGGGTGTGGACCGCAGCGCCATCGCGCGCTGTTGCGACCATCCGCCGCCGAAGGCCGAGATCAACTCCGGGATAACGAACAATCCGGCGACCGGAGCCCGGCGTGCTCGCCGGGCCATCGACCACCGCCACCAGGGACAACGGGGCACCGCGCCCCCGTGTTCCCTACCCGGGATCCGGCCCGAAGGCCCGGAAGTCGACTGGCCAGGACGCCTACTCCCTGTGATAATGTGCCTGCTAGTTGCAGTTGTGGTTCCTTAGACCTTGGTGCGCCTGCAGGCTCTGTCCTCCAGGCGCATTTTCGTTTCTCCGCACCTCTGCGGATCGGGGTCATCACAGCGACGGGAGCCCGTAAGGCGCGGGCTCCGTCATCACCCCAGAAAGAAGAGAACATGAGCACTGGCACCGTGAAGTGGTTCAACGCGACGAAGGGCTTCGGCTTCATCGAGCCCGACGAGGGCGGCGCCGACGTCTTCGCCCACCAGTCGAACATCATGACCCAGGGTTACCGCGAGCTCCACGAGGGGCAGAAGGTCAGCTTCGACATCACGCAGGGCCAGAAGGGCCCGCAGGCGGAGAACATCGTCCCCGCCTGATCTCCGGCCGTTTCAGACGACCGGGCGTGAGCGCCGTCCACCGCGGACGGCGCTCAACTGGTTGTCGGGGCCTGTCTCAAAGCCCCGCTGTCCTACGGACGGGCGATCGTGTGGCCGTCCGGGGCCCGCTCGTCACTTCGGCCAGGTGGCCGTCGCGAGGGAGAGCTTCGCCATGACGCGGCCGATGTGCCGGTCGACGCAGGTGCGCTCCATCTCCAGCTGCTGAGCGATGCGCGTGCGCGACCAGCCCGAGGCCAGGAGCAGGGCCACCAGGACCTCGTCCTCGGTGAGGTCGAGTGGTGGGGCCGACCGCACGGGTTCGCCCGCCGGGGACGGGTGGGGCGATGGCGACCATAACCAGGCCTCCGCGCTGGTCTCCTTGTTGGTCACCGTGATGCGCCGGTAGGCGGCCGGGTCGGTCAGCCCGGACCCGTGCCTGATCACCTCGTCGTACAGGTAGCCGGACACCAGGAGCGCGAGTTCGCCGTCGCTCGCGCGAAGGGCGGCTTTGAGCGTGGCGGAGTCCAGGAACCGGAAGAGCTGGACGAGCGCGTGGCCGGAGACGCCGTGGTCGTCGAAGTACACGTAGCCGGCGTGCACGGCCATGCGCATCCGGATCTGCGCGGCCGGATTCGCGAGTCCGTTGTGCTGCCGAAGGCCGGCCCGGATGTGCGGCACGACCGAGTCGAGGATCGCGTCGACGCTGGTCGACGCCGGGGCGATGGCGAACATGCCGTCGCCGCGGTCCTCGCGGTAGACGGCGTCCCACGACAGGCCGCCGCTGTCGCAGGCGTGCCGGACGACCTCGTACATCGCCGTCCGCAGATGCAGCTGGACCCGGTCCTCGCGGGTGCCGAAGGCGGAGATGTCGACGGCGAACATCGGATGGTGCAGCGCCGAGGGCGCGCTTCCGTCAGGCCGCGTGGAGCCGAAGCCGGTCGGGTTCATGCGTCCCCCGTTCGCGGGAGGCCGGCCGCACCGGGACGAGGTGGTCGTCGGCCCAGAAGTCGATCAGCTCGTAGGCGGGAAGGTCGTGCAGCAGAGGGGTGGCCGAGTCGAGGCGCCGGCCGGTGAGCGTCATCCATCGGGCCGTCAGTGCCACGGCGATGAGGCGCTCTTCGGCGCACTGCGGGCCGGGGGCCGGGAGTAAGGACGTCGTGGGGGAGGGCACGTCGCCGGTCTCCTTCGGCACGGCTGGGCTGAGTGATTCGATGCACGGTGTCCGGCTCTCTCGCGAGTGGAAGAGTGCGGGAGGATCTTCTGCGAAGACCATCTCGCGCCGTCGTCGGCGATGTGGGCCGACGGGGCACCTCGGAACACTTCGGCGCATCGGGGAGTGCGCGGCCTCAGCCCAGGACCGGCAGTCCTCCGGGCGGCGTCGAGCTCGGGTCGTCGATCGGCGCCGGCGTCACCTCGCCGGGCGAGGATGACAGGGGGAGGCGTTCGGCGCTGAGCGTGGTGTGGCCTCGCTCCAGCTCCGACGCCCATGCGCGCCAGCGCTTCGCGGCGGTGTGGTCGCCGAACAGGTCGTAGATCTCCGCGAGCCGGTAGGCGGCGCTCAGATGGCCGTGCTTGGCCGCTCGCCGGTAGTAGACCGTCGCGGTGATCAGGTCGTGTCCGGTGGCGGAGAACTCGCCGAGCGCGAAGGCCTGCTCGATCGCCGCGGCCGGAGTGTCGAGCTCGATGATGCCGGTGGCCAGGGGATGACGCCCGTCGTACTCCGCCTGCATGAGCCAGGCCAGGCCTTCGTGGCGATGGCCGTCCAGGATCAGCAGCAGCCCGATCCGATAGGAGGCGTCCGGCTCCCGGCGGGTCTCGGCGGCGTCCAGGAGGTCCAGGCCGTGCGGCCCGTACGCGGTGGCGAGGCGCTCCTGGGTCAGGGTCATCGTGCCGGCCGCCGACGGCGAACGCGTCTCGAAGCCGATCCACTGGGCGCTGGTCGCGGTCCCGGGAGGCGGGGAGGAGCCTCCCGGCGGACCGGACCTCCTCCGGGCGTCGTCGGGCCGGGTGATGAGCCGATCCTGTGCGTGTCCTTCCCGCCCGGTTCCGGCCGGAGCGCCCGGCGGCGGTACGGCGCTGCCGTTCGGCGGCCGCGGGCTCCACCTCGGGGAGGCCTTCGGCGGCGGGTCCTCGGCGGCGTGCACGGCGTCATGACGCTTGCGCCAGAGAGCGACGGCCTCCTCGTCGCTCATCCCGTCGTGCAGGCCCGGCGAGCGCCGGGCGATCTCGCGGCACGTCTGTACGTAGACGATCAGCCAGGACCAGCGTGGGGGGTTCTTGCGTCGACCTGCCAGCGTGTCGGCGAGCGCGGTGAGGGACAGCTGCGCCGCGTCCTTGTACCCCTGCCTGCTGTAGGCGTCGGCCACTCGCGCCGAGTCGCGCACTACCGTTCGCATGCTTGGCTGCCCCGACGCTCGGCGCAATTCCTGCATGTCCTGAATGAGGTGGTCAAGCGTGTATTGGCCTGCGGGGGGATCGCTCATGCGTTAGATCTTCCGTCTCATTCTACTCAAGTCGGTTTCCCGTCTCGTAGGACAATCGTGCCACCAAGCTCGATGATACGTGCGCAAGCGAACGTTCCGAGGTGTTCTGGATTGTGCTGATCTAAGCGCGTTGTGCCAGGTGAAACCGGGTGTGAGGCGGGTCCGAGATAGAGTCGATCTAGAAGATTTTATACCGTTCGGTATCGCATTATTCGTGCACGCGGGGGCGTCGGATCGCGTGGGCGTCGCTCAGTCCTCCGCCCCCGGTTTGGGTGCGGTTTGCATGCATGTTAGGCATGCAAACCATGCATCTTTAGGTCAATTCAGGCGTCAACTGTGTCATATGACGCAATTCAACGGCCGGCGTCGTCCTGCGCGGCAGGGTTCACGCGACCGGGGGACCGGACGGCTCCACGTGGCCGGGCACGGCCTGGGTGAGCGTCGAGTGGATCGGGAAGGTCTGGTCGAAGCCGGTGATGCGCAGCAGCCTGCGCACGTTGGGGCGCGGTCCGGACAGGGCCATGGCGCGCCCGCGGTCGTGCGCCCGCCGCCGTACGGTGACGAGCATCCTCAGGCCCGAGGCGTCGCAGAACGAGACGTCGGACAGGTCGATGATCAGGGGCATGACCGTGTCGTCCAGGACAGAGGTGATCCGGTCCTGAAGAGCGGAAGTGCTGGCGATGTCCAGCTCGCCGGAGATGGCCAGGACGGTATGGCCGCGTATCGAGCGGCCGGACAGGCCCACTCGGATGGTGTCGTGGTGCATCGGTGGTCTCCGAATCGAATGCCGGGCTCGGCCGATCGGACCGGCCGGGCTCGGAGCGGAAGTCGTGTGAGGCGTCGCCGATGTGGTCGGGGCGCGGGCCGCGCCGCAGGACGGGCCCGGCGGACAAGGACGACATCGGAACATGGAGCCGAGGTGATCGGTGAGGTGCGCCGCCCTTGGGTGGTCATCGCGCTGATGTGCTGCGGCGTCGTGGCCGCCGCCCCGTCTTGGCCTGCTCTGATGAGGCCGAAGTCGTGAGATGCCGGAGTCGGCGCTGACTTGGTGATGAGCGCACGGAAAGTCCTCGACTGCCTTCGACCTTACCCCAACCGGGCCGTTCTGTCCTCAAGAACCGACCGCGCAGGGCTCTGACCAGGCTTGACGGAGCAGCCTTCCAGCCCCTGGGGCGCGCGGTGCGGTTCGCCGCGAACCTGGGCATCCGCCAGTACCTGGACATCGGCACCGGCATCCCGGCGGCCGACAACACGCACGAGGTCGCGCAGTCGGTGCCGCCGATTCCCCTGTCGTCCACGTGGACGACGACCCGATCGTGCTCGCCCACGCGCGGGCCCTGCTCCACGGCACTCCCGAGGGCCGCACCGCGTACCTGGACGCCGACTTCCGCGACCACGAGCGGATCCTGTCCGCGCCGGAGACGACCGGCCTCATCGACTTCGACCGGCCGGTGGCGCTGCTCACCGTCGCGCTGCTGCACTTCATCCCCGACGAGGACCGGCCGGGAGAGCTCCTCGAACGCTACAAGGCGGCCCTGGCGCCCGGCGGCGTGCTGATCCTGTCGCACGCCGCCGCCGACCTGGTGGACGACCCGGAGGCGTCCCGTGCCGTGGTGGGCGGCTACACCGGCGCAGGGGTGAGCCTGACCGCCCGGTCCCGGGAGCGGATCGAGGAGTTCTTCTCCGGGTGGGACCTGGTCGAGCCGGGGATCGTCCCGGTCTCGGAGTGGCGTCCGGACGGCGACCTGAACGACGCCGCTCTGGCGCCCGCCCAGGCGGCCGCCTTCGTGGGTGTGGCGGTCAAGTGGGTCAGGTCGTGACGGTGCGGCGGACCGAGAAGCCGGGTTCGGCGTGCCGGAGGATCTCCTCGGCGTCGCCGGTCGGCGGGTAGATCCACTCCTCGTTCACCGCGCGTTTGCGGGCCTTGGCCGTCTCACCGGTCATCTGGACCCGGCGCTCCCACCCACGCGTGAAGACCGCGCCGGCGGAGCCGAGGTCGAGGCAGGTGACGTACGGGTCGGGGGCGAAGGGGACCGGTGACAGGCCGAGCAGGTCGGCGGCCACGTTGTGCCCGGCGAAGCGCCCGAGCGCGAGGGCGTGCTGACAGCTGGGCATCGTCCGGTGGCCGTCCTCGACCTCGGCGGCGGCGGTGTCGCCGGCCGCGTAGACGCCCGGCACGCCGGGCACCCGCAGGAAACGGTCGGTGAGCAGGCGGCCGAGATGGTCGCGCTCGGCCGGGACGTCTCCGGTGAGCCGGCTGGCGCGCACCCCGGCCGTCCACACGACCGTCCGGGCGGGGACGGTGACGCCGTCGCTCAGCTCGGCGCCCCGCTCGGTGACGGCGGACAGGGACGTACCGAGCCGGCGTTCGACGCCCAGTTCGTCCAGGGCGGCGGTGACGGCGGGGCGCGGGCCGGGACCGAGGTCGGGGCCCAGCGTGTCGGCGCGTTCCAGCAGGACGACGCGGACCTGGTCCTCGGCGCCGCAGGTCGCCGCCACCGCGCGCAGGCGGTCCACCAGCTCGGTCGCGATCTCCAGCCCGGTGAACCCGGCACCGACGACCACGGCGGTGAACCGGCCGTCGGCGGGCCCCGCGGGCAGGGCGTGCAGGTGCTCCTCCAGCGCGGTGGCCGCCTCGATGGTGTCGACGTCGTGCAGGCGCTCGGCACCGGGCAGCCGCTCCGGCCGCACCAGGTGGCTGCCGGTCGCCAGCACCAGCCGCTCGTACGGCAGCGCGGAGACCTCGCCGTCGCGGTGCCGGACGGTCACCCGCCGCCGCCCGGTGTCGACGGCGGTGGCCGTGCCCGCGATGCGTTCCACCCCGATGGGCTTCAGGACATCGTCGAGCGGGACCCGCATCGACGCCGGGTCTGCCTGGTAGAGGCGAGGACGGATCACCAGGTCGTCGCCAGGGGCGATGAGGGTGACCGTACGGTCCGCGCCCTGCCGCCGCAGCAGCCGGGACGCGGCGGCGGCGCTCCAGACGGCGGCGAACCCACCGCCCAGGACCACTATGTCCGACATGTGTGTTCCTCTCGGTCGTGGCTCCCCGGGCGGGGAGCGATCTGGCGGCGCACGCGGGCGAGCTTGCCGGGGTTGCGGACGATGTCGATCGCGGTGACGCGCCGGTTCGCCACGGTGATCGTCACCACGGAGTCCAACGTGCCGTCGAGCAGCCAGAGAAGACCCGGCTCACCGTTGACCGTCGCGGGGACCATCGTGCGGATGCCGCCGCGGCGTACGACGCCCGCCAGGTAGCGGGCGACCCGGTCCGCGCCGTGAACGGGATTGCGCGCGGCACGGACGACTCCGCCGCCGTCGCTGCGCAGGACGACGTCGCCGTCCAGCACGTCCAGCAGGGCACGGACGTTCCCGCTTCCGCAGGCGTCGGCGAACGCGGCGGCCACCCGCCGTCGCTCGGCCGGCGACACCGCGAACCGCGGCGCGCCCGCCTCGACCCGCCGCCGGGCCCGCGCCGCGAGCTGCCGGCAGGCCGCCGGACCGCGGCCCACGACCCGCCCGACTTCGGCGAACGGCATCCCGAACACCTCGTGCAACACGAACGCGGTCCGTTCGGCCGGGCTGAGCGACTCCAGCACCACCATCAGGGCCGCGCTGAGCGCCTCGTCCAACGTGACGCGATCGGCCGGGTCGGCGGCGCCTATCAGGGCTTCGCCGGCGCCGACCAGGGGCTCGGGCAGCCAGGGCCCGACGTACTCCTCCCGGCGGTGGCGCGCCGAACGCAGCGCGTCGCGTGCGATCCGCGCCACCGTGACGATCAGCCAGCCGGTCAGGTCGTCGATCCGGCTCCGGTCGACCCGACACAGCCGCAACCAGCTCTCCTGTACGGCGTCCTCGGCCTCGTCCACGCTGCCCAGCAGCCCGTACGCCACCGCGACCAACCGCCCGCGCAGAGCCTCGAACTCCCGCGCCGCATCGTCATCGTCCTGCACGAAAAGGGGACGATATGGGACCCGCGGATGTGACAACGGTCCCGAGACGCGCTAACCCGGTCCCGTGATCGCGGCAGGCGATCAGGGTCCGGCCGTCGGGGAGCCGTCCGGCCGGCTCGAATCCCCCGGTGCCGGATCGCTTGTGACAGATCACGCAGGCTCTGCCCGCCCGCTGGGCCGCGGTGAGGTCGGCGGGGCGCAGCGGCCGTTCGGCGGCGATCGCGGACCGCGACCCACCGCATCGGTCGAGGAACGCGATCAACTTACGGAATGGCATCCCGGCAAACGTAGAGCTCTATTTCGACATTACAGTCGAGCAATGATTTTTCATCAGAATTTCATCGGCGATATTCCGATGTCGAAACCAAATGACGCGGTTTCGGGGTCGGGTCCGCCAAAAATCCCGGAACCGATGTGTGATCGGTCGGTCGCGGACAGTATGGGGCCATGGCCTTCTCTCTGATGCCCGGGTACGACCGCATCAACGTGGTCGCCGATCTCGAGCTGGTCGCGGCGATGCGCGACAAGGATCTCGGCGATCGGATGCGGACGTACCCCCGGTTCATCACCGGAGGCGGGCCCGACTTCGGGTTCGCGATCCAGACCGGCACCACCTGGCGCATCGGCAGCGCCGGCGGGGACGATCCGTACGGGGCCCGGATCGGCTTGGCCAGTCACCTGCGCGTCGAGTCGAGGGAGCGCGAGACCGACCCGGACGTGCGGCGCGCGATGCTGGCGGCGGCCGACAAGCTCGACCCCGAGTCCGGTGAGCAGCTCGCCAAGGACGAGTGGGAGATCGGGCCGCGTCGCTACCGGCTCATCCGGGTCGAGAAGTTCATCCTCCTCGGCGACCGGGTGATGGAGCCGCCCAGGCCCACCGACGTCGACCCGCCCGACACCGACGCGGCCCTCCTGCAGGACCATCTCATCGACCCGCTGGCGCCGGCCGGGGTGTGGGAGGCGCGCATGAGGTTGAACCTCGTCGACTGGGTTCCCCCGTTGCCCGAGCCCGTGCCGGAGGCGGTGATGATGGAGGCGCGGCACGCGATCCGCACCCATCCCGGAGTGGTCCTGCTCCCGCCCGAGTTCAACGTCGTGGAGTTCGAGGGCGACTCCCTCCGCAACATCACCGGCGCGGACGGCCCCGCCCGGGCGCGCACCAACCTGGCCTTCCACTTCGTCGAGGCGCTGCCCCGGATCCGTGAGTGGGAGGGCGATCCGGCCACACCCGCCGAGCTCGCCGAGTGGAAGAAGGCCGCCGAGCAGGTCGAAGCCTCGCCCGGACCCGTCTTCGAAGTGCTGGGGCGGCGTTACTGCATCGTCCGCGTCTCGCGCATGATGCGGCTCGGCCGGGACGGCCCCGAGGGCCCGCGCCCGTCCGATCAGGAACGCTACGGCTGGCCCAGGAACCCCCAGCCCCAGTCCTGACACATCGGGGCACCGGACGGACGCGGTCCGTCCGGTGCCCGCCCGTACTACTCCTCGAATCGCCGGCGGGCCTCCGGGGTGACGGGCGTGAAGAAGTTGACCAGGTTGCCGTCCGGGTCCCTGAACAGCAGTGATCGGTTTCCCCAGGGCTGCGTCGTGGGTTCGTTCACGAACGCGACGTCGAACCGCCTCAGGTTCTCGTACTCGCGGTCGACGTCCTCGACGCGGAACTCGATGATGACGCTCTGGTTGGCCGCCGGCCGGGGCGCGTCCGCGCCGAGCCCCCGCACCGTACGGGCGCTCGCGAGGGCGATGGTCCCGGTCGGGGTGACGATCTCGGCGAAGTCGTCCGTATACCGTTTCGCCGCCTGGCCGGTGGCCTTCTCGTAGAACTCGGCGATGCGGTGGACGTCGTCGGTGACGATGCGGATCGAGGCGAAGTGCATGATGGCGAGCTCCCGTGAGTTCTGCGCGGTGGACGAGGTCCGACGATAGGCCGGATACTGGACACAAACCGCCCAGTATCAACGAGAGACTTGCCGCTATGAGTCGTCCCACCGCCCGGGTCCTCGCGCTCCTGGAGATCCTCCAGGCGGGCGGCGTCCACACTCTCGCGAGCCTCGCCGAGCGGCTGGGCGTGGACGCGCGTACGGTCCGGCGCTATGTCGACCATCTGGTCGACCTCGACGTGCCCGTCGAGTCGGTGCGGGGCCGGTACGGGGGTTACCGGCTCGCCCCCGGATACCGGATGCCGCCGCTGATGCTGACCGAGGACGAGGCACTGGCCGCGCTGCTCGGCCTGGAGACCGTGCGGCGGGCGGGGCTCGCCGCGACGTCGGCCGCGGCCGCCGAGACCGCCGCCGCCAAGCTCCGCCGGGTGCTGCCCCGGCCGCTCGGCCGGCGCCTGGCCGCGCTGCTCGCGACGACGCGGTTCACCGCGCCGGCCGGCGACGCCGCCGGCGGTGGCCCGGGCGGGGGAGTCCTGCTGACCCTCGCCGAGGCGGCGTGGGGCCGGCATCCGATCGAGATGCGGTACACCGCCCGCGACGAGCGACGCAGCCGGCGGGTCGTTCACCCGTACGGCATGGTCGCCCACTCGGGCCGGTGGTACGTCGCCGGCGCGGACTCGATCAGCGGCGAGGTGCGGACGTTCCGGGTGGACCGGATCGAGGACCTGCGTGTGCTGCCCGGATCGTTCGGCCGGCCCGAGGACTTCGATGCCGCGGCCCACGTGCTGACCGGTCTCGCGCAGACCCCGTGGGCGCACGATGTGACGCTCCGCGTTGAGGCGACTCTCGGGCGCATCCGGTCGCGGTTCCCGGAGGGGCTCGCGATCGTCGAGGAGATCCCGCCGACGGCGTCGGCCGGGCATGAGGGCTGGTTCCGTGTTCGGCTCCGCGCCGAGCGGCTGGAGTGGATCCCGCCTCTGATCGCCGCGCTGGACCGCCCGTTCGTGATCGAACGGCCGAGCGAGCTGCGCGGGCTCATGAGTGAGCTGGCGGGACGTCTCGCGGGGTACGCGGCCGCCGATCAGGAGCGCTCAAAGTAGGGCTCAAGTAGGTGTAGACAGGATATAGCCGTCTCTGACCTGCGGGGGAGGTGTCGGATGGGGGCGGAGGGGGTACTGGCAGGCCGGGATCCGCCCGATCGGGTGGAGACACTCCATGAGAGCGAACGCACGCGGGTCACGCGCCTCTTCTTCGACGGACTCGTCGTCGTACGCAAGGAACCGCTGGGACCGGACGCCCAGCGGCGGTTGTGGCACGAGCTGACGATCATCGAGCGGCTGCGCGGTGTGGCGGGGATCCCTCGGCTGCTGGACGCGCCGCGGTATCCGGGGTCGATCGTGTCGGCGGACGTCGGCGGCGTGTGCCTGGCCGGTCTGGCGAAGCCGCTGCCCGTCGACGACCTGGTCGGGCTGGCGGTGGAGCTGTTCCGAACGGTGGCGGAGGTGCACCAGCGGGGTGTGGTGCACCGTGAGATCACGCCGGCGAACATCATCGTCTCCCGCGACGGTGCGCCGTGCCTGGTGGACTTCGCCCTGGCGTCATCGTTCGCCGAGATCCGCCCCGAGTTCACGCACCACACCGAGATCGTGGGGACGCTGGAGTACCTGGCGCCGGAGCAGACCGGGCGTACCGGCCGGCCGGTGGATCAGCGTGCGGACCTGTACTCGCTGGGCGCCACGTTGTACGAGCTGGCGACGGGCGGGCCGCCGTTCGGCTCCGGCGATCCGCTGCGGCTCACCCATGATCATCTGGCCCGCGTGCCGACACCGCCGGCGCAGGTGAACCACGCCGTACCCGTCCTGTTGTCCGAGATCATCATGCATCTGCTGGAGAAGGAGCCGGACAACCGCTACCAGACGGCGGAGGGCGTGATCCACGACCTGGAGTGGATGCGGGAGGCCGGCCCGCATCCGGTGGTCTCGCCGCGAGTCGGCGAGCACGATTTCCCGCTGCGGTTGCTGCCGCCGTCCCGGCTCGTGGGCCGGGACGCGGAGGTGGCGACGCTGGAGGCGGCGTTCGAGGAGGCGCTGACGGGCCGGTGCCGCGGCGTGCTGATCGGGGGCGCGCCGGGGGTGGGCAAGACGGCGCTGGTCGACGAGTTGCGGCCCGTGGTGACGGGCCGGGACGGCTGGTTCGTGACGGGCAAGTTCGACCAGTACCGGCGGGACCTGGAGTTCGACGGGGTCGAGCAGGCCTTCCGCGCGCTGGGCCGGCTGTTGCTGGCCGAGCCGGAGGACGAACTGGTCGAGGTTCGTGAGGGGATACTGCGGGCGGTCGCCCCGAACGCGGGCCTGCTGACCGCGGCGGTGCCGGAGTTCGCCACGCTGCTGAAGGTGCCGCCCGATCCGGGAGACCCGCTGACCGCGCAGGTGCGGGCGCAGCGCATGGCGGTCGAGGCTCTGCGCGCGGTCGCCTCGCGGAAACGGCCGGTGGCCATGTTCGTCGATGATCTGCAGTGGGCGGGGCGAACGCCACTCGGTTTCATCGACATGTTGCTGAGCGAGGAACCGACCGACGGCCTGCTGCTGGTCGGCGCGTACCGGGAAGCCGGTGTGGACGCGACCCATCCGCTGACGGCGTCGCTGTCCCGATGGCGTGACCAGCCCGGAGTGCGGCACCTGCGGCTGGCCAACCTGCCGGTCTCCGGCACGATCACCATGGTCGCGGAGATGCTGCGCGTCGACGCCGCCACGGCGGCGGGCCTGGCCGACGTGATCAGTCCGTACACGTCCGGCAATCCGTACGAGACGGTGGAGCTGCTCAACACACTGCGGAGCGGCGGCGCGTTGACGGCGACCGCCACCGGTTGGCGGTGGGACGCGGCGGCCGTACGTGCCCAGCTGGGGCGGTCCGAGGTGGCGGGACTGCTGGCGACGCGCGTCAAGGACCTGCCGGTACGGTCACGGCGGGTGGTGGAGGCGATGGCGTGTCTCGGCGGGCGGGCGGAGCTGACCGTGCTGCGGACCGCGATCGCCGCGTCGGCGGGCGTGGTGGAGAACGCTCTGGCGCCCGCCCTCGACGACGGCCTGCTGACGCCGGAGCCCGGAACGCGTCAGGCGGTGCGGTTCCGGCACGACCGGATCCGCGAGGTGGTCCTGGAGGGGCTGGAGCCGAGCCGGCGACGTGCTCTGCAACTGGCGATGGCGCGGCGGCTCGCGGCGGTGCCGGAGCGGTTCGCGGTCGCGGCGGAGCAGTATCTGCCGGTGGTCGACGGGGTCACCGACCCCGCGGAGCGGTGCCGGGTGGTGGAGCTGCTGCGGCGAGCCGCCGGCCAGGCGGCGTTGATCGGGAACTACGCGGAGGTGAACGCGCTGCTGACGGCGGCGCTGCGGCTGATCGACCCGGACCGGACGGCCATCCGGATCCAGGTGCACATCGGCCGTCATCTCGCGCTGTACAGCATGGGGCGCCTGGACGACGCGGACGAGGACTACCGCACGATCGAGGAGCTGTGCGCCTCCGTCCTGCAACGCGCCGACGCGACGTGCGTTCAGGTGAGAAGCCTGACCCACCGGAACCGTCTGGCCGAGGCGCTCGACCTGGGCGTGCGGTCGCTACGCGCGCTCGGCATCACCGTGCCCACCGCGGACCGGTTGCCCGCCGAACTCGACCGCCAGTACACCGATCCCGCACTGCTCGCCGCGACCCGCGTGATCAACACGCTCGTGCCGGCGAGCTACTTCGTCGCCGACCAGGACACGGTCGCCTGGCTGAGCCTGGAGGCAGTGCGGATCTGGCTCGAGCACGGCTCCGCTCGTACGCTGCTCGGCCCGGCGATCCACGCGGTCTTCTCCGTGATGGGGCTGCGCGACGACTACGCCGCCGGATACCGGGCGTCCCAGCGGATTCTGGCGTTGGGTCAGGCCCGCGGCTACGAGCCCGACACCTCGCAGGCACGCTTCCTGTCCGCTTTTCAGAGCTGCTGGTTCGAGCCGATCGAACACGGTATCCAAGCGGCGCAGCGGGCCCGCGAGGGGCTGCTGGCGGGAGGAGACCTGGCCAACGCCGGTTACAGCTACGAGCCGGCCGTGCACTACCTGCTGGACGCCGGGCCCTCGCTGGACAGCTGTGCCGCCGAGGTGGACGCGGGGCTGGCCTTCGTGCGTCATATCGGCAGCGAGCAGACCGCCCAATGGCTCGCCAGTTTCCGCTGGCTGGTGGGTGTGCTGCGCGGCGAAGGCCCGCCGGCGGCCGGTGAGGCGGCGCCCGACCGGTACGCCGGGAACAAGGCAGCGCTTTTCCATGCGCACGTGAACCATGCGGTCGCCGCCGCCATCTTCAGCGACTCGGCCGGCCTGGCACGGCACACCGCGGCGGCGAGGTCGCTGTTGCCGACGTCCCCGGGCCTCTACTCGACCGCCGTGGCCCGTGTGCTGCGCGGGCTGGCCCTTGCCGGCCAGGTCCATGACAGCCACGGCGGCGAGCGCGACGCCCTGCTGGCCGAACTGGATGAGGTGACGCGGTGGCTGGCCGCCCGTGCCGCGGACGCACCGGAGAATTTCCTGCATCTGCTGCAGCTGGTCGAGGCCGAGCGGGCCTGGGCGGTCGGCGACTTCCAGGTCGCGGCCATCGGCTTCGACGCCGCCCGGCGCGAGGTCGCCCAGCGTCAGCGTCCATGGCACCAGGCCTTGATCACCGAGCGCACCGGCCGTTTCTGCGTCGCCCACGGCGTCGAACACGCCGGTTACGAGATCCTCGCCGAAGCGCGCCGGCAGTACCTCGCCTGGGGGGCGACCGCGAAGGCCGCACAGCTCGACTGGGCGTACCCGCGTCTGCGGTCACAACCTGAGGCGACCGCCGGGCCGCCCGGCGCTTCTCACCGTGAGCGGGCCACCGTCACGGCCGGAACCGTCGACCTGCTCGGCGTCCTGTCCACGTCGCAGGCGCTGAGTTCGGAGACCAGCGTCGAACGGCTGCACGGCCGCGTGGTCCGGGTGCTCAGTGCGATGACCGGTGCCACCGCCGTGCACCTGCCGTTGTGGAGTGAGGAGCGGCAGGATTGGCTCCTGCCGGTTCCCGGCAGTGGTGGCACGGCCCTCATCAGTGCGAAGGGCAACGAACGGGCGGTTCCGATGTCCGTGCTGCGCTACGCCCGGCGTACGGGTGAGCCTCTGATCGTGGACGACGCCACCCGCGACGACCGTTTCACCGGCGACCCATATTTCTCCGACGTGGCCTTCTGCTCGCTGCTCGCCGTGCCCATCGTCAGCCGCGGCACGCTGCACGCGGTGCTGATGCTGGAGAACCGCCTCATCCGCAGCGCCTTCACCATCGAACGGCTCGACGCCGTCAAACTCATCGCCGGTCAGCTCGCGGTCTCCCTCGACAACGTCCAGCTGTACGCGGAGTTCCGCCGGATCGCCGACGAACAGGCGGCCCTGCGGCGGGTGGCGACGCTGGTCGCCCGCGGGGTGGCGCCGGAGTCGATGTTCACCGCCGTCGCCGAGGAGATCGCCGTACTCACCGGCGCCGACCACACGGCGATCGTACGGTTCGAGCCGGACGCGGAGGCGACGGTGATGGGCGGGCACGGGTTCTGGCACTCTCAGTCGGGTACGCGCGGAAAACTCGACCCCCGCTCGGCCATGGCCTTGGTCCAGGCGACGGGCCGCGCCGCCCGGCACGACCTGGACGACCTGGTGTGGTCGGGCGTGGTCGCCCCCGAGGGACCCCGGCACGCGGTCGCCGGCCCGATCGTGGTGGAGGGCCGGATCTGGGGCGCGATAGGCGTCGGGTCCCGTCGCGAGGCGCTGCCCCAGGACACCGAGCAACGGCTGGCCGACTTCACCGAACTCGTCGCGACCGCCATCGCCAACGCCGCGAGCCGCAACGAGCTCACCAGCTCGCGTCTGCGGATCGTCGCCGCCGCCGACCAGGCACGCCGCCGGATCGAGCGGGACCTGCACGACGGCGCCCAGCAGCGGCTGGTCTCCCTGGCGCTGCGGATGCGGGCCGCGCAGGCGGCGGCACCGCCGGAACTCAGCGAGTTCGTCGCCGAGCTCGACGACCTCGCCGACGAGGCGGCCGACGCGCTGGACCAGCTGCGCGAGATCTCACGCGGCATCCACCCCGCCATCTTGACCAAGGGCGACCTCGGCGCGGCGCTGCGCGCACTCGCCCGCCGCTCGCCGATCCCGGTCGAACTCGACGTACGGATGGAGGGACGGCTGCCCGAGCACGTCGACGTCAGCGTGTACTACCTGGTCGCCGAGGCGCTGACCAACGCCGCCAAGTACGCCCGCGCCTCCGTCATCACGGTCACCGTCTCGGCCGACACCCAGGACGCCGTCCTTCGCGTCGCGGTCCGCGACGACGGCGTCGGCGGCGCCGACTTCGCCCGCGGCACCGGCCTGGTCGGCCTGAAGGACCGCGTGGAGGCCCTGGGCGGCCGAATCTGCCTGGACAGCCCCCGCGGTGCGGGCACCGACCTACGCGCGGAGTTCCCCCTCACCACCGCGAACAGCGACGTCACCGCCCCCTAGCCGCGATTCCACCGGCCACCGCGACCCGGCACGGCGGCGGCTACGCGACGCGCTCCGCCGGCGTCCCCGGTCCGATTCCACTCATGAAGTTCTCGGACGCCAGGAGATCGGAACCGATCTGCCGGAAATGGCGTCCTAGTTCTGCTTCGCAGTGATGAGGCAAACGCTACGATCTTCCGGACATTGACACATCTGGGGAGTGGGTCACCGTGCAACCCCCGCAGCCGCCGTACGGCGGCCCGCCGCCCGCGTACGGGCCTCCGCCGCCGCCCGGGCCGCCGGGACCACCGATGCCGCCCGGCCCGCCGGGATGGGGGCCGCCGGGACCGCCCGGACCGCAGCGGCCGAACAACAACAACGCTGCGGTGATCATCATCATCGCGGCCGTGGTGGTGCTGTTCGGCGGCGGCGCCATCCTGTGGTGGGGCTTCGACATCGGTGCCTCGGGAGGCAAGCGGGCGGCCTCCGCGCCGACGCTGGACATTCCGACGCCGCCCACCTTCACCCCGCCGCCGTTCCCCAGCTCGACGCCGTACTCTCCGCCCGACACGTACTCTCCGCCGGACACCTACTCGCCCCCGGACACGTACTCGCCGCCGGCGCAGCACTGGGGCGCCATCGCCGTGGCGAGCGACGGCAGCGTCGGCAAGTCCTGGGACTACAGCAGCTCGAGCGCCGCCTCGAAGCGGGCGTTGAACGAGTGCCCCCGCTCCGGCTGCAAGGTCCTGGTGACCTTCGTCAACTCCTGTGGCGCCGTCGCGTTCAACCCCCACACCAACCGGTACTGGGGCGGCCGTGGCTCCACGAAGGCCGCGGCCGAGCGGGACGCCATCTCCAACGCGGGCGGCGGCCACTGGATCAGCTGGGTGTGCACCACCCGGTAGCGAACCGGCGGTCCGCGCTCCCTGAGGCGCGGACCGCTCAGTGGGCGCTGCGGACGAGGTCGTGGACGGCCTCGCTCATCGTGACCGGATCGACCTCGCCGAGCGGCACCGAGTCCTTCGGCGAGTAGGCGGGGGCCGGACCCGCCCACAGTGTGCTGATCTCCTGGTCCTCGCCTTCGCCGTACATGTAGTGGTGGAGGCCGGGACTCAGGCCCGCCACGACGTACAGGCCGGCGGGGTCGCGCCGGGCGAGCCACCCGCCTGTGAAATCGCCGTCGGCGTCCACGGACTCCCAGCGCCCCTGCGAATGGCCCCTGGCCTTGCCGTAGGAGAGGACGAGCCCCTCCACCCGGGCGAGCCGGTGCGCGGCGCGCTCGTCGTCCGTGAGCCGGTGGACGGGGCGCCCGAGCTGCTCGAACGGCTGCGAGATCTCGTAGTCGGCGAACAGCTCCGTCCAGGCGCCGAGGGCGTCGTCCAGCAGGATCGGGTGGGCGATGCCGACGCGGGCGTCCGGCGCCGGGGTGAACAGGTCGTCGTCGACGTCGGCGTAGGAGTGGTCCTCGGCGACGCGGAAGGAGACGCCGCCGTCGGTGATCCACACCAGCCGGCGGACGATGTGCCCCAGCAGCGGGTGAGTGACGAACAGGGCGTGGAAGTCGTCCGGCGTCCAGCTCCGCCGTTTGATCATGGCCAGCTCGAAGCGCTTGATCTCCTGTTCGGCGATGGTCCGCAGGTCCTTCTTCAGGCCGGTGAACAGGGCGTGCGCGGCCGGTGCCAGGGCCGGATCGTCCTTGGGGCCGGGCTTGGGTGCGCTCTTGCGCACCTTGCCGTTCGGCTCGACGACCAGCGGTGAGAGCTGCTGGTCGAAGGTCACGGTGAAGCGGCGCGGGCCGTAGTCGAGGACGAGGGTGCCCTGGGCGTCCAGGCCGAAGTCCGGCACGGCGCGGTCGGCCAGGTCCTCCGGCGTGATGCCGCGGGCGGCCGCGATCTCGTCGATCTTCTGCACCGCTCTGGCCTTGAGCCCCTTGTACTTGCCCCGGCGGGTCAGCTCGAACAGGTGGGTGAGGGCGACGTCGGAGCCGATCGTGGCGAGGACGTCCAGCGCGGCGATGGCCCGGCCGGCGCTGCCCTCGCCCGGCCAGTGTTTGACCAGCGGGCTGAGCCGCCGCACCGTCGTGTCGTCGCCGATCAGGCCGAGCTGCGCCAGCGCCCAGTTGTGCCGGGTGGGCGCGCCGAGGGAGTACCAGCGCTGGAACAGGGCCCAGGAGAACTCGGCCAGCGAGTGCCGGTCGCAGAAGTCGCGAACCGCCGCGACCTCGGGCGCCTTCTTGGCGAGCAGGTGCAGCAGGCACCTGGTCGCGTTCGCGGGCAGGGCCCGGTCGCCGTCGCGCGTGAGGATCCGCGGAAGCAGCGCCGGGTCGGCCCAGTCCACCTTCGCGCTGCGGGCCGGCCGGCCCGCGAGGGCCTCGGGCAGGTCGTCACAGTCAGGGACGGCCGGTCGCGGCAGAAACGCCTCGACGGCCCCGGACGGCAGCGCCTCGGCGAGCTCGGGCCGGGCGTACAGCAGGCTCCGCAGCAGCCCGGCCGCTCGAAGCCCCCGCGTCGTGCCGTTGTCGGCCGGCGGCGCCAGCGCCCGGAGCGCGATCAGCGGGTGGCGCTCGGCCGCCTCCTGCAAGGCGGCGGGCCCGCCCTTCTCGCCCATGTCGTCGAGCAGGATGGGGAAAAGCCGTTCGTCGGCGACCTCCAGGAGGGCCCTGCGTACGACCGGGCGCGTCTCGTCGGCGTTGGTGTAGGGGTACCTGAGCGCCCTTTCGAGCAGGGGGAGAGCGTCCGCGCCCAGCCCGTCGAGCAGCGTCCCGAGTATGGCGGGAGTCGGCGGTATCCAGCCGATCCGGCCGACGTGCGCGGCGGTGGACAGGGAGCAGACCACGTGTTCGTGGTCGAGGACCCGCGCACCGGAGGGGTCGTCCAAAGACTCGTCCATCCAGGCCGTCTCGGTGGGGATGAGGTAGGAGACCGTGCAGCGCCTCAACGCGTCACCACGACGGGCCGACAGCCGTGTGACGGCGTCGCGGTAGTCGCCCTCGGGAGCCGCCGCCAGGAGCGCGCGGAGCCGTTTGGCCACCGTGTCCGCGGCGATCCACTGGTCCACGCGGACGTGGTCGTAGGAGTTCATGCGCCGGATCTCGCCGCGCCACCCTTTGGGCCCCGGACCGGCGTAGGCGGCGATCCGGATGACGCCGCCGGGACCCGGCGCCACCCGTCGCGGCGCCGGACCGAGCGCGATGGAGGACGCCTCGGTGACCGCACAGGCGGCGAAGGCGAGCCCGTGGTCCAGCACCCAGGCGTCCAGGAAGGCCGCACCCTCGACACCCTGCAGATACTTGACCGCCACCGCGGCGACGGCGGCCGCGCCGACCGGGTCCGGCTCGCCGTCCAGCCAGGCCCGGACGGCCTCGCCGAGCTCGGGGTCGGTGTCCTCGTGCTCCAGCATCTCGTCGACGATCGGGCGTGCCGCCCGCTCCCACTCGCGCGCCCGCCGAGCGGCGTCCTCGTCCAGAACGACCGCCGGCCCGGCGACACCGCCACGCCGCGGATGGATGCACTCACGCCACTCGACCGGAACGCCCACCGTCTCGACCATGGCACCGGAACCTAGCGGCCACCGCCGACATTCGCGCTCCGTCATCTACCCGGCGGCCGACAGCCGCCGTGCAGGCGACGCCGGGCGGCTGTCGACAAGACGCCTCTCAGCCGGTAGGCACGTCAGTGCCGCACATACGAGTCCATAGTCGAGTCCCGGGAAGCCTCGCCGATGTCGCGACCGCAACGCACCATCAACACTCCCGCCGTCATTCTCGGCATCCTCATGGTCGGCTGCTGGCTGTGGGTCGGATACCTCTTGGTGATTCCACCGCACGGCTGTTCGAGCGACAGCGCGGGCGTTCCCCTCGCCGATGTCTGCCGCCTCGAGCGGGCCGACCGGCTCCGCTACGCGGTGCTCGCACTCCTCATCTCCAACGTGCTGCTGACTCTTCTCGCCTTCGGCCCGCGTCTCCTCCGTACTCTCGACGAGTGGACCACCCCTCAGAGGGAGACCGGCGACGACTGGTGAAGCGGGCCGCTCGCACCGCGTGCCGGTCGGTTTTCGGGGCCGGGACGGAAACGTGAATCGGCGCGGGGATGAACAATGGCCGCACGGCGGCGGTTGGGGTGTCGCGGGGCGGGCGGATGCGCTTGGCTGGCCGCTCGTGCTCCGCTTCCGGCCTGTGGTCCCAACGATCGTGATCTGTCTGCTTCTGGCGCTGATGGGGTGTGCCGCTCATCCCCTCCAGGCCCGGAAGGGTGGTGCCGGGAGCCGGACGCCCGCCCTGGCAGAGCGGCCGAACATCGTCTTCGTGCTCACCGACGACCTGTCCACGGACCTGCTCCGGTACATGCCGAACGTGCAGCGGCTCCAGCGGGAGGGCCGCTCCTTCACCAACTACTTCGTCACCGACTCCTTCTGCTGCCCGTCCCGTTCCTCCATCTTCACCGGGCAGTTCCCGCACGACACCGGCGTCTACACGAACAGCGGGCCGAACGGCGGCTTCGACAAGTTCACCAAGACAGGCAAGGACCGCCAGACCTTCGCGATCGCGCTCGGGGCGAAGGGCTACCGCACCGCGATGATGGGCAAGTACCTCAACGGCTACGACAGGACCGCCTACGTGCCGCCCGGGTGGAGCCAGTGGGACGGCGTGGGCACCGGCGGCTACGGCGGCTTCCACTACATCCTCAACGAGAACGGCACGCTGAGCACGGGCGGCACCGCGCCCGCCGACTACCTCACCGACGTGCTGTCCGCGAAGGGGACCGCGTTCATCGACCGGTCGGCGGCGGACCGCTCGCCGTTCCTGCTGGAGATCGCCTCCTTCGCGCCGCACCTGCCGGCGACTCCGGCGCCACGTGACGCCCACAAGTTCCTGGACGCGCGCGCCCCCCGCGGGCCGGCGTTCAACGAGGGCGACGTCGCCGACAAGCCGCGGTGGCTGCGCAGCTACCGCAAGCTGAAGCACGGCCAGCTCACCTCGATCGACGCCCAGTACGTCCGGCGGGTGCAGTCGGTGCAGGCGGTCGACCGGATGGTCGGCCGGCTCCGTGCCACCCTCCGGGCGCGTGGCCTGTCCCAGAACACCTACTTCGTGTTCAGCTCCGACAACGGCTACCACATGGGCGAACACCGGCTCATGCCCGGCAAGACCACCGCCTTCGACACCGACATCCGGGTGCCGCTCGTCGTCGTGGGTCCCGGCGTACGGGCGGGCAGCACCGACGCCACGCTGGCCGAGAACACCGACCTGGCTCCGACCTTCGAGGACCTCACCGGGACGCCCGTCCCGGCGTCGGTGGACGGCAGAAGCCTGGTCCCGCTCCTCCGTGGCGAACGCGACGCCGGCGCGCCCGGCGCGGTCCTCGTCGAGCACCACGGGCCCAGCCTGTCCAAGGACGATCCCGACCGGCCCGGGCCCGCCAGCGGGAACCCGCCCTCGTACACCGCGATCCGGACACTGGACGCGCTCTACGTCGAGTACAAGGACGGCGAGCGGGAGTACTACGACCTGCGCACCGATCCGTACGAGCTCGACAACACGGTGGCGACCCTGCCCCCGGCCCGGCTCGCGCAGCTGCAACGGACCCTCCACGGTCTGCGCACCTGCCACGGCAGCCGTCGCTGCTCCGTCGCCGCCCGCCTCAACTGAGCCGGAGCCGGGGCCGCCGGAGCGTCAGCCGGACAGCCCGGTCAGGGCGAGGAACTCGCCGCGGAGCGGGCGTCGGTGCGCAGCGCGCCGAGCAGTGTGGAGGTCAGAGTGGTGGAGCCGGTGGCCTGCACGCCCCTCAGGGTCATGCAGGTGTGCTCGGCCTCGATCACCACGCCCACGCCCTGGGGCTCCAGATGCTCCTGGAGCCAGTCCGCCACCTGCTTGGTCAGGCGCTCCTGCACCTGGAGCCGGCAGGCGAAGTGCTCGACGACGCGGGCCGGCTTCGACAACCCAGGATGCGCCGGCCGGGCAGGTAGCCGACGTGCGCCGTGCCGACGAACGGCAGCAGGTGGTGTTCGCAGACCGAGCGCAGCGGGATGGCGCGGGCCAGCACGAGCTCGTCGTACCCCTCGTCGTTGGGGAAGGTCGTCAGGTCGAACGGACGAGGACTGAACAGTTCGGCGTACGCCCGGGCCATCCGCGCGGGCGTACGCCGCAGGCTCTCGGAGTCGGTGCGGATGCCGAGCGCGTGCAGGAACTGCGTGGCGGCCCGCTCGGCGCCCTCGAGTCCGTCAGCGTGCTGAGCGAGGAGACCCGGCGACGGATGTACGCCGTCGTACGCCGCGCGGGCCGGCCCGTGACTCGTGACGAGGCGGCCGCCGGCGTCGGGGTCTCCCGGAAACTGGCCGCGTTCCACCTGGACAAGCTGGTCGAGGCCGGCCTGCTGCGCGCCCACTACGAGCACACGGACGGCCTGCGTCGGGTCGGCCGCCGGCCCAAGCTGTACGAGCCCTCCGGCGTCGCGGTCCAGTTCTCCATTCCCGATCGTCGCCATGAGTTCCTCGCCGACCTGCTCATGGAGGCCGTCCTGACGGAGGGCAGGGCCGAGGACGCCCGGCAGGCCGCGGTGCGGGTGGCCGGGGTACGCGGCCGCGACCTGGGCGAGGCGGAGCGGCAGGCGACCCGTCCAGGACGGTTGGGGGCGGAGCGGGGCCTGACGTTCTGCGAACGCATGCTCGAGCGGCACGGCTTCGAGCCGCTCCGCGAGACCACGACCCGCCTCCGGCTGCGCAACTGCCCCTTCCAACCGCTCACCGCGAAGGCGCCCGACCTCGTGTGCGCCATGAACCACGCCTTCCTGACCGGCTATCTCGACGGCGTCGGGGCCACCGGCCTGCGGGCGGTCCCGGCCCCCACCCCCGGCGAGTGCTGTGTCCGGATCTCACCCGCGGCCCCCCGGCAGCCAGGAGCACCGTCCGGTGCATAGCGAGCGGCGCGCGGCTTGTGGCGGCCGTCACCACGCCGGTGGTCCGTCGTCGTACCAGTCGAGTGCGGCTCGATGGCAGTCGTCGCAGCGCTGGAACCACGGGGCGCAGGGACGGCCGCAGGACGCGCACAGCGACGCGTCGGTGAGGGGCCTGCGCCGGGCGACCAGCTCGACGACGCGGCGGGACGCCGCCTCCTCTCCGGCCGAGGCTTCTTCGGGGTGCACGCCGCCGACGACGCCGAACGAGCGGCCGGCCGCACCCAGGTCGCGCATCATCGCGGCGTGGCGCTCCGCCTCGTCGAGGCTCATCCGGGCGACCGCGGACTCGGGACGAAGCATCCCCCGCAGGGAGCCGTCCGTCAGCACCGCGGAGGCGATCGCGGGGAAGGCGCCGCCCGCGTCCACGGGTAACGTCATGAGCCGCCACACCGTCGCCCCGTCGCCGGGCCACGAGGCGTCCACCGTCGCGCGGGCGCGGACCGCGGCGCGGGCCGCCTGCCACATCGAGAGCAGAGGATCGATCGGGGCGGGACGCAACCAGGGCCGTGCGCCGACCGCATGGCGGGCGGCCTTCCGCCAGCCGGTCAGGGCGTGCGGGATCTCGGCCGGAGCGGGGTCGCCGAGCTCGCACCAGTCCGGGCGCAGGTGCGCCCGGTCGATGGACAGGTCGGAGGGCGCGCCGTTCGCCACGGCGACGGCGGCGCGTACGAGCCCGGCGTCCGGCGCGAACCCGGGGATGCCGCCGGCGTACACCGCGACCCGGCCCTCGGCGTCGGCGAGGCCCCGCCGGCCGGCGCGCCCCGCCATCTGGGCGGCTTCCCACAACCGCAGCGGGCGCCGTTTCGTGCCGTCGAACTTGCCGGTCTCGGCGAAGGCCACCGCGCGCAGCGGCAGATTGATCCCGTGCCCGATGACGTCGGTCGTGACGATCACTTCGACCTCGCCGGCGACCAATCGCTGGATCTGCTCCCGGCGCGCCCCAGGCGGCATGGCGCCGTACAGTACGGTGGCGCGGCGGCCGTGATCGATCAGCTCGCGGTGCAGGGCCAGCACCGCCCTGCGGCTGAACGCGAGCACGGCCGAGCCGGCCGGAACCGTGCCGGGGCTCATCGGGGGTGCGTGGGTGAGCTCGGCCTGCCGCGAGTGCCGCGCGATCTCGAGGTGGCCCGCCTGGGCGAGGGCGGTGCGCAGCACGGCGCCGGCCTCGGGGGCGGCCGCGACATGGATGTGACGGTGGGACCCGGACAGCAGCAGCCGGGTCCAGGCATGGCCTCGATCGGGGTCGGCGAGCCAGTGCGCCTCATCGAGCACGAGCACGTCGCCGCCGGTGGGGGCGGACTCGGCGGTACAGGACACGACATCGGCCCGCGGGTTGATCCGCTCCTCGCCGGTGACCAGGCCGACGCGCTCGTGCGGAAGGCGGGCGCGCAGCCTCTCGTAGACCTCACGGGCGAGCATCCGCAGGGGAGCGGCATACGTGCCCGACCGCCCCCGCACGGCCTGGGCGACGAGGAACTCGATCGCGTCGTGGGTCTTGCCGGAGTTGGTGGGGCCCAGGTGGAGGACCACTCGCTCCGGCGGCGTCGTCCGCGCCGCGAGGCGCACCCGGGCCCGCGCCGCCGCCTCACGCTCCAGGTCGCGCCGCCGGCGCGATGCCTCCCGCCTGGCCTGACGTCGCTCGATCGTGGGGTCGTGACCCGTCATGACTCCCCCTGGTGGTCGGGTGACTACTCAGGGTGGCGAGACTAGTGAGACGGGCCGACATTTCTCCGGGGACGGGATGCTCAGCCGGCGCCTCCGGCCACGTACGACGGGGTGAACGTCACCGGCAGGGAGACCAGGCCGCGCATCCACACGGACGGCGACCACTCCAGCTCCTCGGGGCTCACCGCCAGCAGCACGTCCGGGAGCCGGTCGAGGAGCACCTCGACGGCGGCCCGGCAGATGACCTCGGCGAGCTCCGGCGCCGGATACGGGCACCGGTGTTCGCCGTGGCTGAACGACAGCATGGCGTGGTTCCCGGCGGTGACCGACTCCGGGTCGGGCCGTACCTGCGGGTCGCTGTTGGCCGCCGCGAGGCCCAGGACGAGCAGGTCGCCGGCCTTGATCTGCTGCCCGCCGAGCTGGATGGCCCGGGAGGCCCAGCGCCCCAGGTAGTTCTGCGTGGGGGTGTCCTCCCACAGCACCTCGTTGAGCGCCTGGCCGACGCTGCGGCGCCCGCCCGCGAGGTTCACCGAGAACCGGTCGTCGGTCAGCATCAGCCGGATGGTGTTGCCGATCCAGTACGCCATCGGCTGCTGGGCGGCGGTGATCACCAGGACCAGGTCGGCGATGAGTTCCTCTTCGGTCAGGCCGGCCGGATCGTTCAGCATGCGCGTGGTGAAGTCCGACCCCGGCTGCTCAGCCTTGTGCGCCACCAGCCGCCGCATCGTCGCGTCGATGCCCTGATACGCCTCGAGCGCGCCTTCGTCGCCGTTGACCGTGGTCATCATGTCCCGCAGCAGGCCGGGCGTCTCGGCCTCGGGCAGGCCGAAGATCTTGGCGACGGCCAGCAGCGGCAGCGGCTGCGCGAACTCGGCCATCAGGTCGACCTCACCCGCCTCGACGAAATTGTCGATCAGGTCGTCCGCGATCCTCTCGCACTGCATCCGGAGGTCGAACTGATCGACGCCGAACAGGCCGTCGCTGATAGCGCCCGCCCGGCGGCGGTGCTCGTCCCCCTCGGCGAACAGCGTGGAGGGCTGGTAGCCGACGAACGGCATCAGGGGCCAGTCGGGCGGGATGTTCGGCCACTGGTTCCAGCGGCGGCAGTCGCGGGCGAACACGTCCGGATTGCGCAGCACATGGTGGAGCTCCCGGTAGCCGATCACGAACCAGGCCGGGACGTCGCCCTCGATCACCACCGGGACGACCGGCCCGTGCTCCTGCCTCATCTCTCGGTACAGCTCCGCCGGATCGCGCAGGAACCGCGGTCCGTACAGCGGCAACACGTCGGTGTGGACCGGGCAGCCCATCGCCCCGGTGTCGGCGTGGTCGGGGGCCGGCTCAAGGTCGGTCATGATCTCTTTCCACGATCAGTTTCGGTCAGCGTCCGCCGACGGCCAGCGCGGGGGAGAACCGCGCCGGCAGCCCCGTCAGCCCGCGGACGTGGAAGGACGGCCGCCAGACGAGGTCTTCGGCGGGGACGGACAGGAGGACGTCCGGGAGCCGGTCCAGCAGCACCTCGACGGCGGTTCGGACGATCACCTCGGCGGCTTCCCGTGTGGACTGCGGGCATCCGTGGCTGCCGTGCCCGAAGGCCAGGTGGGCCTGGTTCCCGGAGATCCCCGTGGGTGAGCCGGGCCGTACGTGCGGATCGGTGTTCGCGCCGGCCATGCCGATGATCAACATGTCGCCGGCCCGGATCCGGCGACCGGCGAGTTCGGTGTCCCGCGCGGCCCACCTGCCGACGTCGTTCTGCACCGGCCCGTCCTCCCAGAGAACCTCGTTCAACGCCTGGCCGACGCTGCGGCGGCCGCCGGACAAGGTCAGGGAGAACCGGTCGTCGGTGAGCATCAGGCGCAGTGTGTTGCCGATCCAGTTCGCCACCGGCTCCTGTCCCGTCACCATCACCACGAGCAGGTCCTGGGCGATCTCCTCGGCGGTACCGGGATGAGTGGTCACGATGCGCGAGGCCAGGTCGGTGCCCGGACTCTCGCGCTTCATCGAGACGAGATCGTGCATCGCGGCGACCACCCGGCCGTGCGCCGCGAGCGCGCCTTCGCCGGTGTCCAGCGCCTCGACCAGGTCCCTGGCGACGGACTCGAGCCGCGTGCCGGGGACGCCCAGCATCTCGGCGAGGACCAGCACCGGCATCGAGTACGCGTAGTCGGCCAGCAGATCCGCCTCGCCGCGGCCCGCGAAGTCGTCGATCAACGTGTCGGCGATCCGCTCACACCGGAGCTGCAACTCGAACGGGTCGATGCTCGCGAACGCCCGCTCGACCGCTTCGTACCGGCTCTGGTGCTCGGATCCCTCGCCGAAGAACATCGACGGCTGGTAGGCGATGAACGGCATCAGCGGCCAGTCGGGCGGGATCTCTCCCCACTTGTTCCAGACGCGGGAATCACGTGGGAACAGCTGGGGGTCGGTCAGGACCCGGTGCAGCTCCCGGTAGCCGATGACCAGCCACGCGAAGACGTCGTTCTCCAGGAGGACGGGCACGATCGGCCCGTGGTCGCGCCTCAGCTCCGCGTAGAGGGCGGCGGGGTGCTCGCTGTAGATGCGTTCGTACAGGCGGACCGCCCCGTCGACCGACCCGTCGGTCATGAGTCCTCCTCCGTCGGGGAGGGTGACCACAGGGCCGTGCCTCCGATGCCCTCGCTTCGCTCGGTCATCAGACGTGTTCTCTGGTGGACAGGGAGTAGAGGTGGTTCACGAGAGTGATCAGTACCTTCTTGCTCGACTGGCGGTCCCGGGCGTCGCAGTCGATCAGCGGGATGTCCTCGGACAGGTCGAGTGCCTCCCGGATGTCCTCCGGCCGGTGCTCCGGCCCGCCGAAGTCGTTGCGGGCCACGATGAACGGCATCCCGTGGTGCTCGAGGCGGTCGATGGCGTACCAGGAGTCCTGGACGCGCCGGGTGTCCACGAGGACGACCGCGCCGAGGGTGCCGGAGAACAGCCGGTCCCACAGGAACCAGAACCGCTGCTGCCCCGGGGCGCCGAACAGGTACAGGACCATCTCGTCGTTCAGGGTGATCCGCCCGAAGTCGAACGCCACGGTGGTCGTGGTCTTGCCCCGTACCTCGCCCGCGTCGTCGATCCCGACACCGGCCCGCGTCATGATCTCTTCGGTGCTCAGCGGCCGGATCTCGCTCACCGAGCGGACCATGGTCGTCTTGCCGACGCCGAAGCCGCCGACGATCACGATCTTCAGCGCGTTGCTGACGGTGCTCGGCAGCGGCGCGGCACCGGTGGCCTGGTCAGAGCTTTTCAAGTCCAACGAGCACCTGCTTAAGGACGGTCGGGTCGGGGAGTCTGGTCTTGGCGGGGCCGGGTGTGGGGGCCGCGGCGCTCGACGGGTGGCGTGCGGTGATCCGGCCGGTGTCGAGCAGATCGCACAACAGGATCTTCACGACGCTGACCGGCAGCCCGAGCTCGGCCGCGATCTCCACGACCGCCTTGGGGCCGGTGCACATGCGGAGGATCTTCACGTGCTCGGACTGCATGCCCGGCGTCGGATCGCACTCGCTCACGATCAGGGAGACGCTGTCGATGGAGCTCTCGTCCACCCGGCTGCGGCCGCCGGTGACGATGTACAGGCGGTCCGGGTCTTCTCTGTCGACGGACCGTGTCATCGTGCGCCGGTGCCCTGCTGCGACTGCCGGGGCGCGGCGACCAGGTACTCGCCGAGCTGCTCGACGAGCTCGTGCATGTTGTGCCCGATCAGGCCGACGTCGGCCTCATCGGTCGCCACGACGGCCAGGTGGGCGCCCTCGCCGGCCTCCACGATGAACAGCAGTCCACCGTGGAACTCGGTCATGGACTGGCGGAGGCCGCCGGAGCCGTCGCCGAACTCCGCGGACGCCCCGTAGGCGAGGCTCTGGATGCCCGAGGCGATGGCGGCAAGCTGGTCGGCCTGGTCGACGCTCAGCCCGTACGTGTGGCAGAGCTTGAGTCCGTCCTTCGACAGCACGAGGGCGTGCCGGGTCTCGGGCGTTCTCTCCAGGAGGTTTTCCAGTAGCCAGTCGAGGTCGCGATCTGTGGTCTTCATCGGTTCATCGGGGAAAGTGCTCCGGGTCTGCGCGCCCGACGCGTGCCCCCTGCCTCCAATCTCTCGTCGTTACATTCCTGCCTGGCGGGCGAGCCGAGCGTTCATGCGTCGTCTGGCTCGGAGGCATGCGCGTCGTTCCCTGTCCGCTTGCGACGACCGGCCTCGCGGAAGGCGGTGAACTTGGCGCCGGGGTCAAGGGGCTTGGCAGGCTTCTTCTTCGGCGCGTCGGCCGACGCCTCCGAGGGCGCCGACGCCGCCGCGAGCGTCTGTCCCCTTCGGCGCTTCGGCAGTCCGGCGATCATGTTCTCGCCGGTGGTGTCGCTCTCGGCCTGCGGCGTACCGGAGGCGGCCGGCGCCGCGGCACCGGTGGGGGCGTCAGGTGCGGCAACGGTCTCGGCGACGTCGTTCGCCGGCGCGGTGAGGGTCGCCGTGGCGGCCGGGGCGCCGTCACCCGGTCCGGAGGCGGTCTCGGTACGGCGCTGGGCGCCCGCGGCGCGAGATCCGGCCGGAGCGGCCTCGGGCGCCGGCTGTGTGACGAGCTGCCGGGGGATCATGACCACGACTCCGGTGCCACCACGCGAGGACGGGCGGAAGGAGACGGTCAGGCCGTGCTTACGGGCGAGGCAGCCCACCACCGCGAGCCCGAGGCGTGTGCCGGAGAGCGTCGCCAGGTCCAGCGCCTCCGCGGACACCGCCTGCTCCGCGCGCTCGAGCGCGGCGGAACTCATCGCCAGACCGCCGTCCTCGACGGTCACCACGATGCCCGTGTGGATCTCCTCGACGTACACGTGCACCTCCTCGGAGGGAGGCGAGAAGCTGGTCGCGTTGTCCATCAGCTCGGCCAGGGCGTGCATGACGCCCTCGGCGGCGTACCCGGCGACCGCCGCCGTGCTGGTCGAGTGGATGCGGACCCGCTGGTACGCGCTGATCCGGCCGACGGCGCCCCGGAGGATGCTCTCCATCACGATCGGCTTGGTCCAGCGCCGGCCGGAACGGGCGCCGGTGAGCACGGCGATGCTGTCCGCCAGGCGTCCCGCCTGAGCGGTGGCGTGGTCGAGTTTGAGCAGGTCGCCGAGGGTCTCCTCGTCGTGGCGGTTCTCCATCTCGCGCAGGTCGGCGAGCATGCTGGTGGCCAGCGCCTGGACGCGGCCGGCCGCGTTGGCGCAGGCGGACATGGCGGCCGCGCGCATGCGCTCTCCCCGGCCGACCTCGTCGACGAGGGTCCGCAGGATGCGCCGGTGGGCGGAGCCGGTCGGCTGCACGACCGAGGCGAGGACGGTGTCGGAGGACGCGCCGTCGCGCAGGCGCTTGACCGCGCCGGGCAGCGTCTCGTCGGCCAGCCGCAGGAGTTCGGCCTCCATCGTGGCGACGCGGCCGCGCAGGCGGCGCGCGGTCTGGAACCCATGGGCGGCGAAGGCGAGCGTGGCGCACAGGGCGAGCGCCGCCACTCCGGTGTACGTCGCGACGAGTGCGCGATCGCCGGCCGGTACGGAAGCCGTCGCCAGCAGGCAGGCGCCGCCGGTCACGACCACGGCGGCCAGCAGGACGAGCAGGGTCCGGTCCATCGGCGGGCGCTCCGCCCGTTGGCGGCTTGGAACGTGTGCTGACATCGATCAGGTCCTCGTCGGCGGTCGGTACGGGATCGGAGCAGTCCGGAGTGAGCCGGGCACCGTACGTCGGGAAAACCGCCCAGGCTCAGGTAATTGCCGCTAAACGGGCATTTTGTTGCCGTACGGCGCGGGAAGTGGTGATGGCCGCCGGCTCGGACGTGCCTCGCGCGGGGAGGCGACGAAGGAGACAAAAAGCGAGCGCCATTCGTTTTTGCCGCCCCGGATGCTCGCGCATGTCTGTCGTGATCCCTCGCCTCAGCCGCGATGTCCACCCGGTTCCGACAGAGATCCGGGCCGCGCGCGGGAACGAAATATTAGCCGTTTCGTAGTTCCGACGCTACGGTTCGTCATCCATTAGTGTCATTCCCACGCTTTGCGGCCGAAGGGACACTTTGCCGGCCAGCGGTCCGTCCGTTCCGCGCGGTCGGCCGCCCGCGCCCGCCTGTTGAGCGACCGGCCGAACATCGGAGCACTTCCGCGAAAGGCCGGTGTTTAGCCTTACGCGGTCGGGCCGCGCGGGGCGCCGGCGTCCCTTGAGGTGCGCGGTCCGACAGCGAGGCCGTTTCCCATGGATTCGGAGTTCGCCAGGAGGTCCGATGACGGCGACGTTCTTCCTCGCGCCGTCGCTCTTTCTGTGGCCGGACACCTCCGACGTAAGGGCGGCCGCGAACCCGCGGACCCGTCATCCCACCCGGCGGAGTGCCTCGGGGGTGAGGTCCTTGAGGGAGGGGTAGCCGTCCACCGCCATGATCAGGTCGGCCTCGGCCAGTAGCGAGCGCAGCACGTGGACGACGCCGTGGACGCCGCCGAGCGCCAGGCCGTAGGCGTACGGGCGGCCGATCCCCACCGCGGTGGCGCCCAACGCCAGCGCCTTGATGACGTCGGCGCCACTGCGTATCCCCGAGTCGAACAGCACCGGCAGCCCGTCGGCGGCGTCGAGCACGTCGGGCAGGCACTCCAGGGTGGTCAGTCCTCCGTTGGCCTGTCGTCCGCCGTGGTTGGAACAGTAGATGGCGTCCGCGCCGTGGTCCTTGGCGCGGCGGACGTCGTCGGGGTGGCAGATGCCCTTGAGCATCAACGGCAACTCGGTCTGGGACCGCAGCCAGTCCAGGTCGTCCCACCGGAACGGCCCACCGAAGATCGGCAACGTGCGCACCGCGACCTCGGTGGGGTCGTCGCCGGGCCGCAGTCTCTTTCGGAAGACCGGGTCGCTGGTGTAGTTGCTCAGGCAGCCGCTGGGCACCTGCGGGTAGTTCGAGCCGCGCAGGTCGCGAGGCCGCCAGCCGGTGACCCAGGTGTCGAGGGTGACGGCGATGCCCTTGAACCCCGCCGCCTCGGCGCGGTGCACCAGACTCGCGGCCATGTCCCGATCCGGCGGTGTGTAGAGCTGGAAGAAGCCGGGCGTATCGCCGAGCACGTCGGCCACATCCTCCATCGGGTCCGCCGACAGCGTTCCGACGAAGAACGGAACACCGGTGCGAACGGAGGCGAGCGCACAGGCGAGGTCGCCGTGCCCGTCCAGGGCGCAGACCCCGATCACCCCGATCGGCGCCATGAACACCGGCGAGGGCAACCTCACCCCGAACAACTCGACCGACATGTCCCGGTCGGTCGGGGCGACCAGCATCCGCGGATACAGCCCCCAGCGCTTGAACACCTCGCAGTTGGCCCGCTGGGTGTGCTCGTCACCGGCCCCACCGGCCACGTACTCCCAGACCTTCGGCGGCATCGCGGCCGACGCCTTCTCCTCCAGCTCCGCGAACCTGATGGGGTACGGCGGCTGCCACCCGGTCAGCCCCCGGGCGTACAGCTCGTCCTGGTACTCGGCGAATGCTGTCACGATCTGCGTGTTACCCCTGGTGAGCTGCGCGAATCCGAACGCACGGCGCGCCTGCCGTTGTCCCGCGACCCCGGGGCGCCCCAGGTGGCCGGCGCCGAGATCGCGATGTACCCGAGTACGAACTTGGGGAACTTCGCCCAGACGAACCGGGCGCGGGCCCCGATGCCCCCGGCGACGCCCGTGGCCTTGTGGCCCGCGCCCGAGGCCGGGCCCGCCACGCTCAGGTCGACCAGCCGCACCGCGGCCCTGTGGAGGGAGCGGTGAGCGCCGCTGGTGAGACGCTCATCGGGCCGACTCCCGTACACGCGCCAGCATCGACGCCACCTCGGGCGTCAGCGCGTCGGCGATCAGGGCGTTTCCCCGGTCGCTCGGGTGCGGGCCGAGCCTGCCGTACGAGAACAGGGATTCCGGGTCGGCCGCCTCGGTGAAACGCGACGTCACGTCGACCACCGGCAGCAGGCGGCGCATCCCGGCGAAGACGTCGCCGTAGACCCGTCCCCGGTCGGCGCGCTCCAGGTCCACCACCTGCGGCATGACGAGCAGGAGGGGCTGCTTGCCCGCGTCCCGGCACGTCGCCGCGAACCGTTCGACCAGCGCGGTCAGCAGGCGCACGGCCGCCGGCTCGCGGTAGAGGCGTGCGGTCCATCGCGCGTTGTCGCGCAGAACGACGTTGAACGCCCGCTGGAAGGCCCCGTCCCGGTCGCGGGTGAGCCGGCCGGCGGCCAGGTGCGCGAGTAGGGGGAGATGCCGCCGCCAGCGCCGCGCGAGCCGCGGCAGGTAGGGGAAGCGCAGGATGTCGCGGCGGAACTTGCTCCGGTAGAACCCGTCCAGCCGCCGGATACGGTCCAGCTGATCCTGGTAACCGGCGTATTCGGACGGGTCCCGCACCGCGCTCGGGTGGTGTTCCAGACCGGAGCGGCCCAGCGTGAAGCGTGGCTTGAAGGCCAGCGTGTTGCCGTATTCGAAGTAGTGCTTCCAGTACGACTGAATCCGGGCGATGGTCTCCGGCACGACTCCCATGATCACGACGTCGGCCTCCAAGGAGTCCAGCTCGCGTTCGAGCCGTAGCAGGCCCTGGTCCAGCCCGTAGTTGCCGACGCCGTAGTTGGCCACGTTGACGCCCAGCCGGCGGGACAGGTGGTGCGGCCAGGTCTCGTCGTCCCCCACCAGGCGGCAGAACGTGAAGGAGTCACCGAAGCACGCCACGCCGGCCGGCGCGTCCAGGTCGGCGAAACCCGGATCGCGCCGCCTCCCGCGGGCGTCGACGGCGAAGGAGACCTCGCCGGAGGTCGTCCGCTCGGTGCCCGTCTCCCCGGGCCGCCGGCACCAGCCCAGGTCCGGGTCGAAGGACTTCTCGCCGTGTCGCTTCGCCAGGTCGGCGGCGATGTGCGGCGTCTCGTCGCGCGGGCCGATGAGCCAGGGGAAGCCCGATCTCAGGCGTCGCACCAGTACGAACGCGGCCGCCTCCAGCACGCCGTACAGCACCGCCGCCACGACCGTGGGCGCCCTCATGACCGTACGGCGGGCAGCGCCGCGAGGACGCGGTCGACGAGCGCGTCCGGCGTGCCGTCGGGTCCCCAGCTCTCCAGCACGAGGTCCGGCTTCGGCGGACGCGGGAACGGGATGTCGACGCCGACGACGTCGCGCATCCGGCCGTTCCGGGCCGCCTGGTACAGGCCCTTGGTGTCGCGCTCCTCCAGCACGCTCATCGGAACGTCGAGGAAGACCTCGAAGTACTCCGAGAACGTCTCGCGGTTCCACTCCTGCCACTCCGGGAAGATGGACAGGACGGCGGCCACGACGTTGATGCCCTGGCGGTCCAGCATGGCGCACAGCCGGCTGACCCGGCCGGCGTTGGCCTCCCGCCCCTGGACGTCGTGCCCCAGCGACTCTCCCCATACGTCGCGCAGCAGGTCGCCGTCGAGATACACGACGTTCGGCGACTCGGCCTTGAGCCGGGTGACGAGCCGCGTACCCACCGTCGTCTTGCCGGCCCCCGACATGCCGATCAACCAGATGACCATCACTGCCTCCCCTGGTCGGTGAGTTCCAGCCGTCCCGTCGCGGTGAGCGACTCGTACAGTTCGAGGTCGTCCCGGCGGTCGACCTCGGCCCAGTCGCCGGCGCACGGGACCGTCTCGATCCGCTGGCCGGCGTCGAGCAGCAGTTGCAGCAGACCCGTCATGTCGAGTCGGTCCCGCTGCTCCGGTGAGAGCGTGCCGAGCACGGTCTCGACCGCCCCCCAACTGGCCGGGGTGAACCGCAGGAGCCCCATGTACTGCCCCTCGATCTCCGCGACCGTACGGGCGCGCCCGCCGATCTCCCGCAGCGATCCGTCCTCGGTCCGCCGGAACGTCTCGGCGTCCTCCAGCGGCTCGGCGAACCGCCGTGCCCAGAGTTCGAGCCAGTGCGGGTCGTAGGCGATGGCCAGCTCACCGGGGGCGTGCGCGAGGCGTGCGGCCGTCTCGGCGGAGTACACGATGTCCCCGTACGACACGAGGCACGGGGCGGAGCGCAGCCAGGCCGTCGCCGCCCGCAGCGAGGCAACCATGTTCGTATGCGCCCACCGCCGCGCGATGAACACCTGCCAGTGGTCTCCCGCCAGCACCTCGGCGCGGTAACCGGCGACGAGGGCGAAGTCGTCGACGCCGGCGCCCGCGAGGGCGGAGCGCTGCCGGGCCAGGAGCGTCCGGCCGGCGAGCGGGACCAGGCACTTGGGCCGGTCGTCGGTGAGCGGGCCGAGTCGTGAGCCGCGTCCGGCGGCCAGGATGATCCCCTTCATGCGCTCGCCCCGAACCAGTCGTGGAACAGCGCGCGGTCGTCTTCGGCGAACGGCGTCATCCGCTCGGGATGCCACATGATCCCGGCGAGCGGGGCATTCTCGTGTCTCACGGCTTTGATCACCTTTCCCGGGCCGGTGGCCCAGACCTGGAGTGGGGGACGGGTCCGCGTGGCGGCCCACGTGTGGTAGCTGTTCGCGACGCGTTCACGGCCGTCGACCGTGAGCATCTGGCGTTCGGCGACGTGCCCCCGCACTCGCGTCAGGGGCACGCCGAAGCGGTGCTGGAGGATCTGCATGCCGCGGCAGACGCCGAGGAGCGGGAGCCCGCGGCGCTCCGCCGCGTCGAGGAGCGCGAGTTCGGCGGCGTCGCGTTCGGGCGCGTCACCGCCGTAGGCGGCCAGGTCGTTGCCGCCGGTCAGGAGGACGCCGCGCACCGGAGACCGCCGGAGTACCCCGAGCGCCGCCGTCGTGTCATTGGGCAGCGGCAGGGGCAGGAGCCCGCAGTGCAGGAGGAAGGCGGCCCAGCGCCGGTCCAGAGCGTCGTTCCGGGTCCCGTGCGCGTCGACCACCACCCGTTGACTCACCGCCACATAGCTCACGGCTCCTCGTTCGCTCATGGCAGGACCTTGACCTGGTGGTTCAGGCAGTCGATCGTCAGAGCGCGCGCGGCCGCGCAACGGCCGTACAGCGTCTCGCCCGCACCGATCACCGCGGGGATGCCGAGCTGGTGGGCACGGATCGCCATGTGGGAGTTGGCGCCGCCGAACCGCGTGACGAAGCCGCTGATCCCCTGGGAGAAGATCCAGTCGTAGCCCGGGTCACCGCTGGGCAGCAGGAGGATCTTCCCGGTCAGGTGCGCGGGCTCCGCCTCGGCCACCTCGACCGGCGCGGTGACCTTTCGCTGCGTCACGTAGTTCGGCTCGTAGCGGGGCAGGTGGAACGCGGTGACCTCGGACGGCTCGCTGATCACCGGCGGCATGACGATGCTCCGCGTCAGCTCGTGGCGGGCGCGGCCGTCGTCCACCGCCCGGCGCAGCGCGCGCCCGGGCTCGTCCGCGCCGCGGTACAGCGCCTCGATGACGGACACGTCGACGTAGGACATGTCGTCGGCGTCCAGCCCGTGGCGGCCGCCGAACTCCTTGATCAGCGACAGCGCCTCGCTGAGGTGACGGGTGAACTCGAACTTGGAGTTCTCCCGCTGGACGATGCTGCCGGTGATGAACGCCCACAGGCTCTCGGCGTCCGGTTCGAGCCCGTGCGTCCGCGACAGCCGGTCGACGCGGCGAAGCGCGCCGGGCGGCAGCCGGAACTCCTCCGGCTCCGCGGTACGGCCCGGGGCGGCCGACCAGTCGAAGTAGTCGTCCGGCGCCTCGTCGTAGCGCGGTGAGCAGATGTCGTACGTTCCGGGGCGCAGGAAGCCGTACGTGGCCAGGAACTCCTCTTTCGCCAGCACCGTCCGGTCGCGCAGCATGCGGTTCGTCACCGTGTCGAGGGACGCCATCAGGCGCGCGACGCCGTCCTCGTCGAGGACCTCACGGGTGACGAGCGACCGCAGCATCTCCACGGCGATGAAACCGAGCCGGGCGAAGCCGGCGAACGCCAGCGTGCCGTACCGGCGGCAGTCCTCCAGGAGCCAGTGGACGCGCGCGGCCGGATCCAGCTCCGAGTCGCGGATCCGCGCCAGGCGACCGCGCAGGGACCTGATGTTCGCCTGGTCCTCGATCCGCGCCGGATGCTCCGGGCGCATGAGCCGGTTGGTCAGCGCGCGCAGCGAGCCGGCGATCCGCCGGCGTTCGTCGTCGTCGAAAAGGCCATGGGTCCGGCACTTCAGCCGGTCCTCAAGATCAAAGCAGTAGGAGGAGAAGACAACGTCGAATTCCAGCTTGTCGTGGAATTCCGGATTTTCGGCCAGGCGGTCCAGATAATAAGTGGCGAGACGTTCCGCCAGGGATTCGTCCAGATCAGCGGGAATGAGCGAGTTGCAACTCGCCCGTATGTCGACGTACGGCAGTCCATAAAAGTCGAGCAACAGGGGGAATCCGCACACGTCCCGGTAGCCGTAGCGCACGCGTTGCTCGGCCCACTGCGCGTCTGTGATCAGCCGGCGGTAGATCGAGAGGGCCAGTGGGCGCGGCTTCGTACCGATGATCTCCGCCGGGTTCCAGTCCGGCATCACGCCGAAGAGGGCCCGGTCGCCGAGCAGGTACGGATGGGGCCGGCCGGCCGCCTCGACCTTGGCGGTGATCGCGGCGAGTGCGGTCTCCTGTCCGGCGGTGCCAGGAAGGGCGTCGACGACCAGGGGGCGCACCTGCAGCAGGAACAGCCGGTCGGCGGCGTCGAAGGCGAACTCGATGTCCAGGCACGTCGTTCCGAGCTCGCCCTCCAGCTCACGGGCGAGCGCGACGACACGGCGCAGCCGGGCGTCCTCCGGCATCGCGGAGGCGTGCCGCCACAGGTAGAAGGTCTTCAGGCCGGAGGCCCTGCCGCCGGTCACCGCCTCGGTGTCGCCGTCCTCGTCGTAGTTGACGACCACGTACGGCGCGCCGGTACCCGGGTCGCAGGTGAAGACCACTCCGGACATGGTGGGAGAGCCGACCATGGGCTGGACGAGGACGTGCTGGTCGCCCAGGCCGGTGAGCTCGGTGAGGTCGGCCCGGTACGAATCGACGACGGCCCTGATGGCGGTCCGCAGGGCCTCGCGTCCGACGGTGTCCGGCACCGAGAGGTACCTGCCGGGCATCAGGGTCTCGGCGTGGTCCTCCATCAGGGTGCTGCTGCGCACGATCAGGGCCCCCCTGCCCCACGGCCGGTCCTGGATCGCGTCCAGGACCTCTTCTTCGTGCTCCAGCCAGGAATCGACGCGGAAATAGTGCAGCGGCAGGACTTCGGCTTCCTTGATCACCGGAAAGAGGCGTTCCAAGGTTTCGGCCTTCGTTCCGAAAGCTGCCATCAGGCTTCCTCCTCGGGGGATTCCAAGGCCGTACGTGCGCCGAAGAGCCGCCGCGGCGCGGCCACCCGCAGCACGTAGGACGTTCACCTTTCCGTCGTCTGAACGTCATGCATGTTTAACCCCGCGATTCCCGGCAAATCACTTTCTCCTTGACAGCAGCTGGACGTTCTCAAGCGGTGGCATCTTGATGACACGGGGAAACATGGCCATGAACGCAGAGCACTCCCGCCGACAGAGCACCGTGGACGAGGGCAGACCGGACGAACGCGATGCCCTCGGTCTGCGCAAGGTGGACCGGGCCGTCTACGGGCTCTGGCTTCGCCATCCCGACTGGAACACCGCGGCGATGGCCGAGCGGCTCGACCTTCCGGCAGAGGTGATCGCGAAGGCGCGCGAGGTCCTGCTGTCGAAGGGCCTGCTCGCCGCCGATCCCGCCCTCCCGGACCGGGCGCTGCCCGCCGGACCGGACGCCGTGGTCGAGCGGACCATCGCCACCATCGAGGCGGACGCCGCGCGCCGGCGAGCCGACGCCCTCCGGGCGGGAGCCGAGTTATCAGCGCTCGTCACCGCTCGCCTGACGGAACACCAGGAACCCCCGGAGGCGATCGAATGGATCCGGGACATGCCGACCGCCCGCCTGCGCCTCGGCGAGCTGGTCCGTCTCGCCCGGCACGAGATCTTCGCCCTGCACGTCGGCGACCCGCCGGGCTGGAAGATCGCCACCGCCTTCTCCGCGTTGAACCGGCGCACGCTCGAACGCGGCCTGCCGATCCGCGCGATCTACGAGCACGGACGCCTGGCCGACCGGACGGCGCTCGCCCGGATGGCGAACCTCGTCGACAAGGGCGCAGAGGTCCGTACCGCGACGCGTCCGGCGCTCTGGGGAACCGTCGTCGACCGGACGATCGGCGTGATCCCGGCCGGTAACGACGACCAGGGTCTTCTCGTCATCACGGGCACCGGCATCGTGCACGCTCTGTCGGCCCTGTTCGAGAGCTGCTGGTCCTGGGCCCAGCCGCTCGCCGCGGGCACCGCACAGTCCGGGCACCCCGAGAGCCCCGGCGACGACACCGGCGAGGGCGGAGGACTCAGCGAGCACGACCGGCTGCTGCTGCGGCTGCTCAGCCTCGGCATCAAGGACGAGGCCATCGCCCGCAACATGGACATGTCGGTCCGTACCGTTCGCCGGCGCATCTCCCAGCTGTTCGACCGTCTCGGCGTGACCAGCCGGTTCCAGGCGGGGGTGCAGGCCGTGCACCGAGGCTGGCTCTGAGCGCCGCGGGCGTCAGGAAGCTGCCGCGGCGGATGGATGGCAGCTAGCTGCGACGCGACGCCGTTTGAGCGCGTAAGGCGCGGACACGGGATTCAGTGACGTTCGCCGGCGAACGACGAGTCGCGGGAACGCGACGGCCCGTCGAACGCGGAGGAGTAATTCATGTACGCAAAGGTTCGTGACACCGAGTTGTACTTCGACGTCGAAGGCTCGGGGCTCGCGCGGAACGGCCGCGAGACGCACGAGAAGCCGGTGCTCTTCGCGCTTCCCGGAGGACCCGGCGGAGACCAGGCCGGTCTGAAGCCCATGCTCTCGCCGCTGAGCGACCAGGTGCAGATCGTCTCGGTGGACCACCGGGGAAGCGGCCGGTCGGCCTCCGGCCCGGCGGAGACGTACACGATGGAGAACCACGTCGATGACGTCGAGGCGCTGAGGCGGCATCTGGGGCTGGGGAAGATCGCGCTGCTGGGCATCTCGTACGGCGGGATGGTCGCCCAGACGTACGCGACCCGCTACCCCGAGAACCTCTCCCACCTGCTCCTGGTCGTCACCGCGCCGGACCACCGTTTCCTCAAGCGTGCCCAGGAGACGCTCGCCGAGCGCGGCACGCCGGAGCAGCAGCGCACGGCGGAACGGCTCTTCGCGGGCGAGTTCGAGAGCCCGGACCAGATGCGGCACTACTTCGAGGTCATGGGGCCGATGTACTCCCGGACCTTCGACCTGGAGGAGGAACGCTCGCGGCGGTTCATCTTCACGCCCAAGTCGATCAACGCGGCCTACCGCGGCTATCTCCGTGACTGGGACGTGACCGGTGACCTGCACCGGATCACCGCGCCGACGCTCGTGATCGCCGCCCGCCACGACTGGATCTGCGCTCCGGAGTTCTCCGTCGAGATCGCGCAGCGCATCCCCGGCGCGGAGCTGCGCATGTTCGAGAACAGCGGCCACAACGTGAACGCCGACGAGTACGACGCGTTCATCGACGTGCTGCGCGGGTTCATCCCCTACCCGCCGCGGCACGACCATCTCGCAGAAAGGGTCTGACGAAATGACAACGGACAGCCGGGTCAAGTGGGACTACACCAAGCTCGCGGCGACGTACACGCAACGGCCGCCGTACGCGCCCAAGGCGATCGACCGCATCGTCGCGACGTGCGGGAAGACGGCGCCGCGCGTGGCCGACATCGGCGCCGGCAACGCTCACCTCACCGTCGACCTCCTCTCGCGCGGATGCCTGGTCGACGCCGTCGAGCCGAACGAGGCGATGCGCGAGATCGGCATGGACCGTACGGCGGGCGGCACGGTGACGTGGCACGTCGGGATCGGGGAGGACACCGGGCTGGCGACCGGGGCGTACGACCTGGTGACCTTCGGCTCGTCGTTCGCCACGACCGACCGCCCGGCGGCGCTGCGGGAGACGGCCCGCATCCTGCGCCGGCCGGGCTGGTTCACCTGCATCTGGAACCACCGCGACCTGCAGGACCCCCTGCAGGCGGAGGTCGAGGCCCTGATCCGGGCCAAGATTCCCGACTACGGGTACGGCACCCGGCGCGAGGACCAGGCGCCGGTGATCGAGGAGAGCGGGCTGTTCGAGACGCCGACCGTGCTGCGCGAGCCCATCATGCACCGGGTGCCGGTCTCGGACTGGCTCGCCGCCTGGCGGTCCCACGGGATCCTGGAGCGTCAGGCCGGGGCGCAGTTCGAGAGCATCCTCGCCGACATCGACCGGCACGTGCTCGCGCTCGGCGTCGACGAGCTGGAGATCCCGTACGTGACGGTCGGGTGGATCGCCGCCGTACGCGAGGGACGTTCCTGAGCGATCGTCAGCGGCCCCGAAGGAGAGCGCCATGACAACCCTTCCGGATCCCGGTCTCGCCCTCGGCCGGGTCAGCGACCTCTACCGGCGCAACGCCGCCGGGTTGACCGAGGGCGACATCGTCGTCGCGAGTCACGGCGGTTCCGGACAGTCCCTCATCGGTAACATCCTGTACGAGCTGGGCCTCAACTACGTCGACGCGTACACGGAGGTTCTCCATGAGGACGGCCGGGCCGTGGCCGCGGACGCGCACACGGGATACCGGAGCCATCTCGCCTCACAGCACGACAAGGACGAGGGCCGGGACGACGGCCGCCCGATCCGGCCCTGGCCCCGTTTCGTGAAGACGCACCATCCTCCGGTGGTCTTCGGCGACGCGGCGTTCGGCGGAGTGTGGATCCTCGTCCGCGACCCGCGCGACGCGATCTACGCGAGCTACCAGTGGCGAGCGGGGTTCGCGGAGGAGGAGTGGGATCGGGTACCGGACACCTTCCAGGGCTGGCTGCACGGCCGGGGAGACTTCAGTGACAGCCCGGCGAACGACTGGCCCGCGTTCTACGAGGCGTGGACGGAGCGGGCCCGCACGTGCGGTCACGTCGACGTGCTCAGGTTCGAGGATCTGAAACGCCGCCCCACCGAGGTGGTCGTCGGCGCGCTCGACCGGCTCGGCGTGAAGGTCACGCCGGACGAGGTCGCCCGCGCCGTGGACGCCAGCTCGTTCGCGAAGATGCGCGAGCACGAGGACCGGATGGACCCGTCCGGCTCGGACGGCGCCGCCCGGCCGAGGGTGATGCGGGCGGGTAAGACCCAGGGGTGGAAGGACTGGATGACGCCGGAGCTGGCGGACTTCTTCGCCGGCGCCGAACTGCGGGAAGTGGCCCGGCGGTACGGCTACGACCTGCGGGAGGTCGCGTGACGAGCGCCACGGAGACGTCGCACCAGGAGACCGCCGACGGCGGACTCTCGCGCTGGCCGGTGGCCCTGCTGCTGGCCAGCGCGTCCTTCCTGGTCCTGTTCGACAGCCTGGCGCTCGCCACGGCCCTGCCGTCCATCGGCGCCGACTTCCGGCTCCGACCGGGCTCCCTGCAATGGGTGATCAGTCTCTACTCGCTGAGCATCGGGGCGTTCCTCGTCCTCGGCGGGCGCGTCAGCGACCTGTGGGGCCGGCGCCGGACCCTGCTCGCGAGCCTGGCGCTGTGCACCGCCGCCGGGCTCGTGGCCGGGCTCGCCCCCGGCCTGCCGCTGCTGCTGGCCGGGAGAGTCCTGCAGGGGCTCGCGGCCGCGTTCGCGATTCCGGCGGCGCTGGCCACCGCCGCCACGGTGTTCCCCGAAGAGCCCTGGAAGAGCCGGGTGTTCTCGGTCATCGCCTTCGCGGCGTGGTCGGCGGGCCTGGCCGGCGCCATGCTGGGCGGACTGATCACCGCACACCTCGGCTGGCGCTGGGTGCTCCTCCTGACCGTCCCGGTCGCGGCGGCGGCCTTCGCCGCGGCCGCGACGCTGCTTCCCCCCGACCCTCCGCGCCGCGGCGCGGGCGAGCGGCTCGACGTCGGCGGCGCACTGCTCGCCAGCGGCGGACTCGTCGCCCTGATCCTCGGCCTGCAGCAGCTCACCGACGACCGGCACACCGTACGCTCCGTCCTCATAGCGTGCCTGGGGCTGGTGCTGCTCGGCGGCCTGGTCGTGGTCGAGCGGCGCGTCACCCACCCGCTGGTGAAGCTCGGCCTGCTGCGCTCACGCCGCATCACCGGGAGCTTCCTGGCCTTCGGCGCCTACTGCGCGGGCTACTCGGCCGTCATCGTGCTCGGCAGCCTGTACCTCCAGGACGTGCACGGGCTGTCGGCCACCGCGGCGGGCCTCACCCTTTCCCCCGTGCTCGTCGGCGGGATCGTGAGCTCGAGCCTCTCCTCGATGGTGCTGCGCCGGTTCGGCGCGCGCGCCGTCCTGACTCCGGCCTTCCTCCTGTGCGCCCTGGCGCTGACGGTCGTCACGCTGCTGGGCACCGCCGACGTCGTCGTCCTCGCGCCCTGGCTGGTCCTGTGGGGGATCGCGTCCGGCCCGATCTACGTGGCCCTCACCAGTGAGTCCATCGGCATCGCCGCGGAGGAGGATCGCGGCACCGTCTCGGCGCTGTTCGAGTCGATGAGCCACGTGGGCGGCGGAGTCGCGGTGGCCGTCTACCTGACGATGCTCGACGCCGGCGCCGGCTACCGCGCGGCCCGGCTGCTCGGCGCCGTGTCGGTGGCCCTCGGCGCCGTACTGGTGTGCCTTCTCCTGTCCGGGCGAGATCGCGGCCGGCCGAATCCCGTTCTACCTGGTCGGACGCATCGCGACTGAGACGCGCATCACATTCTTCTGGGGATTGATGCCGGGCCGTTCGCTGTTCGAGCGATGTATCCGGAGAAACGGGGACACGCTCCCCGGTTCCGGGAGACGGGGCTTAAGGGGGGCAGGCATGAGCAGTACGGACGTGGCGCGGCCGCAGTCGGCTCGCGAGTGCCTGGCTCCGTGCCGGAGGGCGGACGCGTCCCGCAACCACGAGCGGATCCTGATCGCCGCTCGCGCCGTCTTCGTCGAGCACGGATTGGACGCGTCGCTCGACGAGGTCGCCCGGCGCGCGGGCGTCGGCAACGCCACTCTCTATCGCCATTTCGGCGACCGTGAAGACCTCATCCGTCAGGTCGCCACGCATGTCATCGCGCAGGTCGCGGATGACGCCGAAAGCGTGCTGGCCGAGGAGGACGATCCGTTCCAGGCGCTTCGCCGCTGCGTCGAGGCCGCCGCCGCCCACGGCGTCGGCGCGGTGCTGCAGGTGGTGCGCGGCCGGTTCGTCAAGGACGAGGCGTTCTTCGCGGTACGCGACCGGGGCGTGGCCGCGTTCGAAGAGATCATGCGGCGGGCGCGGGAGAGCGGGCAGCTTCGCCCCGACGTGACGTTCGACGATGTCTGGGGCATGCTCGCCCAGCTCACCCGGCCGATGCCGGGTTGTGACCGGGCGGACTTCGACGCCCGTGTCGGCCGGTACATCGAACTCCTCCTGGCCGGTCTGCGTGCGCCCGCGCCGAACGAACTCCCCGGCCCGTCCCCCGCGTCCACCGACCCCGTCCCCCGCCGCTGACCGAAGCGGCTGATCATCCGCGGACCTCACGTCTCGCTCAGAACATCTCGCCCGAACGCTGGAGACACCTTTCGTCATGTCGACAACCGCACCGACCGCTCAGCGGGACGGCACCACGGCCGCACCGCCGGCCGCACAGTCGGCCGTCCCCCGGCGATGGACGGCCCTGCTCTTCATCGCCCTCGCCCAGTTGATGGTCGTGCTCGACGCGACCATCGTGAACATCGCCCTGCCGTCCGCACAGCGGGCGCTGCACATCTCCGACGGTGACCGCCAGTGGGTGATCACCGCCTACACCCTCGTCTTCGGCGGGCTGCTCCTGTTCGGCGGCCGGATCGCCGACCTCGTGGGCCGCAAGCGCACGTTCCTGATCGGCCTGATCGGCTTCGCCGGCGCCTCGGCCATCGGCGGCGCGGCGGTCAACACCGAGATGCTGCTCGGCGCCCGCGCGCTCCAGGGCGTGTTCGGCGCCCTGCTCGCGCCGTCGGCGCTCTCCCTGCTCGCCCTCATGTTCACCGAGCCGCGGGAGCGGGCCAAGGCGTTCGGCATCTACGGCGCGATCGCGGGCGGTGGCAGCGCCGTCGGCCTGATCCTCGGCGGCGTGCTGACCGAGTACGTGAACTGGCGTTGGGCGCTCTACGTGAACGTGCCCATCGCGGCCGTCGCGTTCGTCGGCGCCGTGGCGTTCGTCCACGTCGCCGTGTCCACGGGGCGCCGAAACCGCGCCCGCCTGGACATTCCCGGCGTCATCCTGGTGACCGCCGGCCTCGTGTCGCTCGTGTACGGCTTCACGCGTGCCGAGTCGCAGGGGTGGAGCGAGCGTGGCGTGATCGGCCTGTTCGTCCTCGCGGCCCTGCTGCTCGTCGCGTTCGTCGTCGTCGAGGCACTGACGCGGGCGCCGTTGCTGCCCCTGCGCGTGGTCCTGGACCGGAACCGCGGCGGTGCCTACCTCGCGGTCGGCCTGGCCGTGATCGCCATGTTCGGGCTCTTCCTCTTCCTGACGTACTACCTGCAGATCGTCAAGGGCTACTCGCCGGTCCGGAGCGGCCTGGCCTTCCTGCCGTTCACGGCCGGCATGATCACCGGCTCGACGCAGATCGCGGCGCGGCTGATGCACCGGGTCCCGGCGCGGGCCCTGATGGTGCCCGGCCTGCTCGTCGCCGCGGTCGGCATGGTCCTGCTCACCCAGCTCAAGGTGGACAGCTCGTACGTCGGCGTGGTCCTGCCCGCCGAACTGCTCATCAGCCTGGGGCTGGGCTCGACGATGATGCCGGCCATGAACCTGGCGACCACCGGCGTCGCCCCGGAGGACGCGGGTGTCGCGTCGGCGATGGTCAACACCGCCCAGCAGGTCGGCGGCTCGATCGGCACCGCCCTGCTCAACACCATCGCCGCGACCGCCACGACCACCTACATCGCCACGCACGCGCACGGGCGGCCGTCGGGCCTGCTCGTGGCGGTCGGCCAGGTGCACGGCTTCACGGTCGCCATCTGGTGGGCGGCGGGCATCATCCTCCTGGCCGCCGTCATCGTGGCCGTACTGATCAACGGCGGAGGCCGGCGGCGGTCCGCGTCATCGGCCGACCGGCGGGAAGCCGTGCTGGAGACGCGAGTGGAGGCGCCGGCGGAGATTCCCGCGCCGCGGGTACTCGACGGCATCGCGGTCGGCGGCCGGGTTCGCGGAGCCGGGGGCGTGCCGCTGCCCGGCGCCACGATCACCCTGGTCGAGCCCGGCGGACGCCAGCTCGGCCGGGCCACGACCGGAGACGACGGATCGTACGCCCTGGGCGTCCCGGCCGCCGGCTCGTACGTGCTCATCGTGGCGGCCGACGGTCACCAGCCGCAGGCGGCCACGGTCACGGTCGGCGGCGAACCGCTCTTCTCCGAGCTCACGCTGTCCGGCACCTCCGGACTGGCCGGCGTCGTCCGCAGCGCCACGAACGGAGCCGCGATCGCGGCGGCGACGGTCGTCGTGACCGACGTGCGGGGCGAGATCGTCGGCTCCGCCCGGACGGACGAGAACGGCAGGTTCTCCGTCCAGGACCTGGTCTCCGGCACCGTCACCGTGGTCGCGAGCGCGGACGGCCACCGGCCGGGCGCGGTGCGGGCCGAGGTGAACGGACCGGGCACCGCACAGTGCGACGTGGAGCTCCAGGCCGGTGGCCGGCTCAGCGGCACCGTACGCGCCGGGGCGGGGAACACGCCGCTAGGCGACGCCCAGGTCGCCCTGGTCAACGCCGCGGGTGACACGGTCGCCGTCACCACGACCGGCCCCGAAGGCGAGTACGCCTTCACGGGCCTGGACCACGGGCGGTACACCGTCACCGCCAGCGCGTACCGGCCCGCCACGACCACGATGACCATCGACGGCACGGACCACGCCACGGCCGACCTCCGGCTCGGCCACCCCGGCGAATGACGAGGTGACGACCGGGACGGCGGCGGCGCACGACAACCGCCGCCGTCCGGGCCGGATGCGGAGATGGGCCATGGAGAACCTCCGCGACTTCACCGCCGGGCTCGCTCCGGTGGAGGCGCAGTCCCTGGTCACCGCCCTCACCGGACTGCTGAACGACTTCGGCGACGGCCTGCGGGACGACACCGCCCTGCTCGCCCTCGGCGTGCCCGGCCGGCCGCGGCCGCCGGCGTGATCGACCGGGCGATCCGGGTGACCCGGACGACTCGGGTGTAATCCCGGGTCGCCGGGGCAGGGCCCGGACCATGGCCGATGTCGACGCGGTGGTGGTCGGGGCCGGGCCGAACGGGCTGACCGCGGCGGTGACGCTCGCCCGGGCCGGGCTGGCCGTCCACGTCTACGAGGCGGAGGCGACCGCGGGCGGCGGTGCGCGGACGGCGGAGCTGACGCTGCCCGGCTTCCGGCACGACGTGTGCTCGGCGGTGCATCCCCTCGGCGCCGGTTCGCCGGTGCTGAGCGCGCTGCCGCTGGAGGCGCACGGTCTCCGCTGGGTGCACCCGGCCCTTCCGCTCGCCCATCCGTTCGCCGACGGGTCGGCCGCGACACTCGCGCGCTCGGTCGAGGAGACGGCCGCGTCGCTCGGCCCGGACGCGGCCCGCTACCGGCGGCTCGTCGCCCCCTTCCTGGGGCGGTGGGACGCACTGGCCGGCGACGTGCTGCGGGCCCCGCTCGCCTCCTGGCCCGGTCATCCTCTGCTGCTGGCGAGGTTCGGCGTACGGGCCGGGGCGCCGGCAGCGCTGCTGGCCCGCCTGTTCCGGGGCCGGCACGCCCGCGGCCTGTTCGCCGGGCTGGCCGCCCACGCGATCGCGCCGCTGCGCACCCCCGCGACGGGCGGTGTCGCGCTGCTGTTCGCGCTGGCCGCCCACGAGGTCGGCTGGCCGTTCCCGCGAGGTGGTTCGCAGGCGCTGTCCGACGCGCTGGTGGCCTACCTGGAGTCGCTCGGCGGGCGGATCGTCACGGGGCGGCGCGTACGGAGCCTGGAGGAGCTGCCCACCGCCCGCACGTACGTGCTCGACGTCATGCCCGAGCAGCTCGCGGCGATCGCCGGTGACCGGCTGCCGCGCCGGTACGCCGAGCGGCTCCGGCGGTACCGGCACGGGCCCGCCGTCTTCAAGGTCGACTACGCGCTGTCCGGGCCGGTGCCGTGGACGTCCGAGGCCTGTCGCAGGGCCGGCACCGTGCATCTCGGGCCGTCGATGGAGGAGATCGGCGGTGCGCTGCGGTCGGCGTACGGCGGCGGCGTCCCTCGCGTGCCGTTCCTCATCACCTCCCAGCCGACGCTGTTCGACCCCTCGCGCGCGCCGGACGGCCGGCACGTACTGTGGGCGTACGGGCACGTGCCGAACGGGTGGACGGGCGATCTGACCGCGGCGATCGAGCGGCAGATCGAGCGGTTCGCGCCGGGGTTCGGCGAGCTCGTCCTCGCCCGCGGCGCCGCCGGTCCCGAGCGGATCGCCGAGCACGACGCCAACAACGTCGGGGGCGACATCGCCGGCGGCGCGTGCGACGGGCTGCGGCTGCTGTTCCGCCCCACGGTCGCTCGCGTTCCGTACGCCACGCCGAATCCGGCGATCTACCTGTGCTCCTCGGCGACTCCGCCCGGACCCGGCGTGCACGGCATGGGCGGTTACCACGCCGCGCGGTACGCGTTGCGACGTGTCTTCGGCGCCGGAGCGGGGTGAGGAGACGTGCACTGGCTCACCGACCCCGGGTACGGGCCCGGCCGGCTGGTCTTCCAGCGTGGGCTGGCCGTGACGTACCTGGTCGGATTCGTCGTCGCGGCGAACCAGTTCCGCGCGCTGCTCGGGAGCGGCGGCCTGACGCCGATCCCCGCCTACGTGCGCCGGGTGCCGTTCCGCCTCGCGCCGAGCCTGTTCCAGCTGCACTACTCGGACCGGTTCTTCGCGACGGTCGCCTGGGCGGGGGCGGCGGTGGCCGCCGCGGTCGCGGCCGGGGCGGCCGACGTGGTCCCGCTGTGGGCCTCGATGGTGCCGTGGGTCGTGCTGTGGCTGCTGTACCTGTCGATCGTCAACGTGGGCCAGGTCTGGTACGGCTTCGGCTGGGAGTCGCTGCTGCTGGAGGCCGGTTTCCTCGCGGTCTTCCTCGGCAACGCGCGGACGGCCCCGCCGACGCTGGTGCTGTGGCTGCTGCGCTGGCTGCTGTTCCGCCTGGAGTTCGGCGCGGGCCTGATCAAGATCCGCGGTGATCGGTGCTGGCGCGACCTGACCTGCCTGTACTACCACCACGAGACGCAGCCGATGCCGAACCCGCTCAGCTGGCACTTCCACCACCTGCCCCGCCCGCTCCACCGCGTCGAGGTCCTGGCGAACCACGTCACGCAACTCGTCGTCCCGTTCGGCCTGTTCGCGCCGCAGCCGTACGCCACGGTCGCCGCGGCGATCGTCATCGTCACCCAGCTCTGGCTGATCGTCTCGGGGAACTTCGCCTGGCTGAACTGGATCACCGCCCTCCTGGCGGCCTCCGTCGTCGACTGGCGGGCGGTCGCCCGCCTCGCGCACCTGTCGATCGGCCCGAGCCCGGCCGTCGAACCGCCGTGGCACCAGGCCCTGGCCGTGGCGGTGACGGTCCTGGTCGTCGCGCTCAGCTACTGGCCGGTGCGGAACCTGGTGTCGCGGCGGCAGCGGATGAACGCCAGCTTCAACGCCTTCCACCTGGTCGGCACCTACGGCGCCTTCGGCTCCGTCAGCAAGCGGCGGTACGAGGTGGTCGTCGAGGGCACGGACGACGCGGAGCCGGGCCCGGAGACCGTGTGGAGGGAGTACGAGTTCAAGGGCAAACCCGGCGACGTCCACCGGCGTCCGCCGCAGGTGGCGCCGTACCACCTGCGGCTCGACTGGATGATGTGGTTCGCCGCCCTCTCCATCGGTTACACCGAGCCGTGGTTCCCCCGGTTCGTCGTGAACCTGGTGGCGAACGACCGGGCGACACTGCGGCTGCTCCGGCACAACCCGTTCCCCGACGCCCCGCCCGCCTGCGTACGCGCCCGCCTGTTCCGGTACCGCTTCACGACCCGTGGTGAACGCCGCCGGACCGGAGCCTGGTGGCACCGGGAACCGGTCGCGGAGTACTGCCCGCCGATCCGGCGGAGCGGAGTGAACCGCCGGTGAGTCCTCGCGGCGTCGTAGTCTTACAGCAACGGAGACCGTCACCACCGTGAGTGTCACGAAGACGGGGGTACGGCGTTCGCGGCGCGGGTGGCCGCTTACTGGGTCATCCGCGGCTGACGGGAGGACGGATCGGTGACCGGGCAGCGTCGGAGGCGGTTGTGGGAGTCCATCGCCGACCGGGTCGTGACACCCGATCACTCCGGCTGGGCCCAGGCGATCTGCGCGGTGTCCGTGGCGACGCTGGCCACCGTGGAGGCCTCGGCGCTCACGCTGCGCGCGAAGCCACGGGTGCAGGAGGTGCTGGCCTCGAGCGACGGGTGGTCCGCGAAGCTCGAGGAGACGCAGTACACCCTGGGGGAGGGGCCCGGAATCCAGGCGTTCGTCGACGGCAGCCCGGTGCTGGTCGATGACCTGGCGGCCGAGCACGCGCGGTGGCCGGTGTTCGCCGAGGCGGCCCTGAGACTGGACGCCATGGCGGTGTTCGCCTTTCCGCTCCAGGTGGGCGCCATCCGGATCGGCACCCTGAACCTCTATCGGCGCCGGCCCGGACGGCTGTCGGCCGACGATCTCGCCGACTCCGCGGTGCTGGTCGACCTGGCCACCACCGCGCTGCTGGAACACTTCGACGCGACCGAGCACGCCGCACTGGACTGGACGCGCCCGATCGGTTCCTACCAGGACATCAACGTCGCCACCGGCATGATCGCCGGTCGGCTGCGCATCAGCCTCGACGACGCGTTCGCCCGGCTGCGCGGCCATGCCTTCGCCGACGACCGTTCGGTCCTCAAGGTGGCTCGCGACGTGGTCGAACGCCGGATCGGTCTTGATCGTTTCGCGGAGCCGTGAGCGCCCGGTCCCTGGCGCACCTCGATCGGACGCGTATGCTCGGGTATGTGCCTGAGCAGCATGACTTCTTCACCGACGCGCTCGCCGAGATCACCGGCCTCCTGGTCTCCGGGGAGCGTGGCGAGGCCGTGCTGCAGCTGATCGACGAGGCCTCCATGCGGGTCCTGGGTGTGGCGGCGGTCGGGATGTTGGTGATCGATCCGCGCGGTGGCATCGAAGTGGTGGCGGCGTCGGACGAGCAGGCTCGATTCGTGGAGCTGCTGCAGTCACAGGTCGACGAAGGTCCCTGCCGGGACTGCATTCATGCCAACGAAGTGATCAACGTTCCGGATCTGGCGAGCGCGCGGAACCGCTGGCCGACGTTCGCACCGGCCGCGCTCGCGGCCGGCTTCCGGGCCGTTCACGCCTTGCCGCTCCGGCTGGGCGGCCGGTCGGTCGGCGGGCTGAACCTCCTGCACACCGGCGAACTCTGGCTCACCGAGCTCCAACAGCGACTCGCCCAGACCTTCGCGGATCTGGCGGTGCTGGGTCTGTCCCAGGAGCGCGACGCCGCACGGCGGATGGAACGCCTGGCCGAGGAGACGCTGGGCGCACTCAACGACCGCGCGATGATGGGCCAGGCCGTCGGCCTCGTGGCCGGCATCCTGGACATCCGCCCGGAACAGGCCAGGATGATGATCGGTCTCTATGCCCGCCGTAACGCGCGGTCCGCGCGCGACCTGGCCCAGGCCGTGATCGACGGCCGCCTGGATCTCGCGGACCTGACGGTGGCGGCGTCGGAGACGAGCTGACGGCCGATCAGATCTGGTCGGCGATGTGGGGTGCCTCGGTCAGCACCGCGGCCAGGCGCGCCAGCTTGATGTTGTGGTCCTGTGAGGTACGGCTGAGCACCTCGAAGGCCTCGTCCGCCGTGAGCCCGCGGCGTGCCATCAGGATGCCGGTGGCCTGACCGATGACGGTGCGGCTCTCCACCGCTTGGCGCAGGTGGAGGGCGGTGGTCTCGGCGTCGGCGAGGGTCCGGCGGGTGTGGACCAGCGCGAGGGCCAGCGAGGCATGAGTGGCCAGCAGGAACGCGAGGTCGCGGGCGCCGTCGTCGAACGCGTTCGTCCGCGCGGAATAGGCGTTGAGGGCGCCGGTCGACCAGTCGGTCTCGGGAACCGGCAGCAGCGCCGTGGACAGCACGGACCGGTAGCCGTGAGCGGTCGCGTCGGCGGCGAAGACGGGCCACGCGGTCTCCCCGCGCAGATCGTTGTTGAGGGAGTACGCGGGACCGGCCGGGTCGGCGGCGTCGACGCACGGGCCGGTTCCGCTCCGGTACTGCGACTGGTCGAGCTCGATGGCCTCATGGCCCGTGCCGACCGGTGTCGCCGCGGTGCCGTCCTCGTCGCGGATCGTGATGCTGACCAGATCCGTACCGGGGATCACGTGCCGGGCGGCGATGACGACGCGCCTGAGCACGTCCTTGACCGTTCCTGCGGCCAGCAGCAATCGCGTGAGCTCGTCGAGGGCGGGGAGCGGCTGCGGCGAATCGACCGATCGGGTCATGCCGTGTTCCTTCCCTGACTGGCATCGGTGGGTCACCGTTCCGCGGGAGCCGAACTACACGGAGAGCGCAGACGATCGAATCGTCCGACCAGCCAGTCCCGAATGCTACGCGCCTGACACGACACCGCGGCGCGACCTAGGAAATGACCAGCTGGCCGACCTTGTTGGCGGTGAGCTCGGCGAACCAGATCGACCCGGCCTGTTCGTTGTTGATGTCGCAGGGGCTCGACAGCGACGACGGGGTCGGGTAGGTCGCGATCCGGTGCGTCGCCGGGTCGAAGCTCGCCATGCGGTTCCCCAGCCCGACGCTGCCCGCGAAGTTCAGGGGGAAGTACAGCTTCCCGTCGCTACCGGTGACGATCGGGCCGGGAATCGGGAGAGGGTTGCCGATGCTGACGCCGTTCAGCAGCCCGCTGAGCAGCCCGTCCACCCCGAGAAGCGGATATTCGGTGATCTTGCCCGTGGCGGGGTCGATGCGGGCCAGCTTCATCGCCAGTTCCTCGGTGACCCAGATGGCGCCGTCGGGACCGGTCGTGACGCCGAGGGGGAACGACAGGGGCGTCGGCATCGTGTAGGAGGTGACCTGCTTGGTGTCGACGTCGATGGAGTAGACCTTGTTCTCCAGCGGCATGTCGGTGACCATGGTGCGGCCCGGACCGGGCTTGATGATCCCGAACAGCGCCTGCTCCGCGCCGAGGGCCGTGGGCAGCTGGTACCGGGTCATCTCGTGGGTCGTCATGTCGATGCGGCCCACCGAGTTCAGCCCGCCGAGCGTGAACCACATCGCGTTGTCCGGGCCCTTGCTGATGTCGTTCGCCAGGCCCAGGCCGACATGAAGGGGAAGGTCCAGCGCCTTCACACTGAGCGCGTTCGCCCAGGGGAGGGGGAGCTCGCGCATGGCACCGGAGTCGGGGTCGACGCGGAGCAGGCTGTTGCCCGTGACCTCGGTGGACCAGATCGCCCCGTCCTGGCCGACCTCCTCCCCGCCCGGCACGGACAGCGGCATCGGCGTGTTGAACTCGGTGAACCGGCCGGTCTCGGGGTCCATGCGGGCGAACTGGCCGGCGAGGTACTGCTCGACCCACAGCCGGCCCTTGAGGTCGAACTCCACCTCGCAGGCGCCCGAGAGCGGTCCCGTCGGCAGTGGGCCGTACTCGACCACGTGAGGTTCGGCGGCTCGTGCCCCGGCCGTGGGCGAGAGGATCGCGGCACCGGCGATGACGGCACAGCCGAGCACGTTACGCAGCCGGCGTGTGGTCCTCCGCAGGGATGCGCGCGGACGCGTGACGAGGTGTGGCATGACTGCTTCCGTTCTTGTCTAGCGCCCGGCGACGTGGGCGGGGGTGAAGGAGACGGGGAGAGCCATCAGGCCGCGCATCTGCATGGACGGCCGCCAGACGAGGTCCTCGGGTCGACCCTCGAGGATCACGTCCGGGAGCCGGTCCATGAGAACCTCGACGGCCGCCTGCGCCATGACCTCGGCGAGTTCCGGCGCCGGATGCGGGCACCTGTGCTCACCGTGGGCGAACGCCATGTGGGCGTGGTTGCCGCCGGGGCCGGCGTGCGGGTCCGGCCGGATCGCCGGATCGGAGTTCGCCCCCGCGAGGCCGAGGACGAGCCCGTCGCCCGCACGGATGTACCGCCCGCCGAGTTCGGTGTCGCGCGTCGCCCATCGACCGAGGCTGTTCTGCCCGGGGGTGTCCTCCCACAACACCTCGTTGAGCGCCTGCCCGACACTGCGGCGCCCGCCCGCCAGCGTCAGCGCGAACCGGTCGTCGGTGAGCATCAGCCGCAGGGTGTTGCCGATCCAGTTGGCCATGGCGTCCTGGCCCGCGGTCAGGGTGATGATGAGGTCGTGGGTGAGCTCCTCATCGGTCAGGTTCGACGGGTGGGCCAGCATGCGTGAAGGGATGTCGGGACCGGGGCTCTCGCGCTTGGTCTGCAACAGCCGCATCATCGTGGCGGCGAACCGCCCGTACGCCTCGACGGAGCCGTTCATCGCCTCGACCACGTCGCGGGCCAGGTCCGGCGCCTCGTCCTCCGGCAGGCCGAACATCCAGGCCGCGACGAGCACCGGCAGCGGGCGAGCGAACTGCGTCATCAGGTCGGCCTCGCCGCTGCCGACGAAGGCGTCGATCAGGCCGTCGGCGATCCGCTCACACTGGAACCGCAGCTCGAACTGGTCGATCTCGGAAAGAGCGCTCCTGATCGCCGAGGCGTGCCGTTCGTGTTCGGCTCCGTCGGTGAACAGCACCGACGGCTGGTAGGCGATGAACGCCATCAGGGGCCAGTCGGGCGGGACCCGATCCCAGACGTTCCAGCGGCGGCAGTCACGGCTGAAGAGCTTCGGGTCGCTCAGGACCTGGTGGAGCTGCCGATAACCGATCACCAGCCAGGCGGGGATGTCGCCCTCGAGCATGACCGGCACGACCGGGCCGTGCTCCAGCCGCATCTCCCGGTACAGCTCGACCGGGCTGGTCTGGTAGCGCGGGCCGTACAGGGGGACGGCGTCGTGGTGGTCCGGGTAACCCGGCGGTGGGGAGCCGGCCGTCCGCTGCGTATCGGTCATGAGGTCTCTCTCTGGTTCATCGCGCGTTCTCCGTGGCGGCGGACAGCGCGAAAAGGTGGTCGACCAGTGCGATCAGCACGGCCTTGCTGGAGTCACGCCGGCGCGCGTCACATTCGATCAACGGGATGCGGTCGGACAGATCGAGGGCGGCCCGTACCTGATCGAGTGTGTACGCCGGTCCGCCGAAGTCGTTGCGCGCGACGATGAAGGGCGTCCCCTGATGTTCGAGACGGTCGACGGCGTACCAGGAGTCCTCCAGGCGGCGGGTGTCCACGAGGACGACCGCGCCCAGAGCACCCGAGAACAGGCGGTCCCAGAGAAACCAGAACCGCTCCTGCCCGGGCGCGCCGAAGAGGTAGAGGACCATCTGGTCGTTCAGGCTGATCCGGCCGAAGTCGAACGCGACCGTGGTCGTCGTCTTGTCGCGCACGTCGGACGTGTCGTCGACTCCGACGCCGGCTCGCGTCATCGTCTCCTCGGTGCTCAGCGGGCGGATCTCGCTGACCGACCGGACCATGGTCGTCTTGCCCACGCCGAAACCGCCGACGATCACGATCTTCAACCCGTTGCTGGCCGTCTTGGCCAGCGGCGTGACGACGGCCTGATCAGAGCTTTTGTAGGCCAATGAGCACCTGCTTCAGGATTTCCAGATCGGGTAGCTGCGACCGGCGGAGGGCCGGCAGTGGACTGCGAGCGGTGACGTGGCCGGTGTCGAGCAGATCGATCAGGAGGATCTTCACGATGGTGACGGGCAGCCCGAGCTCCGCGGAGATCTCCACGACCGAGAGCGGGCCGGCGCAGATCTCCAGGATCCTGGCGTGTTCGGACTGCATCCCCGGCTCGGGACCGGACTCGGTCACGATCAGCGTGACGATGTCGAGCGGGCTCTCGTCCACGCGGCTGCGCCCGCCGGTCACGGTGTACAGCCGGTCCGGCTCCTCGCCGTTCAGGCGTGGGCTCATCGCGGTCTGCCGTCCGGCCGGCGGGGTGCGGCGACCAGATGCTCACCGAGCTGCTCGACCAGCTCGTCCATGTTGTGACCGATGATGCCGACGTCGGCTTCGTCGCTCGCGATGACGGCGAGATGGGCTCCTTCTCCGGCCTCCACGATGAACAGCAGGCCGCCGTGGAATTCGGTCATGGACTGCCGCACGCCGCCGCTGCCGTCACCGAACTCGGCCGACGCCCCATGGGCGAGGCTCTGGATCCCCGACGCGATGGCGGCCAGTTGGTCGGCCTGATCCAGGGTCAGTCCGGACGTGTGGCACAGCTTCAACCCGTCGCTCGACAGCACCAGGGCGTGGCGCGCCTCGGGTGTCCGCGTGAGCAGGTTCTCCAGCAGCCAGTCGAGCTCGCGGTCTGCGGTTCTCATAAGACTGTGGGCGATGATCCGGTGACTTCCGACCGGGCGTCGCCCTGCCTCCAATCAGTTGTGTGGCCGGCCCGGGCCGTCAGTGGGAACCGCGGTCGTCGGTGCGGTCCGGGGAGTCCGTGGAGTCCGGCGAAGACGCCGCCGCCTTACCGCGGGTCGCCTGCCGGAAGGCACTGAAGCGCGTTCCGGCGTCGGCGACCTGCCGCGTGGTGCCGGGCTTCGGCGCGGTCCGCTTCGCGGAGGTGGACTGCGAGAGGGTCTGGCCACGCCGGCGTCGAGGCAGTGAAGGCGTGCCGTCCGTCCCGGACTCGGTGTCCTGCCCCGAGACCTCCGCCTTGACGGGCGCGGCCTTGACGGGCGCGGCCTCCTGTACGGGCCGGGAGACGGTGGTGCGGTGCCGCCCGGTGCCGCGCGCCGTGACGGCCGGGCGTGTGCCGGTGGTGACCTCGCGTGACACCCGCGTGGTGAGCTGCTGCGGAATCAGGACCACGGCTCCGGTTCCACCGCGTGACGAGGGCCGGAAGGAGACGGTCAGGCCGTGCTTTCGGGCCAGGCAGCCCACCACCGCCAGCCCCAGCCGGGTGCCCGAGAGCGTCGTCAGGTCGAGAGGCTCGAAGGAGACCGCTCGCTTCGCTCGTTCGAGTGCGGCGGGGGTCATCGCGAGGCCGGCGTCCTCGATCGTGACGATGACGCCCGCGTGCACTTCCTCCACGTACACGTGCACCTGGTCGGACGGGGGCGAGAAGCTGGTGGCGTTGTCCATGAGCTCGGCGAGCGCGTGCATGACGCCTTCGGCGGCGTACCCGGCGACCGCGACGGTGCTGGTCGAGTGCACGCGCACCCGCTGGTACGCGCTGATGCGACCGACCGCGCCGCGCAGAATGCTCTCCATGACGATCGGCTTGGTCCAGCGCCGGCCCGAGCGGGCGCCGGTGAGCACGGCGATGCTGTCGGCGAGCCGGCCCGCCTGGGCGGTGCTGTGGTCCAGTTTCAACAGGTCGCCGAGGACGTCCTCGCCGTAGCGGTCCTCCATCTCACGCAGGTCGGCGAGCATGCTGGTCGCCAGCGCCTGAACCCGGCCCGCGGCGTTCGCGCAGGCCGCCATCGCGGCGTCCCGCATCCGCTCTCCCCGGCCGATCTCCTGGGCGGCGGTACGGAGCAGGCGTCGTGGCGCGCCGTCCGCCGGGTGGGCGATCTCCGCCAGAGCGGTGTCGGCCGACGCGCCCTCACGCAGCCGCTGCACCATCGCGGGCAGGGTCTCGTCGGCCAGGCGGGTGACGTCGGCCCCCATCATCTGGATGCGCCCACGCAGCGCGCGTGCGTGGTAGAGGAAATAGGCCGCGACCGCGACGGCGACGCAGACCGCGATCGCCGCCGGCCCGGTGAACGCCACCACGGCGGTCCGGTACGCGGGCTGGGCGGCGGCGGTCGCCGCGAAACACCCGCCACCGGTCGCGATCAACGCGACGAGCAGGACGAGCACCGCCCGATCCATCGGCTGGAGTTCCGCTCGATGGCGGACTGGAAGGGGGGCTGACATCGATCAAATCCTCATCGGCTGGAAAAGGCGGAGGAGCCATGGAGCCCCCGAGACCGGACTCACGACACGGCGGACCGCCGCCGCACACGAGGATGCCGTGGCGCGAGCCTCACCCATGCCGGCTCCGGGCGGTAAGTCCACGTGTCGATCACGGGGAGGAACACTAATGGTTCAGTGGCCGCCGCGTAACAAGAAGTGACATGTCCAGAAATGACGCAAACGCGGCGTGGCATTCCCGCCGCCGAACGCGCTGGCGGGGAGCCGCACCCGAGCACGCCGGACGGTGAGTCAGGAGCCTCCGGAGGCGGCGGCTCGCATTCCGCGGATGACCGCGCGAAGGGCGGGGAAGACCGGGCCCAGCGGTTCCGCGAGCCGGTCGATCCGCTGCCTGCGGGCGCGCCTGCCGGTCGTGGCGGCCGCGGGGAGGCCCGCGGCGTCGGCCAGGGCGAGGAGCGCCGCGTCCGCCGGGTCCGGGTGTTCCTCACGCAGCGCGCGGCGTACGTCGTTGGTGATCTGCAGGACCGGCTGGAGGTCGGGCACGGTGATCCTCGCCCGGCGGAGGCCGAGGCGATGCCGGACGGTGATCAGGCCGTCCGCGCTCAGCTGGTCGCTGACGGCCCGTTCGACGGATCGGTGCCCGGCGCGCACCCAGTGCTTCCAGCTCCGCCCTGGCGCGGCCTCGATCTCGGCCAGCGCCGCACGCAGTACGGGGTCGCCGCCGCCGCCGGTGCGTTCGGCCAGTACCGTGCCGTCGCGGTCGGCGATGTGGCCGCGGAGCAGGAGTTCGATGAGGATGGCGGCGCGCAGGGCGTACCGGAGTTCGAAGCGGTGGGTAATCCGCTGCCGACGGGTGTCGTAGGCGAGCAGGTACAGCCGCCGCGGGAGCGTGGCCGAGCCGTTCACGATCGTGCGGCTCTTGCGCGGACGGGTTCGGCCGGCGGTACGCCGTCGAGGCGACGGCCGAGCAGGACGAGCAGGACGATCATGACGACGCCGATCACCGTCAGGCCGGCGGTGTCCGGCACGGTATGGGTGTTCGCCACGACGCCGAACACGGTGTGCGCGATGAGCGCACCGGAGATCGCGGCCAGCCGGTGCCGGCTCGTCCAGTCCGCGGCGGCCGTCCAGCGCCACAGCGCGAGGCCTGCGCCCACCGCCAGGGCGGCCGCGGCGAGCATCGGAACCAGCACCCAGGCGCCGTGCGTGAACGCCGGATGCCGTGCCCCCGCGAACGGATACAGCAGGCCGATGAACCCGAGCGCGGCGACCGCGCTCACCACGCCGGCGACGGCGGGCCGCGGCACCGCGACGGCGGCCCGTACGCGGGCGGCGCGCCGGGGCAGGACGCGCAGGGCGACGACGCTCAGCACGACCACCAGCACGACGATCACGATCAGCGCGGCACCCGGCAGGACGTAACCGGGGTCCTCGGACGGCGGTACCGACACGCGCAGCAGCGCGACGCCGAGCACGGCGACGATCCCGGTGATGACGAGACCGCCCCGGCGCAGGTACGGCGTGGACCCGAGCGTGGGGAACACCAGCTCGACCAGCGCGATCGGGATGAGGACGCTGAACACCACGTGGTACGGCAGATTGAGTTCGGTGTAGGCCGTGTTGACCCCCAGAAGTCGCGGCGCCCAGCCCGCCGCGCCGTACAGGTGGGGGCTGGTCAGGCTCTGCAGTGCCAGCCCCTCCTCGATGAGCCCGTACACCAGGCCCATCAGCAGGATGCTGCCCCGGCCACCGCCGGTCCGGCGGACCAGCTCGCGGATCAGCAGCACGCCGGCGCCGTAGATCGGCAGGTACAGCAGGACCAGCCAGAGCATCTTCACCTTGACGGTGCCGAGCGTGAGTTCGGCGGCGACCGGGGCGATGAGCACCAGGGTGAACGCGGCCCGGCGCGCGCCGCGCGGGCGGGGCCGCTTCGGGCCGCGCGGGAAGCCGGTACGCATCCGCCTGCGGTTCACGGCGACGACCAGCGCGACGAGGAGCAGGAGCTGCGCGCCCTGGATCACGCGCAGCCACGGAGGGTACGCCCCCGTGAGGATCAGGTACGCGACGGCGACCAGGCCGACCAACGACACCACGCGGACCCGCAGGTACGCGGCGCGGACGCCCTGGCGCAGCCGGCGGCCCACCCAGAGGTAGACCACCGCGACCAGGAGGATCGGGATGGGCCGCGTCCACAGGGTCAGCGCCAGCTTGTCCCTGGTCTTCGCCGGGTCCGGGCCGGGGTGCCGGGCGAGCTGGTAGTCCAGGATGCCGTGCCGGAACAGCAGGGTGAGCCCCGCGAACACGATGCTGAGCGCGAGGTTGGCGAACAGCAGGATGAGTACGAGGCGTACCGCTCGTGCGTGCGGCCGCCCGGTCGGCGGATTGCCCGATGGCGTCATGCCGTCGACGGTAGGAAAAGAGCCGGTTCCTCCGCCTCGGTCCGCCGTCTGGTCTTGCGGGTACGACGTCAGACGGAGGGGCGGGGGCGTACCAGTCCGAGGTCGTAGGCGGCCACCACCGCGTGCACGCGGTCGGGGACGTTCAGCTTGCGCAGGATCGCCGACACGTGGGTCTTGACGGTCGCCTCGGTCACCACCAGCCGCCGGGCGATCTCGGCGTTCGACGCGGCCCGCGCCACCAGGGTGAGGACCTCCAGCTCACGGTCGGTGAGTTCGGCCAGCTCGGCGGGGCGCACCACCTGGTCGTCGGCGAGGGTCGGCACGAAGCGGTCGAGGAGGCGACGGGTGACGGTGGGGGCGAGCAGCGCCTCGCCGCTCGCGACCACGCGGATCGCGTCGGCCAGTTCGTTCGGGCGTACGTCCTTGAGCAAAAATCCGCTGGCGCCCGCGCGCAGCGCCGCGTACATCGGCTCGTCGAGGTCGAACGTGGTCAGGATGATGACCTTCGGCGGGTGCTCGGCCGCCGTCAGCCGCCGCGTCGCCTCGATCCCGTTGGTGCCCGGCATCCGCACGTCCATCAGCACCACGTCGGGCCGCAGCCGTTCGGCGAGCCGTACGGCCTCCTCGCCGTCCCCGGCCTCGCCGACCACTTCCAGGTCGTCGCGGGTGTCGATGATCATGCAGAACCCGGCGCGTACGAGGTCCTGATCGTCGGCGACCAGCACGCGGATCGTCATGCGGGCTCCTCCAGCGGAAGGCGGGCGCAGACCCGGAACCCGCCGGCCGGCGCCGGTCCGGCCTCGACCGACCCGCCGAGCAGCGCCGCGCGCTCGCGCATGCCGGCGATGCCGTGCCCGCCGCCGAGGTCGGCGAACCTGCCGCCGCCCTTCCCGTCGTCGTGGATCTCCACCGTCAACTCTCCGTCCGCGACCCCGATGTTCACCCGCGCGGTACGAGCACGGGCGTGCCGTACGACATTGGTGAGGGATTCCTGCACGATTCGGTACGCCGACCGTTCGACGCCCGGCGCGAGGGTCACGTCGTCCAGGCCCTCCTGCCGGATCACCACCTCCAGGCCGGCGGCGGCCAGGGGCCGGGCCAGCGCGGGCAGGTCGGCCAGCACGGGCTGCGGCTCACCCGCCGCCTCCGCGTCGAACGGTCCCGCCTCATCCAGAGTACGGACCGTACGCAGGAAGCGGCGCAGCTCGGCCAGGGCCTGCCGGCCCGAGCCCTCCAGGTCGCGTATCGCCTGCCGGGCGCGGTCCGGGCTGACGTCGAACACGTCGTCCGCCGCCGAGGCCTGGACCACCATCACCGACACCGTGTGGGCCAGGACGTCATGCAGCTCGCGGGCGATGCGGGCCCGCTCTTCGAGGATCGCGCGCGCCGCCTCGGCCTGACGGCGGGCCGACCGCGCCCGGCCCAGCGCACCCCAGGTCCACGCGAGCAGCGTCGCGGCCAGCCACAGCAACGCGTCGCTCCAGCGGCCGGTGACCAGGGCGATGGCGCCGGACAGCGCGATGACGACGGCCAGTATCCACACCGAGGCGCGCGCCGGGCGCAGCCACGCGAACGTGGACACCACCACCAGCGCGACCCCCGGGCCGATCGCCGGATACATCAGCTGGATCCCGGCCCCCGCGCACAGCACCGCCGCGGTCACCACGGCCGGGCGGGAGCCCATCCACCAGATCCCGCCCGCCTGCACGACCGCCAGCCCCGCGAGCACCAGCCGCCCGGCGTCGGGGGACAGACCACGCGGCGTGAGGAAGAACAGCGGACACAGCACCGCCAGCGCGCACACCACCAGCAGCCCGCGCCGCCGGGGCGGCAACCACGCCTCGAACCGGTCCGGCACAACCACAGACCGTATCAGTGCGGCGACCCGCCGCACTCTCCGCCCGAAGCCGCGGCCGCAGACTGGTTGTTTTCGGGCAGACGCGCCGGTGGCCTCATGGCGATGCTCATGCGGGGGCAACGGGTACGGCCGGGCGTACACCTCGTGAGCGCGTACACCTGCAACCAGCTGTTCACCATCCACGGCACGGTGATGCTGCCCCTTGGCACCTTCACGGGGCGGATGCCAGGCGCCGCTTGGCCGCGGAGCCGACGTGGTGGCGGGTCACCGTGGCGATCTCATGCCAGAACGGTCGGGCGGTCAGGTACGTGCCGAGCACGGACAGAACGCCCAGGCTGACGTCCACGCTGAGCCGCCCCTGCTTCGCCCAGTAGACGTCCCGCAGGTCCAGCAGCAGGGCGAACTCATCGGTGATCAACGCGGTGCCCGCGCCGTACGCGGCGGCGACCGCGGGGTGTCCCACGGCCCGTTCGTCACCGCGAACCGCGATCAGGCCGACGCCCGCGAGCGTGGCGATGCCGAGGTTGTAGTGGTGCAGATGCTGGCCGCCCGTCGAGATGTTCCCCCAGGGCAGCCACCCGCCCCGGATGCCGTGGGTGATCAACCGTACGGCGCCCCAGGTGGTGCCGAAGGAGATCCACATCGCCAGGAGAGACCGCTTCGTGGGGGTGAGGTGCTGATCCGCCGACTCGCGCCAGCGCTCGACGAGGGGTGGCCGGCGCCGGCCCGGTTCTGCGCCTGGGCCCGGGGCGCGCTGCGATGACTGGGTCTTTGTTCCCATGGTCACCTCCCACCTGCCGGTCCGCAGGCCTGCCGCGCCTGCTCACCGCTCCTACTACTCCGATGGTAGACACGCGGTGGCGACGAGGGCGCTGCCGGGCGGTGGGACGTCCGGCCGCCCCGAAGCCGACCTCGACGAACGCCGCGCTCGCCTACATCCACTCCTTCACCGCCTGATGTGACGCGGTGGTGCGCCGGATGACTCAGCCGGTCGGCGCTTTCTGGGCGTTGCCCTTCGCCTTGCCCTTCGGTGTGTTGCCGGGGTGCGGTTTGTTCTTCTGAGCCTGTGTCGGCTGTGAATGGGCGTGCGCGGGCCGTGGGGTCGATCGCTTCGGGGTCCGGCGTACGAACCTCTTCGGGCCTTCGTGGGTCAGGAACGTCTTGGACGTGTCCGGCGTCCTGGCGTGGTGGGACCGTTTGTCTTCCGGCGAGCGGGCGAGGTGGTGCGCGGTGGCGGCCATGGCGACGCCGCCGGTGAGGAGGAGTAGGAGTCCGATCAGGGCCGCTTTGACGCTGATCAGGGCGGGGACCCGTCGTCTGCGCCGTCCCCGGCGGTCGGCGTGGGCCGCGCGATACGCGGCGAGGGCCGCCTGTTCGCCCTCGGTCCGTACCGTTTCCGGAAGGGCTGAGGCGGCGGCGAGCAGCCGGGCGAGGCGGGGTGGGCCGGTGGGTTCTCCGCGGATCATTCGTTCGGCGGTGTCGAGATCGAGGCCGGGATCGTTCATCGCGGGAGCTCCAGGTCATGGATGAGCTGCTCGAGGCGGCGCAGTCCGCGGTGGGCGGCGGTGCGTACGGCGCCGGGGCGTTTGCCGAGGATCTTGGCGACGGCCTTGGCGTCCAGGCCGACGACGACGCGCAGGATGATGATCTCCGCCTGGTCGTGGGGCAGGCGCGCGATGAACGCGAGGGCGGCCTCGGTGGACAGTGAGTCCAGAGCCGTCGTCTCGGTGTCCTCGGGTGCGGTCTGTTCGGGGAGCTCGTCGACGGGGGTCTGCGACACGGGGCGGCGCTTGCGGTGGCGGAGGTGGTCGAGCGCGCGGTGGCGCGCGATGGTCGCGGTCCAGCCACGGAAGCCGTTGATGTCACCGTCGAAGGTGGCGAGGTCACGTGCGATGTGGAGCCATGCCTCGGAGGTGACGTCTTCGGCGTCGTCGCCGACCAGCGTCCGTACGTAGCGCAGCAGCCGGGGGTGGATCTGCCGGTACAGGACGCGGAACGCGTCTTCGTCCCCGTCGAGGGCGGCCCGCAGGATGGTGTCGGCCCCCTGCGCGCCGGTTGCATGGGAAGGCATGTGTGCGCCGGATGTGCGTCTGGGCGGGACGTGGGGCCTCATCCGGTGATCGAGCACTGGATGAGGCCCCACGTCGGGGTTGTCAGGGTTCAGCCGACGTAGGCGAGGCCGTCGAGGGCGATCGTGGGCCGTCCTGAGGTGCCGGCGACCTTGATCTTGATGGTGTGGCGGGTGCTGGTGCTCCAGGTCCTGGTCCACTGGATCTGCCGGTAGAGGCTGGAGGACGCCCGGGTGTCGATGGTGGCCGCGTAGGCGCCGTCGACGTAGACGTAGAGCTTCCCGGAGCTCGTCGTGCGCTTGTCGATGAGGCCGACCGAGCGGGCGGTGACGGTCCAGGAGGCGGTCGCTCCCTTGGCGCTGGAGTACAGGCCGCTGCCGCCGAGGTAATGGCTGTTGGCGGTCGTCTTCCACGTTCCCGTACGGCTGGAGGAGCCGTCGGACCGGAGCGCGGCCGTACGCTTCACCGCGCTGGTGGCGGTGTTGCCGGCCGCGTCGGCGGCGGTCAGCGACCAGGTGGTGGAGGCCGACGGCTTGGCGTAGGCGGACCAGCTCGTGGTCGTCGTGCCGAACGTCGCGGCCGACGGGGACGTGGCCTTGACCGACTGAAGCAGCCGGTCGTCGGTGACCTTCCACTTGAGGCTGACGGGGAGCTTGGTCGTGCTGACGGTGCCGGTCCGTACGGACAGCGCGGCCGGGCTGCCGAAGGTGGGCTTGGCCGTGTCGGCGACGACCGGGAAGGCCGGGGATTTCGTGGTCGTGCCGTCCATGTTGTCGGCGACCAACTGCAGCTGGTGGGTTCCGGGGCGCAGCGTGGTGGTGACGGAGAGGGCGGTGGCGGCGGGTTCGGCGATCGTGGTGCCGTTGTCGAGCAGGTGGTAGCCGGATACGGCGCCGGGACGCCAGCCGAGGGTGACCGTGCCCTTGGTGTAGTAGGTGGTGTTCACCTTCGTCGCGCCGGTGAGCGAGGCGGCGGACAGGTCGGCGGGTGTCGTCCACTGGGCCGCGGCGGTCCGGATGGCGCCGAGCCTGGCGTACAGCAGTGATCCGGGGCATGCGGTGCTGTTGGCGTCGCGGTGCCCGGAGATCGTCTTGAAGGTGACCGCGGACTCGTACGGGAAGTTGCCGTCCTTGACGCCTTCGGTGAGCGTCGTGGCGCCGGTCGGGTCGCCGCCGCTGAGGCCGAGTTTCCACGCGGCGACCTTGGCCACGGTGTCGAGGGCGGCCTGCGGCGGGGCCACGTCGGTGAAGGTGCCCAGGACGGCCACGCCGGCCGAGTCGGTGTTGAACCCGTAGGCGTGCGCGCCGATCACCGGCCGGTCGACTCCGCCCGAACGGCCCTCGAACAGGGTGCCGCATTTGTCGACGAGGAAGTTGTAACCGATGTCGTTCCAGCCGTTGGTCTTCACGTGGTACAGGAAGATCGAGCGGACCACCGCGGCCGAGTCGGCGCAGGAGTAGTCGTTGCCGGTGTCCGTGTGATGGACGAAGACGGCCTTCACTTTCTGCCCGTAGGCGTTCGGCGTCGGGACCAGCGACTCGTCGGCGCCCCAGGCCGCGCGGGCGACGATGTCGGGGCGGGGCGCGGTGCTCGTCGTCGGGGCCGACGAGGCGGAGTCCGAGGGCGTGGGCGAGCCGGTGGGGCTAGCCGATGACGGCGTCGCGGTGGGAGAGTCCGCCGGCGACGTGGTCGGGCTGTCCGTGGGGGTCGCGACGGGGGAGTCAGCCGGCGCGGACGGGTCGGGACTCGTCACGTCGGCGGCCAGGGCGACCCGTGCGGCCTGATGGCCGGCGGCGTGGACGGGCCGGCGTCGTCTGCTGCCGGGATCGATCAGCACGGCACGCAGCCCCGGCGGCAGGGCGCGGTGCCCGGTCACGCGTACGTCGACGCCGTTGGAGGGGCCGGTCCACAGCGGTGCCGTGGCGCCCTGCCGCGAGTGCTCACCGCGGGTGCCGTCGGGTAGGTCGTCGCCCTGGACGGCGACCGGTCGCCAGGCGGACCACGCACCGGTCGCGACACTGCGCGTGCGCACCTTGACGGTGCCGCTCACCCGAGCGTCCGGCCTGTTCCAGGCCACACCGACCATGCTGAACACCGGCGTCGACTGCGCCGGAGCGCCGGCCGAGGTGCCGGTGGTACGGAGCTTGATGGTGTGCACCCGCCCATCGATCGCACCGACCGCCGCCGCGGCGGGCCGTCGCGACGCCGTACCGTTCCACACGACGGCCGCACCGGCGCCCGCCGCACCGAGAACGACCGTGACGATGATCGCTGTGCGTCTTCGCACGCGAACCTTCATTGAGCCTCCAGGACGAGATCGCAGCAAGAACTACAAGCGCCGCGGAGGCGGACCGCGTTACCGGCGGGCGAGGAGACGGCCGGCACCGTGGCGAGACGAGCCCGATCACGCTGGTGTCGTGTGCCGCCGTGCGCGTCGCCAGGCCGAGGAGGTGAGGAGCCGTAGGCCGTTGAGGCCGACGATGACGGTCGATCCCTCGTGGCCCGCCACGCCGAGCGGGAGCGGCAGGTGCCCGGCCAGATCCCAGATGACCAGGCCCGTGATGAAGGCCGCGGCGATGATCAGGTTCTGGGTCACCAGCCGCCGGGCGCGGCGCGACAGGGCGACGACCGCTGGGATCGTCGTCAGTTCGTCGCGAACGACGACGGCGTCCGCGGTCTCCAGGGCCAGGTCCGAACCGGCTCGGCCCATGGCGACGCCGACATGGGCGGCGGCGAGTGCGGGGGCGTCGTTGACGCCGTCGCCGACGACCAGCACCTTGCGGCCCGCTCGCTCCAGGTCCTTCACCACGCCGACCTTGTCCGCCGGCAGCAGGCCGGCGCGTACCTCGGTGATGCCGGCGTCGGCGGCGAGCCGGTCGGCCGCGCGTGGATTGTCCCCGGTGACCAGCTTCGGGGCCGTCCCGGTCAGCGCCGTCAGGGCGTTGACCGTGCGTGCGGCCTCGGCGCGCAGCCGATCCGCGAAGCCGATCACTCCGACCGGGCGTTCATCCAGAAGGACCACCACGGCGGTACGGCCGTCGGCCTCCAATCGCGTCGCCACGGCCGCGACCGGGTGCGCGGCGTCGTCGCCGAGCAGACGGGCCGGGCTGCCGACCGCGACCGTACGGCCGTCCAGGTGGGCGGTGACTCCCGCGCCGGGAGTGGAGGCGAAGTGCTCGGCCGCCGGGACGGGGAGCCCGCGGTCGCGGGCCGCCTCGACGACGGCGCGGGCCAGCGGGTGTTCGCTGGGGCGCTCGGCCGCGGCCGCCATCGCCAGCAACTCGTCCTCGCTCAGCCCGCCGGCGGGAATGGGGCGGATGTCGCTGACCCGCGGGGTGCCCTCGGTCAGGGTGCCGGTCTTGTCCAGGGCGACGACGTCCACCTGTCCGAGCCGTTCCATGACCACGGCGGACTTGACCAGCACACCATGGCGGCCGGCGTTGGCGATGGCCGACAGGAGGGGCGGCATGGTCGCCAGCACCACGGCACAGGGGGACGCCACGATCATGAAGGTCATCGCGCGGAGCAGGGTCGGTTGAAGGGCCGTGCCGAAGACCAGCGGTAGCGCGAAGAGCAGTACGGTGGCGGCGACCATGCCGACGGAGTAGCGCTGTTCCACCTTCTCGATGAACAGCTGCGTCGGCGCCTTGGTCTCGGACGCTTCGGCGACCATCGCCACGATCCGCGCGATCACCGTGTCCGACGGATCCCGCTCGACCTTCACGACCAGCGCACCCGTGCCGTTCAGGGTGCCGGCGAACACCTCGTCCCCGCACTGCTTCGCCACCGGCAGCGGTTCGCCGGTGATGGTCGCCTGGTCGACCTCGCTCATGCCCTCCAGCACCCGGCCGTCGGCGCCGACGCGTTCACCAGGGCGTATCAGGATGGTGTCGCCGACGGCGAGCCGATCGGTGGGCACCGTCTCTTCGCTGCCGTCATCGCCCCGCCGCGTCGCGGTGGTGGGCGCCAGATCGAGCAGCCCGCGCACCGAATCGGCGGTCCGCGCGGTGGCGATCGCCTCCAAGGCGCCCGACGTGGCGAAGATGACGATCAGCAGCGCGCCGTCCAGCACCTGACCGATCACCGCCGCTCCCAGCGCGGCGATCACCATCAGCAGATCCACGTCGAGCGTCCTGTCGCGCAGTGCCCGCAACCCCGCCAGCCCCGGCTCCCAGCCGCCGGCCGCGTAGCACAGCGCGAACAGCGGCCCCCACGTCCAGGCGGACAGCCCCCACAGGTAGAACGGCAACGCGAGCAGGAACAACGCCAAAGCCGCCGCCGCCCAACGCGCCTCGCTCAGGGCGAAGATCCTCGTACGGCGTGTCGGCGCCGCCGCATCACCGGTGGTGCCCGCAGGGGCATCAAGGGTCAGGGAGGGAGGCATCGGCAGTCCTTCGTCAGCGCCACCGGACGTCGTTCGTCTCCTCCACCGTACAGGAACACATGAACAACTCTTCATGTGCTCATGGCCGCCCGGCGTAGGATGAGGCAATGGGTCACGGAGCCGCGCCGGCCGCCAACGATGTTCCGCGTACGCGTCTGGATCAGGCCAGTGCCGTCAAGGTGGCCACCACGCTCCAGGCGCTGGCCACTCCTTCGCGGCTGCTGATACTCGCCCGGCTCCGCGACGGCTCACTCGCGGCCACGGAACTGGCCGCCGAGGTGGGCATGGAGCAATCCGCCTGCTCCCACCAACTCCGCCTGCTGCGCAACCTTGGTCTCGTCGTCGGTGAGCGCCGCGGCCGTTCCGTGGTTTATTCGCTGTACGACGACCATGTCGCCGAACTGCTGGACCAGGCGCTGTACCACGTGGAGCACCTGCGAATCGGTCTCCCCGACGCTTCTGTGAGGCCGGGCGGCGAAGCGGCGGCCCGCTAGCGCCGTGCGTCGGGGCGGTGTACGGGTCCGTGCGACTCGTCGCAGTGTTCTGCCGCCATCTCGCCCGCGTTCGTGATCGACGGCAGAGAGTCGGGTACGTGGTCGACCTGAAGCGTCGTGTGAGTGATCTTGTATTCCGCGGCCAGCACGCTTTCGAGGTCGGCGCGTACGGCGTGGCAGTCCTCGCCCGGGGCGACCAGGACGTGAGCCGAGGCGGCGGCCATGCCCGAGGTGATCTGCCATATGTGCAGGTCGTGTATCTGGGACACGTTGGGGCGGTCGGCCAGGACCTGTCCGACCGACTCGGGTGACAGCCCGGCGGGGGCGGCCTCCAGGAAGATGCGTCCGGATTCGCGTACGAGCCCGACACCGGCCTTGAGCATCAGGGCCACGACGATGAGTGAGGCGATGGCGTCCGCACGGGCGAAGCCGGTGAGCACCATGATCAGGCCGGCCACCGCGGTGGCGATGAAGGCGTACAGATCGGTGAGGATGTGCTGGAAGGCGCCTTCGACGTTGAGGCTGGACCGGTTGGCCTTGCTGATCAGCCAGGTGGCGGCGACGTTGATGACGATGCCGACCAGCGCGGTGCCCAGCACCAACCCGCCGGTGACCTCGGGCGGCGAGACTAGCCGGCGGATCGCCTCATATCCGAGCCACACCGACAGCACCAGCAACGACAGCCCGTTCGCCTGGGCCGAGAGGATCTCCGCGCGCTGGAGGCCATAGGTGTAGCCGCCCCGGGGTGGTTTGGCGGCGAGCCGCATGGCCACCAGCGCCAGCACGATCGAGGCCGCGTCGGTCAGCATGTGGGCGGCATCGGAGATCAATGCCAGCGAACTCGCCAGGATGCCGACGACGACCTCGCCGGCCATGAACGCGACGATCAGCGAGAGCGCGCCGGTGAGATGGCGCTTGTCGGCATCCGCGCTCACGCCGTGGGAATGGCCCGCATGGCCACCGCCTTCTCCGTGGCCGTCTTCGTCCTTGTGATCGTGGGCGCTACTCATGAGCATTCTCCGGGGGAGGGGAGGCATGTTCGGGATGAGCGGCGGCGGGGGCATGCCCGATGTGGGTGAGCGCCACATCCAGCAGCATCCGCACGTGCGCGTCGGCGAGCCGGTAGTAGGCCATCCGCCCCGCCCGGCGTACGTGGACGACCCGGTGCGCGCGTAGCAGCCGCAGATGATGAGAGACCGCCGACTCGCTCGCGCCGGAAACCGCGGCGAGGTCGCACACGCACATTTCGCCCTCGAGCAGGGCGACCAGCAAGCGGAGCCGCGCAGGATCGGCGAGGAGACCGAAGATGTCGGCTAGTTCTGCGACGTCGTTCTCGGCGGGCATCGCCGCGGCGACGATGGCCACCCGGTCGCGGTCGACGATGCGCACGCTGCAGTCGCCCAGGCCCAGCACACTGTTCGATGCGACATCTGCACCATCGTTCATATGTTGCACCGTACCGCCTGCATCCCGAGTCGGCGGGGTAACCGGACGGAGTCGGGAACCAGGACGGCGCCTCGCCGTTCCTCGCAGGTCATCCGCGCTGGCAGACTGCCGGTCATGAACGCGCCGTCGTCGGCCGCCGCTGACCGGGCCCGTCTCGTGCGCCGTGGGTTCGCACTGGAGTTCCTCACGCTCGGCTGGAACGTGGCCGGCGTGGCGGTCCTGGCCGTCACGGCCATCGCCGCCCGCTCGGTGGCCCTGGCCGGTTTCGGGCTGGATTCCCTGATCGAGATCGGTGCCTCGACGGTGGTGGTGTGGGAACTGTCGGGCACCGGCGAGCTCCGGCGGCGCCGGGCCCTGCGCGCGATGGCGGTCGCGTTCATCGCACTGGCGATCTACCTGCTGATCCAGTCCAGCTGGGCCCTGGTGTCCGGGCACCGAGCCGCGCACAGCCCGGGCGGGATCGCGTGGACCGCGATCACCGCCGCCGTCATGGCCGCCCTCGCCGCCGGTAAGGCCCGTACCGGCGCCGCCCTCGGCAACCCGGTCCTGTCCGCCGAGGGTCGCGTCACGTTCGTCGATGCCGTCCTGGCCGCCGCGGTCTTGACCGGCCTGGCTCTCAACGCCGCGGTCGGCTGGTGGTGGGCCGACCCCCTCGCCGGTTACGTCCTGGTGTTCTACGCGGCCCGGGAAGCCCGCACCATCCTCACCGACCAGCACTGAGGGACAACACGATGATCTGGCACATGCTCCTCGCGGTCGCCGCCGGGCTCGCCGTGCTGTGGCTCGCGGTCATCGCGGCCTTGTGGGCCGCCAACGGGCGCCTGGGGTCGACCCTGCCGCGTGAGGCGCTGCGGATGCTGCCCGATCTGGTCCGCCTGCTCAAACGCCTGGCCGGCGACCCGGGCCTGCCCCGTGGCGTACGGGTCCGGCTGTGGCTGCTGCTGGCCTACCTGCTGATCCCGATCGACCTGGTGCCCGATTTCGTCCCGATCATCGGGTACGCCGACGACGTCATCGTCGTCGCGCTGGCGCTGCGCTCGGTCATCCGCCACGTCGGCCCGCAGGTGATCCAGGCCCATTGGCCCGGCACCGAGGACGGGCTCGCCGCTGTTCTCCGCATCGCCGGCGTCACCCGCCCGTACGCGACCGAACCTCCTGGGGCCAAGAGCCCGCGCCGAAGAAGCCGGTGAGCGCGAAAGTCTCGGCGATCAAGGATCGCTGGGCGAATGGGTCGTGGGCGGGGACCCGCTCATGGGGGGACAGGTCTCCTACGCGTTATAGGAGATGTAGCTCCGCTCAGCAGAAGAGCGGGATCGCGTCGGCCCAGGCGGCACAGACCACCACCGGGATGATGATCGAGAGTGCGATCGCCGTTCCGCTCAGGAGGTGGGCGTACGTTCCATGAGGTGGATTGCCGCCTTCGAGGCGGGCCAGACGCTGCGCGAGTACGGACCGGTCGGCCGGGCCGGCGGCGAGCCCGCCGGCGGGGCACGGGGCGATGGCGAGTTTCCGCAGTGCGGCGGCGACGACGTCCGGTCCGGTGTTCCGGGCCGCCTCATCGTCGGCGGCCATCTCGGCCAGGGGAGGCAGCCGGTCTCGTGCCGTACGGAAGCTGGGCAGCCAGGCGAGCGCCGCGCCGGCCGCGTCGATGAGCGTAAGGATCAGGTGATGGCGCTTGTCGAGGTGGGCGCGTTCGTGGCTGAGGACGGCCTGCAGTTCGGCCGCGTCGAGACGGTGGAGCGCGCCACTGCTCATGACGATCTGCCGGTCACGCTCGGGTAGGCAGTACACGACGGGCATCGGATGGTCGATGAGGCGGACGTCGGGGAAATCGCGTGACGGGTGGGTCACGAAGCCGAGCGCCTCGCGGTGGTGCCGACGTTGCGCGATGGTGCGGCGGTAGCGCCTGGCCGCGACCAGGGTGAGGCCGAGCGCCGCGGCCAGAGGGAGGACGCTGATCAGGTAGGTCGTGTCACTGCTGGGATGTTTGTGGTGCTTCAGGTAGTTCAGCAGCCACTCGATCACGTGATGGCCCAGACCGGCTCTGCCGAACAGCGCGGTGGCGACGAGCCCGGTCAGTGCGGCGAGCGTTCCGGCCAGTACGCCGAGCCATGCCGCGATCGCCGTGCCCGGCAGCCGGAGCGGCCAGCGGCCGCGCGCCAGCACCGGACCGGCGGCGCCTCCGAGCAGGAGGGCGATCGCCGCCAGTGCGGCGATGGAGATCATGGTTCGTCGTCTCCTGCCGATGACGGGCCCGGACGCGAGCGTTGGGCCAGTTCGAGCAGCAGCCGGTGGGCGTCCTGCGGGTCGATCGTCTCGGCGAACCGCGCCAGCGCCGGCCCTCGATCGCTCACTCCGGCCAGCGCCTCGACCATCACCTCGGCGATGTGTTCCCCACGGCTCCGCGTCGGTGCGTAACGGTAGGCGTTACGGTCCAGGGTCCGGACGAGGAATCCCTTGTGGACCAGCCGATCGGCGACGGTCTGCACCGTGGTGTACGCCGAGGGCCTGGTCGCCTCGGCGTTGATCCGTTCCATCAGGACGCGGACGACCAAGGGCTCGCCGGCGTCCCAGAGCGCTTCCATGATCGCGCGTTCGAGCGGGCCCGCGATCGCCATCGGCAACCCCCTGTCCCGGTACACGAAACGCCAGCAAGCTTGGCATCTTTTCCCAGCTGAGGCGGGGTCGGCTCGGGTGACATCGCAGTCACCGGCCGCCCCAGGAGAGCTATCCGTACGGTCATGGTTACTACATGAAGTAGGAGGGCAACTCTCCGTGTGCAAACACAGGTTCAGCCGACGGCAATGAGCCGACCGGCGGCGACCTGACGAAGGGCCGGTGAGACGGACATGCCCGAGAACCACGCGGGACACGCCCACGATGGGCACGATCATCCCCACCCGCACGGCGGTACGGCGCCGGTTCTGCGCCTGCCCGCGGGCGGCAGGCCGCTGACGCCCGCTGAGGTGCGCAACAAGGTCTTCGCCACCGTACGGGTCCGCGAAGGCTACGACATGGCTCAGGTGGACGAGTTCCTCGACCTGGTCGAGGCCACCCTCGACCAGGTGCTGCGCGAGAACGCGGAACTCCGGACCCGTCCGGCGCCGTCACCTGCGAGTGACGGCGCACCGCGGCTCACCCGGCACGCCGCCGAACGTACGGTCACCATGGCCAGGCAACAGGCCGAGGAGATCATCGCCGACGCGCGCGAGCGTGCCGAGGCGGCCCAGCGCGAAGCCCTCACCTACGGCGGTCGCATCAGAGAAGGACTACAGGACCAGATCCGCCAGCTGCGCGCACTGCTCATCGAGCTAGAGAAGAAGACCACCCTCATCACCGACCTCGGACCGCCGTCCGGCCGTCCGGCGCCGAACACGCGCCTCGGCGACGTCTCGTAACACGCACCCTTCCCGAGCTGTCCCGCCGTCCCGTCCATCGCGCCGTGCCTGGTCCCCCCGCGGCCGGCTTCATGAGGAGGTGTCACCGGTGTACCTGCCGCAGGGAATCGAGGCGATCAACGTCGTCGAGCACGGCCGAGGTCCCGGGTTCGGGGCCTGGATCGCGGTCGGGCTCGTATCGGTGTCCAGCCTCGCGGGGGCGTGGCTGGCCCGGCGCAACTCCACACGCGTGGTCGTGTGGCTGGCGATCGCCTCGGCGACGATGCTGGTGATCGCGATGACCGACCTTCTGCCGGATGCGTGGAGGGAGGCGTCGGAGACGGGTGTGCCGTGGTGGGCGATCGGCATCGCCGCCGCGGTCGGCTTCGCCGTGATCACCTACTTCACGCGCAAAGGATGCGGCTGTGAGGCGGACTCGGACAAGGCGGCGGGCCGGCACGCGCCGGGCCGTCACCGCCGCCTGGAACAGGCGGTCGACACGGCGTTGTTCAGCGGGATGGGTACGGCGGCGGCGCTGACCACGCACCGGGCGATCGAGGGCGCGACTCTGGCGCTCACCGCCTCCGTCGTGGTCGTCATCGCGCTCATGGTGCACTCGGCGAGCGAGGGCCTGGCACTCGCGGCGCTACTGGACATGGCCAAGCAGCGCCTCGCGCCCTGGCTGGTGGTGGCGTGCGCGGCGCCCGCCGTCGGGGTGATCGCCGCGACGATCCATCCGCTGCCGGGCAAGGTCGTGCCGCTTCTGCTCAGCATGATCTCGGGAGTGCTGACCCGCACGGCGATCGTGGGGCTGAAGCTCGCCGCGAGCAGACAGGCCAGCGGGCGCCTGTCGAGAAGGCAGGTGACGATCGCCGGTCTCGGCGCGCTCACCATCGGTGCGCTCATCGTGGCGGCTCACACGAGCGAGGACGCGCATCCGGCGCGAACGCGCACGCGGCCGGTGCGCCTGGCTCCATCGCCGGCGCAGAGCCCGTCGCGGACCCCGCCGCCTGGTGCTCCAAAGCGGGGCCGGCCGGAGGACCTGCCGCGACCGCGGTCGCTCATACCAGGGCAGACCTGGTATCCGGCGGAGCCGGCACGCCGAGGGCCCCGCAATGGGACACGACCGGCTGACCGGACGGCCACGGAGTCGGCCCGCGAAAGGGGTACATCGGCTCATGGCGCCACCACGACCTGACGGATCGCACCACGTGTCCGCGATCGAGTCACCAGGTGCGGATGACCGCTGTTCGCACGCTGTTGCCGAGCGCCCGGCGCCCGACCCGAACTGGCTGCGGGCCGCCCGGCAGGCCAGAACGCTCTCCTGGATCAGCCTGGCCTGGATGACGATCGAAGGTGCGGTAGGGCTCTTCGCGGGCATCGTCGCGGGCATCGTCGCGGGCTCGGCCGGAACTTCCGGCGCCGGCAAGACCACACTCCTGCGCTGCCTGAACTTCCTCGAGAAGCCCGACACCGGAGCCATCACCATCCACGACCGGACCGTGGACTCCTCCGTGAGCGGCGGACGCCGCCACGATCGGCTCATCCGCGACATACGGCCGCGCACCGCCATGATCTTCCAGCACTATTCGCGCAAACGCACAAATGAGCATGATCGGTAGAGTTGCGCGCATGACGATCGGGATCCGGTACGCAACACGGTCAGATGTCGGGATGCTTCGCGACGGAAACGAGGATTCGGCGTACGCGGGCCCCCACGTCCTGGCCGTCGCCGACGGCATGGGAGGCCACAACGCCGGCGAGGTCGCCAGCGCCGCCGTGATCGAGGAACTACGCGCCCTGGACACCGACGTGCCCCAGGACCGGCTCCTCTCGATGCTGGAGCAGGCGGTCCGCCGGGCCAACCAGAAGGTGCATGACCTGGTCGAGGCCGACTCGTCGCTGCAGGGGATGGGGACGACGCTGACCGCGATGCTGTGGTCGGGATCCCGGCTCGCCCTTGTCCAGATCGGCGACTCGCGGGCCTATCTCGTACGCGATGACGTCCTCTACCAGATCACCCACGACCAGACGCTCGTGCAGACGCTGCTGGACGACGGGAAGATCAGTCAGGACCAGGTGGCCACGCACCCCTACCGGTCGATGCTGCTTCAGGCCCTGGACGGCCGAGCCGAGCTCACCCCTGATCTTCAGCTTCACAGCGCGCTGGTCGGTGACCGGTACCTGCTGTGCTCCGACGGCCTGTGGGACGTCGTCGGCCCGGAAGCCATCCACAAGATCCTCACCTCCGTGACCGACCCCGAACATGCCGTCGGCAACCTCACCGACGCCGCCAACGCCGGCGGTGGCCCCGACAACATCACCTGCGTCATCGCCGACGTCATCGATCTCGACGAGCACGAGAGCCACTGATCGCGCTGACTTTCGGAACTTTTTGGTCTGACGGCGTATCTACACCACCAGTAAGGCCCTGCCCCCCGAAGAGGAGCCGTTCCGGATGGTGCGCCGCGTTCGTGTGCTGTTGGTGTCTGCGTTGTTGCTGGTGACGGGCTCGGTGATGGTGGCCGGGCCGGCGTCGGCCGTCATCGGCGGCTCAAAGAGCACGTACGGCCCATGGGCGGTGCGCATGCTCGTCGACGGCGAACCGGTGTGCACCGGGACGGCGGTCACGAAGCAGTGGGTCATCAGCGCTTCGCACTGCTTCTTCGAGCAGGGGCAGGCGGTCGCCGACAAGCGGATCTCGTTCCGGGTCGGCGACCTCGACATGCGCAAGGGCACCACCGTCCGCCCGGTGGGCAAGCGGGCGGGGAACGCGCGCGCCGACATGATGCTCATCAAGGTCTCGCCCATGAAGGTCCGCCCGGCGCGCCTGGCCAAGGCCCATGTCCACCCCGGTGAGATCGTGCGGCAGTACGGGTGGGGCGCCACCTGCACCGAGGATGAGAACACCTGCCAGTCGCCCGTGCTCAAGCAGTCGAAGCTGCGGGTCGTACGGTCGGACGCCCGCCGCTGCGAGGGCTACGCAGAACCGGGCGGCACGGACTTCTGCATGGAGAAGGTGTCCGGGATCCCCGCCGGCGGCGACTCTGGAGCCCCGGTGATGAGCATCGGCGCCCACGGCAAGGAGACCCTGCTCGGCGTCTTCTACGGCTCCGACCGAGAGAAGATGGCCGGGGCCGGGGAGATCGCCCAGCAACTCGCCTGGATCCACAAGGTCACGAAGCGGTAGGGGCGGCTGCTGCGTAAGCAGGACTTCGTCAGCGGCAGGGCCGGCCGGCGTCGTGAGGGTGTCGTGCGCCTCGAGGCGCCGGTGCCGGCCCGCCCACCCTGAGCCCCCGTGATCAGTCGCAGTGCGACCAATAGTCGTACCACGCGGACGCCGTCGCCCCGCTCGGCAGGGCGGTCGAGCCGCCCCAGATGATGCACATTCCCGGGGCGTCGATTTTCACCGGACCGGCGTAGTAGGAGTACTTCTTGTCGTCGACCACGGCCTTGAAGTCGCTTTCTCTCTCAACGAAGGCCTGCATCTCGGTGGGGGTCCCCACATAAGCGGTCTTCCAGGTGACCACGCAGTCGGTGCTGCCGTTGTACATCAGGTAAACGGTGCCATAGCTGCTCAGGGCATGCTGGTCGATGACGTGGTAGCTGCCGCCGCCGCACGCGGCGATCGGTGATGACGCGGCGTTCGCCGGGCTGCTCGCGAACACCGAACCGGCGAGCATCGCCGCCGTGGTAAGTGTGAGCGCTGCCTTCTGTTTGAACTTGCGCACTGGCTTCCTCGATTTCTCTCATGCTCCTCCCGCCGGCCGGCGGAAGGAGCACGTATTTCCTGCGGGGGTCAGATATAAACGAGGGTCGAGTACTTCTTCCCGCCCTTGATGCCGACTTCCGCGTACAGGGTCACGTATCCACTCCTGGCCACGGTGACCGGGCCGGCGTAATACCGGTAGTTCCCGCGGTCTCGGTCGCTGCCGCTGTCGCTCTCCAGGAAGACATCAAGCCAGTTCGTCTTGCCGGCGTACGTGCTCGTCGGCCGGGTGACGGCGCACATTCGCGTGGGCGAGTGCGCATAGGACTTCTGATACCAGTACGTGTAACCGACGGTGACCCTCGCGCCGCCTCCGTAGGGAACGTTGACCGCGGCCTTCGAACGGTACGTGTATCCCGAGCAGGGAGCGCTGGCCGCGTTGGCGCCTGACGCCACGGATATGAGGGCGCCTGTGGCGATGCCGGCGGCGGCCAGCATCGCGGCCGCCTTAGTGCGGAACTTCACGATCTCGATTCTCCCGTCACTTTCGGACGAACGACCGTCTCTTCGGACAAAGCCGAATAGTACTCAGATCAACGGGAACAGCTTTAAATTCTGAGTTTCAAGTCAGGGTGACCTACATCACGGGAACACCTGCTGTCCCGTCAACGGGACAGAGAGAAAGTTCGACGCGCTATTTCCCGTTAGGGCCCGGCGGTGAGGGCACGGAGAATCGCTGCAATCAATTAGTCAGGAATAGTAAGTCCGGCGGTCATCGGTCGGGTGCGAAGTTCGGCGTGTCGTCTTCGCGTCGGCCTTCGTGGGGCGTGAGCGTGCGGCCCCAGAGCACGCCGGTCCAACGTGCAGCGGCATCGACCAGCAAGCGGACGCCTTCGCCAAGACGTTCGCCGGCTGAGGACCGCCAGCACGTTACGAATGGTGTCGGTTCGCGGCGTCGGTGAGGTATCCGCGCACGCGTTCCCGGGCCCGATCGGACACGTGGGGGCCGTGAGTGAAGGCGGCTACCTGGTAGTTGAGTTCGCCCAGCACGTGCGCGGTCTGTTGGTTGAGGGCGATGTCCTGGCAGAACGCCTTGATGCCCCAGCTCATCTTGCGGACGTTCCAGATCGAGTCGCCGGTGATGAGCACGCCTGTCGTCTCGTGCAACAGCGCGACATGACCCATGGTGTGGCCGGGAGTGTGCACCACCCGAAGGCCGCCGGCGATCGGCAAGACGTGATCGTCAGAGAACTCCTCGCCGACGACGATGGCCGGGAATCCGTTGCCGCCCTTGCCCAGACGGTTCATGAACCGGCCACCGGCCGTGGCCGAGTCGCGTGGTGGCGCCTGACCGGCCCGGGCCCACTGCGCGTCGGACTCATGAATGGCCACCGAAGCGCCGGTGACCATGGCCATCTTCGCGGCACCGCCCGCATGGTCGCCGTGGGCGTGGGTCAGCACGATTCGCGTCACGTCCTCGGCGGCCTTCCCCATCGCCGCCAGCCCGGCGAGCGTGCGCTTGGTGGCTCCCTTGGTGCCGGTGTCGACCAGGCTGACCTGACCGTCGTCGTCGACGAGTGCGTAGATGTTGACGAAGTCGAACGGTGCGGCTGGGATACGCCATACGTTCGGCGCGATTTCGTGAGCGGCCGGCTTGGCCATGTCTTCTCCTTGGATTTGAGTGGTGCTTGCGTCCGCCTCCGCATCAAGGCGGGTGGCCCTGGGCAGGCGCGTGGATCAGGAGCGGCGGAAGTCGGCGTCGAGGGCGTTGACCAGCCGGTCGAAGGTGACGTCCAGGGATTCGGGAAGTCCGAAGGCGCCTTCGGCCTCCAGGGAGGAGATGCCGTGGCAGGCGATCCGCAGCATCCGGATCGCGTGGATCAGGTCCGCCCTTTCCAGGTCGTACCCCTGGAGTGCGGCCTGGATGATGCCGATCGCCTGGTCGCTGACCTCGGTGTGCTCGACGTCGCCGGGGGCAGGGGCCCGGACACTGGCTATGTATCGGCCTGGATAGGCCGTGGCGTAGTCGCGGTACGCGGCGGCGAGCGCCCGCAGCGCGTGCCGCCCGGACAGACCCGCTACCGCTGCGGCCATTGCCCGGGTCATCTCCCGTACCGCCAGCACGGCGATGTCCCGCTTGACCGAGTTGAGTCCCTCGATGTGCTTGTAGAGACCTGGTAGGGAGACTCCGCACCGTTTGGCGACCGCTGCGAGGGTGAGTTGCTCCAGGCCGACCTCGTCGGCGACGGTCGCCGCCTCACGGACGATCTTCTCTTGGGTGAGCCCGACACGCGGCACGGGTCACCGCTCCCTACGGCCGAGCACGATGCCGGTGCCGGTGACGAACAAGAGCAGGAGAGGTCCGGATACGTACGCCAGCGTCGCCACGCTCGGGATCAGCAGCAGGTAGCCGACGCCGGAGGCCACGATGGCGGCGGCGAGGGCGACCCCGGTGAAGCGCAGCCAGCGGGGCAGCAGGCCCGTGGAGACGGCGGCCACGGCCATCGCGGCAAGCGTGCACATCTTGATGCCGTCGAGCCGGTTCACCCCGTCGAACAGCAGGTGAGCTGTGCCTGGCGACGAGGTGCCGGCCAACGTGACGCCCAACACGAACTGGATGAACGAGATCAGTGCCGCCACGACGCCGGCGATTGCCACCCCGGCCGACCCGCCCCGACCGGCCTGCCGGCCCGCGGCCCTGGCCAGCGCCAGCGACACGACGGCCAGGCCCGCGGCGGGAAGGCCTTCGGTGAACAGGAACTGCGCGGTCACCGCCGCGCTGTGCCCGGCGAACGCCGAGACGACCGCGGTGCCGCCGGAGTCGACCTCCGGGCTGGGCGCACCGACCGACAACCCGGCGATCCACGACAGGGTGTAGGCGATTCCCGTGATGGCGGGAGTGGTGATGAGGCCGCTGCGACGCGGCGCGATGGTGGTGGTGGACACAGCCCGGCCTCCGTTGGTTAATCCGACTAACCTGAAGTTAATGGGATTAACAAGATTTTGCAAGAGGCGGATGTGCGGTCGAGTGGCCGGCAGCCGGTCGCCGATCGGTCACGCGAGACCGATCGCCCTCTTACGCTTTGTCGGGGGGGAGGTCCCCTCGCTCACCCTCCGCGTTGAGAAGACGGGTCAGGTAGTCGAGGTCCTGCTGAAGTAGAGCGACCGCGCCGAGCGGAGTCGGTGCGTCCGGGGCGCGCCCGGCCTCTCGAGCCACCATTGCCACCGCGTTCTCCGCGATCTGTTCGGCCACCGGTTCGGCCGGGTGAGCCGGAGACGGATGGAACCACCACGCCACCCAGTTGCACATGCCGATGATCGACAGGGCGGTGATGCGTGCGTCGACGGGACGGAAGCGGCCGGCCGTGATCCCCTCCTCGATGACACTCGTGATCTCCCTGAGGACCGCCCGACGGCCCTGGAGGTGCTTCTTCGCGATTTCCGGAGGGAGCGCCTGGTCGCTGCGATCGAGCGTACGGAACTGCGCCGGCTGCTCGGCGCGGCGCAGGACCAGGGCGCGGACGAGCATGCGCAGCTTCTCCGTCGAGTCCAGATCGGTGCGTCGTCGGACTTCCCGCAGGGAGTTCGCCGCGCTCTCCGTCGTCGCCTCGACCATTGCCACGAGCAACTCTTCCTTGCTCTTGACATAGTTGTAGAGGTTGGGGCGGCTCAGCCCGACCGCGTCCGCGACATCCTGCAGGGTGGTCCCGTCGTAGCCGCGTTCAGCGAAGATGCGCATGGCCTGGTCGACGATCTCGCTCATGAGAAGCTTGCGTCGGGGCGCTGCGGCTCGACGGGACTCCGGGCGGCCACCGGACCGTCCCTGCGCCTTGGAGTCCTCCGCGGTCACTACCCACTCCTCGGCTGTAAGCCTGGCGCGCCAGTCGTCAGGTGCACCGTTCCTGCCCGGTCAGCCGGTCATCATATTCGTCGGCGGCGGTTGCCCGCGCTGCGCACTCCCACGCGAAGGCCAGCTGCCGGAGGTGGAGGGCGCGAGAGAGCCGATGGTGGTCGAGGTTGTGACCGGCGCCCGCCTGAAGGCCGGCCTCTACCCACGGGGCGGACGTGAAGTACCCGGCGAACGTCGCCACGCGACTCGAGTCGACGACCCACAGGCCGTCGTATTCGGCGAGCGTGTACTGCACGGGAACGACGACCTTGGAGGCGAGCTCTGCCAGGTTCTCAGGCCAGTCCCCGACGATTTCGAGCATCTCCTCAAGAGGGATGGGCTCCACCGAGGCCTTCGCCGCTTCCACGACCTCGACGTCGACGGTCCCCGCCGGGCCGTAGAGGAGCGCGCGTCGTTGTTCGGGCGGCAGCTCCACCGGTCCGTTCGTCGGGATGGAGCGCCAGGCGCTGATGATGTGCGCGGGAGACCGATCACCCACACCGTGTAGTGAGATGCCCAGCAGCGGCCAGTGCGGCCGACGTGCGGCGACATGCACTGCTATGGCCGAGCCGATGGAGTGGGAGAGCAGGACCACTCCCGGGCGCCCCTCGCCGTGGTCGGTCCACAGCGCGCCGATCGCGGCGTCCAGGACCTCGGCGCTGTCGGCGAAGGTCGCCCTCCCGCGGGGAAGCGAGTCGCTCCCGCCATAGCCGGGACGGTCGAGCGCGAACACGGGAAATCCCGTCGCCTCGCCGAGGTCGAGCAGGGAGTGACCGGGTACGTCGAAGTACCCGGAGCCGTACCCCCCGCCATGAAGGGCCACGATCAGCGGAGACCCCGCGGCGTCGCCGCCGGCCGCGAGGCCGGCGATTTTCCGGCCGTCAACGGAGAGATCGATCAGCGTCGTGGTCATGTGCCGCCGCCCCTTCGCGGTCGAACGCGCCCTGTCGCCCGTCCGAGCGAAACCCGCATCCGGCCCGCAGAGACCGAGCCGGTACCGTCTGACAGTTTCGTCACGATACTGACGCACTGGTCTTGTTGCGTCAACCAGGCCCGCTCCAGGCTGGGCCTGCGTGCTCTATCGATACTGCACCGTCAGAATATTGACGGTAGAGACAGTCTCGCTCTACGCTCGCCGTCACCGAGTTCGTCGCGAGAGGAGTACGCAGATGCCATCCCCGGGACAAGACCTGCTTGCGCATACGGTGCGGGGTGTCGACCACGCGGCGTTTCCGACCTTCGATCCGCGGGCCACCATCACCTTCTACCGGGACGTCCTTGGCTTCCCGGTCGTCCACGCGACATGCGCACTCGGGTGGGGCCCCGGGGACCACCCGGACTTCATCCACTTCTTCTTCGACATCGGCGGCGGCGACCGGCTGGCGTTCTTCTACTACTTCGGAGTCGAGCCCTACCGCGACACCGGGATCCCCGACCTGCTCCACCGCGCCCGGCACCTCGCGATCCACGTCGACACCGAGGAGGATCTGCTGGAGTACCGGCGCCGGCTGGACGCGAGCGACTGGCCGTGCGAGTTGCAGGTCCGGCACGAGACGGTCGAGTCGATCTACGTCACCGATCCCAACGGATACCTGATGGAGATCGCCCGTCCGCTGCGAGCGATCACCGCCGAGGACGACATCGACGCCAACCTGAGCGTCGACGCGCTCATGGAGGTGACAGCGGAGCCCGATCCCTCCCTGGAGAAGTTCTTCGCGCGGAAGGCGAAGCTGATCTCGGAGCGCTACGCGGGTGAGCCGGAGTCGGTGACGTTCGTATGACCACGCTGTTCGTCCTCAGCGTCGACGACTTCCGTCCGCTGGCCGAGGTCGCCGGTAAGGACCCGGACGTGACCGTCCGGCGGCGCGGCCCCTACCTCGAGGTCGTCGCACCCGGTTCGATCCGCATCGACCGCGATGCCGCGGGGTGTCGCAACGCCGTCTGGTACAGCGCGGTCGCCGCGGTCAAGGACGGCCGGGTGAGCCGCTGGGACAAGTCGGAACTGGTGGTCGAGCCCACAGGAGCCGAGGGATGAGCCCGCCGGCGGTGGACCGGCTCGGCGCGGGCCGGGACGTCCGAAGGGCGGAGGCGCCGCCCGGCGTCACGGTGAGCACGCACCGGCTCACGACCTTCGACGGCGCCGAGATCGAGGGAGTGCTGTACTCCCTCGACGGCGCGGCGACGGCGGTCGCCGTCATGCACCCGCGCCAATCGGTGACCCACCATCCGATGACCCCGCTGCTCCTGCGAAGCGGCGTCTCGGTCTGGACCCAGGGCTCCCGCTCGCCCAACAACGACCTCGCCCTGGTCCACGAGCAGGCGTTGCTGGACGCGGCCGCAGGCCATGTGTTCCTCCGGGACACCGGGTTCGACACGGTGCTGACCTTCGGCCACTCCGGCGGCGGAACGCTGTCGGCCTTCTACATCGAGCAGGCGTCCCTGGAACCGGGGCTGCGGCTGGACGTGACACCGGCCGGCCGGCCGATCCCGCTGGCGGGCGCGCAGATGCCCGTGCCGGACGGTGCGATCTTCCTAGCGCCGCATCCGGGCCAGGGACAGGTGCTGCTGCACTGCATCGACCCGTCCGTCATGGACGAGTCGGACCCGATGTCGGTGGATTCCGCGCTGGACATGTACTCGCCGGGGAACGGGTTCGCCGAGCCGCCGCAGCCGAGCCGCTACAGCGTCGACTTCCTCCGCGCGTACCGTAGGGCCCAGCGGGATCGGATCGCCCGGATCGACGCCCGCGCCGTCGAACTCGCCGCCGAGACCTCGAAGGCCCGGGCCCGGTTCGCCCGCACCGGGGATCCCGCCGACCGGCGGACCGGCCTCGCCCCGAGAGTCATCACCACCTACCGCACCGACGCCGACCCCTGCTACGTCGACCTGTCGATCGATCCGAACGACCGGCACTACGGCTCGTTGTTCGGCCGCCGCCCGGATCTGACCAACTACGGCCTGGTGGGTTTCGGCCGGCTGACCACTCCCGATGCGTGGTTGTCGACCTGGTCGGCGAACCACACCAACGCGGACTTCGTGCGGTGCGCGGCCGGAGTGCGGCTGCCGACCCTCTACCTGGAGTTCAGCGGCGACCAAGCCGCGCTCCCCACCGCCAGTGCCCGGATGTTCGAGGCGCTGGCCGGCGAAGACAAGATTCGCGGCGTCGTCCGGGGCCAGCACTTCGGCCAGCCCATCGCGGAGGGCGAACCCACCGGATACGCCGCCGCCGCCGTCCACATCGACCGCTGGCTGGACGGCCGATTCGCCACCGCACCACCACGGAGGACCAGGTGACGGAAACGCGCTCCATCGGAGTCGTCTACGACAGCGGATACGGCCATACCGCCGCGCAGGCCAGAGCGGTGGGGGAAGGCGCCGGTTCGGTCCCGGACATCGACGTCGCGCTGTACTTCGCCGAGGAGGTCGCCACCGATCCCCATCAGCTCGACCACTGCGATGCGCTGATCTTCGGCACCCCGACCTACATGGGCAGCGGTTCGGCGGTGTTCAAGGCGTTCATGGAGGCCAGTTCGAAGATCTGGCTGGCCCAGGGGTGGAAGGGCAAGCTCGCCGCGGGGTTCACCAACTCCAGCGGTCACTCCGGGGACAAGCTCAGCACCCTCACCCAGCTCTGGCTCTTCGCCATGCAGCACGGGATGGTCTGGGTCGGGCTCGGCCTGCTGGACGGCAACGGACGCAGTACGGGGTCCGACTCCGCGCTGAACCGGCTCGGCGCCTACGCCGGGGCCATGGCGCAGTCGAACTCGGACCAGGGTCTGGAAGGCATGCGGGACAGCGACCTGCGAACGGCGGCGGCACTGGGCGAGCGCGTCGCCCACCACGTCGTGTCGTGGCAGGGAGGTGGACAGTGACATCCGGAAAGCCCATGAGAATTCTGGTGGTCGGCGCCGGGCCTGCAGGACTCTTCTTCTCGATCATCGCCAAACGAGCGATCCCCACGGCCACGATCCACATCAGGGAGCGAAACCCGCACGGCGTGACGTACGGCTGGGGCGTGGCGTTCAGCGAGAGCGCGGCCGACGCGCTCCGGCCCGCCGCACCGGATGTGATCGACGCGCTCACCGCCGAGACCCGCCACGATCGGATGGTCGTCAGCCTGGACGGTGTCGGCGTGCCGGTCAAGGTCGGCCGCAGCCATCTCAACGCCCGCTGGTCGCTCCTGGCCATACTGGAGGAGTTCGCCCTCGAGGCCGGGGTGAGGATCGAGCACGACCGCGACGCGGCAGTGACCGAAAACGACATGGCGGCCTGGGATCTCGTGATCGGCGCCGACGGCGTCAACAGCCAGACCCGCGAGCGCTTCGCCGAGCACTTCCTGCCCAGCGTCGAGCTGGGCAGCAACTGGCTGGCCTGGTACGGCACTCCGAAACCGTACCCGCCGTCGATCATCCTCCAGAACAGCGAGTACGGAGTCCTCATGGTCCATGCCTCCCGGTTCTCGGCCGAGATGAGCAACTTCACCGTCGAAGTCGGCCAGGAGACGTTCGACCGGCTCGGGTTCGCCGGCATGACCGAGGACGAGTCGCGCGAGCGGTGCGAGCGGCTCTTCTCCGACTCGCTGGACGGCGCGCCGCTGCGGAGCGACCACTCGCCGTGGTTCCAGACCAAGTTCATCAGTTGCGCGCGATGGACCCACCGCAACCTCGTGCTGATCGGGGACGCCCTGCACACCGTCCACCCGTCGATCGGATCCGGCACCCGGTTCGCGATGCGTGACGCCGTCTACCTGACGCATGCGCTGGACAGCGCGAACTGGGACGTCGAGGTGGGGCTCAAGGAGTTCCAGCGGGTGCGCAAGCCCGTCGCCGACGCCTTCCAGACCGCCGCCAAGCGCAGCATCGCCTGGTACGAGGGGCTCCCGTCCCGCACCATCACCCATCCGACGAAGTTCGCGCTCGAGTACCTGATGCGCACAGGACGCGTCTCCTACCGGGACTTCCGGCGGGAGAACCGCGAGGTCATCCTCGGCTACGAGCGTGACCTGCGTTGACCACGCCCGGCAGCACAGGGGAGAGAGACGCGATGACGCTCGCACACGACACCACCGGCAAACTCGTCCTCTACCAGGCCGAGGAGGAGGCCCGCTACGTCCGCGACGGACTGTGGGAATCACCCACCATCGCCCAGCACCTGCACATCGCGGCCCAGACACACGGCGACCGGGATGCCCTGATCTGCGGTGACGTCCGGCTGACCTTCGCGGAGCTGGACCGCATCAGCGACCGACGCGCCGCAGGCCTTTATCGGCTCGGGCTGGAGCCCGGCGGCGCGGTTCTGCTGCAGGTGCACAACACCGCCAACACCGTGATCGCCTGGTACGCGCTGCTCAAAGCGGGCCTCGTGCCCGTATGCACGCTGCCGCTGCACCGCGGGCACGAGATCGGGGAGATCGCGCGCCAGACCCGTCCGGTCGCGCACCTCGTCGCCGCCCGCGACCCTCGCTTCGACCTCGTCGGATTCGCCTTCCAACAGGCCGAGGCGGCCGGTGTGGAGCGCACCGTCCTGGTCTCCGACGGCCCGGCCGACGACCCCCGAGCCGTCGAGCTGGACGGACTCGGCGACGACATCGACGACGCCGAGGCCCGCGGGATCGTCGAGGCAGTCCAGGCCGGACTCGGCATGCAGTCGCTCGCGGTGTTCCAGCTCTCCGGTGGCACCACTGGTGTGCCGAAGGTGATCCCCTGCCTCCAGGCTCCCTACTGGCACTACGGTGCGAGCCTCGCCCGCGCGATGGGATGGGGGCCTGGCGACCGCGTCGCGTTCATGATGCCGATCGTGCACAACGCGGGCATCATCATCGGCCTGCAGGGCCCGCACAGCGTGGGGGCGACTCTCGTGCTCGGAGTTCCCGACGCGTCAGCCGCGCTCGACCTCGTCGTCCGGAACGGAGCGACGGACGTCCTCCTAGGGCCGTTCGCCTTCGAGCTGGCCCTGGACCCGGGCTTGGCCGCCGCCACAACGCTGCGGCGGGTGCTGTTCAGCGGCAAGAAGGTGCCCAGCCGGTACATGGCGATCCTGGACGCGCGCGGGATCTGGGGCGGGCAGATCTTCGGGATGAGCGAGGGACTGTGCCTCACCACCCCGCTCGACTTCCCGCTCGACGCCCGCACGGCGAGCGTCGGGATACCGATCTCGCCCGCGGACGAGATCCGGCTGTACGAGCCCGGGACCGAGAAGGAGGTGGCGCCCGGCGAGGTGGGCGAACTCTGTGTCCGGGGCCCGTACACCTTGCACGGCTACTACGACGCGACCGAACACAACCGGCGAGCCTTCACCGCGGACGGCTTCTACCGCAGCGGTGACCTCATGGCGGAGCGGACGATCGCCGGCGTCCGCTGCTACACCGTCGAGGGCCGTATCAAGAATATGATCAGCCGCGGTGGCGAGAAGATCAACACCGAGGAGGTCGAGCTCCTCCTCGGCTCCCACGACGCGATCGCCGAGGCCGCCCTGGTGGCGATGCCCGACGCCCGGCTGGGCGAACGGGCCTGCGCCTTCGTCGTGACCCGGGACGGATCGGCGATCGATCTCGCCGAGGTCCGCGCCCACTTCGACCGCCTCCAGGTCGCGAAGTACAAGTGGCCGGAGCGGCTGGTCGTGCTCCCGGAGATGCCGCGGGTCAGCCAGGTCGGAAAGATCGACCGCCGCCGCCTGCGGGAGATCGCCGAGACGCTCCGAGCCGAGCCGAGATAGCACCCACCGGGCGCCGCATCCGACGACGCGCACGCCCGCCGTCGACCACCCGTACGCCTCGCCCACGACGGACGGGCCCCGCGCGCAGCGGACAGCCCGTCGAGCCGACCGCCACCACACTCGCCGCCGTCAGTGCAGAGGAAGGAGCCGTCATGACAACCGATCCCGCCTTCGATCACCTCGACGGAACCCTGCCCGCCCATGAGGTCCACCGTGCCCGCACCGAAATGCGGGAAGCGTGCCCGGTCGTGCACAGCGACCGGCATGGCGGATTCGACTACCTGACCCGCTACGACAACGTCCGCACGGCGCTGACGGACACCGGGTCGTTCTCCTCGGCCGACGGTGTGCACATCCCGCCCAGTGAGTTGCTGCCACCGATCCCCGCTCTGGAGTTCGACGAGCCCGAACACTCCGAGTGGCGCGCGGTTCTGAACGGCCCACTGGCCCCGCGCGCCGTACGGGCGTTCGAACCGGTCATCACCGAGGTCGTCGACCTTCTGATCGACGACTTCGCGACCGCCGGCAAGGCCGACCTGGTGGACCGCCTCACGGAGCCACTGCCCGCGATCGTCATCGGGCGAATGATCGGCCTCGACCAGACCGAGGCGGTACGCGCCCGCGGCGTCGCGGCGGCGCTGTTCGCCGCCACGGGTTCCGGGGAGTTCCCGGCACGGTTCGCGGAGTTCTCGGACCACACCCGGCGCTGGTTGGCCGATCGCCGTGAGAACCCTCGCGACGACATGCTCACCGAGATGGCGAGCGGCGTCGTCAACGGCAAGGAGATCGGCGAAGCGGGCGCCACCGGGCTGCTGCTCGCCTACATCCTCGGTGGCCACCACTCGACGGGCTCGGCCCTCGGCGGTCTCATCCGGCACGTGCTGACCGTGCCCGGCCTGCGAGACGACCTCATCGCCGACCGGCGCGGGCTGCCACGGGTGATCGAGGAGAGCCTGCGGCTGACCACACCACTGCAGCTGTTCGCACGCACGCTCCGGTGCCCGATCCAGGTCGACGGCCACGAACTCTCCGAGGGCGGCCGAGTACTCCTCGACCTCGCGGCCGCCAACCGGGATCCGCGGGAATTCACGGACCCGGAGGAATTCGATCCACGCCGGACCCGAAACCGGCACGTCAGCTTCGGAGCCGGACCCCACGTCTGCCAAGGTCAGCACCTCGCCCGAGCCGAACTCCGGATCACCCTCACCCGCCTTCTCGACCGGTTGCCCGACCTGCGCCTCGACGGGGAGCCGGTCGAAAGCGGACTGGTCGGCGGATCCCTGATGACCCACTTCGCTCTCCCCGTGGCCTTCACCCCGGAGAACGCCGCATGAACGGTCCCCGCGAGTTCCGGCTCGCCGTCGGCAGGCGAACGACCGTCGCGCTCGGCGTGGTCGAGTTCGAGCTGCGCCCGGTCGACGGCGACGAACTGCCGTCCTGGCGTCCGGGCGCTCACATCGACGTCGTGACCGGAGCCGGAATCGTCCGCCAGTACTCGCTGTGCGGTGACCCTGCCGATCGCACCGGCTACCGGATCGCCGTTCTGCGGCAGGCCGACAGCCGGGGCGGATCGGCATGGCTGCACGAGCGACTCCACGAGGGCGACGAGGTCCTCGTCAGCGGCCCGCGCAACCACTTCCCGTTGGAAACGGGGCCCGGCTACGTGTTCCTGGCGGGCGGGATCGGGCTCACGCCACTGCTGCCCATGATCCGCCGGGTGGCCGCGGACGGGGCGGACTGGACGCTGCACTACGGTGGCCGAACTCGAGCGTCCATGGCCTACGTCGACGACCTTCAGGCCATCGACGCGAGCCGCGTGCTCCTGTTCCCCTCCGACGAGTGCGGCCTGATCGATCTCGACTCCGCGCTCGACAACGTGGACCGGGAGGCGTACGTCTACTGTTGCGGTCCCGAATCGCTGATCCGCGCGGCCGAGACCGTGTGCGCACGTCGCGGCATGCGCCTGCGAACGGAACGTTTCTCGCCGAAGGACATCGACTCCTCGTCCACGGATTCACCGTTCACGGTGCGGATCGCCTCCACCGGCGCCGATCTGGCGGTGCCGGCGGACCGTTCCATCGTCGACGTGCTGATCGAGGCAGGCATCGACATCCTCACCTCGTGTGAGGAAGGCACCTGCGGCACCTGCGAGACGGCCGTCCTCGACGGTCGCCCGGACCACCGTGACTCAGTACTGACCGAGGAGGAGCAGGCGGCGGGGGACCGGATTCTGCCCTGCGTCTCGCGGTCCCGCACACCCCAGCTCGTACTCGACCTTTGACCGGCTCATCCGCCGACGGGCGCGATTTCGGGTGATCAGAGGTTCCGGTACGGCCTGCTGAAGAATCCGACCGAGAAGGACGCCGACACGCCCAGTCCGGCGACGATGATCACGACCTCCGGGTCGACCGTGCCCAGGACGGTCCCAGCGAGCAACGCGGAGGCAGGGTAGGCGAGACCGGCACAGGTGACCAGCAGGCTCATGACTCTGCCCAGCGCTCGGGCAGGCACTGCCTGCTGGAGCATCGTCATGTAGAAGACGTTCACCATGGCTTGCAAGGACGCGGCGGTGAACAGCGCCGCGGTCGCCACCACCAGCGAGGAGCCCACCGGGATACCCATCAGAGCGAGTCCCTCGGCGATGCCGAGGCAGAGCGCGATCAGCCCGCGACGGCGCAGGCGAAGGAGTGCCGGGCCCAGCAGTGCTCCGATGACCGAGCCGGCACCGAAGCCGGTCATCATGACCCCGAACCCGAGGGCTCCGCGGCCCAGCGGCTCCTGGGCGAAGCTCGGCAGCGCGACCTCGATCAAGCCGACAGCGGCGAGGTTGAACACGAGCGTGGTCAGCAGGTTCATCCTTACCAGGGGAGAGCTGGACGCATACCGCAGCACCGATCGCCAAGTCCGCAGCCGGTCGCTGTCTTGGACGCCGTCGTTGGCATGCTGCGCCGCCGTTTCATCGGCTGTTTCGACCGCCGGCCTGGACGGGCGGATCGCCATTAGGGTCAGGCTGGATACGAGGAAGGTAATCGCGTCGATCAGCAGACCCACACCGCTCTTGAGCGACCCGACGAGCGTTCCACCTAGCCCGGGCCCGGTGATCCTCGACGTGCTCCGCATGATCTGGATCAGGGAGTTGCCCGGAGCGAGCGACTCGGGACGTACGATCTGCGGCAATACGGAGAACGAGGCCGGCATGAAAATCCCGCCGAGGATGCCGAACGGGACCGCAACCGTGATCAGGGCCCAAAGAGGGATGCGACCATCGGCGGCGAGCACGACGAAACCGAGCACGACGAGGGCACGGAGCGCGTCCGCGGCGAGCATCACCGGCCGGGCGCCCAGGCGGTCGGCAAGCGCTCCGCCGACCGGGAAGAAGGCCAGCCTGGCCGCTCCGTAGCAGGCCAGCACCACGCCGAGGTTCGCGGGGCCGCCACCCTGGTTGAGTATGACGAACGGCAGTGTGACGAGATAGATGCCGTCGCCGACCTGGGAGAGCAGCTGGCCGATGAGGTACAGCGCGAAGCGTCGTTCCCGCAGCGGAGCCAGCAAGCGGACGGCAGGCTCTCCGGAGGTCACGGCCGTGTCCGCGACACGGCGTAGGCCCGTCATCACGCGCGCCTAGCCTTGGAGGCGGACGTCCAGGAGGTATCTGCGTCTTCGCCTGCGTCGGCGCGCGAGCGGCAGCGGCGCGAAATGTCCGGACAGTGGCGGCACCTTCTCACCAGGTGACGGGCAATGTGTGGATGCCGTAGAGGAGCGCGCCATCCTTGAAGGACAGTTCCTCGACGGGGGCGGCGAGCCGGAGGCCGGGAACCCGGGCGAACAGAGTGTTGAACACGATCTCGAGTTCGACACGGGCCAGGTTCTGGGCGATGCACCGGTGGATGCCGTGGCCGAAGGCCAGCTGATGCCGCGCGTCGCGGTCGAAGTCGAGTTTCTCTGGCTGGGGGAAGACACTGTCATCCCAGTTGGCCGCCGCGGTGGACACCACAACACCGTCGCCCTTCTTGATCACCATGTCGCCGACCTCGATGTCGGCCAGCGCCACTCGCTGCCCACTCGGGTCGGTGATGCTGGTGTGGCGCAGGATCTCCTCCACCGCGCCCGGGGTGCGGGTCGGGTCGGCCCGGATCTTGGCAAGCTGCTCGGGGTTCTCGAGCAACAGCACGGTGCCGAGTGAGATCACGTTGGCCGTGGTCTCGTGCCCGGCGCTCAGGAGCGACAGGCACAACGCGGCGATGTCCTCCTGTTGGAGGACGCGCTTCTCCTGGTTCTTGGCGATGAGCCGGCCGACCAGGTGGTCACCCGGCGCGGCACCCGGCTCCTCGGCCTCCTTCGCCTTCGTCGCCACGAAATCGCTGAGGTAGCCCCGAAGCTTGGCGCCCCACTCCCAGCGTTCGTTCGAGCTGCTGTGCCGGCTGGCCATCACCTTGCTGACCGAATGGAAGAGCTCGCGATCGTCGTAGGGGACGCCGAGGAATTCACAGATGACCTGCGAGGTGACCGGGCGACAGAAAGCTTCCACCAGGTCGGCCGGCCTGTCGCCGTTCAGCATGATCGTGATGTGATCGTCCACGATTTTCTGCACGCGGGGCCGCAGTTCCTGCGTGCGTTTGTGGGTGAACTCGGGGATCACCATCCGGCTCAGCACGGTGTGCTCCGGCGGGTCCAGGCTCGAGAGGGACGCGTTGACGTCTTCCCTCAATTTTCGGGATAGCGGGAGGTAGAAAGGAAAATTAGGGTATAGCCGGTTCGATGTGACATTCCGGTTGGCGAGGAATTGGCGGACGTGCTCATAGCGCGTGATCAACCAGGCGGTCCGCCCGCTGGGCAGAGTGATCTTTGTGAGCGGTGCCCCGGCGCGCAGTTCAGCGTACTGGTCCGGCGGACGCATCGGGCAGGACCGTGGCATGGGCAATGATCGCGGACGGGCGTCGTCCGTGGGCGGGTCGACCATTTCGGAACTCTCCCCTGCTACCGGGCGCACATGTTGCCGACCGATGCGTCGGCTACGTCGACATCAGATTCAATCTCAATGAACGTGCTAAATATGCAGGGTGTCACTGTCTCGCTCCCCGGAGGCTTCGGGAATCGTGCAGGACGGGTCCGAGAGCCCCTTCAGCTGGCGGTACCCCATGCCGCAACAGTCGCCCGTGATGTCCTCGTCGAGCGCGTCGACTGGATGAGGAAGGTCGGTGGGCTCGACATGTGACAGATCAATGGGGTCGACGTCATCGTCTATCCACATCAGACCACCGTAAGTGATCAGATCCAGATGTGCATAGGCCTTGTAGGGAACGCGGGACAAGCTTTGGTTGTGTTGTCCGAAACCTAGATGGAGACCGCAACGGCGCTCGTTGATATGAGAGTTCGCGGTGATGTACTCATCGATACCATGATTGGTGCCGAGCCCGAACTCGCCGACATTACGACCATTCGGGCTGTCCAAACAGAGCTGGAACATCTCTTGGAGCTTCGCGTTGTCACAGGTGAGATCACGAGCCTTTCCGGCCTCGATCTCGACTCGAACCGGGTTGTCGGCCAGCTTCGCGTTCAGGTCGCTGATGATATTGGCGTTGTACGCGCCGTCGGCGACCAGGACTCCTTCGACACTGACCGGGTAAGTGGCGATCTCCCCCGCGGGGAGGATGGTGAAGCCACCAGGGCGCCACACACCTCGGTTGCTGAGCCACTGGTACTTCTCGCTGTCGAGTTCAACGGTGATGTCGGTTCCGCTCGAGGTCGTCACACGTACCCGCCTGGCGCCGTTGACCCGGTGGAGCAACGTGGCATTGAGCCTCGACAACTCCATAGGACTGACATTGAGCGCCTTGGTGAAGAAATCAGTGGACGCGCTGATAATTCGCATAATCATGGTCTTGTCCAGCCCGTAGTGGCGCATCAAGGGCTGGAACACGTCGAAGTGCGACATCGTGTCCCGCTCCAGGGTGATGATGACCAACCGGCCCTGTAGCGCGGACTGGTCTGGCAGCACCTCGGCGAGCCGTCCGGCGAAGGTCTCATCCTTCAACGGAAGCATGGGAACGATGGCAGGGTTGTAACCGCGATGCTTGAGACCGAGCGCGACCCAGGCGGCGGGCTCGCGGCTGTCAGGCGTGTAAGTGATCACGAGTGTGTCCTCACCCGTGATCGCTACGAAGTCATCCAACAACGCGTCAACGCCCTCGAAGACACGCTCATCGACCATCTGCCCAGTCATTATCGCTCCCGAAATAGCGGATCCAAAGTGCCGATCTTCCGCCCAAGGAATAGTGATTCCTCCGGCGTCACGCCGGAGGAATCACCACTACTCGCGAGCAATCCGACCGGCGCCTTACCTTTCCCTTAGTGCTCCCGCGACACGCCCGAATGCGCGGCAGTTGACATTGCGTGAGCACTTACCTTGCGGGCGTCAGCGATGACTCGATGCTCACCGCTGGTCGAGGTACCACGCAATCATTCCGTTTTCGGTCAGCTGCTCGGGCGAGGGCTCGGACTCGGCCATGGCGGTGAGCAGGTCTTGCAGCTCCCCGGGATGAGGCAAAACGTTAGCTTCCAACTGAGCCTCCTTTCACACGACATCGATGATGTTTCGGACAAGACGCTCGTACCGTACCAAGGCGGCCGTCAATATCCAAGGCCCTCTGCGCCGCTTTCGAATGGTGCGGCGGGCCCTTCACCAGAGATGCTTCGAAAATATATTAATTGTCTTGACAGTCGATTATCTGCAAGGGGTGGTTTCGGTTGACCGGCACTTTATGATCAAGGCTTTTCCGGCGAATGGCGTTTGTCGAGGCCGAGTACGGGTAAAGATGCAGCGCCACGAAAGCCGGTCAAGGCCGGAGCCGCTCGCCGATCCCACCGCGGTGCGCGTCCTCCCGGACCTCCAGCGCGTACGGCGTCGGGATCATCGAGTGGCCGGTGCGCACCAGGCTGTCGTCGCCGGTCACGGCGCGCAGCCGACCGAGCGTACGGCTGATCGCGGGCGAGGACGGCCGCAGCCGCTCGGCGGCGCCCATCGCGCTGCCCTCCTCAAGCAGGGCGTCGAGCACCGTTTTACCCGGAATGGCCGGTCCGCTACTACGCCTGGGTGTTGGTCGCCCAGATCGCGTTGTGGCCGTCGTAGATCACCATGTTGGAGTCGGCCTGGAGGACCAGCGTGGCATTGGGGTGGCCGTAGGTCCCCGCGGCCCAGACCGCCGTTCGCTTTCCGGCGTAGATGACCAGGTTGCCGTCGGTCTGGAGTTCGCAGTAGACCCCGGCCCGGTGTGTCCCGGAGGACCAGATGATCCTGCCCCTCTTGTTGCGCAGCACGAGGTTCCCGCCGCGCTGCATGGTGAGGGCGATGACATTCGTCCGCCACGTGTCGCCCGGGTGGAGGTCCAGCGCGGAGTGGACCTCAAGGGCATAGGGCGCTCCGCCCGACTTCGGCAGCTCGCTCGACGGCACGCTGTTGGCGCTCACCCGACTGGCGGACGAGCCTTTCTTGGCCGAACGCTTGGGCTCGGCGAGCGTCTTGCCCTTGCTCTTGCCCTTGGGCTTGGCGCTGGACTTGGCCTTCGCGGATGCCGACGGTGACGCGGAAGAGGAGGTGGAAGGGGATGCGGTGGCCGACGGCGAGGCGGGGACGAACGCGCCCGGCGGCTGCTGACCGCCGTCCGGCGCGAGCATGTTGCCCGCGGCGTCGGTCCGTTGTTTCTCGTGATCGTGCGAGCCCCGCCCGACCAGCAGGATCGGGATCGCCAGCAGAATGGCCCCGCCGATCCCGGCGGCGGCCAGCATGGGCTTCTTAGGCCGGCCGGGAGGCATCCCGCCGTCTCCCGTATCGGGATCCACAGCCGTCGGCGAAACGGGCTCGGGCTCCTTCGCCTCCGCCGCGGCCGTGGATTGCGCCCCGGCGTCGCCGGTCTTCTCCTTCAGGCCGCCGGCCGTCTCGCCGGCGGAGGCGGAAGCAGCGGGAGCACCGCTCTTCGCCGCTGACGCGGAACCCGCCGTGACGAGTTCCGCGGCGGCGTGGATGTCCACATCCGGCAACTCGACCGGCCGGCGGACGCCGAGCTGATTCGTGCGTTCGCCCGATCCAGATCCCGAAGACGCGTCCGTGTTCTTCACGGTGCCCGTGTCAGTTTCTGAACTGCGGTGATGCTTCGGCTGACGCGGCATCGTGGTGGCTGCCTTTCTGTCCGTGGAAGGCGGCTGATCTCCGCCGGTACGCCCGGGACCGCACGACGTTGCGCGGCAACACTCAGACCGTATCGAGGCGGCTCGGCAGAACGTCACCCTTATTCGTTCATACGAGCGCGACGGCATTCGAGTTCACTGCCGGTTTCATCGGCGGGTTCGAGCCCCGGCGAACATGGGGACAGGCACATAACCAATTCCACTTCGTGCCGTTAACCGGGGTATGAAGCTCTCAGTCGGTGCGTCAGCAGCGGCGCTCATTGTCGGCCTCGCCGTGCCGGTGGCCGTTGGACCCGCACAGGCCGCCACGACCAGCGCCGCCTCCAGTACTCCGACTGGTGCGGGTGCCGCAGCCGCGATCACCGTGCGCGGCACGGCACACGACGGCCCGCGGGTGATCAAGTACACGGTCTCGACGCCGTCGCTGGCCATGTCGACCAAGACCCCCGTGAGCGTCGACGTCGTCCTGCCCGCGGGCTACAGCGAGCACCCCCACCGTCGCTATCCGGTGCTCTACGAGCTCCCAGGCACCAGCAACACCGCGAATGAAATAGTGAACAACACCCGCGTCGTGACGTTGACCCAGAAGCTGGGGCTCATCGTGGTGATCCCTGACGGCGGCTACAACGGCGACGGTGGCGGCTTCTACACCGACTGGGTCGACAAGTCGACGCGTCTGGGTGTGGAGAACTGGGAGACCTTCCACACCAGGGAGCTGGTGCCCTGGATCGACACCCACTTCCGTACCAAGCGCTCCCGCGCGGGTCGCGCCATCACCGGCGTCTCTCAAGGAGGCTTCGGGTCGATGTCGTACGCCGCACGCCACCCCGACCTGTACGGCGCGGCCGCCGCGTTCTCCGGAGCGGTCGACATCCACCACGGACCAGTGTGCGCGGCCGGGGCAGATGTTCTCATCTCGGCCATCATGACCGGCCTGAATCAGGTCGAACCCTTCGCTCCCTTCGGCAACCCCCTGACCGATGCGGCGAACTGGAAGGCACACGACCCGGGAAGCATCATCGGCAAGCTCGACGGTACGCGCGTCGACCTCTACACCAGCACCGGTGTGCCCGCAGCCGGCGACCTGAGCGGCGTCTCCGTACTCGGCACCGCGGCCATGGAGGCGCTTCTCCACCAGTCCAACCTGTGCTTCAAGCGAGCCGCCGACAACGCGGGAGTCGCCTACCACTGGCACGGCTACCTGATCGGCACCCACGACTGGCGGTACGCCGTCCGCTCCCTCGCCGACTACCTGGCCCGTGTCACGAGCTTCTTCCGAACCGGTCGCTGACGAGGTCGTCCATGCGGCGGCCCGGCCACGAGCCAGGGTCTGACGTACATGCCCCACGAACGCGTCGTCCGCGCCGAGACAAGTCTCAACGCGGACAGCGTGGGCGAACTGTGGTGTCCGAGGGGGGACTTGAACCCCCATGCCCCGTGAAGGGCACTAGCACCTCAAGCTAGCGCGTCTGCCTATTCCGCCACCCGGACGTGGTGAGCCTGCGGTCTCCCGCAGCGGCTGCCACACGATAGCAAATCCCCGGTGATGCCGCGAAGTCGCAGGCGGCCGTGCGGGGCGGCACGGCCCCTGGGGGAGGATGGGCCGAAGCCTGCAACAAGCCGCGGAAGTCGGCAGACGCTGCGGAAGTCGACAGAAGGAGGATCACCGTGAGTCACCCTTCGGCGGAGGACGAGGTCGTCGAGCTGTGCAGCGAGCTCATACGCATCGACACCAGCAACCCCGGGGATCACAGTGGTCCCGGGGAGCGTCAGGCCGCGGAGTACGTCGCGGAGAAGCTCGCCGACGTCGGGCTCGAGCCGAAGATCTACGAGTCGCACGAGAAGCGGTCGAGTGTGGTCGTGCGGATCGAGGGGACCGACCCGGAGAGAGACGCACTCCTCATCCACGGGCACCTCGACGTCGTGCCGGCCCAGAAGGACGACTGGACCCGTGCCCCCTTCGGCGGTGAGGTCGCCGACGGCTGTGTCTGGGGCCGTGGCGCGGTCGACATGAAGGACATGGACGCGATGGTCCTGGCCGTCATGCGCGAGCGGCTGAGGCAGGGCAGGCGGCCCGAGAGGGACGTCGTCCTGGCCTTCCTCGCCGACGAGGAGGCCGGCGGCACCTGGGGCGCGCACTGGCTGGTCGACAATCACCCGGAGCTGTTCGAGGGCTGCACCGAGGCGATCGGCGAGGTCGGCGGGTTCAGCCTGACCCTCCCGAACGACCAGCGTCTGTATCTCATCGAGACGGCCGAGAAGGGCCTGGCGTGGATGCGGCTGACCGCCACGGGCACCGCGGGCCACGGCTCGATGGTGCACCACGACAACGCCGTCACCGCGCTGGCGGCGGCGGTCGGGCGGCTGGGGGAGCACGAGTTCCCGATCCAGCTGACGAAGACGGTGCGGGCCTTCCTCGAGGAGCTCTGCGAGGCGAACGGGACGGAGTTCGACCCGGACGACGTGGAGAAGACGGTCGAGGGCCTGGGTCCGCTGAAGAGGATGATCGGCGCGACACTCAGGAACACCCTGAATCCGACCGTCCTGGGTGGCGGCTACAAGGCGAACGTCATCCCGCAGACCGCGATCGCTCAGGTGGACGGCAGGTTCCTGCCCGGGCACGAGGAGGAGTTCTTCGACACGGTCGACGAGCTGCTGGGAGAGCACGTGAGCCGGGAGTTCGTGCACCACGACATCGCCGTGGAGACCGAGTGGGAGGGGCCGCTGGTCGAGGCGATGGCGGCGGCGCTGCGCGCGCACGACCCGCAGGCGCGCCCGGTTCCGTACTGCCTTTCGGGCGGTACGGACGCCAAGTCGTTCTCGACGCTGGGGATGAAGTGCTACGGCTTCGCGCCGCTGAAACTTCCGAAAGATCTCGACTTCTCCGGCATGTTCCACGGCATCGACGAACGAGTTCCGGTCGACGGGCTCCGTTTCGGCGTCCGCGTCCTCGACCATTTTCTCGACCACATCTGAATCAGCCACAATGATCGCTCTCCGTGGTGCTACGGTAACCCACCGTACGGAGCGCACTCGCGCTCCGTGACGGTGGTCAACGCCAAGGAGGGCGCGTGGTTTCTGGACGGTCGCGAGTGTGGAGGTTCGCCTCCGCGGTCGCACGCTGTCCGGGCACCCTGACGCCCAGGCCGGTGATCCGGCGCCTGCTCACCATGGCGGGCATCGCGGTCGCCGGCTGGCTGCTGGGCGTCGCCGGTCACGCACACGCCGACCAGGCGCACGCCGACACCGTTCCGGGAGCACGCCTTCCCAGCGTCGCCGCGCCCGTCGATCACGTGACCGCACTCGCGGCCGACGTGCTGGACACGCGCGGTGTCGTCCCGGCCGTGCAGAGAAAGACCGAAGAGTCCGGAACGGTTCTCACGCCCGCCCGTCCGCCGGCGATCCTCGCCCTGCCACCCGCGGTGAAGGAAAAGCCGCGGCCCCGCACGCCGGTGGGCTCGGCTGGCCCTTCTCGGACACAACGACACGGCGGCGCCGGTTCCCGAGCCGGAGTCTCCGGCGGACCGATGATCCACATCGGGCCGCACGTCGTAACGGGGGCGTCCGAGAAGGTCTCCACCGATCGCGTGGCGCACCAGCGCGTGCCGCACCAGCGGGTGCACGCGCCGTCCGCCCCGAGGCGGCCGCTGCCGCAGCGAGGGCAAGTGCCGCCCTCGTCCGCCGGCGGCGACGGCTTCGGCGGCTTCCATCCGGCCGGGGTCCGCCGCAGGACCGAGCCGGTCACGGCACTCAGCCGTCCCGCCATCCCCATCCTGCGCACCGGCGTGCTTCCCCCGGTCGTCCGCACCGCGGCGGACGAGCCCTCCTTCTCCCCTGACTAGGACCCCACCACCGGTCCGTACGCATGACACGGACCGGTTTTCGGCACGCCCGCGGTCCAGGCGGTCGTGCCGTACCCACCCCGAGAAGTTGTTCGGTCAATCCTGTCCAAATGAGGAGCATCACATGCGTATGTGGGCGAAAGGCGCCGCAGGTGCCACCCTGCTCACCGCGAGCTTCGTCGCGCTCGGGGCCGTTCCGGCCCTTGCCGACGGGACCGACGGCGACGGCAGCGTCCTGGGCGGTAACCAGGTCAATGCCCCGATCTCCGTTCCGGTTAACGTCAGCGGCAACTCCGTCGCGGCCATCGGCCACGCGGTCGCCGGATCCCGGGGCGGCGCGGCGGTCAACGGCTACCGCTTCGGCGGCGGCAACGGCCACACGTCCGGCCGGCACAGCATCGGCGGCGGCAACCAGATCAACGCGCCGATCACCGCTCCGATCAACGCCTGCGGCAACGCGGTCGCGGTCATCGGCGGCTCGCTGGCCGGCTGCCGGGGCGGCGCGGCGGTGACGGGCTACCGCCTCAGCGGCGGTCACGGCCACACCTCCGGTCGCCACAGCGTCCTGGGCGGCAACCAGGTGAACGCGCCGATCACCGCGCCCGTCAACATCTGCGGCAACACCGCAGCGGTGATCGGTGACGCGCTCGCCGGCTGCCGGGGCGGCGCCGGCGTCGCGCCGAGCGGCTACCGCACCAGCGGCGGCAGCCGTACGTCCGGCCGGCACAGCATCCTGGGCGGCAACCAGGTCCACGCGCCGGTCAACGCGCCCATCAACGTCTGCGGCAACGCCATCGGCAACGCGCTCGCCGGCTGCCAGGGCGGGGCGAGCGTCGGCGGACCGGGCGGGTACTACGGGCACCACGGCTTCCACGGCCGTACCTCGGGCGTCGGCAGCATCGGCGGCGGCAACCAGGTCCACGCGCCGATCACCGCGCCGGTCGACGTCTGCGGCAACGCCGCGGCCGTCCTCGGCCGCGCGGTCGCGGGCTGCCAGGGGGCCCTGCCGGGCGCCTACCCGTCGTCCGGCGGCTTCCACGGCCGTACGTCCGGCGTCGGCAGCATCGGCGGCGGCAACCAGGTCCACGCGCCGATCACCGCGCCCGTGGACGCGTGCGGCAACGCCGTCGCGGTCGTCGGGCACGCGCTCGGCAGCTGCGGCGCCACCTCCGGCGGGTACGGCGACGACTGCGTCACCCCGTACAGCGCGCGGATGAGCGGCCTGCCGCAGCTTCCGGTCGACCCCGCGTCGCTGCGCACCGGCGCCCTGCCGGTCGCGATGGGCGCCACGCCCGCCCTGCCGAAGCTCCCGCAGGGGACGAACCCGCAGTCCGCCGGGGTGGCGAACCCGCTCGGCGGCGGTCTGAACGTTCCGGTCGTGGGCGGCCCGCCGAAGCAGCTCCCGCCGGTCGGCCTCGCCGCGGCCGAGTCCTCGACGAGCGCGCGGAACGGCGCGCTGATGGCGCTGGCGCTGGGCGGCATGTTCGCCGCCTCGGCCGGCACGATCTCGGTGGCCCGCCGTCTGGGCCGCCGGTCCGGCCGCTGACCGACAACGTCGCGGGGGTCGGCCCCGCGAGGTGAGCAGGACCGCTTTGCCTGTCCCGGAGCCATGGCCCGGGGCAGGCAAAGCCCTATTAAAGGGGGGAGGCGCCTCGGCGGCCCCGGGTCACGCCTTCGGAACATTGATGTAGCGTCGAAGGAGACAAGGGGTGGCCGCCGGTCAGAGGGTACGCTTCGCGCGGATGACCTTTCGGCGCAGCTGGATTCGGCGTCTGCCGTCCGGGTAGACACGGACGCGGACAAGCTCCCACCCACCGTGCTCGGCATGCTCGACCAGGATCTGCCTGGCGGCGTCACGTGTCGTGCCGCGCGGCAGACGCAGTACTAGGTAGGAGTACTCAAGCATTGCCCTTATTCTGCTCCGTCTAGGGTCCTAACGGGGGGCGAGGACCCTCTTCCGCGGAACCGGTCTACTGTTTCTCACCGTTGACCGCGGAACGGCACCCGAGCGACTCCCGCCCGAGTCGAGACTTGCGAGGTTCAGGCATCGTGCCCGACAGGAACGGCACAAAGCAGCCAGGCGGCACCCGGCTGGTGATCGTCGAGTCACCCGCGAAGGCCAAGACCATCGCGGGTTATCTCGGCAGCGGGTACGTCGTGGAGTCCAGTATCGGCCATATCCGCGATCTCCCCGAGAGAGCAGCGGATATCCCGTCGAAACTCAAGGGCGAGGCGTGGGCGCGACTCGGGGTCAACGTCGATCATGACTTCGAGCCGCTTTATGTTGTCAACGCCGACAAGAAGCAGCAGGTCGCCAAGCTCAAGAAACTCCTCCAAGAGGCCGACGAACTCCTCCTCGCCACCGATGAGGACCGCGAGGGTGAAGCCATCGCGTGGCACCTGCAGGAGGTGCTCAAGCCCAAGGTGCCGGTGCACCGAATGGTGTTCCACGAGATCACTCCCGACGCCATCCGCGACGCCGCCCGCACCCCCCGCGAGCTGAACATCAAGCTCGTCGACGCCCAGGAGACCCGCCGGATCCTCGACCGGCTGTACGGCTACGAGATCAGCCCGGTGCTGTGGAAGAAGGTCATGCCGAAGCTTTCGGCGGGCCGTGTGCAGAGCGTCGCCACCCGGCTGGTCGTCGAGCGCGAACGCGAGCGGATCGCGTTCGTCCCGGCGAGCTACTGGGACCTGGCCGCGACCTTCGAGACCGGCAAGCCGGAGGAGCCGTCCAGCTTCGACGCCACGCTCGTGGCGCTCGACGGCAAGCGCGTCGCCCAGGGCCGCGACTTCACCGCCCGGGGCCGGATCAAGTCCGACGAGATCCTCCACCTCGACGAGGAGAGCGCCCAGGGCCTCGCCGCACGCCTGCGCGACCGGCCGTACGCGGTCAAGTCCGTCGAGCGCAAGCCGTACAAGCGCAGCCCGTACGCCCCGTTCCGTACGACGACGCTCCAGCAGGAGGCCAGCCGCAAGCTGGGCTTCTCGGCCAAGTACACGATGCAGGTCGCCCAGAAGCTGTACGAGAACGGCTTCATCACCTATATGCGTACCGACAGCATCCAGCTGTCCGAGACCGCGATCAAGGCCGCCCGCGCGCAGGCGCAGACGCTGTACGGCGCCGACTACATCCCGGACAAGCCGCGCGTCTACCGCAGCAAGGTCAAGAACGCCCAGGAGGCGCACGAGGCGATCCGCCCGTCCGGCGACACGTTCCGTACGCCGGGCGAGACCGGCCTGTCCGGCGACCAGTTCCGGCTGTACGAGCTGATCTGGAAGCGCACGGTCGCCAGCCAGATGAAGGACGCGGCCGGCCAGTCGGTGTCGGTGCGCGTCACGGGTGAGTCCACCGCGGGGGAGACCGCCGAGTTCGGCGCCTCCGGAAAGATCATCACCTTCTACGGCTTCCTCAAGGCCTACGTCGAGGGCGCCGACGACCCGGCGTCGGACCTGGACGACCAGGAGCGCCGGCTGCCGGCCCTGGAGGAGGCCGACCCGCTCACCGCGAGCGAGCTCTCCGCCGAGGGCCACTCCACCCGGCCGCCCGCCCGCTACACCGAGGCGAGCCTGGTCAAGGAGCTGGAGGACCGGGAGATCGGGCGGCCGTCGACGTACGCCAGCATCATCGGCACCATCCTCGACCGCGGCTACGTGTTCAAGAAGGGCACCGCCCTGGTGCCCTCCTTCCTGGCGTTCGCCGTGGTGAACCTCCTGGAGAAGCACTTCGGCCACCTGGTCGACTACGACTTCACCGCGCAGATGGAGGACGTCCTCGACAAGATCGCCCAGGGCGAGGCCGAGCGGGTCCGCTGGCTGCAGACCTTCTACCACGGCAACGGCGGCGAGGGACTCAAGCAGCTGGTCTCCGACCTGGGGGAGATCGACGCCAAGGAGATCAGCTCCTTCCCGATCTCCGACACCGACATCATGATCCGGGTCGGCCGCTACGGCCCGTACCTCGACCGCGACGGCCAGCGGGTGAACATCCCCGAGGACATCGCGCCGGACGAGCTGACCGCCGAGAAGGCCGAGGAGCTGTTCGCGCAGCCCAGCGGCGACCGCGAACTCGGCGTCGACCCCGGCACCGGGCACGTCGTCATCGCCAAGACCGGCCGGTTCGGGCCATACGTCACCGAGGTGCTGCCCGACGACGCGCCGAAGTCGGCGAAGCCGCGCACGGCCTCGCTGCTGGGGTCGATGTCGCTCGACACGGTCACGCTCGACGACGCGCTGAAGCTGCTGTCGCTGCCACGCCTGCTGGGCGACCTCGACGGTGAGCCCGTCACGGCGCAGAACGGCCGGTTCGGCCCGTACCTGAAGAAGGGCACCGACAGCCGTTCGCTGCAGTCGGAGGAGCAGCTCTTCACGGTCACCCTGGAGGAGGCCAAGGAGATCTTCGCGCAGCCGAAGCAGCGCGGGCGCGGGCGGGCCGCCTCCGCACCGCCGCTGCGTGAACTGGGCGAGGACACCGGCACCGGTCGGCAGATCGTGGTCAAGGAGGGGCGTTTCGGTCCTTATGTGACCGACGGGGAGACGAACGCCAGCCTTCGTAAAGGCGACGAAGTGGAGTCGATAACCGTACAGCGCGCACTGGAGTTGCTCGCCGAGCGTCGCGAGAAGGTCGCCGCAGGTGGCGGTAAGAAGACGACGAGGAAACGACCCGCCAAGTCCCGCTCCTGACAGGGTCCGGTGTCGATACTCTGACACAATGACCAGAACGGGCAGCTCGGCCGGTGTGCTTTCGATCAAGCCGTTCCGGCGGCTGTGGATCGCCCTGTCATTGTCGAGTTTCGGCGACTGGCTGAGCATTCTCGCGCTCACGGCGCTGGCCGGCTCGCTGACCAAGGGCGCGGCGGAGAATTACGCCATCGGCGGCGTGCTCGTCGTCAAGCTGCTGCCCGCCCTGGTCTTCGGCCCGCTCGCGGGCGCGGTCGCGGACCGGTTCGACCGCCGCATCACGATGGTGGTCGCGGACGTCCTGCGGTTCGCGCTGTTCCTGTCGATCCCGATCGTGGGGCGTCTCGACTGGCTCTACATCGCGACGTTCCTGATCGAGGTCGTGACGCTGTTCTGGATCCCGGCCAAGGAGGCCTCGATCCCGAACATCGTCCCCAAGGAGCAACTTGAGCGCGCCAACCAGATCAGCCTCGTCTCGACGTACGGCTCGGCGCCGGTCGCGGCGGCGATGTTCTCGGTGCTGGCGCTGATCTCCAAGGTGCTCTTCGAACACCCGCAGCAGCAGGCCAACCTGGCGCTGTACATCAACGCCGTCACGTTCCTGGTGTCCGCGGCGACGATCTTCTCGCTCCGGGAGATTCCCAAGCGGCGCGGCCAGGTGTCGGTGCCCTCGATCCTCAAGCAGATCGTGGCGGGCTGGAAGTTCGTCGGCTCCACCGCGCTGGTCCGCGGCCTGACCATCGGCATCCTCGGCGCCTTCGCGGCCGGCGGCGCCGTGATCGGCATCGCCAAGGTCTACGTCAAGGCGCTCGGCGGCGGCGACGCGGCGTACGGCGTGGTCTTCGGGATGGTCTTCGTCGGGATGGCCGTGGGCATGTTCCTGGCACCCCGCATCCTGCAGGAGTTCAGCCGCCGACGGCTCTTCGGCCTGGCGATCATCGGCGCGGGCATCGCCCTGGCGCTGATCGCCCTCATCCCGAACCTCGTGATCGTGGCGCTGCTGACCGCGGTGTGCGGCGCGGGCGCGGGCATCGCCTGGGTGGTCGGCTACACGCTGATCGGCCTGGAGGTGGAGGACAGCGTCCGCGGCCGCACGTGGGCGTTCCTGCAGTCGCTCGTACGGGTCGTGCTGCTCCTCGTGGTCGCCGCGGTGCCCTTCATCGCCGGCGCGGTCGGCGACCATCGGTTCACCCTGCCCGGCAAGAACGTCTACCGCTTCGACGGCCCCAACGTCGTACTGGTGATCGCCGCCCTGGTCGCGGTCATCGTCGGCCTGATCGCGTACCGGCACATGGACGACCGCCGGGGCATCCCGCTGGTCCGCGACTTCGTGGCGGCGCTGCGCGGCGAGCGCTACACGCCGGAGGAGCCCGGCCGCGAACACGGCATGTTCATCGCCTTCGAGGGCGGCGAGGGCGCCGGCAAGACCACGCAGGCCCGGCTGCTGTCGATCTGGCTGCGCGACCAGGGCTTCGACGTCGTCATGACGCGTGAGCCCGGCTCGACGAAGATGGGCATGCGGCTGCGCGCCCTGCTGCTCGACAAGCAGAGCTCGGGGCTGTCGTCGCGGGCCGAGACCCTCCTGTACGCCGCGGACCGCGCCCAGCACGTCGCCGAGGTCATCCAGCCGGCGCTGCGGCGGGGCGCGATCGTGGTCACCGACCGCTACGTCGACTCCTCCCTCGCCTACCAGGGCGCCGGCCGCGAGCTGAAGGTCACCGAGATCGCCGAGATCAACCGCTGGGCGACGAGCGGCCTCGTGCCCGACCTGACGATCGTGCTGGACGTCCCGTCCGACGTCGGCCTGACCCGGTTCGCCTCGCCGGCCGACCGGATCGAGTCCGAGCCGCGCGAGTTCCACGAGCGCGTACGCCGCGGGTTCCGCGCGCTCGCCGACGCCGAACCGCACCGCTACCTGGTGATCGACGGCACGCGGGCGCAGCCGGAGATCTCCCGGCAGATCCACGACCGGGTCCGCGCCATCCTGCCCGACCCGGTCCCGGCCAGCGCCGAGGACGAGACCAGCACGATGCCCGCCATCAAGGACTGACCGGCGCACTACCATCGACGCGTGACCGTCTACGACGACCTGGTGGGCCAGGGGCCCGTCATCGAGCAGCTGGAGGCCGCCGCGCGCGCGGGCGCCGACGCGCTGGCCGGTGCGGGCGGCGGGGGGATGACCCACGCGTGGCTGTTCACCGGGCCGCCGGGTTCGGGGCGGTCGGTCGCGGCGCGGGCGTTCGCCGCCGCGCTGCTGTGTCCCGACCTGGGCTGCGGCCACTGCGCCTCCTGCCACCAGGTGCTGTCGGGCACCCACGCCGACGTCGAGGTCGTCCGCCCCGCCGGGCTGTCGTACGGCGTGCGCGAGACCCGCGAACTGGTCCTGCGCGCGGCGTCGTCGCCGACCGGCGGCCGGTGGCGCGTCGTGCTGTTCGAGGACGCCGACCGGTCCACCGAACAGGCCGCCAACGCCCTGCTCAAGGCGATCGAGGAGCCGCCCGCCCGTACGGTGTGGCTGCTGTGCGCGCCGTCGCCGGACGACCTGGTGGTCACCATTCGGTCCCGCTGCCGTCTCGTGACGCTCCGCACGCCGCCCGCCGACGCGGTCGCCGACGTGCTCGTGCTCCGGGACGGCATCGACCCCGACGTCGCGGAGCAGGCGGCGCGGGCCGCGCAGGGGCACATCGGGCGGGCCCGGCGGCTCGCCACCGATGAGGAGGCCCGGCGGCGCCGGGCGGAGGTCCTCGCCGTACCATCGCGGCTGACCGGCCTCGGGCCCGCGGTCGCGGCGGCCGAGGCGCTGGTCAAGGCGGCGGAGGCGGAGGCCAAGGCGGCCGGCGCCGAGCTGGACGCCACCGAGACGGCCGCGCTGCGCCAGGCGCTGGGGGAGAGCGCCAAGGGCCGGATGCCCCGGGGCACGGCCGGCGCGCTCAAGGAGCTGGAGGACCGGCAGAAGTCGCGGGCCACGCGGATGAAGCGCGACGCGCTCGACCGTGCGCTGCTCGACCTCGCCTCGTACTACCGCGACCTGCTGGCCGTCCAGCTCGGCGCGGACGTCACTCTGGTCAACGCCGAGCGGGCGCGCGAGCTGCGGGCCTACCGCGGCACCCCGGAGGCGACCCTGCAGCGGCTCGAGGCGATCATGACCTGCCGCGAGCGGCTGGAGGCCAACGTGAATCCGCAGCTCGCGGTGGAGGCCATGACGATGGCTCTGCGTACCGGCTGACCTGCATTTTTCTCATAAGTGACCAAAAGCGGCCATGGCTCACATAAGACGCAGCACTGGACTTTAGCCGCGCTGGCCGTATCTGATGCCTCCAGGTCTTTACTGTTTCTTGGTGAATCCAATGGAGGTGTGCGGTGCGGCGCGCCATAGTCCTCGCCGCCTGCGCCGCCGTCACGGCGGCGCTCGCGGTACCCGCGCAGGCGGGACCCGGCAGTAACACGACACAGGGCCGGACGAGCGAGTACGTCGTCCTCTACAAGGACGGGGTGTCCCTGGCGAAGGCGCACTCGGCCGTCGCGGCGGCCGGTGGCACCATCGTCAAGGAGAACACCGCGATCGGCGTGGCCACCGTACGGTCGGCCAACACGGCGTTCCTCACCGACGCGCGCAAGCAGGCGGCGGTGGACGGCGTCGCGCGCAACCGGGCGGTCGGAGAGGCGCCCAAGCTCCAGCACGCCGCCGCGGCCAAGGCGCAGGCGGTGGAGAAGGAGGGCCGGAGCGGCACCCGTACGGCCGGCGCCTCCCACAAACGATCGGTGGAACCGCTCGCCGACCGCCAGTGGGACATGAAGCTGATCCACGCGACGACCGGCGGCTCGTACAAGAAGGAGCCGGGCGACCGCCGCGTACTCGTCGGCGTGATCGACACCGGCATCGACGGCACCCACCCGGACATCGCGCCGAACTTCGACCGCGCGCTGAGCCGGAACTTCACCACCGACATCCCGGTCGACGCCGACGGCACCGAGGTCGACGGGCCGTGCGAGCACCCCTCCTGCGTCGACCCGGTCGACGAGGACGACAACGAGCACGGCACGCACGTCGCCTCGACGATCGCCTCACCGCTGAACGGCCTCGGCATGGCGGGCGTCGCGCCGAACGTGACGCTGGTGAACGTCCGGGCCGGGCAGGACTCCGGATACTTCTTCCTGCAGCCGGTGGTCGACGCCCTGACCTACTCGGCGGACCACGGGATCGACGTGGTCAACATGAGCTTCTACACCGATCCGTGGCTGTTCAACTGCGTGGACAACCCGGCCGACTCGCCGGAGTACCAGGCCGAGCAGCGTACGGTCATCGAGGCCTCGGAGCGGGCGCTGGCGTACGCGCACCGGCACGGCGTCTCGCTGGTCTCGGCGGCCGGCAACGGCGCCACCGACTACACCAAGACCATCGTCGACGCCTCCAGCCCGGACTACGTGGCCACGCCCGGCGAGGCCCCGTACGAGCGGACCATCCCGCCGTCCTGCGTCTCGGAGCCGAGTGAGGGCAAGAACGTCATCGCGGTCTCGGCCCTGGGCATCAGCACCCGCAAGTCGTACTACTCCGACTACGGCAACGGCTACGTCGCGGTCTCGGCCCCGGGCGGCGACTCCTACGACACGCCGGACGGCAAGGCGGACGTGACCAAGGCGATCCTGGCGGCGTACCCGAAGTCATTGGCCGAGCAGCGCGGCGAGCTCAACCCGGACGGCACCCCGAACGTGCCGTACGTGGTCCGCTCGTGCAAGGGCTCGACGTGCGGCTACTACCAGTATCTGCAGGGCACGTCGATGGCCTCCCCGCACGCGACGGGCGTGGTGGCACTGATCGTGAGCCGGTACGGCCAGCGCGACCGCGTCCACGGCGGCCTCACCCTGTCCCCGGACCGCGCGGAGTCGATCCTGGAGGGCACCGCCACCGAACACGCCTGCCCGACCCCGGCCGCGTACACCTACACGCGGTACGTCCTGCAGTCGGACGGCACGTACAAGAAGGTGACGACCACGCACACGTGTGAGGGCGGCAAGAAGCGGAACGGCTTCTACGGCCACGGCATCATCGACGCCCTGGGCGCCGTCTCGCACTGATCTCCCGTTTCGAAAGGGGCGTCCCGTCCGGGGCGCCCCTTTCACGTACGGCCCCACGCGGCCGGAGAATCATGCCCGCCGCCGGTAGTCCTCCATCCTCGCGACTGGGCCACCGGGCCGTTCAGGGAGCCCCTGAGACGCGCCGATCACCCGAACCCACGCCGAACGCACCAGGTTTGAGGTGCGCGGCAGCAGTAGCCGACTGAACGCCTTGGGGTCAATGCCGTCATAACCGTGGCGTACGACGGAGCGGTGGACGTCGTCGGAGACCACGAGCACCATCGGAGCGTCGGTGTTGCGCAGGATCCGCTTCACCTGGCCGGCGTCCAAGAGCCGGAACGCGACGTCGAGGGCCTCGCCGAAGCAACCTCGGTCATCGAAAGTCACTTCTCCGGCGTGGACGACCATGCGCAGCCGGAACTGCTGCGCCGGGTGACGCCGATTGTGCTCGGTGAGCAGCATGCCCAGGGTAGGGACGACGGTGTCCAGCAGCGCGGTCTTCGGGACGAAGTCCACCGGATGGGCCAGCGCCAGAACACTGTCTCCGCGATCCACAAGAGGGTCTCTACGGGAGGCGGTGATGCCGCCGGCGTTCAAAGACCGTTCGAACAGGTCGTACATGGACTGGCGCAACTGCGCTTTGGACGGGTCGGTACGCCGGGTCGAATCTTCGATGTCAACGGCGACGATGCCGCGGTGTCGGGGGCGCCGTTGGATCGCCTGCTCGGCGAGAGGCTCATGATTCTCGTGCTCATGAATCATTCTGAATCACCTGTCTAGCTCTAGGCTCGGCAGCTTGAGGTGGACGCCGCGCACGCTACACCCTCAAATCGGCGCTTAGGCGGGTTTGACGAGATCACGCCGGAGTGGTTCACTCTCCGGTGTACATGGCGGGTGTCTGTCGGCGATTACTTGTCATGCATCACTGAATCGCGATAGAGGCTGAGGTGATGTCGATGGCGGTTGACGGGCGTGACGCGGCGTATGAGAAGCGACGACGTCTGGCCAACGAACTGCGTGTCCTGCGAGACCTGAGTGGGATCAGCGGTCGTGCCCTTGCCCAGCGGATCGGCATCAGCCAGTCGAAGGTGTCGCGGATCGAAGCCGGCTCGGCCCAGCCGTCGGTGACCGAGGTCGTCGCCTGGGCACGCGCCGTCGGCGCCTCCGACGAGGTGGAACGGATGCTGGCGGACCTCGTCGAGGCGACTCGCGGTGGCGTGGAGACCTGGCAAGCGGCTCTCGAAGGTCGCCCACATGTGCAGGACGAGGTCGGCCGACGAGAAGAGGAGGCGCTTCGGACGCGGATCTTTCAGTCTGCGGTCGTCCCCGGCCTGTTGCAGACTCCCGCGTACGCCAAGCGCGTTTTCAGCATGTTCAAGATCTACACTCCACAGACGAGCGTCCCTGCCGCCGTCGCCGCCAGGCTCGACCGTCAGCTCGTCCTGCATGAGGATGGACGTCAGTTCGAGTTCCTCATCGGGGAAGGCGCCCTTCGCTGGCGACCAGGTTCGCCGTCGGAGGCGATCGCTCAGCTGGACCGGGTCGCGGTACTGAGCACGCTCGACAACGTCTCGATCGGGCTGGTCCCTTTCTCGAGAGCCGACACGCCGTTCTCTCATGGCTTCTCGATCTACGACGATGGCGGCGACGACAAGAACGCTCTCGTCCTGGTGGAGAACGATCACGGCTGGCAGACGCTCAGGTCGGCCAACGACGTCACGGTGTATGAGATCCGCTGGTCCACCTTGAGAAAAGCCGCCATCTTCGGTGATGAGGCGCGGGCTTTTCTTGGTGCGCTGTGCGCTGAGTTCCGGTCGAACGGAGACTGACCGCGTGTTCGCCTTCGTTCGGGACCGGGCACGGGCGCCGGTGTCGGCCAGCGCCCGCACGTCGTTCTCCACTGGTTCAGTCGATGGCGAACTGGTCGGTCTTGACCGCGGCCACGAAGTCCTTCCACTCGGCGCGGGTGAACCAAAGGACGGGTCCGTCCGGTCCGGCCTTCGAGTCGCGGACAGCCACGACCTCCGTTATCGCGACCTCGACGCACCCGCCGACGCTGCACGCGCTGTGGAACTCCGCCGCCTCCAGCATCATCCGCTCCATGGCTTCACTCATGGGGCCCCCTTTCTCGTCGAGGCGGTCTCTCGCCGCCTCCTGAACCGACCATGGGCTACGCCGCTGGCGGAAAACCGGGTGGAAATCTGGCCGGAGACCGGGCATGTCACGGCCGAGTCGCGCCGAGAAAGATCCATTTGCCCAGGTCGAACAGTTATTCGACGGTTTCGCATTGAGAAAGGAGGAAATAGTAAATATCACGTGGGGAGCATCGTACGGAGGGGTCCGGTGGAATTCCGGGTACTCGGACCAATCGAATTCTGGCTGACCGGAAATCGAATGGATCTCGGGACCGCCAAAGAGCGGCTGCTCCTCGCCGTTCTCCTGCTCGCCGAGGGACGCCCGGTCTCCGTGGACACCCTGATCGACCGCGTGTGGGGTGAGAATCCGCCGGCCGAGGTACGGCAGAGCCTGCAGACCGATCTGTCACGGTTGCGGAGACGGTTCAAGAAGTACGGCGTCGCCGACACCGTCCGGCTGGTCGCGGCGCCCGGCGCGTACGCGCTGGAGGTCCCTCGTGAGGGTGTCGATCTCTGCCGGTCTCGTGCGCTCCGCGCGCAGGCCATTTCCCGCAGGCGAGACGGCAACACCAGAGAGGCGATCGAGCTGCTGCGCGAGGGCGTGAGCCTGTGGCGAGCAGAGCCGCTGACCGGTATTTCCGGTGAATGGGTCGATCAGGTGAGAGTGAGGCTCGACGACGACTACCGGGTGATGGCCCGGGAACTGGTCGAGATCGAACTCGCCACCGGAAACCACGCGGAGATCGTCGGTTTCCTGGTCGACCTGATCGCTCGATATCCGCTGGACGAATTCTTCGTCGGACAGTTGATGATCGCCTATTACCGGTGCGGCCGGCAGGCCGACGCGATCGGGCTCTACCGCACCACGAGGCGCCTGCTTCGAGAGGACACCGGCACGGCGCCCTCTCCCCGGCTCCAGACCCTTTTCGACAACATCCGGCGGCACGACCCGTCCGTCGCCGGGCCCCAACGGGCCTCGGCGGAGTCGATACCCGGGCTCGACCGGCTGCCGCCCCCGGTACCGGAGTTCACCGGGCGGGCGGCGGAACTCGCCGCGCTGGTCGATCTCGGCAGGGCGGGCGGCGTCGTGGTGATCGAGGGCATGCCCAGCGTCGGCAAGACCGCCCTCGCCGTCAAGGCCGCCCACGCGCTCGCCGAACACTTCCCCGACGGATGCTTCTTCCTGCCCCTGCGTGGCCATGACGCGCAACACCTGCCGGAGGGCACGGCGGCCGCGCTGTCCAAGCTCCTCCAACTGGCCGGCATCGCGCCGAACGGCATCCCGCAGGGCACGGCCGACCGCACCCGGATGTGGCGTGAGGTCATGGAAGGCCGCAGGGTCCTGCTCATCCTCGATGACGCCGCCGGTGAGAACCAGGTCCGCCCGCTCCTTCCCGGAACCTCCGACTGCCATGTGATCATCACCAGCCGCCGTCACCTGGCGGGAATCGAAGGCGGCCACCATCGTCTCGACATCCTGCCGACGGACGACGCCGTCGCCCTGTTCACCCGCATCGCGGAACCGGTGGTCGCCGTGGCCGACTCGGTCGCCGACGCCGTACGGCTCTGCGGCGGGCTGCCGCTCGCGGTCCGGCTGGCCGCGACCCGGCTGCGCGACCGGCAGGTCCCTTCGATCGAAACCCTCGTCGAGCAACTGCGCCATCCCCACGAGGACATCGCCGACCTGCAGGCTCCCGCTCTTGCTGCGACGTTCGCGCTCTCGTATCGCGACCTGCCGGTGACCCAGCGCCGCGTCTTCCGGCGGCTGGGGTTGAGCCCGGTACCAGAGCTGACCACTCCCGCCGTCGCGGTCCTCGCCGGAATCCCGGCCGCCGACGCCGAACGGAGCCTCACCGACTTCGTCGACCACTATCTGATCGAAAAGATCTCACCGGGCCGGTTCCGGTTTCACGACCTGGTCCGGAGATACGCCATGGCCCTTCCGCCGCGGGAGGACCCGGACTTCGACGCGCGCCGTGCGGTGGGGCGGACGCTCGACTACTACCTGCTGAAGGCCGACCTGGCCGACCGTGCGCTGTTTCCGCACCACACCCGCGACGAGGTCGCCGCGGCCGACGGGTCGGTGTCGGTGGAGCCGTTCGAGGACGAGGACGCGGCGGCGAGGTGGCTCTCCGCCGAGTCGAAGAACGTCGCCGCCCTGGTTCAGTACGCGGCCGACCACGCGTGGAACGGTCATGCCATCGACTACGCCAGGACGGTGGCACGTTACTTCGACTCCGTCTCCCAGTGGGAGGAGGCGGAGACGATCCACCGGCGCGCCCTGAACGTCGCGCTCGAACTGGAGCGTCCGAGGGCGGTCGCCCAACTGCGCTTCAACCTCGCCGTGGTGCAGTGGCGGCTGGGACGGATGGACGAGGCGCTCGCCAACGCGACCGAAGCCGAGCAGATCGCGCACCGTGTACGCGACCCGGCGCTCAAGGCCGCCGCCCTCGATCAGATCGGGCTGCTGGCGTGGTCTTCGTCGAGATACCGGGAGGCGCTCGCGTACTGCGGCGAGTCTCTCGACCTCTACCGCGAGATCGGTGACACTCGCGCAAAGGGGGAGTGCCTCAACCACCTGGGCATGATGCTCGCCCAGATCGGGCGGCACCAGGAGGCGCTGCGCAGTTTCCACGACGCCCTCGACGGTTTCCACGCCATCGGCGACATCCGCGGCGAGGCCACGACACTGAGCAATCTCGCCCATACCCATCTGCTGCTCGGCTACCACCGCGACGCGTACGAGTTGTACCAGAAGTCCCGCGACATCTACCGGACGCTGACCGGGCGGCGAAACAAGGCAATTCTCAATAACAATCTCGGCGACGTGGCGCGTTATCGCGGCCGGCACGACACCGCGCTGAAGTATTATGGCGAGGCCCTCGCCGAGTTCTCCGCCATGGGCGACCGGATCAACGAGTCGAACGTGCTGAACAATATGGGCTTGGCGCTCACCGGTATGGAACAGTACAACGAGGCGCTGATTCGTCACCGTTCCGCGATGGCCGTGGCCAAGACGATTAACAATACGAGTGAGAAGATACGCGGGATGCTCGGCATCGCGGACGTCCGCGTCGGCATGGGGCAATATCCGGCCGCCGCCGAGAACTACCGGGCCGCCCGCAGGGACGCCAGACAGATCAGCGACCCCTACCTCGAGGCCCAGGCGCTGAGCGGGATCGGCCACGTCACCAACCTGACCAAGGGACACGACGCCGCACGCATCTACTGGCGCCAGGCATACGACCTGTTCTTACAGTTGAACATCGTCCCGGAGATCGAAGCGGTCAAAGTGCGCCTCGACCTCATCGACTTAGCCGACTCCTGAGCCGATCCTGCCAACACCTCATCGCCGCATGCGGTGAGGCGCTTTTCCGTTCACGGAATGCGCTGAATTGAGAGAGATCCGGCTCTAACGTTTCTACTGTTTTGGCCCCTCGGTGGACAGTGATCGTCTAAGCTGATCATGCAAGCCGAAGCCTCAATATTAAGGAATATCATCGTGTTCAATCACGCCAAAATATTCAAATTCGCGCTCATCGCTGCGGGCGTCCTCGGCGCCTTGCAGTGGATGCCCAACGGGTCCCCCCACATCAGCGTGTGACTTCAACATAACCACTACCGAGTAGGGACGCCGACCGTTTCGTCGGCGTCCCTACGTCTGCGCACAGGCGTTACAGGTCCGAGCCCACCCTGGCCGGACAGTGCCTAAGCTGGCACCCATGTCGTACCGCGTCACCTTCGTCTGCACGGGCAACATCTGCCGGTCCCCGATGGCCGAGCACATCTTCCGCCACCACGCCGAGCAGGAAGGGGTCGACGTCGAGGTGGACAGCTCCGGCACCGGGCACTGGCACGTCGGCGACTCCGCGGATGAGCGGACGGTGGCCGTCCTGCGCCGGGCCGGTTACCGCTCCTCCCACCGGGCACGCCAGTTCGAGGTGGCCTGGTTCGACCGCTATGACCTGATCCTCGCCCTCGACGAGGGGCACCGTACGGACCTGCTCCGCCTGGCGCCCGACGAGGAGGCGCGGCGCAAGATCCGGTTGCTGCGCGAGTTCGACCCGGACGCGAGGGAGCTCGACGTGGCCGACCCGTACTACAGCCGCGACTCCGCCTTCGAAGAGGTCCGTGAGCAGATCGAGGCCGCCGTCCCGGGCCTGCTCGACCACGTACGCCGGGCCGCCAAGGAACGATGAACCTCACCGACGTCACCGAGCTCGGCACCAGCCACGAATGGCGCCTGCGGCGGGGCACCCTCCCGGACGGCCGCCGCGTGTTCGTCAAGCAGGCCCGGCAGGCGATCGACGGGCTGTTCGCGGCCGAGGCGAACGGCCTGCGCTGGCTCGCCGCGAGCGGCGACGACGCTCCGGTGCCCGAGGTGATCAGCGCCGACGACACCACGCTCGTCCTGCCGTGGATCGAGACCGGCCGGCCCACGCCGGAGGCGGCCGAGCGGTTCGGCCGTGAGCTCGCCGCCGTCCACGGCGCGGGCGCGGACTCCTACGGCGCGCCCTGGCTCGGGTACATCGCCGAACTGCCGCTCGACAACACCGCCGGAACCGACTGGCCGGAGTGGTACGCCGAGCGCCGCGTCCTTCCGTACGTGCGCCTGGCGGTGGACCGGGGCGCCCTGACCGCCCGCGACGCCGCCGAGTTCGAACGCGCCGCCGCCCGCGCGGCCGACGCCGCGGGCCCGCCCGAGCCGCCGGCGCGCATCCACGGCGACCTGTGGTCCGGCAACGTCCTGTGGAGTGACGGCCGCGCCTGGCTGGTCGACCCCGCGGCGCACGGCGGCCACCGCGAGACCGACCTGGCCATGCTCGTCCTGTTCGGCGCGCCCCACCTGGAGACGATCATCGCCGCGTACGACGAGGCGTCACCGCTGGCCGGCGGCTGGCGCGACCGCGTGCCGCTGCACCAGCTCCACCCGCTGCTCGTCCACGTCGTCCTGTTCGGCGGCTCCTACCGCGACCAGGCCCTGAGCGCGGCCCGCCGCGTGTAGCACCGCGGCGCCTCAGCCGCGCAGGGTGCCTTCGAGGTGCCCTGATGCCAGGACGTGGCCTGCCAGTCGCGGCAGGAGGTCGTCGAGGCCGGTCCCGGCGGGTTCCGTGTCGAGCGCGTACAGGTGGAAGGTGTAGTGGTGCACGCCGTGGCCGGGCAGGGGCCGCGGACCCTGGTAGCCGGTGCGACCTCGGTGGACCGGCAGGTACGTGAAGCGCGGGTTGTCCGCGGTGAGGTCGCCTTCGCCGATGTGAGCCGGTTCGGGGCCGAAGAAGGCGACCATGTGCCGTGCGGGCCTGGCGATGGGGACGTCGGTGTCCTCCAGGACCAGGAGCATGCGGGTGGTGCCGGCGGGCGGATCGCTCCAGGCCAGGGCGGGAGAGATGTTCGGCCCCAGGTCCATGGTGGCGTGGCGCAGCGGGATGGTGCCCCCGGGGGCGAAGGAGGGGGAGGTGAGCTCCAGCGAGGTGGAGGTCGCCAGCTCCGGGGCGTTGCGGATGCTGTGGGCGCTGCCGGCGCGCTTGCGGCGCAGCAGGAGGCCAAGGGGCGTGAGGAGCAGTGCGAGTAGTTTCATGGGACGACATTTCTTAATACGAAACATTTTATTTCGTTATACTAAGGAACCGTGAGCGCGAAGGCAACAGCCGGCACGTCCGGAGGCTCCGGCGAGGACGACCTCGCCGAGGTGCGGGTTCTCGGTGGCGAGCTGCGCACCGCCGTGGCGCGGATCTACAGCCGCTTCCGGTCCGAACGCGGCGAAGGCGAGATGGGTGAGGCGGCCGTCATCGTGCTCACCACGCTCCACAAACACGGGCCGCAGAGCCTCACCGACCTGAGCCGGCGCGCGCACGTCTCTCCCAGCTCGATGAGCCAGACCGTGAACCGGCTCGTCGCCGGCGGCCACGCCGTACGGGAGAAGGACCCCGCCGACGGTCGCCGGGTCCTGTTCCATCTGACGCCGGACGGTGCGGAGCACGCGCGAGCGGCCCTGGCCGTACGCCGGAACTGGCTCGACGGCCGCCTGGCCGAGCTCTCCGCCGCGGAGCGGCAGGCGCTGCTGGAGGCAGCGCGGATCATGCGCCGTCTCGCCGACACCTAGGCCGCCTCGCCCGGAGGTCTAACCCCGGCCGATGAACGGCATCTTCGTCGCGGCCAGGGTCATGAACTGGACGTTGGCCTCCAGCGGCAGGCTCGCCATGTACAGCACGGCCCGCGCGACCTGCTCGGCGTCGAACGTCGGCTCCGGCGCCAGCCGCCCGTCCGCCTGCCGGGCCCCCTCGGCGATGCCCGCGGTCATCTCGGTCGCCGCGTTGCCGATGTCGATCTGCCCGCAGGCGATGTCGTACGCCCGCCCGTCCAGCGACAGCGACTTGGTCAGGCCGGTGATGGCGTGTTTCGTGGCGGTGTAGGCGACGCTCCCGGGGCGTGGGGAGTGCGCGGAGATCGAACCGTTGTTGATGATCCGTCCACCGCGGGGCCGCTGCTCCTTCATCAGCCGCACCGCCTCCCGCGCGCACAGGAACGCGCCGGTCAGGTTCGTCTCGACCGTACGCCGCCAGTCCTCGACGGAGATCTCGTCGGCCGCGCCCGCGGGCCCGAACGTCCCCGCGTTGTTGAACAGCAGGTCCACCCGCCCCCACACGCGGCGTACCTCGGCGAACAGACCCGCCACCGCCTCGGCCGACCCCACGTCGGCGGGGACGGTCAGGGCCGCATCGGAACCGCCGGCCGTCTCGTGGAGCGGCTCGGCCCGCCGCCCGACCAGTGCCACCCGGTACCCGGCGTCGAGCAGGGCCCGCGCGACCTGCCGCCCGATGCCGGATCCGGCCCCGGTGACGACCGCGACGCTCATGCTCGACCGGAGTCGCGGGCCACGGACAGGCCCCACAGCACCAGCGGCACCTGCAGGGGCAGCCGCCCGTACGCGACCGCGCGGTACGGCAGCGCGCGGTGCCGCCAGTCGTAGGCCATCTTCACGTTCGCCGGAAAGACGCCCGCGAACAGGCCCGCGGCCGCCAGCGCGCCCGCCCGGCGCGTGCGCGGAGCGGCGACCGCGGCCGCGCAGGCCAGTTCGGCCAGGCCGCTCACGTACGTCCAGGCGCGCGGAGGGCCCGGCAGGCGGGACGGGATGATCGCGTCGTACGGACGCGGCCGGAGGAAGTGGGTCACGCCGGCGCCGGCGAGCAGCGCCGCGAGCCCGAGCGCGGAGCGGGATGTCATGGTCGCTCACGTTATCCCGGTGGGCCGTCCAGGACGCCGCTGCGGTCCTGGACGGCCCCGGCGGGGGATCAGTTGGGCAGCGTCCACTGCTGGGCGGCGGTCCCGTTGCAGGTGTAGATCTGCAGCTGGGTGCCGTCCGTGGTGCTGCTGTTCGGATCGTCCAGGCACTTGCCGGACTCGGGGTTGGTCAGCGACCTGGCCGTCGCGTTGTAGGTCCACTGCTGCGCGCCGGTGTTGTTGCACTGGTACAGCTGGACCTTCGTGCCGTCCGCCGTGCCGCTGGTGGTCACGTCGAGACACTTGCCGAACGCGGTCAGCGTCCCGTCACCGGGCACCGTCCACTGCTGGGCGTTGGTCCCGTTGCACGTGTAGATCTGCACCGGCGTGCTGTTGGCGGCCGAGCTGTTCTTCACGTCGACGCACTTGCCGGCGATCCCGGAGATGATCGGCCCGGTGTGCGTGGTGGACCCGCCCGACCCGGCGTACGACGGCGGCGCCGACGAGGCGGCGGTCGCCCACGAGGTGTTCGCGGTGGTGCCGAGCGTGAAGTTCAGCGTGCCGCCGCTGGTCACCGCCGACGGAGGCAGGTAGGCGTTGTTCCAGTTCCCGCCGTTCCACGTGGCGCTCTGCACGTACGGGGCGTCGGTCGCGGCCTGCGGGGCGTTGATGGTCAGCTTGTTCCCGGTGCTGAGCGTGATCACGACCTGGGTGAACAGCGGGCTGCCCAGCGCCAGGTCGGCCGTGCCGGGCGTCTCGGGGAAGATCCCCATCGCCGACCAGACGTACCAGGCGCTCATCGTGCCCAGGTCGTCGTTGCCGACGCCCCAGCCGGTCGGGGAGTCCGGCCACAGCTGGTTCTGCACGTTGCGGATGACCGACTGGGTCTTCCACGGCTGGCCGACGTAGTCGTACTCCCACGGCAGCTCGACGCTCGGCTCGTTGCCAAGGTCGGCGTGGTCGCCGCCGCTGCCGTTGTACGCGCCGAGGACGTGGTCGAGGTAGGAGACCATGCCGGCGTTGCCGCCCTTGGCGTCGGCCAGGCCGCGCACGTTGAACGGCACCATGCCGGTGTACTGCCACGACGTGCCCTCGACCATGTTGTCGCCGCTCGTCGGGGAGAAGCCGCCGGTCCACGCGCCACTGGCGATCTTCGGCTGCATGAAGCCGCTGGAGGTGTTGAGCAGGTTCTTCCAGTCCTGCGCCCGGTTGACGAACTTCTGCTGGTTCGCGGTGTCGCCGAGCGCGCCCGCGAAGGCGCCCAGGGCGAAGTCGGCCGTGTTGTACTCCAGGGTCGTCGAGACCGACCCGTAGAAGTTGCAGCAGTCGTAGGAGCCGTCGCTCGGCAGGTAGCCGAGGCTGTCGAGGTAGTTCAGGCCGGGCCGGTCGTTGTTCGCGACCGTCGCCTCGTGGATCATCGCGCTCTTGGCCGCCGCGGTGTCGAAGCTCCGGCCGCCGAAGGCGTAGATGTCGGCGATGATCGCGTCGGCCGGGTCACCGACCATGACGTAGGACTCGCCGTTGGCCTGCGCCCACTTGGGGAGCCGTGTGCTCTGGGCGTAGTCGTTGACCGCCGACTGGGCCACGTCACCGGCCTGCGACGGCGCGATCATGCCGATGAGCTGTGCCTGACTGCGGTAGATGTCCCAGCCCGAGTAGTTCGCATACTGGGCGTGGCCCGAGGCGACCGTGTGCACGGCGTTGTCGAAGCCCATGTACTGCCCGTTGGTGTCGCTGAACACGTTCGGGTGCAGCAGCGCGTGGTACAGCGAGGTGTAGAAGACGTGCTGCTGCGCGGTGGTGCCGCCGGAGGTCTGGATCTTCCCGAGCGCGTCGTTCCAGGCGCCCCGGGCGGCGGTGCGCTTGCCGTCGAAGTCGAAGTTCGGCACCTCGGCGTCCCGGTTGGCCTTGGCGTTCGCGTCCGAGGTGAAGGAGACGCCGATCCGGGCGTTCACCACGTGGTTCGTCGTGGTGTTGAAGGTCAGGTACGCCCCGTTCGGGTCGGCGAGCGGCGCGGGCTGCGCCTGTTCGGCGCCGTGCAGGGTGGGCCTGCCGGGCTGCTCGGCGGCGTTCTTGGCGGCCCGCCTGGGCGTGGTGGTCGTGGTCGACTTCGCCGAGGTCGTACGGGCGCCGGCCTTGACCGTGGAGGCCAGCCACGTACCGGTGCTGAACGGCTGGTCGAACACGACCGAGAAGTGCAGCGTGTAGGTGTTGCCGGCGCCGCAGAAGTGGCCGCTCGTCACCGAGCCGGCGACCTCCGTGTCGCTGACCGCGGTCCAGGAGTTCGCGTAGTCGCCGTTCTGGCTGCCGGTGAGCTTGAACAGCAGGTTCGCCTGGGTGGTGGCGGGGAAGGTGAACCGCCCGATCCCGCCGCGGGTGGTGGTGGTCAGCTCGGTCTTGACCCCGTTGCCGAGGGTCACGCCGTAGTAGCCGGGCGAGGCGGACTCGTTCGCGTGCGAGTAGGACGAACTGGCCGAGCCCGGGTTACTGATCGCGCCGGTGGTCGGCATGATCGGGACGTCGCCGTACGCCCCGCAGCCCGGACCGGACATGTGGGTGAGGCTGAACCCGGTGATCGTGGAGCTGCTGTACGTGTAGCCGCCGCCCTGTGCGCGGGAGGAGGTGTCGGGGCTCCACTGGAGCATGCCGAACGGCACGTCGGCGCCGGGGAAGTCGTTCGCGGCGTTGGCCGTGCCGATGAGGGGGTTGACGAGGGAGGCGGGGTCGGAGACGGCGGCGGAAGCCGCCTGGGCGGGGAGGATTAACGCGGCGAGCAGCGTGCCGGCGGACACGAGCGGGCCGAGGAGACGGGGGAGGGCCATGCGTGAGCGCCCTTTCGCGGAGGGGGACCAGGGCTCATGACAACGTTGTCAGACCACTCGTACGCCGCTGTGGAAGGCCAGTCAAGACATCTGTCACCACTCGGCCATTGGACCGTTTCGTACCGTTTCGGGGGCGCGTAGGCTGGCGGGAGGCGACGGGACGGAGCGAAGCATGGGCATGATGATGGCCGTCAGCTTCACGCGCTACGGGCGTCTGTACTACCTCGACCCTGGCCCGTACAGTCCGAAGGTCGGCGACAAGGTGCTCGTGCCGACCGACTCCGGCCCCGAGGTGGCCGAGTGCATCTGGGCCCCGCAGTACGTCTCCGAGGACGTCGAGGGCCTGCCGGTCTGCGAGGGCATCGCCGACGACGAGCACCTGGCCCGCGACGAGGCGAACCGCCGCCGGCGCGCCGAGTCGCGCTCGATCGCCAAGAAGCTGATCCGCAAGCACGAGCTGCCGATGAAGGTCATCGGCGTCGACTACCTCGACCAGGACAACGTCTATCGGGTCTACTTCTCCGCGCCGCACCGCGTCGACTTCCGCGCCCTCGTACGCGACCTGGCGCGGTCGATGAAGGCCCGGGTCGAGCTCCGCCAGGTCGGCCCGCGCGACGAGGCACGGCTGCAGGGCGGCATCGGCCCCTGCGGGCGTGACCTGTGCTGCGCGACGTTCCTCAAGGACTTCGAGCCGGTGTCGGTCCGCATGGCCAAGGAACAGGACCTGCCGGTGAACCCGCTGCGCATCGCGGGCGCCTGCGGACGCCTCATGTGCTGCCTGAAGTACGAGCACCCGCTGTACGTCGAGGCCCACGAGCGCATGCCCAGGCTCGGCGAGCGCGTGGGCACCCCCGCCGGCAACGGTCAGGTCGTCGGCCGCAACGTCCCCTCCGACACCGTCAACGTACGCCTCGACGGCGGCCGCAAGTGCGCCTGCCCGGTGGCGTCGGTCTGTTCGCCTCGCCGCCAGCACGACGATCACTACGGCGACAATCAGGATGACTCGCCGAACGCTGGGTAACGATGTTGTGGCAGTCCGCAAGCGTAGGCTGCCAGGGAGAACACTTCGGCGACAAGAACGGTGACGGCGTGAATAAGTTCCGTACGGTGACCGGCCTGGCCGTGGCGGCCTTCGTCGCGGCGGCCTGCACCGGCTTTCCGAATTCCAAAGCGGCACCCTCGCCGTCGCCGAAGGGCATCGCACGCTACTACGCCCAGCACGTCTCCTGGCACGACTGCGGCGGCGGCTTCCAGTGCGGAACGCTCCACATGCCGCTCGACTACGCCCACCCGGACGCCCAGCGCATCACGATGTCGGTCATCCGCCTGCCCGCCGAGGGCCAGCGCAAGGGCTCACTCCTGATCAACCCGGGCGGCCCCGGCGGCTCCGGCGTCGAGTTCGTCCGCGAGGGCGCCCGCCAGTTCGGCGCCGACCTGCGCAAGAACTTCGACCTCGTCGGCTTCGACCCGCGCGGCGTCAACCAGACCAGGCCGGCGGTCCGCTGCCTCACGAGCAAAGAACTCGACCGCTTCTTCGCCACCGACACCTCCCCGGACACCCCCGCCGAGGTCAACGACCTGGTCAAGGTCAGCAAGGGCTGGGCCGACGACTGCAAGACCCGCATCCCGTCCCTGCTCCCGTACGTCGGCACGATCAACGCCGCCAAGGACATGGACGTCCTCCGCGCCGCCCTCGGCGACCAGGGGATGACCTACTACGGCGCCTCGTACGGCACGTACCTCGGCGCGTACTACGCCGACCTGTTCCCCAAGCACGTACGCGCGATGGTCCTCGACGGCGCGATCGACCCGAAGCTGTCCGGCGACGCGGTCAACATCGAACAGGCCAAGGGCTTCGACACGGCCGTCCACGCGTTCGCCGCCGACTGCGTGAAGGCCAACGACTGCCCGCTGGGCAACGGCTCGGTCCACCAGGCGCTCACCCGCCTCCAGCGGTTCTTCGCCCAGACGGACAAGAGGCCACTCAAAAACGGCCTGGGCGACGGCCGCGTGGTGGACGAGTCCCTGGTAGAGCTGGGCGTCGCCTCCGCGCTGTACAACAAGCAGACCTGGCCCATCCTGCGCCTGGCCCTGAAGAGCGGCATGGAACAGGGCGACGGCACGACACTGCTGCGCCTGGGCGACCTGCTGGTCGAACGCAACAAGGACGGCTCATACTCGAACCAGAGCGAAGCCAACATGGCCGTGAACTGCGTGGACAAGCCGTACTCGCGTTCGCTGGGGGCGTGGAAGGACCAGGCCGCCAAGGCGAAGAAGGCCGCCCCGCTGTTCGGCCAGTTCGTGGTGTGGGGCACGCTGCCGTGCGGCTACTGGCCGGTCCAGAGCCACGAACAGCCCCGCCCGCTACACGCCCAGGGTTCGAAGCCGATCGTGGTCGTCGGCACCACCCGCGACCCGGCCACCCCGTACAGGTGGGCCCAGGCCCTGGCGTCCCAGCTGAACTCGGGCGTGCTGCTGAGCCTGGACGGCGACGGCCACACCGCCTACCTCCAGGGCAACCCGTGCATCAGCAGCGCCGTGGACCGCTACCTGATCTCCACGGCCACCCCGAAGAAGAACACGATGTGCCACTAGCCACGGGTGCACGAGGAGTGCCTGAGACCCGGTAGACTCAACGGGCGTCGCACTGCGGTGCGGCAAGCCGCCTTAGCTCAGTCGGCAGAGCGATTCACTCGTAATGAATAGGTCATCGGTTCGATTCCGATAGGCGGCTCCCACGTCAAAGGCCCCTTCCGATCATGGAAGGGGCCTTTTTGCTAACGCCTTTGCTAACAGGCGCTCCTACGCGGCCTTGATGGCCTTGGCGAAGACGTCTGCGGCGGCCGTCTCGGCGGATCGGATCACGTGGGCGTAGACCCTAAGCGTGATGGCCGGGTCGCCGTGGCCGAGCCTCGCGGCTACGACGTGGACGGGGACGCCCGCCAGGAGCAGCGTCGTGGCGTGCATGTGGCGCAGGTCGTGCAGCCGCGCGTAGGGGAGTGGTTCGGCCGGCGGCTTTCCTTCCTTCGGGTGGTTGTGGGCCTTGATGAGCTTGCGGGGGAGTGCCGTCACCGTGTCCGGGTAGATCGGATCGCCCCAGGCCGTGGCGAAGACGTGGCCGTTCTTCTCGCCGCGCCATGAGTCGCCGGCGGCGAGCTTGTCGGCTGCCTGTGCTCGGTGGTGTTCTTTCAGGACTTTGACGGTCTCGTCGTCGATGCTGACGACGCGCTTCCTTCCGCTCTTGGTCGTCCCTTCGAGTCGCTCACCTTCGACCACACCGGCCGAGCCGGTAATGGTGATCTGCTTGCCGTCCAGGTCGACGTCGGACCAGCGGAGGTTGAGCAGTTCCCCGCGTCGGGCTCCCGTGTAGGCGGCGACGTGGAAGAAGGCGAACAGGCGGTGACTGCGTGCGGTGGCGAGGAAGCTCCGGAGCTGGGCAGGGGTCCAGACTGTGCCCGGCTCTGCCAGGTGGACGCGCGGACGCTTGGCCCGCTCGACGGGCGAGCTGTCGATGAGCTGGTCGACCACCACGGCGTCACGGAAGGCGCGGCGAAGGATCGCGTGAGTGTGGACCACGGTGGCCACGGCGAGCGGCTTGCCGTTACGCCCGCCGCCTTTCAGCAGATCCCGATAGAGCTTCGTGATGGTGGTCGGCCGGACGGCTTGGACCTGGAGGCCGCCGATGTACGGGTTGACGTACAGGCGGATGCCCTTGCGGTAGTCCTCCAGCGTCCCCCGCTTGATCTCCATGGCGTGGCTCTCCAGCCACTGGTCGAGGTAGTCGGCGACGGTGATCTCATTGCGGTCGATGTACGTGCCGCGACGGGCCTTGACTCGTGCCTCGTCGCGGGCGGCCTTGGCTTCGTCCTCGGTGGCGAACCCACCGACCCACCGCGGCTTGCTCACGCCGGTCTCGGGGTCCTTGACGCGGATGACGTAGGACTAGGTGTTGCCGCGCTTCATGACGCCGTCGCGGAGCTTGGGCTTGCCTTTCTTGGCGCGCTTGCGGTTGTTCGGCTCGTTCGGGGTCGTGGTCATCAGGCGGCCTCTTCCATGAGTTGGTCGATATAGGAGGTGAGTGCGCGGTGTGGGACGCGGCGGGAGCCGTCGATGCGGAGTGAGGCGATGGCGCCGGCCTTGATGAGCTCGTAGAGCTTGCTGCGGGAGATGCCGAGCGCGGCGGCGGCTTCGGGAACGGTGAGCAGGAGCTTTGTCATGCGGCGAGCCCTTCTGGCGGTGTGGTCACGGGGAGTCGGGTTGCGGTGATGGCTGCGGCGAGGAGTGCTTCACCGGTGGTCAGTCCCTGGCCGACGTAGGCCCAGTGGGAGGTGACCAGGACGGTGTCGTCTTCGAAGGGCAGGCGTCCGGTGGTGACGGGGTGTTCAGCGCGTTGGTACTCGGCGCGAGCCGCGCGGAGGGCGGCGAGCGTGGTGGAGTACGCGCGGCTCTTGGTCGAGAAGTGGCCGCGGAACCCGAGCATGTGAGCCCATGCCGCCAGCCGCAGGCCCTCCAGCTCAGGCAGCGCGTCAAGCTTCAGGCACTCGGCGATGAGGCGCCGAGCGTGCGGGCGGATGTCGAGTTGGTCGAGGTCGTCGGTTGGTCTGACACGGCGGTCGAGGGTGCCGACGCACTCGGCGGCTTTGGTGGCGTACTTTGCGACGTAGCCGGCCACGGCTTGCTCCGTGAGGTCGCCGTTTGCAGTGATGGGCCGGATATCGAGTTCACGACCCCAGGCGAGCGTGACCGGTGGCAACTCGGCCGCCTCGGGCGTAGCCACGGTGACGTGACGCGCCGCCTCGGTGATGGCATCGGCGAGTCCATCGAGGGTCGCCCAGCCAGGCGGGAGCGTTGCGGGTCCGTCCGGCCCGTCGAGGCGGACGATGGCGTGGAAGTGGACGACGCCGCGTCGCTGGTATTCGGCGACTTTGGCGAAGGAGACCTTCAGCACCTGGCCGAGTTCCTTGACGCTCAGGCCGCAGTTGCGGGCCAGGACGCGGCGGAGCCGGATGGTGAACCGCCGCCACAGCTCGGGCGCGAGAGCGTTGAACAGCACCGAGCCGGTGTGGTCGTAGCAGTCCGGGCAGATCGGCTCACCCAGCCGCGGATCATCGGCACTGTGCCGCTCGTTGCAGGCCACCGGTCGACCGTGCGGGCACGTGCCGCTCTTCCGCCGAGGGCGGCAGCGCAGAACCTGGCCGTTTTTCATGCACAGGCTGTGGACAGCCCCGAAGGATGGCGCGGTCAGGGTGAGGAAGACGGCCGGGTGTTCGGCGACCTCGGCGGGGACGCCTTTGCCTCCGACCAGGCCCGCGCGAATGAGCTGGTAGGTGTCGGCCCGGTAGGTCTCGGCACAGGACGGGCAGCGCGACGCGCGGCGGGTTTTGCAGGCGACGCGCAGGACGCCGCCGGGTTCGTTCGCGGTGGTGTAGCGGTGGAGTAGGGCACCGTTGAGCGGGTCGCGGTATTCGACCTTGCCGCGCAGGTGGACGGGTTGTGCGCATCCTCCGGTGCGGCGGATCTGGGCGGCCCAGCGGTCATAGTGCGGGTCGTTGTAGCGGGCGACCATTCCGTTGATGGCGTGTCGGTCGATGTGGTTGGGCAAGATGGGCGGGTCCTCTCGCAGTGGTGATGCGTATGGGATGGCCCCCGACGTGGCGGACGGCTTGGCGGTTGTACGACCACGCCGGGGGCGCTTCAGCGGGTCAGCAGAACCCGAGGCCGTGGCAGTGGCCGCAGGTGTCGCCATAGCTGTCGAGACCGGTGCCGCCGCAGGTGCAGCACTGGTAGTGCTCGGGCTCCATCAGGCCGCCTCGTCGTCGGGGATGACGGAGTTGGCGTAGGACATGCCGGCGTTGAAGGCCGCCCGGACAGCACTGGGGACGGCGACGCAGCGGTATTCGACCGGGCCAAAGGCTCGGGTGGCGGTGTAGTGCCCGCCGGTGTCGGTCCGGTCGACCGTCGAGACGCCAAGCAGCGCGGCGAGCCGGTCGACTTCGGCGCGCTGCTCGCTGTCGGTGCCGCGGATGTGGATGAGGACTTCCGTATGGAACGCCGGCACCGGGAGGGCGGGGTTGGTGTCGAGGTAGTCGGCGAGGGCGTGAAGGCCGTTGATGAACTCGGTGCGGTGGGTCATGGACGGTTCCCTTTCAGGCAGTGCGGATCTGGCGAAGAAGGTCCGAGGCGAGCTGGTTGGACACGCCCAGCCGGGCGCGCAGCGCATCCCGTGTGATGGGGCGGCCATGCCGGGTCTGGTGTTCGTCGGCGACCCGGCGGGCGTAGGCGATCAGCGAGTCAGCAGGAGTTGCGGAGGACGACGGCTCGTCGGGCACGGGGACGAGTTCGCCCGGACGCGGCACCGCTGGCTCAGGCTCGTCCTGCCGTTCGTCCTGCGGCTTGCCGAAGGACGGCGGGACCGGGGACGACAGGACGACCGGGGACGGCGCGGGACGGCGTCCAGCCGAGCGGCGTTCGAGCATCGAGACGGCGACCAGGAACGCTCCGGCGGGTGTCGCGGCTGTCAGCCAGCCCCATACGGTGGGTTCGGCTTGGGCGAGGTTGGCCGCCAGCGACAGCAGCACCCCGCCCGTCAGGACGAGCGCGGGCCAGGACACCCGCCGGATGCTGCGGCCGGTGCGCTTGTCGCGTTGGCGTTCGCGAGCGGCCATGACGCAGGTCAGGTCGATGCATACGGCGATGGCCCAGGCCATGGGGCCGTGTTGGCCGTGTTCGTTGGCGGTGTCGCGGATGTGGGTGAACGAGCCTGCTCCGGCGATGCCGGCCAGCACGGCGACCGGCCCGGAGTCGACCGCCACCGCGGCGGCTTTTCGGCGGGTGCTCACGCGGCCACCTGGTCCAGGACGACCGCCAGGAGCGCGGCCAGTTCGGGGTCGCAGTGGTGCGTCTCGACCCAGGCGTCCGCGTCGGCCAGGCGGTGCAACGTGGCGGACTCACAGCACCGCTCGCACGCCGTGACGTACAGGCCGCGCCCTTCGTCCCACTCGACCGAGACGGGGACGAGGCCAGGACGGGCGGCAGGACGGCGGGGACGGCGGACGGGACGGAGCGGAATCACGTTGGTCATGGCGATCACCTTGGTTTCAGGCATGGCTCGGCTAAGGACTTGGCACGGGGCGCCGGTGGAACGGGTGAGGGTTATGCGGCCTTGAGCGGCGCGGTGTCGACGGCGACCAGATCCGCCCACGCGGGGGTGAGGTTCGCGTGCTGGCGGGCGGCGGCTTCGGCGTCTTCTTCGCTCACGTACACGGAGCGGGCGCGGTGCCAGGTGCCGTCTTGTCCGGCGATGATGGCGACGCCGGGTGTCTCGGCGGCGATGGCGCGGGCCGCGTCGAGGGCGTCGGGGTCCATGTCGCCGAGGGTCATGTTGGCGGTCTCAGGATCGTTGACGCGGTGGCAGATCCTCCCGGACAACTGCGAGCGCAGCGCGGTGACACCGGGACCGAGGTCGGAGCCGATGCGCTGTCCGCAGACGATGAGGTAGACGGCGAACGCCCGGCCGAGCTGCGCAACCCGCAGGAGCGCAGTGGCGGTCTTGGCGATCTCTTCCTTCTCGCTCTTGTCCGCCATCAGGAACAGTTCGGCGACCTCGTCCACCAGGACGACGATGGGCACCGGTCGCGCCTGCTCCGGGAGCTTCCAGACGTTGCGTGCGCCCGCTTCGCGGCAGATTCGCATCCGGTCGGTCAGGACTGCCACCAGGTCATCGAGCAGCCGTACGCATTCGGTGCGGGTGGTGGCCAGCGCGGACAGGCGTGGGGCGTACGGGGTGAACTCCACTCCTCCTTTGAGGTCGAAGCCGACGATGGCGACGGGTTGGGGCGCGAGGCCTTTGATGATGGCGTTGGCCAGGTTCGACTTGCCGGATTGTGTCGCGCCCGCGTTCAGCCAGTGCGGCACCGTACGGAAGTCGATGACCCAGTCCCGGCCGTTCTCCAGCCGGCCCGGCCGCACCGTCAACAACTCGCCCGTCTCGGGCGAGACGTCGACACCGATCAGCGGATCGCTCATGGTCGCCAGCAGCGTGACGGAGCCGGGCGCGAAGTCGACCACCCGGACCGCGTACAGGCGCCACGCGTGCGCGAGCCGGTCACAGACCTTCATGTAGTCGTCCGGGATCTGCCCATCGTGCAGCCGCACCCGGACCCGCCAGCCCAGGACGGTCGGCCGCAGCAGCCCGAGCCGGGGTGCGCGTTCGATATCGACCCGCCGGACGCGCCGCCGTTCGTGGATGACGGCCGAGGCCGTACGCAGGCCGGGGACGGCTTCCAGCGACAGCCGCCAGGCGCGGCGTTTGCGGGTGAGGGTGCAGCCGTAGGCCACGTGCCGCCAGGTCAGATAGACCCGGATGGCCTTGAGTGGGAAGCCGACCGCGTACCAGAAGGAGCGCGGGAGCCAGTGGCGCCAGGCCCAGGCCCCGGCCGCCGAAGCGACCAGGAGCCCGAGCGTGGCATACATCGCGTTGGTCACCGTTACCCCGGCTCAGGCAGCCGCCGGGACGGCGACGGAGGCGAAGGAGACGGCGCGGTAGGAGATGCCCCACCGGGTCTCGCCGCCGCGGGTCTGCTGCCAGGCGAACCCGACCAGCCCGGACGGCTCGACGACCTGGCCCACGGACAGTCCGGGGTCGCCGGAGACGTTGACGTTGATCAGCTCGACCCGCCCCGAGTCGTTCTCGGAGACGGACAGGCCGACCTGAAAGACGGTCTGGCCCTGCTTGTCGACCTTGACCTCTCCGGTGTCCTTGTCGACCAGACGGGGGCGGGGTGCGGAGACGCAGACGAAGGTGAGCTTGGTGGTGTCGACCGGAATCGGGATGTTGCGCACGTGCTGTCCTCCAGTGGATTAGCCGTTCTAGTTACCTAGGATAGCTAGATAGGCGAGACAGTCAAGCGATTGGCCGAATCTTTCCTATGCACCTAGAGACCTAGACGGACGGCGTACACTGTCTGACATGGGAAATCCCCGGCCCGTAGACCGCCGCAAGCAGTACGTCCGCATCGCCGATGACATCCGTCGCGACATCACGTCCGGGCGGTACGCGGTGGGTGACCCACTGCCTTCCGTGGCCGAGCTGGCGACGCGGTTCGGCGTGGCGAAGATGACGATCAGCAACGCCATCGCCGCCCTGCGGGACGAAGGCCTCGTCCAGACCCGGCAGGGGAGCCCGAGCATCGTCCTGGCCACCCCGGAGGAGGCCGGCGAGGAGGCGCAGGGGCCGAGTGAGGAGTTCCAGATCATCTCCGCCCAGCTCCAGGAGATGAGGGCCGCCATCAAGAACATGAGCGCCCGCTTGAACGACTTGGACGAGCGCACGAGGCGCCTCGGCGACGCCTGAGCGGGAGTGGCGACAAGAAAGAGGGGCCTGCCGCGGTTCGGTCAGGCCCCTGCTTCGTGTCCGGCACTCAGGTTTTGTCTTCGGGATAGATGTCGGCGTAGAAGCCGCCGCGGTTGCGTAAGGTCACGTGCTTACCCAGCAGACGGCGCATCGCGCCGTAGCTGTAGTCGAACTTGCCGGCGACCTGGCGGATGCTCCAGCCCTGGTTGTACAACCGGACCGCGTCTTCGGCGATCTGCTGTGCGGCCTCGCGCGGGGTCGCCTCCTCGGCCAGGATTCGCCGGATGTCGGCACGGCTATAGCGCCGATGCCCGCCAGGTGTTCGCAGGGGCGAGAGCTTCCCTTCACGAGCCCACCGGGCAATCGTCGTCGTACGGACGCCGAACAACTCGGCCACCTCACGAGGCTTGAGCAGGTCATCAGGTACGGGGGAGACGTCGTGCATGAAAAACCTTGATCTTCGAAGCGAATCTTGCAGGGGTGGACCCGGCCCTGAGCCGAGGCGCCTGATCGCCGGAGGCGTCGGGGGACACCGGTGGCGATCGTCGGACTCAGGGCCGGGAGTTCATGAGGGGCCAGCCGCCGTCACATTCGCGGGGGATGGTGACCCGGCCGGAGGGGTGCAGGGTCCGACGTCGCCGATTAGCGCCCAGACCGTCTTGCCGCCGGTCGTCTCCAGCCGCCAGCCCCAGTCCTTCGAATACGCCTCGACCAGCAGCAGGCCCCGCCCGTCGACCCGATCGAAGGAGCACCGCTGACGTTCGGGTGCGGCTTCACTGCTGTCGGACACCTCGACCAGGACCCCGCCGACATGGCGGGACAAGGTGAGCTGGAAGACCTCTCCGATCTTTACGGCGTTCGCCGCAAGTTCCACCGTGATGAGTAAGACGTCGTCGGCGATACCGTCCAGGCCCCAGTCCGCCAGCGCGAGCCGCGCCACGATGCGCGCCTGTTCAGCGGCGATCGGGTGCGGAGGAAGCGGGAACCGGTATTGGAGCCTCTCCGCGGCACCCGCCGGCCCAGCCGCCGTGTCTCTGCTGCTCATGCTGGACGCACCAAACGGACAGACGAGCGAGGGGCGACCCGATCGATGATCTGGCTCGTCCGCTTGTGCAGCGCTTCGAGCTGTGTGGCGATCTCGGTGAGTTCGTCGGCAAGTTCGCACAGTTCGGCAAGGAGAATCTGGCGCTCGCGTTCGGTAAGTGCCATCGGCTTCTTTCTCATCGGGGAACCGCTGATCAGGTCGTCGCGGGGATTCACAGGCATCCCTCCGCACGCAGGTACGCCTTGATCTGCTCGGCCGCCCCGGGAACGTCGCTGACCGGATGGTGGTGGGGCTCGCTGTCCCACACGTAGCGCTCCCCGTCGGGGCTGATGAGGACGTAGACGTACGCGCCGGGGGTGGAGGTCCGTACGGCCAGCCCCGGATAGCTGTCGCGCATCTCCGAGCCGACCCCGATCGCTTGCAACTCTTTACAGAGGGCGACCAGAGCGCGTAGCTCCGGCCCGATATCCCACGCCAACGTCTGCCTCCCGGTGGTGGTGGCAGGACCGATGACACGGGGACACGGATCGCCGGCTCCCCCCGGGGGGAAGTCGGGAGCCTCAGCGGTGACTCGCTCGCGTCATGTCATCGGCCCTGCAGGTTCTTACGGGAACGACACTGCCGACGTGTGGTGTCACGTCTCGATACCGCCGGAGTCCCCACCGAGGCTTCTTGTGCTCGCCTTGTCTCGTCTAGTGCTCGTCTGTGTTACCGTCGCGAAATGCCACAGGGTCAGGCCAGCGAAAACACCGCCACGGAGCCGGTACGCCTCAAGGCCGTACTCCGGCAGAAGCACCTACAGACCCACAGCACCTTCTGCCGCGAGTACGACCGAGTCGCCCGCAAGATCGACCCCGAGCTGGTCGGCACCTGGCCCAGCCGCGCCCAGTTCCACCGCTGGCTGTCCGGCGAACTCAAAGGCCTGCCGTACCCTCACCACTGCCGCGTGCTGGAGAAGATGTGCCCAGGCTGGACCGCCGACCAGCTCTTCGAGCCCGGCACTGCGGAGGCCGACCCACCCGCCGGCGAGGCCGGCGCGCTCGTGCCCGCTGCCATGGCTCCGCCGGAGACGGTGATCGCGTCGTCGCCGATCAGCATCCGGCCGTACGTTGAGAAGGCATTCGACCGCGAACACGTCGTGATCGACTTCTTCGGCTTCTCCGGAGAGACCCTCCACGGCGTCATCCAAGAACCGCTGGACAAGATCCGTGCCGGTCAGCTCAAGCCCCGCAGCCTGACCGTGCGGATGCTGGTCCCGGACACCTCCGCGCCGATGGCCGTCCCGTGCAGCAGTGAGGACCTGTCCGATGATCCGGAGTTCCGACAGCGCGCGGGCCGGATCATGCTCCGACACGGTCAAGCCATCCTCGACTCAGTCGAGGAGCTGTCCGACCTGGGCATGGTCGAGAATGCACGTGCGGAGATCCGGGTGCACGGTGTCCCGCCGTTGTTCAAGCTGTACGTCCTCAACAACGAGGAAGCGTTCTTCGGCTTCTACCCGATCCGGCACCATGAGGTGAAGATCAAGGGCACGGCCCATCCCGTGTACGACCTGATGGGGAAGGAAGCCAGCTTGTTCCGCTACACCGTCCACGACGGCTCACCGGTCGGCGCACAGTACGTCACCCAAGCCCGCCAGTGGTTCACCACCGTCTGGGAAACCATCAGCCGGGAGTTCACCGCATGACGACGCGAGGCCCCCTCGGCGAGGTCATCGCCCACTGCCGGCATCTGCTGTTCGACTTCGACGGCCCCATCTGCAGCATCTTTGCTGGCCTGCCCGCCCCCACCATCGCCGTCCACCTGCGAGAGCTGGTGCTCGACCGCGGCATCAAGTTGTCCGCCGGAGCCGCAACGTCACGCGACCCGTTCGACGTCTTGCGCTTCGCCGCCACTATCAGCCCCGAACTCACTCGCGAGGTCAATGACGAGCTGCGCACGATGGAGGTTCGGGCCGCCGAGTCGGCCACCGCCACGCCGCACGTCCGCCAGGTCATCCAGACGGCGCACGAGGACGGCCGCAGCATCGCCGCCGTCAGCAACAACTCCTGCCAGGCCGTTACCCACTACCTCACCGTCAACGATCTCGCTCCGTACTTCACCGCCATCGTCGGGCGCACTGACCCCGACCCGCGGCTACTCAAGCCCCACCCTGAGCTGATCAACCGTGCCGTCAGGGGACTGGCCGCCGACCCCGCCGAATGCGTACTGATTGGTGATTCCCTTAGCGACATCGAGGGAGCCCGCCATGCCGGGACGCTCAGCATCGGCTACGCCAACAAGCCCGGCAAGCACGAGCGCTTCACCACGGCAGGCGCCGACGCCATCATCACCGACATGGCCGAACTCCTCCCACACCTGAGCGAGCACCAGGCGGCGGATCCGAACGCCGCTGACGGACGACGGCGCAGGTAGTCCAGCCGGGCCACCACACGGGCACACCGGACGATAGATGAACATGCGCTTGCGAATACCAGCTGATGTGGTCCGTGCTGTGGCCGGCCGTTGGCCGGACAGCGCGGCGGAATGGGGCACCAGCGCCGAACGCGAACTGTCCGCCGTCTGCACCCGCTACCGCGCGACACCACGTACCGTCATGTCCGCCAGGTACGGGTTCGTGGTCGCGGCAGACACCCCAACCGGACCACTGATCATGCGAGCGAGTCCTGATCCCGCCGGCCCACAGCAGGCGATGGTCTCCCGAACGCTCGCATCACTCCGGATAGCGCCCAAGGTCCACGAAGTCGTCTCCACGCCCACAGGGACGTGGGTCATCATGGACCGCGTTCGCCCTGGCGATCGCCTCACCGATTGCCGGCTCGGCTCGGACGTCTCCACCGCCCTGGCAGCCATGCTCCGGCCGATGGTCGGTCAACCGGCTCCGTGCCCGATGCCCTCACTCACCGACTGGCTACAAGGCCGGCTTGAAGACGACGAACTGGCCGACCTGGCCCCAAACAGGAGCGTCGCACCACTCCACCAGCGCCAGAACGCTCTGGCCATCCTCAAAGACCTGCGTACTGGTGGGAAGGATGGTCTCTGCCACGGCGACGCCTCGTCAGGCAACATCCTTGCCGGTGGCAATGGACTGATGCTCATCGATCCTCGCGGCATGAGCGGGGAAGCCGAATATGACGCCGCCGTAGCCGCATTGAAGATCGCCGGGCAAGCCCGGCCGGGGGACATCGCCGAGCGTCTCTCCCGCCAGATCGGCGTCGACGCCGAGCGAACCAAGGCATGGATAGCAGTAGCCGACGCCGCGCGAGTCTAGGAGCCGACGACCTCGAGACTGGGTCGCGACATGGGAAGGCATCACCGATCGGTGAGGACTTTCTCTACGTCTTCAAGGGCGACCCGCTACGCGGGCCGCCAGCGGCCCACCGGCCTCGGGCCGGGCATGCGGCCTCTTCGGGCCGAACCCGCCCCGAGCCGGTGGGTCGCCAAGACCCTGGCGAAAGGACCTCAAGGCGGTCCGAGAGGGTGTCGCAGATCCCCAGTAGTTGCTCAGCGCTGGCCTAATAGGACGTCGACACGCCAAGGGTCAACTACATCGCGTTCAGTGACGGTGCGTCGCAGCCGAGACCGTGACGATCGCTCTAGATGGTTGCGCGCCTCCCGGGTCGGGGCGATCGGCTGACGCGCCGCTTCCGGTCCTCGGGCCGTGGCCGGCCCTGCGGTCCGGCTCGGCTTGTCCTCTAAGGCCTGGTACCCAAGTCGTTCAGCACGTGCAGCCATCCCACATGCTGTAGACGCGCTAGTGACATGCCGCAACATCTTGTGCCGATGCGTGGTCTGCCACTTGTGCCGAATATGCGCTGGCCCGAAGCCGCTTGCCAGAGATGACCGCAAGGGCTTGTGAGAACGTAGCTAAGCGCTGGCCAGAGGGTTAGCTCGGCCGCCCGACTGATGCCTCACACTGTGCCTCGGCATTCGATCGGCTGGAGACGGCGGTGGCGGCGACCGAGCCAAGGGCTCGACCGCTCGCGTTTCGATGGAGCGGGAGCTTGGCCGTAATGGCCGCCGGCGGCTCCGAAGCTAGCGTTGCCTGCGTCCAGGCCAGCATGGTGAATGGCCAGAGATTGACGGGCGTCGTCTGCTCGCGTTGGTCATCCAGCAGCCGCACCTGTCCAGCGTCCCCGTTGAGACAGCCGACACCATCAGTCGTGAACTGAGAAGCTACGAGCGTTCTACGGCGGTCCTGCTTGATCAACTGAGGGCAATGCAGAGGTCGAACGTGGACGGATCCGCCCCTTTCGATTTCAGCGTCTATCACCTCCTTCGACGTGGCCGCATGCGGCTACAAGAAGTTGCCGACGCGTACTGAGCGTTGGGCTAGAGTACACTCGGCGTTTACTAGCTGAACCACACTCAAACGGGGACATTTATTATGAGCGAAATGGCAATCAACGCGAATAGCCTTCCTTTCCTAGTTGCACCCCCGGAGGAGATTGACAACCAAACGAAAGGAATTTTCCGTCCAGGCGATGGCGACGCAGTACTAAAAGCCATTCCAATAGAAGCACTAAGAACCAGCCTTCACGAGACCACTACCGCTCTAAGAAGCTTGTTTGATGAGATCGCCGCACAGTCAGGGCGAATGAAGCTTCGGCAGGTGCATATTGGTTTTGAAGTGACTGCGACCGGCGGAATTCAACTGATCGGAACATCGCAAGTCGGCAGCAAGGGTGCGATAACCCTCGTGTTTGGAGAAGAGGCGTAAGTAGCCGATGGCCGAGTACAGAGCTCTGCTGATCGGCGCAGCCGAATATGAGAGCCCAGAAATACAATCGATACCGTTTGTTCTGGAAGACATGTCCGCCATCGCCGGAGCGCTTGAGCAAGTTGGTTATCGAGTCACTTCGCCACAAGGAAACGACGGGAGTGCGCGCCTTACGTTCATCCGTGCCGAGGTTGGACAGTTTTTGCAGGACGCCAAGCATGGTGATACATGTCTGGTCTATCTCAGCGGGCATGGCGTGCATACTGAGGACGTCGATTATTTGGTACCGACGGATGCCGATCGTCGCGTCGAGCCTTTCGCCGATGCCTGCCTAGCGTTGGATTACTGGAAGAAGCACATAGAGGCCACCAAGGCTGGCGCGGTCCTGTTCGTCGTGGACGCATGTCGAGAGGGTTACACGGAAAATATTAAGTCCCTGGGCTCATTGATCGGCTGGGGGAGCAGTACCGTCCTGCGAGTTAGTAACAGAAAAGTAGGCTTTGTTTTCGCTTGTAGTCCAGGCGAAAAGGCAAGTTTTGTTACTGACGATGGCCGGACCTTCAGCCTTTTTGCAGAAGCATTTCGGCTTGCAATGCAAAACGAAAGTGGCATAGCAACTCTTGCAGAGCTACATGAGGCGCTCAAAGAGGAAATTGATGCGCTGGCGGCCAAATATAATAAAAATCGACAAGAGATTCGCATTAGGACGGAGAATGATCGGCATGCCTTTAGAATATTCTCCGAGCCAAATCAACGAACTGCCGGTAAGGGCGTTACGAGTTGGCGTGAACTAGCGCAGAAGCATCCCGCCTGGGAGTTGGTTGCTTCAGAGTCGCAGCGCGAAGAGGCGCGTTCCGCTGCAGCAGAACTAGTTGGCCAGCTGGCCAAATCCCGACAGAAATCTGCCCGAAACATAGAGGGTGATCCTTGGCTCGATTCGTCACTCGCGGGACGCATGAGTGAGCGTGTGGCGTTCTTGCTTTCAACGCTAGGGCAAAGCGGTCTCTCGTCGGCCGAGGCATCTCTATTGGTCGTGATGCCATATCTTTACGATACCTTCTGGATTACAAGACTGGCCAATATCGGAAACATAAACCCAGAAGACCTTAGCCCCAATAATGACCATGACGTAATCCGTACAAGTTTCGAGCGCTTTAGTCAAGGCTATCCGGGACTATATCGGCGCGCTATTGCCAGCATAGGTAACGATAAACGTGACGAGTCAAACCAGATCGGTTGGTGGCTGGCTCACCAATGGGTGATACAACAAGCTGAGAACTATGACGCCGCTGCCCTGACTGGGATTCCCGTCCTGGCCGCTGCGGACCCTGCCAACATGCAGACGTTGACTTTTGCTCCAGGACGCGTCCTTTCATTTATAAAGGCTATTCTCGGAGGAGTAAATTTCTTTTCTCAGCTAGAGTATTCTAATGAGCTTGCTAAGAGTGCAACTTTGGCAGCTAGTACTATAGACGAGCAAGAAGTCAGAGAACGTTTTATCGGTTACATTCTATCTATGGGCTACAAGCTGGCAATAGATCCTGCCCGCCTATCTAAGGTCATCGTCGATCACGTAGGGATTTTGGATTCCGTCTCCATCGAGGATCTCAATAAGACTCTTTCCCAAGCGGTTTGGGAACCGCGTGGAAGCACGCGTGTATTGCGAGCTGAGTGCGCACATCCAGCCGTTGAAGTAGCGTTGAGAGAACATATAAAGGGAGTGGATGAGCTTCTCGCTGAAATCCATCGAGCAGCCAGCAGTGAGGTGACAATAAGTCCCCTACGTATGCTGTTCACACATGTGGCGGATGATCACGTCAGAGCGCGGTTTTCCGACCAAAGACCAGAATATCAGTCTGCGGGGATGCGTTTTCGTATCGCAGAGGAACGCGTGCAAGAGCTGTTGATGGGAGAGCGGCTATACGGGGAACCTGCGCTGGCCATCAGGGAGCTTTACCAGAATGCACTCGACGCTTGCCGCTACCGGAAGGCTCGCCTAGATTATCTGGCTGAAGTTCAAAATGTAACGACTGCCTGGCGAGGAAAGATACTTTTTCGTCAAGGGAAAGACGAGAGGGGGCGTGATTTTATCGAATGCTCAGATAATGGCGTTGGGATGGGGATAAGAGAGCTGGAAGAGGCCTTTGCAAAGTCAGGTGTTAGATTTACAGACCTTCCAGAGTTTGTAAGTGAACGGTCGGAATGGGAAAAGCTTAGCAGGCCTATCCGGCTGTTCCCTAACAGTCAGTTCGGCATAGGTGTTCTCAGCTACTTTATGCTTGCCGATGAAATTGCCGTCACGACTCGACGATTCGAAAGAGACGGCAGTCTAGGTTCACCGCTCATGGTGACGATCTCCGGACCGGGCTGTCTTTTTAGGATCCGCCCAGCCGATTACAGTGAAGATAGCGGGACCACTGTCCGTCTATATCTCCGACCTGGAGACCTCGACCTCTCGTGCGTCAACCTTCTCCGTAATCTGATTTGGGTATCAGATTTCTCGATGGAAGCAATAAACGGGGAAGAGAAAAGCATCTGGGAGCCGGGTAAGTTGTCATCCGCTGCGCGGATTCCCGCCGCCCGAAATAAACCAACACTTTTTCAAACGGGGAGTGACTCTTCAGGTCTTATTCACGCTGAAGGTTTGCCGGTTTGGTGGATCCCTGGCCAGGGCGCCATACTAGCTGATGGAGTGTACATTCGCAGCAATGTCTTTGGCGCCATCATTAATCTCTCCAGCGCTAATGCTCCGCAACTTTCGGTCGATCGAAAGCAGATCCTCAAGTACGACCACCTGACGGTCGAATCTCTTATGCGGGAAGCCGTGCCGGCCCTTGTGCAATCTAAAGAAGCTGTGCTTAGTTTCGAGTGGTTGAAATCCATGCTTAACGCCCAGCCTAAGATTGCAGATCTAATACTCGAAGAGCTATCTAAGAATCCAGCGCGCGCTTGGCGTATAAGGGACAGAGTTGGCATAGTGGAGCATGCTGGGTGCTTTGCGCATGATACTATGATAATTGATGCATTCGACGCTATTGGAGTCCTAAAAGATCCCAATGTTACTGCTAGGCGTCTTTTTGAACTTGAGATGCCCGCTAATCTAATGAGATGGCGACTTAGGGCGCTCGCTAGCGCGGGGTTCTTGTCCGATTGGCCGTGCTCGGATGAAGAAGGTTATCCTGGACCTGCGCGACCCTCAGATAGCGTAATAGTCACAAGATGGGCGGATGCTCGGGCTCCGTTTCTTGACCCTAAATCGCAGATCAGAATTTCGCATCTGATCGCGGCAGCAGCAAAGACAGGACTTGAGATCGCCCAGGTTGCGAGGCGTCTTGCTGAGCTCGGCTATCATGTGCCAGAAGTTCCGCAGGGTCTCACTGCAAAAGCTAGCGATTTGCAGATTCTAGGGATCGACGCACCCTACTCGAAAGTTTCTTTGAAATACAACGAGACTGTTCCTATAGGTCACGTGGTATTCGCCGCGAATAGAGTCGGCAAGACCGTTGCGGAGGTCGCCCACAGGCTTAGAGAGTTTGGCTTTCATATTCCTGAGATCGCGCGAGAAATTACCGCTAGGCCTAACGATAAAATCCTCCTTAGCGTTGATGCTGATGGTCAATCTCCGTGGTTGAACCTCAATGAACCCGTGGCGATCGGCCACCTCGTCGCTGCATCGGTGAGCACAGGAGAATCAGTAGAGGACGTGGCTGTTCGGCTGGCGGAGCTTGGCTGTCGGATTCCGGAAATCCCGCCTAGTTTCTCTGTCGAGGTCGACGACGTAATTCTTATGCGAAGCGACGGTCCTTCTCGTCCAACATATATGCGCATTAATGAATCGGTTACGGTACTGCATCTGTTCGAAGTTGCCAAGATGACCGGACGTTCCGTCCACTACGTGGCTGATCGTCTGCGCATTCTAGGTTATAGCGCTCCGAACATAGCTCGTGATCTCGTTCCGCATCCCGACGACTTGATCCTCATAAGTCTTTACTGCAACAGCCGGGAGCCATGGCTTCCGGCTGATAGGGAAATCCCGATCGCGCATCTGGTGATCGCATCGAAAAAAGCGGGTAAGGGCGTCAGCGAGGTAGCGCAGCGGCTTTCTGAACTTGGGTATCGTGTCGCTTCTTTGCCTGAAGGTTTCAGTGCTCATCCTCATGATGATGTTCTAGTTATGAGTCATCGCGATACGCTTGGATATAGGCGGGAGCGTGAAGAGCCGTGGTTGGATCCGGCCGAGCCGGTACACTTTGGTCACTTGATTCGAGTGTCGGCACTAATTAAGGCAACGCCTATCGAGGTTTCCAAGAGGCTGCAGGAACTTGGTTACGATGTTCTCGAACTCCCAGGAGATGTGATTGTCGACGCCTCTGATGCCAGAATCATGTCCTATGATATCCAGTTCAAGCGTTATTGGTTGGCGGTCAATCGTCCGGTACCTATCGCGCACCTAGTTTCGACGTCTATCAAAACGGGAAGCGACATCAATCAACTTTCCGGTCGGCTCGCGGAGTTCGGTTTTAATGTCCCTCAAATTCCAGAGGGTCTTATTTTGACGCGCGAAGACCGGATCATTCTAACCGAAGATGGGGGTGGGCAAGGGCACGCCGTATGGCAATCTTATGATGAGGTGGTCCCGCTGAAGCAAATTATTGCGGGAGCTATTATTACAGGCAATCCTCTGCATGTGGTTGCTGGGCGGCTCGTGGAGCTGGGTTTCCGTGTCCCAGAAGTGCGCAAAGGAATTACCGCTCACCCTGACGACCTAATCATGCTCAATGTGTATCGCCACAAGGCTCTAGTGCATGGTCAAACAATTCCGCTCAGATATCTCGTAGCCGCGGCAGCGAGGACACGGCGTCCGATTCCGGAAATAGCTGAGCGGCTTTCTGCTTTGGGAATTTCGATTCCTTATATCTAGAACCAGCCGCCATCACCTGAGCGGTCCTGTTCGGCAAGACGACGTCTTATCCCAGCTCGCATACGCGTTGACGCACCCGGCAGGAGAGCCAGAGGCTGGACCTCTTCCAACGCCAGCTCCGGCCGGCCCGCGAGGGAGAGTACGGCCGCGAATGGCTCGCACGTGTCTGCAACCGAACCTCTAGCTCACCCAGCACCTTGAGCAAGACCGCACGGCCTGCGTTCGGGTGCTCGGCGATCAGACGCAAGAGCCGGTTGTCGTTCCACACGCTGTCGCGTTTCGAACGCAGCTGGTCCAGATCATGCGCAGGTGTGCTCGAGTTGGAAGCCAACGCCTGCCACACGAACGGACACGGGCACCGTGAGAGATAACGCAACGTGTCAGCGTCGACAGCCGGATCGGACGCCGCATCACGATCTCCGCGGGTGTGTGGAAAGGCCGGACCGCTTCGTAGTGCTCCCCCGTCGCCCACTCGGGCAATCTAACGTCGAACTGCACGTGAGCCAGCCTCCAAGTTGGCTCAGGAAACTGACGCGCGGCTTCCGGTGCTCGGGCGGTCGCTGGCCCTGCGCTCCGGATCCGCGTGTCCTCCGCGCAGCGGGCGTGCTGTTGTCCGCCTGGACACGGAGGCGAGAGGCCAGGGTGGAGTAGAGGTCCGATGGCGGGGACGGACGGTCGAGCAGGATCGGTAAGGCTTAAAGCTGTTGATTGGCCGGGTTCAGCATTCGCTGGCTGAGCAATGCGAGCGACACGGCGATCAGGCAGCGTCGCGCACACCGAGGCTGCTAACGCCTCTGCTAACAACCGTCCCGGACGGCGGCGGACGCCGGTGGACGGTACAGCCGCCTTGAGGCAGGTCAGCGGACCGATCTGGACTGCGCTGGACGCCTATAGCCTCACTCGTAATGAATAGGTCATCGGTTCGATTCCGATAGGCGGCTCCCACGTCAAAGGCCCCTTCCGATCATGGAAGGGGCCTTTTTGCTAACGCCCCTACCGACAGGCCGGGTTACGCAGCAGCCTTGGTGAGGACATCGGCGGTCGTCGTCCGCTCGCCTCCGCCGCCCCTGTTCTGGCCGGTAAAGGTGATCTGTATGGAGCGAGTGCCCCGGGGCCTGCTGCCAGAGCGGGCCACACGGCACAGTTGTCGATACTGACCCTCGTGGGGCCTGAAAGGCCGGGCACCGCAAGCAGCCCTACGCTTCTGGCGTGGCCGAAATCGGTTCGAGGGCGCGGAAGCTGTCGGCGCCCCCGTCAGCAGTCTGGGAATCGCTTGTGGAGCCTCGTCGGCCCGGAGCTCGGCCGTGGCTGAACCTGCTGTCCGATGAGGTGTAGCCGAGGGTTCTGGAGGCGGACAGGCCCAACCGGGTCGTGTGGTCGTCTCTGTGGCCCAGCAGGCCCAACGACCAGGTCCACTTCGAGCTGACGGCCGTAGGCGGTGAGACCTCGCTGAGGTTCGCCTTGCTCACGCCCGACGCACTTCCTGACCAGAGCAAGACAGGACACCTTCGACTGCGGCTCAACCACCTTCTCTTCGCCGACCTTCGGTTCTCCTACGGTCAGTGATCACACGCCTGGCCTCTCAGGCGCAGCTCGCCAGGTTCGCGGATCGGCGCGATCCCTCAACGGTGAGCCAGATCGGCCGACCAGGACGGCGACCACCGGGGTGCGACGGCGGTTCTCGGTCTCGCCGCAGAAGGTCGCCGGCGTGGCGCGGATGAATGCCGGGATCGGCGACACTTCGAATTTTTATCAAGTATTTGGAGGGGGTGCGAGGCCGATCTATGGTGACCTTATGACGAACAACAGCAGGGCACTCAAAGGCACCCGAGTAACGTGACCCGGTAGGCGCCCGGGCCTGCAACACTTTGGCCCGGGCGCCCACCATGTACGGTGCTCATCTCCACGCCCTGACACGCCATCGGCCCGTCGGTCCTGTCGGTCGGCGTACTTCGCACCGTGGTGCGCGCACCGGCCTGCCGATCTCCCCGTCCACCCACGACGGGGTGTGCTTTGCGGAAGTCCTCCTTGATCGCAGCGATGGCACATTGACTCCATATGAATACGCGGCTGATGCCGAAAGTGGATTCACGCACTGCCCCGGCGAATGGGCCATTTTCGACACATCGAATGACCCGGCTTCTGATCTCGCGAATATGAAGGATCAGGCGGCTCGGAATGCCACTTTCGCGGGTGACGTCGGCCGCCGGGTGAGCATCGCGACGGGCGCTCCGGTTCGGACGCCGAGCGCTCCGCACCGCGGACGCGTGTCCCTGGGTCCTGACGTGTGGAGTGTGCGAGGAGGGACACTGGGCATCGCGGCGGACGGTGTCAGCGGCCCGGTGGCCGGGGATCGTGAGGCGTCGCAGCGGCTCCTACCGACCGTGCCCGTCAGTCTCGTCGCCGGCTTGGCGCTCAGGCGTGTCACCGGGGCGGCCCTCAGGCCCGGCACCGGGTACCACGCTCAGTCGTGCCGGCTCTCGCCGGCACCCGGCGGCTGAGACCGTGCGGTCGAACGGCACCCGAGTCATCGCCTCCGCCGCACTGGCGTATCTGGGCGACGGGATCCGCCACGTCGCGCTCCCGCTGTTCGCCGCGTCCATCACTCGCGAGCCGGTCGCGCTCAGCGTGCTCACCGCGGTGTCGTACCTGCCGTGGATCCTCCTGGGCCTGCCGATCGGCGTGTACGTCGACCGGAACCGCCCCGAGCGGGTCGCGGTGGCGGCGAACGCCGGCCGCGCGCTGCTGATGGGCCTCCTGTGCGTCACGATCCTGGCCGGCGACCGCTCACTGATCTTGTTGTACGTCGTGGTGTTCCTGCTCGGGGTGGGCGAGGCGGCCTACGACAATGCAGCACAGTCGCTGCTTCCCCGCGTGGTCGATGACGCGGCCCTGGAGCGCGCGAACGGCACGCTCGCCGCCGCCGAACGCACCGGCCTGGACCTCGCCGGCCCTGCGTTGGGCGGCCTGATGTTCGCGACCTCGGCGGCTCTGCCGTTCGGCCTGAACACCGCGGTTCTGCTGCTCGGCGCCGTGCTGATCGCCCCGCTCCGCACCCCGCCGCCCGCTGCGACCGGTCAGTTGGTCCGCGAGCTCTTCGCCGAGGTGTCGGCGGGCATGCGCTGGCTGTGGCGGAGCGGCACGGTCCGTACCGTCATCTTGACCGGCGCGGGGCTGACGTTCTTCACCCAGTCATGGGAGCCGCTCCTGGTGCTGCTCGCCGTAGGTCCGATGGGCCTGTCGAACACCGCGTTCGGCGTTCTGCTCGCCGTGGGAGCCGTCGGCGGGATCTCCGGCGCCGCGGTCACACCGCTGCTGATCCGCCGCTTCGACGACCGAATCCTGCAGATCCTCGCCTTGGCGGCCACGTCCGCGTCGGTCCTGGCCCTGGCGGCGTTCCCCGTCCCGGCGGTCACGGCGCTGGCGTGGGGCGGCACGGGCTTCACGTTCTCCCTGTGGAACGTCCTGTCGGTGACGATGCGACAGCGCCTGGTTCCGGCCGAGCTCCTGGGCCGGGTGAACAGCGCGAGCCGTACCCTCTCGAGCACGGCCGTGCCCCTCGGTGCCCTGGCCGGCGGTGCCGTCGCCCACGCGTGGGGACTCCGCGCCCCGTTCTGGCTCAGTGGCGCCGCGGTCGCGATCCTCGCGGTGGCCTTCGCCGTACGAACCGTGCGCCGTCCGGTGGCGGTCTGAGGCCGGTCAGTGCCGAGCGAGCCAACGGTCGGCGGGACCCGTACGAATAGAGCCGTGCACGCACCTGCGAGTTCCCCGTGTCAGGGCTGAGGCGACGGTCTTTTCATTGGTGGGATGGTTGGTCCTGGTCGAAGAGGTGGGTTCGGTGGGCCCAGGCGACGGCCTCCAGGCGGGTCGTCGCGCCATGCCGTGATCGCCGGGAACCACGCGTCGACGGCCGGGCTCATCTCGGCGTCGAACGTCACCCGGACTTTTGTGTCGGTCTACGGCAATGAAGAGAGGCCTGCCGCGGTTTGCGGTCAGGCCCTGTTTCTGCGCTTGGCTGTCTTTCGGGTAGATGTGGGCGTAGGTGCCGCCGCAGTGTCCCAACCTCATGTGTGAGACACGTCGCGTCCTCGGCGATCTGGCGCTCCGGCTTGGAGGGTGTCGTCTCTTTGGCCAGTAATCGTGGGATGGCCCGGACACCTCGGCGCCGATGGCGGTAGTTCCGCCGGCGTGCTGGGCGGATCATGTTCCATCACGGCCAACCCAGTTCACCGGTTGGCACGCGGCACGTCACCCAAGCCCGTCAGTGGTTCACCACGGTCTGGACCAGCGCTCTCGCCGTCCACCTACGCGAACTGGTCATCGACCGGGGCAGTACGACCTAGGCCACGCGCCCGGACAGATCCATCGTCGCTGAGGGTCCGCATGAATCTGAGTCAGTCGCCTTTGAGGGGCGGCGGGGGTATGGGTAGGGGCATGCAACTCATCGACTTCACATCAGGCGTTCCCATGCCCGGATCGCTCGATGTGCAGTGGATTCACGGGTCGCCGTCGGCCAAGCACAACACGGATCCCGACATTCAGGTGCACTTCTACAACGAGCACACTGTCATCCTGCGGCAGAACAAGGCGGTCCACTATGAGGCGCCGTTCATGTTCCTGCTGTTCGGCAACGCCCAAGCCGTGCTCATCGACACCGGCGCGACGGAGTCCGCCGAATGGTTTCCGCTGCGCCGAACCGTCGACGATCTGATCGAACGCTGGTTCGCCGGGCATCCAAGGGACGACTACGGGCTACTCGTGCTGCACACTCATGCGCACGATGACCACGTCCAAGGGGACGCCCAGTTCGCCGGCCGGCCTGGGACGACCGTCGTCGATGCGGGACTCGGCGCTGTCCGGGATTACTTCGGATTCGCCGACGAACCCGAAAAGGTCGCGCACGTCGACCTCGGGGGTCGGGTGCTCGAATGCCTGCTCACCCCGGGGCACCACAGGGCGGCCGTCACGTTCTACGATCCGTACACCGGCCTCCTGCTGACCGGCGACACGATCTACCGTGGCCGGCTGTACGTCGAGGACTGGGCCGCATTCCACCGCACCGTCGGTCGCCTGGTCGAGTTCGCCCGCGCGCGGCCGGTCACACACGTCCTCGGTTGCCATATCGAGATGACGAGTGAACCGGGTGTCGACTACCGCATCGGCACCACGTATCAGCCGGACGAGCCGCCGCTGCAGATGACGGTGGATCAGCTACGGGACGTGCAGGCGGCCGTCGAGGAGATCGGCGCCCGTCCCGGCCGGTACGCCTTCCCCGACTTCATGATCTGGCGCTAGTGTCCTGCGCCTTAATTAGGTGAAATAACTCTATGCTTGGCAAGTGGCGAGGACTGGCAGGCCGAAGGCTCCGTTGACGGTGAGTGATGCCGAACGGGCGGAGTTGGTGCGTGGAGCACGGGCGGCGACGTCGACGCAGGCGTTCGCGTTGCGATGCAAGGTGGTACTGGCGTGTGCGGATGGGGCAACGAACGCGCAGGTCGCGGCGGATGCCGGCGTGTCCGCTGCGACGGTCGGCAAGTGGCGTAAACGCTTCATCGAGCACCGGCTGGCCGGGTTGGCCGATGAGCCGCGGCCGGGCCGGCCGCCCTCGATTCTGCTCGATCAGGTCGAGGAGGTGATCACCTTGACGCTGGAGCAGACACCGGTCGGCGCGACGCACTGGTCGCGGGCGTCGATGGCGGAACGGACGGGGTTGTCCAGATCGACGATCGGGCGGATCTGGCGGCGGTTCGACCTCAAGCCGCACCTGGTCGATGGGTTCAAGCTGTCGACGGATCCGTTGTTCGTGGAGAAGGTCGTGGACGTGGTCGGGCTGTATCACAACCCGCCAGAGCGAGCGGTCGTGCTGTGCGTGGACGAAAAAAGCCAGATGCAGGCACTGGATCGGTCGCAACCGGTGCTTCCGATGATGCCGGGGATGCCCGAGCGTCGCACCCACGACTACGCCCGGCACGGCACCACCAGCCTGTTCGCCGCCTTCAACATCGCCGATGGAACGGTGATCACCGAACTACACCGCAAGCACCGCGCCACTGAGTTCAAGAAGTTCCTGGTCGCCATCGACAAGGCCGTCCCCGCCGAACTGGACGTACACCTGGTCTGCGACAACCTCGCCACCCACAAAACACCGCTCATCCACGAATGGCTCGCTCGCCATCCCCGCTTCCACGTCCACTTCACACCTACCGGCTCATCCTGGATCAACCAGGTCGAACGCTGGTTCGGCCACCTCACCGACCAGCTGACCAGGCGCGGCGTCCACAAGAGCGTCCAAGCTCTCGAAGCCGACGTTCGCGCCTGGATCACTCAGTGGAACACCAACCCCAAACCGTTCGTGTGGAAGAAGACCGCCGAAGAGATCCTCGACTCCCTCGCCCGATATCTGCAACGAATTTCAGGCGCAGGACACTAGGGCGGACTTAGCCGACCACGACACGTTGTTCGCGTTCCGCTCAACGTCGACCGTGGAGGCGTGCATCGGATAAATCGGCCGTAGCGGAGAACGTCATCTCGCCAGGATTTGGCTCTCGACTTCAGGGGAAAAACCTCTCGCTGTCGTTCTCGCTGAGAAGCGTAGCCAATAAGGGGAAAGATGATGCGGCTTGTGCGGATTCGGCTGCCATTGTTGGCGCTGATGTCGTTGGCGCTGATAGTGCTCCCGTCCGTCGCCGCAGCACAGCGCGGGCTGCCGTACCGGCGTGTCTGCGAGCCGTCGCCCGGCGCTGGTAGGGCCTTCTGTCTGGCGCTGTTCCGCTCCGATCTGCCCCGCATCACGACGGTCTCGCCCGGTTTTCTGCCGCCCGGATATGGGCCTGCGGAGATTCGCGACGCGTATCGCCTCCCCACTGCCGGTTTCGGGCGAACCGTGGCGATCGTCGTCGCCTTCGACGACCCAAGTGCCGAACAGGATCTGGCGGTTTACCGTAACCAATACGGCCTACCGCCCTGCACCACCGCGAACGGCTGCTTCCGCAAAATAGACCAGAATGGCGGGACACGTTATCCCCCATCCGACGCGGGCTGGGCCGGTGAAGCCTCGTTGGACATGGACGCCGTCAGCGCGGCATGCCCGTACTGCCGGATCCTGCTCGTCGAGGCGAATGACAATTTCTTCAGTAATCTGTTCGCCGCGGAGGACCAGGCCGTCGCTCAGGGCGCGAGGTTCGTCAGCAACAGCTGGGGCGCGAACGAGTTCTCTGGCGAGGAGCTTTTCGACCGCCGTCTCGCCGCTCACTCCGGCGTGGCCTTCACCTTCGCCTCGGGTGACCAGGGCTATGGCCACCAGCTCTATCCGGCCGCCTCGCCGTACGTCACGGCGGTCGGCGGCACGTCGCTCGTGCGGGCGTCGAACCCTCGCGGCTGGGTGGAAGGAGCATGGTCCGGCGCTGGTTCCGGCTGCTCCCCGTACGCGCCGAAGCCGTCCTTTCAACATGACCTCAGCTGTCCTCGCCGTACCGCGGCCGATGTGTCCGCCGACGCCGACCCGATGACCGGTCTCGCCGTGTACGACAGTTTCGAGTTCTCCGGCTGGCGGGTGTTCGGCGGCACCAGTGCGTCCGCCCCGTTGCTCGCCGCCATGTACGCCCTGGCCGGGGTCCCGGGTACGGCCGATCAACCCAGCTCCTTTCCCTACGCGCGCCCATGGGCGTTCAACGACATCGTCACCGGCGCCAACGGCTCCTGCGGAGGCTCCTACCTGTGCACCGCGGTCGTCGGGTATGACGGGCCGACCGGCATCGGCACGCCCAACGGCGTCGCCGGGCTGACGAACGGGTCGGTCGCCGCGAGTCGATGAGGGTCAGGCGCGCGCCGGCAGGCGGATCGTCCGTTCGAGCGGCAACGCCGGTCTGCCTCGTCGGCTGCGTTCGGCGGTCACCCAGTGGCGGATAGCGTTGGCGTTCTATGACCGCAACCCTTGTCGCGAAGGACCTCGCCGCCGGCCACGGTGACCGTGCCTTGTTCTCCGGGCTCGACCTGGTCGTCTCCGCTGGAGAAGTCATCGGGCTGGTCGGAGTCAACGGCGCGGGGAAGTCCACCCTGCTGCGGACTCTCGGGGGCCTGCTCCGTCCCGAGGGCGGCTCCGTGACGCTCAGCCCGTCGTCCGCGGCGGTCGGCTATCTGCCGCAGGAACCCGAGCGGCGTCACGGTGAGACGGTGATCGAGTTCCTCGCCCGTCGTACGGGGGTGGCGCAGGCTCAGCGGGAGTTGGACACCGCGACCGAGGGTCTGGTCGGCGGGCGTGCGGGCGCCGATGACGAATACTCCTCCGCCCTGGAGCGATGGCTGGACCTGGGCGGCGCCGATCTCGAGGACCGGGCTGGGGAGGTGGCCGCGGAGCTGGGGCTGGCGGTCGGCCTCGATCAGCCGATGACCTCGTTGTCCGGCGGGCAGGCGGCCCGCGCCGGGATGGCGTCGCTGCTGCTCAGCCGGTATGACATCTTCCTGCTCGACGAGCCCACCAACGATCTGGACCTCGACGGGCTGGAGCGGCTGGAGCGGTTCGTCACGGGCCTGCGGGCCGGCACGGTGCTGGTGAGCCATGACCGCGAGTTCCTGGACCGTACGGTCACCCGGGTGGTGGAGCTTGACTTGGCCCAGCAGCAGGTGAACGTCTACGGCGGCGGTTACGCCGCGTACCTGGCCGAGCGTGAGGTCGCCCGGCGGCATGCCCGGGCCGACTACGAGGAGTACGCGGGGAAGGCCGCCGCCCTGGTGGAGCGCGGCCGTACGCAACGGGAGTGGGCTGCCAAGGGCGTCAGGAACGCGAGGAAGAAGGCGCGGGGCGCCAACGGGGGAGACAACGACAAGGTCGGCCGGAACTTCCGCGCCGACGCGAGCGAGAAGCAGGCCTCCAAGGTCCGCCAGACCGAGCGCGCGCTCGAACGCCTCGACGTGGTCGAGGAGCCCCGCAAAGAGTGGGAACTGCGGATGGAGATCGCCGCCGCGCCGCGTGCCGGGGCGGTGGTGGCGACTCTGCGTTCCGCGGTGGTGCGGCGCGCGGACTTCACCCTGGGCCCCGTCGACCTGGAGATCGGCTGGGCCGATCGGGTGGCGATCACCGGAGCCAACGGAGCGGGCAAGTCGACGCTGCTGGCGGCGTTGCTGGGCCGGGCCGTTCTCGCCGAAGGTCACGCCGCGCTCGGCGCGGGCGTGGTCATCGGCGAGGTCGACCAGGCGCGGGCCCTGTTCCTGGGCGAGGGCGCGCTGCTGGACGCCTTCGGCGCGGAGGTCCCCGAGTCGTCGCCGGCCGAGGTCCGTACCCTGCTGGCGAAGTTCGGCCTGGGTGCCGCGCATGTGACCCGGCCCGCGGCGACGCTGTCCCCCGGTGAGCGCACCCGCGCGGCCCTCGCGTTGCTGCAGGCGCGAGGCGTGAACCTGCTCGTTCTGGACGAGCCGACCAACCATCTCGACCTGCCCGCCATCGAACAGCTGGAGTCCGCACTCGACTCCTATCCCGGCACCCTGCTCCTGGTGACCCACGACCGCCGGATGATCAACGCGGTGCACACCATACGTCGCCTACACGTCACCAACGGCCGGGTCGCCGAGAAGGACTCGGGCTGAACCACGGAGAAACGCGTTAGCGTTCCTGGTCGAAGAGGTGGGTTCGGTGGGCCCAGGCGACGGCCTCCAGGCGAGTTGTCACTCCGAGCTTGGTCAGGATGTTCGACACGTGGACGCCGGCGGTCTTGGCGGAGATGAACAGGTGCTCGCCGATCTGGCGGTTGCTCAGGCCGGCGGTCAGGAGTTTCAGCACCTCGAGTTCGCGCTTGGTGAGGCCGGTCTCCGACCGGGCGGGTGAGGCGGTCGTGTCGACGGGGATCCGGGACCGCTGGGTCAGGCTCTCGATCTCCGTGCGCAGCGGTCCGGCCCCCAGCTCGGTCGCGATCGACAGAGCTTCCGTCAGCAGGGCGATCGCCCGATCCCTGTCACGGGCGGACAGGGCCGCTCGGCCGGCGCGGAGCAAAGTCTCGGCCAAGGCGTAGGGCTGTTCGAGGTTGCGCCATGCGGTGATCGCCGGGAGCCACGCGTCGACGTCCGAGCTTATCTCGGCGTCGAACGTCACCCGGTGCGCCTGCTGCAGGCGGCCGGTGACCGTGAGCTTCTTGCTCCAGGTGACCAGCTGTTGGATCAGGCCCGAGGCCTGCCGGTGGCCGTTGAGGCTTCGGGCGGCGGTGAGTAGTAGCGGCCACCCGTACCGGGGGCTGACCAGCAGATCGTGATCGTCGAGGACGTGCCCGATGACCGCCGCCATGGCGCCGACATCCTGCTTGACCTGGGCGAGCCGGCAGTCCAGCAGGTCGGGCTCCAGGCACGACTCCTCGCCCCGGTTGTTGCCGCGCATGACGGTCCTGGACTGCTCGGCCGCGGCGGCCGCCTGGTCCGTGGCTCCCCGTCTGAGGTCGACGGTCGCCTGGATGATCTGCAGGTACGCCCGGTACAGCGGCGGCGGTGTCAGGCTGAGCGCGTCCCGGTTGACCTGGCTCGCCTCGGGCCAGCGGCCGAGTGAGAGCAGCGACTCCGACAGGTTCGGCGCCAGCAGCGTGCCACGGGTGCGCGTCAACCCCAGGCGGTCGGCGAGGGTCATGCCCTGCCGGGCGACCTCCGCCGCTCGGGCGTGTTCGCCGAGGGTCTCCAGGGCGTCCGACTCGGTGATCGCCACGAGCAACCGGGTGTCGTGGGCGTCGGAGGCGGCCTCGGCGGCCTGGGCGAACAGGTCGTTCGCCGTCGGAAGGTCCGCGTTCGCGGCGGCCAGGGCGGCGAGGGTGACGAGTGCCTTCGCCTGGACGACGCCGTCGTGGGTTCGGCGGCCGATCTCCAGCGCCTCCTCGGCCGACGCGCGGGCGGGCGCCAGCAGGCGTTGGTTGCGCTGGGCGACGGCCAGTTCGGCCAGCACCCGTCCTCGTACCGCCGGCGATCCGGCGGCCTCCAGCAGATCGGGCAGCGGGTCCTGGCCGTTGCGGTCGCGCATCGCCGCGCGCATCTCGAGCAGTACGGCGGCACGCTCGGGGTCCGGCGACTCGTCCAGCGCGGCGGTCGCCACGGCGATTCCGGCGGCCAGTTCACCCGCGTTCAGGCAGGCTTCGGCGGTCATCTCCATGACCGTGAGCCGGTCGACGCCGATCCGGTCCGGCAGCCGGTCCCACAGCCGGAGGACGCGGTCGAGCATGCGGTGTCGTTCGGCGTACGCGTACGTCCGGCCGGCCGACTCGGCGGCCTGCCAGGCGGCCTCGGCGGCGTGGGCGTCCTCGCCGACCGCGTACCAGTGGGCGGCGATCTCGACGGGGCCGCGATCGGCGGGGACCAGCCGCGGGTCGGCGCTGATCGCCTCGGCGCAGCGCCGGTGCAGGCGGACCCGTTCACCGGGGAGCAGCCCCTCGTAGACGGCCTCGCGGATCAGGTCGCGGCGGAAGGCGTACCCGCCCTCGACGACGTCGAGGAACCTCCGGCGTACGAGCGGGCGGAGCGCGTCCTCGAACTCCAGGTCGGCCATCCCGGTGAGCACGGCCAGCAGGCCGTGGTGGACCGGGCTGGCGGCGACCGCGGCCGCGTGCACGATCCGCCGGCTCGGCTCGGGCAGGCGCTCGACATCCGTCCGCAGCAGTTCGCGCAACGACTCGGCGGGGGCGTCGCCGGCGTCCACCAGCGCCTCGACGAAGAGCGGGTTTCCCTCGCTCCGGCGGAAGATCCGGTCCACCTGCGGCTCGCCGGGTGGGTGGCCGAGCAGCGCGGCGACCTGCTGTGTCACCGCGTCGCGGTCCAGCCCGGTCAGCATGATCTGCCGTACGTTCTCGTCCCGGGTGACCAACGGCCGTAGCGGATGCGTCGCGGTGATCTCGTCGGGCCGGTACGTTCCGACGAGCAGGAGACCCGGCGCGCTGAGGTTCTGTGCCAGGAAGGTCAGGAGTTCGCCGGTGGACCGGTCGGCCCAGTGCAGGTCCTCCAGCGTCACGACCAGCGGCCGGTCGGTCGCGCCGCCCTCCAGCAGCAGGAGGATCTCCTCGAAGAGCCGGGCCCGGCCCAGGTCGCGGTCCGGGTCGCCGTCGTCCTCACCGAGTTCCGGGAGCAGCCGGGCCAGCCCGCGCCGGCCGCGGCCGGGAAGCAGGTCGGCGCCCACGGCCCGCACCAACCGGCGCAGGGCCGTGACGAAGGGGCCGAACGGCGGCCCGTCGGCGCCCAGATCGGTGCACCCGCCCGCCACCGTCCGCGCGGACGCGCCGAGTCCGGACGTGAACTCCCGTACGAGCCGGGTCTTGCCCATGCCGGCCTCGCCGGCGACGAGCACCACGGTCGCCTCTCGCCCCGCGTCGCCGTACGCGGTGAGCAGCGCCGTACGCTCCCGCTCCCGGCCCACCAGAACCGGGCTCACCAGCCGGTTCGCCATGGCCACAGAGTAGCCGCGCCCGGAATCTAAAGAGGGCGGAGCGATCCGCCTAAGGCATCAGCCCAATGTGCCCGGCCGCGATGCCGGACATCCTGGACAGACACTCGAACGAAAGGGACATCTCATGCGTATCCGCACCCACATGGCCGTCAGCGTCGACGGGTACATCGCGTCGCCGGACGGGCTGCCCACCATCCTGACCGCACCGGACTTCGAGTCCGGCCTCTCGCACGGCCTCCCGGAGTTCATCGCCGGCTGCGGCGCGGTGGTCATGGGCCGCAACACCTTCGCGCCGGCCGTCGGGTCCTCGCACTGGCCGTGGCCGAACCTGCGGGTGTTCGTGCTGACCAGCCGGCCGCTCCCGGAAGGGACGCCCGCGGACGTCGTGTCCGCCGCGGACCCGGCCGAGTTGCTCCGCCTCATGCGCGAGGCGGACTTCACCGGCGACGTGCACCTGGTCGGCGGCCAGCAGACCATCCAGGCCTTCCGCGACATCGACGCGCTGGACGAACTCGGCGTGGTCGTCATGCCGATCCTGCTCGGCGACGGCCTGCGGCTCACGCCCGACAAGAGCGCGACCACGCCGCTTCAGCTCACCGGCACCCGTACCTTCCCGGACGGGTCCGTCGAGCACGTCTACACGCCGGTCCGCGGCCAGAACTGACCCGAGGAGAATCCATGCGCAAGGTCGTGCTCTACCACCTGATGTCCCTCGACGGCATCGCCCACCAGCACCAGGAGGGCGACTGGCTCGCCGACGACGGGCCCCAGCTGATCCCCTACCTCGGCAGGATCATCGAGACCCAGGACGACGTCCTGCTGGGCCGCGGGACCTATGACGACTGGGCCGGGTACTGGCCGAAGTCGGACTTCGAGCCCTTCGCGAGCTTCATCAACGGCACCCGCAAGCACGTCGTCACGTCCTCTGCCCTCACTCAGGACTGGGCGAACAGCACTCCGGTCACCACCTCGGTGACCGACTACGTGGCCGAGTTGAAGCAGGGACCCGGCCGCGACATCGGCGTCCACGGGAGCATCAGCCTGGCCCGTACGTTGCTGCGGGCCCGGCTCGTCGACGAACTACGACTGGTCGTCGCCCCCGCGGTGGTCGGACGCGGAAGCCGGGTGTTCGACGGCGACATGCTCCAGCAATGGAGGCTGGACGACCTGGAGCGAGGAAAGAACGGCACCCTTCTCCTCAACTACGGTCGCGCCACCTGAGGCCACCGCGTGGGCCTCGCGGAGGATGCCGGCCAACTGCCCGACGATCTCTCGCGGGTCGGACCTGGTGACGGTGAACACCGTGCGCGTGACCGCGTCCTCGTCGGCGAGGGGGCGTACGGTCACACCACGGTGGGAGACGCCGAGTGCCAGGTCCGGCAGCAGGGCCACTCCCACGCCCGCGGCGACCATGCCCTGGACCGCGGTGTAGTCGTCGGTGGGAAAGGACAGTGCCACCCGCGGGTCGAAGCCGCGGCCCCGGCACGCCGCGAGGATCAGAGCCGCGTCCGGGCACTCGGGGCCGCCGCCGATGACCCAGGGCCGGTCGGCGAGATCGTTGAGACGCACGGCGGTCGCGGCGGCGAGCGGATCGTGACGTGGCAGCACGACACGCAGCGGATCGTCGAAGAGCACGTCGGTGCACAGGTCCGCGGCGGGCTCCTGGCCGACCGTGAGCGCCAGGTCGGCGTGCCAGGAGCGGACGGCGCCGATCGCCTCGGCCGGGAGCTCGGCGAGCGACAACACCGGCTCGACGCCCGGATGACGGGTCCGCAGCAGGCTGATGACGGCGGGCACGAGCGTGTAGGCGGCGCTGGCGAACGTCGCGATCCGTACCCGGCCGGCCCGCCCGTCGGCGACCGCTCGCACCTCGGCCTCTGCCAGGTCGAGCTCGTCGATGATCGTCTCGGCGCGGCGTACGAGCGCCCGGCCGGCCTCGGTGAACCGGACACGGCGCCGATCGCGCTCGACGAGCCGGACGCCGAGCTCCTGCTCGAGCGCCGCGACATGCTGGGACACGGCCGGCTGGCTGTAGGAGAGGGCCCGAGCCGCAGCGGAGAACGACCCCTGGGCCGCCACGGCCAGGAGCACGCGTAGGCGTCGCACATCCAACATAAGAGTTGCTTATCAAAAGCGCCCGGATCTGTCATGAATCCATATACAGGTCGCGGGTACCCCCGCAAGAACCGGTGACCGATCGGTACGACGAGGGGGCCTCTCACCATGGACGGCACGGTCCGGAAACGCCTCGGTGTCACGCGGACGGGGGAACGACACGGGCGATTCGCCGAAGTGCCGGCGCGCCGTCCCGCCGTGGGAATGGCCCTCGGCGCCCTCAGCGTGTCCGTCTCCCCGGTCGTGATCGACCTGTCCGGCACCTCGCCCGGAACCGCGTCGTTCTACCGCTGCCTGCCCGCCCTCCCCGTACTGGCCGTGCTGGCGCGCCGGGAGCGCCGTCGTACGGCGGCGCGAGTCCGAGGCCGGTGGCTGCCGGCGTTGGCCGGCGTTCTCTTCGCCGGCGACATGCTGCTCTGGACCCAGGCGATCGCCGACGTCGGCGCCGGCCTGTCGACCGTGCTCGTCAACGTCCAGGTCGTGCTGGTCCCGCTGCTCGCGTGGATCATCGATCGCGAGCGGGTGACCGCGGCCTTCGCGCTGGCACTGCCGATCCTGATCGCCGGGGTGGTGCTCACCGCCGGCCTGGCCGACGGCGCCTCCACCGGCCGCGCGCCGGGTACGGGTGCGGCGCTCGCGGTGCTCGCGGCGCTCTGTTACGCGGGCTTCCTCTTCCTGCTGCGGCGCGGCGACGGCAGGCTGCCCATCGGGGCCTATCGCGACGTCACGGCGGCCGCGGCTCTCGCCTCGCTCGTCGGCGGGGCGTTCTGGCAGGGCGTGGACCTGGCGCCGGGCTGGGCGGCGTTCGGGTGGCTCCTGGTGGCCTCGCTGACCAGCCAGATCGTCGGCTGGCTGCTGGTGGCCCTGTGCTCGCCCCGGCTGCCGAGCCACGTCGGCGCGAGCATCCTGCTGCTCACCCCGGCGGGGGCCGTGGCGATGGCCGCCATCTTCCTGAACGAACGGCCATCGCCGCTCCAGCTCCTGGGATGCGTCCTCATCCTCATCGGGGCCTATGTGGTGAGCGCGCGTCGCCGCTCATGAGTCAGGCCCCAGCAGGTCGGCGACGGCGGCGATGCCCGCCTCGATGGCGCGCTTCCCGGTGTCGCCGAAGCCGAGGACGAGCTGCGGTGGGGCCGTACCACCGGAGTGCCGGAGCGCCGCCATGCCGTACAGCCCCACGCCGCGGCGGCGAGCCTCCTCGATCAGGGCGTTCTCGTCGGTGCCGGCGGGCAGGTGGAGCACGGCGTGGAAGCCGGCCGCGAGTCCGGTGACGCGCAGGCCGGGGGCGTGGCGGGAGAGGGCGTCGATGAGGGTCACGCGCCGCGTCGCGTACTCGGCGCGCATGCGTCGCAGGTGCCGGTCGTAGCGGCCCGACTCGATGAGGGTCGCCAGCGCCAGCTGGTCCAGGCCCGGGCTGCCGCGGTCGGCGAGGCGCTTGCCCTCGGCCAGTGCGCCGAGGAGCCTCGGAGGCGCGACGATCCAGCCCAGGCGCAGCGCCGGCGCGAGCGACTTGCTCACGGTTCCGAGGGAGATGACGCAGTCGGGCGCGAGCCCTTGGAGCGAGCCGACCGGGTCGCGGTCATAACGGAACTCCGCGTCGTAGTCGTCCTCGATGATGACTCCGCCGCACCGGCGGGCCCATGCGATCATCTCCTGCCGGCGGTGCCCGGCGAGGACGACGCCGGTCGGCCACTGGTGGGCCGGCGTCACGAGTACCGCGCGTGCCCCGCTGCGTTCGAGCGCCGCGACGTCGATGCCGTCCTCGTCGACCGCGACCGGTACGGCGGTCATGCCGGCGGCGGCCGCCAGCCGTGGCGTCGACGTGCCGGGTCCGGGGTTCTCGAAGGCGACCGTGCCGATGCCGTCGGCGGCGAGAGCCTGGAGCACCAGCCCGAGCGCCTGCGCCATGCCGGCGCAGATGACGAGCCGATCGCCGGTGGCCGCGACGGCTCGTACCCGCCGCAGATAGGCGGCGAGCACGTCCCGCAGGCTTGGTTCGCCGAGCGGGTCGCCGTAGTCGAAGGCGGAGTTCGGGCTCGTCCTGCAGACCTCGCGGATCGCCCACGCCCAGTCCTCCCGTGGCATCAGGCCGAGGTCGGGCACGCCGGACCGGAAGTCGGCGATCGCGTGCCGTGGCCGCGTCACCGGGGGAGACGGCGCGGGCGGGGCGTCCGTACGAGGCGCGGTGGCGGCGGCCACCCGTGTCGCCGAGCCGGCGCGGCTGGTGAGGTACCCCTCGGCCTGCAGCTGCGCGTAACAGTCCTGGACGAGCCCACGGGACAGCCGCAGGGTGCGGGAGAGCTCGCGGGAGGAGGGCAGGCGTTCGTCGCTCGCCAGCCGCCCGCCGCGGATCGCGTCGCGCAGCTGGTTCTCCAGCTGGGTGCGCAACCCGACGGCGCTGTCCCGGTCGATGGTGATCAGCAATTCCGGGCCCGAACCGGCCCACTCCACGGCCATGGAACTGGACCTTACTAGTGACCCGGTTGCCCCGTAGCGTCCTGGACATGGCAATCGACACCCTCCCCGCGGCGACCGCCCCGACCACGACCGTGGCCCCGCCGAAACTGGTCTCCCGCGCTCTTCTGCTCCGCTTCGTGTCGGTCATCGGCTCGACGATCGGGTTCTATCTGCCGCTGTCGGTGATGCCGATGTTCGCCGACCAGTCCGGCTCCGCCGGCGGCGCCGGGCTGGCGACGGTCACCCTGTTGCTCGCCACCGTGGCCTGTGAACTGGTGACGCCACGTCTCGTCGGTCGCGTCGGCTACCGCTGGGCGCTGGCGCTGGGGCTGGTACTTCTCGGTGCGCCCACCGCCGTCCTGATGGTGTCCGGCGATCCGGCAGTGATTCTCGCCGTCAGCGCGGTGCGCGGTGCGGGTTTTGCGATCTGCGTGGTGGCCGGCGGTGCCATCACGGCCGCGCTGATTCCCGCCGACCGGCGCGGTGAGGGACTGGCTCTCGTCGGCATCGTCTCTGGGATTCCTGGACTGCTCGCGTTGCCGGCCGGCGTGTGGGCGGCGACCCGTTTCGGCTTCACGCCGGTGTTCGTCGTCACGACCGTGGCGCCTCTGCTCGCGCTGGTGTCCGTACCGGGACTGCCCCGCCGCGCGGCTTCCGCGCCCCGCCATGCGGCTTCCGCACCTCGCCGGGGGGTCCTCGGCGGCCTGCGCAACCCGGCGCTCGCGCGTCCGGCGACGATCTTCGCGGCCTCGACCGCCGCGGTCGGGGTGCTCGTCACCTTCCTCCCGCTCGCCACCCGCGGCCAGGCGACCTGGGTGGCCACGGCCGCGCTGTTCATCCAGCCCGCGTCATCCACGGTGAGCCGCTGGATCGCCGGCCGGATCGGCGACCGGCGCGGCCAGGCATGCCTTCTGGCGCCGGGGCTGATCCTGGCCGCCGCGGGCATGGCCGCCTTCATCTGCACGAGCATGCCCGCGGCGGTGCTCGCCGGAGCGCTCGTGTTCGGCATCGGCTTCGGCGTGCTGCAGAACGCGACACTGACGCTGATGTACACCCGTGTCCCCGCTGGGGAAGAGGGCGCGGTGAGCGCGATCTGGAACGCCGCGTACGACCTCGGCATGGCCGCCGGTGCGTTCGGCGCGGGCCTGACCGTCACCCACCTCGGCTACCCGACCACCTTCGCCCTGACCGCGGCCGTGTTGCTCCCGGCCCTCGCCCTCGTGCGACGCGACCGGACATCCCGCTGAACCGGCCACCACAGCCCGAGGAGAGACACCGTGCGCACCCTGTTCCTGAACATGACCATGTCCCTGGACGGCTACGTCGCCGGCCCGAACGGCGAACTCGACTGGATGACCACCGCGCACGACGCGGAACTCACCGCCGACATCGTCGCGCAACTGCGGCGAGCCGACGAGGGGTTCATCGGCTATCCGACCGCCGAGCCGATGATCCATTACTGGGCGAGCGTCGCCCAGGACCCCAAAGCCTCTCATGCCTCCCGCGACATCGCTGAGGCCGTCGCAACGATGCACACCTTTGCCGTCTCACGGTCACCAGAACAACTCGGCGTCCCGAACGCAGAGGTTCTGGTCGCATCCGACGACGCGGCGTTGACCGCCGCGGTAGCCGAGATCAAGAAACGCCCCGGCCGCGATCTTGGACTGCCTGGCGGTGTGCGCACCGCCCGGACCTTCGCGCGGCTCGACCTGATCGACGAGTACGTCTTCCTCGTCGAGCCGGTCGCGCTCGGCGCCGGACAACGACTGTTCACCACGCACACCCCCCTCACGCCGGTCGCCACCAAGTCCTACCGATGCGGAATCACCCGGCTCGTCTACCGGCCCATCCGACCGGCGACCCGCTGAACCGCGGTGACACCCGACGGGTCGTGCGCACTGGTCACCGCCGGGTATCCGTACCACGTCACGACGCATGGCCGGGATTTCGGCGCCGACCCTTCCTCACCGCTCAAGCTCCTGGCCCCGGGCCCGGCGGCCGCCTGTACGCGGTGTCGGAGAACGTCCACGGCGAATCCCCGGCCCTCCACGTGCTGAGCACGCGGTAGGCCGGGGCATGCCGGCCTCGCACGATGCGCGAGGCCGGATGGCCGGTCAGCGGGTGAAGACCTCGCGTGCATGCGCGGGGGCGGTGGTGGTGGTGTCGGTTTTGGCGCGGAGGGTGGCGATGGCCGTGGCGAGGAGCCACAGCATGAACAGTCCGCCCATGGTGGCGGTGGTGCCCCAGCCGTTGGCGGCGTAGAAGTTGGCCGGGTCGTTGCCGAAGTAGATCGAGGGCACGAACGCCAGGTTGATCGCGGCGAGCAGCAGACCCGACCACGCCGTCCACCGGGGCAGGCTCCGGGCCCGGAGCACGGTGGCCGCGAACGCGATGAGGAACAGCGCCTCGATCAGGCGGGTGATGGTGCCGTAGAGCAGGTACGTTCCGCTGACGGCGATGGTCGGGTCGATCGGTTCGGCCGACTGGATGACCGCGCCGGTCTCCAGCCCGTTGGAGACGAACTCGACCGTCACCCACATGAGCCCCGCGGCCGCCGCCAGCGTGGCCATCGGCTCGACGCGGGGATCGCGGCGGGTGAGCATCGGGCGCAGGTAGACCATGAACACGGCGAGGAAGGTCAGCCCGACCAGCCCGAACAGGCTGCGGGTCAGGACGTTGGCGTCGGGCGGGGGTCCGTCGTAGACGAAGTAGAGCGGGACCTCGACCAGGGTCAGTAGGGCGGCGACAAGGCCGGCGCCGCCGGCGATGCGTCGTACGGTGCTGTCGTTCATCGCTGATCGCTTCCGTTTCGGGATGGGTGGGTGGACGAACCGGCGGCGCGGACCGCTGGCATGCGTCCGGACGGAATTAATGAAACGCTTGGAGCGTTAGCGGTCATGCTAGACGCATGTCGCCCACTAATGCAACGGGAGTTTTATTTGTCTGCGGAACGTCCAGCCCCCGGCACCCTCCGCCCGCGTGGCCGCACCGAACGGGTCCGGCAGGCGGTGATCGCGGCGACGCGCGCGGTGTTGGTCGAGGTCGGGTACGAGGGCCTGAGCATCGAACGGGTGGCCGACAAGGCCGGTGTCGCGAAGAGCACGGTGTACCGGCGATGGCGTGACACGGCCGGGCTGCTGATGGAACTGCTCAACGAGTTCGTCGCCGCCGAGATCCCCCTCGCCGACACCGGTACGGTCGACGAGGACCTCCGCCGGCTCGCCGTGCAGATCTCGCGGTTCTTCACCGACCACGTCGCGGGGTCGCTGGTGCTGGCGCTGATCGCCGAGTCGGTGCACAACGCGCCGGCCGCGGAAGGGCTGCGCGAGTTCTGGACCCGCCGCAACACGCAGGCCGCCGAGATCGTTCACCGCGCCATCGCCCGCGGCGAACTGCCCGAGGCAACCGATCCGGTCGAGGTCATCCGGATGATCGGAGCGCCGCTGTACTACCGGCTGCTGGTGACCCACGAGCCGTTCGACGAGACCGTCGCCGAACGCGCCGCGGCCGCGGCCCTGGCCGCCGCCCGTGCCGGCGCACTCGACCAGCCGTCGCGTACGGCGTGAAAAGGGGTTGGGTTGGGCGGGGCGGCGGGCTGCATTCCGTGCATTTCACCGCGGAGACATCGTCGGACGGTGTCGTCGAGCGCGACTTCGCCGTGGGTGAGGTCACCGGCGCTCTCTGGTCGCCCGCCTCCGGTGCCGGGCGTGCCCCCTGGTGCTGACGGGGGCATGGCGGCGGCCGGCACAGGAAGGCGCCGGCGGTGGTCGGGCGCGCGGCGCATCATCGACCACTGCGGTTTCAACGTCGCGACCATCGACGCGCCCGGGCACGGTGGCCGGCCGCGTACCGCGCACGACGAGAAGGAGATCGCGACACCTCGGCCGGGCCGCCACATCATCCGCCTGACCTGAACCGGTGTCGGCGACCGCCCCCCCGCCGGTCGCCGACACCGAGCCGGAGTACGGCGGGTGTTCACCCGTGGCTTGCCCGGCTCAGGCATACAGACAATATTGTCTCGATGAACGGAACCGTGCGGCTTATCGAGTGAGAGCAGGCCATGGAAGCAGAAGACGTCTCCGCGAGGATCAGTGAGGCTGCTCATCGGGCGCGACTCGGTGGCCACCGGGCGACCTATCCGGCGACGCTGATGCCCAAGGGCCGGTTGACGGTGGGCGGCGTGGTGGCGGGTGTCGCACTGGTGCTGGCACTGATCGGCCTGGCCACGGGAGTCGTCTTCCTTACGATCCTGGGCCTGATCTTCGCGGTCGTCTTCGGCTTCCAGTTCGGGCGTATCGCACTGCTGAACCAGAAGAAGGAAGGCCAGCGACTCCTGCTCTTCGAGCATGGCCTGGTCTGCGTCGGCGTCGGAGGGCGGATCCACGTACGGCGGTGGGACTCGACCACCGTCTACCAGAACACGGTCCGGCACTACCGCAACGGCGGCTACGTCCGCACCACCTACTCGTACCGGCTCATCGACCCCGCCGGCGAAACTCTGGGGCTCGCCGGCGGGTTCCACCGGCCCGAAGAATGGGGCAAGGCCATCCAGCAGGCCGTGACCGACGCTCAGCTCCCGCGCGCGGTCGCCACGATCCAGTCCGGAGGCACACTGTCGTTCGGCGACATCTCCCTCAACCGGGAGACAGTGTCGGCCTCGGGGAAGTCCGTCCCGTGGCGGCGGATCCAGGAGATCAAGGTCAAGGACGGCCAGGTGTCCCTGCGCGTCGAGGGCAAGTGGCTGTCGCTGACCCGCACCATGGTGCGGTCGATCCCCAACTTCTTCGTCTTCTACGCCCTGGCCGAGCGCTTGCGCCTGTCCGCCGCCCGTACGAACTAATCAGGCGCAGTGCGACCAGCCCGAACCCCACTCGTAGGAGTTCCCGTAGCCTCCCATCCACCAGACGCACGTTCCGGCAGCGTTGAGCTTTACCGGACCGGCGTAGGTCGAGTAGTAACCTACGTCCTGGACCTCTTTCCCGTCGCTTTGCCGCTGGATGCTGGCGTACACGCTGGTGGTGTTCGGGCTGTCCTTCCAGGTGACCACGCAGTTGGTGGTGCCGTTGTAGAGCAGGTAAATGACGGCCGGGCCCAGATCATGCTTGTCGATGACGTGATACGAGCCGCCACCGCATGCCGCGATCGGTGACGAGGCCGCCATTGCCGGATCGTTCACCGAGAGCGGTACGGCGAGCGCGACCGCTGCACTGACCGACAGCGCCACCTTCTTGACGACTTTATGCATTATTTCCTTTCTTGGTGCCCCGGGGCCGCTGATGCCGGTGTTGTTGATCAGCACGTCGAGGTGCTCGGAACTTGTCTCCGACACCAAAGACGAGACAGCCCGGCCATCTGTGACATGTGGGCAGAGAAACGGCCAGAAAAGATCGTTTGGCCGCGTCATCTGGGACGAATCCCTCCCAGGCCAGGCCGGTGCAGACGGAGCCGCGCCACTCGGCGCTCGACGAGGCACGGTTCGCGGCTGTTCGGATAGGACAGGATCTCCATCGTCCCCCTCACGGCCCCTGATCCTGCCACCGTCGGAGGGTTCCTCTAGGCTCACCCGCCATGGAACCCTCCGAGACGCCGACCGGCAGCGGGCTGTTCCGGTACGCGGCGCGGGAGCGTGAGTGGGAACCCGCCGCGCCCACCGACCCGGACACCGCGGAGGCCGTCAAGCGGCACATCCAGCGGCACTTCGGGGAGATCGCGTTCGTGTGGCACGAGTTCATCTCCGACCTCGTCCACATCGACGTGCACGTGGTGGAACCGAGCCCCGAGCGGCCGTACTACACCCTCATCACCTCCGGGATGAGCGATCTGCCCATGACGGTCCCGGAGGGCGTCGGCCCGTACGCCGAGCTTCTCATCTGCCTGCCCCCGGACTGGCCGCTGAGCGCGGACGCCCTGAACGACGAGAAGGCGTACTGGCCCGTCCGGCTCCTGAAGACGGTCGCGCGCCTGCCGCACGAGTACGACACCTGGATCGGGGTCTGGCACTCGGTGCCCAACGGCGATCCGGCCGAACCGTACGCCGACGGCACCCCGTTCGCCGGTGTCCTCGTCGCGCCGATGGTCGACCACCCCGAGGAGGCGCACACCGTCATCACCGCCGAGGGAAAGCAGATCTCGCTGCTCGCCCTCGTACCGCTGCATCCCGCCGAGATCGACCTGAAGGTGACCGAGGGCACCAGGGCGCTTCTCGACGCGTTCGACCGGATCACGGTGAACGAGGTGTTCGACCCGGCCCGGCCGAGCAGCGCGTGAGCACGGGCGTCTAAGCGGCGACCAGCGCGCGCAAGGCCCCGGCGACCTCGGCGGGGGCCTCCTCGGCCATGAAGTGGCCGTACTTCACCGACGAATGCCGCAGGTCGGTGGCCCAGGTGCGCCAGAGGGCGGCCGCGTCGAAGCCCAGGGCCGCGCCCCAGTCCTGCTGGAGGACGGTGACCGGCATCTCCAGCCGCCGCCCGGCCTCGCGGTCGGCCGTGTCGTGCCGTACGTCGATGCCGGCGGAGGCGCGGTAGTCGGCGACGATCGAGACCACGGACTCACGGCAGGCGTCCAGGTACGCGGCGCGGACGTCGGCGGGGATCGCCGTACGGTCGAGGGCCCAGATGTCGAGGAAGTGGCCGAAGAACGCGTCCGCGCTCGCGGCGATCATCTGCTCCGGCAGGCCCGGCGGCTGGGCCATCAGGTACAGGTGGAAGCCCACCGCGGCCGTCGTGCCGTGCATGACCTCCCACATGTCCAGGGTCGGCAGGACGTCCAGGCAGGCCAGGTGGGAGACCGCGTCGGGATGGTCCAGGCCGGCGCGGAACGCGACCAGGGCGCCCCGGTCGTGCCCGGCGAGCGCGAAGCGTTCGTGTCCGAGGGCCCGGGCCAGGGCGACGACGTCGGCGGCCATCGTGCGCTTCGCGTACGTGGTCTCGTCGTCTTCGGCCGGCTTGTCGCTCGCCCCGTACCCGCGCAGGTCGGGGCAGATCACCGTGTGGTCCGCGGCGAGGTCGGCGGCGACGTGCCGCCACATCAGGTGGGTCTGCGGAAAGCCGTGCAGCAGCACGATCGGGCTGCCGGTGCCGCCGACGGCCGTGTTCAGGGACACGCCGTCGGCGACGGGGACGCGCCGGTAGTCGAAGCCGGGGATGACAGGCGGCATGGTGCCGTCCTTTCCGTACGGTGGAGGAACGAGACACCAGGCAGCCTGCCGGGCGCGAATGAGCATCCGGTCAGCGCGACGGAAGAGGGGACGGGCGGGTGCGGTTCGGGGTGCTGGGGCCGGTGGCGGCGTGGGACGCCGACGGGACCGCGGTCGACCTGAAGGGGCCGCGGCACCGCGCGGTACTGGCCCGGCTGATCATCGCTCGCCGCCGCGTCGTCCCGGTGTCCGGCCTGGTCGACGACCTGTGGATCGACCCGCCCGACGGTGCGGTGAGCGCCGTACGGACCTTCGTCGGGGCGCTGCGCCGCGCGCTGGAGCCGGGACGGCCGCCTCGGGCGCCGGCCCGGCTGCTCGTCACCGAGGGGCCCGGGTACGCGCTGCGGACCGACGACGTGGACGCCTGGCGCTTCGAGCGGGGCGTCGCCGCGAAGGGTCCGCCCGAGGAGGCGCTCGCCCGGCTGACCGAGGCCCTGACGTGGTGGCGCGGGCCCGCGTACGCCGAGTTCACCGACCAGGACTGGGCCCGGGCGGAGCGGACCCGGCTCACGGAACTGCGGCTGCACGCGGTCGAGCGTCAGGCGGAGGCGCGGCTCGCCCTCGGCGCCGCGGGCGAGGCGGTGCCCGACCTGGACGCGCACGTGGCCGGGCATCCGTGGCGCGAGGAGGGCTGGCGGCTGCTCGCCCTCGCCCTGTACCGGACCGGCCGCCAGGCGGACGCGCTCGCGGTGCTGCGCCGGGCGCGCGCGACCCTGGCCGGCGGGCTCGGGCTGGACCCGGGCCCCGGCCTGCGTCGGCTCGAGGCCGAGATCCTCGCCCAGGATCCGCGCCTGGACGCGCCGGTGACCACGGCGGCCCGGCTGTGGACGGACGCCACCGCCGCCTACGACCGTACGGTCGGCGCGGGCGCCCGCGCCCGGATCGAGTCCACGGTCGGCCTGCTGCGGAACCTCGCGGTGACCGGAGGCGGCGGCCTGGAGGCGGCGCGGACGCACCGCATGACGGCGATCGCCGCGGCGGAGGAGTTCGGCGATCCGGAACTGACCGCGCGGGTGATCGGCGCGTACGACGTCCCGGCGATCTGGACGCGCAGCGACGACCCGCGGCAGGCCGCGGAGATCGTCGCGGCGGCCGAGCGTACGCTCGCCGCCCTGCCGGCGGACGCGCCGGCGGCGCGTGCCCGCCTGCTGGCCACCGTCGCGCTGGAGATGCGCGGCACCCGCTCCCCGCGTGGACCGGCGGCCGCGCGCGAGGCGGAGGACCTCGCTCGCCGCCTGGACGATCCGGCGCTGCTGGCGTTCGCGCTCAACGGCAGGTTCATGCAGTCCTGTACGCGGGCGGGGCTCGCCCGGAGGCGGGACGCGATCGGCGTCGAGCTGGTGGAACTGGCCGCGCGGCGCGGGCTGGTGACGTACGAGGTGCTCGGGCACCTGATCCGCATCCAGGCGCGCGCCGCCCTGGCCGACTTCGCGACGGCCGATGAGCACGCGTCCACCGTGGACCGCCTGGCCGCGCGGCACGAGCTCCCGCTCGTCGGCGTGTTCACGCAGTGGTACGCGGCGCTGCGGCTGGCCGCCGAGGGCCGGCCGTCGGCCGAGGACGCCTACCGCGCCGCCGCCGTACGGCTGGACGACGCGGGGATGCCCGGCGTCGAGCGGGGGCTGCTGCCGATGGCGCTGCTGTGCCTGCGGCTCGGTCCGGAGGCCGAGGTCGACCCCGACGCGGACTGGGGGCCGTACCGGCCGTGGGTCGAGCCCCTCGTCCTGCTGCGGTCGGGCCGCCGAGCCGAGGCCGGTACGGCGCTGCGCGCGCTCGCCGAACCTCCCGCGGACCTGACGTACGAGGCGCTGTGCTGCGTGGAGGCGGAGGCCGCGCTCGAACTCGGCGACCGGGTGGTGCTGGAGCGGGTTGAGGCGCGTCTCCGGCCGGCCGCCGGCGAACTCGCGGGCGCGGGCACGGGCCTGTTCACCGCCGGTCCCGTCGACCGCCGGCTCGACGCGATCTCGGCCGCGCTGCGCGGCTGAGGGAAAACGTCGGGAAAATAAGGTTGCCTTTCCCGGGCGAGTCCTTACGATAGAGACCAGAAAGCGCGAACGAGAAAGGAGCACACGATGACGTACGAACCCGGCGCCGAGGCGGCCAAGTGTCCGTGTGCTTCTCCGAGTGGCTCCAGTGAGCCCGAACGAACCTCTGGATAGCGACGTTCAGTCCCTGATCCAGAGGCCGCCGGAGGAGACATCCCCAGCGGCCTTTTCTTATCGCTTCATGCCCTCATGCGGGTCCGGAAATTGACAACTCCACAGTGGAGAACATCGGCTCGTGAGACATCCGCTCACGAGCACTTGGGCCGATGGTGAAACGGAATCATGCCTCGCTTGCACCGAGGAGTTCCTGGGTTCGAATCCCGGTTGGTCCACGAGTCGCCGTCATCGCGCGGCGACACACCACGGGACGTGGCCCAGCCTGGCAGGGCGCCGCTTTCGGGTAGCGGAGATCGCAGGTTCGAATCCTGCCGTTCCGACGTGTCGATGACATGCCGTACAAGCCGAACGGGTGAGGCACCTGCCTTCCAAGCAGGGGAATCGGGTTCGAGTCCCGAGTACGGTTCTGGACGCCGTAAGCATAACGGGTGATGCACCGGGTTCTTACCCCGGGGAACAGAGTTCAATTCTCTGACGGCGTACTTCGGAGAGGTGCCAGAGTCAGGTTTATCGGGCACTCCTGCTAAGGGTGTGAGGACACCGTGCCTCCGTGGGTTCGAATCCCACCCTCTCCGCTTTCCTGCCCCGTTGGTCGACGCAGGTGAAGACGCCGGACTCTCAATCCGGAGATCGCGGGTTCGATTCCCGCACGGGGTACGCCTGGCGCAGTAGGCAAATCGGGTACAGCCGCCGGACCTTCATTCCGGTGCTTGCGGATTCGAGTCCCGTCTGCGCTGCGTTGGACACCAGGGCGCGGTTCTCGCCGGCTGCGGGCGGCGGCTTGCAACACCGACCGATCTCCGGGTTCGACTCCCGGCCGCGTCTCCAGAGAAGGGCCGATGTTCTCCGCTGTGGAGCGGTCCTCGCGAGTAGCCTCGACGGCAGCGGGGTCCACGGACCCGGTCGTGCCGAGGAGGGCATGGTGAACACCTCTTCCGTCCCGCCGTACCGGCTGAACCCGGCCGGCGGCAGTCCGCACGCCGACAACGCGCGGCTGCTCGCGCGCGGGGCCGTCGCACCGGTCGTGCTCCCCGGAGACGTCGAGGGCGTGGCGGTGCTCGGGCACGAGGCGCTGAAGGAGTTCCTCTCCCGCGCCGACGTCGCCAAGGACGCCCGGCACTTCGCGGCGCTACGCGACGGGCGGATCCCGGCCGGCTGGCCCCTGCTGACCTTCGCCACGGTGCCGGGCATGACGACGGCCGACGGCGCCGACCACCGCCGGCTGCGCTCCCTGGTCAGCAAGGCGTTCACCGCCCGGCGGGTCGAGCTCCTGCGTCCACGGGTCGAGGAGATGACCGCCGGCCTGCTCGACGGGCTTGAGCGCGCCGCCGACGGCGGAGTCGTCGACCTGATCCGGCACTTCGCGCTGCCGCTGCCGATCGGGGTCATCGGCGAGCTGCTCGGGATCGACGACGCCTACCGCGACACCCTGCACCGGCTGTCCGACCGGGTGGTGGCCACGAACGCCGGCCCGGAGGAGGTCTTAGCCGCCAACCGGGAGATGGTGGCCCTCCTGGGCACGGTCGCCGCGGCCCGCGCGGAGCGGCCCGGCGACGACCTCACCAGCGCGCTGATCGCCACCCGCGACGAGGACGGCGACCGGCTCAGCCAGGAGGAGCTCATCGGCACCCTGCTCCTGATGGTCGTCGCCGGGCACGAGACCACGCTGTCCCTGATCGCCAACGCGGTCCGCGCCCTGTGCGCCCACCGCGACCAGCTCGACCTGGTCCTGAACGGCGAGGCCGGCTGGGCGGACGCGGTCGAGGAGACCCTGCGCTGGGACGCGCCGGTCAGCTTCTTCCCCTTCCGCTATCCCGTCCGCGACCTGACGGTCGACGGCACGGTGATCCCGCAGGGCACCCCCGTACTGGCGGGCTACTCGGCCGCGGGACGCGACCCGGCGGCGCACGGGCCGGACGCCGACCGCTTCGACGTGACCCGGCCCCGCCGGTCCGACGCCGCGCGGCATCTCTCGCTGGGACACGGCGCGCACTTCTGCCTCGGCGCGCCGCTGGCCCGCATGGAGGCCACCATCGCGCTGGAGCGGCTGTTCACCCGCTTCCCCGGCCTGGAGGTGGCCGCGACGGAGCTCTCCTACCGCTCCACCTTCGTGGACAACGGCGTGCGTGCCCTGCCCGTACGGCTGTGAGGCCTCCCGCCGGACGGCCGGGCGGGGCGGCGCAGGGCCCGGCCGCCGGCCGCGTACCAGCGCAGGGCGATCACCACGGCCAGCGCGATCTCGGCGGCGTCGCCGCCGTAGTACATCACCTCCGCGCCGGTGTGCGGGTCGGGCGCGGAGAACCCCGGGGGCGGCGTCACCCACAGGGACTTGGCCAGTACGGCGTGCGCGGCGCCCGCGAGCACGAGCGTCGCGCCGCGCAGCGCGATCGAGTACCGGTGCCGCAGCGGCTCGACCTGGCAGACGGCGACGGTGAAGAGCACTCCGGCGAGCAGGACGTGCAGGTGGACCAGGGCATGCGCCCACGGACGCTCGTGGGTTGCCGCGAACAGGGGCGTTCGGTACAGGATCCACAGGCCGCCCACGTCCAGCGCCGCCGCGACCGGCGGGAAGACCAGGAACGCGGCGGCCCGCGACCGCGCCGTCCCGAGCAGGCCACGGCGTACGCGGCCGGGTGGCAGGGCGCGCAGCGCGAGCGTGATCGGCCGGCCCAGCACCAGGAGCAGCGGCGCGTACATCCCCAGGATGAGGTGCTGCACCATGTGGGCGGTGAACGCCCCGCCCGGCAGCGGCGCGGCCACCGCGACGGCGGCTCCGCACGCGCCGACGCCGAAGGACAGGGCACGCCACGGCGACCAGGCGTCACCGCGACGCCGCAGGCGTAGCGCGCCGGCGATGTAGAGGGCGACGGCCGCGAGCGCCGCCGCGTACGCGGTCACCGGCGTCGCCCCTCCCGGCGGAGCACCCACGCGCCGACGAGCAGCAGGATCACCGCGATGACGTTCCAGGACCAGTCGTACGGCGCGATCTCGACGTGGTAGCGGATCTGGTGCAACCGCAGGATCTTGTGCTGGATCGTGCCGTCGTAGAGCTGGAAGGCGCCGGCGCCCAGCAGGACGCCTCCGGCGAGCGCCCGTCCCGACAGTCCCGAACGGCGCACGAGATCGGCCACCATGATCAGGCCGATCACCGTGGCGAACCAGCCGAACGCGTGGAAGAGCCCGTCGGAGACCAGCCCGACGGCCGGAGTGGACCGGTCGTAGAAGTGGTGCCAGTGCAGCAGCTGGTGGAAGACCGTCTCATCGAGGAACGCCGCGACTCCGACCCCGATCAGTACGCCCGCCCAGATCGAGCGGCCGGGCGAGAGGGCGGACTCCTCGGACGCCATCGACCTCACCTGCCTGTTCGCGTGGAAGGTGCGTCCCTGCGCGGCCCTACCCGTGTTCCACCGTGGCCATGCGCCGACGGATGATCAGGCCCGGAGAGACTCCTCGCGGGCGGCCATGACCTTGCCGACGTTCGCCTCGGCCCAGTCGGTGATGGCCTGGATGGGGGTCTGCAGGGACATGCCGAGCGCGGTCAGGGTGTACTCCACGCGCGGCGGGACCTCCGCGAACACCTCGCGGGTGACCAGGCCGTCGTGTTCCATCGCGCGCAGGGTCTGGGTGAGGACCTTCGGGGTCACGCCGTTGACCTTGCGGCGCAGCTCGGTGAACCGCCGCGGCCCGTCGCGCAGTGTCAGCAGGATCAGCACGGTCCACCGGTCGCCGATGCGGTCGAGCACCAGCCGCGTGGGGCAGTCGGGGTCGAAGGCGTCTCCCTGCTCAATGGTTTCCACTAGATATCAATAGCACGTTGAAGTAACCGATATCCAATGGATACCGTCACGTCCCTGATGAAGAACGTCCAGGAAGGCGACACCATGAGGATTCTGCTGATCGGCGCCACCGGCATGATCGGGAGCCGGATCGCGACCGAGGCGCGCGGACGGGGGCACACGGTCACGGGCGTCACGCGCAGCGGCGCCGACGGCACCACGGCCGGAGACGCCAGTGACGCTTCGGCGGTGGCCGCGCTCGCCGCGGGCCATGACGCGGTCGTGCTCGCGATCACGCCGGGCGAGGACGGGATGCTCGGCACCGGACGCGCGGTGTTCGAGGCGCTGCGCACCGCGGGCGTCCGCCGGCTGGTCGTCGTCGGGGGAGCGGGCAGTCTGGAGGTCGCGCCGGGCGCACGGCTCGTGGACGCCCCCGACTTCCCGCCCGCCTGGAAGGAGGGGGCGCTGGCCCAGGCCGCGCTGCTGGACCTGCTGCGCGAGGAGGCCGGCGACCTCGACTGGACCTATGTCTCTCCGGCGGCCGAGATCGCGCCCGGCGAGCGTACGGGGAACCACCGCCGGGGCGGCGACGAGCTGCTCACCGACGCCGAGGGCCGGAGCCGGATCAGCGCCGAGGACTACGCGGACGGTCTCGTGACCGAGCTGGAGAAGGGCGAGGCGATCAGGCGCCGCATCACCTTCGCGTACTGAGGAGACGTACGGCGGTCCGGCGGCTCCGAGGCCGCCGGACCGCCGCTGTCTCAGTGACGCGCTGCTTCGAACTGATCGATGATCTTGCCGAGCTGGGCGAACTTCTCCGTGTAGGCGACCGGGTGCGCGCCCGGGGCCGTCGGCGGACGGTTCGGGTCCTGGTACTGGTCGCCGAGGTTGGAGAACATCGCGATGATGTAGGTCCGACCGCCCCTGCCCGGCAGGGCCTTCACGATGCCCGCGTCCGAGGCCGAGTTGCCCACCAGGCCGGTCTTGTGCGAGTACGTCACCTGGGCGGCCAGGTCGCACGGCCGCACGTCATGGGCGTACGCGTCGCCGCCGACCGTGGTCGTGCCGTCGGCCGCGATCCAGCGCGACGCGGTGAGCTGGGGGATGCCCGGCGCCGGGTAGTCCGCGCCGCACCAGCTCGTGGTGGACAGCACGTCGTTGTAGCCCTGCTGGAACAGCTCGCTCTTGAAGAACCGCCGCGAGGACGGGCTCAGGGCGGCGGCGGTGACCGGCGTGCCGTTCGGCGTGGTCCACAGCCGGCCCGGCGAGCCATTGATGATCATGAGGAGCTTGGCGGTGTCCAGCGAGGTCATGGTGACCGGGTTGGACCAGTGCCCGCCGTTCGCCGGGTTGGTCTCCTTCAGCTGCATCGTCTCCAGGCCCAGGTCCTGGAACGTCTGGTTGAGCCCGTCGACCGCGTCGTGGTCCCAGAGCAGCTTGACCAGTGCGCACGACGCGGCGTTGGAGGACCAGGTGATCGAGGCGTCGATGTAGTCGCGGATCGTGTCGCTCGTGGCGTCACCGCAGAGCGAGCTGAGCGACGTCGGCTGGTAGGCGTAGGTGTCGTCGAGCTTGACCGTGCCCTGGTCGACGAGCCGGAGGACCCCGAAGACGACCATCAGCTTCAGCACCGACGCGGGATAGGGCTCCATGAAGTCGAGCGGGGCGTTCTCCCGGCCGGGGACGATGTCGATGGTGCCCTGGGCGTGGTTGGTGTACCACCCGGCGTCGTCCCATTGGCGCCAGCGAACGGCGTCGGAGTGGTAATTCCCGTCCACCGGAACGACGATTCCGTGCGGATACTGCGGGCTCATCAGCACGGTGCCGGAGGAAACGGGCCGGCCGTGCGCGTCCAGTTCGATGACGGTCGTGTCGATCTGCGGCTGCTGGACGATCGGCTGCGGATCCGACGCGAGTGCGGCGAAACGCTTCGCGCGCTGCTGGGGCGTTGTCGCGTCCTTGTCCACCGACTGTGCCGTCATGGCACGGGCCTGCGCCGACGCGGTCGGCGGCGCGAGGTCGAGGACCTGCTCGAAGTGCAGCCGGTCCATGGTCTGCCGCAGTTTCTGGGCGATGCCACGGCCGGAGTGGTCCGGTCGTTCGGCGGCCTGCGCCGGCTCGATGAGGGTACCCAGCAATGCCATCGCCGCCGCCATGCCGACGAAAGCGCGGGTACCGATTCCCCTGATTTTCACAGCGTGGATTCTCCATGGTCATCGCCGTCGCCGCCGAGCCGGAGTGATCCCGGCGGGCGGTCGCGGACGTGATACCGGTGCGGGCCCGTCTCTCTGGACGGCGTCCGCGACGGCACGGAAGGAGACGGCATGACGGATGAGCGGGTGGCGGAGCCGCCGGACGAAGCGGGAACGACGGCGGGCGGAGGAAGGCCCCTGCGGGTCTCGCCGATCATCGTGCTCGACGGGCCGCCGGACGCCGTCGACGAGGTCGCCGGGCCCTCGCCCGCCCGCCGGCGGCGTACGGGGATGGCGCTGCTCACGGCGACGGGCATCGCCGTCCTCGCGGCGGCGCCGTTCGCGGTGGTTTCGCCCACGGAGCGGGTGCTCGGCGACTCCGTGGCCTCGTCGGCGAAGGCACGGCCGCACGGCCCGGTGACCGAGCGGACCGCGGAGAGGCCGGCCGTGCCGGCGCCCGCGCCGACCTGGCAGCCGCGGTCCTCCTCGCCGCCGCCGTCCCTTCCTCCGGTGCCGAAGGCGAAGATCCCCTCGCCGAGCCCGTCGGAGCGATCGGCGCCACCGCGCACGTCGCCGAGGACGAGACCGCGGACGGACTCCCGTACGACGCCCGGCCCGGGGTCCTCCGCGAACGCCGCCGTGCGTCGCGCCCTCGCACCGAAGCCGAAGGACACGGCCGCGCCCCGGCGGTCGGCGAGCACGGGGAAACGGGCGGCCGCCGAGGGGCAGACGCGGGTCGTGCACGGGACGTACGTGCTGTATCCCGGCGACGAGATCCGTACGAACCGGCTCCGCCTGTCCCTGACCTCGGGCGGCGACCTGGTCCTGCGCGACCGGAACGACGAGCGGGTCTGGTCGAGCGGCACCCACGCGTCCGGCACCCATGCCGTCTTCCAGGCGGACGGCAACTTCGTGCTGTACGGCGGCGACCAGCGGACGCTGTGGAGTTCGCGCACCGACGGACACGACGGCGCGGTGCTCGTCCTTCAGGCCGACGGCGACCTGACGATCGTCCAGGACGGCAGAGTCCTCTGGGCGACCGGCACCGGAACCTGAGCGACGCCCGTCATCCGGCCGGCTCGGCCTCACCGGCGAGGCGGCCGGCGATCCGTACGAGCATGGCCCGCTCGGCCTCCCCGAGCCGGTCGATCAGGTGCTCGCGCACGGCGGCGGCGTGCACGGGCCGCGCCCGCGCCAGCAGCTCACGGCCGTCCGCGGTGAGCACGACGATCACGCCGGCCGGCCCCTTCTCACGCCGGACGATCCCTCGCGCCGCCATCCGCGTCAGCTGGTGGGACATGCGGCTCTTCGCCCAGCCCATCGCGTCGGCCAGCGCCTGCTGCCCGAGCCGGCCGCCGCCCAGCTCCTCCAGCCGGGACAGGAGACCGTACTCCGAGCCCGACAGCCCGGTGACGGCCGTCAACTCCGCGCCGACGCGGCGGGTGACCTCGTGTCCCAGGGTCTTACACGCCTGCCACACCTGAAGTTCGCCGGTGCTGAGCGGGTCCATGTGACCCAGGCTAGATGTCATGACAACCTTCTGCCCGCGCGCCGCCCTGGACACAGGTCATCTGACGGCGCCGCGGAAAACCCGGCCGTGGACGGGAACAAACGCATCCGCCCCTCTTGTTACACTCGACGTGGCCGGTGCGTTCGGTGTCCCCCGGGCCTAACCATCGCCTTCACGGAATACCGTTCGGCTGGAGCCGTGTTGTGCATTTCGCCGTGAGGCGACCCGCGCACCGGTGCCAACGTGGGAGACCCCGCCAGATTCCTGGCGGGGTCTTCGCGTCGGTGGGGTCACCTCAGATGACGTCCCACGGCACGGACTCGTACGTCCGCCGCACCGTCTTCATGAACCCCTCGTCGACCGGCAGCCGCAGGTCGTCCACGCGATCGACCGCCGCCACCCCGCGGGAGTTGGTGACGAACACCGAGGCGTACGACGGCAGGTCGTCCACCCGCACCGGGCCGCGCCGCGACGGCACGCCCTCGCCGGGCAGGTCGCGTTCGAGCAGCAGCATGGTGACGCCGTCCAGGGCCGGCGCGTCGGGCCACACCACCGACGTGCCGTCATAGCAGCCCAGATTGGTGATCGCGCCCTCGGAGACGACGCCGCCCGGCCCGACGAGCAGCGCTTCGTCGAAGCCCGTACGCCGCGCGACGCGGCCGTAGTAGCTCTGCCCGAACCCGCCGAGGTGCTTCACGTGCGCGACGGGCCGCTGGTACGGCGCGGTCCGCAGACTCTGCGGCGAGCGCGGAGTGTCGGCCGGCGGGCGCACGGAGACCAGGAGGGACGGCTCGGCGGCACCCTCCGGCCAGAACCCGGTGACCCGTACGGACGCGTCGCGGGTCTCGCCGAGCGCGTGACGGATGCGCGAGCGCACCAGCGCCGGATCCAGCCCGTCGCCGAACAACTCCCGCTGCGCCGCGTCGAGCCGGGCCAGGTGGAGGTCCAGCCCGCGCGTCCGGCCCTCGCGGACCTGCATCGCGGTGAAGTGCCCGTAGTTCCCGAGCGCGAAGTGCCCCAGCTCGGCCGCTGTCGCGGGATGACCGTCGATCTCGATCCGCGGACTCACGGCCTCCACGCTAGCGCGGTGAGTCGCCGGGTGGCGCGGACATGGCCCGCCTCGGCGCGCGATCTCGTGTGCGTGACCAGCCGAACGAGAGTGGGCCGCCGACGTCGCGGTCCCGGTGGGTGCGCTCCGGGCACGGCCGCCGTCACCCCGGATCGGCGTCACTGGGAGAATCAGGGCCGATGTACCGACTGATCTTCGCCCTCATCCTGCGCCGCCTGCCCGCCGAGACCGTGCACCGGCTGAGCTTCCGCGGCCTGCGCCTCCTCGCCGTCGTACCCGGCGTACTCGCGCTGGTCCGCCGCCGGTACGGGCCGCGCGACCCCGTCCTGCGCGTCCGCGCGCTCGGTCTGGACTTCCCCAGCCCGCTCGGCCTGGCCGCCGGGTTCGACAAGGACGCCGAGGCGTACGAGGCGCTGGGCGCGTTCGGGTTCGGGTTCGTGGAGATCGGCACGGTCACGGCGCGGGCACAGCCCGGCAACCCCCGCCCGCGGCTGTTCCGCCTGCCGAAGGACCGGGCGCTGATCAACCGGATGGGCTTCAACAACGACGGCGCGCGGGCCGCCGCGGACCGGCTCAAGGGCCGGCGCCGGTCCGTCGTCGGGGTCAACATCGGCAAGACCAAGGTCGTCCCGGAGGCCGAGGCCGCCGCCGACTACGTCGAGAGCACCGAACGGCTGGCCGCGCTCGCCGACTACCTCGTCGTCAACGTCAGCTCGCCCAACACCCCCGGCCTGCGGAACCTCCAGGCCGTCGAGCACCTGCGGCCCCTCCTGGAGCAGGTACGGCAGGCCGCGCGGCGCACCACGCCCCGGCACGTGCCGCTGCTGGTGAAGATCGCACCCGACCTCGCGGACGCCGACGTCGACGCCGTCGCCGACCTGGCCCTCGACCTCGGTCTCGACGGCGTCATCGCGACCAACACCACGATCTCCCGTACGGGCCTGACCGACGCGCACGCCGACGAGACGGGCGGGCTGTCGGGCGCGCCACTCAGGGAGCGCTCGCTGGAGGTGCTGCGGCGCCTGCGCGAGCGCGCCGGCGACCGGCTCGTGCTGATCTCGGTCGGCGGCATCGAGACGGCCGACGACGCCTGGGAACGCCTCCAGGCCGGCGCGACCCTGGTCCAGGCCTACACGGGCCTGATCTACGGCGGACCGTCCTGGCCCCGCCGGATCAACCGCGACCTCGCCGCGCGGCTCCGCGCGGAGGACCGTACGACGATGCCGGAGGGCGGACCTCGGCCGTGACCTCGCCGGAGGGTGGCCGTCGGTCGTGACCCCGTCGGAGGGGGCCTCGGCCATGGCTCCGCCGGAGGGCGGACCTCGGCCATGACTCGGTCGACAGGTGGTCAAGTGTCTTGAGGCCCCGGTCGCGGGACATCACTCTTTCCCTTGAGGAGGAGCGGTGCCTGGACGAGGTGCTTCGGTGGCCGGCGCGTCGGCGCACGCCCGATACCGGCGCCTGCGGGCGGAGTACCGGCAGGAGCGGGTCCTCGCGCGGACCGTCCTGGCGGGCGTCGCGGGCGCCATGACCGCAGGCGTCTTCGACTGGCTGACCGGTCTGGCCGCCGCCCTCACGGCCCTCCTCCTGCACTCCTTCTACCTGCGGGTCAAGCCGGACCCCGTCACCCACTGGCGGCGCGGCGCGGCGGCCGAGCGGCGTACCGGCCGGCGCCTGTCGCGGCTGGACCCGGCCTACTTCCACGTGCTGCACGACCGGGCGCTGCCCATACCCGCCCACGCGAACCTCGACCACCTCGTCGTCGGCCTGACCGGCGTGTACGCGATCGTCTCGCGTCGCTGGCCGGTCCTCACCCGGCTGCGCGCGGTGGACGAGCGGCTGTGGGTCGGGCCGCGGCCGATGACGCGGCTGCTCGTGACGGCGAGGGACGCGGCGCGTACGGTCGCCGAACGTCTGTCGGAGGATCTCGGGCACCGGGTCGAGGTGCACGCGGTCGTCGCCGTGCACGGCGCGCGGCTGCCGCGCACGGGGTTCACGTTCGACGGTGTGACCGTGCAGCGGGCCGGGCGGGCCCGCCGGCTCGTCGAGCGGCAGCCTGCGGTGTTGACCACCGCACAGGTCACCGCGATCGCCGCGGCGGCGGAACGGATACTTCCCCCGATGATCGATGTGTGGGGAAAAACCGGCACGCTTCGTGACTGATGAGTACGCTCGGACACGGCCGGGAACCCGCGCCCGTCGCGAGTGGCGCATCGGGTCCCCGGCGGTCTCTCGGCGCAACAGACCGACTCGCGTAGCTGGGGAGAAGGGGCATGGCGGGCCGCATCGTCGTCTTCGGTGCCACCGGCTACACCGGCGTCCTGACCGCGAGAGCGCTCGTCGCCCAGGGTGCGCGCCCGGTCCTCGCCGGCCGGAACCGTACGGCCCTGACCGCGCTCGCGGACGGGCTCGGCGGCCTGGAGATCGCCTACGCCGACGTCGAGGAGCCGCGGTCCGTACGGGCGCTGGTCGAGAGCGGCGACGTCCTGGTCACGACGGTCGGCCCGTTCCAGCGGTACGGGCATGCGGCTCTGGAGGCCGCGGTCGACGCGGGCGCGCACTACCTCGACTCCACCGGCGAGCCGCCGTTCATCCGTGAGGTCTTCGAGTCCTACGGGCCCCGCGCGACGCGGTCGGCGCTGATCCCCGCGTTCGGCTACGACTACGTTCCGGGCAACCTCGCCGCGGGCCTCGCCCTCGACCGGGTCGGCGACGACGGTTTCCGCGTTGACATCGGCTACTTCGTCGGCGGCGGCGACCTGTGGCGGGGGCTGACCGCCGGCAGCCTGCAGTCGGTCGCCGGCGTGGCCACCGCCCGGATGTACTCCTTCCGCGGGCGCATCCACGAGGAGCGCCGACCACGGGTTCGTGAGTTCCAGGTGGCGGGCCGGTCGCGGCCCGGCCTGTCGATCGGCTCCTCGGAGCACTTCGCGCTGCCCGAGTCCTACCCGGCGCTGTACGAGGTCAACGTCTATCTGGGCTGGTTCGGCCGGGCCACGAGGCCGGCGGCGCGCGGGCGGGTCGGCGCGTACGGCGCGCGAGCCGCGCTGGGCACGATGGCGCGCCTGGCCCGCCGCCGAAGCGGCAAGAGCACGCTGACGTCGCGCATCGTCGCGGTCGCCTACGACTCCGAGGGATCGCTGCTCACGGATGTGCACCTTTCCGGCGGTGATCCCTATGAGTTCACGGCCGGCACCCTTTCTTGGGCCGCTTGTCAGGCATCAAGGGGAATGGTGGAGACGGGAGCTTTGGGGCCGATCAACGCTTTCGGCCTTGCCGAGCTCGAGGCGGGCTGCGCGATGGCGGGAATCGCGCGGGTCACCGGCTGATCACCGTCTCCGCGCTGGTCGTTGGCATGTTCCCCTCTTGTTGGCACGGACCGCCCCCAGGCGGGGCAAAGCCGTCATAGGACGATAAACGACCGCTTACGGCTATATAAAAAGGCATTTCACCGGCACTTTACCGTGGCGATCCGAATAAACTTCTATGGCTCTTCGGGAAAGTGTTGAAGATGGGGCGTAAAAGGTTTTAACTTCAGCGCCATGGAAGACCGGCTATTGGTCGAGGCGCTGCGATCACGTGACCCGATCGCCATGGGTGAGATCTACGACGCGTACGCCGAACGCCTCTACGGCTACTGCTGGTTCCAGCTGCGCAACGGCGACGCCGCACAGGTGGCGTTCCGCGACACCCTCATGTGCGCCGAGGCCCACGTCGGCCGGCTGCGCAGTCCCGCGCGGTTCGGCCCGTGGCTCTACGCGCTCGCGCGGATCGAGTGCCGCCGCCGTCGGCCGGCCGGCCCGGTACAGCCCGACGTGCCGGTGGCCCGGCACGACCAGGACGACGTCGACCTGCGGCTGATGGCGTGGCGCGCCGTCACCGGGCTGCCGCCGCTGAGCCGCGAAGTGCTCGACCTGCGGCACCGGCACGGCCTGACCGACTCCGACATCGCGCTCGTCGTCGGGCTGCGGGCCAAGGAGATCGGCGAGCTGCTGGGACAGGCCGCGGTGCTGCTGGAGGCCGCGCTCATCGCGGAGATCCTCGCGCACGACGGCCTGGACGGCTGCTCGCAGCGCGCGGCGCTCCTGCGTCCCCGCAAGGACGAGATCGACGACGATCTGCGTGAGACGCTCGTCCGCCACTCGCTCGAATGCCCGCGGTGCGCCCGGCACCTGCCGGACAACATCGCGCCGCGCAAGGTGTACGCCCTGCTGCCCGACGCGCCGTTGCCGCCGGCGCTGCGCGGCCGGCTCATGAACTGCTTCACCGACCCCGAGCTGGCCGGCTACCGGCTGTTCGCGGCGGCGCGCGTGTCGCGCTTCGGGGCCCAGGGCTTCCCCCAGCAGCCCGGCACGGGCCCGGCCGCGGCCCTGCGGCGCGCCTCGGAGGACGCCTCGCGCGGCTGGCCGCGGGCGCTCGCCGCCGCGGCCGGGGCGCTGCTCGCCGCGGTCACGGCGATCGCCGTGTGCGGCTACCTCGGCGACGACACCCTTCACGGCCGGGACGGCGTCATCGCCGGACCGCCCGGCAAGCGGTCGCCGCGGCCGAGCCCCGCGCCGCCGAGCCGGCCCAGCGGCGCGCGACCGGTGTCGGCGACGCTGCCCCTGGCCCTGCCCGCCCCGGCCGGCCCCGCCGTGCTGGGCGCGGTGCCGCCCAAGGACTACCTGTGGGCCCCCGTCGCCCAGGACCTCGACGTACGGCCCGGCCGGCTGACGCTGCCCGCGGGCGGCGCGGGCGTGATCATGCTGAGCTGCCCGGCCGGCACCCTCGACTGGCAGGCCTCCGGCGGCCGGCCGACACGCCTCAGCCCCGCGGCGGGCACCCTGCGGTGCGGCGTCGCGCAGCTCGTCACCGTACGCGCCCCGGCCGGCGGGTCCGGCTCGGCGGTCGTCACGTTCTGGCCGGGCGGCCACCAGGTCCAGATCGTGTGGGGCGACCGTCCGCCGTACCCGCCGCCGTCGACGCCCGAACCGGTGCCGACCCCCACGCCGACCCCGACGGAGCCGCCTTCCGGCGAGCCGTCGCCGAGCGGGCCTCCGTCCGGTCAGTCCCCGCCGGGCGAGCCCGCGCCCGGCCCGTCCGCGCCGAGCCGGCCCGAGAGCCCGCAGCCTCCGCCGAGCCGTCCCGCGCCGACCGCCCCGACCCAGGCGCCGCCGCCCGAGTCACCGCCCGCGAAGCCCGCGCCGACCGACCCCGCTCCGGCGCCGGCCGACCCCCCGCACTCCGATCCGCCCGCGGATCCATCGTCCGGTTCGGCCGGCTGATGGAGGCCTACACGGTGCGGGCCGACGCTCCGCGCGGTGCGCTGGTCACGCCGCGGTTCGTCGAGCCGGAGATGGCCGACCTCGTCAGGCGCATCCAGCGGGTGCCCTGGCCGCAGTCGAACGAGCCGGGCGACCGGATGTGCCAGGAGGTGATCGAGCTGTGCCGCCTGCAGGCCGCCCGCGGACTCACCGTGCTGGCCTGGCTCGCGGACGGCGGCGCGCCCGGCGACGGACGAGAGGAGGTCGGCTGGCTGCTCACCACCACCCGGCTCACCGGCCACCGCCAGCAGCGGATGTACGGCGCCGCCGAACGCCTCGCGCCGCCCGTACGCGACCTGGTGATCGCCAACTTCACCTGGGCGCTGTCCTCCACGCGCGGCGGCCGGGTGACCGCGCCGTTCTTCGCCAGCCGCGCCTATCCCGACGACGGATACGCCGCCGCGCACACCACCATGACGCTGACGCAGCTCTGGGAGCGCGTCCCCGACGTGCGGCAGGCGCTCGCGGCGGCGTGGGCCGCCACCCGTACGCCCGCCGACTGGTGCCGGGCGGCCGACCTCCAGGCCCGCTACGGCGGAGAAGTCCCGGTCGTCACCTATCCGCGCGGCCCGTTCCCGCCCAAATCAGCCACCCGTCCCTGGATCATCCGGCTGCTGGGAACGGAGTGATCGGTGGGGTTGATGTTTCCCGTGGGTCATCAGTGGTAACTCTTCGTGAGGCCCGCTCCGCGGCGCGGGCGGACATCGGGGGGATCCACCTTGGCAGGCTCCACGCGACGACGAAGACGGCGGCGGCGACGGCTCGGCGCCCTGTCCCTGACCACGCTCGCCGTCTCGGCGCTGCTCACCGACCCTTCGGCCGCCATCCCGTCACCGGGCGCGCGTGACCTCGCCCGCAGCCGGCGGCAGGTGCACGACCGGGCCGCCGACGTCGGCCGCATCAACGCCGAGCTGGCCAGGGCCAACGCCGAACTCGACGACATGAACGACCAGGCCGAGCTCGCCGTCGAGCGCTTCAACGGCGCGCGCGCCCGGCTCGACCAGGCCGGCCGCGACTACCAGGCCGCGCTGGCCCGTACGGCCCGCGCCCGCGACCGGCTGGACCAGTCACGCCGCGACCTGGCGGTGTTCGCCTCGAAGGCCTACCGGACCGACGACAGCATCCCCTCGGCCGCGGCCGTGCTCGGTGGGCGCGGCGGGCCGCAGGGGTTCCTCGAACGCGCCTCCTTCATGCAGTTCCTGGCCAACCGGCAGCACTTCGCCGTCGAGCAGGAGCAGGCCACGCACACCATCGCCGACCTGTTCGAGAAGCAGTCGCGCCGGGCGCTCGGCGCCCAGCGCGACGCCACCCGGGCCACGGCCGCCGCACGCCAGGTCGCGACGGCCGCCGTGACCCGGCAGCGGTCGAGCGTGCAGCGCATCCAGCGGCAGAAGGAAGGCCTGGTCGCCGCGCTGAAGCGGGCACAGGCCCGCACCGCCGAACTCCAGCGCGCCCACGTCGCGAAAGCGGCCGGCAAGAGCGCGGCCCAGGCCGTACCGCGGAACGCCCGCGAGGCCGCCCGTGCCGTGCGCGGGGCGTCGCTCGGCGCCGTGGCCGCCCGAGCGGCGCTGCGCTGGATCGGCACGCCCTACTCCTGGGGCGGCGGGAACGCGTCCGGGCCCACGATCGGGATCGCCCAGGGCGCGCACACCGTCGGCTTCGACTGCTCCGGGCTGGTGACCTACGCCTGGGCCCGCGCCGGGGTGCCGCTCACGCACTACGCGACGTCCCAGTACAACGCGGGCCCGCATCCGACGCGCGATCAGTTGCGCCCCGGCGACCTGGTGTTCTTCGCCCACAACCCGGCGGATCCGAGCACGATTCACCATGTCGGCATCTACATCGGGGGAGGCCAGATGGTCGAGGCGCCCTTCACGGGGGCACGCGTGAGGATCTCGAACGCGTTCCGCCCCGACTACGCGGGCGCCACCCGTCCGGCGGGCCCGCGGTAGGGGTCAGTGACTCAGCTGAGCGGCGCGCTTGAAGGACCGTTCGATCTCCGCCTCGGCGTCGGTGCGGTGGGCCCAGCTGGCGCCCTCGACCGACTTGCCGGGCTCCAGGTCCTTGTAGACCTCGAAGAAGTGCTGGATCTCCAGCCGGTCGAACTCCGGAACGTGATGAATATCACGCAGGTGTTCCATGCGCGGGTCGGTGGCCGGGACGCACAGGACCTTGTCGTCCCCGCCGGCCTCGTCCGTCATGCGGAACATGCCGATCGTCCGGCAGCGGATCAGGCACCCCGGAAACGTGGGTTCCTGCAGGAGAACGAGGGCGTCGAGCGGGTCGCCGTCCTCGCCCAGAGTGTTGTCGATGAACCCATAGTCGGCCGGGTACTGCGTGGAGGTGAAAAGCATCCGGTCTAGGCGGATTCGTCCGGTTTCGTGGTCCATCTCGTACTTGTTGCGTTGACCCTTAGGGATCTCGATAGTGACGTCGAATTGCACAATGTCCTCCGCTCCCCGGGGCGGGCCGAGGCGGTTCTGGTTGGATGTTGGCCTGTCTAAGGATGTCGCACGTCACTAGTGCCACTGTTGGAGAGGGGCATTAAGGTGCGGAGGCCCGAGCGCGCCGTGGCCATGATCACACTGGCGCTGCTGAACGTCTTCCTCGTCACCGCCGCTCTCGCAGTGGTGAAGCTCACACCAGATCGTTCCCTCGCGCTCCGGCCGCCAACCGTCGCGGACCGAACGATCGTGCCCGCGGGCGCGCCCGCGCTGGTGCCCGCCGAGGCGACCGCGCCGCTGCCCTCGCCGGGGACTCTCGCCTCGCACCTGGCCGGCCCGATGCGGGGCGCCGGCCTCGGCGAGAACCTGACGGGTGTCGTCATCGACGCCATGACCGGCCGTTCCCTGTACAGCAGCAACGCCGAACAGCCGGCGGTGCCCGCCTCGACGACCAAGGTCATCACCGCGGCGGCCGTGCTCGCCTCCGTCGGCCCGAACCACCGCCTCACCACCAGTGCGGTGCGGAGCAGCCGGGGCGTCATCCTGGTCGGCGGGGGCGATCCCACGCTGACGGCCGCCAGCCCGAAGAACGCCTACCCGAAGTACGCGTCGCTCGCCGACCTGGCGAAGCAGACCGCCGCGGCGCTGAAGGCCGCCGGCGCGACGCAGGTGACGGTCGACTACGACACCTCGGCGTACCAGGGCAGCACGATGGCCCCGGGCTGGAAGCAGCTCTACTTCTCCCCGGAGGGCGACGTGGCCCCGGTGAGCGCGCTCGAACTCGACGCGGGCCGGATAGTGCCGGGAGCCCAGTACACCCCGCGCGTCCAGGATCCGCCGTCGGCCGCCGCGCAGAGATTCGCGCAGATGCTCACCAGCCGTGGCGTGACGGCGCACGTCGGGTCGCGTACGACGGCGCCCAAGGGGGCCACCCGGCTCGGCGCCGTGCAGTCGCCGCCGGTCTCCGTGCTGGTCGAGCAGTTGCTCACCCACAGCGACGACGACATCGCCGAAGCCATGGCCCGGCTGCTGGCGACGAACCTCCACCGGCCGCCGACGTTCGCGGGCGGTGCCGCCGCCACGCGCGACGTGCTCACCAGGCTCGGCGTCGGCGGGGGCGTCCAGATCTTCGACGGGAGCGGGCTGTCGCACGACAACCGGATCACACCCTCCGCGTTGGCCAAAGTGCTCGCCCTGGCCGCCTCACCCGCCCATCCCGAACTGCACACCGTGCTGTCCGGCATGCCCGTCGCGGGCTTCTCCGGCACGCTCGGCGACCGGTTCGACGCGGGCACGGCCTCCGCCGGACGGGGCGTCGTACGGGCCAAGACGGGCACCCTCGACGGGGTCAACACCCTCGCCGGAGTCGTCGAGGACGCGGACGGGCGGCTGCTGGCGTTCGCGTTCATGGCCAACCGGGTGCAGTCCCCGGCGGCGGCCATATCCGCTCTCGACACGCTCGCCGGCACTCTGGCCGGCTGCGGATGCCGCTGATCACACCCGCTCGGTGGGAGTTCATCGGGTGTCTCCGGGCGTTGGACCCTGTGAGGCATGCTCCCCGGGCGAACGGGGACGTACCGTAGGTGGAGAGCCCGGCCGGAGAGGGTTGTAATGCCAGCATCCATGATCGACTGGAACGTCGCCGTTCAGACGGGGACCCGGCTTGTCCGCCCCGGGCCGCAGGTGAGCCCACGAGAGGCCCGCCAGGTCGTCACCGAGTTGCGTGAGCTTTCCGCGGTGGCGCAGGGCCACGTGCGGGACTTCACCGGCATGGACGGCGGGATCGACGCCTCGCCGGCGAAAGTCGTGGACCGGCCCGGCTGGATCCGCGCCAACGTCGACGGCTTCCGCGTCGTCCTCGAACCCCTGATGGAGCAGCTCCAGGCCCGGCGCGGCAGCAGCGTGCTCGGCGGAGGCGTCGGCGGCGTGGTCATCCAGGCCGTGGGCTCGCGGGTCACGGGCATGCAGGTCGGCGCCATCCTGGCGTACATGGCCAGCCGCGTGCTCGGCCAGTACGAACTGTTCCTACCGCCGGACCCGGCCGGCCGCGCGCCGACGGGGCGGCTGACCCTCGTCGCGCCCAACATCGTCCACGCCGAGCAGGAACTGAACGTCGACCCGCACGACTTCCGGCTCTGGGTGTGCCTGCACGAGGAGACCCACCGCGCCCAGTTCGCGTCGGTGTCGTGGCTGCGGGCCTACGTCCAGGACCAGATGACCGCGTTCCTGCTGGCCTCCGACCTCGACCCGGGGGCACTGCTCGAACGGCTGCGCGGAGTGGGCGAGGCGGTCGCCGACGCCGTACGCGGCGGCGAGGGCAACCTGATCGACGCGATCCAGACGCCCGAGCAGCGGGAGATCCTCGACCGGCTGACCGCGGTGATGACCCTGGCCGAGGGCCACGGCGACTACGTGATGGACGCGGTGGGCCCGGAGGTCGTGCCGACCGTGGCCGACATCCGCGCCAAGTTCCAGCACCGCCGTGAGGGCGCCTCCCAGTTCGACCGTACGATCCGGCGCCTCCTGGGGCTGGAGATGAAGATGAAGCAGTACGCCGAGGGCTCACGCTTCGTCAAGGAGGTCATCGACCGGGTCGGCATGGACGGCTTCAACCGCGTCTGGACCTCGCCCAACACCCTGCCGACCCACACGGAGATCAAGACCCCGTCCCTGTGGATCGGCCGCGTCATCGGCAAGCCCGAACTCCCCTCCGACTGACTCCTCAGATCTCGGCGACGGACATCCCGAACACCGACGCGACGCCTTCGCGGCCGCTGTCGGTGAGATGGACGACGCGACGGGCCTTGCCACGGCGGAGCCAGCCGAGGGCGAACATGCGGTCGGTGACGGCCGCGCCCAGCGCCCCGGCCAGGTGGTGGCGCTGCTCGCCCCAGTCGACGCAGTAGCGGACGGTGGAGCGGCGGCGGGGGAGCCGTTCCACCTCGACGCCGAACGCGGCCAGCCGCCCGTGACCGTCGCCGCTGAGACGGTACGTCTCGGGACTGCCGTCGGCGGCCAGCACACCCTGGTCGAGGAGGGCGTCCATCAGCGCGACACCCAGGCGGCCCGCGAGGTGGTCGTAGCAGAGGCGGGCGCGCAGCAGGGCCCTGGCGCGGGCGTCGTCGCGCAGCGACCGTACGGGGAGGGGACGGGCGATCAGAGCCAGTTGTTCGAGGGCCCGGGCGACGTCGGTGGTGGCGAGACGGTAGTAGCGGTGCCGGCCGTCCAGCTCGACGGTCAGCAGCTTGGCGTCGAGGAGCTTGGCCAGATGACCGCTGATCGTGGAGTTGCTCACCCCCGCCTCGGCGGCCAGCGCACTCGCGGACAGAACACTGCCCCCGGCCAGGGCCAGCAGCACTTTCGCGCGAGAGGGGTCTCCGATCGCCGCGGCCACGCCTGCGATGTCGATCTCGGACATGCCCCGACGCTATGTCGAGAAGCTTTCGCCAACGACCGAACCGTCCCGGGCGCGCGTTGGTGGCGCGGAGGTTATCCACATGGGTTCCGCGCGCCTTCCGGCGGCCACCACCAGCACTGGACAATGAAAGTGGGGTGAGCCCCCCGGGCGGGCGGGGTGTCGTGTGCGGGCGGGGTGTCGTGTGCGGGCGGGGTGTCGTGTGCGGGCGGGGTGTCGTGTGCGGGCGGGGTGTCGTGTGCGGGCGGGGTGTCGTGTGCGGGCGGGGTGTCGTGTGCGGGCGGGGTGTCGTGTGCGGGCGGGGTGTCGTGTGCGGGCGGGGTGTCGTGTGCGGGCGGGGTGTCGTGTGCGGGCGGGGTGTCGTGTGCGGGCGGGGTGTCGTGTGCGGGCGGGGTGTCGTGTGCGGGCGGGGTGTCGTGTGCGGGCGGGGTGTCGTGTGCGGGCGGGGTGTCGTGTGCGGGCGGGGTGTCGTGTGCGGGCGGGGTGTCGTGTGCGGGCGGGGTGTCGTGTGCGGGCGGGGTGTCGTGTGCGGGCGGGGTGTCGTGTGCGGGCGGGGTGTCGTGTGCGGGCGGGGTGTCGTGTGCGGGCGGGGTGCCGTGTGCGGGTGGGAGGTCGTCCGCAGTCGGCGGGAGGCGGCTCGCGTGAGGGGCCTCGCGTGAAGGGCTGCGCGTACGACAATGGGGGCGTGGGACCTGATCCGGCGGTTGCGGCGGTGCGGCTGGCGGTTCGCCGTGCCCTCGCCGCGGTCGAGGCCGGCGATCTCGTGCTCGTCGCCTGCAGTGGTGGGGCCGACTCGCTCGCGCTGGCCGGGGCGTTGGCGTTCGAGGCGGCCAGATCCGGTCACCAGGCGGGCGGGGTCACCGTCGATCACGGGCTGCAGGACGGGTCGGCCGAGCGTGCCGCCGCCGTCGTCGGGACCCTGACCGGGCTGGGGCTGGAGCCCGCCGAGGTCCGTACGGTCACGGTCGGGTCCGAGGGCGGGGTGGAGGCCGCCGCACGCACCGCACGCTACGAGGCGCTCGACGCCGCCGCGGCCGGTCACCGGGCCGCCGCCGTGCTGCTCGGGCACACGCTCGACGACCAGGCCGAGACCGTGCTGCTCGGGCTGGCGCGCGGGTCCGGCGCTCGTTCGCTGGCCGGCATGCCCGCCGTCTCGGGGATCTACCGTCGCCCGCTGCTGGAGCTCGGCCGGGACCTCACGCGCCGCGCCTGTCTCGCCATGGGCCTGACGCCCTGGGACGACCCCCACAACCAGGATCACGCGTTCGCGCGGGCGCGGGTCCGCGGTGACGTCCTGCCCGCCCTGGAGAAGGGCCTGGGCCCCGGCATCACCGCCGCCCTGGCCCGTACCGCCCGCATGCTCCGCGACGACGCCGACGCCCTCGACGCGTGGGCCGCCGAGACGCAGGCCGCGGAGGACGAGCCCGGCGCGGTACGGGCGCTCGGCGTGCGGGCCCTGGCCGGGCTGCCCCGTGCGGTACGCACGCGTGTCCTGCACCGCACCGCGATCGAGGCGGGCAGCCCCCCGGGTACGCTCGCCGCTGTGCACGTCGACGCGGTGGACGCCCTGGTCACCGCGTGGCGTGGCCAGGCGTACGTCGACCTGCCCGGGCGCGTACGTGTGTGGCGCAGGTATGAAAAGCTGCTCTTCGGGCCATCCGAAACCCCACGGAAAGACTGAATCCTCCTTCGACTTGGAAGGGCTTGTTGGTGGACGAAGCGGACATGCGGGCTGACCTCGAAAAGGTGCTCATCCCGGAGGAGGAGCTGCAGGCCAAGATCCGGGAGCTCGCCGCCGAGATCGACCGCGACTACGAGGGCCGCGACCTCCTGCTCGTCGGAGTCCTCAAGGGCGCGGTCATGGTCATGGCCGACCTCGCCCGCGCGCTGCACACACCGGTCTCGATGGACTGGATGGCGGTCTCGTCGTACGGCTCGGGGACCAAGTCCTCCGGCGTCGTGCGCATCCTGAAGGACCTGGACGCCGACATCATGGGCCGCGACGTGCTGATCGTCGAGGACATCGTCGACTCCGGTCTCACACTTTCCTGGCTTCGCAGCAACCTCGAATCTCGCGGCCCGGCCTCCCTGGAGGTCTGCACGCTGCTCCGCAAACCGGACGCCGCCAAGATCGAGGTCGGCGTCAGGTACATCGGCTTCGACATCCCGAACGAGTTCGTGATCGGTTACGGCCTCGATTACTCCGAGCGCTACCGCAACCTGCCCTTCGTCGGAACACTTGCGCCGCACGTCTACGGTGGAAGTGGGGAACAAGAGGCTTAGCCTCGTACGTTCCTAGTTGCGAAGTGGGGCGCTGGACGTCGTGCTGCGGTCTTCCGCGACACCGGTGTACCTTCGTTATCTCGGGCTCCTTGCGGGCCGTACTCAGGAAGACCGCCTCGGCGGGCGTTCGCGCGACGAGGTCTGATGACGCTGGTCAGGAGGGACGGGCCCCACCACGGGGTTCCGCATAAATGGATCTGAAGCGCTACTTTCGCGGGCCGTTGCTCTGGATCTTGGCCTTCGGGGCGCTCGTACTCCTCGTCATGTACGGGATCAATCCCGGAGGCTCGTACGAGAAGGCCGACACCTCGAGGGTCGTGCAGGCCATCCAGCACAACGAGGTGACCTCCGCCCAGATCATTGACAAGGATCAGCGGATCGAGGTCAAGCTCAAGAGCGGCAAGCAGCTCCAGGCGTCGTGGGTCGACGGCCAGGGTGCCCAGCTCGCCAACCTGCTGCAGCAGAAGACCGACGCCGGGCAGCTCAAGAGCTACACGGTTTCGGTGCCCAAACAGAACGTCTTCTTGAGCCTGTTGTTCAGCTTCCTGCCGATCGTCGTCGTCGTGCTGATCTTCCTGTTCATCATGAACCAGATGCAGGGCGGCGGCTCGCGAGTGATGAACTTCGGCAAGTCGCGAGCCAAGCTGGTGACCAAGGACACGCCGAAGACCACGTTCGCCGACGTGGCCGGGGCCGACGAGGCCATCGAGGAGCTGCAGGAGATCAAGGAGTTCCTGCAGAACCCGGCCAAGTTCCAGGCCATCGGCGCCAAGATCCCCAAGGGCGTGCTGCTGTACGGCTCACCCGGCACCGGTAAGACGCTGCTGGCCCGCGCCGTCGCCGGCGAGGCGGGCGTGCCGTTCTACTCGATCTCCGGTTCGGACTTCGTCGAGATGTTCGTCGGTGTCGGCGCGTCCCGGGTCCGTGACCTGTTCGAGCAGGCCAAGGCCAACGCCCCCTCGATCATCTTCGTGGACGAGATCGACGCGGTCGGTCGTCACCGCGGCGCCGGCCTCGGCGGTGGTCACGACGAGCGCGAGCAGACGCTCAACCAGCTGCTGGTCGAGATGGACGGCTTCGACGTCAAGGGCGGCGTGATCCTGATCGCGGCGACCAACCGGCCCGACATCCTCGACCCGGCGCTGCTGCGTCCGGGCCGCTTCGACCGGCAGATCGTCATCGACCGGCCCGACCTCGAGGGCCGCAAGGGCATCCTGCGGGTCCACGGCCGCGGCAAGCCGTTCGCGCCCGACGTCGAGCTCGACACGATCGCGCGGCGCACCCCCGGCTTCACCGGTGCCGACCTGGCCAACGTCATCAACGAGGCGGCTCTGCTCACGGCCCGCATGGACCGCAAGCAGATCGACATGAACACCCTCGAAGAGGCGATCGACCGGGTCATGGCGGGTCCGGAGCGTAAGAGCCGGGTCATGTCCGACCAGGAGAAGAAGACCATCGCCTACCACGAGGGCGGTCACGCCCTGGTGGCGCACGCCCTGCCGAACGCCGACCCGGTGCACAAGATCACGATCTTGTCCCGCGGCCAGGCGCTGGGCTACACGATGACGCTTCCGATGGAGGACAAGTTCCTGGCGAGCCGCTCGGAGATGCTCGACCAGCTCGCCATGCTGCTCGGCGGCCGTACGGCCGAGGAGCTCGTCTTCCACGAGCCCACGACCGGCGCCGCGAACGACATCGAGAAGGCGACCTCGATCGCCCGCAAGATGATCACCGAGTACGGCATGAGCGAGCGTCTCGGCGCCCGCAAGTTCGGCGAGGGCAACGGCGAGCCGTTCCTGGGCCGGGAGATGTCGCACAGCCGTGACTACTCCGAGGAGATCGCCTCCGCGATCGACGACGAGGTCCGGCGTCTGATCGAGTCCGCCCACGACATCGCGTGGGAGATCCTCGTTCAGTACCGCGACGTCCTCGACGACCTCGTGCTCCAGCTCATGGACAAGGAGACCCTGTCCAAGAACCAGGTGCTGGAGATCTTCGCTCCGGTGGAGAAGCGGCCGGCCGCCCCGTCCTACAGCGGCTACGGCAAGCGGCTGCCGTCGGACCGTCCGCCGGTGCTGACGCCCAAGGAGCTCGCGCTCATGGGCCCGAAGGACGTCAAGGACCTGACGCAGGGCAACGGCAGCGGCACGGCGCACTCGGTCGACCGCGAAGAGCAGGACGACCGCGAAGGCCCGGCGTGACCTCAGCTCCAGAGCCGCACGGGCCGCCGGTCGACCAGGCCCGGATCGAGAAGGCGGTCCGCGAGATCCTCATCGCGGTCGGGGAGGACCCCGACCGCGATGGTCTCGTGGACACGCCCGCTCGTGTCGCCCGTGCCTACGCGGAGCAGTTCGCGGGCATGCGCCAGCGGCCCGAGGACGTCCTCAACACGGTGTTCGACGCCGATCACGACGAGATGGTGATCGTCAAGGACATCGAGGTCTACAGCGTGTGCGAGCACCACCTGGTGCCGTTCCACGGCGTCGCGCACGTCGGTTACACCCCCAACGACAAGGGCCAGATCACCGGCTTGTCGAAGCTGGCCCGGCTCGTCGACGTCTACGCCCGCCGCCCGCAGGTGCAGGAGCGGATGACCTCCCAGATCGCCGACGCCCTCATGGACGTCCTCCAGCCCCGGGGGGTGATCGTCGTCGTGGAGGCCGAGCATCTGTGCATGACCATGCGCGGCGTACGCAAACCCGGCGCCAAGACGCTGACCTCGGCCGTGCGCGGTGACTTCCGCGACGAGCCGAGCACCCGCGCCGAGGCGATGAGCCTCATCCTCGGCCGCTGACCCACGCCGCGGCCGAACCAACGTCGCCGACTCGGCGTCGTACCAAGAGTCCGCGGTGTTACCGTGACACGGGGACGAGCCGCCGTGGGATATGCGGTACAACCCGAAATCGGGAATACGGATTCACACGCGGCGAGTGCCCGGCTGACTACGCTGTGGGGCCGTGATGGTGGAGTCGAAGCGTGAGACGTCAGGGCGTCCGGAGAACGACGTCCAGGAGCGTCGCCGTCAGCGCCGATGGGTTCCGGCGCTGGCCGGCTGGCTGACCTTTCTCGTCGGACTGCACGACGTCCTCGGGGCCCTCATGCCGGAGTGGCACCGCCGGATGGTCCGCGTCGACGAGTTCGTTCCCGGGTCGGTCAACAACGCCGCCCGCACCGCGACGCTCATCGCCGGCCTGCTGTTCCTGCTGCTGTCCCACGGTCTGCGCCGCCGCAAGCGCCGAGCCTGGCGCGCGGTGGTCGTCCTGCTCGCCTTCACGGTGTTCTCCCACATCGTCAAGGACTTCGCGATCTCCGCGCTCGTCGCCGCGGCCGTGCTCGCGGCCCTGATCTACTTCCGCGGCGAGTTCTACGCGACCGGCGATCCCCGCACCCGCTGGCGCGCGCTGTGGGTCGGGCTGTTCCTCGCCGCGTTCAGCGTCGCGCTCGGGCTCCTGTTCATCACCTTGAACTCCCGCGGCCTGGATCATCACTACTCCTTCGGCGAGCGGCTGGAACACGTGGCCGCGGGCCTGGTGGGCGCCACCGGGCCGGTGACGTTCGTCTCCGACCGCAAGAACGACCTGTTCAGCCTGATCCTCGGCTCGCTCGGCCTGTTCACCGGCCTGGTCACGGCCTTCCTGTTCCTGCGCCCGGCCGAGCCGGCGCCGTCGCTGTCGGCCGACGACGAGGAACGCATCCGCGGGCTGCTCGGCCGCCACGGGGCCCGTGACTCGCTGGGCTACTTCTCGCTCCGCCGCGACAAGAGCGTGATCTGGTCGCCGACCGGCAAGGCCTGCGTGACCTACCGGGTGGTCTCGGGCGTGATGCTGGCGGGCGGCGACCCGATCGGCGACCCGGAGGCCTGGCCCGGGGCGATCCAGGCGTTCCTGGAGGAGGCCGCGGCGCACGCCTGGGCGCCCGCGGTCATGGGGTGCAGCGAGCTCGGCGCGGAGATCTGGTGCCGTGAGTCGGGCCTGTCGGCGCTGGAGCTCGGCGACGAGGCGATCGTGGACGCGGCCGAGTTCTCCCTCGACGGCCGTACGATGCGCAACGTGCGGCAGATGGTCAACCGGGTGGGCCGCCAGGGGTACGTCGCGGAGATCCGCCGGGAGAAGGACTACGCGCCCGAGGAGCTGCGGGCCCTGTGGGAGCGGGCCGGCGCCTGGCGCGGCACCGACAACGAGCGGGGCTTCTCGATGGCGCTCGGCCGGGTCGGCGAGCCGGGCGACGAGGAGTGCGTGTTCGCCACGGCCACCAAGGACGGCGAACTCCACGCCATCCTGCACTTCGTCCCCTGGGGCACCGACGGCCTCTCCCTCGACCTGATGCGCCGCGACCGTTCCGCGCAGCCGGGCCTGAACGACTTCCTCATCGTCGAGGCGCTCAAGGCGGCGCCCGACCTAGGGGTCAAGCGCGTGTCCCTCAACTTCGCGGTCTTCCGCGCCGCCCTGGCCCGCGGCGAGCGCATCGGCGCCGGCCCGGTGCTGAAGGCCTGGCGCGGGCTGCTGGTGTTCCTGTCCCGCTGGTTCCAGATCGAGTCGCTGTACAAGTTCAACGCCAAGTTCCAGCCGGTCTGGCAGCCCCGGTTCTTCGTCTACCCGAGCCTGAACGACGCCCCGAGGATCGCCCTGGCGGCTCTGGAGGCCGAGGCGTTCATCGCCTGGCCCCGGCTGCGTCTCCCCGGCCTGAAGCGCCCTCCGCGCCGCGCCCTGCCCGCGCCCTGACGGGGACCACATCCGCACTAGGCTGACCGGTATGACCACGAGCATCGCCGGCCTTCCCGCCCCTGGGCGCTGTCTCGTCATGGGCGTGGTCAACGTCACCCCCGACTCCTTCTCCGACGGCGGCGCCTGGTTCGACCACGACGCGGCGATCCGGCACGGCCTGGACCTGGTCCGGGAGGGCGCCGACATCGTCGACGTCGGCGGCGAGTCCACCAGGCCCGGCGCGCAGCGCGTGTCCCTGCAGGAGGAGCTGCGCCGTATCATCCCGGTGATCGAGGCCCTCGCCGCCGAGGACGTGCCGGTCAGCGTCGACACCATGCGGGCCGAGGTGGCCGAGGTGGCGGTCGCGTCCGGGGCGCGGCTCGTCAACGACGTCAGCGGCGGCCTCGCCGATCCCGCCATGCCGCGGGTGGTGGCCAAGGCCGGCGTGCCGTACGTCGTGATGCACTGGCGCGGGCACAGTCACGACATGGACACCCGCGCCGTCTACAAGGACGTGGTCCGCGAGGTGACCGACGAGCTGCGCGCCCGCATCACCGCGATCGTCCATGAGGGCGTCGATCCCGCCCAGCTGATCGTCGACCCCGGTCTCGGCTTCGCCAAGCGCCCCGAGGACAACCACAACTGGTCGCTCCTGGCGCACCTCGACGCGCTCCTGGAACTCGGGCATCCGGTGCTGGTGGCCGCGTCGCGCAAGCGGTTCCTCGGCCGGCTGCTCGCCGCGCCGGACGGCACGTACCGGCCGTTCGCCGAGTCCGACGACGCGACCGTGGCGATCACCGCGCTGGCCGCCGCTGCCGGTGCCTGGTGCGTCCGCGTGCACAACGTACGGGCCAACGCCGACGCCGTACGCGCCGCGGCCGCGTGGGAGGCCGCACGGTGACCGAGGAGGGATGGTGACGGAGATCGACGTGAGCGCCGTGGAGGCGGTCAACGCCGAGTTCTACGCCGCCTTCGAGTCCGCCGACCTGGACCGCATGGGTCTGGTGTGGGCGGATGGGCCGCACGCCGAAGACGTGGTCTGCGTGCACCCGGGCTGGCCGCCGCTGCGCGGCCGGGGCACGGTGTTGCGCTCCTGGGCCTTGATCATGGCGAACACCCCGTACATCCAGTTCGTGCTCACCGACATGCAGGTGCGGATCTCCGGCGACCAGGCGGTGGTGACCTGCTCGGAGAACATCATCACGGCGGTAGAGGAGTCGGCGGACTCGCTGACGACCGGGGGAAGCATGGTGACCACCAATGTGTTCATCCGTACGGATGAGGGATGGCGGATGTGGCTGCACCATGGCTCGCCCGTGCTGAACCGGGAAGAGGAAGACGACGAGGATGGGCACTGACCGGATCGTCCTGAGCGGGCTGCGCGCTCGTGGCCGCCACGGCGTCCTGCCGGCCGAACGCGAGCTCGGCCAGGAGTTCGTGATCGACGTGACGCTGGGGCTCGACGTGCGACCCGCGGCGGCGGAAGATGATCTCCTGCGTACCGTCGACTACGGCGCGCTGGCCGACCGGTTGGTGGCCGTGGTCGAGGGTGAGCCGGTCAACCTGATCGAGACGCTCGCCGAACGCCTGGCGGCAGTGTGCCTCGGCTCGCCGCAGGTCGAGGAAGTGGAGGTCACCGTGCACAAGCCGAGTGCCCCCATGCCGCACCCCTTCACCGACGTTGCCGTGACGATTCATCGGAGCCGCCCATGACGACATCCACGGAGAAGCGCCATACCGTACTCTCCCTGGGCAGCAACCTCGGCGACCGGCTCGACAATCTCCAGGAGGCGATCGACGCGCTGTTCGACGCGCCCGGTCTTGACTTCATCGGGTTGTCGCCGGTCTATGAGACCAAGCCCGTCGGCGGCCCCGAACAGGGCGACTTCCTCAATGTCGTGATCGTGGCGAACAGCGGCGTCTCGCCGAAGTCGCTGCTCGAACGCGTGCTGGCGATCGAGGAGTCGATGGCCCGTACGCGCGAGGTTCGCTGGGGGCCGCGCACGCTCGACATCGACATCGTCATGATGGGGGACGTGACCTCCGACGATCCGGACCTGCTGCTGCCACATCCGAGGGCGCGCGAGCGCGCGTTCGTGCTGCGGCCGTGGTGCGACCTCGAACCCGACGCGACGCTGCCCGGCCAGGGGCGCGTGACCGACCTGCTGCCGGCCGTGGCCGACCAGGAGCTCCGGCGCCGCGACGACCTCTCCCTCCAGCCGCCCGCGTGAAGCCGACCCGAATCCCCGTCCTCGCCCTCACGCTGGTCGTGGTGGCGGCCGTGACCTGGGTGATCGTACGTTTCCTGTACCTCTCGCTGCCGCTGCTGCCCTGGACGATGGTGCCGTCGCTGCTGCTCCTCGCCCTCGGCGAGCTCTACACCGCCCTGGTCACCCGGGCCCGCATCCAGCGGAAACCGGGCACCAAGCCGATCGAGCCGCTGGTCGCCGCGCGGCTGGCGGCCCTGGGCAAGGCGAGCGCGTACGCCGCGGCCGTGTTGGCCGGGGTGTTCGGCGGCATGGCGATCTACCTGGCGTCCTCGTTGGAGAAGCCGTCGCCGCGGCGTGACTTCTACGTCAGCGGCGGCACGGCGCTGGCGGCGATCGCCCTGATCGTGGTCGCCCTCATCCTCGAACACGCCTGCCGGGTGCCCAAGGGTCCCGAGGACGAGGACCAGCGCCGGTCCGCCTCGCGCCTCTGATGGCCTCCGGTGAGGCACTGCGGGCGATCGCGCTCGCCCTGCCGGAGGCGCACGAACGCGAGACGTGGGGGAACGCGACCTTCCGCGTACGGGAGAAGATCTTCGTCATCATGGCGGCCGACGGCACGAGCGCGAGTGTCAAGGCGACGAAGGACGAGCAGACGGCGCTGCTGGCCGAGGATCCGGAGACGTTCACTCACCCCGCGTACGTGGGCCGGCACGGCTGGGTCGGCGTGGACGTGGCCCGCGTCGGCGAGGAGCACCTGCGCGAACTCGTGACCGAGGCCTGGCGGCTGACCGCCCCGAAACGCGTGGTGCGAGCGTTCGACGGCGAGTAGCGGCCCCGGGCCCGGCCGTTCTCGCGGCCGGGCCGGTCATCGATGGGCCGTGCGGGCGAGACACGACAGGAGACGACGGTTGACCAAGATCATCGACAAGATCGCCTGGATCCACCTGGACGACGGAAGGATCCTCGGCACGCGGTCCCGCGGCAAGGACGTCCACTACCTGCCCGGCGGGAAACGCGAGCCCGGCGAGAGCGACCTGGAAACCCTCATCCGGGAGATCGATGAGGAACTCGCCGTCACCATCGTGCCCGCCACCGCCCGGCACCTGGGCACCTTCGAGGCCCAGGCGCACGGCCACACCGACGGCGTCACCGTCCGGATGACCTGCTACACCGCCGACCACCAGGGCACCCCCGTTCCCAGCAGCGAGATCGAGGAACTCATCTGGCTCACGTACGGCGACCGCGACCGCGTGTCGCCGGTCGACCAGATCATCTTCGACCACCTGCACCGGAGCGGCCGGCTCCGCTGAGCCGGCCGCCCGGTCGGTCAGTTTCCGGTGGCGAGGTCCGGATCGAGGACGGCGGCGGCGATCTTCTGGATGTAGGGGCTCTCCGAGCCGTCCTTGTCGCCCGTCGGGTTGAGCGAGTAGACGAGCACGCGGCCCAGGTCGCGGGTGGCGAACAGGCCGCTCGTGTAGCCCGGCCGGGACCCCGTCTTGCCCCAGGCGGTCAGGCCGTTCGGCATCGTCGTCCTCATCAGGCCGGCGCTGTAGCAGGCACGGCCCGCGTCCGGGCCGATCACGCAGTTGTCCGTGCCCAGGTACGGCACGTCCGGGACGGTGAACATCTCGTTCAGCTCCGAGGCGGGCACCAGGCGGCCCTGGAAGATCGCCGTGATGAACGTCCGCAGGTCGGCGCTGTCGCTGATCAGGCCGCCCTCCGCCCACGGGTACGGGCTCTGCTCCGAGACGTCGCGCAGCGTCGTCGTGCCGTCCTTGGTGACGGCGACGTACCCGTGAGCGTGCGGGCCGGGCAGACGCGGGTCGTGACGGTCCAGGACGTAGGTGTCGCGCAGGTTCAGCGGCTCGATGACGCGCCGTCGCACCTCGTGGGCGTACGTACGACCGGTCAGGCGTTCGACGAGCAGGCCGGCGACGAAGTAGTTCGTGCCGTTGTAGTCCTGCTTCGTGCCGGGCGCGAACTTCATCGGATGGCTCACCGCGTTCGCGACGATCTGCCGGGGCGTCCAGCTCTGGAAGCGGTGGTCGGCGAACCACTCGGCGTCGCCCTCACCCAGGTCGCCGTCGGGCAGGCCGCTGGTGTGGTTCAGCAGCTGGCGCACGGTGATCGCCGGGAACGACGCGGGGAGAAGGCCGGGCAGGTAGTGCTGTACGGACTGGTCGAGGTCCAGCTCGTCCTCGGCGGCGAGCTGCAGAAGCACCACCGCGGTGAACACCTTCGAGATGCTGCCGATGCGGAAGCTCCCGTCGCCCTGGACGGTTCGGTTCGTGACGACGTCCCGTACGCCCGAGGTACCGCTCCACTGGCCGGCCGGGCCGGTCACGTTGATGAGCGCGCCGGTCACGGTGGCGTTCGGCAGACCGGAGATCGCCGCTCGCAGAAGAGCCGGGTCGAGCGGCGGCAGCGCGGTGGCGGACCGGTGAACGGGGGCGGAGACCGAGGCCGAGGCCGGAGCCGAGGCGACGGCGGGGGCCGTGAGGGCGAGAAAGGTGCCGATGGCGGCCAGATGTCTTCTCATTCGGCTCATCGTCGGGCCCGGCGCGGCCCCGGTGGATCGCCGAGCACACCGATCTTTCGGCCTCCCCCGTACGACGGATGAGCCGGCCGCGGATCCGTCACACGGGCGACGCGTCCCCCGCTCACCTTGGCGGATACTGAGGCCGTGCGCCTCCCCCCGATCCGGCCGCGTGTCGCCGCGCCCTACCTCGCCGACACCGTGGTCGCGCTGATGGTGCTCGCGGTGCTCTACGCGCCGTTCGTGCTCCCGCGGGTCAACCAGCCCGGTCCGTTCTCGGTCTGGGCGTGGGTCTTCACCGCCGGTACGGCGCTGCCGCTGATCTGGCGTCGCCGGTTCCCCCTGGCCTGCCTGTTGGTGATCTTCGTCGCGCTGTTCTGCTACAACCAGGTCCGGCACGCGGCCAGCGAGCCGATCGCCTGGGGCATGCTGGTGGCCGCCTACTCCATCGCCTGGGGCGGCCGCCGGGTCCGGGAGACGGCCGTGCTGCTCGTGATCGGCGCCGTCGCGATCGCGTTCGCCCACAGCCTGACGACCAGTGTCATCGGCGTGCTCACCACGACCGGCGCGTACGTGCTGGGGCTGCTGGCGCGGCACCGGGAGATCCGCCTGCAGGCGCTCGCGCACCGGGCGGGGGAGATGGAGCGCGAACGCGAGCTCGACCTGGCGCGCGCGGCGACCGCCGAACGGGCCCGGATCGCCCGCGACATGCACGACATCCTCGCCCATGCCGTCAGCATCATGGTCGTGCAGGCCGAGGCGGGGCCGGTCGTCGTGCGGGCGAACCCCGACCGCGCCGAACAGGCCTTCGACGCGATCGCCGAGGCGGGCCGCGACGCGATGGTGCAGCTTCGCCGCATGCTCGGGGTGCTGAAGGAGGAGCACGACACGGGCAGCCGGGCGCCGCAGCCCACCGTGGCCGGTGTGCCCGTCCTGGTCGAGCAGGTCGACGGCACCCCCGGCCTCCGGGTCGGTCTGCGGGTGGCGGGCGAGGTACGGCCGCTCCCCGCCGACGCCGAGGTCGCGGCGTACCGGATCGTCCAGGAGGCTCTCACCAACACGGTCAAGCACGCGGGTGCGAGCCGGGTGACCGTGAGCCTGGACTGGAGCGACACCGGCCTGGAGGTCACCGTCTCGGACAACGGCGACGGCGGCGGCAAGACCGCCGGCGCGGGCCACGGCCTGATCGGCATCCGCGAGCGTGCCGCCGCCTGCGGCGGCACGGCCGAGGCCGGCCCGGTGCGCGGCGGCTACCGGGTGACCGCGACACTGCCGTACGCGCGGGTGGGAGCGCCGGTATGAGCATTCGTGTCGTCATCGCCGACGATCAGGAACTGGTGCGCAGCGGGTTCGCGATGATCCTCGACGCGCAGCCCGACATCGAGGTGGTCGCCGAGGCGGGCGACGGCGCCGGGGCGCTCGCCGCCGTTCGTGCGCACCGCCCCGACGTCGCCCTGCTCGACATCCGGATGCCGGGCATGGACGGCATCGAGGCGGCCCGTGCGGTGTGCGCGCGGACCGACTGCCGGGTGCTGATGCTGACAACGTTCGACCAGGACGACTACGTGTACGACGCGCTGTACGGCGGGGCGAGCGGCTTCCTGCTGAAGGACGTGCGCCGCGACGACCTCGTGCACGCGGTCCGCGTCGTCGCGGCGGGCGAGTCCCTGCTGGCGCCCACGGTCACCCGCCGGCTGATCTCCGACCTGACCGCCCGCCGGCCCCGGCCGTACACCGGCTCGGTGGGCCTGGACGCCCTCACCGCACGCGAGCGGGAGACGCTGAAGCTGCTGGGCCGCGGCCTGTCCAACGCCGAGATCGCGGTCGCCATGGTGGTCAGCGAGCACACGGTGAAGACCCACGTCAGCAACGTGCTCGCCAAGCTCGGCCTGCGCGATCGGGTCCAAGCCGTGATCGCGGCGTACGAGTCCGGCCTGATCACTCCCGGCGCCTCCTGATCATCGGCCGGCGACCGAGACGCGGGTGCGGTGATGCCGGGGCGTCTCGATCTCGTCGACGATCGCCACGGCCAGGTCCGCGTAGGACAGGCGTGCCTCCGGCGGCGGTGTCGTCTCCCCGCCGACCGCGTACCGCCCGGTCCGTACCGCCTCCTCCAGGCGGGCGGGAGGCGTGAGCATGAGCCAGTCGACCGCCGTCCCGTCCCGCTCCCGCAGGCGGTTCAGGCCCGCGGTGTGCGCGGCGGCGAACGGCCGGATCTCGGGCGGGAAGGCGGCCGGGTCGTCCATCACCAGGCGGCCCGAGGCGTCGATCAGGTTCGCGAACAGCCCGACCGCCACGAGGCGGTGCACGCCCGCCGCGGCCATGCCGTCCAGGAGGGCGTCGGCGGCCGTGACGAAGAACTCCGGGTCCAGATCGGCGAAGCCCTGCTCCGGGCCGCTGAAGGGGCTCACCGCGTGCACCACGGCGTCGTGCCCGCCGACGATCGCGGGGACCGTGCTCCGGTCCGTGACGTCGCCACGGACGACGCGCACCCCGTCCGCCCCCAGATCGTCGTACCGGGCCGGGTCGCGGACCACCGCGGTGACCCGATGCCCGCGTGCCCGTGCCTCCGCCGTGACGGCCCGCCCGGCCCGTCCGCCAGCCCCATAGATCACGATGCCGGTCATCTCGCTCCCTCCCGGCGCACGTCTTTCGCGCGCCGGACAGGGACGGTATTCATCGGAAACCGGTTACTTCAACGGAACCGGCGCCGTGCCGCTCCGTGCGGTTAACCTCGTGCGCATGGCCGAGTCCGTGGCGCCGCCGGAGTTCGATCCCCGATGCCCGTCCAGCGACATGCCGGTCCAGATCGGTGGCAAGTGGACGGGCATGGTGGTGCGCTGCCTCCAGAGCGGCCCACGGCGGTTCACCGAGCTGAGGGAGCCCCTGCGCGGCGTCACGCCGAAGGTGCTCACCGAGACCCTGCGGGCGATGGAGCGCGACGGCCTGGTCACCCGCACCGTCCACGACGAGAACCCGCCACGGGTGGAGTACGCCCTGACCCCGCTGGGACGCAGCCTGGTGCCGCTCATCGACGCCGCGCGGGCCTGGAGCGAGGAACACCTGCCCGCCCTGCTGCGCGCCCGCGAGACGTACGAGCCGTAGCCGGGCTACTTGTCGATGTCGCCGACCACGAAGAACATCGAGCCCAGAATGGCGATCATGTCGGCCACCAGATTGCCGGGCAGCATCTCGGTCAGCACCTGGATGTTGTTGAACGAGGCCGAGCGGAGCTTGAGCCGCCACGGCGTCTTCTCACCGTGGGAGACCAGGTAGTAGCCGTTGATGCCGAGGGGGTTCTCGGTCCAGGCGTAGGTGTGACCCTCCGGGACCTTCAGCACCTTCGGCAGGCGCTGGTTGATCGGGCCCGGCGGCAGCGCCGCCAGGCGTTCGACGCAGGCGTCGGCCAGGTCCAGCGAGACGTGCACCTGGTCGAGCAGGCACTCGAACCGGGCCAGGCAGTCGCCCTCGCTCCGCACCGGGACGCGCAGCACGTCGGCCAGCTCCCCGTACGCGAGGTACGGCTCGTCGCGCCGCAGGTCGAAGTCGACGCCCGCCGCCCGCGCGATCGGCCCGGACACGCCGAACTGCTCGACCTGCTCGCGGGTCAGCACGCCCACGCCGCGCGTGCGGGCGCGGAAGATCTCGTTGTCCATGATGAGCCGGTCGATCTGGCCGACCCCGCGGCGTACGGCGGCGACGGCCTCGCTCACCCGGCCCAGCCAGCCCGCCGGCAGGTCCTCCTTCAGCCCGCCGACGCGGTTGAACATGTAGTGCATGCGGCCGCCGGAGATCTCCTCCATGACGTGCTGCAGCTGCTCCCGCTCGGTGAAGGCGTAGAACATCGGCGTGATCGCGCCGATCTCCAGCGGGTAGGAGCCGAGGAACATCAGGTGGTTCAGCACGCGGTTGAGCTCGGCCAGCAGGGTGCGGGCCCAGACCGCGCGGACCGGCACCTCCATGCCGAGCATCCGCTCGACCGCGATGACGACGCCCAGCTCGCTCGCGAACGCCGACAGCCAGTCGTGCCGGTTGGCCAGCACGATGATCTGGCGGTAGTCGCGGACCTCGAACAGCTTCTCCGCGCCGCGGTGCATGTACCCGATGATCGGCTCCGCCGCGCCGATGCGCTCGCCGTCGAGCGTGATGCGCAGGCGGAGAACGCCATGGGTCGACGGATGCTGCGGACCGATGTTGAGCGTCATGTCCTCGGTCGCGAGGTCCTTGACCCCCGACCCGACGCCCACGATGCGCTCGGTGCTCACAACGCCCATCGTGCCATGCCCAGGGTGTCGCGGAACGCGGGCCGGTTGAGGTTGACTTGGCTTCGATGAACGAGAGCCAGCCGCCCGCACGCGAGCCGCGGGACATGCCGCCCGGCAGTCCGCAGATTCTGCCGCACGTGGGCGTGCCCGCGCCGCCGTTCGTGTCACCCCCGTCGCCCCCGTCCCCGGCGCCGCCCGGGCCGCCGGGTCCGTCGCCGGTGCCGATCGGCGGCCGGGCCGAGCAGGCCTTCGACCCGCCGGCCGGCATGGTGTGGGCCCGTGTGTCGCCCCGGCTGACCTGGCACCGGCGCATCGCCGTGCTGCTGTGGGCACTGCCCGTCACGATCGTCGGCGCGTTCGTCCTCGCCCGCACGACCGGCCTCTTCGGCGGGCTGATCTGGCTCGCGGTGATCGTGGTCGCGTGCGGGATGGGCTGGATCGTGGCCGAGCTGGTCTACCGCTCCTGGGGGTTCGCCGAGCGGGCCGACGACCTGCTCGTCACGCACGGCTTCTTCGTCAAGCACCTCGTCGTCGTGCCGTACGGCCGGATGCAGTACGTGGACGTGACGGCCGGGCTGCTGGAGCAGTGGCTGGGCGTGGCGACCGTGCGGCTGCACACCGCCGCGGCGGCCACCGACGCCCGGATCCCCGGCCTGCCCGCCCGTGACGCCGCCGTGCTGCGCGACCGGCTCGCCCAGAAGGGTGAATCGAGGTCGATCGGGCTTTGAACGCCGGACCCCCGGGCTACGGGCCGTACGGCCCACCCTTCTTCAGACCGCCACCGGGCCCGCCGTACGGGCCGGTCCCGTATGGCCCGGTTCCGTACGGGCCGCCGCCTCCGCCGCCGGTGCACTTCTCGCGCGGCGTGCACCGCCTCCACGTGTCCACCGCGGTGATCAGCGCGCTGTCCGTCCTGGTGATCGTGTTCGTGCTCGGCGGCTACACGCTGCTGCTCGGCCAGACCGCCGACGGCGTCGAGGTGATCCTCACGCCGCGGTCGATCGCGCGGTTCCTGCTCATCATGATGCCGGTGGCGGCGGTCGCGGCGATCATCGGCTTCTGGACCTGGTGGTCGCTGAAGTTCCACATCTCCGGCGACGACCTGGTGGTCGAGACCGGCATCGTCCGCCGCCGCAACCGCCGGGTTCCGCTGTCGCGCATCCAGGCGGTCGACGTCGTGCGCCCGCTCGTCACGCGTGTGTTCGGGCTCGCCGAGGTCCGCGTGGAGCTGGCCGGCGGCGACCAGGCCGAGACGCGGTTCCGCTACCTCGGCCGGTCGATGGCCGAGCAGCTGCGCGCCGAGCTGCTGGCGCGCGCCGCCGGGCTGCCCGGCCACACGCCCGAGGCGCCCGAGCAGCCGTACTGGCGGGTGTTCTTCGGCCCGCTGCTCGGCTCCCAGCTGCTCAAGCTCCCGGTCATCGGCGGCCTGGCGCTGCTGGTGGCGCTGCTGGCGTTCGGCGTGGTCTTCCGCGAGCTGGGCGTGCTCGCCGCGGCGCTGCCGGTGCTGCTCGGCCTGGCACGCGGCGTGGTCGCCCCGCTGGTCATGCACACGGGGTTCAAGGCCGCGCTGTCGCCGGACGGGCTGCGCCTGCGGTACGGGCTGATGGAGACGCGGATGCAGACCGTGCCGCCGGGCCGGGTGCAGGCGGTGCGCGTGGTCGAGCCGCTGCTGTGGCGCGGTTTCGGCTGGGCGCGGCTCGACGTCACCGTCGCCGGGTACGTCGGCGACCGCCAGGTGCTGTCCTCGGTGCTGCTGCCCGTCGCGCCGCGCCGGGTCGCCTTCCACCTCGTCGGCCTGGTCTTCCCCGGCACCAACGCGGAGGCCGTGCGGCTGCTGCCCGCGCCGCGGTCGTGGCTGCGCTCGCCGTTCGGCCGGAGCGCGGCCGGCACCGACGACGCCGTCTTCGTCACCCAGCGAGGCCGGCTGTGCCGGCGGCTCGACGTCATCCCCCACGCGCGGGCGCAGAGCGTACGCATGACGTCGGGGCCGCTCCAGCGGCTGCTGGGCCTGGGCACCGTCCACGTCGACGCGCCGCCCGGCCCGGTCCAGGTGGCCGCCGAGAATCGCGAGCTGGGCGAGGCCCGGGCGATCGTGGAGTCCGCCGCCGGACGGGCGCACCGAGCGCGCGCCACCGACCAGCGCACCGACCGATGGGCGACCTGACATGAGGTACGACCCGTGGTCTCCCGAGTTCGTGGCCGACCCGTACCCGGCCTATGAGGTGCTGCGGCGCGAGCGGCCGGTCTTCTTCGACGAGCCGACCGGCCAGTGGGTGGTCTCCCGCCACGCGGACGTGAGCGCGCTGCTGCGCGACCGCCGCCTCGGCCGGTCGTACCTGCACGTCGCGACCCACGAGGAGTTCGGGCGGCCACCGGAGCCGGAGTTCCTCGCGCCGTTCTGGAACCTCATCCGCGCCGGGATGCTCGACGTCGAGCCGCCCGACCACACCCGGCTGCGGCGTCTCGTGTCCAAGGCGTTCACTCCCCGGATGGTCGAGGGGCTGCGCCCGCGCGTCCGCGAGCTCGCCGAGGGCCTGGTCCGCGGGCTCGTCGACCGCGGCGGAGGCGACCTGCTCGCCGACGTGGCCGAGCCGCTGCCGGTGACGGTGATCGCCGAGATGCTCGGCATCCCCGAGAGCGACCGGCACCTGCTCCGTCCCTGGTCGGCCGACATCTGCGGCATGTACGAGCTGAACCCCGCCGAGGAGACGCAGCACACGGCGGTACGCGCGGCGGTGGAGTTCTCCGACTACCTGCGCGGCCTCGCCCGGCGTCCGCGCGGCGACGACCTGATCGGCGCGCTGGCCGCCGTCGACGGGCTGACCGAGGACGAGCTGGTCGGCACCTGCGTGCTGCTGCTCAACGCCGGCCACGAGGCGACCGTCAACGCCACGGGCAACGCCTGGTGGGCCCTGTTCCGCGACCCGGGCGAGCTCGCCCGGCTGCGCGCCGACCACGGCCTGATCCCGACCGCGGTCGAAGAGCTGCTGCGCTACGACACACCGGCGCCGATGTTCGAGCGGTGGGTGCTGGAGGACGTCGAGGTGGCCGGGGTGCACGTGCCACGCGGCGCGGAGGTGGCGCTGCAGTTCGCCTCCGCCAACCGCGACCCGGACGTCTTCGCGAACCCCGACTCGCTGGACCTGTCGCGCGCCCCGAACCCGCACATCGGCTTCGGCGCGGGCATCCACTTCTGCCTGGGCGCACCACTGGCCCGCATCGAGCTGGCCGAGTCGATGGCCGCCCTCCTACGCGCGGCCCCGGACCTGCGTCCGACAGCCGAACCCACGTGGAAGCCGGGCTTCATCCTGCGCGGCCTGGAGTCGCTTCCCGTCGTCGTGTAGCGGCCAGCGCGCGGGGCACCTCGACGCCGACCGCCTGGACCAGCCAGCCGAACCCGCCCAGGCCCTCGCGGTCGATCAGTTCGGCGTCCTCGCCCGCCGCGCGCAGGGCATGGAGGTAGCCGCGCGGGTCGGTGTGGGCCAGGTCCAGCGGCGGCCGGACGCCGTGCAGGCCCAGGGCGCGCAGCGCGGTGCGCTGGGTGGTGAGCAGCGTCGCCGTGGCGCCGGCGTGCTCGCCCGCGTCGGCGCACGCGTCGAGCGCGACGTGCGCGGTGATGTCGCATGACCCGTCGGGCACGGGGGAGACGCATCGGCCGTCGCGGTAGCCCGTGAGCGTGCCGTACGTCGGGCGCCGGCCGCGCTCGTGGGCGTAGTCGATGGCCAGGGCCACCCCGGCCCGCAGGCGTTCGATCACCGCCGCCCACGCGGCGCAGCGGTGCCGGCCGATCTCCGCGCGGTCGCCGGGCTCGCGCAGCGGCCACCAGCGCTCCAGCCAGGCGGCGTCCTCGGGAGAGGGCGCCGGGCCCGGAACCTCGGCGCCCGTGCCGGGGTCGACCACGACGAGCCGTGGCCCGTCGCCGGTGAGTTCGACGACGTCGAGCGGTACGTTGTCGAGCCACTCGTTGGCGATGACGATGCCGGTGACGGTGTCCGGCAGCCGGTCGCGCCACTCGATCGCCGGGCTCAGCCCGGCGGGGCGCGGGGCGACCTCCACGGCGATCGGCCGTAGCCGCCCGTCCAGTGCGGCCGCCGCGTGGATCTCGGCGAGCAGCTCGCCGGAGCCGGCGCCCACGTCGACGAGGTCGAACCGTGCGGGCCGGCCCAGCGCGTCGTCGACGTCGGTGACCAGCCGGGCGATCGCGTGCGCGAAGCGCCGTGAGGCGTGCACCGAGGTGCGGAAGTGGGCCGCGGGCCGTTCGCCGCGGGTGTAGAAGCCGTCCGCCCCGTACAGTGCGCGCTCCATCGCCGTCCGCCATCCGACCTGACTCACATCTTGACCGTATCGCGTGCTCCCCAGGTCGTACGCCGCTCCGACCTGGGACTGACGCGCGTCGAACCGGAGGCTAAATACGCTTGGGCGATGGTCCCCCGACTGTTCGCCTGGCTGAGGCAGCACCAGCGGTTCGTCGACACCCTGTTGATGTTGCCGTTCCTGGCGCTCGCGGTGCTCGTGCGGAGCCGGTGGATCGCGACGACACCGGACGGCATCACCCGATCGATCCCGTTCCTCGGCAACCTCGCGCTCGCCGTCGCGATGTGCCTGCCGCTGGTCTGGCGCCGCCGGTGGCCACGAGCGGTGTTCGCGGTGATCGCCGCGGTGGCGTTCGTCCAGTGGCTGGTCGGCGTCAACATCTCCACGTGCGACTTCCCGCTACTCGTCGCGATGTACACCGTCGCGGCGCAGTGCGCCTTCCGGTGGGCGCTCGCCACGTTGCTGGTCAACTTCCTGGGCTTCGTCCTGGCGATCGGGAAGCTGGTCGGCCAGCCCATTCCCCAGGATTCGTGGCGGGCGTTGATCCCCGATTCCGTCGGCCTGTCGGCGATCTGGCTGTGCGGCCTGTACATCAGCACACGGCGCAAGTACACCCTCAGCCTCGAGGAGCGCGCCCGCCGGCTCGAACGCGAACGCGACGCGCAGGCCGAGGTGGCCGCCGCGGCCGAGCGCGCGCGGATCGCCCGCGAGATGCACGACGTCATCGCGCACAGCATCAGCGTGATGGTGATCCAGGCGGACGGCGCCTCGTACGCGATCGACACCGACACGGCGCGCGCCAAGCGGGCGATGCGGGCGGTGGGCGACACGGGACGGTCGGCGCTCACCGAGATGCGCCGGATGCTGGGCGTCCTGCGCGAGGGCGACGGCCAGGCCGCTCTCGCGCCGCAGCCCGGCGTCGACGAGCTCCCGGACCTGGTGGAGCAGATCCGTTCCACCGGGCTGCCGGTCGAACTGACGATCGGCGGGGCGAAGGTCCCGCTGCCCGGCGGCATGGAGCTGGCCATCTTCCGGATCGCGCAGGAGGCCCTCACCAACGTCATGAAACACGCGGGTCCTTCGGCCACCGCGAAGGTCGAACTGCACTACGGTGACGGAGCGGTCGAACTACGCATCCGCGACGACGGACGCGGCGTGACGTTCTCGGACGGGCGCGGCCACGGCCTGGTGAGCATGCGTGAGCGGGTCGCGGTCTACGGAGGAGAGGTGACCGCCGCACCGGCGCGGGGCGGCGGCTTCGAGGTCGTCGCGCGGATGCCGGTGCGTGAGTCGTCGGCGAGACAGGAGGTCGGTGCCCGTGAGCGAGCGGAGCGAGCGAACCGATGAGCACGCATCTGTGGTCGCTCTCCCGACGAAGGAGGGCTCGTGATTCGAGTGCTGCTGGTCGATGACCAGGAGCTCGTCCGTACCGGGTTCCGTATGGTGCTCGACGCGCAGCCCGAGATCGAGGTGGCCGGCGAGGCGTCCGACGGACGGCAGGCGCTGGAGGTGCTGCGCTCGACGTCGGCGGACGTGGTGCTGATGGACGTGCGCATGCCGCGCATGGACGGCATCGAGGCGACCCGGCAGATCTGCTCGCGCCCCGACTGCCCCAAAGTGATCATCCTGACCACGTTCGACCTGGACGAGTACGCCTTCTCGGCGCTCAAGGCGGGCGCGGCCGGGTTCCTGCTCAAGGACGCCGGGCCCGAGCAGCTCATCGAGGCGATCCGCGCGGTCAGCTCCGGTGACGCCGTGGTCGCGCCGAGCACCACGCGCCGGCTCATCGACCGGTTCGTGGAGCACATCCCCGACAAGGACGGCACCACCGACGCGGCCCTGGAGTCGCTCACGGCGCGTGAGGCCGAGGTCCTCAAGCTCGTCGCGCGCGGCATGTCCAACGGCGAGATCGCCGGGACGCTTTACGTCTCGGAGGCGACCGTGAAGACGCATGTCGGGCGCATTCTCAACAAGCTGGACCTGCGGGACCGGGTGCAGGCCGTGGTCTTCGCATATGAGACGGGCCTCATCAAAAGCGGTCAGAGCTAGTCACGAAGCGTAACGATTACATCACGCGCCCGGCCGTTCCATTGCCATTGGCTGAGAGTCCCTGGATAACTACCGTACGTATCGGCCACGTCACAGGTGGTCGCGAATCTCCATGTACGGGAGGATTCACGTGCTCAAGAAGCTCACCGCGGCCGGAGTGGTCGCGGCCGCCGTGTCCGGCGCCCTCGTGTTCACCTCGCCGGCCAACGCCGGCATCAACAACACCAGTGGAGACGGCAGCATCCTGGGCGGCAACCAGGTCAACGTGCCCATCTCCATCCCGGTGAACGTCTGCGGCAACGCCATCGCGGTCATCGGCGGCGCACGCGCCGGATGCCGCGGCGGCGCCGCGGTCGGGTACGGGGCGCACCACCACGGCTACCACTGGGACTCCTGACGTAGCCGTCGCATCCGCCGAGACCCCCGCGCGAACGATCGCGCGGGGGTCTCGTACGTCTCAGGTCGCATCCCGGATCAACGTGCGGGCCGACATGACGATGGCCGCGAGGGCGATGGCAGCGGGCCCTCCCGTCCCTAGCTTTGATCACGTTCCGCTCATGACTTAGGAGTCACCCGTGATCAGCACCGCTGTCAATGCCCCGCCGGCCGTCGTCGCCACCGATGTGACCAAGGTGTACGGCTCCGGAGACGCCGCCGTCCACGCCCTGCGCGGGATCCGGGTGGCGTTCGCCCGGGGCGCCTTCACCGCGATCATGGGGCCGTCGGGCTCCGGCAAGTCCACCCTCATGCACTGCCTGGCCGGGCTGGACACGGTCGACCAGGGCTCGGTCCGCCTCGGCGACGTGGAGATCACCGGTATGTCGGACCGGCAGCTCACCCGGTTGCGCCGTGAACGCCTCGGCTTCGTGTTCCAGTCCTTCAACCTGCTGCCGTCGCTCACGGCCGAGCAGAACATCCTGCTGCCCCTCGAACTCGCCGGCCGGCAGCCCGACCGCGCCTGGATGGACCACGTCATTTCCGCGGTCGGCCTGCGCGACCGGCTCTCGCACCGGCCGAGCGAGCTGTCCGGCGGCCAGCAGCAGCGCGTCGCCTGCGCCCGCGCCCTGCTGCACCGCCCCGAGGTGATCTTCGCCGACGAGCCGACCGGCAACCTCGACTCCCGCTCCGGCACCGAGGTGCTCGGCTTCCTGCGCACGTCGGTCCGCGAGATGGGCCAGACCATCGTCATGGTCACCCACGACCCGGTCGCGGCCTCGTTCGCCGACCGCGTGGTGTTCCTGCGCGACGGGCTGATCCGGGCCGAGCTCGCCCGGCCGACGCCGGAGACCGTCCTGGACGCGCTGAAGCAGCTGGAGGCCTGAGATGTTGAAGACCACTCTGGCCGGGCTCCGCGCCCACCTGCTGCGGCTGGTGCTCACCGCGCTGGCCATCACGCTCGGCGTCGGGTTCGTCTCCGGCACGTTCGTGCTCACCGACACGATGCGAACCGGTTTCGACCAGCAGTTCACCGCCTCCGCCGACAAGGTCTCGGTCGCCGTCCTGGCCAAGCAGGGCTCGGACGACAGCGGCCTGCCGCCCGCGCTGCTGTCCCGCCTGCGGAGCGTGCCCGGTGTCCAGGACGCCCAGGGCCTCGTCCGCGGCACGGCCCCGCTCGTCGGCAAGGACGGCAAGGTCTACGGGGACAACGGCACGGCGGGCGTGTCCCTGTCCACGGGCGCCCTCCAGCGCTACACCCTGAAGGCCGGCCGGGCGCCGTCCGGGCCGGACACGGCCGTACTGGACACCAGCACCGCCCGGCGCACCGGCTACAAGGTGGGCGACACCGTCTCGGTGCTCGACAAGCAGGGGCACCCGCACTCGTTCACCGTCTCGGGGCTGGCCGACTTCGGGATCGACCAGGAGATCGGCTACCGCGGCGCGGTCGGCTTCACCGCCGCGACCGCCACCGCGATGACCGGCGAGCGCGGCTACACCGAGATCGACCTGAAGGCCGCGCCGGGCACCACGGACGCCCGGTTGCGCGACGCGGTGGCGCGGACCGCCGGCGGCGACTACGACGTGCTGACCAGCGCCCGGCTCGCCGACCGGATGGCCAAGTCCTCCGGCGTCTCGACCGGGAACCTGACGGTGTTCTTCCTGGCGTTCGCCATCGTCGCGCTGTTCGTCGCGGCGCTGGTCATCTACAACACGTTCAACATCCTGATCGCCCAGCGGACCCGCGAGATGGCGCTGCTGCGCTGCGTCGGCGCGACGCGGGGCCAGGTGTTCCGCGGGGTCCTCATCGAGGCGGCGATCGTCGGCCTGGTCGCCTCCGCGTTCGGCGTGCTCGTGGGCATCGGCCTGGGCGCCGGGGGTGCCACGCTGTTCGCCTCCGCCGACAACACCTCGTCCGGCTCATTGACCGTCTCGGTCACGCCGGTCGTCGTCGGGCTCGTCATCGGCCTGGTCGTCACGCTCGTCTCCGCGCTGCTGCCGGCCCGCGCCGCCACCCGCGTGCCGCCTGTAGCCGCGCTGCGCAGCCAGGTGGACGGCCCGGTCAAGGGCCGCGCGGGCGTCCTGCGCATGGTGTTCGGCGGGCTGCCGGCCGTCGCGGGCCTCGGGCTCATCGCCCTGGCGCTGCTGTCCAAGGCGGGCCAGGGGCCGTTCCTGATGGTGCTCGCCGGCGCGCTGCTCGTCTTCCTCGGCGTGATCGGGCTCAGCCCGTTCATCGTCCGCCGCCTCAGCCGCCTGGTCGGCTGGCTGCCCGCGCGGCTGCTGGGCGTGCCCGGCCGGCTCGCGCGGGACAACGCCGGCCGCAACCCCAAGCGCGCGGCGATCACCACCATCGCGCTCACCGTCGGCGTCACGCTGATGACGACGTTCTCGGTCGCGCTGGCCTCGACGCAGGCGACCGCGACCGCCCAGCTCGCCGAGCAGTTCCCGGTCGACTACCAGCTCACCACGGCCGGCGGGCAGCTCATTCCCCGGCAGGCCGCCGCGACCCTGCGTACGAAGCCGCAGCTGGCCGACGTCATCGAGGTGCGCGAGTCGACGGACGCGCAGGTCGACGGGCGCGACGCGAGCGTCGGCACGGTCACGGGTCACGCCCTCGGCCGCTCGGTCAAGCCCAAGCTCGTCGCCGGCTCGATCACCGACCTGCGTCCGGGCACGGCCGCGCTGCACGAGGACACGGCCAAGCGCTTCGGCGTCGGCGTGGGCCGGCAGATCACCGTCACCGATGGCGGCCACCGGCTTCTCGTACGGGTGGCCGCGGTCTTCTCCGGCGAGGCCCAGATCCCGAACATCACGGTCAACGAGGCGGACTTCGACCGCACCTTCGGCGCCAAGGACGACTCCGAGATCTACGTCATGGCCAAGGACGGCGTGTCCGCCGACGCGTCCCGCCAGGTGATCAACGACGCCACCAAGGCGTACCCGATGGTCAAGGTGGGCAGCCTGGCGGACGTCAAGGCCCAGTTCACCAAGGCGTTCAACCAGCTGTTCCTGCTGGTGGGGGCCCTGCTCGGACTGGCGATCATCATCTCGCTGATCGGCATCGCCAACACCCTGACCCTCTCGGTGGTCGAGCGCACGCGTGAGTCGGCGCTCCTGCGGGCACTCGGCCTGACCCGGAGCGGGCTGCGGTGGATGCTGTCGCTGGAGGCCGTGATCATGGCGGTGATCGGGGCGCTGCTCGGCGTCGTCCTGGGCACCGGCTTCGGCTGGGCGGCGATCAGTGCGGTGGCCTCCGGGGCCGTCCTCGGCTTCCCGGTGGTGCGGGTCCTCGCGTTCGTCCTCGTCGCCGGGGTCGCGGGGCTGCTCGCCGCGGTCATACCGAGCCGCCGGGCGGCGCGGGCGTCCATCGTCGCCTCACTCGCCGCAGACTGAGGGGCTTGGTCCGCCCGGCGGCGTACGGAGACAATCTCCGTACGCCGCCGGTGCGCTCGGGGGAGCCTGCGCAGAAGGGGCATCACGCCGGCGTGGGTAGGCTGTGGCCGGACCGTCCGGTACCCGTGAAGGACTGGAACGCACGAATGACCACTTCTGACCAGCGCCCGGGGCGCCTCGCCGTGGGCGTTGTCGGCGCCGGCCGCGTCGGGTCGGCGCTGGGCCGGGCGCTCGACCTGGCCGGCCACACCGTGGTGGCGGCGTCCGGGGTCTCCGACGCCTCGCGCGAACGCGTCCGCGAGCGGCTGCCCGGCGTTCCGCTGCTGCCGGTGCCCGAGGTGGTGGCCGCCGCCGACCTGGTCCTGTTCACCGTGCCCGACGACGCGCTGCCCGACCTGGTCGAGGGCCTGGTCGGCACCGACGTGACCGTACGCGGCAAGCTGCTCGTCCACACCAGCGGCCGGTACGGCACGGGCGTGCTGGAGGCCGCGACCCGCGTCGGCGGGCTGCCGCTGGCGCTGCACCCGGTGATGACGTTCACCGGGCGGCCCGACGACGTCGACCGGCTCGCCGGGATCTCCTTCGGCGTGACCGCGCCCGAGCCGCTGCGGCCGGTCGCCGAGGCGCTCGTGGTGGAGATGGGCGGCGAGCCGGTGTGGATCCCCGAGGACCGGCGCACGCTCTACCACGCGGCGCTGGCCGGCGGCGCCAACCACCTGGTCACGCTGGTCGTCGAGTCGATGGATCTGCTCGGCCGCGCCGGCGTGGAGAATCCGAGCCGCATGCTCGGCCCGCTGCTCGGCGCCGCCCTCGACAACGCCCTGCGGCTCGGCGTCCGCGGCCTGACCGGACCGGTCGCCCGCGGTGACGCCGGCACGGTCGCGGGCCACGTCGAGGAGCTGGGCCGCGTCTCACCCGAGGCGCGCGGCGCGTACGTCGCGCTGGCCCGCCTCACCGCCGACCGCGCGCTCGCGGCCGGTCTCCTGAAGCCCGACGACGCATCACGTCTCCTCGCCGCTCTGGCCGAACGCGGTTCCGAAGGGAAGCAGCCATGACGCTCGTGATCGCCCGTACGCGCGAGGAACTCGCGGCGGCACGGTCCTCTTTCGGGACGATCGCGCTCGTGCCCACCATGGGCGCGCTGCACGAGGGCCACCGGTCCCTGATGCGCCGGGCCCGGGGCCTGGCCGGCACGGTGGCCGTGAGCATCTTCGTCAATCCGCTGCAGTTCGGGCCGAACGAGGACCTCGACCGCTATCCCCGTACGCTCACGGACGACCTGGCCGTCTGCGCCGACGAGGGCGTCGGGCTGGTCTTCGCGCCCACGGTGGAGACCATGTACCCCGAGGGCCGGAGCACCGGCGTCACGGTCAGCGCGGGCGAGATGGGGACGATCGTCGAGGGCGCGTCCCGGCCGGGCCACTTCGACGGCGTGCTGACCGTCGTGCTCAAGCTGTTCAACCTGGTCCGCCCGGAGATCGCCGTCTTCGGCGAGAAGGACGCCCAGCAGCTCGCGATGATCCGCCGCATGGTCGCCGACCTGAACGTCCCGGTGTGGATCGACGCCTGCCCGACCGTACGGGAGAACGACGGGCTGGCGCTGTCGAGCCGCAACCGGTACCTGTCGCCGCCGGAGCGGGTCACGGCGCTGTCGCTGTCGCTGGCCCTGCGCCGGGGGGCGGCGGCCGCGCCGGACGGGCCGGCCAAGGTCCTCAAGGCGGCCCGCGCCGTACTCGACGAGGCGGCCGACACCGAGCCGCCGCTGGAGCTGGACTACGTGAAGCTGGTCGACCCGACGACGTTCCACGAGGTCGACGAGGAGTACGTCGGCCCGGCCGTCCTCGCCATCGCGGGCACGGTGGGCTCCACTCATCTGATCGACAACACCCCGCTGTACCTGACGCCCGAGCCGCCCACGGAGACGCGCTGATGTTCCGCACCATGTTCAAGTCGAAGATCCACCGGGCCACGGTCACCCAGGCCGACCTGCACTATGTGGGTTCGATCACGATCGACGAGGACCTGATGGAGGCGGCGGACCTGCTCGCGGGCGAACAGGTGCAGGTGGTCGACATCGACAACGGCGCCCGCCTGGAGACGTACGTGATCGCCGGGCCGCGCGGCAGCGGCGTGATCGGCCTGAACGGCGCGGCGGCACGGCTGGTGCACCCGGGCGACCTGGTCATCATCATGAGCTACGCGGCCATGACGGATGAGGAGTCCCGCGCCTTCGAGCCGAAGGTCGTCCACGTCGACCGCGACAACCGGATCATCGCCCTGGGCTCCGACCCGGCGGAGCCGGTGCCCGGCACCGCGACGGTCCGCGGCGACACGGTCGCCGAGCTCGCCTGAAGTCATCCACGGCCGCCGCCAACGCGGCCATGGAGATCGACCGTCATGGGAACACCTGTACGGTGCGGGTGAAGGACGCCTATGCCGATTCCGGACGCTTCGCGGAGGTGTTCCACCGGGCCGGGCTCGACGTGAAACCGCGAGTCGTGCCCGTATCACCGTCATTGCAACGCTCGATAGTCCGTGAGGGCTTCTCCGGGCAGCCCGGACACACCGGGATCGGCGCGTGGTGAGGGCACTGGAACGAGCACATCAGCCAGGGCGAGGCCGGTATCGGCCGTTTCGGGGGCGGTTCTGCTGGTTCGCGGTCGGCCGTGGCGTGGCTTGGCGTCGCCGGTCAGCGGCCTTGCGTACGCCTTCGACGGGTCCGGCTGCAGCGTGCTGACCGGCGGGTTCACCCCTTGTTAACACCCGCCCGGAGGGATCAGGCGTTCCGGGCGCGAGTTATAGTCAAATTGACGAGAACTCGCCTCCCCCAGGAGGGCTCATGCTCCCTCAGCGACTCACCGCCCCGCCGCCCGGTTGGACGACCGACGCCGACATCGTCGTGATCGGGTCCGGCATCGCCGGTCTCGTGGCCGCCCTGCGGGCCCGTACGGCGGGCAGGGTTCTTCTCGTCACCAAGGCACTCCTCGACGACGGGTCCACGCGCTGGGCGCAGGGCGGGATCGCCGCGGCGCTCCACCCGGGCGACTCGCCGGAGGAGCACCTCGCCGACACCCTCACCGCGGGGGTCGGCATCTGCGACCCCGAGGCCGTACGCGTGCTGGTCACCGAGGGGCCCGACGCGGTACGCGGGCTGATCGCGCTCGGCGCCGAATTCGACCGCGACGGGGAGGGGCAGATCGCGCTCACCCGTGAAGGCGGCCACCTGCGGCGCCGCATCGCGCACGCCGGCGGCGACGCGACCGGCGCCGAGATCAGCCGGGCACTGCTCGCGGCCACCAAGGACGCGGGGATCGAGGTCATCGAGCACGCACTGGCGCTCGACCTGCTGATCGAGGACGGGCGGACGGCCGGTGTCACGCTCCACGTCATGGGGGAGGGGCAGCGCGACGGCGTCGGCGCCGTACGGGCCCACGCGGTGATCCTCGCGACCGGCGGGCTCGGGCAGGTCTTCGAGGCGACCACGAACCCGGAGGTCTCCACTGGCGACGGGGTGGCCCTCGCGCTGCGGGCGGGCGCGCGGGTCGCCGACGTGGAGTTCGTGCAGTTCCACCCGACGGTGATGTGGCTGGGGCCGGACGCGCGTGGGCGTCAGCCGCTCATCTCCGAGGCCGTGCGCGGCGAGGGCGCGTTCCTGATCGACGGTTCCGGCGAGCGGTTCATGACCGGCCGGCATCCGCTCGCCGACCTTGCCCCCCGCGACGTGGTGGCCAAGGAGATCATGAAGCGGATGCGCGAGACCGGCGAGCCGTGCATGTACCTCGACGGACGCAACCTCGGCCCGCGCATCTGGGCGCAGCGGTTCCCCACGATCACGGCGGCCTGCGAGCGGCACGGCATCGACCCGGTCAACGAGCCGATCCCGGTGCTGCCGGCCGCGCACTACGCCAGCGGCGGCGTCCGTACGGACCTGTGGGGGCGCACGAGCGTTCCCGGGCTGTACGCCTGCGGCGAGGTCGCCTGCACCGGCGTCCACGGCGCCAACCGCCTCGCCTCCAACTCGCTGCTCGAAGGGCTGGTGTTCGCCCAGCGGATCGCGTCCGTGCTGCCCGGCGACCTGGAACGGGACATTCCGGCGTCGTCGGGGGCGGCGGGGACGTCCGCCCTTCTCGACCCCGGTATCCGGTCCGAGATCCAGCGGATCATGACGGCCGGCTCCGGTGTGCTGCGTGACGGTCCCGGTCTGGAGCGTGCCGCGGCCGAACTGGCGGCGCTGGCCGGCCGTACGACCGACCGGCCGCGCACCGAGGCCTGGGAGGTCACGAACCTGCACGCCGTCGCCTCACTGATCGTCGCGTCGGCGCGGCGCCGCGAGGAGACGCGCGGCAGCCACTGGCGGTCGGACTTCCCCGACGCCTCCGACGAGTGGCGCGGGCACCTCGTGTCGGCACTCGACGGCGACACCCTCACCACGACCTACGAACCCGCGGAGACCCGATGAGAGCCGCCACGCACGCCTGGCTGACCGAGGCCGGGCTGGACCCGCAGGCCGTGGAGAGCGTCGTACGCGTCGCGCTGGCCGAAGACGGCGTGCGCGACGTCACGAGCGAACCGATCTTCGACGCCGGCGCCACGGCCGGCGCCGACGTGGTGACGCGCCGCCCCGGCGTGGTCGCGGGCCTGCCGGTGGCCGCGCTGGTGTTCGAGACGCTCGGTCTCACCGTCAAGGCGCTCGCGGGCGACGGTGACCGGGTCGCCGCGGGCGACGTCCTGCTCTCGGTCGAGGGACCGCTGCTCGGGCTGCTGCGCGCGGAGCGCACCGCGCTGAACCTCCTCACCCACCTGTCCGGCGTCGCCACCGTCACCCGGCAGTGGGCGGACGCCGTCGAGGGCACCCGGGCGCGAGTCCGCGACACGCGCAAGACGCTGCCCGGCCTGCGGGCCCTGCAGAAGTACGCGGTGCGCTGCGGGGGCGGCGTCAACCACCGCATGTCGCTGGCGGACGCCGCGCTGATCAAGGACAACCACGTCGCGGCGGCCGGTTCGGTCACCGCCGCGTTCGAGGCCGTACGCGCCCCCGGCCTGCACGTTCAGGTCGAGTGCGACACGCTCGACCAGGTACGCGAGGCGCTGGCGGCCGGCGCGACCTCCATCCTGCTGGACAACATGGACATCCCGACGATGACCGAGGCCGTGACCCTGGTGGGCGGGCGCGCCGAACTGGAGGCGAGCGGCGGCCTCTCGTTGGACGGGGCCCGAGATGTGGCCGCGACCGGTGTCGACTACCTTGCCGTTGGGGCACTGACCCATTCGGTGCCCGCGCTCGACATCGGCCTTGACCTTAACGGAGCGGCGAGCTGACGAGCGAGCGAAGTGGGCGGTGAGGGACGAGCCGTCCGCGGAGCGAGCGAGGAGGCGAGCGCGACCATTGACACAGCGGGGACCTGATGCTGCTCACCATCGACGTCGGTAACACCCACACCGTGCTCGGCCTGTTCGAGGGCGATGAGGTCATCGAGCACTGGCGTATCAACACCGACGCGCGGCGTACCGCGGACGAGATCGCGGTGGTCCTCCAGGGGCTCGTGCAGCAGAGCCCGTTGCTGGCCGAGACCGACATCAGCGGCATCGCGCTCTGCTCGACGGTGCCGTCGGTACTGCACGAGATGCGGGAGATGTGCCGCCGCTACTACGGCGACGTCTCCGCGGTGATCGTCGAGCCGGGCGTCAAGACCGGCGTGCCGGTGCGGATGGACAACCCCAAGGAAGTCGGTTCCGACCGCATCATCAACGCTTTGGCCGCGAACCACATCTACGGCGGCCCGGCGATCGTGGTCGACTTCGGCACGGCCACCACGTTCGACGCCGTGTCGCCCAAGGGCGAGTACGTCGGCGGCGCGATCGCCCCGGGCATCGAGATCGCGGTGGACGCGCTGTCGGCCCGGGGTGCACAACTGCACAAGGTGGAGCTCGTCCGGCCCCGCAACGTCATCGGCAAGAGCACGGTCGAGGCGCTGCAGTCGGGCATCATCTTCGGTTTCGCCGGTCAGGTGGACGGCGTGGTCGACCGGATGTCGGAGGAACTGGCCGACAACCCCGAGGACGTCACGGTGGTCGCCACCGGCGGTCTCGCGCCCCTCGTCCTGGACGAGGCCCGCACCATCGACGCGTACGAGCCGTGGCTCACGCTGATCGGCCTGCGTCTGGTCTACGAACGCAACGTCAGCGTGTCCACGGCGGGCCAGTAACCAGGGCAATCGGTTCGCGGGCTCCCCGGCCGGGTCGGTAGCCTTCGACCGTGAACGAGTCGCAGCAAGATCTTCCGGAGCAGATGCGGATCCGCCGGGACAAGGCGGAGCGCCTGCGGGAGAGCGGGGTCGACCCGTACCCCCTCGGATTCCCGCGTACGACCACGATCGCGAAGGTCCGCGCGGACCATCCCGATCTGGAACCGGGCACCTCCACCGGGGAGAAGGTCGGGGTCACCGGCCGCGTCATGCTGGCTCGTAACACCGGCAAGCTCTGCTTCGCCACCATCCGCGACGGCAGCGGCGACATCCAGATCATGCTGTCCCTCGCCAACGTCGGCGAGGAGGCCCTGGAGGCGTGGAAGCGCGACATCGACCTCGGCGACCAGGTCGGCGTCGAGGGGGAGGTCATCACCTCCAAGCGCGGCGAGCTGTCGATCATGGCGGACCGCTACGTGCTCACCTCCAAGTGCCTGCGCCCGCTGCCGGAGAAGCACGCCGGCCTGACCGACCCCGAGCAGCGCGTACGCCTCCGCTACGTCGACCTGATCGTCAACGACGAGGCGCGGCGCATGGCCCGGCTGCGCAGCGACACCGTGCGGGCGATCCGTGAGTACATGAACGACCGCGAGTTCCTCGAGGTCGAGACCCCGATGCTCCAGCCGATCCACGGCGGGGCGTCCGCGCGGCCGTTCGTCACGCACATCAACGCGTACGACATGGACCTCTACCTGCGGATCGCGATCGAGCTGTACCTCAAGCGGCTCGTCGTCGGCGGCATCGAGAAGGTCTATGAGATCAGCCGCAACTTCCGCAACGAGGGCGCCGACTCCTCGCACAACCCCGAGTTCACCATGCTCGAGGCCTACGAGGCGTACGGCGACTACGACACGATCGCCACGCTGACCCGCGAGATCTACCAGGCCGCGGTGGTGGCCGCGCTCGGCACGACGGTCGTGGTGCACGACGGGCAGGAGATCGACCTCGGCGGCGACGAATGGCCCAAGGTCACCCTGTACGACGCGGTGTCCGGCGCGGTGGGCGAGGAGCTCACCACCGAGACGCCGATCGAGCAGGTGCGCAAGCTGTTCGACCTGCGCGGCCTGGAGTACGACCCGGCATGGGGGCAGGGGCGGCTCGTGCAGGAGCTGTTCGAGGAGCTGGTCGAGCGCACGCTGGTCCAGCCGACGTTCGTCCGCGACTACCCGCTGGAGACCTCGCCGCTCGCCCGTACGCACCGCTCGAACCCGCTGCTGACCGAAAAGTGGGACCTCATCGGCTTCGGCACCGAGCTGGGCACGGGCTACTCGGAGCTGATCGATCCGATCGAGCAGCGGCGCCGGCTCACCGAGCAGTCTCTCCTGGCGGCCGGCGGCGATCCGGAGGCCATGCAGCTCGACGAGGACTTCCTGCGCGCGCTGGAGTACGCCATGCCCCCGACCGGTGGCGTCGGCATCGGCATCGACCGAATGATCATGGCGTTCACCGGCAAGAACATCCGCGAGACGATCTTGTTCCCGCTGGTCAAGCCCGAATAGGGCCGAGATCGTACCCTCGCCGGGCATGGTCTGCTTCGATCAGGTGATACTAGGGGCGATCGATGGGGAGGACGCCGGACTCCGGCGCCAGGGGAAGAGGACATCGTGGACGACGACAGATCCGATACCTGTTCTCTGCCGGAACCGGCGGCCGACGCCGCTCAAGAGGGCCCGCCGGTCTCGCTGACGCATGAGCTGGGCGAACTGACCCGGGCCCTGCTCAGCGCCACCACGGTCGACGGTGTCCTGGAGCGCATCATCCTCGCCGCCCGCTACCTCATCCCCGCGGCCGACGTGGTGAGCATCACGCTGCGGGAGCGAGATGGGAGCTTCTGGACGCCCGCCGAGACCGACGTGGAGGCCGCCGAACTCGATCGCCGTCAGTACGAGGCGGGCGAGGGCCCCTGCATGGACGCCGCCGACCCCGCCGGGCCCGCGTACGCCCACAGCGGTGACCTCGCCACCGAGTCCGCCTGGCCGGTGTTCGCCCGCGAGGCGAGCGCGCACGGGTTCGCCTCGATCCTCTCCACAGCCTTGATCACCGTGCCGGAGCCGCCGCCGTTCACCGCCGCGATGAACATCTACTCCCGCGAGCGCGACGCCCTGGGCGACTCAGCCCGCGACACGGCGTTCATCCTCGCGACGTACGCGTCGCTCGCGCTCGCCGCCCTCTATCGCGACGCCGACACCGAACGCGCCCTGAACCGGTCCGAGGCGGACGTGGGCAACCTCCGCAAGGCGCTGGACACCCGGACGATCATCGGTCAGGCGACCGGGATCTTGATGGCCCGCCGGGGACTGTCCGCCGACGAGGCGTTCGAGGTGCTCGTACGCGGCTCGCAGAACCACAACGTCAAGCTGGCCCGCCTCGCCGAACTCCTCGCCCGGCACCCCGACGCGGCCGACCGGCTCTGAGCCTCTACACGACCGCGAACGGGCTGCACCCGCTGTAGTCGACGACCTGCGTCGGGGTTTCGCGTACGTGGAATATGCGACGGCGGTACGGGCTGATAAGCGCATGGGGACCTCCTGGGGACGAGGGGTCTCCACTCTGTCCGTACGGCCACGGCGCGCCCAGCGATCGGCCGGGGCGGGCCGCCGGGGGCCTCCGCGGAGGCGTCCGGGAAACGCGTCCGCGGAGGCGGTCCGGTTACGGCGTGGCGTCGGGGTCGACGCCGACCACGATCGTGGCGAGCAGGCCGTGTTTCGGGGCGCCGGTGTGGCGGAGCGTGACCAGGCCCGCGGAGCCGCCGCCCTGGTAGATGCCGTCCTCGTCGAGGGTCGTCCGGTGCACCGTGTTGATCGCGTACGGCTGGCGCTCGGCGATCTGCGCGGAGACCTTCTCCTCGAAGAAGAACTGGCCGGTGTGGACGACGTGGCCGCCGGCGTACTTGCCGCCCTTCGCCTTGCCGCCGAGGTGCACCTTGGCGTGGATGTGGATGGCCCGGCCGACGTACCAGCCGGGGAAGAGCGTACGGATCTCCACCACGCCGTGCCGGTCGCTGGTCTGGACGCCGCGCAGGAAGGTCAGCTGGTCGGTCGGTTCGACGTGACCTCCGCCGGGAGGCGGCCCGGACGGGTCGGACGGCGGCGGGGAGTCCGGCGGAGGCGTACCGCCGCCCGGCCCACCGGGTCCGCCGCCGTTCGCGCCGCCGATGCCGAGCGCCGTGTAGCCGGAGTACTCCCCGAGCGCGTCACAGTGCCAGACGTCCAACGCGGCGTTCGGGATGGGCGCGCAGGTCGTGGCGTTGACGATCGTGGCGCGCAGGAGGAGCGGCACGCCGTCCTTGTGCTCGGTGATGTCACGGCGGAACAGCTCGTAGTCCAGGTAGTACGGCCCTTCCGTCAGCTCGGGCGCGAGCACGCAGGCCGGCCGCGCGCCCTCCGGTGTCCTGGCCGCCGAGCCGCCGGTCGCCCCGGCCGCCGCGCGGCTCGCCGCGACCACCCCGGCAGCCCCCAGCCCCGCACCGCCGATGGCGGTCAGCGCGCGACGGCGGTTCATGCGGTCGCGGCCCTCGTCGTGCTCTTGTTGTTCGGCCATACGTCAGCCACCCTTCGTTCTGACACGTGGGTTGACGGTCGGTCGACCGTCGGCGCGGCGACGCTATGCGCGACGCATGAGAGCCCGATGAGAGCAATCTGAGATTCGTTGCCTCCGGCACGCCCGGATCCGGCCACGAGCCCCCAGACCCGTGCCGGCCCTCGCCGGGCCACCAGAACGCGCGTTGACGGCACCGGGACGCCGACGGAACGATCAATGCGGCTGTTCGCGACTTCGAGGGGAGACAACGATGGACTCCAGCTCCAGCGGCGCCGCCGGTTCGGTCGGTGACCCGGACGACGAGCACCCGAACCCGGTCGGGGACGCCGTGGTGAAGGGTGTCCGCAAGGTGCTGAACAAGTTCGGTCCCACGGGCGAGAAGGCCGCCGAGCACCTGTCCGACGAACAGAAGTAACCGCCGGCCGAGCTCCGACCGTCCACGGTCGCGCAGAGGACCTGCTTCAGTGCCGACGCCGCGTCGCCCTGGCTGGAGAAGTACCTCCGCGTGTAGGCGAACGCCGCGCCGGAACAGGTGGTCGCGCCCAGGCACGCCAGGTCACCCCGGTGGGCGTTGCCGAGGGGGCGTATGTGACTGGGGTAGGTGCGTTGGTGGTCATTCGCGGTCGGCGGGTGCCGTGATGCGCCGGCGGCCGGTCGGGGTGGTCCACAGGATGACGCCTGGCCAGAGTTGTTCGATGTGCCAGCCTTTGATCGCCTTGATGCGTGTACCGGCGTGGGCGATCAGCGTCCCGATGTCGCGGTGTGCCGGGAGGGGAGTGCGTCATCGGCGGTGGTCAGGAGTTCGCTGGTCAGGGCTTCGGCCTGCACGATGAGTATTCGCGGGTCGCGGTCGGCTTCAGCGGGTGTGGTGGTGGTCAGGAAGCGGTTGACGCGGGCGCCGGTGATGAGCGCGCCGATGTGGTGGTGCCGTTCGGTGAGCTCGTCGTTGGCGAAGGTCAGGGGCCTCGCGTCGGAGGCTTCGGCGTTCGCGATGAGTGTTCCCGGGTCGCGGGCGTCGGTGGCGGTCAAGGACCGGCTGATCGGTGAGCGGTTGACGCGGGCTCCGGCCTCGGCGGCGGGGTCTGCGGGGTTCGCCGCGGTGTGGTGGGCCTTGCGGTGGGATTGTGCGTCGAGTGCGCGGGTCAGGGCGGTCAGTTCCGTACGGGTGACATCGGCGATGATGTCGGCGATCGCGCCGTCCAATGCGGTCCAGCCGGGGTTGCCCGTTGCGGGTCCGGGGGTGGGGCGGTCGGTGGTGTCGGCGGGTGGCTCGCCGGTGACGAACGTGCCTCGCAGCAGTCCCAGGAACACGTCCGCGCGTAGCTGATCGATCGCGCGGTCGTCGCCGTCGCGTTTGAGGCCGGTCGCGATCGCGCTGACGCGGCCATAAGCGGCGCTGGCGGCTTCGGCGGGCAGGTCGACGCCGGTCAGATGCGAGGTGCCGTCCTGCGTCTCGACTAATTCCAGGCCGCGGCGTTTCTCCGCTTCTTCGCGGCGTCGGTTCGCCGCTTCGGGGATCCAGGTGTTTGAGGTGATCTCAGTGAGCCTTTGCCAACCTGATCATGCGCTGGCGATCATGAGGGTCTGGACTGCGGCGATGAGCTTGTCGGCGTTGTCGGGGCTGGAGCGGATCTTGCGCAGGATCTTCCAGTTCTTCAGCTCGACGTTGACCCGCTCGCCGGGTCCGCGCCGGCGGGCGTGGGGCTTCGTTCACGTCTATTGTGCGAGGAGGAGCGGGCGCAGCTCTGCGCGGCTCGGCCCGCCTGGCCACCCGGCTCCCGGCCCCCTGCTGTGCGGTGAGTCGCCCTCGGCGACCGGTTCTGCGTAGGTGTCGGCCACGGTGTTACGGGCTATGCCTAGATCAGCGGCAAGGGATCGGGCCGAGGGCGGCCGGATGCCCGACACGAGCCGCCCGGTGCGCACGGCCTCCCGCAACGCGTCCATGAGCCCGGCGCGCGATCCGGTTCCCCTCAGTTCCAGATGCAGGGCGGCGCCGGCCACGGACGGCTGCGTGACAGAAGTGGCCCGGGAATCTGTTATGGAGGGGGACCGTACTCCTGCGCCACCGCCGTCCGTGGCCGCCCGCTATCCGTGGCTGCCCGCCGCCGGCTGCGCGGTCGGGCTATGCGCCGTATCCGCCGTCGATCCTCAGTACTGCGCCGGTGACGTAGGAGGCCTGCGGGCTGGCGAGGAAGACGACGCCTGCGGCGATCTCCTCCGGCCTGCCGTACCGCCCCATCGCCGTTGTCGGAAGGAACATAGGTGCGGCCGGGCCGTCGGCGGGGTTCATCTCGGTGTCGACGAACCCGGACTGGATGACGTTGACCGTGATGCCCCGGTGGGCCAGATCGCGGGCTGCGCCCCGGCTGTAGCCCTCGAGGGCCGACTTGGCGCCGGCGTAGTCGGTCATCCCGGGGAAGCCCACCCGTGTTCCCACACCCGAGCTGATACTGATGATCCGCCCGCCATCGGGCAGCAGCGGGAACGCCGCCCGGATCGCGGCCACCACACTCGTGTAGTTGATGGCGAGCTGGCGGTCGAAGGCAGACTCGTCGGCGAGCTCGCTGTCGATCGGGCCAGCGACGGTGACGCCCGCGTTGTTGACCAGAATGTCCAGCTTTCCCAACTGCTGGACCACGCTGTGGATCAGGCCCGCCGCCTGCGCCGCGTCCGACTGGTCTGCCTGGAAGGCCGCCGCGCGCACCCCCTTTGCCTCCAGGTCGGCGACCACGGCCTTGGCCTGATCCGCCGAGGACGAGTAGCTGATCGCGACGTCGGCTCCCTCGTCAGCCAGCGCCAGCGCCGACGCCGCCCCGATCCCCCGCGACCCGCCGGTCACGATCGCCACCTTGTTGTCCAGCTTTCCCATGTGCTTCCCACTTCCCCAGGTGCAACGTGCCACGGAGTTCTTGACCGCGCGGTCCACCATAAGCATGGTGGACCGCGCGGTCAAGAATCCGTATTCTGTTCGCATGGCACGTCCGCGATCGTTCGACGAGAAGCAGGTGCTGAACGCCATCCGTGATCAGTTCTGGGACGCCGGTTACGCCGCGACCTCGCTGGAAGACCTGATGCGGGTCAGCGGCCTGGGCAAAGGCAGCCTGTATGCGGCGTTCGGCGACAAGCGTCAGCTCTTCCTCCGGGCGCTGCACAGCTACACCGACGACAGCCATGGCTATCTTCGGGAAGCCCTCGCCGAGGCTCCACGGGCCCTGGACGCACTACGCATGCTCCTCGAGGCGCCGATCGACGACCCGACCGGCGCCGGCACGCGGCGTGGCTGCCTGATGGCCAACAGCACCTGCGAACTCGGTAACGTCGATCCGGAAGTCCTCGACCACGCACACCGCACCTACGAGACGTCCACCGCGCTGATCGGTGACTGCGTCGCCCGCGCCCAACGCGAGGGCGACCTGCCGGCCGGAGCGGATCCGATCGCACTAGCGCGGGCCCTCCTGGCCGCGCAACAAGGGCTCGTGTTCATGAGCCGGACCGGGCTGGACACGGCCACACTCACTGCCACGGCACGATCACTCGCGGCTCAACTCCTGCCGGACCACTCCGGCGCCTGAACCGACAGGCGCGAACGGACCGTTCGCACTAAGCCTTGCCGACCTGGGTGACCTGCTGGTCAGGGCCGTGCGGCGTGTCGTGCCCTCGAATGGGTGAAGCTCCTCGTGGACGGGCGATTGACTAGATCAACACGTCCCATCAGGAGCTTCAAGATGCTGTCCTACCCGTCCGGGGATGACCATGTCCAGCCGCGCGCTCAACCTGCTCGCAGACCTACTGCGCGGCCGCCGCACCGAACGTGGGACCCGGTGGCGCAAGCTGCCCGCCGGACGTCAGGCCCTGCTGGTCGTAGCCCACCTGCGCAAGAACGACACCTACGCCGAACTGGCCTGCGGGTTCGGGGTCGGCACCTCCACGGCCTACCGCTACATCCGCGAGGCGCTCGACCTGCTCGCGGCGAAGGCGCCCACCCTGGAACAGGCGATCGAGGTCGCTCGCCGCAAGGCGTTCGTGATCCTCGACGGGACCCTGCTGCGCATCGACCGGGTCGGCATGGCCTCCGGCTACGACCGGGCGTTCTACTCTGGCAAGCACAAGGCCCACGGGCTGAACGTGCAGGTCATCGCCGACCCGATCGGGCGGCTGGTGTGGATCTCACCGCCGCTGCCCGGCGCACGCCACGACATGGGCGCCGTCCGCGAGCACGGCATCATCAACGCGTTCACCGCTCACAAGATCCCCGCGGCCGCCGACACCGCCTACCTGGGCGCCGGACCGACCGTGGCCGTCCCGCAGCGGCGCCGACGCAAGGACCCCGACACCGGCCGCTATCGGCCCCTGTCCCGGAACCAGAAAGACGTGAACGAAGCCCACGCCCGCCGCCGCGGACCCGGCGAGCGGGTCAACGTCGCGCTGAAGAACTGGAAGATCCTGCGCAAGATCCGCTCCAGCCCCGACAACGCCGACAAGCTCATCGCCGCAGTCCAGACCCTCATGATCGCCAGCGCGTGATCAGGTTGGCAAAGGCCCAGTGAGTTTCAAGTGGGCGAGTTCGCGGGGCACGTCGAGCATGGCACGATGGGCGATCAAGGGGAGCCGCTCGTAGGACTTGATCTTCAGCAAATCCAGTCCTACGAGGGGCTCCCCGCCTACGTTCACCGGCCCTGTCGCCAGGCCGCGCACTCGATCGGGTCGCCTACTCGACCGTTCTCCCGGAACGGGTTATCAACATGATCTTGGTGAGATCACCTCTTTGATCAGTCGCCGGATTTTCGCGCGAATTTGCCCGGTTGTTTGTTCCGGGGCTTTGGGTGGGACTTTGGCTTCTACGGTGGACGTTAACTTTTCGTCGACCTGGTCGGTGGCATGCCATATCGTCCGCGTCTTGGCGTAGTCGATGACGCCGGTGGCCAGCGCCGCGTAAGTGGCGGGCAGCCGCCGGGTCAGCTCGGTGGCGAACCGGATCAGACCATCGGCCGTGGTGGGAGTGAGCGTCAGCGCCCCCGCGACCTCGTCGTACAGGGAGTCGACCGGGGAGAGCACCTCCATGACGGCGTCCTGGCCCGCCGCCTCGGCGAACCGGCGTCGGGCCGGCGCCGCCAGCTCCACCGCCTGTATCTGTGCGGCCAGCCGACGCGCCTCGACCATCGTCTCGACCAGCTCCTGATCGGACAGCTCGCCGGCATCGAATTCAAGCGGTCCTTGCGGCGATATCGGCGAGAGGGGTGGAGCCTGCGTGGCAACGCTCATCTGCCTCCCCTTCCGCATATTCGACTCTCAACTCGAACGTGCTAGCGAGTTCTTTGCCTTTTCCCTAGAGACATTCCGGGCAATTCCTAGACGATTTTCGATGTGGTAGGTCAGGAAAGCGGTCCCCATGCTGGAGTGCGATGCGCAGGCGCCGGGATCCTCGATGAGGCACCTCCAACGGTCCAGAGCCTGCGGCAGGGATGGCCGTCGAGCATGGCGGGAGGCCGCTCGGCGGCGCGGGACGGCGGTAGCCGTGCCGCTGTTTGGCGAGTGGTCCTGTGCAGTGCGAATGCTGGGGGCACGGTGAGCGCCTCTGGCGATCCGGAGGGCGGCGGTGGGGGTTGTCGTCCAGCACCGGCGGCGCGCTGTCCGGTGTGGGTGACGGCGGTGGGCGTGGCGTCGTCCGGGGATCGGGCTCCCCGTAGCGCTCGTTGTCGGTGCAGGCGTGTGGTGTCCGGTGGTCCGGAGGGCGGCATTGGGGTTGCCGTCGAGCGCCGGCGGGGCTGTCCGGTGGCAGGGGGTGGCGGTGGGCGTCGCGTCGTCCGGGGGTTGGGCCCTCCGTACAGGCCAGGTGTCCCTGCGATCACGGCGTGCTCTGCCGGTCGCCTTCGTCACGGCGGCACAGGACAGATCCCTCGGCCGGCGGTGGCCCGCCTCGTCGCCCCTGCGGGCGGCGAGGAGTCGCTCGCTTCGCGGCGAGGACCCACCAGCGTCGTCCCGTAAACCGGGGAACGTCGGTGGACATCGCACTAGGAGATCCGTACCGGCAGTTCGGCGAGGCCGCGCAGGATGAGGTTGTCCTTGTAGCGCAGCGGGCCGGGCATGAGGGTGACCTCGCGTCGCATCAGGGCGGTCAGGGCGGTCTGGCCCTCGATGCGGGCGAGGGGCGCGCCCAGGCAGAAGTGAATGCCCTGCCCGAACGCCAGGTGGCGCGGTGCCTCCGTCAGCCACCGTGTCAGGTTGAGGTGGTCCGGGTCGGTGAAGACCTCCGGGTCGCGGTTGGCCGCGCCCAGCAGCAGCATGATCGGCTCGCCTCGGCCGATCCGCTGGCCGGCGATCTCGGCGTCCTCCAGGGCGACGCGGGCGCTGAGCTGGACCGGCGGGTCGTACCTCAGCAGTTCCTCCACCGCCGCGGCGGCCTCGTCCGGATGGTCGCGGAACCAGGCGAGCTGGTCCGGGGACCGTAGGAGCGCCAGCGTGCCGTTGGCGATGAGGTTGACCGTCGTCTCGTGGCCGGCGACGAGCAGCAGCACGCAGGTGGCGATCAGGTCGTCCTCGGTGAGTTCCTCGATGGCGACCAGCCCGCTCAGCAGGTCGTCTCCCGGAGCGGCGCGGCGCCGGGCGGCCAGTTCGCGGAAGTACTCGGCGAACTCCTCGCGCGCCTGGTCGCGGTGGGTGAGCTCGTCCGGCGGCACCACGAAGTCCGGGTCGAGGCCGCGGGCGAGCGCGTCCGACCAGTCCTTGAAGCGTTCCTCGTCCTCCGGCGGCACGCCGAGCATCTCGCTGATCACGATGACCGGCAGCGGGTGGGCCAGGCCTGCGATCAGGTCGACCTCGCCGTCGAGGCCGGCCAGCAGCTCGTCCACGATGGCCGACACGCGAGGGCGCAGGCGTTCGACGAGGCGTGCGGTGAAGGCGCGGCTGACCAGGCGGCGGAGTCGTGTGTGCTCGGGCGGGTCCAGGGTGAGGAACGACCGGCGCCGGGGCGGCCGGCCGGCGGGTCCCGTGTCGCCGTGGCCGAACCTCGGGTCGCGCAGCACCTGCGTGCACACCGCGAAGGAGGTCGAGAGCCACAGGCCGCCGGCCGTGTGTACCAGGGGCCCCGCCGCCCGCAGCGAGCGGTAGTGGGCGTACGGATCGGCGCTGAACTCCGGGGCGAACGGGTCGAAACCGAGAACGGCACTGACGTCGGTCATGGGACCTCCCGCACTCAGTGAAGCAGATGGTGCGCGGAGTACTCGATGCGCTCGCGGGCCCGCATGAGCAGCGCGGGGATCTCGCGTTCGGCCGCCTTGGTCAGGCGGGTCGCCGGGACGGAGACGCTGATGGCGTCCCGGGCGGGGCGCTGCAGGCGCAGGACGACGGCGAAGCAGCAGATGCCGGTGCTGTTCTCCTCGCGGTCGGCGGCGTAGCCGCGTTCGCGTACGCGGCGCAGCTCCTCGGCCAGCGCCCGCCGGTCGGTGATGGTGTTCTCGGTCTGGCGTTCGAACTCGTCGGGGAGGCGCGGCGTGGGGCGGTCGGCGAGCAGGGCCTTGCCGAGGGCGGTGCTGTGCACGGGCACGCGGCGGCCGACGCGTACGACGGGCCGCAGGTCGTGGCGGGAGGGCCGGGAGGACAGGTCGACGACCTCGACGTCGTCGAGCCGGCCGAAGTGCACGGTCTCGCCGGTCACCTCGGCGAGCCACTCGAGGGTCTCGTGCGCCATGCCGACCACGGGATCGCCGTCGATGTAGGACGCGCCGACGAGCAGGGCCCGCATGCCGATGCGGTAGAGCGTGCCGGTCGGGTCGGTCTCCACCCAGCCGAGCTGCACGAGCGTGCGCAGGAGGGCGTACAGGCTGCTCTTGGGGTAGCCCAGCTCCTGCTGGATGGCCGACAGGCTGTACATCCCGCCCTGGCGGGCGAAGAAATCGAGCAGCGCGACGGTGCGCGTCGCGGACTTGACGCCCGGCCCGGTGGTGTCGGATGAGTCCATGCCCAGCCCCTCTAGAGCACCCGGCGTACGCCGGGTGCCACCCGAGATCCGGCCATCACGCCGGAGCCGGGTCACAGCCTAGTGCGCTCCATCCTGCTTCAGATCTGTTCAGATATGCGAACAGTGGCTATGGTTATGGACACTTTGCGGCGACACCCTCGGAGGAACCCCCATGGCCAAGATCGTTCTTGACCAGGTCGACAAGGCCTACACCAGCGACATCAAGGCGGTGAACAACCTCAGCCTGGAGATCGCGGATGGGGAGTTCATGGTGCTGGTCGGCCCGTCCGGCTGCGGAAAGTCCACCGCCCTGCGCATGATCGCGGGCCTGGAGGACATCACCGGTGGCGAGATCTCCATCGGCGACCGGGTCGTGAACGACCTCGCGCCGAAGGACCGCGACATCGCCATGGTGTTCCAGAACTACGCGCTCTACCCGCACATGACGGTCGAGCAGAACCTCGCCTTCGGCCTCCAGCTCCGCGGCACCTCCAAGGCGGAGATCAAGAAGCGCGTCGGCGAGGCCGCCAAGATGCTGGGCCTGGAGCAGTTCCTCAAGCGCAAGCCCGCCAACCTCTCCGGCGGTCAGCGGCAGCGCGTCGCGATGGGCCGGGCGATCGTCCGCGAGCCGCAGGCGTTCCTGATGGACGAGCCGCTGTCCAACCTCGACGCCAAGCTCCGCGTCTCGATGCGCGCCTCGCTCAACCAGCTCCACGAGCGCCTGGGCGTCACGACGGTCTACGTCACGCACGACCAGATCGAGGCCATGACCCTCGGCGACCGCGTCTGCGTCCTCCGCGAGGGCGTCCTGCAGCAGGTCGACACGCCGCAGAACCTGTTCGACAGCCCGGTGAACCTCTTCGTCGCCGGCTTCATCGGCTCCCCGGCGATGAACTTCGTGAACGCCGAGCTGGTCCGTGAGGGCGGCGGGGCCCGGGTCTCCTTCGCCGGGTACGAGCTGCAGGTGCCGGCCGAGACGTTCACGAGCAAGCCCGGTCTGGACGAGTACGCCGGTCAGTCGATCATCCTCGGCATCCGGCCGTCCGACTTCGAGGACGCCGCCCACGGCGGTCAGGACTGGCCGACCATCCAGGTCACGGCCGACGTCACCGAGGAGCTCGGCAGCGAGATCAACGTCATCTTCGCCATCGACGCGCCGCCGGTGGAGCACAAGGACACCGCCGACCTCGCCAAGGACGAAGAGGACGAGGACAGCGCGATCCCGCTGACCGACAACAAGGCCCTGTGGACCGCCCGCGTCAACGCCCGCTCGCACGTGCGCCCGGGCCAGACGCTGGACCTGGCCGTCGACACGAGCCGCCTGCACTTCTTCGACGCCGAGAGCGGCCTGGCCATCGGCCACCCCGAGGCCGCCAAGGTCGAGGCCGTCAGCGCCTGATCGGCCGATCAGCGGAGACTGTCCGGAACCAGGAGGAAGAGTTCCGGGCAGTCTCTCTTCACGCGGACTCGCGGACGACCAGCGACGGTGACAGCACCAGGCCGCGGTGCTCGTGCCCCTCGGCGGTGCCGGCCTCGGCGACGGCCAGCTCGGCGGCGGTCCAGCCGAGCTCGTGCCGCGGCTGCCGTACGGTCGTCAGTGGCACCACGGAGGTGCCGGCCAGCTCGATGTCGTCGTAGCCGACCACGCTGATCTCCTCGGGCACCTTGACGCCCGTCCGCAGCAGCGCGTTGACCAGGCCGATCGCCAGCAGGTCGTTGGCGCAGAACACCCCGGTCGGCAGCGGGTCGAGCTCCAGCAGCCGCCGGGCCGCCTCCATGCCCGACGTCGGCGTCAGGTCGCGCTGGACGAGTGTGGTCAGGTGCTCCTCGGCCACGCCCGCGCGGCGGGCGGCGGCCACCGCGCCCTCGTACCGGTCGGTGATCGGCTCGGCGACCAGCGGCCCGGTGACGATCGCGAGGCGGCGGTGCCGGGAGGTCAGGTGATCGACGGCGATCTCCCCGCCGGCGACGTGGTCGACGCGGATCGAGCAGACCCCGTCGTACGCGCGGCGGTCGAGCACCACGACGGACAGGCCGCGGTCGCGCAGCTCGGCGATGCGCCCGGCGTCGAGGCCGACCGGCGTGATGATCACGCCGCTGACGCGCTGTTCTTCGAGGAAGTCCAGACAGCGGCGCTCCTTGGCCGCCGAGCCGTCGCTCGTGCACCAGAGAGCGTCGAAGCCGTCGGTGTTCATGGCCGCCTCGGCACCCCGGGCGAGATCGGTGAAGTAGGGGTTGCCGAGGCTCTCCACGACGACGCCGAGTGTGCGGCTGCGCCCCTGACGGAGCTGCCGGGCGCTCTCATTGCGTACGAAACCGAGCTCGCCGATGGCCGCGCGCACGCGTTCGCGGGTGGCTTCGGCCACCAGGTTTGGCCGGTTTAGGACATTCGAAACTGTCCCTACGGAGACACCTGCACGCATCGCCACATCCCGGATGCTGACGGGCGGCACGCTGTCTTCCTCTCCAGTTACGAGGTTTTCGCAGGTTAATGGCTGCGAAGAACTGTTTCCGAGGTGTTATGTAGCGAGCCGCTTTCATTCGGCTACGCAACGTAATATTTGAACGCTTGACGGTCCGGATCCGGCCGCCTAGCGTTCCGGTTCGAAGCCTAGCTTGAAACGATTCACGATCTTTGCCGGGATCGTTGTCGAAGGGATGGGGGCGAGAAGCGCACCGATGACCCCTCCCGAACTCGTGGATCCCGGTCCCGGTCGCACCACCGGGACGTTTCTCCGCGCACCCGGGGTTACGTCCCTCCTCGCAGTCTCAACGTATGAATCGTTACTGGAGTTCCCGCGCCGCGCAGCCGAATCGGCTCCGACGGCCACCTCCGGTCAAGCGCGTCAGGCCTACCCGTGCCCATGCGGCGCCCCGCCGCATCCCCGTAGTCATCACCAGGGACGAGGGAGGACGGAGTGGAACAGGCCACACTGACACGCCGTGGCACCGACGATCCGCGTCTGAGCGAGGACGAACTCCGGTTGCTCGCGCAGATCGCCACAGGTGTCACCGCAGATGTGGCAGCGCGGAAACTCGAACTCAGCGCGCGGACGCTACGGAGGCGACTGCGAACGATATGTGACCGGCTCAATGTGAACACCCCCATCGAAGCCGTTGTGTGGGCGGCACGACGGCAACTCATCTGACTTCCAGCACCTGAACGTCCCGCGCGAGCGGTCCGGCCGAGGGGGGTATGCGGCCGCCCGCGGGTCACCGGGCGGGCGGCCGGCGGCTAGGGTCACCTGTTTGTGGAGACAGCTATCCGCCGGGCCCGCGCGACGGACGTCCGGGCGATCCGGCGGCTGGTGGACCTGTACGCCGGCCCGGGCCGGCTACTGGCCAAGCCGACCGTGACGCTCTATGAGGACGTTCAGGAGTTCTGGGTCGCGGAAGATTCGCGGACCGGCACCGTCGTGGGTTGCGGCGCGTTGCACGTGATGTGGGAGGACCTCGCCGAGGTCCGTACGGTCGCGGTGGATCCCGTCTGCCGCGGCCACGGAGTGGGGCACCGTATTGTCACGCGCCTCCTGGAGACCGCGCGCGAACTCGGCGTCCAGCGCGTGTTCTGCCTTACCTTCGAGGTGACGTTCTTCTCCCGGCACGGGTTCCGCCGGCTGCAGGGCAGCCCGTTGGCGCCCGAGGTGTACGAAGAGCTCCTGCGCTCCTACGACGACGGCGTGGCGGAGTTCCTCGACCTCGACCGGGTGAAGCCGAACACTTTGGGCAACACCCGGATGTTGCTCCACCTGGAAGGCGAGCGATGAGTCACTACGAGCCGGTCGAGGAACTGACGCTGGCGCCGGTGATCCGCCGCGCCGGCGCCCGGGTCATCGACGCAGGATTACTCGGCATCGTGGGCTTCGCCCTGATCCTGCCGTTCATGGTGGCCGCGGTGGGTCTGGACGAGCCGGGCAGCCGCGGAAAGGACTCCTCCGTCTGGTCGGGCCCGGCCCTGTTCGGGTGGGTCCTCGTCGTGGGGATCCTGCCGTTCGCGTACGAGGCGGTGCAGCTGGCCCTGTGGGGCCAGACGCTCGGCAAGCGGATCATGAGCCTGCGGGTGCTGGCCGAGAGCGGCGAACCGGTGCGGCCCGCGCAGGCCGTCGGCCGCGCGGCCGCCAACAACGTGCTCTACCTGTTCGGCTGCGGCGTGGGCACGCTCATGGCCTATCTGTGGGCGATCTGGGACGAACCACTGCACCAGGCCCTCCACGACCGGCTGGCCGGCACGGTGGTGGTCGACGATCGGGAGTACGCACCCGGCGTCGACCCGCTGACCGGCACGATGGTGATCGACCGTGAGCGACGACCGGGAGTATGAGACCGAATGACGTACGAGGCCGTGCTCGCGGAACCGTCACAGCGGCTGGTCGCGCGCCTGGTGGACACGCTCATCGTCGGTGTCCCGCTGGCCACCGCCGCCACCGGGATCTTCCCGCGTGAGACCGCGCAGACCGTCGTCGCGCCGATCGCGTTCGCCGCGGTCTTCCTGGTGTACGAGGTCGTGCAGCTCGCGATCTGGGGCCGTACGGTCGGCAAGCGGCTGACCGGCATCCGGGTGATCTCGGCCGACGGCGGGCGGCTGCGCGTGAGCCAGGCGCTGGTCCGCTCGGCGATCTACGCCCTGCCGCCCGCGGCCCGGCCGGTGCCGGTGCTCAACGTGCTCGCGGGCATCTTCTGGCTCGCCGAGATCGGCCTGCTGTTCGAGGGGAACCACCGGCAGGCCCTGCACGACCGCGCGGCCGGCACGCTCGTCGTCGACGTACGGGCCCGCGCGGCCGAGCCGCCCGTGGATGAGGAGCCCGTCGCCGAGGAGCAGGCGCCCGAGGAGCCTCCCGTCAGATGAGGCGGAGTTGTTGATCGCGCGCCCGGCGGCGGGCGGCCTGCTCGGGCCGGGTGACGTACTTTCCGGGGATTCCGCGCAGGAACGGTGACGGGTCGCGGCGCCGGGAGCCGGACAGGAACAGCGACGACTGCGCCCGCGTCATGCCGACGAAGAACAGGCGGCGTTCCTCGTCCTCGTCGGTGTCCGGCAGGCGCATCGGCAGCAGACCGTCCTCGCAGCCGACGATGAACACCACCGGGAACTCCAGGCCCTTCGAGGCGTGCAGCGTCAGCAGCGCGATCCGGTCGGCTCGCGGGTCGAACGCGTCCACCTCGGCGCCCAGCGCCAACTCGCCGAGGAACGTCTCCAGGTCGTCGCCGCAGCGGACGGCGAGCGGTGTGAGCAGTTCGGCCGCCGTGCGCAGCACCGTCTCGTCGTGGAGCTCGGTGAGCGTCTCCACCGCCGCGCGGATCCGTCCGGTCAGCTCGCCGCCGTGGTGCCGCACCTCGTGCGCGATCTCCCGTACGCCCGGCCGCCTCACGAGACGGTCGTGTGAGCGCTTCTGGTACGGCATGCCCGCGCGGGTCAGTGCCTCCATGACCGGCTCGGCCTGGGCGGAGGAGCGGTAGAGCACGGCGATGTCGGAGAAGTCGAGGTGCTCGTCGTGGTGCCCGCCGGCCCGCCCCGAGTCCAGTGAGTGGAACGACGTGCCGCCCAGCAGCCTGTCGATGGTCGAGGTGACGAACGCGGCCTCGGCCTGCGCGTCGGCGCTCTCCTGCACGACGATCAGCCGCTCGCCGGACCGCTGCGGGTCCAGGACGCGGTCCGGGACGAGACTGGTGGCCCGGATCGCGCCCACCGCCCCGTGCACGATCGCCGGGGCGGAGCGGTAGTTGCGGGTCAGCAGCACCTTCGTCGCCGCTGCGAAGTCGTCCTCGAACCGGAGGAAGAAACCGACGTCCGCGCCGCGGAAGGCGTAGATCGCCTGGTCGGGGTCGCCGATCGCGGTGAGGTTGCCCTCCGCGCCGGACAGCAGGCGCAGCATGGAGTACTGCGTCTCGTCGACGTCCTGGTACTCGTCCACGCTGATCCACGGCCAGCGCTCGCGGTAGCGCGCCGTCAGGTCCGGGTCGTCGCCGAGCAGCGTCACCGGCAGGCGCAGCAGGTCGGCGAAGTCGGCCAGGCCGCGTTCGCGCAGGCGCTTCTCGAACGAGCCGCGCGCCTCGGGGTCGGCCGGGCCGCCCGCGCCGTCGAAGCCGGCGAGGAGCCGCCGTGCCTCCTTGTCGGACCCGGTCATCTCCCGGGTGATCTCCAGCCGCTCGGTCTCGTCGGCGATGCGGAAGTCCGCCGGCAGGCCGGCGCGCTCGTGCTGCTCCCGCAGGATCAGGGCGCCCAGGCCGTGGAAGGTGGTGACGGTGAGGCGGGCGGCGCGGCCCGGCAGCAGGCCCTCCAGGCGTTCGCGCATCTCCTCGGCGGCACGGCGGGTGAACGTGATCGCCAGGCACCGCTCCGGCTCCACGCCGCGCTCGGCGACGAGGTGGGCGATCCGGTGGGTCAGGGTGCGGGTCTTGCCGGTGCCGGGGCCCGCGATGATCAGCAGCGGGCCGCCCGGATGCGCGGCGGCGACACGCTGGTCGGGGTCGAGGCCGTCGAGGATCGAGGCGTTCTCATCGGCCTCGGCGGCCTCCGCGGCCTCAAGGATGTCCTGCTGGCCCTCCATCGGCGGCTCGGGAGGCGTCGAGCCGTCGCCGGGCGTCTCCTCCCGCGAGGCGTCCTCCGGCTCCGGCGCATCGGGCCGTACGGGCTCGGCGGGCCGTACGGGCTCGGCGGGAAGGTCGAAGAGCCCGGTGTCGTCCGGGGCGCCGAGCAGCCCGACGGCGCGTTTGCCCTCACGGCGCAGCTCGCCGGGCCCGAACAGGCGGATCACGCCGTACTCGCCGTCGAAGCCGGCGTCCCGGATCACGTCGCCGCGCCGGAGCCGGCCGATCGCCTCGGCCAGCAGCTCGCCCCCTGCGGCACGTACGTCGTCCAGGGGGACGTCGTCGAGGATCGACAGCTCCGGGCCGAGGGTGGAGACCAGCTCGGCGATGTGGCCGAGCACGGACTTCGAGCGCGGGCCGACGCCGCGGATCTCGCTGACGATCTCGGGCAGCGGGATCAGGTTGCGGAAGTCGGCGGCGCCCTCCGGCCGGCGGCCCTCCGGGTGGGCGGCGAGCTCGTCGACGCGGTAGAGCACGCCGACGGTGAGCGGACGGCCGCAGGAGGGGCACCGGCCGCCGTGGGCCTTCGTCTCCTCCGGCTCCAGCCGCACTCCGCACTTGCGATGGCCGTCGAGGTGGTACTTGCCCTCCTCGGGGAAGAACTCGACGCTGCCGCCGTACCCCCGCCCGGTCTCCAGGGCGGCGCGCACGGCGTAGTAGTCCATCTCCGTGGTGAACATCGACGCCTCGCGCGCAAGTGCCGGCGGTGAGTGCGCGTCGGAGTTGCTGACGAGGCGGTAGCGGTCGAGAGAGGGCACCCGCCAGTTCATCAGCGGATCGGAGGACAGGCCGGTCTCCACGGCGAATATGTGGTCCGCCAGGTCGTCATAGCAGTCGGCCACGGCGTCGAAGCCGGACTTGGAGCCGAGAACGGAGAACCACGGCGTCCACACGTGCGCCGGAACCAGGTACGAGCCGGGGTCGCTCTGCAGGGTGATCTCGAGCAGGTGACGCGAGTCCAGACCGAGTATCGGGCGGCCGTCCGACGCGAGATTGCCGATCTTGGCAAGCGCGGCGGTGATGCGTTCGGCCGCCTCGAAGGACGGAGAATAAAGGAGATGGTGTACCTTCCGCGTGCGTTCACCCTTTTTGTAGATGGTCGAGATCTCGACGGAGAGCAGAAAACGAACCGGTTGGCGGCAGGCGGGCGGTAGTGTTCGGATCACTCGGCGTTCGAGGTCGGGTCGCAGCCGGAACAGCCCCGGTTCTGCGGGCACGAGGTTCTCACGGAGCTCGTCCATCCACGCGGGGTGGGTGAAATCGCCGGTGCCCACGAGCGACACGCCTTTGCGGCCCGCCCACCACGCCAGGTGTTCAAGGTCACAGTCCTTGCTGCAGGCGCGGGAGTACTTCGAATGGATATGAAGGTCCGCGTAGAACGTCACGTCGTCGCCCGTCGTCTCTCGGATCGCGCTGGTGCCGCATTGGATCCTGTCATGCTCCGGGCCTTAAGATCGCCGGATCGCGCCGACCGATGGATTCCATGGGGCATGTTCGCTGCTCATGATCCCCGGCTCGGTGGGCGAGCCTGCCGGGTTGCGCATTCCGTGGCGGTCGCTGCCTGTTAAGTGGCGGTACGTGAGGGTTATTCGAGCGATACGTGGGCCAAGGTGTTGACGAGGCCCGTCTCTGGTTTTCGGACAGGGTGGTCACCCGCCGTACCGGCACGCCCCGCTCCGCGGTCCGGTTACCGGAACGACTCACCGCAGCGTATCGACGCCCCGCTCGACGGCCGCCGGATGAGCTCCCGCCGGGCCCGTCGGACCGGATGCCGTGCAGCGGCCGGGCCGAAAGCCGGGGCGGTGTGTGTGCCGCATGCGACTGCGGGACAATTCAAGGGCAGGGGCCGTGCGCGCCCAGTCCGCTTGGACGACAGCTTGGGCGACCTCTTGCGTGACAGGTCCGATAACGCGAGAACGGAAGGCATGGGCCGATGTGGAACGACCTTGCGGCGCTCGTCCCCCCTCTCACGGTGGCAGCAGTGTTCTTCGCAGGCGTGTTCTGGGTGGTGCGGAGAGAGATGGGCGGTAAGCGGAGGCGGGAAGACGCGCCGGAGAAGCGCAACGGGGGGCGGTAAGCTCCCCGCCGCCGGATGGATTGCCGGTGATTACGCACCGTAACGTGCGTGCTAAACTTCCAGCGTTGGAATTGTCATCGGGAGCCACGGAGGTATATCTTTGGCAACCGAATGCAGTTTGCTCCGGTGAAAGGTCAGTCTCCATGGCAGAGCAGATCATTAAGCGCCTCATCGACGACATCGATGGGGGGGAGGCAGAGGAGACGGTCCAGTTCTCTCTCGACGGCGTCCCATATGAGATCGATCTGAGCGCCGCCAACGCCAAGAAGGTGCGGGATTCCCTGGCGCCGTTCGTGGAGCACGCCCGCAAGGCCGGTGGGGCCGCCGCCGGTGGCCGCCGGCGTCGCAGCCGCGCCGCGTCGAGCCGCGAGCGCAGCGCGGACATCCGTGCGTGGGCGAAGGCGCGTGGCATCAAGGTGAACGAGCGTGGACGCATCCCGGCGACCGTCGTCGAGGAGTACGAGCGCGCGCACTGATCGAATACAGCTCCGGTGAGTGGCCCGTCGCCCGGCCCCAGGGGGCGACGGGCCGTTCGCTTGCGGCGTACGGGGAACATCACGGCCCCGCGCGGTAGTTGGATGAGGATGAACGGGCTTGCCCAGGGGAACGTCTTCCGTTGGGACTACCGAGTGGCGGCGTCTGCCGGGCGGGCTAGCATGCGGAAGGACAGAGTCGGACATTCCGGCTACTGCCCAACCGCTCTGTGAGGAGCGACGAGATGTTCGAGAGGTTTACGGACCGCGCGCGGCGGGTTGTCGTCCTGGCTCAGGAAGAGGCCAGGATGCTCAACCACAACTACATCGGCACCGAGCACATCCTCTTGGGCCTCATCCACGAGGGCGAGGGTGTTGCCGCCAAGGCTCTGGAGAGCCTGGGCATCAGCCTCGAAGCCGTGCGCCAGCAGGTCGAGGAGATCATCGGCCAGGGGCAGCAGGCACCTTCGGGACACATCCCGTTCACTCCGCGGGCGAAGAAGGTCCTTGAGCTCTCGCTGCGTGAGGCGCTTCAGCTCGGCCACAACTACATCGGGACCGAGCACATCCTGCTCGGCCTGATCCGTGAGGGCGAGGGTGTGGCCGCCCAGGTTCTGGTGAAGCTGGGTGCCGATCTGAACCGCGTGCGGCAGCAGGTGATCCAGTTGCTGCACGGATACCAGGGCAAGGAACCCGCCTCCTCGGGCGGGCCCTCAGAGGCGGCTCCGTCGACCTCTCTTGTGCTGGACCAGTTCGGCCGCAACCTGACGCAGGCCGCGCGTGAAGGCAAGCTCGACCCGGTCATCGGGCGCGAGAAAGAGATCGAGCGGGTCATGCAGGTGCTGTCCCGCCGTACCAAGAACAACCCGGTCCTGATCGGTGAGCCCGGCGTCGGTAAGACGGCGGTCGTCGAGGGGCTGTCCCAGAAGATCGTCAAGGGGGAGGTCCCCGAGACGCTGAAGGACAAGCAGCTCTACACCCTCGACCTGGGCGCGCTGGTGGCCGGTTCCCGCTACCGCGGTGACTTCGAGGAGCGCCTGAAGAAGGTGCTCAAGGAGATCCGCACCCGCGGCGACATCATCCTGTTCATCGACGAGCTGCACACGCTGGTCGGTGCGGGTGCCGCCGAGGGCGCGATCGACGCCGCCAGCATCCTCAAGCCGATGCTGGCCCGCGGTGAGCTGCAGACCATCGGCGCGACGACGCTCGACGAATACCGCAAGTACCTGGAGAAGGACGCCGCGCTCGAGCGCCGCTTCCAGCCGATCCAGGTCGCCGAACCGTCGCTCAGCCACACGATCGAGATCCTCAAGGGCCTGCGCGACCGCTACGAGGCCCACCACCGCGTCTCGATCACCGACGGTGCGCTGGTGGCCGCGGCCCAGCTGGCCGACCGCTACATCAGCGACCGGTTCCTGCCGGACAAGGCGATCGACCTCATCGACGAGGCCGGCTCGCGCATGCGCATCCGCCGCATGACCGCGCCGCCGGACCTGCGCGAGTACGACGAGAAGATCGCCGACGTGCGACGCGACAAGGAGTCCGCGATCGACGCGCAGGACTTCGAGAAGGCCGCCGCGCTGCGCGACCGGGAGAAGCAGCTTCTCCAGGCCAAGGCGCAGCGGGAGAAGGAATGGAAGGCCGGCGACATGGACGTCGTCGCCGAGGTCACCGAGGAGCTGATCGCGGAGGTTCTCGCGACGGCGACCGGCATTCCGGTCTTCAAGCTCACCGAGGAGGAGAGCGCTCGCCTGCTCCGCATGGAGGACGAGCTCCACAGGCGGGTCATCGGCCAGAACGACGCCATCAAGGCGCTGTCCCAGTCGATCCGCCGCACGCGCGCGGGTCTGAAGGACCCCAAGCGCCCGGGTGGTTCGTTCATCTTCGCGGGCCCGTCGGGTGTCGGTAAGACCGAGCTGTCCAAGACGCTCGCCGAGTTCCTGTTCGGCGACGAGGACGCGCTGATCCAGCTGGACATGTCCGAGTTCATGGAGAAGCACACGGTCTCGCGGCTGTTCGGCTCTCCGCCCGGATACGTCGGCTACGAAGAGGGCGGCCAGCTGACCGAGAAGGTCCGCCGCAAGCCGTTCTCCGTCGTCCTGTTCGACGAGATCGAGAAGGCCCACCCCGACATCTTCAACTCGCTGTTGCAGATCCTGGAGGACGGGCGCCTCACCGACGCCCAGGGCCGCGTGGTCGACTTCAAGAACACGGTCGTGATCATGACGACCAACCTCGGCACGCGCGACATCTCCAAGGGCCTGTCGGTCGGCTTCGCACGGGAGAACGACGAGCAGGGCTCGTACGACCGGATGAAGGCGAAGGTCAACGAGGAGCTCAAGCAGCACTTCCGGCCGGAGTTCCTCAACCGCGTCGACGACACGGTCGTCTTCCACCAGCTCACGCCGAAGGAGATCATCCAGATCGTCGATCTGATGATCGCCAAGGTCGACGAGCGGCTCAAGGACCGCGACATGGGCATCGAGCTGCGCCAGGAGGCCAAGGACCTGCTGGCCGAGCGCGGCTACGACCCGGTCCTGGGCGCCCGGCCGCTGCGCCGCACCATCCAGCGGGAGATCGAGGACAACCTGTCCGAGAAGATCCTGTACGGCGAGCTGCGCGCGGGCGAGATCGTCATGGTGGGTGTCGAGGGCACCGGCGAGACGGCGAAGTTCACCTTCACCGGCGAGCCCAAGCCCGAGCCCGCCGTCCCGGCCTCCGCCGGCGCCGCCGAGCCGGTCAACCACCCGTAACCGCACGACCTGACCAAGACCCGCGTCCCGCTGAGGGGCGCGGGTCTTGTGCGTCATGGGGACAGGTGTCGCCAGTACCACCCCCGATCCGGGGTCCAGGCCCAGGGACTCTCGCACGCATCCTTGCGAGGGTTTTGACGGAGCCCAGACCATCGGAGAGGAGATCCCATGACGACGACGGTGGTTCCGCCGGCGAAGGCGACGCGAGGGCCGGAGCGGCGCCGGCGCGGCCGTACATGGCCGTTGGTCCTGCTCGCCGTGCTGTGCGTGGCGCCTCTGGTGTACCTGCTGACCGCCTACGTCCCGCCGGAGATGAGCCGCAGCCGGGTGCCGGAGACCGACACCTTCGCCTACGTCCTGCTCGTCGCGCACATTTTCACCGCGTCGGTGGCCCTCATCGCGGGCCCGCTGCAGTTCTGGCCGTGGCTGCGGCGGCGCGGTAAGGCGCACCGCTGGATCGGGCGCGCCTACCTGTTCGCCGGCGTGTTCCCCAGCGCGGTGCTCAGCATTCCCGTCTCGGTACAGACCTCCACGTTCGGGGTGAGCAGCCAGCTGGCGACCGGGGTCTTCTCGGTCGTGTGGTTCGGCACCGCCTACGCGGCCTATCGCGCCGCCCGCCGGCGCCGGTACGCCGACCACCGGCAGTGGATGATCCGTAACTTCGCGCTGACCTTCGGCAAGGTCACCAACACGCTGCTCCAGGTGCCGGTCTACCTCCTCGTCGCGGCGCAGGACGGCGCGCTCGGACGCGGTGACGACACGACTCTGATCACGCACGACATCGCCGGCACGACCTCGTGGCTCGCGTTCGTGCTCAACCTGCTGATCGCGGAGTGGTACCTCCAGCGCCGCTACGGTTCCCTGCGCGCCTCGCGCGTCAGCTAGGCAGGGCGTAGCGGCCGTCGTCGAGTGGGTCGACCAGGCCGTCCTCGATGAGGGCGGCCAGGGAGCGCTCGCGCTGGAGCGCGTCGGGCCACACGTCGTCCAGGGCGGCCTTCTCCACCGGGCCGTCGGCGTGGCGCAGGACGTCGAGGAGGCGGCCCCGGCACTGGCGGTCGGTGCCCGCGTACGTCTGGCCCCTGCGCGGCGGGCCGTCGTACGGGGGCTTGCCGGCCAGGCGCCATTCACACTCCGCCACCAGCGGGCAGTCGGCGCAGCGCGGCGACCGGGCCGTGCACACCAGGGCACCGAGCTCCATGATCGCCACGGACCACCGGGCGGCCACCGGCGGGTCCTCCGGCAGCAGGGACTCCGCGACGCGCACCTCGGCGGTCGTCTGGGTCTTCGGCGGGTACTCCACCCCGGTGACCACGCGGGCCAGCACGCGCCGGACGTTGGTGTCCAGCACGGCGTGCCTCCTGCGGTACGCGAAGCTGGCGACGGCCGCGGCCGTGTACGCGCCGACGCCCGGCAGGGCGCGCAGTTCGTCGTAGTCGGCCGGGACCACGCCGTCGTGCCGCTCGGTGATGGCGCGGGCGCTCGCGTGCAGGTTGAGCGCGCGGCGCGGATAGCCGAGGCGGCCCCAGGCCCGTACGGCCTCGCCGGGCGGCTCCTTGGCGAGGTCGGCCGGGGTGGGCCAGCGGGTGAGCCACGCCTCGTACGCGGGCAGCACGCGGACGACCGGGGTCTGCTGGAGCATGATCTCGCTGACGAGTACGGCCCACGGCGAGGCGTCGGGACGGCGCCACGGCAGATCCCGGGCATGCTCGGCGTACCAGGTCAGAACGGGTTCGGCGTATCTGGGTTCATGCATGACGCAATCGATCCTGGCACGGCGGGTCGCGACAACTCGCCATGATCGAAAAAGCATACTGAGCGTATGGAGTCAGACGCGGACCGTACGCGATATCTGGACCCGGATGTCGAGGACGACCCGGACGACACGGAGGCGTACTGGCGCCGGCGCGTGTACGTCCTGGCGGGCGGGATCACTCTGATCGCCCTGGTGGCGTGGGCCTGCTCCGGCTCGGCGCACAAACGGTCGACGGCGCAGGTGCGCAACGCCGCCGCCACCGAGAGCCCGACGCCGACCCCGTCCGCCGCGGCCCCGAAGCCGACCGCCACCGTGACCGTCACCGCGTCCCCGACCGCGCTGCCGTCGGCGCCCAGACGCGCCGGTGACACCTGTGCCCCGCGTGACGTCGTGGTGGGCGTGACTCCGGCGGGCACGGTGTTCAAGGGCCGGCAACACCCGAGGTTCGGCCTGAGCGTGGTCAACACGGGCCGCCGCGCGTGCACGTTCGACGTCGGCCCGAAGGCCCTGCTGATCCGCATCTCGTCCGGCTCGGACCGGGTGTGGTCCTCGGACCGGTGCGTGTCCGGCGCGGGCGCGAACATCCAGATGCTCCGGCGCGGCGTCCCGTACCTGGCGACCCTCGACTGGGACCGCCGCCGCTGCAACAGCGACGCACACGCCGCTCCGGGCACGTACGTCATCGCCGTGGGGGCGCCCGGTATCAAGACCCACCGGGAGGTCTTCCGTCTCGCCTGAGGCGGTCTCCGCGCCGCGCAGGCCGTCGTGCTCACGCCGGTAGCGACAGGTGCGGCGTGACGTCTCGCGGTGATACGTGCGGCGCGGCGCAAATAGGGAGACCGGGCTCCCAGCGGTGCAGGACCAGGCCGTGGAACCGGATGACACGCCCGGCATCGCAGGTCCTCTCGACCACCGCGGCGTCGCTGAACGCCCGGAACATGGTCCCGAGGTCGGTCAGCAGCCGCCTGTCGGCGTGCCGGGCCAGCCGGGGGAACACCTCCAGCTCCTCATGAAGGATCGCCTGACGCGTCACCACGACGAGCCGGGTGATCAGTGCGTCGAACGCGGGGCTGTCCGGTCTGGTCACGCTGAGGTCGGCCAGCAGCCGTTCCATCCGGGCGTCGATGTCGGCGTGCTCGGCCGAGCCGACCACCCATTCGGGCACGACCTCGCGGACCAGCGGATACAGGTACAGCTCCTCGGCGACCACATGCCGCATCACCTCGGCGGTCATCTCGTCGACGAGCCCGTCGCGCGCCGGGCCACGGGCCGTCAGCCGCACGAGCAGATCCCCGAGACGACGGTGATCACGCGTGATCACACTGATCAACGAGCTGTCATCACCGTCCATCGGACACCTCTGACACCTTGCCCTCCGCGTGACCTCTGTGGGCACGCCCGAGCCGGTACGGACCCCCTCCCAGAATCGCGCGGCGGCGGACGCCGGACCATCGCGTTAGGTCACTTCCGGGATGGACCTGCGGCGGTTTCGACGGGGACCGAAGGTCCCGGCCGCGCGCCGGGGCGGCGGAGCGGTCAGACGTAGCGTTCGAGGATGGAGGACTCGGCCAGGCGGGACAGGCCCTCGCGGACGCTGCGGGCGCGGGCCTCGTCCACGCCGCCGACCGACTGCAGGTCGTCGATGCCCGCGGCCAGGAGCTTCTGCAGGCCGCCGAAGTGCTCCACCAGGCGCTCGACGACCAGGCTCGGCATGCGGGGGACCTTGGCCAGGAGGCGGTAGCCCTTGGGGCTCACCGGGATGTCCAGCGGGTCGTTGCCGGAGAACGCCAGAACGTCCGCGACCGTCGTCAGGTCGAGGAGCTCGCTGGCCGACAGGCGGTTGAGGGACTCCAGGACGTCGGCGACCCGGCGGGGACCGCGGCCCTGGGGCTGGTAGTCGCGGACGATGAGCTCGCGGTCGGCGTCGACGCCGGAGACCAGCTCGTCGAGCTGGAGCGACAGCAGGCGGCCGTCGGTGCCCAGCTCGACGACGTAGCCGTTGATCTCGTCGGCGATGCGGCGGACCATCTCCAGGCGCTGCACGACGGCGCTCACGTCGCGGACGGTGACGAGGTCCTCGATCTCCAGGGCGGACAGCGTGCCGGCGACCTCGTCGAGGCGCAGCTTGTAGCGTTCGAGCGTCGCGAGCGCCTGGTTGGCCCGCGACAGGATGGCCGCCGAGTCCTCCAGGACATAGCGCTGGCCGTCGAGATAAAGCGCGATTATGCGCATGGACTGGCTGACCGACAGCACCGGGAAGCCGGTCTGCTTCGCCACCCGCTCGGCGGTGCGGTGGCGGGTGCCCGACTCCTCGGTCGGGATGGTCGGGTCGGGCATCAGGTGGACGCCGGCGCGGACGATGCGCGTGCAGGTGCTGTCGATGACGATCGCACCGTCCATCTTCGCCAACTCGCGCAGACGCGTCGAGGAGAACTCCACGTCGAGCTGGAAACCGCCCGTGCAGAGGCCGGCGACGATCTTGTCGTACCCGAGAACGATCAGACCGCCGGTGTGGCCGCGCAGGATGCGTTCGAGCCCGTCGCGGAGTTGGGTCCCCGGCGCGACGGCGGCAAGGGTTGCGCGCCGACGCTCGTCTTTACCCTTGTCATGTGCTGGCACGTGACCCCCGGAGGTCGCTGGACGGCGGTCAGTTTATCGGTGAACGCGCCCGGCAGGCTCCTCCGCTCGGCCCAAAATGGAGGGCCGATGGTCATGCTTGCGGACCACCCGCGGCGAACGCGATGTCCAACGCGGACCAGACGGCGTCCGTTTCCACCACTTGCATACCCTCATCGGTGACGATCGTGCCACTCGACCGTGTGGTGGGGTCCAGCGAGCCCGCGGGCACGACGGCGCGCCGGTAGCCGAGCCGCGCGGCCTCCGACAGCCGGCGCTTGGCCGCCTGCACCCCACGCACCTCGCCGGCCAGCCCGACCTCGCCGAACGCCACCAGATCGGCGGGCAGCGTCAGGTCGTTGGCGGCGCCCGTGACGGCCAGCGCCACCGCGAGGTCGACCGACGGCTCGCCCAGGCGCACGCCGCCGACCGTCGCGGCGTACACGTCGCGGTCGTGCAACTTGACGCCGCACCGTCGCTGGAGCACCGCCAGCATCATCGCCACCCGTGAGGAGTCGAGGCCGGAGGTCATCCGCCGGGGGTTGGCCAGCGGCGAGGGCGCGACCAGCGACTGGACCTCGGCGACGAGCGGCCGCCGGCCCTCGAGCGTGACGGTGACGCAGGTGCCGGGCGCCGGCTTCTCCTGCCGGGTGAGGAACAGGCCGCTCGGGTCGGGCAGCCCCACGATGCCCATCTCCGACAGGTCGAAGCAGCCCAGCTCGTCGGTCGGGCCGTAGCGGTTCTTCACCGCGCGGATCATGCGCAGGCGGCTGTGCCGGTCGCCCTCGAAGTAGAGGACCACGTCGACCAGGTGCTCGAGGACCCGAGGGCCGGCGATCGAGCCGTCCTTGGTCACGTGGCCGACGACGACCGTGGTGATGCCGCGTTCCTTCGCGACGCGGATGAGGTTCGCCGCGACCTCGCGCACCTGGCTCACCCCACCCGGCGCGCCGTCGATCTCGGCCGAGCCGATCGTCTGGATCGAGTCGACGACGAGCAGCTCGGGCGCCACGGAGTCGACCTGCCCGAGCACGGCCGACAGGTCGGTCTCGGCGGCGATGTAGAGCTTGGCGGCGATGGCCCCGACCCGGTCGGCGCGCAGGCGCACCTGCTCGGCGGACTCCTCGCCGGTGACGTAGAGGACCGGACCGCGTGCGGCGTGCAGGGCCGCGACCTCCAGGAGCAGCGTCGACTTGCCGATGCCCGGCTCGCCGGCGAGCAGCATCACCGCGCCGGGCACCAGGCCGCCACCCAGGACCCGGTCGAGCTCGTCCAGCCCGGTCGCGGTCGTCTGCGCGGCCTGGACGTCGACCTCGCCGATCGGCCGTGCGGGGGAGCTCACCGGCCCGGCCGTGACGACCCGCGCGGGCTTGGCCGCGCCCGCGACGTCGACGGTGCCCCATGCCTGGCATTCGCCGCAGCGGCCGACCCACTTGGAGGTCTGCCAGCCGCACTCGGCACAGCGGTACGCCTGTTTCACGGTCTTCGCCATGGGGCCGACTGTACGCAGGGGCGCCGACAGTTCCGCGTGACGGTCGTTACGGAGGGTAAGAATGTGACGACGGAGGATCGCGACGATCGGGGTACTGGGAGGCACGGATGCGCAGGTGGTCCGCGCTCGCGGCGGTTCTCGCGCCGCTGGTCACGATGACGGCGGTCCCCGCCGCCCACGCCGCCCGGCGTCCCACCGCGGCGGCGCTGGTCACCGGCGGGCGGTACGTCGCGATGGGCGACTCGTTCACGGCCGGGCCGATGATCCCGCGACAGCACGGAAAGCCGTTCGCCTGCCTGCGCTCGGACCACAACTATCCCTCGCTGCTCGCCCGCGCGCTCAAAGCCGGGGAGTTCGCCGACGTCAGCTGCACCGCCGCCACCATCACCGATCTGTTCCAGCCGCAGCACGTCCTGTTCGGCGAGAACCCCGCGCAGCTCTCCGCGGTCACCCCCGACACCGCACTGGTCACGGTCGGCATCGGCGGAAACGACATCGGGTTCAGCCGGACCTTCTACACGTGCGCCGGGCTGAGCATCACCGCGCCCAAGGGCGCGCCCTGCATGAAGCACTTCGGCACCACGCTCACCGACCGCGTGGCCGCCGCCGCACCGAGGATCGCCACGGTGATCGGCACCATCCACGCGCGTGCGCCGCACGCGGTCGTGGTCGTGGTCGGCTACCTGCGCATCCTGCCCTCCGACACCGGGTGCTGGCCGTCGGTGCCGGCGGCCGCCGGTGACGTGCCTTACCTCGACCGGGTCGAACGCTCGCTCAACCACATGCTGGCCGAGGAGGCGCGGCGGGGCGGCGCGCTGTTCGTCGACGACTATCGCGGCGGCACCGGCCACGACATGTGCGCCCGCGCGCGTCGCTGGGTCGAGCCGATCCTGATCAGCCACGCGGCCGCGCCGATCCACCCGAACGCCATCGGCATGCGCGTGGTGGCCGACCGCGTCCTGGCCACCCTCGCCGCCGCCAGAGCCGCCGCCGACCGTTAGCTAGGGCCGGCTGGTGCCGACGATGAGGGCGCGGCCCAGAGTGTGCGGGATCATCGCGATGTTCAGCATCGCCAGGCTCGCGTCCGGCGGGAGGTCGAGCGTCTCGACGCCGAGCGCGGTCGCGCAGACGAACATCCGGTGCGTCCCGGTGCCCGGCGGCGGCTTCGCGCCGGTGTAGGCCCGCACGCCCAGGTCGTTGGCCAGTGTCACGCCCAGGTCGGCGGCGCCGTGGGGGAGACCGCCGGCGGTCGCCGGGATGTCCTTCACCGCCCAGTGCCACAGGCCGCCGGGGATCGGGGCGTCGGCGTCGAACGCCGTGACGACCAGGCTCTTCGTGGCCTCCGGCAGCGGTCCCCAGGACAGTGCGGGCGATTCGTTCGCCGGCTGGTAGGCCGACGGCGGCAGCGGCCCGCCGTCGTCGAAGTCTTCGCTGGCGATCGGGAAGGACGGGGCCGGGAACGCGAGCGCGTAGGGGTTCAAGATCTTCTCCTCTCAAGAAATACAGCGACGCTGTACATTCAAAGAGTACAGCGATGCTGTATATCTCTGTCCATGGACGAGGATCTGGCCGAAGAGCTGCGCGCGGCCATCGGTGACTTCGTGCGTCGCGTACGCCTGCACGACCGCATGCCCCGCGGTCAGGCGGCGGTGCTGGGCCACCTGGACCGTACGGGGCCACTGTCGATCGCGGACCTGGCCCGACGGGAGCACGTCAAGCACCAGACCATGACGCGGACGGTCCATCTGCTGCACGATCGGGCGCTCGTCATGCTGAGCCCGGACGAGCAGGACCGGCGGCGGCAGGTCGTGACGATCACGGAGTCCGGCCGGCGGACCCTGGACGACGAACGCCGCCACCGGGCGTCCGGCATCGCGCGGGCGATCCGTGACGACCTGGACGACGACGAGCGAGAGGTCGTCCGCCGCATCCCGGAGATCCTCGCCAAGCTGCGGCCGTGAACTCCCGAACCCTCAGTACCGCCGCCACCACAGGTTGACGGCGTAGTCCACCTCGCACCCCGGAACCTCGGCGAGGAACGCCGTCGCCAGGTCCGCCGGGAACTCGATCCGCAGCACCGCCTCCAGCGCGGCGCGGTCGGCGAACCGCCAGCTCATGTCGACCGGCGTACGGGAGAAGCCGTGCCGGCTCCAGAACCGCTCCACGGCGACCGGATCGTACGACGGCAGCCACCGCCGGAACCACGAGCCGAACGTCGATCGCGTGGCGTCGTTGTCGATCACGAACGCCGCGCCGCCGCGGCGCATGACCCGGTCCAGCTCGGTCAGCCCCGGCTCGCAGCCCGGGCCGAAGAAGTACGCCCAGCGGGCGTGGGCGACGTCCACGGAGGCGGGCGGCACCGGCAGCGCCTGCGCGGCCCCGACGCGTACGGCCACTCCCGGAGTGTCCGCGACACGCCGTCGCGCCGCCGCCGCGAGGGCCTCGTGCGGCTCGACGCCCAGCACCTTCGCGGCCGTACGGGCGAAGCGCGGCAGGTGGAAACCTGTGCCGCAGCCGATGTCCAGCACGGTGGCGCCGTCCCAGGTGCGGACGGCGCGCATGGCCTCTTCGATCCGGCCGTCCGGGTCGGCCGCGAGATTCTCCAGCTCGTACACCCGCGGGGCGTTCCAGATGTTCGGACTGGCTATGGCTCCGGCAGCGATCACTATTCCACGGTAAACGCGTGGGGGATCCCACAACGTTTCGGGCCGAGGAACGCATAGGCTTGCCGATTGTGGATGAAGTCCTCCAGGTTCCCGACGCGCCGATCGTGCTGTCGACGGCCTCCGTCTACCCGGAGAAGACGCCCGCCGCGTTCGAGATCGCCGCGCAACTCGGATACGACGGGCTCGAGGTCATGGTGACAACCGACCCGGCGAGCCAGGACATCGACGTTCTCCGCAGGTTGTCGGACTACCACCAGATCCCCATCCTCTCGGTGCACGCGCCCTGCCTGCTGCTCACCCAGCGGGTCTGGGGCCGCGAGCCGTGGGGCAAGCTGATGCGCTCCAAGGACGCCGCCGAGAAGCTCGGCGCGCGGGTGGTCGTGGTGCATCCGCCGTTCCGCTGGCAGCGGGAGTACGCACGGGAGTTCGAGCAGGGGCTGGCGCGCATGCAGGAGGAGACCGACGTGGTCTTCTCGGTGGAGAACATGTTCCCCGTACGCGCGCGGACGACCGAGGTCGGCATGTACGCCCCTCACTGGAACCCGGTCGACCAGCCCTACCCCAACGTCACCATCGACCTGTCGCACACCGCCGTGTCCGGCTCGGACCCGCTGGAGATGGCCGAGGCGCTCGGCGACCGGCTCGCCCACCTGCACCTGGCGGACGGCATCGGCGTCGTCAACCGCGACGAGCACCTCGTGCCCGGCCGCGGCAACCAGCCGGCCGCCGAGATGCTCGAACGCCTCGCCGCGCAGCGCTACACCGGCCAGGTGGTCGTCGAGATCAACACCCGCCGCGCGGCCGGCCGCGATCAGCGGATCGACGATCTGGCCGAGTCCCTCGCCTTCACCCGTCTGCACCTGGCCGCGGCCCGCCCGGCCGGCGCCTGGCAGGTCAACTCCGAGGGTGAGGTATCACCCTCCTGAGCGGGTCCTCTCCGCTGAAGGGTGGCTTAACCTTGGGAACGATCGGGACAGCGTAGTCCCGTGCGAGAGGGGGAAGGTTGCTCCGCCAGGTCCTCTTGGCCGCCTCGCGCAGCGGCGGCGTACGCCGGCTCGTCGAGACCGCGCCGTACACCAGAAGTGTTGTGAAGAGGTTCGTCGCGGGTGAGTCCGCGGCCGATGCCCTCGCCGTCACCGACCGGCTCATCTCCGACGGGCTGCTCATCACCTTCGACCATCTCGGCGAGGACACGGTGGAGACCGCCCAGGCCGAGACCATCACCGCCCGGTACGAGGAACTGCTCGGCTGGCTCGCCGCGAACGGCACCGGCACGCGAGCCGAGGTCTCGGTGAAGCTCACCGCGCTCGGCCAGCTCCTCGACGACGGGGAGAAGATCGCGCTGGAGAACGCCCGGCGGATCTGCGCCGCCGCACGCGACGCCGGGACGACGGTCACGCTCGACATGGAGGACCACACGACGGTCGACTCCACACTGCGCGTGCTGGCCGAGTTGCGCGAGGAGTACCCCACCACCGGCGCGGTGATCCAGGCCTATCTGCGCCGGGCCGAGGAGTACTGCGCGACGCTCGCCGACGAGGGTTCGCGGGTGCGGCTGTGCAAGGGCGCCTACAACGCGCCCGACTCGGTCGCCTTCACCGCCCGCGACGAGATCGACAAGTCCTACGTGCGCTGCATGAAGGTGCTGATGGGCGGGCGCGGGTACCCGATGCTCGCCACGCACGACCCGCGCCTGATCGAGATCGGCGGCTCGCTGGCCGGGCTGCACGGCCGCGAGCCCGGCAGCTTCGAGTACCAGATGCTGTACGGCATCCGGCCGAACGAGCAGCTGCGGCTCGCGCGCGAGGGCGCCCAGGTGCGGGTCTACGTCCCGTACGGCGAGGAGTGGTACGGCTACCTGATGCGCCGCCTGGCCGAGCGCCCCGCCAACCTGGGCTTCTTCCTGAGGTCGCTCGCCTCCAAGTCCTGACCGCGGACGTGCCGCCCCCGACCGGGGGCGGCACGCTCACGTGAAGGTCAGGCGCCGAAGTAGGCGCGGAGGATGGTCTGGTCGATGGCGCCGCCGCCCGCGTCGGTGGCCCGGACGCGCAGCGAGACGGCCTGGCCCTTGCCCGCGTGCGGGAGGGTGGCGGAGTACTTCCCGCCGGTTCCCGTCACGGGGGCGGGCTGCCAGGTGGCGCCGTCGTCGAGGGAGGTCCACAGCTTCAGGCCGGTGGCCTTGGCCGAGGCCGCTCCGGCGACGCGGGAGACGGTGAACGTCGCGGTGTCACCGTTCGGCCGGTTGAACAGGTCCAGCGGCAGCCGGTAGTCCACCAGCAGCAGCGGGAGCCGCTCCTCGACCGGCTTGGAGTGGAACGTCCACGTCGTCGAGGTCTTCGTCGAGACCGGCAGGGCCGCGGAGGCGTCGACGTCGTAGACCAGCCGGTACGTCCCGGCGGTGGCCGGCACGCTGAAGTTTCCGTACGACCGGTCGGTGGTGCCTTCGAGCGTGCCGCCCGCGTAAAGCTTCATGGTGCGCGAGCTGACGGAGTCCCACTCCGGCATGTCGGTCAGGCAGTCGAAGCCGTCGGTGAGGTCCTGCAGGTCCACCAGCTCGACGTGGATGTTCCCGCGGCTGCGGGTGCTCGCGCCCGGTGTGCAGCCGCTGGGTGACGTGCCCGTCGCGGAGTAGGGGCCCGGCCGGAACGGCTGGCGCACCCACTCGTTGGTCTGGGTGCTGCCCGGCGTGTACTTCCGTACCGGCAGCTCGGTAACCCAGAGTCCCTGGCCGAGGTTCGGCGGGGCCGCCTCCTCGGCCCACAGAAGGCCGGGTTCGGCGGACACGTAGTCCGTGCGCGTGGAACCGCCCGGCACCTGGCCGTCGCCCTCGGACACCAGGAAGCCGGCGGGATCGATGCCGTATCGAATCTCGCCGATCGGGTCCTTGGTGTCCCCGTTGATGGTGCCGAACCGCTGGTCGACCCGGGCGAGCGTCTTCGGGTCGACCTGGAAGTCCACCTTCGCCGGCACGCTGGGGCCGAGGTCGTGCAGGACGTCGTCGACGGTCTTGCCGCCGTCGGTCAGCCGGGTGAACGCGTACGCCCGGAGGGCACCGGTCCGCGCGGCGGCGATGGGGACGGTGTAGACGGCCGGAGAGCCGGCGAAGCTGAACACGGAGGTGGCCCAGGTGTCCTCGCCGAGGGTCCGCTCCACCTGCAGGCCCTGCGCCGAGTCCGGGTCGGGCGTCATGCCCGGCGCCGACACGCGGAGCGGCTCCGCGTGCGAGGCGTCGAGCGGGAGCGTCACGTCGCCGTCCACCGCCAGCTCGGCGTTCCCGGCGAGGACCGCGCGCTCCTTGCCCGCGGTCGTGTCGTCGATCTCACCGAGGACCACGTACCGCCCGGCGGGCACTGTGATCTTCGCGGTCCCGTCGGCGTCCAGCAGGACGCCGTCCGTGAACAGCGTGTAGTCGTCCAGGTCGGAGACGCTGACCCAGCCGGAGAAAGCACCGTCCGGGGTGTCCGGGAGTGCGGTCGCCCGCACCGTCAGCGTGTGGGTCTCCGGCTCGGCGAACGCGCCGACCGGCGTGCGCAGCGAGACGCCGTCCGCCTTCGCGGTCACCACGCCGCTGTAGGCGCCGGCGGTCGTGAGCCGCTTCGGGTCGAGGGACAGCGTGACGCCGGCCGACCCGCCGGCCGGCACGCTCACCGTGGCGGGCACGGAGAGGGCGGTGGCGGCCTGCCCGTGCGTGTCGGCGAGTGTCGCGGACAGCCGCAGCGTCACCGCGGTCTTTCCGGTGTTCGTCCAGGTGAGCTGCTTCGTGAGGGGCGTGGTCGAGCCGTGCGGGACCGACCCGAACGCCGCGGTCGCCTGGTCGCCGGTGACCGTCGAGGTGGCCGCCGCGCCGACGTCGAGATGCCCGCCGCCGACCTGGTAGACGGTGCCGCTCGTGGCGTCCGCGGTGGAGACGAGCGCGGCCTTCAGCCGGGCGGCGTCCCAGGACGGGTGCTTCTGCAGCAGCGCGGCGGCGGCGCCGGCGACGTGCGGGGTGGCCATCGAGGTGCCGTCGGCGGAGGTGTAGTTCGCGTCGATGACGTGGCCCATGGACGTGCCCGCGGCGCGGGCGGCGACGATGCCGACGCCGGGCGCCGCGATCTCCGGCTTCAGGACCTTGCCGCCCCGGCTGGAGAAGGAGGCGACCTGGTCCTGGCCGTCGACCGCGCCGACGGTGAGCGCCGATCCGGCGATGCCGGGCGTCTCGATGCTGTCCGGGGCCCCGTCGTTGCCGGCGGCCACGACGAACAGGGCGCCGTTCTTGGCGGTCAGGTCGTCCACGGCCTTGGCCATCGGGTCGTTGGCCGGATCGTCGGAGTAGCCGCCGAGGCTCATGCTGACGATCGGCGCGTTGGCCGCCGCCCACTCCATGCCGGCGATGATGCCGGACTCCTCGCCGAAGCCCTGGTCGTCCAGGACCTTGCCGATCAGCAGGTCGGCGTCGGGCGACACGCCGCGGCGCTCGCCGTCCGCGGCGGCCCCCGTGCCCGCGATCGTCGCCGCCACGTGGGTGCCGTGGCCGAAGTGGTCGACCGTGTCCGCGGCGTCGCTGAAGTTCTTCTGCTCGGCGATCCGGCCCTTCAGGTCGGGGTGGGTCGCGTCGACGCCGGTGTCGAGGACGGCGACCTTGACGCCCTTCCCGGTCGCGCCCGCCGCCCAGGCCGTGGGCGCGCCGATCTGGTCGAGGTTGTGGTCCAGCGCCTTGACACGGACCGTACGGTCCAGCCAGATGTGGCGTACGCCGGCCTGGATCGTCGCCTTCGGGGCGAGGGCCTGCTTCTTCGGCTGCCGTACCGCGACGGCGCCGATGCTCGACAGCGTCCGGCCCGCGGCCAGGGCCCGTATGCCGGAGCCGTTCTGCACGATCAGCGGCAGGTACGAGCGGTGCGCGTCGTCGTCACCGTCCTTGATCAGCGCGGTGACGTCGAACAGGGCCGGGTCGTACACCTTGCCGATCTTCGACGCGACGTCGAGCGGGACGACCCGCACGGTCCCGTCGGGCCGGATGTCCTTGCGGAAGAGCACCGAACGCCGTCCGGGCCCCGGATCCACGGACACGAGCGGCGGCCCGCCCGCCCGGGTGCGCAGGTGCACGACGTCTCCGGTCAGCAGGGTCACCGTGTACGAACGGCCGGTGGATGAGGACGCGGGCGGTGAGGCGGGGTGATCGTCGGCCTGCGCGGCGGCCGGTGCCCCGGCGAGTACCAGGCCCGTGAGAGCGAGGGCGAGACCTGCTCTGGGTCTTCTCATGCGTTGTCCATCTCATCGACGACAGCGGTCAAGGAGTATTGGCCGCGAAGCGGGTTTTCTTTCCCCTTGAATTCGGCCCTTTTCGTCCGCGCAGGTGAGGGCCGGTGGGCTCGGGCGAGCTCCCGGCTCGATACGCTTCGTCACGTGACACGAGGGGGACGGAAATGATCGCGATTCTCGGGGCCGGGAAGATGGGCGAGGCGCTCCTGTCGGGCGTGCTGCGCGCCGGCCGGCGCCCGTCGGACCTGGTCGTCACGGCGCGGCGGGAGGAGCGGGGCGCGCTGCTGCGCGAGCGGTACGGCGTCGAGGTGGTCACCAACGCCGAGGCCGCGCGCACCGCGGACACGCTGGTCCTGGCGGTGAAGCCGCAGGACATGGGGTCGCTGCTGGAGGAGCTGGAGGGCCACGTCACGGCCGGGCGGCTGGTGATCTCGATGGCGGCCGGCATCCCGACCGGCTTCATCGAGGAGCGGCTGCCGTCCGACGTACCGGTCGTCCGGGTCATGTCCAACACGCCCGTGCACGTGGACGAGGCGATGAGCGTGATCTCGGCCGGCACGCACGCGGCGGAGGAGCACCTGAAGGTCACCGAGGAGCTGCTGTCCCCGGTCGGCAAGGTGCTGCGCATCCCCGAGTCGCTCCAGGACGCCGCGACCGCGCTGTCCGGCAGCGGGCCGGCGTACTTCTACTACCTGGTCGAGGCGATGGTCGACGCGGGCATCCTGCTGGGCATGCCGCGGGCCGCCGCCCTGGAGATGGTGATCCAGTCGGCCGTGGGCGCGGCCGTCATGCTGCGCGACTCCGGCGACCACCCGGTGATGCTGCGCGAGGCGGTCACCTCGCCGGCCGGCACGACCATCTCGGCCATCCGCGAGCTGGAGCGGCACGGCGTACGCGCGGCGGTCATCGAGGCGATCGAGGCCGCGCGCGACCGCGGCCGGGAGCTCGGCGGCGGCTGAGACGGGCACCGCCGGGCGGTTTTTCGCCCGGCCGCTGAACCGAACCGTCCCGCCGTTCGTGACCGGAGTATGGCGCTACTACTTCGACTCGCCGTCTTCGTCGGCCTCGCCGTCGACGCGTACGTGCACTTCCACCTGGCCGGAGACACGGGCCAGACCGGGACCATCAGCGAGGGCACGCTGTTCTGGGTGCAGGGCGCGGTCGCCGCGGTGGTGGCGATCCTCGTGCTCGTCCGTCCCCGGCCCGTGCCGTACCTCATCGCGTTCCTGGTCGCCGCCAGTGCCTTCGGCGCCGTGGTGCTCTACCGCTACGTCGACGTCGGCGCGATCGGCCCGCTCCCGGACATGTACGAGCCCATCTGGTACACGGAGAAGGTCGTGACCACCGTCGCGGAGGGCGTCGCCACCGTCGCCGCCGCGATCGGTCTCGCCGTCTCGGCCCGGAGTCGCCGGTCGGCGACGGCCCCCCACGAGCAGCCGGTCAACGTCTGAGTCTCCGGCCGGACCTCTTCATGCCGCGAGCAGGCCCATCGCCTTCTTCGCCGCGGTGACGGTGCCGGCCGCCCGCTCGCCGGCCCGCTCCGCGCCCGTACGGAGGATGCCCTCCAGCGCCGCGGGGTCGGCGGACAGGTCGGCGTAGCGGCGCTGGAGGGGTTCGAGCAGGGCGATGACGGCGTCGGCGGTCTCCTTCTTCAGCGCGCCGTACGAGCCGGCGGTGAGGTCCGTGACCGGGGTGCCGGTGCAGGCGGACAGGATGGCCAGCAGGTTGGACACGCCCGGCTTGGCGTCGGCGTCGTACGTGACGTCGGTGCCCGAGTCGGTCACCGCCCGCATGATCTTGCGCCGGACGACGTCGATGGGGTCGAGCAGGAAGATCGTGCCGGGCGAGTCGACCGACTTGCTCATCTTCGCGGTCGGGTCGGCCAGGTCCATGACCCGCGCCGCGGCCGGCGGGTGGACCGCGCGGGGCATCGTGAACACCGGGCCGTACCGCCGGTTGAACCGCGTCGCCAGGTCACGGGTCAGCTCCACGTGCTGGGCCTGGTCGGCGCCGACCGGCACGTCGGTGGCCTGGTAGAGCAGGATGTCGGCGGCCATCAGCGCCGGATAGGTCAGCAGCGACAGGCGCACGACGGACTGGCGCGCCGACTTCTCCTTGAACTGGATCATCCGCTGCATCTCGCCGTAGTGCGCGGTGCTCTCCAGCAGGTAGGCCAGCTCGGCGTGGGCCGGAACGTTGCTCTGCAGGAACAGCACGCAGCGCGCCGGGTCGATCCCGGCCGCGATCGCCAGTCCGGCCAGCTCCAGCGATCGCTCGCGCAGCCGCGCCGGGTCATGGTCGCTGGTGAGGGCGTGCAGGTCCGAGACGCCGTAGACGCAGTCGGCCGTCTCCAGCAGGCGGACCGAGGGGAGCAGCGCGCCGAGCAGGTTGCCGAGCGTGGGACTGCCGGAGGGGGTGAACAGGCTGAGGACACGCGGCGTGCCTTCGCTCCGGTCACTCATGGTGACTCCTTCGTGCGTGGGCCGCCCGGCGGAGCGCACGAAAAACGGCCGCCGGAGCGGCGGCCGTGGGTGGGTACGAGGACTGGGCGACCGCCGTCAGGCGGCACGCCAGCTGTATCGAAAGCGCTGTCGAGGTCCTCGCATGGACGTAGATTATCAGGCGGCTTCGGTGATGGAATCCGTGCCGAGCACTCTCCGGATGAAGCGGCCCGCCTCGCGCATCGCGGCGTCGGCCTCGGGGAGGAGCCGGTTGAAGATCTGGAAGACGTGCATCTGCTCCGGCCAGATCTGAAGGTCGTACGGGCTCCCGGCCTCGTCGAGCACCTCCGCGAGGGCCTCGGCCTCGGCCCGGAGCACCTCGATGCCGCCGACCTGGATGAGAAAAGGGGGAAGCTCCTCGTTCGGGCAGGTCAGCAGCGAGAGGCGGGGATCCTCCCAGTCGCCCTTCCCGACGTAGAGCCGGCCGAACCGGGTGGCGACGGCCGGGACGATGTAGGGGTCGCGGCTGCTCGACACCGAGGCCAGGGCCAGCTCACCGGTGAGGTCGACCCAGGGGGAGAACAGCACGACGCCGGCCGGCGCCGGCAGGCCCGTACGGCAGGCCTCCGCGGTGAGGGCGGTGGCCAGGTGACCGCCGGAGGAGTCGCCCGCGATGATGATGCGGTCGGAGGAGAAACCGCGTGCCAGCAGCAGCCGGTAGGCGTCGAGCACGTCCTCGAAGGCGGCCGGAAAGGGGTGTTCGGGGGCGAGCCGGTAGTCGGGGGCGAGCACCGGAAGGTCCGTGTCCATCGCGAGCCGGGTGGTGATCACGCGATGGGTGCGGGGGGAGCAGATGGCGTAGCCGCCACCGTGGAGGTAGAGGATCGCGCCTCGCTCGGGCGAGCAGCCGGGGGAGCGCAGCCACTCGCCGCGTACGGGCCGTTTCACGTCCGGATCCTCGACACAGGGATCGATGATCGGCTCGATGCTCACGCGCGGGTCGGCTCGCAGGCAGCGGGCACCGGCCCCCAGCAGCGAGCGCCACAGCCGGATGGTCGCCGATCGGCCCTTGATCCGGCCCGCGAACGGTCTGACCCCGAAACGCACCGCCGTGGTGAGCACGCGGCTCTGCGAGCTCGGGGTCCGAGCGAACGGGGGGATGTTCACTTCTTCCACAGTTTCCACCGCAACCGCCTCCTGGGCCAGGAGCCACCTACGTAGTTAGATGCCCCCACCTTTCGGCTGTTCACGTCACAACATGGTTGAGACATCAGATGTCAGACGTTTAACATGCCTGACATCTGGCATGATCACAAGACGTGACCACACTTGAACCGGTTCCTCGGGCTTCGGCGGTCGAAGCGGTGATCGACCAGATGCAGGGGCAGCTCACGGCGGGAAACTGGTCGGTCGGCGACCGGATTCCCGGCGAGTACGACCTCGCCGCCCGGCTCGCGGTCAGCCGGCCGGCCGTACGCGAGGCGATCCGGGCGCTGAGTCACATCGGCGTGCTGGAGGTCCGCCGGGGCGACGGCACGTACGTGCGCAGCGCGGTCGACCCGCGCCCGCTGCTGCGCCGCGTCGAGCGGTCCACGCTGCGCGACGTGTTCGAGCTCCAGCAGGCGTACGACGTCCAGGCGGCGCGGCTGGCGGCCCGGCGGCGCACGCAGGACGACCTCCTGCGGCTGCACGCCCTGCTGGAGGACCGGGACGCGGCCCTCGACCCGGCGGAGTTCGGCACGGCCGACGCGGCGTTCCACCTCGGCGTCGCGGAGGCCTCGCACAACGCATTACTGGTCGAGGCCTTCCGGTACTTCCAGAGCCGGCTGCGCGAGTCGCTGAGCGCGGTCCGGCTGGACCGCGAGCTGTCCGACGCCGGACCCGAGGCGCACCGCGCGGTGGTCGACGCGATCGCGGCGCGCGACCCGGACGCGGCCGGGCGCGCCGCGGAAAGCGTCATCGTGCCCACCCTTGACGCTCTGGAGGCACTGCTTTGAGGCGCCACGCCGGCGTCATCCTGATCGTTCTGGTCGCGCTGAACCTGCGGCCCGCCGTCGTGGCGGTCGGGCCCCTGCTGCGGCAGATCCAGGACGACCTCGACCTGTCCGGCACCGCGGCGGGCGCGCTGACGACGCTCCCGGTGCTGTTCTTCGGCTCGTACGGGCTGATCGCCCCGTTCACCCGTCGCAGGCCGCGCGGTGAGACGCTGCTGGTCACGAGCATGGCCCTGCTCGTGCTCGGGCTGCTCGTCCGGGTGATCCCGCTCCAGCCGACGCTGTTCGGGGGCGCGCTGCTGGCCGGCATCGCGATCAGCATCGGCAACATCGCCGTGCCGGCGATCATCAAGCGCGACCATCCGCAGGCGATCACGACCGTCACGGCCGTCTACACCGTCGCGATCACCGCCGGCGCCGCGGTGTCCACCGGCGTGGTGGTGCCGCTGCAGCACGCGCTGGGATCGGGCTGGCGGCCGCCGTTGATGCTGCTGGCCATCCCGGCGGCCCTGGCGGGGATCGCGTGGCTGCCGCGGCTGCGCGGCGTGGCCGCGGCCACGCCGCCGCCGGAGGCCGGCTCGTCCAAGGTGTGGCGGTCGGCCCTCGCCTGGCAGGTCACCTGTTTCATGGGCCTGCAGTCGCTGCTCGCCTACGTCACCAATGGCTGGCTGTCCAGCGTCTTCCTGGACCGTGGGCTGAGCGATGCCACCGCCGGGTACGCACTGGGCCTCACGAACCTGGTCCAGGCCGCCGGGGCCTTGCTGGTGCCGGTGCTCGCACGCCGGCTCCGCGACCAGCGGCCCCTGGTGGCGCTCACCGTCCTGCTCACCGCGGCCGGGTACGCCGGGTCGATCTGGGCGCCGGCCGGCTCCGTCTGGCTGTGGATCGTCATCCTCGGCCTCGGCCAGGGCCTCGGGTTCGCCACCGCCCTGTCGTTCATCGGCCTGCGAACGTCCGACCCGCACATGACCGCACAACTCTCCGGGATGGCGCAGGGCGTGGGGTACGTCATCGCGGCGCTCGGCCCGCTGGCCGTCGGCGCGGTGCACGACGCGACGCACGGCTGGACCGCGCCGGGCGTTCTGGTGCTCGCCGTCTCGGCCGTGATGCTCGTGCCGGGCCTCGGCGCCGGCCGCGACCGCATGGTCGGCGAGGAGGCGGCCCCGGCGGACCGCCACACGGCCGCCGTGTGATTTCCGGTGACATCGAGCCGCCGTCCCGCGTTGCTCAGGCATGGACGAACAATCGCTCGTACTGCGCCCGGTGACCGAGGAGGATTTGACGATCCTGGAGCGGCTGACCGGCGATCCGGACTCCACCGGGGAGTTCGCCTGGTTCGGCTGGCGCGACGCGAGCCGCTACCGCCGCCGGTGGACCGACAACGGCATGCTCGGCGAGGACGGCGGCGTCCTCATGGTGCGGCGAGGAGAGGAACGCCTGGGGTTCGTCGCGTGGAACCGGCGGCAGCCGACTCCGGCGTCGTTCTGCTTCACCATGGGCATCGCCATGCTGCCCGGCGCCCGGGGCAAGGGGTACGGCACGGAGGCGCACCGCCTGCTGGCCCGCTACCTGTTCGCCCACACGACCGTCCACCGGATCGAGGCCGACACGGAGGTGGACAACGTCGCCGAGCAGAAGGCGCTCGAACGGGCCGGCTTCACCCGCGAGGGCGTGATGCGGGGCTGCGGCTGGCGGGACGGCGCGTGGCGCGACGGGGTGACGTACAGCATCCTCCGCACCGACCCGCCGGTGTGAAGAGCCGGTGTGAAGAGCCGGGCCGGAGCACGCCCGGCCCGGCTCTGACTTTCAGTTCTTCTTGATCCGCGGGGCCGTGTCGGAGACCCGCACGCTCAGCTGGGCGGTGGACTCCGTGACGCCGCCCTTCGTGCCCCGGGCCTTCGCCGGATCCACGATCACGGTGCGCGCGCCCAGGTAGAGGTGGGTGTGGCGGTCGAAGATGTACTCCTGGCGCGTGCCCGCCTCGGGGTCGGTCATGGCGACGGCGACGCCCGCCCGCCCGGCGGCGTCCTGCGCCGACGCGACCGCCTCGGCCCCGGGGATCGTCGCGGCCGCGCGGAACAGCGCGGCCCGCTGCGCCGCCGGCAGGTACGCCTCGGTGAGCATGCCGCCCACTCGCTGCCACGCATCACGGTCGCCCTCGGCGCCCCTCTTCGCCCCGACGTAGAGATGCCGTCGCATCCCGGCGGTGTCCGTCGGCAGGCGGCTCAGGTAGGCGTAGTCGTTGCGGAGGTACTCCGCGCGTCCGTCGAAGTCGGCGAGCCGGTCGGGACCGTGCGCGCCCTGTTCGGTCCGCGCCTCGGGCGGGATCGGCCATCCGGGGTAGGCCTTCGGGGCCAGCACCTGCTCCTCGATGACGCCGCCCGTCGCGTCCCCGGCCACCGGCAGCCAGACCGTACGACGCGTGTCGCTGAGGTAGCGGGCGGAGTCGGAGTCCACCTCTTCCAGGGACCGCGACCGGACGACCAGGAACTGGCCCGGCCGCGGGTGCGGCTCCGGCCGGCGTAGCGCCGCCTCCGCGGCGTGGTCCAGGGTCCGGACGACGGCCACGGGTGCCACGGCCGACGGCGGCGGGGCGGGCAGAGCCGGCCGTGGGCCCGAGTCCAGGCTCACCGCGACCGCGGCGGCGACCGCCGCGGCGGCCAGGCCACCGGCGACGCCGACCCGTACGAAGACACGGCGCCGGGACGTACGGCGGGCCGGGCCGGACCCGGTGGGCTCGGCGATGGCGGCCATGAGGCGCTCCTCCTCGGCGCGCAGGCCCGGCAGGTCCGGCTCGGGGACCTCGGCGCGCAGCAGGTTCAACTGGGCCATCTCATCCATGAAGCGCTTCCTCTCCGATCGATGTGGGGTCGGCCCCGCCGAGTTCCTCGCGCAGCTTCGTCCGGGCACGGCTCAGGCGCGAGCGCACCGTTCCGATCGGCACGCCCAGGGCCTGCGCCGCCTCCGCGTAGCCGAAGCCGGCCCAGGCCACCAGCAGCAACGCGTCGCGGTGGCCGGCGGGCAGCTTCGCGAGCGCGTCGGCAAGGCGGCGGCGTACCGCCGTGGCGCTGACCCGTTCGTCGCTGCGGTCGGTGAACGACTCGGTGACCGGGTCGGCGCCCGTACGGGCGAGGGCGCGCAGCAGCCGCACCTCGCCGCGGCGGTGCCGTCCGATCCGGTTGGTGGCGATGCCGTACAGCCACGGACGGGCGTTCGGCTGGGACAGGTCGTAGCGGTCACGCTGCCGGAACGCCAGCAGGAACGTGTCGGCGACGACGTCCTCGGCCGTGTCCGGCCCCAGCCGGCGGGTGACGTACCGCTTGATCTGAGGCGCGTACCGTCGGAAGACCTCGGCGAACACCTCGGGTTCGTGGCGGGACCGCGCGATCAAGGAGGCGTCGTCCGCCTCGGTCGCGGTCGGGCCGCTCTCGCTCATTCTCACTGACCTCTGGCTCTCGGTCGGCTCTCGGTCGGGACACCTGCTGTTGCCCGATGCCGAGTGAGCGGTTCCGCCGCCAGGGCGCGAGGGTCAGACGCGCGTGGGGCGGCGGGCCAGTTCGCCGCCGCAGTCAGGACAGGTGTGCGCCATCGCGCGGGTGCACGCCGCGCAGAACGTGCACTCGTAGCTGCAGATGTAGGCCAGCCCGTTGGCGTAGAGCGGCTCGTCGCAGCGTTCGCAGGTGGCGCGCATCTCCAGGCCCATGGCCGCGGAGCCTACCGGTACCGTGACCAACATGGACGAACGGAGCGGGCCCTCGTACGAGCCGTCCCTGCGGATCTTCTGGGACGAGCGTCTCACCTCGTACGACTTCGGCGCCGAACATCCGATGAATCCGCTACGCGTCGAGCTGACCATGGCCTTGGCCCGTGAGTTCGGCGTCCTGGACGCGCCCGGGGTCACCGTCGAGGGGTTCGAGCCCGCCGACGACGACCTGCTGCGGCTCGTCCACGATCCCGCCTACATCGACGCCGTACGCGCCGAGCGGCCCGACCCCGCCCGTGGCCTCGGGCTCACCGACAACCCGGTCTTCTCCGGCATGCACGACGCGTCCGCGCTGGTCGCCGGGGCGACCGTGGCGGCCGCGCGCGCCGTCTGGGAGGGCACGGCGACGCACGCCGCCAACATCGCCGGCGGCCTGCACCACGCGATGCACGGCGCGGCGTCCGGTTTCTGCGTCTACAACGACCCGGCCATCGCGATCGCCTGGCTGCTGGAGCAGGGCGCCACGAAGGTCGCCTACGTCGACGTCGACGTCCACCACGGCGACGGCGTCCAGGCCGCGTTCTACGACGACCCGCGGGTGCTGACGATCAGCCTGCACGAGTCGCCGCAGACCCTGTTCCCCGGCACCGGCCTGCCGCAGGACACCGGCGCCGAGGGCACCGCGGTCAACGTGGCGCTGCCGGCCGGCACCGACGACCGGCTCTGGCTCCGGGCGTTCGACGGTGTCGTCCCGCCGCTGCTGCGGGAGTTCGCGCCGCAGGTGCTGGTGACCCAGCAGGGATGCGACAGCCACGACCTGGATCCCCTGGCGCACCTGCGGCTGAGCGTCGACGGGCAGCGCGCCGCGTACCGCGCGCTGCACCGGCTGGCCCACGAGACCGCCGGCGGCCGCTGGGTCCTCGTCGGCGGCGGCGGATACGCCCTGGTCCAGGTGGTGCCGCGGGCGTGGACCCACCTGCTCGCCGAGGCGGCCGAACGGCCCATCGACCCGGCGACGATCACCCCGCCGACCTGGCAGAACTACGTGCGCGACCGCACCGGGGCACGGGCTCCGGAACGCATGACCGACGGCGAGGACGTGGAGGTGTGGACGTGGGCGGGCGGCTACGATCCGGCGCATCCGGTGGACCGGGCGGTGATGGCGACGCGGAGGGCGGTGTTCCCGGAGCACGGCCTGGACCCGATGCAATGACGGTCCCGGATCCGGCCGCGGTCCCGACTCGTACGGAGCTGCGCGAGCACCTGGTGCGCACACTGATCGCCGGCGACGTGGCCACGCCGCGGCAGAACAATCTTCTGCACTACCGGCGGATGGCGGCGGGACGGCCGTACTACCAGTTCGGACTGGAGTTCACTCGCGAATGGACGTTCGAGGACGTCTTCGCGCTGATGGTAAAAAAATGCGGGATAGATCCCGATACATCGCACTTTTACGGTGACGACACGATCGACCCGGACCTGACCATCGACGCGCTGGAGGCGATGGGGGAGCGGATCGGCGAGGCGGCCGCTCGCGAGGACACCGTCCTGCTCGCCACCGGGCATCCGTCCGGTCTGCTGCCGGTGTATCTCGCGCTGGCGCGCGAGCTGGCGGCGCGCGGCTGCCAGGTGATCACTCCGGCGGCCGGCTGGTCGTACGAGGCGGACACGTCACGGGGTCCCGAGAGGCGCCACATCCGTTATGTGGACGGGGTCGCGGTGCTCTCGGGCGGCGGGGCGCTGCACCATACACACGACCCACATCCGATGCGAGCGATACTGGAAGAACTAACAGCAAACGCGACACTATGGCCGGATCTGGTCATAGCGGACCACGGCTGGGCGGGCGCGGCCGGGCAGGCGGGCGTACCGACGGTCGGTTTCGCGGACTGCAACGATCCGGCGCTGTTCGCGGGGGAGGCAGAGGGCAAGATCGGGGTAGTGGTGCCTCTGGACGACAACGTGCCGCCGCACTACTACACGCCGCTCACGATGTATCTTTTGGCGCGTTCGAGCCTGATTGGTTGAACTCCCCTCTTGCGACTACAGATTCACGATTTACGCTGGAGAAAGTACACGGCCGTGATCAAAGTCACCGCAAAGGTCTGACGCGCGGCGTGTGGAAGAGGGCGTCCGATGAGCTCAGGCGAGCGACCTCTGAGCGAGGTCAGGTTCCTGACTGTGGCCGAGGTGGCTGCGGTGATGCGGGTGTCCAAGATGACCGTATACCGCCTTGTTCACTCAGGAGAACTACCGGCAATTCGCGTGGGACGTTCGTTCCGCGTACCGGAGCAGGCTGTCCACGACTATCTGCGAGACGCTTACATCGAGGCGGGCTGACCCCCGACCGTGTCGGGGGTCGCCGAGCCCGCGGACGACGGGCGTACTGGCGGCGGTACCCTTGGGCTTCGGGCTGTGCCCGCCAAGGGTGCTGATCGCCTGTCTCCTGCCGACCATCGAGTGAGGGTTTCGTGGGCTCTGTCATCAAGAAGCGTCGTAAGCGCATGGCCAAGAAGAAGCACCGCAAGCTGCTGAAGAAGACGCGGGTCCAGCGCCGTAACAAGAAGTGACTTCTCGTTGAGGTAGTCGAAACAGCTGGGGGGCACTGTGTCATCCATGCGTCCCTCGGCGAGCGGATCACGTACCTCGGGTACCACCCGGGTGGTTCTGGTCACCGGCGTGTCCCGCTTTCTCGGCGCACGAGTCGCGGACACGCTCCAGGCCGATCCCAGCATCGAACGGGTCATCGGCGTGGATACCGTCGCGCCCACACTGCCGCTCGGGCGCACGGAGTTCGTCCGCATCGACATCCGCACGCCGAGCATCGCCAAGATCATTAACGCGGCCGAGGTCGACACGGTCGTGCATCTCCACCTGGTGACGATGGCCGCCGCGGGGCGGTTGAAGTCCAAAGAGCAGAACGTCATCGGCACGATGCAGCTCCTGGCGGCCTGCCAGCGGTCTCCGGCGATGCGCAAGGTCGTGGTCCGTTCGTCCGCGGCGGTGTACGGCTCGTCCGGGCACGACCCGGCGGTCTTCTCCGAGACCGACGAGCCGGTGCGGCCGCCCGCGTCCGGCTACGCGAAGGACGCGGTCGAGGTCGAGGGGTACGTCCGGGGGCTCGCCCGGCGCCGCTCCGACCTGACCGTGTCCGTGCTGCGCTTCGCCAACTTCCTCGGGCCGCACGTCGACAACCCGCTGAGCCGCTACTTCCGCATGCCGGTGGTGGCGACGGTGCTCGGGTTCGACCCGCGCCTGCAGTTCGTCCACGAGGACGACGGCGTGGAGGTGCTGCGGCGCATGGCGACCGAGGACCACCCCGGCACGTACAACGTGGCCGGCGACGGCGTCGTCCTGCTCTCGCAGGCGCTGCGCCGCGCCGGCCGGCCGGCCCTGCCGCTCCCGGCGCCCGCGCTGCAGACGCTGGGCGACGTCGGGCGCCGGTTCGGCGGGCTGAAGGGCTTCTCGCCGGAGCTGCTGCGCTGGCTGACGTACGGCCGGGTGCTCGACACCGAACGCCTGGCGGGGGAGCTCGCCTGGCGGCCGAAATACAGTTCGGAAGAAGCCTTTACCGATTTCGCGGATTCGCAAGGTCTCGGTCATGGTCTGCCCGCGGGGCTCCTCGACCGGTTGGCGGGAGCCGTAGGGGGCAAGAGGTGAGTCACGACCCCGTGGAGGAGGCGAGACCCGCGATGCGGCCAGAAGCGCAGGTAATTCCGCTCAACACCGACGCCGCAGAGCACCTCGTCCGCGAACCGAGGGGTTTGGACCACAAGGTCGCTTCGGCTCTGCAGTTCGTACGGCGGCGGCTGACCGGCGAGTACGAGATCGACGAGTTCGGCTTCGACCCCGAACTCAACGAGAACGTGCTGCTGCCGCTCCTGCGCCCCCTGTACGAGCGCTGGTTCCGGGTCGAGATGTTCGGCATGGAACACGTGCCCGACACCGGCCCCGCGCTGGTCGTCGGCAACCACTCCGGCACGCTGCCGATCGACGGCGTCATGCTCCAGGTCGGCCTGCACGACGACCACCCGGCCCACCGCAACCTGCGGCTGCTCGGCGCCGACCTCGTCTACCAGGTCCCGGTGCTCGCCCACCTCGCGCGCAAGAGCGGGCACACGCTCGCGTGCCAGGCCGACGCGTCGCGGCTGCTGGCCCAGGACCAGCTCGTCGGGGTCTTCCCCGAGGGCTTCAAGGGCGTCGGCAAGCCGTTCAGCGAGCGCTACCGGCTCCAGCGGTTCGGCCGGGGCGGGTTCGTGGCCACCGCACTGCGCGCCCAGGTGCCGATCATCCCGTGCGCGATCGTCGGGGCCGAGGAGATCTATCCCAAGATCGCCGACCTGAAGCCGCTGGCCCGGCTGCTCGGGTTCCCGTACTTCCCGGTGACGCCGACCTGGCCGCTGTTCGGGCTGCTCGGCCTGGTGCCGCTGCCCTCGAAGTGGATGATCGCCTTCGGCGAGCCGATCCGCACGGACCGGTACGACCCGGCGCAGGCGGACGACCACATGACGGTCTTCAACCTGACCGACCAGGTGCGCGAGACGATCCAGAACATGCTCTTCGACGTCCTCCGCCAGCGCGGCCCCGCGTTCCTCCGCGCCTGAGCCACAGAGACCCTGCGGGCGTCTCGATCAGCTGAAGCCTGCCCTCCCGGGCGCGTCGACGCCATGGATGTGACCAGCGTCATGTCGTATGCGGTGAAGATAATATGAATCTCATATAGTCTCCATTAGAGAAACAGTGTGCGGCCGTCGATGTCGGACGGCCGGAGGGAGGCCACGAGCAATGAAGCTGACGATCTTCGCGGCGACCGGTGGTATCGGGCGGCAGATCTTCGAACAGGCCGTCGCCGCGGGCCATGAGGTCACCGCGGTCGCACGCGACCCGCGGAGCCTGGCCGGAGAGGCTCGCCTCGTCGCCGCCGACCTCACCGCGGCGGACCCGGCGGTGCTCGCGTCCGCCGTCGCCAAAAGTGACGCCGTCCTCTCCGGGCTCGGGCCGCGCAAGCCGAGGACCGAGGCGGGGATCACCTCGCGGGGCACGAAGGCCATCCTCACCGCGATGCGGACCGCCGGTGTACGGCGACTCGTCGTGGTGAGCGCCGCGCCGGTCGGCACCGTGCCATCGCCCGGCCGCCCGAACCCGCCGAAGCACGACCCGGGCGACGGGTTCTTCATGCGGCATCTGGGCAGCCGGTTCGCCCACGCCATGCTCGGCGCGCACTTCGCCGACCTGGCGGTGATGGAGGACCTCGTTCGCGAGAGCGGCCTCGACTGGACCATCTCACGACCACCACAGTTGACCGACGGGCCTCTGACCGGCGACTACCGGACGGCGTACGGGCGCAACATCCGCGGCGGTACGCGCGTCTCACGCGCCAACGTCGCCCACCACATGCTCGCGGTCATCGACCAGCCCTCGACGATCAACAAGATCATCGGCATCGCCGACCAGCGGGGAGGCGCACGATGACGGAGCGGAAGAAGGTTCGGTTCCTCAGCGGTGAGCACGAGTGCGCCGCCTGGCATTATCCGGGCACGAACAACGCCTGTCTGATAATGGCCGGCGGTACCGCCGTGACCAAGGAACCGGGAACCGACCTGTTCGCGGCACGATTCCAGGACGCCGGCTTTCACGTGCTCGCCTTCGACCATCGACGTTTCGGGGAGAGCGGCGGCCGGCCCCGGCAGGTCGTCCGCATCGGCGAGCAACTGGCCGACTGGCGCGCCGCCATCGCGTTCGCCGCCACGCTGGAGGGCGTCGACGCGGACCGGCTCGCGGCGTGGGGCTTCTCCCTGGCGGGCGGCCACATGTTCCCGGTCGCCGAACAGAACCCGCGGCTGGCCGCGGCGATCGCGCAGACCCCGCTCGCCGACGGCCTCGCGGCCGCGAGAGCGGCGGCGCGTCACCAGCGACCGGCGGCGATGCTCCGCTTCACCGTCAGAGGCCTGCTGGACGCCGCCGGTGCCCTGATCGGGCGATCACCCCTGCTGGTGCCCCTCGACGGCGAACCGGGTACGGTCGCGATGCTCACCACTCCGGACAGCCGCGACGGCGACCGGGCGCTGAACCCGGGGAACCGTCACCGGGACTGGCAGCAGGCGGTCGCGGCCCGTGCCGGGCTCAGGATCACGATGTACCGCCCGGGCCGCCGCGCGTCCCGCGTAGCGTGTCCGATCCTCGTCGTCGCCTGCGAGCAGGATCAGTCCGTCCTCTTCGAGACCGGGGCCCGGGCGGCGGAACGGGCGCCGCACGGGGAACTGGTCCGCCTGCCGGGCGGACACTACGCCCCGTTCCTGGCAGCGCACGAACAGGCCGTCGACGCCGAGGTGGCGTTCCTGCGCCGCCACCTGCTGGACCAGCCGCTCGACAGGTCCTTGTCGCGGTCCGGCCGGCGTTCGTGAGTCGATGACCGGTCTGCCTCTCATACAATATCCGGGACATATCACATCCGGGACGGGAGGCGGACCCGCATGACGTCCATGACGCCTGATGAGGATGCGAACCGGGCGCGGCGTCGGCGGCGAGGGGTCGTCACGATCAAAGAGTCTCTACGTGAGCTCAGCATCCAGATGTCCCTGCTCAACCACCAGGTCGGCACGCACGCCGGCCTGAAGGACATCGACCTTTACTGCCTCGATCTCGTCAACCGGCACGGCCCGCTCAGCCCCAGCGCCCTCGCCCGCCGCGCCGGCCTGCACCCGGCCACCATGACCGGCGTCCTCGACCGGCTCGAACGCGGCGGCTGGGTCGCCCGCCGGCGCGATCCGGACGCCCTCGACCGCCGTGCCGTCGCCGTACACCCCCTGCTCACCCGAAACCCCGAGCTGTTCGAGCTGTATTCGGGGATGAACACCTCCATGGACCAGATCTGCGCCGATTACACCGATGAGGAGCTGGACCTGCTCGCCGACTTCCTGAACCGCACGATCGAGGCCGGGCAGGGCGCCACCGGAGAGTTGGCGAACGACTGACGCGGGCGTCCCGGCGGCTCGATCGATAGTCGATGTGCCCGGCTAGACTGCGCCATGGGATGCACCCGCTCTTGGGTCAGGTCGTCGCGAAGGAAGGCGGCAACAGCGTGACCGATGTCGCTCCGCTGCGGACCGGTTTGCTCTCCGACCAGGTCTACGACCGCCTGCGTCAGGCGATCATCGACGGCAGCCTCGGGCCCAACACCCGCTTGGTCGAGTCGGACCTGGCGCGCCGATACGGCATCAGCCAGGCGCCCGTACGCGACGCGATCCGCCGCCTGGCGCACGAGGGGCTCGTCAGCCACGTTCAGCGCCGGGGCAGCTACGTGGCGGAGATCTCGGCCGAGGACGCCGCGCGGGCGCGGGAGATCCGGGTCGTGCTCGAAGGGATCGCCGCTCGTGAGCTCGCCACCGCCTGGACGCCAGAGGCCGAGCAGGCGCTCACCGAGGAGGTGGAGCGCATGAGGGCCGCGGCGCGGTCGGGCAGCCAGTCCAAGCTGCGCCAGGCCGACCTGGCCTTCCATCGCCGGCTGTGCGCGCTCGGCGGCGACACGCTCGTACAGCGCCTGTGGGGCGTGCTCGAACCCAGCCTGAACCTCCTGCAGGTCGTGGGCGACCCGTTCTACAAGGGTGACCTGGACGAACTGCCCGAGTGGCACGCCCGTCTGGTCATCGTCCTGGCCTCCGGAGACGCGGAGCGCGCCGAAGCGGCGGTCCGCGACCACGCGGCCGGCAAGTCACACGGCCTGATCACCTGAGTCCGCGGCCCAGGTCGCGGAGCGCTTCCCGCAGGGACTCCTCCGTCGCTCCTCGCCAGGCCACGAAGCCGTCGGGTCGGCTCGCCACCGGCGGTCGCCCGGGCCGGTGAACAGGGTCCAGCGTGAGCCGGCCAGGTCCACAGTGGAGATCCTGCCGGCTCCGGCGGAGGGCACCCACCGGTGCGGGAACCGGTAGTCGACGGCGATCTTGTCGTACAGAGCGTTCGGGTCTCCGTCCAGCGACTGGTAGCCCTGGTGCGTTCCCCGTGAGAGGGCCAGGGACGCCTGGGCGGCGGCGCGCGGTCTCGTACGTGTCCAGCAGCGCCGGGGTGAACGATCCGTCGAGAACGGCGGCGATCTTCCAGGCGAGGTTGTGGCCGTCCTGGATGCCGGTGTTCATGCCGAGTCCGCCCGTACACCGCGTCGTTGCGCACGAAGCACATGTGCGTTCCCCACTCCCGCAGGACGGGTCCGAGATCGGCACGGAAGAACGCGGTACTGAGGTGCCCGATGACCTCACGGCCGGGCATGGTGACACCGACGGCCGCCCGCACGTCGCTGCTCGCCCCGTCCGCGCCGACGACGTAGGACGCCCTGACCCGCCGTTCCTCGCCCGTGGCGACATCGATGACCTGAGCCCGCACGTGATCGGCCTCGGGGACGAGGTCGGCCAGCCGTACGCCGAACCGCACGTGACCACCACGGCGTCGCAGCTCATCAAGCGCGAGGCGCTGCACCTGGTCATGCGTCAGGACGAGACGGGGATTCACCGGGCTGCAGGTCTGGAGTATCGCGCCGGCAGCCCACCTCGGTTCAGGGTGACACCGAGCGCCCGGTCCTTGAACACCGTCCGCATCGGCAGGCCGCCCTCCCAGCCGACCTGCTCCAGCGCGGACATCAGCCCCACCGAGCGGAACACCTCGAGCGTGCGCAGGCTGTTTCACGGTGATCGGCGTCAACCGTGCACGCTCAAGCCGACTTGAGCGCAACATTCTCAATCGAGGCGATCAAGAGCCGGATCGATGACCTCCAGGCCGCCAGGAGCTCCTCGAACACCTGCTGACCTGCCCGACGGCGGATCCAGTCCGCGACTGCGCCCACCTGCGGACCGAACTCGGCCAGGCGGTCGACGACGCGCTCGCGGAGCGCGGTTCCCGGCCGGGCGGCGCCTAGCCGGGCACCGGCATCGGGGCATTAAGGCTGAAACCGGCACATCGCGGGATATTGACCGAGCGCCCTCCGCTCGTTACGGTCCGGCTAATCGATCGAATCCAATCGATTAGCGTTTATCCTTCGCCGCCGGAGGAGTCTCCTGCATGGTTTCCCTCAAGCACCGCCTCGCGCTGGTCGCCGTCGCCGCGCTCGGGTCGCTCGCCGCCGCCCCCGCGGCCGCCTCGGGTGCCGCCGCCCAGACCGCGCCGTGTCACCCCACCGAGTTCTACGTCTCACCGGACGGTGCCGACTCCGCCGGCGGCACCGCCCGCAGCCCGTGGCGCACCGTCCAGCACGCCCGCGACCACATCGCCGGCCACGGCCTGAACCGCCACATGCACTGCGACATCGACGTCAACCTTCGCGCCGGTGACTACCCCGTCGACCAGACGATCGCGTTCACCGGCGCCGATTCCGGCAGCAACGGGCACCGCGTCGTCTACCGCAGCTCCGACGGTCCCGGGAAGGCGCGCCTGCTGGGCGCCAAGCCGGTCACCGGCTGGCAGCCGTACAAGGACAAGATCTTCCGGACGCAGATCGGCACCGGGCACCCCATCCACACGCTGTACGAGGGCGACCGGCGCGCGACCACCGCGCGCTACCCCAACCGCGGCACCGACGAGACGTGGGCGCCCTACCTGCGCGCCACGCTCGACCCGGAACGGCGCAACAGCCAGACCTGGCTCACCTTCAAGCCCGGGGTCTGGGACCAGAACTGGGACCTGCACGACGCCCAGGTGGTGACCTGGTCGGGCGGGAAGTGGAGCTGGTTCACCGACACCGATCCGATCAAGAACATGTCGTGGAACAAGAATCTCGCCACGCTGCTGTACCCGACGCGGTACTCCATTCAGACCGACGACCCGGGCTCGCGCTACTTCATCCAGAACTCGCTGGACTTCCTCGACCAGGCGGGCGAGTACTACTACGACTCGGCCACCGGCTGGCTGTACTACTGGCCTCGCGACGGGAAGATCGACACCACGGTCTGGGCCCCGACCGTCCAGACGATCGTGTCGGTCACGGGCAGCTCGGCCAGTGCGCCCGCGCACGACCTGACCTTCGACGGGCTGGCGTTCGAGTACTCGGACTTCGTCGACTGGTACCGCTTCGCGTGGAACTCCGCCGGCGACTCCGGCACCGCGCACAAGTACCAGGACTACGACCGGCAGATCGAACTGCCCCGTAACCGCTTCGGCGCGATCACGCTGACCCACACGACCGGCGTCGACCTGCACGCCCTGCACGTCACCAACACCGGGTGGGAGGGCGTCTACCTGACCGGGCGCGCCGACCACGACACGATCTCCGACGGCTACTTCGCCCACATCGGCGGCGACGGCGTCAAGATCGAGGGTCCGTACCCGGGCGAGGGCGATATCGCCAACCACAACGTGATCACCGATGACTACTTCGACTACTACGGCGAGCTGGTGCCGGGCGACGCCTCGGCGGTCGAGCTGCTCGACAGCGGGTCGAACGTGGTCAGCCACAGCGTCATGCAGCACAGCGCCCGGTACGCGGTGAGCATGCGCGCGGTCACGACCGCCGCCAACGCCGACGACTACGCCCAGGGCAACGCGCTGTCCTACCTGAAGATCGCGCACGTCGGCGAGGACAGCGGCGACACCGGCGCCATCTACGCGTACGGCGTGCAGAACTTCGATCCGCACACCACGAACAGCTCCGTGGACCAGGTGACGATCGACGACGTACGGGCCGACCCGTCCATGGTGGACGCCCCGCCGCGCGGCGTGCACATGGACTTCGGCGGCTGCGGATTCAACTTCTCCAACATCCAGGTGACGAACGTCCAGGGCGACCAGTACCACGGGCCGTCGGCGGCGGAGTGCAACGAGTTCGCCAACGACAGCTGGCGGGACGGTTTCGACACCTCGAAGATGCGCTACGACCAGATCGGCCTCACCGCGCGGTTCCCCTACCCGGTGGGGCAGTGACATGCGTCTGCTAGCCCTTGTCGCGGCCGGCGCGATCGTCCTTCCGATGGCGCCGGCGGCCGCCGACAGCACGACGACGACCGCCTGGGCGCACGGCTCGTTCCACGTGGACGTGCCCGGCGTGGTGAGCCGCTCCGACGTCGTCCTGGGCCGGCCGAACACCGACCCCAAGCAGGCGATGCCGCTCGGCAACGGCACGCTCGGCGTCGCCGCGTGGGCGGCGGACGGCTTCACCGCCCAGCTCAACCGCGCCGACACGCTGCCCGACCGGCTCTCTCCCGGCCAGGTCCTGATCCCGGGCCTGGCGAAGCTCACCGGCGCGGCCGACTTCCGCGGCCGGCTGAACCTCTACGACGGGACGCTGGTCGAATCCGGCGGCGGCATGACGGCCACCGCGTACGTCCGCGCCGGCACCGACCAGCTGGTCGTCGACGTGACCGGCGCGGACCCGGCGGCCGCGCAGACGGCCCGGCTCGCGCTGTGGGCGCCGCGCACCCCGGACGCGCAGGCCGCGGGCGGTGTGGGCGCACTGGCGCAGACCTGGACCGACAGCGGGCGGCCCGGTTCCACCGGAAGGACCTTCGGGTCCCTCGCCGCGGTGACCGCGGGCGGTCGCGACGTGGACGCCCGCGTCGTCGACACGCGGACCGTCGAGGTGGGCTTCCGGCCGCGCCCGGACGGCTCGTACCGCGTCGTGGTGGACTCTCCGCACTGGACCGGCGGCGACGCCCTCGCCGCCGTACGCGGCCGGCTCGCCGGCGCCGCCGGTCCTCCCGCGGCGACGCTGCGCGCGGCGCACCTCGCCTGGTGGCACGGGTACTGGCGGCGGGCCGGGCTGATGCGCCTGTCGTCCGCGGACGGGACCGCCCAGTACCTGGAGAACCTGCGGCTGATCAACCTGTACGCGGACGCCGCGGAGCGCGGGGACGTACGGCCCGGTTCGCAGGCCGGAGTGGCCGACCTGTTCGACTCCACGCAGGACACGCACACCTGGGACCCGTCCGCGTACTGGGGCTGGAACCTGCGCATGCTCGTCACCGCGTCACTGGGCGCCGGAACGTACGGCGACAACGACGGCTACTTCGCCATGTACCGTGACGACCTGGCGACGATCGAGGACTGGACGGCGAGCCGGTTCCCCGGCAAGGCCGGCGCCTGCGTCCCGGAGACGATGCGGTTCAACGGCATCGGCTACCAGACGCACAACGACGGGGCGGGCTGGGGCGCCCGGCCGTTCCTCGACTGCAGCGGGCAGGGCCCGGCGAACTACAACACCCGGACGCTCACGACGGGCGGCGAGGTCTCGCTGTTCGCCTGGCAGCAGTACCTGCAGACCGACGACCTGGCGTTCCTGCGGAAGAACTACCCGGTGATGAGGGCCTGGGCGCGATTCATGCTCTCGTACGCCACCGTGGGCGAGGACGGCAGGCTGCACACCGGCCCGTCCAACGCGCATGAGACGCAGTGGGACGTCACCGACCCGACGACGGACATCGCCGCGATGCGGGCGGTGTTCCCGGCCATCGCCCAGGCGTCGCGTCTGCTGCACCGCGACGCCGACCTGGCGGCCCGGCTCGACGCCGCGGTCGCGAAGCTGATGCCCTACCCGCGCACCGACCAGGCCACGCGCACCCAGCAGCTACCGCCGTCCGCCGACGCCGCCGGTCAGGACGTGATCGGCATGTCGTGGCAGCAGTCGGCGGCCACGCACAACGTGGAGAACATCGGCCTGGAGCCGGTCTGGCCGTACGGCCTGATCGGTGACGACGGGCCCTCGCACGACCTGGCCGCGCGGACGTTCGCCCGCCGGCCGTACGTCGAGGACAACGACTGGAGCTTCGACCCGATCGACGCGGCGCGGCTCGGCCTCGCCGACGACATGGCCAAGACGCTGGTCGACCTCACCGAGCGGTTCCAGGACCGGCCGTCCGGCCTGGCCTCCTTCGGCGTGACGGTGCGCCAGCCCGAGCCGTACATCGAGCAGGGCGGCGTGGTCGCCACCGCCCTGCAGGACGCGCTGGCGCAGGACTACGACGGCACGTTGCGCGTCGCGCCCGCCTGGCCCGTGTCGTGGGACGCCGACGGCACCGTCTACATCCAGCATCGCGACAAGGTGGACGTGCAGGTCCGCGGCGGTGTGCCGGTGACCGTCGGCATCGAGGCGGGGTCGAACGCGCCGATCCGGGTGCGCAGTCCCTGGCCCGGCCGACCGGTACGGGTCGTGACGGGCGACGACCGGCACGCGGTCGTGCTGGCGCCGACCACGGCGTCGACGTTCACGGTGCCGGCGCGCGCGGGTGGCACCTACCTGATCGAACCTGTCGGCGCGTCGCAGCCGTCCTTCGCGCCGGTGACGGGCCGGCCCGCCACCGCGAGCCGGCGGCTCGGCCCGGTGGTGATCGGCCTGCCCGGCTCCTGATCGACAGGCCATTTCAGAAATGACAGAAAGGTTTCACTTACCCGTCCGAACAGATCATCAAGGGCGGGGGCACCGGAAACGTCTTCCGCGGCAACACCATCGACCTGTCCGGCGCCGACGGCGTCGAAATCAACGACACGGTCGGCGGCAACACCATTGCCTGCGACAACAAGGTCATCGGCGGCCGGCTCCTGGAAAAGGGCGACTGCTCGGGCTGACGGTCCGTACGCGCACGGCCCCTGAACCGTCACCACCGGCGCCTAGTGTCCCGATCATGTTTCTTGGACTCCGCACGGTCGTCTACCCCGTCCGCGACCTGGACACCGCCAAGCGCTGGTGGTCGACGGTTCTGGGCATCGCTCCCTACTTCGACGAGCCTTACTACGCGGGCTTCAACGTCGGCGGCTACGAGCTGGCGCTGGACCCCCACGGCCACACCGAAAGCGGCACGGGCCCGGTCGTCTACTGGGGCGTCGAGGACGTCGAGCAGGCAGCGGCCACCTTGATGCGGACCGGAGCGACCACCCATGCCCCCCTGACCGACCACGGCGGCGGGATCCGCACCACCACCCTCACCACCCCGGACGGAACCCTGCTCGGACTGATCGAGAACCCACACTTCTCCGCCACAGAGCCGACATGAGGAAACACCGCGTCAGTGCGTCGAAGTGATGACCTTCACCTCGGCGCAGGAGCCGTTCTGAGGGCGACTGCTCGGGCTGAGGCCTCACGCGCCCGCGAAAAAAAACTGGGAACAAGGCGCCCGCGTCCGGACAAGTACAGACGGACGTATCCCTCACCGCGGAAGAGCGCCATGACGAACACGAGCCAGTGGTGATCGCGGAAGCGTGTCATGACGCCGACGTGATCACCGCCTCCCTCGCCGAACCCGAGCGGTTCACGACGCTGTACCAGCGCTATGCCGGCGAGATCTACCGCTACATCGCCGGCCGCCTCGGGCCGGACGTGGCCGACGACCTGATGGCCGACACGTTTCTGGAGGCGTTCCGGTACCGCGCGCGCTACGACCCGGAGCGCGCGGGCGTCCGGCCCTGGCTCTACGGAATCGCCACCAACCTCATCGGCCGGCAGCGTCGCTCAGAGCTCCGCTTTTACCGGGCCATCGCACGGACGGGCGTGGACCCCGCGGTCGAGCCGATGGAGCCGGTGATCGACCGGCTCTCCGCCGAGGGGATGCGCCGGCCGCTCGCGGACGCGATGGCCCGTCTCAACCAGGGCGAGCGCGACGTGCTGATCCTGGTCGCGGGGAGCGGCCTCGCCTATGAGGAGGTCGCACAGGCGCTGGGTGTCTCGGTCGGGACCGTCTCGTCCCGCCTGTTCCGTGCCCGCAGGAAGATGCGCGCCACGCTGGAGGCACACCGTGGATGAGCTCGAACTGGTCGGACGCAGGTACGAGCGGATCGCCGCACCCCACCCACAGGTGATCGAATCCGGTCACGCCCGGCTGCTCGACGCGATCAGGCCGACGCCGCGGCGTTCCGCGAAGGGCCGAAGGATCGCCCTGCGCCTCGCGGTGGCCGCGACCGCCGTCGTGGCACTGGTCGCCGGGCTCACGACGGTGCGGGAACCGGACCCGACGACGGCACCGGCCGCGCCGGCGGGCAGCCCTGCGGTACGTCTCGCCGAACGCGCCCGGACCGTGGCGCGAAGCGAGCCGCTCGTCACGATGGGACCGCATCAGTGGATCTACGTGCGGAGCATGCAGCGGGACACGAAGGCGCGGTCCGGGCGGCGCGTCGTCGAGTCCTGGATCCGCATGGACGGTCGGCGACACCCGGCGGATCGGCTGCCGCTCGCGGTACGCGGCACCGTGCTGACCGGCCTTCCCGAAGCGCCGGAAGCGGCCCTCGCCCGGCTCTACGCGGAGGTGGACCGCATCCGGGCGAGACCTCAGCCGAAGGGACGCGTGACGGAGTACGCCGCCGGGATCATCGGTGTGCCTCGCGACGCGGCGGTGTTCGACTTCGTCACCAGGCTGCTCGACGCCTATGACGTCACGCCGCGTTCCCAGGCAACGCTGTACGGCGCGCTGTCCCGGCTGCCCGGCGTCGAGGTGCTGCCGGACGTGCCCGACACCGCGGGGCGCCACGGAGTCGCCTTCTCCATCGCCACGAGCGACGCCTCGCGGCTCGAACTGATTCTGGATCCGCGTACCTACCGCTACCTGGGGTTGCGTGACGTCATCACGCGCGACCACGGCCGGAACGAAGAAATCATCTACGGGGTCGCGCGGCTGTCCGCGCGGCCCGTCGCACGCCCTGGAGAACGTCCTTGAAGATCAGATATCCGGCTCTGGCTCTGGCACTCGCCCTGGCAGCGGGCTGCACGAACGGCCAGGCCGCTTCGTCCGGGCGTACCGCCGCCGACGCGTCGGCGCCGACCCTGAGGATCAGCGCCTCCGGGCAGAGCGTACGTCCCGACGAGGGCGTCACGGTGACGGTGTCGGGCGGCACGCTGGAGACCGTCACCGGCGCCGCCGGCGGCTTCAACGCCGGCCGCACGTCGTGGCGCACCACCTGGGCCCTGCGGCCCGGTCACGCGTACACGGTGACGGCCACCGCGAAGAACGCCAAGGGCAGGGTCACCACGGTCACCCGGGCCTTCCGCACGCAGAAGGCGCCCCGGACGATCGGCATCGCGGACGTGACACCGGCGGCGGGGGAGACGGTCGGCGTCGGAATGCCGATCATCGTCGACTTCACCGGGCCCGTGGCGAACCGCGCGAACGTGGAGCGGGCGCTGGAGGTCACCTCGGCCCACGGGGACACGGGGGCCTGGAGCTGGATCTCCGACCGCCGGGTCGTGTACCGCACCGAGAAGTACTGGAACCCGCATCAGAAGGTCGCCTTCACCGCGCACCTGGCCGGCGTGCGAGCCGCCCGTGACACGTACGGCGTGCGCGATGTGACCCGGTCCTTCGCCATCGGAGCCTCGAACATCACCGTGGCGGACGCCAGGTCCCACTCCATGACCGTCGACCACGACGGCACGAAGAGACGATTCAAGGTCAGTATGGGCGCGGGCACGCGACCGGACACGATCACGACCAGCGGAGTCCACCTGACCCGCGAGAAGCGGCGTTCGGTGACCATGACGGCGACCTGCCCGAAGGGCAGTTCGGGCTGTGACTACTACAAGGAGCGCGTCGAGCTGGCGGTGCGGATCACCTTGGGCGGCGAGTACGTGCACAAGAGCGTCGGCGAGTACTACTACCTGGGGCGGCAGAACGCCAGTCACGGGTGCGTCCGGACGTCCCCGGTCGGCGCCCGCTACTTCTACGACATATCCCAGCGGGGTGACATCGTGGACGTGACCCACACGACGCGACCGTTCGCGGACGAGCCGTACGCCGACGACTGGACGTTCTGGACCCGGTCGTGGTCGCGCTGGCTGGCGGGCAGCGCGCTCCATCAGGGTTCACGCGCTTGACTTAGACCGCGCTCTAAGGGGCAGCCTGGTGCGCATGGAAAAGAGAGCACTGGGACGACAGGGCCTGCGCACCTCGGCACTCGGCCTGGGGTGCATGGGCATGAGCTGGGCGTACGGCGCGCCCGACGACGACGAGTCCATCGCCACGATCCACCGCGCGATCGAGCTCGGCTGCGACTTCTTCGACACCGCCGAGGCGTACGGACCGTGGACCAACGAGAGGCTGCTCGGCCGCGCGCTGAAGGGGCGCCGCGACGAGGTCGTGATCGCGACCAAGTTCGGCTGGGAGTACGCCCCCGACGGTGAGCGGCTCGGCCCGAACAGCCGGCCCGAGCACATCCGCGAGGTGGCCGACCAGCAGCTCGAACGGCTCGGCACCGACCACATCGACCTGCTCTACCAGCACCGGGTCGACCCGGAGGTCCCGATCGAGGACGTCGCCGGCGCGGTCGGCGAGCTGGTCGCGGCCGGGAAGGTGCGGTACTTCGGGCTGTCCGAGGCGTCCGCGAGCATCATCCGGCGGGCGCACGCGGTCTTCCCCGTGTCGGCGCTGCAGACCGAGTACTCCCTGTGGGAACGGGGCCTGGAGGAGGAGATCCTGCCGACGCTGCGGGAGCTGGGCATCGGGCTGGTCCCGTACTCCCCGCTGGGCCGCGGGTTCCTCACCGGCGACGTCCGGCGCGCGGAGGACTACCCGGCCGACGACTACCGTCGCAACGACCCGCGTTTCCAGGGCGCCAACTTCGACGTGAACATGAAGGCGGCCGAGGCCGTACGCGCGATGGCCGAACGCAAGGGCGTGACGGCGGCGCAGCTCGCGCTGGCGTGGCTGCTCGCCCAGGGCGACGACGTGGCGCCGATCCCGGGCACCAAGAGCCGTAAGCGCCTGGAGGAGAACCTGGCGGCGGCCGACATCAAGCTGACCGGCGCGGAGCTGTCCGAGCTGGAACTGCCGGTCTCGGGCGCGCGCTACCCCGAGGGCATGCTCCGTCTCATCGCGCGGAGCTGACCGCCGTTCCGAGGGCGTCCCGATGCGAGGGGTGCCCTCGGTGGTCAGCGGCCGCGGTGGTGGCGGCGGAGGGCCACGCCGGCCGCGACGCCGCCGACCAGCGCGCCGGTGCCGGCCGCGGCCGGGAGGGCGACCATGGTGACCTTGCGGCCGGTGCGGAAGTCGTGGATCGGCCAGCCGTGTTCGCGTGCGTGGTCGCGCAGGTCGCCGTCCGGGTTGACCGCGTGAGGGTGGCCGACCGTGGTGAGCATCGGCAGGTCGTTGTAGGAGTCGCTGTAGGCCGAGCAGCGGGACAGGTCCAGGCCCTCCTTGCGGGCCAGCGCGCGTACGGCGCCCGCCTTGGCCGGACCGTGCAGCAGGTGCCCGACCAGGCGGCCGGTGTAGACGCCGTTCTCGGTCTCGGCGACCGTGCCGAGCGCGCCGGTCAGGCCCAGGCGGTGGGAGATGATCCGGGCCAGCTCGACCGGGGTCGCGGTGACCAGCCACACCTGCTGGCCCGCGTCGAGGTGCTTGAGCGCGAGTGACCGCGTGCCGTGCCAGATGCGGTCGGCCATCTTGTCGTCGTAGATCTCCTCGCAGAGGCTGACGAGCTCTTCCACGCTCCGCCCGGCGACGAACGCCAGGGCCGCCTCGCGCGCCGTGGAGATGTGCTCGGCGTTCTCCGCGCCGCGTACGCGAAAGGAGACCTGGCCGAGCGCGAACATCGCCAGGTCGCGGAAGGTGAAGAGCTTCCGCGCCGCCAGGCCCCGGGCGAAGTGGTAGATCGACGCGCCCCGGATCAGGGTGTTGTCGACGTCGAAGAACGCGGCGGCGTTCGGGTCGGGGACGACCGGCTCGGTCTCGGGCGAGGCGGCCGCGGCCGCGGCCTCGCCCGCTAGCTCGTCGGCTACTTCGTCGTCATCGGTCCATGGCCACAGTCGACGCATGCAGATGAGACTAACCAGCGGCCGTGCGCGGTGATTCGGCAACCCCGTACGCGGCGCGTCGCGGGCCGTCACCGAATGTAATCATGGCTGGAGGTAGCCGACCTCCGCGTCATCTCACCGGATATCGGCGGGAAAGAGGCGGGCCAGGGACCTGGTCGCGCGGTACTGCAACGCCTTGATCGCGCCGGTGTTCTTGCCCATGATCTCGGCGGTCTCGGCGACCGACAGGCCGTGCAGGAAGCGCAGGACCACACACTCGCGCTGCTCGTTGCCCAGTTCCCGTACGGCCGAGAACAGCGCGCGGTGCGTGAAGGAGTCGAGCACCGCGCGTTCGGGGCCCTCCTCCCAGCGGTCGGGCTCCAGGGGGTCGGCCGTGCAGACCTCGAGGCGGTAGCGGCTCGACTTGAAGTGGTCCAGCACGAGGTTGCGGGCGATCGTCACGAGCCACGCGCCGAAGTCCTTGCCCTGCCAGGTGAACAGGTTGATGCGCCGGAGCGCCCGCAGGAACGTCTCGCTCGTCAGGTCCTCCGCGAGGGCGTGGCCGCCCACGCGGTAGTAGACGAAGCGGTAGATCACGTCGGCGTACCGGTCGTACAGCACGCCGAACGCCTCGGGGTCGCCGGCGCGAGCCCGGAGGACGATGTCGCGCAGGTCGTCGGAGGTTTCGGGGCCGTGGCGCGCAGGGGGATCGAGGGTAAGGCTGCGCATGCAGTGCTCCTCGGGAACGGCGCGACCACGGGGCGTGTCGGAACATGCTAGATACTGGTGAGTAAGCTGGCAATGGTGGTGCTTGAGGAAAACAACGGCCTTTATCCGCTCTTTGCGCTTATGCCGTAGCTCTTCGTTACCCGCGCAGGCGTGTGATCGGGCACCATTGGGGGCGATGGTCAACGTCGCTCTGGCGCTGCTGGCGACCCTTGCGGCCCTCGGAGGCGCCGGGTTGCTCGTTTCGCGCACCCTGCCAGACCGGCGTGTGTACCTGTTCGCGTGGTGCGGCACCCTCGTGGCCCTCGGGATCGCGCTCGCCGCGATGACCATCGGCTACGCGGCGGGCTTCGGGCCGGCGCTGCTGCGGTGCACGGAGCTGTTCGGGTCGCTGATCGCTCCGCTGACCCTGGCGCTGGGCGTCGTCGAACTGATCGCGCGAACGGTACAGGCGCGGTTCGCCGCGCGGCTCATCGCGGCGTCGTACGTGATCGTCGCCGTCGTCATCATCCTGCTCGACCCGATCATCGGCACCTTCGGCAAGAGCATGCCGAAGGTGTCCGGCCACTACTCATCGCTGCCCGGCCTGGTGCTCGACGGAGCGCACCTGTTCGCCGTCGTCTCCCTGGTCTCGTGCGTCGCGGTCACCGCGGTGCGCGGCAACAGGCGCGACCGGCAGGCGGCCGTGATCATGCCGACCCTCGCCATGGTCGCGCTCGCCGGGGTGCTCACAGTCGCCGCGATGCGCAGTTACCTGCCCGGACCACTGGCGCCGCTGGCGCTCGGCGGATCCGCCGCCCTTGTGTGGTTCGGCGCCACCCGGCTCCCGGGCGGCCCACCCGACCCCGACGACGAAGAACCGGAGCCGTACGAGGAAATGTCGCGCCACCAGCAGCCCTACGACGACGGGCAGTACAACACCGGGCGGCGTCGCGGCAGGCGACGCCAGCAGGCCGGTTATGACGCGGAGGGCTATGACACCGGCGGTTATGACACGGGCGGTTATGACTCGGGTTATGACGCCGGTTATGACAACGGTTATGACACGGGTGGCTATGACACCGGCGGATACGACACCGGCGGTTATGACAGGGGCGGCTATGACACGGGCGGGTACGCACGGCCGCGGCGCGAGGGGCAGCCGTCCTTCGCCCCGCCGGGACGCGCGCCCCAGGCCCCGCCCGGCATCGGCCAGTACGGCCGGATCATGATCTACACGCTCATCGAAGGCCACGCGGACGCCTTCGACCGGCTCGCGGCCGAGGTCGCCCACGCGGTACGCCAGACCGAGCCGGGCACCCTCGTCTACGCCTGCCACACCGTGGACAACTCGCCGAGCCAGCGGCTGTTCTACCAGCTCTTCCGCGACGCGAACGCGGTCGAGGCGCACACCCGCCAGCCCCACGTCCAGCGGTTCGCCCGCGAGGCACGGGCGCATGTCAGCGGCACCAACGTCCTGGAACTGACCGTCAGCGCGGGCAGCCTCGCCGCTCTCGCCGGAGCCGCCGGGCAGCCGGGCCCGGCGGGCCCGGCCGCTCCGGCGATTCCGGCCGGCTCCGGCGGACCCGGCGGGTCGGGAGCGCCCACCGGGCGCGGTGGCCCGAGCGGCCGTGGCCGCGGCGGACCCGGCGGCCCTGGGGGACCGGGCGGACCCGGAGGACAGGGAGGACGAGGACAGGGCGGCCCGGGAGGGGCCGGTGGACAGGGCGGCTTCGGCGGGCAGGCGCCCGGCGGGCGCGGCGGTCCCGGAGGCCGCGGTGGTGGTCCCGGCGGCCGCAGTGGCGGCCCCGGTGGACGGGGCGGCCCCGCCGGGCGCGGCGGACCCGGCGGGAGAAACGGCGGCGGCCCGGGCGGTGGCCCGGAGGGCGGGTCGGGCGGTCCGTCGCGACCCGTGCGTTGGCCCCGCGGCCGATAACGCGGGCACATGCGCGGCTGCCCCGGTGGACCGCGCGGGGCCTGCCGGGCGCGGTGGCCCGGGCGGACCTGGCGGCGGCCCGGTGGACGGGGCGGGCTCGGCGGGCGTGGCGGTACCGGCGGGGATCGGGCGTTGGCCCGGAGGGCGGGGCGGGCGGTTCGTCGTGGACCGTACGCTGGCGTCATGGCCGATGACGCGCGCATTCTCCTGCTCGGCAAGCCCGGCTGTCACCTGTGTGACGACGCCCGGGCGGTGATCGCGAAGGTCGCCGGCGAACTCGGCGTCGCCTGGGAAGAACGCGACATCACCGCGTCCGAGGAGGACACCCGGCTCTACTGGGACCAGATCCCGGTGACGTTCGTCGACGGGGTCCAGCACGACTTCTGGCGGGTGGACGAGCGCCGGCTGCGTGCGGCCCTCGTGGGCTGACCTCGGTGGCCGGATTCGGCCTGGTGGATGTCTGTTCGGTCACATCGTCACACGTGGCGGGGGTGACTCGGAAGGTGCGGGGGTTCGTCGCGAGACCCCCGTGAGCTGGGCAATCCGCACCCAGTACGACCTCTCCGGCGTCCGTACGCTCGGTCTCCGACTTTGTGCGCGTGTTCACAAGGGCTTAATCTGGAGAAAGTCCAGGCGGTTCGTTCGCCGTGTGGCGCAGGCACCATACGGGATCGGCCGCGTGTCGAACCCCGGAAAAGCAGGCCTGTGACCCGTCGATCCACCCTCGGTGAACGGAACCGCGGCATCCCAGAGGCGACCGTGGCCCGGCTTCCGGTCTACCTTCGCGCGCTGCACGTCCTGGCCGAACGCGGTGTCGCCACCGTCTCCTCCGAAGAGCTGGCCGCCGCCGCCGGCGTCAACTCCGCCAAGCTTCGCAAGGACCTGTCCCACCTGGGTTCCTACGGCACGCGCGGTGTCGGGTACGAGGTGGAGTACCTCGTCTACCAGATCTCCCGCGAGCTCGGCCTGACCCAGGACTGGGCGGTCGCCATCGTCGGCCTCGGTAACCTGGGCCGTGCCCTGGCCGGGTACGGTGGCTTCGCCTCGCGCGGGTTTCGCATGGCGGCGCTGCTGGACGCCCAGCCGGGGATCGTCGGAGAGGTGATCGCCGACCTGACCGTCGAGCACATCGACGATCTTGAGACGGTCATCAAGGACAATGGGATATCCATCGCCGTCCTGGCCGTCCCCGCGGCCGCGGCGCAGCCGGTGTGCGACAGAGTGGTGGCGTCGGGAGTGACGAGCATTCTCAATTTCGCCCCTGTCGTGCTTTCTGTACCCGACGGTGTCGATGTGCGTAAGGTCGACCTGTCGATTGAGCTACAGATCCTCGCGTTCCACGAACAGCGCAAGGCCGGTGGCCCGAGCGGCGTGGAAGAGGAGTATCTCGAGGCGGTAGAGGGCCAATGAGCCGTACCAGCACGTCAGCAACCGCTAACGCACGGCCCGCCGGAGCGCACCGGACGGTCGAGGAGGATTCATGAGCAGCATCCTCGTCGTCGGGTTGAGTCACCGCAGCGCTCCCGTGACGCTGCTGGAGCGGGCCGCGGTCAGCGGTGATCGGCTGGACAAGCTCCTGCACGACGTGCAGCAGGTCACGAACGTGGACGGTGCCGTCGTCGTCTCGACGTGCAACCGGATCGAGGTGTACGCCGACGTCGAGAAGTTCCACGCCGGTGTCTCCTCGATCTCCGAGCTGCTCTCGCGCCACTCCGACGTGCCGCTGGAAGAGCTGTCCAAGCACCTTTACGTCCACTACGAAGAACGCGCGGTCCAGCACATATTCTCCGTGGCCTGCGGGCTCGACTCGATGGTCGTCGGCGAGGGTCAGATCCTCGGTCAGCTGCGCACCGCGCTCAAGGTCGCCCAGGCGAACGACACCGTCGACCGGGCCCTCAACGAGCTCGTGCAGCAGGCGCTGCGGGTGGGCAAGCGGGCGCGCAACGAGACCGGCATCGACCGGGCCGGCGCCTCCCTGGTCAGCGTGGGACTGAGCCGGGCCGGTTCACTCGAGGGCCGGCGCGCGCTCGTCGTGGGCGCCGGGTCGATGAGCGGCCTGGCGGTCGCCACCCTCGCCCGCGGGGGCATCGGCGAGATCGTCATCGCGAACCGCACCTACGAGCGCGGCGCGCACCTGGCGCGTTCGGCCGACGTGCCGGCGCGGGCCATCGAGCTCTCCGACCTGCGGCAGGCGATGGCCGAGGCCGACATCGTCGTCTCCTGCACGGGCGCCACCGGCCTGGTGATCACCCCGGACATGATCGACGGACCGGCGTTCCTGCTGGACCTGGCGTTGCCGCACGACGTGGACCCGGCCGTACGCGACCTGCCGGGCGTCACCCTCGTCGCCCTGAGCGACCTGCGCGACGCCGACGACGCCCCGGCCGCGGGCGACATCGAGGCGGTACGCCGGATCGTCTGCGAGGAGGTCCAGGCGTTCCAGCTCGGACTGATCGCGGCGACCGTCGCGCCGACCGTGGTGGCGCTGCGCAGCAAGGCGGCCGAGGTGGTCGACGCCGAGCTGGGCCGGCTGGGCGGGCGCCTGCCGGGCCTGGACGACAAGGCGCGTGAGGAGATCGCCCAGACCGTGCGTCGCGTCGTCGACAAGCTGCTGCACGCGCCGACCGTACGCGTCAAAGAACTGGCCGCCTCCCCGGGCGGCGACACCTACACCGAGGCCCTGCGCGAGCTCTTCGATCTCGACCCCAAGACGCCGGAGGCCGTGATCCGGGCGGAGGACGTCCTATGAAGCTCACCTTGGGGACGCGCCGCAGCCTGATGGCGATGACGCAGTCGGGTCTGGTCGCCGACGCCCTGACCGCGCGCACCGGCCATGAGGTCGCGCTCGTGGGCGTCACGACCGAGGGCGACGTCTCCACGGCCGACGTGGCGCAGATGGGCGGCACCGGCGTGTTCGTCAGCGCGCTGCGCCAGAAGGTGCTCGACGGCGAGGTCGACTTCGCCGTCCACTCCCTGAAGGACCTGCCGACGGCGCCCGCCGAGGGCATCGCCCTGGCCGCCGTACCGCCCCGTGACGACCCTCGCGACGCCCTCTGCGGCGAGGCCAAGCTGGCCGACCTGCCGCGTGGCGCGCGGATCGGCACCGGGGCACCGCGCCGCATGGCGCAGTTGCGCGCACTCCGGCACGACCTGAAGGTCGTGCCGATCCGCGGCAACGCCGACACACGCCTGCGCAAGGTGACCACCGGAGAGTGCGACGCGGTCGTGCTCGCCTACGCCGGCCTGACGAGGATCAACCGGCTGGACGCCGTGTCGGAGATCTTCGACCCGGCCCAGATGCTGCCGTCGCCCGGCCAGGGCGCCCTGGCGGTCGAGTGCCGGGCCGACCGGACCGATCTGCTGGAGATCCTGGCGACCCTCGACGATTACGCGAGCCGCGCGGCGGTCGCCGCCGAGCGCGCCCTGCTCGCGGCGCTCGAGGGGGGCTGTTCCGCCCCGGTGGGCGCATACGCTGCTGTGGAAGACCGAACACTGTTGCATCTGATCGGAGTCGTCACCGGGTACGACGGTGAACGACAGGTCCGATTGTCCGAAAGCGGCCACCCTGACCTGGCCGAGCGGCTGGGACGCGACCTCGCGGCCCGGATGATCGCCAAGGGGGCCGACCAGTTGATGGGGGAGCGCACATCTTGAGCCCCGCGAGCAAGAGCCCGGCCGCCGCGAGCGGCGCGTCCCGTACCGGCAGGAGGCCGGCCGGGGAGCCGGGCAGAGTGGCCTTTGTCGGTGTCGGCCCGGGGGACCCGGAGCTACTAACGCTGCGGGCCACGCGACTGCTCGGCGCGGCCGACGTCATCGTGGTGCACGAGGCGACGGCCTCGCTGTTCCGCGAGTACTTCAACCCGGCCGCGGAGATCGTCGAGCCTGGCACGGTGAACCCGGTCACCCTGGCCCGGTCGGCCGGCCTGGTGGCACGGATCTTCCTCGGCGATCCGGGCGTCGGGTCGGTGCTGGCCGATGAGGCCAAGGCCTGCGTCCGGGCGAACGTCCCGTTCGAGATCGTGCCCGGAATCTCGGCGATCACCGGTGTGCCCGCCTACACCGGCATCCCGCTGACCGACGGCAAGCACCGTGACGTCACCGTCGTCGACGCGCAGGAGGGCGGCGTCGACTGGACCGCCTACTCCGGCGCCGCGACCCTGGTCATCCTCGGCGCGGAGAACACCATCGGCGAGGTGGCCAAGGGCCTGATCGCCGCCGGCCGGTCCGACACCACGCCGGTCGCGGTCACCTCCATGGGCACCACGACCGAGCAGTACACCGTGGCCTCCACGCTCGCCCGCGTCGCCTCCGCCGCCAAGAACCTCGACGAGCCCGCCCTGATCGTGGTCGGCGACGTCGTCGGCTGGCGCGACAAGCTGTCATGGTTCGAGACCAAGCCGCTGTTCGGCTGGCGGGTGCTCGTGCCGCGCACCAAGGAGCAGGCCGCCTCGCTGTCGGAGCAGCTCCGCTCGTACGGCGCGGTGCCCGAGGAGGTGCCGACGATCTCCGTCGAGCCGCCGCGCACTCCGCAACAAATGGAACGTGCCGTCAAGGGGCTCGTCACCGGGCGTTACGAGTGGGTCGTGTTCACCTCGGCCAACGCCGTGCGCGCCGTACGCGAGCGGTTCGAGCAGTACGGCCTGGACGCCCGCGCCTTCGCCGGCCTCAAGGTCGCGGCGGTCGGCGAGCAGACCGCGGCGTCCCTGGTGGAGTTCGGCATCCGGCCGGACCTGATGCCGGGTAGTCAGCAGTCCTCCGAGGGGCTCCTGGAGGTCTGGCCGCCGTACGACAAGGACCTGGACCCGATCAACCGGGTGCTGCTGCCGCGCGCCGACATCGCCACCGAGACGCTCGTGGCCGGCCTGACCGAGCTGGGCTGGGAGTGCGACGACGTCACGGCCTACCGCACCGTACGCGCCGCGCCGCCGCCGCAGCCGATCCGCGAGTCGATCAAGGGCGGCGGGTTCGACGCCGTGCTGTTCACCTCCTCCTCGACGGTCCGCAACCTCATCGGCATCGCCGGCAAGCCGCACAACGTGACCGTCATCGCCGTGATCGGTCCGCAGACGGCCAAGACGGCGGAGGAGTACGGCCTGCGCGTCGACGTGACCGCGGACAAACCGTCGGCCAGCGCCCTCGCCGAGGCCCTGGCGGAGTACGGTGCCAAGCGCCGGGCCGCCCAGGTCGAGGCCGGCGATCCGTTGCGCAAGCCCAGTGAGATGCGGCGCGGAGCGCGTCGCCGAAAGTAGCCGCTCGAGAGAAGGTCGCAGTGTCCGCGCAGTTCCCCGTCGTACGTCCCCGGCGGCTTCGCCGTACCCCCGCCATGCGCCGGCTGGTCGCCGAGACCCAGGTACGGCCGAGCGACCTCGTACAGCCGCTGTTCGTCAAGGAGGGAATCACCGAGCCGCTGCCGATCGGCTCGATGCCGGGCGTGGTGCAGCACACGCGGGACACCCTGCGCAAGGCCGCACACGACGCGGCGGAGGCCGGGGTCGGCGGGCTGATCCTGTTCGGCATCCCGGCGGTCAAGGACGGCCGGGGCTCGGGCGCGGACGACCCGGCGGGCATCGTGCAGAAGGCCCTGCGCGACCTGTCCTCGGAGGTCGGCGACGCGACCGTGGTGATGGCCGACCTGTGCCTCGACGAGTACACCGACCACGGGCACTGCGGCATCCTCACCTCCTCCGGCGAGGTGGACAACGACGCGACGCTGGAGCGTTACGCCTCGATCGCCGAGGCGCAGGCCGCGGCGGGCGCGGAGGTCGTCGCGCCCAGCGGCATGATGGACGGGCAGGTCGGGGCGATCCGCGCCGCCCTGGACAAGGCCGGCTACTCCGGCGTGTCGATCATGGCGTACGCCGCGAAGTACGCCTCGGCCTTCTACGGCCCGTTCCGCGAGGCGGCCGAGTGCGCGCCGCAGTTCGGTGACCGCGCGGCGTACCAGCAGGACCCCGCCAACGCCGAGGAGTCCCTGCGCGAGGTGTTGCTCGACCTCGACGAGGGCGCCGACATGGTCATGGTCAAGCCCGCGATGACCTACCTCGACATCATCCACCGGGTCCGCGAGTCGGTCCGCGTTCCGGTCGCGGCGTACCAGGTCAGCGGCGAGTACGCCATGATCGAGGCGGCCGCGGCCCAGGGCTGGATCGATCGTGGGCGGATCATCGACGAGACGCTGACCTCGATCCGCCGCGCCGGCGCGGACATCATCCTGACCTACTGGGCCACCGAGGTCGCCCGATCGCTCACCCGGCGCTGACGGCCGCCGGGCGTACGCCGCATCACCGGGTCGTCAGCCGCTGAGAGGCCGGGTCGGCCTCCGTGACGACCCGAGCCCATCGCGTCCTCTCATCCTTCCGCGCGGCTCTATCACGCCGCTCTCAACCGGCTATGCGGCACGGCGTTGAGGTCACGTGTTCGCGGCTATCCCGGGGTTGTCGCGATCCCCCGAACCCCGGCAGGTCATCATCGAAGGTAAGAGGGTGGAGGGGGAGCGATGTTGGACACATCCGTCAAGAAGTCCGTCGCGCGATCTGGTGGCAGGAATTCCGGCAAACAGTCGGGGAAGCGACAAAAAGTGCACATGGGGGCCGCGGCCCAGCAGTACGCGGCCCTCGGCTGGCCCTGTTGTCCCGGCGCGCAGCCGGCCACCGACCGGACGCGCGCCTGCTCGTGCGACCGGATCGGCTGCCCGTCGCCGGGCGCTCATCCGGCGTCGCAGGTATGGAAGCTGCAGGCCACGGTCGACACCGACCGCGTCGGCCAGTGGTGGAACGCCGCGCCCGAGGCGAACATCATCCTGCCGACCGGCCGGGTCTTCGACGTCTTCGACGTGCCCGCGGAGGCCGGGCGGCTCGCGCTGGCCCGCATGGAGCGCGACCAGGCGCCGGTCGGGCCGGTCGCCGCGATGGGCGACGAGCGCTACCTGTTCTTCGTCGCGACCAGGGGAGCGCCGGAGGACGAGGACGAGTGGTGGTCCTGCCACCTCGACACGGTGCCCGAGAGCGTCGAGGCCACCCCGGGCATGCGCTGGCACTGCCGCGACAGTTATGTCGTGGCGCCGCCGTCGACGCTGCCGTTCGGCCGCGAGGTGAGCTGGGTGGCCTTCCCCGAGAACGCCGCGCTGCCCGATCCCCTGCGCGTTCTGGAGATCCTCGCGGACGTCTGCGAGTAACGCCGGGAACCGCCTGGGCCGCCGGGCGGGTCCCGTCAGGCGCCGGAATCCGGTCTGGAAGACTCGACGGCGTGACTTCGGACCGGATTTCGCAGGAACTCTTCACGCGGGCGGGCGCGGTCGTGCCGGGCGGCGTCAACTCGCCGGTGCGCGCCTTCCGCGCCGTCGGCGGGACGCCGCGCTTCATCGCGTCCGCTCGCGGGCCGTACCTCACCGACGCCGACGGCAACGAGTACGTCGACCTCATCTGCTCGTGGGGGCCGATGATCCTCGGCCACGCGCACCCGGCCGTGGTGGAGGCCGTACAGCGCGCCGCCGCGCTCGGCACGTCGTACGGCGCGCCCACCCGGGGCGAGGTCGAGCTGGCCGAAGAGATCGTCGAGCGGACGCCGGTCGAGCAGGTCCGGCTCGTGAGCTCGGGCACCGAGGCCACCATGTCGGCGATCCGGCTGGCGCGCGGCTTCACCGGCCGGTCCAAGATCGTGAAGTTCTCCGGCTGCTACCACGGCCACTCCGACGGCCTGCTGGCCTCGGCCGGCTCGGGCGTGGCGACGTTCGGCCTGCCCGACTCGCCGGGCGTCACCGGCGCGGCGACCGCGGACACCATCGTGCTCGGCTACAACGACCTGCCCGCGGTCGAGGAGGCCTTCGCCGCGAACGGCGACGAGATCGCCTGCGTCATCACCGAGGCCTGCCCGGCGAACATGGGCATCGTGCCGCCGCTCGACGACTTCAACCTGCGGCTCAAGGCCATCTGCGCGCAGTACGGCGCGCTGCTGATCATGGACGAGGTGCTGACCGGCTTCCGCGTGTCGCGGTCGGGCTGGTACGGCATCGACGGTGTGGCCGGCGACCTGGTGACGTTCGGGAAGGTCATGGGCGGCGGACTGCCCGCGGCGGCGTTCGGCGGCCGGGCCGACATCATGGCGAAGCTGGCCCCGGCCGGCCCGGTGTACCAGGCCGGCACGCTGTCGGGTAACCCGCTGGCCACGGCGGCCGGCCTGGCCACGCTGCGCGGCGCGACCGACGAGGTCTACGCTCGCGTCGGCCACGCGGCGGAGACGGTGGCCGCCCTCGCGACCGCCGCGCTGGCCAAGGAGGGCGTGCCGCACCGGCTCCAGACCGCGGGCAACCTGTTCTCGATCTTCTTCGCCGACGGCGAGGTGCGCGACTTCGCCGCCGCCCAGCGCCAGGACGTCAAGCGGTACGCGGCGTTCTTCCACGCCGCGCTGGAGCACGGCGTCCACCTGCCCCCGTCGTCGTACGAAGCGTGGTTCCTGTCGGCCGCGCACGACGACGCGGCACTGGAACGCGTCGCCGAGGCCCTGCCCCACGCGGCCCGCGCCGCCGCCGAGGCCTGAGTGTGAGGCCGGTCGTTTCTACGCCCGGCACAGCACCGTACGCAGTGCGGCTTCCAGACCGGTCGCGTCGGCTAGTCCCGGCCTCGGTAGGCGATGACGTCGTCCGGGCGCACGAGTACCCCGCCCGACGGGGTGAGGCCGTAGGCGGCCGGTCAGGCGTCCTTCGGGGCCTGGAGATCCGCGTCGGGGCCGATGCGGAAGCCGTCCAGCCCGACGCCGAGCCGCCCGGCCGCCGCTCGGCCCGCCTCCTGCCACGCCGTGCCTTCGCTCAGCAGCACGAAGGCGCGGCCGGACAGCAGGGTGGGCCGGGTCCAGGGGCTCGGCCACGGACTCGTCTCGCAGGCCGGGCGCGTGGCGCTGGATCATGTTCGCGTACTGCTGTTCGGCGTAGGCGTCGGCGAGCGGCCGTCGCTCGGCGTCGTGTGAGTCGAGGAGCCGTGGCCCGGCGCCGCCGTTCAGTGCCACCGCCGGTGGTGGGCGCGAGCGGGGACGGTGACGGCGAGATCGCTCACCTCGACGGCGGTACGGATGAGCTCCACGCACCGTGCGTCGGTCGCGTCCTGTTCGTCCCCCCGCGACTACGACGAGGAGGCGCTCGCGTTGTTCGTCGAGCTGTACACCAGGCTCAACGCCGGAGCCAGGGAACTGACGGGCGAGATCGGCGCCATGGACGACTGAGATCCGGGGCTCAGGGGGCGAGGGCCTCGAGGATCTCCTTGGCGCGTGCCGTGGCCGACTCGGGCGCGATGTCCGGATTGCCGACGAGCGGGTCCCAGTTGAGGTCGTAGAACAGTTCGGTGACGCCCTGCTCACCGAGCCATTCGACGTCCTCGCGGATCTGCTCGTAGGTGCCGGTCAGGCGGACGCGTCCGCCCGCCTCGTCCCGCTGTTCCTCGCCGGCCCGTACGACGCCGCGGACCACGACGCGCACGGAGTCCGGGTCCCGGCCGGCCTCCGCGGCGGCGTTCCGTACGACGGCGATCTGCTCGTGGATCCTGGTCAGGTCGGTGGCGCTGCGGCTGATCCAGCCCGCGCCGAGGCGCCCGGCGCGTTTCAGGGCGGCTTCGACGGTGCCGCCGAGGAGCACCGGCGGGCCCGGCCGCTGCACCGGCTTGGGGGCCATCCGGCTCGGCGGGATCGTGTAGAACTCGCCTTCGTACGAGCTGACCTCGTCCGCCCAGAGCGTGTGCAGCGCGGCCACGTACTCCTCGGCGCGGGCGCCACGGCGTTCCATCGACGCGCCGCTGGCGATGAACTCCTCGCGCTGCCAGCCGGTGCCCAGGCCCAGGTCGAACCGTCCACCGGACAGGACGTCCAGCGTGGCCGCCTGCTTGGCGAGATAGGCCGGCGACACGAACGGCAGGTTCAGCACGGCGACGCCGAGCCGGATCCGGGAGGAACGGGCGGCGGCGAAGGTCAGCGCGCCGAGCGGGTCCAGAACGCTGCGGTAGACCGGCGCCATCGCGTCCTTGTCGGCCGGCGTCAGCAGGCGGTGGAACGACCACAGCTCGTGGTACCCGAGTTCCTCGGCCCGGCCGGCGAAGTAACCGAGGTTGTCCGGGCCGGCCCATGCGCCCGCGACCGGGGCGCCGAATCCGATCTTCATAGGGTCCATCCTGCGTCCAACGCGGCCAGCGCGTCCATCGCCGCGTCGAGCGAGTCGGCGGCCGGAGCACGCAGCGGCGCCCGTACGGCCGGGCGGGCGATCAGGCCCTGCCGGGCCAGCACCGCCTTGATGACACTCGGCGACGGCTCGGCGAACAGCGCGCGGGTCAGCGGCAGCAGCGAACGGTGCAGCGAACGCCCCCGCTCGGCGTCCCCGGCGCGTACGGCCGAGATCATCGCGGCGAACGCGGCCGGGGCGACGTTCCCGGACGCCGCGATCCCGCCGGCCGCGCCCAGCGCGAGCATCGGGTACAGGAAGGCGTCGTCGCCGCACAGCACGTCGCGGCTGCCGGCCAGCAGGGTCAGTGTGTCGGCGTCCACGGATCCAGGGCAGTGCTTGACGCCCGCGACGTGATCGGCGGCCAGCAGCGCGAGCAGGGTCTCGGCACGCAGCGTCTTCCCGGTGCGGTACGGGACGTTGTAGACGACGAGCGGGACGCCGGTCGCGGCGCCGACCGCGGCGAAGTGCTCGACCACGCCCTCGTCGGTGGGACGCAGGTAGTACGGCACGACCGCGAGGAGCAGGTCGGCCGCCTCGGCGCGTTCCTTCGCCTGGCGTACGGAGTCGTCCGTGCCGGCCGTTCCCGCGCCGACGGTCAGCGGTGTGCCGTACGCGTCGCTGACCCGGCGGCAGACCTCGACGACGGTGCGGCATTCGGCCTCGGTCAGCATCGGCGCCTCGCCGGTCGTGCCCAGTGCGACCAGGCCGGCCGCGCCGTGGTCGAGGATGTGGTGCGCGAGCCGTTCCAGCGAGGGCACGTCGACCGCCCCGTCGTCGGTGAACGGGGTGACGAGCGGCACGTGCACGCCGTTCATCGGACGCCCACCGGCTGCGGAACGTTCTCCGGGCCTCCGACGCGGCGGCGCCGGACGCTGCCGAGCGCCACGCCGCCGACGATGAGCACGGCCGCGACCATGTCCGTGACGGTGATCCGCTCGCCCAGGAACAGCGCCGCCGAGGACATGCCGAACGGCGGCACGAGCAGGGAGTACATCGCGACCTGCCCGGCGTCGTACCGGCGCATCAACCGGCCCCAGAGCCCGAAGCCGACCAGCGTCGAGATGTAGGCGATGTAGAACAGCGAGCCCAGGGCACCGAGAGAGAGGTGGGCGAGCGCGTGCGCGTCCGCGCGTGGCCCCTCGAAGATCAGGGACAGGCCCAGCAGGGGGAGGGGCGGCACGAGGCTGACCCAGACCATGAAGGCCAACGCGTCCGGCGGACCGGCCGTGCGCAGGCCGATGTTGGCGAGCCCCCACATGCCGGCCGCCACGACGCACAGCACGAACGCGAGAAGCGGGCTGCCCTGGCCGAGCGACAGGCCGATCAGCCCGATCCCGGCGAAGGCGACGACCATGCCGGCCACCTGCGTCCGGCGCGGGCGCTCGCGCAGCATCACGGCCGCGAGCAGCGCGGTGAACAGGGCCTGCATCTGGAGTACCAGTGAGGACAGGCCGGCCGGCATGCCCATGTGCATGCCGATGAACAGCAGCCCGAACTGCCCGACTCCCAGTGGCAGCCCGACGAGGACGAACCAGCGCCAGGGGATCGCCGGGCGCCGGACGAACAGGACGGCGGGGAAGGCGGCGGCGACGAACCGCAGACCGGCGAAGAGCAACGGCGGCAGCGAGGCGAGCCCGACGTCGATGACGACGAAGTTGACGCCCCAGATCACCGCGATCAGCACCGCGACCGCGACGTGGCGAGGTTTCATAAGGCCGATGCTGCGCCCGACCAATATTTAGGACAAGCGACTATTTATTAAGACATATATGTAGTATTGCTTCATGCTCGATCTCGACCGTCTGCGCGCTCTCAGCGCGGTTGCCACGTACGGGTCGGTGAGCGCCGCCGCCGACGTCCTGCACGTCACGACCTCCGCCGTCTCCCAGCAGGTCGCCAAGCTCGAACGGGAGACCGGACAGAAACTGCTCGAACGCTACGGGCGCGGCGTGCGCCTGACCGACGCCGCCGAGCTGCTGGCGGCGCACGCGGAGCGCATCCTCGCGATGGTCGAGGCGGCCGAGTCGGACCTGGAGGCCCAGCGCGGACAGGTGGTCGGAGAGCTGGCCGTGGCGGCGTTCCCCACGGCCGCGCGCGGCCTGCTGCCGCCGACACTGCGCGCGCTGGGCCGCGAACACCCGCGCCTGCGCGTGTGCCTGCGCGAGCAGGAACCCCACTCGGCCGTGCCGCTGGTCGTCCGCGGCGAGGTCGACCTGGCGGTCGTGCAGGACTGGTTCAACGTGCCGCTCGCCATTCCGGACGGGCTGCTCAAGGCGGCGGTCGTCGACGACGTCGCGGACGTGGCACTGCCCGGCGACCACCCGTTCGCCGCGCGTTCGGTGATCGATCTCGGTGATCTGCACGAGGACTCCTGGATCGCCCAGTCCCCGGGCGCCATCTGCCGCGACTGGCTGGTCCACACGCTGCGCTCGGTGGACCTCGAACCCCGCATCGACCACACCGCCGACGAGTACGCGACCCAGCTGGCGCTGGTCGAGGCCGGACTCGGCGTCGCCGTCCTTCCCCGCCTGGGCCGCTGCGACGTCCCCGCGGGCGTCCGGATCATCCCTGTCCGGCCGGCCCTGACCCGGCACGTGTACGCGATCTGGCGCGCCGAGGCCGCCCGCCGCCCGGCCATCCGAGCCGCGGTCTCCGCCCTCCGCGCCTGCGCCCCGGCGCTGGTCGGCACCACCGCCGAGGACCCGGCGGCCTGAGAGGCCCGTGCGGAACCCGCCGGCTCGCGGTTTCCAAAGGTGGGCGGCGGGGTCAGGAAGACTTCACCAAGGCGCGCCACCCGGCTGGTCCGTGAGCGCCCGCCGGCCGGTAGTGTGGGGCGCGCCATGAAGACGATCGTCCATCTGCTGCGCCACGGTGAGGTGTACAACCCCGAAGGGGTGCTGTACGGGCGCCTGCCGGGCTACCACCTCAGCGACGACGGTCGGCTCATGGCCGAGGCGGCCGCCAAGTGGCTCGACGGGCGTGACATCACCGTGCTGTGCTCCTCGCCCATGGAGCGCGCGCAGGAGACCGCGGAGCCGATCGCCGAGACGCTTCGCCTTCCGGTCGGCATCGACGAGCGGCTGATCGAGGCCGGTAACCACTTCGAGGGCCACACGTTCGGGGTCGGCGACGGGTCGCTGCGCCGCCCCCAGCACTGGCCGTACCTCTGGAATCCCTTTCGTCCCTCCTGGGGCGAGCCCTACGAGCAGATCGCCCGGCGCATGCTGGCCGCCATGGCCGACGTGCGCGACGCGGCCGAAGGGCACGAGGCGGTCTGCGTCAGTCACCAACTGCCCGTCTGGGTGACCCGCCGCAAGGTCGAGGGCCGCTCGCTGTGGCACCACCCGGCCCGGCGCCAGTGCGGTCTGGCCAGCGTCACGAGCTTCACGTACGACGACGGCCGCATCGTCAAGGTGGACTACGCCGAACCGGCGGGGGCGCTGTCGCGGCGCCCCAATGTGCCCGGCGCCTGACCCCTCGGGCACAATAAGTACTACGCCCTGTAGTAGTAGGAGTCTCACCGTGATCCGACGTGTGTTCACCGTGCCGGCCGTCGTCCTCCTCGGCGGTGTTCTCGCGGGCTGCGCGGGTGCCTCGGCCGTGCAGAGCGGCGCGGGCGCGGGTGACTCGCGCTATGTCGCCGGCGACAACGTCAGCGAGATCGTCAAGGACCGCAAGCCCGCGCCCGCGGTCCAGGGCACCACGCTCGACGGCAAGCCGTTCAAGCTGTCCGACTACACCGGCAAGATCGTCGTGGTGAACTTCTGGGCGTCGTGGTGCGCGCCCTGCCGTGCCGAGGCGCCCACGATGCAGAAGATCTCCGACGAGAACAAGGCCTCCGGCGTGCAGTTCGTCGGCGTGGACATCAAGGACGGCAAGGACAACGCCCAGGCGTTCCTGCGCACGTACAAGATCACTTATCCCAGTCTGTTCGACCAGGCGGGGCAGATCGCGCTGGCGTTCCGCGACATCCCGCCCAACGCCGTGCCCTCCACGCTCATCGTCGACCGCAAGGGCCAGATCGCGGCCCGCGCCATCGGCAGCGTCTCCTACACCTCGCTGCGCGACATCGTCACGCGTCTGGCGGCGGAGAAGTGAGCCGGGCGACGTGAGTACGGTCACCAGCGGCTCCCTCGTCCTGGCCTTCCCCGTAGCGGCGGCGGCCGGGCTGGTCTCGTTCCTGTCCCCGTGCGTGCTGCCGCTGGTGCCGGGTTACCTGTCCTACGTCACCGGGATGACCGGCGCCGACCTGGCCGCGCAGCGGCGGGGGCGGCTGTTGCTGGGCGTGGGCCTGTTCGTGCTGGGGTTCACGGTGGTGTTCGTCAGCGCCGGGCTGGCCTTCGGCGGCTTCGGCGCGCTGCTCCAGCGGCACGCGACCGTGCTCACCCGGGTCCTCGGCGCGGTCACGGTCGTGCTCGGCCTGGCGTTCATGGGGTTCATCCCGGGCCTGCAGCGCACGGTCAAGTCCAGCCGCCTGCCCGCCGCCGGTGTGGCGGGCGCGCCGCTGCTCGGCATGCTGTTCGGGCTCGGCTGGACGCCCTGCATCGGGCCGACCCTGGCGGCGGTCCAGGCCATGGCCTACAGCGAGGCGAGCGCCACGCGCGGAGCGCTGCTGTCCTTCGCGTACTGTCTGGGGCTGGGCGTGCCGTTCCTGCTGACCGCGCTGGCCTACCGCCGGGCGCTGGGCGCGTTCGGCTTCGTCAAGCGGCACTACCAGGCCGTGATGCGCGTCGGCGGGGGGATGCTCGTCGCGATCGGGCTGCTCCTGGTCACCGGTGCCTGGGCCGACCTGACGATCAAAATGCAAGGCTGGGTATCCGGCTTCAAGACGGTGATCTGATTGACGACGAGCACGGACGCCCCCGAGGCGCAGACCTCGCCCCAGGCCCCACGCGAACGCCCCGTGGGCATCGGCCTGCTCGGCTGGCTGCGCTGGGGATGGCGGCAGCTGACCTCGATGCGTACGGCCCTCGTGCTGCTGTTCCTGGTCGCGCTCGGCACGGTGCCTGGATCGTTCCTGCCCCAGCGCGGGCTGGCGCCCGAGAAGGTCAGCCAGTTCTTCCAGGACCACAAGACCCTCGCGCCGTGGATGAACCGGCTGTCGCTGTTCGACGTCTTCTCGGCGCCGTGGTTCGCGGCGATCTACATCCTGCTGTTCATCTCGCTCGCCGGCTGCGTGCTGCCGCGGTCCTGGCAGCACTACCAGCACATCCGGTCCCGGCCGCCGAAGGCGCCGCGCAACCTCGCCCGGCTGCCGCAGACCGCCACGTACGAGACCGAGGCGGCACCGGACGAGGTGCTGGCCGAGGCGGCGAAGGTGCTGAAGGACCGGCGGTTCCGCGTCGACTCCCATGACGACCACGTCGCGGCCGAGAAGGGGTACCTGAGGGAGACCGGCAACCTGGTCTTCCACCTGGCGCTGCTGGTGCTGCTGTTCGCGGTGGGCTCCGGGGCGGCGTTCGGCTACAAGGGCAACGTCATCGTCACCGAGGGCGAGGGCTTCTCGAACGCGCTGACCTCCTACGACGCCTTCAAGGGCGGGAAGGCCTTCTCGTCCTCCCACCTGCCGCCGTTCACCGTCTGGCTCGACTCGTTCAAGGCCGCCTACCTGCCCGACGGCCCCGACCGCGGGCAACCGACCGCGTTCTCCGCCAAGATCCGCTACCAGAAGGACCTGAAGACGTCCGTACGGCCGTACGACCTGCAGGTCAACCACCCGCTCAACATCGACGGCGCCCGCGTCTACCTGCTCGGCCACGGCTACGCGCCGCAGTTCACCGTGCGCGACGGCAAGGGGCAGATCGCCTTCCAGGGCGCGGTGCCGTTCCTGCCGATGAACGAGGCGACGTACGCCTCCGAGGGCGTCGTCAAGGTGCCCGACGCCCAGCCGGACCAGCTGGGCTTCATCGGGCTGTTCTGGCCCACCGCCGTCCCCGACGCGCAGGGCAAGGTCACCTCGGCGTTCCCGGCGGCCTGGAACCCCCAGGTGGCGCTGTTCGCCTTCAAGGGCGACCTGGGCCTGTCCAATGGCGCCCCGCAGTCGGTGTACCGGCTCGACACGGCCAAGCTCAAGCCGCTGCTGATGGGCAACAAGGTCAAGCCGCTCGCGGTCGGCAACACCGAGACCCTGCCCGGCGGCGCCGGTTCGATCACCTTCAACGGCTACCGGCAGTACATCACCCTCCAGGTCAACCACGACCCCGGCCGCGTGCCCGCGCTCGCCGCCGGCATCGTCGCGATCCTCGGCATCGTCACCTCCTTCCTCGTACGGCGCCGCAGGGTGTGGGTCCGTGCACGGGCCGACGAGGGCGGGCGTACGGTGGTCGAGGTCGGCGGCCTGACTCTCGGTGGCGCCACGCCCGAGTTCGACGCGATCGCCGAGCGGCTCCGCGAGGCCGCTCCCCCAACCCCTGACGAGGAGTGACGACCATGGTCGACACCCATCTGGCGAGCCTGAGCAACCAGCTGATGCTCGGTGCCGTGCTGGTCTACGTCGTGACCATGGTCGCGTACGCCGGTGAGCTCGCGTTCGCGCGGCGCCGGGCCGACGCCGAGGTGCCCGCCGACCGCCCGCGCGTGCTGGTCGGGGCGGGCGGACCGGAGACCGACGAGGCCGCCGAGACCGACGACGCCGAGACCACCGAGGCCGAGGCCGAGGAGACAGACGAGCCCGCGAGCGGGCGGCGCCAGCTCGACTGGGGCCGGTTCGCCATCCTCATGAACGTCGTCGGCTGGGGCCTGCACGGCGCGGAGATCGTCACGCGGGGCATGGCGGCGGACCGGGTGCCCTGGGGCAACATGTACGAGTTCGTGTCCGCGATCTCGTTCGCCGCGGTCACCGTCTACCTCGTGATGCTCTGGCGCTACAAGGTCAACTGGCTGGGCCCGTTCCTCATGGTCGCCGTCGTGATCGCGCTCGGCATCGCCACGATCTGGCTCTACAACGACCCGGGTCCGCTCCGGCCGGCCCTGCACTCGTACTGGATCGCCATCCACGTGACCGCCGCGGTGACCGCCACGGGGACGTTCACGGTGGCGGGCGTCGCGACCGCCCTGTACCTGATCAAGTCCCTCGTCACGGTACGGCCGGGCGGCATCCTCTCGCGTGTGCCGAGCATGGAGGCGCTGGACACGACCGCGCACCGGGTGATCATGTTCGCGTTCCCGATCTGGACCTTCGCGATCATCGCCGGGGCGATCTGGGCGGACTCCGCGTGGGGCCGCTACTGGGGCTGGGACCCCAAGGAGACCTGGTCGTTCATCACCTGGATCGGGTACGCGGGCTACCTGCACGCCCGCGCGACCGCGGGCTGGCGAGGCCGCAAGGCGGCGGTCGTCTCGCTGATCGCCTTCGGCTGCCTGCTGTTCAACTTCTTTGGAATCAACTACCTGGTGTCGGGGTTGCACTCGTACGCCGGGTGATTTTCTAACCCTGACTGGCAAACATTTTACGCACGTGGTGCGTCTCATCCGCTGTGGGCAAAAGCTGGGAGGACTCGGGTGAGTAATAGGCGGGCGGCCGTGGCAATCGTCATGGCGGCACTGGTGGCGGGTGCGTGCGCGTGCCAGAGCAGTGAAGCGGGCACGAACGGCAAGGACGGCACCAAGGCGCCCGACGCGCAGGTGCGGATTCTGCCGGCCAACGGCGACGGGAAGGCCAGGCCCGACCAGGGCATCACGGTCACCACGTCGGGCGGCAAGCTCGAACAGGTCAACGCGGTGCAGGCGGGCAGGCCGGTCCCCGGCGCCTTCAACACCGACCACACGCAGTGGAAGTCCACGTGGACGCTGAAGCCGGGCGCCGCCTATTCGGTCAACGCCACCGCCAAGAGCGCCAAGGGCAAGACGGTCAGCGCGGCGAGCCAGTTCACGCTGCAGAAGGCCACGCAGACGTTCAGCATCAGCGACGTGACGCCGATGCCGAAGGAGACGGTCGGCGTCGGCATGCCGATCATCGTGACGTTCAACCGGGCGATCGCCAACCGGGCGTTCGTGGAGAAGGCCCTGGAGGTCAAGTCCGACAAGGGTGACGTGGGCGCCTGGCACTGGACCTCGGACACGCAGGTGGTGTACCGCACCCAGAAGTACTGGCAGCCGCACCAGAACGTCACCTTCACCGCCCACCTGGCGGGTGTGCGCGGGCTGAAGGGCGTCTACGGCACGACGGACGTGACCAAGGCCTTCAAGATCGGCGCCTCCAACATCACCGTCGCCAACGGCAAGACCCACTACATGAAGGTCGACCACGACGGCACGGTGAGGAAGTTCCCGATCAGCATGGGCATGGGGACGACCCAGGAGTACACCACCACCAGCGGCGTCCATCTCACCAAGGAGAAGGCGACGATGGTGCACATGGTGTCGCCGGGCCGTAAGCCGGGCGACCCGGGCTACTACGCCGAGGACATCCCGCTGGCCGTCCGCATCAGCGACCGCGGCGAGTACGTCCACCAGAGCCCGGGTGAGTACGGCGCGCTGGGCCACAGCAACGTCAGCCACGGCTGCGTCCGCACCTCGCCGACCGGCGCCCGCTGGTTCTACAACATCGCCCAGCGCGGCGACGTTGTGGACGTCACCGGCACCAACCGCAAGCTCGTCAACGAGCAGGGCAACGGCTGGACCTTCTGGACCCTGTCCTGGAACACCTGGCTGAAGGGCAGCGCGCTGCCTCACTGAGCCGCCCTTTCCCAGCAGAACGCCCCGGCGACGTGTCGCCGGGGCGTTGCCTTTTCTCGGGGTCTAGCTCGGGTCGTCGCCGCGGAGCCGGCGATCGAGCTGGCGGAGGAACTCGGGATCGTCGTCGGGTCCGAGCGGGCCGGGGGCGGCCGGTTCGTCTCGTGACCCCTCACCCGAGAGGAGGAAATCCGGCGGCCAGGCGGTCACGTCGGCGGTGACGAAGCCGCGACGTCGCCCGAACAGGAGCCAGGCGACCGCACCGAGCTCGAAACCGAGCAGCACGATGAGGAACCAGGCGAATTTCGGCAGATGGCGCGTGTGGCCCTCATCGGTCGACAGCACCTCGAAGAGGCAGTAGAGCCAGATGCCGAGTGCGACCAGGACGAGCACGGCGGCAAGGGCGAGCATGATTCGCAGACTAGCTTGGGCATGCAAGCGGCGAACCCCCGGTGGCCGCTCCGGGCCGTCCGCTCGGCTCCGCGGTCGCGGCCGAAAATCGGGTGCCGGTGCCCTGGCCTGCCCGCCTCTCCGTCCGTCCGCCGTAGGCGCCGTACGCGGAGATGACGCGGTCATGGGGTCCGGCTTACGCTACGCCTGGGTAGTCCCGGTGAACGGCGGAAAGGGCGTTCGATGCGCTATCGGGGGAGCCGCCGGCAGGCCGAGGTGGCGGCCGCGGACAGCCGCGGGCGGCATCGGCGGTCCAAGGACGCCGGCGGGCCCGACCGTACGTCCCGGGCCGACGGCACGTCAGAGCCCTCCGCCGAGCGTCCCCGGCGGCTCCAGCCGCGCGACGCGCTCGGGCGGTTCCGGAAGATCGAGCCGGCGGACCTCCGCGCGGTCGAGCACCCGGGCGACGTCGCGGCGGACGCGCGGGCCAAGCCGCGCTACACCTGGCGTGACTTCGAGCTCGACGAGGACCTCCCGCGCGCCGCGCCGCACCCGCCCGACGCCGTCGACCTGCGGGACGGGCGGCGCAACTGCGGGACTCTGGAGTCGATCCTCTACCGGCAGTGGGCGGCCGACGGCAGGTCGGCGCCGGCCGACGCCGTGCGCGCCATCGACAGCCTGGCCGAGCTGCCGGACGCGCTCAAGGACAAGCTGGCCGACGGGCTGGACGGCATCTATGTCGGCTCGGGCGGTGTGCCCGACCTGGACGACATGCAGTATCTGCGCGGCGCTCCGCTGCCGGGCGGAAAGGCGACCTGGGACATCTGCGCCGGGGCGTACGGCGACCGGAAGATCGTCGTCGGTGACCAGCCCTCACCCACTCCGGACGTCATGTTGCACGAGGTCGGTCACGCGCTGGACGACATCGACGGAGAGTTCGTCGAAGACGGGTCCCGACAATGGCAGTCTGACAGTCCCGAGTTCCGCGCGCTGTACGAGCAATGTGTGCCGCATTTCGCGAGTGATTTTCACATCACCGGCGACGATCTGGGCCGCCATGAGTTCTTCGCGGACGCCTTCGCGGCGATCGCATCGCGACAGCGGCCCGCGCTTGTGGACATGCTCGGCGGGAACACCCGCGCGGCGCTCAATGTGATGCTTTTCTTCAACCGGAAATACGGAATATAGGGGAGGGGCGATGTACGTCATCAGACTCCCCGACGGGAACCTCCGGGTGCCCGTGGGGGTGATCGGACCCGAGCGTGCGGAAAAGGCGGCGCACGGTGAGACCGGAAACGTGATCGGCCAGGCGTACGTCGAGATCGGGCCCGATGACCCCGACTATCAACGGCTTCTCGAGCAGTCCATCACCGAGGAGGAACTCGCGGACCGGCGCCGGCGATGGCGCGCGGACGACGACGCGCTGCGCCAGGAGTTCGAGGAATTCAAGGCCGAGCAGGCCAAAGAGTGACAAGGGCACCCGGGGAGATGGGGGCTTCGGCCCTGAAAGGGGAGGTCAGCGGCCGAGGTCGGAAGAGTCGACGTTCTCCTCGCCACGCAGTAGTGCATGGACCTCCGATTCCCGGAAACGGCGGTGTCCACCGGGCGTACGGATGCTGCTGATCCGCCCGGCGGCGGCCCAACGAGTCACAGTTTTCGGATCGACCCGGAACAGGGCAGCGACCTCGCCTGGGGTCAGCAGGCGCTCGCTCGTGCTCTCCACGTTTTCTCTCCCCCTTTGTCCCGCTCTCGTCGCGGAAGGACTGTTTCTCAGTGTGCCGGTTGAAGCCCGGTTTCTCCCTTGTTTTCGGAAAACATCACGCTACGTAGTTTTGCGACATGGGGTAATAACGAAATGTAATCGCCCGGTTGCAGTTCCGTGCGGCGTACGCTGGCCCATAGGGTGCTGGTATGTACGATCTTGTTACGGCGGAGGAGATCGAGGACGCCGCCCGGCGTCTGGCGGGCGTCATCCTCCCCACGCCGCTGGTGGCCTTTCCGCAGGCTTCCGGGGGTCCGTCTCTCCTGCTCAAAGCCGAGTCGCTGCAGCCGGTCGGCTCGTTCAAGCTCCGCGGCGCCTACAACGCGATCGGCGCGCTGCCCGAAGTCGAGCGCAAGAACGGCGTCATCGCGCACTCCAGCGGCAACCACGCCCAGGCCGTCGCGTACGCCGCGAGGGTCGTCGGCGTCCCGGCGGTACTCGTCGTGCCGACCACCATCCCGGCCATCAAGGCCGACGCGTGCCGCCTGCTGGGCGCCGAGATCGTGTACGTCGAGCCGACCATCGAGGCGCGCGTCGAGACCGCCGAGCGGCTGGCGAACGCCCACGGCTACGCGCTGATCCCGCCGTTCGACGACCGCCGGGTCATCGCGGGCCAGGGCACGATCGGCCTGGAGATCCTCGCCGACGCGCCGGACGTGGACACCGTCCTCGTGCCGATCAGCGGCGGCGGCCTGCTCGCGGGCATCGCCACCGCGATCAAGTCCCGGCGGCCCGAGACCAGGGTCATCGGCGTCGAACCCGAGCTGGCCGCCGACGCGCGCGCCTCGTTCCGCGCCGGCCGCCGGATCTCCTGGCCCAGCGCCGACACCCGCCGGACGATCGCGGACGCCCTCCGCATCGAGTGTGTCGGCGAACTCCCGTTCGAGCACCTGAGGTACGTCGACGACATCGTCACCGTGAGCGAGGAGGAGATCCGCGACGCGATGCGGCAGCTCGCCCGGGGCGCCCGTCTCGTCGCCGAACCCGGCGGCGCGGTGGCGACCGCGGCCTGTCTGAGCCGCTTCGGGGTGCCGGGCGACCGGCGCAAGTACGTCGCCGTCGTCTCCGGCGGCAACGCCGACCCCGCCCTGTACGCGGAGGTCCTCGCCGAAGGCGTCGCCCGGCAGGGCTGACCGTCACCTCCGGGGGAGGTGTCGTCCTGACCGGTGCGCCGGCGAGATAGCGTTAGGACGTCATGCGTTCCGTACTCATCTACACCCTGTCGCGGCTCGTGCTGTTCGCCGTGACCGCGGGCGTGCTGTTCCTGGTGGGAGCCCGCGGGTTCCTGCTCCTCGCGCTGGCCATCCTGATCAGCGGCGTCATCAGCTTCGTGCTGCTGTCCCGCCAGCGCGACGCGGTCTCCAACTCGGTCACCGAGCGGGCGGGCCGCATCCGGCAGAACCTCGCCGAGGGCGCCGCCCGCGAAGACGGCGACTAAGGCGCGACTGGATCAAGCCGTCGGGCGGCTGGCGTGGTGCAGGGCCACGGCCCCGAAGGTGAGGTTCCGGTAGCGGACCGACTCCCACCCCGCCCGTCGCAGCAGCGCGGCCAGTGACTCCTGGTCGTGCCAGGCGGCCGTGGACTCGGCCAGGTAGTGGTAGGAGTCCGGGTTCGAGCTGACCTTGGCCATCAGCGGCAGGCCCACCCGCAGGTGCAGGCCGTGCAGCCGGCGCAGCACCGGGTTCGGCGGGCGGCTGACCTCGCAGATCAGCAGGCGTCCGCCCGGCTTGGTCACCCGCAGCATCTCCGCCAGCCCGGCCACCGTGTCATTGACGTTGCGGATGCCGAAGGAGATCGTCACGGCGTCGAACGACGCGTCGGCGAACGGCAGGCGCATCGCGTCGCCCGCCGAGAAGGCCAGGCCGCGAACTCCCGCCTGGCGGCGCACGCCCTCGCGCAGCATCCCGAGGGAGAAGTCGCATGCGACGGTCAGCGCTCCGGCCTCGGCGATCGGCACCGACGAGGTCCCGGTGCCGGCCGCCAGGTCCAGCACCACCTCACCGGGGCGCGCGTTCAGCGCGCGGACGGCCTCGCGCCGCCACCGGCGGTCCAGGCCGCCGGTCATCAGGTCGTTCAGCAGGTCATAGCGCGCCGCCGTACGGTCGAACATGGCCGCGACCTCGGTCGGCTGCTTGTCCAGGGATGCCCGCGTCATGGTCGTCGAGCCTACGCAAGAGACGCCGCGCTCCGGCAGGCGGGCCACGCCGAATGATCGAGAACGATCGGCGCCGCCTCGCGGTTCCCGAGCAGCCCCTGAGAAGGTTTAGACTCAGCGTGTAGCCAAGCTTGTGAAGCGCTTCACAAAAGAACAAGACCCGAAGATGGCACCCCGGGTCGCACCGAGCCTCCTCCAGGGCCGTACGATCCGGCACGGCATCGAGCCCGCCACCCCCAGCAGGCGGCACCACCGACCAATGGCCCACAGAGGATGCTCGTGATCGAGACACCCGGCGCAATTCCGCAGGACACCTCCGCGACGGAGGCCGACGTGATCGTCGTCGGCGCCGGTCCGGCGGGCTCGGCTACCGCGTACCACCTCGCCCAGGCCGGGCTCGACGTTCTCCTGCTGGAGAAGACGGTGTTCCCCCGCGAGAAGGTCTGCGGTGACGGACTCACCCCCCGCGCCACCAAGCAGCTGCTGAAGATGGGCGTCGACCTCGACGCTCCCGGCTGGATCCGCAACAAGGGCCTGCGCATCATCGGCGGCGGCGTCCGCATGGAACTGCCCTGGCCCGACCTTTCCAGCTACCCCGACTACGGCCTGGTCCGTACGCGGATGGACTTCGACCAGATCCTCGCCGAGCGTGCGGTCGCCGCGGGCGCCAAGCTCCGGCTGAACACCTCCGTGACCGAGCCGATCCTGGACGACACCGGCCGGATCACCGGCGTGGTGGCCAAGACCCCCGACGGCGAGGTCCGGTTCAGCGCCCCGCTCGTCGTGGCGGCCGACGGCAACTCGACCCGGCTCTCGCTCGCGCTGGGCCTGCGCAAGCGCGACGACCGCCCGATGGGCGTGGCCGTGCGCCGCTACTACACCAGCCCCCGCCACGACGACGACTACCTCGAGTCCTGGCTGGAGCTGTGGGACGGCGAACGCCTGCTGCCCGGCTACGGCTGGGTGTTCGGCGTCGGCGACGGCACCTCCAACGTCGGCCTGGGCCTGCTCAACACCAGCGACGCCTTCAAGAACGTCGACTACCGCGCGCTGCTGCGGAGCTGGCTCGCCGGCATGCCCGAAGAATGGGGCTACGTCGAGGAGAACGCCACCGGCCCGGTGCGCGGCGCCGCGCTGCCGATGGGCTTCAACCGCACGCCCCACTACACGCGCGGCCTGCTGCTCGTCGGCGACGCCGGCGGGATGATCAACCCGTTCAACGGCGAGGGCATCGCGTACGCGATGGAGTCCGCCGAGATGGCGGCGGAGGTCATCGTGCAGGCGCTCGGCCGGCCGACCGCGGCCCAGCGCGAGCGCGCCCTGCACGACTACCCGCAGGTCCTCAAGCAGGCGTACGGCGGCTACTACACGCTCGGACGGGTCTTCGTGAAGGCGATCGGCGACCCGCGGCTGATGAAGTTCGCGACGCGCCACGGCCTGCCGCACCCCGTGCTGATGAGGTTCACGCTCAAGCTCCTCGCCAACCTCACCGATCCGCGGGGCGGCGACGCGATGGACCGGGTGATCAACGCGATGTCGAAACTCGCGCCGGCGGCGTGACACCCCGAGGAAAGAAGTGATGATCGCCGTGCCTAGGATGGAAATCCCGGTCGTGATCGACGGCCGTGCCGCGTCAGACGCGCGCTCGATGAGTTTCACCGAGAGGGGGGTGTAGAGATTTGAACCTCTACGTTCCGATTGTCGTACTTGGTGTACTAGCACTTGGTTTCGCGGTTGTTTCGGTAGTTATGGGGTCTTTGACCGGCCCGAAACGCTGGAACCGTGCCCGGCTCGAGGCGTACGAATGCGGTATCGAGCCCACCCCGCAGCCCGTCGGCGGTGGTCGATTCCCGGTGAAGTACTACCTGACGGCGATGCTGTTCATCGTTTTCGACATCGAGATCATTTTCCTCTACCCATGGGCGGTGGCCTTCGACCACCTGGGCCTGTTCGGTCTCGTGGAAATGGTGCTGTTCATCGTCACCGTCCTCATCGCGTACGCCTACGTCTGGCGGCGCGGCGGTCTGGAGTGGGACTGAGATGGGTCTAGAAGAGAAACTCCCCAGCGGGGTCATCCTCACTACGGTCGAGCAGGTCCTCGGGCTGGCGCGCAAGAGTTCGGTCTGGCCGGCGACGTTCGGCCTGGCCTGCTGCGCCATCGAGATGATGGCGACGGGCGACCCGCGCCACGACTTCTCCCGGTGGGGCATGGAGCGCGCGTCGGGCTCGCCGCGCCAGGCCGACCTGATGATCGTCGCGGGCCGGGTCAGCCAGAAGATGGCGCCGGTGCTGCGCCAGATCTACGACCAGATGGCCTCGCCCAAGTGGGTCATCGCCATGGGCGTGTGCGCCTCCTCGGGCGGCATGTTCAACAACTACGCGATCGTCCAGGGCGTCGACCACATCGTGCCGGTCGACGTCTACCTGCCCGGCTGCCCGCCGCGGCCGGAGATGCTCCTGGACGCCATCCTCAAGCTGCACGACAAGATCCAGAACACCAAGATGGGCCCCCATCGCAAGAAGGAGATCGAGGAGCTCGAGCGCGCCCGGCTCCGGCAGCTTCCCCTCCTTGAGCAGCCCCAGCAGGTGACTTCATGAGCGAGCGGAGCGAGCGAATCAACAAGCACAGCGTTCTGATGCTCCCGCTTCCGACGAAGGAGGCCTCATGAGCTCCCAACACCCAGAGCAGCAGGCCGAGCAGGCCGCCGACCAGCTTCCCGCGCACGGCGAGGAGGAGCGGGCCGAGCAGCCCATCGCGCGCCACGGCATGTTCGGCGCCCGGACGACCGGTGACACCTCCGGCTTCGGCCGCCTCGTCGTCCGTCAGTCGCCCAAGGTCAGCGCCGAGCGCCCGTACGGCGGGCCGACGACCACCGGAGCCGAGGGCGAGTTCGACGAGATCGCCGACGCTCTCGAGGCGGCCTACCCCGACTTCGGCGAGGCGATCGAGCGCGTCGTGGTCGACCGGGGCGAGCTGACCTTCGTCGTGCGGCGCACGCACCTCCTCGGCGTCGTCCAGACGCTGCGCGACGACCCGCGGCTGCGCTTCGAGCTGTGTCTCGGAGTCTCCGGCGTGCACTTCCCGGCCGAGACCGGCGCCGAGCTGCACGCGGTCTACCCCTTCCTGTCGATCACGCACAACCGGCGCGTGCGGATCGAGGTGACCTGCCCCGACACCGACCCGCACGTCCCCTCCATCGTCGCGGTCTACCCGACCAACGACTGGCACGAACGCGAGACGTACGACATGTTCGGGCTCGTCTTCGACGGGCACCCGGCGCTCACCCGGATCATGATGCCGGACGACTGGATGGGCCACCCGCAGCGCAAGGACTACCCCCTCGGCGGCATCCCCGTCGAGTACCGCGGGGCCACGGTGCCCCCGCCGGACGAGCGGAGGTCGTACGTATGAGCCCGACCCAGCAGTACGACGCCTACGGGACGGAAGAGGCCACCGAGGGCACCGTCTTCAACGTCGCCGGGCAGGACTGGGACGAGGTCGTCCAGGGCGCCCAGGAGAGCGAGGACGACCGCCTCGTCGTGAACATGGGCCCGCAGCACCCGTCCACGCACGGCGTGCTCCGGCTCATCCTCACCCTCGACGGCGAGACCGTCGACGAGACCCGCGTCGGCATCGGCTACCTCCACACCGGCATCGAGAAGAACATGGAGTACCGGACGTGGACCCAGGGGACCACGTTCTGCACCCGCATGGACTACCTCGCGCCGATCTTCAACGAGACGTCCTACTGCCTGGCCGTGGAGAAGCTGCTCGGCATCACCGATGACGTACCCGAGCGGGCGCAGGTCATCCGGGTCCTGATGATGGAGATCAACCGGATCTCCTCGCACCTGGTCGCGATCGCCACCTTCGGCCTGGAGCTGGGCGCGACCACGGTCATGCTCAACGGCTTCCTCGAGCGCGAGTACGCCCTGGACCTGTTCGAGATGATCGCCGGGCTGCGCATGAACATGGCCTACGTCCGGCCGGGCGGCGTCGCGCAGGACCTGCCTCCGGGCGCCATCGACAAGATCGGTGACTTCGTCAAGCGCGAGCGGTACCGGTTCAAGCAGCTCCGCAAGCTGCTCGACGCCAACCCGGTCTACCTGGCGCGGACCAAGAACATCGCCTACCTCGACCTGGCCGCCTGCATGGCGCTCGGCGTGACCGGCCCGGTGCTGCGCAGCACCGGCCTCCCGTGGGACCTGCGCAAGTCCCAGCCGTACTGCGGCTACGAGACCTATGACTTCGAGGTGGCCACCCAGGACACCTGCGACGTGTACGGCCGCTACCTCGTGCGCATGCAGGAGATGGACGAGTCGCTGAAGATCATCGAGCAGTGCCTCGACCGGCTGAGCTCCGGCTCGGCCAAGTCCGGCCCGGTGATGATCCAGGACAAGAAGATCGGCTGGCCGGCGCAGCTCGCGCTCGGGCCGGACGGCATGGGCAACTCGCCCAACCACATCGCGCACATCATGGGCCAGTCCATGGAGGCGCTGATCCACCACTTCAAGCTGGTGACCGAGGGCTTCCGGGTGCCCGCCGGCCAGGTGTACGCCTCGGTGGAGTCGCCGCGCGGCGAGCTCGGCTGCCACCTGGTGAGCGACGGCGGCACGCGCCCGTACCGCGCGCACTTCCGCGACCCGTCCTTCACCAACCTGCAGGCCATTCCGGCCGCGACCGAAGGATCCATGATCGCCGACGTCATCGCGGCCGTGGCCAGCATCGACCCGGTGATGGGGGGAGTCGACCGATGAGTTTTGCGCCCGAGGTTCTCGAGCGTCTCGAGCGGGACGCGAAGGAGATCATCGCGCGGTACCCCAAGCCGCGCTCGGCGCTGCTGCCGCTGCTGCACCTCGTGCAGTCCGAGGAGGGGTACGTCTCCGACGACGGCATCGAGTTCTGCGCCGACGCGGTGGGCATCACCCCGGCACAGGTGACCGGCGTGGTGACCTTCTACACGCAGTACAAGCAGGAGCCGGTCGGCGACTACCACGTCGGCGTCTGCATCAACAGCCTGTGCGCGATCATGGGCGGCGACCAGATCTGGCGCGAGCTGAGCGAGTACGTCGGCGTCGGCCACGACGAGGCGACCGAGGACGGCAAGGTCAGCCTCGAGCGCATCGAGTGCAACGCCGCCTGCGACTACGCCCCGGTGATGATGGTCAACTGGGAGTTCTTCGACGACATGACTCCGGCCAAGGCCAAGCAGCTCGTCGACGACATCCGGGCCGGCAAGCAGGTCGCCCCGACCCGCGGCGCGGAGTCGGTGTGCACCTGGAAGCAGGCGTCCCGCGTGCTCGCGGGCTTCAACGACGGCCGTGCCGGAGAGGGCACGCAGGCCGGTTACGCGTCGCTGCGCGGCCTCCAGCTCGCCAAGGAGTCCGGCTGGGAGGCCCCTGAGCCCGAAAGAGGTGCCGAGTGACCACCCTCACGCCGATCCTGACCAAGTACTGGGACCGGCCCGACTCCTTCACCCGCTCGGCGTACGAGGCCGACGGCGGCTACCGGGCGCTGCGCACCGCGCTGGGCATGCCGCAGGACGACATCATCCAGGCGGTGAAGGACTCCGGCCTCCGCGGACGCGGTGGCGCCGGCTTCCCCACCGGCATGAAGTGGGGCTTCATCCCGCAGGGTGACGGCAAGCCGCACTACCTGGTGGTGAACGCGGACGAGTCCGAGCCGGGCACGTGCAAGGACATCCCGCTGATGATGGCCAACCCGCACGCGCTGGTCGAGGGCGTGATCATCAGCTCGTACGCCATCCGCGCGAACTTCGCCGTCATCTACGTGCGCGGTGAGGTGCTGCACGTCATCCGCCGCCTCCAGCAGGCGGTCGCCGAGGCGTACGAGGCCGGCTACATCGGCACGGACATCCTCGGCTCCGGCTACGACCTCGAACTCGTCGTGCACAGCGGCGCCGGCGCGTACATCTGCGGTGAGGAGACGGCGCTGCTGGACTCCCTGGAGGGGTTCCGCGGCCAGCCGCGCCTCAAGCCGCCGTTCCCGGCGGTGGCCGGCCTGTACGGCGGGCCGACCGTCATCAACAACGTCGAGTCCATCGCGAGCGTCCCGTCGATCGTCGCCAACGGCGCCGACTGGTTCGCCTCGATGGGCACCGAGAAGTCCAAGGGCTTCGGCATCTTCAGCCTGTCCGGCCACGTCACGCGGCCCGGCCAGTACGAGGCGCCGCTCGGCATCACGCTGCGCGAGCTGCTCGACATGGCCGGCGGCATCCGCGCCGGGCACCGGCTGAAGTTCTGGACCCCGGGCGGCTCCTCCACGCCGATCTTCACCGACGAGCACCTCGACGTGCCGCTCGACTTCGAGTCGGTCGGCGCGGCGGGCTCGATGCTCGGCACCCGGGCGCTGCAGATCTTCGACGAGACGGTCTGCGTCGTCCGCGCGGTGCTGCGCTGGAGCGAGTTCTACGCGCACGAGTCCTGCGGAAAGTGCACGCCGTGCCGTGAGGGCACGTACTGGTACAAGCAGATGCTGAAGCGCCTGGAGGCGGGTCAGGGCACCGAGGAGGACCTCGAGACGCTCCTCGACCTGTCCGACAACATCCTCGGCCGCTCCTTCTGCGCGCTGGGCGACGGTGCCACGAGCCCGGTGACCTCCAGCATCAAGCACTTCCGCGAGGAGTACATCCGGCACTTCGAGACGGGAAGCTGTCCCTTCGACGAGGCGGCTTCCACCGTTTGGGCAGGAGCCAACGCATGACGGTTACCATGAGTGGCGGCTCGGCGGCCTCTCCCCAGCAGCCTGGGGGTGTACCGAAAGAGGACCTGGTCACGCTGACGATCGACGGGTTCGAGATCAGTGTGCCCAAGGGCACGCTGATCATCCGGGCCGCCGAGCTGCTCGGCATCCAGATCCCGCGGTTCTGCGACCACCCGCTGCTGGAGCCGGTGGCCGCCTGCCGGCAGTGCCTGGTGGAGATCCCCGACGCCGGCAACGGCCGCGGGATGCCCAAGCCGCAGCCGTCCTGCGCGGTCACGGTCATGCCGGGCATGGTGGTCAAGACCCAGCTCACCTCCGAGGTCGCCGACAAGGCCCAGCACGGTGTGATGGAGCTGCTGCTCATCAACCACCCGCTGGACTGCCCGGTCTGCGACAAGGGCGGCGAGTGCCCGCTGCAGAACCAGGCGATGTCCAACGGCCGCGGCGAGTCGCGGTTCGTGGAGAAGAAGCGCACCTTCCCCAAGCCGATCGCGCTGTCCACGCAGGTGCTGCTGGACCGTGAGCGGTGCGTCCAGTGCGCCCGCTGCACCCGGTTCTCCGACGAGATCGCCGGCGACGCGTTCATCGACCTGCTGGAGCGGGGCGCCAAGGAGCAGGTCGGCCTCGCGCCCGGCCACGAGTTCCAGTCCTACTTCTCCGGCAACACCGTGCAGATCTGCCCGGTCGGCGCGCTCACCGGCGCGGCGTACCGCTTCCGCTCCCGGCCGTTCGACCTGGTCTCGACGCCGAGCGTCTGCGAACACTGCGCGTCCGGCTGCGCCCAGCGCACCGACCACCGCCGCGGCAAGGTGACGCGACGGCTGGCCGGCGACGACCCGCAGGTCAACGAAGAGTGGAACTGCGACAAGGGCCGCTGGGCGTTCACCTACACCACGACGCCGGACCGGCTGACCCACCCGCTGGTGCGTAACGAGGACGGCGTGCTGGAGCCCGCCTCCTGGAACGAGGCGCTGACCATCGCGGCCGAGGGGCTGGCGAAGGCCCGCGGCAAGGCCGGCGTGCTGACCGGCGGCCGGGTCACGCTGGAGGACGCCTACGCGTACGCCAAGTTCGCCCGGGTCGCCCTCGGCACCAACGACGTCGACTTCCGCGCCCGCGCGCACTCGCGCGAGGAGGCCGACTTCCTCGCGGCGACCGTCGCGGGCAGCCCCATCTCGGTCACCTACGACCAGCTGGAGAAGGCGCCCGTCGTGCTCCTGGCCGGCTTCGAGCCGGAGGAGGAGTCGCCGATCGTCTTCCTGCGGCTCCGCAAGGCGGCCCGCAAGCACGGCCTGAAGACGTACTCGATCGCGCCGTTCGCGTCCCGCGGCCTGGCCAAGATCGGTGGCACGCTGGTGGCCACCGCCCCCGGCTCCGAGGCCGAGACGCTCGGCAATCTGATCACCGGCATCGGGCTGGACACCGAGGGCAAGGCCGCCGCGGAGCTGCTCAAGAGCGAAGGTTCGATCATCCTCGTCGGCGAGCGGCTCGGCGCCGTGCCGGGCGCGCTGTCCGCCGTCGGACGGCTCGTCGCGGCCACCGGCGCGCGGCTCGCCTGGGTGCCCCGCCGGGCCGGTGAGCGCGGCGCCATCGAGGCGGGCGCGCTGCCCGGCCTGCTGCCGATCGGCCGCCCGGTCACCGACGCGGCCGCCCGCGCCGAGGTCGCGCGGGCCTGGGGCGTCGCCGCCCTGCCCGAGGCGCAGGGGCGCGACACCGAGGGCATTCTCGCCGCCGCGCTCGACGAGAAGATCGACGCCCTGCTCGTCGGCGGCGTCGACCCGTACGACCTGCCCGACCCGTCGGGCGTGCTGGCCGCACTGGAGGCCACGCCGTTCATCGTCAGCCTGGAGCAGCGCGTGACCGCGGTCACCGACCGGGCCGACGTGGTGTTGCCGGTGGCGGCCGTGACCGAGAAGGCCGGCACGTTCGTCAACTGGGAGGGCCGCGGCCGTCCGTTCGAGGCCGTGCTGAAGGTGCGGCAGGCCATGCCGGACCTCAAGGTGCTCGCCACGATCGCCGACCTGATGGACGTCCACCTCGGCCTGCCCGACTCCGCGTCGGCCCGCCGCGAGCTGGCCACGCTGGGCGGCTTCCGGGGCACGCGGCCGGGTCTGCCGAGCGTCGCCGCCAAGGTTCCGGGTGAGCCCGCCGCGGGCGAGGCGGTCCTGGCGACCTGGCGGATGCTGCTCGACGCGGGCCGCCTGCAGGACGGCGAGCCGTACCTCGCCGGCACCGCCAAGACCCCGGTCGCGCGGCTGAGCGCGGCCACCGCGGAGGAGATCGGAGCGGACGGGAAGGTCACCGTGGCCACGGCGCACGGCGAGATCACCCTGCCGCTGGAGGTCACCGACATGCCGGACCGCGTGGTCTGGGTGCCCGCCAACTCACCGGGTTCGGCGGTCTACCGCGATCTCGGCGTCCAGGCCGGAGGAGTCGTGAAGATCCAGAACGGGAGTGGGGCATGATTGCCACACACGTCCTCGCGGAGGCGGTGGCCTCCGCCACGCCGCGGACCGAACAGTGCACCGGCAAGCCGTACGGGCTCGGCTCGTTCGGCTGCGACCCGTGGTGGCTGATCGGCGCCAAGGCGTTGGTGATCTTCGTGTTCCTGCTGCTGACGGTGCTCATGGCCGTCTGGGCGGAGCGCCGGATCATCGGCCGTATGCAGCTGCGCCCCGGCCCCAACCGCGCCGGACCGTTCGGCCTGCTGCAGTCGCTGCTCGACGGCGTCAAGGGCGCGACCAAGGAGGACATCGTCCCGCGCGGCGTGGACAAGATCGTCTTCTTCCTCGCCCCGGTGATGGCCGCGGCGCCCGCGCTGGTGTCGTTCTCGATCATCCCGTTCGGCGGCATCGTCTCGATCGGCGGTCACAAGACGCCGCTGCAGCTCACCGACCTGCCGGTCGCCGTGCTGCTGGTCCTGGCGATGTCCTCGATGGGCGTGTACGGCTTCGTGCTGGCCGGCTGGTCGTCGATGTCGCCGTACTCCCTGCTCGGCGGCATGCGCTCCAGCGCGCAGGTGATCTCCTATGAGATCGCGATGGGCCTGTCGTTCGTGGCGGTGTTCCTGTTCGCCGGATCGCTGTCGACGTCGGAGATCGTCGACGCCCAGGCGCACGGCGGCACGTACCACTTCCTCGGCATGACCGGCCACTACCCGTCGTGGTACGTCGTCCTGCTGTTCCCCTCGTTCGTGATCTACCTGTTCACGATGCTGGGGGAGTCGGGCCGCATCCCGTTCGACCTCCCCGAGGGCGAGGGCGAACTGGTCGCGGGCTACCACACCGAGTACTCCTCGCTGAAGTTCCTGATGTTCTACCTCGCCGAGTACATCAACATGGCGACGCTGTCCGCGCTGGCCACGACGCTGTTCCTCGGCGGTTACCGCGCCCCGTGGCCGATCACCGGCATCTGGGCCGGCGCCAACTCCGGCTGGTGGCCGATCCTGTGGTTCCTGGTCAAGATGTGGCTGTTCATCTTCGGCTTCGTCTGGGTCCGGGCCTCGCTGCCGCGCGTCCGCTACGACCAGCTGATGCGGCTGGGCTGGAAGGTCCTCATCCCGGTGTCGCTGGGCTGGATCCTCTTCGTGTCGACGGTGCGTGCGCTGCGCAACCAGCAGCACGACATGCGCCCGGTGATGCTCATCGCGGCGGCCGTGATCATCGTCCTGCTCATCGTCTCGGTGGTCTGGGAACGGGCCTCCGGCTCGGGGAAGGCCGAGACGGCGGAGGAGACGGCCGAGCCGGAGCCGGATCCGATGGCGGGCGGGTTCCCGGTGCCCCCGCTCGACGCGCCGCACTACCACGGTGCCGGGAACGCCCGTGCGAACAAATCCACGGAGGCCACCCGTGCTTGATTTCCTGAACCCGGTCAAGGGGTTCGGTGTCACCTTCCACCAGATGTTCATGAAGGTGGAGACGGTCGAATACCCCGAGGTGAAGAAGCCCACCGCGCCGCGCTTCCACGGCCGGCACCAGCTCAACCGCTGGCCCGACGGCCTGGAGAAGTGCGTGGGCTGCGAGCTCTGCGCCTGGGCCTGCCCCGCGGACGCGATCTACGTGGAGGGCGCCGACAACACCGAGGAGGCGCGCTACTCCCCGGGTGAGCGCTACGGCCGGACGTACCAGATCAACTATCTGCGCTGCATCCTCTGCGGCCTGTGCATCGAGGCGTGCCCGACGCGGGCGCTCACGATGACCAACGAGTACGAACTCGCCGACGACAGCCGCGAGAGCCTCATCTACACCAAGGAGATGCTGCTCGCGCCGCTGACCGAGGGCATGGAGCTCCCGCCGCACGACATGCGGCTCGGGGAGACCGAAGAGGACTACTACCTCCTCGGCGCCTCCAAGGAACACGAGGAGGGCGCCAAATGAGGGAGCGAAGCGAGCGAATCAGCATGCACAGCACCATGGTCGCCCCTCCGACGAAGGAGGGCTCATGAACGCCATTGCGGCAGGGGCGCATCAGACCGGTGAGTCGGGGATCTTCTGGGTCCTGGCCATCGTGTCCGTCGCCGCGGCGCTCGGCATGATCTTCATGCGGAAGGTCGTGTACTCCGCGCTGCTGCTCGCCGTGGTGATGCTGTCCCTCGCGGTGTTCTACGCCGTGAACGAGGCTCCGTTCCTGGCGTTCGTGCAGGTGATCGTCTACACCGGCGCGGTGCTGATGCTCTTCCTGTTCGTCATCATGGTCGTCGGGGTCAGCTCGACCGAGTCCATGGTCGAGACGATCAGGGGCCAGCGGGTCGCCGCGGCGATCGCCGGCATCGGCTTCGGCGTGCTGCTGATCCTCGGCATCGGTGACGCGACGCTCCCGACGAGCGCCGGCCTGTCGAAGGCCAATTCCAACGGCGGCAACGTCATGGGCCTGGCCCGGCTGCTGTTCGGCAACAACGCCAACGACGGCAGCGACACCGCCAACGCCCTGCGGGTGAGCAACAACATCCAGGGCTACATCTTCGCCTTCGAGGTGACCAGCGCCCTGCTGATCACCGCGGCGCTGGGCGCGATGGTGCTGGCCCACCGCGAGCGCCTCAAGCCCAAGCCGACGCAGCGCGAGCTGTCCCAGGCGCGGATCAAGAGCGACCAGGTCTCGCCGCTGCCGCCGCCCGGCACGTACGCCCGGCACAACGCGGTCGACATGCCGGCGCTGCTGCCGGACGGGTCGGTGTCGGAGCTGTCGGTCAGCCCGGTCATCGCCCGCCGCCGCGGCGGTTCGCACGACGACCTGCACGGCGAGGGGCCCGAGTCGGCGCTCCGCCACGGCACCGCGACGGTCAAGGCGGTGCTGGAAGGCCAGGTCGAAGGCCAGGTCGAGGTCGAGCGCGCCGAGTCCGAGACCTCCGAATCAAAGGAGGAGAAGAAGTGACCGGGCATTACCTGGCGCTCTCCGCCATTCTGTTCACGATCGGCGCGGTCGGGGTGCTCATCCGCCGCAACGCCATTGTGATCTTCATGTGCGTCGAGCTCATGCTGAACGCCACCAACCTCGCGTTCGTGGCCTTCTCCCGCATGCACGGCGCCCTCGACGGGCAGATCATCGCGTTCTTCGTGATGGTGGTGGCCGCGGCCGAGGTCGTCGTCGGGCTGGCGATCATCATGGCGATCTTCCGGAGCCGCAAGTCCTCGTCGGTCGACGACGCGAACCTGCTGAAGTACTGAGGACCACTCGATGACGAACCTTCTCGCCGAAGCCGGCCCGCAACTGCACACGCAGGCGGCCACCGGGATGCAGTCCGCCGCGTGGCTGCTGATCGCGTTCCCGCTCGTGGGCGCCGCGATCCTGCTGCTCGGCGGCCGCCGTACCGACAAGTGGGGCCACCTGCTCGGCGTCGCGATGTCGCTCGCGTCCTTCGTGGTGGGCGTCCTCGCGTTCGTGCAGATGCTCGGCCAGCCCGGGGACGGCCGGACCCGGCTGGTCCACGTGTACCAGTGGGTCTCGGTCGGGTCGTTCAAGGCCGATGTGAACCTCCTGCTCGACCCGCTGTCGATCAGCTTCGTCCTGCTGATCACCGGGGTCGGCTCGCTGATCCACATCTACTCGATCGGCTACATGTCCCACGACCCGGATCGGCGGAGGTTCTTCGCGTACCTCAACCTGTTCGTGGCGTCCATGCTCCTGCTCGTGCTCGCCGACAACTACCTCGGCCTGTACGTCGGCTGGGAGGGCGTGGGTCTCGCCTCGTACCTGCTGATCGGGTTCTGGCAGCACAAGCCGAGCGCGGCCACGGCGGCCAAGAAGGCGTTCATCGTCAACCGGGTCGGTGACTTCGGCCTCTCGGTGGCGATCATGCTGATGTTCGTCACGTTCGGCTCGATCAGCTTCACCGACGTCTTCGGGCACGCCTCGGAGGCCTCCCACGGCACGATCACCGCGATCGGCCTGCTGCTTCTGCTCGGCGCCTGCGGTAAGTCGGCCCAGCTCCCGCTCCAGTCCTGGCTGCTGGACGCGATGGAGGGCCCGACCCCGGTGTCGGCGCTCATCCACGCCGCGACCATGGTGACCGCGGGCGTCTACCTGGTCGTCCGCTCGCACGCGATCTTCGAGCTGTCGTCGCAGGCACGCCTGCTGGTGACGATCGTCGGCGCGGCCACGCTGATCGCCGGTGCGCTCATCGGTTGCGCCAAGGACGACATCAAGAAGGCCCTCGCGGGTTCGACGATGTCGCAGATCGGCTACATGATGCTGGCCGCCGGCATCGGCAAGGCGGGCTACGTCTTCGCGATCGCGCACCTCATCGCGCACGGCTTCTTCAAGGCCGGGCTCTTCCTCGGCGCCGGTTCGATCATGCACGGCATGAACGACGACGTCGACATGCGAAAGTACGGCGGCCTGCGCAAGGTCATGCCGATCACCTTCGCGACGTTCGGCCTCGGCTACCTGGCCATCATCGGCTTCCCCTTCCTGTCCGGCTGGTGGACCAAGGACGGCATCATCGACTCGGCCTTCGAGAAGGGCGGCACGTCCGGCCAGATCCTCGGCTGGGCGGCGCTGATCGGCGCCGGCATCACCGCGTACTACATGTCCCGCGTGATGTTCATGACGTTCTTCGGCGAGAAGCGCTGGGAAGAGGACGTCCACCCGCACGAGTCGCCGTCGGTCATGACGATCCCGCTGATCCTGCTGGCCGTCGGTTCGGTCGCGGGCGGCGCCTTCCTGATCGCGGGCGACCGGTTCGCGAACTTCCTCGCCCCGGTCGTCGGCGCGCCCGAGGCGGCGCACAAGCTGTTCACCCCGTACACCATCGTGGTGTTCGTGCTGATGGTCGTCGGGGTCGGTATCGCGTACCTGCAGTACCTGCGGCGCCCCGTGCCACGCACGGCGCCGGCCGGGAGCTTCCCGGTCGTGGCGGCCCGCAAGGACCTGTACGGCGACGCGCTGAACGAGTCGCTGTTCATGCGGCCCGGCCAGTGGCTGACCCGCCTGACCGTCTACTTCGACGGGCGTGGCGTCGACGGCCTCGTCAACGGCATCGCCGCCTTCGTGGGCGGCACGTCCGGCCGGGTGCGGCGGGTGCAGACGGGCTTCGTCCGCTCGTACGCACTGTCCATGTTCTTCGGTGCCGCCCTCATCGTCGGCGCCCTGCTCCTGGTGAGGATCTGACATGCTGACGGCGCTCATCGCGATCCCCGCACTCGGGGCGCTGCTGGTGGCGTTCCTGCCGAAGGGCCGGGACGAGCTCGCCAAGCTCACCGCGCTCGTCGTCACGCTGGTCGTCGCCGTCCTCGCCATCGCGATGGCGATCGGCTTCGACAACGGCGGGCCGCGCTTCCAGTTCACCGAGAAGTACTGGTGGATCAAGCAGTTCGGCGTGCACTACGCGGTCGGGGTCGACGGCGTCGCGCTGGTGCTGATCCTGCTGTCGGTGATCCTCGTGCCGCTGGTCGTGCTCGCCTCCTGGAACGACGCGGAGCGCTCCGGCGGCGTGGAGGCGCCGCCGAAGCGCTCGGTCAAGACGTACTTCGCGCTGCTGCTTGCCCTCGAGGCCATGATGATCGGTGTCTTCGCGGCGACCGACATCTTCCTGTTCTACGTGTTCTTCGAGGCCATGCTCATCCCGATGTACTTCATCATCGGGTCCTACGGCGGCGCGCAGCGCTCGTACGCCGCGGTGAAGTTCCTGCTGTACTCCCTGTTCGGCGGGCTGCTCATGCTCGCCGCGGTGATCACCCTGTACGTCCAGTCGGCCAACGCCGGCCACGGCACCTTCCTGTTCGACGAGCTGCGGAACCTTCACATCGAGCCGACCACGGCCAAGTGGCTGTTCCTCGGCTTCTTCGTCGCCTTCGCGATCAAGGCGCCGCTCGTGCCGTTCCACACGTGGCTGCCCGACGCCGCGGGACAGGCGCCGGCCGGCGCCGCCGTGCTGCTCGTCGGCGTGCTGGACAAGGTCGGCACGTACGGCATGCTGCGGTTCTGCCTGGAGCTGTTCCCCGGCGCGGCCAAGTGGTTCACGCCGGTGGTGCTGACGCTGTCGGTCATCGGCATCGTGTACGGCGCGGTGCTGGCGATCGGCCAGATCGACATCAAGCGGCTGATCGCCTACACCTCGATCTCGCACTTCGGCTTCATCACGCTGGGCATCTTCGCGATGACCACGCAGGGCCAGACCGGTGCGACGCTCTACATGGTCAACCACGGCTTCTCGACCGGCGCGCTGTTCCTCGTCGCGGGCTTCCTCATCGCCCGCCGCGGCTCGTCCCGGATCGACGCCTTCGGCGGCGTGCAGAAGGTCGCTCCGCTGCTCGCCGGCACGTTCCTCGTCGCGGGCCTGTCCGGCCTCTCACTGCCGGGGCTTTCCACGTTCGTGTCGGAGTTCCTGGTCCTCGTGGGCACGTTCACGCGCTACAAGGTGCCGGCGATCATCGCCACGAGCGGCATCGTCCTGGCCGCCGTCTACATCCTGTGGATGTACCAGCGCACGATGAGCGGCCCGCCGACCGAGAAGGTGGCCGGCATGCGGGATCTGTCCAAGCGTGAGCTGGTCGTCATCGCGCCGGTGCTGGTGCTCCTCGTCGTCCTCGGCTTCTACCCGAAGCCCGCGCTGAACATGATCAACCCGTCCGTGAAGCAGACGATGGTCAAGGTCGAGAAGCACGACCCCCAGCCGACCATCGCGGAGAAGGGAATCCGCCCGTGAGTCAGGTCAGTGTCGCGGCCGGGAGCATCACCCCGCCGCACATCGAGTACGGGCAGCTGGCCCCGATCCTGATCGTGCTCGGCGCGGCGGCCGTGGGCGTGCTCATCGAGGCCTTCGTGTCGCGCCCGTACCGTTACTGGTCCCAGGTCGGGGTGTCACTGGTCGGCCTGGTCGTGGCCTTCGTGTGGACGATCGTCATGGGCGTCTCCCACACCCCACACCACGTCGCGGCACTGGGCGCGGTCGGCGTCGACGGGCCGACCCTGTTCATCCAGGGCACGATCCTCGTGCTCGCGCTGATGTCGCTGCTCCTCATCGCCGAGCGGCGGCACGAGCCGAGCCCGTTCACCGCGCAGGCGTCCTCGGTGCCCGGCACCGCGGAGGAGCGCGAGAGCCTGGTCGCGGGCATCCTCCAGACCGAGGTCTTTCCGCTCATGCTGTTCGCGGTGGGCGGCATGCTGATCTTCCCGGCGGCCAACGACCTGCTGACCATGTTCGTGGCCCTGGAGGTCCTGTCGCTGCCGCTGTACCTCCTGTGCGGCCTCGCCCGGCGGCGCCGCCTGCTCTCGCAGGAGGCCGCGGTCAAGTACTTCCTGCTCGGCGCCTTCTCCTCGGCGTTCTTCCTGTACGGCACCGCGCTGCTGTACGGCTTCGCCGGTTCGGTGCGGCTGTCGGACATCCAGCTCGCGATCAGCCAGAAGGGCGGCATGGAGCCGCTGCTGCTCGCCGGTGTCGCGCTGCTCAGCGTCGGGCTGCTGTTCAAGATGGGCGCCGCGCCGTTCCAGGTGTGGAAGCCCGACGTCTACCAGGGCGCCCCGACGGCGATCACCGCGCTGATGGCCTCCTGCACGCTCGTGTCGGCGGTCGGCGGCATCCTGCGCGTGTTCTACGTCGGGTTCGAGACGCTGCGCTGGGACTGGCGGCCGGTGATGTGGGCGGTGGCCATCCTCACCATGGTCCTCGGCGCGGTCGTCGCGATCACGCAGACGGACGTCAAGCGGATGCTCGCCTACTCCTCGATCGCGCACGGCGGCTTCCTGCTGACCGGTGTCATCGCCACGAACAAGGCGGGCCTGTCGAGCACGCTCTTCTATCTCGCGGCGTACGGCTTCACGACGGTCGGCGCGTTCGCGATCATCACGATGGTCCGCGACGCCGGCGGTGAGGCGTGGCACCTGTCGCGCTGGGCCGGGCTCGGCAAGCGCCAGCCACTGCTCGCCGGGACGTTCGCGTTCTTCCTGCTGGCCTTCGCCGGTATCCCGCTGACCAGCGGCTTCACCGGAAAGTTCGCGGTCTTCCAGGCGGCGGTCTCCGGTGGGGCGACCCCTCTGGTGATCGTCGGCGTGGTGTCCTCGGCGATCGCCGCGTTCTTCTACGTCCGCGTGATCGTGCTGATGTTCTTCAGCGATCCCGCCGCCGACGGGCCCGCGGTGGTCTTCAGTCCGACCAGTACGACGGCGGTCGTGGTCGGCGCGTTGGCTACTGTTGTCCTGGGCGTGGTTCCGGGGCCTGCGCTTCATCTGGCCCAATCGGCCGCCAGCCAGTTCTTCGTTCGCTGACCCCTCGGGAGAGTCTGTGAGTAGTGCCCTTCTGGGCCTTCCGGCCGTCGATGACACACTCGCAGCGGATCTGTTGAAGCGGTTGTCCGCAGTGGAGGAGATGCTGCGGAGTTCGGTGCAGAGTGACCATGCGCTCCTGAGCGACGCGTCTCGCCATCTCGCCGAGGCGGGCGGCAAGCGGTTCCGGCCGATGCTCGTGCTGCTCGCCTCGGAGTTCGGCGACCCGGAGGCGCCGGGCGTCATCCCGGCCGCGGTCGTGGTGGAGCTGACCCACCTGGCGACGCTCTACCACGACGACGTGATGGACGAGGCGGTGATGCGCCGCGGCGAGGTCTCGGCCAACTCCCGCTGGGACAACACCGTGGCCATCCTCACCGGCGACTACCTGTTCGCGCGCGCCTCCGACGTCCTGGCCGACCTCGGTACGGAGGCCGTGCGTATCCAGGCCCGCACCTTCGCCCGGCTGGTCCAGGGCCAGATCGAGGAGACGGCGGGGCCGGCCGAGGGCGCCGACCCGCTGCAGCACTACCTCGACGTCGTGGCGGGCAAGACGGGGTCCCTGATCGCCGCCTCGGGCCACCTGGGCGCCCTGCTCGCGGGCGCCGAACCGGAGGTCGTCCGTACGCTGACGTCGGTGTGCGAGAAGATCGGCATCGCCTTCCAGCTCTCCGACGACATCCTCGACGTCGCCTCCGACTCGGCCGAGTCGGGCAAGACCCCCGGCACGGATCTGCGCGAAGGCGTCCGTACGCTGCCGGTGCTGCACGTCCTGCGGTCCACGTCGCCGGAGGACGCACGCCTGCGGGAGCTGCTCGACTCGGACCTGTCCGACGACGCGCGGCACGCGGAGGCGCTCGCGCTGCTGCGCGCCCACCCGGCCATGGACCGCGCCCGCGCCGACCTGCGCCAGTGGGTGGACGAGGCGCGCGCGGAGCTGGCCACGCTGTCCGACCGGCCGGCCCGTGCGGCGTTCATGTCCCTGTGCGACTACGTCCTGACGCGCACTAGCTGACGCGTCTGCCGCGCCGGCCGAACACGAACGCGGCGACGACGCCCGCGACGACGACGAACACCACGATGAGCAGCCAGTTGTTCGTCCCGCCGCCGTGGTCGCCGGACGGGTCGGTGCCCGCGGCGACGGAGATCGTGCCCTGCACGGTGCCCGCGCCGCAGTACGCCGTGACCGGGTAGGTGCCGGGTCTGAGCTCCTGGCGGATCGTCGGGTCGGCGTCGCCGGTGTCGGCCTTGCCGTAGAGCGTGACGTTGGTCGTGAAGGCCGGAGAGACGGCGACGTGCGCGCTCGACCCGGTGGCGCACCCGGGGACGCTGATGTGGACCTGCTGACCGGGCCGGGGGGAGCCGGGTGTCACGGTGATCGAGTCGGCCGCCGCGAGGCCGGCGCCGGCGACGATCGTGGCGCAGGCCAGGGCCGCCGCCGTACGGACAGCGCGCACAGGCATCCTCTTTCCAGCCCCCCTCTGGTCTGGGCCGCACGCTAGCCGAGCTCCGCCCACGGCGGCCCACCGATGGACGGGTGTTTGCCGACTCCGGTCCGTACGTTGACCTCAACTCATGACGACACACCCTCTGACCTGCGGGAATCCGCTGCGCGTGTGAACGACGATGGAGTCGCTCGTGTCCGCCGTCCACACTCGGAGGTCCGGTGAAAGCCCTGCTCTGCGGTGTCCTGACCGCCGTGCCGCTCCTGTCGTACGTCCCGGAGGCCTCCGCGGGAGTCGTGACGTCGGCCGACCGGGGAGCCGCGGCCGTGGCCTACTGGACGCCGGAGCGGATGGCGCGCGCGACGCCTCTCGGCGGCGGCCGGGCGCGCTTCGGCACGGGGATGGAGGTGCCGGTCGCGCGGAGCGTGGCGGGCAGCCGGGTGATCGGCGCGCTGTTCTTCAACAGCGGCTCGGGCGGCCACTACTGCACCGCGAGCGTGGTCCGTACGCCGAAGCGGAACATGCTGCTGACCGCGGCGCACTGCCTCTACAACGAGGGCGCGCACACGTGGCACCGGCACATCGTGTTCGTGCCGCGCTACAGCGCCGGGCACCGGCCGTACGGCACCTGGCCGGTGTGGCTGATGGTGGCGGACAAGCGCTGGCTCCAGCACGGCGACCCGGACCTGGACTTCGCCTTCGCGGCCGTACAGATCATGGCCGGCCGCCGCATCGCCGACGTGGTCGGGGCGAACACCCTGGAGATCAACCAGGGACCCGGCATCCGGGTGGTCGTCGCGGGCTATCCGGCGAAGGAGAACTATCCGGCCGACCGTCCGGTCGGCTGCGCCGGCCGCGCGGCCCGGCAGAGCAGGACCCAGATGCGGTTCGACTGCCACGGCTTCTACGGCGGCACCAGCGGCAGCCCCTGGCTGAGCGACTACGACGCCCGTACGCAGAGCGGGCACGTCGTCGGCGTGATCGGCGGGTACCAGGAGGGCGGCAGCGAGGAGTGGCGGTCCTACAGCCCGATCTTCACCGACGACACGGCGCGTCTCCTGAACACCGCCGACGACCGCGCCTAGACAGATACGGGTTCGGGCCGGGCCTTGACCCGGCGGCTCCTCCGCGCGGTGCGGACGGCGTCGGCGCTGAGGAAGACCAGGGCCACCCAGACGAGCAGGAAGCCGATCCAGCGGCTGGCCGGCATCGCCTCGTGTTGGACCACCAGGCCGATGAGGAACTGCAGGATCGGGGCGAGGTACTGCAGCATGCCGATGACGGTGAGCGGCACGCGCGTGGCGGAGGAGTTGAAGAGCATCAGCGGCACCGCGGTGACGACGCCGGCGCCGGCGAGGAGGAGCAGGTGCCACGGGCCGTGGCCGGTGAACGTCGGGTGCGGCTGGAAGACCGCATAGGCCACGGCGGGCAGGAAGAGGACGGCCGTCTCGACCGTGAGGCTCTCCGCCGACGGCGTCGCGGCGAACTTCTTCAGCAGCCCGTACGTGCCGAAGGAACCGGCCAGGACGAGCGCGATCCAGGGCGGGCGGCCGTAGTCGATCGCGAGAACGACGACCGCGGCCGCGCCGATGCCGACCGCCGTCCACTGCCAGGGGGTGAGGCGCTCCCGGAGGACCAGGACCCCGAGAAGGACGCTGACGAGCGGGTTGATGAAGTAGCCGAGCGCGGCCTCGATCGTGTGCCCGCTGTTCACGGCGTAGATGTAGGTGCCCCAGTTGACCGTGATGACGACCGCGGCGAGGGCGAGGATCGCGAGCCGCCCGGCCTTGAGCGTCCTGATCCAGCGCCAGTGGCGCCGCGCGGCGAGGATGACGCCGACGGCGACGAGCGACCAGATCATCCGGTGCGCGAGGATCTCGATCGAACCGGCGGGCTTCAGCAGTGGCCAGTAGAGCGGGAACAGGCCCCAGAGAACGTAGGCCGCGACTCCGTAGAGGACCCCACGCCGCATTTCAGACACGGGCGTCATCGTATCGTAAGGAGTCATATTTGGTATTGGTCATGTCTTGGGAGGCCGGTGTCGGCCGGATAGCCTTGGGAGGGTGTTCGGATTCGGAAAGACCTCGATGGTGACGCCGGACCAGGCGTTGCCGGGCCGCGACCAGGCCATGCCCGTCGCGCCGCGCCACACCGTCCTCGACGCCCCCCTCGCCCCGCCGTACCCCCCGGGCACGGAGATCGCCGACTTCGGCGCGGGTTGCTTCTGGGGCGTGGAACGCAAGTTCTGGCAGGTACCGGGCGTCGTGTCGACCTCGGTGGGCTACGCGGGCGGCTACACGCCGAACCCGACGTACGAGGAGGTCTGCTCGGGCCAGACGGGCCACGCGGAAGTCGTCCGCGTGGTCTTCGACCCGTCGGCGGTGACGTACGAGCAGCTGCTGAAGGTGTTCTGGGAGGGCCACGACCCGACCCAGGGGCTGCGGCAGGGCAATGACGTCGGCTCGCAGTACCGCTCGTTGATCCTGACCCACTCGGACGCCCAGCGCGACGCGGCCCTCGCGTCGAGGGAGTCGTACCAGAAGGTCCTGACGACCGCGGGCTACGGCGACATCACAACCGAGATCCAGCCGGCCGGGGAGTACTACTTCGCCGAGGACTACCACCAGCAGTATCTCTCGGACGCGAAGAACCCGAACGGCTACTGCGGCGTCGGCGGGACCGGGGTGTCCTGCCCGGTGGGTGTCGCTCGGGCCGAGTGATCTGCTGCTTCGGCGGCGCGGCCGCCGGAATCGTCCTGCTGACCCAGGACGCCGGATGGAGATTGGACGGAAGCCGGTCGTGACCACCGCACTGATCATCGGCGACGTGCAGCAGGGCATCACGGGCGGTTACCCGTTCGCCAGGCAAGTCGTGCCACCGCTCACGGAACTGCTTCCGCGCGCCCGCGCGGCAGGCGTTCTCGTCGTGTTCGTGCATTTCGCCTTCCGGGCCAACGGGGCCGACGTGCCGCCGGGCAACGCGCTACTCAGAACGTTCTACGAAGCCGGCGACGCCTTCCACGAGGGGACGGCCGGAACTGAGATCGATCTGCCGGTCGCCGACGAGGACGTCATCGTGATGAAACGCCGCGCCAGCGCGTTCGCCGGCACAGACCTTGACCTCGTGCTCCGCGCGCGCGGCGTCGGCACTCTCGCAATCGCCGGAGTCGCGACCAGCGCAATGGTGGCTGCGACGTGCTACGACGCGGCAGACCGTGACTACCAGGTGACCGTGTTGCGTGACGGTTGTGCCGACGGCGATCCGGCGATGCACGACTTCTTCATGGAAGCCGTCTTTCCCAGCCGGGGATTCGAGGTCGTGCCCTGCGCCGGTTGGCTCGGAGAATGACGATGGCTCATGGCCCACGGAGCGACGGGGACAGCCCTACCGCCAAGATCGGGTCGCGGTCATCGTGGCGAGCAGGGCCAGGGACTGCTCGTCCGGTGAGCCGGGCCGGGCGTGGAGGACGGTGAGCACCTGGCCGTCCTCCAGCGGCATCGCGTGGAAGCGGAGGCTGATCACGCCCAGCTCCGGGTGCCGGAAGCTCTTCGCGCCCGCCGTGGTGGTGCGGACGTCGTGGCGGGCCCACAGTTCCCGGAACTCCTGGCTGTGCAGCGACAGTTCGCCGATGAGTGCCGTCAGGTCGGGGTCGTCCCGCTCGGTTCCGATCCGGGCCCGGAAGTTGGCGACCGCGTCCGACGCCGCCGCGTCCCAGTCCACATGTGTCTCCCGTGTCCCGGGGTCCAGGAACACCGCGCGCAGCAGGTTCGTCCCGGGCACGTAGCAGGGGGCCAGCTCACACGCCAGAGCGTTCGATCCGACGACGTTCATCCGGCGGCTGGTCACTGTGGCCGGTGTCGTCGTCCAGGCGTCCAGCAGTTCCTGCACGGTGTCCGCCACCCGTTCCCGGGTGCGCGTGGCGGTCGGTGCCGGGCGGGCCAGGGCGTACAGGTGCATCGTCAGTTCTTCGTCCAGTCGCAGCGCCCGGGCCAGCGACTCCAGGACGCTCTCCGAGGGGCGGTGGCCGCGTGCCTGCTCCAGGCGTACGTAGTAGTCCGCGCTCACTCCGGCCAGGAGGGCCAGTTCCTCGCGCCGCAACCCCGTCACGCGGCGGCGGGCGTCGCCGGCGGCGTCGTCGAGGCCCACGTCTTCGGGACGGACCAGGGCGCGGCGAGCCCGTAGGAATTCTGCGAGAGCGGCGTTGTCCACAGCCTCAGGCTACGTCCGGTCGTCCCGTACGAGGGTGGCCCTGTGATTCCCAGTCATCGGCCACCGATGGTGGGGCGGCGCGGTCCGGCGACAGCATGGGGGCGTTGCGAACGAGAGGAGATCCACCATGCGAACGGTCAACGGCTGGGCCGCCCAGGCACCCGGGTCGGCGCTGGCACCCTGGCGCTTCGAGCGCCGTGAGCTGCGACCTACCGACGTCGCACTGCGTGTGACACACGCGGGGGTGTGCTTCACCGACCTGGAGCACGTGCGGCCCGAACCGGGCCACGGGCGGCCGGACATCTTTCCACTGGTGCCCGGCCACGAGATCGTGGGTGAGGTGGTGGCCGTCGGCAGTGCGGTCACCGGTTTCCAGGTCGGTGATCCGGTCTGTGTGGGGAACATCGTCGATTCGTGCGGGGTGTGCGAGGCCTGCCGCAACGGTGATCAAGAGTTCTGCGCGGAGTTCCCGACCCTGACCTACGGAGGGCGTGACCGGCGCGACGGGTCCCTGACCCAGGGCGGGTTCAGCGACGAGTACGTGGCCGACCAGGCGTTCGTGTACCGGCGTCCCGAGGGGCTCGACCCGGCCGGGACCGCGCCGCTGATGTGCGCGGGGATCACCACCTGGGTGCCGCTCAGGCGGTGGGAGGTCGGCCCAGGGCAGACGGTCGGCATCATCGGCCTCGGCGGACTCGGGCACGTGGCGGTGAAGCTGGCCAAGGCGCTCGGCGCCGAGGTGGTGGGCTTCACCACCTCACCCGACAAGGCGAAGGACATGCTGGAACTCGGTGCCGACGACGTGGTGGTGTCGACCGACGCCGAGGCCATGGCCGGGCAGCGCGGGCGGTTCGACTTCATCCTCGACACTGTGCCCCGCACGCACGATCTCTCGCCCTACCTGACGGCGCTCCGCTTCGACCGGACCCTGTGCACGCTCGGCATCGTGCCGGAACTTTCCTTCACACCTCAGACCCTGCGGTTCGGACGCAAACGGCTGGCGGGCGCAGGCAGCGGCGGCATCACCGACACCCGGGAGATGCTCGACTTCTGCGCCGCCCACGACGTGACCGCGACCGTCGAGGTACTGCCCGTCGCCGAGGTCAACGAGGCACTGGACCGGCTGGCCGCGGGTGACGTCAAGTACCGGTTCGTCCTCGACCTCGCGTCCTGACGAACGGAGGGCCGTGAGGAGGGCGAAGACGGACAGGCGGATCACGCCTTGCCGCCCTCTCAGCACCGGACTGAAGGCGAGCTCGGCGGCGAAGACGGTAGCCACCCCTTGAACGCCGTCATCCTCGGCGGCCTGCCGATGCACCAGGGCGACGACTACATCGTCAGCTACAACACTTGATGTACTACCTACGAGAAATCACCGGCTTCTACCGGCGAGCCACGAAAGCCGGGACGTCTTCTGGAGGGCAGATCTCCGGCGATGGTCCGCTGGCGATCTGTCTCACGGCCAAGCACGATGACCATCTCGCAGAACGTGTCGTAGCCGTATCTCTGCTTGAGTTTGCCCAGCACGCCTTTGCGGCTGGCCTCGGCGAGGATGCCCTTGAGGGCAACGTAGGGGACTTCGCGGCCGGCGGAGAAGTCGTCATACGCGGCTTGGGCGACGCTTCGCAGCTCCGCATATGGGGCGGATTCGCTAAGGACCATGTACGACGCCTCTTTGAGATCCATGCCCTGGAGTTTAGGCGGCTCTATCGCCTGACATGAGGGGGTTGCGGGGTACGGGCCGGGAACCTGCGCCCGCCCATGGCGGCGGCGAATGACGCTGGAGGACTCCACGAGGTCCGCGTGGTCCGCCACCGGCGCTTGGCCTACCTGTCGGCCGGGTGTCCGGTCACGACGCCGATGACGAGTTCAGGGTCGGTGTACGCACTGAGTCTCGGCATGCGCGAAGATGCGGCCTTTCCCGGGCAGCGCGGCGGTGGGCCCTGCGGTGGGATGCGGCGCTGTGACGGTCGCCGCGCCTTCGAGACAGCCGTACGAGGTGCGCAGCATGTTCCCGTAGACGAAATCCCCGAGATAAGGTGTCGTACCGCGAGGCTCGCCCGTCGGCCGGCCGCGTGATCCAGACGGTGACTTGGGCGCCGTCCAGCTGCGCCATTCCCGCGGCCGGTTGGAAGCGCGGCCACATCGCCGCGCAGGCTGGTGCGTAACGAAGCAAGATATAGCCGACGAAGAACCGGTCGGGAGCGTAGAGGTTGGCCGAGGCGACGGTCATGCCCTCGCCCTTGTCGCAGCCGGTGTCCTGAGGGTCGCTGCCCTCTGCGATCGTTCTGGTGGATCTCGGCGAGGCGGCTCAAGGTGGCCGGCACGTCGACGAGCGGAGTTGATTCGCTCCGATCAGCCGCTGGTGATGTCTCGGCCTGAGTCCCGGCGCCACAGGCGGCGACATAGGCCAACACGACCGGGAGGGTCGCCAACCGATGCCCCGATGCCGCCTCTGAGAGGGTGCTCGCCGAGTACCGGGCCTTCACCGCCATCGAACGGTACGGCGGATTTCCGGCCTGTGCTCGCAGCGCCCTTAGGTCCGCAACGAATTCCGCTAGTTCCGTTACCTCTGCGTCGACTGGCTGCGGCCTGCGTCCCATGCAGCGTCCGTCCTTGTTCGGATTTTGTCGTTCGGATCGAAACAAGGATTCCCGATCAACGCGGTGAGTGGAAGTGTCCCTAGTGCTTCGCCTGTTCCCGGCGGACATGCCGCGAACGGGCCCACGTACAGAGAGGGCAGACCGTGGAACATCTCACCCGGGCGATCGCCGCATTGGTTCCCGCCGTGCCGCTGTCGTTGTTCGGCCTCGGCGTTACCGCCGGACCCGCCTCCGCAGCCGCCACGACGGTCGCTCCGTCTGTGACCTGTAGCAACTACGGATGCGACGGCACCGATCCGGACGAGACCGGATGCACATATCTCGCATACGCGGTCTTCGACATCAATGGACTGCAGCTCATGTGGTCACCGACGTGTAAAACGAACTGGGCAAGGTACTACGTCAACCCCGGCGAGACGGCCATACTGGGGGTGACTCGACAGAATCCATATGGCTATAAAAGTCTCGGCTCATCGGTGGCGGGCTGGGCCTATACCGACCAGCTGTACTCACCTGGCCCGGCGCGCGCATCCGTCACGGTCATCAACAAGGCCCAATGGTTCACCCCCTGGACCGACTGAGCAATAATTCCTGACCTCGATCTTCGTGAATTCGGTCAGGCGGGCTCGATGGCCGTTGTCGCCGCCGAGCCCGCCTCGCTGCGGTGGCGTGAAGATCAACCCGGTGACCGTTCCTCGGTCGGCGTTAGCTGAGGGCCTGGGCCGTGTGGATCAGGTTGATGTGGGTGAACGCCTGAGGGAAGTTGCCCAGCTGACGCCTTTGGACCGGGTCGTACTCCTCGGCGAGCAGGCCCACGTCGTTGGTGAGGGCCAGCAGCCGTTCGAACAGCTCCATGGCCTCATGCTTGCGCCCGACGAGGGCGAGCGCCTCGGCCAGCCAGAAGCTGCAGGCGAGGAAGACGCCTTCGGTTCCGGGTAGCCCGTCGATGTCGTTGCTCTCGGAGGTCGGATAGCGCAGGACGAAGCCGTCGGTCGTCAGCTCGCGTTTGATCGCGTCGATCGTGCCGGTGACCCGGGGGTCTTTCGGCGGCAGGAAGCCGACGATCGGGATGAGGAGCAGCGCCGCGTCGAGCTCGCGCGAGCCGTACGACTGGGTGAACGTGCCGCGCTCGGGGTCGAATCCCTTGTCGCAGACCTCGGCGTGGATCCGGTCTCGCATGGCACGCCAGCGTTCGACGGGACCGGTGTGGCCGAGCTTTCCGACCATCCGTACGGCCCGGTCGGCCGCCACCCACGCCATGACCTTCGAGTGGACGAAGTGCCGTCGCGGGCCGCGGATCTCCCACAGGCCCTCGTCGGGTTGGTCCCAGCTGCGATCGATGAAGTCCATCAGTCTGCAGACGATGGACCAGGCGTAGTCGGAGGGCGGCATCCCCAGCTTATGGGCCCGGTAGAAGCAGTTGAGCACCTCGCCGTAGACGTCGAGCTGAAGCTGGCCGGCCGCGTCGTTGCCGATCCGTACCGGCCTGGAGCCCTCGTAGCCGGGTAGCCAGTCGAGCGTCTGCTCCGGCAGGCGCCTCTCTCCTGCCACGCCGTACATGATCTGGAGATCCTCCGGGCGGCCCGCGATGGCGCGGAGCAGCCAGTCACGCCAGGCGCCCGCCTCGGTGATGTATCCGGATTCGGTCAGGGCGTCGAGTGTCATCGCGGCGTCGCGCAGCCAGCAGAATCTGTAGTCCCAGTTGCGGACCCCGCCGAGATGCTCGGGCAGCGATGTGGTGGGAGCCGCCACGATGCCGCCGGTCGGGCTGTAGGTGAGGGCCTTGAGCGTGATGAGGGAGCGCATCACGGCGGCGCGGCAGCGGCTCGGGAGCCAGCAGCGGAAGACCCATTCCTCCCAGAACAGTCTGGTATCGGTGAGCTGCTCGCCGGGATCGATGCGGTCGGGTTCCGGCTGGTGCGAGGGGTGCCACGTGAACACGAACGCCTGGCGTTGCCCTGCGTCGATCATGAAGGTGCCGGTGTGCCGGTCACCGCTGTCCTCCAGGTGGAGGGGGACGTCGATCCAGACCGAGTCGGGCCCGCCGATGGCGTGAAGGCGGCCGTCGAAGCGGCGGACCCAGGGGACGATCCCGCCGTAGTCGAACCGGATGCTGATCTCCGCGGTCATGTCCACGGTCCCGGACACGCCCTCCACGATCCGGACCAGGTGGGGGTTGGCCTGCCGGGGAGGCATGAAGTCGATGACCTTGACGGTCCCCGTAGGGGTCTCCCATACGGTCTCGAGGATGAGCGTGTCGCCGGCGTACGCGCGTCGCGCCGCCATCTCGTGCCCGGTGGGGGCCAACCGCCAGAACCCGTTGGACTCGTCGCCGAGGAGCTTGGCGAAGCACGAGGGAGAGTCGAACCGGGGAAGGCAGAGCCAGTCGATCGACCCGTCGCGACCGACCAGGGCGGCTGACCGTGTGTCCCCGATGAGGGCGTAGTCCTCGATCCGCACGTTGACCACGCTACCCGCGGGTGTCCGCGTCATCGCGGGCCGTATCCCCAGGTGAGGGCCTATGTCGACCGAGAGGGGTCAGGCACTGACGAGCGCGGGGCCGCGACGTTCGCCGCGGTCATGACATGGCCAGAGCCAGGACGCCGGCGCCGAGGCTCATGGCCGCGTGGCCGGCCGCCGAGGGCAGGCGGCGTATGAGCGGCTGGGGGCCGGTCGCGGTGCCGGCCTCGGCGAGCCAGACCACCGTCGCCACGAGGCAGTACGCGGCCAGCGTCACGGCGGCCGGCGTAGGGCCGCTCATCTGCGCCATCGCGGCGTGTCCGCCGTTCATCCGGGGTGCCGGCCCGTCACGGGGGACGGGCATCGGCGTGATCACCATCCAGGCCATCATGGCCGCCATCAGCGCATGGTGCGCGTCCCTGATCGCGGGCGTCATCCGCCGCTCACGTACGGCCGAGACGACGAACCAGACGACGCCCGCTCCCAGCAGCGTGACCTGCGGGCCACGGGGGATCCGGGCTCCCCACGGCCAGACCATCGGGATCATCACCAGGCACATCACCGCGTGCAGGAACAGCGAGATCCGCTCGGCGGCGCCCGCCGTGGCGCGCACGCACTGGTACAGGAACCACCCGCCCGAGCACGCGAACACCACGGTCAGGCACCAGCCGGCGGAAGGAGGAAGGGACACCGTTGACTCCGGTCGACGAGAACAGGGTCAGCTGTACAGATCCGGCACGTCCCGGAAACTCATCGGCCTCGCCCGTACGGATCTCGCCACGCGGACCTTCGCTCAGCGGCACATCGCGTCGATGTACTCCGAGAAGTTCGGGAACTCCGCGCGTGCCGCTGCCACGATCTCCGCGGTCGTACGGCGTCTCCCCGGCGCGTGGCGTTCGGCGATCGCCTGGAACGCCTCGTTCGGCTCCGCCTCGGCGTCCGGGGCGGAGAAGGCCTCAAGGGGGCCGAAACCGTTCGCGAACAGCCACAGCAGGTCGCCGAGGTCGCGGGCGATCACTCCCCGGTCGCCCTCGGAACCGAGGTGGACGACCGGCTGCTCGGTGAGAGGCGCACCCGGCCGGACCAGCCAGAAGCCGGCATAGTCGCCCGCCCCGGTGGCGCCGAAGAAGCGGAACTCGCTGCCGTCGGCCTCTTCGTTGCCGGTCCACAGACGGAACCACCACGCGGTCTTCTCGGGTGCCTCCAGCCGTGCGTACGGCTCGAAATCACACCCTCGGGACTCGTCGGTCTCCTCGTCCCACTCCCACTCGAAGCCGACCTCGACCACCTCGGCCAGGGCGGCGGGCAGCGCCAGGTCTTCAGCTGTCTCCGTCACCCCAGGAAGACTAGCCACCTCGGCACCCGCGCATGGGGGAGCCGAGGGCGGGCGGTCGCCGAGGCGGTGGTCCCGTCCGTGGCGTACCGGATAGCATCCTGGATCGCCTGCTGCTCACCGGGGAAGCCAGGCCAACGGAAGGCAGTCAAATGAGCGCCGTTCCAGCGACCGACGAGCGGACCCGCTACTCCTCCCACCGGGCGGACGCCGTCGATACTCAGGCGTGGCCTGTGTTCGACGAAGAAGGCCGAAGGCTGCTGGAGTCGGTCGGACAGGTGATCCATCCCGAGCCCGGTGAGGTGTTGTGGGACGCGGGCGACGCCTACGACCTGTACCTCGTACTCGCCGGTGAGGTTCGTCTCGTGGATCGAAGAGACGACCGGGTCGTGTTTGTGGTCGAAGCCGGCGACTTCGTCGGCGAACTCGGCATGCTGATGGGGCAGCCGGCCTTCCTCGCGGGTGTCGCGATGGCGAAGAGCGCGCTGCTGCGGGTGCGGGTCGAGGATCTGAGCCGGCTCGTGGCGACCTCCGCCGAGCTGGGTGACGTGTTGCTCTCCGCGTTCGACGCGCGGCGACGTCTGCTGACCCGTGCCGGCGAGGGCGGCCTCGTCCTCGCCGGCGACGACGATCCCGACCTGCACCGGCTGCGGGAGTTCGCCGAGCGCAATCACATCCCGTATCGGACGGTGCTGCGCTCGGACCCGTCCGCCTGGGCCGAGGTCGCCGGGCAGTGCGCGCTCCCGGAGAAGGGGACCGCCGTGGTGACCGGCCGACGGCGAATCCTGACCGAGCCGACGACTCGCGATCTGGCCACCGCCATCGGTCTCGACCTCTGCGGGCTCTCCGACCAGGCGCGTTGCGATCTGCTGATCGTGGGCGCCGGACCGGCGGGCTTGGCCGCCGCCGTCTACGGAGCCTCCGAAGGACTTGACGTCGTCATCGTCGAAGATGTCGCCCTGGGAGGGCAGGCCGGCACCTCCTCGCGGATCGAGAACTACCTCGGATTCCCGCGCGGAGTCGCCGGCAGCGAGCTCGCCCGGCTGGCGATGTTGCAGGCGGTCAAGTTCGGCGCACGGCTGGTCTCGCCCCGCTCCGTGACCGAGTTGTCGCGGAGCCCGGACGGATTCCGGGTCCGGCTCGACGACCAGAGCGACGTCACGGCCCGGGCCGTCGTCATCGCGAGTGGCGTCCGATACCGCCGGCTGGAGAGCACCCCGGGTGTCACCGAGTTCGAAGGTCGCGGCGTCCACTATGCCGCGACCGAACTCGAGGCGCGGGCATGTGTCGGCCGGAATGCCGTGGTGGTCGGAGGCGGCAATTCGGCCGGCCAGGCCGCGCTGTTCCTCACCCAGCAGGCCGACCAGGTACACGTGCTCATTCGCCGCGACGACCTCTCCGAGACGATGTCGAGCTACCTGGCCCAGCGGCTCACCCACCATGAACGGATCACCGTCCACCCCCGGTCACAGCTGACCTCCGTCGCGGGTGAGGACCGTCTCACCGAGCTCACCTGGCGAGACGGGCGAAGCGGGCAGGACGTCCGGATCGAGGCGGGTGGAGTGTTCTTGATGATCGGCGCGGTCCCACGCACCACATGGCTGCACGACGTGGGCGTCGAACTCGACGACAAGGGCTTCGTGATGACCCGAGAAGCCTTCGCGACCTCCGTCGAGGGTCTGTTCGCCGTGGGTGACGTCCGCGCCGGCTCGGTCAAACGGGTCGCCTCCGCCGTCGGAGAAGGATCGGTGGTGGTCTCCGCCGTGCACGCCTACCTTGAAGGACGAATGGCCGCGGCTGTCACCTAGCCGCCTGTCACCTAGCCGCCTGTCACCTGGCCGCCGCGACGCGGTCAGCCGATCCAGATCACGATGCCGGTCAGGCCGTTCAGCACGGCCGCGACCCCGGCGCGTAGGGCGTGCCCGGCGCGGGCGGGGGTGAAGGTGGCGGGGTCGTAGTTCGAGGACATGCCGAGGCCCTCGCCGCGGAACGACGCGCCGGTCCAGTCGGCGGCCGTCACGTTCGCCGTGGGTTCGGCCAGTTCCGCGCCGATCACCAGGAACTTCCGGTCGAGGTGGTTGGGGGTGACCGTGGCGAGGGCGTCGACGAGGTCGTTGCCGGCGCTGACGATGAGGTCGGGCGCCAGGTTCATCGCCCTGCTGATGGACGGGACGTACTGGTCCGGCTTGGCGGCCGTGACGGTCTTCAGGCTGACGTGCTCCTCCTTCGCCCACTTCCGTACGGCGTCCGTCAGCGTCCTGGTCTGGGCGTCCTGGCCCGCGGTGAGCAGCACCACGCGGTAGCCCTTCGACGGGCGGGCGGCGTCCCACGAGCCGGCGCGCGGTGTGATCGTCGACTCCGGGGCGGGTGACCTGGCCGGGTCGGAGAAGCCCGGGCCGAGGGTGCCGATGGGAGTGGGCCTCGCGTGCGGCCGGGACCAGTCGTCGCCGGAACCGCACCCGCCGGCCAGTACGGCGGTCGCCGCGGCCGCGGCCAGCGCGGCGGCGCGCAGACGTCGAAAGCGCATGGGGGATCGGCCTCCGGCGGGGTCACGGGTGGGCCTACTTCCTACCCCATGACTTGCGGTTTTCGAGGAGCGAGGCCACCTCCGCCGGGTGTGGTTCCTCATCGGTTCGCCTGCGGGCCGCCGGCCGTTCATCCGTGCCGAGCAGATTGCGTCTCGCAACCAACGAGGAGTCACATGTCCCACGCCGCCCGGCGTCGTGCCTGTGCTGTCGCCGCCGCCGTGGCCGTGGCCGCCGTGGCCGTCCTGCTCAGCGCCCTGCCCGCCTTCGCCCACGGGTTCAGTTCCACCGCGTACGTCGATCTCACCGCGCCCGCCACCGGGCACGTCCGCGCCGCGATCGGGCTGGAGTACGACCTGCTCGTCGTCTCCGCCGCCGACTACCAGAAGGACGATCCGCTCTTCCGGGCGGGCGACGCGGCGTTCAGGTCCGGTGACCGGGCGGGGCAGGCGGCGGCGCTCGACGCCCACGCCGGCTCGGTCGTCGCGTACGTGACCCGGCACTTCGGCGTCACGGCCGAGGGGAGGGCCTGCGCCCCGGCCCGGAACGGCGGCTTCCGGGTCGAGCAGCGTGAGGGCGTCCCGTACGCGCTGCTGGTGCTCGACTACCGCTGCCCGGAGGCCGCGGACGCGCACGAGGTGCGCAGCGGGCTGTTCCCGGACTCCGAGGGCTACGTACGCGGCACCAAGACGATCGTCACGTACGACCTGGACCTGCGGTCGGGAAGCGCCGCCCTCGACGCGCGGCATCCGACGTTCTCCACGCGGCAGTCGTGGGCCGAGCGGTTCTGGGAGTTCTTCCGGCTGGGGGCCGAGCACCTGCTCACCGGGATCGACCACATCCTGTTCCTGCTGGCGCTCATCGCGGGGTCACGCCGTCTGCGCGAGATCGTACTGGCGGCGACGACGTTCACGCTGGCCCACTCGGTGACCTTCGTCTTCGCCGCCCTCGGTCTCGTACGGGTGCCCGCGTCGTTCGTCGAGCCGGTCATCGCCCTGTCGATCGCGGTCGTCGCGGGCTGGCATCTGTGGCGGATCTGGCGACGCCGATCGCATGCCGTGGACCTCGAGACCACCGGTCACGGTCACCTCAGCCTGGACACCGCGGGCTGGACGCGGCTCGCGGTCGTCTTCTGCTTCGGGCTCGTGCACGGGCTCGGCTTCGCCTCGGCGCTGGGCATCGAGCAGGCCTGGTCGTGGACGCTGCTGTGGTCACTGCTGGTGTTCAACGTGGGCATCGAGGTCGTTCAGCTGGCGATCATCATCGTCGTCTTCCCGCTGCTGGGTCTGCTGCGCCACCGCCGGCCGGTGGCGGGGCTGTGGACGACCGGCGCGATCGCCACCGGGGTGTCCGTCATGGGCCTCGTGTGGTTCTTCCAGCGAGTTCTCTGAAAGATCACGTCACAACTTCCGGCGTGCGCCACCGTTCACCTCCTCGCCGTTCATCTCCTGGTCAACGCATTGCGAGAGCTTGACCGAGCTTTTACCTCTCCCAAAAGGGACGGAACCCTATGAACTTCCAAAACTGGACAGAGGGCCCCGGGTCGATTCGGCGCCGGGTGGCCATGGGGGCCACCGCGGCGGTCATCGGCGTCACCGCGGTGCTCGGCAGCGGCCTGACGACCGCGGCCGGCGCGGACAGCGGTACGACGACCACCGGCATCGTCCTCAGCGTCGGCGCCACCGAGTCGCAGCGCGTCGTCTCCTGGTACACCTCGGCCGGCACCGCGCAGGTGGTGCAGGTCGCACCGACCTCCAAGGTCGCCAAGGGCCGGTTCCCCAAGAACGCCGTGACCTTCCCGGCCACGGTCGCCGCGAACAGCGTCAACGGCGGCTACAACGGCCACGCCACAATCGACAACCTGAAGAAGAACACCGCCTACTCCTACCGCGTCGGCTCCGAGGGCGACTGGTCGCCGGCGTACTCCTTCAAGACCCGGGACTTCAAGGGCGACTTCGACTTCCTGTTCTACGGCGACCCGCAGATCGGCTCGTCCGGCGACACGGCGAAGGACGGTGCCGGATGGCTGGACACCGTGAACGTCTCCCTCGCTGCCAACCCGAAGGCCGAACTGCTGGTCTCCGGCGGTGACCAGGTCGAGAGCGCCAACACCGAGACCCAGTGGAACGCGTTCCTCGCGCCCGACAAGCTGCGCCAGTACCCGTGGGCCGCCACCATCGGCAACCACGACGTCGGCGGCAAGTCGTACGAACAGCACTTCTGGACGCCGAACACCGACCGCTCCGCGCCGTTCTACGCCGGCAACGCGGCCACCCAGTCGGGCGGCGACTACTGGTACACGTACAAGGGCGTCCTGTTCATCGACCTGAACAGCAACGCCTACGCCAACGGTTCCGACGCGGCGCACCTCAGCTACGTCAGCGACGTCATCAAGGCGCACGGCGCCAAGGCCAAGTACACGGTGCTCGTCTACCACCACTCGATCTACTCACCGGCCGACCACGCGAACGACACCGACAACCAGCAGCGCCGTCAGGACTTCCCGACCGCGTTCTCCAAGCTGGGCGTCGACCTGGTCCTGCAGGGTCACGACCACAGCTACTCCCGCAGCTACGTGATCAAGAACGGGAAGAAGGCGAACGCGAACGAGCGGCCCGGCGCCGCGCAGGTGGCCCAGGGGCCGGGCGGCGTCATCTACGTGACGGCCAACTCCGCGTCGGGTTCGAAGTACTACGACCTCACCGCTCCGGACACCACCAAGGACCCGAACTACGGTCCCGACCCGCTGAACCCCAAGAACCACTGGGCCAACTCGGTCGAGAACCAGGAGCACGTCCGTACCTACGTGAAGGTCGAGGTGCGCGACAACAAGCTCGTCGTCCAGGACATCCGCAGCGGCACCTGCGCCGGCCCGAACGCCGCGGTCGAGCTGGGCAAGGTGTCCTGGTGCGGCCCGGACAGCGGGGCGAGCGCGGCCAAGCCGGTCGGCTCCCTCGTCGACAAGGTGGTGATCCGTCCGTTCAGCGACAAGCCCGGCAAGCCGGGTAAGCCCGAAACCCCGGGTAAGCCGGGAACTCCGGGCAAGCCCGCCTGGGTGCAGCAGAGCGACGGTGAGTCGAAGGGCGTCACGCTCACCTCGCTGAGCTGATCCCGGTCCGCCTTACCGGTCGGGGTGGGCGCCGGCGGGTGCCCGCCCCATCGCACTTTTTTCGTCCCGCCGTTCCGCAGACCGTCCGAGGATCATCAGATGCACCTGCCCAGACCGCGTACGACCTCAGCGGCCGGAGCCCTCGCCCGGGCGGCCGTCGTGACGCTGCTCGCCGCGCTCGGACTCCTCGGAGCGGGGGCCGGCCCCGCCGTCGCGGCGGACGGAGACGTCCCCTGGACGGTCGGCACGGCGGCCGGCGACTTCGGGTCGGACCGGCCGAACTACCGCTACACCCTCGACCCGGGCGGGCGGCTCCAGGACGGCCTCGTGGTCACCAACCACGGCACCACGCCGCTGCGCCTGACCGTGTACGCCGCCGACGGGTTCACCACCAAGGCGGGCCGGTTCGACCTGGTCACCAAGGGCGCGAAGTCGACGGGGGTGGGTGCGTGGGTCCACCCGGACCGTCCCGAGCTCACGATCCGGCCCGGTGAGTCGGTCCAGGTGCCGTTCACGGTCGCGCTTCCGGACGACGCCGCGCCCGGCGATCACATGGGCGGCATCGTCACGTCGCTGACGCGGGCCGGGACGGCGGACTCGGCGAAGGTGGACCGGCGCGTCGGGATCCGGATCCGGCTCCGCGTGGGCGGACCGCTCAAGCCGAGCCTGTCGGTGGAGCGGCCGCACGTGCGCTACTCGGGCACGCTCAACCCGTTCGGGAAGGGCGAGACGACCGTCACGTACACGATCCACAACACGGGCAACGCGATCCTCACCGCCCGGCAGGCGGTCTCGGTGTCCGGTCCCCTCGGCGGCCCGGGCGTTCGCGCGGGCGGGATCGGCGACTCGCCTCAGCTGCTCCCGGGCGAAACCTGGAAGGTCTCGGTGCCGGTACGGGGAGTGGCGCCCGCGCTGAGACTGACGGGAACGGTCACCGTCACTCCGCTGCTCGCCGACGCGGCGGGCTCGATCGCCCCGCTCGCCGCCGTCAGGACCACGACGCACGCCTGGAACGTCTCCTGGACGCTCCTGCTCCTCCTCGTTCTCTGCGCGATGATCGCCGCGGGCCTGGCTTTCCGCCGCCGGCGGACCCGGAGACGCCTGGACGCCGGCGGCCCGGAGCCCGCCGAAGAGGAGCTCCGGGAGCCGGAGACCTCCGGCCACTAGCCTTGGCCGATGTTCGAGTACCACGGGTGGGTGAACATCCGGGAGACGGCCGGTCTCGACGACGATGAGAGGCGGCTGCGTTCGCGGGTGGAGGACGTCCGCCGGCTTCTCGCGGAGCTGGACGAGTACGGCCTGCTCGACCTGCGCTGGCTGAACGGTTTCCCGTTCCTGCACGTCGCCGGCGTGCCCAACCACCGGGGCGAGTGGGGATCACGGATCATCGACCTCTTCCGGCGGGTCGGCGAGATCGCCCCGGGTTCGTTCGGCCTGCTGTACGTCTGGGACGACGAGGACGCGGAGCACCCGAACGCGTTCCGGGTCTTCCGCCTGGTGCGCGGTACGGTCACCGAGCACGCGGACTCCCTGCTCTCTCCGCTCGTCCCCACCGTGGAGGACGCCGCCCAGGGATGAGCGGACCCGTGCTATCACCGGGCGCGTGCGAAGAGCGCGCCCGCGCGGTCTCCCCTCGCCGGGTGGCCGGCCGCGGCGAGGGCGTGCCAGATGGTCACCTGGGTCGCGGTCAGGACCGGTTTTCCGAGGCGTCGCTCCAGGCCGGGGACGAGGTCCGCCGTGTGCAGGGCGGTCTCCGGCACGAGGACGGCCTCGGCGTCCGGGTCGTCGCCGCGTTCGGTCAGGTCGGCGATCCGATGCCGGTCCCACGAGGCCAGCGCGCGGTCCGACGGCGCGTCCATGGCGACGTGATGCGTCGTGGTGATGCCCGCGTCGGCCAGGAACTCGGCGAAGGCGCTCGTCACCTCCTCGCCGTACACCGACGCGAGTCCCACCCGGGAGAGCCCCATCGCTCGCGCCGCCGCGACGAACGCGAGGGACGTGCTTGTCGCCGGCGCTCCCATCAGTGCGGCCAGGTCCGCGGCCTGCTTCCGGGCGCCGTCGAGGCCCTGCAGGAAGCTACAGCTGCTGCAGGCCAACGCCACCACGTGGGGAGCGAACCCGGTCAACCCGGCCGCCGCCACGGCGAGCCGGTCAGGCTCGCCGAGCTCGCGTACCGCGTTCAGCTTCTCCAGGGCGCCCATCTCGGCGATGTCGGAGACGTCCGCGCCCCACTCGACGTAGGAGAACTCCACCATGATCGACGGATCCAGCAGGGCCGCCATGCGTACGAAATCGTCCTCGCCGCAGTCGCGAGTCGGATAGAGCAGCCCGACCCTGGGTGTCGATGCGCGACCAACCTCAGGCATCTCCTCACCATTGCCCATTATGGGGAATCCATGCGGCCTAGCGCGGTTCGCCGCCCTCGGTGGGATCGGGAAGTTTGGGGGGCCATATACGGGGCATCGTCGAGTCGCCTGAACCTAAGGAAAGGAGCACAGCAATGGGTCTGATGTTCCGTAAGCGTAAGAAATTCGGCCCTCTGGTCTTCAATTTCACCGAGAACGGTCTCTCCTCCTGGACCATCAAGCTCGGTCGCTGGTCATGGAACTCGAGGTCGCGCAGGCAGCGGTACGACCTGCCGGGCCCGCTGTCATGGAAGCAGGACAAGTCCCGCGCCTGACCGCATCGGAGCTCCGTCGGGGCGGTGCCACCGGGCTGACGGGCACCGCCTCGACGGCCATTAGTGGCCGGCTTCTCAACCATTCGCGCGTCGTTCCTCCTTGAGCTCGCGAATGGTGAGGACCGCGCTCCCGAATATCTCGGAGAGCGCCCTACGCTGACGATCGGTCAGATCGTTATGGAAGACGACCGCCGTGGCATCGGTCCGTACGCACGCGTCGGCGATCTCGCGGATCTTGCCGGTGCTCATGAGGGTCCGTGACGAGTAGGGGCGATCCATGTTCTCCGCTCCGCCCCGGACGCGGCCTTTTCCGAGACGCCCCGGCGTTGGACGAAGCGGGCCGTCACCAGCCCGCCGAACCGGGTCACCTCGGCCTCCAGCTCGTCCATCGCCTCGACATGGTCCTTGCGCCTGGCCGAGAACAAGCCCGCGACGACCACGTTGGCGCCGTGTATCACGTTCGCCATTTGACCGGTTGTCCTGATGGCGTTTCTCCCGCCCCATCGGAACGCTCGCGGCGCGGCTCGTCTACCGCTCCGTGGCCGCGAGATGACAGAAATGCCCAACGTGGCCGCTCAAAGGCGCGAGTCCGGAGTGCGGTAGGCCGTACTGTATGCCTTATGGGCTACCCTCCTCCGCCGCCGGGCATGATGCCGCCGCCGGACAACGAACCTGTGCTGCTGTCGATCGGTGACATTTCCGTCACCCCGACTTCTGTCATCGTGCCTCAGGGGCGGTTTCCCGTCCACGGGACCACGTGGACCGTGCAGGACTCCACGCAGGTGACCGAGGGCATTCCGGCGGTCGCGATCGTGCTGGCCATCCTCTTCTTCATCTTCTGCCTGCTCGGATTGCTCTTCCTTCTCATGAAGGAGAAGCGCTACGCCGGGTTCGTCACGATCACCGTCACGGGCCCCGGCGGGCTGTATCACACCGTGCAGTTCCCGGCGGCGCAGCAGACCGGCGCATGGGCGACCGACATGGTCGGACGGGCGCGGGCGATCGCCGCCTCCGCGCCGCCGCCCGCCGGCGCCTGAGTCACTGAGTCTCAGTCTTCGTCGATGTGTGCCAGTTTGTCCGGGTTCGTTACGCCGTAGATGCCGCGGACCCGGTCATCGCCCGGGGTCAGGTCGAGGACCATCACGGCGAACGGGGAGTGTTCGTTGAAGACCACCGCGGACGGGTCGCCGTTCACGGTGCGGTAGCGGACGGCCAGGTCCTCGGGCAGGCGCGACGTCACGTTCGTGATGAGGCGGGCGACCTTGTCCCGGCCCTTGACCGGGCGGAGGCCGCCCGTCTTTCCGCCGCCGTCGGTCCACATCGTCACGTCCGGCGCGAGGAGTTCCAGCAGGGCGCCGATGTCGCCGCCGAACGCCGCGGCCACGAAGCGTTCGGTCACCTGCCGCTGCACCCGCGGGTCCGCCTGGTAGCGCGGGCGGCGGGCCTGGACGTGCGAGCGGGCGCGGTGGGCGAGCTGCCGTACCGCGGACGGTGACCGGTCCAGGATCTCCGCGATCTCGGGGTGGGCGTACCCGAACACCTCGTGCAGCACGAATACCGCCCGCTCCAGCGGCGTCAGCGTCTCCAGCACCACGAGCATCGCCATGGAGACCGACTCGCCCCGTACGGTCTGTTCCGAGGCGTCCTCCGCGGTGTCGGTGACCAGCGGATCGGGCAGCCAGGGGCCGACATAACTCTCCCGGCGGCGGTTGATCGTCGCCTGCCGGGCCAGCGCCTGGTTCACCGCGATGCGCACGAGGTACGCCCGCGGGCTGGTGATCGACGGGGAGGGCCAGGCGCCCGACCATGCCAGCCACGTCTCCTGCAGCACGTCCTCGGTATCGGCGACGGTGCCGAGCATGTTGTAGACGATGGAGAACAGCAGCTCGCGATGGTCCACGAACATTTCGGTCGCGGCGTCCCCCGGAGCCGTCTCGGGCCGATTCGCCTCGCCTGAAGGTCGGTTCATGCTCGCGCCTCCTGTGCACTCACCCACCTGAGAGGCATTCCGACCCCTGAAGTGTGACATCCGGGGCCACGTGACTCGTGTCACGCCCGGAGACGTCACACTCTCCCGCCCTCGGGCTCTCTTGTGCTTCGGAGTCTCGAGAAAGAGGAACCCGATGAACAGATGGCGGGGGAATCCATGGGCGATCCTGGCGGTGCTGGCGCTCGGATTCTTCATGACGCTGCTGGACCTGACGATCGTCAACATCGCGATCCCGGACATGGTCGACCGGCTGGGCGCGTCACTGGACCAGATCCTCTGGGTGGTCAACGCGTACGCGCTGGCGCTGGCGGTGCTGCTGATCACCGCCGGGCGCCTCGGTGATCTGCGGGGCAAGCGGACCCTCTACCTGTCCGGCGTCGCCGTCTTCACCCTGGCGAGCCTGGCCTGCGGCCTCTCCCAGGGGCCGGGCGAGCTGATCGCCTTCCGCGCGGTGCAGGGCGTCGGGGCGGCGATGTTGCTCCCGCAGACGCTGTCGATGATCGTCGAGGTGTTCCCGGCCGGGAGGCGCGGAGCGGCGCTCGGCATCTGGGGTGCCACCGCGGGCCTGTCCGGGGCGGCCGGGCCGAGCGTCGGCGGGCTGCTGGTCAGCCGCCTCGACTGGCGGTGGATCTTCTTCGTCAACGTGCCGGTGGGCGTGGTCGTGATCGTCGCGGGACTGCTGGTCCTGCCCGGAGCACGGCGTACGGTACGGCACCGCTTCGACGTGCCCGGCGTGCTGCTCGCCTCCGCGTCGCTGTTCTGCCTGGCGTTCGGGCTGATCGAGGGCGAGAAGTACGACTGGAACGCCGGGATCTGGGCGACGATCGCCGCGTCCGCCCTGCTCCTGGCCGGGTTCCTGGTCCACCAGCGCGGCCGGCAGGACGGCGAGCCACTGGTCCCCTTCTCCCTGTTCCGCGACCGCGGCTTCACGGTCGTCAACGGCGTCGGCATCGCGGTGTCGTTCGGCGTCGTGGGGCTGTCCCTGCCGCTGACCATCTACCTGCAGTCGGTACTCGGCTTCAGCGCGCAGCGGGCCGGGCTCGTGATGCTGGCCCTGGCCGGCGGGTCGGTCGTCAGCGCGGGGCCGGCCGGTGTGCTGTCCGAGCGGCTCGGCGCGAGTTACCTGCTGATGACCGGCATGACGGCGTTCGCGGGCGGGCTGGTGTGGGTGGCCGTGGTCGCGGACGCCGGCGGGAGCGGCGCCGACGTCCTGGCGCCGCTGTTCCTCACCGGGCTGGGCGCCGGCTGCACGTTCACGCCGATGGCCTCGGAGGTCATGCGCAACGTACCGGCCGAGCTGTCCGGCGCGGCCTCCGGCGTCAACAACGCGCTGCGGCAGGTCGGGTCGGTGCTCGCCGGGGCCGTCGTCGGCGCGGTGCTCCAGGCGCGCCTCGCCACCGCGCTGCGGGAACAGGCACACGAGCGCGCCGCCGAGCTCCCGCCGTCCGCCCGGGGCCCGTTCGTCCGTGGCTTCGACCAGGCGGGCCGCCACCTGGAGGCGGGCGGTCAGAGCGGCGTGAAGCCGCCCGCCGGCGGACCGGCGGACCTGGCCCATCGCGTCGAGGCCGTCGCCGGACAGGTGTTCGGGCACGGGTTCGTCGAGGCGATGCGGCCCACGATGCTCGTCGCCGCGGGCGTGCTCCTCGCGGGGGTGCTCGCCTGCCTGGCCCTCCGGCGCGTACGCGAGCCGTCCGCCAACCCGCACGGCCTTCCACTCACCGAAGACGAACCGCAGGGGATCCGATGACCGACCAGATCGATTTCACGATGATGTACGTCACGCACGACGCGTTCCGCCGTGACCTCGCGCGCCTGGAGGCCGCGGTCGCCGACGGGCGGGCCGCCACACCCCAGGTGCGGGCGGGCTGGGACAACTTCACGGCCCAGCTCCATGTCCACCACACCGTCGAGGACGAGTGGCTGTGGCCCCGCCTCACCGAACTGGTCAAGGACCGGCCCGGCGCGCTGGCGCTGCTGGCCGACATGGAGGCCGAGCACGCGCGCCTCGATCCGCTGCTGGAGGGGCTCGGCCGCGCGCTGGCGGCGAACGCCGCCGACCTGGCCCAGCGCGTCGAGACGCTCGCGGCCGTGCTCGACCGGCACCTCGAACACGAGGAGGACGAGGCGCTGCCGCTGATCCAGGAGGTGATGACGCCCGCCGACTGGAAGGAGTTCGGGCGCGCGATGGCCCGCCGCCAGGGCGTGAAGGGCGCCGCGGCGTACGTGCCGTGGATCATCGACGGGATCCCGCGCGCCGACCGTCGCCGGTTCCTCTCTCACCTGCCCGCGCCCGTACGGGCGGTCAACCGGCTCGCGTGGACGCCGCGGTACCGCCGCCGGCGCCTGTGGAACCCACCGGGGGCAGGCGGCCTGAGACCGACGAAGGCCGCCTGACGCGCGTCAGAAGGCACGGCCGCCTGGAGGAGATGTGGTGGCAGGTAGGGAGAAGCGACGGCGTCGATCCACTGGGACGCGGTGATCTGTCAGTCCCGGAGTTCCGCGGTGAGGGCGGCGGCGAAGACGTCGACGTCGTCCTCGGTCGTGTCGAAGGAGCACACCCAGCGGACCTCGCCGGTCGCCGGGTCCCACAGCCCGAAGCGGTACCGCTCGCCCAGGCGCTCGGCGACCCGCGGGTCCAGCCGGGCGAAGACCGCGTTCGCCTGCGGCACGCGCGGGACCACGACGCCCGGCAGGTCGCGTACGGCCGCGTACAGCCGGGCGGCCATCGCGTTGGCGTGCCCGGCGCTGCGGAGCCACAGGTCGTCCTCCAGCAGCGCGATGAACTGGGCGGAGACGAACCGCATCTTCGAGGACAGCTGCATCGCGGCCTTGCGGAGGTAGGGCATTCCCGGGGCGGCCTCGGGGGAGAGCGCCACGACGACCTCCCCGTACAGCAGGCCGTTCTTGGTGCCGCCGAATGACAGCATGTCCACGCCCGCGTCGGTGGTGAGGGCGCGGAAGGGCAGGTCGAGGGCTGCGGCGGCGTTCGCGAGCCGGGTGCCGTCGACGTGCACGAGCATGCCGAGTTCGTGGGCGTGCGCGCAGATCTCGGTGATCTCCTCGGCCGTGTAGACCGTGCCGAGTTCGGTGCGCTGGGTGAGGGAGACGACGCGTGGCTGGGCGCGGTGCTCGTCGCCCTGCCCGTGGGCCTGCCGGTCGATCAGTTCCGGGGTCAGCTTGCCGTCGGGGGCCGGCACCGGCAGCAGCTTCAGCCCGGCCACCTTCTCCGGCGCGCCGCCCTCGTCGAGGTGGATGTGGGCGGTCTCGGCACAGATCACCGCAGACCAGGGGTCGGTCAGCGCCCGCAGGCCGATCACGTTGGCGCCCGTGCCGTTGAAGACCGGGTACGCCTCGGCCCGCTCGCCGAAACGTTCCTTGAACATCTCGCGCAGCCGTGCGGTGTACACGTCACCGCCGTACGAGGGCTGGTGACCGCCGTTGGCCACGCCGATCGCGGCGAGGACCTCCGGGTGGACGCCGGCGCAGTTGTCGCTGTTGAAGCCCCGGGCGGAGGAATCATGCAAAGAGATCATGGCGCCGCCAAGTATCCCATCTCGCCATCTTTCGTCCTCAGGGCGGGAGGTCGGCGGCTCCTGCGGAGCAGCGAAGCGGACAAAGAGGTCGATGGGGTAAGTGTTGCGACAGACGGCAATATGACCGGAGGGTAAAGGCTTGTTACTAAAGCGGCATAAGCGTCTTGTGGGCGATAGTGTGCCCGATGCGCCAATGATGTTTCCGTCTCATGGCGTGTCAATGACCACTCCTCAGCAGGAGGAATTCCCCATGCGCCTGAAGAAGGCGAGTCTGACCCTGGCCGGAGCCGCCGCGGCCGTCGCCGTCACCACGATGGCCGCCGCTCCCGCCTGGGCGTGCAGCGACCGTGACCCCGCTCTGCGGCTCCGCTCGCTCTGCGGCAAGGACGGCCAGGCCCTCTGGCTGCTGAGCAACCCCAACGGCTGGGGCGCCGTGCCCGCCACGTGGGCCGACAACAAGGGCGGCCACAGCCAGGGCAAGATCAGCGTGCCCGCCCGCGGCACCGTCGTGCTCGCGACGCATGCCGCCAAGGTGATCGTCACCGCCTACCGTCCCGACCAGCGGACCATGCCGGTCTGGCAGCGGCACGGTGCGATCGGCCTGCTCACGCAGCACTGCAAGGGCACCAAGCCCACGGCTCCGCCGTCGGAGAAGCCCAAGCCGACCCCGAAGCCGAGCAGGACCAGCGAGGCCCCCAAGCCGGTCACCCCGCCGAGCGGTGAGGCGCGTCCCGCGACTCCCGTGAAGGCCCAGCCCCAGTTCACCGGCTGACGAAGATCGAAAAGGCCGGCCCGGGAGCGTCCGTGTTCCCGGGCCGGCCGTCTCACCGACGTCATCGAGGAGCAGGACCGATGTCAATCAGCCCGGGAACGCGAGCGGCCGCCGTCGCGGCCGGCGCCGCGCTGAGCCTCACCCTGGCCGGCTGCGGCGGTTCCGATCACAAGGCGGCGAGCGGCAAGCCGGCCGGGGACGCCCCCGCGGCCAAGCCGAGCACGGCGTCGTACGACTTCGGGAACGGCCCCAGCACGATCGCCACCGCGCGGAACGCGACGGTCGACATCTACAAGGAGGCCGGCGACCCGTCGCCGAGCATCAAGCTGCAGAGCCCGAACCCCGACGGCGCACCCCGCGTGTTCCTCGTGATGGACAGCAAGCCCGGATGGCTGCACGTCTTCCTCCCGGTGCAGCCGAACGGCAGCACCGGCTGGATCACCACGCGCGAGGTCCGCACCGCCAAGACCGACTACTGGCTCCAGGTGCTCCAGTCGGGCCACCGGCTGAAGCTCTACCGGGGCAAGAAGATGCTGATCAGCACGCCGGCGGCGATCGGCAAGTCCGACACTCCGACGCCCGGCGGCGCCTACTACCTCACCGAACTGCTCCAGCCGCCGAACCCGAACGGCGACTACGGCCCGTACGCGTACGGGCTGTCCGGGCAGTCGACCGCGCTCACCCAGTTCAACGGCCACGACCCGGTCATCGGCATCCACGGCACCAACCAGCCGAAGCTGCTGGGCACCTCGGTCAGCCACGGGTGCGTGCGCATCAGCAACGCGATGATCACGAAGCTGGCGAAGATGCTGCCGCTCGGCACTCCGGTCCAGATCTCCGCCTGAGCGCGGCCGGACGGAGAAGAAGCAGCACCATCAGCAGCAACAGCAGCGCACCGGGCACCACGTACGGCAGGGGCCCGGTGCGCAGCCATGTGCCGCCGAACCGCACCGCCAACCCCGGCAGGCAGCCGACCGTGGCGACCAGCGCGCGGGTGAGCTGCACCCAGTCCAGCCGGCTCGCGGGCGCCAGGGCCACCAGCGGCAGCACCAACGCCTCGTACCACGGGTAGTAGACCGGCGTCGTCACCACCCAGGCCGTGCAGACCGCCAGCGCCGGTCCCAGCCAGACCGGGCCGCGCGTGCGGTCGCGCAGGAGCCGGGCCGCCACCACGGCCGCGAGCACGACCGCGGCCAACGGCAGCCAGGACGGGAGCCGGCCGAGGACCGGCACGAGCAACTGCCAGGGAGTGTTCCAGGACGGCGACCGGCCACGGTGCGCCAGCGCGACGATCCCGGCGCCCCCGGCGATCGCGTACGACGCGGCGAGGACGGTCGCCGCGCCCACGCCGAGCGCGACGAGCGCCCGCGGCGACCGGCGCAGCGACCAGACCGCCACCGCGCCGAGCAGCAGGTACGGCGCCTTGACCGCACCGGCGGCGCCGAGCAGCACGCCCGCCGTCCCGCTCCGCCAGAGGCTCCGGCACACCGACGGGCCGGCCACCGCCAGCCCGGTCACCGCCAGTCCGGCCGCGAGCCCGTCGACGTGGGCGCCGCCGATCAGCGCCCAGAGCAGCAGCGGGTTCAGCGTCCACAGCAGGTGCACGCGGGCCCGGGAGCCGGGGCCCGCGAGCCGGGCGAGCGCCAGCGCCGCGGCCAGGAAGGCCAGGGCGTTCCAGACCTTCAGCCAGAACACCGTCGCGGTCGCCGAGCCGCCCGACAGCGTCGCCGCGGCCCATTCGGTGCCCGTCGCCAGCGGCCCGTACACCGACGGCGTGTCCTGCCACGGCTCCGGCGCCAGCGCGCCCACCCGGTCGCCCGTCGCGCGGAACTCCCGCGGCGTCATGACGTGCGGGTCGTGGCCGAGGACCGCCATCCGCCCGTACACGGCGTAGTCCATCGTGTCGGTCGTGCCCATCGGCGGCGCGGCGACCAGGACGCCGACCGCCAGCAGGCCGCCGGCCACCAGACCACGGGGCCGGGGACCGCCGCGCCCCGCCGCCAGCCCCGCGACGACACCGGAGAACCCGCTGATCATCGCCGCCCACAGCAGGGCGGTGGCCCACACGTCGGAGGTGTACGGCCAGGTCAGGCGCGGGAAGACGCCGTCGCCGTCCATGGCCGGCACCGCCGACGGAAAGCGGCAGGCCCCGACGAGCGCCATCAACGCGACGCTGAGCGCGATGCCACCGTACGTGACGCCTACGAGGACCCGTCTCATCGGACTCAGGCCGCGTGCTCCGCCGGCGTCGCTCCGAGGACGGCCTGGTAGTGGCCGATGAGCTCGTCGCAGATGCCGGCCCAGCCGCGGCCGTGCACGGACAGCCGCGCGTGGCCGCCCATCCGGGTCCGCATGCCGGGATCGGACGCCAGCGCCGCGACGGCGGCGCGCATCGCGGCCGGATCGTCGGGCGGGTACAGGAGGCCGTTGTGGCCCGGCCGTACGAGGTCCAGCGGGCCGCCCGAGGCGGGCGCGACGACCGGCAGCCCCGCGGCGAGTCCCTCCTGCACCGCCTGGCCGAAGGTCTCGTCCGCACCGGTGTGCACGAACACGTCCAGGGACGCGACCAGCTCCGACAGCTCCTGGCCGGTACGGAAACCGGTGAAGATCGCCTCGGGCAGCAGCCGCTCCAGCCGTCGCCGGGCCGGGCCGTCCCCGACCACGACGAGGCGTACGCCCGGCAGGCCGGCCAGGTGGGCGAGCATCCACGGCCGTTTCTCGGTGGCGAGCCGCCCGACGTATCCGACGAGCACCTCACCGCCGGGTGCCAGGCGCTCGCGCAGCTCCGCGGACCGGTGCCGGGGATGGAAGCGCTCGTCGTCGACTCCGCGGGCCCACAGCGCGAGCCGGGGGAAGCCGCGCTTGCGTAGCTCGTCCAGTGTCGGCCGGGACGGCGCCAGCGTACGGTCGGTCCGCTCGTAGATGTGCCGGAGCCAGGCCCACACCAGCGAGTCGGCACCGCGCAGGCCGTACCGGCGGGCGAAGCCGACGAGGTCGGTCTGGAACACCGCCACCGTCGGCACGCCGAGCCGGCGGGCGGCCGCCACCCCGGAGGTGCCGAGCATGAGCGGCGAGGCGAGATGCACGACGTCGGGCCGGAAGTCGCGCAGTGTCGGCGTCACGTGCCGGCTGGGCAGCCCGACGACGAACGAACGGTAGAAGGGAAGGGGAACCCCGGCTGTCAGCCGCAGCCGGTCGTCGTGGCCGTCCGGACCCGGGCCCGGCGCCACTACGAGCGCCTCGTGCCCGCGGCGGGTCAGGTGCTCCAGGACCCGGCAGACGGAGTTGGTCACGCCGTTGACGTGGGGCAGGAACGACTCAGTGACTATCGCGATCCTCACGGCCGTGAGCGTGACCGCGCCGCGCTACGGCGTCACCGCGTCGCGGCACCGTGCTGGGAAACATTGCGGAAACGTCGTCGGTGATCTTCTTGCCGATGGGCCCCGCCGAACGCGAGTCCTGCGATAACGCCGGTTGTCTCCGTGCCTGGGTGCGTTTCTGGGGTTACTGATACTCGGCGGGGGCTATGTACGATCTGATGCGAAATTACGACTCTCGACGGTGCTGTACCGGCTTGGGTTATTTGTCACGATTCGGCAACCATCTGTGCCGCCATCTTCAGTCGACCATGGGGTCTCGCGACAATCACCCCTTGTTCATCATTTCGGGCGAAACGTAGCCCGACCTGTAAGGGGGTTTCGTGAAGAAGCTTCTTGCCGTGGCCGCGACGGCCGGGCTGGGCCTCACCGGCCTCGGTCTCGGCGCCACAAGCGCGTCCGCGACCACGGGAACGTCGGGGGCGTTCCATCCGGCGAGCCTCGCGTGGCATACCTGCCAGGCGGACATCCTGAACGGCGCCAAGGCCTACGACAGCCTCGGCCCCGTCCAGGTATCGAAGATCATCCAGTGCGCCGAGCTCCAGGTTCCGCTGGACTACGCGCACCCGGACGGACAGAAGATCACTCTTGAGCTGACCCGGCTGCCGCACCAGGGCTCGGGCGCGGCCAAGGGCGACATCCTGGTCAACCCGGGTGGCCCGGGCGGTGAGGGCGCCCTGTTCGGCGCGAGCGTCTACGCGCGCAACTCCGCCCCGATGCAGGCGGCGTACAACGTCATCGGCTTCGACCCGCGCGGCGTCGGGTTCAGCACGCCCAAGCTGACCTGCGACGTCGACTACAGCAACGCCCCGCGGCCGGAGTACGGCACGGGCGGCCGCCAGGACGACGCCACCTGGCTGGAGAAGTCCAAGAACTACGCCGACGCGTGCGCGCGCAAGTTCGGCCGCGGCGCCAAGGTCGACCTGCTCGACCACATCAAGACGATCGACTCCGTCCACGACATGGACACGATCCGCCAGGCGCTGGGCCACCAGAAGCTCGACTACTACGGCGCCTCCTACGGCACCTACCTCGGCCAGGTCTACGCCACCGTCTTCGGGCAGAACGTCGGCCGCATGGTCCTCGACGGCAACGTCACCCCCAAGAACGTCTGGTACGACGCCCAGCTCACCCAGGACGTCGCGTTCAACAAGAACATGGACTACTACTTCGGCTGGATCGCCAAGTACGACTCCACCTACCACCTGGGCACCACCCAGGCCGCCGTCCGCAGCTATTACTACGCGCTCCAGGACAAGCTGGCCGCGCACCCGCTGACGTACACCTCCGGCGGCAACACCGTCGCGGTCGGCGAGGACGAGCTGGTGGACAACATCCAGAACGCGGCCTACCGCCGCAGCCAGGCGGTCTGGAACAGCTACGCGGCGGCGCTGTCGGCCTACAAGGCCGGTGACGTCGCGACCTTCGCCGGGACGTTCGGCGCCCCGACGACGGGCGGCAGCGACGACAACACCTTCGCCGTCTACAACGCCGTCCAGTGCAGCGACACCCAGTGGCCGACGAGCTGGAACAAGTGGCACGCCGACGCCGTCCGCGTCAACCGGACCAACCCGTTCCTGACCTGGAGCAACGTCTGGTTCAACGCGCCGTGCCTGTTCTGGGGCGCCAAGGCCGGCACCCCGGTCAAGGTCGGCCAGAGCAAGAACCTGCCGAGCAACATCCTGATGTTCCAGGCCACCGACGACGCCGCCACGCCGTACGCGGGCGCGCTGGAGCTGCACAAGGTCCTTCGCGGCTCGCACCTGGTGGTCCAGGACGGCGACCGTACGCACTGCATCGTCCACCGCGGCGACCTGCGTCCCGGGGGCGTCGACTCCTACTTCGACGCCTACTTCCTGAACGGCACCCTGCCGAAGGCCGACACCGTGCACGTCTCGCAGCTCGGTGACCCGACGCCGCCCGCCGCCACCCAGAGCGGGCAGGCGGGGGCGCGGACCAGGTAACCCGTACGAGAGGAGGCTCCCGGGCAGGCCCGGGGGCCTCCTCTTCGCGTTCCTCAATCCTTCTCGGCGGCGACGGCGGAGGCGGAGAGGAGCGTCGCAGCGGCGAGGCCGCCCCAGAGGACGGCCGAGCCGTGTGGTGCGAGAGCGGTGATGACCGCCGGGGAGACGGCGAGGCCGAAACCGGTGGAGAGCTGGAAGCGGGCGAGGGCGCGTCCCAGGACATGGGCCGGGGCGAGGGCGGTGACGAGCGCGGTGGCGCTGCCGGCATAGATGATCTCGCCGATGGTGCAGACCACGGACACCGCGGCGACGGCCGGCGCACCCCAGCCGTGTCCCAGTGAGGTGGCCGCGAGGAAGCCGAGGTAGGACGCGGTGAGCACCACGCCGGAGAGAGCCAGCACGGCCCGCCGGGAGAAGCGGGACGTCAGGACGGTGACCGGTACCTGCAGGGTGACCACCAGCACCGTGTTGGCCACGAAGATGGCCGCCGGCCACACCGGGGACGCGTGCATCCGTGTCACCAGGACCAGCGGGAGCGCGACCTCGGGGACGTTGAGGCAGAAGACGTAGATCACGTTGGCGGCCGGCAGCACGCCCATCCGAGGTGCCGGCCCGGCGTCCGTGCCCTCGGCCGGGGCGGCGGCCGGCCGCGCACGGAGGTGGACCGACCACGCCAGGGCCGCCGCGGCGAGATAGGCGAGCCCGGTGACGGCCGCCAGCGCCTGCAGCGCGGATGTGCCGCCCGTCAGGCAGGCGGTGGCGAGGAGCGCACCCGCGCCCAGGCCGGCGTTGCGCAGGGCGCGGCCTCCGGCGAGAGCGGCGTCGCGTTCCCGGCCGTGGGCCACCGTGGCCACGAGAGCCGCGTGGGCGGCCGGCCATGCCTGGTTGCCGATGCCGAGGAAGAGCGCCGCCGCCGCGAACGGCCAGACGTGCCCCGCCGGGGCGGCCAGCAGGAGCGCCACGCCCAGCGTCCGCACCAGCATCGACGCCGCCACGACCGTGCTGCGCGCGCCCCGGTCCAGCCAGCGGCCCACCGCGGGCATGCACACCAGGCCCATGACGATGCCGACCGTCATGGCGGTGCCGGTGACCGGCGCGGACAGCCTCAGCGCCGTCACGCCGTAGAGCAGCAGAAAGGGCCGCAGCAGGCCGGTGCCGAGCGCGTCCACGGCCAGGGCGACGGCATAGCGGGGGCCTCCAGAGGCACGGACGAGGGCACGGGGCTGGATTCTGGTGATGGTCGCCATGACGTCAGACGGTGCGTTCGGCCACCGGCCCGGGTCCCGTCGGTTGACGGATTCCGTCAACCGACGCACGTCGCAGGTCATCCGGTCGGTGATGCTGAGGGGGTGACACTGAGGATCGACATCAGTGGCCTGCCGTCCGAGCGAGTGCGGTTCGCCGCCTCCCCGCTGGCCGAGCTGACCGCGATGCTGCACGTGCTGGCCGAGCCCGGTCACCATCCGCAGTACGCCGGCTGGGCCGCGGACGTCTGGGCCGGACTGCGGCCGGAGCTGGCCGAGCGGCTCAGGGAGGCGGAGTTCCTCTGGCGTTCCTCACAGGCCGACTTCCTGATCCCCGCGCGGCCCCGGCCGACCCTCGCCGAGGAGCTGGACGAGGTGGACCGGATCGACGACGAGAAGTATGTGACCGCCGCGCTCGTCACCACCTGCGGCAGCAACCGGGTCCATTTCCCCGGGGCGTCGCCGCTCACCGACACGACCGCGCGCGAGCGGGCCCTGGACGTGGCCCAGGCCCGCGGCGCGCTGCAGGAGGCCTTCGCGGAACGGCTGCTCGCGGACCCGGCCGCGGTGCGGGCGCGGGTGCGCCACACCTTCGAAGAATGCGCCGAGGCATTCTTCGACGGCGCCTGGGCGGGCGTCGCGGTGCGGCTCGCCACCGATCTGCGCCTGAAGAACGAACTGCTCAGGCGCCAGGGCATCGGTGCGGCGCTCGCCTCGGTCTCCGGCGCGGTCGCCCTGGCGCCGGACGGCGACCGCATCATCGTGGACAAGGTGCAGGACAAGGCGACCGCCGCCCGTGGCGCCGGGGTCACCTTCATCCCCAGCGTCTTCGGCCGCCCGCACCTGGTGGCGGTCCACGCGCCCGGGTGGCATCCGGTGGTGCAGTACCCCGTCGCCGAGCCGGGTCCGGCGGAACCGGTCTCCCTGGAGACGGTCACCCTCCGGCTGGAGGCGCTCGCGCATCCGGTACGGCTGCGGCTGCTGCGCACCCTGGCCCGCGGCCCGCACACCACCGGCGAGCTGGCCCACTTCTGGGAACTCTCACCCCCGGAGGTCTCCCGCCACCTCGCCGTCCTGCGCCGCGCGGGCCTGCTCACGGCCCGGCGGCACGGTCGTTACGTCCGTTACACCCTCAACCTTCCCGATCTGACGGCGCTGGGCGCCGACCTGCTGGCGGCCGTCCTGCGTTGAGCGGTCCCTCGCGACGGCGGTCATTGCGGACGGAAAGTGGCCGCAATCGTCCCTACTGTCACTCGTGACGGCCAAGAGAGAGGGACGAAGGACATGACCAGCACGCTCGACACCGTGACCGACGAGACCGCGACCCTGCTGACGGCACTGGCCCAGCAGCGCTTCTTCCTGCGCCACACGGTGCGCGACCTGACCGACGAGCAGGCGGGACGCCGTACGACGGCGAGCGAGCTGTGCCTCGGCGGCCTGATCAAGCACGTCACGGAGGTCGAGAGCGCGTGGATGGACTTCGTCGTCGACGGCGACGGCACCGTCGCCACGGGCGGGAAGAACCAGGACGGCCGGTTCCGCATGCTGCCGGGCGAGACCCTCGCGGACGTGCTCGCCGGCTACGAGAAGGCCGCCCGCCGCACCGAGGAGATCGTGACGGGCCTGCCCGACCTGGAGGCGTCCCGCCCGCTGCCCGAGGCGCCCTGGTTCGAGCCCGGCACGCGCTGGTCGGCCCGCCGCGTGCTGCTCCACATCCTCGCCGAGACCGCACAGCACGCCGGCCACGCCGACATCATCCGCGAGTCCCTCGACGGCGCCAAGACCATGGGCTGACCGCGGCCGGTGCTCACGCCTCGGAGGACGGGGGCTCCGAGGCGTGCTCGGCGGCGAGCCGGGCCAGCTCGACGCGGGACGCGATGCCCAGCTTGCGGAACACCTGGCGCAGGTGGAACTTCACCGTGTGCGGCGAGACGAACATCTGCGTCGCGACCTGCGGGTTCGTCAGGCCCTGTGCGGCCAGGACGGCGACGTTCCGCTCGGTCTCGGTCAGGCTCGACCAGCCGGAGAGCGGACGCTCCGCCTGCGTCCAGTGGCGGCGCCGTACGCCGAGCCGGCGCAGCCGGGCCCGGATCCGGGCAGCGTCGCGCAGCGCGCCGATCCGCTGGTACCCCTCCAGCGCCCGGTCCAGGGCCTCGATCGCCGCGTCGTCGTCCACGCGGCCCCGCGACCCGGCCAGCAGGACGCCGAGATCCTCCGCCGCCGAGGCCCGGCTCCACGGGCTCGGGTGCGTCGCGGCGGCGTGGGCCAGCGTCACCCGGTCGCCGCGCAGGACGCCGCGGGCGTGCGCGGCCGCGGCGGCCAGCGCCGAGAAGCCCGTGTTGGCGCGGGCGAGCTGCTCGGCGGTCACGGCGACCGCCTCGGCGGAGGACCGGTCCCCGGCGGCGAGCGCCGTACGGGCCAGCCAGGCGGCGGCGTCGGGCTCGGACATCAGCAGCCAGCGTCGTTCGTTCAGGTCGGCGCAGACGGGGCGGAGGATCTCGAAGGCCCTGGCCGGACCCTCGCGCGCCTCGGCGAGCGTCGCCAGCGGCCACCGCGCCCAGGCCTTCCCGAGCCTCGTGCCGGCCCGGTACCGCTCCTCGTACCGCTGGGCGTGTCCGGCGGCGGCGTCCAGCTCGCCACGCCGTACGGCGACGGCGACCAGCACCGCGAGGCCCAGCAGCATGAACGCGTTCGTGCCCATCTGCTCGGCGACCGCCAGGCCCGCCTGCGCCTCGGCCGCGGCGTCGTCGAGCCGGCCCTCGGCGAGCCGCAGCCGCGCCCGGAAGATCGCGGGCGTGGCCGCGTACGCGCTCTGGCCGAACTCGGCGATCTCCGCGGCGATCTGGTTGAGCTGGGCGTCGGCCTCCTCCAGCCGCCGCATGTCGGTGAGCAGGGTGGCCAGGTGCAGACGAGGGTGGACGCGCCCCGCCGAGGCGTCGTCGCGGGGCGCGATGCGGACCGCCTCGCGTACGTGGCTGATCCCCTCGGCGGCCTGACCGTCGCCCCAGGCGATGTAGGAGAACAGCATCCGCGCGCCCACCTGGGCTGCGCGGTCGTGCCGCCGGCCGGAGTCGATGATCTCCTCGGCCAGTTCCCGCCCCCGCCGGAAGTCGTGGGTGGCGTACAGGGCGCGCAGGAACACCTGCTCGGCCAGGCCGCGCTTGTCGCCGATCAGGTCCGGCTGGGCGAGCGCCTGCTCGGCCTCGGCCGCCGCGTCCGCCGGCCGGCCGGCCAGCAGCAGGGCGTACGCCAGCTCGGACCGGAGCCGCGCGGCCTGCTCGGGGTGGCGGGCCTGGCCGATCGCGGTACGGGCGAAGTCGGTGGCCTCGGGCAGCCGCCCGCAGGTCGTCAGGGCGTAGACCGCCGTCACCGTACGGTCGACGCGGTCCGGATCGCCGGGCATGGTCAGTTCGAGGGCCCGTACGGCGAGGTCGGCGGCGCTCTGCGGGGAGGACGGCAGGACCTCGCGGACGGCCTGGTCGAGCCCTTTCAGGGCGTGGCCGTCGCCGGGCCGGGCGTAGTGCATGAGGTGGGCGGCGGCGGGGATGGCCGAGCCGCCGCGTCGCAGTAGCATCTCCGCGGCCTGCCGGTGCAGCGCGTGGCGGACCGGCACGGTGACGGTCTCGGTCACGGCCTGCCAGAGCAACTCGTGCCGGAACGTCAGCTGGTCACCCGCGGCGGCCACCACGGCCGCCGACTCCGCCTCCTCCAGGGCGGGCAGCAGGCGGCTGGGCGGCTCGTCGAACATCTCCGCCAGGTCGTCCACGCGGAACGAGCGTCCCAGCACGGCGGCGACCTGGAGCAGGTGCCGGGTGTGCGGGCACAGCCGGCCCAGCCGGCTGCGCGCGATCTCCTGCATCCGCCGGGGCAACTGCCGCGACACCAGCGTGACCTCGCCGTCGGCGACCCGCACCGCGTTCTCGTCCTGGAGGCCGTGCAACAGCTCCACCAGCAGGAACGGGTTGCCGCCGGTCGCCGCCGTCATCGCGAGCAGCTCGGGTCCGGGCGCGGCGCCGAGCACGTCGCCGATCACCTCGCCCACCGCCCGGTCGCCCAACGGCTCCAGGACGATGCGGGCGGCCCCCTCCCGCGCCAGGATCTCGAACACCCGGTCGGCGTCGGACTCGGCGATCCCCGTCGTCCGGGCCAAAATCCACACCAGCGGGTAGGAGGCCAGCTCCGGCACGATCGACCGGAGCGCGAGCAGGGTGGTCGGGTCGGCCCACTGCAGATCGTCGAGCGCGATCAGGAACGGGCCGTGCGCCGCGCGTTCCTCCAGGCGGCTCTGCAACCGTTCGAGCAGGCGCAGCCGCAGGTCGGCCGTTTCCGCGGTGGTGTCCAGGCCCTCACGGAGCGTCTGCGGGGACTCCCCCAGGGCGGCCATCAGCGGGACGAGCGGTGCGAGCCGGCTCGGCTCGTCCGCCGCGCCGTGTGCGAGCATGAATCCGCGGGCGGCCGCCGCCTCGACGGCGTCGGAGAGCAGCCTGCTCTTGCCCATGCCGGCCTGGCCCTCGACGAGGAGCACCGCGCCCCGGCTGCGCTGGGCGGCCTCGATCGCGGCGGTGACGGCCCGCCACTCCCGGCTGCGGCCGCGCCAGCCGCGCCGCGACGGTCGTTCGAGGTCGGCTCCGGCCTGTGAGTCGAAGGCGTGCGTGCTCGCCGCCGTGAGTCCGTGAGACACCAGATTTACAACCTACCTGGTCAGGGCCCCTGCGGGCCTGTCCGGTGGACGCGCGGACAGGCATGGGTCGGGTGCGCGCCGGTGGTGGGCACGAGGTGGATCCGGCCGGCGGGCCTCAGCACGTTCCCCCGTGACGTTGCTGAGGCCTCGCCGGCCCGTGCCCTCGCGAGGTCCGCGGCGACGCCGGCCGCCGGTCAGGTCTTCCGGCACCGCTGAGCCGCCGCCCCCAGTCGGGCTCAGTCGGCCGGAACGTCCGCGTCGCGGACCCTCGAAGCGAGGACACACTTGAATTGTTCGTTTCTACGGTCGGTTCCGTATCAGCCACCTGGGCAGGTTGCGGATCCCGTATACAGTTCGGTCCGGGTGGGTCCGGCGCGGGGTCCTCAGGCCAGCCGCTCCAGCACGGTGGCGTTGGCGAGCCCACCGGCCTCGCACATGGTCTGCAGGGCGTAGCGCGCGCCGCGTTGCCGCATGGCGTTCACCAGCGTGGTCATCAGGCGGGTGCCGCTGGCGCCGAGGGGATGGCCGAGCGCGATCGCGCCGCCGTTGACGTTGACCTTGGCGGGGTCGGCGCCGGTCTCCTGCAGCCAGGCCAGCACCACACTCGCGAACGCCTCGTTGACCTCGAACAGGTCGATGTCCTCCAGCCGCAGCCCGGTGCGGCGCAGCACCTTCTCGGTGGCCGGGATGACGCCCGCCAGCATCAGCAGCGGGTCCGAGCCGGTCACCGCGAACCCGTGCAGCCGGGCCAGCGGCCGCAGCCCCAGCCTTTTCGCGGTCTCGCTCGAGGTGATCAGTACCGCCGAGGCGCCGTCGTTGATCGGGCTGCTGTTGCCGGCCGTCACCGACCACTCGATCTGCGGGAAGCGCTCGGCGTACGCCGGGTCCTCGAAGGCCGGGCGGAGGCCGGCGAGCACCTCCGGCGTCGTGCCGGGCCGTACGGACTCGTCCCCGCTGATCAGGCCCGCGTCGGTGTGCACCGGAACGAGCTCTGTCTCGAACCGGCCGTCGGCGTGCGCCTCGGCGGCCCTGCGGTGCGACAGTGTCGCGAACTCGTCCATCCGTTCCCGGCTGAGCGACCACTTGGCGGCGATCAGCTCCGCGCTGATGCCCTGGGGGACGAGGCCCTCGGGGAACCGCCGGGCGAGGCCCGGCCCGAACGGATCGGCGCCCGCCGGCACGTTCGACCACATCGGAACCCGGCTCATCGACTCGATCCCGCAGGCGATGACCAGGTCGTACGCGCCGGAGATCACGCCCTGGGCGGCGAAGTGGACGGCCTGCTGGGACGAGCCGCACTGCCGGTCGACCGTGGTCGCCGGGACCGAGTCGGGGAACCCGGCCGAGAGCCAGGCGTTGCGCGTGGTGTTCATGGCCTGCTCGCCGACCTGGTCGACGCAGCCGCCGATCACGTCGTCGACCAGCTCCGGGTCGATCCCGCTGCGGCCGACCAGGGCGCGCAGAGTGTGAGCGAGCAGCTCGACCGGGTGCACGCTCGCGAGCGTGCCGGTCGGCCGTCCCTTGCCGATCGGCGTGCGTACGGCCTCGACGATCACGGCGTCGCGCATGGCTCTTCCCCTCCCACGAGGTTGGTTTGGAAATCCAACTAACGGTAGGCCGGAGTAAGTTGGAAAAGCAAACTTGTGGTCTTACGGTGGGGACATGGCCACGCCACGCCCCTGCTCGATCGCCGACGCGCTCGCCGTCATCGGCGAGAAGTACTCCCTGCTCGTGCTGCGCGAGGTGTTCTGGGGCGTCCGGCGCTTCAACGACATCGCTCGCAACGTGGGAGCGCCCCGCGACGTGCTGACCGCGCGCCTCAACCACCTCGTGGCGGCGGGCGTGCTGGAGAAGACCCCGTACAGCCGGCGCCCGCTCCGCTACGAGTACCGTCCGACGGAGGCGGGTCGCGAACTGCGCGGAGTGCTGCTCACCCTCATGGCCTGGGGCGACCGGCACCTGAGCGAGCGGCCGCCGGTCGTGTTCGAGCACTCCTGCGGTGCCGACCTCGAGCCGGCCGTCGTGTGCCGCTACTGCGGCGGGGAGATCGCCCCCGAGTCGCTCACGGCGCGTTTCGAGGTCGAGGGCTGGGGCGCGGCCGGGGCCGGCTGAGTACGGGACCTCGTCAGGCGGGCGTCACCGGCTGGGCTGCGGAACCTTGCAGGCCACCCATGGGTTCAGGCCGGCGTAGTTGAGCGGTCCGGAGATGATCGTGACGCCGATGGTGGCGAACCTGCCGCAGCTCGCGTCGAAGTGGGAGTAGTAGTGGCGCTGTCCCGCGGCGAGCCCGCCGATGACCAACCAGGCCACGATCAGGGGCGGTCCGGCTCGCATCAACCACCTCCGCTGAGTGGTCACCGACCTGGGACTGGGCGGCGAATCACGACAAGATCGCCCATTAGTTAAGCAACTCCGACCAGCACTGTCACCCATAACGGCCGATGGGTCGGGAATCGCTCGCCCGTTCAGGCGGCGCGCGATGGGGTGTCCACCAGCGCGCGGATCTGGACGGCGATCTCGTTCCCCACGGGTTCGGGGACCTCGTGGCCGACGCCGGGCAGGACGATCGGACGCGCGCCGGCGATGCGTGCCGCCGTCTCGCGTGCCTGGTCAATGCCGCCGTCGCAGGACCTCATCCACTCCTGGCGCAGGCACTGGCCCGTCAGGCGGACCCCTGATCGAGATCCAATGGTCCGGGTGATTCCTCCCCGTACGGCGGCGCCGCGCCGTAGTCTTTCGGTGACAGGCGGGTACCCACGGACCCCGGTCGGGTGAGACGAGTGTCGGTACGGATCGGTGCGCTGGTCGCGGGGCGCTACCGGGTCGAGCGCCAGATCGGCTCGGGCGGGATGGGCGCCGTCTGGCTCGCCCGTGACGAGCGTCTCGGCCGTCCGGTGGCGCTCAAGCGCGCGCACCCCGCCGCCGACGAACGCCGGCTCCGGGAGCTCTCCCGCGAGGCCCGCATCGCCGGGGGCATCGACCACCCGCGCGTCGTGACCCTCTATGACCTCATCACCGAGGACGCCGCGACCTGGCTGGTGATGGAGTACGTCCCCGCGCGGGACCTCGCCGACGTCATCGCCTCCGACGGAGTCCTCGCCCCGGAGGCGGTCGCGCGGATCGGCCGGCAGCTCGCCGACGCGCTCGCCGCCGTGCACGCTCGCGGCATCGTCCACGGCGACGTGAAACCGGGCAACGTCCTGATCACCGAGTCCGGCGACGCCAAGCTCACCGACTTCGGGGTCTCCCGCGCGGTCTGGGCCGACGAGACGGTCAGCGACAGCGGCCTGTTCCGCGGCACCCCGGCGTACGTCGCCCCGGAGGTCGCCCGCGGCGCGAAGCCCCTGCCCGCGGCCGACGTGTTCTCGCTGGGCGCCACGCTGTTCGCCGCCGCGGAGGGCGACTCGCCGCTCGGCAACGGCGTGGGCCCGCTGACCGCCGTCTGGCGCTCGGCATCCGGCCACGTCGCCGCGCCCAGCGCGCCGGGCGCGCTCGGCGCCGCCCTGTCGGCGATGCTGCGCCTGGAGCCGGACGACCGGCCGGACGCCGCTGAGGCGTGCCGCCTGCTCGAACTCGGCGACGACGTCCCGGCGGCACGGCGCCCGCGCCGGCTTCGGAGCGTCCCCGTCGCCGCGGCCGTGGCGGCGATCGTCGTGGTCTCCGTCGCGACGGTGATGATCGTCCAGGCGGGCCGTTCCTCCTCCGAGGACGAGCCGGCGCGGTCGGCGAGCCCTCCGGCGTCGGCGGTCGGCGATCCGCGCACCGCCGAACCCTGCGCGTTAGCGGACCCGGCGTCCCTGCGGCGGTTCGGCGGCACCGAGCTGTCCACCGACTACGGCAACTTCAACCGCTGCGACGTGCTGATCAAGCGGGGCGACGACGACCTCGCCGACGTCAAGATCGAGCTGGAGAACGGCCCCGCGCCCGAGCCGGGCGCGGGCGACCGGGTCGAGCGGCGTGGCACGGTCGGCATCATCCGCGGACCGCTCGCCGACGGCGAGTGCGGCCAGGAGCTGACTCTCGCCGACGGGCACGTCGTCGCGGTCACCGCGCAGCGCACGGGCCGCGGCGCGATCGACCTGTGCGCGGCGGCGACGGCCGCCACCGACCACGCGGCGGCGGTGCTGGTCCGGGGTGTCATGCCACGGCGCGCCCGGCCTCTGCCGTCCGCGTCGCTGGGCCGCCAGGACGCCTGCGCGCTGCTCACCTCCGCCGCCCTGTCACGCGTCGGCGCCGGCCGCGCCACGCCGGGCTTCGGCCGCTGGGACTGCCGCTGGAGGGGCACGGGTGGCACCGGCGTCCAGCTGCGCTTCGACCACAACGGCCCGCTGAGCTCGGACGACGGGACGCCGGTGCGTCTCGCGGGCCACGCCGCCTTCGTCCAGGCCGGTGGCGACGGCCACGGCACGTGCCTGGCCCGGGTGGTGCACCGCACGTACACCGACACCGGCGGGCACACCACCGCGGAGATCGTCTTCCTCGTGGTGTCCGGATCGCGGCCCGAGAGCCGGCTCTGCGCCGACGCCAAGGCCCTCGCGTCGGCGGCCGCCGCCCGGCTGCCGAAGACGTGAACGGAGCGCCCGGATGCCCACCACCCCCACGACGACGGGAGGACACCGGTGAGTCCGCTTCGAAGCATGGACGGCGGCAGGAGGCTGCCGGAGAGTCACGGCAGCCTGGCCCGCGGCGTCCCGCCGTCGGCGCCCGGCACCATCTTCACCCTGACCCTCGCCGGCGGCATCGCGCTCGGCTCGGGCGAGGGCCGTGAGGTGATCTTCGGCCGCAACCGGCCCGACGTGCACGTCTGCCTCGGCGAGGACGACCTGCGGGTGAGCCGACGGCACGGCAGCCTGGTGCACCGCGACCGGCGATGGTGGCTGCACAACACCGGGCGGCTGCCGATCCGGCTGCCCGGCGCGCGCCTGCTGTTCGAGAACGAGGAGCCGGTGCCGCTGGCGGAGGGATACACGCCGATGTTCGTTCGCGGGTCGAACGAGCGCGAGCACCTGCTCGAGGTGTTCGTCGCCGGCGCCGACGGGCGGCGGCCCGCTCCCCGCCACGAGGACGTCACCCGGCCGCCGAAGATGTGGGCGCTCGACGAGGACGAACGCCTCGCGCTGATCGTCCTCGGCCAGCGGTACCTGCTGCACGAGCCGCGCCCGCAGCCCCTGCCCTGGCACGTGGCGGCCGTCCAACTCGCCGAGCTACGGCCCGACGCCGGCTGGACCCGCAAGAAGGTCGAGCACCTCGTCGTCGGCGTCCGCAACCGGCTGTCCGCCGGCGGCGTCGCGGGCCTGACCCGCGCCGAGATCGGCGAGCCGGTCGGCAACGCCCTCAACCACAACCTGCTGCACGAGCTGTTGCTGTCCACCACGCTCGTGCCGCCGGACCTCGCCGTCCTGGACGAGCCGCCCGTCAGGGCCGGAGAACGGCCTTGATGACGCCGTCGGCGCGCCGGTCGAACGCCCGGTAGAGCGCCGGCGCCTCCTCGATCGGCCCGTGATGGGTGACGACCACGCCCGGATGGGCCCGGCCGGACAGGATCAGGTCGCGGAGCAGCACGGTGTAACGCCGGTCGTGGGTGCGGCCGAACCGCACCGACACGCCCTTGGCGAACAGCGTGGCCCACGGCACCGTGAGCCGGCCGTCGGTGTGTCCGCGAGGGGCGGGGGACAGGTCCTTCTCGGCGTACACGCCGATGATGCCCAGGTGCCCGGCCGGGTTCACCAGGCGGGCCAGGTCGCCGACCACCTGAGTGGGGTTCTCCTCGCCGGGCCGCAGGCGGTCGTCGGCCTGGAAACCGACCGCGTCGATGCCGGCGTCCACCCCGGTCATCGGCTCCTCGCCGGGCGGCAACCCGGAGGCGCGGCGCAGGTCGCGGATCTGCTCGACCGGGTCGCCCTCGTGGAAGTCGACGGGCGTGGCGCCGATCTCGGCCGCCTTGTCCAGCCGTTCGGGCACATGGTCGACGACGTAGACCTCCTCGGCGCCCTTGAGCAGCGCGCTGTACGCCGAGAGCAGCCCGACGGCGCCCGCGCCGAAGACCGCCACGGTCGCGCCGGCCGACACCGACGCCAGCTCGGTCGCGTGCCAGCCGGTCACGAACGCGTCGGGCAGCATCGCGAAGTCGTCCTCGAACACGTCGTCCGGCTCGCCGGGCACCGGAACACAGTTGGCGTCCGCGAACGGAACGCGCAGCAGCTCGGCCTGCGCGCCCCGGTAACAGCCCATCCCCGCGTACCCGTACGCGGCGCCGAACCCGCCGGAACGCACGCGCAGGCAGGCCGCGGACAGGCCACGCGCGCAGTTGACGCACACCCCGCAGTAGAGGTGGGTCGGGATCACCACCCGGTCCCCGCGCTCGACCATCCGCACGGCGTCGCCCACGCTCTCGACCACGCCGAGCGGCTCGTGGCCGAGGACCATGCCGGGCTCGGCGCCCGTGCGCCCGTCGTACATGTGCAGGTCGGTGCCGCAGATCGCGCTGGAGGTCACCCGGACCACGACGTCGGACGGCTCCTCGATCCGGGCGTCCGGCACCTCCTCCGCCGAGACCGTACGGGTGCCCCCGAAGACGACCGCCCTCACCAGCTCTTCCCCATGCCCTACTCCGTACCCGCGGCCGGGGCAGGCCAGGCGGGGCGGCTCCGTGCCTATTCGGCGAGGCGGCCGGCACGGCCGATGAGGTAGTGCCGTTCGGGGAGGCTCATCGTCAGCCGGGCGGCCGTGCGGTAGTGCTCCGCCGCCGCCGCGCGGTCGCCGCGCATCTCCAGCAGGTGGGCCCGGGTCGCGTGCAGCCGGTGGTGGCCGGTGAGACGGCCGTCGGACTCCAGCGCGTCGAGCAGCGCGAGCCCGGCCGCCGGGCCGTGGGCCATGGCCGCGGCGACGGCGCGGTTGAGCGTGACCATCGGGTTGTCCGACATGTGTTCGAGCAGCCCGTACAGGGCGAGGATCTGCGGCCAGTCGGTCTCCTCCACGGCGGCGGCCTCGTCGTGGACCGCGTTGATCGCGGCCTGGAGCTGGTACGGGCCGACGGCACCTCTCGACAGGGTCGCGGTGATGAGCGCGACGCCCTCCGCGATGGCCGCGCCGTCCCACCGGCTCCGGTCCTGCTCGGCGAGCGGCACCAGTTCGCCGGACGGGCCGGTACGCGCCGGCCGCCGTGCCTCGATCAGCAGCATCAACGCCAGCAGCCCGGCCACCTCGGCGTCGTCGGGCAGGAGCGCGTGCACCGCCCTGGCCAGCCGGATCGCCTCCCGGGACAGTTCGACGCGGTGCAGGCCGGCCCCGGTCGTCCCGGTGTAGCCCTCGTTGAAGATGAGGTAGAGGACGTGCAGCACCGACCGCAGCCGGCCCGGCCATTCCTCCGCCGACGGCATGCGGAACGGGACGCCGGAGGCCCTGATGCGCTGCTTGGCCCGGCTGATCCGCTGGGCCATGGTCGCCTCGGGCACCAGGAACGCCGCCGCGATCTCGGCGGTCGTCAGCCCGCCGACGGACCGCAAGGTGAGCGCGATGGCCGACGCCGAGGACAGCGACGGGTGGCAGGCCAGGAACAGCACGGTGAGGGTGTCGTCGCGGTCCGCCTCGTACTCCTCGTCGGCGGCCGGCGCCGCCCGGCGGTCGTCCGGCGTCCGCCGGGCCACCAGGTCCTCGCGGCGCCGCCGCGCCTGCTCCCCGCGTACCCGCTCGATCATGCGGCGGGCCGCGACCTGGATCAGCCAGCCCCGCGGGTTGGCGGGCACGCCGTCGGCCGGCCACCGCGTCGCCGCGGCCAGCAGCGCCTCCTGCACCGCGTCCTCGGCGGCCTCGAAGTCACCGAAGCGCCGGGAGAGCACGCCGATGACCTGCGGCGCCAGCGTCCGCAGCAGGTCATCGGCGCCCGTCTCCAGCGGTCACAGCTCCTCGGTCGGAGCCGCCATCACCTGGCGGACCTCGATCGGCATGTTCAGCGGACGGCCGCCCGGGCCGGGTGCGGCCGACACGGCGGCGGCGAGTTCGATGACACGCTCGGGCGTCTCGCAGTCGACGATCCACCAGCCGGCGAGGAACTCCTTGGTCTCCGGGAACGGCCCGTCGCTGACCACCGGCCGGCCGCCGTCGCCGGCGCGTACGATCTTGGCCTGGTCGGGCATGGCCAGGCCCTGCCCGTCGACGAACTCGCCGGACCTGACGAGCTCCTCGTTGGTGTGCCGCATGAAGTCCAGGTGCGCCGAGACCTCCTCCGCCGACCAGGTGTCGATGCTCGGAAAATCGGCCTGCGCCGCGCTGAACTGCATCAACATCATGTACTTCACGGTCTTGTCCTTCCCGCTGCCGCGCCGCCTCCCGGCGCTCTCACCCACAGGTAGAAGCCGGCTGCGGTTTCTCGACATCCTGGCAAGAAATGGCTTCAGGCGTTGGCCTGGGCCGGCAGGGGGTCTTCTCCGGAGAAGGTGCCGGTGCGGCGGATGACGTGCCAGCGGAGCCGGTCGCCCAGGATCGCGGTCGCCAGGGACTGGATGACGACGAGGTACATCAGCTGGCGGTAGACGACCTGCTGGAGCGGGAGTACCCAGAGGGTGCGGAAGCGCTCACCGTCGAGGCGCAGCGCGTACATGGAGGCCACCGCCTGGGCGCCCGCGAACGCCGGCCACGACGCCGCCACGGTGAGAGGGTCGAGGAAGATCAGGCCGTAGCAGGCGAAGATGTCGACCACGGGCGCGAAGAGCGGGAGCACGACCTGGAAGATCGTCAGGTACGGCAGGCACCGGCGGCCGAACCGGCCCGAGCGGCCGCCTTCGACGAGCGACCGCTTGTGCTTCCACATCGACTGGAGAGTGCCGTAGCACCAGCGGTACCGCTGTCGCCACAGTTGCCGGAGTGAGGACGGCGCCTCGGTCCAGGCGATGGCGGTCTCCTCGTACACCACCCGCCAGCCGGCGCGGCAGATCGCCATGGTCAGGTCGGTGTCCTCGGCGAGGGTGTCGGTGCTCAGGCCACCGGCCGCGGCGAGGGCGCGACGCCGGAAGGCGCCGATCGCCCCGGGCACGGTGGGCATGCATTCGAGGACGTCGAACATGCGGCGGTCGAGGTTGAAGCCGATGACGTACTCGATGTGCTGCCAGCGGCCGATGAGCCCCTTCCGGTTGGCCACCTTCGTGTTGCCGCTCACCGCTCCGACCGCGGGGTCGGCGAGCTGCCCGACGAGCCTGCCGATCGTGTCGGGCTGGAAGACGGTGTCGCCGTCCACGAGGACGAGGATGTCGTACCGGGCACGGGCGATGCCGGTGTTGAGCGCGGCCGGCTTGCCGCCGTTGGGCCGGCGCACCAGCTCGACGTGGGCGAACTCCTGGGCGAGCCGGTGGCCGATGAGCGCGGTGTCGTCCGTCGAGCCGTCGTCAACGACGATCACTTCGATCGGCGCCGGGTAGTCGGTCCGCACGAGCGACCGCACGGTGGCGGCGAGACCGGCCTGCTCGTTGTAGGCGGGAACGATCACTGAGACCGGTGGCGGTGTCGTGCCGGCGGCCAGCCAGGGCCTGGCACGGCGCCGCCGCTCGCGCCGGATGCGCCGGACGTGCACGCGGGCGAAGATCTGCTGTGCCAGCAGCCGCAGGCCGGTGAGCACGGCGGTCACCCCGAACAGGGTGGCGAACGCGCCCGCCAGCCAACCGGCGGCGCGCTGACCGTCGACCAGGGCCGTGCCGGTCACCTTCGCGGTGGTCGAGGCGCTCACATCGGCGGCCGGCAGCCGCGTCGCCGCGCTGAGCGTGGTGAAGCGGTACCCCTTCGCGGACAGACCGGTCAAGAGCGTGTCCAGCGCCCGTACGGTCTGGGCGCGGTCGCCGCCGGCGTCGTGCATCATCACGACCGCGCCGGCCCCGTTCGCCGGCGTCGCGGCCTGGACGATGCGCGCGACGCCCGGCCGTCTCCAGTCGTCGGTGTCGCGGTCGGTGCTCACCACCAGGTAGCCCAGCCGCGCGGCCTCCCGCGCGGCGCGGTACTCGGGCGCGGACATCTCGGCGGTCAACGAGGAGTACGGCATGCGGAGCAGCCGCGTGTGGACGCCGGCCGCGCCGGCCAGGGCCCGCTGCGTCAGGCCGAGCTCCAGCCGGATCCGCCACGCCGGCGAACCGGCCATGTCGATGTGGGTGTAGGTGTGGGAGCCGATCTCGTTGCCCTCGCGGAGGGTCCGGCGGAGGAGGCCGGGGTGATCGGCGGCGCGCGCCCCGACGACGAAGAACGTGGCGTGGGCCCGGTGACGGCGCAGTACGTCGAGGATCCGCGGGGTCCAGCGGGGATCGGGTCCGTCGTCGAAGGTCAGCGCGATGGTGCGCGGAGGCATCCGGACGCTCTGGGGCCGTTCGCCGGACAGGTTGAGCACGGGTCCGCCGCCGGTCGCCGCCGCCGGTGCCGCGCCGCCGCCGGTGTGGTCGTGCTGGGGCGACTCTCCGACCGCGCCGTGGGCGTAGCCCTGCAGGAGCAGCCCGGCGGCGAGGATGAATCCGCCGAGGAGGAGAAGGATCCAGTGTCCGCGTGGATCGCGGCGCCGGTTCGCCATCAGGGCTTCCTGGGGTTCGGGCTCTTCGTACGGCCGTACGCGCGGCCCTGTCCCGGTTGGGTCGTCGACGTCGCGGCCGGTGCGGTGGTCCGCGTCGTGGTCGCGGCGCTCCTCGGCGGCTGCGCGCGCCGGGTCCGCGCGGTGGCGCTCGGCGTGGGCCTGGCCGCCGGCCGCGGGGTGTCCGGCCGAGCCGTCATGCCGTCATGGCGGGGAAGCGCGGCGCGGTGTGAGGGCTTGGGAGCGGGCCATGGAGCCATGGGAGCGTCGGCCCCGCTGACCAGCCCGAAGGCGACGACCGCGAGGTAGGCGGCGAGCAGACACCCGACGGCGATTCCGGCATTGCGAACAAGCCGCCGGCGCCTGCCCGTCCGGTCGACGAAGACCGGCTCCGGCTCCTGAGTCACGGCAGGCGCGTTCTGTCCCATTTAGTCCCGATCTTCACAATTATCCCAATGTCAACACCACCTCAGCGCCACAGCGCCCCGTGGTGTTACAGCCCGAGGGCCGGATCCGACCGGTTCGTCGCCCGCGCCTGGGAAGGACTTCACCCCCCGTTCACGCCTCGCGTCTACGGTGGGCGGCAGTGCGGTCACAGGGAGGTAAGCCCTGATGGGTCACTGGTCTTTCCTGGTCCTGGTCGTGGTCATCGCGGCCCTGGCCTTCGACTTCACCAACGGGTTCCACGACACCGCCAACGCGATGGCGACCTCGGTCGCGACCGGCGCGCTGCCGCCCCGGGTCGCCGTGGCGATCTCCGGAGCGCTCAACCTGGTCGGTGCGTTCCTGTCCACCGAGGTGGCCAAGACGATCTCGGGTGGCATCGTCGACGACACGCTCGTCACCCCCTGGATGATCTTCGCCGGGCTGGTGGGAGCGATCGTGTGGAACCTGCTGACCTGGCTGTTCGGTCTGCCGTCGAGTTCGTCCCACGCGCTGTTCGGCGGGCTGATCGGAGCGGTCTGGGTCGGCGCCGGCGTGAAGGGCGTCCACTTCACCGAGGTCACCGAGAAGATCCTCATCCCCGCCGTCGCCTCGCCGGTCGTCGCCGGCGTCGTGGCGATGATCGCGACCTACCTGGCGTACGTGATCACGCGCCGGGGACGTGAGCGGGAGGTCACGCGCGGGTTCCGGTTCGGGCAGGTGGCCTCCGCGTCGCTGGTCTCGCTGGCGCACGGGACCAACGACGCGCAGAAGACGATGGGCGTCATCACCCTCACGCTGATCTCGGCCGGCACCCTCTCGCACGGGTCCGGCCCGCCGTGGTGGGTGGTCCTGCTCGCGGGCACGGCCATCGCGCTCGGCACGTACGCGGGCGGCTGGCGGATCATCCGGACGATGGGCAAGGGACTGGCCGACATCCAGTCACCGCAGGGGTTCGCGGCCGAGACCGCCTCGACGACGGTGATCCTGGCCTCGTCCCACCTGGGCTTCGCGCTGTCCACCACGCAGGTGTGCTCCGGCGGCATCCTCGGCGCCGGCATCGGCCGGCGGCTCGCCGAGGTGCGCTGGGGCGTGGCCGGGCGGATGGCGCTGGCGTGGGTCTTCACGCTTCCGGCCGCCGCCGTGGTCGGCGGCGTCTCGGCGGCCGTGGCCAAGCAGGGCACGGCCGGGATCGTGGTGATCTGCCTGGCCGCCGTGGCCGTCGCCGTCGCGATCTACACGATCTCGCGGCGCGACCCGGTCACCGCGGGCAACGTCAACGACCAGCCGACCGCGCCGGTCGTACCGGCGACGACCGCCGCCTGAGGGGGACCGGATGGACGTCAAGTGGAGCGCGCTCGGCGAGGTCGCGCTGGTCAGCCTCGGCGTGGGCGTCGCGATCGTGGTGATCTTCGCGGTCGGTGTGCTCGCCGCATCGGTGCGGCCGCGGGCCGCCGAGACGGACGCCCCGGCGGGCGCCGGCGCCTTCGGCACGGTCGCCGCCGGTCTGTGCTTCCTCGCCTGCGCCGCCATCGCGGCGTACGGGATCTACCTGATCGTGCCCCAGTTCCACTGACCCGAGGCCCTAGTCCAGATACGGCCCGAGCAGGGACAGGTCGGCGGGGGACAGGCGGTCCTGCGCGGTCGCGACCTGGTGCCAGTACGGGTAGGTCAGCGGCAGCTCGCTGACCTTGTCGAGCCGGGCGCGTTCGTCCTCGGTGAGCGTCAGGTCCACGGCGGCGAGGTTGTCGGCGAGCTGCTCGCCGGTACGCGCGCCGATGACCAGTGACGTCACGGCGGGGCGGCCGAGCAGGTACGCCAGCGTGACCTGCGCGGCGGAGACGCCGTGCCCCTCGGCGATGTCGACGAGCACGTCGACCGTGTCGTACAGCTTGTCCTCGTCGCGGACCGGTGGCTCGTTCCAGTCGGTGAGCTGCCGCGATCCCTCCGGCGCCGTACGGCCACGCCGGTACTTGCCCGACATCAGGCCGCCGGCGAGAGGGCTCCACACGAGCACGCCCAGCCCCTGGTCGATCGCGGCGGGGATCAGCTCGTACTCCGCCTCGCGCGCCTGCGGCGAGTAGAAGATCTGGTGGCTGACGAACCGCTGGTAGCCCAGGCGGTCGGCGGTGCCGAGCGCCTTCATCAGCTGCCAGCCGGTGTAGTTGGACGCGCCGACGTACCGGACCTTGCCGGAGGTGACCAGCGAGTCCAGCGCCTCCAGGGTCTCCTCCAGGGGAGTGACGCCGTCCCACTCGTGCACCTGGTACAGGTCGATGTGGTCCGTGCCGAGCCGCCGCAGGCTGGCCTCGCAGCCGGACACGATGTGGTGACGGGACAGGCCCGCGTCGTTGGGGCCGGGTCCCATCGGCATCCGGACCTTGGTGGCGAGCAGCACGTCGTCCCGGCGTCCCTTGACCGCCTCGCCGACGATCTCCTCCGAACGGCCGGTCGAGTACACGTCGGCGGTGTCGATCATGTTGACACCGGCCTCGAGGCACATGTCGACCTGTCGCCGCGCCTCGTCGACGTCCGTGTCACCCACGTTGGCGAAGTTCCCCTGGCCGCCGAAGGTCATCGTGCCCATGGTGAGCACCGACACCTTCAGGCCTGAACGTCCCAACTGTCGATATTCCATGTGTTTGATCCTAGACACGGGCCTTCCGGCCCTTCGTGGGGCCGGACGCCGTCTGGCATCGTGGGGGCGTAACCGAGCGCCGAGGGGATCTCATGATCTTCATAACCGCGAAGTTCCGGGTCCGGCCCGAGGACGCCGAGCGATGGCCGGAGATCGCCCGCGAATTCACCGAGGCGACCCGCGCCGAGCCCGGCTGCCTGTGGTTCGACTGGTCCCGCAGCCTCGACGACCCGAACGAGTACGTCCTCGTCGAGGCGTTCCGCGACGGCGAGGCGGGCGCGGCTCACGTCCAGTCCGACCACTTCAAGGCCGCGCAGCGGACCCTGCCGCCGCACCTGGCCGAGACCCCGCGCATCGTGAACGCCACGGTGCCGCAGGACGACTGGTCCGAGCTGGGGGAGATGGCCGTCCCGAAGTGACCCACGGCCCGCGGCGCCGGACGTTATCGGAACGCCCCGTCCGGTTGGCTAGGGTGAGAGCCGTGACGGGCCGTTCGTCTCCCTCCCTGCGCTCCGACGCCCGGGACAACCGCGAGCGCATCCTCGCCGTGGCCGGCGCGACGTTCGCCGCCGAGGGCCTGGACGTGCCGATGCGCGAGATCGCACGCCGCGCCGAGGTCGGCCCGGCCACCCTTTACCGGCACTTCCCGACCAAGGCGGCGCTGGTCACCGAGGCCTTCACCGAACAGATGGCGACCTGCACCGCCATCGTCGACGAGGGACTCGCCGACCCGGACCCGTGGCGCGGCTTCTGCCGAGTGATCGAGAAGATCTGTGAGATGCACGCACGGGACCGGGGTTTCACCTCGGCGTTCCTCGCGGCCTTCCCCCACGCGGTCGACTTCGCCGCGGACCGGGAGCGGACACTGGGCAAGGTCGCCGAGCTCGCTCGCCGGGCCAAGGCGGCCGGCCGGCTGCGCCCGGACTTCGTCCTGGACGACCTGATCCTGGTGCTCATGGCCCACGGCGGCATCCGGGCCACCTCGCCGGCCGTCGCGGTGGCCGCGTCGCGGCGCTTCGCCGCGCTGCTGATCCAGGCCTTCCAGGCCGAGCCGGTCACCTCGCCACTGCCCCCGGCGGTCCGGCTGCCGCCGACGGCGGTGGTGGGGTAGGCCGCCACCGGCGCTCAGCCGGGCAGGTGCCGGGTGAGGAACGCGTTGGCGAACTTGCCGGCCGGGTCGAGGCGGCGCCGGAGCGCCTGGAAGTCGGGCAGGCGCGGATAGACCTCGCGTAGCGCCTCGGGCGCGGTGGTGAACAGCTTGCCCCAGTGCGGCCTGGGCTCGTACGGCGCGAGGCACTCCTCCAGGGCGGCGACCACCGGCAGCACACCCTCCATGTCCTTCACCCAGGTGAAGTGGATGCCGACCGAGTCGCGGCCGTACGCCGTGCTGAGCCACAGGTCGTCCGCCGCGATGGTGCGGATCTCGGAGATCTGCAGTACCGGGGCCACCCGGTCCCGGATCGCCGCCACCGCCCGCAGGGCCTCGACGGCACGCGCCCGGGGCACGAGGTACTCCGACTGGAGCTCGACCCCGCTGCTCGGAGTGAACTCCGGGCGGAAGTGCGGCAGCCGCGCGAACCAGGGCCCGGGCACACCGAGCTGCTCGGTGCAGGGCGCGGCGGAGATGCCCGGTACGGGGTGCCGGGGTCCGGCCGCCGGCCGCGCCGCGAACCAGTCGCCGGGCAGACCTTCGTCCTGGTCGGCGCGGCGCTTGATCCATACCTGGTCGATCGCCGGGCCGCGCCAGCCTGTGAAGAGACTGACGCTGTACGCGCTGGAGAACACGTCGTCGAAGTGCTCTTCCAGCACCGTGACGGGCAGCTCCTCGTAGACGTACTGCCGCATGTCGAAGGCGGGCACGATGTCGAGCGTCACCGCGACCACGACGCCGAGCGCGCCCAGCCCGACGACCGCGCCCTCGAACCCCTCGTCGCCGCGGCGCAGCGCGACCAGGTCGCCATCGGCGGTGACGATCTCCAGCCCGGCCACGGCGGCGCTGAGGTTCCGGTTGCCGTCGCCGGAGCCGTGCGTGGCCGTGGCGATCGAACCGGCCACCGAGATGTGCGGCAGCGAGGCCAGGTTGCCCAGGGCGAACCCCGCCTCGTACAGCCGCCGGCCCACCTCCGCGTACCGCAGGCTCGCCCCGACCCGTACCGTACGGGCCGCGGCGTCGATCTCGAAGAGGTGGGGGAGGGCGTCCGGCGACAGCAGCACCCCGGAGGTGTCCGCGATGTCGTTGAAGGAGTGCCCGCTGCCGAGGGCGCGGACCGTGGAGCTTCTCACCACCAGAGCCCGCAACTCGTCGAGAGAACCGGGCCGCGCCACGTGCTCCGCCTGGAAGGTGACGCTCCCCGCCCAGTTGGTGAGTCCGCCGGACATCGACATCCCCGCCTTTCATTCGCTTCCAGGGCAAGGTATCGGTGAGCGGACGGCACGCCGCGGGCCCGTGCGGGTTCCATGCTTCGATCACGGCCGTGGGGGAAGCGGGCTCACATGGAGATACTCAACAAGCTGGAGACCGCCGAGGTCCTCGATCGTGTGGTGGAGCCGACGCAGAAGGTCGCGCGGCGGCTGCGGCCCGGGCCGGTGCGTGACGCTCTGCACGGCACCTGGCTGGGGCATCCGGTCCACCCGATGCTGGTCCAGGCGTCCGTGGGGGCCTGGCTGTCCGCCGGGGTGCTCGACCTGTGGCGCGGCGGCGACGACGGGGCCCGGCGGCTGGCCGCGTTCGGGCTGCTGGTCTCGGCGCCCGCCGTACTGGCCGGCACGGCCGACTGGTCCGAACAGCACGAGCAGCAGATGCGGGTCGGCGTCGTCCACGCGTTGGCGAACGGCACCGCGATCGGCCTGTACGGAGCGTCACTGCTCGCTCGTACGCCCGCGCGCCGCCGGGCGCTGCGGTACGCGGGCCTCGGCGTGGCGAGCGTCGGTGCGCTGCTCGGCGGCCATCTGTCCTTCCACCAGGCCGGAGGGGCCAATCACGCCGAGTCGGTGCCGCATCTGGTGGAGCCCGGCTGGCATGAGCTGGGCAGGCTCGACGATCTCCCGGACGGGAGCCCGGTGCGCAGGATGCTCGGCGAGGTTCCGCTGCTGGTGGTGCGACGGGGCGGTGACGTCGACGTGCTGGCCGACCAGTGCAGCCACCTGTCCGGGCCGCTGTCCGACGGCGAGGTGAACGACGGGTGCGTGACGTGCCCGTGGCACGGCAGCACGTTCCGGCTCTCCGACGGCTCGGTCGCCCGCGGCCCGGCCACCGCCCCGCAGCCGGTCTTCGAGACGGAGGTACGAGAGGGCGTACTGCACGTCCGCCTGCCCGGCGCGGGTTGATCGGCCCGGCCGCCGCTGCCGGGGGCGTACGTGAGGGGTTGCCGCGTGTCCGGCTGACCGGCTGCTGGAGCTTGGTCTGCGCGGCCGGTCAGCCCTCGGCCGACTGTTGCAGCTTGGCGTAGGCGAGCTGCAGCCAGTCCGCCACCGCGACCGCGGTGATCGTGGCGCCGGCGAACCGCGTCGTACGCGGGGCGAACACCATGCCCGCGGCGTACGCGGTCGCGACCCACTGGCCCATGCAGAACGGGCATGAGATGAGCTCGCCCACCGCGTGCCGCACGCCGGCGCCGCGGACCTCTTCCTTCAGCTCCGACGGGCCCGACACACCCTCGTAGCGGGTGAACGGCGCACGGAGCGGGCTGGTGACCGGGTCCTTGGCGAGGGTGCGCGAGACCCGGTGCGTGGTGATCGCCATCAGTGCGACGTCCCGGAGACCGAGGTCGGGCGGCCGCCGTCCGGTCAACCGCGCCGCCACCGCGGCGCCGCCGGCGGTCAGGCCGTAGACGGCGAGCGTCGCCGCGTACGAACCGAGCGGGCGGTCCTCACCCTGGCTGTACTCACGCCGCTGGTCCCGGACGGCGTCGGTCACGGTGTTCATGATCCTCTCCTCTCGTGCTCCCGGCCCGCGCTACCCCAGAGACCCTGCCCCATGCCGGGCGTCCGATGCGGCTCCCCGGCGCGGACCCGCCGAAACCGTGAAGAGGACCTCCGCAGAGGCCGTCCGGGATCAGCCGCCCGCGCCCCAGGTGAACCGCCAGCCGGACGACGGGGGAGAGGCGTCCGGAGCGTCGGACATCGTGCACCAGCCGGGGCGGTTGCTGGAGCAGGTCATCCAGAGGGTGCCGCCGGGAGGGTGCTGGGCCGGCCGGTGCGGGGCGGGCCGGGGGCGCCGTGCGGTCGTGGGCGGACGGCCGTACAGGGCCATCGCGGCGGCGTTGGAGGAGTGCCGGGGACGGGGTTTCGCGGGCGGCGCGGCAGGGCTCTTGGGGCGGGGTGGCGGTGCGGCCGGCCGTTCGGTCGACGTGGGTGCCGCGATGAGGACCGCGACGAGGACGAGCAGCGCCGACACGAGGGCGCGTGTCCGTCCGGGGCGCGGGGGCCGTACGTCGTGGGTCACGACCGTAGGAGCCGTGACCACAGGCTGCGCCGACGCGGCCAGGACCGGAAGATCGTCCGGCTCGGCGTGCGCGGCGAGCCGGACGACGAGGTCGGCGGCTGACGGGCGGAGGGCCGGGTCCTCGGCGACCGCCGCTTCGACCAGGTCGCGGAGCGGCTGCCGGAGGGCGCTGGTGTCGACGGGCCGGAACCGGGCGGGCGCGCCGGCCGCGGTCTCCCGATAGGGGCTCTGGCCGGTGGCGGCGTACGCGACGAGGCAGCCCCAGCCGAAGATGTCGCACGCGGGGCCGGGCGTGCCGTCGGTGAGCAGCTCCGGCGCCAGCCATCCGGGGTTGTCGGCGACCGCGCCGATCTCGGCCGGATCGCCCGGGATGTGCTCGGCGACGCCGAAGTCGAGGATGCGCAGGCCGTTTTTGGTGAACAGCACGTTGCCGGGCGCCAGGTCGCCATGCATGACCCCGGCGGCGTGCACGGCGGCGAGGGCCTGGGCGAGATCGGTGGCGAGCGCGGTGATCGGCGCGGGCGCCAGCGGACCCTTGGCGTCGATGATCCGCTCGAGCGAGGGACCGTCGAGGTGCTCGCTGACGACGTACGGCGGGGTGTGGTCCGTGCCGTCGTCGAGCAGCCGTACCGAGCAGGAGGAGGGCAGCCGCCGCGCGCACGCGACCTCGGCGCGCAGCCGCGCACGGACCGGCTCGGGCTCGGCGGCGGCGCCCGGATGGGCCGTCTTGACCGTCACGAGCCCGGAGCCACGCCCGTGCGCCACGTAGACGAGCCCGGCACCACCGGACCGGAGCCGCCCGGCCAGCCGGTGACCACCGATCGCGACCGGGTCCTCTGCCTGCAGCAACTGCGCGCCAGCGGGGAGAATGTCGTTCCGAAAAGCATGGAATAGCGCTGGTGTCTTCACATACGCCTCTTTCGACCGCATCGATCTCGGAGGTTTGGGGACTCTCGATGGTGCTACTCCCCGCAGTCATCCGCAAGCGGAACGTCGTCAAAGGTGCGAATGATTCGGGAGAGCGACGATCTTCCGGAAGAACCCGCGTGAGCGGATCTCGACCGGAGCGGTCGGGAGTCATCCACAGCCGAGACGCGCACCTTGTCCGAGCAGGCGCGCCCCCTGGACACTGAGATTGGGGTGAGCCCCCCGAGGCGGGCGGGGCGTGTCCGGAGGCGGGCGGGGCGTGTCCGGAGGCGGGGCGTGTCCGGAGGTGCCCCTCAGCGAGACTTCGCCTCCGGCTGGCAGCGGGGGCACCACACGGTGGTGCGGCCGGCGACGCGGCCGCGTGACAGCCGCGTGCCGCAGCGGGGGCATGTCGGGTCCGGGTCCTCCCGGCGGCCGGTCAGCCACGTGCGGCGGCCGGGGACGCGGCCCGTCGGGATCGCTCCCCGCAGGACGCGGCGCATCGCGCGGTGGAGTGTGGCGAGTTCCTCCTCGCTCAGGTCGTCGCCGCTCCGGCGGGGATGGACGCCTGCTCGCCAGCAGATCTCGTCCGTCAGCAGGTTGCCCAGGCCGGCGAGGGCCGACTGGTCCATCAGCGTCGCCTTGACCCGGCGGCGGGTCCGCACGGCCGAAGCGAACTCCTCGCGGCCGACCGTCAGGGCGTCCGGGCCGAGTGGCGCGAGAAGGCGGTCGGCGTCCGGTCGGTCTGCGGCGAGCCAGATGCCGCGCAGTTTGCGCATGTCGCGGAAGCGGAGTTCGCCGTCGGGCAGGACGAAGGTCACCCGGTCGTAAGCGTGCGCCGGTGACGTGCCGTCGTCCCACACCATCGCGCCGGTCATGCCGAAGTGGAGCAGCAGCACCGGGTCGCCGGACAGGGGTACCGCCAGCCACTTGCCGTGGCGTTCGGGCTCGCCGAGGGAGAGTCCGATCAGCGTTCCGGCCAGTTTCTCCGGGTCGACGCCGCGCAGCACCTGCGGGTCGTCCACCCGCACAGAGGTGATCCGCCGGCCGGTGCCGTGGTCGGCGACGACGCGGCGGAAGCCCTCGACGTCCGGCAGTTCGGGCACGTCAACAGGAGTACCGGCGCCGGATCAGGCGGTCGTAGGTGATCGCGGCGACCGCGCCGTAGGCCAGGTGCGGCACCGCGTCGGAGATCCAGGACGAGGCCGGCCAGTCGCGCGGATCGGTCAGGCCCGCGGCGGCGGCGGGGGTGTCGCTGGCGAGGGCCGCCACGACTCCCAGGGCCACCGCACTCGCCGCGACCTCGCCCACCGAGGATCGGGGGTCGCCGACCAGACCGTCCAGCAGGCCGTACGCGGCGCTCACCCCCACGCCGGTGGCGATGCCCAGCAGGCCCGCGAGCCCCTGCCTGCGGTTCTCGGCGGTCTCCTCGTCGCCGAGGTCCAGGCCGGCGGCGTCCGTGGCGCGGCCGGCCAGCTGCTCCGGTATGCCGCTGGCGCCCCGCCCGCGCACCGCCATGTCGACGTACGTGACGGCGTTCAGCGCCGTCGTACCGGCCGCCCCGGCCAGCAGCCCCGCGATCAGGTGGTCTTTCATCAGGAATCCCCCGTGGACGACGTTGTTCGCTTCCCTCCCCAGGTGCTACCCGGGCGCCGGGACTCGGTGTCACCGCTCCGCGGGCGACGGCACACGAGCGGCACGGCCGGCGAGATGCGGGGCGGCCGGGCGGCGGCCTTGGCCTGGAGGCGCTCGACGACGAGGTTCTCCAGCATCGGCGGGGTCAGCCGGACACCGAGGTGGTCGGCGCACGCGACCGCGAGGTTGAACTGCCGGTTCACCTCGGCGGCGTCCTCCGGAAACCGCGCCAGCAACCGGGAGCGAACGTCATCCATCGACTCGGTTTCCTGCCGACGAGCCACCATGGCCACCACCTTTTCGCCGAGGAGACGCCGGTCGCGACACCGTCGACCGGCCGAGGATCCGCGCTACCCGCGAAAAAGCCGATCATTCCGATTTCGAGAAGTTCACGTACGGCAACCATCGGCCGACCGTCCGCTCACCGGGTGTCGTCGTGCTCCTCCGCCTCGCGTACGCCCTCCTCGTCGGGCGGCAGTGCGTCGGGATGGCCCACATCCACTCCCGGCACCCCGGTACCACCCGCCTCGTCCTCCTGCCGGGACATGCCCTCCTCGTCCGGCGGGACGGTACGGCCGCGGGCGTCCGACCCCCGCGTCGCCGGGGCGAACCGGCGGTCGTCGGTCGTTTCGGGTTCGTGGCCGAGCTCCTCTTTTTCGGTCATGCGCCCGCCCTACCCCTTCGCGCGCGTGTTGATTCAGCGGCGGCGGCGCCTGTGGTGAAAGGCCTGGTCACGGGCGCTTTCGTCGATCTAGGAGGGATTTCGGGACGCCCTGTTTGCCCCAGACGAGGCCGGGTAGCGCGAGCCATGTACCCGAACACGAAGAGTGGAGGTACACGATGAGTACCGTTACCGAAAGTGTGGACGTCAACGTACCGATCCATACCGTCTACAACCAGTGGACTCAGTTCGCGGAGTTCCCCGAGTTCATGGAGGGCGTCGAAGAGGTCAACCAGGTCACGGACACGATGACGCACTGGCGCGTCAAGATGGCCGGGGTGACCCGTGAGTTCGACGCGCAGATCACCGAGCAGATCCCCGACGAGCGGGTGGCCTGGCACTCCACCGAGGGGCCGGAGCACGCCGGCGTCGTCACGTTCCACCGTACGGGCCCGGACACGACGCGCGTCACCACGCAGATGGACGTCGACCCCGAGGGGTTCCTGGAGAACGTCGCGGACAAGGCGGGGCTGCTCAAGAGGCGGGCCAAGTCCGACCTCAAGCGGTTCAAGGAGTTCATCGAGAGCCGGGGCCGCGAGACCGGCGCCTGGCGGGGGAACGTCGACCGCCCGGAGCCCTGATCCACACCGGTAGGCGAGGCCGTCCCCGCAGCGGGACGGTCTGCCTTCCTCAACGAAGGGAACGCACCGATGAGGCCGTCCCCGCGCCGGCTGGCCGCCGCGGTGACGCACGGGCCCGGCGACGTACGGCGGACGCTGGGCGTGGAGACCGCCACCCGCCGGCTGCTGCTCGGCGGAGTCATGCCGCTCTGGCTCGGCGCGGGGCTGGCCGACTGGTACCGCCACCGGCAGACCCACATCGGGACGACCGCCGGTCCCCGTGAGTCGGCCATCCACCTGCTGATGATGACCGAGACCGGCGTCCCCGTGATGCTGGGACTGTTCTGCGAGGTCAACGCCGGAGTGCTGCTGGCCTCGGCCGGGGCGCTCGGCCTGCACGGCGCCACCGCCTACTGGGATCAGGCCTACGCCGAGGAACGCCGCAGGGTCACCCCGATCGAGCAGCACCTCCACAGCCTGCTCGAGGTCGTCCCGCTGATGGCGACCGGGTTCCTGACCGCGCTGCACTGGGACCAGGCGCGTGCCCTCGTCGGCGGCGACCGGCGTGCGCCGCGCTTCCGGCTGCGGCTCAAACGGCACGATCCGCTGTCCCGCTCCACCCGGGCCGGGCTGATCGCCGCCCTGGTGCTCTTCGGCGCGCTGCCGTACGCCGAGGAGATGTGGCGGTGCCTGCGCGCCCGTCCGACGCTCCGGGCGCTTCCCGCGCCGTCCGAACCGGCCACTGAGGCCCTGCGCGAGCCCGACAAGGCTCCGGCCTGATCCGCGTACCACCGCTCTAGCGGGTACGCCCGCGAAACTTCCCCGAGAGATGGAAATCATGACCACCACGCTCATCGACATGGCCCCGGCCCCCTGGATGACCGAGGGAGCCTGCCAGGACGAGGACCCCGAACTCTTCTTCCCGATCAGCTCGAGCGAGGCGAGCGCCGACCGGGCCCGCGCCATCTGCGACGGATGCCAGGTCCAGGCCGAGTGCCTCCGCTACGCCCTGACCAACCGCATCAAGGACGGCATCTGGGGCGGGCGCACCGAGCAGCAGCGCCAGTCTCTGCTCAGGGCCCGCCGGCGCCGCCGCCTGAAGGTACGGACCCGGCCCTGACGCCTCGAATGCGTGAGGCGTGCCCGGGTAGGGCTCGCCGTACCGGCGGGCGCCCGTACGGAGGAGGGAGAGGAACACCGAGATGACGGCTTTCGGATACACGATGATGTGCGAGCAGGCACCCCCGGACCAGCTGGTACGCGACGTCCAGGCGGCCGAGCGCGCCGGTTTCGACTTCTCGGTGATCAGTGACCACTACCAGCCCTGGCTGCGGTCCCAGGGCCACTCCGGATACGCGTGGTCCATCCTGGGCGCGGCCGCCCAGGCCACCGAGCGAATCCCGCTGATGACCTTCGTGACCTGCCCGATCGTCCGCTACCACCCGGCCGTGGTGGCCCAGAAGGCGGCGACCGTGCAGATCCTGTCCGGCGGGCGGTTCCGGCTCGGGCTCGGCGCGGGGGAGAACCTCAACGAGCACGTCGTCGGGCAGGGCTGGCCCCTGGCCGGCGTACGCCACGAGATGCTCACCGAGGCGGTCGAGGTGATCTCCAAGCTGTTCGACGGCGACGAGGTGAGCTACCGGGGCGAGTACTACGACGTCGAGCAGGCCAGGCTCTGGGACCTGCCGGAGACCCGGGTGCCGATCGGTATCGCGGTGTCCGGCAAGAGCTCGTGCCACCTCGCCGGGGAGAAGGCCGACCTCATGATCGCGACGGAGCCCAAGCGGGAGCTCGGCGAGATGTTCGACGAGGCCGGCGGCGCCGGCAAGCCGCGCATCGGGCAGATCGCGGTCGCCTACGACACCGACCGCGACGCCGCGATGAAGCGCGCCCATGAGCAGTTCCGGTGGTTCGGGCTCGGCTGGAAGGTCAACGCGGACCTGGTCGGCCCGCCCGCCTTCGAGGCCGCGACGGAGTTCGTCACGCCCGAACAGGTCGCCGAGCAGCTGCCGTGCGGCCCGGACGTCGACGAGCACGTCCGGAAGATCAAGCCGTTCGTCGACGCCGGTTTCGACGAGATCGCCCTCGTCCAGATCGGCGCCGACCATCAGGACGAGTTCATCGGCTGGGCGGAGCGCGAGCTCCTCCCGGCCCTGCGATCCCTTTGAGGAGGCCCGATATGACGAACCGTGACCCGCGTTCGGAGCTGGAGGACGAGGGGATCCCGGACCTGCAGGACGGTTATCCCCAGCAGCAGTGGGCCGAGGATCCTCAGCAGGCACCGGTACCCGGCGACGAACCCGTGGCGTTGGAGGACTTCGGCACGACCGCCGAGGAAGAGCGTGAGGGCGAGTCGCTGGACGGCCGGCTGAGCCGCGAGGAGCCCGACGTCGGAGCCGGCGGCGCCACGGAGACCCCGCGCGGCGCCGGCCGGCTGGTGCAGCAGGACGAGGGCGTCCGCGACGACACCGAGAGCGAGGAGATCGCCGAGGACGTCGGCCCGGACTCGGGTGGCTTCACCGCGGAGGAGGCCGCGATGCGGGTGGAGCGCGAAGGCTGACCGGACGACCGCCGGGCCGTCCCCGCCGCCCACGGAGCGGGGGCGGCCTCGGCCTGTTCCTGACTGGTTCGTTTTCTGTGCGGACCCGCCCCACGGTCCGCCGCCTCTGGCCGACAGTGGTCCGACAAGATCGTTGATTTCCCTTGACATGCGACGTCAACGGCTGACTTTCGCCTGCCGTGCCGCGCTGACGAGCCGAGGCGGGCACCGCCGCGCATCAGGCGACTTTACCGATTCTTGACTCTCCTCACTCATCCGCCGTGGTCGGCGGCCTCGACTGCCTTCTGACAGAACTGTTGATCATGCCGAAATTTCGCCGCTGATTCAGTGCTTCATGTCGCGATGACTTATATGTCAGGATTCGCACGTCGTTCCCCCCGCCAGCTCTGAGGAGAGCCCATGCGACGACGCGTGACCGGGACCATCCTGGGCGGACTGGTTCTCGCCCTGGTCCCCTTCCTGTCCTCGGCGGCCAACGCCACGCCCCAGGCGGCGCCGCCCGTCTCCCACTCCTTCCACCACTCATGCGCGACGGCGCGGGCCGGCGTCGCGAACTGCGACGCCCTGGTGCGCAACGACGTGGCCACGAGCGAGACGGCCCTCCGCGCCGCGCTCGCCGCGCCCTCGGGCCTCTCGCCCGCCAACCTGCAGAGCGCCTACAAGCTGCCGTCCTCCAGCGCCGGCTCCGGCCAGACGGTCGCGATCGTCGACGCCTACAACGCGCCGACCGCAGAGGCCGACCTCGGCGTCTACCGCAGCCAGTACGGGCTGCCGGCCTGCACGACCGCGAACGGCTGCTTCAAGAAGGTCAACCAGACCGGCGGCACGTCGTCCTACCCGGCCACCGACGGCGGCTGGGCGCAGGAGATCTCCCTGGACCTCGACATGGTCTCCGCGGTCTGCCCGAACTGCAAGATCGTCCTGGTCGAGGCGACCTCCGCGTCCTTCGCCAACCTGGGCACCGCGGAGAACACCGCGGCGCGGCTCGCCAACGTCATCAGCAACAGCTACGGCGGCTCCGACGCCTCCGACTCCAGCTACGGCTCGTACTACAACCACCCGGGCAAGGCCATCACGGTCAGCTCCGGTGACTCCGGCTACGGCGTGGAGTACCCGGCGTCCTCCCACTACGTGACCGCCGTCGGCGGCACCTCGCTCAAGTCCGCGAGCAACAGCCGCGGCTGGACCGAAACCGCCTGGAGCGGCGCGGGCAGCGGCTGCTCCAGCTACAACACCGCGCTGAGCGGCCAGTCCGGCCTCACCGGCTGCTCCCGCCGCGCCGTCGCCGACGTCTCCGCGGTGGCCGACCCGGCCACCGGCGTCGCCGTCTACGACAGCACCGCCTACCAGGGCCAGAGCGGCTGGATGGTCTTCGGCGGCACCAGCGTCGCCGCACCGGTCATCGCGGGCGTGTACGGCCTGGCCGCCAACGCGGCGAGCATCGACAACAACTACCCGTACACCCACTCCTCGTCGCTGTTCGACGTGACCTCGGGCAGCAACGGCAGCTGCTCCACCACCAAGTGGTGCCACGCGGGCACCGGCTGGGACGGCCCGACCGGCCTCGGCACGCCGAACGGCACCGGAGCCTTCTGACCCCCACTCCCGACGGACGGGCCCGCCGCGACAGCGGCGGGCCCATCCCGTCTCAGAACCTCTCGGTCTCGTGCCCGTACCCGAGCGCGTCCATCACTTCCGGGAGACCGTCGTACTGCCGCTTCGGCAGGTCGCCGAGGGCCCTCACCGCGACGTCCGGCGCGCCCTCGTCCGCCACGTGGGCGGACAGCTGGTCCGGCGTCGCCGGGTACCGCGCTCCGGCCAGGACCTTGGCGAACTCGCTCCGGTCCGCCACGTCCTCCGGGGACATGCCCGGCGGGGCGCCCACGGTGCGCGACGAGCTCGCCGCCGTCGGATCCCGGCCCGCGTCCGTCTCCACCGGTTCGGGATCGTTGCCTCGCTCGGCATGCGTCGGACCGCCGCCGCGCACGAGGCCCTCGGTCTCGTGCCGGAGCTGGTCGTCGAGCCGTGCACCGTGCTTATCGCTCTTGTCGCCCATGATCTCTCCTTCCGTACAACGCAGCCATACCCGTGCCGTGCTCACGGCTTGAGGACGACCTTGGTCCAGCCGTCGTCGCGTGCGTCGAAGCGCCGGTACGCGTCCGGTGCCTCGGCCAGGGGCAGCTCGTGACTGACGCGTCGGTCGGCCGTTCGACGGCCGCGTCCGGGACCTCCTCGACGCTGACGTCCCGCGGACCGTTGGAGACCAGACCCTTCACGTCGTCCTCCCTCGTACCGGGATCGCGTTTCGTGCCGAGGGCTCGCCCTACCCGTTCGAGGAGCGCCAAACAGGCCGGCGGATCGTGGATTCGTCCGGAGCCGGCGCCCGGGTCGAGGTGTCGGTGGAGGTCAGTGTGCCTGGGCCGAGGCGGCGGCGTGGCAGGCGCCGTGGGCGTCGGCTCGGGCGACGACGCGGCCTGCGCGGACGCGGAGCGCGGTCTCGGTGACGTCGCTGACCGCGGGGACACCGGCCGCGGCCGCGACCGTACCCGCCGGGTCGTGCACCACCCGGAGCGCCGGTGCGGACGGGAACGCCTGACGGAGACAGCCGCACAGGTCGGCGACGGTGAGCCGGGCGAGCGGCGCGAACTCGCCCGGATCGCCACTGACCAGGACGACGGTGACCGTCTCACCCGGAGGCAGGGCGCGTACGGCCTCCTCGGCGGCCTCCAGCCGGTGGAGGCCGAGGATCGCCACCACGCCGTCACCGTCGAGCCGGGTGGCCTCGCCGCGTACGGCGTCCACCACCGGTGGAGCGGGCCACGGTTCGTCGACGGCGCGGGCGTCGGGGACGTACGGCAGATGCGCCGGCGGCCAGCCGTCACCGAGGTCGAGGTCGGTCAGCCGCTCGCAGGCGCTGACGACGGTGAAGGGCTCCACGAAGCCGGGCGCCGCCGCGGCGAGGCGGCTGGCCCCGTGCAGTGTGGTCAGCGCCGTCTCCGCGGCCCGGACCATGCGGAGCCGCCTGCCGTCCAACCCTTCGAGCGCCAGGCCGAGCAGCAGCGCGTCGAGGCGGGTGAGCTGCGCGAACGCCTGCCGGGTCCGATCATCGGTGATCACCTCGGGCAGGAGTTCGAGACCGAGCCGGCCGGGTTCGCCACCGGCGAGCGGCAGCCGCGCGAGCCAGGCGCGGGCGAACGCGCCGAGCGCCTCCGACGGAGTACGGCCGTGCTGCTCCGGCCGGGGCGCGCGCTCGGCCTCGTCGGCCAGCACGGCGAAGTAGAGGGCCCGCTTGCCGGGAAAGTTGGAGTAGACCGCGCCACGGGTGAGCTCGGCGCGTTCGGCGATCCGGTCGACCTTGGCGTCGCGGTAGCCCCGTTCGGCGAACTCCGCCCGCGCGGCGGCCAGCACCTTGGCGCGGTTGCGCTCCTGAGTCTCCACCCTGGTGAGCCGCGCCACGTGTCCCTCCCGCTCGGCGGTCGCCGTACCGCCAGATGGTGCGACCATATTACGAAGCCATCCGAACCCCCGGCCCAGGTCGGCGAAGCCCTCCCGCCTGGAGCCCTCCTGCCTGGAGCCCTCCTGCCTGGAGCCCTCCTGCCTGGAGCCCTCCTGCCTGGAGCCCTCCTGCCTGGAGCCCTCCTGCCTGGAGCCCTCCTGCCTGGAGCCCTCCTGCCTGGAGCCCTCCTGCCTGGAGCCCTCCTGCCTGGAGCCCTCCTGCCTGGAGCCCTCCTGCCTGGAGCCCTCCTGCCTGGAGCCCTCCCGCCCGGGGGCCTCCACCCCACCCTTATTGTCCAGTGCTCGAATCCGCGGAGGGAAGCCCGCCACGGCGGCTGTGGACAAAGGCGCCCGCGGCGCCCGCCTCGCCGTACCGAGGGCGTCCGGTGGCTCGTACAGTTTGCGGCATGGGCATGGTGAACACGCTCGGGTTGGTGTTGCACCCGAAGCGCGACTCGAAGGTCGCCATCGACGCGATCCTCAAGTGGGCCTCGAGCCGGGGCGGGACGGTGCTCGGGCTGCCCGAGGAGATCGGCCGGATCGACTGCAGTGCGGTGGCGGTGCCGCCCGAGGAGATGATCGAGCGGGCCGATCTGCTCGTCAGCCTGGGTGGTGACGGGACGATGCTGCGCACCATGCGGCTGGCCGCGGGGCCGTCCACGCCGGTGCTCGGTGTGAACCTGGGCAAACTGGGGTTCCTCGCGGAGATCGACGTCGACGGGCTGGCCGGCGCGCTGACCGCGATCGACGACCACCGCTACCAGGTCGAGCCACGCATGGCGGTGTGCGCCGAACTGCCCGGCGGGCGCGTCGTGACCGCGTTCAACGACATCGCCCTGGTACGGATCCCGGGCGACGGGCTCGCGGCGCTGTCGGTGTCGGTGGACGGCGAGCCGTTCGTCCGGTACGCCGCGGACGCGGTCATCGTGGCCACCTCCACCGGTTCGACCGCCTACAGCTTCTCCGCCGGCGGCCCGATCGTCTCCCCGACGGTGGAGGGCTTCCTGGTGATCCCGGCGGCGGCGCACTCGGCGTTCAACCGGGCGATCATGCTGTCGGCCGACGAGGCCGTCGCGCTGGACCTCCTGCCGATCTCCGGCGATCTCGCCGTGGAGGTGGACGGTGCGGTCGTCGCCCAGATGGCGGCCGGCGACCGGCTGGCCGTGACCGCTCTGCCCGCGGCGGCCCAGGTCGTACGCCTGGGTGGCACGACCTTCTACGAACGCGCCCGCCGCAAACTCCGCGTCAGCGGCAGCGCCGAGGTCGACTAGTGCGGTGTCACTAACGTTTCCCGGCTTGCGGGACGACGTGGGTGGATCCTCGCCGTGAGGCGAGCGACTCGTCGCCACCGCAGGGGGCGGGCGAGGCGGGCCACCGCCGGCCGAGGGATCTGTCCTGTGTCGCCGTCATGAGCGCCGACCCGGCGAACGTTCGTGGTCACCGCACCAGCCGAGCCGCCGACGCGGCCGGACGAGAGCCATGACACGGTCGAAACTCCTCCGGTTGACTTGTCACGCGTCGGGGTAGACGGTGGAGGTACCGCTCCGGCCGGATGCCGGACGACGGGTCCAAAAGCGCGGCCCTCACGTAATCGAACCAACGTGAGGTGACGGCTGCCCATGCGACCGGTGATCACAGACTCGGCTCGGCGACCCAGCGAAGAGACATAGCGAAAACGCCCCACCCATGGTGCGCAGCCGCTGTTCCCGAAACTCTTCCTGGGAGATCGCATGACGACCCAGATCGACTATGACGACGGCCATGCCGAGGCCCTGCTGGGTGAGCTCGGCTCCCTGCCGAAGGAGGACCCCCGGAGCGAGGACATCCGCGCGGAGCTGGTGCGGATGCACATGCCCATCGTCCGCGGCATCGCCCGGCGCTACGCCCAGTACGACGAACCCATCGAGGACGTTCAGCAGGCCGCGATGCTCGGCCTGGTCAAGGCCATCAACCGGTACGACACCGAGCGCGGCGAGCGGTTCCTCGCCTACGCGGGGCCGACGATGACCGGTGAGGTCAAACGGCACTTCCGCGACCGTACCTGGCTGTTGCGCATGCCCCGCCGGCTGCAGGAACTGCGGCTGGCGATGCGTGAGGCCCGGCGCGACTTCTTCCGCGAGCACAACCGCGCACCCACGGTGACGGAGATCGCCGAGATCCTCGACATCAGCGAGGAGGAGGCCATCGAGGTGATCGGTGCCTTCGACGCCTACCGGCCCATGTCACTCGACACACCGGTGGGCGACGAGGAGGACGCCGACACCTTCGGCGAGCTGATCGGCGCGCAGGACCCGGCGATCGAGGACGCCGTGGACCACATCGCGCTACGTCCGCTGCTCGACAACCTGCCCGAGCGCGAGCGGATGATCATCTTGTACCGCTTCTACGGCAACAAGACCCAGACCGAGATCGCGGACTTGATGGGCCTGTCGCAGATGCACGTGTCGCGGCTCATATCCCGCACGCTCACCCAGCTTCAGACCGAGTTGCTCAAGGATTCCTGAAAAGTGAATCGACGGGCCCGGGGCGGGTAGCGACGAGAACCAGCCGACGCGTTGAGACCACCAGCGCGCCGGTCAGCCTGGGGGCGGTTGCCGCGGCAACCGCCTCCAGGCGCGTTCAGGGGAGCTGCCGGCGGCTCGTGAGGAGCTCGCGTACCCGGCTGCCGGTCCGGGCGGCCAGCGGCGGCGTTGGGGTGCCGGCACCCTCGCGCAGCCCGGTGACGAACTCCTCCAGCGCGTCGAGCGCACTGTCGCGCGGCGTCCAGCCGAGCTCCTCCCGCGCGCGGGAGCAGTCCATGATCGGCAGGCGCAGCAGGGCGTCGAACAGGCCCGGTGAGGCCGGCACCAGGTTCAGCCACCAGCCGGCCGCGACCGCGGCGCGTACGAGGCGGGCCGGAACGCGTACGGGCCGCGCGTCCAGCAACTCGGCGAGCTCGGGAGTGCCGATCACCGGATCGGCCGCGACGTTGAACGCACCGCGGGCGTCGCCGAGTGCCGCCAGCCGGTACGCCTCGGCGACGTCCGGGGTGGTCACCACCTGGAACCGCAGCCCGGGAACGTCCGGCACGATCGGCAGGGCGCGGGCGTCGACATTGGGCAGCAGGGGCCCCGCGAAGATACGGCGCTGCTCCTGCGCCGACTCCCGCTTGAAGATGAACCCGGGACGGAGACGTACGACCCGGACGTTCGGATGTTCGGTCTCGAAGGCGTCGAGGACCCGCTCCACGTACGCCTTCTCCCGTGTGTAGGAGGCGCCCGGCCAGCCGTCGGTCGCCCACGACTCGTCGACGGCCCGGTCCTTGGGGCCGGGAGAGTACGCGCCGACCGAGGACGCGTACACCAGCGAGGGCACGCCCGCCGCGGCCACCGCGTCGAAGACCCGCCGGCTGCCGAGCACGTTGACGCGCCAGGTCGCCGCCGGGTCGTGGGTGGGCTGGAAGGCCCAGGCAAGGTGGATGACGGCGTCGGCGCCGCGGAAGAGCGGGACCAGGTCGGTCGTGGTGACGTCCGCGGACGCCCACTCGGCCTTCGGCAGCTCGAGGTCCGGGGTGCGCCGGGCGAGGCACATCAGGGACGTGACGGCCGGGTCGGCCGCCAGCGCCTGCGCCGTGCTCGACCCGACATTGCCCGTGGCGCCCAGAATGACGATTCTCATACAGGAGCGCTACCCCGGATCGCCCCCGCCATGAGTGGGCAGGGGCTACAGGCGGGCGAGGCGGCGGCGCGCGGCGCGCAGGAGGGCGCGCAGGGTGTCCTCGTCGACGTCCTCGGCGATCTCCGGGTCGACGAGCTCTTCGGCCAGCAGCCATTCGAGCAGGGCGATCCGCCGCCGATGCAGGCTGATCATCGCCTCGCGGTCGTGGCGGTCCTCGTCGATCACGCGGGCGGCGGAGGCGAGAAGCTCGTAGTGCTCGCTCAGGGACATGACGGGCAGCCCGGAGCTGACCGGGTGTTCGCGGACCTCCGAGTCGGGATGGTGCTGGAACGCGTCGTCGAGCCGGGAGTCGCCGGTCAGCCACTCGTCGAGACGTGCCGCGTTCGCGGCCGGGTCGTCGGCGCCCTCGGGCAGGTGCCTCGCCTGATCCGGGTCGAGCCAGGCCTCCACCAGGTCCCGGTCGAGCCGCGCCACCGGCTTCTCGAACCGCCGCCGGACCGCCGCCACGTCCTCTTCCAGGACCTCGGCGATCCGCTCCCAGCTCGTGCCCCGCCGGCGTTCGCACGCGACGGCGTACGTCAGCGCCTCGGCGGCCGTACCGACCAGGCGCCCGGCGAGTTCGGCCAGCTCACCGCGCGGGCAGCCGTATTCGTCGTGAGTGGGTACGAGTGAGGCCGCGGTGGTACTGACCTGCGCCGCGCTGGCCGAGAGCGCGACCCGTACCCGGGCTTCCATGCTGTAGCTGAGGTCGTCGTCCATAAGACCCTGACGCCCTTCCCCCTGTCTTCTCATCCTCGCCCCGCTACCCCGGATGCCGGTCACAAACGTTTCCCTCATGATCGACTCCGGCCGGAGCGGAAACGGGCGGAAATGATCTGAGCGCGTTGCATGAACCCGTCGAGCGCGGGTAGCGGGTTGGCCGGGAGGTAATGAGAAATGGTTCCTTTGATTCTGGTTCTTCTGCTGGCCCTGATCCTCTTCGGGGCGGGCTTCGCCCTCAAGGCTCTCTGGTGGATCGCCGTCATCGTCCTGATCCTCTGGGTGCTCGGGTTCGTCTTCCGCAGCGCCGGCTCGTCGGGCTCCCGTGGCCGGTGGTATCGCTGGTGACCACCGTGTAGGCACGTAACAGAGCAGAGGCCCGTCACATCCCGTGGCGGGCCTCTTTCCCGTCGGCCGACGCGATTAGTGATCGTCGGCCGACGGAATGTCATTGAGCCAGGCCGGCCGATCCGGCACCCGCTGACCGAGACAATGACTTCATGGGTCATGCTGAGTCACTACAAGCGTTGACGTATTTCCTCCCCGGGCCTGACTCGCTGGACGCCTGCTGTACTTCTGCTCGGTCAGGGGGTCTTCAGGGATCCGTCGTCATCCGGGGTCGCCGGCGGTGCGGCCGAGTGGACGGCCGGCGGACCGGCGGTGGCCTCGGCGGAGCGCTCGCCGGGCATCGGCCGGAGTGTGCGGCTCGGGGAGGGCGTCGGCGTGGTCCGGGCCGTCGTCCCCGGCGGCGGGGCCACCGAGGACGTCGCGGTGGCCTCCGCCGTGGCCCGGCGGGAGACCGGCGGCGTCCGCGGGGACCGTACGGGCGCCACGACCGGGTGCACCGAGGTGCCCCGCCCGGCCTGGCCGCGCACGGTGTTGGACAGCGGCCTGCCGGTGAACAGTTCGAACGCCGTGACGAGCCCCATCACGGCGAGGAAGACCACCCCCGCCGCGCCGAGCACGACGTACCACTTCGGCCACGGCCGTCCCTGCGTCGTGGCTACGGGCGGCGGTCCGTCGCCCGTCCCGCCGCCGGCGCGTACCGGGATCTTCGCCGCGATCCGTTCCTTGCCGCGGTCGAGGAAGTGCTGGTAGACGGTGGCGCCGGCGGTGGACAGCACGCTGACCGCCCCGGCGCCGATGAGAGTGCCGCCGACCCCGAAGTACGACGACGCCACCGTCGCGGTGATCGTGGCGGCGGCGCCGGCGATGAGTTGCGTGATGCTCAGGTCGAGTCCGTGCTGGCCCGGCATGCTCCCCCTAGTGCGGCCCGGCGTGTCCCGGTTACCAGCCAACACCGGGCGGCTCCGGATCGGCCTCACCTTGGCGCCTCCTTGACGCTTCCCTGGCCCGAACTGTTGGTTCGCCGGATGCCGGGGTAGCGCACAACACCAGGACCACTACCGCGGAAGGGGTGAGGAACGGCGATGAAGGCACTGGCATGGCACGGCCGGCGCGACGTACGCGTGGACGAGGTGCCCGACCCGGCCATCGAGACGCCGACGGACGCGATCATCCGGGTGACGACGACCGCGATCTGCGGTTCCGACCTGCATCTGTACGAGGTGCTCGGGCCGTTCATCGACGAGGGCGACATCCTCGGACACGAACCGATGGGCGTGGTCGAGGAGGTGGGCGCGGAGGTCACCCACATCAGACCCGGTGACCGGGTGGTGATCCCGTTCAACATCTCGTGCGGTCACTGCTACATGTGCGACCAGAAGCTGTACGCGCAGTGCGAGACGACCCAGGTCCGCGAGCAGGGCATGGGCGCGAGCCTGTTCGGCTACACCAAGCTGTACGGGCAGGTGCCCGGCGGGCAGGCGGAGTACCTCCGGGTGCCGCAGGCCCACTTCGGGCCGATCAAGGTACCGGAGGGGCCGCCCGACGAGCGGTTCGTCTACCTGTCCGACGTGCTGCCGACGGCGTGGCAGGCGGTCGCGTTCGCGGACGTCCCCGAGGGCGGCAGCGTGACGGTGTTCGGGCTGGGGCCGATCGGGCAGATGTGCGTCCGCGTCGCCCGCCACCTGGGGTACCGGGTGATCGGGGTGGACGGCGTGCCGGAGCGGCTGGAGATGGCCCGCCGCTACGACATCGAGGTGCTGAACGCCCAGGACTGCGACGACGTGCCGGCCGCCGTACGCGACCTGACCGACGGGCGGGGCACCGACTCGGTGATCGACGCCGTCGGCATGGAGGCGCACGGCTCGCCGGGCGCGAAGATCGCCCAGAGCCTCACCGGCCTGCTGCCCGACGCCGCGGCCGCGACGTTCATGAAGAAGGCGGGCGTCGACCGGCTCGCCGCGCTCTACCAGGCCATCGAGACGGTACGACGGGGCGGGACACTGTCGATCAGCGGTGTGTACGGCGGCACGGCCGACCCGCTGCCGATGCTGCGGATGTTCGACAAGGGCATCCAGGTGCGGATGGGCCAGGCGCACGTCAAACGCTGGATCGACGACCTGCTGCCGCTGGTCACCGGCGACGGCGACCCGCTCGGCGTGGAGGACCTGGCCACGCACCGCCTGCCGCTCGATGAGGCGCCGCACGGCTACGAGATCTTCCAGAAGAAGAAGGACGGCGCCATCAAGGTGCTGCTGACGCCGTGACTGACCAGGTAGCGGCCCCCTCACCTGCATATAACGCCGTAGGTGAGGGGGCCGCTTGGTGCCGGCCCGCGGACCTTTAGAACGAGGCGGGCGAGAGAAGTGCAGGGGAATCGGTCAGCAGCTGGAATCGGTTGTCCTCGTGCTGGATGCGGCCGCCGGTGGGGTGGGTGAAGTGGGTGCCCAGCAGCAGGTCGTCGGTGGCGGCTAGTTCGGTGAGCAGGCGGTGGCGGGTGGTTCGTGCCTCGGCAGGGTCGACGTCGCCGACGCTACCCATGTCGGGGTAAGCCAGTTGCACGGGATGATGCAGGCTGTCGCCGCTGATCAGCGCGTTGCGGCTGGCGCCGGTCAGCTTCACCGACAGGTGGCCGGGCGTGTGGCCGCGTGTCGGTACTAGGCGGACACCGTCGGCCACCTCAAGGCCTGCGGCGGGGATGTCGAGCAGGTCGTACAGGCCGTTGTCACGGATGGGTCGCAGGGAGTCTCGGTGCGCCTGGGCGACTTCCTCGTCGCTTTCGGCGGCGGCGGTCCAGTAGTCCCATTCCCTGCGGTCGGTGAGGTAGCGGGCGTTCGGGAAGGTCGGTGTCCAGCGGCTGTCGACCAGGTGAGTGTTCCAGCCGATGTGGTCGACGTGCATGTGCGTGGTGATCACCAAGTCGACGGTGTCCGGGGCGTAGCCCGCGGCGGTCAGCCGGTGCAGCAGCGGGGTCTGGAGGTTGTCGGCGTCGGGTATTTGCCGGGGCTTGTCGTTGCCGATGCCGGTGTCGACCAGGATGCGTTTGCCGTTCGTCTCGATCGCGAAGAGGTGTACGTGCATCGCAAAGGCTGTGCCGTTGGTGAAGTGGGGTTGCAGCCAGGGGATTTGCAAGTGCTCCGGTGTGGCATCGGGCAGTAGCCACTGACTGGTCGCCGGTGACATGTCGATTTCGTCGATTCGGCGTACGACGACGCCTCCAAGGTCCCAGCCCAGGAAGGCCGGGGATACACGGCTTGTGCCATCTTGAATCCATTCATCTTTTTGACCACCGGTTCCGTGGACGTTCGTCAGCACATCGCCGGCATCAGCCAGAAGATGCTGTCGCAGTACCTCAAGTCGCTGGTGCGGTACGGGCTGGTCGAACGCCTGGTGGAGCCGACCGTCCCGCCGCAGGTCACCTACAGCCTGACGCCACTCGGGCAGAGCCTGGCTCAGCAGCTGTGCGCGCTACTGGGCTGGTTCAGCGCCAACACCTCGGCGCTGGAGGCCGCCCGGCAGCGCTACGACGGTGCCGACTCCCTGGACCGGTAGCGTGCCGCGGGTCGGACAGGCGGGGAATCTCGACATCGATCAGCGAGGCTCCTGCTTCACGCATCGCGATCGAGGGCGCCGGGCCGTCCCTGGGCCGTCACAGGCTGGCCACGGGCGACCAACAACAGCCGATGACCGCTGCTGACATGCAGGTCAGCTAGGGCTGGTGTGGGTAGTCGCGAACTAAAGACCATCACCGACATTAACCGGCAGATCGAGGCTGGCTTATGAAATCCATGAAAGGGAGTTTTCTGTAGTTTAGTAACCGGCTTACACTCCAGTAATCACGCCGGTAAACGATCTGGCGAGAAGGTCTTTTCCGTCCCTCACCGTCGCCCGACGGCCGGCCCCCTTGGCCGTCCGCGGGTCCCCCTGCCTCGGAGGAATCGATGCAACGGCTGCGCTCTTCCGTACTGTCGCTTTTCCGCGTCGTGGTCGGATTCTTGTTCACCTGTCATGGAGCCGCGACCTTGTTCAACGTCCTCGGCGGCGCGCACGGCGGAGCGCAACCGCACCTGGGCGAGTGGCCTGGCTGGTGGGCCGCCCTGATTCAGTTCGTTGCCGGCGGGCTGGTGACCCTCGGGCTGGCCACCCGCGTCGCCGCGGTGATCGCGTCAGGGTCGATGGCCTACGCCTACTTCACCGTCCACCAGCCGAAGGCGCTCTTCCCCATCCTCAACGGCGGCGAGCCGGCGGTGATGTTCTGCTGGTCCTTCCTGCTGCTGGCCCTGTTCGGCGGCGGGTCGTGGGCGCTCGACACGCTGTTGAGTCGCCGGGCACGGCCCGCGGTGGCCAGGACCGTCGAACCGATTTCCGCCGGATTAGAGGTCTGACCCGCACCACGGGCGCCCAGCACCGCAACACGGCCAATAACGATGACGGGTCTGGGAAAGCCGCCGGTATGCGTTGCGAAGGCGGACGTAAAGCCCGACTCGGAGCTGTGATCGATTGAGTGGGTGCGACGGCCCTCCATCGGCCGGACCGGTGGAGGCCGCCGTGCTCAGGTCGCCTGGACGTCCATCGGGCGGCCGAGCAGGTGGGCGATCAACGCGCGGAACTGCTGCGACGGGCGCAGTCCCAGCTCGCTGCCTGCCAGCCGCCGGTAGAGCTCGTACTGGCGCAGTGCCTCGGCCGGATTGCCCTCGGCGAGGTGCACCCGGACGATCGCGCGGTGTGCGCTCTCCCGCAGCGGTTCGCAGTCGACGGCCGCCAGGCCGGCTTCCAGCGCCGCGTCGAAGCGGCCGTACCGGCAGTGTCGCGTGCACAGGGTCTCCAGCGCGTGCAGCCGGATCTGCCGGAACCACTCGCGCGTCGGCAGCAGCCACTCATCGGCCCAGTCGGGCAGCACGTCCTGCCGCAGCACCGCCAGGTCCAGGTCCCACGAGGTGTCCGGCGCGGACGACAGGGCGGCGGTCCTCGCGTGCACCGTCTGGAGGTCGACGACCGTGTCCCGCCGCAGCTCCAGCCCGTGTGCGGTCGACATCATCGGGCCGCCCCCGTGCTCCCGCCGTAGCCGCCAGAGGGCCGACCGCAGGTTCGCCGCGGGGCGTGGGTCGGGATAGTCGGGCCACAGGACCCGTGCGGCGGCCGCCCGGTTGACCATGGCGCGCCGGGTGGCGACGTACGCGAGCAGCCGTTGCGCGGACGGGCTCGCGGCGATGGTCCGGTCTCCCCGGCGAAGCTCGAACCCGCCGAGCAGGCGCACCGTGTATCCGGCGGTGACGTGCTCTGCCTGCGGCATGGCGGCCATCGCGTCCTCCGGGGCGGCGGGTGTCGAAATACGCACTTGAGACGTCGCCTACCCGCTTTGAGGCAAATACCCGTCTGCATGCCGGTAACGCCGCGCTGACAGAGTTCGCCGACCCGCTCGTCACGGCCCCGTCACCGCCTCGTACGGCTGGTCATCCGCGCCTGCGGCCCGGCCCGGAGCGGGACACGGCGGGAGCGGTGACGCGGGCGGCGACGCCGTGGTGACGGGTGGGAGACGGGTGCCGCATAGCGTCCCTCACGTCTGACACCGATCGTGAGGAGTGAGCGTGTTCCGGCACACCGACCACCTGCAGTTCGACGCCAAGCCCGAGAAGCCCGACCCCGTGTTCGCGCACAAGCTCCAGGAGCTGATCGGCGGGGCGTACGGCGAGATGACCGTGACGATGCAGTACCTGTTCCAGGGCTGGAACTGCCGGATGCCCGGCAAGTACAAGGACCTGATCATGGATGTGGCGACCGAGGAGATCGGTCACGTGGAGATGCTCGCGGTCATGGTCGCCCGCCTCCTCGAAGGCGCCCCGGCCACCGCGACCACCAAGGCGGCGCTGGCCGACCCGGTCGTCGGTGCGGTGATCGGCGGCATGGACCCCCAGCAGGCCATCGTGGCCGGCGGCGGAGCGCTGCCCGCCGACAGCAACGGCTACCCCTGGAACGGCAAGTTCATCGTCGCCAGCGGCAACCTGCTCGCCGACTTCCGCGCCAACGTCGCCGCCGAAGCCCAAGGCCGCCTCCAGACCGCACGCCTCTACAACATGACGGACGACCCGGGCGTGAAGAACATGCTCAAGTTCAACCTCGCCCGCGACACCCTCCACCAGAACCTCTGGCTCAAAGCCATCGAAGAACTCCAGGCCGACGGCCTCGAACCCACCACCGTCGCGCCCAACGCCCTCCTCGACGAAGAACACGCCGAACACGCCCAGACCATCTGGCACCTGTCCGACGGCGCCGCCGCCACCGACGGCGGCTGGGCATCGGGGCTTCAGCCCGACGGCGAACACGAGTTCACCTACCTCATGGACCCCGAACCCCTCGGCGACCTGGCCGCCGCGCCCCCGCCCGACCCCAAGCTCTACGCCACCTACGACGGCAGCATGGGTGAACCCAAGGGTCCCGTCCTCGGCACCGAGACCGGACCCTTGGGCAAGCTCAAGGACAAGTTCACCTGAGGCCGGAGCAGGCGTCGGAGCCCCACCGCGAGCCGTGCGGGGCCTCCGGCGCGGGATCCCCCGTCCGGCACGCCCGGCCGAGGTTCCGCGGCCACGAGGAGAACAGGTGACTGTCGTGCTCGATCCGGCTCAGTATCAGGAGACCTTCCCTCCGGTCGCATCCCGCCCGACGGCCGCCCCCAGAGCCCGCCGCATCGCCGGCATGTGCGGGCCGGCGTTCGTCATCTCGGTGGCGTACGTGGACCCGGGCAACTTCGCGACCAACATGTCCGGCGGCGCCCGCTACGGATACCTGCTCCTGTGGGTCGTCGCCGTCGCGAACGTCCTGGCGATGTTCGTCCAGGCGCTGTCCGCCAAGCTCGGCATCGCGACCGGGCAGACCCTGCCCGAGCTGTGCCGCGACCACCTGCCGCGCCCGCTGACCTGGATGCTGTGGGCGCAGGCGGAGCTGGTGGCCGTCGCCACCGACCTGGCCGAGTTCGTCGGCGGCGCGATCGCCCTGAACCTGCTGTTCGGCGTCGCCCTGCTGCCCGCGGCGGCGATCACCGCGGTCGTCTCGTGCGGGCTGCTCGCGCTGGCACCGCGGGGCCGCCACCGGTTCGAGGTGGTGATCGGCGGCATGCTCGCGATCGTCCTGGCCGGCTTCCTGTATCAGGCCCTACGGGCGGGGTCGTTCGCCGGAGCCGCCGGCGGGTTCGTCCCGCGCCTCGCCGGCCCGGACAGCCTCCTGCTCGCGACGGGCATCGTCGGCGCCACGGTCATGCCGCACGTCATCTACCTGCACTCGGCGCTGACACGCCGCCAGTCCGGCCGTGCGGCGCTGCGGTCGAGCCGCGTGGACATCCTCGTCGCCCTCGGCGTCGCCGGGCTGGTCAACATCATGATGCTGACCGTGGGCGCCACCGCCTTCCACGGCCACGACCCCGGCGGTCTCCAGGCCATCCACGCGGGCCTCGGCGACGTCCTGGGACCCGGCGCCGCGGTGGCCTTCGCCGTCGCCCTGCTCGCCTCGGGGTTGGCCTCGTCCAGCGTGGGAACGTACGCGGGCCAGATCATCATGGACGGCTTCCTGCGCCGGAGGATCCCGGTCCTCGTCCGCCGGCTGCTCACCATGGCCCCGGCCGTCGCGCTCCTGGCCGCCGGCGTGGACCCCACCCGGGCGCTGATCCTCAGCCAGGTGGCGCTGTCCTTCGGCATCCCGTTCGCGCTCATCCCGCTGATCGCCCTGACGAGCCGGCGGACGCTGATGGGGGACCTGGTCAACCGCCAGTCCACCGTCATCGCCGGCGCGGTCGTCACCGCCCTGATCACGGCGCTCAACGGTTTTCTGATCAGCCAGGCCCTGGCGGGCTGACCCGTTCGGCTCCTTCGGCGGCCGCCGCCGGGCGTGGGGTGGCGGACTGGCTGGATGGGTACGGCTACGGCAGGCAAACGCACAGTTCAGGGGGGAATCGTCATGATCAGCATGCTCCGCAAGGCGGGTATCTCGTCCTCGATGCTCTACACCGCAGGGTTCGCGTCCATCGGCATGTCGGTGGCGTCCTGGATGATGTCCCGCAACATCGAGTCGCGTGGCATCGCCCGCGCGGACCGGTGGGGCATCTTCGTCGGACAGTGGGCCCCGACCTTCTTCGCGCTCGGCAACGCCATGCGGATGGAAGAGGAGATGGGCGAGACCATGCCGGCGGAGCGGGTGGAGAGGATGAAGAGCCGCGCCCGCGAGAGGATGCCGGTCAGCTGACCTCGCCGGCCGTGCCGGTATGACGGTGGCCGCTGCTGGGCATTTCCCCAGGAAGAGGGCTTTCGACCCGGCGCGGCACGCGATTCACGTTTCACGAGCGCACCCGGTGTCGCCGCCTGGGGCGACACCGGGTGGTGCGGGGAAGGCGCGGCCTGGTGGACAGGAACGGTCGGACGATGGGGGTCGAGGAGGAGTTCCTCCTGGTCGACGCCGTCACCCGCCGTACCTCGCCGCACGCGCCGGCGGTGCTCGCCCGGGCGGCGAAGGCGTCTCTGCCGGAGGTGATGTTCCAGGCGGAACTCGTCGCCACCCAGGTCGAGGCCGCGACCGGCGTGTGCCGTGACCTGGAGACACTCCGCCGGCAGCTCGCGGACGCGCGTACCTGCCTGGCAGCCGCGGCACGGGCCGAGGGGGTGCGGCTGGTGTCGACGGGCAACCCGGTCCTGCCCGGACGTACGGCCCCGTTCATGCCCGGCGAGCACTACGCGCGGATCGCCGACATCCTGGCGGGCACGGTCGTCGGCCACGAGACCTGCGGCTGCCACGTGCACATCGGCGTCCCGGACCGCGAACTGGCCGTCGGCGTGCTCAACCACCTGCGGCCCTGGCTGCCGACGCTGGTCGCGCTGTCGGTCAACTCGCCGTTCGACCACGGCCGCGACTCGGGTTACGGGAGCTGGCGGATCCAGGTGCAGGCGCGCTTTCCGGGCGGGGGCGTCCCGCCGTGGTTCGCCTCCGCCGCCGCGTACGACGAGTTCCTCGACCGTATGGTCGAACTCGGCGTCCTGGCGGACCGGACGACGACGTTCTGGCTGGCCAGGCCGTCACCTCGGCTGCCCACGATCGAGGTACGGGCGAGCGACGCGGCGGCCACGGTCGACGAGGCGGTGCTCCAGGCGGCCGTCGTACGGGCCCTCGTGGTGACCGCGCTCGGCGAACTCGCCGGAGGCAGGGAGGCGGCGCCGGTGGGGGAGCAGCTGTGCACGGTCGCGCTGTGGTCGGCGGCCCGGTACGGCCTGACGGGGCAGGGCATCCATCTGCTCGAAGAACGCCGGACGGCCGCCCGGGACCTGCTGGATGAACTCCTGCGCCGGATACGCCCCGCACTGGAGGAGACCGGGGACCTGGGGACCGTCCGCGCGCTGATCCGCAAGATCGGCCACAGCGGCACCGGCGCGGCCCGCCAGCGCATCGCCGCCGTCCACGGCCTGCGAAGCGTCGTCGACATGCTCATCCAGCAGACGGGCCGCCGCTGATGCCGGCCCACCGAGGCGAGACCCCCGCCCGCATCGCCGCGAGACGCCCTGCCCTCGGCCTGGTGCGATGCCCTGCCCTCGGCTTGGTGGGACGCCCTGCCCTCGGCTTGGTGCGATGCCCTGCCCTCGGCTTGGTGCGATGCCCTGCCCTCGGCTTGGTGCGATGCCCTGCCCTCGGCTTGGTGCGATGCCCCGCCCCCGGCCCGGTGAGACGCCCCGCCCGCCCTGGGGGCTCCAGCCCACTTCCATTGTCAAGGGCCGAGACCTCCCGAAGGAAGGCGTCCCCGCGGTTGTGGACAAGCCGGGGCCGAGGGAAGGAGGGAACCTCGTGACGTCGAACGTCATCGTCGCACCGCCGTTGCCGGAGGCGCGGGGGCCGTTGTCGGCGGCGGTCGTCTCCGCGCTGCGGGACGGTGCGCCGGCGTCCATCGTCAGGATGGACGCGGATCCCTTCGGCGAGGATCTCCAGCTCGCGCTCTACACCTGTTACGAGCTGCACTACCGCGGTTTCGACCGGGTCGATCCGGAATGGGAGTGGGAGCCGGGACTGCTGCGGCTCCGTGCCCGCATGGAACGCGTCTTCCTCGACGCCATCCGTACGGAGCTGCCCGGCGGCGACGACGTGGGCGCCGCGCTGCGCCGGGTGACCGCCGAGGCGACCGAGGACACCGGGGTGAGCGCCCACCTGCGGGACCACGGTGAATGGTGGCAGCTGCGCGAGTACCTCGTGCACCGCTCGATCTACCACCTGAAGGAGGCCGACCCGCACGCCTGGGTGATCCCGCGGCTGCGCGGGCAGGCCAAGGCCTCGCTCGTCGCCGTCGAGTACGACGAGTTCGGCGGGGGACGGGGGGAGCGGATGCACGCGCGGCTGTTCGCGGAGCTGATGCGGGAGACCGGGCTCGATCCCGCGTACGGGCGCTACCTCGACGCGGTTCCCGCCGTGACGCTGGCGACCGTGAACATGATGTCGATGTTCGGCCTGCACCGGGCGCTGCGAGGAGCGCTGGTCGGGCACTTCGCGGCCGCCGAGATCAGCACCCCGCCCGGCGCCCAGCGGCTCGCCGAGGCCCTCGAACGCCTGGGCGCCCGGCCGGGGGCCGAGGTCTTCTTCACCGAGCACATCGAGGCCGACGCCGTGCACGAGCAGGTCCTCCGCCGCGACGTCGTCGGCGATCTCCTCGCGGGCGAGCCGTACCTGGCCGCCGACGTCGTGCTCGGCGCGCAGGCGACCGCGATGCTGGAGGAGCGGCTGGGCGGCCGGCTGCTCGGCGCCTGGCGCGCGGGCGAGTCGTCGCTCCGGGCCCCCGTGCTCACCTGACCCACCCCGGAACCAAGAGATGCCCAGGGTTTCTTGACCCGCCGCCTGCGTATTTTTGCAGCACAAATGCGGTATGAGCTGTTCGTGTGGCTTTTCAGGCCACCAGGCGTCTACCGGCCGCAGGGTGACACCTGGTTGCTGGCCGAGGCCCTGCGCACCGTGCGGGTCGGGGTGAGGGTGCTGGACGTCGGCACCGGGACCGGAGCCCTCGCGCTCGCCGCCGCGCGTGGCGGCGCCGCCCAGGTCGTCGCGGTGGACGTCTGTGCCCACGCCGTGTTCGCCGCGCGGGTCAACGTGTGGCTCCGGCGGCTGCCCGTACGCGTGGTCCGGAGCGATCTGGTGGACGCCGTTCGCGATGAGGCGTTCGACCTGATCGTCGCCAATCCGCCGTACGTCTGCTCCAGCGACACCGCACATCCGCGTGGGCCGAGGCGCGCGTGGGACGGGGGCGCCCGCGGGCGCGCGGTCCTGGACCGGCTCTGCGCGGTGGCCCCCTCGCTGCTGGCCCCGGGCGGCACGCTGCTGATGGTCCAGTCGGCGCTGTGCGGGATCGAGAACACCGTCGACCTCCTGCGTACGGCCGGCCTGCACGTGACCGTCGGCGCGCGCCGCCGCCAGCAGTTCGGGCCGGTGATGACGGCACGCGCCCACGACCTGGAGGAACGCGGGCTGATCTACCCCGAACAGCGCTATGAGGAACTGGTGGTGATCCGTGCCGAACAGCGATCGTGAGCCGGACCCCGGCGTCCCGCCGCGCGGAGACCGCAGGCGCGTCGTCGTCGTACCGGCCGGCCCCGTCCTGGTCGAGGGGCCGGTCGAGATCCTGCTCGCCGACGGTACGACGGTCGTCTCCGACCGTTTCATGGTCGCGATCTGCGCCTGTCACCGCAGCCGGCGCTTCCCGCTGTGCGACACGAGCCACCGCCGCCGCCGGAGTTAACCCTGTTCGGCCGGTACGAGCGGTGCCGGCGGCTCGGGCCGCCGGGCCCGCCCCACCGTGAGCAGGCTCGCGGCCAGGACCAGCAGTGTGGCCGCCGTGGTGATCACCGCGAGCGTCGCGAACCCGTACCGGCTGTCGGAGTGATCGGTGACCTCCGACACTCCCAGCATGACGACGATGGTCCCCGCGAGGCCGCACCCGTTGGCCAGGCCGAACAGCCGGCCGGCCTGGCTCTCCGCGACCGACGTCAGTAGCAGCGCACGTGAGGCGATGCGCGCCTGGCCCAGCAGCGACGCGCCCACCAGCACGCACGACACCAGGCTGGCGACGCCGTATAGGGGCTGGAGCACCAGCCCGACGCCGGTGAGCAGGAGCCCGGCGATCGCGATCGGCAGATCGGCGACGCGTCTGCCGATCACGCGGTACGCCGCGGCGGCGAACAGGAAACCCGTGCCGCCGAGGGCGTCGACCACGCCGAGGAAGCCGCTGCCGCGACGCAGTTCGACGACGACGAGGATCGGCAGCAGGGCGTTGAAGACCGTGATGACGATGCCGGTCTGCGCGTACAGCAGGATCAGCCGGCCCGTGCCGCCGGGCAGGGAGGTCCGGTACGGCGCGGCCGACGGCCGTGCCGGAGCGGGGCGCGCCGGGCCCCGGCCGAGGGCGAAGACGCAGATCGCGGACGCCGCGAAGGTCGCCGCGTTGAACACGAACAGCGGCATCGCCCCGAACCACTGCACGGCGAACCCGCCGATCGAGCCGGACAGCAGCATGCCGGCCTGCATGGCGATCTCGTAGTTCGCGTTGAAGCGCCGCAGCTCGCCCGCCGGCACGCGCTCCTTGATCAGCGCCGCGCCGGCCGGGACGAAGAGGGCGTTGGCCACCGCGAGGGCGAGGCCCGCCCCGTACACGACCAGGTCACGTGGCCCGCCGAGCGCGACGCCCACCGGCAGGGCCAGGGCGGCGGCCGCGCCGGCCAGATCGCACCCGAGCCAGAGCAGGCGGCGGTCGACCCGGTCGGCGAGCCGGCCGAAGAAGGGCGACAGCAGTGCCTGCGGGACGGCCATGGCGATGAACAGCCAGCCCACCGCCAGCATGGATCCCTCCGCCCGGACGAGGAGCAGGGACGCCGCGATGACCTGGATGTTGTTGCCCAGCGAGGTGATGAAGACGGCGGGAGTGAGCAGGCGTTCGGCCCGGCGGGATGACGCGTCCAAGAAGTCCTCACAGGAGATGGGGAGAGCGGATCTCAGCGTGGACGCCGACACTGACGACTACTGTCAGGATCTCGGTGACGATACGGTCGCGCCGTCGACTCGGAGACGAGGCCGGGGAGGGACCGATGAGCACGGCAGACGACGACGCGGTCATGGCCGCCGCCCGCGCGGGCGACGAGTCGGCGTTCGCGGTGCTCGTCCAGCGCCACCAGCGTGAGCTGCGGGTGCACTGCTACCGGATGACGGGTTCGCTGGAGGAGTCCGAGGACCTGGTGCAGGAGACGTTCCTGCGCGCGTGGAAGAACCTCGGCGGCTTCGCGGGCCGCTCGACGTTCCGCGCCTGGCTGTACCGCATCGCGACGAACGCCTGCCTCGACGCGCTCGACGGCCGGGCCCGGCGGGTGCTGCCGCACCACGTCGAGGAGCCCTCCGACCCGACGGCCGGCCGCCCGCCGCGTACGGACGTCTCCTGGTTGCAGCCGTTCCCCGACCGCCTGGCGCCGGCCGAGGCGCAGCCGGAGGCGGTGGCGGTGGCCCGCGAGACGATCGAGCTGACCTTCCTGGCCACGATCCAGCACCTGCCGCCGCGGCAGCGGGCCGTGCTGATCCTGCGCGACGTCCTCGGCTGGCCGGCCAGGCAGACCGCCGAGCACCTGGGCGGCAGCGTGGCCTCGGTGAACAGCGCGCTCCAGCGCGCCCGCGCGACGATGCGCGAGCACCTGCCCGAACGCCGCCTCGACTGGCGGGCGCCGGCCGAGCCCACACCGCGCGAACGCGCGGTGCTGCGGCGGTACATGGACGCGGTCGAGCACGCCGACCTGACCGCGATGGCCGGCCTGCTGGCCGAGGACGTACGGACGACGATGCCGCCGTATCCGATGTGGTTCCAGGGCCGCGACGCCGTGCTGACCGCGCTGGCCGAGGGCTGGGACCCGGCCTCCCCGGCGTACGTGGGACGGTTCGCGATGCTGCCGACCTCGGCCAACCGGCAGCCGGCGGCCGCGGCCTACATCCGCGAGCCCTCGTCGCCGGTGTACCGCGCCGCCGCGATCGGCGTCCTGCGGATCGAGGGAGACCTGATCGTGGAGGCGACCGCGTTCCACGATCCCGGCCTGTTCCCGGCGTTCGGCCTGCCGCTGGAGCTGCCACCCGCGGGTCGATGAGTTTCTCCGCGGTTCACCGTCTCAACAGGTACCGGTCCGCTTCCACGGAGGTACCTCATGGCACGACTGCTGTACTCGGCCACCATGTCCCTCGACGGCTTCATCGCCGGTCCCGGCGGTGACATGTCCTGGCTCACCGCCCATCTCGGCCCGAACCCGGAGGTCGGCGAGCTGATCGGCCGGATCGGCGCCCTCCTCGTCGGCCGCCATACCTTCGGCGGCGACGACCCGCACCGGGGGACCGAGAAGGAGGGAAAGGCGTTCGGCGGCGGGTGGGAGGGCCCGCAGTTCGTCCTCACCCACCATGCGCCCGACACGGTGATCCCGGACGTCACGTTCGTCGGTGATCTGGACACCGCCGTCAAGGCCGCCAAGGACGCGGCGGGCTACAAGTACGTCAACGTCCTCGGCGCCGAGGTCGCCCGGCAGTGCCTGGAGGCCGGCGTGCTGGACGAGATCCTCATGATCGTCGCTCCGGTGCTGCTCGGCGACGGCGTTCGCATGTTCGACCGGAAGGACAGGGGCTCGGTCGACCTCGAACAGCTGCGCGTCACCGAGGCACCGCACGTGACGAACCTGTGGTACCGCGTGCGCTATTCGTGACCCGGCCCAGGAAACGGTCGGCCCACCGGCGCCGCGGGGCCGGTGGGCCGTTCGTCCGGCGGGTCATCCGCGGGCGGAGTCGATGGCGCCGGTCGTCGCCGGGGCCGCGCGGTAGTGCGTCTCGTTGAGCCACCACAGCGGGCCGACGACGAACAGGCCGGGGATCAGCGTCCACAGCCACCAGGGCTCGGTCAGGTGAAGGCCGATCACGGTGATCAGCGCCCAGACGACGATCTGCACCGCCGTCCCGCCCAGCCACACGGCGCTCGCTCCGCGCAGGGCGTTGACCAGGCCGGACGGTGCGGCTCCTCCCGGCACGACGCCCATCGCCCGGCGCAGGTCGCCGCGGGTGCGGGCGTTCGCGACGCGGGTCAGGGCGGTCGCGGCGTGCTCCTTGCCCAGCTCGCCGGCGTACACGGCGTCCTCGACGCGGTGGCGGGCGTGGTCGCGTTCGGTCTCCGCCAGCGTGACCTGGTCGGGGTGGAGCAGGCGCTGGGCCAGTGCGGTGCGGTCGCGCAGTTCGACGTTCATGGTCGGTCTCCCTCTGGTTCGTTCCGGTGAGACCAAGTTTCCTGCGGCGGCGCGGTTCGCGCCCTGGGCCCAGGAGGCGTCCTCGGGTGCGGCTGGACCGCCGGTCGTGGGGTGTCGCCAGGTCCACCACGGCGCGGAATCCCGTCGAGGCTCGTGGACTATGACAGCTGTCATGATTATCATGACGACCGTCATAACCAGGGAGGGCGCATGGACATCGGTTTCGCCGGGCTGGGACTCATGGGGCGGCCCATGGCGCTCAACCTGGCCCGCGCGGGCACGCCGCTCGTCGTCTGGAACCGCACGGCCGCCAGGTGCGAGGAACTGCGCGCCGCCGGCGCGCGGGTCGCCGCGGGCCCCGCCGAGCTGTTCGCCCGCACCCGCACCGTCATCCTCATGCTCGCGGGCGAGGAGGCCATCGACCAGGTGCTGGCCCGGGCCACCCCGGACTTCGGCGCTCGCGTCGCCGGGCGCACGATCGTACATATGGGCACCACCTCGCCCGCATACTCGCGCGGCCTGGAGGCCGACGTCCGCGCCGCCGGCGGCGCCTACGTCGAGGCCCCGGTCTCCGGGTCGCGCACGCCCGCCGAGGAGGGGCGGCTCGTGGCCATGCTGGCCGGTGACGACGCCGCGGTACGGGCGGTGCGCCCGCTGCTGGCGCCCATGTGCCATGAGACGACCGTCTGCGGAGCCGTCCCGGGAGCGCTGTACATGAAGCTCGCCGTCAACCTGTACCTGATCACGATGGTCACCGGCCTGGCCGAGGCGGCCCACTTCGCCGAGCGGCACGGCCTGGACCTGCGACGGTTCGCGGAGGTCCTCGACAAGGGGCCGATGGCGAGCGCGGTGTCGCGGGTGAAGACGCGCAAGCTCCTCGACCAGGACTTCGCCGCCCAGGCGGCGGCCGCCGACGTCCTGATGAACAACCGCCTGGTCGCCGGCGCCGCGCGCGAGTCCGGCGTGGCCTCCCCGCTGCTGGACGTCTGCCATGCCCTGTACGACGAGACGGTCGCGCTGGGCCACGGCCGGGCGGACATGGTGGCGGTGGTCCGGGCGATCGAGGAGCGTACGGACCGGCACGCCGAGGCCGTGCCCGCCGGGCGAGGCGAGGGGGCGCGGACGTGATCCGGGCCGTCCGCCCGGAGGACGCCGCGGCGCTCGCGGCCATGTTCGGGCGCTGCTCGGGGGAGACCCGCTACCGCCGATTCCACGGCCCGGTCACCGAGATCCCAGCGGCCTACCTGCGCAGCTGTCTCGACGGACGGCACCGGGCGTTCGTCGCCGAACCCGCGGGCGCCAGCGGCCTCGTCGCGCTCGCCAGCGCGGGGCCCGTTCCCGACGACCCGCGCGTCCATGAGGTGGGTGTCCTGGTCGAGGACGCCTGGCAGCGCCGGGGCGTCGGCGGGCTGCTGTTCGCCCGCCTGTTCGCCGCGGCACACGCCGCCGGGGTGGAGCGGATGCGCCTCGAACTCTGCCGGTCGCAGCCGTCCCTGATCGCGTACGTGTGCGCCCGCGCGGACGTCGTGGCCAGCAGCGCGGCGGGCTGCGACCTGACGGTCGACGTGGCCGTCCCCGCGCCGCCGCTCAGCCGGCGTAGGAGTCCAGCACCGGCGCGAGCTCGCTGACGACGGTGTCGAGCCGGCCGACGTCGCGGCACACTCGCGCCAGCATGATCGCCCCCTCCAGCGCGCTGATCATCACGGTGGCCAGGCCCCCGGCCCGCTCGGCCGGCACGCCCATGCGCACCAGCTCCTCCACCACGGCCCGCTCCCAGCGGGCGGCGGCCGTGCGCAGCGGCTCGTTGACGGGCGAGTCGCCGCCGGCCAGCTCCGAGGCGGTCGCCATGATCGGGCATCCGCGCTCGTAGCGGCGCGCGGTGAGCTCCTCCCGCCACTGCCGGGCCATGTGCGCGAACAGCCCGGACGGCGACGGCTCGCCGGCCTGCCGCCCGTACGAGGCGACCCGCCGGGCCGCGAAGTCGGCGGACCAGGCCAGCGCCTCCCCGACGAGCTGGTCCTTGCCACCGGGGAAGTAGTGCTGGAACGACCCGCGCGGCGCGTTCGCGTACGCCACCACGTCGCGTACGCCGGTCGCCGCCACCCCGCGCGACCGCACCAGCTGTGCCGCGCTGTAGACCATCCGCTCCCGCGGCGGCCTCTCCTCACCCGACATGGACTCCCGCCTTCCATGACGCCTGTCATAAAGGGTAGTCGACCCGCGTCGCCCGGTCACGGGGGAACGGCCCGCGGCCGTTCTCGGTAGAGTGACCGCATGCCGGAGAGTGCCATCGAGCAGCCTCGACTCGGCCGGCGCGAGCGGAAGAAGGCCGCCACCCACAAGGCTCTGGCCGACGCCGCACTGCGCCTGTTCCTGGAGCGCGGCTACGACGCGGTGGGCATCCGGGAGATCGCCGAGGCGGCCGACCTGTCGGTCACGACGCTGTTCAAGCACTTCCCGAGCAAGGAGGCGCTGGTCTTCGACCAGGAGGGCGACGTCAAGGACGCCCTCCTGTCGGCCGTACGGGATCGCGGCGCCGGGCGGTCGATCCCGGCCGCGCTGCGGGACTACGTGATCGGGCATCGGCTGCCCCACCACGGTGACGATCCGCGCTTCGCCCAGTTCAAGCGGCTCATCGAGCAGACCCCGGCGCTTCGCGAGTACTCGCGCAAGATGTGGATGCGGTACGAGCTCGCTCTCGCCGCGGAGATCGCCGACGACGTGGGCGCTCCCCACGACGATCCGGCCTGCCGCGCGCTCGCCCACTTCTCGATCGAGGTCATCGACCTCGTGTTCGACGGCTCCGACCCCGAGCTGATGGTCGAGCGCGCGTTCGACCTGCTCGAGCACGGCTGGCACGCGGTGGGCGGCCCGGCCGCCGACACGACGGCGTAGCCGGCTCGCGCCGACAAGTCCTTCCTCATCACACGGCCCCGCCATGCCCGTAGATAGGGTTACCCGCTCAAAAAGTGTATCCGTTGCACTTATTGCTCAAGTGTGCTTTTCTCGGGGTCCGGGCCACCCGGGCCCGCTTCGACACGAAAGGAGCCCGAGATGACGCCCTCACCTCGCATCGCCATCGTCGGCGCCGGACCCGCCGGCCTCACCTGCGCACGGGTGCTGCAGCGCCACGGCATCCGGCCCATCGTCTTCGACGCCGACTCCGCCGTCGACGCCCGCGATCCCGGAGGCACACTCGACCTGCACGCCGACACCGGCCAGATCGCCCTGGAGGACGCCGACCTCCTCGACGCGTTCCTGGGGCTCGCGAGCATCAGCAGGCAGGCCAAGACCCGGATGGACGAGCAGGGCCGCGTCCTCGCCGGATTCGTTCCCGATGAGTCCGACCAGGCGGCGCCCGAGATCGACCGTGGCCGCCTTCGCGTCATGCTCCACGAACACCTGCTGCCCGGGACGGTCCACTGGGGACGCGAGCTGACCGCGATCACGCCCGGCGGCGACGGCGTGTGGCGGCTGGAGTTCGCCGACGGCTCGAGCGTCGAAGCCGACCTCGTGATCGGCGCCGACGGCGCATGGTCGAGGGTCCGGCCGCTGCTGACCGACGCCGCACCCGAGCACCTGGGCGTCTGCTTCCTCGACGCGCGGTACGACGACGTCGATCGCGCGCATCCCGAGATCGCCGCGCTCGTCGGCGACGGGCATCTGTTCGTCAATGACGGCAACGGCCGGGGGCTGATCCTGCAGCGCAACGGCGACGCCGTCATCCGCGGCTACCTGGCGTTCCGCGCTCGGCTCGACTGGCCCGCGCGGCAGGGGGTCGATGTCCGCGATCGCGCGTCCGTGTCCGCGTACCTGCTGCGGGAGTTCGGTCACTGGTCGGCCGATCTCCGGCGGGCGATCACCGAGATCGACGGCTCCTACGTGCCCCGCTCCTTCGCCGGCCTGCCCGCCCCCCTGACCTGGGACCGCGTGCCCGGCGTCACGCTGATCGGCGACGCGGCCCACCTCATGGGACCGTTCGGCGGGTACGGGGCGAACCTCGCGATGCTCGATGGCGCCGAGCTGGCCCGCGCCATCGTCGCCGCGGGCGACACCGAGGAGGCGATCACCCGCTACGAGACGGAGATGTTCGCCCGCTCCGGACCGCTCGCCGTCGCGTCGAACAACGCGACCAGGGAGTTCTTCGCCGACCACACCCCGGACGCGCCGCACCTGCCGCCGGACGCGGCCGAGGAGCACCGCACCTACGAGGCCCGCGCGGCCGAGTACCGGCGGCGCCGCGCCGCGTCGAACCTCAGCTGACCGCGTAGCGGCCGGCGGGGCGGTCGAGGCCGAGTAGGCCCCGCAACGTGTCCGCGCCGTACGCGTCGTGGAACGCGCCGCGGCGTCGCAGCTCCGGCGCGAGCCCGCGCGTGATCCCGGCCAGGTCGTACGGGAGTACGGCCGGGCGGAGCCGGAAGCCCTCGACGCCGGCGTCGCGCCACTCCAGCAGCAGATCGGCCAGCTCTCCGGGGGAGCCGGTGAAGACCAGGGCGTCCGAGGCGAGCGGCGCGCCGTCCAGCGCGTCCAGCCGCGCCTTGCGGTCGCGGGCCGCCGGAGCGTCGTCGTCGAGGAAGACCAGCACGTCGGCGAAGACCTTCAGCGGGTCGCCGAGCCGCCCGACCGTCGTCTCCGCCTCGCGTACCCGCACGATGATCTCGGCGGCCTCGGCCGCGGAGCGCGGAGTGACGTACACGACGTCCGCGCCGCGTGCCGCGAACTCGTACGGCAGGACGTCGTGGGCGAGCGCGGTGATCAGCGGCCGGCCCTGCGGCGACCGGGGCGTGATCGACGGTCCCTTGACGCTGAAGAACGGACCCTCGAAGTCGATGTAGTGCAGCTTGTCGCGGTCGACGAACCGTCCGGTGGCCACGTCGCGGATCTCGGCGTCGTCCTCCCAGCTGTCCCACAGCCGCCGCGCGACCTCGACCACGTCGGCGGCCTCGTCGAACAGCCGGCGTACGTGCTCGGCGATCCGCGGGTCGGCGCGCTGGTCGAGGGTGAACTCGGGGAACTCCCGGCGGCCGAAGTGCCGGGCGTCCGCGGCGCGGGGGGAGATCTGCGGTCGCCAGCCCGCCCGGCCGCGGCTCACGTGGTCGAGCGAGGCGATGCCGATCGCGACGTGAAAGGGCTCGGTGTGCGTGGTGCTCGTCGTCGGCACCAGCCCGATCCGGGAGGTGAGCGGCGCGACGCGGGCGGCGACCAGCACGGCGTCGAGCCGCCCGCGGACCTGGTCGACGCGGTCGTCGGGGCCCTCGAACCGCGACGACTGCGGGCCGAGAGAGTCCTCGAAGGTGACGAAGTCCAGCAGGCCGTTCTCGGCCTCGGTCACCAGGCCGGCCCAGTAGCCGGCGGTGAACAGCTCGTCCGGCCGTGCGTCCGGCGAGCGCCACGCCGCCGGGTGCCAGCCGGCGCCGTCCAGCGCGGCGGCGAGGTGGACACGTGTCATGCCGCCTGCTCCTTCGTGAGGCCGAGGTGGTCGCGGAGTGTCGGGCCGGTGTAGTCGGCGCGGAAGACGCCCTTCTCCTGGAGCAGCGGCACGACCTTGTCGACCAGGTCGTCCAGGCCGCCGGGGGTCAGGTGCGGCACGAAGATGAAGCCGTCCGCCGCGTCGGTCCGCACGAACTCCTCGATCCGGTCCGCGACCGTACGGGGGGTGCCGACGAACGTCTGCCGGCCAGTCACCTCGATGACCAGTTCGCGGACCGTGAGGTTCTTCTCGCGTGCCAGCGCCCGCCACTTCTCCACGGTGGCGCTCCGGTCGCCGCGGAACTGCGCGCGGCCCTTGGACACGCCCTCGCCGAGGTCCGGTTCGAGGTCGGGCAGCGGCCCGTCCGGGTCGACGTCGGAGAAGTCGCGGCCCCAGACGCCTTCGAGGAAGGCGAGCGCCGTCTGCGGGCTCACCTGCGCCCGGCGGATCTCGGCAGCGTGCTCGGCGGCCTCCTCCTCGGTGTCGCCGAGGGCGTAGGTCACCGCGGGCAGGATCTTCAGGTCCTCGGGCCGGCGGCCGTACTTGGCCATGCGGGCCTTGACGTCCTTGTAGAAGGCCCGGCCCTCCTCCAGCCTGCCGTGCCGGCTGAAGATGACGTCGGCGTCGGAGGCGGCGAACTCCCGTCCCTCGTCCGAGTCGCCGGCCTGGATGATCACCGGCCGGCCCTGCGGACCGCGCGGCACGTTGAACCGTCCGGAGATGGAGATGTGGCGTCCGTCGTGCCGGAAGGCGCCGATGCCGCCGGGGCGGACGAACTCCCCTCGGGCCGGATCGGCGGTCACGGCGTCGGGCCGCCAGGAGTCCCAGAGCTCGCGCGCGGTCTGGAGGAACTCGGCGGCGCGCGTGTACCGGTCGGCCTCGTCGAGGTAGCCGCCGCGCCGGAAGTTCTCGCCGGTGAACGCGTCGAAGCTGGTCACGACGTTCCAGGCCGCCCGGCCGCCGCTGAGATGGTCGAGCGAGGCCAGCCGCCGGGCGACCTCGTACGGCTCGTTGAAGGTGGAGTTGACCGTCGCGGCCAGACCGAGGCGCTCGGTGACCGCCGCCAGCGCGGACAGCACGGTCAGCGACTCGGGCCGTCCCATGACGTCCAGATCGTGGATGCGGCCCTTGAGCTCACGCAGCCGGAGGCCCTCGGCGAGGAAGAAGAAGTCGAACTTGCCGCGTTCGGCGGTCTGCGCCAGCCGGACGAACGAGCCGAAGTCGATCTGGCTCTCCGAACGCGGGTCGGACCAGACGGTCGTGTTGTTGACGCCGGGGAAGTGCGCGGCGAGATGTACCTGCTTGCCGGGCTTGGTCATGTACTCATCTCCCGATCAAATCTACTTGGATAGTAGGAATTGCGCTTCGATCGGTCAACGATGGTGGCGACACGGGACGGCCCGGGCCGCATCGAGCCCAACGGACATGCCGGTCGGTGAGCTCGGTGGGCGGTCAGGCCGGCGAACCCGCCTGACCGCCTCCCAGGTGATCAGGCGGCCGGTCGGGCGTCCCATGCCGCGACTTCGTCCATCCACACGGGTGCGGCGTTCGAACCCGTGGCCCGCACGCAGTCGTCGAGGAGCCGGCCCATCGTGGTGTTCGGTTCGTCCGGGACGACGTTGTGGATGCCGCCCGCATGCGCCTCGACCTGGTCCAGCACGAACGTGGACACGTCACGCGCGTCGATCAGCTGCAGCCTCCGGGCCGGATCGCCGGGTGCGGGCACCCGGCCGCCCTCGGCGATCCTGGTGAGCCACCAGGGCAACTGGCCCACGTTGTCGTGCGGACCCACGATCAAGCCGGCGCGCGCGATCAGGCAGGCATTCGGTCCGTAGGTCTGCTCGACCGCCAGCTCACACCCACGTTTGCGCACGCCGAGCCTTGCCAGGTCGGCCGGGTCGCCGTCCTCGTCCGCCACGCCCGGCCAGGTCGCCGCCGACTCGTCCGCCCCGGCGGTGTTCCATGCCTGATAGACGGCCGTGGTGGAGACGAACGCGTAGAAGGGGGCCGACTCGGCCAGTGCCCGCGCGGTGCGCAGCACGTGGGCCGGCACCAGCCCACCCGGGTCGATGACCGCATCGAAGGCACGGCCGGTGAGCTGCCGAAGACCCTCGTCGGTGGAGCGGTCGCCGCGAAGCGCCTCGACGCCCTCGACGTCCTTGCCGGTCAACCCACGGTTGAAGGTCGTGACCTCGTGTCCCCGTCCGAGCGCGTCTGTCCAACGCGCAACGCGCCGAGCTGACCGCTGCCGTGGAGCGAATGGCGTGGACCGCGGCGCGAGAAACGCTGGAGCTCGGACCGGATGCGGGGCCTGGCTCGGACCTACCGGACGCCGACCTGCGGCAACTGTGGCTGGCCGCGCTGACCGCACTGCTGGCGATCCGAGACGGCGCGGAACAGCTGGCGGCCTCTGCGGCCCTGTCGGCGGCACAACGCGGCGCCGACTATCCCGCGATCGGTGCCGCGGCGGGGATGACCAGGCAGGGCGCCCGGCGCAAGTGGCCAGGGCTGGCCGGGCTGGCAGACGGGCGGCAGCGCAAGCTCATGTGGTGGAAGACCCGAGGACACCAGTTCGCGGAGTGTGCCCGGGCCGTGCTCACGACGGCCGAGGGGCAGCCGGGCTTGCCCTGGCTGGCGAATCTGCGCACACGGCTGGCCGAGATCGAGGAGGTATCGCCGGCGCAACGACTCGACGCGCTCGACCTCATGTTGGTGGACGCGCACGCGGTGGCGTTGAATGCCTCCACACCGGCCGATCCCACCGCCGCGTACTCCATCGGACTGCTCGCCGCACTGACCGCGGACGCGTACGCCGCGACGAACAGCCATTCAGCCCTGATCAATCGCGACGCCAAAGCCTGCGGGACGCACGACTGCCCCTCCGAACCGATCGTCGAGCTGCTTCGTCCCGGCATCGATCACCAGACGGTGCCGGCATGCCGGCAGCACGCCGTCGAAGCACTACGACAGCCCGTCAACCGCATCGTGACCGCCTACCGACCAGACGTGGCACTGCCGGTATTCGCCGAAGCACACGGCGGCCGATCCGAACGTACGTGATCTTGATCGGGTCGGCGTCGCCTGGCGTGGCCACGTGAGCCCGGCGGCGCGTCAGCCGACGCGGAGGGGGAGCGTTCGCGGTCCGCGGACCTGGCCCGCGGCCCAGGTCACCGCGGACGGGTCGTCGAGGGAGAAGGCCGGGATCCGCTCCAGCCAGACCTCCAGGGCCACCCGCAGCTCCATGCGCGCCAGGTGCGAGCCGACGCAGCGGTGGATGCCCAGCCCGAACGCCGCGTGCCGGTTGACCTGCCGGTCGATCACGACCTCGTCGGCGCGGTCGAACTGCGCGGGGTCGCGGTTGGCCGCGGGGAAGGACAGCAGCACCCAGTCTTCGGCCTTCATGTCCACGCCCGCCCAGTGCATGTCCTCCTTGACCAGGCGCGCCATCGTGACCGGCGCGTAGGCGCGGAGGAACTCCTCCATCGCGGTGGGCAGCAGGCCGGGGTCGGCGACCAGCCGCTCGCGGTCGGCGGGGGTCTTGGCCAGGTGCCACAGCGACGCGCCGATCGCACTCCACGTCGTGTCGATGCCGGCGATGAGCAGCAGGGCCATCGTGCCCGCGACATGGGACGGCTGCAGCTTCTCGCCGCCGAACTCGGCCTCGATGAGGTAGGTCGTCAGGTCCTCGCGTGGGTTCGCGACGTGGTCGCGGATCTGTTCGAGCAGGTAGTCGAACAGCTGCTCCATCCGGGCGATGCGCTCCTCCGGCGGCAGGTTGACGCCTTCGAGCGTGTTCTCCACGAACTCGCGGAACCGCGGCCCGTCCTCCGGCGGGAAGCCGAGCATGTCGCCGATGACGCGCATCGGGATGTGCTGGGCGTAGTCGCGGGCGGCGTCGACGACGTCCTGCCCGGCGAACCCGTCGATGAGGGAGTGGCAGAACGCCCTCGTGGCCGGCTCCAGCCGCCCGACCGCGGTCTTGGTGAAGGCCGGCAGCAGCAGCCTGCGCGCGTGCTGGTGGAACGGCGGGTCCGAGGAGATCGGCGGCGTGCCGCCCATCGGCGCCAGCTCACGTGGCGGCCGGAAGTTGCTCATGATGACCGACCGCGAGGAGAAGCGCTCGGTGTCGTACGCGATCGCCGCGACGTCCTCGTAACGCGTCGGCAGCCACCCGCCGCCGAACCGGTCGGTGTGCGCGATCGGGCAGCGTTGCCGCAGGTCGTCCTGGATCGGGTACGGGTCGGCCGCCCACTCCGGCTCCAGGTGGGAGAAGTCGGTCGCCCAGTCCTCGACCGGGCCGGTGACGATCTCGTTGCGCGTGCCGAGCGGCTGGTCGTCGCGCAACTCCGCGTAGTTCTTGGCGAACCGCTCGGTCATGAGCCCTCCTTCGTCGGAGGGCGTGACCACAGGGCCGTGTCTTCGATTCCCTCGCTTCGCTCGGTCATGTCAGCCCTCTTCGAGAAGGTCGATCGCGCGTTCGGGACAGTTCGACGCGGCCAGCCGCGCGTCCGGCTCCTTGCCCTTCGGGACGACGCCGTCGCCGAGGACCGTGCCGTAGCCCTCGTCGTCGTCGCCGAACAGGTCGGGGGCGAGGTCGTAACAGCGGCCGTGCCCCTGGCAGCGTCCGGAGTCGATCTGTGCTCTCACGGTGTCGTCCCGTCTGTGTTCGTATCGGTCATGGGCACCGTCTCCCGGGCCGCGGACCGGCTCGAGAACCGGAGCGTGCCGTCGTCGACGCGGCCGTGCCGCAGCTTGAGCAGGTCGTGCGCGTAGCTCATGCCGAGCCGCCACGGGGGCCGCGACCCGGCCTTGGGGAACTCGTCGATGGCGCGCAGCACGTACCCGGCCTGGAAGTCCAGCAGCGGGCGTTCGGCCACGGCCGGGTCGTCGTTGGCCGGGACGCACCGGTCGTACCCGTGGGCGTCCATGTGGCGGAGCAGCCGCACGACGTACTCGCTCACCAGGTCGGCCTTGAGGGTCCACGAGGCGTTGGTGTACCCGATCGTGAAGGCGAGGTTGGGCACGCCGCTGAGCATCATGCCCTTGTACGCCATGGTCTCCGGCAGCGCGACGTCCCGGCCGTCGACCGTGAGCCGCACGCCGCCGAGCGCCTGCAGCCGCAGGCCGGTGGCGGTGACGACGATGTCGGCCGCCAGCTCGGTGCCGGACGCGAGCCGCAGCCCGGTCTCGGTGAACTCCTCGATCCGGTCGGTGACCACCGACGCCCGCCCGTCGCGGATGGCGGCGAACAGGTCGCCGTCGGGCGCCACGCACAGCCGCTGGTCCCACGGCTGGTACCGCGGCTTGAAGTGGGTGTCGACGTCGTACCCCGGCGGCAGCAGCCGCGCCGTCGCCCGGCGGATGATCGACCGGACCACGCGCGGCCGGCGACGGCTGAGCCGGTAGAACAGCGAGCTCACCACGACGTTCTTCCACCGCGTGATCGGGTACGCGCGGCGGTCGCCGAGCAGCCGTCGCAGAGCGCCTGCGATCGCGTCCTCGGACGGCAGCGCGATGATGTACGTCGGCGAGCGTTGCAGCATCGTCACCCGCGCCGCCCGCTCGGCCATCGCCGGCACGAGCGTCACCGCCGTCGCGCCGCTGCCGATCACGACGACGTCCTTGCCGGTGTGGTCGAGATCGTCCGGCCAGTGCTGCGGGTGGACCACGGTGCCGCGGAAGCGCTCGACGCCGGGGAAGTGCGGCGTGTGGCCGGCGTCGTAGCGGTAGTAGCCGCTGCAGGCGTACAGGAAGCGGGCGGAGAGGCGTACCGTCTCGCCGTCGTGCACCGCCTCGACCGTCCAGCGGGCGTCCGCGCTGGACCACTCCGCGCGGACCACCCGGTGCCCGAACCGGATGTGCCGGTCGATGCCCGCCTCGGTGGCGGTGTCCCGGATGTAGCGCAGGATCGACGGGCCGTCGGCGATGGCCTTCGCCTGCGTCCACGGCCGGAACCGGTACCCGAGGGTGTTCATGTCCGAGTCCGACCGTACGCCGGGGTACCGGAACAGGTCCCAGGTGCCGCCGATCGTGTCGCGCGCCTCCAGGATCGTGTAGGTCCGCTCGGGAAAGGCCGCCTGGAGGTGGTACGCCGCGCCGACGCCGGACAGACCGGCGCCGATGATCAGGACGTCGACGTGCTCATCGGGGTTGGTCATGGCCGCACCCCGGCCGTGGTCGTGGTCCGCGGCGACGAGGAGGACCGGCGGCGGCGTACGACCGCGAGGCCGCCCTTCGCCGGAGCGTTGGCGACGCCGCGCGAGTGCCACCGCTCGTCGCGTTCGTCCGTCGGCACCAGCGTGAAGTCACGCAGCAGCGTGCGCAGGGTGACGTTCATCTCCATGGTCGCGAACGCCGCGCCGACGCAGCGCCGGGTGCCGCCGCCGAACGGGATCCACTGGTGCAGGTCCGGCTTGGCGTCGACGAAGCGGTGCGGGTCGAAGGCCCGCGGGTTCGGGAAGATCGATTCGTCGTCGTGGACCAGCGTGATGCCGACGAGCACCGTGGACCCCTTCGGCAGGACCCACGGCCCGAGCTCCAGGGCGTCGGCCGTCACCTGCCGCCCGACGAGGTCGATGACCGGCCGGGTGCGCTGCACCTCCAGGATCGTCGCCTCGCGCAGCGCACGGCCGCCCGCGTCGTTCTCCTCGACGAGCTCCCGCAGCAGGTCGGGGTGCCGGCGGATCCGTTCGACCGCCCAGGCGAGCGTGGTCGCCGTCGTCTCGTGCCCGGCGACGAGCAGGGTGAGCAGCTCGTCGGCGATCTGGCCGTGGCTCATCCGGGAGCCGTCCTCGTAGCGGCTCTGCAGCAGCAGCGCGAGGACGTCGTCCCGCCGGTCGAGGTCGTCCTCCTCCGCCTTGGCGATCAGCGTCTCGACGATCGCGTCGTACTCGCGGCGCGCCATCCGGAACCGTCCCCAGGGGCTCCACCGGCCGAGATCGGTCCGGGGGATGGGCGCGACGGCCAGCCGGGACCCGAGGGCGACGGCCGGCGGGAGCAGCGTGCGCAGCCGGTCGAACTCGGCGCCCTCCGCGCCGAACACCGCGCGCAGGATGGCGTTCAGCGTGACGCGCATCATCGACGGCAAGGTGGCGAACGCCCGCTCCTGCGGCCAGGAGGCCATCTCGCGGACGGCCTCCTCCTCGATGATCTTCTCGTACGCGGCGAGCCGGCGGCCGTGGAAGGGCGGGACCAGCAGCTTGCGCTGCTCGCGGTGTTCCGCGCCGGTCAGCGCGAACAACGAGCCGGGCCCGAGCACGCGCCCGAGGTTGGGTTCGAGGTTCTCCACGACGTCGGGCCCCGCGGTGAACAACCGCCGGACCTGCGCCGGGTCGCTGATGACCGTGGCCCGGCCGAAGACCGGCACGTTGACGGAGAACGCGTCGCCGTACCGGTCGCGCATCCGCCGCACCCCGCGCATGGGGGCGAGCAGGGCGAAGACGCCCTGCAGGAAGCGGGGACTCGGCGGGCCTGGCGGAAGCGTCGCGGTCGTCATGTCCGATGGCACCTTCCCACGGGGGTACGCGACGGTACCAGCCGCACGGTACGCCGCCGTACCATCCGCTTCAAGGGCCGGTGTGAGGCGAGAGGTATAGCGTGACCTTGATGAGGACTGTCCGGCGCCTTCAGGACCAGACGGCGACCGCGGACGACGACGGTTTCCGCCGCCGGCTGCTCGACGGCCTCGCCGCCTCCATCCGCGAACAGGGCTACCGCAACACCACGATCGCCGACATCGTCCGCCGCGCCCGTACGTCCCGCCGGACGTTCTATGAGTACTTCTCCAGCAAGGACGCCTGCTTCGTCGCGCTCCTCACCGCCGCGAACGCGGAGATGATCGAACGGATCCTCGCCGCCGTCGACCCGGCCGCCCCGTGGAAGGCCCAGGTGCGCCAGGCGATCGAGGAGTGGATCGACTGCGCCGAGGCCGAACCCGCCATCATGCTGAGCTGGATCCGCGACGTGCCGTCGCTGGGCGACACCTCACGCCGCCTGCAGCGCGACATGACGGAGGCCTTCATCACCATGATCCAGACTCTGTGCGACACGGAGGAGTGGCACGCCAACGGCCCGGCCCCGGTCTCCCGGCAACTGACCATCATGCTCCTCGGCGGCCTGCGCGAACTGACCGCCATCACGGTCGAGGACAGCGGCCACGTCCGCGACGTCACCGAGGTCGCCGTCCAGGCCTCCATCGCCCTCCTCGCCCCCCGATAGAAGACGCGTCGGCGCGCAGCGCTCGTCGCCGGCCGGAAGTCTCAGATCCAGACCCGAAGGACGAATCTCGCCCATGAGCACACCCCCGTACGTCGGGCCCGAGCCGGCCGCGAGTCATCGGGAGATCGCGAACCTCATCGCGCGGTACGCCGAGCTCGTCGACGGTGGTGACTTCGCGGGGCTCGGCGCGCTCCTGGCCGACGCCACCTTCACGGGTAGTGGCTCGCCCGTCAGCGGGGCGGGCGCGATCGAGGAGATGTTCCGCGGCACGCTGATCGTGTACGGCGACGGCACGCCTCGGACCAAGCACGTCACCACCAACCTCATCGTCGAACTCGACGGGGACACCGCCGCCGCGCGGTCGTACGTCACCGTGTACCAGGCGTTGCCCGAACTGCCCCTCCAGCCCATCGCCGTCGGGCGCTACCAGGACCGGTTCGCGTGGGACGGCACGCGGTGGCGGTTCGCCGAGCGGCGTGTGCACATCGACCTCGTCGGGGACGTCAGCCGCCACCTGCGGGCGGCGGCCGGATAGCGGCGCGCCGCGTACGACGCCGATGGGCCGGGGAGGAGCGGCCCCTCCCCGGCCCACCCGGATCAGGCGAGTTTCCTCGGGCGGTAGGCGTGGAACTGGCTGCCGCTCGACAGGCCGTAGTCGCGGGTGCGGTAGTCCGTGCCGTACCCGCCGCGCTGCTCGTACTCCCAGTACGACGTGTGCGCGGTGTTCGCCCACTTATCGAAGATGACGACGTGACGGGTGTCGGCGGTGCCGGTCGCGTCGATGACCAGGTCGCCCGGCTGCAACTGCGACATCGCGATGCGCGTGCTGACCGACGGTCCGGCCAGGCCAACGGTGTTCAGGCCGGGCCTGCCCAGTTCGAGGGCCATCGAGGCGTAGCCCGAGCAGTCGGTGCGGTATCCGTCGTGCGTCCTCGACTGGCTGTACGGCACGCGCATGGCGGTGTGCGGGTGCCACGTCCTGGCGTTGGCGAGCACCTGGGTCCGGCTGATGGTCGCGAGCGGCGTGATGGGCGTTTCCTGTGACGCGGTCCGTACGGGGAAGGTGCCGGCGAGGGGCGACGACGGGGTCGCGCTGAGCCCGTACACGGCCAGCGCCGCGCCGGAGAGCGCGAGTGCGCCGACACGGATTGCGAGATGCTGCGTACGCATGAGCTTCTCCTCCTGTTCGCGGGGATACGGCATTCCGCCGTAGGGCGACGTTGAATAACGTAGATAGCGACGCTGTTCGGCGTCACAGGAATGGCTTGCCGGTAGCGATATCTGAAAAATGACTGAATTATTTCAACGGGGACGTAATAGAGGACCGATTCCCTTCCACGCGTCCGAACCGATTGGTATATTGACCTACCGTTCAACTGGTACGTTCAAGTACCGCATCTCTCCGTCCCCCCGGGAGAACTCATGCGCTCGACGCGTCCGACCAAGTACGCGGCCCTCGCCGGCGCTCTGGCCGTACCACTGGTGGTGCCGCTGTCGGCGGCGAGCCCGGCCTCCGCCTCTGGTCCGGCGAGTTCGGCCTACGGCATCTACGCCGGTGGCGCGCTGGCCATTCCGGCACAGCCGGCGGTGACCTCCGCGACCCAGCCGAACCGCAAGGCGCTCGAACTTCCGAAGAACCCGGTGTTCAATCTCGCGCTGTTCACCGTGGAGGCCAAGGGCCACCACGCGTCGGCCGGCGTCCTGGACCTGCGGTTGAGTCACCCCGGGCTCAAGACGAAGCTCCCCACCGGGCTGCTCTCCGCGCAGACGATCGCCGCGAAGTGCGACAACGGCGTCGGCTCGGCCCACCTCGCCGACATCTCGGTGGCGGGCCACGACGTGCCGATCGGCGGCCCGCCCAACACCGACATCGTCATCCCGACGCGGGGCTTCGGTCTGCGCGTGACGCCCAACAAGCAGGTCCAGAACCCGGACGGCACGTTGACGGTCGTCGCCCTTGAGCTGGACATCTCGATCGGCAGCAGCGTCCAGACCATCGACCTCGCCTCCGCCACCTGCGGACGCGCGGACGGCAAGCCGGCCCCGACGCCGACCGTGCCCGGTACGAAGACCTCCCCTTCTTCCTCCGCGTCGTCCTCGGCCGGCGGCACGCCGTCCGCGGCGCACGTCAAAGAGGCCCCGCGGCCCACCCCGGTCCCGACCGACCTCCCGGTCGCCGGCTGACCGCGGGCGGCCGCGCCGCGGGCTCAGCGGGCGACGGCGGCCTCCACGGACGCGGAGGGCAGGCGGACCGTGAACGCCGCTCCGCGGCCCGGTTCCCCGGTCGCGCCCACCCGGCCGCCGTGGCTGTCGACGACCTCCCGCACCAGGGCCAGGCCCAGGCCGAACCGGCGTCCGTCGCCGGCGTTGCCGTGCTTGAAGCGTTCGAAGATCAGCCGTTCCTGGTCCTGGTCGAAGCCGACGCCGTCGTCCCGTACGGTCAGGACCACCTCGCGGCGCTTCGCTGTACGGTCGAGAGTCAGCTCGATGTGACCGCCCGGCGGCGTGTGGGTGAGGGCGTTGTCGACCAGCGCGCCCACGACCCGGCGCAGCGCGGCCGGCACGCCCAGGACCAGGTACCCGCCGGGATCGCGGCGGACCTCCAGCGCGATGGACCGGGCCTGCGCCCGCGCGGACTCCGCGTCGGCCACCGACTCCACGATGGCCGCGAGGTCGACGAGCTCGCGGCGCGCCGTCGCGTGGCCCAGCTGCGCCGACATGAGCAGGTCCTCGATCACCTCGCCGAACTGCCGGGTGTCGGAGACGATCGTGCGCAGGTCCTTGTCGATGTCCGCCGTGGGCGCGCGGCGGGCGAGCAGCTGCGCGCGCGTGTGCAGCCGGGTCAGCGGCGTGCGCAGCTCGTGGCTGGCGTCGGCCACGAAGCGGCGCTGCCGGCGCAGCGCCTCCTCCAGCGGCGAGATGGCACGCCGGGCCAGCACCTGCCCGGTCACCAGGGCGGCGAGCAGCCCGGCGAGCTCGGCGACGGTGAGCGCGAGGTAGAGCCGCTGCCGTTCCTGCTGCTGGTACCGCAGGTCCATGGCGGCCTGGACGACCGTGCCGCCCCGGCGGCCGGTGCGGATGAGGTAGTCGATCCCGTGGATCCTCCGCCGTTCGACCAGCGCCCCGCCGCCGTTCGCCACCCGGCGCAGGCTCGACCGGACCGGGAGGTCGGCCGGCGCGCTCGGCGTACGGCGGAGCGAGCCGCCGTCCTGGGCGAACATCCACACACACGGCGGCGGGCTCTCGACGCTGCTGCGGGCCACGTAGAACCGCAGGTCGCGCTCGGCGTCACGCTGCTGGCCCCCGGTCGTCGCGACGAACATCAGCGCGCCGACGACCAGCACCACGCCGGTGATCGCGCCGGCCAGCTGCGCGGTCAGCAGCCACCGGGCTCTGGCCAGCGACCGGCCGTCGAACTCCTGCGGTTCTCTCATAGCTCCCCCAGCCGGTAGCCGAAGCCCCGGACGGTGCGTACGGCCCCGCGGCCGAGCTTGCGGCGAAGATAGTGAACGTAGGTGTCGACGATGGAGTCGGTGGCGGCGTCCTGGAACACCGTCAGCTGCAGGTCCTCGCGCGAGTGCACCGTCTTCGGGCGGCTCGCCAGCGTCCGCAGCAGCTCGAACTCCCGCTTGGAGAGCTCGACCTCGTCGCCGTCCGGCAGCAGCACCCGCCGGCGCACCAGGTCGATCTCCGCGGCGCCCAGCGGGAGCGTCCGCGCGGCGTCGCGGTGCCGGCGGTGCAGCGCCCGTATCCGCGCCAGCAGCTCCTCGATGTCGAACGGCTTGACGAGGTAGTCCTCCGCGCCGGAGTCGAGCCCGGCGACCCGGTCGGCGACCGTGCCGAGGGCGGTGAGCACGAGCACGGGCGTGGCGATCCCCTTGCTCCGGATCCGTCTGATCAGGTCGAGCCCGTCGACGGCGGGCAGCACCCGGTCGATGACGAGGACGTCGTACGCCCGGGTCAGCGACAGGTGCAGGCCGCGCTGGCCGTCTCCGGCCGTCTCGACCTGATAGCCCTCACCGGTGAGCAGTTCCTTCAGCATCTCGGCGATCTCCGTGTCGTCCTCGACGAGGAGCACACGCCGCGGTGAATCTGACAGCTCGGTCACCACGAGGTAAGCATCGCATGTTGATCGCCTCCGTGAGCGGAGAAATGTCACGCTTTGCCGAGCAGCCTTCCCGGGTTGACCGCACTGACCTGGTGGACCTCCTCCTCGGTCAGGCCGAACGCGTTCATGTGCGCCAAGAGCAGGCGCAACGCCTCGACGGTGTGCGGGAACAGCGGCTCCCCGGCGTCGCTGGACAGGGTCACGTGGTCGGTGCCGAGCGCCTGGATGGTGCGGCACATGTCCGCGGGGTTCACCCCGAGCAGCGGCGAGATCTCGTCGTAGGTGAAGTTCAGGTACACGCCCGCGGAGGCGAGCTCCTTCATCTGCTCCAGGGACAGGTCGATGAAGGGGCTGAACGGGTGGTCGATCACCGCCTTGGTAATGCCCAGGTTCCGCACCTCTTCGGCCATCGCGAAGATCTCCTCGTGCGTCGCGTGGGCGAACGAGACCATGACGTCCCGGTCGGCGACCATCCGGAAGATCTCCTTGTACTCCGGCTTGAGCCGTCCGTGCTCGTCGAGCGTGTACGCCCCCACCTTCAGCGCCTGGTCCCAGGGCAGCGGATCGCTCCACTCCTTCGGGTCCTCGCTGCCGCCCCACCAGATCGGCGGCCCGCCGACCTTGCTCAACGTGTTGGCGCTCCGGAAGACCGGCATCCAGACCGCGGACACGCCGTCGTCCAGGTGCCGGCGCGCCGCCTCCACGAGCGGCAGCCCCCGCGTGTCGGTGGTGATCCAGCCCGACCACACCTGGATCGGCTCGATCTCCGTCTCCTCGCTCCAGGCGGCCAGGTCCCGCTCGATCTCGCGGACCACGGCGGCGGGGCCCGCCGCGGCGGGCCTGTTCATGCCCTGCACGCTCTTGTACAGCAGCCCGCCCATGCCGCTGGCCGAGGCCAGCTTCGCGATGGCCAGCGCGTCCTGCTGACCCTCGTGCGCGTGACAGTGGATGTCGATCGCGCCCTCCACGCCGCGGATGGCGGGCGGGTGCAGCGGCTCGGCGCGGTAGCCCATGCGGGCGCGGTACGCGTCCAGGAACCGGTCGTGCGGCGCGTTGTTCGGCTTGCGGAGCCGCGCCTCGGCGAACTCCTCCATGTCGAGGTCCACTGGGTCCTCAGCCCTCCTGTTCGCTGGATGCGATGACTTCCACAAGCGGCCGGCCGGCGGTCTCCACGCCGGTGCGCCACAGCGCGTACGCGGCGGCGGCGACCGGGACGGCGGAGACGAACGCGAGCGTCCCGACGCGCGGCGCCGTGGTCAGCAGCAGCGGCCCGAACATGCCGCCGACCTTGCTCGACGCGGCGGCCACGCCGCTGCCGGTGGCGCGCATCGTCGTGGGGTAGACCTCCGCGGCGTACGGGGCGAGCATCGCGATCATGCCGGCCGCGCCGGACAGCAGGAGGCTGACCAGGGCGACGAGCAGCACACCGTGACCGGGCCTGCTCGGATCGAGCGTCCCGAACAGCAGGAGCACCAGCCCCGTGACCAGCGCGTAGGTCAGCATGGCCCGCCGGCTGCTCCAGCGCGCGTACGCGACGGCGGCCACCGCCGTGGCCGGCAGCGCGAACACCGAGGCCAGGAGCAGCAGGTCGCTGGCCTGCGTCCCCGCGCCCGCCGCCTGCAGGAACACCGGCAGGAACGTGATGAAGCCCCAGTTCACGACGCCCCAGCCGAGCCCGTACACCAGGATGCCCGCGGTGCGCGGCAGCAGCGACCCGGTCAGCAGCGTGGCCGGCCGTGGCGGGGGAGCGTCGGCGACGGGAGCGGGTTCGGCGGGCACGGCGCGCACTCCGTACCGGCGCATCACCTCGGCCGCCTCGTCCTCCCGCCCGCAGGCGAGCAGGAAGCGCGGCGACTCGGGGATCCACCGGGTGAGCACGACGAGCAGCAGCCCGGTCGGCGCGCCGAGCAGCCAGAGCACGCGCCAGCTCAGGTGCGGCACCAGCAGCGAGGTGGCGCCGCTCGCGATGAGGTAGCCGAGCGCGGTGGCCAGGCCGCTCTGCAGCACCATCAGCCAGCCCCGCTGCCGCGCCGGGATCGACTCCGACATCAGCGAGTACGCGATGGGCAGCATGCCGCCGGCGGCGGCGCCCATGGCGAAGCACATCGCCAGGTTCCATCCGAACGACGGCATGAAGCCGCAGATCGAGGTGGCGACGTACATCAGCCCGGAGAACAGGATCGTCGACCGGCGGCCGAAGATGTCGGCGAGGTAGCCCCACAGCAGCGAGCCGACCACGGTGCCGGTGATGGCCACGAACGGCAGCGTCGCGATCTCCGAGTGGTCGAGCCCGTACTCCTTGACCATGCCCGGAGCGGTGAACCCGAGCGACGCCGGCTTCATGGTGTCGATGACCAGGCCGACGAACAGCACGATCGCCAGGAGCCGGTGCGCCGGGCTGAGCTCGGCCCGGTCGAGGGCCGCGTACCGCTGCGTCGCGGGGACGCGGCGCGCCCGCGCGGCCCGCTCGGCGCGGTCGGGCAGCAGGCCCCAGACCGCGAGCGCCAGCCCGGCGACGATCAGCGCCATGCCGGTGGTCATGACGCCGCCCATCGGCATGCCGGCCATCATGAAGTGGTCGTGGCGCGCCTTCACGTAGTCGGGGAAGTGCATCGCCACCCCGGCCAGCACGAGGACCGAGCCGATCGCGAACCCGTACCGCCTCATCGTGTCGCCTCCGCGAAGTAACGGGCGGCCAGCCGATGGCGCCGGGCGTCCCAGACCATGTAGGTGCCGAAACCGAGCTGGACCACGCTGCGCCAGACGTCCTCCCACCGGTCGCGCAGGCGGAGCAGCGGGAGCCGGACCCGCAGGGCGCGGTCGTCCGTACGGGGGAGGAGGACGCACGGCCCCCGGTTCGGCAGCGACCGGGTGTGCGCGGCCGAGGTGCGGAGGGCGAACCGGCGCAGCGTCTCCCGTGCGACCACGCGCATCGTCAGCGGCGCCACGCCCCGCGCCGGGCAGGGCCGGTTGGCGGTGACCCCGAACGGGATGTGGTTGGCCTCCCGTACCGCGAGCGTCCGCCAGCGGTCGGGGTCGAACCGTTCGGGGTCCTCGTACCCGGTCGTGTGGAAGGAGGGGTAGTCGAAGCACAGCACCGAGCCGGCCGGCAGCGTCGTCCGCTCGTCCACGGTGATGTCCTTGGAGGTGATGCGGTGCGCGATGCCGAACAGCGGGTAGCGGCGCAGGCTCTCGTTGATCACCTGGTCCAGGTACGCGTCGTCGCCGGGGTCGCGCGCCAGGCGTTCCCGCACGTCCGGGTGCTGGGCGATCGCCATCAGCAGGTGCGCCATCGCCTCGGACATCTGGACGACGGCGGTGTTGAAGAAGGCGCCCTGCAGGTAGTACACCCGCTCCTCGCGGGACAGCGACGACGGCAGCGGGTGCGGGATCTCCTCCAGCCGGTCTCGCAGGTAGGCGGTCAGCCGGACGCGACGGTCCATGTGCCGCAGGCCGCAGCACTTGAGCGCCGTCACGACGTCGTCGGCGTTGCCGACGATGAGGTCGCGGGCCTCCGGCGGGCACGGCCGGCCGAAGACGAGCTCGTAGTAGAACTCCGCCCAGATCGGCATCATCAGGTCGCGCAGCCGGACCAAACCGGGCCGCGTGGCGTCGAGCGTACGGGCCGCGCACGCGGCGGCGAGCCGTTCGACCTCCGGCTTCGGGCGGGCCAGGATCCGCCGGGTCGTACGGGCCACCTCGTCGTACCGCTCGCCGGGTTCCAGGTGCTCCTGGTGCACCTCGGGCCCGGGGGCCAGCCAGTACCAGAACAGGTCCGACAGCCGCGCGCCCCGGCTGCGGCCGTCGGCGGCCGGGTCGGAGTAGACCCGGGTGAAGTCCCGGATGCCGACGCTCCGCCCGGGGATCGGGACGCCCTCGTCACCATTGATCCGGGCGAAGATCCACATCCGCAGCGCCACGACGACCCGGGGCAGCCAGTACGGCAGGCTCACCACCACGACCACGAGAGCGGCGAGGGTCAGTGGCAGCACCGGACCTCCCGTACCAGGTCGCGAGTGACCGCGCGCGGTCCGTCGCAGCCGCAGAGGGTGAGCGTGTGCGCGGTCTCGGCGCGCAACGTCTCCAGCACGCGCGTGACCCCGGCCTCGCCGTCGGCGGCCAGGCCCCACAGGATCGGCCGGCCCACCGCGACCGCACTCGCCCCCAGAGCGAGCGCCTTCACCACGTCGGTGCCGCGCCGGACGCCTCCGTCGAGCAGCAGCGGCACCCGTCCCTCGACCGCCTCCGCGACGAGCGGGAGCTGGTCGATGGTCGCGGGCATCGTGTCGAGCTGCCGGCCGCCGTGGTTGGACACCAGGAGGGCGTCGACGCCCCGCTCGACCGCGAGGCGGGCGTCCAGCGGATGCAGCGCGCCCTTGAGCACGATCGGCAGCGGTGTGATCTCCCGCAGCCAGTCGATGTGGCGCCAGGAGATCTCCGGGGAGAGCACGACCTGGCGTACGCTGCCCGGCTCGCCGCCGCGCAGCTCGCGCAGGTTCTCGCACCGCATCCCGTCGGGCAGGTCGTGGAAGGCGTTCCGGTCGTTGCGCTCGTGGCGGCCCAGCGCGGGCGAGTCGACGGTGACCACCAGGGCGCGGCAGCCCGCGGCCTCCGCGCGCCGGACGATCGCCTCGGTGAAGCCGAGGTCGGGCTGGACGTAGAGCTGGAACCACAGGGCGGGGTCCGCGGCGACCTTGCCGGCCTCGGCCGTGATGTCCTCGATCGCCACGGTGGACAGCATCGCCGCGATCATGATCGTGCGGGCCTCCGCGGCGGCGCGGGCCGTGGCGCGTTCGGCGTCCGGATGGGCCAGCCGGTGGAAGGCCGTGGGCGACATCAGGATCGGCATCGACGCGTCCGCGCCGAGCAGGGTGACGTCGAGGGCGGGCGCCGCCGCACCGCGCAGGATCCTCGGTACGAGCGCGAGGCGGGCGAATGCCGACTCGTTCGCCCGCAACGTGACCTCATCCTGCGCGGCGCCGGCGAAGTAGTCGTAGTGCACGGGGTCGAGGCGTTCGCGGGCGAGGGCCTCGAACTCGCGGACGTTCACCGGGTCCATGGTCAGGCCTCCACCAGCTTGGGCGCGAGGAAGTCCCGCAGCGGGACGCGGTAGTCCTCCTCGCCCGACCAGTCGTTGCAGATGTCCTCCTTCAGCCGGAGCTCGGCGAGCACCTGGCCGCGGTGGTAGTGGCGGACCACCGGATGCAGGTACCGGTCGTCGAGGCTCGGGTCGGCCTCCCAGGCGCGACCGGCCTCGACGTCGAACGGGTCGATCGTGGAGTGCCCCCGGCCGTACTCCAGCGAGACCGTGAAGTACCGGTCGGCCCGGCCGAAGTCGCTCTCTCGCACGTAGTCGAGCGGCATCTCCTCGTAGTAGCGCGCGGTCCCGTCCGACCCGACGGTGACCAGGTCGCATAGGAACCCGTACTGCTGCCAGAGCGCGGAGGTGCGGTTGATCCGGCCCAGCACCGCGTCGGTCAGCTCGTCGGGTTTGGCGGACAGTCCCCGGTACGGCCATTCGACGCCCTCGTACCTGCTCTCGAACATGTGCCACAGTGCGCGAATGCCGTAGCGGAAACCGTGGGTGAAGGCGCTCGTGTACTTCTTGAAGTCGCGGACCTGCGTCAGCGTTCCGGCGAAATAGAGGTCCGGTACGTTGACCGACTCCCATTCGCTGGTCAGCGCCGGGAAACGGTCGTTGATCGCGAGTTCCGGGCGGCACTCGTCGGTGAATATCGACGAGTCGAGCTTGAATCCCGTGCAGGCGATGACCCGGTCGTAGGCGAGCCGCACGACCTTGTCGCGGCGCGCGTAGCTCAGCGTCATCACGAATTCGTCGCCCTCGCGTTCGATCCGCTGGATGACGCCGTCGAGCACCATGTTCTGCGTCTTGAGCTGGTACGTGTCCAGGAAATTGTTGTTCACCGCGCGGAGGTGCCCGATGAAGTGGGTGCGCCAGGCGAATTTGATCGCGCTCGGCCCGACCAGGTGGATGACGGCGGCCTTCTCGGTGATGGCGTCGGCCGTCTCGAACGCGGAGTTGCCCTTGCCGATGATGAGGACGCGCTGGTCCGTGAAGTCCTCCGGGTCGACCGAGACCTCGGTGTACGGCTCGGCGAGCTCGATGCCGGGAACCGGCGGGAGGTACGGCGCGCTGAACCCGGTCGCCACGATGAGCCGCCGCCCCCGGTGCACGTTCCCGCTGTCGTCGGTCACCGCGAACCCGTCTTCGTCCCGCGCCACCCGGGCGGCGCGCGTGCGCGTGCGCACGTTCAGGCCGAGCCGCTCCGCGAAGTCCTGGAGGTAGCGGAGGTAGTCGTCGGCGTGCGGGAAATAGCGTTCGGTGTAGCGGGTGAAAAGCAGATCCGGGTCGTCGCTGAGCAGCGAGTTCCAGTCCATCCGCAGATTGAGCTCCGGATCGTCCCACCCGGTGTGCGGCTTGTTGATGGAGATCATCTGGCGATGGCGCGGAAAGTCGCGGTAGAAGTCTCCTGCGGTCTCGCCCGCCTCGAGAATCAAATAGTCGCGACCGGCCCGATGCAGAAAGTAACCGAGCTGCAGGCCGGCCGGGCCGGCTCCGATGATGAGATAATCCACGATTTCCGGCACGCGCGGCCTCCCGGTATCCGAGGAGTTCGAACGGTCCGGAAGCTAGTCAGGATTTCTCAGAGTCCTCCAAGAAAGGTCGGAGCGCCCGACGTTCCCGCGTATCGGTCCCCAGAGGGGCGGAGCCGATGTCGCGGAACGTGGCCGCGGTCCCGCCGGGTCACCTTCACCGTCCGCCCGTACCTGTCGATCCTCCGCCCGGCGGGTGCGCGAGCATGGCCGGCCAGGCCGTCTGTCCCGCGTTCTCGCTGGTAGCATGCGCTCAAGTGGGGCATCGATGGCGTTTACCGGCACTCTGACCGCCGAGGTCGAGTCGTTCGGCATACGCACCACGCTCATGAGCACCGGGATGGCAGCCGGCGAGGCCGGGGCCCCGTACGCGAGGTGACCGCCCGCTGACACAGCGGTCGCGGAGTCCTCCGAACCGATGCCGGCTCGTCGGCATCAGTTGAGGTGTCCGTGTTTCTTAGCGTTTATCCTCGGCGACCGGTCGGCGGTCTCTCAGACTGGTGTGGGCCGACAAGAGGGATGGATCGTGGACAGGCGCCTGTACGGGACGGTGGCGGCGATGCGGGACCACGCTCGGATCACGAACGCGGGAGGCGTGTCGCCGCGCGCGATGCGTGTCGAACGCCTGGTGCGCCCGTACGACCGTGACGCGGGCAGCGGGCTGGACCTCACGGGGCGGCTCTACGGGCGGGAGCCCGACACGGCGGCGCTCGCGTCCGCGCTGGACGCGGTCGCCGGTGGCCGGGCCCGGCTGCTCTCCCTGGAGGGGGCGGCGGGCGCGGGCAAGAGCGCCCTCCTGGCCCGGGCGCGGGCGGACGCCCGGCGGCGCGGATGGACCGTGCTCACGGGCCGGGCGGCCATGCTGGAGGCCGCCAACGACTTCGGCGTGCTGCGGCAGGTCCTGGCCGGGCTGCCGCCCGCGCCGGACGGCCGGGCGGTGCCCGCGCTCCGTACGGCGCAGGACGACGCCTCGCCCTTCGACGTGTTCGAGCTGGTGTCGGCCCACCTGTTCGACGTCACCGCGGGCGCGCCGGTGCTGATCACGCTGGACGACCTGCAGTGGTGCGACACCCTGTCCCTTCGCTGGCTCGCCTACCTCGCGCACCGGAGCGCGGACCTGCCGCTCGCCCTCGTGCTGGCCAGTTCGCCGCGGGAGATGAGCGAGCAGCAGTTCCTGCTCGACGAGCTGATCGCCTCCTGCGAGCGGCGCACGCTGCACCGGCTGACCCAGGCCCACCTCAGCCGGTGGATCGCCGACGTCATGGGCGCCGGCGCCGACGACGCCTTCGTCGCCGAGTGCCATCAGGTCACCGGCGGCAACGGCGCGCTGCTGGCCGACCTGCTGCCGGCCCTGGCCGCGCGTTCCGTACCGCCGGTGGAGGAGTCGCTGGCCTCGATCGAGGACATCGGCGGCGCCGCCGTGTCGCGCCGCGTGCTGTCCTGGATCAGGCGGTGCGGCCCCGAGGCGCCGGCCGTCGCGCAGGCCGTCGCGGTCCTCGGCGACGACGGTGAACTCGTCCTGGTCGCCCAGCTCGCGGGGCTCGACCTGGACGCCGCAGCCAGGGCGGCCGACCGGCTGATCAAGATGGACGTCCTGACCAACACCTCGCCGCTGCGCTACGTCCACTCGCTGACGCGGGCGGTGGTGCACGCGGGGATCTCCGCCGGGCTCCGGACGTCGCAGCGGCTGCGCGCCGCGCGGCTGGTCCGCGACCACTACGCCGAACCTGAGCGCGCCGCCGCGCATCTCATGGCCGTGGACATGTCCAGTGAGCCCTGGGCGCTGGAGACGCTCAGGGCCGCCGCCGACGCCGCCCTCGAACGCGGGCTGCCCGAGCAGGCCCTCGGATACCTGCGCCGGGCGCTCGCCGAGCCGATGCCGGTCTCCGCTCGCGCCGAACTCCTGGCCGGCATCGGCGCCACCGAGATCGGCGCGGGCGTCGCCGGCGCCGAGAGCACGCTCCACGAGGCCCTCGCGATCGCCACCGAGCCGTCGCTCCGCGTCCGGATCGGGGTCGATCTGGCCTATGTGGACGCCGTCGCCGGACGTCCGCTCAAGTCGGCCCTGGAGGTCGTGGACGAGGTCTGTGCGCGGCTGCCGCCGGGGCGCGACGAGCTCGCGGCAGAGGCGGAGCTGGGCGTCTTCGCGGCGTACACGGCCTCCGCCGACGCGGGCGAGTTCCTCGACCGGCGGATGGCCCGGCTCCGCGACCGGGCCGCCGACGACGCGCGCCTGACCGTGCTGGCCGGCGTGGTCGACGCCTGGTCCGGCGCCCGGCGCGGGCGCGATCGGGCGGAGTGCGTACGCCGCGCGCGGTCCGCACTGGAGACCATCGACCACCAGCGGACCTGGGAGCTCCGGCTGCGGTTGCCCGCCGTGAGCGCGCTCATCGACGCCGAGGAGTACGACCTCGTCGGCGACCTCCGCGGGATCGACGGCCACTTCGGGCACCGCCAGGGCACCGCGGGCGACGCGACGGTCGCGGCCTGTCTCCGCGGGCGCCTCGCGTACGGACGCGGCGACCTGAAGGTGGCCCGTACGGTGCTCGGCACGGCGCTGAAGCACCCGTCGGTGGCCGGTACGGACGGGGTCGCGCGGCTGGTGAGCGTGCTGACGGACCTCGGCGACCTGGACGCCGCCGACCGGCTGATCCGTGAGCACGCCCCCGCGGCGACGGCGGCGCCGACGTGGGCGACCGCGGTGTTCGCCTTCGCCCGCGCGTCGCTGTGCGCGGCGCGGAACCAGCGCAAGGAGGCGCTGGAGGGCTTCCTGGAGACGGGGCGCGGCCTGCGCGCACTCGGCGTCGACAACCCGGCGGCGCTCCCGTGGCGTTCGCGGGCCGCACGGTGCCATGCCCTTCTCGGCGACGGCGCGGCCGCGCGGGCGCTGGCGGCGGAGGAGGTGGCGCTCGCCCGGCGCTGGGGGAGCCCCCGCGCGCTCAGCACCGCCCTCGCCGCGTCCGGAGTGGTCTCGGGGGATCCGGCGGCCGCGCTTGAGGCCGTCATGGTCCTCGACCGGACGGACGCGGAGCTCCACCGGGCGATGGCGCTGGTGGACCTGGGCACGGTCGAGCTGGAGACCGGCGCCGTCGATCGGGCCCGCGACCATCTCCAGGACGGGTTCGCCCTGGCCCGGGTGATCAACGCCCGGCCGGTCTGGCTCCGGGCGGCCCGGTACATCAAACGCGCCGGCGGGCGGCCGGACCTGGGCCGCATCGGCGGCGTGACCGCGCTCACGGCGCAGGAACGCGCCGCGGCGGAACGGGCTGCCGCAGGTGCCACCAACCGCCAGATCGCCGACGATATGGTGCTCACACAGCGCACCGTCGAGCAGTACCTGACGAGTGTCTACCGCAAGCTCGGCATCACCGGGCGACCCCAACTGGCCGCGGCCCTGTCCTGCTGAGCCACCGCCGGCCGGTCACGTTTCCTTCCAGGAGTTCGAATGATGCATGTCGTCGTCCCGCAAGCCCTCATCGACCGCGGGAGCCCGGTGCGGCTCGTCGTCAGCGGCGGCGGGAGTGGCGGCCACACGTTCCCGGCCGTCACGGTCATCCGGGCCGCCCGCGCGGCGCTGGGCGGGTACGGCCTGCACCTGGACCCGTACTGGGTGGGCAGCGAGGGCGGCATCGAGAAGGGCGTCGCGGAGGCGGAGAACGTGCCGTTCACCGCGATCCCCACGGGGAAGCTGCGGCGCGCGCGCAACCCGCTGGCCATGCTCACGGCGGCCAACATCCGGGACGCGGGCAAGGTGCCGGCCGGCGTCGGCGAGGCGATCAGCGTGGTCCGCAACCTCAAGCCCGACGCCGTGCTGTGCACGGGCGGTTACGTGTCGGTGCCCGTCGGGCTGGCCGCCCGGCTCTGCCACCGCCCGCTGCTCGTCCACGAGCAGACGGTACGCGTGGGGCTGGCCAACCGGATCACCATGCGGGGCGCGACGCGCATCGCGCTCAGCGCGGAGCCGTCGATGGAGCTGCTGCCGGAACGCCTGCGGGACCGCGCGGTGGTGACGGGCAACCCGCTGCGCCCGGGCCTGGGCGACGGCGACGCGGCCGAGGCGCCGAAACGGCTCGGCTGGGCGGGCTGGACTCCGTCGCTGCCGACGGTCTACGTCACGGGTGGCTCGCTCGGCGCCCGGCAGGTCAACGAGCTGGTGGCCGAGATCCTGCCCGACCTGCTGCGGTACGCCAACGTCTTCCACCAGGCGGGCAGCCAGCTGGTCGACGAGGCCGCCGCGATGGCCGAGCGGCTGCCCGCCGACGTGCGGCCCCGGTACATGGTGCGTGGCTTCGTCGGCGAGGAGCTCGCCGACCTGCTCGCCCTCGCCGACGTGGTCGTCGCGCGGAGCGGTGGCGGCACGGTCAGCGAACTCACCGCGATCGGGAAGCCGTCGGTGCTCATCCCGCTGATCCCGACCGGCGGCAACGAGCAGGTCCGCAACGCCGAGCACCTCTCTGGCAACGGCGCCGCCCGCGTGCTGATCGGCGAGGACGCGACGCCGGCCCGGCTGGCGGAGGAGCTCGCCGGGCTGCTCGGCGACCGGGCGCGGCTCACCGACATGGCGTCCAGGGCACGGAGCATGGGCCGCCCCGACGCGGCGGCCGCGCTTACCAGCGAGGTCCTCGCCCTCTGCGCCGCCACCGCCTCCTGAACCCGGCGCGCGTCAGGACTCGTAGATCCGGGGGAGCGCCGCCGGGATCCGGGCGAGGATCTCGGCGGGCAGCAGGTCGAGCTGGCGGGCCAGCTCGGTCAAGGTGAGCTCGCCCTCGTCGCCGGGACCGAACAGCACGACCTCCTCGCCGGGGCTGGGCAGGTCCTGGCCGACGTCCAGCACGGTCTGCTCCATGCCGACCACTCCGGCGATGCGGTGGCGGCGGCCGGCGACGAGCAGTTCGACTCCGGCCGTGCCCGCCGCGCGCGGCAGCCCGTCGGCGTACCCGACCGGCACGACCACGATCGTGCTGTCGGACGGGACCCGGTAGGTCAGCCCGTACATCACCCCGGTGCCGGCCGGGATGCGCTTGGCCACCGCGACGGTCGAGCGCAGGCTCATCGCCGGGCGCAGCCCGAAGTCGCCGCCGCTCTCCAGCGGGCTCAGGCCGTACAGCGCGAGACCGGCGCGGACCAGGTCGTAGTGGCTCTCGGGCACGGTGAGCAGCGCCGCGGAGCTCGCGAGGTGCCGCAGCTCCGGCTCCACGCCCGACGTGACGGCGTACCGCACGGCGTCGTCGAACGCGTCGATCTGCGCGGCGACGGACGGATGACCCGGATCGTCCGCACAGGCGAAGTGCGAGAACACCCCGGTCACCGTGACATGTCCGGCCGCCTGCGCCCGCCGCGCCGCCTCCACGAGCTGCGGCCAGTCGTCACGGGTGGCCCCGCCGCGCGACAGCCCGGTGTCGACCTCCAGGTGGACCCGGACCGGACGGCCGTTCCGCTCGGCGGCCTCGGCCATGAGCGCGAGCCGCCACGGCGCCTCGACACCGAGTTCGACGTCGGCCAGGACGGCCGCGTCGTAGTCGGCCTGGCGCCACGGCAGCCAGGCCAGGATCGGCGCCTCGACGCCCGCCTGACGCAGCGTCAGCGCGTCCTCGACCTGCGCCATGCCGAGCCGGCTCGCTCCGCCGTCGAGCGCCGCGCGTGCGGCGGGGACGAGCCCGTGGCCGTAGGCGTTCGACTTCACCACGGCCATCACCGGCGTGCCGGCGGCGGCGGAGACCAGCACCGAGGTGTTCGCGGAGATCGCGGCCAGGTCGATGCGCGCGTGCGTGCCGTGGGCGGAGTCCGTCAGCTCCGTCCGCCCGATGATCGAGTGCATGCGGCCAGCGTGGGGCCGCTCCGGCGCTGTTCAGTCCATCAGCGGAAATCGCCCGGTGTAAAAACCCGGATTGCCCGGTTGACTTCACCGAAATGCCCGGTATCCCCGGCGTGTGCTCCCGCCCTACCGTCACGCAGGACCGATGTGCCATAGAGAACCGGTGGGGAGTTTGACGGAGATCACGCTGATGTCGGACGAGCGCGTGGCCGGTATCCCGGTCGCCGAGATCGGCGAACCCTTCGTCGATCTGCGCCGGCATCCCGAACTCGTGCTCGACGGCAGGCTCGCCGATCCCCTCGGCGCGTACGCCCACGTGCGGGCCGGTGTGGCGACCCGGCTGCTGGAGGCGCAGAGCCTGCTGCGCGACGGCCTACGGCTGCGCGTCGTCGAGGCGTACCGCCCGCCCGCGCTTCAGCGCCGCTACTTCGACGAGTACGCGTCGGAACTGGCGCGCCTGCACCCGGAGTGGCCTCCGCCGCGACTGCACGCGCAGGCCAGCCGGTTCGTCGCGCCGCCGGAGGTCGCGCCCCACGTGGCCGGCGCCGCGGTGGACGTCACCCTGTGCGACGCCGACGGCGCCGAGCTGCCCATGGGCACCGAGGTCAACGCCAACCCGGAGGAGAGCGACGGCGACTGCTACACCGCGGCGCCCGGGATCTCCGCCGGCGCGCGGCGCAACCGGGAACTGCTGAGCACGGTGCTCACCGCCGCCGGAATGGTGAACTATCCCACCGAGTGGTGGCACTGGTCCTATGGTGACCGCTACTGGGCGATGCGCACGAACAGCCCGGCCGCGCTGTACCGGCAGCACGACGTGAATGTCCTCCCGAAGGAAGGCGACGATGTCTGACGAGCGGATCACCGTCGGCGTGGTGTTCGGCGGGCCGTCCGCGGAGCACGAGGTGTCCGGCGCGTCCGCGCTGGCCGTCGTACGCCATCTGCACCCGGACCGGTACCGCCCGGTCGTCATCGGCGTGACCAGAGACGGGCGCTGGCTCCTGGTCCCGTCCGAGACGGTCGAGGAGGTCGCGGCCCGCAAGTCCGCCGGGCCGGCGATCCAGGACCGGCTGACCGCCGAAGGCACCGAGGTCGAGCTCAGACGCGGCGGCCGCCTCGTTTCCTCCGACGCGCCGGACGTCGTCCTGGAGCGGCTCGACGTCGCGTTCCCCGTCATCCACGGGCCGTTCGGCGAGGACGGTGTGATCCAGGGACACCTGGAGACCCTCGGCCTGCCGTACGCCGGGTGCGGCGTGCTCGCCTCCTCGGTCGGCATGGACAAGGTGGCGATGAGACGCGCCTTCGCCGCGGAGGGGATCCCGTTCGTCCCCGGCGTGTGGTTCACCGAGAAGCAGTGGCGCGGCGCCGACGATCCGGTGCGGCTCGCCGGCGACTTCGGCTGGCCGCGGTTCGTCAAGCCGGCCAACATGGGCTCCTCCATCGGCATCTCGCGGGTCACCGGCCCGGACGAGCTGGTGAGCGCGGTCGAGGAGGCGTTCCGGTACGACGACGTCGTCCTGGTCGAGGAGGGCGTCACCGCACGCGAACTGCTGTGCGGCGTGCTCGGCGACATGGACGAGCCCGAGGTCTCGGTGCCGTCCGAGGCGAAGATCATCGGTGGCTTCTCGGACTACGCGCAGAAGTACCTGAGCATGGCCGACTCGATCACCTCGCCCGCCGAACTGCCGGCAGAGGTCACGGAGCAGGTGCGCGAGCTGTCCGCCCGGGCGTTCCGCGCCATCGGCGCCAACGGGCTGGCCCGCGTCGACTTCCTGTACGACGAGGCGGCCGGGAAGCTCTACGTCGGAGAGATCAACACCATGCCCGGGTTCACCTCCCGCTCGGTGTACGCGCGCGGCTTCGCCGAGAGCGGGGTCCCGTACGAGGAGATCCTCACGCGGCTCATCGACCTGGCCTTCGCCCGGCACACCAGCAAGCAGCAGAAGACCGTCGAGGCGGGACAGTGATCACACTCACCCTGGAAGAGATCGCACGGGCCGTCGGCGGCACCGTGCACGGAGCCTCCGGCCCGGTCACGGTCACCGGACCGGTCGTCATCGACTCCCGTGAGGCGACCGACGGCGCGCTGTTCGCCGCGATCGTGGGAGCGCGCAGCGACGGACACGACTTCGCCGACCAGGTCTACGCCGCGGGCGCGAGCGCGGTGCTGGGCTCCCGGCCCGTCGGCGGACCCTGCGTGGTGGTCGACGACGTGGTCGACGCGCTGACCGAACTGGCCGTGTTCGTACGGGACCGGCTGAACCCCGTCGTGATCGGCCTCACCGGCTCGGTCGGCAAGACGACGACCAAGGACCTGCTCGCCCAGATCCTGGAGCAGAACGGGCCGACCGTGGCCACCGACCGCTCGTACAACAACGAGATCGGGCTGCCGCTGACCATCCTGCGCGCCGACCGGCAGACCCGTTACCTCGTCCTGGAGATGGGCGCCGGAAAGCCGGGCGACATCACCCACCTCATGCGGGTGGCCCGGCCGCAGCTCGGCCTGGTGCTCAACGTCGGACCCGCGCACATCATGACGCTCGGCGGGGTGGAGGGCGTCGCGAAGGCGAAGGGCGAGCTCCCGCGGGCCCTGCCGCCGGCGGTGAAGGGCGGCTTCGCCGTGCTCAACGCCGACGACGAACGTGTCGTCGCCATGGCGCGCGAGACCCTCGCGCAGGTGGTGTTCTACGGCACCGGCCCGGACGCGACCGTACGGGCGGAGGACGTGACCGTCGACACCACGGGTCACGCGTCGTTCACCCTGCACACCCCCTCCGGGAAGGCCCCGGTACGGCTCGGCCTGCCCGGCGAGCACCTGGTCGCCAACGCGCTGGCCGCCGCGGCCGTCGCCGGCGTCATCGGCGTCACGACCGACCGGATCGCCGAGGCGCTCAGCTCGGCCGTCCGGCGCTCGCCGAACCGCTTCCAGGTGACCGAGCGGGCCGACGGTGTCACGATCATCGACGACGCCTACAACGCCAACCCGGTCTCCATGCGCGCCGCGCTCCGCACCGCGGCGACGATGGCGGCCGGCCGCCGGAGGATCACCGTCTTCGGCGAGATGACCGGCCAGGCGGAGGAGACGGCGTACCACCACTCCGCCCTCGGCAGGCTGGTCGGTGAGCTCGGCGTGGAGATCCTCGTCGTCGTGGGCGAGGGCGAGGGACCGGAGACCCTGGCCGAGGCCGCCCGCGACGCCGGCGTGTCCGTGCACACGGTCCCCGACCGGACCGCGGCGGCCGAGCTCGTCAAAGAACTGCTCCAGCCGGCGGACGTCGTCCTGGTCAAGGCCTCGAGCGAGGCGGGTCTGTCGGCCGTGGCGGCTGCGCTGCGCGATCCGGAGAACTGACGGCGCCGGCACCGTACCGGTCACTGTCATCTGCCTCGTCACCGGCTTCGCCGAAGGATCAGGACATGCCGGGTCGGGGTGTGCGGTGTCTCGCGTACGGAGCCGATGCGGGTCGCCTGCTCACCCTCGGCGGCTACGGAGGCGGCGCGTCCGGCGCCTCGGCCACGGGGCCGAGCAAGGCGCATCCGCCGTCCCTCGTGACGGTCCGCCGGGCGGCGGGGGCTGGGCCGTACCGGCAGCAGGCGTTGCCGGTGGTGCTCCTCGTCAGGTCGTGCAGACGTGCGTGCAGGAGGTCGGGAGCGCGATCAGGCCGCTGACGGTGCCGTCGGCCGCGGTGACGGGCACCTGGGTGACGTCGTGTTCGGCGAGGACGTACGCGACGTGCCGCAGGGTGTCGTCGTCGCGCACGGACAGCGCGTCCGACTCCGGCAGCGTGTCGACGGCGGCACGCTGCGCGCGGCCGGTCTGGGCCGACAGCAGGCGGGCGTGGGGGAGAACGCCGAGCAGCCGTCCGTCCGTTCCGGTCACCGGGTACAGGTGCTGGCCGCCTCCGTCCGCCGCGGCGATGTGACGCAGCGCCTCCTGGACGCTCTGGCCGGGACCCAGCCCCGTCGGTTCGGTGGTCATGACGTCGGCGGCGAAGAACGCCTCCAGCGGGTCGGTGGAGTACACGCTGCTGGACGCCTCGGGCCCGCTCGGCGCACCGGACGGGGCGCGGACCGTCGTACGCCTGGTGACGATATGTCTGGCCGGGGAGGCCGTCGCGGCCTGTGTGCCGCTCGCGGCCTCGGAGTTGATCTGGCCACGGCCGCGGTTCGACATGCGGCGCTGGTCGACCGTCTTCCCCCTCGGCATGGCGGGCCTGGTCAGCCTGCGGATGTCCCGCGTCTTCCACCTGGAGGTGGTGTGGGACCTCGGGCGCGCCGTGTCCTGGCCGGCCCTCGCCGTCTGGCTGGTCGTGGCGGCCGGAGCACTCCGGCACGTACGGAACATCGCCGGCGGCCACGACCGGCCCTCTACTTGATCGTCCACATGGTGAGCTTCGGTCCTCCGGCGGCGACGGTCCTGCCGTCCGGGCCGACGGCGACACAGCTGATCCGGTCCTGGGCGCCGGAGCGGAGAACGGTCGCGCTCTCGCGACGGGTGACGTCCCACAGCCTGACGGTGCCGTCGTCGAAACCACTCGCCAGGATGCCGTCCGGGCCGAACGCGACGCAGGTCGCGTCGGAACCGGGGGTGGTGAGGGCGCGGGTGGGTGAGCGGCGCGTGACGTCCCACAGCTGGAGCAGTCCGTCGTTCCGGAGGTTCGCCAGCGTCCTGCCGTCCGGGCTGAACGCCAGGGAGTTCACGTCGGTGTTGGCGTCGCTGAGGGTGGCGATCTTCGTGTGGGAGGACGAATCCCACAGCTGGAGCAGCCCGTCCTCGGCGGTGTTCCCCGGATTGCCGTTGCCGCTCGCGGTCGCCAGCAGGTCGCCGGAGGGGCTGAACGCCAGGGACTGGACCCAGTAGTCGGGGCCGGTGGTCAGCGTGGCCTCGCTCTTGCGCGCGTTCACGTCCCACAGCCGGACGCCCGCGCCGTCGTAGGTGGCGGCCAGCGTTCCGCCGGTGCGGTCGAACGCCACAATGGCGACCGCCGTGTTCCACTCCTCGGACTTTTCGAGGTAGGGGAGGGTGGTGGCGTTGCCCGTGGCGAGGTCCCACAGGTCGATCGTCCCGTCGCCGTTGGCGACCGCCAGGCGGGTCCCGTCCGGGCTGAACGCCGCCGACAGGGTGAAGGTGAATCTGGGGTTGTAGCCGGTGACCTGATCCAGCGGCTTCGGCCAGGGGTTGACGACCTGATGGGTGAAGGTCTTGGCCGGGCTCCTCGTGGTCACGTCCCACAGCCTCGCCTTACCGTCCTCGCCCGTACTGGCCAGGGTCCGGCCGTCCCGGCTGAACGTCACCGACCACACCGCCCCGTCGTGGAGCGTCACCGGTGGCCCGGGGCGGAGGACGTGCCCGGACCTGCCCGGTGTGGGAGCCGGATGGTCGCTCGCGTGCCCTCGGGACGAGTGCAGCAGGAACGCGGCGGGGGCGGCCGCGACGGCGGCGGCGCCCAGCCCGGCCACGATGACGTCGCGGCGGTTCGGACGCCACGGGCGCGCGCGTGCGGTTGGCGGTCTCTCCGAGCTCGACGTACGGGTATGGTCCGCGAGCTCACGGTCGTACTCGCCGATCATCGCGGTCACGGCGGGCGGGAGCCAGGCGCCGTCCGCTCCCGTGGGGGCCGCGAGCCGGTCCAGGATCAGGGGGAGACCAGGCCGTCTCGTGGGGTCCTTGGCCAGGCAGGCGGCGATCATCTCGGTGAGGTGGGCGGGGATCCCGCTCAGGTCGGGATCGTCGTGGACGACGCGGTACACGATCCCTTCGACCGTGCCCGTGCCGAAGGGGCCGCGTCCGGTCGCGGCGAACGTGAGCACCGAACCCAGCGCGAACACGTCGCTCGCCGGCCCCACCTGATGTCCCCGGGCCTGCTCGGGCGACATGAATCCCGGCGTGCCGACCACGGCGGTGGAGGCGTGAGTGGCGTCCAGGGCGCGGGCGATGCCGAAGTCGATGACGCGAGGGCCGTCGGCGGCGATGACGATGTTGGCCGGCTTGAGGTCGCGGTGCACCAGGCCCGCCGCGTGGATCGCGGTGAGTCCCTCCGCCAGACCCGCCCCCAGAACACCGACGGCGTGCGCCGGGAGCGGACCGAACGTCTGGACGGCCTGCTGGAGCGACGGGCCGGAGATGAAGGCCGTGACCAGCCACGGCGGATCGGCGGCGGGATCGGCGTCGACCACCTGGGCGGTGTAGAAGCCGCCGACCCTGCGGGCCGCGGCGACCTCCTCGGCGAACCGCCGGCGGAATCCCGCGTCGTCCGCCAGCTCCGGGCGTACGACCTTGACCGCGACCAGCCGGCCGCCACGGGAGCGGCCCAGGAAGACCTGACCCATCCCGCCACCGCCCAGCCGTCCCAGCAGACGGTACGTCCCCACCTGCTGAGGATCGCCGTTCCGCAAAGGCTTCATCGACAAGCGCCCTACCTCAAAAGAACATTGGCGTATGTGCGGCTCGCTGGAATTGTCGCAGAATCGGCGGCCTGCCGTCAGGGGTCGATCGAGCGGCGTGCGATGAGGGCGGCGTTGATGCGGGGCAGGTCCGCGGCGCGGGCCGGGGACAGGCCGATGAGCTGGGTGATGCGGCGGATGCGGTAGTCGACCGTGTTGGGGTGGACGTGCAGTGCGGTCGCGGTACGGCGCCGGTCGAGGTCCTGCTGGAGATAGGTCTCCAGCGTCTGAAGGAGCTCCGGCTTGGGTTCCAGCGGCCGCAGGAGGCAGGCGAGGGCGGTCAGCGCCTCGCCCGGCCGGCTGAGCTGGTAGTCGAGCAACACGTCGGCGAGCCGGTACAGGCCGGGCGTCCGGCCGGTCCGCGTCACCAGCTCCACGATCTCGGTGTTCTGCGCGACCGCGGCCGGCACGGCGCCCGGCTCGACGACGGACGCCGCGGCGGTGACGGGCACGTCGGCCGCCCGCGCGGCGCGGGCGACCAGCGCGCACAGGTCCTCCCAGGCCGGCGGGACGCCGACGGGCAGCAGGGCGGTGCCCCCTGAGCCGTCCAGCGCGGTCAGGGCGGGCTCGCCGGCGAACCGGTCGAACGTCGACTGCACCCGGCGGATCTTCCGTCGGGCGGCGACCCTGGTGCGGGACCCCGGGCGGCTCTCGTCCGGGTGGCGGCCCAGCGCGAGCGTCATCACCACGTAGAGCGGCGACGGCCGCGCGCCGGCCGGATACGAGGGCGGCGGGTCGCCCGCCAGCAGCGCCGCCATCAGCGAATGCCGGTCGCGATGCTGCTGGACGTCCAGCACCTGGCTCGTTTCCAGATATGCCGCGCTGACCTCGGACACCAGTCTCCGCTGGAATGCCAGCAAATGCGTCAGCGTCTCCTGCAGATCGGCCAGATCGGACGGTTCCGCCCCGGCCGAAATCTCATTCCAGCCCATTTCAGCGCCGAGAAGGTAGGCGCTGAGGATCGCGTCCAGCGGCACACCCTCCTCGGCCCGCTGCGCCGCCGAATCGCGCTGTACGGCGAACCGGTGGTCGTCGGCCTCGGCGCGGCGTTCGAGGACATCGGCGAACAGCCGCAGATTGTGCTGGACGATATCCGCGATATCGCCGGTGACCTCCTCGGCCGGCAGTTCGGCGTAGACCGGAAGGTCGGCGCGGAGCCGGTCGACCACCCGCCGGGTCAGGGACGGAACACGGGCCCGCAGGTAGCCGGCAACGGGCCGGCCCGCGATGCGCAGCGGCGGAGTTCCCTCATTGTGATCCGTCACAAAAGCTCCCGCGGAAGTCTGCCTTACTCACCAGTTAAAGGATCCGTTGTGAGTCTGCATGATGAGCGCAAAGCATTCCATGACTGCCGGGAGCCGCCATGTCCTCGCCCCCCGTCCACGGCGTTCGTCGCATTCTCACCGGTGCTCTCGGCGCCGCCGCCGCGGTGACCGCGACCATTGCCCTCGCCGCGCCACCCGCCTCCGCGGCCACGCCGAAGTACGTCGCGCTGGGCGATTCGATGGCCTCCGGGCCGCTCATTCCGAACATCACGGGAAATGTGGGCTGCGGGCGTTCCACGCACAACTACGCGCACGAACTGGCGGCTCAACTGGGCGCCGAACTGCACGACGTCACCTGCAGCGGGGCCGAGACGAAGCACATGACCGAGTCGCAGTCCCTCAGCGTCGCCGGTGTGTCCACCGGCACCGCGCCGCCGCAGTTCGACGCGTTGAGCGCGGACACCACCCTGGTGACCCTGACGATCGGCGGCAACGACGCCGGGCTCGTCGGCATCGCCGAGGACTGCGTCAACCTCGACCCGGCCGCGACCCCCTGCAAGGAGCGGTACACCGAGGGCGGCGTGGACCAGGTCGCCCAGCGCGTCGACGCGGCCGGGCCACGGATCGCCGCCGTGCTGGACGGGATCCACCAGCGTTCCCCGAAGGCGCGGGTGCTGGTGACCGGCTACGGCCTGTACGTCAAGCCGGGTGGCTGCTGGCCGCTCCAGCCCGTGCTGCCGGTGGACGCCGACTACCTGCAGGGCAACGTCCACCGGCTGAACGGCGTCATCGCGACCCAGGCCAGGGCCCACAACGCCGAGTACGTCGACGTGGAGACCCCGAGCGCCGGCCATGACGCCTGCCAGTCGGCCACGACGAAGTGGGTGGAGGGTTACGTGCCGGTCAACCCGGCCGCCCCGCTCCACCCGAACCAGCGGGGCGAGGCGAACTACGCCCGGATCATCGCCGACCACCTGGACTGACCGGCCGTCGGAGCGCGGCCGGGCCCGCTTGGTAGTCTGCGAGCGAGCCCGACCGTGCTCTCGGACGAGGGGTGCCGTACCCGACCAGCGACAAGACGGCACTGGTGGAGGCACCCCATGTCATGGATCGTGCTCGTGCTGTCCGGCGTCCTGGAGTCGGTGTGGGCCACGGCCCTGGACCGCTCGCACGGCTTCACCAAGCCGGCACCCGTCGTCGTCTTCGCCGTCGCGCTCGTGGCGAGCATGGCCGGCCTGGCGTACGCGATGCGCGCCCTGCCCGTCGGCACCTCCTACGCGGTCTGGGTGGGCATCGGGGCCGTGCTCACGGTGGCCTACGGAATGCTCACCGGCGCCGAGGCCGTTTCGCCGCTGAAACTCCTCTTCCTCGCCGGCATCGTCGGCTGCGTCGTCGGTCTGAAGGTCACGAACTGACCTCGCCCGGTCCGAGGTTGACCGATTCCCCGCTGCGGCAGTACCTTCCATTACGTTCCCGTTCCGTTTCGTAATCGGGAGGGTGATTTGTCCGGTGCGCGCGAAGCCGTACCCGCGCGGGGCAGGCCACGGGACGCTGCCCGTGACGCAGCGATCCTCGACGCGACGCTGCGACTCTTGGTCGAGGTCGGCTACGACCAACTGTCCATCGAGTCGGTCGCGGCCGAGGCCGGGGTGGGCAAGCCGACGGTCTACCGGCGCCACGCCGGCAAGGCCGCACTGGTGGCGGCGGCGGTCGAGCACCGAGTGACGAGCGTCCCGCCCGCCACCAAGACAAGCGATCTTCGTGAGGCCCTGCTGGAAACGGTGCGATGGTTGGCAGAGCAGATCGCCGGACAGGAGGTCGGGCTGCTCGGTGCCCTGTTCGCCGGCATGCGCGGCGACCCGGATCTCGCGGCGGAGATGCGGCGGATCCTGCGCCGTGACGAGGCGGCGATGACCGAACACCCGTTCCGCAGCGGGGTCGAGGGCGGCGAACACCTCGTGCCCCGAGCGGCCGAGCTGTTCGCCGAGATCTCCCCGGCGCTCATCGTGCACCGGCTCATCGTCGTCGGTGAGCCCTGCGATCAGAGCTTCGTCGAGCACGTCGTCGACGACATCCTTCTGCCGCTGCTCCGGCGCCGGTGATCGGGGCGAGAACCTCTCATCCGGTCCGGCGACCACCGAATCCAGGCGCCTCACCACACGGCCCGGTGTCAGGCGTCGACACACCAGAGGACGCAATCATGATCGTCATCACGGGCGCGACCGGCGCCCTCAACGGCGCCACCGTCGAGCACCTGCTCAAGCGCATTCCCGCGAACGAAATCGGCGTCAGCGTGCGCGACGTCGCCAAGGCACGGCACCTCGCCGACCGGGGGGTGCGGGTGCGGCGTGGCTCCTACGACGAACCGGCCGCGTTGCGTGAGTCGTTCGAGGGCGCCGACCAGGTGCTGCTCGTGTCCCAGAACGAGCCCGGCGGCGACGGGGCCGGCCTGCACCGCATGGCGATCGAGGCCGCGGTCGCGGCGGGCGCCCAGCGCATCCTGTACACCAGTCACCAGAATGTGCGCGGCGACAGCCCTTTCGCCCCGGCGCGTGAACACGCCGCCACCGAGGCGCTGCTCGCGAACTCGGGAGTCGCCTGGACCTCGCTGCGCAACGGTTTCTACGCCCACAGCCTCAACTGGCTGCTCGGCCCATGGCGGCAGACCGGAGTCATCGCCGCGCCGGCCGACGGCGCCGTCTCGTGGACGGACCGCGCCGACGAGGCCGAGGCCGCCGCGATCGTCCTGACCGGGCGACGCTCGTTCGACGGTCCCATCACGCTCACGGCACGCCGCGCCGTCACCTTCGACGACATCGCCGCGATCGCCTCCGAGCTCACCGGCCGCGACATCAAGCGAGTCGTCGTGGATGACGAGCAGTGGATCGCGGACCAGGTCGCGGCCGGCACACCCGAGTCCATGGCCCGCATGCTGCTGTCGTTCTTCCAGGCCGCGCGGAGTGGCCATTTCGCGGAAGCCGGCCCGCTTCTGGCCGAGCTTCTCGACAGGGAACCGCGCACGGTCGGCGACCTGCTCACCGACCGTGCCACCGCCTGAGTAGGACGTCCGTCGAATGGGCATCGGGGCCGTGCTCACGGTGCCCAAGGTCACGAACTGATGTATCAGGCGGGCGGAGATTCATGATCAGTTAGCCTGACGTAATGGGTCAAGGTCCCCGCTCGCCCGCGATCTGACGAGGTGCCGTGGACAGGCGTGTGAAGCAAGGCGTCGTCGGCGGGGTGCTTCTCCTCGGCGGTTTGATCACGTTCCTGGTGGGCTACTCCAAGGTCTCCGACGCCGAGGCGACCTGTCACGGTCACACCATGGGGTCCGACGACCAGTGCGTCGTCGTGTACTCCGATGGCCACACCGCCACGTACTCGCCGGATGAGCAGCTCGACCAGCAGCGCGGCAGGGGCCACAGAAACGAACTGGTCGGCGGCGTCCTGATGCTGTTCGGCGCCGGGGCACTGGTCTTCCTGGTCGACACCGAGGCCGCGGCCGATCGCCTCCGTCTCCGCTTCGGGGCGGCCGGCCGCGCTCACGCCGCGCAGACTCGCGCCGCGGAGGAACGCCTCGCCGACCTTTTGGGGCCGGCCGGTCCTGCTCACGCCGCACAGACTCGCGCCGGACGGGAACGCGTCGCCGACGTCGCTCGGCAGGAGCGCGCCGCCGAGCCGGAATGGACGGAGTTGCTGCCCAGGCTCGCCGCGAGCCGTGGACTGCGTCAGGTCGATCCCTCGGAACTCGATCTGCGGCGCCGTGTCGAGCCCGCCTTCGACCGGCTGTTCCGTGGTGCCCTGAGCCTCGACGGCGGCGTCGGCAGTGTCGTCGAGGGTGACTTGGGCGGCTTTCCGTGCATCGCGGTCAGCTCCCGCGTCGGTCCCGACGGCTCCCGTTCGGCGGGCTGTGTCCTCACTCTGCCGTCGAACCTGCCTCGGCTGCGGTACGAACGCGTCGACTCGGCCGGCGGGCTCCACCAGGACTACACGTCGCAGTCCGACGACCGGGAGTTCGCCGGCGGCCTGCTCAACCGCGAGACCCTCACCCTGCTGCGGCAGCGGGGGCTGCGGACCCTGGGCATCGAGGGATCGCTGCTGTTCGGCACCGTCGACGGGACCTCCGTGCGTACCGCCGAAGAGCTGGGACGGGCCTGGGACGCGCTGGCCGAGATCGCCCGCGTCCTGCCTCCGACCTGGCCGTAGTGCCCCGTCCGGCGGTGTCGGTTCAGCGTCCGCCGGGCGGCCGGCCGGATCGCAGGTCATCGATCAGGCCCCGCGACGCTCGTGTCAGTCGGAGAAGCTCCGCTGGGCGGCGCGGACCTGGGCGAGGCTGTCACGGAGCCCCTCGGCGTTGAAACGCCAGCGGGAGTCGAGACTGAAGCGACGCCCACGCTCGGTCCAGAACGCGAACGGCGAAACCGCGTCGGCACCGGCGGGAACGAACTTCAGCACCTCCTCCAGTGCGGCGGCGCCCGCGTCGAGATCGGCGTACGCCGCGCGGCGCTGGGCGTCGGTGAGGCCCGCCGGCGACTCCGGTATCCGGGCGAGGACGCCGTCGGCCATCTCCAGCCACTCGCCGGGATCCAGCAGCTCGGAAGGGCGGGAATCGCCGAAGCCCTGCTCGGGCGTGACCGCGGCGAACGGCTCGTCCGGTACGCGGAACACGAACTCGCGTACCGCCCCGCATCGCCCGCAGGCGCCCTCGTACCGGCGGGTCAGCGTGTCGTCGACGATCTCGGAGGCCGAGCGTTCCGGTTGAAAGCCCGTCATCCCGCAGGCCTCGCAAGGCTGCCGCGCCATGTACAGGTACGCCTCGGGGGCGCTGCGGGCCAGCCGGAGGCCCATCGGCTTCACTTCTCCCTCTGTTCCAGTTCGGACGACGCTCCGTCGGGGGCGAAGACGGTCATCCAGCGCGGGTGCAGCCGGTAGAAGACGACGTCGTCGTCCCAGTCGAAGGCGTCGTCGCGTAGAAGTCCTTGAAGTACGCGAGCAGGTCCGGCCAGTCCGCGGCCGGCTCGCCGTTCTCCGGATAGAGGATCTCCACCGTGCCGTGTGTGAACACGCCCAGGTCCTCGCCGCGCATGTGCGCGACGCTGGCGGCGGGGCGGGCGGCGAGGTGACGGGCCTTGGCGGCACTGCGCGCCGTGCCGAAGTGCCACCTGCCGTGCAGGAAGTGCCCGTCGGCGCCGCTGATCCGTGGCTCGCCCTTCGCCGTCACGGTGGACAGGGCGAGCGTGCACATGCCGGTGAGGACCTGCGTGAGCCCCTCCGCGGTCAGGGTGCGTTCGGCGTTGATGATCGAGCGGAGGTGGGCGGTGGAACGGGACAGAGAGGCGTCGAGCAGGGCTTGAAGCTCGTTGAGCTCTTCCGGCGTTTCGCGCATCGCGCCACTGTAGCCAGCGCCGGTCCGGCGGGTGCGAAGGTCACTCGCCGCCTGTCAGGTCGCGCTGGTACCAGGTGCCCGGCTTCCCGCCGAGCTCCGCCGGGTCGGCCGGCCCGACCGGGACGAACCCGGCGTTGGTCAGCACCCTTTGAGACGCGGTGTTGGCGAGGGAGGTGGCCGCCCTGAGGGTGCGCAGCCCGTGCCGCGCCGGCGCCAGCCGGCACAGCTCCCGTACGGTCGCGGTCGCCACACCGCGGCCGGCGACGTGCTGCGCGACCCGGTAGCCGAGTTCGGCGACGCCGTCCTCGGTGAAGATCAGGTTGAACCGGCCCAGGACCGTGCCGTCCTCGCCGACGAGCACGTAGAAGGCGCCGATGCCGGCCTGCTGCTCGGCCAGCAAGGCGCTGTGCCGCTCGGCGAACCGCTCGTAGAACTCGTCGCCGCGGTCAGAGATCGAGGCGGCGAAGTAGGCGCGGTTCGCCAGCTCGAAGGCCAGGACCGCCGGGGCATGGCCGGCATGCAGCCGCTCCAGTTCAGGCACCGCGCGACTCTACCCGTAGGCCACCGGGACACGGTGGATCTACTGGGCGGAACCGGGCTCTGCCGGCGCGGTCATGGGGCGGTCGACGTCGGCTCGCGTCTGGTCGGCGAGGCGGCGGTGGGCCTCCTCCCACGGGATCGGCAGCCGGTCCGCCGGCGCCTCCCAGAAGGTGAAGGCCGAGGTCTTCATGGTGGAGCGCAGCGCGGTCATGATGCCGCGGTGGGGCTCCGTACGCGCGTAGGAGTAAAGCGCGTCGCGGTGCACCCACCAGGACAGGGTGTAGAACGTGCGCTTCGACGGGTGGGCGATGAGGGACGCGCCCAGGGCTCCCGGCGCCGACCGCACCTGGCGCCACGCGGACAGCGACCTCAGGAAGAACCGCAGGGTGTCTCTGCGGGAACGGACCTCGAACCGCGAGGCCATGACGTACACCTGCGTGTCCGGCGAGGGCGGGTCCGGGACCGCCCAGCGAAGCGTCGGCATCGCGTCCTCCTCGTATTGGCGAGTGCCACTATCTAAGCTTGGATAGTAGCACTCTCCAATGAACCGGCCGGCCCTATGAACGTTGCGGGTCCATCCGCCGGACGACCCCACGCGCATGGCCCTGGTCGTGTTCGACCAGCTGGCGCTCTGCGCGGATTCACCGGAGGCGTGAGGGCGACGGACCCACCAACGGCGACCGGTCACAGATCGCCGCGGTGCCAGGCCTCGGCTTCGGTCTTCAGCGCGTTCTCGTCCGGCTTCGGCGGCCGGGCCTGGTCGATCCAGCGGAGCAGGTCCCGTGCGAGCCGGTCGGCGTCCGGTGGCCGTACGGTCCCGCGGGCGGGGAAGTGCCGGATGACGGGATCGTCCGCGTCGCAGCGGGCGCACAGAAGCACGTCGCTGACGCCGCGGACCCGGCCTCCGGACGCGTTCGTCCAGGTGTGGGGGAGACGCAGGATCGCGAGGACTTCGCCGACGCGACAGCGCGGGCACACTCCGATCATGACCCGCCGATCGCGTCCGCGCCGAGCAGCGCCTTGACGTCGCCGTAGAACGCCGGTTCCGGGATGATCTGGAACGGCAGGTCCACCAGCACGCTCTTCGCGCCGTGCCGGTGGACGCGCATGTGGACCGGCGCCCGGCCCGGATGGGTGGCGAGAATGCGCCGGAACTCCTCGACGAGCCGCGCGTTCAGCCGAGCCTCCTCGACCGAGATGACCACCGGCGGCTCGGCGCCGGCCGTGGAGACGTCCAGGACGGAGATCTCCTCCCCGTAGACGCTCACCGTCTCGTCGCGCACGTTGATCCGGCCCCGTACGGAGATCACACGGTCCTCGGCCAGTGCCTCGCCGTACAAGGTGTGGGTCTTGGGGAAGATCAGGCACTCCACCGCGGCGTCGTGGTCCTCGAGCGTGACGATCGCCCACGGGCTGCCCTGTTTGGTGACCTTGCGCTGCAGACCCGAGACGATCCCGGCCACCCGTACGTGGCCGTCCGTACGGCCGGCGGCCAGGAGCTCGGCGATCGTGGTGTCGCGGTGAGCCGCCAGGACGTGCTCGGCGCCGTCGAGGGGGTGGGACGAGACGTACAGGCCGAGCATCTCCCGTTCGAAGGCCAGGAGAGTGCTCTTGTCCCATTCCGCGTCCGGGATCGCGACCGAGAACGCGGCGGCGGAGTCGTCACCGGTCTCCTCGAACGCGCCGAAGAGGGAGTCCTGGCCGCTGGCCTCGTTGCGCTTGACGTCGATGATCGCGTCGATGGCCTGCTCGTGCACCATGACGAGGGCCTTGCGCCGGTGGCCGAGGCCGTCGAACGCGCCGGCCTTGGCCAGCGACTCGATGACGCGCTTGTTGCACACGACCGTCGGGACCTTGGCCAGGAAGTCGTCGAAGGACGTGTAGCCGCCCTTCTCCCGGCGGGTCGTGACGATCGCGTCGACGACGCCCGCGCCGACGTTGCGGACCGCGCCGAGCCCGAAGCGGATGTCCTTCCCGACCGCGGCGAAGTTCAGCACGCTCTCGTTGACGTCCGGCGGCAGCACCTTGATGCCGAGGCGGCGGCAGTCCGACAGGTAGACGGCCATCTTGTCCTTGTCGTCGCCGACCGAGGTGAGCAGCGCGGCGAGGTACTCGGCGGGATGGTTCGCCTTGAGGTAGGCCGTCCAGTACGACACGACGCCGTACCCGGCGGTGTGGGACTTGTTGAAGCCGTACCCGGAGAACGGGACGAGCACGTCCCAGACGGCCTTGACCGCCTCGTCGGAGAAGCCGCGTTCGCTCATGCCGGCGGAGAACTTGCCCCACTCGGCGTCCAGGACCTCTTTCTTCTTCTTGCCCATCGCGCGGCGCAGCATGTCGGCGCCGCCCAGGGAGTACCCGGCGAGCTGCTGGGCGATCGCCATGACCTGCTCCTGGAAGACCACCAGGTGGTAGGTGTCGCCCAGGATCGGTTCGAGGGCCTCCTCCAGCTCGGGGTGGATCGGCTCGACCTTCTGCTTCCCGGTCTTGCGGAGCGCGTAGTTGGTGTGGGCGTTCATCTCCATCGGCCCCGGCCGGTACAGGGCGTTGACCGCGGCGATGTCGGTGAACACCGTCGGCCGCATCAGCCGCAGCAGCACCCGCATCCCGCCGCTGTCGAGCTGGAAGACCCCGAGCGTGTCGCCGCGCGCCAGCAGTTCGTAGGTCCTCCGATCGTCGAGCGGGATCTCACGGATGTCGATCTCGATGCCCTTGTTCGCCCTGACGTTCGCGATCGCGTCGCCGATGACGGTGAGGTTCCGCAGGCCCAGGAAGTCCATCTTCAGCAGGCCCATCTCCTCGGCCTGCGTGAAGGGGAACCCGGTGATGACCGGGCCGTTCTGTTTCGGCTTCACCAGGGGGAGCACGTCGAGCAGCGGTTCGGACGACAGGATCACGCCCGCGGCGTGGATGCCGGTGCCGCGGGTCAGGCCCTCGACCCCCATGGCGGTGTCGACGACCCGTTTGACGTCGGGCTCCTCCTCGTACATCTTCCGCAGCTCGGCGGCCTCGCCGTGGCGCGGGTGCTTCTCGTCCTGGATGGCGGACAGCGGGATCTCCTTGCCGCCGACGGCGGCCGGGAACGCCTTGGTGATCCGGTCACCGAGCGCGTACGGGTAGCCGAGCACGCGGCAGGCGTCCTTCACCGCGGCCTTCGCCTTGATCGTGCCGAAGGTGACGATCTGGCACACCCGGTCGTCCCCGTACTTCGCGGTGACGTAGTCGATCATCTCGTCGCGCCGGCGGTCGTCGAAGTCCAGGTCGACGTCGGGCATCGTGATGCGCTCGGGGTTCAAGAAGCGTTCGAAGATCAGCTTGTGCTCGATCGGGTCGAGCTCGGTGATGCCCGTGCAGTAGGCGACCATCGACCCGGTCGCGGACCCGCGGCCCGGGCCCAGGCCGATGCCGTTCGCGCGGGCGTACCGGCAGATGTCGGCGACGACGAGGAAGTACCCGGGGAAGCCCATGTCGTCGATCACGGACAGCTCGTAGTCGATGCGCTCCAGGGTCTCCCGCGGCGGCTCGCCCGCGTAACGGCGCCGCGCTCCCTCCAAGGTCTCCTTCCGCAGCCACGACGACTCGGTCTCGCCCTCGGGGACCGGGAACTTCGGCATCAGGTCCCGGTGCGCGAACACCTCGCCGTAGTCGCCGACGCGCTCGGCGATGAGCAGCGTGTTGTCGCACGCGCCGGGGACCTCCGCGTCCCACAGCGCCCGCATCTCCTCGGCGGTCTTGATGAAGTAGCCGGTCCCGGAGAACCGGAACCGGTTCTGGTCGGCGAGCCGCTTGCCGGTGCCGATGCACAGGAGCGCGTCGTGCGCCTCCGCCTGGTTCTCGGTCACGTAGTGGGAGTCGTTCGTGGCCAGGGGCGGCAGGTTCAGCTCTCTCGCGAGGCGGAGCAGGTCGTCGCGGACCCGGCGTTCGATGGCGAGCCCGTGGTCCATCAGCTCCAGGAAGTAGTTCTCCCTGCCGAAGATGTCCCGGTACGTGGCGGCGGTCGCGACGGCCTCGTCGTACTGGCCGAGCCGGAGCCGGGTCTGCACCGCGCCGGAGGGGCAGCCGGTCGTGGCGATGATCCCCGTGCCGTGCTCGGCGAGCAGTTCGTCGTCCATCCGCGGGTACTTCTGCACGTGGCCTTCGAGCCAGGCGCGCGACTGGAGCCGGAACAGGTTCCGCAGGCCCTCGGCGTCGGCGGCCCACATCGTCATGTGCGTGTACAGGCCGCGGCCGGAGACGTCACCGCCCTCGCCGGTCCGGTCATCGGACCGGCGCAGCGCGAGGTTGTCGCTGTAGTACACCGGCTCGCGGTGGTACCGCGACGCCGGGGCGACGTAGCTCTCGATGCCGATGATCGGCTTGATCCCCGCCTTGCCCGCCGCCCGGTGGAACTCGTACGCGCCGTGCACGTTGCCGTGGTCGCTCATCGCCACCGCGGGCATTCCCCGCCGCGCCACCTCGTCCATCAACAGCCCGACCTTGGCGGCGCCGTCGAGCATGCTGTACTCGGTGTGCACGTGGAGGTGCACGAAGGATCGCACCGGCGACCACGCCCCCTGGTTGTAGGCTCACTCGCGAACCCGAGCATTCGACCCGAGGGCTGGCGCAGTTGTCCAACAATCGACACGCCGATCTTTCACAACCATCGGTTGTGGGGCAGGGTGGGGCGGACCTGGATCTTGCCGCGGTCCGCGCCTTCGTCACCGTCACCGAGGACCGTTACTTCAGTGAGGCCGCGGCCCGGCTGGGGATCAGCCAGCAGGCCATCTCCAAGCGCATCGCCAAGCTCGAATCCGACCTCGGCGTCCGGCTGTTCGCGCGCTCGCGCACCGGGGCCCACCTCACCGAGACCGGCACGGCGTTCCTTCCCCACGCGCGCGCCCTCGTCAACATCGCCGACCAGGCACTCGAGATGCTGCACGGCCGGCGCCGCGCGCTCCGGGTCGACGTCCTCGACACCCGGCTGGCCTCCATCGACCTGATCCGGGCGTTCCACGACACGGCCGAGGACGTGGACATCCAGATCATCACGTCCAACGGGTTCAGGTCGGCGCGCGAGGCGCTCATCCGCGGATCGGTGGACGCCGCCTTCTGCCGGGTGGGCGCGGGGCTGGAGGAGGAGCTCGTGGCCGCGCCGGTGTACCTGGAGCCGCTGCACCTCCTCGTCGGCCGCGACCACCCGCTCGCCGGCCTGACCCGGGTGGAGATCGCGCGGCTGTCCGGCACCACCGTCTGGATGCCCGGCAACGTCGCCGGGAGCGAGTGGGCCGAGTACTACGACTTCCTCGGCGCCGATTTCGGCATCCGGATGGACACCTCCGGACCGGACTTCGGCTGGGAGCACTTCGTCGCGGAGGTCGTCTCCGGCCGAGGGGCGAGCTTCATCGGCGAGGGGACGCGGGTGCCCTGGCACCCGGACGCCGTCCGGCTCCCCGTCGTCGACCCCGTGCCCGTCTACCCGTTCTTGCTGCTCCGGCACCGCCACAACCGGCACCCGGCCCTGGAGCTGCTCACCCGCCACGTCGCGGCCCACCACGTGCCGCTGGACCCGCGGCACCAGTGGCTCCCCGCCCCCGACCGCGCCGCCTTCGCGAGCTAGGGGCGCAGGTCGCGTACGTGAGCGAGCACCTCGGCCACCCCGATCAGGGTCATGCACTCGCCCTGGATCCGCCGGTGGCAGCGCAGGTAGCACGGGGAACAGCCGAGCCGGGGCCCCACCATCCGGTCGGTCTCGGAGAGTTCCAGCTCCCGGTGCGGCATCGGGCCGGCCAGGGCCACCAGCGGACGGCTCTGGGCCGCCGCCGCGTGCAGCGCGAGACTGTCGGCGGTCACCACGACGTCGGCCGCGCCGAGGATCGCCATGAACTCGCCGACGTCCATGTCGTCGACGAGCCTGATCCACGGTGACGGATTCCCGGCGAGCAGCGACGCGACCTGGTCGCGGATGTCGTGGTCCTCAGGGCCGGCCAGGACGACCACCGCGGCGTCGTCGGCGGCCAGGCCGGCGGCCAGGTCCGCCCACGCCTGCGGGGTCCAGCGCTTGAGGCGGCCCTTGAGGCTCGACCCGATGTTCAGCGCGACCAGGTCGCGGTCGTGCTCGCCGAACAGCCCGTCCAGGCGGGCCCGCGCGGCGCCGACGGCCTCATCGGCGAGGACGAGGTCGTAGCGGGGCGTGGCGTGGTCCAGCCCGACGGTCTCCAGCAGGATCCGCTGCATCGTCGCCGTGTTGTTCCGGCGCCACGCGTCGTGGATCTGCAGCCGCTGGAGGTGGTACGCGTGCTCCGAGGCCGGCTGGAACCGGTCCTGCGCGTTGAGCGTGAGCCCGCCGACGCTACGCGCCGTCCGTACGATCTCCCGAGCGGCGTCGCCGGTCTCGAAGTTGAGCACGACGTCGAGGCCGCGCACGACGTCGTGCGGGACGCCGCCGGTCTCGATGTCGACCGGCCGCACGCCGGGGATGTGGCCCACCACCTCGGCGCCGCGCCGATGGGTGAACCAGAGCACCTCGGCCCGCGGATTGAGCTCGCGCAGCGCCTTGACGACGGCGCTCGTCCGCACGTGGCTGCCGAGTCCGCCCATCTCCACCACGCCGACGCGACGCGCGTGCGCGAGTTCGGCGGGATCGTAGGGGCGCTGGTGCGACAGGTCGAGCACGGCGGGAGCCGGCCGGTGGTGGGCGCAGCCCCCGCAGTCGGCCAGCCCGAGCTCCCGCTGCACCCCGCACGGCTTGTACCCCACCCAGTCCTCGCAGTCCGGCCGGATGGTGAGCTCCGGCGCTACCCGGACGCCGTCCGGAACGGCCGGATGCGCGGTGGCCACCTCGGCCCCGTGCCGGGGTACGTCCGGCGGCGCGCCGTCACCCGGCGCGTGCGGGTGACCGTTGAGCAGCGCGGCGATACGGGAGCCGGCGTGCTCCGCGAGGGCGGGACCCGTCCCGGACCGGACCTCGGCCGCCGGGCGTCCGGTGAGCGTCCGTTCCCGCGGCTCGGCGGGCTCGGCCGCGATGCGTGTTCCCGTGCCGGTGTCCGGGCTCTTTTCGGCGGCGTCTTCGCGGGGAGCCTCAATGGCGTCGTACGGCGTCCTGGGCCCGGCACCGGTCTCCCGGCGCGGCGCCGGTCCGGCGCGGCCGGCGTCCGGCCGTGGCGGTGGCGAGATCGTGAGGTGCTCCGGGCCGTCCTTTCCGGCCGGAGAGGAGACCGTGTCGCGGACGTTCAGCACCGTGCCGTCGACGACCTTCGGCAGAGGATCTTCCGGGCGAGCCGCTCGGTCCGCGCCGGCGAGGTCCGTCTCGGGACCGGCGGCGGGCAGATCGTGGTCGTGCACACCCAGCTCGGCGGGGATGACGCGCTCGCCGCTCCTCAAGGCGTGCACGGCCTCGGCGTGGATGCCCATGCCGACGCCCATCAGCAGGTCCTTGCCCCAGGCGATCTCGTCCCAGTGCACCGTGCCGTCGTGCTCGATCGCGTTTCCGGCGACGTCGGTGGCGATGTTGACGGCGCCGCCCACTCCGGCATGGGTGACCAGGCGACCCGGCACCGTGCCGGTCAGCAGCGCGGACAGGGTGCCGCCGTTCACCGCGGCCCGGCTCAGCAACCGGTAGATCACGCCGGTGGCCCCGCCGGCGAAGGCGCCCAGGCCCGCGGCCTTCCCGAGGGCCGCCCAGTCCAGGCGGTCCTGCAGTCCGTAGTCGATCCGGGTGAGCTGACGTACCAGGTCGAGGCCGCCGACGTAGCTCACCCCCGCGGCCGCCGCGCGGGCCTCCGCGCCGCGGAGCACCGCCAGCAGCCGCACCCCCACCGTCCTGGTCTCGGCCACGGCGGTGACCAGGTAGACCGGGCCCTGGGGTGTCGCGGCGACCAGCCGGACGACCGCCCAGAGCGCGGCCAGGTAGGAGATGGACGTGGCGAACTGGCTTTCGGCGGCGGCTATCTCGGTTCCCATGTACCGGCAGTAACCGGCGAGCCCGCGGTACGCCGCGGCGGCGTCCTCCAGGAATCCGCCGCCGTTGCGGGACAGCCGCGCGAATGATTCGCCGAACGCCTCGATCTCGCGCCCGGCGTTGTCCGCGGAGATCCTCCGCGCATGGTCGCCCGCCGTCCCGGTCACCTCGTCGACGGCGTCGGCCATGCGGTCGAACGCCCGGGCCACCGACTCCATCCCGGCCGCGTCCCCGGCCGGTCTGCGGCAGCCGGCGACCATCTCCTCCAGGAGCGGTTCGATCTCCTCGTACCAGGGCGGCGGGGGATCCTTCCGGACGAGCGTGTCCGTCTCCGGCCCCGCCACCCGGCGCAGGGCTTCCAGGGCCGGGCTCCCGCCGGTGGTGTTCAACCGGAACCGCGGATGGTCCCCGGACTCGGCTCCCGCCCAGGTCCGGGCCATGCGTACCGCTCGTACGGCGTGACCTCTCAGGGCCAGCGCGAGCTGCGCCGTTCCGTCCAGCAACTCGTCGCGCGCCTGGCGGAAACCGATCGAGCCCGGGGCCCCGTCGAAGAACGCGCGGCCCAGGTCGTCGTCGCCCCACGGGGCTCCCGACCGGTTCAGCGCCCGGATCAGGTCGAGCAGAGCCGCCGACAGTTCCCCGCCCGCGTCATCGATGCCCGCCGCGGCCGTCGCGATCCGCCCCGGATGAATCTCCACATACTCGGAAGTGGCAGCCACCACCGAACGCCCCCTGCGATCCCCGAAAGGCCGGGAATCCCCGCCCGGCCAGGCGACGCCGTCCCCACGGCGCCGCCCCTTTCCTTCCTACGAGCGTGCGGATGCAGGAGCAAACAATATGAAAAACGTCGAATCATTGGCGCGCGGCCGCGCGGACCGCCCTATGCGGTCGCCGGTCCGCCGACCTCGTCGGTCAGCGCGAGCAGTGCGCCGAGGTTGGGTATCTTGGCGGCTTCCCACCTGAACCAGTTGAGCCGTTTTCCACGGCGCCGGACGACGACATCGCCATTGGGCATGAGAATGCCCTGCCCGCTCGTGATCTTCAGCTCTTCGAACTCGGCCCAGGGGAGCAGTTTCTTGCGGTCCTTGCGGATGCCATCGGGCTCGATGGCGAGTGGACCGAAGGTGACCGGCTCACCCCGGCCGAGCGCGGCGCGCATTGCCGGAAGCTGGACGGCCGTCACCAGAGGATTCACGATCCGGCCGAAGTCCTCCAGGCCGCACTGTTCGTTGCCGAGGATGTTCGCCCTGGCGTCCGCGCGATATTGGTTGCCGTCGCCGCACACGAAGAGATACTGGTAACGCACGTACTTGGGCACGTTTCCGCTGGTGACCCGGGTCACCGACTGGATGAGCATCGTGACGTCGCTCCACCGGAAGGCGTGCGCCTGGTTCTGCTCGGCCGGCAGGAAGACACTGCCCTCTTCGAAGACGTGGACGACCAGGAACTGCCTTCCCCGCTCCGTCACCGGGAAGACCCTCACCAGATCTCCGAGCGCCGCGCGGGCCGCCGCATTGGCGACGTGTGACGGCAACGGCGTTTCGCCTGCCATATGGACCAACCTCGCTCGATGTGAACCGGTGGCATCATTCCACGCACCGTGAGGGGTCACAAGCGAAATGTGCCGACATTACAGCACGCGTTTATCCGCGTTCCACGAATGAGCGCGAAGGCCCGGCCATCCTCGACGTGACTACTTTCTGTCCTCCGTTACGCACGTACGGCGACCGGGAAGATCGATTCAGGCGATGCCGGCCGCCGAGAAGAGGCCGGTCGCATTTTCGCCGTTCATCACAATTACGCGAGGAGCAGAGAAATGTCCGTACGTGGTGTCATGGTTCCCGTGGTCTCGGCCGCCGTCGCGAGTCTGTTCCTCGCCGCGCCGGCGACCGCCTCGTCCCACGCCGCCGCCGGGTTCGTGGTCAGCCGGGCGCAGTTCGACCAGATGTTCCCCGGCCGCAATCCGTTCTACTCGTACCAGGGCCTGATCGACGCGCTGGGCGCCTACCCCGGCTTCGCGAGGACCGGTGGCGACGCGACCAGGAAGCGCGAGGCGGCGGCGTTCCTCGCCAACGTCGCGCACGAGACCGGTGGCCTGAGATACGTCGTCGAGCAGAACACCGCGAACTACGGCCACTACTGCGACAAGAGCCTGCCCTACGGCTGTCCGGCGGGGGCGCGGGCCTACTACGGGCGCGGCCCGCTGCAGCTGAGCTGGAACTTCAACTACAAGGCCGCCGGCGACGCACTGCACGTCGACCTGCTGCACGACCCGTACCGGGTGGAGCGGGACGCGGCCGTCTCCTGGAAGACCGGCCTGTGGTTCTGGAACGCCCAGCGGGGCGCCGGCACGATGACCCCGCACGACGCGATGGTGCGCAACAAGGGCTTCGGCGAGACGATCCGCAGCATCAACGGCGACCTGGAGTGCAACGGCAAGAACCCCGGCCAGCGTCGGCATCGCATCGACCTCTACCAGCGGTTCGCCGGTATCCTCGGCACCGGAGCCGGTGGCGACCTGTCCTGCTGAGGCTCACGCGGGTCCGGTGAGGAGGTCGACGGTGGCCGGGTCCACGCCGGCGCCGGGAGCGATGGAGGCTGCCGTGCGCAGCGTCGTGACCAGCGCGTCCGCTGCCAGCCGGACGAGGTCGGCCCGGTCGACGTCGTGGTGGCGGATGTGGTCGATGATGAGTTCGTCGAGGTAGCCGACCCAGCCGCGCATGGCGGCGCGAAGCAGCGGATGGACGGGCCCGTCGACGCCGAGGGCGTGGAGGACGCGTACGGCGCCCTGCCAGCGGAGGTCCTCGACGATGGCGCGGACCTCGGGGTCCGAGCCGTTGCCGGCGCGCATGAGGGCGAGGAATCCCGCGGCCCGGTGGTCCATGTACGCGATGTGCCGGTCGATGGCGTTCCGCAGCTGTTCGGCCGGACCGTCGCCCTCGGGCGGCGTCGCCTGGACGGCCTGGAGGTCTTCGGCCGCCGCGTGGATGGTGGCGAGGTAGAGGCCGCGTTTGTTGCCGAAGTGGTGGGCGATGAGCCCGTACGCGACGCCCGCCCGTGCGGCGATCTCGGTGGTCGTCACCTCGTCGTAGGCGCGTTCGGAGAACAGCTGGGAGGCGGCCCGGATGAGCCGGCCGCGCCGGTCGGTGTGCCGTGCCTCGGACCGAGGGGAGCCCATGCCGTTTCTCCCTCCTTGACCGGTCGGACCGGCCGGGTTAGGTTGCCGACTGATTGATTATCAGTCAACCACAGGGAGGCCGCCGTGACGGACAGGGTGAGCGGCGTGCCGATCCTGCTCACCGGAGCCTCCAGCGGGATCGGCCGGGCGCTGGCGTTCGCGCTGGCCGAGCGCGGTGGGCGGCTGGCGATCGCGGCTCGTCGCCGGACGGCCCTGGACGAGGTGGCCGATCAGGTGGAGAGCGCGGGCGGGATCCGGCCGCACGTGATCGAGGCCGACCTGTCGCGTCCCGGCGCCGCCGCCGCGCTGGCCGGCGAGGCGACCGCCGCGCTGGGCACCGTGCGGATGCTGGTCAACAACGCCGGAGCCGGGATGGTGGCCGCGCAGGCCGCCGCCGGCGACGACGACCGGGCGCGGGCGCTGTTCGAGACCAACCTGTGGTCGCCGCTCGCGCTGACCCGGCACCTTCTCCCGTCCCTGCGCGCCGGCGGCGGGCTGGTGGTGAACGTGACCTCCACCCTGCAGGCCGTGCCGATCCCGTTGCTGGGCTACTACGGCGCATCCAAGGCCGCGCTGGCACACCTCACCCGTACGCTGCGGCACGAACTGGCGGGCAGCGGGGTCTCGGTGCTGGAGATCGTGCCGGGCGCCACCGACACCGCCGCCCGCGACCTCGATCTGCTGCCCTGGCGCAACGGGCCGATGCGCACCCCGCCGCCGGTCTCCCCGGAAGCGGCGGCCACGGCGATCGTCAAGGCCATTGAACGGAACACGCGACGCCGCGTTTATCCGGCGACGTCGCTGCTGCCACTTGAAATACCGGCTTTCGGGCGATTCATCGCCCGACTCGTGACGCGCCGGGTGGATCCTCTCGCATGGGAACAGGCTCCCTGAACAGGGGTTACATCGGGAATTAATCAGGAGTTACACCGGAAACCGTACGGTCCCCTCCGGGCCCCGCCGATCGCGGCGGGACTTTGTTCACCTGTTCCTCGCTTCCCGGAAGTGGGTTCGAATGCCCAGTCTCAAACGTAAGGCCCTTGCGGTCGCCGCCACCGTCGCGGCCGGTCTCTGCCTTCCCGTGTCGCAGGCGCACGCGGACGACCTGATCCCCATCGGCGCCGGTTCGGGAATCATCCAGCAGCTGAAGCAGGTCGACGGTGGTGGCTACAACGAGGAGGTCTGCACACTCACGGCGGTGGGTCACGATGCCGCCGGAGACCTGGTGGGGTTCACCAACGCCCACTGCTTCCTCGACTCCGACGGAAACAAGCTGGTGGGAGGCAAGGTCTACTACGACACCACCCCCGCCGGTACGGCCGCCGCGCCGGCCGCGATCCCCGACCCGCGGGACTCGTTGAAGATCGGGCCGATCGGCACCGTGACCTACGTCAGTGACCCGAACAACCTGCTCACGATCGGTAAGCCCCACGGTCTGGACTACGCGGTCATCAAGCTGGACCCGACGAAGGTGAAGGCCACCGACACGGTCACCAGCTCGACGGGCACCGCGAAGATCACGTCGATCGGAGACGTTCCCGCGCTCGGCACCCGGATGTGCAAGCAGGGCCACCGGACGAGCGTGACCTGCGGCGCCACTCTTGTGAAGGACGGGCAGTACTACACGACCCTCATCTGGACCTGGGCCGGCGACTCCGGCTCCCCGGTGTACAACGGCAACGTCCTGGTGGGCAGCGACTGGGGCGCCCAGCACTTCACGCCCTTCACGAGCATCCTCAAAGACCTGAACTCCCGCGGCGGCGTCGGCGCCGGCTTCCACGTGGGCTGAGAGTAAGGCGAAACGCGGTCGCGGCGGCCGAGGCCGCCGCGACCACGGCCAGGGGCGGCGTCAGAGGTGCTGGAAGGTGACCTCGGGATAAGCCGGTGACGGCCGGTCGAGCAGTGGTCGCCGCTCGCCGTTGAGGGTCAGGTCGAAGAAGGCGCCGACGTAGGTGCGGACGATCCGCACCGAGCGCTGCGGGGAGAGCCCGGACACGGGCAGGCCCGCCCAGGCGGACAGGACGGGCAGGTCGGTGAAGCTGCCGTGGTCCGTGCCGGTGACGGTCAGCCAGCGTTTCCAGCCGTCGAGACTCGTCCAGCCGCTGTCCCAGGTGTCGTCGTCGCCCGGGCTGTGCTCCGCCTGGGTGCCGACCAGAAGGAACGGGCGGCGGCCCAGGCCGGTGGCGGGGACCGGTGCGAAGAAGGTGCCGTCCATGTTCACTCCGGCCCGTACCCGGTGGTCCGCGGCCATGGTCGTCATGGCGGCGTCACCGCCGATGGAGTGCCCGGCCATGCCGATCCGCCTCGCGTCGACCATGCGGGCGTACGGCCAGGGAGAGTGGCGGCGGGTCAGCTCGTCGAGCACGAAGGAGATGTCCCGGGCCCGGCTCTTCGCGATGGCCGAGACCCCGCCGGCGGGCGGTTTGTCGCAGATGGTGCAGGCCAGGGTGCGCCCGTCGGGGAAGGTCGTGCCGGAGGACTCGTAGGTGTGGTCGACCAGCGCGACGACGTATCCCCGGCTGGACAGGTCCTCGGCGAGGCTCGTGAGGGTGGCGCGCGGGAACGAGAGGCCGGGAGAGAGCACGACCAACGGGAATCGGCCTTGCGCCGGCCGCGCGTCGGTGTGCGCCCAGGTGCGGGTGTCGCTGAGCGCCTGGGGCGGGATGTCGGCGCCCGGAGCCTTCTCCCGCAGGAACAGCCGGGCCTCGTCGGCGGTCATGTACGGGGCGGGCCCACCGGTCCGCGGGCGGGCCGGGTAGTACATCGACACCATGAGCTGCCGCGGGCCCGCGTCCGGCACCCAGGGGTCGGGGCGATGGGCGTCGGTGAGGCGCAGCGTGGTGCGGCCGGCCGCGTGCGGGCCCGTCGGCCGGGGCAGTTCCGGGAACTCGGTCGCGGACGCGGCGGTCACGGTGGACGCCGCCTGACGCGCCGGTGAGGCGGGTGCGCAGGCCGCCGCCGCGAGGGCGAGGCACGCCGCCGGCACGGCGACGAGCAGTCGTGACGACCGGGCCCGGCCGCGCGGCCCGGCCAGGATCCGCCCGGCCGGACGGTCGGTGAATTCTCGTGTCATGAGGGTTCCTGTCGTGATTCAGCTGGTACGACGGCGGATGAGCCAGACGGCGAAGGCGCCGAGCAGCACGGTGAGCACGACCATCCAGCCGGTCTCGATGAACTGGAAGGGCCAGAACCGACCGGCGGGGTGGTAGCTCGTCAGCAGGGAGTAGTGCCGTTCCTGCAGCCAGCTCCGGAACGCCCCCGGCGGCACCTCGGCGTTCGGATCGGGGAGCTGGTGCAGGAACCGCAGGTACAGGTCGTGGGCCTGCCCGCCGGTCAGGCCGCGCCCGGTGGAGTCGCGATAGGTGGTGTCGAGCACCCAGTCGTGGGCGCCCGGTGCGCCGGTCGTGGTCAGCGGCGTCATGTAGTACCGGCGGAGTCCGAAGACGGTGACGAAGACGAGAGCGAACGAGCCGGTGAAGGTGACGGCGACGGCCGCGACGGTACGGCGGACGAGCACTCCGGCGAGGACGCCGATGGCGAAGGCCAGGAGCGTGTGAACGGGGAAGAGGACCCCGGTGAACTCGAAGCGCAGGTAATTGTTGAACCCGGTGGGCAGAACGTGCTCATAGGGCGCGATCCACCAGGTGTAGAGGGGGCCGTAGGCGGCGGTCACGGCGAACAGCGCGGCGCCGATGACAAGCAGCCTGGTGACGATCCAGCGGGTACGGCCCGCGCCCTGGGTCCAGGCGAACCGGTAGGTGCCGGTCTCCAGCTCCCGTGCCACCAGCGGCCCCCCGACGAAGGCCCCGAACGCCGCGGGCAGTGCCAGCAGGAACAGCAGCAGGAACAGCGGCGGATAGGAGGAGGTGAAGGCGCGACCGAGCGGCTGGCACGTTCCGGTCGTGAAGGACCGGCACGCGTTCAGGCCGAGCCGGTCATAGTACGAGCGGGCCCGCAGTCCGGTCACCAGGACGGCGGTGCCGTACGAGGCCAACAGCGCCAGCAATCCGTAGGTGGCGGCCCGGTGCTGACGCCAGATCACCCAGACCTGACCGAACCTGGGCAGCGAGGCCCTGCGGCGCATGTCCATCGTCGTCATGAGAGGCCGGATCCCGTCGGCTCGTGGGGGACGCGTGCGGGGCCCGGCAGTGCGGAGGCGGCCGGTTCGCGCATGTAGGTCAGCACCATCTCTTCCAGGGCGACGGGATGCCGTCGCCAGCCCGGCGGGACGGCGGCCGGATCGCCGGTGCGGATGAGCAGATGCGCCTGGGCGGAGGTGCGACGGTCGCGGACGACCGGGAACCGCCGGGCGACGTCGTCGGCTTCTTCGGCGGGCCCGACCAGCACGTGGTGTTCGGCCGTCAGGGTCTCGACCTCGCCGGACACCTGCACCCGTCCGTCCTGGAGCACCACCAGGTAGTCACAGACCCGCTCCAGCTCGGCGACGACGTGGGAGGAGAACACGACCGAGACGCCGTCCTCGGTCACCGCCGCCATCAGCGCCGCCATGAACTCGTGCCGGGCCAGCGGGTCCAGGGCGGAGAGCGGCTCGTCCAGGATCAGCAACCGCGGGCGCTTGGCGAGCGCCAGGGTGAGCGCCACCTGGGACCGCTGACCACCGGAGAGTTCGCCGACCTTCTTCCGCACCGGGATGCCCAGTTCCTTCAGCCGGTCGTGCGCGCGCTCGGCGTCCCAGCGCCGGTTCATCCCGCGCCCCATGCGCAGCATGTCGGCGACCGACACGTTGCGGTAGAGCGCCGCGTCCTGGGCGACGAAGGCGACCGTGTCCAGCGCGGCGGCCGATCCGGCAGGCGTGCCGCCCAGTACCCGGATCTCACCGGCGGTGGGGGTGGCCAGGCCCACGGCCAGGCTCAGCAGGGTGGTCTTGCCCGCGCCGTTCGGTCCGACCAGACCGACCACGTGCCCCGCCGGGATCGCCAGTGAGCAGTCCCGCAGGGCCCAGGTACGTCCGTAGCGCTTCCCGAGCCCGGCCGTCTCGATCGCGGCGCTCACGCGCTGACCTCCGCGCGCCCGCCGTCCTCGTCGTCGGTCCGCCCGTCGTGGCCCTGGCGCAGTTCGTGGAGCGCGGCGGTGAACAGCGCGGCCATGCCCTCCTCGTCCACCCCGGCTTCGCTCGCCGTGCGCATCCAGGCCAGCATGCTCTTGCGCAACGCCGCCTGCTCGCGCAGCCCGACCACATCCGGCGCCCCTGAGACGAACGTGCCCAGTCCTCGCCGTCCGGCCACCAGGCCGCGGTGCTCCAGCTCCCGGTAGGCCTTCAGCACGGTGTTCGGATTGATCGCCAGCCCGGCGACGACGTCCTTCACCCGAGGCAGTTGGTCGCCCTCGCGCAGGTATCCCAGTCGCAGTGCCTGCTCCACCTGCTGGACCAGCTGGAGATAGGTCGGGACCCCCGACCCGGGATCGAGCCGGAACTCGATCGGCGACGGAGAAGCTTTATCTACATCCATAGTTATTGAGTTAAAGGGTTATGGGTCATCGCTGTCAAGCCGGCCGCCGCTGCGCCAGAACACACGAAAGCCCGGAGGCGTCCTCGCCTCCGGGCTTCCCCGCGGGTCTCACATGCGCCAGATCTTGATCTCGCGCCGGAGCGCGGGCAGTTCGTGGATGACCATGCCGACGACACCGGCGACGACGGCTCCGATCAGCAGTTTCTTGACCATCGATCCCCCAGGAGTCCAGGCGCCTGCGGCGTCAGCCGGGCGGCAGGTTCGGCATGATCTTGAGTATCGCGTCGTGCTTCCTGGGCCTGATGCCCGTGGAGCGACGCGCGTCGGCGGTGCCGTCGTCGTGATGACCGATCTGCCGTTCGTGGCCGCGCCTCTCGTTGCCCTCGCGAATCCCCGTCACATGGGCCGGGGCGTCAGGCCTGGTATGCGGTTTACCGGTGCGTATCTGTCCCATGACACCTCCTCAGCTCCTCGAAGAACCCCTCGATCTCAGGCCATACCCGGTCACCGCCGAACATCCCCGTCCAGTGCCGGCGTACGACTGAGATCAGCCGGTAACAGTCCTCGATGGGGACCAGCCAGGCCTCGGAGCGCCCGCGTGCCGTGTTGACCAGCAGCGCCTCCACTTCGGCGCGTAGCTCCTCCAGGGCGGGGCAGTCCCGAGCGGCCGACTCCCAGGCGTTCCGGTCGATGGTCCACTGCGTCGCCCCTGCCGGGCTCGGGTAGTGGGCGACCACCTCGCCGTCGGCGCGTTCGACGAAGAACGCGAGGCCGACCGGGACGCCGAGGCGGGCCGGTGACAGGCCGCCGACGGGGATCCGGCGTTCGGGCACGAGCCGGTAGTGGCCCTCGCCCGCCTCCTCCCGCTGGAACAGCACGGAACAGGCGTAGCAGGCGCACAGCGGCCGCCGGTCGCGTACGTCGAGCAGGTGCCGGTGGTCCTCGGCCAGCGGGGTACCGCAGAGGTCGCAGGGCCGCCGGCGGGGCCGGTCGGCGGCGGTACGGCGGATCAGGCGCGGCAGCGCGCCGGTGCTCATCCGGGGTCACCGCGCACGGGCGTCGCCGGTCGGCGCAGCAGCGACTCCACCGGGATGAGCGCGGGCGGCCCGGGTTCCCCGGACGCCGTCACGGCCTCGACGCGCAACTCGGGCGCCGCGCCGGCGACGGCATCGCTGATCAGCCGCCCGATCGCCGCGGACGTGGAACCGCAGCCCGCGACGGACCACCGCAGCCGGGCGACGTCGTCCGTCACCTCGATCAGTTCGACGTCGCCGCCGTGGGAGCGGAGCCGGGGCCCGATGTCGTCGAGGGCACGGAGCACCCGCTCGCGCGCCGGCTGCGGGTGGAGGCCGTGCAGGGCCAGCAGGTGGTGCACGAGTTCGTCCCGGACCAGCGCCGACACGAGCTCGGGCGCATCGTCGCCGGCCAGCGCCATGACCCGCGCGAGCGCGGTGCCGTACATCAGCGCGAGGCCCTCCACCGCCTGCGCGGCCAGCTCGGCGACCGGTCCGGTGGCCCGCTCCAGCCGGTCGAGCAGCGCTTCCAGCCGGCCGATGAGCGCTTCGACGTCCTCGTCCGGCAGGCCCCGGATCGGGCGGTCAGCCATGCGCCGCCCCGAAGGTCGGCGAGTGCAGCTTCTTCAGGACGTTGCCGCCGCCGAGGTACATGTGCACCCCGCACGGCAGGCAGGGGTCGAAGCTGCGCACCGCGCGCATGATGTCGACGCCGACGAAGTCCTCCGGCCCGTTCTCCTCGAAGATCGGCATGTCCTGTACGGCGTCCTCGTACGGCCCCGGCACGCCGTTGACGTCGCGGGGGCTGGCGTTCCACGGGGTCGGCGGATAGGGGTGGTAGTTGGCGATCTTCTTGTCCTTGATGACGAGGTGGTGGGACAGCACCCCGCGTACGGCCTCGTGGAACCCGCAGCCGATGCCCTCCTCCGGCACCGTGAAGTCCTCGAAGACCTTGGTGTCGCCGGCCCGTACGAGCCCCATCGCCCGTTCGAGGAAGAACAACGACATGGCGGCCGAATAGGCGATGAAGTAGGCGCGCGCCCGGTCCCGCTCGAGGGCGTTGGACCACTGCGGGATCTTCCACTCCAGGGTCGTCTCGGGCAGCTTCTCGCTCTTGGGCAGGGTGATGCGGACGCTGGAGCCGGTCGCCTTCACGTACGGCGTGTCCACCAGCCCGGCCAGGGCGGTCACGTACAGGCGCGCGAACGGGCCGCCGCCGGTGTCGAGCGCGAGGAGTTCGCCGCTGCGCCGGTCCAGCCAGCGCGGGCTCATCACCCAGCTGTACTTGTCGTCGAAGTCGCGCTTCTGCGGCAGCGGGATCGTCGTCTGGTTCCAGGGATGGCGGATGTCGACCGGGTTGCCCAGCGGGTCGTGGGTGACGAACGGCTCCTCGTTCACCCAGTCCTCGTAGTAGGAGCTGCCGAGCAGGATCCGGATGCCGAGGTTGATGTCGACGAGGTCGGTGGTGACCAGCTCGCCGTCCACGACGACTCCCGGGGTGACGTGCATCGCGCGTCCCCAGTCGGTCATGTGCTCGTACCGGTAGTCGACGACGTCGGGATTCTGCCAGGCTCCCCAGCAGCCGAGCAGGACGCGGCGGCGGCCGACCTCCTCATAGCCGGGCAGCGCCTCGTAGAAGAAGTCGAAGACGTCGTCGTTCATCGCGACGGCCTGTTTGACGAAGTCGAGGATCGACACCAGCCGGGTCAGGTAGTCGGTGAACGTGGTCGGCTCCGGCATGGTCCCCACTCCGCCCGGATAGACGGTCGAGGGGTGGACGTGCCGGCCCTCCATCTTGCAGAACATCTCCCGGGTCGTCCGGCTGACCTGCAGCGCCTGCTTGTAGACCGCGCCTTCGTACGGGTTGTAGGCCTCCATGATGTCGGCGATGGTGCGGTACCCGTGGATCTCGGCGTTGGGTGCCTCGGTCTGCTTCGCGCGCTTCAGCACGCTCGGGTTGGTCTTCTTGACCATCGCCTCGCAGAAGTCGATGAAGACGAGGTTGTCCTGGAACAGCGTGTGGTCGAACATGTACTCCGCCGCCTCGCCCAGGTTGAGGATGTGCTCACCGAGCGGCGGGGTCTTGATGCCGTAGGCCATGTTCTGCGCGTAGACCGAGCAGGTCGTGTGGTTGTCGCCGCAGATGCCGCAGATCCGGCTGGTGATGAAGCCGGCGTCGCGGGGGTCCTTGCCCTTCATGAACACCGAGTAGCCGCGGAACAGCGACGACGTGGCATGGCACTGGGCGACACGCCGGTTCTTGAAATCGATCTTCGTGTAGATGCCGAGGTTGCCGATGATGCGGGTGATCGGGTCCCAGGTCATCTCGACCAGCTGTTCGCCGTCCGCCGGCCGTTCGGTCATGGCCATCTGAAAAGCCCTCCTCGTTGTCCGGCCGGTCCGTCACGGACGCCAGCGCGGGTCATAACCGCTCGTCAGCTCGGGTTCGTTGTGGTGCCACTTCGGTTCGGTGTTCAGGGCCTGGTTGGTGAAGCCGCGCAACTTGCGGATGAACGCGCCGTACGGTTTGGCCATCAGGGAGGAGAGCGAGCCGCCCGGTGGTTCGTCCATGAAGGGCATGAACTTGTCCGGGAAACCGGGCATCGTGCAGCCGATGCAGATGCCGCCCACGTTCGGGCAGCCGCCGATCCCGCCCATCCAGCCGCGTTTGGGCACGTCGCAGTTGACCACCGGGCCCCAGCAGCCGATCTTCACCTGGCACTTGGGCGAGTTGTAGTCGTGCGCGAAGTCGGCCTGCTCGTAGTAGCCGGCCCGGTCGCAGCCCTCGTGCACGGTCTTGCCGAACAGCCACTGCGGGCGCAGCATGTGGTCCAGCGGAGGCGGCGGCGCGTCACCGGCGGCGTGCTGCAGCACCCAGGTGAGGGTCTCCATGAAGTTGTCGGGCTGGATCGGGCAGCCCGGGACGTTGACGATCGGGAGTCCGCCGGTGGACTTGAAGTCCCAGCCGAGGTAGTCGGCGAGTCCCATGCACCCGGTCGGGTTGCCGGCCATCGCGTGGATGCCGCCGTACGTCGCGCAGGTGCCCGCGGCGACGACCGCCCAGGCCTTGGGCGCCAGGTGGTCGATCCACCAGTTGAGGGTCAGCGGTTCGCCGGTCTCCGGGTCGTTGCCGAAGGAGGTCCAGTAGCCGCCCCCGGTGATGATGTTCTGGTTGGGGACCGACCCTTCGATGACGAGGATGAAGGGCTCGAGCTCGCCCGCGGCCGCGGCGCGGAAGGGCGCGAGGAACGACTCGCCGCCCTGCGTCGGGGACAGCACCTTGTTGTGCAGGCTGACCTGGGGCAGTCCGGGGATGAGACCGAGGACGACGTCCTCGATGGGCGGCTGCCGGGCGGCGGTCATCGCGACGCTGTCGCCGTCGCAGCTCATCCCCTCCGAGATCCACAGGATGGTGATGTGGTCGAAGCCCTCGCGCTCCCGCGTGCTCGTCGGCTCGCGGGCGACGTCTTCGGTTCCGGCGTCGATGCTCATGTGCGGGGCCTCCCTCGTAGCCGGTCACGGATGCGGTCGTAGAACGCGGCGAACGGTGCCGCCAGGGCGAGCGCCCGCGGGCGGTCGGGGGCGCCGGGACGTGGACGGGTGGGCGCCGTGGACTCGGCCTGCCGCAGCCGCCGGCCGAGCTCGTCGAGCAGTTCGATCGCGTCCATCAGGACTCCCCGTACGGGCCGAGTGAACGGATGGCCCCGTGCAGGCGGGAGAGGATCTCCGGCGGCATCGTGTCGACCCGGTCGACGATCGCCGCGCCTCGCGGGTCGGTGGCGCGCGCCTCCCGCTTCTCCTCGTCGGTCAGCGTCAGCGTGCGCAGCGACAGGATCTCGTCGATCTCCGTGGCGTCGTACAGGTCACCGGCGCTCTCCGGCGCGATCCGCGGGTGGTCGTACAGCAGGATCGGCGAGGACAGCACGAGGTCGCGCGTGCCGGGCTCGCCCGCCAGCACGGGGAACGTGTGGACGTTCGCGCAGGCGCGTGCCTCGGCCTCCGCCCAGGCGGGCGGTTCGAGCAGCGAGACGAATGACGACTCCTCGGCCGCGAGCAGCGAGTGCGTCGCGATCAGCGAGCGGCGCAGGGCCTCCTGCCGTGGCGCGTCCGGAGGCGTCGTGGCATCGGCGTTCTCGACGCGTACTCGCAGCCGGAACAGCGGAGCCGGCGTCTCGCACCGGGTCGCCGAGACGACCACCGAGACCCGTACGGGCCACCGGCGCGACCGCGCGCGGCCCACCGGGCGGCCGTCGTCGTCGCCGAGGGTCTCGACGTCCTCGCCTCCGGGGGCGCACAGGTCGATCCGCTGCTCGCGGTCCAGGACGTCGGCGAGACGGACGCGCAGGCCGAAGTCCCGCGGCAGAGCCTCGTCGAAGCCCACCGCGAGCCGTGAGCCGACGTCCAGGTCGTCGGCGGGGCGGTGGCCGCCGTCGGGCAGGCGCTCCTCGACCGACCGGACGACCAGCTGGAGAAAGCGCAGCCGACATCGCACGACGGCCTCGCCCGGCTCGGGGGCCGCCAGCAGGCACTCGGTGCGCTGCCACCAGCCTTCGGCCGAGCCGGCGACACCGGCGTCGGCCGTGTCCCGCGCCTCCGCCCACGCCCGTGGGGTGAGCACGCCGAACTGCCAGCGAAACCGGTTCTTGACCGACGAACGCCGGTACGGGTACAGCAGGTAGCCCTCGTACAGGATGGCGTCGGCCACCGCGAGCGCGCGGTCGAAGACCGCGGCGTCAACCGGGCTCGCCTCCATCGTCCTCGTCCTCCCCACGACCGTCCCGCCTGGCTACTCCGGTCTAGCAAGCCGCGGCGGCGCGCCGTAAGTGACGGACGTCTAGGTGACGGACGCACTTAGCGGAGAGTCTTCGCAGGTGACCGCGGGTGTGACGGGGTATGAGTCAGGAACTGTGTCGCTCCCCGAGTGACGTCCCGAGGCCGGAGGTGGACCGTGCCAGACGCAGCATCGACCGTCCGTGCCGGCGTGCGCGGGTTGATCGCCGCCATGGCCATGTCCGGCATGCGGGACTTCACCGCCAACATCGGCCTGCTGGAGAAGAGCCCGCCCGAGGTCATCGTCGAGCGGCACGCCCCGAGGAAGGTCAAACGGCTCGCCGCCGAGCACCGCTCGGCCATCATCGAGCTGGCGCACTGGGGCTACGGCGCGGCCGGTGGGGCGGCGTTCGGCCTGCTCCCGCGCCGGTGGCGGGCCGATCCGCGCATCGGCCCCCTGTACGGCCTGGTCGTCTGGCTGGCCTTCGAACTCGGGATCGGCCCGCTCCTGGGCGTGCAGTACCGGGAGCAGAGGCGCCTGGTCCACCGCGCCATGCTGGCCGTCGACCACATGATGTACGGCACCGTGGTCGCCGGGCGGCTCGCGCCGGCACCGGAGGTGCGGCCGTGAGCGTCGGCGAGCCCGCCGACGCCTTCGCCACGCGGGCGGGCGCCGAGCCGCGCAACTACCTGCAGGGCTGCGTGCTGCTGCTCCTGCGGGAGCGGCCCGCGCACGGCTACGAGCTGCTCGAACGGCTGAAGGCGTTCGGCCTCGCGGACGGCGACTCGGGCAACCTCTACCGCCGGCTCCGTGCCCTCGAAGAACAGGGCATGGTCCGCTCGGAGTGGGAGACCTCGGAGGCGGGACCGAGGCGGCGCATGTACCACCTCACCGCGTCGGGAGACGCCCGGCTCCGCAGCTGGGCCGACTCCCTCGCCGAGACCCGCCGCCTGCTGGACTACTACCTGGGCCGCCATGCGCTGATCGCGGACTCCCCGGCACGCGCGGCGGCCGCGTCCGGGCCGAGAACCTGACCACCGGCACATGGGCGCGCGCGAGCATCTGTGGGCGCTACCGCAGTTGGTCGCGGCGGCGGGTGAGGTAGGCGGTCTCGGCGGTGTTGCCGGCGAGTTCGATGGCCTTGTCGTAGGCCGTGCGTGCTTCGGGCCCGCGGTGTAGTCGGCGTAGTAGTTCGGCGCGGGTGGCGTGGTAGGCGTGATAGCCGGTCAGCGCCTCGGCGAGGCGGTCGACGGTGGCCAGTGCCACGTCCGGGCCGTCGATCTCGGCGACCGCGATGGCCCGGTTGAGGGCGATGATCGGCGAGGGGTCGAGGCGGACGAGCTGGTCGTAGAGGGCGAGGACCTGTGACCAGTCGGTGTCGCGGATGTCGCGCGCGGAGGTGTGCACGGCGTTGATCGCGGCGAGGATCTGGTAGCGGCCCGGAGCCACGCCGGCGGCGAGGCGCTCGCGCACCAGCCGATGCCCCTCGGCGATCAGCGTCGCGTCCCAGGCTCCACGGTCCTGCTCGGTCAGGGGGACCAGTTCGCCGCCGGCCGAGACGCGGGCGGGGCGGCGGGCCTCGATGAGGAGCATCAGCGCCAGCAGCCCGGCCACCTCGCCGTCGCCCGGCATCAGGGTACGGATCAGGCGGGTGAGCCGGATCGCCTCGGTGGTCAGGTCGTGCCGGAGGGGATCGGTGCCGGGGCCGGTGGCCAGGTAGCCCTCGTTGAACACCAGGAACAGGACGGCGAGCACGCCGGACACGCGTGCCGGCAGATCCTCGGCGGACGGCATCCGGTACGGGATACGGGCCGCTTTGATCTTGGCTTTCGCGCGGGTGATCCGCCGTTCCATGGCGGTCTCGGCCACCAGGTAGGCGCGGGCGATCTCGGGCACGGTCAGGCCGCCGACCATGCGCAGCGTCAGCGCCACGCGGGTCTGCATCGCCAGCGCCGGATGACAGCAGATGAAGATCAGCCGGAGCCGGTCGTCGTCGATCGCGCCGACGGGCTCGGGTGGGGCGTCGTCGTACACCATCTGAGCCTCCTTGTGCTTGTCATCGCGTTTGTTCTCGCGGCGGATCCGGTCGATGGCCTTGCGGCTCGCGGTGGTGGTCAGCCAGCCGCCGGGGTTGGGCGGCACGCCGTCGACCGGCCACCGCTCGACGGCGGTCGCGAACGCCTCGGCCGCCGCCTCCTCGGCGATGCCGAGGTCACCGAAACGCCTGGTCAGGGCGGCGACCACCCTCGCCCACTCCTCGTGGTGGACCCGGGTGATCGCCTCGCGGACGTCGACGTCGTTCACAGGAACGGCCGCACCTCGATCTTCCGATCGCAGACCTTGGACGCCTCGGCGGCCAGCGTGAGCGCCACGTCCAGATCAGGGGCCTCCCACACCCAGACGCCGGCGAGGTACTCCTTCGACTCCACGAAAGGCCCGTCGCTGAACACCGCCTGCTTGCCCCGGTTGTCGATGACCGTGGCCGCGTCGGTGTCCGCGAGTCCGCCCGCGAAGACCCAGTAGCCCTCGGCGATCAGTCGTTCGTTGAACGCGCTGATGGCAGGCTGCCTGTCCGTGCTGCCGGGATTGCTCTTGTCATCGATCACGGAAACCAGATACTGCATCTGAACATCATCTCCTGCGGCGCCGCCCCTCGTGGGCGGCCTCACCCCTGCTACGAACACCACCGCCCGGACCCGACACCGCCTCCCGGATTTCTTCGCAGAACTTTCCGGGACGCCGGTCGTCGGCGATCGTTCCGCGGGGACCGCGCTCCCGCCGCCTGAAGCCGATCAGCCGGGAAGATCGGTGATGGGCTCCAGGGGCCGGTTGGCCGGGCCGTTCAGCAGGGTGCCGTCCGCGGCGAACCGGGAGCCGTGGCAGGGGCACTCCCACGTGCTCTCCGTGTCGTTGAACGCCACGACGCAGCCGCGGTGCGGGCAGGTGGCCGACACGGCGGTCAGGTTCCCGTGCTCGTCGCGGTGGACCGCGCAGGGGCGGCCGTCGACGGTCACGACCCGGCCCGAGCCCTTGGGCACGTCCTCCACCGAGCCGGTCCAGGCGGAGATCCGGTCGCCGACGTAGTGCCCGGCGATGGCGGCGACGTTCTCGACGGTCGCGGTCGCCTCGTGTGCCGGGTGGACGCGGCTCGGGTCGTACAGGTCGGCCCAGGGCGGGGTGCGGTCGGTCAGCAGGTCGGCGATGAGCCGTCCGGTCATCACGCCGTGGCTCATGCCCGAGCGTGCGTAGCCGGTCGCGACGAAGACGTGCTCCGTGCCGGGGGCGCGGCCGATCCAGGGGAGCGTGTCGGTGGTCTGGGTGTCCTGGGCGGACCAGCGGTGGGTGATGTCGGTGGCGCCGAAGTGCTTCCGTGCCCAGTCGATGAGCCGCTCGTAGCGTTCGGCGACGTGGCCGGCGCCGGGCGCGAAACCCTCGCCGGTGATGAGCAGCAGCCGCCGTCCGTCCGGCAGCGGGGCGGTGCGGACGGAGCGGGTGCTGAGCTCACGCGTGATGTACATCCCGCCCGGGTCCCGGTCGGCGGGGATCGGTCCGGCCACCACCAGCTCGCGGATGGCGCTGAGCCGGGTCGACAGCCGGAGCTGTTCGAACACCGGCGCCAGCGTGGCCACCACCACCTCACGGGCCCGTACGACGGCGCCGTGCTCGGTGCGCAGGAGGCACGGCTCGCCCTCCTTCAGGTCGGTGACGCGGGTGTTCTCGTGCACCCGCCCGCCGTTCGCGACGATCGCCTCGGCGAGGCCGACGAGGTACCGCCGGGGATGGAACTGGATCTGGTCCTCCACCCGCAGCGCCCCGGCCACCGGGAACGGCAGATCCGTCTCGGTGACGAACGCGGCCTCCAGCCCGGCGTCCTTCACGGCGTCCGCCTCGGCTCGGAGCCCGTCGGCCTCGTCCTCGTCCTCGGTGAAGATGTGAGAGGGGCGGCGTTCGATCTCGCAGTCGATGCCGAGCGCGGACGCGGTCGCCTCGACGTGGTCGACCGCCTCCTGCTGCGACCGCGCGTACAGCCGCGCGGCCTCGGCGCCGAGGCGCTCCCGGAGCGGCCGGTAGATCCACGGATGGGCGGCCGACAACCGCCCGGTCGTGTGGCCGGTGACCGCCGCGGCGACGCGGCCGGCCTCGAACACCCGCACCGAACGGCCCGCGCGTGTCAGCTCGAAGGCGGTGCAGATTCCGGCGATGCCGCCCCCGACCACCGCGACATCGACGTCGACGTCCTCGGTCAGCGTCGGGTAGGAGGTGCCGGCACTCGATTCGATCCAGTACGAGGTGGCTGTTCCCGGGAGCGTCATGCACGGCTGTGTGCCCGGAAAAACACGTCCTATTCTCTGACGCGGAGGCGGACGGTGGCCGGCTGGTCGTCGTTCTCCAGCGTGCGCCGGGCCCGCGCGATCGCCTCGTAGATGCTCGACCGGGCGTCGGCCGGGTCGGTGTCCGGATCGACGGTCACGTTGAGGAGCAGGTGCGGACGGGCACGGCTGCCGGTCACGCCGGCGGTGGCCCGCCGCACGTACGGGCCGGCGTTCAGGTCGTCCTCGATCGCGTCGGTGACCGCGCGGGTGGACAGCGTGGTGGCGCCGTGCCGGGTGTCGGGCTCCAGCCGGATCGTCCGCGGGGCCGGCCTGCGGGCCTGCGCGCCCAGCCAGCGCAGCGCCAGGAGCGCGATGGCGACGGAGAAGGCCGCCAGCGCGATCCAGAACCACAGGTGAGCGTCGGCAAAGGCGCGCACGAAGCGGCCGGTGACCGGCACGTGGGCCGCTCCCAGATGACGCGGTACGAAGGCGGCGCCGCGGACGGCCGCCGTGAGGCCGCCGAGGAGCAGGATCAGTCCGATGACCGCCAGGCCGAAGCGGTTCGCGCGAGTGCTTCCCATGGGGTCAGTCCTCCCGATGCCGTACGGTCACGCGCACGTGCGGCCGGTGCAGCGGCGCCAGCGCGCTGAGGCGCTCGCCGACGGCGCCGTGCACCTGCTCGGTGAGCCCGGCGACGTCGTGGAGCGGGCTCACGGCGCGGACGCGGACGCTGTGCCGCCGTACTCTGACCCGTGCGCGGTCGACGCCGTCCACGCTCTGGGCGGCCCGCGCGACGTACCTTCGCAGGTCCGCCCGTGCGATGCCGAGCACCACGTTCGGGTCCTCCGAACGCAACGGGATCGCCCGCAGGCGTCCGGGTCGCAGCGCCAGCAGGAGCAGCAGCAGGCCGAGCGCCGCGAGGAGGCTCGCCACGGCGAGGACCAGCACGTCGTCCCAGCGCAGGCTCCGGCCGAGCCGGGCCAGGTCCACGACGGGCAACAGCACGCCCGGCGAGCGGCCGACGAGAGTGCCGATCACCTCGGCCGCGAGGATGATCGCGGCGGCGGCCAGCAGGGCGGCGGTGACCACCGACGGGAGCACGCGCCGGGGGCCGAAAGACCGGCGTACGGCGCGACGCGCGGCCCGGCGGGACGGCGGGCGCAGGTCGCCGGTCCGGGCCGCGTCCATCCCGGTCACCGCACTCGCCTCCCGGACCGCTCGGCGGGCAGGAGCCGGGCCACGTCGATGTCGACCTCGCGTACGTCCAGCCCGGTCAGTTCGCCGACGCGTGTCCGCACCAGCTCCCGCAGGCGCCGCGTCACCTCCCGTACGGGCGCCGGGTAGGCGACCGAGATCCGCATCCGGAGCATGGCCAGGTCACCGTCGACCTTCGCCGTCACCCAGGGCGTGCTCTCCAGGGAGTCGCGGCCCAGCGGCACGCCCAGCACGCGCCGGGCCGCGCCGCCCGCGTCCTCGTCCTCGGCCAGCGCACGACCGGCGATCTTCGCCAGAACCCGGTCGGCGATCTCCGTACGGCCCCGGTGCTCCAGCGCGATCGTCCCCCGGGGTTCGACCTCGGCGCTCACGACCGCCTCCGGCCGCCCAGGATCTCGGTCAGGTCGAGTTCGCCGATCAGCACCCGGCCGACCAGGAATCCCACGATCCCGAGCACCAGCACGATCACGAACGCGGCGAAGCCGCCGAAGGCGCCGGCGAACCCGAGTGCGGTCCCGAAGCCCAGGCCCACGGCCGGCCACCATCGCATCTCACTCATCTCAGTCACCTCTTCTCACACCACGCGCGGGCCTCGACGCCGCCGGCGCAGCCAGCGCGCGACGTGCCACAGCCCGTGCCGAGAGCGGAACACGCACACCGCGAGCATCACCTCGGCGGTACCGCCCGCGTGCCGGCGCACCAGCCCAGCGGCGAACTCCGCCGGGTCACCGCCCACGTCGGGATGGTGGGTGCGCACCCACGCCGCGAACGCCGCGCGGTCCCCGCTCACGAAGCCTCCAGCACCTCGATGTCCTCGACCGCCACGTCGACCGGCAGGTCCGGCACGACCTCCCGGGCCGCGGCCCGTACCTGCTCCGCGACCTCGGCGATCGGCGGCCCGTAGGCGGCCACCACCGCGATCCGCACCCGGTCCTCGCGCACGGCCACTCCCGGCACGGTCCGGCCGGGCAGATAGGTCGCGGCCGGACCTGCGGAGAGACGGGCCACCGAAGGGCAGTCCGCCACCGCGGTGGCGATCCGCTCGGCCAGGCGTCCCGCCTGGGAGAGGTTCATCGCACCCGCGGCGCGGCGGGTTCGCCGCTCTCCCTGCTCTCCTCACCGGGCAGGTGGATGTCGCCGACGTTGACGTTGACCTCGGTGACGTCCAGGCCGCACATCTTCTCCACGGCCTCGATGACGTTGCGGCGGATGCCGTCCCCCAGGTCGGGAATGGACACGCCGTACTCGACGATGACGTCCACGTCGATGGCCGCCTGCCGCTCGCCGACCTCGACCGCCACCCCCTGGGCGACGTTCGGGCGGCCGACGCCGGGAATGCGCTCGCGGACCGCGCCGAACGCGCGGGCCATGCCGGCGCCCATGGCGTAAACGCCCTGCACCTCCGAGGCCGCCATGCCGGCGATCTTGGCGACGACCGTGTCCGCGATGGCGGTCCGGCCGTGCTCGCCGACCAGTTCACCGCCCTTGCGGGCGCTCACCGCGCCGGTCGTCTGCTGACTGGTCTTCTGATCCGTTCGCTCACTCGTCGGAGCGCTCATAGGATCACCCCCGAATACCGTCTGTTATCGAGGCTAGCCGACGTCTCGTGACCGGGGTCGGCTCGGGGTCGTGCGGTGATTCGGCAGGCCAGAGCAGGTTTTCCCGCTTCGAAGGCGGGAAGCGGCTGGGCTATGGACCACTCGCAGGCACCCGTACTCGACGCGCTGGCGGCCTACCACCGGCGGGGATATCTGCCGTTCACCCCACCCGGCCACAAGCAGGGGCGCGGCACCGATCCGCGGGTGCGCGCGGTGGTCGGGGACGACGTCTTCCGGTCCGACGTCCTGGCGACCGCCGGCCTGGACGACCGGATGTCCTCGGGCGGGGTGCTGGAGCGGGCCCAGGAGCTGATGGCGGACGCCGTCGGGGCGGACCACGCGTTCTTCTCGACGTGCGGTAGTTCGCTGTCGGTCAAGAGCGCGATGCTGTCGGTCGCCGGCCCGCACGAGAAGCTGCTGGTGGGCCGGGACGCGCACAAGGCGGTGGTGGCCGGGCTGATTTTGGCCGGCATCCGCCCGATCTGGGTGGAGCCGCAGTGGGATCCGGAGCTGCGGCTGGCGCATCCGCCGAACGCGGAGGCGTTCGAGCGGCGTCTCGCCGAGCACCCCGACGCCCGGGGCGCGCTGGTGACCAGCCCGACCCCGTACGGAACCAGCGGCGACCTCGCCGCGATCACCCGCGTCTGCCATGACCGCGACGTGCCGTTGATCGTGGACGAGGCGTGGGGCGCGCACCTGCCGTTCCACCCGGAACTGCCGGTCTGGGCGATGGACGCCGGGGCCGACGTGTGCGTGACGAGCGTGCACAAGATGGGCAGTGGGCTGGAGCAGAGTTCGGTGTTCCACCTTCAGGGCGACCGGGTCGACCCGGACGTGCTGAGCGCGCGGGAGGACCTGCTGGGCACGACCAGCCCGTCCGTGCTCGTGTACGCGGCGCTGGACGGCTGGCGGCGCCAGATGGTCGAACAGGGCCGCGACCTGCTGCAGGCCGCACTCGACCTGGCCCGGTCCGTGCGCGCGGAGATCGACGGCATTGAGGGCATGCGTGTGCACGGGGAGGCCGACTTCATCGGCCCGGACCGTGCCGCCGAGATGGACCCACTGCAGATCATCGTCGACATCGAGGCGCTGGGCGTGACCGGTTACAGCGCGGCCGACTGGCTCCGCGAGCATCACCGGATCAACCTGCACGTCTCCGACCAACGGCGGATCAGCGCACAGCTCAGCTACGCCGACGACGAGGAGTCCACCCGGTCGCTCCTGGAGGCGTTCCGGCACCTGAGCCGGGAGGCCGAGCGGGGGAACGAGGCGCTGGACCCCGCCGGTGAGGTGCAGGTGCCCACTCCGGACGACCTGCGGCTGGAGCTCGTCCACCTGCCGCGCGACGCCTTCTTCGGCCGTACCGAGCAGGTGCCGGTCGAACAGGTGGCCGGCCGGGTGGTGGCCGAGATGCTCACGCCGTACCCGCCGGGGATCCCGGCCGCGCTGCCCGGCGAGCGCCTCAACACCGCCGTCCTCGACTACCTGCGGACCGGGGTGAAGGCGGGCATGGTGATCCCCGACGCCGCCGACTCGAAGCTGGAGAGCGTACGGGTCTACCGAGAGCCGTGAACACCGAATGTGTGGAAGCGATGGTGCGGGGTAGCCGAAGGTGAATGAGCAGCATTCGCCGAGGTCCGGCGCATGCCGGGTCCAACAGCGCGGCCCCTCGCACCGATGGGAAGGGCGCGCGCATGCACACCAGGAACCCCTTCGCGCCGGCTCGCCGGGTCCATGGCCGCCAGGCCCGGGCGGAGGCCGACTCCGCCGCTCCCGCTCCGAGTCCCGACGACGCCCAGACCGCCGCCGCTCCGCCCGAACGGCGTACGGCCACCCCGAAGCGGCCGCGCACCCCGGCCGACCCCACCGGCACCGACCGGGGCGGCATGTGGCCGGACCTGTGGGCCGCTCACCGCTGCTGAGTCAGGTCGTCGGGATAACCAGTTCGGCGTTCACGCCGTCGGCGAGCAGGAAGTACCCGAGGAAGGTCACGCCGTCCTCTCGCGCGTCGAAGCGCGCGACGCGCACGCCCTCGGGCTCGTAGAACACGTCGCCGGGCCGCAGCACGGTCTCGGCCTCGCCCTCGATCTGGTAGACCGCCGAGCCCGTCTCGATACTGCCGAAGACCGGCCCGTTGTGGACGTGCAGCCCCGCGGCGTACCCGGGCGCGATGGTGATCCGCCGGATCTCGACGCGCTGGACGGCCAGCGGCTCCGGCAGCTTCTGGTCCATCACGATCTCGCGACTGAGCGGCGGCGCCGGATCGGTCCGTACGGTGTCGCCGCCGTATTCGGCGTTCGTCACGGCCTCCGCGACCTCCGTCGCCCTCCCGTCCTCCGGCAGCTCCTCAACGGCCAGATGAGTCATCGCGGCGTTGGGCGTCGCGCCGTGCCAATGCCACTCGCCGGCCTCGATCCGTACGGTGTCGCCCGCGCGGATGGTCTCGACCTTTCCACCGCGACGTTGCACGAGCCCCGTGCCCTCCGTGACCACGAGCACCTGCCCCACCGGGTGGCGGTGCCAGTGCGTGCGGGCGCCGGGCGCGAAGCGGACGCCGTCGACCTGCGTACGGGACGGGCCTTCGGGGGCGGCGAGTTCTTCGACCCGGGCGTCGCCGGTGACCCATTCGGACGAGGCGGACACAGCGGTGCGTGAGGCGCGGGATATTCGCATGCTTTCGGGCTTCCTTCGCGAGTGCTTCCAATGAGGCGTTCCCTCGTGCCGCGAGTGTACATACTAGTAGGTACAGAAGGCGTGTCGGGGAGGTGGGCGGCGGGGAACGTATGCCCCGAGAGGACGGCGGCGCGCGGAGGGAGCGAGCATGTCCTGGCTGGCGGGGGACTGGACGCATTTGGGTGCGGTCGCGGGTAAGGCCGCGCTGATCTACGTGACGGCGCTGGCGGCGTTGCGTCTTGGAGAGAGACGCACGCTGGCCCAGTGGACGATCATCGACACCGTGGCCGCGGTGGCGGTCGGGGCGATCGTGGGCCGCACGGCGATCGCGTCGAACCAGTCGTTCGTCACCGGGGCCGTGGCGCTGGTCACCCTCATAGCGATGCACCGCGTCGTCAGCGCTCTGCGGGCGCAGCCGCTGTTCCGCCGCCTCACCGATCACCGGATCCGCGTCCTCGTCGCGGACGGGAAGGTGCGCCGCCACCAGCTGATGATCTGCGGGCTGACCGAGAGCGACCTGCTGGCCCAGCTCCGGCAGCGGGGCGTGTGCGAGCTGTCCGGCGTGCGCTTCGTTCTCTACGAGGCCAAGGGAGGCCTGACGGTGGTCACCGGCACCGACCCGGTCGCAGGCGTGCCCGAACTGGTCCGGGCGGGACTGCGGGAGGCGGTGGACGTGCCGGCCGGCGAGGCCTGAGGGCCGTCGTCGGCAAGCCGGTCGGCGCTGTCGGCGAGCGGCCCGTTCTCCATGGTGCGGGTAGTGACTGAGAGTGATCGCGGTCCTGTTCGCGTTGCTCGCCGCGGCGAGCAACGCTCTGGCGTCGGTGCTGCAGCGTCGCGCCGCGCGTTCGGCCCCGAAGGAGTTCGCCTTCCGCCCGGCGCTGCTGTGGAGCCTGTTCCGCCGCCCGGTGTGGCTCGGCGGGATCGGGGCGCTCATCGCCGGTTTCCTGCTCCAGGCGCTGGCCCTGTCCAGGGGCGGACTGGCCCTGGTCCAGCCGCTCCTGGTCGCGGAGCTGCCCTTCACCATGATCCTTCTCGCCCGGATGTCCCGGCTCCGCCTCGACCGGCGCACCTGGGTGGCGGTCGCCGCGATGACGGCCGGCCTGGCCGGGTTCCTGGGCGCGGCGTCGCCCACGAAGGGCCGCCACACGCCGGACACGGCGGACTGGGTGATCGCCACGGTGATCACTCTCGCGGTGATCGTCGGGCTGGTCTTGGTGGCGCGGTGGCTGAACGGAGCGCCGCGTGCGGCCGTGCTCGGAGTCGCCGCCGGCGTCGGATTCGCGTTCACCGCCACGTTCATGAAGGCGACGACGAACCTGGTCGATCAGGGCATGATCACCGTGGTGACGTCGTGGCAGCCGTACGCGATGGCGGCCGCCGGCCTCGGGAGCGTCTACCTGCTGCAGAACGCCCTGCAGAGCGGCACCCTGGTCGCCGCACAGCCGGCGCTGACGATCTCCGACCCGGTATCGGCCGTCGTGTACGGCACCACGATGTTCGGCGAGGGCGTCCGGACGGGGCCGTGGATGATCGCCGAGGTGGCGGGCTTCATGCTGATCTTCTACGGGAGCATCCGCCTCAGCCGCTCCGCTCCCATCCGCGCGCAGGGCGAGAACGAGAACGCCTGACCGCGCCGGTCCGCCGCCAGGCTGTTGAGCCTCCGTGTTTGACCAGGTTGTTCCAGGGGAGGGCGGTCTAGAGGAAAGGGGGACCCCTGGTGCGCGGATGGCTGGAGTCCTGGCCGGTGTACCGCCAGTTCCGTGGTGAGGATCGGTCCGGCCGGGGTGAGTCCGCCATGAGCCGTCGTACGGCCGAGCTCAGGCCGCGGGTCGGCACCGCCGATCGGGTGGTCAAGTCGGTCTGCCCGTACTGCGCCGTCGGCTGCGGGCAGGACGTCTTCGTCAAGGACGAGAAGGTCGTCCAGATCGAAGGGGATCCCGACTCGCCGGTCTCCCGTGGCCGCCTGTGCCCGAAGGGGTCGGCGAGTCTTCAGCTGACGACCGGGTCGGCGCGCCGGTACGACGTGCTGTACCGCAGGCCGTACGGCACGGAGTGGGAACGCCTGAGCCTCGACGAGGCGATGGACATGATCGCCGACCGGGTGATCGAGGCGCGTGAGCGGGGCTGGCAGTGGGAGGAGGACGGGGCCCGGGTCCGGCGGACCATGGGGTTCGCGAGCCTGGGCGGGGCGACGCTGGACAATGAGGAGAACTACCTCATCAAGAAGCTGTTCACCGCCCTGGGCGCGATCCAGATCGAGAACCAGGCCCGTATTTGACACTCCTCCACCGTCCCCGGTCTGGGGGCCAGTTTCGGACGCGGCGGCGCCACGACGTTCCAGCAGGACCTGGCGAACGCCGACTGCATCGTCATCCAGGGCTCGAACATGGCCGAGTGCCACCCGGTGGGGTTCCAGTGGGTGATGGAGGCCAAGGCGCGCGGTGCGACGGTGGTCCACGTCGATCCGCGGTTCACCCGGACGAGCGCGCTGGCGGACCTGCACGTTCCGCTGCGGGCGGGATCGGACATCGCGTTTCTCGGCGGGCTGGTCAACTACGTGCTGACGCACGAGAAGGACTTCCGGGAGTACGTGCTGGCCTACACCAACGCCGCGACCATCGTCGGTGAGGAGTTCCGCGACACCGAGGACCTCGACGGCGTCTTCTCCGGCCTGGACCAGGAGAACCGCAGCTACGACCCGATGACCTGGCAGTACGAGGGAGCCGTGGTGCAGGCCGCCTCCGGGGAACGGGACCAGGAGTACGAGGAGCGCACCGAGGCGGAGTCCACGATCCGTGAGGCCGCCCGGGGCGAGGCGCACGGGGCCGGTGGGGCCGGGGTGTCCGGGGAGATCCACACCGACGAGACGCTGACCCATCCGCGGTGTGTCTTCCAGATCCTCAAGCGGCACTACGCCCGCTACACGCCGGAGATGGTCGAGCAGGTGTGCGGCGTGCCGCAGGAGACGTTCCGGCGGGTGTGCGAGCTGGCCACCGAGAACTCGGGGCGGGAGCGCACGACGGCGTTCGCGTACGCGGTCGGCTGGACCCAGCACACGGTCGGGGCGCAGTACATCCGGACCGCCTCGATCCTGCAGTCGCTGCTCGGCAACATCGGCCGGCCGGGCGGCGGCATCCTCGCACTGCGCGGGCACGCGTCGATCCAGGGCTCCACCGACATCCCGACGCTGTTCAACCTGCTGCCCGGCTACATCCCGATGCCGCACGCGCACCAGAACGAGACGCTGGACGAATTCGTGCAGGCCGAGGGCGCGGAGAAAGGCTACTGGGGGAACCTGCGGTCCTACCTCGTCAGCCTGATGAAGGCCTGGTGGGGACCGGCGGCGACCGAGGACAACGACTACGCGTTCGGCTATCTGCCCCGCCTGACCGGCAGCCACAGCACGTACGAGACCGTCATGGCGCAGCTGGAGGGCACGTGCCACGGCTACTTCCTGATGGGGGAGAACCCGGCGGTGGGCTCGGCGAACGCGAAGATGCAGCGGCTGGGCATGGCGGCGCTGGACTGGCTGGTGGTGCGCGACTTCTCCCTGATCGAGAGCGCGACCTGGTGGAAGGACGGCCCGGAGATCGAGACCGGGGAGCTGCGGACCGAGGACATCGGCACCGAGGTGTTCTTCCTGCCCGCCGCCGCGCACACCGAGAAGTCGGGCAGCTTCACCAACACCCAGCGGCTGCTCCAGTGGCACCGGCAGGCGGTCGAGCCCCAGGGCGACGCCCGCAGCGACCTGTGGTTCACCTATCACCTCGGGCGCCGGATCCGCGCGAAACTGGCCGGTTCCGCCGACGAGATGAACCGTCCCCTCCTCGACCTCACCTGGGACTATCCCGTCCATGGCGCGATCGCCGAGCCGGACGCGGAGGCGGTGCTGGCCGAGATCAACGGCTCCGGGCCCGACGGCCGGCCGTTGAGCGCCTACACCGAGCTGACGGACGACGGCTCGACGAGCTGCGGGTGCTGGATCTACTGCGGGGTCTACGCCGACGGCGTGAACCAGGCCGACCGGCGCAAACCGCGTACCGAGCAGGACTGGGTGGCCAAGGAATGGGCCTGGGCGTGGCCGGCCAACCGCCGCATCCTGTACAACCGTGCCTCCGCCGACCCTGACGGCCGCCCGTGGAGCGAACGCAAGGCCTACGTGTGGTGGGACGGGCAGAAGTGGACCGGCCACGACGTCCCGGACTTCGAGCCGGGCAAGGCACCGGACTACCGGCCGGAAGAAGGCGCGAAGGGCCCGGACGCGCTGAGCGGCACCGACGCGTTCATCATGCAGGCGGACGGCAAGGCGTGGCTGTACGCCCCGGCGGGGCTCGTCGACGGGCCACTGCCGGCGCACTACGAGCCGCACGAGTCGCCGTTCACCAACCCGCTCTACTCCCAGCAGAGCAATCCGGTGCGCCAGGTCATCCGGCATCCGGAGAACCGCTACCAGCCGCCGGGGTCGGAGGTGTTCCCGTACGTGACGACGACGTACCGGCTCACCGAGCACCACACGGCGGGCGGAATGTCGCGGTGGCTGCCGTACCTGGCGGAGCTGCAACCGGAGTTCTTCTGCGAGATCTCGCCGGAACTGGCGGCCGAGCGTGGGCTGGAACACCTGGGCTGGGCGACCATCGTGACCGCGCGGACCGCCATCGAGGCGCGGGTCCTGGTCACCGAGCGTCTGACCCCGCTACGAGTGGGCGGCCGCACGCTGCACCAGGTCGGCCTGCCTTACCACTGGGGCCCGAACGGCCTGTCCACCGGCGACGCGGCGAACGAGCTGGCGCCCGTCGTCCTCGACCCGAACACCCACATTCAGGAGGTCAAGGCGATGGCCTGCGACATCCGGCCGGGCCGCAGGCCACGCGGCCCCGCACTCCTGGAGTTCGTCCGCGAGTACCGGCGGCGCGCCGGGATCACCGACGAGACCGGAATGGAGATGTGACGATGTCTCCTGCGCGAATGGGCTTCTTCACCGACACCTCGGTGTGCATCGGGTGCAAGGCGTGCGAGGTGGCGTGCAAGGAGTGGAACGCCATCCCCGAGGATGGTCTCAAGCTCACCGGGATGTCCTACGACAACACCGAGGGTCTCAGCGCCGACACCTGGCGCCACGTCGCCTTCATCGAACAGCGCAAACCCGTCGGATTGGCCGAACCGGGCGTCGACCACGCCGGGCCCGTACCGGACTCCGGGACGCCGCCCGCCGAGGCGCCCATGACGCCCACCACTCCGGGTCCGGGCGGCGAGCTGCGCTGGCTCATGGCCAGCGACGTGTGCAAGCACTGCACGCACGCCGGCTGCCTCGACGTCTGCCCGACCGGCGCCCTCTTCCGCACCGAGTACGGCACCGTCGTCGTCCAGGAGGACGTCTGCAACGGCTGCGGCTACTGCATCCCCGCCTGCCCGTACGGCGTCATCGACCAGCGCAAGGACGACGGCCGCGCCTGGAAGTGCACGCTCTGCTACGACCGCATCGGCGAGGGGCTGACACCCGCCTGCGCCAAGGCCTGCCCCACGGAGTCGATCCAGTACGGCCCGCTGGACGAGCTGCGGGCGCGGGCCGCCGAACGCATCACGCGGCTGCACGACGTCGGCGTCACGGACGCGCGGCTCTACGGCCACGACCCGGACGACGGCGTCGGGGGCGACGGCGCGTTCTTCCTGCTGCTCGACGAACCCGAGGTGTACGGGCTGCCCCCGGACCCGGTGGTCACGACCCGCGACCTGCCCTCCATGTGGCGTCACGCCGGAGCCGCCGCGCTGACCCTGCTGGGCGGCCTGGCCGCCGTGTTCGCCGCCCACGGCCGTACGGGAGGGAGACGATGAACGGTTCGGACGCGGGCGGGGAACTCCCGGCGCGTGAGGCGCTCGTCGGCAAGGGCCCGGGGCGCCGTAAGGGCCGCCGAGGGGGCCGCGGCGAGCGGGCCATGGTGCCGGACGCGACATTCACCTCCTACTACGGCAAGCCGATCATCAACGCGCCGGTGTGGGAGCCGCTGGACATCGCCGGCTACTTCTTCCTCGGCGGTCTGGCCGGCGCGGGTTCGGTGTTCGCCGCCGGCGCGCAGCTCACCGGCCGCCCGCGCACCGCGCGGGCCCTGAAGATCTCCTCGCTGGTGGCCATCTCGGGTTCTCTCGTGGCGCTGGTCCACGATCTGGGCCGTCCCGCCCGGTTCGCCAACATGCTCCGGGTGATCAAACCGACCTCGCCGATGAGCCTCGGTACCTGGCTGCTGACGGCCTATGGTCCGGCGGCGGGCGCCGCCGCGGTGCTGGACGTCACCGGGCTCTTCCCGCGTCTCGGGCGCGTCGCGACCGCGGGGGCCGCGACGCTGGGCCCGGCGGTCGCGGCGTACACGGCGGTCCTGGCCGCCGACACCGCCGTGCCCGCGTGGCACGAGGGGTACCGGGAGCTGCCCTTCGTGTTCGTCGGCTCGGCGGCGGCCGCGGCCTCGGGCATGGCCCTGATCGCCGCTCCGGCGGAGGAGAACGCTCCGGCCCGCAGCACGGCGGTCTTCGGCGCGGCGCTCGAGGTCGCCGCCGCCAAGCTGATGGAGCACCGCCTCGGCATGATCGGCGAGACGTACCGCCCGGGCCGGGCCGGGCGGCTGATGCGCGCGGCGACGGCGCTCTCGGCCGCCGGCGCCGCCGGGGCCGCGCTGCTCGGCGGGCGCAGCCGTACGGCGGCGGTCCTCGGCGGCGCGGCGCTGCTGACCGCGTCCGCCTGCACGAGGTTCGGCGTCTTCGCCGCCGGGATGCGGTCGGCCGAGGACCCGAAGTACACCGTCGTGCCCCAGCGCCGGCGTCTGGAGGCCGATGCGGGCTGACGGCGGGCTGGACCCATGGCGGCGGCAGCAGCGCTGAAGCCCGGTTCGCGATGCGCCGGATGCTGCCGGTGATGGGCCCTCACCCCGTTCGCGACCCGGCCGCGGCGCGAACGCGAGCTGCGGACTCCGTCGAACGGTTCACCAGGACGTACGCCGCCTGATCCCAGGCGCGGCGTCGTCCCGCTAAGCGGGTCGTCAACCGGCGAGGCCACTCGACAAAGTAGACGTCAGACGTCTTACTATTGCTACTCGACTCAAATAGTGGGCTTTCCCCCTGTGGCTGCCCCACCCCCCGGAGGTTCGAATGGCGAAGACGGCGAGCGGCTCACCGGCGCGCGGCCCGGCCGTCGAGGACGGTGGAACGCGCCGGTGGCGGGTGCCGCCGCTGCTCGGCGCGGCCCTGCTGATGGCGATCACCGCGGCGGGACCGGGGTTCATCACGCAGACGGCGACCTTCACGTCGGCCTACGGCGCCTCATTCGCCTGTGCGGTCGTGATCTCGCTGATCATCGACCTCGCCATCCAGACCAACATCTGGCGTGTGGTCGGCCTGTCCGGTATGCGCGCCCAGGACCTCGCCAACAAGGCGCTGCCGGGCTCCGGCCACGTGCTCACCGTCCTGATCGTGTTCGGCGGGCTGATCCTCAACCTCGGCAACATCTCCGGCGCCGGCCTCGGACTGCACGAACTCTTCGGGCTGAACGTGCGGATCGGCGTGGCGATCAGCGGCTGCCTGGCGATCGCCGTCTTCACCGCGAAGGCCATGAACGCCGCCGTGGACCGCGTGGTGGTCGTGCTCGGAGGCATCAAGATCGCGCTGATCATCGCGCTGGTCCTGGTCACCGCACCGCCCGTCGGCGAGGCCGCGGTGCGTACCGTCGCCCCGCACTCGCTGCCGTTCCTGCCGATCCTCACCCTCATCGGCGGCACCGTCGGCGGCTTCATCACCTACTCCGGCGCGCACCGCCTCATCGACGACGGCATCACCGGCGTCGGCAACCTGAAGCGGATCAACCGCGGCTCGCTCACCGGGGTCCTGGTCGCCTCGGTGCTGCGCATCGTGCTGTTCCTCGGCTTCCTGGGCGTGGTGTACGGCGGCGTGAAGCTCAGCAAGGCGGACCCGGCCGGATCGGCGTTCGGCCACGCGTTCGGCTCGGCCGGCGAGCGGCTGTTCGGCCTGGTCTTCTGGTGTGCGTCGATGACGAGCATGCTCGGCTGCTCCTACACCTCGATCTCGTTCCTGCAGTCGCTCGCGAAGCCGCTGAAACGCCGTTTCCACCAGGGCGTCATGGGATTCATGGCGATCACCACGGTGCTGTTCCTGGTCCTCGGCCAGGCCCCGGCCAAGCTCCTGGTCTTCGCGGGCGCGGTGAACGGCCTGATCCTGCCGATCGGCCTGGCCATCCTGCTGTGGGTCGCCATCCGGCGCCGCGACCTGATCGCCGGCGGCGCGTACCGCTACCCGGTCGCCCTGATCGCGCTGGGCGCGGCCGCCTGGATCTTCACCGTGTACGCGGGCGTGAACTCACTGTCGTCCCTCGGCGACATCTTCCACTGATGACTCCCACCGATGGGGCGCCGGGGGCTCGGTCGATCGGCGTACGGTCCACAGGGAGGCGGCGGCGGTGAGCATGCCCACGGTGACGACCGTCAGCAGCAGGCGGTAGTCCACGATGGACACCAGGGCGGCGCCGGCCGCGATGGAGATCGCCTGTGGGCCGCCGGCCAGGGTTTCGGCCGCGGTGGAGACCCGCCCGATCAGCGGACCGGGCGTACGTCGCTGCACCACGGTGGCGGATCCGACGACCAGCGTGGCCAGCCCGAGGCCGCCGACGACCGTGCCCGTGAGGATGGCGGCCGGCCACGGCAGGGCGCACAGGCCGTTGCCGAGCCCGACGGTCGCCATGCCGATCATGATCGCGGCCAGTTCGCCGACGCTCCCGATGAGCCGGGCGGCGAGCAGCCCTCCGCCGATGGCGCCGACGCCCTGCGCGGACGCGAGCACGCCGACGAACCCGGGCGGCCGGTGCAGTCCCTCGCCGACGACGGCGAACAGCACCGGCTCGTCGATGCCGATGACGAGGAAGCCGATGGCCGTCGCGACCGTCATGCGACGCAGCGCCGCGTCCGCCCTGATGTGGGTCAGACCCGCCGTCATCTCGCTCAGCCAGTGCCGGCCCGAACGCGCCGGCGGGTCCTCGTGCAGGCGGACGCGGGCGATGGCGACCGCCGCGACCAGGAACGTGACCGCGTCGATCGTGGCGACGGCCGTGCCGCCCGACACCGCGAAGAGCGCCGCGCCCGCGAGCGGGCCGCCCAGCCGAAGCCCTTCCTTGACCGTCTGCAGGACGCCGTTGGCGCCGGCCAGCAGATCCTCGGTGAGCAGTTCCTTCAACAGGCCGCCGAGCGCGGCGGCGATCGTCACCGACGAGGCGCCGTAGAGCGCGGCGACCGAGTAGATGATCCACACGTCGGCGGCGTCACGTACGGCTGACAGCGGGAGCAGCATCACCGCCGAGGCGATGTTGACGACCACGAGGAAGGGACGGTGCCGGAACCGGTCGACCAGCCGGCCGCCGAGCGGCGCCACGACGTACGGCATCGCCATGAAGAGGGTGACCAGGCCGGCCGCGCCGTTCGAGCCGGTGAGGCTCTTGACCCAGATGCCGAACACCAGCATCAACAGCGCGTCGCCGGCCATGCTCGCGACCAGACCGGCGAAGAGCAGGCGGAACGCCGGAAGTCTGAGCACGGCACGCATCAGTCGTCGGCGTACGGTGCCGCGGGCACGGCCCAGGCGAACATCCGGATCCGGCGGGCCCCGGGCGGCCGTTTCGCCGGGTCCCGGCGCTCCTCGCGGTGGCGGCCCACGATCGCGATGAGGGCCTGATTGAGCTCTCGCAGCTCGTCGAGGGTGAGCCAGTCGATGTTCTGTACCCAGTTCGCGGCGTCCTGCCATTCGGGCGGGTCGGTGCGTCGCCACGCCTGCCAGTCGCGCAGCCCGGCGAACTCCTGCTCCAGGTACTGCGTACTGAGCGCGTCACTGGCGGCGGCCACCTCACCGGACTCGCCGCTGTCGCCCCAGGACAACGGACGGGCCACCGGCCGCCACGGACGGTCCCGGCCCTTTCCGCCGCCGGCCTCTTCGACGAAGCCGTACTTGGCGAGCTGCCGCAGATGCCAGGAGCAGTTCGCCTGACTCTCCCCGATCATCTCGGCGAGTTCGGTGGCGGTCGCGGTACCCCGCTCGTACAGGGCCTGGCACAGCCGCATGCGCACGGGATGGGCGAGCGCGCGCAGCTCGGGCGCGTCGCGAAGCTTCCTCTCCGATCCGTCCATGCGAGGACGATAGCTTCAAAAGACTCTTTTCAAAGAGTCTTTTGTCGCAGCGAACGCGGAACGGCCGATGATGGCCATGCGGGGTGGAGCCAGCGGTGTTGGCGCGCTGGGCGGGCGGGACTGAGCAGCGCGAAGGGGAGTGCGCGGGTCGTCCGTGGCCGGGGGGCCCGGCGGGGATTCCGCAGTGGGCGGGAGCCATCAGCGTTCCTGGGCCGACAGGGCGATCCGGAAGCCGGTCCTGGCTCCCAGGGCGGCGCCGATGTCCGTGATGTGCTTCTGGATCGTCCGCCGGCTCAGCCCCATGACCCGGGCGATCGCCTCGTCCTTCATCCCGGGGGACGTTCGAATGGCGAAGACGGCGAGCGGCTCACCGGCGCGCGGCCCGGCCGTCGAGGACGGTGGAACGCGCCGGTGGCGGGTGCCGCCGCTGCTGGGCACGGCCCTGCTCATCGCGTAGGCGTAGCCGCCGGCCACGACCGGGGTGGTCAATGATCCAAGGTCGGATGTCACGTTGACCACCTGAGCGCCTGGCCTCGCCCGGCTGAGCTTTGGCGCTACGGCTTGCGTCACGATGGCCGGCCCGATGCTGTTGACGCGTATGACCTCGGCGATGGCGTCGGCAAGCAACGTGCCCTGGTCGGGGTGCCGGCACGTCGCGTGAACGGTGAATCCTCTGATCAGTAGTTGACGTATCAGTTCGAGCCCGATGCCTCGACCGGCTCCCGTCACGAGGGCGACGCGGCTGTCGGCCTCCTCTTGATCTGCGCGGGAAGCCACGGGAAGACACCCTCCGGGTCATAGGTCGCTTTGGCCTGGACCACACGTTCGAGATTGGCGCCGAAGTAGGCGCGTCCGGGATCGTCAAGGTCCGGATCCGGGAAGTTGGGATAAACCCGGCCGGTTCCCCAGGGGCGGACGGTCTGCCACGACTGAGTGAGCCAGTCTCCTGCGACCGGCCTGCGAGGCCCGCATGCGCTGGGATTGACGACGGCGGCGTGCTTGAGCAGGAAACGTTCGTCCCGGTGAACGAATGCGGTGGCGTCGGCAGGGACGCGCTTGTACGCGCCTCCCCACGGCGAGAAGTCGAGCTCGCGCGCCTCGCCGGGATGGCGGGTCGCGACGAGTCCGTCGACCAGCTCCTCGATCGCCTCTGCCGGGAGTGCCGTCTGGAAGAACTCGGACTTGCTGAACAGGTGGCCGTCGTCGTCGCCTGGCGCACGTTCGGCGAGGCGGCGTTTCGTATCCGGCCACGACATATCACGGCACCACCTCGTCTGCGGTGCGGCGCCGGTTCGGACGATGAAGGCATCGAGGAACTCATCGGTGGGCTCAGGCGCGAGCGCGGCCGCGGCTCCCAGGACGGTGACCCGTGGCGGCCGCCGTGGGTCCGCCGGCGCGTTGAGCAGCAAGCTCACGGCGAGTGGATCGGGCGCGTCGGGTGCCCAGGCCTGCCAGGCCTCGACGAGCCGGGCCGCGTGACGGTAGTCCCACGTGAGTTCGAAGGTGCTACAGCGTGGGGCGGAGACGGTGTCGAACACCAGCGTCGTGACAACGCCGAACTGGCCGGCTCCAGCGCCGCGCAGAGCCCAGAACAGTTCGCCGTCGTGCTGATCGTCGCACTCGACAGTATGGCCGTTCGCGAGGACGACCTGTGCCCGGACGAGACGGTCGCAGGTCAGCCCGTGGGCGCGTCCGAGGATGCCGAGCCCGCCGCCGAGTGTGAGTCCCGCGACCCCCACCGACGGTCCGCAGCCACCAGGAACAGTGCGGCCGCGCATGCGCAGGCTTCGGTAGAGGTCGCCGAGCTTCGTCCCGGCTCCGACAACCACCGAGTTCCCTGACATGGTTACGGTGTTCATGAGACCGAGATCGATGAGGAGACCGCTGGTCGAGGATCGCCCCGCGAAGTCGTGGCCGCCGCTGCGGACAGCAGTCGCGATCGAGAAGCGACGCGCGAACGAGACGGCCTCTGCCACGTCGGTCGCGGTCCGGCATCGCACCACTGCCTGTGGTCGAACATCGTGGAATCGCTCGAGGCCGGCTTTCGCGCTGACTCGTATGCGGCGGATTCAGGCAGCACGACATCGCCTGCGATAGCTTCGGCCAAGGCCTTCCAGTCGCCATCCGCCGGTGTCATCGCGTCAGTTCCCATCTGGCGCCCCCGAACGCGCAGCATCATCCTCGGTGAACTGATCGGCCTCCGGAATGGCGGCCAGGCCGGCTCGCGCCACCTCATCGTCCTCGGCTTCGCTCCCGCCACTGACGCCGATACCACCGACGATCGTCCCGTCCACCTTGAATGGGTAGCCGCCGCCGAAGAGCACAGCACCTCCCAGCACCCGATCCAGTGCAGTCGGTACCGTCAATCCGAGATATGCGTCATCTGCGATGATTGTTCGCCACAGCTTGGACGGCATGCCGTCCGAGGCACCAGTCGCGCCTTGCCCAAGGCGAGGTCGACTGTAGGGATATCTGCCGAGTCCATTCGGAACAGTGCTCTGGGCATCGTCGTCTCGTCCACGATGGCGATGGTGAAGTTATCGCCATGCAGCACCGCGGATCGCCGGGTCTTCGACGCCGATCACATGGGCGTCTAATACGCGTATAGCCGCTGCTACGTTACGTTCGCAATGCTGACGCCCATGATCGAGTCACAGTCGCAAAACGAGCTGGATGCGGTCGACTGGCAGCTCCTGGACGAGCCGCGACGCGACGCACGCCTGTACTCCAACGGGCGGTAGGTGGTCGGCCTCCGCAGGTCGACCACCCATCGCCTCCGAGGTCACATCATCCGTGTGAACAGCTCGGGATCGACCGAATCGCGATCAGTCACTTGACCGGGGCGCTCAGCGTGTGCGGAGCAAGATCACCCGGAGTGATCAGATTCCGCTGTACGGACTCCGCCGCCGAACGATCGTGTGCCGTGATCGTGGCGATGATCCACGGCAACTCGGGTGACACCTTGGTGAGGGCGTCTCGGTTGATCGCACCGTTCGGCCCCACCGAACAGACGTTCGGTATGAGGTTCCCGGAACCGTCCTTGAACGACGAGGCGTTCATTATGGCGGTCTGGATCCCGAACACCACGGGCTGCCACCGCCGCTGCTTGGTCGCCTTGTCCAGCACCTGCACTTTCAGAAACTCCGGCGAACCGGAATCGCCGAAACAGGCGCCGGACTTGCCGTCCTTGGACGGCACCAGGCACATCATGGTGTCCGGCTCCATGAGCTGGGTGCCCGACGGGCTCAGCAGATCGCAGACGTGATCGTCGACTCGCTTCATGGACAGTTCCTGCAGGTGCTGCGGTTTGGATTTCCAGCACGGGTCCGTTGAGTCACCGAGAAGGTCGTCGCAGGTGAGGCCCCAGCCCTGCAGAATTCCAGGCGTGGTCTTCGGTTGCTCGAACGCCGCCAACGGCAGCCATTGGGAGTGAGCCGGCTCTGCCAGCTGTACCAAGCCGCCGTCGTTGCCGAAGCGGGCGCCGGTGGGGTCCGAGGCCGGATCGCGGAACACCGCCCTGATGGGGATGGCTTCGCCGCCCTCGTTCCTGGAAAGCGAATTGAGCCGAGCCTGACCCGTCGTGTACGGAATACAGTGCCCCGCCGTGAGGACCCAGGTCGGGGCGATCAGCACGCCGCCACAATCGAAGTTGGCGGCGACCTCGGCGGCGCCGGAGGGTGGCGCACACGCCTTCGAGTGAGTCCGCTGCGGGAGCCTGCCCGTATCCACGCCATCGCAGGCTCGGCTTGAGGTGGCGTCCGAGAAGCTCTGCAACGAAGTCGCGTACGGAGTCGTCGCCGGAACACCGCCGACGATCGCCGACGCAGGTGTCGCCACGTCAAGAAGCAGCGCAGTGCCGGTGGCTACGGCGACCATTGCTGCTGAGAAACGTTTAATGAACACAAACGTCCTCTCATCGCTGTGAGGATTACCAGCCAGGACAAGACCCGCCACCTTGGCCGACGGCGCGGCAGATCTTCCACCAAAGTGGTATGTACACCTGCGTTTGTCGTGCACTTCACTTGCCTTGATATGTCCTTGGTTCAATCGGTGAAGGGAGCCGTGAGTGAACGAGTTCGACCTCGATCTCAAAGTCACGAAGGCGGCCGGAGTGGGCTGGGGTGCCTTCTTTGGCGGAAGCGATCCCGCGAAAGGGCCGCGCCAAATCCAAAGCCCCACGACCGAGTGGACGCTCAACCGCTTTTGACGGCCTGATACCTAGAGCCGCTGTCAAAGCGACGCGGCCACAAAGCCTGATCGCGCCGTTGAGATCGCCGAGCGGCTTCGCGCTCCGCGGCGCATCACCACGCTTGCCGGAGCGCCGCGAACGTCATCCGCTGCTTCGGTAGCAGGCATCGGCCATGGCCTCCGCTGGACCTTTCCGACGAGCATCCCGGGGGAGGCGCCGGGCAGCCCGAGCACGCTGATCAGGCCGCACCAGCCGATGGTGCTCATGTGCGGGCGCCGCTCGCCGTCGATGGTCACCGCGCGGGTGCCGATGTCGCCGGCGGCCGCCCCGCTCGTCACCGACGTCCTTCGTGCAGTACCGCGACGGTGACCAGCTGTCCGGCGCCGTCGAGGGCTTCACGGTGTCCGGCGGCCGGGGCGCTCGTCGGCGCCGGCGAGTTCAGCTCGGCCGATGGGACCCAGTCGTACCGGCTGGACCGCTCCTCGACGACGCCGGACGCGCTCAAGGACGGCACCCTGTCTCCGGCAAGTCCAGTCCGCAGGTCGACGTGCGGAACGCCGGCACCGGCGCGACGGTGAAGGTGACCGAGACGCAGTCGCTGTCCGGCGGGAACGGCTACATCGTGGTCGGCGCGGCCCAGGGCTTCCAGAACACCTTCCCGGTCAGTTCGTGGCTCGGCATTGAACAGAAGACGCTCGCGCAGGAGGCCACCGCGACCACCGACACCTGACCTACTCGACCATCGCCGGATCCAACGTCGAGTTCACCTCCCGGCAGGGTCTGTACCTCGACCCGGCCACCCGGAGCGGCTGGGTCGTCAACGCCTGGGGAACCGGTCCGGAACGCTTCACCTACTGATGGCGTGCTCGTTGGCCCCGCCGGCGTCCTCGGGGACGTCGGCGGGGCCCGCGTCGTCGAACATCGCGTCGATGTCCCGGCCGTAGCGCCGGATGAAGAAGGGCAGGAGTACCCAGGCCGGCCGGGCCAGGAGAGGCACCAGCCGGCGGCGGACCCGGCCGCCGGTGAGCTCGTCGACGACACGCTGTTCGAGCGGCAGGTCGAAGTAGTTCCTGGCCGCGACGCGTTTGCGGACGGTGCCGGCTCGGCGGCGCACGAGGGGCGCGACCGTGTCGTCGCGGGACACGGCGTCGAGGATGCCGAGGGCCCGCCGATCGCCCAGGCGCGCCAGGTATCGGGCGGCCTGGAGCTTGCTGTAGCCGGGGAGCGGCGCCTCCTGGACGGTCTTGCGGCGGGTGGCCGCCACCAGGATCGAGACGCCGCGGTTCTCGCCCAGGCGGGCGAGGCCGAACGCCGCCCGCATCCGGACGAACGGCGGGAGGTCCTCGTCGCGCGCCATGGCGAGCAGGACGGAGACCGCGCGGCGATCGTCGAGCTTCACCCCGAGCAGCCTCGCGGCCAGCGCCCGGTGGGTGTTGTCGATCGTCGGGTCGGTGGCCAGGCCGTGCAGGACCTCTCCGGCGTCGGGGTGACCGAGATCGGCGAGGGCGCCCGCGCTGTGCACTCTCGTGAAGGGGAGCAGGTAGGTGTCACGCGTCATCGCCATGAGCAGCGGGACGCCCCGTGGGTCACCGCGCTCCGCGAGCCGCAGCGCGATGAACCCTCGGGGCAACTCGCTGCCGAAGCAGCGGATGGCGTCGCTGAACCGCCACTCGTCGTCGACGGTCTTCCGCCCTCGCGGCCCGAGACCGTCCGGTTCCGCGTACATGTCGGCCAGGGCGTCGGACGCCCCGTCCCCGCCGAGCTCGGCCAGGGCGGCCGCGGCCCTCGCCCGATGCATGAGCGAGTACGCCCGCTTGCGGCGGACCAGCCTTCTCAGGTTGCGTGACGCCTCATGGACGGTGCGGGGCGGAAGCGCGGTACCGAGCCGCGCCAGGTCCGCGATGAACTCGCACCCCTGGAGGGATCTGCCGGTCGCCAGGTGGTTCAGCGTCCTGACGGCCGAACGCGGGGTCTCCCGTGCGTCGAGGAGGAAGCCCAGATAGGACGCTTCGGGCGCGGCGGCCGGCACCGACAGGTAACCGGTGGCGCGGATCCGCCGCTGCACGGCGGCGAGCTCCTCCCGGAGCGCGGCGGCGTGCGCGGCCTCGTCCTTCGCGACGTGCCGCGCCGCCAGGAACTCCACCAGCGTGCGATGGGAGAAACGGAGATCGTCGCCGACGAGCAGGCCGGTGCGGCGTACGGCGTCGCGTACGAAGTCGTCCCAGACGGCCTCGGCCACCGGCTCGGGCCGGACCAGGGCGGCGCCGACGAACCGTGCCGCGTTCACGTCGTCGGCCCTGTTCTGCCGGACCGCGAGTTCTTCGACGACGTCCGGGATCCGGGCGACGGCGGTTTCGGCGGCCCTCAGCACCTCCGGCCCGTAGCGCTCCAGGGCGGCCCGGGTCTGGGCATGGATTCCGCCGGGACCCCGCGCGTGGAAGCGTTCGGAGAGCAGTTCGACGAACCGGGCGAAGACGCCGCTCCGTCCGGTGGGGAGCGGAGCCGAGGAGTCGGACACGTGGAGCCCGAGGAGCATGGTCGCCATGAGCGGGGTGCGTGCGAGGCCACGCACGCCGGCCCGGTCGAGCGCCGTGGTGAACGAACGGGCGGCCGCCGCCGGATCGGCCGCGCCGGTCGCGCCGAGCCATCGCTCGCAGAACTCGTCGAGCTGGTCCGCGCCGAGCGGCCGCAGTTCGTAGCGCCGGACACGGTCACCCGCGACGTCGAGCTCGTGGTCGGGCAGGGGCCGGGTGCAGACCACGAAACGACGGGCCGGTGACGAGGCCGACGCCAGCGTGCGGAGCACGCGCCGCCGGGTCTCGGGGTCGACGATCTCGTCGAGGCCGTCGACGAGGATCAGCCAACGCCCGCCGGGGCGAGGCGGGTCCTGGAAGAAGTCACCGGCCAGCGGCGCCGTCAGGCCGAACGGGGCGAGGTCGCGCGCGACCGCCGCCGCGAGGGCGGATGGCAGCGGCGCCGGCCCGGCGAGGTCGGCGGCCTGGACCAGCACCGGGACCTCGCCGTCCGGATGGCCGTGCCGCCACCGGGAGACGCCCTCGACCAGCAGCATGCGGAGCATGCACGACTTGCCGCCGCCGGGCCCGGCCACGACGACGGTGTCGCCGTCGAGATCCAGCAGGGAACCGGCGAGTGACCCGTCGGAGCCGTCCCGCAGGCCGTACGGGCGCAGGTCCTGTGGCAGGTAGACCTCGCGGAGACCGGGCGCGACCGGACCGGGCCGCGGGTGTTCGTCGGCCGCGCGTACGCCGGCGGCGAGGTAGGCGTTCAGGCTCAGGACGTGCGGCGTGATCGTGGTCAGGCGGGCGCGTTCGAGCGGCAGGCCGATGAGGTTGTGCAGGCGCTTCAGCCGCTTGTACTCCAGTTCGGTGTACCAGCGGTCCACGCGGCTGCCGGTCAGCGTGTTCAGGGCGTCGCCGAGACGGTGTTCGCTCACGACGCCGACCAGGTGGCCGACCGACCAGATGGCCGCGCCGGACATGCCCTCCCACGGCGACCTCCGCGGGTTCGGGTCGCGGGCGGGCGGATCGACGATGATCTCCAGGCCGCCTTCGCGCCGCCACGACGCGGGGTGGGCCGTACCGCGGGCATGGCGGGTGTCCCGGAACCTGCCGTCGGAGTCCTTGTGCGAGCGGAGCCGGAACCGCGGGAACCCGACGGCCTCGACCGGCGACGGTTCCGGGATCCGTCCGTAGCGGACGGGTTCCACCTCCTGCCCCGTGTCGAGGCGGATCACCGCCACGTCGACGGCCTCCTCGTGGAAGACCACCTGACCGGGCTCGAGCCGGGTCGTCCCGTCGTCGGCGACGAACCGTACGCGGACCCGGGCGTCGGGCGCGACGACGTGGGCGGCCGTCAGCACCATCCGCCGGCAGACGAGGTAGCCCGAGCCGCGAACGCCTGGATCTTCGGCTTCTCCGGCGACGATCTGCGCCACGCGGTCGACGTCGAGTCCGGGCATCCCGCCGGGTCAGTCCTCTCCGTCTTCGGCCGCACCGGACACCCGTGGAGTGATCCGGCCGTCGCCGGTCTGGAGAGTCGGAGTGAGCGTGAGCTTCAGCCGCTGCGTGGAGATGTTCTTGTCGCTCAGGTCGGCGCCCAGGTCGACGACCCAGAAGCGGACCTTGCCGTGAACGCCGTCGGTCTGCTCGACGCTCACGCTGAGCTCCAGCTCGATCGAGCCGACCTCGAACTGGAGCGGCTCGTCCTCGCCTCCGTCGATCGCCCGATACAACTCATCGCGCAGATCCTTGACGACGTCGGCCAGCTCGATCACATTCATCTCCCGCCGTTGTTCTCGCCAGCATGCCATAGGAACAGGCCCATGATCGTCCACGGTTTTCGGCCGCTTCTCAGCGGTGCCGACGGAGAAGCGCAGGAACCCCTCGGGCGGTCGTGCACACTGGCCAGATGCGGATCATGGTCGGCGGCGACGACGCCCCTCTCGCCGACCGCATGGCCGAACTGGGTGGGTCGTACGGTGCGGAGGTGACCGCCACGGCCGGCGGGTTCTCGGCGCTGATGCGGGCGGCCGGGCGAGAGCGGCCGAACGTGGTGGTGACGACGGTCGGTCCGTCGTACGCGGATCACGGCAAGATAGGGACGGCGTTGAACCTCCGGCGCGGGGATCCGGCGGCCGGGGTCGTGCTTCTGTCACAGTTCGTCGAAGTGTCCTATACGGAGGATCTGGTGGCCGTCGGCGGCGTGTCGGATATCTGCAGGCGGGGAGTCTCAACCGGCCCGCGGACGTCGTCCTCGCGCTCCGCCGGGTCGCCTCGGGTGGGTTCGGCTTTGACGAGGAAGTGATCGGGAACCTGTTCGCCTGCACTTGGGTGCCGGAACTCCGGAGCCTCGGCACGGTGGAGCGTGAGGTGGTACGGCTGGTCGCGGAAGGGTGGTCCGATGACGCGATCGCCGCGCGGCTGTGGTTCGACGAGGCCACCGTGGTCAAGGTCGTCACCGAGGTCTTCACGAAGCTCGGGCTGGAGCCGGAGGCCGACACGACGCGCCGGGCCTTCGCCGTGCTCTCCCGCGCCGCGGAGCGCACATCACCGCCGCCCTGACCTCAGTCGCGGAGTGCGTCCGCGATCAGGATCGCGTGGATGTCGTGGGCCAGATCGTCGAAGCTGTCACGACCTTTGACGCGGACGTCGGTGGTCTTGTCGAGCCTGCGAAGACGCCGGCTCTCGGCGCCCGGGGTGTCGGGTGCCACGAACCAACGCTCCTCGGCGAGGCTGATCCGCAGGGCGCCGGCCGCGGTGTCCGCGGTCACCACCAGCTGACCGTGGGGGTCGTCGCGGGTGACGTCCTTGCGTTCGAGGACGCGCAGCTCCCGGCCGCGAAGCGCCCGTTCGAATCTTCGGACGGCGTTGTGGAGCCGGTGGATCAACTCGTCGCGGACGGAGGCGTCCGTGCCGGCGACCACATAGCCGCGCCGTCCGTCGCCGAACGCGACGGTACCGGCCGCCAGCGTGTGGGTCCGGCGCAGGTCGAAATGCGAGGAACCTTTCGAGAGGAACCACGCTCGGATGTCGTCGGCGCTCGGCGGCCCGAGTTCGTCGCCGAGAGGACCCAGCCGCCGGAACGCGCCGGGACAAGCCTCGACGGCGGTTCCTTCCGCCTCGATGCCGGCCATCCCGACGGCGATGCGGGGATTCGTTCCGCGATCGCGAAGGTCGATGCCTCACTGGCGCGCAAGCTGGGCTGGCGCAGGGCTTCGGTACGCGGTGAGGACATTTCCGCATGGCTCGGTGAACGCGCGGTCGAGATCGCCGAAGCATGCCGTAGACGTTTTCCCCATAGGCGTGCTCGATGAAGGCGATCGGAAAGAGCCGTGCTCCGATGTCGTCGGCGAACCCCGCGTACTCCGCCGGATCCATCCACGTGTCCAGAGGAAAGAAATGGAGGTGGATTCTCGAAAAGTCCACATCGAGCAGGCCGAACTCTCCCAGTATCTCGGTGGCCACCGGAAAGACCTCGTGACGGTGGCCCCGGATCCCTTCGCAGTTCGCCCAGCCCGACCGGTCGATCGCGCAGCCGTCGGGGCCGGACCGGCGCGACAGCTGCTCGTCCGCGGTCCCGCGATGGGCGTGAAGGGCGGATCGCGCCGTCGCGAGCACGGCCGGCGGGACGGGAGCGCACCGGTATCCGCTCGCGGCGATGTGATCGAGGAACTCCGGTTGCGGCGCGTGGTGGTGGGCGATCAGGTGGTAGGCGCAGGCGTCCGACCAGATCCACGTGCCGTCGGTGTAGTAGGAGAGCGGCACCTCGCGGCGGAGTCCGCGTCCACGGAACAGCGTGAACAGCCATGCCTCGCTCTGTTCGATCACCTGAGCTCCGCGCAGGTACCGCGCGACACGGTCGCGTTCGGCGGCGTCCTCGATGAGGGCGCGGCAGCGCCCGTGACGCGCGGGATCACCGTCGAACCGATGAACCTCGTCGGCGAACCAGAACCCCCCGAGAACCGAGGGCAGGATCGATATCAGGTCATCACCGGCCATGCGATGCCATCCATCCTCCGACCGACCGTCCCGGCTCATTGTCCAAGCGGGCCTGGCGAACGCCCACATGAGTGCGGCGGACGGGGTCAGGCGCGCGGCGCCGGGCCCGTGGTCGCGCGGACGATCAGGTGTGAGTCGAGGCTGTGGCGGACGTCGCCGACGCTCCGGCCGGCCACGAGGTCCAGCAGCACCGACACGGCGATCTCTCCGGCCTCCGCGCAGCGCAGGGAGATGGTCGTGAGGGGCGGGTACGTCGTCGCGGCGAAGACGTCGTCGCAGCCGACCACGCTCATGTCCTCCGGCACCCGTACGCCGTGCTCGGTGAGCCCGGCCAGGACGCCGTGCGCCACGACGTCGTCATAGGCCAGGACCGCGGTGGCGCCGGAGGCGAGGATGGCCTCCACGGTCGCCTTGCCGCCGTCGTACGTCGCGGGTTCCGCCTGGAACGTCGTGAGCGTCATGCCGTGGTCGGTGCGGGCGGCGGCGATCCCGCGCCGTCGCTGGTGGTCCGACCAGGCCCCGGGCGGCCCGCCGACGTAGGCGAGATGCTCGTGGCCGAGTTCGGCCAGATGCGCGATCGCCTGCATGAACCCCGTGTGGGAGTCCGTCAGCACCCGCGGCATCCCCGGTACGTCCCGGTTGATCAGGACCACCGGCCGCCGTCGCGCGTGCTCGGCGAGGGCGGCGTCGTCCAGCCGGGAGGCGGCGAGCACTAAACCGTCGACCTGCGGGGTGAACCGGGTGATCAGGCGGCTCTCCTGCGCCGGGTTCTCCGCGGAGTCGCCGAGCAGCACGCAGAAGTCCTGCCGGTCCGCGTCGACCTGGGCGGCGCGGATCAGTGGCGGGAAGAACGGGTTGGCGATGTCCGGCACGATCAGCGCGATGACGCCGTTCTGGCCGGTGGAGAGCGCGCGGGCGACCTTGTTCGGCACGTAGCCCAGGGTCTGCGCCTTGGCCAGCACCTTCTCGACGGTCTCCGGCTTCAGCAGGTCCGGCCGGGTGAAGGCGCGCGAGACCGTCGAGCGGGACACCCCCAGCTCCTTGGCGATCACGCTGATCGTCGGGACCGCGGCCGTGGGGCTCCCGTCTGGGCTCGCCATGAGGAAAACGTTAGCGCACAAGTAACACGAAAAGGTGCGCTGAACCCTTGATGTGCAACCGGTTGCATGACAATGTACGCAACCAGTCCTACCCCGGAGGTTGGTCGTGGGTTCTGTCGCCTGGATCGTGCTGTCGCTGTACTTCGCACTGATGATCGTGATCGGCTGGTGGGCCAAGTCCCGGGTGCACGACGCCCGCGACTTCTTCACCGCCGGCGGGCGGATGCCCTGGTGGCTCGCCGGCATCTCCCACCACATGTCGGGCTACAGTGCGGCCGTCTTCGTGGCGTACGCGGCCATCGCCTACACCACCGGCTTCGCCCTGTACGTCTGGTGGGCGATCGGCATCGTGTTCGCGATGGCGGTCGGTTCGGTGCTGTTCGCGCCGAAGTGGCCCCGGCTGCGGCAGCGCCTCGGCATCATCTCCCCGCTGGAGTACCTCACCACCCGCTACAACCTCCCCGCGCAGCAGGTGCTCGCGTGGAGCGGCGCGGCACTGAAGATCTTCGACGTCGGCGCCAAGTGGACGGCCAGCGCCGTGCTGCTGAACGTCTTCGCCGGCGTGCCGCTGCACTGGGGCGTGCTGCTGACCGGCGGAGTGACGCTGGTCTACTCCACGGTGGGCGGGCTGTGGGCCGACGCGCTGACCGACCTGGGGCAGTTCGTCATCCAGCTCGCCGCCGGAGTGGCGATGCTGGTCGTCACCCTGTCCAAGCTCGGCGGGGTCTCGGCGGTCTGGACGATCTGGGACCGGCTGCCCGCCGGCCACGCCAAGCCGTTCGCCGGCAGCTACACCGTGGTGTTCTTCCTCGTCTACCTGCTGATCGACACGCTGTCCTACAACGGCGGCACGTGGAACCTCGCCCAGCGCTTCATCGCGGCCGGGAACGCCGCGCAGGCACGGCGCGCGGCCGTGCTGTCCGGCGCCCTCTACCTGGTGTGGCCGCTCGTGCTGTTCTTCCCGATGTGGGCCGCGCCGCTGCTGCTGCCCAACCTGAAGGCGCCGGAGCAGTCGTACGCCCTGCTCACCACGCACCTGTTGCCGAGCGGGCTGATCGGCCTGGTGCTGGCCGGGATGTTCGCGCACACGATGGCGATGACCTCCTCGGACGCCAACGCCATCTCCGCGGTGGTGGTACGGGACATCATTCCGGGGCTGATGCGCGGCCGGTCGAGCCTGAGTCCCCGCACCGAACTGACGGCGGGCCGGATCGCCACCTTCTCCTTCATCGCCCTGTCGCTGGTCATCGCGCTGACCTCCGACCACTTCGGCGGCGTCCTCGGCCTGCTCATCCTCTGGTTCGGCGCGCTCGTCGGCCCGATCGCGATCCCCATGCTGTTCGGCATGCTGCCCTGGTTCCGGCGCAGCGGTCCCTCGGCGGCGATCCTGTCCTGGGCGGCCGGCCTCATCGTGTTCGCACTGACCAAGTACGTCTTCGACGGCCAGGTGGCGCGGCTCGGCGCGAACTGGGTGTCCACGGTCACCGTCGCCGGCCCGGTCATCGTGGCGTTCGTGGTGTTCACCGTGACCGGACTGGTGCGCCCGTGGCGGGACCCGGCCTCCGACGAGCTGATCGACGCGCTGGGCACGGACGGGGGCCCGGCGCCCGAACAGGCGATCGCCCATGCGTGACGCCCGCCGCTACCGGGAGCACCTGGAGAACGACGTCCTCGCCTGGTGGCTCGCGCACGGGCCGGACCGGGAGCTGGGCGGGGTGCACACCTGCTTCGCCAACTCCGGTGACACGCTGGTCTCCCCGGACAAGTACACCTGGTCACAGGGCCGGTGGGCGTGGCTTCTGGCCCGGCTCTCACGGGCCGCCCGGCGCGGGACGGTCTCCCTGGACGCCGACGACCTGCTCGCCCAGGCCGTCGCGACGGGCGAGTTCGTCGCCGAGCACGCCCTGCTCGGCGACGGCACGACCGCCTACGTGACGGCGGGGGACGGCACGGTCCGGCCGTACGGGCCGGACGGCGACCCGCACGCCAGTGTGTTCGCCGACCTGTTCGCCGCGCTCGGGTTCGCCGGGCTGGCGCTCGCCGACGGGGCGGCGGCCGGGCGGTGGGGCGGCCTCGCCGAGGAGCTCCTCGTGTCCGCGCACGAGCGGATCGCGGCCGGCACCGCGCGGACCGAGCCGTATCCGGTCGACCCGCGGTTCCGCGGTCTGGCCGAGCCGATGATGCTGATGCACGTCGCCGCGGAGCTGCACGCCGCGACCGGGTCGCGGCATGGCGGCCGGATCGCGCTGGCCGCCGCGCGTACCGCCCTGACCGGCGGCTTCGTCGACGGCACCGACGTACGGGACCTGGCGCTCCGGCGCCCGGGACCGGAGTCGTCTCTCCTGGCCCGGCACCGTACGCCCGGTCACCTGCTGGAGTTCGCCTGGTTCCTCACATGGGCCGCCGACCAGGTGTCCGCGGTCGCCGACGTCCTGCCGGACCCCGGCTGGCCGGCCCGTACGGCGCTGGCAGCGCTCGACCTCGGCTGGGACCGGCGCGACGGCGGCCTGCTCCGGTACGTCGACGTCGAGGGCGGCGCGCCACGGGGCGACCTGCTCGGCGACCCGTACGAGGACCTCGTCGTGCGGACGTGGGACACCAAGCTGTGGTGGCCGCACGCCGAGGCGCTGTACGCCACGGCGCTGCTCGCCGAGCGGCACGACGACGAGCGGCTCGGGGAATGGCACGACCGGGTACGCGACTACACGTTCCGTACCTTCCCGGAGGGGCCCGGCCGCGAGTGGACGCAGATCCGCGCGCGCGACGGCACCCCGCTGGACGAGGTCGTGGCCCTGCCGGTGAAGGATCCCTTCCACATCGCGCGGGCCCTGCTGCTGTTGGCCGAACTGGGGGAGAACACGAATTCCGATGCCCGACACCACCTATGAACCCGTCGTCCGCCGCCTGCCCGACACCGAGGCACTGGGCCGTGCCGCCGGGCGGGACATCGCCGACGCGCTCGTCCGCCTCCTGGCGGACCGGCCGGAGGTCCGGATGATCTTCGCCTCGGCGCCGAGTCAGGAGGCGGCCCTGCGGACGCTGGCCGGCCGGCCGGACATCGACTGGACGCGGGTCACGGCCTTCCACATGGACGAGTACCTGGGACTGGCCGCCGACGACCCACGGCGCTTCGGGAACTGGCTGCGTACGGCGCTGCTGGACCGGGTCCCGATCGGCGCCGCGCACCTGATCGACCCGGGCGACGACCCGGAGGCGGCGGCGGAGCGGTACGCCGGGCTGCTGTCCGCGGCGCCGATCGACATCGTCTGCTGCGGCATCGGCGTCAACGGGCACCTGGCGTTCAACGACCCGCCCGCCGACCTGCACGACCCCGCGCTGGTGAAGGTCGTCGAACTGGACGAGGTCTGCCGCCGCCAGCAGGTCGACGACGGCTCCTTCACGACGCCGGACGAGGTGCCGCGGCGGGCCGTCACCCTCACCGTGCCGGCGCTGCTGTCCGCCGGCGAGGTGTTCTGCATGGTGCCGGGCGCCCAGAAGCGGGCGGCGGTCACCGGGGCCCTGTACGGCCCGATCGACGGCCGGCTGCCGGCGAGCGCGCTGCGCACCCACCCCCGCTGCACCATCTACGTCGACGAGGAGTCCGCCCCCGATGTCCGCTGACCCGACCCTGACCTATCTGCGCGAGGTCACCGCGCTGCTGGAACGCATCCACGAGGAGGAGTCCGAGGCGATCCTGCGGGCCGCCGACCGGGTCGCCGAGCAGGTACGGGCGGACCGGCTGGTGCACATCTTCGGGCCCGGCGGTCATTCGAACCTCGCCGCGCAGGAGGTCTTCTTCCGCGCCGGCGGGCTGATGCACGTCTCGGCCATCCTGGACGAGGGCACGCTGCTGTCCAACGGGGCGCTGCGGTCGATGGCCATCGAGCGCACTCCGGGGTACGGACGCGTCGTGATCGCCGATGCGGGGCTGACCCCTGACGACCTGCTGATCCTCGTCAACGCGTACGGCATCAACGCCGCGCTCATCGACGCCGCGCTGGAGGCGAGGGAGCGGGGCGTGACGCTGATCGGCGTCAGCTCGCGCGAGCACGCCGAGCGGACCGACCCGGATCACCCGGCCCGCCATCCGACCAAGGCGAACCTGCACGACCTGGTGGACATCGCGATCGACACGAAGGTGCCGATCGGCGACGCGCTGATCACGATGGACGGCGTGGCCGAGCCGCTCGCGGCGGTGTCCACGTTCGCCAACGCGTACGCGCTCAACGCCCTGGTCCTGCGCACCGTGCAGCGGCTGGTCGAGTCCGGGGTGGAGCCGCCGGTGTGGCGCAGCGGCAACGCGCCGGGCGGTGACGAGGCGAACTCCCGGTTCCTGGACGCCTTCCGCTCCCGGGTGCGGAAGCTGTGAGGCTCACCGGCCGCGACCCGGCGACCGGGCGTACGCTGCGGGTCTCCGTCGAGGACGGGCGGATCGCCGAGGTCCGCGCCACGGACGGACCGGCGGAGCTCTGGCTCGCGCCCGGCCTCGTCGACCTGCAGGTCAACGGCTTCGCCGGGCACGACGTCAACGCCGCCGACGTGGACGAGACGGTCGTGACGGAGCTGGTGCACGCCGTATGGCGCGCCGGAGTGACGACCGTGGTGCCGACCATCGTGACCGCGCCGGAGGAGGACATCCGGGCCGCGCTGTCCGCCGTCGCTCGGGCGCGCGCCGCCGATCCGCTGGTCGCGCACGCGATCCCCTACGCCCACGTGGAGGGGCCGTTCATCTCGGCCGAGGACGGCCCGCGGGGCGTGCACGACCCCCGGTACATCCGGCGTGCCGACCTGGAGGAGGTGCGCCGCTGGGGCGACCTCGTCGGGATGCTGACGGTCTCCCCGCACGACGACGCGGCGATCGACCTCATCGCCGGGGCCGTACGCCTCGGGGTGCGCTGCGCGATCGGGCACACGCACGCCGATCCCGCCCAGATCACCCGTGCCGTCGACGCCGGGGCCGAGCTGGCGACGCACCTCGGCAACGGAGCGCACGCCATGCTTCCGCGCCACCCCAACCACCTGTGGACCCAGCTCGCCGACGACCGGCTGTACGCCGGGTTCATCGCCGACGGCCACCACCTGCCGGCCGACGCCTTCCGGGCCATGCTCCGGGCCAAGGGGATCGAACGCTCCCACCTCGTCTCGGACACGACCGCGCTCGGCGGGATGTCGCCGGGGCGTTACCGGACCGCGGTCGGCGGCGAGGTGGAACTGTCCGAGGACGGCCGGCTGTCCTATGTCGGCACGCCCTACCTGGCCGGCGCGTCCCGGTCGCTGGCCGACGGGGTGGCCACCGCGATCTCCATGGCCGACCTCACCCTGTCCACCGCGCTGCGACTGGCATCGGCCAACCCGGGCCGGTTCACCGGCGGCCGCGGGGTGCTGCGGCCCGGGACGCCCGCCGACCTGATCACCTTCGCCTGGCGGCCGGGCGACACCACCCTGGACGTGCGCACGGTCGTCGTCGCCGGGACGCCGGTGGTGAGCCGGTGACCGCGCGGGTCGGGGCCGCGGTCCGCGACTGCACGCCGCCGCCCGGCCTGGCCATGTCGGGGTTCGCCGCCCGCACCGGACCGGCCGCCGGCGCGCACGATCCGCTCACCGTGCGGGCGCTCGCCGTGGACGACAGCGTCCTGATCACCGTCGATGCCTGCGGGCTGCACGAGGACTTCTGTGCCCGGGTCCGCGCCGAACTGGCCGACTGCGGGTCCGTGGTGGTCGCGGCGACGCACACGCACGGCGGACCGGCGACCATGCCCGGACGGCTCGGCGGCCCGGTGGACGCGGACTACCAGGCGCGGCTGTACGCGACGTGCGTGGCCGCCGCCCGCGCCGCTCGTTCGGCGCGCGAACCCGCGTCGATCGAGGTGGGAACCGGGCCGGACCCCGGGATCGCGCGCAACCGGCGGCGCGCCGACGGACCGGTGTACGCGCCGCTGGGCGTCGTCCGCTTCCGGCGGGCGGACGGCACCTGCGCCGCGTCGGTCGTCGGCTACGCCTGCCATCCCGTCGTGCTCGGCGCGGACAACCGGCACTGGACGGCGGACTATCCCGGCGTGGTGCGCACGGTGATGGAGGAGGCCGAGCCGGACTCGGTGTGCCTGTTCCTCACCGGATGCTGCGGCGAGCTCAACACCGGGCACAGCGCCTACGCGTCCATGTCGGCCGGCGCGTCGGCGGAGCGCACGTTCGCCGCGGCCGGGCGGATCGGCCGACGGATCGCCGAGGCGGCGCTCGCCGTCCCAACCGCCAAGACCAACGCGGACGCCGGCACCGGAACGGGCGGGGCGTCGCAGGAGGTCCGGCTGCCCCTGCGGACGGCGGATCCGGCCGAGACGGCGGCCCTGGTCGCGCGGTGGGAGCGGGAGTTGCCGCAGGCCGACGCGGGCCGGCGTGAGCTGCTGCGCGCCTGGCTCGCGTGGGCGCGGGACGTCGCCCCGCGGACCCGGACGTGCTGGACCGGCCGGGTCACCGTGTTGCGGTGGGGGAGCCTGCGCCTGGTGGCGCTGCCGGGCGAGCCGTTCTCGGTGACCGCGCGCGACATCGCCGCCCGGGTGCCCGGCGACGTCATCGTCATCGGCTACAGCGACGGCTGCCCCGGCTACCTGCCGCCCGTCACCGAGCTCGACCAGGGCGGATACGAGGTGGAGGACGCACACCGCTACTACGGCATGCCGGCCCCGTTCGCGCCCGGCGCCGCCGAGTCTCTGGCCGACGCCGCCGTCGGCCTGGCGAGCGGCCTCTGACCGACCCCTATACGCGCGACGCGGAGCCGCTGGCGGGGGAGCAGCCCGCGGTCGAGCGCCTGTCCCGTCACCGCACGAGAAGGGAACCGCATGTCGCGAAGATTCTGGGTGACGACCGTCGCCGCGTTCGCCGTGGCCGTGATGCTGGTGGGCTTCACCTGGGGCGGCACGACGCCCCGGGCGAACGCTCTCACCGGCGGGCGGCCGGCGGCGAGCACGCTGCCGAAGGGCACCGTCCTGGCGAGCTACCCCGGCGGCAACACCATCGACACGGAGATCAGGGAGAAGCGGCCGCGGGCCGACGGCTACTACCACGTCGACACCCCGGCGACGATCAGCCAGCTGAAGAAGCTCCACGTCAACACGTTCTTGTTCCTCGTCTGGCACTCGCCGGCCGACTGGCAGGACCTGAGCGGCGAGTTCATGGCCGCCGCGAAGCGGGCCGGCATCAACGTGTGGGCGTACATCGTCCCGCCGTCCGAGTGCGTCAGCTGGTGCTCACAGCCGTACAAGACGGACTACCTGTCCTGGGCCCGCGAGATCGCCCAGCTCTCGACCCGGTACCCGAACCTCACCGGGTGGGCGATCGACGACTTCACGAACGGGCAGAACTCGCAGACGTTCACACCGGACTACATGCGGCAGATCAAGCAGATCACCGACGGCATCAACCCCGACCTCGGGCTGTACACCACCGCCTACTACCCGACGGCCGTCAACGACGCCTTCTATGAGAAGTACGCGCCGTACATCCGCGGCATCATCTTCCCGTTCCGCGACTACCCGTACTACAACACGCAGGTCACCTCGACGCTCGGCCCCGAGCTGGACACGATCCTGCCGCACGCGGACAAGTACCACACCAAGGTGGTGCTGATGATCTACACGGGCCGGTACAGCACCTTCGACGAGCCGACCCCCGACTATGCGAAGCGCGCCCTCGACGTCGGGCTCGGCTACGCGCGCCAGGGCCGCATCGAGGGGATCGCCTCGTACGGCACGCCGCACCTGGGCGCCCCGGCCGTGAGCTCCGACCTGCTCGCCATGTACGGGCGCGGCAGCCTGGTGTTCCAGAACTACGGCGGCTCCACCCCGGCCGGCGCCTACGAGTCGGCGTCCCAGACCGTGAGCGTCGACCCCGCCGCGCCGCGCTACACCATCTCGCTCTGGCGCTACAACCGCTTCTACAGCACGCCGACGCCCGGGCGGCTCATGCAGGTGCTCGTCGACGGGCACGTCGTCTGGTCCTCCGACATCGCGACCGACATGTCCGGCGGCAACCACGAGTTCCGGTGGATGCAGAATGAGGGCCCGATCGAGATCGACCCGGGCTACCTGCGCGGCAAGAAGCAGGCGACGCTGACGTTCCGGCTGTACGAGGACCAGGCGGCGAACTACCGGTCGCTGACCGCGTTCGACACGGTCCAGACCTCCGGGTTCGACGTCACCGACCCCGGCTTCGAGACACCGGGCAGCTGGCAGACCGCGTCCACCTTCGGCAACCTCATCCCGGAGATGAACGTCTACGACGCCGACCTCCCCAGCCACGTCTTCCAGGCCGTGGCCAGGGCGTTCGCGTCATAACCGGTCGCACCGTCGGTCGGTCGGCCGCGCGCGTCGCGCGGCCGACCGACCGGTCGCTCCAGAGCTGTCCGTCGGGGATGTTCGCGAGTCCGAGGGTGTCCACAGAACGCGATAGGGCCGGCATCGGCACCGGTATTTGGAGAACTTCATGAGACTGCACCGACTCGTCCCGCTCTCGCTGACCGCCGCCTGTGCGGTCGTCATGGCGCCGGCCGTACCCGCTGTCGCCTCGCCCGCCGCCACGACGGCGACACAGCCCGCCTTGACGTCGGGCAGAGGGCTACCACCTGAATACGAGCGGGCCCTGTTCGCGAGTACCTACGCCAGCCTGCGGGACCGGGTGAGTGAGCGGGGATACGCGCCCACGTCGCTCAAGGGCTACTACGGGGGGATGTACACCCGGGACGCGTCGGTCAACGCCCTGGCGTTGATCTTGGGCCGTGATTACCCGCAGGCCCGGAGGATCCTGCGGTACATCCTGGGCTACACGGCCGCGTCGGGGCAGCCGACCATCCCGCACCGGATCTTCCCGTTGAGCGACACCCTCGCCCCAGACGGGCAGCAAACCCAGGTCGGACACGCGGTCGTCGGCCTGGGCGGGGGCCGTGAGTTCACCCAGTCGATGCCGGCACCCGGGATCGTGACCGCCGTGGACGCATGGCTGAGCCGGTCTACGGCGGCGCACGGCACGGTCACCGCGACGCTGCGTGCGGTGCGGGACTCCCGGAGCGTGGTGGTGGACAAGGCCACACTGCCGGTCAGCGAGCTTCCCGCGAACGGAGGCTGGGTGACCTTCCGGTTCGCGCCGCCGCTGTCGACCGGGGTGCCCTCGGGCGGGTACGCCTTGTCCCTCTCCGGCACCGGCCCCACCGGTGGGGTCACCTGGTGGGGAGATACCAAGGCGGGCGCGGCTTTCCGGGAGCACACGCACGACTTCGCCCTCTCCGGCTACGACGCGTGGGATGAGGTCGACGAGAAGTACAGCGTGCTGCTCGCCTGGGCCCGGTACGTGCGGGCCAACCGCGGCGACCGCGCCTTCGTCGCACAGACGTGGCCGCTGGTGCGCGAGTACGCCGACCACCACCTGAACCAGCCCGGGTACCTGTCGGACGAGCTGAACCTCATCCGCAACCCGATCCTGGACGACGAGGGGTACAACAACGTCTACGACCTGCTGACCAACACCGTTACCGCACAGGCTCTCCACGAGTTGGTGCCCTTGGCGGGGCAGTTGGGCGCCGCCGACGACGCGCACCGATGGGCACAGACCGCGGACCGGATCTCGCGCGGGATCAAGCAGAACCTGATCACGAACGTCGACGGGAAGCCCGTCTACGGGGCGTGGTACGACGGAAAGGACCCGACCAAGTTCACCGTGGGGTGGACGTTCGTCAACCTCTCTCCCATCGCGTTCTCGTGGTATGGCCTCGACCGAACCATCATGCGGAACACCGTCGCGGCGTACATGGCCCATGAGAGCCGAGACTGGTCCGGAGTACGCATGTTGTCCTCGATGTCGGACTACGCATTCACCGGCCACAACGACTGGGTCCTCACCAAGGGGCTGGCATGGGAATGGGCCCAGGCCCACCAAGCCGGAGACACCGCCAGGATCGGCCAACTCGACCAGTTCCTGCGGCACTATTACCCCGACGTCACCCAGCCCATCAGCGAGGGCTGGATCCTCGACAGCGACGGCTCTCTGAGAGTCACCGACCCGGGCAACCAGGAGCACGCCGGTTGGTTCGCCGTCATGCTGCTGGAGAACTACCCGGCGCTGCGCGGCCATCACTGACGGTTCTCCCTGCCTTCGCCTCGTCACCGCGAAGGGACGGCCGGCCGCGCGAGGAGCGCGGCCGGCCCCTGCCATCACTCGGCCTGGGGGAAGCGGTAGCTGACGCGCTCCGCCGTCTGCGGGCGCGGCCACCGCGACGTGACGACCTTGCCTCTCGTGTAGAAGGCCACACCTTCGGCGCCGTGGACGTGCGTGTCGCCGAACAGCGAGGCCTTCCAGCCGCCGAAGGAGTAGTACGCCATCGGCACGGGGATCGGCACGTTGATGCCGATCATGCCGACGGCGACCTGCCGCTCGTAGCGCCGCGCGGCCTCGCCGCTGGAGGTGAACAGCGCGGTGCCGTTGCCGTAGGGGCTTCCGTTGACGAGCGCGATCGCGTCCTCGAACGTCGCGGCCCGCAGGACCACCAGGACGGGACCGAAGATCTCCTCCTGGTAGATCGGGTGGTCCGGCGTGACATGGTCGAAGAGGCAGGGGCCGACGAAGAAGCCGTCGCCAGGGTGCGCCTCGCGGCCGTCGACGACCAGGCGGGCGCCCGCGGCCACCCCCTGCCCGACCAGGTCGACGACCCGGTCCCGTGCCGCCGCGCTGATCAGCGGTCCCATCTCGCTGCGCGGGTCGTCGGCCGGTCCGACCCGCACCGAGCGGGCCGCGGCGGCGAGCCGGTCGACCAGAGGGTCCGCGACGTCGCCGACGGCGACGACCGCGGACAGCGCCATGCACCGCTGCCCGGCCGAGCCGAAGGCCGCCGAGGCGATCTGCCGGACGGTGTCGTCGAGGTCGGCGTCGGGCAGGACGACGGCGTGGTTCTTCGCGCCGCCCAGCGCCTGCACCCGCTTGCCCGCTGCGGCGCCACGGCCGTAGACGTACTCGGCCACCGGAGTCGAGCCGACGAACGACACGGCGGCCACGTCGGGGTGGTCGAGCAGCGCGTCGACCACCGTCTTGTCGCCGTGCACCACGTTGAACACCCCGTCGGGCAGGCCCGCGTCGGCGTACAGCTCCGCCACCCGCACCGACGCGGACGGGTCCCGCTCGCTCGGCTTCAGCACGAAGGTGTTGCCGCAGGCGATCGCGATCGGGTGCATCCACAGCGGCACCATGACCGGGAAGTTGAACGGGGTGATCCCCGCGCACACCCCGACCGGCTCCCGCAGCGAGTGCGAGTCCACGCCGGTGGAGACGTGGGGGGAGTAACCGCCCTTGAGCAGGTGGGGGATGCCGCACGCGAAGTCCACCACCTCGCGTCCGCGGACGACCTCCCCGCGTGCGTCGTCGATCGTCTTGCCGTGCTCGGCGGCGACGATCCGCGCCAGCTCGTCCTCGTGACGCTCCAGCAGGTCGCGGAAGGCGAACAGCACGCGGACGCGGCGGGTCAGCGACATGCCGGACCAGGTCTCGTACGCCTTGAGCGCGGCGGCCACCGCGTCGTTCACCTCCGCGGTGCCGCCGAGCGGCACCTCGGCCTGCGGGACGCCGGTGGCCGGCTGCCATACCGGGGCGGTCCGGCCGCTCACGCCGCGGGCCGGCGCCCCGGCGATCCAGTGGTCGATCGTGCGCATCAGGGTTCCTCTCACAGGTGGTGGCGCTGGGCGCGCCGGGCGGTCTCGTACGAGGCCCGGGCGGCACGCGTCGTGTCGAGCGCGGACGTCTCGGCGACCGGTACGTCCCACCAGGCGCCGGAGTCCGGAGCGGGGACGAGCGGGTCGGTCTCGATCTGGATGACGGTCGTGCGCGGGGACTTCTTCGCCGTGGCCAGCGCGTCGCGGAGCCCGTCGACCGTGCAACACCTCGCGCTCCGGAGCGGCGAGCTTCACACCGAGTCCGCCGGCGATCTCATAGCGGTGTCGACGTCGTCGGCCGCCGCGAAGAACGCGCCGCCCCCGGCGGCCCCGGTCGCGTAGACCTCGGTGACCTCCCGGCCGGTCACCCAGCGCACGATGTCGTAGTCGTGGACGGAGCAGTCGCGGAAGATCCCACCGGAGCCGGGCAGGTACTCCGGAGGCGGTGGAGCGGGATCGGAGGTGCAGGCGCGGAGCGTGTGCAGGCGGCCGAGCCGTCCGTCCCGTACGGCCTGGCGGACCGTCTGGTAGCCGGCGTCGAAGCGGCGCTGGACGCCGACCTGGAGCGGGACCGCGGCGGCCGTGACCTCGGCACGGACGTCCCGCGTCTCGTCGATGTCGCCGGCCACCGGCTTCTCGCAGAAGATCGGCAGACCGGCGCGGACACCGGCGCGGATGTGCTCGGCGTGCGTGCCGGTGGGGGTGGCGTCCGGCCTGCGCCGAGAAGCCCAATGCGCATGGAGTTGCTCGCCTTCGGTGGTCGGTGTCCGACCGATGGGGGATGACCAGGTAGTTCTATCCACGCCACGGCGGAAGAGTCAATACTTTGTCCTGACATGCTGACGTAAGGAGCTTAAGCCATAGATGGGGCATACTGGGGGGTACGTCGCCCTGAGGAGTTCGCGTGGAGCCCATCGGGAAACTGATCACGATCGACCGGAGCAGCCCGGTGCCGCTGTACTTCCAGGTGGCGGAGCGGCTCCAGGACCTCATCGAGTCCGGCACGCTGGCCCAGGGCGTCCGCCTGGAGAACGAGATCACGCTCGCCGACCAGCTCGGCGTCTCCCGGCCGACCATGCGCCAGGCGATCCAGCACCTCGTCGACAAGGGCATGCTGGCCCGCAAGCGGGGCTTCGGCACGCAGGTCGTGCACAACCGGGTCCGCCGGCAGGTCGAGCTGACCAGCCTGTACGAGGACCTCGCCCGCGACGGCCGGGAGCCGCGCACCGAGGTGCTGTCCTTCCACACCGTCCCCGCCGGCGGTGACGTCGCCGCCGCGCTCCAGGTGGAGCCCGGCGCCGACGTACTGTCCGTACGGCGGCTGCGCTATGCCGGTGACGAACCGCTCGCCATCATGCACAACCACCTGCCGGCCGGCCTCATCGACGTCACCGAGGACGACCTGAACCGGCGCGGTCTGTACGAACTGCTGCGTGCGGTCGGCGTCACCATCCAGATCGCCGAGCAGGCCGTCGGCGCGCGGCGCGCCACGGCCGGGGAGGCGCGCCTGCTCGGGGAGACGCGGGGAGCGCCCCTGCTGACCATGTCGCGCACCGCGTACGACGACGCCGGACGCCCGATCGAGTACGGATTCCACCTGTACCGGGCCGACCTCTACTCCTTCGAGATGACCCTGCGGGCCCGCTGAGCCGCTCCGTGGCTGCGCTGGTCGTCTGCCACGAGTGCCGGGCCGCCGCGAACGGGCGGGTCGGCTGATGCCGCCCGTGAGCGCCGCCGGACCGCTCTTCCCCTGGCTGGTCACCGATCTGGACGGCACACTCGTCGGCCGCGACCTGCGGATCGTGGCCCGCAGCGCCGACGCGCTGCGGCGCTACCGCGAGCGCGGCGGCACCGTCTACATCGCCACCGGCCGCAACGAGGAGTCCGCCGGCCGCTACCACCGCGACCTCGGCCTCGACACGCCGATGATCCTCTACAACGGGGCTCGCGTCGTCGACCCCGCCACCGGCAGGCGCCTTCTCGACCTGCGGCTCGACGACTCCTGCCTGCGGAACGCGGTGCTGCCGGAGTTGCCGGCCGGCGTCGGCGCCGTCGGGTTCGCCGGAGAGAACGCCTACGCGCTGCGTGCGGCCCCGGCACTCGCCGACTACGCGCGCCGGGACGGCATCACGCTTCGCACGGACGCCCCGGCCGAGCCGCTGACCAAGGCGATGCTCATCGCGCCCGCCCCACCGCTGGACGGGCTCGCCGCGCTGGTGGCGGAGCGGTGCCCCGGCGTACGGCTGCTCCAGTCCGAGGACACCTACCTGGAGATCCTGCCGGCCGAAGCGGGGAAGGGCCCCGCGCTGCGGTGGCTCACCGAGCGGGAGGGGATCGACCTGTCACGCGTCGCGGCCATCGGTGACAACCCCAACGACATCGACATGATGACGGCCGTGGGCCTCGGCGCCGCCGTCGGCGACGGGCACCCGGAGGCGCGGGCGGCGGCCGACATCGTGGTCGGCGGCTGCGCCGACGGAGCCGTCGCCGACCTCGTCGACCGGATCCTCGCCGACGGGAAGCCGGAATGATGCTGACCGTGCTCGGGCCGTCGGACGCGGCGGATCCCGCGCTCGGCGAGCGATCCGCTCCAGGTGCGCATCGACTACGTCGAGGGTCAGGGTCTGCTGCGCGCCATCATCGACGACTGCACCAGCGCGGGCTTCCACGTCTCGGGGCTGCGCGTCGCCGGCACGGACGCGAGCGCCTCCGCCTCACTGGTCGGCGTCCTGCTCGAGCTGTCCGGCCGCGGGTCCACCGACGATCTCCTGCCGCGCCTGTCCGGCCGAGAGGGGATCCGCGAGGTCATGCTCACCGACGGCGCCGTCCAGTAACGCCTCGTCCACTCCGGCGGCGGTGCGCTGATCAGCCGCGCCGCATGAGCCGGGCGACGGCCGCCATCATCTCGGTGGTCATCTCGTCGGTGCGCTGCTCGGTGGCGGCCTCCTTGACGCAGTGCTTCACGTGGTCGTCCAGCAGGCCGAGGGCGACCTTGTCCAGCGCCGCCTGGATCGCGGAGATCTGGGTGAGGACGTCGATGCAGTAGCGGTCTTCGTCGACCATGCCCTGGACGCCGCGGACCTGGCCCTCGATGCGGCGCAGGCGGGTGCGCAGCTGGTCCTTGGTCGCGCTGTAGCCGCGAGCCGCCGGGGCGGAAGCGGCCTGCGCGGACCTCTCCGTGCTCATGAGGCCGACTCTAGCAAACCCCCATGGGGTATGTTATGGTCCTCCCAAGTTACCCCCTAGGGGTATCCGCCTCGCTGAGGCGGAGGCCCCTGCTATCCATATACCCGGTATGGGTACCTTAGGAGTCGGCCGTAATGGAGCGGTCACCGACATCGCCGAAGGAGAGCACAGATGACGACGACCCAGTACAAGGTCAAGGGCATGACGTGCGGCCACTGCGTTTCCGCGGTGACCGCGGAGGTCGGGGCCATCGACGGTGTCACCGACGTCGACGTCGACCTGGCCTCGGGGACGGTCACCGTCGCCAGCACGGCGCCCCTCGACGAGCAGGCGGTACGCGACGCCGTGGACGAGGCCGGCTATGAGGTCACCGGTTCCTGACCGGGCCCGCTCCGGGGGGCCTGAGAGCAGCGAAGGAAGGCAGCGATGAACACACCGGCCAGGCTCGGCATCTTCACGATCGGGCTGGCGGCGGTGTTCGGCGCGGCGCTCGGGGCCGGCCGCCTGGCCGGTCCCGTCGGAGCCGCGGATCGGCCGAACGCCTCCCACAACGACATGGAGCAGCACACCGGCCATGACATGACGCACGCGACCATGCCCGGAGGGCTGCTCGTCTCCGACCACGGCTACACCCTCACCACCACTACCGCGTCCACCGGGACGTTCGCCTTCCGGATCATCGGCCCGGACGGGCGGGCGGTGACGGCGTTCGACACCGAGCACGACAAGCGGATGCACCTCATCGTCGTCCGCCGCGACCTGTCCGGCTTCCGGCACGTGCACCCCGCCATGGACGCCGACGGCACCTGGCGGGTCGCCGCACCCTTCGGCGGGCCGGGCACCTACCGGGCGTTCGCCGACTTCAAGCCCGCCGGCGCCGACCCGCTGACGCTCGGCATCGACACCGAGGTCGCGGGCGAGACGACCCCGCGGCCGCTGCCCGCCCCGGCCACGACCGCCTCCGTCGACGGCTACACCGTCACCCTCAAGGGCGCGTTGACGGCGGGCCGGGAGAGCCGGCTCGACCTGACGGTCTCGCGGGACGGCCGGCCGGTCACCGACCTTCAGCCCTATCTCGCCGCGTACGGGCACCTGGTGGCGCTTCGTGTGGGCGACCTGGCCTACCTGCACGTCCACCCGGACGGCGAGCCGGGCGACGGCAGGACGAAGCCGGGGCCGACCGTGACCTTCCACGCCGAGGTGCCGTCCGCCGGCTCGTACCGTCTCTACCTGGACTTCCAGCACGACGGCGCGGTCCACACCGCCGAGTTCACCGTGACGGCCGTCGCTTCCCCGACAAAGGAGGGCTCATGAGCACCACGGCACCCGAGCGGGTCGAGCTGGTGATCGGGGGCATGACCTGCGCGTCGTGCGCCAACCGCGTCGAGAAGCGCCTCAACCGGCTGGAGGGCGTCACCGCGACGGTCAACTACGCCACCGAGAAGGCCAGCGTCGCCTTCGAGCCCGGCGTCTCCCCGGACGACCTGATCGCCCAGGTGGAGAAGGCCGGGTACACCGCCGCCCTTCCCGCCCCGCCGAAGCCGGACGAGGAGGAGACGGCGCCGGAGGCCGAGGACGCCACCGTACGCGCCCTGCGCGACCGGCTCCTGGTCAGCACCGTGCTGGCCGTACCCGTGATCGCGCTGGCGATGATTCCCGCCCTGCAGTTCACGTACTGGCAGTGGGCCTCGTTGACGCTGGCGGCACCGGTGCTGGTCTGGGGTGCGGCGCCGTTCCACCGCGCCGCGTACAAGAACCTCAGGCTCGGCGCCGCGACGATGGACACGCTGGTGTCGCTGGGCACGATCGCGGCGTTCGGCTGGTCGCTGTACGCGCTGTTCTTCGGCACCGCCGGCGAACCGGGCATGCGGCACCCGTTCACCCTCACCGTCGGGCGCGTCTCCGGCGCGGGCGAGATCTACCTGGAGGTCGCCGCCGGGGTGACGGTGTTCATCCTGGCCGGCCGTTACTTCGAGGCCCGCTCCAAGCGGCGCGCCGGGGCCGCGCTGCGGGCGCTGCTGGAGATGGGCGCGAAGGACGTCGCCGTGCTGCGCGACGGCCGCGAAGAACGCGTCCCCGTCGAGCGGCTCACCACCGGCGACCGGTTCGTCGTACGGCCCGGCGAGAAGATCGCCACGGACGGCGTGGTGGTCGAGGGCGGCTCGGCGGTCGACATGAGCATGCTCACCGGGGAGTCCGTGCCGGTCGAGGTCGGGGTCGGCGACGCCGTCGTCGGCGCCACCGTCAACGCGGGCGGCCGCCTGGTCGTCGAGGCGACCAGGGTCGGCTCGGACACCCAGCTCGCGCAGATGGCCAAGCTGGTGGAGGAGGCCCAGAGCGGCAAGGCGCAGGTGCAGCGCCTCGCCGACCGGGTCTCCGGGATCTTCGTGCCGATCGTGATCACGCTCGCGGTGGCCACCCTCGGGTTCTGGCTCGGTACGGGCGGCGGCGTCACGGCGGCCTTCACCGCGGCCGTCGCGGTCCTCATCATCGCCTGCCCGTGCGCGCTCGGCCTGGCCACTCCCACCGCCCTCCTGGTCGGCACGGGGCGCGGCGCCCAGCTCGGCATCCTCATCCGGGGCCCGCACATTCTGGAGTCCACCCGGCGGATCGACACGGTCGTGCTGGACAAGACCGGCACCGTCACTACCGGCAAGATGACCCTGACCGACGTCGTCACCGCCGACGGCCAGGACGCCGACGAGGTGCTGCGCCTCGCCGGAGCGCTGGAGGACTCCTCCGAACACCCGATCGCCCAGGCCATCGCGAGGGGCGCCGTCCAGCGGGTCGGCGACCTGCCGCCGGTGGAGGACTTCGCGGCCGTCGAGGGCCTCGGCGTCCAGGGCGTCGTCGACGGGCACGCCGTGCTGGTCGGCCGTACGCGCCTGCTGGACGAGTGGTCCCAGCACCTGCCCGCCGAGCTGGAACGCGCCAAGGCCGCCGCCGAGGCCGACGGCGGCACGGCCGTCGCGGTCGGCTGGGACGGCGAGGCCCGCGCGGTCCTCGTCGTCGCCGACACCATCAAGGACACCAGCGCCGAGGCGATCACTCGGCTGAGGTCGCTGGGCCTACGGCCGGTCCTGCTCACCGGCGACAACGAGACCGTGGCCCGCGCGATCGCGGCCGAGGCCGGCATCGACGAGGTCATCGCCGAGGTCCTGCCCGCCGACAAGGTCGACGTCGTCAAACGCCTGCAGGCCGAGGGCAGGACCGTCGCGATGGTCGGAGACGGCGTCAACGACGCCGCCGCCCTCGCCCAGGCCGACCTGGGCCTGGCCATGGGCACCGGCACCGACGTGGCGATCGAGGCCGCCGACCTGACCCTCGTACGCGGCGATCTGCGCGCCGCCGCCGACGCCATCCGCCTGTCGCGCCGCACGCTCGGCACCATCAAGGGCAACCTGTTCTGGGCCTTCGCCTACAACGTCGCCGCCCTGCCCCTGGCCGCCGCCGGCCTGCTCAACCCGATGCTCGCCGGTGCCGCGATGGCGTTCTCCAGCGTCTTCGTGGTCAGCAACAGCCTGCGGCTCCGCCGGTTCCAGCCGGCCCGCTGAGAGGCACCTGACGCCCGGTTCCGGCCACCGGCCGGAACCGGGCCGCGGTCGTCCGAGCGGGGGTGTGGCGCAGGGGACTTGTAGGGTTTTGGGCGGTCAGAGGCGTCTTACGGTCTGGAGTGCTGACTTGCCCGCTTTTTCGCGTGAACGCCTCAGTGTCTTCGTGGACGCTCCGGCGTTCCAGCGTGCGATCATCGCCGTCATCACGTTGAACGGGCTGGCGCTCGGGCTGGAGACCTCGCCCGGCCTGGCCGACGGGCACTCCACGGCCTTCCTGGTCATCGACCGGTTCGTCATCGCGATCTTCGTCGTTGAGATCGTTCTGCGGATCGCCGCACAGGGAAAGGCGTTCTTCCGCGACCCGTGGAACTGGTTCGACCTGGTCATCGTCGCCGTCGCCCTCGTTCCGGCGTCGGAGTCGCTGTCCATCCTCCGGCTCTTCCGGTTTCTGCGGGTGCTGCGGCTGATCTCCGTGGTGCCGGGCATGCGCAGGGTGGTCTCGGCGCTGTTCACCGCGATTCCGGGGCTGGCCTCAATCCTGGTCCTCCTGCTGCTGTCGCTCTACGTCGCGGCCGTCATCGGCGAGCGGCTCTTTCACGAGGCGGCCCCGAAGCATTTCGGAAACCTGGGAAAGTCGCTGTTCACGATGTTCACGGTGCTCACGGTCGAGAACTGGCCGAGCGTCGCGGAGGACGTGATGGCCAAGGAGCCGCTGGCCTGGGTCTTCTTCGTCACGTTCATCGTGGTCACGGCGTTCTTCATCCTCAACCTGCTCATCGGCGTGATCGTTTCCGCGATGGAGACCGAGGTCAACGCCTCACGGTGGAAAGAGGACCAGGAACTGGAGCGGGCACAGCACACCGCGCTGATGAACGAGATCCGGGCGCTCAACGAGAAGATCGACCGGCTCGCGGCCGACTCCGCGACCGCCGGTTCCTCCCGCGACGCCGGATGATGCCGACTCCCGGAGAACCGGAGTCGCCTCCGATAAGGTGCTATCGTCGGCGTAAGCGGACCCAACTCCGCTTACCGTCTCATGTGGAAGGAACTCCCATGACCTCGGACAGCACCTCCTCCTCCCGGCTCACCGTCACCGGTGTCCCGCGTGCCGGCGGGGCCGGGGTGATCGGCGGACGCACGGTCTCCCGCGTCGGATACGGCGCGATGCAGCTACGCCGGCGAGGCGACCGCGACGAGGCGATCGCCCTCCTGCGCCGCGCGGTGGAGCTCGGCGTCGACCACGTCGACACCGCCCAGTTCTACGGCGACGGCTTCGTCAACGGGCTCATCCGCGACGCGTTCCGCCCCGAGGACGGCGTCGTGGTCGTCAGCAAGGTCGGCGGCGATCCCAACCCGGGCGGCACCTTTCAGGTCCGTCCCGCCCAGCGACCCGAACAGCTGAGGGCGAGCGTCGAGGACAACCTCAAGAGCCTCGGCCTCGACCAGATCCCGGTGGTGAACCTCCGCCGCCTGGACACCGGACCGGGCCTGCGGGTCGAGGGCGACCAGGTGGTCGACCTCGATGACCAGCTCGCGATGATGACGGCGCTGCGGGACGAGGGCAAGATCGGCGCGATCGGCCTGAGCAACGTCACCCTGGACGGACTGCGCCGAGCCCTTCCCGCCGGGATCGCCTGCGTCCAGAACGCCTACAGCCTGGTGGCGCGCGGCGACGAGGAGATGCTCCGGCTCTGCGCCGACGAGCAGATCGCCTGGGTACCGTTCTTCCCGCTCGGCGGCGCCCTCCCCGGCATGCCGAAGGTGACCGACGACCCGGCCGTCATCGCCGTCGCGCGGTCCCTCGGCCGCACCCCCGCGCAGACCGGCCTCGCCTGGCTGCTGCACCACGCGCCGAACGTGCTGCTCATCCCGGGTACCGCGGACGCCGCCCACCTCGAAGCGAACATCGCCGCCGGAACGATCGCCCTGGATGACACCGCCATGGCCGCGCTGGACGCCGCCCGGTCGCACCCCACCGACCTCCCGCTCGGCTGAGCCGCTCTTTTCGCCATCGAACCGGACACCATCGGAAAACACCCTCAGAGTGCACGCGATCAAGGAGAATCTCCGCGAGACCTGGTCTCATCGGCGGGCCAGGGCACCGGAGAAGGGGACCCGATGGGCCGTCGTACTCGTTCTGCCTGGGGAGCCTCGGGGCTGGCACTGCTGACCGGGTTCACGCTGTGGGCGGCGATCCCGCACCCCGGAGCGGCCCGGCCGAGCTCGGCCACCTCGTCGCTCGCGGCCGAGGAGACCACGCCGACGGCCGGCACGGTACGGGTGGACCTGTCGCACAGCCTCGGCGCGTTCCCGTTCCGGCCGGGTCGCCAGCTCAGCGCGACCCCGAACAGCTGGAAGTACGGCACGACGACGAACGAGAAGCTCGGCGACCTCGGTCTCGCGCGGGCACGGGTCTGGCTGGAGTTCGACCAGGCGTACGACGTCGGGACCGGCACCCCTGAATACTCGAAGTGGTACGACTACCTCAGCGAGTACGCCTCACGGTCCAGCGACGGACTCGTCGTCGACTGGCGCTCGGACTACGACCCGCTCGTCACGAACGGCACGTTCACCCGCTCGGCGTTGTTCGCGGCCGAGCGTGACATGCTCGCCGACTACAAGAGGCACTTCCCGTCGATCAAGTACCTCGAGGCCGAGAACGAACCGCCGGACATCGCCGCGTACTACCCGAAATACAAGTTCATGTATCAGGTGGTGAACGCGGTCAACGCGATGGGCCTGCCCGGATCGGAGATCGAGATCGGCGGCCCGACCACGGACATCTTCTCGGTCGGCCGGATCGGTCAGTTCCTCGACCTGTACGCCGCCGACACCGACACGAACAAGCGGCTGGACTTCATCACCTACCACCAGTACCTGATCAACACGTCCGGCAGCGGCACGTGGGACGCCCCGAAGCAGAACCCGGCCGTCGTCTCCACCGAGCGCGCGCAGGTCGACTCGATGCTGACCGCCCGGAACCTGACCAGCCGGCCCGTCATGGTCACCGAGACCGGTGTCTTCCCCGGCTCCCGCGAGTCCGACCTGGGCCTGTCGGCCGACTACCACATACAGGCGGCGGCGCTGCCGTCACTGGACTACTACTACCTCGGCCAATCGTCGGTCACCCCGTTCGACTGGACGATCCACCACCCGGACAACGACCGGAAGAGCATGTTCGCCGACACCGACACGGGGATGGCGCGGCCGTACTACAACGCGATCCGGATGGAGTCGATGCTTCCCGGCACCCGCTACCAGGCCACCTCTGACGGCCTGAGCTCGAAGGGCATCGGTGTGTACGGCCTCGCGGCCGCCGATCCGGGCGAGGTCGCGGTCATGACCTGGAACTACCAGTGGACGCTCAGGACCGCCTACGACTCGAGGATCGTGCTGTCGAACTTCCCGGCCGCGTTCCTGAACTCCAACGTCCTGGTGACCCGCTACCGTATCGCCGACGACTCCGACACCGGCGAGCTGAACCCGGTGGAGCAGTTCGTGATCGGCCCGCGCGGATCGGGCGGATACACGAGCCAGACCCTCCCCCTCAACCCGAACGAACTGCGCCTGCTCGTCCTCACCCCGACCACGAAGCCGGTCGGCTGGCACTCCTGACGCCGCGGCTCGGCCGGGTTCCGGCTCGCCGCCGATCAGGGGGAGGTGAAGTCGGGCAGCCGCTCGCGGGCGACGGCGCGCAGCGCTTCGGCGTGTTCGGCGGGCACGCCGAAGTACGGCCAGCGCAGCCGCGTCCCGATCGTGCTCCAGCCGCCGATCGCGGCCAGCAGTTTGTCGAGTGCCGCGTTGCAGTACTCGTGCTGGAGCGGCTGAATGAACTCACCGAAGAACGCGTTCAGGCGTGCCTCGACGGACATCGCGTCGGGGAGGCCGTCGCGGATGGCCTGCCACCAGGCGACGGCGGCGCGCGGGTGCAGGCAGGCGACGTTGGAGTACGCGCCGGCCGCGCCACGGCGGTGGCCGGAGGCCAGATGGTGGCCCGGGACGAAGACGGAGACCCGCTCCATCACCGGGCGCATCGCCTCGTACCACGCGTCGTCGCCGTCGCCGACCTTGAGCCCGATGATCTCCGGGATCTCCTCGCACAGCCGCTGGTACCCGGCCGGAGTCAGCACACGCTTGGCGTGCGGAGGGTTGTACAGGACCAGGGGAACCGGTGCCGCCTCATCCGCGAGACGGCGCAGGAAGGCGACCGCCTCCCGGTCGGTGACGGTGAACCAGTCGGGGAGGATCACCTGAACGGCGTCGGGCGCGAGTTCCCGCGCGCGGCGAAGCCGGTCGAGGGCGACCTGCGGGCTGGGGTGGGCGCAGCCGATCTGGAACGGCATGCCCGCCGTTCGGCAGCGGGCGGCCACGAGTTCGGCGAGCCGGTCGACCTCCGCCTCGCTCTGCGTCCAGAACTCGGCGGCCGACCCACCCGTGTACACGCCGTCGACTCCGGCGCCGATGAGGTGGTCCAGCTGCTCGCCGACGTGCTCCCAGCGGAGGTCGTCGTCTTCGTCGATCGGCAGGAGCACGGTCGCCCAGGTGCCTGTGGGGGGTTTCATCGGACGTCAGCCTAGTGAAACGGTGCCGGCCGGGATGAGTGCGGCCGGCACCGTCCGCGCGTGTCAGGCGGTGCGGTCCGGGCCCTCGTTCGCCATGGCCCGCCACTCCCGGGGCGTCATCCCGTACGTGTCCTTGAAGACCCGGCTGAAGTGGGCGGCGCTCGCGAAGCCCCAGCGGAACGCGACCGCTTCGATGGTGCGGTGGGCCGAGGCCGGCCTCGTGAGGTCGCGCCGGCACATCTCGAGCCTGCGCCGTCTTATCCACGCGGCCGGGCTGGTGTCCTCCCGGGCGAAGAGCTTCTGGAGGTAGCGCGTCGACAGGCCATGCGCATGGGCCACCGCCGAGGGGGAGAGGCCAGGGGCGTCCAGGTGCCGCTCGATGTACTGCTTGATCTGTGCCAGCAGCGCGGTGCCGGGCGCGTCCTCCCGAAACGGCGTCGCCTGGCCGGCCCGCAGGGCGACCGCGGCTCTGATGAGCTCGGGGATGCCGCCGGCCAGCTCGGCGCGCGCGCTCTCGTGGTACGAACCCGCCTGCGCCGCGAGTCCGGTGAGGAAGGGCGACAGTAACCGGCCGAAGCCGTCGTCGCCGCGGAAGACCGTCGCCGTGGTCGCACGCATCGTGGACTCGGGCAGCGCGAGACTGCGCGCGGGGACCCGCAGGACGGTCATCGTGAAGGGGTCGTGAAAGCCGAGGGAGTACGGCCGGCTGGTGTCGTAGAAGGCGAAGTCTCCGGGGCGCAGCAACGCCTCGCGGCCATCCTGTGCCACCACGGAGCTGCCCGACGTCTGCAGGCTCAACAGGATCAACGGCTCGGACGAAGCGGAGATCAGGCGTGGTGTCCTGACCACTTCGCCGCCACCGGCACGTACGGAGCACAACCGCAGGTCGCCGAGATCGTCAACGCTCAGGCTCGCCACCACGGCCGGACCCTCGGCGGCGGAGATCCGCAGGCGTACCAGAGACTCGGCGACGATCTCGTGCCAGTAGTCCAGCCGTTCATCGGGAGGCCGGTCGCCGGTAGATCGGACGAGGGTCATCCGTACTCCGCTTCAAAACCTGTGCAACAGACAGTAAGCGCACCTTAGCGCGCCGCAGGGACGAAATGTGGTCTCCCAGGTGGGGACATCCGCCATTCCGTCGGTGCGCGCCGCGTCAAGTGTCCGGGCGCTTCTGGGCAAGGAGGCCGGGGCTCCGCCCGCTAGCGTGTCGGCTCATCATCAAACCCCCAGGTCATCGACCTGGAGTTGCTGACAGGCGGAAAGTCTCATGCCCACCCCCCGGTTCAAGGCCGCGGTCGTTCAGGCAGAGCCAGTCTGGTTGGACGTTCACGCTTCCACGGACAAGGCGATCGGTCTCATCGCTCAGGCCGCTCGGAACGGCGCCGGCCTCATCGCCTTTCCCGAGACGTGGATCCCCGGCTATCCGGCGTGGATCTGGAGCGGCTCGCCGCTGTGGGGAATGAAGTTCATCCCCCGCTATTACGAGAACTCGATCGTGGTCGGGGACGAACCGTTCACCCGGTTGGCCAAGGCGGCCGCCGAACACGGGATCACGGCCGTCGTCGGCGCCAGCGAACGCGACGGCGGATCGCTGTACATGGCGCAGTTCATCTTCGGCGCGCAGGGGGAAGTGATCGCGACCCGGCGCAAGCTCAAGCCGACGTCGGTCGAGCGCGGCGTCTTCGGCGAAGGCGACGGAAGCGACCTGGCCGTCCACGAGGTCGAGGGCATCGGCCGCCTCGGCGCGCTCAACTGCTGGGAACACCTGCAACCGCTGACGAAGTACGCGATGTACAGCATGAACGAGCAGGTGCACGTGGCGTCGTGGCCCAGCCTTGCCAAGAGTCGGTACACCTACCCGCTGTCCGACGAGGCCAGTATGCGGATCAGCCAGGTCTACGCGCTCGAAGGCGGCTGCTACGTACTCGCCGCCACGACGATGCTCGGCGAGCGCGGCCTGGACATGTTCGCCGAGGGAAACGAAGAACGGGTGCACTTCCTCTCCGGCGGAAGCGGCGGCTTCTCCCAGATATTCGCCCCCGACGGCCGCCCGGTCGGGACGACTCTGCCACCCGACGTCGAGGGACTCGTGTACGGCGAGATCGACCTCGGCGTGATCCCCCTCGTCAAGTCCCTGCAGGACCCTGCGGGGCACTACAGCCGTGGCGACGTGACCCGGCTGCTGTTCGATCCCCGGCCGCGTACGCCGGTGGTGAGGGCCCCGCTGACCGCCGGCGCCGGGTCGTCCTGCGACCAGGCCGGCGTGGAGTGGGACATCGACGAACAACGCCCCCCGGCCGAACCTGCCGCCGAGCCTCTCGCGCTGCCGGCCGTTCACCGAGACGCAAGCCCATGACGGGCTGGGTGGATGCGGCGAACTGGCTGCAGAAGTTGAGGGAGACCTTCCCGGACTGGGCGTTCCTGTACGACCCGTGGCAGAACACCTGGTCCGCACTGCGCGGCAAGAACGACCGCGTCACGGCGACCACCGCCATCGAGCTGAACGCGCTCCTGCGGGAAAAGCGGAAGAAGCACACATATGCATGAGTACGAGCCGCATGCGGAAGAGTCGTGCCCCCGGCCCCGGCCCACCCCGCTCTACGGAGCGGAGTTCGCCGCCGACCCGGGCCGCGTCTATGACCACCTGCGGGGGTACGGACAGGCCGCGCCGGTGGAGCTCGCGCCCGGCGTCCCGGCCACGCTCGTCCTGGGATACGAGGCCGCTCTCCACGTGCTCCGTGATCCCGAGGCGTTCCCCAAGGACCCGCGCCGATGGCAGCGGAACATTCCCCCGGACTGCCCGGTCCTGCCCCTCATGATGTACCGGCCGAACTGCCTGTACACCGACGGCGCCACGCACGCCCGACTTCGCCGAGCGGTGAACGACAGCCTGCAGCGCCTGGACGTGCACACGCTGCGCGAACAGGTCGAGCACAGCGCGGGCGAGCTCATCGCGCAGTTCGCGCATGACGGAGAGGCCGACCTGGTCACCCAGTACGCCAGGCCACTACCGATCCTGATCTTCAATCAGATGTTCGGCTGTCCCGGCCCGCTCGGCGAACGGCTCGCCGCGGGCGTGAAGGGAATCTTCGACGTCGTCGACGCCGAGAAGGCGTACGTGGAACTCGTCCAGTGCCTCATCGAACTCGTCGCGCTCAAACGCAGGAGGCCCGGCCAGGACGTCGCGTCCTGGCTGCTGCAGCACCCTGTCGGGCTGACGGACGAAGAGGCGATGTACCAGTTGGTCATCCTCATGGGCGCCGGAACCGAACCCGAACAGAACCTCATCGCGAACGCGCTGCACCTCCTGCTGTCCGACGACCGGTTCGCCGGCGACGTCTCCAGCGGCAGCCTCGCCGTCGACGACGCGCTGGATGAGGTCCTGTGGACCGACCCGCCGCTCGCCAACTTCGGCATCACCTACCCCGTACGGGACCTCACCCTGGCCGGCACCCATCTGCCCGCCGACCAGCCGGTCGTCGTGAGCTTCACCGCCGCGAACAACGACCCGGCCACATTCTCGGACCAGCGGGCCGGCAACCGCGCCCACCTGGCCTGGAGCGCCGGCCCGCACCGATGCCCCGCCCAGGGACACGCCCGCCTGATCGCCGCCATCGCGATCGAAAGGCTCCTCGACTCGCTGCCGGACATGGACCTGGCCATCCCCACCGACCGGCTGCAGTGGCGCCCCGGCCCCTTCCACCGCGCCCTCGACGCCCTGCCCGTCACCTTCCCGGCACTCCCGACCGGCCCCCCGGCCGAGCGCGGAATGTGGTGAACCCCCGTGTCGATCGGCGGAACACTCATGCCGCCTCGCCACCGTTCCGGGAGGTGAAGCTCAGGATGCGCTGCCAGGCGTCGGCGCACTCCCGTTCCCAGTCACGGAAGGCCACGTCGAAGAACGAGTGCGGAGCCCCGTCGTAGACGTGCATCTCATACTCCTTGCCGGCCTCGTCGAAGCCGGCCGCGAGCGCCTGGAATTCGGCCTGCGGGGTGGCGACGTCGTCGCCGGCCAGCAGCATCAGCAACGGCGCGGACAGCGTCGTAGTGGCGTCGCCGAAGAAACGGGGAGGCCCGTAGAAGCCGATCGCCCCGGCGAGATCCAGTCCGGTGGCGGCCTGCCGCCAGGAGTGCCCTCCGCCAAGGCAGAACCCAACGGTGAACACCGGGCCCGGGTGCTCCTCGCGTAGCCGTACGACGGCCGCCGCGACGTCGGCGTCGACATGGGGGGCCTCCAGCAACGCCATGTGCGTCATCGGATCGAAGGAGTCATCGCGTGGCAGGGTGCCCGCGCTGCGCCCGTAGAAGTCGATGACCATGGTGTGGAAGCCGGCCTCGGCGAACCGATGGGCCAGGGCCTCGTAGAACGGATGCAGTCCACGAACGTCGGGGAGGATGACGACGTTCCGTCCGTTCGGAACGGTGGGAGTCGCACGGTAGGCGTTCAGGCGGTTGCCGTCGTCTGCCGTGATCTCCAGGTGTCCATGTTCGGCGACCTCTCCGGTGACCACGGGTGAGGCGGGTGGGCGGCCGTCGACCGAATGGCACATGATTGATCTCTTCCGTTCCGTGGCGTTCGTACGGATCAGAGATTGCCGATGAGCCCGCCATGTCATCCAGATCCCACTCTTACGGGTACTGGCAGGGCCACCTTCCATTCGTCGACGCTGGGCATAATGACGGTCATGATGCATCGAGGGGAGCTCGGGGTATTTCTGCGTACGAGACGTGCCCGGGTGACTCCGCAGAGCGCCGGCCTACCTGGTGGCTCGCGGCGCCGGGTTCCCGGGCTGCGACGGGAGGAACTCGCACAACTCGCCGGGATCAGCGTCGAGTACTACCAGCGGCTGGAGCAGGGCCGGGCGACCCGACCTTCGCGCGAGGTCCTAGACGCGATCGCGTGCGCACTCGGCCTCTCGGAGGTAGAGCGCGCCCATCTGGACTCCCTGCGCCGCGTCGCGGCCCATTCAGCCGACCAGGCGGCCGGCGCGCCACGCCCACAACTGCGACGCATGCTCTCCCTGATGGACGGCATCCCGGCATTGATCATCAATGACTACTTCGAGGTGCTGGCCGCCAACTCGCTCGCCACCCGCCTGCTCATCGATGTCACGACCGCGAAGAGTGGGACGCACAACCTCGCCCGCTACCTCTTTCTCGACCCTGGCGCACGTGATTTCTACGTGGAATGGGACGAGGTCGCCGCCGCCACTGCCGGGCAGATGCGTCTGTCGGCAGGCCAGTACCCCCGTGACCCCCAATTGGCGGCATTGATCGCGGAATTGACGACGTACAGCGAGGATTTTCGCGCACTGTGGAACGCGGGAAACGTCGAGCAGCGCTCCTCCGGAGTCAAAAGCCTCCGTCATCCGGCCCTCGGAGTGTTGCGGTTGCGATATCAGAACTTCGTGCCGGTGGACGAAACACGCCACCGACTGGTCACCCTCATCCCGGATGAAAAGAGCGCAACCGAGGTGCGGCTCCTTCGCGCCTGGGCCGCACCCGTCACGACCGGACCGACCCAAGGCCCGGACAGGGCCGCGGTGGGACCGCCGGCCGATCTCTAGGAGCCCGGCGGTCCCACCGCGCGCCCGGTGCCGGTGGTCCTCAGCCGACGAGGTTCGCCGCGGAGACGGAGATCGCCGCCTCTTCGGCCTGGTCGGTGCCCATGGCGCGAGCCAGCTTGCGGTACGGCGCGGCCTCGTCGGCGCGGCCGCGCCGTTCGAGCGTGCGGGCCAGCGCCTCATGCGCCCAGCCGTTCGCGGGGTCCAGCTCGATCAGCCGCCGGAAGGTCTGCTCCGCGCGGCCCAGCTGCGCGCTGTGGAAGTAGGCCCGCCCGAGCAGTTCGACGGCCGCCCGGTTGTCCGGCTCGTTCTCGACGATCGGGACGAGGATGCGGCCCGCCTCGGCGTAGTCCCGGGCGTCGAAGAACATCTGTCCGCGCTGGTACTCCTCGTAGGTCATCGGAGTCCTTCCATCGATGGCGCCCGCACCGTCGGACGCTGGGCCCCATAACGCCCGCACCGGTCGCCGTCTTCCCGCCGGCCAGAGAGGGGCGTACGACCAGCGGAAACGAGCGGTATCGAAACCTCAGGGCCCTAAGGGCGGCGGTCCTTCGGTCGTTCAGGACGGAGCGTGCGCACCTCGCCCAGCGCGTCGACCAGCCGTTGGGGCAGCGGCGTGGTTCCCGTCCCGTCCGACGCGACCGCTACGTAGACCACGCAGCCGGTCGCGGTGATGTCTCCGTCCCGGCGGAACGCGAAGTCCAGCGTGAAGCTCTTCCTTCCGATCCGCGCCGTGCTGATGAGCACGTCCGGCCGGTCGGCGTACCGGATCGGAGCCTTCCAGTCGATCTCCGCGTGTGCGACGTGCACGTCCATGCCCAACTCCGGCCAGGTGGCGTACGGCAGTCCGCGGGTGATGAAGAAGCCGTCCACCGCCTCGTCCACGTAGGCCAGGTACCACATGTTGAACATGACTCCCTGGCCGTCGATCTCGTAGAAGCGCGGTGCGAAACTCTTCGCGTACACCTCCCCACCAGGGACTGGAACGGCGGCCCGTGGCTCGCTCTGTGTCATGGTTCCTCTCTCTGACGAGCGGTGACGCACCAGGCGCGGGAGTCGAACCAGACACCGTCGCCGCTCATGTGCGTGGAAAGCGCCTCGCGCAGCCGCTCGAGCGCACGGGTCGCCGCGGCGGGGTCCAGTCTTTTCAGGGCTTCGGTGGTGCTGGTGAAGCCGCAGACCCAGTCGAGGGCGCGGTTCACGTCCGGGCCGTAGGAGATGGGCTCACGGACGTCGGTGAGGGTGATGCCGACGAACCCGGCCTCCGTCAGGATCCTCTTCACCGTCACGGGATCGGCCAATGAGAACGGGTCCGGTCCCGCGGAAGGCACGGCCATTGATGCCTCGGGTCCCGTGAGGGCTTGACGAGTCGCGACTTCCCACTCGTTGTGCTCACGCGCCTGCCAGACCATCATCACCAAACGCCCGCTCCGGCGGAGTGCCCGCCTGATATTGGCGAACGCGGCGACCGGCTCGTCGAAGAACATCGTGCCGAACCTACTGATCGCAAGGTCGAAGTGTCCCTGGGTGAAGCGGTGGAGTCGCGCGTCGGCGTGCTCGAAGGTCACGTTGTCCAGGCCTTCCGCGCGTGCGAGTTCACAGGCGCGCTCGACGGCGGCCGCGGAGATGTCGATTCCGTGCGCGCTGCCGGCCCTGGCCGTGCGCGCGGCGTCCCGGGTCGTCTGCCCGGTCCCGCATCCGATGTCGAGGACATGATCGCGTGACTGTACGCCACAGGCCCGGCGCAGTACTTCGTTGTACAGCCGCAGTTCGGAGTCGTAGTCGGTGCTCATGGGCCGCTTTCGATTACTTCGCGTATCTTGCCCTCTGGGGTCTGAGGCTCGATGCTGGTCAGCGCCCAAGTCGCTCCAGCGGACTCCCACGGGCGAACGTCGGCTCCGGGCGGCACCTCCACGACCAGATCGAATGGATCCTCGCAACTGGTTCGTGCGTGGCTTATTTCCTGCGCGATCTCCGCAAGCTGTTCAGTTCCCGGCAGATCGATCGGGAACAGGCCATCCCACCGGGCCGCACGTCGGAGCGGCCGTCGGTTCGGCCACTTCGCCGCGACCCAGACGGGAATCCGCGGGCGCTGAACCGGAAGCGGATGGAAATCCCCGCGCCAGTACCCGTCCAGTCGCTCCAGTCCGTCATCCAGCATGCGCGCCTGCTCACGCGGGTCGGTGACCTCTCCGAACGCCTCGAAGTCATCAGCGTTGCCGAGCCCTACCCCCAGCGTCAGACGGCCGTTGCTGAGATGGTCCAGGGTGATCGTTTCTCGGGCGACCTTCTGGACCCGCCTCCGGGACAGCGGAGTGATCATCGGCCCGAGCCGGAGGGTGTCGGTCGCCAACGCGATGGCGCTCAGCGCCACCCACGGGTCGGCGACGGCGCGACCCGTGGGCGGATAGGCGATCCGATCCCACAGGAACAGGCCGTCCCACCCACGTGACTCAGCCAGCGTTGCGAGCTCTACCAGCAGACGCGGATCGGCCAGACGGTCGAACGGCGCCAAGTACAGTCCCCGATGCACGGTGCGTCCTTTCTCCATTGGGCATGGGGACCACGCTAGGCAGGCAATGTCATCGCGAAAAGCGATAAATTCCGATCATTGCAATCGGGGTTCGCGATGATAATGCTAATCTGACGCCCGTGTCCGACGTGGAACTTCGCTATCTGGCCGCCATGGCGGCGGTGGTCGACGAAGGCTCGTTCGGCAGGGCGGCGAGCCGGTTGGGGTACACCCAGTCCACGGTGAGCCAGCAGATCGCCGCGCTGGAGAAGGCCGTGGGGGGCGCGGTCTTCGCCCGGCCGGGCGGCCCCAAGCCGGTACGGCTCACCCCTCTCGGGTCCGTCGTCCTGGCCAAGGGCCGTGAGCTGCTGGCCGCGGCGACAGACCTGGCCGATGCCGTTGAGCGGTTCAAGGCCGGCGATGGCCGAATTGACATCGGCACACTGCAGAGCGTGACCAGCGTGATCCTGTCGGTCGTACTCCGCCGCCTGCGCGAGCAGTACTCCGGCTGCGATATCAGGCTGTCGGAGGAAGAGCCCGAACAACCGCAGACGGACGATCTCGACCTGTTGTTCTACGATCGCCGCGTCGAGGGCGACGTCGAGCACCTGCGTCTGCTCGACGACCCCTACCTGCTGGTCGCCCGCCGCGGCGACTTTCCCGAAGGCCCGGTTCGGGTGACACAGCTCGACGGCTTGCCCATGGTGGCCTGGCCGGCGACCTGCGACCAACCCCGGGTGGAGGAGGCTCTGATACGACGCGGCGTACGGCCCCATATCGTGTTCCGCACCGCAAGCAACGAAGCGCTACTGGCCATGGTCCGAGCCGGGATGGGTCCGGCCGTGCTGCCGTGGCTGGCCTTGTACGGCGCCGGCGCCTGGGCCGATGACCGGCTCCGCGTACATCACCTGCAGCCGGCGCCCTCACCGCGGGAGATTTACCTCTGCTGGCAGGAGGGACGCAGCCATTCCCCGCTGGCGGCGCGAGCGATCGAGATCACCGTAGAGCTCGCCGCCGACCTCAAAAAGCGAATGCCGTGAATGATTCCCGCCCGGGTCACCCGCCGCCCTGGGGCGCCGGATTCGGCACGTGCTTGACAGGCTTTCAACCGGTCTTTAGCGTCGTGAGCACATATCGAACAGCGTCCGAAATATCGAACAAGGTGTCACTCTGTCGTGCGTTCGATTGGACGGACCTCGCCCGGATCGGGGGCGGGCGGTGAATGTGCATCTTCGTGATGCATGGCCCTAGGGAAATGGCCTGAGAAAGGAACACCCGTGCTCACCCGCCTGTTCAAGACTCGGCTCGTCGGCTTAACGGCGATGGTCGGGCTGTTGGCCTCGCTCTCGGCACCCGCCGTCGAGGCAGCCTCCAAACCGGACATCACCAAGGAGCAGTTCGGCGCGCTCTCTGACGGCACCAAAGTGTGGCGTTACACGCTGACCAGTGGTGTTCTGCGTGTCCGGATCATCACGTACGGCGGAATCGTGCAGCAGCTCGACGCGCCGGATCGGCACGGTCACCGTGCCAACGTGGTTCTCGGGTTTCCCGACCTGAACGACTACGTCACCAAGAACAACCCCGGTCCGTACTTCGGCGCGCTCATCGGCCGGTACGCGAACCGGATCGCCAAGGGCACGTTCACGCTCGATGGCAAGACCTACCACCTACCGATCAACAACGACCCCAATAGTCTGCACGGCGGCACGAAGGGCTTCGACACCAAGGTCTGGACCGCCACACCCGACCGGACCGGCGACGGCGTGTCGCTGCGCCTCGATCTCACAAGCCCGGACGGTGACATGGGATACCCCGGTACCGTGGCGGCGTCCGTGACGTACACGCTGATCCGTAACCAGTTGCGCATCGACTACCGGGCCACCACCGACAAGCCCACGATCGTCAACCTGACCAACCACTCATACTGGAACCTGGCCGGTGAGGGCACGGGCAGCATCTACGCGGACAAGCTGCAGATCAACGCGAGCCACTTCACACCGGTGGACTCCACCCTCATCCCGACCGGCCAGATCGCCTCGGTCGCCCGCACTCCGATGGACTTCCGGCGACCGACGGAGATCGGAGCCCGTATCCGCGACAACTTCCAGCAGCTCGCCTACGGTCAGGGCTACGACCACAACTGGGTGCTGGACGGATCGGGCTTCCGCCCGGCCGCCCGCGTCATCGAGCCGGGCAGCGGCCGGGTCCTGAGCATCGCCACCGATCAGCCGGGCATCCAGTTCTACTCCGGGAACTTCCTGGACGGCACGCTGTACGGCACGAGCGGTCACTCGTACCGGCAGGGTGACGGGCTCGCGCTGGAGACTCAGCACTTCCCCGACTCCCCGAACCACCCCGACTTCCCCTCGACCGTGCTCCGCCCCGGGCAGACCTACCGGACGGCCACGACCTTCACCTTCTCGGCCCGCTGAGTGGACGTTCCGGGCCGGCATGCGGCCGACCCGGAACCATCGTCTCGCCTACGAGACGCGTAACCGAGTGGTGTCGCCGGTCACGGCGTACGAGTCTTCCGACGTCGGCGGCGTATCGACGCACTACTTGGTGCCAGGCCGAGGATGAATACAGGGGACTTCGCCGACTTCACGAACTCAACGATCGACGTTCCATTCGTCACCGAGCCGCCATTCGCCGCGGCAAGTTCGGTGTCGGCGAACAGCCTCTGAACCCGGTCCCATATCGGTGACCGGAGGTCGGTTGCCTCCTCGAGGCTCGACGCCACCGGCAGCCGGTCGAATCTGCGCTTCCAGACCTCCTGGTCAGTGCGCCAGCCGGTAACGAAGGAGAGGCAGTCCTGGGGAGTGATGCGGGCGAGGCGCTGACCGGCGGCGTTGACGGCGGTACGTGCGGCGGCGACCTGCGGCGTGTTTCGCGGGTCTTGGCCAAGCCGTTCGGCGATACCTTCAATGAAGGCGGTTCTCCATTTGATCGCCTGCTCCCAGTAGGCCTCTGTGTACGCCGTCCGAGACGATCCCGTATGCAAGAGTCGGAAGAGACCCTCGGCAATGAGATCGCCGAACTCCTCCTTGACCGCACGAGAGGGATCCGTGAAGGGATCATAAGGTAGTTGCGATATCCAGTCTGAGACGGCTAGGGAACGATCCGCGACGGCATCATGCAGATAGAGCCAGTCCTCGTTGTAGATGGACGGGTAGAAGGCGCTGTGTTCGGGCAATTTCACCGCCAGCCCCCCTCCTCCTACGAAGACGTGTTGCGGTCCACCGGCGAGACGGTACGCATGACCGACGACCGAGTTGTCCGGAAATTCTGGAACCTGAAATCCCACCGTGCGGTAGCGTTCGGTCAGCTCTGCTGCTCGTCCAAGCATCGACGGATTAATCGCTCCGATGTCATCGTCAAGGAAAATAATTTTTTCCCAGCCGGCCATCCGGGCGATGATGAGGCCCAGATTGCGCTTCCCAGCGATATCCACGACCTTGAATTGCTCGCTTCTCGAAAAGGGATAGCGTTCGCCGGCTGACTGCAGCCAGCCGTGCTCGCGGTTCGGCATCACCTCCAGCACGTGAAGGTCGCCTGGTGGTAGCGACTTTGAAAGCGCTAGATCCACCATGCTTTTCTGGCCTTCGCCGCAAAGGACCACGAGGGGGGTCTCGACCAGGGTGGCCAGGGCTCCGACGCCGTGGAGGTAATCAGGTCGCACCGTGGGAACGATGATGCCATCGAACCTCGTATAATTGCCTGGCCCAAATGCAGGGTATTCCAACAATGCGTTGTGTGATGCCACGTGAAATTCGCTCAGGTCGTCAGTGATTCCGGAATGTGAGATCGCGTGCTCAACCGCCCCATTCAGTTTCGCGCGCTCATAGGGTGACTCCGGGTGCTTCGCCGGAAGGACAGAGTGGTCGTGGGGCGCGACGGCAGTTGTGGCCGGCCTGGACGTGGGGGGCGAAATGATTTCCGGGGTATCGGCCGTGGGCGGCAGCTTCGCATCCTTATTCAGAATGCTCGCAATGCTCTGCCCGCCGTTGTCCACAATGCCGGTCCCGTCGCCGAGGGCCGGCCTGGGATCGTGATGGTCCAGCGGGCGTTCGGCGGCGTCGGCATGTGCGGCGGCAGCGCTTGAGGCCAAGTGATCGGGCGTGCCGGCCGTGGCGGCGCTGGATACGTCGGCGAGGTCAGTGGGCCGCATGATGTCGCGCAGGTACCTGATGCCCTCACCGCCGGCGCTGATTGAGGCCATGGCGATTCCGGTTCGCCAGGCGTGCTCGAGGTCCCAGCCGTGTCCGGTCATCTTGCTGGTGGCCGCGATCGCTCCGGTGCTGACGCTCCAGCCGACTATGAAGCGGGACAGTATGCCGGTGGCGCCTTTTGACTCCATCATGGTGGCCAGGCCGGCGGTGGCCGGTCCCCGGCGTAGCAGTGCAGGCAGAGCCGCTCTCGCACCACCCATCAGCCCGCCCAGTATCAGGCCCTGTCCGAGCGCTCCGCCCAGCTCGCTCCAGTCAAAACGACCGCTGCGGAACTGCTGATCGAGCGCGTCCGAGCCGACAGAAAAGAGCCCGCCGACCACGGCTTCGAACAACAGCCGCACGATGATCTGCAGTGCCTGGCCTTCCAGCCGGATCAACGACAACGCCACACCGAGCCAGGCCTGGACGGGCGGGCCGAGCGTGCTGACCGCGAACATCAACCCCACTGCGAACATCGCTGAGGCAACGAAATGCCGCTGGGCGGTGATGATCGCATCGGCGGATGCTCGGCAGTAGGCGGCGAGCTCATCACAACGCTGTTTCAGATCCGTCAGCAGTCCGTCCGGCCCGTGCAACGTCCGCGCGGCGTTCCCGAACGCCTCGGTCGCATCCCCGAACCCGTTGCTGGTCACCTTCCCGGCGTGCTCGGCAACCTCGTCTTTCAGCGCATCGATGACCCGAGACAATACAGCTGCGGTATCCGCCAGCCGCGCCACCGCCGCCACATTCCCATCAGGCCATGCAAATCCCAATCCCACCTGCTCAAAAAGCCACAACGCCTGACGCACAATATCCGGCGCCGGTGAACTCGACGGTAGCCCGCCCTCGACCGGAGGCAACCGATACTCACCCCCACCCGACGCCACACCGGCAAAAAAATCGGCCAGCGCCGGCAGGCTCCGGCCACCACCCAACTCATCGACGATCGCCGTATCGGCCGCGGTATACCGGCGGCCGGCAGCGACCAGACCCGCCCCCATCCGCTGCAACGAATCCACCATCGCAGGCAGGTCCTTCAACAACCCATCCCGCCGCTGCGTAAATCCCATCGCGCCTGCGGCCGGATCCCCCTCGAACAACCCCCGGCCCAAATAATCGCTACCGAACGCTTGTCCGCCCATCGCCTGACAGAACATATCGATTCCATCGGCCAAACGGGCGGCGGCCTCATCGATACCGCGCCCCGCCCGCAGCCACATTTCAGGCACGATGTGCAGGCGCTCGAATGCTGCTGTCAACACACTGTCCTGGCTGTGGGGGTGGCTCTCCGAGCCGGCGTGGCTGGACGGGCCGTAGCGCCCGCCGGCCATCTGTCGGTTCGGACGGGTCGGCCCTCGATGTCGACGTTGATGATGCCGAAGAAGTTGATGTTGTCGCCGTGGCTAGGGAATATGCGGGCGAGTAGTTCGTCCCCCATCGACCAGCGCTTCCGAGCGAGGGTTTGGTACTTGGTCGTCCAAGCCGCCAGGCAATTGGCTAAAAAGGTCAAACGCCACGCCTGCTCGCTCTGATCGGTCAGGTCGGCTTGGTGGCCGTACCCTGGCGGGCAATAGTACAGGTCGCGACGCGGCGCGTACAGGCTCTCGCCTTTGTCGAGCCGGCGCGATTCGCGGTATTGCTGCCGCATCTGAACGAGCGGCAGCGGCCGTTGGCGGCCGAGGGCCGGTTGTTGAGGCAATGAGGCGTATGGGCTGTTGTACGAGCGACGGTTGGGTCTGCGCTCGGGGGGTCACCCGTGATGTTCTGCGTGTCCCTGGGAACTGCGGCGCGGTCGCGGGCGGCGCGGGATCTCTTGGAGTTCGGCGGCGAGCCCCTCAACATCACGGACCCGGCCCGGTGCGGGCCGTCCGTCGACGTGCGTAAGGGCGTGCCTCGCTCGTCGACTCATGCGGACAGGTCCGATGGTCCTCACCGTGGTTCTCATGGACCCGGCCGTCGACAAGCTCGCCGCCTTCTTTGGGGAAAGCCCGTGTCAGGGATGGCTCAGCCCGCGCTCGCCGCGCTCCAGGTCCTCGTCGTCGGCCTCGATGATGTCGACGACGGCATCTTCCATGTTGCTGGTGCCGTACAGCTCGTACGCCTTTTCGAGCGAGGTGGCGTAGACGTTGTCGTAGTAGGTGCGGCCCTCTTTTGTACGGGTCCGCTTCGAGAACGCGATCTTCGGCTGCTCCACCATTTCTCCAACCTACCTGCGGAGGGCGTGCACACCTTCCCATTCCCCCTGACGGGGCCAGCCGGCCAGCCCTCTATTCACGACGCGGCCGTCTATTCGGGCACCGATGGTTGAAAAGTTATGCACCATGCCGCATACCCCTGATGGCCATGCTGCACAAGATCGCGACCAGAGAGCACCCCACGGAGCACCGACGCCCTGAAACGATCAGGACGAGATCCGGTCATGGCAAGGAACCCCAGGTCAGCGCCCAAGTGAGTGGTAGGGCGCCCGGGGCTCGAACCCGGAACCTATGGATTAAAAGTCCACAGCTCTGCCAATTGAGCTAACGCCCCGCTGGTAACGAGCGTACCGGAGGGGACGGCCTCACGTGATCCTGGTCGCAGGCGACCGGGCCCCGCCCGGTCAGCGGTATGCGGAGACGCCGGTGATGGCCTCGCCCAGCACCAAGGTGTGGATCTCCTCCGTGCCCTCGTATGTGAGCACCGACTCGAGGTTCGTCATGTGCCGGATCACCGGGTACTCCAGCGTGACGCCGTTCGCGCCCAGGACCGTACGGGCCGAGCGGGCGACGTCGATCGCCGCGCGGACGTTCGCCAGCTTGCCGAACGACACCTGCTGCGGCGTCACCTCACCCGCCTCCTTGAGCCGCCCGACGTGCAGCGCGACCAGCCCCGCCTGGCCCAGGGCGATCTCCATCTCGGCCAGCTTCCGCTGCGTGAGCTGGAACGCCGCGATCGGCTTGCCGAACTGCTCGCGGCTGCCCGCGTACTCCACGGCCGCCTCGTAGCACGCGCGGCCCGCCCCGATCGCGCCCCAGACGATGCCGTACCGGGCCTCCGAGAGGCAGCTCAGCGGCCCGCGCAGCCCGCGTACCTCCGGCAGCATCGCCGACGACGGCACCCGTACGTCCGACAGCGACAGCTCCGAGGTCACCGACGCGCGCAGCGACAGCTTCTTGTGGATGTCGCGCGCCGAGAACCCGCGCGTGCCCCGCGGCACGAGGAACCCGCGGATGCCGTCGTCGGTACGCGCCCAGACGACGGCGACGTCGGCCACCGAGCCGTTGGTGATCCACATCTTGGAGCCGTTCAGGACCCAGTCGGAGCCCTCGCGCTTGGCGTGCGTGCGCATGTTCGCCGGGTCCGAGCCGTGGTCGGGCTCGGTCAGGCCGAAGCAGCCGAGCGCCTCGCCGGCGGCCATCCGCGGCAGCCACTCCTGCTTCTGGTCCTCCGAGCCGAACTTGTGGATCGCCGACATCGCCAGCGAACCCTGCACCGACACGAAGCTGCGCAGCCCGGAGTCGGCCGCCTCCAGCTCACGGCAGGCGACGCCGTACGCGACCGCGCCGGCGCCCGGACAGCCGTACCCGGACAGGTGCATGCCGAGAAAGCCGAGCGAACCGAGCTCGGGCGCGAGCTCACGCGCCGGGAAGGTGCCCGCCTCGAACCAGTCCGCGACGTGCGGCGCGATGCGTTCGGCCGTGAACCGGCGGGCCGTGTCGCGGACCAGTCGCTCCTCGTCGGTCAGCCGGTCGTCGACGCGCAGCAGATCCATGAAGACCTCCCAGGGGGTTCGACCCTCAGCGTACGTTGGGATCCATGGCCCCCCGCGACCTGGTACGCCTCCTGACCGACAAGGGGGTGCTCGGCGATCCGCGGGTGGCCGAGGCGATGACGGCCGTGCCCCGCGAGCTCTTCGTCCCCGAGGACCTGCGCGGCGAGGCGTACGACGACAAGGTGCTGATCACCAAGCGCGACGGCGCCGGCGTCGCGATCAGCTCGGCGAGCCAGCCGGCGATGGTCGCGGTCATGCTGGAGCAGCTGCGGGTCGACCCCGGGCACTCGGTGCTCGAGATCGGCGCCGGCACCGGGTACAACGCGGCGCTGCTCGGCCGGCTCGCCGGCCGGGTGATCACCATCGACATCGACGACGACATCGCGGCGGCGGCGCGCGACCACCTGGCCGGCGTGGCGAACGTCGAGGTCCGCACCGGCGACGGCTGGGCGGGCGCGCCGGACCACGCGCCGTACGACCGGATCCAGCTGACCATCGGCACCTCCGACATCTCCCGGGCCTGGCGCGACCAGCTCGCCGAGGGCGGCCTGCTCGTGCTCCCGCTGTGGCTGCGCGTCGGCGTGCAGCTGTCCGTGGCGTTCCGCCGCGACGGCGACGTGCTGCGCGGCGAGAGTGTGCGCGACTGCGGGTTCCAGCGGCTGCGCGGGCCGCACAGCGGCCCTGAGGGGTTCGTGGCGGTCGGAGGGGGAGAGTTCGTGATCCTCGACGACGCCGCGCACGCCGCGCCGCTGTGCGAGCTGCTGCGCCAGGCACCACGAGAGGAGCGCGCGCCGGTGATCGACCCGGCGGTGTTCGCCCGGATCGCGCTCACCGAGCCCCGCACGCTCGCGCTCTCGGACTTCTCCGGCGGGCTGCGGCCCGGCCTGTACGACGCGGGGAGCGTCGTGGTGATCGAGGGCGACCGCATGCTGACGTACGGCTCGCCGTCCGCCCGCGACCGGCTGATCTACGGGCTGGGCACGGCACGGCCGCTGGACCGCTCACGGCTGCGCGTGACGGTCGGGTTCGGGGACTCTCCGGCGCCGTCTCAGGGTTGGCGGTTCGTCCGGAGGTCATGCGTCATCGATGTGACCGAGGGGCCATAGGGGCTCTCTCAGGGACGGATCAGGGCAAGCCCCCATGGCGGCGGCCGTACGGGCCGGGCACGATCGAGACATGGACGAGAACATGACGCACGAGCCCACCGACACGACCGGCCCCCGCCGCCTCACCCGCACCCGCGACGGACGCATGATCACCGGCGTCTGCTCCGGCATCGCGGACTACTTCAACGTCGACCCCACCCTCGTACGGATCGGCGCGGCGGTGGTGACCCTCCTCACCAGCGGCGCGGGCATCCTGCTGTACGCCGCCGCGGTGCTGCTCATCCCCGAGGAGGGCAGGGACGTCTCCATCGCCCAGGAACTCATCACCAAGCAGACCAACCGGTCCTAGGCGGCCGCGCTGATGGCGCGGTCGTGGGTGGACGCGATCACCTCGGTGCGCACCTGGGTCCAGGACATGGCCAGCATCGTCGCCACCGTCAGGCCCGCCACACCGGCGAGGGCGACGACCGGCTCCGGCCCGAGCACCTGGGCCAGCGCGCCGCCCGACAGGATGCCGATGCCCTGGCTGGCCAGGATGCCCGACTGGGCCAAGCCGAACGCCTGCCCCCGTCCGGACGGGGGCACGGCCGCCACGAAGGCGGCGTTGGCCGCCACCTGGTAGGCACAGCCGACGCCGGACAGCGCCCACAGCACGACGACCGCCCACAGTGGCGGGCGCAGCCCCGAACCCACCAGCGGCGCGCAGGCGAGCATCGCCATCCAGCCCATCATGCGCAGCCGGTTGTCCGGCCGGACGAACCGGCTGTACGCGAACGCACCGACCACCATGCCCGTCGGCGTCGCCGACATCAGCAGCCCCACGATGAACGGGCTGTCGCCGAACGTCTTGGCGTACGGCGCGGCCAGCCCCTCCGGCAGCACGTAGAAGCCGCACAGCCACGCGAAGCACACGAGCGGCCGGAGCGTACGGTCACCGAGCACCAGGCGCCCGCCGCGGCGTGTGATCTGCCACAGCGACTCGCGGGTCTTGGCCTCGCCCGGCGGCGCCGGCCGCCGGCGTACGCCGGTCACGACGATGAGCGCCGACAGCACGAACGTCACCGCGTCGACCGCCAGCGCCTGGTGCGTGCCGACGACGAAGATCACCGCGCTGCCCGCCAGGAAGCCCATCATCTGGGTCAGCTGGTGGGTGATGTTGTTGATGGCCGAGCCCACGACGTACATGTCGCCGGGCAGCACCTCCGACAGCAGCGCGGCCCGCGCCGCCGTGAACGGCGTGCCCAGTAGCACGCTCAAGAAGACCAGCGCGCACAGGGCCGCGAACGGCATCGCCTCGAGGGCCATCAGCGCGAGCACGCCGGCCCGCGCGAAATCGCAGAAGATCATGACCCGGCGCCGGGGGAGCAGGTCGGCCAGGACCGACAGGATGGGGCCGCCCAGGATCGGCGGCAGGTAGGTCAGGGCGTACGCGACGGCCGTCTTCAGCGGCGAGTGGGTGTTGTTGTAGACGAGGACGGCCAGAGCGACCTGGGCGAACTGGTCGCCGATGTACGAAAGCGCCTGGGCCAGCCAGAGGGAACGGAACTCACCGACACCGAACACGTCGCCATAAGTGGCCTGCCGATCCAACGGCCGTCGATGTCGTCCACCCACGCGCGCTCCCCTGTCATCGCTGTCCGTGACCGGGCGGTCCCAGGGATTATCTCACGCAGCGTCGCTGAGGTGTGACCCATTGTGTGCAACCTGTGTATGGGAAAGATCACCAACCGAGTTCGTGAAGCCGTTCGTCGCCGATGCCGAAATGGTGAGCGATCTCATGCACGACGGTCACCCGCACCTCTCGTACCAGGTCGGCGCGGGTCTTGCAGACGGCCAGCAGGGGACGCCGGAAGATCGTTATTCGGTCGGGCAGGAAACCGGCGTAAGTGTCTCCGCGCTCGGTCAGCGGCACGCCCTCGTACAGGCCGAGAAGCGTTCCGACCTGCGGCGGAGGGTCGTCCTCGACCATGATGACGACGTTCTTCATGAGCCGCGTGAGCCCGGGCGGGATGGTGTCCAGCGCCTCGCCCACCAGTTCCTCGAACTCCTCGCGACTGACGTCGATCACTCTGCCATTGTGCGTGGAGAGTGACCGAAGCGAGCATAGGTACCAACGTGTTGACCCGAGTGATGACAGAAGTCCGCCGCATCACGGCGATGCGGCGTGTCCGGCTCCCTGCGCGGATCACGGCGGTGGTCGCCGTGGGACTGCTGGCGGGCTGGCTGGGGATGCTGTACGGCGGCCACGCGAACACCGACATCGGCCCGGCCGACGTCACCTTCTCCCTCCGCCCGTCCCTCTCCGGCGGCACCGTGATCGACATCCCGCCGCTGGGCACGCTGCGCCTCGACAGCCATTCCGGTCCCGTGAGCATCGACGCCCAGGTGACCCGGATCCGCCCCGAACCCGCCCAGAAACTCCTCGAGGACCCGGCCGCCGTCGACCGCCTCACCACCACGATCGGAGGTGATATTCGTCACGGTTTCATCGTCATGATCGTCAAGGCCACGCTGGCCGCGCTGGCGTGCGCCGCCCTGGCCGGCCTGGTCGTGTTCCGCACGTGGAAGCGCATGCTGTGGTCGACCCTCGCGGCCTTCAACGGCCTGCTGCTCGTCGGCGTCCTAGGTGCGGTCACGTTCGACCCGCAGTCGGTCGGGGAGCCGCGCTTCACCGGAATCCTCGCCGGCGCGCCCCAGGTCGTCGGCGACGCCAAGTCCATCGTGTCCCGCTTCGGGGCGTACCGCGCCCAACTCGCCCAGCTCATCGGGAACGTCTCTCGCCTGTACGACGTGACCTCGACGCTGCCCACGTACGAGCCCGACCCGACCACCATCCGCGTCCTGCACGTCTCCGACATCCACCTCAACCCGGTCGCGTGGAGCGTGATCCGCCAGGTCGCCAAGCAGTTCCAGATCCAGTTCGTGATCGACACGGGCGACCTGACCGACCACGGCTCCTCGGCCGAGGAGAAGTTCGCGAACGACATCTCCAAGCTCAAGATCCCGTACGTGTTCATCCGCGGGAACCACGACTCCGCCGGCACCGAACGCGCCGTACGCCGCGAGAAGAACGCGGTCGTACTGGACAACCAGGTCAAGGACGTCGGAGGCCTGCGGATCTTCGGCATCGGCGACCCGCGCTTCACCCCCGACAAGACCACCCGTGGAGACGACGTGGACGCCCGCGAGATGCTCGGCATCGGCCAGGGCGCCGCGGCGCAGCTGACGGCCTCGCACCAGGCCCCGGACGTGGTGCTAGTCCATGATCCGGCCGAGGGCCAGGCGTTCGACGGCACGGCGCCCCTGGTGTTGAGCGGCCACATGCACCAGCGCTCCACCCGCATGCTGCCCTCGGGCACCCGCCTGTTCGTCCAGGGCTCCACCGGAGGCGCCGGCATGCGAGGCCTGGAACACGAACAGCCGACCCCGATCGAGATGTCGGTGCTGTACTTCAACCGCACCAGCCACCGCCTCCAGGGCTGGGACGACATACGCCTCGGCGGCCTGGGCCTGACCTCGGCCCAGATCGAACGCACCCTCGAACCCAAGCCGGACCGCCCGATCGGCCCACCCCCGTCCGCCCGAACGCCGCTCACCACGCCTGCTTCGCCTGTTTCGCCGTCGGCTTCGCCTTCGCGTTCGCCCAGGTCAGCGAGCTCCAGCGCGGCGGGACGGCCGGGGTAGGGGAATCACTTTGGTGGTTGGGGCTGTTGTCCCCTATGCTTTCGGTGTCCCCGACGGCAGGCGGCAAGGGCAACACGGCGGCCACGCCGTCGAGTCCCCATCGTCTAGCGGCCTAGGACTCCGCCCTTTCAAGGCGGCAGCGCGGGTTCGAATCCCGTTGGGGGCACGATACCCTTCGGGGTAGCAAGGCAAGGTCCTGTGGAGCAGCTAGGAGTGCTCGCCACCCTGTCAAGGTGGAGGCCGCGGGTTCAAATCCCGTCAGGACCGCTGAGGCACCACGGTGCCGTGCGGGCAGGTAGCTCAGTCGGTACGAGCGTCCGCCTGAAAAGCGGAAGGTCGGCGGTTCGACCCCGCCCCTGCCCACCTCTCTGACCTGCTCAAAGACCCCGAGCGCAACGCGCCCGGGGTCTTTTTTGACGACAACTCTGACGACAACCGTCGCTCACAGCGGTGACCAGCGGCCTCGCCACCCAACGAGGTACACCGAGTTCACGATCGTGGCGAACTCTGACACCGGTTTAGAACAGCCCGTTCTGCTTCGGTTCGCCGGCGGCTCTGAGTGCTCGCAGCACCGGAGCCAACGCCTCCCATACCTGGTCGTATCCGCATGCCTCGCTCCGCAACTTGTGCAGGTCGCTGGCATGAGAATGCGCTCGCTCGACAGCCACGACCGCATCGTCCGCAAGCTCAGCCATCAGGTCGGTCGGCAGCGACGCCACCCACTCCACGTTCGTAGAAGGTGGCGTCATCCCGGCCAGGAGTGAGGCCGCCGCCACAGCCTCCACGCCCTCGGAGTAATTGACGGACCCGGGCGCCCTGGACACCCGCAGAACCGCCGCTCTCAGGCGCTCAGCGCGTGCGTCTCCATCACAGTCGGACAGAGCATCGAAGAAGTCCATCGCCGTGTCGTCGTCGAACGGCCCTTTTCCCCAAGTCCCCACCGGCAGACGATCTCATGGGCCCGAGCGACGCCAAAGGAGACTCTGCGCATTCCCGTCTATCCTTCCCAGCTCTGTCTTGCGGCCGGCCGGAGCGACGGCGTAGGCAACCTGGCACCCGTCGGGCGAGATCACCGGCTGCGACGGCACGACGCCGTCCGCCACCAGTTCCGCGGTCAGCTCCGGCGCGTCTTCACTCATGCACCGCGCCCTTAGAGGTTGCCTGCCGCCGGCAGCGCGGGCCGATGGATCCAGGCGGCAAGGTCCGCGGGCGCGCATTCGGCGACGCGGGCGGCGTACCGGGGAAGCTCCTCCTCGCTGAGGACCTGCCGCCACTGGCCTGTTGATCCGCTGTGGAAGAACTGGCTGTGGTCGTGATAGAAGCCGTCGTGGCTGGCTTCGGGCGCGAGCTCGCCGGCCCGGCCTTTCATGACCTCGAACGTGGCGGCCTGGACTAGGTCCGGCCAGGCTGTCTCGGTGATGGCGATCCCGAGCCGGGCTGCTATGTAGCGCATCTGCCCTTCGAGGTCATCAAGGAGGTCCTCGTAGCGCAGCAGCACGATGTTCGGCTGGTCGCGGACCTGCCAGAACGTGTCTAGATGATGAAGCATGATCTCCAGGTCGGACACGGCCTTCCCGGGCGCGGCCGGATTGACCCAGGACCAGAAGCGCTCGCGCGCGGTCCCGCTCGGCAGGGACGGAGCGGCGGCCAGCAGCTCGTCAAGGACCACGGCGCCCACGGCATCCTCCCGCAATGCGAGGGACACGGCCCGGTCGGTGTTGCTGGCATGGCTGTCCAAGGACACGGCCACGTCCCGGGGGTCCCGGCTTGCGCAGAGGTAGGTGACGCGGTCGTCGAAGGGCAATCCGTCGAGGGGCGTATGGGTCTTGATGAATCGCCGGTGCGTCTGTGCCTCGAGGTCGGCCAGCACTCCGGTGAGCGGGCGCAGCAGGACGTCCAGCCACGGCGAGATCTGGTCGAGCGGCCGGTCGAATGTCGCGCTTTTGAAGATCTCCAGGGCGCAGATCATCTGCAGCCAGGTCGTGCCGCACTTCGCCGGGGTGCTGATCACGATGTCGCCGGGACGGAACACGAACCCATCCCAGCGGGCCGAGTCCGTAAAGGAGGTCTGGTAGCGAACGCGTTCCCCCAAGCCCATGGGGGGAGAATGGCGGCAACCAGATCGGGCCGTCAACCGTGCCGTGGATGACCGGGGCGCCTCGCTAGCGCAATGACCGGAACGCGGCGCGGACCTCGGTGGTAAACAGCGTCGGTTCCTGCCAGGCAGCGAAGTGATTGCCTGGTCTGCTCGAACGTGCGGTTTTCCGGGCGTCTTCCGCGGCGCCGGCTCAGCATGCGTCAGCGCCCGGCGGGGCCACTTCAAGCCGACATAAGGATTCCGTCACCCGCCCCCAGCCCGAGCGGGGCCAGATCAAGCCGTCGTAGCCAGCCGGCCCAGCTCGCGAGGCACCACAACATGAGAAGCCGGAACAGCGTTACCGCGGCGATCAACGCGAGCGCGCCGACCTACAGCCACCGCACAAGCAGCGGAGCGAAGCGACGTTGAAACCGGACGTCGAGCAAGATCGCCAGCCTGGAGCGTAACGGCCCGGGCTTCAGCGAACCGGGTGGCGTGCCCGACTGCGAGGTCTGGAAACTCATGTGCCCAAGGGTCCCCACCCCGACTCGTCCGGTCGCACGACGAGCCGAGGGCATGGCGAACATGCATATGACCTGACGACAACGTCCCCATCCAAAGACTTACACGGGCACACGTCGACCACCGTCTGACCTCGGCTCGGATCCCGTGAGCAGGGGTGATGTCACTTCTGAAAAGCGGAAGGTCGGCGGTTCGACCCCGCCCCTGCCCACTCCCTGAGACTAGCGAAAACAGCGCCCGACCTGCATGAACGAGGTCGGGCGCTGTTCGCTGTGTCCGGTTGTGTTCGGCTGTTAACGGGTGGCGCGGGTGGCTGTGCCCAATACGTGCCCAAGTCATTGCCCTGTAGAGCTGCACCGATGCGGGCTCTGAGTGATTCGTCTTGTCCCTGCGGTCGGACACAATGCACCGTGCCGCCGAGCTCATCCACGATCATCCGGTACAGCTTGGCCCACGCCCGTGCGGTGCTCCACTCGGTGAACTGCCAGGTTCCGAAGCGCTGGACTAAGCAAACCCCAGATTGCAAGCGGCACGGTCGGCAATGCGAAGATCAGAATCGCTGGGCGTGCCGACATGGCATCCAACAGCACTCCGGCGGCCAGCGACCCGAACGGTGCGAGCACCAGCGCGATGGTACTGCGCACGCTTTCCACCCGACCTACGAGCCGGTCCGGGGTAGCAGCGAGGCGTTGGGCGACGACGACCGAGTCGGTCGCCGGGATGGCAAGCGCCACCGGCAGGATCGACGCCGCCAGAACGTATGCATTCGGCCAGAGTGTGAACAGCAGTGGCCCTGGCCATGCCAAGAGTTCGAGCAGCATGATCGCGCGGGGGGACAGCCGTCGGCGGACGACCCCGGACAGCAGCGATCCGATCAGGAGGCAGCCGCTGAACGTTGCCAGCAGCGCGCCGATGATCGTGGATGGCAGTTCCTCCTGCTGGGATACGACGACAAGGGCAAGCAAGATGCCCGGACCGATGGGGTTGGTCAGGCCGTACAGGAATGTCGTCGTACGGAGGAACGGCTGCGTCCACAGGAATCGCCAGCCCTCGGCGAGATCGGTGCGCAGCCGCCACCGACCATCCCGCTCAGACGTGACATGCGAGGATCGTGTCCGCAGCAGGATGACCGCGACCATCGAGAAGAAATACGACGCGGCGTCGATCAGAAAGGGGAATGCGCGGCTCGCTGCGTAGAGGGCGCCGCCAGCCGGCGGCCCGCCGAGCTGAGCCACTGACGACCGCGCCTGCTGCGTGGCCACCGCCGACGACAGGTCCTCCACGGGCACGATGGAGCGCAGCATCCCCGCCGCGGCGGGGTTGAAGACGGAGGAGAACGCACCCTCGACGAACGCGACGATGGGAATCTGCCAGTACGGCAGCACATTCAGCCCCAAGGTCAGGGCGATGCTGCCGACAGCGACCGCGCGGAACGCATCCGAGATGATCATCAACGCTTTGCGGTTGACGCGATCGGATAGGACGCCAGAAAGCGGGCCGAACAACACACTCGGCACCATTCGAGCGAAAGACACTACCCCGGCCAGTGCCGGTGAGTGGGTCACCGCGAGCACGACCAGTGGATAGGCGACCGCGGCGGCCTGGCCGCCGGCGCTGGACAGAAGCTGCCCGACTTGCAGCAACAGGAAATCGCGATTGCGTCTAAGCGAGTTCATATGCGCTTAGTGTCGCTTCACGGAGTCGGTGAAGCTTATCTCGAGTGCTGCTTTCCGCTTCGGGCCGGACACCGCGACAGCCAGCCGGATGTGCAGTGGCTACAGACAACCCTCCGGCGGCGGAGCTGACGAAGAGGTACCGCGAACAGGGTGGTTGCTACTCCTGAAAAGCGGAGTTCGGCGGTTCAACCCTGTCCCTGGCCACCATCCCAGAGCAGCAAGAAACAGCGCCCGACCCACATGAATATGGTCGGGCGCCGTTCGTGGGTGTCTGGTCTTAACGGCTGGCGGGAGGTGGCCACCATATCGCTGACATCCGGTCGTCTACCGGTACGCCGGATTGTGTTGCCGCCGGAGGAAGCGGCAGCGGGCCACGGAAGGCGCTCGCCGAGGGCGCCACTAGGCCCTAGCGGAGCGGCCCTGCTCAGGCGGGTTGGCCGCTTCGGTCAGGGCGGTCAGGACGGCGGCCACGGCAGGTGGGTCGGGTGGGTCGCCGTAGGTCGCGGCGTGGATCTGTCGGCGGAAGCCGGTGTCGGTGGCGTGGATGTCCTCGCGACGGTGGGCTTGCAGCGCATAGCCGGGCAGGGTGGTGACGCCCGCGCCGGCGGCGACGAGGGACTGCATGGCGACCATGTCGTCGCTGTGCGAGCCGATGCGGGGGGTGAAGCCCTCGTGCCGGCACATCGCGTTCAGCTCGGCCTGGCACCGGACGCAACCGCCGATCCAGGAGGAGAGGCGGTGGTTGGCGAGGCTGTCGTCTGGTTGCCGGCTGATGAGGTAGATCGCGTCATCGCCGACGTGGACGAGGCGGAATCCCTCGTCCTCGACCGGGTCGTCGGCGTGGCGGAAGACGAGCGCGACGTCGATTTCGCCGTGCCGCAGCATCTGCAGCGCTTCGACGGGGTGGCGGTCGAAGAGGCTCAGCTCGATTCCCGGGTACGCCTCGGTCAGTGAGGCGACCGCCTTCGGCACGATCGTGCTCAGCGTGGACGCGTTGGCGGCCAGGCGGACCCGGCCGGACTGCAGGCCGACCTGTGCCGCCAGCTCGTTGGTCGCCGCGTCGACGCGTCCGAGGATCTCGGCGGCACGGTTGGCCAGCAGGTGGCCTTCGGGTGTCAGCCGGATCCCGCGGCCGATCCGCTGAACGAGTTTGGCGCTGGTGGCTGCCTCCAGGCGGGACAGGTGGTGGCTCACCGAGGACTGGGAGTAGTGCAGGTGCTTCGCCGCTTCGGTCACCGAGCCGTGCCGGGCCACAGCGGACAGAACCTTCAGGTGCACCAGGTTGAGCATTAATCGAGAATATCGATGTGAATCCCGCAGGATTGTCATTAGACGTCATGTCATGCCTGCTCCATCCTTGAGCGAGACCCACCGCGAGGAGGACAGAGCGATGACCAGCATGGTGACCTGTGATCTTTCGATTTCGGTCGACGGATACTCGGCCGGGCTCAACCAGACCGAGGAGCGCCCGTTCGGCGACGACGGCGGCGACGGCTGGGGCTCCAAGCTCCACTCATGGATGAATGATCCGGAGGAGTCCCGGCTCCAGGCCGACTGGCTGGCGGAGACCAAGGCGTTCATCATGGGCCGCAACATGTTCGGCCCGGTGCGCGGCGAGTGGGATCGGCTGTGGAAGGGCTGGTGGGGGGACAACCCGCCGTACCACGCCCCGGTCTTCGTGCTCACGCGCTACCCCCGCGACCCGCAGCCGATGGAGGGCGGCACCACCTTCTACTTCGTCACCGACGGGATCAAGGCCGCGTTCGAACGGGCGCGCGAGGCGGCGGGAGACGGCAACATCTCCATCCACGGCGGAGCGACCACCATCAATCAGTACCTCGCCGCCGGCCTGATCGACGAGCTGCGGCTGCGCATCATGCCGATCACGCTCGGCGCCGGCACGCGGCTGTTCGACGGCGTTCCGTCGCTGAACCTCCAGCAGGTGGAGTCACGAGCGGCAGGCCCGATCACGCACCTGACCTATCGCGTGCTGCCGTGACAAGGGAGATCACCATGAGACCCGATGGCGCCCTGCAGACCTTCATCGACGATGTGGAGTCCGTGGTCGGCAGCACCGATGACGAGCACGAGATCACCAAGCGGGTCGAGGACCTGCTGTCCGCCCTCTTGGCGGGCGACTACCGGCTCCCACCCGAGGTCACACGGCCGTCGAACGATCACCACGTCAACTATCCGCTCTACATCGCTCCCGACCACGGCTGGTGCCTGGCCGCAGTCGTCTGGAACGTCGGTCAGCGCACGCCCGTGCACGGACACGAGACGTGGGGCGTGGCCGGAATCTACTCGGGATCCGAACACGAGTTCCGCTACGACAAGCCCACGGCCGCCGATGCGGGCCGCCCTCTCAAGCCGGCCGGGGAGAACGTGTGGGAGCCCGGCCAGGTCACCGTGTGCTGCACGACCGACGACGACGTCCACGCCGTCGCGGCCGTCGGCGATGTGCCCACCGTCGGGATCCACGTCTATGGAGCCGACATCTGCGCCATCGAACGGCGCTCGTACGACCCGGCGACCGGAACGGTCACCTGGTTCGTCTCCGACTGGGACACCCCAGATCCCGGAGCTGATGGACAGGCAACCGGGAGATCCTGAAGGCGGGCATGCTCGCCCAGCTCCTCATGGTCGCCAGGTATGCGAGCGCGAGGTACCGATTGTGGGTTCCTGGACTTGATCGTGCAGGTCAGGCTGCCTGTTGAATGTAGGCCAGGCTGGGGTCGCGGAAGAATCCGCCGCCTAACCAGCGGGGACTCGTACACCACACCCTCTGCCCACGACACCTGACCAGTGCGCACACCGACAAGCTGGACGAGACCCCACCCGGGGGAAGGTCGGCTCCTGACACCGACAGCCGTACCGACGCTGAACGGACCTGGCGCCACGCGGTCAGCTCTCGCGGCCGGACGCGGGCCCATCCGCAGCACAGGTGCGGTCGCAAAAGGTTTCGACGCATAAGTAGTGGCTACTCAGCGTGTTTAGATGTATGCGCACGGTCGTCGAACGAGAGGGAACCCATGCGCTTGTCATCTCCCCTGTCCCTGGGCATCGCTGCGGGCGCCGTAGCGGCGGCCGGGCTACTGCCGGCCGCACCCGGCCCCGCCCACGCCGCGACCATCAACGCCTACACCACCCCAGGCACCTACACCTTCACCGTGCCCACGGGTGTCTCCCAGATCGGCGTGGTGTTGACCGGGGGCGGCGGAGGCGGCGGCTTTGTGACGGTCAACCCTGGTTTCTCCGGGGCCGGCGGCGGCGGAGGCGGTGCCACCGCCGCCTGCACGCTGGCGGTGCGACCCGGTGACGCCCTGACCATCACCGTCGGCCCGGGAGGCGACCGAGGCGTCGACCACGCCTTTCCTGGCGAGAAATCGACCATCAGCTCTCCCAACGCCGGCGGCGCGAGCGCCCCTGGCGGCGCGGGTGGCTATGAGGAGCACGGCGGTCGAGGAGGTGCCGGCGCAGTGTGTGACGGTGCCAATGTCACCCTGGCTGTGGGCACTGCCGGCACCGACGGTCTGGGTGGAGCCTATGGGGCTGGAGGGGCAGGGGGCCCTGCCGGGGCTGGAGTAGACCGCGCCTGCCCCGCCGGGACCGGCACCGGCGGGAAGGGCAGAGACGCCAAATACCATCCCAACAGGACCGATCGTTCCCCGGGCCAACCCGGCTGCGTCGTCCTCACCTACTGACCCCCACAGGCCAGCACCAAACCCCGGTCAGTCCCCGCCGCGGCGGGGGCTGACCCACCCGTCCCGGCTCAGCGGACGTGAAGCGGGCTCGACGCTTCGAAGTGCCGCGCGCACGAGGCTGTACGCATCGCTCTTCCGGTACGACGACGAGATCCTGGGTGAACCCGCACCCGTTCGGCGAACCGGCATCGGCCAACCCTACGCTGCACCTCCGCCGACTCGACGGAGGCGCCATCGCTCCAACAGGTCACCCTCTATTTCCACCGTCAGAGCGACAGAGCCGAACGCCGGACCGACCCCGGCAGAGACCAACCTCGTCCGGTGGGTCAAGCCTTGGCACGCTGCTGCTTAAGGCGGAGTTCCTCTTGGCGGACCCGGGTTTGGATGGTCTGCTCGCGTTCTAGCCAGTCGGGTCTTTCGGCCTTCAAGGCCTCGATCTCGGCAGTGGTAAGAGGGCCTGTGATGCCGGCGCGGGCCAGGCCCGAGGCGGAGACGCGGAGCTTGGCGGCGACGACCTGGCGGGGGTGGGGGCCCTCGCGGCGCAGGTCGGCGAGCCAAGAGGGCGGGTCGGCCTGGAGTGCGTTCAGCTCGTCCCGGGAGACGACGCCCTCCTGGAATTCGGCGGGGGCTGCCGATAGCAGGATCCCCAGCTTCTTGGCCGCGGTCGCGGGCTTCATGGTCTGCGGGGTCTTCGCCTTGGACGTGCTCATGACACAGAGGGTAGCCAGCGGGAGGAGGCCGTCTGGACGCGGTTAGGGTGAGAAGGTGACCAAGAGTGAGTTTCGGCTGGCCTACGCGCCGGGAGTGACCCCCGGGAAATGGGCCGGGGTGTGGGCCGAGCGGGTACGGGAGGTGCCGCTTCGGCTCGTCCAGATGCCCACCGCCGAGGCTGTCCTCCTGCTGCGGGACGGCGGCGTGGACGCGGCGTTCGTGCGCCTGCCCGTCGACCGCGAAGCTCTCCACGTGATCCCGCTGTACCTGGAGACGACCGTGGTGGTGGTGCCGAAGGATCACGCGGTGGCCGCAGTCGAGGAGGTGGAGCTTTCGGACCTCGCCGACGAGCAGGTGTTCGAGCCGTTCGACGAGGTCCTGGCCTGGAGCGACCGGCCCGGGCAGCCCGCCTTCACCCGCCCCGAGAGCACGGCGGACGCGATCGAGCTGGTGGCGTCGGGGGCTGGCGTACTACTGCTCCCTCAGTCTCTGGCCCGTCTCCACCACCGCAAAGACCTTACGTACCGCACCGTGACCGACGCCCCTCAGTCCCAGATCGGCCTGGCCTGGCTCGAGGCCGAGACGACCGATCTCATGGAGGAATTGATCGGCATCGTCCGCGGCCGCACCCCCAACAGCTCCCGGGGCCGTACCTCCCAGCAACCACCCACCCGTAAGAAGCCCCCGCGAAAGAACTCCACTCCCAAGCCTCGCCGCCGGACGCGCCGCCCGACGTGAACAGGGTCGGTGCTGTGGTGGTCAACGGAGCCGAACGAAGTAGCGGTCGAGCTCGTTGTCAGTCGATTGCCTGGTAGAGCGTGGTCCAGAAGTCGTTCATGGCACGCGGCGAGTCCGGGGTGGAGAGTCCGACCTGGGTGAGCAGGACTCCGGTGAGCTGGTTGGTTCTGTCTGCGTAGGCGGTGGTGCCGGTACCGCCGAACCAGCCGAACTGGCCGATGGGCGTGTAGTCGCTGCGATAGGTGCGCACCGACATGCCGAAGCCCCAGCCGCCGTTCGACCCCTGGCCGGACGACATGTGGACGACATTGCGGAACATGGCTTCCCGGGCGGCTAGTTGCTCCGGCGAGAGACGGTTGGTGGTCATCAGCTCGACGGCGGCCCGGGACAGGATCCGTTCACTCCCGTACATCCCGTGGTTCAGCAGCATCTGGAAGTAGGCGTGGTAGTCGTCGGCGGTGGAGACCAGCCCGCCGCCGGCGCCCTGGAACGCGGGAGGCACGCTGGACCTTCCCCCTGCCGCCTCGTCCCACAGGACGAACTCGCCGGTCTGCGGGTCAGGCCCGTACAGGGGCGGCAGCCGGTCGATCTTGTCGGCGGGCACATGGAAACCGGTGTCCTTCATCCCCAGCGGATCGAGGATGCGGTCGCGCAGGAACGTCTCCAACGACTGACCGGCGACCCTGGAGACAAGCACGCCGACTACCTCATTACTGAGGTCGTACTGCCACCGCACTCCGGGCTGGTACTGCAACGGCAGCTCGCCGAGGCGGCGCATCCACTCGTCCGGCTCGGGCGCCGGCCCGGATGCCACGCTGTAGTCGAGACGCTCGAAGGTCGCGGCTCTGATCGGGGAAGTCATCGACTCGAAGTCCACTCCGAGCCCGAACGTGGAGGTCAGCAGGTCCCGTACGGTGATCGGCCGCTGTGCCGGCACAGTGTCGTCCAGCGGACCGTCGGGGTGCTTCAACACCTGCCGGTCGGCGAGTTCGGGCAGCCACGGATCCACCGGGTCGTCCAGCCGCAGCCTGCACTCGTCGAGCAGGATCATCGCTGCCGCCATCGTGACCGGCTTGGACGTGGACGCCATCCGGAAGATCGTGTCCCGGCGCATCGGCGCGCCACCGTCGTGACGCATCGTCCCGATCGCCTCGACGTGCGTCTGGCCGCCCCGGCTGACCAGGGCGACAAGGCCGGGAATCTTCTTGGACTCGACATGCCGCGCCAGCACGTCGCGCAGTCGACGCAGCCCTGCGTCGGAGAAGCCGCTGTCGCTTGTTCTCATGACGAATCTCCTGTTCACAGTGTTAGTTCTCACGGCGGCCCTGGTGGCTGCCTGGCCCTTCGAGCGGCCATGTGAAGAGGCTGCATCCTTGACCCAAGGTCAAGGTCAACCGCTATCGCGATCAAGGGGCGACCAGAACCGATCGCGGTCCCCCTCGGCGGCAGGGGGATGGGCTGGAACTGGTGCGCGCTATCCTCACCCCTGCGATCGTCCGGACTTCCCGACCGTCGCCGACGCGGTTCGCGAACCCGCAGCCGCCCGCGATCTGGAGGTGCGCTGAGCCGATGGCAGACGGGCTCACAATCGGTCAGGCGGCGGCGTTCGTTGGTGTCACGATCAAGACCGTGCGGCATTATCACCGGATCGGCCTGGTCGCCGAGCCGGAACGCGACGGTTCCGGCTACCGCCGTTACCGATCGGGCGAGCTGTTCCGGCTGGTCCAGGTCCGGACCCTGGCTGCGGCCGGCGTGCCGCTGGCTGAGATCGGTGACCTGCTCGACGCCGATCCCAAGACGTTCGCCGCCACCCTGGACGATATCCATCACCAGCTCACCGAACGGATCGAGGACCTGATCGCGCGCCGCGACAGGCTGCACCGTCTCGACCATGGCGACCGGGCTCTGCTGCCCGACCGGGCCTGCGCGGTCTTGGACCGACTCGCCGAACTCGATTTCAGTCCCGACTACGTGGCCGTTCAACGGGAGGCTCTGGTGCTGGCCCGGGGGCTGGTCCCGGAGATCTTCGACAGCTTCCTGACCCAGCTCGAACATTTGCTTGACGATCCCGAGTCCGTCGAGCTGACCAGGCGCGGTTGGGATGCGAGGTTCTGGGATCCGGACGACCCGCGGATCGAGGAGCTGGCGTCCATGCTGGCCGACAAGCTGCTGACCAACCGCGCGCTGCTGGCAGTGCCGACCGGGTTTCAGAACCAGTCCGACGCCGCCTCCCGGTACGGAATGGTCAACCACCACGGGGAAGACCAGGCACCGTCCATCGCCCGCTTGAACACGCTGGTCGAGGCGAACCTACGTGCAGCCGGCATCGCCGTTCCGCATCAGTGACGGCTCGCCCGGCAGACCCGGCACTGCGGCGAGACGGCGGCGCCGTATCCATGCGGACCGCGCGGATGTGAGCCCAGCGCCGGACTTCCACGCTCGGTGAGTCACGCTGCCGATATGGACGTGAACCGCCGTACTCTCACTGCCTTCGTTCCCCGTCCGCTCCTACGACTGGCGCGGTGCCTTGTCCTCCGCTCTTCAGGGATCGTCCGGCACCGGCGTCCATCGACGAAAGTCGACGGCGAACGGGAACCATCGGCCGCTGCCACGCCGCAGGCCCTTTGAGGAAGCTCACCGTATGGGTTTCTCCAGACCGGTGGCGACGTGCACGTTCACCGTCGTCACCTTTGCAGCAGTGGCCTGTTCACCGACGGAGGACGATTCCGCGCGTGCGGGGCTGGTCGCCGGGACACAGTCCGGCAAGGTGCGTGGATCCGAGTCGAGGGGAGTCAGGCACTTTCAGGGCATCCCCTTCGCCGGCCCCCCAACAGGAAAGGACCGTTGGGAACCGCCGAGGCCACCGGTTTCCTGGTCCGGGGTGCGCAACGCCACCGACCCGGGCAGCGCCTGCCCGCAGGAGCCCACTGAGCAGCCGCGGAGAGTCGTCGAGGAAAATTGCCTCTACCTCAACGTGACGGCACCCCGTAGCGATCGCACCCGGAAGAAGCCCGTGATCGTGTTTCTCTACGGTGGGGGATTCACCGCGGGGGAGGCGAGCAAGTACAAGGCCGATCGGCTGGTCCGCCAGGGAGATGTGGTGGCGGTCACCGCCAACTACCGTGTCGGCGTCTTCGGTTTCCTCGGACTGCCAGGACTGAAGAATTCGGGAAGCTTCGGAATCCTCGATCAGCAGGCGGCTCTGCGCTGGGTCCGGCGTAACATCGCGGCTTTCGGCGGTGATCCGGAGAACGTCACACTGGCCGGGCAGTCGGCGGGTGGCATCAGCACGTGCATCAACATGATGTCCCCAGGGGCGGACGAACTCTTCGACAAGGCCGTCATCCACAGCGGGCCCTGTACCAATACGGGCAACGGCCTGCTGGCGCCGGTGGCCGAGGTCGAGAAGGAAGGCAAGAAGATCGAGCGGGAGCTGCGATGCTCCAGCCTCGCCTGCATGCGCTCGAAGTCCGCCGCGGACCTGCTGGACGCCGTGGCGAAGAGCCACGCGGCGGTCGGGCGCGTGGCCTACGAGACGCCCACCCTGCCGACCCGTCCTGACAAGGCCGTTCGGACCGGCCGGATCCGCAGGATGCCGGTGCTCGTGGGATCGACTCGGGACGACGGTACGCTCGCGGCATCCGGACTACTCCCGCTCATCGGCGGGGTGACCCACGACTCGTGGCCGGCCGTCCTCAAGGGGCTGTTCGCCGCGCCGGACGATATCCCGAAGATCACCAGGCGGTATCCCGTCCGTACGAAGCAGGAGGGGACCGATCAGTTCACGGCCGTGCAGACGGATTGGGGCTTCAGCTGTCCGGCGGCGGCCATGCGGGCAGGGGTCGCATCGCGGATGCCCGTCTACGGCTTTGAGTTCGCCGATCGGAAAGCGCCGAAATGGCCGGGGCTCGGAGAACGGATGCCGTCGCTGCCCTTGGGTGCGTATCACGCCTCCGACCTGAACTACCTGTTCGACATGCCTACAAAACTGCAACCGGACCAGAACGTTCTGTCCCGGGAAATGATCGAATATTGGACGGGATTCATGTACCACGGCAATCCCAACCACCCCGGGCTGCCGGCGTGGCCTTCCGCGACGCAGGAGAACGGGTCCCCCGTCCTGTCGCTCGCTCCGGGAAGCGGAGGGATCAAACCGGTCGACGCGAGCAGCGAGCACAACTGCGCGCTGTGGAACCACCTCGGCCGCCACTGACGTGCGCGCACCTCGCACCGCCCGTACGGTCACCTCGACCCGAGGACATAGACGAAAGTCGACGACAGGTGGAAACCATCGCCCGATGGCGTACCGCCAACGCTCCGACAAGGTGGAGACATGAACCAGACCCGACCTGCGACGGAACCACTCGCTCAGGCCTCCTACATCGGCTCCACGACCGAGGAGCTGGCCCGCAAGAAGCGCGGCGATCGGATCGCGGCCGGCGTGGACCAGAAGACGCTCTTCCCGAGGCGCGGCAAGGTCACGCTGCGCTCTGAGCACCTCGTGCTCGAAGGCTGGGGCGATGAGGGAGACCTTGTCCTGCGACCCGCGGACATCGCGTCCATCGCGAACGAATTCACGGAACTCTACGGGCGTTTCCTGGGCGGCCTTCTCAACGCGGGCAAGCCTCTCATCCTCGACACCGCAATCGTCGGCGAGATCTATCTCATGATCGACCATAAGACGTTCCTGGAGACCACCAGCAACCGTAAGTGGGCAAAGCTCCTGAACGCATGGCTGCATTCCGCCAATTGATCCGCCGCTGGCGGCAGTGGCTGCGGGTGGTGTCGAACGAGGCCATGACCGCATTCGCTCCGTGGCCGCTGCTGCCCGGTGCGCTGCGCGCGGAAACCGACCCCGCACCCGAATCCGTCACGGGCTCGCGGCGCTCCGTACGCGACATCGCCGTCGATACCGGTGCCGTTGCCATCTCTCTGCTGGTGGGCGGTCTCACCTCGTGGCCCCGTATCGCCGCGGGCCCCAGCGGGCTCTGGACGGTCACGCTGGCCGTCGGCGGCGGCTGCTGTCTCGCCCTGCCGTTGAGGCGGCGGTTTCCGCTGACGGTGGCCGCCGTCGCGGGCGCCATCTCCGCCGTATCACCGGCCGCGGGCGGAGCGGCGTTCATCGGCCTGTTCTCCGTGGCGGTCCACCTGCGGATGCGGGACGCCGCCTGGATCGCCGCCCTCGGTGTGGCCACCGGCCTGGTCAGCTCGTGGGTCACGCCAGCACCCCACGTGCCGTACACAGCGAGTGTCGTGATCGCCATGCTGGGTACCGCGGCCGCCCTCGGCTGGGGCCGGCTGGTGCGAGCCCGGCGGCAGTTGCTGGTCTCCCTCGCCGAACGCGCCCGGCGCATCGAGGCCGACCGGCAGGCGCAGATCAAGGAGGCGCGGCGGCTGGAGCGGACCCGGCTGGCGCGCGAGATGCACGACGTGCTCGCCCACCGTATCTCGCTGATCAGCCTGCACGCGGGCGCGCTGGAGTTCAGACCGGACGCCTCGCCGGAGGAGATCGCCCGTGCTGCCGGAGTCATCCGCAGTGGCACGCACCAGATGTCGGATGACCTCCGCGAGATCATCGGCCTGCTGCGGGAAGAGTCCGGCGACGATACGCGGACGGACCGGGCGGCCCTCGCCGGCCTGCCGGAGCTGGCGGAGGAGTTCCGCAGGACGGGCGCGGAGATCACGCTGATTACGGACGCGGGCGATCTGGTGACAGTGCCGACGATGACTGCTCGTACCGCCTACCGGATCATTCAGGAGGGACTCACCAACGCCACCAAACACGCGCCGGGCGCTCCCGTCACCGTGACCGTACGGGGAACGGCGGGTGACGGCCTCGCCGTCGAGGTACGCCAGCCGCTGTCACCGAAGCGACAGGAGGCCGCGGTCGTCCCGCCCGGTTCCGGCGTCGGGCTCCTCGGCCTCGCTGAACGGGCCCTGCTGGCAGGCGGAACCTTGGACCACGGACCCACCGCCGACGCGTCGGACGGCGGAGAGTATCTCCTGCGGGCATGGCTACCCTGGGAAGCGTGACGGACACGGTGCGCACCACGGAAACGGCCGCTCGAACCGAGGACGCAACGCCCGTGCGGGTACTGCTCGTCGACGACGAGTGGCTGGTCCGCGCCGGACTGCGGACCATGCTCACAGGCGTGGAGGGCATCGAGGTCGTCGGGGAGGCGGCGGACGGGACCTTCGTACTGGAGCAGGCGCGGGAGACCGAAGCGGACGTGATCCTCATGGACATCCGCATGCCGCGCACCGACGGGCTGACCGCGACCCGGCAGGTCCGCGCCGGGGACGACCCGCCCGAAGTCATCGTTCTGACAACCTTCGACCAGGACGAACTCGTCCTGAGCGCCTTGCGCGAAGGCGCCACCGGCTTCCTGCTGAAGACCACCTCTCCGGATCGGATCGTAGAAGCGATCAGGAGCGTGGCCGCGGGCGAGCCGGCCTTCTCCCGGAGAATCTTGCGTACGCTCGTCGACCATGTCACCGACGACAGACACGAGCGACGCGCCGCGGCCCTGCGCCGACTCGACCAACTCACCGACACCGAGCGCCAGATGGCCGAAGCCGTCGCACTGGGACTGTCCAACGCGCAGATCGCCGAGCGGCTGGTGGTCAGCGTCGCCACCGTCAAGTCCTACGTCTCACGCCTGTTGACCAAGCTCGACCTGGACAATCGCGTCCAGATCGCGCTCCTCGTCCACGACGCCGAATGAGGCCGTGCGTTCACCGCCGTGACCGACGGATGTACCAGCAAACACCGCCCGTCGGCGTGGTGGTCGATCACGCGTACGGGACCTTCAGGCGCGGGTCAGCTCCACTACCGGGATCGTGCGGATGCCGGCGGTCTTCTTCTCGTAGTCGCCGAAGACGGGGTAGCGCCGCACCACGGTGGCCCAGATTCGGGCGCGCTCCTCGTCCTTCAGCTCGCGGACCGTCACCGGATAGGTCTCGGTACCGCTCTCGACCCGGGCCTCACCGGCGGAGGTGATGTTGTAGTACCATCCCGCGTTCTCGGGCGAGCCCCAATTCGAGGCCATCACGAACATGACGTTCTCGTCGGCCGATGGCAAGTACACCATCGGGGTGACCCGCTCGATGCCGGTCTTGCGTCCTCGGTGGTGAAGCAGCATCACCGGGATACCGGCCAGTTGGCCGCCGACCTTCCCCGCGTTCCTTCGGAACTCCTCGATGATCTGGTCGTCTATGTCGCTCATCGTCCTGCCTCCTGTTCGCAGTCCGAGGTCAGCCCTTTTGTTCGCACGGCAGGGTCCGGAGTGGTCCGCGCATTTCCACTTCGATCTGACCGCTGGGTGATGACTCGCATGGCTCTCCTGGCTTGGGAGGGGGAGAGAACCAGGCTAGGTTTCCGACAGGAACCAGCAGGTACCTGTGGCGCCATGTGCGGCTTCGGTCCCGGTGGCCCCTTTCTTTGAGCTGATCGGCTGGCTTTGGAGGTCTCCACCGGCACCGTTTGTAGGTCAGTGCTGACACCACCCGGACCAGGAGGGCACCCTAGTGTTGGTGGGAGTTGACACCACCCTGGCGGGCGCGCAAGCGGAGCAAGTCCGAGCAGATTGAGCGGAGGTGGGCGCATGTCGGCGACGAAGCTCCTGGTACTCGGTATCGTGCACCTTTCCGGCGGCGCGCATGGCTACCAGGTGCGGTCCGAACTGCTGCAGAGCTGGCGTGCGGAGAATTGGGCCAAGATCAAGCCCGGCTCGATTTATCACGCACTGAAGAAGGCGGCGGCTGATGGCCTCCTCACCGAACACGCCGAGCCGGGCAACTCCGGGCCGGAGCGCGTTCTGTACCGCGCGACAGCTCGGGGACGTGACGAGATAGTCGAACTGGTCCGCGACGGTCTGCGGCGCACCCACGACCCGGACATGCTCAACGCGTCCATCGCCATGTTGCCCATGCTGACCAGGACAGATGCCATCGCGCACGTTAACGAGCGGGTCGCGCGCCTGGAAGCGGAGCTCGTAGAGCAGGCCAAGTGGCGGGAGCACCCCAATCGGGACACCCCCGAGCACGTCCGCGATCAGGCCGAACTGTGGGCGGGACACGCACGCACCGAACTGGAGTGGGCGAAGAGCCTGAGCAAACGACTGTCTGAGGGCGCCTACACCATGGCCGATGATCCGGGTTCGTGGCGAACGGTCCCCGATCCCCTCAAGATGCGCTTCTAATCAAACTTGACTAGACGTTCCTCCTCGTGCACTCTGGCCAAGTACTCAAACTTGACTAGCGCTCAACCAATCCGTTCGCAACACCGAGAGAAGGAATCGAACCCATGGGAACGCTCGCGATCGAGACGAGAGGGTTGAAGAAGAGCTTCGGTACGACCCACGCGGTCGCCGGTGTCGACCTGGCCGTGAGCGCCGGGGGCGTGTACGGCGTGCTCGGTCCGAACGGGGCGGGCAAGACCACCACGATCCGCATGCTGGCCACGCTCCTGCACCCCGACGCCGGAGAGGCGCAAGTGCTCGGCTACGACGTCGTGCGTGACGCCCAGGCGGTGCGGAGCAGGGTGGGCCTCGCCGGGCAGTTCGCGTCGGTCGACGAGGACCTCACCGGGGTGGAGAACCTGTTGCTGCTCGCCAGGCTGCTCGGCTACTCACGCCGCCGAGGCAGGGAGCGGGCGACCGACCTGCTCGACGCGTTCGGTCTTGCCGAGGCGGCCGACCGGCAGGTGAAGAAGTACTCCGGCGGGATGCGCCGGCGCATCGACATCGCGGCGATCCTGGTCGTCACCCCCGAACTGATCTTCCTCGACGAGCCCACGACCGGCCTCGACCCCCGGAGCAGGAACCAGGTCTGGGAGATCGTCCGCGGCATGGTCGCCGAAGGCACCACCGTGTTGCTGACCACGCAGTACCTCGACGAGGCCGACCAGCTCGCCGACCGGATAGCGGTGATCGACCACGGGAAGGTCATCGCCGAGGGCTCGAGCGGCGAGCTCAAGGCGTCGGTCGGCGCCGGCTCGCTGCACGTACGGCTACGTGCGCCCGAGCAGCGGGCCGAGGCCGAACGGATCCTCGCCGGCGTCCTCGAGGTGCCGGCCGAGCCGTCCGCCGACCCGGCCGCGCTGTCCGCGCGGATCTCCGACCCCGAGCGGGTCGCCCGCGCCCTGGCCGAGCTGTCCCGCAGCGGCATCGACGTCACCGAGTTCGCGCTCGGTCAGCCGAGCCTAGACGAGGTGTTCCTCACCCTGACCGGACATCCCGCCGAAGAGACACCCGAGGAGGATGCCGCATGAATGCCACGACCGCGGAGCAGGCGTCGGCGCCGGTCACCGAGGACGCGCTGCGCAGTGTGCTGTTGGCCGGCGAGCGGCCGTCTCGCCCCGGCCCGGTGCGCACCTCGTTGACATTCGGCTGGCGGGCGCTGCTGAAGATCAAACACGTGCCCGAGCAGCTCGTCGACGTGACCATGTTCCCGATCATGTTCACACTTATGTTCACCTACCTGTTCGGCGGCGCGCTCGCCGGGTCGACACAGGAGTACCTACAGTTCCTGCTGCCCGGCATCCTGGTGCAGGCGAACGTCATGATCACCATGAACACCGGCATAACGCTGAACACCGACATCCAGAAGGGGGTGTTCGACAGGTTCAGGGCGCTCCCGGTGTGGCGACCGTCGCCGCTGGTCGGCGCCCTGCTCGGCGATGTGATGCGCTACTCGATCGGGTCGGCGATCGTGATCACGCTCGGACTGGTCCTAGGGTTCCGGCCGGAGGGTGGCGCCGTCGGCGTGGTGCTCTCGGTGGTGCTGCTGCTGGTGTTCTCGTTCTGCCTGTCGTGGCTGTGGACGATGCTCAGCCTGATCCTGCGCACGCCGAACTCGGTGGCGGGGGTCAGCATGATGGTGATGTTCCCGCTGACGTTCGGGAGCAACATCTTCGTGGACCCGAAGACGATGCCCGGGTGGATGCAGGCGGTCGTCGAGGTCAACCCGATCACCCACCTGGCGACCGTGGTACGCGGCCTGATGGACGGCTCGGTGCCCGCCGGGGAAATCGGCTGGGTGCTCGTCTCGTCCGTACTTCTGGTCGCGGTCTTCGGTCCCATCACCATGGTCCTCTACCGCAACAAGAAGTAGATGCCGCTACCGCGAGCACTTGGTCGAAATCAACTCCGACAACCCGGCCCACTCGGCCAACGCCATCACCGGTACCAGGCCCGGACACGACAAGGAGAGCCGAATGAGCACCATTCCCAAGAACAACTCGGAAACCGTTGCGCAGACGCCCGGGCGGGCGAGCAGCATCGGGGTCTGGATTCTGCAAGTCGTGCTGGCGGCGATAATCGCCGGCGGCGGAATCTCGAAGCTCGCCGGCGACCCGGTCATGGTGGACATGTTCGCCGACATCGGGGCTGGCCAGTGGCTCCGGTACCTGGTCGGAGCGCTGGAGGTCGCGGGAGGGGTTGGACTTCTGATCCCGGCTCTGGCGGGCCTGGCCAGTCTTGGGTTGGCGGCATTGCTGACCGGTGCTGTCATCACCGATCAGTTCGTGCTCGAGCAGAGCCCTTGGCTGCCGCTCGCCTGTCTCGTCGTGGCGGGCGTGATCGCAAGGGCGCGGTGGTCGCGCACCGAGGCCGTCGTCGGCACGTTGCTCAGGCGCTGAGACAAACCTCTCGAACGGAGATGTGAGATGAACGAGATGGCCTTTCGCGTGACATCAAACGATGGCACCACCATCGCCTACGACAGGGAAGGAAGCGGTCCGGCCGTCATTCTGGTGGGCGGAGCACTCGACGAGGGGGTGGAGAACGCTCCCTTGGCGCCGGCTCTCGCCGAGCACTTCACGGTTTACAACTATGCCCGTCGGGGACGCGGCGCGAGCGGCTTCACCGAGCCTTACGCCGTGGAAAGGGAGATCGAGGACCTGGATGCGTTGATCGCGGAGGCGGGCGGCTCGGCACACCTGTTCGGGGCGTCCTCTGGTGGCGCGCTGGCGCTGGAAGCCGCCGCGGCCGGGTCAGCCATCGACACGATCGCCGTGTGGGAGGTGCCCTACGTGGTCGGGGACGACATACGCCCGCGATTCGAGGAGTACATCGCGGACACCCGACGCGCCTTCGACGCCGGGCGAGACGAGGAGGTTCTCGAACTGTTCATGCGCGTGACCGGCGCCTCCGACGACAACATCGCGGCCAGGAAAGCGGCAGGCAAGCAGACGGCGCATTGGGCGGATTCGGTCGCCCTCGCGCCCACGCTGGTCCACGACAGCGTCTTCCTCAACCGCTACCAATTGCCGGCCGATCGACTGGCAACGGTCACCCAACCGGTCCTGGTCACCACCGGAGGACCGATCACGGTCCCCTACATGGCAGGCCTGTCCTCGGACTTCTTCGACCGCGCGGCCGACGAGCTCGCAGACCTACTACCCCACGCTCAACGGGAGACCCTCGAGGGGCCGGATCACGTCGTCGACCCACAGACCGTCGGCCCGCTGTTGCTACGGTTCTTCAGCAGCGAACGCTGAGGGTCCCGCGAGGTGCTGCAGGAAGACCGATTAGGCACCGCGCAAGCAGATCTTCGTCGCGCCAGGGACACGGGGCGGACAGGTGGTGTCGAGGTTGATGTCGTCGGCGGCATCACAGGCCTGATCCTGGGCGTGCTCGTCACCACGCAAGGCCGGGCCGTCGTACTGACCTGGGCTTCAGCGGGACTCGACCTGGCCTACTCGCTGCTCATCGGCTCCGTCGTCGGTCGTACCCCGCACTCCGGGCCGACTCAGTACCGCCCACCGAAGCCCTGCGCAGCACATGACCAGGCACCTCGGTAGGGCCAGTGATTCCGGGCTGTGGTCGCATGCGGTCACCGTTCCCGGGCGGTGGCCCGGTGCCGAAAGTCGTGCCCATGGCGTGCTCACGTCAGGAGTGTCACCGATGACGCAGCGCGTTCCCGGGTCGACCTGTACGCGGCGATCCGACGGGATGCCCGATCTGGGATGTCCAACCGCGCGCTGCAGCGCAAGCACGGCGTCGGCTTCCGAACCGTGACAGCGGCGCTGGAATCTGCATGGCCGAAGGAGAGAAAGCAACCGCCCAAACGCGGCTCACGGCTTGACGCGTACCGAGTGGTGATCGACGACTGGCTGCGCTCGGACCTCGACGCGCCGCGGAAGCAGCGACACACGGCGAAGCGGATCTTCGATCGACTGCTTGACGAACATGACGGGGCCGGGGTGGTGTCGTACTGGATGGTCCGCGAGTACGTCGCCACCCGACGCCGTGAGATTCGCGACGAGGTCGGACGGGAACCTGCCAACGCGTTCATCCCGCAAGAGCACCTCCCGGGCCGCGAGGCCGAGGTTGACTTCGGCGACGTCGCCATCCGCCTGCGCGGCGAGCTCGTAACCTGCGCGCTGTTCAGCCTTCGGCTCTCCTACTCGGGCAAGGCCGTGCACAGGGTCAGTGCCTCGGCTGGGCAGGAAGCCTTCTTCGAGGGTCACGTCCACGCCTTCAACGTGCTCGGCGGGGTGCCGACCGGGAAGATCCGCTACGACAACCTCAAGGCCGCCGTCGCGAGCGTGATCGGGTTCTCCCGCCAGCGGGTCGAGGCCGACAGGTGGACCGCCGTCCGTTCCCACTACGGCATCGAAGCCTTCTATTGCCAGCCCGGAATCCAAGGTGCGCACGAGAAAGGCGGCGTCGAGGGGCAGATCGGCTGGTTCCGACGCAACCACCTCGTCCCCATCCCAGAAGTCGACTCCCTCGCCGAGCTCAACGCTATGGTCGACGCCTAGGACGAAGCCGACGACGCCCGGCGGATCGGGTCCCGCGCCCGCACGGTCGGGGAACACTTCGCCACCGAGCAGCCACTCCTCGCGCCCCTTCCGACCGAGCCGTTCGAGACCGGCCGCTGGTTCACCCCGCGCGTGGACCGGTACGCCCAGGTCACGGTCCGGATGAACAAGTACTCCGTGCCCGCGCGCATGGTCGGCCGTCAAGCCCGGGTGCTCCTGAACGCCAGCGACCTGGTCGTGTTCGACGGCAGGACCGAGATCGCCCGCCACGAACGGCTCATGACCAAGGGCTCGACCCGGGTCGACCTGGACCACTATCTCGAGGTCCTCCTCCGCAAACCGGGCGCGCTACCCGGCGCGAAAGCGCTGGAGCAGGCCAGGGCATCCGGGCGGTTCACGCCCGTTCACGACGCCTGGTGGGCCGCGGCCTGCAAGGCCCACGGTGACGCCGACGGCACCCGTGCCCTCATTGAGGTCCTGATGCTGCACCGGCACCTTCCACACGACCACGTCGTCGCCGGACTCGCGACGGCGCTGCGTGCAGGCGCGCTCACCGCGGACGCTGTCGCGTTGGAAGCGCGCAAGTACAACGACACAGCAGATGGCGGAGCCGACGACACGACAGCGGACCACCAGTCCCTGATGAGCGGCGACAGGGCACGCGGAGAAGGCGAGATCCCTGCCGTGCGATCGCTGACCGAGCGCCGGCTCCGCGCCCACATCCGGCCGACACTCGGCCGCTGCCGAGCGTGGAGAAGTACGACCAGCTGTTGGCCAGCCGACGTGACACCCCGAACGAAGGAGCCGCACCGTGACCACCAAGCGCCGTGGAATGACCGAAGAAGCAGCCGACGCCGCGATCGACCAAGCGTGCCGGATGCTGCGAATGCCCACCATCCGCAGCTCCTTCACCGACTACGCCGACCGGGCAGGGCGTGAGCAGATGTCTTACCGCGGGTTCCTCGCCGAACTATTGCTTGCCGAGTGCGACGATCGCGCCCGACGCCGGTCCGAACGCCGGATCAAGGCCGCCAAGTTCCCCCGCGAGAAGTCCCTGCGGGCCTTCGACTTCGACGCCAACCCCAACATCGATCCCGCCGTGATCCACACCCTCGCCAAGTGCGAATGGGTCCAGAAGGGACAGCCGCTGTGTCTGATCGGGGACTCCGGCACCGGCAAGTCCCATCTGCTGATCGCACTCGGCACCGAGGCCGCCATGGCCGGCTACCGGGTCAAGTACACCCTGGCGACCCAGCTTGCCAACGAGCTCGTCGAGGCCGCCGACGAGATGACGCTGGCGAAGACCATCGCCCGCTACGGCCGCGTCGACCTGCTGTGCATCGACGAACTCGGCTACATGCAACTCGACCGCCGCGGCGCGGAACTCCTCTTCCAGGTCCTCACCGAGCGTGAGGAGAAGGCCTCGGTCGCGATCGCGTCCAATGAGTCCTTCGGCGGCTGGACCAAGACCTTCACCGACCCCCGGCTATGCGCAGCCATCGTCGACCGACTCACCTTCGGCGGCACCATCCTCGAGACCGGCACCGACTCCTACCGTCTGGCCCAAGCCACAAAGCAGCGGACAACCTGACACCCGTCGGGCGCGGAAGCGGTGTCGACGCAAACCAACATCCGCGGCACCGACACGTGCCCGGCGGTGTCAGAACTCGCCAACAAGCGGTGTCGGACGAAACCTCCGCAGCCAATCGGCGGTATCTCCCGCAAGATGCTCACCCAGACGCTCCGGCGGCTGGAGGCGCACGGACTCATCCGCCGCCACGTCTACGCCGAGGTGCCGCCCCGTGTCGAGTACGAGCTCACCCCGCTCGGAGCGACGCTGATCGATCCGATCCACACGCTGACCGAGTGGGCGAGCGCGAACGGCGACTTGGTCGATCCACCCCGCGTGCTCTCAGACCGTGACTCGAACGGCCTTCGGCGCGGGCGCGCGTGAAGAGTGACTCAGAGCTTCAGCTGGTCTACGAGGATGGGCGGCGGGTGGTTGCTCTGCGGGTCACGCCGCCTTGAGACGTTTTTGCTCCGCGGCCACGATTCGGCGTCGCAGTTCGGTCTCGGAGCCCGTGTCAACCGCGTCCGGTGACGCGTTCGCCATATCGCTGCGGCGCGCGTACTCATCGAACGCCTCACGCTTGTCCGTCAGCAACTCGAGGACTCGCTGGTCGACGCTGTCGCTGCACAGCAGCCGGTGTACGTCCACGCGGCGTACCTGGCCCATCCGGTGCGCGCGGGCGATCGCCTGCTCCTCGATCGAGGGCGTCAGCTGCGGCTCGGCGATGATGATCACTGACGCGGCCTGGATGTTCAGGCCCACGCCGCCCGCCTGGATCTGGGAGACCAGTACCGCGGGCCCCTTGGCGGCGGTGAACTCGTCCACCATCTCCTGGCGGCCCGTCGACGGGATGTCCCCGGTCAGTGGGCCGAAGACATGGACGCCCGGGACGCCATCACGCCCGGAGCCCAGTACCTGTGTCACCGTGTCCAGCACGTCACGGAAGTACGAGAACACGACGACCTTGCGCCCGCCGTCTGCGGCCTCGCTGACGATCTCCGCCAGCCGCCGAAGCTTCGGGGATCCCTTCACCGTCCCTGGATCGAACGCCGCCCGGCGCATCGCCATGAAGTTCCCCGCGAGAACCGCCTGCCGGTACGCCCGGAGCGTCGGTCCCTCGAGTGCGACCCATTCCTGCGTCTCCAGCCGGGGCGGAAGTTCGCTGAGCACGTCCTCCTGGTTACGTCGCAGGTAGACCGGTGCCACCACCTCCCGGAACCTGGTGCCGTCCAGCGCTCCGTCCGCGATGTCCAGGTTCTCGGCGACCTCCGGGCGCAGGTGCCCGACCAGCACCCGGAATTCCCTCACCTTGTTCTCCATCGGTGTCCCCGTCAGGAACAGCACCCGTCTGCTCAGCGCCGCCCACTCACTGACCGCCTGCGTACGAAGCGCGTTCGGGTTCTTCACGTAGTGCGCCTCGTCGACGACCATCATCGCCACCGAGACGTCCAGGTCCTCCGGCATGGCGCGCAGCGCCTCGAACGTCGTGATCGCCACGCCGCCCCGGGCCACCCACTCCTGCTGGGCCGCCTCCCGTTTCTCACTCGGTCCGTGTACGCGGCGGGACTCCAGCAGCGTGTGCCGCTCAACCTCGCGAGTCCAGTTGACGACCACGCTCGCCGGGCAGACGACCAGGAAGTGCGTCGCGCCCTCGGCCGCCAGGTGGCAGATCGCGGCCAGCGACTGCATCGTCTTGCCGAGTCCCATCTCGTCGCCGAGGATCACGCGCTCCTGAAACAGCGCGAACCTCGCGCCGAACGCCTGGTAGCCACGCAGCGACGTCTTGAGGAGAGACTGGTCGAGGGGGAGCACGCGGACTTGCTCGGCGATATCGGCGGGGAGGAATCCCTGGCCGGCCTCCTTGACCGGGTCGAGTCCGGCCACCTCGATCAGCAGGCCGTTGTACGCAACCGGCCGGGCGAGGTAATCGCTCCATAGCCGGGCGGCCCTTGGCGTCTTCTTGGCCTTTTCCAGCAGAGACTCGGCTCTGGACAGGCGTTTGCGCGCCGCGGTGACTTTCTTCGAACCTAGGGTGGTGTCCAGCTCGGCGAGAGCGTCACGAGCTTCCTGCTTCTTTCGCTCGGAGAATGTGAAAAGCATTCTTCGGCGGCTCGCGCCGCGTGCCGCCGGGTCGAGGTGACGCCCGATCTCACTTGCCAGCGAGCTCGGGTCCGGTCCCTTCATCGGGGATCTGGTGCGCTCGTAGCGGCGCAAGGCGGCGATGAGCGCGGTCTGCTCGGGAGTACGGGCGTCCGGCTCGATGCGGACGCGGGTGCTCTCCTCGACGAACTCCCGCATCTGTCGTGCGGCGGCCATGATCCGCTTGGCCGTCCTCCGGCGTACTCCAGGGATTCGCCCGAGCGCTTTCGCACCGGCCATGAGGACCGCGCCGACGGTGTCGAGGCCGGCGTCGCTGACGGGGACGAACGTGACCGGCCGGCCCCGTACGAGTTCCCGGAGCCGGTCCACTGGCATCGTGTCCAGCTGGCCGGCGACAAGCTGATCGCGCACCACTTCGTACGCCCGTCGCGCGATCTCGCGGGATTCCTCCGGCGCGGCCAGGACCGCCTCGATGGCGTCGTGAATCGCACGGCCGTCGGAGACGATGGCGCGGGCTGCCCTTCCCGCGCGGAGCGGCTCGGCTTCGGGGGAATCTCCCTCGCCCTTGGCAGGCTCCATGTCGCTCGTCAGGTCCGCTGTGTGTGCCAAAGTGGTCGAGGGTCTCCGCATTGGAACTGACGATCGGGCTAATCGCGAAGATAGACGATAGCGCCGACACATCGGGTATATCGCCGGGTTTCCGTCAGAGGACCCGGATCAAACGGTCGCGGCATGGCCGCCTCCGGCGGCGGCCTCCAACCAGGGGATGGTCAGCAGGCGACGAGCGACTGGGCCGCAACTGTCAGCGGCGTCTACCGGCAGTAGGCCTGCGGGTTCCGCGGGAAGCCGTGAAGTCATAGACCTCGGCCCGGCTCGGTCAGGTCGCGGCGCGTTCGATCTCGATCAGTGAGGCGCTACGGCGTTCTGCCTCGTAAGCGGCTCGGCCACCGCGGACCCCGAACAGGTGTTTTGTCCAGACCAGGTAGGCGACGAGGATCAGGTTGATGAGCAGGGCGCCGACCCGAAGGACGCTGATCCGTTCGGTGAGCTCATAGATCTCCAGCGGCAGGAACACCGCGGTGGCGACGAACGCGAAGTACTCTCCCCAGCGCTTGAGTGACCAGAGCCCGACGGCTTCGACCAGCTCGATCACCGCGTATGCGGCGAGCGCCGCGGCGATCCAGTGCAGCGTGCCCGGACGGCTCCCAAGGGCCTCCTGTGTCCAGCGCAGGATGCGGGAATGGCCGAAGTCCAGACCTGCTTGGCCGAAAAGTGGCCGTAGCAGCGGAAGATCTCGCTCGAACACCTGCCGAATCGAGGTCCTGTGCACGGAGAATCGCCACACGCCGTACGCGGCGAGCCCGAAGACGACCACCCGGAGCAGCCGTTCGACAGCGAAGACGCGGAGCACGAACGCGTCACGTAGTTGCCTTCCGCGACCGACGGTCGGTGCCTCGTCGGCGGGTCCGGAGGCTTGCGGCTCGCCAGGCACGAAGTCGCCACAGCGCAAGCACCGCCACGACGTGCCCCGCGCGCTGGTGCAGCGCAGCCGATCGCGCAGTTCCGGCTCGGATGGCGCGTACGTCACGTGTCCGGTGAGGCCGCAGGTGATCAGACTCCAGTCCACCAGGCAACTCTAAGCAACCGAGCATCGCTTTCCGTGACCGGGTGCCCGCCGGGCCCGCTCCTACGGACACTGAGGAACCGCGAGTGCGGAGGGGACGGCCCTCCCGAGGGACCTATGCGATGTGCGTTCCCTGGCTCTGGACCCGTCCAGCGGATCCAAGCCGCAAGCCCCCTACCTGCAACTACGACCAGGCGCTCGGGGTGGGCTGACCCAACGCCACCGGCGTGATCGAGGGTGCGTGCGGTCATCTCGTCGCCGACAGGCTCGGCATGGCCGGGTCCCGATGGGGCCTGCGCTCCTCTCCATGCATATCCGGAAGAATTCAATTCTCCTATTACAAAAATTCGGGGGGAAGAACGTTCGGCTTGCTGAACCGGCAGGCCGAAAGCACCGCCCGCACGGGGTGGGGCACGGAATTCACGCGAAGTCAAACAACAGGACCAGAGTTTGACAAGGTGCTTGGCGGCATGCCCACGAGAGCACACTGAGCCGCGGCCCGCTCACATCTTCAAGAATTGACAGAGTGCCTGGCGGTATGTCCTCGGGGGAGGCAGAAAATCGCCGACCGTTAACGGCCGCCCGAGAATTGACACAAGCGCGATTGTTGCCTACGGTCCGCTCGTCGGCTTTTCCAGACCGCACCCGAAGGAATTCATGACCACATCCACGTTGCCGAAGTCCAGGCAGCAGCTGATTCTTGCCGTTCTCATGGTGTGTTCACTGCTGATCTGGCTGGACAACACCGTCCTGAGCACCACGCTGGAGACCCTCGCGGACCCGGTCCGTGGGTTGAACGCCAGCCCGGCCGAGCTGCAGTGGGCCACCGGCTCGTACACGCTGGCCTTCGCCACCTTGATGTTCACCGCGGGTGCGCTGGGCGACCGCTTCGGCCACCGGGCCGTGCTCGCGACGGGCCTGGTGGTCTTCGCCGCGTCCTCGGTGTGGGCGGCGTACGCGGGGGACGCGGGGCAGCTCATCGCCGCGCGGGCGGCGATGGGCGTCGGCAGCGCACTGATCATGCCGGCCAACCTGGCCATCCTCATATGGACGTTCACCGGCCCGGCGCGGTCGACCGCGATCGCCATCTCCTCGACCTCCGCCGGTGTCGGCATGGCCGTAGGCCCGGTGCTCGCCGGTGTGCTGCTCGACCACTTCTGGTGGGGCTCGGTCTTCCTGGTCAATGTCCCGGTCGTGGTCGTCGCGCTGATCGGCATCGCCCTACTGGTCCCGAACTTCCGCAGCCCCGTCGCGCGGCCGCTGGACCCGGCCGGGATGCTGCTGTCCGTCACCGGTCTCGCGGCGCTCGCCTACGGACTGATCCGCGCGGGTCAGGTGGCGGCCTGGGGCCGTACGGACGTCTGGGCGCCGATCGTCGTCGGACTGCTCCTGCTGGCCGTGTTCGTCCGCGTCGAACTGCGCAGCAGGGCGCCGAGTTTTGATCCCCGGCTGCTCGCCCAGCGTGCGTTCGGCGGCGGCAACGCGGCGCTCGGCCTGCTCCTGTTCGCCGTGTCCGCGGTCACCTTCTACAACGCGTTCTACCTGCAGGGCGCGCGCGGCTACTCGCCGATCGAGGCAGGCCTGGCCGGCCTCCCGACCGCGCTCGGCGCGATCTTCGGCGCGCCCGTCGGCGCCCGCCTGGTGCACCGCTGGTCGCTGCGGCTCGTCGCCGTGCCGGCGCTGATCGTCGCGGCGCTGACCATGGGCGCGTACGGGCTCTTCGGACCGGCCACGCCCCTCGTCTGGATCGAGGTCGTGCTGCTGGTCCAGGGCCTGTCCATCGGCATGGTGCTCGGCCCGGTGACCGCGGCGCTGATCAGCACGCTGCCGCTGGAGCGGGCCGGTGCCGGGTCGGCCGTCACCAACACCGTGCGCCAGACCGGCAGCGTGATCGGTATCGCCGTCGGCGGCACGATCATGTCGATCGCGTACCGACGCGCGATCGAGCCGTCGCTGGACGGTGTCCCAGGACCGGTACGGGAGCAGGCGCGGGTCTCCGCCGAACAGGCGCGGCACGTCGCCACCACGTCCCACCTGCCCGCGCTCGGGCACGCCGCCGACGACGCGTTCGTCCATGCCATGCATGTCGGCGCGGTCTGGATCATGTTCGTCGCGCTCTTCGGCGCGGCCGTGCTGCTGCTCGCCCTGTGCGCGGTCCGCAAGCCCGCGGGGGACGGCGGCCCGACCGCGGACGAGACGGCCCCCCGGGCCGGGGCCGAGGACCTGACCGCCCGCGAGGGCGCCGGCGTGGGCACCCGCTGACGCCATGGGAACCAGGCAGCAACTCCCCGAGGCGCGATCGGACAGTCAGGCCACGTACCTGCCCGACCGGCACATGTTCGCCCTGTGGACCTGGTCCGACGGCGCCGTGGGGGCGGCCCCGCCGGTCGGTGACGTCCAGACCGTCCCCCTGGTCGTGCCGACGCCGGACCTCGGCAGGCTCAAAGTGTCCGACGTCGACTGCGTGCTGATCGAGCCGGACCGGCTCGTGACCGTGCCCCTCGACTCGCCCGGCCGGTCGGTGGACGTCTGGCGGTCGTGGATCGCGGGCGGCGAGTCGGCTCTGCCGATCGCCGCGCACGCGATCCCCGACGCCACGGGTGTCGCCGTCACGACGGCGGAACACGCGAGCGGCGTCTTCCGTCGCACCACTGCGGTGGGGGCCGAGATGCGTACGGCGCTCACCGCCAAGCTGCGCCCGTATCAGGTGCGCGGGGTGAGCTGGCTGCGCGAGACCATCGAGACGCACGGCGGCGCGGTGCTGGCCGACGAGATGGGACTCGGCAAGACCCTGCAGACCATCGGCTGTGTCGCCGGGCGGGCCGAGAAGGGGCCGCAACTGGTGGTCTGTCCCACGTCGTTGGTGGCGAACTGGGCACACGAGATCGCGCGGTTCGCACCCGACCTGCGGGCCACGATCTGGCGCGGCGGGCCGCTGCCCAAGGTGGACAACGGCACGGTGGTGCTCACCGGCTACCCCACGCTGCGTACGCACAGCCCGGCCCCGGCGGGGATCCAGTGGAGCACCGCGGTCTTCGACGAGGCGCAGGTCCTGAAGAACCCCCGTACGCAGGTGTCGAAGGCCGCGCGCACCATCGCGGCCGACGCGCGGATCGCCCTGACCGGGACGCCCGTCGAGAATCACCTGGACGAGCTGTGGGCCCTGCTCAATCTGGTCGCACCGCACCTGTTCGGGAACCGGGCGCAGTTCCGCCGTCGTTTCGTACGGCAGATCGCGGACGGCTCCCGGGCCGCTTCCGCCCGGCTGCGCGGGGCCATCGAGCCGGTCGTGCTGATGCGAAAGAAGTCCCAGGTCGCGGGGTCGCTTCCGCCCAAGATCCACGCGGATCTCATCTGCTACCTCACCGAGGAGCAGGAGAGCCTGTACGACCGGCTGCTGGAGCAGGTCATCGACGACGGCTTCGGCAGCGGCGCCCAGCGGCAGACCAAGGTGCTCGCCGTCCTGACCTCGCTCAAGCAGGTCTGCAACCATCCGGGCCTGATCACGGACGACCTCGGTGAGCTGTCGGGCAGGTCGGGAAAGCTCGACCTGTGCACCGACATCGTGGCGAACAACCTGGAGAACGACTCTCCGACTCTCGTCTTCACCCAGTACCGGCAGACCGGTGAGCTGCTGGTCCGGCACTTCGCCGAAACGTTCGGGCTGAGTACGCCGTTCTTCCACGGCGGCCTGAACCAGGAGCAACGGGCCGACATCGTCCGCCGGTTCCAGTCCGAGGACGGTCCGAAGGTGCTCGTCCTCAGCCTGAAGGCCGGGGGCACCGGGCTCACGCTCACGCGCGCGGCCGACGTCATCCACTTCGACCGATGGTGGAACCCGGCCGTGGAGGCCCAGGCGTCCGACCGGGTACACCGGATCGGTCAGACCCGCACGGTCACCGTCACCACCCTGACCACCGGGACCACCGTCGAGGAGCACATCGCGGCCATGCACGACCGCAAGTCCGCGCTGTCGGACATCGCTGACATGTCCAGCGTCGCCGAGCTGACCCGCCTGGACGACGACCGTCTCATCGAGGTCCTGCGCCGGAAGCGAGTCAACTGACCATGGCCGACCACGACTACGGTTACACGAAGTGGGGCAAGGACTGGGTCCGGTTCGCCGAGTCGTTGCGCCAGACCCGTCCCGATCCCCAGCTGCCGAGCGCGCGGCGCATGGCGCGCGACGGGAAGGTGCAGATCACGTTCGACGGCCGGACCGTGCGCGCCGTCGTGCACCGCGGTCGCGGCACCTCGGTGGTCACGATCGAGGTCGCGCCGATGTCCGCGGGGGCGACGGCCGAGATCTCCCGACAGCTGAGCGGCATCCAGCCCCTGCTCACCGACGATCTGTACCGCACGATCGTCGACGCGGGCCATCCGCCCGCGCCGGTCCTCGACAGCGTCGACTGCTCCTGCCCGGCCGGCACCCCGCGGTGCGCCCATGAGCTGGCCGTCTACTACGACATGGCGCGGCGCATCGACGACGATCCCCGCATCGCTCTCGACGTGCAGGGCTTCTTCCTCGCTTCGGCGGGCGGCGGCCGAGCGCCCGCCGAAGCGACGGCGCAGCGCTGGACCGCGCTCAACTCCCTTGACCCGGCCGTCTACTTCACGGTGGCCGGGTGACCCCCGGAGAGCCGCGTCGACATTCCGCTTCGCAGTCTCCTCCTGGCCCCGTAGGCGTAGATACCGGCAGGTGCCGATACCTACGCCGCTACGGCGAGGCCCGCCGGTCATGGGATCAGGGGCGCTCGTTCATGCCGTCGACCCGGCCGGATCCGAGGAAGAGCGTGTACGAGGTGACGGATGGGATCCGCACCGGCAGTTTCCCGGGATCCTTCGTGAGGATCGTCTCCTCGCTCAGCGCCCGGCCGGTGCGCCGGTCGAAGATGATGACGTCGCGCTCGGGCAGGCCGGTCTGGTTCTGGTCGAGGGTGAACGCGACGCCGGCGCGCCCGGCACGGTCCCGGACCGGTCCGGCGTAGCCCATCTCACCGGAGTCGGCGAGGACGCGCAGGAGCGCCCCCTGCAGGGCCGGCCGGAGCGGCTGCCGCCACAGGTCACCTTCCGCCTCCAGCAGGACCGCGGCACCCTTGAGGTCGGTTCCGGATTTCTCCAGCTCACGGCGGAGTGCCGCCGGATCCGTCGGCAGCTTGTCGACATCGGGATCGCCCGACAGCCCACCGGGGCCGAAGCGGTCATCGCTGTCCCGGGCGCCCAGAGGCGGCCGGCCCTGTCGCTCCCACTCTTGCCGGCTCTTGGCGGTGGGGAACCACGGTCGGCCGGCGCCGGCGAGCTGGCGGCCGGACCCGTCGGGTGCGACCCATTGCTCCTCCGTCCGCGGGACCACCACGGCGGACGTCCGCCGACGCGAGACAGTGCTGTCGAGGTACCAGCCCTGGATCTTGCTGTATACGACGCGGCCGTGCCCGATCGTGTCCGGCTGCCGCTCGGCCCTGGCCGCGAGGTCCCGCAGCGCCTTCGTGGCCGCTGCGCCGTACACCGGCTGCTTCAACTCCAGCAACGGCGGGGTGGTCACGCGCGAGACGTGCGTCGTTCGGAGCTGCGGCAGTGCGGTGAGGCCCACGATGGCCGTGGCCGCCGCCGCGGTTGCCACGACCGCCATCGTCCGCCAGCGGGGCCGCCACCGCTTCCGCGTGACGGAGTCCACAGCCGGTGGCTCGGTGAGGATCGCTTCCAGGGCTCGTTCTCGCTCCGGTACGTCGGCCCGCACGGCCCGGGCCGGGTCGTGTCCGGCGAGCAGGCCGCGCACGATGTCCGCGTCGGTCTTCACGACGCCACCTCCTCGAGCTTGGCGCTCATCAGTTTCTCGATCCGTCTCCGTGCCCGGTGGAGGCGCACGGTCGCCGCGGCGGCGCTGCACCCGAGTACGACGGCCGTCTCGGCCGTCGTCAGGCCCTCCCAGGCGATCAGCCGGACGATCTCCCTGTCGTCATCGGAGAGATCATGAAGCGCCGCGAGCGCGGCGTCCCGTCGGCCGAGCGCCTCCGCGTGGTCCGGCTCGACCAGGTACACACCCTCGTCGAACGCATCTGGCACGCCGCGCCGGCGGTCCTTCCGCCTCCGGTTCGCGATGAGGTTGCGAGCCACCCCGTACAGCCAGGGCAGCGGCATGTCCTCCGGAACGTCGCGCAGCCGCCGCCAGGCGATCGTGAAGGTCTCCGCGACGACATCCGCCGCGTCGTCAGGGCCGACCCGGCGCCACGCGTACCGCAGCACCGCGTCGTAGTGACGTTCGTAGATATCGACGAACCACTGCCTGTCCGCGGTCATGTACACCGCCCATCTCGTCTGTCCACACTGTGTCTGTGTCGCGGCCCAGGCGTGCATTACAGCCAGTCCGTGACCGGCGACTCATGTGAGTGGGCCTACGAAGCACATGCTCGGACGGCTTGAGGTGGCCACAAAGCCGCACGCCTCTGCCGAGCCAGGCCGTCGGCGGGGGTAGGAACAGCGGTCACGTCGCAGATCGCTTGTACGCCCCGAGCCCGAGCGCACTCGTACGAGAGCCTGTCGCCGACTGGCCGCGCACCGCTATTGTCGATCAATGATCCAAAACGGCGGTGCCTAGTGGCGGCGCGGTTCACCGCGGGTGAGGGTAGGGCTCTCGGGCGTCTCTTCCAGCCCTTGTTGCAATTCTTCAAATCGCCCAAAGGCTTGGCGGGTGCCGAGCGCGAGATCGCGTCCGGAGAGCGCGTGGTGACGCCGCAGGACGTACCGCTGGCAGAGATCCGGCCACGCGGGGTGGAAAAACTTCCCGAAGCCACTGATATGACAGAAGAACAGGCGGCATTGATGCGCGCCGCCCACGCACGGATCGCGGCAATTCATGAAGGTGCGGCCGGCAGGCCGTTCACTACCGATGAAGTGCACGAGATAGTGAAGAACATCAATCCTACTGGTGGCACACGCAACTGCCTCGAGTGCTCGCTGGCCGTTCGCGAGAACCTGCTTCGCGAGCGCGGCGCAGTGGTGGCCGGGCCGACCAACGTCTGGGTCGGGAGAAATCCGGGGCCGCTCGGTCCGGTCACTCGACCGCTGTCGGTCGAGTCCCGCATCATGGAAGGCGCCCCGGGCATTAGCCATGTGGTATCCGACGTGAGGGCCAATCCCGGCACCTATGGGATCTTGCGTCAGGACATCAGGACAATGCCATGGAACAGCCATGTTTACAACGTCGCCGATTTGAACGGCGAAGTGCATTTCTTGGACGGACAGGACGGATCGCTCAAGAAATACACGGCAGAGGCTTACCCTGACATGCCGGGCTTTATCATCTACGATTACTACCCAGCCACATGATGAGGATGATTGGTAATGTATTCGATGACGCGCGAGGCGGCGACGAGGATTGCAAAACTCTTTATCGAGCGTACCTTTCCTGCCGATCGATATCCACGGATAGTGATCATCGATCCTGCCACGATTGAGTCGCCGTATGGGTGGATGTTCGTTTACACCACCGAGAAGGCGCTGGAAACAGGGGATTCTAACTACGGACTGATCGGCGCCGGGCCGGTGCTCGTACGCCGTGAGGATGGCCGAATCGTCGAATTCTCCTCCAAGTACACCCCGCAGGCCGCACTCCAAGCGTATGAACAAGATCCCGCAAGGTTCCCGCCAAACGGATGAGGCGCAGCGAACCTGCGTTGCCGCCATCGCCTGGTCACGGTCACAGGGCCTCTTCGTCTTGGGGCTGCCGCCGGCTCGGGTCCTGCCACGGGAATGGAGCGCGGTCGGGTTCGACCCAGCCGGTCCTGGCCTGTGAGGAGGTCAGCGTCGCCGGATGGTAGAAGCGGGTCAGAAGGCGCTTGTCGAGCAGGGCGGTGTGGTGGCCGGCGAACGCGGTGAAGTCGTCTTCGCCGTGTTCGGTCGCGTGGTGACCGACCAGTTCGACCCAGGCTCGGCTCATGGTCGCGTGGTACTTCTGAGGCACCCTCGCATAGCGGGCGGTGCGCTGGATGCCCTCGCCGATCAGGCCGACCGCCGCAGACACGCCAACGCGTCGCACGGCCAGCCACGTCAGATGCACATGTTCCCGGTGGCCGAACCGTTCGGCGGTCGCCATCACTTCGGCCATCAACGCGTCGAAGTCGCGGGCGTCGCAGGAGGGCCGCATGGTCATGAGGGAATCTCCGTCAGGGCCTCCAGGGCGGTGCGCAGGTGGGCGATCGCGTCGTCCTGCAGGCCGTCGAACGCGCGGTGCTCCAAAGCGGCGATGGCCTGCCGGATCGTGGCGGCGGCCGATCGTCCGGACGGCGTGAGTTCGATGAGTACCGCGCGACGGTCTCCGGGGCGGGCGCCGCGGGTGATGTGGCCGCGTCGTTCCAGACGGTCCAGCACGCTGGTCAGTGTGGTGGGGCGGGTGCCCACGGCCGCGCCGAGTTCGGACACGGTCCGGCCTCGGCCGTCAGCCAGGTTCGCCAGCGCGTTGATCTCGGAGGCGGTCAGGTCCAGGTCGACGAGCTCCGCGGAGAGCACTTGCAGTGTTGCGTGGGTGGCCCGCTGCAGTGCGAGCAAAGCCGACCACCCGGATGACACGGATTCAGACGTCACGATTTCGGACTATACGATTTCGTATCATCTGCCGCAAGCACTCGTTCAGGGCCGTCCCTCGCCGCCCGCATGACCTGATCGGTTGGCGTTGATCTGCTCGTGGTTGGCCATCGCCCACTCAGCGAGCGCCATCACCAGCGGCACCAGCGTCCGGCCCAGCTCGGTCAGCTCGTACTCGACCCGTGGCGGCACCTCGGCGTAGGCGGTGCGCGCGACCAGACCGTCCTCGACCAGGTGTTTGAGCGTCAGTGTGAGCATCCGCTGGGAGATGCCGGCGACGGCCGCCTCCAGCTCGCCGAACCGCAGCGGCCCGGCGCGCAGGGTGCCGATCACCAGCAGGCTCCATTTGTCGCCGATCCGATCCATCACCTCGCGGACCGCGCCGCCTTCGCGGATCCGCGGGCCGCCCGACTTCGGTGTGACCTTCGCCATAACGAGGCTTCTTTCCTGGACGCATACATCGATGTGCCTTTTGCGGCCGCCCCCGTGCGCACGCACGATGAGGCTACGCAGTAAGGATTGGGGAATGCCGTGAACATCGCACTGTGGATCGTCCAGGGCCTGCTCGCGCTGGTCTATCTCGCCGCGGGTGGGCTCAAGGTCGTACGGCCGCGCGATCGGCTGGTCGCATCGGGCAACTTCGACTGGATGAAGGACACGTCGGACGCGGGGGTGAAGGCGGTCGGCCTGGTGGAGATCCTCGGCGCACTCGGCGTGATCCTGCCCTGGCTGACCGGGATCGCGTCGATCCTCACCCCGATCGCCGCGATCGGCCTGGTCGTCGTGCAGATCGGCGCGCTTCGGGTGCACCTGGTCCGCGACGAACGCCAACCGTTGCCGGCCAACGTGCTCCTGCTCCTGCTCGCCGCCTTCGTCGCGGTCGGCCGCTTCCTCAACTGACGCCCTTCGCGTGTACGTGAGCGGTTGCGGGTGTCAGTCGGCGGTTCGGGCGTTCTTCCGGCGTTCGTAGTGGCGGCGCGCCTTCATGCGGTTGCCGCAGCCGGCCATCGAGCACCACCGGGCGCTGTTGCTCTTGGAATGGTCGATGAGGAACAGGGTGCACTCGTCGGTGTTCTCGCATGAGCGGAGTCGACCGGGGGCGGTGTGCTGGAGCGCGTCCCAGGCCACAACGGCGCGGGCTGCCAGGGTGTGCTCGCGAGGGGTCGCCAGCTCCCAGTTGATGCCGGTGTCGCCGATGACCGCCTGGTAGCTGACACCGTCGAGCGCCGGGGCGAGTGCCGTCGGCGCGGCTTCGCCGTGCACCAGTGCCTGGAGCGTGTCGCGGGTCGAGCGCAGGAGCTCGAGATCTTCCTCGAGATACCCCTCGCCCGCGTGCTCCTCCACCCAGGCGTAGGCCTCTTCGGGGTCGGCGAGCCGATCGGTCACCTCTCCGGCGACGGTCGGCGTCGTGTTCAGCAGGGCCAGCAGAAGCCCCTCGTCCGGGGTCATGACCTTGATCATCGTCCTAACCTCCATCGATGCCTTGACAAGGTTACATCGCGCCTGCTCTCCTATAACCACCGACAGCAGTTATGGAGGTTAGAACGATGAGCGTAGTGGTGCATCACAGGTACGCGACGGTCGAGGGTCATCGGCTCTTCTACCGCGAGGCCGGATCGGCCGACCTGCCGGCGATCGTGTTGCTGCACGGCTTTCCGACGAGCTCGTTCATGTTCCGCAACCTGATCCCGCAGCTGGAGGGCTACCGGGTCATCGCCCCTGATCACCTCGGCTTCGGGCTCTCGGACGCGCCGTCGGCCGACGAGTTCGACTACAGCTTCGACGCCCTGGCCGACCTCACCGCCGGACTGCTCAAGCAGCTCGGCGTGACCCGGTACGCGATCGGCGTTCAGGACTACGGCGCCCCGATCGGCTGGCGGCTCGCGATCCGCGACCCCGACGCCGTCGTCGCGGTGATCAGCCAGAACGGGAACGGCTACGACGAGGGCTTCGTCGCCAACGGCTGGCAGGGCATCTGGGACTACCAGCGGGAGCAGACGCCGGAGAACGAGGCGGCCCTGCGCGGGGCGTTCACGCTCGAGGCGATCCGGGACCAGTACGTGACCGGCGTCGAGGACGAGAGCGTCCTCAGCCCGGACACGTGGCACCTCGACCACGCCTTCTTGTCACGGCCGGGGAACGCGGAGGTCCAGCTGAAGCTGTTCCTGAACTACGCGACGAACCCGCCGCTGTATCCAGCGCTGCACGAGTGGCTGCGCACCAGGCAGGTGCCGGTGCTCGCGGCGTGGGGCAAGTACGACCCGTTCTTCGGCCCGGACGGGGCACGCGCGTTCGCCCGCGACAGCGAGAACGCGGAGATCCACCTGTTCGAGGGCGGCCATTTCCTCCTCGAGAGCGCCGGCGACGAGGTCGCAGCGCTCATTCGCGAGTTCCTCGCCAAACACCTGCCGACGGCCTGAGCGGAGCGATCGAGGAGAGGGAGCCGCGATGACGCGAGCTGGATCGGTGGTGGTGCTGCGCCGCTACCCGGTGTAGTCGATGCTCGGCGAAGACGTCGACGCCGTGGCCGCACGTATCGCGGAAGTATCGAAAATCGCATACGCCACCGCAACGGTCCTGCGTCTTCGGTGGAGGCATGGACCGCGGCGCATCAACGGTCAATGCGTCCATCGGGAGAGGATTGTGATCATGGACTCGGATTCCGTACGCGGTGTCGGCCGGCGGCGGCTGCTCGGGTGGGGCGGGTTGGCGGCCGCGGGCGTGGTGGCCGGCGCGTCGCTGGTGGGTGCCCAGCCCGGCTACGCCGGCGCGGCCCCGGCCGACGACGACCGGATCCCGCCGGACACTCTGCCGGGTGGGGCCTACGACCGGTACGTGGCGAAGCTGGCCGCCGACGGCAAGTTCTCCGGCGTGGTGCTGTTGTCGCACCGGGGCCGGACGGTGCTGTCGCGCGGCTACGGCATGGCCGACAGGGAGAACGGGATCCGCAATCACGAGGGCACCGCGTTCAGCCTCAGTTCGGCGGGCAAGCCGTTCTACGCGGTGGCCGTCTTGCAGCTGGCGCAGCAGGGCAAGGTGAAGCTGTCGGACACGGTGGGCACCCATCTCAAGGGCTTCGCCAAGGACATCGCCGAGCAGGTGACCATCCACCACCTGCTCTCCGGCACCTCCGGGCTGGCCGGCCCGGACGAGGACGTGCAACGCGTCTTCCAGAGCCGGGATGAGGTGCACGCGTACTACGAGCAGCGGGCCCGGCAGGCGAAACTGGTGGGCGTCCCGGGCGTGCCCAACACCGGTCACGAGGAGCCGGAGGTCACCATTTCCGCGCTGATCGTGGAGGCGGTGACCGGCAAGACGTACTGGGACTACGCGCAGGAGAACATCTTCGAGCGCTGCGGCATGACCGGATCGGCGTTCTACACCAGGCCGCAGTGGCTCACCGACAAGCACATCGCGCACCCGTACATGACGCTGGCCGACGGCAGCGTGGTGGACGCCGTCCGCAACCTGGACAAGAGCAGCCCGGATCCGAACGTACTCGGCAAGAATCCGGGCCGCGCCTTCATCGACGCCCCCGGGGACGGCGGCTTCGCCACCGCGCCGGATCTGGTCCGGTTCGCCCGCGCCCTGGGCGACGGTACGGTCCTGGACCGGCCCTGGGCCGACGTGCTCACCGCCGCCAAGATCCCCCAAGGACCGGCGTCGTTCGGCGCGTACGGGATTCCGGTCTCCATCGTCAACGGCCAGTGGATGTACCAGCGCGCCGGTGGCAACCCCGGTGTCGGCGCCAACTGGGACATCTACCCGTACACCGGCTGGGTCGGCGTCATCCTCGGCAACTGCGACGGCGTGCCGCTGCCGGAGATGATCGGGCAGGAGATGCAGGCCATCACCGGGGCTCCGGCCGACGGGGGATCGGGTGGCTGAGCCACCGGGGATTCCGTGTATCGCGGACATGTCCAAACCGCATCCGCCACCGCAACGGTCCGAACCTGTCGGCACCACCCCACCGCACGCGCAGGATGGTGCTCGACGGCGTTCCAACGGAGAGCCCGGAGCCGGGAAGGCCGCCCGGCTGCCATCCACCCCGACACCTCGCCATCGCCCTGGTGCGACGCGGCGCCGTGAAGTCCCTCGGGCGTCGGCCGGTCGCCTATCTGCCGGCGCGTTCGGTTGTCGCGAATCGCTGAGGGCGGCGGTTTCGTGCCGGACGCCGGTTACGCGCAGCTCCGCTGGCGCGTCGTCCTTCGGAGGCCGGAGCGGGAATGGTGACAGGGACGCCGGAGGGCGTTCGGGCACCGGTGATGCGGTTGAGTTCGGCATCGCCGGACCGTACCCGCGCGGAGTGCGGCGTGATGCCGGCGGTCGCCATCATCCGGTCCATCTCACGGCGCTGCTTGGGCAGCACCAGGGTGACCACGGTGCCGGATTCGCCCGCGCGTGCGGTGCGGCCGCCTCGGTGCAGGTAGTCCTTGTGGTCGTTGGGCGGATCGACGTTGACGACCAGATCCAGCCCATCGATGTGGATGCCGCGCGCGGCCACGTTCGTGGCGACCAGGACTGAGACGTCTCCGGTGCGGAACTGCTCCAGAGTGCGGTTACGCTGCGGCTGGGACTTGCCCCCGTGCAGCGCCGCAGCGCGTACGCCGCTGTTCAGGAGCTTGCGGGTCAGCCGGTCGGCGGCATGCTTCATGTCGACGAACATGATGACGCGGCCATCACGGGCGGCGATGTGCGTGGTGGCATCGTGCTTGTCCGCCTCGGTGACGTGCAGCAGGTGGTGCTCCATGGTCGTCACCGCTCCCGCCGACGGATCGACCGAGTGGACGACCGGATCGGTGAGGAAGCGTTGGACCAGTCGGTCGACATTGCGATCCAGCGTCGCGGAGAACAGCATCCGCTGACCGCCCGGAGCGACCTGGTCAAGCAACGCGGTGACCTGCGGCAGGAAACCCATGTCGGCCATTTGATCCGCCTCGTCCAAGACGGTGATGCGTACGTGCTCCAGGCTGCACGCGCCCCGGTTGATCAGGTCCGTGAGCCGTCCCGGGGTGGCGACCAAGATCTCCGCGCCGCGGTTGAGGGCGGCGGCTTGCCGGGAGATCGATACGCCGCCGACAACGGTGGCAGATCGAAGCCTGAGGGACTGGGCGTAGGGCATGAGGGCGTCGGTGACCTGCTGGGCCAGTTCGCGAGTCGGGACGAGTACCAGAGCCAGCGGCCTACGCGGCTCGGCGCGCCGGCCGGCGCTACGGGCGAGCATCGCCAGGCCGAAGGCGAGGGTCTTTCCTGAGCCGGTACGTCCACGGCCGAGGACATCACGGCCGTTCAACGCGTCCGGAAGCGTCGAGGCCTGGATGGCGAACGGCTCCGTCACCCCCTGTTGAGTCAATGTGGACAGCAGGGCCGCCGGCATTTCCAACTCGGCGAACGACGCGACCGGGGGAAGAGGCGGCGTGGAACTGGCGGGGAGTGCGAAGTCGTTCTGCCGCCGGGCGGCCGGTTGACGCGAGGCCTTGGTAGGCGAGTGGGAGAAACGACGGTGAGACGGACGGGTGCCATGGGGCATGTGCAAAGCCTTCCTTGAACTGGCACGTTTCGAGGAAGACTCCGCAGCCTGTGGCCGGAAGCGATCGCAAGAACGAACCTGAGTGAACCGCGAGGCAACGCCGAAGCCGGAAAAGGGCGTTGAGTGATATCGCGGGAGACGGCTGGAGGACGGGCTCTGGGCTGAGCGGCGTGCAGCCCAGAGCCCGCAGCCAAGTACTTCCGGGGAGCCGCATGGCGGAACGCCACGAAAGGGCCACACCCCCGAACGATCAGACGTCGGTGTCGACAGAAAGATCGTTTCCTGCTGGCAGGCAGCGTGCCGGGCTCAGATGCGGGCCCGGCGCCGCACTGTTCGGTTCTCAGGCGGGAACGATGTTCTCTGCCTGGAGACCCTTCTGGCCCTGCGTGATGTCGAACTGGACCTTCTGGCCCTCCTGGAGCTCACGAAAGCCCTGAGCCGCGATGTTGGAGTAGTGCGCGAAGACGTCGCTACCGCCGCCGTCTTGCTCGATGAAGCCGAAGCCTTTTTCCGCGTTGAACCACTTCACGGTGCCGGTGGCCATATTCGTCCCTTCCGAAAGGCAATTACGGGGCCCGCACTCTGCGAGCCACGCGTCGCCGTAATGACCCCATCCGAACGGACTATCGGGAAAACAAAAAATGCGCCTGAGGTGAGTACCAGCAGGCGCACATAAGCTCATGGGAACCACAACTGCAACTACCACTACGCTACCACTGATGGATAGATCAAGCAACATGCCGCATGACAGTGTCCCGCCGACGTACTCTTTCGGCCGCCAGGGCGGCGCGTCATGACGGGGCGCCGGCGCTCTCCGGCCTCCGAAACGGTCGCCGTGGGAACGGCCCCGCCGTTCGATGCCGAGCTGGGCGCCGCTTTGGAGGCCCTGGGCGACTTGTCCAGGGAACGGCTCACTCCGGAGAACCTCGCCGCCCGGCGAGAACACGACGCCGCGAACAGACCCCGGCCCACCGCGGTCGAGCTGCGGGCCGACGGCCGCTTCGCCGTCGAGGAACTGAGCGTGCCCGGTGCCGAGGGCGGTCCGAACGTCACGCTGGTGTACGCGCGGCCCGCCGACGCCGCCGGGTCCCTGCCGGTGCTGTATTACATGCACGGGGGCGGGATGATGATGGGCAATGCCTGGTCCGTCCTCCCGAAGATCCTTCGTGACTGGTCCGCCCCGCTTGGCCTGGCCGTCGTGTCCGTGGAATACCGGCTGGCGCCGGAAACGCAGTATCCGGGGCCGCTGGAAGACCGCCACACGGGACTTCTGTGGACCGTCGGCCACGCGGACGAGCTCGGCATCGACGGCGAGCGCGTGATCATCGGGGCAAGAGCGCCGGCGGCGGCCTCGCCGCGGCCCTGGCCCTGCTCAACCGGGACCGGGGCGACGGCCCGAGACCGATCGGGCAGCTCCTGCAGTGTCCGATGCTGGATGACCGCCTCGATACCCCCTCCGCTCGCCAGATGGCCGGCGTCGGCCTGTGGGACAGATCCTCGACCGCCGTCGCCTGGCGGGCCTACCTGGGTGACCGGTACGGCCTCGCGGATCTGCCGGCCTACGCCGCCCCCGCCCGCGCCACCGACCTGAGCGGGCTGCCGCCCACCTACGTCGACGTCGGCTCGGCGGAGACCTTCCGCGACGAGAACGTCGCTTACGCCCACGCGATCTGGTGCGCCGGGGGCGACGCCGAGCTCCATGTCTGGCCCGGTGCCTTCCACGGCTTCGACTCCGTCGCCCCCACCGCGGCCCTCGCCCGCGAAGCCCGTCACGCTCGAACCCGGTGGCTCAGCCGCGTACTCGGGCGCTCCCTCCGAGAATGATGTACCGATCAGTGGGTGAGGGCGTATCCCAGCAGGCCCTCCTGGACGACGTTGGCGTTTCCGGGTGCCTCGCAGTCGGGTTGGGTGGAGACGAAATGGTCGCCGACGCCGGTGATGTGGCATCGGTAGAGCGGTACGGAGGGGTTTGACGGACGGGCGGTGTAGATCCACCCTTCGGTCTGGACGATGGCGAACTGGGAGCCGCCGCAGTCCGCCTCTTTGTACAGGAACTGGTCGTCCTGGCCGTTACGGCAGCCGTACAGCGGGACGGTGCCGGACTCTTGTGCCGAGCGCAGATACCAGCGGCCTTCTTCGTGGTAGCCGGTCGGGGCCGAGCCGGTGGTGACCTGGTGGTGGGACCCGTTGCTGTAGCGGACCAGGGCGACGTCGGTCCCGCTCGTTCCCTGCGTGCAACGCACCGTACGCCGCATCAGCCGCGCCTTGGACCAGTCCGGGCTCGGGCTCTGCCACTGGGTGTAGTAGACGAAGAACGTCGTGCCGGGGGTATCGGGGGTGCCGCTGTTCGCCACGACGGTCGGGTAGGCGTCGAACATGTCCGGGTCACGCCACAGCGGATGCCGCGCGGACCAGCCGCTCACCCCGTCCGCGGAGGCGGACAGGACCATCTCGTGGGGGGAGACACCTGCGACCATGATGGTGCGCCCATCACCGCGAGCGGTGCCCGGTGCCCAGGCCATCGGCCGGCCCGCGTTGATGTCGGCGGACGCGCCGCCCAGTGCGGGCTGGGTCCATTCACCGTCGGAGAATTTGTTCCACGCGCTGACCTTTCCTTGCTTGGCCGCGGCCAGCACGGAGCTCAGCGACGCGCGGGCCACCGACAGCCCGGAGAAGGAGACGTGCCCGGAGGTGTCGGCGGAGGCGTCGGCGAAGTACACGTACAGGTAGGAGGTCGAACCGACCTTCGTCACACTGAACGAGGGCGCGCCGAGGTCGATCGTGGTCTTGGTCTTCTGGGCGTCCGCGAAAACGGCGTGCGGCCGCACGATCGCGCCCAGCCGCGTCACCTTGCCCGTCGCCGGGTCGACGCGTCCGAGATCGAGTTCGGTGTAGAACTTCGACGGGTCACTGCCGTACGGCCGCTCCAGGTGCAGCATCTGCAGCACCAGGCCGCTGTTCGCGTCGCGGTAGACCGGGCCGCCACCCGCATAGTCGAACCCGCTCGGCACACCGGTGACCTGCTGAGAGCCGGTGATGCCACCGGACGCCGGGGCGTTGAGCGTCCCGCTCGTGGTGATGACCTTCTGCGGAGCGCGTGAGCCGGGCGTTCCGGTGGAGAAGAACCGGTACTTTCCACTCCCGTCGTTCAGCACACCCAACGCCGTGTCAGGCCACACATCCAGCCCAAGACGGTTGCGTTCGGCGGTCGAGACCACCTCCTGGGCGGGCCCGACGGCCACTCCATCACATCCAGGAGCAGCAGCGGAGCGTACCGAACGGGTCGACAGATCCGCCTTTGCCGGACCATCCGCCGTCGGTGTCGGGTGACTCGTCGCGTGGGCCGAATCGCCGGACAGATCCGCTGCTCGCGGACGATCCGCCGAATGGCAGCCGGTCGCGCCGGCCAGGAGTACGCCGGACACCGCAATGGGCATCAATGCACGTTTCAACAGGAATCCCGATCATTTGCTGAACATGGGTGATCAAGGTGGGAATTTGGACGATGCCGCCGGTCGTGAGGTTCCGTCGTCACCCGCGATCCTCATCAACGCGACCGGATGCCGGTGGTCAATCGCAACTGAGAGACGCCGCGCCAATGTAGTGGGCAGTGGGCAGCGCGTCGTAGTACCCAAAGGTGGTATTTCGGCGGAGACATGCTCCCTGTCGAAGCGCGGTCACTCAGATGGCCCAGGGGATCTGGGTGGACGGATAGAACTCGATGCCCTGGGCCGTCCAGCGTGGTGCGTGGGTCGCCAGGCGGCGTCGGAAGTCGTCCCAGCCGTGGGTCTGTCCCGGTGACCAGCCGAGTTCGGCGATCGCGGGAAGCCGGGGGAAGGCCATGTGGTCGATATGGCTGCGATGTTCGAGGTGTTCCGACCACAGGGGCGCCTCGACGCCGAGCACGGCGTGCTCCGGTACGCCGTCGAGGTGGCTGCCGGGGTCCCAGTCGTAGACGTCGCGGACATCGAGATAGCCGGCCCATTTGAAGCCGATGGGGGAGTCGGGGGTGTACTTCATGTCGAGGTACACCTTGTTGGCGGGGGAGAGAAGGATTCGGTGGCCCCGGGCGGCGGCCTCGGCGACTCGGGGATCGTCGTCGGTCTTGCTCCAGAACTGCGGCACGGTGCCCTCCGGCGGGCCGGCGCGGAGGATCTCGTGCCAGCCGATGGCCTGTTTGCCGTGCTGCCGCACGATGTCGACGGTCCGCCGGACGAACTTCACGTAGCCCTCTTCGGGCGTGGCGTGGGTTTCGTCCGTGCCGATGTGCAGATGCCGGCCGGGCGTCAGGGCTGCGAGTTCGCCGAGCACGTCCTCGGTGAACCGGTAGGTGCTCTCCTGGTCGGTGCACAGGGAACTGAATCCGGTGGCCGTCCCGATCGAGGTGAACGGCGGCGGTGCGACACCGTCGCAGGTGAGTTCGGGGTAGGAGGTCAGTGCGGCGTTGCTGTGGCCGGGGAGGTCGATCTCGGGGATGACCGTGATGTGCCGGGACGCGGCGTACGCGACAAGATCCCGGAACTCCCGCTGGGTGTAGAACCCGCCCGGGCCGCCGCCGACCTGCGTCGCTCCGCCGACTTCGGTGAGTCGGGGCCAGCCGGTGATCTCCAGGCGCCAGCCCTGGTCGTCGGTGAGGTGGAGGTGCAGAACGTTGATCTTGTACTGGGCGATCTGGTCGATGAACCTCCGTACGTCATCGACGGTGAAGAAATGTCGTGCCACGTCGAGCATCGCGCCGCGGTGGGCGAATCTCGGATGGTCCAGGACCTCGCCGCCGTCCACCACACGAGGCCCGTCGACCGGGAGCAGCTGGCGCAGCGTCTGGACACCGTTGAATAACCCGGTCTCGGTGTTGGCTTTCAGCGCGATGCCTGTTCTGGTGACGGAGAGCCGGTAGCCCTCGTCGCCGACTCGTGGATCGGCGCCGTGGAGGGACAGCGAGATCTCGCCGTCCGCGGCGGTGGCCAGCTGGAGCGTTTCGGCGAGATGGTCCCCGATGCGAGAGGTTTCCCGGCTGACGCGGACACGGGTTTCGGCCGTGATGAGAAAGCTGTCGTCGGGCGACGGCCGGACGTGGACGGGCGCTGGGACAAGGCAGGTCATCCGAGAGGTCATGACTGATTATCAACGGCCCTGCTCTGCGATGCTGTGGCACTGACGACGAAGATCGACTTTTTATGTGGAAGGCGGTGATCTCGGTGGCGCGGTTGAGCGATGAGGCCTTGGTGGAGCTGGCGCGACGACTGAAGACGGCCGAGACCGGTGGATGGGCCGAGACGGCTCTGCGAGAACTGGTGGCCGGGTTGGGCTGGGAGTGGCGTGACCGAGTGGAGCCGCTCCACAGGGAGCATTACGGGCCGGTGCTGAGCACTGGGCTGGTGACCGGCGACGCGTACCTGCGGTCGGTTCGCAGGCATATGGTGGAGGATCACGTCGCGGGTGAAGAATATTTCGGCCTCTATGTGCCGATCGATCTCCCGCAGGATACGCCGATCGCCAAGGCCGACGCTTTCCGCAGGGCAGCCGATGTCCTTACGGCCGCTTTCGGCTCCTCGCCAATAATGGGTGCCTACGGGAGTCCGGGCCCGTTCCATGACGCGCCCGCATCGTGGGGCAGTCCGTTCCGGCGGTGGCGAGGCGATCCGAACTCGCTGGAGTTGCGCGCCGGCGAGCAAGGCCCCGAACTGCTGTTGTCGCCGAGCGCCCCAGTGGAGAACTGGTATCGGAGACAGCAACACGACTCCTTCGCGCTCGGTGGTTTCTTCGGCACCGAGAACGATCCAGCCAACGACGGCCTCGACCTGCCCGGTCTATGGCGCACCGACGACTGGGGCGTCTTCGCCACCTCCGTGGCCGCGATGCTGACCACCTTCCCCGCGGAAGTCCGCGCACTGGGCATCGGCAAGGACATCGCGCATCTTGGCGTATGGCCAGGAGCCATCCACATCGATATCGAGTCTGATCCCGTGTTGAGGCTCCGTATGCACGACTTCAACGAGCCGGCGCTACCGAAGGCCGAGCTGGCCGACCTGGGATGGATCGCGGAATCGGCGACCTCGGCGGGCCCGCTCTTCCATTCAGAAACCTACGAAGCCGGCGAAGTGGACGGCCGGCGCCTGGCTCAACTGCTGGTGGACACGGCCAAGCTGGGCGGCTGCAAGTCACCGCACAACTTGTTCCTTACCGACCACAGCCAGAACGTGGGCGACTACTGGGTCGAGTACTACGCCCTGACTCTCAGGACGGCCCCCTGACGGTCCGAGCGCGGTATCGGCGGCACGTCGGGTAGCAAGGCGTCTCCGTCTGTGGGTGGGGACGCGCCCGCCTCTCCGTCCGAAGTCGCGGTTCCAAGACCGGACGACAGGCTGAGGCCAACTGCCGCCGGGATCCCTAACGTCGGCGTCGGCGGGTCACCTCGCCATGGCTTTCGAACCCGTGCCGTCGTACGGCGGACGTGATCAGTCAGGCGGTCATGAAGATGGCGGATGTCAAAAGCGTGTTCACCGTGCTCGCGGTGGTCTCGGCCGCGGGGCTGGTGGGGGCGTGTCGCTCATCGCGGGAGCCCGCGCAGGCACCGCTGACCGTACGCGTGGATTCCGGGAGCGTGCGGGGCATCGTGAAGGGCGGGTCGCGACAGTTCCTCGGCATTCCGTACGCCGAACCGCCCACCGGCGCCCTGCGCTGGACGTTGCCGCGTAAGCCGCGTCCCTGGAGCGGCGTGAGGGCGGCCGGACGGCCGGGGAATGACTGCACGCAGGGCACGGCGGGCACGCAGGGAAGCCGGCCGTCCGGTGAGGACTGTCTCTACGTCAACGTCACCACCCCGCGCGAACACCACGGCGGTCTGCCGGTGATGGTGTGGTGGCACGGCGGCGGCTTCACCCAGGGAAGCGGCAGGGAGTACGACGCCGTCCGGCTGGCCACCGAGGGCAAGGCCGTCGTCGTCACGGTGAACTACCGGCTTGGGATCTTCGGCTACCTGGGGCTGCCCGGGCTGCCAGGGTCGGGCGACTTCGGGTTCGCCGACCAGATCTCGGCGCTGCAGTGGGCGCGCCGCAACGCCTCCGCGTTCGGTGGCGACCCGCGCAACATCACCGTGTTCGGCCAGTCGGCGGGGGGAATGTCGGTCTGCGCCCTGCTCACCTCCCCAGCGGCCAAGGGGCTCATCAGCAAGGCGATCGTCTCGTCGGGGTCGTGCCGGGTGCGCTGGCCCGCCGGCGGGCTGTTCCCCGGGGCGCCTGCCGACAGGCCGTACGTCCCTCTCGCCCAGGGGCAGAGCGACGGCTTGGCCGCCGCCAAGGAGCTGGGCTGTGGCGGCGAGAAGGCGCTGGCGTGCCTACGGCGCAAGCCCGTCGCCGACCTTCTCCCACACTCGGAGTCCTTCGCCGATCATCTCGCCTACGGCACCGATCTGCTGCCGCGGGATCCCGCCGTGGCGCTGGGCGCGGGCGCGTTCACCAACGTTCCGGTGATCGTCGGCGGTACCCGTGACGAGGCCCGTGCGTTCGTCGGCGGCGCGCTCAAGTACGACTCGAAGCTGATCACCTCGGAGACCTATCCGCGGCTGCTGAGGCGGGCGTTCGGCTCCAGCGCGGGCAAGGTGGCCGCCCGGTACCCGCTGTCGCGGTTCCCGTCCGCCGGACTGGCCTGGGCGGCGGTTCTGACCGACGAGTCCTGGGCCTGCTCGACCCTGGCCGGCGCCCGGGACCTCGCCGCGCGTACGACCGTGTACTCCTATGAGTTCGCCGACGAGAACGCGCCCAACGTCAACGGCCTGAGGATCCCCGGCCTCCCGCAGGGCGCCGCCCACGCCTCCGACCTTCCCTACCTCTTCGACCTGGGAGGCAGGGACCTGCTGGTCACCCGGGATCGCAAGGAACTGGCCCGTACGATGGTCGGTTACTGGAGTGCCTTCGCCCGCTCCGGCGATCCGAACCATCGGGGCGCGCCGAGCTGGCGGCCCGGCACCGCGCCGCTGAGCCTCGCGCCGGGAGCGATCCGGACCGTCGACGCCGCGGCCGAGCACAACTGCGGGTTCTGGGAGACAACGACGCGGTGACCGTGGATGAGGCGTCGCCTGGTCGGATACGCGTACTGCTAGCGTCGGTCATCGTGCCGGACCGGTTCGAGGTGACACTGTCACCGCGGTGGCGCACCGTACTCGTGGGGTGTGCGCTGGCCCTGCTGGCGCCGTTGGTCCTCTTCACGCCCCAGGGGGCTCCCGGCGGGTTCGGACGGGCCGTGCTGATCGCCCTGGTGGTGGTTCAGGCGGGCGCCGTCTGGTGGATGAGCGAGTGGCCGGGCACGGTGACCGCGACAGTTCTCCTGGCCGGGAGCGGGATCCAGTTCCTGTATCCGAAGGCCGGGCCCGGGATCGCGCTGGTGGTGGTGAGCACCCTCGCCTGGATCCGTCCCGCCCGCGAGTCTCTGTGGGGTCTGGCGGGGGCACTGGTGCCGGCCGGCGTCCTGCCGTGGGCGACCGGGCACCTGCGGCACGCGCTGCTGTGGCCCGCCGCCGCCCTGCTGGCCTGGAGCTGGGGAGCGCTGGGCAGAGCCCGCTCCGCCCGCCGCCAGGCCGAGGCGCGGCGCGTCGTACTCGAAGAACGGGCTCGCATCGCCCGCGAACTGCACGACGTTCTCGCCCACACGGTCTCGGTCATGGTCATCCAGGCGGCCGCGGCGGATGACGTGTTCGACGTCGACCCCGCCAAGGCCCGCCAGGCCCTGCGCGATCTGGAAACCTCCGGCAGGCAGGCCCTCACCGAGCTGCGCGCGTTCCTGCGTACCGTCCGTTCCCTCGACGACGAGCCCGAGGGCGGCGCGGCGCTCCGGCCGGGCCTCGCCGACCTCGACGGCCTGACCAGACCCCTGGCCGCGGCGGGACTGCGCGTGACGTTCCGTACCGAGGGTCTGGACGGCAGGACGCTGCCTCCCGGAGTCGAACTGTCGGCCTACCGGATCGTGCAGGAGTCGCTCACCAACACCCTGCGCCATGCCCGCGCACGCACCACCGACATCACGGTTGTCGCCACCGACCGCGAACTCACCATCGACGTCCGCGACGACGGCATCGGCGGCGGCCGCCTGACCGGCCTGGGGGCGGGACAGGGCATCGCCGGTATGCGTGAACGCGCCGCGATGATGGGCGGATCACTGACGGCGGGACCCGACCCGGCCGGGGGGTTCCGGGTCCGTGCCCGGCTGCCGGTGGAGGAGCCGCCATGACACCAGGACGTCGTGATGCCCTACGACCTCGGTATGGTCCGCCTCCGCGCCTCAGTCTGAAGTCGCACCCGTAAGACCCGACACGCGGCTGACGCCCTCGGCTGCGCGAATCTCTAATCTGGTCACCGGAAGTAAGAGACACATCACAGAAAGCGGGCGAATCCATGTTCGGGTCACGGAAGGTGCACAAGGACGAAGCGTGGGAAGGCGTCGTCAACGACAAGTCCCGCAACATGCCGGACGGGTCGAACCTCTACCACTACCTCGAAGTCACGTTCACCGACGGCAAGACCAAGAAGATTCGTGTCGACCGCTCCCTCTGGGACTCCCTCAACCCCGGCGACCAGATCGTGAAGCAGGCCGGATCCGATCCGGTCAAGAAATAGCGACACGCCGATACCCCGCCCGGGCCCGGATCGGGCTCCTCCGGGGGAACACGACGGCCCACAGCGGCCCCCCACCAGAGCTCCACTTGCCCTTCGACCTGGCCGGTCTGGACGTGTCGCCCGTCCGGACCGGTCGACCGGTCCTCCGGCCGATCCGCGCGCAGGTGCCGACGACATCGTCAGGAGCGCACTGAGATGGGCCTCAGCATCGGCGTCGTCGGCGCCACCGGTCAGGTCGGCGCGGTCGTGCGGGCGATCCTCGAGGAGCGCGGTTTCCCCGTGGACCGGATCCGCTTTTTCGCCAGCGCCAGACGCGCCGGCACGACCCTGCCCTGGAAGGGCGTCCAGATCCCCGTCGAAGACACCGCCACCGCCGACCCGAGCGGTGACTTCGTCGACGATGGACGGGGCGAGACCGTCGAGGAGCGCGAACTCCGCGACGAGAGCCGTAAGATCCTCGAACTGCCCGGCCTGCCCGTCAGTGGCATCTGTGTACGCGTCCCCGTGCTCACCGGCCACTCACTGGCGATCAACGCGAGTTCGCCGAACCCCTCACCCCCGTCCGCGCTCGGGAGCTGCTCGGCCGGGCGCCGGGCGTCAGACTGGTCGACGTGCCGACGCCGTTGCAGGCCACCGGCGCCGATCCCAGCCTGGTCGGCCGGATTCGGCAGGACGAGGGCGTCCCGGACGACCGAGGTCTCGCCCTCTTCGTCTCCGGCGACAACCTCCGCAAAGGTGCCGCGCTCAATGCGGTTCAGATCGCCGAACTGGCCGCCCGCCGGGCGAGTACGGTCGGGTAGGCCGGCTTGCCGGGCCGTGTTACCGCGCAGGAGACGGCTCAGACGACCACGACCCGGCGCCCGCGTGTGTGACCGGCGTGGCTGTCGATGTGCGCCGCCGCGGCCTCGGCAAGGGTGTACGACTTCTCGACCGGGATGTGGAGCCTTCCCCGCGAGATGAGGCCGGCGGCCTCGGCGAGCGCTTCCGGCATGCTCCCGGCCACGCCGGAGAATCGGACTCCGAGCTCCGGCGCACCGAGATCGGCGATGGAGATCACCTTCTGGGGGTCCCCGGTCAGCTCGACGAGTTCGCGGATCACGCCCGAGCCGGCCAGATCGAGAGCCGCGTCGACGCGGCCGAGTCGCCGCACCCGCTCGACCCAGCCCTCGCCGTACGTCGTGGCGACCGCGCCCAGGCTGCGCAGATAGTCCTGGTTCGAGGGACCGGCCGTGCCGATCACCGTGATGCCGCGGTCGCGGGCGATCTGCAGCACCGCCGATCCGACTCCTCCGGACGCGCCGCTGACCAGCAGCGTCTGCCCGGACCGTACGCCGACCTGACGGATGACGCGCAGCGCGGTCTCCACCACGGAGGGGTACCCGGCCGCCTCTTCGAACGTCAGGCTCTCGGGCATCCGGGCCCAGGCCGACAGCACGGCGAACTCGGCATAGGTGCTCGAGCCTTCGCCGAACACAGGGTCGCCGACCTCGACCCCTTCGACGCCCTCACCGACCTCGTCCACCACCCCGGAGGCGTCCTGTCCGACTCCGGCGGGCAACTCGATCGGATGGACCTTCTGGAACTGGCCTTCACGGATCCTCCAGTCGACGGGGTTCACACCCGCCGCCCGTACGGCGATGCGCACCTGACCGGGGCCTGCGTGGGGCTCCTCGGCGTCCACGAGTCGCAGAACGTCCGGACCGCCGAACGCGGCGAAGCTCACTTTCTTCATGCGGCCCACCGTAGCACTAACCGTTAGTGCTTTGAAACGGTTACGGTTTTGTATCTGATAGCATCATGGGATGACCGTGCCGTCCGGACGCCGTGAGCGTAAGAAGGCCGCGACCCGTCAGAAGATCGCCGATGCCGCCCTGCGGCTCTTCCTCGACCGCGGGTACGACGCGGTGGGCATCCGTGACGTGGCCGCTGAGGCCGACGTGGCCGTCACCACGCTCTTCTCCCATTTCGCCTCGAAAGAGGCCCTGGTGTTCGAGCAGGATGAAGACTTCGAGCAACGCCTCACGCGGGCGGTCACCGAGCGGGCGTCGCACGAGCCGCTCATCCCTGTGCTGCGCCGCGAGATCCATGCCCTGGTACGGCACTGCACAGCGGACGGCGCCGCCCCCGTCTGGCGCATGATCGACGAATCACCTGCCCTGCGGGAGTACGAGGAGTCGATGAGGCTGCGCCATGCGGAGTCGCTCGCGACGGCCATCGCCGCCGATCTCGACCTGGCAAAGAGCGCGACGACCTGCCGGGCGATCGCGAGGTTCGTGATCGACGCCTATTCCCTGGCCCGTGAGGCGGCCGACCCGGAGGCCGCGGTGGACGAGATCTTCCGGATGATCGAGGCGGCCTGGGAGGTCACCTCCCAGGCCGGGATGCCATAGGAATCCCCTATAGCGCCTGCTGACATTTCGTCTTTGCCTTTCGTTCTTTTCCGAACGTAGCGTGAAACAGCTCGACGAGGCACTCGCCGCGAATTCTCCAGAAATTCGCGCTGTGCGCACGTGAATCCTTCTTTCGTCGAGCGGACGAAATGCGATTGAGGGGAATGGCATGACCACGATCGAGAGCGGATCGGGCACGCGAGAACTCGAGGGAAAGCGGGCACTGGTCACGGGTGGTTCTCGCGGGATCGGAGCGGCCGTCGTGCGCCGGCTCCTGGACGCGGGCGCCGAGGTGCTCACGACCGCCAGGTCGGTGACGAGCGCGGTCCCGGAGGGGGCCACGTTCGTGGAGGCCGACGTGCGGTCACGGGCCGGAGCGGAGGCGATCGCCGCGGCCGCGCAGGAGGCGCTCGGAGGGGTGGACATCCTGGTTCACAACGCGGGTGGGGCGCGACCGCACAAAGGCAGTTCGGCCATCACCGACGAAGAATGGCAAGACGCGCTGGACCTGAACTTCCTGGCGTCTGTGCGGCTGGACTCGCTGCTGACACCGGGAATGCGGGAGCGGCGTTCGGGGATGATCGTGCACGTCTCCTCGGCCGCGGTCCTCACCCCGATAGGACCGTTCCTGCACTACACGGCGGCGAAGGCGGCGCTGGAGAATTACAGCCGGGGATTGGCCCTGGAGCTGGCCCCGTACGGAATCCGGGTCAACACCGTGAGTCCCGGCAGAGTCGCCACCCCCGGCGGCGAGGCGACGCGGGAGCAATGGGCGCTTCTGGATCCGGCGCCCGGCCCGAACAACGCCACGCCGCTGGGGCGCGACGGCCGGCCCGACGACATCGCCCACGCGGTGCTGTTCCTCGTGTCCGGCCGGGCGGGCTGGCTGACCGGGAGCAATCTCGTCGTGGACGGCGGCGAATTCCCCAGGGGCTGACGCCGACGGCATTTCCGGAGCTTCAGGACACCGGTGAGAAGGAAACGGACTCGGACCAGGTCTCGTGACGCAGGAGTTCGAGCAGGGTCGTTTCCGCCGGACCCGCGCCGTGCCGGACCACGGCGATGACGGGCTGGGATACGACCGGGGACACCGGGCGAACGAGGTGCTCGTGCCCTTGGGGCACCGCGGAGGCCGGGACGAGCGTCACCCCGAGCCCGTGGGCGGCCCAGCGCACGGCCGTCGCCGTCTGGGACACGCGGGCGGCCGTGGCCGGGGTCAGATCGTTGTCCCGCAGCACGCTCATCAGTACGCCGTCGAGCGCGCTGTCGCGGTCGAACCTCACCCACGGCTCGCCCTCCAGCTCGCGCAGCTCGACGCGGTCCGCGGCGAGCTGCGGGTGCCCGGCGCCCAGCACCACGACGAACTCCTCGTCGCCGAGGTGGTGGGCGTCGGCGGGGGTCTGCTCGCACGCCGCCATCAGGGCGAGGTCCAGCACGCCCCGGCGCCCCAGCCGCTCCAGCTCGGCTGAGCTCGGCTCCTCGAAGACGGTGACCTCCAGCCGCGGGAAGCGGCGGCGCAGCGCGCCCAGCGCGCCCGGCAGCTGCCGGGTGCCGAAGCCCATCTGCACCGCGACCACCAGCTCGCCCACCAGCTCATCGGCGCCGGCACGCGCCGTCGCTCTCGCCCGCCGCGCCGCGCTCACCGCGACCTCCGCCTCCCGCAGGAACGCGCGGCCGACCACGGTGGGCACCAGTCCGGTCGGCGTGCGGGCGAACAGTTCCACCCCGAGCTCGCGCTCCAGGCCGCGGATCTGCTGGGACACCGACGGTTGAGCGACGTGCAGCAGCTCCGCCGCCGCCGTCACCGAGCCCTCCTCGGCGATGGCCAGGGCGTACTCGAACTGACGAAGGCTCATCGGCTCCCGTCCCTCTCCGCGCTCTACACCGTTGTAATCATTGTAAGAGCGTAAGCGGAGCGGCCGGTCAGCGGTGTTTCGCGAGGGATCGGGCAATTTCGCGCCCAGCACCGATCGCCCCGAAGTACGCGGTCGCCGAGCCCTTCGGGTCGGTGAGCATCAGCTTCACGATGAGGTTGCTCACCCGGAACCAGAGGACGACCGTGCCGCTGCCGTTCGACTCTTCGCCGGATTGCCTGATGACGGCCTTCTCGTCGCCGACGACCATCTCCTCCATCAACGGGTCATCAGAGCGAAGCCTGGTCATCCCGGAGTGCGCACGGTCCTCCGCCGAATGCCACCAGGACCGGGCGTACCGGGTGGTGGACAGGATCTGGAGGTCGAGGTTCCCATTGGCCAGACTCCACCATTCGCAGTGGCCGCCGACCGCATGACGCGGCTGCGGGATCGCCTTGTCGAGGGCGGCCGAGGTGATCCCACCGCAGGCCGGAGCCGCGGAGAACCTCCCCTCGCCGACGATGCGGAACGGGTTCCAGGCCAGGTTCACCACAACGCCGGCCACCCCCAGGAGGACCACGAGTGCGCAGATCAAGGCGATCGTCGGCAGCTTCGCCGAGACGTTCGCCCTGATCGGGCGCGTGCCCGGAACGAACGCGGGGGGAAGGGGAATGGAAGGTCCCGCGACGGCTCCCGCCCTGTAGGGACCCCCTGGAGGCCGGCCGCCGGAGTATGCGGCCGCTACCGGCACCGGACCGTAAGGCCGCTCCGGCGCCCCGTACGTGGCGTGCTCCGCCGGCGGGCGGCCTGCGGCGTCGCTCGCTTCGGTGACCGCTCGCAGCCCTCGCCGTGTGGCCTCGGCGCCCAGCCGTGTGGCCGGATCCTTGATCAGGAGACCCTTCAGGATCGGCGCGAGGGGTCCGGCCTGAGCCGGCGGTTCAGGTTCCTCGGTGAGGACCATGCCGATCAGCGCGGGGATCTCATCGGCGATGTAGGCGCGCCTGCCCTCGACGGCGAAGTAGAGCACGGCGCCAAGCGACCACAGGTCCGACTCGGGGCCGGCCGGGCGTCCGCGTAGGCGTTCCGGCGCCATGTACCCCGGAGATCCGATCAGCGCCCCGGTCTGGGTCAGCGCGGTCGCGCCCGCCATCGCCGCGATGCCGAAGTCGGTCAGGACGATGCGATCGTCATCGCCGACCAACACGTTTCTCGGTGTGACGTCCCGGTGCAGGATCCCCGCAGCGTGCGCGGTGTCCAGCGCGTCGAGCATCTGCAGGCCGATCGCCGCGACGCGTTCCGCGGGGAGCGGGCCGTGCTCGCCGACCAACTGGTCGAGGGACCTGCCGCGTACGAGCCGCATGACGATCCACGGCAGGTCGTCCTCGGTGACCACGTCGTAGACGCTGATGATCGCCGGATGATCGAGGTGAGCGGCGGCCCTGGCCTCACGAACGAATCGCTCAAGCAGACCTGCCCGGGATGCGTCATCCAGACCGCCGGGAAGCAGGATCTCCTTCACCGCGACGTCACGCTGGAGATATTCGTCCCGGGCGCGCCAGACGATCCCCATCCCGCCGCGACCGAGCGCGTCCAGCAGCCGGTAACGCCCTGCGATAGTCCGTTCCGCGGAACCCATGGCGGGACGATATCGCTCATGCGCCATTCGGCCCGACGCGGATAATCCGAGATATGCGCCAAGAAGTGTGCGGGAACTGAGGGCTCTGATCGCCGGCCTGTCACCGTGCATGGCCGGGGTCGGTCGCGCCGTACAAGCGCATCACCGACGTATGGAACTGAATCGCCGCGGCTCGTGCGTTCAGGCGGCCGGTGCGGATCTGGTGGTCGGCGGCGTGGCCGAGCGCGATCGTCGCGGCGATCAGCCAACCGGTCTCCAGGTCGGTCGCGAACTCGCCGCGGTCGCGTCCGCGGCGGATCAGCGCCGCCAGGCGCTCCTCGACGGGCAGATGTCGATTCGCCTCCTCCGTCGTGTCGCCGGCCTCGTGACCGGGTGTCGCCGCCTGCTCGGCCAGCAGGGTTCCGGCCGCGTCCAGGAACCGGCCCAGAGCCTCGGTGGCGGTGCCGGTTTCCAGGTCGGCGGAGTCCAGCACGGCGATCGCCCGGCGGCTCAACTCGTCGCGTACCTCTTTAAGGAGCGCCTCGCGAGTGCCGAAGTGCGCATACGCGGTCTGCCGCGCCACGCCGGCCGCGGACGCGATCTCGGCCATGCTCGCCTCCGGACGCTCGGCGAGCATCCGGATCGCCGCCGAGACCAGCGCGGCACGGTTACGTCCGACCTCGACCCGCTGCCGACGGCGCCTTATCTCTGACACGGTTGACAACTATAGCGGCCCAGCTAAATATGACAGGCATGTCAGAGATAACAGTGGCGGCGGCGCGCCGCCTTCTGATCGACTACACCCGTGACATGGCCCTCTCCGAGGAGGACCCGGCACAGATCGTGAACCGCACCCTGACCGACGATGCGATCTGGGTGACCGACGGCACCGAGCTCACCCGCGACCGGCTGATCGCGCACGCGCCGCCGGCCCGTAGGAACGTCACCGCCATCGAGATGCGCATTGACGACCTCCTCGTCGACGGCCACCGCTTCGCGGCCCGCTGCCACCTCATCACCGATCACCGCAAGCTCGGACACCTGGTGATCGAGTGGATCCTGATCGGTGAGGTCGCCGAAGACGGGCGGGTACGGCGCATCGACCAACTCGGCCGCACCGCCGACGGCAACGGTTGAGAGGCCGTCGAGCCGCCCGGCGTGGACGGCGACCGCCAGGAGGACGATCCGGACCTCGCCGACCCGGCGGCGCTGAGCGCGCTCGGACGCCTACGCTCGGGGGGTGACTGACGACGCGGCTCTGGTGGGAGCGCTGATCGACGCCGTGCTCCGAGCGCCGGCGCGGGCGGGGCGCCGATGGCGCTGGCAGCGGGGGCCCGTCTGGCCGGCGGTCGTGACGGCGCTCCTGGGCGCCATGGCGATCGGGTTCAGCGCGGGTGCCATCGCGATCATGATCGTGTCCATGCACGTCAACGGCAACCTGGCGGCCCTGCTCGGCCTGGCGCAGGCCGTGCCGCTGGCCGGGGCCCTGCGGTGGCCGCTCGGTTCGTGGCGGATCATGGCGCTGGCGATGGTCGCGGGCAACCTGTCCATCGGGTCCACCGGCGGGATCTGGCCGTGGCCGGTGACCACGTGGCTGGCCATGGTGGTGGTGCTGTTCCAGGTCGGTGTCTGTTGCGAGCGGCGGACCTCCGCCGCCGCGGGCATGATCACCGCGGTGATCGTCGTGCTGCCCGCCGTGCCGGTCTCGAAGATGCCGTTCTGGTTCGCGCTGATCCTGTGTGGGATCATCGGCTTCGTCTTGATCTTCGCCGATGCGCTCAGCGGCCGGTACGCCGCCGAGGCGCGACTGGCGGAGCAGGCGGCGCTGCACGAGCGCGACCGGGCACGCCAGGCCGTCCTAGAGGAGCGCGCCCGCATCGCCCGCGAGTTGCACGACGTCGTCGCCCATCACATGTCGGTGATCGTCCTGCAGTCCGAGGCGGCGCCGTACAAGATCCACGATCTGCCGGACGCGGCGCTGGGCAAGTTCGGGCTGATCCGGGACGCGGCGCGGGAGGCGCTGGCCGAGACCAGGCGAGTCGTGGGCCTGCTCCGCGAGGAGGACGAGACGGCCGAACGGCTGCCGCAGCCCGGGCTGGACCGCCTGGACGAGCTGGTCGAGCGTGCCCGCCACGCCGGGCTGGACGTGGACGCGCGCATCGACGGGATGCCGCGGCGGCTGTCGGCCGGGGTCGATCTGTCCGCGTTCCGGATCGTGCAGGAGGCGCTGAGCAACGCCTGCCGGTACGCGCCCGGCTCGCGGGTGCGGGTACGGGTGCGGTACGGCGCGCGGGCCCTGACGGTCTCGGTCAGCGACGACGGCTCTGCGGGCGAGGTGACCTCGGAGCCGGGCGGCGGCCATGGCCTGGTCGGCGTCCGCGAGCGGGTCACCATGCTCGGTGGCACCCTCACCGCGGGGCCGGCCGGGGACGGCTTTTCGGTCGCCGCGGAGCTACCGTACGCCAGGCCCGAATAGGGTCTTGCCATGACGATCCGCGTGCTGATCGCCGACGACCAGGAGATGATCCGGGACGGGCTGGTCTCCCTGCTGTCCGCCGCCCCGGACGTCGAGGTCGTCGGGGAGGCGGCGAACGGCCGGGAGGCCGTCGAGCTGACCCGCAGTCTGGTGCCCGATGTCGTGGTCATGGACATCCGGATGCCGGAGATGGACGGGCTCGCGGCGACCGCTGAGATCATGCGCGACCGAGATCCGGATACCCCGGGCCCGCGGGTGCTGGTGCTGACAACGTTCGACCTCGACGAGTACGTCTACGAGGCGCTCGGCGCCGGGGCCAGCGGATTCCTGCTGAAGGACGCCCCCGCCGCGGACCTGATCACCGGCGTACGCGTGGTCGCCGCCGGCGAGGCCCTGCTCGCACCCTCGGTGACGCGGCGGGTGATCGGTGACTTCGCGCGCCGGCGCCGCCACGAACGGCCGAGGCAGGACGCGCTGGCCGGCCTTACCCCGCGCGAGGGCGACGTGCTGCGGCTGATAGCGCGTGGGCTGTCCAACGCGGAGATCGCGGGCGAGTTGTACCTGGCCGAGCAGACCGTCAAGTCGCACGTGGGTAACGTGCTCACCAAGCTCTCCCTGCGCGATCGTACCCAGGCCGTCGTCTACGCGTACGAGAACGGACTCACCGGCCGGGATCCGGTACCTGAGAGTGAGAGGAGCACCCCTCCCTGCGGGTGAGGCGCTTTCGGGCGCGGCGTCCCTAGCCTCGCGGACATGACGCAGACCATCACGGCACGCGCCAGCGACACCACGGCACGCGGCAGCGACTACGCGAGACTGTCCCGGCTGGTTCGAGAGCGTGGCTTGCTGCGCCGCAGACCCGGCTACTACACGATGAAGATGATCGTCGACGCTGTGCTGTTCGCGGGTGGGTGGACGGCGTTCGCCCTGGTAGGTAACTCGTGGTGGCAGCTCGCGGTGGCCGCGTACCTGGGGCTGATCTGGACGCACATCGCCTTCCTCGGCCACGACATCGGGCATCACCAGGTGTTCGCCAAGCGCCGTGCCACCACGGTCGGCGGGGTGGTCTGCGGCAACCTGGCGATCGGGGTGAGCCGAGGTTGGTGGGTGGACAAGCACAACCGGCACCACAGCCATCCCAACCACGTCGGCCAGGACCCGGACATCGGCGACGGCGTCATCGTCTGGACGCCGGAGCAGGCCGCGCGGCGAAGCGGCTTCGCCCGCGCGTTCGCCAGCCTGCAGGGATGGCTGTTCTTCCCGCTGCTGCTGCTCGAAGGCCTGAACCTGCACGTGTCCAGCGTCAGGGCGATGTCGCGGCGACGCTGGCCCGAGGCCGTGGCGCTGGCCACGCACGGCATCGTCTACGTGGGCGCGCTGTTCTGGGTACTGCCGCCGAGCAAGGCGATCGCGTTCCTGCTCCTGCACAAGGCGGTGTGGGGGCTGTACATGGGCGCCACGTTCGCGCCGAACCACAAGGGCATGCCCATCTTCGGTGAGGACGACAAGATCGACTTCCTGCGGAGGCAGGTGCTGACGTCCCGCAACGTGCGCGGCGGGCGGCTGATCGCCTTCCTGCTCGGCGGGTTGAACTACCAGGTCGAACACCACCTGTTCCCGTCGATGCCCCGGCCCGCGCTGCGCCGCGCCCAGCCGATCGTCCGCGACTACTGCCTCGAACACGGCATCAAGTACACCGAGGCGGGATTGATCGAGTCGTACCGGATCGCGCTCAAGCACCTCGATGAGGTCGGCGCGCACTGACGGAAAGCGCCACCGACCGCCTTCGGGCCGGCCGGTTCGGGCCCACCGGCCCGAACCGGCCGCCTGCACTTTCGCCCCCTGGCAGCGGTACGCGGCCGATCGAACCGACGCGGCCGACGGCTGGCAGCTCGCCCCCCTCGAGACCAGGTGAGGGAGGGAACGCTCGGCTGGGATGGCCCAGCCGAGCGTCTCGCTGAGCTTCTGGCGGTCAAGCTCCTTCAGCGGGGGTTGTCGGCGCGCCAGGCGACGTAGTCGGCGACCGCCGTGGCGATGTCGAAGGTCGGTGCGAAGCCGGTGTCATGGGTCAGCCGCGTGGTGTCGAGGTAGGGGTTGTCGCCGGGGCCGCCCTGCCGTCCGGGCAGGAGCTCGAGTCGCAGGTCGGGAGTGATCGTCCGTACGGCGTCCGCGAGCTCGCGGTTGGTGAACGGCCGGCCGCGGGAGACGTTGTAGGTGTCGTGCCGGAGGGTTTCCGCGGTCGTCAGCAGGGCGATCGCGCGTCCGGCGTCGGGTGCGTAGCAGCTGTCGCCGCCGTCGTCGGCGTACAGCGGCTGTGGCTCCTCACCGCGGAGCGCGGCACTGATGTACGGCGGGATGGGGTTGAACGGTGACTCCGGGTCCATCAGCGGTCCCCAGATGCTCCCGATCCGGAGTACGACCGGCTGGACGCCGCTGCCCTGGAGACTGTGCGTGGTGAGTGGCTCGACGGCCTTCTTGAAGGCGACGATCAGGTGCGGCAGCTCCGCGGCGGGCAGCGCGAGTTCCTCGTGCCAGCGGGTCTCGGTCCGGCCGATGTAGACGCCGATGCTGCTGGCGACGGCGAATCTGCGCACGCCCCAGGTGCGGGCGGCCTCCAGCGCGTTGAGCAGGCCGGTCGTGTCCGTACGGAAGTAGCGGACCGGGTCCTGACCGGGGATGGTGCCGGCGAGGTGGACGATGTCGCTGATGGCGTGGCGCTCGCCGAGGGCGAGGAAGGCGTCCCGGTCGGTGACGTCGAGGGGTTCCACGCTGACCCGGCCGGCCAGGAACGACGGGACCTCGGTCCGGCGGTGCGCGGTGACGACGACCTCGTGTCCGAGGTCGACGAGTGCGCGGGCGGTGTGGGCACCGATCATGCCCAGCCCTCCGGTGACGAGGATCATCGGACCACCTCGTAGCGCAGGTGGGTCATGCCGGGCGCCGGGACGGCCTCCAGCAGACGGAGTCGCACGTGCTCCGGGAGCTCGTGGAAGAAGCTGCGACCGGCGCCCAGCAGGACCGGTACCTGGTGGAGGATCACCTCGTCGAGGAGGTCCGCCTCCAGCGCGGCGGTCACCACGCCGCCGCCCATGAGGGCGACGTCCTTGTCCCCGGCGGCCTCTGCCGCCGCGATCGCGGTCTCGATGTCGGTGACGAGCGTCTGCCTCTCGCTGATCTCGGGCGCGGGCCGGTGGCTGAGGACGAACAACGGCGCCGTCGGATGCGGGCCATCGCCGCCGTACTCCTCATCGGCGTCGGGGGTGCGACCACTGATGTAGCCGTCGACCGAGACGGCGTGGGCGCTGAAAACCTTGCTCATGCTTTCCTCGCTGTTGATCACAAAGCTTGGGGAGTCGAGGGTTCAGTCTCCGACCCGGTCGTACAGGAGGCAGATCGCGCCGCTTTCGGTGACTTCGCTGGAGGTCAGCGCCCACGACGCGGACGGGCCGTCGGTGAACAGCCGGGCACCGCCGCCGACGAGTTCGGGACACAGCGTGATGCTCAGCCGGTCCACTTCTCCCGCTTGGAGGAGGCTACGGATCACACTGGCGCTGGCCAGGATGATGATGTCGCCGCCCTCCTGCTCGCGCAGCTGCTTGACCGTCGTGACCGGGTCGCTGTCGGCGATGCGCGCGTTGTCCCAGGCGGCCCCCTTTAGGGTGGTGGAGAAGACGACCTTCTCGACCGCGTTGAGCCAGCGGGAGAACTCCCGGTCTCGCGGGTCGGCGCCCTCGTCGTCGGCGACGGCGGGCCAGAACCCGGCGAAGCCCTCGTAGTTCTTGCGGCCGAGCAGGGCGGTGGTCGCCGCGCCGGTGACCGACACCATGTGGTCGCGGGACTTGGGAGTGATGGCGTGCGGCGCGATCCAGCTCATGTCGTATTCGCCGCCGGGGCCGCTGACACGGCCGTCCAGGGACAGCGTGATGTTGGCGGTGACGGTACGGCGGGCGTTGTCTCCGGTCATCGGACGGTTCCTTTCGGTTGTCGGAATCACCCGTTCAGCCTGGTGGCACCGGTGGCAGGCTGTCGTCGTCAGAGTTGGTGACATTCGGTCCGGGCTTTGGGGGGAGCGGCATGACGGGTTCGGTCGTCAGCCCGGTGCTGGTCGGGCGGAACGACGAGATCGCCGTGCTGCGCGAGGCCTACGAGCGGGCCCGGGCGGGCCACCCGGGGACGGTCCTGGTCTCCGGTGAGGCGGGCATCGGCAAGTCACGGCTGGTCGCCGCGGCGGTGCGGGAGTTGCCCGGCGATCCGCTGGTGGTGTCCGGCGGGTGCCTCGAACTCGGCTCGGAGGGCGCCCCGTATGTGCCGTTCGTCGCGGTCCTGCGCGATCTGGTGCGCCGGTTCGGGCGCGACCGGGTGGCGGCGCTGCTGCCGCCGGGCGGTGCCGCGCTCGGCGACTGGCTGCCGGATCTGGGTCCGGCGCCGGCGCGGTACGGGCCGACCCGGTTGCTGGAGGAGACGCTGACGCTGCTGGGCCGGGTGGCGGAGGTACGGCCCGTGGCCGTGGTGGTCGAGGACCTGCATTGGGCGGACGCGTCGAGCCGTGAGTTGTTCGCCTACCTGGCCCGCAATCTGACCGGCGTCGCCGTGTTGCTGGTCGGCACCGTCCGCACCGGCGAGCGGACCACCGGGCAGCCGGCCCGGCGGATGCTGGCGGAGCTGGGCCGCAGCGGCGCGGTGAGGCGCATCGCCCTCGGCCCGCTGGAGCACCGGCACGTCGCCGCGCTTCTCGCGGCCGTCGACGGGCAGCCGCCGGACCCGGCGCGCAGCGTCCGGATCCACCGGCGCAGCGGCGGGAACCCACTGTTCGTCGAGGCGCTGAGCACCGCGGACGAGGTGCCGTCGGGCGACCTGCGAACGCTCCTGCTCGCCCGGATCACCGACCTGCCGGCCCCGGCCCGCGAGGCGTTGGAAGCCATGGCGGTCGCGGGCGCCGAGCTGACCGACGACCTCGTCCACACGGTCGCCGGCGAGCCCGATCACCGGCTCCGGGACGCCCTCGACGACCTGATCGGACGGGAACTGGTCGTGGCGCGGGAGAACGGGTACGCGATCCGGCACGACCTCATCCGCGAGACGGTCTACGACGCGCTGCCGCCGACCCGGCGGCGGCGCATGCACGGCCGGTACGCCGCCGCGCTCGCCGAGCGTAGCGAGGGCGGCATGGCCCTGGCCGACCACTGGACGGCCGCGGGCGAGTTCGAGCGGGCGCTGCCCGCCGCGTGGCACGCGGCCGACCGTGCCGGGCGGCAGAACGCCTACGACGAGCAGTTCCATCTGCTGGAGCTGGTCCTGAACCAGTGGGCGAAGGTGCCGGAGCCGGTCAAGCTCATCGGCGCCGACCGTACGGTCGTGCTCGAACGAGCGGCCACGGCGGCGTTCGCCGCGGGCCGATCGGCCGCCGGCGTGACGTACGGCACGGCCGCCCTGGACGAGCTGGACCCGGCGGCCGAGCCGGAGCGAGCGGCCCGGCTGCTCGGACTGCGTGGCCGGTTGCAGAGCCGTATCGACGGCGGGGGACACGACGACCTGGAACGGGCGGTCGCCCTGGTGCCGCCCGGGTCGTCGGACGCACTGCGCGGCCGCCTGCTGTCCGCCCTGGCGTTCGCCGAGTTCATGGCGCTCGATCTCGACGCCCTCCGGCGGCACGCCACGGAGGCCCTGGACATCGCCGAGCGGCTCGGTGACGACGCCCTGCGCGCGCCCGCGCTGCTGGTGCTGGGCGCACTCCACGGCACGCTCGGCGACCCGGAGCAGGCGGGCAGTGCCTTCGCCGAGGCCCGTGGTGCCGCCGACGCGGCGGGCGACGCGTACATATTCCTGACCACCTTCCAATGGGAGTCGAGCTTTCTGTCCGACGCCGGCTGGTACGAGGAGGCGGTCGAACTCGCCCGCACCGGGCAGCGGGCCGCCGAACGGCTCGGCCAGGCCCGGTCCCGCGGCAGCATGCTCGCCGCGGCCCGCGCCATTCCCCTGGGCTTGCTGGGACGCTGGGACGAGGCCCTGCGGGTCATCGACGACGCCCTCACTCTGGTGCCACCCCCGCTGTACGCCGCGTATCTGCGCTTGGCCGCCGCGGACATCGCACAGCGGCGTGGCCAGAGCGAACGAGGCGCGACGCTGCTGCGTCAGATCACGCAGTTCGCCATGCACACCGCCGGGACGGCAGAGACGAAGTCCTGGCTGGCGCTGCTGCGCATCACGCAGGCGGTCGACCAGGACGCCTTCGACACGGCGGATCTGATCGTGGGCGAGCACCTGGCGACGGCACCGGACGCCTGGCCTCCGCACGAGACGGCGCGGCTGGCGGTGTTGGGGGCACGGGTACAGCGGGCCCGGCGAGCGGCCGCGCCGCGAAACCGGAAGGTCGCGAGCGAAACCGCGGACCGGCTCGCGAAACTCACACGCATGCTCGGCTCGGTGCGCACCACCACACCGGTGATCGACGCGTTCCGCCTCACCTTCCGGGCGCTCACAGCGGGCGGTGAACTGCCCGCCTGGGACGAGGCGGCCGCGGCCTGGCGTGACCTCGGCAACCGCTACGAGACCGCCGTGGTTCTGGTGGAGGGCGTGGCCGCGGCGCTCGCGTCCAACAACCGTCCCGGAGCCCAATCCCGGTTGCGCGAGGCACGCGTCATCGCCACCGAGCTGGGCGCCGCTCCGCTGCTGGCGCGCATCGACGACCTCGCCGCCCGCGGGCGGCTCACCGACACCGCCGACGGCGCCTGCGGCAACCCCTTCGGCCTGACCCGCCGCGAACTCGACGTGCTGCGCCTCCTGGCACATGGACGGTCGAACCAGCAGATCGCCACGGAGCTGTTCATCTCCGTCAACACCGTCGCCACCCACGTGACCAGGGTCCTCGCCAAGCTCGGTGCCGTGTCCCGTACGCAGGCCGCCGCCAAGGCCCGCGATAACGGCCTCCTGGACGACGGCGTTACGGACTTATGTGAACTGACAGAACTGGGACACAGGGCGCGGGAGGCTGGCCAACACATGCGGACCAGCCTCATTCCGCAGTTTTGATATAACGCGTGTCAGCATCCTCCGTCGGCGAATCCGTCCCCCCAGCCGGTCTGATAGTCGGCGGGTTCGCCACTGACATCGCGGTTGTAGCAGCCGCTCCTCGCGTCCGACCGTCCGCTCCTGTAGCCGCGGTGGTAATCCTCCTCGGTCGCGGGCGGTACGGGCTTCTTCGCATTGTGGGATGCCGTTACGGTCGCTGTGCCGGCGCTCTGTGCGGCGTTGGCGTGGGGCGTCACGCCGGGCGTCAGGGCCACCGATCCGAACAGGGTGGCGTCGGCGAGAGCCAGAGTGAGATTTCTCTTACGCATGATCGTTTCCTCCTTTGGTGCCGCGCCCTTTTGGGGCGCATGGAGGCACGCCATGCAACCAGCATTATTTGGATGAGCCGACAAGTCGCCGATGTCGAGAGCGAGAGATGCGCGTACTCGGCCGGCCGTCCCGTACACAACCGACCAACGGGGGCATTCACCGACTGTCCGCCCGCCCATCTCGGTCAGCCGGGTAGACGAGGGGAAGGCCGGCGACGCCGACCAGTCCGGCCGGCCAGAGGGCCGCTGGGCGAACCCCCTCGGCGAGCCGGTAGCTGGGGATGCGGCGGTGCCATTCCTCCAGGACCGCCTTCATCTCCAGCCGGGCGAGATGAGCACCGAGGCAGAAGTGCGGCCCGATGCCGAAGGCCAGATGGGGCTGGCGGCGGTGGAAGTCGATCGTGTCGGGCTCGGCGTGTTCCGAGGGGTCTCGGTCGGCGACCGCGACGGCGACGTGGACGGCGGAACCCGCGGCGACCCGGTGGCCGCCCAAGCGCACGTCCTCAACGGCCACGCGGGGAAGGGTCAGGATCGGGCCGTCGATGCGTAAGAGTTCCTCGATCGCGTCAGGGATGACCTCCGGGTCGTCGACGAGTTGCCGCCGCAGGTCCGGCCGGGTGGCCAGGATCGCGAAGGCGTTCGACAGGGCGTCGGTCACCGTGTCGAGCCCCGCGAGGACGAATTGGAAGCACATGCCGAGGAGCTCGTGCTCGGTGAGACGGTCGTCACCGGTGTCGGCGAGGAGGACTGCCAGCAGGTCGTTCCCGCCGCTCTCCGCGCGGCGCGCCGCGATGTGCTCGACCAGGTAGCCGAAGAGCTCACCGCCGGCCTTGGCGGCGGCCTCGGAGGGGGCCTCGGCCCCGAACTCGGGGGCCGAGCTGAGGATGGCGTCCTTCCAGGCGATCAGACGATCACGGTCGGCGAGCGGGAGTCCGAACATCGTCAGGAACACCTGCGCCGGCAGCGGTACGGCGATGCTCGAGACGAAGTCGCAGCGGCCCGCGTCGGCGACCTCGCCGACCAGCCGGACGGCGAGCGCTCTGATCTCGGGCTCCATCGCCCTGATCCGGCGCGGGCTGAAGTGGGGCTGGAGCAGGCGCCGATAGCGGGTGTGCTCGGGCGGGTCGAACGCGATCGGCAGCATCGGCACCGGGCTGCCCGCACTCTCGTACGCCCGCTTGGAGGAGAAGAGCTCCGGATGCCGCAGGACGTACTCGACCGTCTCGCGTGAGATGGCCGCCACCCCGGTGGTGACGCGGGTGACCGGTCCGCGCTCGCGGATCATGGCGTAGGCGGTGTCCCGGTCCTCGCTCACCGGGAGCCTCTCGATCGAAAGAGGCTGCTGGACGCCGGCCTCACCATGTTCGGTCATCGGAGGGTCCTCACTGCCGCCGAAGCCCTGGTCGGTCAAAGGTAACAAGCGGCCGATCGGCTGAGAAGTGCACTTTGTTGAGGCCGGCCGGGGGCTTTCGCCGTTATGCCCGCCGTGCTACGCGGTGGTCCGCAGAGATCCGCAAGGCTTCGCGGCATAACGGCCAGACCGAAAGTGGACATGATCAGAAGTCGAATCCCAGGTCACTATCGACATGTTCGGCGACCCGACACCGGGTCCTTTCCCTCATTCGAGAGGACATCCATGCCACTGACCTGGTCTGTCCGATCGCGCATCGCCGCCGGGTGCGCGGCCGCGCTGGCGGCGACCCTGTTCGCCGCCGGTGCCGGCACACTCGCCGGCTCCACGGCCGACGCCGCCCAAGCTCGACCGCTCTCCACCGTCACGACCTGGGCCGCGAGCGACGACAAGGCCGGCGGCAGCCTCACCGACGTTACCGTGCGCAACGTCGTGCACACCACGATCGGCGGTGGCAACCTCCGTATCCGGTTGTCGAACAACTTCGGGACCTCGGCCATCACCTTCTCCTCCGCCTACATCGGTACGCCGACGGCGTCGGACTCGGCCGCGATCGTGCCGGGCAGCAATCGCCGGATCACCTTCGGTGGGAAGACGTCGGTGACCATCCCCGCCGGTGGCGTGGTGCTCAGCGATCGGCTGCCCGGGACGGTCGCGCCGGGCGCCGATCTCTCGGTCTCGCTGGCGCTGAAGGGAACCGCGAGCGTGATCACCGCCCATAACCGGACAATGCAGTACACCTTCAAGTCCGGCACCGGTGACTGGGCGGCCGATGAGTCCGCCGACCACTTCGGCACCCAGGACGCCAACTGGTTCTTCCTCGACGCGATCACGCTCGACGCGCCGACACGTGTGGGCACCATGGCCGCACTCGGCGACTCGATCACCGACGGCGTCGGATCGACCATCAACGCCAACCATCGCTGGACCGACGAACTGGCCGCTCGGGTCGAGCGGCTCCCGGAGGTGAAACAGTTCGGCATCGCGAACGAGGGCATCTCCGGCAACCGGGTCACCTCGGGTGGCGGCAGCACCGGCCTGCCCGGCCAGACCCGGCTCGTGCGCGACGTGCTCACGAAACCGGGAATCGGCTCGGTCTTCCTCTTCGAGGGGATCAACGACGTCAGCGGCGGCGTCTCCGCCGACGATCTGATCGCCGCCGACCGGCAGATCGTGGAACAGGCGCACGCCATGGGCAAGTGCGTCTTCGCCGCCACCATCACTCCGGCGAACCTCGACGACGCCGATCGGGAGGCGACCCGCAACGAGGTCAACCGATACCTGCGAACCACCGGCGACTTCGACGCGGTCTTCGACTTCGACGCCGTCGTCCGCGATCGCGGCGACGCCACCCGGTTGGCCGCGCCGTACGACTCCGGCGACCACATTCACCTCAGCGACGCCGGCTACCGGGCCGTCGCCGACTCGATCGACCTGCGCCGGCTGACCTGCTGAGCGGTCCGGCGGCCGCGGTGGGCACCCGCGCCCACCGCGGCCGCCGGAGAGTGGTCACACTTGGCGTGCCTCCTAGGGGGTCGGCGCCGGCTCTCCGTCGCAGCCGTTGTCGATTCGTCCGGTGGTGAAGTAGGCCACCACGTCCACGGCGCATTCGGGCACGCGTGTGGCCGATACGTGGACGTCGTCGTCGACGGTGTAGACCTTGCCGCCGATGGCGGCCTGCGTCTGCAGGGTCCACTTGTAGGCGGACATGGTGTCGTAACGGTGCCCGGACAACACCAGCGAACCTCCGGTGCGGTGTACCCGGGTCTGTCGTGCGGGCAGCGGCCAGCCGGCGCATCCGGCGCCGAAGTAGAAGGCCGTCACCGGCTCACGCTCGAGGCGCTCCTGGTAGGCGGCCCAGGCGGCGGAGAAGCCGAGCCGGCTCTGATCCTCATTGCAGATGGTCGCCCGGTTCATCGTCATGTTCATCATCTCGGGTGCGCCGGGGACGGGCGGGGCCGGTTCGGCGCCGAAGATCTCTTTGACGGTGGGCGGCGCCTGGGAGCCGGTCGCGCCCCGCAGCTCGGCGAGCGCCCGGCCGGCCCGTGGCCATTCGGGTGAGGTCTTGCCGGCCAGCTGGGCGATCGAGGCGCCGTCGATGGTCGCGTTCAGGTCCGTGAACGTCTTGGGGGCGGCGTCATAGTCGTGGCGCAGCTTCAGGACCGCGGCCCGCACCTGCTGCGCGGTGGCGCCCAGCCCGTACGTCGTGTCGTAGCGCGCGAGCCACGCCGCCATACGCGCGAAGTTCCGTTCCGTGGCCTCGGCGACTCCCTCGTCATGCTCGGCGAAGCTGGTGTACGGCGGCGCCGGGCTGTCCAGGAAGACGCGCCCCGTACGGCCGGGGAAGAGGCTGCGATACACCGCGCCGAGCCAGGTGCCCCAAGAGAAGCCGAGGATGTTGAGCCTGCGCTCACCGAGCGCGGCCCGCACCCGATCCAGGTCCCGGGCCACGTTCGCGGTGGTGAGCTGCCCGAGGAAGGCCGGATCGGACCGCCCGCAGGCGGCGTTGTCCGCCGCCATGGCCTCGTAGATCCGCTTGGCCGACGCCTTGGTCAGCGGTCCGGGTCCCCTATGGGGAGGCGGCGCACCCTCGCAGCTGGTCTTGGTGCTGTAGTTCACCCCACGGGGATCGAAGCCGATGAGGTCGTACCGGTCGTTGAGCCGGGCGATCTCCTTGTTCCTGAGCGTCATGCTGATGGGGTCGAGATATCCGCTGCCGCCGGGCCCGCCCGGGGCCATCGCCAGCGCGCCGAGCCGGTGTCCGGTGTCCACGGCGCCCAGCCGGGTGACCGCGATACTGATCTTCCGGCCCGCCGGGCGGCGGTAGTCCAGCGGGACGCTGATCGTCCCGCACTCCAGGCGCTTCAGCTGCGCGCGGAACCGCGGTATCTGCTCGCCGGTGGCGCCCAGGCTCGTGATCACCTCATCGGAATAGGCGGGGCAGGGCCTCCAGCCGACCGCCGAAACCGGCGGACTCGCCACCGCGGTGGCCGGTACGGCCATGCCCCGTGTCGTACTGCCCAGCGTCAGCACCGCGCAGGCCAGACCACCCACGCCCCCGGCTGCCGCACGTCTCATTCGAAGATCCTTTCCTCTCGGAGAACCCGAATGCCGGGCAGACTGCCAAGGAGCCGGTCACAGCGACGTCACAGGATCGGTCACCGCCTCGCCCCGCTGTTCCAAGGGCGTCGGAGCGTCTGGCAGGGCGCTCCTGACCGTTCTCCACCGGCCGCCGTTGTCTTCGCGGTCGTCCGCGCTGGGCGTCAGGCTTGCACGGTGGGCCGGACGACGATCTCGCTGACGTCGATGCCGGCGGGCTGCCCGATCGCGTAACCGATCGCGGATGCGATGGCGGAGGGCGGGATGGCGATCTCGTCGCGCTGCCGGGCGGCCGCCGCGGCTGCTTCGGGACTCGCTCCCTTGCCCACGCCCTCGGTGTTGGTGAACCCCGGTGAGACGAGGGTGACGCGCAGGTCAGGTCCCGACTCCTGTCGCAGGCCCTCGGTCAGCACCTTCACCGCCGTCTTGGTGGCCGCGTAGACGGCCTGGGGGGATTTCACGACGTACGCCGCGGTGGAGGCGACGTTGACGAACTGGCCGGAGCGCTGCCGCCGGAAGACGGGAAGTGCCGCCCCGATCCCGTTCAGCAGGCCGGTGACATGGGTCGCGACCATGGCGTCCCAGTCGTCCTGGCGCAGTTCGTCGAACGGCGACACCGCCATCGTGCCGGCGTTGGAGACCAGGACGTCGAGCCGGCCGAACCGGTCGACCGCCGTGTCCGTCAGGCGCTTGAGGTCCTCGCGGCGCGTCACGTCGATGACGGCCCCGACGGCCGTGCCGCCCCGGGCCGTGATCTGGTCCACCACCGCGTCCAGCCGGTCCTCCCGCCGGGCCCCCAGCACGAGCCGGGCTCCTTCTCCGGCGAGGTGGGTCGCGGTCGCCGCTCCGATGCCGCTGCTGGCGCCTGTGATCGCCACGACCTTGCCCTCGACACCTGACATGATCAACGTCCTTCCAGAAGGGGGTCGGTCCATGACCTACAGTGAAAGTGGGGGCGCCACCACTTACGCTGAGGCTAAGTGGGCGCGCCTCCACTTAGCAAGTTGAGGGGAGTGGCGACGGCTGATGGCCGACTGTGCACAACGCCCGTTGCGCGCTGACGCACGGCGTAACAGGGACAAGATCCTCGCGGCCGCGGTGCGCGTGTTCGCCGAAGAGGGGCTGGACGCGCACCTGGAGCGCATCGCCAAAGAGGCGGGCGTGGGCAGCGCGACCCTGTACCGCAACTTCCCCACCCGTGAGGTCCTGATCGAGGCGGTCTACCGCAACGAGGTGGCCCAGCTGTGTGACGCCGTCCCCGAGCTGCTCGCGGTGAAGCCGCCCTACGAGGCCCTGCGTGCCTGGACGCGCCTCTTCCTGGACTACGTCACCGCCAAATCCGGCATGGCCGACGCTCTGCGCGCCATCGCCGCCGCGGGAAGCAACCCCTACGGCCACAGCCGGGAAATGATCCAGGCCGCCGTCACCACCCTGATGGACGCCTGCGCGGACGCCGGCACGATCCGTACCGACATCAGCGCCACCGACATGGGCGCCGCCCTCGAAGGCATCGCCCTCACCTCGGCAGGACCCGACCAGCGGGAACGGGCCGAACGCCTGCTCGACCTGACCCTGGACGGCCTGACGGCCCGCATGTGAGGGCGGCGGTCGCTTACGTCGCCTCGGCGTTGAGGGTGTGGGCCACGGATCGGCGGGCCGCGACGCGGGCGGGTACGGCGGTGAGTGCGGCTGTCGCGGGCAGGGCGGCGAGTGCCGCGCCGAGCAGCGACCATGCGGGAGGCCAGGTCGTGTTCGCGGTGCTGAAGGGCAGGCACAGGATGATGCCCAGGGGGATGCCGGCGAGGGCGCCGGGCAGGGTCGGCAGGAGCTGCGCGGCGGACAGGCCGGCGGTGATCTGGCCGGGGGTGGCGCCGAGCGTACGGGCGATGGCCATGGTGGGCCGGGCGTCCTGTGCCGTGGTCCAGGTGATGGTGACGGTGTTGATGGCGGCGAGGGCGACCAGCGCGGCGGTGACGGCCAGTATCACGTGGTGTTCCTGGGCGTCTCGCAGATGGTTCGCCATGGAAGAGCCCGGGTAACCCTTCGCGGGTTGGGCGTAGATCATCAGCAGGCCGGTGATCGTGGTCAGTGTGGCCGCGGTGTCGCAGGCGTGCAGGACGGCGCGGCCGGGCCGGCGGGCGATCAGGCGTAGCCCGAGGAGGAGTGGCGTCGGCAGCAGCGCGGACAGCCTGGTCAGGTGCGCCCGGTGCTGGGGCCGGTGGGCGGTGTCCGCGAGCGCGGCGACGGTGTCGGTGCGCAGGGCCCGTACGACCGGGCCGAGGCTCGTCAGGGCGGCCACGTCCAGGGCGACGACGGTCGTCACGGCGATGGTGGTACCGGTCGGTCCGGTGGCGGTGGTGATCAGGCCGGCGCTGGGATTGATGATGGCGGGCTGGATCAGCCGTGCCGTGATCAGCCCCAGCGCGTCGGCGAGGAGTGCCAGGGTCAGGTATTCGGTGAGCAGGACGGCGGCGATGAGGCCGGGGGTCGCGCCGACGGCCTTGAGTAGTCCGACCCGGCGGGTCTGCCTGGCGGCGCGTCCCGCGGCCAGCGTGGCCACCCCGGCGATGGCCAGGAACGCGAGCAGCCAGCTGCCGATGACCAGGATCGGCTGGCTGCCCTTGAGCATGAGGGAGTCCTGCTCGGCGATGAGCTGCCAGGCTCTGAGGTTCACCCAGCGGTCCCCGATCGCGGAGGTGACGGCGGGATTGCGATGCCACGCCAGGGCCGTGCCGGGATCCCGCAGCTTCAGGTCGATGAAGGAGGTCACCGAGGTATCGGCGGCCGACTCCAGTGCCCGGGTGTCCCGTTCGTTCAGCCAGATCAGGCCGCCGCCGTCGCTCGGCCCGCCGCCCGGGCCGATCCCCGGCGCCCACGGGTAGACCGCGTGGGCCGCGGTCACGGCGATGCCCACGACCGGGAGCGAGTGGCCGGCGACGGTGACGTGGTCGCCGACGTGGACGCCCAGCGCGGTGGCGAAGCCGCGTTCGACCACGACGCCGCCGGGGCGTACCCAATGGCCCGAGGTGACCAGGGGACGGTCGACCGGGCCCGGTGTCATGTCGGCGACCTGCGCCACCGCGGCTCCCGTGGAGCCGTGCGCCGTGAGCTTCGTGTAGTACTCGCGGTACGGTCCGCTGTGCGTGAGCACCCCGGGCACGTGCTCCAAGGACGTCAAGGTTTTGATCGCGGTCCGGCCGGTGCCGGGTGCGAACGCGACCACGTCCGGCCCGGCCGTGGCCGCGCGGGTCTTCTGGTACAGCGCTTGCGTCGCGCCGTGTAGTGATCCGCCCAGGCCGAGCATGGCGGTGGCGGCGGTGATCGAGATGAGAAGGATGACCGCCTGGGTGGGATGCCGGCGTACGTCGGCCAGGACGAGGCGGAAGATGAGCAGGACGCGGCCCACGGCGGTCAGTCCTCCAGCCTGATGAGGCCGTCGAGTCGTCCGGTGGTGCTGCCCGCCAGCCGGGTGTCGTCGACGAACATGCCGTCTCGCATGGAGATCAGCCGGTCCGCGGTGGCCGCGACCCGTTCGTCGTGGGTGACGATCACCAGAGTCTGTCCTGCGGCGCGTAGGTCTTCGAAGACTCGCAGGACGTCGAGTGTCGCGGTGGTGTCGAGGTTTCCGGTGGGTTCGTCGGCCAGGAGTACGTGTGGTCGGTTGGCCACGGCGCGGGCGATGGCGACTCGCTGGCGTTGGCCGCCGGACAGTTGCCAGGGCAGGTGCCGGGCGCGGTCGGCGAGGCCGAACCGTTCGAGCAGGAGGGCGGCGCGGCGTCTGGCCGCGCGTGGTGAGCCGCCGGCCAGAAGGACGGGCAGCTCCACGTTCTCCGCCGCGGACAGCTCCTCCACCAGGTGGAAGGCCTGGAAGACGAATCCGACCGCCCGGCGTCGTAGGCGGGCCAGGCCGCGTTCGCTGATGGTGTCGATGCGCCGGCCGGCCAGCCATACCTCTCCGTCGGTGGGCCGTTCCAGGCCGCCGAGCAGGTGGAGCAGGGTGGATTTCCCACAGCCGCTGGGGCCCATCACCGCGAGCATCTGCCCCGTCGGCACGTCCAGGTCGATTCCGTCGACCGCGCGGACCAGGCTTTCGTGGTGGCCGTGTTCCTTGTACAGGTCGCGGACCCGCAGCATGTCACCGGATTCGTCCATGCGTCCTCAGATTCGGTTCTCGTCGCCGGACCAGGCGCGTTCGCAGGCGGCGAGCCAGCGCAGGTCGGCTTGTAGTCGCAACACGACGCCTTCCAGGAGCAGACCGGCGGTCGAGTCGTCGGGTTCGGCCAGCGCGGCGTGTTGCGCGTCGCGTAGGCGGCGCATGAGTTCGCGGCGTTGGGCGGCCACCAGTTCCACGGGGTCGGCGAGCCGGGCCGCGGCGGCGGTGGTGAGTTTGAGGTGGAAGTCGGCCAGGTCGGGTTTGGGCCAGCTCACCTCGGCCAGCCAGGCGGCGACCCGCTGCTGGCCGGCCGGGGTGAGGGCGTACATCTTGCGATCGGGGCGTTCGGGGAGTCCCTCTGCGCGTTCGCTGACGATCAGGCCGGCCTTTTCCAGTCGGGTCAGGGCGACGTAGACCTGGCCCGCGTTCATCGACTCGCCCAGTGGTCCGAGCGCTCGCCGTAGGCGTGTGCGCAGGTGGTAGCCGTACGACGGTTCCTTGGCGAGCATCGCCAGCAGTGCGTCCTGCACGTGCCACCCCCTAACGGCTAGCTAATAGATAGCGGGTAGCTAATTCGGCCGTCAAGTGAGCGTCGCGCCGGACTCAGGCCGTCGTACCGAGGTCGTGTCGCTCGTCAGGGGCGATCCGCTCGTTGCCATGGGCAGGAGGTCGGGTACGCGGGTGCCGTTGTCGTCGACCAGGACCGAGTGCGCCTCGCCGGCCTCGAAGGCGTGGCGTTCGCCCCACTGTCGCAGGGCGACGATCACGGGGAAGAGATCTTTGCCCGCCTCGGTGAGCGCGTACGGCCTGCGTCTGCCCGACGGCGCGTCGACCTGGGTGAGCAGGCCGTGAGCGACGAGCTTGCGGAGCCGTTCGGTGAGGATGTTGCGGGCGATCCCGGTGCGCTGCTGGAAGTCGGTGAACGATCGGGCGCCGTCCATCGCGTCGCGAATGATGAGCAGGCTCCACCGGTCGCCGACCAGATCGGCCGTGCGGGCGACCGGGCAGGTCGGGTCCGTCCACGCGGGGCTCTGCCCCTCGGCGTCGCGTGCCATCACCCCTCCAATGAGTTGCGTAATGAAACCATTCTCGCCTAGCCTCCAATCAGTTGCAAAACGAAACCAAATGGGGTGTGTCCGTGAACTGGAGGACGAGGCTGCTGCTGGCGGTCGTGTGCGGGGTCGCCGTGGCGAGCGTCTACGCCGGGCAGCCGGTGCTGGGCCCGATGGGGCGCGACCTAGGGGTTCCGGTCGACTCGCTCGGCTGGTTCGTGGCCACCGGCCAGCTCGGCTACCTGGCCGGGCTGGTGCTGCTGGTGCCGTTGGGCGACATGCTCGACCGCAGGCGCCTGATCGCCGCGCACCTCGCCCTGGTGGCCGCGGGAACGGCGATCACCGCGGCCGCCCCGGTCGCCTGGGCGGCGTTCGCCGGACTGGCCGCGGCGGGCGTGTTCGCGGTGGTGGTGCAGACCACCGTCGCGTACACGGCGTCGATCTCCCCGCCCGCCGAGCGCGGGCGCAACCTCGGCATCGTGACCTCGGGCGTGGTGATCGGCATCCTCGGCGCGCGCGTCATCGCCGGAATCCTCGCGGACCTGTGGGGGTGGCGGAGCATCTACCTGGCCCTGGCGGTCCTCGCGGCCGTCCTCGCGCTGCTCACCCTCACCCTGCTGCCCGCCGACGTCCGCCGGGACACGGCACCGTACGGGCAGGTCCTTCGGTCCTTCGGCGGGCTGTTCGGCCAGCCGGTGTTCCTCAGCCGCGGGCTGATCGCGTTCTTCCTGTTCGCCTCGTTCGGCACGCTGTGGAGCGGCATGGCCCTGCCGCTGGCCGGTGCGCCGTGGCACCTCAGCGAAGCGCGGATCGGGCTCTTCGGCCTCGCCGGCCTCGCCGGAGCGCTCGGCGCCGCCCGGTCCGGACGCTGGGGCGATGCCGGGCACGCGCGCCGGGTCACCGGCATCGCACTCGCGCTCCTGCTCGCCTCCTGGACCGCGATCGGACAGCTCTCGTGGTCGCTACCGCTGCTGATCCTCGGCGTGATCCTGCTCGACTTCGCCGTTCAGGCCGTGCACGTGAGCAACCAGCACACGCTCACCGCCGCCTACCCCGAGCGCACCAGCACGACCATCGGCGCCTATATGGTCTTCTACTCCCTGGGTTCCGCCCTGGGGGCGGCCGCGACCACGGCCCTGTTCGGCGCCGCCGGCTGGCTCGGCCCCACCGTCCTGGGTGCGACGCTCGCGCTCTGCGCGCTCGTCACCTGGGCGGTCGGCGCCCGTACGGTGGGTCGCGTCGCCCGTCGAAACCGATGCAACCTCATGGAGGTTCGGCCGCATTAGACAGGTGTGCGGCATCTGACGAAAAGGCGGCGCCCATGGCGGGACCAGCACGGGACGAGCAGTACACGGCGTATGTCGCCGCGCGGCTTCCGTGGTTGCAGCGTGTCGCCTATCTGCTCTGCCAGGACTGGGATCGTGCCGATGATCTTGTGCAGGTGGCCCTGACCAGGCTGTACGTGCGATGGCACCGCGTCGGCTCGGTGGAGAACGTCGATGGCTACGCGCGGACCGTGCTCTTACGGGTCTTTCTCGCCGAACAGCGGACCGGCTGGTGGAAACGGGTCACGACGGTCCGGGAACCGCCCGAGCCGGGCCCGGACATCGCCGACCGCGACGGCGATCTGGACCTGCGTACGGCGCTGCGGGAGCTGGCCCCGCGGCAGCGCGCGGCAGTGGTGTTGCGCTTCTACTGCGACCTGTCGGTCGAACAGACGGCCGAGGTTCTGGACTGCTCCACGGGAACCGTCAAAAGCCAGACCTCGCGGGGACTGGCGGCGCTGCGCCGAGCACTCGTGCCGACCGTGAGCATCGAGGAGGGAACGGCCCGATGACCGATGAGATCACCGAGCTCAAGCGCAGGTTGGCGCGGATCGCGGACACTCCCCGCCAACGCCCGCAGATCGCCATCCCTCCACTCGCTGCTCGTGGCCGCCGGAAGCTGCGCGCGCGGCGCGCCTGTGCCGTGGCGGGATCGGCCGTGGCGGTAGGCCTGGTCGTGACGCTGGCGGCCACCGGCCTGCCAAGAATCGGCGCCCGATCCGGACGGCCCGCCTCCCCGCCGTCGCGGCCGGCTACCGGGACCTATCCCAACCCGCTCGTGCGGCGTGCCATCTTCGGGTGGCTGCCGAAGGGTTATGTGACCGCGACTGTCATGGAGGATCACCAGAACGGTCAACACACTTTCGAGGCGATGGCCGGCCTCGACGGCGGCCGCGGAGGGATCATCGACCTGACCGACTTCGGCGCCGGGCCCGAGCCGATCCTCGGCCATCTTTCCGGCGGCAGGCCGGCGCGGCCCCTGCCCGCCACGCCCGTGAACGGAAGGCCGGCCCACTGGATCGCCCAGCCGGGTGACAAAGACGGTGGCAGGCTGCGCTGGCAGTACGGACCTCACCGCTGGGCCGAGATCTCCGTGCTGGGGGCCGCCGACGACGTCGGCACCATTCACCGAATCGCCAAGTCGATCATGTTCGGCGCCGCTCAACCGGTCGCCTTTCCTTTTCGCATCAGAGGGCTACCGGATGGGCTTACGATCTATCGGTCCACGGCCGGCCCGGGTTTGGGCCGCGGGACCGGCGAATCCGCCGGAGTGAGCTTCGGTGCCGGGGCGTACTCACCGAACAATGGATTGGAGATTTCGGTGAATCCGGCCGGGCTCATGAAGCGGCAACTCGCCACAGATCCCGGCCGCAGGATCACCGTCGGCGGCCACCGCGCCGTCGATCGGCGGACCACATCGGGCGGAGTGGCCAGACACACCCTGATCGTCCTCGACGTCAACGGGTTCGACGTCACGGTCCAGGCCTCCGGCCAGACGCTGCAGCGGCTCCAGACCACCGGAGGGGTCACCGGCCTCTACCAGCGGATCACCGTGCTCGGCACCGCCCCGTCCAGGTGGACCACGACACCTTTCGCCTGACGGTGCCCTGAGAGTCCGGGCCTCTCACGGTAACGGAGCCCACCGTGGGGACGATCTTCGCGGGAGAGGCGCCTGCGGAGCCTTTTCCGCGTACCCGTTAAGGCGAGATAGTTCATGATCAGCCGCTTCGAAGGCGACAAACGCCCGCACATTCGTCGTACTGCCGCGTTCCTGCTTCTGGCACTGCTTTCGGCCGGTGGGATCCCTTGGCTCAGGGCGCAGTACGGAGCGGGGGGCCTTGAGTACGGCCTCGTCGTGCTGGTGCTCTTCTTCGCCTACGGCGCCGTGCTCTACGGCCGGATCGCGGTCTCTCCCTTCTGGATCGCGGTCGACGAGACGGGGGTGATGGTCACGGCGGCCGGCCGGAGCACCACGTTGAGGTGGGATCAGGTCGACTCCATGGGCGTCGAGCTCAAGCCCGGGCCGGTGCACCGCCCGGTGCCCGTCCTCACCGCGACGCCCGCGTCGGGACACACCGTGCCCACCCGGCGGTGGGGGTACCCGCGATGGTCCGAGCAGCTCGACGCGATCGTGCTCTTCGAGCTGGAGGAGCTCAAAGGAGCCGCTGACCGGCTGGTGGCCGCCTGCGAGGGGTACGCCGGCGAACGCTGGCGGTACGACCTCCCGGAGACCGGTGGCTGAACGCGCTCCCGGTCAGATGGCCTGGGGGAAGTCGAAGAACCGGTGCGGGTCGTAGGCCTTCTTGACCGCTCGCAGCCGGGGGTGGTTGCCCGCGTGGTATGCCGCCGCCCAGTCGTCGAGCCCGGGGTCGGGGAAGTTGGGGTAGACGCGCCCCGACCCGTCGGCGTGGGCGATCGCCCAGGAACGATCGACCCACGGGTCGGCCGCGTCGGCGACGTGTTCGAGCAGGAAGCGCTCGCTGCGATGGGCGAACGCGGTGGCGTCCTCGGCGACTCGGTTGTACGCCCCGCCCATCGCGGTGAACGTGAGCCGCCGTCGGCCCCTGCGCCCCGGGCCGTCGAGCCCGGACAGGAGCGACGCGAGGGTACGACCGGACATCGCGCGCGAGAAGAACTCCGATCGTATTCGTACGGCTCGTTCGTCCGGCGGCCCGGCGAAGGTGTCCTTCAGACGGTGAAAGGGCAGGCCGGTGCGCAACGCGATCGTGGGGCCCACGCCCACCCGGTCGGCGAACTCCCGCAGCAGGTCCCGGGTCGCTCCCGCACCGAGGGTGGAGGCGCCGAAGAGGGTGGCCTGGACGGGCGTGCCGGGATCGGACGTCAGGGTGAGATCGACGGTGAGCCCGTCCGGGGCGTCCGGGGCCCAGGCCTGCCAGGCCGATGCCAATTCCTCGACGGCGAAGTCCGGCCAGTGCGCCTCGACACGGGTGGTGATCGGCTCGGGGACGGTGTCGAAGCGCAGTGACGTGACCACCCCTAACTGGCCGCCGCCCGCCCCGCGCAGGCCCCAGAACAAGTCCGGTTCGCGGTCGTGGTCGCAGTCCACGACGCGGCCGTTCGAGAGCACGACCCAGGCGCCCACGAGGCGATCACAGGTCAGCCCGTGCTCACGCCCGAGCAGACCGATTCCGCCGCCGAGGGTGAGGCCGGCGATGCCGACGGTGGGACCGCACCCGGCCGGCAGGGTCCGGCCGTGGGCGTGCAGCGCCGCGTACACCTGGCCCAGACGGGCGCCGGCTCCGACCGTGGCGACCCCGTCATCCGCCACGGAGACGCCGTCGAGGCCGGACATGTCGAGCACGATCCCGTCCGTCGACGATCGGCCCGCGAAGCAGTGCCCGCCACCACGAGGGGCGATGCGGTCCCCAGCGCCGGCCGCGTACGTCACGGCGCCGACGACGTCCGAGACCGAGCGGCACAGCACCACGAGCCGGGGGCGTACGTCCCGGAAAGCCGGGTTCACCGGGCGGCGGATCGTCTCGTAGCCCGCTGAGCCGGGGCCGAAGACTTCCCCGTCGAGTGAATCGCCGAACCCGGCCAGATCGTGCACGAGTCCGAAGCTAGGCGCGGCCCGCCGACTCCGTCTTGAACGAATCGCGCGGACCACGGGTGGCGAGAAAGGGCCGATACGAGGCGGAGTGCTCATGGCCGCAGGCACACCGGTCGATGTCGCCGCCGAGGAGCCGGCTCGGGGTGAGGCCGGTCAGCCGGAGGCATTCGCGGGTGAGATGTGCCTGGTCGGCGTACCCCACGTCGGCCGCCAGCCCGGCGATGCCGTCCGCGCCGCGCCGGCCCGAGGAGGCGGCACCGGCCTGAGCCAGCGCGAGGAAGCCCTGGAACCGCAACGTCCGTTGGAGGACCTTGGGACTCACCCCGACCGCCCGCAGGCAGCGGCGGCGCAGCTGGCTCGCGGAGAGTCCGAGGCGGGCGGCCAGGGTGTCGATGCCGACGGGGTGCCAGGGCATCAGCGCCCGCACGGCCTCGCCCACCAGCGGATCCACGCGTACCCCGCTCCGGAACTCCCGTACGAGGTGGGCCTGCAGGATCATGAGCGCCCGCTCGGGCGTCGCGGCCTGGGCCATCGCCTCGCCGAGGCGGTCCGCCGAGCTACCCCGCGACTCCGCCAGGCCCAGGCGCTGGTCCACCAGGTCGTCGAGCGTCGTCGGAAGGGGCGGTGCGGTCCCCGGGCGGAACCGCACCCCCACGATGGTGGTGCGCGCCGGGATGACCTCGATCTGCGGACCGGTCAGCGGCCCGACCAGCTGGAGACGGCCACCGATCGGGAAGTGGATCTCGACCCCGCCGGTGGGCAGGTGCCGTTGCACGTACGCCGCCTCACCGGTGTGCTGGATCCAGACCGTCCGTACCACGCCCGCCAGTTCCGGCAACGGCGGCCGTTCAACGTACCTCTGCGGGGCCGGCGTCACGGCTCCTCCGGCGTGCCGGGGATGAGCAGCCCCCGGTTGAACGCCTCGGCGACCGCCGCGGCGCGGTCGTTGACGCCGAGCTTGGCGTAGATGTTCAGCAGGTGGGTCTTGACGGTGGCCTCGCTGATCAGCAGCTTGGCCGCCGCGTCGCGGTTGGTGGTGCCGGCCGCGACCAGTTCCAGGATCTCCAGTTCTCGCCGGCTGAGCGGCTTGGTCTCGGGCTCGCGGACCCGGCTCATCAGCCGGGTCGCCACCGACGGCGAGAGCACCGCCTGGCCGTCGGCCGCCGCGCGTACCGCTCGGAGCAGTTCGTCGCGGGGAGCGTCCTTGAGCAGGTAGCCGGTGGCGCCCGCCTCGATCGCCGGCAGGACGTAGCTGTCGGTGTCGTAGGTGGTCAGTACGAGCACGCGCGCGGTGACGCCCCGCCGGGCCAGCTCGGTGATGGCGGTCAGGCCGTCCATCCCGGGCATCCGCAGGTCCATCAGGATCACGTCGGGGTCGAGGGCCTGGGCGAGCCGGATCGCCTCGGCCCCGTCGCCGGCCTCGCCGAGCACCTCGAATCCCGGGTCGCGGGTGAACATGCCGCTCAACCCGTCCCTGACCACGGGATGGTCATCCGCGATCAGCAGCCTGATCGGTGCGCCGGTCATGCGCCGGCCCCCGCGGGCGCGGCCGGGATGCAGGCCGAGACGGCGGTGCCGGCGCCGGGTTCCGACTCGACCTGGAGTGTCCCGGCCAGGCTCTCGATCCGCTGCCGCATCGCGACCAGGCCGAACCCGCCCGCGTCCGGACGCCGTGGGCCGTCGTCTCCCGTGTCCGCCGGGCCGTCGCCGTACCGGTCCGGCGCGAAGCCTCTGCCGTCGTCACGTACGTCCAACGCGACCTCGTTCTCCAGGTAGGAAAGTGTGAGCCCGACCTTGGTCGCCCCGGCGTGCTTGGCGACGTTCGCCAGCGCCTCCTGCGCGGTACGCAGCAGGGCGACGTCGGTCTCCGGCGGCATCGGCCGCGCCGTGCCGGTCGTGGTGACCTGGATCGGGATGCCGTGCAGCGCCGACCAGCGCTCGCCGACACCGGCCAGTGCCTCACCCAGCCGTGCCGCCTCCAGCGCTTCGGGCCGCAGCGCGTGCACCGACCGCCGCGCCTCGGACAGGCTCTCCCTCGCCAGCCGGGTCGCCGCCCGCAGGTGCCGCCGCCACAGTGCCTGGTCGTCGGCCGTCTGCTCGGCCGCCTGCAACTGGGTGACGATCCCGGTGAGCCCCTGGGCCAGCGTGTCGTGGATCTCGCGGGCCATCCGCTGCCGCTCGTCGGAGACCCCGGCCTCCCTCGCCTGGGCCAGCAACTGCTGCTGCAGCCCGGCGTTCTCGGCCATGCTCGCCTCGAGCCTGCGGTTCGCCTCCCTCGCCTCCGCGAGGGCCCGCTCACGCAGTTCGTCGTACTCCTCGGCCTTCCGGCCGAGCCAGGCCACGGCGCAGAAGGGACCGACGTTCACGGCGACGACGACCAGGTAGGCGAGTACGCCGTAGACGTCCGTCTTGGCTACCGGGGACGCCTGCGCGGTGCCCGCCACGATCGCCACCCCGCTGATGGCGGCCAGCTCCGACGGCCAGGGCAGGAGCCGGTAGGAGTAGACGTAGCCGGCGGGCGTGAACAGCCCGAACCAGGGATCCCTGATCACCAGGATCGCCATCAGCCCGATCAGCACGGCCAGGAACAGCCCCATCACCCGCGGGCGCTCCCGCCAGGCCGGATGCAGTGTGAACATCCACAGCATCCACGCCGCCGTCAGCGCGCACAGCGCGAGGTTGATGGCGAAGGGCTCACCGCCGGACCGTTCGCTCGGGATCCTGACACAGGTCACGGCGGCCAGCAGCACGTAGGGCATGAGGGTCATCGGTGAAAGCAGCCGCCGGGTCCAGTGATCCTGCCGGGTACGCGGCGTCGGATCGCTCATCTGCATCCTTCCCGCTACGAACTACTCCCAGCGGAACAATTTAGCGGCGGCCAGCCCCAGCACCAGCGCGTACGCCGCCATGACCAGCAGTTGCCACCCGTTGGGCCAGTGTCCCGCGGAGGCCCGCAGCAGTGCCTGGACCGCCGCGCCGAGCGGAGTGCCGTGGCTGATGGAGCGCAGCGGGCCGGGCATCTGGGCGATGGGGATCCACAGGCCGGCGAAGAACATCATCGGGAAGAACAGGAGCGTGCCGACCGCCTGGGCGGTCCGCCCGCTCCCGGCCGTCGCGGCGACGAACAGGCCGACCGCCTGCAGATCGGCGGCGGCGAAGAGTACGCCGATGACGAACCCCGCCGGTTGCTTCGGCAGGGCCACGCCGTACGCCACACTCGCCACCACGAGGAGGGCGATCACCGTGACCATGGTGACGGCGACGTTGACCACGAGCTGGGCGGTGAGCAGCCGGGCCGGGCCCACCGGCGTCGTCCGCAGGCGGCGCAGGACGCCTTTCTCCCGGTAGCCGGCCAGCACCGTCGGCAGCGAGCTGAGCGCCAGGAGCGCGATCGAGAACGCGATCAGAACGGGCACGTAGATCTCGAGTTTGGTGGCGCCGCCGAAATCCCGCTGCGGCTCCTTGAAGGAGGGGATGCTGCCGAAGACGACGAGCAGCACCAGCGGGAGTCCGACGCCCCAGATGGGCCCGACCCGCTCGCGGATGAAGAGCCTCAGCTCGGTGACGGCGAGCCGCCCGAGCCCGGAACGCGACCCGGTCGCCCGCGGCGCCGCGGTGGTGGTGACGGACATGGTCACTTCCTTCCGGTCCTGGCCTGGCCCTGGGCGGCCCGGCCCTGGTTCGCGTGCTGCTCGGTCTCCGGGCGCCGGCCGGTCAACGCGACGAAGGCGTCCTCCAGGCTGGCCTGCTCCACGCGCAGTCGCTGCGCCACGATGTTGTTGCGGGCCAGTACGGAGGTGACCGCGTTCAGCGCGTTGTCATTGCCCGTGACCACCACGACGTCGCCCCTGTGGACGACGCCGGTCACGTCGGGCAGGCCGGTCAGCAGTGCGTCGTCGAACGGTACGGACGGCTGGAAGCGGATCCGCTGCTCGGTCTGCACCCGCTCGGTCAGCCCGGCCGGGGTGTCCACCACGACGACGCGGCCCGTGTCGATCACCGCGATCCGGTCACACAGCCGCTCGGCCTCCTCCATGAAGTGGGTGACGAGCACGATCGTGACGCCGCGGGATCGCACGTCCTCGATCAGCTGCCAGGTGTCACGCCTGGCCTGAGGGTCGAGGCCGGTGGTCAGCTCGTCGAGCACCGCCACCCGCGGGTTCCCGATCAGCGCCAGCGCGATCGAGAGCCGCTGCTTCTGGCCGCCGGACAGCTTCCCGTACATCGTCGAGCTCTTGCTCGCGAGCCCGAGCTCGTCCATCAGCGCACGCCAGTCCGCCGGAGCCCGGTAGAAGGAGCTGTAGAGCGCGAGCGCCTCCCCGACCTTCAGCCGGTCGGGCAGCGCGCCGTCCTGGAGCTGCACGCCGAGCGCCTCGGTCAGCTCGGCCCGGTCCCGCTGCGGGTCGAGCCCGAGCACGCTGATCTCACCCCGGTCCGGCCTGCGCAGACCTTCGACGCACTCCACCGTCGTGGTCTTGCCGGCGCCGTTCGGGCCGAGGATCCCGAAGATCTCTCCCTCCTGGACGGTGAAGGAGACATCGTCGACCGCCACGGTGTCCCCATAGCTCTTGTGCAGATTCCGCACCTCGATCACTGCTGGCATGCCCTCAGCCTCGCGAGATCCGCCCGGACGCGGTATCGACCGCCCGGCGAAATCTCCCAGGTCACGGACTGAACGACCGGGTGGACCGGACGGTCGAGCCGATCCACCGATCGGTTGACCCGCGAACCATGCCGAGGTGTGGCCTCGTGGCCGCGGTCACCGGCTCGCGTCGTAGACCACCGACCACGGCCGTGACACGGCGGGAGCGGCGGGCGAAGGCAGGGCGTGGTCGGCGGCGATGACGTCCGCCGCGATCGAGGCGAACCTCGGTGCCGCCGGGTGTGCCGTCTCGGCCGGCCAGGCGGCCGACACGCTCCGCAGCAGGGGCCGGTCCGTGAGCGGGCGCCACGCCACGCGCGGCTCGCGGCGGGCCATCGCCTCCTGCTCGAACGCCACGCCGTGCCCGCCGAGCACCAGGCCGAGCAGGAACTCCGGGTTGCGGGCGTGCCGCAGCGCCGCCGGGGTGAAGCCGTGTTCCCGGCAGACCTCGAGTACGTGGTCGTGCCAGCCGTGCGCCGTCGCTCTCGGGGCGAGGATGAGGCCGTGACCGTCGAGGTCGCCGAACGCCACCTCGGGCAGCCGCGCGAGTGGTGACGTACGGGGCATGACGACTCCCAGCGGAACGTCGACGGCCGGACCGAACCGCAGGCCGGCCGCCTCCACCGGATGGTGCACCAGGCCGACGTCGAGGTCGCCCGAGGCGAGCAGGCGCAGCTGCTCGGCGGTCGTCAGCTCCTGCAGGTCGACGTCGAGCTCGGGGACCTCCTCGCCGAGCCGGCGGGACAGCGCCTGCAGCGACACCGCCGGCGTCTCCGGTGGGACGCCGGCGCGCAGGGTGCCGAGCGCGCCGTCGGCGGCCTTGCGCATCAGGGTGCGCAGCCGTTGCTCGCGGGCCAGCAGGTCCCGTGCCTCGTCGAGGAGGAGGCGACCGGCGGTCGTCAGCTCCGCCTGGCGCCGGGACCGGTCGAACAGCGTGACGCCGAGCTCCCGCTCGAGCCGCTGGATCGACTGGCTGAGCGGCGGCTGGGCGATGCCGATGATCTCCGCGGCCCGGCCGAAATGGAGCTCCTCGGCCGTGACGACGAAGTACCGCAGGTGCCGCGACAGATCCACCCCGCCACGATAGGCGATCGCCTATGGGAGGCGCCGGGCCGATACGGCGATACCGTGAGCCGGTGCGGACGGAGGATCTCATCGCCCGGACGTTCACCTCCGTGGGCGTCACCGCCGGGCTCCACGTGGTCGACGTCGACGACGGCCGAGAGGTCGGGGTCGAGCCCGACGGCCAGGTCGTCATCGCGTCGGTATTCAAGATCCTTCTCGTGCTGGAGTTCGCCCGGCAGGTCGCCGCCGGCCAGATCGACCCGACCGAGCGGCTTCTCGTGCGCGCCGAGGACCGGCTCGGCGGCTGGGGGATGGCGGGATGCGCCGACGACGTCGAGGCGTCGCTGCGCGACCTCGCCTACTTCGCGATGTCGATCAGCGACAACACGGCGGCCGACCTGCTCATGCGTCGCATCGGCCCGGACACCCTCCAACTGCTCGCCGGCGAGCTCGGCCTGACGCGCACCCGGGTGACCGGCGGGCCGCGGGAGCTCCTGGCGTCGGTGTTCGCCGACGTCGGCGCGCGGACCGAGGCGGAGTTCGCCGAGGTCTTCCCGACCCTTCCGGAGGAGCGCGTACGGGCGCTGCGGGTGTTGGACCCGGAGCGCACCACCTCGAGCACTCCACGGGACATCACCCGCCTGCTGCGCCTCATCTGGCGCGACGAGGCCGGTCCGCGACCGGCGTGCGCCATGGTCCGGGAGCTGATGAGGCACCAGCTCTCCTGGACCCGCATCCCCAGCGGCTTCCCGCCGGCGGTGCACGTCGCCGCGAAGTCCGGCACCCTGCCCGGCCTGCACAACGAGGCCGGGGTCGCCGAGTATCCCGACGGCCGCCGGTACGCCATCGCGATCTTCGCGCGCGCCGACCGGCTGGATCCGCGCCGCATCGACGTCGACCTGGCGATGGGGGAGGCCGCCCACGCCGCCGTCGAGGCGCTGCGCGCGTCCTGACCCGTGACGAGCGAAACGACCGGTGTGATCGGAGCCGCGTGCCCGTGCCGACGTGGCCTCATATTCGTTCCCCTATGAGCCAGCCGCCTCGCTGATCTTGGACGCGGCCGGTGGCCCGGTGGTCGAATGCGCCCTGATCAGTCGTACGCCCATCACAAGGGGGAGATTCAGCGTGTCCGGAAAGCGGGTCGACCGGCGGCGTTTCCTGCGAAGCGCGACCGTCGGCGCCACCGTCGTGTCGGTGGCGAGTGGGGGAGCGTACGCGGCGTCGGCGGCCGATGAGAAGCGGGCGGCGTCGCCCGGCGCGAACGGCAGAAGGGCGGCCGCGACGTTCCGCTGGTTCGGAACGGCGGGGTGGAGGATCGACGTCGGGGCGCGGACTCTGCTCGTCGACCCGTACCTCAGCCGGTACGACACCGGCATGTTCACCGGGCCGTTCGATCCGACGACCGAACTGACGGTGGCCACCGGGACCATCGACCAGCACGTCGGCAAGCCGGAGACCGTCCTGGTGACCCACTCGCACTGGGACCACTTCAACGACGTGCCCTACATCGCCCAGCGGACCGGCGCGCGGGTCATCGGCACGATGACGACCTACAACCTGGCGCTGGCCTCCGACGTGCCGTCCGGTCAGCTCGGGCTGGTCAAGGGCGGCGAGGTGCTCGACTTCGGTTCCTACACCGTCGAGGTCATCGCCTCCCTGCACAGCCGTAACGCCGCGTACTCGGTCGCGCTGCCGGGCGTGCGGCTCACCCGGCCGGAGAAGCCACAGACCGTCGCCGATCTGCCCGAAGGCGACACCCTCGCCTACCAGGTGACCGTCAAGAACGGCCCGTCGGTGTTCCTCATGGGCGGCAGCGACTTCGTCGAACGCAATGTGGCCGGCCTGTCCCCGGATATCGCGATGATCGCGATGCAGGCCAGCGACTCGACCTACGCGTACGCCGAGCGGATCCTCACGGCCCTGGGCCGGCCCTCGGTCGTCGTCCCGGTCCACTGGGACGACTTCGAGACCGAGCTTACGAACCCCCCGAAGCCCGATCCGCAGGTCAAGCCGCACCTCGACGCCTTCGTCGCGGCGGTGCGGAAGATCAGCCCGCGCACCAAGGTCGTACTCCCGCAGTACCTCACGCCGTACCGCTTCGTCTGATCCCCGGCCGCCGTGTACCCCGCGTGTACCGGGCCTTCCTAGCGTCAGGGCACCTGCCCAACGAGAGGGAGAACGATGCTCAGTCGGGTTGCCTAGAAATATCGCTGTGCTTTCTCGGTCAGGGCTTTACCCGCGCTCGGCGTGGCCGGTGACCTGCGAGCGTCTCCGGCTGGCTTGACTGGCGAATATGAGAATGACCATGAGCGCGGTGGCGGTGACGGCGTTCATCGCCGCCGTTTCCTCTTCGATGGCCCCGGCGGCCGAGCGCGGGGTGGCCGCGGCCGCGGTGTCGCCGACTCCGTACCTCGACCGGATCGAGAAGGCCGTCCGGCACGTGTCGCCGGGGCTGGAACACCAGGTCTGGGAACGCACCGGCGGCAACCGCCTGGACGACTCGGCGGGCGACTGGCTGTTGCAGACACCGCAGTGCTGGGGGCACGACCCCTGCCCGCGGAGCGACCGGCCGGGCACGAAACGGCTCCTGGACAAGATCACCGCCAATATCGGCGAGGCCTCCAAGACCGTCGACATCACCTCGCTCGGCTGTCCGGAGAAGCTGATCGCGCAGCTCCCCTCGCCGTGCGGCACCTATCCCGACGGTGCCTTCCGCGACGCCATCGTCGCCGGGCTGAAGAAGGCGGCCGGCAAACACAAGATCATCTTCAGGATGTTGCTGGGCGCGCCGGTACTGCCCGCGACGGTGAACGGCGACGACTGGATCAAGGCCGCGAAGAAGACGATCGGTTCCTCGGCCGGCAATGTCGAGTTCCACGTGGCGACGATGACCACGTCCTACGCGGGGACGCCCCTCGTCCCGAAAGGCGGCTACACGCCCTCCTGGAACCACTCCAAGCTGATCGTCGTCGACGGGCGGACCGTCATCACCGGCGGCGTCAACACCTACACCAACAACTACGTGCAGACCCCCAAGCCCGTCACCGACATGATGATGGCCATCCGAGGCCCCGCGGCCATGTCGGCGACCGGCTACATCAACCGGCTCTGGGACTGGACCTGCGCCAACCGCAACAAGCTGAACTGGCTGGCCACCACCGGATCATGGGTGTACCAGTCGGGCGGGGGCTGCGTCTCCCGCCTGCGGCCTCCCGCCGCGGCCAAGGCCGGCGACCTCGACATGCTGGAGGTCGGCGGGCTGGGCGTCGGCATCCAGGCCAAGGATCCCTCCTCGACCTACCAACTGCCCGCCCTCAAGCGGCCCGAAGACGCCAAGTGCGACCTGAGCTACGCCGACAAGGACGTCGTCAACCTCGACCGGGACTACCAGACCGTCAACCCTGAGGAAACGGCGCTGCGGGAGATGGTGGCCACCGCCACCCGCTCCATCGTGTTCTCCCAGCAGGACCTGTACGGCTGGTGCGCCGCCATCGGCGGGCCCATCAAGGCCGTCCAGCCACTGGGCGACCTGCGGCTGCTCGACAACGTCGCAGCCAAGATGATCAAGGGGGTGAAGGTCCGCATCGTCATCTCCACGCCCGGCAACGAGGACTCCTACTCCACCATGAAGAACATGGGGCAGTTCTCGAACCTGCTGCGCAAGCGGATCGCACTCCAGGCGGGCAGTGACCGCGCGGCCGACACGGTCATGCGGGACACCCTCCAGTACGCCTCGCTGCGCAGCAGCGACAAGCCCTACTGGAAGGGCAAGGCGACCGATGACCGCGGCAAGGTCATCGACTGCGACGACGCCAAGAAACCCTGCACCTACGCCCAGCACACCAAGCTGGTCGTGGTCGACGACCGCGTCTTCTATCTCGGCTCCAAGAACGCCTATCCCGCCTTCCTACAGGACGACGGCTACTTCATCGAGAACCCGGCGGCGGTCGCGCACCTCGAGAAGGAGTTCCTGGACCCGCAGTGGAAGTACTCCAAGGCCGACGCCACGTACGACTGGGAGAGATTCCTGCCGCCGACCGTCCAGTCCATCCACACCGAGCGCAAGAGTTCGAAGAAGGTGAAGGTGACCGTGCAGGCCCTCACCCACTCCGGTGACGACTTCATGGTCGCCTACGGCGACAAGGTCGAGTGCAGGCACACGAAGTCGGGCCACCAGTGCTCCTTCGAGGAGGACGCCTCCATCGTCGGCAAGAAGATCGACATCGTCGACGAGAAGACCCTGCGCTGGACGCAGCGGGAGGTCCCGCGCTGATGGGACGTGAGCGCGGTCAGAGTCGCAGGGACGTGCGGGGAACGTGGTCATCCGCGGTACGGCCCGCCGGGCGCCCGGTCATGGTGATCGAACCGGGGTAGGCGGCAAGCGACAAGTCGCCGCTTGTATGCCCTGTTATCCGAGGATGAGCGGGAGCCTTACGGCGAGATCGCCCAGCACGGTCTTTTCCTCGTCGGTGGGCGTGCGACGTCCGGTACCGATGAGCAGTGCGTCCCTGTCGGCGACCGAGGCGGGGAACGGGCTTGCGGCGATCCTCTCCAGCGACGCGCGCGCCGCCGCCATGGTCTCGGCCGGCGGCTCGGCGGCCGAGGGCAGGTGCGCGATCAGGTCCAGGTGGTGCAGGGTCCATTCGAGCACGTACGCGGACAGGTAGTCGCCGGCGGTGAGCACCTCGCCGCGGGTGCCGACGCGAGCGGCCGGATCGGCGAGCTCGGCCGCGCGGCCCGCGGCGGAACCGACGTCGTCGAGGTGGAACTTGAGCCACCGCGGCTCGCCGTACGCGGCGGCCAGCCGGGGGATCAGCGCGTCGAGCGGGTCCTCGCCGGTCGGGGGTTCGACGATGTTCCAGTACGTGACCGCGTCCACGGTCGGTTCGGTCTCGGCGGGCGTGACCAGAGTGATCAGGACGTCCTGGGCGTCGATGACCAGGTGGCACACCAGGTCGCGAACGAGCCAGCCGGCACAGCCCGACGGCCGCGCGAAGTCCTCGTCCGGGAGCTCGGCGACCGCCGTGCGCAACGCCGTCCAGGAACGCGAGAAGAGGTCCACCGCGGCACGCTAATGCGAGACCGGAACGCCGGACAAGGGCTAGAGACGGGTCGCCGCTCGCACGAGCCCGGCGACGGCCCGGGATCGGCTGTGCGGCGGCCACGCGATCACCGTCGTCACCGTCGGCGCGTCGAGCACCGGCACGGCGACGAGGTCGCCGCGCAGATGGGTTCGGCACGACTCGGGCAGGACCGCGGAGGCCCGGCCGAGCGCGATCAGCTGGAACAGCTGCGCACTGTCGCGAACCCGCGGACCGGGGCCGTCCGGGTACGTCCCGTCGGGGGCGGGCCATCGTGGCATCGGCAGGCCGGGCAGCGCGGTGACGTCGGCCATCTGCAGATGGGCCCGGGTGGTAAGGGGGTGTCCGGCCGGCAGGAGCGCGACCTGCCCCTCCGTGCACAGCTCCTCGGTGTCGAATCCGGTCGTCGAGTCGAACGGCCGGTGCAGCAGCGCCACGTCGGCCCGTCCGTCGCGCAGCAGCGGCTCCTGCTCGGCGGGTCCGCACAGGAGCACGTCGACGGTGACCGCGCCGGGTTCGGCGGCGTACGCGTCGAGCAGTTTGCGCAGCAGGTCGCCGGACGCTCCGGCCTTCGTGACGAGAACCAGGCCGGGCCGGCCGGTCGCGGCGCGGCGGGTGCGGCGGTCGGCGGCGTCCACGGCGTCGAGGGCCGCCCGGCCCTCGCGCAGCAGCACCGACCCGGCCTCGGTCAGCGTGACGGTGCGGCTGGTGCGTTCGAGCAGCGCCACCCCGAGGCGCCGTTCGAGCTGCTGGATCGCCCGCGACAACGGCGGCTGCGCGATCCCGAGGCGCTGCGCGGCCCGGCCGAAGTGCAGCTCCTCGGCGACGGCGACGAAGTATCGCAGCTCCCGCGTCTCCATGCCGCCACGGTACCGGCAATCGATACCGGGGAGGTATCGCCGCCCACCCAGACGATGTTGGCGGCCGGGCCGGGGCGCGGACAGGATCGAAGGCATGAGCGAAAAGACGATCGCGCTGGTCACCGGCGCGAACAAGGGGATCGGCCAGGAAATCGCGGCCGGCCTGGGGGCTCTCGGCTGGAGCGTCGGGATCGGCGCCCGGGACGAGAAGCGCGGGGAGGCCGCCGTGGAGAAGCTGCGCGCGGCCGGCGTCGACGCGTTCGGCGTGCCGCTCGACGTGACCGACGACGCGAGCGTGGCCGCGGCCGTCGCGCTGATCGAGGAGCGGGCCGGCCGCCTCGACGTGCTCGTCAACAACGCCGGGGTGACCGGCGGCCTGCCGCAGGAGCCCACCCTGGTCGACCCCGCGACCGTACGGACGGCCGTGGAGACCAACGTGATCGGCGTCATCCGCGTCACCAACGCGATGCTGCCGCTGCTGCGCCGCTCGGCGTCGCCGCGGATCGTGAACATGTCCAGCACCGTCGGCTCCCTCACCCGGCAGAGCACTCCCGGCGCCGAGACGGGCCCGATCTCCGCCGCGTACGCGCCGTCGAAGACGTTCCTCAACGCCGTCACCGTGCAGTACGCCAAGGAGCTGAGCGACACGAACATCCTGATCAACGCCGGCTGCCCCGGCTACTGCGCGACCGACCTCAACGGCTTCCGCGGCGTCCGTACGCCCGAACAGGGCGCGGCCATCGCGATCCGGCTCGCGACCCTGCCCGACGACGGCCCGACCGGCGGGTTCTTCGACGACGCCGGGGTGGTGCCCTGGTAACGGGCGGACGCGGTGGGTCCTCGGCTCAGGCCAGGGGGCGAATCGTGCCGACGATCCGCCGCAGCGTCGCGTCGCTCACGTTCCCCGGACCGGTGCTGTTGGAGAAGACGTAGAAGCTGACGGGCGCGCCCTGCCGTGAGGCGAATTCCGCCATGTACAGCGTGCCTCCGTTCGGTTCGCACGCGGTGCCCTTGCCGCCCTTCGTCGTCACGGCGACGCCCTGGAGCACGGCCTTGAGGCCGCCGATCGTGGGATGTTCCCCGGTCTTCAGCACCGTGCGGGGAAGCACCCCGCCGAGCTGGTAACCGAAGTTCGCCCACTGGAGCGCGTTGTGAGTGGCGGCCGTGTCGAGGGACTCCAGCTGACCGGAGGAGGCCGAGGTGATGCCCGCGCCACCGAACAGTCCCGACTGGACGATCGCACAGGTGTTGCCGTCGGTGCCGTCCCGGCTGATGTCGGCGACGCCGTTGGAACCGACGGCGACGTTCCCGCTGGCGTCGGCGAGGCCCACACCCGTGCCGGGGGCCTCCACCTTCCAACCCGGCGGGACGTCGTACACCACGCCGAAGTCGGGGGAGACCACGACCTGCCAGCCCGCGACCACCGGGGGCGACTTCGGGCTGACACCGGGCGGCGCCGGGGCCGTGGTGCCCGTGGTGCCCGCGGTGGGCTTGCCGGCCACCGGGCGCGACGGCGCCTTGGTCTTCGTACCGCCGTGCACGAGGTAGCCGGCGGTCGCCGCGGCCACCACGAGTACGACGGCACCGGCGATCTCCGCCGCCAGACGCCCTCGGCCGCTCTTCCTCGTGGTTCCGCTCGGCACGTGGTCGTCGACGGTCGAGTCCGCCGATGAGGGATTCGCCGACGGCCAGGCGGTCGTGGGCCGGGGGGCGGGGCCCATCCCCTCGCGGAGGACCGCGAGGGCGGCGGCCGCGCTCTGTGGCCGTCCGGCCGGGCCCTCGGCGAGGAGACCCAGCACCAGACGGTCGAGGTACGGCGGCACATCGGCCCGGCGGGACGCCGGCGGCACCGGGTGCGACTCCGCCGGCGGTGCACCGGTCAGCAGTTCATAGAGGACGCGTCCGAGGGAGTGCAGATCCGCCTGGGGATCGGCCGGATCCGTCCGCGTTGAACCGACGCCCAGGTTGCAGAGCTTCACGTCCCCGCTGCGGAGCAGGAACAGGTCGGCGGGGGTGAGGCCACCGTGAACGACGCCCTGGGCATGCGCGGCCGTCATGGCGTCGAGGACCCGCGTGGCCACGTCGGTGACCTGGCCGACGGGCAGCCCGCCGCCCTGTGCGGCCAGGACCGTTCTCAGGTCCTGCCCTTCCAGGTACTCGGTCACCAGGAACACGGGGGACTCGGAGGTCCCGATGTCCAGCACCGCCTCGACCGCGGGGTGCCGTACGGCCGCCGCTTTCTCGGCCCCCTGCCGGAACGCCGTGACGCCCGCCTGGTCGGCGGCGGTCGGCGCGGCGAAGGTCTTCACGGTGACGACCCGGTTCAGGCGGAGGTCGAACCCACGCCATACCTCACCGGCTCCGGCGCCGAGCGTGCCGATCGCCGCGTCGAGACGGTATCGCCCGGCCAGTACCTGTCCGAGGGTGCTGTGCACGATCGTCCCTCATCGCTTCCAGTCGACGCCCTGGCCGTCGCCAAGGTCGTAGGGCTTCTCCCACCACTGCACGGTGGTGATGTCCTGGGACCGGGGTTCCAGGATGACCGTGCACGTGTCGTAACGGGCCCCGTGACGGAACCCGCCGTCATCGATGGCGACCGGGCGACACTGGCCGGGGTACGCCTTCGGATCGTCGAGCGTGATGGTGCTGGTGACCGAATGGCCCGCGGCGTCGATCCCGACCATCTTGTTGGCTGGGGAGAAATCGAGGTACGGGTCGTCGGGGCCGAGATTGGTCAGCGAGAAATGGACGTAGTACGGGGTGTCCTGCTTGTCCGAACCCGGCAGCGCCAGGCCGGCCAGGTCGGCCTGGGATCCCTTGACGATCGACGTCACGGTCACCCCCACCGCGTCCGTACGCGCCCCGTGGGTGACGGGCACGATGGCCATCCGGCCGATCGGGTACTGGTCACCGGGCCGGGCCTGGCCGGGCACCGTCTCACCGACCGGTTGGAGCATCGGCACCCCGGTGGAGGACGCACGCGGCGTGCTCTTCGCCTTCGCGCCGTCGCCGCCGGAACCGTTCAGCAGCGCGAAGGCCCCGGCGCCGGCCAGTGCCACCGCGAGCACGCCGCCGACGGCGGCGGCGACGAGGCCCTTCCGGCTCTTCGGTGCCTCGACGACGGCGGACGCGGTGACCGTCGTCGCCTCCTGGGAGCGTTCCACGGGACGCAGGTACGGCGGTGGGCCGAGGGGAGGAGTGGCGGTGTGCCCGGACCGGCGCAGGAAGTCCCGTACGGCGGCCGCGCTGACGGGCCTTCGGTCGGGTGCCTTGGCCAGCAGGTCCAGCACCAGCCGTTCGAGGTGAATGGGGAGGTCCGGACGGTGTGAACGCGGCGGCAGCGGCGTCTCGTTGAGGTGCTTGTACATGATCGCGGCGAGTCCCGAGTCGTCCGCGTCGAACGCGGGCGCCCCCGTGAACAGCTCGTACAGCACCCCGCCGAGCGCGTAGAGGTCGACGCGGTGGTCGACCGACTGACCGCGGAACTCCTCCGGCGCCATGTAACGAGGCGTGCCGAGCACCCCGCCGGTGGCGGTCAGCGTCGTACGGTCGACCAGCCGGGCGATGCCGAAGTCACAGACCTTCACCCGGCCGTCCTGCTGCAGGAAGAGATTGGCCGGCTTGATGTCCCGGTGAACGACCCCGCGTGCGTGCGCCGCCGCGAGCGCGTCGGTGATCTGCTCCGCCAGCCCGACCACCTGGTCGATCGGCAGCCCACGGGGATTCGCCGCGAGGAGCTTGGCCAGATCGGTGCCCTGGAGGAGTTCCATCACCAGGAACGTCACGGAACCGTGGGTGTCGATGTCGAAGACCGCACAGATGCCCGGGTGCTGCAGGCCGGCGGCGGACTCGGCCTCCCGGCGGAACCGCGCGACCCCGGTCGGGTCCTGCGCCAGCTGCGCCGGGAGGATCTTGATCGCGATCGGCCGGTTCAGGCCGAGGTCGACCCCGCGCCAGACCTCGCCCATGCCGCCCGCGCCGATGGGAGCGTCCAGCCGGTACCGCTGGGACAGCAGCAGCCCCGCCTCCAGGCTCAGCTCACCCGGCAATGCGACTCCCCGAAACGATCATCAAACTTCTGCCCGATATTCCACCACAAAGGATGTTGAAAGGCAGGAATTTGGATGACCTGCTCGTCACCGGCCGCGACGTCAGTCCGGCAGTGCGGTGATGAGGCGCAGGGAGCCGAGGAAGGACGGCTGCCGGAGCAGGTGGCCGTGACGGCGGTTCCACTCGCCGTCGGTTAGGTCGGTCCGCAGCCGTTCGACGGCGCGGTCGATCGCCGGCTGGTCGACGAACCCCCAGGCGGACTGCGACTTCCGGACGAGCGGGTCGAGGAAACGCTCCGGCCGGGCGTAGTAGGCCTCGGTGAACCCGTCGACGCAGTCGATCGGGATGGGGATCGGCGTGACGGTGACGGTGCCGCCGAGCACCTGCCGTACGTGCTCGATGTCCGGGTAGCGGCGCCGTTCGGCGGCGATCAGCTCGGGCGCGTACTCCGCCAGCCACAGGAGGTCCAGGGCGTCGCCGTCGAAGGTCAGGATGACGACCGGTCCGCGGCTGACGCGGCGCAGCTCGCGCAGGCCGGCGTCGGTGTCGGACCACTGGTGGATGGTCACCGTGGCCATGGCGGCGTCGAAGGCGTCGTCGGGAAAGGGCAGATCCTCCGCGACGGCGTCGACCGCGGGGGCCAGGTGGGCGGGCCGCTGCGCACGCATCGACGCGGAGGGCTCGACCGGCGTGACCTGACGGTCCGTCGGCTCGTACGATCCGGCGCCGGCACCCACGTTGATCACGGTTCGCGCGTCGCCGAGCGCGGCGTGGACGTAGGCGGCGATACGCGGATCGGTGCGCCGCCGCACGGCGTAGCCGGTGCCGTGGGTCTCGTAGTCGAAGTCGCCGGCGATCGGTCGGCTCACGGAGGTCTCCTGCCCGTCGATGCGTTCCTAGTCAGTTCCGAATCGGAACTGACTATACTGGCGGCGATCTCACCACGGAAGGCGGGGCGGATGCGCTACCCCGAGGTCGCCGACGGCGACTGCGCGATCGCGCAGGCTCTCGGCGTGGTCGGCGACTGGTGGACGCTGCTGGTGCTCCGCGATCTGGCCGGCGGCATCACGAGGTTCTCCGACCTGGCCGACGAGCTCGGCATCAGCCGGAAGGTCCTCACCGAGCGGCTCAACGCCCTGGTCGAGCACGAGGTGGTCGAACGCCGTCCGTACAGCGACCGTCCGCCCCGCTCGGAGTACCACCTCACGGAGAAGGGGCGTGGTCTGCTGCCCGTCCTCGTCGCGCTGCAGGACTGGGGCGACCGGTTCCTGCTCGGTGACGGATCCCTGACCGCCACCACGAAGCCCGGATCGGCGGAAGCGGCGCGCGTGCACGGCCTCGTCGGCCGTCGCCTCCCGCCGCACCGCCTGGCCGACCGCCGGAACGGCCGCACCGACCCGGTCGCCGACACCGAGTGGACGGTGCTGTACTGCTTCCCCGGCGCCTGGGCGCCGCGGACTCCCGGCCACCCGCCGGGTTGGGAGACCATCCCCGGCACCTCCGGCTGCACGCTCGAGTCGAGCACCTTCCGCGACCGGCTACCCGACTTCGCCGAGCGCGGCGCGACCGTCCAGGGGGTGAGCACGCAACGTCCCGACCAGCTCGACGAGTTCGCCGCCCATCACCGCATCCCGTTCTCGCTGCTGTCCGACCAGGACCTGGAGCTGACCATGGCGCTGCGTCTGCCGACCTTCCGCACCGCCGGCGTCGACCGGCTCAAACGACTCAGCCTGGTCATCGACCGCGCCCGCACGATCCGTGCGGTCCTGTACCCGATCTCCGACCCGGCGGGATCCGTCGCCGACGCCTTGGCGCACCTCGACGCCCTGAGCGGCACGTGACACGTCGACTACTTGCCTAACCGGAAAGGAGTGAGTACTTTCCTTATGGGAAAGTAGTCGAAGGAGGCGGTCATGGACGAACGCGACGAACACGACGAGCAGCGGCAGGCGGCGGACGCCTTGGCGATGGTCCGCACCCACCAGGAGCGGACCCGGCGGGCGGCCCGTCTCCCGTGGTGGGTCTATGCGGCGATCTTCGTGCTGACCGCGGGGGGCACGGCGGCCAACGACTTCGTCGGTCTCGGCGGCGCCAAGCTGATCGCCCTCCTGGTCCTGGTCGCGCTGGCCGCCGTGCTCGTGACCGTCTTCGCGAGCCGGTCGTCGCTGCTGGGCAGGATGCGCGGAGTGGAGCGCCGGCAGTCGTTCGACCCGCAGGTCTTCGGGGTGGTTCTCGTCGTGGCGGTGGTCGGCACCTGGCTGGCCTCCCGTTACGGCGCCGGTCTCGCCGGTGACCTCGCCGGCACGGTCGGCCTGCGGGACTACCCCAACACCGTGGACGGGGTGCTGTACGGCGCCGGGTTCACCCTGCTGTTCGGGCTGAGTCAGGTGCTGACCACGGTCTCGCGGCGGCGAACGAACCGATGACGTCTCCGTCGGGTGGGACACCGGGACTGGACCGCCTGTTGTCGGACCCGACGCGGCTGGCGATCATGTCGGTCCTGTGCGCGGCCGAATGGTGTGACTTCGCCTTCCTGCGGGACGAGGTGTCCCTGTCGGACTCCGCCCTGTCCAAGCAACTGGCCACGCTGAGGAAGGACGGATACGCGGAGCAACGACGGACGTATCTCGGCCGGGTGCCCAAGACCACGGTGCGGGCGACCGGCCAGGGACGAGACCGGTTCGTCGAACACGTCGAGGCGCTGCGGCTGATCGTCGAGCGAGCCGGCGATCACCGGCGGGAGGACCTGCCGTAGAGAGTTCGGGCACAGGCGCCCGTTCACGCGTCGCGCAGCCGCAGGAGGAGCCCGCCGCACAGGAGGGCCGCGGCGGACCAGGCGGCGAGGACGCCGAGACCGGCCCACGGGGTCAGAGGCAGGCTCCGCAGCTCGGTGGTGCTCTGGATGGCCAGCCCGGCGTTCATCGGCGAGATCTGCCACAGGCGCCGCTGCCAGTGCGGGTCGGAGACCACGTGGCCGATGATCGGGAACAGGTAGAGCAGGCCGAGCACGGTGCCGACGGCGGCCGCCGAGTCCCGTACGGCGGTGGCGACGCCGAGGCTGAGCAGGGCGATCAGCATGAGGTAGAGGACCGAGCCGGCCGCCGCGCGGAGCGTCGCCCCATCGGCCAGGGACGGCAGCGGGTGGCCGTGCGCCGAGGTGAAGCCGCTGCCGGGCAGGATCAGTCGCGCGGCCAGTACGGACCCGAGGACCGCGACGGTTCCCGCGGCCATCGTCAGACCGGCGAGCACGGCCGCCTTCGCGGTGAGGACGATGGTACGGCCCGGCATCGCGGTGAGCGTGGTGTGGATCATGCCGGTGCCGTACTCGCCGCCGATCCCCAGGACGGCCAGCAGGGCGACGGCCGCCTGCCCCAGCTGGACTCCGGTGAGGCTGAGTTTGGTGGTGTCCGTGCCGCAGCCCGTCGCGGGGCAGGTCACGGCGGCGGCCGCCAGGGCGCTCAGCGCCACCGTCAGCCCGGCGACGGCGAGGAGCAGCCAGCCGGTGCCCGGCACGGTGCGCAGTTTCGTCCACTCCGCATGCAGGTGCCGCCTCATGCGTCCCTCCGGCGCAACCGGACGACGGCCAGGCCGAGGGCGAGCGCGGCATAGCCGCAGAACACGGCGAGGCCGGCCCACGGCGGCAGCGGATAGTAGCCGTCCTGCGGCACGTAGTGGCCCGTCACCTGGGGGTACGCCGGGATGCTCTGCTGGATCGCGAACGCGGCGGCCGGCGTGAGCCGCAGCAGCCACTGCGCCGCGCCTTCGGGCAGGACCGAGGCGGTCGCCAGGACGTGGGGCAGGACGAGCACGACGACGGCGGCGGTCACCGCCGCGACGCCGCGCCGGAACAGCGCGCCGAGGGCCAGGGCGAAGACGGCGGCGACGGCGAGCAGCGCCGCGGTGCCGGCCATCAGCCGGAGCTCGGTGAGCCAGGAGACCGGCAGGACGTAGTTGCCGTTGGCGCGGAGGATGTGCGTGCACACCGGTACGGCGACCACGGCGGCGATCAGGCCGGTGACGAAGGTGACCAGGCCGATCACGACGGCCTTCGCGCCCAGCACGCGGCCACGCCGTGGTTCGGCGAGCAGGGTGGTGCGGATCAGGCCCCGCCGGTACTCGGCCGTGACGAACAGCACCGCCACGATCACCAGCAGGATCATCCCGGCGAACGCCCCGGTGAGGGTGTTCTCGATCCGTATGCCCTCCCCCGAGCCACGCGGCGCGATGTCACCGCTCCCGCTGACGGTGAACGTGCCGCCGGACCTCTCGACCCCGGCCGGACGGTGGTACTTCTCCCAGTCGGTCTGCGTGCCGGTGGCTCCCACCTCCCCGTGGCTCCATGCGCCGCCGGACGTGTCACCCCGCACCTCCACGTGGTCGAACACGCCGGTGGCCTGGGTGAAACGACTCTGTTCGATGCTGCCGCCGAGAGCGCCCTGCTTCACCGTGAGGTCACCGGGGGAGGTGACGAGGAGCCCGACCTGCGCCGTGGCCGGCAGCCCGGCCAGGTGCGCCGTGCCCACCTCGGTCCAGTGCGTGCCGTCGGGCGATTCGTGGCCGGTGAGCGTGTCGCCGGAGCGGGTCAGCCGCAGCCAGCGAGGGGACGCCGCGGAGGCGCCGCCCGGGCGGCCCGCCGTGTCCCCGGTGAAGTCGTGCTGCATCCGCACCCCGTGCCTGCCGGTGAGCACCAGCGCCGCGTAGGCCGAGCCCGGCCGGGTGCCGTCCTTGATGATGACTCCGGCCTTCGCCCACGGCACGACGCCGGGGACGATCTCGTCGTGGTTCGGTGGGGGATAGGTGATGATGCCGGTCAGCGAGGTCAGCCGTACGGTGATGGCGCCGTCTCCGGTGAGCGACCGGTGGACGAAGAAGAAGTGGTCGTTCACGGCCTCGCCGCCCGGCCCCACCGGAACGGCGGGGCAGGCGGTCTCGACCGGACCGCTGCCGCACGAGGAATGGCTGCCCTGCGCGGAGAACAGCCCGAGCAGTACGGTCACCAGGGCCACGGCCACCATGGCGATCACCCAGCCGCGGACCGTACGGAACTTGGTCCACTCCGCGTGCACCAGCCGGCCGAAGCCGGTCCGCACGCCCGGCCGGCTCGGTGCGAGGGTGCCGGTCATCGGGCCTCCCCCCGTACGGCGGCGGCGCGGAACTGGACCGCGTCGCGGGTGAGCTCCAGGTAGGCCTCCTCCAGCGTCGCGCGATGCGGCGCCACCTCGGAGAACGGCACCGCTCGCGCGTTGAGGAGGGCCACGACCCGCTCCGCCGCCAGCCCGGACACGGTCAGCGTGTCCCAGTCGGAGGGGGTGACGGTGGCGCCCTCGCGTGTCAGCACGGTCGCCGCATCCGGGCTCGCCGTGGTGCGCAGCGTCACCCGGCCCCGGGCGGTGGAGGCCAGCAGCTCCGCCACGCCGGCGTCGGCGATGACCCTGCCGCGGCCGACGACCACCAGGTGGTCGGCGGTGTCCTGCAGCTCGCTCATCAGGTGGCTGGACACCAGGACGGCGCGCCCCTCGGCGGCCAGCGACCGCAGGAAACCGCGGATCCACACGATGCCCTCGGGGTCCAGGCCGTTGAACGGCTCATCGAGCATGAGCACCGGCGGGTCGCCGAGCAGCGCCGCGGCGATGCCGAGCCGCTGCCGCATGCCCAGGGAGTAGCCGCCCGCCTTCCGGCGGATCACGGGCCGCAGCCCGACCTGCTCGACCACCTCGTCGACCCGTTCGGCGGTCAGCCCCTGGGAATGGGCCAGCCACAGGAGATGGTTGCGGGCGCTGCGGCTCGGCTGCAGCGCCCCGGCGTCCAGGAGCGCCCCGACCCGGCTCAGCGGACGGCGCAGGCTCCCGTACGGCCGCCCGCCGATCAGCGCCTGACCCTCGTCGGCCGCGTCCAGGCCGAGGACCACCCGCATGGTGGTCGACTTTCCCGCTCCGTTCGGCCCGACGAAGCCGGTGACCCGCCCCGTCGTCACGGCGAAGGACATCCCGTCCAGCGCGACGGCCGTGCCGAAGCGTTTTCGTAGCCCGATGACCTCGATGGCCGCTGTGGTGCTCATGTCGTGACGTGTCCTTCTTCGTTCGGCTCTGCGGGGCGGTCCCGAACGATGCACCGGCCGCCATAACATCGGCCGAACGCAGGCCGTCATCCCGTTGTTAGGTCACTCCGGGCATCCTGGACTGCGCGCCTGTTCATCCGTGGGGGAGGGCCGATGAGAATGCGGTTGGGACTGTCGCGCCGTACCGTGCGGTCGCGCTTCACCGCCTTGTACGGTGCCGTGTTCCTGCTGTCGGGGGGCGGGCTGCTGGCCATCGTCGCCGTCATGGTCTCCGGAGGGACGCGGACGAGTGAGGCCGCGCCCGCCCGACCGCCGGCGAGCGGGTGGACCGCCGAATCCCAGACGCGCATCCACCAGCTGCAGGACCAGCTGGCCCAGGTGCACGCGGCCCAGTCGCGTCAGCTCCTGACGGCGTCGTTGATCGCGCTGGGCGTCATGGCGGTGGCGTCGGTCGTGCTGGGCCGTCTCGTCGCGGGCCGGGTGCTGCGCCCGCTCCGTACGGTGACGGCGGCGACCCGGCGGATCACCGCGGAGAACCTCCACGAACGGCTGGCCGTGCCCGGCCCGGCCGACGAGGTGAAGGACCTCGCCGACACCATCGACGAACTGCTGGAACGGCTGGAGGGCGCCTTCGCCGCCCAGCGCCGGTTCGTCGCCGACGCCTCCCACGAACTCCGCACGCCGCTGGCCACCATGCGGGCGTCGCTGGACGTGGCGGTGGCCAAGCCGGAGCCGGTTCCGGCACAGACGACCGCGCTGGCCGGCCGGCTGCGCACCGAGCTCGACCAGGTCGACCGGCTGCTGGAGGGGTTCCTCGTCCTGGCCCGCACCCAGCACGGAGATCTGCCCGACCACACGACGCTCTCGCTGGGCCCCGTCGTGTCCGAGGCGCTGGCGGCCCGCGCCGCCGACATCGCCGCCAAGGGCCTGACCGTGGACGAGACCGCGGGCCGGGACGACGTACCGCTGCGCGGCAGCCGTACGCTCCTGCGCCGGATGGTCGACAACGTCATCGACAACGCGATCGCGCACAACCACGACGGAGGCTGGATCCGCGTCGCCACCGAGGCCGACGGCGCGACGGCACACCTGGTCGTCGACACCGGCGGACCGGTTCTGGACGCGCGGCAGGTCGCGGAGCTGGCCCAGCCGTTCCGGCGGCTCGGCGCCGACCGTACCGGCAGCGGGTCCGGCCTCGGGCTCTCGATCGTGGCGTCCATCGCCGCCGCGCACGGCGGCGAGCTGGACCTGCGCGCTCGTCCCGAGGGCGGCCTGCGGGTCCGCATCTCGCTGCCCGTCCACACGGCGGCCGGAGTCCCGTCGTGAGGGTGCTGGTGGTGGAGGACGCCCGGTCCCTCGCCGACGTCCTGGTCGAGGGGCTGCGCGACCAGGGCATGGCCGTGGACGCCGCCCACGACGGCCTGGAGGCCGCGGCCAAGCTCGACCTCAACGCCTACGACGTGGTCGTCCTCGACCGTGACCTGCCGGGCATCCACGGCGACACCCTCTGCAAGATGATCGCCGAACGCCACGACCGGGTCATGGTGCTGATGCTGACGGCGGCCGGCTCGCCCGGTGACCGGGTCAGCGGGCTGAGCCTGGGAGCCGACGACTACCTCGCCAAGCCGTTCCACTTTCCCGAGCTCGTGCTGCGCATCCGCTCGCTGGCCCGCCGTCAGCCCGCCGCGCGAGCCCGGGTCCTGCGCGCGGCCGGCATCGAGCTGGACCCGCTGCGGCGCACCGTCGCACGGGACGGACGCCCGCTCGACCTGTCGGTCAAGGAGTTCGGGGTGCTGGAGGCGCTCCTGCGCGCCGGTCCCGCGTTCCTGAGTGCCGAGGACCTGCTCGAACAGGTGTGGGACGAGCACGCCGGCCCCTTCACCAACACGGTCGCCGTGACCATCGGCCGGCTTCGCCGCAAGCTCGGCGACCCACCCGTCATCGTCACCAAGCCGGGCGTCGGCTACCGCGTCATCGACGAGCCTTCACCCGGCGACTGATCATCTCTACTCTTCTCGACCATGACCGCAGAGCCCGAGACGTCCGCAGAGCAGGACCGGCGGCCACGACGCCGCAACGTACTGGCGATCACCGCCGCGACCTTCGCGGTGCTCGCCGGGCTCATGACCTTCAACTCGCTCTCGTACCGGCCGGCGGCCGACATCGGGACCGACTACGCCGCCGGGCGCATGGGCGCGCCGGCGCTCTTCGCGATCATCGCCCTGGCCTGTGGCGTGCCCGCTCTGCTGCGGACCAGGAGACCGGCCGACCGGAACGGCCGTCCGTGGGATGGCCGGGAGCCCGCGACGGTCGCCGTCGTCGTGGCATGTCTCGTCGCCGTCGTCGCGGCGGTCCGGATCGCCCTGCTCGTCACCTCGCGGTGACGGGCCCCGCCGCCCACGCCGGGGAGATCCGGGCGCGGGCGGCGAGGCGCCGGTCAGCGGAAGGGCAGTTCGGCCGACGGGCTCGGCTTGGTGTCGGTCCAGCCCGCCGAGCGGTAGGCCACGTAGTCGATGATGAATCCGGGCTTCATCTCCGCGTACGGGCCACCGGGCTTGGTCAGCTCCTCCTGTTCGGACAGCATCGCCCCGGTGCGCTGGTCGAAGACGATCACCTTGCGGGAACGGTAGGTCCCCCGGGCGGCCTTCGGCCCGCCGTATTCCCCGGTCCAGGTCGAGGCGGTGTCGTCGGCGGCCAGGGCGACGCCCGGGCGGCCCAGCGGGTCGGTCTCGCGGCCGATCGCGTGGATGCCCGGCTGCGTGGTCGCCGCCCGCATCAGGCCCGCCCGCACCTTCGGCTGGACCGGGTTCTGTGCCAGGGCTCCCGCCAAGTGGAGCTTGACGGCGGGCGGGACCTGCCTCGTCCGGCCGGCGGGCGCGCCCATCGGGTGCTCTTTCTTGTAGATGGTCTTATCGCTCAGGAACATCTCGGCGAGCTTGGCCGGATCACTCGGCAGTTTCTGCAGCTCCTCGACCGACATCCCCAGGGCGCCCACGAGCTTCCCGCCGCCGTGCGGATCCGTCCCCTTGTTCACGCCCTCCATCTGCCACTTCTGCGCCTTGGTGGTGTAGGTGTCGTAGTGGTCGCCGGCCCAGACGCGGAACGTCGACGGCGACCCGGCCTTGCGCCACAGTGCCGCGTCCTGCGCGGTCACCGGGCGGGCCGGGAGGTCGCGACCGTAGTGCCCCTCGCCCATGCCGGACTTGGCGCCCCACCAGCCGAACATCTCGTCGAGCGCACCGGTGATCGCATAGGTCCCGGTCTTCGCGCGAACGATGAAGGACTGGCCCTGGACCACGTCGGTGTGCCAGTAGACGCCGGTCGGCTGCTGTTCCGCCTTCTCCGCCGCCGCGAGGACGAGCGCCTTGTCGTCCAGGCGTACCGGGCCGGTCGGCTGCGACGGGGCGGGCGCGTTCCCGCCGACGAGCGTGAGTGCCACGGCCGTCGCCGCGCCCGCCGCGACGACACCGCCCAGTCCCCACAGCAGCCGGGGCCGCGAGCGGCGCGGCGGGCCGGCCAGCAGCGACTTCGCCCGAGCGATCTCCCGGGCGGTGGGCGGGGCCGGCTCGGGGTAGGAGTCCCGGACCATCCGCACCTCATCCATGTTGTTCCTCCAGAGTGAGCATCGGATTGGTGCCGCCCAGCGCCCTGCGCAGTGTGGTTCGGGCACGGCTCAGCCGGGAGCCGACCGTGCCATAGGAGATCCCCAGCGCCGCCGCGACCTCGTCGTGGCTGAGGTCGGCCAGGGCCACGAGCAACAGCACGTCGCGTTGCCCGCGCGGCAGCGCCGCGATCGCCCCGGCGAGCTCGCCTCGCAGGCCCTGCGCGCTGACCCGCGCGTCGACCCGTTCGGTGTGCTCCTCGGCGCCCCGGCCCGGGCCGAGGCGGGCGCGCGCCCGCAGCGCGCGTGTCTCGGCCCGCTGGTGCCTGCCGACCACTTTGGTGGCGATGCCGTACAGCCAGGTGCGCACGCCCGCGCGCTCCGGGTCGTAGCGGCGACGTTGCCGGAACGCCTCCAGGAACGTCTGTGCCGCGACGTCACCGGCGGCGTCCGGGCCGAGCCGCTTGGCTGCGTACCGGTGGATCTCGACGAAGTAGGCGTCGAAGACCTCGTCGAAACGCTCGGCCGGATGGGGCGGAGGATCCCCTGTCATGTGATGCCTTTCCATAGCGCGGATGGCGGTCACCTGGGTATCAACCGCAACCGGCTTCCGCTTTCCGCGCCCGTGGCTTCACCTCATCGTGGACGTCTGCCCGTCGTGTCGCGTTCCCGGCGGACCGTGGGCTTTCTTCCCTTGATCGTGGTGCGTCGCAAGGCCTTGATCACCTGCTCGGCCGCGGACTCCGGGACCTCGACCAGCGAGAACCGGTCGGCGATCTCGATCGCCCCGATGTCGCGCCCGGACAGCTTCGACTCGCCGGCGATCGCGCCGACCAGATCCTGCGGCCGGACCGCCGCACTGCGCCCGAGACCGATGAACAAGCGGGTCATGCCCTGGGCGGGGGTGCCCCCGCGCCGGTCCCGCCGCGCGCCGGCGCCCCGGCGGTCGCGTCCCTCCCGGTCGGCGGCCTTCGGGGCGATCTGCGGGATCTCCTCCTCGTCGGCCGCGGCCCCGCTGGACTCGTACGCCATCTTCACCGCGGCGAGCGCCACCTCCATGACGTCGAACTCCTCGGTGAGCGGCTCGACCACGGCCAGGAAGCGCGACAGGTCGTCCTCCATGAGGCTCTCCTGCAGCGCGGCGCGGGTCAGCTCCAGGCGCCGCGCGCGCAGGTCGGCGACCGTCGGCACCTTCTCCACCGTGATGCGCTGCTTCGTCACCCGCTCGATCGTCTTGAGCATCCGGTGCTCGCGCGGCTCCGCCAGGGTGATGGCCACGCCCTCGCGGCCGGCGCGGCCCACCCGGCCGATGCGGTGCACGTACGACTCGGGCGCGGACGGAACGTTGTAGTTGACGACATGCGTGAGCTGCTCGACGTCCAGGCCGCGCGCGGCGACGTCGGTGGCGATGAGCAGCTCCGCCGTCCCGCCGCGCAGCCTCCCCATGACGCGGTCGCGCTGGTCCTGGCTCATGCCGCCGTGCAGCGCCTCGGCGCGGTAGCCGCGTCCGTTGAGGGTCTCGGTCAGCTGGTCGACCTCCTCGCGGGTGCGGCAGAAGACGATCGCGGCCGTGGGCGCCTCCACGTCCAGCAGGCGTCCGAGCGCCGCCGGCTTGTGCGCCCGTGCCACCACGTACGCGTTCTGCCGTACCAGAGGGGCCTCACCGGGCGGCGCCTCCTCGCGGCCGATCTGGATCTGGACCGGGTCGCGCAGGTAGCGGCCGGTGAGCCCCTTGATGCGCGGGGGCAGCGTCGCGGAGAACAGCACCGTCCGGCGGTCGTCGGGGGTCTCGCGCAGGATCTCCTCGATGTCCTCGGCGAAACCCATGTCGAGCATCTCGTCCGCCTCGTCCAGCACGACCGCCTTGATCTCCTGCGGGCGGAGCGTGCCACGGCCGATGTGGTCGAGCGCCCGTCCGGGTGTCGCGACCACGACGTCGACCCCGCGCTCGAGCGCCTTCATCTGCCAGCCGATCGGCTGCCCGCCGTAGATGGGCACGACGCGCACGCCCAGCCCGCGGCCGTAGCGGTGGAACGCCTGGGAGACCTGTACGGCCAGTTCCCGCGTGGGCACCAGGATCAGGGCCGCCGGCCCGGTGCGTCCCTCGTCACTGGACAACCCCTGCAACAGCGGCAGTGCGAACGCCGCCGTCTTTCCCGTGCCCGTGGCCGCCTGCCCGATGAGATCCCTTCCCTCCAGCAACGGCGGAATCGCCTCCCGCTGGATGGGCGTGGGCTCCTCGTAACCCAGACCGGACAGCGCGTTCAGGAGTTCCGGACCCAACCCCAGATCCGCGAAGCTCGACACGCCATCGGACACGTTGTCACTCACCGTCGACTCGTCCTCCCCTAAGGCTTTCCTTCAGGCCTACACCCTTCGGCCGCGGCACTCCGCCGCGCCCCGGCCCGCCCGCGCATCATCTCGTGTGCGGAGGGATGCTTCCGCCACCGCGTTCCCGCAGAGACCGGTCGGCCAGATGGTGCAGGGCCCGGGCGGTCGGTGTGTCCGGCTCGGCGGTCATGAACACGACCTGCTGGTCGTCGTCGGGGACGCTGAGGATGTCACAGCTGATGTGCAGCCGGCCGAGCTCGGGATGCGTCATCGTCTTCGTCCGGTGGCCGGGGACGCGGACCGGGTTGGTGGCCCAGATCTCGTTGAACTCCGCGCTGCCCGCCCTGAGCTCGGTCAGCAGGGCGGCCAGGGCCGCGTCGCGCGGATACCGGTCGGCGGCCGCCCGCAGCCGGGCGACCGCGATCTCGCCGAACTCCTCGTGGCCCGTGGTCAGCACCTCGTCGGAGAACAGGAAGCGCCGGCGGGCCAGGTTGGACTGCGCGCCAAGGTCGCCGAGCAGTGCCTCGGCCAGCGGATTCCAGGCGATCACGTCGTAGGTGGCCGCGGTGACGACGACCGCGGTCGCCGGGAGCCGGTGCAGCAGGCCCGCGACGTACGGGCGGACGTGCCGCGGCGGGCCGGCCGGCGGCTCCGGAGGCACACCGGCCAGCCGGAACAGATGCGTCCGCTCGGGCGGCGAGAGCCGCAGCGCGTCCGCCATGGAGCCCAGGATCCGCGGGGAGGGGCGAGGGCCGCGCGCCTGCTCCAGCCGGACGTAGTAGTCGACCGACATGCGGGCCAGGTCGGCGACCTCCTCGCGGCGCAGGCCCGGCGTACGGCGCCCGCCGCTCGCGGGCAGGCCGAGGTCTTCGGGCCGCAGCCCCTCCCGCCGGTCGCGCAGGAAGCGGGCCAGTTCGGCTCTCGCCATCGGGCTCCTCCTCGGTTCCCTTCTCCCTGGTATCGATTGTCCCTGGATCGGCCGCGCCGCCGGCGCGCACCCTCGAAGGCATGGACAACTCCATCGCACTGGTCACCGGCGCCAACAAGGGCATCGGCAAGGAGATCGCCCGCCTGCTCGCGGGCGCGGGCCTCACCGTCTACGTCGGTTCGCGCGACGCCGCGCGCGGAGAACGCGCCGTCGAGGAGATCGGCGGCGACACCCGGCCGCTCGTCCTCGACGTGACCGACGCCGTGAGCGTCGCCGCGGCCGTACGGCAGGTCGCCGCGCTGGACATCCTGGTCAACAACGCCGGCATCTCCGGCGAGGGCGCCACGCCGGAGCACGAGGACGCCGACGCCTTCCGCCGCGTCTACGAGACGAACGTCTTCGGGATCGTCACGGTGACCAACGCCTTCCTGCCGGCGCTGCGGCGCTCGGAGCACCCTCGGATCGTGAACGTCTCCAGCGGCACCGGCTCGCTGACCTGGTCGACCGGGCCGCAGTTCCCGCACCGGGGCACGTACGCCGCCTACCGGTCGTCGAAGACGGCGCTCAACGCGCTGACCGTGCTCTACGCCCACTCTCTGGCCGACGACGGGTTCAAGGTCAACGCGCTCGCGCCCGGCCTCCGCCGGACGGACCTGAACGCCACCGCCGTCGCCAGCGACGGTGACCCGGCCGAGGCCGCGGAGGGCGCCGTACGGCTGGCGCTGCTGCCGGACGACGGGCCCTCCGGCGAGTTCTTCTCCTGGGACGGGACCCCGGTCCCCTGGTAAGGACGACGCGCCGGCCGGAACCCGGTGATCTTCGGCGGCGTCTCATCCCCACACGGCCATTTCCACACGCCGGGCGTCGCTCCCGGAGGGCGGGAGCGCACCGCTGTGGGGGAGGAGCACGGTGCCCAGCTTCCTACAGACCCTGCCACTGCACACGATCACCGAGGTCTACGGTGAGGCCGGTCTGCGCGACCGGTTCTCCCGCGAGGTCGAGCGGTTCGAAGAGCGCGACTGGCGCCGCCTCAACCGGGCGCTGGCGCTGGCGAGCGACCTGCACCGCCAGGACCGCAGGGCCCGCGAACCCGTCGTGAACCACCTGCTGCGGGTGACGCTGCGCGTGATGTGCCACTACGAGGTGGACGACGTCGACGTCCTCGTCGCCGCCCTCCTGCACGACTCCGTCGAGGACCATCCCGTCGAGCTGGCGGGCGAGGGCCACGACGATCCGGCGGCGGCGGCCCTGCAGGTCCTGTCCGAGGAGTTCGGCCCGCGCGTCGCCGGGCTCGTCCACGCGGTGACGAACCCGGCGTACGACCGCACCCGCGACGTCCACGCCCAGTACCGCGCCCACGTCATCGCCAATCTCGACCGCCACCCGACGGCTCGGATCATCAAGGTGTCGGACTTCACCGACAACGGGGTCGGGCTCGTCCACACGACCGGGCCGAAGGTGCGCAAGCTGGCCATGAAGTACCGCCCGCTCGTCCCGGCGCTAAAGGAGCTGATCAACCGCGACGACACCCCGCTGACGGACCGGATCAAGCACCACATCACCGGTCAGCTCGACCGCGCCGACCAGCGGTTCACCGCCATCCTCCATCTCGGCGCCGTGCCCGAGGGCGACCGCGCCGAGGCCGGTTAGCGGCCGGTCGGCGGTCCGGCCGCGTCACCACCGGGGGCCGGGGCGCCACGGGACCCCCGGATCGCCGTCGCGGCGACCCGTGGGCCCGAACAGGTCGCCCCGCCCGGCGGTGTGATGTGGCCTGGGCTCGGTCGTCGGTGTCTCGGGGCGCGGCTCGTCAGGCGAGGTCGGCTCGGCCGTCGGGGTCCGATGGGGCTTGGGAGTCCGGTGGGGCTTCGGGGTGTGATGGTGGGTCGGGGTCGGCTTGGGGGTCGGGGTGTGCCGTGCCGTCGGAGTCGTGGTCGGCTCGGCCGTGGGAGTGGGGGTCGCCGGGTCCGGGGCGCCGGCGGAGGCGCGGCTGCTCGGGGACTTCGTGGCCGTGGGCCCGGCGGACCTGCCGGCCGGCGCCGGCGACGTGTCCGGATCCGACGAGGCCTCCCGGGGCGGCGGAGCCGTCTGGTCGCCCGACGGCGACGGCTGGACCGATCGGCTCGGGCGCACACTCTGGTGCACGATCGCGCTGGTCCGGTCGGCGTCGTTGGAACCGGACAACGCGAGGGCCACGCCGGTCGCCGCGGCGACGCAGGCCACCAGGCCCACGACCGGGATGACCCGCCGGCCGATGACCGGCTTTCTCCGCTTGGCGTGCGTGCCGCGACCGGGCGGCGGCTGCTCGTCCGCATGCGCCGAGTGCCCGGCCGGCCCCGCGCCCACGGATTCCAGTCCGGCCGGTGCGGCTCCGGGGATCTCGGCGGGCGGTGGTCTGTCTGATCCGGGCTGGTCCGGTCGTGTGTTCCCCGGGGTCCCGCCGAGGTGCAGCGGTGCGGTGGCCGCTTCGTCGTACGGCGAGTCGTGGGCCGGTCCCGCGCCCGTGGGCTCCAGTCCGGCCGGTGCGGCTCCGGGGATCTCGGCGGGCGGTGGTCTGTCTGATCCGGGCTGGTCCGGTCGCGCGTTCGCCGGAATCCCGTCGAAGCGCAGCGGTGCGGTGGCCGGATCGTCCGGGGAGATCGTCGAGAACTGGTGGGTGGCGTCGTCGGCCTGTGCGGAGAACGCATCCGGCGGCAGCGGTGTCCCGTCGGCGCCGAACACCGCCGTTCCGCCCCGCGCGCGTCCGGCCGCCGCGCAGGACGACAGCACGCGCTCCCGTTGTCCCGCCGGAGGCTCGTACCCGAGCGTCACCAGCCGGTGCAGGGCCGCACCGCTCAGCGGGGCGAGCGTGGCCGAGTCCCGCGGCTCCCGGTCGTTCACCGAGGCGGCGGCCTGCTGCAGGCGCCACTGCGCCTCCCGTACGAGGAGTTCGGCGGCGTCCCACGCCACGCCGAGGACCCGGGCGGTCTCCGCCGTGTCGAGAGCGTTCGACAGTGCCAGGACCTCACGGTCTTCGGGGCTCAGGAGGGCCAGTGCGCGTCGCAGCGGGTCGGCCGATGGCGTCGCCACGACGCCGCGCAGGAAGGCACCGCGCCGTACGCACTCGGTCCGGGCGAGTGAGTGCAGCCACGCCGGCAACTCCGCGTCGTCGCCCGGGATGGCGTCCGGGTGGCGCGCGACCGTGACGAAGACGTCGCGCAGCGCGTCGCCCGCCTCGTCGCCGACCATGACGTAGCAGTAGGCGTAGAGCGGCCCGGCGTGCTCGTCATAGAGCGCGCCGAACGCCTGCGGAGCACCCGCCCGTAGTGCCTCGGTCAGCGACACCGGCCCCTCCGTTCCATTACATCCGCGCAAATCACGCATAACAGCAGAAACCGGATACTACCCGTCAAACCACTCGAACCATAGCGCTGACCAGGCAAGATGTCGTCCGGCGGAGGTCGGTCGGCGGTGCCGTGGCCGCCATGTGCGGCGCTGGAGGACCGGGCGCTCCGGGCGGTGGACGACGGGCGGTGTCTCGCGGGAACGCCGTCGTCCATTTCGGTCGACACCTTCTACGAATAACTCGATGACCTGTACGGATTGCTGCCCAGAACTTTGGTCCGCTGAGTGGACCCGGACCTTGTCGGCGACCGACCCCGCAGGCACCGTTGTCGCCTGACAGGGGCTTGACCGGGGGTTCTGGAAGGAGCCGGCTTCCATGGTCTGCTGCATTTCGTCCGTCGAGACGGACGGCCGATGCCCGAACACCTGAATTCAGAGAGCGCGCTCTGGCGGCGTCCCATTTCCCGGCGCGTCGTGCTGGCGTCGAGCAGTGGGTTGCTGATGGCCGCCGGCCTCCGGTCGAGTGAGAGAACACTGCCGCGGGCACTGGTCGCCGGATCGGCGACACCGACGTCGAGTCTGCATCTCGTCCGCCCGCAGGACATGCTCGTACTCGACTTCGACTTCTACAATCTGGCGCCGGCGTTCGACACCGATCCGCCTCAACTGCGTCGCGTCGACTCCTCGGTCCTCGCCTATGTCGTGGCGCGTTTCGCGTCGCAGCACGTGATGGAGCAGACGGTCTTCGAGGACGAGAAGAATCCGCCGGCGCCGGGAAAGGCGAGCGGCAGGGCGGTCGGCCCGAGCCGGATCGTCTTCGTCGTACCGGAAACGGTCAAGTCGCTGCCCTACAACGAGGACGGCCTGCTGCAGTGGTGGCCGTGGATCATGCAGGCGGTCACCGGGCCGCCCAACGGATCACCCCCCGACGACCTGCACACCGACCTGCTCGTGGTGGACTGGCTGCACCTCACTCCCGAGCGCGAGTCCACCTGGGCGCACGCCACCCGGCCGGTCACCCACGGCGACCGGACGGAGCTGTGGCACACGCGGCTCGCCGTACGCGGGACGAACGGCAGGCCGCAGGAGTCGATCCCGGTTCCGGCACCCGCCGACGCCGCGATCCCGAAGCTCCGTGCGGTGTACTACGACGCGCCGGCAGGGGACGAGGCGACGGTCTTCAGCGCCCTGTATCCGCCCCACTTCGTGGACCCGCCAAAGCAGATCGTGCAGTTGGCCGGTAATCCGACGCTGGGGGCGTACCGGCCGGTGAACGCCGACCTTCTCTCACTCAGCGCGGCCGGCGCCACTCTCGACTTCGAGGCGCAGTGGATACCGACGGTCGGGTTCGAGCTGAAGCGCTGGGAACACCATTCCTGGCTCGGCCGCGACAACAAGGTCGTCGTCGAGGAGTACGGGTTCTTGTTCCCGTTCGGGCATCGGGCCGAACTCATCTCGGAGACCAAACGCCAGATCGACGAGTCGGGCGTCGCCTATCTGCGGCAACGACTGTTCATCCGGATTACCGAACGGGTCAAGACCTATGCCGCGCCGTTCCAGAACTGGGCCGGCCGGGCGTTCCCGTTCACCGACATCACGATCCGGAACACCACGCTTCCCGATCTGCCCAGAGAACTCGATCCGCTCCTGCCGGGACCGCCGAACGCCACGGCGCCGGCGTTCTGGATCCAGGACATCAACGCCCCGAAGGCCGGCGGTGGCCACTCCGACGTGGTGTTCTCGCTGGTGGCGACCGATCTGACGGGCCGGCGGATCGAGTTCACCACGCCGATGGCCTTCATGCCGGCCGACCCCGCGCGGAACACCGGCGACCCGCTCTTCACGAGCGTGCTCGGCCACTACGGGAGTTACGACGACATCGTCGGGCCGGCCGTGAACTCCCGGCGAGTGATCGACCTGCGCGGCCAGGAGATCGCGTACGCGAAGGAGCCGAAGCCCGGCGTCGCGAGCTTTCCCACCGTGCGCTGGTACTGGGGCGTCGAGGGGCCCGCCGGCGACGTGCGGCCCCCGCTGCCACCGGGCGCTCCCCAGGACGGCCGGGACCATGCCCACGTGGACTCGCCGCTGTTCTATCCGAGGATGTTCGCCGCCGAGGCCCAGGTGCCGGCGATCGACGCGGTCATCGGCACCGGCGACCCGGTCTTCCTCGTGCACGACCCCACGTATCTCGCCCACGGCTTCGGGCACCTCGCGAAGCTGGCGGACTCCGGCAACGATCCGCAGATCTTCGTCCGGGTGCAGACGTCGGTCGCGGCCATCAACACGGTCGTGATCAAGGGCGACCGCACGGCCGACAGCCCGGTGCGCCGCATCGTGCAGAACACCATGAAGGCCGGCGGTATCGCGAGCCCGAACCTCGCGATCGGCGCCATCTCCGCGTCGTCGCTCGGGCCGATCAGTGGGCTGCAGGACTCCGTGGACAAGGTCCAGAACAGCGGAAAGGTCGACTTCAAGGCCTATTTCTCGAATCTTGGGGACACGCTCCAGCAGGCCGCGCTCTTCGGCCAGATCGCGCTGGGCGCGCTCTTCGAGGACGGGGAGGTCTCGCTGCACGGCCCCCGGATCATGAAGTACACCGACTTCCCGAAGGACAAGGACGGCAATCCGGACTACGACGCGAAGCCGATCGGGCAGACCGTCACCCTGGAGTTCCGGGAGAACGTGACGCCGTCCCCGCCGCTGCCGCTCGTCATCAGCAAGGACGTGAGCGGCAACGTCCTGACGCAGTTCATCCTCCAGTGCAGCAACCAGATCAACTGGGTCACCAAGGACGAGGACACCCTCAACAAGGCGATCGCCAAGATCTACGGGTGCCTGACCGACTTCACGCTCGACCTGAATCCCATCCTGTTGATCTTCACGAAGTTCGCGTTCACCTACCAGCTGGGCAAGGGGCCGGACTGCGATCCCGACCTGGACTCGGTGCAGTTCAAGCCGCCCCTGGACTTCGTGGGGGCCCTCGCCGACCTCTTCCGCGGGGGCGGCGACTCCGCCGTGGCGAAGGCCCGGACGAAGAAGCGGAGGTCCCGGGCGCTGGCGTCCGCCGCCGACGGCAAGAAGGCGGGGTTCGGGTTCAAGCTCCTGAAGTTCGATCTGACGCACATCGGTGTCGGGGTGACCTTTGACATCCCCTCCCTGCCGCTGGGGTTCTTCGCCCTGGACGGGCTGCACATCGAGGCCGGGGTGATCCTGCCGTTCAACCCGGCGCCCTTCAACCTCTATGCCGACCTGCCGCGGGCGCGGTTCGCGTTCGGCGCGCCCGATGACAAGTTCAAGGTCAGCGTCTACGGTCTCGGCGGCGGCGGCCACTTCGAGATCGAGGTCAGCCCCAGGAGGATCGAGAAGCTCGAGGCCTCCATCGAGGTGCTCGGGAACGTCGCCCTGGACGTCCTCGTCGCGGCCGGCCGGGTGCTCATCGAACTCGGGGTGTTCTTCCGCCTGGAGATCAAGGACTACACCGACCGGCCGGGGACCTACACGGAGGTCCACCTGGGCGGCTACGTACGGGTCACCGGGCGGCTGAGCGTCCTCGGCCTCATCAGCATCAACGCCGAGCTCTACGCGGACATCGAGTACGTCAACCAGGACGGCGTCGGGTCCGTCTGGTCCCACGCACACCTGACGGTCTCCATCGACATCACGTTCTGGCACGTGAGCGTGGGAATCGAGTTCACGAAGACGTTCGGCGGCGCGAGTCAGGCCAACGTGCCGGGTGGCGCCGTCCGGGCTCTGGACGCCGCGAGTGCCCCGCCGACGTTCGGCGACCTGGTCAGCAGAGACGACTGGAGAACCTACTGTGCCTCGTTCGCCAGCTGACGCCCCCGGCGAGGAGTAACGCCATGGCCACGTCACAGATCGTCTGGACGCCGGTGCCGAACGGCTATGCCAACGGCAGGTTGCGGATGTCCGTGCTCATCGCCCCGCGGCTGGCGGGCGCCACCACGCTCGGCGGCCATCCCGAGTGGCTCACCTGGCCTGCGGTCCGGCCGGCGTACTCGGTGGTGTTCGGCGGAGGTCCGGCGGTGCCCGCCACGGTCTCGAGCCCGGCGCCCCGGCTGGACCTCTGGCAGCGGCTGTTCACCAAGGACACGCCGGTCACCGCACTGCCCCAGCCGCTCGCGGCCACCGGCGTACCGCCCATCCGCTCCTGGCCGAGCACGTCGGCCCGGTCCATGGCCTCCACCGAGCACGCCCTGGCGCTGGCGTACAGCCCCACCGCACCACCCACGGTCAACGACTACATCCCGCCCGGAGAGGGCCTGGCGCCGAAGGACCGGCCGTACGGAACGGTCACCGACATCTACATGTCATCCGAGCGGCGGAAGGAGGCCATCGCGGCGATCGACGCCGAGACGTGGAGCCAGGGCTACTTCCTCGGCGGCCGGCTCTCCGGATTCTCGGCGGCGGAGATCGATTTTCTCCTGGCCGAGCTGTTCCACGAGAGAGGCACGAACGCCGCGCCGGGGCGGCGTGCCGTGGGCGACCACGTGCGGATGATCCAGAGCGACGACGACATCGATTTCCACGCCGCGCTGAGCTCATTCGCCCAGTACCCGGTGCTGCAACGCGCCCTCGGCCTCGTCGTCGACCTGGTCGTGGATCCCGCCGCCATCGGGATTCCCGTCCCGAGCGACCCGGCGACGCTCAGCCTCCAGGTCGACTGGCCCGGCGGCACGTCGTACACCCCCGTGTACCCGGCGGTCGCCGCGACGCTGACCAAGACCGTCTTCCAGGCGAAGCCGCTCGGGACCACGATGAAGGACGGCTTCCTCACGCTGAACACGGACCAGTACAGCGTCGTCGAGATCGAGGCGGATTCCGCCGCCGCGCTGCTGTCGGCGTTGAGCCAGACGATCTACACGAGGGCCACCGGCGAAGGGTCGCCGGAGAAGCGCAAGGCGGCCAAGGAGCCGGTACGCCCGATGAACGGCGGGGTGCCGATCTCCACCGACCCCGGCCGCCAGCCGGAGCCACTGCCGGCCCTGCGCAACAGTGGCTTCTCCGTCGTCCAGGTGGGCCGCGCCAAGCAGCTCCACGACCGGCTCACGGCGAGCGCGACCAGAACCGCGAACCTCGCGCGGCTCACGGACGACCCGTTCCACGCCGAGGACCTCACGTACGGAGTCCGCGTGGACGTGTGGGACGACACGTCGAAGCGCTGGTACAGCCTGTGCCGCCGCACGGGCACGTACGACGTCAACGGAACGCGGGTCAGCGCCGACGACGAAGGGACCGTTCACCTCGCGCACACCCAGCGCGTCGACGACCCGACGATCTACCTGCACGAGTCGGTCTTCAACTGGAGCGGCTACAGCATGGTGGTCAACCGCCCGGGGAGCATGCTGGAGACGGTCAACGGCAAGCAGGTGACGGTCGGGCCGGACAGCGACGCCACCGGCCCGGTGAAACTCCGTACCAGCTTCCGGGCGACGGGGTTGCCGAAGCTGCGTTACGGCAGGAGCTACCGGTTCCGGGCGCGCACCGTGGACATCACCGGGAACGGCCCCGGCCCGGCGGACACGACCACGAGTTCCAGCACCGCCGCGGTCCGGTATCTGCGCTTCGAGCCGGTCCCCTCGCCGCTGCTGCTCCCCGCCGCACCGCGTACGCCGGCCGAGTCCGCCCAGGTGATGGTCATCAGGGGCAACTACAACGCGCCCGCCACGGGGAACTGCCAGCGCCACGTCGTCCAGCCCAGGATGAGCCAGCTGATGGCCGAACAGCACGGCCTGTACGACGTCGCTCCCTCGCCGCTGAATCCGGGCGGAATGAACACGTCCGCCTACGCCGACATCGTCAAACGCGACAAGGCCACGCTGGCGACCGGCGGCAAGGCCGACCCGAACGGCTGGGGCGACGTCCGCTACTACGAGGATCCGATCCTCACCGTCCCGTACATCACCGACGTGCTCGCGCGGGGCGTCGCCTTCCACGGGCTTCCCGGGATGGGCGCGGATGAGGTCTTCTCCGTCGACTTCGACCGCCCGCTGGCGGTGGGCGGTCCGTGGGCCTTCCGGATCCGTCTGGTCAACGGCACCGGCAAGCCCGGCTATGACCGCCTGTCGCGGGTCCTCACCGTGCAGCTCCCTCCGGGGCGGACCGTCGACGTCGCCTACTCCAGCCGCATCGACGACGCGGACGTCGACCTCATGGGCGTCTGGAACTGGTTCGTGGAGAGCGGAATGGAGCCCGGCGGCGGGCTGAGCGTCCAGGACCTTCGCCGGCTCGCCGCGCAGGGACGGCTGTGGCAGCTGACCCCGGCCGGGACGCTGATGCTGTCGCACGCCGTCGTACAGCCGATGACCCCGCCCGCCTTCGCCAAACCGGTGGCGACCCGCCGGCCCGGCGACACGACGGCGCGCATCACCGACACGCTCACCATCGACCGCGCGAGCACCGATCACGTGGACGTGCAGGCGACCTGGACCCAGCCGATCGACGACCCGTCCGACCCCGAGCCGGTCCAGCGGCCCGGCAGTGCCCACGTCATCAAGCTCATGGCCCCGGAGGACGCGCCCGAGGGCGACCGGCTCCCGCTGAACGACCTCCACGAGTTCCACGACACGATCCACCGGCAGATCACCCTCTCCGCCGTGGGCACCTCGCGCTACGTGGAGTTCTTCCGGCAGCGGGCCCAGGTGACGCTGTCGGGGACCACGCCGGTCACGCTGGCCCGTGAGGGCATCGCGGAGGGAACCCTGCACGTCACCGACCCCGGGACCGGCCGCGACTTCGGCGAGGACCACAGCGCGTCGAGCACGGTGACCGGCGACTATGTCGTGGACCTCCACGCGGGCACGGTGGCACGCTCGGGCGACGCGTCGGCCATCGCCGACGGCGCCACCGTCGCCGTCGACTTCGTCGCGGGCTCCGTGACGCGGACGAACACCGAAACCCAGCAACCGGTCGTGGTGAACGTACGGTCCTCGGCGCGGCCCGCCGTACCGGACGTCGCCTACATCGTGCCGACGTTCGGCTGGCAGCAGGCGGCCGGCGCCACGACGATCTCCAGCACGCGTCGCGGCAACGGACTGCGCGTCTACCTTCGCCGGCCGTGGTACTCCTCGGGCGACGGCGAGATGCTGGGCGTGGTGCTGTTCGAGGGGAACGGCGACCTGCCGGCGAACCTGAGACAGTACGTCACGCTGCGCGGCCAGGACCCGCTGTTCGCGTCCTCGTCGACGCCGGTCGCTCCACTCATGAGCGAGTTCCCGCTCGCGCTCCATCCGAGGCAGGGCTACCGGCCGGCCGAGTCCGACATCCTTCCCGAGCTCACCGCGACCGTCGCGGTCGCGCCGCACCCGGTGGCCTACGACAAGGACCGGCGGATGTGGTACTGCGACATCACCATGGCCGAAGGCGCCGGGGGGAAGGTCTACAGCCCGTTCCTCCGGCTGGCGCTGGCGAGGTTCCAGCCGAACTCGCTGACCGATGTCGAGCTCTCGCCGGTCGTGCTCGCGCAGTTCGCGCAGCTCACGCCGGACCGCACCCTCTCGATCGTGTTCGACGCCTCCGACGCGGCCCTCGCTCACGTCACCGTCGCGGGCACGACGTACACGGCGGAGCCGGACCGGCGAGCGCGGATGACGATCCTGGCCCAGACCGCCGACCGGAAGCCGGTCGGCGCGGTGGGCTGGAAGACCTCCGCCGAGACCGATCTGAACTGGTCCGGCGGGCAGTGGGCCGGCGACGTCCGGCTGCCGGGGGCGCGCGGCAGCGGTCCGATGCGGCTGGTGGTCGAGGAGCGCGAGAAACCGCCGGCCGGCGGAGACCGGCTCGTCTACGTGGACGCCGTCGAGATCTGACAGGGATGAGAATGATGAGACGAAGCCGCTGGTTCCTGCGCCTCATGCTCACGGCCGTCCTGACCTGGCCCGGCATGGCCGTCCTGGGTTCGAGGGCCGACGCCTCCTCGCGGCCACGACCGCTGACGGCGTCGCAGCAGAAGTCGCGTGTGCTGCGCCAGTCGGGGCTGTTGCCGCGACGCGCCGGATCGGCGCTTCCCGCCGGAGGATTCGGAAACGGCGTCTTCCAGGTGTACGTGACTCCGGCGCGGAGCGTCGGAGCGGGGGAGTTCACCGTCATGACCGGCGCGAGCAACCCGGCGGGCGCGGGCCGCGACGTGCTCTTCGGCCAGGGCGTCCCGGGCACGAGTTACATGATCATTCGGGACGTCACCGCGGGCGTCGACTATGTCCAGGGGCAGATGCTCACCCACGGCAACGAGGTCTCCCTCGACGATTCCTCCATCGGCCAGAGCACCACGGGGACCACCACGACCACGACCTGGTCGCGGTCTTCGCTGTTCGTGGAGCAGGCCGTCTCGGTCACCGGCGGCACCGTCGCCGACACCCGGGTCAGCGTCACGACGAGCATCACCGACTACAACACGCCGAAGCACCAGTACAAGATCCAGTATCTGTGGGACACCGAGATCGGCACCGACGACGGTCCGGCCATCCAGCCGCGTGCGGCGGGTGAGCCGTACCGTCCGTTCGATCCGACCGTCGGCGTGGAACGGACGGACGCCCCGGCCACCGGCGACACGGCCGTGGTGGACAACGACGTCAATCCCCTGACGCCGAGCCTGGCGGTCGCGCTGTCGGGCAGCGGCGATCCGCAGGCGGTGCCCGACTCGGTGAAGTACGTGTGCTGGCCCGACGCGATCTTCGCGCCGCTCGGCGGATACGTCACCGATGGCACTCGCGATGTCAGCGGCTCCGCCTCCGACTGCCTGGGAGGTCAGGGGAAGGCCGACTCGGCGGTCGAGTACGTGTGGTCGGCCGACGCGAACCAGGCCGGTCCCCAGGTGACGGCCTCGCTCCGGATGAGCCCGCCGGCCGCGTACGCCACGACCATGAGGGCCGGATCCATCTCACTCGGTTCGGCGACGGCGACGCTCACCGACACCGCGACCGGGAAGCCGATCGCCGGCCGGCACGTCAGGTTCAGCGCGGGAAGCCGTACGCTCTGCGACGTGACCACCGACGCGGCCGGGCACGCCACCTGCGGCGGGCTGCTCGGCGGCCTGCTCGGCTACGACGTGAGCTTCGCCGAGGACGCTATCTGGGCCCCGTCCACCGCGCACGGCGGCCTCCTGCTGCGCGACGGTAGGCCGGTCCATTAGTCCCTGTAATAGCCCAATCCGAAAACGCTGAATTCGGATAATTGTCGTTACTTGCTGCAAAGTAGATAAAGTACGTAGTTGCCCTGATGTGCGGAGCGATTTACTGATCGTAATATCGTTCGGCAATGGGTGGGTGGGCACGGGGAGTGCTGGTCGATGGGCGATTCGAGCGGCCGTAGCGTGTTGCAGGGCGCCTTCAGCCTGCTGGAGACGTTGAGGACGGCCGGAGACGCGGGACTCAGCACTCTCGCCTCGGACAGCGGGCTGCCGAAGGCGACCGCGCACCGGCTGCTGGAGCAACTGGTCGACCTGGGTGCGGTCGAGCGCGCCGCGGGCCGCTACCGCATGGGACCCGCGATGTTCCGGCTCGGCCAGGCCTGGCAACCCCATCCGAAGCTGCTGGCGTCGGCGCGCGGGCCGATCCGGCGACTCGCACGCGCCACCGGCGCGACGGTGGGGGTCTGCGTGCTGTCGGAGGGGCGGGCACTGGTGATCGCCGTGGTGCCCGGTGAGATCGATGAGGTCGCGCCGCTCCGCCCCGGCCTCGCCTGCTCGGCCTCGACGGCCGCCGGCAAGGTGCTGCTGGCCGCCGTACGCCCGCAGCACCTGCTGGATCCACGTCCGGCCGCCTGGCGGCGCGAGGCGGCCGAGATCCGTGACCGCGGGGTGGCCTTCGACCACCAGGGCCTCGTCTCCGGCGTGTGCTGTGCCGCCGTTCCCCTCCACGGCGCGGACGGCCAGCCGATCGCCGCGCTCTGCGTGATGACCGACCCGGGACGCCCGCTGAGGCACCTCACCCAGACCACCGGGCGCGTGGCCCAGGGCATCAGCCTGCAACTGCGCCGCTGACGCTTCACACGGGGGTGCGTCCCGGCTCTCCCATCGCCGTGTCGCGTCGGTTCCGCAGCCGGCCGCTGATGGTCCGGTGGAGCGCGATGACGCCGCGAGTGGTCAGCCGGGACGGGACGGCCGAGGTCACGCGCATCGGCCGTTCGCCCTGGAAGACCGTCATCGGCCCGGTGACGGCCAGGCTCCGGGTGGCGACCAGCGAGGCCGTCGCGGCTCGCCTGCGGCGGTCGCGCTCGTAGGCCCGCAGCGCCGTGGCCGTGGCCGTGGCCGGGACGGCGGCCAGGTGGCGCAGCAGCGCCCAGACGTCCTCCAGCACCTGGTTCGCGCCCAGCGCGAAGGTGGGAGGCATCGCGTGGGCCGCGTCGCCCAGCAGCACGCACCGGCCCCAGGCCCAGCGCCGTACCTTCACCCGGTGGTGGGGGAACGCCTCCAACTCCACGCCGGACAACGCCTCCAGGAGCTCGGGGACCGGGAAGGCCCAGCCCCCGTACCGCTCCCTCAGCGTCTCCAGTGGTCTGCCACCGGCCGTGGCCGGCGGCCAGGGAACGTCGCAGAACCACTGTGCGAGCCCGTCGCCGGCCGGGCTGAGCCCGACGTCACCGGCCCGGCCCACGATCATGAGCCCGCGCGATCCCAGGTCGACCGGGGTGGGGATCAGGCCCTGCCGGCTGGCCACCCCGGTCACCGGCGGGTCGGCGTCGCCGCCCAGCGCGGCGCGGACGCCGGAACGCACCCCGTCCGCGCCGATGAGCAGGTCAGCGCCGTACGCGGCGCCGTCCTCGGTCCAGACCCGTACCTCGTCACCGCGCTCGCGGAGGCGGGCGAAGCGGGCTCCGAACCGGACCGTGCCCTCGGGCAGGTCCCGGGCCAGCCGGTCCAGCAGCGGGCCGCGGGGGATGACCACGGTGGGAGTGCCGAGCCCGGCCTCGATCCGCTCCATGTCGATCGCGGAGACCACGCGGCCCGCCGCCGTACGGGCCTCGATGGCGGTGAGGCGCTGCCCCAGGCCGCGAAGGTCGACGTTCAGGTCGGCCAGGACGGCGGGTCCGCCGCCCCACAGGGTGATGGCGCCGCCGCCCGCCCGCAGGACGGGCGCGCGTTCCAGCACCGTCACCTCGTGTCCGGCGGCGAGCAGACCACGGGCGGCGGTGAGCCCGCCGATCCCCGCTCCGACGATGAGCACCCGCATCGAAGCCACCTCCACGACAACGTGTAGTACTACAATGTGTAGAGGATTGGCGGGGTGTCCACAAGTCCCGAATGCGGGCTATTCGAAGGTGATCGGATGGGGGAAATCGTCGAGAGTCACCTTGACCACCGCGAGAGGGCGCACGGGAACATGTGCCCGGAGTTCTGGCGGCCTGGTGATGCTGAGGGGCTCCGGCCATCCATCGGGAACGTCGAGGGTGAAGGTCTCGAAGTGTTTCCTCTCGAGGACGTGGACATAGCCCACGAGACTGTTCAGGTCCTGCCCTTCCGGAGTCACGGGATCTCCGACGGTGTACTTCACCGTGCCGTCGGTGTCCGCCATGTAGGCGCATCTCCGCCTGCCGCTGAACAGAGCCATGAAGGTGGGGATGTCATAACCGGTGTCGGCGCCGATGGCCGGAGCCCCGTCAGGGAACCGCTTGCCGCTGGGCGGGTGGTACCAGGTCATCTGGCGAGGTTCGAGCAGCGGGATGTAGTCCCTTGATCCGTGAAAGGCGATGTCGCCGCCGTACCGTTCGGCGAGGCGGTCGAGGGATCTCCGGCCGGCCAGCATGACGGGGGATTCATTCTGATCGAGAAGAACTCCGCTCTTGAACAGGTGGAGGCCGCGGAAGAATTTCGCCGCCGCATCGAAGATGTTCAACGCCACAGTGCCTTCTCACGCGAGGAAGGCCGCCAGTTTAGGCCCGAAGCCGTCCAGGCGCTTGCTTGGAGGATGGGCCGGTGTCGATGATGCCGGACGTGGTGTAGGAGATGTGCCGGGGGCAGCTCGCACCGCTGATCTGCATCGTCCGCTTGGCCACGGCTTGACGCTCCAGGCGATTCGGGAGGCGTCGAACCGCAGGAGTCCCACGGCCAGCAGCACCGCGACCGTGACGCCGAGCGCGACCAGACGCTGCCCGCGCACTGCGCCCTCGTGAGCGCGCCGCCCGCCTGCCAGGAACCGCCCGTGCGCGATGACGGCCACCCACCAGAGAAGCAGGACGACCTCACACCACACTTGGGCGACCGAATGACGCAAAGGTCCTCTGACACTTTGTGAGAGACGACTCTCATACCGGCTTCGTCCGCGTCCGCTACCGATCGGCGCGGTCCAGACCGAACCGGGTCGCCAGTCGGCGGGTGAGATCGTCGATGGTCGTGCGGCCGTCGACCGTGGTGACCCGCAGGCCGTGAGTGCGGGCCTGGTGGCGGACTTCGTCGTCCCAGAGCGCGTCGCGGGCGAGGCGTTTGGCCAGGACGGTCTCCAGGTCGTGGTCTCCCCAGTTCGCGCGGGCGCGGGCCGGGTCGGCGTAGCGCTCCCGGAGGACTCTCGCTCGGAAGTCGGAGGTGGGAAGGAGGAAGGCCGCGTGGTCCGGACGGTGCAGCAGCGGTGCGAGGTGACCGGGCAGGACGCCGAAGTAGTCGACCACGATGACGCGGTCGGCCGGCATGGCGGCGAGGTCCTCGGCCACGAAGCCGACGGTCTCTCCGTACAGGCTCGCCATGGACTGGAAGATCTCCCTGGGCGACCGGTCCGCCCACATGGCGCCCGACGGTCCGTTCCACGTGGCGTACATGTGCGGGTGGTGGTCCGGGGTGCACCGGGCCCGCCAGCGGTGCTCGGCGCGGTCGCCGTCGTAGACCCGGACGCCGTACCGCTCCGCCAGGGCCGCGGCCACCGTGCTCTTGCCCGTTCCGGTCCCGCCGGCGAGCCAGCGGACGTGGCTGAGCGCGGTCTCGCCGTTCCTGCGATCCGTCATGAGGTCCATGGTCCCCCTCTGCGGCCGGAATCCGTAGGACGCCGGCCGCGCGAACGGGCGTTCCCGAGCACGCTGATCGCTCGTGGCGACGGCCCGTCCCGGCTCCTCGGCGGCGGCCCGGCGAGGTCAGATCACCGGGACGGGGTGGCGGCGGACGCGGCCGGCGTCGCCGCCGAGGGTCGCGGGGAGCGCGGCGGTGGCCGACTCGTGCGGCACGCCGAGGGCGACGGCGCTGACCCGGTCGAGGCGGTCGTACTGCTCGCCGGTCAGGTCGAGGTCGAGCGCCTTCAGGTACTCGTCGAGCTGGGCGGGCGTCCGCGGGCCGATGACCGGGACGAAAGCCGTGGCGGCGCGGGCGGCGCGGGCGCGCAGCCACGCCACCGAGACCTGGGCGGCGGTGGCGCCGCTCTCCTCGGCGACGGCGAGGACGGCGTCGAGTACGGCGGTCCGCTGCTCGCTGTCCTCGGCGTGTACGCCGGCGCCCAGAGTGGTCAGCCGGCCCTCGTCGCCGTGCCGGTACTTGCCGGTGAGCAGGCCGCCGGCCAGCGGGGCGTACAGGGCGGCGCCCAGGCCGAACGCCTCGGCCATCGGCAGCAGCTCGCGGTCGGCGGTGCGCTCGGCGAGGCTGTACTCGGCCTGCAGGCCGATGACCGGCGCCCGGCCGCGTAGCTCGGCGACGGTCGCCGCGGTCGCGATCCGCCAGGCGGGGAAGTTGGACAGGCCACCGTGGAGGATCTTCCCGGCGCGGATCAGGTCGTCGAAGGCGGCGACGATCTCCTCGACCGGCGTGAGGGTGTCGGGCAGGTGGACCCAGTAGAGGTCGACGTAGTCGGTGCGCAGCCGTTTCAGGCTCGCCTCCAGCGAACGGACCATGGTCTTGCGGCTGTTGCCCGTCTCTCCGACCCGGGTGTGGCCGGCGGCGCCGCACGTGTACTTGGTCGCGAGCACGAAGTGGTCGCGGTCGGAGCCGAGCAGCTCGCCCAGCAGGGTCTCGGCCTGCCCGCCCTCGTAACGGTCGGCGCTGTCGATGAACGTGCCGCCCGCCTCGGCGAACGTCTCGAAGATCTCCCGTGAGCGCTCCGGTCCGGCGCCGGCGGGTGCGGGGCCGAAGCGGGCGGTGCCGAGTGCGTACTCCGAGACGCGCAGGCCGGTGCGCCGGCCGAAGGTCGTGTAATGCATGAGCCGGTCTTCCTTCCACTGGGGTGACAAACCGGAATCAGATTCCGCCAACCATACCGGAATCTGATTCCGATAAGCTTGGGTCGCAGGCCGAACCGACGCCCACCGGAGGAGGCTCGGGATGGACACTTCGGACTCGGCGCCGCGGTCGGCGGCGTCCGGCAGGCCGCTGCGGGCGCACGCCCTGCGCAACCGCAACGCGCTCCTGACCGCGGCACGCGAGGCGTTCACCGCCGGAGAGATGGACGTGCGGATCGAGGAGATCGCTCGACGGGCGGGCGTCGGCGTCGGCACGCTCTACCGACACTTCGAGACCCGCGAGGCCCTCATCGAGGCCGTGTACCGCGGGCGCGTGGACGACCTGTGCGCCATGGCGCCGCACCTGCTCGCCACGCTCCCGCCGTACGAGGCGCTCCGTGCGTTCCTGGAGCAGCTCATCGCCCACGCGGTCGAAAGCCGGGGCATGGCGGTCGCCCTGCAGACGCTCATGGACGGCCGGTCGGCGGTCTTCGCGCAGGCCAGAACGGACATGGTCGAAGCGATCGCCACGCTCATGACCGCTGCGGCGAAGGCCGGCGCGATCCGCGCCGACATCGCGCCGCACACCTTTTTCCTGGCCATGGGCGGCATCTGCGCCTCCCACGACCAGCCCGGCTGGGAGAGCGAGGCCCACACGGTCGTACGCCTGCTGCTCGACGGTCTGCGCCACACCGGCGCGGAAGAGGGGTCACGCCCCCCGAAGTGACGTGGCGGCGCGGACGAGCGCGGCGGTGGCCGTCGACCGGGACTGCTGGGGCCACGCGACGGCCAGCACGGCGGGAGGCGCGTCCGGCACGGGCCGGTAGGCGATGCCGGGACGTGGGTACCGGGCGGGCACCGACTCGGGCAGCAGGGTGACGAGGTCGCCGAGCTCGACGAGCTTGAGCAACTGGGGAAGGTCACGGACCCGGTGCCGGGCGGCGACCTCGTCGACGAACCGGTCGACCTCGCCGGGAGGGCCGGACGTGACATCGGCGAGGCTGAGGCTGTCGCGGCGGGCGAGCGGATGCGCCGCCGGGAGCGCGGCGACACGCCGCTCCGTGGTCACCGTCTCGGCGTCGAGGCCGGTGTGGTCGAACGGCTCGTAGAGCAGGGCGGCGTCGGCGTGGCCCTCGCGCAGGAGCCGGGTGTGCTCGCCCCATCCGCACAGCCGGAGCGAGACCGGCCGGGACGCGGGATCGGCGGCGTACCCGGCCAGGATCGGGTCCAGAAGACCGGCGTCGGCGTCGGCCTTGACCGCCAGCACCAGCTTCGGCTCGGGGTCGGCCGCTCGCCGCGCCCGCCGTCCGGCGGCATCCAGGGCGTCGAGCGCGATCCGCGCCTCCGTGAGCAGCACCTCCCCGGCCGGCGTCAGCGCGACACTGTGGGTGGTCCGCTCGAACAGGGTGACGCCCAGCTCCGCCTCGAGCTTGCGGATAGCACGCGACAGCGGTGGCGAGGCGATCCCCAGCCGCTCGGCCGCGCGTGCGAAGTTGAGCTCTTGCGCCACGGCGACGAAGTAGCGCAGCGGCCTGGACTCCACGACCCCCACCTCCGACGGTAATACCCTCAGGGTAACAACCGGGAGCGAACCGATCCTTCAGTTCCGCGTCGTCGTGGCGGATCGTTCACCGGTACCGAGCGCGTCCCTCCCGGGCGCGCATCGTCACCGGAAAGGGAATCGCGACGTGTTCTTCCTGGCGGGAATCACCGGTCATGTCGGAGGAGCGGCCGCACGGCGGCTGCTGGACGAGGGGCACCCGGTGCGTGCCCTGGTCCGTGACCCACGGCGAGCCGCCGCGTGGGCGCGGCGAGGCGTCGACGTCCGGGAGGGCGACCTGGGTGACGCCGCCGCCGTGGCCGGCGCGCTGGAGGGCGTCGACGGCGCCTTCCTCATGCTGCCCCCGGTACTCGCTCCGGCGGCGGGCTTCCCCGAGGCACGGGCCTTGATCGTCAGTTTCCGCGAGGCTCTGCGCAAGGCGCCCCCGCCCCGGCTGGTCGTACTGTCCTCGGTCGGCTCCGAGCGGGAGAAGGGCCTCGGGAACATCACCTCGACCCACCTCCTGGAGGAGGCGGTGGACGACGTGCCGTTCCCCACCGCCTTCGTGCGAGCCGGCTCGTTCCTGGAGAACTACACGTTCGGGCTCGACGCGGCGGCCGCCACCGGCTGGTTCGACACCTTCCTGACGCCGGCCGGCCGTCCCGTGCCGATGGTCGCCACGGCGGACATCGGGGCGGAGGTCGCGCGGTTGCTGACCGAAGACTGGAACGGCCGGAGAATCATCGAGCTCGGCTCTCCGGTCAGCCCGGACGACCTGGCCCGCGCGATGAGCGACGTGCTCGGCCGGCCGGTACGGGCACGCTCGATCCCCCGCGAGCGGTGGACGGACGCCCTGGCGGCTCAGGGCATGCCACCCGGCGTCACCGGGCCCTTCGAGGAGATGTCGGACGGGTTCAACTCGGGTTGGATCGACTTCGGCGTGCCCGGTGCGGAGCCGGTCGCCGGCCGGGTCACCCCCGCCGCGTTCTTCGAGCAGGCGATGAGGGCGCGAGACGGCCACCGGCCGCCGGCCGGCGCGAGCTGAGGCCGTAGAACCTTTTTCGCCCTCGGTTCCGTCTAGGCCGTGAGGAGGTACACATGATCCGAACGGCCCGGGACCGCGAGTTCTCGGATTTCGTCGGTGCGAGCCGGGTGAGTCTGCTCCGCACCGCCTGCATGCTGACGGCGGGCGACCGGCACCTCGCCGAGGACGTCGTCCAGACGGCGCTGGCCAGGGTGTACGTCGCCTGGCCGCGGATACGGGAGAGCGCCGAGGCGTACACCCGCAGGGCCGTCGTCTCGGCCTTCCTGGACGAGACGCGGCGGCCGTGGTGGCGACGGGAGAAGTCGACCGACGAGCTGCCCGACGCGGCCGCGGCCGGCGACGCGTTCGGCGACGTCGACGGGCAACTCGACGGAGGGGCGGTGCGCCGGGCACTCGCGGAGCTGCCGCCGCGAATGCGAGCCGTCGTCGTGCTCCGCCATGAACTCGATCTGAGCATCGAGGACACCGCCTCGGCTCTGGGCTGTGCGAAGGGGACGGTCAAGAGCATGAACGCCAAGGCCCTGGACCGGTTGCGCGCCGCTCTGGCCCCCACTCCGTAGAAAGGAATCTCGATGAACGACGTGCGTTCCCTGCTGTCCGAGGCGGTTCCGCCCGACCTCCGCACCTCCTACCCCTGGCCGGACGCCGAGCCGGACATCGCCCGGGGCCGTGCCCTGCTGATGCGGCGCCGCCGTCGTGTCGCACTCGCCGGGGGAACCGGCGTGGTCGCCGCCGGTGTCGCCGGCGCCCTCCTGCTGACGGGCGTGCCCGCGGGTCACTCCCACGAGGCCGCGAGCCCCGCCGCCTCGGTGGGGAGAAGCGTCGCCCTGGTCGCGTACGAGGGCGCCCAGCCGAAGGGGTACACCCTCCGGACGATCCCGCAGGGCTGGGAGGTCGCCTCCGCGGACGACCTGAGCCTGATCCTGCACCGGGCCGGCACGCCCACGGGCGGTACGTACGAGGACAAGATCGTGGTCCAGGGGGACCTCAACCCGTTCCCCAAGTCCGGCGATCAGGCCGTGGAGGTCAACGGGCACCGGGGGTGGTTCTTCGGCCACAAGGGTCCGGGCTACTCCGTCACCCTCATCTTCCAGACCGATCAGCGGGGCCGGCCCGCCCCCGGCCTCTCCGAGGTTCCGCTGAACGTCATGGTGCAGCTGCCGCACTCGCTCAACTGGAACGTCACCACCATGGTGAAGTTCGCCTCGGGCATCACCGTGGCGAAGGGCGCACGCGGCGCCGTCGGCTGACCCGGCCGCCGCGGGTGGCGGCCCGCTCGTACGAGACGGGCCGCCACTGTGGCGCGGACGGTTACTTGGTCAGGACGCACAGCACGCCGCAGGCGACCGCGGATGACGGATCCGTGGTCGTCGGCGAGGTGCCGGGGGGCGAGTTCGCCGGGACGAACGACGCGGTGACGGTGTTCTTCAGGGGCAGGACGAGCAGGAAGGTCGAGCAGTAGAACCGCTTGGTCTGGTTCACCGCCAGGGTGAACTTGCCGGCGGCCGACTCACACGACGACTCGGTGTGGTCGTTGAGCGTGACCTTCGCGGCGTCCACCGGACCGTTGTTGGTCACGGTGATCCGCCAATAGGCGGTGCCCAGCAGCCCGAGAAGGCCGCCCGGAGTCTGTTTGACCCAGGGGCCGCTGCCGCCATGGCCGCACGTGGCGCCCAGCGCCGACGCGCAGATCTCCTTGTCGACGGTGACGTGGGGCGTGCAGGACGCGCCCGGCGCGATCGCGAGGTCCACCCGGTTGGAGGTCAGGTCGCCGGTGGCATCGGAGCCGGTGGCGGTGTTGGACACACCGGTGACGGTGCAGGTGTCGCCGACCTTCGTCTGGAAGCAGACCTGCGGCGCGTCGCCGCGGTAGGTGACGACGAGGGCCGGGTGGTTCGTGCCGGTGAAGTCGCCGCCGTTCTTCAACACGAGGTGAGTGGACACCTCGATGGTCGGATGCGCCGAGACGGAGATGCCGGACAGGTCGATCGTGCCGTCCGGCGCGAACGAGGGCGTCGCGATCGTGGTGCCGTCGTCGTCGGTGACCGTGGCCGTGGAGGCGGCCAGGTCGACGTGGGACACGTCGATGTTCTCCAGCCGGGCGTTCTGGTACCCCTGGACGTGACCGGACCCGCCGTCGCAGTAGAACCGCGACGGCGTCACCTTGACGTCGGCCCCGCTGTGCAGGCACGGAGTCGTGGCGGTGCCCGGATCCATGGATAACAGCACGCCGGCGTCACCGAGCCCGAACAGGCATCCGCTGGTCGTGTCGTACGCGTAGCCGTAGTCGCGTGTCTGCCCGCCGTTGACGCCGGGATGCGTCGCCGGCAGCGGGAACCCGGCGCAGGCTCCACCGGCGGTCCAGTCGTGACACACCGCCGCGCCCGTGATGGATCCGCCCCAGATGCCGAAGTAGCTGCGCCGATGCCCGTCCGGTGTCGTGACCGTGTTCGGGCTGAACGCCTGGGCGCCGCTGGACAGACCGTCGAACTCCGTGGGCGCGGCCACCGCCGCGCCGCCGAAGTCGAAGCACGCCGACCTCATCGCCGGAGTGGTGACGGTGGCGCACACGCGGTCCGCGTGGCCGCCGGTGTCGTACCCGGCGTAGACGTTGTAGGTGTACGAGCCGCTGAGGCCGATGTCGTGCGGCGTGGTCCAGCCCGCGCACGAGGCATTGGTGTCCGGGTCGAAGCAGCCGATCGCCGGCGGGTGCGCGCCGGTCGAGGAACTGGTCGGCGACGACGAGATGAAGACCTTGCCGTTCACGGTGACCATCGAGCCGAAGTATTCGTTCCTCGTGGTGCTCGTCTGGTCGCCGTTCGGCGGGACGACCGCGGCGTACGGCTGGCCGGCGCAGGGCGTACGCGAGGCCATCGACAGACACAGCACCTGACCGGTCGACACCACGCCGTACAGGTTCCCGCCCTGCTCGACGAGGCCGCCGATGTTGTTGACCCGCGACGGCGAGCCGCTGCGGTCGATGAGCGGCCAGTACCCGCAGTTGGCGCGGGCCCCGAGGTCGAGGCAGGCGACGCCGACCGTGGTCGCGGCGAACGCCGGGTAGTACACGACGCCCGCGCGATCCGGGTCGCGGACGAACTCCTCGGTCGTCGTGGTCCCCAGGTCGGAGGTGTTGCCGCTGCCGAGTGGGCCGGCGGCCGCGTTGATCGGCTTCGGCCAGGGCCCGCCCGAGCACGCCTGGCCGGTGCTCAGGTCGGTGCAGACGGCCACGGCGGCCGGTGCGTTGGAGTGGTGGAAGAGGTTCCACGCCTCCACCTTGCCGTCCGCGCGGTACAGGACCGGCGTGAAGCCGTCGCCGCCGGTCGCGGTGCTCACCGACTGCAGCGGCGGCAGCAGGTCCGCGGAGAGGTTCGTACCGCCCTGTCGCGCGGACGAGGTGGTGGCCCGTACGGCGGTCGTCGCGGCGCCGGAGTCGGAGCCCTGGAAGGTGGTGCCGTCGGTGGACCACGACGGGCTCCAGCCGGGCGGGACCTTGAGGGAGCCGGGCACGTACGTCTGCGCGCCCGTCGCGCCGCTGATCGGGTCGGTGACCGTCGCCGTGGCGGGGGTGGCGGAACCGTTGTCGGTGTAGTCGACCACCCAGTTGATGACGTCCCCGTGGCTCGCCGTCCCGGCGTTCGGATGAGTGACGTTCTGGGCGCTCTTGTGCAGGACCGAGCCGTCGGCGGCGGGCGCCGGCGTGGCACTCAGGCCGACCAGGACACCCGCGACGAGTAATCCGGCGGTAGCTGAGGAACCTATTCGAAAAGCGCGCGACAAAATAGCTCTCCGCATCTGGGAGCTCTCCTTTGAGCGGGGCTGTTCCGGGATGGGACGGGTCCGCCTCGAGCCATGGGGGAGTTCATCCGGGAAGACCCTCGGCAAATGTCGTCGAGTATCTGAAATTCGACAAGAGCGCTGGCCATGAGCGGTCACGGATCAAGATCGAGTGACTACTCAGAGAAGTCGTCGGCCGGTCCTTATGGTCCGGCCCGGCTTCGCCGAATCGAAATGTGTGCGCCCTATCCGCGCGCGAAAGGACTTCGCCGGAACGCCCGGCCGCCGGGCGGTCGCGATGGTCCGGCGCCGGGTCGTCGATCGGTCGGAACTTCGAGCCGGTATGGCCGTATTCGTTAGTAGACCGTCGTAATTCGTCCGAGTACTCGAAGGTCACCGGGGTCCGGGGCGCAGCCCGTCGAGGATGAGCCGGGCGATGTGCGCTGAGCGTTCGCGGCTGGTCTCGGCGTTGGCGTGGCGGATCGCGGCGAAGGCGCCGGCGACGAGTGCCATCACCTCGTCGACGGTGACGTCGGGGCGAACGGCGCCGGCCGCGTGCGCGCGGTCGAGCAGTCGCGCGACCTGGCGGGTGAGGCCTGCGGCGACGTCCGGGGCCGCGGTGCGCAGGTCGAACTCGGCGGCCACGAGTGCGCTCTTGACCGTCGCGTTCTCGGCGCCCGTGGCGATCATGCGGGACAGCAGCGTGAACAGGGCCGCGGGATCGTCGGTGGCGGCGAGCGCCTCCGCCTCCGTCACGAGCCGCTCGAACCGATCGGTCGCGACGGCGAGATACAGATCTTCCTTGGCCGGGAAGTGCCGGTGGACGGTGCCGGGACCGACGCCCGCGCGGCGGGCGATCTCGTCGAGTGAGACGCCGAGGCCCTGTGTCGCGAACAGCTGCTGCGCGGTCCGCAGCACCCGCTCCCGATTGCGGCGCGCGTCCGCCCGCAGCTCGCGGTCGCTCCCGTGGGCTGCCGGAGTGGGGCCGGACGGTCGGCTGGTCATGGCATATCAGCATAACCGGGGCGACGCACCGGATACTCTGAGACGGTAACCGGGGCGGCGCACCGCTTACTGGTCCGGGCCGTCTCGTCCTCACCCAGTCACGAGGAGACCACGCCGATGACCACACGCGACGAGGCGAAGACCCTGGTCCACCGGATGCAGGAGTGTTTCAACACCCGGCGGTTCGACCAGGCCGAGGATCTGCACACACCCGACTTCTTCAGTCATCCGCTGGGCAGCACCGGGTTCGAGGCGGGCAGGGACGCCTGGCGCACACTCGTCGCCCGGTTCCCCGACGTGCGCGTCGTCGCCCAGGACATCCTGGTCGACGGCGACAAGGTCGCGGTCCGGTCGTCGGTCGAGGGGATCGCGGCCCCGGACGGTGCCGCGCCGCCGACGCTGATCGAGATCTTCCGCATCAGCGACGGCCGCTTCGCGGAGGCGTGGGGGATCACCGAGGGCCCTGACCCGCGTCTCGGCTAGAGCCTCGCGCCGCGCTCAATGACCAGGGCTGCCGGCACGCCGGTTCCCGCACCCCCGAGGTGCGGGAACCCCGTGGCCTTCCGCGGGCCTGCCGTGCTGGTCGCGCTCGCCTCCTCACTCACTCCACGGACGGCTCGTACCTCACCGGCCGCTCCGCTCGCTCGTCGGCTCGCCGCACGTGTCCATGGTCGCGCTCGCCTCCTCACTCACTCCACGGACGGCTCGTCCCTCACCGGCCGCTCCGCTCGCTCGTCGGCTCGCCGCACGTGTCCATGGTCGCGCTCGCCTCCTCACTCACTCCACGGACGGCTCGTCCCTCACCGGCCGCTCCGCTCGCTCGTCGGCTCGCCGCACGTGTCCATGGTCGCGCTCGCCTCCTCACTCACTCCACGGACGGCTCGTCCCTCACCGGCCGCTCCGCTCGCTCGTCGGCTCGCCGCTCCGGTCAGTCGTTGCCGGATTCCAGGGCGGCGTGGTCGAGCAGCTCGTCGTCGGCCGGGACCTCACCGCGGGAGGCGATCGCCTCGGCGCCGCCCTTGGGCATCGCGCCGATCAGGCCCGTCGAGGCCGCCTGAGCGGCGCCGATCAGCATCGGGTGCTGGCTGCCGACCATGCCGAGCCCGGCGTACTGCTCGAGCTTGGCGCGGGAGTCGGCGATGTCGAGGTTGCGCATGGTCAGCTGGCCGATGCGGTCCACCGGGCCGAAGGCGGAGTCCTCGGTGCGCTCCATGGAGAGCTTGTCCGGGTGGTAGCTGAACGCCGGTCCGGAGGTGTCCAGGATGGAGTAGTCCTCGCCGCGCCGCAGCCGCAGGGTCACCTCGCCGGTGACCGCCGTGCCGACCCAGCGCTGCAGCGACTCGCGCAGCATCAGCGCCTGCGGGTCGAGCCAGCGGCCCTCGTACATCAGCCGGCCCAGCCGCCGGCCCTCGTTGTGGTAGCTGGCGAGGGTGTCCTCGTTGTGGATCGCGTTGACCAGCCGCTCGTACGCCGCGTGCAGCAACGCCATGCCCGGGGCCTCGTAGACGCCCCGGCTCTTGGCCTCGATGACGCGGTTTTCGATCTGGTCGGACATGCCCATGCCGTGCCGGCCGCCGATGGCGTTGGCCTCCAGCACCAGGTCGACGGCGGAGGAGAACTCCTTGCCGTTGATCGTGACCGGCCGTCCCTGCTCGAAGCCGATCGTGACGTCCTCGGCGAGGATCTCCACGGCGGGGTCCCAGAACCGTACGCCCATGATCGGATCGACGATCTCGATGCCCGCGTCGAGGTGTTCGAGCGCCTTGGCCTCGTGGGTCGCGCCCCAGATGTTCGCGTCGGTGGAGTAGGCCTTCTCCGTGCTGTCCCGGTAGGGCAGGCCGCGGGCGAGCAGCCACTCGGACATCTCCGTACGGCCGCCGAGCTCGCTGACGAAGTCGGCGTCGAGCCACGGCTTGTAGACCCGCAGCGACGGGTTGGCGAGCAGGCCGTAGCGGTAGAACCGCTCGATGTCGTTGCCCTTGAAGGTCGAGCCGTCACCCCAGATCTGCACGTCGTCCTCGAGCATCGCGCGGACCAGCAGCGTGCCCGTGACGGCCCGGCCGAGCGGAGTGGTGTTGAAGTAGACGCGGCCGCCGGAGCGGATGTGGAACGCGCCGCAGGCCAGGGCCGCGAGGCCCTCCTCCACGAGTGCCGCCCGGCAGTCGACCAGCCGGCCGACCTCCGCGCCGTACGCGGTGGCGCGCCCGGGCACCGAGGCGATGTCGGGCTCGTCGTACTGCCCGATGTCGGCGGTATAGGTGCACGGCACGGCACCCTTCTCGCGCATCCACGCGACCGCTACCGATGTGTCGAGGCCGCCGGAGAAGGCGATCCCGACACGTTCGCCGACAGGCAGGGAGGTCAGCACCTTGGACATGAGTAGAAGTATGCATACTAATGCATGATCATGCAACACCGGCTTTGGTAAAGAGCCGCGCTCCGCGTCCTCAGGGCCGGCGCTCGTAGCGGAGCATGACGGTCTGCGAGTCGAAGGTCCGCGACTCGACGAGCGTCATGCCGACGCGGTCCTTCGGCTCCAGGAACAGCCGCCGGCCGCCGCCGAGGACGACCGGGTGGATGACGATGCGGTAGTCGTCGAGCAGGCCGAGGTCGGTGAGGGACGCGGCGACCTCGGCGCCGCCGGTCAGCAGGATGTCCTTGCCCGGCTCTCGTTTCAGCTCCGCGACCTCCTCGGCGAGGTTCGCGCCGATGACGCGGGCGTCCCAGGCGGCCTTCTCCAGCGTGCGGGAGACCACGACCTTCGGGGTCCGCCGCCAGTACGGGGCGAACGACCGGGCGTGCTCGTCGGTGGTCTCCGGGTCGGCGTCGGCCGTCGGCCAGTAGGCGGCCATGAAGTCCCAGACGACCCGTCCGTACATCAGGGTGTCCACCTGCTCGTTGATCCCGTTGGAGTACGCGAACAGCTCCGGCCCGACGGCCGGCCAGTCGAACTCCCCGTTCGGACCGGCGATGAAACCGTCGATGGACGCGTGGACCCAGTAGATGATCTTTCGCATGACGAGCTCCTCGGCTCCCGTGGCGCCCCGGCGGCGCGCCTTCACGGAAGAGTCGGAGCCGTCCCCGCCGTCTTGACATCTCCTGCGGGAGATCGCGAGAAATCCCTCCCGGCCACGACGCGGCCCGCGTGGGGATGCGGTCGCGGAAGACGGGGTGGCAGACCTTGATGCCGGCCGGGAGCTCGCGCATACCATCGTCGGCACCTCGCCGATGAAGGCGCCGTAGTACAGCAGCGTGCCGTGGCGCCGCAGGGCCAGGGTCAGCCTTCGATGGCGACCTCGTGCGCCATACGGCGCAGGTCGGGGGAGACGTGGGCCATCTCCTCGACCAGTTCACCGACCACGGCGTACGCGGGGCCGTGGTCGCGGAAGGACCGGCGGGACAGGCTCTCGGCCTCCTGCAGGGTCGACTCGGCCGCCCGCAGATCCATGAGCTGCGCCTGGGCCTGGGCCACGTCGAGCAGGTGGCGGCCGTACATCGCACGCGGGAGGTCCTCCCGGTGCACGGCGCAGGACGCCCGCAGGGCCAGGCCGGGCTCGCGCAACAGCGTGTACGCGTGCGTGGCGTGCATCGCCACCTCCGACGGGCCGAACCGTACGTGATAGTCGAGATGCTCGCGGTCGAAGCGATCCGCCGCCGAGCGGGCCAGGCCGACGTAGTCGTGCACCGCGCCCGCTCGCGTGGTCGTGCCGGCGGCGGTCATCGCGGTGAGGATCAGGTTGCCCCACACCGTCAGGCGGCGGAGTTCGGCGGCCCCCAGCGGCGGCTCGGTGTCCTCGGCGATGTGCACGGCGTGGGCCTCGCAGACGCCGGTGAGGTGCTGGTGCAGGAGCGCCGAGCAGTACGAGCCGTGCAGCGCCGTCCACCGGAGCTCGTCGTCCCCGCTCTCGGCGGCCTGGATCGCCTCCTGTGCGGCCAGCGCCGCGAGGTCGGTCTCGCCCAGGCTCGACAGCAGGCGCGCGGCCAGGTGGTGCGCGTCGGCGAGCGGCGCGGCCGCCCGTGGGCCCAGGCCGAGGTACGCGAGACGCGCCTCGCCGATCAGGCCCGGCAGCCTCATCGCCACGTGCGGCAGGTCGCCCGACCAGTACGCGCGCCAGGCGTCGGTGACGGCGTCGCGCAGTTCGCCGACGTCGGGCGCCTCGCCCGCGTCGTCCGGATCGACGCCGGGGGTGGACTCCGGCGCGGTCACGGCGTCGCGTACGGCGCTGTCCTCGGGGCGGGGCCGGCCGAGCAGGCCGGACAGCTCCGTCCTCAGCGTGCCGGCGAGCCTCATCAGCCAGGTCGCACGGGCGGTCTGCCGGCGCCCGTGCTCCAGCTTCTCGATCACGTCGGTGTTCACCCCGGATCGGTCCGCGAGCTCGCGCCGGGTCATGGAACGTTCGTGCCGGAGCAACTTCAGCCGGTCACCGATGGTCGGGGCATCGGACACGATCACTGCACCCCCCGCAGCCGTGGTCACCACCCACGTTACGACCGACCTCCGAGGTTGGCCAGGGGCCTGGAAGCGGGCTGACCTGCGTGTTCACGCGAGAGGTAGGGGTGGCCTCACGGTGTGAAGAACTTCTCCGCCGCCGCCAGAGCGTCCGCGTCGGCGCGGATGTCACCGGGCCGGTCGGCGTACCCCACCAACTCTCCGCCCCACCGCATCCCCAGGTAGTCGGCGGTGAGCCGAAGAGTGCCCAGCAGGGGATCGGCCTTGGCCGGGTCCTCCTCGCTGATCACCGTGATCGCCCACATGGTCCGGCCCCTCATCCGGGCCTTGAAGTCGACGCCGGGAACGCGCAGCCACGGCGACCAGTAGTCGAGGTAGAGCTTGGTGGCCGCCGAGACGCTGTACCAGTAGAGCGGGGACACGATCACCACGTCCGTCGCCGTGACCGTGGCGTCCAGGAGCAGCCGCTCATTGCCGGTCGGCTCGGCGTAGCCGGGACCGCCGGCGTGACGGACGTCGCTGAACGCGGGCAGCGGCAGGTCGTCGAGCCGTATCCACCGCTGTTCGACCTCGGCGGGCAGCCGTGCCGCCGCCTGCCGGGCCAGCGTCTCGGTGTTGCCCTCCGCGCGGGAACTTCCCAGGACGAACAGGAACCTTCGTGCGGCGGCATCGGGCTGGTCGAGGGACATGGCGTCTCCTGGCGCATCGGAGCCTTCCGGGATGATCCTCGTCAACCGGTGCGCGGGCGCGCTGATTCCGCCCGGCCGCATGCGGCGCCGATTCCGCCATGGGGCGGTACTGATCGTCATCGGACCTGGCAAAAGGGCCTGCGGCGTGGGCGTACGGCGCTTCGGCGGGTGATGACGTCGATCTCCGGGACATACCTACAAGGAGCTCAGATGATCAAGTCGCTCGGCAGGCGCGCCGTGACCGTCACGACGGCCCTCGCGGTCGGGGGTCTCGGCGCCGTCGTGGGGCAGGCACCCGCCCAGGCCTCCGCGTTCTCCGCCGCGTACACCTGCAACATCGGCAACCTCGGGCAGACCGCCGCCGTCCTCAACGGATGGCTCGCCTCGCCCGGCACCACCTTCAACGGCCCGGCCCGGTTCCGCCTGCACATCTCGAGCCTGAGCCTGCAGGCGCCGCTGCCCATCTCCTCCTGGAGCGGGGCGGCGTGGATCAACGTACGGGGCGCGGAGCACTCGACCTTCCAGGTCACCGGGGGCGGCGGGGCCGTGCCGGCCCAGGGCGTGCTCGCCGGCGACATGGTCGGTGACTGGGCGCCGGTCATGGGCGGCACCGACCTGCTGAGCGTCGGCGGCATCGAACTCACCGCCAACAGCGCGGAGGCCGGCAGCGTGCCGGTGCAGTGCGTGCCCAGCGACGCCGCGGTGGCCGAGGTTCTCCGCGTCGCCTCGCCGTACAGCGGGACCTGGGTTCGCCCGGCCGTCCCGATCTTCCACATCGGCGGCTGGTACCACCGGGGCATGGCGCTGCACCGGCCCGTGTGGGTCCGGCCGGGCCACGGGGGGTGGAACCGGCCGGTCGTCCCGGTCATCCCGGTCCGTCCCGGCAACTGGAACCGCCCGGTCCACCCGGGAGGCGGCTGGAACCGGCCCGGTGTTCCGGTCCACCACGGTGGCGCCGGGATGCAGCACCACCACTAGAACATGAACGGGAAGGGGCGGGCGCGGCGAGCGTCCGCCCCTTCTCCATTGAGACAGAACCGCGATTAGGAATTGCTATACAAATTCAATTAATTGTGCTATGATAGAATGCTATACGCGTTTTCTGGTGTTAGCCTCCGCGTGTGACGAATTCTCCTCCAAAGGCCACTTCCACTTCCATCGCGGCACGCGATCTGCCGTACGACGACGGCGACGCCCGGCTGCACGGCCGGTTCTTCTGGGACGAGACGCATGACACCCCGCGGCCCGGCATCCTCCTCGTCCACGGCGGCGCCGGCCTTGACGATCATGCGTGTGACCAGGCGCGACGGTACGCGGAGCTGGGGTATGCCGTCCTCGCCTGCGACATGTTCGGCGAGGACGTCAAGGGCGACCGCGAGCGGATCATGGCCACCCTCATGGCGATGCGCGACGACCCGGACCATCTCGTACGGCGGGCTCAGGCCGGGCTCGACGCCCTCGGCCGGTGCCCCGAGGCCGGCGTGGGCCGAGCCGTCGTGGGCTTCTGCTTCGGCGGAATGGCCGCGCTCACGCTCGCCCGCGAGGGAGCCGGCCTCGCCGGCGCGGTCAGCGTTCACGGCACCCTCGCCACCTCCCGGCCCGCCGAGACCGGAGCCGTCAAGGCGAGGATCCTGGTCTGCCACGGCGCCGCGGACCCGCACGTGCCGATGAGCGACGTCGCGGTCTTCGCCGAGGAGATGAACCGCGCCGGCGCCGACTGGCAGCTCACCGTCTACGGCCGCGCCCAGCACGGTTTCACCCACACGAACGCGGTGCCGGGGTCGGGCGGCGTCGCGTACGACCGCGCCACCGACGAACGCTCGTTCGCCGCCATCCGTACGTTCCTGGCCGACGTGCTGGACTAGAACTTTCTCCGGTCGGCGGTCGTGGGAAAAGTACGGTCTGCGTCGTCGGGGCGCCGTTAGTATCGCGGCATGCCGTCCATTCGCCGACATCGTGCCATCTCCGGTGGCCATCTCGTCGTTTGCGGCGACACGGTGCTCGCTTTCCGGCTTGCCATTGAACTGTCCGCGCAATACGACCAAGACGTCAATGTCATCTTTTCCCCCAAAGCGCCGGGCCGCGTGCCGAAGGCCCCGCCATCGTCGCGGGTGAGGGTTCTTGAAGCGACGGCGTTGAACGAGGAGGTTCTCCAGGCCGCCCGCGCCGGATCGGCGCGGGCGGTGGCGTTCGTCGGCGCCGATGAGAACGACAACATCGACGCGGCGCTGCGGGTGCAGGAACTGAATCCAGGTGCCCGGCTCGTCATACGCATGTCGGATATGACTCTCGGCCCGTGGATCGTGAGCCTGTTCGACAACTGTGCGGCGCTGTCCGATGCCGCGATGGCCGCACCGTTCCTGGTGGCCGCCGCGCTCGGCCACGAACAGCCGAGGCGCATCGTCGTCGCCGGACGCGCCCTGCACGTCGTCGAGCGCAAGGACCGGCCGGAGCAGGTGCTCTGCGGCCTCGCGGACACCAGCGATCCGGACGGAGGCCCCAGGCTGCTGCCGGCCGACCAGGACCGGGCCGACCTCCTACTCGCCACCGCCCCGGCGATCGCCGGCCGGACCTTCCGCCATCGGCTGCACCGTCTCTGGAACCGCACCGTGACGCACCGGGACGCGCTCGCCCTGGTCTTCCGCGGCCCGCTGCCCAAGGTCCTGTCGGCGCTCATGGTGGCGGTCGCGGTCGGCAGCATCGCGCTGGGCGTCGCCGCCGGCTATCGATTCCCGCAGGCGGTCTACCTGGTACTCCTGGACATCGCGGGGGCGGCCACCCCGGATCTCACGCTCAACAGCGCGGCGAAGGTGGCTCAGACCGCGGTCACCCTGGCCTCGCTCGGTCTCGTTCCGGCCGTCACCGCGGCGTTCGTCGACGCGAGGTTCCGAGCGCGGGTCGATCCGGTACGGCGACTGACCTACCCGATCAGCGGGCACGTCGTGGTGGTCGGTCTCGGCGAGCTCGGTCTTCGCGTCGCCTCGCAACTCGCCGACCTCGGCGTACTCGTGGTCGGCGTGGACACCGGCGAAGGAGCGGCGAGCAGGGATCTGGCGCGCCGAGCGCGGATCCCCATCGTGTTCGGCGACGGCACGCGGCGGGAGACGCTGAAGGACGCATGGGTCCAGACCTCCCGGGCGGTGATCGCGGCCACGGGCCATGACATCAGCAACGTCAAGGTCGGCGTGCAGGCGCGCGCGATCCGCGCCGACGTCCGCGTCGTGTTGCGGCTCACCGACGACGACTTCGCCTCGCGTGTGTACCGGCGCCTCGACGCCGACCGGGTGGTCGGCACGATGTCGTCCATCACCGTGTCCGCCTTCGCCAGGGCGATGCTGGACCGGCAGGTCCTCGCGACGATCCCGGTGGGCCGGAAGGTGATGCTCATCGCCGACGTGCCGGTCGAGCCAGGGTCCGCGCTCGACGGACGCCCGGTGAGCGAGGCCGGCGAGCCGGAGCGCTATCGGGTGCTCGCCGTCCGGCCGCGCGGTCGCATGGACCATGAGTGGAACCCGGAGGACGGATACGTCCTCACGCCGGGCGATTCGCTCGTCGTCGTGGCCACGCGAGACGGCCTCAGGCGGCTCCTCGCCCGCAGTGGGGCGCCGACGTCTCCGGACGGCCGGGACCGAGCCGTCTCCTCCGGGAAGCCGGGCCGGCTCGGCGCCATCCTGCGGCGAGGTCTCCCACGGCGGCGCGGACGTTAGGTGGCCTCGCCCGAGCGGATCTCCTCCACCCGGGACGGGGGCGGGTCGGCGTTCCAGTTCAGGCAGGTCGGGCGCCGGCCGGTCTCGACGTACTCGCGGGCGGCGCGGATCGCGGTCGCCGGGGTGACGCGGGCGCGTTCCGGCGGGATGGTGACCGGCGGGCGCTTCGGGTGTTCCTCGACGACCAGCGCCTCGTCCGGGTCGACGCCGGACTCCACGCCCGCGCTGCCCTGCCACGAGACGGCGGCCCGGCCCGCGGACGTGTCGATGTAGATCCGTAGCGGCGCCTGTTCGCGTTCACCCTTGCCGAAGCGGATCGCGACCCCGCGGGGTCCGCCGGTCAGGAGGCGGTCCGCGGCCTCACCGATGACGCTCTCGGCGGTACCGGCGTCGGCGACCTCCCGTGATCTCGTGCCCCACCAGCCCATGAACGACTTCTCCTCGGGGGCCTCCGGCTCCTCGGGGCGCTCGGGCCGTGACACCGATGTGCCCTTCTCCCCGCCCCGACGGTGTGAGGTCGTCACCGCCGGGCCGACGCCGGCCGGGGCGCTCGGCGTCTGGTCGAGGCGGCTGAGGAAGACGGGGAGTTCGCTCGTGACCCAGCCGAACAGCCCGGCGATCTCGACGAGGCGTTCCTGCGCGAGGAGCAGCGAGCGTACGGCCTGCGCGGCCTGGGGATCACGTGACGCGGTCAGCACGGCGGTCAGACGCCGCGCCGCCGAATCGAGGAGTTCACCGGCCTCTTCGACGGACTCGCGCGCCTGCGCGGAGAGCTCCATCACACCGACGACCTGTTGCCTGACCTCGCCCGTTAGCGACACGGTCCATTCTCCCACTGCGGCGTCGTCACGTACGTCCCACGACGGAGACACCGGGAAACCTCACACCGTCGGCGGTACGCCATAACCCCGGCGGGGGATTTCGGGGAATGCATCAGAATCCGACTTCCGAATCCGGATTCCGATCCGCGACCGCGACCGCGTCATCAACGCCCTCCGCGGCCGGCCCGATGCGCAGGCCGTGGTCGCGACTCAGGTCCCCGTCGGCGCGACGGGCTGACCGGCCGGACCTACCGGCCCCCTTCCTCGACGCCCTCGCCTCGCGCGGCGTCGGCTGGACCGTTGAGGAGCGGTCCTGACCGCCGACGCGTCAGGGGAGAGCGGCCCCCGAACGAGGATCGTCACGCCCGGTGTCTGACCTCGTATCGGCGGGCACCGGACGGCGCGAGCCGTCCTGAGGCCGGACCGTCCTCGTACGCGTCGCTACTCGCCGGCCGGCGTGAACACGTGGGGGTACATCAGCTCCAGCCCGCCGGACAGGCCGGTCTTGGCGTTCCGGCTGCGCTCGTCGGCCAGTACCTCGGGAATGCCGGCCTGGACGCCGTCCAGGGCAGCGGCGGCCACGACGGCGGGATCGGTCTTGTCCGCGGGGTCGACGTAGTGGGCCATGTCCGTGTCCAGGTAGCCGACGTGCAGCGCGGTCACGGCGACGCCGGAGGGCGCGAGTTCCTGCCGGATCACGTTGGTCATCGCCCACGCGGCGGCCTTGGCCGCACTGTACGCGCCGTAGTCCGGGTAGTGCACCCAGGACAGGACGGACAGGACGTTGAGAATCGCGCCGCCATTTGCGGCCAGCTTCGGGGCGAATGCGCGCGTCACCTCCAGGGTGCCGAAGTAATGCGTCTCCATCTCCAGCCGGACGTTGGCCATGTCGCCGTCGGTCAGCCGCGTGTGCGTGCTGATCCCGGCATTGTTGATCAACAGGGTGACGTCCGGGGCGGCGGCCGCGGCCTCGGCCACCGAGGCGGGGTCGGTGACGTCCAGGCGTACCGGGACGACTCCGGGCAGGTCGACCGTCCCGGGGTCGCGGGCCCCGGCGTAGACCTTGGCGGCTCCGCGGGCGAGCAGCTCGGCGGTGAACCTCCGGCCGAGACCGCGGTTGGCTCCGGTGACGAACGCGCGCGAGTTCTTGATGTCCATGATCTCTCCCATTGGGTTGGTTTTTCCAACTTAGAGTGCTGAGTTTGAAAAAGCAACGCAGGGTAGAATCGAGCCATGAACCCCCGTGACGCCGACTACTGCTCGATCGCCCGTGCGCTCGCGGTGGTGGGAGACCGGTGGACCCTGCTGATCCTGAGAGACGCCGACCTGGAGCAGATCACGCGCTTCGAGGATTTCCGTGACCGTCTCGGCATCGCCCGCGACGTCCTCGCCGACCGGCTGGCCGCCCTCGTCGAGGCGGGCGTCATGGAGAAGCGGCCGTACCGCGAGCCCGGCCGCCGGACCCGGTACGCCTACTACCTGACGCCGGCGGGAGAGCAGTTGCGGCCGATCCTCGGTGCGTTGCAACAGTGGGGTGACGCGCACCGGCCCCCGGCGGTCGGCCCGACGGTCGCCCGGCGCTCGGCCCGCGACGACCGGCCGCTCCACGTCGCGTTCGTCGACGACACCGGCAGAGAGGTCCGGCTCGACGACGTCAGGTTCACGCGGACCGCCTCCTACCCGGCCTGAGTCCGGGTAGTCGCGTCGCGTACCCGCGAGCCCACGGAACCATGCCCGGCCATCGCGGCGAGTCCGTTCCGGGCCAGGGACCGGTAGCGGCGGACCGGCTCGCGCCGGTGGCCCGGCTCGTCGTCCCGCGGCGTCGGTCAGCCGGCGTGGGACCGGTGGGCGCGGTAGTGGTCGCGGACGTCCTGGCGGAGCAGGTGGCCGAAGCCCGCGTTCTCGATGCGGCGGCCGAGTTCGGGCTCGGTCACGCCGAGCGCGGCGGCCGTGCCGGGCAGGCTCCAGTCGTTCGCGGCGAGGACGGTCAGCAGGTGGCCGCGCCGGACCTGGTTCTCCGACAGCCGGAACGTCTTCAGGTACGCCACCTGCCCGCTCTCGTCGGTGATCAGCTCGCCGATGTGGTTGTCGCGCCGCCGTTCGAACGGCGGCAGGAACCGCGACAAGCGGTATGGGCCCAGCTCGTACACGTGCTCGTAGGTGTAGTCCGCTCCCAGCAGCCCGCCCGCCATGACCTCGTCGTGGAAGGCCGTCCACTCATCCCGCTGCCGGGCCGCCTCGGCGCGCAGGTCCGCGAGCGAGCGCACGTTCGCGTCCGCGATGCGCGCGCCGAAGTCGGGCACCGGCATGCTCAGCATCGCGTAGTGGTAGATCAGTTCGCCGTACAGGTCGAGGAGCAGAGTGCCGTGCAGGGCGCGGTAGTCGGCGGGACGCGGGACGACGAAGGCGGAGGCGAGGGCGTCCGCGACGTACAGGAGCACCCCGCACTGGCCGGCGTGGATCTCGAAGACGCGGAGGGCGTCGTCCAGGCCCCGCACCACGGCGCCGGTGTAGGCCTCCTCGACCCGGGGCGAGAGTCCGCGACTGATCGCGCGGTGCGACCACTCCCGCCACGCGATCTCCGGGCCGCCGAAGTGCAGCGCCAGGTACCCCTCCAGGGCCAGGTGCAGCGGCAGGAACCGGAGGCGGTTCTTGGCCACGCGGCGTGCCATGCGCCGGTGGAACCGCAGCGCCATCCGGTCGGGCGTCCGCGTCCGTTCGGCCGGGCTGAGGAGCTGGGTCCCGTACGCCGCCGCGGGCGCGTCGTCGCCCCACGTCGCCACGTACCCGTGGGGGATGTAGGACGAGTAGTCGGTCCGCGCGTCGACCGCGACGACCCCGAAGTCGGCGTCGTGGAGCCGGACGTCGAGCCGCAGGTCCTCGATCGGCGTCTCGCGGACCAGCGGAACGAGCCGTACGCCGCCCCAGACCTGCGCGGGACGGGTGGTGAGGCCGGCCGGCTCGATCACGTGTCCTCCCCGAGGAAGGCCGCGACGCGGCGGTCGAGGTGGGCGCGGAGCTCGGGCAGCCCGGTGCGTCCCTCCGCGAACCGGGCCAGCTCCGTCAGCGCGACCAGATCCTCGGCGTCGCGGATGCCGGCCGTCGGGACGACCGGGGTCAACCGCCGTACGTCGAAGCCGGCGGCGTCGTACACGGGGTTGAGGTGCACGACGCCGCAGGTGTGGCCGGGGTCCAGCCGGGTGCGCCAGACCCGCAGCACCTCTCCGGCCAGGCCCGGCGGCGCGTTGTCCCAGCCGTCCGAGACGATGACGAGCCGGTCGGGGCCGAGGTCGAGCCCGTCGAGGACGCGTTCGCCGAGCGGGGTCGCGCCGTACGGGTGGACGAGCAGCGCGTCGGCGCGGCCCGACAGCCACAGCGGCGTGTAGTCGGCGGCGAGCGCCTCCAGCAGGAAGTGGCACGCGAGCGCGACCGCGAGAGGGCGGCGGCGCTTGGTGCCCGACCCGTAGGCCGAGAAGCTGTCGTCGAGGACCGCGACCACCCTGCCCCAGCGTCCGGCCTGGTCACCGGCGGTGCGCCTGGCGGACGCGCGCAGCGCCTCCGTCAGCTCGCCGCGGCGGCGCGCCCGCTCGTCCAGCGAGAGGCCGAGCACGTACGAGGCCAGGCGGGTGAGCGGCATGGTCGTCAGGTCGGCCCGTACGGCGCCGGCTCCGCGTTCGCGTGCGGACTCCTGCAGGCGCAGCCGTTCGAGCCGGGTGAGCCGGGGCGCGATCCGCTCCAGGAACGCGGCGCGCGGGATCCGGTGCTTGGCGGCGAAGCCCTCCGCCACCGTGTACGGGAGCGCGTAGAGCGCGGTCTGGTCGTAGTGGGCCCGGCGCCAGGTCTCCAGGATCGGCGTCGTGTAGGCGGCCGGCCGCCGGAACGCGAACAGGAACGAGCCGAGCTCGCCGTCCGGCCGCAGGTGCGCGTGGCGTACGGCGTCCTTCACGGCGCCGCGGTACTTGACCGCGTCGAACGCCGGGTCGGGGCGCGCGGAGAGCCAGTCCCGCATGATCGCCCGGGTACGGCGGTTGTTGACCCTCGCGCGGCGCAGCTCGCGGAACAGGGCGTACACCCGCTGGGGCGGGAGCAGCTCCAGCCGCCGCGCGATGAGGCGGCCCTCGGCCCGTCGCTGCTCCACGTCGGCCTCGGCCGCGGTGACCAGCAGATTGCGTACGATCAGCGCGGCGTTGTGGTCGTTGATGTCGAGCGCCAGCGTGGCCGCGTACAGGTCGCGGTAGTTGACGAGCAGGTAGCGGTGCAGGAAACCGAGCGAGAGGCCCTGTTCCTCCGCGCCGGAGTGGAACTCGCGCTGGCCCGTGGAGGTGATCGCCGCGTTGACGAACAGCAGCACGTCGTCCGCGGCGATCAGATCCGCCATGGTCTCGATCGGAATCCCCCTCACACGCCGGAGCCGGCCGGGGAGTGGGGGCACGAGCTGCGAATCATCGCTTAACAGGCGGGTTCCGGAAGTCGCACCGGAGTCCCGCGGCCGGCCTCGGCACGGTAACACCGACATGCCGGTCGGCACCGCTCATTTCCGGCCGCCGGGATCAGCGCCTCCGGCGGTCGGCGACGGCGCCGGCGAGCAGGTCCAGGCCGATGCCCAGCATCCAGACGTCCTTGCTGACGCCGAGGCCCGCCTGGCTCGGCCAGATGCTGCCCGGTTTGCGGAGCGCGGGAGTGCGCGCGTACAGGGCGAGCAGGCCGCCGGAGAAGCCGGTGAGGGCGGCGCCGGCCAGCGCCGGCGGGACGACCGGGGCGAGCAGCGCGGTGCCGGTGGCGATCTCCGCGGCCGACAGAAGGCGCAGGAACCGGCGCGGCGGGACGGTCTTCAGGAACGGGAACGCGTTCGAGGCCATCGTGTGGACGCCGGACGCCTGCTCGTCGCCTCCGCGCCAGTGCTCCAGCCCACTGTGCAGGAGGAACGCGCCGGTGGTCACCCGGCCCGGCACGGTCCTCGCCCTCATCGGAAGTCTCATCCGGTGTCTCCTTGTTGATCAAGTCCCCCACCAGGACGTTAGCCCTCGTGGCCGGACGCCCCCGTACGGGGGGTGCGCACGTCACGCGACGGGACGGGAAGTCGTCTCTGGCACGAACCGTGCCCTCGGGAGATCATCGATCGTCCGTCCCGCCGCGGAGTCCCCCGCCACCCCCTGGTGTTCCCCGCTGGAACGGCACCGCCCCTGGCCTCGATGAAAGAGGACGTCACATGGGTAACCCCGGGAGGACCCGCCGGCGCCGGTGGGAGGCGCTGTGCGCGGTGTTCGCCGTGACACTGGCCCTGCTTTCCGCGACCTCGGCCGCGGCGGCGACCGCCGCTCCGCGGCCCGAACCGGCCGCCAACCCCTGGCAGATGCGGCACTGGCCCCAGACGCAGCCGTGGCAGCGAAGCCGGACACAGCGCGCGTTCGCGCCGAACGTGCCACGTCCGATCGACCCGCAGGACTACGAGCTGCCGGACACGATGACCTGGGACGACTACAAGGCGATCCCGGGCACCCACTGGAACGACCCGGCCGAGAAGGGCTCGATCAAGAACTTCAAGGGCGCGCTCGTCCTGGTCGACTACCCGAACGTGTCGTTCGTCATCAGCCGGCCGAAGAACTCCACGATCTACGGCAACCCCACCTCGGTCAGCGACGTGCCGCGCGACCAGGTGCCGCGGTTCTACCAGGACTTCCTCAACACTCCGGGCGACCTCAACCGCGGGCACACCATCAACGAGTACTGGATGGAGGACTCCGGCGGGCGCTACGGCATCGACCTGGGCGCGTTCGGGCCGTACCGGATGCCCGGCAAGAGCTACGAGTACGGCGTCGAGTCCAGTTTCCAGGGCAGCACGGGCTGCCCGGCGGGCGACACGTGCAACCGCGACTTCCGCGGGGACGCCCGTGCCGCGTGGATCGCGGACGTCGGTGCGGACGTCGCCGCGCGGTACGACTTCGTGTTCTTCCTCAGTGCGGGCCAGGACGAGTCGTCGACCTGGCAGGAGTTCGGCCAGATGAAGTTCGACGGCCGCGACGACGTCACCGACGAGTGGGGGCCGCCGGACCCGGCACTGCCCAACTGGAACAAGACCCGGTACGTCGACTGGACGTCCTGGCAGGCCGCGGCCAACATCTGGCCGAACGCCGCCTCGGGCAGTTCCATCCAGGCCGAGAGCTCGGGCATGGGCACCTTCGCCCACGAGTTCAGCCACATCCTCGGCATCGGCGACAACTACAACAACCCGTACTCGGTGCCGCCACGGCGGGACTACTCCGGGCCGTGGGACATGCTCAGCCGGGGAACGTTCAACGGGCCCGGCGGCCCGCACAGCCGCTGGCTGATTCCCGCCACCGCCGGCAGCTCGATGGGCGCCCAGCACATGCTCCGCGAGAAGGTGAGGCTCGGCATCGTCGACCCGGCCAGCGTGCTGAACGTCTCACGCGACGGCCTCGCCCAGTCGGGTGTCGTGGTGGCCAGGGTCAAGGCGCGTGAGGTGCGGCCGAAGTCCGGCGAGCTCACGGGCGTCAACGTGGTGATGAACGGCGGCGACCACGACCCGGCCTGTGACGTCTCGGCCGATCCGCTCTGCGACGGCGGCGGGTACGACAACTACACCGTCGAGGTCGTCGACCGGATGGGCTACGACTCGTTCACACCGGACAGCGGCGTGCTGCTGTCCAAGACCAAGGACCGCGACGCGGCGCCGTTCATCTGGGTCGTCGACGCGCACCCGGAGGACATCGACAAGGTGGACTTCGTGCTGCCGAACGGCACCCCGCAGAAGATGACGATCGGCGACTACCGGCAGCTCTCCGACGCGCTGTTCCACGCCGGGGCCGACTCGGGCAGCCAGTACGAGTACGTCGACCAGGCCAACCGGCTGCACTTCTACGTGCTGGACCTGAAACGCGACAAGTCGGGCGTGCTGTCGTACACCGTCGCGATCCGCTCGCTGGACGGGGCCGGCACGCAGCGCCGCGGCGTATCGCTGTCGCCCGGCGCCGGGGTCGCCGCGCCGCAGCGGGGCTGGGCCAGGTGCACGCTGCCGCTGACCAACACCGGCACGGCGGGCACCGCCCCGTACGCCGACGCCGACGTGTACCGGCTGTCCGCGACCGCCTCGGGCCGTGGCTGGTCGGCCTGGCTGCCGAACGACCTCGCCACGGCCAGGGCCGGCGGGCGTACGGCGGTGACCGTGTACGCCCAGCACACGGCGGGCGCGGCCCATCTCGGCACGGTGCAGGTGACCGCCACGTCCGAGAGCGACCCGACGAAGAAGGCGACGACCGTCTGCGCGGCGGTCGGCTGACCGGAGCGGCGAGCTGACGAGCGAGCGGAGCGGCCGGTGAGGTATGAGCCGTCCGTGGAGTGAGTGAGTGAGTGAGGAGGCGAGCGCGACCGGCGAACACGAGCGGCGTGCGCGACCGGCGAACGCGAGCGTGACCATCAGACGGCCGCGGCCGGCGTCCCCCGCGCCGGCCGCGGCGTCCGGTGATCAGACGGCGACGGACGCCGGCGTCCAGAGCCGGTCGATCGCGTCCTCGGCCGCGGCGAGGCTCTTGACGGCGAGCGGGATCAGCTCGGCCATCGCGGGCGTGGTCTCGGCGAGCGTCAGCTCCGCGGTGATGAAGCGTGGCTCCAAGCCGGTCATCGACACGCCGTGCGGCAGCCACTGCTCGGCGTGGTCCCATCCGTCGCGGGGGGTGCCGGGGGCGTAGCCGCCGCCGCGGCTGGCCAGGACGATGAACTCGCGGCCGCCGAGCAGGCCGGTGCCGCTTTCGGAGTCGACCGAGCCCGGCCCGATCAGGTGGTCGACCCAGGACTTGACGCTGCTCGGTGCGCCGAAGTTGTAGAGCGGCAGGCCCAGCAGGATCGTGTCGGCCTGCCGGACCTCCTCGATGACCTCCTGGCTGAGCCGCCACGACGCCGCCTGCGCCGGAGTGTGGTCCTCCGGCGGCACCATTCGGGCCAGGCCGCCGGCCGTGTCGAGGTGGGGGAGCGGATGGGCGCCGAGGTCGCGGTACGTGACGGTCCCGTCGGGGTGGGCCGCGCGCCATGCGTCGGCGGCGCGGGCGCTGAGCCTCCGGCTGACGGACTGGTCGCCCTTGATGCTCGAGTCGATGTGCAGCAGATGAGCCATGATCGTTCGTCCCTGATTAATCGTTTGTGTAGGGCAAGCTATTTGTACCACACGGATCGATGGCGGCTGCGGCTAGAATCGGGGTGTGGTCGAGCTCCCCGTCGTGAACCAGCCGGTGCACCGGTCCGGCGCGCTCCTCGACCACCTCGCGCGCCGCATGCGGCTGCGTGCGGAGTCGGTGCTGGCGCCGCTGGGCCTGCGCCCGCGGCACCTCGTCACGCTGACGGTGCTGCGCCAGCAGGGAGGCTGCTCGCAGCAGGCCCTCTCCGGCACGCTGGAGATGGACGGCACCAACGTCGTCGGCCTGCTCAACGACCTGGAGCGCGACGGCCTGATCGAGCGCCGTCGCTCACCCGAGGACCGCCGGCGGCACGTCGTCGTGCTCACCGACAAGGGGGCGCGCGTGCTCGTCAAGGCGGAGTGCGCGCTCGCCGCCGTCGAGGACGACGTGCTCGGCGCGCTCGACGAGACCCAGCGCGAGACGCTCTACGGCCTGCTCCAGCAGGCCGCCACCGGCGTGCCGATCGTCTGCACCGGCGACGACGCCGACACCGAGCAGTGCTAGAGCCGGTCTCAGACCTCCGCTGTCCTACCGCACGGTGCCCAGGTGACGCCTCGCCGTTTCGGCCGGCGCCGGGCTGACTCCCTCCTCCGCCTTGCGGACACCGCTCGCCAGGGACGGGGACTTACCGGCCCTGGCCGTTCGGGTGCTCGGCGACCATCGCCCGCCGGCCGGCGCCCGCGTCCGTGAGGCGGGTGACCAGCCGGTCGCCTGCTTGAAACGGCGGTTGGAGACCCGCTGCGAGCGCAGGTAGAAGCCGAGATCTCTGCTCAGCCGCAGCGGCAGGGAGCCGGTGGTCACGGGCGGCCGTACGCCGAGCGTCTCGGCCGGCGTCCGGTGGAACTCCCCGGGGGTCGGCGGCCGGTCGTCCGTGACGTTCCAGGTCCCGGCGGGCGCGCCGAGGGCGGCGACGGCCGACGCGTAGCGTCCTTCGGGCCGGGGATGGCGGGCAGCCGTCGGCGCGCCATCCGGCGCATGTACCGGGTGCGGGTCGAATCCCACGCGTAGAACTGACCGAAGCGCAGCTCCACCCCGGTGCCGCCGGCCTCGGTGAACCGGCGCGCCTGGGCCTCGGCGGCCTCATTGGCCCGGCCGAAGGGCGGCGGGTCCAGCGGCACGTCCTCGTCGATCCACGCGTGGCCCCGGTCGGCGTAGATGAAGCAGATCGACTCCTGGACGGACCGGCCGGCGCCCGCCTCCAGCGCCGCGTCGACCAGGTGGCGCGAGGCCCCCGCCGGATGCGCTCGGTCTCGGACCACGCGCTCGCGCGGGCGGCCTGAGTCGGGGGCGGGATCTTGGTCGCCAGGTTGACGACGGCCTCGTGACCGGCCACGGCGCCGCGTACTGCGGACGGGTCGAACAGGTCCACCTCGACCGGGTCCGCTCCCATGTCGCGCGGCAGCGCCGCCTTCGGCACCGTACGGGCCACTCCGGTGACCGTGTGGCCCGCCGCGATGAGCAGCGGCACGACCCGCTGTCCAATGACGCCGGTCGTGCCGGTGACGAGAATCCTCATGTGATCATCTGCCGGGGTGACGCGCGGCCCAGAGTTCAAGAGATTTTCAACCATGCCAGATGACCTTGGAACTCCGATCGACCGGAGTTCGTCAAGGCGCACGCTCTGGCCGGATGCGGCCGGGTGCCGGCGCGAACCCCTTTTACGTGGCGAAATTCACGGCGTGTAAACCGCGGGTAAGGCAAATTCCTTCGGTGGCATTGCGGAGAAGGTCAGAATCTGTCGAAATCTAGGTGCTGCCAAGTCCTCTTGGAACCCGCCCCCTTGAAGGAGCCCCCATGGCCGCGTCCCCCCGCCGCCTCACCGGCTGGCTGAGATCCGTCACCACCGTCGCCGCTGCCGTCGGCGCCGCGACCATCGGTCTCACGGTGCCCGCGCACGCCGCCACGCCCAACCCCATGGCCCACCCCGAGCGCGACTACATGGGTTCGACCGTCGCCGCCCACGAGCACCGGACCGGCGCGACGCCGCTCCTCGCCCCCGGCGGCCTGCCCGGCCTTGACGTGAGCCACTGGCAGGGCACCATCAACTGGACCACCGTCAAGAACCAGGGCGCGCAGTTCGCCTACATCAAGGCGACCGAGGGCACGACGTACCGTGACCCGAACTTCGGCGCCAACTACACCAACGCCTACTACGCCGGCCTGGTCCGCGGCGCCTACCACTTCGCGCAGCCGGCCAGCTCGACCGGCGCCGCCCAGGCCGACTACTTCGCCGCCCACGGCGGCGCGTGGTCGGCGGACAACCAGACGCTGCCCGGCATGCTCGACATCGAGTACAACCCGAACGGCGCCACCTGCTACGGCCTCAGCCAGGCGTCGATGCGTTCGTGGATCACCAGCTTCCTGAACGAGTACCACGCCAAGACCGGACGCTGGGCCACGATCTACACGACCACCGACTGGTGGACGACCTGCACCGGCAACACCAGCGCCTACGCGAGCAACGACCCGCTGGCCATCGCGCGCTACTCCAGCAGCGTCGGCACGCTCCCCGCGGGCTGGGGCTTCTACACGATCTGGCAGTGGGCCGACTCCGGCACCTTCCCCGGTGACCAGGACGTGTTCAACGGCTCCCACGACCGGCTCATCGCCCTGGCCAACAACACCCCCTGACCCCTCAACGCCCGAAGGCGCCCGGCGAGAGCCGGGCGCCTTCGGCGTTCCCGGTCCTCAGCAGGTGCCGAGCATCGAGGTCAGCTGGGTCTTCTCCGCGCTCTGCAGCGTGAGGTCGTAGTACCACTTGACCTGGATCCAGGCGCGGGCGTACGTGCACCAGAACGAGGACAGCGGAGGCTTCCACGTCGTGGGGTCCTGATCGCCCTTGGACTGGTTGACGTTGTCGGTGACGGCCCACAGTTCGGGACCGCCGAGATCGTTGGCGTACGCCTGCCGCTGCGCCGTGGTCCACGCCCACGCGCCCGAGCGCCAGGCCTCGGCCAGCGGCACCATGTGGTCGATGTCCACGTCGCTCGCCGCGGTCCAGGTCCCCCCGTCGTACGGGCTGTGCCACGTACCGGACGTGGCCGAGCAACTGGAGTTGGTGACGACGCCCGTGCCGTCTCGCTTGAGCACCTCCTCGCGGGTGTCGCAGGATCCGCTGATCGTGATCCAGTGGGGGAACAGCGAGCGGTCGTAGGTGGACTGGTGGCTCTCGGCGGCCACGGTGAGCGAGGCGAGCCGGGAGGCGGCCGTGCTCGCGGAGGGGATGTTGGGCGGGGTCGCGCCGGCCGGCCGGGAGATCAGCGTGAGTGCTCCGGCGAGGGCGATGACGGAGGAGATGGCGGCGAAGGCTCGTCTCACGAGCTTCTCCTTCTGCCCGGTGTTCCGGCCAGGTGGGGCCGCTGGTCGTCAACGGAACAGCCGGACAGAACGGAGCGTCACCAAATGCGAGAAACTATGAAATAGCAGTACATAACGATGGGATCTATTGTTTTCGTGGCGGATGGCCCGTGACGCGGGCAGGGTGCCGTGGGCGTGGTGGTGGCCGCCTCGAAGGCGCGGCCGGGCGGGGTCACCGAGCCGGGCCGCCTCGTCGTGGAGGCATTTACTGAGCGCCCGGTAGAACAGTGTTCGGCGTCAAGAAAGGTGCGCCCGATCGGTTAATTCCGGTCGTCCTTTCGCAGGAAAGTCCACGCGTTCGCGGCCGCCGTCCGGGCTTTTTCGGCTCGGCCGCCGGAGGCGGGACGCCAGCTATTTCCCCGCGTCTCCTCCCGCGGGCGCGCCGGCGGGACCGCCCGCGCCCGCGTACCCCCTATCACATCGGTCGCGGTGCGCGGGCGGGGGCGGCCGGGCCCGGCGCCTCCGCCACCCGTTCGTCCGGCCGGGAAGACACCGCCTACCTTGAGAAACGCCATTATGTAGCCTGCTCGATATCCACCGTCATGAGGTCCATTACCAACACCCGCCGTTGAACTGGCACACTTTTCAGGTGGAGTTGAGGCAGCTTAACTACTTCGTGGCTGTGGCGAACGAGAAGAGTTTCACTCTCGCGGCCAAACGGCTGCACGTCGTGCAGAGCGCCGTGTCTGCGGCGATCGCGTCGCTCGAGCGTGACCTCCGGGTCACGCTCTTCGAGCGGAACGCGCAGCGCGTCGTGCTCACCGAGGCCGGCAGCGCCCTGCTGCCCGAGGCACTGGCCGTGCTGGACGCCGCGCAGGGGGCACGAGACGCCGTGGACGAGCTCGGTCGCGCCCTCCGCGGTTCCGTGCGGGTCGGCGTGCTCGCCGGCCTGGGGCTGGTGGACCTGCCGGGGCTAGCCGGCGAGTTCCGGCGCCGCTACCCCGAAGTGGAGATGCGCCTGAAGGCGGAGTCCGGCGGCTCGGCGGGGATCGCCGCCGCCCTGCTGAGCGGCGAGGTGGACGTCGGCCTCCTCTGCGCCGCCGACACGCTGGGCCGGGAGCTGAACGGCCGCGAGCTCGTCCGGGTCCCGCAGGTCCTCGCCGTCCCCGCCGGGCATCCGCTGGCCCACAGGCGCGTCGTCGCCGTCCCGGACCTCGCCGAGGAGGAGTTCGTCGACTTCCCGTCCGGGTACGCCGGCCGCTCCGTCACCGACCAGGTCTTCGCCGCCGCGCGGATCGAGCGCCGCATCGCCGTGGAGGTCGACTCGCTCGACGCCGCGGCCGGTTTCGTCCGGCACGGCGTCGGGGTCGCGATCGTCCCGCCGTTCGCGGTCCGGGGCGACGACGCCGTACGCACCGTCAAGATCAAGGACGAGAGCATGGAGTGGTCGCTGCACCTCGCGACACCCCGCCGGCGCAAGCCGACCGCCGCCGTACGGGCCCTGGCCGAGCTGGTCGACGCCCACGTGCGCGTCCCCGAGGAGGCCCTTCCACCACGCCGGTGAGGCGCCCTGGGGCAGGCCGGTGAGCACCCAGGGTCCCGGGGGCTCACGTGGCATCGGCCGCCCGACCGTCGCACGCCTGGCCCGTGACGGCCACGCCGTCGCCGTGGACTACGCACGCGACCAGGCCGACGCGACCGCGGCGGACGGGTGGTCGCGGTGCGGGCCGACGAGAACGCCGTGGCCGCGCCGTTCGGCCGCTCCGGGGAGGTGTCCGGCGGGCGGCGATGGCAGCGCGGGTCGGCGTCGCCGATGAGAACGCCGTGGCCGCGCCGTTCGGCCGGTCCGAGGAGGTGTCCGGCGGGGGGACCGTGCTCACCGGCGAACGGCGGTCCTACGGATGCCGGGTGGCCGCCGGGGAGGAGTCCGCGTTCCGGGCGTCCAGCGGCAGCTCGGCCTGGACGGTGAATCCGCCGTCGTGGCGGGGGCCGGCGTGCAGGCGGCCGCCGAGGGCGGCGACCCGTTCGCGCATGCCGGTCAGGCCGATGCCCGGCTCGGGCGGCGCGTCAAGGGTCGCCCGGCCGTCGTCGTCCACCTGTACGGTCACCCGGTCCGGGCGGTAGGCGACCCGCACCAGTACGGACGCGCCGCCGGCGTGCCGGGAGACGTTGGTCAGGGCCTCCTGGACGACGCGGTACGCCGTGCGGTCGACCTCGCCGGGCAGCGTACGGCGCTCACCGCTGACGGTCATCGCCGTGGGCACACCGGCCGAGCGGGCCCGGTCGAGCAGGCCGGACAGCCGGTCGAGGCCGCCGCCGACGGGCTCGCCGTCGGGGTCGCGGAGCAGGTGCAGGGCCGCCCGGAGCTCGCGCATCGCCTCCGTGCTGGCCTCCTCGATGGCCAGGAGACTCGCCGGCACGGGTTCGCCGCGCTGGCGGGCCAGGTGCAGCGCGATGCTGGCCTGGACCTTGATGAGCGTGATGTTGTGCGTCAGCGAGTCGTGGAGCTCACGCGCGATGCGGCGGCGTTCCTCACCGGCGCGGCGCATCCCGGTCACCGTGTTGGCGAACATCGCGCCCAGCCCGTACGCGAAGAGGACGACCACGGCGGCGGCGTCGGGAAGACCGATCGTGTTCAGCTCCGGGACGCCGTAGGCGTAGGCGCCGAAGGCGACGAGGACGCCGAGCACGGTGATCGGCACCACGGCGGGCAGGACGGGCAGGCGCGGCAGCCGCGGGCGGGACCGGGCGGGCAGCGACGGCAGCGTGAGCGCCACGCCGGCCCCGGCGAGCAGGCAGACCAGGGACACCGCGCCGAGCGCGGCACGCCAGCCGAGCCAGCCGCCGGCGACCTCGCCGAACGCCAGTCCCAGCGTGACGGCGACCGCCATCCCGCCGATGATCAAGGTCAGTGCGGTCATGCGAGCACGGGGCCGTACGAGCGTGGTGCACACCCGGGCGGCGATCGGGGTGTACGCGGCGGCGCCGGCGGCGGCGAGCATCCGGCCGCCGATGAGGACCGGCAGGCTCGGCGCCAGCGCCGAGACGAGGTTGGCCAGGCCGATGACGGTCAGCGCGCCGGCCAGGAGCACCCGGCGCGGGACCCGCGCGGTCGCGGCGGCCAGCACCGGCGCGAGAACCGCGTAGGTGAGCACGAAGGCGGTGATCGCCCGGCCGCCGTCGGCGGTGGACACGTCCAGCGCGCCCGCGATCGACGGCAGGAACCCGGCGATAACGAAGGCGTCGGCGCCGACGGCGTACGTGCCGAGGACCAGGACCAGCGTCGGGCTCAGCTCGCCCGGCACGGCCAGAACGCGGCCGCCCGACCGGCTCCGCGATGACGAGATACAGGACATCCGGATTCTCCTCGCACCCGTGCCACCTCCCCGTGTGGCGCGGTCAGCCGATGTCGGCGAACCAGTCGCGGGTCCGCTCGGCCGCCGCGTCCGGTGCCGCCGCCAGCAGGTCGGCGAGCGTCTGGGAGGCGAGTTCGCGCCGCCACGCGAGCTCCGCCTTCCGCATCGCGGTGGTGATCACACACTGTCGTTGGAAGTCTTGCGGCCGGTTCTTCCCCGCACCCCGCTGCCGGATCTCGGTACAGCGGAAGGCGTACTCCGGGCCCTCGATCGCCGCCACCACTTCCATGACGGTGATCTTCTCGGGGGACCGGGCGAGCCGGAACCCGCCACGGGCTCCGGGGGTCGAGCTGAGCACACCCGCGCGGACCAGCGTTTGAAGACGCTTGTTCAGATAGGCCGGCGGAAGCTCGAAGATCCCCGCGAGCTTCGCCGTGGACACCGGCTCGTCACTGCCGAGCCAGCCGAGCGTGAGGAGGCAGTGCAGTGACCACTCCACCCCTTCACCCAGGCGCATAATCCTGGATATTACCTGTCCAGATTGCGTCCCGCCACCCCCGCATGCCCTCTGACCTGCGACGATCGTGTGGAGGGTCGCGTTCTCCGGTCGGCCGGCTCGGGTATCTCCGCTGGGGGAGGGGTGTCCTATGGCGTCGTGGGGCAAGCGCGACGACATGATCACGCACACCACTGAGCCGTACAACGCGGAGCCGCCGCCCGAGGCTCTCGCCGGGCGGACGCTGACCCCCGTCGACACCTTCTTCGTGCGCGGCCACGGCCCGATCCCGCGCCTGGACCCGGACGCGTGGCGGCTGTCGGTCGGAGGACTCGTCGAGCACCCGATGACGCTGTCGCTGGACGATCTGCGTGCCGGGTTCCCCCGCCGGGACGTGGTCGCGACCATCCAGTGCGCGGGCAACCGGCGCGCCGGCCTCCTGGCGGTGCGCCCCATCCCCGGCAAGACGCCCTGGCGGTCCGGGGCGATCTCGACCGCGCGCTGGACCGGCGTCAGCCTGGCGGACGTGCTGGCCCGCGCGGTGGCCCGGCCGGGCGCCGCCCACGTGGAGTTCACCGCGCCGGACGTCTCCCCGGAGGCACGGCCGCCGCAGCCGTACGGCGGGTCGATCCCGCTGGCCAAGGCCACGGCGGGTGAGGTGCTGCTGGCGTGGACCATGAACGGCCGTCCGCTGCCGGCCGTGCACGGAGGCCCGGTCCGCGTGGTCGTGCCCGGATACATCGGGGCCCGCAGCGTGAAGTGGGTGACCGGGGTGACCGTACGCGACCGACCCTCGGACAACTACTTCCAGGCCGTCGCGTACCGGCTGCTGCCCCAGGACGCACCGCTCGGCCCGGTCGCACCGGGTTGCGACATCCTGGCGCCCGGCGAGCGAGCGGTGCTGCCGGCCGGGCCGGTCATGGTGCACGGGTACGCGTTCGGCGACGACGACCGCGGCGTCGACCGGGTCGAGGTGTCCGCGGACGGCGGCCTGTCCTGGCGGCCGGCCGACCTCGATCCGGCGTACGGGTGCTGGGCGTGGCGGCTGTGGCGCGCGGTCGTCGACCTGCCGGCGGGCGAGATCACCATCGTCGCGAGGGCCTGGGACATCGAGGGCGGCTGCCAGCCGGAGTCCGCCGCCTCGGTGTGGAACCCGGGGGGCTACGTCAACAACGCCTGGCCCCGCGTACGCGTCGTGGTCGCCTGACCCGCCGTGCCGGGACCGGCCCGTGACCGGTACTTGGCAACTCTCAGTGATTGCGCGATGCTGATGAGTCACCGATGAGGATGCCGGGAGGATCTCCCGGCCGACCCGTGAGGTCACGCTGTGGACTTCGTCGCCGGCAGTGGCGCGATCCGGCCGGTGCCGCGCGTGACCACCTCCGCGGCCACCGGCGTCCAACAGATGACACCCCTACGCGATGAGGTCCGATGAGCGACGATCTCGCCACACTCGAGTTCTGGGCCCGGCCCCCGGAGGAGCGGCTACGGGTGTTCGCCCGGCTGCGCGCGCAGGGCCGGCCCGCCTTCTTCGCCGAACAGCGGATCCCCTTCGTGCGGGCGGGCCGTGGCTTCCACGCCCTCGTACGGCATGAGGACGTCGTGTACGCGAGCCGCAACGCCAAGGTGTTCAGCAGCGAGCCCGCCGCGACCTCGCCCGAGCCGCCGCCGTGGATCACCGCGCTGTTCGGCCGCCCGATGGTGAACATGGACGACCCGCGGCACGCGCGGCTGCGGCGCATCGTGTCCCGCGCCTTCACCCCGCGCCGGCTCGAGCAGATCGACGAGCACATCGCCAAGACCGCCGCCGTGATCGTCGACGACGTCGTACGCGGCGGGTCCGGCGACTTCGTCGCCGACGTGGCCGCCCGCCTGCCCATCAAGGTCATCTGCGCCATGATGGGCATCCCCGAGCACTCCCACGCGAAGGTCGCCGCCTGCGTCGACGCCATGACCGAGTACTCCGGCGTCCGCGGCGACGTGGCCCGGCTCCGTACGCTCCGGCTCTTCGGCGCCAATGTCAGGGCGATCGTCGAGCTGCACCGGCTGGTCGCCCGCCTGGGCCGCGAACGTCGCCAGGCGCCGGGCGACGACCTCATCTCGGCGCTGGTCACCGCCGACGTCGACGGCGAGCGCCTGTCCGTACGGGAGCTGGGGGCCTTCTTCGACCTGCTGCTGGTGGCGGGCAACGAGACGACCCGCAACGCCCTCGCGCACGGATTGAAGCTGTTCACCGACCACCCCGACCAGCGGGCGATCCTGCTGGCCGACTTCGACCGCCGCATCGGCGGCGCGATCGAGGAGATCGTGCGGTACGCCTCGCCGATCATGCAGTTCCAGCGGACGCTGACCTGTGACCACGAGATGAACGGCCACACGTATCGCAAGGGCGAGAAGGTGGTGCTGTTCTACCTGTCCGCCAATCGGGACGAGGACGTCTTCGACGAGCCCGACCGGTTCGACATCACCCGTAGCCCGAACCCGCATGTCGGGTTCGGCGGGCCGGGCCCGCACCTGTGCCTCGGCGCGCACCTGGCACGGCGGGAGCTGACCGCGATGTTCCGCGAGCTGTTCACCCGGGTCCCCGGCATCCGCGCGGCGGGGGAGCCGGAGCTGCTGCTGTCCAACTTCGACAACGGCATCAAGTGCCTCCCTTACCGCACGTAGCGGGCCGGCGTCGTTCCGGAAGAGCGAGACCGGGTGAGGGAGTGATCCCCCCACCCGGTCTGCTCTGGGCGGCTCGGTGACCCGGCGGCCTTTGCGGCCGTTCCTGGCCAGAGTCACCACGCGATCGTTGCCCGCGCCCGCCGCCCTGGTTCCGCTCGGCCCCGCCGTCCTACGGCTCGGCGTTCAGGCGACGCCCCGCCGCGTTCGTCGCAGGTCGCCGGCCCGGCCCGGGCCGGGCCGGCTCCCTCCTTCGTCGCGACGCGCCGCCCTAGCCGCGTCTCCCACCGAAGTCGTTGCCGACGATGATGTTGTCGCCGCGGTCATCGTCGTCGCGGTCACGGTCGCGGCCGAAGTCGTCGTCGAACCCGAACCGGCCGCAGCTGAAGCGGCAGCGGTTCCGGAACAGGCCGAAGTCGTCGTCGCGGTCGAAATCGCGGAAGCCGCGGTTGAACCCGCCGCCGGCCCAGGCCGTGTTGACGTTGCGGTTCCGGACGTTCACCCGGACGACGACCCGGTTGTGATTGCGATTGAAGTTGAGGTTCCGGTTGGAATTGCGGTGGCTCGAATAGTGGTGGTGCCGATGTCCTTGGACGAGCGCCCCGGCGTACGCGGGCGAGCCGGTGATCAGCACGCCGCTCGCTGCCGCAACGGCCAGACCGGCAAGGGCGTATGTCCTCTTCTGCACGTCGTCTCCTTCTTGCGAGAAATGGCGCGAAGGCCAGTGATGCCCGATTTGGGCGCCATGGCGTACATTCCCGCCCAGTTTCGAGCCGGGGGTATGACGGGGTAAGCCGCCGACAAAGAGTGCTGAAGTAGGTGGATTCAGGCATATGGGATGGGGCTGCCATGCCCTGCGCAGGGGGCCGGCGAGGCGGTGGAGGGGGCGCCCGGCGGGCCGGCGGCTGCCGTGGCCGGCTCACCGCCCGACTGGCGAACCGGAGCCGAGCGGAGGGCCGGCCGGGTATCGGCGCTCCGCTCCGCCCGGGACCTGCCAGGGACGGCGATCTTCCCTCCCGCGTCCGATCGGCGCCCCGTTCCATCCGGGCCCGCCGGCGCGGTTTCTCCCAGTAAGGGACCCGCAACCTGCTCCGCCCGACGCTCGCCAGGCATGGTCCGGACGCTTGGAGAAGGAGGCCGTTACCCGGCGGGCGTCAGGCGGGAGCGAAGCGCTGGTCGGGCGAGGGGAGGTCGCCGTGCCTGGTTTCACCGGCGAGAAATGGCCCCACCTGTTGATCGGTCGCCACGACGAGTTCCAACGGATTCCGGCCCCGCCTCGTCGCTTCAGCGAGCCCGGGCGTAGACCATGGCGAGTTCGCCCAGCTTGCCGGTGGTCTGGTGGGTGAGCGTCCATTTCGTGGCCGGCAGGCAGGCAGGCCGTCGTCGAAGAGTCGCTGCCCGCCTCCGGTGATCTCGGGGAGGATCATGAGGTAGAACCGGTCGAGCAGGTCCGCTGCCAGGAGCGCCTTGATGATGCCGGCGCTGCTGTTGACGAGGATGTCGCCTTCACCGGTGGTCTTGAGGTCGGTGATGACGTCGGTGGCGGGCGCGTTGATCACGCGGGTGCGTTCCCACGGCGCTTGGGTCAGGGTGGTGGACAAGACCACCTTCTCCGTGTCGACCAGCCATTTGGCGTACCCGCGATCACGCGGGTAGATGCGGCGCCGGCCGGTGCGCTGGGAGGTGACGATGCCGGCGCGTTCGAGAGTCTGCAGGTGCTTGGTCGGCTGTGGCTGGCGCGCCTGAGCGAGCTGGGCCAGGACGCCGGCCGGACGAGGCCGCTCGGCCAGGTCCGTGGAGCGGAGTGCAGGTCGGAAGGAAGCGCTGGTCCAGCGAGGGCGAGGGCGATGATCTGGCGGGCGTCGGGCGGAGGGGGCCGCGGTGGGCGGGTCCTGGCGGAGTGGGGTGCCGGTCGGGCGAGGGGTGGGAGGCCGGCGTGTGGAGCGCTACCCTGCCGTTCTCTCAGGTGGTCGTGGTGCGGGTCGCAGGTGAAGAAGGTGTGGCAGGGCAAGGCTCTGCCACACCTTCTGTCAGGCGGCTCGAGCGCTCAGGGAGACGTTCCCCGAAGTGGGTTTCGAGGCGCTGAGCCGGGGCGGCCTTTTCGGCCGTTCTCGGAGTCGGTTCGATCAGAGGCCGCCGGCGGTCGTGCCGAGGCCTTCGTCACCGCCGCGGCCGCCCGGACGGGCGACGGCGATGTTGTTGTTCCGGTTGCGCAGCCGCAGCCGGATGTGGTTGAGATTCTCGTTCTCGTTACCACTCCAGTTCCTGGTGCGGTGCACTTCGCCGAAAGCGCGGTGGGAGCTGGCGCAACAGCCGCCCCACGCCGGGGTCTGGGCGGACGCGGTTCCGCCGGCCAGGGCGGCTCCGGCGGCTGCTGAAACCAGTACACCGGCGGCCGCGATGATTTGCTTGAGCACGGTAAGTCTCCTTCGCTGTTCGGAAATGGAGCGATGGCTCTCACGAACAGGCGCTCTCTTATGTATCTCGCAGAGCGCCCGCTAGAAAATGTTCCCCGGCCTCATCGCGGCAACATACGGAACGGGTAAGGCGGCCACAAAGAAGGTATGAGCGATAATTAATGCGGTTTATAGGCGCGCCGCGCTTTCTAGCATTCCCGTGCGCTCACCGATGAAGACAATCGCCAAGTAAGATGAGCGCAAAGGGCGTATGTGTCAGCAGATATCGGGTCGCATCGGCGGGTGGTGGCGAGCGGCTCCAGGCAGTCGAATGTGTGACTTCGGCGTTATGTCGCGGTACGTCTCACGATAAAAGTCATCTCCCGCAGAGCCGACCGATGTCACGTTTGTCCAGATGAGTTTCCGCTGAGCAGGGCACGGGAATAGCGGAAGCTGCAGCGCCTACTGTGCGGGCATCGAATTCTTCGGAAACCGCGTGTCAAGTGCCGCGGCCCGGCGCATCGATTTCTTCAGGTCGCCTTGGGAGAACAGCTATGAGCGTAGCCGAGATCAAGCCACACCTCGATGCCGCGAAGGGGGCGCCGGCCACGCGGGGGCCTGTCGGCGTCGCGGTCGTGGTCTTCACCTTAACGACCTTGATGGCCGCGAGCCTGCTGTTCACGGTGGAGCCGATGGTGGCGAAAATGCTGCTACCGATTTACGGCGGATCGCCGATGGTGTGGAACACCTCCATGCTGTTCTTCCAGGTCGCGCTCCTCCTCGGTTATACCTACGCACATCTCTCGCAGCGACTGCTCGGTGCCCGCTGGCAGCCCCTGGTGCACATCCCGCTCGTGGTGGTGCCTCTGCTGGTGCTACCGATGTCACTGCCCGGCTGGGCGGTGTCGGGCGGATCGGCGCCGGTCGCCCTGTGGCTGCTGCTCGTACTGACGGCGGTCGTCGGCGCACCGTTCGCGGTGCTGTCCACGATCGGGCCGCTGATCCAGCGTTGGTATTCCTGGGCGGGCCTGCCGCGGTCCAAGGACCCTTACTTCCTGTACGCGGCCAGCAATGTCGGCAGCATGCTCGCGCTGCTCGCCTATCCATTCCTCATCGAACCCGCCGCCGACCTGGAGGCTCAGGCACGTTGGTGGGCATTGGGCTACCGCGTGTTCGTCGTGCTGGTGGTCGCGTGCGTGCTCATCATCCGATTCCGTTCGTCCCGGACTCCCGCGGAGGCGTCGGCCGAGGAGGAAACGGCGACGGAAGAGGCGGCCGAGAGGATCACCTGGCGCCGTCGTCTGCGCTGGCTGGGCCTGGCCTTCATTCCGTCGTCGCTCATGCTCGGCGCCACCACGCACATCTCGACCGACATCGCTCCGGTCCCGTTGATGTGGGTGGTGCCACTGGCCCTTTACCTGGCGACGTTCATCATCGCCTTCGGGTCGAAGAAGCACCGCTGGCTGAGTCACACGGTCACCATCGCGGCGCTTTCCGCGGCGGTGATTCCGTGGACCCTTTTCATCATCGGCCCCGACTTCATCGGGATTCTGCTCGCCCTGGCCCTCGTACTCGTCGCCGGGCTGGCCTGTCACGGTCTCCTCGCGAAGGACCGGCCGAACCCGCGCCGGCTGACCGAGTTCTTCCTGATCATCTCGCTCGGCGGCGCGTTCGGTGGTGCGTTCAACACTCTCGTCGCCCCGGTGGTGTTCAACTGGACGGCGGAGTTCCCGCTCGTGGTGACGAGCCTCGCCGTACTGCCCATCCTGCTGAGGCGGATGGACGCGACCACCCGGTGGAATCTTCCCGGAGCGGCCGTCTCGGTCAAGGCGTTCGTGGTCGCCGCGCCTCTCGTACTGCTGGCCGGCACGATCGTCCTCCGGCTGGGCGCGTCGTCGTTCCTGCCCGCGGTCCTGGTGATCGGTGTTCCGTGGTGCGTTCTCGCGATACGGCGACCTCGCATGATGGCGATCGGCGTCGCGCTGTCGACCGTCCTGCTCCTGTGGTACCGGATGCCGACGGACTCGATCCGGATGCGGACCTTCTTCGGCAACTACCACGTCTACATGGACGGCAGCGGCCGGCGGATGTTCGGCCACGGGTCGACGGTGCACGGCTTCCAGTTCACCGGCGGCCCCCTCCGGACCACTCCGGTCGCCTATTTCGGGCGCTCCGGACCGTTCGGTGACCTCTTCACCGCCTACGGCGAACGCAGCAGCCGCGTGGCCATTGTCGGCCTGGGCACCGGCGTCATGGCGGCGTACGGGCACCAGGGGCAGACGATGGACTTCTACGAGATCGACCCGGTGGTCCTGCGGATCGCGTCCAACTGGTTCAGCTACCTGACCGACAGCAAGGCCGACGTGAACGCGATCGTCGGCGACGGTCGGCTGGAACTCGAGAAGGTTCCCGACGGGTCCTACGGCATGATCGTGTTGGACGCGTTCACGTCCGACTCGGTGCCGCCGCACCTGCTGACGTACGAGGCGCTTCAGCTGTACACCCGTAAGCTCGCGCCGGGCGGCGTGCTCGCGTTCAACGTCACCAACCGGAGCCTCGACCTCGCGCCCATGCTGGCGGCCACCGCCCGGGCGGCCGGTCTCGCCTCGATGACCGGGAACGGCGCCGAGGATCCACAGAAGATCTACTACCACTCGCGATGGGTCGCCATCGCCCGAAAGGACGCCGACCTGCGGCCGCTGCGCGCCAAGTCCTGGCGGTGGCACACGCCGCCGGCGGGTGGCCCGGTCTGGACCGACGCCCACTCCTCACTCTTCGGTGTACTGAACGTCGGCCGGTGATCCCGTGACGACGCGGGCTCCCGTCCGGCAGCCCGCGTCGTCGGTCGGGCCGGCGACCGATCAGATCCGGCCGAGATAGCCGTGCCACTTCCTGGACGCCGGCAGGTTCCGGATCTGGAGCATGTGGCGCAGGCACGTGAGGGCGGCGTCGACCGCCGCGTCGGTCATCCGGTGCTGGAAGAGCTCGAAGTCGTTGTCGCTGAAGACCCGGGCGTCCGGGATGTCGACGATCATGCCGCGCTGGGCCGGTAGTTCCTCGCAGGCGCTCTCCAGCTTCTTCGCGGTCAGCAGGCACTTGTCGGGGTCGTAGCCGGACACCTCGGCCGAGCGCTGGATGAGCTGTGGTCCGACGCGGACGTAGATGACGAACGTCTCCTGGTCGGCGCGCGGAAGAAGCTGCGGCACGTCGGTGAGCGCGTCCGGGAAGGCGCACGACCAGACCATCCGGTCCAGCAGCCGGCTGCGAGGGTGCAGCAGGGAGGCCGTGAAGATCTGTGCGGCGGCGCGGCCGACCGTCTCCTGGTCGGCCCCCATCAGCAGGCCCGCCTCGGCGCACGCGTCGGTCTTCATGTTGCGGTAGCCGTAGTCGATGGCGTCCGCGATGAGGGAGCCGACGAGCTCCGCGTGGGTCCAGGGGATGCCGAGAGTGACGACGGTGGTCGGGAAGTCGGTCATCGGGGCGAGCCCCCGCCCGCGCGTCTGCTCGTCCTCGGGCACCTCCAGCAGCAGCGCCGGGCGTTCCCGCCATCCGGGTACGTCGTGATGGCGCCAGATGACCCCCAGGGCGGCCAAGGCCGCGCCGAGATCGTTCTCGATCTTCTGCCGGAGCGCGAGCAGGGACTCGCCGCTCGGCCGTGAGCGTTCGAGGCCGATCACCGTGTGCGGCGCCAGAGCGTGCTCGATGCCGCGGAGCTCCGGGCGGATGGTCACCTGCCAGCCCGGGTCCCGCTGCAGGATCAGGCCGGCCGCGCGGGCGGCCGCGCCGAGACCGGAGGCGGTGAGCGCCTGCTCGGACCACCGTCGTACGTCCGCGTACAGGCGCTGCTGCGACTCGATCGCCTGTGTGGCCATGACGGCGGGAGAGTAGTTCTCCGGGAGGTACCCGGCGAGTTCGTGCAGGCGCCACAGCGCAAGGCCCGAGACCTTGGCGATCGCTGGCAGGGCCTCGACGTTCGGTCGTGTGGCGCCGCTCATCCACGCGGCGAACGTCGCCGGGCTGACGCCCACCATCTGAGCCGCCGCGTTGTTGCTCACCCGCCGCTCCCGCAACGCGGCCCCGACGACAGTGACCCATTCGGACATCTCGGACTTCATTTCTTCACCCCCATGTTTTCTCAACAGTAACCCGCTTCTGACCGAGTGCAACATGGCAAGAGAAGAGATTGCCAATCTACTAATGCATGTCTTCGGTGGTTTGGCAGGTGGATCGAGCGGCCATACCTTCAGTGACACCGGCAACCTGAAGGGATCGGCAATCTGAGGAGTGATGATGTCTCGTTCGTTGCAGCGATGGTTCGGCTTTACTCCGCCTTATACTCGTCCGCGTCACGTCCACCCGCCGCAGCACGATCCTCATCCTCATTCGCACCCCGGCACGGCGACGCCGTGGGGATATCCGGGGCTGTCCCACGAAGCGCTGGTCACCGTGCTCGGTGACGAGAACGCCGCCCACACGGCCCGGCTCGTGCTGGACCGGGCGCCGGATGAGATGCGCGTGATCGTGGACCTGCTCGTACGGCTCCAGCTCGACCAGCGAGCAGCCGCCGACCAGGGATGACACCGACGTCCTGACGCCCCACGGCCAACGCCCGGGACGGCCATTTCGCCGCTAGGTAATCCCCAACGGAACATCACCGTAAGTTGGGAAAATCGTGGCGAACAAAAGCCCTGTCAATCACTTGACAAAAGTCTGCATTAGGTTGACAGCTGCCTTGACGCGCTAATAACATCCAGTGATATCAGCGAACCGGTATGTGAAATCCGCAATGTGAGGAGAAATGATGCCCCGTCCGTCGCAGCAAGGGCCCGGCTACTCGGCGCCTCACGAGTTTCCGCGTCACGTACACCCGCCGCAGTACGATCCGCACCCTCACCCTCATCTCCGTCCGGGCATGGCCGCGCCATGGGGATATCCGGGGCCGTCATTTGATTCGCTGGTCACCGTTCTCGGCGATGAGGACATGGCGCACACGGCGCGGCTCGTGCTCGATCGGGCGCCCGACGAGATGCGCGTGATCGTGGATCTGCTCGTCCGGCTTCAGCTCGAGCGCTGGCAGGCCGGCGGCCACGAGGCCCCCGAGCAGGAGCGCCCACCTGACGACGCGGCGACCTTCTGATGTTCCCGGCCACGTCTGTTCCCCAGAGCCTGGTCGACCACGTTCAACACCTGGGACCGTTCACCGTGGCCTACGAGTTGCAGGGAAGGCCCCAGACCGGCCTTCCCTCGCATCCCGCCGCCGGCCGCGACTTCCGCTTCCGGATCACGAGCGTGCTCGCCGAGCTCATGGCGGACTGCCGGATCGGCCACCTTCTCGTGGCCGGTCCCGAACAGGTCCTGCTCGAGGCCCTCGCCGACACGGCGTCACCGCCACCCGTGACGATCTGGCTCGACGCCGGGTGCACCCATGAGGTCGCGTCCGGTGTCCGCGGCAACATTCCCCGCGGGCTCGACGCCAATGTGGTGATGGCGCCCGAGCTGCCGACACCTCGCGGGTCCTGCCCCGCTCTCCTCACGCTCGGACTTCACGTGTCCGGCCTCAGCTACGTGGCGCCCGCCGTGCGCCCGCTCCTCAGTTACTTCGACGGCCGGGTCCGCGGCGAAGTGGTGCTCATCGATCCCACCGACGGCGATCCGGTCGCCGTTCCCGCCGGCTGGCCGGCCATCTGGACGCACAAGCACTTCACCCACGTCTACTCCTCCGCGCCGGCGGACCCGAAGAGCGGAAGGCGAGCGTCATGACGGTGACCCTTCTGCCATCGGAACGGCGACCGCGCGCACAGGACGCCTCACCGCGGAGCGGACGGCTCTCGGCTCTCCTGGAGAACCCCTTCCTGCCACTCGCCGTGGTCACGGTGCTCATCGCCGGACTCTCGGCGGCGCACATCGGCCACGTCGCCGACGCTGCACGACGGTTCCCGTTCGAGATCCTGGCGATCTTCATCGCGCTCGAGTTCTACACGGCGATGGTGATCGGCACCGGCGTCGCCAGCGCGCTCGCCGTCCGCCTCGCCCGATGGGGGCGGGCGAGCCGTGGCATGACGCTCGTCACGAGCGTGATCGTGCTGATCGCGACGTGCGCGATGGGCAACAACCTCACGCACGTCGGGCTGGTTCTGCCCATCCTCCTGGTGCTGCTGCGCACTCTGAGCGCGGACCGCCGGTATCTCGTGGGTTATTTCGCCTGCGTGATGACGGTCGTGAACCTCGCGGGAGCGAGTACGCCGGTCGGCGACTTCCCGGCGCTGACGATCCTGGCGTCCGGCATCACCAGCTTCAACTCCTATCTGGTGCTGGCGTTCCCGCTGTTCGCCATCTTGACGGCCGGCACGCTTCTGGCCTTCTACCTGGTGCTGCTCCGGCCGAGGGCGGGAGCGGCCGGCGCGGACACCGACCTGCGGGACGCGGGGGTCATCCTCCTGCAGGCGCGGTACCGGCACGCGCGGGTCGACCGTCGTTCCCTGCTGGCGCTGCTCGCCGTGCTCGGCGGGATGTTCGGCGGCTGGGTCTTCCTGCACTCCGTACCGCCGTGGGTGGTCGCGTGGGCCGGCGCCGCCGTCGGCTCGGTCGTCGCCCCCCGGGTACGGTCGGCCGCGCGGGTGGACGCCGCGGATCTGTATCCGGCGTTGAAGATCGGTGCGTTCCTGGCCGGCGCGACCTATCTGTCGACGACGGGGCTCCTCCAGTTCCTGGCGCGCCTACTACAAGATCATCTGCACACGCCGACGATGATGATCGTGGCGCTCATGGCGGTCGTGGCGGTGATGACCGCGCTCCTGTCCGCCGGACCGACGGCGGCCACGCTGTTGCCGCTCTGCCAGGCCCTGGTCGCGCCCGGCGCGGTGCTCGCGGGCCGGGGCGACCTGTTGGCGGTGGCCTTCGCCGGGGCGATCTGCGCCGGCTCCAGTGCCCTGCTGTGGTCCGCGACCGCCGGACCACTGATCGCACGCAAGGTGCAGGGCGCCGGGCTGCGGGACGACAGTGGACGGCCGGTCGCGTTCACGGCGCGGGCCTACCTGCCATGGGGCCTGCTCAACGCATCGATTCAATTCGTAGTCGCCGTCATATATGTGCTCATTATGTATCGCATTTGAGGGGAGCATTTATATGCGCAAGAGTAGAGGATCACCGGACATAAGCGCGGCCCGGCTGGCTTTGCGTGCGCTGCATCAGTTGCACGCGAGACAGCGCGTCTTTCTCGCGCTGGCAGCGGTGGCCATGCTGACCTCCGCGTTTCTCACCGCGATCGTGCCGGTCGTGCTGGGCCAGCTGGTGAACAAGGTCGTGGCGCAACCGCACGTCATCCATCGGGCTCTCCTCACCGGACTGATCACCGTCGCCGCGGTGCTGCTGATAACCCAGCTTCTGCAGGTCATCCGCAGGCAGCTGGTCGAAGCGGTATCGACGGCCTTTGAACGCGACACCCGAGAGCTCGCGTACAAGCACGTTCTGCACCAGGACCTCAGTTACGTTCAGCAGGGCAAGATCGGCGGTATCTACGGCCGTATCAACCGGGGCATCGAGGGTTCGACCAGGCTGTTGAAACTGAGCTTCATGGATTTCCTCCCGACCGGTGCTCTGGCGCTCGCCGCGGTGGCGATCTCTTTCAGCCGCAATGTCAGCGTGGCGCTGGTCATGGCGTGCGTCATCCCGACCGGGCTGCTGCTGGTGCAGTGGCAGATCCGCAGCCAGGCCGGCATCCGGGTGAAGGTCCGCAACCACAAAGAGGAGATCGACGGTCAGGTCGTCGAGCTGCTCCCCGCGCTGGAGACGGTGCGCGCCTACAACGCGCAGGACTACTTCAGCGCGCGCGTGGCCACCTCGGCGGGCGAGCTGCGCGGCGCGGAGATGAGGCACCACCGCGCGATGGCATGGTTCGACGCGGCGAAGTACGCGAACGAGGCGCTGTGGTACGTCCTCGTGCTGAGCTTCGCGATCGGGCTGGTGACGGTGGGAAAGATGGGGCCGGGTGAAGTGCTGGCCTACGCGCTGCTCTTCAACAACATCATCGCTCCGCTGCGCGACCTTCATCGCATGCTGGACGAGGTCTCCGAGAGCGCGCAACAGGCCCGCGACCTCGCCAACCTCCTCGACCGGCCCCAGGACGTCAGCTTCAGCGTGAGCAACCGCCCGGCCCGCGCCGTCGTGCGCGAAACCGCACGCGAGCCCGTACCGGTCGGAGCGGGGATGCGGGCGTCGAACGCCGGTGCGTTCCGCGACGAGGTCGTGCGGGTGAGCAACGTGATGTTCTCGTACCCGGGGAGCGACGGAGGCCGCGTGCTCGACGGCGTTTCCCTGTCCGTCGGATCCGGCGAACGCGTCGGGCTGGCCGGACCGTCCGGCTGCGGCAAGTCGACGTTACTGAAGATAATCGACCGGCTCCAGCACGGTTACGTCGGCGACATCGAGCTGTTCGGCATGCCGCTGTCGAGTTACAGCCGGGCGGAACTGGCCAGACGCGTCGGCTACGTGAGCCAGCGGTACTTCCTCTACCGGGGCACGATCTATGACAACATCGTGTTCGGTCTCGAGGACGAGGTCATCCCCGCGCAGGTCGAGGACGCCGCACGCCGCGCCAACGTCCACGACGTCATCAAGAACCTGTCGGACGGCTACCAGACACTCGTCCACGAGCGCGGCGACAGCCTCTCGGGCGGTCAGGCGCAGCGCATCTGCCTCGCCCGCGCCCTGCTGCGCCGGCCGGACCTGCTCCTCCTCGACGAGCCCACGTCGGCGCTGGACAACGAGTCACAGCGAGCGGTGCAACGGGCGATCGAGGAACTCGACGGGATCACCATCATCGAGGTCGCTCACCGGCTCGACACCCTGCGGAGCGCCGACCGGATCTGCGTGCTCGAGGACGGCCGGCTCGCGGAGCAGGGAACCTACGACGAACTGGCGCCTTCCGACGGAGTCTTCGCACGGCTCCTGCGCAGCTCTCACGATGAGGATCTGCACGGCTGACGACCGGGCGGGCGTACGCCGCGGGCCGGCCCGCGGGGGCGCGCGCGTACCGCCCGTTCCAAGGAGGACGATGACGGATCACCACGAACTCTCCGGCTCTCTCTTGAACTCCCACCACAGGAGTGAGTACTCCGCTCCCTGCACGGGGTAGATGACTCTCATCCGGTCCTTTCCGGAGACCGCGGTGCGGGTGAGTTTGTGCGTCTCCTCCGGGATCTCCGTGCCCGGACCGACCAGGGCGACTCTGCACTCGCGGATGGCGATGCCCAGGTCGGCCTCGCGGTCGGACACGATGGAGATGTCGTACTCCCGGCACGGAAGGCCGATGGTCTCCTGCCACATGTAACATCCGTCGACCTCGGCGAACGCTCCCGTGTCCGATTCGGCCTCGACCTCGTACAGGAAGGCCACCAGGGGGCGGACCGGCATGTCGTCCTCGGCTTCGGGCCAGCAGCTCTCCGGAAGAGGCTGCCCCTGGATCAGCCAGATCGCGTGCTGGCCGTTCCCCTCCCAGTCCGACTCTTCGATCGACACCTCGACGCTGCCGACCCATTCGGAGATCCTGTTCTTCAGCCCGAGCCGGTTGAGGACACTCGTGTCCTCGTCGAATATCGCGTCGAGCGTGCCGGTCATGGATTCCAGGCGTTCCGGCGTCGGAAGCACATGCATGGACTTCAGGGTGATGACCGGTGGCTTCCTGAACACCGAGTTGGTGTCGACGTATCCGTACACGTGCGCGTGCCGTCCGTACAGGAACAGGATCAGGAACTTCTTGCGGACCGTGGCCGCTCCGCTTCGCCCGATCGACAGGTCCGTCGACAGTTTGTCCAGGGCGAACCCGTACAGATGGGCCGAGGTGTTGTAGTGCGCGGATCGGCTGGGCAGGAGCATTCTCTCGTGGCGGAACGCCGGGATCCTCCTGGAGAGGGCGAACAGCTGGTCCGTGGGGCCGGGCAGGCCGAGCAGGGAGATGGCCCGGATCGCGGTCCAGACGAATTTGCTGTACCCGAGGAAGGCCTCCGAATTCGCGACCGCCAGCCTCTTGGGCGTGACCTGGGAGAACCAGAGTACGGTCAGCGTCACGAAGCACAGGCTGAACCAGAAGGTCACCGAGGAGTCATGTGTTTCGCCGTAGAACGGAACATAGATCCAGTCGTAGGACGTCGCCAGGCTCGCGAACGACACGATGAGCACCACGAACACCTGGCGTTGGGCGAAGAAGAATCCGGAACGCCGCTGTATCGCGCTCAGCAGGTCCCGGGTTCGCCGGTCACTGACCTGAGAGGCGTCCTTGTCGAGCAGGTCCGCGACCGCCAGCTCCATGCCCTCCGCGAAGGACAGGAGCACGAGGAGGGCGACGGTCGTGACGGCCAGCAGCAGGGGCGCCGAGTCGTGCCGGTCCAGGTGCCGCATGAGCGTCGCGAGCCAGATCACCAGGAGCATCACCCACGCGACCCACAGGATGAGCGAACGCCCGTAGGACAGCATTCGTCCTGCCGTCTCCCGTGAGCTCATCCGTCGCTCCTGTCGAGTCTGATGCTCGCGATCTCCTCGACCAGCCGTCTCACCTGGGTGGTCAGCTCTTCGAGCTGCCGGCTGATGTGTTCCAGCCCTTCGTAGGTCTTGAAGTGCGGTGGGGGTTGCTTGGGCGGCGGCCCGACGTGGACCTGTCCGGACCGGGGGCCGGGGTTTTCCGATTCACGTGGCGCTTTCCAGTGAGTCATCTGCGCTCCGAGAATGACAATTCGACGAACCCGTCATGGTGGCTGTTCAGCCTGGGGAGACGCCCGGTCGGCGGTCGATCATTCGGGTTGATCTTTGGCCGGGCTTGAAGACCATGGTTGTCGCGCCCCCGTTGCCGCTGCTCCGAGTCGTCGGAGGGGTGGCGACTCCTGCCTTGGCATACCTTCAATTTGACATCAATCGCCGTGAATGCAAGAGAACACCTGGAATAATCAAACCTAGTGGCCGAACATCTCATAACAAAAGGGGCATCGTGCGCACCGGAAGGCCTTGTAGTGGCCGTTAATCGCCTGACCCAAGTGGGCATTATGAGCCGCCCTGAGCCTTCTGGGGAGACCGCGCCGGGATCAAGCCCCGCGCCGTCGGCTACCCTCGCGTCGGCGTACGGACCCGCCGTGAGGCGGATCGACCCGGGTCGCCGGCTCGGACGCGCGGTCGCCAATGACTGATAGTCGACAACTACATGACCAGATCAGTCAGAAGCGCGTCACCGGTCAAATAAGGCGGCGGGTCGAAAGTCGCCGGCTGGACTGGAGCGGGTAGTCCCTTTTGTCGCCTTCCGGTGGGGCGATTGTCCGGCCGGTACCTGAGCTATATGGCGGATCGGGGTCTTCGGTCGGTGTGGTTTAACGTGACATCGCGACCGAAGGCAGATTTCGCGGGGAACGCCCTATATGGTGGCCCGGTCGATGGGTGCGGCGAGGCGTATGTGGTTTTCACGGAGTAGGACATCCCGTTTCGAAGGATCTTTGCAGGTGAGAGACTTGGCCGCAGCCTGAAAGGTATTGGAGGACACGCTGAGGATCGCCATCCGAGGGCGGTGTGGCGATCAAAGAAGAGAAACGGGCGTTCATCGCCGTAGGAGACGTACGGTTATCGCGTAAGTCGCGTGGGTGCTTGAAATGGCACTCAATAAGAGCTCCGTTACGCGCCGGAGCCGCGGCTTACGCAGGCCTCCCAACGAATACACCCCGAGGTGCGTACGAGCCTGCCCACGTCAGCAGCGGTCGCCGCAGGACGGTGGCTCGGAGCCACTCGGGCGGCAGGTGCATGCAGAGACCAGACTGATCGTGAGGTCCACATGAACACCGCGATTTCCATCGTGCTCCTGATCGCCGTCTTAGGTTTCGTCGTGGCCCGTCCCGGCGGGCTCCCGGAGGCCGTCGCCGCGGCGCCGGCGGCCGCTCTGGTCCTGACGTTCGGGCTGGTTCCGGCGGGTGCGGCCTGGCACGAGGTGGGCGCACTCGGGCCCACGGTGGGATTTCTCGCAGCGGTCCTCGTCCTCGCCTACCTGGCCGATGGCGAGGGAGTCTTCGCCTACGCCGGAGCCATGGCGGCACGTTGGAGCCGGGGCTCCCCGCAACGCCTTCTGGCCAGGGTCTTCGCGATCGCCGCCGCGGTTACGGCGACGCTCAGTCTCGATGCCACGGTGGTCCTGCTGACCCCCGTCATCTTCGCGACGGCCGCCACGGCGGGCGTTCGGCCTCGGCCGTACGTCTATGCCTGCATCCACCTCGCCAACTCGGCATCACTGCTGCTGCCGGTCTCCAACCTCACGAACCTGCTGGCGTTCGACGCCAGCGGTCTCACCTTCGGTGACTACAGCCTGCTCATGGTCGCTCCATGGTTCGCGGTCGTCGGGGTCGAATATCTGATCTTCCGCTGGTACTTCGCGGGCGATCTCGACACCCGGCAGAACTCGTCGACGCTGGTGCGCACGAAGGCGCCGACGGTGGCGATCGTGGTGCTCGTCCTCACTCTGCTCGGGTTCGGTCTGCTGCAGCCCTTCGGCGTACATCCGTGCCTGGTCGCCCTGGCCGGTGCCGGAGTGCTCACCGTCCGGCGGCTGCGCGGGCTGCGGGTCGCCGAGCGCATGGCCGTCGTACGGTCCATGGCCGCCTCGGCCAATCCGGCGTTTCTGCTGTTCGTGATCGCTCTGGGCCTGGTCGTCCTCGCCGTGCGGCGTAGCAGCGCCGGCGACCTGATCGCCCGGATGGTGCCCCACCACGCCAGTTTCTTCGGCCTGCTGACGGTCACCGTCATCGCCGCGATCCTCGCCAACCTGCTGAACAACCTGCCGACGACGCTCGTCCTGGTGCCGCTCGTCTCGAACTCGCCGACTCTGGTGCTGGCCGTGCTGCTCGGCGTCAACATCGGTCCCAACCTGACCTATGTCGGCTCCCTCGCCACGCTCCTGTGGCGCCAGCTGCTCCGCTCGCACGATCACCCGCCCGACGTCAGGGACTTCCTACGGCTCGGCGCGCTGACCGTACCGGCCTGCCTGGTCGCCGGGGTGCTGACGCTGTGGCTCAGCCTGCATCTTCTGGGCAGGCACTGACATGCCGGTGAGGATGGGCGCGCGGTGAACGGAGGGCTGTGGCGGAGGGCGCTGGCCGAGTTCCTCGGTACGGGACTGCTGGTCGCGGTGGTCGTCGGCTCCGGGATCATGGCCGCACGGCTGTCGTCCGACGCCGGCCTCGCGCAGCTGGAGAACGCCATGGCCACCGCCGCCGGGCTGACGGCGCTCATCCTGTTCCTCGGGCCGGTGTCCGGCGCCCACTTCAACCCGGTCGTCTCCATCGCCGACTGGGCGCTGGACCGCAAGGCCCGCGGCGGCCTGTCCGGCCTGGAGCTACTGGCCTACCTGCCGGCCCAGGTCGGCGGCGGGATCGCCGGCGCGATACTGGCCAACGTGATGTTCGCACTCCGCGCGGTCAGCGCCTCGTCGAAGGAGCGCTTCAGCGGACACCTGTGGCTGGGGGAGGTGGTCGCCACCGCGGGGCTGGTGGCCCTGATCTTCGCCCTGGCCCGCTCGGGCCGTACGAACCTCGCGCCCGCGGCGGTCGGCGTCTACATCGGCGCGGCCGGCTGGTTCACGTCCTCCACCTCGTTCGCCAACCCGGCCGTCACCATCGCCCGGGCCCTCAGCGACACGTCGACCGGCATCTCCCCGTGCTCGGTGGGACCTTTCATCGTCGCCCAGCTGGTCGGCGCCCTCATCGGGGGCGTGCTGGTCGTCCTGCTCTACCCGGCCGCGGTCGGCGACACGGGCGTACTCGTCCCGCACGGCGATTCGGAGGGCGACGGTCCGTCTCGCGGTGACTCCGCCTGAGCGGGTTGGGGGCGAGAGAGGGCGCCGGAGTCCTCTCCGGCGCCCGGATATCAGCTGGTTCCGCGGGTGCTCCTCAGCGCGCCGGCGGTCGTACGGCGGCGCGGGGCGTCGTCACGACGTCGGAGACCCGTCACTGAAACTGTCATCGTTGCCCCGGCCGCCTCCGCCGGTGGCGCCCTGGTAGTCGCGCGGGGCGGTCTGTCGATCGGCACCGGTGTCCGCGCGGGTGCTGCCGTCGTCGCTGGAGGCCGCGCGTCGGCCGGAGTTGTCGCCCCGGCCGGAGTTGTCGCCCCGGCCGCGGGCCGCGCCGGCGACGGGGGCCGCGTCCTGGTCACGTCGGGCCACGATGCGCTCCGGACGCGAACGGTCGCGCTCCGGGCGCGCTATCGCGATCGCGCGGTTGTTGTTCTTGTTGTAGATGTAGATCCGGATGAAGATGCGGGGTCGATTGTGGTTCCCGTTCCAGTTCCGGTTGTGAGAGCGGTGGTAGAAACGGTGGTGGTGATGCGAACCCCACACGAGATCGACTTGAGCGTTCGCGGGCGAATTTGCGAGCAGGGCGCCGGCGGCTGTGGCGACCACCAGGCCGATGTAGGCGCTTGTCTTGTTCAGCACGTCGGTTCTCCTTATTGCTCGATCCGCCCTTGGGGCTGGTGAATCGGCGCCCCTTGATGAAGGCGCCCTCCGGTAGGCTCCGGGGAGGGCGCCGGAGTCATTACCCCGGCGCCCAGTTCACGTGGGCGGCTTAGCGACTCAGCGGCACATGGCCGCTCCTTTGGCCCGAGTCACTCACGTGGCCGTATGACGGCGACGTCGGTCGTTCTGCCGTCAGAATTGATTTACTTCTCCCTCTCGCGCTGGCGCTCAATGACGAGCGGGCGCCGGTCCTCTTCGTCAGTGCGGGCGACCGCGATGTTGTTGTTCCGGTTGTGGAGGCGGAGCCGGATGTGGTTGAGGTTGTCGGACTCGTTGCCGTTCCAGTTCCGGTTCCGTGCGTGGTGGAAGAAGCTGGAGTGCGAGCTGGCGCAGCAGCCACCGCCACCCCACGTGGGAACGGACGCGAACGCGGGCACGCTGGTGGCGACGGCACCGCCGGCTGCGGCGATCAGCAACCCGGTGACGATGCTTTCCTTCTTAAGCACCTTGAGTCTCCTTCTTGATCGGAATGGCGCGATAGCCTCATGAGCCGGCGCTCCTAATTGTTCCGATGAGCGCCGCATTTTCTAATATTCCCTAGTTCCTACGCGGCAACATGATCGCCGGGTAAGATGACAACAAAGAGCGATGGGGGATAAATTGAAGGGCGTCGGAGTGAACCTCCGACGCCCTAACTCCTTGATTCTGGATAAGCCGCCCAAGCCGCCATGCCTCTGCCAGGCGGCAGGGTCGTCGGTCAGGTTGACCGGTGACCTGCTGACCGCGCATCAGAGAGATCGTCTATTCGACCATGCGACAGGCGGGCTCCGACGGATTCGCCGGCGTCGATCACTTCTCCCGCTCGCGCTGGCGCTCCACGATGAGCGGGCGCTCGTCGTCCTGCCGAGTGCGGGCGACCGCGACGTTGTTGTTCCGGTTGCGGATGCGGAGCCGGATGTGGTTGAAGCCCTCGTTCTCGTTCCCGTTCCAGCTCCTGTTCCGGTTGAAGTGACCGAACGAGGAGCAGGAGGAAGTCGAGCAGCCGCCGCAGGAACTGCCGCAGCCGCCGCCCCACGTCAGAACCTGCGCGAACGACGGCGCGCTCGTCATCACGACGCCGGCGGCCGTGGCGACCAACATACCGCTGGCCAGAGTCGTCTTGCTGAGCATGTTGTCTCTCCTTTTCATCGGAATGGCGTGATGGCTTGACGGACGGGCGCTCAGATGTGTTGGAGTGTCATATCCGCCATCACAGGTGAACTGTGCTCGCGGCAAATGATTGCCGCCGCGTAAGGCGATAAAGATCGAGGATCGGTCAAGTGGCGCGAATTCTCGGCCGACGCTGTCGGCGTTGGATCCAGTGTCTGGACCTCGTCGGGCGGCTTCGCGGTGTCAGCGGCGTCTGCCGTGGCCGCCGTTTCTACCGTGCCCACCGCTCTTGCCATGGCCGGCGCTCTTGCCGTGATTCTCATTGCGCCCGGGGTCGTCATTACGTCCGGCGTCGTCACCGCGGCCGGCGTCGTCATTGCGGCCGGCGTCATTGTTGCGGCCGGCGTCGTCGTTGCGGCCGGCGTTGTCGCCACGTCCGCGGGTGTCGCCGGACGCGTCGCCATTGGTGCCCTCGGGCGCTCCGATGCCGCTGTCGCTCGGCGCTCCGGCGTTGCTGCTGCCGCCGTTGTCGCCCCCGTTGCCGCGGCCGTTGGCACCGCCGTTGCCGCGCCCGTTACCGCCGCCGTTGCCGCCGCCTGCGGGGGGCGGAGGAGGCGGAGGAGGCGGACCGGCCGCGTCGTCGCCGAACCGACCGATGACACCGTCGAGTGGATCACGGTTGGCACTGGTGCGGGCGACGGCGACGTTGTTGTTGCGGTTGTGGATGTGGAGGCGGATTCGGTTGAAGCCCTCGTTCTCGCTCCCGTTCCAGTTCCGGTTGCGGTGGTGATTGAAGATGTGAGCGCGGGAGTGAGAACCGCAGCAGCCGCCGCCCCACATCGGGGTCTGACCGAACGCGGGCAGGCTGCCGCCGATGAGGGCGCCGGCTGCTGCGACGGTTAGAAAACCGCCAGCTGTTAGCGTCTTCTTGAGCATGATCGATATCCTTCTTTCTCGGAATGGTGCGATGGCTTTCGCGGGCCGGCACTCTTGGATGGCGCGAGGAGTGCCGCCTTTTCTTCTGTCCTCTTCGTGCTTTAGCGGTAGTACGGCCACGCTTGGCGCGTGACGCGGAGGCCGCGTACCGCTAAAGTCGAAGAGAGCTTGGGAAAGTGGCGCCCGTGCCCGAATTCCGAGGCGGGCGAGTCACTGGCTGGAGCGGCCCGCGAATACACGGACTGTTACCCCGAGATGTCCGACTTGTCCCTAGCGGTGCTGATATCAGTCACCTTCGTTGGGCCTGATGAATTCAGCGCCATCGTTGCGGCGGTTGTTGCCGCGCGTCCGGGCGACGGCGATGTTGTTGTTGCGGTTGTGGAGGCGAAGCCGGATGTGATTGAAGTTCTCGTTCTCGCTCCCATTCCAGTTCCGGTTGTGGTTCGCGACCAGATGGGTCTGGGAGTGCCCGGCGAGCGCGGGCGCGGCGAACGCGGGCGCGCAGGTAGCGAGGACGCCGGCGGTCGCGGTGATCATCAGGCCGGCAGCTGCGGCCGTCTTCTTCAGCACGTTCGATCTCCTTCTATGTCGGAACGGCGCGATGAATCTCGCGAATAGACGCTCTCGGATCTTTCCGGGAGTGCCGCGCTTTCTAACATTCCCCGGTGATTTCTGGGCAAGATAATCGACGGGTAAGATGATATTTATAAAGAGCTTACGTAGTGCTAAGTGAGCGAGCTCCGGAGTATTTACTCCGACGCCCGAAATACGCGGATTCTAGGAATTTGGCGGCTTTTGTGGCCCCCGCCGAAATGGAGCCGGCGAGGGAGCGAAGGCCGCTCCAGGATCGACCGAGCCCACTTCAGGGGGAAGGTGACCCGACGGGTTCCCGGCCGGCGCCCGCGTCGCTCCAGCGGTTCCCGGGTCGAGCCCGCCCACGCCCACACCCGCCGTACCGGAGCCTGTACGGCCACCCCCTATGACGCTTACCCGCGCGCTGCCCGCACGTACGGGGCCGGTAGGTCCGCTGACCGGAGTGGCCGCAATGCTGAGATGTGCCCTGCCGATGCTTGGCCGTGTGTTGGCTCTGTCTGTGGTGGCGGGGCGTGCGTTGCCCGCGTGTGTGGTGGCGGGGTGCGTGGGGCTTGTGTCGGTGGGTCCGCCGGCCAGAGTGACCACAATGTCGGGGTGCGCGCTGTCGGCGCTTGGCTGCCTGCTACGTCCACCTGCGGTGCCCAGCCCTGTGTTGCCCGCGTATGCGGTGCCGGGTTGTGCGAGGTCTGAGCCTGTGGGTTCGCTGGGTGGGGTGGTCGTGGTGGTGGGGTGGGCAGTGCCCGTGCTTGGGGTGTCGGGGCGTGTGGCGCCTGAGCCTGTGGGTTCGCTGGGTGGGGTGGTCGTAGTGGCGGGGTGGGCAGTGCCCGCGCCCGCGGTGTCGGGGCGTGTGGCGCCTGGGTCTGTGGGCCCGCTGGGTGGGGTGTCGGTGGCCGTGGCTGGGCTTGCGTTCGTGGGCGGAGCGTCTGCGCCGGTTTTCGCCCGGTTACCCGTGATCGGCATCGTGGGCCTGGAGGCCCTCGTGGGCCAGGCTTCTCGGTGGCTGAGGCGGACGATCAAGGACTGCAGCCGGTTGCCGTTCCCGCCGTACGCGCGGGGGTGGTGTCGGTTTCCGTCGTGGAGGCGGTGGCCGTGACGGTGGTGGCTGGGTCGGCCTTGCAGGAGATTCGTCAGGGCGTACACCGGTGTGCTGGTGAGCGGAGCGCCGGCGGCTGCGGCGACGGCCAGCGGGATAGAGGCCTTTGTCTTTTTGAGCACGTCTGCCCCCTTACCTCGGTGCTCGCGGTAGCGAGCGAAGGGCGCCGGAGTCGTCACCCCGGCGCCCGATGTTCGCGGGCGACTCGGCGACTCAGCGGCTGTCCGCCGCCTCATGTGAGGAGTCGCGACGCGGCTGGAGTGACAGCGGCGTCCGCCGTCCCTGGGTCAGTCGTCGAAGCCCCCGACGCCGAGACCGCCGCCGAGGCCCAGGCCGAGACCGTCATCGTCACCGCCGCGGCGGCCGCGGCCGGTCGTGGCGACGGCGATGTTGTTGTTCCGGTTGTTGAGATGGAGCCGGATGTGGTTCAGGTTCGAGTTCTCGTTGCCGTTCCAGTTACGGTTGTGGTGCCGAGAGAAGTGGCGGAAGGAACTGTGGGCGCCACAGCAGCCACCGCCCCACGTTGGAACCTGAGCAGACGCGGGCGAGCTAGTAAGCAGAGCGCCGGCGGCGGTGGTGAGAAGCAGACCACCGATGGCGCACGTCTTCTTCAGCACGTCGGTCTCCTTTTTTGGTCGGAATGGCACAATGGCCCTCACGAGCCGGCACTCCCTGAATGTCCAGGAACGGTGCCGTGCTTTATAGCATTCCCCGCCCCTTTCTCGGCAAGATAATCACAAGGTAAGATGACAATAAAGGGCAGCGAATTGCTGAAATGAGAGATCTAGCCGCTTATCGTACGAGCTAGCGCGCAATGTCCGAAATTGAGCGTTATGAACGAAACCGTGTGGTCAGGACTCCCCGGCGGCGCCGGTGGAGGACGGGGCGGCGGCAGGCTCCACCGGCCGGGAGCGGCGGCGCGGAACGACGGCGGCGACGCCGAGGGCCGCGCAGGCGAGAGCGGTCGCGACGACGCCGCCCCTCGGCGACCAGCCCGCCGTCACCAGCATCACCTCGGCGATCGCCCCCGCGAGCGCCACGGCCGCCGTGCCCGCCACGATCGCCCGTGCGAGGGGGTCCAGGCCGCTCAGGAGCAGCGCCACGCAGAGCGCCGGGACGTACAGGACGAAGACCAGCGTCAGCGGCCCGGTCACCGGCGACCGTACCCCGGCCAGTGTGAGGGCCGCTCCGGTCAGGCCGGCGACCACCGGAGTGCCGAGCAGCAGCAGAGCGCGCATCACTACCCCAATACCAGGAATCGCTCGACGATGACGACGGCGAGGACGATGACCAGGAAGCCGGACCACACCGTCAGCGACTGCAGGCGCCACGTCTCATTCGGGCGGATCCGGATCCGCAGCACCTCGCGGGCGACCAGGATGACGATCAGCAGCGGGAGCGCGCACAGCCCGATCGGGGTCCACGTCGTGTGCCGGACACCGAAGTGCGGAGCGCGCGCGGGCGGCGGTGACGCGCCCGGCGGCGGCTGGCGCAGCGCGTACACGGCCGCGTCCTCGCTCACCGTGACCGGGCGCAGCTGCGGCGAGGACGCCAGCGCGGCGCGCATCCGGTCGGCGTACGACAGCGGCAGGCCGTAGTTGAAGTGGTTGTACGCCTCGTTGCCGCTCGTCGTGATGAAGTAGCCGCCCGGCCGGTCCAGCAACGCCTGCACGATGTCCGTCAGGTTGGACGGGTCGGCGGGAGCGCGTACGGCGGAGTAGTCGAAGTGCTCCATCTTCGTGGCGCCCCACGGCATCATCGGGAAGTATCCGGCGTCGTCCTCGGGGTCGGCCAGCCACACCACGTTGATCACATTGTGCGGCGTCTCCCTCAGCATCGCGTTGAACGCGCGGACGTCGGCCGGATGCACCTCCTCGAAGTTCTCGTTGCCGAAGCGTACGAACAGGAAGCCGCCGGCGATGACGAGCCCGCAGGCGGTCGCGGTGAGGACCGCGAGCGTACGACGCGGGGCCGTGAACGTCGTGGGGAAGAACAGGTACGCCGCGAGGATGCACGCGCCCGGGATCACGAACAGGTACACCCGCAGCGCGATCTCGCCGCCGTAGCTCTGCAGGCCCGCCGCGAGGAACGGCACGGCCAGCAGGACCAGTGCCACCCGGTCGTCGATCCGCCGCAGCCGGCGCCGCAGCAGGCCGAGCGCGGCGACGATCATGACGGTGGCGGCGATCAGGATCCGGCCCGTCTGCACCGTCGCGAGACTCACGCTGCCGCTGCTGACCCGGCCCGCGACGCCGCCGGTGAGGTTCGACAGGAGCGCGCCCATGCCCGAGAACAGGTCGCCGACGTGCCCGGCCCAGTACGCCGTGGTCATGAAGCTCACCCACGCGGCCACCATGACGCCGAGCAGGATCGGCAGGCCGCGCAGCGTGCTCCGCCGTACGAGCACGAGCGCGCCGCACACGAACAGGATCAGGAACGGGGTCAGCTGGTGGCTGGCGGTCGTGACGGCGAACACCACGACCAGGATGAACAGCAGGACCGTACGCTCACCGACCGAACTCTCGGCGGGCGGGCGCTCACCGGGGGCGAACGGGCCGCGGAGGAACGAGCGCAGCCGCCCTCCGCCCGCCGCCCACGCCGACCGCCGGCTCTGCGGGCGGAACCAGTTGAGCAGGATGCCGATGAACACCAGGTACAGCAGGTAGCCGAAGCCCTGCGGCGAGAAGTAGTCCTGGCCGACCCAGTCCGCCGCGGCGAACAGCCAGACGGCGAGCCACTGGGCCCGCCAGTTCGCCCGCATCACCCGGAGGATGAGGTACATCGGCGCGAGGTAGAGCAGCTGGCTCGCCACCGGTGCCCAGTGCAGAAGCGGTTCGAGGTTGTGCACCCCGGCGACGCGCGTGACGAACGCGATCAGCGCGAAGAAGCCCGGCCAGCTGAACCGCGCGTCGAGCGCGTAGTCGGCGGCGCCCGTGCGGCCGATGTACTCCACGAACCCGTTGTGCTGCCAGGCCGTCTCCGGCCGGGCGTACGTCTCGAGGGCGGGCGCCAGGCCGTGCAGCGACACGATGATCGCCACGAGCTGGAGGAACAGCAGCACGCGGTACTGGCGGCGCAGCCAGAGCGTGAACATGAACGCCACGACGAGCAGCCCGCCGCCGACGAACGTCGCGACCGGGAGCACGGACACCAGGCCGTACCCGTCCATGCGCAGCATGTTCACGTGGCGCAGCGGCACCCAGTAGAGGCCGAGGCCGGTCAGGAACAGCACCCAGGCGAGCGCGGCGCCCCACGGCCGCCGGCCCGCCGGTTCGACCGATTCCGGCAGGTCGCCCGGCTCGCCGGGCTCGTCCCGCACGATGCTCACCGAGGTTCCCGACTGGGCGAGCGGCACCGGCCGGGCGAGCGTGTCCTCGTCGTCCTCGTGCAGGACGACCGGCGCGACCGGGATCGGCTTGACGGCGCGCAGCAGCGCGGGCAGCACGGCCACGGCGATCGCGACGGTGACGGCCAGCACGGCGAAACCGGGACCGGCGACGTCGTGCCGGTCGCTGAGCAGGAGCACGAGCGCCAGGACGCCCGCGAAGCGCACGGCCTGCAGCAGGGCGATGAGGCGGGCCCGGCGCTGCACCCGCAGCACCCCGATGAACAGCTCGATCAGGGCCTTCGGCAGCGCCGCGAGCGCGAGCAGGCGCAGCAGCGGGGCGCCCTGCTCGGCGTAACCGGGGCCGAACAGCGACAGGCCGGGTCCGGCGCCGAAGAAGATCACCGCGGTGATCGGCACGAGGATCAGCGCCATACGCCGCATCGCGGAACGGGTGGCGACGGCCAGCCCGTCGACGTCGAACGCGCCCTCGACCGTCAGCGACATCGCCATGTTCACGGCGAGCACGTCGACCGTCGCGCCGAGCACCCAGGCCATGTAGAAGTACGCGTTGTCGCTGGCCGAGAGCGTGGTCGCGACGACGACCGGCACCAGGTTGCACAGCGCGTAGTAGAAGAGCGTGCCGGTGTAGTCGCCGGCGAGGTAACGGCCGATCTGCCCGCCCGAGGGGATCGGCCGGTCGCCGCTCGTCTCCTCGACGTGCCGGGGGATGAGCCGCCGCTGCACGAGCGCCTCGACCGGCAGCAGCAGCGCGACCGCGGAGACCACCCACGACACCGTGATCCCGTCGCCCGGCAGCGCGCTCGCCAGCGCCACCAGCAGCATCACCTTCAGGCACGCGAACAGGGTGTTCTTGCCCAGCACCCAGGTCGCCCGCCGCAGCCCGGTGAGCAGGCCGTCCTGCGCGGTGAACAGGCTCCAGGACACGACCGCCAGCACGAAGAACAGCCCGTGGCGCGGCGTGGCCAGACGCGAGAACGACGGACCCCACCAGCGCAGCGTGAGCAGGAACCCCACGGCGAGGGTGGCCGCCGCCAGCACGCCGGCGAGGTAGGTGCGCAGCGCGAGGGCGCGGGTGCGCGGGCCCATCTCGGGGATGAACCGCATGAGGATGAAGTTCAGCGCGGTCAGCCCGCCGAGGAACATCATCGCCTGGTTCTGCGCGGACTGCCGCCCCACCTCGGCGGGGTCGTAGATCCGCGCGGCGAGGAGCCAGTAGCCGAGGCCCAGGGCGCCGGTCAGGCCGCCGTTGATCATGAGTGCGTACGCGTTGCGGAACAGCGGGTTGGACAGCTCACCCCGGAGCGCCATCATGCGCTTCAGTCTCGTGTCCTCCCGCGAACGCGCAAGCACCCGCGGCCGCGTCACGCGACTCCCCGCAACCGCCGGGCGGCGTACCGGGACCGGCGTACGACGGCGTATCCCTTGGTCAGCACGTGATCGGCGCGGTATCCCCGGCCTTCGAGGGCCCGTTCGAAACCGTCGAGAGAGGTCGTGGCGCGTACGGTCAGCCGGGGCACGGCGAAGCGTTCGTGCCGCCCGGTCATGACCGCGTTGGCCACCGCGCAGGCGGAGGTGTAGCCGCAGGCGCGCACCTCGCGGCGCACCCGCGCGCTGGAGTAGCCGTACGGGTAGGCCATCGTGCGCACCGGGCGGCCGAGCCGCTCCTCCAGGAGCCCGCGGCTGCGCCGCAGCTCCTCGCGCAGGGCCTCCTCGCCGAGCTGGTCGAGCTGCGCGTGGCTGTGCCCGTGCGCGCCGATCTCCACTCCGGTGGCGGCGACCTCCGCGGTCTGCCGCCAGGTGAGCATGCGTCCGGGTGGCGCCCCCGCCGCGTGCGGTCCGGCGTCGTGCAGCCAGCCCGTCGTCACGAACAGCGTCGCGGCGAAGCCGTACCGGTCGAGCACCGGCAGCGCGTGCTCGTGGAAGTCGGCGTAGCCGTCGTCGAAAGTGATCACCACGGGGCGTACGGCGGGGCGCGTGCGCTCGCCGAACGGCAGCGGCGTGTAGCCGCGCTCCTTGAGCCAGGCCAACTGCTCGGCGAACGCCTCGGGCCGTACGGCCAGGCGGTCGGAGCCGCCGATCGAGTGGTACATCAGCACCGGCACCGCGCCGGCTCGTGTCGCGTCGTTCACTGTGCCTCCCGTTCGCGCCGGCCCCCCCGGCCGGCGCGGATGCTCATCGACGGCGGGTGGCCGTCGCGCGCCAGGAGCGACCCGGCGGCGTAGCCGAACGTCGTGAACGCCAGCCCGGCGACGATCGAGGCCGCGCGACCGAGCCCCGACGGGTCGCCGGTGACCGCGGCGCGCAGTCCGCGGGCGACACCGCGGGGCAGCGCCACCACGGCGTGCCGGCGTTCGCTGGCCAGGCCGTCGCCGACTCCCACGCTCCGCGTCACCAGCGCCTTCGACAGTCCCTCGGCGTAGCAGCGGCTGCGGAAGTAGGCGAAGCGCGCGCGTTCGGCCGGGACCCGGTGCCAGATCACCGCGTTGTCGTCGTACAGCAGGACGGTCTCGGGGGCGGCCTGCCGCAGGCGGATGCAGAACTCGGTCTCCTCGCAGCCGAGCGGCCGCCCGCCCGCCGTACGCCCGATGCCGCTGCGGAAGCCGCCGGCCACGTCGAAGACCTCGCGCCGGAACGAGGCGTTGCCGCCCATGAGGTTGCGGATCGGCCCGCGGTCCATGCCCCGGTAGGTGCACCCGACGACCCAGGCGAACTCCTCGGGGAACCAGCGAGGAGCCACGCCGTCCCACCGGGGAAGGGTCAGGCCGCCGACCCCGGCGACGTTCGCGTCGTCGTAGCCGCCCGCCATCGCCGACAGCCAGCCGGCCTCGGCGGTCGCGTCGTCGTCGAGGAAGGCCACGACGTCGCCGGCCGACGCCGCGACGCCGGTGTTCTTGCCCCCGGACAGCCCCCGCGGCCCGGAGTTGGGGATGACCTTGACGTCCGGCAGCGCCGGCCGGAGACGGCCGAGCAGCGCCGGATTGTGGTCGACCACGACGATCACCTCGTGCGCCGCGAGGCTCTGGGCGCGTACGGAGGCGACGGCGGCCAGCACGTCGTCCCAGCGGTCTTCGGTGTAGGCGCAGATGACGACGGAGATCTTCACGCGGCGTCCCCGGCGTGACCGCGCAGCCGCGCGTAGGTCTTCAGCACCCGGTCGGCCCGCGCGTACAGGGCGGGATGGGCGAGCACGGCGCTGCGCGCGCGGCGCACCGGGGCGCCCTTGACCCAGTGCAGCCCGGCGCCCGCCGACGCGCGGGCCACCCGGCCCTCGGCGATCGGGAACTCCCCGTTCTTCAGCCAGTCCTTGTACTCGCGTCCGCCGCGGCCCATCGCGATCTGCGTGACGCCGGACTCCGCGGCCGCCTCCGCCATCCGCAGGTGGCCGATCATGCCGGGAGAGTACTTGGCGAACTCCGTGTCGTACGCGGGGAACCAGCCGGCCATCACGGTGCCCGTACGCAGCCCGAGGTGGGCCGAGATCGGGCGGCCGCCGGCGCGCAGCACGCTGAGCACGCCGGTGCCGGTGGCGTGCAGGTGCTCGGCGAGCGCGACGATCCACGACTCGGCGAACCGGTCCGTACGGCCGGTGCGGCGGTACTGGGCGGACTTCCACGCCATCAGGCGCCGCAGCTCGGCGGGGTCGCTCTCCTCGAACGTGTAGGTGACCTCGCCGGCCTCCCGGCCGAGCTTGCGCTCCTTGTAGCGCACCGTCTTGACCGTCTTGGGGGAGCGTTCCCGCGCCTGTTCGGCGTACGCCGCGAAGCCCCCGCTCAGGTCCATGACCGGCTCGACGCGGGTCTCCGCGTGGTACGGCGCGAAGGCGGTCTGCTCGGCGAGCAGGTGGTCGAACTCCCACACCGAAAGGCGGCAGGCGCGCAGCAGCGCGCGTACGTCGAACTCCAGGTCGGCGGGGGCCACCATGCCCTGGCAGTCGGTCAGCCCGGCGCCGATCGGGCGGCCGATGCCGAGCACGTGCCGCTCGTACGGGAAGAAACCCGCGACCCCGTCGCCGTCGCTGAGCACCGCGACCCGGGCGCCGGCGCGGAACCGGCCCACGGCCAGCGTGAACTCCGGGGACAGGAAGGGGTTGGCGAGAGTGGGGGTGGAGGCCTGAAAGCCACGCCATCGGCGCAGCTCGGCTTCGCCGAGTTCGTCGGGACGGATGACCTCGATCCTCATCAGCCCGCCTCCTCGAAGCCGGGCTCGTAGCGCGGGAGGACCGGGGGCGGGGGCGTCCGGCGGCCGCGCATCATCGTGCGTAGGACCCGCAGGCCGTCGCGGCGGGCGTTGAGCTTCGACTCGCCCGACCTGCGGTCGAGCTCGTGGCTCGGCACCTCGGCGACGCGCAGGCCGGCGGTGATCGCGTTGACGCACAGCTCGGTCTCGATCTCGAAGCCGTCGGCCTCGAGGCCGAGCCGGTCGACCACCGAGCGGCGAAGGGCGATGTAGCCGTAGCACAGGTCGGTCCAGCGCACGCCGTAGAGCACGTTGGCGAGCCGGGTCAGCCAGAGGTTGCCGGCCCGGCGGATGAGGGTCAGGTCGTCCGAACCGCCGCCGACGCAGTAGCGGGACCCCTTGACGACGTCGAACCCGCAGCAGATCAGCGCGACGAACGCGTCGATCTCCTTGGGGTCCATGCTCCCGTCGGCGTCGATCGAGACGATGACGTCGCGGGTGGCGGCCTGGAAACCGGCGCGCATCGCGGCGCCCTTGCCGATGGGGGGTTGCTCGATGATGACGGCGTCCGGGCGCAGCTTGCGGACGAGGTCGGCGGTGCCGTCGTCGGACTCGCCGTCGACGACGACGATCTCATCCACCCCGGAGAGCCGGGGCAGGAGCCATCGGAGATTTTCGGCCTCGTTGAGCGTTGGGATGACAGCGGAGACCGTCGGCCAGGAAGCGCGGTGGCGTGCGGCGTCGAGGTGGTGCAGGACCGCGCCGGATTGCATGCCGTCGGTGAGTTGGACAGAGTCCGGCTCGTGCATTTGGGTGCCCCCGTTTGGCAGATCGATGCTCGGAGAACCGGAGTTCTCCAGCCGAGGCTCGTGCGGGCTGACACCATCGATCGTCGGGCGCGGGGTGCGGAAAACCCTCCCCCGGCTGACGCAACCGCCCTACGTCACCCGGACGGTTCCGCTATGTAATCGTCCTATTGCGGAGTGTTATAGCCCGTTCGCTGACCTGTGGGAACGTCGAGCGCCGTCAGTTCGGGCGTACGGTCGCCTATTGGGTCAAACGCGCCAAAAAGGGGTGGCGCTGACGCCACCCCGTTCGCGACGCCGGCCGCGCCCCGGGCTGGACCCGGGAACGCGGCCGGCCATCCTGACCGGCCGAGGGAGAGCCGTCATCGCGCTCGTCGAGCGTTCATCCGCGGTCGCTAACCGATGATCGAGAGAGTCCCCTTGCTGCCCACGATGTCGTTCGGTTCGATCGGGCAGCGGGAGAGGATCGATGCGATGGTGGGTTCGAAGCCGGCGACGACGATCGACGCCCCGTGGAACTTGCCGGAGTCGATACTCCCGAGGCTGACGCCAACGGAGGACGCGGCGACCGTGCCCGATTCGACGCCGGTCGTGCTCGTGGCGGTGCCGCCGTCGGCCAGGTTCCAGGTGAAGGTGGCCGAACCGGTCACATCGGCGGCCGTGCAGCTGCCGGTGGCGCGGCCCGACGCCTTCCACGAGCCGCCCTTGACCTTGGTGCCCTTGCCGACCGAGACGTCCGTGCAGCTTCCCAGCTTTCCGCCGGCCGTCCAGGTGACGCCCTCGGGCTGGGGGAACGTCGCGCTCAGCGTGGCGGTGGTCAGGCTCGCGTTGGCGCATTCGACCGACGCGGCGGCGTGCGCGGGCGTGGGTCTGAGCAGCATGAAAGCCGATGCGAGCGTGACCAGCGCCAGGGCCGGAACGCCGAGCCGGATGAGCAGGCGCCGGTTCGGGGTGCGCCGCCGGCCGCCTGCGTCGGCGGCGACGTTTTCGGTGGGATCCATGTCTTCCTCCTTGATCCGTTGATCGGGTGGGCCGGTCGTGCGGTGTGTGATCACCTCCTCTTCGGGTGCGGGGACCTGCCCCGGGCGGGCGGCGAGCGGCCCGTCGCCCGGGTGGGTTCAGCCGATCGCCTGCGCCACGACGTGGGCGCCGCCGTCGGCGTGCACGATTTCCCCGGTGGTGGCCGGGAGCCAGTCGGACATGAGCGCGACGCATGCGCGGGCGACACTGGCGTGGTCCTTGGTGCTCCAGCCGAGCGGCGCGCGGTTCTCCCACCAGGTGCCGAGTCCGTCGAAGCCGGGGATGGCCCGCGAGGCCATGGTGTTCAGCGGCCCGGCCGCGACGAGGTTGACCCGTACCCCCCGGCTGCCGAGCGAGGCGGCGAGGTAACGGGCGCACGACTCCAGCGTCGTCTTGGCCACCCCCATCCAGTCGTAACCCGGCGAGGCCTTACCGGCGTCGAAGTCCAGGGCGACGACCGACACGGAGGGTGCGAACACCGGCAGCAGCGTCGTGGTGAGGGCGTGCAGGGAGTGGGCCGACACCCGCAGGGTCGTGGCCACGTCCTCCCACGGCGTGGTGAGGAAGTTGCCGCCGAGCGCGGTCGGCGGGGCGTACGCGATCGAGTGCAGGAGACCGTCGAGCGGGCCGTCGAGATGTTCGCCGACCCGGTCGGTGAGCGAGTCGAGATGCCGCGTGTCGGCGACGTCGAGTTCGATCACCGGCGCGGGTTCGGGGAGCCGTCTGGCGATCCGTTCGACCAGGCCGATCCGGCCGTGGCCGGTCAGTACGACCCGCGCGCCCTCCCGCTGGGCGAGCGCGGCCACGTGGAAGGCGATCGAGGCGTCGGTGATGACGCCGGTGATGAGGAATCTCTTCCCCGCGACGATTCCAGGCAAGGGAGGACACCGGCCTTTCGGACGTACGGCGTGGAGGACGGAGGGGCGGCCGCCGTCAGGCGGCGCGGAAGACCAGGACGGCGTTCTGGCCGCCGAAGGCGAAAGAGTTGCTCATCGCCGCCGCCATCGGCCGTCGCCGGGGGCTCCCGGTGACGACGTCGAGGTCGATGGCCGGGTCGAGGCGGTCGAGGTTGGCGGTGGGAGGAATCGTCCGGTGCCGCAGCGCGAGCACGGTGCAGGCCGCCTCGATCGCCCCGGCGCCGCCGATGGAGTGCCCGATGATGCTCTTCGTCGCGGTGACCGGCGGCGGTGAGGGGAACACCGCGTGCAGGGCGCGGGCCTCGGCCAGGTCGTTGTGCGGCGTCGCGGTTCCGTGGGCGTTGACGTGGTGCACGTCGCGCGGGTCGATGTCGGCGTCGCGCAGAGCCTCGCGCATCGCTCTGGTCACCCCCTGCGCCGACGGATCGGGCGTGGTCTGGTGGTAGCCGTCGGCGGTCGCGCCGTAGCCGGCCAGGTAGGCGTGGGCGCCGGCGCCGCGAGCGGCCGCGTCGGCGGCACGTTCGAGGATGAGGATCCCGGCTCCCTCGGAGAGGACGAATCCGTTCCGGTCGGAGGCGAAGGGCCGGATGGCCGTCGCCGGGTCGTCGTGGCGATCGGACAGCACACGCATCTGCGCGAACATCGCCGTCACCAGCGGAACGCACGCGCACTCCGTGCCACCGGCGATGGCCACGTCGCACGCTCCGCCGCGCAGCAGGTCGCGGGCCACCCCGATGGCGGTGGCACCCGACGCGCAGGCGGTGGAGGTGACGAGGTTGGGGCCCAGCGCCTGGAGGTCCATGCCGATCTCGCCGGCCACCATGTTGGCGGCGGTGCGGGGGATGGCCAGCGGCGACATGGCCCGGATACGACGGGCGCGGAACTTCTCGTACTCGTCGGTCAGGTGGTCCCCTCCTCCGCCGCAGCCGATGACGACGGCGACACGTGTGCCGTCCCAACCGGTCGGATCGAGGCCCGCGTCGGCCACGGCCTCGCGGGCGGCGACCAGGGCGAGCTGGGTGAACCGATCGATGCGCCAGATGAGTCTCCGTCCCAGCCGAGCGACCGGATCGAATCCCGGTACGCGGCACGACAGGTCCACGGGGAGGCCGGCGAGTCGCTCGTCGCGTGCGGCGGTCGACCGGCCGGCGCAGAGGCCCGCCCACGTCGCGGGCACGCCGATTCCCGCGGGTGTGACCAGGCCGAGCCCGGTGACCGCTATCTCGGCGCGGTTCATGAGGCGTGCTCCGCGGCTTCGGCCCGCCATTCGCCGGACTCACCGGACTCGGCGGGCTTGCCGGACTCGGCGCGGAGGCGCTCCCGGTCCAGCCGAGCCGCGATCTCGCCGAGTGTCATGTCGACGGTGGCGCCGGCGACGGCGTCCTCCACGCGGAAACCACACTCGTCCTCCAGGATGACGGCGATTTCGGCGAGCACGAGGGAGTCGATCTCGAGGTCTTCCATGGTCGCCTCCGGCCGTACGAGGTCGGCAGGCACGCCGAAGTACGAGACGAGGCGCTCGGAGACGAGGTCGTAGACGGGGTTCATCGGCTGTGCGGCGTGGAGGCCCTGGCCTGCAGGCCGGGGTGGGCACGCCGCTCCCTCCTTGGAATGTCGGTGGTGGTGGTTAGCGTCGTGGCATGCGATTTCGGCTTCGGCCCACGTCCGCTCAGGAGGCGGCGTTGCTGGAGCATTGCGCGCATGCCCGGTATGTGTGGAATCTGGCGTGTGAGCAGCACCTGCACTGGCGGCCGGGGCGGGTGAGTGCGCCGGGGTATGCCGAGCAGTGCCGTCAGCTGACCGAGGCCAGGAGAGAGTTCGGGTGGTTGGCGGCGGGTTCGCAGACGGTGCGGCAGCAGGCGTTGCGGGATTTCGCTCAGACCGTGGCGAATTTCTTCGCCGGCACGCGTCGGCGTCCGAGGTGGCGTAAGGCGGGGGTGCATGAGGGGTTCCGGGTCGTCGGCCGCCGTGGCGCTCACTGGGACGTTCGGCGGCTGTCTCGCAAGGTCGGTGAGGTTCGGATCCGCCGGCTGGCGCGCGCCGCGCGTGGGTCGAACCGGCACAAACGCATCAAGACCGCGATCGCCCGGTTGAAAGCCCGCGAAACCGATCGGCGCAAGGACTGGGTGGAGAAGACCTCCATCGATTTGGCCCGCCGCCTCGACCTGATCCGCATCGAAGATTTGAAGATCGGCAACATGGTCCGCTCCGCACGCGGCACCATCGCCGCACTGGGTGTGAACGTGCGCGCCAAAGCCGGACTCAACCGTTCGATCCACGCAGCCGGATGGGGGCTTCTGGCAAGGCGTCTGGAGCACAAAGCCGCCGACCGGGTGGAGAAGATCAATCCGGCGTATACGTCTCAGACCTGTCATGCCTGTGGGCATTGCGCAGCGGACAACCGTGAGAGCCAAGCGGTCTTTCGCTGTCGCGCCTGCGGGCATACCGATCACGCGGACGTGAACGCGGCCAAGAACATCGCCGTCGGACGGACGGTGACGTGCCTGCCCCGACCAACCGACCCCGACCGACCTCCCGTGCGGGGAGCCCTCCAGCCGTTGGGCGGGGCTTTGAACCGCGAACCTCAACATGTTCTCTCCTCTGTGTAGGGGGATTCGGGTTGGAATCCCCCGCCTTCAGGCGGGGGCGGACGTCAACGAGGAGAGAGCCTTTCTGCCGGGGCCACCGGCCGCCGTTCGACCCGGGTCGGGAGGAAATCGGCGAACAGGAAGTCGAGGTTCGGCGGGCCCGGCTCGCGCCCGCCGGGAAGCAGGGAGAGCAGCCGGGACCGGTCATAGGAGCGCCGGTGCCAGGCGAACGGCAGGAACGGCTGGAAGTACTTGGCCGCGAAGCGCTCGAAGAAGTTCGGATCGGCCGGAGGAGGGCCGAGCGTGAAGCGGAACTCGGGAACGTGTTCGGCCGCCAGCCGCCACAGATGCTCGGCCGAAGTGTCCTGCGGATGCACGAGGTGCAGCGTCGTGACGGTGCTCTCGGCGGGCCGGGCGGCCATCCGCGCGGACGCGTCCAGCATCGCCTCGGCCGCGTAGCCGACCTGCACCATGTTGAGCCGTGCGTCGGGATGGCCCGGCAGCCGGACCGTCATCGGCGCCGCGCCCGGCCGCCGGTGTACGGCGCGCATCCGTACCAGCAGGCTGACCAGCGAAGCGAGCTGGTGGCTCGGTGCGCCCGCCGGGACGGGACCGTCGGGGATCATGAGGCTGGGACGCAGGACGAGCACGGGCCGGCCCGTACGGCACGACCAGTCGCGTACCGCGACCTCGGCGTGGTACTTGGACTGCTCGTACGCGTTCTCGAAGCCCGCCGAGCCGTCCAGGTCGCCCTCCAGGATCAGGCCCTCCCGGCGGCGGCCGGCGACGAACGCGGTGCTGAGGTGACGGACACGAGTGCCGGGTGCCGCGGTCTCCGCCAGGGCGAGCACGTTCCGCGTGCCGTCGAGGTTGGCCCGCCGCAGGCGTGCCGGATCGGCCTGGAGGGTCGTGTCGGCGGCGCAGTGCCAGAGCTCGGTCATCGAGTCCGCCAGCGCGTGGAACCGGTCGTCGGGAAGGTTCAGCCCGAGACGTCCGATGTCCGCCTGGACGGTGCTGACCCGCCGGCGCGCAGCGTCCAACACGGGGGGCGGCGCGCCGAGAGCCTCGAGCGCGGACAGGAGACGGGCGTGCGCCTTGCCGGGTTCGTCGCGGCTGAGTACGACCACGTCGCCCACATCACGTGACAGCATCGAGCGCAGCAGGTACGTGCCGGTGAATCCGGTGCCACCGGTGACGACGACGGTCATCGCGCCTCCTCCTTCCGCGGGTCCGCGTCGCTCAGGCCCAGCAGCCGCCAGAGCCGGGTGCAGGCGGGCGTCATCAGTCCCAGCTCGACGGCCAGGCGGCGTGGGCCCGCCACGGCCGCGCGGAACTCCGCCCGCCACGCCGGATCGCGGTAGGCCTGGGCCCGGACGCGGCGCGGGATGGCGAACTCGCGGTTCATCGAGCGCGGCGGGCCGAGGACCAGCCCGGCGACGATCCGGACGACCACCGGCATCGCCAGCGCGAGGAGCGTCCGGTGAAGGCGGCCGAGCCGGGGAACGCGGTGCCGGAGGTGATGCCGGGCGAACGACAGGTGCCGTGCCTCCTCCGCCACGTGGATTCTCATGATCCGCACCTGGAGCGGGTGCGTGCGGGAGGCCTCCCGCAGCACCCGGCGCTGAGCGTGGTCGATGGGCTCCTCACCGGCCAGCGCGAAGATGAGGAACAGCTCCGGTGACAGCCACGGCAGGAGCGGCACGAGCTCGGCGAGGACTCCGCGGACGGCCGGCAGGCCGGGGACGGGCAGGCCCGTGCGGGTCGCGAACTCCCGGAACATCATGCCGTGGTTGGCCTCTTCGATGACCTCGTGGTACGCGTATCGGAACGCGGGAGAGCCGGCCGGCAGGCGCCGTGCGAAGGTGAGCAGGCCTCGTTTGAGGATGTTCTCGAACTGCACGCCGGTCTGCATCATCGCGGTCACCCGCCAGAGGCCCAGCCGCGCCTGTACCGCCGGGCTCAGGCCCTGGTACCAGCGGGTGGCGCTCAGCCGGTCGGCGTCGGGGAGCCGCCACCGCGGGTCGGCGGGATCGATGTCGAACTCCGGGTCGTCCCAGGGAATGTCGCGGTAGGGGGACCAGTTCTTGCGGACCGACGATCGGGACAGCCGGTCCACGACGTGCGTGTAGGAGCGGTCGTCGACGATCGGAGTGCCGGGCGTCGGCGGTGGCGGCTGGGTCAACATGACCCCTTTCATCGCTGTGTGGAGGGTGATGGGGGGCGCCGCCCCGGCGGCACAAGCCGCTGTACGGCGCGGAGCCACCGGTCGGCGAGGTCCCCCGGGTCGGGACAGCCGCTGTCGGTGATGAACGCGGCGCACGTCCGCTCCCGGTAGGTCGTGAGCGCCACGCCGAGAGGCTGTCCGGCGGGCAGGTACGACACGGGAACGAACCCGGTCACGGGTCTGCCGGCGAGCTCCAGCGCACGGTCCGGGCCGGGCACGTTCGTGGCGAGCAGGTGGCTGTGCCGGGGACTCTGGATCGCCTCGACCAGCAGCCTGGCCAGCCATCGCGGCATGGTCGCGCCGAGCCGGCTCTCCGCCGCCGTACGGCCGTCGCCCTTGCCTCGCTCGGTGGCGGCGTGCAGGATCGCCAGCTGCCGTGCGGGTGAGGATTCGTCGCACGGCAATCCGACACGGAAGGGGATGAACCGGTTGCCCACCGCTCCGCCGCCGGGCCGGCTCCGGGTGCTCATCGGAACCAGGGCCCACGGTCGTCTGTCCGGGTTCGAGAGGTTGTGCCAGGGCGAGCCGGGCCACTCCCGGAGGACCGTGGTGAGCGCGGCGAGGAACACCGTGTTGACGGTGGTGCGGTGTTCGTGTGCGACGTGCCGCAGGAGGCTCAGGTCGGTGAACGTCCAGGTGAGCCTGCGGTCACCGGTGAGGTCGCCGCCTGTCACCGGTCGGGCGGGAGGCCAGAAGCCGCGCACGAGGTTGACCCCGCCACGTGTCATCTCCCCGAGGCCCGGCCTCGCCCGCGCCGGCCCGTGCCGTGGCGTGCGGTGCTCGCCCTGCGGCGGGCCCGGCGGGTCGGGGCTCAGGAGACTTCCCGCGACCCGGTGAGGGATGGACATGCCGTCGTGCAGCGCGTGATGCCCGAGGTACAGCAGCGCGAACTCGTTCTCCGCGTGGCCGCGCAGCAACCAGGCCCGCCACAGGGGGCCGCCGTCGCGGACGCCCTCCCGCAGCAGGTCGTCGACCGCCGAGATCAGGCCGATCCGGCCCTGCTCGGGAGCCACGACCCGCTCGCCGATCAAAGCCGTGAGGGTGTGCGGGGCGAGCGGCAGCCCGGCGTTCCGGCGGCGACCGGCCGGTGTCGGCGCGTTGCCGAGGCGGGGGAGCGAGGGCAGCCGTTCCCCGAACCACCGGCGGACCTCGTCGATCGCGGGTGCAGGCCCGTCGAACAGCGCCAGGCCGCCGATCGCCAGATTGACCCGGGGGTGGGCGGCGTCATAGGCGAGGAAGGCGCGTTCGACCGGGCCCAGCGGCGGGACGGGGCCGGTCGGGAGCCTGTCCCGGGTCGCGTGGACCTCGCGGCTTGCCATCTCATCACCTTTCGGTCAGTGATCGGGATTCCGGGGAGGCGGCCGCCACCGTCCGGGGCGGAACCGGCGGGCGGTCCGGCCGCGCGGTGCGCGGCGGACGCGGCCACCACCAGTTCCAGCGCCCGAGGACGCGCATCAGCGCGGGGACCAGGACCAGACGGACGATCGTCGCGTCGATCACGATGGCGACCAGCAGCGCGAAGCCGAACTCCTTGAGCTCCACCACGGGCGACGGCAGCAGTGCGACGCAGACGGCGACCAGGACGGCCGCGGCGACGAAGATGGGCCGGGCGGTGCGCTGTACGCCGGCGGCGACCGACGCCGTGTTGTCCCCCGTGCGGCGATGGATCTCCTGAATACGGCGGACCAGGAAGACCTCGTAGTCGGTCGAGAGCCCGAACACGATCGCGAACAGCAGGAGAGGCAGATAGACCTGGATGATCCCGTCGCCGTGGAAGCCCAGCACACGCTCACCCATCCCGAACTGGAATGTCACGACGAGGAGGCCGAGCGTGCTGCCGCAGGTCAGCAGGTTCATGATCACCGCTTTCAGCGGGATCAGCACGCTCCGCATCAGAGCGGCGAAGATCAGCAACGTCGACACCAGGACCAACGCCAGCACCCACCACAGTTTTCGCACGAGCTCGTCGTGGGCGTCGACGAGCAGGGCGCTGACGCCGCCGACCAGCACGGAAGACGAGCGCGGCACGTTCGCCGGCGCGATCTCACCGCGGACGCGCCGTACGAGGGCCGCCGTGCGCGGCGAGTCGGGAGCCTCCCGGGGGACGACCAGCAGGACCGAGGCGAAGCGGGTACCGCCCACGGCGACGGCATCGACCTGCCGGTCGCGTTCGAGGGCGGCCGCCAGCCGGGTCACGTCGGGGGCCGGCCCGCCCGGGGGACGCCGGACATCGACGATGAGCGTGCCCTCCGCCCCGGCGAAGGAGTCCGCCTCCAGCACGGCGATCCCGGTGCCGGTCGGGGTCCGCGAGAGCGCGCTCCGCTGGAGGTCGGCCCCCAGTCTCAACCGGAGCGCGGGGGCGGCGCAGAGCAGCAGTAGCGCCGTGATGACGATCAGATACGGCCACGGGCGCCGCATGAGGTGTCCGGCCCAGCGGGCCCAGCGCCCGTCGTCGGAGAATGTGGCCTCGTACGGCCGCCCGCGCCGCCACGGCAGCGTGCCGGCGTCGAGCAGGCCGGGGCGGACGGACAGGGCGGCGGGCAGCAGGGTGACCGAGCCCGCCAGCGCCACGACGATCACGATGAGGGTCGCCAGCGCGAGTTCGGCGAAGATCGACACCTTGACGATGAACAGGCTCGCCGCCGCGGCCGCCACGATCAACGCCGAGTACACGACGGTGCGGCCTGCCGTCGCGACCGCGATGCCCGCCGCTCGTGCGCAGTCGGCACCGCCACGCCGTGCCGCCGGTGCGGCCGCGACCTCCTCACGGAAGCGGCTGACGATGAGCAGTGCGTAGTCGATGCCGATCCCCAGGCCGACGACCGACACCGCCGTCAGCACGAAGACGTCGAACGTCGTCACCTGGTCCAGGACACGAATGACGCCGAGGGCCGTGAGGATCGTCGCCGCGGACAGCACCAGAGTCAGGGCGGCGGCGCCCAGGGCACCCAGCCCGATCCACAGCACGAGGAACGACAGGACGATGGCCACGCCCTCGACGACGCGGACGGAGGAGATCTCCAGCGTCCTGACATCGGCGTTCGCCGGAGTCTCACCGACCAGGAAGGCCGAGACGCGGCCGCCCGAGGCCTGCCGGGCCGCCCGCTCCACCGCCGCCCGCTGGGCCGGGTAACGGGCGAGTCGCTCGCGGTCGTCGCCGTACGTCGAGACGAACACGTAGCTGTTGTGGGGATCCCGGTAGGACAGCCCGCGTACCTCGAACAGGCCGATCGGATGAGGAGCCGAGACGTCGCCGCCGGCGGCCGGGAACGCCTTGGTGATGATCACACCGGGCTGCCTCATCAGCGTCTCCTGGGTGCCGTCCACCGTCGACCGGTAGATCGGTTCGCCGGCCGTCAGCCGGTCGGAGTGGAAGACGAGCAGTAACTGCTCGGTGCCCAGCACCGGCATGTCCCGCTGGAGCGCCTTGGTCGTACGGGCGGACTCGGCGCCGCGGACGCTGAGCGGAGGCGAGCCGAGCGAGTGCAGCAGCGAGGGCAACAGCGCGAGTGCGGCCAGGGCGAGAAACCCCCAGATGGAAAGGACCGCCCACCGGTTCTCCGCGGCCGCCACGCCGCAGCGGAACAGCGCCGAATGCGTGAAGTGGGAGCGGTCCGCCGTCCTGGGTTGTGACTCTTTCATTCAGTCGATTACCTTTCCCGGCGCACGCGAAACGTGAAAGAAGTGGGCGGTGTCGTTTTCCGCTACCGGTGCGAATATCCGGCCAACGAACAACATGTCAGCATGACGCGAAATAAAAATCCACAAGACAGATGTTGCGTAGCGTTGCCTCGTTACGGTGGGGATGCTTGTGGTGACATAATGTGATGTCGTCGAATCGTTGTGGCTGAAGGGAGCCCTGTGACATGGTCGATCCCACCTACCGTCACTCGCTGACCGCGCTCCGTGCCGCGTTGGGTGGATTGTCCGCCGTGGAATACCTCAACCAGGTGAATCGCCGGCACCAGGCCCTCGGATTCGGCGCGATGGCGATACGGAGGGAGAAGGTCATACGCTGGGAGTCCGGTGCCTCCACGCCTCAGCTTTCGGCCCAGCTCGCCATGGCCGATCTCCACGGTGTCCCGGAGGACGCCGTGTACGACCTGGGCTGGCCGTCCTGGCTGTTGCTGGCCTTTCCCGCCGACCGGGCGCTGCTGCGGGCGCCGTGGAACCTGGACGGCACGCTCGGCTCGCTCCCCGGCCCGGCGCAGGCCCGGCCGTCCGACCGCCGACAGTCGCCGTGGGCCGCCGGCTCCACCCTCGACGCGATCGTCGGCGAATGGTCCGTCGCGCTGTCGGAGCCCATCCGCGTGATCCGGGCGGGAAGGGGGCGTGTCACCCGGGACATGATCGGCACATTCGCCGAACCGCTTTTCCGGATAGGTCGCCTCGACGACGTTCTCGGTGGAGAGATGACACGGCGCATCGCGTTGGCGAATTTCGAGGTGCTCAGTTCCATCGCCCGCGATGCCGCCTACGACGACGCGACGGGGCGCTGCCTTTTTTCGGCGCTCGGCGAAGCGGCCAGGATCTGTGGGTGGTTGTTTTTCGACTCAGGCCTGCATTCGGCCGCCCAGTCCTATTACGTGACGGCGCTGCGCGCGTCGGCCATGGCCGGTGACGCGATGGCCGGAGCCAACGCACTCGCGTTCATGGCCATCCAGGCATACTCGGAGGGCGACGCCGACGACGCCGTGAAGCTCGTCAGCGTCGCGTTGGACCGTTGCGAGGGACGTGCCACGCCTCGGCTACGGGCGATGCTCTACAGCCGCAGGGCCCGGGCCCACTCCAGGACCTCCCACGGGCTCACCGCGTGCCTTCGCGACCTCGACGAGGCTCGCCGGCAGTACGCGCTCGGACCGCACGACGACGACCCGGCGTGGCTCTACTGGATGACCGAGAGCGAGTTGGAGATGCTCGCGGCGTCCTCGGCGCTCAGCCTCGGCCGACCGCATGAGGCACTGGACTCCTTCGACGCGGCACTGCGCAAGGGACACTCCGCCGAGGACTTCCCGCGCGACCACGCGATCTACCTCATCCGGATCGCCCACGCCCACCTGCTCGCCGGAGAGGTGGAGCAGGCATGCCACACCGCGACGCAGGCCTTAACGCTCTCCCGCGGCCTCCGCTCGGAACGGGTCCGATCGGATCTCACCCGCCTCGCCATGGCGCTGGCCGGCCACCGATCCTGCCAAGCCGCCCGTGAGTTCTTCGACTTCTACGGCACCGCCGACCCGGCGATCATCGCGTGACCTCACGAGCGGGCGTTAAAGGGGGCGGGCCGTGCGTGGGTCAGCGCACGGCCCGCCCCGGGGGCGGTATCCGGGTTGGCTCGGAAGCCGGCGAGGGATCGCGTACGGCCCGGAGGGGGTCACTGTGAGGTGCGTCGGCGATGACGCGGCGAACGCTCTGGCGGGTGAGCGTTGCCCTGGGGGGAGTTCATCGCCGACGCACCTCCCCGGATGTGAACGCCCTTGTGAACGGTCTTCACGTTAGGGCCGTCGGCGGCCTTCGCCCGCGTGCTTAAGCGTCCCTTAAGGAGGACCTAAGCGAGAGATCGGGCTCACCGCCGTCGCGCGCCCGCCGCCGGGAGCCAGACCTGGATCTGGGCGCCGCCGAGTGTCGAGCGGTCGATGCGCACGTCACCGCCCGCCGCGTTGGCCATGCGGCGGGCGATGTCGAGGCCGAGCCCGGTGGAGCCGCCGCCGCTGGCGCCCCGGCGCAGGGCCGTGTCGGAGTCGTCGATCCCCGGGCCGGCGTCGGCGACGAGGATGGCGACCCGGCCGACGCCCTCATACAGCGTCACCACGAACGCCGTGCCCTGCGGCGTGTGGCGGAACACGTTGCCGAGCAGGGAGTCCAGCACGGCGCTGAGCTCGGTCCGGGCGACCGGGACCGGGACCGGGTGCTCGGCGCCGACCAGGTCGCAGTCGCGGTTCTGGTCCTCGGCCAGGGCCGACCAGAAGGCCATCCGGTCGCGCAGGACCTCGGCGGCGTCGCACAGCGCGCGCTGCTGCTTCGGCCTACGCGCCGCGCCGATGATCCGGTCCACCTCCTCCTCCAGGCGCTGCACCGCGAGGCGGGTCTGCTCGGCCGCCGGCTCGTCGCCGAGGGCGGCGGCGTTCAGGCGCATCGCGGTGAGCGGGGTGCGCAGCCGGTGGGACAGGTCGGCGACCAGCTCGCGTTCGGCGGCGAGCAGCGCCTCGACCCGGTCGGCCATGGTGTTGAAGGCGCGGCCCGCCTCACGCAGCTCGGGTGGCCCCTGCGGGTCGATCCGGGTCCGCAGGTCTCCGCCGCCGAGGATGGTGGCCGCCTTGGCGAGGATGCGCGCCGAGCCGACGACGCGGGCGGCCAGGCGGTCGGCGACCACGACGGACCCGACGACGAGCGCGGCCGCCACGCCGCTGAGCACGATCCAGGCCGATCGCACCCCGCGTGTCAGGTCCTCCTTCGGCAGGTACACCTCGACCACCGTCGTACGGCCGTGGTCCAGGGCGACCGGCTGGAGCAGCACGTACCCGCCGGCCGCGCGCGCCGAGAACGACCGCCCCCGCGCCATGGCGGTCTGCAGGTCCACCAGGTGCGCGTGCGTGGTGCCGATGGTGGGGCGGCCGGGCAGGTGCACGGCCACCCGGCCGGCCTCTCCGGCCTGGATGCTCGCGACCGCGCGTTCGACCGCGGCACGGTCCGTGGAGATGGCCAGCGCGGGGGCGAGCGAGCCCGCCTGCCGTTCGGCGTCGGCGAGCGCGCGGTCGCGGGCGATCTCCCGCACCATGAGCCCGAGCGGTACGAGGAAGGCGAGCGCGACCATCGACGTGACGGCGGCCGAAACCAGCGCGAGTGACCGTCTCATCCGATACTCGTCACGGGCTCATCCGGGCGGCAGCAGCTTCACGCCGACACCACGGACGGTGTGCAGGTAGCGGGGCTGGGACGCGGTCTCGCCGAGCTTGCGGCGCAGCCACGACAGGTGGACGTCGATCGTCTGGTCGTCGCCGTACGACTGGCGCCAGACCTCGGTGAGCAGCTCACGCCGGGGCACCACCTGACCGGCGCGGAACGCCAGGTGCGCGAGCAGGTCGAACTCGCGGCGGGTCAGGTCGAGCGGCGCGCCGTCCAGGAACGCCTCGCGCGCCTCGAGGTCGATGCGCAGCCCGCCCACCTGGCAGGTACGCGGGGGAGCGGACCGGCCACGGGCACGGCGCAGGACGGCGGACAGCCGGGCGATCAGGTGTTCGGGGGAGAAGGGCTTGACGAGATAGTCGTCGGCGCCCGCGTTGAGCAGCCGTACGATCTCGGTCTCGTCGTCGCGGGCGGTCGCCACGACCACGGGGACGTCGGAGACCGCGCGCAGCATCTTCAGCGCCTCGGCCCCGTCCAGATCCGGTAATCCCAGGTCGAGGACCACGACGTCGGGCGCGTCCTGCGACACCTCGCGCAGGGCGTCGAGTGCCGTGCTCGCGCTGCGGACGGTGTGGGAGCGCTCGGTGAGCTCACGAATGAGTGCAGAGCGTACGAACTGGTCGTCCTCGACGACTAGTACATTCGCCATATTCCGTAGCCTAAGGGGCATCATGGCACCCGTGCGGCGTGTGATGACCTATGTGACCGTCTGGGTCGGGGCGACCACGCTCGCCATGCTGCTCGTCTGGTTCGGTGCCCGCCCGGTGCTGCACAACGCGGTCTTCGGTGAACCGCCGGCGGCCCGGCCCCTCGTCGGCGAGCAGCCCCCGGTGCGTCCGCCGCCGTCGGCGAGCGCCGCGCCGCCCGCCGACTCCTCCACCGTCGCGACGCCGTCGCCGAGCGCCTCACCGACGCCGCGCGACCGTACCTATGTCGTCCACGGGGGCAAGGTCGTGCTGTCGGTGACGGCGACGACGGCGCGTCTCGTCTCCGCCACCCCGAACCCCGGGTACGAGATGCGGACCTGGCACGGCGACGGCTGGCTGCGGGTCGACTTCACCAAGGGATTCCGGGCCTCCAGCCTGTTCGCGACCTGGAACGGCCACGCCCCGGACGTGCGCGTCCTCGGCGGCTGAACCAAGTGACCGACGTCACCAGAATACGGTTCGGTCGGCTCCGGTAACCTCCTGCTCATGGATGTCAACGGAGCTGCAGCCATCGTCACCGGCGGCGCGAGCGGGCTGGGTGAGGCCACCGCCCGCGACCTGGCCGAACATGGCGCGAAGGTAGTCATCGCCGACCTCAACGAGGACCGCGGCAAGGCCATCGCCGACGAGATCGGCGGAGTGTTCGTCAAGGTGGACGTCTCCGACGAGGCCCAGGTGCAGGCCGCCGTCGACGCCGCCGTCGCCACCGGTGCGCCGCTGCGCGTCGTGGTGAACAGCGCCGGCATCGGGTGGGCGTCGCGGACCGTCGGCCGGGACGGCTCGCCGCACGACCTCGCGTCGTACCAGAAGGTCATCGCGGTGAACCTCATCGGCACCTTCAACGGCATGCGCCTCGGCGCCGCGGCGATCGCCAAGACCGAGCCGCTCGACGAGTTCAACACTCGTGGCGTGGTCATCAACACCGCGTCCGTCGCCGGTCTCGAGGGCCAGACCGGGCAGGTCGCCTACTCCGCCTCCAAGGGCGGCATCATCGGCATGACCGTGCCCGCCGCACGCGACCTCGCCGCCATCGGCGTCCGCGTGAACACCATCTGCCCGGGCATCATCGACACGCCGATCTACGGGCAGGGCGAGCAGGCCGAGGAGTTCAAGAAGAAGCTCGCCGCGCCGGTGGTGTTCCCCAAGCGCATGGGCAAGGCGTCGGAGTTCGCGCACCTGGTGCGCTCGCTGGTCGAGAACGACTACGTCAACGCCGAGACCATCCGCTTCGACGGCGGTATCCGCTTCCAGCCCAAGTGAGGTCCGCGCCATGTCGGATGCAGTTCTGACCGAGGTCGGCGACGGCGTCGCCGTCATCACGATCAACCGCCCCGAGGCCAGGAACGCCGTCAACGGCGCGGTCGCCAAGGGCATCGCGGGCGCGCTCGACGAGCTCGACGCGCGCAAGGACGTGTCCGTTCTGGTGCTGACCGGCGCGGGCGGCACGTTCAGCGCCGGCATGGACCTCAAAGGCTTCCTGGCCGGAGACAGCCCGCTCGCCGAGGGTCGTGGTTTCGGCGGCATCGTCGAGCGCCCGCCGGCCAAACCGATCATCGCCGCCGTCGAGGGGTACGCCCTGGCGGGCGGGTTCGAGCTGGCCCTGGCGTGCGACCTGATCGTCGCGTCCTCGGAGGCGAAGTTCGGGCTCCCGGAGGTCAAGCGCGGCCTCGTCGCCGGCGCCGGCGGCCTGCTCCGCCTTCCGCGGCGGATCCCGTACCACGCCGCCATGGAGCTCGCGCTGAGCGGCGACCACTATCCGGCGGCCCGCCTGGCCGAGCTCGGCCTGGTCAACCGGATCGCGGAGCCGGGCGAGGCCCTGTCCGCGGCGCGCGAGCTGGCCGCCAGGATCGCTGAGAACGCGCCACTCGCCCTCGCGGCCACCAAACGCGTCATCGTCGAGTCGCCCGACTGGGACGGCGCGGAGCAGTTCGCGAAGCAGGGCGAGATCATCAACCCGGTGTTCGGGTCCAAGGACGCGATGGAGGGCGCCGCCGCGTTCGCGGAGAAGCGCCGTCCGTCCTGGTCCGGCGAGTAATTCTCACTTCCTGAGGGCGGTCCCTTCCGGGCCGCCCTCAGGCGTTCTTCGACATACGCCGGCGCAGGTCCCTCAGGTAGTAGTCGCGCGGGAAGGTGCGGACGCGCAGCGGCAGGCGTGGATAGGCGAGCCGCAGGGCGGCCATGAGGAGACGGAAACGGGCCCGCCGCGCCCGGTCCCAGCGCCAGCCGTACTGGCGGCGGATCGGCTCGGGCATCAGCCCGACGGTGATGATGCGGATGGCGGCGAGGCCGGGCTCGTTCAGCACGCCGCCCCGCAGGCTCGGATGCAGCACCTGCCGGGCGATGGCCCGTGAGGCGTCGCTGATCTCCAGGGACGCGAGCGTCTTGGCGTAGTACTCCCGGAAGTCCCGGTACGTCGCCGGCATCATGGCGTACGGGCAGCCGAGGATGGTCGCGTAGACCTTGGTCTGCTCGTAGTAGGCCGCCCGCTCGTCGTCGGAGAGCCGGCGGAAGAGCAGTTCGTACGCGTGCACGGCCGTGGCGAACAGCGTCGCGGCCACCCACACCTGAAGCTCCGGGTCGCCGGCCGTGTAGCCGGGGCCGGTGACCCGGTCGTGCATGCTCCGCACGATCCGGCTGAGCCGCTCGGCCTCGGTACGGGTGCCGAAGCCGACCGCGTACACCCACTGCATGGTGCCGCGCAGGCGGCCGAGTGGGTCCTCGGCGGTGTAGCTGTGGTCGAAGACGCCCTGGGCGATCTTCGGATGGGCGGTCTGGAGCAGGGAGGCCGCGCCGCCGGCCGCGATGAGGAACCCCTCACGGCCGATCACGCGGATCAGGTCGTCGTCGTGGAAGAGACCGGCGTCGTCGGGGTCCATGGCCTCATTGTAAGTAACCACTTGCTTGAGTCGCCAGAGCGTGCAGGGACGGTAAAACCAGACGACATCCGGGTCGCGGACTGGGGATAATCGACGCTATGTCCGGTCCAGTACGTGTGCGCGGCTCGGTGGTGATCCCCGACTCCGAGTTGAGCTGGCGTTTCTCGCGTTCGTCGGGGCCGGGCGGGCAGCACGTCAACACGAGCGACACCGCCGTCGAGCTGTCCTTCAACGTGGCCGGCTCGGACGCGCTGCCGCCGACGTACAAGGAACGAGCGCTGGACCGCCTCCGCGGCCGGCTGGTGGGCGGAGTGCTCACGGTCCGCGCGGAGGAGCACCGCTCGCAGCTGCGCAACCGCGAGGCGGCCAAGCTGCGGCTGGCGGCGCTGCTCACCGAGGCGACCGCCCCGCCGCCGAAGACCCGCCGCCCGACCAAACCGAGTCGTCGGGTACAGGCCCGCCGCCTGGAGAACAAACGCCGCCGAGGCGACCTCAAACGCGGCCGCTCGGGCCGCTTCGACGACTGAGTCTCAAGAGTTCCAGGTGGCCTGGCGTACGGCGCGCAGCGCCTCCTTGCGGGTGGCGCCCTTGAGCGTGTCGACGTACAGCTGGCCCTTGAGGTGGCCGGACTCGTGCTGGAGGCAGCGTGCGAAGTAGCCGGTGCCCTCGATCCGCAGCGGCTCGCCCGTCAGGTCCACGCCCTCGACCACGGCGTGCGCGTGCCGCGGGGTGGCGAACCGCAGGCCGGGCAGCGACAGGCAGCCCTCATCCTCGTCGAGCAGGTCGCCGTCGGCGGTGACGAGCGTGGGGTTGACCACGTGCCCGACGTGCCGCCGTCCGGTGTCGTCGGCGCAGTCGTAGACGAAGACCTGGAGCGACACCCCGATCTGGTTCGCCGCGAGACCGGCGCCGTCGGCGGCGTACATCGAGGCGAACATGTCGTCGATCAGCCGCTTCAGGTCGGCGTCGAACGTCGTGACCTTGTCACACTCGGCGCGTAGCACGGGATCGCCCATGTAGCGGATCGGGCGCACCGTGCCCGCGCCCGGGCGGCGACGTCGTTCAGCTCCCACGGAACCAAGACTCTAGTGCGCCCGGGGCGCGAACGCCGAACAAGCGATCACCCCGGCGGCCGGGCGGCCACCGGGGTGATGTCGGGGTCGTTCACTCGGCCGGCTCGCCGGCCGGCGGCATCGGGAGCACGTGCGGCGGCTCCGGCGGGGGAGCCTGCGGCATCGCGTGCGCGCCCTGCGGCTGGCCGTGTGCCTGCGCCTGCGGCGGTGCAGGCGGCGGGAACGACGGCTGCGGAGCCTGGGGGTGCTGTCCCTGTCCCTGTGCCTGTGCCTGGGCCTGAGCCTGGGTGCGGGGGGCGTCGGGCTGCTGGTCCGGGCGCTCCTGCCGGTCGCGGCGGGGAGCCTGCGCGATCTCCTCGACCATCTTCTCCAGCGGGCCGGCGTTCTCCTCCGCGCGCAGCAGCACCGAGAGGGTCTCACTGATCTCGCTGAGCCGTCCCAGCGCCTGCGAGTGGTGCCGGGTCAGCTGGGTCAGCCGCTCCGTGGCGTCCTCGTTGATGGCCGACGAGCGGCGCTCGGCGCTCGTCAGGGTGCGCTCGGCCTCGTTGCGGGTGTCGAGGAGCAGCTTGTCGGCCTCCTGCTTGGCGCTCGACCGGATCCGCTCGGCCTCCTGCTTGGCCGCCGTCATCATGTGGTTGGCGTTGTCCTGCGCCTGGGCGATGGTCCGCTCGGACTTGCCCTGGGCCTCGTCGACGACGCGCTTGGCCTCTCTCTCGGCGTCCTGGCGGATCTGGTTGACCTTCTGGTCGGCGTCACCCAGCTTCGACTGAGCCTCTTCCTCCGCCAGGTTGATGATCTGGCGCAGGCGTTCGCTGAGGTCGTCACCGGTGGGCCGGCGGCTCTCGCGGACCTCGGCCATCTCGCGGCGGGTGCGCTCGACCTCGTCGAGGGCCCGGGACAGCCGTGCTTCGAGCTCGCGGATCTGGTTACGAGTGCGGGCGATGTATTCGTCGACCTGGCGGCGGTTGTAGCCGCGCATGACGATCTCGAACGACTCCTCCCGGAGGAGGTTTGGCAGGATCTCGGCTTCGTTGCTCATAGGCCCAAGGGGTTGAAGGTAGGTCTCGGACGACTCTCGACGCTTCTATCCCTTCGCGCAAGGGGAACGCGGCGTCTGGTAAGAATCGGTGACACTCCGTTGTCGCGCGGCGGGAGTTTGCAGACGATTTATATCGCCAAATGACCGTTTCAGGTGGAAGAACTCGTCCATCCGCAGGCAATGTTTCGGTCGAACCGCTGCGCCGTCCGCCGCCGGGGGTGGACCGCCGGGCCTTCCCCGGTCGCTTCTAGACTCGTCGATCGTGGCTGACTTCTTCCTTGGTGCGCTCGGCGAACACGAACCGAAGATCCACCCGGAGGCGTGGGTCGCGCCCGGCGCGGCCGTCGTCGGCCGCGTGACGCTCGGGGCGCGCGCCAACGTCTGGTACGGCTCGGTGCTGCGCGGCGAGGACGAGGAGATCGTCGTCGGCGAGGAGTGCAACATCCAGGACCTGTCCTGCCTGCACGCCGACCCCGGCGAGCCCGCGGTGCTCGAAGACCGGGTGAGCCTCGGGCACAAGGCGATGGTGCACGGCGCGCACATCGAGACCGGGTCGCTCATCGGAATCGGCGCGATCGTGCTCGGCGGCGCGCGGATCGGCGCCGGCTCGCTGGTCGCCGCGGGCGCGGTCGTACCCCCCGGAAAGACCATCCCCGCCGGGGTCCTCGTCGCCGGCGTACCAGGCAAGGTCGTACGGGAGCTGACCGACGACGACCGTGCCGTGCTCGCCTACACGCCCGGCGCGTACGTCGAGAAGGCCCGGCTCCACCGCGAGGCGCGCTGGATCTGAGTTTTGCTCGTGATCGCCTTCACGCTGGTGGTCCGTTTACCATTGCGTGATGGTCTGGGGGCAGGCATATGGGGATGTTCCCTCGTCCGCCGCACAGGATCCCTTCGCGGTGGCCGAGCGGGACACCCGTGCCATGGTGTCCTCCGGATGGTGGTCCGGCACGCCGCCGCAGCAGCGCCAGCACCTCATCGCCGGCCGCATGCTCGCCCTCCCCGACGGTTCGTGGTGGATCTTCGGCGCCTGGGGCCGCTGGTACCGCCTGACCCCCGCCGACGCCCAGTGGCACCTCTGCCCGCCGCCGCAGCTGGCGATGACCCGCAGGTCCGCGCGCCCGCTCCAGCAGGGCATGCCCGTGCCCCCGGTCCCCCCGCACGTCGTCCCGACCGGCCCCGACCTCGCGTACGCGCCACCGCCCGCGCTGGCCTTCGTTGACGCCGGCATCCGGCCCGAGGTCACCTCCCGCGTACGCGCCATCGTCGAGTCGGCCGCCGCCCTCCCGACGCACGACTACCCGCACTGGTGGGGGCTGTTCTCCTCCGGCGTCCCAAGCACGGTCGCCGTCACCTGGGGCGTCATGCTGTGGTGCGCCACCGCACCGGTGTTCGACGCGCGCATCGACGCGCAACTGCTCAGCCTGTGGTCGTCCCACCGCACGCGGCCGCTGCCGGACATCGACGGCCCACGCTGGCTGACCCCGCCGCCGCTGGAGGCGCTGGTCGGCCTCTACACCGAGCGGCTGCGCTCGGGTCGCGTCGACGCGGCCGTGGTCATCCTCCGCACGATGTGGGCGATGGCGGGCGCGCTGCGCGAGGACTCACGGTTCCAGGCGCGCGCCGACGCCCTCATCGCGATGCTCGGCGTGACCCTGCAGAACCCCACGGTCGACTACGGCGCCCTGTCGTACGGTGACCAGGCCGTCGTCCAGCAGTGGCTCACCCGCTGCCCGCCGGCCCTGGCCCCCGCCCTGCGCGTCGAGGCGTCGACCGGCGAACACTTCCGCAACAGCTACTACGACCTCGCGCTCGCGGTCACCCCGATCGCCGGCGACCCGGGCTCGCGCGGCTACGTCGAACCCCGGCTGATCGCCGCCGCCCTGCTCGCCGCCGACCTCGCGGTCGTGCGTCAGGACGTCTCCGGCCAGGTGATCGGCTGGCTCGACCCGCAGGTCAGCGATGCGATGCGGGCGATGCTGATCCAGCGGGACCATCCGCTCCGCCCGTTCTGGCCCGAGGGCGACCGGCTGCCCCGGTCGCTGCGCGACGGCATCGAGGCCGCCGAACCGGCCGTACGCGGGGCGCTCCTCGCCACCATGTACGCCGCGGACCTCGCGTGGTGCCGGCTCGGGGGAGGCATCCCGGCACGACCGCGCGGCTTCCCGTCCTCGGTGGCGATCCTGGCCGAGATCATCGGCCCGAGCCGCGCCACGTCGGCGACCGCGTCCGAGCCGGTCTCCCACACGCCGGGCATCGCGCCGCTGGCCCACCAGTACCCCTCGAACCCGGGCGCGTCACCGCAGACGCCGGGCGTACCCCTGGCCCAGCAGCCTCCGACCGGCCCGCCGGGCCAGGCCCCGGCCTGGACGCCCCCTGCGCCGGGTGGGGGCGCGGCGGGGGCGCCGCCGGCCACGGAGGCATGGGACGCCGCCCAGCCATGGCCCGCCGACCCCGGCCGCGAGACCCCGAAGTCCGGCCCGCCGGCCACCGAGGCGTGGCAGGGAGCGTCGGGTCTCCCCGCGAACACACCACCCCGGACCGAGGCCTGGCCGGGCACGGATCCTGCACCGGCGTCACCACCGGGAACGGCCGGCGGCGAGACACCGTCCAGCCCCCCGCCGACCGAGGCATGGTCCGCCACCGAAGGCGCGGACCCGCACCCGGCCGCACCTGAGCGGTACGGACCCGGCGCCCAACCGCTCCCTCCACGAACGCAGGCCTGGCCAGGCACGGATCCCGCCGGGAAACCATCCCCACCTCCGGCGACGCAGGCGTGGCCGGGTACGGATCCGGGTTCGGGCGGGGCTTCTGGCGGCGCGGGGAAGGCGGGTTCGCCCCCGGCGACGCAGGCATGGCCGGGTACGGACCCCGGTTCGGATCGCCGTCCCGGTGGCGTGGGTGAGGTGGGTTCGCCTCCGGCGACGCAGGCGTGGCCGGGTGCGGACCCCGGTTCGGATCGCCGTCCCGGCGGCGCGGGTGAGGTGGGTTCGCCTCCGGCGACGCAGGCATGGCCGGGTACGGATCCGGGTTCGGGCCAGGGTTCCGGCGGCGCGGGGAAGGCGGGTTCGCCCCCGGCCACCCAGGCGTGGCCGGGTGCTGACCCGGGTTCGGGCGCAGGTCAGGGTTTTGGCGGTGTGGGGTCGCCTCCGACGACACAGGCGGACGTGGGCACCGATCCCGGTTCGGGCGTGGGTCTCGGTCCTGCCGGTCGGGGAGAGACGGCTCCGGCGGGGGAGGTCGGGCACGGCTCCGGTTCGGAGTCGAGAGAGGCCGGGACGGTCCCGCCGGCGACGCTGGTGGAGCCGGTTTCGGATGATTCCGGTTCGGGTCCGGCGGCCGCCCAGGGAACCGGCGCGGACACACCCGCGCCGCCGCCCGCCACTCAGGCATGGCCGGGAACAGGCGATGAACACGCCGGTGCGTCCGGTACGGAAGCCCGGTCCCCTGATCCGGCCGCTTCCACCTCATCGACCGAGCCCAGCGAGGAGCCGCCACCAGCGGGCGGCCTGACTCCACCCCACGCGGCGCAGGCCTGGCCGTCGACCGAAGACGCGACGGGAGGCCCACCACCTGCCCCCCAGGCACGGCCCGGCGGGCACACGGCCGCCTCCACGTCCGAACTGAACGCGGAAGGCGCCGACGGCGGTGCGTCTGCTTCCTCGTCCGCGTCGGAGGCGGGCACGGGTGGGGCTGCGGTAGGTGGGTCGGGCGTGTCCTCGGCTCCGGCGGGGCCGGGCGTGGGCGCGGACGGTTCGGGGTCCCCGCGTGCCTCGCGGGCGCAGATCGAGGGTGCTGATGGCGGTGCGCCGGTGTCCCCGCGCGCTTCGGAGGCGGGGACGGGTGGGGCTGCGGTAGGTGGGTCGGGCGTGTCCTCGGCTCCGGCGGGGCCGGGTGCGGGCGTGGACGGTTCGGCGTCGGAGGCCGTGGGCGCCGGCGGTCCGGCGTCCCTGTCTGCCACGCAGGCGGATGAGGGAAGCGCGTCGGAGCCACTCGCCGGAGCGCCGAACGCGGCCGGTGAGGGCTCTGGACCGCAGGGAGGTGCGACCTCCGGCGGAGGGGACGCGAACGGCCTGACCTCGTCCGCCGCGCGGCCGGACACGGGTGAACACCAGGCTGAGGCATCGGGACGGCCCGCCACGCGAGCGTGGTCGGGCGGCGATGGTGACGGTTCCGGGGCGCAGGCCGGTGTGGCCGGGGGAGATGGCGGTGTGGGCGGTGGTTCGTCGTCTTCTGCCGTGGCGTGGTCGGGCGGCGACAGTGGTGGTTCGGGATCGCAGGCTGGGGAGGTCGGAGGGGATGAGGACTCGGGAGGCCTTACCTCGCCTTCGGCGGCGGACGTGTCCCCAGGCGAGGGCGGGGCTTCTGCCGGTGGTTCCGACGGGACGTCGGTGCCCGCCGTACAGTCCGGGGCGGGAGAGGACGGCGTAGGCGGAACACCGCCTGCGGCACAGGCCGGAACGGGCGAAAGTGCGACGGGGCCTGGCGCGCCGATCGCCGGGCGGCCTATGGCCGAGGGTGTGTCCGCGGAGTCGCCGCGAGACCAGGCCGGCGTGGAGGATTCCGACGCCGGCGGTGGCTCGGCCGTGGCCGCCGAGCAGGCAGGCGCCGGTGGGGGAGACGAGGGCTCGCCGTCCAGGGTCCGGACGTCTTCCCACGCCGAGGGGATCGGCGGCGGCCACTCGCCGACCGCCGCCCCCGACTCGGGAAACCGAGCGGGGCAGACCGGGTCTCCCTCGTCCGATGACTCGGCCGTCGCGCCGGAAGAGGCGCGTACCGAGAGTGGCTCTCCTGCCGCCGGTGCCGTTGGCGTCGACCGGGCGAGCGACGACTCCGACCCCGGCGACGACACCGCCGAAGACGCCTCCGATGCCCCTTCTGGCGCCCGTATCGCGTCGTCTGCCTCCGACGACGCCTCCGTTGCCCAGCCCGGCGTCTCCGAAGCCGCTGCTGCGCAGGCGGGCGTCCCCGCCGCTCAGGCCGGTGGGGACCAGGGCGCTCCCGCGGCGAGTTCCGGTCCCTTCGCGGGCGGTGCGTTCCACAATCAGACGATCGCGGATCCCATCGCCTTTCAGTACCTGGGCGACGACGCCACCGTCGTGGACGCCGAAGGCGAGGACGACACCGTCGACGACCGGGCCCTCGGCGTCACGATGATGGACTCGCTCGAAGAGCACGTGAACCACGCGACCAGCCTGGACGCGCTCGAGCAGGCCAAGAACGCCACCTACCTCGACTGGATCACCGGTACCCGGGCCGACGCCGGGTCCATCCCCATCGTCCTGCCGCCCACGCCCGTGCCTCCCGGGCCGCCGCGTACCCGCATGATCGAGCAGCAGGACCCCCAGCCGCCCGAACGGCCCGGGACCCGCATCATGTCCGAGGCCGACCTGTTCGGCAGCGCGCCGATGCCCGAGCGTCCCGTCGAGCAGATCGCCCCGCCGCCGCCTCCCGCACCGATGCCGAAGGTGGCCGAGCGGTTCGGCATCCGGTTCCTGTGCGGGGCGGACGACGCGACCGAGCTGTTCGACGGGCTGCACCGCCGCGGACAGCAGCCCGGACAGCAGCCTGGACAGCGCCTGGCGCTCCTCATCGTCGGCGAGCCGCACACCGGGCAGCGGCGGCTGACCCGGCTCGTCGCCCGTTCGCTCGCCGGCGCCGGGGTGGGTGACGGCTCGGTTCGTACGGCCGACGGCTCGGAGCTGCGGGGCGACCACGTGACGGCGGTGACCGCGATCCTGCGCGGGGCCGGGCCTCCGCTGCTGTTCGAGCGGTTGGACCGGGCCGTCCTGGACGCCGCCGACCCCGCGAGGGTCGTGGCCGCGGTCACCGGCGCGCGGGAGAACAAGGCGGCGCTCATCGCCACCTGTGACCCCGCCTCGTACGCGCGGCTGCCCGCCGAGCTGACCCGCGTCTTCCAGGTCTTCCGGCTGCCCGACCTGACGAACATCCAGGCCCGGATGGCCCTGCTGCACGTCCTGGCCGACGAGCGGCGGGTGACGATCACCGCGGCCGGGCTGGACGTCGTACGGGGGGACCTGACGCGGCTCACCGGCCATGGCGACCTCGTCGGCGCCCGGCTCGTCGAGGCGTACCTCGACCGGGCGGTCGCCCGGCACATCGACCGGGCCGGCGCCCCGCGCGACCGGATGGTCCTCGTGCCGGTCGACTTCGTCGGCGTGGCGGAGGAGATCGAGCCGGCGCTCCGGCCGCCCCGCGACGTGGACGGCTACCTGCGCGGGCTGGAGGAGATGGTCGGGCTGGACGAGGTCAAGCGGACCGTCGGCGGCCTGGTCGCCGAGGCGCGCGTGGCCGCCGGCCGGGGCGTGCGCGGGCACGGCGGCCCCGGCCGTCATCTGGTCTTCCTCGGCCGGCCGGGCACCGGGAAGGCGACCGTCGCCGGGCTGATCGGAGGCATCTACGCGGCGCTGAACCTCCTGGACACCGGGCAGCTCGTCGTGCGCGGCGCGCGCGACCTCGCCGGCGGCGACACGGCGGCCAAGGTCGTGGCGTCGGTGGACCAGGCCACGGGCGGCGTGCTGTTCATCGAGGACGCCCACCTGCTGGCCCACCTGCCGGCCGCGGTGGAGCACCTGTCGCGTCTCATGGCGGAGCGGCGCGACAGGTTCATGGTCATCTGCGCGAGCCCGCCGGGCGAGATGGAGGACTTCCTGCGGGCCAACCCCGGTTTCCGGGCGGAGTTCGGAGCGATCGTGGAGTTCGGTGAGCCGACCGAGCGGCAGCTCGTGCAGCTGTTCTCCCGGCTGGCCGAGCGCGACCTCTACATGCTCGACGAAGAGCTGCGGGTGGAGCTGATCGACCGGTTCGCGGGCATGCGGAGGTACCCGGAGTTCGCCTTCGCCGACACCGTGCGCCGCCTGTTCGACCAGATCGTCGCCCGTCAGGCGGCGCGGCTCGCGGGGTCGCGGGTCGACCCGGCGGCGGTGGCGCGGCTGACCGTGGGCGACCTGCCGGAGGCGCAGGCCGGGCAGCTGCTGCACGAGTTGCACCTCGACCGGCGCCGGCCCCCTCACCCGCGGCCTCCTGGAGGCGTCTGACGTCCCGCGTGTTCTGACCGTGGCCGTCCACGAGATCGTCGGTACGGGCGGCTGGAGCACGCCGTACGGGTCGCCGGGGCCGGTTTGGAGGAGAACCATGCGACTAGACCATGGGGACCACTCGGGAGATGGCCGCCGAATGGCCCTCTTGGGTCATGTCCCGATCCGCAGGTGACGCGTAGCCTCGATGGCAGGTGGGGACGAGCGGAGGTGGACGCGGTGCGTCAAGCAAATGTGGATCTGCGCGTCCACGACCGGGTCGCGCTTGATGAGATCGAGCTCTACTCCGAGATGCTCAGTGCCGTCGCTTCGGCCGAGCGGCCGCTGACGGTCGACGAGATCGACATGGTGCTCGGGATCGGTCACACAGCCCAGTCGTGAGATCCGCCGTGGCCGGATGCCTCCGTGGGGGCGCGGAGGCGGCCACGGCGACCAGTGTGAAGTGTGACGTTTTTCACGAACGAACGAGCCGGGCGATCGCGGCCGAGGCCTCTTTGACCTTCGCGTCCGCCTCGGGGCCGCCCTCGTCGATGGCTTGAGCCACGCAGTGACCGAGGTGGTCCTCGAGCAGTCCGAGCGCGACCGACTGGAGCGCGCGGGTCACCGCCGAAACCTGCGTCAGCACGTCGATGCAGTACTCATCCTCGGCGACCATGCGCTGTAGACCACGCACCTGACCCTCGATCCGCCGTAGCCGGGTGAGGTAGGCGTCCTTGTCCTTCGCGTAGCCGTGCATGAGGCGCAGGGTATACCCCTATGGGGTAACTGGCAACAGACCGTTTGATTCGACACTATTTCGGGTAAAGCAGGGCGGGCACGATCAGTGATCACCCCGGACCAGGATGAACGTGTCCGTCCGGAGGGGCCGATGCTCGGTAGCGTGGGGGCGAAGGTTCGCTTTCCCGCTGGTTAGCCGTAGCATCCTCTCCGGACTGTTCCCGCACTTCAGGAGAAGGACGTGCGATTCCGACTCACGCCGCGTGAGGACAGCTACTACGACATGTTCGCGGACTCCGCGAACAATCTGGTCACCGGCGCCAGGTTGCTCGTGGAGCTCATCAGCGACGGCGGCAACCGTGAGGGGATCGCGGAGAAGATGCGCGCCTGCGAGCACGCGGGCGACGAATTCACTCACGCGATCATGCGCAGGCTCAACGAGAGCTTCATCACGCCCTTCGACCGAGAGGACATCTACCGGCTCGCGTCGTCGCTCGACGACGTCATGGACTTCATGGAGGCGGCGGCCGACCTCGTGGTGCTCTACAAGATCGATGAGCTGCCCGGCGAGGTCGTCGACCAGGTCGAGGTGCTCGAACGCGCCGCCGAACTCACCGCCGAGGCGATGCCGCGCCTGCGCGGCATGAAGAACCTCAGCGAGTACTGGATCGAGATCAACCGTCTCGAGAACCAGGGCGACCAGGTCTACCGCCGCCTTCTCGCCGAGCTGTTCGGCGGCGAGTACGACGCGCTGACCGTCCTGAAATTCAAGGAGGTCGTCGACCAGCTCGAGGCGGCGGCCGACGCATTCGAGAAGGTGGCCAACACCGTCGAGTCCATCGCGGTCAAGGAATCGTGACCGCGCGCCGGGCCGACGCGGCCATCGCAGGGAAGGACGCGCGAGAGTGGAGTTGACCGCCCTCATCGTCGTGGTCGCCATCGCGTTGTTCTTCAACTACACCAACGGCTTCCACGACGCGGCGAACGCCATCGCCACCTCGGTCTCCACCCGCGCGCTGACCCCGCGCGCGGCGCTGGCGATGGCCGCCGTGATGAACCTCGTCGGCGCGTTCCTGGGCACGGGCGTGGCCAAGACCGTCGGCAGCGGCATCATCGATCCGCCGAAGGACCTGCACGGCCTCACGATCGTCGCCGCGGCGCTGATCGGCGCGATCGTGTGGAACCTCATCACCTGGTACTTCGGCCTGCCGTCCTCGTCCACCCACGGGCTGGTCGGCGGGCTGATCGGCGCCGCGCTCGCGGCGCACGGCAGCGTCCTGTGGATGGACGTGCTGAAGAAGGTCGTCCTGTGGATGGTCCTGTCGCCGGTGATCGGCCTGATCCTCGGCTACCTGGTGATGACCGGCTTCCTGTGGATCTTCCGTAACTCCTACCCGGGCCGGGTCGGCCGCCGTTTCCGCATCGCCCAGTCGCTGAGCGCGGCGGCGATGGCGCTCGGGCACGGCCTCCAGGACGCGCAGAAGACCATGGGCATCATCGTCCTCGCCATGGTCACCACGGGTTACCAGGACGCCGCCGACTCCCACGTGCCGGTCTGGGTAATCCTGGTCTGCGCGGCGGTGCTGTCCCTCGGCACGTACGCCGGCGGCTGGCGGATCATGCGGACGCTCGGCCGGCGGGTCATCGAGCTCGATCCCCCGAAGGGGTTCGCGGCCGAGGCCACCGCGGCGAGCGTCCTGTACGCCACGGCGTTCATCTGGCAGGCGCCGGTCTCCACGACCCACACGATCACCGCGGCCATCATGGGCGTCGGCTCCACGAAGCGGCTCTCGGCGGTGCGCTGGGGCGTCGCCGGCAACATCGTGGTGGCCTGGGTCCTGACCATTCCGGCGGCCGGCATCGTCGCGGCCGCCGCGTACGGGATCATCAGCCTCTTCCACTGACGCGTACGCCGGTGTCCGGACGGTGCCCCCGCTCCGTCCGGACACTCCTGTCCCCGCGAACGTCACCCGAAGCGGCCGGTGATGTAGTCCTCCGTGGCCTTCTCGCCCGGGTTCGTGAAGATCTTGTTCGTGTCGTCGATCTCGACCAGGCGGCCCGGCTGACCCTGGCCGGCCAGGTTGAAGAACCCGGTCCGGTCGCTCACCCGCGCGGCCTGCTGCATGTTGTGCGTGACGATGACGATCGTGTACTGGTCCTTGAGCGACGCGATCAGGTCCTCGACGGCGAGGGTGGAGATCGGGTCGAGCGCCGAGCAGGGCTCGTCCATGAGCAGCACCTGCGGCTCGACCGCGATCGCCCGTGCGATGCAGAGCCGCTGCTGCTGACCGCCGGACAGGCCCGCGCCGGGCCGGTTCAGGCGGTCCTTGACCTCGTTCCACAGGTTCGCGCCGCGCAGCGACTTCTCCACGATCTCGCCGAGCCGGTTGCGGCCGCGGACGCCGTTCAGCTTCAGGCCGGCCGCGACGTTGTCGAAGATCGACATCGTGGGGAACGGGTTCGGCCGCTGGAAGACCATGCCGACCGCGCGCCGGACCGCGACCGGGTCCACGTCCGAGCCGTACAGGTTGAGGTCGTCGAGCATCACCTTGCCCTCGACCCGCGCCCCGGGGATCACCTCGTGCATGCGGTTCAGCGTGCGCAGCAGTGTCGACTTGCCGCACCCGGAGGGGCCGATGAACGCGGTCACGGAGCGGGGTTCGATCGTCATCGAGATGTCCTCGATGGCCCGGGTCTTGCCGTAGTAGGCGTTCAGCCCGGAGATCTCGATCCGCTTGGCCATGGGGGCACTACTCCTATCGGGAAACGGGCTTGCGCAGGCGGGCGATGACGCGCGCCACCAGGTTGAGCAGCATGATGATCACGATCAGGGTGAGCGCGGCCGCCCATGCCCGGTTGATCGCGACGTCGTTCGGCCGCTGCGCCTGGTCGAAGATGAAGAGCGGCAGCGCCATCTGTGGTCCCTGGAACGGGTTGTTGTTGATCGCCGAGGTCACGAACACCGTCAGCAGCAGGGGAGCCGTCTCGCCCATGACGCGGGCGATGGCCAGCATGATGCCGGTGATGATCCCGGTGAAGGCCGTCGGCAGGATGACGAAGCAGATCGTCCGCCACCGGGGCACGCCCAGCGCGTACGAGGCCTCGCGCAGGTCGTTCGGGACCAGCTTGAGCATCTCCTCGGCGGCGCGGACGACCGTCGGCATCATCAGGATCGACAGCGCCATCGCGCCGGCGAAGCCGGAGTAGCTGAAGCCGAGCAGCAGCAGCCAGAACGCCAGGATGAACAGGCCCGCCACGATCGAGGGCAGACCGGTCATGACGTCCACGAAGAAGCTGACCAGCTTGGCGAGCCTGCTGTCGCGGCCGTACTCCACCAGGTAGACGGCGGTCAGCACCCCGATCGGGATGGCGATGACACTCGCCAGCGCCACCTGCTCGACGGTCCCGATGATCGCGTGGTACGCGCCGCCGCCGGCGTCGTTGGCGCCGATGCCGTTCAGGGAGTGGGTGAAGAAATCCGGGTCGAACCGCTTGGCGCCCTTCGACACCACCGTCCACAGCACGGACAGCAGTGGAATGACCGCGAGCAGGAAGGCGACGTAGACGAGAACCTGGACGATCCGGTCCTTGACCTTGCGACCGGCGGAGACCCCGCGCAACGAGGCCTGGTTCAGAGTGCTCACACGAACTCCTTGCGGCGGGCCACGATCGCCCGGGCGAGCATGTTGACGAGAAGGGTGATCACGAACAGCACGAGGCCGGAGGCGATGAGCGCGCCACGGCCCAGGTTCCCGGCCATGCCGAAGGTGTTCGCGATGTTGGCGGCGAAGGTGTTGCCGCCCGGCTTGAGGATCCGCAGCGAGATCCCGCCCGCGGTCGACAGCACCATCGCGACCGCGATGGTCTCGCCGAGCGCCCGGCCCAGGCCGAGCATCGCGGCGCTGACCATGCCCGAGCGGCCGAACGGCAACACGGCCATCCGGATGACCTCCCAGCGGGTCGCGCCCAGTGCCAGAGCCGCCTCGATGTTCGCGCGCGGCACCTGCAGGAACACCTCACGCGAGATCGAGGAGATGATCGGCAGGATCATGATCGCCAGCACGATCGCGGCGGTCAGGATGGACTGCCCGCCCACGTTGTCGCCGCCGAAGAGCGGGATCCAGCCGAGGTGGTCGTGCAGGAAGTTCGCGACGCTCGCCATCTTCGGCACGAAGAACTGCAGGCCCCACAGCCCGTACACCACACTCGGCACCGCGGCGAGCAGGTCGACGACGTAGCCCAGGCCGGACGCCAGGCGGCGCGGCGAGTAGTAGGCGATGAACAGCGCGATGCCGATCGCCACCGGGGTGGCGAGGATCAGCGCCATGAAGGACGACAGCAGCGTGCCCCAGGCGAGCTGCAGGACGCCGAAGCGCGGCTGGGCCGCGTCCGGGTTCCACTCCTGTGAGGTCAGGAAGTTGGCCTTGTCCGCCTTCAGCGCCGGCACGGCCTTCGCGATGAGGAACACCGCGATCGCCGCGATGATGAGGAGCAGCAGGATGCCGGAACCGCGGGCAGAGATGCCGAACAGGCGATCCCCCAGGCGGCCGGTGCTGAGTCTGCGTCCCCGTTCGCCCAGGGAGCCGGTGGCACCCTGCTCAAGGGTCTCGCTGGTCACTCGTTCGCACTCCTCGTTCTCAAGAGGGCTGTGTATGCCACCGAGCCGGCGCGGTCGATCCGCGCCGGCTCAGAGACCGTCTCGGTCAGGACAGGCCCTTCACGGCCGCCTGGACCTTGGTCAGGATCGCGTCGGGGATCGGCGCGTACCCGAGGCCGCTCAGGATCGACTGACCCTGCTGGCTGGAGGTGTAGTTGAGGAAGGACTTGACGAACTTCGCCTGCTCGTCGGGGAGGCCCTTCTCGCAGACGATCTCGTAGGTGACCAGGACGATCGGGTAGCCGTCCTTGGCCTTGTAGTCGAGCGTCAGAGCCAGGTCGTTGCCCTGGCCGGAGACCTGCGCGCCCGCGATCGCCTTGGAGGCGGTGTCGGAGCTGATCTCGCTGAACTGGCCGGAGCCGTTCTGGACCTTGGCGGTCTGCAGCTTGCCGTTCGTGGCGTAGGACAGCTCGGCGTAGCCGATGGTGCCGTCACCCTGCTTGACGCCGGTGGAGACGCCGTCGGAGCCCTTCAGGCCCTGGCCGCCGGCCGCGGACGGCCAGGTCTTGCCGCCCGGGAACTTCCACACGTCCGGCGCGGTGGCGAGCAGGAACTTGGTGAGGTTGTCCGTCGTGCCCGAGTCGTCGGACCGGTGCAGCGGCTTGATCGGCGTGGACGGCAGCTTCGCGCCCGAGTTGTCCTTGGCGATCGCCGGGTCGTTCCAAGTCTTGATCTTGCCGGCGAAGATGCTCGCGATCGTCTTGGGCGACAGCTGAAGGTTGTCAACGCCCTTGAGGTTGTAGATGAGCGCGATGGGACCGCCGACCATGGGCAGGTCGAGCGCCTTGCCGCTCTTGCAACGGGCGTCGGCGGGGCCGTGCTCCTCGGGCTTGAGCGCCGAGTCCGAACCGGCGAAGGCGACCTGGCCTCCGGTGAACGCCTGGACACCCGCCCCCGAACCGCTGGGGTTGTAGTTCACGTTGGAGCCGGGGCAGCTCTGCTGGTAGCCCTTGATCCACTCGCTCATGGCGTTCGCCTGAGCGCTCGATCCGGCCGCGTTGACCGTGGACTTCACGCAGTCACCGCTGGCGGCGGCGTTGCCCCCGCCGTTGTCGTCGGTACCGCACGCGGTCAGCGAGAGCGCACCCGCAAGGGCCACGCCGCCGAGGGCGGCCAGCCGTGTGCCGATCTTCACCGAAACTTCTCCTCAAAGGTAGTCGGGCGGTCCTCCGGGCGTTTATCCAGGTTGGGACCACCATCGATGCCCGACGCTAAGGAGAAGAGGTGTCCACTCACTCTGATCTAGGTGAACGGAGAATGAACTCAGATGTGACGTCTGGGAAAAGTAGGTGTTACGTGAGGCGACCGTACGGTTAACGGCCTCACATTCGGGCGTGTCGGGGCTGGTGACGCTTCGGTGACTACTCGGTTGACCGGGTGTTGCGGTACATCGCGTCGGTCGAGCGGAGTTCGAAGCCGAGCTTTCGGTAAAGGGCGGTGGCCGCCGTGTTCGACTCGTCGACGTAGAGCATGACGGCGGGCAGGCCCCTGCTCTCCAGATGCCGCAGGCCGGTGACCGTCAGCACGCGGCCCAGCCCGAGGCCCTGCGCGGACGGGTCGACGCCGACCACGTACACCTCGCCGATCGGGCCGTCATCGTGCACCTTCGTCCAGTGGAAGCCGAGCAGCCCACCGGGTTCCTGGTCGTCCTCGCGTTCGGCGAGGAAGAAGCCCTCCGCGGAGAACCACGGCTCGCGCTCACGGCGTTCGAGGTCGGCGCGCGTCCACCGGCCCTGCTCCGGGTGGTGGGCGAAGGCGCGCGCGTTGACGCGGACCCAGGCGTCCTCGTCCCGGCCGGGCGTGAACGTGCGCAGGCGCACGCCGGGCGGGGGAGCGGCCTCGGGCAGCGGCGCACCGGACGGACGCTGCATCTTCCAGAGGGCACGGAACCGCTCGAAACCGAGCGCCTCGGCGAGCGCGACGGCGCCGGGCAGCTCACCGTGGGCCCAGACGTTCAGCGTCTCCACCTGGGCGGCCAGCGCGGTGGCGAGCGCGCGGCCGTGACCGCGCCGCCGGAACGCCGGCCGGACCGTGAGCTCGCCCGCGTCGCCGTCGAGGACGGCCACTCCGGCCAGCGTGTCACCGTCGTAGGCGAGCACGGCGCCGGCGCCGTCCCGCAGGCGCAGCAGGGCGCTCTCGCCGACCGGCCGCACGCCGTCGGCGCCGGCGACCTCCTCGGTGAGGGCGAGCACCGCCGCCACCTCGTCGTCCGTCAGTTCGTTCCGTACGACCAGGGTCATGCCGGGAGCCTACATATCCGGCTTCGCGAGGCCTGATCCGAGGTCGCCTGTCACGATGTGGTTTCAGGCTGTATGCGCCTCCTCCCGCGCGAGTGGCCGGTGCCATAGCATCTGGGCGCACTGGCTGCGCGGGGAAGGCGGTCGTTGTGGGCGATCCCGGAATGCCGATCATGGCGGGGCTCCTCGCCGTGCCCGTCGGCGTGTTGCTGTTCGTGATCGTGCTGGCGCTGATGGGCCGCCGGTGGGTCACGCCCGCCGCGCTCGCGGCCGCGCCGTACGAGGACGACTTCGACGAGCCGACGCCGTACGCGGAGCCGTGGGGGTACTACGAGCCGCCGCGCGCGCCGGCCCCGGCGCCGCCCGCCCAGAGTCCCGCGCCCGCCGAGCAGTGGCGCGCTCCGCTGCCGGCTCCACAGCCTCAGCCTCAGCCTCAGTCGTACGGCCGGCAGCCGGCGCTACCGCCGGGGGAAAGCCCACTGGCCCTGCCGCCCGCGCGACCGGCGTACCCGTCCCCTCCGCCGGAGTCCTACGGCCGGTCCGAACGGCCGGATCCGTACCGCCGTTCGTACGAGCGCGACCCGTACGGGCGCCAGGGGGAGTCCGCGCCGGACGACTCCTCGCGGCGCGGTTTCCCCCACGGTCCGTACCAGCACCACTGAGGAAGCGACGGAATGCCCCTCCTTGAGCTCTATGTCATCCTGATCCCGCTGGCCCTGATCGTCGGTGTGTTCCTGATCGTGGTGCTGGCCGCGCGGAAGAGGAACGACACGCCTTCGCCTGGCCCCTATCCGCCCGGCCCGCCTCCGCCGTACGGTCCGCAAGGGTGGCAGGGGCCGCCGCCTCCACCGGGGCCGCCGCAGGGGTACGCGCCGCCGCCCGGCCAGGAGTGGCCGCCGCCGTGGCAGGGCGGTTACGGGCCGCGGTAACGCGGCGAACAGGGGCCCTCGCGGTCAGAGGAACCGATCTGTTGGGTCGAGCGTCTTACCGCCGATCGTAGGGATCTTCAGTCGCTACGATCGATCCGGAAACCAACGCGCGCCCTCTGGGGAGTGGGTCTCTGTGCAACCCCCGCAGCCGCCGTACGGCGGGTCCTCGGGCTCGGGTTTCGGTCCCCCGGGCGGCCCGCTCGGCTCCTCTGGTCCACCCGGATCGCCTGGATGGGGACCGCCGCCCGGTCCGCCCAAGCCGAAGAACGGCGCGGCCCTGGTGATCGTCGTCGTCATCGTCGCGTTCGTGCTGCTCATCGGCGGTGTACTCGGTTTGGCGTTCCTGTACGGGGCCGACGATCCGAAGAAACCGAAGGCGGCCCTGCCCTCGGGCGGCCGGCCGGGCACCCTGACGCCGTCGGCCTACGACCCGCCGGCCTACAGTCCGCCGCCGGTCCCCTCCGACACCCCCGCGGACAGCCCGTCCGACGTGCCGGACTCACCGTCCGACGAGCCGTCCACGGCGGCGACGGTGTTCGATCCGCAGCCGGGGCAGTGCGTGAAGAACACCGGGACCGCGAGCAGGCCGCGCCTGTACATCTCGACGTGTGCCAAGGGCCACTACAAGATCCTCAACCGCATCGACGGCACGACGAACATCAAGCGGTGCGACAAGACCGACTACACGTACGCGGTCTGGTTCACCGATCCGAAGTACGTGTTGTGCCTGCGGGAGGTCTGAGGCGACTCAGTGGTGTGCCGGCGCCTCCTCGGCGCGGTGGTCGGGGACGAAACGGTAACCGACGTTACGGACCGTTCCAATGAGCGATTCGTACTCCGGGCCGAGCTTCGCTCTCAGTCGTCGCACGTGCACGTCGACGGTGCGGGTGCCGCCGAAGTAGTCATAGCCCCAGACCTCCTGGAGCAGCTGGGCGCGCGTGAAGACCCGGCCCGGATGCTGCGCGAGGTACTTCAGCAGCTCGAACTCCTTGAACGTCAGGTCGAGGACGCGCCCGCGCAGCCGGGCGCTGTAGGTGGCCTCGTCGATGGTCAGCTCGCCGCTGCGGATCTCGCCGGGCACGTCGTCCGGCTCGGCGGCGGTGGAGCGTCCCACGGCCAGCCGCAGCCGGGCCTCGACCTCGGCCGGGCCCGCCGTCTGGAGCAGCACGTCGTCCAGACCCCACTCGGGAGTGAGCGCCGCGAGACCGCCCTCGGTCACCACGGCGAGCAGTGGTACGTCCAGTCCGGTCGTGCGCAGCAGCCGGCACAGGCTCTTGGCCTGGGCGAGATCGCGGCGAGCGTCAACGATCACCACGTCGGACGGGGGCGCGTCCATCAACGCCACCCCCTCGGCAGGAGCCACGCGGACCGAGTGCAGTAGCAACCCGAGCGCCGGCAGTACTTCGTCGGATGGCTCGAGCACGTTGGTCAGCAGAAGCAGAGTGCTCAATACGGCCTCCTCGCTTGGCGGCCCCCAGAAAGACGTCGAGGATCCGAGGGCAGCGCTGCCCGGATCCCTACTACGGGAGGATATCCAATGACGGTCGGCAGCTCACTACCGAGTGGTGTAGACCACGAAAAGAGGGGGACCGATGGCGAAGGGCCTGATCAGATACTGGGCCGCCGCCCGGGCGGCGGCGGGCGTCGAGGAGGAGCCGTACGACGCGGTGACTCTGGGGGAGGCGCTGACGACGGCGGCGGCCGGCCGCGGCGAGGAGTTCCAGCGGGTGCTCGCCCGGAGTTCCTTCCTCGTCGACGGCGACCCGGCCGGCACGCGCGACCCGGCCTCCATCGACCTGCCCGACGGCGCCACCGTCGAGGTCCTGCCCCCGTTCGCCGGGGGATAGCCCCGCCCTCCGGCTCGTCAGGACGGGCGGAAGTGCGGGTGGCGCGGGCGATCCGCCGGCCGGAGCGGCGGCCGGCGGACCGACCCGCAACTCGCGGAAGAATCGCGTCGCGACGGCGAACGCACCGGCCGCCATCAGGGGGGCCGCGAGGCGTCACCCGGCCGCTTCACCGGCGGTGATGCCGGTAATCCGGTGGAGCGATTCCGTGCCCGCGAACGTCATCACCGGAGGTGACTCGCCGGGGCACGGGCGCCGGTAATGTGATCACGAATCGGCGACGGGAGAGACATGCGCAAGGTACTGGTGATCTTCCTGATCTTGCTGATCGGGGTGGTCATCGCCGCCGATCGCATCGGGCTGTGGGTGGCGCAGGATCAGATAGCCAAGGAGGTCGCGTCGCAGTACGGCCTCGACCACAAGCCCAAGGTCAAGATCAAGGGCTTCCCGTTCCTCAACCAGGCGTTGAACGGCAGGTACGGCGAGATCGACGTCAACGTCGGCGACGTGACCCAGCTCGGGGTGCACCTGACCAACACCATGGTCACGCTGAAGGGCGTCGACGCGCCGCTGTCCGACGCTCTGCACGGCGACGCCTCCAAGATGGTGGCCGACACGGCGACCTCCATCGCGACCGTCTCGTACGACGACGTCAACAAGCAGGCGCCGCACGGGATGAAGGTCTCGGCCAAGGGCAGCGCGCTGCAGGTGCGCGGCCCGGTCACCGTCCTCGGCATGAGCCGTACGCTCAGCGCCACCGTCACCGTGCGGCCCTCCGGGCGCAAGATCCGCGTGCTGCCGCAGACGGTCGACGCCGGTGGCGCCACGATCCCCGTCGCGCTGGTCCAGCAGGCGTTCACCTTCACCATGCCGGTGAAGGGCCTCCCGGCGAACACCACCATCAGCGACGTCCAGGTCCAGCCGGACGGACTGCGCGTCACGACCACGGGACAGCACGTCAACCTCGAGAGCCTCGCCGAGCACTGACGGGCGCCGGCCCGTTCAGACCGGTCCGAAACCGCGCGCCTTACGGTGAACCTACGGCCGTTTCGGTACGTGTCTGAAGTGTGGGACCGACTGCGAACGAGGGCCTTCTCCGCGCCCTGTACGCCGAACACGGGGGGCCGCTCCTGGGTTACGTCCTGCGCCTGACCGAGGGTGACCGGCATCAGGCGGAGGACGTGGTCCAGGAGACGTTGCTGCGTGCCTGGCGACATCCGGAGGCGCTGGACGGCCGTCCGATCCGGCCGTGGCTGTTCACGGTGGCCAAGAACCTCGTCGTCGACGCCCACCGGGCGCGCCGGTCGCGTCCGCCCGAGACCGGTGAGGCCGGGCTCGCCGCCGTTCCGGCCACCGATGAGATCAGCCGCGCGCTGGAGTCGTGGACGTTCGCCGAGGCGCTCGCCACCCTGAGCCCCGAGCACCGGGCGGTGCTCATCGAGACCTACTACCGGGGACGGTCGGTCGCCGAGGCCGCGGCGACGCTCGGCGTACCGCCCGGCACGGTCAAGTCGCGGTCCTACTACGCGCTGCGCGCGCTCAAACTCGCACTGGAAGAACGGGGGTTGGCGCCATGACATCGAGCACCGAATGCTCGCGGCTGCGGCTGTCGCTCGGTGTGTACGTCCTCGGCGCCATCGAGCCCGCGGAACGCTCCGAAGTGGACGCGCACCTGGCCGTCTGCCGGCGCTGCCGGGACGAACTCGCGTCGCTGGCCGGCCTGCCCGCCATGCTCGGGCGCGTCACCGAGGAGCAGATCGAGCAGCTCGCCCCGCCACCCGCGGAGCTCCTGGAGTCGGTCCTGAGCAAGGCCGCGGACGAGAGCCGCGCGCGGCGCCGTCGCGAACGCGCCCTGTGGATCGCCGCCGCCGCGGCACTGGTCGTCGTGCTGGGCGTCGGCGTCCGGGCGATGATGGGGAGCGACGGCGGCGGTGACGTCGCCGAACGTTCCCCCCGCCCGCCGGCCGCGACCACCGCCCCGGCCACCGGCCCGATCACGACCGTGAGCACCAAGGATCCGGCCACGGGCGTCCGCGCCCAGATCGACATGCAGCCCAAGCTGTGGGGGACCGCCTTCAACGTACGGCTGAGCGGCGCGCCGCCGGGCTCTCACTGCCATCTGGTCGCGACGGACAAGAAGGGCCGCAAGGACATCGCGGGCGGCTGGGAGACGCAGTACGAGGCCGGCGCCGCCAGCTTCGCCGGCTCGTCGATGATCCAGAAGAGCGATCTGGCGTCGGTCGAGGTGCTCACCACCGAGGGACGCCGGCTGGTACTCGTGAGACTCTGAGGGAATGCCGGGGACGGCACACTCCTTGGACTAGGTGATGATCGGTCTTTACGTCGCGCTGGCGGCACTCGTCCTCGCCACCGCGCTCGGCCTGGTGTGGCGGAGCCGCAACGGCGTGCTGCGCGAACGCCCGGAGCGGAAGGACGGCGAGGTGGAGCGTCTCGGCGAGACGGAGCTGGGCACGGCACTGGGCCCGCGGGCGACGCTGGTGCAGTTCTCCTCGGCGTTCTGCGCTCCGTGCCGCGCGACCCGGCGGATCCTGACCGAGGTGACGGACCTGGTGGACGGCGTGGCCCATGTCGAGATCGACGCGGAGTCCCATCTGGACCTCGTGCGCCGGCTGAACGTCCTGCGCACTCCGACCGTGTTCGTCCTGAACGCCGATGGAGAGATCGTCCGCCGTGGCTCGGGCCTTCCTCGCAAGGCCGACATCGTCGCCGCTCTCGGCCAGACCGTCGCCTGAGCAGGGCCGATGACGAAGTCCATGACGCCGCCGTCGCAGGTCGATGAGGAAATTGTGATCTCGATGGGCGAGATGGCATTTTACGCGGAGCGAGACGCCGCTTACTATCGTGTCGTGCGATCCTGGACAGAGCTGCTGACCAAGCGACGGGCGGTTGACTTCTGCCGCGTCGCGACGGCGCTCTGTCGTACGGCCTGAGCTGGTTGGCCCTCTCGTAGCCCGTCTCACTCGCCGCCGTCATCAGGAGCATCTTCCGATGCAGGTCGACCCAAGAGGCCAGCGTTTCGCCGCGGTTCTCACATCCATCGTCCTGATCGTCGTCTTGGTGACCAGCAGCTGGCTGCTGCTGGCGGTACAGGCCGCGGTGTTCCTCATCGGAGTCCTCTTCGGTCTCCGGAGCGCACCGTACGGCCTGATCTACCAGGCGCTCATCCGCCCTCGGCTCGGCTCGCCCAAGGAGCTGGAGCCGGAGGCACCGCCCCGCTTCGCGCAGGGGGTGGGTGCGGTGTTCGCCCTGACAGGAGTGGTCGGGTACGCCCTGGGTATCCCGGCGCTGGGAATGACCGCCACCGCGTTCGCGCTGGTCGCGGCCTTTCTCAACGCCGCCTTCGGGCTGTGTCTGGGCTGCGAGGCCTATCTGCTCTTCCGCCGGCTCACCCCTGGGCGAGCGACGTCCTAGGCGAGTTCGCCTAAGTACGTCTTCGCCAGGCTCGTGACCATGCCGCGAGTGCCCGTAAGACCCGTACTGCCACTCCAACTGGGAGGACCACAGCATGAGCCGCTCCGACGTCCTGGTCGACGCCGACTGGGTGCAGGCGCACCTCGATGACCCTGGGATCGTTCTCGTCGAGGTCGACGAGGACACCAGCGCGTACGACAAGGGTCACATCCGTGGCGCCGTCCGTATCGACTGGAAGACCGAACTGCAGGACCCGGTACGCCGCGACTTCGTGGACAAGACCGGTTTCGAGAACCTTCTCTCGGAGAAGGGCATCGCCAACGACGACCTGGTCGTGCTGTACGGCGGCAACAACAACTGGTTCGCCGCGTACGCCTACTGGTACTTCCGCCTGTACGGCCACCAGAACGTCAAGCTGCTCGACGGCGGCCGCAAGAAGTGGGAGCTGGACTCCCGCGACCTCGTCCAGGACACCCCGTCCCGGCCGAAGACCGACTACACGGCCAAGGAGCAGGACGCCGCGATCCGCGCCCTCCGCGACGAGGTCGTCGACGCTATCGGCGACAAGAACCTCGTGGACGTGCGCTCGCCGGACGAGTTCTCCGGCAAGCTGCTCGCCCCGGCGCACCTGCCGCAGGAGCAGGCGCAGCGCGGCGGCCACATCCCGACGGCGCGTAACATTCCCTGGTCGAAGGCGGCCAACGACGACGGCACGTTCCGCTCCGACGAGGAGCTGCGCGAGCTGTACGAAGAGGCCGGCGTCGACCTGTCCAAGCCGACGATCGCCTACTGCCGCATCGGCGAGCGGTCGTCCCACACCTGGTTCGCCCTGCACGAGCTGCTGGGCCTGCCGGACGTGAAGAACTACGACGGATCCTGGACCGAGTACGGATCGCTCGTCGGTGTACCGATCGAGCTGGGGGAGGCGAAATGACGGACGGCTGCGGGGCACCGGCTCAGACGGCGAGCCTGCCCGCCACAGTGGATCTGAACAACGAGGCGGTCATCCAGGGCACCGTCGTACGCGGAGGCGACGCTGTCTCCGGCGCGTACGCACGGCTGCTCGACGCGACCGGCGAGTTCACCGGCGAGGTCGTGACCAGCGACGAGGGCGTCTTCCGATTCTTCGCCGCGCCCGGTGACTGGACCGTGCGCGTGCTCGCGCCGGGCGGGGTCAGCATCGACTCCGCGGTGACGGCGCAGACCGGTGAGGTCGCCAACCTCGAGGTCGCCATCTAGGGCCTGCGCACACGAGAAGGTCCCGCCGTCCGCCCGGACGGCGGGACCTTTTACTTCTAATCCCGTGAAATCGTGACCCGGCCGACCAGGGGAGAGCCGCTACGATCGCGTATTGTGCTGCGTTCGTCCCCCGTGACTCTGCCCTGGAACACGCTTCGGCTGGCCGGGCGCTTCGCGGTGCCGCTGGCGCTCTGGTTCACGATCGGCCAGGTCCTGCGTTACCTGCTGTTCCTGGGGGGCTATCACTTCGGGCTGCACCACGCGCCCGTGCCGATCTTCGTCATCAGCCTGATCGTCATGGTCTCGCTCGGCGTCACCGTGGCGATGCTGCACAGCGTCAAGGACGGCCTGCCCGCGGTCAGGAAGCGCGAGCTCGACGAGTCCCTGACCTCCTGGACGGCCGCGGAGGAGGAGACGATCCTCGACGCGGTGACGCGCGCGCTGCTGCCGTTCATGATCTTCTATCTGGCCTGGAACTGGTTCACCGACGACGCCCAGGCCTTCGAGCAGTCGGCGGCGGGCCGGGGCAACGCGCAGGGCGGCCTCTCCGGCCAGATCCAGGCGATGAAGCTGACCATCGCCATCGAGGACCACATCTGGGTCGCGATCGCGCTCACCGCGGCCTTCCTGGTGCTGAAGTTCATCGCCGAGCGTTTCGTCGAGCCGCGATGGCCGCGCGTCGGCGGTATCACGGTCGCGCTGTTCGAGGTGAACTGGACGCTGTTCGGCCTGTTCACCATCAACAAGGCCCGCGGTGACCTGACGGACTGGATCACTAACCGGGTCTTCTGGCACTGGCTAGGAGAGATCACCGGACCGGCGTTCGGCTGGTTCGACGTGCTGTGGCCGTCGTTCAAGGAGGCGGTGCTCGGCGGACTCGTCTGGCTGGTCATCGCCGGCGTCATCCTCGGCGTGGACGCCGACGAGGAGACCCAGCTCGGGCGCGGCCGGGTCGGCCGGGGGCTCGCCTCGGCCAGCGGCATGGACCGGCCGCACACGCCGTGGGAGGTCATCACGCGCGAGTGGCGCGACAAGTGGCTCCCGACCGTCTACGGGTTCCGGATGGTCTTCCGCTCGGGACTCCTGCCGTTCATGGTGTTCTGCGTCCTGTTCACCGGGCTGGACGACGGTGCGCTGCTGCTCAAGCGCGGCGTCTACCACCTGCTCGGGCCGCACCCCATCGTCTTCTGGATGCCGGCGCTCCAGGTCATCTCCTTCTTCGCCGAACTCCTCCACCAGATTCTGCGGGTCTGCCTGATGGCCGCGGCGTTCGACATGGTCGTCGCCCGGGTCAGTGAGCGAAGCGCAAAACCTGCGTCGGCCCCGACGGCTTCCGCGTCAGCAGCCCGCCGGGCCGGGCCTCGAGTACAACCGAGCTGACCAGGCCCGCGGGCACGGTCGCGGTGACCGACACCTGCGACACGGTGCCGACGGCCGGCTTGAGGTCGGGGTCGGTCTCACCGCCGGCCGACCACACGTGCCCCGCGCGGTCGCGGACCGTGTACGCGATCGCCGGCAGTTGCTTCACGCCCTGGGCGTCGAGGGGCTGCGCGTCCACGACGAGCTTGAGCAGCGCCGACCCGTTGGCGGCGCTGCCGCTCTTCGACGAACCGGTCGCGTCGCGGCCGAGCAGCCGCAGCCGGACCCGTCCGAGCGTGGCGGTGCCGCCGCGGGGTACGACGGTCACGTGTTCCTTCGTCTGGAACCCTCGCGACTGGTGTTCCATGTCGATCCACTGGACCGTGAGGAAGCCGGGGATCAGCAGGATCACCGCCGCCACCTCGATCGCCCGTCGCGTGTCGTGGCCCACGCGACCCCGCCGCCGCTCGAGCGGATCCGGGACCGTCTCCTCGAGCGGGTCCCGGATCGTCCACTCCATCGGGTCGTACGTCATGAGTCCTCCTTCGTCGGAGGGCGTTGCCACTGAGGCGAGTCCGCGACTCTTTCGAAGAGCTCGCTCATGAGGTCTTCAGGACGTAGTCGGCGGTGGGGTGGGCGGCCAGCCGTGCGGCCTGGTCGCCGTCGAGGCCCAGGTCGATCCAGGTCTCACCGCTCAGGGTGTTGAGAAGGTCGGCGGTGCCGACCACGAGGCGCGCACCGGCGAGCCGGTCCTTGGGGATCTCGAAGATGAACGTCGCCGGAGCCCACCGCAGCGGTTCGAAGCCACCGCTGGTGTCCGGGAGGTCCGCCCGGCCGCTCTCGGCGTACGTCACGTCGCCTCGCGTGACCAGCCGCACGTGGCCGGGGGTGAACGGCTTCTTGTTGCTCCTGATCTGCGTCTGCACGATCACGAAGAGACCCAGGCTCTTCATCACCTTGCTCTTGTCCAGGAACGACGGCTTGCTGATCGCAGCGGCCACGTCGACCTTGGTGACCTTCACGCTGAAGTCCGGCGTGTCCACGGCCGCGCCGATGCGTCCCTTGCTGGCCAGAGGGTCCTGCACACGGCTTTCGATGTGCGGTTCGACGGTGTGGAGCCACATCGTCAGCGCCGCCAGAGCGACGGTCAGCACGGCCGCCACGGCCTTCCGCGCCACGCTCATGACGTCGCCCCCAGACGCACCGGCACCTTCACCTCGGCCTTGACGGGGGACTGCTTGCTCACGCTCCAGTAGAACTCGTCGGTGGTGAAGCTCTGGCCGTACTCCCACAGGCGCAGCGCCACGGTCAGCGCACGCGGCGCGGTGGCGTCGCCCAGCTTCCAGACGAGCTGCACGACGACGGGCAGCCGCGGATGGATCTCGCTGGTGACCTGCCCGTCGACGACGCCCACGGAGTCCATGAGGTCGGGCTCGACGTACTTGCCGGGCTTGGGCTCGGCGGCGACGCCGCTGATGAACGAGCTGACGCCGTACGACTGGTCGCCCAGGTCGGTGACCCGCATCCGCACGACGAGGAGGTTCGCCGCCGGGTCGAAGGAGCTCAGCTTCATCCGCCCGGACCGCGCGTCCAGGATCTGCACGTCGAACAGTCCCTGGTTCACGGTGCGTCCCGCGACGCTCTGGGCCGGCCCGCCGGGCTGCGCCCGCAACCCGCCGGCCGCCCACGTGGCCGCGGCGAGCACCACGAGAGCCCCGATGATGATCAGTGTCACCCGCATCCGCCGGCGCGGCTTCACCTCGCCCGGCGGGGGCGGGGCCACCGGCTCGTCGTAATAGACGTTCATCGGCCCTCCTCCTTCGGGGAAGGGCCCGGGTGCGCTGTGTCTTCCGCCTCGCTCGCTCATGTGATCACCACGTCAGATCGGCAGCGCTTCGGCGCCGGCGAGCGCCGCCCGGTGGTAGTCCGGCAGCGGGGTTCCGGCGGAGTACGCCTCGACCTGTGGCGCCGCCTCTCCCGCCTCGGCCAGGGCCTGCTGCAGGAGCCCGGTCACCTCCACCGGGTCGGCGCCGGCCGGCGTCTCGGCGAGGTACACCCGCCGGGGCGACTGCAGACCGGTCGGCGGGTACCGCCACACACGCCGCAGACCGCTCACCGTCGTCTTCCGCGCGGCGTCCACCGCGGCCTGGTCGATCTCGTCGACCACGCTCGGCCCGATGCCCCACGGGGGCACGGGGGCGAAATCGCCCGGGGGCTGCTCCATCTGCCGCCGTATCCCCGCGTCCACCACGGACGGGTCGTCGACGTACCCGGTCAGCAGACGCCGCAGCCGCTCGGCGTCCCCGGGGGAGTAGGGGACCAGCCCGGTGTCGACGGCCCCGGCGATCAACCCGGCGAGCTCGTCCAGCCGCCCGGCGGCGAGGAACTCACGGGCCCGGGTCAGGTCGTCGTCGGCCAGCCACCCCGCGAGCCGGAGCAACACGTCATGCCACTCCGCGCGGGCGCCGGGCGGGTGCTCGGACATCAGCGGCTCTCCTGTCGGTGAACGGTCATCGTGGTGGTCGGGGCGGCGGTGGCGGTGCGGGTGGTGGTGGAGCCGGTGGTGGGGAGGACTGCCGGGCCGGCAGGCCCATCGCTGATCTCAGCATGTCGTACGCGCGCTTGGCGATGGTCGCTCGGAGGCCGAAGTCCGCCGAGCTTCAGCAGGCCGCCGGTGGCTCACCATCAGTCCTTTCGGGGGTGGAGATCAGTCCTGGAGGCCGTCTTTGAAGCTGGGGGCGTCCGGCAGGAAGCCGGTGAGGTCCATGCCCTCGCCCGGGACGAAGGGGGCCATGATCGTTTTCATCTGCTCCGCGACCTCGGTGGTGGCCTGAGAGATCAGCTCCATGATGGCGGCCGCGAGCTGGCCGCTGTCGAGTTTGCGGTAGACGCGAGGGTCGAGCTTGATGTCCTTGACCTGACCCTGCGCACCGACGACCACCGTGACGAGCCCGTCCGGTCGCTTCGCCGTGGCACCCACGTCGGCGAGTTCGCGCCGCATCTTCTTCAGCTGCTCGGTACGCCGTGCGTACTCATCGCCGGGAGTGCCGAGGGGCGCGTCGGGTTCGGTGCTCATCCATCACCTCCGGGGCACATGCTTCCTCATCGGCACGAATAGGTGGGACGCTCGACGCGTACGGCAGGTTCCTCTCCGGTGATTTCATCCGGACAAGAGGGGTGCACCGAGCATAAAGCAGACACCGGGGGCCCCTGGCGAAGAAGACCCGCGACATTCTCGGGTCGAGATGTCGAATCGGGACCGGGTCGTTCGTGTGGAGGGTGAGAGACCGGCACGGCGCCGGTGGTGACGTAGGGAGAATCATCATGAGGCAGTACCTGCTCAGCATCTACCAGCCCGACTCCGACACTCCTCCGCCGCCTGAGTTCCTGGAGCCGATCATGCGGGAGGTCGAGGCCGTGCGGGCCGAGATGAAGTCGGCCGGCGCCTGGGTGTTCTCCGCGGGTCTGCACGCTCCGAGCACGGCCACCGTCGTACGGGGGAAGGGCGATGAGACGCTCACGACCGACGGACCGTACATCGAGGGCAAGGAGCACCTCGGAGGGTTCACCATCATCCAGGCGCCCGATCTCGACGCCGCCCTGGAGTGGGGCCGCAAGCTGGCCGGGGCCACCACCCTTCCCATCGAGGTCAGGCCGCTGCGGGACGGCTCGTGCGGCTGAGGTGGGCATGGCGCAGGTGACCACGGCGGCGATCGAAGGGGTCTTCCGCGAGCAGTACGGGCGCGCGGTGGCCGTCCTCGTCCGGGCCTTCGGTGACATCGGCGCCGCCGAGGAGGCGGTCCAGGACGCGTTCGCCGAGGCCGTACGGCGGTGGCCGGCCGCCGGAATGCCGCCGAGCCCGGCGGGCTGGATCATCACCACCGCTCGTAACCGGGCGCTCGACCGGCTGCGCCGGGAGGCCTCCCGCGACGACCGGCACGCCCAGGCGGCGCTGCTGCACGAGCCCGGCGAACCGTCCGAGGAGGGCCCGGTGCGCGACGACCGGCTGCGCCTGATCTTCACCTGCTGTCATCCCGCCCTTGCCCCGGCGGCGCGCGTCGCGCTGACCCTCCGGCTGCTGGGCGGGCTCACCACCGCGGAGATCGCGCGCGCCTTCCTGGTGGCCGAGCCGGCCATGGCGCAGCGGCTGGTCCGCGCGAAGGGCAAGATCCGCGACGCGGGGATCCCCTACCGCGTCCCGGTGGAGGCCGACCTGCCCGACCGCCTGCGCGCCGTTCTGGCCGTCATCTACCTGATCTTCAATGAGGGCCATACGGCGAGCTCCGGCGAGCGGCTCGTCCGCGCGGACCTCTGCGCGGAGGTCGTTCGCCTCGGACGCCTTCTCGCCGAACTCATGCCCGACGAGCCAGAGGTCACGGGACTGCTGGCGCTGATGCTGCTCACTCAGTCGCGCCGGGCCGCCCGCACCGACGCGGACGGCGAACTGGTGCTCCTGGCCGACCAGGACCGCGGCCGGTGGGACCAGGGCCTCATCGCCGAAGGACAGGACCTCGTCCGGCGGTGCCTTCGGCGCGGCCGGCCCGGCCCGTACCAGATCCAGGCGGCGATCAACGCGGTGCACAGCGACGCGCCGACCGCGGCCGCGACCGACTGGCCGCAGATCCTCGCGCTGTACGACCACCTCCTGTCGCTCGCCCCGAGCCCGGTCGCGGCCCTCAACCGCGCCGTCGTGGTGGCCGAGGTCGACGGACCGCACGCGGCGCTCATGCTGGTCGACGACCTCCGGCTCGACGGCTACTACCTCTTCCACGCCATCCGCGCCGACCTGCTCCGTCGTCTCGACCGGCGCGCCGAGGCCGCGTCCGCGTACGAAGCCGCGATCGCCCGCGCCGGCAACGCGACCGAACGCGCGTTCCTGCAGCGTCGACAACGGACGCTTTATTCGCAGTAACATCACCATTTGTGCCACCTTTGCCGGTGCGGAATTGACACTGGGTCACCGGCGGGTACCGAATTCGGACCGGCTTGAGGGGGACGGCCGTGAGGGCAGCGAAACTGGGCGGCCTCGTCGCCGCGGGAGTCTTGGGCCTCGTGGCGTTCACCGCGCCTCCCGCCATGGCGGTCAAGCCGACGCCCAAGACCTCGCCCCGCTCCACGGCGCCGAGCCGTCCGACTCCGTCCACGTCCACGTCCCCGTCCACGCCGACGGTCGCGCCCACCCCGACCGTGCAGTGCAACCCCGCGCAGGCCGTCGCGGGACTGACCACCGAGCCGTGGGCGCAGCAACGCCTGGACTTCACCCGGGTCTGGAGCCTGACCAACGGCAAGGGCGTCACCGTCGCGGTCGTCGACAGCGGCGTCGACCGGCTCCAGCCGCAACTCGCCGGACACGTGACCTCGGTGGACGTCACGCACACGAATACCACCGACTGCATCGGGCACGGCACCGCCGTGGCCGGGATCATCGTTGCCCAGGACCACCGGTCGCGAAACATGCCGTTCGTCGGCGTGGCGCCGGGCGCGCGCCTGCTCTCGGTGAAGTTCACCAACGAGGACCACACCGACGGAGCCGACCCCAACCTCGCCAAGGCGATCCGGGAGGCCGCGGCGCTGAACGCCAAGGTCATCAACGTCTCGGTGACCGCACCGGACACCCCCCAGCTGAAGTCGGCGGTCCGGTACGCCCAGTCGCGCGACGCGGTCGTCGTGGCCGCGGCCGGCAACGTCACCGACCAGGACCGGGGCACGGTCGGCCCCGCCTATCCCGCCGCGTACCCGGACGTCATCAGCGTCGGCTCGCTCAGCTCCAACGGCGCCGTGGCCGACTCCTCCAACACCGTGACGAAGGTCAGCGTCAGCGCCCCGGGTCAGGCGGTGGCCACGACCTGGCCCGGCGGGTACGCGCCGAACGAGGAGGGCACCAGCTTCGCCGCGGCGTTCGTCTCCGGCACGGCGGCTCTCGTGCGCGCCTACCATCCCAACCTGAACTACAAGCAGGTCAAGGCCAGGCTCGAGGCCACGGCCGACGGTTCGGTCGGCACCGGCTCCGGCGCCGGCATGATCAACCCGATGCAGGCGGTCACCGAGCTGCTGCCGGGCGAGGACTCCGGCTCGGCCGGCGCACCGCCCGACGCCACACAGCCGGGCAGCGGACAGGCGATCCGCGTCGCGTACCGCAAGCCGGCGGATGAGCAGACGCGCTCGGTCGCTCTGGTGGTGGCGGGCATCGCACTGGGCGGAGTCGCCGTGGCGGTGGCCGCGGGGGTGTTCGTGCCGATGGGCCGCCGCCGTGGCTGGCAGCCGGGCCGCCGCTCCGCCGGCTCGAACGACACCGGCACCTGATATTCCGGTCCGGTCCGCCCGTACGGGAAGGACCGGACCGGGTCAGCCGTTCTCCTCGCCGCCCAGGTACGCGGTCTGGATGAGGCGGTTGCCGGTGCGCCGCTCGACGAAGTGGCCCCGGCCCGGCGGCTGCGGGTCGGGTCGTACGTTGCCGAACAGGGCGCCCTCGTCCTTCGTGCCCGACAGGATCAGGGCCGGGTTGGCCATGTCCTTGATGCGCTGGATCACCGGGTCGAACATCGAGCGTCCCGAACCGCCCATCGCGCGGGCCAGTACCACGTGCAGGCCGATGTCGCGGGCCTGCGGGAGGAGCTCCACGATCGGCATCAACGGGTTGTTCGACGTGGCGACGAGATCGTAGTCGTCGATGATGAGGTAGAGGTCCGAGCCGTGCCACCACGACCGGCTCCGCAGCTGCTCCGGCGTCAGGTCCGAGGTCGGCAGCCGGGTGACCAGCGCGCCGTGGACGTCCTTGAGCAGCGTGGTCGCGGACGTGCTCGCCGCGGCGTACCCGATCCGGTGCTCGGTGTCGGCGGTGTCGAGCAGCGAACGCCGGTAGTCGAGGAAGATCAGCCGCGCCTGCTCCGGGGTGTTGCGCGCGATGATGCCCTCCGCGATGAGGCGCAGCAGGTTGGACTTGCCCGACTCGGTGTCGCCGACGACGATGAAGTGCGCGTCGTTCTCGAAGTCCAGCATGACCGGCGACAGGGTGTCCTCGTCGATGCCGATCGGGATCCGCTTGCCGGACACCTCGGGGGTCGGCAGCGCCGTGGGTTCGAGCCGGGCGGGCAGCAGCCGTACGGGCGGTGCGGACGGACCGGTCCACGCCCCCGCCACCGTTTCCACGAACGACCGGACGCCGTCGGACAGGTCGTCCGCGGCCTGGCGGCCGTCGACGCGCGGCAGCGCGCCCAGGAAGTGCAGGCCGTCGCGGGTCAGCCCGCGACCGGGGGAGTTCTGCGGCACGTTGTCGGCGAGCTTGCGGTTGATCTCCGACTCGTACGGGTCACCGAGCCGCAGCTCCACGCGGGTGCCGAACAGGTCCCGGATGTTCATCCGGAACTCCGACCACTTGTTGGTCGAGGCGATGACGTGGATGCCGAAGCCCAGGCCGCGAGCGGCGAGGTCCGTGATGCTGCTCTCGATGCTGTCGAACTCCTGGCGCAGCAACATCCAGTTGTCGACGACCAGGAAGACGTCGCCGAACCCGTCGCCCGGCACCTTGCCCTGGGCGCGCAGCCGGCGGTACGTCGCGATCGAGTCGATGCCCCGCTCGGTGAACTCCCGCTCCCGCTGGGTCAGCAGGGTCTTGATCTCGGCGACCGTACGCCGGACGCGGTCGCCGTCGAGGCGGGACGCGACGCCGCCGACGTGCGGCAGTCCCGAGAGCGACGAGAGCGTGCCGCCACCGAAGTCGAGGCAGTAGAACTGCATCTCCTGCGGCGTGTGCAGGAGGCAGAGCGAGCCGATCAGGCTTCGCAGCATCGTCGACTTGCCGCTCTGCGGGCCGCCGACGACCGCGACGTTTCCGGCGGCGCCGCTCAGGTCCACCCACATCGGATCGCGCCGCTGGTCGAAGGGCCGGTCGACGATGCCGACCGGCGCGCAGATCCGGCCCCGGCCCTCCCAGCCGGGTGAGGTGAAGCCGTGCTCCGGCGTGGCCTGGAGCCCGGGGATCAGCTGGTCGAGCGTGGACGGGTCGTCGAGCGGCGGCAGCCAGATCTCGTGCGCGGGCGGCCCCTGCCCGGCGAGCTGCCGGACCACGATGTCGAAGAGGCTGTCCTCGACGCTCGACTCGCTCGCGTCCTGGGTGTGCTCCGGCTCCGGGTCGGCGATCACCTGCGGTGCCAGGTAGTCGGGCACGAAGGGCACGATCTGCGGGACGACGCGCGGACCGCCGTCCTCGTCCACGCCCTCCTCCGGCTTGTACGCGCCGGAGACGTACGCCGCCTTGAACCGCGTCATGCCGGTCGTGTCGAACTTGAGGTAGCCGTTGCCGGGCTGCGACGGCAGCTCGTACGCGTCGGGCACACCGAGGACGACACGGCTTTCCATGGCCGAGAAGGTCCGCAGACCGATGCGGTACGACAGGTGGGTGTCGAGGCCGCGGAGCTTGCCCTCCTCCAGGCGCTGCGACGCGAGCAGCAGGTGCACGCCGAGCGACCGGCCGAGACGCCCGATCATCACGAACAGCTCGGCGAACTCCGGCTTGGCGGACAGGAGCTCGGAGAACTCGTCCAGCACCACGAAGAGCGTCGGCATCGGCGGGATCGGGGCGCCGCGCTCGCGCGCCGCCTCGTAGTCGCGCAGCGAGGCGTAGTTGCCGGCCGACCGCAGGAACTCCTGCCGCCGCACCATCTCGCCGTGCAGCGCGTCGTACATGCGGTCGACCAGCGGCAGCTCGTCCTCCAGGTTGGTGATGACCGCCGCGACGTGCTGGAGGCCGTCGAGGCCGAGGAAGGTCGCACCGCCCTTGAAGTCGACGAGGACGAAGTTGAGCACCTCGGAGGAGTGCGTCACCGCCAGCCCGAGGACCAGGGTGCGCAGCAGCTCGGACTTTCCGGAGCCGGTCGCCCCGATGACCAGGCCGTGCGGGCCCATGCCGCCCTGGGCCGACTCCTTGATGTCCATCTCCACCGGACGGCCGTCGGCGGCGACGCCGATCGGGACCCGGAGGCGGTTGCGCGGCGGCCGCGGGCGCCACACGACGCGGGTGTCGATGCGAGTCGGGTCGTGGAGGCCGAGCAGCGAGGTCAGGGTGCGGTTCGCGTGCAGCGCGCTCTGCTCGGGCTCGCTCGCGCCGCTGGTCCGCAGCGGGCACAGATGCCGCGCGAGCCCGTCCGCGGACATGAAGTCGAGCGCGTCGGGCTTGCCGAGGCGCTGGTGGACGTCCTTGCCGGTCCGGTCCCGCTTCACGATGCTCAGCTGGTCGGGCCGTATATCGAGCCGGAGCATGGTCGCTTCGGGTGTCGGCGTGATCGCGCCGGTCAGGTCGATGACCGTGACGCCGTCGATGCCGTCCGCGCTGATCTGGCTGTCCATGCTGACCGCGCCGCCGTCCATGATGACGATGTGGTACGGCATGTCATCGGCCGACAGGCCGGGCGTGAACCGGGGACGGTCCTTCAGCTCGGCCCCGAGCATCTGTTCCAGCTCGGACATCGACTTGGCCATCAGCCGCACCGGACCCGCGGCGTCGGTGTCCTCCGGATGCATGGTGTGCGGGAGCCACTTCATCCAGTCCCAGTACGGCATCCGCTCGGTCGACGCGCACACCGAGATGCGCAGGTCGTCGGGGGAGTGGAACGCCGCGGCCTGGGCGATCAGTGCGTACATCAGCTCGCGTACGGCGCGCGGCTCGCCCACCGGCAGGATCCGCGCGAACGACGAGAGCGACACCGCGATGGGCAGGTTCGGCACGGTGGAGTGCGCGCGCACGAATCGCCGGAGCGCGCCCGCGGTCATGGGTTCGAGGTCCTCGACCGGCTTGGTCTCCGGCGGGATCAGCTGGATCGCGAGCCGCTGCGGGCCGCTGCCGATGCGGATGTTGCCGAAGTCGGCGTCACTCGCCCGGCGTTCCCAGAGACGGGCGCTCATCACCAGCGACCACAGGGAGGCGGGGTCGGGGCTGTTCCACTCCAGGGCCTCGCGCTGCTGCGTGCTGGCCCGGCGGACCTTCTGGCGGACCTGGGAAAGGTAGCGGAAGTAGTCGCGCCGGGCGCCGTTGAGCCGTTGCTTGCGCTCGCCGGTGCCGCGGGAGATCTGGCCCAGCATCATCCCCATCATCGACAGCGACATCATGCCCGAGGACAGGAACATCGTCGGGTTCGAGCCGGGGGCGACCAGCATGAAGGCCATCGCCCCGCCGCCCGCGAGCATCGGGATGTACGTCAGCATCGCCTGGAAACCCGCCGACTGCGTTTCCGGGATTTCCGGTGGCGACTCGAGAAGGATCTCACCTCGAGGCATCTCCGGCGGAGGCCGGCGTTCCTGTCTGGTGATGATCACCGTGCTCAACGGAGTACCTCCACGGGCCGCTGGCATAAAGCGTGAGTTGACGCCATCCTATAAAGCCGGTTCACCATGTTCCGTACGAATTCGCCGATGGGGGAGACCGTGAGCCCGAAAGCCGGAGCCGACTTGTGCCGGATCACGATCGTGGCACCGGATCGGCGGATCGACCTGTCGCTGCCGGCCGAGGTTCCACTGGTCCAGATGCTGCCGACGCTGTTGCGCGCCGCGGGCCGCGACCTGGCCGACGCGGGCCTCGCGCATTCCGGCTGGGCGCTGCAGCGGCTCGACGGCCCCCCTCTCGAGACCGGGCTCAGCCTCTCCCAGCTCGACATCCGCGACGGCGAGATGCTGTACTTCCGCCCGCGCATGACCCTGATTCCCGAACTCGTCTACGACGACGTCGCGGACGTGGTCGCGACGGGCAAGAAGGACCGCGCCGACCGCTGGCGCCCGGAGACGACACGCCGTTTCGGGCTGTTCGCCGGGGCCGGGGCTCTCGTCCTCGGCGTCATCCCGATCCTCCGGGCGGGGCCGCAGTGGTACGCCGCGGCGATCGCGGCGGCGATCGTCGCGTTCGTGCTGTTGACGATGGGCGTGACGCTGTCACGCGCGGTCGGCGACTCCGTCGGCGGCGCCGCCCTCGGCTGCGCGGCGCTTCCGTACGGGTTCCTGGCCGGCCTGCTCGCGCCCGCGCGGACGCACCTGCCGCTCACGGATCTGGGCGGCCCGCACCTGCTGGCGGCGTTCGCCGCCACCGCCGTGATCGCCGCGCTCGCGGGGTTCGGCGTGGCCGACGGCCTGCCGTGGTTCATCGGCGTCGGATTCGCCGGTCTGATCGGTACGGTCGCCACGGCCGTCACCCTCCTGTTCGGCGGTGTGAAACCGGCGGGCGTGGCCGCGTGCGCGGTCGTGGTCGTGATGGCGCTGAGCGCCCTCATCCCGACCCTGTCGTTCCGCTTCGCGCGCCTGCCGCTGCCGCCGATCCCGACCAGCGCCGAGGACCTGCGCAGCGAGTCGACGGTCGTCGACGGCAAGAAGCTCCTGCGCCGCGCGGGCGTCGCCGACCGGTTCGCCACCGGGCTGGTCGCCGGGGTCGCGCTGGTCGCCGCCGCCTCGCTGGTGTTCCTGGTCATGGCCCCGGGCCGGTTCGGGCCGATCATGGCCGCGGTGCTGTCGTTCTCGCTGCTCCTGCGGGCGCGCATCTTCCGCGGGCGCTCGCAGCGCAGCTGGATGCTCGTCGTGGGCCTCGGCGGCCTGGGGCTGCTCGACGTCGCGCTCTCGCTGCGCGCCACGCCCGTGGAGACCCTCGCGCTGGTGCTGCCGGCGATGCTGGCGGTCGCCGCCATCACCCTGACGATGGCGATGTGGCTGCCCGGTCACCGGCCCAGCCCGTTCTGGGGCCGGGCCGGGGACATCCTCGACATGTTCCTCATCATCGCGCTCGTGCCGCTGGCCCTCGCCGTTCTGAACGTCTACGCCAAGGTGCGCGGTATCGGAGGTTGAGCGGCCGCCGGAAAGCCGTCCTTCCGGTGGTCGGTGGTGTCGGCTACCGCTTTCCTACATAATTCTGAACAAGGGGGTGCAGCATGAGCGAGTTCGGTGACCTGGCCAATATGGACATCGATCGGCTCCTTCGTATCTCGGAGGAGTATTCGGCGAAGGTCCAGGAGATGCAGGAGCGCTCCGCCGACCTGAAAGGGCATGCGGAGAGCAAGGATCGCAGGATCAAGGTGACCTGCACGGTCGACGGCGGGATCACCGACATCGACATCGACCCGCGTGCCATGCGCATGTCGGCGGCGAACTTCGCCGAGACCCTCAAGACACTGATCCACGAGGCCAACGCCGACCTGCAGCGGCAGCTCAGCGAGCTCATGACCGAGACCTACGGCGCGGAGGCGAACCCGCTGGCCTTCAAGGAGAACCAGAAGGAGGCCCACGAGAGGGTCGAGGCCGCCGCGGCGATGTTCGACCGGACGCTGGAAGACGCGATGACCGAGCTGTCGCGCATCAGCAAACAGCTCGGCCTGTGATCAGCGTTCGATCGTGTCCCCCGCGCGGCGGCGGAGGGACACGCTAGGCGGGGGCGTTCGTCGGCCAGCTCGGCTTGGTGACCGGCACGATCGAGGACACCGCGTTGCCTATATACGAGTGGCCCATTACCCCGCCGACCGCCAGGCCGCCGAGTAGCAGTTTCCTCTTGAGGGACAGATCTTTGATCCCCTTGAGCATGGTGATGATTTTGGTGATGATCCCCCGGAGGCCCGTGACGATGCCCCTCAGCACGACGTTCATGGCTCCGGCGAAACCGTTGGCCTCCGCGAAAGCCGCCGCATTCGCGCCGGGAAGCCAGGAAACGCTGATGACTCCGGCCGCCTGAAGCGCCAGAGCCGTGCCGACGGCGAGTGACGCGGCGCCCAGAGCGATCCACACATCACCGGCGATCTTCATCATCGTGTCGAGCGTGCTGTGCTGGTCCTTGGTGTCGCCGAGCGCCTTGGTGTACTGGCCCATGCGGGTGTCGTAGGCCTGCCTCGCCGCAGGAGTGCTGAAGCCGTCGGCGGGTTTGACGATCGCATCGGTATCGTCTTTGGCCTTTCCGGCGGTTTCTGCCACAGTCGCGTGCCTGTCGCCTGCGTGCCGTATCTGGCCGGGGTCGGAGATGAGTGTTCCGGCGAGGGCGGCGATGGGAATGGCCGCCGGGATCACCCCTGCCGCGAAGGTCGAGGCGCCGAATCCAAGTATGCTCGGCGTCGCCAGTGCATCTCGTGCACTAATTCCCATCGGTCTGGCTCCCTGTTCCAGGCGTATTCTGAACTGTGGCCTTGTTCGTCAGCTCGGCGTTCCCGTAGATCTGGCCGGTTGCCACCATGCCCTGCGAGTTGGCGCTGAGCGTGGCGCTTCCCTGTTGCAGTTCCGTCGCGGCCGTCTCCGCCAGTGACGAATGAATCATCTGCAGTGGGCTGCCCAGCAGGCCGAAGCCGGGGAAACCGACACCGATGTCACGGGCCTGCGAGACCGCGGTGTCCAGAGTCTTCACCGGACCATTCACGAGTTTCGAGCCACGATCTTTGATCGTCTTCCCGTCGACATCCAACGCGCCGTCTTGCTGCTGCTGCTGCTGTTGCTGTTGTTGCTGCGGGTATTGTTGTTGCTGTTGCTTTCCGTCGTCACCGCCGGTCCCGCCGCCCGGTACCTCACCGCCGCCGCCGGTCCCACCGCCCGGTACGTCGCCGCCGCCGCCGGTCCCGGCACCCGGTGTGTCGGCTTTGGGCGTCGGGATGTCGGGTATCTGCGGCTGACCATCGGCGCCGGGCTTCTGTCCGGACTCGCCGGGCTGGTCCGTCTGCCCCGGTACGGGGGTGCCGTTGCCGTAGCCGGGGTTCTGGCCCGCCGGCCCCTGGAGGCCGGACCAGTCGTCCTTCTGGTCGGCCGGGTGGTCGTGGGCATCGATCTTGATATGCCCGTCTTTGTCCTGCGTGACGTTCAGATCGACGTGCTTGTCCGGCTGCACGTGGATCTTGACCTCATGCGGGTTGGTGTCGCTCTTGGGGACGGTGAGGTCGTAACTGCCGTCCTTGTTCGGGTGGACGTGCAGGGTGATGGCGTGCGGGTTGTCCGGGCCCTTCGGGATCACGATGTCCTGGCTGCCGTCGGCCTTCGTGTGAATGACCGGCGCCGGCAGGCTGGAGTTCGGCCCGTGCAGGGCGAGGTCGATCTTGGCGGCGTGGTCGCCGATGCCCTGGAGGTGTTCGACCGGGGTGGTGTCCTGCGACGGATTCTGAGTCGTCCCGGTCTGGCCGTACTGCCCGCTCGCGGTGGTGCCGTCGCCGCCGGTGTAGCCCGCGGGCTGGGTGCCGTTCTGGGTCATCCCCGTATGGCTCAGCTGCCCGGTCAGCGGCGTGCCGTCGCCGGTCGACTGCGTGCCGGTCGACTGGGTGCCGGTCGACTGCGTGCCCGTCGGCTGCGTGCCGTTCGCCTGGGTCCCGTCGGCGTGCTGTGTGCCGTTCTGCGTGCCGTTCTGGCCCTGTCCCGTCGGGTCGTACCCCGCCTGGCTGTATTGCGTGGGTATCTGAGTGGACTGGCCATTGGCCGACTGCGTGGCGGTCTGCGACGGATCCTGCGGGCCATGGACGACGTGGGCGGAGCCGTCCGGTGCGATGTCGATGCTGAGGCCGTTGTCGCCGGACGCGACCTTGTGCCCGTCGACGGTGATGAGCGCGTTCGGGCTCGAGTCGATGCCGAGCTGCGACTGAGTCGCGTGCTTTCCGGCCGCGACGTCGTAGCTGACCGTCTCCGGCTTCCCAGTGTCCGTGGTGGCCGCGGCGCTGGTCGCGCTGGTCTGGGAGTTCGTACTCGGATTGAGCAAAGCGGCGATGGTGTTCTGCTGCGTGCTCATCCGTCCTCCACCGAGCTGGACCGACACGTTCCATTACTTACCGGGCGCCTATTAGATTACGGTGCTGGACCGGGGGTTCCGCAATGTTTGAAATATCGGGAGGTGCCGGTGCAGACCCGTCGTGACCTGTATCAGGCGCATCGTTTGATGATGCAACGCGTCGGCATGGCACTTCTCGCCGGTGAGCCCGACCTTCCCGAGCCGCCCACTCGCCGGATGACCGTCTCGGCGTTCGCCGGGCTGATGATCGGCGTGCTCATCGTCGCCGGGTTCGGGGTCTGGGGTCTGCTGTCGCCCGGCGGCGCCACCGGCCTGGAGGATCCGGGCACGCTCATCATCGAGAAGGAGACCGGCACCAAGTACGTCTACAGCCAGCAGGCCAAGAAGATGTACCCGGTCGCCAACTACGCGTCCGCCCGGCTGATCCTCAACACCAATGACGTGAAGCGCAAGCTGGTCTCGCAGTCGTCGCTCGGCAAGTACGACCGCGCGCAACCGGTCGGCATCCTCGGCGCGCCCGACTCCCTTCCCACCGCCGACCACCAGGTGACCGGTCCGTGGTCGGTGTGCGGGCACAGCGCGGAGAACTCCACGGGCGGCACCGTCTCGTACGCCTCTCTCGTGGTCGGCAGCGGCGTCGGCGGGCAGTCGCTCAGCGACCGGCAGGCCGTGATCGTGCACGGCGCGGGCGCGTCGTGGGTGGTGTGGCGCAACCAGCGGATGAAGCTGCCCGCCGAGGAGGTGCGCCCGCTCAGCGGCACCGACCATCCTCCGGAGGTGTCGGCGACCTGGCTGAACGCCGTCCCGGCGGGCCCCGACTTCGCGCCGCCGCCGATCCCGAGCCGCGGCACGGAGGTCACCGGGCCCGATGGCGGGAAGGCGGCGGTCGGGACGATCTACGTCGCGCGGGCGGTCGGCGGCCAGGACCGCTGGTACGTCCTGATGAGCGACGGACTGGCTCCCATCAAGCAGACCGAGGGCGTGCTCCTGCAGAACGACCCGGCGAGCAGGAGCGCCTACAAGGGACGTCCGGTCCAGCCCGTACCGATCCCGCCGGCGTCAGCGAACGCCATGCAGCGCTCGACCGACAAGGTGTCCGCGGACGGGCTGCCCGACGTGATGCCCAGCATGATCTCCTACGACGCGACGACGCCGCTGTGCGTCGTCTACTCCGACACCGCGTCCGGCAGCCAGGACGCGCGCGTGGCGGTCGGCGGCACCGTCCCGACGCCGTCCGGGCCCTCCTCGACGACGCCGGGCACCGGCGCCGCCAAGGGCGTGGTGGACCAGGTCGTGCTGCCGCCGGGAGACGGCGCGCTCCTCGGGCTGCTGCCCGCGCCCGGTCAGGTCAAGTCCATCAGCTCGTACTCGGTACTAACGGATCAGGGGCTCCGGTTCGCCGTTCCGTCGGCCGATATCGCGGCCAAACTCGGCTTGGACGGTAAGAAGGTCGCGCCGGTTCCAGGAAACCTGCTCCACTTGATCCCGGAAGGGCCGACGCTGGATCCCAAGCAGGCCATGGAACCTTTGTCTTATCCCAGGTCAGGTGGGTGATTGGCGACCGCTGCGGTGCCTCTTTCCGGAGGTCGCTTCCTGATAACAATTCGGTTGCGTTGGCCATGTCCCTTGACTTCTTCCTATCTACTGGACAAGGGCGTCTAAAGCCTCGTATTGTTGCAACCGATTTGGCGGTCCCCGAGGGACCTAAGGTTGCCCACCGCGCGCCATGGTGAGCGGGGGTGGCCGCGGGGGTGTCGGGCCGCGTGTCAACCATCTCACCGGAGGTGAGCAGTGTCCGAGTCCGGCATCAGCATTGCCAATGCGAAGATCGCAGCCCAGAAGATCGACCATGCGGCGAGCACCATCAAGGGGCTCCAGATGCACACCCAGACCATCCACACTGATCTGCGCTCGGGCTGGGACAGCACCGCCGCGGATGCGTTCACGACGATGTTCACCAAGTACGACGAGGACTTCACCGCGGTCCTGAACGCGCTCCAGGACATGCATCAGAAGCTGGGTCAGGGCACGATCAAGTACGAAAGCATGATCCAGGAGCAGCACGACGCTGTTAACGCGGTGGCTGCGCTGATCAATCGCTAATCGTAGAAGGCTCGATTCACGAGTCGATACGTAAAGTCGGCGATAATTAAAACGGAGGGCCGGGATGGCGGACAAAGACTACACCAGGGCTAGTTTCACGACCCTGCAGCAGGTCGAGGAAGACTTCAGGACGACTCAGAAGGCGTTGCAGGAGGTGCTGGACAACCTCCAGACCGAGATCGAGAAGCTGCTGGACCCCGCGGATCCGGTGAACGGCTTCAGCGGCGCTGCGGGTGAGGCGTACAAGACCAACCGGACGAAGTGGCAGAGCGCGGCGAACGACATGTCGACCACGCTGAACGGGATCACCAACACCGTCCGCGACGTGCACACGAACTACTCGCACGCGGAGAAGGCCAGCTACGACCTGTGGGCTCACTGAGCCTGTCCTGGTCCGGCCTCGGCTGTCGACCAGCCGAGGCCGACCTCCCCGACCCCAGCCGCGGCCGTGCGCCGGTCGCGGCAGGGGTCATCGCCCGTTACGGGGACAATGGCCGGTGGGCGACAAGTTATCCGGGTCCGGGGTGGAACGCCCGGCGCCTGGTTGTAAAGATGGATTCTGGTTGCGGCGGCGGAACCGGGCGGACCCGGTCGCCGTCGTACCCTTGAGACCTGGAGGCCGTCTCTCGGCCGGATTGCAGTGAGGGGAAAGAGTCATGGCGCCAGATCCGAAGACCCCGCAGACTCCGCCTGCCCCCGATCTGTCGCCACAGAAGCCCGACGAGAGCTGGTCGGACTACTGGGCCAGATCGCATCGCAATGCCAACGTCGGCAAGACCAGCTATCCCTGGGGGAACAGCGAGTGGCCCGGCACCGACAAGAGCGACAATAAATACATCTACCGGCCGGAGCTGGTGAACATCGCCAAGGCTCTCCGGCAGGATCTCGCGAATTACACCGGTGAAGGTCTGCCGGCGAGCGGCTCGGGAAACAAGACCAAGAGTGTTCAGCAGCAGCTGTCCGACACATTCGGTGTCACGGAGCAGCAGATCGGCGCCTGGGACGTCCCGAGCACCTTCCACGGGAGTACTCTCACCAAGACCCAGCGAGCCGTGATCGACGCGAATAATGCGTTCGTCTCCGCGTACCAGGCCGTGATCCGGCGGATCGAGATAGCCGCCGGAATCTCCCAGGACGCCGAGGACCAGAGCCAGGCGGCCGTGAACAACCCCAACAACCTTCCGAACCAGACTTACTGAGGTCGTGGCGATGGGTGACACCAAGAAGACGGTTGACTTCCAGGGCGAACAGCCCACGGGCAATGCGTCGAAGTACCATCCGAACGACATTGTCGGCTTCGCGAACACCATCGACCCGGCGAAGATCCAGGGAGTCGGCGCGGCCTACGAAGGCATCGGGGGTGTCTTCGGTGGCTCGCTGCAGGTGTTCAAGGACATGGCTCAGCGGTTGAGTGAGGCGTGGACCGGTGAGGACGGCTCGGTGGAGGCGTCGCGTCAGCTCGCTCTGTTGTTCATCGCGGCGTCGAACATGCAGACCATCACCAAGCAAATCGGTGGTGTCCTCAAGAACCTCGGCTCCGATCAGCCGGACTTCTCCAAGCAGGCCTCCATTGAAAGCGGGCCTTTCGGCATGGTCACCGCTGCCGACCCGCCCCCTACACCGCTCGCGAATGTCACCCCTACCGATTACGGTGAGAACGGGCACAGCTCGCTTGCGCAGTTCAAGAGCATGGTGACGTCGAACGCCGACTACTTCGCCGGAAAGGACGTCGCCCCGATCATTCCGAACATCACGCCGGGGTTCGTCTATCTCTCCGTTCCGACGTCGGACGGCAAATCCATTTCCATCGACCGGGACACCCCGGCCGAACAACGTGGGCTGTATGCGCAGTATCTGCTGAAGCAGGGCAACAACGGCATCATCCGCACGTGGGAGGGCTTCCCGCAGTCGGTGACCCTGGATCTGCCGCCGGGGTTGCCGGACACGGGCTCGCCCAACAAAGACCCGAAAAAGAGATACAACGGACCGGGCACCACGACGTCCCCGACGCCGAAACTGGCGAGTCCCGGCACGCCGAAGATACCGGGCAACTCTGCCATCCCGGCCGGGCTCAACAACCCGACCGGGCTCAACAACCCGACCGGCCTGAACAACCACGGCGGCACGGATCTGTCCGGGACTCACAGCCCGACCGGCACCGATCTGTCCGGGATCCAGAATCCGACTCTGCCCGACACCGGCAGCACGAATCTGACCAACCCGCCGCACCTCGGTGACAGCGGGACCAACCTCGACCCGAATACGGGATCCGGGCCGAAGCTGGGTAACTCGTACACGCCGTACACGCCGAGTTCGTTCAAGACTCCGGGCCTCGGGAACGGCGGCCTGGGCAAGACCGGGCCGGGTGTCACGACACCGGGCAACACCATCGGCGCCCGCGGCGCGGTGAACACCGCCGCGACGGCGGCCGAGGAGGCGGCGGCCGGCACCGCGGCGGCGAACGCCGCCAAGGGCGGCAACGGTTACATGCCGATGATGCCGCCGATGATGGGCGGGCAGCAGGGGCAGAACGGGGACCGCGAGCGCAGCGCCTGGCTGACGGAGGACGAGGACATCTGGGGAGCGGACGACGACGTGGCTCCACCGCTCATCGGCTGACCGATACCGCGACGTCGGGCAGGGCGAGTACGCTCGCCCTGCCCTTTCGCTTCTCGGTAGGAAAGAGGACCGCGTGCGTTCGCTGAGGCTCATTGTTCCGGCGGTGTTCATGTCCGCCGCCGTCATCGCAGCCGGGGCGCCCGCCGGAGCGGCGAACACGCCGACACCACACTCCGAGTGGTGGCTTTCGTCCTGGGGCATCGACAAGATCTGGCCGATCACTCAGGGGAACGGCGTCACGGTCGCCGTTCTCGACACCGGCGTGAACGCCCGGCTTCCCGACCTCGCCGGGTCGGTACTGCCCGGCGGTGACATGACCGGGGCGGGGACCGACGGCCGTACCGACACCGACACCCAGAAGGGCGGCCACGGCACCGCGATGGCGGCCCTCATCGTCAGCAAGGGCCGGAGCACGGGAGTGCTCGGCGTGGCACCTCAGGCGCGCGTGCTGCCGGTGACCGTCGGCAACGGGACGGCGACCGCCGAGGATTTCCACGTCCGCATCGCGAAGGGAATCCGCTTCGCGGTCGACCACGGGGCGAAGGTCATCAGCATCTCCCAGGCCTTTCCGGCGAGCGGCTATCCGGAGTCCTGCCCGACGGACATTCTCGACTCGGTGGAGTACGCCGCGCGGCACGACGTGGTGATCGCGGCGGCCACCGGTGACGACGGAGGCGCCGGGAACCCGGCGCAGGCACCGGCCTCCTGCCCCGGCGTGCTCGCCGTCGGGGCGGTCAACGCCGACACACGGCCGTGGCAGCTCACCCAGCAGGTGCCCTTCACGGCGGTCGCAGGACCGGGTGGCACCGTCGGCTGGGTGGGCAAGGACGGAAAGCCCGGACGCACGGGTTCCGGAACGAGCCAGGCCACCGCGCTGACGGCGGGCGGGCTGGCCCTCGTGCGCGCCGCCAACCCGAGCATGACCGCCCGCGAGGTCGTTCAGCGGGCCATGGCCACCGCGCTGGACTCCGGCACCCCTGGCCGCGACGACCAGACGGGGTACGGCGCGTTCCGGATCCACCGGGCCATGGACCTGAGCTTCGCGGTGCCGCGAACCGCGCCGAACCCTCCGTACGAGCGGCTCGACCGGGTCATGGGGCAGCAGGCGCCGTCCGCTCCGTCGTCCACGCCGGCCACGTCCGGGCAGGCGGAGAAGAAGAAGTCCGGCGGCGGCGTGCCGGTCGGGCCGATCGTCGGCGTCGTGGTGTTCGTCCTGGTGATCGGCCTGGCGGTCGCGGTGGGCGTCGCGCGGAGACAGCGGCCGGACGGCGGTTCGCCGGGCGACCGTACGCCCGACGCGGAACAGGACGCCGCGCCCCAGTCCTTCGGCCGGCCGGATCGACGGGATCCGGGTGGCCACTGACGGCCAGCGGGAGAGCCGTCGGCCGTTCGCGCTCCTTCGTCCGGCGATTATCGGGGAGAATGGCGCGGCATGTACCGCGTGACCGCGTCGGCGTAGGGTGCGCGGTGATGTGGCTTATCAGGGGAACCGGTCGCCGTGGTCGACGGTCTGATCAACACGATTGGTGAGCCTCCAGGCTGGACGCTCCCGTTCTCAGGAGATTGGTGAGGCAGATGCCGCTCGCGTACGTACACGGCGTTTACTACGCGCCGATCAGGCTGATCATCTACCTGGTCATCTTCGGCATCGTCGCCACCATCGGGGCGATCGCGCGCCGGTCCAGACGGAAGAACATGAACCAGTACGGCCAGGTGCCGGGCCAGTGGCAGCAGCAGACCCCGCCGCCGGGTTCGCCGTACGGCGCCTGGACCAACCAGCAGCAGGGCTATCCCCAGCAGGGATACCCTCAACAGCAGGGCTACCCGCAGCAGGGGTATCCCCAGCAGGGATACCCCCAGCAGCAGGGCTACCCGCAGGGATACCCGCCTCAGGGACAGGTGCCCCAGAACTACGACCAGCCTCCTCAGCAACAGGGATACCAGCAGCCGCCGTGGTAAGAATCGGGATGATTGTTGCCATCTGTCGCCCTATGTCCGGTAATGCCACTCCTGGTCACTCGACACCCCCTCTAGTCGGTTGAAACCGCACCCCACTTCACGCGAAGCTTTCTACGCTGTGCCCCTAGTGAAGCCGACGAAGTACGGGACGTGGTGGATGTGACAGCCCGCGAAGCCCGGTTACTGCAACCGGGCCGCGTCTACGTCGGCTGGCGCTATGCCCAGGTCCACGACGACCCGGGGCCTCCACCGAAGCGCCCGACGCCTCCCGAGTCGGAGAAGGTCGACCACGAGTGGCTGGCCTCGCAACGGCAGAAGGAGAACCTTTTCAACCGGCCGCTGCGGATGGTCGGTGTCGCCACGGCGGTGGGAGCGCTTCTCTTCATCGTGTTCGGGGTCACCGGCACGCTCCCGTGGGCGTTCTCCATCGCGGGCCTCGCGGCGTGCGCCGCCATCGCGGGGATCACCGGCTACTCCATGTGGCAGAGCGAGAAGGCGTTGCGCGCGCGGCTGGCCGAGGAGCACGAGCGGTACCAGCGCCGGGAGGAGGAGCGGCGCCGCCGCCTGGAGGCGGCGCACGCCGCGCACGCCCGCGCGTACCAGGAATGGCAGCACCGGCGTGAGGCCTTCGAGTCGCAGCACGAGTGGTACGCCGTCACCGTGCCGCAGGGCGTGGGCCGGGTCGACGTGGCGGGCGGCACGCTCTCCGGGTGGTCGGCGATGGTCACCATGATGGGCGCGGCGCGGCTCGCCAGCGGCTCGCAGGTGACCGTCCTGGACCTGTCGGAGGGCGCGGTCGCCAAGGAACTGATCGAACTCGGTCACGACCAGGCCGAGCGGCCGCTCGTCTGGGTGCTGCCGGGCGACCTGCCACAGCTCGACCTGACGCACGGGCTCGGTCCGGAAGAGCTCGCCGACGTGCTCTCCCTCGTGGTGAGCGTGAGCGAAGAACAGTCGAGCACCCGCGACCTGTCCTTCGACAACGCGATCCTCGAGCGGGTCCTGGGCGTGTTCGGCGGCCGGGCCCCGATCCCGCGCATCACCGCGGCCCTGCGGGCCCTGGCCCAGGTGGGCGACCCGCGCGACGACCTGCGGAGCGGGCTCATCACCGATGAGGAGCTCGCGAAGATCACCACGATGTTCGGCCGCGGCGCCGCCGACCGCGTCGTCATCGAACGCGCCTGGGCCCTGGAGTCGCAGCTGCGCAAGCTGGAGAAGCTCGGGTCCAATCCGACGCTGCTCCCGCCGAGCCGGCTGCGCGTCATCACCACCGATCGTCGCGCCGGCGTGCTCACCAACCGGGTGCTCGGCACGTACGTCGCCGCCGCGCTCACCCATGTGCTCCGTGCCTCCAAGGAGGGCGAGCCGTGGGCCCAGACGCTGATCCTGTGCGGCGCGGAGAAGCTGCGCGGCGACGTGCTGGACCGCCTCATCGACTCGTGTGAGGCGACCTCGACCGGTCTGGTGCTGATGTACCGGTCCATCCCGCCGCACGTGAAGGAGCGGCTCGGCCGCGGCGACGCCGCCGTCGGGTTCATGCGGCTCGGCAACGCCGAGGACGCCCGTGTGGCCGCCGAGCAGATCGGCGCCGAGAAGCTCCTGGAGATCGCCGAGCTCACCGACAAGATGAGCGAGGCGGTGGCGGCCGACGCGGAGAACGGCGCGTACGTGAGCACGGTCGGGCGGTCCGTGCCGACGGTGTTCGAGGGCACCGGCACCTCGGAGGACGAGCTGCCGGAGGGCATCGGTCGCGCGACCGCGTGGGGCCAGAGCACCTCGCGGGCGGCCGACGCGGGCAAGGGCTCGCGCGAACTGGCGGTGGAGCCCCACGAGCTCCAGCAACTGCCGCCGACCGCCATGATCTTCACGCATCCGGAGCCGTCGGGCCGCCGCATCATCCTCGTGGACGCGAACCCGGGCATCATGACGCTGCCCACCGCCAACATCCAGGAGTACGAAGAGGCCACCGGCCCGACCCGCGCCCGCCACGCCAAACCGGACATCACCCCGCCGGACGGCTCGCCGCGCACCGCACCGAACCTGGGCCCGCCACCGGAGCGCCTCGACTTCCGCAAGAAGAAACGCTGACGCGCCGGATCGGGTGCCCGCTCAAACGGACACCCGATTCAGCGGTCGGGCTATGCGGGCAGGCGGTCGAGCACCTCGCGCAGCATCCGGCCCTGCTCCTTGAGCATCTGTCCGTGCTCGTTCAGCACGATGCCGTGGTCGACCTGCGTGCTGCGGACTGCGGCCATCTCGAGTACCAGACCAGAGAGGATGGTGGACTGCCGCTGAAAGTGGGCGGCGTGCTCCGATTGCGTCATGCCGATCGCGTTGAGCACCTGCCGCTGCTTGCTGAAGCCGACGCGGGTGTCCGCCACGTCCTTGTCGAGTGCGCCGAACAAGTCGGTCACCTGCTCGGCCCGCTCGGTCCGCTCGCGCAGCCTTGCCTGTTCTTCCTCCACGGCGGCCACCCGCAGGCAGAGGTCTTCAATATCGCTTCGCAACGAGAATCCTTTCGGTCGGGGTTGGGACAGCGAGAACGCTAGCCCCCGTAAACGCGTAGCGCAATCGATTCACTACAGAAAGTTAAGTGGGGGTATCGCAAGTCGTGCGGGCCGGTGACCTGCCGGGTTTCGTACTGGTGGGTCCGGGTTCGGGCTTCCTCTGGCACGAACGGGCGCAGGGCGGTAAACCTTCATGCGTGGCAGGGGTTGCTGGGGGACTTCAGGGGCCGTGGTACCGGGTTCAGGCGATTCTGTCGCCGGCGCGTGGTGCGTCCGCCGAATGGGACTTCGTCACGGTGCTGCCCGCGGTGCTGTCGGCGGCGCAGAACGGCCGGCCGTTCGTCGTCGGATGGATGTCCCGCGGAGGCGGTGCGCCGCTCGAGCTGATCACCAACGCCGGGCCGCTCACTCCGTCCGCCGAGCCGCAGCAGGGCCTGCTCTTCCCCAACGGCGCGCGCGGGGTGGAGATCGGTGACGACTGGCTCGAAGACGCCGCCGCGATGACCTGGAGCCGTTGTCCGGCCCGGCTGGCGCCGCCGCTCATGTCGACGCGGGCGGACGGCGGGCCCAGTCTCTTCGAGTCCACGCTGGTGACTCTCATGGGCCGGCCGTTCGGCTGGCTGGTCATCGCCGAACAGTGCGGCGAGCAGGTGCTCAAGGATGAGGTCACGGACCTGCAGTACGAACTGCAGGTGCAGCGCCGCGGCGACGACGAGCTCGCGGTCGCGCGCCTCGAACGCCGGATGGCCGAGCTCGAGGCATTCCAGGAGGCCGGCCTGTGGCGGGTGCGCGTGCTGGCCGGCGCCGCGTCAGCGCGTGAGCTGGACCAGATCGCGCCCGTCCTCGTGGGCTCGGTCGAGATGAGCCACCACCCGTACCGCCTGCGGTCGGGGGAGCGCGCCGTGCGCTTCCACGAGGCCGTGCACGTCGACACGCAGGACCAGGACCTGCGCTCGCCGTTCGTCGCGACCGCCGGCGCGCTGGCCGCCCTCGCCGGGCTGCCGCGCCGTGAGGTGCCCGGACTGCGGGTGCTCGACGCCGGCTACTTCGACGTGACCTCCGAGGTGGGCGGGGCCGCGGACGAGAGCCTCGCCCTCGGCGCGGTCCTCGACGGGCAGGACCGCCAGGTCGGTACGTTCACGGCGCCGCTGCAGACCCTGAACCGGCACGTCTTCGTCACCGGCTCGACCGGCGCGGGCAAGTCCCAGACCGTACGCCACCTGCTCGAACAGCTCACCGAGGCGGGCATCCCGTGGCTCGCCATCGAGCCGGCCAAGTCGGAGTACGCCACGATGGCGGGCCGGATCGGCGCGCCCGTCACCGTGGTGAACCCCTCCGACCCCGGCGCCGTGCCGCTGTCGGTGAACCCGCTCGCGCCCGCGCCGGGCTATCCCGTGCAGGCGCACATCGACATGGTCCGCGCGCTGTTCCAGGCGGCCTTCGACGCCGAGGAGCCCTTTCCCCAGATCATGTCGCAGGCCCTGCAGCGGGTGTACGAGGCGAACGGCTGGGACGTCGTCACCGGGCGCGGCCGTCCCGGCTCGGCGATCGAGCCCGCGGTGCCGACCCTCGAACAGCTGCAGAAGGCCGCCCTCCAGGTGATCAGCGACGTCGGCTACGGCAACGAGCTGATGGCCGACGTCAAGGGGTTCGTCGACGTACGGCTGCGGTCGCTGCGCATCGGCTCGGCCGGCCGGTTCTTCGAAGGCGGGCACCCGGCCGACATCGAGGGACTGCTCGGCAAGAACGTCGTGCTCGCCATCGAGGACGTCGCCAACGACGAGGACAAGGCGTTCCTCATGGGCACGCTGATCATCCGGATCGTCGAGCACCTGCGGCTGCGCGCCCGCCGCGAGACCGGCACGCGCGACCTGGAGCACGTCATCGTCATCGAGGAGGCGCACCGGCTGCTGCGCAACCGCGGCGAGGGCAGCGCCGGCGCGCACGCGGTCGAGCTGTTCGCGGGCATGCTCGCCGAGATCCGCGCGTACGGCGAGGGCATCGTCGTCGCCGAGCAGATCCCCACCAAGCTCGTCCCCGACGTCATCAAGAACACCGCGCTGAAGGTGGTGCACCGGCTGCCCGCCCACGACGACCGCCGGCTCGTGGGCGCCGCGATGAACCTCGACGAGGACCAGTCGCGCGAGGTCGTGTCCCTGCCGCCGGGCGTGGCGGCGGTCTTCGCGGACGGCATGGACCGCCCGCTGCGGATCCGGGTACCGCTCGGGCGCGACCGCGAGCGCGTCCTGCCCGGGCCGGTGCCGCCGCTCGACGGACGGCGGTCCGCCGCCTGCGGGGGCGAGTGCCGCCACGGCCGTGCCTGCACGCTGTACGAGCTGCGGGAGGCCGACCTGCTCGCCTCCGCGGCCGAGTGGGCGTGGCTGCGGGTGTGGGCGGACACCCTCGTGCTGTCCCATCTCGTCGACCGCCCGATGCCGCGGGTGCCGGACGAGCTCGCCCGTTCCTGGGCGGACCGGCCCGTACGGCTCCGGGAGTGCCTGCTCGCCACCGTCCTCGACCGCGCCGTCGGTCGGCGGTCCGGCGCCCTGCGCGTGGCGTACGCGCCCGAGGAGCTCACCGAACGCGTGGCGAGTGTCGCCGAGCGGCTCCTGGACGGCGCGCGGCCGGACTCATCGCCCGGGCCCGACTGGGTGATCCCGCAACTGCGGTGGCTGCACGAGATGAGCCGGCTGTTCCCGCCCGGTCCCGGCGTACCGGACAAGCGCGATCCGGTCCCACCGATGGACTACGAACTGCCCGGCCTGAAGGAGCCGCCGGAGCCGCTGTTCGGCCATCGGGTGCGCGCGCTGCGCCGCCACCCGCTGTCGATGGCCCTGGCGTCCAACCGGCCGATCGTGCGCACGGCCGTCCTCGGCGACGACGACCACGCGAGCGTCATGGCCGACCTCGCCGTGGCGGGCCTCGGCGTCGAGCCGCCCGACCGGATCGCGTACGCCGCCGAGCGGATGCGGGCGGGCTGGCTTGAGGACGTGCTCGACTGGCCCGACCGCTTCACCGCCGCGTTCGAGGACCCGGCACTGCCGTTCTTCGACGCCTGAGAGGGGATCTCTCGGCCCGGCCGTTCAGCGGGCCGGAGCCGGCGGCAGGATGGTGCCGGTCCGCTTGAGGGTGCGAATCACCGGGCCCGTCTCCAGCGTCTGGACGGCGTCCAGAGTGCTCACCCGTTCGGTCAGGTAACGGTAGAGGTGGGCGTTGTCCCGGCAGATCACCTCGGCCATGAGGTTGGTCGTGCCGGTGGTGACGCCGATGAAGGAGACCTCGGGGTGAGTGGCCAGCGTTTCGGCGACCGGTACCAGCCCCGAGGGCCGGACCGACATCCAGAGCCTGACCTGCGCCCGGTACCCCAGGGCGCGGGGGTCGAACTCGAACTGGATCAGCAGCGCGCCCGACCGGCGCAGGTGGTCCAGCCGTCGCCGGACCGTCGACTCCGACCAGCCGGTCGCGGTGGCCAGGTCGGCATGGCTGGTGCGACCGTCGGCCGCCAGTGCCGCCAGCAACGCGTGATCGGTGGCGTCGACGGCGACCTGGTTCTCAGGGTCGGCGGTGTACCGGAGTCGCGCGGCGCGTTCTTCCTCCAGAGCGGCCAGCCCCGCCCAGCCGCTGGGGATGGCGAAGCCCCGTAGGAGCGAGTGCGCGCTCATCGCCAGCACCTTGCCGGTCCGCGGCAGCTTGTCCAGGAGCGACGTCTCGCCATCTTCCAGGCGGGCCTGGGTGAAACAGGAGATCTCGGTGCCTCCGGAGAGCAGGTGGACGTAGAAGGTGTCGGGTCGGCGGGCCAACGCGGCGCCCAGCGCACCCGACGCGTCCGGGGTCGTCCGCAGCCGGATGGTCCACGAGGTGTAGCCGAGCCGCGTACCGTCGACGCCGCCGACCACACGGATCGCCCCGGTCGACCGCAGTTTCCGGTAGCGCCGGGCGACCGTTTGCTCGGACACCCCCAGCACCTCGGCGATCCGGCGGAACGGCGCCCTGCCATCCAGCTGAAGGGCGTGCACCAATCCTCGATCAACCGAATCCACCGGCAAAGGCTACCGAGATGGAGGAGTCCGCCAGATCTCGGCCGGTGGCTGGCACGGCGACACCCACGGAAGCGAGCCTTGGTCCGCTACGACAACGACTGAAAGGGCCAGGAACGATGATCCTTGTTACCGGGGCCAGCGGAAACGTCGGAAGCCAGGTTCTGGCCCCGCTTCTGGAACGCGGGATCCGCGTGCGGGCGATGACGCGCACCCCCGAACTCGTCCGCCTGCCCGAGGGCGCCGAGGTGGTGCGTGGCGACCTCACCGATCCGGAGGGCCTGGAGAAGTGCCTGGACGGTGTGGACGCGGTCTTCCTCATGTGGCCTTTCCACGACGCCCGGCCCATGACGGCGGTCCTGGAGGCGATCAACCGGCATGCCCGTCGCGTGGTTCTGCTGTCATCGGGCGCCGTGCAGGACGGGCTCGCCCCTGACCGGCACACCGACCCCGTGGGCCGGTCGCACGCCGAGGTCGAGCGCCTCCTCCGGCAGTCAGGCCTGGCATGGACCGTCCTGCGGCCGAGCACGTTCGCCGCCAACGCGCTGTGGTGGGCCGACCAGATCCGCGCCGGTGACACGGTCGCCGGGCCGTACGGTGCGGTACCGATGGCGATGCTGCACGAGGCCGACATCGCCGCCGTCGCGGTGGCCGCGCTGACCGAGGACGGGCACGACCGGGCGTGCTACCGGCTGACCGGGCCCGAGCTGCTGACCCAGACCGAGCAGGTCCACGTCATCGGCCAGGCCCTCGGCCGGCCACTGCGGTGGCAGGAGCTGTCCCGTGAACAGGCCAGGCGGCGACTGCTGGACGACGAGTCCTTCCCCGACTCCTTCGTGGACGTCCTCCTCGACGGTTACGCCAAGATGCTCGACGCCCCCGCACCGACCCTCACCCGGACCGTGGAGACGGTGACGGGAACCCCGGCGCGCACCTTTCACCAGTGGGCGCTCGACCACGCTGAACAGTTCTCCCGGCAGTAGACCTGTCGGTGGCACCGGGGAGGATGCGGCCGTGACTCTGGGGAGGTGGCTCGCCGCCGGATGCCTGCTGGCCGCGGGCTGTGCTCCGGCGCAGCCCGTACGGTTCCGGCAGCGCACCGCGACGACGACGGCGGTGGTGACCCGTGTGGTCGACGGAGACACGCTCATCGTGCGCGGGCGGGGCCGGGTGCGGCTCATCGGCGTCGACGCGCCCGAGACCTGGCGGCGGCACGACTGCTTCGGGGCGGAGGCCACGCGGGCGCTGCGCCGCCTGACGCCGCCCGGCCGGGCCGTACGCGTCGCCGGCGATGTCCGGCCGAGGGACCGGTACGGGCGGCGGCTCTTCTACGTGTGGACGAGCCGGGGCGTCTTCGTCAACGCCGCGCTCGTACGGGCCGGGTTCGCGCGGGCCTTACCCGTACCGCCGGACACCGCACGTGCGGGCGTCCTGCGCGACGCCGAAGAGACGGCCCGGCGCGGGCATGCCGGCATGTGGCGTCCGGCTCCGGCCGGGTGCGCTCCGCGTCAGTAGACGAGCGCCTGCACACCCTCGGTGGTGATCTCCTCGACGAACGTCGGGGCCCCGGCGATGCGGATTCCCGGCAGCACCTCGTCGTCGGTGATGTCGCGCCGTGCGGCGCACTGGGTGCAGACCGTGACCTGGGCGGCGGACAGCAGGATGCCGAGCAGATCCTCCAGCGGGGTCGCGTGCGGGAGCTCGAACTCCTTGGCCCGGTCGGGCAGGGCGAACCACGACGACTCCCCGGTCAGCCAGAGAGACACGTGCACCCCGCTCGCCACGGCGGCCGCCGCGACCGTAAAGGCCTGGTTGCATCGTTCGGGCGCTTCCGCGCCCGCCGTCACCTTGATCACGAGTGATCGTGCCATATCCGGCAGACTAGTCCTGTCCGGTGGGGACCCGCATGGCCGAGGTTCGCGTGATGATGAACGGCTGCATCGCGGGCTTGCCGATCACCAGGTCACCGAGCTCCGTACGCGCCTGCCCGACGACGTACACCGGGTCGTCGACGGCGACGACGTGCTCCTCGACGAGGAAGCCGACGGTGCGGTCGCGATGCCGGGGGCGCAGCCGGTCGCCGAGCATCGTGGCGAGGCGGGCGGCGAGCGCGCCGCTCGGGCTGTCCTCGAACTCGGAGAACACCGGGTCGCCGAGCTCCAGGTCGGCGCCGCGCGGGTCCACGCGCACCGCCGCGGTGTCGCCCGTCACGTGCAGCGGGCCGGCGAGCTGCTGGGCGACCCGTATGTCACGGATGACGTCGGTCGGCCCGAGCGGACCCGGCCGCCACGCGCGGTAGCGCTCGTACACGGTCACGGCGTACCAGGCGCACGCGAGGCCGGACAGCGGCGCGGTGACCGGCCCGCCGGGCCCCGCGGCGACGCGCCCGTTGATCTCGCGTAGACCCGCGGTGTCACCGGTGATCGGCTCGGCCTTGTGGATCACCCGCCGCCGCCGAGCCGTGCCGACCTTCTTCGACACCACGCCGGCACTCGCCTCGAGCCCGGCGGACAGCAAAGTCATGAGCGCGTACAACCGTTGTCCTTCCTCGACCTTAGGAAGATCAGACGTGACGCCGGCCGGATCGGTTCAGTTCACCGGTGAAGTCCTGATCGCGGGTTTGATCAGGCTATCGCGTGCAAAGCCGACTACGCTGGCCGTACATGGAGCCTGAGCTGCACCCCGACCTCGAGCCGCTGAAGTTCCTCCTTGGAGACTGGGAGGGCGCGGGGGTCGGCGGTTACCCCAACATCGAGAGCTTCCGCTTCGGGCAGGAGATCTCGTTTCGCCATATCGGCAAGCCGTACCTCATCTACACCAGCCGTACGTGGCGCCTCGACGACGAGGGCAAACTCGGTGCGCCGCTGGCGCAGGAGAGCGGCTACTGGCGCGCCCACTCAGGCGGGCGGATCGAACTGGTGCTGGCGCACCCGACCGGCATCGCCGAGATCTACATCGGCAACGTGATCAGCACGCGGGTCGAGCTGCGCACCGACGTGGTCGCCCGTACGGAGACCGCCAAGGAGTACACCGCGGGCCACCGCCTGTACGGCCTGATCGGCGAGGACCTCGGATACGCCTACGACATGGCGGCGGAGGGGCAGAGCCTGCAGTCGCACCTGTCCGCCCAGCTCAAACGGGTCGCGTAACAGGCCGTTTTCGGCTCCCGGGCGTCGTCGGCGTCCGGGGGCCGGCACGCGTCGGCGAAAGAGTCCGGGCATGAAACGACCCCCGGGCTGTTCCTGCCGGAGCAGGGGTCGACAGGACTGGGTCGACCGGCCACGGGGGTCGGGTGTCTGCCTGGTATTCGCCGGCCGCGTCCTCGGCCGGTTGCCTACCTCCTATGAGGAGGCGTAGGCGGGACGGCGACTAGCGGACAGCCACCTCACGAGTCCTCGTACTATGCATAAGTTTCGGACCACCTCCTTTCCCGCTTATCCCGCACGCTAGATCAGCGCACGCACCGAGGCAAGGGGTTTTTACCGTAGGCACTCGGTGTGATCGCGGGGTGCCTCGGGGTGACGATCCCGATGGTGGCGGGCGGGTGGTGACGCGCACCGCCAGGGTCTGCGGCACAAGTGGGTTTTCCGCGCGTACCGGTGCGGACCGGCGGCATAGACTCGATCCGTGACGGAACTCTGGCACAAGGAGCTGCGAGCGCGGGGCTACCGCGTGACACCCCAGCGCCAGCTCGTACTGGAGGCGGTGACGGCTCTTCGTCACGCGACTCCAGAGGAGATCTGCGCCGAGGTGCAGCGCACCGCGCGCGGGGTGAACATCTCCACGATCTACCGCACGCTCGAACTGCTCGAGCAGCTCGACCTGGTCAAGCACACCCATCTGGGGCACAAGCCGCCGACGTACCATCTCGCCGCCGAGGCCGAGCACGTCCATCTGGTGTGCCGCGGATGCGAGGCGGTCTACGACGTGGACCCGTCCGTGGCGGACGGTCTGGTCGAACGGCTGGAGGACGACTTCGGGTTCGAGACCGACGTGCAGCACCTCACGGTCTACGGGCGCTGCCGCGACTGCCGTAAGACGTAGTCTTGCCCGTATGGACAGCCCGCTGCTGAGCACCCACGGGGCCGTACCGGCCGATCCCCCCGACGCGCAGGTCGCGGCGCACTACGGCGAACCCTCCGCCGAGCAACGGGCGCTCGCGACGGGTGCCGCGGTGGTCGACCGTGGAAACCGAGGCGTCGTACGCGTGGCCGGCGCCGACCGGCTGCGGTTCCTGCACAGTCTCATGAGCCAGCACCTCGAACGGCTGGCCCCGTACACGCCCACCGAGGCGCTCCTGCTCAGTCCCAACGGCCACGTCGAGCACCACCTGGCCCTGGTCGACGACGGCGAGGCGGTCTGGGCGCACGTCGAGCCAGGCACGGCCGCGGGGCTCGCGGAGTTCCTCGACCGCATGCGGTTCATGATGCGCGTCGAGGTCACCGACGAGACCGCCTCGTACGCCGTCGTCACGCTCTCCGGCGTCGAGCCGCCCGAGGACGCCCTCGTCACGACCGACGGGCTGATCGTGCCGCGCGAGACGCTCGACCGTGACTGGCATGCGCGGCTCGCCGGCCTGTGGGCGTACGAGGCGCTGCGGATCGCCGCGCACCGCCCGCGGTTCGGCCTGGACACCGACCATCGCACCATCCCGCACGAGGCGGGCTGGATCGACGTCGCCGTGCACCTCGACAAGGGCTGCTACCGGGGCCAGGAGACGGTCGCGCGGGTGCAGAACCTCGGCCGTCCGCCGCGCCGGCTGGTCTTCCTCCATCTCGACGGGAGCGTCGACCACCTGCCCGCGCACGGTGACCCGATCGAGTCCGGCGGGCGCACCGTGGGGTTCGTCGGCTCGGCGGCCCGGCACTACGAGCTCGGGCCGATCGCGCTCGGCATGGTGAAACGGAACGTCCCGGTCGACGAGACGCTGCTCGCCGGAGGTGTCGCGGCGACGCAGGAGGTCATCGTGTCGCCGGACACCGGATCCACCGTCAAGATCGACCTTCGTCGCCGATAAGCCGATAATGCGATAAATAGCAGCAGAACAAGATCATAACGGGCGGCGCTCATGGGAAGGTTCTCTCCGTCGGATGGTGCACCTGAGGGTGCGCCGGAGACCTCGGCGAGGAAAGGGAACATGGGGCGACGGCGGCGTCGGTGGCGGGAGCCCGTCTACGTCTGGTGGGTGGCGATCGCCGCCTTAATGCTCGCGTCCGTGCTGCTGAGCGCGTGGCGGCTCGCGCTCCTGGCTCTGCTGATGTGGTGCGTCTACGAGTTCGCGCTCAACCCCACCGTGTGCCGGGTCATGACGCGGCAGGGGTTCGCCTGCCACGAGCCGGTGCGCGGGCGGCTGTTCGCCTGCTCGTCCGCGCACCAGCGGGTGAAGAACGACGCGATATGGCGTGCCGCCGGCCTGCCCAACCCGTTCGCCCGCGCCACCCCCCACGACCCGAACCGGGACACCGGGGTGGTGGTCTACTCGCCGGCCGTACGCGCGCGGCTGGCGCAGAACGACCGGATCATCCTGACGATCGCGGGCGTCGTCGGCCTGGTGGTCATCCTCACCGCCGTGGTGGGCGTCGTCTGACCGTGCGGGAGGCCGGTCAGACCTCCAGGATGAGCGTGATCGGGCCGTCATTGGTCAGGGTGACCTTCATGTCGGCGCCGAACCGGCCGGTCTCGACGCGTGCGCCCAGGCGCCGCAGGGCGGCGACGACCTCGTCGACGAGCGGCTCGGCGACCGGCCCGGGCGCGGCGGCGAGCCACGACGGCCGGCGGCCCTTGCGCGTGTCGCCGTACAGGGTGAACTGACTGATCACGAGGAGCGGCGCGCCGAGGTCGGAGCAGGAGGCCTCGGCCTGCGGCCCGTCGAAGACGCGCAGGCCCCAGAGCTTGGCGGCGAGCTTGGCCGCGTGCGCGGGCGTGTCGTCGTGGGTCACCCCGACGAGGACCATGAGGCCCGGCTCGTCGATCGCCCCGACGACCTCGTCGTCGACGGAGACACTCGCCCGGCTCACCCTCTGCACCACCGCTCGCACGGACCGCATTCTGCCTCATCCGCGCTCAGCGCGATAATTACGAAGATTTTCTCGCCAAGTCGGGTGTGCGCTTGAAATCATGTTGTCCATGGTCAGCACACTGATAACTGTTGCGCCCACCGGCGCCGAGGCCGACAAGGTCGCCGCGCCGGCGCTCCCGGTGACGCTGGAGGAGCTCGTCCAGACGGCGAAGGAGTGCGAGGAGGCCGGCGCGGCCGTCATCCACGTCCACATCCGCGACGCCGAGGCCCGGCCGACGCTCGATCCGGCCCGGCTGCGGGACACGGTGGCCGCCATACGCGAGAGCACCGGCCTGATCGTGCAGCTGTCCACCGGCGGAGCGGTCACCGACCCGTACGAGCACCGGCTCAAGGTCCTCGACGCCATGCCGGACGCCTGCTCGCTCACGTGCGGCACGGTCAACTTCGGCGACGACGTGTTCATGAACCCCTGGCCCTTCATGGCCGAGCTGTACCAGCTCACGCAGGCCAGGGAGGTCGTGCCGGAGTTCGAGCTGTTCGATCTCGGTCACGTCGCCGCGCTGCACCGCCTGCTCGACACCTACGGCGCGCCGTACGGCGGCCACGTCCACTGCGACCTTGTCATGGGGGTGCCGGGCGGCATGCCGGGGGACACCCGGTCGCTGGTGGCCGCGGTCGCGGCGCTGCCCGAAGGCGCCACGTGGTCGGCGACGGGCATCGGCCGGACGAGCCTTCCGGTGATGTACGCGGCCCTGTCGGCCGGAGGCCATCTGCGGGTCGGCATGGAGGACACGCTGACGTACGCCAAGCGGCAGCCGGTGACGTCCAACGCCCAGCTCGTCGAGCGCGCGGTCACCCTCACCAAGATCGCCCAGCGGGCGCCGATGTCTCCGGCGGAGGCGCGGTCGTTCCTTGGCGTCAAGGAATCGTGACGCCTGTTACGAGGCGCATCATCTACGCCAAACGGCAAAAAACTTGAAAATAGCCACATAACGAACACTCCGGGCGAGTCGGTGACCACTCTGTGTAGGGTCATCCGGACCATGGTCAACAACGAAGAGGCGCCGCCGGAGAAGCTGGGACCTTACCGTCGGCTGACCCGGCTCGGGTCCGGCGGTATGGGAGTGGTCTATCGCGCGGTCGATCCGGCCGGCAGGGATGTCGCGATCAAAGTGCTCAGGCCGGCACTGGCGGCGGACCCGACGGCGCGGCAGCGGCTCGCACGGGAGATCGACACGATGAGGCGGGTGCGCAGCCCGCACGTGGCCGAGGTCCTGGACGGTGATGTGACCGCCGTCCGCCCCTTCGTGGTGACGCGCTTCATCGAGGGCCGGCAGCTCGACAAGGTGGTCGCCGAGGACGGGCCGTTGCGGGGGGACGCGCTGCGACGGCTCGCGCTGGGCCTGGCCAGAGCCCTGGTGGCGATCCACCAGGCCGGGGTCGTCCACCGTGACCTCAAGCCGAGCAACACGATGATGGTCGAGGGCGAACCGGTCGTCATCGACTTCGGGATCGCGCAGTCCCCCGATTCCGCACGGCTCACCCAGACCGGCATGGTCACCGGCACCCCTGCGTACATGGCGCCGGAGGTCTTCGACGACCTGCCGCCGTCGCCTGCCACGGACGTGCACGCGTGGGCGGTCACCGTCGCGTTCGCCGCCACCGGCCGCCCGCCCTACGGGACCGGCGGTTTCCAGTCCGTCATCCTCAACGTCGTGGAGGGCAGGGCGAACCTGGAAGGGGTCCCCTCGTGGCTACTGCCCCTCCTGCGCCCGGCGCTGAACCGGGACCCGGCGCGCCGGCCGAGCGCCGCGGCGCTGGTCGAGGCGGTGGCCGCTCTGGGCGACGGCACGGCCCTCACGGCGGAGCACGTCGAGACGCCGTACCGGAACCGGGCGACGCCGCCGGAGGGTCCCGCGCCGACGCGTCCGTCCACACTGCCGGAGCGGCGGCATGCCCCCACGCGTCCGCCCGTCAGGCCGGAGCGACGCCCCACCGGGCCTCGCGATCCCCGCCTCTCGTCACCGTCGTCCTCGGGGCGCCGGCGCGACGCGCGGTCCGGACGGAAGTGGCCGCTGGCCGTCGCCGGAGTCGTGCTGGTGGCCGGCTTCGTCGCGGGAGGCGTCGCGCTCCAGGGCATGGTCACGCACGGGACCGCGACGGCGCACGACCTCCCCTCGGCGACGCCCTCGTTCGAAGCGTCGCGCCGGCCCTCCGTGTCGGGCCAGGCGGTACCGCGGAGCCCGGCCGATCGTCATGACGGAACATCGCCGTCGAGCGTGCCATCGCACCGCGGGACACGGCACACGCCGGCCACGACGTCGACGCCCCGGAGGCCACGGCCGAACCCCGGCACGACGCGGCCGACGTCGTCCGAGTCCCCGCGGACCGTCACGCCGGGGGCGTTCTGCTCACCGGAAGGCGCGACGGGAGTCACGAGCGCGGGAACGCCGATGGAGTGCGTGCGCAAGGAGGGCGAGGACCAGGCGCGCTGGCGCCAGGCCGAGTGACGCCTCCGCGGATCGGCGCCGTCATCCCCGGCCGGTGGGGTGGATAGGCTGATGTTCGCCCGAATATCGCCCTGCTACGGCGAACGCCCAGCTCGTTGAGGGCGTGACGGCCCTGGCGACGGCCGTCTGGTGTGAGTCCACCGGACGAGGCGCGGTCGTCACGAGCCACCGCCGAGCCCGCAACGCTCTCAAGGGGGAAGATGAATCCGGTCCTCGTCGAGGTGGAACGTTCCGGCTTCGTGGAGTCGCGGCATCGCGGCTCAGTGATCGCTCTGGACGCCGACGGCTCCCCGGCGCTGAGCCTCGGCGATCCTGACGAACCGGTCTTCCCTCGGTCGGCGAACAAGCCGCTGCAGGCGGTCGCGATGGTGCGGCACGGTCTCGGCCTGGAGAACGAACTGCTCGCGCTCGCGGCGGCCAGCCACTCGGGTGAGGACTTCCACGTCGCGGGAGCGGAGAAGATCCTCGCCGGGGCGGGCCTGACCGCCGACGCGCTGCGGTGCCCGGCGCAGTGGCCGCTCGACATCGAGCTCGCCGTCGTACGGGAGAAGTCGCGGCTGAGGATGAACTGCTCGGGCAAGCACTCGGCCATGCTCGCGACCTGTGTGATCAACGGCTGGCCCACCGAGTCGTACCTGTCGCCGGAGCATCCGCTGCAGGTCGCGGTGCGCGAGACGGTGGAGGAGCTGGCCGGCGACCGGATCGTCGCCACGGGCGTGGACGGCTGCGGCGCCCCGCTGTTCGCGATCGGCCTGACCGGGCTGTCCCGCGCGTTCCGCGCGCTGGTCATCGCCGAGCCGGGCACGCCGGAACGGCGGGTCGCGGACGCGATGCGGGCCTACCCGGAGTGGACCTCGGGCACCGACCGCGAGGAACGCCGCCTCATGGACGCGGTGCCGGGCCTGCTGGTCAAGTGCGGCGCGGAGGGCATCGACGCGTTCGCCCTCGCGGACGGCCGCGCGGGCGCCATCAAGATCGATGACGGTGCGATGCGCGCCCGTACGCCGGTCACGGTCGCGACGCTGCGGGCCCTCGGCGTGGACGGGGCGCTCGGCGAGCTCGCCACGCTGCCGGTCCACGGCGGCGATTCGGTGGTCGGCGAAATCCGCGCGGTCGGCTTTTAGTCACCGACACGGTCGGCTTTTAGTCGCCGACATCGCTTTTGGTCATCGACACCATGTCAAGGTGATCCGGGCGCCGTGATACCGGCGCCCGGTCGGAGGGATCAACCGCCCGATTCGTGCGGCAGGGCCGATGGCTGTTCGCCTTTCACACCCATGGAATTTCCGACGGCCCTTGTCCCTGCTTTCGCCGAATCCGTGACCGCCCCGGTTCAGTACCGGTGGTGGTACCGGTGATGCCTGTGGTGCCGGTGGTGCCTGTGATGACGCCGGTGGTGACGGCGGCGGTGGCGGTGGCGACGCCGGTGGTGGTCCGAGGCGACTGTACGCGCGCTGGTCGACGTCGTCTGCTGAACGCCGGCCGGAGCCGTGCCGGCGGTCACGGCGGGTGTGACCGAGGCGATGTCTTCCATGGCATACGCGGGCGTGCTCGCGAACAGGGCGCCGGCCGTCGCTATGGTGACGAGGCCGGCGGCGGCGCTGAACTTCTTTCGCACATCGTCTCCCTTGGTTGCCGGGGATTGGCACGAGACACATCGACTATTCGCGCTCTCGTGGTCCTCTACAGTTCCAGTATCCCGGCGTACCATCCGCGTCACACAATGCGCAGGTAAGGTCATCACAAAGCCGGACATTTCCGGCTCATGACTCCTTAGTCAGGACAGAGTTGTCAACTTGACCCGGCAGGGAAGGACCGGGCTTGGAGGTAGCTGCCCAGCCGGCTGCTGGGTGGGCTCCTCCGTTCAGACACTCCTATGGGGTGGCAGGGACGCGTGACTCACGCCCCGCGGTCCACACAGCCTCGCCTATGAAGTCTGCGAGCTGGGCGAAGGCCCAGGAGTGCAGCGCGACCCGTTGGGGCTCGCGGAGCCGTACCCTCTGCCGGATCCCCTTGAGGTCTTCCAGGGAGGTCCCGGACGAGGTGCGTTCAGCCTCGGTCACGCTCCAACTTCGCCGGGGCGGTCCAATCCGGCCCTCGACGGTCCACACCGACACGGTCCCGGCGTCGTACTGCCACGACAGGCACCGGTCGTCATAGGGCTGCGCGGCCTCGGCACGGAAGGCGATCGGTTTGGCCTCGGCCTTGAGGCGACGGCGAGAGCCCGGCTTGCCGAGGTTCCCGGCGCGAATGTTCGCCCGGCCCTGAAGCTGAGGGACCGGGGTTCCTCACTAGATCGCTCTGAACTGTCGCGAGGCCGAGATGGCCCCGGACGTCGCCAGTGTGAAGCTCCGCATCGACTCCGCGAAGTTGGACAGATCCCACTCCGCCGGGCCCTCGTACCAGTAGAGGTTGTCGGCCCGCTCGCCCTCGCCGCCGATGTCGGCGACGGTTCCGGCCCAGCGGGCCACGGAGTCGAACACCACCGCGTAGGGCAGGTAACGGGAGAACATCGCCACCCGGTCGCCCGACGGCGCGTCCGGCGTCTCGCCGCGGTACAGGTACGCGCGGAAGCCCAGCGTGTGCGCGAGCACGGTCGCCCCGCGCGTGGTCTTGGCGGGCATGTACTGCCCGCCGATCGCCAGTGCCGCCCCCGCGATGACCAGCGCCAGGCCGATGAGCGCCAGGTTCGTGTACAGGGCCAGGGCGATCGTGCCGATGATGCCGAGGCCCGCGAGAACGGTGCCCGCGGTGGTCCAGCGGGTGCGCTCGGAGTCCGGCCGCCGCGTGAACCACCCCTGCCGTACGACGTCCTCGTACAGGGCGCCGCGCACCGCCGCCAGCTGGTCCGCGAACGTGCCGCCCAGCTCCGACAGCCGGACCACGTCGCGGCCGGCGAACAGCGCGTCGTAGAGCACCCGCTCGTACGGCATCAGCTCGTCGGCTGGCCGGTCGAGCCGCCGCAGCTGCCAGTCGAGCCGCCCGTACGTCTCGCGGGGCAGCTCCTCGATCAGCAGGTAGCGCCGGACCGCGAGATCGATGATCGTGGCGGTGACGTCGATGACGTCGGCCTGCTCGTCGATGAGGGTGCCGATCTGACCGGGCCGTACGCCGTCCGGCGGCGAGAACTCCCCGTCGTCGAGCGGCGCGTGGTCGCCCTCGGCCGCCTTCCTGCTGACGATGCGCGCGTCCCGGCCGCGGGTGGAGTACAGCAGGGCGACGCCGCCGAGCAGCAGCACGAGCAGGCCGAGCAGTGCCGCGCCCGTGACGGCGTTGACCGTGAACGCCGTCGCCAGCGTGTGCCGTTCGTCGTACGCGGGCGTGCCGGACGTCGTGCCGGGCGGGTAGCCGATCACGATGGTCAGGTACTCGCCGGGCTGCAGGCTCTCCTGCCGGAACTCCGCCTGAACGTGCGTGTGGTTGGTGAAGAACTGGGTGCAGCCGACCGTGCTGTCCAGCTCGCCGGCGAAGCAGTTGAGGTCCTGCACTGCGGCGCCGCCCTCGACCGTCACCTGGGTCTGCGCGACGGGGACGTTCCAGCCGCCCGCGGCGACCCAGTCGAGCTGCTGGCGCCCCCGCAGCGGCGTCATCGTGCCGTGCACGGTGTAGGTCAGCGTGACGGTGCGCCGGCCGGAACCCCCGCCGCCCGACGGCGTGAGGATCGTACGGTCGCCGTCGACGGTCACCGCGCCGCCGTGGACGTCACGGATGTCGAACCGCCGGTCCCGGCGGTCGTCGACGTGCTTGAGGCGGACGAGGGAGCGTCGCACCCCCGTGCCCTCGAACGTCACCGTCTCCTTGGCGTGCAGGACGCCGTCGTCCGTCGTGGTGAGCGCGACGTTGTCGGAGACGACCTGGCCCGCCGGTCCCGCGTACGCGGGAACCGCACAGGTGAGGAGCCCACCGACGGCGACGACGGTGGTGAGAAGCCGGGTCCGTACCAGCATGGGCGCACAGCGTACCGGGGAACGGCGGTCCTATACAGGGATGACCTGCGCGGGTAGGCCGTGATGCATTTTTTCTCTGCTATGCGATGATTCTGGTCGCGGTCGCCTCCTGCCCGTACGGGAGCTGGGCACGCCGGGGACGGCCGGGAGAAGGGACGGAAGCGAGTGGCAGATCCTCGTCGATCGCCTTCGCAGAGTGGCCAGGCGTCCCGCGGGCCGTCCACGCAGGCACCGGACTACGGGTACCACCGGCCGGCCCGCCGGCCGCGGCGCACGGCGACGGGGGTCGTCCTCGCCACTCTGGGCGGGGTGGCGGCGCTGTTCGTCGTGGCGGTCCTCGGGTACTCGCTGGCCGGCGGCGACTCGAAGGCCGGGACCGGCGGCGACAGGTCACGCCTGCGGTCGGGCAGCCGGACCGCCGCGCTCTCCGGCCCCCTGTACGTCAGCGGGACCCTGCCCCGGATCGAGTGTCGGCTGCCCAAGATCGCCGAGCATGACGAGGCGTCGATGCGGCGGTTCCTCGACACTCTGTCCGACTGCCTGGACCAGGCGTGGGAGCGGCAGTTCGCCAAGGCCGGCGTCCCGGGCTTCACCGCGCCGCAGCGCGTCTTCTGGAGCCTGCCCGGCAGCAGCCCGTGCGGTTCGTACCCCGCGCCCGGCGCATCGGCGTTCTACTGTCCGGCCAACGACACGATGTACGTCGGCCTGAGCAACGTTGTGGACACCGCGGGCGGCGAGCCGGTGTCGCACTACGCGGTGTACGCCCGGGTCATCGCGCACGAGTACGGTCACCACGTGCAGGAGGACGCGGGGATCCTGGAGTACGGCCACGAGCTCATGGCGTCGGACGAGACGGACGCCCGCGCTGAGGCGAGCCGGCGGATCGAGCTGCAGGCGCAGTGCTTCGCGGGCGCCTTCCTGTCCGCCGAGCGCCGCACCCTGCCGATGACCCGTAAGCAGTACGAGGCGATGATCGACGACAACCGGGCGCGCGGCGACGACGAGTCACGGCCCGACCTGCGTGACCATGGTTCCGGGCGGCACTACGCCGGCTGGGTGGTCCGCGGCTATCGCCAGGGCGTGCTGTCGGCGTGCAACACCTGGACGGTCTCGGCCGCCGACGTTTCGTGAAGGGGAACGGATGATCGAGGACGTCGACGCGTTGCTCCGCTCGGTGGTGGACGAGGACGCCGCCCTGGGCATCGCCTACGGCGTGGTGGACCGTACCGGGCTCGTGCACGCGGCCGGTCACGGCGTGATCGGTGACGGCGGCCGGCGTCCGGACCCGTCGACGGCGTTCCGCATCGCGTCGATGTCCAAGAGCTTCACCGCCGCCGCGGTCCTGCTGCTGGCCGAGCGCGGCGCGCTGTGCCTCGCCGACCCGGTGAGCCGCCACGTGCCGGAGTTCGCCGCCGTACGGCTGCCGACGTCGGACTCCCCGCAGATCACCGTGGAGATGCTGCTGTCGATGTCGGCCGGGCTGCCCACCGACGACCCGTGGGCGGACCGGCAGGAGTCGATGAGCCGGGAGGAGTTCGGGCGGCTCCTGACGAGCGGCCTCCGCTTCGTCAGCACCCCGGGCACCGTCTACGAGTACTCCAACCTCGGGTACGCCATCCTGGGCCGCGTGGTCGAGGCCGCCTCGGGGGAGTGCTTCCAGGGGTTCGTGCGGGATCACCTGATCCACCCGCTGGGGCTGACCTCGACCGGCTACGACACGTCGGTGAAGGCCCCGGGCGGCGTCGCGACCGGACACGTACGGCTCGACGGGCGCTGGCAGGCGCTGCCGTTCTCCGAGCCGGGCGTGTTCTCGGCCATCGGCGGGCTGTTCAGCACGGTCGAGGACCTGGCCCTGTGGGTGCGCTGGCTCGCCGACGCGTTCCCCGCCCGCGACGGAGAGGACCCCGGCCCGCTGAGCCGCGCGTCGCGCCGCGCGATGCAGCAGGTCCAGCGTGCCCGTCCGCCGGCGCCCCACGGCCCGGTCGGGTACGGCTACGGCCTGGTGATCCACCATGAGCCCGAGTGGGGGACCGTCGTCTCGCACGGCGGTGGATACCCCGGCTTCGGCTCGCACATGCGCTGGCACCCGGCCACCGGTCTCGGCGTCATCAACCTGACGAACGCCCGGTACGTCTCGGCGCACGAGAAGGTGGAGGAGGCGCTGCGGACCGTCCTGGTGGCCGCCGCGGACCCGCCGGGCCCGGCGGAGCTGTGGCCCGAGACGTCCGAGGCGAGGACCGTCGTCGAGCGGCTGCTGCGAGAGTGGGACGGCGCGCTGGCCGGCGCCTGGCTGGCCGAGAACGTGGCGATGGACCTCGACCTGGCACGCCGCCGCAACCGGATCGGGACCCTGATCGAGGACGTGGGCCCGCTGCTGGAACCGTCGGACGCGCTGCTGCGCACCGACTCCCCGGCCCACGCGGTGTGGGAGGTCAGGGGCGTACGCGGATCGCTGCGCTGCGAGATCCGGCTCACCCCGCAGGACCCACCGAAGATCCAGACCTTGAACGTACGGCGGCTCGGCGCCGCCGAGGCCGCCCGCGCCCGCAAGCACCGGCACGCGACCTGACAGGGAACGCGATGTGACTCGTTTCACCCCGCTCTGCTTGCAAGCGTGCTTGCAATAGCAAGCAGAGCGACGCACAGTAGAGGCATGGCGACTTCCAAAGTCGGCTCCATCGGGGAGTACATCCGGGAGCAGCGCCAGCGGGCCAAGGTCTCGCTGCGGCAGCTGGCCGATGCCACGGGTGTCTCCAACCCGTACCTGAGCCAGATCGAGCGGGGGCTGCGAAAGCCGAGCGCGGAGATCCTGCAGCAGATCGCGAAGGGTCTGCGCATCTCCGCCGAGGCCTTGTACGTCCAGGCGGGGATCCTCGATGAGCGTGAGTCCGACACGGACGTCCAGGCCGCCATCCGTGCGGACGTGGGCCTGTCCGAGAGACAGAAGCAGGTCCTGCTCGACATCTACGAGTCGTTCCGCAACGAAACCGGGAGCGCGGCGGCACCGGACGCCGAAGCCGTCATCCGCACGACCCCACCGACGGAAGGAACGAGCACATGACCATCACCGAGAGGCTGCGGGACAGCAAGGCCTTCTACGCCGCCGCGGGCGCCGGCGACTTCGCGGTCGAGAAGATCCGTGAGGTACCGGACCGCATCAACCGGCTCCAGGAGAAGACCGACCCCAAGGACCTGGGCGGCGCCGCCGTGGCGTACGTGACCCAGGTGGGCGCCCGCGCCGCCGAGGTGTACGACGGGCTGGCCGAGCGCGGCAAGCGCATCGTCAGCCGGGTCGACCGCCAGAAGGCCACGCAGGAGCTCGAGGCCTCGGCCAAGGCCACGGTCCGCAAGGCACGTGCGGCCGCCGGCTCCGCGCGCCAGACGGCGCGTACCGCCACCAAGGCCGCCGGCGACGCCTCCAAGAAGGTCGGTAACTGACGACGCCACGCCGTACGTCACCGCGGTCCTGACCGCGTCACCGACGGCCCGGGCGGGGCGACCCGCCCGGGCCGTCGCGCGTTCTCCCGGTCCGTGACGGGAGGCGTGACGCGGGGGAAAACGCATACGCTGGGGCCTGTCAAGCAATGTCGCGGCGTTCCGGCGCCGTCCACCGCAGGGAGTCAGCCGTGATCAGTGGAGCCCAGGGGGTCGTGGCCTACCTGTTCTGGGCCGTGGCGATCGCCGCGTTCGTCGTCGAGGTGTGGGCGTTCGTCGACGCCGTACGACGTCCGGCCGCCGCGTACTCGGCCGCGGGCAAGCTCACCAAGCAGCTCTGGTTGATCATTCTGGGGATCGCGCTGCTGTTCGGCCTGGCCGGCGCGGTGCAGTTGGTGTCGATCATCCAGATGCTGCCGATCATCGGCTTCATCGCGGCGGCGGTCTACCTCGCCGACGTGCGTCCCGCGGTCCGGCAGTACGGCCGGGGCGGGTCCTCCTCCGGGCCGTACGGGCCCTGGTAAGCCGGTGAGCCGGGCCGCCGCGGATCACCACGGCGCCCGTCTCGAAACCGGGCGCTGACCCTATGGCTTGGCGAGCTTCAGCGCGCGGAGGTCGGCCACGAAACGGCCGGCGATGTAGCGGGCGCCGGCCGTGCTCGGGTGGACGCCGTCGCTCAGGATGTACAGCGGCGCGTTGCCGGTGCCCTGCACGCGGTCGCCGGTGATCCAGCGCTCGCGCAGCGGGTCGACGAACGGCACGTTCTGTTCGCTCGCGACATTGGCCAGCTCGTCGCGGATGCGCTCCACCTTCGGCGTCGGATCGCCGCTGCCCCACAGCGGGCCCATGAGCAGCATGCGCGTGTCGGGCCAGGTCTGCCGGATCGTCGTCAGCAGCTGCCGGGCCGCGCCGGCCACCGTCGCCGGCGGGTGGTTGCGGTCGTTGTGGCCGCCCGAGACGATCACCAGGTCGGGCGCCGGGCGCCAGGCGAGCTGCTCGGTGAACAGGTCGGCGAAGTTCTTGTGGACGCTGCCCACGGCCACGAACCCGGTGCCGCGGTAGCCGCCGAGGATCACCTGCCAGCCGAGCGTGCGCGCGGTGTCGGCGGCGTAGGTGAGCTCGGGTACCTGCCCTAGCCGTCCGGTCGTGTAGCTGTCACCGAGGAACATCACGATCGGCGCGCGACGTGGCGCCGCCTTGGTCGGGGCACTGTCAGCCCGTGCCCTGCCCGCCGCACCACCGCACCCCGCCGTCGCGAGGAGAGCGGTGACGGCGGCGACGCTGTTCATCACGCGTCGTCTCATCCCGCCCCCTGTACCCGCGCCCGGCGAGCGGGCGTCCTATGGTCCTTGTTATGGCGACGACGCACCGACTTGAGCTGACCGACCAGACACTTCGCGAATGGGATGCGACAGTGCTCTCGTCCGGTCCCGACGGAATCGTCCTCGACCGTTCCGCATTTTATCCAGGCGGAGGCGGACAACCGGCCGATCTTGGAGTCTTGCTGTGGCAGGGAGTCCAGACGCGCATCGCCGGCGTGCGGAAGGGCGACGACCTTTATCTGATTCCCGAGGAGGGTGACCCGCTGCCACCTGCGGGAATCACGGTGCACGGCGCGATCGAGGACGAACGCCGCACCAGCCTCATGCGGACACATTCGGGTTTGCACGTTCTGTGCGGTGTCGTGTTCCGCGACTACGGCTGCCTCGTCACGGGCGGCAACATGGAGCCCGGCGTCGCGCGGATGGACTTCAACCTGCCCGAGGTGCCGCCCGGCTTCAAGGAGGCGGTCGAGGACGCCTGCAACGCCGAGATCGTCGCCGACCGGCGCATCGACGTGCGGTCGCTGCCGCGCGCGGAGGCGTTCCAGATCCCCGACATCATCCGTACCGCGACGAACCTCGTCCCGCCGGAGGTGGAGGAGGTCCGCATCGTCGACATCGTGGGCCTGGACACCCAGGCGGACGGTGGCACCCACGTCGCGTCGACCCGTCAGATCGGCCGGCTGCGCGTCGCCAAGGTGGAGAACAAGGGCAAGGGCTTCCGGCGCGTCCGCATCCGCATCGAGGACTGACGCGGCCGCGCCGCAGGGTGGGGTGCCGCGGAGGCTCTCAGCGAACAGTGCGGTGGGGAAGAAGACCTCGCTCGACGTGGCCGCGTTCTCCGCTCCTCCTCCGGCGCGTCTCGCCGACCGCGCGTCCACAGCCGCGACCAGGTCGGTGCCCGGCTCGGACGAGATCTGTCGTCCGTGGCCGTCGACCGGCGGCACCGGGAGACGCGGCCGCGGCGACTGCTTGTTTCGTTACTGTGTGTCGCGTGCGGCGAGCCGTTCGGTGATCTCGGTCCTGACGGTCTCGTGCAGCTCGTCCGACGTGAAGCCGAGGTCGCGCAGGATCCGCGCGGCCGGGCTCTCCTCGCTGCGGATCAGGCCCAGCAGCGTGTGTTCCGTGCCGACCCAGCCGTGGCCGAGGTCGGCCGACGCGCGGCGTGCCTGTTCGATGGCCTCCTTGCTCGCCGGCGCGAACGCGATGTGGCCTCGCAGCGCCTTCTTCCCGGCCGGCGGCATCGCTTCCTCGATCGCGTCGCGGATGCGTTGCTCCGACTCGGTCTTCGCCGTCAGCACCTCGTACGCCAGGCCCCGCGGTTCGCCGAGCAGGCCGAGCAGGATGTGTTCGGTGCCGATGAGGTCGTGCTTGTGCGTTCGGGCGGCCTCCTGCGCCAGCACGATGGTGTGCCGGTTCAGGTCGGTGAACCGCTCGAACGCGGCGGGCGCGTGGCGTTGCTGGGCGGCCTGTTTGGACACCCCGATGGCCTCGCCGATCTCGCTCCACGACGCACCGGACTGCTTGGCCTTGCCGACGTAGTGGCCGACGAGCTGGTCGGCGAGGTCGGACAGGGTCTGGGCACGCAGTTGCGCCTCGCTGATGCGGGCCAGGTCGTTGGCGTCGGGGAGTTCCTCGTCGAGACGGGCGATCAGGTCGGCCAGGCTGATGTTGAGTGGACTCATGCGTCAATCGTAGATTGACGATCGCCGCTCGTCAATCTGAAATTGACGCACGCGGCCGTGCGGTGGGGGCGACGGCGACCGTGCCGGGCCGCGTGGTCGCATGCGGCTGACGTGACCTCGCGTGCCCGCCGCGACGGCCAGGGTGGCGGCGACCGCGAGCGCGCCCGTGAAGGTGATCGCGTCGACCGTGCCGGTCACCATGGAGCGCCACGACCAGTACTGCTTCTGCGCGTGGCTGCCGCCGTGCGGCGTGGACATGCGCGTCCTTCCAGCCCTCGGAGACGCCCAGCGGGCTGCCGGTCCAGTACGAGGTGTGCGGGCCCCGGGCCATCGAGGCGAAGCCGGAGCAGTCCCTGCGGTACCGGCCGTAGGTGTTGCGGTACGTGCCGGTCTGGGAGTACGGGACCTTGGCCGTGACCCGGCTCTTGCCGTGCTTGAGGATCGTCGGCCGGGGTCTTGCGGCACTTGTGCGCGGCGACGGCGGCGGCCGCCGGAGAGGCGCCCGCCGCCGCGTGCGCGGTGCCGGCGAGCCCCGCTCCCGCCAACCCGCCCATGCCGAGGGCGCGCCGAACCGTATGCGCGGGTCGTCGCGGGAATGCCTCTGTGCGCACAGGACGGCCCCACGGCGTGCCGCCGTGGGGCCGTCCGGGGGAGTGGGGCTCAGTTGACGGTCAGGGTCTCGGCGACGGGGCGTGGGCTGTTCGGGGTGCACGGGATGGTCAGGGTGCCGAGCAGCGAGACCGATGCCTTGACCGTGACGTTGCCGCCCTGGATCTGGTCCGTGCCGGCCGCCGTCGGCGTCCAGTTGCCGCTCAGGTCGCCGGTGATGGGCTGGTTGGCGGGGACGGACCCGCCGCTGCCGGTCACCGAGAACGAGGCGGTCTGCGCCCCGCTCACGTTGAGGGCGGCGGTCGCGCTCCAGGAGTTGATGGCGAGCGGCGAGGACAGGCTCAGGTTGGAGATGTGCAGCGCGAAGTGGGTGGCGGTGCCCACGGTCGACGGGTTGGGGGACGCGGTCAGCGTGCCGGTGATGGTGACCGTCTGCGACCCGGACAGCGGGACGCTGCAGGTGTAGGCCGCCGAGAAGCCGGCGGCGTGGGCGGGCGCCTGGACGGCGAGCGTGCCGAGTCCGCCGAGCGCTAAGACGGTGGAGGCGGCCGCGACACGCCTGGCGAGGGACTTGGTCATCGGGGGCTCCTTTCACCCGGGCCGGCGGGTGCGACTGGTTGACCCGGGCCCCTTACTTATCCGTAACAAGCGGGTAAGAGGTCAACTGACTCATGAGTAAGTTTCACGTTCGTCGCCTGCGCCCGGGCCTGCGGAGGTCGCGGCGCAGGCCGGTCAGGAGGCGTCGTCGGTGGCCGGGCGGGTGAGGGCCGGCACCGACTCCAGGACCTGCTCGACGATGGCGAGGGCGCGTGCGGTCGCCTCGCGGGTGCGGTCGGCGTCGTACCGCTGGGCCCGGCAGTAGGTGATGGCGGCGCGCAGGCCGCCGAAGGCGACGCCCATGACCGTCGCCGCGGTGACCTCGTCCAGGTCCGGGGCGATGCCGCGGAGCACCTCGACGAAGCCCTCCTCCGCGTCCGCGAAACGCTTGAGGGCCTGCGCCTGCAGGGACGGGCGGTCGCGGATGAGGGCGACCTGGATCGCGCCGTCCTCGTCCTCGGCGGAGATCGCCTCCACCAGCGCGTCGGCCACCCGGCGGAACGTCGCCAGCGGGCTCTCGCCGCTCGGCCGTTCGGCGAGGCGGGCGCGGATGTCGGCCAGGCGTTCGTCCATCTCGGCGAACACCACGTCGTCCTTTGACGGGAAGTAGCTGAAGAAGGTGCGGGGCGACACGTCGGCGGCGGCGGCGATGTCGGAGATCGTGGTCTCCTCGAAGCCGCGCTCGTCGAACAGGCGCAGGGCGGCGGAGGCGATGGCCCTGCGGGTGCGGAGCTTCTTGCGCTCCCTCAGCCCCATGTGATCCATTTCACCAATATATACACTCGATGCGAAGTTGCAGCCGTTGCACCTTTTTCCGTGGCGTGCTGTCCTTGCACCATGGCACGGATACTGGATCGGCTTGGGCGGTTCTGTGCCCGGAACCGGCGGTGGGTGTTCGCCGTCTGGGGCGCCGTCGCGGTCGCGACCGTCATCCTGGGGGTGACCAACGGGGGCACGTTCGTGCAGCAGGACCGGCTGCCCGGCACCGAGACGCAGGCGTCGATCGACCTGCTCCGCAAGAACTTCCCCGACGTCACCGGCCCCACGGCGACGATCGTCTTCCACCCGCAGCGCGGCGTCTCGCTGAGCGACTGGCGCGTCGCGGTGCAGGTCGGCCAGGCCATCAAGCAGGTCGGCGAGCTGCCACGCGTGGCCACCGTCGAGAACCCCTACGGCGGCACGGGCGGCGCCAAGGGCCCGAACGCCGTCGTCGCGGTCGCCCACCTCAAGGGCACCGCGCGCGATCTGCGGCCCGAGGACATGAACGCCCTGGAGGAGGCCACCGAGCCGGCCCGGCTGGCCGGGGTCGACGTCGACTTCGGCGGCATCGCCTCCATGATCCTCAACCAGCCCAAGGCCGGGCCCAAGGAGGGCGTCGGCGTCGTCCTGGCGCTCGGCGTGCTGCTGCTGGCCTTCGGCTCGTTCCTCGCCGCCGGCGTGCCGATCGTGGTGTCCCTCGCGGCGCTCGCGGTGGCGTACTCGCTGATCCACTTCGGCGCGTCACTCGTGCAGGTGCATCCGACCGCGCCGATGGTGGCCGCCATGCTCGGCCTCGGCGCGGGCATCGACTACTCGCTGTTCGTGGTGACGCGACATCGGCGGCAACTCGCCGACGGCATGGACGTGGAGGCCTCCGTCGGGCAGGCGCTCGCCACGTCCGGGCACGCCGTGGTCTTCGCGGGCGGCACGGTGGTGTTCGCGATCTGCGGGCTGTGGTTCTCCGGCATCACCTTCATCGGCATCATCGGCCTGGCCAGCGCCATCGCGGTCCTCCTCATGGTGACCGGCGCGCTGACCCTCCTGCCCGCGGTGCTCGGCGCGCTCGGCACGGACATCGACCGGTACCGGCTGCCGCGGGTGCGGCCCGACAAGTCCACCCACCGCTGGGAGCGGTGGGGCCGGCACGTGGACCGCAACGCCTGGCCGTACGCGATCGCCGCGACCGCCTTCCTGCTCTTCCTCGCGACCCCGGTGCTCAGCCTGCGCTTCGGCATCATGGCCGACAGCACGCTGCCGCACTCCAACAGCGCACGCCGGGCGTACGACGTGACGGCCGAGAACTTCGGCCCCGGCTGGTACAGCCCGTTCGCCGTCGTGGCGTCCGTGCCCTCGCCGGCGGATCCGCCCCGCGCGGACGAGTCGACCAAGACGGCGAAGGGCTGGTCGGCGCTGCGCCGCGAGCCGGGCGGGCGGCTGAACGTCAGCCCCGACGACCGGCCGGCGCCCAACCCGCGGGCGCGGCGGCTCGGGGAGGAGCTGCAACGGCGGTTCCGCGGCGTCCACGACGTCGCCGCGGTGGACAACATGGTCGTCGCCGGCGACAGCGTCATCCTCACCGTCGTGCCCACGTCGCGGCCGGAGACCGCGGCAACCGCCGACCTGGTGCGGAACCTACGCGAGAACGTCATCCCGCCGATCATGCGGGCGCATCCCGGGGCACGCGCGTACGTCGGGGGAGAGTCACCCGCGATCATCGACATGGCCACGATCGTCAAGCAGCGCATGCCCTACGTGGTCGTCGTCGTGGTCGGCGTGGCACTGGTCCTGCTGGTCATCGCGTTCCGCTCGGTGCTGGTGCCGCTCAAGGCCGCACTGATGAACCTGCTGTCGATCGGCGCCTCGTACGGCGTGGTCACCGCGGTCTTCCAGTGGGGCTGGGGCATCCGCCTGATCGGCCTCGACCAGCCGATGCCGATTGTGTCGTTCGTGCCGCTGTTCATGTTCGCGCTGATCTTCGGGCTGTCGATGGACTACGAGGTCTTCCTGCTGTCCCGGGTGCGCGAGGAGTACCTGCGCACGGGCGATCCGCACGAGAGCGTCGTGAAGGGCATCGGCTCGACCGCCCGGCTCATCACGTCGGCCGCGCTCATCATGATCTTCGTCTTCCTGAGCTTCCTCGGCCAGCCGGACTCGATGGTGAAGATGATGGGCATCGGCCTCGCCTCGGCGGTCGCCGTGGACGCGACGGTGGTGCGCCTCGTGCTCGTACCGGCGCTGATGAGCCTGCTCGGCCATGCCAACTGGTGGTTCCCCGGCCGCCGCCGGCCGTCCTCGCCTCAGCACGAGCCGGCCGAGCGCCGGTTCGAACCGGTCGGCTGACCTGCGGTCGGGCAAGATGGGACCCATGGAGACCTTCCCCGCCATGCCGCTCGCGGATTGGCAGGACACCAAAGAGACCCTCCACCGGTACGCCCAGATCGTCGGCAAGATCCGCCTCGCCGCCAGCGTCCGGCGCAACCACTGGTGGAACGCGCCGTTCCACGTCACCGGCCGGGGGCTCACCACCCGCCCGATGGGGCAGGTGGACGGAAATCCGATCTTCACCGTCGACTTCGACCTGGTGGGCCACCGGCTGCTCGTCGCCACGGCCGACGGGCGGGCGGCCTCCTTCGCACTGCCCGGCCGGTCGGTCGCCTCGTTCTACGAGGAGACGCTGCGCGCGCTGGACGGCGTCGGTGTCCATGTGGACCTGGCCCGGCCGTGGCCGTTCGACCTGCCCGACTCGGACCGGCCGTTCGCCGAGGACACCGAGCACGCGAGTTACGACCCGGTCATGGTCATGCGGTACTGGCAGGTGCTCAGCCAGGTGAACCTGCTGCTGGAGGAGTTCGCCGCCCGCTTCTCGGGCAAGACCAGCCCGGTTCACCACTTCTGGCACACCTTCGACATCGCCTGCACGAGGTTCTCCGGTCGCGTCGTGGAGCAGCCGGCCGCCAGCGATCCGGTGACGCGTGAGGCGTACTCCCGCGAGGTGGTCAGCTTCGGCTTCTGGTTCGGCGACGACGCCTTTCCCGAGCCGGCGTTCTACTCCTACACCGCGCCGGAGCCCGAGGGGCTGGCGACCGAGCCGCTGCTGCCCGCGTCCGCCCGGTGGATCGAGCAGCGCGGTGGCCACCTGGCCGTCCTGCGCTACGACGACGCGCGCGCCGATGCGGATCCGCGCGCCGCGGTGCTCTCCTTCTACGAGAGCGCCTACCAGGCCGGCGCGGGCCGGGCGGGCTGGGACATCGCCGGGCTCGCCTGCCCGGGCGGAGTCACCGACCCCCGCCTGCCCTGAACCCGGACGGTCCGAGAAGGGCCAGAATGGGCGCCATGGAACTGCGACCGGAGCTGTCGCCCCCTCCCGTCGGCCGGTCGAGGCGGGAGGAGCTGAGCCGGGAGATCGAGAGGATCTCGGGCCTGCTGTACGCCGGTGAGCCGGCCGGTGAGGCGATCGCCGCGTTCAACGCGGAGACCGGGCACGCCTACGACGCCTCCGACTTCGCGGAGTACCACGGCTGGCGTTCGCTGGACGACTTCGCCGTGGAGGCGGCCCGCCCGGCGTACCCGAAGGTGCCCGACGTCACCCGCGACGAGCTCATCGAGATCGTCCGCAGGCTCCTGGCCGCCGATCCGGAGACCGACTTCTACCTGCTGCTCCTGCGGGCGAACGTCGCGCACCCGGGCGTGAGCGACCTGATCTACCAGGCCGGGCCCGGCGACGCCGAGCAGATCGTCGACGCCCTGCTGAGCCACCGCCCGATCGCGCTGTGATCCCTCACGCCGGGAGGGCGTAGAGGATCAGCGGGAGGGTGGCGACGAGGGTGGCGCCGGCGAGCATCGCGCCGCGCACGCGGCGGGGCAGCGGGTCCGGAGTGAGCAGCCGGCGGACCCGGACGAGGATGGGATTGGTCTCGTCGGCGGCGATGATGCCGAGCGTGCCCACGGGCGACGGGGCCGAGCCGGCCGACGCGAAGCGCAGCAGCGCCGTCGCCAGCTCCTTGGCCGGGCGGTGCCGCCGGGCGCGGTCGTCGGCCGCCATCTCGATGAGGAGTTCGACCGCGTCGAGGGTGCGGGCGACCGTGCGCGACTGCGGGAGCATCCGGCGCAGCGACGTGAAGGGCAGCAGCACCAGGTCGTGCCGCTCGCGGGCGTGCGCACGCTCGTGGGCGAGCACCGCGGCCAGCTCGTACGGGCCGAGCAGTTCCAGGGTGCCGGCGCTGACCACGACCTGGGAGCGGACGCCGGGAACGCAGTAGGCGGCGGCGACCGGATGATCGACCACGAGGGTGCCGGGCACCTCGGGGTCGCCGTGCGCGACCAGGGCCAGCAGGGCCCGGTGGCGCCGGCGGGCGCGGACGACGCCGGCGATGGCGACCATCAGCACGCCGAGAAGCATGAGGGCGAGGGTCAGGCCGGCCGCGAGCGCGGCCAGGTGGATCGGCGACAGCGGCCGGGGGTCGCGGAGGGAACGGCCGATACCGGCGACGACGCCATCGTCGTACGGCGCGACGCCGAAGCCGAGCAGGGTGCCGATGGAGGCGAGGCCCCAGGCCAGGCCGAGTGCCTGCCACAGCACGATCGCGGTACGGGGCGTGCGCCAGGTCCACCGGGCGCGGGTCAGCAGGTGCGCCCCGAGGGCGCTCCCGGCCGCCACCAGGGCAAGGAGGGCCGTGCCGGTCATCCCGGTTATGTCCCTTCCACCTCGTCAAGGACGCGGCGGAGCAGTTCCACCTCGTCGCCGGACACCGAGCGTGCGAAATGCGCCAGAGCGGCGTCGCGGTCGCCCGTCATGTTGAGCGCGCCCAGCATGAGCTCGGCCACGTACGCCTCTTTGGTCGCGATCGGACGGTAGCGCCATGCGCGTCCTTCGCGCTCCCGTACGAGAAAACCTTTTTTGGCGAGCCGGTCGAGCACCGTCATCACCGTGGTGTGCGCGAGATCGCGGTCGTCGGCGAGCGCACGGCTCACCTCACGCGCGGTGGCACCGTTGTCGCGGTGCCACAGGACCTCCATGACCGTACGTTCAAGCTCTCCCAGACCCTTCACATCCCCCATGCTATCCACTGTAGTACTACGAGCCGTAGTACTACGACCGGTGGTAGCCACCGCCGGCGCCGTCGCCGGAGAGGCGTCAGGCCGTGGTCACACCGCCCATGTAGCTCTGGCCGTGCCACTCGGACTCGTCCGGAGGCGCCTGAGTCGGCCAGCTCGGCTGGTCCGCCACGTGGCCAGGGATGGCCAGGCGCCTCAGCTCGTCCCTGACCTTCTCGGCGAAGGTGCCAGGCTGCGTCCGGGTGCGAAGGTACAGCTCGTACAGGTCGCGGCCGAACCGGTCGGCCTGGACGATGAGGTCGTTCGGCAGGTTGTTGAACTGCTCCGCGAAACCCTCGTCGGCCGCCATGTGCAAATCGCCGTCGAAGGTCGCCGAGTAGGAGGTCACGGAGCCGTCGGTGTTGCGGATGTCGAGGTGGACCTCGGTGTTCAGCGCGCGGGCGAGCAGGCGAGCCTGGTTCATCTGGGCGTTGGGCGCGCCCCGGTCGAAGTGCGCCCGCAGGCGGACGGACACGCCACGGCGCGCGCCACCGGCCTTGAGGATCTCCGCCATGGCGTGGTGCGGCTCGGCCGGATCGAAGTCGGGCCGCTTCGCGGCCTGGTCCATGAGCTTCTGCACGTCGTACGGGCGGCGCCGGCCCGGCTTGGCGGACTCGCCGGAGTGCCAGGCGGGGCGGTCCGGTGCCCCGACCTCGGCCCGGGAGAGCATCTCGTCCAGCTGGTGTCCGAACAGCGTGAGGGTCGCGCTGCCGGTGGCCGCGTGCGCGATGCGTACGGGTTCACCGATGACCTCGACCTCGTCCACGGAGGTGATCTTCTTCTCGACGAACGTGATGTCGCTGTCGACGCGGAACTGCACCTTGTCGGCGGAACCCTTCTCGAAGGCGCTCGTCTCGTTCCGGTTGCCTCCGCTGACGGAGCGGTGTTCGGTGCTCTGGGCGCCGAAGGTGGCGTCCGCGCCGACGCCGAACGTGTCGGGGCCGCCGCCGAAGCTCACGGTCGCCGGGCCCAGGTGGCTGCGGTCGGCTTCGACCTTCGCCTGCTCCTGCTGGCGGTTGACGTCGCGGAGTTCGGTCTCGATCAGACCGGTGGCCGAACGCTTGGGCTCGGACATGTTGTGCCGCACCCACACCTCCACGACCTTGTTGTTACCGAGCTGGAGGGTGATCATGCGGTGGCCGTTCGCGTCGGTCGCCCGCTCGAAGCGTGCGGTCAGCGAGTCTCCGGTCGTGACCCTCCTGATCGAGGCCTCGTGCGCACGGGCCTCGGACCGGCTGATCACCTTGTGGCGGACGAGCCCGTCGATGATCGCTTTGGGCAGGTCGTCGATCTCCACGTGTTCCGGGCTGGACTTCGCGGGGGGTACGAGCCGTCGCGCGTCCGCGGGACCGACCGGAGAGGCCGAGGCCTTGCCGACCGGCGCGGCCATGCCGGCGGGCAGCACGCGCTCGGCCGTTCCGGTCAGGGTGACCTCGTGGCGGCGCCTCGCGCCCTCCAGAGCGGCCCGGATGTCGACGGAGTTGCGCACGACCTCGATCTTGAGGGTGAGTCCGTGCTGGATCACCGGCTCGGCGTCCCGGAACACGCCCTCGCCCTGGAGCCGGGTCTTCTGCCGGGTGTGGCCGCCGCTGGAGGTGTGCGAGCGGTGGGTCTTGACAGTGCCGTGCACGCTGCCGTCGACGTTGCCGAAGGGGGTCGGCACGCCCTTCTTGGCGGCGCCTCCGCTGACCGAGCCCTCGTACGTCACGTTCTTGCTCTCGGAGACGTCCTCCTGCTCGTACGTGTAGTGCTGAAGGATCTGGCCGTGGCTGTACATATGGCGCAGAAGGGTCGGATCGCCGTCGAAGCTCGCCGTGACCCGGACCGTGAAGTCGCCGAAATTCTTGGTGTAGCCGGCCGGGCTCAGCATGTTCCGCATCTTTCCCCACCAGCGCTTGCCGGCGAAGTCGACGTAGAGCGCGCGCCAGAGCGCCGGATTGTCGGCCAGCGCCCGGGGCGCCACCGCGTTGACGGCGGCGGCGACCTGGTCGACCACCTCGACCTCGGTGTCCGGGGCCTCGGCGGTGTGCAGCGACGTCCGCTGGAACGTGCTGATGCCGACGTCCTTCCGGTAGTGATCCGGGATCACCATCGTGTCCGGATGCAGCTCCAACCGGCGTACTTCCGCCAGCATGTTGGCCATCCGGCGTGACGGCGCGTCCGCCCGCGGAACCACATCGGAGGGGAAGAACTGCGTCAGCAGGTTCGTGATGGTCTCGCGGCTGTGCCCCTTCGTGACGGGCAGCGCCGGGACTCCGACCGGCTGGCCTCGCCGTTCGTCCAGGCTCACCTTGTAGCGGGCCAGCGCGAGTTCGCCGAGGTACTTGCGGGCGAACGGGACGGCCGTACGCCGGTCCAGTCTGAGTTCGCCGCGCAGCAGGCGTTCCATGGCCTTGGCGACCTGGTGCAGGGGCAGCGACACCTCCCCGCGCGCCCACATGCTCAGGGCGTCGCGCTCGGCGAGGGTGTACAGAACCGAACCGCCCTCGGCGCTGTCCGACCGTGTGTGTCCCTTGGCGTCCGGTGCGGTGGAGACACGGAACTTGGCGTGCGCCTGGAAGACGTACTTCTTGCCGGTGTCGATGGCGAGTTGCTCGGTCCCCCAGATGTCGGTTTCCGTCCGTGACCGCGACCTGGACGACGACCGGGACAGGCTGACGCCCGCATTGCCGTTGGGATCGGTGGAGGTGTTCACTCCCACGCCGCCCGACCCCTTGACCGTCCAGCCGTGGCTCTCGTTGTGGCCGACGGCGTGGCTGGCCAGCGTGAGGTTGATGTCGCCGTCCACGATGTGCGACTCCTCGACGAACTCGGAGTCGCCCAGCTCGGCGGTCACCGTCGCCTGGCCGGTGTGGTACGAGCTGTACATCCATTCGGGGTGGGAGAGCAGCCCCCGCACGTTGAGCGCCGCGGCGAGTTCGTGGAACTCGGGGGAGTTCACCTTGATGCCAAGAAGCTTCACGGCCTTCTTGAGGAACTCGTCCCCGGCGTCGGCGTGCAGCAGCTTGGCCGTCCGCCGAGCCTCGCCCGAGGTCGGGTGCGCCGGCGCCGCCGGGTGATTCTCACTCGACGGCAGCATGTCGGCGGGCAGCACCACCCGCGCCGACCCGTCGACGTCCTCGGCGATGGTGATCGCCTTGCCCTTGGCCGTCAGCAGGTCGACCCGCAGCTTGTGCGGGATCTCGAACACCGCCACCGGTCCGACGTTCTCCCCCATGATCACCTGGTTGGCGGTGTCGCCTTCGGCCGTGCTCGCGCCCTCGGTGCTGTTGTAGCCGACGTCGATTTCGCCACCCGAGGGCGTGAGACCCGGGCCCTTCGGCGCGTCGACGGCGGCCGCGCCGGTGCCGCTGTTGGTCGTCGACTGGCTTTCGGTCATGCTGGTGGTGTCGGAGCCGATGTCGAGGTTCACGACCGACTCGGCGTCGCTCACGCCCTTGAACTTCGCGTGCTCGAAGTCCTGCTCGAGTTTGACCCGGAGCGTGAAGTTCTTGGGGGAGTGGCCGGTCTTGGCGTGCATCAGGTCGAGGTGCAGGCCCTCCTGCGCCAGCTGGTCATAGCCCGACTCGAACCGCGGGCCGGTCGCCTTTCCGTTCCGGCCGACCCTCATGGTGAACTGCTCGTCCACCTCCCGCTCGTTGGCCATCTGGCTGGCGCGCTTGACCGGGTCGCGGGAGTAGACCTTCTGCCCGTTCTTGATCTTCGGCAGCAGTCCGAGCTTCCGCAGGCGCTCCTCGACCTGCTCGCGGAGCTTGTCGACGCCGGTGACGTCCTGGACCAGCGCCGGTCCCGCACCGCGGAGCTTGTTCTTGCCGAACACCTTCGGCAGCTCGCCCTTCCGGCCCTTGGGCGGATCGGGGTCGGGATCGTCCCGCAGCCTGACCGTGCCGTCCGGGTTGTACTTGATCGCTCCGCTGTCGTCGCGGACGATCGCCGCCGGGTCCACCGGCAGGCCGTACCGGAAGGCGAGGGGTTCCGGCATGCGGAAGAGCGCCTTGCTCTCGCCGTCGATCGCCGGCCGGGCCCGCCGCTCGCCCGCCATGTGGATCGTGACGGTGTGCTTCACCCGCAGGTGGTAGCCCTGCGTGTGCCCCTTCCACCGCTGCACGCTCGGGTGGATGGAGGTGCCACCCGAGCTCGTGGACCTCGAGCGCGACCGGGTGCGCGCGTAGGTGCCCGACAGCTTGGGCGTCACGCCGCCGACCTCGTTCAGCGCGCCCAGGTGGTCCGGGCCGACCTGCACGCCGCCGGTGACGTTGAAGTGCCGCGCGCGGCCCTTCGACGACTCGCGGGACGCGCCCGAGAAGGTGATCCGGAGCCGCTCCAGCCAGCGTTTGTTGCTGGCCGGCCCGACCCGCGGGTCCTCGTCCGGCTCGAGCACGATCTCCGACTTGATCTGGACGGTGCCGATCTCCTTGCCGTCCTTGACGATCGTCCGCTGCAGGCCGTGCGGGTCGTCGACCGCCTCCCCGAGCCGGCTCGGCAGCTCGTCGTTGAAAAGAGTGCGCACCTGCCGCCGGGCCACGTCGTCGAGGTTGGGGTCGAGACCCATCTCGTCGGCCGTGCGGTCGGTGAGTTCGTCCAGCCCGGTCATCCCGGTGACCGAGCTCTCGGGCAACGCGGTCTGCTGCCGGTCCGCCACGGGGAGTTGCGCCTTCTCCGCCGGGGCGCTGTCGGTGTAGGTGTGCGACACCCACACGCGTACCGGGCCGTCGGTGCTGACGGACTGGGTGTTGCTCCATCCGTGCCCGGGGCCGTCGGCCGTCCGGCGTACCTGGACCTCGAACACGGCGTTGCCGGCCGCCTGGCCCTCGGACCAGGGAGTCTCGAACATCGTGTGCGGGCTGCGGTCGTCCTCGACGGCGCCGCCCAGCGCGAACTCGGACGCGTGGTGCGTGTCCGAGCTGCTCCAGGTGTACCCGCCGCCGCCTTTGAGGATGGCGAACTGCGCCACGGTCCTGGCCCATTCCCAGGGCGTCAGCTTCGCGAGGGCCCCCGCGTCCAGCGACGCCGACAGGTCGGTGCTGCGGTTCGCGGCCGAGGCGACCGACGCGCCACCCTGCGGGAGCGTGCCGACCATGGTCTCCGACGCCTCCACGTCCGTGTCCGTGACCATGCGCAGGTTGGGCACCCGCAGTTTGACGCGTATCTCGCCGTCGCCGACCGGGAGTATCGCGCCGTCTTCGGAGACCAGGCGCCGGAAGTCACCCCGCAGAGTGCGATCGAGGTCCTCCACGGTGAAGCGGTGGTCGATGCCGACGCGGGACAGCACCTGGTTGACGAGGCGGGTGAGATGTCCGACCGGAAGGTTCCCGGCCGCCGCGGCGGCGGGCATCGCGGCGTCCGGCGGTCGCGTGTCGGTGGCCAGCCGGGAGGCCGCCTCCTGGAGGACCGTGACGGAACCGTCCGGCACCGTCCCCTCGTCGAGCGCCTCCCGGTAGGCGACCTGGTGCTTCCGGCCCTCCTCCAGATCTTGCGCGAGGCCGCCCCGCTGGAAGTCAGTGCCGGACACCATGGCGTTCAGCTGGGTGACGGCCTTCTGGTACGCGTTGCGGGCCTGCATCACGGGGATGCGCATGTCGTCGTACGCGTCGCCCGCCTTGCGCTGACGCAGGGAGGCCGCGCGCAGCTCGCTGCCGCCTTCCAGGTCACCGGCCTGGAAGGCGTCCCTCGCCTGCCCGGACAGCCGGACGGCGAACTCGTACTTCTGCATCACGAGCCGGTGCAGTTCCTCGCCGGCTTCGTTCAGCGCGCCGATCTGCCGCTGGAGCTCGACCGCGAGCTCGGCGCCGAGCCGGTTGCGCTCGGCGAGCTGGCTCTGCAGCGCGGCGTGCAGGCGGATGGTGGCCGTGGGGTCACCGGACGGGTGGCTCTGCCCGGCGGCGGCGAGTCCGCGCTGGTACGCGTAATGGTGGTTCTGCGCGTCCTGGACGGCCTGGGCCAGGTCGCCCAGACGCACGCCCCGGTCGTTCGCGAGCCGGGTGAGCTGCTCAACGACCTCCCGGTACGCGGCGCGGGCCTGCACCGCGGGGATGCGCATGTCGCTGTACGCGTCGCCGGCCTGGCGGTGACGCTGGGCGGCCAGCCGCAGCTCACGCGCGCGATTCAGGTCGCCGTTGTCGATCGCGTCGCCCGCCTCCGCGAGCAGCCGCAGGGAGGCGTCGTAGTTCTCCGTCGCGAGGCGCTGCAGTTCGTCGGCGGCCTGGTCGAGCGTGGCGAGCTGGCCGCCGATCTCCTGCTGCAGCGCCATGGCCGTCCGGCCCGAGACCGTGATGCTCGCGGCCAGCCCGGCACGCAGGTCGGTCACCTCCGGCCGCGGGGGCTCGGGGGTGTTCTCGGCCTCGCGGATCGCCTGCGCGATGTGGGCCGGCACCGGCCGGTCGGCGATCACGTCCTGGTACCCCGCGTGGTGCGCCTGCGCCTGGTCGAGGTTCTGGCCGAGCCTGGTCAGGTCGACGGGCCCGCCGATCATCAGCTGTTCCAGCTGGCTCGCGGCCTCGCGGTACGCGGCGGCGGCCTGGCCGGCCAGCCGGGAAGCTTCGTCGTACGCGCTCGCCTCGCGGTTCAGCCCGGTGCCGGCGTCGTGGTACTGCTGCGCGAGCTGCGCCTGCCCGCCGGCGGCGAGCTGCTGGGCGCGGTCGAAGGCTTGGTTGGCGGCCCGGCGGTGGTACTCCGCCACCCGATGCTGGTCGGCCGCGGCCTGGGCGGCCGAGGCGGCCTGCCGTTCGAGACCCTGCCTGAGGTCGGTGGCGGCCGCCGCCCGGGCGATGAGCTGTTCCGCCAGCTCGGCGTGGCGCCGGCCGGGCGCGGTGGGGTCGCCCGACGGCCGGCTCTGCCCGGCGTTGGCGAGACCGCGCTGGTACTGCTCGTGCTGCCGGTCGGCGTCCTGGACCGCCGCGGCGAGGTCGTCCACGTCGACCTGCCCGCCATTGGCCATCTCGTCGGCCAGGCCGGCGGCCCTGCGGTAGGCGTCGTGCACCTGTGTCGCCGGGCCACGCATGTCGCTGAACTTCTCGGCCGCCTGGTAGTGGCGTAGCGAGGCTTCACGCAGCTCGCGTGCGTGGCCGAGGTCGCCGCGCGCGATGGCGTCGGCCGCCTGCTGACCCAGCCGGAAGGCGGCGTCGTAGTTCTCCATCGTGAGCCGGTGCAGCTCGTCGTCGGTCTGGTCGAGCGCGGCGAGCTGGTCGGCGATGGCCTGCCGCAGCCCGGCGACGGCCTGCGCGGTGTCCGTGACCGCGCCGTTGAGGTTGGCGCGCAGGTCGGACAGGTCGGCGTTCGGTCCCGTCGTCGGCCGTCCCTCGCCAGACCACGGCGGGGTCGGCGGCGTGTGGCCGTGCTTGCGCAGGTAGCGCGCGACCCCCTCGATCTCCCTGGCGTACGCCTGCCGTTCCGCGTCGGTGGCGGCCGCGTGCCACTTGCGCGAGAGGTACCAGTGCTCGTTGAGCCGGGCGGACAGGCAGCCGTCGCGCCGCTCGGCGAGCCGGGACAGGAACCTGCGGATCGCGCCCTGCCCGGAACGGGCCTGGTCCGCCGTCTGGCGCTGGAAGGTGTCGCTGATCTCGTGCAGCATCACCCGCGCCACCTGGCCGGATGCCAGCCCGGGCGCCAGCGTCACGGCATGCGGATCGGCCACGGTGCCCGACCGCACCCGGGTGCGGCCGAGACGGCGGCCCCGCAACCCCAGCCGTGGGTGACGCACACCCGCCGGGGTGACCGAACGCGCCCGGTCGCGGCGCCCCTCCGCCTTGTTCTCGACCTTGAACCGGAAGTGCTGCGGGGCGCGGTTCAGGTGGTCCTGGAAGTGGATGATCAGTGTCGTGCCGTCGGCGGACCAGTTCCAGCCGCGTACCTGGGGGCCGAAGTCCGTGGGCCGCAGGTCGGCGTCGAACAGCGCGTGCGCCTCGGCCAGCGACAGGATGATCGGCCCCTGCCGCCCGTTGGCGACGAACGCGGTGCCCTTGAGCCGCCCCGCCGCCACCAGACCGAAGTCGTTCTGGCGGCCGTGGTGCGGCGCGGGCGTCTGGGTGTCGGCGTTCCCGGTCTGCGTGTTGCCGGTCTGCGCGTTACCGTTCTGGTTCGCGTTCGGCGTGCCGTCGGACCGGCCGATCCAGTGGTTGACCAGCGCGCCGACGACCGCGTCGTCGGGTCGCGTCGAGTTCGGGTTGGACGGGGAGGAGCCGGGCTGCCCGGTGCCGGTGTCGCCGGACCCGGCGACAGGCCCGGTCGGCGAGCCGTCGACGGGCGCGGTCGGCGAGCCGTTGACGGGTGTGGTCTGCGAGCCGTTGACGGGTGACGTCGCCGGGGCCGTGCCGTCCAGGCTGGTGTTCTGGCCCGTGGCGGTGGCGGGCGCGGGAGCCGTGGGGTTGCTCGTCGCCGGGGGGTTCGCCGTCCCGTCCGGCTGCGTGGGACCGGTGCCCTGCGAGGTATCCGTGTTGACCGGAACGCTCTGGTCGCCCTGCTGGACCGCGTTCGGGTCGACGTTGGCCGCGGTCGGATCCGGGGCCACCGCGTTCTGCGGCGCTGCGTTCTGGAGCGTCGAGTCGTGGGGCGCCGCCGGGTCGCCGGAGTTGTCCGGGTCGGCGTTCACGTTCGCGGCGGCGTTGACGCGGGTGTTGCCCGCCCCCGCCGCCCGCGTGCCGTTCGCCGCCTGCCCGTTCACCGTCTGGCCGTTCACGTCGCCCGTCGGGGCGTTCGAGGCGACCGGCGACGTGCCGACCGGCGCCGTGCCGTTCTGCCCGTTCTGCGGCTGCTGGGAGTCGGGCTTCGGGCCGTCCGGGGAGTCCGGTCCACCGGTCAGGTTGATCCCCAGATGCGCGGCGTCGCTGGCCATGGAGGTGTGGAAGGCACCGGCGAGGCTGACGCCCGGACTGGTCACCGCGTGGAAGACGCCGGGGTTGAACGGGCTGATCGTGTTGGTACGGCCGACGCCTCCCATGAAGCCGCCGAGCATCGACTCCCCGGTGGGAGCCTCCCACTGGCCGTAGACCAGCCCGTTGGCCAGGAAACTGCCCGCGGGGGACGCCGCGACGTTGTTCAGGCCGGTGTTCATCGCCCGGCCCGGGAACCGCCGGAACGCGTTGCCGACCCCCGGCGCGTCCCCGGCGATGCGGTTCAGGGTGCGGATGCCCGGCAGGTTGTCGGCGATGCCGGAGACGGGGCCGTGCAGCTTCATGCCCACGAACGCGCCGGTGCCCGCCCCGATGGCCGTCGCCGCGGCCATGTGCCAGTCGAAGTTCCTCCGCGTGCCCTGCTTCATCTGCAGGTACTGGCTGTAGGCGTCGGTGAAGCCCTCTTCGCCGAGCTCCTCGATCAGTTCGTGCATCAGGGCGTGGGAGACGAACCGGCCGGCGGCGGAGTTGCCGGCCAGGGCGGTGATCCGTGCCGCCCCATTGGCCCCGAACGAGCGTCCGGCCGCGATGCCCAGGCGTTCGAGGATCCGGGCCATCGCGGTGCGCCCCGCCTGGGCGTACGGACCGATGAGGGAAACGGTCGTGCCGGCGGTGAAATAGGCCGCTATCAGGGCGATGAAAGCGGCGGTCACCGCGACCCAGAAGGCGACGTTGCAAGAAATCTTCGAATATTGAGTGTTCTGCGCGAAACTGTCGGTCTGCCGGGAGTAGAGAAAGGCCGAGACCATTTTCTCCAGCATGCCGGCCTGGTCGCCGAACAGCTCGGAGACCCGGGCCTTGGCCATGATCGCGGAGACGGCCTCGTATCCGGTCGAGATCGTACGGACCGAGGTGCCGGCCGGCTCGAACGCCGCGGCCCCCACCTTCACCATTTCTTCGAACGCGAGCCTGAGCTCCCACAGCTTGCTCTCGCTCGCCTTCGGCCAGGTCTGCCCGGAGGTCAGCATCGGGATCAGCCAATAGACCACCCAGTCGGGCAGCGCCTCGGTCTCCCAGGCCGGCTGTACGTCCTTCGTCGAGTAGCCGGCGGGATCCGGAAGCGCCGGAATCTGACTGTTGACATCATCATTGATGTTGTGGCTGACATGGGTGTCAGTAGACCTGCCCCCGGCCATGATCTACTGTTTCCGACGGGAACGGCGCCCGGCACACCTGATCACTGTGATGACCCCACCTCGTAAAGCGTCACACCGACATGTTGTTGTTGATCGTCTGGGTCAGTGAGTGGTCTGTCGAGGTGATGTTCTGGACCGACGTGCGCAGGGTCGGGCCGACGTTGACGATTTCGTTGACAAGCCGGGTGCCCTCGGCGCAGAGCATTTCGGGTCCGCCATTGGCCGCATAGGCCGACCAGAAGGACGCGCCCTCCGTGCCGTCCCCCCAGGGCGCTTCCTCGTTGAGTGCGCGGACTCTGTCCACGGCCTTGCTCCACATGCTCTGCAGCTCGGAGGACATCGTGTCCCACGCGGACAGGCCGCGTCCCACCGTGGTGTTGTCTATCTGCACGCCCTGAAGCTCTGTCACTGCAGTCACCTCTCCCCGCGTATCTGCTGGACCATCTGCTCCAGCACACTCTCCACGTCGCCGGCGAGGTGCGCCCGCATCTGATCGGCGGGAATGAGCGGCTCGAAGATCTCCACGACCTTCTCCTGAGCCTTGCTCGCCGCCTGATTGACGGCCTTGACAATGGCGTCGGCGAGCTCCCGGGAATCCGGCCGCCGGAAGATCCGAGGGTCGATGTCGAGACTTATGAGCTCGCCACGCGCGCCGACCGTCGCGGCCACCAAACCATCGCTTGACTTCTCAGTCACCTGGATGGCGCGTCCCTGAGCGTGCAGATCGAGCGCTTCGGCGTTCATGCGCATGAAGGCGTCGCGCAACTCGTCGGCGTAGATCCGCAAGCCGGCCGTTTCCATCTCTTCGGACAACGGCTCGCCACCACCCATCAAAGTGTGCCGATCGAGCGACACGAACGCGACGTGCAGAGTTCATAGGAATGTAACAGACCCGGATGCGTTGCCGTAAGGGTCTGAGATATACGTGTTACACGCCGCGGGCTTCCTCGTCGAGAAGTGTCACGTGTTCCGCCAGGTCGCTCACCTCGTCCCGGGCGACCCACCGCCGATACACCCCGCGTTCGACGCGGTCGAGGCCGAGGCTCTGGGCGACGGTCACCCGGCCGCCGGTGTACTCCAGCAGCAACTCGCCCTCTCGCTGGTCGTGCACCCGGAACGGCGCGCCGCGCCAGCGGCACACGACCGCGACGGAACAGGCCATCGCGCACTCATCGGCCGGCACCGCCCGGACGTACCGGCTCGGCCGGACCTCCTCGAACCCCGGGGCCGGCTCGGCGCTCCGCAGGCGCATCCACAGCCGGCCGGAGCGCAGCTCGGGGCTCGCGTCGTAATCGGCGTCGTGCCATCGAGCCCGGTACGTCATCCGGCCTCCTCGGTCGCTTCCTCGATGAAGAGCCATCGGCCGAGATCTCCGTCGTAGACCGCGCGGCGTCGCTCCACGCCGTCGGCGGCCAGCTCGACGATCTCCGACCCGTGCGGCAGCCCGACGCCGTCGATCTTGTACTCCCGGATCGTCTGGTCGACGTTGGGCACGAGGCCCATGCCGATGAACGGCGGCTCCTCGATCACCCAGCCCTCGACCGCGGCCCGGCTCTCCTCGTCGACTCCGCCGTACGGCGTCCGGTAGAGGGCGGGTCCGAGCGCCGGCCAGCGCAGGATGTTCACCGAGCCGGCGGCACTGATCACGTCGGAGCGCGTCAGGGCCTCGGCCAGCACCGTCGGCGTGGCGATGTGCGCGACGTCGAGCGCGTGGTGGCAGTAGCCCGACACGGTCGGGTCCTCGGCGGCCAGCAGGGCATGGATCTCGTCCGGGTGCAGCAGCTTCTGCACGATCGCCGGACCGGACTCCGGCTCCGCGGCCTGGTCCTGGGCCAACGTGGGCACACCCAGCCGGGCGACCGTGCCCGGCTCGAGGAGGAAGGAGACCTCCAGGCCGGGGTTGACGGCCAGCCCCCAGCTCGCGTCGGGCCAGCCGGCACAGAGCTCGGCCAGCGACACGACGCGGAACCGTTGATCGGAACGTTCCATCGCCGTGGCCAGCCCGTCGGCCGAGGTGTAGGCCATCAGCCAGGTGCGCTCACCGAAGGTCAGAGTGGGCCACGTCGCGGGCTCCGCGCCGCTCGCCGCGGCGTCGCTGAGCGGCAGCGCGAAGTCGGCCAGCCGCAGCAGCCCGAGACACCGGGCGAGGTCGCCGGCCGCATGGGCCTCCGCGAGATGCTCATCGAACGCGCTGGCCGACCCCATGGCGGACACATTAACCTCGGTTTCGCCCGGTCGGACAGGTCCGAAGTGCCGAACGGACTCACGGGGCGAGGGCGACGACGGGGGGATTTCGCTCATGGAGTTTCCGGTGGCACGCACCCGGGACGAGGCCCATCTCTACCTTGACCTGCATCCCTGCGAATGCGGTTCGGTGGAGACCGCGTGGGAGAGCGGCGTGGTCGCCATCGGCCCGGGGCTGGGCACCGTCTACGCGGGCACGTGCTCGGCCTGCGGCGCCGAACGCGAATTCGCGTTCGCCCTTCCGGAGCGCGAGGTGATGCCGGAGGGGTTCCCCACCTTCGGCGGCCCGGAGCCGTCGCAGCTCCTGGACGCGGGAGAGTGGCTGTGGGTGGCCGACATGACGGCGGGGAACGTGCCGCGAGACGACCCCGACGCCGCGCTCCGGGCGCTGGCGATCGCACGCGCGGCGGTCGATGAGGTCGTGAAGTTCATCCCCGACGGCCGGGAGGAGGCGCCCGACGAGGCGTTCTGGTCCGCGCGCGGGGAGCGGATGCGCGCCGAGGAGCCGGGCCGGTTCCACCGCGAACGCCTAGTGATCGTCCGAGACACATATCGTGACCTTGCGGCGGAATACCGGTCCGCGTAATCCCGGGACGAAGGAGTGATCGCGTGCCCGACCTGCACGCCCGAACCCTGGTGGAGGCCCACCTCTTCATCAACCTGACGCTGGCCGGCGGCACCGCGTCCGAGGAGGTCGCCCGCGACCATGAGCGGTGGACCACGCTGACCGAGGGGGAGGACTCCTGGACGCTGCGGTTCGACGGCCCTCCGGACGCCGGGGCCGGCGAGCCCATCGAGCTCCACGTCCCGTACGCGAGCGAGGCCGAGGCTCGCGAGGAGGGAGCGCGTTTCGGGGTCGGCATCTCCGAGGTGCTCGATCCGGGGCAGTGGCAGATCGTCAGCGCGGGCTACGCGCGGCGCGTGGTGGACGAGGACCTGCGGTTCGCCGAGGACCCGACCGGCCGTGACCGGTACGAGAGCGTGGTCAAGGGGTGGGAGTACGCCCGTGACGCGGCGGCCGAGGTGCTGAAGTTCATGCCGCCGGGAGTCGACGAGGTACCGCCCGCGGCGTTCTGGACCGAGATGGGCCGGGCGGCGCACGAGCGCGAGCCGGACCGGTTCACCCGGTCCCGGCTCAACGACGACATCGCCTTCTACCAGGAGAGCCTGGACACCTTCACCGCGCTCTACGCCGACATCTGACGCTAGAAGCGTGACACCTCGCGTACGTCGATGCTCGTCGCCTTGCGGGCCAGCATGAAGGCCATGAGGGCGGCGAGCGCGAGGGCGACGACGGCTGCCACGGCCAGTTCCAGCACGGTCGGCGCCCGTCCGATCCCCGCACCGATCCCGCTCGTACGGCCCTGCAGGTCGATGAGGCGAGTCGACATCACGAGGCCGCCGCCGATGCCGGCGATCACCGCGATCAGGGCCAGCACGCTCGTTCCGGACACCAGCGTCGTGGTCACCTGCCGCGGCGTCAGGCCCATGGCGCGCAGCACGACGATGTCACGCATGTGGTCGCGCAGCCCCACCGAGGCCGCGGTGAGCAGGTTCGCCACGCAGATCAACGCGAGCACGATGACGAGCCCGAACACCACGACCCGGACGACGAAGAGGCGCTGGGCCGGGTTCTGGGCGGCCTGGATGTCGAGCCGGTCCTCCGACTCGCGCAGCAGCCGCCGGCGTGCGGTGTCCACTGAGGCGCCCTGCCGCAGGACGATCCGGTACGACGGCGACGGGGTCGTGCGCACCGCCTGGTCCAGCGTGTCCATGCCGAACGACAGCACCTCGCCGCTCAGCGACGGCTCGATCGTGCGCCCGACGATGTGCACGATGACGGGGGCGCCGCCGATGGTGAGCCGTACGCGGTCGCCGACGTGGACGTGCAGGAGGTCGAGCAGTCCCTGGCCCGCGACCGCCTCGCCCGGTTTGGCGTACATCCGCCCTTCCCGTACCGGGAACGGGTAGGGCTGCTTGGACGTGCCGAGGGCCCGCGCCTGGATGGTCCGGGTCTGCCCGGGCAGCAGCGCGTCCATCTGCACCTCGGGGTAGACCGCGGTCACGTCCTGGTCGGCGGCGATGACCGCGCTGGCCTCGTACGGGACCAGGCCGACGGGGTGGGCGACCAGCGCGCCGGCCAGGCCGATCTGCTCGGGGTGGTTCTCGAAGTTGTCGAGCGTCGACCAGCAGCCGAGTGCGATCGTCACCATCACCATCGGGATGGCCAGGCCGCCGATCGTCATGGCGGCCCGCATCCGGCGGGTGAACGCGTCGCGGGCGCCGAGGACCAGCGCCGGAGGCAGGCGTACGAGCAGGGCGACGCGTGCGAACCGGGACAGCCGGCCGCTCGGCGGCTCCGCGGTGACCGTGCTGGTGGGGGAGACCCGGCTGCCCCGCCAGGCGGGCAGCAGCGTGGCCACCACCACGGCCAGGAGAGTGGCGATCGCGATCAGTGCCAGGCGGCCGAACGACAGGGGCGCCGTGGCCACGCCGGTGACCGAGCCGAACAGGCGCTGGGACAGCGAGGAGGCGGTCAGTATCGAGCCGAGCACGCTGCCGGCCACCACTCCGGCGAGCCCCAGGCAGGTCTGTTCCAGCAGCAGCATCCGCCGGATCTGCGCCGGGGTGAACCCCAGGGCCTTGAGCAGGGCGATGTCCTGGAGGAGGGAGAGGATGCGCCCGCCCGTGGCGTTGCCGATGGCGAGTGCGGCGGCGATCAGCGCGACGACGCCGAACATGCCCATCAGCAGGCCGAGCAGGCGGCTGTCCGTCTCCATCGACGCGCGCACCTGCTGCCACGTCGAGACCCGGTCCACGTGGTCGCCGCCGAGGACGGTGACCACGTGCTGGACGAAGAAGGCGCTCGCGCTCGGGTCGGACAGCTTCAGCCCGACCAGCAGTTCGGTGCTGGCGGTACCCGGCTCGACGCTGTTCAGCACCCCCGGCAGCGTCCAGGCGATGCCGGGGGTCACCGAGGGGTAGGGGCCCTGGTCGGACGCGTCCGCGATGCCGATCACCGGCAGGTCGTGCCGACGTCCGTCGAGGCCGCGGACACTGAGGCTGTCACCGACCTCGGCGCGCAGGGTCCGGGCGAGCGTGCGCTCCAGGACGACGCCGTCGGGCCGGGACGGGTCGAGCCAGCGGCCCTTGGCGACCACCGGCCGGCCGACCTGTGGCAGTGCACTGCCCATCGCCCGCAGCTCGAGCGGTGCCCGCTGCCCTTCGCGCACCGCCGTCGCGACCGCGGTCTGGAACGGCCCGGAGACCCCGGTGACGCCGCTCATGTCCGGCAGTGAGGAGAGGTCGGTGCCGGCGCGTGCGTGGATCCACACGTGCGCGCCGTTCGAGCGCGCGAACACGCTCTTCCACGGGTCCATCGCGCCCGCGAGCATCGTGGTCGCGAGGATCAGCGCCGTGACGACGCCGGCCACGACGCTCACGGACAGCACGGCCTGGCCGGGACGGGTGCGCAGGTCGGCGCGTATCCAGCGGATGGTGGCGTGCACTGTGTCAGAGGTCCAGGATCGAGCCGATGGCGTTCTTACTGTCGGTCGGGGGCCGTACGTCGGCATCGTCGACGATCATGCCGTCGAACAGGGATATCACCCGATCGGCGGAGCTCGCCACTCGCGCGTCGTGCGTGACGAGCAGGATGGTCTGGCCTTGGTCGTGCACCTGTTCCAGCAGTCGTACGACGTCGCGCGTGTTGGTGCTGTCGAGGTTGCCGGTGGGCTCGTCGGCGAGCAGCAGGCTGGGCTCGTTGGACAGGGCCCGCGCCAGGGCGACGCGCTGCTGCTGGCCGCCGGACAGCCGCGCCGGCGAGGCGTCGGCACGGTCGCTGAGCCCCAGCTCCTCCAGGAGGTACTCCCGGCGCTCACGCGCCTGTTTGGGGTTGGCCCCGGCCAGCAGGGCGGGCAGCTCGACGTTGTCGGCGACGGACATGTTCGAGATCAGGTTGAAGAACTGGAACACCACGCCGATGTGGCGGCGGCGCAGCACCGCCCGGTCGGCCTCGCTGAGGTCGCTCAGGCGGTTGCCGCGCACCCAGATCTCGCCGCTGGTCGCGGGGACCAGCCCGGCGAGCAGGTGCAGCACAGTCGACTTCCCCGAGCCCGAGGGCCCCATCACGGCGACGAACTCCCCGGGACGCACGCGGAGGTCGATGCCCCGGATCGCGTGTACGTCGGTGCCGTCGGAATGGTGGACCTTCACCAGGTCCTTGGTCCGGATCATCGCGGCGTCCGGCTCCGGTTTCTCGGCAGGGCTCATGTCAGCGCCTCCTGGCGGCGGTCGAGCCATTCGAGGTCCGCCTGGAGATGCGGCCGGGCGCCCGCGACGAGCAGGGACGCGACGAGACTGCCACGTTGTCCTGGGTGGCCGGGGTCGGACAGGCCGCGCGGATTGTGGCAGTGGCGGCGCTGCCGGTTGATAAGGGTCATACGGTCGGCGGCTCCGGTCAGCGGGACGAGGGCGAGCTTGGAGAGGAACTCCTGGTCGAGCTCATATTCGTGAGCGGTCTCCTTGGCCGGCAGGGCCGACGACACCGATCGCACCCCCGACCACCTCCTCAGAAACCCTGCATGTCAGGCATGTTAGGGGTCATGGTGATGCCTGGACATAGGTAACGAACTTGAAACTTGTCGTTGACACCTGGATTACGGGTGTGCATAACATGCATGTACCCCAGTGAGGGGTCACAGAGAGGTTGACGATGGTGCGGTCGTTGGCAGGCGGTCTCCTTGCGATGGTTCTCGTCGCGGGCTGCGGCATGTCGAGTCCGTCCCACGCGGCGAGTGATGGCTCGACGGTGGCGACCAGTGGTCCGATCACGCTCGCCACCGGCCCGGATTTTACGGGTTACATGCGGCCATTGGTCGACAAATGGAACGCGGTGCATCCGTCCGAGAAAGTCACCCTGCTCACTCTTCCGGACGCCGCCGACGATCAGCACGCCCAGATGGTCACCAACCTTCAGGCGAAGAGTGACCGGTATGACGTGCTCAACCTCGACATCGTGTCGACGGCGGAGTTCGCCGACGCGGGATGGATCATCCCGCTCGACCGGCGGCAGTTCCCTCTGGACCAGTTCCTCAAGCCGGTCGTGGACACCGCGGTGTACGGCGGGAAACTGTACGGCGTTCCCTACACCAGCAACGCCGGCCTGCTGTACTACCGAAAGGACATTCTGGATAAAGCTGGCAAAAAGCCGCCCAGGACCTGGGCTCAGCTCCGCCAGCTCGCCATGACCCTCGCACCCAAGTACGGACTCGAGGGCTACGCCGGCCAGTTCTTCCCCTACGAGGGGCTGACCGTCAACTTCGCCGAGGCCGTGCAGTCCGCCGGCGGGGCGATCCTCACCGACGACGGCACCAAGGTCGCGGTGAACTCCCCGCAGGCGCGGCAGGGTCTGAACTTCCTGGTGCAGGGCCTGCGGGAGGGTTGGATCACCAAGCGGTCCCTCACCTTCAAGGAAGAGGAGTCCCGCAAGGAGTTCCAGGACGGGCGGCTGCTCTTCCTGCGCAACTGGCCCTACGCGTACGGGCTCATGACCCGTCCGGGCAGCAAGGTCAGGAAGAAGTTCGGCGTCACCCTCCTGCCCGGCCAGGACGGCCCGGGCTCCAGCTCGCTCGGCGGCGCCAACCTCGCCGTCAGCGCCTACTCGCGGCACCAGAAGACCGCGATCGCATTCATCAAGTACTTCACGGGTCTCGAAAACGAGCGGGCCGTCCTCACCCAGGGGTCGTTCCCGCCCGTATGGGCGCGGCTCTATGACGATCCCGCGCTGATCAAACGTTTTCCCTACCTCCCGGTGCTCAAGCAGAGCATTCTCGCCGCCAAGCCACGGCCGGTGAGTCCGAATTACAACCAGGTGAGTCTCGCGATCTCCAATGCCGTGAGCGGGGCTCTCGCCTTCCGGCAAACGCCCGACGCGGCCATCTCCCAGATGGCCGGAGACCTCGGGAGCGTCATCACCAACCGCTGATTTTCTTAGAACGACGGTATTCACCGGGGTACCCCCTGGCCTTTTTCAGGGGGACCCAAAAGGCAACGCCAGGAGTTCTTCGTGGCATGCCCTGAATACCTGAACGGCCGACTCGGGGGCCCGAAAGAATGCAGAAAGGTACGCAGATGCAAGCAAGAGGTTTCTGGGCGACCGCGGTGACCGCGGGCCTGCTCGTCGCCACCGCCGCGTGTGGTGGCAGTGATGACAAGACCTCCGACTCGTCCAGCTCCGGCGCTGGCGGTCAGGAACTGAAGGGCGTGACGATCGAGGTCGCGGCCAAGTGGACGGGCGTTGAGCAGCAGAACTTCCAGAAGGTGCTGTCGGCCTTTGAGAAGAAGACCGGCGCGAAGGTGAATTACGCCTCGACCGGTGAGAATACGGATGCCTACCTTGGGCCGCGCCTGCAGGCTCACCAGCCGCCGGATGTGGCGATTCTTCCGCAGCCGGGTCTGGTGGCGCAGTACGCGAAGAAGAACGACCTGAAGCCGTTGTCGGCGGATGTGACGGCGACGATCGATGCGAATTACACGCCGTACTGGAAGCAGCTCGGCTCGGTGGACGGCAAGGCCTACGGCGTGCTGGTGAAGGCGGCGTACAAGTCGATCATCTGGTACCGCACCAAGGCGTTCGACGACGCGGGCGTGCAGCCGCCGGCGGACTGGGCCTCCTTCACCAAGGCCGCGCAGACGCTGTCGGACGCGGGCTCGACGCCGTTCGAGCTGGCGGCGGGGTCGGGTGACTCCTGGACGCTGACGGACTGGTTCGAGAACGTGTACCTGTCCCAGGCGGGCCCGGACATGTACGACAAGCTGACCAAGCACGAGATCAAGTGGACCGACCCCTCGGTGACCAAGGCGCTGCAGGCGCTGGTGCAGATCTGGGGCAAGTCCAACATGATCGCCGGCGGCAGCGCGGGCGCGCTGCAGCAGAAGTTCGACGCCTCGGTCACCGACACGTTCGGCAAGAACAAGGCCGCGATGGTCTACGGCGGTGACTTCGCCGCCGCGAACATCGGCACGACCTCGGCGAAGGTCGGCACGGACGCGAAGGTGTTCGCGTTCCCCAAGGCCGGCACCACCACCCCGGCCGTCCTCGGTGGTGACACCGCGGTGGCGATGAAGGACTCCAAGGGCGCGATGGCGCTGATCAAGTACCTGGCCTCCCCGGAGGCCGGCACGGTGTGGGCCAAGGGTGGCGGCTACATCTCCCCGAGCAAGAACGTCAAGCCGGACGCCTACCCGGACGCGCTGACCAAGCAGCTGGTCTCCCAGCTGCAGGCGGCCGGCGACTCGGCCCGGTACGACATGTCCGACCAGACGCCGGCCGCGTTCGGTGGCACGCCGGGTCAGGGCGAGTGGGAGGACCTGCGGGCCCTGGTGAAGAACCCCGGTGACATCAAGGGCGCCCAGGCCAAGCTGGAGTCCGACGCGGCCAAGGCGTTCAAGTAGGCGCTGGGATCATGACCGCGATTACCGAAGAGATGGCCTCGCCGCAAGACGGCGGCGAGGCCGGAACGCCCCCCGACGAGGGCTCGGGCCGGCTCGGCCCGCCGTCCTGGCTCGCGCTGGGCTTCCTGCTTCCGGCGCTGTTGCTGCTGGGTGCGCTGGTGGTCTACCCGATCATCTACACCGCGATCCGCAGCCTCTTCGACGCCACCGGCAAGAAGATGGTGGGGCTGGACAACTACACCGCCATCTTCACCGACCACGACTCGTTGACCGCGGTGCGGAACACCGCGATCTGGGTGGTGGTCGCCCCGACCGTCGTGACGATCCTGGGCTTGCTGTTCGCTGTTCTGACCGAGCGGATCCGCTGGTCGACGGCGTTCAAGATGGTCGTGTTCATGCCGATGGCCGTCTCGTTCCTGGCCTCGGGTGTCATCTTCCGCCTGGTGTACGAGCAGGACCCCTCGATGGGTGTGGCGAACGCCGTGGTGACGAGCGTGCACGACACCTTCGACGGCGGCTCCCGCTATCCCGGCGCCTCGGTCCGCGACGGGGACAAGAGCCCCGATGTGGCGCAGGCGGGCGCGGTGACGACCCGAACCCCGGTGCAGGCCGGCCAGACCGCGCTTCTCCCCCTGGTCGGGGTCAAGCCGGAGAACCTTCCGAAGAAGCCCACCCCGGCCAAGGCTCCGCAGGCCGCCGCCGGTGGGATCTCGGGGCTGGTGTGGTTCGACTTCACCAAGGGCGGTGGGGGCACGCTCAACAGCCCCGACGCCACCGAGGCCGGCCTGGGCGGGATGAAGGTCCAAGCCGTCTCCGCCTCCGGGAAGGTGGTCGGGTCGACCACCACCAAGGACGATGGATCGTTCCTGATCAAGAAACTCCCCGCCGGGGCCTACACCCTCAAGTTGCCGAAGGACAATTTCACGGCGGCGTACGGGGGAGTGGACTGGCTGGGGTCGACGTTGATCACTCCGGCGATCATCGCGTCGTATCTGTGGGTGTGGGCCGGGTTCGCGATGGTGTTGATCGCGGCCGGGCTGGCGGCGATCCCACGGGACGCGCTGGAGGCGGCGCGGGTCGACGGCGCCACCGAGTGGCAGGTGTTCAGACGGGTGACGATCCCGCTGCTGGCGCCGGTCCTGACCGTGGTGTTCGTGACTTTGCTGATCTACGCGCTGAAGGTGTTCGACCTGGTGTTCATCATCGGCGGCGGTGATCCGAACGCCAGTGTTCTGGCGATGCGGATGTGGACCGAGTCCTTTGGCGGCGGCAACAACCAAGGGGCCGGCTCGGCGGTCGCGATCCTGTTGTTCTTGCTGGTCGTGCCCGCGATGTTGTTCAACCTGCGGCGCTTTCGACAGGAGAACCGATGAGCACCGACACCGCGGCCGCGCCGGCCGCGATCGACGAATCCCGCTCGGACTACAGCGGCGCACCCCGGCGCAGCATCGCCTCTCGCATCGTCTCCAAGGTCGGGGGCGGTGTGGTCCAGGTCGTGCTGATCCTGGTCGCCGTCATCTGGCTGGTGCCGACGCTGGGGTTGTTCGTGGCGTCGCTGCGTTCGCAGCAGGATGACAACTCCAGCGGCTGGTGGCACGTGTTCACCGCGCCCTCGCAGCTGACCTTCAAGGCCTACGGCGACCTTCTGGCCAAGCCGGACTTCGTGGACTCCTTCTGGAACACCGTGTTGATCGCGGTGCCGGCCACGTTGCTGGTGGTGGGGATCGCCTCGCTGGCGGCGTACGCGTTCGCGTGGCTGGAGTTCCCCGGCCGGGACTGGCTGTTCCTGATCGTGGTGGCGCTGCTGGTCGTGCCGGTCCAGGTCGGGCTGATCCCGGTCGCCAAGCTGTACGGGTGGATAGGGATCTTCGGATCGATCCCGAGTGTCGTGGCCTTCCACGTGGCGTTCGGGTTGCCGTTCGCGATCTTCTTGCTGCGGAACTTCTTCGCCGGGATCCCGCGTGACCTGCTGGAGGCCGCGCGGATGGACGGTGGGAAGGAATGGACGATCTTCATCAAGGTGATCTTCCCGCTCGGCGGGCCCGCGATCGCCTCGCTGGGGATCTTCCAGTTCCTGTGGGTCTGGAACGACATGCTGGTCTCGCTGGTGTTCGCCAACACGAGTTCCCAGCCCATGACCAAGTGGCTGCAGTCGCAGATGCGGCAGTTCACCGGGAACATCGACATCCTCGCCCCGGGCGCGTTCGTCTCACTCGTCGTCCCGCTGGTGGTCTTCTTCGCCTTTCAGCGGTACTTCGTGCAGGGCGTCCTCGCCGGATCCGTCAAATAAGAATGGCAGGCTGAATGTCACGCGAATCGAAACACGGTTCGCGTGACATTCAGTCAAGGGGGCGTGCTCTCGAAAGAGAATGCGCCGGGCTCGTCCGCCGTGCCGTACGCGGCAGGCTCAGGTGAGCTCCTCCTGGCAGCGCTCGAGCCACTCGAGGTCGGCCTGGAGGTGCAGGCGGGCACCCTCGATGAGGAGGAGCGCGACGGTGTTGTTCCGGTCGGTCGTCGCCGCGAGGTCGGACAGGCCGCGCATGAGGTTCAAGAGGTGACGTCGTTGCCGGTTGATCAGCGTCATCCGGTCGGCGGCCCCGGTCATCGGGGCCAGCGCGAGCTTCACGAAGAAGTCATCGCGCAGCTTGGGGCCGTCGCTCTGCTCGTCGACCCAGGAGGCGAGGGCGTCGCGGCCGGCGGGGGTCAGCTCGTAGACCTTCTTGTTCGGCCGGCTGGTCTGCTCCACGTCCTGGCTGCGGACCAGGCCGTCCTTCTCGAGCCGTCCCAGGGTCACGTAGATCTGACCGATGTTCGGCGAGGGGTAAGCGCCTCCGAAGGTCTGCTCGAGCGCCTGCTTGAGCTCATACCCGTGAGCCGGCTCTTTGGCCAGCAGCGCCAACAACAGCGGTCGCACCTAGCGCCACCCCCTTTCTCCTACCTACATGTCAGCCATGTTAGGTCGGTCTGTCAAGCGCCTGCGATGCCCACAAACTCGGCATCCTCTATTGACTACTAGATAACGTCAATATATAACAAGCATGTATCGAGTATAGGCGGCCGCCATGGGAGTAGTCGAGATGCGTTCCATGATCAAAACCCCCATGACGACGGTCTGCCCGAATCGGGGGGACGGACTCCGGGTTCTCCGGGGCCTGCGATCGAGCCACGGAGGTGGCCCCGTGACCGAGCGAAGCGAGGGAATCGAAGGCACGGCCCCAGTGGTCACCTCCGACGAAGGAGGGCGAGTGACCGCGAACCACCGCGTACGGGCGGCCGGTCGACGTCCGGCGGCCCAGGAATCGATCCCGATGAGCCGGACCCAACCCACCGACGCACCCAACGACGACTCTCGTGGCCGGGACGCCGTCATCGACTGGCGCATCTCGGTCCCGGGCGTTCCCGCCATCGTGGCGGTCGCGCGCGGACTCGTCCGTGCGGCGCTCGAGCACTCGCCTCGCTGCGACGACATCGAGCTCGTCACCAGCGAGCTCATGACCAACGCCATCCGCCACACACCGAGTGGTGAGGCGGGCTCCCTGGTGACCCTCCGGATCCGGGGCCGCGCCGGATGGGCCCGAGTCGAGGTCGCCGACCTGGGCAGCCCCTCCTGGGCCGAGCCGGGGCCCGCGGCCGCGGAGGACGAACGCGGCCGGGGGCTGGGCATCATCCAGATGCTCGCCGACCGATCCGGCCGCGGGCCGGAGAACGGCGGCCAGGTGTCCTGGGCGGAGATCCACTGGGATGTCCCGCCCGGCGCCGGGCCCACGCGTTTCAACGCTGTTGATCGAAAGTAGTCGGCACGTCATTCGCCGATACCCCTATTTATCCGCCTTGCTTCTGGGCCGCCACCCCCAACTCGTATCTCGGCCGCGGCCCGCTCGAAAGGAGACCGTCCCTATGACTGCGATCACGCTGGATCGCCTTGACAAGACCTACCCGGCCGGCAACAAGGCCGTGGACTCATTGAGCCTGGAGATCAAGGACGGTGAGTTCATGGTGCTCGTCGGGCCGTCCGGGTGCGGCAAGTCGACGGCACTGCGCATGGTCGCCGGACTTGAGGAGATCACCGGCGGTGAGCTCCGGATCGGTGACCGGGTCATGAACCGGACGCCGGCGCGTGACCGCGACGTCGCGATGGTGTTCCAGAGCTATGCGCTGTACCCGCACCTGTCGGTGCGCCAGAACATCGGATTCGGGCTGACGCTCCGCAAGGTGCCCAAGGCGGAGATCCGCAAGCGCGTGGACGAGGTCGCCGAGGTCCTCGGCCTCACCGAGTTCCTGGAGCGCAAGCCCCGCAACCTGTCCGGTGGTCAGCGGCAGCGCGTCGCGATGGGCCGGGCGATCGTCCGCGAGCCGCAGGCGTTCCTGATGGACGAGCCGCTGTCCAACCTCGACGCCAAGCTCCGCGTCTCGATGCGTGCCTCCCTGGGCCAGCTGCACGAGCGCCTGGGCGTCACGACGGTGTACGTCACGCACGACCAGGTCGAGGCCATGACCCTGGGCGACCGCGTCTGCGTGCTGCGCGAGGGCAAGCTCCAGCAGGTCGACACGCCCCAGCGGCTGTTCGACAACCCGGTGAACCTGTTCGTCGCCGGCTTCATCGGCTCGCCCGCGATGAACTTCGTGGGCGCCAAGCTGGTCCGCGACGACGGTCCGCACGTGACCTTCGCCGGGTACAAGCTGCCGATTCCGGAGGAGACGCTGTCGGCGCGGCCGGGCCTCGACGGCTACTTCGACCGGGACATCATCCTCGGCGTGCGTCCCTCCGACTTCGAGGACTCCGCCCACGCCAGCAACGACCGGGCGCGGATCCAGGCCACGGCCGACCTGACCGAGGAGCTGGGCAGCGAGATCAACGTCATCTTCTCGATCGACGCGCCGCCCGTACAGCACAAGGACGCCGCCGACCTCGCGCAGGACGCCACCGACGGCGACGAGGGCGCGTCACTGCCGCTGTCGGACAACAAGGCGCTGTGGACCGCCCGCGTCAACGCCCGGGCGCGCGTCGAGGCCGGGCAGAAGATCGAGCTGGCCGTCGACAACCGCAGCCTGCACTTCTTCGACCCCCAGACGGGTCTGTCCATCACCGACTGATCACCCCCGATCTCAGGGCCCGCCGGACGCGACCACGCTCCGGCGGGCCCTGGCTCATCCAGGGCCTGTCTCAAAGCCCCGCTGTCCTACTACGGACGGGGACTTCGAGACAGGCCTTAGGGGGAAGCGCGCCGCCAGCGACGTACGGGCGTGCCGCACGAACGTCCGCGCCGCCGGGCCGACCGGGCCCTCGGACCGCCACGCGAACACCAGGCGCCCGCGGACCGCGGGCCGTAGCCGGATCGCGTGCAGCGCGTCCTCCCGGCCACCCATGATCGACTCCGGCAGGACGGCGACGCCGAGCCCCCGGGCGGCCAGCGCGGCGAGGAACCGCGGGTCGCCCGCCTCGAACACGAAGCGCGGCCGGTGCCCCGCCGCGCCGAAGGCGTCGTCCACGCAGGCGCGGATGCCGGTGCCGGGAGGCAGGCACATGAGCGGCCGCGAAGCGAGTGACCGCAGCGTCATCGTCTCCGTACCGGCCAGCGGGTCGTCCCGGCCGACGATGGCGACGAGCGGCTCGTCGGTGATGACCTGGACGTCGACGCCCGGAGGCGGGTCCGCCGCCAGGCCGGCGAACGCCACGTCGATCCGGCCGGCGCGCAGCGCGCCGAGCAGGGGACCCGAGCCCGCCTCGGACAGCGTGATCTCCACCGCCGGGTGACGCCGGTGGAACTCCGCCAGCAGCCCGGGCAGGTCCACGTCATGCGTGGCGGCCGAGGACACCATGCCGATGGTGACGTGCCCGCGCACCAGCCCGGTGAACTCCGCCGCCGCGTCGCGGGCACCGGAGACCGCCTCCAGCGCCGCCCGCGCGTACGGCAGCACCGCGGCCCCCACCTCCGTCAGGCGGACCGTACGGCCCGAGCGGTCGAGCAGTTCTTCGCCGAGCTCCCGCTCCAGCCGCCGGATCTGCGCACTCACGCCGGGCTGCGCCACGTGCAGCCGCTCGGCGGCACGCGTGAAGTTCGCCTCCTCGACCACCGTCACGAAGTACTCAAGCTGCCGAAGCTCCATAACGAATGATGCTAGCCGCCAGACGAACCAGCTCTTGGACTTATGGCTCGCGGACGGCCACGGTGGACGGGTGACTCATCCAGAGGGATCCATCGACATGCTCGCCGCGCTCAGGGAGCAGGTGCGCGGACCGGTGCTGGTGCCCGGCGACGAGGCGTACGACGCCGAACGGAACGGCTTCCAGACCGCCTGGCGGCACCGGCCCGCCGTGGCCGTCGGCGCGACGGGAGCGGCCGACGTCCAGGCGGCCGTGGCGTACGCCGCCGCCCTCGCGCTTCCGGTGGCGGTGCAGGCGACCGGGCACGGGCTGTCCGTCCCCGCCGACGGCGGCCTGCTGATCGGCACGCGCCGGATGACCGGGGTCACGGTGGACCCCGGCGCGCGTACGGCCTGGATCGAGGCGGGCGCCCGCTGGGACCAGGTCCTGCGCGCGACCACCCCGTACGGGCTCGCGCCGCTGAACGGCAGCGCGCCGCACACCGGCGCGGTCGGTTACACGCTCGGCGGCGGGCTCGGGCTGCTGGCCCGCGCGTACGGGTACGCCGCGGACCACGTGCGGGCGCTCGACGTCGTCACGCCCGACGGCCGGCTGCGGCACGTCACCGCCGACAGCGAGCCGGACCTGTTCTGGGCGCTGCGCGGCGGCCGGGACAACTTCGGCGTGGTGACCGGGATGCGCGTCGGTCTCGTGCCGGTCGACCGGCTGTACGGCGGCGGCCTGTTCTTCCCCGCCGACCATGCGGTGGACGTCCTGGAGGCCTTCCGGAGCTGGACGGCCACGGTGCCCGAGACGATGACCGCCTCAGTGGGGATGATCCCGTTCCCGGACGTGCCGGGCGTGCCGGAACCGATGCGGGGCCGGCACATCACGCATGTGCGCATCGCCCATCTCGGCGACGCGGCCGAGGGGGAGCGGCTCGTCGCGCCGCTGCGGGCCGCCGGCACGCCGCTGCGCGACACCCTCGCCGAACTGCCGTACGCCGAGGGCGGCTCGATCTACAACGACCCGGCCCAGCCGCACGGGTACTCCGGGTCCAACCTCATGCTGCGCGACCTCGACGACCGGGCCGTGCGCACCGTGCACGAGCTGGCCGGTCCGGGCGCGCCGGTGCCGTGCGTGGTCGACCTGCGTCACCTGGGCGGCGCGCTCGCCCGTACGCCCGGCGTGCCGAACGCGGTCGGGTACCGGGACGCGCGGTTCATCCTGCGCGTCCTGTCGCCCCTGACCGGGGCCGGCCTCGACGTCGTACGCGCCGCGCACCGGCGGGTGTTCGACGCGATGGAGCCGTGGAGCGCCGGCGGCCGCTCCCTCAACTTCATCTACGGCGACGGGACCGCGGACCAGGTGCGCGAGGCGTACGAGCCGGCGGACCACCGGCGGCTCGCCGAGCTGAAGGCCGGCTACGACCCGGCGAACCTGTTCCGCCTGAACCACAACCTCCCACCGGCCGAGGCGACGGCCTCCCTCAGGCGTGGGTGACGCGGAAGTCCTTGAACTCGAAGTCACAGTTGTCGCCGCGCAGCCCGACCGCGCCGCGGGCGAGGATGGCCGGGCCCTCGGCGCCGTCGTCCACCGCCGAGAGCACCTCGCGGTCACCGTGCCGGACGCTGATGGCGACGAGGTCGCCGCCGGACGTCCGGATCCGCACGGCGAACCGCTGCCACGCGCCGTACGGCACGGCGTAACGCGTCTGGCCGAGCGTGACGTACGTGCCGCCGTTCGTGGTCCCGCCGGGCCGTTTCTTCTTGATCACGACGAGGTCGTCGCGCCGGTTGAGCGAGACCACGTACAGCTCGGCCGGGCTCTGCCAGCGCAGGAAGACGTGCACTCCGTCGATCTCGGACGGGGCGGCGCGCCCGGAGGAGGTCAGCCCGAGGTTGCGCAGGTTCAGCGAGACCGTCACGTCGCCGAAGTCGTGGCGGCGGGTGGTCATCCGGAACACACTCGATCCGGTCCCGTTGGAGGAGGCGGCGTTCGGCGTGGCCCGGTCGGGACCGCCGGACCAGGCCACGCCGTCGCGGACGAACAGCGAGCCGCTGGTGACGTCCCAGTCCTTGGACCTGTGGCCGTCCCGCGCCCCCGGGTTCCAGTGGGTGTACTCGTTGGTCACCAGCCGGTCCGGCCCGGAAAGGTCGGGAGCGAACAGCGCCGGCCGCGGGCGGCCGAACGCCACGCCGGCCGCCGTGCCCGCGAGGACGAGCGCGGCGGCGGCGGTGACCAGGACGCGCCGCCGCCCCCGGCGTGGCGGGTCCGGCGACACGGGAGGCGCGGGCGCCAGCCGGAGCCGCGGCGGCTGGTCGGCTCCATGGCTCTGTGGTCTCACGTTGGTCTCACGTTCCCCTGATCAGCCGGTGGCGAGAGCGGTGCAGAACCCACGGGCCCGCAGACTGCGGATGATCGTGGGCAGTGCCTGGACGGTGGCCGCGGACTGACGCACGCCGTCGTGCATCAGCACCACCGAACCGGGGACCACCTGGTCGATGACGGAGGCCGCGATGTCGCCCGGCGCGCGGCCGCGCCAGTCGTTGGTGTCGATCGACCAGCGGATGACGCGCATCCCGAGCGTCTTGGCCGTCGTGTCGACCTGGGCGTTGGTGTTGCCGAACGGTGGCCGGAACAGCTCGGGCGCGGGCGCCCCGGCGGCCGTGACCGCGTGCTGGGTGGCCGCGAGCTGCCACCGGATCTGGGCCGGATCCAGGTCCGCCATGTGCGGGTGGTCCCAGCTGTGGTTCTCCACGAGATGCCCGGCCCCGATCTCCGCCCGGATGAGGTCGGGCCGCGCGGTCGCCTTCTTGCCCATGACGAAGAAGGTGGCATGCACCCGGTACGCGGCGAGGACCCGGAGGATCTGCGGCGTGTAAATATCGGGGCCGTCGTCGAAGGTGAGCGCGACCCGTCCGCGGGCACAGCGGTTGCCGGTGCTCGCCTGCTGCAGCATCGCGTTGGTCACGATCCGGCGGGCCCGTTCGACGGGCTTGGCCGGTGGTGTCAGTACGTTCACGGCGAGCGCCGAGGTGAGGGCCAGGAAGCCCACCCCCACCCCGAGCTCGACCAGCGTCCTTCGTCCGGTCATGGGACCTCCTTCGTCGGAGGGGGTGACCACCGGGCCGTGCCTTCGATTCCCTCGCTTCGCTCGGTCATGGATTGGCCGTGTCGGTGACGTTGTAGTCGTCGGTGTAGATCGTCCCGGTGCCGGCGAGGGACAGTCCGACGCTGAGGCCCGTGGCGCCCGCGGGCGCCGGTGGGCTGGTGAAGGCGGGCGTGCTGGTCCAGGTGGTGGTGGCCGGCACGGCCGGGCCGCTCGTCCAGTACACCCAGGTGCCCGCCGTGGTGCGATAGTAGAGCGTCAGCTTGACCTCGACGCCGGCCGCCCAGCTGCCCTTGTACCAGATGGAGGACGTGTAGGTGTGGCCCGGAGTGGCGACCGGCGCGCACGTGTTGGCGTCCTGCGTGGTGACCAGTTTCCGGTCACCGCTGGTCCAGGCGGTCACGGCGAGCTTCTGGGAGTACGAGCCCGTGTGCGCGTCGGTGGACCGGGTCCAGGCGAAGGTGTTCGTGCCGTACCCGCCGTACTGGAAGCAGCGCGGCACGCTGCCCACGGCGCTCTCCAGCGAGGGGTTCTGCACCAGGTTCCCGCTGGTCGGCGGGTTGAGCGGCGGCCCGTTCACGCCGGGCTTCAAGGTGCCGCCGATCACCTGGTCGACGGTCTTGACGACCGTCCCGGCGGCCGACCGGGGCGCGAGCCAGTCCAGGAAGTCCGACAGCTCGCTCGGCGAGACCGCGTACTGGTTGTCGCACCCGTCGCAGACGTGGTGGATGACGAGCTGCACCCAGCCGCCGCCGTGCTGCTCGGCCTGGGTGACGAGTCCCTTCATCTGCGCGAGGCTCGTGCTGGTCTGGATCGAGTCGGGCGTCTGCGTGTAGTACGGGTCGGCGGGCGGGATCGTCTCGGCGTACCCGCAGCCGTCGCACGAGCCGGGCGAGACCACGCCGCCGACCGTGCGGGCGCTGTTGTAGCCGCAGTACGCGGCGGCCTGCTCCACCGACGTGTTGGCCGAGCCGAACGGGTAGGCGAAGTTCTTGGCCGTGAAGCCCCAGTTCAACAGGGTGACCCGGTCGTTGCAGATCTCACGCTTGACGTCGTCGGAGGACAGGGTGGTCAGGTCCGGGTGGTCGACCGTGTGGCCGCCGATCTCGTCGCCGTCGGCGGCGAGCGCGGAGATGTCGTCCTTCGACATGTAGCCGCTCAGGTTGGTCTGGCCGCTGATGATGTAGAAGGTGCCGTGCATGCCGTGCGACTGCAGCAGCGGTCGCGCGTTGGTGAACTGGTCCTTGATGCCGTCGTCGAAGGTGAGCGAGACGGTGGTGTGCGTGTCCGCGTGCGCCGCGCGCGGCAGGCAGGGGATCAGGAACGCGAGCAGGGCGAGGGCGCCCAGCGTCGCGAGTCGAAGGGATGCCGGAGGGGACATGAACGGTCTCCCTGTCAGGTGGTGCCGGTGATCAGATGTGGTGAGCCGTAGACGAGCGTGTGCCGTCCGCCGTCGGCGGCGACGGCGAACTTCACGCCGCCTTCGTGCAGCCGGCGGTCGAAGACGACTTTGAGATGCCGCGTGCTCCCGACACGGACATCGGCGGTGTCGTGCCGCAGGAGGATGCGGATCCCCCGTACGGCGCCGCCCGGGGCGAGCCTGGTCCGGGCGAGTACGACGCGGGAGGCGTCGCCGATCTGTTCGCGGACGACCAGCGAGCCCTCGCCGAGGACGATCTCCAGCCGGCCCCGGTGGCCGGCGCCCGCGCCGTCGCGGACCGCGATGACGGCGGAGGCGTGGCGTGATATGCCGCGCACGGTGGTGACCAGCGTGTAGTCCACCCACTGGCTGGTGTTGACGCCGCTGAGCAGGCAGGTGCCGTAGGTGTCGCTGCTGACGGCCAGTGCCGCCGGCCCGTGGTGGCAGGTCGCCAGGTCGCCCAGCCACGGCAGTCCGGCCAGCCTGGTCGGCGGGGCCACCGGCACGGCGTCGCGGATCATCTCCAGCAGGTCCGCCACCGACGTGGTGGCCCGTACGCCGATGCGCTCCAGCGTCCAGCGCGCGGACTGCGCGGAGATGGCGTTCACGTGCTCGGTCGGCACGTTCTCGCCGACGAACGCCGCGCCGAAGCCGGCGTCTCTGAGCACCCCCGGCATCGCCGTGGCGATGGCCGGGGTGTTGCCGGTGCTGCCGGTGTCGCCGAACGGGTAGGAGAACGCGCTCGCCGGCCGGCCGAACACCTGGCGGAAGAAACCCTGGCTCTTCGCCAGGTCCGCGGCGACCCGGGAGCGCCAGGCGGACATCGACTCCTCGTGCCCGTGGATCAGGATCCGGTTGCTCATCGGCGGCGCCAGGTCGCCGGGCACCGTGGTCTGGGAGTGCAGCGCGTAGGAGTGCGAGCCGAACTCCCAGCGGCCGTTCGCCCGCAGACCCCGGAGTTGCCGTGTGGACAGGTAGTAGGACGGGGTGCCGGCCGAGACGATCTTGGACGTGGTGAGGAACGCGACCGCGTTGAAGTGGTACTTCTTCAGCACCGGGTCGACGGTCGTCCAGTCCGTGAGCGTGCCGTCGTCGAAGGTGAGCAGCAGCGCCCTGGCGGGCAGCCGCACCGGCTGGTGCGAGATCAGCTTCTCCACGTCCGAGAGGCGGACCGTGTGGTAGCCCGCCGCCGCCAGCGCGGCCATGTGCTGGCCGAACAGGCGCCGGGTCAGCGTGCTGCCGGCGTGGTCGTCGTCGGACACCGCGTGGTACGTCAGCGCGACGACCGTGCCGGGGTAGGCCGGCAGCTCCTCCGCCGCGCGTGTGGTCGCCGCGTCGATGACCGCGGGCACCGGGGGGCGCTGGTGCGGGTCGAACGGGCGGCTGACCGCGATCCACACCAGGACCACCACCGCGAGCGAGGCGACGAAGACCGCGCCGGTGACCGTACGGGCCAGCCGGACGCCCGCGGACGGCCGGCGGACCAGCTGCCGTGGCTCAGCCATCCCGCACCGCCCCGGTCGGCGCCACCACGCGCGGGTACGCGGGCGGGGCGTCCTCGTCGACGGCCCGGGTGCCCCACTTGCCGTCCCGGATGCGGGCGATCGCCCAGAGGAGCTGCGGTGAGAAGGCGATGTAGAAGAAGGTTCCGAGGAAGGCGTAGAGCCACATCCCGTCGTTGCGGAGCGTGCGGTAGACCAGCGCGTATCCCATGGACACCAGGTAGAGGCCGAGGAAGTAGATCAGCGGTGAGTGCCCGCCGATCACGGTCCTGGCCAGGGTCAGCGCGATGACGATCGGGCTGAGCAGGCCCGCGCAGGTCTGCACCGCCACCGACGGCAGCGCGCGGGTGCGGCTCCGCCACACGTGGGAGAGCAGCAGCGGCCCCTCCCGGCTCCACGACTTCTTCCAGCGGAGCTGCTGCCGGAAGAACTTGCGGTAGCGGTCCGGCGCGTCGGTCCACGCCTCGGCCTCGGAGTCGTACCGGGTGATCCAGCCGGCCTTGACGACCCGGTTGGTCAGGGCCCGGTCGTCCCCGTACGTGCACGCCGTGCCGAGGAACCGCTGGTGCTCCCAGCGGTCCAGCAGCGGCGCCACCGCCGCCCGCCGGTAGGCGGCGAAGCAGCCGGAGCAGCACGTCACCGCGCCCAGCACCGACTCGGCGCTCTTCAGCAGCTGGAACGACACGTAGTACCGCGCGGCCTGCATCCGGGTCAGCGTGTTGGTCTCCGCGTTGCGCACGTACGTCAGCCCGGAGATCGCCCCGACCCGGGGGTCGGCGAAGCCCTGCACGAGCTTGCGCACCGCGCCGGGCGCCGGCATCGAGTCCGAGTCGACGAAGACCAGGATCTCCGCGGAGGTGGCGCGGATGCCGGCCGCCATCGCGGCCCGCTTGCCGAGGTTCTCCCCGAGGTCGACGCAGCGGACCGCGCCGCGCGGGTAGTCGGCCGCCGCCGCGAGCATCCGCTCCCACGTGTCGTCGGTGGAACCGTCGTTGACGACGACGAGCTCCATCCGGTCCGCCGGGTAGTCCAGCGCCATGCACGAGTGGATCGTGCGCGCCACGGCCGCGCCCTCGTTGAACGCCGGGACGACGATCGCCACGTACGGGGTCAGCCCCGCGTCGCGCGGCGCCCGGTAGAAGGCGGCGAGCACGAACCTGCTCAGCACGTAGCTGCTGACGAGGATCGTGTACAGCGGCGTGACGATGTTGCCGCGCAGGAAGGCGACCTTCACTCCCACGTGCCAGCCGATCAGCACGCAGATCAGCAGCGTCCCGGCCAGCGCGGCCAGGGACGCGAGCCGGGCCGTCACAGCACCGCCCGGCGGATCGGCCCGGACAGCCGGTAGGTGGTGTCCAGGACGAGCCGGTCCTCGCCGAGCCAGCCCAGGTCCATCGCGCGGTGCCGGGTGTGCACGATCACCAGATCCGTGGCCGCGGCCGCCGGATCCTCACTGTGGAGCACCCGGTCACCGACCCGTACCTCGGGCACGTGCGGGTCGTGATAGGCGACCGTGGCGCCGCCCGCCAGCAGGCTGGTCATGATCTCCAGCGCCGGCGACTCGCGCACGTCCTCCACGTCCGGCTTGTACGTGACGCCCAGCACGAGCACGCGCGCCCCGGCCAGGCCCAGGCCGGCGTCCGACAGCACCTCGCGGACCCGCTCCACGACCCGATGGGGGCGGCCCGCGATCGCCGCCATCGCCTCGGTGACCACCGGGGTCTGCAACCGCTTCTCGCGTAACTGCCAGAGCAGGTAGTGCGGGTCGCACGGGATGCAGTGCCCGCCGGCCCCCGGCCCGGGAAAGAACGGCATGAACCCGTACGGCTTGGTCGCGGCCGCCTTGATGACCTCCATGATGTCCAGGCCCAGCGTCCGGCCCACCTCGGCCATCTCGTTGGCCAGCGCGATGTTCACCGCGCGGAAGGTGTTCTCGAAGAGCTTGGTCAGCTCCGCCGCGCCCGTGGAGGACACCTCGTGCACGTTGCGCGTGCAGTGCGCGAGGACCTTCGCCGCCGCGGCCGTGCACTGGGGCGTGGTCCCGCCGACGACCCGCGGCACGACCTCGTGGGTGTACCGGTCGTTCCCCGGGTCGATGCGCTCGGGGCTGAACGCCACGAACACGTCCTGCCCGGCGCGCAGCCCGCGGGCGGCCAGCGGCGCGGCGAGCAGGTCCTCCGTGCAGCCGACGTAACTGGTCGACGTCAGGATGATCACCTGTCCGGGTACGGCCTGCCGCACCGCGGCGTCACAGGCCACCGCCAGCGCCCGCAGGTCGGGCACCAGCTGCGCGGTGACCGGCGTGGGCACGCAGATGATCACGGCGCGCGCCCACGAGGCGTAGGACGGATCCGTCACCAGCGCGAAGCCGTCGTCGTTCAGGGCGGCCTCCAGCCGCGCGCGGTCCGACTCGAGCAGGTCGACCGCGCCGTCCCGTACCTTCGCGAGCCGCTCCGCGCTGACGTCGACGGCCAGCACCCGGCCCCCCGCCGCGTGGAACGCCAGAGCGGTCGGCAGACCCACGTACCCCAGACCGATGATCGCCACGTCGTACGTGCCGCAGGCCGGCGCGGGCCATGTCGTCTCGGGCCCCGCCGCGGTCACGCGTTCACCCGACCAGCGTTTTCGGCAAGGACATACTCGATGCGCTTGACCGGCATTGGTGTTCTCCCCGCTTTTTTCGAGAGGTTCCCCCGCGCCCACCACCGGACCGGTGCGTGGCGCCTTAGGAATGGTGCGTGGGGCCGCCGGTACGCGAAATCCGTCACTCGACGCAGACCACTACGTCCGATTCGGGATGCCTGTGACGGTTGCTGGGGCTAAATCACCTGACGTGTGGGGTGGTAGAAACCAAATTTCGCGTTATTGCGGTAAACGAAAATTAACTTATGTCCACCTTGGCGTGGCGACCGAAACCCGGTGAGCTGCGAAATGTCAGGCGATATCTCCTGCGGGTCGGCTGAACGCCGGCGGCCCGGTGGGCCGTCCGTCCGGGGGTCGTGTCGCCCGTCACCGCCGGTGCGGGCGCCGTCGTCGTGCGCAGGATGGCCGTCTGCGGCCAATGCCTGATCGTGACGGCGGCCGTCTTGAGGAAATGACTTTCGGGCGTTATCGGTAAGATGATTCGCGTCGATGGAAAACGCTTGCCGATCTTTGGTGACCGATTATATGCCGAACGGAATTCCCTCCGCGTCAGAACATTCCTCAGGCGCGGGAGAAGCGGAAGACGGCCACGGTGGTGTTCTGCACGGCCGCCAGAACGGTGCCGCCGGTGGTCAGGGTCCACTGGTCGGTGAGGTTCGGCGAGGCCATGGGGCGGTTCCACGCCGGCTCGCCGGTGACCGCGTTCCAGCCGTACAGGCCCGGGCCCGTGGTTCCGGCCACGCCGGTGCAGACCAGCCCGCCGGCGGCGACCAGGGGAGCGGTGTCGTCGGCGGGGGTGCCGGCCGACCAGAGACGGCGTCCGGTGCGGGCGTCGAGCGCGATCAGGCGCCGGTTGTCGAGAACGTAGGCGCGCCCGCCGCTCACCAGAGAGGTCCGGTCCTGGCCTCCCGGCACGGCCGGCCGGTACTGCCACTTCTCCCGGCCGGTGGCCAGGTCCAGGGCGTGGAGGACGGCGCCGCCCACGTAGGCCGTGCCGTTCGCCACCGTGATCGTGCCGTTCTCGCCGCCGGGATCACCGGTCCACACCGTCCGGCCGGTGGCGGCCGACAGGGCCTCGAACGCGTTCGCGGTCGTGCCGGCGAAGACCAGGTCTCCCGTGCCGGGAAAGGTCATTCCCGACGTGGCGTACGCGCGGGTCCAGCGGACCGCGCCGGTCCCGGCGTCGAGCGCGAAGAGGTGCTGCTCGTTGCCGGTGCCCTCGCCGGACGCGGCGATGAGGCCGCCGTTCTGGATCCCCCCGGAGCTCGGTCGCCGCCGGAGCGTGGTGGGTCCACCGCCGCCTGCCGGTACGGGCGTCGAGGCCGATGATCGTCCCGTCCCGGTCGATCAGCGCGAGCAGCCCGCCGGCCGGGCCGCACAGGCCGTGCACGGTGAAGCCGGACGGCAGGGACGAACTCCAGCGCCGTGCCCGTGAGGAGGGGTCCATCGCCACGATCTCGTCGCCCTGGACCGTGTAGATGAGAGTGCGGTCGGTGGCGACGCCGCGCATCGGGGCCGACCACAGGCTCCGTCCCGTGGCGGCGTCGTAGGCCGACGACGTCGTGACGGACCCGAAGACGACGACCGCGCGGGCGAAGACCTGCGGCGTCATGATGTCGCCGCCGGTGGGCAGGGTGGCTCGCCACAGGAACCGGGGCGGGGGCGTCGCCCGCCCGCCCCGGGCCGTCGCCGCCAGCGCCGCGGCGGTGCCGCCGCCGGCCGCCGCGAGACCGGCCGCCGCGGCCCCGCCCAGCAGCAGCCGGCGCCGCGTCCGGGCGCGGGTGACCGCTCGCAGGTCCAGGACGAGCGTGTGCTCGCGCTGCCCGAGTTCATGGTCGATGGTGTCGGGCAGCCAGCCGTCCGCGAGCGGCCGGGCGGCCAGCAGCCGGGGCAGCAGCGCGGCGGGCGGACGGCGGCCGGGGTCGGCGCTCAGACAGGCGGTGACCATCGCCGTCAGCGACGGCGGCACGCCGTCCAGGTCGGGCGGCTCGTGCAGGGTCCGGTGGATGACGGTGTGCACGGGCCCGGTTCCGAACGGCGGGCGACCGGTGGCGGCGAAGGCCAGCACCGCGCCGAAGGCGAACACGTCGCCGGCCGGAGACAGGTCCGCTCCCCGGATCTGTTCGGGCGACATGTAACCCGGCGAACCGATGAACTGGCCCTCGGAGGTGAGCCGGGTGCGGTCGGCGGCCCTGCTGATGCCGAAGTCGATGACCCGTGGGCCGTCCTTGGCCAGCAGGATGTTGGCCGGCTTGAGGTCGCGGTGCAGCAGCCCCGCCCGGTGGATGGCGACCAGCGCCTCGCCGAGCCCCGCGCCGAGCGTCCGCGGCACCTGCTCGGGCATCGGGCCGTGCCGCTCGACGGCGTCCTTCAGGTTGAGCCCGTTCACGTACGCGGTCGCCAGCCAGGGCACGGTCCCGTCCGGGTCGGCGTCCACGACCGGGCTGGTGAAGGCGCCGCTGACCTTTTTCGCGGCCTCCACCTCGGCGCGGAACCGGGCCCGGAACATCGGGTCGTCCGCCACCTCGGGCCGTACGACCTTGACCGCCACCGCCCGGCCCGCGGGGGACACGCCCAGGTAGACGCGGCCCATGCCGCCCTCACCCAGCCGCCGCAGCAGCCGGTACCGGCCCACCCGGCCGGGATCGCCAGGCTTCAGAGCCGCCATCAGGAAGCGCCCCGGAAGCAGTACAACCGCCGGTTGTCGGTCGCGTAGACCGCCGACCCGGACACGGCCAGACCCCACTCGCCGGCGTTGTAGGACGGCCCCCAGTGCGCCCAGGCCGGCCCGCCGCCGGTGCCGGCGACGAAGAAGCCGGCGTGCTCGGTGACGTGGGCCGAGTTCGAGCTGCCGGTGAACGTCGCGGCGAGAAGGCGAGAGGAGCCACCGGCGGAGGCGCCGGGCAGGAAGTCCAGGTCGGTGGGGCTGGAGGTCTGCTGCCACCGAAGGGCCCCGGTGGCCTGGTCATAGGCGTAGAACCCCTTCTGCCCGGCCATGTACACGGCGGGAGCCAGGGGCAGCACGGGGTGTTGAAGGTCGTCGGCGGGCTTCTTCCACGCCGGGGTCCCGTCGCGAGTGCTGATCGCCTGGAAGCTGGATTGGCCGGAGGCGCCGAAGAACAGCAGGCCGTCGCCGAGCGTCAGAGGGTACGCCTTGGATCTGCTCGCCTCACCGGTGAACCAGGTATGGGTCCAGCGCCGCGCCCCGGTGACGGCGTCGAGACCGATGATCTTCGAGGGAGTCATGACGTACAGCGAGCCGCCGTCGGTGACGCCGGTGACCGACTCGGCGTCGCTCGGATGGCGCCACCGGACGCGCCCGTCGCCCAGGTCCACGGCGAGCACGGTCGTCCGGTCGCCGTCCCCGCGCACGCCCACGAACGCCGTGTCACCGGTCATCCCGTACGCGTCGGTGACCTCGCCGGGCAGCTCGACCGGCCTGGCGTCCCCCGTCCTCGCGTCGATGACGTGAACGACGTTCGCCTCGGAGGTGTCCCGCGCGCCGAGACCGAGGACCGTGCTTCCGAAGGCCCGATAGCCGGGGCCGAACGTGTCACCGTTCGGGCGGCTGAGGGTCCAGAGCCGGCGCCCCGAGGCGGCCTCGATCCCGCAGAACCCCTCGCGTCCGCGCCATACCAGCACGTCGCCCGCCACCGAGAGACCCAGATCGAGGCCGTCGGCGAGGTCCCCGGGCCAGGCCAGGGACCAGGCGGGCGCGGGCGCCGCCACGAGGCCGGTCGCTCGCGGGGCCGGCTCGGCGGGCCTCGCGCTCCGGCGCGTCAGCGCCCACGCCGTGGCGCCGCCGCCGGCGCCCACCACGCCGACGGCCGCGACGGCCGCCAGGCGCAGGACGCGCCGTCGGCTCGGGTGGTTCGCGACCGTTTCTTCGACCCGCGGCGGAGGCGTGGTGACGGGCGCGTTCGACACCGCGGCGGCCTCCGCCTCCCGTACGGCCACCTCCCGGCGGAGCGCGGGGGAGATGAGCGCCGCCGGATCGGAGGGGGCGAACGCCTCCAGCAGCGCCGCCGGCTCCGGGCGGCCGGCCGGCTCCTTGTCCAGGCAGGCGGCCAGCAGCCCGCGCAGCGGCGCGGGCACCCCGTCCAGCCGCGGCTCTCCGTACAGCACCTGGTAGAGCAGGGAGGCCGAGTCCGCGGAGCCGAAGGGACCGACGCCGGTGGCCGCGTACACCAGCACCCCCGCCAGCGAGAACACGTCGGACGGCGGGCCGACGTCCGCGCGGGCGGTGATCTGCTCGGGCGACATGTACGCCGGTGTCCCGACCATGCCGCCGCTACCGGTGAGCCGTGAGGCGTCGAGGTCCTTGCTGATGCCGAAGTCGATGACCTTGGGGCCGTCGTCGGCCAGCAGGATGTTGCCCGGCTTGAGGTCGCGGTGGACCAGGCCCGCCGCGTGGACGGCCAGCAGCGCCTCGGCCAGCCCGGCGCCCAGCGAACGCAGCCCGGCCTCCAGCATCGGGCCGAGGGCGTTGACGGCCTCGGCCAGCGTGGGCGCGGCCACGTAGCCGACGGCGAGCCAGGGCAGTGGCGCGTCGGCGTCACCGTCCAGCACCGGCGCGGTGTAGAGGCCGCTGACCCTGCGGGCGGCGGTGATCTCCCGCCGGAACCGCGCACGGAAACCCTCGTCCTCGGCGTACTCCGGCCGTACGATCTTGAGGGCGGCGAGCCGGGCGCCCGGCGACCGGGCGAGGAAGACCGTTCCCATGCCGCCGGCGCCCAGGCGGGCGAGCAGCCGGTACTGGCCGACCCAGGCCGGATCTCCGGCTTGAAGCGGATGCAACGCACGTCCTCCAGCGAAGGTCAGGCCTGGAGGAGCAGCCTAACAAGCAAACAGATACCGCTGTCTATAAGGAGGACGGGCCCGTGGGCGTGCGTCACTGGGAGGCTGGGGACATGCGCATCACGTTGGTCCTCGGGGACATCACGGAGCAGGACACCGACGCGGTCGTCAACGCGGCGAACTCCTCGCTGCTCGGCGGCGGTGGGGTGGACGGGGCGATCCACCGCAGGGGCGGACCGGAGATTCTGGCGGAGTGCCGGCAACTGCGGGCGTCGAAGTACGGCAAGGGCCTGCCGACCGGACAGGCGGTGGCCACGACCGCCGGACGACTGCCCGCCCGCTGGGTGATCCACACCGTCGGCCCGGTGTACGCCAAGTCGGAGGACCGGTCCGCGCTGCTCGCCTCCTGCTACCGCGAGTCGCTCCGGGTCGCCGCCGAACTGGGCGCCCGCACGGTCGCCTTCCCGGCGGTCTCGGCCGGCATCTACGGCTGGCCCCTCGACGACGCGGCCCGCATCGCGGTCGGCACCGTCCGCGAAACCGAATCCCCGGTGGAGGAGGCCCGCTTCGTCCTGTTCAGCGACGACGTGTACGCGGCCTTCGCCCGCGCGCTGAAGGGCTGACCTGCCTCAGGCCCTCATAGGGCAGGCGGGCAGGTGGGCGAACCGGTCAACGATTGCCGCAGTGCCACGGACCGCGGTCCCGAGGTGCAGGGAACCCTCGTAGTCGTGGCGGTTCCACGCGACCAGCAGGTGGGTCGTGTACGCAACGGCCGTCTTCGGGTTGATCCCACGGCCGGCGAGGCGAGCCGGAATCTCGGCGTCGCGGAAGGCGTACGCGCCGCTGATCGGTGCGACGGCGCCGAGCCGGTACGAGGACTCGGCGCCGTCCTGCGAAGCCGGCCGAGCCGAAGGTGATCGCCGGAGCGGACGAGAAGTCGTCCTCGCCGATCGAGGGGGCGTCCCGCCGTTGACGATCACGCGGGGCCCCGGAGCGGGAGGGGCCCGCGCCCGGCGGCCTCCTGCGGCCGGTCAAGGGCCACCTGGTCGTGGAGCGACGGTGGGCCAGGGGGCGGTCACCTCGCCGAGACGCCACCGTCCCCGGCCGCCGAGTGGCGGGGTGGTGTGCACCGGGAACTCGCGGGAGAGCAACTCCACCGCCGCGATCCACCGCTGGCGCGGGCCGAACACCGAGCGGGGCGCCGCACTGGCCCACGCGCGGTCGAAGGCGGTCAGCAGCGCGTGCACCGGCTCTCCGGGCACGTTGCGGTGGATCAGCGTCTTGGGCAGCCGTTCGGTCAGGTCCGAGGGACGGGACAGCGTCGGGAGGTGCGCCGCGAACGTGATCGTCTGCGGTACGCCGGCCGGCTCGCCGTCGCGCGGGCGCGGCACCGCCCGCCGGCCGCCCGGCCCACGACGCCGGGACGCCTCGCGCGCGTTGCCGGACTCCCACGGGCCGGCCGTCTCTGGCCTGCCTCCCGCCTCCCGCGCGCTACCGGATTCCCCTCGGCCGCTCGGTTCCCACGGGCCGGCCGCCGCTGGCCCACCTTCCGCCTCCCACGGGCTTCCAGGCTCCCACCTGCCGCTCCGTCCCCACAGGCCGCCGGCCGCCACCGGGCCACGCGCCGCCGGCACGTCCGCGCGGGCCGGGGCCTCACCGGTCGTACGGCGCAGGGACACCCACACCGCGCGGCGGCCGATCTCGTCGCAGGTGCCCTCCACGAGCACACCGCCGGGGGCCAGGCCCGCGCACAGGCGGTCCCAGGCCTGCCAGGCCTCGGCCTCCTCGTACTGCCGCAGCACGTTGAACGCACGGATCAGCGCCGGCGGCCGTTCCACCGGCAGCTCGAAGCCGCCGAGCCGGAACGACAGCCCCTCCCGTTCGTACGGCCGGGCCGCCGCGACGCGGTCCGGGTCGATCTCGATGCCGACGACCTCGACCCGCGGATGCACCGCGCGGAGCCGGCCGAACAGCTCGACGGTCGTGATCGGCGACGCGCCGTACCCCAGGTCCACGACGAGCGGCCGTTCCTGGCGGCGCAGTTCCGGGCCGTGGACGCGGACGATCCAGCGGTCGACGCGGCGCAGCCGGTTGGGCGCCGTCTTCCCCCGTGTGATCGTCCCCTCGGGACGCCGTGCCCGAGGCATGCGCCGGCGCGGTCCCTCAGACCCGGTGGACCTTGTGCGGGGCGGCCTGGGCGCGCGGCTTCACGTCGATGCGGTCGATGTTGACGTGCGCGGGCCGGGTCACCGCCCAGGCGACGCAGTCGGCGATGTCATCGGCGACCAGCGGCTCGGCCACGCCCTCGTACGTCTTGGCCGCCTTGTCCGCGTCGCCCTTGAAACGGACCAGCGAGAACTCCTCGGTCTCCACCATGCCGGGCGCGATCTCGGTGACGCGGACCGGCTGGTCGTACAGCTCCAGGCGGAGCGTGTCGTTGACCGCGGCGGCGGCGTGCTTGGCGGCGGTGTAGCCGGCGCCGCCCTCGTACACCGCGTGCCCGGCGAGCGAGGTGATGTTGACGATGTGGCCGGCGCCGCTCTCGACCAGCTTCGGCAGCAGCGCCTTCGTGATGCGCATCAGGCCGAGCACGTTGGTGTCGTACATGCGCTGCCAGTCGTCGGGGTCGGCGGCCGACACCGGGTCCAGGCCGAACGCCCCACCGGCGTTGTTGACCAGCACGTGGCAGCCGCGCACGGCCTCGGCCAGGGCGGCGACCGACTCCGCCGAGGTCACGTCGAGCGCGTGAACCGTGGCGGGACGGCGCCCGGCCGGATCCGCGGCGTCGATCTCCACCTTGAGCTTCTCGAGGCGGTCGAGCCGGCGCGCGGCCAGTACGACGTCGAACCCCTCGGCGGCGAGCCGGCGCGCGGTCGCCGCGCCGATGCCGCTGCTCGCCCCGGTCACCACTGCTGTCTTACGCACGGGAGCCATCATCGCAGCCCGTTTGCGGCCGGGCCGACCGGGGACACCCGGCGGGGGAATGTCGCGTTGCGGTGGATAGGTTCTCTTATCGGAGGTGGTGTCCGTGTCACGTCTTGCCCGGGTGGCGACGATCAGTGTTCATACGTCGCCCCTGGACCAGCCGGGTACGGGGGACGCCGGGGGAATGAACGTCTACATCGTCGAGGTCGCCAAGCGGCTGGCGGAACGCGGCATCGAGGTCGACCTGTTCACGCGGGCGACCTCACGGGCGCTGCCGCCGGACGTCGAGCTGGCACCTGGCGTGATGGTCCGGCACGTCACCGCCGGACCGCTGGAGGAACTGGACAAGTCGGAGCTGCCGCGCCAGATGTGCGCGTTCACCTCGGGCCTGCTGCGCACCGAGGCCGCCCACGAGCCCGGCCACTACGACCTGATCCACTCCCACTACTGGCTCTCCGGGCAGGCGGGCCACGCCGCGCGCCTGCGCTGGGGTGTCCCGCTGGTCCACTCGATGCACACGCTCGCCAAGGTCAAGAACGCCGCGCTCGCCGACGGTGACGCGCCGGAGCCGCTCGGCCGGGTCCTGGGCGAGCAGCGGGTCGTCGAGAGCGCCGACCGCCTGATCGCCAACACGGCCGACGAGGCGGAGCAGCTCCGCACGCTGTACGACGCCGATCCGCATCAGGTGCAGACCGTCCTGCCCGGCGTCGACCTGCGGACGTTCACGCCGGAGGACACCGAGGAGGCGCGCCATCGCCTCGGTGTGCCGCGGGACCGCGCGATGCTGCTGTTCGTCGGCCGCATCCAGCCGCTGAAGGCCCCGGACGTGCTCGTCCGCGCCGCGGCCGCGCTGGTGGAGCGCGAACCGCGCCTGCGCGAGCGCCTGCTCGTCACCGTCGTGGGCGGCCCCAGCGGCTCGGGCCGTACGCGGCCCACGGAGCTGGTCGAACTCGCCGCGCGCCTGGGCGTCGCCGACGTCATGCGCTTCGAGCCGCCGTGTCCCCAGGCCGAGCTGGCCGACTGGTACCGCGCGGCCGACGTCACCGTCGTGCCGTCGCACAGCGAGTCGTTCGGGCTGGTCGCGGTCGAGTCGCAGGCGTGCGGCACGCCCGTGGTCGCGGCCGGGGTCGGCGGCCTGCGCACGGCCGTGCGCGACGGCGAGTCCGGGGTGCTCGTCCGCGGACACGACCCGGTCGACTACGCCCGCGTGCTGGCCGACCTGCTCGGCGCTCCGGGCCGGCTGCGCCGGATGTCCGCTGCCGCCGTACGGCACAGCAGGGCGTTCGGCTGGCAGACGACGGTCGACCGGCTGCTGGAGGTCTACACCCAGGCGGTGGGGGAGCGGGCGATGGCCGCGTCGGCGTGAGTGCCCGTCGTACATGATGGAGGCTTTCCAGAGCGACCCGAGGAGCGATGATGAGCGAGGCGGACACGTCACTCAAGGCGATCCTGGACGATCAGGGGCTGGAGTACGAACGGCCGCGCGCCGGCGCCTACCTGGTCAAGCTGCCCGGGCAGCACAAGCTCGCCACGATGACCTGGCTCATCGTCGGCGGGCACAGCCTGCACGTCGAGGCGTTCTTCTGCCGCCAGCCGGACGAGAACCACGAGGAGTTCTACCGGTTCCTGCTCCGCAAGAACGGCGGGATGTACGGCGTGGCGTTCGCGCTGGACGAGACCGGTGACGTCTACCTGGTCGGCCGGCTGCCCCTGTCGGCGGTGACGCCCGAGGAGATCGACCGCATCCTCGGCTGCGTGCTCACCTACTCCGACGACAACTTCGACCGCGCGCTGGAGATCGGATTCGCCGGCTCGATCCAGCGGGAGTGGGACTGGCGGGTCAAGCGCGGTGAGAGCCTCGCCAACCTCCAGCCGTTCGCCCGGATCATCCCCGGTGCGGGCGATTGAAACGCGTTTCAGTTTTCTGTACGGTTCCGTTACTGATCGTGGCGAGTGGTGGTTGAGTTCTGTCCGGCAGCTCGGATCGAACGGGGGTACGTCGTGGATGACCGGGCCGGGGAGCCGCGCGAGGTCGACCTGAGCACCCCCAACGTCGCCCGGATGTACGACTACTACCTGGGCGGCAAGGACAATTTCGGCGCCGACCGGGAGGCCGCCGAGAAGGCCCTGGAGTTCGCGCCGCAGATCCGGCTCGCGGCCCAGCAGAACCGGGCGTTCATGGGCCGCGCCGTACGCCACCTGGCCGAGACCGGCACCCGGCAGTTCCTCGACGTCGGCACGGGCCTGCCGACCCAGAACAACGTCCACGAGGTGGCCCAGCGCGTCGCTCCGGACGCCCGCGTGGTCTACGTGGACAACGACCCGGTCGTGCTCACCCACGGCCGCGCCATCCTCGGCGGCGCCCAGAACGTCGACATCGTCCAGGCCGACATGCGCCACCCCGAGGAGATCCTGGACGACCCCGAGGTGCGCAAGCGCCTCGACTTCGACCAGCCGATCGCGATCCTGCTGCTGGCGATCGTGCACTTCCTCCCGGACGCCGACGACCCCGAGGCGGTCGTGGCGCGGTTCCGCGAAGCGCTGCCGCCGGGCGGTCACCTCGTGCTGAGCCATGTCTGCGGCGACGCGCTTCCCGAGTCGGTGCCCGGCGTCACCGAGGTCTACCGCCACTCCACGATGCCCATCGTGGCCCGTACGCCGGACCGCATCCGCGGCTTCTTCGGCGATCTGGAACTCCTCGAACCCGGCGTGGTCAACGTCGCCCAGTGGCGCCCGGACTCGGTGGAGACCCGCCGTATCGCCGACAAGTACCGCCGTCCGTACTTCCTGGCCGGGGTCGCCCGCAAGGCCTGAGCCCGCGGCGCGTACGCCGAGGGCGACCCGCGTTTTCCGGCGGAGAAGGTCCACCCAGTAGGCTCGCTGGCTATGGCGACATTGGTACTTCTCCGGCACGGAGAGAGCGTCTGGAACGCCGAGAACCTGTTCACCGGCTGGGTTGACGTCGACCTGTCCGAGAAGGGCGAAGAAGAGGCGGTCAACGGGGGTGACCTGCTGCTCGACGCCGACCTGAAGCTCGACGTCGTGCACACCTCGGTGCTCAAGCGCGCGATCCGCACGGCCAACATCGCGCTCGACGCGGCGGAGCAGCTGTGGATCCCGGTCCGGCGGTCCTGGCGGCTCAACGAGCGGCACTACGGCGCGCTGCAGGGCAAGAACAAGAAGCAGACGCTCGAGGAGTTCGGCGAGGAGCAGTTCATGACCTGGCGCCGCTCCTACGACACGCCGCCTCCGCCGATCGCGGATGACGACCCGCTCTCCCAGGTCAACGACGCGCGCTACGCGCTCCTGCCGTCGGAGCTCATCCCGCGCACCGAGTGCCTCGCGGACGTGGTGGACCGGCTGCTGCCGTACTGGTACGACGCGATCGTCCCGGACCTCGCCGCAGGCAGGACCGTGCTGCTCGCGGCGCACGGCAACTCCATCCGGGCGCTCGTCAAGCACCTCGACGGCATCTCCGACGAGGAAATCGCGGGCCTGAACATCCCGACCGGCATCCCGCTGCTGTACGAGCTCGACGACGACTTCGAGCCGCGCAAGAAGGGCGGCGAGTACCTCGACCCGGCGGCCGCGGAGGCGTCCATCGAGGCGGTCAAGAACCAGGGCAAGAAGTAGTTCTGACCATGGAAAGGCCCTCTCACCTGCGTATCCGCCGCAGATGAGAGGGCCGCGCGCGACTGGTTTCCACGGCTGTCGCGGCGGCGTTCGCGGCCTCGCCCCTCGTCGCACCGGCCGCCATCGCCGGTGACCACCTCTCCCGGGAGGGCGCCGCGGCCCTCACTCCCCTCGCGGGAAGGCGTAGCTCGTGGGGATCCTGCGCGGGGGCGCTCCGTAGACCAGCGTTATCTCACGGTGCGGAAGAAGCGCGATCATCGCCGGGTCGCCGGTCCGCTCGACGCCGTCGACGTAGGCGGTGAGCGAGTGCTCCGCGTCGGCCGTGAACCCGCCGAGGTGCGCCGGCTCGAGGCGCACGCCCCACTCCATGAACACCTGCCCCAGGGTGAAGCGTTTGCCGGGGTCCGAGGACGCGACGACCAGGATGCCCTTGCCGCGCGTGCGCACCTCGGAGAGGAGCCTTCCATCCACCCCCAGACCGGGGGCGACCCGGATGGGCCTGCCGTTCGCGAAGACGTCGAGATGGCTGTCGAAGCGCCGGGCGGTGCCCGCCGCCGGGCCCATGGCGAGCCCGGCGGCGTCGGCGCCACCCGCCTCGTTGAGCGGCTTGGTCCACGGCGGGGGCTGTGTCCCGAACGAGTAGTGCACCGTCGGTAACGGCGCTTCGTGGGCCTTGGGCGGATTCGCCACGCTGGATCTTTCCGTCGTGCATCCGCCCGCCGGTGCGAGTACGAGGCCCGCGACGACGGCCGGTCCGGCCCAGGACCACCCGCCCGTCCGGTGGCGGACCGGCTCTCGTCCGCTGACCATGGCGTCGCCTCGCTCCCCGTCATTACCCTGCGACGCGTCAGGCGCCGCCCTCACCCGGACGATCTCACCCCGAGAAGATCGATCGCCGCCACCGTTCGGCCGAGGTCGGCCGCCCCTCCGCCGAGCCGGGGCCGCGTGTCCGTACCGGACGTGGGCGTGTTGTGCCGTCGGTTTCCGGCTGGAAGCATGCCGCGATGAGCACGACACTCAGGGCCTTCGTCCTCGGCACGCCGGATCCGCCCGCGCTCGCCGACTTCTACCGTGACCTGCTCGGCATGACCGAGGTGAGCCGCGAGCCGGAGTGGGTCCGGCTGCGCTTCGCCGACGAGGAGCGGCCCGGTCTGAGCTTCCAGCTCGAACCGGACCACGTCCCGCCGGTCTGGCCGCCGCGCCCCGGAACCCCTCAGATGCAGGCGCACCTCGACGTCCTCGTCGACGACCTCGACGCCGAGGTGGCGCGGGCCGTGGCGCTGGGGGCGACGGTGGAGGAGCACCAGCCCACGCCGGAGGGCGTCCGGGTGATGCGGGACCCGCACGGGCACCTGTTCTGTCTCTTCCTGCTCGGCTGGTGAGCGGCGCGATCCCTGGCCGGGGCGGGCCTCCGCGACGGAAGAGGCCCCGGCGATCGCCGGGGCCTCTCGCGTACGGGCGGCGGGTCAGTCCGCGACCTCGCCGATGTCCTCGGGGTGCTGCCCGGTGACCAGGTAGACGACGTCCTCCGCGACGTGCACCGCGTGGTCGGCGAAGCGTTCGAAGTAGCGCCCGGCCAGCGAGATGTCCACGGCCGGCTCCACGCCGTGCCGCCACTTCGGCGACAGCATCGAGTCGAACAGCCGGCGGTGCAGCCGGTCCATCTGGTCGTCGTCGGCGTCCAGTTCGAGGCCCATCTGGACGTCCTGCGAGGCGATCACGCTGCCGGCCTTGGCGATCATGCGCTCGGCGATCTGGCCCATCTCCAGGACGGTCGCGTGCAGCTCCGGCGGGATGGCCGACTCCGGGTGGCGCCGCCGCGCGGTCTTGGCCAGGTGGACGGCGAGATCGCCCATCCGCTCCAGGTCACCGCTCATGCGCAGGGAGGTGATGAGGGTCCGCAGGTCGCTGGCGACCGGCTGCTGGCGGGCCATCAGCTCGAAGACGGTCTCCTCGATGTCCGTCTCGAGCTTGTTGACGTGCTCGTCGGCGCTGATCACTTCTTCGGCGAGGCGCAGGTCGGCGTCGAGCAGGGCGGTGCTGGCGCGGGCCATCGCCGACCGCACCAACCGCGTCATCTCCACGAGCTTGTCGGAGAGACCGTCCAGCTCCTCGTGGTAAGCGTCTCGCATCTGATTCCTTACGGTTTTTGGCGGCTCAGTAGGCAGTTTTATCCGGATAGCAGGATGGTCGTCGGCCGTGAACGGCTGTGGAGGGACAGGTTAACTTTGTGCGAACGTACTTGCAGGTAGGCGCATGCGGGGCCAGAGCTGGCCACGGCCCCGCCTACGATCCAAGATGTGGATGTGGAGGTTGTCGCGACTCTTGCCGGCGCCGCTGGCCTGGTGACCGGTCTGGTGACCGCCCTGGCCGTGCGCGTCAGCGAGCGTGCCCAGCGCCCAGCCGCCGCTCCCGCGCAGGCCGGGGGAGTTCCCGCAGGCGTCGCCTCGGTGCTCAGCGTCCTGCGCTCGTCCGCGGTGGTGATCGACCGTGAGGACCGCGTCCTGCGGGCCAGCTCGGCCGCGCGTGCCTTCGGCCTCGTCAGCGGTGATCGGCTCGTCGTCGACGCCCTCCTGGCCATGGCCCGCCTCGTACGCCGCGACGGAGAGATCCGCGAGGAGGAGATCGAGGTCATCCACGGCCGGCGGGAGGGCCGCTGGTTCGCGGTCCGCGTCGCGCCGATGGGCACGAACGGGCTCGTCCTCGTGCTCGCGGAGGACCTGACCGAGCTCCGCCGCGTCGAGGCCATCCGCCGCGACTTCGTGGCCAACGTCAGCCACGAGCTCAAGACACCGGTCGGCGCCCTCTCGCTCCTGGCGGAGACGATCGAGGACGCCTCCGACGACCCCGAGGCCGTGCGCCGCTTCGCCAAGCGCATGCAGCACGAGTCCGTACGCCTCACGAACGTCGTCCAGGACCTGATCACCCTCTCCCGCCTCCAGGGCGGCGAGCCGGTGGCCGAACCCAAGGTCGTGTCCCTCGACGACGTCGTCCACGAAGCCGTGGACCGCTGCCGGCTCAAGGCCGAACCCAAGGACATCACCCTCGCCATCGGCGGCCGTGAGGGGCTCAACGTCCACGGCGACGAAGAACTGCTCATCACCGCGGTGCGCAACTTCATCGACAACGCCGTCGCCTACAGCCCCGAGCACACACGCGTGGTGGTCTGCACCCGGCTCGCCGATGAGCGGCACGCGGAGATCAGCGTGACCGACCAGGGCATCGGCATCCCGGAGGCGGACCTGCAGCGCATCTTCGAACGCTTCTATCGGGTCGACCCGGCGCGGTCCCGCCAGACCGGCGGCACCGGCCTCGGGCTCGCCATCGTCAAACACGCCGCGACCCGGCATCGGGGCGAGGTCAACGTCTGGAGCAAGGAAGGCTCCGGATCGACGTTCACCATCCGCCTGCCGTTGTTGACAACCTCCGCGACCGCGAAGGAAATCCCTGAGCCAGCCACCGTACGGGAGGCCCCCCAGTGACTCGAGTGCTCGTCGTGGAAGACGAGGAGTCGTTCAGCGACGCACTGTCGTACATGTTGCGGAAGGAGGGCTTCGAGGTCGCCGTCGCGGCGACCGGACCCGACGCCCTCGACTCCTTCGACCGCGCCGGTGCCGACCTCGTCCTCCTCGACCTGATGTTGCCCGGATTGCCCGGCACCGAGGTGTGCCGGGAACTGCGTACCAAGTCCAACGTCCCAGTGATCATGCTGACCGCCAAGGACAGCGAGGTGGACAAGGTCGTCGGCCTCGAACTGGGCGCGGACGACTACGTCACCAAGCCGTTCTCCTCACGTGAGCTCGTGGCCCGCATCCGCGCCGTCCTGCGGCGCCGGGGCGACGTCGAGGAGCTCGCCCCGCCCACGCTCGAGGCCGGGCCGGTGCGCATGGACGTCGAACGCCATGTCGTCACCGTCTCGGGCCGCGAGGTGCCGCTCCCGCTGAAGGAGTTCGAGCTGCTGGAGGTGCTGCTCCGCAACGCCGGCCGGGTGCTGACCCGCATGCAGCTCATCGACCGGGTGTGGGGGGCGGACTACGTGGGGGACACCAAGACCCTCGACGTCCACATCAAGCGGCTGCGGGCCAAGATCGAGCCGGCCCCCTCGACACCGCGTTTCATCATCACCGTACGGGGACTGGGCTACAAGTTCGAGCCCGACGAGTGAGCCCCTCACGGGCGCCGGCTCCACGCCGGCGCCCGTGGACATGAAGAACCCCGCGCGTCGCTCGGCGACGGCGGGGTTTTCCAGTCGTGTCTCAGGCTGACGGAGTGGCCGAGGCCTTCTTCCGCGTCTTCGCCTTGTGCGCCTTGGAAGAGGTGGCGGTCGGCTGCGAGGCCGGGCTGGAGGCCGACGGCGTGGACTGCGGCGTCATGGTCGGCGTGGCCGGCGGAGCCGGTGCGACCGGCGCCGGGGAGTACGTCGAGTAGTAGCCGTTCCAGGGCACGACCGGCAGGTCGACGTTCAGCGTGCCGGCCTGCTGGAAGTGCAGGACCACGTGCACCGTCTCGCCGCCGGAGTACTCCTTCGCCAGGCCCTTGATGATCAGCTTCGAGGACGACGAGGGGGCGGCGGCCGGCGTCGTGGCCGGGGCGACCGCGCGGCTCCGGTTGGCCAGCGGCCGCTGCGGCGGCGTGCTCGTGGTGTTCGGGGCGTCGCCGCCCGTGGGGGTGTGCGTGCGGGCCTTGGGCGTACGGCTCGGGCTCACGCTCGGCGTGGGCGCCGACGGTGGCGCCGGCGGGGTCTTCTCGACCGTGTCCACGAGCTGGTTCGGAGGCAGGGCGAGGGCTCCACCGGCGATCTGCACCGACTGGGCCACCCCCGGGGCCTCGGCCGCGACGAGCCGGTCCGGAGTCGCGGCGTTGTTGACGAACCACGCGTAGAGCGGCGCGTCGGCACCGGCGGCCAGCTTCTTGCCCGGCGCGGGCCCGAGCACGAACGCGTTGCGGACGTCGACCGCGTGCACGGAGGCGTTGACGCCCTCGGCCAGGCGGGTGGGCATCGCGCTCTGCGGATGCCGTCCGGCGGCGCAAGCGGTCACCAGCGGGGCGATGGCGAAGACGCCGGCGACGGCGGTGGCGAGCGCCCGGCGGCTGTTGCGGCTCACGGCGGCCTACTCTCCTTGCGGGTTATTCCGGGATGTTTCGACAGGCGCGCGAAACGCCACACGGAAGCGTAGCGCTAGCCGTGACGGAGAAACGCGGGGGGCCGACGAGGGCGCCTCCGGCGGACCGCCGGGACCGTGAGCCTCGGGGTTTCGCGCCCGCTCCGCGGGCCCCGGCCCAGGAGCGGCTCAGAGGCGGCTCAGGGTCAGCTCGGCGTCTGGAGGGGCCGGAGGTCGGCGGTGAGATCGCGGCCCGTCTGGAGGCCTCTCAGGATCTTACGGACGATGCGGTCGGTACGGACGAGCACCGCGGTCAGGCCCGAGGCCTTGTAGGTCGAGGAGAGCACCCGGCCGGGATCGTCGGCGAGGAGGGCCGTGCCGGGCGCGGCGCCGTCGGCCAGGCGCGCCACGTCGCCGTCGTCCTTGTCCGCGCGGTCGTCGGCGATGAGCCACACCTGGAGCCGCTGGCCTCCGGCTTGCCGGATGATGCCCTGGACAACGGCGTCACATCCGCACTCACGGGGTACGACCAGGACGACTCCGGCAACATTGATGAGCTCGGTCACCGGGACGGATTTATGACGGTAGATCACATTGCCGGCGGGCAGCCCGCCGCCGACGTCACCGGGGCGCAGGCGTTGCGGCCCGGTCGGCGGCACCTGGATCGTCCGCGGGCCCGGACGGGGGGAGATGACGGTCATGAGCACGCCGCTGATGAGGGCGACGAGCACGGCGCTCGCGATGAAGGGCGCGGCGATGCCGTAACGCGTGAAGGGCCGGCCGATGCGCTGCCAGCGCTCGCGACGGCGCCGCTGGCGCTGCTCGCGCCGGTACGCGATGACGTCACGATCGAGCTCCCGCGCGTCGTCCGGTACGACGACGTCGACCTTGGGCAGCCCGTAGTCGTCATGGTCGCCGTGAAGCCCCACGCCACACCTACCTTCTCGGACCGCCGTGATCGCGCGCGGGAGCCGGGCCCCCCGCGACGCGGGGGCGGGCGACCCGCTGCGGATCCGTCCACCTCCAGTATGAGCCGCTTCCCCCGCTGTGTGCGCGGTGCGGGCCAATCCGATCCACGAGGGTGCCTATTGCACGCGATTCAACCTTTGTCAATACCCTAATAACCGTGCTGACCTGCGCATATGCCGAGAACGGCGGTTCAGAGGGTCCGTGCAGCGTGCTACCCTATCCATAGCGGAAGGGGTACTTGTCACATGACTTTCAAGGTCGGCGACACTGTCGTCTACCCCCATCATGGGGCTGCTCGGATCGAAGCCATCGAGACTCGTGCCATCAAGGGTCAGGACAAGACCTACCTGGTGTTGAAGGTCGACAAGGGCGATCTCACAGTTCGTGTCCCTGCGGAGAACGCCGAGCTCGTCGGCGTTCGTGACGTGGTAGGCCAGGAAGGGCTGGAGAGGGTGTTCGAGGTGCTGCGGGCACCCTACACCGAAGAGCCCACCAACTGGTCGCGACGCTACAAGGCGAACCTCGAGAAGCTCGCGTCCGGCGACGTCAACAAGGTCGCCGAGGTTGTCCGTGATCTTTGGCGGCGCGACAAGGAACGCGGCCTGTCGGCCGGTGAGAAGCGCATGCTGGCCAAGGCGCGGCAGATACTGGTCAGCGAGCTGGCACTGGCCGAGAAGACCAACGAGGACAAGGCCGAGGCGCTGCTCGACGAAGTCCTCGCGGGCTGAAGGCTTGGTCACGCATCTTCCACGGGTGGGCGTCGGTGTCGACGTCCACCCGTTCGGTTCTGGTCGCCCGCTCAGGCTCGCCGGCCTCGACTGGCCCGGTGAGGGCGACGGGCTCGAAGGCCACTCCGACGGAGACGCGGCGGCGCACGCCATCTGCGACGCGCTGCTGACGGCCGCGGGCCTGGGCGACCTGGGCGCCGTCTTCGGCACGAGCGACCGTCGCTGGTCGGGCGCCTCGGGCGTCTCTCTGCTCCAGGAGGTCCACCGCCGCCTGGACGAGGCCGGATACACCATCGGTAACGTCGCGGTCCAGATCATCGGCAACCGCCCCAGGCTGGCACCCCGCCGCCCGGAGGCGGAAAAGGCTCTCAGCGAGGCCCTGGGCGGCGCGGAGGTGGGCATCTCGGCCACCACGACCGACGGCCTGGGCCTGACGGGTCGCGGCGAGGGCATCGCCGCGGTCGCCACCGCTCTCGTCTACCGGTAACGACGCGGCGGGCCGCCGCGCCCGGACCGCCGGTCAGGCGGGCGACGGGTAGACCGTGCCGATGACGTCGCCGAAGCCGATCGGGTCGACGTCCGGCGAAGGCGCCGTGGCGGTGATGCGTACGGTGTCGCCGTCCTCCAGGAAGACGCGTTTCGTGCCGTCGGGCAGTTCGAGCGGCTCGGTGCCGTTCCACGTCAGCTCGATGAGGCTGCCGCGCTGGTCGCGCCGCGGGCCGGAGACCGTGCCCGAGGCCATCAGGTCGCCCGTGCGCAGCGCGGCGCCGTTCGCGGTCGCGTGGGCGAGTTGCTGCGGCGCCGTCCAGTACATCCCGGCGAACGGCGGGCGGCTCACCACCTGCCCGTTCAGCTCGATCCGCAGCGTCAGGTCCAGGCCCCACGGCTCGTCGCAGCGCAGGTACGGCAGCGGCTCCGGGTCCTGCTCCGGCGGGCGTACGCGGGCGGCCCCCAGCGCGTCGACCGGGACCACCCACGGCGAGACGGACGTCGCGAACGACTTGGCCAGGAACGGCCCCAGCGGCTGGTACTCCCACGCCTGGATGTCGCGCGCGCTCCAGTCGTTGACCAGCACGAAGCCGAACACGTGGTCGCGGAACGCGCCCGTCGAAACCGACTGCCCGAGCGCCGACGGCACCCCGATCACGAACCCGACCTCGGCCTCGACGTCGAGCTTCGCCGTCGGCCCGAACACCGGCTCCGGTTCGCCCTTGCGCTGCCCCCGCGGCCGTACGATCGGCGTGCCCGACGGCACCACCGTGCCGGCGCGGCCGTGGTAGCCGACCGGCAGGCGGGTCCAGTTCGGCAGCAGCGGCTCGCCCCCGGGGCGCAGGATCCGCCCGAGGTTCGTCGCGTGCTCGCGCGAGGAGTAGAAGTCGACGTAGTCCGCGACCTCGAACGGCATGTGCAGCTCGACGTCGCTCATCGGATAGAGCGCGGGCTCGACCTCGTCGCGGTAGGACATGTCGGTGAGCAGCGTGATGACGCGGTCCCGCGTCGGCTGCCACACCGCGCGCCCGGCGGCCATGAAGGCGTTCAGCGATCCGGCGGCGAACCACCGCCGGTCGGCGAGCAGCCCGGACGACGCCAGCTCGGCCAGGTCGAGCACCTGCTCACCGATGGCCACACCGACGCGTGGCAGCTCGCCCCGCTGGGAGAACACACCGTACGGAAGGTTGTGCACGCCGAAGCCGCTGCCCTCAGGCACGGGCACCCAGGTTCTCATCTCCTCAGCGTTCCCTCTCAGACCGGCTTTCACCAAGCCGCCCCGGCGCATTCCGGACATGCTCGTGCCCCGGGCGCTGGGCGACGCCCGGAACCCGGCGGGTCAGCCGCGAGGCGGCATGGGACCGCTGCGGAACTTGCTCGACGGCGGGGTGGACTCCATGCCGGCGTCCGGGTCCTCGGCGCGTTCGTCGGGGTAGGCGTCGTCCTCCTCGTCCGAGGACGAGGAGGACGACGCGGTCACGATCGGGATGCCGTCCGGCTGGGTGTCCGGCAGCTTGATCCCGTCCGGCTGGGTGTCGGCGAGAGGCGTACGGGTCTTCGGGCCGCCGACCAGCCGGACGTCGGTCGGCAGCGAGGTACGGGCGACGTAGCGGGGTCTGGGCTCCTCTTCGGCGGGCTGGGCGGGCTTGTCGTTCACGGGTGCCTCCACGTCGGATTCGGGCTCGGCCGCGCCTTCACCGGACGACCCGGCGCGCCCGGCGGACGTCTCCGGACGCGGCGCGGCCCGGCCGGGGGTCGGCGGGAGCAGGGGAGCGGGCTCGTCATCGGGTTCGTCGTCGTGCTCATCGCGGCGCGCCTCCGGTGAGGTGGGCTCACGGCCGTGTTCGGCCTCCCCGCCGCCCCACGACGGCGGAACGGAGCCGTCCGGCTCCGCGCCGGTCGCCTCTCCGCCGGCGGGCTCGTCCGCCTCACGGCCGGCCGGCTCCGCGACCTTCCAGGAGCCGGTGGCCGGGCCGCTCGAGGAGGAGTCCACGCCGTCGTCCGCGTCCGGGGCCGGCTCGGCGGGCTTCCGGGAGCCGGTGGCCGGGTCGCCCGGCGAGGAGCCCGCCTCGTCGTCCGCGTCCGGCCCCGCGGCGCGCCACGACGCCGGGACCGGTTCGCCCGGCTCCGCGTGCGGTGCCGGCTCGGGGTCCTGCCAGGTCCCACCGAGTGCGGGTGCGCCGGACCTCTCTTCTTCAGGCCGGGCCGCGGCGGACCGCTCGCCGGACTCGGCCTCCGGCGAGGAGCCCGACAGTGCGTCCCACGCCGTCGGCTTGCCGGCCGGGGACGCCGCCGGCACCGGTTCGGTGTCCTCCTCCCACGGCTCAGGCTTGAGTCGCGCGGCCTCCCAGGGGTTCTCCTCGGGCGGAGCGGGCTCGCGTACGGGCCCCAGCTCCCGTACCGACGCCGGGCGCGGCAGCGGACGCGTCTCGCCGTCCAGGCCCGGAATGATCGAGCCGTCCACGACGGTCGCGGGCACCGGCTCCGCCTGGGGCGCGGCCGCCGCCGGCTCGACGGGCTCGGCCGGATCGCCGCGCCGCTCACGTCGCGTCCGACGGCTCAGCACCTGCTTGATCATGCCGATCCACAGCCACACCGCGAGGATCAGGATCGCCCAGGGCGCCACGGCGACGCCGACGTCGACCGGGGTGTCCGCCAGGACCGCGTACCCCTTGACGGCACGCTGGACGCCGGCCGCGCCGGCGCCGGCGATCAGGACCACCAGCAGCAGCCAGCGCACCGCGCGGGAGAACCAGCCCGACCGCCGGGCGCTCAGGATCGCCAGGATGATCACGACGACCAGGCCGTCGAGCATCCCGGGGTACAAGAACGCCCAGTGCCGGGCGGCACCGCCGCGGAGCGCGAGCAGCCGCAGGTCGTCATAGGACAGTACGAACGTGCCCGCGGCCAGCGCGGCGACGCCGAGGCCGCCGAGCGTGGTGAGGAGCCGTCGCTGTGCCTTCGAATATTGCGCGGGGGTGATTGTCATTTGGGAGGCAGCCAACCATCAGGGCGTACGGGGTGACACCATCTTGGCCGTAACCAACGGATCTCGGGGTGAGCGCGGGCCGCGTGTCGCCGTCCGAACCCGCATGACGGCCACTCGCCGGTCACGCTCGCCACGCACGGCATACCCCTGTTGCGGCACGGGGAAGCCGACCGGAAGGATGTTGTCGCTTCGGGTGGACGCTAGTTGGTATGCGGCCATTCGTGCTGTTCTGTCGGCCACGGTCCTGATCTGGTGTCCCCCTTGAGAGACGTGACTCCCCCTTCCCCCATCGACGACCTCGCGAAGGACGAACGGCTCGGAGAACTGCACAGCGTGCACGATCCGCGCATCGTCAATCCCCGCTCCCGCAGGTGGCTGGTGTTCCTCGGGCTGCCCGGTCTCGTGCTGCTGCCGTTCGCGGTGCGGTTCCTGATCCACGGGTTCGGCTGGGCGACGGTGCTCAGCGTCCTGCTGACCGTCGGCTATCTCGGCGCCGCCGGCCGCGTACTGGTCCGCGACGTCCTTCCGGGCTACGGCCGGATGCTGTACCTCTACGAGGGCGGCCTGATCCTGGTCGCGGGCCGCGAGGCGAACGCCTTCGCCTGGGACGCCATCCGCGAGCTGCGCGTCTCCGGCGTGCGGATGGGGTCGGCGGACGCGGTCAGCTGGCGCTGCGCGCTGGTGCGCGACGACGGCACCGAGGTGGTCATGGGCCCGGAGTTCCCCGACATCCAAAACGTCGTGGAGACCGTGTCGGCGGCCGTGACCGAGCGCCTGCTGCCCAGGTACATGTCCCGGATCGAGACGGGCGGCGAGGTGCGCTTCGGTCCGTTCACGCTCTCCCGTGAGGGCATCGCCAAGGACGGGGACAAGGTGCCCTGGCACGACGTGGCCGAGGTGGAGATCAGCAACGGCATGGTCCGCGTGGACCGGCGCGACCGGCTGGCCGGCATGACGGCCACGGCCGGGGAGGTCCCGAATGCCGTGGCCTTCAGTGAATTGGCGCGTTACGTACGGCAGGCCCGTACGGAATGAGCATCGCCGGCGGCCGGGATCAGCCAACAAAGTCGATTTCCGTGCCGGACGCCGACCGTCATCGAATAGCCTTTTACGCGTGAGCCTGCGCCTCTACGACACCGGCACCCGTACCATCCGCGACTTCGCCCCGCTGACGGCGGGCCGGGCGGGTGTGTACGTCTGTGGTGCCACGCCGCAGGCCGCGCCGCACATCGGCCATATGCGCTCCGGCGTGACGTACGACCTGCTGTACCGCTGGCTGGTCGCCTCCGGGTACGACGTGACCTTCGTCCGCAACGTCACCGACGTCGACGACAAGATCATCAACGTCGCCGCGCAGACGGACGTGCCGTGGTTCGCCGTCGCCGAGGCCAACCAGCGCGTGTTCAACCGCGGGTACGACGTGCTCGGCTGCCTTCCGCCGACCGTCGAGCCGCGCGCCACCGGGCACGTCCCGGAGATGATCGTGCTGATGCGGCGGCTCATCGAGCAGGGGCACGCCTACAACGTCGGCGACGACGTCTACTTCGACGTGCTGTCCTGGGCCGACCGGTACGGCTCGCTGTCGAACCAGAAGCTCGACAACATGCGGCCCGCCGGCGACTCGGTGGGCGACGACCGCAAGCGCGACCCGCGCGACTTCGCGCTGTGGAAGGGCGCCAAGCCGGGGGAGCCGAGCTGGGAGACGCCCTGGGGTCCGGGCCGTCCCGGCTGGCACCTGGAGTGCTCGGCGATGGCCACCAAGTACCTCGGCCCGGCCTTCGACATCCACGGCGGCGGCGTCGACCTGATCTTCCCGCACCACGAGAACGAGCTGGCCCAGTCCACCGCGGCCGGTGACGCGTTCGCGCAGTACTGGATGCACAACGGGCTGCTCACGGTCGCCGGCGAGAAGATGAGCAAGTCCGTCGGCAACGTCGTGCTGCTGTCCGACCTGCTCGACAAGGCGCGCCCGGCCGAGGTGCGCTACTACCTCGGCTCGGCGCACTACCGCTCGAAGATCGACTACACCGACGAGGCCCTGCACGACGCCGCCGCCGCGTACCGCCGCATCGAGGCGTTCGTCGTACGCGCCGTGGAGATGGCCGGACGCGTCGAGCCCGGCACGGTTCCGCAGGCGTTCGCCGACGCGATGGACGACGACCTCGGCGTGCCGCAGGCGCTCGCCGTCGTCCACGAGTCGGTACGCGAGGGCAACACCGCGATGGCCGCAGGCGACAAGGACGGCCTCGTCCGCGTCCTCGGCGAGCTGCGCGCGATGCTCGGCGTGCTCGGTCTCGACCCGCTGTCGTCGCAGTGGGAGAGTGCCGGCGACGACCTCAGCGACGTCGTCGACGCGCTCGTCTCGGTGGCGCTCGAACAGCGGCAGGCGGCCCGGGCCCGCAAGGACTATGCCGCCGCCGACGCGATCCGCGACCGTCTCACCGCCGCCGGCGTCATCATCGAGGACACCCCGCGCGGTCCGCGATGGGAACTCAAGCGCTCCTGAGACGGTTGGTGGGCAGGAGTCCGGGGACGTAACGTTCGAGAGGCTTCACACCCCACCGCATCCGAGGTGGTCCAGTTGTTCGAGCGGTTCACCGACACCGCCCGCCGCGTCGTGGTCTACGCCAAGGAAGAGGCCCTGCTGCTCGACCACGACTTCATCGGCACCGAGCACATCCTGCTCGGCCTCCTGCGCGATGACACCGAGACGGCCGTACGCGTGCTCACGTCGCTCGGCGCCGGGCTCGCGCCCGCCCAGTACCAGGTGGAGGAGATGCTGGGCCGCGGCGAGCAGCCGCCCGCCGCCGAGATCCCGTTCACCGCGCGGGCGAAGAAGGTGCTCGAACTCTCCCTCCGCGAGGCCCTGCAGCTCGGCCACAACTACATCGGCAGCGAGCACATCCTGCTCGGCCTGCTCCGCGAGGGCGAACGCGAGGGCGACGGCGGCGTGGAGGTGCTCCGCCGGCTCAAGGTCGACACCGAGGAGGTGCGGCACGGCATCCTGGCCGTGCTCCGTGCCGGTCAGCAGACGCGGCCGTCGCCGGGTGTCTTCGGCGGCGGAGGCATGTCCGCGATGGAGAGCCGCCTGACCGCGATCGAGGACCGCTTGGAGCGCATCGAACGCCTTTTGCGGGACGGTTCGGGCCGCGACTCCGCGTAGTCTGGGCCGGGGGCGAGACCGCCCCGCGCACCAGCGGAGGACATGGATGGCCAAGCGTCGTAAGAAGGGGTCGAGCCACACCCCGAAGGCCGAGGACCGGCATTGGTACGGCCAGCGTCAGACGGCGCGCGCCGCCAAGTCGGCCACCCGGACGGGGACGGCCACGACCGGCCCCCGGCGCGAGTCGGCCACGGCCACCGCCGACCGTCCGTCCCGGCGGTCCGCGCCGGACGGCCCCGAGATCGTCACCGGCCGCAACCCGGTCGTCGAGGCCCTGCGGGCCGGCATCCCCGCCAGCACGCTCTACGTCATGACGGGCGCCGCCGACGACCGCATCCGTGAGTCGATCAAGCTGGCGACCGACGCCGGCGTGCCGCTCCTGGAGACCGGCAAGGCCGAGCTCGACCGGCTGACCGACCGCGCCGTCCACCAGGGCATCGCCCTGCAGGTGCCCGAGTACGACTACGCGCACCCCGACGACCTGCTGCACCGCGGCTCGCCCACGCTGATCGTCGCCCTCGACGGCGTCACCGACCCGCGCAACCTCGGCGCCGTCGTACGCTCCGCCGCGGCCTTCGGCGCGCACGGCGTGCTCGTACCGGAGCGGCGCGCGGCCGGAGTCACCGCCGGAGCGTGGAAGACCTCGGCGGGCACGCTCGCCTCGGTGCCGGTCGCCCGCGCGACCAACCTCGTACGGGCGCTGAAGGCGTACCAGAAGGCGGGTGTGTTCGTGGCCGGCCTCGACGCGCGCGGCGCGAACGGGATCGACTCCCTGGACGCCGCGACCGGCCCGCTCGTGCTCGTCGTGGGCTCGGAGGGCAAGGGCCTGTCCCGCCTGGTCGCCGAGACCTGCGACCTGCTCGTCAACATTCCGATGCCGGGCAAGGCCGAGTCGCTGAACGCCGGCGTGGCGGGCGGAATCGCGCTGTACGAGATCGCCCGCCACCGCGCGTCATAGGGCCGGTGCCGGCCGGGCCTGTCTCGCCGCCCCGCTGCCCTGCGGGGACTTCGGGACAGGCCTCAGCTGGTCTGGCCCGAGGCCCGGCGTACGCACAGGGCCCGTGAGCCGCCGAGCGTACGGACGGCGTCGTAGTCGGCGCCCTGCGGGCAGGCCGAGGCGCTGTCCGCCCACCGTACGACCGTGCCCCAGTGCGACTGGGCGCAGGGAACCTCCTTCAGGCTGGAGGAGGCCGCCGGATCGGAGATGCAGTCGCCGGCCCGGAACAGCCCGCCGCCCTGCCCCACGTCACCGGGGTGCGGCGCCTTGATGTTGCGGATGCACGCGACATTGTGCGTGAGGTCCAGGTGGCCGCCGGACTGGTCGACCTTGACCATGGCGTCGGTATCGTCGGGGCAGTCGGTCGGCTCCAACCCGGTCAGCCCGGCGGACGTCATCTTGGTGATCTTGGCCGCGGCGTCGGACGCGTCGCAGCCGACGCGGTGGAACGCCTTGCCCTCCTGGTCTCCCACCTGCCCGGCGGGCGACACGCACTGTCCCGCCTTCCACTCGCCGGTCGGCGCCGAGGTGTTGGGGAGCAGGTTGGCGACCACGATGAGCAACAGGATCACGACGGGCGCGGCGACGGCCACGATGATCCTGGCCCGCTTGTTCCGGCGCGGGGGCATCCCGTACGGGGGTGCTCCCGGCCCCGCCCAGGGCGCCTGGGGGCCGGGGAAACCTGGCGGTCCCGGCGGACCCTGGTAGGCGCCGGGCGGTCCCGGAGGCGGACCCTGGGGCATCGGTCCTTGAGGCATCGGTCCCTGGGGCATCGGTCCCTGAGGCGGCGGACCCTGGGGCGGTGGGCCCTGAGGTGGGGGTCCCTGCCAGGGGCTCTGGGGGCCGGGGGGACCGGGGGGCATGCTCATGCTGGGGGATCTCTTTTCGCGTACTACGTATGAGCCGGCGAGCCGGTGGAATGCCTCCGTCACATTAGTCGAGCGGTGTCACAGTTCTTCTCATCGGTAGTCGGCGACGTCGGCGTCCTTCTTGTCGCCGAAGTAGACCTCGGCGAAGTACCGGCTCGCCTCCGGCTGTGAGCCGTCCAGGTCGGTGAAGCCGTAGTGCTTGGCGAGGACGCCGGAGGAGAGCGCCTGCCCGGACCAGCGGGCCCGGTCGGGGTCGGCGGCCAGGGCGGCGACCGCCCGCCCGATGTAGCGAGGCGTCTCGGAGATCGCGAACCACCGGTCCTTGGCGATGCCGTCCCGCCAGGTCTCCTCGGTGACGCCGAAGTGCTCCAGCATCTCCTCCGAGCGCAGGAAGCCGGGCGTCAGCGCGACGGACGTGACCCCGTGCGGGTCGAGCTCGTCCTTGAGCATCTTGCCCAGCCGGGTCAGGGCCACCTTGACCATGTCGAAGAACATCGAGCCCCGGTAGCGCTCGTTGAACATGTCATCGCCGTCGGTGATCTCCACCACCAGGCCGCCCCGCCGCCTTACGAGCAGCGGAAGCAGGGTGTGCAGCGTGATCAGATGCGTCTCGAGCCCGTTGCGCACCGCCTGGAGCCCCTTGTCGAGGTCGTGCTCCCAGAGCGGTTTCCACTCGATCCACTGGTCCCCGCCCCACGTGTCGTCGACGAGAATGTCGAGCCGCCCGTCCTGCTCGTCCTCGATCCGCGCGGCGAGCGCCCGTACGTCCTGCCGATCCATGTGGTCACAGCGCACGGCGACGCCGCGGCCACCGGCCTCGGTGACGAGCTCGGCGGTCTCCTCGATCGTCTCCCGGCGGCCCAGCGGACTCCGTTCCCGACGCGTACTCCGCCCGGTGACGTACACGGTCGCCCCGGCCGCCCCCAGCTCGATCGCCATCCCGCGCCCGGCGCCTCGCGTGCCACCGGTGACCACCGCGACCTGTCCGTCCAGCGTCATGTCCCGCTCCTCTGCTCGTTCCCGGTGTCGTGTTCTTCTCTGGTGCGCCATCCGGCCACGATCGCGCCGAGGTCGGCCTTCATGCGCTCGGTGAGCCTGCCGCGCGGCCGAGCGGACCAGTGAACGGCCGTGCCGTCCGCCGTCGCGGTGAGGATCCGAGCGGCGACCTCGGCCGGGGGCGCCTCGCCGAGCCGCCCGTCGTCCTTCGCCCGCTGCACCAGTACGGCGATCCGGGCCTCCATGACCGCGTAGAACTCGGCCATCAGCGCCCGAAGCTCCTCGTCGGCGAGATCGAAGGCGAGCTGAGCGAGGTGATGCGCGGCGGTGTGCGGATCGTCCAGCGGCGCGTACGAGGAGACGAGCGCCTCCACGGGCGAACTCTCGTCCGGCGTCCCGGCACGCGTCCGCTCGATGGCCGTCCTGGTCATGGCGACGAGCAGCCCGTGCTTGGACCCGAACCGCTGAGCCACCGTCCCCACGGCCACCCGAGCCTCCGCCGCGACGTCGGCGAGCTTGAACGCCGGCCCGAGCCGACTGATGACAAGAGCGGCGGCATCCAGCAACCGCTCATCCGAAATCTCCCTGGGACGTGCCACGGCATTATTGAACCACGATTCATTAATGAGCGGCACCGGGGCGAGCCGACGTGATCGCCGACCAGCCCACCGGCCCCGCCGCACGCGCTATCGTGGTGACGCTGTAAGAAGCAAGCCTCCGTAGCTCAGCTGGCAGAGCGTCCGCCTTGTAAGCGGCAGGTCGCCGGTTCGAATCCGGCCGGAGGCTCAGTGCCGGTCCGGGGGGACGACCCCCCGGAGCCCCCCGATGTGGGGGGCTCACGCCCCCCACGGGTTGAGGTCGGAAGAGGGCTTGATCGCTCCCAGTTCCACCGCTGGCTGTCCGGCGAGGTCAAAGGCATGCCGTACCCGCATCATTGCCGGGTGCTGGAGAAGATGTGCCTGGGGTGGACCGCCGACCAGCTCTTCGAGCCGGGTGGCACTGGCGCTGAACCGCCCGCGGGCGAGGCCCGTCCGATTGTGCCCGCTGCCATGGGCCTGCCAGAGACGGCGATCGCCTTGTCGCCGATCAGCATCCGCCCGTATGTTGAGGCGGCCGCGTCATCCAAGAGCCGCTGGACAAGATCCGCGTCGGCCGGCTCCGCGACACTCAAGCCCCGCAGCCTGATCGTACGGATGCTGGTCCCCGACACCTCCGAACCGATGGCCGTCCCGTGCAGCAGTGAGGACCTGTCCGATGACCCGGAGTTCCGCCAACGCGCCGGCCGGATCATGCTCCGCCAAGCCCAGCCATCCTGGACTCAGTGGAGGAGCTGTCCGACCTGGGCATGGTCGGAACGCCCGTGCGGAGATCCGGGTTCACGGTGTCCCGCCGTTGTTCAAGCTGTACGTCCTCAACAGCCAGGAAGCCTTCTTCGGCTTCTGCCCGATCCGGCACCATGAGAGACCTGCCCCGCTCTGTGCAGCGAGGGTGTTCTCGGTGTGCCGAAGGTCGTGGAAGTGCAGGCCCTCCAGCCACAGTGCTCCGACGGCGCGTGCAGCTTGCCTGTTCTTGGCGCGGACTCGGTGCCTCGGCGTCAGCGGCGGTAATTGCCGCGCCAGCGTTACGGGCTCGGGGAAGGACCGTGCGCCGCGGCAGCTGATGTTTGCGTCTCCGGATTGGTTCTCAGCTGAGAGAACGCGGCGATAGCTGCAGCGACGCCGAACACTGTCGCCACGCTCAAGATCGTGGCTCGGTCGCCGGCGGTGGCCAGCACCGTACCGCCGAGAAGTGAGCCGAGCACTGCGACGGTGCGGTTCGCCGAGCGCCTCGTCGCGTTCACTCTGCCGAGCAGACCGTCGGGCGTGGCTGCTTGCCAATAGCCCATCTCGTTGGCGTTCTCCACACCTGCTGCGAGCCCGTGCACCGCGAGCGCGACGAAGAGAGCTGCCGTGTGAGCAGAGGTGGTCAGCGTGAGTGCGACGACGAGCCACGCGACGGGATAGGCGGCACGAGCGCAGATGATCGTACGGCCGGCGCCCCAACGGAGTCCGATCTTGGGGGCGAGCGTTGCCCCCACCAAGCCGGCGAGTCCGCTCGTGGTCAACAGAAGGCTGTAGGACAGCGACGAGAAGCCGAGCGTTCGCAATGCGATGACGGCAAGTGCCGTGAAGCTCGCCGAGTTGGCAAGGAACCACACATGCGTCGATACCGCGAGTGGACCGAGCGTGCGATGACGGTAGGTCCAGTTGACGCCTTCACGGACCTCGCCGAGAAGGTCGCGCCGGTCAGCAGTTGAGGATCGTGGCTCCTCGACCCGCAAGCCGGCGTTCAGGGCGGCGTCGACGACGTAGCTGACCGCATCGACAGCGATCGTGACGGGTGCACCGAGCACACCGACCATTCCGCCGCCGAGGACAGGGCCGAGCGTCTGGGCGGCTGTGTCGGTCTGGTCCAGGCGCGCGTTCGCAATGACGAGCTGGGATGTAGGAACGAGCCGTGGAAGCAGAGATTGCGTCGCGGCGAAGCCGAAGACCGAGAAGGCCCCGAAGGCCAGCAGAAGGATGACCAGCATCCATACATGCAACGAACCGAGTGCCCAGAGCACGGGTATCGCTCCGAGAGCAAGCGCTCGGCCGACGCTCGACCAGACGAGGACGGTCCTACGACGCCAGCGATCGACGTAGACGCCTGCAATCAGTCCGAGGAGGGCATAGGGCACGAACTGGGCTGCGTTGACCATTCCGACTTCTACCGGCGTCGAGGCGAGTGTCCGTACGACGAGCACAGGCATCGCAACAGTCGTCACGGCGGTGCCGAAGGAGCTTATGGTCGCTGCGCACCAGTAGCGGGCAAACGGCATCGAGCGAGCCGCCACCGATGAAGTCCCGCCCACCTCAGACTCCCTTCGGCTCGGGACCATCAGACCACGCGCACGAGCGTCATCTTCCCGTGACCCGCCGGCGAAGCCGTCAGCCGCGGCAGCTGGGGCATACCAGCGCCGTCTCGCCTTCGACGTGCCAGCCCGCACGGCGCAGATAGCCGACCGCGTTCCGAAATTTTCCAAACTGGTGATCCGTCGTGGCTCCCAGGAGCCACCCGGGCGAACGATCTTGATTGCGGCCGTACGGATGCGGACGGCCCAGATGACGTCGTCCGAGCGCGCGAACTGATCCGAACGGCTTCGGAGATCGTTTGGGTGCCTACGGATTAGAAGGTCCCACCGGTCCCGTCCGGTTCGGCGGTCCGGGCCGTTAGCCCCGGTGAACAGGGGGCAACAGCGGTCACTCGGTGTCATGCCGAAGCCCAGGTCAGCGCCCATGACGGCGCGGAACCAGACGATTCCCAAGCTGGCAGCGCGGGTTTGCGGCGGGGGTCTGACAGGGTCCGTGTGGGCTACCGCAGTGCGGTGATCGGTGGACGCGTCCTGCGCCAGGGCGCGGTGCTCGTGGCCGGTGAAACGCGGACCGCCATGGTCCGCGCTCAGCGCAACGCGTCGATGAGGTCGTGGCGCAATCGCTCTCGGTCGACATGGAAGCCGGCCAGGATCCGGTTGGCCAATTCATTCTCTTCATGCATGACGCCGAGCAGATTGACCTCGGGGGTTGCCATGGCCCCTTTCCCTCGTGGCCGGTGGCCGAGTAGGCGTACGGCTTCGTCGACGCCGTCCTTCATGGTGGGAGTGAAAAGGAAAAGCTCTCGGGCCCGTTGCACGAAGCCACGCTGGTCGTCCGGGCCGCTGGTCTTTGTCTCCGGGCTGAGCGCGAGGGTCATCTGCCGGGCACGTTCGTAGGTGATGCTGTAGCTTGCCAGCGCCCGTCCGGCGGGAAAACACGCCTCCCACCCTGGGCCGAACTGCTCACGGTCGGCGGCGAGATCCTCATAGGTCGCGATGATGGCGAGCAGCACGTGTTCCGGTCGCAACTCGGCGACCTCAAGGTCGGCGCTGACCTGCAAGAGCTTTTCCAGCATTATTGCCGTCAGTCCGCCACGCCAGGGGACGGAGTCGTACGTGCCGGGCAAGGAACAGGTGCCCTGTCTCAGCAGGTATCCCAGAACCCACCCGGAGGGGCGGATCTCCGAATCCGTCGCGCTCGTCGGTGCCGGGCCCTGTGGTGCGAACGCCTCGGCGAGCCGATTTCGCAGCCACTCGCGATCCGCCCCGAGCCGCTCCAGGACGTCGGCGGCCGCGCCGTTATCCTGGGACAACCACGCCACCGTCAGGTCGGCGCGGCACGGTGCGTCCCGCCCCGCGGCCTGAGCCGAGAAAAACGCTTCGTCGATGACCGTCTCGATGTTTCGGCTCCATGGCGGCAGCGGCCGACGCGACGGCGACCCGTACGTCCCCAGCAGGCGCGCCAACCGGCCTGGAGGGCGAAATCCCTTGGCGGCCTCGGCCAGGGTGCGCGCGGCGGCGCTCTCGGCGGTCCCGATACCGCCGTCTTCCCACTGGCCCGCCGCCTCCAGCACATCGCACACCGCACGGTAGGTGACACCCGACTCGGCCAGCACCCGCGAGGAGATCGGGTCGCCGCGGGCGATGAGCGCCAGCAGCAGCTGGTGGGTGCCGACGACGGCGGACCCGCGATGCCAGGCGAACGCCAGTGCTCCGCTCAGACACGTGCCCGCGCCCTTCGACAGCCGTGGAGCGGATTGGGGCCGAGTTGCCATCTCGCGTCCTTTCCGGACGTGGTGTAGCGCGCGCGGACCAGCCATCTCAATTCCGCGATCAGATTACCCTTTTTCTTTTCCAGGCGCCCTGTCCGGAGCAGGGAAACGTTCAGAAGGTCGGAGTTGGCGCCGACGCGTTGCTAACGCGATTGCTAATAGCTGCTATGGACAACGATGGACACACATGGACTCGTCAGAGGCGGGCGGCCAGGTCGGCGGTCAGATCTGGACCGCCATGGACATGGCTAGCTTCACTCGGAGGAACAGGTCGCGGTGATGTAGTGAACTGCTGGCCTGGACGCCGTCGTAGTCGTCTCTCCGTAGGGTCGCCGATGTGAGTCCGCCGATGCGGCGTCGGAGGCGAGAGAGGTCGATTTATGGGCGGCGGAAGGAGGGTCATTTGGACAGGCCGTGCTTGCGATGCGGCTCCGCGCCGGACGATGATCCGTCTCAGGCTCATAAGGTGTCCGCCGGTCGCGGGGAGGCGGCAGAGACGATGACATCGTCGAATTCAGGTGGTCGGGCCGCACGGCTCTCGGTTTTCTCCGTCATCGCTGTGGCATCGGTGCTCACCGGCTGCAGTGATCATCCCACTGAGCCGGCGATACCGCCGGGGCACTCAGGGTCGACGCCGGTGGCGGCGCAGAACACACCGGCCGAGCGGAAATTCCGCGTGTACCCGGCCTTGCGGCCGTCGAGGACGCCGAAGTTCATCGTCGCGGCTGCGGCGCCGGTGGCGGTGTTCGACCCGCCGAGTGCCAAAGACGCGACATCCATTATTCCCGCGCATGCCGTCGTACTCGATGCGGAGACCGGGCGGGTACTCCACACGATCACGGCACCGCGGGGGATCTTCTCCTCGTGGCCGGCGGTCGCCGCGGCCCCGGACGATCGGACCTTCGTCATCGGTGGCACGACCGGACCGAGCGCCGGCTTCGCCTTCTACACGGTGCGGCTGGACGACAAGGGTCGGCCGGGAACCGCCCGCAAGATCGCCGCAAGGATGCCGGAGGTCGGTCCGAGCTCCGCTGACGGCGGGCTCGTGTGCGCGCTGAGTCCGGACGGCCGGCGGCTCGCCTACACCTCGATGGCCTCTGGCGGCATCACGGTGATGGACATCGTCACGGGCCTGGGGCGCACGTGGACCGGTCGCGGATCGCACGTGGACGGCCTGAAGTGGTCGAAGGACGGGCGTCGCCTGTGGCTGAGGACGGGGGAGACGCTGCAGGTGCTGGACACGACGCTTCCCGGAACCGAACTGACGCACGTGGTACGAGCGGTCGCCACCGTCTCCGGAGCGTTCGACGGAGTGGTCACCCCGGACGACCAAGCGATGATCGTCTTCAATGGGTCGCGCATCGAACGGCGACCCCTGCAGGGCGGGGCCGCACGGACACTCGCGCGCCTGAGGAACAGCGCCGACGGCCTCGGCGGTCTGACCCTGGACGGTTCAGGCCGCTTCGCGCTGTATACCCAAAGCTGGCGCATCCACCGCGTCGACCTCACGACCGGACGTACGGTGTCGTTCCCCGTTCCGACCGGGCAGCGGCAGGGCAAGGGCGACGCACCGGGCGTCGCATGGTGATCTGTGGCCGTCCTGCGATCGGGGTCGGCTTCTCCTCGGACAACGGGGCTGACGGCAACGGTGACGGCAACGACGCCGGCCGTGGACAGCCACCGGCATACGCCCGTCACCGTCTACCTCGGCGGATGTTGGGGGAGCAGGGGTGTCCGTATTCCTTGTAAGCGGCAGGTCGCCGGTTCGAATCCGGCCGGAGGCTCAGTGCCGGCCCGGGGGACGCCCCCGGAGCCCCCCGATGTGAGGGGCTGCCGCCCCCCACGCCCCCCACGGGTTGAGGTCGGAGGCTGCGCTTGGCCGGGCCCCCTGGGCGGCCCGCGAGCGGACCGGTGCCGGGCCGGTTCGAGGACGCCTCCGGCGGCACCTCACGAAAGGAGCGCTCACCTGTGAGTTACGCACCCCAACCATGCCCGCCAGATGCTCGACGAGCACGACCAGCCGCCCGGCGGCAAGGATGGATAGACCCCCAGCGAGCGCTCCGCGCCGCTGGATGCACTTCGGGGGGTCGGACCATGACGCGCCGAAACATCACGGGTTCGGCGGCAGGCAGGTGCCAGCCCAGCCGGCCGACAAGGCTATGACGCCCCGCCCTACGCAAGTCCGGAACCGTCCAGGCTACGCGGAAGATGCCGTCATAAGCAGGTGACCAACTGAGTGACGCTGCCAGCGACACCGGCGGTTCCGTTCCCCAACTGGCGGTCCGTGCGCCAGGCTCGTGGCCTGACTACCTTTTCCAGGGGATGATCCTGTCGACCGGACCACCGTCCCCTCTGCTTGGAAGTCCGGGAGGGCAATGAAGCCCGGAGATTTCGACGCGGAGGGTCCGGGGAGAGAAATGGGCGGTCAACCGGGCGCACATGCGCACTGTTTTCTCTGTGTGCCCTCCACCGAACCCATTATCTCCCCCTCCTCGTTCCGTCGTCGTGACATCGTATGTCTGGACGCTTTTCGAGAAATGGCTCCCGAGAAGAGTCACCTGAGCTACGAACGTTCTTTCCGACAGGTTCTTTTTCGCGAGCTCGTAACCGCTGCGCCCGCCGGCCGACGACCGCAACCAGGAGCTCATACGATTCGCGGTCCGTTCGATGTCGCCGTGAGCGAGCTTGGTCGCATCAGCCACCGCCTTATCCTCTGCGGATTGCGAGGAGCACCCCGATAACGCGGCAGCGGCAAGCAGGCATGTCAGCCCGATCACCACCGAGCCGACGCGTAGGAACGTGGCCGTGGTACTTGGTTTGATCGTTGTGCTCATACCTAAATCGTCAGCTCGTGCGACGTCGTCCACATGAGTCGTAATACTCAACTTTCCGCAGCTTCGTGCGGCCACAACGTCCTCCCCAATGGGATCGGTCCGGTCACACCGGCACACCAGGCGGCACCTTCACCGTCGAAGCCTGCCGCCGACCGGACAACACGATCCGCATCGAGGTCCAGGACAACGGCGGACCATCCAAGTTCGGATCCACCATCAGCACGCAGAAGGAAGGCGGGCGCGGCCTCGGCATCGTCACCGCACTCACGGTCGCCTGGGACCGGTAACGACCGAAGACAACCGCTCGTGTGCAGCTCAGTGGCCAGCGGACGCGCGGTGCCGCACGTGGCGGACTCGGTTGATCAGGTCCTGCGCAACAAACGTGCATACCGAGCGCTGGCGGGCGCTGAGGCTCTCATGTTCGGCGGTCAAGGATATGTGTCCCCCACGTCCCTATGTCCCCCAACTATTCCTGACCTGTGCAAACTTGGGGGATACGGTGGGGGGACACGCTGTCTTGTTTGTACCCGCGTACGCCGGAGGCTGGAACAGTGGGGCGCTGCGCGCTCTGTTCCAGCTCTCTTGTCGTGGGTGACTAAGTCGCCTTGTCGGAGGCCGGTCTTCGCGATCGGTCGTGGCCGCGAGTTGCTCGCCGTACGGCATGAGGCGGTTCACTGTGACGGCGTTCCCGGTTCAGCCTTGGTACGGGGGGCCGTTCCGCGGACGGCGGCTGCTCGATGCACCGCTGTGAGCGCTGCCGCCGCCACCGCGACCAGAACAAGCACCGAACCAAGGGAGATGAGGCTTTCCGAAAGGCCCTGCCAGCGGGTCAAGCCCACTCGCCCGATGCCGATGACACGCAGGCGTTCCGGGGGCCTCAGCCAACGCTGCACCAACGGCCACATCTGCCACCCCAGCGGCACGATCAGCACCGCACCGGACACGCCCGCCGACACCGCCGCAACCGCGATCATGCCTTCGCGGGCGGCCCGGCGGGTGTGCACATCGATCAGCGCCGTCACCGTCGCGGCGGCCAGCGCGACGAACGCCGGCTGCGTCGGCCCCACCAGCCGCATACCTATTCCGTCCAGATGCACACCTGTCCAGTACGCAGCGATCGCCAGCACCGACGTCACCGCGACCACCACCAGTGCTCCCGGTCGCACTGGTGATCGCCGCTCCTGGTGCGGCACCGCTCCGGCGAGGCCGACCGCGACCACGACACCGAGGACGATGGCGGCCATGGAAACCCAAGCGCTGATCCTCAACAGCACCGGAGTCGGCAGCACTTGCAGTTGTCCGAACGGCGATGTCAGCGCCTGACGCACCCAGGGGCCCAGCGGAATCCGCCTGGGAAAGGGGAGGTAGGAGACCATCGCCAGTATGTGAACCGCGAGCGGGAGGCCCGCCGCCGTCACGGCACAACTGAAACGGCCCCGCTTGATGAGGATGACAGCGGCGACCGCAGACCCGGTGATCACCAGGGGCGCAGGCACACCGCCCCACTGTCCGAGCACGGGAAGGAACGGCTGCTCCCGGATCCCCTGAACGACGGCGCAGACAAGGCTGGTGACGGCCGCCACCAACTGCGCCGAGGCCAGGACCAGGAGTACGCTCGGGCGGCGACGTGCCAGAGTGGACGGCAAGTCGGTATTCACTAGCGTTCTTCCTAAACGATCGGTGTAGGCCGCCATCTGCGTCAGCGCCGATACCGCTGACCGTGATCATGTTGTCGCGTGCAGAGGGACCGCTGGGGTCAGGGAACCAGAACGTAGGTAAGCCGTGATCTTGGCCTCGGCGTAGCAGGCGCGCGAGTGTCCCCTTTGTCCCCCCGCTGCACGTGACCTGCGCAGACCTGCGGGACACCCTGCCGTGCTGAAACAGCGGGGCGGCTGCCCCTATGTTTCAGCCTTCTTGTCGTGGGTGACAATCGCGACGAACGACGACGGACACTCGCGCGTGGTGAGGGACTGCCAGCGCAGGCGCCAGCACCGGGAGTGCTGGTGAAATGTCGGCATAAGTTGCCTTGTAAGCGGCAGCCGGTTCGAATCCGGCCGGAGGCTCCCACCTGACCAGCCAGAAGACCCCGAGCGAAGACCACTCGGGGTCCCTCTGACGGCAACGGCAGATCACGGCGACGACCACCGGCCCAATGATCGACCCTGCTCGCCCGGCAGATCGTCTAAGCCTGAACCTGCCGATTCGGCGCTTTCGTCAAGTCCTTACCCGCGGAGTTCGCGAGCGACGATTACAGCGGCGTATGCGATCAGCCGGGGCCGGCAGCGATCGATCGACCTTCGAGACGCTCCACCGCCAGCGGGGCGTTGCGGTGGCTCATCTGCTAAGGCCGCCGGCTCATCACCGTGCGGTCGAAGAGCACGAGGGTCGGCCCTTGGGCCTCATCTCTGCATCTCGTAGGTCAGCTTGACGATCTTCGAAAAGGTCTTCACGCCCGCGAGTCTCAGCTTGGCATCCTGCCCCTCCCGGAAAAATTGTTTCCCACTCCCGGTCATAAAGGGGTAAATCGTGAGGTCGATGACATCGATCAGCTGCTCTCGCAGAAGAGTCTCCCCGAACTGGCCGTGGCCGAGAAGCAGCAGGTTCCCCCCGTCTTGCTGTTTGAGGCGGGCCACCTCGGCAACGGCATCGCCACGAACGATGATCGAGTTGTTCCAGTCGGCCCTTTCAAGCGTCGAGCTGAACACATACTTCGGGATCGTCGTGAGTCGGTCGGCCCACATCGGCTTGTGGTCTGTGCGACCGTCATACAGTTCCGCGAACGCTTCGTAGATGCGGCGTCCGAACAGGATCGCGTCGCAGGCCGTCAGCAGGCCCAGACCGTCCCGCAGATAGGCCTCATCCTGATACTCGGCCACTCCCATGCCCACCGGGTCTTCAACGACACCGTCCGCCGAGGTCAGAACGTACTCGATCACTTTCCGCATAGCGCTAACCCTCCTGATCCGGTTACCGCTACCTACGAATGAGAGCCCTCGAACTCATCGCTACTGCTCGAAGAGCGCGAACAGCTTCGGGTCCCGGTAGACGAGTAGGTGGGACAGCAGGCCGTCCGCTCCCCCCGTGAGCACATGGAGCGTGTTGGGCTGCACACCGTCATCGGTGACGTGATAAAGCAGCAGCCCTGGTTGATGATTGGCCGAGATGGGACGCGTCTGCCTGCGGGCGCCACGCCGGCGGAAGAAGGCTTCCATGAATGCCCGGTACGGAACCCGGCCGCGCAACCACTGTGGAACTGGCGGCATCTCGAAGACGACATCCGCTGTCACCAACTGCTCCAGTGCCTCTGTGTCCCCCGCTTCCAAGGCCCGGGCGTACTGCTCGACCAGTGCGGCTTCGATGCCTCGTTGCTCAGGGTGGCCATCCGTTCGCGTCTGTGAGAGACGAGCTCGAGCGCGCTGGAGTGCAGAGTTGATCGCAGGTACCGAGGTGCCGAGTGCGGCGGCGGCGTCAGCCGAGGAGTAGCCCAGCACCTCGCGCAGAATGAAGACCGCGCGCTGTTGTGCCGGCAGCGCTTGCAGGAGAGCCGTCAACGCCAACCGGACTTCGCTGCCCCGCACCACAGCGTCGGCGGTGCCATCCTCGCCCAACCAGCTTGACGGGGCCGGCTGCAGCCACGGGGTGTCGAACCGAGGGACCAGAGTGGCGCCCACCTCGAATCCCGGATCGCTGAGATCGCGCGGCAGCGTACGGCGGCTCGCGCTCCGAAGACGATCCACGCAGACATTCCGAGCGATCCGAAACACCCATCCGGTCACGCTCCCTACCTCGGCGTCAAAGTCACCCCGCGCTCGCCACACCCGCTCAAGCACATCTTGGACGGCGTCTTCAGCATCGAACGGAGAGCCCAACATCTGATAGCAGAACGCCCACAACTCGCGGCGATGCTCGCCGAGGAAGCCATCCAGGACCTCCGTCCATCCCCTGTCCACAGGGCCAGTATTCACTCACCGAAACAAAGTCGACGGCCGCACTCGGACACTCAGGACTCAGCGACTGAGCCACGAGCCCGGCTCCGCAGGCGTCAACAAGGTCCTGACCCGCAACAATTAACATCGATCGCCGGTGAGCGTGTGATGGCCTGGTTACTGGGTGAAGAAGGTCGCTGGGTGCTCGGGAGCGGTTGAGCAGACGAAGAAGCCGCCGTGGCTGTACCGGCTGATCTGCAGGCCGGTCGGTTCGTGTGCGCGGTTGTGTTCTGGGGTGGCGAATTCCAGGTGTCGGTCTTCCAGCGGCGCCCAGCGCAAGCCCTGGGCGTCGGTGGACCATTCACAACTGTCCAATTGCAGCAGCAGTTTCAGGGGCGCGCCGCAGGCGTCACATGGAGGCAGTGCTCCCATGTCGGTGACTTCCCAGGACATCCCGCCGCTGACTTTGCAGCCGGGCACGATCGACAGCATGTACTGGTACAGGCTTTCTCCGGCCTCCCATTCCTCCAGCTTGTCCCGGAGGTCTTTGGGGAGTTCCTCGTGCCATGGATACTCGATCACGCGTTCCGGGTGGAGCACACAGGGCCGCGGTACATAGTCCGCATCACCGATCAGGTGTGGCGTCGGAGGCGCCGCGAGAGGTGCGGTCACGGTGGAGGAGTCCCGCCAGATCAGCCGGAACGCGGGCGCGTAGCCCCAGGTCGGGTGATGGCTCGGGCACCACAGGATCTGCGCCAGGTCGGTGCCGGCCGGGAAGACGATCTCCGGGAAGTCCGCTGCGGCGAGCTGAGCCACGGGGACCATCGCCACCGGACGGTCCGGCGTCTTATGCCGGTTCTGCTCCGAGTACTTGGGGTCCGAGCAGTGCGGCCACGGTTCGTCCGCCGGCCACAGCACCGGACCGCCGATGTGACTGCTGGAGATGTCCGGGGCACCTGGCCGGGGGTGCAACCGGACCACCGTCCGGGCGTACGCGCCCAGACCCGGAACGGCCTCGGCCATATCGAGCGGAGGAGCCTCGGTCGTACGAGCCCTCGTAGCGCCATTCATGGCCACACCGTAGAGCCCCCCTCTGACACCGCAGCAAGGGCTCGGCCGGTCACGGATCCGTGCAGCAGAAAAGTACGGCAGCACCCCCGCGCGCCACCAATGTGCCTATCGGACCTGCGGCTTTCCACTCCCACGACTCACCCGTCCCTCTAGATCAGGCCTCCACGTCAAGGAGGAAGCCCAGCCGCCAGTCCGGGAGTTTGAGCTGGTTGAGGGGTGGTTATCTGTTAAGCATCCCCCCGATTTTAGTTTGGTGGGGTTCGCGTGGATTGGAGTGGATGGCAGTACACCGCTGGAGTCGCCGCGGTGCTGGTTGTGCTGTGCGCGGGCCTTCCAATGATCGATTCCGCGGTACGGGACTCGGAGATTTCGGTGCCGCCGGGCTCGGTGATGCAGGTCGGCGCCGCGCACCCAGGCGACAAGCGGCCCGTCGCTCTGACCGTTCCGGCCGGATGGGCGGTGGATGCGAGGGACACCGACCTATCCTCCAGGATCACTCTGAGGAGCGGTCCAACCCGATTCAGCGTGAGTGTCGTCACCCCGCGGCAAGCGACGCCCAGGCAACTCTGGGACGGTCGTGACAAGATCGCGGTCCTGACGGGCGGCCCGCGGGCGGCCACTCGCCCGGTACCGGCCACCACCGATCAGGGCGTGACCGGGCTCGCCGGTGAGCTCGCCGGCCGGGGTCAGATCGGCATCGCGAGCGTCTTCGCTCGTCCGACGCTGGGTACCGACGTGACGGCCACCGGCCCACCAGAGGACTTCCGGCACAAGGCCGACCAGGTCCGCGGAATGGTGCGAAGCATCCAGTTCACCAAGAGCGCCCGATGACGCACACGACGAAAGTGTCGCGGCTGACACGGCGTTCGGCGTTCTGGTTGTGGGCCGTGTTCTGTCTGCTGGGCGCGCTCATGGGGATACTCACGCTCACTCCGTACGTGCTGGTCTTCTTCGGCGGAGCCGTTGTCGGAGCCCTGGTCCTGATCCCGGTGCTGCTGGCCGGGCTCTGGTACTTCCGCCGGCTGCACCCGGTGCGCCCGCATCCGTGGAGCCACGCGCTGCTCATCACGGCCTGGGGGCTGTTCGCCGTGCCCGGCGTGGCCCTGATCGCCAACGAGGCGTTCGGCGGCATTCTCACCCAGATGGCGGGGTTGAGCTTCGCCGACCGGTGGGGCGCGGCGATCAGTGCGCCGATCGTCGAGGAGACCCTGAAGCTGGCCGGGGTCGCGCTGCTGGCACTGATGGTCCCGCAGGCGATCCGCGGCCCACTGGATGGCTTCGCGTACGGTGCGCTGGCGGGCTTCGGCTTCGAGATCGCCGAGAATTACCTCTACGTCTTCAACACCATCGTGGCGCACGGAGCCGTGCACAGCACCGTCAGCGTCCTTGACTCGCTCATCGGCCGGGTCGGCACCATCTGGTGGGGTCACTGGGCCATGGGCGCCGTCGCAGGCGCCGGGCTGGGTTACCTGGTCGGTGCCACCGGACGCCCGCTGGCACGGCGGCTGCTCGTCGCCGTCGGCGCGTTCGTGCTCGCGATGGCGATGCACGCCTGGTGGGACTTCCCGCTGCTGGCCGGTGGCACCTGGGTGTGGGCCAGGGGGCCGGCGATCTTGGTCATCGCCGTGGTCGTCTATCGCGTCGCTCGCCGCCGGTACCTCGATCGATTCCGGGACGCCGCCGCGGCGGAGGCCGACCGTGGTGTGCTGACTGCGGCGGAAACCGAGATCCTCACCGATCGCCGGAGGCGCCGCAGGGAACGTCGCCGTACACCCGGCGGAACGCCCCGCCGGCTCCTGACCGATCTGCGCAGCGCCGAGCTGGACCTGATCGACACAGACCTGAACGACCCCGGCGCCAGTGCGGACCTGCGAACCGACGTGGGTGATCTCCGTTCTCGCCTGGAGGCCACTCGCCGCTGAAACGCGTTGGCCGGTTGCCCTCTGACGATGGGTGCGTCTTCCGTTCACCGCGCCGGCTGAATGACGCCGTCGATGTCGAGGAGGAGGTGGCGGGGGCCGCGTAGCTCGGGGCTGGGCCGGTAGGGGGGCGGGTCGGTGACGAGGCGGGGGTTCCGCAGGCGTCTGGCCAGCTCGGTCAGGGCGATCTGTGCTTCCAGGCGGGCGAGCGGGGCGCCGAAGCAGTAGTGGATGCCGCCGCCGAAGCCGAGATGCTGGTTGGGGCGGCGGTCCGGGTCGAAGCGGTCGGGGTCGGGTACGCGCTTCGGGTCGCGGCTTCCCGCCGCGAGCGCCAGGACGATCGGAGCTCCCTCAGGGATCGTGATGTCGCCGATCATGATGTCCTCCAACGCGATCCGCGTGGACCGCAGGTGCACCGGGGGCTCGTAGCGCAGCAGTTCTTCGACCAGGCCGATGGCCAGGTTCGGCTCGTGACGGAGCCGGTCGAGTAGTTCTGGGTGGCGGAGCAGGGTGAGCATGCCGTTGGTGATGAGGTTGACCGTGGTCTCATGGCCGGCGATGAGCAGCAGCGCGCCGTTGGCCGCGACCTCGGTCGGGGACATCGCACCGTCCGGGCCCTCATCGGTGACGAGGCCGGAGATGAGGTCGTCACCCGGGTTCCTCCGGCGCTCGGCGGCGATCCCGCCGAGGTATCGGTGCAGCTCTACCACCGCGTTCTCCCGGCGCCTCAGGCGCTCCGGCCGGCCCTCCTCTCTGGGGTCGAGCGACTCGATGACCGCGTCAGCCCAGTCGTGGAACCGCGCCTCGTCCTCGCGCGGCACCCCGAGGATTCGGCAGATCACCGTCACCGGGAACGGGTAGGCGACGTCGTCGACGATGTCGATCCGGGTCCGGCCCGCGACGCCGTCGATCAGCTCCCTGACGATCCCGAACAGCTCCGGCCTCAGGCCGTCCACCCGATGCGGCGAATGCGGCGGACCGAAATGGCGCATCGCCACGCGGCGGAGCCGGTCGTGCTCGGGCGGATCGAGCCGGAGGAAGGACGGTGGCTCCTTCTCGGCGTCCCGGGGTTCGCCCGGCTGCGGGCGACCGACGCTGACGCGTGGATCGTGGAGGAGTGAGACGATCTCCTCATAGCCGCTGACGACGTAGGTGCCGTCTTCCTCCCGCCGCACCGGTGTCTTGCGCAGCTCGGCGTACAGCGGGTAGGGGTCGGCGCGGTGGGAGTAGTCCAGGATCCGCTGGAAGACGCTGGGTGGTGCCATGGCGGCGCCTCCTCAAGACTCGTTCATCGATCGCCCCGGACCAGCGACGCACGGCGCTCGGCCGGGTCGTGCCCGGTGACCACCACGGTCACCTGCGTCGCTTCGATACGATCCGGCATCTCGGCCGGGACGGGGATCATCGGCTCTCGCCGGTCCGCTGTGTGGGAGGCGGGTGGGAAGGGCGCGGCCTGCTCGATCAGGTGCTGGTAGTGCTCCAGCCACATGGCCTGGTCAAAGGTGACCGCGGCCGTGACCCGGCCCCGGTTGCCGTAGACGGCGACGAACCGGCGCTCGGCGACGGAGCCGTGCACGATGGCCACCTCATCGGCGAAGGTCGGCACACCGACGGACTTGATGTTGGTGCCGAACTGGTTGGACCAGAAGATCGGCAAGGACAGGTGCGGCCAGCGATGCATCTGATCGCTGAGCATGTTGTGCGCGGCGATCTCGGCCTGGGCGACCGCGTTGCCCCAGTGCTCCAGTGCCATGAACTGGTAGCCGTAGACCGGATGCGGGAACCGCGCCACGTCCCCGGCGACGAAGACGTCATCGGTGACCAGCCCGTTGATGTCGAAGGCGCGGCAGCCCGCGTCACAGGCCACGCCCCAGACCCCGGCCGCCAGCCCCGAATCCTCCAGCCATTCGACATTGCGGATCGCCCCGAGCGCGACGATCGCCACGTCGGCCTCCACCGTGGTGCCATCGGACAACCGCGCTGAGCGGAACCGCCCGTCGGCATCGCCCTCCAACGCCTCAACCGTCACCTCGCACCGCAGATCCACGCCATGCGCCCGCTGCAGGTCGGCCGCGACCGCACCGATCACACCGCCCAGGGCACCGACCAGAGGCGCCGGACCACGCTCGACCACGGTCACCGGAACGTCGAGTTCCCGGCATACCGACGCGACCTCCGACCCGGTGAACCCCGCGCCGATGACCAGCACCCGGCGCGGCTTGGCGGCCAGGCACTCCCGCAGCCGTATCGCCTCATCCATCGTGCGAAGCGCGAAGACTCCGTCCAGCGTCGCCTCGGCTTCGTTCGGCCATGGCCTGGCGCGGGCGCCGGTGGCGATCAGCAGCCGGTCGAAGGGCACCTCCCGGCCGTCGGCGAGCGTCACCCGCTTGGCGACCACGTCAAGGCCGGTGGCAGGTGCACCCGACAGCCACTCCGCCTCGATCTCGCTCAGGTGTGGCAGCAGCGTGTGATCTGCGGGCACCCGACCGGCCAGGACCTGCTTGGACAGTGGCGGGCGGTCGTAGGGTTCGTACGGCTCACCCCCGATCACGGTCAGCGTCCCGGTGAACCCTTCCCGGCGGAGTACGCCCGCCGCCCGCCCCCCGGCCAGCGAAGCGCCGACGATCACGATGCGCCCCGTCTTGCGGAACGCGTCGTCACCGAGCGGCGGCCGAGCCGCAGCGGTTCTCATCCCCTTGCGCTGGATGGCCATCCACTCCACGTGGATCGCCTGGACCGGGCAGGCCGCCGCCGCCCGCAGGACGTGCTCACGCTGCGCGTCGTCCGCGTCCGGGTCGTACACCAGCGCCTCTTCACCGCGCATCGCGAACACCTCAGGCGCCAGAAACGCGCACTGGCCATACCCCTGACAACGCGTGAGATCGACGATCACCCGCACGGTGCACTCCCCCCGAGCGCGGATTCCCTATGGCCCTTAAGCCAAGCCCCGGCCGCCTCTCCCTTACGCTGACCTACCCCGCGTTCCGGTTGTTCAAGGCGGCGTCGGACGGGCCGGGCGACAGCGGGCTTCCGCGGACGATGGCGCCGACGGCCCTCAGCCCAGGGTTCCATCTCCTTCAGCTCTACCGGCTCTCCGGCGAGGCGCTGGGTCCCCGACCGCAGGCCCCCGGTTCGCGCCGTGTGTGCCAGTGCGGTGTGCCTGGCACACACGGCGCCGCGTTGACGGGGAAATCCGGGTCAGCCCGTGCAGTTCCGTATCGTGCCGACAGGCACGCAGTTGTTCGGAGTGTTGCTGGTGACAGCGCTCGCGATGAGATTCACTCGGCTTGGCAGGCCCGCGTTGAAGATGCCGCCACCGCTGGTCGCGGAGTTGAGCGTGATGTTGGTGCTCTGCAGGAGCAGGCGACCGTCCGGCGCGTTGTACACGCCACCGCCCTGTGCGCCGGCGGTGTTGAGGTCAACGGTGCTGCCGACGGTCTCGGTGCTGCCGCCTTGGCCGTTGTAGAGGCCGCCGCCATTCGTATTGGCGTGATTGTGGCGGATCACGCTGTTCTGCATGTTGAGGGCGCCGTCGTTGTACACACCGCCACCGCCGCCACCGCCGGCGCGGGTCGTGTTGTCGTTGATGGACGACTGGTTCAGGTCCAGCCGCCCGCTGTCGTTGGAGACGCCGGCGCCGTTGTCCGCGGTGTTGCCCCTGATCGTCGAGCGGTACAGCGTCGTGGTGCCACGCGAGTTGAGGATGCCACCGCCCGTGTCATTGCTCGGGACGGTGTTGTTGGTCAGGCCGCCGGTGATAGTGGTGTTCTCCAGATCCAGGAAGGCGCCCGCCGCGACCTCGATGATCCGGAAGGGTGCCGCGGTCGCGGACCTGCTGATCTGAGTGCCGGATCCGCCGATGAGCTCGACATCCGCGTTGATGAGCAGGCCGTCCGGCCCTCGTCCGGTCGCGGACGGCGCGGTGAGGACGTAGTTACAACCTGTATCCAGCACGAGCACGCCCTCGCCGGTCTGGTTGGCGGCGGCGACCGCGTTGACCAGCGCCGGTGCACTGCAGGGCACCCTCACGACCTGGCGGGCGTGCGCCGGCGGAACGGCGGCCATTCCAGTCATCATCAGTGCGGCCGTGGCGATGCCGCCGCATTTCCTCATAGTCGAACCCATCAGGCCTCCCGGCCAATATGGACATATGACTGCCCGTGTGGTTGAAATTGCTTTCTCTGTCGTTTCAGAAAAATGGCAAGCGTGTCCGTTCGCATAGGCAAGGCCGCACGCTATCATGCTGCATCGATTCTTTGAAACCTTTGAAATCTTTACCATTGCGAGGAAGCTTTTATCTGGTCGAATGTTTCGGGAAATAGGTGTGCCGAAAAGGGCGTCGTCGTGCCGACGACCGTCGCACTGAGCGGTGGTGGGGGACTGCCAGAGCAGCCATTAGCGCCATGACTACTGGCGAAGTGTCGGCATAAGCCGCCTTGTAAGCGTCAGGTCGCCGGTTCGAATCCGGCCGGAGGCTCAGTGCCGGTCCGGGGGACGCCCCCCGGAGCTCCCCGATGTAGGGGACTGTCGTCCCCTACAGGTTGAGGTCGTAGGAGGGCTTGGTCGCCGCAGCGGACCTCGCGGCGTCGTCAGGGTCGTCCTACCGCGCGTCGGTACGGCTTCAGTTCCGCCGCCACGTCATCGAGCCCGTTAGATCGGACCCACAGGTCATGCCACTCGTTGTCGGCCGGGTCCAACAACCGGTCGAATGTGCGGCCGGCCAACACCGCAAGATCTTCCGGACAGCCGAACACGTGGGCCGCCAGATCGTCCGCAAGCTCGGGATCCACCTCAAGGCCCGCGTAGCGAATGGCCACCAACGCCGCGGCCGCCGCCGCCCGATCACCGTCGACCGCATCGACCCGCCCAGGCGCATCAACGACCTGCGACAGGATCTTGCGCAGGTGCGCAGGTGTGTCGCCCGTCCGCTCCAGCTCGGCGAGGAAGTCACCGGCCGTATCGTTGTCAAAGGGGCCGCATCCCCAAGCACCCACGGCATCTCCAGCACTCGTCCGGCCTTACGAAACGAAGAACCGCCCCTCCGGCGGGGGTACTCCGGCTCGGGTATGCCCGACACCGCGCATACCCTGAAGGCCGGCCAGTGGCTGAGGCGGAAGCCGAGTCATCCCCAGCGCCGACGTCCCAGGCATGGCCGAGCAGCCGTCCCGCGTACTCGTCACCCGTCCGGGCGCCTTATCGGCACGGTTCTGACGCAGGTCAGGTATGCGATCAGCATGACGTGGCGCTCCGTTGGTAGCCGGCGGCGCCATAACCTGTGACACATGGGATGGCGGCTCGCTGCCTACGACAGCAAAGATGAGTGGTTGCGGACGACCCTTCCGATCACTCGGGATCAGCTGGTCCGAATCCGAGAGATGTTCGACCGGGGTGATGACGAGTGGATGGTCTACTGCTACGAGGTCAAGCACGAGATGTGGCCCCGCATCATCGAGACGCTTGGTTGTCCACCGCCGGAAGAAGGGCTCCTCTACTTCGTAGAAGGAGTCGCGACTGACGGGTGAGCCGAGCGGCTCGCCCGCCAACGTGTCCTCACAACGGTTTCCCGGCGTACGGCTGCCCTAGTTGTGCTGTCCGGGGACGTTGGTGACAGGCGACACGCCCTGGGTGGTTCTTGAACAAGGGGAGGGCCTTCTGGTTTCGGTGTGGATTGCGACATCTGCACCGACGTCCAGGAGGCCCTCATGCCCCACCGTAATGCCCCGCTGACCCCGACCGGCCGCCTGCGCCTGGCCCAGTGCATCGTTGAGGACGGCTGGCCACTACGCCGGGCCGCCGAACGCTTCGGCGTCAGCCACACCACCGCCGCACGCTGGGCCACCCGCTACCGGCAACTGGGCGCCGCCGGCATGCATGACCGCTCCAGCCGCCCGCACCACAGCCCGCGCCGAACCCCACCACAAATCGAGGCACACGTGGTCGCGCTGCGCCGGGCGCACCGCATCGGCCCGCTCCGGCTGGCCGCCCGCACCGGCATCGCGCCCTCCACCGCTCACCGCATCCTGACCCGCCACGGCCTGCCACCCCTGGCGGTCTGTGACCGCGCCACCGGCGAACCCATCCGCCGCTACGAACGCCAACGCCCCGGCGACCTGGTCCACATCGACGTCAAGAAACTCGGCCGCATCCCCGACGGCGGCGGACACAAGACCCTGGGCCGCGCCGCCGGCCGCAAAAACCAGCGACGTGCCGGCATCGGCTACCTGTACCTGCACACCGCCCTGGACGACCACTCCCGCCTGGCCTACACCGAAACCCTCACCGACGAGACCGCCGCCACCTGCGCCGCCTTCCTCGTCCGCGCCACCGCGTGGTTCGCCGCCCGCGGCATCACCATCCAACGGGTCCTGACCGACAACGCCTGGGCCTACACCAAGACCACCTGGCGCACCATCTGCGACGAACTGGGCATCAGCCCTCGCTGGACCCGGCCCTACCGGCCCCAGACCAACGGCAAGGTCGAACGATTCCACCGCACCCTGACCGAGGAATGGGCCTACCACCAGCCCTACACCTCAGAAACCGAACGCCAAACCGTCCTCATCGACTGGCTGGACTGGTACAACTACCACCGACCCCACACCGGCATCGGCGGCCAAACCCCAGCCAGCCGCGTCACCAACCTGTCCGGACAGCACACCTAGTCCCCAGGCTTGGAGCCTGCCCTCATGGCCGGGAGCCTCGCCAGTGTGACCGCACGTAGGAGCCACTCGACAGGACCGTAGATGTGACCGGTGAGCCATTTCCTGCTCAGCCACAGTTGCGCGGCGAAGATGGCCACCGCCAACAGGAGGGCGCCCAGCGGTGAGACATGGCCGGCCAGGCGGAAACCGTACGCCGTGAACAGGACGGCGCAGATCAGGGATTGGCTCAGATAGTTGGTGAGTGCCATCCGGCCTGCCGGCGCTAGGGCGGCCATGACGCGACTGCCGGGCTCCGTCTGAAAGAAGCGCAACGCCGTTGCCATGTACGCGGCTGCCAGGAAAGAGCCGGTCAGCATCGTTACGGCGACCGGGGTGAGATCGCTGACAACACTGCCGGCGCTGGCCAGGTAAAACGCTCCCGCCAGTCCGACCGGAAAGCCTACCCACTGGATGCGCCGCAGGCTGCGGTCGTGTTCCTTGACGCGGGCCAGCACTTGGCGCTTGCCCGCAGCGAAACCGACAAGAAACGCGGCGAAGGAGCTGAGGCCCTGCACCGCCAGCGTCGCCGCCATAAGGGGCAGAATATGAATATTGCTGGTGATGAAGCTCGCGGGGCTGTTTCGCATGGCGGCCGTGGTCCGATGGCCCTCCGCGAGCGCGGTGACCGGATCGCTCGCGGTCGCGCCGTCGGCGAGCAGGAGGGTGACCACCAGCATCCCGACGATCGCGCCGGCCACGATCAGAGCGGTTCGGGGCTTGATGCCCCGCAAGGCGAACAGGATCAGCCCGAGCACCGCGTAGCAGGAAAGGATGTCGCCATAGAAGAGCAGCACGGCATGGATGAGGCCCAGCGTCAGAAGCCCGGCAAGACGACGCAGGATGCGCGGGGTGAATACCGCTCCCTGGCGGGCGGCCGAATCCATCTGGAGCGTGAAGCTATATCCGAAGAGAAAGGAAAATATCAGATAGAACTTCATCTCGAACACAAAGGTGATCAACCAACGTACGGCCTTGTCTTCGCCCGAAGTGTAAGCCGGATCCAGGGTGCCATGTATCGGGTACCCTGAAGCAAAGAACGCGATATTGACGACCAAGATGCCTAACAGGGCGAATCCCCGCAAGGCGTCGACATCCAATATCCGCGATGGTGTTGATGTCGCCGTGACTTGGGCGTTTCGCTTGCTCGCAAATGACTTCACGCAGACGAGACTATGGTCCGGAAAAACCGTCACCCAGCCGCTCAGGTCTACCCCAGAGGGTGTACCCAGCCCCCCTTTTCGACGGGGATCCTCAGCGGCGGTGGACGCTGATGGCGTAGCCACCGTCGTCGTAAGGGTCGGCGTCCCAAGTGGCGAAGCGGTCGACGAAGGTGAGGCCGGCCGCGGCGCAGTAGGCGTCGTACTCGGGCAGGGTGATGCTGGGCGGCACCGGCAGGTGGGCCTCGTCCAAGCCGAATCCGGCGACCATCAGACCGCCCGGGCGCAGGGTCGCGGCCAGGCGCGTGACCACCGCGAGCTCGGTGCCCGCGGCGAGAAGCGGAAAGATGTTGCCGGCGGCGACCACGAGATCGAAGTCCCCGGCCATAGTGACCGCGGCCGGGTCGAACTCCGCCAGGTCAGCCCGGATCCAGGGCAGTCCCGGCGCCGCTTTCCGCGCCACCGCCAGCATGGACGGATCAAGATCCACGCCGACGCAGTCGTACCCGAGCTCGGCAAGGCGGATCATGACTCGTCCGGTACCGCACCCGGCGTCCAGCACCCGCGCTCCGGCGGGAACAAGTGCGGCGCAGAACCGCGCCTCACCGTGCATGTCCTTGCCGCTGTCGGCCAGGGCCGCGAACCGCGCGGCGTAGTCCTCCCCGGACGTCCCACCGGTCAGCTCGTCCCAACGGCTCATGGCGGCAAGGATATTGAGCCGGTCGCCGCGCCGGACAGTGGACGGCATGCCAATCGCACGGACGGCGGGGAGGTCTTCCCGGGGTCGAGCCGCGATGAGCCGGACGGACCTTGAGTCGCTCGTACTGAAATTTCCGCGGACGGCGCCGGTCACACCTCCGGCAACCGATGGCCCCAACTTCCAGTAGACCACCGTGGTCCACCAGGCCCTGGATCTTCCTATTCTGCCTGGTTGATCGTATGGTCAGCTGCCTTGAGTGGTCTAACACGTATGCCTGGCGGCACCGCGGCGCAGGCAACACGCTGCTAGGAAAGGCCACGGGATAGGCAGCTCTGAGCTGTGGACGGAGGTCCCGCGATGCAGGCCAGTTACAACAAGGTGTCGGCTATCCGTGCGCGGTTGCTGCAACTCATCGAGGATACCGAGGCGGGCACGGCGCTGCCGTCCGAGCGCGAACTGGCCCGCGAGTGGGACGTCGCCCGGATGACCTTGCGCCGAGCGACCGACGAGCTGGTCGTCGCCGGTCTGGTGGTGCGCGAGCAGGGCCGGGGCACGTTCGTGGCGCGGCAGAAGATGGCCCGGCCGATGGCGATGCAGTCGTTCTCGGACGGCATCCGGGATCGGGGTCTGCGTCCCAGCAGCCGGGTGGTGGAGTTCCGGAGGCTGCGCCGCGGGGGCGTCCGGTCTCGGGTACTGCGCATTCCGTCCAACGATCCGGTCGTGCGGTTCACCCGGCTGCGCCTGGCCGAAGGCGAACCGATCGGCCTGGAGACCACCTGGGTCGGGGCGGGCCGGGTGCCCGGCCTGACGCAGGACGATCTCACCGGGTCGTGGTACGAGCTGCTGGCCGAGCGGTACGAAACACACATCCTCACCGGCACATCGGTGATCGAGATCGCCATGGCGTCGGAACGGGAAGCGCGGCTGCTCGAGTGCGAGCCCGGCGCGGCCCTGCTCCGTATCGAGACGACTAGTTACGGGAAAGCCGGCCGGGTCGTCGACTTCGGCGTCGACCTGTTCCGAGCCGACCGGTACTCCCTGATGACCGACCGCCTCGCCGTACGACCAATTGCCCGCCGGCCGCGGCTGTCGGCCGCGGCGCCCGCCTGATCAACACGAGGGATGACCGTCATGAAGAAGCTGAGCGCCGTCCTGGCGCTGTGCGTGGTCGGCGTCGCGATGACCGCGTGCGGTTCCGGAAGCAGTGGCAGTGGTGACAAGGTGCATCTGACGTTCTGGACGCACACCCACCCGCCGATGATCGCGCTGAACAAGAAGCTGATCGCCGAGTACGAGAAGGCGCATCCCAACGTCACGATCGACTACCAGCAGATCCCGAACACCGACTTCAACACGAAGATGCTCACGTCGCTGAGCAACGGCTCGGGACCGGACGTGATCAACATGGACGACGTGGCGCTTCGCGGCGACTACATCCCCAAGCGCCTGCTCGCACCGATGGACTCCGCCGCGCAGACCGCCGCCGAGGGACGGTACCTGCCCAATACGCTCGACGGCGCGAAGGGGCCGGACGGCAAGGTGTACGGGCTGCCCACCGAGTTCAACGCCACGGCGTTCGCCATCAACAAGGCGGCGTTCAAGAAGGCCGGCCTCGACCCGGCCGACCCGCCCAAGACGTGGGACGACGTGGCCGCCGACGGGAAGAAGCTGATCGCCGCCGGGCAGGGTGGGTTCAACTTCCTCTACCTCAGCGCCGGCCAGTACACCCAGCAGCTGCAGATCCTGCTGAACGAGACCGGTGGACGCATCGTCAGCGACGACGGCAAGAAGGCGACGATCGACCAGCCGCTCGGCGTGCAGGCGCTCGAGCTGTGGAACACCCTGGTGAACAAGGACAAACTCGGTGACCCGCACACCGCCTCCCACGACGCGACGGCGCCGTTCGCCGACTTCGAGGCGGGCAAGACGTCCATGACGGTCATGTACCCGTGGGGTGTCGGGCAGATCGCCCAGGACAACCCGAAGACCTACAAGAACATGGAAGTCGTGCCGCTGCCGCAGGTGGACCCGAGCAAGCCGAACGGCCGCTGGTACGGCTACTACATGGCGGTGAACAAGGCGTCCAAGCACCAGGCCGAGGCGTGGAAGTTCATCGACTACGTGACCTCGCAGAACCAGCGGTGGCTCACCGACGTCAACTTCATCCAGCCGGTCAAGGACTGGTCGTCGTCGCCGGCGGCGGCGAAGGTGCCGTTCCTGAAGGTCTGGGAACAGGCTTACCAGCAGGGGCGATTCGACGAGGTGGCACCGCACTGGGCCGAGGTGCAGGACGCCATCAAGACGGCGATCGAGAGCACCGTGCTGGACGGCAAGCCGGCCGGCTCGACCTTGAAGCAGGCCGCCGACACGATCAACCAGTCGCTGTCGGAGTGAGCGCCATGACGACCCTGAACGTACGGGCGTCGGCGCATCGCAAGATCATCGGTGCCGTGTTCGCGGTGCCGGCGCTGGCCCTGTTCGGCCTGTTCGCCGTCTACCCGATGGTCCGGGTGTTCTACATCAGCCTGTTCGACTACGACCTGACCAGCCCGCCGCACTGGGTCGGATTCGCCAACTACGGATTCCTGTGGCACAGCGAGCAGTTCCACCAGTCTCTCGAGGCCACCGGCTTCTACCTGCTGTTCACGTACGTGCCGGCCGTGCTGCTGGCCCTGCTGCTCGCGCTCGGCCTGGACACGAAACTGCCGGGCAGCGGCTTCATCCGGCTGCTGTACTTCGCACCGGTCGCCATGTCCTGGGTGGCCATCTCGGTGATCTGGCGACTGCTGTTCCAGCCGGACGGGTTGCTCAACCAGGTGCTCGGTACGCACACCCCCTGGCTGACCAGCGCCAAGTCCGCCGAGTGGGCGCTGGTGATCGCGAGCGTCTGGAAGGAGACCGGGCTCTTCCTGATCCTCTTCCTGGCCGGCCTGTCGAGGATCCCGCGCGAGCTGCGTGAGGCCGCATCCCTCGACGGGGCCGGGGCGTTCCGCTCGTTCCGGTACATCACGCTGCCGCTGCTCAAACCGATGACCGCGGTCGTGTGCGTGATGGCGGTGATCCGAGGCTGCCAGTCGTTCAGCCCGCAGGTCGTGCTGACGGGCGGCAGCTTCAAGACCCAGGTCGTCAACCTCTACGTCTACAAGACCGCCTTCGAGAACGCCCGGATGGGACGCGCGTCCGCGGTGGCGGTGCTCCTGTTCTTCGCACTGCTGATGGTGACCATGCTGCAACTGCGCCTGTTCCGGTCGGGTGAGCGATGACGGACGTGCTCAAGCGGCCTCCCGTAGCGGTGTCGTCCGCCACCCCGGTACGCCGGCGTCGACGGCGAGTGAACGTTCGTGCGGTCGTGCTGTACGGCCTGCTGCTGCCCGGCGGGTTGCTGTTCGCGTCGGTGTTCGTCTACGCGGTGCTGTCGGCGCTGAAGCCGGCCGACGAGGTGCTGTCGACGCACTGGTGGCCGAGCCGGTTCGTGTGGTCGAACTTCACGCTGCCGTTCACGACGGTGCCGTTCGCCCGCTACTACCTGAACAGCGTGGTGGTGGGCGTGGCGGTCACACTGCTGAACGTCGTCACCTGCACGCTGGCGGCCTACAGCTTCTCGAAGTTCTCCTACCGCGGGCGGACGTTGCTGTACCTGATCGTGCTGGCGACCATGATGATTCCGCTGGAGGTCATCTACGTCCCGTTGTACGCCCTGGTCTTCAAGCTGCACTGGGTGAACAGCTTCGCCGGTCTGATCGTGCCGGCCGGCACGAGCGCGTTCGGCATCCTGCTGATGCGGCAGAGCATCAACGGCCTGCCCGACGAGGTCCTCGACGCCGCCCGGCTCGACGGCGCGGGCGAGATGCGCATCCTGTGGCGCATCGTCGCACCGATGATGACCGCACCCATGTCGGCGCTCGCGCTCGTCGTGTTCATGACCACCTGGGACAGCCACCTGTGGCCGCTGCTGGTGGGCAGCGACGACGGCCACAAGACGCTGCCGGTCGGCCTGGCGGCCATGCAGGCCGACAACGCCGGCGCCACCGGCATCCCCATGCTCGTGGCGGCGGCGGTCATGGCCGTGCTGCCCACCCTGTTGCTGTTCTGCTTCCTGCAGAAGCGATTCGTCGAGGGGATCACGATGTCGGCGGGCATTCAATGAGCGAATTCGCCGTGGACGGCGGACAGACCCGGCTGCGCCTGGGCCTGGTGGTCGACGGCGCGGTGCGCGATGTCGTCGAGCACGACGGCTTCCGGTACCGCCCGTCCGTGGACCCGGTGGACAGCACCGTACGAGCGGTATGCGCCGCCGTCGACGGACGCCCGGTCGGCCGCATCGCCCTTGGCCTGACCAGCGCACCGTCCACGGTGGACGGTGCTCGTCGCATGGCACGAGCGATGTTGGACGCGATCGGCGCGGACGAGGTGCTGCTCGCCGGTGACGTGGTGACGGCGCACGCCGGTGCGCTGGGCGGCGGCCCCGGCGTCGTGATCACGGCCGGTACCGGCACGAACTGCCTGGGCGTCAACGGCGACGGGATCGAGCACGCCGACGGGTTCGGCCACCTGCTCGGCGACGACGGCAGCGGCTTCTCGATCGGCCGGTCCGGCGTGGCCGCCGCGCTGCGCGCCCGTGAAGGTCGCGGCCCGGCCACGTCCCTGGTCGACGTCCTCGACGCGCACTTCGCCGACGTCCCGGACTTCCCGCATGGCATCTACAGCACGGTCAATCCGGTGGCGTCGATCGCGTCGTTCACCCGGGCGGTCGTCGCGGAGGCCCGCGCTGGAGACGCCGTCGCATCGGAGCTCTGGGCACGGGCGGCCGACCGGCTCGTCGACACCACCATGAGCGTGGTGCGCCGCTGCTTCCCGGATGCGGCCGAGGTGCCGGTCTCGTACACAGGACGGCTGTTCGACGTGGCCGACCTGCTGCGCGAGCCGTTCGTGGCCGGCCTGGCCGCGCGCTGCCCCGAGGCGCGGGTGCGCGAGCCGCAGGGTGCCTCGATCGACGGGGCCGCCCGGCTGCTCCGCGAGCATCCGTACGGCACGCTGGTCACCCGGGAGGCGCGATGATCTTCCCGCGCGGCTCGCTGGTCGTGTCCTGCCAGGCGCCGCCGGCCAGTCCGTTCCACGGTCCGGCCGGGATGACGCTGATGGCGCGGGCGGCCGCGCTCGGTGGGGCGGCCGGCATCCGGGCCAACGGCGCCGCCGACATCGCCGCGATCCATGCCGCCGTCGACCTGCCGATCATCGGTATCTCCAAGACCGGCGACCCGGACGGCGTGTACATCACGCCGACGTTCGCAGCGGCGGCACCGCTGGTCTCGGCGGGCGCCTCCATCGTCGGCCTCGACGCGACGCTGCGGCCACGGCCGGAAACGTTGTCCGGCCTGATCGCCCGCATCCACGGTGAGCTGGGTGTTCCGGTGCTGGCCGACGTCGACTCGGTGGCCGCCGGCGTGGCCGCGGCCTCGGCCGGCGCCGACCTCGTCGCGACGACGTTGTCCGGCTACACCGGCGGTCCCGTGCCGTCAGAACCGGATCTGGGGCTGGTACGCGGCCTGGCCGTAGAGCTCTCCTGCCCGATCGTGGCCGAAGGGCGCTACGTCACGCCGGCGGACGTGTCGGCCGCCTTCGACGCCGGCGCGACCGCCGTCGTCGTCGGTACGGCGATCACCAATCCCACCGCCATCACGCGCCGGCTGGTGGAGCGATGAGGATCGGTGCCGCGTCCTCTCCGCTGGCCGTACCCCTCGGCGCTGCGCTCGGCGGCTATGCCGACCGGGTCGGCGGCGCCACCGGCACTCTGGACGAGCTGCAGGTGTGGTGCGTTCGCCTCGGCGGCCTCACCCTGGTCGTCGCCGACGTGGTGTGCGTGCGCGGCGACCTGGCCGACTCCGTGTCAGCGGCGCTCGGGGGCGGCCCGGTCTGGACGACCGCCACGCACACGCACTCGGGTCCCGACCTGAACTGCGGGCCGGGCATCCGGCCGACGCCGGCACCGTGGCTGGAGGCGATCCCGGCAGCGGCCGCCGAGGCGGCATCGCGCGTCGTCGTGGCGGACGCGACGCTGGCGTGGCACGCCGGCGCCCTGCACGGGGTGGGTTCGGTACGCGCGCGTACGGACGGCGCGCCGTCCGTACCGGTGGACGTGCTGGCGGCCCGTGACGATGACGGCAGGCTGCGGGGAGTGGTCGTGGTGTCGCCGATTCACCCGACCGTGCTGCCGGCGGGCAACACCAGGGTCAGCGCCGACCTGGCCGGGGCGGTGCGCCGCGCCGTGCGACGGCGACTCGGCCCGTCGACCTGGGTCGTCGTCGCCACCGGCTGCGCCGGCGACATCAGCACGCGGATGACGCGGCGCGCCTCGACACCAGAGGAGTGCGACCGCCTCGGCGAACTCGCCGCCGCGCAGATCGTCGACGTCCTGGCCACCGAGCCGATCCACCTCGAACGCGGCGACCCGCCGGTCCAGGCCGGGACGCGAACCCTGCGACTGCCCATCCGTCCGGCCGAGGACGTGCCGGCGGCGCCGTCCGGCGACGGCCGCATCGCGCACACGTATCGGCAGGGCCTGGCGGTCGCTCGCGAGCGGATGACCCGCCACCCCGACGGCGTCGCCATGCTGCGCGTCGACACGGTCCGACTCGGCGCCATCCGGCTGGCCGGAATCGGCGCCGAACCGTACCTGGCGGTACGGGACCTGGTCGACGGCGTCGTCCTCGGCTACGCGAACGGCTACGCCGGTTATCTACCGGATGCCGATGCCTTCGAGACGCCTGGCTACGAGGTGCTGTCCAGCCCGTTCCGGCCCGACGCGGCCGGCCGGGCGACGCGCGCCATCAACGAGATGTTCGAAGCGGAGGAGAGCGATGACTGACACGGTGCAGGTCGGCCAACAGGCGTGCGCGGAGATCATGCGCGATGCCGTTGACCGCGTGATCGAGACGCAGGTCGACAACATCGCGGCCGCGGCCGAGCTGGTCACGAAGTCGCTGCTCGCCGACGGCGTCATCCAGATGTTCGGCACCGGGCACTCCCGGTCGTTCGCCATGGAGATCGTCGGCCGCGCCGGCGGGCTGATCCCGGCGAACGGCCTGTCCGTCAAGGACCTCGTCATGTACGGCGGGGTACCTCCGGAGGAGATCCTCGACCCCTCGCTGGAACGCGACCCGAGCCTCGCCGCGCGCATCCTCGCGCTGGCGAACGTCCACCCTCAGGACGTGTTCATCATCGGGTCGAACTCCGGCGGCAACGGCGCGGTCGTCGAGCTCGCCCGGCTGGTGAAGGAGCGCGGCCACCCGGTCGTCGCGGTGACGTCGCTGAACCACTCGCGGCAGATCGAGTCCCGGCATCCATCGAAACTGCGACTGTTCGAGCTCGCCGACGTGGTGATCGACAACGGTGGCGTCTTCGGCGACGCCGCGCTGAACCTGCCGTCGGGTGCCGCGATCAGCGCGACCTCGTCGCTCACCAGCGTGCTGATCGCCCAGCTGCTGGTGACGGAGGTCTGCGGCCGGTTGCTCGCCGCGCACCAGGACGTCCCGGTGTTCATCTCGGCCAACATCCCCGGCGGCGACGAACACAACCAGGCCGTACTCGCCCACTACACCGGCCGGGTCCGGCTGGGTGAGCCCTGATCGACGCCCCCGAGACCGAAGGAGGACCCATGACCCGGCCCAGCCGCCGTGACATCCTCAAGTTCAGCGGAGCCGCCGGTGCGGCCGGCCTGCTCGGCGGCACCACCGCCGGTCGCGCCGCCGCCCAGCCCCGTGCCGCGCAGGCCGCTGCGCGGCAACCGATGTCGGCCCCGCCGCCCGGCATCGGTTCGCGCGGCTACTACATCACGTTCTGCCGCATCCCGACCGCCGGCTACGACACCTGGCGATCCATCTTCGACACGTTCGCCGACGACGGCATCCAGCACGTGATCATGTGGATGGGCGGAGCATTCCGGTCGCGGAAGTACCCGATCACCTGGCAGTACAACCGTCATCACGCGAACGTGCGGCACGACTTCGTGGGCCGGCTGATCGACTACGCGCACACCCGTGGCGTCAAGGTCCTGCTCGGGTTCACGCCGTACACCTACGACGGCACCAACCAGTACGCGCTCGAGCGTCCGGACCTCAAAGGCGTGCAGGCGAACGGGAAGCTGGCCCGCCTGCAGGGCATCGACTCATGGGGCTACAACCTCGACCCGACCAAGGCCGACGCGCGGACGTTCATGCTGAACTACGCACGCGAGATGTACTTCGACTTCTACCCGAACGCCGACGGGCTGTTGATCGAGTCCTCGGACATCGACATCTGCGTCGGCGGCGCATGCGGCGGCGCGTCGCACTACTACGAGCTCGAGTACGAGTTCGTCCGGCAGATCTCCGAGGACGTGTGGGCGCACGATCCGGACGCGCAGATCCTGATCCACCCCAACTACTTCACCGGGGGCTCGAACGGCGCCGACAAGCCCTACGACCCGCGGTGGGGCCTGATCTTCTCGCCGTGGACGGTCAATCTCGACCTGGTCAAGCGGGCGTCGTACTCCTACTACTTCGACCTCGACGTCATCAGCCAGTCACCGCCGTACATGAAGGCCAGTGCGCGCTACGTGCGCGACCACGGATTCGCGGGCTACCTGCCGTCGCAGGAGTTCTTCACGTTCGTGCCCAAGCATCCCGAGATAGGCGAACCGGGGATCGTCGGACGCCAGCTGCATCCGTTCGGCATCGACGTGATCGGGCTGGACGCCAACCCGTACGTCGACCCGCTCGTGTCCGTCAACCGCATCGCGTACCGCGAGTACATGCGCGACCCGGACCTGTCCGACGCCGAGTTCCGCGCGGCGCTGGGCCGCTCGGTGTTCGGAGACACCGCCACCGATCAGGACATCGACGACCTGATGTTCCTGCACGACTGCTTCTACTGGAACAAGTCGCTGTTCTCCCCGTCGGCGCAGGCCGATCCGTCCGTGCTGCGCGACAACCTGGAACGCGGGCTGCTCGGTATCGCCGACCTACGCAAGATCCAGAACGGGCTCGACGCGCTGCCGGCGGTGGCCCGCCGGGTGACCGCCTCGCGCAACCCGCGCGTCCGGGCGCTCGGCGAGCACGCGGCGCTGATGCGGCGGAACTGGGATCCCGGCTCACGGCACCTGCTGGCCGCCCACCTGCGCTGAACGATCAGGGTCGGCCGGTCTCCGGGCTCGTTCTGTGTGCATGGGCGAACTCGGCGGGCGTTTCGACTACCTCTCGCGGCCGGAGAACGCCGAAGAGGCGGCGCCTTTCACCGTGTCGATGGCCTTCCTCCACGCGATCCTCTACAAGACGACCCTGGTAGAGGATCTCATCGACGGCAAGCCGGATGCCGTCCGCGCCGCGCTGAAGGAGAACCTGCAGAACTGGTCGGCTCCAGGCTCCGAGGTCGTGGACGAGCTGCTGGACCATCTGACCGAGAACCACTCCGCCCCGGGTGCCTTCGTGGCCGGCGTCATGTGGTTTCGCTTTCCGGAGGGCAACCCCATCACCTATTACGCCAACGAGAAGAAACCGGATCCCGTTGATGGAGCACGTGCGTGCGGCCTAGCAGAAGCCGGCCGTGCCTTGTGGGTGTCACGACTAGGGGGCCGGCATCGTGGCCTTGAGGGCTTGGAGTTCCGTGCGGCCCTCCTCGGCTCGTCCCGGCACCAGCATCAGCGTGACCGCGCGCTCGAACCGGGCGCCGATGCGTTCCCACCGGGTCACCGACTCGATCGCCGGCCGGACGTCACCGGTGTGCCGGGCGGTGGCGCGCGCGAGGCAGGCCGCCGCCCAGTCGTTCTCGGCGGCGGCGGACCCGGCCGCCGCGAGCCGGTCACCGGCGTCGGGCAGTCCCGCGACGACCGCGAGTTCGGCCCCGGCCGCGTGGGCGTAGGCCAGCCACCACTTCTCCGGGAACGACGCGAGCGCGGCATCGACCAACCGCGCCGGATCGGCGTACCGGCCGGTGTGCACGGCGACCCGCGCATCGGCGAACGCGGCGGCCGCCGCCAGCGCCGATGACCCGGCCGCATCGTCGACGTGTGCGATCCGCAGCGCGCGCGAACGCCACTCCTCGAACCCGGGGAGGTCGCCGCGCAGGCCGTTGACCAGTGCGGCGATCGCGGCGGCCGAGGACGGCCAGTCGCCGCGCAGCGCGGACAGCTCCCCGTCCGCGACACCGGTGGGCGCGTGCTGCCAGCCGTCCCAGAGGATGCCGGCCTGGGCGAGTGCCTCGTCGAACCGGCCGGTCAGGCCGTACAACCGGACCAGTCTCGGGGCGGTGATGGCCGGGTGCACGCCGATCAGGTCCTGCCGTACGGCCTGCTCCGCGATGGATCTCGCGGCCGGCAGATCCCCTGCCGCGAGCGCGGAGGTGGACGCCACGTGGAACAGGTCGGTCAGCTCGGCCGCGACGGCGGGCTCGTGCCGTGGCGCGGTGACGGCCAGCCGGAGCCGTTCGTCGGAGAGCCGGTGTGCCTGGCGCAGGCGCCCGGCGTTGGCCAGCGCGGTGCCGAGCGCGTCCAACGCGCCGATGACCAGCGCGGCGTCCCCTGTGCGCCGCGCGGCCGCCGCCGCGTCGCGCGACAGCTCCAGGTCCGGTTCGAGCGATCCCTGTCCCGATACCCACGCTCGCGCCATCGCGAGCAGGGCGGCGGCGCGCTCATCGGCCGGGTCGGTCAGGTCGGTCGCCTCGGCCAGCAGCGTGAGCACGCGATCGCGCGGGACCGGCTCGATGAAGCACATCGAGTACCGCGTGGCCGCGATCGCGGCCGTGGCGAGGGCCATGGCTCGCGCGGTCGGGTGTCGTGCGCGGGTGGCCGCCTCCCGGAGCAGCCCGAAGGCGGTTTCCCCGGCGGAGATGGTGAGTGCGGCCCAGGCCGCCGTGATGAGATCGGGGGCCGGGTCCGGCGCGAGGTCGGCGGCGGTGCGGTAGTACTCGCCGGCGGCCACGACCAGACCGCGGGCGAAACTGAGATGGGCGAGCGATTTAGCGAGCCGGTACGCGGTGCCGTCCCGGTTCGCCCGGGTGAGCGCGTGTCGCAGGTCGTCGGCGACCACGTCGAACTCGGCGGGTGGGAGCCCGTCGATCCGCGACTCGAGGCCGGCCGCGGTGTCCGCGGCCCAGCGTACGTAGCGCGGCCGCACGTCCTCGCCGCTCGCCGTCAGCTCCTGAACGGCGACCGCCCGAACCGTCTCGAGCAACCACCAGCGAGCGTTCTGGAACACGACGATGCTGCGGTCGACCAGTCGGCCGAGCAGGTCGGCGACCGCGCCGACGTCGTGTTCGGGATTGAGCGCCCTGACCGCGTCCAGGTCGAACCCGCCGACGAACACCCCCAGCCTGCGGAACAGGCGGCGCTCCTCGTCGTCGAGCAGGTCGAGGCTCCAGCCGATCACCTCGTCGAGCGAATGGTGCCGGTGATCCGCTCCGCGGCCGCCGGAGACCAGCCGCAACCGGTCCTGCAGCGCGACATGGAGGCCGTCGACGCCGAGTGACGCGGTCCGCGCCGCGACCAGCTCGATCGCCAGCGGCATGCCGTCGACCGCGGCGCACAGTCGCTCGATCGCGGCAGGTTCGGCGGTGAGAGCGGGGTTGACCGCGTGAGCGCGGTCCAGGAACAGCCGCTGCGCCTCGGCGCCGAGCGGCGGCACCGGCACCAGCACCTCCCCGGGAATGCCCAGGCGTTCGCGGCTGGTCGCCAGGATCGTCACATGCGGGCAGGACCGGAGGATCCGCGCCACCAGCGCGCACACCTCGGCGATGACGTGTTCGCAGTTGTCCAGCACCAGCAGGGTCCGGTGCGACCGCAGCCCGTCGATCACCGCGTCGGCGGGCGTCCGCGGCGGCCGTTCGGCGACGCCGAGAACCCGAGCGACCGCCTGGTCGACCCCACCGCCGCGTACCGGCACGAGATCGACGAACGCGGTGTCCACGGCGAGGCTCGCGGCGACCTCGACGGCCAGCCGGGTCTTTCCCATGCCGCCGGTCCCCACCAGGCTCACCAGCCGCGCGGTGCGCAGCGCCGAGGACACCACGGCGCGTTCGTGCTCGCGTCCGATGAACGACGTCGGGTACGCCGGGAGCTCACCGCCGTCCGCCGGGGTCTCCGCGAGCGTGGCCAGTGTCCGGCGATCGGGGACACCGGCCTTGCGCAGCAGGGCGGAGACGTGGCTTTCCACGGTCCGTACGGACAGGTGCAGGTGCTCCGCGATCTGCGCGTTCGACTGGTGACGGCGGATCGCCGCGAGTACCTCGGCCTCCCGCTGGGAAACCCGGTCGAGCCATTCCATCTGGTCACCCTATTCACGCGGATCCGTGGCCAGCACGGATGTGCTCAGGTCTCCTCCGGGCGACGCTGAAGCCATGACCGCACAGCAGACGGCCCGCCGGATCATCGAGGCCGGCAACTACCTGACCCTCGCCACCGCGAACCGCGACGGCCGGCCCTGGGCGTCGCCCGTGTACTACACCCCGGATGGCGGCATCGACTTGTTCTGGGTGTCCCGGCCGGGCAGCCGCCACTCCCGCAACATCGCCGAGCGCTCCGAGGTCGGCATCGTCATCTACGACTCCCAGGTCCCGCTCGGCGACGCCGAGGCCGTCTACCTGACCGCCCGCGCGGAACAGGTGGGCGAAGCGGACCTCGAACGGTACGCCGGGGTCTTCCGCCGCCGCCGGCCTGAGCTGGCGTCGTTCACGCCCGAACGGCTGCGGACCCCCCACCCGCTCCGGCTCTACCGTGCCCATGTCCTGGAAGCGTCCGTCCTGCTCAACGACGACGGCCCGGACATTCGCGTACCCGTGCGGGTGCCGGTCTGACGCCGTCTAGCGGCGTACTTCGAACTTCAGGTGGAGCACCCGGTCGCCCCGGATGACCACGTGGGGATCCTCCAGCAGGTGCTGCCCGTCGATGCCGCCGAAGTAGCGTTTGCCCGACCCGAACACCACCGGCACCACGTCCATCGCCACCTCGTCCACGAGGCCGGCCGCGAGGATCTGGCCGCCCACGTCGCCGGCGTTCACGCTGACGGTGCGCTTCCCGGCGAGCTCCTGGGCCTTGTCGATCGCGGCCCTCACGTCATCGACGAAATGGTACGACGCCTCGGGGTGCCATCCCTCGGGCTTGGGCCGGTGGGACACCACGACCACGTGCTCGCCCGCGGGTGGCTGACCCTCCCAGCCGTTCACCAGGTCGAACAGGGTGCGGCCCATCACGATCACGCCGATCGTCTCCCACATCGGCCGGACGTACTCCGCCGATGCGCGGGAGACCCTGAAGCGGCTTCCCACCGCGGAGTGGTCGTACTGCTGGTCGCCGTCCTCGGTGATCGGGGTGTCCCCGCTGAAGTACCAATCGTGGAGGGGCCCCACGTCGTCGTTCTCGTCGGCGATGAAGCCGTCCACCGACACCACGTTGTGCATGATCACCGTACCCATGGGTTCTCCTTGAGTCTCCTTGCGCGTTTGCCCCCGATCTTGTCGGTACGGAGGAGGTCTGGGCTTGTAAGAAATCAATGGCCCTTCTCATTCGGGTCCCGCGATAATGGCCGACGTGGAAGAGGTCCGTCGACCGCGTCGCCGGCGGCGTGGGCCGCGGCGGGTGCCGACGTGATCCGCGCGTGGTGGTCGTTGCGCAGCCTGCTGGCGGTCCGCTGGCTGGTCGAGCACGGGTTCGACCCGTCCTCGCCGGGCTGCGAGGTCGACGTGCTGAGATCCCATGCGGCAGGCCGCTGAAAAGGCATCAGGCAGCGGGCATCGGACCGCTGTCCGGCGGGAATCCCCGCTCGGCGGGGAACCGGCGCCGCAGGGCCAGGTATTCCGTCGGGGTGTGGCCGGTGAAGTCCTTGAACTCCCTGCTGAAGTGGGCTCGGTCGAAGTAGCCCGCCGTGTGGGCGAGATCCGACCAGTCGACCGGACGCAGGGCGTCCACGGACAGGATCAGTCGCGCGAAACGGTAGATCCGCGCCACCCGCTTCGGGGTGACGCCGACATGGAACTTGAACTGCGTGGCCAGGTGATTGCCGCTCACCCCGGCGGCGTCGGCCAGCGCGCCGACCGGGACCGCGCCGTGGGCGGTCTCCAGCCGCCCGCCGGTGTGCTGGACCAGGCCGAGCCCGCGCGACGGCGCCTCGGCGAGGCGCGAGCGCAGCTCCTCCTCCAGGACCCGCAGTGTCCCGGTGGCCGACGTCATGTCGCCGACCTGGTCGCGAATCCGGTCCAGGGACCGTTGCCAGACGGCGTCGACCGGCACCCATCGGTCCCGCAGCTCGGTCGCCGGCATGTCGACGAACGGCGAGATTCCCCAGGGCTTGAAGTGCACCCCGACGAGCCGCACCCGTGCCGGGTACTCGACGAGGAAACGCCGGGTCCACACGCCCATGAACCACCCATCGGTCAACACCGCCGACGGCACCGAAGGGTCGGAATCCCGCAGGCGGACGGGTTCGCCCAGGTTGATGAACAGGTGCGCCGACGGCATCGGCGGGACGTTCATCCGGCGGTGGCGCGGCACCCCGGTCAGGCAGTAGATGTCGTCGATGAACCGGTCGAGCGGCGGTGCGGGCACGCGGCCGACGTACTCCATGGACTCAGTGTGGCCGAGCGGCGCTTCGGTCGTCGCGGGACGTCCCGGTTCACAGGCACATCCAGCAGTACAGATGGTCGTCCGCGAACAGCACGCCCACGACATCTGCTCCCATCGAGCGCCTGATCTCTGTGTGAGAGATCATTATTCGGGCCGGTAAGCGTGGAATGGGGGACGAATGGCGAAGCCTCGCCCACTGCGGCTGGGGGATCCGCCTCAACTGGGCGTCTACCGCCTGGAGGGCAGGCTCGGCGAGGGCGGTCAGGGGATCGTCTACCTGGGGCGCGATGCCGAGGGACGGCAGGTGGCGGTCAAGCTGCTGCGGTCCCACCTTGGCCAGGACGAGGCGGTGCGGGCGCGGTTCGCCCGCGAACTGGCGGTGATCGAACGCGTCGCGGGGTTCTGCACGGCGCAGGTGATCGACGCCGATGTGGTGGCGGACCAGCCGTACATCGTCAGTGAGTACGTCCCGGGTCCCTCTCTCCAGCAACTCGTGGCCGAGCAGGGCACGTGCGAAGGTACGGAGCTGGACCGGCTGGCGATCGGTACGGCCACGGCGCTGGCCGCCATCCACCGGGCGGGCGTCGTGCACCGGGATTTCAAGCCGGCCAACGTACTCATGGGACCCGACGGGCCGCGCGTGATCGATTTCGGTATCGCCCGGGCGCTGCAGGCGGGGGCCGACTCGACCACCGCCAGCGGTGTGGTCGGCACGCCGGCCTACATGGCTCCCGAGCAGATCGCCGGGGAACGGGTCAGTCCGGCCTCCGACGTGTTCTCCTGGGCCGCGACGATGGCGTTCGCGGCGACCGGGCGATCGCCCTTCGGCGGTGGTTCGATCCCGACCGTCATCAACCGGATCACGCAGGGGGAAGCCGATCTCTCCGGAGTGCCGGTCGCGCTGCTGCCCGTGCTGGAGCGCTGCCTGGCCAAGGACCCGGCGGTACGCCCGACGGCGCAGCAGCTCATGCTGACCTTGATCGGCGAGCAGCCGGACACGACCACCGACGACCGGTCCGCCGAGGAGCCGCAGCCGTTCCCCACGGTGCCCACGGTGCCGGTGCCGCCGCCGTACCTTCAGCCGGCGCCGCGGCGGCGCCGGACCGGGCTGGTCGCCGGCACGGCGGTGGGCACCGCCCTGGTCCTGGGCGCCGTCGCGGTCGGAGCCTGGATGTACGCCCCGGGACGAGGTCCGGCGGACTCGCTCGCGCTGCCCACGGGCGGATCGGAGATCTTGAAGATCGCCTCGGCCGACGCGAAGGCCTTCGAGAGCTACGACTATCGCACCTTCGACGCGGACGCGCGGTCGGCCCGAAGCAGGATGACCAGCGGCTTGCGGCAGCAGTACGACTCCGAGATGACGACCGCCCGTCCCGTGGCGCTGAAACAGAAGATCGTGAACGTGGCGTCGGTGGTCGCCGCCGGGCTCGAATCGACGCGCGGCGCTCGAGCCAACGTCCTGCTCTCCCTCGACCAGCGGATCACCAGAGCGGGGGAGACGCCGACGGCGAGTCAGGCCGAGGTCCGGGCCGCGCTGGTCCGCCGGCAGGGACAGTGGTGGCTTGACCAGGTCACGCCGCTGCCCGCGGCTCCCGCCGATCTCGAGGGCGCCTCCTGGCCCGGCCGGAAGGTCTCCGCGGTGCTCAAGGCCGCGCAGTCGTGTATCCGCGCGATGTACTCCGTCGACCATCGGGCCGTCGACGGCACGTTCACGGCCGTCCGGGCGTGCGCCACCGGCGAGTTCCGTGATCAGTGGGTCGGTTCCGAGGCTCAGCTCAGATCGGCTTACGTCACCGAGCCGAGCGTCTCCAGGGTCAGGGCGATCGACGTCTCCCTCGGCGCCTCGACGGGTCCGTCACAGGCCACCGTGCTCGCCGCCGTGGGCACCGAGGTGCGGACGAAGACGACGCAGTCGCCGACCAAGAAGACCGTCCCCCCGATGCAGGTGACGATGAACCGCGTCGGCGGTCGGTGGTTGATGGCGAAAGTGGCCTACGTCGGCTGATCTGCGGGCTTGGCCGTTGTCCTGATTTGGCCAGGCAGGGGCCTTCTCCCCGGAAGAATTCGGTTTAGTATCCGACTACGCATAAACGGGGTAATCGGTGCTGAGGCCGGAGAGGGGGAGCCGGTAAGTTTTGGCCTCTCGCCGCAATGGGCGCGGAATGGCGCGTGCGGGATCCCCTGGTACTACCAGGGCATCCATTTCAAGTCGATGTCCCTCGATCGGCAGAACAACGTCCAGTTCTACACGTCCCAGGTGGACAGCGCGAACTGGATCTACTACGTCGACGGGCGCACCGGCAAGATCCTGGCGCGACAGGGGGCGCCGAAGAACGTCGACTTCCACTGCAATCTTCGCTTCGAGAACGACGGCAATTACATCGACATCGTGAACGATGACGGCAGTACCCAGGACGTCCTCGCCTACGCCTACTCCGAACTGAAGTCGTGGGTTCAGATAGCGATGAGCGGCCTGGGCGCACTCCTGAAGAACAATTCAGGCCCGCACGCCACTTGAGCGAAGTTGCTCGTGGGAGCCTGACCGCCGTCCAGGCGTTTTTTCAGGGATGTGGTGGGGGCCGGGGTTGCCGTGCGCGCGTATTCACCGGAGGTAACAGATGACCGTTCCCAGCGGCCGCGCGTTCGACGGACCGGCCCCCATCGAGGTGACCCGAGGCGCGGGTGTGATGCCCGATGATCCGGACCAGTCCGGCGTCTCCCAGGATCCGGTGCCGGACCTGGACGAGGCGGAGCACGCCGCGTTACTCGCCGCCGCGGGCGGCACGACCGCGTACGCGATCATCGCCTACGAGGCGAGCCAGATCGGCACCGGCGAGTCCCCGCCCGGTTCCAACCACAACAAGTACACGTCCTGGTACGGCGGAGACGGGGCCTGGTGCTTCATGTTCCAGAGCTACGCCTTCGACAGACTGGGCGCGCTCCATCTGGTCTTCGGCAAGCAGGCGAGCCCGAGCACATCGGCATCGTGGAGAAGGTCGTCTCCGGTTCGGTGATCCAGACGATCGAGGGCAACACCTCGGACCACGTCATGCGCCGCACACGTTCGCGGTCCTACGTGTACGGCTACGCCACCCCCAAGTACGGTGCCGGCGGTGACGCCGGCGACTGGACGGAGAAGATCGTGCGGCGACTGCCCACCCTGAAGCCGGGCGACACCGGGTACGCCGTGTGGACGCTGCAAGGGCTCCTGAACGCACGTGCCGACGGCGAACAGCAACCGCTCGTCATCGACGGTGGGTTCGGCTCCGCCACCGAGGACCGCGTCAAGCAGGAGCAGTCCCAGCACAGGATCGCCGCCGATGGTCAGGTCGGCCCGCACACCTGGTCGATCCTCATCCTCGGCGAAGACGTCGTCTGACGTCCGCACTCGGGATGCGGCGGGCTATTGGGATACTCCGGCCATGGACGCGACTGTGAGGGCGGACGGGGCGAAACCGGGCATCGAGCCCATCGAGTGGGTGCTGCGTGCCGCCGGGCCGGCGGACGTCGAGGTGATCGCGGAACTGCGGGCGACGGTGATGCGCCCGGACCTGGAGCGGCTGGGACGGTTCGACGAGCACCGGGTCCGGCAGCGGTTCCGGGACTCCTTCTCCGAGCGGCACACATCGGTCATCGTGGTCGACGGCGCCTTCGCGGGCTGCGTCACCGTACGCCCGGCCGAGGACGGGCGGTGGCTGGAGCATTTCTATCTCGCTCCGGACCTCCAGGGCCGAGGCCTCGGGTCGGCCGTCCTGCGGACACTGCTGCGGCGGGCCGACGCCGACCGCGTGCCCGTCCGACTGAACGTCCTGCAGGGCAGCGCCGCCCAGCGGCTGTACGAGCGCCACGGGTTCACCGTGGAGGCCCAGGACCCGATCGACGTCTTCATGGTGCGACCGCCGGCCGCGGCCGTACGCCGTCCTCCGCACGACTGAGCGCGTCGTCACAGCCCGCGCAGTGCGGCGACCGCGGTTCGCAGCCGGTCCCGCAGCCACTCGTCCTGCCAGACGATGTCGTCGTCGATGCCCGAGACGACGATCCGTTCGTCGCGGCGGGCGAGCCGGTCGAGCTCCGCGACGGCGTCCACGGCGCCCATGTCGACCAGCAGCGGTACCGCGCCGCCACCGCCGTACGGCGCCGTGATCGCCGCGATCAGCGGGGTGACCAGCTCGGCCGGAGGGACGCCGAGCCGCCACAGCGCGCGGGCGGACGCCACCGCGCACCAGTGGTCGTCGAGCCGGTCGCGCAGGACCGGCTCAAGGTCGGCGACGGCCGGCGGGTGCGCGGCGGCCAGGTCCGCGACCAGGTCGGCCGCGCGGCTCGCGGGCGGGCCCTCGGAGGCGAGGACGGCGCGCACGGTCGGCAGCGCCGGCGCCGGGTCGCCGGTCGCGGCCGACAGCACGCGGGCCGCGAGAACCTGGATGTCGCACTGCGGGTACGTCGCGGCCACGGCGCCGGTGAGGTGCCGGCGTGTGGCGGGGACCAACGGCAGCAGGCGGGCGCCCACCTCGCCGAGGTCGTACGAGGTCGCGGGCGGCCGTGCCCGGTCACCCGTCAGCAGGCCGTTCAGGGCCTCGACCAGCCACTGCGGATCCCCGGCCACGCGCCACACGTCGATGGCGGGTTCCAGCTCGCCGGTCCGTTCGGCGAGCGCCCGCAGGTGCGGCACCGTCTCCGGGGTGGCGTGGCCCATCCGCGCCAGCGCGCGGGACACCGCCTCGCCCGCGTGCGGCAGCGCCGCCAGCAGCTCCGGAACGGCGGGCGCGGCATCGGAACCCCACTGGCCGAGGACCGCGGCCAGGACCGCCGTCACCGCGGCGTCCGCGCCGGCGAGCCGCCGCCGTACCTCGTCGAGCGTCTGCCGGCTCCACCGCATGCCCTGGCGCAGCAGCCGGATCCGCCCCGTGTCGTGCCCCTCGGCGACGGCCGCGCAGACCGGGTCGATCCAGCCGGGGTCGCCCAGCGACATCAGGGTCTCCACGGCCTTGAGCTCCGGGGTGATCGCCACCTGATCCGCCGTCCGCGGATACCGCGCGGCGATCGCACGGAGTTCGCCGGCGAACAGCGCGGACGCGGCCCCGGACCGGCGCAGCGCCCCGACGGCCTCACCGCGCACGCCCTCGTCCGGGTCGTCCAGGAGCGGACGCACCATCGGCAGCAGCAGCGCCGGAGCCGTACGCCGGGCCTGGCCGCGTACCGTCATCCCCCACACGCCCGCACGGCGGACCTGGGCGGAAGACGACGCGAGCATCTGTTCCAGAAGGGCGGCGGCGAGGGCGTCATCCGCCACGGCCAGCAGTTCGTCGGTCCAGTCGGCGTGACGCTGCCAGGCGTATTCCACCTCGGCGTCGTCCATGACGCCGACCACGGCGGCCGCCGCGCCGTCCGGCCACGCCGCGCCGTTCCGCGTCAGGGCCAGGGCGGCGGCGACCCGCTCCGCCGGGGGAGCGTGCACGACCGCGTGGGAGAGGGGCTCACCGGACCGGACCGGGTCGAGCAGGCCGAGCGCGAGCGCGAGCGAGGCGCGTACCTCCGCGTCCTCCTCGACCGCCCAGCGGTCCCACAACGGTGCCGGCGGCGCGGCGCACTGGGCGAGGGCGTACGCGGCGGCCGCACGCACCTGCGGGTCGGGGTCGCCCAGGAGCGGCGGCAGGACGTCGGCGTGCGCGGCGATCGCCGCTCTGACGGCGTCGAACGCGGAGCCGTACGCGTGGTGGGGATCGGACAGCATGCCGAGCAGCCAGACGAACTCGTCGCGCGGTTCCGGTGCGCACCGCGCCAACTCGGTGAGGAACGGCACGGCCGCCACCGTGGCGGAGTAGACGGTGCCCTGGTGAAAGACGCAGCCGTACAGCTCCGCGAGCGCCTCCCCGGCCTCGTCTCCGCCTGCCGCCGCCCGGCGCAGCAGGTCGGGAACGTCACCGGCGTCTCCGTACGCGTGACCCAGCTCCGACCATGCGACGTCGTCCAGTCCATCGAGCATCGGCGCACTCTATCCAGACCGTCTGTCTCGGCCTGTACCTGACCGGAGTCAGTAGCCGGACGGCAGCCGCTGGAGGCGGTTCACGTCGTCCGGCGGGCCGGGCTTGCGGCCCCACAGCATGAGCCGCCGGGCGGCCTGGTCGCCCACCCCGGTGGGCTCCCCGGCCGCGCCGGTCAGCGACATCCGCGGAGTCCCAGCGGTGGATCGCGCACTCGTTGCGCATGTGCGAGGAGAACGAGCCGACCTTGAACGGGCGGCCCGTCCAGGCCGGCTCGGCGTCGGGGTCGTCGGCGAGCACCGCGGCGACCGCTCTCCGCATGCGCTCTTCGTAGCGCTCGACCGCCTTCAGCAGGGCGGCGCCGGACAGCTCGCGGAACGGTGGTTCGCGTTCCTCGACCGAACGCGTCGAGGTCAGCGGGCTGCCCTGCGCGTACGTCTCGACGTGCCGGAGCGCCTCCTCGTGGTTGCCGGCCAGGTGCGCGCCGATGTGGTGAACCGTCCACGTGTCGCAGGTGCTCAGCGCGTTGGGCGGCAGGTCCTGCAACGCCGTGAGGAAGGCCTCCGCCTCGCGCGGCCGGTCCGTCATGGCCGGCGCTTCGCGGCCGGCGATCACTGAGCGATTGACAAGCGGAATCCGGGTTCCGTAACGTACCCGTCGAGATCAACCGGAATCCGAATTCCGTTTCCAGTGCAGAGGGGCAGAGAGCTCGTGATCGTCATCACCACTCCCACCGGCCAGATCGGCCGCCAGGTTCTCGACAACGTCCTCGCCGGCGGCGCGCCGGTCCGGGTGCTCGCACGGGACCCGTCTCGCCTCTCCCCGCGGGTCCGCGAGCGCGTGGAGGTCGTGTCGGGGTCGTTGGACGACCTCGGCGTCCTCACCGAGGCGTTCGCGGGGGCGGACAGCGTGTTCTGGCTCGTGCCGCCGACGCCCACCGCCGACAGCATGCGGGACCGCGCCCTGGAGTTCACCCGTCCGCTGTGCGACGCCGTCAGGAGTCAGAGCGTCGAGCGCCTGGTCTACGTCTCGGCCCTGCGCCGCGACGGGGACACCGGGCACGGGTCGACCTCGCTGATCATGGACGAGATGATCGAGAGCACCGGCGTGAGCTGCCGGGCCCTGCGGATGCCCGGGTTCATGGAGAACGTGCTCCAGCAGCTCGAGCCGCTCAGGAGCCAGGGCGTGTTCTTCTTCCCGGTGTCCGGGGACCGGAGGCTGCCGACGTGCGCCACCCGTGACATCGCGGCCACCGCGGCCCGGCTGCTGCTCGACGACTCCTGGAGCGAGCAGGCCGGCGTCCCGATCCTCGGGCCCGAAGACCTGTCCTACAACGAGATGGCGCAGATCATGTCCGAGGTGCTGGAGCGGCCGATCCGCTACCAGCGGGTGCCCGCCGACGCGTTCAAGGCCAACCTGGTGCGGAACGGGATGAGTGACGGCTGGGCCCAGGGCCTGGTCGACCTCCTCGCCGAGGTCGACCAGGGCGTCTACAACGCCGAGCCGCGCACCCCGCGGTCCAGCAGCCCCACCACCTTCCGCCAGTGGTGCGAGGACGTGCTCCGGCCTGCCGTCCTCGGCTGAGCGGGCTCGCCGGTAAATACGTTTGCCCGCCGGTTCGCGGCCCGCCTAATATCGGCTCGGTTCTGTTGCCGGCGATAGAGGTGGATGTTGCTCGTCTGAGGTTCGCGATCACCACGCGGTACGGCTTCGTCGTACGACGACGCGTGGCAGCGACCTCGGTGTACGAGCCTTCCTCAAGCGCTCCGCTTCGCCGCGTGGTGTTCGCGTATGACGCCCCCGAACATCACGACCGTGAAGGACTCCTCATGAGCGCATCCCTGACCTGTTCGGCTCTCTCGTTCGCCTGGCCGGACGGTACGCCCGTCTTCGACGGGCTGTCGCTCGGCTTCCCGCCGGGACGCACCGGGCTGGCCGGGGCCAACGGCTCCGGCAAGTCGACCCTGCTCCGGCTGCTCGCGGGACGGCTGAGACCCTCGGCCGGCTCGGTCGGCGTCCGCGGCAGCCTCGCCTACCTTCCGCAGACCATCACCCTCGACACCGCCCAGCACGTCGACGAGGCACTCGGCATCGCCGACCGGCGCAGGGCACTGGCCGCGATCGAGAGCGGCGACGTACGGGAGGAGCACTTCGAGACGGTCGGCGACGACTGGGACGTCGAAGAACGCGCCCTCGCCATGCTCGGCTCGCTCGGCCTCGACGGCATCGGCCTCGACCGTACGGTGGGGGAGGTCTCCGGCGGCGAGGCCGTCCTGCTGCGCCTCGCCGCGCTGCTCCTGGAGCGCCCCGCCATCCTCCTGCTGGACGAGCCGACCAACAACCTCGACCTGCACGCCCGCAGGCGGCTGTACGACGCCGTCGACGCCTGGCACAGCGGCATCCTGGTCGTGGTCAGCCACGACCGTGAGCTGCTCGAACGCGTCGACCGCATCGCCGAGCTCCGGGCCGGCGCGGTGTCCTGGTACGGCGGCGGCTGGTCGGCGTACGAGGAGGGCGTGGCGATCGAACAGGAGGCGGCCGGACGGATGCTGCGCGCCGCGGAGGCGGACGTACGCCGGCAGAAGCGGGAGCTGGAGGAGACCCAGATCAAGCTCGCCCGGCGCCGGCGGAACAGCCGGAAGATGGACCTCGAACGGCGGGCGCCCAAGATCATCGCCGGCGCCAAGAAGCGGTCCGCGCAGGAGTCGGCGGGCAAGCTGCGCAACCTCCACGAGGACCGGCTCGGTGAGGCGCGCGACCGGCTCGAAGAGGCGGCGGACGCCGTACGCGACGACGACGAGATCCGCGTGAGCCTCCCGCACACCGCCGTGCCCGCCGGGCGCACCGTGCTCAGCCTGCGCGGCGTACGGCCCGGGTACGGGCGGCTGCGCGAGGCCGACCTGGAGGTGCGCGGGCCCGAGCGGATCGCCCTCGTCGGGCGCAACGGTGCCGGGAAGACCTCCCTCCTGCGCACCCTCACCGGAGAGCTGCCGCCGCTGGCCGGTGAGGCGAGGACGTACGTGCCGTGGCGGTTCCTCCCGCAGCGTCTCGACGTGCTGGACGACGACCTGAGCGTCGCCGCGAACGTCGCCCGCCGGGCGCCGGGGGTGACCGACAACCACATCCGCGCCCAGCTCGCCCGCTTCCTGTTCAAGGGGGCGCGGGCGGAACAGCCGGCCGGCACTCTCTCCGGCGGCGAGCGCTTCCGCGCCGCGCTCGCGGCCATGATGCTCGCCGAACCGGCGCCCCAGCTGCTGCTGCTCGACGAGCCGACCAACAACCTCGACGTGCCCAGCGTCCGGCAGCTCACCGGCGCGCTCGCGTCGTACGAGGGTGCGCTCGTCGTCGCGAGTCACGACCTGCCGTTCCTGGAGTCGGCCGGCATCACGCGCTGGCTGGTGCTGGACGAGGAACTGCGGGAGACCACCCTGGAGGAGCTCACCGCATGGGACTGACGGGACCGGGACCCGCCGATCGGGAGCGGACGCCGTTGGAAGAACGCCTGCGAGAGGTGATGGCGGCGCCGTTGGCGCGCATCGTCGCCCCCGACCGGCGAGTACGGCCGCCCGGCACGGTGGTGGACCGGTGGAAGGTGCCGGAAGAGGACCGGTCCGCCCTCGCGGAATGGGGCCTGCCGACGGATCTGGTCATGAGGCCGGAGTTCCAGCACGCGACCGAGCCGCTGCTGGTTCCGAACGTGGCGGGAGAGCACGAGCGCCGGCTGATCGCCGACGATCAACGGCTGTACCACCTCGGGTGGTGGGGCGCCCACGATCGGACCCCGAAGATGGGAGCGGTCGCCGGCGACGGGCGGGTGCTGGCCGTCCGGGACGCCCCGGTGACGGCCGCCGACGTCCATCCCGATCTACGCCGCGTCTACACGGACCTGTACCAGCCGGCGGTCGCGTTCCTCAACTCCTCGATCGCGCGACTCGTCGAGCTGGCATGGCGGTGGCGCTCCGCGGTCGCGATCCTCCGGGAGTTCCACCTCCAGGAACCCCACTACTCACGGCCGGAAGAAGAGCACGACGCCCACCTCGCCCGGGTCGAGGCGGGTGAACGGATCGTGCTCGCGCGGGCGGCGGAGATCGACCCGGCGATCGATCCCGATGACCCCCGGGCGCTCTGGGTGGCGCTCATCACCGATCCCGGTTGCTAACCGGCCGGGACGACGTTCACGCTGCCCGAGTCGGTGCGCAGTGACAGCCGGGCCGGGGCGACGGGGGCCGTGGGCACACCGATGTGCCGGCCGCCCGAGTCGGTGTGCGCGTCCACGCTGTACGGGCCGCCGGGGACGGCCAGGCGCAGCGCGCCGGAGTCGCCGGTCATCCGGACGTTCTTCGGCGCCGAGGCGAACGTCAGGTCGATGGAGCCGGAGTCGCTGGAGGCGGTCGCTTCGGTCGAGCGGAGCTCCGTCGCGCGGATCGCCCCCGAGTCCGTGCTCGCCTGGACGGCGCCGCCGACGTCCTGCAGCGTCACCTCGCCCGAGTCGGAGCGGGCGCTCACGTCGCCCGTGACGTGCCGCACGGTCACCGAGCCGGAGTCGGACTTCGCGTCCACGGTCTTCACGCCGTTGACGTTCACCCGGCCGCTGTCCGTATGGGCGCTCACACTGACCGAGGCGGGGACGACCAGGTCATAGTCGATCCGGCACCGCGAGCAGCCGGCGGTGAAGGTCAGCGTCCCGTTGGTCACCTGCTGGCCGGGGTGGGGAGCCCCGTTCTGGTAGTGCACCACGCGGTGGACCGTCACGCCGTCCCCAGCGCCGCGCGTCACGACCACGTGCCCGCGGTTCGCGTCGACCCGCACGCTCGTGACCCCGGTGACGTGCGTGTCGTTCATGGTCGTGGTGTGCCGGTAGTCGGCGAAGTGCACGCCGACGCCGCATCCCGACGCGGTCAGTGCGGTGAGGGCGACGACCGCCACGCTACGGCTGTTCACGGCTGAGACTCCTCGAAGCTCGGTTCGAGGAGAACGCTACGGGACGGCCGGGGCCGCTCCCATGCGGCTGGCACGCCGGGTGAAGGTGGGGCTAACCCCCCATGGCCGGGCCGCGGCCGGGGCGCTCCAGCACGACGCAGAGGATCGGTACGAGGAGCAGGGCGGCGGCCGGCCTGCGGCCCCACGATGCGTACGGAGGCGGAGGCGCGGGCGGCCGGACGGCGGCCCGGCCGAGCACGACGTCGGCGAGCGGGGCGGGGAGCCCGCCGAGACCGTCCTCCGGCCGGCCGAGCGTGGCCGGCAGCCGGGCGGGCGCCGGCCGCTGGGCGGGGTCCTTGCGGAGACCGGCGGCGAAGAGGTCGCGCGGTACGGGGCGGCGACGGCGGACAGATCCGGTTCCTCGTGAAAGGTGCGGTGGAGCAGGGTCGGCACGTCGCCGACGCCGAAGGGTCCGGCGGCCGTCGCCGCGAAGCACAGCACGGCCGCGTACCAGGTCGAGCACGGGCGGATAGCGGTGTCGGCCAGGGAACCGGGCCGGCCGGGTCGGCCGTGGCGAGCGGAGCGGTGAACGCGCCGCTGACCGTCCCGCGCCGCCTCGACGTCCCCGCGGAACCGCTCACGGAATCCGGCCCCGGCCAGGGTCGAGCAGGCCCAGGACTCGTCGGTCAGGACCGCCGCCCAGGCCAGTCCGGCGGACGGGTACCGCGACAGCGGGTACCGGGCGGCCACCTTGCCCTCGGCGGCCAGGGCCGGACGGACGACCTTGATGGCGACCGGCCGGACGGACGACCTTGATGGCGACCGGCCGGCCGTCCGGCGACGTGCCGAGGAGGACCTGCCCCATGCGGCCTTCGCCCAGCCGGGCGATCACCTGGTGGCCTCCGACGTCGCGGGGATCGGTCGGGTGCGGTGACTGCACGTCCGGGGAGGTGGTGCTCGAAGGGCAGCAGGTGACCGGCCCGCCGGCCGGAATGGCCATTGGTTCCATCGGTGGCTCCGGCTGGGGGAGGGCGCACAGGTCCTGCGCCGCAGCGAGGGGTCCGGGCCGGTCGCGCCGGGGCGGCGGCTCGGGCACGTCCGGGAGGGTCAGGTCGGCGAGGGGCCGCGCGTGCCGGGCGGCCTCGGCGGGCGGGCGGATCTCCTCCGGCCGGTCACGGGGCGCGGTACGGACGCCGGGGCTTCGGCTCGGCTCCTCTTCGACGGGGAACTCGCCGAGGCCGTAGCGACGCGCGAGGCCGGTGGACCGCCAGAACGCGCACCGCCTCTCACCACTTCCCGCACCCGCCTCGCGGCCTGGACCGGCTGAGGCGGCGATGGGTCAGGAGGGCGGGCGCTGGTGGTCTTCGTCCGGGTCCGCGGTGGGGAGGGCGGCCGTCTCGTCGGAGGCGTCCTGCGCGGGTGCGCTGCCGGTGTCGTCCAGGTCGCTCTTGGCGGAGGACTCCCAGTTGGTCATGTCCTTCAGCCGGTCGAAGCCGCGCCGGATGCTCTCCCAGCTCTCGTCGGCCAGCGGAGTGCCGACGTCGGACGAGGAGTCGAACGGGGAGTCGTCGCTGAGCGGGTCGGGCTCCGCGCCGCGGAGGTCCTGGTACGCGGACGTGGGATGGCCGTTGGTCTCGGCGGGGTCGCGGGGCGGCGGCTCGAAGGGCTCGAACGGTCTGGCCGGCGGCGGAGTCCCCGGCACCGGCGGCTCGGCCGGCGGAGTCTCCCGCGCCTCCGGCTCACCCGGCTCCGGCCGACCCGAGGCGCCGGTCGGCGAGGAGGTCTCGGCGGGCAGCCGGTCCCAGGCTTCGGTGGGCGACGAGGGGTCGGCGGGCGGGTGCTCCCAGGACTCGGTGGGGGACGACGGCTCGGGAGGCAGCCGGTCCCAGGACTCGGTGGGGGACGACGGCTCGGGAGGCAGCCGGTCCCAGGATTCAGTGGGGGACGACGGCTCGGGAGGCAGCCGGTCCCAGGACTCGGTGGGGGACGACGGCTCGGGAGGCAGCCGGTCCCAGGACTCGGTGGGGGACGACGGCTCAGGAGACAGACGGTCCCAGGACTCGGTGGGCGATGACGAGTCGGCGGGCGGCAGGTCCCACGAGCGGTCCGCCGGGGGCGGCTCGTCCCAGGAGCGCTCCGCGGGGGACAGCCGGTCCCAGGACGGCGCCGGCGTCTCCGGATGCTCCCCCGCGGGCGGCCGCTCGTCACGACCGGGCGGCGATGTCTCGGGCCGGTCCCAGGCGGTGCCGTTGGGCGAGGGGTCCCAGGAACCGGCCGAATCGTGGCGATCCCAGGGGGTGACCGGGGGTGATGCTTCGGAGGGTGCGGGGTCCCAGTGGGGCGCGTCGTCGGCGGGTGAGCTCGGATGACGGTCCCAGGGGGTGACCGGGGGTGATGCCTCGGAGGGTGCGGGGTCCCAGTGGGGCGCGTCGTCGGCGGGTGAGCTCGGATGACGGTCCCAGGGGGTGACCGGGGGTGATGCCTCGGAGGGTGCGGGGTCCCAGTGCGACGCGTCGTCGGCGGGTGAGCTCGGACGGCGGTCCCAGGGCGTCACCGGCGGCGAGGCTTCGGGCGGTCCCGCGTCCCAGCGGAGCTCCTCTTCCGCAGCCGGCTCCGGGCGGCGCTCCCACGGGGACAGGCCCGACGACCGGCCCGTACGCGACGGCGGCGGCGACGGCCGGCGTTCCCACGACGCGGGGGCCGACGAGGCGTGCGCGGCCACCGGCATGGGGGACGGCTCCGGCTCCTCCGGCTCTGCCGCGGCCTTCTCCCGGGCGATCCGCCGCCGTCGCTGCCGCCAGCCGAGGATCAGGCTGAGCAGGATCAGGGTGCCGCCACCGCTCAGGACGGCGATCAGCATCAGGTCGGGGTCGTTGTGCTCGGACGCCGTCGGTGCCGGCCGGGCCGCCGTCGGCGGCGTGTGCACGGACGTGCCGTCGTGCTCGGCCTTGTTGATCCGGGCGGCCGTGCGCAGCGCGCCGTACGCGTCGGCGACGCCCGTGCCGATCTCGTTGCTGCGCCCGTCGGGCGGCCGGTGGGTGGCGCCCTCCTCCAGGGCCTGCTTGACCTCCTGCGCCGTGAGGTTCGGGTAACGCGCCTTGACGAGCGCGCTCATGCCCGCCACGAAGGCGGCCGACGAACTCGTGCCGGTGCCGAGGATGTAGCCGTGCCCGGCGGCGTCGGCGCTGACGATCTCCACGCCGGGGGCGGCGACCGAGATGTAGGTGTGCCGGTTGGTGAACTTGGCCGCCTTGAACGCGCGGTCGGTCGCGCCGACGGCGATCACTCCCGGGTAGGCGGCGGGGTAGTTGCGCCGGTTGGCGCCGTCGCCGTCGTTGCCCGCGGACGCGACGAGCACGGTGCCCTTGCCGAGGGCGTACTTGATCGCCGCCTCTTCGGCGGCGTTGCCGTTGTAGAACAGGTTGCCGCCGCCGAGCGACATGCTGATGACCTGCGCGCCGTGGTCGGCGGCGTAGCGGATGCCCTTCGCGACGGCGTCGCGCGCCCGGTTGACCTGGGCGTGGTCGTTGCGGATCGGGTCGTTCAGCTCCCAGGTCACCCGGATCGACAGGATCTTGGCGTCGGGCGCCACGCCCATGACTCCCGCCGTGGCGCCGGCGCCGTGACCGTGCCCGGCGATGAGGCTCGCCATCTCGGTGCCGTGCCGGCCCCAGTAGCGGCCGCCCGGCTTGCGCCCGTGGCCGGTGAAGTCGGGGCCGTCGATGACGCGTCCGGCCAGGTCGGCCTGGTGGCCGTCGACGCCGGTGTCGAGCACCGCGACGGTCACGCCGTTGCCGCGGGAGTACCTCCACGCGCGGGAGATGTGCAGCGCGTCGAGAGTCCACTGCTGGCCACGGTAGAGGTCGGCCGGCGCGGCGGCCGGGCGGGTGGGCGCGGAAGGAGAGGCGGACTGCGCGGCGGGAACGGACAGCACGCCGACCGCGATGCTGACCAGCACTGCCGAGGCCACGCGGGGGAGGGCGCGGCGAACTTCGGACAAGTGCACCGGTTCCCTCCCGGCGGTCGACAGCGAGCGTAATTCTGCCACGGCGTGAGGTCGGATGCTCACGCGATTGAGTGTGACCTACGGTGATCGGGGGGAATATGGTCGAAATCCCGAGAGATGTGTACGGTGCACCTTGTACGCGTTCCGGGCCTGTGATCCCGATGGCCGCGCGCGGCGTCGTCCGCGCACCCCTTCCCTGGCGGCCATCCGGACTGCCGGCCCGGATTCGTCTGCGGCGACTGCGCCGCCGGGCGTAGGCGCGGAGCCGCCCGCCGTACGACGCGCGAGGCCGTGCCGCCGGGCCACCATCGCCTCATGAACACCATGACGCTGACCGCGTACGGTCCCTGGCACGACGGCCACGCACACGGATGGTGGCCGGTCTTCCCGATCGGGTTCGCCGTGTTCTGGCTCCTGGTCCTCGGCGGCGGGTTCTACCTGCTGTCCAAGCGCGCGAAGTGGAGCCGAGGGGGCGCCGAGCGCGTACTCGCCGACCGTTACGCGCGCGGCGAGATCGACGAGGAGGAGTACCGCGAGCGCCTGGGCGTGCTGCGCTCCTAGAAATCTGTCACTCGTCGGGTCGCCGAGCCGACTCGAGCTCCGGCTCGGCCCCCAGCCCGACGGCCTCCAGGCCGCCCGCGTTCGTGGGGAAGTTCGCGGCGGCCTCGGCGAAGCGGCCGAGCAGGTGTGCGAACATACGCCGATCCTCCTCGGACCAGTCGGCGACGAGCTGGGCGATGAAGCGCCGCCGGAACTCATCGGTCAGCGCCCTGACCCGGTCGCCGGTCTCGGTGAGCCGCAGGTGCGCGCGGCGTGCGTCGACCGGGGACGAGGTGCGCGAGACGAACCCGGCGTCGGTCGCGTGCCCGACGAGCCGGCTGGCGGTCGACGGGTCGATGTCGAGGAAGTCCGCGACCGCGCCCACGGTGACATCGCCGTTCCCGGCGCCGCCCTGGCCCGCGATCGCGTGGATGACCAGGAGACTGGACAGCTGGATCGGCCGCCCGCCGTGCCCGCACCGCTCGCGCAGACGCTGGAGAAACTGTGGCTTGGCCCAGAGCCGGCGGAGCTGGAACGCCGCCCGCTCGATCTCCGCGACACTCGCGTCGATGTGCGGATTCACAAGGTCACAGTAGTTGAGTCGGAGGAATATGACGCTCGTCCGGTTTCGGCCGTTCTAGTGCTTTTCATCTCATCCCCACCAGAAGGCCGTCGCGATGATCCCGTACAGGACGATCAACGTCGCCCCCTCCAGCCAGTTCGACTCGCCGTCGAGCACCACCAGCACGGTGATCACTACCGCCATGATCAGCACGGCGATGAGCAGCGGCGACAGCACCAGTGTGAACGACGCGCCGACGATCGGCGAGAGCAGCACGAGGGCGGGGGCGACGACCAGGGCGATCTGCAGCGGACTCTGCAGGATCACCGACAGGGCGTAGTCGGACTGGTTCTTCAGGGCGAGCTGGATGCCCACGACGTTCTCGACGGCGTTGCCGGCGATCGCCACGATCACCAGGCCGGCGAACGCCTCGGAGATGCCGAGCGAGGAGATCGCCGGCTGTAGCGCGGCCACGAACCAGTCGGAGACGAAGGCCGCGCCCACACCGGTGATCGCCAGCATCGCCAGCGCCAGGCCGAGCGGCCAGGAACGGTGCTTCTCCTCTTCGCCGCCGGACGGGGCCGCCGCCGAGGAGGGCTCGGGCTGCTCGGCGCTCTTCTGCCGCTTGATCGAGGACGGCAGCGACGCCACGAACAGGCAGAGCAACAGGACCGACACGACGATCGACAGGTCCCGCTCGTGCAGCGCGGCGCGCGTCGCGTGCGAGCCGAGCGCCGCCGTGAGCGAGGGCACGAGGAGGGCGGCCACCGAGAGCGCCAGGAGCATCGACAGCGTGCGGGCGGCGTCGTTGCCGAACTTCTGCCGTCCGTGCTTGATGCCGCCGAACAGGAACGCCAGGCCGAGCACCAGCAGGACGTTCGCCAGGATCGACCCGACGATCGTCGCGGTCGCCACGCCGTAGAGCTTGTCGCGCAGCGCGAACAGCACGACGAACAGCTCCGGCAGGTTTCCGAGCGCGCTCTGCACCACGCCGGTGGCGCCCGAACCGAGCCGGTCGCCCAGCGCCTCGACGCTGCGGCCGACCAGACTGGCCAGCAGTGCCAGAGCGATCGCCGCGATCACGAACGGCGCGATGTCCCCGCCGAGCCCGGCGTAGTGGGTGACGCCGGCCCCGGCCGCCACCACGATCGTGGCGATGATCAAGCGCCAGTCAGAGCGCGTGAAAACCATGCCATGATCATGCCTTATCCGGACCAGCCGCTTTGAAGGTTTCGTTACCTTCAAAGTGTCGTATCTCGGCCGAAGGCGGGATGGATCAGTCGGCCACAGTGAGGCGTACGTGGGCTCCCGGGGGCAGGCCCAGGCGCTGGGCGGCGTCGCCGGCGTTGACCGCGAGGGCCACCCGGCCGGCCGCGTCGGTGTAGGCCACGAGCTCGCCCGGCGGCACGGATCCGAACGTCTCTCCGTACGCCATGCGCAAGGAGTGCCGGCCCAGCGTGACCGTGAGGGCGCCGCCGCGCCGTGCGCCGATCGCGTCCAGGTCCGTACGGGTCAGGGAGAGCTGCACGTTGCCGAACCGGTCGACCGTGACCACCTCGCCCTCGGCCGTGCCGTCGCGCACCGCGCGGGCCGGCGGCGGCAGCCGTACGAGACCGGCCGGGTCGATCTCCCGCCCGACCGCCGCGACGTCGCGGCCCGCGGCGATGTGGGCCGCCACGGGGGCGAAGATGTCGCGGCCGTGGAAGGTCGCCGAGACCGGCTCCAGCCACAGCTCGCTCTCGGTCAGCTCCCACGCGCGCAGGTCGGCGCCGGCAGCCGCCCAGGACAGCACGCCGTTGTCCGGGCCGATGAAGACGCGGTCACCGACCGCGACCGCGACCGCGCGCCGCCGGGTGCCCACGCCCGGGTCGACGACGGCGACGTGCACGCCGACCGGCAGGTACGGGACCGTCTGCGCCATGATCGCGGCGCCGCGCCGTACGTCTCCGGGCGGGACGAGGTGGGTGATGTCGATGATGCGAGCGTGCGGGCAGATGCCGACGATGACCCCGTGACATGCGGCGACGAAGCCGTCTTCCAGTCCGTAGTCGGTCAGTAGCGATACGCAGTGATCCGGCGTCACAGTTCAGGCTACGACAGCGTCCATCCGTGAGAACAGCGCGAACATGTCACTGAGCACGCGTAGCATGACAGCCCCCCGAACCCGTACAGAGGGGACCTGATGCAACCGGCGGACGCCCGGGGCAGCGGCCCTGAGAAAAACCCTGACGACAACGGCCCCGAACGCGACGGTGACGGCGGTCTGACCGACCGTGACCTGAAGATCCTCGCCTTCGAGCGGCAGTGGTGGCAGCACGCGGGCGCCAAGGAGCAGGCGATCCGCGAGCACTTCGGCATGTCCTCCACCCGCTACTACCAGCTCCTCGGCGGGCTCCTCGACCGTCCCGAGGCGCTCGAACACGACCCCATGCTCGTGAAGCGGCTGCGGAGGCAGCGGTCGCAGCGCCAGCGCCAGCGGGCGGCGCGCCGCCTCGGCATCCGCACCTGAGGCAGACTCCTCGCCGTCCGTCGTGGCGGGCCGTGCGTACGCCGCCGCTCCGCTACCGCCGGGCGAACACCGCGGCGCGGCACCGGCCGCCCAGCGGCGATGTCGGTACGCTGGGCGACCCATGAACGTTGAGTCCCGTACGGCCGAAGGTGCCGAAGCCCTGTCCGTGATCAAGGCGCGGCCCGGCAAGACGCTGGCCGCCTTCGACTTCGACGGCACGCTCGCGCCGATCGTCGACGACCCCGACTCCGCCCGGGCCCAGGACGGAGCCATCGCGGCGCTCGCCGAGCTCGCGCGCCATGTCGGCAAGGTCGCGATCATCACCGGGCGTCCGGCCGCGACCGCGGTCGAGAAGGGCGGCCTGTCCGGCGTCGAGGGGATCGTGGTCCTCGGCCAGTACGGCCGCGAGCGCTGGGAGGACGACGTCCTCCGGTCGCCGGAGCCGCCGCCGGGCGTCGAGGAGGCGCGGCGGAAGCTGCCCCGCCTCATCGAGACGGCCCCGGAGGGCGTCGCCATCGAGGACAAGGGCCACGCGCTGGCCGTGCACACCCGCCGCGCGGCCGAGCCGGAGGTCGCCCTCGAACGCCTCCGGAGCATCGTCGCCGCGCTCGCCGAGCGCACCGGTCTGGTGGTGGAGCCCGGACGGTTCGTCCTCGAGCTTCGCCCGCCGGGCATGGACAAGGGCGCCGCGCTGCGCGCGCTCGCCGCCGAGCTGGGCAGCGCCGCCGTCCTCTACGCCGGAGACGATCTCGGTGACCTGGCCGCCTACGACGCGGTCGAGGCGCTGCGCGAGGAGGGCGTGCCGGGGATCAAGGTGTGCAGCGGGTCCGACGAGGTGACCGCGCTGGCCGACCGCGCCGACATCGTGGTCGACGGCCCGCCCGGCGTCGTCCGGTTGCTCGATTCCCTCACGAACGAATTGTTCTGACAGTGGGCTTCCTGCGAAACCGGTAGCATCCCCGGCGATCAACTCCTTTTCGCGGCGGAATGAGCCTTCTGTCGCACCCGAAGTGAAAGGTGAGACGGATGGCCGTTCGCAAGGAGACCATCAAGCAGCAGGCGAACGAGATGGCCGCCCAGGCACTTCAGCCCGGCGAGCCGATCATCAGTGGCGTCTACGCCATCACGGGCCCGAGCCCGTGGCTGATGAACCAGCTCGGCCTGCTCGGTCAGTTGTTCATCGACTATTACTACGTCGCCGTGACGCCGCAGCAGATCATCTTCGTGAAGATGAACCGCATCTCGAACCGGCCGAAGGAGATCGCCTTCACCGCGCCGCTGCAGAGCGTCCGGATCTCGAACTACAACCGCGCCGCCCTGTGGAGCTCGTTCCATTACCAGACGCCCGCCGCGCAGAAGCCGCTGCGCCTGAACGTCCACCGCATCTGGCGGCAGGAGCTCGACGCGCTGATCGGTGCGTTCGGCGTGCCGGTGGCGTGAGTACGGAGAGCCGAATCGAGCGCCCGGCGGCGAGACCGCCGGGCGCTCTTTCGTCGCCGGAGACGGGTGCCGGGCGGTCGCTCAGTCCTCGTCGTCGGCGAGGATGCCGTACAGGCGCCGCCGCGCGTCGTTGATGACCTCCAGCGCGCGTGCCTTCTGGTCTTCGCTGCCCGCGTGCATGACCTGGCGGATCGCCATCATGAGCCGGCCCATCGCGTCATGGAAGTGCGTGGCCGCCTCGCCGGCGTCCTCGGTGATCTCGGCCCAGGGCGGCGTCCGCTGCGACTCCGCCTCGGTGCGCCCGGACGCGGCGAGCGAGAACAGCCGCTTGCCCGAGGACTGCTCGCCGCTGATCAGCCCCTCGTCCTCGAGCAGCTGAAGCGTGGGGTAGACCGAACCCGGGCTCGGCCGCCACAGCCCGCCGGTGCGGCTCTCCAGCTCCTGGATCATCTCGTAGCCGTGCATGGGCCGCTCGGCCAGCAGCGCCAGGATCGCCGCGCGGACGTTGCCGCGCTTCGTCCGGCGCCCGCCGCGGCCGCCCCGTCCCCGAGGTCCGAAGCCGGGACCCCAGCCGCCGAACGCGGCGCGCTCCTCACGGTGCATCGATCGTCTGCGCATGTCTCTCTCCCGGCCGAGCTATTACCGATATATCGTACGCGATCCGGAGAGGTCGGCCGGCCGGGGGAGCGCCGGCATTTGATCAGCCCTTCGTCTGGATGCTGTCGAGGATGGTCCGGGTGATGTCCGGCGGCCCGGTCAGCTTCACCCGGACCCACAGCGCGAACCGGCCGCCGGAGTCGCGCAGCCCGACCTCGTTGACCGTGATGGAGTCGCCGCAGGTCCATGGGGTGATACGGCCGCTCAGCGAGCCGTGGCGGTACGCCCGGGAGGTGCCGCGCGTGCACTTGGCGGAGTGGTCGCCGAGGCCCGCGGGCGGGAGCCTGACGTTCAGGTCGTGGGTCAGCCCGGCGAACACGCCGGGGACCCGCGCGTCGTCCCGTACGAACTGGGCGTAGTCCGGTGTCGCGCGCAGCGCGGGCGCGGTCGCGCCGTCGCTGACCTGTACGGGCCAGTGGCTGTGGTCCCGCTGCAGCTTCCAGGACGGCGGCACGCGGAGGCTCAGCCGCCCGGTCGTGTCGGTGACCGGCACCAGGCCGTCATCGGTCGTCGTCTGGTCCTTGCCGGCGGACTGGGTGGCCTTGACGCCGGTGAGCCTGGCGATGCCGTACGCGCCGCCTCCGCAGCCCACGAGGACCGCCGCGAGGCCGGCGGCGACCAGCACCCGGCCGCGCGTGGTGTCGCCGGTACGCACCTCGCCGGCGGGCGCGGCGTCCGGCTCCGGCCGGTAAACCGGCAGGTCCACCCGCGTCGCGTCCACCGAACTCTCCACGTAGGGCCGTGGGTTCTGCGCCGTCCGCTCGTACGGCGGCGGCACCCGGACGGTGCCGTCGCCGGGCGGGGGTCCATGGCCACCGGGGCGGAACGACGGGTCGGCGGTCGTCGGGTCGGCCACGGTGTGGTCGAACCCCGGTCCGCCGGAGACCGTGGGGTCGCGCACCGTCGAGTCGTCGTCGAAGCCGGCCGGGGCGCGGTCGCCGTACGCCGGGCCGGGCGCGCGGTGCCGGCCGGACACCTGCGAGAGCGGCCCGGCGAGCGCGGCGGCGAACGCCTCCGCGGTGGGCCAGCGGCGCTCGCGGTCGGCCTCCAGTGCCCGCATCACGATCTCGTCGACGGCCGGCGGCACGCCCGGCCGGAGCGCGCTCGGCGGCGCCGCCACCGGCGCCGTGCCCGGCGCGCGGCCGGTGAGGAGGTGATAGGTCAGCGCGCCCAGGCCGTACACGTCGGCGCGGACGTCGAGGCCGCCGCCGAACCGCGCCTGCTCGGGCGACATGTACCCCGGAGTGCCGACCGGAAGGGTGAACGCGCCCGAGGCGTGCGCGAGCGCCTTGGCGAGGCCGAGGTCGGCGATCAGCAGCCGCTCACCGCCGTCCGTGGTCGACTGGAACAGCACGTTCGACGGTTTCAGGTCGCGGTGGATGACGCCGAGCCGGTTGATGACCTCGACGCCCCGCGCGACCTCCGTGGCCAGCCGGAGCGCCTCGGCCACCGGCAGGTCGCGGTCGCGCATCCGGTCCGCGAGGGTGCCGAGGTCGGCGTAGGACATGACGAAGTAGGGGCGCCCGTCGGCGAGTTCGCCGATGTCGTGCACGCGCACGAGCCGTTCAGAGTCGGCACGGCGCAGTATCTTGGCCTCCTCCAGGAAGCGGCTGCGTACGTCGAGGTCGTCGATGAGTCCGCCGGCCAGCACCTTCACCGCGACCTGGGCATCGAGAACCTCGTCGTGGGCGAGCCACACGGAGGCGAAGGCTCCCGATCCCAGAACACGATCGATTCGGTAACGGCCGACGGCCGAAGGCATGGACACCCCCGTATCATGCCCAATGCGGGGCGATGCTGAGGGCGAGGACGGGTCATGGCGTACGACGAGCGGACCGAAGAACTGGCGAAGCGGGCCGCCGGGGGTGATCGGGCGGCTCTCGAGGCACTGCTGCGGGTGATCGAGCCGGACGTGCTGCGGCACTGCTCGCGGTTCCTCCCGTGCCGGCAGGACGCCGAGGAGGCCTGCCAGGACGCGTTGATGCAGGTCGCCCGCAACATCAACCGCTTCGAGGGCCGGTCGCGGTTCACGACGTGGCTGCACGTCGTGGTGGCCAACTCCGCGCGTTCGACCTACCGGTCGCTCAAGCGCCGCTCGATGGAACAGGCCGGTGAGCTGCCCGACCAGCGGCCGGACCCGCACCGGACGAGCGTCATCGCCGGCTCGCGCGTGGACATCCTCGACGCGATGGAGGACCTGGAGCGCCGCAAGCCGGACCTCATCGAGGCGCTGGTGCTGCGCGACGTGTCGCAGCTGGAGTACACCGAGATCGCCACGCAGCTCAACCTGCCGCTGGGCACGGTGAAGTCGCGCATCCACGAGGCACGCAAGCAGGTCCGCCAGAGTCTCGGCGACGGCTACAACTGATGCCGGGCCCGGTCCCGGCCGTCGCCCATCTGCGGCGCGCCCGCGACCTGATCGACCGGCGGTTCGCCGAGCCGCTCGACCTCGACGCCATGGCCCGCGCGGCCGGATTCTCCCGCTTCCACTTCGCACGCGCCTTCCGAGCGGCGTACGGGGAGACGCCGCGCGCCTACCTCACCCGGCGTCGCGTCGAACGCGCCCAGGACCTCCTGCGTGCCGCGAACCTCACGGTCACCGAGATCTGCCACCTGGTGGGCTTCTCCAGCCTGGGCTCCTTCAGCGCGCGGTTCTCCGAGCTCGTCGGCGTCCCGCCCACGGAGTACCGGCGGCGGCACGTGGAGCGCGGCGCGCGGCCGCCGATCCCCGGATGTTTCCTCATGGCCTGGTCCCGGCCGCTGCCGGGCGGAGCAATCGCGGAGAAGCCGCCGGTCACCGGCCACTCGTAGGCTCGTCGGAAACCGCCACTGACGAGGGGAAATGCCAATGATCAGCCAGATGTCCCACATGACGATCTTTGTGCTTGACCAGGAGCGGGCCCGGGAGTTCTACACCGAGAAGCTGGGCTTCGAGGTGCGCGCCGACATCACGATGGGCGGAGAGTTCGACGGCGCGGGTCAGGGCTTCCGCTGGCTCACCGTCGGTCCGCCGGACCAGCCGGACTTCGAGGTCATCCTGGCCGACTGCTCCATGGGCCATGACGAAGGCACCGCCGAGCAGATCCGTGAGCTGGTCGCCAAGGGCGCGCTCAGCACGGGAGTGATGGACACGCCCGACTGCCGCAAGGCGTACGAGGAGCTGTCCGCACGCGGGGTGGTGTTCCTGCAGGAGCCGGCCGAGCGGCCGTACGGGATCGAGGCCGTGCTGCGCGACGACTCGGGCAACTGGTTCAGTCTGACGCAGCGGACGCGGTGACCGCGCGCGGCGTACGGCCGGCGCCGGACCTCAGCCGAGAGCGGCGAGCTGGTCGGCGAACCAGCGCTGGGGCGGCAGGGCGGTCGCGACGGTGGCGAGGCGCTTGCGGCGTTCGGCGCGTTCGTCGGCCGGCATCAGCAGGGCCCGGTGCAGCGCCTCCGCGGTCTGCGACACGTCGAAGGGGTTCACCATGATGGCGTCGTCGGACATCTCGTCGGCGGCGCCCGCCTGGTCCGACAGCACGAGGGCACAGCCGTTCTTCGACAGCGTCGGGCCCTCCTTGGCGACGAGGTTCATGCCGTCGCGGATCGGGTTCACCAGCAGCACGTCGGCCAGGCCGTACGCCGCGAGCGAGCGAGGGTAGTCGTCGTTGACCTGCAGAATCAGCGGGTCCCACGTGCCGTCGCCGAACTCGTCGGAGATCTCGGCGGCGATCCGCTGCACGGCGGCGGTGTACTCCCGGTACTCCGGCAGGTCGTGCCGCGACGGGTAGGCGAACGCCAGGTGCACCACCCGGCCGTGCCACTCGGGGTGCTTGGCAAGCAGCTCGCGGTACGCGGCCAGGCCGCGCACGATGTTCTTGGACAGCTCGGTGCGGTCGATGCGCACGATCAGCCGCCGGTCGCCGACCTGCTCGCGCAGCGCGGCGGCGCGGGCGGTCACGTCCGGCTCGGCGGCGCGGGCCCGCAGGGCGTCGCCGTCGACGCCGAGGCCGTGCACGCCGACGCGGGTGACGTGACCCTGGTGGGTGACCGTACGGGCCGCACGGTCGACGTCGGCGCCGAGGATCTCCGCGCAGCAGTCGAGGAACGCCTCGGCCCAGCGCCGGGTCTGGAACCCGGCGTGGTCGGCGCCGAGAATGCCCTCGAGCACCTGGTTCCCGATGTCGTCCGGCAGCAGCCGGTAGTACTCCGGCGGCGCCCACGGCGTGTGCGAGAAGTGTGTGATCTTGACGTCGGGCCGGCGTTCGCGCAGGAGCGTGGGCACGAGTGTCAGGTGGTAGTCCTGCACGGCGACCTTCGAGCCCGGTGCGGCGTCCTGGGCGAGGGCGTCGGCGAAGGCCGCGTTGTAGGCCTCGTAGGACTGCCAGTCGCGGCGTGACCGCGCGTCGAAGAGCGGTTTGTTCGGGGTGTCGTACAGCATGTGGTGCACGAACCACAGCGTGGAGTTGGCGACCGCGTTGTAGGCCCGGTGGAAGGTGCCCGCCGGGATGTCCAGCATGCGGACGGCGCCGATGCCGGGGACGTCCAGCCGGCCCTCGGTGGCGCGTCGCGCCGCGGTACGGTCGGCGTCGGACAGCGTGGCGCAGACCCACAGGATGTCGCCGTCCAGCTCGGCCAGCGCGGAGACGAGCCCGCCGCCGCCGCGTCGCATCGAGAGTGCGCCGTCGTCGGCGAGGGAGAAGGAGACCGGACCACGGTTGGACGCGACGAGCACCTGCGTGTCAGCCATGGGGGGAGAGTAACCGGCGGCCGTCGTCCGCAATCGCCGAAGGTCGGCCTCTGTCCGTTTCGTGACCATACGGATGCTCGCCGTGGCGTGAGATGTGTCTCTGCGTCTCGCGCGCTGAGACCGCGGGCTGGCCAAAGAACCGGTCAGTCACGTATACAGTTCCTGATACAACTCAATACAGCTCATCCAGAGGGGTGGAGGGACCGGCCCGTCGAAGCCCCGGCAACCCTCCCGGACACGCGGTCCAGTGCGGCGCAGCCGCGCCGCAACTCGCCGATCAGATGCGAGGCCGCCCGGGACAGGTGCCAACTCCGGCTCGTGACCAAGGTGGCACGAGAAAGATGAGGAGAGAGGCCTCGCTCCATGTCGCAGACCGCCGTCCGAAACCTCGGCCCCGCGACCGCACTTGCGTGCCGCGAATGCGGTGAATCCTACGATCTCGGCCCACGCTACGCCTGTGAGCAGTGTTTCGGCCCCCTGGAAGTCACCTACGACTACTCCCGCGTGAGCCGGGAGCGCATCGAGGCGGGCCCGCGCAACATCTGGCGCTACCGCGACCTGCTCCCGGTGCCGTCGAACGTCGCCGACACCCCGAACACCGAGCCGGGCTTCACCCGCCTGGTCCGCGCCGACAACCTCGCCGAGGCGCTCGGCGTCCGCACGCTGTGGGTGAAGGACGACAGCGGCAACCCCACCCACTCGTTCAAGGACCGCGTCGTCGGGGTCGCCCTCGCCGCCGCCCGCGAGCTGGGCTTCAAGGTGCTGGCCTGCCCGTCCACCGGCAACCTCGCCAACGCGGTGGCCGCCGCGGCGGCGCGCGCGGGCATCCGCAGCGCGGTGTTCGTCCCGTCCAACCTGGAGCAGCAGAAGATCGTCACGACCGCGGTGTACGGCGGCACGTTCGTCACCGTGGACGGCAACTACGACGACGTCAACCGGCTCGCCTCCGAGATCGCCGGCGAGCAGGAAGACTGGGCGTTCGTCAACGTCAACGTGCGGCCCTACTACGCCGAGGGCTCCAAGACGATCGGGTACGAGGTGGCCGAGCAGCTCGGCTGGCGGCTGCCCGACCAGATCGTCGTCCCGATCGCCTCCGGCTCGCAGCTCACCAAGATCGACAAGGCGTTCCAGGAGCTCATCAAGCTGGGCCTCGTCGAGGACAAGCCGTACAAGGTCTTCGGCGCCCAGGCGACCGGCTGCTCGCCGGTGGCGGCGGCCTTCAAGGCCGGGCACGACGTCGTACGGCCGGTCAAGCCCGACACCATCGCCAAGTCGCTGGCGATCGGCAACCCGGCCGATGGCCCGTACGTCCTGGACGCCGTCCGGCGTACCGGCGGGGCCATCGAGGACGTCTCCGACGACGAGGTGGTGGACAGCATCGCGCTGCTCGCCCGCACCGAGGGCATCTTCGGCGAGACCGCCGGAGGCGTCACGCTGGGCTCCCTGCGCAAGCTGCTGGCCTCGGGCGCGCTCGACCCGGGCGCCGAGACCGTGTTCATCAACTCCGGTGACGGCCTGAAGACCCTCGACGCGGTGGCGCCGATCGCCAAGCCCTCCGCGAACATCGCTCCCACCTTCGACGCTTTCCGAAAGGCAGGCCTGGTATGAGCTCGATCAGCGTGCGTATCCCGACGATCCTTCGGAACTACACCGGCGGTGAGTCCGAGGTGACCGCGTCCGGGACGACGGTGCGTGAGGTCGTGGCGGATCTGGAGGCCAGTTTCTCCGGTATCGCCGCCCGTATCCTTGACGAAAACGGCAAAATTCGTCGTTTTGTCAACGTCTACGTCGGCGAAGAGGATGTCCGATTCGCCGACGGCCTCGACACCGCCACCCCTGATGGCACGCAGGTCTCGATCATCCCTGCCGTCGCCGGCGGTTAGGCGGACGCTCGCGTCAGGGCATTTTTTACTAGCCCGTGCCGAAGTTCCCATTTCTATAAACTCACATTGACCAGGATCGGCCGTCCGTTCATCTTGGGTAAAGGGTGTTCCACGGACCGTAGCCGTGTGTATGGTCGGCGATGGTCATCGCGGCGCACCCGTGCTGGCCGTCGGGTTCCGCGCCTCCGGCGGGCTCGAGTCGGTAGCCGTGGGAATGACCACGGGAATTGCCCTGGTGGGAGTTGTTAGGAATGGCACAAGGCACCGTCAAGTGGTTCAACGCGGACAAAGGCTACGGCTTCATCGCGGTCGACGGTGGCAGGGACGTGTTCGTGCACTATTCGGCCATCCTTGCTGATGGTTACCGCAGCCTCGAGCAGGGGCAGCGGGTCGAGTTCGAGATCACGCAGAGTGACCGGGGTCCGCAGGCGGAGTCGGTGCGCCCGCTCTGATCCGTATAGCTCGGTCCAAGGCCCGGCGCCTGGTGCGCCGGGCCTTGACGTGTCGCTGACCAGGTAGGACGGGGTACGGCTTGCACTCTCCTGGGTAGAGTGCTAAACACGACATTGGCACTCGGCCATTGAGAGTGCCAGCCTTGAATAAGCGATCGAGGCGACGAGGCCTCACACCCGGCGGCGGCATGGAAGCCGCCGGACAGGTCGTCCGTCGCGGGCGTCGACTCGATCCAGTGATAGCCACCCTGTTCCGGGAGGATCTGGAGCCTATGGCTGCAAAGATGATCGCGTTCGATGAGGACGCGCGGCGCGGCCTCGAGCGCGGCATGAACCAGCTCGCCGACGCCGTCAAGGTCACCCTCGGTCCCAAGGGCCGCAACGTCGTTCTGGAGAAGAAGTGGGGCGCCCCCACGATCACCAACGACGGTGTATCGATCGCCAAGGAGATCGAGCTCGAGGACCCGTGGGAGAAGATCGGCGCCGAGCTGGTCAAGGAGGTCGCGAAGAAGACCGACGACGTCGCGGGTGACGGCACCACCACGGCCACCGTGCTGGCCCAGGCGCTGGTCCGTGAGGGCCTGCGCAACGTCGCCGCCGGCGCCAACCCGATGTCGCTGAAGCGGGGTATCGAGTCCGCGGTCGAGCGGGTGAGCGAAGAGCTCTCCAAGATCGCCAAGGACGTGGAGACCAAGGAGCAGATCGCCTCCACCGCCTCCATCTCCGCCGGTGACACCTCGATCGGCGAGATGATCGCCGAGGCGATGGACAAGGTCGGCAAGGAAGGCGTGATCACGGTCGAGGAGAGCCAGACCTTCGGTCTGGAGCTCGAGCTGACCGAGGGCATGCGCTTCGACAAGGGCTACGTGTCGCACTACTTCGTGACCGACCCGGAGCGCATGGAGGCCGTCTTCGACGACCCCTACATCCTCATCGCCAGCTCGAAGATCTCGGCCAACAAGGACCTCGTTCCGGTCCTCGAGCAGGTCATGCAGAGCGGCAAGCCGCTCGTCATCATCGCCGAGGACGTCGAGGGCGAGGCCCTGGCCACCCTGGTCGTCAACAAGATCCGCGGTGTCTTCAAGTCCGTCGCCGTCAAGGCCCCGGGCTTCGGTGACCGCCGCAAGGCCATGCTGCAGGACATCGCGATCCTGACCGGTGGCCAGGTCGTCTCCGAGGACATCGGCCTCAAGCTCGAGAACACCACGCTGGACATGCTCGGCCAGGCCAAGCGCGTCGTGGTGACCAAGGACGAGACCACCATCGTCGACGGTGCGGGCAACCCGGACGACATCGCCGGTCGCGTCAACGAGATCCGCGTCGAGATCGACAACAGCGACTCGGACTACGACCGCGAGAAGCTCCAGGAGCGCCTCGCCAAGCTCGCCGGCGGCGTCGCCGTCATCAAGGCGGGCGCGGCCACCGAGGTGGAGCTCAAGGAGCGCAAGCACCGCATCGAGGACGCCGTCCGCAACGCCAAGGCCGCGGTCGAGGAGGGCATCGTCCCCGGTGGCGGCGTCGCGCTGCTGCAGGCGGGCACGGGCGCGTTCGACAAGATCGAGCTTGAGGGTGACGAGGCCACCGGTGCCTCCATCGTCAAGCGCGCGCTGGAGGAGCCCCTCAAGCAGATCGCCGTCAACGCCGGCCTCGAGGGCGGCGTCGTGGCCGAGCGGGTGCGCTCGCTAGAGCCGGGCCAGGGCCTCAACGCCGCGTCCGGTGAGTACGTCAACATGTTCGAGGCCGGGATCATCGACCCGGCCAAGGTGACGCGTTCGGCGCTGCAGAACGCCGCGTCCATCGCGGCGCTGTTCCTGACGACCGAGGCCGTCGTCGCCGAAAAGCCCGAGAAGGAGAAGGCTCCGGCCGCTCCCGACGCGGGTGGCATGGACTTCTGAGTCCGACAACGTCAGGGGCGGTCCTCGGTGCTGGGGCCGCCCCTTTCGTTATGCCTCTTTTCAGGCGAAACGAATACCGTCCGCGGACTGCCGCGTCGGTCGTACACTTCGCGCGTGGACCTTTTCAACACCCCTGTGCTCGTTTACGACCAGCCGCCGGAGATGTTCTCGGTCGAGGCGAAGTACACCATCTGGAACCCGCAGGGCCAGCCGGTCGCCAATGTCGCGGAACAGGGCGTGAACGGAGCCCAGAAGGCCTGGCGGGTCCTCAACCAGCGCCGCAACGACCAGGCCAAGCGCGACCTCCTGGTGACCAGGCCCGACGGCATGCCCTATTTCTGGGTGAACAAGCCGTACTCCTACGTCGGCACACCGAAGATCGACGTCGTCACGCCGCAGGGGCAGTTGATCGGCCATCTCCGTAAGCGGGCCCTGCAGGGCTACGAGATGCTCGACGCGTACGAGCGCCAGATCGGCTACTTCGACCATCTGAGCTCCCAGGTGACCGACTGGCAGAACGTCCAGATCGCGACCTTCCGGCGGGCCGGAGGCGTGGGCGACTACATCTCGCAGATGTTCAGCGGCGCCGACCGCTACGTGCTGCAGCTCAACTTCCAGCTCCCCGAGCCGATCCGCACGCTGACGCTGGCCTGCCCGCTCGCCTACGACACCACCCGGTCCTCCAACCGCGGGATGGGCGGCTTCCTGGGCATCTGAGGGGTCCTGTCCGGGGGCCGCTTTCTCACAGCGGCTCGCCGGACTCCAGGAGCGACTTGAGGCTGGCGATGACGTGCGGCCAGCCGTTGCTCACGTCCGGGAGTACGGCGCTGTCGGGATCGAAGCCGTCATGGATCACGGTGAGCTTCACCGTCGCCCCGGTCGGCTCCAGCTCGAACGTGACCTTCGACCGGGGTTCGGCGGCCAGTGCGGCCAGGGCGTCCGCGGACTTGCCGGCGTACTCCGCCCACTCGGGCGTGAAGGTGTGCCAGGTGTAGGACAGCCGCCGGTACGGCTCGCTGACCAGCACCAGCTGCTCCGGATCGGCCGTCTCGAACCCGCCCTCGCGCCAGGTCATCGGCGCGCCCGCCGACCAGTCCGTACCGAACTCGACGCCCCAGTAGCGCTTGGTGAACACCGGGTCGGTGAGCGCCTGCCAGAGCTGTTCGGGCGTGGTCCGGATGTAGGTGACGTAGACGAACTCGGGCCTGCTCATCAGGCGGTCCTCCAGTGAGGTCTTCAGGTCGGCGAGCGCGCGCACCCGCTCGCGGTCGTACCGGCTGATCCAGCGTTCGGTGATCTCGTTGATGGGCGCGGCGTTGAGGTGGTGCAGCTTCTCCCGGCCGTGCCAGGCGGTCGTCACGAGGCCGGCGGCCTCCAGCACGGCGAGGTGCTTGGCGACGGCCTGCCGGGTCATGCCGGACTCGGCGCACAACTCCCGCAGGCTCTGCCCGCCCCGCGTGTTGAGGCTGTCGAGCAGCCGCCGGCGTGTGGCGTCGGCGAGCGCCTTGAAGACCGCGTCCATTCCCATCCCTCGAACAAAGGCAACCTTTCGGTTGCGGTGAAATTTAGGCAACTGGAAGGTTGCATGTCAAGGCGACTCGGTGCGGCCCGCCTGGACGGCCAGTTCCTTGCAGATCCCGACGAGGCCGAGTTCGAACCGGTGCGTGAGCCCCGGGCGGCCGGTGAGGTCGTCGGCCACGGCCACCAGGTCGGGGTAGCGGTCGGCGGGCAGGCCGCGGAGGAACTCGTTGACCTGGGTCAGGCGTGCCTGGTTGGCGGCGCCCTTGCCGAAGGCCACCTCCTGGCCGGCGAAACCGACGACGTAGAACATCAGGAGCAGGTAGCCGTAGCCGGAGAGGCGGTCGTCGAAGCCGGCCCGGCGCAGGACGCCGATGACGTGGTCGGCCAGCCGCAGCCCGTTCGGGCCGAACGGTATCCGCCCGGGCAGCAGCCTGACCACCGAGGGATGCGCCAGGAGGACCTGGCGCAGTTCGAGCCCGATGGCGACCAGTCGCTCCATCCAGTCGCGGCCGTCATCCTCTGTGCTCCGGCGACGGAGGATCGGCTTCACCGTCTACGAGAGCGACCAGTCCCTGACCTCGCGTCCCCAGGGCTACCGCATCCACGTCGACGAGCACGGTGACCAGGCGCTGGCCCGGGTCCTGCCCGCCGACCTGTACCGGCTGTTCCGCGCCACCGCCGGTGTGCCGCGGACGCGCACACCGGTGTTCGACGACCAGCTCACCAGGCTGACCGTGCTCGAACCCGCCGACGACGGCGTGCACCTGGCGGTCAACCGGCTGACGTTACGGCAGATCCTGCTCAGCGGCGTGCGGGACGCCGTCGTCTTCGGCAGGCGGCTGACCCGCCACACCACGGCGGCCGACGGCCGCGTCACCGCGCACTTCGCCGACGGCACCCGGGTGACCGGGGACGTCCTCGTGGCCGCCGACGGCGTGAACTCCGCCGTGCGCCGCCAGTACCTGCCGCATGCCCGCGTGGTGGACACCGGGCTACGCCAGTTCTACGGCAAGGTGCCGCTGGACGAGCGGACCCGGCACCTGTTCCTCCCGGAGATGCACGCCGTGTTCACCCCGATCGTCGGGCCGAACAAGAACTATGTCGGCGTCGCGCCGGTGGAGTACCCCGAACCGGTGACGCGGGCCGTCACCCGTCTGGCCCCCGGCGTACGGCTGACCGACACCACCGACTACATGACGTGCTCGTTCGGTTCGCGCCCCGAGTTCCTGCCGTGTACGGACGAGGAACTGCACGCCATGTCCGGCGAACGGCTGCGGGCGATGACCCTGCGAATGATCGAAGGCTGGCATCCCCGGGTCCGCCGGATCATCGAGCACTGGCGATCCGGCACGGTCTTCCCGCTGACGCTGCGCACCAGCGTGCCGATCGACCCGTGGCCCACGACCAATGTCACGCTGCTCGGGGACGCGATCCACGTGATGAGCCCGGCCGCGGGCGTCGGCGCCAACACCGCCCTGCGCGACGCCGCCGGCCTCGCCACCGCGCTCGGCCGGATCGCCCACGGCGAACCGCTCATCCCGGCGCTGGCCGCGTACGAGGCGGAAATGATCGCCTACGGCTTCGCCGCGGTGCGTACCTCCGCGGCCAACGGTCACCGCATGCTCGGCCAGGACCCCCTGCCCGCCTAGTTTCCGGCGGAAATCCGAAGGACCATGACAACCGATCGGCGGGCGAAAGGGGTTCATGGGGGTGTAGGGACAACGAGAGGGGACCTTTGATGACCGACCGCAGACGCCGCCGGGCGACGAGAGTGCTGGTGAGAGCCGGAGCGGCCGCCGCCGTCATCGCGGGAGTGTGGGCGGGCGGCACCGCCATCGCCGCGAGCGCCCACCACGGGCCGTCGATCACCCGGGTGGCCGACGACGCGCCGGCGGCGAGGCCCCGGCGCACCGAGTCGCGCCCGCCGGCTCCCGTGCCTTCCGACATCCGCACTCCCGTTCCCACGCCGACCGCTCCCGGTAGCCGTCCGCCCACTCCCGTACCGAGCACTCCGGACAGCCGCCCGCCCACACCCGTGCCGAGCGCTCCTGCCAGCCGTACGCCGGAGCCCCGGCCGTGCACGCCGGTGCCCACGCCGACCCGCGCCACCCGCCCGACGCCGCGTCCGGTGCCGACCCCGTGCGCCGTGCCGACGCGTCCCGGACTGGGCTAGGTGGCACGCTGTCGAGCCTGAACGATGACGACGCCCGCGGAGGCGACGGCGGCGAGCTCACCTTCGACGAGTTCGTGGCCGCCTCCGCGGGCCGGCTGCTGCGCACCGCGGTCTTCCTGGTCTACGACCGCCATCTGGCCGAGGACCTCCTGCAGACGACGTACGAGCGGGTCGCCCGCCGCTGGACGCGGGTCCGGCGCGGCGGCCGGCCGGAGGCGTACGCGCGGACCGTGCTGGTCAACCTCGCCATCGACGACCGCAAGCGCCGCAAGAGACGGTCCGACGTGCCGGTGGGCGGCGCGGAGGACGTGGACCGGCTCGCGGACGCGCGGCGGGCGTACGACGACGGGGGAACGACGCTGGACGACGTCCTGGTACGGCTGCCCGTCAAGCAGCGGGCCGTGATGGTGCTGCGCTACTGGTGCGGGCTGAACGAACACGAGATCGCCGAAGCCCTCGGCGTCTCACGAGGAACGGTCAAGAGCCACACGGCACGGGCGATGCTCGCGCTGAGGCGCGAACTGGCGGAGGAGGGCTCGCGGCATGCGTGACGACCTCGAGGACCTGCTCACCGAGCACTATCGGCGCGCCGCCGAGGACATCGAACCGGACGCCGGGCTGATCGACCGCTGTCGCGGCGCCGCGCGTACGGGGTGGGCGTTCCCGGCCCGGTGGGGACCGCTCGTGGCCGCGGCGGCGGTGGCGCTGGCCGTGCTGACGGGGTGGCTGCTGTGGCCGGACCGGCGTCCGGCATCGGTGCCGCCGCCGGTCTCACCGGTCAGGTCGGCTCCGCCGGCGTCGCCGAGCGGCGGCGTGCCGGTCACGCCACGGCCGACGCCGACCGGCGTGCGGCCGCCGCAGGCGCGCAGCCCGGCGGATCGGACACCGACCCCGCGGCCGACCCCGCGGTCGGTGAACCCGTCACCGCCACGCTCGGCGATGCCGCCCGTACCGTCGGCGTCCCCGCGCTGAGCCGGGCGCGCACCGCGGAGTCAGATCTCCTCGTCGGCGAGGACGGCGTCGGCGTCGACGATGCGGTAGGCGTAGCCCTGCTCGGCGAGGAAGCGCTGCCGGTGGGCGGCGTAGTCCTGGTCGAGGGTGTCGCGGGCGACCACGGAGTAGAAGCGCGCGCCCTTGCCGGACGACTTCGGGCGCAGCACCCGGCCGAGGCGCTGGGCCTCCTCCTGGCGTGACCCGAACGTCCCCGACACCTGGACGGCGACGGCCGCCTCGGGCAGGTCGATGGAGAAGTTGGCCACCTTCGAGACGATCAGCACCGAGATCTCGCCGGACCGGAAGGCGTCGAACAGCCGCTCGCGCTCCTTGATCTTCGTCTCGCCCTTGATCACCGGGGCGTCCAGGCGTTCGCCGAGCTCGTCGAGCTGGTCGATGTACTGGCCGATGACCAGGGTCTGCTCGCCCCGGTGGCGGTCGACCAGGGCCTGCACGACCGACGACTTGGTCGGCGTCGTCGCGCAGAAGCGGTAGCGGTCCTCCTGTTCGGCCGTGGCGTACGCGAGCCGCTCGGACTCGGTCAGGGTCACGCGCACCTCGACGCAGTCCGCCGGGGCGATCCAGCCCTGCGCCTCCATCTCCTTCCACGGAGCGTCGTACCGCTTGGGGCCGATGAGGGAGAACACATCGCCCTCGCGGCCGTCCTCGCGCACGAGCGTGGCGGTCAGGCCCAGCCGGCGGCGGGTCTGCAGGTCGGCGGTCATCCGGAAGATCGGTGCCGGCAGCAGGTGGACCTCGTCGTACAGGACCAGGCCCCAGTCGCGGGCGTCGAACAGCTCCAGGTGCGTGTAGACGCCCTTCCGCCGGGTCGTCATGACCTGGTACGTCGCGATGGTGACGGGCCGGATCTGCTTCTTGGTGCCGGTGTACTCGCCGATCTCCTCCTCGGTCAGCGAGGTGCGGCGCAGCAGCTCCTGCTTCCACTGGTGCGCCGAGACGGTGTTGGTGACGAGGATCAGCGTGGTCGCCGACGCGTGCGCCATCGCGGCCGCGCCGACGATCGTCTTGCCGGCGCCACAGGGCAGGACGACCACTCCCGAGCCGCCGTGCCAGAACGAGTCGGCCGCCTCGCGCTGGTAGCCGCGCAGGCCCCAGCCGTCCTCGACCAGGGAGATCGGGTGCGCCTCGCCGTCGACGTAGCCGGCGAGGTCCTCGGCCGGCCAGCCGAGCTTCAGCAGCGCCTGCTTGAGCGTGCCGCGCTCGCTCGGGTGCACCGCCACGCTGTCGTCGTCCACGCGCGGGCCGAACATCGCCTGGAGCTTCTTGGCGCGGAGCACCTCCTCCAGCACCGCCCGGTCGGAGGAGGAGAGGACCAGCCCGTACGTCGGGTGCTTCTCCAGCCGCAGCCGGCCGTACCGGCCCATCGTGTCGGCGATGTCCACGAGAAGGGCGTGCGGGACCGGGTAGCGCGCGAAGCTGATCAGCGCGTCGATCACCTGCTCGGCGTCGTGTCCGGCGGCACGAGCGTTCCACAGCGCCAGCGGCGTGATCCGGTAGGTGTGGACGTGCTCGGGCGCGCGTTCGAGCTCGGCGAACGGGGCGATCGCCTTACGGCACTCGGCCGCCGCGTCGTGGTCGACCTCGAGCAGCAGTGTCTTGTCGGACTGGACGATGAGCGGGCCGTCGGTCACGGGATGCCTTTCGGGAGCCAGGGGTCACAGTCTCCAACAGCCGGAGCCCCCTCGCTGCTTCCCGCGCGGATTCGTCAGGGAGTGGTGGTGGAGTTATTGGAGAACTCCCCGATCGCGAAGAGGGCGATGAGGAGCCCGATGCACAGGAGGACGTTGACCGCGCAGCAGACCCAGGCGGCGATGGTCAGCTTGCGGGCGGCCGCCGGGTCGGAGTCCTTCTTGCTCATCGCGATCGCCGCCATGATCACGGCGGGGATCCACAGCACGCCGCCGCAGCAGAGGAAGCCCTCGATGATGCTGACCACCAGCGCGGCGACGGCCGAGCCGTTGCTCCGCTGAGCGGTGCCCGGACCGTACGGACCGTATCCGTGCGGGTCGTACTGGGGCTGGCCGTACCAGCCGTTGCCGTACGGATCCTGTCCGTAGGGCTGCTGACCGTACGGGTCCTGTCCGTAGCCCTGCTGGCCGTACGCGTTCTGCCCGTACGCGTCGCGCCAGTCCGGCTGCCCCTGGGGGTCCTGCCACGTCATGGTGACTCTCCTGGATATCGGCCCATATCAGCCCATCGGTAGGACGCACGAGAACCGTGTCCGGTTCTCCGGAGCGGTCAGCCGGCGCCGTCCACGTCGGCGACTCCGGTGATGCGGTGGAGCGCGAACCGGTGCACGGCGGCGCGGGTCGCGTCGTACGCGGTGAGGAAGCCGCCCTCGATGCGCGCGGGTTCGATGATGCGGCTGGACGCCTGGCCCTGCTGGTCGAGGTAGCCGATCCACACGCGCCCGCCGCGGTCGGTCGCCTCGCGCAGGCGCTGGACCATCGCCGCCGCCGGTGAGCGGGGCGGCGAGCCGTTCGGGGCCGCGACGCGGGCGGCCTCGTCGCCCGCCCGCAGCGCGCGCACCGCCGCGGTGATCACCGAGCCGTCGGGACCGGAGCCGAAGACGGACTGGTGCGCCGGTTCGTACGCGCCGTGCCCGGCGGTGTCGGCGCGCTGGGAGTCGAGCCGGGTGATCACGACGGAGCCCTCGGGCGACTCGGCCACCGGGGCGTACCCGAGGACGCGGAGCCCGTCGAGGAGCTCGGAGCGGGGAACGCGGGAGGCGAGCACGGTCGGGGCCAGCCGGTGCAGCCGCAGCTGTTCGGCGCGCCGGTCGGCCATGATCTCCTCCAGTACGGCAGGGTCGTCGCTGCGGACGTAGGCCGACGCGATGCCGACGCGCAGCCGCCCGTGCCGGCGGGCGACGTCCTCGATCAGGTAGCTCAGCGGCTGCGGCAGGGCGGTCGTCGAGTGCCGCGTGAGCAGCTCGATCAGCTCCGAAGCGCCGCGCCCGGCGTCGAGCGCGCGGCGTACGGACTCGGGCGTGAAGCGGTAGACGGTGGCTCCGCCGGTCGACTCGACGTCGGCGGCGAGCGCCAGCTCACGGGCGAGGTCGGCCACCAGCGGCCCGGGGGCGACGGCGGTCAGGTCGGCCTGGATCATCACGTGGTCGACGGGCGTGGGCAGGACCGCGCGCAGGGCCGCCTCGGCGTCGCCGCCAGCGAGCAGCACCCGCGTGTGCTGGGCCAGTGCCCGGAACCCCGTCACTCCCAGCGCCTCCGCCTCGCGGAGCGTCCATCCGACGAGCCGCTCGCGCAGCACGCCGCCGCGGCGCGGCTGGTGCCAGGCGAGGTTGGCGTAGACGCCCTCGGTGGCCGGCGCGGTGCCGGCCGGGGCGTCGGCGAGCGCCTCGAGCGTCGCGCGCCGCACCTGCGGCGCGCTGGCCCGGATCGCCTCGTCGGACAGCGCGTTGATCAGGCGGTCGCGTTCGTCGCGCTCGCCCGCGAGGCCGGGAACGCGGTCCATGCGCAGCCAGGCGCCCGCGACCGTGACCCAGCGGCGCTCGGTGTCGTGCAGCCGCCACAGGTCGTACGCCGGGGTGGGCAGCCACACGGCGTCTCCGCCGCGGCCGCCCATGCCGGAACCGTCATAGTCGCCGCTGCGCGCCAGCAGGCCGGCGGCGTACGCGACCTCGACCAGCAGCGCCGTCGTCCACTCGGGCAGGTCCAGGTGCGTGGCCGTGGCCCGCAGGTCGCGGATGCCGAGCCCGCCGCTGCGCAGCACGCCCGGCGGGTCGACGCCCCAGCGTTCGAGCAGGTCCTCGATGGTGCGGACGGTGGTGAAGGCCTGGCCGCCCGCGGTGCTGTCCACCAGCTTCCGCTCGCGCACGGTGCCGCCGAGCGGCGGCGGGGCGGTCTCCAGGTCGCGGAAGACCCGGCCGCCACGGAGGAAGAGGCCCACCTCGCGGGGGAGCGTCACCGTACGGTCGTCGGTGGCGGCGAGCAGCCCGCGGGCGAGAAGCCGCTCGATCGGGGAGTTCGCGCTGGCGAGCGTGACGGGGCGGCGGGCACCCTCGACCTTGCCGATCGGCGGCCCCCAGGCGAGCCGGTCGAGCGCGGCGCGCGCCTCGGGGCCGGCGTCCGCGACCAGGGGGCCGATCCGCTCGCAGATCGCCTGCACCGAGCCGAGGCCGAGGTCGTCCAGCAGCGCGGTCATGCGGTCGGACGGGTAGGACGCGAAGGCCTCTTTGGCGGGCGGGCCGAGGCCGGCCGGGTGCGGCACCGCGCCACGGGCGCCGGGCGCGACCCGCAGCTCGTCGTCGTCGCCCCACACGAGGGCGAGCGAACGCAACCGGCCGAGCGCGCCGCGCACGTCCGCGCCGACGGCGGCGGCCAGGTCCTCGTAGGTCGTGGGGGAGGGCAGCACGAGCAGCGCCTCGAACACGCTCAGCGCCAGCCGGTCGAGGCGGTCGAGGGCACGGGACAGGGCGGAAGGGGCCGAGGCGCGGGAGGACAGCGCCGTGATGTCCGAGGGCACCGGAGTGATCAGCTCGGGACGGCACGCGAACAGCGCGCGCAACTCGTCGTCGTCGCGCGCCCGCAGCCAGTCCGCGTAGGTCTCCGTGCTCACCCCACAACGGTAATCCGGGTCCGGACCCACGCGAGCCGTAGCGTCGTTTCTCGCGCGGCGGTCAGACGGCCTGGGCGGGCTGGCCGGCGAGGCCGAGGGCGAGGGTGGCCCAGCCGTTGATGAAGCGTTCTTCGTCGACGCGCTGGGGAGGTTCGTGCAGGGCGTCGCTGGCGAGCCAGTAGTTGACGATGGAGCCGCCGAGGGCCAGGCCGATCGCGTCCCAGTCGGCCTCGACGCCGGCCATCTCCGGCTGGCCGGCCAGCCACTTGCCGATCATGTCGTAGAGCGGGTTGACGATGCCCTCCCTCATCTCGGCGATGAGGTTGGGGAACTTGTCGAGGTCGCGGAAGAGCACCCGGATGAGGTCGGCCTCCTCGCGCATCTTGCCCATGCCGAGGGTCGCGGCCAGCCGCAGCCGGTCGATCAGCGGCCGGGCCCGTACGTCGTCGGCGTGCTGGAAGGTCGCGGAGACCTGCTTGGAGGTGCGGGTGATGTGCTCGCGCACCGCCGCCGCGAGGACCTCCTCCTTGGAGCGGAAGTGGCGGTAGAGACCACCGGCGCCCGGGGACAGGCCCGACGCCGCCTCGATCTCGGCCACGGACGTCGCGGCGTAACCGCGTTCGGCGAACAGCCGGAGCGCCTCGGAAACGATCCGCTCGCGCGTGGATCTCTGCATGTGTGCTCCTCCCCGAAAAGCGTAGGCCATGAAAGCGCTCACTGACATCGGAGAAGCCGTACGACGCTCTGGTGGCAAGCGGGCAGATGCGGTGAAATACACGAGGAGGTGGGTCCATGTCCCGTCCCTCATACAGCCACGGAACCTCCGACCTTCCACTGCTCGGAGAGACCATCGGGCAGAACCTACGGCGCGTCGCGTCCGTCATTCCCCACCGCGAGGCGCTCGTCGACGTGCCGAGCGGCCGGCGCTGGACGTACGAGGAGTTCGACGAGGAGGTCGCCACCCTCGCCCGCGGCCTGATCGCCGCCGGGATCGAGAAGGGAGACCGCGTCGGCATCTGGTCGCCGAACAATCCGGAGTGGGTGCTGCTGCAGTACGCCACCGCGGAGATCGGCGCCATCCTGGTCAACGTCAACCCGGCGTACCGCACGCACGAGCTGACCTACGCGCTCCGGCAGTCGGGCGTGAAGCTGTTGGTCAGCGCCGTTTCGTACAAGACGAGCGACTATCGGGGAATGGTCGAGGAGGTGCGCTCCGGCCTGCCGTCGCTGGAGCGGGTGATCTACCTCGGCACCGAGGAGTGGGAGGCGCTGTCGACCGCGGGCGCCGCGCTGGACCCCGAGCGGCTCGACGCCCGGATGGCGGGCCTGTCGCCCGACGATCCCATCAACATCCAGTACACCTCGGGCACCACGGGCTTCCCCAAGGGCGCGACGCTGTCGCACCACAACATCCTCAACAACGGCTTCTTCATCGGCGAGCTGTGCCGCTACACGGAGATCGACCGGGTCTGCGTCCCGGTGCCCTTCTACCACTGCTTCGGCATGGTCCTCGGCAACCTGGCGATCACCACGCACGGCGCGTGCATCGTCATCCCGGCGCCGGTCTTCGACCCGAAGGCGACGCTCGACGCCGTGCAGGCCGAGCGCTGCACCTCGCTGTACGGGGTGCCGACGATGTTCATCGCCGAGCTGGCGCTGCCGGAGTTCTCCTCCTACGACCTCACGTCGCTGCGCACCGGCATCATGGCGGGCTCTCCCTGCCCGGTGGAGGTGATGAGGCGCGTCGTCGCCGAGATGCACATGCGGGAGGTGACGATCTGCTACGGCATGACCGAGACGTCACCGGTCTCCGCCCAGACCCGGTACGACGAGGAGCTGGAGCGCCGGGTCTCCACCGTCGGCCGCGTGCACCCGCACATCGAGGTGAAGATCGTCGACCCGGCGACGGGCCTGACCGTGCCGCGCGGGGCACCGGGAGAGCTGTGCACCCGCGGGTACTCCGTGATGCTGGGGTACTGGGCGGACCCCGAGCGGACCGCCGAGGTCATCGACGCCGCCCGCTGGATGCACACCGGCGACCTCGCGACCATGGACGAGGCCGGCTACGTCAACATCGTCGGCCGGATCAAGGACATGGTGATCCGCGGCGGGGAGAACCTGTACCCGCGCGAGATCGAGGAGTTCCTGTACGGCCATCCGGACATCGAGGACGTCCAGGTCATCGGCGTTCCGGACGTCAGGTACGGCGAGGAGCTGTGCGCCTGGGTGAAGAAGCGGCCGGGCTCGACGCTGACCGCGGAGGACGTACGGGACTTCTGCCGGGGAAAGCTGGCCCACCACAAGATCCCCCGGTACGTCCGCTTCGCCGACGACTTCCCGATGACGGTCACCGGAAAGATCCAGAAATACAAGATGCGCGAGACGTCGATCGAGGAACTGGGTCTGAAGGATCTGGAAGCCAGGAAATTCGCCTGATCACGAATACCGGCCGAGCGGTTCGGCGGCCGCCGGGTCAGTGACGGCGGCCGGCCGGCGGGTCGTGCTCGGCGGTGACGTCTGTGGTGGTCTTCGAGCCGGGGCGGGCCGGGGTGCCGCCGGCGGCGCGGCGGGCGCGGAGCGCGCGGACCCGGCCCCGGCTCGCGCACGCCGGTGACGGGCACCAGCGCCGGCGTCCCGGCGGGTCGAGGAAGACGCCCCGGCAGTCGTGTTCCGGGCAGCTCTTCAGCGCCAGCCGGTCCGCGCCGGTGAGCTGGTCCACCGCCTGACGGGCGATCCGGGCGAGGGCCTGCGCCGCCGTCGCCGGGGGTTCGCGGCGCAGCCGGTCATCCGTGGTCAGCCGGACCGGATCGTCATGCTCGGCGAGGAACGCGGCCAGGTCCGCGACGGCGTCCGCGGGCGGCGGCACCCGGTCGACGGTGGCCAGCGCCAGCGTGCGCAGGGTCTCCCGCAGTTCCCGGGCCCGGTCCAGGTCGCCCTGGTCGGGCCGCCGGACCGGGGACAGCTCGCAGTGTTCCAGCCACTCGGCGAGCCGGTCGGGAGTGGGGAGCCGTTCGACCGGCTGCGCGCTGAACCTGCGACCCGTGGTGGCGAGCAGGTTCAGCCAGGTGGCGCCGCAGTCGAAGCGGAAGGCGAGCTTGTCCTCTCTGGCCATGCGGCCACTGTAACGCCTTATCCGTTACGGCTGTTATGGTGACGACGTAACGGCTGAGGCGTTACACAAACGAAGGGCGGACATGGTGATCAATGCGGCGCGGCTGGATCGGGACGAGGGGTACCGCCTGCTGGAGGTGCTCCAGGACGAGGCCACCAGGGAGGGGTTGCGCGGCATCGAGGAGACCGCGCCCGGGTTCACGGACTGGATCGTCACCGCCCTGTTCGGCGGCACGTACCTGCGCGAGGGGCTGTCGCTGCGCGACCGGCAGGTCGCCAACCTGGCGGCTCTCGTCGCGGTCGGCGGCGTCGATCCGCAGCTGGCCGGCCACGTCCGGACCTCGCTGCGGATCGGGATGACGCGCGAGGAGGTGATCGAGGTCTTCGTGCACCTCGCGCCGTACGTCGGCGTGCCCAAGGCGCTGGCCGGGCTCCGGGTCGCCGCGACCACGCTCGCGGAGGTCGGGCCATGAGCGAACTGGTCAGGACGGTGCTGGGGGACATCGCGCCCGGCGAACTCGGCGTCTGCGACGCCCACGACCATCTGTTCATCGGCTCAGCGGCGCTGCCCGGACAGGAACTGGACGACGCCGACGCGGCGCTCGCCGAACTGAACGCCTTCGCCGCGCTCGGCGGGCGTGCCGTGGTGCAGTGGACGCCGTGGGGGATGGGCCCGCGAACCGAGGAACTGCCCGGCCTGTCCCGGCGGTCCGGGGTCCACGTCACCGGCGCCACCGGAATGCACCAGGCCAGGCACTACGGTCCCGATGCGCCGGCCGGCGTCCCCGACGACCTGGCCGGACTGTTCGTCCACGAGCTGACCGGCGCTCCGGTGAAGGCCGGACTGATCAAGGTCGCGGGCGCCTACCACCGCCTCGACGACCACGCCCGGCACGTCATGGCCGCCGCCGCCGAGGCGCACCACGCCACCGACGCGCCCATCGGCGTCCACCTGGAGGGCGGAACCGCCGCCATGGACGTACTCGACCTGCTGTGCGGGAGGCACGGGGTCCCTCCGCACCGTGTGATCCTCGGGCACCTGCACCGGTTTCCGGACCCGGGGATCCACCGCGCGGCCGGCGAGGCGGGCGCGTTCCTGGCGTTCGACGGCCCGTCCCGCGTGCACCACGCCACCGACTGGCGCCTGCTGGAGAGCATCGCGGCCCTGGCCGACGCCGGCCACGCCCACCGGATCCTGCTCGGCGCCGACACGGTCACCCCGGCGGCCCGGTCCACCGCCGACGGCCCCGGCATGCCGTTCCTGCTCGGCGGCCTGCGCCCGCGGATCGAACGGGAACTCGGCGCCGCGCTGGCAACCGCGATCTTCGTCGAGAACCCGTCTCGCGCCTTCGCCGCACGATGGCGGCCCTGACGCGCGACCGGCCTCTCAGCGGATGCGGCGGATGAGGGCCGCCGCCACGCGGCCCGCGATGAGGTACACCACGGCGGCGATTCCGTAGTTGACGAGGACGCCCACACGTTCGTCCTTGGGCACGAACATGTCGCGGAATCGCCACGCGAACCAGTCCGCCCAGTCGTTCACCGTTCGGACGATCGAGTTGTCGCGATTCGCGGAGAACACCACGAACGCGATGTGCAGGGCGAGAAGCACGCAAATGATCATCGCCAGGATCCGGACGAGGTCGGCCGCCCTGCCGGACACGCGGCGCACGCCCGTACGCAGGGATTCGGCGTCCCGGGCGCGGTGCCCAGGCTCCCGGCGCGTGGCGGTCGCGGCGTCCGTCGGGGCCGCAGGATCCGGCTTCCCGGACGCGCCGGGCTCCTCCGCTTCGGTCTTAGTCGTCTTTTCTGACTCTTCCCGCCTTTTCGCCATATGCATTTCCTACTCGGGGGAGCGATCTGTCGGTGACGTGGTTTGGACGATCGGCACTGGGTATATCCGCATCGCGTTAACCGTTGTTTCGGGCTCGTTCTAATGCGAGTTCCGCCGGTGACGAAATCCATAGATCCAGATTTCGCGCAGACTCCGCGCCCTCCCACTCGGATCCCGTCGCATCGCCACTGCCGGGAGGGCGCGGGCACGCGGTCCCCGAGGCCGTACGTACCCTGGGGCCTGTGATCTCCGTGGGCTTCGACCTCGACCTGACTCTCGCCGACACGCGGAAGGGTATCGCCGCGACCTTCGTCGCGCTCTCCGAGCGGACCGGCGTGCCCATCGACACCGCCGCCGTCGTCTCCCGGCTCGGACCGCCGCTGGAGACCGAGCTGGCGAACTGGTTCCCCGCCGAGCGCGTGACCGAGATGGCCGCGATCTACCGAGGCTTCTACGGCGACATCGCGGTGCCCGCGACGGTGACCATGCCCGGCGCCGCGGAGGCCGTCGAGGCGGTCAAGGCGCGGGGCGGACGCGTCATCGTGGTCACCGCCAAGAGCCAGGTGCACGCCGAGGCGACCGTACGGGCCCTCGGGCTGAACGTGGACGAGGTGGCGGGGGCACTGTTCAGTACCGCCAAGGGGACGGCACTGAGCCGTTTCGGCGCGACCGTGTATGTGGGCGACCACGTCGGCGACGTCGACGCCGCGCGGGCGGCCGGGGCGCGCAGTGTGGCCGTCGCCACCGGACCGTACGACGCGGAGGCGCTTCTGGCGTACGGAGCCGATATCGTGTTGCCCGATTTGCGGGTTTTCCCGGAGACTTTGACCGAACTGATCAACCCAGGCCCCTCGTCGAGGCAATAACCTTGATATGGCCTGTCCGGACAAGAGCTAGCAACGAGGTCACCTGTGCCCAGTGGCAAGGTCAAGTGGTACAACGCCGACAAGGGGTTCGGCTTTCTCACTCGCGACGACGGCGGTGAGGTCTTCGTGCATTCCTCCGCGCTGCCCGCGGGGGTCGACTCGCTCAAACCCGGTCAGCGCGTGGAGTTCGGGGTCGTCGAGGGCCGCAAGGGTCAGCAGGCGCTGAGCGTACGCACCATCGACGCGCCGCCCTCGGTCGTCAAGTCCAAGCGCAAGAAGCCCGACGAGATGGTGATCCTCGTCGAGGACCTCATCAAGCTGCTCGAGGGCGTCTCCACCACCTACCGCCGGGGCAAGCACCCGGACGGCAAGATGGCCAAGAAGATCGGCGAGGTGCTGCGCGCGGTCGCCGACGACTTCGACCAGCAGTAGGCGGGCCCGGCTCAGGCCGCGGTGTCGGCCACGGTCGGCTCGCCCTCCGTACGGCCGCGGCGGCGTGCGGCGCGGCGGGCCGCCCGCCGGTAGACGAGCATGACCAGCGTGGCGGCCAGGGCGGCGGCGACGATCGCCAGGGCGATGTGGCCGTTCGAGGCGATGATCGACATGCCGAGGCCGGCCAGCCCGCCGAGCACCCAGACGAGCTGGTGGATCGTCTCCGACACGGCGAACGTGGAGGAACGGACCTCCTCGCCGATCTCGCGCTGCACGATCGCGTCGAGGCTGAGCTTGCCGAGCGACTGGCCGAGCGCGCCCACGAACGCGACCGCGAGCGCCGCCACGAGGCCGAAGAACACCGCGCACACGGCGGCCGTCGCCGTCGCGAACGCGAGCGTGCTGAGCACGATGCCCACCGGTGCGCGCGCCTTGAGCAGCGCGCCCATGGCCGTGCCGACGAGCCCGCCGGCTCCGGCCGCGGCGGCCAGCATGCCGAGCGCGATGTTCGGCGAGACCGGGTGGACGAACTCCTTGGTGCGCAGCAGGAACGCCAGGTAGAGGATCAGGAAGCCCGACAGCGCCCGCAGCGCGGCGTTGGCGCGGATCGCCTCGCCGACGACCGGGCCGACGCGCAGCAGCGTCCGCCAGCGGCCGGATGTGTCCGTACGCGCCGGCGGGGGCGCGTCGTCCCGGTCGGGCTCCTGGCCGGGGCCGGGCTCGGCCTCGGGGGTGTCGACGTGCGCGGGCAGCCGGATGCCGAGGACCGCGCCGGCGAGGAACACGACCGTCGCGATGCGCAGCGCCCAGCCCGCGTTGGTGACCGCGACCAGCCCGGCGCCGAGCGGCGCGGCGATCGACGCGGCGACGAGGCCGCAGAAGGACGCGCGGGCGTTGGCCGTTACGAGACTGAGATCTTCCGGCAGCACGCGCGGCGTCACGGCGCTCCGGGAGACCCCGAAGGCCTTGGACAGCACCAGCGCGCCGAACGCGGCGGGCAGCAGGGTCAGCGGGTCCTTGTGCAGGACGGCGCCGGCCATGCCCCAGCACAGCAGGCCGCGGGCGAGCATGGTGCCGGCGATGGCGATGCGCCGCGCGTGGCGCATGTGATCGAGCGCGGGTCCGATGAGCGGCGCCACCAGCGCGAACGGGGCCATCGTGACCAGCAGATACAGCGCCACCTGTCCCTGCGCCTGCTTGACGTCGAGGTTGAAGAACATGGTCCCCGCGAGGGCCACCGCGATCAGCGCGTCTCCGGCGCTGTTGACCGCGCCCAGCTCGATCAGGTTGCCCAGACCCGTCCGGCCGGCGCCGCCGGCGTGGGTGGCGCGGCGTGTCGTGCGCCCGATGCTCCGGGTCATCGTGCGCACCGCCCGTCCGGCGTCTCCCGCCCGTGACCGCAAACTCATGACGTAAGTCTGCCTCTTCGGGGCAAACCCATGCCCCTGTATGGGCGACAATCGTTTATGTGAGTCCAGTGCGTTCCAGCAGCCCGGCCGCCGCGAGGCGGAGCCGTACACCCGCGGTCGACGCGGCCGCGGCAGCAGCCGTCGACCTGGCGCGTGCCGCCGCCGAAGACACCTCGGCCCCGGAGTACGTCGGTGATCACCTTGGTCTGCTACCCGAAGGCGACCGGGTCGTCACCCACTACTTCGTCTGCCTGGACCCGGCGTACCGGGGCTGGCACTGGGCCGTCTCGGTCGTGCGCGCCTCGCGCGCCAAGAACGTCACGGTGAGCGAGAGCGTCCTGCTCCCGGGCGACGACGCCATGCTCTCGCCCGCCTGGGTGCCCTGGAGCGACCGGCTGCGCCCCGGCGACCTGGGTCCGGGCGACCTGCTGCCGACCCAGGCCGACGACGAGCGGCTCGTGCCCGGGTTCACCGACACGTCGGGCAGCTCGGGCGAGACCGACGAGGAGCTGTTCTGGGAGCTCGGCCTCGGCCGCCACCGGGTGCTGTCCGCCGAGGGACGCGACCAGGCCGCCGCCCGCTGGCACTCCGGTGACGCCGGTCCGGCGACGCCGATGGCCCGCTCGGCCCCGGCGCACTGCGCCACCTGTGGCTTCTTCGTGCCGCTGGCGGGCTCGCTGCGGCAGGGGTTCGGGGTGTGCGCCAACGAGTACGCCCCCGACGACGGCAGGGTCGTCTCCCTCGACCACGGCTGTGGCGCGCACTCGGAGGCCGTCGTGATGCCGGCCGCGGCCGAGTCGGCGCCGCCGATCGTGGACGAGCTGGGGTACGACGTCATGCCCTCCGCGACGCTCACCGACGAAGAGGCCCTGGGCCACAGCTGAGGCCCCGGAGCCCCGACAGTCTCTGCGCCCGTCGCCTTCCGGAGGCGGCGGGCGGCGAAAGGCGCGCGATGGAGGATCCGTACGGCACCGCCGCGATCAGGGCGCGGGTCCTGGCGGCCTGGTCGGCGTCCCCGGCCCGCTTCCGCGAGGACGCGAACACCGAGGAGGACCACGCCCGCGGCGGCTACCGCGACCGCGTGGTGGTGGAGCTGGCCCAGAACGCCGCCGACGCGGCGCTGCGCGCCGGCGTGCCCGGGCGGATCCGGTTCACCCTGCGCGACGGCGTGCTGACGGTCGCGAACACCGGTGCTCCGCTCGACGCCGCCGGCGTCGAGGCGCTGAGCACGCTGCGCGCGTCGGCCAAGCGCGACGAGACCGGGTCGGCGGGCCGCTTCGGCGTCGGCTTCGCGGCCGTCGTCGCGGTGAGCGACGAGCCGTCCATCGCCTCCCGCGGCACCGACGGGGCCGTCCGGGCCGTCGCATGGTCGGCCTCCGGCACCCGCCGCGAGGTCGCGGCCGTCCCCGAGCTGGCGGACGAGCTCGACCGGCGCGGTGGCGCCGTGCCGGTGCTGCGCCTGCCGTGGCCCGGCGACGACACCGACCTTCCCGAGGGGTACGACAGCGCCGTGCGCCTGCCGCTGCGCGACGCCGCCGCCGAGACCCTCGTACGGCGGCTGCTCGACGAGGCCGGGCCCGCGCTCATGATCGCCCTGCCCGCGCTCACCGAGATCGTCGTCGACGCGGGCGAGCCCCGCACGCTCACCGCGGCCTGGCACCGGGGCGAGGAGCGGCGCGGCGTGACGACCGGCACGGTGACCATCGACGGGCGTACCTGGCACACGGCGGAGGCGCGCGGCACCGCCGACGCGTCCCTGCTCGCCGACCGGCCCGTGGAGGAGCGGGCCGGCTGGCAGGTCCGCTGGGCCGTGCCCGACGGCGACCTTCCCCCGGCAGTGCCGGCCGTGATCCATGCCCCGACTCCCAGCGACGAGCCGCTCGGGCTGCCCGCGCTGCTGCTCGCGACCTTCCCGCTCGCGCCGGACCGGCGGCACGTCGCGCCCGGGCCGCTCACCGACTTCCTCATCGAGCGCGCGGCCGAGATCTATCCCGCGCTGCTGCCGCCGACACCCCGGCTGCTCGACCTCGTCCCCGGACCGGTCGCCAAGGGCGAGCTGGACGCGCGGCTCCGCCGTGCCGTCCTCGCGCGCCTGCCCGACACCCCGCTGCTGCCCGTGCCCGCACGACCGTCCGAGGGCGGGCGGATCCTCGGCGACGACCCGGCGGAGCTCGCCTTCGTCCCGGCGGATGAGGCCGTCCTCGTCCGCGGCCGGGACACCGTCGTCGTGGACGGGCCCGCGGCGCTGCCCGACGTCCTCGCCGAGGTCGTGCCCGACCTGCTGCCCGCGGACTGGCCGGCGCGGCATCCGGCCCTCGCCGCGCTCGGCGTACGGCGCCTGAGCGTCGCCGACGTGGTCGACGCGCTCGCCGGGTCGGCCGCCGGCGACCCCGGCTGGTGGCGGCAGCTGTACGCCGCGCTGGAAGGCGCCGACCGCGAGGCGCTGACCGGGCTGCCGGTGCCCCTCGCCGACGGCCGCACGGTGCGGGGCCCGCGCGGGCTGCTCGTCACGGACCCACGGGGGCTCGACGCGCTCGGCCTGCGGATCGTGCATCCGGACGCCGCGCACCCGCTGCTGCTCCGGCTCGGCGCGGTGGAGGCCGGGCCGCGCGCGGTCCTGACCGACCCCGCGACCCGCGCGGCGGTGGCCGCCTCGTACGACGAGGAGGACCCCGAGCCGATCTGGACCGCCGTCCTGACGCTCGTCGCCCGCGCCCGCCTGCGGCCCGGGGAGGAGCCGTGGCTGGCCGAGCTGGCGCTGCCGGACGAGGACGGCGAGCCGTACCCGGCCGGTGAGCTGCTGCTGCCCGGCGCACCCCTGGCCGCCGTGGTGGCCGACGACGCGCCGTTCGGCGTCGTGGACGCCGGCCTGGTCGAACGCCACGGCGCCGAGACGCTCGAAGCCGCCGGTGTCCTGCGGACCTTCGCGCTCGTACGCGACGAGGACGTCATCGAGCCCGAGCACCACCTCGACGCCGAGGAGGAGTGGGCGGACGAGCTCGGCGAGGGCTTCGTGGTGCCCGAGTTCACCGCGGTGCGCGACCTGGAGTTCGTGGCCGACTGGCCGGGGGCGTTCGCGCTGCTGGTGGAGCCGCCGCTGCGCGCCGCCGTCACCGAGCCCGTACGCGTGATCCTCGCGGACGGGCGGAACGCCACGGTCCCGTCGTACACCGCGTGGTGGCTGCGGCGGCACCCGGTCCTCGACGGGCGGCGGCCCGGCGAGCTGTGCCTGCCCGGCGACCTGGAGGGCCTGTACGACCTGGCGCCGCCGGGCCTGGATCCTGAGCTGCTGCGGGCGCTCGGCGTCCGTACGACGCTCTCCGCGCTGCTCGCCGAGCCGGACGGCGCCGCCGAGCTGCTCGACCGGCTGGCCGACCCCGCGCGTACGGTCTCGCGCGCGCGGCTGCGCGGCCTGTGGCGCGCGCTGGCCGCCGCGGACCTGGACGTGCCCGCGCCGACGGAGGTCCGCGCGTTCGTGGACGGCGAGCCGGAGGTGGTGCCGGCCGGCGACGCGATCGTCGTGGACCGGCCCGACCTGCTGCCGCTGCTGGCGGGGCAGCCGCTGCTGTTCGTGCCGGTGGAGGTCGCGGACGCGCTGGAGCTGCCCCTGGGCAGCGAGGAGGTGCCGGGCTCGATCGAGTCGGCGGGCGCACCGCGGCCGGTGCCGGACGTCCTGCGCGCGGTTCTGCCGGAGGCCCCCGAGACGTACGTGCTGCACGAGAAGCTCGTGGTCGACGGCGTCGCGGTGCCGTGGTGGTACGACGCGGGCACGGTCCACGCGAGCGACCCGGCGGGCCTGGCCAGGGGCGCGGCGTGGGCGTGCGACCGCTGGAGCGACCGCCTGCTCGCCGAGGCCGCGCTGCGCGACCCGGACGCCCTGCCCACCCTGCTGGCCGAAGCGGAGCTGTAACGGCGGGACGGCCGCGGCCGTGGTACGGCGACCTCACGAGTCGGCGGACGCCTCCAGTGTCGGCAGCCGGTGCTCGTACACCGGCTTGCCCAGCCGCTTGACCGCCAGGACCTCTGCGCGAGTCTGTTCCCCGCCTCCGATACGGATGAGCACGTCGATGCCGTGCACGAACGTGTCGCTCTCGTCTCCCCAGTTGTCGCCGACGATGCGGATCCTGTCGACGGTGGACCACGGGAAGTCGATGGCCTGCCCGCTGGCCACCCCCTCGGCGAGCCAGTGCTCCCCGGCCTCTTCATAAGCGATCTTGGGGATGCCCAATTTCGTCAGCCCGGACACCACCGTCAGATCCTGGTCCGGGTAATCCTTCCTGACGGCTGCGTAGGCCTTTCTCAGGAGCTCTCGTGCCGCATCCTCGTCGAACCGCTGGCCGCTGTAGCCGACGACCCCCACGCGGATGCGCGGCTTGTCACCGCGTTCGAGGATCCTCAATGACGCCTCGGGCGATCTGAAGAGTTGTCGCGTGCAGTCGAGCACTCCCAGGCTGCCTTTGACGAACTGTTGCCCGATCGCCATTCCCGCTCCTCATGGATCTCGTCGCGCCGCTGATCCGGACAGCCGTAGATTCCCACATGACGCGGATAATCGACCCAAGGCACCGAGATGAGCGAGAGGTTCGCGCCGATGAGCGATGAACTGCGCGAGTCCGATCCACGGCGCATCGCCGGGTACGTCGTCAAGGCACGGCTGGGCGCCGGTGGGATGGGCGTGGTCTACCTCGCGCAGGACGGCGCCGGAAATCCCGTCGCCGTGAAGGTGATCCGGCCGGAGCTGCTCGAACGGGGCAAGGACGCGGACCTGAGCCGGTTCCGCCGGGAGATCGCCGCCTTACGCCGCCTCGACCGGTTCTGCACCGCCCGGCTGATCGGCGCCGATCCCGAGGCGGAACCGCCGTATCTGGTCACCGAGTTCGTCTCCGGGCCCACGCTGAAGGAGGCGGTGCACCGGGACGGTCCGCTGCGAGGGTCTGACCTGGAGACCGTGGCGATCGGCATCGCGGCCGCCCTCCGCCACATTCACGCGGCGGGGATCACCCATCGGGATCTGAAGCCCGGAAACGTTCTGCTCAGCCCGTACGGGCCGCGGGTCATCGACTTCGGACTGGCCCTGCACGACGAGATCACCCAGCGTGTGACGTCGGAGTTCGCCGTGGGGACGCCCGGTTACATGGCGCCCGAGCAGCTGCGCGCGGGTGAGGTCGGCGCACCGGCCGACGTGTTCGCCTGGGGCGCCGTGACGGCCTTCGCGGCGACCGGCCGGCCGCCCTTCGGCACCGGCGGCCCCCAGGCGGTGGGATTCCGCGTCCTCGGCGGAGAGGCCGACCTCGACGGGCTGGAGGGCGCCCTCCGGGCGGTGGTGACCTCCGCGCTCGCCAAGGAGCCGGCCCGGCGGCCGACGTCGGGCGAGCTCCTGGAGAGGCTGCGTCACCTGGCGATGGCGCCCACGGTCCTCGCCACGGCCACGGACGCCCCGGCGAGGCCGTCGGTCTTCAGCGAGCCCTCCGACGCCGACGGGTGGGCGGAACTGGCCAGGCGGAACCTGGACGAGGGCAAGGCGGAGCTGGCGCTGTACCAGGCCGACAAGGGCATCGGTCTCGAATCCCACCACGCCGCCAGTCATCATCAGCGTGGCCGCGCCCTCCACGGCCTCGGTCGGGAGAGCGAGGCCAGGCGCGCACTGCGGCTGGCACACGAGATGGACTCCGCCGACGACGAGATCAGCCGCTCGTACGCCCGCGTGCTTCTGGAGCAGGGCGACGAGGGAGTGCGCAAGGCGTTCGAACTGGCGCCCGAGGACGACGAGGTCCGCAGGCGTTATGCCGAGTCGCTGCTGGAATGGGCGCAGGCGGACGGCCGGACCGGAGCCCTCGGCGGCGATCACGATCGCGGAAGCCGGGAGAGACTGGACGCCCTGCGCCAGGCGTACCGCCTGCTGCCCGGAGACGAGGAGGCCCGCCGGCGCTGCCTCGACGCTCTGCTGGAGAGCGATGAGGGCGTCACCACGGCGTTCGAGATCGCCCCGGACGATCCTCGGGTCAAGGCGGCGTACGTGAAGATGCTGGTCGTCTACCGCGTGGAGTACGCCGAGGCCTACGCGATCGCTCCACACGACGGCACCGTCGCCGACCGCTACATCCGGTTGTTGCTGGCGGGCGAGGACCGCCAGGAGATCCTGGACCGGATCATCTCGATGTGGGCTGAGGCGACGCCCGCCACGAAGGCGGCGGTCTGGGAGCAGATCCCCGACTGGGTCGAGCGGCAGTGGTATCACTACTACCCCTCCGCGAGCGAGGCGCTGAAGCAGGAGGAGTGCGTTGGCCGGCTGCTCGCGCTCAGGCCGCCTGAGGAGGTCGCGCGCAGGCTGTGGCACATCGGCCACACGGCGTTCTGGGGGCGGGACGTCTACCGGATGGCCTTCGCCTGGGGCGCGATCGTGCCGGTGTGGGCCGGCCTGAGTCTGCTGGAGATCTTCGTTCGGCACGTCAGCTGGCCGTGGGACCTGCTGGTCATCGTGGTCCTCGGGCTGATGGCGCTCGTCGCGGCGGGCGTCGTGTACGTCCACCCGGGGCCGGTCGAGCGGCGTCGCCGGACGGCGTTCGCGGGCGCGGGCCGGCCGTACGAGCGAAGTCCCTACCGCGCGCGCTTTCCGCGCGGCTATGTGCCGGGGCCCGATCTCGGCGGAGCCGCGGACTACGCCGAGGTGATCGAGCCGTTCGTGGCGAGCCGCCGCCGGTACTGAGGCGCTTCGAACCCCGTTACTCGGGCGGGGAGTCCGCGGCGCGCTTGGCGGCGTGGCGTTCGGCGGCCGCGGCGCGACGGCGCTGCAGGTGCGGGATGTACCAGCAGCCGAACACGCCCATCAGGAAGCCGACGAGGCAGACCCAGCGCCACCAGTGATGGTCCGGGGCCAGCGGGACGATCAGCAGGACCACGAACGCCACCGCGAAGGCCACCGCCCCGACGGCGGAGACGAGGACGTCGTTGGTCTCCATGGGGGGCGGTTCGGGTTGCCGCGTCATGGGATCAAGCGTATCGGCAGCCCGATCGCGGGGGCAGAGCCGCAGATCACGTCGCGAAAGTCTTCCGTCCGCATTGTCTGGTCTGTCACTCTGCGTACGTCATTTTTACGACTCGGGGCCCCTGGGCGAGGAGAGGTAAGGACGTGACGACGACGACAGTGGCCGCCGAGCCGCGGAACGGCCTGGATCGATACTTCAAGATCACCGAACGCGGCTCCACGATGGGCCGCGAGATCCGCGGTGGGCTGGCGACGTTCTTCACGATGGCCTACATCGTGGTGCTGAACCCGCTGATCATCGGCACCGTGCCGGACAAGACCGGCGCGGTCCTCGGCATCCCCAAGGTCGCGGCCGCCACCGCGCTGGTGGCCGGGGTGATGACGATCATCATGGGGGTGGCGGGGCGGTTCCCGCTGGCGATCGCGACCGGGCTCGGCCTGAACGCCTTCGTCGCCGCGACGCTCGCCCCGGCGATGACCTGGCCCGAGGCGATGGGCCTGGTGGTGATCGAGGGCATCGTCATCGCCGTCCTCGTGCTCACCGGGTTCCGAACTGCGATCTTCCGTGCGGTGCCGGAGGGGCTGAAGGCGGCCATCGGCGTGGGCATCGGGCTGTTCATCGCGCTGATCGGCTTCGTGGACGGCGGCTTCGTCCGCCGCGTGCCGAACGAGGCGGGCACGACGGTCCCGGTGCAGCTCGGCATCTCGAACAACCTGCAGAGCTGGCCGGCGCTGGTGTTCGTGCTCGGCCTGCTCGTCACCGCGGTGCTCGTCGCCCGGCGGGTCAAGGGCGCCATCCTCATCGGCATCGTCGGCACGACCATCCTGGCGATCATCGTCGAGGCCCTGTCCCACGCCGGCCCGACGGTCGTGAAGCCGGGGGTGGTCAACCCCAAGGGCTGGAGCCTGAACGTCCCGAAGCTGCCCGGCATCCACCACATCGCGGGTACGCCGGACCTGTCGCTCATCGGACACTTCACCCTGTACGGATCGTTCGCCCGCGTCGGGGTGCTGGCCGCGGTGCTGTTCGCGTTCACCCTGGTCCTGGCCGACTTCTTCGACGCCATGGGCACGGTCGTCGGCATCGGCAGCGAGGCCGGACTGCTGGACGAGCGCGGCGCGCCGCCGAACATCGGCACCATCCTGTTCGTGGACGGAATCGCGGCCGCGGCGGGCGGCGCCGGGTCGGTGTCGTCGGCGACGGGGTACGTGGAGTCGGCGGCGGGTGTCGGCGAGGGCGCCCGTACGGGCCTGGCGAACGTGGTCACCGGGGTGCTGTTCCTGGTGGCGATGTTCCTGGCCCCGATCGTGCAGATCGTGCCGTTCGAGGCGGCGACCCCGGCGCTGGTCGTGGTCGGCTTCCTGATGATGAGCCAGATCCGGCGGATCGACTTCTCCGACTACGAGATCGCCATCCCGGCCTTCCTGACCATGGTCATCATGCCGTTCACGTACTCCATCACGAACGGAATGGGCGCCGGCTTCATCTCGTACGTCGTCATCAAGACCGTCCGCGGGCGCGCCCGCGAGGTGCACCCGCTGCTGTGGCTGGTGGCGGTCCTGTTCGTGGCCTACTACGCCATCGTCCCGATCAAGGTGATCCTCGGCGTGGACTGAGGCGGGCGGGTTCAGACGGTGACGACGAGCTTCCGCGCGGAGACGCCGTCTCGGAGCTGCCGCAGCGCGTCGGGGATGCGGGCGAGCCCGGCGCCGACGACGGTCGCCTCCGGCGCGGATCGGTACGCGCCGGAGGCGAGCGCGGCCGGGAGGAAGTCGACGTAGATCGCCGGCCCGACCTCGTTGTCCTTCAGGGTGCCGCCCCAGATCCCGCTCACCCGTACCCCGCGTCGCCGTGCCCGCGGGCCCCGCAGGCGCGTGACGGACTCGGGCTGCGCCGACGCGACGCGCTTGCCGCCGTTGGTCTGGGAGGCGATCGCGACCGCCGGCACGAGCGATCCGGATCCGATCGCGAGCGTGCCGGCGAGCGGGCTGTCGCCGATCCGGTCCACGATCTCCCGGACGGCGTCGCGGCTACGGCGGTCGACCACCTCGGCCGCGCCCAGCGACCGGAGGTAGTCGAAGTTGCGCGGTGACGCCGTCGCCACGACCCGGTAGCCGGCGTTGCGGGCGAGCTGGATCGCGTTGCTCCCGACGCTCGTCGAACCGCCCCACACGAGCACCGTCTCCGGCCGGTCGGCGGGGTCGGGGCCGGGCATCGCCAGCCCGAGGTGGTCCTGCTGGAACATGCCGGTCGCCGCGGTCGAGAGCGTCAGCGGCAGCACGGCCGCCTGCTCGAAGGACAGCGAGCCGGGGATGGGGGAGACCATGTGCTGCATGAGCACGACGTAGTGCTGGAAGGCGCCCTCCGCCGCGCGGTTCCGTGACTTCTCCATGCCGACCGCGTGCCCGAGGACGCGGTCGCCCGGCCGTAGCCGCGTCACGCCGGGCCCGACCTCGACGACCTCGCCGGCGACGTCCGAGCCCACGATGGCCGGGAAGGTCAGCCAGGGCACGACCACGCGGTACAGGAACCCCGGTATGCCGTCGATGGGGTTCACGGCGATCGCCCGCGCCCGGACGACGACCTCGTTCGCCGCCGGGGGCGTGTAGGGGGCGGGCCCGACCTCGAAGGGCGCGCCTCGTTTCCGCAGCCAGAGTGCGGTGTTCTGCTCGGTCATCTCCGGGCCTCTTTCCGTTGGGCGGGGTCGCGTCGCCGGATGACACGAGCCGCATCCGCAGACTAGGCACTGTCTAGAAACTAGTCAATGTCTACTTTCGGGTACCGTGGTCCTGTGTCCGATCGGCCTTTCCATCACGGCAACCTCCGTGCCGTGCTGCTCGACCAGGCGGAGACGGTGCTCCGGGAGCGGGGGATCGACGCGCTGTCCCTGCGCGAGCTGGCGCGGGAGGCGGGCGTGAGTCACGGCGCCCCGCGGAGTCATTTCATCGATCGGAACGCGCTGCTCGACGCCTTGGCGGAGCGTGGCTTCGTCCGGCTCGCCGACGAGATCCGCGATGCGGTGTCACGCGCGCCCGGCGACCACGCGCGCGTCCTTCGCGCGGCGGGCTCGGCGTACCTGAGGTTCGCCGTGCGGGAACCGGCGCTGCTCGATCTCATGTTCGCGACGAAGGTGGACGGCCCCTCGGAGGCGGTCCGAAGTGCCGCGGAGCGCCTGTTCGACACCATGACCGGCATCATGGGCGTGGGCGTCGAGGCGGGCGCGTACGACGCGGGCGACGTCGGCCGGCTGACGCTGCTGCTGTCCGCGACCGTCCAGGGCATCTCGGCGCTCGTCACGTCCCGCCGGATCCCGACGCCCCAGGGCGAGGCGCTCGTCGACGACGCGATCACGATCTTCCTCGCGGGAGTGTCAGCCGTCCGGTAGCGACGCCGGGCGGGAGTACTAACCGGGAGCTATCCGACATACCCTTTGATCCACGGGGACGGGGCGGCGGAGGCGCCGCCCCGTCCCCGTCTCAGACCAGGTCGGGAGAGCGCGCCGTCGTCCCCCCGTGGAAGAAGGAGAGGGCCGAAGTCCTTCGTCTCGCTAACGAACTGGCGGAATAGACAATCGTCATATATCGTTAGCAAGAGTAATGACTTCAGCTAATGAACATGCAAACGTCACAGACCAGAAGCCGTGCGGGCCTGGCGGCGGCCCTGCGCGTCTCGATCTCACGACTCTCACGCCGCATGCGCGCCGAGGGCGGTCACTCCTTGAGCGCCACGCAGATCGGGGCGCTCGGCGCGGTGGCCCGGCACGACGCCCTCACCCCTGGCGAGCTCGCCGCGCACGAAAAGGTGCAGCCGCCCTCGATGACCCGGACGATCGCGCGCCTGGAGGCGGACGGCCTGCTGACGCGCAGTCCGCATCCCACCGACCGGCGGCAGGTGGTGCTCAGGCTGACCGCGGCGGGCGACAAGCTCCTGAAGGAGGAGCGCCGGCGCAAGGAGGCGTGGCTGGCGCAGCGGCTCGCGGAGCTGACGCCGGAGGAGCAGTCCATCCTGCGTCAGGCGGCGCCGATCCTGGAGAGACTCAGTCACGGCTGAGCCTTTTCCGCTCGCTCCGCAACCGCAACTACCGGCTGTTCTCGGCCGGGCAGGTCGTCTCCAACACGGGCACCTGGATGCAGCGCGTGGCGCAGGACTGGCTGGTCCTGAACCTCACCCACGGCAGCGGCACGGCGCTCGGCATCACGACCGGCCTGCAGTTCCTGCCGCTGCTGCTGTTCGGCCTGTACGGCGGCGTGATCGCCGACCGGTTCCCCAAGCGCCGGGTCCTCATGATCACCCAGGTGGCGATGGGGGCGCTCGCGCTGATCCTGGGCGTCCTCGCGCTCACCGGCAGCGCGCAGGTGTGGCACGTGTACGCGCTCGCGTTCGGACTGGGCGTGCTGACCGTGGTGGACAACCCCACGCGCCAGACGTTCGCGGTCGAGATGGTGGGGCCGGAGGACCTGTCCAACGCCATCGCCCTCAACAGCGCGATCTTCAACGTGGCCCGCATCCTCGGCCCGGCCATCGCCGGCGTGCTGATCGCCGCGATCGGCACCGGCCCGGTCTTCATCGTGAACGCCGCCTCGTTCCTGGCCGTGCTGGTCGGGCTCTACCTGATGCGTGACGAGGAGCTGTACATCCGGCCGCGCGTGCCGCGGGCCAAGGGCCAGCTCCGCGAGGGCCTGCGCTACGTCCGTGACCGCCGCGACCTGGTCATGCTGCTGATCGTCCTGTTCTTCGTCGCCGCGTTCGGCATGAACTTCCAGATAACGACCGCGCTGATGAGCCGGGAGGTCTTCCACAGCGGCGCCGGCTCGTTCGGTTTCGCCTCGACCATGCTCGCGGTCGGCGCCGTGTCCGGCTCGCTGCTGTCCGCCCGCCGCAAGCAGCCCCGCATGCGCCTGATGCTCATCGCCGCCGCCGCGTTCGGCGTGCTGGAGATCGTGAGCGGCGCGATGCCGACGTACGGCCTGTTCCTCGTGGCGCTCGTCCCGACCGGCCTCGCGCTGCTGACCTTCAACACGACCGCGAACGCCGTCGTGCAGCTCAGCGTGCCGTCCTGGATGCGCGGGCGCGTGATGGGCCTCTACATGCTGGTCTTCGCCGGCAGCTCACCGATCGGCGCGCCGCTCCTCGGCTGGCTCGCCGAGGTCTTCGGGCCGCGTTCGGGCCTGATCATCGGCGGCATCGTCTCCCTGGCCGCCGTGACCATCGTCGTCGCGATCATGGCTCCGCGGCCGGCGCTGAACGCGCTACGGCCCCGTATGGCCGAGGGGCTCGGCGAGGGGAAGTGAGAGGCGGAGCCGCACGCCGAGGGCTCCCGTCCGGTCTCTGAGACCCTGGTGGGGTGAGACTCTTCGTCGCGCTCATCCCGCCGAAGCACGTGCTGGACGAGATCGCGGAGGCCTTCGCGCCGTACCGTGACTGGCCGCACCTGCGGTGGACCGGCCGGGACACCTGGCACGTGACGCTGGCCTTCTACGGCGAGGTCGACGAGCCGACCGCCGCGCGCCTGCGCCCCCGCCTCGAACGCGCCGCCGCGCGACACCCCCGGCGGGAGCTGGCGTTCGCGGGCGCGGGGGCGTTCCCCCGTGCACGGTCGGCGCACACGCTGTGGACCGGCATCGAGACCGACCTGCAGCGCCTGGCGGACTCCTGCCGGGCCGCCGGCCGCCGCGAGGGCATCGACACCGGCCGCGCGCTCCGCTTCCACCCGCACCTCACCGTCGCCCGTACGCGGGCGCCACGCGACCTCAGGCCGCTCGTGGAGGAGCTCGCGGCGTACGAGGGGACGCCGTGGACGGCCGGCGAGATCCACCTCGTCCAGAGTCACCTCGGCGCCGAGGTGCGGTACGAGACGCTGGACCGCTGGCCGCTCAGAGACGCCACGGCGAGCCGGTGATCCGCTCGTAGACCTCCGCGTAGCGCGCCCGGGTGGCCGCCACGACGTCGTCGGGGATCTCCGGACCCGGAGGCGTACGGTCCCAGCCGGTCACCGACGAGGACCAGTCGCGGACGAACTGCTTGTCGAGCGAGTGCTGCGCACGGCCCGGCTCCCACGAGTCGGCCGGCCAGAACCGCGAGGAGTCCGGCGTCAGCACCTCGTCGGCGAGCACGATCGTGCCGTCCGGGGCGCGCCCGAACTCCAGCTTGGTGTCGGCGATGATGACGCCGCGCTCACGGGCGAGGTCCGCGCCGCGCCGGTAGACCTCCAGCGTGAGGTCGCGCAGCCGCTCGGCGGTCTCGGCGCCGATCTCCCGGACCACGTCGTCGAACGTGATGAACTCGTCGTGCCCGGTCGTCGCCTTCGTGGTCGGGGTGAAGACCGGTTCGGGCAGCCGCGACGCCTCGACCAGACCCGGCGGCAGCGGCACCCCCGACACGGTGCCCTGCTTCTCGTACTCCTTCAGGCCCAGCCCCGCCAGGTAGCCGCGGGCGATGAACTCGACCGGGAACATCTCCAGCCGCCGGCACCGGATCGCCCGCCCGGCCCACTCCGCCGGCACGTCCTCGGAGATCACGTGGTTCGGCACGACGTCGCCGAGCCGGTCGAACCACCACAGCGACAGCTGCGTCAGGATCGCGCCCTTACCCGGGATCGGGGTCGGCAGGACGACGTCGTAGACGCTCACCCGATCCGACGCGACCAGGATCAGGTCGTCGCCATCGGCGTAGACGTCCCGGACCTTGCCGGAATGCACCAGCTCCATGTACTCCTCCACCTTGCCGAACCCGTATCCGCAACGTACCCGGCGCGCCCTCCGCCCGTGCCCGCGACCCCCGTACCTCGTGCCGTCCTCGCCGCCCGACGCGGGTCACCTCGCGCGGACCGTCGAACGTCCTGCTCGTGCGAAACCTGCGCGATCCGGCCACTCCCTACAGCGGCGCGCTGAACCTGCGCCGCGCCTTCGGGAACCGCGCTCGCATGGTCACCGTGGACCCCGGCGGACACGACGCGTACCTGGCCAACGGCAACCCCTGCGGCGACCGCCTGGTGACCGCCTTTGTGGCCGAGGGGCGACGTGCCGCCCATGACACCCTCCGCCCGGCGGAGAGCCGGTGATAATCGACAGATGTCGATCTTCCTGGAGACCGAGCGGCTGGCGCTGCGGCGCTTCACCGAGGCCGACGAGGACGACCTGGTCGAGCTCGACGGCGACCCCGAGGTCATGCGCTTCATCAACGGAGGCGAGCCGACGCCCCGGGAGGAGGTGCGGAGCCGGATACTGCCGGTGGTCTTCGACTTCTACGAGCGGTTCGACGGGTTCGGCTACTGGGCGGCGGACGAGAGGTCCACCGGACGGTTTCTGGGCTGGTTCCACTTCCGCCCCGCGAAGAACGGACCGGACGGCGAGATCGAGCTCGGCTACCGGCTGCGCAGGCCGGCCTGGGGCCGGGGCTACGCGACCGAAGGGTCGCGGGCCCTGGTCCACAAGGGGTTCACCGAGCTCGGGGTGGAGCGCGTGGTGGCGGAGACGATGGCGGTCAACCTCGGTTCCCGGCGCGTGATGGAGAAGTTCGGCCTGATCCTCACGCGTACGTTCCACCGCGACGGGCTGGAGGCGGTCGACGGCTTCGAACGCGGAGTGGTCGAGTACGCGCTGACCCGAGCCGAATGGGCCGCTAGCGCGCGACCTCCAGGCGGTGGGTGAGGGACGTGTGGCGGCGGCCGGCGCCGGCGGTGCGTACGGCCGCCGCCAGGGCGCGGCGTGAGCCGGCCAGTACGACCAGCTTCTTCGCCCGGGTCACCGCGGTGTAGAGCAGGTTCCGCTGGAGCATCATCCACGAGCTGGTCGTCAGCGGGATGACCACGGCCGGGTACTCGCTGCCCTGCGAGCGGTGGATCGTCACGGCGTACGCGTGGGCGAGCTCGTCCAGTTCGGCGAAGTCGTACGGGACGCTCTCGTCCTCGTCGGTGCGCACGGTCAGCGTCTGCTCCTCCAGCGACAGGGCGGTCACCACGCCGACCGTGCCGTTGAACACCCCGGCGGCGCCCTTGTCGTAGTTGTTCCGTAGCTGGGTGACCTTGTCGCCGACGCGGAACACCCGGCCGCCGTAGCGGCGTTCCGGCCGGTCGTCGCGGTGCGGCGTGAGCGCCTCCTGCAACAGCGCGTTGAGGTTGCCCGCGCCGGCCGGCCCGCGGTGCATCGGGGCGAGCACCTGCACGTCACGCCGCGCGTCGAGGCCGAACCTGCGCGGAATGCGGCGGGCCACGATGTCCACCGTCAGCTCCGCCGTCGGCTCGGTCTCCTCGCACGGGAACAGGTAGAAGTCGGGGAACCCGCGCACGTGAGGCGCCTGCCCGGCGTTGATGCGGTGCGCGTTGACCACGATCCCGGACTCCTGCGCCTGCCGGAAGATCTTGGTGAGCCGGACACGGGGCACCGCGTCGGCGGCGAGCAGGTCGCGCAGCACCTCGCCCGCGCCGACCGACGGCAGCTGGTCGACGTCGCCCACCAGCAACAGGTGCGCGCCACGCGGCACGGCTTTGACCAGCTTGTTCGCCAGGATGACGTCCACCATCGAGGTCTCGTCCACCACGACCAGGTCGGCGTCGAGCGGGTTGTCGCGGTCGAACTCCGGCTCACCGCCCGGCTGGAGCTTGAGCAGCCGGTGCACGGTCGCGGCCTCGTGGCCGGTCAGCTCGGCGAGCCGCTTGGCCGCCCGCCCCGTCGGCGCGACCAGCAGCACCTTGGCCTTCCGCGCCGCCGCCAGCTCCACCACGGACCGTACGGTGAAGCTCTTGCCACAGCCCGGCCCGCCGGTGAGCACGGCGACCCGTGAGGTCAGCGCCAGGCGCACCGCCTCCTCCTGCTCGGGCGCGAGGTCGGTGCCCGTACGGCGGCGGAGCCAGGTGAGCGCCCGGTCCCAGTCGACCTCCTGGAACGCGGGAAGACGGTCCTCCTTGGTGTGCAGCAGGTCCAGCAGGCCGCCGGCGAGGGAGCGTTCGGCGCGGTGGAACGGCGGCAGGTAGACGGCGGGCACCTCGCCGTCGCCCACCGGCACCCGCTCCCGTACGACCTCCTCCGCGGCGACGGCGTCATCCACGCAGGGCGGGACGAGCTCACGCGGGACCTCAAGGATCTTCACGGCCTCCGTGACGAGGTTCGGCTCGGGCAGGTAGCAGTGCCCGTTGTCGGCGGCCTGCGAGAGCGTGTACCGCAGGCCGGCCTTGATCCGCTCGGGCCCGTCGTGCGGCATGCCCAGGGCGCGGGCGATGGTGTCGGCGGTGCGGAACCCGATGCCCCACACGTCGGCGGCCAGCCGGTACGGGTCCTTGCGCACCACCTCGATGGACTGGTCGCCGTACTTCTTGTAGATGCGCACGGCGAGCGAGGTGGACACGTCATGGCCCTGCAGGAAGACCATGACCTCCTTGATCGCCTTCTGCTCCTCCCAGGCCTCGCCGATCCGCTTCGAGCGCTTGGGGCCCAGCCCGTGAACCTCGACCAGGCGCGCGGGCTCCTCCTCGATGACGCGCAGGATGTCGGTGCCGAAGTGCTCGACCATCCGGTCGGCCATGACCGGCCCGATGCCCTTGATGAGACCGGACCCGAGGTAGCGGCGGATGCCCTGGACGGTCGCGGGCAGGACGGTCGTGTACGAACGGACCTCGAACTGGCGGCCGTACTTGGGGTGCGTGGTCCAGCGCCCGGTCAGCCGCAGGCTCTCCCCGATCTGCGCCCCGAGCAGGGGACCGACCACGGTGAGCAGGTCCGGGCCGGTGCGCTCGGTCGCCACCCGGGCGATCGTGTACCCGGTCTCCTCGTTGGCGTACGTGATCCGCTCGAGCACCGCCTCAAGCTCCCGCAGCCCGGCGGAAGCATCCGGTCGTCCGTCCTTCACACCGGCCATGGTGCCCGAGCCACCGGGCATGGAGGAGATCAGCGTTCGGGATCCGGCAGATCATGCCTGCTAACAGCAGCGATCAGAACTAAGCTGACTTTGCGCGAACAGGAGAGGAGGTCACGCGGTGTTGCCATCGTTCACAGAACGTCACGGACCGTGGACTGTCGATGAGCTCCACCGGTTGCCGGACGACGAACTCAACCGGTATGAGATCGACGATGGTGTCCTGATCGTGAGCCCTCGCCCTTCCTCTCCCCACCAGGCCGCCTTGCTGGAGCTCGCAGTTCTCCTTCGCGGGCCCGCGAGGGCTGCTGGGCTTGAGGTGCTCCCGGAGGTGGAAGTCGTCACCGACCGCCGCGACGACTGGTTGAAAGTCCCTGACATCGCGGTGGTGGCATGGGACGCCTTCGACTCCGAGCCGCAGGAGTACCAGGCGGCCGACGTGGCGCTGGTCGCCGAGATCAGCGGTAGCAGACAGAGCCGCAACCGGGACTTCGGGGAAAAGCTCGACGCGTACGCCGAAGCCGGGATCGAGCACTACTGGGTTCTCGAACTGGTGCCCGTCCCCAAGCTGACCGTGTTCGAGTTGGTCGACGGCACGTACAAGCAGATCGCCGCGTCGGGCGAACTCATCAAGCTCGGCCGGCCGTTTCCCGTCGAGATCGACCCCGGGCGACTGACGAGGCCGCGCCGCGACTGATCGCGTCGTCGCACTCCGTCGATCAGGCGACGCAGGTCTCGGCGATCCGGTGGCGGCGTTGGGCGAGGGCGTGCTCGCGGTCGGTGGTGGTGAAGTCCTGCCACACCCGGTCCGGCATCATCGGATCGCCCGGGCGGGCCGTGGGGACGAACTCCGCGCTGCTCACCTCGTCGCCCTCCACCGTCAGGTGCGTGCCCTCGCGCAGCAGGACGGCCGACCGGAAGCGTACCGACGTGTCCCGCTCGACCCTGCGGAACCAGTCCGGGTTCGAGGCCCAGTAGAGGTTGCCCTCGGCGTCCACGGCCACGCACAGCGGGCTCAGCGCGCCCCGCGCCAGGTGGAGGCGGCCCGGCCGCGTCCGGTCCACCCACGCCAGCGCCGCGCGGCCGTGCAGGGCGCTCAGAACGTTCTCGGGGCGGTGTCCGGCGGCCAGCGCCTGGAAGATCACTTCGCTGTCGGCGTCACCGGCCGCCGGTGGCGTGGCGAAGCGGGCGCGCAGCCCGGCCGCGTCCACGTCGCCGCTGTGCGTGCCGGTCAGCGCGCCGACCAGGAGGGGGCCGGTCTCCACGAGCCGGTCCGGCCTGCCCCGGGTGGCCCGGCGTACCTGGCCGAGCGCCACCGGGGCCGCGTCCAGGCCGGCGAGCAGATCGTGCCGCCAGACCCGGAGGAACGTCCCTCGGCCCTTGACCACGCGGCAGCCGCCGTCGGTCACGTCGCCCTGGACGGTCGGCGTCTCGACGTTGATCGTGCCGGGGCGGCCGAACAGCGCCACTCCGGTGGAGTCGGCGCTCCGCTCCCCGGCGAGCATGCCCAGCGCCACGAACGCGTCCGATGCCCGTTCCGGGTGCCTCGCCCCCGGCGAGCGGTAGAGCCCGAAGAGCCCGCACATCGATCTCACCCCTGTCCCCGATGTCCCCCGGTCGCTTTCCGGCTTTGACGCGGGGATCGCACCGGCGGTTCGGTGGATCAGCGGACCGCATAGGCTCATGGCGTGAACCGTGCTCCGCGATGGTTGTTGCCGGCCGTCCTGGCGGTCCTCCTGTCCGCCGTGGTCGTCGGCACGCTTCTCCATTGAGTCGCCCGCGCCAGGCTTCACGCGCCCGTGGAGCGGTGAAGACCCAGAGCATGTCGCCGCGATCCGTGACCAGGGCCCTCGCCGCCCTCATGGCCGTCGCGGCGACCGTGGTCCCCGGCACCGCGCACGCCGACGAGGACGACGAGCCGAAGAAGCTCTGCACGATCAAGGACTCGCGCATCGACGAGTCCAGCGGCCTGGCCGCCAGCCGGCGTCACCCCGGCATCGTCTACACCTTCAACGACTCCGGCGGCCTGCCGCAGGTGTACGCGCTCGGCCCGGACTGCCGCACGCGGGCCACGCTGACGCTCGCCGGCGCGCGGAACCGCGACTGGGAGGCGATGGCGCTCGGGCCGAACGGGATCTACGTCGGCGACATCGGCGACAACCTGGATGGCGCCTGGCCGTACGTCACGGTCTACCGGATCCCCGAGCCGTCGGTGCTGCGCAGCCAGACGCTGCGCGCCACGGCGTACCGGATCAAGTACGCCGACGGCCCGCGCAACGCCGAGACGATGATGATCAACCCGCGTACGGGACGGCTCTACATCGCGAGCAAGGCGTTCAACGACTCGCTGTACGAGGGCCCCAAACGCCTCAGCACGAGCGGTTACAACATCATGCACAAGGTCGCCGACGCGCCGTTCTACGCGACCGACGGCGCGTTCGCCCCCGACGGCCGGACCTTCGTGATCCGCGGCTACTGGGAGGCGGAGATCTACCGCGCGCCGGGCAAGAAGATCGCGGACGTGTCCGTGCCGAGCCAGAAACAGGGCGAGGGCATCACCTTCACCGCCGACGGCCGGTCGCTGTTGCTCAGTTCCGAGGGCGTGAAACAGCCGCTGTGGCAGGTGCCGGTTCCGGCCAATGCGCTGCCGGCGCGAACCACCGGCGCGTCCCCGGCGAACTCATCGGGTAAGGACGGCGCCGCCGGGTCTACCAGGGGTTCGAAGAAGTTCTCGGCGGTGAGTCTGGTGCTGGTCGCCGGAGTGGTCATTCTGATCGCCGGCCTGTTCGCTCGCAGACGAGGGTCATGACGGGATGGGCGCTGACATGTCACGATCTGTTCTCGTGAACCTCGAGTTGATCGGCCTTCGTGCTCCGGCGCGTCGGCTGCGTCCGGTGGCGGCCGGGCCCTTCGCCCTCCTCTCGCTGGTCGTCGCACTGCTGCCGATCCGGCCGCCGGGGCTGTGGCTGGCCGCCGTGATCGCCTGTTACGCGCTGCCCTGGCTCCTGGGCCTGTGGGAGCGGCGGCCGGGCCGCTGGCGGCTGTCCGCGCGCGGGCTTGAGCACCTCGCCGCCGACGGCACGGTGGTGGAGGCGTACGAGCTGAGCCGCGTCGAGGAGTTCGCGGTGACCGCGGACGACGGGGTTCTCACGATCTTCCACCGGTTCGGCGCCACCGTGGCGGGCCCGCTCGCCGAGATGGGCTTCGACCTGCTGAGCTTCTACATCACCGCGCGGCGTCTTGGCATCACCACCCACGTGATCGACGGCGACCGGTCGCTCTTCGAGGACGACGGCCTGCCGCAGGAGGACGAGGCGCCACGCGCCCTCGGCCGCCGGGCCGAGCAGCGGCTGCGCGACCAGGAGGCCGCCCTGCTCGCCGTCGCGCACGAGCCGCGCACCGCCTCCCGTACCGACACCGGACGCCTCGCCACGGCCACGACCGGCCGGCGGCGCACGACCGCCCTCGGCGTCCTCGTCACGCTGCTCTCGCTGACGATGGTGACCCGGATCGCCCTGGAGAGCGGCGTGGCGTTCGGCGGCCGGCTGATGGGCGGGCTGTGGGCGCTGGTCGGCGGCGTGGCGATGATGACCGCCCGCCGCCGGAGGCTGCGGAGCGCACCGCTGAGCTGGACCATCATGCCGTCCGAGCTGCGCATCCGGCACGCGACGGTGGGGGAGTGGCGGGTACGGGGCGGCGCGGTGGCCGCCGCGGTCGTCGGCCCCGGCACGGCCATCGACCCGGTCTCGGGACGGCCCGCCGCCGACCAGACCGTCGTGACGCTGTTCGGCCATCGGCTGGAGGTGCTCGCCCGGCTGCCCGCGCACGGCCTGGACGCCTTCCAGCTCACCCACGCGCTGGACGAGCGCGGCTACCACGTCGTCACGCCCGACCAGGCCGTCCCGCGGCCGTCGGAGTACGGCCTGGCCGGGCTGCCGGAGATCTTCTCCCGCGTCCCCGGCGGACGCCTGGTCGTCGACGACGACGGCATCGGCTGGGCCGACGGCGCCGGCGACGTCATCCTGCGCATGCCGCGCGACCGCATCGGCGGCATGGAGCTGCTCACCGTCGACGGGCACGCCTGGCTGCGGATGTACGACGACGAGGGCGACGAGTTCCTCGCGGCCCCGCTGTCGATGCTGCGGATCTCCCGCACCGACCTGCGCGACGCCGCGCGGCGCGTGCAACTCCCGATCACCGACGCCGAGTACGACGCGTACGTCAACGCCGCCTTCTACGGCTCGATGACCCATCTGGAGACGGCCGAACCGGCGAAGGAGAAGCCGAAGAAGACCCTGCCCGAGGCCCGGCTCGACGTGCCGACCCGCACCCGCGCGCTCGCGTACGCGGTGACGGCGACGCTGTGCGAGCTGGTCGCGGTGCTCGGCTCCCTGTGGCTGCGCGCGGACCTGGGCGGGTTCTGGCCGGCGCTGGCGTGGTCGGCGCCGTCGGGACTGGTCCTGGGCCTCGCGGGCGCGTGGCTGTACGACCGCAACCGCCCGCAGCTGCGCGTCTCGGCCCTGGGGATCTCCTCGGTGACACGCCTGGGCCGTACGGAGTGGAGCGTCACCCGGCAGGCGCTGGGCGGCGTGGGCATCGACGAGGCCGAGGCGCCGCGGCTGGTCGTGTGGAGCCCCGCGGGCCGGGTGCTGCGCCGCGTGTCCTTCCCGCCGGACCTGACCGAGCTCCGCCGCGCCTGCGAGCGCCACGGCCTCCCGTGGGGCCCGCCCGACGCCGGCCACGGCGCCGCCCCGCCACCGGAGCTGTAGAAACCCCCGAACACCGGCCGCCGCCGGGCCCGGATCGGGCGCCGGCGGCCGGCCGAACGGAGCTCAGAGGCGCTCGACCACGTGGTCGACGCAGGCGGTGAGGGCCTCGATGTCGGCCGGGTCGATGGCCGGGTACATCGCGATGCGCAGCTGGTTGCGGCCCAGCTTGCGGTACGGCTCGGTGTCGACGATGCCGTTGGCGCGCAGCACCTTGGCGACCTCGGCGGCGTCCACGCCCTCGAAGTCGATCGTGCCCACGACCTGCGAGCGCTGGGCCGGGTCGGTCACGAACGGCGTGGTGTAGGAGGTCTTCTCCGCCCAGGTGTAGAGCCGCTGGGCGGAGTCGGCGCAGCGGCCGGTCGACCAGGACAGGCCGCCCTGGGCGAGGAACCAGTCGATCTGCTGGGCCATGAGCATGAGCGTCGCCACGGCCGGCGTGTTGTAGGTCTGGTCCTTGCGCGAGTTGTCCACCACGACCTTCAGGTCGTAGAAGTCCGGGACGTAGCGGCCGGACGCGGCGATCTCCTCGATGCGGGCCAGTGCCGCCGGTGAGGCCAGGGCCAGCCACAGGCCGCCGTCGGAGGCGAAGCCCTTCTGCGGCGCGAAGTAGTAGACGTCGGTCTGGGCGACGTCGACGGGCAGGCCGGCGGCGCCGCTGGTGGCGTCCACGAGGACGAGGCCGCGCTCGGCGTCGGTGCCGGCGGGCCGCTCGATCGGCATCGCAACACCGGTGGAGGTCTCGTTGTGCGTGAGGGCGTAGACGTCGACGCCGTCCTCGGCGGCCGGCAGCGCGTGCGTGCCCGGCGCGGACTCGATCACCGACGGATCCGACAGCCACGGCGCCTTCTCGACGACCTTGGCGAACTTGGAGGAGAACTCGCCGAACACCACGTGCTGGGACCGCTCGCGTACGAGACCGAACGCCGCGGCGTCCCAGAAGGCGGTCGTGCCGCCGTTGGACAGCAGCACCTCGTAGCCGTCCGGCAGCGCGAACAGCTCCGCCAGGCCCTCACGGACCCTGGCGACGATCGACTTGACGGGCTTCTGCCGATGAGAGGTGCCGAGGTACGTCGCGCCGGAGGCGGCGAGCGCGGCGAGCTGTTCCTGACGGACCTTCGACGGGCCTGAGCCGAATCGGCCGTCCGCGGGCTTGAGGCTGTCTGGGATCACGATGTCGCTCACCCGATGAAGCCTAATCAAGCGATCCGGCCGAACTCAGCCCGGTCCGCGATGTGAGACCCGGTCGCGACGTCTTCGCCGCACCGCTCGTACCACCAGCCACACCAGCGCCAGCAGGCAGATCAACGACACACACGCCGGGTAACGCCAGGGCCGGCCGTCCTGCCGGGCGGTGATCGCGGCGCGGCCGGAGTCGTAGGACAGCAGGGCGAGCGCGGCGGCCATCACCCAGGCGACGACCGCACGGGAGGCATGGTCACGGCGCGTGCGGCGTTCCTCGCGCTCGCGCTCCTCCCGCAGCAGCGCGACGTCGCGCTCGTCGGGGTCCTCATCGCGTGGGCCGGTGTACATGGTTCCCCATGGGGGCCGAGGGACGGGTACGGCCCGCGGTGCCGGGGCAGCCGCGGGCCGTGCGTGTCGTGCCTGCTCAGACCTTGGTGGTGAGCTCGGCGGAGCCGTCGACGTCGGACACCGAGCGAGCCGCCGGGCCGACGTAGCGGGCGCTGGGCCGTACGAGACGGCCGGTGCGCTTCTGCTCCAGGATGTGCGCGGCCCAGCCCGCCGTGCGGGCGCACGTGAACATGGCCGGCATCATGTGCGGCGGCACCTCGGCGAAGTCGAGGATGACCGCGGCCCAGAACTCCACGTTCGTCTCGATCGGCCGGTCCGGACGGCGCTCGCGCAGCTCCGCCAGCGCGGCGTCCTCCAGCGCCTTGGCCGCGTCGAAGCGGGCCGCGCCCAGCTCCTTGGCGGTGCGACGCAGCACGCGGGCACGCGGGTCCTCGGCGCGGTAGACGCGGTGTCCGAAGCCCATGAGCCGCTCGTGGTTGTCGAGGATGTCGGTCACGACCTTGCGGGCGTCACCGAGCTGCTCGACCTTCTCGATCATCGGCAGGACACGGGCGGGCGCGCCGCCGTGCAGCGGACCGGACATGGCGCCGATCGCACCCGACATCGACGCCGCGACGTCGGCCCCGGTGGAGGCGATGACGCGGGCGGTGAAGGTGGAGGCGTTCATGCCGTGCTCGGCGGCCGACACCCAGTAGGCGTCGATCGCCTTGACGTGCTTGGGATCCGGCTCACCGCGCCAGCGGACCATGAACCGCTCGGTGATGGTGCGGGCCTCGTTGATCCGCTCCTGGGGGACCATCGGCAGACCGAGGCCGCGGGCGCTCTGCGCCACGAACGACAGCGCGGTCACCGACGCGCGAGCCAGGTCCTCGCGGGCCTGCTCGTCGCTGATGTCCAGCAGCGGACGCATGCCGTAGGACGGCGCGATGAGGGGCAGCGCGCTCTGGACGTCGACCCGTACGTCACCGGAGTGGACCGGGAGCACGTACGGCTCGGCGGGCGCCAGTCCGGGGTCGAAGCTGTTGTCCACCAGCAGACCCCATGCGTCACCGAAGGAGACGTGGCCAACGAGATCTTCGATGTCGACGCCCCGGTATCGGAGAGCACCGCCCTCCTTGTCCGGTTCGGCGATCTCAGTCTCGAAGGCGACGACGCCCTCGAGGCCGGGTTTGAAGTCGGACATGTTCTGTCCTGCCTTTCGTCCCCTGTGGTGTACAGACCCGACTGATAATTGAACCTCTTCTTGCACGCTGCTCAGTACCCGGGGGGGTGTGATATGCGCAATTTTTTCGTTTCCAGCAACTCTATGCGGGAACCCTGCCGTGTCATCCCCGGGGCGGCGCGAGAGGATGTCCTGTCGTGGAGCCAACCGACCCCGCCGACCTCCGGAAGTCCTACAGGGACGCCCGGCTGGACGAGCGCGACCTCGCCGCCGACCCGCTGAGCCAGTTCGACGTCTGGTTCGCCGACGCCGTCGCGGCCGAGTTGCCCGAGCCCAACGCCATGATCCTCTCCACGGCCACCGCCGACGGTACGCCCAGCGCCCGCACGGTGTTGCTCAAGGGGTACGGCCCAGAAGATTTTCGTTTCTTCACGAACCATGGATCCCGTAAGGCGCGGACCATCGCCGAGAACCCCCGGGTGTCCCTGGTCTTCCCCTGGCACGCGGTACACCGGCAGGTGATCGTCGAGGGCACCGCCGAACGGCTGTCCCGCGAGGCGTCCGCGGCCTACTTCCACACCCGGCCGCACGGCTCCCAGCTCGGAGCGTGGGCGAGCGAGCACCAGTCCGCGGTGGTCACCCGCGAGGAGCTGGAGAGCCGGTACGCCGAGCTGGCCCGCCGCTGGCCGGGCGAGGTGCCGCTGCCGGACTTCTGGGGCGGCTACCGCGTCGTACCGGTGAGCGTGGAGTTCTGGCAGGGGCGGCCGAACCGCATGCACGACCGCCTGCGATACCGTCGTCCCGATGTGCATGAACCGGACAAATGGGCGGTAGAGAGACTGAGTCCTTGAGCGCTGACCCCCAGTCATCCTCCGCTACGGCGTCACCCGAGGCATCCGCAGAGACACCTCCCTCGTGGTCGCGGCGCACCCGGAGCCTCGTGCGGCGGGCCGCCATCGACACCCGCCCGCTCAGCGAGCCGCCGTTCCGCCGGCTGTGGATCGGGCAGGCGGTGTCCTTCACCGGCTTCCAGCTCACCTCCGTGGCGATCTCGGTGCAGGTCTACGACCTGACCAAGTCCTCGCTGTGGGTGGGGCTGCTCGGGCCGGCCAACCTCGTGCCGCTCATCGTCTTCGGGCTGTGGGGCGGGGCGGTCGCGGACATGATGGACCGCCGCAGGCTGCTGATCATGGCCTCGCTGGTGACGTGGGCGGCCACCCTCGGCCTGCTCGTGCAGTCCTTCCTGCACGTCGACAGCGTCGCACTGATCATCGGTCTGGTCGTCGTCCAGGCGGTCGGCTTCGCGGTCAGCTCGCCCACGCGCGGTGCCGTGATCCCGCGCCTGCTCCCGGTGAGCCTCGTGCCCGCCGCCAACACGCTGAACTTCACCGCCTCGCAGGTGGCCACGTTCATCGGCCCGGTCCTGGCGGGCGTGGTGATCGGGCACGGCGGGTACGCGGTCGCGTACGGGATCGACGCGGTGCTGTTCACCGTCGGGCTGTACGCCGCGGTGCGGCTGCCCGCGCTGCCGCCGATCGGTGGCGAGATCCGGCGGCCCGGGTTCCGCTCGGTCGTCGAGGGGCTGCGGTTCCTGATCACCCGGCCGGTGCTGATGATGTCGTTCGTCGTGGACATCATCGCGATGGGCGTCGCGATGCCCCGTGCCCTGTTCCCCGAGGTCGCGGAGACGCGCTTCGGCGGTGAGGAGGCGGTCGGCTGGCTCGTCGCGGCGATCGCCATCGGCGCCGTGATCGGCGGTCTGGTGTCCGGGTGGATCGGCCGGATCCAGCGGCAGGGCATCGCCCTCATCGCGGTCATCGTGGTGTGGGGCCTGGCCGTGGCGGCCTCGGGCCTGGCGGGCTCGCTGTGGCTCGCGGTGCTGCTGCTGGCGGTCGGCGGCGCCGCCGACCTGGTCTCGGCGGTGTTCCGGCAGACGATCCTGCAGACGTACGCCCCCGACGAGATGCGCGGGCGGTTGCAGGGGGTGTTCACCGTCGTCGTGGCGGGCGGGCCTCGCCTGGGCGACCTGCGCGCCGGCGTCACCGCCTCGATCGCCGGCGCGACGGCGTCGTGGACCGGGGGAGGACTGGTGTGCGCGGGCCTGGTGGTCGTCGCGGGGCTCGCGGTGCCGTCGTTCCGCCGCTACACCGCCACCCTGCGCGGCCCGGCGGACGAGCGGCCGTAAGAGTCCGCGCGAGGGTCAGCCCAGCACCTCGGCGGCGACCTTCAGGTCCGAGACCAGCCCGGCGTACGCGGAGTCGCGGTCGTCGGCCCGCAGCACCGCCGACGGGTGCACGGTCGCGACGTAGCAGGCGTTCTGCCGGGAGGTCTCGTCGTCGATGGGCGGCCGGGGGATGAGCCGGCCGCGCTGGCGGGTGACGCGGAACGACGGGCCGAGCAGGGCCTTGGCCGCGGTCGCGCCGAGCAGCACGATGACGTCGGGGTCGATGATGTGCAGCTCCGCGGCGAGCCACGGGCGGCAGGCCGTCATCTGGGCCGCGTCCGGCGTCTGGTGGATGCGCCGCTTGCCCGGCCCCTCCTGCTTGAACCGGAAGTGCTTGACGGCGTTCGTGACGTACGCGTCGGAGCGGTCGATCCCGGCGTCGGCCAGCGCCTTGTCCAGCAGTTTCCCGGCCGGGCCGACGAACGGGGCGCCCTGGCGGTCCTCCTGGTCGCCGGGCTGCTCGCCGATGAGCACGACCCGTGCCGACGCCGAGCCGGAGCTGAAGACGGTCTGCGTGGCGTTCTCGTACAGGTCACAGCCCTCGCAACCCTGCGCGGCGCGGCGCAGGCCGTCGAGCCCGGCCCCCGGCGGGACCCAGCGTCCCGCCCCCTCGAAACGTGGCATGACGGCTCCAACCTATCGTCAAGAAGGCTCTTCCCGGTCGCGGGAAGACCACATCGGCGGTTCACGTTCGGGTATATGAACAGATAAGGATCGCTCTTGCCGTCGCCTGCTCCCCGCAGAGTCGCGATCGGCCGTAGCATCAGGAGCGAACTGGAGGAAAACCTTGACCGCACACGGCTTGATCGACACGACGGAGATGTATCTCCGGACGATCTTCGAGCTCGAAGAGGAAGGCATCGTGCCGCTTCGAGCCCGAATCGCCGAGCGGTTGTCGCAGAGCGGCCCGACGGTGAGCCAGACGGTGGCGCGCATGGAGCGCGACGGGCTGGTGAGAGTAGAGGGTGATCGGCATCTCGACCTGACCGAAACCGGCCGCTCCCTCGCGGTCCGGGTGATGCGCAAGCACCGGCTCGCCGAATGCCTTCTCGTCAACGTCATCGGTCTCCCGTGGGAAGAGGTCCATGTCGAGGCCTGCCGCTGGGAACACGTCATGTCCGAGTCGGTCGAGCGGCGGCTGGTCGACCTGCTCGGAGACCCTTCGACGTGCCCGCACGGCAACCCGATTCCCGGCCTGAACGAACTCGGCGCCGACGTGCCCGAGGCGCCGCCGGGTGAACCGCTCGCGGTCATGACCGACGTCGCGACGGCCACCGGCACCCCCGTCGTGGTCCGGCGCATCAGCGAGCAGGTGCAAAGCGACACCGCACTGATGCTTAGACTCAAGCAGGTTGGGATACAACCGGGACGTGAGGTGACGCTTGCCGCAGGCGACGACGGTGTCAGGGTGACGCGCGACGATGAATCCGACAGCCCCTCGACCGAGCTCCCCAGCCGTATCGCCTCCCACGTCTTCGTCTCAAAGCGCTGAGTTGCCCATTCCACGTGTCCCGGGCCGTCGTCCGTCGTTCAATAGGGAAGGGGACGGCAATGGCGAGGTGGCGGGCGTATGAAGCGCTGGGGTGAACCACCCGTGGACCCGCTGCTGCCGCCCGAGACGGTGCTCGGCCAGGCGGACATGGCGGTCATCGTCTGTGATCGTTACAGCAACGTCATCTACTGCAACGCCTTCACCGAGAAGCTGCTGGGCTTCGGCGGCTCGGAGTACATCGGGCGGTCGATCCTGTCGCTCGGCATCGCCGAGGAGGACCACGACCAGGCCAGGGATCTGGCCCGTCACGTCCTGAAGGGCGCGGTCTGGGAGGGCACGTTCTGCAACCTGCGCGCGGACGGCAGCACCGTCTACACGCGCGCGTACGCCGTGCCGCTGCGTCATCCCTCCGGCGCCGTCGAAGGCATCGTGATCTTCGCGCGCGAGGCCCTGCGCAGCAACCAGCGCGACCAGGACCGCTACGGCCTGCTCGAGCGCATCGGTGAGCGCCTGGCCGCGTCGTTGGAGCTCCAGCAGACCCTGCGCCGGGTCGCCGACACCCTCGTGCCGCAGTTCGCCGACCACTGCTTCATCGACCTGTACGGCGGCGAGAAGCTCATCCGCCGTGTCTCACGGCACGGCGGCGAGTGGAATCCGCCGCCGGGCACGTGGGCCGAGGTCGGCGAGACGGTCGCCTACCCGCCCGGCCACTTCTGCGCCAAGGCCCTCGCCCGTCGCGACGCGGTCGTCGTCGAGGACGTCGTGGCCGAGCGCATGACGGCGCCCAGCGCCGCGAGCAAGCAGCTCGGCGACGACCTGGGTATCACGTCGGTGATCGCGGCGCCGCTGCTGGCTCGCGGCGAGGTGCTCGGCGTGATGAGTCTGGCCCTGTCGAGCATCAGCCGGCGGCCCGACCCGCACTACGACGGCTTCGACCGCGACCTGGTCGGCGCGATCGCCAGCCGGGTCGCGCTCGCCATCGACAACGCCATGCTGTTCGAGGAGGAGCGCGAGACGGCTCTGGCGTTCCAGAAGAACCTGCTGCCCGGCGACCGCCCGCCGCACCTCGACGGGCTGGAGATCGCCTGGCGCTACGAGCCGGCCCGCCCGCTGGAGTCGCACGGCCAGGGCATCCAGACCCAGGTCGGGGGCGACTGGTACGACGTCATCCCGCTGTCCGCGGGCCGGGTCGGCCTGGTCATCGGCGACGTGGAGGGCCGTGGTGCCCGCGCCGCCGCCGTGATGGGGCAGCTCCGCGCCGCGCTGCGCGCCTTCGCCCAGGACGACAAGCCGCCCGCCGACATCCTGATGAAGCTGGACGAATGGGTCCGCACGATGGTCGGGCCCGGCGGTTACGGCGACACGGCCGACACGGCCGAGCGGCGCCACCCGCTCGTGTCGTGCACCTACTTCGTCTACGACGCCTGGTCGCGCATCCTGTCCTTCGCCAACGCCGGGCACGAGCCGCCGCTGCTGCTGATCGACGGCGAGGTCATCGACATGGAGGCGGTCGGCAAGGGTGCCATGCTCGGCGTGCGCGAGCCCGGCCTCGGCGGCGAGATCCTGTACGAGGAGGAGACGCGCGAGCTGCCCCCCGGCACCACGCTCGTGCTCTACACCGACGGACTGATCGAGCGCCGGCCGAAGGACGACGGCGAGCACTACACCCGCGAGCAGGCGCGCGAGATGCTGCGCGAGTCCGTGCGCCGGGCCGACCGCAAGGACGTCGAGGCGATCGCCAACGCGGCGTTCGAGGCGGTGCCCGGCGACATCGACGACGACGTCGCGATCGTGGTCGTGCGCACCAACCCGGTACGCCTCCAGGTCGAACAGCGCACCTTCCAGGCCGAGCCCATCATGGTCTCCGAGGCCCGGCGCATGGCCGCCGAGACGTTCGCCAACTGGGGGATGCTGGACGAACAGGCCGAGCTCGCCTGCCTGCTGGTCTCCGAGGTCGTCACCAACGTCGTCCTGCACGCCGCCAACACACCGGCCCCGCGCCGGGAACTGGTCCTCGAGGGCGCGCTCGGCCTCGACGGCCCGGCGGGCTTCGACGATCCGTGGGACGACAAGCTCCCCGAGCTCGGCCGGCCCGAGCCGCCGACCAAGGATTTCACGCTCCGGCTGCGCCGCGGCGAGCGCTCGGTGTGGGTCGAGGTCCTCGACAAGGACATGCGCCTGCCGCGCATCCGCAGCGCGGGCGAGACCGACGAGGGCGGCCGCGGCCTGTACCTCGTCGACCAGCTCGCCGCCCGCTGGGGATCACGGCCCACCAACGACGGCAAGGCGGTCTGGTTCGAGATCCCGCTGAAGTCCTGACCGCCGGGTTCCGGGCCGGCCGGGGCGCGGGTCGTACGCTGAAGACGTGCTGGCGTGGGAGGTCACCCGGCCCGGCCCGATCGAGACCGGGCCGATCGAGGCGGTGACGCGTGAGATCCCCGAACCGGGGCCGGAGGAGGTCCTGGTACGGGTGCGCGCCTGCGGCGTGTGCCGTACGGACCTGCACGTGGCCGAGGGCGACCTGCCGCCGCACCTGCCGCAGGTCACGCCCGGACACGAGATCGTCGGCGAGGTGGTCCGGCAGGGTCACCGGTTCGCGCCGGGTGAGCGGGTCGGCGTCGCGTGGCTGCGTCACACGTGCGGCATGTGCGCCTACTGCCGCCGCGGCGCCGAGAACCTCTGTCCCTCGTCGCTCTACACCGGCTGGGACGCCGACGGCGGATACGCCGAGTACGCCGTCGCGCCCGAGGCCTACGTCTACGCCCTGCCCGGCGACCGGCCGGACGTCGAGGTCGCGCCCCTGCTGTGCGCCGGGATCATCGGCTACCGGGCGCTGCGGCGCTCCGCGCTCCCACCGGGCGGGCGGCTCGGCATCTGGGGGTTCGGCGGTTCGGCGCACCTCGCCGCGCAGATCGCGCTGGCCGAGGGCACCCGCGTGCACGTGTTCACCCGGGCGAAGGCGGCGCGTGAGCTGGCGCTGCGGCTCGGCGCGGACTCGGCGCAGGACTCCTTCGACCCCGCCCCGGAGCCGCTCGACTCGGCGATCATCTTCGCGCCGGCCGGGGAGCTGGTGCCGGCCGCCCTGCGGCGTCTCGACCGCGGCGGCACGCTCGCCATCGCCGGCATCCACCTCACCGACGTGCCGATCCTGGAGTACCAGGACGACCTGTTCCAGGAGCGGCAGCTGCGCAGCGTGACCTCCAACACCCGCGCGGACGGCGAGGAGTTCCTCCGGCTCGCCGACCGGCTGGGGCTGGAGGTGACCGTCACGCCGTACGCCCTCGACCAGGCCGACCAGGCGCTGGCGGACCTGGCCGGCGACCGCGTCAGCGGCGCGGCCGTGCTCGTCGCCGGCCTGGAGGCCGGTCAGGATCCACCGCGAAGTACGCCCACGACTGGGTGAACCACAGCTCGGTGCCGATCAGCCGCGGGCGCGCGCCGGTCCGCGGGCCGCCGTCGATCTCGGCGGTGAGCTCCCGGCGGATGCGGTCGGGGTCGCGTGCCCCGGCCAGCCAGGGTTCGATCGGCCGCTCGACGGTGAACACGTCCATCCGGCGGGTCTGCCCGCCGGCGCGTTCGACCAGGTCGAGCAGCTCGCGGAAGGTACGCATCTTCGTCCGGTCCGGGTCGCGCAGCCGCTCGATGTGGTCGCCGTCGCCGGCGCGCGTACGGACGAGGTCGGCGAGCACCAGCCGGCCGCGGCAGACCCGGAACAGGTCACGTACCAGCCTCACCTGGTCACCGCGGGCGTGCCCGAGCGGGGCGACGACCAGCGTGAAGCTGCCGGACGGCAGCGACCCCTCGGCGGCACTGGTGAGCTCGCCCACCCACGGCCGGATCGCCGAGGCCAGGCCGGAGACGCCGGAGACGTCGAGGCAGACGTCATCGGGACGGGGTTCGGCGAAGTCCACGAGACGACGCAGGTGACAGGCCGTGTTCGTGCTGTGCGCCTGTGACCTGGAGTGGAGCACGGATCGTCGCCTCCCATGGGCGGTACCGGGACTGGGCATCGGATATGACGCGCCCGGCGCGCCGGGAGTTCGAGCGAATCAGGAACGGAAGGACTGACCCCAGAGCATCAGCACGAGCACGACGAACGCGAACATGAACCCGAACGTGCTGTTGCGTGACATGCCCAAGCCGATGCGACGCATGATCCTGGTCACGATGAACGCTCCCAGGATCGCCAGCAGTGCCAGTGTGACGAGACCACTCAACGGCTCTCTCCTCTGGTGCGCTGAGCCCGTACCAGCGTAGCCGTTCACCGCGGTCTGAGTGGATCTCGGTGATTGCCGGTCGCCGAGAACGGGCACCGGCGGGGGAGGGGACACCGGCGGGAGGCCGCCGGTGAGAGGGGGGAGGCTCCGTGGCACGTCCCGTGCACTCGACGATGGCCATGGCGCTCGTGCTGGGCGTGCTGGGCGCGTGCGGCACGAGCCGTACCGGACGCGAGGCGGCCGTCACGGTCCCGGCGGACGCCCCGGCGTCGGACGCCGACCGCGCCTGGCTGACGGCCACTCACCAGGACGACCTCGCGGACGTCCAGTACGGCGGGCTCGCCCAGCGCAAGGGCGTCACCGCCGCCGTACGGCACGCCGGCCGCGTGCTCGCCGCCGAGCACGCGGCGCTGGACGCGAAACTGCTTCACGTGGCGAACGCACTGGGCGCCGGCCTGCCCCGGAGCCGGCGCGCCGGACAGTTCGCGGTCGCCCAGCGGCTGGAGAAGGAGACGGGCAGCCGGTTCGACCGCGACTTCGTGAACGTGGTGATCGACGCCCACGTGAAGGCCCTGGCCCGCACGGAGGAGGAGGTGCGCGGCGGCTCGTCGCCCGCGGTGATCGCCCTCGCCCGTACCGCCCTGCCGGCGCTGCGCGAACACCTCACGATGCTGCGCGGGGCCAACCCGGTCGGCTGAGCCGCTCCACCCCACGGTGGAGGACTTTTCCCACCGAGCGGTCGATGACGCCGCCGCGCGCCGCGGGGTTGGATGGAGGGCATGAACGACGCGCTTCGGGCCGCCGACCGCGACCGTGACGAGGTCCTGGACCTCCTGCGCGAGCACTACGCGCAGGGGCGGCTCACCATGGAGGAGTTCGACGAGCGGAGCACGGCGGCGACCTCGGCCCGGACCCTCGGCGACCTGCGTGCGCTGACCGCCGACCTGCCGGTGGCGGCCGCGCCAGGCGAGGCGGCCTGGTCGGCGGCGCGGATGCGATGGATCGGGCTGGCGGGCGTGGCCGCGCTCGCGACCGTGGTCCTGGCGGGCGTGGCGGTGGCCGGTCACTTCAAGTTCGCCTTCCCGGTCTGGCTGATCGTGCTCGTCGCGGTCAGACGCGCGCACGGCGGACGGCGGATCCCGCGGACGCGCCGAGTCAGGTGACGAGCGAGCCGGCCCGTGTTCAGGCCCTGCCGGTCGACTCCGCGCGGGGGAGGGCCAGGAGCAGGACGAGGCCGACCAGCACGAGGGTGAGCCCGAAGCCGCACCCGGCGGCGAACGCGTGTGCCCAGCCGTGCGGCACGGCGCGGAAGTAGACGACGCCGACGAGCGCCACCCCGACCGAGCCGCCGACCTGCTGCGCCGTGGACAGCACACCGGACGCGGTGCCGACGTGCTCCTCCCGTACGCCCTTGAGCGCGACGTTGAGCAGTGGCGTCTGCACCAGGCCCATGCCGGCGCCCAGCACGACCGTCGCCGCCATGATCGAGACCGTGGTGTACGTCTCGGCGAGCAGCACGCCGAACCCGGCCGCCGCGACCAGCGCCCCGGCGACCAGCAGCCTGCGGCCGAACACCGGGGCGAGGCGGCCGGCCGCGAGCGAGCCGAGCAGGAACGCCACCGCGAACGGCACGAAGGCCAGCGCGGCCCGGATCGCGGACAGGCGCAGCCCGTCCTGCAGCTCAAGGGCCATGACGAAGTTGAACGCGTTGACCATCACGTACCAGGCGAGCACGGTCACGGCGCCGAGCGTGAACGCCCGGTCGCGGAACAGCCGCAGGTCCACCAGTGGCGCGGGCACCCGGCGCTCGATGAGCGCGAACGCCGCGAGGGCGACCGGCGCGGCGGCCAGGCACACCCAGGTCCAGCCCGGCCAGCCGAGCCGGCGTCCCTCGATCAGCGGCAGGACGAGCAGGACCAGCGCGACGCTGAGCAGTGCCGTGCCGGGTCCGTCGACCCGCCCGGCCCCGGCGGCGCGCGACTCGGGCATGAGTCGCCGGGCCGCGACGAGGATCACCAGTCCGACCGGCACGTTGACCAGGAACACCGACCGCCACGGCAGGGCCTGCAGGAGCACGCCGCCGAGGACCTGGCCGACCACGGACGACAGGCCCAGCACCGCGCCCATCACCGCGAACGGCCGGTCCCGTCGCTCGGGCGCGAACAGCACCTGTACCAGGGAGAAGGCCTGCGGCAGGGCGAGCGCGGAGCCGACGCCCTGGACGAGGCGTGCCGCGATGAGCGGTCCCGCGGAGGGCGCCAGGCCGCTGGCGACGGAGGCGAGGGTGAACACCGCGATCCCGGTGAGGAAGACCCGCCGCCGGCCGTACCGGTCGCCGAGCCGGCCGCCGGTCACCAGCGCCACCGCGTACGTCAGCTGGAACCCGGCGAGGATCCACTGGCCCACCGCGGGCGACGCGTCCAGGGCCCGCTGGATCGCCGGGACCGCCACGAGCACCTTGAACAGGTCGCTGATGGTCAGGAAGACGCCCGCGTACGCCGCGATCAGCGCGGGCCAGGGACGTACGGGGGCGGATGCGGGGGCTTGTGCGAGAACGGCCATGGCCCCACGATGGGGCAGAGGTTAAACGGGTACCAGATGGGCTTTATCCGGGTATAAGGAGTACCGGTCTATGTCGAGCCGCACCGAGCTCGCCACCTTCCTCAGGTTTCGCCGGGAGCGGTTGACGCCCGAGGACGTCGGGCTGCCCCGGGTCGGGCGCCGCCGCACGCCGGGGCTGCGCCGCGAGGAGGTCGCCACGCTCTCCGGGGTCAGCACCACCTGGTACACCTGGCTCGAACAGGCACGGGACGTCACGCCGAGCCGCCAGGTACTCGACGCCCTCGCCTGCGCCCTCCAGCTCTCCCCGGCCGAGCGCGACTACATCCGCACGCTCGCGGGACAGGTGCCCGCGCCGGCGAACGAGCGGGCCGACGTGCACCCGGCCATGCGGGCGTTCGTGGACTCGCTCGACCCGCACCCGGCCTACATCGCCAACGAGACCTGGGACGTCATCGCCTACAACCGGGCGCAGGCGGCGCTGATCGCGGACTACGACGAGCGGCCGGCCGGCGAGCGGAACGTCATCTGGCTGATGTTCAACGAGCCGTCGATGCGGGAGCGGATCGTCGACTGGGCGGCCGACGCCCGCTCCATGGTGGCCAAGTTCCGCGCCTGCACCGCCGAACAGGGCGCCAACCCGCGCATGCACGCGCTCACCGAGGCCCTGTTGGCGGGCAGCGCGGAGTTCCGCGACCTGTGGGCCGGTCACGACGTACGCGGGCACGAGCCGGCGCGCAAACGCATCCGGCATCCGGACGTCGGTCTGCTCGAACTCGACTACGTGAAGCTGGAGTGCGTCGGGCGGCCCGGCCAGGTCCTCACCGCGCACCTGCCGGCGAACGAGGAGTCGGCGGAGGCACTCAGGAGGCTGGCGGCTCGTCGGTGAGCAGGCGGCGGGGCCCGGGTCCCTCGGCGCCGAGCCGGTCGTACGGGTTGGACAGCCGGCAGTGGCGCAGGGACAGGCATCCGCAGCCGATGCAGCCGGTCAGGTCGTCACGGAGCCGCTGGAGCTGGGCGATCCGCGCGTCGAGCTCGCCCCGCCAGGCGGCGGACAGCCGGGCCCAGTCACGGGGCGTGGGCGTGCGGCCCTCCGGCAGTTCGGCGAGCGCCTCCCGGATGTCGCTCAGCGGGATGCCCACGCGCTGCGACACCCGGATGAACGCCACCCGCCGGAGCACGTCGCGCGGGTACCGGCGCTGGTTGCCCGCCGTACGACGGCTGTGGATCAGGCCCTTTCTCTCGTAGAAGTGCAGGGCGGAGACGGCCACGCCGCTGCGGCCGGCCACCTGGCCGACGGTGAGCTCGTGCGCGTCCGGCGGTGGGTTGTCCATGGCGCACAGCCTAAAGCTCACCATTGGTCGAGGTTTGCGCTGGGCGGGAGAGCAGAGTCACATGGACGAGAGGACGGGGCGAGGTAACCTCGTACTGACCGAATAAGGTTCGGTTGGTTGGGACGGAACCCGCAACGAGAGTTTTGGGAGGCGACGTGGCCGAGGCGTACATCGTCGGAGCGGTCCGTACCCCGGTCGGCACGAAAAAGGGTGCGCTGGCGGCGGTGCACCCGGCCGACCTGGGTGCGCATGTGCTGAAGGAACTCGTCGAGCGCACGGGCGTGGATCCCGAGGCGGTCGATGACGTGATCATGGGCTGTGTCATGCAGGTCGGCCCGCAGTCCCTCGACATCGCCCGTACGGCCTGGCTGTCGGCCGGCCTGCCCGAGCGCGTGCCGGGTGTGACCATCGACCGGCAGTGCGGCTCGTCGCAGCAGGCGGTGCACTTCGCCGCCCAGGCGGTGCTGTCCGGCACCCAGGACCTCGTCGTGGCCTCCGGCGTGGAGAACATGGGCATGGTCCCGATGGGCTCCAGCGTCGCCATGGCGCTGGAGAAGGGCATGCCCTTCCCGTACGGCGACGGCTGGAACCAGCGGTACGGCGACCAGGAGATCTCCCAGTTCCGCGGCGCGCAGCTCATGTGCGAGAAGTGGGGCTACAAGCGCGGCGACCTCGAACAGTTCGCGCTCGAGAGCCACCGCCGCGCGGTCCACGCGATCGAGAACGGGCACTTTGACCGCGAGATCGCCCCGATCGCGGGCGTGACCAAGGACGAGGGCGCCCGGGCGGACACCTCGCTGGAGAAGATGGGCGGCCTGAAGCCGCTGCGCGACGGCTGGGAGCTCACCGCCGCGGTGGCCTCACAGATCTCCGTCGGCGCCGGTGCGCTGCTCATCGCCTCGGAGGAGGCGGTCAGGCAGCACGGTCTGACGCCGCGGGCGCGCATCCGCACCCTCGTCGTCGAGGGTTCGGACCCGGTCTACATGCTGACCGGCCCGATCCCGGCGACCGAGAAGGCGCTGAAGCGCGGCGGGCTGTCGATCGACGACATCGACGTGTTCGAGGTCAACGAGGCGTTCGCCCCGGTGCCGCTGGCGTGGGCCAAGGAGACCGGCGCGTCACTGGAGAAGACCAACCCGAACGGCGGCGCGATCGCGCTCGGCCACCCGCTGGGCGCGACCGGGTCGATCCTGATGACCAAGCTCGTGCACGAGCTGGAGCGCACGGGCGGCCGGTACGGCCTCCAGACGATGTGCGAGGGCGGCGGCCAGGCCAACGCCACCATCATCGAGCGCGTGTAGGTGTTCGCGGCCCGTCGGGGCCGCGGTCCGCGAAGGGCGGGGTGCCACGTGAGGCACCCCGCCCTTCGGCGTTTCCGGGGAAGTTCTGTGTCACCTCTAAGAGAGGTTGTTTGCCGCTCAGGTTCGTGGAAATATACAACTTGAGTTTGAGGTTAGCTCATAACGAGAGTTCAAACCTGGAGGTGGCTTCCATGCTGTTGACGTCGATCGACCCGTTCATGCAGGAGTTCGAGCGCCAGTTCGACCGGATGGCCCGCCGGCAGCCCGCCGTCATGCCGATGGACGGCGTCCGCCGCAAGGACGAGGTGGTCCTGCGCTTCGACCTCCCGGGCATCGACCCCGGCTCCATCGAGGTGACCGTGGACCGCGGCGTTCTCACGGTCAGCGCGCGCCGCGAGGAGGAGATCGCCGAGGACGAGCAGCTCTTCGTACGGGAGCGCACGATGGGCACCTACACCCGGCGCGTCTACCTGTCGGAGCACCTCGACTCGTCCGCCATCGACGCCGCGTACGACGACGGCGTGCTGGCGGTCCGCATCCCGGTGCTGGAGCAGGCCAAGCCGCGCAAGGTGGAGATCCAGACCCGCGGGCGCAAGGCGCTCAAGTAAGACGGGTCCGGGATCCGGGCGGGCGTCTCCGGGGAGACGCCCGCCCGGTGCATGATGGGGGCATCATGTCTTCACTGCCGATCGACGACAGCCAGGCCGCGCTCTACACCGTCGGCCAGGTGGCGGCGATGCTCAGCGTGCAGCAGGCGTTCCTGCGCCGGCTCGACGAGCACGAGGTCGTGAGTCCCCGCCGGTCGCCCGGCGGGCAGCGGCGCTACTCCCGCCATGAGATCACGCTCGTCCAGTACGTCGTGCGGCTCACCGACGAGGGGATGACCCTGGCTGCCATCCGCCGCATCCTCGAGCTCGAGGGCGAGCTGCGCGCGGCCCATCGGCGCATCGCCGAGCTGGAGGCCGAGCTCGGTCAGGCGTCGCGGCGGCGCAGCACCAGATAGCCGCCCACCACGGCGGCCGCCGCCCACAGCACGAGCACGCCCAACCCGGTCCACGGGCCGAAGGCGCGGTGGTCGATGGCGTCCGGCCTGGCCGGGACCGCACGCATCATCACCATTCCGACCTGGTCGGGAAGGTACTGCGCGACCGTACGGATCCCCGGAGCGTTGCCGAGTCCCTGGGAGTCGAGGAAGAGCAGCGGGATCATGATCCCGAGTGGGAGCGCGGTGCCCCGTGCGATCGCCGCCACGCCCATCGCGAACAGGCACATCAGCGTCAGGTGCGCGCAGGCGAGCAGCGTCGCGCGCAACGCCCCCGCCGAGCCGAGCGTCACGCCGTGCGGTCCCAGGGCCGCCTGCGCGGTGAAGAAGGTGGCGAATCCGGTGACCAGAGAGAACACCGACGCCGTGAGCGCCCCGGTGAGCATCTTGGCGCCATAGAACACGCCGCGTCGCGGCACCGCGGTCAGCGAGGCCCGGATCATCCCGCTCGTGTACTCCGACCCGACGAACAGCACGCCGAAGGCCACGAAGGCGATCTCGCCGATCAGCAGGCCGTAGAAACCGACGAGGACGGGGTCGAAGTTCGCCCGCGCCCCGGCGTCCATCCGGTCGAAGCCGCCGCGCATGCTCAGGCCCAGCAGAACGGCGAGACCGACGCAGAGCACGAAGGTGAGGACGAGGGTCCAGCCCGTTGAACGGCCGGTACGGATCTTCACCCATTCGGCCCGCAGGGCCGCACGTCCCGCGCTCATCGGGCCTCTCCGGTCAGCCGCATGAAGGCCTCCTCCAGCGACGACTCCCGCGCGGCCACCTCGTGCACGACCAGCCCGTGGGCGGCGGCCAGCTCGCCGATCCGCGCCGGCTCGGCGCCCTCCGCCTCGAGCGCGCCGTCCGGCGCGGCGACGGCCGCGATGCCGGCGCCGGCGAGCGCGTCGCGCATGCGTTCCGGCTCGGGCGTCCTGATCCGCACGTACGCACGGCTGTTCGCGGCCACGAACGCGGCGGCCGTCGTGTCGGCGAGCAGCCGCCCCCCGGCGATCACGACGAGGTGGTCCGCGGTGAGCGCCATCTCGCTCATCAGGTGGCTGGAGACGAACACCGTGCGGCCCTCGGCGGCCAGGTCCCGCATCAGGTTACGCATCCAGAGGATGCCCTGGGGGTCCAGGCCGTTGAGCGGCTCGTCGAGCAGCAGCACGGCCGGGTCGCCGAGCAGCGCGGCGGCGAGGCCGAGCCGCCGGCCCATGCCGAGGGAGAAGCCCTTCACCCGCCGGCGCGCGACGTTCTCCAGGCCGGTCATCCTCAGGACCTCCGCGGTCCGCCGCTCGGGGATCCGGTTGCTGCGCGCGAGCCAGCGCAGGTGGTCGCGGGCCCGGCGGCCGCCGTGCGCGGCCGTGGTCTCCAGCAGCGCGCCGACCCGGCGCAGCGGCTCGGCCAGCCGGGCGAAGGGCTCACCGTCGATCAGCGCCCGCCCGCCGGTCGGCCGGTCCAGGCCGAGGATCATCCGCATGGTGGTGGACTTGCCGGCGCCGTTCGGCCCCAGGAAGCCGGTCACCCGTCCCGGGCGCACCGTGAACGACAGGTCCTCCACCGCGACGGTCTCGCCGTACCTCTTGCTCAGGTTCCGTACTTCGATCACCCGGTTCACGCTAGGAACGGGGCGACCGTGAGGCAGTCCTCCAAAGTCGACGATCGCGCCGACCAACGTCGGTGCGGACGCGCCACGTAGCCTGCTGCGCATGGGCCGACACCTCCTCGCCGCCGCCGTGGTCGCGGCGGACACGGCGCTGCTCGCCACCGGGTACGGGAACGTGCTCCACCTGTGGGGCGTCCTGGCCTGCGCGCTCGGGCTCGCGCTGGTCATCGCGCTGTCCCACCGGATGCCGGTCGCCGCCTTCACGATCGCGCTGGGGTTCGTGGTGTCGGCCGGCGGCGGGTACGTCCTGCTCCTGTGGACCGCCTACCAGGCCGGTCGCCGCGTCGTCTCCCGCGCCGGTACGGCGGCCGTCGTCGGCGCCGCCCTCGGCGGCCTGGCCGGCAGGCTCCTGGTCCGGCCGCCCGAGCCCCGGTCGATCCCGGCCTTCGTCTGCGCGTACGTCGTGTTCGTCGCGCTGCCGCTGCTCGTCGGCCGCTACCTCGCCCAGCACGAACGGCTGCTGTCGGCGCTCGACCGGAACAACCGCCGGCTCCGCCGGGAGCGCGAGCTGCTCGCCGAACGCGAACGCCTGCGCGAACGGCTGCGGATCGCCCGGGACATGCACGACTCGCTCGGCCACCGGCTCAGCCTCGTGACGATCCAGGCGTCGGCGCTGGAGGTGTCGGTGCCGCCGGCACAGCGGGAGGCGGTCCGGCGGCTGGGCGCGGCGGCGAGCGACGCCGTGGACGAGCTGCACGCGCTGCTGGGCACGCTCCGCGGAGAAGAGGGCCGGTCACAGGGAGCCGCAGCGATCGAGGAGGTCGTGGCGGAGTTCCGGTCGGCCGGGCTGCCCGTGACGTCCCGGCGGCTGGGGGAGCCGCGTGCCGTCGACGCGGAGGCGGGGCAGGCGGCGTACCGGGTCGTGCAGGAGGGGCTGACCAACGCGTCCCGGCACGCGCCGGGGCGGCCGGTCACGGTGAGCCTCGCGTGGGAGCCGGACGGCCTGCTGGTCACCGTCGTCAATCCGGTCGCGGGCCAGGTCGCCGACGGCGCCGGCCACGGGCTGACCGGGTTGGACGAGCGGGTGCGGGCGGCCGGAGGATTCCTGGACCACCGGACGGAGAACGGGGAGTTCCGGCTGGTGGCGATGCTGCCTCTGGCGGCGGAGACGGAGGGCGCCGAGACGCCCGTGCCGGGTGCGGCGCGTACGGCCCTGCTCGGCTTCGCCACCGCGGCGCTCATGTTCGTGGTCCTGCCGATGAGCATGCTGGTGGGGGTGGCGTGAGGTGATCCGGGTCCTGGTCGCCGACGACGAACCGCTGATCGTGGCGGGCATCCGCACCATCCTCGGGTCGGCGGACGACATCGAGGTCGTCGCCGAGGCGGCGGACGGCCGGGCGGCCGTGGAGGCGGCGGTCCGGCACCGGATCGACGTCGCGCTGGTCGACATCACCATGCCGGTGCTGGACGGCCTGAGCGCGATCGAGGAGCTCCGCCGGTGCGCGCCCGGCGTACGCTGCGTCGTCCTCACCTCCTTCGGCGCCGAGGCCAACGTCGTGCGCGCCCTGCGCAGCGAGACGGCCGGGTTCGTGCTGAAGAACTGCGGGCCCGACGAGCTGATCCGCGCCGTCCGCGCGGCCCACGACGGCGACGCGTACCTGTCCCCGGCCATCACCCGTACGGTGCTCGGCATGGTCACCCCCACGGACCGCCGCCGGGAGGCGACCGGACGGCTGGCCGCCCTGACCGCCCGCGAGTCGGACGTCGTACGCCTGGTGGGTGAGGGCCTGTCGAACGCCGAGATCGGCCGGCGGCTGCACATGAGCGAGACGACCATCAAGACGTACATGACCCGGATCCTGGCCAAGCTCGGCTGCGCGAACCGCGTCCAGGCGGCCCTCCTGGCCCGCGACGCGGCCCCGTGGCCGTGAGACGCCCGTCGGCCCTGCTGAGGTAAAGAGCTCACAACCGCAGGCGTGTGCCGGCGGCGCCGGGGCGCGGATCATGCTGCGATGTCTCGCGCCATGCTCACCGAAGACGAACACCGGCCGCGCTACTCAGTGGGGCAGGCCGCCGAGATCCTCCGTACCCGACCCCGATTCCTGCACCGTCTGGACACGTACGAGGTGGTCCGGCCCAGCCGTACGCCGGGCGGCCACCGCCGTTACTCCCACCACGAGCTGGGCCGCATCCGCCGCGTCATCCAGCTGGCCCAGGAGGGCATCACCCTCGCCGCCATCCGCCACATCGTGGCCCTGGAGAGACGCGTCCGCGAGCTGGAGGCCCAACGCGACGCCGCGTGGGAACGCCTGACCGAACGCGAGTCACGGCAGACCCGGATGCGCCGGTCGCGCGTCCCGCCGCTCTGACCGCGCCGCCCGCCGGGCGCCATGGTTCACGACACCGCGGTCATCGGGTGACGGGCCAGCGGGGTGACCTCGATGTCCGCGTAAGGCCAGACCGGCAGGCTGGTCAGCGCCGCCTCCAGCTCGTCGGCGTCGGCGGCCGACCAGATGCCGATGTTGCCGCGGCGGCCGGGAATGCGCCAGAAGTGGCGGATCGTCCCTGCGGCCATGAGCTCACGCCCGCGGACCCTCTCGCGTTCGATCAGCGCCGCGCTCTCGTCCGCGGGGAGTTCGTAGACGCGGGCGCCGTCGACACGGACCAGGAATTCCATGGGTTCCTCCTCAGCGGTTACACCAGCGATCGTATATCGATAATCGTCGAACTTCGATATAGGGGGTAGGCTGGGCGTATGGCGCGCCGGCTCTCCCATCCCGATCCGCGAGCGGTGTCGCTCGCCGAGGTGCTCTCGGCTCTGGGCGACCCGGTCCGATTGCGGATCATGGCGGTGCTGGCGGACCGCCGAGAGCATGTGCGTGGCGACTTCGAGGTCGACGTCGGCCCGTCGACCCTCAGCCACCACATGAAGACGCTCCGGGAAGCGGGGCTGACGTACCACCGCATGGACGGCACCCGCTGCTTCGTGTCCCTGCGCGAAGAGGCGCTGGAACGCTTCCCGTCGGTGCTGAACAGCGTGCTGGAAGCCTGCGCGACCCAGTCGTGACGCCGGGTGAGGCTCAGCGTCCGGCCGAGCGGGAGTAGTGACGGCGGGCCTTGGTGCGGTTGCCGCAGCGGCGCATCGAGCACCACTGGCGGTTGCGGGCCGGGGAGCGGTCCGCGAAGCGGATGCCGCAGTCGTGCGCCGCGCAGACGCGCAGTGACTCATCGCCGGTGAGCAGGTCGACGGCGTCCAGTGCGACGCGGGCCAGGGCGGCGGCCGCCGAGGGCTCCGGCGGGACCGCCACCAGCCGGGCGCCGTCACGTGCCAGGCGCGGGCCGCCCGGCGCCTCGGCCGCCATCGCGTTGATCACGGTCACCGCCTCGTCGGCCGCCGACGGGTCCGGATCCTCCGGCGGGAACGCCAGCGTGTCGATCGCCGTCCGCAGGCGGCGGGCGCTCTCCAGATCCTGCTCGCCGACGTGCGCGTCCGCGAGCAGGTCCGCCTCCGACAGCCAGACGGCGAGGTCGTCAGGGGTCGGCAGGGTCTCCCGTGGCGTCTTCGCGCGGTCGCGGACCGTGTTGAGCAGGTCGATGCTCAGCCGTCCGCCGTCCCACACCCAATCGCCCATAACCCCATCGTACGGTTAGACTCGGCTATAACCGTCTAAGGGAGTTAGAAGATGGCGATCGCCACCGTCAACGGCATCCGGATGTACTACCGGTCCAGCGGCTCCGGTCCGCTCCTCGTCCTGCTGCACGGCTGGCCGCAGACCGGGCACTGCTGGCGTCATCTCGTCGGCCCGCTCAGCCGCGCGTACACCGTCGTGGTCCCCGACCTGCGCGGGTACGGGCGCAGCGACATGCCGCGCGACGGTCACGACAAGCGCACCAAGGCCGAGGACCTGCACCAGCTCATCGGGCGGCTCGGCCACGAGAAGGCGACCGTCATCGGGCACGACCGTGGGGCGCGGGTGGCGCACCGCTGGGCGCTGGACCACCCCGGCGACATCGAACGGCTCGCGGTCATGGACATCATCCCGACGCGGGAGATGTGGCGGCGGATGGACGCGGACCTCGCCCGCGGCACCTGGCACTGGCTCTTCCATCTCCAGCCCGACCTGCCCGAGCTCCTCGCCGGCGCGAACCCCGGCGCCTACCTGCGCTTCCTCATCGACAACTGGTCGTACGCGCCGCTGCCGGAGGAGGACATCGCCGAGTACGTCCGGGCGTTCGAACGGCCGGGCGCGCTGCGCGCCGGGTTCGACGACTACCGCGCCGCGTTCCCCGTGGACGCCGCGCACGACGACGCCGACCACGGACGCAAACTGACGATGCCGCTGCTGGCCCTGTGGGGCGAGCACAGCTTCCTCCAGACGATCGACGCCGTGGAGGTCTGGCGCGACTACGCCGAGGACGTGACCGGCGCGATGATCGAGGACTGCGGGCACTTCCTCGCCGAGGAACGCCCCGAGGCGGTGCTGGAGCACCTCGGCGCGTTCCTCGCGTGAGAGATACCGGACGGGCCCGCTCTCGGCGGGGAGAGCGGGCCCGTTGAGCGGGGCTCAGGCGAGCGTGCGGTGCACGTTCTCGGCCTTGGACGGTCCCGGCTCGGCCGCGGCGATCCACGGGCCGGGGATGGACGGGTCCAGTACGCCCTCCTCCTGCCAGGCGTAGCGGCCGTCCATGACGCGTCGCGCGAAGGCGGCGTCGAGGCCGTCGGTGTTGTGCCAGAGCCGGTCGAACAGCTCGCCGATCCGCACCTGCGCCTGCGCGCAGAACATGTCGGCCAGTTCGTACGCCTCCGGCCGGTCGTCGGCCTTCGCGCGGACGCAGACGGCGCTCATCGCGAACAGCTCGGCGCCGATGTCGACCATGCGGCCGAGGAAGCCCTGCTTGCGCTCCAGCTTCCCCTGCCAGCGCCCGGCCGCGTAGAAGATCGCCCGGGCCAGCTTGCGCGAGGCGCGCTCGACGTAGCGCAGGTGCCTGGCCAGCGGGCCGAACTCGGCGTAGCTCGTCGGGAGCTGGCCCGCGCCGGTGACGAGCGTCGGCAGCCACTTGGCGTAGAAGCCGCCGGCCCGGCGAACGGCGGCGGCCTTCTTCGGCAGGTCCGCCTCGGGGTCGATGATGTCACCGGCCACCGACAGGTGCGCGTCCACGGCCTCGCGGGCGATCAGCAGCCGCATGATCTCCGAGGAGCCCTCGAAGATCCGGTTGATGCGCATGTCGCGGACGAGCTGCTCGACCGGCACGCCCTTCTCGCCGCGCGCGGCCAGCGACTCGGCCGTCTCGTAACCGCGGCCGCCGCGGATCTGCATGAGCTCGTCGGCGATGAGGAAGCCCATCTCCGAGGCGTACAGCTTGGCGAGCGCCGCCTCGATCCGGATGTCGCCGCGCTCCTCGTCGGCGAGCGAGCTGGACAGGTCGAGCATCGCCTCCAGGGCGTACGACGTGGCGGCGATGAAGGAGATCTTGGACGCGACCGCCTCGTGCTCGCCGACCGGGCGGCCCCACTGCACCCGTGCGCTCGACCACTCGCGCGCGATCATCGTGCTCCACTTGGCCGCGCCGGCGCACATGGCGGGCAGGGACAGGCGGCCGGTGTTCAGCGTGGTCAGGGCGATCTTCAGGCCCTGTCCCTCCTTGCCGATCAGGTTCGCGGCGGGCACCCGTACCTGGTGGAAGCGGGTGACGCCGTTCTCGATGCCGCGCAGGCCCATGAAGGCGTTGCGGTTCTCCACCGTGATGCCGTCCGCGCCGGCCTCGACGACGAAGGCGGTGATGCCGCCGCGGTGGCCGTCGCTCTTCGGCACGCGGGCCATCACGACGAGCAGGTCCGCGACCACGCCGTTGGTGGTCCACAGCTTGACGCCGTCCAGCACGTACTCGTCGCCGTCCGGGGTCGCCGTCGTCCGCAGCCGCGCCGGGTCCGAGCCGACGTCGGGCTCGGTCAGCAGGAAGGCGCTGATCTCGTTCACGCAGCGCGGCAGGTACGCGCGCTTCTGCTCCTCGCTGCCGAACAGCTTGACCGGCTGCGGCACGCCGATGGACTGGTGGGCCGACAGCATCGCGCCGACCGCGGGGTGGGCGGAGCCGAACAGCATCAGCGCCCGGTTGTAGTACAGCTGGCTGAGCCCGAGCCCGCCGTACTCCTCAGGGATCTTCATCCCGAAGGCGCCGAGCTGTTTGAGGCCCTTGACCACCTCGTCCGGGATGCGGGACTCGCGCTCGACGGTCCGTGCGTCGATCTTGGTCTCGCAGAACTCCCGGACGCGGGAGAGGAATTCCTCTCCCTTGCGCCGCATGTTCTCCGCGGGCTCGGGGTGCGGATGGACCAGGTCCAGCCGGAAGTCCCCGAGAAAGAGCTGCTTGCCGAAACTGGGCAGTTCCCACTCCGTCTGCCGGGCCTCCTCGGCCACGCGGCGGGCGGTGCGTTCGTCCACGTGTGTCACGAAGATCACCTCACAGGAAGTTACTCCAGAGTTCTACCCGCCAGTAGCCAGGCCATGCGACAAACTGCCCACATGGATGGGAAACGGGCCGAGGCCTTCGGCGACGGCGTGTTCGCCGTGGCGATCACGCTGCTCGCGCTGGAGCTGAAGGTGCCCGGCGGCGAGGGGCCGCTGGCGCACCGGCTCCTGGAGATCTGGCCCGCCTACCTGGCGTACGTGGTGAGCTTCCTGAGCATCGGCATCATGTGGCTGAACCACCACACGCTGTTCAACCACATCGTCCGGGTCGACCGCCTGCTGCTCGTGCTCAACCTGCTGCTGCTCATGTTCGTGGCGGCGGTGCCGTTCCTGACCGAGGTGGTCGGCGACGAACTGGGCGAGCACATGCGCGGCGGCGACGCCACGACCATCATGGTCGCGTACGGCCTGCTGATGATCGCGATGTCGATCTGCTTCTCCGCGATCTGGTGGTACGCCGGCCACCGCCGGGGCATGCTCGACGCGCGGCTGGAGACGGAGACGGTACGCCGGTCGATCCCGAGGTTCGGCATCGGGTTCGTCGCCTACGTCGTCACGACACTGATCGGGTTCCTGTCACCGCTGGCCGCGCTGATCCTCTTCGGGCTGACCGCGCTCTACTACGCCTTCGAGCACCTGCCCGCCGCGCGGGAGCTCGACGCGGACGCCGGTCCCGGCGCCGGGTGAGGACCGCAGCATCGCTCGTCCGCCGTGCGCGGCCGCGATCGCGGCCACGATCGCCAGCCCGAGCCCGCTGCCGTCGCCGCCGGACGCGTGGTGGAACCGGTCGAACGCCCGTGCCGCCTCCTCCGGCGCCATTCCCGGGCCCTCGTCGGCCACCTCGATGACGACCGAACCGGTGTGCTCGGCCAGCCGTACGGTCGCGGGCGTCCCGGCCGGAGTGTGCGCGCGCACGTTGGCCAGCAGGTTGGCGAGCACCTGGCGGATCCGGCCCTCGTCGGCCAGGACGGTCAGGTGCGCGGGAGCCGCCAGCGTCAGCGGCCGTTCCGGCTCCACGGCCGTGGCGTCGGCGACCGCGTCGCGGGCGAGGGCGGCCAGGTCGACGTGTTCCCGCGTCAGCGCGGAGCCCTTGTCGAGCCGGGCCAGCTCCAGTAGTTCCTCGACCAGCCGCCGCATCCGCTCGGACTCCGCCGAGATCCGGCGCATCGCCTCATCGGCGTCGACCGCGCCCTGCTCGTACAGCTCGGAGTAACCGCGGATGGTCGTCAGCGGGGTGCGCAGCTCGTGCGAGGCGTCCGCGGCGAACTCCCGCACCTTCGCCTCCGAGCGCACCCGCGCCACGAAGGCCTGCTCGATCCGGCCCAGCATCACGTTGATCGCGCCGGCCAGCCGGCCCACCTCCGACGGCGACTCCTCCATGCGGGCGCGCAGGTCGCCGCCGCTCGCGATCGCGTGCGCCGTGGTGGCCATCCGCGACAGCGGGGCGAGCCCGCGCCGGATCAGCCAGCGCCCGAGCAGCGCCAGCACGCCGAGGATGACCGCGCTCGTCAGCAACTCGGTGACGATCAGCCAGGCCAGCGACGCGCGGATCTCCCCGAGCGGGGCGACGACGATGGTGGCGTGGCCGCGCGGGCCCACCCGGGCGACCGCGCGCATGCCGCCCATCGCGAACGTCCGGCCGCCCGCCGCCTCGTCGAAGAAGACCCCCGGGCCCATGCGCCGGGCCTGTTCGAGCGCCGCCGAGGGGTCGGGGTCGTCGCCGCTGACCGCGCGCACGGTCCCGTCCGGCGCCATGTTGAGGATGATGTAGCGCGCCGGGGCCACGCTGTCACCCACCCGCGCCAGGGCGGGCTTCTTCCGCACCGCCTGGAGCTGCCCGTCGACCCGGTGCATGAGGTAGCCGCGCAGCGCCGCCGTACTGATCAGCGCCATCAGCACCATGCCGATCGCGGTGATCGCCAGCATGCCCGCCATCAGGCGTGCGTTGAGCGACCTCACCGGGACCTCATGACGGGGGCCGCAGCGCGTACCCGACACCGCGCTGCGTGTGGATCAGGTCCGCGCCGATCTTGCGGCGCAGGTAGCTGACGTAGGTCTCGACGACGGGGGAGGAGGACGAGTGCTCCCAGCCCCAGACGTTCTCCAGGAGCTGGGCACGCGTCAGGACCCGTCCGTGGTTGTGCATGAGGTAGGCCAGCAGGCGGAACTCCGTGGGCGACAGCTCGATCTCCGCGCCCGCCCGGCGTACGGTCCAGCGGGCCTCGTCCAGCTCCAGGTCGGCCACGCGGAGGATCTCCTCGACCGGCTCACGCCCGGAGCGCCGCAGCACCGCGCGGACCCGCGCGACCAGGGCGTCCACCGAGAACGGCTTGGTGACGTAGTCGTCGCCGCCCAGCGTCAGGCCGGTGACGGTGTCGGTCGGGGTGTCCCGCGCGGTGAGGAAGATGACGGGCGTCTCGTCGCCGCGCCCCCGCAGCCGCCGGCACACCTCGAAACCGTCGAGGTCGGGCAGCATGACGTCGAGCACGATGAGCCGGGGCCCGTCGTCGCGCGCACGCGTCAGCGCCTCCTCGCCCGTCGCGGCCGTGGTCACCTCGAAGCCGTGGAAACGCAGCGCGACCTCCACGAGGTCGCGGATGTTCGGTTCGTCGTCAACGACGAGTACGCGTGGACTGTCCATCGGGTCCCATCATCGTGCCTGACGGAAGCGCGTGACGTCCCCGGCGACCGGTCGCCGGGGACGTCGCCGCGCTTCTAGCCGTGCTGCGGCGTGGGCGACTGGGTGGCCTTGGCCGGCACCTTCTTCGGAGCGAAGACCCGGTTCGCGGTACGGCTGTCGCCCGCCCCGGCCCGGCCGTAGACGAGGACGAAGTCGTTCACGGCCAGCTTGGACAGGTCGGCCTTCTGGCCGTCCTTGTGGAACTTCGTGCCCTTGGCCGTCCGCCACTGCCAGGTCGTGCCGTCGAGGCTGCGGACGGTGAAGCCGCTCCCGCTCTTGGCGGTGAGCACGCCGCGCTGCCAGGTCACCTGGACGAACCCGTTCTTCTTGGTACGAACCGTCGCCTCGCCGTGCACGCCGGCGCGGCGGCGCATCGCCTTGCGGGCCTGCTGACGCTGCTTGGCGTTCGCCCTGGGCTTGCCGGTCGCCGCCGCGGGCTGGACCTGCGGAGAGCCCGCGGAGGCCGGGACCGCGAGGTAGACACCGGTGCCCACCACGCCGATGGCCAGAGCGGAGACGCCACCGAGAATTTTCTTGTTCACCCTCGTGTCCCTTCTTGGTCGACGCCTCCCACTGAACCCGACGCCGTTCAGAGGCGAGATGGAGAACTATGGGAGTTCGCTGGGAATCGTCAGGAACCTTCCAGGGAGGGGCGGACTCGCGCGACTCGTACGGCGGGGGTGCTCGCTGTGGATAGACTGACGCGCGCCCGTTGCCGTTGCCGGGGCCAACGAAATCGTCGACATCAGCGAGTGATCGCATGCCAGAGGCCAAGAAGAATTCCGTCGCCAGCACGCTCCTCGGGCTGCTCGGCAGCCGCCGGGACACCCCGGAGACGTTCGACGGCGAGCACCAGCCCGCCGCCGGTGAGGGACAGCTGGAGAACCACCTCGGCGGTGACGAGGCCCGCAACTACCGGCAGTACGAGTACGACATGGTCGCACCGCACGTCGGAAAGTCGCTGCTGGAGGTCGGCTCCGGGCTCGGTCACTTCTCCGAGCAGTTCGCCGGCCGGCTCGACTACCTCGTCGTCAGCGACAACGACTCCTACTGCGTCGAGCAGCTCAACAAGCGCTATGCCGGACGGGACGACGTCGAGGTGCTCGACCTCGCGCTGCCCGCCGAGATCAAGATCAAGCGCAAGGTCGACACGGTCGTCATGATGAACGTCCTGGAGCACATCAAGGACGACGTCCAGGCGCTGAAGGACCTCGCCGCCGTGGTGGAGCCCGGCGGCCGCATCGTGATCTGGGTGCCGGGCTACATGCAGCTCTACGGCGACTTCGACCGCAAGGTCGGCCATGTCACCCGCTACACCCCGAAGACGCTCCGGGCCACGGTCACGGGCGCGGGGCTCAACATCGACACGCTCAAGCCGATCAACTTCCTCGGCGGCATCGCCTGGTGGGCGGCGGTCCGCCGCGGCGGCGCCGGCTACCCCGACCCGAAGCTGGTCAAGATCTACGACCGTACGGTCGTGCCGACCACCCGGGCCATCGAGAAGGTGATCCGGCCGCCGTTCGGCCAGACCGTCTTCTGCGTGGCGCGCGTCCCGGAGTAGCGCGCCGTTCAGGCACCCGCCGCCTCCCGCGCGATGCGGTCGAACTGGGCGCCCATCGCCTCGGCGAGCGCGTTCAGACCCGACAGCGGCCGCACCATGACCGTCATCTCGTCGATGAGGCCGTCGTCGTCCAGGTGCAGGAAGTCGCAGCCGTGGACCTCCCTGCCGTTCACCGTCGCCCGGAAGACGAGGGCGTGGTCGCGGCCGTCCACGCCCGTGATCTCCCGTACGTAGCGGAAGTCCTCGAACACCCGGGCGGCGCCGCGTACGATCGCCGCCGTGATCGCCCGGCCGGTGTACGGCCGGTGCGCGACCGGACTGTTGAACACGGCGTTCTCGGCGAAGAGCGGCTCGATCGCGGCGAGGTCGCGCGCCTCGACGGCCTGACGGAACGGATGCATCGCCACCCCTACTCGGCTTCCGGTTCGTACGGGCGACCGTAACGTCCGCCCTAGTTGTACTGACCACAGAGGTTGAGTACGGGCGACACGGGGCGATGATCTTGGAATGAGGGAGGGTCTCCCGGTTCGGTGTGGATTGCGACATCAACCCCGAACCAGCGGAGACCCTCATGCCTCACCGTAATGCCCCGTTGACCGAGACCGGCAGGCTGCGCCTGGCCCGGTGTGTCGTCGATGAGGGCTGGCCGTTGCGTCGTGCGGCCGAGCGTTTCCAGGTCGCGGTCACCACCGCCCGGCGTTGGGCCGCCCGCTACCGCCGGCACGGTCCCGCCGGGATGACCGACCGCTCCAGCCGCCCGCACACCAGCCCGCGACGCACGCCCGCCCGAACCGAACGCCGCATCATCAAGGTCCGCGTTCTGCGGCGGTGGGGGCCCGCCCGCATCGCCTACCTGCTCGGCCTGAACCCCGCCACCGTGCACCGGGTCCTGACCCGCTACCACCTGGCACGCCTGACCCACCTGGATCGGGCCACCGGCCGGGTGATCCGCCGCTATGAACATCCCGCACCCGGTGACCTCGTCCACGTCGACATCAAGAAACTCGGCAACATCCCCGACGGCGGCGGCCACAAGATCCACGGACGTGCCACCGGCGGACGCAACAGCTCCGCGCACCGCGACCCCTCCCGCTCCCGGAAGGCCGGCGGCCGCCCCAACCTGGGCTACGGCTACCTGCACAACGCCGTCGATGACCACTCCCGCCTGGCCTACACCGAAATCCTCCCCAACGAGACCAAGGAAACCGCCACCGCCTTCTGGCAACGAGCCCAAACGTTCTTCACCGCCGCGGGAATCACCGTCACCCGCGTAATCACCGACATTCAAACTCGGTGGTGTCCCCAAGGTGCTCACCTCGTCCGGCCGGTGGCGTGAGGATCGGGGGTGACCGGCGCCCGCTCGTCACCATTGCTGACCGATTGGAGCCTGGTGTTCCTTGCCTGTTGATCGTGGGGCGAGCGGGGCCCACGCCGGAAGGTCGCGTGTCCTGTTAGGAACCCGGCGACCGCCCGGCAGGGCTGCGTCCGGTCGGGCGGATCCCTGTTGGTGAATGTCTGGTACTGCGCCCTCCTCGGTGTCGGCATCGCTGGTCTGTCCACCGGGCCACCAACGAGACAGGAGCCAGGGATTTGCGACTACGGCTGGGAATCGACATCGCCTGCCGGGCGGCTCACCAAGCCAGCCTGGCTGACGAACGTGGGGAGTTCGCATGGTCAGGCCGTCGGTTCCGCACCACGGCCACAGATTTAGAACGGCTGTGGGCGTTGCTGCCGGCCGGGACCGACCCGGCGATGGTGACGGTGATCATGGAACCCACCCGCAACGCATGGGTGCCGCTGGCAGCGTGGTTTCGCCGCCGTGGCGCTGCGGTGGTGATGGTGCCGCCCGAACGGTCCGCGGACCTGCGCGCCTACTACAGCAAACACACCAAATCCGACCGGCTGGACTCACGAATTCTGGCCCGCCTGCCGCTACTGCACCCCGAAGGACTGCACACCGAGGAAGGGCTCGGCCCCGGAGACCCGCTACGCCGGGCCGTCAAGCTCCGCTCCACACTTGTGCGCCGACGCACCGCGACTCTCGCCCGCCTGGATGCACTGCTGGAGATCCTCGGACCGGAATGGCACGCCGCTTTGGGCAGTGACCTGGCCAACAAGACTCCGCTGAAATTCCTGGCCGCCGGTTACGCCTGCCCGCACACCGTGCAGCGCCTAGGTGTGCTGTCCGGGGACGTTGGTGACAGGCGACACGCCCTGGGTGGTTCTTGAACAAGGGGAGGGCCTTCTGGTTTCGGTGTGGATTGCGACATCTGCACCGACGTCCAGGAGGCCCTCATGCCCCACCGTAATGCCCCGCTGACCCCGACCGGCCGCCTGCGCCTGGCCCAGTGCATCGTTGAGGACGGCTGGCCACTACGCCGGGCCGCCGAACGCTTCGGCGTCAGCCACACCACCGCCGCACGCTGGGCCACCCGCTACCGGCAACTGGGCGCCGCCGGCATGCATGACCGCTCCAGCCGCCCGCACCACAGCCCGCGCCGAACCCCACCACAAATCGAGGCACACGTGGTCGCGCTGCGCCGGGCGCACCGCATCGGCCCGCTCCGGCTGGCCGCCCGCACCGGCATCGCGCCCTCCACCGCTCACCGCATCCTGACCCGCCACGGCCTGCCACCCCTGGCGGTCTGTGACCGCGCCACCGGCGAACCCATCCGCCGCTACGAACGCCAACGCCCCGGCGACCTGGTCCACATCGACGTCAAGAAACTCGGCCGCATCCCCGACGGCGGCGGACACAAGACCCTGGGCCGCGCCGCCGGCCGCAAAAACCAGCGACGTGCCGGCATCGGCTACCTGTACCTGCACACCGCCCTGGACGACCACTCCCGCCTGGCCTACACCGAAACCCTCACCGACGAGACCGCCGCCACCTGCGCCGCCTTCCTCGTCCGCGCCACCGCGTGGTTCGCCGCCCGCGGCATCACCATCCAACGGGTCCTGACCGACAACGCCTGGGCCTACACCAAGACCACCTGGCGCACCATCTGCGACGAACTGGGCATCAGCCCTCGCTGGACCCGGCCCTACCGGCCCCAGACCAACGGCAAGGTCGAACGATTCCACCGCACCCTGACCGAGGAATGGGCCTACCACCAGCCCTACACCTCAGAAACCGAACGCCAAACCGTCCTCATCGACTGGCTGGACTGGTACAACTACCACCGACCCCACACCGGCATCGGCGGCCAAACCCCAGCCAGCCGCGTCACCAACCTGTCCGGACAGCACACCTAGGCCGAGCCCGCCTGGCCCGCTTCCTGCATCGTCATTCCCGTGGCGCCTGGACCGAAGCCAAAGCCGAGGAACTGCTGGCCGCTGCCGCGGCGACACTCCAGCTCTGGGAAACAGACCTGGAGTATCCCGACCTGGCCGATGACATCGCCATCGAAGCCCGGCTCGCGCTGGCCATCACCCAGGAGGTCAAGGAACTCGACGAGCGCATCGCCGTGTTGTTCGCTCGTGCCGACCCCGACGGCATCTTGCGGTCTGTGCCCGGTATCGGCCCGATCCTGGGCGCCCAGATCCTCGGCCGGCTCGGCGACCCCAACCGCTTCACCTCACTGGCCGGGGTCCGTGCCTTCAGCGGCCTGGTCCCGCGTCTGGACTCATCCGGCGTCAACGGCCACCACAGCGGCCTGACCAAGGCCGGCGATGCCTGCCTGCGCGAAGCCTTGTTCATGGCCGCCGAACACGCCCGCCGCGCCGATCCCAGCCTCGCCGCGAAATACCACCGGCTCATGGTCACCGAAGGCAAACACCACAACTCCGCGCTCTGCCACATCGCGACCACGCTGCTCACCCGGATCGCCGCCTGCTGGCGCCGTGGCGAGCACTACACCCTGCACGACCCCGACGGCCGACCCATCGACGCGCCTCAAGCCCGCACCATCATCGCCGAGCGATACACCATCCCCGCCGACCTTCGAGCAGCCCGGCGCACCACCTACCCCCACCACTCCAAATCATCAGGAACGGGCCGGCGAAGAAAGGAGTCGCAACGCGCTCCGTCGACCGGCCCGTCCACCGCCCACGCTACGACCCCACCCGCTTGACATCCATTAGGAACTCAACGGCTCCTGCTACCGCTCCCACCTATGGCGCAACACCCTCACCGCAGCCGGCATCACACCCAAACGCACCCGCGCCTACCGGCCCCAGACCAACGGCAAAGTCGAACGCTTCAACCGCACCCTGCTCGACGAATGGGCCTACGCCCGCCCCTACCAGACCGAAACCGAACGCCGCCAAGCGCTACCGCAATGGCTGCACACCTACAATCACCACCGCGGCCACACCGCACTCGGCGGCCTCCCACCCGCCAGCCGCGTGCCCAACCTCACGGGTCAGTACACCTAGGCGAGGCGCATGCGGTGGGCGGTGGCGGCGGCCTCGCCCCGGCTGGCCACGCCGAGCTTGCCGAGGATGTTGGACACGTGCACGCTCGCCGTCTTCGCCGAGATGAACAGTTCCTCGGCGATGTCGCGGTTGCTGCGCCCCTCCGCGACCAGGCGCAGCACCTCCTGCTCGCGTGGGGTCAGGCCCAGGCCCGGCCGGCTCGCCGCCGAGCCCGCCACGGTCAGCCGCGAACGCCGCGCCAGCCGATCGATCTCGGCGCGCAGCGGGCGGGCGCCGAGCCGGTCGGCGAGCGACGCGGCCCGGCCGAGCAGCGATGACGCCTCCTCCCGCCCGCCGTCGGCCACCGCGGCCTCGGCCGAGCGCGCCAGCGCGTACGCCAGCGGATACGGATGGTTCAGCGCCTCCCAGGCCGCCGCGACCGCGTCCCACGAGGACCGGTCGGCGCCGCCGCCGACCCGCGCGGACTCGGCGGTGAGCACGGCGCGCCGTGCCTCCATCACCGGGCCGTACGCGGCGGTCGCCGCGGCGATGGCGCGCAGCTCGCCCGCGAGGGCGTCGTCCCGCCGCTCGGCGCACGCCCGCATTCCCGCGACGAGGACCGGCCAGGTGTGCCGCGCGTCCCGGGTCAGGTCGTGCTCGGCGATGGCGAGCCTCGTGGCCTCGATCGCGCCCGGCACGTCGCCCTCGGCCAGCCGCCACTCGATGACCAGGCTGGCCAGCGGCAGCACCTGCTGCGGGTACGGGTCGTCGACCGCGTACAGCGCCCGCAGCTCCGCGACGATCCGGGCCGCGACGTCGCTCTCGCCGCGGGCGACGGCGATCTGGCCGCGGTTGAGCAGGTGCTGGCCGCGCACGCCGGGCGTCGGTGCGAGCTCCACGGCCCGCTCGAACGTCTCGATCGCGTCGTCCCAGCGGCCGAGGGAGATCTGCGCCTCCGCCAGGTTGTTCGCGGCGTGCATTCCCTTCGTACGGGCCTGCCCGAGCGCCTCGGCCCGCGACAGCGCCCGCTGCGCCGTCTCGATCGCCGCCTCGGACCGGCCGTTCGCCTCCAGGGCGTCGGCCGTGTTCACCATCGACCGCAGCACCGACCCGCCGTCGTGGACGTGTTCGGCCCGCGTACGTGCGGTCTCCAGCAGGGCCAGCGCCGCGTCGAACCGGCCGGAGACCGACTCGGCGATGGAGAGGTTGTTCAGGGCGTCCGCCGCGATGCAGTCGTCGTCGAACCGGTCCGCCAGCGCGAGCGTCTCCTCGCTGATCGGGCGGGCCTCGTCGTGGCGGCCGAGCAGCACCAGCGTGCCGCCCAGCAGGGCCAGCACCTCCGCCCGCGCGATCGAGGCCTCCGGCACCAGGCTCTGCGCACGGCGCAGGTCCTCCAGGGCGCCCGCACGGCCCAGCCCGAGGGTGAGCGAGGCGCGCCGGCGGAGCAGCAGCGCGACGCGTTCGGGGTCGGTCCGCTCGTCGAGGTCGGCGAGGGCGGCGCGGACGAACGCCAGACCACGCTCGGGCTCGCCGCACGCGCCGGCGGCCTGCGCCGCGCGCTGGAGCACGTCGACGCAGTCGGTGCCGATCCGCTCCTCGGCGTCGGGCACGCGGTCCCACAGCTCCAGTACGCGTTCGAGGAGCTGGAGCTGCTCGGCGTAGGCGAACGCGGAGGCCGACTCCCGCGCCGCCCGCCAGGCGGCGGGCAGCGCGCGTTCGTGGTCGTGCGCGCGGGCCCAGTGCATCGTGATCTCGACGGTGGGGCGGCCGGCCAGGCTCAGGGACGGATCGTCCTCCAGCGCCTCGGCGAACCGGCGGTGCGCGCGGCCGTGCTCGCCGGGCAGCAGGTCGTCGTGGATCGCCTCCCAGATCAGCGCGTGCCGGAAGGCGTACGCCTGCGCGTCGGCGATGAGGACGTTCGCGTCGACCGCGGGCCGCAGCGCCGACGACAGGGCCGTGTCGTCCAGGCCCGAGACCTCGACGAGCAGCGCGTGCCCGAACCGCACACCGGCGGCGCTGGCGAGACGCAGCAGGTCCTGGGTGTTCTCGGGCAGCCGGTTGACGTCGGCCAGCACCAGGTCACGTACGGACTGGGGCATCCCGGAGGCGGGATGTTCGGCGGTGGCCTCGACGAGCAGCGGGATGCCGGAGCTGCGTTCGTACACCATCTCGACGACCTTGGGCTCCGGCGCGTGGCCGAGGATGCCGGCGAGCTGGGCGGCCGTCTCGGTCCGGGTCAGACGGGGCAGGTCGAGCCGTATGACGCCTTCGATCCGTTCGAGCTCGGCGATCACCGGCCGCATCGGATGGCCGCGGTGCAGCTCGTCGGAGCGGAACGTGACGAGCACCAGGACGGCGGTGTGCAGCAGGTTGCGGAGGAGGAAGACCAGCAGGTCCCGGGTCGAGCGGTCCGCCCAGTGCGCGTCCTCGATGACGAGGATGAGGGGACGGCGTTCGGCCAGGCGTTCGAGCAGCGCGAGCATCTGTTCGAACAGCCGGGCCCGCGCGCTGTCCGGGTCGCGGTCGGCGGGCGGTTCGCCGAACTCGGGGAGCAGCCGGGCCAGGTCGCGGGCGCCGTCTCGTGGCATCAGCGCGGCGATCTCCGCGGCGCCGGCCTCCCGTACGAGCTGGCGCAGCGCCGCGGTGAACGGCGCGTACGGGAAACCGGCCGTGCTGAGTTCGAGGCAGCCGCCGACGAGGACGTGCGCGTCGCCGCGCACGCGGTCGGTGAACTCGCCGACCAGGCGGGTCTTGCCGCCGCCCGCCTCGCCGCCGAGCAGGACGGCGCCGGGAGCGCCGGCGCGGGCACGGTCGAAAGCGTCGGCCAGCGTGGCGAGCTCGGCCTCCCGGCCCACGAAGGCGGGACTCACCTCATGTGCGCGCACGCTCCACAGCATGCCAGTCATGAGGGTGTTTATGCCGTCTTAGCGGTCCAGGTCGGGCGTAGCCGTGGATAACGGGACAGGACGCGGGGGCGGCGAACGCGGCCGCGCCGCCGCCAGACCGCGGCGGTCCCGTGGGCCTCACGGACACGCTCGTTCATCAGGGCCTGGACGATCTCGGGATGCATGGTGTCCTCCTGGTGGTGCTCCGACAACGTCCACATTCGCCCTAAGCCGCACCTCCCCACATCCGGCGTGTGCCTTATCCGAGATGCCCGGCTGGTACGCCGGGTCCTAAGCCCACCCTCCGTTAGGCTTCTGACTCCTATGTGTCAATTCAGGTAAGGCGCCCAGGCGACGCGAGGCACCCTCCACCCCCAGCCCCCGCGGGCCGACGCCCACGCCACCCCACCACGGTGGACAGATCCCCCAGTCACAACACCCCAGATGACCACGGATCCCAAAACTGATCAGAGACGCTGCAGACGACCAGCGTGACAGGGGGCTGACCCACCGAAGCGGTCCCGCGGATCGTCGCCCCGCAGGCCGCATCCGTCATCGGGCTTACACCAAACGGGCTTACACCAAGCCCATCCGGTGGGCGGTGGCGGCGGCCTCGCCGCGGCTGGCCACTTCCAGCTTGGCCAGGATGTTGGACACGTGCACGCTGGCGGTCTTGGCGGAGATGAACAGCTCCCCGGCGATCTCGCGGTTGCTGCGGCCGCCGGCGACGAGCCGCAGCACCTCCAGCTCGCGCGGGGTCAGGCCGAGGGAAGGGCCACCGGTCTGGCCACCGAGCGGCACGCGGGCCCGGCGGGCGGACGCCTCGATCCGCTCGCGCAGCGGTTTCGCGCAGAGGCAGCCGGCGAGTTCGGCGGCGCGTCGCAGGCGAGAGGTGGCCTGGTCGCGGTCGCCGCTCGCGACCGCCGCCCGCCACAGCGCGTACGCCAGCGGGTACGGCTCGCCGAGGTCGTCCCAGGCGGCCGCGGCGGCGTCCCACCGCTCCCGGTCGTCCCGGCCCTCGGCACGCGCCACCTCGGCCTCGAACACGAGCCGTTGCGCGCGCTGCGGCCGTCCGTGCGCCGGCGTCCGGTCCGCCTCGTCGCACAGCCGCGCCAGCAGCTTGCCCGAGCGCTCACCCGGCGCCTCGGCGCAGGCGTGCGCCGCGGCGGCCATCAGGGGCCAGCCGTACCGGCTGCTGACGGACGGATGCAGCTCTTCGACCACGTGCTCCACGATGTCGAGCGCGCCGGTCAGGTCGTCTTCGGCCACCTTCAGGCCGAGCCGCAGGCGTACGGAGGGGAACAGCTCCTGCGTGCGGGAGAACGTCGGGGCGAGGACGGAGTCGAGCGCGGCGGCGGCTCGCGCGGCGCCGGCCAGGTCGCCGCGCGCGAGCGCGATGTCGCCGAGCGCGTTGTGGAGCGACGCGCGGGTGAGCGGCGGCGGCGACAGCTCCAGCGCGTGCTCGGTCACCTCCAGGACCTCGTCCCACCGGCCCAGGTTGAGCAGCGGTTCGGCCAGGTTGATGGTGAGGAACGCGCCGGAGGTGCGGGCCTGTCCGTGCTTGCGCGCCAGGGCGATGCCGCGCTGGGCCGCCTCGATGGCGCGTTCGTGCTCGCCCATGCTCTCGAGGATGTGCGACTCGTTGGTGGCCACGCGGAGCATCGCGGAGTCGTCGGCGCCCCGCCGGTAGACCTCCGCGGCCTCGTCCAGGACGGCCAGGTGACGTTCGGCGTCGGTGTCGCTGAAGTCGCAGGCCGCGATCGTGGTCAGCGCGTGCGCCTCGACCGTGGCGTCACCGGCCTCGCGAGCCACCGCGAGCGCCTGTGAGGCCAGCTCGCGCGCCTCCTCGGCGCGGTTCGGCAGCAGGTAGAGGTGCTGTGCGAGCGTGGACAGCACGCGGGCGCGGGTGACGCTCGGCGGGTCGACGGGCACGAGGCGGGCGGCCTCGCGCAGGTCGTCCAGCGCGGTGCGGTGGCCCAGCCGGATCTTGAGGCGGCCCCGCTGCTCCAGCACCCCGGCCGCGCGGAGCGGGTCGTCGATCTCCTTGAGCGCCTCGCGGGCGAACGCCACGCCGCGTTCGGTCTCACCGGCCAGGTCGGCGGCCTCGATCGCCCGCTCCAGTACGTCGGTGTGGTCGACGCCGAGCCGCTCGGCGGCGTCGGGCACCCGGTCCCAGAGCGTGAGGACCCGGTCGATCATCCGGAGCCACTCGGTGTAGGCGGTGGCCTCCTTGGCGACCTGCGCGGCCTGCCAGGCGCTGACCAACGCCCACGTCGTGTCGTGCGCGGAGTACCAGTGGTGGGCCAGCTCGGCGGCGGCGCGGCCCGGCGGTACGAGCGACGAGTCGGCCTCCAGCGCCTCGGCGAACCGCGCGTGCGTGCGCGTGTGCTCACCCGGCAGCAGGTCGCCGTGGATCGCCTCCCGCATCAGCGCGTGCCGGAAGCCGTACGCCTCGCCGTCCACGACGAGGACGTTCGCGGCCACGGCGGGCCGCAGCACCCGGGTCAGCCCCGTGTCGTCGAGCCCGCTCACCGCCGCGAGCAGCGCGTGCTCCACCCGGTCGCCGCCCGCGCTGGCGACGCGCAGGATCTCCTGGGTCTCTTCGGGCAGACGCTGCACACTGCCGAGGATCAGGTCGCGGAGCGACTCGGGCAGCTCACAGTTGATCTCGCCGTCGCGCCCGAGCAGGGCCTCGACGAACAGCGGGTTGCCCTCACTGCGTTCGAACACCTCGTCGAGCAGCTGCGGGGCGGGCTCGCGGCCGAGGATGCGGCACGTCTGCTCGGCGACGGCGCGGCGCGGCAGCCGGTCGAGGTCGAGGCGGCGGACCCAGCCCGCGCGGCCGAGTTCGGCCAGCAGCGGCCGGAGGGGATGGTCGCGGTGCAACTCGTCCGAGCGGTAGGTGACGATCACCAGCAGGCCGGGCGGCAGGTTGCGGATCAGGTAGCTGAGCAGGTCGCGCGTTGACCGCTCCGCCCAGTGCGCGTCCTCGATGACCAGGACGGCGGGCGTCTGCTCCGTCAGCCGCTCGAACAGCAGCAGCACGTGGTCGAACAGGCGCGTGCGCGCCTCGGTCGTGGCGGTCTCGGTGTCCGGCTCACCGAACTCCGGCAGCAGGCGCGCCAGCCCGCCCGGCGAGCCGCCGGGCAGCAGGGCGGCCACCCCGTCGACCCCGATCTCGCGGACGAGCTGCCGCAGCACCGCGCTGAACGGTGCGAACGGCAGGCCTTCGGAGCTGATCTGGAGACATCCGCCGATGAGCACGCGCGGCCCACCGTCGCGGCGGCGTGCGGTGTCCAGGAACTCGCGGATCAGGCGTGTCTTGCCCACCCCGGCCTCGCCGCCCAAGAGCAGGGCGGCCGGCGTCTCTCGCAGAGCGGTTTCGAGAAAGGCCAGCTCGGCGGCGCGGCCGACCATGACGGCACTGATTCCCTGCTGGTTGGGCACGCCTCAAGCATGCCATCAAGGACGGACAAAACAGACTTAATAAGGGCCGGCGTCGCTACCGTGAATCGGAGGAGGTACTCCATGTCACGTACGACGCCGGGCCGGTCGCTCCCGCCGGCGCCCGCCGCCCTGTTCGCGTACGGCACACTGCGGTTTCCGGACGTCCTGCGGGCGCTGCTCGGGCGGGTGCCCGACCGCACCCCGGCGACCGTCGAGGGCTGGCGCGTCGCCGCGCTGGAGGGGCGGATCTATCCCGTGCTCGTGCCGGGTCCGGGCGCGGCCGGGGGAGTGCTGATCTCCGGGCTGCCCGCCGCGGACTGGGGGATCATCGACGCGTACGAGGACGGCTTCTACGCCCTGGAACGCCTCACGCTCGCCGACGGCCGCCACGGATGGGCCTACCTCACCCGCGATGCCACGGCGGCGCTGCCCGCCGACTGGTCGCCGGAGGACTTCGGCGCCCGCCATCTGAACGCGTTCGCCGGGGCGTGCCTCGCATGGCGGCGCTCCTACGGGTGACGCCCGGGACATTCGTCCTTTCGAGAGGTGGATCGACGGCTCTGCCGCGACCTGCCGCCGCCCGAGAGAGTGAATCGCATGAGAACTCTCGGTCTGTGGCGGTTTCCCCTGGTGACGGCGGTCGTCTTCGGCGTCACGGCTCTGTCGAACGTCGCGCAGTTCGTCGTGCCCGGCATGCTCGCGCACCTGGGACGTGCCCCCGCCGGGCTGCACGGCGACTGGTGGCGGACCGGCACGTCGCTGTTCGTGCAGGACGGCGGGGTGGCGGGCATGGTCTCGAACCTGCTGTTCCTCGTTCTCGTCGGCGTCGTCGCCGAGCAGGTCGTCTCGCGGCCGCGCTGGCTGCTGTGCTACTTCGCCACCGGCCTGGTGGGGGAGTTCGCCGGTTACGCCTGGCAGCCGCACGGCGGCGGGAACTCCGTCGCGGTCTGCGGGCTCGCCGGCGCCGTGGCGGTGGCCCTCTGGCGCGGTGACGGACGTCCTCCGCGGTTCGCGCCGATGATCGTGCTGCTGTGGTGCGGTGCGCTGCTCGCCGGCCTCTGGTTCCCGCTCGCGTTGGTCGGCTTCGTGGCGGCCATGGCCGCCCGGATCGCGGCCGAGCGCGGCGTCGCCACGGGACGCTGGGCCACCGCGGGCGCACTGGCCGCGGGCGTGGCACTGACCGCGGACCGTGACATCCACGGCGTCGCCCTTCTGGCCGGGCTGGTGATCGCCTCCGTCCTCGTCCGGTCCGTCCGCCGTCTTCCGGTCCCCGCCTGATTTGACGTCCTCTACGGCTAACCGTTATCTATATGGCTAACCGTTAGAGGTGATGCCGTGCAGGACGTCGTACTCGCTTTGCTCGCCAAGGAGCCCTCCCACGGCTACGAGCTGAGGGCCCGGCTCCACGAGGCCCTGGGGCCGCTCCGCGACGCGCTCAACGCCGGTCAGGTCTACGTGACCCTGACGCGCCTGGAGAAGGCGGGGATGGTCAGCGCCGAGCACGTCGGCCAGGCCGACCGCCCCGACCGCAAGGTCTACGCGCTCACGGCCGAGGGTCAGCAGCGCGTACGGACCTGGCTCGCGGACGTGAGCTGGGGCCGGCCGACCGAGTTCCACCTCAAGCTGATCGCGGCCGCCGCGGCCCGCCTGGCCGATCCGGTGGAGCTCGTCGACCTGCAGCGCCGCGAGCTGCTGCGCCGGCTGGCCGACGCGCAGCGTGCCGCGCTCACCGAGCCCGAGGACTCGGCCGTGGTGCTGCTCCTCGAAGGCGTCATCCTCCGGCTCGAGGCCGATCTGCGCTGGCTGGACGCCTGCGCTCACCACTGGGAGACGAAATGACGGTGCTGCGGGCCGTGCGGCTGCGTAAGGAGTACGGCCGGGACGCGGGGCTGGTCCGCGCGGTCGACGAGGTCGATCTGGAGGTGCGGCCCGGCGAGACCGTCGCGGTCGTCGGGCCGAGCGGCTGTGGCAAGTCGACTCTGCTGCACCTGCTCGGCGGGCTCGAACGGCCCACCGGCGGTGAGGTGCACCTTGACGGCCGGCGGCTCGACCGGATGTCGGAGACCCAGCTGAGCGGCGTGCGGCGGAAGTCGCTGGGCTTCGTCTTCCAGGCGTTCCACCTCGTCGACGAGCTCACCGCCCGGGAGAACGTCGAACTGCCGGCCCTGCTCGCCGGAGTGCCGTCGCGTACGGCACGGCGGCGGGCGTCCGCGCTCCTCGAACGCGTCGGGCTCGCCGACCGGGCCGGTCACCTGCCCGCGGCGCTGTCCGGCGGACAGCGTCAGCGGGTCGCGGTGGCCCGGGCGCTCATCGGCCGGCCGCTCGTCGTCCTGGCCGACGAGCCGACCGGCAACCTCGACAGCGCGGCGACCACCGCGGTGCTGCGGCTCTTCGGCTCGCTGCGCGCCGAGGGCCAGACCCTCGTCATCGTCACGCACGACTCACGGATCGCCGCCACCGCCGACCGCGTGATCACCATGCGCGACGGCGCGCTCGCCGGCGAGACCCGCCTGAACGGCGGAGGCGGCGGCCTCGGCGCCCTGGCCGGACTGGAGGTCTCATGAGCGAGCGAAGCGAGCGAATCGGTAAACGCAGCGCTCTGATGGTCACTCCACCGACGAAGGAGGGCTCATGAGCGAGCGAAGCGAGCGAATCGGTGAACACAGCGCTCTGATGGTCACTCCACCGACGAAGGAGGGCTCATGAGCGTGCTCACTCTGGTGGCACGGCTGGCGTTGCGCGACCTTCGCCACCGCCGCGCCGAGGCGTTCCTGCTGCTCATCGCCATCGCGGCGACGACCACCACACTCACACTGGGCCTGGCGGTACGCGGCGTCGCCGACCGGCCCTGGGACCGTACGCGCGCCGCCACAGCCGGTCCGGACGCGGTCGCGACCGGCGACCGCGCGGCCTCGCTCACGCCGCTCGCGCACGCGCCCGGCGTGACGGCGTCGGCCGGCCCGTACCCGGCCCTCTCCGCCGCGCTCGGCGTCCGCGGCATCCGCGTCGACGCCTCCGTGCAGGGCCGGGACACCGCTCCGGGCGCGGTCGACCGCCCCGAGGTCACCGCCGGTTCGTGGGTGCGGCGCGGGGGAGCGGTGATCGAACGCGCCTTCGCCGGCGCTCTGCGCGTACGGCCGGGCGAGAAGATCACGATCTCCGGGCACCGTTTCCGCGTCGCCGGGATCGCGGTCAGCGCCGGGCGCGTCCCGTACCCCTCCTCCACCCCCGGCCTGATCTGGGTCACCCGCGCGGACCTGCGGCGGATCGGCGCGCCGACGTCGCAGGTGATGCCGCTGCGGCTGGCCGACCCCGCGGCCGCCCCGGCCTTCGCGGCGGCGCACCGGGGCGTCCGCTCCTGGCAGGACATGGGCGCGTACGCGACCGCGGAGCTGCATCTCGTCGACAGCGCCCTGCTCACCGGCACCTGGGCGCTCGCGCTCCTCGGCGTCGCCTGCGTGGCCGTGCTCGTCGGCGGACGCCTCGCCGACCAGACCCGCCGCGTCGGCCTGCTGAAGGCGGTCGGCGCCTCACCCCGGTTCGTGGCGGTGGTGCTGCTGGCCGAGCACGTGCTGCTCGCGCTCGCCGCGACCGCCGTCGGGCTGCTCGCCGGCCGCGCGGCCGCGCCCCTGCTCGTACGGCCGAGCAGCGGGCTGCTGCCCGCCGGATCACCGCACCTGACGGTCGCGTCGGCGCTGGTCGTGGCCCTGGTGGCGGTGGCCGTGGCGGGGGCGGCGACGGTGTACCCCGCGATCCGCGGCGCACGGACGAGTACCGTACGGGCCCTGTCGGGCCCCACGCGCGCGCCGCGCCGCTCGCCGTGGCTGATCGCGCTGTCGGCCCGGCTGCCGGTGCCGTTCCTGCTCGGCGTACGCGTGGCGGCGCGCCGCCCGCGCCGGGTGATCCTGGCGACGGCGAGCCTCGCGCTCACGGTCGCGATGGTGGTCGCCGCGATCGCCCTGCACGGCGACATCGCCCGTAAGGACGCCCGGCTGGCCGGACCCGGCTTCGTCCCGGGCGCGGACAACCCGGTCACCGAGCAGGTGAGCCAGGTCGTGCTGGCGCTGACCGTGGCGCTGCTCGCGCTCGCCGCGGTGAACGCGGTGCTCATCGCCTGGGCGACGTCGCTGGACACGCAGCGTTTCACCAGCCTGGCGCGTGCGCTCGGCGCGACGCCGCGGCAGGTCACCGCCGGGCTGTCGGCCGCGCAGCTGCTCCCCGCCCTCGGGGCTTCGCTGCTGGGCGTCCCGCTCGGTCTGGCCGTCTACTACGCCGCACGTACGGCGGGCGGCGCGGCCGGGTCCATCCTCATCCCGTACGCCCGGCTGCCGCTGGTCGTGCCCGGGACCCTGCTGGTAATCGCCGCGCTCACGGCCCTGCCGATCCGCGTGGTCTGCCGGCGTCCGGTCGCCCGGGTACTCGCGGCCGACTGACGTACGGCGGGACCGCCCGGCGTCCTCATGGGAGGTCGCCGGGCGCTGCCTGACCGGGCTGCCGGTGCGGCTCGGCTGGCGCGGGCCGCAGCCCGGCCAGAGTGACCTCGACGAGCCGGTGGACGGCGGCCGACGAGGTCATGGCGCCGGCCGCGGTGAGCGCGTGCAGGCAGTACGTGGCCAGCTCACCGGCGGGAACGTCGTCCCGGACCGTGCCGGCCACCGCGGCGCCGGCCACCAGATCGCCGATGAACGCGTGCAGGCGCCGATGGGCCTCGGCGACGTGCTCGCCTCGGTGCAACAGCGCCGCGAGGTCGCCGTCGTGGCGCTGGTGGGTGATGGAGGCGAAGGCACGCAGGACCGCCCGCAGCCGCTCGGCCGGATCGGTGTGCTCGGCGACGTCGGTGAGCCGGCGCAGGTGATCGGCGATGTGCTCCTCGTGCCAGGCCGCCAGGACCGATTCGATGTCGGGGAAGTACTTGTACAGCGTCGCCCGGCCGATGCCGGCCCGCTTGGCGATCTGCGACATCGTGACCGACGCCAGGCCCTGTTCGGCCACCAGTGCCGCGGCGGCACGCACCGCGGCCTCGCGCACCGTACGGCGGTGCGCCTCGATCGTGTCCTCCCACAGTTTCGGCACACGGCCGATGGTACACAACGCCGAGATGGCGACAGCGCGTCTATTGGCGTAGACACCTTGTATTGAATAATACTGACGGAGCGGCACCCGGAAGGAGACGCGCATGGCAGGCCCATCCACGCATCGCCCACCCCGTGACCTGGACGACCTCTACACCAGTCCACCGCCGTGGGACATCGGCCGTCCCCAGCCCGCCTTCGCCGCGCTCGCCGAGGCCGGTGCCATCGACGGCCGAGTGCTGGACGTCGGGTGCGGGACGGGTGAGCACACGCTGATGGCCGCCGCCCTCGGCCTGGACGCCACCGGCATCGACCTGGCCACCGGAGCGCTGGAAGCCGCGAGGGAGAAGGCGCGCCGCCGGTCGCTCACGGCCCGGTTCCTGCGTCACGACCTGCGGCGCCTGCCCGAGCTGGGCGAGACGTTCGACACCGTGCTCGACTCACTGGTGTTTCACGCCCTCACCGACGCCGACCGTGCCGCCTACCTGGCGGGCCTGCGGACGGTGCTGCGGCCGGCGGGTCGTGCGTTCCTGCTGTGCTACGGCGACCGCCGGCCCGGCGAGAGGGAGGTGCCGCACGGACTCGGCCGCGATCGGATCCGGGCGAGCTTCACGAGCGGATGGCGCGTCGACTCCCTCCAGCCCGCCGTCTGTGACTCCACGTCCCCGCTCCACCCCGACGGCATCGCCGCCTGGCTGGTCGCACTCACCCGCGTCTCGGACGAGAGGTGAGGGGCATGGTCAGCGCACACGCTCGGGTCGCCACCGCCCGAGCCGGCCGCTACCTGGCGCAACTCGGCGAGCACGGAGGCCATATGAGCCGGCGGACCTTCCGGCGTCCGCGCCGCCACGGCGACGGAGGCCCCGCGCACGTCGTGCACGCCGAGCGGTCCGACACCGACGCGTTGATCGACTTCGGGTGGGGCCGCTGCACCCTGCGTGCCACGGACACCGAACTGGTCCTCCGTGCCGAGGCGACCGACCCGGAGTGCCTGCGACGCGTGCAGGAGGGCATCACCGCCCGTCTGGAGCTCATCGGCCGTCGCGACCATCTCACGGTGACCTGGCACCCGGAATTCCCGGAAGCCGCGGAAATGGCGACCTGAATTCTTCAGTGAATTCACTATTGAGAAAGATGATGGTTGCTCTAGGTGAGTGGCTCGCTACGACCTGAACAGCGATGAGCTACTGGCCGTGTGCGGAGCGTCGATTATTTTCGATGATTTCTTGCGCGGATGATTTCCGGCCTTGACCGAATTGCCCATTTGGCTGGAGGGTGTCAGGGCGTCGCCGGAGCCCATGGCTCCTACGGCCCGCGTCCGATCGAAGAGAGGAGAGGACCGTATGGTCTTCGTGGGAGTCGTTGTGGCCGTCGCCGCCGTCGTGGTGGGCATCGAGGTCATCGTCCACAACTCGTCATCCGCCTCACTCGGCTTCTTCGGCTACCACGTGCCCGGAGTGCACACCGAGGCGCAGGTGTTCGCCGCAGGGCTGATCGTCGCCTTCGTCGCCGGCGGGGGGCTGGCGATGGCCTGGATCTCCCTGCTGCGCAAGGCGCGAGTCCGCCGGGAGCTGCACGACCTGCGCGAGGAGCGCGAGGAGACGATGGCGTCGCTGGAGCGGAAGAACCAGCAGCTCGAACGCGAACTGGCCCGCGTACGGGGTGGCGCCACGAGCGCCCCGGTGACCGGAGAGGTGCCCGTCGCCTCCGGTCGACGCCGCGACCGGGAGCCCGTCTCCCCGTTCTTCGACAACCCCGCCTGAGGCCGCGCCCGGTTCAGCCGTCGCCGGCGACCCAGCCGTCGTCGAGGTTCCGCAGCAGTTCCCGCACCGCGGGCCGGTGACGGCCACCGTCGGAGTGGTCCATCGCCACCTCGCGCAGCATGTCCGCCGCCGCCCGCACTCTCTCCTCGACGCCTTCGCACACATTCACCGGGCCGTGCTCCGGGTCGTCGTAATTCTCGAATCCGGGGTCGGGGACGAAGCGGCTCCACCAGTCCAGCAGCGCGTTGAGGGCCTCCATGCGTGCCTGGCCAGGGTGATCGGCGATCACTTCGAGGAACACCGTCGTCGCCGGTACGGCGGCCGGATCGAGGGTCCCCTCATGATCGTTGCTGACCTCGTACCGAAGCCGCGCCACCTCCCGGGCGGCGTGCTCGGCCGACGGAGAACCGCCCAGTGCGTCCGCTGCGGCCTGAGCCGCCTCCGGCCGATACCAAGGCGAACCGGTGACCCGTGACCAATCGAAGGCGTCCACCGGTCACATGATTCCAGCCGGTCGTCGTGGGTGACATGGTCGAGCTCATCACGCCGCTCTTCTCTCCGGAAAGGCAACGGCCGCAGAGCCTTCATGCGACGCCGCCGGAGCCGAACCGCCTGTAGCGAGCGAGGTCAGACCGCCTACGCGGGAGTCTCCACCGCTCTTTGCCATCCTCTTACAGACAAGACTGTTTATCAGCGCTACGATGGGCCTGGAGTGCATGCGTAGTCCCAGCGGGAGCTGATGATCACCCGAGGATGGACGCGATGAGTGAAGGCGAAGAGCTGCGGTTTCCGCATCGGTCGGTCTTTGACGGCGCGGCGAGCACCGTGTCGAACGGTCTCGAACCGCTTGCCGACACCTCGAACCAGCTGGCAGGTCTCGGAATTTCCGAAGCTCTCGTCGGCATGTGGCCCACTGGAATAGAGCTCGCAGCCGCCATAGGAATGGCGCTTGAGGTCGCGGCCGTGCAGCATGACAACCACGCGAAAAACGTTCAGGCCGCCGTCGACAAGATTTCCCAGAGCGGGAAGCTTTATCACGCGAGCGAGGCCGATAATTCCGCCATTGTGTCGGATCTGAAGTCCAATATCTCCAACGCGTAGACGAACGACTCCAAGGAGGTCCGCTCGTGCCAATCGCGGAAGTAGCGGAGTCGCTGTTCGCGGCGATCAACTCGGACGCGATCATCGGGTGTGGTAGCGCCATCAAGGAGATATCAAGCCTTTACGGAAGCCTGGGCTCCACCATCGATACCGCCCACCAGCAGTTGTTCGCGGGTGACAAGACGTGGAGCGGGGGCGCCGCGAGCAAAGCCAAGAGCACCATGACCGATCTGTCGGCGTCCGGCAGCAATATTCAGAGCGCGCTCAGCACCATCGGCGACACTCTCGTCATGTACGGTACGGCGCTGAAGCCTTTCCAGGGGAAGGTGTATCCCACTCCTGTGCCGGGGTCGCGCGATCCCGAGGCGGCCGCGGACCTGGCGATCACCGGGACCGCCTCCGCCGCTGCGGCTCTTGAGATCGGCGCGGCCGTACTCAAGATGATGCCGAGCGCCAAACAAGGGGCGAGCTCATCGGCCAAGTCTGGCACCTCGACCAAGTTGGCCAAGTCCGACACCTCCGCATACGGCACCACTGCGGGCAACGGCACGACCCTGGCCGGTGTGCTGGATCCCACGCATTTCCTTGACAGCCTCACGAGCAATCCGGCCCTCGCCGGCGCGGTGCTGCCCGGAGCGAGTAGGGGCGTTACAGCCCTCGGCCCCTTCATGTCCGCGGCCGGTGTGATCGGGTCGGCCGAGGAAATGGCCGCTCTCCAGGCGAGCGAGGCGGCGGCCATGAGGGAGGGTCTGCCCTTGATGCCGATGTTCGGAGGGAACTCCGGTAACCGCTCCGAGCGCAGCCGCACGACCAACCTCACTGAAGACCCCGAATTCTGGACCGGGATCGTGGCCTAGCACCCACAAGATCACCGCGGAGGCTGATCCGGGTGGCGTTCGGCGGGTACGGCCAGGTCAGAGGACGTTTCGTCTGGTCGTGGCGCCGGAGGTGGTCAAGATTCGGTTTTCGATCTTCTACGAGCATCAGCTGCCGAGGCCGTGGAGCGACCGGGCGGAGGAGCGGCTCTACCGGGACGCGCTCGAGCAGGTCGAGATCGCGGACCGGGTCGGGTTCGATCACGTCTGGGCGGTCGAGCACCACTTCCTCGAGGAGTACTCCCACTCCAGCGCGCCCGAGGTGTTCCTCGCCGCCGCGTCGCAGCGGACGCGGAGGATCCGGCTCGGACATGGCATCGTGCAGCTGCCCCCGCCGGTCAACCATCCCGCTCGTGTCGCCGAGCGGGTCGCCGCGCTCGATCTCGTCTCCGGGGGCAGGGTCGACTTCGGCACCGGCGAGGCCAGTTCGATGGCCGAGCTCGGGGGCTTCGGGGTGCCCCGGGAGGAGAAGCGCGCCATGTGGCAGGACGCCATGGATGCGATCACCCGGATGTTCGTCGAGGAGCCCTTCGCCGGCTGGGACTCCCCGTACCTGCGGATGCCGCCGCGCAACGTCGTCCCCAAACCGGTGCAGAAGCCGCACCCGCCGCTCTGGGTCGCCTGTTCGCGGCGCGAGACCATCCATTTCGCCGCCCGGAACGGGATCGGCGCGCTCTCCTTCTCCTTCGCCGAACCCGAGGACGCCGGCGTCTGGGTCGATGAGTACTACCGCCTGCTGAACTCCGAGGAATGCGTTCCGGTCGGGTTCGCGGTGAATCCCGGCGTCGCGGTGGTGCTGCCCATGATGTGCCATGAGGACGAGGCGACGGCGATCGAGCGCGGCATCGACGGGGCGCACTTCTTCGGGTTCGCGCTCGCCCACTACTACGGCACCTCCCCGCACGAACCCGGCCGTACGAGCATCTGGGACGACTTCGTCCGCCACCGCGAGGAACGGGGGTACTCACGGGGGATCGTGGGCGCCGTCGACGCGCCGCTCTCGGTGCGGATCACCGAGGGCGGCGTCGGGTCGCTGCGCGGGGCGGTCGGAACGCCCGCGCAGGTGGCCGAGCTCGTCCGTCGGTACGAGGCCGTCGGCGTCGACCAGGTCATCTTCGTGCTCCAGGCCGGTCCGAACCGCCACGACCACGTCTGTGAGAGCCTCGAACTGGTCGGTGAGCAGGTCATCCCACGGTTCGCCGAAGGGCGGGAGGAACGCGAGCGGGCCAGGGCCGAGCGCCTGGCGCCGGCGGTCGAGGCGGCCCTCGCGCGACGGGAGCCGCCACGCGAGCGGGCGGCCCCGTACCGCATCGACGAGACGGCCGAACTCGCGCGGGCGCGCAGGCGGCGGGCGCCGGCGCGCGACCTCAGGGCGGCGGCCCGTACGGCGGTCCGTGCCCGCGGGCGGCACGCGCTGGCCCGGCTCGTCGCCGGTCGTTCCGACGACAGGCTGGAGCGCGGGTTCGGGCCGGCCGCGCAGCGGGTGTTCTTCGCCGGCATGGTCCGTGCCTTCGATCCCGGGATGGCCATGGGCTTCGAGGGCGAACTGGAGTTCCGCCTGCGCCGGGGCGAGGAGGAGACGCCCTGGACGATCGAGATCCGCGACGGCCGGGCGCACGTACGGCCGGAGCGGGCACGCCGTCCCGTGGTGGGCATCCGGATCGGCGCCGCGGACTTCCTCCGTCTCCTGGCGGGGGAGAGGCAGGCTCCGGCCCTCGCCCTCGACGGCAGGCTGGAGATCGACGGGGACGTGGCGTTCGCTCCGCGCATCGGAGAAATGTTCGGGGGCGTCTCTCCGTACTGAGTGCGCCGTCGAGATCAACACTTTCGAAAAATTTAAACCTTTGTCCTCATAACTTTCGCCAACCATTCACGCCTCGGCGGCGTCAAGTTCTCGTACGCCCGTTCGGTCAGGGCGTCGGGAAATCGGGCAATGGAGGACATTGAATGCGAAAGTCGCTGATAAGCGCCGGATTGGCTGCGGTGATCGTCGCCGCCGGGGCGGCACCGGCCGGTGCCGCCGGTCAGGAGGGCTGGCGGGTCACCTACCTGAGCCCGGACACCGGCTACGACTACTACGGCCTGTACGACGTCGCGGCGACCGGCGCGCATGACGCCTGGGCAGTGGGCTCGCAGACGCTGGACGCCGACCACAGCGGCGGCACCGTCCTGCGCTGGAACGGCACCACCTGGTCCCCCGTCACCGTTCCCGGTGACACGGGCTCGTTCGGCAGCGTCGACGGATCCTCCCCGAACGACGTCTGGATCATGGGAGCGACCAACGAGGGCGCCCAGGCGTCGTGGCACTGGGACGGCGCGTCGTGGACGTCGGCGTCGACCGGTACGTACGACGTCTCGGACGTCGCCGTGATCGGCCCGAAGAACGCCTGGGCGGTCGGCAACGACTACGAGGGCGGCACGGACGGCGGAAAGGCCCTGCACTGGAACGGTAGGAAGTGGGCGCAGGTCGCCATGCCCGCGACCGCGCGGAAGGTCGGCGCGGTCGCGGCGAATGACGTCTGGGCCGTGGGCGACGGCGGCGACCAGCCCGTGGCGGAGCACTGGGACGGCACGTCGTGGACGTCGTCGACGCTTCCCGAGGTGCCGATTCCGGCGGGGGAGAGCGGCTTCTCCTACTTCAACGACGTCGTCGCGGAGTCGAGCGACAACGTCTGGGCGGTCGGCCGGCTCTACTGGGGCGGCGGCGAGGAGCTCAAGAGCGTCAAGAAGGCCCGGAACGCCACCCTCGCCGAGGCCGAGCACAACCAGCCGGTGATCATGCACTGGGACGGGAGCAAGTGGAGCCTCCGGCTCGGCGCCGACGGTGACTTCGCGCTGAGCGCGGGCGCCGACGGCCAGGGCGGCATCTGGTACTCCAGCTTCAACGACACCTTCGTCCACGTCGCCGCGAACGGCACCACCACGACCACCGTCCCCGTCGCCACGACCGGCGGACGCCAGACGCCGTCGATCCGGCAGGTCACCGGGGTGCCCGGCGGCACGACCGTACTCGCCGTCGGCCAGATCCCGCCCGCGTCCGACAGCGGCGATCAGTCCGGCGACGGCGTCGTCGAGCAGTACCACTGAGAGGAATCCCCCATGCGAACAAGCTTGACGGCGTTCACCGCGGCGCTGGCCGCCACCGCCGCGGTCACCACGGCGGCCCAGGCGGAGCCCACGAAGGCGGGCACGACGGCCGCCACCTGGAGCGTCGCCCAGACCAACACCCTGCCGGGCGAGGACGGCATCAAGGCGATCAGCGTCGCGCCGACCGGGAGTACCTGGGCGGCCGGCTACCAGTCCTCGAACGGCAAGAGCGTCCCGCTCGTCCAGCACCTGCTGAACGGGAAGTGGACCACGGCCAAGAGCCCGAGCAGCGCGCTGGGCGAGATCAGCGCGCTGTCGGCCTCCTCCAGCAAGAACGTCTGGGCGTTCGGCACCACCGGCGCCGGCACGTTCGCCGCCCGCTGGAACGGCAGCGCGTGGAGCCGGACCACCGTGACCACCGGCCGCTACGACGCCGTGGACGCCAGCGCCCTCAGCGCCTCGAACGTCTGGGCGGTCGGCGGTGACGAGACCACGACGGCCATGCACTGGAACGGCACGAGCTGGAAGAAGGTCGCCCTTCCGGCCCCCGCCCGCGCGATCGCGGGCGTGTCCAGCACCCACGTGTACGCGGGCGGCACCTACAAGAACCAGCCGGCCGTCATGCACTGGACCGGATCGGCCTGGAAGCTCGCGGCCACGCCGAAGTTCACGCTGCCCGAGCCGGACGCCGTGGGTGTGATCAGTGACGTCTACGCCCCGTCGGCGAGCAACGTCTGGGCGTCCGGCGGGATCGACTGGCCGTGCGGCGAGGACGGCGACGACACCTGCACCCAGCCGGTCCTCCTGCACTGGGACGGCGCGAAGTGGTCCTCGCAGACCTTCCCGCAGGGGTACGGCGGCTACACCCGGGTCACCGGCGACGGCGGCTCTGGCGTGTGGCTGCTGCGGGGCGCGTGGGATCCGCAGCTGACGCACGTCGTCGGCGGCTCGGTGACCAACGTGACCGCACCGCGCCCGTCCGGCCACGACATCAACCTCACCGCGCTGGCCGTCAAGGACTCGACCGTGTGGGCGGCCGGTGCCGCCTTCCCCGAGGGCGATCCGGACGACCCGACCGGTAACGGCGTCTACCTCGCTACTGGCTGATTCCACACAACCTGCCAAAACGGGTCCGGTGCGTTCGTGCCGGACCCGTTTTGTGCCCGAGGGTCCCATGGGCGATGCTGTGTGCGTGTCAACGGAGACTCTGCCGGGCCTTGTCACCGGCACTGCCGAGCTGCGCCGGTTCCTGCACGGGCTGCCGGGCGTCGACCAGGTGGGCGCCGAGGAGCGTGCCGCGCGCCTCGCGACCCGGTCGATCAAGAAGTCGGCCAAGGCGGAGGCGATCGACCTCGCCATCTCCATGGTCGACCTGACGACGCTCGAGGGCGCCGACACGCCGGGCAAGGTCCGCGCGCTGTGCGCGAAGGGCATGCACCCCGATCCGAGCGACGCGAGCGTGCCCAGGGTGGCCGCGATCTGCGTCTACTCCGATCTGGTGGCCGAGGCCGTACGCGCCCTGGCGGGCAGCGGCATCGGCGTGGCGAGCGTCGCCACCGCCTTCCCCTCCGGACGGGCGCCCCTGGACGCCAAGCTCGCCGACACCCGCCGGGCGGTCGAGGACGGCGCGAGCGAGATCGACATGGTGATCGACCGGGGCGCGTTCCTCGCCGGCGACTACGCGAAGGTCCACGACGAGATCGTCGCGATCAAGGCCGAGTGCGGCGAGGCGCACCTGAAGGTGATCCTGGAGACCGGCGAGCTGGTCACCTACGACAACGTCCGCCGGGCGTCCTGGCTGGCCATGATGGCCGGCGCCGACTTCATCAAGACCTCCACCGGCAAGGTGAGCCCGGCGGCCACGCTGCCGGTCACCCTGGTCATGCTCGAGGCCGTACGCGACTACCGCGCGCGTACGGGCCGCCAGGTCGGGGTCAAGCCGGCCGGCGGCATCCGCACGACCAAGGACGCGATCAAGCACCTGGTGCTGGTCAACGAGACGGCCGGGCCGGACTGGCTGACGCCCGAGTGGTTCCGCATCGGCGCCTCCTCGCTCCTCAACGACCTGCTCATGCAGCGCCGCAAGCTCACGACCGGCGTGTACGCGGGTCCCGACTACTTCACCCTGGACTAGCAGATGTTCGAGTACGCGCCCGCGCCCGAGTCGCGCGACATCGTCGACATCAAACCCTCGTACGGCCTGTTCATCGACGGTGAGTTCGTCGACGCGGACACGTCGTTCAAGACGGTGAACCCGGCGAGCGAGGAGGTCCTCGCCGAGATCGCCGAGGCGAACGCCGCCGACGTCGACCGCGCCGTCGCCGCCGCCCGCAGGGCCTACGACGGCGTCTGGTCCCGGCTCCCGGCGGCCGAGCGGGCCAAGTACCTGTTCCGCATCGCCCGGATCATCCAAGAACGCTCCCGCGAGCTGGCCGTGCTGGAGTCGATCGACAACGGCAAGCCGATCCGCGAGTCGCGCGACGTCGACGTCCCGCTCGTGGCCGCGCACTTCTTCTACTACGCGGGCTGGGCGGACAAGCTGGAGTACGCCGTCCGCGACCCCCGCCCGCTGGGCGTGGCCGGGCAGGTCATTCCCTGGAACTTCCCGCTGCTCATGCTGGCCTGGAAGATCGCGCCCGCACTGGCCTGCGGCAACACCGTGGTCCTTAAGCCCGCCGAGACGACGCCGCTGACCGCGCTGGCGTTCGCCGAGATCTGCCGCCAGGCCGACCTGCCGCCCGGCGTGGTGAACATCGTCACCGGCGCGGGGGAGACCGGACGGGCCCTCGTCGAGCACGACGGCATCGACAAGGTCGCCTTCACCGGCTCGACCGAGGTGGGCCGCCAGATCGCCCGTGCCGTCGCCGGCACCGGCAGGCGGCTCACGCTGGAGCTCGGCGGCAAGGCCGCCAACGTGATCTTCGACGACGCCCCGCTCGACCAGGCCGTCGAGGGCATCGTCAACGGCATCTTCTTCAATCAGGGCCACGTCTGCTGCGCGGGTTCGCGGCTCCTGGTGCAGGAGTCGGTGGCCGAGGAGCTCCTCGACCGGCTCAAGACCCGCATGGCGACGCTGCGGGTCGGCGACCCGCTGGACAAGAACACCGACGTCGGCGCGATCAACTCCGCCGCGCAGCTGGAGAAGATCCGGATGCTGTCGGAGGTGGGGGAGAAGGAGGGCGCGACCCGCTGGTCGCCGCCCTGCGAGCTGCCCGACCGCGGCTTCTGGTTCGCGCCGACGGTCTTCACCGGCGTCGCCCAGTCGCACCGCATCGCCCGCGAGGAGATCTTCGGTCCGGTGCTGTCGGTGCTGACCTTCCGCACGCCGCAGGAGGCCGTGGAGAAGGCCAACAACACCCCGTACGGGCTGTCGGCGGGCGTGTGGACCGAGAAGGGGTCCCGGATCCTGTGGATGGCCGAGCGGCTGCGCGCCGGGGTCGTGTGGGCCAACACCTTCAACAAGTTCGACCCGGCCTCGCCGTTCGGGGGATACAAGGAGTCCGGCTTCGGCCGTGAGGGCGGACGTCACGGACTGGAGGCGTACCTGCAGTGAGCGAGCGGAGCGAGCGAACCGACAAGCACGGCCCCCCGGTCACCAACCCGACGAAGGAGGGCTCATGACCGACAGGCTGAGTGTGCGCAAGACGTACAAGCTGTACGTGGGCGGAGCCTTTCCCCGATCGGAGTCCGGTAGGTCGTACGCCGTGAACGACGCCAAGGGCAACTTCCTCGCCAACGCCTCACGCGCCTCCCGCAAGGACGTACGCGACGCGGTGGTGGCCGCCCGCAAGGCCCAGGCGGGCTGGGCGGCCCGCACCGCGTACAACCGCGGGCAGATCCTCTACCGGGTCGCCGAGATGCTCGAGGGGCGCCGCGACCAGTTCACCGAGGAGCTGCGCGCCACCGGCCTGGCCAAGAACGCGGCGCGCGCCGAGGTGGACGCGGCCGTCGACCGCTGGGTCTGGTACGCCGGGTGGGCGGACAAGATCGCGCAGGTCACCGGCGCGGCCAACCCGGTGTCCGGCCCGTTCTTCAACTTCTCCACGCCCGAGCCGACCGGCGTCGTCGGCGTCGTCGCGCCGGACGGCCCGCTGCTCGGCCTCGTGTCGGTGCTCGCGCCGGTGGTCGTAGCGGGCAACACCGCCGTGGTCGTGGCCGCCGAGCCCGCGCCGCTGCCCGCCGTCACCCTCGGCGAGGTGCTCGCCACCTCCGACGTGCCGGGCGGCGTCATCAACATCCTCACCGGGCACCGCGCCGAGCTGGCGCCGTGGCTGGCCTCGCACATGGACGTGAACGGGCTCGACCTCACCGGCGCCGGCGAGGAGCTCGCCGCCGAGTGCGAGAAGGCCGCCGCGGAGAACCTCAAGCGCGTCCTGCGGCCCGCCGGAAACGACTGGACGGCGGATCCGGGCACTGTCCGGATGACCACATTCCTGGAAACAAAGACCGTCTGGCACCCGGTAGGCGTGTAGATCTTCGCCAATTGTGGAATAGATCCCCCCGAAGCTGATCGACACGGGGGGATGGATCAGTGCCCACTAATACGATGACGCGTTCGTCCGCCCGCCGTTCAACGGCGAGCACGAGCCGCACGAAGTCCGGCGGTGCGAAGAAGACCACGGCCGCCGCCAAGAAGACGACCGGCAGCACGGCGCGCAAGACCGCGTCCAAGCCGGCCGCCAAGTCGACGAAGGCGCGGTCCACGTCGGCCGCGAAGTCGTCCGTCACTCCTGCGGCCGCCGCGACACGAGTGTCGTCCGCGGCGACCAAGGTCTCGTCGGCGGCGACGAAGATGACCGACGCGGCGAGCAAGGCGACGTCCTCGGCGCAGGCGATGAACACCGCCATGAAGACGATGAACACCGCGACCAAGGCGCTCATGACCGCCGCCGAGGCGCTCACCAACGCGGCCAAGACCTTCTCGGCCGTCAAACCGCCGGCCGGCGCCGCGAAGCCGGCCGCGGGTGGGCGGGCCACCACGGCCCGCAAGACCACCACCGCGGCGAAGAAGACCACCGCCAAGGCGGGGACGACGGCGAAGCGGACCACGGCGGCGGCGAAGAAGCCGTCCGGGGTGAAGGCCACCGCGAAGAAGGCCACGACCAAGGCCAGGTCGACCGCCAAGAAGGCGGCCGGCAAGGCGAAGGAGGCCATGCCTAAGGAGGAACCGGCGTCCGCCTCCCGGCCGCAGCCGGAGAGCACGGGCGGGTTCCTCAACGGTCTGGTCGGCAGCCGCAGCCCGCTGTAAGGCCCGGTCCTTGACCGGCCGGGTCCGCTGCGCACGGGACCCGGTCCGGCCGGTGGTCAGAGAGGCCGCGGCCGCAGTCAGGCCGCGGTGCGGGTGGCGCATGCCCACCGGCGGTGTGCGCCGCGGGCGCGGCAGCTGTCAGACTGTCGTCTTGAGGTGATCTGAAGATGCAGGACAGCGAGATTCTCGGCCGGATCCACGGCCTGGTGGACGAGGAGCACACGCTCCGCGAACGCCTGCAGAAGGGCGACCTGGCCGCCGAGGAGGAGCACCAGCGGCTGCGAAGCCTGGAGGAGGCCCTCGACCAGTGCTGGGATCTCCTGCGCCAGCGGCGGGCCCGGCGCGACGCGGGCGAGAACCCGGACGACGCCTCGTCCCGGCCGGCGGGTGAGGTCGAGGGCTACCTCCAGTAGGCCTTCAGCCGATCGGCCAGGTGTGGACCGGGGCGTTGGTGTGCATGTGCTCGAGGTAGAGCCGCACCATCCGGCGCAGCGCCTCCTGGCGGTCCCCGCCGATCGCGCGCACCGTGCCCGCCTGCCAGGTCGCGCCGTTGCGGCCGGCCAGGCAGCGCTGTTCGATGATGCCGAGCAGCCGGTCCCGTACGACTCCGTCGACGCCCCAGCGCTCGAGACCGGCGGCGGCCTTCGGCAGCAGCACGCGCAGCACCAGGTCCGTCACCCGCACCTCGCCGACGCCGGGCCACACCACCATGGCGTCCATTCCGTACCGCGCGCCGCGGCGCAGGTTGCCGGCCGCGGCGGCGAACGGCATGCGGTTCCACGGCGGGCGTTCCTCGTCGGCCAGGGCCCGGATGAGGCCGTAGTAGAAGGCGCCGTTCGCCATGGTGTCGGCGACGGTGGGCCCGGCGGGCAGCACGCGGTTCTCCACCCGCAGGTGCGGGCGGCCCTGGGCGATGTCGTAGACGGGGCGGTTCCAGCGGTAGATGGTGCCGTTGTGGAGGGTGAGCTCGTTCAGGCCCGGGGCGTCGCCGCGGGCCAGTTCGTCCAGGGGGTCGCCGTCGTCGCAGACGGGCAGTAGGGGAGAGAAGTAACGGCTGTTCTCCTCGAACAGGTCCAGGACCGAGGTGATCCAGCGTTCGCCGAACCACACGCGCGGCCGTACGCCCTGCTCTCTGAGCTCCTTGGCACGGGTGTCGGTGGCCTGCTCGAACAGCGGGATCCGGGTCTCGGCCCACAGCTCACGGCCGAACAGGAACGGTGAGTTCGCGGCGAGGGCGGCCTGGACCCCGGCGATCATCTGCGAGGCGTTCCAGAACGCCCCGAAGTCCTCGGGGGTCACCTGCAGGTGGTACTGCACACTCGTGCACGCCGCCTCGGGCGAGATGCTGTCGGCGAGGGTACGGAGCCGTTCGCGGCCGTCGATGTCCAGGCGCAGGGCCTCGCCGCCGCGAGCGGTGATGATCTGCTCGTTCAGCAGCCGGTAACGGGGGTTGGCGGACAGGGTCTCCTCGGTGAGGTCGGTCTCCCGCAGGGTCGGCAGGATGCCGACCAGCATGAGCCGGGCGCCCTGCTGCCGGGCGCGGACGTCGGCGTCGTTCAGCGTGTCGCGCACGCTCTGCTCCAGCGCGCCCAGCGACTTGGCGGCCAGCGGGAACGGCGGGAGGTTCACCTCGATGTCGCACTGGGCGAGCTCGGTCGACCACTGATCGTCGGCGATCGCGTCGAGGACGGCCGCGTTCCGCATCGCCGGCCGTCCTCCGTCATCCACGAGCGCGAGTTCGATCTCCATTCCCATACTGGGTGGTTCGGGCGCGAACCGGGAGTCTCTCAGCATCGCCGCGAACGCCTCCAGGCAGCGCTGCACTTTTTCGCGATAACGCCGCCGGTCTTCGGTGGAGACCGTGATCGCCGCTACGTCCCTGCCCATACGTGCCTCCGGGATGTTGCTCTCACAGTGGCACGAATACCCGTAAATCTCCTAGGTCAAGACGGTGACGATCGCCTGGCGATCCGCCTCCACGGTTTTCGCGAGATTCTTGTGAACGGTGTGGCAGTTCTTCAGCGCGCCGGTAATGGTTTCGGCCTGCCGGGCGAGCCTTTCCTTGTTGTGCTCCGCCTCCTTACGGGCCCGCGACCGATCGGCTCGCAGCTTGATCCAGATTCCGGCGCCGACGAGGATCATCGCGGCCGACACCACGGCCAGCGCCGGGATCCCGGCCGCGATCGTGAGCGCCAGCACCAGGACCCCGGCGATCGCCACCGCCATGCCGAGCCGCTCACCCGTGGGGCTGACCGTGGCGGCCTCGTCGATCGTGGCCTGGGCCTCGGGCAGCGCGGGCGTGCCGTCCAGCCCGACCCGGAGGGGATGGCCGTACACGCGTACGTCCACCGCGTCCGGCGGCGCCGCGGACGCGCGCTCGGCCAGACCCTCGGCGATCGCGCGCAGCCAGCGCGAGCCCACCCTGACCGCGAGCGCGCGCGGGCCCGGCGCCGACCGGGAGAACAGGTCGCCGCGCAGGAGTTCGAGCGTCTCACCGGCGGGGGCGTCCCAGGCCGGCGGCCGCTGCCCGGCGCCCGTCTCGATGATGTCACGCAGCTCGCGGGCACGGGCCATCAGCTCGCGCTCGTCCGGCGCGCCCTCGTCCACCAGGGTGATCAGCAGGCCCACGAAGTCGGCGGCCGGCTCCACGTCGACCGGCTGGAGCGCCTCCTCCACCTTTCTGCGCAGGCCCGCGAGGCTCTCGGCGACGACCGGCGGCTCGGTCAGGCCCGGCACGTTCTGCAGCTCACGCGGCAGTTTCGCCCGGCCCCGGCGGCCGTCGGGCTTGCCGGTGACCGCCTGACGCCAGCGCTCCCGCTCCTGCTCGGCGGCCTCACCGGGCATCTCGTCGATCACCTCGGTGAGCCGCCGCTCGATGTGGGCGGCGCCCGGCGCGCCGAACGCGCCGTCGGCGCAGGCGATCCACAGCTGCCGCTGCACCGCGGTCACCGTCGTGCCGAGAGACGGCAGTGACCGCGACAGCCAGGGCACCGCGTCGACGTACCGGCCGGCCGTCGCCAGGCCGAGCGTGAGGAACAGCGTCGTGCGGTCCTCGTCGAGGGCGATCGCCTCGGCGGTGAACTTCTCCGCCGCCTCGTCGTCGCCGCGCACGAGGGCGGCCAGGCCGTCGGCCGCCGGCCTCAGCCAGTAGCCGGGACACTCATCCAGGTCGAGCGGCGGCGGATCGCCGGCGCCCTGGGTCAGGCCGGTGAGCAGCCGGCGCGTGCGGTGCCGTACCGCCGACTCCCGGTCGAACATCGCCAGCTCCAGCCGGACGTCCGACAGCTCCACGAACGCGTCGAAGGACTTGGCCAGCCGACCGAGCCGGCGTTCGAGCGTGCCCTGGACCTCCGACAGCCGCGACTGCAACGCCCGCGACCGGGACGCGGCGTAGCTGTAGGCGGCCTGGACCTCGCCCTGAAGCTTCTCGATCTGGCGGTCCTGCCGCCGGTCGGTCGCCCTGTTCTCCCAGTAACCGGCGTCGTAACCGGCGTCGCTCCACCAGTCGTCGCTCACAACCCCTCCTCCACCGGGCCGGTGAACGAGTCGCTGTGGCTGCCGGTCTGGCCGCTCCGCTCGCGCACGTGCCCTCCTCGCCGCATATCGTCCCGGTTTATGCGACGCAGTGGGGGCTACATGCGTTCCGGAGTGGTAACGCCCAGGAGTTCGAGGCCCTTCGACAGTGTGCGCAGGGTCAGGGCGCACAGCGCCAGCCGCGACGCGCGGGTGTCCTCGTCGGGGGCCTTCAGCACCGGGCAGTTCTCGTAGAAGGTGGTGTAGGCCGAGGCGAGGTCGAACAGATAGGCGCACAGCCGGTGCGGCTCGGCGGCCTCCCCGGCCGTCTCCAGCGCGGAGCCGAAGCCCAGCAGGTGCAGGGCGAGCGCCCGCTCGGCGTCATGGCCGATCGCGATCGGGCCGATGGCGTCCTCCGGCGCGAGCCCGCCCTTGCGGAAGATCGACCGGATCCGCGCGGTGGCGTACTGCAGGTACGGGCCGGTGTTGCCCCGGAAGGAGATCATCCGGTCGAAGTCGAAGACGTACTCGCTGTCGCGCGCCACGGACAGGTCGGCGTACTTGACCGCGCCGATGCCGACCGCCTCGACCACCTCGCGCCGGGCGACCTCGTCGAACGGCTCCTCGTGCGGCACGTCGTCGAACGCCGCCCCGGCCCGCTCGACGGCCTCGTCGAGCAGCTCGGTCAGCTTGATCGACTTGCCGCTCCGAGTCCGGAAGATCTTGCCGTCGGAGCCGAGGACGTTGCCGATCTGGGCATGCTCGGCCCGTACGCCGTCGGGCAGCCAGCCCGCCATCCGCGCCACCGCGAACAGCATCTGGAAGTGCAGGGACTGCTGGGACCCGACCACGTAGATCATCCGGTCGACGGTCAGCTTGTCCACGCGGTAGCGGATCGTCGCCAGGTCGGAGGTGGAGTAGTTGTAGCCGCCGTCGCTCTTGCGGATGATCACCGGCAGCGGCCCGCCGTCCCGTCCGGTGAACCCGGGCGGGAACACGCACAGCGCGCCGTCGCTGATCGTCGCGATGCCGTCCGCGGCCAGCTCGTCGGCGGTGTCGGCGAGCATGTCGTTGTAGAAGCTCTCGCCGCGGATGTCGTCGTCGGTGAGTGTGACGCCGAGCCGCCCGTAGACCGTGTGGAGGTAGACCTTGGACAGGTCGACGAGCCGCTGCCAGTGCCGCATCGTCTCGGGGTCGCCGGCCTGCAGCCTCACCAGCCGCCGCCGCGCCCGTACCGCGAACTCCTCCTCGGTGTCGTACCGGGCCCGCGCCGACTGGTAGAAGGCGTTCGGGTCGGTCTCGAGCAGCATGCCCTCGTCGGAGTCCTCGCCGACGTCGAGCAGGTGCTCGATGAGCATGCCGTACTGCGTGCCCCAGTCACCGAGGTGGTTGTCCCGGACGACGTTGTGGCCGAGGAACTCCAGGACCCGCGCGATCGCGTCACCGACGATCGTGGTGCGCAGGTGACCGACGTGCATCTCCTTGGCGACGTTGGGCGAGGAGTACTCCACGATCGTCGTCTGGGGCGTCGCGGTGGGCTCGACGGACAGCCGCTCGTCGCCGTGCATCAGCTGCGCCCGGCCGGCGATCCATTCGTTCCGCAGCGTCAGGTTGACGAACCCGGGCCCGCTGATCTCCACCTTCTCGCACATGTCGGCGACGTCGAGGCGTTCGACCAGCTCGGCCGCGATGTCGCGAGGTTTGCGGCCCAGCTTCTTGGCCAGCGCGAGAGCGACGTTGGCCTGGAAGTCGGCGAACTGCGACGGCCGGATCGCCGGATCCGCGTCGGGCTCCCCGAAGGCGTGCCCGAGGGCGGCCTGGACGCGAGCGGTGAGAACTTTTTGCGGGTCGGACATGGAGATCCTCAGGAGACAGGCGTACGGCAGCTCACGCTGCGAAGTTTCTCAAAGCCTATCGGCGGAACCGCGCCGGCCCGACCGAATATCCGCCGACCCGCCGGACGCCCCGGAGGACTGTGCCCGTGGCCTGCGTTCCGGATGGCCGGAGACGCCTAGTGTTTTCGCCTCGGCATCGTCGTCGTGTCGAGGGTGATCTCGAAAGGCGCGGGGAGGGACAGCGCGCCGCCGACCGGGATCGGTGTCGCCTGGAGATAGCCGCCGTCACCCGGCTGAGAGAACAGCGTCAGCGACGGGGTGTCCGGGTCGATGATCAGATAGAGCGGGACGCCGTTGACCGCGCAGGACTTTCGTTTCGTCTCGTAGTCGTCGTACCGGCTGGACGGCGAAACGACCGCGGTGACCAGCAGCGCGTCGCTCGCTCCGACTCAAGGGCCGCGTGCGGCGCGTGTGCGATGGTCACGGCTCCATCATCTCCCGTTTCACGTACAGCTTCCGGGTGGCTACGGACTGTACGCGGACCCTCCCGACAGAACTATTCGCGGCGGCCCACGACGGTGAAGGTGATGCCCGCCTTCTGGAGGCGGTCGAGCAGGGCGTCGCCCATCGCCTCGGCCGTCGTGACCTGGCCCGCGGTCTTCGGCAGGTCGTCGTAGGCCAGTGCCATGCCGGTCTCGGCGAGCATCTTCGCGGTCTCCCCGTAGCCCGGGTCGCCGCCCCGTACCCGCGTGACGACCTTCCGCCCGCCGCCTTCGCCCGCGAAGTGGACGTCGAACCAGCTCTTCGCCCGCCGGGCCTCCGACGGGCCCTCGCCGGAACTCAGGCGGCCCCGCAGCCACTCACGCACCGGGGGGATCCGGGCCGCGGTCAGCAGGCCCGCGGCACCCGCCATCAGGGCCGCCGCGCTCGGCAGCCGCTTCAGCGCGACGAAGTGGCTGTAGGAGAAGTCCGGGCCGTACGAATCCAGGGCCGCCGCGGAGCGCCGTACGACATCGGGGTCGATCGTGGGCAACGGCATGGCCCACGCGCCCAGGCCGGCGTTGTGGTGCGGACGGCCCGGCAGGGCGCGTACCCGGCGCGCCTCCTGTGCCGGCTCGGCCCGGAGGCGCCGCCGGTGGGCCTCGGCCATCTGCCGGGCGCGCGACGCCACGGTGATCACCGACTGGTACGTGCCGCCGGAGATCCTGCCGTTCACCCGCACGTAGCCGCTCACGCGCAGCGGCACGCCCGCCGGAAGCTGCCGGACCGTGAAGTAGACGCCCAGGTCGTGCGGGATCGAGTCGAACCCGGCGCAGTGCACGAGCCGCGCGCCCGTCTCCGTCGCCCGGGCGTGGTACTTCAGGTACATCTGGTCGACGAACTCCGGCTCGCCGGTCAGGTCGGCGTAGTCGGTGCCGGCCTCGGCGCAGGCGGCGACGAGCGGCTCGCCGTGATCGAGGTACGGGCCGACCGTGCTGAGGACGACGCGCGACGAGGCGGCGAGTTCGCGCAGGGAGTCCGGGTCGGTCGCGTCGGCCCGCAGCAGCGGCACGTCCACGCCGAGCCGGTCGCGCAGCGCCTCCAGCCGCGACAGGTTCCGTCCGGCCAGCGCCCACCGGGCGTCCGCCGGTAGATGCGAGGCCAGGTAGTCGGCGGTGAGCCCTCCGGTGAACCCGGTTCCGCCCATCAGCACCACGTCGTACGACCGCTCCATCAAAGACCTCCCGGTGGTTACCGGTGAGTTAACCACGAGGAGCGGCGGCGGGTCAGCGGGATTCCTCCCGGCGGGGCAGCCGGTGCGGGCGGTTCGCGGCGATGCGCTCGCCGATCTGCTCCACGATGCGGCTCTGGGCCAGATCGTGGGCGAGCACGCACGCCGCCGCCACGCCGGGGGCGTGCGAGGACCCGTGCGCGATCACGACCGTGCCGTTCAGCCCCAGCAGCACCCCGCCGCCGTACGTCTCGGAGTCCAGGCGGTGCCGCAGGTGCCGCAGGCGCCGCCGTTGCAGCAGCGCGCCGAGCTTCGCGGTGCGGCTGGCGGTGAGGGCCTGCCGCATCTCCGCGACGGCGAGGCGTACGGCGCCCTCGATCGTCTTGAGCGCGACGTTGCCGGTGAACCCGTCGGTCACCACGACGTCCACCTTGCCGGTCAGCAGGTCGGAGCCCTCGACGTTCCCGGCGAAGTCCACGCCCTCCACGTCACCGGCGAGCAGCTCGTACGCCCGCCGGGTCAGCTTGTCGCCCTTGCCCGCCTCCTCGCCGATGGTCAGGAGCCCGACGCGCGGCGCCTCGACGCCCAGCCGGACCCGGGCGTACGCCGTGCCGAGCATGGCGAACTGCACGAGCATCTCGGGTTTGGCGTCGGCGGTGGCGCCGGCGTCGAGGAACACGGTCGGCCGCGGCCGGGTCGGCAGGACCACGGCGATCGCGGGACGGGCCACGCCGGGCTGGCCGCGCAGCCGCAGCCGGGACGTCGCGACGACGCCGCCGGTCGACCCGGCCGACACCAGCGCGGACGCGTACCCCCGCCGGATCAGCCGGCAGGCCACCGCCACCGACGACCGCGGCCGCCGCAGGCCCGCCAGCGCGCCCTCGTCCATCGCGACGACGTCCTCGGCGTTGACGATCGGGATCTCCCCGAGCGCGTCGTGCGCGGCGAGGATCTGCCGGATTCGGGCGGCCTGGCCGACGAGGATGGGCCGTACGCCGTGCTCACGCGCGGCGATGATCGTGCCCGCCACCACTTCGCCGGGCGCGTGGTCACCGCCCATCGCGTCCACCACGATGCGCTCGCTGTCGGTGCCGCCCAGGATCCCGGCCGTCTCTGTCATGCGGCTGGGTCCGGTGGCTCGGCGCTGCATGCGCGAAAGTTATCGTGCCCCCCGGCGCGCCGGTTCACCGGTCACGGTCCTGGCAGCCCTGGCCGAGGCACGGGGTACGGACGACCTCCCGGCCGCCGACCTTGATCACGAACTCCTGGCGGGGGTGCGCGGACGCGGCGTCGGAGGCGACCGCGTCCACCCGTACGGGCTCGTCTCGCGTCGTGCGTCCCACGCACTGCACCCGCACGACGGACATCGTGTCGGCCGACAGCGTCCGGCAGCGCATGCCCTTCTTGATCTCGTAGCCCAGGCCGTGCATCTCCTCCGTCGCGCCGCGGGCGGTGGCGTTGCGCAGCGAGCTCTCCGAGACCTTCCGCGCCGGATCGGTGCAGCTCGCGAGGGCGAGAAGGACCAGCAGGAGGGCCACCGCGAACGCCAGAAGTCCCTTCACAGCCGGTCCACCGCCTCGGCGATGACCTCGGGCCGGTCGATCTGCACCAGATGCCCGGTGCGGGGGAGGATGATCTGCCGCCCGTACGGGCTGAGCGCGGCGATGTCGGCGTGGGCCCGCCGCCACTCGCGGCCGTCCCCGCGTACGTCGCCGAGCGCCGTGATCACACACAGCGGGACCTCGGGGAACGGGGCCGCCTCGCGGAGCGTGAGCAGGTCGGCGGCGAGCTGGCGGTACGCGGCGTTCTCGGCGAGGAGCGTGCCGAGCACGTGCGCCCGCCCGTAGACGGCGCGGGAGAACTCCGGCGGCGCGACGTCGCCGCGTTCGGTGATCCGCCGCATGACCACACCGCGGATGAGCGGGCCGGCGAACCGGGCCAGGCCGGTCATGCCGATCGCGCGCCCGGCGAGCCCGGCGGCGGGCGCGAGCCGGCTGAGCCGCCACGCGTGCGGCGGCCTGTCCTGCTCGACGCTCGGGTCGACCAGCACCAGGCCCTCGACCAGCTCGGGGTACCGGCGTGCGAACGCCTCCGCGTGGAAGCCCGCGAGCGAGTGCGCCACCACGATCACCGCCTCACCGGTACGGCGGGCGAGCCCGGCGAGACGGTCCGCCTCGGCGCACAGCCCGGCCGGCCGGTGACCGGCCGGCGGGCTGCCGCCCAGACCGGGACGGTCGAAGGTGATGACGCGGTGCCGTTCGCGCAGCAGCTCGGCGACCGGGTTCCAGTCGAACCAGGCGCCGCCGAGCCCGGAGGTCAGCAGCACGGGCGGCGTACCGGTGCCCTCCTCGACCACGTGCAGGCGGTCGTCGCCGACCAGGAGGAGCTCGCCGGGCAGCGGTCCGTTCACGTGCGCGCGGTCCTCTCCCAGGCGCCGTCGTCGGGCCGGTGACGGCGCCCGCGTACGGGCCGCCGGGCGGACTCCGGCCTCTCGCGTACGGGGGCGGCGCCACCCGGCGGCCGGTCCCGAGCCGTCGGTGCGGGAACGGGGGCGCGGCGGCGGTCGGCGTGGAGCTGGGCGGCGATCACGAACAGCCAGACCGAGATCATCGCGACCTGTACCCGCTCGATCACGCCGAGGAGGACGCCGAAGTACATCAGCGGCAGCGTGGCCACGGCCGTCACGGTCTCCACGACCAGCAACAGCCAGCTCCAGCGGGCGATCACGGGCCAGCGGCGGTGACGGCGGGAGGCGATGGTGAGGGCGACGAGGCTGACGATGCCGGCCGTCACGACGCACACGCTGGTCACGCTGTGGAACTGGTGGGCGAAGGAGACCTTCCCGGCCCGCTCCCGCAGCGCGCACGTCGTGTCGGAGTTGGGCGCGCAGTCCATCGCGAACAGCGAGTCGGCGATCGAGAAGACGCCGAACAGGAACAGCGCCAGCCAGCCGGCCATGGCATAGCCGCGGGGCCGCACCGCCCGCAGCACGGCCGCCACCACGATGATCGTCAGCAGGCCGGAGACGAAGTCACCGGCGGAGAACAGGAAGTGGTAGGGCTGGTCGCTGGCGGACAGCTCACTGACGTAGCCGTTGACCGGGTCGAGCCCGGGGTTGAGGAGGAACTGCAGAACCCACGACGCGTATGTGATCCCGGCGATGGCGGCAAGCAGCCACGCGAACACCGGCACCATGCCCGGCTCGCGTGAACCCCCGTACGAGCTCACAGTCACGGCTTAGGCTCCCCCCGCCCAGAGTCCAAGCATAAGGACTCAGGACCGGAGCCGAACGACCGGCCAGCCCTGTGACCTGCCCAGACGCGGGTAGAACCAGCGGACTCCCTGCCGCCCGCCATCCGGGGGTCAAGGACCGCCCGGTCCGGGTGTCAGAAGCCTTCGAAGATCTTGGTGAAGACCCCGGCGTCCTCGTCCAGGCCGCTGCACGTGTCGCGGGAGACGCTCGTGTCGGCGGTGCACGGGTTGTCGCGGGTGACCGTCCACATCGAGAGTCGCCCGAGGGCGTGGTCGGTGGCCCAGGCGAACAGCTGCCCGGCGTCGGCCGGCCGGAACTGCGCGTCCACGCCCGCGACGCCGATGATCGGCGTCACGCCCATGCGCTGCCACGTCTGCGCGTCGCCCAGGTGGTAGAGCCGCGCCAGCTGGCCGTGGGCGGCGGTGGCGGAGGCGGTGATCGACTGGCCCGCGCCGTCCGCCGGGACGAGGTTGACGACCGAGACGCGCACGCCGCCCGCGACGGCCGAGCGCAGCGCGGAGAGCGCGGTCGCCGACAGTCCGGACCGGTGCAGCGGGAGCGTGATCGACAGCGGCAGGTCGTCGCGCTGGATCCGGGCGAGCGCCTGCACGCGGCGCTGCACGGACAGGGTGTCGGACAGCGTGCCGTCGGTGAGGTAGAAGTCGAGCCCCGCCGGGTCGGTGGCGTCCATCGCCTTGCGGTACTGCTTGACCAGGGCGTCCACGCTCTCGCAGCTCTGTGCGAGCTCGGTGCCGTGCGGACCGCCGAAGGACAGGATGACCTTCCCCGGAACGTCCTTGATCCGGTGCACCGCGAACGCGGCGTCGACCGCCGACAGCCCGCCCCAGGCGGCCGAACATCCGCCGCCGGCCGAGACGAACCCCATCGTGTAGGCCTTCGCGTGGGTCTTGGACAGGTCCGGCGGCGGCCAGGACAGCACGTCGGCGTACGGGGCGAAACCGATCCGCGGCCCCGCGGGCGGGGACGGCGCCGCCGACGCGGCCGGCGTGCGGGCGGGCGTCGGCGTGGACGATGCCCCGGCGGTCGAGCGCGGGTGCGATGAGCCGTGGGTGTACGCCCGGCGGACCGCTCCGTCGCTCGTCCTCGGCGCCTGGGCCGCGGTCGTGCCGGAGTCGTCGGTGGCCGCGAACACCACGGCGCCACCGGTCAGCGGGATCAGCAGACCGGCCGCGACCAGCGCGATCCTCGCCCGGCGGCGGTGCCGGCGTTGCCTCTTGCGGTGTCTACCCACGGTCGCCCCCCGTGGGGCGGTGGTGTCGGAGCGGGAGCACAGTGACTTTCGTGGCGTAGCGGGACTGGGGTTACACAGTATGTCGCAGACCGCTGACCCGGATCGAGCCCGGCAGTGCGTGTCGAGCTGACACTTTTGAGTCGATTGTGACGTTGAGAGATTCAGTGGCCCCTGTGTTCGCGTATCGATAAGCACCTGTACGGGTACCAGATTCGTAAGAAACGGGAGATTCAGGGTTCAATGGGGCGGGGAGCGTGGCGGCGTTGCGACCTGCGGCGCCGTAGTCGATCGATTTCGAAGGAGATGAAACAACCTGCCGGCGAGCGCCCGCACGCCCACCTGGGCGGATGTGGCGCATCGCACGCTTTCCCTCGATGCCAAAGGAGTAACAACACGTGACCTTGGTCAATGACGCGGCGCCGGCCGCTGTGCGAACCACCGGCCGCCGATTCCGCGCCTACACGGCGAAACACCTGGATGAGCTCACCGCCCGCGCCGGGTTGACCGCCGAGCAGCGCCTGGGCACCAGGGCGGTCGCGACGGTTCTGCCGTTCCGCACCAACAGCTACGTCCTCGACGAGCTGATCGACTGGTCCGCTGCACCGGACGATCCGATCTATCGGCTCGTCTTCCCCCAAGAGGACATGCTCCCCGCCGAGGACGTCACGCGGTTGTCCGACCTCATCCGGCGGGACGCGCCCAAGGCGGAGATCGACGCGCTGGCCCACCAGGTGCGGATGAAGCTCAACCCCCATCCCGCGGGCCAGCTGCAGCTCAACATCCCGAGCTTCAACGAAGAGCCGATGCCGGGTGTGCAGCACAAGTACAACGAGACGGTGCTGTTCTTCCCCAAGCAGGGCCAGACGTGTCACGCGTACTGCACGTACTGCTTCCGCTGGGCCCAGTTCGTCGGCGAGCCGGACCTGAAGATGGCGGCCGACGACATCGACCGGCTCAAGCGGTACCTGGGGAGCCACCCAGAGGTCACCAGCATCCTGTTCACCGGCGGCGACCCGATGATCATGGGCGAGCCGGTGCTGCGCCGCTACATCGAGCCTCTTCTCGAGGTCGAGCAGATCGAGTCGATCCGCATCGGCACCAAGGCCCTGGCGTACTGGCCGCAGCGCTGGGTGACCGACCCCGACGCCGACGACACGCTCCGCCTGTTCGAGCAGGTGAGCAACGCCGGCAAGAACCTGGCGTTCATGGCCCACTTCACGCACCCGCGGGAGCTGGAGCCGGCGATGGTCTCCGAGGCGGTCCGCCGGATCCGCGACACCGGGGCCGTCATCCGCACGCAGGCGCCACTGATCCGTACGATCAACGACTCGCCCGAGCTCTGGGAGAGCATGTGGCGGCGCCAGCTCCGGATGGGCATGGTGCCGTACTACATGTTCATCGAACGGGACACGGGCCCGCAGGACTACTTCGCGGTGACGCTCGAGCGCGCCTACGAGGTGTTCCGTGACGCCTACAAGAACGTCTCCGGCCTCTGCCGTACGGTCCGTGGCCCGTCCATGTCCGCCACTCCGGGCAAGGTCTGCGTCGACGGCATCGTCGAGGTCGGCGGAGAGAAGCTGTTCCTGCTGCACTTCATCCAGTGCCGCGACCCGGAGTTCGTCAACAAGCCGTTCTTCGCCAAGTACGATCCCGCGGCCAAGTGGCTGACGGACCTCAGGCCGGCGTTCGGCGCCGAGCGGTTCCCGTTCGAGGGGATCGTCCCAGGTGGAGACACCAGCGCACACGATGTGGCAGCGACCGGTCCGTCGATCTGACCGGTCTCACCGCACGCGGCATCGGATCGGGAGCCCCGACCGATAGCGGAAGCGAAGCGGAACGATGGCGCCGCCGTCCATCATGAGATGGCCTGGGCCGGTGTGTGAACGGCGGCCCAGGTCCAGATGTGACGACGGCCGGCGTCTCCGGGGGTCCGGAGGTGACCAACGGGGCTGGGGACCCGGTCGGCGGGTCACATGGGTCCCGGGGGGTGCGCCGCCGGGGCTTGGTTTCGGGGCCGTGCCGAACAGGTACGGCCCCGGAAACCTTTCCGGGGCCGGTGCCCTCCGACAGAGCCCGTCCGGGCTTGTACGGCGGTGTGGGCGCGCCCGCCCACACCGCCCGTGGGTCAGCTCTCGTACTCCGGGACGACCTGGGCGCGGGCCAGGCTGTGGGCGGTGATGTTGAAGCCCACCACCGCCGGGGCGGTGTCGGCGGGGAGCCCCAGGGACTCGGTGTCCAGGGCGTGCACCGTGAAGACGTAGCGGTGCGGGGCGCCCGGAGGCGGAGCCGCGCCGCCGAACTCCTTGTTGCCGTAGTCGTTGCGCGCGTGCACGGCGCCCTGCGGCAGGCCCTTGAAGTCGCCGCCGCCCGCGCCGGCCGGGAGCTCGGTCACCGACGCCGGGATGTCGAACAGGACCCAGTGCCAGAAGCCGCTGCCCGTCGGCGCGTCGGGGTCGAAGCAGGTGACGGCGAAGCTCTTGGTCTCGGCCGGGAAACCCGACCAGCTCAGGTGCGGCGAGATGTTGTCGCCGCTGAAGCCCCAGTCGTTGAAGACCTGGGCGTTGGACAGACGCTCGCCGTCCGCGACGTCGTCGCTGGTCACCGAGAAGGACTCGACCGGGGGGAGAAAGTCGTGCGGAAGGGGCGGCCTGCCGACCATGGCAACCTCCTGGGATCGCGGTTGGTACGCGTCCGGCCCCCTGCACGCGGGCCGGGTGACCCGGTCGGCCGGACGCTCACCTCAGTCCTATCAGGACCGTACGTGCAGCCGTCGAAGATCGCCCCCCGGACGCCAGGAATAGATCTTCGGGTCGTCCTCATCGCCGCCGAAGAGGGCGTACGCGACCTCTTCCACGTGGATCGAGAAGACGTGGAACTCGTCGTCGGCCGGCCGCCAGCCGATCTCCTGCTCCGTCACCTGGCAGTGCCGCTCGCGGCGTGCGGGGTCGGTCACGTGCTCGGCCGTGCCGTACAGCTTGAAGTCGCCCTCGGTGCCGTCCTTGTCGGAGGTGGCGCTGTGCACGGTGCACCGCGGGTCGCGGAGCAGGTCAAGGGCCTTCAGCGACTGCCACATCATGCCGAGCTGCAACTCGCCGTCGACGAACCTGGGCTCGACCGGGGTGATGCGCGGCCAGCCGTTCGCCCGCAACGTGCCGACGAGCGCCAGCCCGCCGGCCCGGAACCGGGCCTCGCCCAGCGCCGCGAGCTCCGGTGCCTTCGCCTCGAAATCCGCCCATGTCGTCATGCCGCGCACCGTACGCCCGGCCACCGACACTTTCGGGCGGCGGCTCACTGCTCGCCGGGCGCCGCCAGGAGGGACTCGGCGGCGGCGGTGCGGGCGTACAGCACCGAGTGCCCGGCGCGGTGGGCGCTGACCAGGCCCGCGTCGCGCAGTGCCGTGAGGCACCGGGAGACCCCGGCGGGCGACAGGCCCGTACGCCGGGCGAGCTCCGTCGTGGAGGCCGGGGCCTCCAGCTCCGTCAGCAGGAGGGTCCGCGACCGGCCGAGTACGGCGGCGAGAGCGGCGGTCCCGGTCACGGGCCGCGGCCGCCACAGCGTGCCGGTGCCGCGCGCGGGATAGGCCAGCTGCGGCGGATCCGGCGGCGCCACGCGGGTGAACAGGTCGGGTCCGGTGAAGACCGACGGGATCAGCAGCAGCCCCGGGCCCGCCGCGGTCCGGGACAGGGGCCGCTGCCGGCGGGCCAGCCGCAGCGCGTCTTCTGTCCAGCTCACCGAGGGGTGCAGATGGGCCAGGAGGTGACCCGCGCCGTGCTCGGCGACCTGGCGGGCGCGGTGGAAGACGTCCGCGTCGAGCACCGAACGGATCCGGGACCAGTACGGGGCCAGCGCCAGCTCCCAGTAGGCCTCGATCTCCTCGGCGACCCGGGGCAGCTGGGCCGGCGGGTCGGCGTACAGCCGGCTCAGCCGGGGACCGAGACGGCCTTGCTCGCGCCCCAGCCGGTCCAGGTCGTCGCGTACGCGGGCGGCCGGAGCGGTCTGGATCCGGGCTAGCTCGTCCGCCAGGGTGGGGGTCGGCCCGGCCGGCGCCGGGTTGATGAAGTCGGGAACGTACCCGCGCGGCGGGATCAGCTCGGCGAGCCATCCCCGGTCCAGGCCCGCGCTCGCCAGCCGCGGCCGTACCTGCTCGGCCCAGGTCCGGTGCACGTGGTGCGCGGATCCGGACCGCAGCAGCCGGTTGCTCGGCCCGACCTCCCACATCGGCGAGCGGGCGAACCGCATCTCCACCAGATCACTCACCGAAAAAGCCAGCTCAGCGAGCACCGTCCACCCCGAGATTCACGCATTCTGCAATCAATTGCCCGGCAGGCTACCTCGTGCGCATCATCCCGGCATGACTTCAGAGACGACGCCCGCGGCGGCCGCGGGGACCTGGACCCTCGGCGACCTGCGGGTCAACCGGATCGGATTCGGCGCGATGCGGCTGCCCCAGACCGGAGAGGCGTTCGCGGCCGACGCCGCGCCCCGCGACCGCGATGAGGCGATCGGGGTCCTGCGCCGCGCCGTCGAACTCGGGGTGAACCACATCGACACCGCCGCGTTCTACTTCTCCTCGCTGCGCTCCGCCAACGAGCTGATCAACCGGGCGCTGGCCCCCTACCCGGACGACCTGGTGATCGCCACCAAGGTGGGGCCGGGCCGCGACCCTTCGGGCGCCTGGCTGCCCCACGCCGGCCCCGCGCGGCTGCGCGGCCAGGTCGAGGAGAACCTGCGCCAGCTCGGCCGCGACCACCTCGACCTGGTCAACCTGCGCATCCTCGGGACCGGCTCGATCGCCGAGCGCTTCGGCGCACTGGCAGAGCTCCGGGAGGCCGGGCTCATCCGCCACCTGGGCCTGTCGAACGTCCGGCCGCACCACCTCGCCGAGGCCCGGGCCATCGCGCCGGTGGTCTGCGTGCAGAACATGTACGGCGTCGGCGTGCGCCCCGAACAGGACGAGTTCGTTCGCGTCTGCGAAGAGCAGGGCGTCGCCTTCGTGCCGTTCTACGCGATCGCCGGCACTGGAGGGCAGGCGGGCGTGCGCGGGACCGACGCCGACGAGGTGCTCGCCGTCGCGCGGGCGCACGGGGTGAGCGCGGCGCAGGTGCGGGTGGCGTGGGCGCTGCACCGCGGACCGCACGTGCTGGTCATCCCCGGCACCGGCGACCGCGAGCATCTGGCCGCCAACGTGGCCGCGGGCGTGCTGCGCCTCTCCGAGGAGGAACTGCACCTCCTGGACGCCTTCCACCGGCGCGAGGTGTGAGCGGAACGCCGTTGTCTCGCATCTCAGACATTTCGCCGGGAACGACTCTTGCGGGACGCCCGATGCGAGCGTGAGAGTGCGCGCATGACGAAACAGCAGGTCGGCGGCGGTACCCAGAGTGCCGGACAGGGTGCGGCCCTCGGGGTCGAGCAGCGGTCGATCGACTTCGTGCCGCCCGAAGAGCGGCACGGGTCGGTGTGGAGGCTGTTCACCGTGTGGTTCGGCGCGAACATGCAGGTCACCACCGCGGTGACGGGAGCGCTCGGCGTGGTGCTCGGGCTCCCGCTGCCCTGGGCGCTCGTCGCCCTGGTCGTCGGCAACCTGCTCGGCGCGATCTTCATGGCCCTTCACTCCGCCCAGGGCCCGAAGCTCGGCATCCCGCAGATGATCCAGAGCCGCGCGCAGTTCGGGTTCTACGGGGCGATCCTGCCGCTGCTGCTCGTCGTCCTCATGTACGTCGGCTTCTTCGCCACCAGCGCGGTGCTGGGCGGCGCGGCGCTGGCCGACTGGTGGGGGATCGGCCGGACGCCCGCCACGATCGTCGTGTCGGCGGTGTGCACGGTGCTCGCCGCCTACGGGTACCGGCTGATCCACCAGTACGAGCAGTGGGTCAGCCTCATCGCCGCGGTGGGCTTCCTCTACCTGACGTACCACCTGCTGACCGGGCACCACGTGGGCCGGGTCTGGCACTCCGGGCACGTCGGCGCGGGCACGTTCCTGCTCGTGGTGGCGATCGCCGCGACCTGGCAGATCACCTACGCGCCGTACGTCGCCGACTACTCCCGTTACCTGCCGGAGGACACGTCGGTCCGGGCGGCGTTCTGGTGGACCTACGGCGGGAGCGTGCTCGGCACCGTCTGGATGATGGCGTTCGGCAGCGTCTGCGCCGCGGTGGCGGCCAAGTCTTTCGAGGGCGGCTCCGTGTCGTTCGTCGTCGGCCTCGCCGAGCCGCACTGGGCGTTCTCACTGATCATCGTGCTCGGCATCGTCGCGGTGAACGTGCTGAACCTCTACGGCATGTTCATGTCGGCGACCACCACGCTGACCGCGCTGCGCCCGATGCGGATGAACGCCGGCGTGCGGCTGGTCTTCGTGCTGCTCGCCGCCGTCGTGGGCACGGTCGTCGCGCTGGCCGCGAGCGCGGACTTCCTGCACAACTTCGAGAACTTCATCCTGTTCCTGGCGTACTTCCTCATCCCGTGGACGGCGATCAACCTGATCGACTTCTACTTCGTCCGCAAGGAGCGGTACGACATCGACGCGATCTTCCGGCCCGACGGCGTGTACGGCGGGTTCAACTGGCGCACCATCGGCGCGTACGTGATCGGCGTCCTGGTCGAGGTCCCGTTCGTCAGTTCGACGTTCTTCACCGGGCCGTTCGTGAAGCACCTCGGCGGCGCCGACATCTCCTGGATCATCGGCCTGATCGTCGCCTCGGCCCTGTACTACGTGTGGATGGCCCCGGTGGCCCGCCGCGTCGCCGACGAGGGCCCGCGCGTGGCGGAGACCTGACCGGGCCGAGCGGCGGCCGTCAGTCCCGGTGCGCGCCCTGCGCGAGGACGGAGACGAACCGGTCGAGGAACAGCCCGCACGCGATGGCGAGCGGTACGGCCACGAAGACCGCGCCGCTCTGCACCGACCGCCACAGCATCGGGTCGCCGCCGCCGAGCCGCGCCGGCAGCCCGGTGCTCACCGGCATGCTCGCGTCCGACCAGATGAACGTCAGCGCGTAGGTGAACTCCCCGGCGGCCAGCGTGAAGGTGAGGACCACGACGGCCGCGATCCCCGGCAGCACCTGCGGCGCCACGACGCGGACGAACGCGCCGAAGCGGCTGTGGCCGTCGACCATCGCCTGTTCCTCGATGTCGACCGGCACGCCGCGCAGGAACGCCGCGAGCAGCCAGACCGACACCGGGACCGTCACGGTCGGGTGGACGAGGACGAGCGACCAGATCGAGTCGGCCAGCCCCAGCGTCGCCACCACCCGCGACAGCGACAGGAACAGCAGCGGTGGAGGCACGAGGTAGACCAGCAGGATCGCGAGCCCGGCCCGCCCGCCCCACGAGCGGTGCAGCCGGGACAGCGCGTACGCCGCCGGCAGCGCGAGCGCCAGCGTGACGACCACGACCAGACCGCCGACCACCAGGGTGTTCACCACGAACGTCGGGAAGCGCGTCGAGTGGAACAGCGCGCGGACGTGCTCGGTGGTCGGCCGGTGCCGCGCGCCGGGCGTGCCGCGTTCGAACGCGGTCACCAGGCCCCACAGGAACGGCGCCGCGCACACCAGCGCGGCGACCGTCGCGACGACGTAGACCGTCACGCGGACCACGACCTGCCGCACGGCCGCCAGCCGCCGCTGGCGCAGCATTTCCCGCGCCGCCGTGCGCGCCGCCAGCCCGTTCACCGGGGTCACCGGATCGCCTCCGCCCGCCGTACGGCCCGGAGCGCCACGACCACACCGGCGAGGAACAGCGGCAGCAGGAACAGGGACGCCGCCGCCCCGGCGCCGATGTCCCCGCCCTCGACGCCGCGCAGGTACGCGAGCGTGGGCAGTACCTGGGTCGAGTCGTGCGGCCCGCCGCCGGTCAGCATCCGGACCACGGCCATGTCCGCGAACGTGATGGCCGCCGTGAACACCGCGGCCACCGCGGTCACCGGAAGCGTCAGCGGCACCGTCACGCCGAAGAGACGCCGCCAGAAACCGGCCCCGTCGAGACGCGCGGCGTCCCACACACCGGACGGCACGGCGTTCAGCCCGGCGGCCACGATGACGGCGGCGAGCGGCGTCAGCCGCCAGACGTGCGCGGCCACCACCACGACCGCCGCGGGCCCCGTACGCCCGAGCGGCGACCCGCCGCCGTGCAGCAGTGAGGCGCCGCGGAGCACCCGCTCCACGGGCGAGCCGGCCGGACCGAGCAGCCAGCGCCAGGAGATCGCCGACAGCGCGACCGGCGTCGTCCAGGGCAGCAGGACCAGCGTGCGCACGGTGCGCCGGAAGCGGAGGTCGGCGCGCAGTACGTGCGCGAGGACCGTCCCGAGGACCACGACGAGAACGACCGAGACGCAGGTCAGGGCGAGAGTGTCGAGCAGCGACCGCCAGAAGACGTCGTCGCCGAACACCGCGCGGAAGCCGCGCAGCCCGCCGAACCGGTACGACGGCGCGTCGCTCGTCGAGCGGGAGAACGCGAACGCCACCGTCAGCCCGAACGGCGCCACCACCAGCGCGGTCAGGTAGACGATCGTGGGCAGCAGGAACGCCCAGGCCAAGAACCCCTCGCGGTCGGTGAGGCGCGTCCGTTCGCCGGCGCGCGCCCGTGTGCCGCTCAACCGCCGATCCGTACCGGCGCGGTACGGATGCCGTACTCGGCGTCGAAGAAGCGCAGCCGGTCGCCCGGCACCGCGAACTCGTGCGTCTCGCCGGGCGCCAGCGGCGTGATGACGGTCGCGGGCAGCCGCGCGATCACACGCGTCTCCGTGCCGATCTTCGTCACCGTGCCGTAGACGTGACGGTCGCCGGACAGGTACTCGATGCGCTCGATCCGCAGCGGCATGGTGACGCGGGAGTCGTACGCGACGTTCTCCGCCGGCAGCAGATGCTCGGGCCGGAAGCCGACGAGCCGGTTGGCGCGCTGCACGAGGTTCATCGGGGGAGAGCCGACGAACGTCGCCACGAACGTGTCGGCCGGCTCGTCGTAGATGTCGCGCGGCGTGCCGACCTGGCGCAGCCGCCCGGCGTCCAGCACCGCGACCCGGTCGCCGAGGCCCATCGCCTCTTCCTGGTCGTGCGTCACGTAGATCGTCGCGGTGCCGATCTGCCGCTGGAAGCGTTTCAGCTCGTCGCGGGTGGTGGCACGCAGCTTGGCGTCCAGCCCCGACAGGGGCTCGTCGAGCAGGAAGACGGCCGGCTCTCGGACGAGGGCACGGGCCAGCGCGACCCGCTGGCGTTCACCGCCGGACAGCTGCCGGGGCCTACGGCCGAGCAGGTCCGGGATGCCGAGGAGGTCGGCCGCCCAGCGGATCTTGCGCTCGCGCAGGTGACGCGGGACGTTCTCGGCCTTCAGCGGGAACTCGATGTTGCTGTGAACGGTCTTGTGCGGATAGAGCGCGTAGGACTGGAGGACCATCGCGACCCGGCGGATCCGCGGCGGCAGCCCGTTGACGAGCTGGCCGCCGATGTACACCTCGCCCTCGGTCGGCCGCTCCAGACCCGCGATGGTGCGCAACAGCGTGGTCTTGCCGCAGCCCGAGGGGCCGAGCAGCACGAGGTACTCACCCTGGTTCGAGGACACGTCGATGCCGTCGAGCGCCCGGACCTGCCGGTCACGGCGCCCCTCGTACACCTTGACGAGACCCCGGGCCTCGACGGCCTTCGCCGCCGTGCCCGCCTCGTCGCGGCGCCTCACGGCCGGCCCGCTCGCCGGCGGTGCCGGCCACTGTGTTCGCTGCCACTGTGTTCGCCGGGCTGCTCGCCGGGCCGTTCGCTGCTCGGTGCCAACCCCCCGCCTCTCTCGGAAGTAGCGTCTCCCTCGAAGGTAGATCGGCGGCGGGCCGGCATAAAGGGGCAGTTCGGCACGGTTCGGAGCGGCCCGGAAAGTCGTTCGCCAAACCTGCTTTTCCGGTGAACGGCGGCTCACGAAGCGTGAAGCCCGAGCCCCTCATGCGGGGCTCGGGCTTCCGAAGGCGGGGGTTACTTGCCGGTGGCCTCGGTGTAGGCGTCGACGACGGCGTCGGTCTCGCCGTCCATCACCAGCGTGCCCTCGTCGATCCACAGCACCCGGTTGCACATCTCGCGGATCGAGTCGAGCTGGTGGGCGACGAGGAAGACGGCGCCGGCCTCTTCGCGCAGTTCGTCGATCTTCTTGGCGCTCTTGCGGCGGAACTTGGCGTCGCCGGTGGCCAGCGCTTCGTCAATGAGCAGCACGTCGTGGGACTTGGAGGCGGCGATGGCGAACCGCAGCCGCGAGCCCATGCCGGAGGAGTAGGCCCGCATGGGGAGCTGGATGAAGCCCTCCTTGAGCCCGGCGAACTTCACGATCTCGTCGTACTTCTGCTTGACCTGGTCGGGGGACATGCCCATCGCCAGGCAGCCGAGGACGATGTTGCGCTCGCCGGTGAGGTCGTTCATCAGGGCGGCGTTGACGCCGAGCAGCGACGGCTGGCCGGAGGTGTAGACGCCGCCGCTCTCCGGGGGCAGCAGGCCGGCGATGGCCTTGAGCAGCGTCGACTTGCCCGAGCCGTTCGTGCCGATGACGCCGATGGCGTCACCCTTGTAGGCGACGAAGGACAGCCCGCGGATCGCGTGGACCACCTTCATCGTCGGGCGGTGCTCGCGGCGGAGCACGCGGATGAAGGCGCTCGCGGCGTTGCCCTTGCCGCCGGCGCCGTACACCCGGTACTTGATGTGCAGATCGTCGACGACGACGATCGGCTCGCGGGTCTGGTCGATGGTCACCCGCGGTGCCGCGTACTCGGACACCTTGAGCTTCTCCTTGACGTCAGCCACGGCCGTACCTCTCCTCGGCGCGGAAGAAGAACCAGAACCCTACGACGAACACCACGATCGCCCAACCCAGGCCGTACCACCACAGATGGTCCGTCTGCTCGTGCAGCTTCTCGTGCACGTAGCCGCGGTAGCTGTCGAGGATGGAGAGCCGTGACAGCTCGACGTAGACGTATCCGGGGTTGGCCTCGAGGACGTGCCCGATCCACGGGTGGTGGTGGATCTTGGGCGACTTCATCAGCCCGGACAGGCTGTAGATGATGCCGGAGAAGTAGAGCCAGGTCCGCATGATGAACGGCAGCAGCTGCTGGATGTCTCGGTTGAACGCGCCGATGCGGGCGAGTACGAGGCTCATCCCGACGTTGAACAGCACCTGCATCATCAGGACCGGGATCAGCAGCAACCAGTCGAGGGTCAGCGGCTCGCCGAAGCCGAGCACGATGACGAAGAGCACGACCATCGAGACGAGGAGCTGCTGCAGCTCGATGATGGTGTACGCCAGCGGCAGGCTCGCCCGCGGGAAGTGCAGGGCGCGGATCAGCGACAGGTTGTCACCGACCGACTTGGCGCCCGTCTGCACCGACCGCTGGGTGAAGGTGAAGACGAAGACACCGCAGACCAGGAACGGGATGAACGTGTTGCGCGGCAGGCCGCGGCTGACACCGAGCAGCAGGCCGAAGATCAGGTAGTACACCGCGGCGTTGAGCAGCGGCGTGAGGACCTGCCATACCTGGCCGAGGCGCGACTCGGTGTACATCGCGATGTTCTTGGCCGAGGCGAACGCCCAGATGAAGTGGCGACGCTGCCAGACCTGGCGAATGTACGAGCCCATCGGGGGGCGGGCGGCGCTCTGCTTGAGCCCCTGCGCGGTGGCGAAGTCGGCCAGCGAGCCATGCCCGTTCATGTGAGGGGGCTCCGCGATCGCGTTGGCCGGTCCGCCACCCGAGGCTCCGAGCCGTTCCGGGTGACTCATGCGGATGAGCCTATTGCAGACAGAGCCCCGGCATCGACGTTCGGTGAGATGCATGGCGAGAATGTGATCTTCGGCGTGATCGGGAGGTAATCGGGATACCGAGCCCGGGTGTGCCGTCCGGCCCCCGACGATGCCACTGACCTTGGATAACCCCGGACATATCTTGACCGCGACGGGGGATAGAGGCTCGCATGCCCCTGTTGCAAAGAGCGGGCCGGCTCGACCAGCGCGCCTTCGACGCGGTGGCCGCGGCGCGGCTCCCCGGTTTCGAGTACGTCCTCCCTCGCCTGTCCAGAGTCGCCGACCACTCCCTGCTGTGGCTGGGTGTCGCCGGCGGACTGGCCGTGACGCGACAGCCGCGGCTGCGCCGGGCGGCGCTGCGCGGCGTGTTCGCGCTGAGCCTGACCAGCCCGATCGCCAATCTCGTCGGCAAGCAGATGTTCCGCCGCCGCCGTCCGCTGATCGAGCTGGCCGGCCTGCCGACGAGCGTGGGGCGCGGCACCGCGCTTCCCGCCGCGCGGGTGCGGTGGCGGCTGCCGACGTCCCCGTCCTTCCCCTCCGGGCACTCGGCTGCGGCCGCGGCGTTCACCGGCGCGCTGGCGATGGAGGCGCCCGCGTCCGTCGTGCTTCCCGTCGCGGCGGGCGCCGCCGGGGTGGCCTTCTCGCGGGTCTACACCGGCGCGCACTACCCGGGCGACGTCCTGGCCGGTCTGGCGCTCGGTGCGGTGGCCGCCGCGACGACCCGGCTGGTCTGGCCCACCCGTCCCGCGCCCGCCGGAGCCGTGTGGTCCATGCCGGCCGAAGCCGTCCAGGGCATCTCATCCGACGGCGCCGGCGTCGTCGTGGTGATCAACAACGACGCGGGCGGCGGCGACGTCACACGTCTGCTCCGTGCAGAGCTGCCGGAGGCGGAGATCGTCGAGGCCGGTGAGGACCTGGGCAAGACGCTCGGCGACGCCGCGGACCGGGCGACCGTGCTCGGGGTCTGCGGCGGCGACGGCACGGTCAACGCCGGGGCCGAGATCGCCGTCGAGCGCGGGCTGCCACTGCTGGTGATCCCCGGCGGCACGCTGAACCACTTCGCCCGCGCGATCGGCCTGGAGACCGCCAAGGACGCGATCGAGGCCTACCGGTCGGGCGCCGTCGTCCGGGTCGACGTCGCCTGCGCGGGGCGGCGCCCGTTCCTCAACACGGCGAGCTTCGGCGCGTACACCGAACTGGTCGACCTGCGCCGGCGCATGGAGAACCGCCTGGGCAAGTGGCCCGCGCTCGCGGTGGCCGCGGTCCGCGTCCTGCGGCACACCGAGCCGACGGAGGTGTACGTCGAGGGGCGGCGGCTGCGCGTGTGGTTCGCCTTCATCGGCAACTGCCGGTACGGCTCCTACGGCGTCGCGCCGACCTGGCGCGAGCACCTGGCCGACGGCCTGCTCGACGTACGGCTGATCGGCGCCAAACGGCATATCGGCAAGTCACGGGCTGTCGCCGCGCTGCTCATCGGGCACCTGCACCTGATGCCCGACTACAAGACCTGGCGCACCACCTCCCTGCGCCTGAGCGGCACCGACGGCTCGCTGCGCCTCGCCTGCGACGGCGAGCTCGGTGCGGCCGACGGCCCGGTGGAGATCACCAAGAAGCGCGCGGCGCTGGCCGTGTTCGGGCCGCCCCAGGTCGCCGAGCCCAGCCGGCGTCCCCTGCCCGAGCCCCCGGCCGAAGAGGACCCGCCGAGCGCTTGATCGGGAAGACTTCGCAGGTCGTCGCGGGTGAGGGTTCGCCGTGGCCCGGCTCGGGTACGGCGGCTCACAGGGGGTCGCGCGGCGACCGCCCTGTGCCAGGTGGAGCATCCGGCGCTCCGTTCCGCTGCCGTGGCCCGAAGGAGGTAGACCCGGAAACGCCAGCGCGCAGGGGCGCCTGAGAGGGACGCGAAAGGTGAGGTCTATGCACCGCGAGAGCGACAAGCAGGGTCCGGTCCGCGACGACTACCTGCACAAGGAGACCGAAAGCCTGAGCAGGAACGGCACCGGCCGCGTCCGGGAGGGCGGGCAGGAGAGCGGTGACGCGCCACCGGAGCGCCATCGGACGCCGCCGCGCGGCATGTCACCCGCGGACGTCGCGCGTCGTGCCGCGCTGACCCGGCATCTGCCGCCGACCGTGTTCCCCGCCGACCGGGCACGGCTGCTGACCCACCTGCGGTCCCACCGGGCCCCCGACTCGGTCGTCGACGCCGTCTCCGGGCTGCCCGAGGGTCAGGAGTTCCACACCCTGGGCGAGATCGTCCGGGCCATCGGGCTGCTCACCGAGCATTGAGTTCCGCTCGGACGCCCGCAGGGCCCGCCGAGACGGCCGTAGTGTGGCGTCCATGGCGCTGACCAGCGGCACGTACGCACTCGGTCCCGCGTCGGGGACCCTCCGGCTGCGCACGGGCCGGAGCGGGCTCGGCCGCCGGGCCGGCCACGACCTGACCATCGAGGTCACACGCTGGTCCGGCGAGGCGGCCATCGATCTCGATGATCCGTCCGCCTGCGCGGTGACCGCCGAGATGGATCCCGCGTCATTCGAGGTCGTCGAGGGCGGCGGCGGTGTCATGGCGCTCACCGCCGCCGACCGGATCGAGATCCTCAAGACCGTCCGCGAGAAGATCCTGAAGACGCGTGCCCACCCGGTGATCCGGTTCCGGTCCACCGAAGTATCGGGCACGCCCTCGGCGTTCACCATCGAGGGCGAGCTGACGATCATGGACGTCACCCGGCCGGTCACCGTGCACGGCCGGATCTCCGGCGAGCGGCTGACCGGGGAGGCGACCGTCGTCCAGTCGCGCTGGGGGATCAAGCCGTACTCCGCGCTGTTCGGCCAGCTCCGGCTGGCGGACGAGGTGAAAATCGAGTTCGACTCGGAGCCGGCCGGCTGAGCGCCGCGCGGGGGCCGTGGTCCCCGGTACGCCACGGGCGGGACCGACCTCGCGGATCACCGCCTCATCGGGTCGGCCGGGCGATCCCGGCAGCCGGCCGGGCCGGGCGAGGGAGGCCGCGCCGCCGGGGCCGTGCGCGGCCCGCCGTGGACGCCCGGTCAGCGCGGACGGTCGACGCGGGTCTCGTCCCACACCGGCTCGGCCGTCTCGTACACGGTGCCGTCGCCGCCGAACACCAGGAACCGGTCGAACGACCGCGCGAACCACCGGTCGTGCGTGACCGCCAGCACGGTGCCGTCGTAGGCCTCCAGGCCCTGCTGCAGGGCCTCGGCGCTGGCCAGGTCGAGGTTGTCGGTCGGCTCGTCGAGCAGCAGCAGCGTGCAGCCGCTCATCTCCAGCAGCAGGATCTGCAACCGCGCCTGCTGCCCGCCCGACAGCGTCTCGAACGGCTGGTCGCCGCAGTAGTTCAGCTCATAACGGGACAGCGCGGACATCGCCTCGTTGCGCAGCCGGGCGTGCTCGGTCATCAGGATCTCCGCCGGCGTGCGCCCCCGGAGCTCCGGCCGTGCGTGGGTCTGGGCGAACAGCCCCGGCACCACGCGCGCCCCCAGCCGGGCCACGCCCGTGTGCGCCACGTCCTCACCGGCCAGGAGCCGCAGGTAGTGGCTCTTGCCCGAGCCGTTCGAGCCGAGCACCGCGACGCGCTCGCCGTACCAGATCTCGGTGTCGAACGGCCGCATCAGGCCGGTCAGCTCCAGCGCCTCGCAGATCACGGCGCGTTTGCCGGTACGGCCGCCGCGCAGGCGCATCTTGAGGTTCTGGTCACGCGGCGGGATCTCCGGCGGCCCCGCCTCCTCGAACCGGCGCAGCCGCGTCTGCGCCGCCTGGTATCGGGACGCCATGTCGGAGTTGTAGGCCGCCTTCTGCTTGAACATCTGCACGAGCGCCCTGAGCTTGGCGTGCTCCTCGTCCCAGCGCCGCCGCAGCTCCTCCAGCCGTTCGTTCCGCTCGCGCCGTGCCTCGGCGTAGGTGGCGAAACCGCCGCCGTGCGTCCAGACGGCTCCGGCCTCCACCGTGACGATCTGCCGCGCCGCGCGCGCGAGCAACTCGCGGTCGTGCGACACGAGCAGCACCGTCTTGCGCGTCTCGCGCAGCCGCTCCTCCAGCCAGAGCTTGCCGGGGACGTCGAGGTAGTTGTCGGGCTCGTCGAGCAGCAGCACCTCGTCGGCGCCGCGGAACAGCGCCTCCAGCACGAGGCGCTTCTGCTCACCGCCCGACAGGGTCTTCACGTCGCGGTAGCGGGTGCGGTCGTACGGCGCGCCGAGCGCGGCGACGCAGCAGGCGTCCCAGAGCACCTCGGCGTCGTACCCGCCCGCGTCGCCCCAGTCGGTGAGGGCCTTGGCGTAGCGCAGCTGGGTGGGCTCGTCGTCGCGCTCCATCATGGCCAGCTCGGCCCGCTCCAGAGCGGCCGCCGCGTCGCGCACCCGCTGCGGCGCGGTGGACACGAGCAGGTCATGGACCGTCGACTCGTCGCGGATGTTGCCGATGAACTGGCGCATCACGCCCAGGCCGCCGCTGCGCACGACCGAGCCGCTCTGCGGCTCCAGGTCGCCCGCCACGAGGCGGAGCAGGGTCGTCTTGCCGGCGCCGTTGGGCCCGACCAGCGCCGCCACCGACCCGTCGCCGACCCGGAACGAGGCGTCGGAGAGGAGCACCCGCCCGTCCGGAAGCGTGTGGTCGAGATGCGCGACTTCGACGTGGCCCACGCCCGCCAAGTCTGGGCCATCAGCCGGAGACGCCCAAACGATTTTCCGCCTCGGCCCGCCGCGGTCAGGTCGTGGGGCGTCCGGCCCGCCGGTCGAGGAGGGCGCCCGTGGCGGAGAACGGCCCGGCCACCTCCGGCAGCCGCGGCAAGGCGGGTGAGGGCGGCGCCGCCGATCCGGCGGCCATCCACACGGCCCGGCCCGGGAGCGTCTTCGGGGACCCCGGCGATCAGGCCGTACCCACCGGCGGCGCGGGCACGAAGAACAGCACCAGGACCACCCGAACGACCACGCCACCGACGCCCGGCCCGGCGGCGCGCCCCAGCACGACACGGGCCACCGGCGGTCCCGCCACGCCAGGCCCGGCTCTCCGTCTCAGGACAGGCGGGTGATCAGCGATCACGATGTCGGCCACGCTGCACGGGTCGCGCGGCGACCACCCGATCAGGCAGGACATCGCGGCCGACACCGGCCAGGCCGGTCGTGGCGCGGCCCGGCCCGTCGGGTGGGCGGGCAGGACGAACGGGAGCCCCGGGAACGCCACCAACCGCGGCATGCCCGAGCGGCCCGCCGTCCCGGACGGCCGCGACCGTGGTCGCGGCCGGCGCCCGGGCGGTCGTCACGACCTGGTCGAGAGCAGGCTGTTCCAGCGGGACGGCGGCCAGATGATCACGAAGGCGCGGCCGATCACGTTGCCCGCCGGGACCGTGCCGTCGTGCCCGTCGTCGAGGTGGAATCGGGAGTCCGCGGAGTCCGAGCGGTGGTCGCCCATGACCCAGAGCCGCCCGGGCGGGACCGTGATCGGCCCGAACTGCCGATGATCGTCCTGGTAGACGTACGGCTCGTCCAGCGGGTGCCCGTCGACGAGCACCCGGCCCTGCGCGTCACAGCACCGTACGGTCTGGCCGCCCACGGCGATCACCCGCTTGACCAGGTCCTTCTCATTCGGCTGTGGGACGCCGAACGCCGCGCCGACCCAGTTGACCGCGCGGCGGACCGGGTTCGTCGGCTTGGCGACGCGGGTCTCCGGCTCCCAGGCGGGCGGGGCGCGGAACACCACGATGTCGCCGGGCTTGGGGTCGCCCACGCGATAGCTGATCTTCTCCACGAGGATCCGGTCGCCGGTGCAGCCCGCGCAGCCGTGGAGGGTGCGCTCCATCGACTCGGACGGGATGAAGAACGCCTGCACCAGGAACGTCTTGATCAGCAGCGACAGCACGAGTGCTACGCCGATGAGGATGGGCAGTTCGCGGAGAAAGGACCGGTTGCGCTTCCGGGGCTCCTTCTCCGCCGAGGACTCGGCCTCGGGCGTGGGCTCGTCTGGCACGTTCTGTACGCTAGACCGCCCGCCTGTGTGAGGGACATAAGGGGGCTCGCCTGAGCCGGTCGTCCACATGGGGTGCCGTGGGCCGGTACGCTCGGCAGCGTGAGTCGGGAAGGTGTAACTCCTCAGTCTGAAGACTTCTCCGCCTGGTACAACGAACTCGTCATCCAGGCCGAGCTCGTCGACCGCGGCCCCGTGCGCGGCACCATGGTCATCCGGCCGTACGGCTACCGGATGTGGGAGCTGCTGCAGGCCGACCTCGACGGGCGCATCAAAGAGGCCGGGCACGGCAATGCCTGCTTCCCGATGTTCATCCCGGAGTCCTACTTCAAACGCGAGGCCGAGCACGTCGAGGGCTTCTCGCCCGAGCTGGCCGTCGTGACCGTCGCCGGTGGCAAGGAGCTGGAGGAGCCGCTGGTCGTGCGGCCCACCTCCGAGACCGTCATCGGCGAGTACATGGCCAAGTGGATCGAGTCGCACCGCGACCTGCCGCTGCTGCTCAACCAGTGGGCCAACGTCGTGCGGTGGGAGCTGCGCCCGCGCATGTTCCTGCGCACGACCGAGTTCCTCTGGCAGGAGGGCCACACCGCGCACGCCGACGAAGAGGACGCGATGCGCGAGACCATGTGGGCCCTCGGCGCGTACGCCGGCCTGGCGCGCGAGCTGGCGGCGATCCCGGTGATCGAGGGCGAGAAGACCCCGAGCGAGCGGTTCGCCGGTGCGGAGCGCACCTACACGATCGAGGGCATGATGCGCGACGGCCGGGCCCTGCAGTCCGGCACGTCCCACTACCTCGGCACCAACTTCGCCAAGGTCTTCGACATCACCTACCAGGACGAGGACGGCAAGCTCGTTCACGCCCACACGACCTCCTGGGGCATGTCCACGCGCATGCTCGGCGGCGTGATCATGACGCACGGCGACGACAAGGGCCTCGTGCTGCCCCCGCGGATCGCGCCGTACCAGGTGGTGATCGTGCCGATCGGCCGCGACGAGGCCGCCGAGCGCACCGCCGCGGCAGCCCGTGACCTGGCCGGTGAGCTCAAGCGGGCCGGGGTGCGGGTGCACGTCGACGACCGGTCGCAGCTGCGTCCGGGCTACAAGTTCAACGAGTGGGAGCTGCGCGGCGTCCCGGTGCGGCTCGAGATCGGCCCGCGCGACCTCGACGGCGGGGTGGTGACGCTGGCTCGCCGCCTCGGCGACCAGGGCAAGGAGCAGATCCCGCTCGACCGCGCCGCGGAGTTGATGCCCGGCATCCTCGACGACTTCCAGGCCTTCCTCTACACCCGCGCGGAGCGGTTCCGCGACGAGCACACCGCCGACGTCGAGAGCTGGGACGCCTTCCCGGACCAGGTCTCCCAGGGCTGGGCGCGCGTGTTCCACTGCGGCCGCACCGACTGCGAGGACGCCATCAAGGCCGACACGGCGGCGACGCCGCGCGTCATCCCGAGCGACGCGCCCGAAGAGCACGGCGTCTGCTTCCGCTGCGGCGAGCCGTCCGCGTACGGCAAGCGGATCCTGTACGCCCGCTCGTACTGAGCTCGCCTACGCCTGAGCCGTACGCGCCGGTGCCGAAACGGGCGAACGGAAAGACCCGGGAGCGGTCGCTCCCGGGTCTTCTCTGTGCCGGGCGTCAGCTCGCGACGGCCAGCTCCAGTTCCTCCTCCTCGTGCACGTCCTGCTCGGGCTCGGCGGCCGGGAGCACGGACTCATAGGCCTTGAGGGTCTCGTTGGCGACCCGCTCCCAGGAGTAGCGGGCCCGTACCCGGTCGGCGCCGCCGATCCCCAGAGCGGTCAGGTGGGTGCGCTCGGCGAGCAGGTTGCGGATGCGCTGGGCCAGCTCGGCCGGCCGGCCGGGCCGCGCGTAGACGCCGGTCACGTCGTCGATCACCGTGTCGAGGTGGCCGCCGACGGGAGTGACGACCACCGGCGTGCCGCAGGCCATCGACTCGACCGGCACCCGGCCGAAGGACTGGTACGAGGGCAGGCTGACCGTCAGGTCCGCCGACCGCAGCAGGCCGGGAACGTCGTCGGGGTCGACCCGGCCGAGGAAGGTGACCCGCTCGTCCACGCCGGCCTCCTTCGCCGCGATCCGCAGCCGGTGGATGCCGGGGTCGCCGTCGAGCTCGTCGGGAGCCGGCCCGCCGGCCACGACCAGCTCGGCGTCGGGGATGCGGGAGAGCGCCTTGATGGCGGTGGTCACGCCGTCCTCGGCGAACCGCCGCGACAGCATGACGATGCGCGGGTTCTCGCTGCGGGGGAGAAGAGTGCGGCCCTGCGGCGTGAAACGCTCGCTGTCGACGCCGGACGGCACGCAGGCGATGCGCTTGCGCGTGACGCCGAGGCGGGTGAGCTCGTCGCACTCGGTCTCGGTGGTCGCGACCAGCGCGTCGACGCTGCGGCTGATGGCCCGCTCCACGCGCAGGCGGGCCGGGGAGACCTCGCCCCCTCGCCGGAGGGAGGCCAGGCCGTGGAAGCTCTGGACGATGGGGATGTCGAGGCCGTCGGCGGCGGACATCGCGACGAGGCCGCTCAGCCAGTGGTGCGCGTGGATGACGTCGGGACGGCCCGCGACCAGGCGCTTGGCCAGCTTGTCGGCGAACTCCCGGATATGGGGGAGGACCTCCTGCTCCGACATCGGCAGAGCGTTGCCGGCGGAGATGAACTCCACGTTCACCCGCGGCGCGAGGCGGACCCGCTCACCGGAACCGAGGCCGTCGCGGCGCGTGTAGATGGTGACCCGATGTCCCTGGCGGCCGAGCTCGCGCGCCAGCTCGGCGACGTGGACGCGAACGCCTTCGTGCGACGAGGCTTCCGTGGCGACGGGGTTCGTGTGAACGGAGACCATGACTATGTTCATCGGGCTGACTCCTGAATATCCCTGGGGAGGGGGTTCGTCTGGGTGGCCGTGGGCGACGGGCCTCGTCCGGCCGGACGAGGCAGGGCGTCGCGACGACCGAGGGGGGAGAGATATGAGCGCCGGCTCTCACGACCGGAGAAGAGCGTGAGCGTGCGCCCCGCCGCCGGACGTACGTCCGTGTCGGCGATCAAGGAGGAGAACGCGTGCGTCAGCCTCGCGCTGGCGAAAAGGCTTGAAGTACGCATGCACACCCTCCGGAAGTCGAGGGCGGATATACCGCCCTCCCGTGGTGTGCCTGCGTCTTAGGCACGGTTACTTGCTATGTCACTTTACCTGCCGGGCACCGGTCTAAACACGATCACCCGGATCTTGTTGAAAAAAGATCACCGAGCCCGGCTCAGCCGGTCACCCGGAGCGCGAGCATCGACACGTCATCGCGCAGGTCACCGCCGGAGAAGTCCAGCAGGGCGCTCTCCACGGCCAGCACGACATCGGCGACGGGCTGCTCGCCGTGGGCGGCGAGGATCTCGATGAGCCGCTCGTGCCCGAACCGGGTCTGCGCCGGGTCCGACACCTCGGGCACGCCGTCGGAGTAGAGGAACAGCGTGTCGCCGGGCTCCAGGTCGAGCTGCTCGACGCCGACCCCGAAGTCGTCCTCGAACAGGCCCAGCGGGAAACCGCCGCCGCTCGTCGTGCGGATGACGCCGTCACGGCGGATCAGGATCGCCGGCGGGTGCCCGGCACTGGCCACCGTCATCGCCATGCCGTGGTCGCGCGGCTCGAGGTAGGCCATCACGGCGGTGACGAAGCGCTCGTCGTCGATGAGCGCGTCGTTCATCATCGACAGGACCTCGGTCGGCTTGGGATTCCAGCGGGAGAGCAGCCGGATGCCGTTCTTGGCGGTGGCCGTCACCGCCGCGGCGTCCTCGCCCTTGCCGCACACGTCGCCGAGGACCATGCCCCAGCCCGAGCCCGTGGGGAACACCTCATAGAAGTCGCCGCCGAAGCCGGTGTCGCGGGTCGCCGGATGGTGGCGGCCCGCCACCTCCGCCCCCGGCACGGATGGCAGCTCACGCGGCAGCAGACCGGCGCGCAACCGCTCGGCGACCACCGCACGGCGGCGGTAGCGCCGCCCCGCCCGGATGACCAGGGCGAGGTTGCGGGCGAGCCGCTCGACCAGGCCGAGGTCCATCAGGTCGAACGGGCCCTGCTCGCCGGAGACGGCGAGCGTCAGGGTGCCGTGGCACCGCTCGCCGTCGTCCAGCGGCACGCAGATCAGCGACGACGCCTGGATCAGCCCGCACACCGGAGGCCCGGTCGGACTCATGCCGAGTACGCCCAGATCGTCGAGGTGCGCCTGGAGCACGGATCGGCCCGAGACGTGCACGGTGGCCGGCAGGGTGTCCGGGGCCGGGTCGAGGTCCTCCAGCGTCCGGGCGACCTCGGCGCTGCGCTCGTCGTCCGGGCCGATCACCACCTGCCGCAGAAGCCGCTCGTCGCGTTCGAGGTCGATGAGGACCCAGTCGGCCAGCTCGGCGGCCAGCAGCCGCGCGCAGCGGCGTACGGCCACGGACTCGGTGAAGGAGTCGTCGTCCAGGAGCATGCCGGTGGCCGTGGACAGCACGTCCATGCGGTGGACGACCGTGGCCACGGCGTCGTGGGTGGCGGTGGCCTGCTGCGGCAGATCCTGGGCGGCCGGCTCGCGCGTCGCGGGGGCGGTGGCCGCGACCACCAGCGGGTCCGGCTCACCGGTCACCCAGACGCGGGCGAACGTCACGTCCACCTCGACCGGGCCGTGCCCCGACAGGAGCCGCACCCGTGAACGCTTCCGGCGGCCCGAGTGGAACACTCCGGCGATGTGCGAGCCGACCGTGGCCCGCGTCGCCAGGTCGCAGAACGTCGGGAACGGCTTGCCGGTGAGGTAACCGGCCGAGGAGCCGAGCAGCGCCCCGGCCTGGCGGTTGACGCGGCGTACGGTGCCGTCGCGCTCGAGCAGGAAGAGGGGCACCGGCGCGTCCTGGAAGACGGTGCGCAGCAGCCGGCGCTCACCGTCGGCCACCTCGTTCTTCGCCTGGGTGGAGGTCTGGTCGGCCCCCACCGTCCGCAACGCCGTCACGGCGCGTTCGAGGTCGGTCAGGGCGGCGTCGAGCAGCGCGGCCCGGTCGGCGTCCGGCAGCAACGCCGCACTGCTCAGCTCTCCGGCCCGGCCCTCCAGAGCGGCGATCTCGGCGCGGAGTGCCTCAGGACGAAGAGACTCGGGTGGTCGCTGGTCGGGAATGCTGCCCTCCGGCTGGCGGGTCGGTCGGATCGGTCGGGGTCGGTCGGCTGTGCGTAACTCTAACCCGCCTCCGAAAGCGGGCGAATCTCTGACTGGAACCTGTCTCGAAGAGGGCGGAGTCCTGGGACTAGTGGTGCCCGGAGGTCTCCGTGCGGCTGCCGGAGACGATCCGCTGGGCGATCGCGGTCAACTTGACGTGCCGGGTCTGGGAGATGCGCTTGAGCTCGGCGAACGCGGTGTCCGCGTCGCAGCCCATCGCATGCATCAGCACGCCCTTGGCCTGGTCGACGATGGAACGCGCCTCGACCGCCTGGCGCAGCTGGGTGGCGGTGCGGTGCGCGTCCTCGTACAGGCGGGTGTTCGACACCGCGGCGCCGCCCTGGGCGGCGAGCAGCGCGCCCAGGCTGAGCTCGCGCCGGTCGAGCGCCCCGGGCACCACGCCGTACATGGTGAGGGTGACGATCACTGGGCCGGTGCGGTAGACGGTGTCGGCGAAGCATCGGACGCCGCGCTGCAACGCGAGGGGCGTGTACTCCGGCCAGCGGGTCTCGGCGAGTGTGTCGCCGCAGAAGATCGGTGTCTCGCTGCGGGCCGCGTCGTAGATGGGCCCGGCCCCGCGGACGCACTGGATCTCGCTGAGGTAGGCCAGGTGGGGATGGGTGCCGGCCTGGTCGAGCGGCTCGGACGCCTCGCCCGTGCTCCAGCGTACGGCGGTGGCTCCGGCGCATCCGTGGACGGCACGGGTGGCCAGCTCGGTGATGCGCCGCAGTGCCACGGTCGCGGACGCCTCCTGCACGAGGCCGAGCCGGGCGACCTGGGTCGCCAGCTCGCTGCTGATCTGCGTTTCGAACGCCACGGATTCACGGTAGCCGCTGTACGGCGTCGAGCGTCCGCGCCCGGGCGATCCCGTGGGCCGGCCGGTGTCAGTGGGTGAGCGTGGGGGACGCGCTCCGGCGGGCGTGCTCGGAGTTCTCGTTCCGGCCGGTGTCCTGTTCTCGTTCTCGGTCGGAGGCCTCGTCTCGGTCGGAGGTCAGATCCCCGACCGAGACGACGCCCACCGGCCGGCCGTCCTCGACGACGGGAAGCCGCCGGACGGCGCGGTCGCGCATGAGCCGCAGCGCGACCTCGGCGGCCTCGTCCGGGCTGACCGTCACGATGCCCGCGCTGCAGACGTCGGCGAGGCGTGTGGCGGTCAGGTCCCGTCCTTCGGCCACCGCGCGCACGACGATGTCGCGATCGGTCAGCAGGCCGCAGAGCATGCCGTCCTGAGTGACGAGGACGTCGCCGACGTTCTCGTCGCGCATCAGTCGTGCCGCCTCGGTAAGCGGAGCGTCCAGAGGAAGGGTGACGGGTCTTGGCGTCATGACCTCATGCACTCGCCAGTGCACCGGCCGGTGAACCCTCGACGCCATGACCGACTCCTCTCGTCCGTCAAGCGCCCGCTTACCCAAGCGTGCGGTACTTATTCGAACTTCTCACCGGGCCCGGCTCAGAAGTCGAAGACCGAACCCGTCTTGTCGCGCATCACGCAGGTGTTCGGGAATTTCTTGGTGTACCGAACGGCCTGGCCATGCCACTGGCCCTGTGCGGTGACCGTGACGGGCGAGTAGATCATGAAGCACGCCCGCGGGTTGGCGTTGGCGGGCATCTGCGCCAGGTCGCCACCGGCCCGGGCGACGTCGGCGCAGGCCTGGGCGGCCTTCGGGTGCGTGCCGCCCGTCGGGTAGCACTGCAGCGTGACGGTGCGCTCGGGCGTGTTCCCGGCGGTGGTGTGCAGCACCAGGCGCGAGCCCTGCGCCGCCGGCTTGCCGCTGAAGAACGCGACCGGCATGGACTTCGGAGCGCGTGCCCGGCCGAGCTGGCGGCCCGCCGTCTGGTTGGTGCTCTGGTCGGAGACCGGGCCCTGCGGGCGGGTCGCGCCGCCGGGCTGCGCCGGAGCGGCCGGAGCGGCGCCGGCGGGCGCCGAGCCCTGCTTCGGTGCGTTGTCGGCCGGGGCGTTGGCCTGGCCGGCGGAGTCCTGCAGTTCGTCGGCCTCCTTGACCGCCGCGGCGGCCTCCGGCGGGAGCGCCGGGTCGTCGGCGTCGGCGAACGAGCTGTCCGGGCCGGTGCCCGGCCGCGAAGAGGTCGGCCTGTTGCGGACGGGCCGGGCCGGCCGGCCGTGCGAGCCGGTGGCGTTGTGGGTGCGGCCGGTGCCGTGCTCCGGCGCGGCGTTCTGCGGAGCGGCGTCGGACGGGCCGCCGCCGTCGTCCGCGTCGACCTTCACGTCGTTGTCCGGACGGCCGTGCGTCTCGCCCTCGGACACGGGCCGGTTGTGCGAGGTGCGTCCGTGGCCGTGCGCCCGCACCTTGGAATGGCCACTCGCCGCGGGCGGAGGCGCCGGCTTGGAATAGGCGTGGACCGCACTTACCGGAAGCATGGCCGGAATGGCCGCGGCTATGGAAGTAGCCAATATTCGTCGCATGTCGGTTTTTCCCCCCGAAAAAGACCGCCTGTTTTCGGCGGCTCCTCAGTCGCATACTGTAGCGCATCGATCTCACACGGTAATCATGATGGGGTGCCGTTTGTGGAGGCCAGAGGGGGCTTACGCCGATAGGATCGGGAGCAATCCGTGTTGTCAGCCTGCTGTGCGCCGAGGGGAAGACGTTGTCCGAGCCTGACTGGCAGGCCACCGCGCTTGCCGAGCTCGGTATGCCGTTGTCCGGGCTGGTGACTCCCGATTCCGGCCGGTCATCCGCGCTCACGGACGGCCACCCGGCATCGCCCCCGGAAAACCCGCGCGAAACACCCGCCCAGTCCCCGCCGACCCGGGAAAACGCCCCTCATAAGGACGATGACCGGCCGGTCGCCGCGCCCGTCGCGATGCCCTCGGACGAGCCGGGACCGCAGCCGCCACCCGCCATGCCCGCGCCGGATCCCGGAGGCGCGGCCCGTACGGACGAGGGCCGACCGGTCCCGGCGCCGTCCGCGACGCGATGGGACGAGCCGGGACCCTCGCCCGCGCCGGACCAGGGCGCCGCCTCTCAGGACGCCGCCACTCACGACGGAGGGCGACCGGTCCCGGCGGCCCCGCAGACCGTGTGGGACGAGCCGAGACCGCGCCCGCAGGCGGAGCCGCCCGCGGCCACGCCCGCCGAGCAGCGCCCCGCCTGGAGCCCGCCCACGTGGGAGCAGCCGCCGGAGCCGCAGAAGAGCCCGCGCGACGAGCCGTCGATGAACGGCTGGCCCGACCAGGCACTCGAGCAGCAGGAGGACGCCGGTCCCAACCAGGCGTCCGCCTGGGAGCTGGCGTCGCAGACCCACTGGGGCCTGGTCGCCAAGACGCCCTGGGGCACCGAGCCGCCGCCGGAGGACCAGGCGCAGCAGCCGCCCCAGGCGTGGGACCGGTCCGACGCGGAGGCCTGGCGGCGCGACCCCGGGCCGCCGGGCTCGGCGCCTCCGCAGCCCGCCGCGCCTCCGCAGCCCGGCAGGCCGGTGCCGCAGGATCTCGTACGCCGATCGGTGCACGGCGACCCGCTGATGCGGCGCATGTCCCGCGGCGTGCGCCGGGCGATGGGCACCGCCGCCGCCGACGAGATACGCCGGACCGCGGATGTGGCGCAGATCCTGAGCCGTCCGGTGTCCTCCTGCCGGCACATCGCGGTGACGAGCATCCGCGGTGGCGCGGGCAAGACCACCATCGCGGGGCTCACCGGCACGGCGCTCGCGCAGTACCGCAAGGACCGCGTGCTCGCCGTCGACGCCGACTCCGGCCTCGGCTCCCTGCCGCTGCGCCTCGGCCTCCGGATCGAGCGGTCGCTGCACGACCTGGCCGAGTCCGGGCCGCGGAGCTTCGAGGAGACGGCGTCCTTCCTCGGGCGCACGGCCGACGGGCTCTGGGTGCTGTCGGGGACCGCGGACGGGCAGATCACCCACGAACTCGACCTGGCCAAGTTCAAGACCGTCGCGAGCGCGATGAGCCGCTACTTCGCGGCCCTGGTGATCGACTGCGGCGCCGGGCTGCTGCCGGAGCTGCAACGCGGCATCCTCGCCGACGCGCACGCGCAGGTGATGGTGACGCCCGGCACGGTCGACGGGGCGCTCAGCGCGCGCGGCGCCCTCGAGTGGCAGGCCCGCAACGGCTACCAGCACCTGCTGACCCGCACCGTGATCGCGTTCGTCACGCACACGCCCCACGTCGACGCCGACCTGACCAGGGCCGGGCAGCTCCTCAGCGGCGGCGGAATGCCGGTCGTGCACATGCCGTACGACCGGCACCTCGCGACCGGAACGGCGGTAGAGTCCGCCCGGATCGGCCAGGAGACGAGGGCCGCGGCGATACGCATCGCACTCGAGGCCTTCGGCCGGGCCCTCGATGTCTGACCCCGACCGGAGAAAAGGAGGTTCGCGGCCTTGACCAGCGACATCATCGCGTTGGTGCGGAACGAGCCCGACATTCCCACGGTCGTGGAGGGCATGATCGCCTTCGGTGAGGCGCTGCGGATGGTCGAGGCCGGCCCGGGCGCCCGCCATCTCTACGATCCCGAGGGACGGCTCCTCGTCTCGATCGAGGCGCCGGAGCTGGTGCGCGTGCCCGGTGAGGTGGAGCGCCTGCTCGGTACGCAGCCGGCGGAGAGGGTACGGCTGCCGGCCTGGTGGGTGGAGGTACGCGCCGCCGCCGGGATGCCGGAGGCCCGGCGCATCGCGCGCAGGTTCGCCCAGGACATCGTGCACTGGCAGGGCGGCATCGTCTGGCCCGCGGAGGAGACCCGGTGACCCACCCGGCCGTCGACGCTCTGACCCCGAAGGCGATGGTGGTGCTCCAGGAGCGGCCGGTCGTGCCGTTCACCACCTGGCTCGCCGAGGGGCTCCGGCTGTGCAGCGAGACCGGGCGTGGCCTGCAGGTCGTGACGCCGCCCGAGTCGCGGATCACGATGCCGCTGCGGCTCGTGCTGACCGGGCCGAACAGCCGCTGGGTCGTCCGCGCCGACGGCGGCCACTATGACGGGCTCACGGGCGTACCCCTGCTGTGGGACGGCGAGGCCTTCGTCGTCGACCCGCAGGCGCGGGCGTACGCGCCGACCTACACGACGCCTCCGGCCGCGCCGGTCGGCGCCCAGCTGACGCTGACCTTCCGCGTACGGCACCCGGAGGGCGGCGCGATCGGCGGCGCGGCGGAGCAGCTGTGCCGGTCGCTCACGGGGGAGACGCCCGGCGGATGGGGCACCTCCGAGCCCGCGACGGCGGTGTGGCGGCTCGAGGACCTGGGCGAGATGTTCAGCTCACGCGTCTCCGCCGCGATCTGGCTGACCGTGGTGGGCGGGGGCGGCGGTCGCCCCGCGGTCGGCACGATGTTGCTGTCGCAGGTGGACGACGCGGCCGAGGAGGCGGTCACGCTGGTGATCGGCTACACCGATCCCCGCGAGGCGCCGGTCGGGTCGCTGTCGACGGTCATCGGCGCGCTCGCCGCGGAGTTCCCCCTGGTCTCGTGCTTCGTCCAGCTCAGCCCGGGACTGACCGATCTCACCACCGGGCCGCGCTGGGTCGGACCGGCGGCGCCGATCGGCCTGGCCGTGAGCGGCACCGCGCCGGGACCGCCCGGTGTGCCCGGGCAGCGGATCGGCGACACGGCGATGTGGTACCCCCTGGGCGACGGACGGCAACAGGAGGGCTGGCAGCGCTACGAGCAGCTCACCGGCTATCTCCGGGTCCAGGCCTCCTGAGGGCCCAGCGGGTCACGCGGCGCGTACGACGCTCACGCGAGGGGCGTACGCCTGGAGCTGCTCGCGGAGCTGGCGGCGGCCCCGGTGCAGTCGCGACATCACCGTGCCGATGGGCGTGCCCATCATCGTGGCGATCTCCTTGTACGGGTAGCCCTCGATGTCGGCCAGGTAGACGGCCGTACGGAACTCGGGGGCGAGCGCGCGCAGCGCCTTGACCACGTCGGAGTCGGGCAGCCGGTCGAGCGCCTCGTGCTCGGCCGAGCGCAGCCCGGTCGAGGTGTGCGACTCGGCGCGGGCGAGCTGCCAGTCCTCGATCTCCTCGGTGCCGGCGCGCTGGGGTTCGCGCTGCTTCTTGCGGTAGGTGTTGATGAAGTTGTTGGTGAGGATCCGATGCATCCAGGCCTTGAGGTTCGTGCCCTCCTCGAACTGGTGGAAGTTCACGTAGGCCTTGGCGAGGGTCTCCTGCACGAGGTCCTCGGCGTCAGTGGGGTTGCGCGTCATACGCACCGCGCTGGCGTACAGCGGGTCGATGAGCGGCCTGACGTCGCGTTCGTAGCGCTCGTCGTGCTGGCGGCCCGCTGCGGGTGCCGCTGTGGTCATACTCGCTCCGTAGGGTGCTGAGCTGGGCGAGCCTTCGCCCTGCGGTTGTCAGGAACCGGAGCCGGGCCGGGGGCACGGATGGAGGTACGGACTCCGGGCACAGAGCAGGACCCTGTGCGGCTGTCGGCTTCATCGCCCAAGGGAAAACGGGACATGGCCGCCGACCAGAGGCCCGAGGGAGCGGGCCGCGCTGGAGGGCGCCGGGGCAGTGTTACGCCCGATCCGCGGCGTTTGCCACGAGCAATGATTCTAACGCGGACATGCCATCCGTGAAAAGTGGTTTTGGTCACGGTCTGTGCTGGTCCGGACGTTTCCGCGTTCCGGCGCTTCCACCCCAAATCGTACGTGACCTGGAACAACATGGGAAGACCGGACGTGGAGCTGAGAAACCTGAGGCGTCGGAACGACCACTCCGGGTAGGCGGAGCGGACCGTTACCGGGGGCGGGCGCGGCGGGCGTGGTGGCCGGCCATGACGGTGTGGGCGACCTGGCGGGCGTACTCCGCCGGATCGGCGGGCAGACCCGCGACCTCGGTCATGGCCTCGGGCGGCGTCAGGAGCCGCAGCAAGGCGTACTGCTGGCACGCGCCGATCAGGAGGGCGGCGAGGTACGGCGGACGGGCCCAGGTGGCCAGGCGTCCCCCGTCGCGTTCGGCCTCCAGGTAGGCGATCACCGCGGCGTGGCTGAGAACCGGGCCCGGGGGAGAATCGTCGGGCGACTCCGGCGCGCGGTCGCGCGACCGGGCGCACAGGTCACGGTCGCCCAGGACCGCGCCGGTGATCGGCAACACGTCGGTGAAGAAGGCGATCTGGGCCTCGGCGAGTTCGGCGAGGTTGTCCTCCACCGAGTTCTGGCCGACCCGCTCGGACAGGCGGGTGAGGGCGTCGCGGATGCCGCCGGCCACCTCGGCCATGGACGCCGCGACGAGCTCCGTCTTGTCGGCGAAGTGGTTGTAGATGCTGCCCTCGGCCACCCCGGCGACGCGAGCGATCTCCTTGGTCGTGGTGTTCGCGACCCCGCGCTCTCGCATGACGGAGACGGCCGCCGCGAGGATGCGGATGCGCATCGAGCCGGACATGCGACCTCCACCTCGATCTTCGTCTCGAACGCTACCAGGGCCCGCCGCGTCGGTGAGCGCGCACTCAGCCGGGAGGCGGACGGGGCTGCTGGGACCCGCTGGCCTGGCCGGTCCCATGACGTTGGGGCGAAAACCGAGGCGAATATGCCGCGCGGTCTGTAGCGTGCCCCTCACAACGGGTGCAGGGGGGCTGTGCGAAGCGCTCGTTCGGGGAGGTGTCCTTGCCGGTGAAACGTCGCCATGCCGTCGCTCGTCCCGCGGTCGCGGGCTCGCCCCGTCTGCTGCACGAGCATCTGCTCGGCCTCGCCCCCATGGCCGTGATCCTCCTCAACGACCTCGGCCACGTGACCCACTGGAGCCACACCGCGGACGAGATCTTCGGATTAGCGCACGAGGAGGCCGCCGGCCGCCCGCTGCGTACGCTCCTGCGGCTGCCGCAGGAGCACGGTGACGCGTTCGAGCCCGGCGGCTCCCGCATCAGGCACGCCTGGACCGGCGCCTTCCTGGTCCCGGCCATGGACGACGGCCCGCTCCGCGAGGTCGCCTGGTGGGTCTATCCGCTCAGCGGCCCCGACCGGGCCCGCGTCCTGGCGATCGCCGCCGACGCCAACCGGCTGCGCGACGGCGGGCCCGGCCTCGCGCTGGGCGACGTCCTCGTCAAGGCCCCCTCCCCGACCCCGCTGACCAGCGAGAGCGGCGTACGCCTCCTGCGCGTCGAGCCGACCCTCCTGCCTCCCGGCGGCGCCGACCCGTCGATGCTCGGCCGGCGGCTGACCGAGATGCTGCCGGCCATGCCGCCCGGCGCCGCCGAATCGATCGTCCGCCAGGTCCTCATCCGCGGCTATCCCGCGGTCAACGTCAGCGTCACCGCGCGGCTGCCGTTCGCGGCCTACTTCGGCACCCCGCCGTCCCCGGAGCAGCGCATCACCAAGGTCGGCGAGCCGCGGCGCGCGACGGCGCCCGTACGCGCGCTCGACCGGTCGGCGGCCCAGGAGCGGCTCGACTTCCTCAACGACGCGGGCAGCCGGATCGTCGACACGCTCGACCCGGTGCAGACCGCGGCGGCGCTGTGCACCGCGCTGGTGCCGCGCTTCGCCGACTTCGCCGACGTCCAGCTCCTCGAGTCGATCGTCTCCGACCAGGAGCTGCCCCCGCTGACCCCCGACGAGTCGCCCACGGCCGTACGCGTGGCGGTGAGCCACGACGACGCGTACGGGCGCTGGGACGACCTGGTGCCGCGCGACGAGAAGCTCCGCCTGCCCGCCGCCACTCCGTTCACCCAGAGCCTGCTGACCGGGCACAGCGTCAGCGTTCCCAAGGTCAGCGAGCGGTTCGCGCGCCGGATGTCGGCCCGTTTCGCCGATCGCGACTTCCGGCCGCTGCTGCAGGGCCGCGCGCTCCTCGTCTCCCCGCTGATCGCCCGCGGCACCGCGCTGGGCAACCTCACGCTGCTGCGGCGGCCCGACCGTCCGGCGTTCGACCAGTTCGACGTCGCGATGGTGGAGGAGCTCTGCCGTCGCGCGGCGGTCTGCGTCGACAACGGGCGGCTCTACCGGCGCGAGAGCCGCGCGGCGAGAGAGCTGCAGAAGACCATGCTGCCCGACGCGCCGCCCGTCGTCGCCGGCGCGCAGATCTGCTACCGCTACGTCCCGGCCAACGAGGCCGTGCGCGTGGGCGGCGACTGGTTCGACGCGATCCCGCTCCCGGGCGGCCGGCTGGCGCTCGTCGTGGGCGACGTCATGGGACACGGCATGACCTCAGCGGCGATCATGGGCCAGTTCCGCACGGCCGTGCGCACCCTGGCCGCGCAGGACCTGCCGCCGGGCCGGCTGCTGCGCCAGCTCGACGACCTCGCCCGCCGGCTCGGCGACGAGTACATCGCGACCTGCATCTACGTCGTGTACGACCCGGTGGCGCGGCGCTGCGAGGTGGCCAACGCCGGGCACCTCCCGCCGGTGCTGGTCTCGCCGTTCGGCGACAGCGAGCTGCTCGACGTACCCTCCGGCGCGCCGATCGGCGTCGGCGGCGTCGCGTTCGAGACCGCCGAGTTCGAGGTGGAGGACGACAGCCAGTTCGTGCTGTGCACCGACGGCCTGGTCGAACGCCGGGGCCAGGCCATCGACGTGGGCCTCGCCGCGCTGCGGGAGTACCTCAGCGGCCCGCCGCAGCCCCTGGAGAGCGTGTGCCAGACCCTGATCGACGGCTTCGGCGCCAACCGTCCGCGCGACGACGACATCGCGCTGCTCGCGGTGCGGTTCAAGGGCATACCCAAGGACGACGTCATCTCCTGGACGTTCGACGCGCTCCCGGTCCGCGTCCGCCACTCCCGCGAGCTGGTCCGCGAGGCCCTGGCGACCTGGGGGCTGACCGAACTGGCCGACACGGTCGAGCTGCTGGTGAGCGAGCTGGTCACCAACGCCGTACGCCACGGCGCGGGCGACATCGGACTCCGCCTGATCCGTACCGACTCTCTTCTGTGCGAGGTCCGCGACGACGGGCACGAGCTCCCGGCGCTGCGCCGCGCCGACGTCACCGCGGAGAACGGCCGCGGCCTGCAACTGGTCACCGCCCTCGCCGAACGCTGGGGCACCCAGCGCACCCCGACCGGCAAGGTCGTCTGGTTCGAGCAGTCGCTGTAACGCTTTGCGTTGAGCGTTTCCCGGCCGTGAGGATGGGGCCCGTGCCTGCCTTCGCCGCCGCCGCCGACGGGACCCGCCTCGCCTTTCACCTTCTCGGCGTGGGCGAGCCCCTGCTCTGCCTGCCCGGCGGGCCGATGCGCGCCTCCGCCTACCTCGGTGACCTCGGCGGGCTGGCGAGGCGACGCCGGCTGGTCCGGCTCGACCTGCGGGGCACCGGAGACTCCGGCGTGCCCGCCGACCCTGGCACGTACCGCTGCGACCGGCAGCTCGCCGACGTCGAGGCCCTGCGCGCCCACCTCGGCCTGGACCGCGTCGATCTGCTCGCGCACTCGGCCGCGGGGGACCTCGCGCTGCTGTACGCGGCCCGCCATCCCCGGCGCGTCCGCAGCCTCACCCTGGTCACGGCCCGCGCCCGCGCGCTCGGGATCGACTTCACCGTGGAGCACCGCCGGGAGGCCGCCGCGCTGCGATCGGCCGAGCCGTGGTACGCGACCGCCCGGCCGTCCTTCGACGCCATCTGGGCCGGCACCGCGACCGACGACGACTGGGACGCCGCCGCGCCCTTCTTCTACGGCCGCTGGGACGCGACCGCACGGGCGCACGCCACGTCCGAGGCGGAGCAGGTGAACGAGCAGGCCGCCGAGCGGTACGCGTCCGCCGGCGCCTTCGCGCCCGCCGCGACCCGCGCCGCCCTGGGGGCCCCGGCGCTCGTCCTGGCCGGAGAGCTGGACGGCGGCCCGCTTCCCCGCGTCGCGGCCGCCGTCGCGAAGCTGCTGCCGGACGCCGAGCTCGTCGTCCAGCCGGGCGCCGGCCACTACCCGTGGCTCGACGACCCGGCCGTCTTCACCCGTTCCGTCGAGACGTTCCTCGCCCGTACCGCTTAGGGCCCTCCCCGCGGTCGTCAGGCGGTGAAGCCGCCATCGACGTTGATCACGGCGCCGGTGACGTACCGGCCGCCGTCACCCGCGAGATGAGCGACGGTGGCGGCGATGTCACGCGGTTCGGCGTAGCGGCCCAGGGCGGTGAAGCCCCGGATCGCGTCGGCGTTCGGGCCGTCCGCGGGGTTGGCGTCGGTGTCGGTCGGGCCGGGGTGGACCAGGTTCGCGGTGATGCCGCGGGGGCCCAGGTCGCGGGCCAGCCCCTTGGTCATGCCGACGAGCGCGGTCTTGCTCAGCGCGTAGAGCGTGAACCCGGGGAACGTCGCGCGTTCGGCCATGTTGCTGCCGATGCTGATGATCCGGCCGCCCTCGGTCATGTGGCGCGCCGCCGCCTGCGAGGCCACGAACGGCGCCCGCACGTTGACCGCGAGAGTGCGGTCGAGCTCCGCCGGGCCGAGGTCGTCGAGCGGCCCGACGATGAACACTCCGGCGTTGTTGACCAGGATGTCCAGCCCGCCGAACGTCCCCACGGCCGTGTCCACGGCGGCGGTGAGGGCGGCGACGTCCGCGCTGTCGGCCTGGATCGCCAGCCCCCGGCGGCCGATGCCCTTGATCTGGTCGACCACCGCGTCCGCGCGTACGGTGTCGCGTTCGTAGGTGAGGGCGACGTCGGCCCCGCCCTCGGCCAGCCGTAGGGCCACGGCCGCGCCGATGCCCCGGCTACCACCGGTGACCAGGGCTACCTTGCCTTCGATTTCCTTCATGCCGTCGAGAATGATCGCCCGCCGACGCGAGCGCTGGCCGGAATGCGACCTGACGTTCGCCCTGCTCTAGGGCCTGTCTCGAAGCCCCGCTGTCCTACTGCGCGGCGCCCAGACGCCGCCTCGCCGCGTTGTCGTCGGTCGCCAGCCAACACCAGGCTGACTCCCTCCTCCGCCTTGCGACGCGCCGCCTGGACACCGCTCGCTACGGACGGGGACTTCGAGACAGACCCTGGGGGATGAACACGGTGCGCCGGTCGGTGCCGGCCTTCGGCCAGGCGGACTCCACGTCCGCCAGCGGCACCGGTGCGACGTCGAATGTGATCTCGCCCGCGGTGACCCGCCGGAGCACCTCCGCGTAGCCGGCTGCGGCGTCGGCGACGGAGGCCGCCCCGCCGATCCCGCTGCCGGCGAGCTGTACCGGCGCCCGGCGCAGCGCGATGGCGGGCAGGGACGCCGTCTCGCCCGCGCTCATGCCGACCAGGATGTACCGCGTCCGCTCGGCGGCGGGCCGGGTGCTCGGCAGCGCGGCGAAGACCGCTTCGGCCGGCGCGCCCCACAGGTAGTCGGCGACCAGGTCGTACGGGCCTTCGCCGGCGATCGCCGCGGCCAGTTCGTCGTGCGGGCGATCGACCCGGATCGCGGCGTCCACACCGCGCGCCACGAGCTCGTCCAGGATCCGCTGGTCGCGTCCGGCCGCGACGACGCGCGCGCCGCGGCCCTTGGCGAGCTGCGCCGCGATCCGGCCGGACGCCCCGGTCGCGCCGAGCACGAGGACGGTCTGCCCGGCCGTCACCTCGCCCTCCACGACGATGGTCTTCCAGGCGGCACCGCCGGGGTTGAGCACCGCGGCCGCCGTGGCGTCGTCGATGCCGTCGGGCACCGGCAGCCACAGGCCGCGCCGTACGAGGGTCCGCTCGGCCATCCCGCCGTACGGCGGCCGGAGACCGAAGAACGCCACCCGCGTCCCGTCGTCCAGCCGCCCCACGCCGTCGAGCCCGACGACCGTGGGGAACGCCGGCGGGGCGTAGTGCACGCCCGCGGCCATCCAGCGGTCGGACGGCTTCAGCGCCGCCGCGGTGACCGTCACGACCTCCTCGTCCGCACCGGCCACCGGCGCGGGGAACGTCTCATAGCGCGGCGTACGGCCGAGCCCGTGCAGTACGGCGGCGTGCATGGCCACTCCAATTCCGTTCACTGTGAACGGAACCGTAGCACCGAACCGGTGCATAATGAACGGAATGGAAGAGGCCGAGGACTACTACGACGTCTGGCTCGGCATGCTCGGGCGGGTCTCCCGCCCCCGGTTCTTCGCGCTGATCCTCGACCGGGCCGGGGTCGACCTGGACCTGGACCTGATCCGCTACCTCGTCCACATCGACCTGCGCGGCCCGATCGGCGTCCTCGAACTGGCCGAGCTCGCCGAGCAGAACCACCCGAAGGCCAGCCGCTCACTGGCCCGGCTCGAAGGGCGGGGCCTGATCCGCCGGGACGAGGCGCCGCACGATCGGCGGATCAAGACCGCGACGGTCACCCCTGAGGGCCACCGCGTGGTCGAGGCGATCAACCAGGGTCGGCGTCGCGTCCTCGACGAGGTGTTCGCCGGCTGGAGCGCGCGTGACCGTACCGAGCTGGCCCGCCTCACCCGCCGGTTCGCGGACGGGATGTTCGCCCTGGTCGACGCGCAGTCTTAGGCGGCGGTGACCTTGGAGCGCTCGTTGTAGGTGCCGGTGTACTCCTGGCCGGACAGCTTCTGGATCTCCTGCATGATCTCGTCGACCAGCGCGCGGCGGCCGCGTGCGGGCGGCATGTCGGCGAAGGGCTTGGAGTCGATCGGCTTGCCGAACGTCACGCCCGGCCGGTGGATGCGCGGCAGGCGGGCGCCGACGGGCATGATCCGCTGCGTGTCGCGTACGGCGACCGGGACGATGCTCACCTGGGCGTTCAGCGCGAGCCAGCCCACGCCCGTGTGCCCCCGGTAGAGGCGGCCGTCCTCGGAGCGGGTGCCTTCGGGGTAGATGGCGAAGGCGTTGCCCTCGCCGAGGGTCTTGAGCGCGATGTCGAGCGCGGCGACGGCCGCCCGCTGCTCCGTGCGCGGCACCGGGATGTGGCCCATCGAGCTGAGGAACGCGCCGAGGACGCTGCTGTCGAAGTACTCGGCCTTGGCCAGGAACGTGACGCGGCGGGGCATGACGAGAGGGATCAGCACGCTGTCCACGAACGACAGATGGTTGCTGGCGAAGATGATCGGACCTTCGGCCGGAACGTTCTCCAGGCCCGAGACCACCGGCCGGAAGACGATCTTCAGCAGCCGCCGGACGACGGTGGACATGAACCAGTACAGCACCTGTGCCTCCCTGAACTCTCAGTAACTGTAGACCGTCAAGCTCAGGAGAAGGTCGCGGTGCGGGCGGCGGTCGTCAAAGCTCGTAGTGGTATTGCCGTGTCTTGCGCAGCGGACGGAACCCCAGCCGCTCGTTGACGGCGAGCATGTGCTCGTTGTCCTCGGCGTTGTCGGTCTCGATCTCCTCGACCGCCGGCCACTCGGCGCGCAGCCACTCGAGCATCGCGGCCTTGACCCACAGGCCGAGCCCGTTGCCGCGGTGCTCGGGCACCACGGCCGTGTCGGACTGGATGGCCCGGGTGCCGTCGCCGACCGGGATGACCAGCTCGGTGAAGCCGGCGATCGTGCCGCCGTGCAGGGCGCCGACCGTGAGGAGGGTGTCGCCGCGCTTCTCCACGACCTCGGCCATGTCGCGGACGCGGTCGGCGTCCCAGGTGGTCGTGGTGTCCATGTCGCCGGCGGGCATGTCGCCCATGGCGGACTTGGCGGTGGCGAACGTGTCGGCCAGCTCGTCGGGTACGACGCCGAGCCAGCGCGTCAGGTGGTAGCCCGGGTGCTCGGCGTGCACGATCTCCGTGATGCCGGTCACCTCGCGTACGTCGAGCAGGAGCAGGCTGAGGGAGAGCACGCAGGCGAACCCCTTGGCCTCGAGGAACGCGGCGCCCGGAGTGTCGGAGGAGGCCTCAACGACGAGGCTGCGGCGTCTCTCCCGGCGTGCGGCCTCGGCGACGGTCTCGAGCAGGCGCGAGCCGACGCCGCGCCGCCGGTGGTCCGGATGGACGTCGATCGTGACCTGGCCGAGGTGGTCGCGCCCCGGGCCGTCGAAGAGGCGGAGCCGCGCGACCCCGGTCAGCACGTCGCCGGTCCGGACGGTCCACCGCAGATCGCGGCTGTCCAGACCCGGGGTGGTCAGGTCGCCGTGCACGTGGTCGAGCGTGGGCATCGGCTCGCCGGGCAGGTCACGGGCCACCGACGCGGCGAGGACGTCATGCCATGCCGCGACGTCGCTATCCGAGATGTCGTGCAGTTGCTGAACCGTGTCCAAGGAGGCTCCTCGAATGGTTGGCTCGCCTTCCTATGGACCGTACGCGCCACGGCGGTGACGCGTCTGTCATTCGAGGTAGCCGCCTGGGGGCGTAACTATGGGTTTGACCGCTATGCCGGAGAGATTCAGGCATATTGATCATGATTCATCGGGCACGGGCGACAAGATCACCCGCGCTCGAGGGTCTTCCGCAGCAGTACCGCCTGCCGCCGGTAACCCATGCGCTCCTCGTAGAACGGGACCGAGAGCGGGCTGCTGAGGTTGGTGTCCGTCACCGCGACCACCGCCCCGCCCGCGCGCCCCCATTCCTCGGCTGCCTCCATCAGGGCTGTGCCCACGCCCCGGCGCCGGTAATCCTCCGTGACCGCGAGGAGGTTCACCACGAGACGCGTGCGCGACAGATCGCGCTGGATCTGCCGGTGGGCGTCCGGCGCGGGCCGCAGGATCGCCGCCTCGATGATTCCCACCACGCCGTGCGGCGGAATCTCGGCCACCCGCCACAGTTCGTCGGCCGTGCGTTCCTCGCGGATGGCCGCCTCGAACCACTCCGCGAGACCGTCCTCCTCCGGCACCTGGATCACCTCGGGGACGAGCGCGGAGTAGTAGCGCCCGGCGTCCGCCCACGCTCGCGCGCAGCCTTCCCCGTCGCCGGGCCTGATGTCGCGAATCGTTGGACGCATGGGCGGATTCTCCTCCGCGCCGGGCGACGATCAAGTCCCTTCCGCCGCGCCCCCGGGGTCGGAGAGCACGTGGAGGAGGCCGATCAGCGTCGGGCCGTTCACGATCTTCCCGTCGGCGATGAGGCCGCGGACGCTGGAGAGCGGCACCCAGGCGACGCGCTCGGCCTCGGTGATGTCGGTCGGCGGGCCGATGTGCTGGGCGCCGTCCGCGCGGAAGATGTGATGACGCGAGTCGACCGAGCCGCTGGAGGGCTGGGAGACGACGATCAGCCGCGGCGGCCCCGGGCGCCAGCCGGTCTCCTCCTCGGCCTCGCGCACCGCGGCCTCCTCGGGGGTCTCGCCCTCCTCGATCCGCCCGGCCGGGATCTCCCAGCCCCAGGTGTCGGTGACGTGCCGGTGGCGCCACATCAGCAGGACGCGGTCGCGTCCGTCCAGGATCACGACGGCCGCCACGGGCCGCGCCATCCGTACGACGTGCTGTTCGAACCGCTTGCCGTCCGGGAGTTCGACGTCGACCAGGTCGAGACTGATCCACGAACTCTCATAGATCGCCCGCCGTCCGTGGACCGTCCACCGCATGAAGGCCATCCTTCCCGCTCATCCGCGTCGGCCCCGCGCCGACCCCGGCCCTTGGCGATACACCGTCACCATGTTTCCTCCTGTCTCATATGCCACATGTGAGGCTTTTTCACCTCTTCCGGCCAAGACCGTGGTGCCGCGCCACGGGGGTGCTTTGCTGACGGGTACCGCGAGCAGAGGACGGTCATGGCCAGACGAACCCGCAGCCAGGCGCAGTGGGCGTGGTGGACGGGAATCGCGGTGCTGGGAGCCTTCGCCCTGTTCGCGGGCACCTGGAGGCTGTGGGCGCTGACTGCGTTGGTCTGGTCCATGTACGAGCTGTGCTTCTGCCCGACCAGGTGCGGAGTGGCCACGCGCGAGGGCGACGCCTGCCGGAACGGCGCCCGCGGCCGCCTGTTCGCCTGCACGAACGTCGCGGGTCACCAGCAGCTCAAGACGGACGCCCTGTGGCGCCTGCCCGGCCGGGGCAACCCGCTGGCCCGCCTCCGCCCGAGGTACGGCGACGGCGCGCCGTCGCACCGCAAGACGCCGGCGCCGCCCTCTCACGCGGTGGAGCCGAACCAGCGCATCGTGGCCTACGTCGCGGTCGTGTGCGTGTTCGCCGTCGTCATCCAGACCGCGGTGGGGCTCGCCACTCTCTGACATCGGCTTTCTCCGGGAACGCGGACTTCTGGACGTCGGCCCGTGATGTCATACTCGCCCCATGAGGGCGGGTTACGGGCTGCGGGCGGCGCGTGCGGTGGTGTTCACCGTGCTGTCCGTGCTGCTGTCCGCCGGAGGCCGTCTCGTGGTGACCGGCAGGCCGTTGCCGCTGACCACGCTGCTGGCCGCCGGAGCCGCCGTCTTCCTCCTGGCCCTGCTGCTGACCGGGGCGGAGCGCCGCTTCCTCCAGATCGCGGCCATGCTGGTCCCGGCCGAGCTGGCGCTGAACGCGCTGTTCAACACCGTGCAGGAGCGGTGTGCCGTGGCCGTGCCGGGCGCGGGTTCCGGCGGCTGGCCGGGGCTGCTCGTCTGTGGCGGCGGCTCGGTGCGTCCGGGCCTGCTCGGCGCCGCCGCTGTTTCTCCCTCCCACTCACTGGCCGCTCTGGCCGCCGGCCAGGTCCTGGTGCTGCTCGCGCTGCACACCGTGGTCGCGCTCGTGATGGCCGCCTGGCTGCGGCGCGGTGAGGCGGCCGTCTTCGTGGTGCTGCGCGCGGCCGCGGCGCTGAGCTGGACCGGGTTGACGGTGCTGTGGGCGCTGCTCACGGCGGCCACTCCTGACCCGCTGCCGCCCGCGTGGCGGGTGCCGCCGCTGGAGCGGCCGTGCCCCGGCCCCCGGCACGTGCTGCGACGTACCTCGACACGACGGGGCCCGCCGGTTCTCGCTCCGGCCTGCTGAGAGACCGCCCGGCCCCCGTACGCCTCGCCGTACGGCGTCCCCGGCTGTCTCCGGAGGGGACCCGTCCGCGGGTCTCCCGCTCAGGTCATGCGTCCCTTTCTCCACTCTTCGAGCCGAGGACGGCCATGAGCGACAACCAGAACACCAAGAACACGACGAAGAGCTCCCGATCCGCGCGGTCGCGCCTGCACGCCGAACAACTCCGGCGGAGGCGGGCACACGCCCGCCGGCGCAAGGCCGGCATCGCCGCGGCCATCACGGCGATCCTCCTGGGCGGCGGAACGGCCCTGGCGATCGGCACCGCGAGCGGCGGTGCCGAGGACGGCCGGGTGACGATACCCGCGAACGCCTCCGGCACCGACGGCACGGTGATCGTCTATGGCAGGGCGACGGCGCCTGACACCCTGGACGTCTGGGAGGACTTCCGCTGCCCGTACTGCGGCAAGCTGGAGAAGACCGACGGCAAGGCCATCCAGCGACTCGCCGACACGGGCGTCTACAAGATCCAGTACCACATGGGCACCTTCCTGGACGGCAACCTGGGCGGCCACGGCTCGACGGAGGCGTTGCAGGCCGCCGGTGCCGCGCTCAACGAGGGCGCGGCGCGGTTCAAGGCGTTCCACGACGTTCTGTACGCCGGCCAGCCCGACGAACGGACCGACGGCTTCGCCGACCAGAGCCGGCTGCTCGCCCTCGCCGCGAAGGTGCCCGGCCTGACCACGCCCGCCTTCGTCCAGGCCGTCAAGGACCGCACCTACGCGGGCTGGGCGCACAAGGTCAGTGACGCCTTCAACCGCAGCGGGGTCGACGGCACCCCGACGCTGAAGCTGAACGGCCGGCCGCTGGCCGTACTCGACGGCGCGGGGAACCCGATCGCGCCGGCGCGGTACACCGCGCTCGTCCAGCAGTCCATCTCCGGCCGTTCGCAGCGGTCATGACCACGTCGGCGTCCACCCTCTCGGCGGCCACGCGTCCGCGGGCGGTGTCCGGGAGCGGCCCGCTGGCCTGGTCGCTGCTGCTCGCCGGAGCGCTGGGCCTGGCCGCCTCGGCCGTCCTCACCCTGGAGAAGATCCGTCTCCTGGAGAACCCGAACTACCGGCCGAGCTGCAACATCAACCCGATCATCAGCTGTGGCTCGGTGATGCGCACGCCGCAGGCAGCCGCCTTCGGCTTCCCCAACCCGTTCCTCGGCATCGCGGGCTTCTCCGCCGTGATCGTCGTCGGTGCCGCCCTGCTCGCCGGCGCGGCCTTCCGCCGCTGGTTCTGGCTCGGGCTCCAGGCGGGCGTCCTGTTCGGAGTCGTGTTCGTGCACTGGCTCATCGACCAGACGCTCTACCACATCGGCGCGCTGTGCCCGTACTGCATGGTGGTGTGGACCGCGACGATCCCGCTGTTCTGGTACGTCACGCTGCACAACGTCCGGCGCGGGGTGATACCGGTCCCGGGATCGTGGCGACCGGCGGCACGGGTGGTCGCCCGTTACCACTGGGTGGTGCCGCTGGCCTGGTACGTGCTCATCGCACTGCTGATCCTCAACCGGTTCTGGTACTACTGGCGCACTCTGCCGTAGCGAGACGGCGGAACCTCCCGGACCCGACGTCGGGTCCGGGAGGTTCCGGCGCAGGGCGATCAGCGGCGGCGCAGCGACGGGTCGAGCAGGGCGGGCGGAGTGTCGATCTTCTCCTCCGGGGCGAGGTCGACGCCGGGTGCGACGATCTCGTCGACGGCGTCCAGAACGTCGGGGGAGAGCACCGTGTCCGCGGCGGCGAGCTGGGAACGCAGATGATCCAGCGTGCGGGGGCCGATGATCGCGCTGGTCACGGCCGGGTGCGCGGTCACGAAACCGAGCGCGAGCTGGATCATCGTCAGACCGGCCTCGTCGGCGATCTTCGCCAGCCGCTCGACCGCGTCGAGCCGGGCACGGTTGGCCGGGACGGAGAGGTCGAAGCGCTGCGGCATGAACGCCGAGCGGTTGGTGGTGATCTCCCGGCCCTCGCGGATCGCGCCCGACAGCCAGCCCGAGGCCAACGGGCTCCACGCCAGCACCCCGAGTCCGTACTGCTCGGTGGCGGGCAGTACGTGCGCCTCGATTCCGCGCTGCAGGATCGAGTAGCTCGGCTGCTCGGTGACGTACCGGCCCAGGTGGTTCTCCCGGGCGGCCCACTGGGCCTGCACGATGCGATACGCGGGGAACGTCGAGGAGCCGAAGTAGCGGATCTTGCCCGCGCGCCGCAGGTCGGTCAGGGCCGACAGCGTCTCCTCGTCGCTGGTCGTCGGGTCCCACCGGTGGATCTGGTAGAGGTCGACGTGGTCGACGCCGAGGCGACGCAGGCTGTCGTCCAGCGCGGTGACGAGCCAGCGGCGTGAACTGCCCTGGTGGTTGCGCTCGTCGCCCATCGGCATGTTCGCCTTCGTGGCCAGCACGATGTCCTCACGGCGCCCCGCGATGGCCCGGCCGACCATCTCCTCCGACTCGCCGTTGCCGTACATGTCGGCGGTGTCGATGAGGTTGATCCCCGCCTCGAGGGCGGCGTCGACGATGGCGGTGGCCTCGTCCTGGGTGGTGCGTCCGATCCTGCCGAAGTTCATCGCGCCGAGCACGAGGGAGCTGACCTGGACACCGGTGCGGCCCAAGGTGCGGTACTGCATGACAGTGTTTCCTTCATCCGGGTGTACGTGGTTTGGGCACCGGCCCCCTGCTCTGGCATCATGAGCAAACGGAACCGTGTTCCGAAACGATACGGAACACTGTTTCGGTTTGGCAAGTTCCGACGGAAGGAGAGGCGCGGTGAACGACGGCGACGGGGGCGCGGGGAGTACGGCCCCGCGCAAACGGTCCGACGCCCGGCGCAACGAGAGAACGCTGCTCGACGCCGCCGCGGCGGTCTTCGTGACCTCGGGCGTCGAAGCGCCGGTGCGCGACATCGCGGCCAGAGCGGGAGTCGGGGTGGCCACGATCTATCGCCACTTCCCGACGCGGGCGGATCTGATCATCGCCGTCTACCGGCACCAGGTCGAGGCCTGCGCCGAGGCCGGCCCGGCCCTGCTGGAGAGCAGCGCGACCCCGCACGCCGCGCTGGAGCGATGGGTCAACCTGTTCGTCGACTTCCTGGTCACCAAGCACGGGCTCGCCGCGGTGCTGCGATCCGACGACCCCGGCTTCGGCGCGCTGCACGCCTACTTCATCGACCGCCTCCTGCCCGTGTGCGCCCGGCTGCTCGAAGCCGCGGCCGCCGCCGGCGAGATCCGCGCGGACGTCGACGCGTACGAACTCATGCGCGGCGTCGGAAACCTCTGCATCGGCGCGGACAACGACCCCCGCTACGACGCACGCCGACTGGTCGAACTCGTCATCGCCGGACTGCGCGTACGGCGATAGCTTCCGGATCGATGTTCCGGAAAACCTGAAGCTCGGCGGCAAGGTGGGTGGGTGGCCGTCGACCTGAATGGGCGTCCAGCCGGTGCGGAGGTCTCCATGAAGCGAACCGCGCGACGATGGACGTTCGTCTGGCTTCCAACCGTCGCGGACCTCGGCTTCTGGGGTGGTACGGCTGGCCTGATGCTCAATGGGCCGACCAAGGTCAATGGCCGGGGCGGAAGGGCCCGTCGGGACACTAAGCGAACCAACCGGACTCACGAAATATCGGGTCGGAGCATCTGACACGGCGCCCAGCTACCGGGCGATGTTCGAACGGCGTCACGGCCTTGCCTCGCATGGCCGCGCCGCTGGTCGGCTGCCCCGCGGATCGTCTCGATGTGCCAAGGCCGTCCCATGGAATCGGCTATCAAATGACTGGTGCCGTTTAGGGCGGACAGCGGGCAGGGAACGGGGGTTGCTGTACAGGCCTGTCGACCGGAGGGCTGCCATGCCGCGTATTGCCGGAGGTCGCACTTCTCGCGAACCGATCACATCGGGCTTGTTGTCATTCGCTGGTTTTCTGATTGGATTGGTCGGCTTCTTCAACATAGTGGATGGCCTTACCTCTTTGACTAAGAGGACCCTCTATCTGGTCCCATCGAGCAAGCTGCTCGTCTTTGATTTCACCGCCTGGGGTTGGATCTGGATCATCGTGGGGATCTTGCAGATCTTCGTTGGTGTTTCGATTTTTGCAAGACGAGCGTGGGCGAGAACGGCAGGAATCACACTCATGCTGCTTGCCATCGCCGGTCAGTTCGCCTTTATGAACGCATTTCCGCTGTGGTCGATAGTCATAATCGCCGTGTCTCTTGTGGCTATCTATCTGTTGATGGTTCCGGCGCCGGGTTCGCTCGCGCACTGACCGGAGTGCCGGCACGAACGCCACGGTGACATGGCCTCAGTAAGACTGCGCCGGATAGCCGTCGAAGCCAACGAGAACGCGAACGACACGCTGCGACGGCAAGGTTGAGCTGAGTGACTGCGGAACATCAGAGCGACCAGCGGCGGAGCCGACCAAACGCAACATAGATCGAACGAAGATCGGCGAGGGCCTACTGACCGCATCAAGCCTCAGGCAACACGCCGACCCCGCAAGGCTCGACGGGAGCAGTTGATCCAGGAGTTCACCTGGGCCAACGCCGCCCAGGTTCATCCCGCGTATCTCCCGCGACCAGCGACTGAGGGCTGCTTCCGGCGGCCTACGGCTGCACACATGCAGAACCCCGGCGACCGGCGTTCGTGCTGGTCAACCGGGGTTTCCTTGATCAGGTGGGTGCCCCCGGCAGGATTCGAACCTGCGGCACACGGTTTAGGAACGCAACGGCTGGAATACTTCTGACCTGCACAATCTTCGAGCAGAACGCTGCGTGTAACCACCTGCTACCCACGAGCGGCGTACTTCGTGCACGAGGAGCCGCGACGCTGAACCCTCCGACACAGGCGGTCGGCTCAGCCCAGACGAGCCAACGGATTTACAGAGGGTCGACGATCTCCACCTCGTGGCTGTCGCGGTTGGTGTCGATCTCGATGTCGGCGTCTACCGCCTCTGCCAGCGTGGTTATGTGGCCTCGGGTCTCCTTCTAGGGTTGGGGCCGAAGTCGGCGCCGACCTGGGTGGAGTTACCAGGTGGCATATCTGTGAAGGATTCCAGGCCCAGTCGAAAAGCAGCCTGCCAGCCCACTGACAGAGATCAACTAACTGGCGAGGGTCTCATTGACGAGCCACTAGCTTATCGAGGCCGGTATGTGCGCTCTGGCACAGACCAGGGTGGCGTCCCATCCTAGAATTCCGCTCGACGGCACTGTGGAGGGCGCGGGATGGGCGACTCCGAGCTTCATGTGGCAAAACTGAACCATGCTCTCGGCTCCCTGGACCTCCCGCTGTTCTCTCGCTGGGGCAAAGAGCTCGCGGAACGCTTTGAAACGGGCAGGAAACTGCTCGTTGCGGGGAACGGGGGTTCGGCCGCACAGGCGCAGCATTTGACGGCTGAGCTGATAGGACGATTCGGGCAGGAGCGGAGACCGCTGTCCGCGGTGGCGTTGCACTCGGACACCTCGACTATCACAGCGGCTGGCAACGACTTCGGGTTCGACGAGATCTTCGCTCGGCAGGTCATGGCGCACGGCCTTCCCGGAGACGTCCTCTTGCTTTTGTCGACAAGCGGTCAGAGCTCGAATCTTCTGAGAGCCGCCCACGTCGCCCGGGAACGCGGCGTGGCGGTGTGGGCTATCACGGGACCTGGGCCGCATCCTCTCGGCGCTGTCTGCGACGAATACACTGCCGTCGTGGCCGAGACCGCGGCAACCATTCAGGAATGCCATCTCGTTGCAATTAACCTGATATGTGCAAATGTCGAGGCCTCGGTTGGAGTCAAACGGGAGCCACTCAGGAGGCGCCCATCCAATCAAAAGCGGCTCGTCGTTGTCGGGGATGTCCTGCTCGACAGGGACATCATTGGGTCCGTGGAACGGATATCCCCAGAAGCCCCCGTCCCGGTAGTGGGCGCTCTCCGTGAAACCCTCAAGTGCGGGGGCGCGGGCCTCACGGCCGTTCTCGCCGCGACAAAGGGGTATCGGGTTACCCTCATATCCGCGCTGTCTCTCGACGAGGACGCAGCTACGGTCAGGGAGCTGCTCGAAGAAGCGGGCGTGGTGTTCATCGATCTGAGAACCACATCGCCGACGGCCGTCAAGACCCGGGTGCGAGCTGGCACACAAACACTTCTCATGCTCGATCGCGCCGCTCCACCGACGAAACCGGGTGGGCTGACCGCAACGGGACGCAAAGCTATCCTCACAGCCGACTCGGTCGTGGTATCCGACTACGGTCGCGGCATCGCCGCGGCGAAGGATATCCGAGCTGTGCTTTCCAATATCACTGGCAGAATACCCATTGTCTGGGATCCACATCCCCGGGGCCCGGCCCCGGTCCCAGGAGTAACGTTGGTGACGCCGAATGACAGCGAAGCGAGATCTCTTCTGCTGGAGAATGACCACACGGTTGTGGACAGCGATGCAGGTCTCGCGCGAGCCCTTCGTCGACAATGGAAGGTCGGCGGTGTCGTCATCACGAAAGGGGCGGCCGGCGCTGTGTACATCGGCGCCGAGGAGTCCCCTCCGCTCGTAGTCCCGACACCGAAGATCTTCGCGGAGGACACTTGCGGAGCAGGCGATCTCTTCGCCGCCACGGCCGCGAGCCTACTGGGATCCGGGGCGCTCGCGTCAGAGGCAGTGGTTGGCGCGGTGGCCGCCGCATCCGATCATGTCGCCCCGAGAATTTCTCAATCCTACTCAGGAGATTTTCGCGAAAGCGCGTTCGAGACGGCGGACCGGGTTAGGGCTGCGGGCGGCACCGTTGTCGCGACCGGTGGGTGCTTTGACCTCCTGCACCGCGGACACATCGCAATGCTCCAACAAGCCCGCCGTCTAGGTGATTGCCTGATAGTTTGCCTTAACGGGAATGCCTCAGTGACCAGGCTCAAGGGGAAGGGACGCCCCGTGGTGCCAGTTGAGGACCGGATGGCAATCATCAGTGCGCTCACCTGGGTGGACGGCGTGGTCGTCTTCGATGAAGACACTCCGACTGAGGTGATCAAGCGCCTGCGCCCGCACATCTGGGTCAAGGGTGGGGACTACGCGATTGGAGATCTTCCAGAACGCGAGACCGTCGAGGCTCACGGCGGGGAGCTCGTGCTCGTGCCGTATCTCGATGGAAGATCCTCGACCTCCCTGATCGAGAGCGCGGTCCGGCGGCGAGACCAACAGGCTCGACCCCAGTGAACGGTCCGGTATTGGTCACAGGTGCGGCCGGGTTCATTGGCGGCCATATCGTCAGAACCCTTGCCAGGGAAGGAATCAAAGTTCTGGCGACTGATTCGCGATCGCTGTCCTTTCCCGCGCTAGACGCTGTTCGGACACTGCGAATCGATGTGGGGGATCCGGCACTCGTTGATCGCGTACGGGCGGGAGAGTTTACCGCAGTTCTTCACCAGGCTGCCATCAGCGACACGTTGGACCGGCGCTGGCCGCTGATCGAGCACACGAACGTGACCGTCCCGTTCCAGCTCGCGCAGGCCTGTGCAACGAGCGAAACGCTGTTCGTTTACGCCTCGTCCGCCAGCGTCTACGGTTCGATTAAGCGGAAGGACCCTGTTTCGGAAGAGGCGGTTAATGACCCCAGCTGGTGCACAGGTCCACTCAATCCCTATGCGAAATCGAAACTGATGCTGGACGTCGCTATGTTGGAGCGTAGCGATGATCTGCAGTGGGTGGGCCTACGCTATACGAATGTGTTCGGGCCCGGGGAATTCCATAAAGGTCACGCGGCGTCCATGCTCTTCAAAATGCTCCTATCAACGGCAGAACTCGGACAAGTGGAATTATTCTCGGATACGCTCGCAGCGGCCCGCGACTGGGTGCCCGTCGCTCACGTCGCCGAAACGACTCTGCGAATCCTACAGAACCCTATCTGCGCGGGGGTATACAATCTAGGCTCGGGTCATGCGATTTCATTCTCATCCCTCGCTCAATGGTGTGCAGATTTCCGCCACGATGGCCATATCGAGCTGGCGCTAACTCCGAATTTTGTGTCAGCCTACTATCAATACTGGACCTGCGCCGAGATGGCCGCTCTGCGTAGTAAAGTTCCAGATCTGCCGGTGCTCGACATCAATGACATATATCTGGCAGCCAAGGAGCTTTATGTATATCTGGAGAAGAGCGATGTCCATAGGGAATCCAACGAAAACAGAAATAAGCCGACTAGTAGCAATTCTTTCGGAAGCTGTCGACCTGTTTCTTGTCGATCCCGACCTCAGGGCATCCAAGAAGGGTGAGCGGGACCTGGTGACAGAGACCGATAAGAACATCGGAAGCCATCTAGTAGCCATCCTTGAAAAAGAGTTCTCGGGAACATGTGCGGCGTCTGAAGACATCGAAACCGGAAATACCAAGAACAAGAGCGATGCATTGTGGAAAATCGATCCCATCGATGGCACTATCAATTTTAGCCGAGGTATACCTCTGTACTCTGTCTCCGTAGCGTTGGAGCGACAAGGCCAGCCTGTTCTCGCGGCAGTTTACGACCCCTTCGATAACGTCATACTGATCGCAACCAGCGATCGCAGGCTCATCAGCTACAACCGTGATTCTCGCTCGTTCATCAGAAATGCTCCAACACGGCCCAATGTTCGGGACGTTAATAGCTCTCTCATCTCGGTCATGATCACTCCAAAAATGTCCACACACGCCCGCGCACTTTCTTATGCATTGATCGAACATTCCGTGAGACACACGCTCGGCGTTCGAATACTCGTAAGCCACGCGCTCGAGGCGACCTATCTGGCGAGACAAAGACTGGATGCGGTCGTAGTGCTGGAGGGTAAAGACGGATGGACCTGGTCCACCGCCGCCCTGTTCGCGCGGGCTTCCGGGGGAAGAGCATTCTCGATCAGTGACCGGAAGACAGGGAGACCTGGTCTTCTTCTCAGCTCTCGTTCCAAGCTGGCTGAGTTTCTGACAGAATGGCTAGAAACTGTGGACTTGAAGTGCCTGGAGGAAAGATGACAGACATGGCGTTGGCGTTGGCGATCGATTTCGGAAAGACCCGTCTTAAGCTCGCACTTGTTGACAGATCAGGCCAAATCACCGCTCAGTCCGAATACAGCTCCGCTGGGTTCAAATCGAGCGAGGAAGTCACCGAAGCGATCGTGACGGGGGTCAATGAACACCTGCGCCCGCCTCCCGAAAGTGTGGTCGGTATCGGTGTCGGAGCAACAGGTTCGATAGACACGACTTCAGGTGTAATCAAGACAAGCGGTAGTCTTGCATATCTTCGAGATTACAATATCTGCGCGCAATTGGAATCTGCTCTCGGCTGGCACGCCAACGCGGTGAACGACGTCTCAGCTGCGGCATTGGGCGAGGCGGTCTACGGATACTACGGTTCCGAGTCCAGGCTGGCGTTCCTGAGTATCGCAACGGGTGTCGGTATGGCCCTGGTCCGTCGACGCAAGGTGGACTTCGGTGCCACCGGCAGTCTGGGCCTCATCTCCGGCATTAAGCTTCCTCCCGACGGCCGTGCCGTTAAGGAGCTGCTCGGCGGCAAAGCGATCTCGAATGACTTGCGCGAAGATTCGGCGATTCTCGAAGATGCTGCATCGACGACTGCCCTGCTGATCGCATTTATTGCGGGTCTTTGCGACCCAGATGTTATTGTGCTGGGCGGAGGCGTCTGGGAGGGAAACGCGCTTCTCCGGAACAGGGCCCTAGAGAAGATTCCCGAATTCATTGGGAGTTCCAGTACCGGTCTTCAGCTGCCAATCGTGAAGAGCAGCGATCTCGGGGACGGTGCCGGACTGAAAGGGGCGGCTCATCTCGCGTTCAGTCAAAGTGCCGAAAGGTAAAGCATGAACGCTCCGCGGACCGGACCGCGCATAGTGCTGCACGACGGAGGTCTGTCGGACGACTGGAACCGACTGTCCTCGATGGGCGTCGAACTGGTTGAAATTGATGTCGTCTGTACGCCGGATAACCGGCTGGTCGTTCTACCTTCCGCTATTCACATGCCCAAGTCTGTGTCCTATGAGATAGCTTACACGCGAACGGCCGATCAACTCGGCGACGATCGCTTCATAATGGTAGAAGAAGCCATAACGTACTTCGGGTCGCGGGGCATTACTTGTGTGATCGACTTAAAGGTAGGGATCGGGGAGGAGGAACGTATGGCTCAGGTAGGTTCATCCCTCTCTCTCGGCAACTCTCTCGTCATGAGCAATAACCACCTTGCTATCAGAAACATCGAAGCCGTCTGGGACGTCACACTCGGCGTCTCGGTCGGCGGGCTTCCAGTGGATCCCGTCGCGATGGCAAGGTCGGCGAGAGCCGAATGGATCGCACTTCCCTCCTGGTTCGCGAATCCGGGACTGTGTAACACCATACGCAGAGCTAAAATGCGGACTATGACTTTCACTAGTTTCACAAAGGCTCAGTTCCAAAAGGCTATGACTTCGGAGTCGGATGCAATTATGATCGACCGTAATCTTCTTTACTAGTAGGAGTGATAATGGCTCCCTGGCGGAATGCAAAAAGGCGGATCCGTGCCGGTGATATCGCACCTCCAGAAGCCAACGATGGGGAGTCGGCTAGTGCGGGCATCATCGCTGAGTATAATGTACTTCGCGGAGAGATCGGACGTTACCAGGATCATCAGACGCAGATAATCAACTTTGCCTTTGTGTTGGGTGCGGCGATAATAGCGTTTACTCGCGGCCTCTACGGAAAATCATTAAAAAATGATGAGGCGCTCAGCATCCTGCTCTACGTCCCCGCTATGTATGCCCTTCTCTCCTGTCTCTTCGCGGACCGAGCCGTGCGCATCGTCAGACTGGCCGACTACATTGACAACCACCTTCGTCGCAAATTTTCCCTCTTGTTGGGAACGGGCATATGGCAGTGGGAAGTCTACAAGCGACTGCGGCCGCGGCCTCAAAAATATGCTTTTGCGTTGGATAAATCCCGCTGGCTTGTCTTCTTTATTCCGGCTATCGGTTCAGTAGGTCTTTATTTCTGGTCCGGAGGAGGTCTGGAGACCTGGAGATCCTGGTCTGGCCTCGCGATTTCTGTCGTGAGTCTTCTCGTGTGCCTGGGGGCCATGCTCGCCGCAGAAGAGACCAGGGGTGCCGCCATGCGCAATGATCCCGATCTTGATGCGTATGACCCCTTCTCCACTCACTGGAATCCGCCTCGGCCGTGACAGCCCATGAATTCTCCAGACCAGTTCGCTAGTGAGAAGTCCTAGGACAGATATCCCCTTGGCGCGAAAAGTGTCGATTCGGGCCCGCTTTGGGCGCACATAGCGCTCACGCGCTATGGCCGAGTTGGGTCTACGGACACCGTGATATCGATGACGATCAGGGCGATGTTGTCCGCTCCGTCGTGCTCGATGGCCGGTTCGATTAGGCGATCTGCCACGCTCTCTGGCTTGCTATAAGAACTCAGTGTGGTGTTGATGGGCTCCTGGGGGACTACGGAACTGAGTCCATCGTGGAGATCCACCGCGACGGCCCCGGCCACCTGGCCATAATCGATCTGCCGTACGGGGTCGAGGCGTCCGACGTCACCGCCCGCCGCGGCCGGCTCGCGTCCGGACTCAGGTTGCCGCTGGACTATGTCTGGCCCGAACCCGCCCCCGGCCACACCGGCCGGTTGGCGCTGTGGGTAGGGTCCGAACACGCCTCCCAGATGCGCCAGTCCGCATGGCCGCTGCTGAAGGGCAGCCGGGTGGATGTGTTCAAGCCGTTCCCGTTCGCGACCACCCCGCACATGGACGTCGTGAACGCCTCGCTGATGTACGGCAACTGGCTGTTGGGCGGCCAGCCCGGGTCCGGGAAGACGTTGGCGCTCGCGGTCGACGTCGGACCGCACAGCGTTGCGCACGTCGACTGGCTGCACAGCATGAGCTGCGACCGCCTCGTTAACAAGGTCGGAGAGGTGGCGTCCCGCGACCATGTGACAGCGCTCGCCGGCGCCCTGCGTGCCATGCTCGGCCCCGGCGCCTGAACCCCCGCAGAACCCGCAGAATCCGCAGAACCCCTGAGTGGCGGGATTTGCCGAGGTAGAGCACGTGATCGCGCTAGCTTGATCAACCTCCGCAATATTCCGCAGAATGCCCGCAGAATTACCCGCGATCTCACTAGGACGTTCGGCTGGCGGTTTCCTCTGGTCGAGCCTACGGGGATTGTGCGGCGATTCTGCGGAATATTGCAGCCTCCGCGTTCAGGCCCGCGCCACTGGTGCTGACTTGGCGAAACGCCATCGAGAGATGGATTCTGTGAGTTCCGCGGATTCTGCGGCGAGTTTCACCTGCCGCCCCCTCATCGGGTGAAAGGTCGTGGCAGGGTGTCCGTCGTCACCCTGCCGGTACGTAGTCGGGCTCTACAAGCCTCGTGAACGATGTCCCGTATTCGCTCGCCGCCCAGGGTCCCAAGATCCCCCAGGCGTTTTAGACGTCTCGTGGCAGGCGAGCGTTTGCACGTCGCGCCGCATCGGCCATGTTTCCTTAGACCTCGCCGAGGGCCTGCGTCGCGGAGATGATGAGCTGGCGGGCAGCCTCGCCCGTCACCGCCTCATCCCACAGGCGGTCGAGTGCCTGGCCGTACGCGACCGCCTCCTCGTTGCGGTGGAACGTCTCACCGATGAACGTCTCGACTGCAACGACCGTGTTGTCGCCCTCGTAGATCTGAAAGCTGTTCTGAGGAGTCGTTGCGAGCTCCACGCCCATCGGGATGATCCCGAATCGGACCCGCTCCAGCCCGATGACGGTCTGGAGACGGTCGAGTTGGCTGCGCATGACGGCCGGTGGGCAGATCAGCCATCGGAGTACCGGTTCGGCGAGCAGGAACTCGAAGTTCTTGTCGGAGTCATACAGCATCCGCTGCCGCTGTAGCCGGGTCTGTACGGCGGCGTCGACGTCGTCCCGCTGGAGACCGTGCAGAGGAATCATCTCGGTAAGGACGCGGCGCGCATAGTCGGCGACCTGGAGTAGCCCAGGGACGTACACGGTTTCAAAGTGACGGACTGTGGCCGACTTGGAAACGAGGTCGTTGTAGCTCTCCTGGACACGCGTCTGCCCTTTACGCATCCGCTTTCGGAATGTCGCGTGAGCGATGCGGGCGTCGCGTCGTCGCTCTAGGAGGTCTTCGATCTCCGACGCGGCGTTGCAGGTTCGGGCCCACGCTTCAATGTCGGCGACGGACGGCATCTGCCTGCCGTTTTCGATACGCGACACCTTTGACTGCGCCCAGTCGTTGGCGTCGGCGAATTGCTTTCCGGACAGGCCCGCTTGCGCGCGCAGGGCGCGTAGGCGGGTCGCGATCCCTTCCGGCTGGGTGAGCCACTCTTCGAGGGATTCCATCATCTTCCTTTTCTAGGCGGTAGCAGTCCGGTCCGATGACCGGACACTGTGGTGGACTGCCAGGTCGCGCCACACCTCCGCCTGAGTCACAACCTCAGGGTCGATGATCAGTTCATTCTTGATGCGGTGGCCTTCATCGTCGAAGTGCATGACGACGAGCTTTGAGGAGTCGAGGAGCCACCAGTCGGTGTTGCCCGCTGCGGGCAGCAGCCCGATCTCGTGGGCTCGCTCCCGGGTGAGATATCGCATCATCTCGCCGGCCGTCTGGTTCCAGTAGTCGAGCGACCGCTCGAATCTCTGGTAGTCGGTGGGTGGGTCCTCTTGGACGCGTACCCGTTCGACGCGCTTGCCCTGCCGGACGTGCTCCCGGACGCTGGAGTACCACTCCTTGAGTTCGGGGACTGTGTACGGCTTGGGTGATTCGCCGCGGAGGAACGCCTCGAACATCGGGGCTTCCTCGGGCTCGAGGTAGCTGCGCTGGAGTTCGAGACGGAACGCTGTGTGGCTGAACTGGTGGATGGCCTCACCGAACTCGGTGTTGGTGAGGGATCGAGCCGGGATCATCCCAGGTCCTTGAGTCTGTCGCGGACGCTCTCGGGTTCAAAGCTGGCGTTCTCTCTGGTGGCGAGCTGGCGCAGCTGCGCGCGGGACGTCTCGCCGAGGTGCTTGCCCTCGACGACGTAGCCCCCTGGAGCCTCGTAAATCGCGGGGCAGCCGCCGCCCGGCTGGGAGTCCTTCCAGAGGGACTCGATCTTCATGGTGACACCTTTCGTGCTCGCATCGCCGAGCCCATGCTCGCAAGTTGCGCTGTCTTCCGCAATGTGGCCGTCTGATTGCGAGGCCATGGGGGCTCAGCTGGCACGATGCGCGATCTGACCTCAACCACACTACCTCGATCTCGCGCATTTTTTGCGCAATGCTTGACTTATGCGATGTTGTGGGCCCAGCATGAGGGCACGGCAACGGCCGAGGAGGTCCGCAAGATGTTCCCTCAACCGCGCAAGTGGCCCGGAGTGCTCGCCGGGATCGTCGTCGTGATCGTGCTGTACCAGAACCCGACCGGTGCCGCTCACCTGGTCAATCACACGGTCACGGCGATCACTTGCTTCGCTTCCGCTCTCAACGTCGGGCTCTAGCCCGCCGGCGACCCGCGCACAAGCCACCAGCCGCGACGCGGGCCGCCGCCTCCCAACCGATCACGTCCCGACCGAACGGAGAGCACGAATGAACGTCCACCCGAGCAGGCTCCCGCTGTTCGAGCTGCGAGACGAGCTGCTCGACGGCGCCGAGTGCCGTTTCGACCCGGAGCTGCACGACGGGCCGGACCCGCTGGCGACGATCGAGCGCCCGGACGCCCGCGCCGCCCGTGAGGACGTGGCGCGCGAGATCTGCCAGGGCTGCCCGGTCCGGGACATGTGCCTGGCGTACGCGGCCCGCGTCCGCCCCGACCACGGGATGTGGGCGGGTCACATCGCCGAGGAGATCACCCGCCTCGCCGACAGCCGCCCGTACCTGGAAGAGGTCGCCTGATGACGGTCAAGCGCTGCGACAACGCCTCGGTGGGTGTCATCATCACCGGCCCGCAAGGCCTGTTGATGTTCGACCGGAACACGTTTCCGGTGGGTGTGGCGCCCGTCGCCGGTCACGTGTTCGATGACCACGCTGGCTACACCGAGGCGGCGTGTGCCGAGGTCACAGAGGAACTCGGCCTGACCGTCGCCTCCCTGGAGCTGGTCACGGGCGGATGGCGGCCCAACCGGTGCCGCCGCGCCGCCGGGCCGCGCGGGATCGGCCACCAATGGCAGGTGTTCAACGCGACCGTCACCGGCACCTTGGCACCCTCCGCGCGGGAGACGCGCAACGCCCGGTGGATCGCCGGTGAGGAACTCCAGAGCCTGTCGGCCTGGACGTCCTACTACGCCCGCTCTGTCGCCGGCGTCGTCCCTAAGCCCTACCAGGTGAGCGCACAGGAGTTCGCCGCTCGCCCCGGTATCGAGCCGGTCTGGGTCCAGTGGCTCACCGACGCGGGCGCCATCCGTTGCAGCGCGGCTGACCTGGCTGTCATCGACGACCTGGCCGCATCCCTCACCCCCGAGGTCGGTGCCGCATGAGCCCGTACGACATCGCCGCCGCGCTGACCGCCGTCACCGACGAGATCGGCGCCATCTGGGACGGCGACCGCGATCTCCAGTACTGCCTCGAAGGCGTCGAAGACCGCCTTACCGCCCTCATCGCCCGTATCTACCAGGAGGGAGAACAGCCGTGACCATCCACCACACGATCAGCGCGCCCGGTGCACAAGCCACCAAGCACGACACCGGGACCGCCGCCACCCGACCGATCACGACTCCGAACGATGCCCACCACCCCGACGCGCCCTCGGGAGACATGCCCCGGCTCACGGCCGTACCCGCCCCGGTCGAGCCGGCCACAGACGAGCGGACGCGGAAGTTGACCGAGCACGAACACACCGCCGTGGCCGTGGTCGGCGCCATGGTCGCCGTCCTGGGCCTGCTCGGGTTCGTCAACAGCTTTGCTCGCGTCGCTGCGGCAGCCCGTGCCTCCTTCGGCGTGCTCGCCTACACCCTGCCCGTTGGCGTAGACCTCGGTATCGCGGTCTTCTCCGCACTGGACATCGTGCTGGCCCGTCTGGACATGCGGGTCCGGTGGCTGCGGCTGATCCCGTGGTCGCTGACCGGCGCCACGGTGTACCTGAACGTCGCCGGCGAGACGTCGCCGTTCGCGATCGTCGCCCACGCGATGCTGCCCGCGCTATGGGTCGCCGCCGTCGAGGTGGCCGCGCACGTCGTCCGCACCCGCGCCGGCCTGGCCGCCGGAACCCGGATGGACTCCATCCGCCTGTCCCGGTGGTTCCTCGCGCCGGCGCCGACCGTCCGCCTGTGGCGCCGGATGGTGCTGTGGGAGCCCCGCTCCTACCCGTCCGCGCTCATGCGCGAGCGTGACCGCGTCTTGGCCCTCACCGATCTCAAAGACACCTACGGTCCGATCGCATGGCGGTGGAAGGCACCCCGCCGAACTAAGGCCCTGTACAAGCTCGGTGAACTCACCCCCGCCGCCGACCTGCCCGCACTACCCGCCACGTCCATGGCACCGGACCGTCCCGCGATCGAAGCCCCCAAGCCGTCCACCAACACCGGGCAGACGAGCCGCCGGACGGGCACCGCGACCAACCGCGGACGGTCCACAGGACGCACGAGCACCTCGTCCCGGACGCGAGCCAAGACGAAGCGCCGGACCGTCCCGAACGTGGATGACCTCATGGAGACCGGACGCCGCATCGCCGCCGACGCGGACGAGCATGGGACGCCACTCACCCGCGACACCCTCGCCGCCGCCCTGCGGGAGGCCGGACAGTCCGCCGGCAACGAGCGCGTCGGTGCCCTGCTGAACCGCCTGAAGAACGACACCTCCAAGTCGCCCGACGTCACGGACGGAGACCAGATCTGATGAGCGAGATCAAGCCCATGGGCGACGTCATCGACTTCCCGACCACCCGCACCGACGTCGAGCAGAACCACCACATCGAGCCGCCCGCGCCGACGACGCCGGACGACGGCGGGGACGAGGTCGAAACGGCGGGTCTGCTCGTTGACTCCCCGTCCGGCCCAGAGCCGGGCAAGCTCGCCGCGGGCCTAGCGTCCCGTACGGCGCAGCGGCGCCCGATCGTCGCGCCGTGGCTGCGGGACCGCGCCGAATTCAAGGACATGGCCCGGTGGACGGCCGGCCACATCGGACACACCATCGGCTACCACAGCGCCCGCCTCCCGCTCTACGGCGCGCGACTGGCGGTCCGGTCGCCGCGCGGCGCCGTCCGGCTCATCACCAAGGCAAGCCGGTGGGCCTCGGACGCCGAAGCGATGCCGCTTCGGCTGCAAGCGGTCGCCAAGAACGACCCCGAGACGTACATGAAGCTGATGCGGATGCGCGACGCCCGCGTGGTCTACCGCCGCATCGTATTCGGCGGCGGGATCGTGGCCACCCTGGTGACCGCCCTCGTACTGCTCGCCCTGCCCGGCCTGGCCCAACTCCTCACCGCCTCCGTCGTGGTGACCGCGCTGGGCTGGTACGGGTCCCCGGCGGACAAGCCGCTTCTCGGCGTGGCCGTGGTCGTCCCGCGGGTCCAGAAACTCACGTCCGAGATCGTCATGCGGGCACTGGCCGCGCTCGGCATCGGGGAGATCAACAAGGCCATGGCCAGGGGAGGCGAAGGCATCACCTTCCCCGCACCCATCACCCGCGACGGCCCCGGATGGCGCGCCGACGTCGAGCTGCCGTACGGCGTGACCGTCTCCGACATCATGGACCGCCGCGAGAAGCTCGCCTCTGGCCTGCGGCGCCCGCTCGGGTGTGTGTGGCCCGAGAGCGTGCCGGACGAGCACCCCGGCCGGATGGCGCTGTGGGTCGGCGACCGCGACATGTCGCAGGTCAAGCCCGCAGCCTGGCCGCTCGCCAAGGCAGGCAAGGTCAGCCTGTTCGACGCGTTCGCCTACGGCACCGACCCGCGCGGCCGTCAGGTCGCCCTCACGCTGATGTACGCGAACGCGCTGATCGGCGCGATGCCCGGCATGGGCAAGACGTTCGCGCTGCGCATCCTCGCCCTGGCCGCCGCCCTCGACGTGCTCGCGCAGATGCGGGTGTTCGAGTTGAAGGGTACCGGTGACCTGTCGGCGTGTGAGAAGGTCGCCCACCACTACGGGTCCGGCCAGGATGACGAGACCCTCGCCAAGTGCGTGGAGTCGCTCCGGGAGGTCGTCAAGGACCTGGAGCGGCGCGCGAAGGTGATCCGGGAGCTGCCCAAGGACATCTGCCCGGAGAACAAGGTCACGCCCGAACTGGCCGCCAAGAAGTCGCTCGGCCTGTTCCCGCTGGTGTTCATCATCGACGAGTGCCAGAACCTGTTCTCCCACCCGCGGTTTGGCAAGGAAGCGGGCGAGCTGTGCACGACCATCATCAAGCTGGGCCGCGCCCTGGGCGTGATCCTGCTGCTGGCCACCCAGCGGCCCGATAAGGACTCCCTGCCCACCGCGATCAGCGCGAACGTGGGGATCCGGCTGTGTCTGCGGGTCATGGGCCAGGTCGAGAACGACATGATCCTTGGCACCTCGATGTACAAGAAGGGGATCCAGGCCACCACCTTCGCCAAGCGCGACAAGGGCATCGGGTGGCTCGTCGGCGACGAGGACGACCCCCAGATCACCCGCTCGTACTACGTCGACAACCCCGGCGCCGACCTGATCTGTGACCGCGCTCGCGCGCTCCGCAAGGCCGCCGGCACCCTGTCCGGCTACGCCGCCGGCGAGGACATCGAGATCAGCGACGTCAAGGTTTCCCTCATCACCGACATCCTCTCGGTGACCAGCGCCGATGAAGACAAGATCTGGTCTGAGACCATCATCGCCCGACTCGCGGAGCTGCGCCCGGACCTGTACGGCGGATGGACCGCGACCGGTCTCGCCGACGCGCTCAAGCCCCACGGCATCACGACTGGCCAGGTTTGGGGACAGGACGAAACCGGCAAGGGCGCGAACCGCCGCGGGATCATCCGCGCCCACATCGCCGATGCTGCCGAAGACACCAAACCCGCCACCCGGTAACCCTGAGCGGCGCCGCTAGGTCTAGCGCCCCCACCCGCTAGACCTAGCGGCCCCGCTAGCGACCCACCCCGCTCCTGACCAGCGATCAAGCGCCTAGCGCCCCCACCTGCACGAACCCCTCAACCGTGCCCGGAGGCCACCCATGACACCCGTGATCGCCGCCGCTAGCCACCACGACGGCGGCCCCGGAACCCTCATCGTCGGAGCCCTGATCGCCGCCGTCCTCTACCTCGCAGCGTGCGCGATCTGGCCGTTCCGGTCCTGCACAAAATGCGACGGTCTCGGACGCTTCCGCTCGCCCTCCGGCCGCGCCTGGCGTACCTGCCGACGCTGCAACGGCTCCGGCGCCAAAGTACGCGTCGGCCGGCGCATATGGAGCTACCTGGCCCGCACTCACGACCGCGGTACCCAGTGACCTGGATCACACTTAGCCATATGTCCACAGCTGTGGACTTACTCGACCAATCCGCCCCTAGCTTTCAAGCGGTCCCGGTGCACAAGCCACCAAGCACGACACCGGGACCGCGTACCTCCCAACCGATCACGGCCCCGAACGAGGCCACAAAGGAAGGCATCACCATCATGACTCACCCTCGTGATCCGCAGCAGGGCAACGGCGCGAACCGGCCATCGGGGCGCGGCAATCGCCATCGCCCCAACCCGTGGCTGTTGCCCGAGGACGGCATCGTGGATCCGGTCGCCGTCGCCGTGAGCGCCGCCGGTACCCGCCGCGTACGGCTCACCCCGACCGAACGCCGGCTCGCCGCCGCGCACATCCTCGCCGCCGGCGGAACCCCCATCACCATCGCCCGGCGCCTCCACATCTCCTACGCCAACGCCCGCACCCTCACCGACCAGATCACCACCACGGCGAGCAGGAGGGTCGCATGAGCACCCAACCCAACCCGCTGCTCGACTCCGCGCTCGCCCACGGTTGGCACGTCTTCCCGCTCCGCCCCGGCGACAAGCGACCCGCGATACACGGCGAGACCTCCTGTCCGCGGCTCGGCGTGTGCGGGAACGGCCACCAAGGATGGGAGCAACGCGCCATCACCGACCCGCAGCGCGTCTACCGGTGCTGGTCGCACGCGCCGTACAACATCGGGATCGCCTGCGGCCCCTCCGGGCTCGTCGTGGTCGACCTGGACACGCCCAAGCCCGGACAAACGCCACCGCCAGAGTGGCAGGCGCCCGGCGTCAACGAGGGGGCCGACGTGCTCGCCGCACTCGCCGAACGCCACGGCCAGCCGATCCCGTTCGACACGCACATGGTCCGCACCGGATCCGGCGGATTCCACCTGTACTTCACCGCCCCGACCGGCGTCGAGCTGCGCAACACCAGCGGCCGACTCGGCTGGCTGATCGATACCCGCGCCAACGGCGGGTACGTCGTAGCCGCCGGCAGCACCGTCGCAGGCCGCCCGTACGAGACCGTGCACGGCATCGCGCCCGCGCCCCTGCCCGGCTGGCTCGCGCTTCTCCTCACCGAACCCGCACCTACGCGCGCACCCGCGACTCACGTACCCGCTGCCGCACGCGCCAGCGTCGGCCGCGCCGCCGGGTACGCCAGCGCTGCACTCCGCAACGAAGTGCAACACGTCCTCGACGCCGTCCCCGGCAACCGCAACCACACACTCAACCAAGCCGCGTTCGCGCTCGGGCAACTCGCCGCCGGCGGGCGCCTGCCCGACACCCTCGTCTACGACTGCCTCTTCACCGCCGGCCGACAGATCGGGTTGTCGCCGCGCGAGTGCGACGCCACGATCCGCAGCGGCCTGCGCTCGGGCGCGCACAAGCCACGGGCCGCGGCATGACCGACGCTGACCAGATCCTTAACGCTATGGGCGCCGACGCCGCCCTGAACGCCCACCACGACGCGCCGCTGTGGGAAGAGCCGGTACCGCTCGCGACCCGCGCCACCTTGCCCACCTTCCCCGCCGACGCGCTCCCCGGCTGGGTAGCCGACCAGGTGACCGCGGTCGCCGAATTCACCCAGACCCCGCTTGACCTAGCGGGATCCATCGCGCTCGCCGCGCTGTCCACCGCGGCCGGCGGGCGCGCGATCGTCAACGTGTGGGACGCCTGGATAGAACCGGTGAACATCTTCACCGTCGTCGCGATGCCGCCCGGCTCCCGCAAATCCCCAGTGTTCCGGGCGATGATCGCTCCCCTCCTAGCCGCACAGACCGCCCTTACCGAGCAGGTGAAGCCACAGATCATCGAAGCCGAGCAAACCCGCAGAATCGCCGTCGAGACCGCCGAACGTGCAGCACACACCGCCGCCGCAGCCCGCAGCGGCGGAAGCCCCGACGCGCTCGCCGAAGCCACCTCCGCCGCCCTCGCCGTTGACGCGATCCAGGTACCCGTCAAACCGCGGCTGATCGCCGACGACATCACCCCCGAGAAAGCCGCCACCCTGCTCGCCGAACAGGGCGGGCGCCTGGCCGTGCTGTCCGCCGAAGGCGGCATCTTCGCGACCCTGGCCGGCCGCTACAGCGGCGTCGCCAACCTGGACTTGTTCCTCAAAGGCCACGCCGGCGACACCCTCATCGTCGACCGGCACGGACGTCCCACCGAGTACGTCGAGCACGCCGCTCTCACGCTCGGCCTGGCCGTACAACCCGACGTCATCACCGAAATCGCCGGCGGTCCCGGCTTTCGCGGCAAAGGACTACTCGGCCGCATCCTGTACGCGCTCCCGCCCAACAACATCGGATACCGCGAGACCAAACCCGCACCAATGCCACCGCAGGTGACGAGCCGATACGACGCGAACCTGCAAGAACTCGTGACCGTCATGTACGGATGGGAAGACCCCGCCCGGCTCACCCTCTCCCCAGAAGCCGACGCCGTGTTCACCGACCAGCGCCGCCGCACCGAACCGCGCCTACGGCCGAACTCCGGAGATCTCGCGCACATCGCCGACTGGGCCAGCAAATACGACGGCACCGTCGCCCGCATCGCCGCCCTCCTCCACCTCGCCGCCCACGTGCAAGACGGATGGCGCCGCCCAATCGACGTCGACACCATGCGCAACGCCACCCGAATCGGCGAGTACTACATCGCCCACGCCCTCGCCGCATTCGACGCCATGGGCGCAGACCCCGACGTCGACAACGCCCGCACCGTACTCACCTGGCTGGAAAACAACCAGCCCGAACGATTCACCGTCCGGGAACTGTTCACCGTGCTACCCCGAAGCCGATTCAAAAGAGTCGGCTCACTCGAACCCCCGCTAGATCTGCTGGAGCAACACGGTTGGATCCGCCGCCAAGCCGAACCGCCCCGCAACGGGCCAGGGCGCCCCCCATCCCCGACCTACGTCACCCACCCACGCATTCACCAGCCCGGCGCATAAGCCACCAAGCACGACGCCGGATATCTGCCTGTGCCAACCGATCACGAAGGGCTGACTGTGGCTGCTGCTCGAAAAAGCCGTGAGTGGCTGACCGTCAAAGACATTCTCGATGACCTCGATATCCCGCGCCGCACGTGGCAGCGGTGGCGCGAATTGGGTCGCGCGCCGAAGTGCAAGCGACTTCCCAACGGGGAACTCCGCATCAATCGAGTCAGCTACGAAAAGTGGCTTGACTCACTAGAGGAGGTCGCGTGAGCCTCACGTACGATGTCCGGTTGCGCAAGACTCGTGTCCACCCAAGAGCGGGACGACGGCCGTATAACGTGCGTTGGACGGCCGGAGGTAGGGCGCATGACGCGTACTTCGCAACCTCCGCGCTGGCGGAGAGTTTCAAGGCGGAACTCACACAAGCCGCACGGAAAGGCGAAGCGTTCGACGTGGAGAGCGGCCTACCACTCTCCAAACTCCGGGAGCGAGAGCAGGAAGCCAAAAGCGCAACCTGGTATCAGCACGCAACCGAGTATGTCGACTATAAGTGGACACGCTTGGCTGCCACCGCTCGCGTTTCCGTCGCAGAAACGCTCGTCACCATCACGTGCGCTCTGCTACCACAGTCGGGAAGCGGACGCCCGGAGGAAAAAGTCGTTCGCAACGCGGTCTTTCGCTGGGCGTTTAACAAGCGCGACCGCGACACCCCGCGACCAGCGGACGTCGAGAAGGCACTCAAGTGGGCGGAGGCGGAATCACCCCCTCTCACCGCACTCGCCGACCTTAAGAACGTGCGCAACGTCCTGGATGCCTGCGCGCTACGCCTGGATGGCAAACAAGCCGCCGCCAACTATCTCGCCCGGCGCCGACAGGTCTTCTACAACGTGCTCAAGTACGCCGTCAGCGAGGAACGACTGACGGCCAACCCCCTCGATGACCCGAAACTCAACTGGGAGCGCCCCAGCGACATGGAGGTAGACCACGAGGTCGACCCCCGCAGCGTTGGCAGCACAGAGCAAGTCATGGAGATGCTTGCCGCCGTCAGCTACCTCGGGCGCCACCAAGGGCCCCGTTTCCTCGCTTTTTTCGGCTGCCTCTTCTACGCCATGATGAGGCCCGAAGAGGCTGTTGGACTCCGACGCGAGCACTGTGTACTACCTGACGAGGGATGGGGGCGACTCATCTTGGCCAAGACGAAACCCGCCGCCGGCCGCGCATGGACTGATAGTGGCGACGTCCACGACGACCGCGGTCTCAAGCATCGATCCCGCAAGGCAACCCGTCTCGTGCCCATCCCGCCAGAACTCGTGCGTCTGCTCCGCGGCCACGTCGAGCGATACGGCGTCGGGCCAGACGGCCACTTGTTCCGCAGCGTCAACAACAACCCGATCCACCCGTCGACGTACTCCCGTGTCTGGAAGCGCGCCCGCGCGCTGGGAATGCCACCTGTCGCCCAACCCACACCCTTGCTTTCAACGCCGTACGACCTCCGCCACGCGGGTATCTCCGTACGGCTATACGCTGGCGTACCGCCGAAGCAGGTAGCCGAGTGGGCCGGCCACAGCGTTGAAGTCCTCCAGCGGATCTACTCCAAGGTCCTCGACGGCTTCGATGAGACGTGGTTCACGAAGATTGACCGGGTTCTCGGCCAGGACTCTGATCTGGAAGGGGTTTCCTGAGCGCAGCTACGCTGCACCTGCTTAGGCCAGCCGCACCAGCAGCACGTCGCTAACCCCTATTTGTCCAGCAACCATGCTGGTCGGATAGGGGTTTTGCTGTGTACGTCACTTTCCGAAATCAGGTACGCGTCACTCACTCCTGCAGTGCGACCTGACGCGGACATGCGGGCAAGAATATTCGGCGCCTCAGGTGAACCATTAAGAATCTGCCGAAGCGTGTCAGGCGTCAGATACCGGTATCCTTGGGGTGGGTGGAATGGTACGGTCGCCCTCAATTCGGCTAGTGAAACCGGACGCTCAAGACGTTCCACGTCAGACAGGACAAGGGCAGACGCCTTGGATGCCCCCGACAAGTAACCATAAAATTCCTCGCGGGAGAGGTCTATATCAGCGTGATGCTGTGACCAAACTTCGCAGGGGTCGCCAGTATGTGTGTCAACCACTCGCGCAGTACCGATAACTGCACCTGTGGGAATCGTGGCATAAATTATCACTAGTGTTCCCGGCTTTGCTGATGGCCGCTTACGTCTAATTTCTACTGACTTAGTTCCTCGTAGGATAGATTCAGCAAAGCGAGGATGTAGCGATAGGAGTAGTGCCCGCTCGTGTTCGCTCATCGTTGGTTCCAGCCCTCCTGGTACACGGCCTCGAACAGCTCTGAGGGTATCTTCTGAGGTGATCGTAGTACGAGTCTATGGCCAATCCGGTCGGCCATGCGGCGGAATCTCCCAAGTGGAATATGCCTAGGAAATAGTTCTGTATCGACAAACCTGAGCGCTAATGCTTTGCCTTGGTGAGCGGACTGTTGTATGTCATGGCGGCGCCATACCCCTAGGTGGCGGAAGCGTGCATATAGAGTCGCAGGCCCATCTATCACTACTTCTTCAAGGCGTGAGCAGGCGATAATTGCCCCAAGTCCACCGTTGCCAGTCTCGGTTACGTACCACAACAGCCTGGCGGGCGCGTGCTCAATCTGCCGGCGCGCGCTACGGTAATACACGTGCTCTCGGCTGATACCGAGCCTGTTAGGTCGGGGTGTAAGAGTCTGCGGAACGTCGAAAAGCTCTGCTGACCATTCAGGGCGGATCGGCACCACAAATGTGGGAAGTTCGGAATCAAGAATCTTTGCTGGCCAGAGCGCTCGCTCCAGTCCGGCGGCAACGACGGGTGAAAGGCGCGGCCTGAGTGCCGGCAAGCGGAGGTCAATTGAGTCAGCGACACTGGTTGTAAGCTGCTCGACCGCTGCCGCATCGGCACATCTGTCGATGCAAAGTCCAATCCATGAATCATCGTGCCGGATGAATCCTTCGTCTTGTATGGCCGTGGAGACGGGCTTAGACAAATATTGATCAGTTATTCGAATAATCGGCACCTTGAGCGACCGGGCGTGTTGGCGCATGACAAAGAGCGTCTGCCGGGCGACAGTGTCATCGATCTTGCTAGATCGCACGCGAAATATAGGAACTGACAGTTCTGGCTTGCGATTCCCGGTGATGTAGAACGCAATTGAGCTACCAGAGGGGTCCTGCAATAGCAGGCGGTCCCACTGTTGCGCCTCGACCGAGAACTGGCGTACCCGCTTCAGGAAATCAGCGCGTCGCTCTCCGCTCTCAGATTGCAAGAATGTGGTAAGGAGCCCCTCGGAGCCGGCTCGGGTACGCGTTAGCTTGTACTCAGTTCTCTGCAGCTCGGCTGGCTGATATGCCTGAGTTCTGGTGAGCTCGTCTACATGGAGGATAACGTCTGATGGATGCAGAGCACGCACACCGCAAACATCGACTGCCGTAGCGGCCCAGCTCAGGAGGCGTTCATCTCGCGTTGCAAATACCGAGATGCCGGCCGCCGAAGCTTGGGCAACATGCCGCACATCTGATTTATCGCTATGACTCAAGGATAGGTCGACGCCATGATGACTCTTTACATGGTCGGTTATCTGTTGAGATAGCTCGTGAACGGTTTCCGCTCTACCCTGCACTACCGGGTAACGTCGCGCAATTTTGCTCTGGTGTTCCTTGGATTGGCCGTCAGGAAGTCGGTCGATCTCATGGAGAAGCTCAGATGTAACCACCAGCTCGAGCTGCCCAGCGAGCCAATCCTGATTGAGTACCTGTGAGGTAGCTAGTCCTGCTTGTGAAAGTCTGACTTCAAGGTCTAGGAAAACGTTAAGATCAATAGCTACCTTGAGAACCGCCGTCGAGTCAGTAGCTGAGAACAAGTCGGGATGGCCATGATCGAGTCGCCAGACAGTTAGAGGCAATCTCTTTTTGCTGCGACCGGGAATCTCTCCCATTCTTTCGAATCCGAGATGAGGCCAAATGGCGTTCTCTTTATAGTCGCTCCGACAACGAAGTACGATGCCGAAGCGGTCTTTTCGCCTTTCGCTGATTTCGGAGACCAAGGCGCTCGCAAGTCCATGACCTCGAAATTCGGGCGCGACACACAAATGTTTCAGCCGTACGACCTGCCTCGGAAGTGAGTAGAGGGTATATCCGGCGAGCCTGCCCTCGATTAGCGCGACTGCAAGCGTCCCTTGATCCGCCGCCTGTTCGAAGACGGGAGGTGTGAGAAACCCGAGCGTCTTGCTGCAGCGATCCGCCAGAGCCACGACATCCCTTAGGAGCTCCGTGTCCCCGGACTTCAGGTGACGAATCTGAGGTACCGTTTTTTGACCCTCGGCAGATGATTCCACATCCAGTATTGTCACAGCGCTGTGGTTTGCTGTCAGTCTCTGGCGCAGCGAATTTGCCCGCATGGCACCATCTGGCCAGGTGGCATCGCAATCGCTGCCGGCTTGAGCTGTGGCATCCGTTTCGTTGGTGGCACCCGAGCCAGGCGTCACTGGGTGCGCGGTCGCAGGGCACCAGACGCCGGCCGCTGGCAACGTACCCACGCTGTACCCAGGCACAGCGGCGTCCGCTGGCATCGACGGGCACCAGCTCGCACACGAACACCCCGAGCCCAACTAGTGCCGATCCTGGTCAGGCACGGGGGATGGCTGTGTGGAAGGGGTGCCCCCGGCAGGATTCGAACCTGCGGCACACGGTTTAGGAAACCGTTGCTCTATCCCCTGAGCTACGAGGGCTTGTCGCTGGTAGAGCCTAGCGGAGGCTGCCCACCCTCCGCGCCCTACTAACGCGCGTTCGGTGTTCCGGATCTTGGTGCCCGCCCTGCCAGTGTCGGATCAAGCCTAACCCGTACTCGGACGCCGCGGCCTCGGCCGCAGCTGATGGGTGCCCGAGGCTAAGGCTTGCCACCCGACGCATCCTCATCAGCTCGATCACGGTCCAGGCGATCAAGCCTCGGGCCGACGTCGACCGCGGTGCGCACGAAGCCGTGATCATCCGGCGGCGCCTGCCTTCGTTGCGGTCACTGCCGTTAGCGCCTCGGCTCCGGACGGCGGTGATGCATCTCGACCTGACCACGTGCGTGAACCATCGAGGCGGTCAACCTCTGGCGACAGTGTCCCCCACGCGGCTGCGGTCGACCGGGCGGTGCCCGGCCAAAGGAAAACTTACATGCGGACGCTTCGCCCTGGCTGGGACGTGCACGACGTGGTGGGTCACGTGCTCAACGACTACATGCGGTGCCTGTTCGGCGGTCGAGACGGGTACGGCGGCGCGGTGTTCGCCGATGACGAGACTCTTCGCCCGGCATCTGGCGCGTACCAACGAGGAGTTCGTCCGGGCGTCCCGGCAGCTCAGTTGCAACTGATGATTGAACTGCTGGATCACCCAGGACCACGGCTGGATGCCGTGTGGGCGGTACGAGACCTCGTAATCGCCGCCCATTTGAACGCTCCTGGGCCGTCACCGACCACCGTCGCTGTTTCGGGCGCCACCGAGCCCAATCTCATGGCACCCGTGCTGGATGGCGAACGGCGACCCGGAATTCATCCCAGGGCAGGGGACCATCTTTTTTCGCCTATCAGCCCGGGATGGTTGTGGGGTTGATGCAGCGAAGAAGTTCTACGATGCGAGCGCTGCGATCGGCTCAACACGAGCGGCCTTTGCGGCTGGATAGATGCCGGCGAGGAGACCCACCAAGATACCGGTGACAGGTCCAGCTGCGACCAGCCATACGGGAATCGCCGCGGTCCAGCTCTTTGCGAGTGATACGACGACAGTAAGATCCACCCCGACTATGGTGCCGCCGATGCCGCCGAGTAGGCCCAGCAGGCTACTCTCGAGGAGAAATTGACCAAGAATGGCTCGGCGTGACGCCCCAATCGCACGTCGCAACCCAATCTCATGCCTACGTTCGATGACTGATACCAGTGTCGTGTTGCCGATCCCGATTGCACCGATTACCAATGACACGGCAGCCAACAGGAGAAAAAGATTGCGAGTGTCCGTCTCGACGTCCGCTCGGAGCTTCTTGGGATCTGGTGGGACTTCGGCGAGGAGGCTGTCTGGATCCTCTGGATGAAGCGCAACCTTTGCTTCGGTTCCAACCTGTTGTGCGGCGCCTTGCCGAGTGCGAATTACAACTTTTGAGCTGTCGAAGGAAATATTTGTTCTTGGGTCGCGTGCTACCCATTGAGGAACGATTGCGGCCAACGGCGCCTGTGAGTCGAATTCCGGCGTGGTTACGATGCCGAGCAGCAGGTAGCGGTTACCGGCGATGGTGATAACCGTATTGCCATCAGCAAGATCTACGCCGAGATCGCGTGCGGCGACTGACCCGAGAAGAGCGACCTTTTCGTGTCGCCTCTCATGTCCCGCATCGTACAAGCGGCCGGATAGTGCATGCACGCGCAGGGCATCGAGCGCGGACACTGAGGCGGCCATAACCGGCGTCTCGACGGCTACGGCAGTACCCCGGTGGCCGAACTTGCTGACAAGGGGAGATTTGGAACTGGTTGTGGAGACGACCCCAGCCGCGATCACGCCATGAAGCATGGCGGCACGCTGCACTGCCTCATCGGATACAGCTGGAGGTCGAAGAGCGGAGGTCGGCGTCGACGGCGCGGGAGTAAAGCCCTCTACAGAGACCGATGTCGCCTTCAACGCGTCGAATCGCGCAGAAACCTGAGCCGCAGCCGTTCCAACCAGACCAATGGTGGCGACGAGTGCGATTATGCCAAGGCTTACACCGAGCATGGTGAGCAGGCTCCGGGCGCGGCGACCGAGCACGGCTTCTGCCGCCTCTGTGATCAGATCCCGCAATCCCTCATGTCGAGACATGATCGCTTAGCTTTCCGTCTCTGACGACGAGAGTCCGATCGGTGAGTTCTGCTACCGCGTGGTCGTGGGTGACGACGACGATCGCCAGGCCGTCTTTAGCCAGGTCGGCAAGTATTCCCATTACTGTGTTCGAGGTAACGGTATCTAGATTTCCAGTAGGTTCGTCGCACAGCAGTAACGCTGGCCGGTGAACGGTGGCCCGGGCTATTGCCACACGCTGTTTTTCTCCGCCGGACAGCGTGTGGGGCATCGCTTGCAGACGATGGCTGAGCCCCACGCGGGAGAGCGCCTCTTCGGACAGCGGCCGACGTGCGCTTCTTTTGTGGCGGACGTACATGAGAGGCAGGGCCACATTCGCGGTCACATTCTTATGGCCGATCAAATGAAACGCCTGGAACACGAAGCCGATGGTATGTGACCGGACCCGCGTGCGTTCCTTCTCACCGAGAGAAGCGGTATCCTGATCATTTAGGCGATAACGGCCAGACGTTGGACGATCAAGAAGGCCGAGCAAGTTCATCAAGGTTGACTTACCGGATCCAGATGGACCGATCAGCGAAACCATCTCTCCGGCATGCACACAAAGCGTTGCGTCTATCAATGCAGGGACGGGGCCCGCAGGAGAGTCATATGTCCGAGAAAGGCCGACTGTTTCAATGACAGGCATTTGATGCGCGTTCGAAGTCACGGCGAGTTGGTTCCGGTATTAGCATCGGAGACCACGACGTGATCTCCTTCTCTAAGGTCTCCGCTTGTAATCTCGACTTCTCCATCGATCTCCATTCCAGTCTCAACGGTCACATCGTGTTCCTGATCTCCACGCCTCACGATGACGACCGTGTGACCGCCAGGACGCTCCCATAGTGCCGACGCCGGTACTACCGCGCCAGTATGTTCGGCTTGTTCGACGACAATATCGGCCTGATAGGTGCCAGATTGCTTGAGTTCGTTCGCCGTGTGAAGGTAAACAATAGGCGAGCTCGACGGCTCCTTATCGCTCACCTGGCTGGGCGACTGGTCCGCAGGCTTTTGGGTGTCGCTTTGTGTGGATTTACGAACGCTGTCGACCTCGGCTCGAAACGACTTACCCTGGGGAGAAGCCGCGGTAGCCGGTTCACCGGCCCTTAACTTGACGTCCCCGTCGGCGACTATCGGGCAGCGAAGCCTCAGTCGCCCGCTCTCCACAACGGCGTCGCCGGCGTGCAGCTTAGAGCCTAGCTTTGCCTTCAGAACACCCAGGCGCGCCGGCAGGTGATGGACCACCAGTATTTCCTGGCGTGGGACGGTGACAGCGCGAGGAGTATCCGTCGACGCCGTGTCTGGCTGGCGGATTCCCTGTGACTGGCTAGGTGGTGGATATCCGGCATATTTGTAGAAATCGTCCACTGTTAGGCTGGTCTTTTTATCGAATACCCCCGTGACCTGCCCTGATTCGAGCAGCCCCAAACGTGCGAGAGCGCGCTGAAACTGCTTGACGTCCGGCCCTGTTAGTCCGGGCTGAAGATCTCGGAATGCGGGCAAAACGCCTTGGACGACGATGACAGGCCTACTGGCGATCTCCAGAACGGGCTTTCCTTCGGCGATGCTGTTTCCCCTTTTCGTGGGGATGCCGGTAACAATATTCTCTGCCGAGGGAGGTATCGGTATAGAAACACGACTCGTCGCCTCCGTAGTGCATTGAACATGTACCGAACGCGTTAGCCGCTCCCATCTGACCGCGACGGTGATACGTGACGGCGGTGGAGGCTTCGCTCTACTTGCCAGTTGGTCCGGGGTCCGGGCCTTCGCGGCCAGACCCCAGGTCACACCGCTGACGGTGATAGCGGCACAGCAGGCCATGCCAACACGGAACAGGCTGCGCCCCCGCCTATCATAAGTCTTAATTACGATCAACCATTCTGAAGGATTTGACGAGCTCGCTTCAAGCTTTCTTCGTTCAGCTCGCGAAGTGCGGCTATCTCGCCATCGAAATAGTGTAGGCCTGCCGTATAGTAGCGATCCTCAAGTAGGTGTCGCTGTGGAGCGTAGCGGGCGGCCGATTCGCAGCTCGCGTCAGCGACGGCCAGTTGGATCTCCTGCTGACTTGCCTCGGCTTCTGGAATGTTCTGATGAAATTCGCTCGCCTTTGCTCTGGCATCCTTCGGTGCCGCTAGTCCCTTATAGCCCTTCCCCGTCATGCAGGCCGACCATGTGGAATTGAGCTTCTTCATGGTCGGATCCGCGTCCGCTCGCTGCCGAGCCATAATGGGTAGGTTGCCTGCTAGGTTTTGTAGCCGCATCTGTTGTTCTAGGGATCCATAGATCTTGATGCGGGCTTCCGCTAGACAGCCTTCGGCGTTCTCCTCGATCTGCCCACCGCCCGGAAGGTTCACGCGGACGGTCGGGCCGTTTTCTCTGCCGAAGAATGCTAGTCCCCATGCTTGCTTCTGTGCGGCTGACAACCCTGCGGTCTGATCGATCTCAGTCCGGGCATTGTCCGAGTGGCCTTTGCTGCCGTATCCGTGGCTTCGCGCTTCGGCGACCGAAATCCCATAGCCCTGCTGGTCAGGCATTGTGGGATTGACGTCCTTGGAGCCGACCGGGGGTTTGATGTAGTGGAACCCGTGAGTGGCCATACACCGGTAGATGTACTCGTATTGGGCTGCTGCGCGCACGCTCTCACCGTTGAATAGGCCGTTCATGGCTTCTCGTACGCCAGGATCGGGCTTGGCGGGAAGCGCCCAAGCGGTGTTCGCTCCGGCACCATGGTTCGCGGCCTGGTCGTGATCGGCGCCACAGCCGGCTGCCGCCGCGGCGGCGGCCAGCGCCGTGGTCACAGAGACCACGGCGCTGACGCTCCTCGAGAATCGGCGTTTCAGCACGTGTCACCCGAGTACAGACCTTGGTTGCTTGCCCCGCGGTTGGCCCACATGTTCGAGGGCACTGCCGGGATGCTCTGGCCCTGGCTCACCCAGACAGTAACGTTTTGGTAGCCCTTTAGGTCGTAGACGCATGCCCAATACCATGACTGATAGCGGTTCTTCCAGGACGAGTCCGCATCCCACACGGCATAGGCGGGGTTGCTTGTGTCCGACCATTGAGGGTCATTCCCTACGGGCCTATAGGCCGTGCCGCCATACTGCTCGTTGACCCATATACAGAACAGGCCCGACCCGCATGACGTGTCGGCGTGAGCCGGGACGGCCGCGACGAGCGGAACCGCCACGGCCAGCGAAGCGACACCTGCAAGCTTGGCGCCAAGGGACTTTAACCGATGTGACATGTGACTACCCCTTCTATCGGGCGCCCATCACGAGCGCCGAGCCGCCCCCCTAGCCGCCCCATATGGGCATTGCCCTCGAATAAGAACATCTCGGAGTAATGGAATACAATGGACTTGCTGTGGCCGTTATACACTCGTTACGTAACTGGGTGTTGCTGTTCTGTGCGTTCGTCAATGCATCTCTCTTCTGCGCCCGCGCCAAGTCGTCGACCCCGTATACCGCTCCCTCGATGTACGGCCCGCGAACTTGTCGCCCTGCCCAGTCCAGATGCGGTCAGTGACGGCATGTTTACCCACTGGCCAGCGCCTTCGAAGGATAAGCGGGGTTCATTGTCGCAAATCAAAGGCTTCTGGACCGGCCAGTTGCTCCTCCCGGTTCGTTAGTCGAATAAGCGTCCGACTGAAATCGGTTTTATGGCGTCCCGATAGCGGGCTCAGGGGCCGGCCATCAAGGCTGGTCGTTGTCGGAACGAGCTGATCACGTGCTGCCGCAGAGCCGCATGGTGAGCGCACCGTACCGCGCTGTTGATCATTCTCGGCTCCTGGGATCTAGACTGCCGGTCGGGCAGAGCCGGGCGCGGGTCCCGTGTTCGGTGGTGGCGAGGAGGATCATGGAGCAAGGTGCCGTCCCCGCGCAGGGGCGATCCGTGGACGGTGCTCCGCCGCTACCGGGAGAAGACGGTCTCGATGAGCGTATGCGGCTCGTGCCGGTGGACGAGCGGGCCGCCGTGCTGGTCGATCGGCTCGCGTCGCGTACCTCGTCCGACGGGCTCGACTGGATCGCGGAGCTGGCTCGGTACGTGGAGCGGTACGGGCTCGACGTTCCGGAGATCCGGCGGGCCGCCACGGATCTCGCCTGGATGGCTCGCGTGGGGGAGCAGCGGTACCCCGGGGATCTGGAGTGGGGTGCGGCCCGCGGCGTCACCGGTTCGCGGACGCAGCGGCTCGTCCTGGCGTACGTGCACGGTCAGCGGCTGCGGTTCGACTACCGGTTCCGGGAGATCCTGGCGCGCTGCAACGAGTGGCTGACCGAGTTCCACGACGATGCCCTGATCCGGAGTTTCGCCGCCTTCGGCGGGCTCGGCTCGCGGGCGCTGAACGGGCTCGACCTGTACGACAGGGCGGTCCAGGCACCGGACGCGGACCGCAAGAGCCGTCAGGTGGCCCTGACCGCCATCTGGTTCGCCGATCATCTCGACGAACAGCCGGACATGCTGCTGCGCCTCTCCGACGAGATGATGGCGCGCGGCGATGACGACGCGAACATCCACTACCGGCGCGCCGCCGCCCTGCGACGGCTGGGCAGGTACGACGAGGCGCTCACGGAGATCGATCTGGCGATCGACCGGTTCGGCGTCGGCAACATGCTGGTGCACGAGCAGTACGCGCAGGAGCGGCGGACGATCATCCACACGCGGGACATGCGCCGGGGGGCGGCCGAGGAGGCCGCCCGGCTCGGTGACGAGATGGCCGCCCGGGTGGACGAGCGGATCGACCAGGCGTCCGCGGCTCTCGAAGAGAAGATCGACGAGGCGTCGCAGCGGCTGGCACAGCGGGTCTCGTTCGCCCAGGAGCTGGTCTCCGAAGGTCTGCTGAAGATGGTCGAGGTGCTCGGGCTCTTCGTGACACTGCTCGGGTTCCTGATCGGCTCCGGGGCGGTGCTCGTCAAGTCCAAGACGTTCTCCGAGCGCGCCGTCGCGATGACCGTCGTGGTGGTGGGGGCCCTGGTGTTCTTCGGCCTGTTGAGACTCGTCACGCACGTACGTCGCCGGCCGTCCTGACGGCCGCGGATCAGCTCGGCCGATGGCTCGCTGAGCTGCCGTTATGCTGGCACGGCCGGTATGTCATACCCCTCTTCGTCTAGGTCGGGCGCATGGAAGCGAATTCTCAGATTTTCTGTCCTGACTTCATCAGTCCGCGGCGGACCATCGGACGCCGGGCGTTCGATTTCTCGCGCCAGGTCGCGGTCATGGCGATTATCAATCGGACGCCGGATTCCTTCCACGATCGTGGGCGCACCTTCGAGCTCTCCAAGGCCGTCGAGGCGGTGGAGAACGCGATCGCGAACGGGGCGGACTGGATCGACATCGGGGGCGTTCCGTTCGCGCCGGGTCCCGAGGTGACCGTGCGCGAGGAGATCGATCGTGTCGTCCCGGTCGTGGAGGCGGCGCGGGAGCGGACCGACGCGGTGATCTCCGTCGAGACCTACCGGCCCGAGGTCGCCCGGGTGGTCCTCGCCGCCGGCGCCGATGTGATCAACAATGTGACCGGCCTGCACGACCTGACCTTGGCGGACGTCGTCGCGGAGGCGGACGCCAACCTGATCATCACGCACAGCCTCGCCGCGCCGCGTACGCCGTTTCCCCGCCCCACGTACGAGGACGTCGCCGGGGAGGTCGCGGCCTTCCTGCGCGACCGGGCGGACGCGGCGATCAGCCGCGGCCTGCCGCCGGAACGCATCATCCTCGACCCCGGCCACGACCTGAACAAGAACACCCACCACTCGCTGGAACTGACCCGCCGCCTGCCGGAAATCACCGGGATCGGTTATCCGACGCTCGTCGCGGTGTCCAACAAGGACTTCATCGGCGAGACCCTCGACCTGCCGCAGAATGAACGGCTGGTGGGCACCATCGCGACCGTGTCGGTGTGCGTTCTCCAGGGCGCGAGAATCGTCCGGGTCCACGACGTCGCCGAAATCGTGCCGGCCGTACGAATGGTGGAAAGCATCCTGGGCTGGCGCCCGCCGGCCGTCATTCGCCACAACGCCGTCTGAGGCCGAGCCGCCCGTGGTGTGCCCCACCCGCCCGGGGGGCTCCAGCCCACTTTCATTGTCCAGCCCCCTCGTCCGCCGGCGGAAGGCCGTCCAGGGGGCTGTGGATAACCCGACTGTCCGCCTCGTCGTTCGCGGTGGTCGTGGCCAGCGACGCCAGCACTCGTAGCTTCTCGGCGCTGTCGCTGCCCACGTCGGCGTAGTACAACACGAGGGTCAGGCCGTCGACGGGGAGCTTGTCGCGGTGGAGGTGCAGCCTGCCGACGACGGGGTGATTCACGACGGTCGTGCCGCCCTCGAGCCGGCGGACGTCGTGGCGCGCCCAGAGCGTACGGAACCGTGCGCTGGCCAGGGACAGTTCCCCGACGAGCTCGACAGTGCGCGCGTCGTCGGTGTCCCCGCCGATGGACCCGCGGAACGATCCGACGAACTCCGCGGTGGCCGCGTCCCAGTCGGCATGGAACTCACGTTCCTCGGGATCGAGCATCAGGGACCGCAACCGGTTCTCGCCCGGTCGCAGCCGGGGAGAGAAGGCGAGCGCGAGCGGGTTCGACGCGAGCACGTCGAACGCCCGGCCCTCGACGAACGCCGGCACCTCAAGGGCGGCGAGCAGGTGATGCAACCGGGCGGGCACACGCTCGGCCCGCTTGCGGGAGCGCGCACGGCGTGACGGCTCGGCGAGCTCGAGCAGGTACTGATGTTCGACGTCGTCGAGGTGGAGGACACGCGCGAGCGCCGCGAGCACCTGCGCGGACGGGTTCCTGTCGCGCCCGCGCTCCAGCCGCAGGTAGTAGTCGGCGCTGATCCCCGCCAGCATGGCCACCTCCTCGCGCCGGAGGCCGGCGACGCGGCGGTTCGGCCCGGCCGGAATACCGGCCTGCTCCGGGGTGACCAGGCCACGCCGGGCGCGAAGGTACGCGCCCAGCCGATTCGTCTCCTCGTCGTGGTTCATCAACTCCACGCTAGCCCGGCGTTCTCTCCGGACAGGGGGTCCTGTCACTCCCCGGACCAGCAGGGACCTTCCCGCCTCCGGACACCCGAGAGAACCTGCTCACCGACCCAAGAGCCATAAGGAGGCCATGGTGGAGATCACCGACCGCACGGTCCTCATCGTCGGCGGCACCTCGGGAATCGGGCGTGGACTCGCGCGGCGATTCGTGGATGCCGGCAGCACGGTCATCGTCGGAGGACGGAGTCCTGAGCCGCAGGACGGGCTGGAGACCGTCCAGATCGACGTCACCGATCCGGACTCGATCCTCCGCGCCCGCGACGACGTGCTCGACGCGCATCCCGCCCTCGACGTCGTCGTCACCATGTCCGGCGTCATGCTCACCGAAGACCTGCGCGACCCCGCGCACATCGCCGCGACCGAGACGACGATCGCCACGAACCTTCTGGGCACCATCCGTGTCATCGACGCCTTCACTCCGCACCTCATCGCCCGTGGCGCCGGAACCATCCTCACGGTGAGCTCGGGAATCGCCTTCCTCCCGTTCCCGCTCATGCCCGCGTACGGCGCCTCGAAGGCCGGCGTGCACGCCTACACGGAATCGCTCCGGGCGCAGCTCGCGGGGACGGGCGTCGAGGTGGCCGAGCTCGTGCCGCCCGCCGTCGCCACCGCGGGACAGGAGAAGGTCAACCCGGCGGCTCTGCCGCTCGACGCGTACCTCGACGAGGTCATGGAACTGCTGGCGACGGAGCCGACGGCCCACGAGATCCTCGTCCAGGGCGTGCTCATGCACCGCTGGGCCGAACGCGACGGTACCTACGCCGAACTCCTGGAACGGAGGTCACAGGCGCTCAACACGCTGCCTGACCGCTGAGAAGCCCCGGCCGGGTCCGGCCAGCGCTCCCGAACGTACGGCGTCGAGCCGCTGCCGGATGAACCGGTCCTGCTGTTTCCCCCAGACGTCGACCTTCGCCGGGTGCGTGGTCTGCCCGGGATGCTTGCGGTAAAGCCACGTGACCGCGGGGTCCTGGTATCCGTCGTAGACCTCGCTGAGGGCGATCAGCAGGGCCACGTCCTGGGCCCGCGGTATGGCTCCCCAGCCGCCGAAGGCCCGTACGACGTCGGTCGGCATGACCAGACCGGCGCACGCGACCTGACACAGGCCGGTCCGCTCGTACAGCCGGCCGACCTGCCCGGCCGGTACGACGCCGCACGGATACCGCAGTTCGAACGGCACGCGTTCGCCGTCGATCAGGTCGTCGGCCTGGCCGACCGCCCAGCCGATCCCGGGATGGCGGTCGAAGTCCTGGATGAGCGTGGCCAGCCCGTCGGGGAGGAGAACGTCGTCGTAGTCGAGTACCGCGACGAGCCGCCCGCGTGCCCGGCTGAGCGCGATGTTGCGTGTCGTCGCGGTCCCCAGCCGGGCGCCGTTCGCCTCGTAGCGCGCTCCGGCCGCGAGGTCCCGCGCGGCGGGCCGGTCCCCGTCCTCCTGGACGAGCCACTCCAGCTCCCAGCCGGCGGGCAGACGCTGCGCGGCGACGCTGTCCGCGGCCTCGCGCAGGTATCCGGCGACCGGTTCATGGACAGCGGTGATCACGGAGATCAACGGCACGGACCTGTCCTTTCGGGTCGTTTCGCCGGTGCGCGCTCAACCGTTGTGGGCGTCTTCGCGGACATACCGGGTGAACAGGAAGCCGTCCTCCTCGAAGACGTGGCCGAGCCGCATCGACAGGTCCTCGATGAGCGGCCCGTTGGCGATCCGCGGTCCGTTCCCCGCCACGATCCGCGGGCTCAGTGTCAAGCACAGCTCGTCGAGACGGCCGGCCGCCGCGATCTCGGCGAGCAGCCGGGGACCGCCTTCGGACAGCTGCCGGGTGAACCCTCTCTCCGCGAGCGCGTCGAGCGCCGTACCGATGTCGGCGATGAGGTCACCGCAGACGAGGACGTCGGCGCGACGCTCGGCCACCTTGAGGCGTTCTTCGGGCGCGCTCGCGCACGTGATCAGGATCGGCCGTACGTAGGCGTCGGCGAACACGGGCGCGTCGAAGTCCAGGTCCAGCCGCGCGGACACGATCGCCAGCGGTGGCGCCGGCGGCCGCCCCTTCCGGATGTCGCCCCAGGAGTCCTGCGGCGGGATCGGCCCGTACCCCTCGACCCGGATGGTGTTCGCTCCCACGATCACGACATCGGCGAGCCCCCGAAGGAAGGAGAGCACCTGCTGGTCCACCTCGCTGCCGAGGGGGCTGACCTTCCCCTCGTACGAAGCGGCCCCGTCCAGGCTGGTCACCATGTTCGCCCGCAGCCAGGGGCCGGTCCGCGGGTAGGCGTACATTTCGGCGAGTCTGCTTCCATCCACGAGAAAGGACCCTAGCCGCCATCTCCGCGCATGCCGGCACGGTCACCCCTTCGCGTCAGGCGGCGGACCGCCGTCACGCCCAGCACGCCCTTGTCGAACAGCTTGTGGAACGGGTACGCCGGCGCGCGCTCCTGCCCGCGTGTCCAGCCGCGGACCCCGATGACCCTCTCGACCCGGTCCACGACCGGCTTCGTACGGGCCCGCCACCAGGTACCTATTAATTACCTCTTATTAAGAGGTATTCTGATTTGGTGACCGATGAGGGGGTACGCCTCGCCGCCGAGCTGATGTCCGTCAACACCGCGATGCGCCGGCTCGTACGGCGGCGGCTGCGGGAGCAGGTGCCGCCACGGCTGCGGCCGGCGCAGGTCGAGCTGATGATCGTCGTCGGCGGCCGTCCCGGCATCAGCGTCGCCGCCGCCGCGCGGGAGCTGCATCTCGCGGACAACTCGGTGAGCACCCTCGTCAACCAGTTGCTCGCGGCCGGGATGCTGCGCCGCGAGACCGATCCGGACGACCGGCGGGCCGTACGGCTCGAGCTCACGCCGGACGCGCGGCGGCGCCTGGCCGAATGGCGTGACCGCCGGGCCCGGATGATCGGCGCGCGCATCGACGAGCTGGCGGAGGAGGACCGTACGGCGATCGCCGCGGCCCTGCCCGCGCTCGGCCGCCTCCTCGCGAGCCTGCAGGAAGAGGCCGGACCGGCCGAGGACACCCCGACCCGCACGACCACCTGAGACGGGGGGACCCATGAGTGACGAGAAGTACGCGGTCGTCTGCCGAGGACTGCGGCACGCGTTCGGCAGTGCCGTGGCGGTCGACGACATCGACCTGGACGTCGTCGAAGGGGAGATCTTCGGGCTCCTCGGGCCGAACGGCGCCGGGAAGACGACGACGATCCGGCTGATCACCACTCTCCTCCCGGCCGGGGCCGGCATGGTCGAGGTCTTCGGCCTCGACGTGGCGAGCCATCGGATGGCGGTCCGCCGCACCATCGGCTACCTGCCGCAGCAGCTGTCCGCCGACGGCTCCCTGACCGGACGCGAGAACGTCGAGCTGTTCGCCCGCCTCTTCGACGTGCCGCGGGGCGAGCGGAGAGAGCGCGTACGCGAGGTGCTGGCCGCCGTGGGGCTGGAGGAGGCGGCCGAACGGCGCGCGCAGACCTACTCCGGCGGCATGATCCGCCGGCTGGAGCTCGCCCAGGCGCTGATCAGTTCCCCGCGGCTGCTCATCCTCGACGAGCCGACGATCGGCCTGGACCCGGTGGCGCGCGACGGCGTCTGGGAGCGCATCCAGGAGGTGCGCCGGGCGACCGGGATGACCGTGCTGGTCACCACGCACTACATGGACGAGGCCGACCAGTACTGCAACCGGATCGCGCTCATGCACCGCGGCCGGATCCGCGCCCTGGGCACCCCGGACGAGCTCAAGTCCGGCCTCGAACCGGGCGCCACCCTCGAGGAGGTGTTCCGCGCCTACACCGGTGACCAACTCGAAGAATCAGGAGACTTCCGTGACGCACGCCGCACCCGCCGTACCGCCAGCCGGCTCGGCTGACGTCCCGCCCGCCTGGACCACCTGGCGCCTCCTGCCGGCCCGCGTGGTCGCGATGTGCATCGTCGAGCTGCAGAAGATCCGCCACGACCGCACCGAGCTGTACACGCGGGCGATCCAGCCCGCCCTGTGGCTGCTGATCTTCGGCGAGACGTTCTCACGCCTGCGGGCCATCCCGACCGGGAAGGTGCCCTACCTGGACTACCTGGCGCCGGGCATCCTGGCCCAGTCGACGCTGTTCATCGCGATCTTCTACGGCATCCAGATCATCTGGGACCGCGACGCCGGCGTCCTGGCCAAGCTCCTCGTCACGCCGACGCCGCGCGCCGCGCTGATCACCGGCAAGGCGTTCGCGGCGGGCACGCGGGCGCTCACCCAGGCCGTGGCCATCCTCGTCCTGTCGGCCATCCTGGGCGTGACGCTGACCCTGAACCCGCTGCGCTGGCTGGGCGTGATCGTCATCGTGATGCTCGGCACGGCGTTCTTCTCCTGCCTGTCCATGACGATCGCCGGCCTGGCCATGTCCCGCGACCGCCTGATGGGCATCGGGCAGGCGATCACGATGCCGCTGTTCTTCGGCTCCAACGCCCTGTACCCGGTCGACCTGATGCCGACGTGGCTACGCGTGATCAGCCACGTCAACCCGCTCAGCTACGAGGTCGACGCCCTCCGGCACCTGCTCATCGGCACGCCGGGCCACCTGCTCCTGGACTTCGGCGTCCTCGTGGTCGCCGCCGCGGCCGGCATCACCGCCGCGTCCGCGCTGCTCGGCCGCCTGGTCCGCTGACACCGGCTCGGCCCGCACCGGCTAGGCCGACTCGCGGACGATGAGCTCCGTCGGGAGGATCACCGGATCGGACGATGGTTCGGCGCTCAGCAGCATCCGTACGATGCAGGCCGCGACCTCGGCGACCGGCTGGCGGACGGTGGTGAGCGGGGGCTCGCTGAACCTCGCGAGGGTGATGTCGTCGAAGCCGGCCACCGCGACGTCGTCCGGCACCCGGCGGCCCGCGGCGCGCAGGGCGCCCAGCGCTCCCACGGCCATCAGGTCCGAGGCGGCGAACACCGCGTCGATCCCGGGTTCGGCGGCCAGCAGCTGCCGCATCGCGGTCGCGCCGGACTCGCGGGTGAAGTCGCCCGTCGCCACGACCGGCCGTACGCCGGCGGCCTCGATGGCCTCCCGGTAGCCGTCGAGCCGGTCCTGCGCGGCGGTCATGTCCGGCGGACCGGCGATGGTGGCGATGCGCCGGCGGCCGCGGGAGACCAGGTGTTCGACGGCGGCGCGGGCGCCTCCGCGGTTGTCGCAGTCGCAGTACGGCACCGGCAGCGAGGCGACCGGGCGGCCGTGGGAGACCATCGGCACCCGTGAACGGCCGAGCGAGGCCGGCAGCGGGTCGGCGCCGTGCATCGACAGCATGATCACCCCGTCGACGTGGCCGCCGGCGACGTAGCGTTCGACCCGCGCGTGCCCGGCCGCCGAGGACGCCAGCATGAGGATGACCTGCCGGTCGGCGGCCTCCAGCTCCTGGCTCACCGCCCGGATGACGGCGGAGAAGAACGGGTCGTCGGAGAAGACGCGTGACGGTGGTTCGGAGACGACGAGGGCGATGGAGTCGGTGCGCCGGGTGACCAGGCTGCGGGCCGCGGAGTTCGGGATGTAGCCGAGCTCCTCGACGGCGCGCATCACCGCGGTCCGCAGGTGCGGCTTGACGTTCTCGGCGCCGTTGACGACGCGCGACACCGTCGCACGCGACACGCCGGCCCGCGCCGCCACCGCCTCCAGCGTGGGTCGCCTCATCTGGCTCCGCCCTGTCGTGACGTCGTGACGAGTCGACCTTACGAGACACACGCCGGGGAAGGCTCGCCGCACCACGGCGGGAGGGGTTCAGGACAGCCGGTCGACGATCTTCGTGAGCGCACTCCGCAGGTGGCGGCGCTCCTCGTCGGTGAGCGTCGCCGTGGCCCGTTCCATGAGACGCCGCCGTTCCTCCTCGACCGGCTCGCGCGCGGCCTGGCCGCGTTCGGTGAGGTGGAGCCGTACGAGCCGGCCGTCATCGGGGTCGCGCACGCGCGTGAGCAGGCCGGCCTCCTCCATGCGGGTCGCGGTGTTGACCACCGTCGGCGTGCTCAGGTGCACGCGGGCGGCCACCTCTCCGGGCGTCAGCCCGTCGCGCTCCCAGAGCGCCGCGAGCACGCGGTTCTGGCCGACGCGCACGCCGTGGCGGCTCATCGCCTCGTCGGCGGCGGTGTGGATGAGCTTGTTCGCCCGGACGAACAGGTAGAGCAGGTCGTCCACGCCGTCTCCTGTTCCTCCGTCCGCCCGATCACCGGCGTCCCGACACTACACGCGGCCAACTCATTTGCATGCTAGTGACTCTGATGCTTAGGTGTCATTAGCTCACTAGCGACCTTCAAGGACGGCGAATGATCCTCATCACCGGCGGGCTCGGCTTCATCGGCTCCCACGTCGCGCGGGCCTTTCTCGATCTCGGCGAGACGTGCGTGGTCACGCGGCGCCGTACGGCACGGGTTCCGGAGTTCCTCGCCGATGAGGCGGGCGGGCGGCTCCTGGTCGAGCCGGTCGACGTCACCGACCAGGACGCGCTCCTGGCATTGGGGAAGCGGCACACCGTCAGCGGCATCGTGCACCTCGCCGGTGCCGGGATCGGCGCAGGCGGAACCCTCGACGCCCTGACCGAGAACACCCGTGGGCTCCTCAGCGTGCTGCGCGCGGCCGAGGTCTGGGAGGTGCCGCGGGTCGGGATCGCCAGCACCATCGGCGTGTACGGTGGAGTGCCCGGCGACCGGCTCCGCGAGGACGCCCCGCTGCCGACGGCCAGCCCCCACATGATCCCCGCGGCGAAGAAGGCCATGGAGATCCTGGCCCTGCGCGCGGCGGCCGACGCCGGGTTCGCGGTGGTGAACTTCCGCATCGCGGCGATCTGGGGCCCGCTCGGGCGCGCCGCCTCACCCTTCTTCGCCACACCCCGCCTGGTCCACGCGGCCGTGAACGGCGAGGACCCGGGCACGCTTCACGCCGAGGACGGCATCGACATGTGCTACGTGAAGGACTGCGGCCGGGCCATCGCACTGCTCCAGACCACCGGCACCCTGCGCCACGACACCTACAACGTCGGCAACGGGTACGCCACGACGAACGCCGAGGTCGCCGCCGCCATCAGGGCGGTCGTCCCGGAGGCGCGCGTGGACCTGTCCACCGGCCACGATCCGGCCGGACCGGGCGCGACCGTCTGCCTCGACACCGAGCGGATCCGGGAGGACACCGGCTACCGGCCCCGCTACGACGTCGAACGCGCGGTGGCGGACTACGTCGCCTGGCTGCGCGCCGGCAACGAACGCTAGCGTTCGGAGATCGCGCCGAGCACCGGTTTGACGTCGACGATCGGGGTGCCGTCGAGGGCCTCCAGGTCGCGTACGCGCACGCGGGTGCCCTCGATGGCGACGATGGTCACCCGGTGCAGGCCGATGGGGTTCGGGCGGCTCGGTGAACGCGTGCCGAACACCCCCGTCGCGGGGCGCGCCGTGTCGCCGCGCGGGTGGACCACCAGCACGTCGCGGCGCGCGCGATCGAGCCAGGTCAGCACGAGCACGTCCATCCCGGGCCGGAGGCCCCGCAGGCCCTCGGCCACCTCCGGGACGAACACCAGCCACGACTCGGGGGTGCCCTCGTCGGCGGTCACCGGTCGCTCGCCCTCCTCACTCGCTCCGCGGACCACCTCGTACCTCGGCGATCCACTCCGCTCGCTCGGTCGGGCTCACTCGTGACGCGGCGCCTCGGCCAGGTCCACGAGAGACGACTCGACCCGTCCGATCGGTTCCACGGCGAACGTCCCGTCGGTCACGGCGGTCTCCCTCCACAGTCGGCAGCGATCATCGTACGGCCGGGAGGCACGCCGGGGCGGCGGGCCTCCCGGATGAACGGTCAACGGATCCGTGCCGGTGCTTCGGGGAGCGGGTCGGCCTCCTCGACGTGCTCGGGGATCACCTTCGGCACGCTGCGGAGGGCGAACAGGGCGGCCAGGCCGGTCAGCGCGGCGAGCCCGGCGCTGCAGAAGACCGCGGCGTGCATCCCGTCGACGAACGCGTGCCGCGCGGCGCCGGTGACCTCGGCTCCCAGCCGCCCGGGCAGGGCGGCGGCGACCTCCAGCGCGGAGCCGATCGAGTCCCGTACGCTCCGGCCGGCGCCCGCCGGCAGCCCCGCGGGCAGGTCGAGGTGGGTACGGTACGCGGCGGTCAGGACGCTGCCGAGCACGGCCATGCCCAGCGCGCCGCCCAGCTCGGTGGCGGTCTCGGAGATCGCCGAGGCCGCCCCCGCCCGGTCCTTCGGCACCGAGGCGAGGATCGTGTCGCCGGTGACGGTCAGGGCCACGCCGATGCCGAGCGCACACGGGATCATCGCCGCCAGCAGCGTCATGTAGTTCGACTCGGTCCCGGTCAGGGCGTACAGCGCGAACCCGGCGGCGGACACCGTCAGGCCGAGGGCGACGGTGCGGGCGCGTCCCACGAGACCGATCAGCGGAGCGGCCAGCACGGCACCGCCGACGGCCGCGGCGACACCGCCGGGCAGCCCGGCGAGCCCGGCCCGAAGCGGCGACCAGTGCAGCACGAGCTGGAAGTACTGGGAGAACACCAGCGACTGCGCGACCAGGGCGAACATCGCGAACAGGTTCGCACCGACCGAGCCGGAGAAGGCCGCGTTGCGGAACAGCGCGATGTCGATCAGCGGCTCGGACAGGCGCGCCTGCCGCCAGACGAACGCCGCCAGGCCGGCGACGCCGACCACGAGACCGATGCCGACCTTGGCGTGGAACAGGCCGATGTGCCCGGCCTCGGTGACGGCGTAGACGACTCCCAGGACACCGGCGACCGACAGCGGCACGCTCGGCACGTCGATCCGGCCGGGCCGGGGGTTGCGCGACTCGGGCAGCACGAACAGCCCGGCGAGGAGCACCGCCGCCATGATCGGCACGTTGATCAGGAACACCGAACCCCACCAGAAGTGGTCCAGCAGCGCGCCGCCCATGATCGGCCCGAGCCCGACCCCGAGCGCGCCGACGCCGCTGGCGATCCCGACCGCCATCGTGCGCTCCTTGGCGTCGGTGAAGACGTTCCGGGTGATCGACAGCGTGGACGGCATGATCGTGGCGCCCGCGACGCCGAGGAGGGCACGCGCGGCGATCAGCATCGCGGCACTCGTGGCGTACGCGGTGACGGCCGAGGCCGCCGCGAACGCCGCCGTGCCGATGAGCAGCAGCTTCTTGCGGCCGATCCGGTCCCCGATCCCGCCCATGGTGACGAGCAGCCCGGCGAGCGCGAAGCCGTACACGTCGGCGATCCACAGGATCTGGGTGCCGGACGGCCGCAGGTCGCTGATCAGGTTGGGGATGGCCAGGTGAAGAGCGGTCAGGTCGACGGACAGGACCAGTACGGCGAGGCAGCAGAGGGACAGCGTGGCCCACTTGCGGGCGGTCCCCACGGGGGCGAAGGAGTTCATGTCCCCGAGCGTCGCCGCGCCCGCTGACCGTCCGCGCACCACCCGCTGACCGCGCCGCTCGTGGCCTCTCCGGCGACGGCGTCAGGCGGTCAGGGCGAGGAAGGCGAACGTGGCCAGCCAGTGGTCGCTGACGAAGCCCTTGCCCGTCACATGGGGCAGGCTCGCGTCCAGGTGCCGGGCGGCCGACTCACGTAGCGGGCCGACGCGTGGGTCGGTCGCCGGGAGGGCGGCCGCCAGCAGGCGGAACTGCCACGCGCGGGACAGGTTCAGCCCGTACAGGTGCGCCTGGTGGCCGTCGTTCGCGTCGTTGACCTGGGCCGGGGTGAACAGGGCCCGCGGCCGGCCGTCGTCCAGGCCCGGCAGGAAGCCGGTCAGCCAGCCGGGGAACTGTTCGGCGGGCAGCACCCGCCGCATCAGGTCCGCCTCGCACAGCGCCGGGGACAGGAAGTCCTGGCCGCTGGGTTCCCAGCTCGCCGGGTAGTCGCGGTCGTCGCCGTACCAGTCGGCCGCGCGCTTGCCGATCGTGGCGACCAGCCGGTCGCGGCCGAGCGCGGTGCCGCTCTCGTGCAGCAGCGCGAGCGCGAACGCCGTGTTGGTGTGCACGCCGTGCCGGACCGGTGCGACGGCGCGGTCCAGCCAGCCCAGGGCCAGCTCCTCGATCGTGTCGGTGAGCGGGCGCAGCGCCGCCGCCCACGGCCGCGCGGCCGGGTCCGGGCAGCGTTCGCAGGCGGCGGCCAGCGCGACCGCCCACGCCCAGCCGTACGGCCGCTCGAACGCGGGGAACGAGCGCAGGTGCGCCGCCTCCGCCTCGATCGCTCGCGCGGTCAGCGTGCAGTCGAGGGTGCCGCGGATCTGCTCGGGGTTCACCTCGCCCGGCTGGTCGCTCAGCAGCCGGACCGCGAGCCAGTGCATGTGCACGCATGAGTGCCAGTCGTACGCGCCGTGGAACGCCGGGTGCAGCTCGCGGGGCCGTGAGGCCGCGCCCGGCCAGCGCACCACCTGCTGGGTGGCGTGCGGGAACTCCGTGCCGATGTTGCGTACGGCGACGCGCGCGTAGCGGGCGGCCACCTCACCGATCGTGGTCATCGTCACCTCCTCTAGAACGCCAGGGCGTACATCAGGATGATGTTGCAGGCCAGCAGCGGGATCGCGGTGGGGATCTGCGCCTTGATCGGCCCGTACTTGTCCTTCATCTCCAGCAGCGCCGCGGGGACGATGTTGAAGTTGGCGGCCATCGGCGTGCACAGGGTGCCGCAGAATCCGGCCAGCATGCCGATCGCGAAGACCGCCGCCGCGTCGCCGTGGAAGTGCTGCACCAGCACCGGATAGCCGATCGCCGCCGTCATGATCGGGAACGCGGCGAACGCGTTGCCCATGACGATCGTGAACAGCGCCATGCCGACGCAGTAGACGATGACGCCGCCGATGAGCGAGTTGCCGGGCAGCACGTTCTCGGTGATCCGGCCGACCTGGGTGCCGACGCCGGCCGCGACGAACAGCTGGCCGAGCGTGGCGAGCATCTGGGGGAGCACGGCGGCCCAGCCGATCGCCTCCAGCAGCCGCCGGCCCTCATTCAGCGGCGCGAGCGGTGACTTCGGCCGCAGCATGACGAACCCGATGAGCACGGCCACGATCGCGGCGACTCCGAGGCCGATCAGCGTCTCGGAGGACTTCTCCAGCAGCGGCTCCCCACCCGTATGGATCTTCGCCAGGCCGACCGCGAAGATGATCACCACGACGGGGATGGTCAGGGCGGGCACGAAGAGCCGGTTGCCGAAGCGGTCGGCGCCGGCCTCCTGCTCGGCACGCGTCGGTCCGGGGGTGGTGCCACGGCCGAGCCGGCCGGTGGCGACCAGGAGCGCCATCGCGATGACCGCCAGCCCCAGAACCCACGCGGGCGCGGTCTTGTGGACGACGAACGTGCTGTAGACGAAGGCGGCGCCGAGCAGGCCCCAGAACGCCGCGCTGCCGTACCGCTTGGCGTTGGTGCGGTCGGCGAGGGTGAGCACGGCGACCGCGAGGAAGATCGCGCCGCACAGCCAGTAGAACCACTCGACCTTGATCATCGGCCGGCCTCCCGCGCCTCGGCCCGGTCCGTACGACCGGAGAGGCCCGCCGCCTCGGCCATCCGGCCGAGCCGGCGGTCCAGCAGGTAGAGCCGCGTGCCGTGGATCACGTACGCGCAGATCGCGGTGGGGATGGCCCACAGCGCGACGTCCAGCGCGTCGAGCTTCAGGTGGTACGTCGTGTCGACGAAGCCGGTGATCAACAGGATGGAGCCGATCGCGACGAAGATGTCCTCGCCGAAGAACTGGCCCACCGTGTCGGCGCTGGCCGAGAAGGCCTTGACCTTCTCGCGCATGGGCTCGGGGAGCGCGCGGCCGAAGCGGCGTTCGGCGGCGCCCTCGGCCATCGGGTAGATCAGGGGACGGACCAGCGCCGCCGGGCCGTTGATCGAGGCGAGGCCCAGCGCGGAGCTGACCTGCCGGATGAACTGGTAGATGACCAGGAGCCGGCCGGTGGTGAGCCCGTCCAGCCGGGCGATCAGCCGCCGGCCCTGTTCTTGCAGGCCGAAGCGTTCGATCAGGCCGATGACCGGCAGGACGAGGACGAACAGGGTGACCGATCGGCTCGACGCGAAGCCGTTGCCGAAGGCGTTGAGGATGGCCGTCACCGACAGATGACCGAGGAATCCGGTGACGATGCCCGCGACCGTGACGACGACGAGGGGGTTGAGTCGTAGCGCGAAGCCGAGAACGACGAGGAGCACGCCGATGAGTACGAGCACGACCGCCCTCCTTCCCGAGTAGGGGACCGAGGGGCAGACAGGGTGCAGCCGTTGCGGGTACCGTACGTATTGTTGAGCAATCCGGCAAGAGGGCAATGTCAACCAGAGCAGTAAAGGGGCGAGATGTCACAAGGCGGCTCTTCTGCCGGACCGGATTCCGGCGACGCCGGAGGATCCGGTAACTCAGGAACCTCACCGCTCGCCGGCCTGTCCGGCGCGCGCGTGCTGCTCGACCGTACGAGCACCGTGTCCAAACTGGCCGACGCGTTGCGCGCGCAGATCATCGAAGGCGCGCTGCCGCCCGGCACGCAGCTCGCCGAGCACGCCGCCGCGAAGGAGCTCGGCGTCTCCCGCAACACGCTGCGCGAGGCGTTCCGGCTGCTCGCGCACGAGGGTCTGGTGATCCACGAACCGCACCGGGGCGTGTTCGTGCGCACCCTCGACGCCGACGACGTCCGCGACATCTACACCACGCGCCGCCTGGTCGAGTGCGCCGCCGTCCGCACCGAGGGGCCGCCGCCCCGGGCCGTGGCCGAGATCCGCGCCGCGGTGGAGACCGCCGAGGCCGCGGTCGCCGAGTCGCGCTGGCACGACGTGGGAACGGCCGACCTGCGGTTCCACTCCGCGATCGTCGCGCTCGCCGGCAGCCGCCGCCTCAACGACATGACGCGCCGCCTCCTGGCCGAGCTGCGCCTGGTCTTCCACGTGATGGCCGACCCGCACCGCTTCCACGAGCCGTACGTGCACCGCAACGCCGCCATCGCCACACTCATCGAACAGGGCCGTACGCGGGAGGCCGCCGAGGCGCTGACCGCCTACCTCGACGACGCCGAGGCCCAGCTCCTCGGCGGCATCGCCGAACGGACGCGAGACACGCGACGGTGACACCAGCGGCTCGGCCGCACCGGGGCGAGCCCGCCTCCGCGACGGTGCGTGACGGGGAGAGACTGGGCCCCATGGACTACGTGAAACTGGGATCGACCGGCCTGGACGTCTCTCGGATCTGCGTGGGGTGCATGAGCTTCGGCGAGCCCGACCGGGGCAACCACACGTGGACGCTCGGTGAGGAGCAGGCCGCTCCGCTCATCCGGCAGGCGATCGAGGCCGGCGTCAACTTCTTCGACACCGCCAACGTCTACTCCGACGGCAGCAGCGAGGAGATCACCGGACGGGCCCTGGCCCGGTACGCCCGCCGCGACGAGGTCGTGATCGCGACCAAGGTGCACGGCCGTACGCACGCGGGTCCGAACGGCGCGGGCCTGTCCCGCAAGGCGATCATGAGCGAGATCGAGGCCAGCCTGCGCCGGCTGGGCACCGACTACGTCGACCTCTACCAGATCCACCGCTGGGACCCCCGCACCCCGATCGAGGAGACCCTCGAAGCGCTGCACGACGTGGTCAAGGCCGGCAAGGCACGCTACATCGGCGCGTCCTCGATGTACGCCTGGCAGTTCGCCAAGGCGCTCTTCACGTCCCGGCTGAACGGCTGGACGCGGTTCGTCACGATGCAGAACCACTACAACCTCGTCTACCGCGAGGAGGAGCGGGAGATGCTGCCGCTCTGCCTGGACCAGGGGATCGGCGTGATCCCGTGGAGCCCGCTCGCGCGCGGCCGCCTCGCCCGCGACTGGGACACCACGACCGCGCGCGCCGAGACCGACGAGTTCGGCAAGTCCCTGTACCAGGAGGGCGACCGGGAGATCGTGGACGCGGTCGGCCAGGTCGCCGAGGCACGGGGCGTGACGCGCGCCGCCGTCGCCCTCGCGTGGGTCCTGCGTCACCCGGCGGTGTCCGCGCCCATCGTCGGCATGGGCAGGTCGCAGCACCTGGAGGACGCGATCGCCGCGCTGTCGGTCGAGCTGACCGACGACGAGGTGGCCGCGCTGGAGAAGCACTACTCCCCGCGCCCGGTGGCCGGCTTCCGCTGACACCCCGCCGTGGCGGGCCGCTACGGAGAGCCGGGCGGCCCGCCCGGTTCGCGGGCCATCTCGTCGAACCTGCGGCGGCGGAACTCCCGCGGACTCTCGCCGTAGCGGCTCCTGAACGCCGAGGAGAACCAGGTGGGGGTCAGGCCGGCCCGGGCGGCGATCTCACCGACGCCGAGTTCGGCGCAGTCCGGGTTCTGGAGCATGTCCCGGGCCGCCCGCAGCGTCTCCTCGTGCCGGAGGTCGCGGTACGTGGTGCCGGCGCTCCGCAGCGCGTTGCGCAGCTGCCGCGGTGACCAGCCGAGCGCACGCGAGACGGCGGTGAGCGGCAGCTTGCCGCTGCCGAGCCGCTGCCGGACGTAGCGCCGTACGACCTGGGCGACCTCGGCGAGGTGGTCCTCCGGCGGCCGGGTGTCCCTGAGCGCGATCAGGCAGAACAGCTCGGCCATCCGATCGCACACCGCGTGGAACTCCTGGTCGGAGAGGTTGTCCCGTTCGGCGTGCAGGCTGCTCATCAGGCTCCCGAGGACGCGGCCGAGGCCGGTGTTCATGCTGAGGACGACGCGCAGGGGCCGGGGCGCTCCGACGTTCCGGTCGATCTCGGTGCGGGGAACCTGGATCGCGTACGCCCGGGACGCCGGGATCGTGAGCCGGCAGTGTTCGTCCATGCCCATCACAGAGGCGTATCCGGGTGGTGTCCGCGTCTCGTGTTCGCCGTGCCGGACGGTGTAGACGCCCTGCTGCGGAACGACGATCCAGTAGTGCTCGTCGCCGGGGACCGCGCGGATGTGCGAGGGCGTGCGGACCGCTATCCGGTCGGTGCGCTGTGTCCAGTGCAGCAGCACATAGGCGCTGCTCTCCTGGACGGTGAGGTCCGCGCGCCAGTTTCCTGGAGACCGGAAACGGTGGTCCATCGGAAGGATGCCGTCGGAGAGCTCCCGCCACTCATCGGTTCTCACCGTGGTCCAGGAGTGATATCTCAAGCGCCCACCTCCGCCTCGGCTCGCTGATGGTAGCTATGACGCAGCGACGCGCGGTGTGTCAAGCGCCGTCGCTGATCGTTGGCCGGTCTTCTGTTCTCGTGACATTCGGCTTCCGTTCCGGGGCAGGAACGGCGGGCACGTCTTTCCCGCGGGCCCGCGCCGTCGGAGACTTTTCGCCGGACGGCCCGTTGATGGGCTTGCTGCCGAAGGGGAACTTCATGACGACAGGCCTTCCCGCATTTCCCGTCATCGGTGAATACCCGCTCGACACCTGTATCCGGCTCCGGGAGATCGCGCCCGTGGTCGAGGTGGAGTTCCCCGGCGGCGTGCCCGCCTACCTGGCGCTGAGCCACAACGCCGTGCGCGAGATCCTCGCCGGTGACAACAAGACGTTCCTGCGGGACCCCAAGCACTGGCCCGCCCTGCACGACGGGTCGATCCCGGAGGACTGGCCGCTGCGGACCATCGTCCAGGGCGACCACCTGTCCACGAAGGACGGTGGCGACCACCGGCGGCTGCGCGGACTGATCGGCAAGGCGTTCACCCCGAGCCGGGTCCAGGCGATGGAGCCGCGGGTCCAAGAGATCATCGACCGGATGCTGGACGACGTGGTCGCCGCCGGCGACGGCGTCGACCTGGTCCCCGCCCTCACCGAGGCGCTGCCGATGGCCGTGATCTGCGAGCTGTTCGGCGTGCCGGAGCCGGAACGCCTGCGGCTGCGCAAGTGGACCGCCGCCCTGCTGTCGCACACGACCCCTCCGGAAGAGGCGTTCGCGACGCAGGAGGCGCTCATGAGGTACCTGTACGAACTGGTCGAGCGCAAGCAGGCCGAGCCCGGCGACGACCTCACCAGCGGCCTGGTCCAGGCCCGCGACGAGGGCGACAAGCTCACCACCGACGAACTGGTCGCCGTGCTGTGGCTGATGCTGATCGCCGGCCACGAGACAACGGTCCACCTGCTCGGACACGCCATCGTGGCGCTGTCCCAGCACCCCGACCAGCTGGGGCTGGCCAGGGCCGGGGACCGCTGGGCCGACGTGGTGGAGGAGACCCTGCGGTACCGCCACTCGGTGATGATGACCAGCTTCCGCTTCACCGCCGCCGACGTGACCATCGCGGGCGTGGACATCCCCAAGGGCAACGCCGTCGGCGTGGTCTACCAGGCGAGCGGCGTCGACCCGGAGCAGTACGGCGAGACCGCGAACACCTTCGACATCACCCGCCGGGCCGTCGGCCACCTGGGCTTCGGTCACGGCCCGCGGTACTGCATCGGTGCGCCGCTGGCCCGCCTGGAGGGCCGGCTCGCGCTCGCCTCGCTGTACCGGCGGCTGCCCGACCTCAGCCTCGCGATCGACCCGGACGACATTCCCTACTCGCCGTCGTTCTTCACCATCGGCCCGCTGTCGCTGCCGATCAACCTGGGCGCGACCCGGTCCTGACCGTTCGCCGGGCGGTCAGCGGCGCAGGAGCTCGACCGCGCGGTCGAAGGCCGAGTCGCGGTCGTGGGCGAACTCCTCGTCGGTGAGGACCGGGGCGCGCACGTCCGGCGGGATGCCCGCGCCGTCGAACGTGCGGCCCGTACGGGTGCGGAACTCCTCATTCGGCAGCCCGAAGACCAGGCCGTCCGGGAGCGAGCGTTCCATGACGTCGGAGAACACGCCCTGGGTGTTCTCGCCGATCCGTACCGGCGCCGGCGTCCGGTCCATGAGGGCCTGGATGAAGGTCTCCCCGGCGCTGAAGTCCGACCCGCCGGTCAGGATCGCCACCGGCCCGAGGTAGGGATCCGCGTGCGGCCGTACCTCGATGGGCTGCGGCGCGGTGAACCGGGCCGGGTCCCGCGGGTCGTTCCGGGCGCGCTTGGCGTACGCGAGGTAGGGACGGCCGGTGAGCCGGGAGGCGACCTGGAGCCCCAGCGAGTCCGAACCGCCGCCGTTGACCCGGACGTCGACGACGAGCCCGCGGAGCGTGCCGACACGTCGCGGCGTGAAGACGGCGTCGAGGGCGCGGGTCAGCTCGGCGGCGTTGGAGGCGTAGTCGTCGGCTTCGGTGTAGCCGCCGAAGCCGGATATCCGCAGGTAACCGAGGTCACCGGGCAGATCGGCGTAGCCGACGCGGCCCTGGGCGTATTCCGTGAGCGCGCCGTGCAGGTCGCGGCGCTCGACGTACGTCTTGACGCGCTGGTCGTAGTCGGGGGAGGGCAGGACCGTGCCCGGGCGCAGGTGCGGGACGGGCGGGCCGCCGGTGCTCACCCAGGTGTGCGCGTCGTTCAGCGGCGCGATCATCTCGTTGAAGATCTCGGCGAGGCGTGAGGTGGTCGTCGCCGGGGTCACGAGCGGGCGGTACCGGTGCCGGACCTGCTGCCAGTCGACGCCCTTGGCGGCGAAGAACGGGTAGTTCTCGGCGAACGTCCGCCAGAAGACGTCGAAGGCGGTCAGCGGGTCCTTCGCCGGCGTGCGACCGCACGCGGCGGGGAGCGCGGGGATCCGCCGTAGCAGACGGACGCCGGGGGAGCCCGCGAAGCTCATCCGCCCCGGCCGGACCGTGACGGTGTCGCCGTCGTCGGTGACGTAAGTCCCGTCCTCAGCGGTGCGGTCGGCGGTGAAGCCCGGCAGGCAACTGATCGCCGTGGTCTCGTAACTCCGCAGGTGACCGTGGTCGACGGCGATGACCGTCCCGTAGCCGTCGGTGCGCCAGACGCCGTCGGCCGACGGCGCGGCGGCGGCCGCGACCGGGCTCAGCGTCAGCGCGACGGCCGCCGCGAGCACTCCATGTGTCAACATGCCTTCTCCTCCGTTCGGCGGGAACGGAGGAGAAGCTAGTGACCGGGCGGCCGCCGCCTCGTCGTCCTGGAGAGCCGACCTCGGTGTCGCTCTCAGGTAGTACGGGGGTTCGTCAGCGGTCGGCGGGGAGCGGGTCGTGGGCGACCGGCTCGGTGGCGCGCGACCGGCCGTGGCGGATGAACGCGGCGATCAGCACCACCGCCGCGACCGCCACCGACCACAGCACCTGCGGGCGGCCGTCGTGGTCGAACAGCATCACCACGAGGATGGCGGCGATGCCGAGGATCGTGGCGACGGTCAGGTACGGGTACAGCCACATCCGGACGACGATGCGCTCGGGCGCCTCGCGTTCGAGGCGGCGGCGCATCCGCAGCTGCGACACGGCGATGACCGTCCAGACGAACAGCGCGACGGCGCCGGAGCCGTTCAGCAGGAACAGGAACACGGTGTCCGGGCTGGTGTAGTTGAAGATCACCGCGAGGAAGCCGAAGGAGACCGACACCCAGATCGCGACGTGCGGGACGCCGCGTGCGGTCGTCGCGGCGAAGGCCTTCGGCGCGTCGCCGCGTTCGGCCAGCGAGAACGCCATCCGCGACGCGGTGTACAGCCCGGAGTTCAGGCAGGACAGCACGGCGGTCAGCACGATGACGTCCATGATGGTGCCGGCGCCGGAGATGCCGATGCGATCGAGCACCGCGACGTACGGGCTCGTCGAGCTGCTGGTCGAGGTCCACGGCAGGAGCGTGACGATGACGGCGATCGAGCCGAGGTAGAAGACGATGATCCGCCAGATCACGCTGTTGACCGCCTTGGTCACGGCCCGGCCCGGGTCGCGGGACTCCCCGGCCGCGATGGTGACGATCTCGCTGCCCATGAAGGAGAACACCACGGTGAGCAGTCCGGTGATGATCGCGCCGTACCCGTGCGGGAAGAAGCCGTGGCCGGTGAGGTTGCTCGTGCCCACGGAGTCGGTGCCGGGCAGCAGGCCGAAGATGGCCAGGACGCCCAGGACGATGAAGACGGCGATCGCGGCGACTTTGATCGCCGAGAACCAGAACTCGAACTCGCCGTAGGACCCGACGGAGAACAGGTTCGTCGCGGTGAGCAGGATCATCAGGATCAGCGCCAGCGTCCACTGGGGGATCCACGGGATCCAGCCGTGCACGATCTTCGCGCCCGCCGTCGCCTCGACCGCGAGCACGACCGCCCAGAACCACCAGTACAGCCAGCCGATCGTGAAGCCGGCCCACCGCCCGATCGCGCGGTCGGCGTACGCGGAGAACGACCCGGTGTCCGGTGAGGCCGCCGACATCTCGCCGAGCATGCGCATGACCAGGATGACGAGCAGCCCGGCGAGCGCGTAGGACAGCAGGATGGCCGGGCCGGTGGCGTGGATGCCGGCGCCGGAGCCGACGAACAGGCCCGCGCCGATGACACCCCCGATGGCGATCATCCCGACGTGACGGTTCTTCAGCCCCGGTTTGAGGCTCTTCTCGGGTGTTCCGGTGCTTCCGGCCTGGGGCATTCGGAGCAGCTCCTTGGTTTCGGGGGGCTTCCAAGCGTGGCAAAAGTCCGAAATCAGTCAGCCCGCCGATACCCAAACGTCGGGGGCCGGTAACTCCACCGAGGTGATCACTTCGCCGTCGGACGAGAAGGGCCGCGGGGGACGCCGTCGTCCCCCGCGGCCCTTCAGGCCGTACGGGTCAGGACGCGTTCACCGCGACGTCGTCGAGGACGAAGCTGGTCTGCAGGGACGAGTCCTCGGTGCCGCTGAACGACAACGTGACCGTCTGGCCGGCGTAGGAGGACACGTCGAAGGTCCTGGCCGTGTAGCCGGAGGCGGCGTTGGCGTTGCTGTAGGTGGCGAGGGTCGTTCCGCCGATCTTGACGGTGAACTTGTCGTAGGCGGTGGATCCGCTCTCGTTCGTGTCGATGTGCAGGTAGAACGTGAGCGATGCGTGGCATCCGGACGGGATGCTGATGGATTGGGTGGCGGTGTCGGTGTGGGTGGTGCCGTAGCCGTCGAACCACGCGAAGTGCGTGCCGGAGTGGGCACTTTCACCGCTGCCGTTGGCCGAGACGACCCCGGACGTGGTCGTCCACGGTGAGGTTCCGGACTCGAAGCCGCCGTTGGTGACCTTGTTGCCGGTCGAGGAGCAGCCGCCGCCGACCGGGTTCACCGTCCACGTGAAGCTCGCCGAGCCCGACGCGCCGGTGGTGTCCTGGGCGGTGACGGTCACCGTCGAGGTGCTCGCCGTGGTCGGCGTCCCCGAGATGACACCGGTCGAGGCGTTGATCGACAGCCCGGCGGGCAGGCCCGACGCGCTGTAGGTCAGCGTCTGGCCCGACGCGGAGTCGCTCGCCTGGATCTGCAGGCTGACGGCCGTGCCGACGGTGCTCGTCTGGTTGCCGGGGTTGGTGACCGTGACGGTGTTCCCGCCGGTGGAGCCGCCGCCGAACGCCGTGACGCCGTTCGGCGTGCCCAGCCCGGTCGGCCCGTCGTACCCGGCCGCGGCCCTGCAGAGGTAGCTCGGGCTGCACGAGCCGTTGCTGCCGGAGGTCACGTCGTTCAGCGCGCTGGTGTGGGCGTACGGGAAGGACGCCGGGTACGAGCCCGCGGCCGGCGCTCCGGCCAGCGCGTACACGCCCGCGATGATCGGCGCCGAGGCGCTCGTGCCGCCGACGACCACCCAGCCGCCGACGCCGTACGTGTCGTACACCGCGAGGCCGGTGTTCGGGTCGGCGACCGCAGAGACATCCGCGACGGTCCGCTTGGAGCAGCCGGTGTCGGTCTGCCACGTCGGCTTCGCGTCGTACGCGGAGCAGCCGGAGCCGGCGCCGCTCCAGGCGGTCTCGCTCCAGCCGCGCGTGTTGGACGCACGCGACAGGCTGGTGCCGCCGACCGCGGTCACGTAGCGGGACGCGGCCGGGTACTCCACGCCGTACCCGTCATCGCCCGACGACACGGTGATCGCCACGCCCGGGTGGTTGAAGTAGGAGGAGTCGGAGCTGGGATCGGTGGAGTCCTCGCTGCCCCCGTAGCTGTTGGAGACGAACTTGGCGCCCAGGCTGACCGCGGTGTTGACCGCGGTGCCGAGGTCGTCCATGCTCGGCTGGCTCGCCTCGACGAGCAGGATCTTGCAGCTCGGGCAGACGGCCGAGACCATGTCGAGGTCGAGCGAGATCTCCTCGGCCCATCCGGAGTCGGCGCTCGGGAGGCTACTGCCGCCGGTCTCGTTGACCTTCTTGAAGCAGCCGTTGGCGGTGGTGCATGCCGACAGGCCGTACTGGCTGCGGTAGGTGGCCAGGTCCGCTTCGGCGTTCGGGTCGTCGTACGCGTCGATGATCGCGACGGTCTGGCCCGAGCCGCCCGACGGCAGGGCGTAGGCGCTCTTCAGGTCGGCGGCGCCCAGACCCGAGGGCGCGACCTGCGGCTGGAGGCCCTTGCGCGGCTGCACGTCGGTACGGACGAGCGAGAGGCAGGCCATCTCGTTCTTGTGCGTGGGGGTCGCGCAGGCGCGCTCGACCGGGGCGGCGGCCGTCTTCGCCTGAGCGGGGATGGCGGCGTGCGCGGGGGCGGTGGTGACGAGGGAGGCGGCGGCGAGCGCGACCGAGGCGAGCACGGTGAGTCCGGCACGTCTCATGCGGCGCTGCGTCCGTCGAGCAAGGGCTGGGGGTGACATCCTGCTCCCTTTCTGGCGGGAGGCCGGGGCACGACGGGGCGGGGGTTCCGACGCGTCCGGGCCTGTGACACCACGGTCAGTGGTGCATGCCTGCGGACGATAGGCATATGCCATAAACGGGTCAATATGCCTTTACTCTCTCTTGACCGCCACGTCCGGATCTGGACTGCGATCGGTGTCTCGCCCGATAACGTGTCGGAGATGGGTGATCTGGATCGATGGCGGCGCGAGCTCACCGAACTCGGCCTGACCGGGTACGAGGCGCGGGTTTACCTAGCGCTGGTCAACCGCTCGCGCTACACGGCGGCCCAGGTCGCCCGGGAGTCGGGCGTGCCCCGCCAGCGGATCTACGACGTGCTGTCCGGCCTGACCGAGCGCGGCCTCGTACGGGCGCTCCCGGGTCAGGTCGCGCGCTACACCGCCGTCGATCCCGCGTCGGCGATCGAGCGGCTCCTGGCCGCGCACCGCGCGCAGTTCAGCCAGCTGGAGCAGGCCACGGCCCGCCTGGTCGAGGCGCTCGTCCCCGCCTGGTCGCACGGCCGTGACGAGACCGACCCGCTCGACTACGTCGAGGTGCTCCGCGACCGCGAGATGCTCTCCGAACGGCTGGAGGACATCCAGGCCGAGGCGAAGAAGGAGATCCTCGCCATGGCCAAGCTGCCGTACCTGACCGGGGACAGCACCTCCGGCCTGGCCACCATCCGGCGCCTGACCCAGGCCGGCGGCACCGTCCGCTGCATCTACGAGGGCGACGCGCTGGTCCACTCGGAGATGCTGGCCGACATCCGGCGCTACGCCGCGGCGGGGGAGCACGCCCGGATCGCCGCCTCCGTCCCGATGCGCATGTGGATCGTGGACGGCACACGCGTGGTCATGTCGCTGCGCGACCCGGTCGCCGACTCCTCGTCCACGACGAACGTCCTCATCGAACACCCGGCGCTCGCCCAGTGCCTGACCTACGCCTTCGAGGCGATCTGGGAGGGAGCGTCACCGGTGTGACGGCCTGGCGGGGCGGGCGCTGCTACGGTGCGGGGGTGAGCGCGTCGCAGCCGGTCCGGGGCACCCGGGTCCGCGGAACACGGCAGGCGGAGGCACTGGCCTCCGCCCTGGAAGGCCTCGCCGGATTCCGCAGCGCCCAGGACATCCACGCGGAGCTCCGCCGCCGCGGCGAACGCATCGGGTTGACGACGGTGTACCGGCATCTGATGGTGCTGAGCGAGGACGGCGCGGTGGACACGATCCGCGACGAGGACGGCGAGACGCTCTATCGCCGCTGCGAGACCAGCGAACACCACCATCACGTGACATGCCGCTCCTGCGGACGGAGCGTGGAGGTGGAGGGCCGAGCGGTCGAACTCTGGGCCGACCGCGTGGCGGCGGAGGCGGGCTTCGTGGACGTGGACCACACCGTGGAGATCTTCGGCCTGTGCCCGGCCTGCGCGGCGAAGTGAGAACCCGGCGCCGCCACCCGCGACCGACCTTCGCCGAGGCCGCCCGCCGCGGTCGTGTGAGCCCGACGATCGCGACTCTGCCGTAGCCATCCCCTGTCCGTATCGGGGCCACCCGAGTCCGTGACCACTTGAGCCGTGCGCCCTCGGGGCCCGTGGCTGCTTGAGTACGTTTCCCGTGGATCCGCGGTAGCCATCCCTGTCCCCAACGGCTGCGCCAATTGAGCCCGCGGCCTCCCGGGCTAGCGCCCCCCTGTCCCTGCCGCCGCCGCAGGCCCGTCGGCCTGGAAAGCATGAAAACGGTTTTCACTATCGGTAGAGTTTCTCCCGGCGGTCATCCACAGCCGGCGGTCACCGCTACCCCCGCCTGTCGTGGTGCTGTCACTCTATGTAGCAACCAGATCAACGCTCTGTCAGCGGAAGCGCTGTACGGAGCGCTGTGCCGGTGCCGGCCACCCGTCGGCGCCCGTCCGTCCTGGGAGGGACCGTGAAGATCGCTTTTGTCGGTAAGGGCGGCAGCGGAAAGACGACGTTGTCCTCGCTGTTCGTCCGGCATCTGGTGGCCGCGGGCGCGCCGGTGGTCGCGATCGACGCCGACATCAACCAGCATCTCGGGGTCGCGCTGGGCATGTCGGAGGAGGCGGCGGCCACGATCCCGGCGATGGGGGAGCACCTGTCCGACATCAAGACGTACCTGCGCGGAGCCAATCCCCGCATCGGCTCCACGGCGTCCATGGTGAAGACCACTCCGCCCGGCGCCGGCTCACGCCTGCTCCGGCTGGGCGGCGACGACCCCATTCACACCGAACTGTCCACCGAGGTGGCCGGGGCCAGGCTCATGGTCACCGGGCCGTTCACCGACGAGGATCTGGGCGTCGCGTGCTACCACTCCAAGACGGGCGCCGTCGAGCTGTACCTCAACCACCTGGTCGACGGCCCGGGCGAATACGCGGTGGTCGACTGTACGGCCGGCGCCGAGTCGTTCGCGTCGGGCATGTTCACCCGCTTCGACTTGACGTTCCTCGTCGCCGAGCCGACGAGGAAGGGCGTCGCCGTCTACCGCCAGTGGGTCGACTACGCCGCGGACTACGACGTCGCCCTGCGGGTCATCGGCAACAAGGTCCACGACGCCGACGACGTGGCGTTCCTCCGCGAGAGCGTGGGCGACGCGTTGCTGTGCTGCGTGGGCCAGTCCGCCGCCGTACGGGCGATGGAGCAGGGCCGCCCCATGAGCATCTCCGACCTGTCCCCGGACGACCGCTCGGCGCTGGCGAGCCTCCAGGCGGCCGTCGACGGCCAGGCGAAGGACTGGGACAAGTTCACTCGCCAGGCGATCGAGTTCCACGTGAAGAACGCCCGAGCCTGGGCCAACGCCGCGACCGGCCAAGACCTGGAAGCCCAGATCGACCCCGGCTTCGTCCTGGGTCCGTCGCACACTGCCACCCCCGCCCCGCTCTGACGGGCGGGCCGTCCGCCGGGTCGTGTCCGAACGTGGTGGTGCCCGGACGCCGCGAAGGCGGTCCGGGCACCCGGGAAGGGGGATCCCTCAGCAGTCGACGAGTTCGGGCTTCTGGTTGAGGATCTGCTCGCGTGCGGTGACGAAGTCGTCGTATGCCTGCCGGGCACTCGGCCGGAAGGCCGCGACCCGGTGGCAGTTCTGGAACGCGAGGCGTACGTCGAAGTGCCGCTCGATCGCCGAGCGCATGGCGTCGCTGGCCATCATCCGCAGGAGCTGCCCGCGGGCGACCTCGTCGGGGGGCGGGGTCTGGTTGTCGGTGAAGTCGGCATCGCCGACCCGAAGGTCGTCGATCAGGCCGGTGACGACCTTCCAGGCGTACGGCAGGGAGTCTCGGACGCAGTCGAGGAACGCGGCGTCATCGACCTCGCCACGTTGCGCCTGCTGAACAAGTTGCGGGGACACGGTCAACGACATGGATTCTCCTGTCGGGTCGGCCACGCTTTTCGGGAACGGTTTTCATCTTCCATAGCCATCCCAGAGAAATCAACAGCCAGAGCCGTCCGATCACGGACGGTTCCAGCCGCCCGCCGGGTCGTGCCGTCGTTCGTGGGATCACCCGATGCTCCCCCGAACGGCGACGGACGGCGGTCCAGCGGTCATGGCCGGCGACTTGCATCGCCCTCGGCGACGCGGCGGACCTCGCCCAGGCGCTCGTCTCACCCGCGCCGTTCTCACCTACGCCCTTCGGCCCGCCCCGTTCGTGCCTGCGCGGTCCTCGCCCACGCCGTTCTCGCCTACGCCGTTCGGGTCGTGCCGTGCGTGCGCGCGTGGTCCTCGCCCACGCCGTTCTCGGCTACGTCGTTCGGGCCGCCCCGTGCGTGCCTGCGCGGTCCTCGCCCACGGTGTTCTAGTCCGCGCCGTTCGGGCCGGCCGTTCGTGTCCGTGCGGTCCTCGCCCACGGCGTTCGCGACCGTGTCTTGGCTGGACGCTGTCCGGGCCGCGAGGCCCGCATGCTCGACAACGCCTTCCAGTTCGTGGGCGCCTCGCGGTGCACCGGCCGCCAGCGCGTGACCCTGGTCGTCCTCTGCCGAGCCGGCCGTGCACCTCCTCGACGCGGTCGAGTGCCGCGCGGATGCTCGCCCGGTCGGTGAGGCCCACTGTCACGGCGTCCGCGACGCCGCCGTCGGGGCGGCGAGCACGACGGCGGCCGACGTCGGACACACGGGACGTTCAGGGATTTACGTAACAAGTCAGATGTAATCCGACAGCGTCGCAACCCCTTTGTGCCACTCCGCCTACAGTCCATCGTTACATGTGGTAGTTATGTGACTCTCCTGCGAGATTAAGGGCTCGCAAGATCCCCCACCCCTCATGTTCCAATTCTCGTGATCTTTGGAGTTTTCGTGCGCAATCGCTCCACGCGGGCTCGGCTCGGGCGATCGGTTTCGGTGTGTTCGCCGGTCGGGGGCTCGCGCAGTCTGATGGTGGGCGCCGTGGCCGTGACGGCCATCGCGACGCTCGTGACGGGCTGTGGAGGGAAGAGCAAGAGCCCCTCCACGTCCTCGGCCGCCGGGAGTTCGGCTCCGGCCGGCAAGCTGCCGGAGGCGACCACCTTCACGACCCTCAAGAACATCCCCAAGGACACCGCCGCGCTCGCGTCCGCCGACGGCACCGTCGTCCACCCCACCGCGGCGCTGCCCGTCTCCGCGACCCCCGGCGGTCAGCCGGTGGCGACACTGCCGGCCAAGGAACTGGGCGGGCCGACCTGGGTTCCCGTCGTCGAGACCAAGCCCGGCTGGGAGCGCGTGCTGCTGCCGAGCCGTCCCAACGGCGCGGCCGGCTGGATCCCCTCCGGCAACGGCAAGGTGGAGACGGCGCACAGCCCGTACGACGTGAAGGTCGACACCTCCGCGCGTCGGCTCACCCTGCTCAAGTCCGGCAAGTCGCTCGGCACCTGGACCGTCGCCGTCGGTGCGCCCAAGACCCCGACGCCCACCGGGCGTACGTTCATCCTCGCCTCGCTCGCCCCGGCGAAGGCCACCTACAGCCCGCTGATCCTGCCGGTCGGCGCGCACTCCGACTCGCTCGACACGTTCGGCGGAGGGCCGGGCACCGTGGCGTTCCACGGCTGGCCGCAGAAGTCGGTGTTCGGGCAGGCCGTCACGCACGGCTGCGTACGGGTGCCGGCGGACGCCCTGCGGCAGCTGTCCAAGGTCCCGCTCGGCACGCCGGTGCAGATCTCCGGCTAGCTCAGACCGGTCACATCGGCACGACGTGCCGTCCTGGCTTCCTCGGGAAGCCATCACCCCCATTAGGAGAGAGACAACAATGCGTAAACGACTGAGATACGGCGTGATCGCGGGCGTCATCGCGGCTCCGGTGGCCGCTGCCGCCGCCATCGTGCCGGCGGCCTCCGCGACCGGCGGCGGCAGTCCGTCCTCGGCCTTCGGCATCTCCGCCGTCGGCCTGGTGAACATCCCCCGGACGCCCGTGGTGTCCTCCGAGTCCGGGCCCAGGTCCCGGAGCGTCGTCTCCGTACCGGCCAGCCCGCTGGTCCACCTGTCCGTGATCCACACGCGCGCCGTCCCCGGCCACGCGGAGGCCAGCGTGGCCGACCTCAAGGTCGCCAAGGCCGCCATCAGCCCCAAGGCCGTCCTGTCCGCCAAGCTGATCTCGGCCCGCTGTGACGACGGCGCCGGCTCCTCCCGCCTCGTGGACGTACGCCTGGCGGGACGCGCCATCCAGGCCGGTACGTCCCCCAACAGCCGCATCACCGTCCCGGTCGAGGGGCTCGGCGGCGTGCAGGTCACGGTCAACAAGCAGGTCCACAACGCTGACGGCAGCATCACGGTCACCGCGCTCGAACTCGCGGTGCAGGCGCTCGGCAAGAGCCAGACGATCGCCATCTCGTCCGCGACCTGCGCCGGCCAGTCGTCCGGCGAGGCCCCCAAGCCGACCCCGGTGCCCAGCGACCTTCCGGTCACCGGCTGACCCACCGGTTGGCGGCCCCTGACCAGGCCGCCGCAAGCACACGTTCGAGGGCCCCGCGCCGCCACCGGCGCGGGGCCCTCGAACCGCTCGGACGATCCACGGCCACGCTCGCCCTTACCCGCGGCGTGGCCGTTCCACTCGCTCGTGGGTCTGCCGCGCGTTGGCCGGTCGCGTCCGTTTCTCATGCGCTGCGCGGGCGGCTCGTTCCTCACCGGCGGCTTCGCTCGCTCGTCGGCTCGCCGCGGCGGGAGCGGAGGAGGGGCGTTTCCCCGGGTCAGTCGCTGCTGGTCGGGGTGTTCTCCTTCGTGTACTCCCAGTGCCACGGCTCGAACGGGCTGCTGTACGCCCACGACGGGTGGAAGAACTCGTACTTCTTGGAGTTCGCCTGGAGCCAGTTGAACTCCGCCGAACCCTGGCTCTGCACGCCGCCGCAGAGGTCCACGGCCGTGCCGTACCCGTGGTTGCTGTGGCCCGGCACCGCCGCCATGCCCGGGCGGTCGGCGTAGATGCGCTGCTGTTCGGCGAGTGGCCGGTAGGAGTCGGTCAGGCACATCTGCACCCCGAACCGGCGCTTGTACGCGTCGTTCAGGTTGTAGAAGGCCAGCGCCGCGTCGGCGCGCAGGGACCGGCCCGGCTGCGGGAGCTTGCACAGGTATCGCGCCGGGATCAGTCCGTTCGGGAACTTGCGGGCCTCGGAGACCAGGCTCTTCTTGCAGGTCAGCCGGAGCCGCGTGCTCGGGTCCAGCTTCTTGAGCGCCGCGGTCAGCTGTGCCGTCAGCGCGGCGGCGCGCGACTTCAGGCCGCTGACCTCCTGCTGCAGCCGGGTCTGCTCGATCGCGTTCCGCGACTGCAGATCCTGGGCCGTGGCGGCCAGCTGCTCATGCTGTTTGCGCAGCTGGTTTCCCTTGTCGATGAGCGTCTTCTGGTCGTTGGACAACATCGTCAGGTCGGTCGCCGCCGCGAGGTCCTGGTCGGGGTCCTTGCCGCCGATCAGCGCCGGTATCCCGAGCGCCCCCGGATCCTTGTACGTGTTGGCGGCCAGGCGCGCCAGGGGCTCGCGGATCTGGTTGAGCTGCTCGTCGGCGACGCCCAGGTCCGCCAGGGTCTGCTTCAGCTTCTCCTCGGAGGCCTTCAACTTCTTGTTGCGGTCCTCCCACGTCTTGGTCGCCTTGGCCAGCTCCGCACTGGCCTTGTCGGCCTGCTTGCGGAGAGCTTCGACGCTGCTGGGCGAGGGTGTCTGAGAGGCGGAGGACCGGTCCGAGGCACCGGTCACCCACAACGACATGAACACCGAGACCGCCGCGATCAGCGCCACCGGACGAGGGCTTCGCACGGGGATCCTTCCGGGGGCGGGCGACTGTGTGACGCTGCTCGACCGTACTACAGGTGCCAGTGTGATCCGACGCCTGTCTGTGACGGCCGGGACACGGGTTCATCCGTTCGATCTGCGCCTGCACACCTCCCAGACCCACGGCCATTTCTTCAGGCTCGTCGGGCAGGCCGTGGCCGGGCTCGAGTGGGAGGGCGCGTGGGTGGCCCGGGGATGGGAGGGCACCGAGGTGACCAGGGGCCGCGCGGGTACGGGGGTCGGCTCCGGCCGGGGCGGTACGTACGTGCCCCAGGTCGGCGCGGGCGGCGCCGCCTCCACCGGGCTGCGGCTCGGCCGGGGGCGCGCGGCGGCGTCTCCGGACGACCCGCCGCCGGCGGTCAGCACCGCGACCAGCAGGCCGGCCGCCACGATGGTGCCGGCCAGCGCTGCCACGCCGTAGCGGAACGGAACGACCTCGAACCGGGCCCAGAGACGGCGCGCCATGACGGTCGGAACCAGAACCGAAGTCCACCTGTGTCGCCGATTCACGCCGAGCAGGGTAGCGAGGAACGCCCCGTCGCGCTTCCACTCCGGTGGGTTACCAGGTCAGCGCCGTAGCCGGCCGGAGGCCACCCGCCGGGCTGCTCTCGTCCGGACGGCACTCGCCTGGAATACTCGCTGTTTATGGGGATGCCGATCTTGTTGACCGTGGATGACGATCCGTCGGTGTCCCGGGCGGTGGCCCGTGACCTCAGACGCCGGTACGGACAGGAATTCCGGGTGGTACGAGCCGACTCGGGGCAGGACGCGCTCGAAGCGTTGCGTGAGATCAAGCTGCGCGGTGACACCGTCGCGGCGATGCTCGCCGACTACCGCATGCCGCAGATGGACGGCATCGCGTTTCTCGAGCAGGCGATGGACCTGTTCCCGCACGCGCGGCGGGCGCTGCTCACCGCGTACGCCGACACCGACGCCGCCATCCAGGCGATCAACGTGGTGGACGTCGACCACTACCTGCTCAAGCCCTGGGACCCGCCGGAGGAGAAGCTCTATCCGGTCGTGGACGCGCTGGTGGAGACCTGGCGCGCGGTCGGTGACCGGCCCGTGGAGGAGACCAAGGTCATCGGCCATCGGTGGTCGGCCCCGACGTACGAGGTGCGTGACTTCCTGGCCCGCAACTCCGTGCCGTACCGCTGGTACTCGGTGGACGAGCCGGAGGGCTGCCGGCTGCTCGAGGCGGCCGGTCTCGGGCCGGGGGACATCCCGGTGGTGATCACTCCGGACGGCAAGGCGCTGCGTGCGCCGACCGGAGCGGAGATCGCCGCCGTGGTCGGCCTGTCCACCGAGCCGGCCGCCGAGTTCTACGACCTGATCGTCATCGGCGGCGGGCCCGCGGGCCTGGGCGCGGCGGTGTACGGCGCCTCGGAGGGCCTGCGGACCGTCCTCGTCGAGCGGCAGGCGACCGGCGGGCAGGCCGGTCAGAGCTCCCGGATCGAGAACTACCTCGGCTTCCCCGACGGAGTGTCCGGCAGCCAACTCACCGAGCGGGCCCGCCGGCAGGCGCGCAAGTTCGGCGCCGAGGTGCTCACCGCGCGCGACGTGGTCGGCCTGGAGGCGCGCGGCTCGGCCAGGGTGATCACCTTCAGCGACGGCAGCGAGATCGCGGCCCACGCGGTGGTGCTGGCGAGCGGCGTGGCGTACCGGTCGCTGGAGGCCAGCGGCTGCGGCGACCTCACCGGCCGCGGCGTGTACTACGGATCGGCGTCCACCGAGGCGCAGGCGTGCAGCGGCGAGGACGTCTACATCGTCGGCGGCGCGAACTCCGCCGGCCAGGCCGCCGTGTTCTTCTCCCGCCACGCCCGGTCCGTCACCCTCGTCGTACGGGGCGCGTCGCTGGAGCAGTCGATGTCGCACTACCTGATCGAGCAGCTCAGGGCCATCGAGAACGTGCACGTACGCGTTGGCACGAGCGTCGTCGAGGCCCACGGCGACGATCATCTCGAGTCCATCACGCTCTGCGAGCGGGAGAGCGGCACGACCGAGACGGTGCCGTGCGGGCACCTGTTCGTCTTCATCGGCGCGGCCCCGTACACCGACTGGCTCGGCGAGTCGATCCTGCGCGACCAGCACGGCTTCGTCCGTACCGGCCCGGACCTTCTCGCCGAGGGACGGCGCCCGCAGGGCTGGCCACTCGACCGCGATCCGCTGTACCTGGAGTCGTCGGTGCCGGGCGTTTTCGTCGCCGGAGACGTACGCTCACAGTCGGTCAAACGTGTCGCCTCGGCGGTCGGCGAGGGCGCGATGGCGGTCACTCTCGTGCACCGGTACCTGGAGGAGCGATGAGCACGCGACTTTCCCCGGACGAACTGCGCACGCTCTTCCTCTTCGAGAAGCTCACGGACGACCAGCTCGCCTGGGTGAGCGCGAACGGCGAGGTCGAGGAGTACGCCGAGGGCACCAAGGTCCTGAGCGAGGGCGATCCCGCGACCTGCTTCTACGTGCTGTTGTCCGGCACGCTGCGGATGACGCGGGTGGTGCACGGCGACGAGCTGGAGATGGTCCGCAGCGACCAGCGCGGGGCGTACGCCGGCGCCACCCAGTTCCTCATGGGCCAGCGCGGCGAGCAGCGGTACTCCGCCTCGGTGCACGCGCTGACCGACGCGGCGTTCTTCCTGCTGCCGGCCGCGGAGTTCGGCGCGAAGTTCGCCGAGTGGTTCCCGATGGCCGCGCACCTGCTGGAGGGCATGTTCCTCGGGCGGCGCAACACCGACGCGGTCGTGGGCCAGCGCGAACGCCTGCTCGCGCTCGGCGCGCTGTCCGCCGGTCTGACCCACGAGCTGAACAACCCCGCCGCCGCGGCCGTCCGCGCCACGTCCTCGCTGCGCGAACGCGTCGCCGGAATGCGGCACAAACTCGCGCTGCTCGCCAGCAAGGACATCGACCCGAATCTCCTAGAACAGCTCATCGACGTGCAGGAGGTGCTGGTCAAACAGGTCGCGGACGCGCCGAAGCTGACCGCGATCCAGACCAGCGACCGGGAGGACGAGCTGTCCGACTGGCTGGAGGACCACGACATCACCGACGGATGGGACCTGGCCGCGGTCTTCGTCCCGGCCGGGATCACAGTGGAGCGCCTGGACGAGGTCCACGCGGCGGTGGGCGAGGAGTTCCTCAACGCGGCCCTGCGCTGGCTCGGGTACGCCGTGGAGACCGAGTCGCTGATGGGCGAGATCGAGGACGCCACGACGCGGATCTCCACGCTGCTGGCGGCGGCCAAGCAGTACTCCCAGATGGACCGCGCGCCGTACCAGTGGATCGACGTGCACGACGGCATCGACTCGACGCTGATCATGCTCTCCGGCAAGCTCGGGCACATCGAGGTGGTCAAGGACTACGACCGGTCCCTGCCGCAGATCCCCGCGTACGCGGGAGAGCTCAACCAGGTCTGGACGAACCTGGTGGACAACGCGGTCTCCGCGATGAACGGCGACGGGCGGCTGACGATCCGTACGGCGAGGGAGAACGACCGGCTGCTGGTGGAGATCGGCGACACCGGCCCGGGCGTGCCGGCGGACCTCACCCAGCGGATCTTCGAACCGTTCTTCACGACCAAGCCGGTGGGCGAGGGCACGGGGCTGGGCCTGGACATCTCGTGGCGGATCGTGGTCAAGAAGCACCGCGGCGACCTGCGGGTACGGTCCGAGCCGGGGGACACGCGGTTCGAGGTGCTGCTGCCGTTCACCGAAGGCTCGGACGAGGACTGACCCAGGTCTGAGACCAAGGCCGGTCGGCCGCCATGCGGCCAACCGGCTCAAGTGATCAACCGGACGGAGTTCGCCCGGCCGGGCTGGAACCTACTGGTAGATCATGAGAGTCCACTTGGCAGGGGCGGCCGGGCTGTGCTGGCACCAGTACCTCCAGCCCTCACGCTCGTACTCCTGGCCCATGTTCACACAGTCCGTGTAATAGCCGAACTCGGCGACCGGGTACCACCTGGCCGCGTGGGCGGTGGAGGCCGTTCCGACCGTTCCGATGATGGATGTGGCGGCGATTCCCACGCTCACCAGTGCCGTGCGTGGGCGGGAGTGTTCACTCCGATGACCGCCAGAGCGGCGATGCCGATACCCGCGGCTGTGGAGCGTAGGCGCATTCGATATTCCCTTTCACTCGGAATTGCATGGTCCAAATGGCGTCAGACCCGGTGCATGACTCTCGGGAGCGTGTTGACCTCCTCGACCCCGTCCTCGGTGACGATGACGGTGCCGCCGATGTTGACCCGTCGGCGGCCGAGAACACAGTTGGGTTCCAGCGCGAGGGTCATGCCCGCCTTCAGCACGAAGTCGCCGCCCACGGTGGACACGCCTCCCACCGCTCCGTACCTGTCGATGGCCGGGACCTGCTCGCCGGGAAGTCCGCAGCTGCTGAAGGCGTCCAGGGGATTCAGCGTGTGGATGAGCGGAGTGAGATTCCAGCCTCCGGCCTCCTCGACCGGCTCGTTCATGGCACGGACGACCTCGGCTAAGGTGACGCCTGGCCGGATGGCGGCGATCGCGGCGTCGTAGCTCGCCTCGGCGGCGGCCGCCGCGCGGTCGGTGCCGGGGTGCGTCTCCCCGATCGCGACGGTGAGCTGCTGTTGCGTCTCCCGCATCCCGTAGATGGGGAAGAGCTCGGCGAGCACCACGTCACCGCCGGCGAGGACGCGCGGGGGCTGGGCGCGGTAGGTCCATCTCGGCGGGCCCCACTCCACGCTCTCGCCGCCGGGCGCGACGACGAACACGCTGCCGCTGTTGTGCGCGCCGGCCCGCAGACTCGCGGCGATGCCGGCCGCGTACGGCACGTTCTCCGGCACGCCGGCGGCCGAGGCCTCGATGATGGCGGCGCACATCGCCTCTCCCGCGCGCCCGCACCAGCGCACCAGGTCGCGCTCCTCGTCGCTGAGGCACCGGGTCGCCGCGATGAACTCGGCGTCGACGGGCACCAGCGTCGCGTCGGGGAGCCGTTCGGTGAGCTCGCGCCAGGTTCCCGCCGGGATGATGCCGTCCGGATGGAACGCCGCCGCGCCGAGACCGATGACACCGATCGTGGACGTCGCGAGCCCGCGTTCGCGCAGACACTCGGCGATGAACGCGCCGCCCCTCGCGGCGCCGGCCGGCCGGCGCTCGGCGTGAGTGATGAACTGGCCGGGTTCGAGCCAGGTGTCGTCACCGCGCCGGACCGCCTCATGGTGGCCGCCGACCATGAGATGGACCGGCGCGAACAACTGCGGCGGTTCACCGTTCGGTATCAGGACGACGCCACCGGTGCGGTCACCGGTGAAGTAGTTGTCGGCGGCGAAGTGCGGGACCCCGGCGCCTTCGGGCTCGCCGTAGACGAGCAGGGCCGCCAGGCCTCGGCTTTCGATGAGCCGCTGGGCCAGCGCCCAGCGGCGGTCCCGCTCACGCAATGACAGCCGGGGGAAGTCGATCACCGGGACTCCTCACGCGTCGGCTCGGCGCGGCGGGGTGTGACCAAGGGCAGGTCACTTCGCAGCGGGCTGCGTTTCAGGCCCGTGATCCACATGGTGACCTGATGCCGGAGCGGTCCGATCCGGCTCCCGGTTCCGACGGCGACGCGGCGCGCCGTACGGGTGACGGGGCCGTTCAGCGTCGCCAGCTTCGTCATCCGGTCGGTGAAGCGGAGCACCTCCAGCGCCGCGGCCCTGCGCTCGGTCTCGTAACCGTCGAGGACCGGCTCCGCGGCGAGCCCGTTGAGCACCGCTGCCAGCCTGGTCGACAGGTCGTAGGCGTCGGCGATCCCGGTGTTCATGCCCTGGCCGGCCGCCGGGCTGTGTACGTGGGCGGCGTCCCCGGCGAGGAACACGCCACCGACCCGGAACCGGTCCGCGACCCGGTGATGGACCCGGAAACGCGATGACCACACCGGGACGGCGGCGAGTCTCACGTCGATGCCGCGCTCACTGAGCAGGGCGTCCATGTACGCCCTGCCGGGCGCCCGCGGGACGTCGAATCCGGGGGCCACCGTCGCGATGATCCTGTGGGTGCCGCCGGGCAACCGGCCGATCACGGTCACTCCCTGGGCCGACAGGTTGATGGTGGCCTCGTCGTCCGCGAACGGTCGGCCGGCGAGCTCGGCGTCGGCCAGCACGAACTGTGAGGGATAGGTCTCCCCGGGAAAGTCCAGACCGGCAGCGGATCGGACCACGCTGTTCGAGCCGTCGGCGCCGATCACGTACCGGGCCCTCACCTCGAAGGGAACCGGCCCGACCGGGGAGCCCGCCGTGCCCGTGACCAGGTAACCGTCTCCGTCCTCGCGGACCGCGGTCACGCGGTGATCGCGCCGTACGGACGCCCCCAGTCTCCTCAGGAGGACCTGTTCCGTGGTGCTCTGCGGCACGCTGAGGGCGAAGGGATGGCGGCTCGGGACGCCGGTCAGTCCGATGCGTGCCAGCACCCTGCCCCGGTCGACCATGACGATACGGACGACCTTGCCACCCGCCTCGATCAACTGGTCGGCGGCGCCGAGCTCGGCGAGGAGCTCGAGGGTCGACGCGTGGACCAGGGCGGCGTTCGACGTCTGTGTCGGCGTCGCGGCGGCATCGAGCACCACGTGCGGAACGCCGAGTTGGGTGAGCCGGAGGGCGGCCGTCAGCCCGGTCGGTCCCGCGCCCACGATCACTACCTCCTCGGCGGAGTCCGATCTCGCGTCCATGCGCCCTCCTCGTTCGATCTCCAGTAGTAGACAGTGTGTACCTTAAACAGTCAAACGCACTGGCTATGGGGGATGTTTTTGTGAAGAGATCTGTACCCTAAGACGAGTAGCCGACCACAGTAGAGTCGATGACCTCGCAGAGAAAGGAGCGACGGTGACGGAGAAGGCTCCCGGCTCCACACGTCGCAGAGGCGCCGACCTGGAAAGGGCGATCTACGCCGCGACGCTCAACGAACTGGCCGAGGCCGGCTACGCCGACCTCGCCCTGGACCGGATCGCCCAGCGAGCCAAGATCGGCCGGTCGTCGCTGTACCGGCGCTGGTCGAGCAAGCAGGACCTCGTCGCCGAAGCGGTCACCCATGCGCTCCCGCCGATGGAGGAGACGCCGGACACCGGCAGCGTGCGCGAGGACCTGCTGATCTGTTTCGAGCGGATGCACCGGCTTCTCGACGGGCTCGGCCGGCTCGCACTCCAAGCCGTCGCCGCCGAACTGCACGACTCCTCCGACAACGCCCTCGTCACCGTCATCCGCGACCGGGTCCTCGAGCCTCGCCTGCAGTTGGTCCTCGACGTCCTGCTCAGAGGAGTCGGCCGAGGTGAGATCCGCGCCGAGGCGGCGGTTCCCCTCCTGGCCAGGGCCGGGCCCGCACTGCTGTTCCAGCACTTGCTGATGTACGGGACGGTGCCGCCCCGGTCCCACCTCGAGGACATCGTCGACCGCGTGATCCTCCCTGCGGCGAGGCCCTGACCGTACGCCCTCCGGCATTCGGTGACCCTGCGGTGGATGTAAGGTCCGTGCCGTCACCCGCGAGCCGGGGACCGCCGGTCTGCCCGCCGACGCCGAGGTCGTCGCGGGCGACCCGCCACGGCCCGACGCGGGTGACGTCGTACGGGGGCCGTACGCGGCCTTCACCGAAGCGGTGATCCATGAAGGGGATCTGGCCGGGGTCGCCGCCCGCGCGCTGCTCACCGATGACTTGACGGGCCGGCGGGTGCGGCTGACCGGGCCGCGATCCCTGTCTCACGAGGAGATGACGGCCATCATCGGCGAGGTGCTGGCCAGGCCGCTGCGCTATCAGGAGGTCCCGGCGGAGGCGGCGAAGCAGGCCATGGTCCAGCGAGGTTTCCCGGCACCGTTCGTCGAGGCACTGCTGGCCAGGTACGCCCGGGGCGCCGGGCCGGCGGAGGCGGTCACCGACGAGGTGGAGAAGATCCTCGGTCGTCCCGCACGGACGTACGCCGAGTGGGTCGCCGACCACGCCGCCGCCTTCCAGAGCTGACGGAGGAGCCGGCCACGAGCAAGAACCGCGTGGTCCAAGGAACACCGCGGCGACCTGCGACTACGGTCCGAGCCGGGCGACACCGGGCGTTCACCGAGGATGCCGGCGACGCCTGATCGTCGACGGCTCAGACCGAGCGGCGGAAGCCGCCCTCGCTGTTGATGACCTGACCCGTGATCCAGGCGGCGTCGTCAGTGGCGAGCCAGGCGATGAGGCGGGCGGGGTCGTCCGGTGTTCCCCAGCGGCCGGCCGGGAAGCGCCGGCGTACCTCCTCGTGGGCGGCGGGCGGGGCGTAGCCGGTGTCGACCGGCCCGGGGTTGACCGCGTTGAGGGTGATGCCCTGGTCGGCGAGGTGGTCGGCCAGCGTCGGGGTGATGGCGGCGAGGGCGCCCTTGGCACTGGCGTACGCGACCTCGTCGCGCATCGGGCCGAGGTTCTGCCCGGAGGTCATGAGGATGACCCGGCCGCCCGCCCGCCCGTCGTGCCGGGCGGCGAACGCCTGGGTGAGCAGGATGGTGGAGCGGGTGTTCACGGCCCAGTGCGCGTCGAGCATGGCGGCGTCGAGCGTGCCGAGCGGCCCGTCGCCTCCGCTGCGCGCGTGGTTGCAGACGAGGATGTCGAGACGGCCGAACGCCGCCACGGCCGCGTCGACGAGGCGCTCGGGCGCGTCGGGCTCGCCGAGGTCCAGCCCGAGGTGGTGAACGGAGGCGTCTTCGGCGAGGACGTCACGGACACCGTCGACCACCGCCTGGACCCCGCCGGGATCGGCACCCCAGGGCTGCTCGACGTCATGCGGAACGTGGTGGTGGAGGAACACCCCGGCCCCGAGCACGGCCAGCCTCCGCGCGACCGCGAACCCGATACCGGCCCGGCGGCTGACCCCGGTGACGAGCGCGACCCTGCCGCGCAACGTGCGCGATGGGGTGGAGCCGGCAGCGCTCATGCTCGCCAGCCTGAACGCGCGGCGGAGGAGCGGCAACCGGTTTTTCCGCGTACGCGATGAGCTCCGCGTCTTCACGGCGGCGTGAATGACCTCCCTCGCGCGCCGCGGCATCTCATCCAGCAGTCACCGGCGAGCTCCGGTCGGCGGGTCTCTGGAACGACCGGTTACCGCCTCGGCTGATCCGTTGTGAGAGGCTCGCGGGCATGCGGCTGAGCTGTTCCGGCGCGCGGTGGCCGATCGCAGGGTGGCCGTGGCGTCGCCTGCCGGTGCTCGTTCTCCTGGTCGCACTGTTCGGAGGTGCACCGGGGTCCGGGACGGCGCACGCCGCCACGAGGACGAACACCGCCGGGCCGGTCGTGGTCGTGGGCGTGCCCGGGTTGCGGTGGGACGACCTAAGCCCACGCGGTACCCCGAACCTGTGGCGCCTGGCCGGACGCGCGGAATTGGCGAACATGTCCACCTACACGGTCTCCGGTGTCACCTGCCCGGTGGACGGCTGGCTGACGGTCTCAGCAGGTCAACGCGCATCTTTCGGCAGTGGCGCCCCAAGGGAGTGCGGCCTGCCTCCGTCGCCGTCGGCGAGCGGGTCCGGGGCGGTCCTGCCCGGCTTCGCCGGGATCCGTGCCCGGAACCTGCGGGGCGAGTACGCCGCATCGGTCGGTTCGCTGGGCACGGCGATCCACCGATCCGGTGGGCTGACGATGGCGGCCGGGCCGGGGGCGGCGTTCGCCGCGGCCGACGACCAGGGACGCGTCGACTTCTACGCGTCGGCGCCGGAGGCCGTTCCCCGCGCCGCCTGGGCCTCGGCGCGGCTGGCGGTGGTGGATGTGGAGGACATCCAGAGCGCCGGATCGGTCGACATCACCCGAACGCGGCGGGCGGCCGCCGTGCGCCAGGCCGACCGCCGGATCGGCATCGTGCTCACCGCCCTTCCGGCGTCGGCGAAAGTCCTGGTCGCGGGCGTGTCCGATACCTCCCGGCGGAACTCGCTGCACGTCGTCCTGGCGGCTCCGGCCGCTCGGCCGGGATATCTGACCTCCGCTTCGACCCGCCGGCAGGGTCTGGTGACCTTGACCGACCTGACCGCCGGCGCGTTGTCGGCCGCCGGCGTCCCGGTTCCGGGCACCGTGGTCGGCAGGGCCTGGCATCCGAACGGCGAGCCGGTCACGGTGGCCGCGGCGGCGTCCTCGCTCAGCGACGCCAACCGCGTCGCCGAGATCAGCCAGCACTCCATGACGCCGTTCTGGATCGCCTTCATGGCCGGGCAACTGCTGCTGTACACGGCAGGGGCACTGGCGCTGCGGCGCGACTGGCAGGGCCGACGACGGCGCCGCGTTCTGGCGGCGACCCGGACGGTCGCGCTGTGCGGGGCGGCCGGACCGCTGGCGACCTATCTGGTGAACCTGCTGCCGTGGTCGCGTTCCCCTCATCCGGTCACCACGATGCTCGCCTGCGTCGCGGGCTTCGACATCCTGATCGTCGCGGCGGCACTGGCCGGCCGGTGGCGGCGCGACGTGATCGCGCCCGGCACGATCATCGCAGCCCTGACCATGGTCACCTTCGCCGCCGACGTGATGACCGGCGCACGGCTGCAGTGGAACAGCGTGACCGGCTACAACCCGATCATCGCGGGACGCTTCTACGGCTTCGCGAACATCGCCTTCGCCGCCTACGCCACCGCGGTTCTGCTCACTGCCGCCGGCCTCGCTCACCTTCTGGTCACCCGCGGACATCGCCGTGGGGCCGTGCTCGTCGTGCTGGCACTCGGCGCGGCCGCCGAGGTGGTGACCGCGTGGCCGGATTGGGGCGCCAAATTCGGCGGCACCATCGCCTTCGTCCCCGGCATCGTCATCACCGCCCTGATCGTCGCCGGTCGCCGGATCGCACCGGCGCACGTCGTGGGGTGCGTGGTCGCCGGTGTGGCCGTCATCGCGACCTCGGCGTTCGTCGACCACCTGCGGCCTCCCGCGCATCGCACGCACCTCGGCGAGTTCGCCGGCCAGGTACTGAACGGGCAGGCCGCCACGGTCGTGAGCCGCAAGGCCGGCGCGATGCTGCGAAGCGTCGGTCACTCCCCGGAACTCACGATCTTGACCGTGGCGGCGCTGCTGTTCTTGTGGCTGGCGCTCATCCGCCCGACCCGGTGGCGTGCCGGTGCTCTGGAACTGGCCTATGGGCGGGCACCCGCGCTGCGCGCGGGCCTGAGCGGTGCTTTCGCCACCTCGATGATCGGATTTCTGGTCGAGGACTCGGGGATCAGCGTCCCGGGGATCGCCCTGGCCATCGCGGTCCCCCTCGCCCTGGCCGCCGCCGTACGCGCGCTCGAGCCGGTCACCGGCCGAGGATGGTGATGGACAGACGGGAGTCGGTGGCGGCTCTGGCCAGGGCCGCGGCCTGAGGGCGGTCGGTCCGTACGACGATCAGGGCGCCCTCGTCCGGGTCGAGGGCCGGCTTGGGGACGGCCAGGATCGGGACGGACGAGGCCACCGTGCGGGCGGGCATGGGGTTGTCGGAGCGGGCGGCCAGGACGTCCACGCGGTCGCCCGGACGCAGGAGGCGGGCGACCGCCGCGTCGGCCAGGCGGATCGGGGTGGCGACGGCGGCCGGGTCGGTCTCGTCCAGCAGGCCGGCCGACCGCAGGCGGGCGTCGGTCAGGGGCTCGCCTCGCCGGATCGGGCCGGACAGGGTCCGGCCCGCCGCCGCGCGCACCAGGCCGGACGGGACCGCCGCCCGCGGTAGGGACCTCGCGTCCACGTCCCGTGCGGTCAGTGTGGCGCCGGCGGGCAGGTCGCGGGCGGCCACCCACACGCGTACGCCGTCACTGTGCGGCCGGGCGGCGGCCAGGCCCAGAGCCGCCGCGGCCGCGGCGAACACCGCGGCCAGCAGCCGGCGGTGTCGGCTCAGCGTCGTCCTCATCTGATCGCCTTCGGGGAGGTCCCGCCGGCCGGGGTGAGGGTCCTTCGGTCGTCGGATCGGTGGTGTCGGCTCAGCGTCGTCCTCATCTGGTCGCCTCCAGGGAGGTCCCGTCCGCCGGGGTGAGGGCCCTTCGGCCGTCGGGCCGGTGTCGCTGTGGGACCTCACCGGCACGCACCGGGGGAGCGGTCGAAGGAACACCCCAGGGCGAGCCGACGGACACCCGGCCCGCCCGGGGGGATGTCATGGCAGGTCGAACGGCGGCTTCAGCCCGTCGAGGGTCCGCGGGCACGGGCAGTCGCGCTCGGCCGGCAGGGCGGCGACGATGTCGCCGACGAGGCCGCGCAGGCGGTCGACGTTTTCGGCGAACACCTGCAACACCTCCTCGTGCGTCACGCCCTCGCCCTCCTCGACGCCGGCGTCCAGGTCGGTCACCAGGCACGCCGGGATGTAGCAGAGCGCCAGCTCGCGGGCGAGCACGGCCTCCGGGTGTCCGGTCATGCCGACCAGCGTCCAGCCCTGTCCCGCGTACCACTGGGACTCGGCTCGCGTCGAGAAGCGCGGACCCTCGATGACCACGAGCGTGCCGCCGTCGACCGGGGGCCAGCCCGCGGCGGTCGCCGCCTCGACGGCCGTGCGGCGGCCGGCCGGGCAGTAGGGGTCGGCGAACGACACGTGGATCGCGCCGCCCTCGTCGTAGTAGGTCTGCGCGCGCCCGCTCGTGCGGTCGATGAGCTGGTCAGGGACGCAGAGCGTGCCCGGCCCGTACGCCGCGGTGAGGGACCCGACGGCGCTCGGCGCCACCACCTGGCGCACCCCCAGGGACCGCAGCGCCCAGAGGTTGGCGCGGTAGGGGATCCGGTGCGGGGGGAAGCGGTGGTCGCGGCCGTGCCGGGGCAGGAAGGCGACGGGCCGGCCCGCGCCTCGGTGACCGCTCGGCAGCGTGCCGATGGCGATGGGGTCGCTGGGCGGGCCGTAGGGCGTGGAGACCTCGATCTCCTCGACGTCGTCGAGGAACGAGTAGAAGCCCGAGCCGCCGATCACACCGATCTCTGCATGCATGAGCGGGACCCTAGCCGCCCGCCGAACCATCACGCGAGACCACGCCACCCCCTGTGGACGAGGAACGCGACATATCTTGACCGCCGCTCAAACGCGTAATATCTTCTCGCTAAACGAGAGGATGGTAACCAATATGAACCGAAGGCTTCTACGGCTCCTCACGGGCCGCCGTACGAAGTGGCTGGTCCTGGGCGTCTGGCTGGTCCTGCTCATGGCCGGCGGCACGCTCGGCGGCAGGCTCCAGAGCGTGACCCAGAACACGGCCGAGGCCTACCTGCCCGGCAGTGCCGAGGCCACCCAGGTCATCAGGCTCCAGGACAAGGTGCACAAGGAAGACGGGATGCTCGCCGTCGTCTCGTACGAGCGCCGCAGCGGCATCACCCCCGCCGACCGGGCGAACGCGCGGCAGGCCGCCGCGAACCTCGCCCACTTCGGCGCCGTCACCGGGCCGCTCACGGCCAGGGACGGCCAGGCGATGCAACTCCTCGTGCCGATCACCGGCGAGGGAGACGCCGTCCTGAAGGCCGTCGACACCATCCGCCACACCGTCGAACGGGCCCCGCCCGGGCTGGACGTCCGCGTCACTGGTCCCGCCGGCGGGCTGTCCGACGCGGTCAAGGTGTTCGGCAGCATCGACGGCACCCTGCTCATGGTGACGCTCGCGGTGGTCGTGCTGATGCTGCTGCTGACCTACCGCAGCCCGTTCCTGTGGATCGTCCCGCTGGTCGCCGCCGGCTCGGCGTACACGCTGTCGCAGGGCGTGGTGTACCTGCTCGCCCGCGCCGGCCTCACCGTCAGCGGGCAGAGCACCGGCATCCTCGCCGTCCTCGTCTTCGGTGCCGGCACCGACTACGCGCTGCTGATCATCGCCCGGTACCGCGAGGAACTGCACCGCCACGAGGACAAGCACGAGGCCATGCGCCTGGCCCTGCGCCGCGCCGGCCCGGCCGTCCTGGCCAGCGGCGCCACCGTCACGGTCGGCCTGCTCTGCCTGCTCGTCGCCGAGCTCAACTCCACGAGCGGCCTCGGCCCGGTCGGGGCCGCCGGCATCGTCTGCGCGCTGGCCGCCATGACCACCCTGCTGCCCGCTCTGCTCGTGGTCCTGCCGCGCGGCGTCTTCTGGCCCGCCGTGCCCCGGTTCGACAGTGCGTACGAGGAGGGCGGGCACGGTCTCTGGGCCGCCGTGGCCCGGTTCGTCGGCGAACGGCAACGCGTCATCTGGATCGGCACCGCCGTCCTGCTCGGCGCCCTGACGCTCGGCCTGATGTCGCTGAAGGTCGGTCCGGTGTCCAACGCCGGCCAGTTCGTCGGCACCCCGGACTCGGTCGCCGGCGAACGGGTGATCGCCCGGCACTTCGCCGCCGGCACGGGCGACCCCGCCGTGGTGATCGCGCCGACCTCGCCCGGCCTGCACGACGCGATCGCGAACACCCGCGGTGTGGCGCAGGTCGGCCGCCCCATCGCCGGGAGCGGTTACACGCAGTACGAGGCGACGCTCGCCGACCCGTCGGACAGCCCGGCCGCGCGCGACACCGTCGACCGGCTCCGGGCCGCCGTACATCCCCTCGGCGGTCGCGTCGGCGGCACCACCGCGATCAACGTGGACACGCAACGCGCGGCCGTCCACGACGGCAAGGTGATCATCCCGCTGGTGCTCGGCGTGGTCTTCGTGATCCTCGTCCTGCTGCTGCGGGCGGTCGTGGCGCCGCTGCTCCTCATCGGCACCGTGGTGCTGTCCTTCGCCGCGTCACTCGGCGTGTGCGGACTGGTGTTCACCCATGTGTTCGGGTTCGAGGGCGTCGACTCCGGGTTCCCGCTGCAGATCTTCATCTTCCTGGTCGCCCTGGGAGTGGACTACAACATCTTCCTGCTCACCCGGGTACGCGAGGAGGCGCGGCGGCTGGGGACCCGGCGGGGCGTGCTGCGCGGCCTGACCGTCACCGGGGGCGTGATCACCTCGGCCGGCGTGGTGCTGGCCGCCACCTTCGCGGCGCTCGCCACCCTGCCCCTGACCGGGCTGGTGGAGATGGCCTTCGCGGTGGCGTTCGGCGTGCTGCTCGACACCCTGGTCGTACGGTCCCTGCTCGTGCCGGCGCTGGCCTGCGACATCGGGGCAGGCCTGTGGTGGCCGGGACGGCTGCGGACCGCGCCGCGGCGTGAGAGCGAGCCGCGGGCGCGCGCGTCCGTCGGCTGAGCGGGAGACCGACCGGGTCCGGCGGTCTCGCCGGGCCCGGTCAGGCCACCTTCTCCGAAGTGCCGCTGGACTTCGAGGACGCGGAGCCGGACGACTTGGACTCCGACTTGGACTCCGTCTTGGTCTCGGTCTTCGTCTCGCTCTTGGTCTTCGCGTCGTCCTTCTTGGCGGTCTCCTTGGACGTGGTGCTCGTCCCGCCGGAGCCCGACCGGCTGTCGGTGCGATAGAAGCCCGAGCCACGGAACACGATGGCGGCGGGGGAGAAGATCTTCCTCAGTCGCCCGCCGCACGCGGGGCACTCGGTCAGCGCGTCATCGGTGAACTTCTGCACGACCTCCAGCGGCTCACCGCATTCCGTGCAAGCGTACTGATACGTCGGCACGAGATCCTCCTTGCTGCACAGGCCACGTGGGGCAACCTGGCACTCTCACCTGATGACTGCTAAGTGTACGGGGCGCCGGATCATTCCCGACCAGGGCTCATCCATCCCCTCGTTCGCCGTACCAACCGGCCAGCTTGCCGCGCCGGCTGATCGCGCGCAAGCGCCGTTCGGCCGGGCCGCGGGCCTCGCTCGTGGCCACGACCAGCAACTCGTCGCCCGCCTGCAGGCGAGTGCTGGGCTCGGGCACGAAGCTCTTGCCGTCCCGTACGACCAGCGTGATCGACGCGCCGGACGGCATCCGCAGCTCGAAGATCTCCACTCCGTCGAGCCGGGAGTCCGGCGGAATGCGGATGGTCAGCAGATCCGCGTGCAGTTCCTCGAGCGGCGCGGCCTCGACGTCGATCTCGCGGCTCGCGTCGGAGACGGTGATGCGGAGCGCGCGGGCGAGCCAGGGCAGCGTCGGGCCCTGCAGCAGCGTGAACACCACCACGATGATGAACACCTGGGCGAACAGCTCGTCCGCGCCGCTCAGGCCGGCCGTCATCGCCACCGTGGCGAGGACGATCGGCACCGCACCGCGCAGCCCCGCCCATGACAGGAACGCCTTCTCCCGCCAGGACAGCCCCAGGAACGGGGTGGACACCAGCACCGACAACGGCCGCGCCACCAGGACCAGCGCGAAGCCGCACACCAGCGCCGGCCAGACCTGCGCCGGCAGGTCGGCCGGCGACGCCAGCAGCCCGAGCATGATGAACAGCCCGATCTGGGCGAGCCAGGCCAGTCCCTCGGCGAAGCCACGGGTGGCCGGGCGGTGCGGCAGCGGGCTGTTGCCCAGCACGAGCGCCGCGACGTACACCGCGAGGAACCCGCTGCCGTGGATCACGGAGGTCTCGCCGTACGCGCCGACCACCAGGGAGAGCACCGCGATCGGGTACAGGCCCGAGGCCGGGAGCGCCAGGCGCCGCAGCGCGAACGCGCCGATCCACCCGACGACCAGCCCGACCACGCCGCCGATGATCAGCTCGGCCACCAGCTCACCGGCCATGGTGAGGGTGCTGGGGACCCGCCGGGCGGTCAGCGCGAGCACCAGGATGATCACCGGCGCGTCGTTGAAGCCGGACTCGGCCTCGAGAATGCCGGACAGGCGTGCCGGCAGCGGCAGCCGTCGCAACACCGAGAACACGGCCGCGGCGTCGGTCGGCGCCAGCACCGCGCCCAGCAGCACGGCGTTGCGCCACTCGGCGCCGATCAGCCAGTGCGCGGCGGCGGCGACCACCGCGATGCTGACCGCCGAACCGACGATGGCCAGCGAGAGGGCCGCCGGCACGCCCTCACGTACGTCCGCCCATCGGGTGGTCAGCCCGCCCTCGGCGAGGATCAGGACGAGCGCGGACAGCCCGAGCGTCTCGGCGAGCGCCGGATCGTCGAAGTGGATGCCGAACCCGGCCTCCCCGAGCAGCAGCCCGAGCGCGAGGTAGAGGAGCAGGCTGGGCAGCCCGGTGCGGTGCGCCACCCGCACGGCGACGATGGCCGTGATGAGCACGAGGGAGCCGAGCAGCAGCCACAGATCGAGTTTCAACGCTCCCCCCTCACTGTGACTTCTGCCAGGTCAAAACCGCATTTGCCGGGCCCTCAACGTGCCCCTGCCTCGGTGGCGCCGTCGCGAAACGGCGCGCCACGCCTCTAGCGGCGCCGGATCACCGCGTCCACACCGTTGACCACGTCCGACACCGGCCGGCCCTCGATCGCGGCCCGTACGTTGTCCATGACCTTGGTGATGATGTTGCTCTGGGCCCGCCGGGTGCCGCCCGCGGCGTGCGGCGACAGCAGGACGTCGTCGTGGCCGCGCAGCGGGTGGTCGGCGGGCAGGGGCTCCTGGTCGTACACGTCGAGCGCGGCGCCCGCGAGCCGGCCGCCGTCCAGCGCCGCGAGCACGGCGTCATCCGGCGCGATCCCGCCCCGCGCGACGTTGATCAGCAGCGCGCCGTCCGGCAGCAGCGCGAGGCGTTCGGGGCCGAGCAGCCCGCGCGTCTCGGCGGTCAGCGGAAGGCAGACGACCAGCACGTCGGAGGTGGCGAGCAGTTCGTCGAGCTCCTTGTACACCCCGTCAGGGCGGCGCCGGCGCGACCAGTACGCCACCGGGCAGCCGATCGCGGCGAACAGTCGCGCGGCCTCCGCGCCGATCGCGCCCATTCCGAGGATGCCGACGCGCCTGCCGCCCAGCTCGTCCGCGCCGTGCGTGGCGGCCTCCAGCTGCGGCCAGCCGCCCGCGCGCATCCGCCGGTCCGACCAGGTGAGGCGGCGGGACAGGTCGAGAGCGGCCGCGAGTGCCCACTCGGCCACCGACCGGGTGTTCGCCCCGGCCGCGTTGGCCACCGGCACGTTCGCGCCGGTCAGGGCGTCCAGGTCGCACGAGTCGACACCGACCGACGGCATCTGCACGAACGCCAGGCGCGGCGCCGAGGCCACGGCCTCCGCGTCCATCGCCAGCGTGCCGCTGAAGTCGCCGACGACCAGTTCCGCCTCGGAGAGTGCGGCGCGCAGTCCGTCCCGGTCGCGGGTGGCGGGAACGCTCACCTCGGCGCCCAGCGGCTCGAAGAGACCGCGGTTCACCTCCTCGTCGAGCGGCATCAGGGCGAGCAATCGCCACGGCGTGCCGTTCACGAGACCGCTCCGGTCGTCCGGCGCACTCATCATCTCCTCGGGAATCGGGGTGTTCAGTCCGATTCTTCTGTACCGGAGGCATCTCCGCTACGCCGAGAGAGTGTGATCAGCGCCTCTTTTGTGATCAAGTGAAACGTGCGATGCCCCGCGAGGGTGTCACGACGGCGCGGACCGCCTGGTCGTGCGGCTCGGTGGGCACCGACGCGACGAGTTCGGCGTCGTACACCGCCGCGACCGTCAGGATGCCGGGGTCGACGCGCGCCAGCACCCGGTCGTACGAGCCGCCGCCACGCCCGAGACGGGTGCCGGTCGCGGACGACACCGCCAGCGCCGGCACGATGATCAGGTCCGCCCCGCGGACGGCCGTGACGCCGCGTGGCGGCTCCACCGGCTCGAGCAGCCCGTACGGGCCGGGCCGCAGGGAGTCCGGGCCCTCGTAGGAGGCCCAGTCGAGATCGCCGCCGGGCAGCAGCTTCGGCACCAGCACGTACGTCCCGCGTTTCCACAGCGCGAACAGCAGACTGTGCGTGCCCGGCTCGTCCCCGATCGAGACGTACGCCGCGACGGTGCCGGCCATCTCGGCTTCGGGGAGGGTGAGAAGCGTGTCGCGCACGGCCCGCGCGGCGGCGGCGCGCTCGTCCTCGCTCATCCCGGCGCGCGCGGCCAGCAGCCCGGCCCGCAGGGTCGTCTTGTCCTCGGCGATGTCACGCACGGATCCATTCTCCCGCCCTCCGCGACCGGGGTGCGCCTGTCCAGCGAAGATCAACCAGATCCATCGCACCCACGAGGCAACCGTTGACCGGCACGGCACTAGGGTCTTCCCATGGTCGACCACGAATCCGTAACCAAGGCGGTCGTCCCGGCGGCCGGCCTTGGAACCCGCTTCCTGCCTGCCACGAAGGCGACTCCCAAAGAGATGCTGCCGATCGTCGACAAGCCGGCGATCCAGTACGTCGTCGAGGAGGCCGTCGGCGCCGGCCTGAACGACGTCCTCCTCATCACCGGACGCGGCAAGCGTCCGATCGAGGACCACTTCGACCGCGCGTACGAGCTGGAGGAGGCGCTCCGCGCCAAGGACGACCCCGAGCGCCTCGCGGCCGTACGCGAGTCCAGCGAGCTCGCCAACGTTCACTACGTACGCCAGGGCGAGCCCAAGGGCCTCGGGCACGCCGTCCACTGCGCCCGCCAGCACGTCGGCGACGAGCCGTTCGCGGTGCTGCTCGGCGACGACCTCATCGACGGGCGCGACCCGCTGCTCAAGCGGATGATCGAGGTACGCGCCCAGTTCGGCGGCAGCGTCGTCGCGCTGATGGAGGTCGAGCCCGAGCAGGTGTCGCTGTACGGCTGCGCCGCGATCGAGCCCACCGACGAGGACGACGTCGTCAGGGTGACCAACCTCGTCGAGAAGCCGGTGCCCGGTGAGGCGCCGAGCCGGTGGATCATCATCGGCCGCTACGTCTGCGACCCGGCCGTCTTCGACGTGCTGGAGAAGACCCCGCCCGGCCGTGGCGGCGAGATCCAGCTCACCGACGCGCTGATGACCCTCGCGCAGCGCGACCGCTCGCAGGGCGGCCCGGTGCACGGTGTGCTCTTCCGCGGCCGCCGCTACGACACCGGCAACAAGCTCGACTACCTGCGCACCGTCGTGCAGTTCGCCGCCGACCGGCCCGACCTGGCCGCGGAGTTCCTGCCGTGGCTGCGCGAGTTCACGGCCAAGCACGACGAGTCATGAAGACGGTCGACGAGCACATCGCCGACATCCTGGCGGCGACACGCCCGCTGCCGCCTCTGGAGGTCGCCCTCCTGGAGGCGGTGCACGGCGTGCTGGCCGAGCCGGTCACCGCGCCCGTCGACCTGCCGCCGTTCGACAACTCCGCCATGGACGGCTACGCCGTCGTCTCCTCCGACGTCGCCGGGGCGTCGGAGACGTCGCCGGTGACTCTGTCGGTCGTCGGCGACATCGCCGCCGGCGACCAGGACACCCACGCCATCCGGCCCGGCCTGTGCGCGCGGATCATGACGGGTGCCCCGATGCCGGCCGGCGCCGACGCGATCGTGCCGGTCGAGTGGACCGACGGCGGCACGGCCAAGGTCTCGATCCGGCAGGCCGCCGAGGCCGGACGCTACATCCGCCGCAGCGGCGAGGACGTCACCGCGGGCCAGACCGTGCTGGAGGCGGGCACGCGCCTGGGCGCGGCCCAGATCGGCATGATCGCCGCGGTCGGCCGGGCCCGCGTCTCCGTACGGCCGCGCCCGCGCGTCGTCGTGCTGTCCACCGGCAGCGAGCTCGTCGAACCCGGCGGCACCGTCGGTCCGGGCCAGATCTGGGACGCGAACGGCTTCGCGCTGACCGCCGCCGCCACCGAGGCCGGAGCCGTCGGCTTCCGGCAGGGAGTGATCGGCGACGACCCGCGCCGGGTGCTCGCCGGCATTGAAGAACAGCTCGGCTTCGCCGACCTGGTCATCACCTCCGGCGGGGTCAGCATGGGCGCCCGCGACGTGGTCAAGGAGGTCCTGTCGGGCCTGGGCACGATGAGGTTCGAGCAGATCGCGATGCGGCCGGGCAAGCCGCAGGGGTTCGGCCTGCTCGATGACCGCACGCCGGTGTTCACACTGCCCGGCAACCCGGTCAGCGCCTTCGTGTCCTTCCAGATCTTCGTACGGCCCGCGCTGCGCGCCCTGCAGGGCCTGCCCCCGGAGCCGCTGCCGACCGTGGCGGCGCGCCTCACCTCGCCGGTCAGGTCCCCTTCGGGGCTGCGGCACTTCCTGCGCGGCGATCTCCGCTACCGCGACGGCGACTACGAGGTGAGCCCCGCGAAGGGCCAGGGGTCACACCAGATCTTCGCGCTCTCGGCGTCCAACTGCCTGATCGTGGTGGGGGAGGACGTCACGGAGCTGTCCGAGGGCGACCGGGTCGAGGTTCTGAGGCTGCCATGACGGATCCTTCCGGGTTCTCCCACCTCGACGAGTCCGGCGCGGCCCGCATGGTCGACGTCTCCGCCAAGGAGATCTCGGCCCGCACCGCCACCGCGAGCGGTTTCGTACGCCTGTCGGCGGACTGCGTCGCGGCCCTGCGCGCCGGAGACGTCCCCAAGGGCGACGCCCTGGCCGTGGCCCGCATCGCCGGTATCCAGGCGGCCAAGCGCACCCCCGACCTCGTGCCCCTCTGCCACCCGATCGCCATCCATGGCGTGACCGTGGACCTAGCCGTACGCGACGAGGGCGTGGCCATCGAGGCCCAGGTGCGCACCGCGGACCGTACCGGCGTGGAGATGGAGGCGCTCACCTGCGTCTCCGTCGCGGCTCTGACACTGATCGACATGGTCAAGGCCGTCGATCCCGCCGCGGTGATCACTGATGTCCGGGTCGAGGAGAAGACCGGCGGCAAGACCGGTCACTGGCGGCGGCCCGGCGGAGAGGAGCGCTGATGCGGGCCCTGGCGGTCACCGTGTCGAACCGGGCGTCGGCGGGCGTCTACGAGGACACCTCCGGGCCACTGATCGTCGCCGGGCTGCGCGAGCTCGGCTTCGAGGCCGGCGATCCGGTCGTCATCCCCGACGGCGAGTCCGTCGAGAAGACGCTGCGGGAGGCGGTCGCCGCGGAGTACGACGCGGTGATCACGAGCGGCGGCACCGGGCTCACGCCGATGGACCTGACGCCGGAGATGACTCGCCGGGTGATCGAACGTGAGGTGCCCGGCATCGCGGAGGCGATCCGTCTGACCGGCTTCGCCAAGGTGCCGACGGCGGTGCTGTCCCGCGGCCTCGCCGGCGTGGCCGGCCGCACGCTCATCGTCAACCTGCCCGGCTCGGCCGGGGGAGTGAAGGACGGCATGGCGGTACTCGCCGGAATTCTGCGGCACGCGGTCGACCAGATCCGCGGCGGCGACCACCCCCGCACCTCCTGAGTCTCCCGGCCGATGGTGGCGCGCGGCGAGTCTCGGGGGAATCATGGAGGGGTGGATCGTATGCGGGGTTGGCCCGCCACCTTGGCCGAGGGCCCGGTAGGGCTCCGGCCATTGCGTCTTCGCGACGCCTCCATCTGGCGCGAGGTGCGGATCCGCAACGCCGAATGGCTGCGCCCCTGGGAACCCACCAACCCGGAGACGCCCCTGTTCCGCAGCGGGATCGGCCCCTACCTCAGCATGGCGCAGACGATGCGCCGCGAGGCACGTCAGGGCCTCGCCCTGCCCTGGGTGGTCACGTACGGCGGTGACTTCGCCGGTCAGCTCACCATCGGCGCGATCGTGTGGGGCTCCGCGCGGTCGGCGCAGATCGGCTACTGGGTCGACAAGACCGTCGCCGGCCGGGGCGTGATGCCGACCGCGGTGGCCCTCGCCGTCGACCACTGCTTCTTCAACGTCGGGCTCCACCGCGTCGAGGCCAATATCCGGCCGGAGAACGCCGCGAGCCGCCGAGTCGTGGAAAAGCTCGGATTCCGCGAGGAAGGCGTCCGCCAGCGGCATCTGCACATCGACGGAGCCTGGCGTGACCACATCTGTTATGCCCTGACCACCGAAGATGTACCCGGCGGACTGATGTCCCGCTGGCGAGCCAGCATGCGGCAGGCTTTTCCCCGCTGAACCGGCGGATCGCAAAAGATTGGTATCCCGACGTTTATGTGCGGCCCGATCTCGCGACACACCGCCCCGAATGCTCGTCAACCACTGACTGTGGGTCCTAGCGTGCGGGACGTGAGCGCGCGCGTATCCAAGGTCGGCGCGGGCCTGGACGCGGCAATGGGGAGGGCTGATGAGCAGTGCAGTCCTCTATTTGGCGATCGTAGCCGTCTGGGGCGTCGTTCTCGTGCCGATGTGGCTCCGCCGCGACGGCGACGGCATCGGCCGCCTCCTGCACCGTCGCACCGACTCCGAGGCGCTCGCGTCCGACGACCTCGCGTACGAGGAGCCCGAGGCGGAGCAGGGCGTTCCGGAGGCGGACGCGCCGTCCACCCATGAGGCCGCTGTGGCTCCTGAGGCCTCTGTGGCTCGTGAGACCCGGCGCCGCCGGGTCACCCGGGGCGCCGTCATCGCCCGCCGCCGTCGCCGCACGCTGGGCCTGAGCCTGCTCACCCTGACCGCGATCGTGGTCGCCGCGTCGCACGCCGCGCCGTGGTGGTTCACCATCCCGCCCGTCCTGCTGCTGGCCGGCCACCTCTCCCTGCTCCGCGTCGCCGTCCGCATGGACCAGGTCCGCCGCCAGGAGATGCGCCGCCGCGCCGCGGCCGCCCGCGCGGCGGCGGCCAGGCGCGCCGCCGAGGAACAGCAGGAGCGGGAGGCCGAGGCCGCCCGTACGGCGGAGGTCATCGAACTCCCCGCCTGGGCGCACGAAGAGGTCTACGACCAGTACACCGACCGCCGCGCGGTCGGCGACTGACCCCTCCGTACGGCCGACCGCGACACGAGGCGGGCCACCGGACCGGTGCCGTCGGCGCGTCCCGGCGGCCCGCGATGTCATTCACGGGGTCTCCGAGCCCCCTCGGATGCGCGAGCAGTGCCGAATGTTTGCTAGCCTTACTGCGTCGTTGGGGCTGTAGCGCAGTCCGGTAGCGCACCTCGTTCGCATCGAGGGGGTCAGGGGTTCAAATCCCCTCAGCTCCACGAGTCGGGCCATCGTGTTCGGCGCTTTTGGCGCCTTTCCGGTGGCCCGCTATTTTTTTTGGGGGGACGACCCCCCATGCCCCCCGATGTGGGGGGCTGGCGCCCCCCACGCCCCCTCGGGCTGGGGTCTCAGTGCTGCCTCTCCTATTTTGGGAGGGTGGGGAGGTATTTCGGGGGGCGGCGGGACTGGGTGGCCTGTTCGAAGGCGTAGGCCAGGCTGAGGATCTTCTCGTCGGCGTTCTGGTGTCCCATGAAGGAGACGCCTATGGGGAGCTCGCCTTCGGCGTAGCCGGCCGGGACGTTGATGTTCGGGTATCCGGCGACGGCCGGAGGGTCGCAGGTTGGGCGCCTGAGAGGTTGGATCTTGTCGAGGATTCTGTCGGCGGGTGCGATGGTCGGGGCGACGATCGCGTCCAGGTGGTGCGTGTCGAGGATGCGGTCGAGGTCCTGACGGGCCTGCTCGGTGATCCGTTCGCGCTCCTCCTTCCACTCGCGCGGGGAGCGGAGCGTGTCCGAGTCCTGGGCCTTTTCGAAGATGCCCTGCCCGAACTCCGACGAGCGTTCTCCAGGGTGAGCCCGGGTGAAGGCGATCAACTCGGCTAGGTCCCGCGGGTGTTCGCCGCCGGTCGTGGCCAGGTAGGCGTTGATGGCCTGCTTGAACTCGTGGGGCAGCAGGGCCGATGCGTCGGGCATGGGCACGTCGACGGTGACCGTGGTGGCGCCCAGTTCGTGGAGGCTTTCGACCGTCTCTGCGAGGACGCGGTCCACCTCGGGATGATTTCCGGGCCTGCTCCACACGCCGATCCTCGTTCCTGGTGGCAGGTCCGGGCTCAGGCGGATCGGCTCGGACGTGGTCGCGATGGCTTCGAAGACCGCCGCGGCGTCGGCCACGTTCCGGGTGATCGGCCCGGCGGTGTCCTGGAAGAGTGAGACCGGCACGACGCCGTGCGCGCTGACTCGCCACAAAGAAGGTTTGAAACCCACCACGCCGTTCATCGCCGCGGGAGAGACGATGGAGCCGGCGGTCTCGGTGCCGATGGTGATGGGCGCCATGCCGGTGGCGGCCGCCACCGCGGAGCCGCTGGAGGACCCGGACGGGCTGCGGTCGAGGACGTAGGGGTTCCTGGTCTGGCCGCCGGTCGCGCTCCAGCCGTGCCGGGGGGTGTCCGAACGAAAGTTGGCCCATTCGGACAGGTTCGTCTTGCCGAGGATGATCGCGCCGGCGTCGCGGAGCCGGGTGACCACCTTGGCGTCCGCGTAGGGTTTGTTGTGCAGCAGGGCGAAGGAACCCGCCGTGGTCGGCAGATCACGGGTGTCGATGTTGTCCTTCACCAGGACGGGAATGCCGTGCAGCGGGCCGAGGTCGACGCCGGAGGCGCGGACCCGGTCGGCCTCGCGGGCCTGGGCGAGGACCGCGTCCCGGTTCAGCGAGGACGGTATGACGGCGCCCAGTTCCTTATTCATCGCGTCGATGCGGGCCAGGCACCGCTGCGTCAGTTCTTCTGAGGTCAGCCGGCCGGCGGCCATCTCGGTTCGCAGGTCCTGGACGGTCATCGTCTCCGGGAAGGCCGGTGGGACGTCGCGGAGATGGGGGGCTCCGCCCCCGGCATCGAGTCTGGCGGTGAGGTCGCCGGGGCTCACCACGTGATCGTGGCCAGCGCTCAGCGGGTGGTCGTGGACGCCGCCGAGCCCCACGGTGGCCGGGCCGTCGAGCGGACCGGGTGCCGTGCTGTGGACCGGTCCCGCCGGTGGTGCGGATGGGGAGTGGTGGAAGAGGTGGCCGGCCAGTTCGGTTCCGGCGCCGGTCAAAGCCATGCCGAAGCCGTATTTGGCGGCGTCTTGGAGCTGGTCGAGACCCCAGCCGTGGCCGGTGAGTCCTCCGGCGGTCCAGATCGCGGCGGTGCCGGCGCTTCCGGACAGCGCGTACCGGGTGGTGACTCCTCGTGCGCCGGGGGACCGGCTCCACCGCGACAGCCATTCCAGCGCCGGGGACCGCCGTAGCAGGGCCGGCAGCGCCCCGTGGACGGCGAAGCCGGTCAGCCCCCCGACGAGGAGTCCTTCCAGCGCCAGGCGGGCGAGCGCACCGAAATCAAGGCCGTCGCCGTGGAACAGCAGACCGATCTCCCCGGTCCCGGCCGTGAACGCCATTCCCAGTACCGCGTCCCGGATCACCCGCAGCGCGATCCACAGCGCCGCGCCCTCCAGCTTGATCAACCGCGCGACCAGGCCCTGGACCCAGCGGCCCAGCGCACCCGCGAGCAGGGTCAGCGCCACCACGAACACCGCCGTGGCCACGCACTGCCACCGTGCGCTGATGATCGCGCGCCGGCTGTCGTCGCAGTAGCGTGCCAGTTCCCCGCACCGGTGCGCGAGGGACCTCAGCAGGCCGGATTCGCCGTGCACCACGTTCGCGGTCGCGGCGAACGCCTCGGTCGCCGCACCGGATCCGTCACCGACCCGTCTGGCGTGCCCGGCCACCTCCTCGGCCACCTCGTCGAGCACGCTCTTCATCGACAGCGCGGCATCGCGCAGATCGGCCAGCGCGGTCAGGTCGCCCTCGGGCCACGCGACCGGTACCCCGCACCACCCCAGTACCTTCTCGGCCCAGGCCCACACATCCGGCGCAGGCGCCGCGGCCGGCAGGCCACCCGGGACCGGCGGCAGGACATAGGACTCCGGCATCCGTGCCCACCGGGGCGGATCCTGCCCGGCCGGGCCCGGCCCGCCCAGCCCCTCCACGATCGTCCCGTCCGCCTCCCGGTACGTCCCCCCGGCCACCACCAGACCCGCGGCCATCGCCCGCAAAAGGTTCACGGTCCAGGTCAGGTCCTTCAAGAGCCCGTCCCGCAGCCCGGCGAACCCCGGCGCGCCCGACTCCCGGTCCCCCTCGAACAACGCTCGCCCCAGATCATCGGTGCCGAACCGCGAAGGCCCTCCCACCGCCCGGCAGAACGCCTCAACACCCTCCCCGGCCCGACGCCCGCACGCCAGGACCTCCGCGGCGTCACGGATCTTCGTCCCCGCCTCCACCCAGGTCCCCGCAGCGACAGCGAATCCCTCCACCCCGAGCCTCCAGCCGCCGCCTTCCCGCTGCGTCATCGTGGAACCGGCCGACCGCCGCTCCACCAAGATCACATTTTGCTAAGCCACGGTAATCAGCAGGTGCGGGCCACCGCCATGGCCCAAAAGTGGAGGAAATAATCGCAGGCGTCATGAACGCTCGCTCGGTACAGCCGCTCGTGATGGCCCAACCGATGCCGCTGTTGGGTAGGCGACTCTTCCCAAAAAGTAAGTTGTGAGGAAAAGTCCGGCGATCCAAAGTGTGGAGGCCGATGCGGAGAGCGAGGGGAATTCGAAAATGATCGTTACTGCCGAGGATCTGTGGAACGACCCGCTGACGATCGCCTGTGTGCCGATGGCGCGGGAGGTCGCGAAGGGTCCTGAGGAACGGTACGTCCCTGGGCATACGAATTTCCGGGGTCGCGAGAGGGTACTGTTCCTCGGCCACGGACACCCCGGTGGCGAACTCCTCAAGGTCGACGCCAGCCAGCTGATCGCGGATCTCGCCGATGGTGAGCGTGGTGTCGGCCCCGACACAGAGGTGCTGCTGTGGAGTTGTTTCGCGGCGGCCGGGCGCACCGGGGACGACAATCTCGTCTCCCGTATCCGTACCGCTCTCAGCGAGAAAGGGATCACCGGGGTCCGGATCTCCGGCGTGGCCGGCGCCCTGTACACCAACACGCTCGACGGAAGGCTGTACTCCGGCCCCACCATGCAGACCAAGGACGCCGTCACCCCGGTCATCCAGGCCATCAGGGACGTAGAGGGCCATGCATGGGCCGAGTCCGGGCTCATGGGCCCGAAGATGAAGACGAAGTGGGACAGGGGACTCAACAAGCCGGTCGAGGTCGGTTTCGACCTCAAGCAAGTCAAGGTGGACATCGGGACGAAGGGTTTCGACGAAGGAGTGAAGCAGATCGTTCTGCCACCTAATTCGGTGGCCGTGGCCGTCTACAATCTGGTCAAGAGCGGAAAGCTGCCCAGTACTTATGAGACGGAAGACCGTCACATCGCCCTCGAGGCGATCGACATCGGTGTGAAGGAGTGGTACCGGACCTTCTTCGCGCACCCGATAATCGTGGCCTGCCTTGAGGAAAAGGTCATCCGGCCGTGGGAAGAGGCCTGCCTGCGGCTGACGACCTGACGGCTCACCCGATCGGCCCGCGCCGCGACGTCCATAAGGCCGGTTCAGGGAGAATGCGGTCATGGCACGGGCGAAGACGGCGGTGGCGCCGCCGCGGGCGGCGCTGCCCGCCCACGAGGAGAACCGATACCTCGCCAAGGTGAAGACGTCATTGGCCCGTCGGTGGTCGCACACCCGGATGAAGGAGCTGTACGAGCAGGCCGACCTCGCGCGCTACCTGTGGGCGCTCGACCGCGAGACGGAGGCTCTCGACGTGCTGCGGTCGGTGACCTCGGTCGTCCCCCCGCCGGGCGGCGCCGGACTGCCGAACTACAACGTCTGGAGTCCGGTCGTCACGATGAACGCGCTCGAGGCGCGCATCTGCCGGCTGGACGGTGACGAGGCCGGCGCGGCGGCGCCCGTGTCGCGTCTCATGGCGGACCCGGGCCTGGCGCCGAACCGCGACCACATCGCGGCGGAGGTCGCCGAGGCCCCGTCCGGGTTCGCCGACGCGAACGCCGAGACCTCGGTGAAGTGGGCGTGCCACAAGCTGTCCCGGAAGATCGGCGGGCTGACCCTGCTCTGCGAACTGGGCGTCGCCGGCCACCCGTACGGGGACTGGTACGACGTCGAGGAGACCGACCGCCTGATCGCCACCGGACGCGCGCTGCTCGCCGCCCGGCTGGCCATGACGGCCTGACGCCGGCGAGAAGCGTTTCAGCGGGCGGGGAGGACCGCCTCCTGGACGTGTGATCCCTGGTGATGCGTCACCGCCTGTGGATCACGCGCCGGAGGCAGGGGTAGCCGCTGGCGGGCTTCTTCTGTGAGAAGAGATTTCTTCTGTCAGGAGAACCCCCGGAGACCAACACCGCCTGTCGCCCGGTCCGGCACGTCCGGTTCTCCGAGTGCCGAGAACCCGCGCCTATGACGGGCCGGCCGGTGCGGTGGCCGTGCGCGTGCACGGCGACCCCGTCGCCCGAGGCCGGCCGCGTCCCGACATCCGGCAGACGTGCCAAAGAGCCAGGGGAGACGTGGGTCACATCGTGGCGGTGTCACATCTCGGCGCGCCGTTCCGTCAACCACGTGTAGTCCGAGAACGGCAAGGAGATCACCATGGAAGCCCGTCTCAACCTCTTCGGCAGCACCGTCGCGATGAAGTTCGGCAAGTACATCAACTCGGCGGGCAAGGTCCTGACCGACTCGCCGCTCCCGATGACGACGCAGGAGCTGGTGAAGATCCGCGCGAGCCAGATCAACGGCTGCGCCGGCTGCCTCGACATGCACACCAAGGACGCGGCGCACGCGGGTGAGAGCTCGGTTCGGCTCAACCTGGTCGCGGCGTGGAGGGAGGCGAAGGTGTTCACCGAGGCCGAACGGGCCGCCCTGGAGCTCGCCGAGCAGGGCACCCGTCTCGCCGACGCCGCCGGTGGCGTAACCGACGAGGCCTGGGCGAACGCCGCCAAGCACTACGACGAGGAGCAGCTCGCCGCCCTGGTGTCGCTCATCGCCCTCATCAACGCCTACAACCGGCTGAACGTCATCGTCCAGCAGCCGGCGGGCGACTACCAGCCCGGCCAGTTCGGCTGAGCCGTCGCAGGTCCCGCGGCAGGCCGGGCCGGCCCTGGAGTCGGCCCGGCATATCCCGCCGCACTTTTCATTCTGTGACGACGCTTATACGGAATGGATATGAGAGTGCCGTCCGTGAAAGTTTCGTCACGACATGTTCGGTGCGGGTTTTACCGGCTCCGGACGCGCGGGTAAGGGCGGGCGTCGGCCGGATATGGCCACCGTTTCCCGTAATCCTTCCCTTGCCTGTGGCGCGTTCAATGGCCTCACGGGTTCCTGATTTCTTTACCTGACCATGGTGGTCAGCGTGCCTGACCACGGGTGTACGGTGGCCGCGGAACCGCTCCGTTCCGTCGCGCCGGCCGACGGCGCCTCGAATTCGCGCAGGTGAGGCGCTCGACCTTCCTCGACTCTGCCTCTGACCAGCTGGTCATTGCTTTCGTCAGCCTCGCGCCCGTTCGGCGTCCGCCCGTCCGCCGGGGCGAGCTCCCACCGCGTAACGCCGGAACTGGAACCTTTGCCGGATATGTGAAGTACGTCCGAAAGATGCCGAGATGCCCCCTTTTTGCGTTTCCGGAACGTTATACCGACGAGCTCATTTCAGGTGTTAATCTGCCCGCCAGGTCAAGCCAAGGAGTGGATCCCTCCTTGGGTAATACATCCATTGCGCAGCGCAACTATGTTTGCGCCGCGCCCGAGCTGAAGGTCGTTGTCTCGCGTTAAGTGGGGCGATCCTCGACAGACGCGATCATCGTCTAATCCACACCGATTTAGACTTGTTGGACGGTCGATAAATGACAATTCAGCATGTCTCGGTACCGGTGGGCGCCGTTACCGAGACCCTTTCCGAGCGTGCCCTGACATTCGCACGAAATCCGCTGTTCGGCGGCGACCGTCACGTGCTGCATGGGCCCAACCCGTACCGGCGGATGCTCGCGCCGGAAACGCTTCCCGAGATCGACTTCGCCCGTGCGCTCACCGCGCGGGACTGGGCCACGTACCGGTCGCTGGCCGCGCATCGGCTCCTCGGCACGTTCTACGAAGCCGAGACGGTGCTGCTGCCCGAACAGGGGCTGACCGAGCTCCGCGGCGACTTCGACGAGTTCTACGGCACCGGGCTCCGTCATCTGCGCGAGGCCACGATCTCGGACCTGGAGCGGTTCGCCTTCGGCTGCCTGGCCGACGAGGTGGACGTCAGCGGAAACTGCACGGTCGACGTCCTCGACGCCTACTTCCAGCACGTGACCGACGAGTCCGAACAGGGAGAGTCGCCGGCGCTGAACGCCATCGCCGCGGCCCGGCGGCCCGAGGTGGCCGCCGACACCTACCTCGTCCAGCTCGCGCTCGACGGGCTCACCGAGGCGTCCGCGATGTCGCGCAACCTCGCCGGAGCGTACGGCCCCGAACAGTCGGCGCTGTTCAAGATCTTCATCGACGAGTTCGGCTACGGCGTCCACGACACCAAGCACACGACGATTTTCGCCAAGATGCTGCGCAGCCGCGCCATGGCGACGCACGTGCACGCGTACTGGAACTTCTACCTGTCCGGGCCGCTCGCCACCAACAACTTCTACTACTACCTTTCCCGCGACCACGCGAAGTTCTTCCGCTACGCGGGCGCGGTCACGTACGCGGAGGCCGTCTTCGCGCCCGCGTTCGTGAAGATGATCAAGGTTTATCGCGAGATCTTCGGCGACGACGTCGACCTGCACTACTGCGACGAGCACGCCCACATCGACGAGCACCACGGGCGCATCACCCGTGAGCAGGTCCTGCTGGCGCTGGCCGAGAAGCACGGGCCGGGCGTGGTGCCCGAGCTCATGCGCGGCATCGCCGAGGCGCGTCTCGTCGGCGGCTGGTTCGAGGAGGACACCGCCGCCCAGATCCGGTGGGCCGACGACATCCCGCGCCACCGCGAACTCGCCGCCGCCGCTAGTACCGGCGAGCCCCGGTCCGTACGCGCGAACGCGGACGGCCCCTTCGGCACCCGCAGCCACGACGGCGCGGTGGTCCTCGCCCTGGACGCGGGAGAGGCCGACCTGGTCACCAGCGCGACCGGCGAGCCGGAGCGGCTCGTACGCGGCGACGCCGTGCTGATCCTCGCGGGCCGGGTGTACGGGATCAAGGCCGTGTCACCGGAGTGCCGCTACCTGCTGCACCCCGTCGTCGACGAGCCCACGACATAAGCCCCGGGTTCCCCTCACGGGTCATGCCGACCGGCATGACCCGGCCCGAGCATGCCCCCACGCCCACAGAAGAGGAGCCGATGAGTCGCGTCGTGGTGATGGATCTGCGCAGGCACAACACCGTGCTGGTGGGGCACCACCGGTACTTCGTGTTCGAGCCGGACGGGCGGCCGCTGCTCGTCCGCGACTGGTGTCCCCACCGCGGCGGGCCGCTCAGCCTGAGCCGCCAGACCCCCGACGGCCGCCGGCTCGTCTGTCCCTGGCACGGCACCAAGGTCGGCACCGCGGCGGTGAAACGCACCTCCGTGCCGATGGTCCGCAGCGGTGACGAGGCGGTCGTGATGCTTCCCGACGTGGACGCCGACACGCCGATCACCGTCATCCACAAGCGCATTCTGGCCAACCTGCCCCCGGAGGCCGAGCAGGCGAAGACGGTGCCCTGCCCGCCGGCGGCGGCGGGCGTACACGAGTAGCCGATCGACGATTCGCCGGGTCAACGGCAGAGAAAACGGGTGATCGAAGATGGAAGACGACGTCCAGGCCGGGAGCCTGATCGACGCCGCCGAGGCTCGGCGGGAGGCGGGGAGACCGAACGTCGAGGGCCTGATCGACTGGGGGCGCGCCCTGTACGAGGAGGGCCGGTACGACGAGGCGGCCAAGGCGTTCGAGTTCGTCCTCGGCGTGGAGGGCGGCAACTGGCGGGCGCTCATCGGTCACAACCGGGCGATCCGTCGCAGCGTGCCGCGCTGGCACTGGGAGATGCTCCACGACGAGCTGCGCTCGGAGCTGTACGACAAGGCGATCCGGCACGTCGTCTCGCCCGAGCACCTGGTCCTCGACGTCGGCGCCGGCTCCGGGCTGCTGTCCATGATGGCCGCGCGCGCCGGCGCCCGGCAGATCGTCGCCTGTGAGGCCCAGCACCCGGTCGCCGAGGTCGCGCGACGGGTCATCCACAAGGCCGGGCACGACGACGTGATCACGGTCGTGCCGAAGATGTCCACCCGGATGCGCGTGCCCGAGGACCTGCCCCGCCGCGCCGACGTGCTGGTCACCGAGACGGTCGACTGCGCGCTGCTCGGCGAGGGCATTCTGCCCACGATCGCGCACGCCCGCGACCACCTGCTCACCGACGACGCGATCATCCTGCCGTCCGGCGGGCGCGTGTTCGCCCAGCTCGTGGAGAGCCCGTCGCTGTACCGCAAGAACCACGTCGGGCAGCTGTACGGTTTCGACCTCACCGAGTTCAACCAGCTGTCCTCGATCGAGTACTTCGACTCGCGGCTGCGCCACCACGAGCACCGCATGCTGTCGGAGCCGATCGAGGTCTTCCGCTTCGACTTCTACCGCGACACCGCCGAGCCGCGGCGCGCGGAGTTCGTCGTGCCGCCGTCGGCGGCCGGCACCTGCCACGCGGTCGTGTTCTGGTTCGAGCTGGACCTGGTGCCGGGCATCAGCCTCACCAACTCCCCGAGCACGCCGAACACCCACTGGAAGCAGGCCATCCAGTGCCTGCCCGTTCCCATCCACGTCCAGCCGGACGAACCACTCCTGCTCGACGCCCGGCACGACGGCGTGCACATGCACTTCACCGCCGTCGCCAGCGGCGTGCGCACCCCCATGGACGGAGGCGCGGAATGACGATCACCACCGGGGTGGACGGCGGCCCCATCGAGGCCTACTGCGCGCAGCGCGTGTTCCGGCCGGGGCCGGAGGTCTACATCACCGGCAACCCCTACCGCCGGCCGGTCGGCTCGACCGGCGTGGGCGACCTGGACTTCTCGACGCCCGCCACGGAGGCGGAGTTCCTCGGGTACCGCCAGCTCGTCGCCGGCCGGATCCTGTGCAACGCGTACGAGAGCGACATGATCCTGCTGCCTCCCGCCGGGCTCGCCACGGCCAAGGAGGACTTCGACCTCTTCTACTCCGACGAGGTACGCGGGCTGCGCGACACGATCCGGCCCGGCCTGGAGCGCTACGCGTTCTCCTTCCTCGACGACGCGGTGACCGTGCCGCCCGTACGGACGCTGGAGGAGCTGCAGGCGTACTTCCTCGGCGAGGTCGGCGGCGCGGGCGCGCCCGCGGACCACACCGGCAACAACCCGGCGGTCGACACGGGCGCGCCGGTGAGCGGCACCATGCGCGCGATCACCGAGTGCCGCCACGCGGAGGAGGCGGCCGGGATGCACCTGATCCAGCTCGCCCTCGACGCGCTGACCGAGGCCTCGGCGATGGCGCGTAACCTCGGCGGCTCGTACGGCGTGGAGCAGTCCGAGCTGTTCAAGATCTTCAACGACGAGTTCGGGTACGGGCTCTACCCGGCCAAGCACAGCACGATCTTCAAGGGGATGCTCGCCAGCGTCGGGCTGCGCACGGACCTGCACGCGTACTGGAACTTCTACCTGACCAGCTCGCTCGTCGGCGTCAACTACTTCAACTGGCTCACCGAGGACCACCGCGGCGTGTTCCGCTACATGGCCGCGGTGACGTACCTGGAGTGGCTGTTCGCACAGGGTTTCGCCGACACCGGCGCCATGCTGCGCGCGGTGTTCGGCGACCGCGTCGACACCAAGTACTGCGACGAGCACGCCCACATCGACATCCACCACGGCCGGATGACGTACGAGAACCTGCTGCTCGGCTTCGCCCGCGCGCACGGCGAGCTGGTCATCCCCGAGCTGGTCCGCGGCATCGAGGACACCAAGCTGCTGCTGCGCCTGGGCGATGAGGACTTCCGCGCGCAGATCCGCTGGGCCGACACGCTGGAGGAGCACACCCGCCTGGGCGCCTCCCTCGCCACCTCGACGCGCGACGACGAAGAGGTCCGCAGGCTGCGGCCCGGCGACCCGTTCACCACGCGCGTGCACGACGCCGACCGGGTCATCGAGGTGACCGACGGCGAGGTCGACGTGCACGCGTGGGCGACCGACCGCCCGCACCGGCTCGGCAGGGGCGACGCGCTGCTCGTGCCGCGCGCGCGGCTGCACGGTCTCACCGTGGTCTCGGCAACGGCCGACGTGGCCGTACGGACTCTCGAAGGGAACCTGACGTGACGACGAACCCGGTCGGCTCCTACAACGAGTGGGACCCGCTGGAGGAGGTGATCGTCGGGGTCATCGACGGTGCCGCCGTGCCGCCGTGGCACCCCGCGATCGAGGCGACCGTGCCCCCGGAGGCCTGGGAGTTCTACCGCCGCAACGGCGGCGGGGCGTTCCCGGCCGAGCAGGTCGAGGCGGCACGCGAGGAACTCGACGGGTTCGCCCGGATCCTCGAGGGCGAGGGCGTGACCGTACGCCGCCCGGACCCGGTGGACCAGTCGCACTCCTTCGGCACCCAGGCGTGGCAGTCCACCGGCGGCTCGTCGCACACCTTCCCGCGCGACATCGCGCTGGTGGCGGGCGACACGATCGTCGAGGCGACGATGGGCTGGCGGTCGTACTACTTCGCCACGCATCCGTTCCGCACGATCTTCAAGGACTACTTCCGGCGCGGGGCCGGCTGGGTCGCCGCGCCCAAGCCGGAGCTGACCGACGCGTCCTACAACCCGCGCTACGCCGAGGCCAAGCCCGCGGGCGGGCCGTCGAAGGAGAACCCGTTCCCGCCGGAGACCTCGGTCATCACCGAGTTCGAGCCGATCCTGGACGCCGGCGACTTCATGCGGTTCGGCCGCGACATCCTCGTGCAGCGCAGCCACGTGACGAACCGGTTCGGCATCGAGTGGGTACGCCGGCTGCTCGGCGACCGGTTCCGGGTGCGCGAGGTGGCCTTCGTCGACGACCACCCGATGCACATGAACGCCACATTCGTCCCGCTGCGGCCGGGCAAGGTGCTCATCAACCCCGAGCGCGTGCCGGAGCCACCGGAGATGTTCCGGGGCTGGGACATGATCGTCTGCCCCGAGCCGGCCATCCCGGCGGACCAGACGATGTACTTCTGCAGCCGCTGGATCGCGATGAACACGCTGATGCTGGACCAGGAGCGGATCTTCGTGGAGGCCCAGGAGACCGAGCTGCTGCGACTGCTGGAGAAAGAGGGGTTCACGCCCATCCCGGTGCCGTTCCGCACGGTCAACACGTTCGGCGGCGGCTTCCACTGCGCCACCCTCGACGTCCGCCGCCGGGGCGAGCCGGAGGACTACTTCACCGATTAGCCCGGGACCTTGCCGTCCCCGTTCCCTCCAACCCCGATCGAGGTCCACATGTCACACCGCCCGCCGGCGGACGACGACCGCCCGCTCCTCCTCCTCGTCGCGAGCAGCTACTGGGTCTACCGCGCCTACATCCTGGAGGCGGTGTCGGCGCGGTACCGGCTGTGGCTGCTGAACCCGGCCCCGCCCACGTGGGAGGACCCCTACATCGTGGGGCATACCGTGGTCGACTGCCTCGACCTGGAGAAGCTGACGGCGGCGGCCCGCGAGGTGGCCGAACACCACGAGATCGCCGGGGTGTACTGCTACGACGAGGTCTACGTCGAGACCGCGGCGTACCTGAGCGGCGCGCTGGGGTTCACCACCTTCACCCCGGACGCGGTCGCGCGCTGCCGGGACAAGAGCGCGACCCGCGAGGCGCTGCGGAAGGCCGGGCTCCCGCAGCCCGCCTCGAAGCCCGTCTCGTCCCTGGAGGAGGCCCGCGCGTTCGCCGCCGAGATCGGCTACCCGGTCATCCTCAAGCCCCGCAACCTCGGCGGCAGCATGGGGGTGCGCAAGGTGGAGCGGCCGGAGGCGCTCGACGCGGCGTTCGCCCTCACCGACGGGGTGCGGATGGGCCGCATCCGCCAGTTCGAGGACTACGTGATCGTGGAGGAGTTCCTCGACGGTCCCGAGGTCTCCGTCGAGTGCGTGCTGCACCGGGGCGTCTGCACCCCGCTGATCGTGGCGCGCAAGGTCCTGGGGGAGGGCCGGTTCGCGTTCGAGGAGGTCGGCCACGACGTGGACGCGAACGACCCGCTGCTCACCGACCCGCTCATGCTCGACATCGCCCAGCGCGCGCACGACGCGGTCGGGTTCACCGACGGCTACACCCACATCGAGTTCAAGCTCACCGGCGGCACCATGCACGTCGTCGAGATCAACGCGCGGCTCGGCGGCGGGATGATCCCGCACCTGGGCAGGCTGACGTCCGGCGTCGACGCGCCGCTGGCGGCGGCCGACGCCGTCGCGGGCCGGGCGCCGGACGTGTCGCACCCCGGGCCCCTCCTCGCCGCGTCGGTCCGGTTCGCCTATCCGCCGTACGACATGGAGGTCACCTCGGCGGAGGCGCACCGGGAGTTCCTGCGTCCGCCCATCGTCGAGATGCAGGTCGGGACGCAGCCCGGCGCGCAGGTACGGCTGCCACCGCGCGGCCTGGCCCGCAGCGGCTACGTGATCGCCGTGGCGGAGACGCTCGCGGAGACCCGCGCGGCCGTCGCCGACACCGAACGGTTCTTCACCTTCACCGGAACCCCGCTGGAGCCGGCGTCATGAGTGCAGCGGAGCCGCATCCCACCGTCCTGTCGACGCTGCGGACCATGAGCGGACCGGTCCGGATCCTGCTCCTGGGCAACCTGATCAGCAACCTCGCCGCGTTCCTGAACGCGTTCCTGGTGCTGTTCCTCACCGGGCGGGGTTTCAGCGCGGGGGAGAGCGGCGTCGTCCTCGCCGCGGTGATGGTCGGGCGGATCTCCGGGTCCGCGATCGGCGGCGCGGTCGCGGACCGCATCGGCTACCGCTGGGTCATCGTCGGCTCGATGGCGGGCACGGCCGTGCTGACCGCGGCCATCGTGCACGTGCCCAACGTGTGGGTCGGCGCCCTGGTGGCCTGTGGCGCGGGCCTGACCGCGAACGCCTACCGGCCCGCGGCCATGGCGTGGATCGTCGAGCTGACGCCGAAGGACCAGCACGTCATGGTCTTCTCGCTGCTGCGGCTCACGTTCAACGTGGGTTCGACGGTCGGTCCCGTGGGGGCCGCCCTCCTGCTGGCCTACGCGTCCTACGACACGTTGTTCTACGTCGACGCCACGACCTCGCTGGCCTTCGGCGTCGTCGCCTTCGCGGCGCTCAGGCCCGGCCGCGAGCCGGTCCCGGCCGGGAAGGCCGCGGACGACGGCGAACGCCCCGGCTACGGGCGGGTGCTCGCCGACCGGCGTTTCATGCTCGTCGTGCTCGGCCTGTTCCTGACCGCCCTCGCCTACATCCAGAGCTCGGCCGCGCTGCCGCTGTTCGTCAAGGGGACGGGGCACAGCGCGCAGGTGTACGCCGCCCTGCTGACCGTCAACGGGTTCATCGTGATCGCGTGCGAGGTGCTGCTGTCCAAGTGGACGCAGCGGCTGCCGATCGGGGTGCCCATGGCGGCCGGAATGGCGATGCTGGGCGTCGGTCACCTGATCTACACCGGGCCCACTCCCGTGGCGATGCTCGTGTTCGGCACGGCGATGTGGACGTTCGGCGAGGTCGTCGCCGCGCCGTCGATGATGGCCTACCCGGGTCTGGTCGCGCCGCCCGCCCTGCGCGCCCGCTACATCGGCGCGGCGACCGTGCCGCAGCAGGTCGGTTACGCCGCCGGCCCCATGATCGGCACGGCCGGGTGGCACGCCTGGGGTTCCGGCGTGTGGGTGCTCACCGGAGGTTTCGCGCTGGCCGGCGCGGTGCTCGTCGGGGCCGGCGCCGGGCTGCGCCGCCGGAGTCCGGCGCCGGCGGCGGCCGAGCCCGCCCTGGCCTCTTCCGCCGACGCCTAGACCAGACCCAGAAGAAAGGTGAAAGCCATGGACAGACCAGTCGTCGCGATCGTGCAACCCTTCACTTCGGCGGCGATGATCGCGCCGGCGCTGCGGAAGGCGGGCCTCAGCCCGGTGGCCGTGCTGGACTACGCCGTCCCGGCGTGGGGGTCGCTGTTCTCCTCCCACGTGCCCGGTGACTTCGACGTGATCGTCAACCACCACGGTGACCTGGCCGAGACGACCGAACGGCTCCGGGCGCTGAACCCCATCGGCGTCATCCCCGGCCTGGAGTCGGCGCTGCACCTGGCGCAGGACCTGTCCGACGCCCTGACGCCCGAGTCGTCCAACGTCCGCGAGCTGGTGGACGCCCGGCGGCACAAGTACCTCATGCACCAGACCGTCGCCGCCGCGGGACTGCCGATCCCCCGGCAGATCTGCACGTCCGACGCGGACGAGGTGGCCGCCTGGATCGAGCGCGAGGGCCTGACCGGCAGGGACCTGGTGATCAAGCCGACGAGCAGCGCGGGGACCATCGGGGTGAGCCGCGCGCCGGGCGGGCGCGGCTGGCGCGAGCAGTTCGACGCGCTGCTCGGCACCCGCAACAAGCTCGACGAGGTGGCCGATGAGGTGCTCGTCCAGGAGCAGCTGACCGGCACCGAGTACGCCGTCGACACCGTCAGCCACGACGGGCGGCACTCGATCACCGACATCATCAAGTACAAGCGGGTCCCGTTCGGCGAGGGCATCGCGGTCTACGACAGCGTCGAGTGGCTGCCGTACGACCGCGACGCCTACGGCGAGCTGATCGACTATGGGCTCGCCGCGCTGGACGCGGTCGGGCTGCGCAACTGGGCCGCGCACACCGAGATCATGATGACGCCGGACGGGCCGCGCCTGGTCGAGGTCAACGCGCGGCTCGCGGGCGCCGGCAACCCCGCCGTCACCGAGATCGGCACCGGCGGGAGTCAGGTCACCCGGATCGTGGACGTGTGCCGCGGGCTCGGCGCCGACCTGCCGCCCGGGTACACCCTCCGGCGCAACGTCATGGCGGTGTTCCTGATGTCGCACTCGACGGGGGTCGTGCGCAACGCCGAGATCTACGACCTGGCCCGCGAGCTGCCCAGCTACCACTCGCCGGTGCACGTCGTGCGCACCGGTGACCACGTGGACGCGAGCACCGACCTGCTCGCCAGCATGACCATGGGCTACATCATCCTCGCGCACGAGAGCAGCGAACAGATCCACGCCGACCGCGAGGCCATCCGGAAGATCGAGAAGGACCTGATCGTCACCCCGGACGCCTGACCACCCCCGACGACGAGGAGCCACGGATGGTCACCGAGAAGTACCTGGACGCCTGCGCGGCGGACGCGGGCCTGCGCGAGGTCATGACGAAGGCCGAGTTCCCCGAGGCGTTGTACGCGGCCTGGGGCAAGTACTTCCTGCCGCGTCCGCTGTTCTGCGCGGAGGACCGGATCCGTCGCGCCGCCGCCGACGTCGCCGGACTGTTCGACCTGATGGTGTCGCTGCCGGACCGGCTCTTCGGCGGCGACGTGCGCGCGTACTGCGCCGCGATCGGCGCCGACGAGCGGCGCACCGGCCTGATGACGCGGTTCACCGGCGAGCAGCCTCTGTACGGCCGGGCCGACCTCTACGACGACGGCACGGACTTCCGGCTGCTGGAGTTCAACGTCGGCAGCGAGCTCGGCGGGGTCGACGTCAGCGAGATCAACCGGTCACTGCTCGCCATGGAGCCGTTCGCCGAGTTCGCGGCCGAACACGGCCTGACGCACGTCGACACCCCGGCGGCCATGGCCCGGCAGTTCGCCGAGGCCACGGGGAAGGAGTCGCCGGTCGTCGCCTCGGTGGAGGCCGTCGGCGGCATGTCGGCCTACTACGAGTCCCTCCACCGCTCCTTCCAGGAGACCATGGGGCGGTACGGCGTCGAGACGGTGTACGGAGAACTCGACGACGTGCGGGTCGAGGGCGGCCGGGTGTACCTCCGGGACCGGCCGGTCGACCTGCTGCTGCGCTACTTCTCGGTCAACCAGGTGGCGCGCGACCCGCGCAACGACGAGTACGTCGAACTGGTGACCCGCGCGCACGAGAAGGGCGAGGTCGTGCTCTGGCTGCCCCTGAACAGCGCGCTGCTGTCATTCAAGACCTGCCTGCCGCTCGTCTCCGACCCCGACTTCCGCGCGGACCTGTCGGTGGAGGAGAACGCGCTGATCGACCGCATCCTGCCCTGGACGCGGACCCTCACCCCGGAGCTGGCCGACCTCGTACGCGCCGAACGCGAGCAGATGATCCTCAAGCCGTTCGCGGGCCTGGCGGGCCAGGGCATCCGCGTCGGCTGGGAGCAGACCGACCGGGAGTGGGCCGAGACGGTCGCCGCCTGCCAGGGCGGAGACCACATCGTGCAGCGTCGCGTCGACCCGATCCCGGAACCGGTCCTGAACCCCGAGACCGGCGAGGTCGAGAACTGGCGGGCCGTCTGGGGGATCTTCGCCTTCCCCGCCGGGTACGGCGGCGTGCTCTGCCGTGCCGTGCCGCCCGGATCGGGCTCCGTCGTCAACCTGGGCAGCAAGGGAGCCAAGGTGGCCTCGGCGTTCCACTACTGACCACTCTGAGGCGGCGGCCCCGGGTCCGTCTCCGCAGATGCGGCACGGCCTGCAATTGACTCCATGACGGAACTATTTAGCGTGGAGGTAATTGCAAGCTGACGCGAGGGGCGTAGCCATGCGATCCGAATCCGTGTGGTCGGACATGGTGGCCATCCAGGACCTGGTCTGCCGCGAGCGGTACTGGCGCGACCGCGGCGAGTGGGACGCCATGCGGTCGGCGTTCACCGACGACGCCCGGCTCCGGGTGACCTGGTTCGAAGGGTCGATCGACGACTATGTCGAGAGCTCCCGGACCCGGGACTGGGACCCCTCCGCGTCGTCCACGCACCGGCTCTCGCCGAGTGTGGTCACCGTGCACGGGGACCGGGCGCTGGCGGAGACCCCGGCGCTGGTGGAGCTGCGGATCGAGGCCGCCGGCATGTGGGTCGACGCGGTCATCAGCGTGCGCCTGCTGTCCCGCGTCGTGCGGACGCGGCAGGGGTGGAAGCTGGCGAGCATGGACGCGATCTACGAGAAGGACGTGATCAGGCCGGTGTTCCCCGCCGACCGCCTGGCCATCTCCGCGGAGGACACCGCCGCGTATCGGCGCTCCTACCAGTTCCTCGCCTACGGCGGGAACGGGCGGCTGCCCGACGACGTCCCCGGCGACGACAGGCCCGAGCTCGTCGCCGCCCTCTACGCCGCCGCCCGTGCATGGCTGCGTCCGGACGAACGGCGGGCGGCGGGCGGTCCCGCCCACGGGTGACGCGCTCGCTCAGTCCCAGGCCACGCGCAGCACGGTCGTGGCCGACAGCGGGTCCTCACCCCGATGGGTGGCGAGGACGCCCTCTCCCTCCGGAGTGTTGGCGTAGACCGGCTCGCCGGCCGAGATCCAGGTGTTCCACGCCCGTGCGAAGGCGGTGGCGCGGCCCCGGTTCTGGCCCAGGACGGCCGGCACCGCGTGGTAGACGACGCCGTCCGCCCGCGCGGCACCCGCCAGCCACTCCTGTACCGGAGCGGAGCGCAGGACGTACCTCGGCATGACGTAGCGCGGCGCGGCGATCGGGGAGAGGACCTCGTCCAGGGCGAGCGCGAAGCGTTCGGAGGTCACCGTGTCGACGTCGGCGAGCGACAGCCGGTAGGACCCGTCCGGCTCGACCCGCGCGACGACGCCCTCGGCCCCGCGGCGGGAGAGGCCCGTGGCGAGCAGTCCGTCCGCCACGGCGCAGGCGAACCGCAGCAGCGGAGGATCGCCCGCGGCCTCTTCCAGCAGGCGTTCCGCCCGGCGTAGCGCACGCGCACGGCGCACGCCCAGGAACGTTCCGGTCGCCAGCAGGGGGAGGCCGAGCAGCACGGCGACCCAGGTCAGTACGGTCAGCAGCAGGAGCGTCGCGCCGCCGCCCGCGAGGGCGAGCGCCGTCGCGGCACTCACCGGGCGGGCCGGGGCCGGGACCGCGCACGCCGCCGCGGGCACGACCGGCGGCGGCTCCGGACGTGCCGCCTCTTCCTCTCGTACCGGCGCGCCCGCCGTACGGGCCGCGCGCACCCGCAGGGTGTGCACGAGTTCGTCACGGAACCCGGTGCCGAGCCGCCAGGCCTCGCGGGTCGCCTCGCGCGCCGAGGCCCGCGCGAGCATGGCGGCGTTCACCGCGTCGAGCTCACCCGGCGCCGGCGGGGCGTACGGGGAGAACACCGCGTCGACGTGCGCCACCCCGGACACGATCTCCCCGTCCGGTGCGGCGGCCAGGTAGCCGCGGTGCTTGCGGACGAACCGCTGCCAGTCCGCCGCGCCCTTCGGGTGGCCGTCGGCGACGCAGACGACGGTCCAGACGTTGGCCACCTTCTCCGGCCAGGACGGATCGAGCCGCAGGGCGCGCCCGCGCGTCTGCACCACCGAGGTCGTGGTGGTGGCGGAGGTCAGGTCGATGAGCGCGTTGACCCCGCGGGCGTCCCAGCCCTCGCCGAGCAGAGCGCGCGTGCCGATGAGGATCCGGCAGTGCCCCTCCTCGAAGAACGCGGTGACCAGGCGCACCCAGGTGCGGGCCGACCAGGAGCCCCCGATGACGCACACGCCGCCGTCCTCGGTGAGCGACAGGTCCGGCCGGTCCGCCCAGGCGAGGAACGCCCGCGCCGTGGCCGGTCCGGCGGCGACCGTACGGCCGGTCACGAGCATCGGGCCGAGCGGGGCGGTGCGTTCGTCGGCCACCAGGTTGCCGAGCACGAGCCAGGCCGAGCCCGCCTCCGCCTCCAGCACCCCGCGCAGCCGGGCGGGCAGCCGCGCCCCGGCGCGCTCGTGGTCGCACAGGACGAGCGCGCGCAGGCGTTCGCCGAGCGCGGCGCCCTCGGCGGCGGCGATCTCCACGGTCGCGTACGTCTTGGCGGCGCTGCGCGCCAGCACCCGGTCCACCGGCGACCACGCGGCCCGTACGCCCCGTCGGGTCAGCGTGTACCCGACCGAGGGGAGCGCCCGCCGGATCGCCTCCACGGTGTCCGCGCCGGGCGCGGCGCGCGTCACGTAGTCGTCCAGCAGTGCCACCCAGTCGTCGGCGGACGGCACGTGCCGGTGCTCCTCGCGCATCCGTGCGCCGGGTGGCAGGCCGAGCAGCCCCGCATGGTGCATGCGCAGCGCGGCGGCGGCGAGCCGCGGCTCGTCCTTTTCGGTACGCGTCCAGGGCACCGCGTGCGTGTTCGCGGTGAACCGGGCGTCCAGCCAGGTCAGGAAGCCGGTCGAGGTGACCAGGTCGGTCGTCAGCTCGGCGAAGCGCTCGGCCTCGCCCGCGATGTGGTCCGCCTCGACCGCGGTGGGCGGGGTGAGCCAGGCCAGCTCGGCGAACGGCGCGAGGTGGCCCTCGCGGACGAGCGCCGGGATGGACGCGCCGAGGATCGGCGTGCCGAACAGCGTGTCGACCAGCGCGGCCTCGGCGGGGGACAGCGACTCCGGCGGGGTCCCGGTCAGGCCGAGGACCATCGCGTCGGGCAGGCGTTCGAGGACCTCGGCGACGAGACGGCCCCAGACGTCGAGCAGGTGGTGACACTCGTCGAGCACCAGGGTGAGCGGCCCGGCGCCGGCCAGCCGCTCGATGAGCTCACGGCCGTTGGCGTGCAGCCGCCGCATCGGGCCGCGGGCGCGGCCCTCGTCGTCGGTCTCGGCGTCCGGGTCGAAGATGGCCAGCGACTGGTAGGTGAGCACGGTGACATCCGCGCCGAGGGACCGGTCCGCGCCCGCCGTCGCGGTCGCGGGGGTGAACCGCCGCCAGTGCGCGAGCCACTGGTACTGGATCGCGGTGTTGGGGACCAGCACGACGACCTTGCGCGCCAGGCGCCGCGCGGCCTCCAGGCCGATGAGCGTCTTGCCCGCTCCCGGCGGCAGCACGGCCCACGCGCGCCGGCGTCCGCCGGCCCAGGCCGCGTCGAGCCGGTCGAGCGCCGTCGCCTGGTAGGGCCGGAGGGTTCCGGGCCAGTGCGTACGGGAGAAGCCGGCGGTCACCCGCGTCATGATGGCAGTCCGCGGCGGACCGCGCCCTCGCCCGCAGGGATCCCAAAAAGTGACGAAAACAATTGCGGATCGTCGTAACACCTTGGCATCCGCCGAGGATGTGCGCATCGGCGTAGATCAGCCGCTAGGGTCACCGTTCGTGTTGCCTCGTTCACTTCGCAATCTGCACGGGGCTTTTACGCGTCTCGTACAGGTTGAGACCTATGGTCCCGGTCTGGGACAGAGGAGTGCATATGGGGCGAGTCGGTTCCCCCGCCGACGATGACGTGGACGGCGCGTCCGGGGAAGAGCGGGAGGGCTCCGTCTGGCATGCCCTGGGGCTGACGATCGCCTCCGCCGTCGTCTGGGGCGTGGCCCACCTGGCGACGGGGCGACGCGTCGTGGGTTCGCTCCTCATGGCGCTCCTCGCGCTCGTCATCGGCGGCGCCGTCATCGTCGTGCTGGACTTCCGCGACGAACTCAAGCAGGTCGCGGTCCAGGGCGACTGGCTGGCCGGGATCATCGGGGGCATCCTCCTGCTCGCGCTCGTGTGGTCGGCCGTGGTCGTCCGCTCGTACCTGATCGTGCGGCCGCGCGGCCTGTCGGTGTTGCCGCGGGTGCTCGCGGGCGGCGTGGTGGTCGTCCTCGTCATCGGCGTCTGCACGCCGCTCGTCTGGGCGGCCCGCGACACCTACACCCTGCGCGACACCATCCACACGATCTTCCATGCCGACCAGGCGAAGCCGCCGGTCGTCAAGAACGTCGCCGATCCGTGGAAGGACAAGCCGCGCGTCAACATCCTGCTGATCGGCGGGGACGGCGCGGGCGACCGCGTCGGCGTGCGGACCGACAGCATGACCGTCGCGAGCATCGACACCCACACGGGTGACACCGTGCTGTTCAGCCTCCCCCGCAACCTGCAGTACTTCCCGGTGGTCCCCCGGCTGCGCAAGCGGTGGCCGAGCGGGTTCACCGGGGTGTCGGCCGGCGACGAGGGGCTGCTGAACGAGCTGTACCAGGACGCCGAGGACGACAAGTCGATGATGCCCGGCTACGCCAAGGGCCGCCGTGGCCCCGCGCTGGTCAGCGAGGAGATCTCCTACCTCATCGGGCAACCGATCGACTACTACGTCCTGGTCAACCTGTTCGGGTTCGCCGACATCATCGACGCGATGGGCGGCGTCAAGGTGCACATCGGTCAGGACATCCCGTACGGCGGGCCGGAGGACGGCAGCGCGCCGACCGGTGTGCTGAAGGCCGGCGACCGGAGGCTCAACGGCAAGCAGGCCCTGTGGTTCGGACGGTCGCGCACCATGAGCAGCGACTTCGTCCGCATGGGCCGGCAGAAGTGCCTGATGAAGGACGTCGCCGAGCAGGCCGACCCGCAGCGGGTGCTGACCAAGTTCCAGAAGCTCGCCGAGGCGGCGAAGAAGACGATCTCCACGGACATACCGGCGGAGATGCTGCCCGCGCTCGTCCGCCTGTCCGGGACCATGAAGCAGGGCGCGCAGATCACCAGCCTGATGTACGTGCCGCCGCAGTTCCAGAACGTGCGGCCGGACGTGCGCGTGATGCGCCAGGCCGCGGCCAAGGCGATCGCCGAGAGCGAGGAGGCGCGGCGCACGTCTTCCGCCTCTCCTTCCGCCAGCCCCGGCGCCACCGCCGACCCGAGCACGAGCGCCGACCCGAGCGTGAGCGCGGACCCGAGCACGAGCCCGAGCGCCTCGAAGAGCTCCGGACGGCACAAGAGCAAGGCCGTCTCGTTGACGACGGCGTGCGGCTGAGGCAGGCGTAACCGACCATGCGTACGGCGTCGAACGTGGTGAGCGGGCCTTACCGGGCAATCGCGGCAGGTGTGGTCATACGTACGGTACGATCCATCAAACCTCGCCAAGTGTTACTGAATGCTTCCATTCAATCACTTTGCCTTTCGCACGGTGTTGCATCGCGCGCTCATCACAATTGTGACCGGCCACGAGCAGAGGATCAGGAGACTTCATGGCACCGCGGCAGTACGGAGGACGGGCGGTGAACGGCCGTGAGCCGATCCCGGTCGCCGGCCTCTGGCGCGCCCTGGGACTCACTGTCGCCTCGGCCGTCGTCTGGGGCATCGCGCACATCTGGGCGGGCCGCCGCGCCACGGGCTTCACTCTCATGGGACTGCTCGCGGCCCTCATCTTCAGCGCGGCGACGGTCGGGCTTGCCTTCCAGGACAAGCTCAAGGAGATGGTGGTCCAGGACACCTGGCTGAACGTCATCATCGCGGGCATCATCGTGCTCGCGATCGCGTGGGCGGTGATCGTGATCCGCTCGTTCCAGGTGGTGCGGCCCCCGGGGCTGCCGACCGCGATGCGGATCACCTCCGGCGCCCTCGTCGTGATCATGGCGCTGATGGTCTGCACGCCGCTGGTGTACGCGGCGAACGCGACGTACGTGCTGCGCGACACCCTGTCGAGCATCTTCGCCGGCGACGGCAACACCGCCGTCAACGCGTCCGACCCCTGGAAGAACAAGCCGCGCATCAACGTGCTGCTGCTCGGCGGTGACGGCGGCGCCGACCGTACCGGCATCCGCACCGACAGCATGACGGTCGCGAGCATCGACACCAAGACCGGCAACACCGTGCTGCTCAGCCTGCCGCGCAGCCTGCAGAAGTTCCCCGTGCCGCCGAAGATGCGGAAGCTGTGGCCCTACGGCTACACCGGCGACGCCGCGAACCCCCAGCACCCCGGCGGCGAGGGCCTGCTGAACGAGCTGTACATCCAGGGCGAGCGGCATCCCGAGCTGGAGCCCGGATACAAGAGGGGTCAGCGCGGCCCGCACCTGGTCGGGGACGCCATCGGCTACCTCACCGGCCTGAAGATCGACTATTACGTGCTCGTCAACCTCAACGGGTTCAAGGACATCGTCGACGCCATGGGCGGCGTGACCGTGCACGTCGAGAAGCGCCTGCCGATCGGCGGTGAGATCGTGAACGGCGTCCAGACGAAGCCGCCGACGGGCTGGCTCTCGGCCGGTACGCACCACCTCAACGGCAACCTGGCCCTGTGGTACGGCCGCTCCCGCGACGCGGACGACGACTTCCACCGCATGGACCGGCAGAAGTGCCTGATGAAGGACATCGCGGACCAGGCCGACCCGCAGAAGGTCGTCGCCAACTTCCAGAAGCTGGCCAATGCCGCCAAGAACACCATCTCCACCAACATTCCCGCGGCGCTCCTGCCCGCACTGGTGAAGCTGTCCGGCACGGTCAAGAAGGGCGCCGACATCCAGAGCATGCCCTACAACCCGGGCAAGGTCGCCGGGTTCCACGTCTACGAGCCGAGCCTGACGGTCATGCGCCAGGCGGCCGCGAAGGCCATCGCCAACAGCACGAAACCCGCGACGGCGGCGCCGGCGAGCACTCCGAGCGCGAGCACGTCCACGAAGGCCAGGCGTGCCGGCGCGAACGCCTCACCCTCGGCCAAGTCGTCCTCCTCCGGGGGCGCGACGTCGTTGAAGAACGTCTGCGGCTGACGCACCGGCCCCCGGCTCCTCTGAGACGGCCCCTGCCGCAGGGTGGCAGGGGCACCGCCGGACCGGGGGCAGAATGACCGGATGACCGGAAACCCCCCGGCGGAGGGCCGTCCCCTGCGGCGCCGTGTGCTGGTCGCGATCGTCGGCGTCGCCGCGGCGGCGGTCGTGCTGTTCGCGCTCCCGCTCGCGGTGGTGCTCCAGCGGCTGTACCGCGACGAGGCGGTCGTCTCGCTCGAACGCGACGCCACGCGCATCTCGGCCGAGGTTCCCGACTCCATCGCGCGCGACCCCCGGCCGGTGCCGATCGTGACCCGCATGTCCCGGCGCCTGACCGTCGGCGTCTACACCCTGGACGGACGGCGCGTCACCGGCCGCGGGCCGGACTACTCGCCCGTCGCCGGGAACGCGGACGACGGCCACGTCCACGAAGCGGTCGAGCACGGGCTGCTGACGGTGTCCGCGCCGGTGCCCTCCGACGAGTCCATCGTCGCGGTGATCCGGGTCGCGATGCCGTACGACCGCATCTCGGCGCGGGTGGAGCGGGCGTGGCTGCTGATGGCGGCGCTGGCGATCCTCGTGGTCGGGCTGGCGGCCGTGGTGGCGCGGCGGCAGGCGGGCCGCCTCGCCGCGCCGCTCGAACGCCTCACCAGGGACGCGCAGGCCCTGGGCAGCGGCGACTTCTCCATCCGGGCCAGGACGGTCGGCGTACGGGAGGCCGACGCCGCGAGCCGCGCCCTGGAGGCGACCGCCCGGCGGCTCGGCGACGTGCTGGACCGTGAGCGCGCCTTCAGCGCGCACGTCTCCCACCAGCTCCGCACCCCGCTGACCGGCCTGCTCCTCGGGCTGGAGGCGGGACTGGCCGAGGACGATCCGCACGCGGTGATCCGTACCGCCCTGGATCGCGGCGAGCACCTGCAGGAGATCATCGAGGACCTGGTGCGGCTGTCGCGCGGCAGCGCGGGCGACCACGGCGTGCTGGACGTGCGGGCCCTGCTCGATGAGGTCCGGACCCGTACGGACGTGACCGTGCGGGTGCCGGACGAGCTGCCGGAGGTGCGGGCCTCACTCGCGGCCGTACGGCAGATCCTGCGGGTCCTGCTGGACAACGCCGTCACGCACGGCCGGCCGCCGATCACGGTGTCCGCGACCGACCTGGGCTCCGGTCTGGCGATCGACGTCACCGACGACGGCCCGGGGGTGCCCGACGGCGTCGACGTCTTCCGCGCGCCGGCCGACGGGCACGGCATCGGGCTCGCGCTTGCCCGTTCCTTGGCCGAAGCGGAGGGCGGCCGCCTCATCCTGCGACGTTCTTCGCCCCCCACATTTAGCTTGCTTTTGCCCGCGGGTGGATACGGTAGCCGCCATCAGTCACCGTCCTGACCGCTCATCACTCCCCGTCCGCGTCGCGTTCGTACCGGTAGCCGCGCCCGCGGAGAGTCGTGATGGTCGCGTACGACCCGAGCTTCCGGCGGAGGGTGGAGACGTGCACGTCGAGGGTCTTGGTCGGGCCGAACCAGTTCTCGTCCCAGACCTCGTCCATGAGCTGTTCGCGGGTGACCACCTCGCCCGCGCGCGTCACCAGGGCCGCCAGCAGGTCGAACTCCTTCGGCCGCAGGAGCACCTCGGCTCCGGCGGCGTGCACCCGGCGTGCGGGCAGGTCCACGCGGACCTGACCCACCGAGACGACCGAGTCGCCCGGCACCGCGCTCTGTCGGCGCAGGTGGGCGCGGATCCGCGCGACCAGCTCGGTGAGCCGGAACGGCTTGGTGAGGTAGTCGTCGGCTCCGGCGTCGAGGGCGACCACGACCTCGAACTCCTCCGTACGGGCGGTGAGCACGACGATCACGGTCTGCGGCAGGTCGGCGCGCAGCCGGCGGCACAGCTCGACGCCTTCGATGTCCGGCAGCCCGAGGTCGAGCAGGATGAGATCCGGCGGATGGGCGAGAGCGTCGGCGACGGAGGACCGGCCGCTCGTGGCGAGCGCGGCGTCGTAGCCGCTCGCGGACAGGGCCTTGAGCAACTCGGCCCCGATGACGGAGTCGTCCTCGACGATCAGGATGCGTTCACGCGGCACATCTCAGATCCTAAGGATCCCCCCAAGTCGATCATTCGTTAGCCGGTTACGACGTGTCCGCGGAATGTGTTCATTCTCTTGGAGTTCGAGGGGTTTCCTTCATGACAGACGTCAGCGTGATCGTCATCGTCTACAACGATGCCGATCGGCTGCCGGCCGCCGTGCGCTCCGCGCTCGGCCAGTCTCACCGTGACGTCGAGGTGGTGATCGTCAACGACGCCAGCACCGACGGGACCGCCGCGGTCGCCGACGAGCTGGCGATGGCCGAGGACCGGGTCCGCGTGATCCACCGGGCGGAGAACTCCGGTGGCTGCGGGCAGCCGCGCAACGACGGGATCGCCGCGGCGCGCGGCACGTACCTGATGTTCCTCGACAGCGACGACACGCTCGATCGGCACGCCTGCCGCAACCTGGTCGCCGCCGCCGAGGAGCACGAGGCCGAGCTCGTCTCCGGCTGCTGCTGGCGCGTCTATCCCGACAAGGACGAGGAACGCGTCTGGTACCGCGGCGTCTACCGCGAGCGCGGCGTGTACGCCTCGGTGCGGGAGTACCCCGAGCTGCTCTACGACACCCTGTCCACGAACAAGCTCTACCGGCGCGACTTCCTCGACCGCGAGGGCCTGCGGTTCGTCGAACGCCTGCACTATGAGGACCTGCTGTTCAGCACGCAGGCGTACCTGGCCGCGCGGAAGATCGCCATCATCCCGCACCGCGTCTACAACTGGATGATCTACGAGAAGGCCGAGACCCTCTCGATCACCAACCAGCGGGCCGAGCTGCGGAACTTCTCCGACCGGCTGGAGATCTTCCGGCGCATCGACGCGGTCTATGCGCGGTACGGCGCCGACGATCTCAAGCTGTCCAAGGACGTGAAGTTCCTCAACCACGACCTGCTGCTGTACGTCCGGGGTCTGCGCAGCCGCGACGACGACTACCGCGAGGCGTTCCTCGCCCTGGCCCGCGAGTACATGGCCACGATCGACCCGCGCGCGTACGACGAGGCCCACGAGCTCCAGGCGATCATCGGCTTCATGGTCGCCCAGGGCGACTACGAGGGCGCGGTGAGCGCCGCGGACTACGTCGGCAAGGGCAAGACCGGCAAGCCACGGCTGACCGCGCCGCTGGTCGAGCGCGACGGGCGGATCTACTGGTCCGGCGACCACCTCGACACCGAACAGGGCCGCCGGATCCTCGACGTCACCGAGCTCGGCATCCACTCGCTGCCCCTCAAGTCGCTGAACCCCGGCGGAAGCGTCACCGAGATGGTGCGCGACGGGCGCGTGCTCCGGCTCGCCGGAGACGTCGTCAACCCGCTGGACCGGATCGGCGCCGGCGTCCCGCTCAGCGCACGGCTGGAGTTCCGCGACCGCAGCCGGACCGGCCGGTTCTTCGCCGTGCCGGCCGAGGTGACGCACCTGGACGGGCGGCTGCGCTGGACGGCCGAGGTCCTGCCAGGCCGCGACGTGCGGCCGCTCGGCTTCCTCGACCAGAGCTGGGGCCTGCGCCTGCGGCTCGAGGCCGGCGACGAGGAGCTGTTCATCCGGCTGTTCGCGAACCAGCCGATGGAGATGTCGGTGCCGGTACGGCCGCGCCTGACACGCCTCGCCGGCGACCACTTCGAGGCGTACATCCCGGAGAACGGGGAGATGGCCTTCCGTCTCGTCGCGTACGGGTGGGCCGGCCGCGTCACGCTCGCGACGCTGCGCAGGTTCGCCGCCACCGGGCGCGGACGCCGGTGGTGGACCGCGCTGCTGCGCGCCGAACGACGGTGGCGTGACGTCTTCACCCGCCGGAAGACGAAGATCGCCGTCTACAACCGGCTGTTCGTCCGGCTGCCGATCCGGCGCGACACGATCGTGTTCGAGAGCCACCTCGGCAAGCAGTACTCCGACAACCCCAAGTACATCTACGAAGAGCTGCGCAGGTCCGGCGGGAAGCACACCGCGATCTGGTCGTACGCCAAGAGCCCGGCCGGCTTCCCCAAGGACGCGAGGCTCGTGCGCCGCGGGTCCTGGCAGTACTACCTGGCGCTCGCGCGGGCCGGCTACTGGGTGGACAACCAGGGCTTCCCGCAGGACGCCGCGAAACGGCCGCAGACGACCTACATCCAGACCTGGCACGGCTCGGCGTACAAGCGGATGGGGTTCGACGATCCGGAGCTCAAGCGCGGCAGCAAGGCCAGGCGGTCGCGCTTCCAGCGGACGATCGACCGTTACGACGCCTTCCTGATCCGCTCCGAGCACGACGCGCGGACCCTCGCCAAGGGCCTCGGCGTGCGCGCCGAGCTGATCCGCAGCGGCTACCCCCGCAACGACGCCCTGGTGAACGGCGGCGACACGGCCAAGCTGGCCGAAGAGCTGAAGCTGACCGGCGACGAGCGCACGGTCGTGCTGTACGCGCCGACGTTCCGCGCCGGGGCGAACGGCAAGGCGCAGAAGAAGTTCGAGATGCCGTTCGACCTGGAGGAGTTCGCCGAGGAGCTCGGCGAGACCCACGTGCTCCTGGTCCGCCCGCACTACCTCAACACCGCGGTCGTGCCGCCGAGCCTGCGCGGCGTGGTCCGCGACGTCGGCGCGGTGCACGACGTCACGTCGCTGCTGCTGCTCTCCGACGCGCTCGTCACCGACTATTCGTCGCTGATGTTCGACTACGCCCTGCTCGATCGCCCCACAGTGTTCTTCGCCCCCGACCTCGAGGACTACGTCCGGTCCCGCGGCACCTACTTCGACCTGCGCAAAGAGGGTCCTGGACCGGTGCTGAGCGAGCCTGACGAGCTGTTCGCCGCGCTCGCCGACCTGCCCGGCCTCACCACCCGGTACGCCAAGAAAAGGCGTGAATTTCTCGAAAAGTACGGGGAATACGACCGGGGTACCGCCGCCAAGCAGGTCGTCGACCGCTTCTTCACGGGGGATTCCAATGCGTGACATCTTCATCGTCTGCAACAACCACGAAGAACTCGGCGGCCTGCAACGATGGGTCCACCACGTCGGCGGGCTGTTCGCCGCCCGCGGTCACCGGGTGCACGTGATCGGCGTGACGCACGCCGCCGAGCCGCACGACTACGGGCGCGACCTGCCGTACGAGCTGAGCGTCCTGCACGACACCCCGCCGCCGTCCCGCAGCGGGGGACGGCTGCGCGTGATGCGCCGCCGCTCGGTGCAGCGGCGCGGCGCGGCCAGGCTGAGCCGCCTGTTCCGCGCCGCCCGGCCGGGCGGCGTCATCATCGCCGCGCAGGTGTGGGCGATGGAATGGGTCGCGCTCGCCGACACGGCCGGGATGCCGGTCATCGGCATGAGCCACGAGTCCTACCAGGCGACCAAGGCCTCCTCGCGGTACCAGCGGGTGAAACGCCACTTCGCCGACGTGAACCGGTTCCTCGTGCTCAGCACCGAGGACGCCGACTCCTGGGCCCGCGACCACATGTCCAACGCCGACTTCATGCCCAACCCGCTCCACGTCGTCCCGTCCACCCTGCCGGACCTGTCGCGGCCCGTGGTCGAACTGCTCGGCCGCCTGTCCTTCGAGAAGGGGCAGGACATGATGCTGGAGGCGTGGGCGGAGGTGACCCGGAGCTTCCCGAACTGGCGACTGCGCCTGTACGGCTCCGGTCCCGACGAGGAGGTTCTGCGCCACCAGGCGTCGGACCTCGGCGTCGATGAGACGGTGGAGTTCGCCGGGGCGACCGCCGACGTCGAGGGCGCGCTGAACGAAGCGTCGATCTTCGCGCTGTCCTCACGCATGGAGGGCTTCCCGATGTCGGTGATGGAGGCGATGGCCTACGGCCTGCCGACCGTGGCGTTCGACTGCGCGCCGGGCGTCCGCGAACTCATCACGCATGAGTCGGACGGGCTGCTCGTACGGCCGGGAAACACGACGGAGTTCGCCGAACAGCTCGCCCGCCTGATGAGCGACGAGGATCTGCGCGCCAAGCTCGGCCGTCAGGCCCGCACCTCGGTGCGGCGGTTCTCCGCCGACATGGTCACCGACCGCTGGGAGCGCATGTTCGAGCTGGTCGACCGCTGATCAGCCCCAGGGCGCGCGCAGCCGGGGCCGCGGGCGGGTGCGTTCCCACGTGCAGGGGCGGGCCGGCACCGGCTCCTCGGCCGCGCGGATCGCCAGACTCATCAGGCTGATCAGGATGGCGCCCGCCGTGTCGGTGTCGAGCAGCACGGTCACCCAGTCGTCGCCGGGCCGTACGACGACCTGACCGCTGTCGACCAGCACGGTGTCCAGACGCTCGACGAAGCCGCGGGACAGGCGGAGATCGGCCTCCTCGCCCGTGTGCAGGTGGAGGATCTCGCCGCCGCGGAAGTTGAAGCTCCGCCCGGTGCCGCAGGAGGGGCGACCGGCCGACAGCCCGGGCCAGGTCGCCAGTTGAGCGGCCACTCTCTCGGCCGCGCTGCGGGTCTTCGCTGGGCCCCTCACGGCACCAGCATCCCGTGTCGCGCTGTTTCTTCATAAGAGCCCGCATCCCAATTGTTATGAGCGGACTTGGCCATTTTTCGTCTCCTGGTAACCGCGCCGACGACCGTACGTGGACGGTCGTCCGAAAAGCGGCCCTACGCGGACCGGTACGGTGGATGGGTGATCTCTCGTGGTGACGTGGAGGCGGCCCGGACCCGAATCGACTCGCGGGTGCTGCGGACCCCCGTACTCCGGCTCGACCGGCTGTGGCTGAAGCTCGAACAGCTCCAGCACACCGGTTCGTTCAAGGCGCGCGGCGCCTTCAACCGGGTTCTCGCGGCGGCCGAGACGGACGGCCTCCCGGAGGCGGGAGTGATCGCCGCGTCCGGCGGCAACGCGGGCCTGGCCTTCGCGTACGCCGCCCGCGAGCTGGGCGCGCGTGCGGAGGTGTTCGTCCCGGAGACCGCGCCCCCGGTGAAGGTCGCCCGGCTGCGCGCGCTCGGCGCCTCCGTACGCCAGGTCGGCAGCGAGTACGCCGAGGCGTACGAGGCCGCGACGAAGCGCGCGGCCGACACGGGCGCCCTGTTCGGCCACCCGTACGACCAGCCGGAGGTCTGCGCGGGCCAGGGAACACTGGCGCTGGAGCTGGAGGAACAGACGGGCGGCGTCGACACGGTGCTGGTCTCGGTCGGCGGAGGCGGGCTGATGGCCGGCATCGCGGCGGCGCTGGAGGGCCGGTCACGCGTGGTCGCGGTGGAGCCGGACGCCTGCCCGTCGTTCCACGCCGCACTGGCGGCGGGCCGCCCGGTCGACGCGCCGGTGTCGGGCGTGGCCGCCGACTCCCTGGGCGCCCGCCGCGTGGGCGACATCCCGTACGCGGTCGCCCGCCGCACGGCCGTGGAGTCGATCCTGGTGAGCGACGCCGATGTGATCGCCGCCCGCCGCGCCCTGTGGCAGGACCACCACATCGTGGTCGAGCACGGCACCGCCGCCGCCTACGCCGCCCTCCTGACCGGCGCCTATACCCCGTCCACCGACGAGACCGTCGCCGTCATCTGCTGCGGCGCCAACACCGACCCCGCCGATCTCACCTGACCGTGGTCACCGTCACACAGAGCTAATCGATGGCAGCCTTGTCTTTGGGAGCCCCCAGGCCAACTTCCACACGATGGCGATCTCTCTGCTGGAGACCACGCTTCGCCCGCTCGTCCCCGAGCATCTGCGAGTGCGTCGGGAGATGACCATCACGCTGGGGAAACGTCAACGCCCTGAGCCGGATCTGGTCGTGGTCAGGACCGAGGAGGCCCTCGACACGACGAAGACCAGTTTTCAACCCTCCGACGTCGTGCTCGCGGTCGAGGTGGTCTCGCCGGACTCGGAGGTCAGGGATCGGGAGCGGAAACCGCAGCTCTACGCGGCTGCCGCGATAGCCCACTTTTGGAGGGTGGAGAACACGGAGGGACGGCCGACCATCTACGTGTACGAGTTGGACCCCGCCACTCGGTCGTACTCACTCACCGGCATTCACCACGACCTGCTGAAGCTCACGGTCCCGTTCGACATTGATATCGATCTCACGCAGATGAACCGGATCTAGAGCCAGTCGCGCTTTTTAAAGATGGTGTACAGGGCTACGGCGGTGACGATGAGGATGGCGAGGCTGACCACGAAGCCCCACTGTTTGTCGTAGCCCGGGAACGGGACGTTCTGGCCGTAGAAGCCCGTCACGGCCGTGGGGACCGCGATGACGGCGGCCCAGCCCGTCAGCTTCTTCATCACCTGGTTCAGGTGGTTGCCCTGCAGCGCGATGCGGGTCTCCTGCAGGCTCGTGACGACGTCGCGCAGGCTCTCGGTCCACTCCGTGGCGCGCAGCACGTGGTCGTACACGTCCTGGAAGTACGGCGTCATCGGCTCCGGCACCACGTGCAGGTCGCGGCGGAGCAGGGTGTTGACGACCTCGCGCATCGGCAGGACGACGCGCCGCAGCAGGGTCAGGCTCTTGCGCAGGCGGAAACCGCGGTGCTGGGTCTCCCTGGTGGGCACCTCGTCGCCGAACAGGCGCTCCTCCAGGTCGTCGATCGCGCCGTCCAGCGCCTGGACGGCCGCGAAGTGCCCGTCGACGATCAGGTCGATCAGCCCGTGCAGGAGGTACGCCACGCCGTGCTCGGCCAGGTCGGATGAGGAGTCCCACTGCCGGCGCAGCGCGTCGAGGTCGAACTCCTCATCGCCCCGTACGGTCACCAGCGCGCGGTCGGTGATGAACGCCGAGATCTCGTGGGTGGCCAGCTCACCGCTCTCCTCGCTGAGGTGCACGGCGTAGGCGTTGAAGAACAGGTGTCCGTCGTAGCGGTCGAGCTTGGGCCGCTCGTGGTGGCTGAGGGCGTCCTCGACCGCGAGCGGGTCCAGGCCGAACTCCTCGCTGATGAGGTCCAGGCCGCCGTCGTCCGGGTGGCACAGGTCCAGCCACACGACGGTGTCCGGCTCGGCCAGGTAGTCGCTGATCCGGGCGGCGGGGAAGTTCTCCTCCTCGAGCTTCCCGCGGCGCCAGACGCGGGTGCGGGCGTTCAGATCCACGAGTCGAACCACATCCGGCTGTGCCAGGCGTCATAGGGCAGGATCTGGCCGGTGAGGATGGGATACAGGAAGTAGAAGTTGGCCAGCACGAGCAGGACGTACGCCCCGCAGGCGGCCGCACCCATCACACGTCTGATCGGCACCGCGTCGGCCGGGCCGATGAGCATGCCCATGACCAGCACGATCGACAGCACCATGAACGGCAGCATCGGGGTGGCGTAGAACAGGAACATCGTCCGGTGGCCGAGGCCGAAGTAGAACCACGGCAGCCAGCCGGCCAGGAAGCCCGCGACCGCCGCGCCGGCCCGCCAGTCGCGCTGCACCAGCCACCAGCCGGCGATGACCAGCAGGGTGATGATCGAGATCCACCAGATCGCCGGGGTGCCGATGCCGAGGACCTCGCGCGAGCACTTGCTCGCGCCGCAGCCCGACGGCTCGGTGTAGTAGAACGCCACCGGCCGTTTGAGGAACATCCAGTTCCACGGCCAGGACTGGTAGTCGTGCTTGACGGTGAGCGTCGTGTGGAAGTGCCACATCTGCTGGTGGTAGTCCCACAGCCGCGGCATCGCCTGGACGAACGCGGTGATCGGGTTGCCGGACACCCGGCCGCGGCCCCAGCCGCCCGCGTTGAAGATCCAGCCGCTCCACCACGCGAGGTACGTGACGCCGCTCACCACCACGAGCGACACGAACGCCGGCACCGCGTCGAGCAGGAAGCCCCCGGCGTACGGCTGGCGGACCCCGGCGGCGCGCCGCGCGCCGATGTCCCAGATCAGCACCATGATGCCGAACGCCGCGATGTAGTAGATCCCGGTCCACTTGGTGGCCACGGCCGTGCCCAGGCAGAGCCCGGCGGCCAGGCGCCACCAGTGCATGACGAAGGGGCCGAACTCGCTCTCGTTGCCGGTCTCCATCACCTTGGCGGCGAGCGCCGCGCGGGTGCGGTCGCGGTCGATGACCAGGCACGCGAACCCGGCCAGGATCCAGAACATCACGAAGATGTCCAGGATCGCGGTGCGGCTGGTCACCAGCTCCATGCCGTCCAGCGCGAGCAGAAGGCCGGCGGCGGTGCCCAGCAGGGTCGAGCGCGTCATCCGGCGGGCGACCCGGGCCAGGATGAGCACCGACAGCGTGCCGATCAGGGCCGAGGCGAACCGCCAGCCGAAGGGGTTCATGCCGAACATCCACTCGCCGATGGCGATCAGCCACTTACCGGCGGGCGGGTGGGCGACGAAGCTGCCGCCGGTGCCCCAGATGTTGAGGTTCGGCGGATGCTGGAGGAGCAGGCTGTCGGCGTTCTTGACGGTGTTGTGCTCGTACCCGAACTTCAGCAGCGCGTACGCGTCTTTGGCGTAGTAGGTCTCGTCGAAGATCACCGCACGGGGCTTGCCGAGGTCGTAGAACCGCAGCACGCCGGCGAACAGCGTCACGAGCAGCGGGCCGAGCCAGCCCATCAGCCTGCTGCCCGGAATCGCCGGCGCCAGCCACTGGCGCAACGATGGCGGGCGTCCGTCGCTCTGGGACCGAGGAGCTGGTTCGAGTCCTGTCATCGCCACCACCCCGACATCGTACGGGGGGATACCGGGCCGATTGTGCACTTCGGACTGCCTGCCCTCACGAGATCGTGACGGCGCGGCGATCGCCGAGGTGCGGGACGGTGACGCCGGGGTCGAAGATGGGTGCTGTGGGAACATCTGGGACGCTGACGCTGGCCGCCGCGCCGATCGGCCGCGCGGAGGACGCATCCGAACGCCTTCGCGGCGCGCTGGGCGCGGCCGACATCATCGCCGCGGAGGACACTCGCCGCCTGCGGCGCCTCACCGCCGACCTGGGCGTCACCACCGACGCGCGGATCGTGTCGTACTACGACGCGAACGAACGCGCCCGCGCCGCCGAGCTGGTCGAGGAGCTGCGCGAGGGTCGCGACGTGCTGGTCATCACCGACGCCGGGCTGCCGGGCGTCTCCGACCCGGGCTACCGGCTCGTCACCGCCGCGATCGAGGCCGAGGTGCCGGTCACCGTTCTGCCCGGGCCGTCCGCGGTGACCACCGCGCTGGTCATCTCCGGGCTGCCCAGCGACCGCTTCTGCTTCGAGGGCTTCCTGCCGCGCAAGGCGGGGGAGCGCGCGTCGCGGCTGGCCGCGCTGGCCGGGGAGCCGCGCACGATGGTCTTCTTCGAGGCGCCGCACCGGCTGACCGCCGCGCTGGAGGCGATGGCGGGCGCGCTCGGCGCCGACCGGCCCGCCGCCGTGTGCCGCGAGCTGACCAAGACGTACGAGGAGGTGCGTCGCGGGCCGCTCGGCGAGCTGGCCGCGTGGTCCTCGGGCGGCGTGCGCGGTGAGATCACGATCGTCGTCGGAGGCGCGCCGGAGCGCTCCGGACCGGCTGACCTGGACGCGCTCGCCGACGAGGTCGAGCGGCGCGTCACCGATGGCGCGGCCAGAAAAGACGCGATTGGCGAGGTTGCACGAGAACATCGTGTACCGAAAAGGGAGCTTTATGACGCGGTTATTGCACGAAAAACCAGGTGATGACGATTATTTGACGTAAGCTTTACGCAGCTCAGGGCCCCTCAAACGACGCTTAATGGGGAAAACTCGTGGCGGGACGCAATCCGATGGTTTCGCCCGGGGGTGACGGGAAATGCACGAATCCATGATCTCGCAGGAGACGTGGAAGTACGAGTGCCTCGGCTGCCTGCACGAGTGGCAGAAGGAGTTCGAGGTCGGACGCTCCTCGGACGGTCACGGTGGTGAGGTCGTCGTCTACCACCACCTGAGCCAGCGCTGCACCTGCCCATGGGCGGAGCCGGTGTGCCCGTCCTGCGGCGGCTACGACGTGAAGATCCTCCCCACCGGGTGGAGCGTCGTCGCGCCGATCCCCCGCCAGCGGCACACCGAGCTGGAGATGATCTTCCGGCTCCGCCGGCTCCACGCCTACTGACGGCCGGCTCAGGACGCGGTGACCGCGTCCTGGGCGGCCGGCTTCCCCGGCTCCTCCGGTTCGCCGGAGGAGCCGTCGGCGTCTCCGGACGTCTGCTCCGGCGCGCTCCCGCGCCACCACAGGAGCCGCCTCAGCTTCTCGCGCGGCTCGCGGGAGAAGGTGATCGCGGCGGCGAGGCAGGCGAACGGCACCGTCGGCAGTACGTAGCGGTAGTCGAACTCGGCGGTGGCCGGTGGCACGAGCAGCAGCCCGGTCGCGAGGATCCAGGGCAGGAACGCCTGGCCGCCCCACCGTCGCCACAGCGGGATCAGCCCGGCCAGGCCGACGATGAGGATGCCGCCGAGCAGCGTGCCGGGCAGGTGCGCCACGTCCTGGTAGGTGCGGATGCCCGTGGCGTACGGCGTGATGATCCGGGTACGCGCGTTGCCGTCCTCGTACTTGTGCGCCTCCGACGCGGCCGTCTGGTCGCGGCTCATCCGCCAGTTCGGCAGGGCCGCGGACTTCTTGCCGAACTCGTACATCTGGTAGGTGGCCTTGTCCGGGAAGACCGTCCGGTGCCACTTGAAGGTGTAGAGGAAGTCCTTCAGCACGACCACGGCGTAGTCGAACGGCTGGGCCATGATGGCGCGCTTGGCGAAGTCGCCGGCGAGCTGGTTCTGGTAGTTGGTGAACTTGGCGGCCGGCACCCGGTGGAACGGGGAGTTGCGGTCCCAGATGGCGTCCTGGGAGAAGGTCAGCGGCGTGTGGGAGGTCCGGCTGTCCTTGCAGAGCGGGTACTCCGAGACCGGCGGCTTGATCTTGTTGCAGTCGGCGAACTCCGTGACCCGCGCGTACAGGAAGACGCCGCTGCTGGTCGTCATGCCCGGCTTGCCGTACCAGGCCCAGAACCAGCCCGCGTACGCGCCGAGCGGCAGCGCGCACAGCGCGATCGTCGCGACGAAGACGCGCCAGTTGAAGCGGCGCATCAGGAGGTACACGACGATCGCGACCAGCACCGGCTCGCCGACCGTGCGCGTCAGCGTGGCGAGGCCGACCAGCAGGCCGACGACTCCCGCGGCCTTCCAGGTGAGCGACTTGCCGTACCAGAGCACGATCGTCACCGCGCAGACGAGCAGGAACTCGAACGTGATGTCGGACAGGATTAGATGCTCGAGCTGGATCTGGTAGCCGTCGTACAGCAGTGGCACGGTCGCCAGGGACGCGCCCCAGCTCGGCAGGCCGAACCTCCGGCGCAGCAGCGCGTAGATCATGACCGCGCCGGCCAGCCCCATCAGGTGCTGGAGCCCGGCCACCGCGGCGAAGCTGTGGAACGGCTTCAGCGCCCACAGCAGGAACGAGTAGCCGTCCGGCCGGATCGGGTGCGGGTACGGGGACATCGCGACGTGCAGGTAGTCGAACGAGTCGTTGAACCACGACGCGGGCCGGTAGCCGAGCATGGCGAGCGCCCGGAGGAAGGCACCGCCCGCGAGCACGACGGTGAACGTCTTGTGACGCCGCACGAGCGAGAGGAGGAGCGGGAGCACGCCCAATGAGATGAACCCGACACGGCGGACGCGCCCTTTCTCCGCCGGGCGCTCCTCGTCCGTGCCGACTTCCACCGCTTTGACCTGCGGCTTTACATCCGCGGACGCGTCAGATGACGTGTCAGGCGGCGCGCCCGTTACGGCGGATTCCCCGCTCTGTTCTCCCGCGGTAGTCAAGTCGGACCGACCTCTCTGGACAGCACAGCCCTTATCCTGTATCCCCAGCCTGCCGTCAGCCGGGTGCTTCTTGCGAAGTCAAAGGTTGCGGCTTTACGACACGCGGCCGCTCGCTGGCGGGCATCATGGGTAACACACGCCACTTGTCGGAACAATGACGAGGTTAGTCGAAACCCCCGAAGCATGGTCGCAGAGGGGTAATGGAGGACACGACGTGGAACTCTCCGTGGTGATGCCTTGCCTGAACGAGGCGGAGACCGTAGAGACATGCGTGCGGAAGGCCCTCGGATTCTTCGCTGAGCACGGCGTCGACGGTGAGGTCATCATCGCCGACAACGGCAGCACCGACGGGAGTCAGCAGCTCGCCCGCGACGCGGGTGCCCGCGTCGTGCCGGTGACCTCCAAGGGCTACGGCAACGCGCTGATGGGCGGTATCCGCGCGGCTCGGGGCACGTACGTGGTCATGGGCGACGCCGACGACTCCTACGACTTCACCTCGCTGATGCCGTTCCTCACCGAGCTGCGGGACGGCGCCGACCTGGTCATGGGCAACCGCTTCAAGGGCGGCATCGCGCCTGGCGCCATGCCGCCGCTGCATCGGTACCTGGGCAACCCGGTGCTCAGCTTCGTCGGCCGGCTGTTCTTCCGCAGCAAGATCGGCGACTTCCACTGCGGGCTGCGCGGCTTCCGCCGGGACTCGATCCTGCGGCTCGGCCTGCAGACCGGCGGCATGGAGTTCGCCAGCGAGATGGTGGTCCGCTGCACCCTCGCCAAGTACGACATCCGCGAGGTCCCCACCACACTCTCGCCCGACGGCCGCTCCCGCGCCCCGCACCTGAGCACCTGGCGCGACGGCTGGCGACACCTGCGCTTCCTCATGCTCTACAGCCCCCGCTGGCTGTTCCTCATCCCCGGCCTGCTGCTCATGACCCTCGGACTGATCGGCGGCATCGCCCTGTCCGTCGGCCCGATCCACGTCGGCGACATCGCCTTCGACGTCGACACCCTCGTCGGGGCGTCCGCGATGCTGGTGATCGGCTTCCAGGCGGTGCTGTTCGCGCTGCTGACCAAGGTCTATGCCATGGAGGAGGGTTTCCTTCCCCATGACCGGCGGGTGCAGCGCATCGTCCACTCCTGGAGCCTCGAACGCGGCCTCGTCGTCGGCGGTCTGCTCGCGCTCGCCGGTCTCGTCGGGCTGGTGGCCTCGCTCGTGCACTGGCAGGGCCACAGCTTCGGCCAGCTCGACCCGCGCGACTCGCTCCGCATCGTCGTGCCGGCCGCCACCGCGCTCATCATGAGCTTCCAGATGATCTTCGCGTCGCTGTTCGTCAGCATCCTGGGGATCCGCCGCCGCTCCCACCCGCCGGTCACCGACCCGGCGGAGGAGGCCGCGGACGTCGTGGACGCCGCGGTCGTCAAGGTCGCGGGCGAGGCGAAGACCCTCAAGCTCAAGGAGATCGACGTGCCCGCGGCCGAGGACACCTCCGACGAGGAGGGCGTGGCCGAGGAGAGCAAGGACAAGGACACGGCCGAGACCTCCTGACGACCGTTCACGAGAAGGGCCCCGGCACCACGCCGGGGCCCTTCTCTCATGCGCGCGTCGGTCCGGTGTAATCGCCGTTCCCGTCCGGGGGAGTACTTCCCGTCAGCCGCCGACCGACCCCGGAGGACGCTGGCGTGAAGGACCCCGCCGACCGATTCACGGCCCTGTACGACCGGCACTACCGGAACGTGCTCGGCTACGCCCTGCTGCGCGCCGGGCAGGACGCCGCGGAGGACGTGGCCAGTGAGACCTTCCTGGTCGCCTGGCGGCGGTTGGGCGACCTGCCCGACCCGCCTCTGCCGTGGCTGCTGGGCGTGGCGCGGAACCTGCTGCACAAGCAGTACGACTCCGGCCGCCGCCGGCAGGCGCTCGCCGACCGGATCGCCGCGGCCACCACGGCGGACGACCTGGCAGGCCCCGACGTGGCCCAGGGCGTCGTGGACCGCGCCGCCGTCCGGGCCGCGCTGACGGCGCTGGGGGAACGGGACATCGAGGTGATCGTCCTGGCCACCTGGTACGACCTGGCGCCGCGCGACGCCGCACGCGTCATCGGCTGCTCCGCCGCGGCCTTCGCCGTGCGGCTGCACCGCGCCCGCAAGCGCCTCGCCCGCGCCCTGCGCACCCCGCCGGCCGCTCCGGCCCGTACGGCACTGATCCAGGAGAGGGCCCGATGAACCCCGATGAGACCGGCCACGACGCAGGAGCCGAGATGACCTTCACCGACCCGATGACGACGCTCGCGGACCACGTCGGCACGCTGGCCGAGGACGGCTACCGGCGCCGTCGCGCCGCGGACCTGGCCCGCATCGCCGCCGCCGGGCGCGCACCGGCCCGGGCCGACCGCCCGATCCTTCCCGCGCGACACCGCCGCGTCCGGCCCATCCTGGCGGGCGTGGCCGTGGCCGCCGCCGCGGCCGTGGCCGCCGGTGTCCTCGCCGTGCCGGACGACACGCCCGGGCCCGGCAGGGCCACGCCGTCCGCCTCCACGCCGCGGACCCTGGACGCCCGATCGGTCCTGCTGGCCGGCGCCGAGTACGCCGCGAAGCAGCCGGCGACCGCGCACGGGGCCTACTGGTACTCCCAGATCCGCGAGGTGGAGCGGGCCCGGCAGCCCGGAAAGGGCGTCAAGACCCACGGCACGAGCGCCAACGGGGCGCCGAGGAGCGGACCCTACTTCCCCTTCCACGCGTACGTCAGCATCACCTGGGAGAACTGGGACCCGTACCAGCAGGGCCGGCCCTCGCGGATGGTGGACCGGGACATCCGTAGCGGTTTCGCCACCCCGGCGGACAAGGCCGCCTGGCAGCGGGCGGGGTCACCGTCGCTGACCGACATGAAGCCCTTCTCCGCCGACTCCCACACGGACGACGACCCCTACCTCGAGCTGGGGCCCAAGGGTACGACAATGGCCGGCCTGGCGAAACTGCCCACGACCGCCGCGGGACTGCGGCGCATGGTCCTGGCGGACCGGAACCGCAGGATCGCGCAACTGGCGAAGTACCACGCGCAGTACCAGGAACTCTCGATCATCGAGGACATACTGGACGCCGGCATCGCGATCATCAACGCGCCCGCGCCACCCAAGGTCCGCGCGGCGGCGTACCGCATGCTCGCCACCCAGAAGGGCATCCGCGACATCGGCTCGGCCCGCGACGGGCTCGGCCGGTCCGGCGCGGCGCTGGCCGTCCGCATCGAGGCACACACGATGCACGGCCTCCAGCGGAACGAGGAGCATCTGATCATCGAGCCCGGATCGGCGCGGATCCTGGCGCGCGAGTACTACCCGATCGGCGCGGACGGCGCGGTCGCGAGCGAGCCCGACCACTCCACGCTGATGATCACCGACGGCTGGACCGACCGCATCGGCGTGCCCGCCCACGGCTGATCCGCCGGCACCGGCATAGCGACGTTCCCTCGGAAGCGTCGAAAAGGGGGAACCGGACGAGGCGGACCGGCGGAGTACGGGTGTGGGCACAGCGAGCATGAACGGTGGTCTCGATGTTGAAGAATCTGTTGGAGCAGATAGCGATACTCCTCGGTCCCGACCCGGGCCTGCACGCGGGGGACGACAGCCACGCGTTCGCCGACGAGGACGGCGAGGAGGAGTGGTGAGCCCGGGCTTCACGATGGACGACGTGCGGACCCGCACGTACAAGGCCCGCGACGCGTGGTGGACCGTCTTCCTGGTCGATCCCCTGGCCGGGCGCCTCGTCCGGTTCACCGCGAACCGCACGTCGCTGACCCCCAACGGCCTGTCGTGCGGGGCTCTGGTGCTCGGGCTCGGCGCGGCCTGGTGCTTCTGGGCGGCCGGCTGGAAGTGGCTCGTCGCCGGCGCCGTCCTGTACCACCTGAGCTTCGTCCTCGACTGCATGGACGGCAAGATCGCGCGGCTGAAGGGGACCGGCTCGGTCTTCGGGAGCTGGCTCGACTACGTCTTCGACCGGGTGCGGGTGCTGATCTGTGCCCTGGCGCTGACGGCCGGCCAGTACGAGGCCACCGGCCGGCCGGTCTACCTGGCGCTCGGCGTGGCGATCGTCTTCCTCGACATGCTCCGCTACCTGGACGCGCTGAAGGTGGCCGCCGCGCGCCGGGAGATGCGCTCGCGCCTGCGGTCGGCGCGCGGTGCCGAGGGTGAGGACCGGTTCGTCGATCGGTTGCTGCCCGTCGATTCGGACGAGGCGACCGGCGAGGTGGGAACGCCGGCCCCGCAGGCCATCGACCTCCAGCAGGGCTTCCGCGCGCGGTTCTCCTGGTATCCGCGGGTCCGCGACTGGCTGGCCCGGCACCGGGTCAGGCCACACCTGGTCAGCGGGATCGAGTTCCAGATGGCCGTCTTCATCGTCGGCCCGCTGTGCCAGGCGATCATTCCGGTGACGGTCGTGGCGGGCCTGCTGATGCTGATCTTCGAAGTGGCGATCGTCTACAAACTCTGGCTGTCGACGCGGGACTTCGCCCACGCGATGGCCCAGGCCGACGCGGACCGCGTCGCGGCGTGAACCGGCGTGCCGGGCGGGGCGGATCGGATATCGGCGTGAGGCATCGCGGGACGACCTCTAGTCTTAGGGGCATGTCCAGCCGTCACATCCTGACCGCGCCCGCCTGGCCGTACGCCAACGGGCCCCGCCACATCGGGCACGTCTCCGGCTTCGCGCTGCCCTGCGACATGTTCAGCCGCTTCCAGCGGATGGCGGGCAACAAGGTCCTGATGGTCAGCGGCACCGACGAGCACGGCACGCCGATCCAGGTCCAGGCCGACAAGGAGGGCGTGACCGCACGGGAGCTCGCCGACCGCTACAACAAGGTGATCGGCCAGGACCTCCACGGGCTGGGCATGTCCTATGACCTGTTCACCCGGACGACGACGCGTAACCACTACGCCGTCGCCCAGGAGATCTTCAAGGGCCTCCACGCCAACGGCTACGTCTTCGAGAAGACGACGATGGGCGCGATCTCCCCGTCCACCGGCCGTACCCTCCCGGACCGCTACATCGAGGGCACCTGCCCGATCTGCGGCTACGACGGGGCGCGCGGCGACCAGTGCGACAACTGCGGCAACCAGCTCGACCCGATCGACCTGATCAACCCCCGCAGCCGCATCAACGGCGAAAAGCCGGAGTTCGTGGAGACCGAGCACTTCTTCCTCGACCTGCCCGCGTTCTCCGAGACCCTCGGGTCGTGGCTGCAGAGCAAAGAGGGGCTCTGGCGGCCGAACGTCTACAAGTTCACCCGCAACCTCCTCGATGACATGCAGCCCCGCCCGATCAGCCGCGACCTCGACTGGGGCGTGCCGGTGCCGCTGCCGGGCTGGATCGACCGGCCCGACAAGCGGCTGTACGTCTGGTTCGACGCGGTGATCGGCTACCTTTCGGCCTCGGTCGAGTGGGCCCGGCGCTCCGGCGACGCGGACGCCTGGCGCGCGTGGTGGCAGAGCCCCGACGCCCGGTCGTACTACTTCATGGGCAAGGACAACATCGTCTTCCACTCCGAGATCTGGCCGGCGATGCTGCTGGGCTACAACGGCGAGGGCGACAAGGGCGGGCAGCCCGGCTCGCTCGGCCGGCTCAACCTGCCGTCCGAGGTGGTCTCCTCGGAGTTCCTGACGATGGAGGGGCGCAAGTTCTCCTCCTCGCGGCAGGTCGTGATCTACGTGCGCGACTTCCTCGAGCGCTACGACGTCGACGCCCTGCGCTACTACATCGCGGTGGCCGGCCCGGAGAACCAGGACACCGACTTCACCTGGTCGGAGTTCGTCCGGCGCAACAACGACGAGCTCGTCGCCGCGTGGGGCAACCTGGTCAACCGCTCGGTCTCGTTCGCGGCCAAGAACATCGGTGAGATCCCGGCGGCCGGCGAGCTGACCGAGGCCGACCGCGCCATCCTGCAGCGTTCGCGGGCGGCGTTCGACGCGGTGGGCGCGGAGCTGGCCCGGTCGCGGTTCAAGAACGCCGTCGGCGAGACCATGCGCACCGTGGCGGAGGCCAACAAGTACCTGTCCGAGCAGGCGCCCTGGAAGCTCCGCAGCGAGGACCCGGAGCGGATGAAGACCATCCTCCACGTCGCGCTGCAGCTCGTGGACGACGCCAAGTCGCTGCTGACGCCGTTCCTGCCGAAGTCCTCGGACAAGGTGTACAAGATGCTCGGCGGCGAGGGCGACTGGAGCGGCATGCCGGAGCTGCGCGACGTCGACGAGGACGGCGGGCCGGGCTACCAGGTGCTGACCGGCACGTACGAGACGGCCTCCGCGCGCTGGGAGTCCCGGCCGATCACGCCCGGCGTCCCGCTGGCGCCGCCGAAGCCGCTCTTCACCAAGCTGGACCCCTCGGTCGTCGACGAGGAGCTGGCCCGACTTGAGCAGTCGTGAGTCGCGGGAGGCGGCCCCGCCGCCTCCCGAGCCGCTGCCGGCCGACGTGTTCGACAGCCACTGCCATCTCGACATCCTCAAGACGCCCGTGCCGGAGGTGCTCGCCGCGGCCCGGTCGGTGGGCATCCGCCGGGCCGTGACCGTGGGGTACGACCTGGCGTCGTCGCGGTGGTGCGCCGAGGCCGCCGCCACCCGCGACGACGTCTACGCGGCCGTGGCGATCCACCCCAACGACGCGGGCGACGCGACCGACGAGGTGCTCGAGGAGATCGCCTCGCTCGCCGCGCTGCCGCACGTCCGTGCGGTCGGCGAGACCGGGCTCGACTACTACCGCGACTGGGCCGACCAGGGTGACCAGCACCGGTCCTTCCGCGCGCACATCGACATCGCCAAGCGCACCGGCACGGCGCTGGTCATCCACGACCGCGACGCCCACGACGACGTCCTGCGCATCCTCGCCGAGGAGGGCCCGCCGGAGCAGGTCGTCTTCCACTGCTTCTCCGGCGACCGGGAGATGGCCAAGGTCTGCGCCGACCGGGGCTACGTCATGAGCTTCGCCGGCAACGTCACCTTCAAGAACGCCGGTGACCTGCGCGAGGCCGCGGAGGTCGCGCCGCCGGAGCTGCTGCTGGTGGAGACCGACGCGCCGTACCTCACGCCGGTGCCGTACCGGGGCCGCCCGAACGCCCCGTACCTGGTGCCGCTGACCGCCCGCTGCCTCGCCGAGGTCAAGGGCATGGACCTGGGCGAGCTGTGCGAGACGATCAGCCGCAACGGGGAGCGCGTCTTCGGCGCCTGGTGACGCCCGGGGCCTGTCGTCTCCGGCGTACGGAGGCGAGGGCGAGCACGCCGGCGAGGACGGCGGCCACTCCGAATCGGGTGGCCGCGCCGATGTCGGCGCCGGTGAAGGGCAGCAGGCCGTGGTGTGCGGCCGGACGCCGCCGTGGCCCGGCGCTCTCGGTCCCCGGCCGTACGCGAGACGGGCGGAGCCCGCCGTGAGACTCGTGGCGTCCGCCGTACGACCCGTTCTCCCCGTGCCGGGTGAGGTGGCCGCCGGACTCCTTCTCGCCGAGATCGACGGAGGTGTCGTCGTCCGACGCGGCGACGGCACCCGTGCCCGGCCCGCCCGGTATCGGGCCGCCGCCGACCGCGCCCGCGTCCGGGTCGGCCGGTGCCGGATCAGGCGGTGGCGGGTCCGGCGGCAGCACGCGGAAGCTCACCGAGGTGGAACCGCCCGAGGCCGGATCCGGGTCGGCCCGCCCCGGCCATGCCGACATGGCCGTCCGGTGACCGGTGCCGTGCACGGGGCCGGTCGCCGCCCGCGCGGCCGCCGCGTACGTGACCGGGCCCAGCGTGACCGCGGCGCCGACGCCGAGGAGCATCATCAGCCGACGGTGCCGCATGGTTCACCTCGCTGTCCTGTTCCGGGAAGCCGCCCTGACCGGGCACCAATTCTGTACCCGTTTCGGAGTGATTGGATCGCGGCGAGGTTGACGATCATGTATCCGCCGTCAGGAGTTGAACGATGCTGTTCCTCGGCGTATTTGCGGGGTTCGGGAGGTGTGATGGTGATGTCGGCAATACGATGCAGTCGTGAAGCTGGTGGTGCAGGTGAAGCTACTTCCAGATGAGGCCGCCGAAACGGCCCTGCGGGAGACGCTGCGTTTGTGTAACATCGCCGCGAACCACGCCTCCCGTCGTGCTTTCGACACCGGCGTTTTGAGGAAGGCGTCTTTGCAGCGTCTGGTTTACGGCGAGTTGAAGCAGATGGGGCTGTCTGCCCAGCCGGCGATCCACGCGGTTCGGAAGGTCGCGGGGGCATATGCGACGTTGAAGGCGAATCTCAAGGCGGGCAACTACGGACCCGAAGGCTCCAAACGGCGCGCCAAAGCCGAGAGCACGCCGATCCGGTTCCGTAAGAACGCTGCTCAACGCCCGAGGCCGACATGCGCGAGCCTAAGGAAGGCTTCCTCGGTGTCGATCTCGGTATCGCGAACATCGCCGTCACCTCTGAGGGTACCGTCCATGCTGGCAGGCATTTGAACCAGGTCCGGCACCGAAATCGCCGCGTTCGCGCACGCTTGCAGAAGAAGGGCACCAAGTCCGCGAAACGGCTGTTGCGTAAGCTGTCGGGCAGGGAGGCGCGTTTCGCGGCCGATACTAACCATTGCATCTCCAAGAAGTTGGTGACCGAGGCTGAACGCACCTGTCGTGGTATCGCTCTGGAAGATTTGGGTGGTATCCGCGAGAGGGTACGGCTCCGTAAGCCCCAGCGGGTCACCTTGCATTCGTGGAGTTTTGCTCAACTCGGCGCCTACATCTCCTACAAGGCGGCCCGTGCCGGGGTGCCAGTGCTCTACGTAGATCCCCGTTACACCTCCCAGGGGTGCAGCGCGTGCGGTCACATCAGTAAGAAGAACCGTCCCAACCAGGCAACTTTCCAGTGCATGTCGTGCGGCTTCGCTGAGCACGCCGATGTGAACGCAGCCCGCAACATCGCCGCGCGCGGTGCGGCGGGCTGGGCAGTGAGTCACGCTGCCGACGACGCGGCCTGACCCGTGCCCGCCAGGCACGGACCAGAGCTGCGAGCTCGGCCCCAGGGCCGAGAAGCTGACGGCGCCCTCCTCGCTCCGGGGACGGGCGCGGTGCCGGAACTGTTGCACGTACGGGACACTGAACAGGTGGGTGAACGACTACTCGGGCCGGCGGACGTCCGCACGCTCGCCGCTGACCTGGGCATCCGCCCGACCAAGACGCTCGGCCAGAACTTCGTGATCGACGCGAACACGGTGCGGCGCATCGTGCGCGACGCCGAGGTCGGACTGGACGACGTGGTCCTGGAGGTGGGGCCCGGGCTCGGCTCGCTGACGCTGGCGCTGCTGCCCGCCGTTCGGCGGGTCGTCGCCGTCGAGGTGGACGAGACGCTGGCGGGGCGGCTGCCGCGGACGGTCGCCGAGTTCGCGCCGTCGCTCGCCGACCGGCTGACCGTGGTCCCGGGCGACGCGATGCGCGTGACCGAGCTGCCCGTCGCGCCGACCGCGCTGGTGGCGAACCTGCCGTACAACGTGGCCGTGCCCGTCGTGCTGCACCTGCTCGGGGCGTTCCCGACGCTGCGGCACGGGCTGGTCATGGTGCAGGCCGAGGTCGCCGACCGGCTCACCGCGTCGCCGGGCGGCAAGGTGTACGGGGTGCCGTCGGTCAAGATGGCCTGGTACGCCCGGACGCGCCGGGCGGGCAACGTCGGGCGGGCGGTGTTCTGGCCGGTACCGAACGTGGACTCGGGCCTGGTCGCCTTCACCCGGCGCGAGCCGCCGGCGGGAGTCCCGCGTGCGGACGTGTTCGCGGTGGTCGACGCGGCCTTCGCGCAGCGCCGCAAGACCCTGCGCGCGGCTCTGGCCGGGTGGGCGGGTTCGGCCGCCGAGGCGGAGCGGATCCTGCGCGCCGCGGACGTCGACCCGGGCGCGCGCGGCGAGTCGCTCGACGTCGCGGCCTTCACCCGGATCGCCGGGGAGCGCCGCGCATCGCCTAGCATTCGGTGATCGTGACCACTGTTCGCGTACCCGCCAAGGTCAACCTTCAGCTCGGTGTCGGTCCGGCCCGCGACGACGGCTACCACGATCTCGTCAACGTCTTCCACGCCGTGTCGCTGTTCGACGAGGTGACCGCCACGCCCGCCCCCACGTTGACGATCACGGTGGAGGGCCCGGCCGGCGTTCCCACGGGCCCGGACAACCTGGCCGCACGGGCCGCGCTGCTTCTCGCCTCGCACGCCGGCGTCGAACCCCGGGTCGCCCTGCACATCCGCAAGGACATCCCGGTGGCCGGCGGAATGGCCGGCGGCAGCGCCGACGCGGCGGCGGCCCTGGTGGCGTGCGACGCCCTGTGGGAGACGGGGCTGAGCCGGGAGACCCTCCTGGGGCTGGGCGCGCGGATCGGCAGCGATGTGCCGTTCGCCCTGCTCGGCGGCACGGCCGTGGGCCTGGGCCGGGGGGAGCGGCTGACCTCGCTCGAGGTGGCGGGGGAGTTCCACTGGGTGTTCGGGTACGCGGACGGCGGGCTGTCGACCCCGGCGGTGTACGCCGAGTGCGACCGGCTGCGGGAGGACGCTCCGGTCCCGTGGCCGGTGGTCTCCGACGATCTGATGGCCGCGCTGAAGACGGGCGACGCCGAGGCTCTCGGCCGGGCGCTGAGCAACGACCTGCAGTCCGCGGCCCTGAGCCTGCGCCCGTCGCTGGCCGAGGCCCTGGCGGCGGGCTCCCGGCTGGGGGCGGTGGGAGCGCTGGTGTCGGGCTCCGGGCCGACGTGCGCGTTCCTGGCGTCCTCGGCCGCGCACGCGGAGGAACTGGCGACGTCCCTGTCCGGCACGGGCCACTTCGCCGCCGTCCGCCGGGCCCGTGGACCCGTACCGGGCGCCGCGCTCGTCTGACCCGCGACCTCTCACCGGCCGGATCCGGCCTTTCCGGCATGCGTGGGTTCATGCGTGCGGGGGAGAAGACGCCGCGTACGACGCGAGGCGGGTCCGGGGCCGCCTCGCCAGGGGAACGAGCGGGGACGGCGGATGGACGACAGCTGGCGGGACCGGGCGGTGACCTGGCCGATCAGGCGCCTCGCCTTAGTGATCGCGGTGGTCGCGGTGGTGCTCGGGGCACCGGCCTTCTGGCTGGTGGACCGGCACGTGCCGCCGAGCGCGCGGGTCGCCGAGATCCTGTTGTTCGCCGTGTTCTTCAGTGCCTGGATGAGCTTGATCGTCTTTCTGGCCCGGCGCCGCGAAAGGGCGGCCGTCGGCGAACTGCCGCCGACGACCCGAGTCGAGGTCAACCGGGCTCTGCGGGTCGGCGACGCGCCCCGTGAGCCGGACCTCGATCAGGCGGCGATGGCCCTGATCGAGTGGCGGCGCGCCAAGCTCGCACGGTCGATGCGGACCGGTCCATGGATCTGGGGCCTGGTCCTGGTCCTCGTCGCGCTGTCCATGGTGATCGAACCCAACGTCTTTCACCTGGTCATGATCGTGTACTACGCCGTGCTGTCGATCGTGGTCATGGTGTCGGCACGCCGCCAGAGAACCCGCCTGGACCGTGCGGAGCGGGCGGTCCGCCTGCGCTCCGGCGCATGACCGGGGCCGCCGTGTCGGCATCTGGTGGAGGCTGCGGCAGGCCCGAAGCGGTCTGGATCGGGACGAACCGCGCCGAACGGGCGACCCGGGCTCGCGGCACCGCCTGCTGCACCCGGGGCCGTAACGGGCGCCGCGCTCATCTGATCCGGACAACCCGAAATCTCACTCTTCGTAGATGGAACATCACGTAGGAGTAAAGTTGCCTTGCCAGAGCCTGGACGCGGAAAGTCAAATTTTGTAAAGTCTCTAAGGCTTTTACGGGGATTTGAACGGGGGCTGCGGCGCCTGATGTGTTCCGCACATCAGGGGAGGGGGAGAACCATGCCGCCTGTGGATTCGGGACCGGTGCCGCTGGGGGTCTACCGTGACTGGCCGGGGCTCGACCCCTCGGAACGCGTCACGATGGACCGGCACCAGGTCAGGGTCATCGCGGATCGCTTAACGGCACATCTGGAAGACCTGCTGTCGGCGGACGAGCATCTCACCCCGGCGAGCCAGGCGGCGTACGGCGCCTGGGACGCTGCCCAGGCGTTCTACCCGAGCGCCAAGTCCGGCCACGACACGCTCGTCGACCAGCACAGCCGGTTTCTGCACGCCGTGCTGGACATGATCAAGAAGCTTCACGCCTCGGCCCACATCTACGACGCGACCGAGTCCGACCTGGAACGCCGAATCGCTGCCGTCGACAAGCGCCTGCACGCCGTGCCGACCACCGACCTGTTCCAGCACGACTCATCGGGTTCCCCGCCACCGACCGCGCCTCCGAACTCGCTGAACCCGGACGCGAGGGACTGAGATGGTCGATTCCTATGTCTCCCCGATGCGATCCACGGCGCCGGCGGGATCGCCGTCGCAGTACACCGACTTCAGGAGCATCGATGCCCTCCTGAAGTCCAGCGACCCGGAGGCGGTCGCTGCATCGGGCCGCGGGTACCAGAAGTTCGCCGAGGCATACGAGAAGATCGCCGGCGTCCTTCTGCATATGCGGACGGACCTGCACAACGCGTGGACCGGAAAGGACGCGGCGGCCGCCCAAGCACAGTTGCGTGAGGTATGGTCCGCGGCGGCAACGGTCCGCCAGACCGCCAAGACGTTCGGTGTGGCGATCGAACGCCACGGCTCGGAGCACCTGGCCTGGTACAAGTACAACAAGCCCGCGTCCAAGTCACTGCCGGAAGCCCAGAGCTGGATGACCGGCGCGAACGAACGTGTCACCCAGGCGTGGAACTCTCTGCCCCAGAACCTGTCCACCACCCTCCCGCCGGGCGCTGAGAAGTATCACTCCGACGGCTGGAACCCCGGGCACTCGGCGGCTGCGGGAACGTCCGTGGGATCACCCTCCTCTCACCCTGGTGCCGGCGATGGCTCATCCGCGTCACATGGTCACCGGCCGGACGACGCTGCGGAGCCGAGTCAGATCGGAGACGGTGGTACCCAGCTCGCCGGCCTGGCTCCGACCGCTGTGCCTCCCACCGGAGCCGTTCCGGTCGACTTGGGCGGGCTGCCAATCGGAGGCGGTGCTGGAGTCGTGGGCCCCGGAAGCGTACCGGCGTCCCACTATGGACTGATCACCCCGAACGTCATCACCGGGGTGCCCGGTGATGTGGGTGGTGGACCCGGCCGGATGACGCCGGTCTTGTCCGATCAGGCTGCCGCCACGCAGGAGGCTCAGGCCGCCGAGACGAGCAATGTCTCGCGTGCGGGCATGACTGGGCTGCCGGCCGGCGCCGAGCGCCGAGACCGCGAGCGTAAGCGACGGAGCTGGTTGTCCGAAGACGAGAAGATGTGGACCGGCAATGTGCATGTGGCACCTGAGCTGATCACCACTGACACGGAGGACGACCGCGAGCGTTTCGATGAACCTCTGCTGATCAACCTGTCGGACGACGATGACAAGGCGATCGATGATCTCTTCGAGGAGCTGAGCGGGGAGGTCTCGCTGGAGGACCCGCAAGAGGGGGTCACCGAACCTCGGGCGAAGCCGACAGGCCTCGAAGAGCAGGCCGCCGCAACGATCGATGATCCTGAGCCGCCGGGCCCGATCATCGGAGAAGCCGAGTGAGGCGACTGCTCGCAGGCGTCGCCGCGGTCATGCTCATGGTCATGGTGGGCCGCCCGGCGTCGGCGGCACTCCGCCCGCTCCCGGACGAATGGTGGTTCTCCGTCTGGGGCATCGAGAAATACGTCTGGCCACAGTCCAGGGGGGCGGGCGTTACCGTCGCGGTGCTCGACTCCGGGGTCAACGCGTCCCTGCCGGAGCTCGCCGGTGTTGTCCTCAAAGGAGCCGACACGACCGGAAGGAGAGGCGACGGGCGCCATGACTTCGATGACAAGGAGGGCGGGCACGGGACCGGTCTGTCAGCACTGATCGCCGGCCAAGGAGGCGGCAGCACCGGTTATGTCGGTGTTGCTCCTGACGCGAAGATCCTGCCGGTCCACGTCACAGCGGAATTCGGCGACTCGGCCGGCCTCTACGAGGCGATGGCGAGCGGGATACGCTTCGCCGTCGACCACAGGGCCGGAGTCATCAACATCTCGCAGGGCATCACGTCGGCCACGTTGCCCGAGCACTGCGACCCCGGTGTCCAGGATGCCATCGCCTACGCCGTCGCGCACGACGTGATCGTGGTGGCGAGCTCCGGCAATGAAGGGAACACGACCAACTGGCCCGAGCTCCCGGGCTCGTGTGCCGGTGTGGTCGCGGTCGGCGGAGTCGACAAGTCTCTGCGCCCCTGGCCTGGAACCCAGCGCCAGTCCTACCTCGCTGTCGCGGCGCCAGGTGTGGGTCCTGTCGTCGGAAAGACCGGCAGGTTCGCTCCGCACGTCACTGGAACGAGCCTCTCCGCGGCACTCGTGTCGGCGGCCATCGCCATCATCCGCTCTCGCAACCCGCGCATGCCGGCCCGCACCGTGGTGCAGCGGCTGATGGCGACTGCGTACCACCCGAAAGCGCCGGTCTGGAACGATAGGACAGGCTACGGGCCGATTCAGATCACCAGCGCGATGAACCCGCAGCGTTACCCGGTGCCGGCTGATGCTCCCAACCCGACGTACGCTCGTTTCGACGAATGGCAGGCCAACCGTTACGGCACGGTTCCTCGCAGAACTCCCGAGGCTGGGGTCCGGCGGAACGCCTCCAGCCGGAACACCGGCAGCGGCGCCGTGTCTCCGACCATGGCGGTGATCTCGATCGGTGGAGCGATAGCAGTTCTCACGGTCGTCTTTGTCATCGTGGTTCGCCGCCGGGCGCACGCCGGTTGAGACGGGATTTTTCATGAAGAAGATCGCTGAGATTCGCGAGCTGGAGCAGAAGCTCGCAACCAAGAGGATCACTGTCGAGTCCGACGACAAGTCGGTACGGGTCACCGTGGACGGCCACGGGACTCTGATCGACCTGCAGATACGTCACGACGCGATCTCGCGGCAGAACTCGGCGCGTCTGGAGAAGGACATCGTTCTGACCGTCGGGCGAGCCGACCTTCTCGGTGAGAAGCTGCGTCGGAGACTGGCGGAATCGTTTCTGGAGGCTGACGAGTAGCCATGTCGGAAGATCCGCTGAAGGACCAGATCATCACAGCGGTGAAGGCCGTCACCGGCCGCGTCGAGGCGATCGATGCCGTGATGAAGGAGATCGACGAGTTCGACGGGTCCCTGGGCGCCAGGGGGACGCGCTGTGAGATCGAGGCCGGGATGGGATTCGTGACCGTTGACGGAGACGGGCGGCTTGTCCGCGTTCGGCTCAATCCGGACAGCCTCGAAACCGGAGACGCGTTCAAGCTAGGTTCTCGCGTTCTGGAGGCCATCGCCGCCGCGCGCCGGCGTGCGCTCAGCGCCCGTGACGCGCATATCGACAAGCTGGCCCGGAAGATGTGGCAGTGATGTCAAGACATGAGGTGATGTGAATGGCGAAGGACGATGAGGTCTACTACGCCGCCGAGGAGATCCGCAACCAAGCCGTGCACCTGAACGTCGCTTCACAGAACTGGCAGAAGGCGTGGCAGAACATCAGGGCGGCCGAACTCCCGCCTGACGCGTTCGGGAACCTGGGGCGCGAGGCGGGCTACCCCACCCAGTTCAATTCTTACGCCGAACAGGTCGTCCAGAAGCTCTGGCGTGGATCGCAGTCACTGTCCTCGGGCGTCAACGGCCTCCACCTGGTGGCCAACTCGTATGAAGAGAACGACTACCGCGTCACGGAAACCGTCAAGTCGGTACGGCCCGATATCGGTATCTGACGAAGCACGGGTGAATGGGACTCTGGGATGCCAGATGTAAGGTTCAAGAATTATGGGCTGCCGGACGAGGTGGCCTATCCGCGCCAGGCCGAGTCGATCGTCATGCGCGGCATCGACGCCGTCGGGGGCCATCGCAGGGCCGAGGCGAGCGTGCAGAGAATACGGAACATGGCCGGCCGGCCCGATGCCGTTCTGCACACCTACGACGTTTGGTCCGACGCGGCGAACAACCTGGTCGGCGGATCGGCGAGCGTGCTCACGAAGACGCTGAGCAATCTCGGAGGCTGGTGGCAGGGGCCTGCCTACGACGCGTTCTCCGGATATCTGACGGGGGACAACGGTCCCGTCCAGGCGAGCAAGAGCAACGCCGACCACATGGTCGCCGTGTGCAAGCAATTGCTCCAGGCGTACGGCGAGATCATCGACGTGTACAACCAGTCCGTGCAGAAGATGGCCGACGTCGCTGTCACCATGAGCAAGTACGCACCCTGGAAGATCCAGAACATGCTCAGGACGACGGAGGCCGCATCAAATCTGCTCTCGGACTTCGCGTCGACGATCGCCAAATGGGAGATCGATCACCGCAACGCCCTGCGTGCCTACATTACAAACAGCAAGCAGACGATGACCGAGATCCAAGCGATCATTGAGCCGAACGACTTTCCCTCCAGCGCTCTGATCGCCAAGAAGTGGCACTACCGGAAGGACTAGCGCTCCTGTGCAGTGGCGAACGATGACGGCCGCGCGGGTCGTCCCCATGGCGGTGTGTGCTGTCCTGTCCGTTGCCGGTTGTTCGGCGGAGAAACATCATCCGGGCTTTTCGGATGCCGGCCGGTTCACCGAAACGCCAGACTCCTGTGCGCTGATGCCGCCGTCGCTGGTCAAGCGGCTCATCGGTGCGGCGGTGGCGGGCGAGCGCGTCGATGACAAAGCGGTCACGGAGGAGCAGGAGTGCTCGTGGATGAAGGTCGCCGACGCCGACCACCCCGATGCGCAATTCGGCCAGGTCACCGTTTTCGTCCAGCGCGGTACCGAGAACTCGGTGGACAACGCCGTCCAGGCCATCATCAAGGGCCACGACAAAGAACTGACCCAGACCGGCTGCACGCCCGCACGCGGTATCACGGTCGATCAGTCCTGCGTCTTTCCGGACACGGGGATTCCGCTGGTCGCCTTCCGCACGAGCAACCTGTTCGTCCGGGTGACGTGCAGCGTCCGCAATCCGAACATGTGCTCGGGCGGCCAACGCCAGGCCACGGCCGAACTGCTGGCCAAGACCGTGCTGCAGAAGCTTTGAGGCCATGGGCTGAGCGACTTGTCCACAGGCGCGCATCGGCGTTGCCAGGGGGCTGCTGCGGGCGGATAGCCTTGCTGGCGTTGTGAATCTCATCAATGTCGAAGGTCTGGGCAAGGCGTACGGGCCGGTTCCGTTGCTCCACGAGGTGTCCCTCGGGGTGTCGGCGGGTGACCGGGTCGGCATCGTCGGCCGTAACGGTGGTGGCAAGTCCACGCTGATGTCCCTGCTGGCCGGGCGCACCGAGCCGGACGCCGGGCGCGTCACGCGAGCGCGGGACGCGCGGATCGGCTACCTCACGCAGCGGGACGCGTTTCCCGACGGCGCGACGGTGCGTTCCGTCGTGTTCGGCGATCGGGCGGAGCACGACTGGGCGGGTGACGCGCGGGCCCGTGACATCCTCGCCGGCCTGCTGGGCGACGTGCCGCTCGACGCTCCCGTGGCGGGCATGTCCGGCGGCGAACGGCGGCGGGTCGCGCTCGCCGCGCTGCTGGTCCCCGAGACCGACCTTCTCATGCTGGACGAGCCGACCAACCACCTCGACATCGAGGCGATCGCCTGGCTCGCCGGCCATCTGAAGGACCGCACGCTCATCGTCGTCACGCACGACCGCTGGTTCCTCGACGAGGTGACCGACCGCACGTGGGAGGTGGCCGACGGGCAGGTCCACCGCTATGAGGGCGGCTACTCCGCGTACGTGCTGGCCAAGGCCGAGCGGGCCCGGATCGCCGCCTCCGCCGAGGAGAAGCGGCAGAACCTCCTGCGCAAGGAGCTGGCCTGGCTCCGGCGCGGCCCCCAGGCGCGTACGTCCAAGCCCAAGTTCCGGGTCGACGCCGCGAACGCCCTCATCGCCGACGAGCCGCCGGCGCGTGACAGCGTGGAGCTCGTACGGTTCGCCACGGCGCGGCTCGGCAAGACCGTGTACGACGTGGAGGACGCGACGGTCCAGGTCGGCGACCGCACGCTCTTCGAGCACCTGACCTGGCAGCTCGGCCCCGGCGACCGCATCGGGCTCGTCGGCGTGAACGGCAGCGGCAAGACCACGCTGCTCCGCCTGCTCGACGGCTCCGTACGCCCGCGGGCGGGCCGGGTGGTGACCGGCAAGACCGTACGCCTGGCGCACCTGTCGCAGGAGCTGGGCGAGCTTGATCCCTCTCGCCGGGTGCTGGAGACGGTCGAGGAGATCAAGCGGCGCCTCACGGTCGGCAAGAAGGAGTTCTCCGCCGGTCAGATGCTCGAACGCTTCGGCTTCCGCGGCGACGCCCAGTGGACGCCGGTCGGCGATCTGTCGGGCGGCGAGCGCCGGCGCCTGCAACTGCTCCGCCTGCTCATGGGCGAGCCGAACGTCCTGCTGCTCGACGAGCCCACCAACGACCTCGACATCGAGACCCTGACCGAGCTGGAGGACCTGCTCGACGGATGGCCCGGTTCGCTGGTCCTCGTCAGCCACGACCGGTATTTCCTCGAGCGGGTCAGCGACCGTGTCGTCGCCCTCCTCGGCGACGGCGGGCTGAAGATGCTGCCCGGCGGCGTGGACGAGTACCTCGACCGGCGTCGTCGCGGCGCGACGCCGCCGCAGGCCGCGCGCCCGGCCGAGCCGCCGAAGCCGACCGAGTCCAAGAACGCCTGGCAGACGAAGAAGGACCTCGACCGGCTCGAACGGCGCATCTCCCGGCTGGGCGAACGCGAGGCCGAACTGCACGACCTGATGGCCCAGCACGCCACCGACCACGAAAAACTCCTCGCCCTCGACGCGGAGCTGCGCACCGTGAGCACCGAACGCGAGGAGCTGGAGGAGCAGTGGCTCGAACTCGCGGAGAACGCCTGAGCCAGGGCCTGCGACCTGCCGCCCGGACCGCTCACTGACGGACGGGGACCTGGCGGCAGGAGGTCGTCCACAGGCGTGCGCTCGGTCTATCTCATCGGTCTTCCTCACGCCATGATGTCGTCGTGACCATCTGGCTGGAGAAGTTCACCGCGCAGGGCGACGGGCCACGGCTCGCCGTCAAGGACGCCATCGACGTCGCCGGATCGCCGACGACTTTGGCATGCCCGGTCATCAGCGAGCGAGCCGAGCCCGCGGAGCACGACGCCCCCGTCGTCGCGGCCGCTCGCCGGCAGGGGGCCCGGATCGTCGGCAAGACGAACCTCACCGAGCTCTGCCGCGCCGCCGACGGCGTCAACCCCTGGACCGGCACGCCGGAGAATCCCCTCGACGCCGACCGGGTGCCCGGCGGCTCGTCCAGCGGCTCCGCGGTCGCGGTGGCGCTGGGCGAGGCCGACGTCGCGCTCGGCACGGACACGGGCGGGTCGGTCCGGGTGCCGGCCGCCTGCTGCGGTGTCACCGGGCTCAAGACCACGCACGGCCGGGTCCCGGTCGACGGAGTCTTCCCGCTCGCCCAGACGCTGGACACGGTCGGCCCGCTCGGGCCCGACGTCGCCGCGCTCACGCTCGGCATGACGCTGATGGAGCCCGGTTTCGCTCCGGGTCCGTTCGACGCCGGCGCGATGATCGGGCGGCTGCGTCCGGTGGGCACACCCGTCGCGCCCGAGGTCGACGCCGCCGTCGACGCCGCGCTGCACGCCGCCGGGCTCATCTTCGCCGACGAGCCGGTCGACTGCTGGTCCGCCGCCCTCGACGCCGGAAACCGGCTGATCCTCGGCGAGGGCTTCCGCGCCCACCGGAGCCTCCTCGCCTACCCCGACCGGATGAGCGAGCGGATCCGACGCCGCATCGAACGCGGCGAGCGCATCACCGACGGCATGTTCGACGAGGCGTACGCCGCGCGGGAGACGCTGCGCGAGGTCCTCGGCAAGCTCTTCGAACGCTATCCGCTGCTCGCCCTGCCCACGATCACCCAGCCGCCCCCTCGCATCGGCGCCGAACGCGACGTCGACCTGACCGCCCTCACCCTGCCCTTCAACCTGTCCGGCGACCCGGCCCTGGCCCTGCCGATCCCGGTCGAGGGCAGTGCGCTGCCCGGCTCCCTGCAACTCGTGGCCCCGGCGAACGAAGAGGGACGCCTGCTGGCCGCCGGCGCCCTCATCGAGTCCGCCCTGCGATGATCCGCGCCGCGTAGGGAGACGCGAGCCGGGAACGTTAGGGAGACGCCGCACTGAGTGAGGTGGTGTCGCGCTGATGCGTACCGTCCGGACGTTCGGCCATGGAACGGCGTCGAAGGAGGAGATCACCGGGCTGCTGCGGGGCGCCGGCGTGGAACTGGTGGTCGACGTCCGTACGGCGCCGGGCAGCCGCCGCAACCCGCACGTCGCCCGGACGTCACTGGAGTCCTGGCTGCCCGAGAGCGGCATCGGGTACCGCTGGGACAAGCGCCTCGGCGGATTCCGGCGGCCTCCGCCCGACTCGCCGGACGTCTTCTGGCGGGAGGAGATGTTCCGCGGTTACGCGGCGCACATGCGCACGCCGGAGTTCACCACCGCGATCGACGCGTTGCTCGCCTTCGCGGGCGAACAGACGGTGATGTGCAGCGAATCCGTCTGGTGGCGCTGCCACCGCCGGATGATCGCCGACTTCCTCGTCCTGACCCGCGGCGTCCGAGTCGAACACCTGATGCACGACGGCCGCCTCACTCACCACGAACCACCCCCCGGCGCCCGACTCCGCGACGACGGCCTGATCGTCTACGACGGAGGCCAGGAGACCCTGCTGTGACGCGCGGCGCGGACCGCTACCGTCCGAAGACGACGAGGCGCCCGCCGGAACGGAGCGGACGGCGACCCTCACCGGCCGATCTCAAGGCCCGCCGAGAGCAGGGCGGGTCTGCGCTACCGGGTGTCGCGCAGGAACGAGGAACGTGTCAGGCCGATGACGCGTAGCGGGCGGTCCAGGGCCGACTCCGGCGCGGCGAGTTCCCGGTCGATGGCCTCCGCGACCGTACGGCCGGCCACTCCGCCGGCCGCCCCACACCGCAGGAGCGCCGCCGCGGCCGCCGCCCGTACCTCGCGATGCCCCGACTCGGCGAGCAGCCGGGAGAACACCGCCGGCGGTGAGCCGACACGCGCCTCGGCGACGCGTGCGGCGGCGACCACGAGGCCGGCCAGGGCCTCGACCTCGGTCTCCTCCTCGATCCGCGCCACCAGCTCCGACAGCGGGTCGGTGCCGTCATCGGGCCGCGCCTCCGGCACCTCCGACAGCAACAGCGCCGACGCCGCCCGGACGGCCGGGTCGTCGGCGTCCATCAGCACGTACAGCGCCGGCACGCAGTTCTCCAGGGCCGAACGGGTGTGCCCGGCCCAGCGACGGGCCTCCTCGTCCGCGGCGGCCGGTTCGGAGGCGGCCCGCACGATCTCTCCGGCCAGGTCCAGCAACGGCAGGCGGACGAGACTGTCCTCCTCACCGACCATCATGAGCAGGCACGGAAGGGCGACGACCGTCGCCGAGAAGACCCTGGCGCCCTCGTACAGCATCGCCCGCAGGTCGGCGAGCATGCCCTCGGCGGCCGCGGCGTCGTCCGAGTCCACGATCGTCAGGAGCAGGTCGGGAACGGCGCCGGCCGGGCCGGTCACGCATTCGAGCTGGTCCCAGTCGAACCGGTGGACGGCCGCGGTGAGGTCCCGCCGCGGCCACAGGCGATCGACGTCGAGGCGCACTATGGCGCTGCCGGTCGGACCGCCGACGGTGATGGTGCCCTCCGGGTCCAGACGCAGCGCCTCGATACCGGTCCCCAGCTCCAGGATCGTGTTGAGGCCCGAACCGATGTCCCACAGCCGTACGGTGCCGGTGCTCCAGGCCGCGGCGAGCGCCGGCCCGGTCTCCAGGCACTCGGTGCCGACGCCGACCACCTTTCCGTCGTGGCGGGCGATCTCGGTCGGGCCCCAGTCGCCGTCGAGTAGCCAGAGGCCGACCAGTCCGTCCGAGTCGCCGCTCACCACGGTGACGCCGAGGTGCTCGAACCGACGGCCGGCCACCGCGGTCACCGGCGCGTCGTGCGCCGAACGGTGAAGCGGCACCGGCTCCGGCACGGCGCCGTCGCTCGCGGCTTCCGCGTCCGCGGCGGCCTCCGGACGGGAGACCGGCCACAGGTGCACGCCGCCGGCCTGGTCGCCGGCGACCACCCCCGTACCGGGCTCCTCGGCCCAGACCGTGACGCCGTCCGGCCGGCCGGTGCCGAGGATCTCGGCGGGCGGCACGGTCTCCTCTCCCGGCGGGTACGGCGCGTCGGAGACGCTCTCGACGGTCCACCGCCCGTCGGCGTCGGCGTCGCCCGCCTTGAGCGAGAGCGGCGGCGGGCCGGGCTCGGGCCGGTCGGCCTCCGGCGACTCGATCTCCTCGCTCCAGTCCACGCCGAGGGTCCGGGCGACCTCCTCCAGGGCGGTACGGCTCCGGGCGTGCACGACGAGCCCGAAGTCGGCGTAGCCCCCTCCGTCCAGGTAGACGATCGCGTCGGGCGCGCCGTAGGCGATCGTCCGGCTGCCCAGCTCACGCCAGGGCGGCAGGCCCATGGCGGGAAAGTTCTCGCGGACCCGTTCTTCGACGTCGGGCCCCGCTTCGTAGAGGCGCACGGTCCAGCCGAAGTGTCCGGGCAGCCGCATCAGGGCCAGCTGCAGGAAGAACTCCGAGATCGACCCGGACTGCACCACCCAGCCGTCCTCGGTGCTGACGACGACCCTCGGGTCGGCCTGGGCGGCCTCGGCGGCGAGGTAGCCCCACTCGTTGCAGTACTGGTACTCCGCCTTGAACACGCAGACCCGGTGGTCGGCGGCCGGCCCGACGAACGGGTTGTCCGGCGGCAGCCCGTCCGAGGCGCCGTAGCCCGTCGGGTCGGGCCGTACGGTCGGCGGCCACTCCGGGTTGGTCCAGTACAGCCGCGGCCGGTAGGTGAAGGAGTTGAACGGCAGGTCCCACCACTCGTCCAGGGCCGCCGGGATCGGGAGGGCCAGGTCGACGCCGGCGAGCGCGTCCTCCTCCTCGCCGGTCGTCTCCTCCTTGAGGCGGCGGACGTACGCCCGGTGCTCGTCCTCCGACCAGCGCGGCCAGCGAGGCTCTCCGCCGGGCGGCTCGTACCCCCACTCCTCCTGGAAGGCGCGGAGCAGCTCCCAGCGCGGACCGGTGTCCGCCAGATGGGCGGCGAACTCCTCGGAGGACATGCGGTCGCGGTCCTCCCACCGGGGCATGACCTGCCGCAGGCGCTCGGCGAACCGTCCGTAATCGATCACCTCTGACACAGAGGTCAGCGTAGGACACCACAGGTCGCACCCGCTGTGTCCCGGAGACCCCTAGTTCGCGGGGTCGGCGTCGAAGGGGGCGAGGAGCGAACGCAGCAGGCCGGCGAGTGTGCGGCGTTCGTCGGCGGTGAGGGAGCCGAGCAGGTCGCGTTCGCGGTCGATGAGGTCGGCGAAGGCGGCGTCGACGCGGGTACGGCCGGCGTCCGTCAGGCGTACGAGCACACCGCGTTTGTCCTGCGGGTCGGGATTGCGGCTGACCAGCCCGGCGCTCTCCAGCCGGTCGATCCGGTTGGTCATCGTGCCGGAGGTGACGAGCGTGGCGCGCAGGAGACGGCCGGGACTCAGCTCGTACGGTGGGCCGGCGCGGCGCAGCGCGGTCAGCACGTCGAACTCCCAGGACTCCATGTCATGCGCGGCGAACACGGCCCGGCGCGCACGGTCGAGGTGCCGAGCGAGCCGCGACACGCGGCTGAGGACGTGCAGGGGCTCGGTGTCGAGGTCTGGCCGCTCCGTGCGCCAGGCCGCGACCAGGCGATCGACCTCGTCCTCCATGGTCGATCACCTTACCTGTCTTGACATCGAGATATCTAGCCAGCATGCTTTATCTCGATGTCAAGAGATATTTGGAACCCGCACCAGTATCGGGCGTACTCCTCTCACCGCGCCCGCCCCTTCTACGAGCTGCTCGCCCGGGTGGACGTCGAGGAGCCGGCGTACGTGGTGGACCTGGGCTGCGGCCCCGGCGAGCGCACGGCCGACCTGGCCGTCCGATGGCCGAACGCCGTCATCGAGGGCATCGACAGCTCCGAACAGATGATCGCCGAGGCCCGGCGCCTGCCACTCGATCACTCGCCTTCCGGCAGCGGATCGTTGGCGTTCTCGGTCGGGGACATCGACGCCTGGGCGCCGTCGCGGCCCGTGGACGTGATCTTCTCCAACGCGGCCTTTCAGTGGGTGCCCGGGCACCAGGACCTGCTGGCGCGGTGGGTCGGGGCGCTGGCTCCCGGTGGGCGGCTGGCGTTCAGCATGCCCGGGAACTTCGACCAGGACAGCCATCGCATCCTGCGGGAGCTGTGCGAGTCGCCTCGCTGGCGGGACCGGCTGGCCGGCGTCAACCGGCACGACGTCGTCAGTACGCCCGCGGAGTACTTCCGGCTGCTCAGCGACCTCGGTTGTGAGGTGGACGCGTGGGAGACGACCTACATCCAGGTGCTGCACGGGAACGATCCGGTGCTCGAGTGGATGAAGGGCACGGCGCTGCGACCGGCGTTCGACGCGTTGAAGCGGGAGGACGAACGCGAGGAGTTCGTCGCGGAGCTGTCGGCTCGCCTCCGTGAGGCGTACCCGCCCGGTCCGCACGGCACGATCTTCCCCTTCCGCCGGATCTTCGTCGTCGCGTCCGCGCCGCCGGCACACGAGGAGTCAGGCGGGCAGAGGAAGCCGGCGTGAGGACCCCGGCCGGGTCTCAGTGCATGCGGCTTGCCGTGACGCCCGTGCGTGAGGGGCCATGCGGAAAGGGAGGGTCGGTGCGATGACCTTGCTCGGGATCCACCACGTGCAGCTCGCCGCGCCGCCCGGCTGCGAGCCGGGCATGCGGGAGTTCTACGCCGGTGTGCTCGGGCTCACCGAACTGCCCAAGCCGCCCGTCCTGGCCGCCCGGGGCGGGGTGTGGTTCGGCGGGCCCGGCATCGAGATCCACATCGGCGTCGAAGAGGACTTCCGGCCGGCGCGCAAGGCGCATCCCGGCATCCTCGTGCGGGATCTCGACGACATGGCGGGCCGGCTCCGGGCGGCAGGCCATGAGGTGCGGCCCGACGACCTGCTGCCCGGCTTTCGGCGCTTCTACGTCGACGACCCGGCCGGCAACCGGCTGGAGCTACTCCAGCCGCTCACCGGGCCGCGCGGCGAGCATCTCCCAGTCGGCCAGCACGTCGAGGAGAAGGCCGAGCACGCGACGTAACTCCTCGACGTGGTCGGCCTTGTGGCCGGCGTGCTCGAAGCAGCCGCCCCCGAGGCCCGAAATCGCGTCCTCGAGGCCCTCGGTGAACCGCCTCGCGCGGGAGTCCGCCGTGTTGTCGTGGGCCCGGCGGGCCCGCCGCGCGTCGACGGAACGGTCCGTCTCCGCCCGGCCGGCGCGCCGCCGCCCGAAGCCGGGATCGCCGTGCCACATGTGCCGTCCTCTCCCTGGAATTCATGCCTCGCACGATAGGGGGAGGGTGTGACAGTACGGCTACGCTGAGTCAGACGGTGCCCGGCTCGGGGCTGGTCCGCCGGGCGGCGCGGGCCGACTCCTTGGCCTCCTTCGCCGCTTCTTTCGCCGCCTCCTTGGCCTTCGCCTTCAGATCCTTCTGGCGGGCCTTGTGGTCGGTGGTCAGGTACGGCTTGGGCTCCAGCCCGGACAGGCCGTTCCACGCCAGGTTGACCAGGTGGGCGGCGACCTCCTCGCGCTTGGGCTTGCGCACGTCCAGCCAGTACGTCCCGGTCATGGCGACCATGCCGATGAGGGCCTGGGCGTACAGGGGCGCGGCCTTCGGGTCGTAGCCCTTGTCCTTGAACTCGTCGCCGAGAATGTGCTCGACCTGGTTCGCGATGTCGCTCAGCAGGCTGGCGAACGTGCCCGTCGCCGATGCCGCGTGCGAGTCGCGGACGAGGATGCGGAAGCCCTGGCTGCTGTCCTCGATGTACTCCAGCAGGGCCAGCGCCGCGCGCTCGATCTTCTGCCGGGGATGTCCTCCGACGAGGGACTTGGTGACCATGTCGAGGAGGTTCGCCATCTCGCGGTCGACCACGACCGCGTACAGGCCCTCCTTGCCGCCGAAGTGCTCGTACACGACGGGTTTGGAGACCCCGGCCACGGTGGCGATCTCTTCGATGGAGGTGCCGTCGAAGCCGCGTTCGGCGAAGAGGGTCCGGCCTATGTCGAGCAGTTGCTCCCGTCTCTCTTTGCCCGTCATGCGCTTGCGACGGGATTTGGGGGGTTCGCTCACATCATCAATTGTGACGGTCACGCTTTCTCCTGGCCGGGCGGCTCGGGAACGCGGAACCGCCGGCGGTGCCGTACGTGTGGGGGGATCGACCGGATGAGCCCTGCTCACGGGATGCCGGAGCACCTTGCGCGTGCGCCGGGCGGCCGCAACCGGCCGCCCGCCGCAGAGTCGGGCCGGTCAGCTACGATATCCGCTTCGCGGCGAGCCGCTCCGGGGTCGGCCACCGCACGTCCCAGGCCCAGCCGAGCTTCTCGAAGAGCCAGATCGTACGGGCGCTGCTGTCGAGCTGGCCGGGGAGCACCCCGTGCCGGGCGCAGGTCGGGTCGGCGTGGTGGAGGTTGTGCCACGACTCGCCGAACGACGGGATCGCCAGCCACCACACGTTGCGGGACTTGTCACGCGCCTCGAACTCCTCCTCGCCCATGGCGTGGCAGATGGAGTTGATGGACCAGGTGACGTGGTGCAGAAGGCTGACCCGTACGAGCGCGCCCCAGAAGAAGCCGGTCAGGGCGCCCCACCAGGACATGGTCAGCAGGCCGCCGAGCGCGGCGGGCAGCAACAGCGAGATGGCCACCAGGCCGGGGAAGAAGCGGCTGATCCGCCGCATGTCCTTGTCGGCCACCAGGTCGGGGCAGAACTTCTGCGGCGACGTACGGCGGCTGTCGAACAGCCAGCCCATGTGCGCCCAGACCAGACCCTTGGTGAGGGCGCGCCAGTCGTTACCGAAGCGCCAGGGCGAGTGCGGGTCGTTCTCCTGGTCGGAGTACTTGTGGTGGCGCCGGTGCACGGCCACCCAGTCGATCACGCTCATCTCGATGGACAGGCCACCGGCGATGGCCATGGCGATGCGCAGCGGACGCTTCGCCTTGAACGAGCCGTGCGTGAAGTGCCGGTGGTATCCGACGGTGACTCCGAGACCGGAGACGCCGTACATCACGAACATGATCGCCAGGTCGGTCCAGCCGAGCCCCCAGCCCCATGCGAACGGCACGGCCGCCACCACGGCGAGAAGCGGGACCGCGATGAAAACGCCCATCAGGACCTTCTCAAACGTGCCCTTGGGGTCGGGTTCGATTTCGGGTCTGGCCTGCGGCCTAGCGGTGGCGGACGGTGCTCCTGCCGGGGCTATGGTCATGCGGTTTCCTCCTGCCAGCTGAGAACTTACGGCTACGCAACCGTAACCTACGGCGGCGTAGGTTATGCAAGATGCCCCGTAGAATTCGACCAAACCTGTCGCGTTGGTCACACAGCGGTTACCGAGTGGCAAGACCGGCTTTATCGGACATGACGCCGTCTTTATCCGTCCTGCGTGGGGCGATGGACCGGTATCGTGGACGATCGACCGGGGGCCTCGGACGACTGGAGAGCCTCGTGCGGTCCGGCGTGGTGTAATCGGCAACACGGAGGGTTTTGGTCCCTTTGTTCCTGGTTCGAGTCCAGGCGCCGGAGCTGACGGTGACGTCCGTCGAATCCCCTATGGCACTTTGGGCCAGGTGGGAACGCCACCCCCGACCTGCATCCCGGTCATCACCCCAGCGGTATTCTTCGGGTGTCGGGCAGGGGACGGCCGGGCTGATCGCTGCTGCCGTCCGAAGGTCGCCTGACCCCGTAGAACGCCTCTGACGGGGACCGGCTCTCTGCCCCGACGCGTACCCGTCCGCGATGCCGAAGGGCCTCCATACGTGAGCGCGATCCGTCCGGCTGCTGTCATCGTCCTGGCCGCAGGCGAGGGCACGAGAATGAAGTCCCGCAAGGTGCCGAAGGTCTTGCACGAGCTCGGCGGGCGCACCATGGTGGGCCACGTCCTCGCGGCCTCGCGCGAACTCGAGCCCGAGCGGCTCCTGGTCGTCGTCGGCCACGGCCGGCAGAAGGTGATCGCGCATCTGGAGGCCGACTGGCCCGGGGCGCGACCGGTGCTCCAGGCGGAGCAGAACGGCACCGGCCACGCCGTGCGCATGGCGCTGGAGGCCGTCGGCTCGATCGACGGCACCGTGCTCGTGCTCAACGGCGACGCCCCTCTCCTGCGGGGCGACGTGCTCCACGAACTCCTGGCGGTGCACGAGGGCGAGGGCAACGCCGCGACGATCCTGACCGCCGACCTGCCCGACCCGACCGGTTACGGGCGCATGATCCGTGCCGCCGACGGCTCGGTGAGCGCGATCGTCGAGGAGAAGGACGCCGACGCCGCCCAGCGCGCCATCACCGAGATCAACGTCGGCATGTACGCCTTCGACGGCGCCCTGCTCGGCGCCGCCCTCAAGCAGGTGACCACCGACAACGCGAAGGGCGAGGAGTACCTCACCGACGTCGTCACCATCCTGCGCGACTCGGGTCACCGTGTCGGCGGCGCGCTGGACCGCCACTGGCTCGGCCCCCTCGGCGTCAACGACCGGGTGCAGCTCGCCGAGGCCCGGCGGCTGCTCAACGACCGCGTCCTCGAGGCGCACATGCGCCAGGGTGTGACGATCGTCGACCCGATGTCCACCTGGGTCGACGTCCAGGTGATGATCGAGCCGGACGCGGTGATCGAGCCGGGCACCCAGCTGCGCGGCACCACGCACGTCGCGGCCGGGGCGCGGGTGGGCCCCGGCTGCACCCTCACGGACACCACGGTCGGCGAGGACGCCGTCGTCGTGAACGCCGTCTGCGAAGGCGCCGAGATCGGCCCGGAGGTCAGCGTCGGCCCGTTCGCGTACCTGCGGCCGGGCACGAAGCTGGCCCGCGGGGCCAAGGCGGGCACGTACGTCGAGATGAAGAACGCCGTGGTGGGCGAGGGCACCAAGGTGCCGCACCTGACGTACGTCGGCGACGCCGAGATCGGCGCGGGCTCCAACATCGGCGCGGCCTGCGTCTTCGTGAACTACGACGGTGTCGAGAAGCGCAAGAGCGTCGTCGGCGACCACGTGAAGGTGGGCAGCGACAACATGCTCGTCGCGCCGGTGAACATCGGCGACGGCGCCTACACCGCGGCCGGTTCGGTGATCACCGGTGATGTTCCCCCCGGGGCGATGGCCGTCGCCCGGGCCCGCCAGCGCAACGTCGAGGGATGGGTCGAGCGCAAGCGGCCGGGCACTCCGTCCGCGGAGGCCGCGCGGCGCGCGCAAGAACGAGCAGAGCAAGGAGACTGACCCCGTGACCGGCATCAAAACGACGGGTGAGAAGAAGCTGATGCTCTTCTCCGGCCGCGCCTACCCCGAACTGGCCGAGGAAGTGGCCGAGGCGCTCGGCGTCGAGCCGACCCCCACGTCGGCGTACGACTTCGCGAACGGTGAGACGTTCGTCCGCTTCAACGAGTCGGTCCGCGGATCCGACGCGTTCGTCCTGCAGAGCCACACCGCGCCGATCAATCAGTGGATCATGGAGCAGCTGATCATGGTGGACGCGCTGAAGCGCGCGTCGGCCAAGCGGATCACCGTGGTCGCCCCGTTCTTCGGGTACGCCCGCCAGGACAAGAAGCACCGCGGCCGCGAGCCGATCTCCGCGCGGCTGATGGCGGACCTGTTCAAGACCGCCGGCGCCGACCGGCTCATGGCGGTCGACCTGCACACCGCGCAGATCCAGGGCTTCTTCGACGGCCCCGTGGACCACCTGTTCGCGCTGCCGTTGCTCACCGACTACATCAAGGAGAAGCTCGACACCGACGGCGTGTCCGTCGTGGCGCCCGACGCCGGGCGGGTGCGCGTGGCCGAGCGGTGGAGCGACGAACTCGGCGGCTGCCCGATGGCGATCATCCACAAGCGCCGCGATCCCGACGTGGCCAACGAGGTCAAGGTCTTCGACGTCGTCGGCGAGGTCGAGGGCCGCACGTGCGTGGTCGTCGATGACATGATCGACACCGGCGGCACCATCGTGAAGGCGTCCGAGGCGCTGTTCGAGGAGGGTGCGGCCCGCGTGGTCGTCGCCGCCACGCACGGCGTGCTGTCCGGGCCGGCGGTGGACAAGCTGAAGAACTCCCGGATCTCCGAGGTGGTCCTCACCAACACGCTGCCGATCCCGGACAACAAGCGGTTCGACAAGCTGACGGTCCTGTCGATCGCCCCGTTGATCGCCCGAGCGATCAACGAGGTGTTCAGCGACGGGTCCGTGACCAGCCTGTTCGGCGGCCACAGCTGACAACGAACGCCTCCCGGCACGAATGGGAAGGACGATCGGCTAGACTTGATTGACCGAGTGCGTCCGACGCTGTGTCGCGCGGCCGACCAGACCTGGTCCGCGTGCCGCTCGGAGCACCGACATTTCGACTGATCCCGTCGACGTAGCACTGACTAGCTTGATCCAACGAGGAGTTTTGCCGTGTCCGAGGTACGCATCGCCGCCGAGCCCCGCACCGAGTTCGGCAAGGGCCCCGCGCGGCGCACTCGCAGGGCCGGCAAGGTGCCCGCCGTCCTGTACGGCCACGGCACCGACCCCCGTCACATCGCGCTGCCGGGCCACGAGCTGATGCTCGCGCTGAAGACCCCGAACGCGCTGCTGCGCCTGCAGGGGCTCGACGGCGGCGACGAGCTGGCTCTGCCCAAGGACGTCCAGCGTGACCCTCTGAAGGGCTTCCTGGAGCACGTCGACCTCCTCGTCGTCAAGCGCGGCGAGAAGGTCACCGTCGAGGTGCCGGTCCAGGTGACCGGCGACGTCGTGCCGGACGGCATGCTCGACCAGCAGCTCGTCCAGGTGTCGCTCGAGGCCGAGGCCACCCACATCCCGCAGGCGATCGAGGTCAACGTCGAGGGCATGGCCATCGGCGACCAGCTGCTCGCCAAGGACCTCCCGCTCCCGAGCGGCGCGACGCTCGACGCCGAGGAGGACACGCTCGTCCTCCACGTCATCGCCGCGCCGACCGCCGCGCAGATGGAGGCCGGGCTCGAGGGTGAGGCCGCCGAGGGCGGCGCCGAGGGCGAGGGTGCCGAGTCCGAGGCCAAGCCCGAGGGCGGCGAGGAGTAAGCACTGCGAGTGCGACGGGCGCCCCTCCGGGGCGCCTTTCGCGTTTTCCCATGGGGGCGGGAGGAACGATGGCCTCGGACGAGCCGTGGCTTCTGGTCGGCCTGGGCAACCCCGGCACCGGCTACGCCGGCAACCGGCACAACGCCGGCTTCATGGTGCTCGACGTCCTGGCCGGCACGGTCGGCGGCCGGTTCAAGTCCCACCGTGCGCGTGCCGACGTCGTCGAGGGGCGGCTCGCCGGCCACCGGGTGGTGCTCGCCAAGCCGCGGTCGTACATGAACGAGTCCGGCGGGCCGGTCAAGGCCCTCTGCGACTTCTACAAGATCCCGCTTGAGCGGCTCGTCGTCGTCCACGACGAGCTCGACATCCCGTACGGCACCCTGCGCCTGAAGCGGGGCGGCGGGGACAACGGTCACAACGGCCTGCGCTCGATCACCAAAAGTCTGGGCGGCCGTGACTACCTGCGGGTGCGGTTCGGCATCGGGCGGCCTCCGGGCCGGATGGACGCGGCGGCGTTCGTCCTGCGCGACTTCTCCGCCGCCGAGCGCAAGGAGCTGGACCTCAACACCGACCGTGCCGCGGACGCCGTCGAGGCGCTCGTCACGCAGGGCCTGGACCGGGCGCAGAACACCTTCCACGGCGAGCCCTGAGCTCTGGCGAGCCAAGGTGGCCGAAGGTGGCGATGTTCGCTCCTGCGGCTGAAGTGAACTCTAGGATATGTGCCACACCGAGAACGAACTCGTGAACCTCAGGTGGCTAACGAGCGTCATGCATCTGTACAGGTAAAAGTGACGTTCGACGAGGGGTGAAATGGCGGTCGTCGAAGAGGCGCGGCCAAGGGCTCGGCCCGTGGGCGGAAGCAGGGAACAGGTCACGGCCTGGGCATCGCGTTATGCCCGGCAGGCTTTCGGCCTCGACTTCGTCGCCGCGCTCCTCGGAGGCCTGATCGCCTTCGTGATCAGATTCCGCTTCTCCTCCTTCGGCGACCCCTGGAGCACCCCCTACATCGGGCTCAGCTTCGCCCTCCCGTTCCTGTGGACCGGCGCGCTCGCCCTCGCCCGTGGGTACGAACAGCCGATGTTCGGCGTGGGGCCGGAGGAGTTCCGCCGGATCCTGCGGTCCGGCTTCGCCCTGACCGCGAGCGTCGCCATCCTGGCGTACGCGACGAAGACCGAGGTGGCGCGCGGCTATGTGATCGCGGCGCTGCCCCTGACCACCGGCTTCGGCCTGTACGGCCGCTACCAGCTGCGCAAGCGGCTGCACCGGCGGCGCAAGGCCGGTCAGTACATGCGGCGCGTCGTGGTCGTCGGCCACCGGGCCGCCGTCGCCGACCTGGTCCGCCAGCTCCGCCGCGAGCCCTACCACGGCATGGAGATCGCCGCCGCGTGCCTGCCGGCGATGCTCGCCACGGGCGACGACGCCGTCACCGAGGTCGAGGGGGTGCCGGTCGCCGGCGACTTCACCGAGGTCGCGGCCGTGGTCGAACGCATCCGCGCCTGTACGGTCGCCGTGCTGGCCTGCCCCGAGCTCGACGGCGTGGCGCTGCGGAGGCTCGCCTGGCAGCTCGAGAGGGACGACGTCGACCTCGTCGTCGCGCCCGCGCTGATGGAGGTCGCCGGTCCCCGCACCTCGATCCGCCCGGTGGCGGGCCTGCCGCTCCTGCACGTCGAGCACCCGGAGCTGTCCGGCGGCCGTCGCGTGGCCAAGAGCGCCTTCGACCGGGTCGGCGCGGGGCTCGCGCTCGTCTTCCTGTGGCCGGTGCTGGCCTGCATCGCGGTCGCGATCCGCCTCGACAGCAAGGGCCCGGCGCTGTTCCGGCAGGTGCGGGTCGGCCGTGACGGCCGTGAGTTCACGGTGCTGAAGTTCCGCACGATGGTTTCGGACGCCGAGCGGCGCAAGGCCGCCCTCGTTCAGTACAACGATCACGACGGCGTTCTTTTCAAGATCAGGAACGACCCGCGGATCACCCGCACGGGCGGGTGGCTGCGCCGGTACTCCCTCGACGAGCTGCCCCAGCTGATCAACGTGCTGCGCGGTGACATGTCCCTCGTGGGCCCCCGCCCTCCGCTGCCCGAAGAGGTCGCCCAGTATGGTGACGACGTACGCCGCCGGCTCGTCGTACGCCCGGGCATGACCGGTCTGTGGCAGGTGAGCGGGCGCTCTGATCTATCGTGGGAGGAATCGGTCCGCCTGGACCTGCGTTATGTCGAGAACTGGTCCCTCACCCTCGACCTGCAGATCCTGTGGAAGACCTGGTCCGCGGTGGCTCGAGGATCCGGTGCCTACTGACGTAGAGAGAAGTACGTGACGCACGACGATCATGCCCTCGCCCGTGATCTCGCGACCGAGGCGGGCGCGCTGCTGCTCCGGCTGCGCGCCGACCGCGGTTTCGGTGACCTCAAGGCTCTCCGTGACGCCGGTGACCGCGAGTCCCACGTCTACCTGACCGAGGCGCTCGCGCGGCAGCGCCCCGGCGACTCCGTGCTCAGCGAGGAGGGCAAGGACGAGCTCTCCCGCCTCGAGGCGGAGCGGGTGTGGATCGTCGACCCGCTCGACGGCACGCGCGAGTACGCCGAGGAGGGTCGCGGAGACTGGGCCGTCCACGTCGCGCTCTGGCAGCGCGACGAGGGCACGACCGGCGGGCTCGCGGCGGGCGCGGTCGCGCTCCCGTCGCAGGGCCGTACGCTCTCCACCGCCGAGCCGATCGAGCTTTCCCAGGTCGACACCGGCCACATCCGGGTCGCCGTGAGCCGCAGCCGTCCGCCGGAGTTCGCCACGCGCCTCGCCGAGCACCTCGACGCCGACGTCGAGCTGGTGCCGATCGGATCGGCCGGGGCGAAGGTCGCGGCGGTGCTGCTCGGCGACGTCGACGCCTACGTCCACGCCGGCGGGCAGTACGAATGGGACTCCGCCGCCCCGGTCGCCGTCGCCCACGCGGTCGGCGCCCACGCCTCGCGGATCGACGGGTCACCGCTGACCTACAACGAAGAGGACACTCTTCTGCCGGATATTCTGGTCTGCCACCCGGAACTGGCGCCGACGCTGCTCGCCGGCATCCGGGCGGTCCTGTAACGAACCGACCCGGGAGCCTTGACGCGATGCAGCGCAGCACAGCTGACGCCCGTGACTACCGGACGTCTCAGCTCGACGTACTCGAAGCGGAGTCGATCCACATCGTCCGCGAGGTCGCGGCCGAGTTCGAACGGCCCGTCCTGCTCTTCTCCGGCGGCAAGGACAGCATCGTCATGCTGCGCCTGGCCGAGAAGGCCTTCTGGCCGGCCCGGATCCCCTTTCCGGTGATGCACGTCGACACCGGCCACAACTTCTCCGAGGTCATCGAGTTCCGCGACCGCCGGGTGGCCGAGCTGGGCGTCCGTCTCGTCATCGCGTCCGTGCAGGAGTCGATCGACAAGGGCCGCGTCGTGGAGGAGACCGGGCGGCGGGCGAGCCGCAACCGGCTGCAGACGACGACGCTCCTGGACGCCATCGAGGAGCACCGCTTCGACGCCGCGTTCGGCGGTGCACGGCGCGACGAGGAGAAGGCGCGCGCCAAGGAGCGGGTCTTCTCCTTCCGCGACGACTTCGGCCAGTGGGACCCCAAGAACCAGCGGCCCGAGCTGTGGAGCCTGTACAACACCCGCATCCGCCAGGGTGAGCACATCCGGGTGTTCCCGCTGTCCAACTGGACCGAGCTGGACATCTGGGACTACATCAAGCGCGAGAAGCTGGAGATCCCCTCCATCTACTTCGCCCACAGCCGCACGGTGTTCGAGCGCGACGGCATGCTCCTCGCCGACAGCCCGTTCTCGAACCGCGGCGACGACGAGCCGGCCTTCGAGGCGATGGTCCGCTACCGCACGGTCGGCGACATGAGCTGCACCGGCGCCGTCGAGTCGACCGCGACCGGCCTCGACGAGGTGATCACCGAGATCGCCGCGACGCGGATCACCGAGCGCGGCCAGACCCGCGCCGACGACCGTACGAGCGAGGCCGCCATGGAGGACCGCAAGCGCGAGGGGTACTTCTAACCATGAGCATGGACATTCTCCGGCTCGCCACCGCTGGATCGGTCGACGACGGAAAGTCGACGCTCATCGGGCGGCTGCTGTACGACTCCAAGTCGATCTTCGAGGACCAGATCGAGGCGGTCGAGCGCACCAGCCGCGACCGGGGTGAGGAGTACACCAACCTCGCGCTGCTCACCGACGGCCTGCGCGCCGAGCGCGAGCAGGGCATCACCATCGACGTGGCGTACCGCTACTTCGCCACGCCGAGGCGGAAGTTCATCATCGCCGACACTCCGGGGCACATCCAGTACACCCGGAACATGGTGACCGGCGCGTCAACGGCCGACCTGGCGATCATCCTGATCGACGCGCGGAAGGGCCTGCTGGAGCAGTCGCGGCGTCACGCGTTCCTCGCCACTCTGCTGCGCGTCCCGCACCTCGTGCTCGCGGTCAACAAGATGGACCTGGTCGACTACGACCAGGAGACGTTCGAGCGGATCAAGGACGACTTCACCTCGTTCGCGGCCAAGCTGTCGGTCGGCGACCTGACGTTCATCCCGATGTCCGCGCTGCACGGCGACAACGTGGTCGAGCGGTCGGCGAACACGCCCTGGTACGACGGGCCGTCGCTGCTCCACCACCTGGAGAACCTCCACATCGCCTCCGACCGCAACCTCATCGACGTGCGGTTCCCGGTGCAGTACGTCATCCGCCCCCAGGCCTCGACCGACCCGGAGCTGCACGACTACCGCGGGTACGCCGGACAGGTCGCGGGCGGCGTGCTCAAGCCGGGCGACGAGGTCATGCACCTGCCGTCGGGGCTGACCACGCGGATCAAGCGGATCGACACCGCCGACGGCCCGGTCGATGAGGCCTACCCGCCGATGGCGGTGACGCTGCTGCTCGAGGACGACATCGACATCTCCCGCGGCGACATGATCTGCCGGCCGCACAACAAGCCGCAGGTCACGCAGGACGTCGAGGCGATGATCTGCTGGATGTCCGACGAGCGGACCCTGACACCGCGGACCAAGCTCGTCATCAAGCACACGACCCGTACGGCCCGTGCGATGGTCCGCGACCTGCACTACCGGCTCGACGTGAACACCCTGCACCGGCACGAGGACGCCGAACGCCTGGAGCTCAACGAGATCGGCCGGGTGACGCTGCGGGTCACCCAGCCGCTGTTCGCCGACGCGTACGGCCGCAACCGCGCCACCGGCGGTTTCATCCTGATCGACGAGGCGACGAACGCGACCGTCGCGGCCGGCATGATCATGGAGAGCCGCTGACCCCGGCCTGAGCGGTCATTCGGGCCCGGACCTGCTGTGACCGGGCGGCACGCGCGAACGCGGCCGCCTCGGTTCCGCCCCCGGCCAGGTCCGGGCTCTCGCCGTACCAGCAGCTCGTGCCCGCCGCGCCGGACTCGACGACGAGAGCATCGAGGCGCTGTTCGTGACCACGTTTCGGACCGCCGCTCATGGCGGCGCCGGCTCGTGGTCTCCGGCGCGGAGCACGCCTCCCACCAACGACGGCCGGACGCCCTAAACGCGGCCGGGCGGGAAGCCACCGGTGGCGATCGGGCCCCACGTGTCGATCGTGATGCGGATCAGCGACTTGTTCTGGCGGTGCATCGCCTGGCGGTATTCGTCCCAGTCGGGATGTTCCCCGGCGATGCTCCGGTAGTACTCGACGAACGCGTCCTCCGCCTCCGGCATGTCGAGCACCTCGGCGCTGCCGTCCACCTGGACGTACGGACCGTTCCAGTCGTCGGACAGCACGCAGATCGAGACCCGCTCGTCGCGGCGCGCGTTGCGGGCCTTGGCGCGTTCGGGGTAGGTGGAGACCACGATGCGGCCCTCACCGTCGACGCCACAGGACACGGGCGACAGCTGCGGCCGCCCGCTGGAGCGGGTCGTGGCGAGCAGCCCGTGGTGGCGCGGACGGAGGAAGTCGATCAGCGCGTCGCGGTCGACCTTGTCCGCGGTCGCGATCTTCGGGGACATCAAGCCTCACCTTCCGCCGGGTGACCGGCCGGTCGACGTCGTGGCACGCTCCGATCCTGCCACGCCGCCTTCGAGCCCGGACCCGCGGGCGCGCAGCGCCACCAGGTGACGGATCAGGGCGAGTACGGCGAGCAGCGCGACGAGCGCGCACACGCCCCACCACCCGGCCCGGCCGTAGGCGCGGGCGCCGAGCCAGGAGCCCGCACTGCCGCCGAGGTAGGCGCAGGTCATGTAGGCGGTGTTGACCCTGCTTCTGGCCTCGGCGCGCAGGGCGTAGTTCCGTACCTGGTTGGCGACCATCCCGGACTGCATGGCGACGTCGAGCAACAGCGAACCCAGCACGAGTGCCGTGAGGCCCACCGTCCCGCCCCGGCCGCCGCCCGCGAGGACGAGTGCCGCGACGATGACGCCGAGCACGCACACGAGGTTGACCGCGTCGGGCCCGTGGCGGTCGGCCAGGCGTCCCGCGACCGGCGTGCAGACCATGGTCCCCGCGTTGACCAGGGCGAGCGCCCCGACCGCCCGGATGCTCAGGCCGTACGCCGGGCCGGTCAGCAGAAGTGCGACGCCGGTCCAGACGGCCGAGAACCCGGCGAAGATCGTGGCCTGGTAGAAGCAGGAGCGGCGCAGCTCCGGCTCGGCGCGCAGGAGGCGCAGCGACTCGGCCAGCAGCGCCGGGTACCGCTGTCCCGACGGCGGGGACGTCGGCGGCAGCGCCCGGCCTAGGACCGCCGCCAGGACCAGGGTGAGCGCGGCGGCCAGCAGGTACGGGGCCCGCCAGCCCAGCCACTCGCCCAGCACCCCGCCGAGGGTGCGGGACAGCAGCATGCCGCCGATGGAGCCGCTCAGGAGCGTGCCGCTGACCACTCCACGACGGTCCTCCGGCACCAGGCCGGCCGCCATCGGACCGATGATCGGCGCCACCACCGTCGCCAGGCCGATGAGCGCGCTCGCCCCGGCGAGAGCGGGAAGGGCGGGCGCCGCGCTCGCACCCAGCAGCCCCAGCCCGGTGACGCCGAGGAGGGCGACGACCAGCCTCCGGTGCGGCAGCCGGTCGCCGAGCGGGACGAGCAGGAAGATCCCGGCCGCGTAGCCGAACTGCGTCGCGGTCACGACCAGGGCGGCCGAGCCGGCGCCGATGTGCAGGCCGGCGGCGACCGACGGGCTGATCGCCTGGGGGAAGTAGATGTTGCCGACGGCCACTCCGCAGGTGAGGGCCAGGAGCAGGATCGTCCGGCGGCTCAGCCGGACTCGCGCGAGGTCGTCGTCCGGCACGGCCGCCGGACGTCGATCGGGAACGGTCATGGTTCGAAGTCCACGGCACCGGAGTCCCGCCGCCAGGGGAGGTAGGTGTTGCCGACGGCCACTCCGCAGGTGGGGGGCAGGAGCAGGATCGTCCGGCGGCTCAGCCGGACTCGCGCGAGTTCCTCGTCCGGCACGGCCGCCGAACGTCGATCGGTAACGGTCATGGACCGAAGTCCACGGCACCGGCGTCCCGCCGCCAATCGATGTAGCGTATGGCTTAATGATCAGCTTTGTCCTGGGTGTCGAGGACCTCGCCGACACCCGGTTCGCCCTCTCGCCCCTGCACGAGACCGTGCTCAGCCTCCGGGTGCTCCGCGATCCGAGCCTGTCCGCGCTGCACCTGCCGTGGCGCCGGTTCGTCCTCGCCGCGATCGGCGTGCTCGACACGGAGCTGCTGATGTCGCTGGTCGGCCCGCGCCGTACCCTGCCCGACTTCCTCACCCCGCGGCCGGTCACCTTCGCGGCCGCGTTCGAGGACGAGCTGGCCGTCGTACGCCGGACCGACCCGGACCTGGTCCGCCGGGACCTGCTGGCCGCGCACGCCCCGGACCCGGTGCCCGCGGCCCTGCGCGAGGCCACTGACGGCGACGACGCGCGTGTCGCCGCGCTCCGCGACGCCATCTGCGCGCTCCTGCGGCGGTACTGGGAGCTCGCCATCGAGCCCGACTGGCCGCGGATGCGGCTCGTGCTGGAAGCGGACATGACCTACCGTGCGCGGCGGCTCGCCGTCGGAGGCGCGCGGCTGCTGTTCGCCGACATGCACCCGAATTTGCGCTGGCACGACGGAGTGCTGCACATCGACAAGATGATCAGCCGGCACCGGGTCACGGCGGCGGGACGGGGGCTGCTGCTGGTGCCGTCCGTCTTCTCTCACCAGCCGGCACCGCCGGTGAGCCCGGAGGAACCGCCGATGCTGGCCTACCCCAGCCGCGGGGTGGCGACGCTGTGGGCCGCGCCTCCTCCCGCCGACGCGACCGCTCTCGCCTCGCTTATCGGCTCGTCGAGAGCACGGCTGCTCGGACTGCTCGAAGAACCGTTGCCCACGGTGGAGATCGCCCGCCGCCTCCGCGTCACCCCGAGCGCCGTGTCCCAGCACCTGCGCGTGCTGTACGCCACGGGCCTGGTCACCCGGGCCCGTGACGGACGGCAGGTCCTGTACCGCCGCAGCGAACTCGGCGACCGGCTGGCCGCCCGGTAGCGGGTCGCCACCGGGCGGCCGCGGCGATCAGCGCAGCGGGCGGAAGAGGGCGCGCAGGTCCCCGGCGAGGAGCGCGGGCTCCTCCATCGGCATGAAATGGCCGCCCACCGTCGGGCCGCGCCACTGCCGCAGGTCGGTGAAGCCGCGTTCGGCGAGGGAGCGTGGCATGTCACGCAGCACCGGCTCGGCGCTCAGCGTGACCCCCGCGGGCACCGGGACGACGGGGCGGGGCGGACTCAGCGGCCAGTCGTAGTACTGGCGGAACGACGAACCGATCGTGCCGGTCGCCCAGTAGAGCGTGAGGACCGTCAGCATGTCGTCGCGGTCGAACCGGCTCTCCAGGTCACCGCCACAGTCGCTCCAGGCGCGGTACTTGTCCACGATCCAGGCGGCCAGCCCGGCGGGGGAGTCCTGCAGCGCGGCGGCGATGGTGTCCGGGCGGGTGAGCATGATCTCGCTGTAGCCCCCGTCCTTCTCGTCGAAGGTTTCGACCGCCGCCAGCCACGCGCGTTCGGCGTCGGTGAGGTCGCCCGGCTCCGCCGGCATGCCCGGATGGATGAGGTGGATGCCGGCCACGCTCTCGGGGTACAGGGCGCCGAGCCAGGTCGTCACCCCCGCGCCGATGTCGCCGCCGAAGGCACCGTACCGGGCGTACCCGAGCTCCTCGGTCATCAGCGCGTGCCACGTCTCCGCGGTGCTCTGCCGCGTCATGGGCCCTCCTACGTCGGAAGGGGTGACCACAGCGGCAGTGCCTTTGATTCCCTCGCTTCGCTCGGTCATGGGCCCTCCTACGTCGGAAGGGGTGACCACCGCGGCTGTGCCTTTGATTCCCTCGCTTCGCTCGGTCATGGGCCGGCCCGGAGGCAGGTCGGAGAACAGGAATCCGGGCAGCGACGGGATGACCACGTCGAACGCGTCGGCGGGGTCGCCGCCGAAGCGTGCCGGATCGGTCAGCAGCGGCACGAGCGGCAGCATCTCCACGAAGCTGCTCGGCCAACCGTGCGTCAGGATGAGGGGCAGCGCGGGCCGCCCACCCACCGCGCGTACGTGCACGAAGTGGATGCGCTGCCCGCCGATGTCGGCCAGGCGGTGGGGCAGGCGGTTGAGCTCGTCCTCGGCCGTACGCCAGTCGAAGCCGTCGGCCCAGTAGGTCAGCAGCGACCGCAGGTAGGCCGGGTCGGTGCCCGCGGCCCACGGTTCGGGGCTGGAGGCGGGGGTGAAGCGCGTGCGGCGGATGCGGTCGCGCAGGTCCGCGAGCACGTCCTCGGAGACGTCGACGCGGAAATGAGTGACGGACATGAGTCCTCCAGATCGGAGGGCGTCTCCCCGGCGGTCGTCAGCGGATGGAGGCGACGAGGAGGAACACCCGGATGTCACGAACGGTGAGCATCGGGGCCACCTCCTCTCCTCAGCGAGTGCTGACCTGTCGCATCATGCCATGACACGCGACGGGCCGCGAGCCGATAATCGGCCCGCGGCCCGGAGTGGCCGGAATGGTCAGATCGCGGCGGGCGCGTCCGGACCCGGACCGCCGGAGGAACCCTGCTTGCGGCGCCAGAGGAAGAAGCCGCCGATGGCCAGGACGAGCACGACGACGACGCCGACGATGCCGTACAGCACGCCGTTGCCGCCGGAGTCCTTCTTGGACGCGGCGACCGGCGTGGTGCTGGGCTGGTCGGTCGCGCCGCCGGCCGACGCGGCCGCGCTGGGCTGCTCGGCGGCCTTCTTCCGCGGGGTGACGGCCGGGTGCTTGCCGCTCATCAGGTCGAGGAAGGTCAGCACCTCGGACTTGGGGTTGCCCGCCTTCCTGGCCCGGGAGAGCAGTCCGTTGACCTTGGCGCTCGGCAGGCTGTTGGAGAAGGCCTGCAGGCGGGTGCCGGTGAGAATGACGTAGGTGCGGTTCGGCTCCTGCCTCAGCCGGCTGACCACCGCCGCCGTGGAGGCGCCGGCCGGCAGCACGACGACCCCCGCGCGGCCCGCGCCCTCGATGGCGGCGCGCAGCTTGTCGAGGTCGGCGTCGGACTTGAGGTAGGACGCGCTGGAGTCGACGTAGTAGCCGTCCTCGGAGACGGACTCGGCGACGAGCTCGGGGTCGATGGTGTCCGCCCGCGCGGGTACGGCGTGCCAGCCGAGCATCATCAGCAACGCGGCCGCAAGGAGGGCCGGCAACAGGGCGCGGCGTGCGCGCAGGTCCATGGGGGGTCAGCTCCTCGTCATTCTCTTGAATAGGCGAGCCTACCGACTTACGTCGCGGGCCCGCCGGGTTATGCGCCGGTCGGCCGCCGGGCTACGGCGCGTCGCCTCCGATGGATCCCGAGAGCGACCAGACCGGCCACGATCAGGGCCACCGGTGCCCCGCCGGCGATGATCAGCGGGCGGGACGGGTGCCGCCGCTTCTTCTTCGCCGCCGCGCAGTCGCCGAGCTCGCACGACGACCGGGCGGCCAGCGCCGGGACCGCCGCCAGCGCCCGCCAGGCGTTCAGGGAGTCCGGCGAGGTGCGGTAGTCGAAGTCGCACGCCGCGTTCACCCGCTGGCCGGTGTGCTGGTCGTCCCAGTACAGGGCGGCGCGGAACTGCCGGTACGCCGGACTGGTCAGCAGCTGCCCCATGTCGCGCAGCCACTGGGCCTTGCGGCCGGGGCGCGCCGGGTCCTCCACCGAGCCGAACTCCAGCAGCATCAGGCCCTTGGCCGGGTGCCGCAGGCCGAACCGGCGCTCGGGGTCCACCAGCTCGGCCGGGCTCTCCCAGCGGCCGGAGCCGGAGTGGCAGGTGTTCCAGTTGTAGCTGTCGCCGGCGATGTCGTCGACGTACGCGTCACCGGGGTAGTACAGGTCGGCGTCCGTCAGCCCGTGGCCGGCGTTGTGGGAGAACGCCCAGCCGGTCATCGTCCAGACGTAGCGCGCGTTGCGCACACCGGCCGCCCGGTAGGTGGTGACGAGGTTGCGCCACGCGGCGACGAAGTCGGCCGGCCCGCCCATCGGCGCCGACGTACGGGCGTCGGGCTCGTGGTTGAACACCACGTAGACGAGCGCGCGGAACCTCTTGATCTCCTTCGCCTGCCGCTGCATGTCGGCCCACAGCGGGCCGCCGGGCCGCGCCGCCGCGATGTCGCGCCAGGAGAGCTTCGCGCCGTTCTTGCGCCGCGCTTTGATCGACACGAACACGGTGTGGCCGGTGTGCCTGGCCCACTGCTGGTGTGCGTCGAAGAGCGGTTCGTCCCAGCGGCGGAAGACCCGGACGCCCTCCAGCCGGTGGCCGGTCTCGCTCTCGCGCTGCTGGACCTCCTGCCGGGTCTGCCCGACGGCGCCGAGCATGACCCGGTGACCCGGCGCCGGTGTGCCCGTGACGATGCTGCCGGCCAGCATCAGGGCGACCGCTCTCATGTACGGACGCAGGCGAAGAGATGCCGTCCGTAGTTGTCGGCGTACGGCGGGTGGGCGTCATCGTCCGGACCGAGGTCGATGATCTCGTCGAACGTCGTGTGCCGCCGCAGGAAGTCCGCGATCGACTCGGCGTTCCAGCCTTCGAGGGAGGTGCGGAACCACGCCTCGTTCTCCTGGCCGGTGTCGAGGAACAGCACCTTGCCGGTGGCCCGGTCGAGCAGCTTCACGAGCGCCTCCGGGCCCACCGAGCCGCGACCCAGGACGAAGTGGTGCAGCAGGCTGAAGCAGGACACCACGTCGTACACGCGGTCGCTGTAGGCGAGCAGCTCGACGGCGTCGCCGGTGCCGATCTGCCCCTCGCGCAGGCCGTACATCGCCTTGCCCAGCGGCACGGCCAGCGGGTCGCGCTCGACGCCCTGCGCGTCGAAGCCCGCCTTGCCCATCTCCGCCACGAACCAGCCGTAGCAGCTCGCGACGTCGAGGTAGGAGCCGGTGACGCCGCGTTCGGCGAGCAGCTTGACCATCTTCTCCAGCCGGTCGGTGCAGCGGCGCACGGTGGTCCAGCTCTTGGCCAGCTCCGGTGCGTCGATCGGCTGGTACAGCTCCTTGGTGCCGTCGAGCCAGCTCATGCGCAGCAGCAGGTCCTGCAGCGGCGTGGTGACCGGCAGCCACTTGGTCACGACGCGCGCGGTCGTCTCGCCCCGTGCCGCGGCGCGGGCGAGGCGGTGGTGGCCGTCGAGCACCTGGTAGTAGTCGCTGCCGCGGACCGGCGCGACGAGGACGGGGTCGAGCCGCCCGCTCTGCTCCGGGCGGCGCTCGCCCTCCTCGCCGGACAGGAAGCTCCGCGCGCCGGCGACGATACCGGCGTCGTCCGTGGCGCCGAAGTAGCGGCCGCCCGCGTCGATGCAACGGCGCGCCAGGCGGCCGTACGGGGAGGCCAGGATCTCCTCGTCGGTCGGGTCGGTGAGCCGCAGCAGGTCGACGTGCGGCCCGTCGACGAGACGGGTCGAGGGCCACAGCAGGTCGTCGGTGCGTTCGGCGAACTCGCGCGCGGTCCAGCCGGCCTGCGCGCCGACCAGCAGCCGGTCGATCGGCACGGTGACGTGGCCGGGACGGCGGAGCACGAGCGTGGACACCACGACACGGGCCTTCGGGGGGATCGGCACCGAGCGGCCGGCGTCGGCCAGCCGCCCGTACACCGGACCGGCGGAGGCCATTCCCGCCTTGCGCAGCGCCTGCTTCGCCCGCCGGCCACCGCTCCGCAACTTCTGCGGGTTCAGATTGCGGCGTACCTCATCAAGCATTGTTGACCATTCCTCCGGTGGCTCTGCGTCCGGGCAACAGGGCGGCGAACGCGGTAAGTGCGAGGCGGGCGCGACCGGCCCACATTAGCCCGGCGTAGCAGCCCGCGCCGAGCACCAGACCGGCCAGCGTGGCGGTCGTGCCGAACGCCAGCCGGGCCACCAGCGGAAGCAGGCCGAAACAGGCCAGCGCCGACGCCGCCGCCAGGCCAAGACCGGCGCCGGCCGGCGTCATGCCGAAGATCCGCCGAACCTGCGCGAGCGGAAGGACGTTGCGGGTGGCCAGCGCGGCCGCCCAGGCGAGCGCGGCGCCGGTGATGCCCAGCCAGGGGATGAGCACGGCGTTCAGCGCGAGGTCGACCACGAGCGCGGCGGTGTTGTTGGCCAGGCTCAGCCCGCTGCGGCCGCCCATCAGCAGCATCACGTCGACCGGACCGGTGCCGGTGGCCAGCAGCATCGCCAGGGCGAGGATGACGGTGGCGTACTGGCCGGTGCCGTACCCGTGCCCGAACGCGGACAGGTAGACGGGGGCGGCGACCGCGACGGACAGGTGCACCGGCCAGGTGAGCGCGACCGTCCACGTGGTGCAGCCCGCGAACACCCGCGCGGTGCCCTCGCGGTCCTCCAGCGCGATGAGCCGGCTGACCGCGGGCTGCATGGCCTGCTGGACCGCCTGCGTGCCGAGCTGGCCGATGACCATGAAGCGGGTGGCCGCGGTGTAGATCGCGGCGTCGCGTGGCGAGGCCAGCGCGGCGATGAGCACGATGTCGGCGCGCTGCAGCGCGGTCTGGCAGATCTGCGCGACCGAGCGCGGCGCGGTGTAGCGCCAGAACTCCCCGGCGAGGGCCCGCGTGTCGGCCGGCCCGTCGTCCAGGCGCGCCACGATGCGCCGGTACCACGCGACGGCGACGACCAGGCCCACGAGGTACGGCAGGGCCCAGGCGAACGCCAGGGCGACCGGGTTCGCGGTGAAGACGGCGACGAGGAGGACCCCGGCGACCTGCGTCACCTGCCGGAAGATCTTCTCGATCGCCACCGTGGGCCGCATGGTGGAGTGCCCTCGCGTCGCGGCGAGCACGGCGTCGTGCGCGGCGGCGACCGGCAGGAACACCGCGAGCACCCGCAGCATGGGCGCGACCTGCCCGCCGCCGAGGCTGTCCGACAGCGCGGGAGCGGCCGCGAACAGCACGAGCGCGGCGACGCAGGCCACCGCGACCACGGGCACGAGCGCCACCGGGACCGTACGGCGGGCCGCGCCGTGGTCGCCGAGCGCGAGGTGACGCGGCAGCCAGCGCAGCAGGCCCGCGTCGCTGCCGAGGCCGGCGACGGCGTTCAGGATGACGAACAGCGACGTGGCCGCGAAGAACGCGCCCGCGACGCCCTGCGGGTACGCGTGGGCGACCGCGAACACCAGTGCGAAGCCCATGAGCCCGGCCGTGGCCGCACCGGCCAGGTTGAGCGCGCCGCCCCGGGCCAGCCGGGACAGATGAGGTTCGGAACTCACGCTTCGATCGCCTTGTGGACGGCGGTCTCCGTCGAGTCGGAGGCGTCGCCCGGCTGCTGGCGCTGGACGTCGTCCTGGCCGGCGAAGCGCGACCAGTCCGGTGAGGTCGCGGTCGTGCTGGGGCGGCCGGGAGCGGCCGGAGGCGTCGGCGCGCCCTGGGGCGGGTGCGGGGGCCGCGCCATCCCCGTGCCGGGGGCGTAGTCAGGCTGGCCGCCAGGCTGGCCGCCGGGGCCGGCGTCGCCGCGATGGGAGCCGCCGCGGGGCCCGGCGTCGCGCGAGGCGACGCGGCGCCCGCGGCTGTCCTCGACCACGGTGCCGATCACGATGGCGCCCGCGCGCTCGGCCTCGAGGTAGGCCTGCTCGATGTCGGCGCGCGTCGTCTGGCCGAGCGTGACGACGATGAGCACGGCGTCGGCCAGCGTGCACAGCGCCTGGGCGTTGGCGTCGTGCACGCTCGGGGCGTTGATCAGGATGTACTCGGCCTTGTCGCGCAGGAGGCGCACGGTCTCGCGCATGCGCGGGCCGCTGAACCGTTCGGCGGCGGCGCCCGCGCCCGGCCCGCGCGGCAGCAGCCGCAGCTGCGAGTCGGCGTGCACGAGGAGCTGCGTCGGATCGGTGCCGCGCATCAGCACGTCGGACAGGCCCTTGGACTGGCCGAGCCCGAACAGCGCCGAGGGGCTCGTCTCGGAGAAGCTGGCGTCCACCATGATCGTCGCCGAGCCGGCGTGGGCGAGCGCGACGGCGAGGTTCGAACTGGCCAGCGTCGCCGACGCGGCCGGGGTGGCGTTGGTCACCAGCAGGGTGACCGGGCGCTCCTGCACGGACGCGACGACCGCGGCGCGCAGGCGGCGGTACGCCTCGCCGGCCCGGCTCTTCGGCGCGGTCACCAGGACCAGGCCGCCGGCCGAGGACACCGTGCTGAGCACCGGGACACCGAGCCGCTCGACGGTGCGGACGTCGCGCAGCCGGCGGTCGGAGCGTTCGAGGGCGAGCGCGATGAGCAGGCCCGCGAACAGGCCGACCAGCAGGCCCACGCCGCCGAACGTCGCGGCGCGCGCGGTGAGCGACCCGCTCGGCGGCTGCGCCGGGGTGATGACCGATCCCGCGTTGACGGGCGTCGCGGCGATGTCGTTGTTCTGCTCGTCGATCACGCCGATCTGGTTGTTGTACGCCGTGATCCGCTGCCGCAGGAAGCTCTTCTGGGAGGCGGGCGCCGTGGCCAGCCGCTTGGTGGTGTTGGTCAGCTCCTGCTGGACCTTCTTCTCCTGCTCGCGCAGCTTGTTGGAGCGGTCGGTCAGCACGCTCTGGGCCCGCTGCGAGCGGTAGGTCAGGTAGCCGTTCGCGAACGCCTGCGCGCCGTCACGGGCGGCGGTGGCGCTCGAACCGGTGTAGGTGATGAGCAGGACCTGGGTGTTGGGCGGCACGGTGACGCTGACCCGCGACCGGTCGGCGCTGCGCAGCTTCTGGCGCACCACCTGCTGGACCGCGTCGGCGCGGACGAGCTCGGCCTCCGACTCGAGGTTGGTCAGGTCGTCGCCCCGGCCGTTGGGGGAGTAGGGGTTGCCGTCGAGCGGGCTGATGAGCACCGTCGCCGTCGCCTTGGCGCTCGAGGGAAGCAGCAGCCCCGCCGCCAGGCCGAGCACGGTGGCGACCGCGGCGAGCGCGCCGATGAGTTTGAGATGGCGTCGTGCCACCCCCGTCAATCGCCCTTGTGCGTCCTGATCAGCCGCCATGCGCTGGTCTCCCTCGATCTACACCCCGGCCAGGGTCATGCGCTCGGCATGACACTATCTTCCGTTCCCAAATTGGTCGTCTGTCCTTGGAGTTCCGTTTACATTGATCCGCATGTCGGGAGATCGGGAACACGCTCTCTTGGTGGCCTCCAGTGGTGGTCACCTCGCTCAGTTGCTGGCGCTGAGGCCATGGTGGCACGAGCGGGAGCGCACTTGGGTCACGTTCGGCACCGAGGACGCGCGTTCCCAGCTCGACGGCGAGCGTGCCGTGTGGGCGTTCCATCCGACGACCCGCAACGTCCGCAACCTGGTGCGCAACTTCGCCCTCGCCGTCCGCGTCATGCGCCGTGAGCGCCCGCAGGTCGTGGTCTCCACCGGCGCGGCCGTCGCGTTCCCGTTCTTCCTGGTGGCCAAGGCGATGCGCGTGCCGACGGTCTACATCGAGGTGTACGACCGGCTCGACTCGCCGACGCTCACGGGTAGGCTCTGCCGTCCCATCACCGACCTGTTCTGCGTGCAATGGGAGGAACAGACCCGGTTCTACCCCCGTGCGCAGGTCATCGGGAGCCTGCTGTGAGTTCACTGGTCTTCGTCTCCGTCGGCACCGACCACCACCCCTTCGACCGGCTCATCCGCTGGGTCGACGCATGGCTGCCCGAGGGAGTGCCGTGCGTGGTGCAGCACGGCACCTCGGCCCCTCCGCTGCGCGCCGAGGGCGTCGCCTACCTCGATCACGCCGCGCTCACCTCCCTGCTGGACGAGGCGGCCGTGGTCGTCTGCCACGGCGGGCCGACCACCATCACCGAGAGCCGCCGGCACGGGCGCCGCCCGGTCGTCGTCCCCCGCGACCCGTCCCTGGGCGAGCACGTCGACGACCACCAGCAGCGCTTCTGCGCGCGGATGGCGGCCAAGGGCCTCATCAGCACGGCCGCCGACGAGGACGCCTTCCGCGGGCTCGTGGACCACGCTCTCGCCGCGCCGGACGACTTCTCGGTGGCCGCCGACAGCGGTGACGTCGCCGAGTCGGTCGCGCGCTTCGGCGGCCTCGTCGCCGACCTGCTCGCCCGCCGCCGTTGACCCCTCAGATGCCGCGTCCGGTCGCGTGCGCCAGCCGCAGCACGCGGTCGGCGCTGAGCACGCGCAGCGAGACCAGCAGGGCCAGGTAGGCCCGGCGCTCACGCCAGGAGCCCCGCAGCGCGCGCAGCGCCCACGATCGGGCCTCGCCGCGCTCGCCGAGCGCGGCGTGCGCGAACGCGATCTGGCCCTGGACGCGGGCGAGGCCGCGCGGGTCGTCGGCGAAGCCCGGGTGCTTGCGCAGCAGGTACTGGAGGGCGTCGCTGATCGTGCGCCACTTGCGGTTGAAGTGCGACGTGCGCCCCCACAGCACGGTGACGAGCGGCTCGGCCACGACCGCGATCGGGCCGGCCGCCGCGGCCCGCAGCATCCAGTCGTAGTCCTCGCCGTAGCTGCCGGGGATCTCCTCGTCCACCGGGCCGATCTTGCCGAGGAACGCCGTACGCCGGACCACGACCGTGGACGGGTGCGCCTCCATCACGCGGCGGCGCAGCAGCTCGGCGTGCGTGACGTCCTCCGGGCGCGGCACCCGCGTGATCACCTTGTCGCCGTAGCTGACGTGGATGCCCGACACCACCACGTCGGCGCCGGTCGCGGCCAGGCGTTCGGCCTGGAGCCGCAGCTTCTCCGGCAGCCACGCGTCATCGTCGTCGCAGAAGGCCAGCAGGTCGCCCGAGGCCGTCGCGGCGCCGGCGTTGCGGGCGCCCGCCAGACCGGGGGTGCGGTCGTTGGCGATGACGGTGACCGGGCGCCGCGGGTCGTCATCGGCCAGCGCGGAGTCCGGTTCGGCCTGGTCGAAGACGATGACGCACTGCACCGTGCCCGGATAGTCCTGGTCGCGTACCGCCGCGACGGCGCGGGCGAGCAGCTCCGGGCGGTCGTGCGTGGCGATGATGACGGAGACGGGCGGGAACTCGGGTGTCAAGGAGCGTCCTTCGGATGAGTGATCACGATCCCGCGCGGTGAGGCGCCGGCCTTGTCGAGATGGGAGAGGGCCGCGGTGAGCGGCCGGTCGGTGATCCGCTTGAGCGCGACGGTCACCAGCGTGATGTCGGAGACGGCGGCCAGGGTGACCGCCTCGGCGGTGTCGACGCCCGGGCCGGAGATGACGACCACCCCCGCGTCGCGGTGGGCGCGGTCGACCGCCGCGGCCAGGCCGCGGTCGCCGTCGTTGATCGCCAGCGTCACCACGCGGAAGGACCCGAGGCCGTCGTCGCGTGCGGCCGGATCGCGCGCGCCGTCCTGGTAGACCGACGGCTGGTCGTCCATGACGCGCAGGAGGCTGGTGGGCGCGCCGCTGTGCGCGAACGCCGCGGCCACGCTGACCGCCACCGGGTCCGCGGTCTCGCCCGGCATCCCGGTGACCAGGACGGTGCGCGCGTCCTCGGCGAACGCCAGGTTGCGCAGCCGCCGTCCGGAGTCGGCCAGGTCCTCCCGGCCCGTGTCGGTGAGGATCGGCACCGGGATCCGCCGCCGTACGTCGCGTGCGTAGCGCAGCCGCCGCGGCCGGCGGTCGCGCACCAGGCCGACGGCGAACCCGGCGAGCAGTCCCACGCCCACCCCGGACGTGCGGTTGACGTCGGAGCCGGGGTCGTCGGAGGTCGTGGGCTTGGTGGCGGCGCTCACCGTCTCGGCGAACTGGTCGCCGTACCGCAGCTGTTTCTTCGCGTTCATGATCTGGAGCTGGACCGCCTGGCGGCGGGTGCGGGCCGTGAGCCGGGTCGTGTCCGCGGCGTCTCCGGGCAGCGCCTTCAGCTGGGCCTCCAGGACGGCGATCCGCCGGTTGATCGTCTGGCGGTCGTGCGTCTGGTACTGCCCGATGACGCGGTCGCGCAGCTTGATGAAGGCGCGCGCGACCGCGCGGGCGCCCTGCCGGGCGTTGCCGGGCCGGTTCGCCCGCACGCTGATGACCAGGACGCGGGAGTACGCCGACGCGGTCACCGTCACCCGCTCGCCGATCCGGTCGGCGGGGATGTGGAAGCCCGGGACGCGCTTCAGCTGCTCCAGCACCGAGCCGGACCGCACCAGCTGCGCGTTGGTGTCCATGGTGTCCAGGACCGGCTTCTGGTCGATCGTGGCGTACGGACCCTGTGACAGCGGCGGAAGGCCGGACTCGATGGCCACGGGCGGCACCAGCACGCTCACCGTCGAGGTGTAGGTGTGCTGGGCGGTCGCCGAGCCCACCATGCCGCACAGCGCACCGAGCACGACGGCCAGCAGCAGCACCGGCCACTGGCGGCGGACGAAACCGAAGTAGCGGCCCAGGCGTACGGCGTCGATCTGCACCGGCTCGTCGGCCGGGGTGACGAGCGGTGTCTCGGACAGGGGCGTCAGCGACGCCACGGCGGCACCTCTCCGAGAAGGGTCGCGAGACGCTCGTCGTACGGCGCGAAGTGCTCGGCCAAACGTGTCTGCAGGCCGGGGGACAGCGGCAGGCTCGGGCGCGCGTTGTGGCGTTCGAAGTCGGCCGGCCGCCACCGCTCCAACCCCAGGAAGTCCACGATCGCGTCGTAGCAGGGCTCCGGCGTGGCGAAGAAGTCCTCGGCGAACGCCACGTGCACCCGCTCGCGGCCGAACAGCTTGAACAGCACCTCGATCTGGTCGGCGTAGTGGCCCCGGTCGAGATAGGAGTGGTGCCGGTGGCTGTGGCTGAGGTAGCCGGGCTCGTTCCTGATCCGGTCGGCCTCGCCGGCGAGGCGCGCCGGCTCCAGTTCGAGGGCGCGCTCGAACGAGGTCTCGGTCTCGAAACCGCGGGCCAGCTCGTGCTTGTGCGCGGAGTAGGCGCGCTCGACCGGGTCGCGGAGCAGGACGAGCAGCTTCACGCCGGGCAGGTCGGCGGCGATGCGCTCGGGAGCCAGCGGGTGGTGCATGTAGTAGCCGGCCGACTCGAACGCGAGCCGGGATCCGCGGCGCAGCGGGAAGTGCCCGCGGTACCAGTCGATCCCGCGCTGGTAGTTCACGTCGAAGTAGTGCACGCCCTTGTGGAAGTTGGGCGGGGTGACGCCCGGGTGCGGCGCGAGGGCGCGGAACAGCGACGTCGTGCCGCCGCGCTGCGTGCCGACCAGCAGGAAGTCCGGCAGCGCGCGCAGCCCGGCGCTGAGCCGCCCGGCCGTACGGCTGACCGCGCGGCCGCTCTCCTTCATCCACTGCGGGGCGTCGCGTCGCGAGATCATGCCGTCCTCCCGGCGTTGGCGTACAGCAGGTCGAGCAGGGCCATGGCCTGGGCACGCAGCGGCGTGCCGAGGTCGCCCTGCGCGGCGACCAGGTAGCGGCGGGTCAGCTCCAGAACGTACAGCTCGGTGGTGATCGCGGAGGTCCGGCCCGCCTGCCCGAGCGGAGTGAGGATCGCCGGGTCCGGCCACGTGTCGTAGCCCCCGCCGGTCTGCAGGCGGTAGTGCAGCAGGTCGAGGCCGGCCGGCACCTCCGGGTCGTACCGCTCCCAGTCCCACAGCTGGACGGCGCCGCGGTGCCAGGCCATGTTCCAGGGCGTCCAGTCGCCGTGCCAGGCGCCGAACTCCACCTCGTCGCCGCCGTACGTCTCGCCGATGCGTCCCACGGCGTCGGCCAGCCGCTTGCCCTGGTCGGGATCCTCGAGCGTCACGTCGCCGAAGCGGGACCAGAAGCCGCTCTCGGCCAGCGGGACGCGCCGCGTCTCGCCGATCAGCTCCCGCATCGCCGCGACCGGGACGTCGCGGCGCGAGCGGAACGACAGCGGGCCCGTCGGCAGGGGCGACAGCACGAGCAGGTCGAGACCGCGCCACTCGCCGTGGTGGAGCACCTGGGGCACGCGCAGCCCGTGGAAGGAGCGCTCGGCGAGCCGGCCGAGCGCCGCCGCCTCGCCGGCGATCAGCTCACGTGCCATGGGGGAGTCGCCGACCTTCACGAACGCCAACGGCTCACCGCGCGGGGTGAGGGCGTGCAGGATCGGCTTGCGGTTGGCCCGCTCGGAGCCCAGGCCGACGCTGACCACGACCGGCCGGCCGAGGAGCGCGCCGAGGCGGTCCTCGACGGACTCGCCGGCGCCGGTGACGAGCAGCCGGTCGCGCAGCGCCCGGTCGGCGAGCCCGGCGCGTACGGCGGCGGTGGTGAGCACGCGGGTGACACGCTGCCGCGCGCCCAGGTCGTGGCTGTAGCGGCGCAGCGCGCCGGCGGCGGCCGCGGGGACGCCGGCGGGCAGCAGCAGCCGCGGCCGCTCGGCGTTCGGCAGGAAGGCGAACTCGCGGACCGCGCCCGTGCCGGAGCCGGTGCCGACCTCGGCGTCCGGCCACAGCCGCGCCACCGCGTCGGCCCACGCCGCGCCCGAACTCATGCGCCCTCCCTGCTCACGCGCCACCCGCCAGGGCGTCGGCCTCGCGCCGGGCGCGCCACATCAGCGCCACCGCGATCATCACCGTGTACAGGGGAACCTCCACCAGGTCGTAGATGAAGAGGAACAGTCCGAACGCCAGCAGCACGCAGCAGCCGGCCACGCCGTACGCCGAGCGCTCCCGCCAGTGCCGGGCGAACCGGATGAGGAAGAAGGCGAGGAACGCGATCGTGCCGATGAGGCCGTTGGCGAACAGCAGCAGCCAGATGTGGCCCTGCGTGCCGAGCGGCGGCGCGCCGCACGCCTTGCAGCCCGGCCGGTCGCCGCCGGTGAGGGAGCTGAGGTTGCCCTGGACCTGACGTGTCGTGCCGAAGCCGACGATCGGCGAGCCGGTGAGCGCGCTGCGCACGCTCTGCTCGGCCAGGAGGGTACGGCGGTTGTTGCTGTGCGGGTTCTGGATCCGCGCCTGGATCATGTCCGGCAGCGGTGAGACCGCGAAGACGAGGCCGCCGACGACCATGCCCGCGACCGCGAGTCGCAGCGCGCGCCGCCCGCCGCGGGCCACCCCCTTGAGACCGGCGAAGCAGACGATCACGCCGAGCGCGATCCACAGGCCGCGGTCGAGGGAGTAGACGACGGGCCACAGGGACGCCAGCAGGATGACGACGCCGGTGACGCGCCGCCACCGGCCGGCCCGCCAGATCCAGGTGATGACGAAGAACGGCAGGAAGAAGGCGTACGCGGCGCCCCAGGTGTTGGCGTAGGCGAACGGCGCCATCGGCCGCGCCTGTTCGTACCCGAGGATCGTCGCCACGTCGGCGGTCTTGGGATGGATGGCGTCGAGCAGGAAGGTGTTGTGGGTGTGCAGCACCATCTCGAGCGGCGAGGTCAGCTGCAGGTGCGGGGCGAACGTGCCGAGCAGGCCGCCTCCGGTCGTCACGATGAACATCCACCCGAGCAGCCGCCCGACCCGGTCGGCGGGCAGTTCCTCGTCGCTCAGGTTGGCGATGTAGAGGCACACGACCGTCGAGGCGGCGTACCAGGCGATGCGCCAGGCGAACGCCAGCAGCCGGCCCATGCTCCCCCCGGGCACCGCGCCGGGCGCGTTCGCCCACAGCACGCCGACGCCGAGGACCACCCAGCACAGGAACAGCGCCCAGGCGCCGAAGCCGCGGGGGACGAGCAGCCGCGACCGCCGTTTGTAGAGGTACACGGCCATCGGCACGCTCATGATCAGGAAGATCAGCATGCCCAGGCCGAGCAGCCACCAGACCGGGAAACCCAGGAAGATCACGGCGAGCGGCCAGCCGGCGGACGGACGCCACGTGGCCGGCCGCGCCATCACTCGTGCCGGGACGACCCTCGTTGTGCCCACCCTGAACGCCCTGTTCTCGTATCCCCTGCGGAAAGTCCGAGACTAACCCGGAGAGCGTGGTGCTCAGCGCTCAACGTTGAACTCGGGCCGTTTGCCGAGCGCGCGGAACGCCTTCAGGGCCTGCGAGGTCGCGTCGATGCTGGTGTTCCCGCCGTCCGGCATGTTCACCGCGTGGGTCGTGTTGAAGTACGACAGCGCCTTGATGCGCGGGTACTTGGCGAACTGCTTCCCGACGCCCTTGAAGAACGCCGGCTTGCGGCCCGGGTCGCCCGGCACCTCCAGCACGGCCCATTCCGACAGCATGAGCGGCTTGTCGGGGAAGTGCTTGGCGGAGTAGTCGTAGAAGCCGGGGAAGCCGAGGTCCTGTTGCGCGGGAGCGACCTTGTTGACGAGGTTCGCGTAGTCCTTGATGTTGGACTTGGCGAACGGGTCGTAGCCGATCCAGTCGACGTACTTGTCGCCCGGGTACAGGTCGCCGAACCACGGCTTGGCCATGTAGCCGGTGTAGCCCATGTAGACCATCGTGAAGAGGATGTTCTTCGCACCGGCGGCGCGGAACCGTGTGACGACGTGCCGGAACATCGCCCGGTAGTCGGCGGCGGTGTAGCCGGAGTTCGGCGCGGTCTTGACCTCTTCCTCCGGCTCGTGGTGGATGACGAGCCAGAACTTCTTGGTGAAGTGCGCCTTGAGATACGCCGCCTCGCGGGCGATCTGGGCGTCCGCGGCCCCGGCGGCCACCTGCTTCCACGTCTTCCCGCTGTCGGGCTTCCAGTTGAGGACCAGCATGCGGTGTTTGCCCGACTGGCGGGTCAGCGCGATCTCGCGGGCGGACGGGAACAGGTCGGCGTAGGAGTGGTAGCCGTGGTAGATGTCCACGGACCGGCCGATCTGGCGTTCGTAGGAGGTCACCGCGGTGACCGGGTCCTGACGCGACCCGATGACCGGGGTGACGCCCCACCACGCGCCGCAGGAGGGGACGAGCTTGGCCGAGACCGTGCACTTCGCGGGAGAGGTGGACGGGTCGCCGCTCCGCGGCGCGAGCTCGGGTTCGTCGCCGCCGCCGTTGCCTCCGATGACGCCGCAGGCCGCCAGTGACACCGCGGTCGTGAGGGCCAGAAAGGCGCGCCCGGCGACGCCGGGCATACGTCTATCCATGGCTGCGCACTATAACCAGCCCCCCTCAACGCGTGGAGCAGAAGGTATGAAACGGATATCTGACACCAGACGGTGTCCCTGGTGACGGTTACATTGCTCGCACACGTGAATCAGCTCCCTCAGGCGGCCGTCCCCCGCTGGGCCGGGTGAGGGCGCGCGGAAGGGGAGAACGCGTGCGCCTTCGCACCTTCATCGCAAGTGGGGCCGCTCTGTTGCTGGCGGCCGGTCTCGTCACGACGACGGCCGGCCCGCCCGCACGGGCGGACACGCCGCAGACCGGCCCGCAGACCGGCATCGTCAGTGCCGACCCGGCGAACTTCACACCCAACCTCGTCGACGGCGACGTCCAGTCCGTCGTGCAGATCGGCAGCCGGATCTTCATCGGCGGCAACTTCACCCAGGTCAAGGAGGCCGGCTCGGACACGGTGATCACCCGCGACCGGGTGCTCGCCTTCGACGCGACGACCGGCAAGATCGACGACAGCTTCAAACCGTCCGCGGACGGCGAGGTGACCGTCCTGCTGCCCGCCGCCGACGGCAAGTCCATCTACCTCGGCGGGATGTTCACCCACATCGACGGCGTCGCGCAGAAGGTCCTGGCGCGGCTCGACGTCGACACCGGCCAGCCCGTGCCCGGCTTCACGCCCAACCTGGACGCCCGGGTCAAGGACCTGCGGCTGGCCGGCGGACGGCTGTGGGTCGGCGGCAACTTCGACCTGGTCGACGGGGCCTCCCAGAACGCCCTGGCCGCGCTCAACCCGGACACGGGGCGCCGGGACGCCTTCCAGAGCCTGTCGTTCAGCGGCACCCAGAACGGCGGCACCACGCTCGTCTACAAGATGGACGTCACACCGGACGGCTCGAAGCTCATCGCGGTCGGTAACTTCACCTCCGTCGGCGGCCAGTCCCGGCCACAGATCGTCATGCTCGACCTGAGCGGGACCTCCGCGACGCTCGCCGACTGGCAGACCAGCCGATACGCCGCCGCCTGCTCCGCCTCGTTCGACTCGTACATGCGCGACGTCGACATCTCACCGGACGGCAGGTTCTTCGTCGTCTCCACCACCGGCGCCGCCGGCGGCACGACCAAGATGTGCGACAGCCAGGCGCGCTGGGAGACCTCGGCCACCGGCTCGAACCTCCAGCCGACCTGGGTGACCTACACCGGCGGCGACACGACGTACGCCGTGGAGATCACCGGCTCGGCGGTCTACGTGGGTGGGCACTTCCGCTGGTCGAACAACCCGTACGGCTCGGACGCGGCGGGCCGGGGCGCCGTCGAGCGGTCCGGCATCGCCGCGCTCGACCCGGCGAACGGCATGCCGTTCCAGTGGAACCCCGGGCGTACCCGCGGCGTGGGCGTCTTCGACCTGCTGGCCACGCAGCAGGGCCTGTGGATGGCCAGCGACACCGACGAGACCGGCGGCGAGACCCACCAGAAGCTCGCCCTGTTCCCCACGGCGGGCGGAAAGACGCTGCCCACGCAGAACACCGGCACGCTGCCGGGCGACGTCTACACCGGCGGCACGGCCACGGTGAACAGCCTGTCGCATCGCTCCTTCGACGGCACCACCGCCGGGTCGGTCACCAGCGATGACACCGGCGGGATCGACTGGCGGACGGTGCGCGGCGCGTTCATGATCAACGACGATCTCTACACCGGAGCCTCGGACGGGAGCCTGTCGCGGCGGAGCTTCGACGGGAAGACGTTCGGCTCGGCGAGCACCGTCGACGGCGCGGACGCGCTGGTCAGCGAGAGCGACTGGCACACCGAGGTTCAGTCGATCAAGGGCATGTTCTACGCGAACGGCCGGATCTACTACACCAAGGGCACCTCGGCGCTGTACTACCGCGGCTTCAACCCCGAGAGCGGCGTCGTCGCGGCACTGGAGTCCACCGCCACCGGCAACCTGACCGGCGTCGACTGGAGCACGGTCGGCGGCATGTTCACCGCGGGCGGCAGGCTCTACTACGTCAGCACCACGGACGGGAAGCTGCGGAGCCTGGACTTCACCGGCGGCGTGCCCTCCGGCACTCCCACGGTCGTGGACGGCGGCGACTGGCGCGGACAGGGCGTGTTCCTGTACGCGGGCAAGCCCAACAGCCTGCCGTCCGCGACGTTCACGTCCAACTGCGACCACCTCGCCTGCTCCTTCGACGGTTCGGGATCGTCCGACCCGGACGGTTCCATCGCGTCGTACTCCTGGGACTTCGGTGACGGCTCCACCGGCACGGGCGCGACGCCGCAGCACACGTACGCCGCGGCCGGCGACTACACGGTCAAGCTGACCGTCACCGACGACCGCGGCGGCACGGACGCGGCGTCGCAGCAGGTGCAGACGAACGCGGCGAACATCGACTACGTCGGCACCGACGTCTACAACGCCAACACGACGAACGCGACGGTGACGATCCCGTCGTCGGTGCGGGCCGGAGACGGGCTGCTGCTCGCCTTCACCGACAACGACACGACCAAGACCGTCACGCCGCCGTCCGGCTGGCAGCAGGTCGGATCCCAAACGGTCGGCACGGCCGTCTCGACGGTCTGGCAGAAGGTCGCCACGGCGAGCGACGCCGGGCAGACGGTGTCGGTCGGCCTGAGCGACTACGCGAAGGCCAACCTGCGCGTCCTCGCCTACCGGGGCACGAACCCGACGGCGCCGGTCGCGGCCGCCACCAACACCGCCGACCCGGCGAGCACGACGTCGCACACCTCGCCGAACGCGACCGTGTCGGCGGCGGGAAGCTGGGCGGTGACGCTGTGGTCGGACAAGTCGTCGACGACGACGGCCTGGACGGCCCCGAGCGGTGTGACGAGCCGGGGCACCTCGCTCGGCAGCGGCAGCGGCCGGGTCACGTCCCTGGCCGCCGACAGCGGCGGGACGGTGCCGACCGGCACGTACGGCGGCCTGACCGCGACGACGGACGCGGCCAGCCGGGCGGTCACCTGGACGATCGTCCTGGCCGCCGACCAGTAGCCGGAGGATTCGACCGGCGGGGCCGGGCGGCGGAGCACCTCCACCGCCCGGCCCCGACGCGTGTCCGGGCGACGGCCGCGGAAACAGTCCACCGGATCCGGGAACCGTCCGTGGGAGATCGGCCGAGTAGGAGTGACCGCGCCCCGCGCCGAGAGGAACCCCATGGACGTTCGTCCCCCTGCCCGCCACGCCCAGCCTGCCGCCGGGTGATGCCGTGACCGAGCCCCTCTCCGACCGCGTGCTCATCGAACGGTCGCTCGGCGAACCCGAGTGCTTCGCCGCGCTGTTCGACCGGCACTCCGCGGAGATCTTCCGCTATCTGGCGCGCCGGGTGGGCCCGGACGTCGCCGAGGACGCGACGGCGGAGACGTTCCTCACGGCGTTCCGCAAACGCGACCGGTTCTCCGGGGAACGCGACGACGCGCGGCCGTGGCTGTACGGCATCGCGACGAGGACCATCGGCGAGCATCGCCGCGCCGAGGCACGGCGCCGGCGGGCGCTCGGCCGTCTCGACACCACGACCGCGGCCGAGCCGTTCGAGGAACTGGCGGCCGGGCGGGTGAGCGCCCAGCGGCTCGGCGGGCGGCTGGCCGGGATGCTCGGCCGGCTGTCCGCCGGCGAACGCGACCTGCTGTTGCTGATCGCCTGGGCGGACCTGACGTACGAGGAGGCGGCCGAGGCGCTGGACGTGCCGGTCGGCACGGTGCGCTCACGGTTGCACCGTGCCCGGCGGAAGGCGCGCAAGGCACTGGGCGGCGCCGATCCGCTGACCATCGGCGAGAGGTCACCGGCATGAAGGGGCGGGACATGGACGAACTCGAACTGCTGCGTACGGCACGTCCCGACGTGCCCTCGTATCCGGAACCGGCACGGGAGAAGGCCCGCGCCGCGCTGATCGCCGCCGCCGATCCGGGCTCCCGGCGCCGGGCGGTGCCCGCCATCCGGCGGCCGTGGGGCCTGGCGGGCGTCGCGGCCGGTCTGGTCGTCGCGGTCGTCGCGGCCGCCGTCGTCCGGCAGGCCGTCACGCACGACGGGGCCGGTGCCGTGCCACGGCCGGGATCGGCCACGGCCGGGACACCCGTCAACGCCGCCCAGGTGCTGTCTCTCGCCGCGGACGCCGTCGAGACACGGGCCGCGGTACGTCCGCGTCCCGACCAGTGGGCCTACGTGAAGAAGATGAGCTACTCCAGTGTGGACCGCGGCGCGGAGGGCAGCGTGCGGATCGCGGGTGGCGGCAGGGCGATGGTCACGGAGGTCTGGACTCGGTTCGACGGCGCCCGCGAGGCGTACCGGGGCGACAACATGGTCGACGATGACCGCCACCGGCTGCACGTCGCGAACCTCGATCACGACGCGGACGAGACGACACCGATCGAGGACTACGCCCGCCTCGCCGTCCTGCCCACCGATCCCGGCAAGCTCGTGAAGAAGCTCTGCCCGCACACTCCGTCCACGGCGGACCCCACCGGGTGCGTCTTCTCGATGGCCGACAAGCTGTTGCGCGACGTGGCGCTACCGCCGAGGTTGCAGGCGGCGTTCTACCGGGTGCTGGCGACGCTTCCGCACGTCGTCGTCCGGCGCGACGTGGCCGACCTGGCGGGTCGGCGCGTCCTCGCGGTGGCCGAGGCCTATCCACGGGACTTCCAGAGCGAGCAGATTCTCCTGGACCCGCGCACGTACGAGTACCGGGGCGAGCGGCTCGTCTGGACGGCGGATCCGAACGAGGCGCCGCCCGGTGCCGGGCGGACGCCTCCGCGGGTGCTCGTGTCGCCCACGAGCGCCCAGGCCCGGCAGGAGTACACCGAGACCGTCCAGCTGGCGGCGGGGATCGTGGACCACGCCGGCGAGCGCCCGAAGTCCTGAACCGCCCGGAAACACGACGACGCCGCCGGACCTTGTCGTCAGGTCCGGCGGCGTCGCCGGTGTCGCGCAAAGAGCGGTTACGACAGCGGGAACTCCCCGATGCGGCCGTGGTACTCGTGGCCCAGCTCGTCGGTGTCGCTGCCGACGTACAGGCCGCTGGAGGTGGCGACGAGGGCCTCGACGCCGTGGCCGCGGGTGCGGGTCGGGTTCCAGGACAGGGCCTTGCCGCCGCTCGGGTTCAGCGCCGCGATGCCCGGGCGGGACACGGCGCCGGGGCCGGCGCTGTCGTGACCCTGCGGGTTGTCCATCCAGCGCTGGTGGCCGCCGACGTAGATCGCCTTGCCGGTCACCGAGACGGACAGGAGCGTGTCGCCGCCGGTCCAGTTCACCCAGGTCGGGTTCTGGCCCGCGCCGGTCTTGCTCGTCTCCCAGCGGGCCGCCGAGTCGCACAGCTGGCTGGTGCCGTGGGGCGCGCCGGTCGTGACGACCACGAAGTAGGAGCCGTCGGGGGCGAAGTCGATGCCGCGCATGTAGGTGTCGAACGACGAGCTGCACGGCGTGGCGTACCGCTCGGTCGCCCAGGAGGACAGCGCCGGCGTGCCCGAGGTGTCGATCATCGCGATCTGGTAGCGCCGCTTGCCGGCGACCTGGGTGAAGGTGCCGTCGATGACGAGGTGCTTGTCGGCCGGGTCGACCGCCATCCGGTAGACCTTCAGCGCGCCCGAGCGCGGCGTCGTGACGGACAGGTTGAGACCGGCGTCCTTGCCGGTCGTGGCGTCCACCCGGGCCAGGGGCGCGTGGGTCTTGCCGGCGATGGTGGTGAACTCACCGCCGATGTAGACGTGGCTGCCGCGCCGGATCATCGTGAAGATGAGCCCGTGGCCGACGCGCGGGTTGAAGCCGGAGACGGCCTTGCCGGTGGTGACGCTGAGCTTGGTCAGCGAGCCGAGCCCGACGCCGTTGGTGTTGGTGAACGAGCCGCCGACGTACACGGTGTTCGACGTGCCCGCCTGCAGGGCGTACACGGTGCCGTCGACCTTCGGCACGAACTTCGTGTCGACCTTTCCGGTCTTGGCGTCGAAGGCGAAGATGTTGTGCCGCGAGATGCTCGTGCTCGACCCGGCGTTCTTGACGTGGTCGAAGTTACCGGCGACGACGACCTTCGAACCCACGACGGCGATGGCGCGAACCGTGCCGTCGGTGACGTTCGGCGTCGTGTTGACCGGGTTCTGCGACACAACCGCGCTTTGCGCGATATCGGCCTGGGCCGCGGGAACGGCGGCCCCTGCGGTGGCGGCTGCGGTGGCTATCGCCACACTGAGCACGCGTCGGCGCATGGTTTTGCTCCCAATTTTCTTCACCCGTGAACCGAGCTTGTCTATCACAGGCCTCTGGCGGGGATCCGTGGCTCGGTGTTGATCGAGACATCATTGTTGCCGTTGATCGCCGCGCTTGCCCGGAAGTACGGGAAATAGGCGGCGCCAGGCCGCATTCCCTTCCGAATCAGCCGCCTGAAATCAGCCGCGCTGGCGGTCGAAGATCGCGATCGGGCGCAGGCCGTGGGCGGCCCGCAGCAGCATCCACAGGGCCACCACGCCGACCAGCACGGCGAGGAGAATCCACAACATCGCCGCGTTGCCGATGCCGAACATCTTCAGTGCCGACGCCAGCAGCACGAACGCCAGGACGCGCCGGATCAGCCCGCCCGGCGCGCGTGCGGAGATCAGCGAGCCGATGATCACACCGGGGATCGACCCGGCCAGCAACGCGACGGTGACCGCGAGGTGGAAGTCCCCGAAGAAGATGTGCCCGAGCGCGGCGGCCCACACCAGCGGCACCGCCTGCAGCAGGTCCGTGCCGACGAGGTGGTTGGCCTTCAGGGTGGGATAGAGCGCGAGCAGCGTCACGATGATGAGCGATCCGGAGCCGACCGAGGTCATGCCCACGCTCAGGCCGCCGACGATCCCGACGATCACTGTGGGGACCGGCCGTACGGCGATGACGGGCGGGGGCTCGGAGGCCGGTGAGCCGGGAGCGGCCGTACGGCGGTCGGGGCGGCGGGAGGCCCGGTCCTTCATCGCGAGGTACCCGCGGATGGCCAGGCCGGCGGCGGCCATGAGGAGGGCCACGCCCATCGCCTTGCCGATCACGTCCTGCACCCCGCTGCCGTCGCCGAGGGCGCGGGCGATGAGCACGCCGCAGAAGGCGGAGGGCACCGAGCCCGCGCAGAGCCAGCCGACGAGGCGGAGGTTGACGGTGCCGTGACGCAGGTGCACGAGGCTGCCCACCGGCTTCATGATCGCCGCGGCGACGAGGTCGCTGGAGACGGCGGTGAGCGGTGGAACGCCGAAGAGCACGGTGAGCATCGGCGTCATCAGGGCGCCGCCGCCCATGCCGGTCAGGCCGACGATGACCGACACGAGGAGCGCCCCCGCCGCCATCGTGAAGTCGAAGTGCATCTGTATGTCCTACCGGCAAACTAGGCAACTCGCCCCAGCGTACCTTCCGGCGGACAATGACCACCAGAGTGGTGGTAAACGGACCTGTCGGCCCGGCTTTTCGGCTCAGCCGGTGCGGACCCAGTCTCCGGCGACGAGGTGGTCGAAGACCCGCGTCACGGCGTCGTGCGGGGACAGGCCGGACGTGTCGATCGTCAGGTCCGCGTCCTCCGGCGCTTCGTACGGGTCGGAGATGCCGGTGAACTCCGGGATGACGCCGGCCCGCGCCTTGGCGTACAGGCCCTTGCGGTCACGGCGCTCGCACTCGGCCAGCGGCGTGGACACGTGGACGAGGACGAAGTCGCCGGCCGCCTCCACCATGCGGCGCACCTCCGCGCGGGTGGCGGCGTACGGGGCGATCGGGGCGCAGACGGCCACCCCGCCATGGCGGGTGATCTCGGCCGCGACGTACCCGATGCGGCGGATGTTGAGGTCGCGGTCCTCGCGGGAGAACGTCAGGCCGGCCGACAGCAGCCGGCGGACGACGTCGCCGTCCAGCAGCGTCACCGTACGGCCGCCGCGCTCGACCAGCATGTCGGACAGGCCGCGCGCGAGCGTCGACTTGCCCGAGCCGGACAGGCCCGTGAAGAACACCGTCACGCCCCGCCGGTGCCGCGGCGGGTGGGCGCGCCGCAGCTCCTCGGCCACCGCGGGCGTGGTGAACCACTCGGGGATCTCCTCGCCGCGGTCGAGCAGGTCGGCCAACTCCTCGTCGGTCGGCTCGTCGCGCACGTCGTCAGGCTCGATCTTGGCGGTCGGCCGCCACACGTCGAGGCTCTCGTCGAACGCCCACGGCTCCGGAGCGGCGAGCGTCAGCGGAGCCGCCTCCTCGTCGGCCGCGGTGAACGACGGCGCGAACAGATGCGTCGCGCCGTACGCGGCGGCGACGTGCGCGGTGAGCAGCAGCTCGCGTCCGTGGCGTTCGGCCAGCGGCACGGGCACGACCAGCGCGTCGCCCGGCAGGTCGCGGCGCACGCTCAGCACCGCGCGCACGAGCGCGTCGTGGCCGCCCTCGCCCAGGAGCGGCAGGACGAGGACCCGCGCGCCGAGCTTCTCGGCGAGCTGGCGCAACTGTCCGAGCTGACGCCGGTGCAGCGGCGTGCGCGTCGCGACGGCGAGGGCCGGGGCGCCCGCCAGCTCCAGGCGCACCTCGTCCGGCGGTACGCGGAGCCCGCGGAACGGGCCGTGCTCGGGTGTGCGCAGCGGCGTGACCGGTCCGGCCATCCGCCATCCCGAGGGGGCCGGCTCGCGCAGCGGGTCGGCGTCGGCCAGGGCGTCCGGCGCGGGCGCGGGTTCCTTCCACGCCTCGGCCGCGGTCAGCACCGCGAGCGGCACGCCTTCGGGATCGGTCAGGATCAGGCGTTCTTCCTTCACCAGGTCCTCGGGGACGGCGAGCGTCACCGGCACCGGCCAGGGCGTGCCGTCGGACAGCCGCCCGGCCGCCGCGACGGTCGCGGCGTCGACCGCGCCCAGGAATCCGGTGAGCGGCTGGAACGCGCCGTTCAGCAGGAGCTCGAGGTCGGCCAGCTCGGCCGGGCCCGGCGTGAGAGTCGGCAGATCGCGCAGCTCGCCGGTTTCGGTGGTCAACGCGGACTCCGATCGTGTCTAGACCCCTGACCATTGCACTGTACGCGCTGCACAGGACACCTCAGATGATGCGGGCGAAGCGGTTTTCCGGCTTGCGGATCACCATGGTGACCTCACTGTAGGCCGAGGTCACCCGGCCGCGGCCGAGCAGCGCCACGACACGGAACGCGATGCCCATCACGCGTCCGAAGCCGGTCACGGTGTCGCGCGAGGTGATCTCCTCGGCAATGACCAGCCCGCGCATCATGCAGTACCAGCGCATGCCCTCCAGCGAGGCGACCCGGTCGTACACGGCCGGCGGCGGCTGCTCGTGGTGCCACAGCAGCTGCCGCAGCCAGTGCGGCAGCCGACGGTCGAGGTAGCCGAAGGCGCCGGCGCGGTCACGGAACCGCACGACCATCATCCCGCCCGGTTTCAGCGCGGCGACGAAGCGGTCGAGCACGAGTTCCGCGTGCGCGATCCGCTCGATCAGGTGCGAGGCGCGGACCACGTCGTACACGCGCGGCGGCATCGGGACGGTGCGCAGGTCGCCCAGCTGCCAGCTGTCGAGGTCGCGCCGCGACTCCGTGTGCGCGCGCAGCGGCGGCTGGTCGTCGTCCACGCCGGTGATGACGCACTCATGGGCGGCCAGCTCGATCTCGCGCGCCCACCCGCAGCCGGCGTCGAGGATCGCGAGCCGCTGCATGGGCCTCTCGAGGGCGTACTCCCGGACGCGTGCTGGGAACAGGCCACCGTCGTGAATCGGCGGTGTTCGCAGGTCGGTCACAACTCCGGAGAGTAGTCGCCCGCATCCGCATCGTGCTCGCAATCGACTTTGTCCGTGTGGTGCGTTTCGTCTTACCGCTCCTCATGGGGAGGCGCCCCTGTGGTAACCGGGTGCGCGTAGGCTGGGAACCCCTGGGGGTGCCACTGCCTTCGGGTGTTTCCCGCTGCCCGCCTCTGTGAGCTCATGACCCTTTCCGGACTGCTCGACGTCGCCTCGGCCGACCCCGCCCTCGTGGCGGCGGTCTCCGGTGGCGACCCGCGGCTCGACCTCGTCGCGCCGCCCGCGCTAAGGCCGCTTCTCGGTGCCGCGTTCGCCCGCGAACCCGGTCGTACCGTCCTGATGGTCACCGCCACCGAACGCGAGGCCGAGGACCTCACCGCCGCGCTGACGAGCCTGCTCGATCCCGCCGACGTCGCGGCGTTCCCGGCCTGGGAGACGCTGCCGCACGAGCGGCTGTCGCCGCGCTCGGACACGGTCGGCCAGCGTCTCGCCGTGCTACGGCGCCTGGCGCACGGCGACCCGGACGACCCCGCGGCGGGTCCGCTGCGCGTCGTGGTCGCCCCGGTCCGCGCCGTGCTGCAGCCCATCGTGTCCGGCCTCGGCGACCTGGAGCCCGTACGCCTGCGCGCCCAGGACGAGGTGGAGCTCGACGACGTCGTCCGGCGGCTGGCCGACGGCGGCTACAACCGGGTCGACCTGGTGGAGAAGCGCGGTGAGATCGCCGTGCGCGGTGGCATCCTCGACGTCTTCCCGCCCACCGAGGAGCACCCGCTGCGCGTGGAGTTCTGGGGCGACCAGGTCGAGGAGATCCGCTACTTCAAGGCGGCCGACCAGCGCTCGCTGGAGGTGGCGCAGGACGGCCTGTGGGCGCCGCCCTGCCGCGAACTGCCGCTGACGGAGTCCGTGCGCGAGCGCGCCAAGGACCTGGCGAGCGAGCACCCGGCGCTGGCCGAGGTCCTCGACCAGATCGCCGACGGCTCGGCGGTCGAGGGCATGGAGGCGTTCGCGCCCGTGCTCGCCGACCACATGGAGCTGCTGCTCGACGTGCTGCCCGACGGCTCCTGGGTGGTCGTCTGCGACCCCGAGCGCATCCGGACGCGGGCCGCGGAGCTGGTCAGCACCGGCCAGGAGTTCCTCGAGGCGTCCTGGGTCAACGCCGCCGCGGGCGGCGAGGCGCCGATCGACCTCGGCGAGGCGGCCTACCGCACGCTCGAAGAGGTGCGCGACCACGCCTCCGGGCTCGGCCTGCCGTGGCGCACCATCACCCCGTTCGCGAGCGCGGCGGGGGTGGGAGCCGAAGGGGGGGTCGGAAATGACACGTCGACGACGCGGCGGGAGTACTCCGACGCCACCGGGGAGCTGACCGAGGTCACCGAGGTGAGCGGCGAGCCCGACGGCGACGCGCTGCGCGTCGGCGCGCGCGCCGCCGACTTCTACCGCGGCGACACCCAGCGCGTCATGGCCGACGTGAAGGGCTGGATCCACGACGGCTGGCGCGTCGTGCTCGTCACCGAGGGGCACGGCCCGGCCGAGCGCCTCGCCGAGGTGGTCCGCGAGGAGGGCCTCGGCGCCAAGGTCGCCGACCTGGACGGCCCGCCGGAGCCCGCGCTCGTGAACGTCGCCTGCGGGCGCCTCGACCATGGCTTCGTCTGGGACGCGGTGCGCCTCGCGGTCCTCACCGAGACCGACCTGTCCGGGCAGAAGTCCTCCACCAAGGACATGCGGCGCATGCCGTCGCGCCGCCGCGGCGGCATCGACCCGCTGCGGCTCACTCCCGGCGACTACATCGTGCACGAGCAGCACGGCGTCGGCCGCTACGTCGAGATGGCGAGCCGTACGGTCCAGGGCGCCACCCGCGAGTACCTCATCATCGAGTACGCCAAGGGCGACCGGCTGTTCGTGCCGACCGACCAGCTGGAGGAGGTCACCCGCTACGTCGGCGGCGAGGCGCCCAGCCTGCACCGGCTCGGCGGCGCGGAGTGGCAGAAGCAGAAGGGCCGCGCCCGCAAGGCGGTGCGCCAGATCGCGGGCGAGCTGATCCGGCTCTACTCCGCCCGGCAGGCCTCGCCGGGGCACGCGTTCGCGCCCGACACGCCGTGGCAGCGGGAGCTGGAGGACGCCTTCCCGTACGTCGAGACGCCCGACCAGCTCGGTGCGATCGACGAGGTCAAGTCCGACATGGAGAAGCCGGTGCCGATGGACCGGCTGATCTGCGGCGACGTCGGCTACGGCAAGACCGAGATCGCGGTGCGCGCGGCGTTCAAGGCGGTCCAGGACGGCCGGCAGGTCGCGGTCCTGGTGCCCACGACGCTGCTGGTGCAGCAGCACCTGTCGACGTTCGCCGAGCGGTTCGCGGCGTTCCCGGTCACCATCAAGCCGATCAGCCGGTTCCAGACCGCCGGCGAGGTCGCCGAGACACTGCGCGGTCTCGCCGACGGCAGCGTCGACCTGGTCATCGGCACGCACCGGCTGCTGTCGCCCGAGACCCGGTTCAAGGAGCTGGGCCTGGTCATCATCGACGAGGAGCAGCGGTTCGGCGTCGAGCACAAAGAACGCCTCAAGGAGATGCGCACCCAGGTCGACGTCCTGGCCATGTCGGCCACGCCGATCCCGCGCAGCCTGGAGATGGGCCTGTCCGGTATCCGCGAGATGTCGACGATCCTCACCCCGCCCGAGGAGCGGCATCCGGTGCTGACGTTCGTCGGCCCGTACGACGACAAGCAGATCGCCGCCGCGATCCGCCGTGAGCTGCTCCGCGAGGGCCAGGTCTTCTTCGTCCACAACCGCGTGCGCTCGATCGACAAGGTGGCCAAGCACCTGGCCGAACTGGTGCCCGAGGCCCGGGTCGGCGTCGCGCACGGCCAGATGAACGAGCACCAGCTCGAGAAGATCATGGTCGACTTCTGGGAGAAGGAGTACGACGTCCTGGTCGCCACGACGATCGTGGAGAGCGGGCTGGACATCCCGAACGCCAACACGCTGATCGTCGACCGGGCCGACATGTACGGCCTGTCGCAGCTCCACCAGCTGCGCGGCCGGGTCGGGCGCGGGCGCGAGCGCGCGTACGCCTACTTCCTGTACCCGCCCGAGGCGCCGCTCACCGAGACCGCGCACGAGCGGCTGGCCACGATCGCCCAGCACACCGAGATGGGCGCGGGCATGTTCGTGGCCATGAAGGACCTGGAGATCCGAGGCTCCGGCAACGTCCTCGGCGCCGAGCAGTCCGGCCACATCGCCGGCGTCGGTTTCGACCTGTACGTCCGGATGGTCGGCGAGGCCGTGCGCGAGCTGCGCGAGGACGGTCCGGCCGAGACACCCGAGGTCAAGGTCGAGCTGCCGGTCGACGCGCACATCCCGCACGAGTACGTCCCGGGGGAGCGGCTGCGGCTGGAGGCGTACCGCCGCATCGCGGGCGTCCAGGACGGTTCGGAGCTCGAACCCGTGCGCGAGGAGCTCGCCGACCGTTTCGGCCCGCTGCCGGTGCCGGTGCTGAACCTCCTGGAGGTCGCGCGGTTCCGTGCCCTCGCGCGCCGGGCCGGGCTGACGGACGTCACCCTGCAGGGCAACCACATCCGGTTCTCACCCGTGCAGCTGCCCGACTCGCGCCGGGTCCGGCTGCAACGCCTGTACCCCAAGAGCATCCTCAAGGCCGCGACCAATACGCTGCTGGTGCCGACGCCCAAGACGGCTCCGCTGGGCGGCCGCCCGCTGCGCGACCAGGAGCTGCTGAAATGGGCCACCGACCTCGTCGAGGCGCTGTTCCTCCCCGAGCCGGTGGCGCAGTGAGATGGTTCCCCGAGAGCCACGAAACGAGAAGGACACGCGTGTTCCGTAAGTCGCTGAAGACCGCCGTCTGCGCACTGGCCGCCGGTACCGCCCTGGCCGCGTGCGGCCCCGTGCAGCCGGGCGCCGCCGCCATCGTCGGCCATGACCGCATCTCCGTCTCCAAGGTCGACTCCGCCGCGAACCAGTGGGCCAAGGAGCTGCCGCACTACCCCCAGGCGGGCCAGATCGTCGCCGCGGCGAAGGAGGCCCAGCGGCAGCAGGCGGGTCAGCAGGCAGGGCAGCAGCAGGGCCCGTACGACCCGTCCTCGCCGCAGCGCAGCGTGCTGTACAAGGTGATCCAGATCCGCCTGTGGGACGAGGTCGCCCGCGAACAGCACGTGTCCACCGCGCCGGGCCAGGTGGACGCCTTCATCGCGTCCCAGGGCGGCCAGCAGAGCCTCGACGCGTACGTCGTGGCGCAGGGCCTGCCGACCTCCTACGACGAGGACTACGCGCGGAGCGTGCTGATCCAGCGGACGATGCTCCAGCGGTACGGGGTCAACCCCGACCAGCCCGTCGACCAGCAGCAGGGGCAGCAGGTGCTGCAGCGGCTCGCGGGCGACTACGCGAACGCCAAGCGGCACGTCGGCATCACGGTGAACCCGCGCTTCGGCGAGTTCGACGACCAGACGATCTCGCTCGGCCCGGTCTGCCCCCATCTGTCCACCCCCGACTCCGGCACTCCCGATGCCGCCGGTGAGATCAAGTGCCAACTCTGACCTTCCTCGCGTCCTCGCCCCGCGTCGCGCCGGGGCAGCTGACCTGGCCGGCCTGGCAGGCGCTGCGCACGGCCGGCCGGGTCCTGACCGGCTCGGCCGAGCACCCACAGCTGCCGTACATCGCCGCCGCCGGGATCGAGGTCGAGGTGACCGACCCGGACGCGGCGGCCCTCGTGCGCGCCGCGTCGGACGGCACGGTCGTGTGGCTGGCCGCCGAAGACGGCGACGAGGCCCTGATGCGCGCGGTCGGCACGGCCCTCATCGGCATGGACGACCCGCCCGAGGTGGAGGTCGTGCACGGCGCGTACGACCTGCCGGGCGCACGCTTCCTCGACCTGGTCACGGTGATGGAGACGCTGCGCCGCGAGTGCCCGTGGGACCGCGAGCAGACGCACGCCTCCCTCGCGCCGTACCTGCTCGAAGAGGCGTACGAGGTCGTCGACACGATCGAGAGCGGCGACCTGGAGGCCCTCCGCGAGGAGCTCGGCGACGTGCTCATGCAGGTCGCCTTCCACGCGGAGGTGTCCGACGACTTCACCGTCGACGACGTGTCCGAGGGCATCGTGGCCAAGCTGGTCCGCCGCCATCCGCACGTGTTCGGCGAGGTCACGGTCGCCGACGCCGACGAGGTCAACGCCAACTGGGACAAGATCAAGTCGGCCGAGCGCGGAGAGGACGCGTCGATCTTCCACGGCGTGCCGATGGGCCAGCCCGCGCTGTCGCTCGCGGCCAAGCTGCAGCGACGCGCAGCCAAGGCGGGTGCCCCGGCGGAGCTGTTCTCCGACGAGGGGACCGGCGCGGAGTTGTTCGCCCTGGTCAACCGGTTGCGCGAGGAGGGCCGCGACCCGGAGGCCGAGCTTCGCGCCGCCGCGAGGCGCTTCCACGACCGCGTCCGCGACTGGGAGGACTCCGGCGAGTCCTGAGCCGCAGGGGCGTCATCCGGAGGTGCGCTCGGGTCTGTCGGTGGCGGCTGGCATGATGGCCCCCATGACTGATCCTGTGAAGGGTCCTGCCAGCTATTTTCCGTCGATCGAGAAGAAGTACGGCCGTCCCGTCACCGAATGGCTGGCGCTGATCGAGGGTTCGCCGCTGACCAGGCACATGGAGCTCGTCAACTGGCTCAAGACCGAGCACGGCCTCGGGCACGGGCACGCCAACGCCCTGGTCGCGCACAGCTTGGCCGGACGCGAGTAGGCGTCAGCGCTCGGGCAGCGTCGGGTGCGGCTCGGCGGGGACGATGCCGGCCATCGCGTTGGTGATGGCCCAGCGTTCGTGGTCCCGCCAGGCCCCGTCGATGAACAGTAGGTCCGGTGAGCAGCCCTCGTTGCGGAATCCGGCCCGGCGGACCAGCCGGATGGAGGCGTGGTTCTCCGACTGGATCTGGGCCTCCAGCCGGTGCAGCTGCAGCTGCTCGAAGGCGTGCCGAACCACCAGGTCGAGCCCTTCGGACATGTATCCCCGGCCGGCCGACGAGGCGAACGCCGCGTAGCCGAGGGAGGCGGACTGGAAACGCCCGCGGATGATGCTGTTGATGTTGATCAGGCCCACGATGGCCCCGGTGTCACGCCGGCAGACGAGGTGCGACTCCTCGTCCGGCCCCTCGTAGCGCGTGACGTAGGCGCGGAACTTCGGGGGAGTGTCGGGCAGCGACATCCACGGCCGGTGCAGCTCCGCGCTCGCGGCCACCAGGGCGAGGAACTCGTGCTCGTCGCCAGCGGTGAGCGGGCGCAGGGTCACCCGGTGATCCTTGTGGGCCATCCGGGCACCATATCGGCGCGGAACGCCAGGAGGCGCTCAGAGCGCCGGTAACCGACGAAACGCCGCCCAAGGTTTCCGGTTACCGCGCGTGTGGGGATGACCGCGGATTGTGGGGGCGAAAACGGGAGATACGCTCGCCAGGCTCCGCGATCTGGCGACCGTCGGCTTCATCGCGGGCATGCTGACCGCGGCGCTGCTGCTCCCGTACGCGCTGATGGGCGGGCTGAGCGTGCGCGCGGCCGACCGTGGGTTCCAGAAGCTGCCCGCCGACCTGGTGACTCCGGCGCTGCCGCAGAGCTCGGTGATCCTCGCGGCCGACGGCAGCAAACTCGCCACCTTCTACTACGAGAACCGCGTCGAGGTGCCGTTCGCCCAGGTCGCCCCGATCATGCGCAAGGCGATCGTGGCGATCGAGGACAGCCGCTTCTACGAGCACGGCGCGCTCGACGTCAAGGGCACCGTGCGCGCGGTGATCACCAACCTGCAGGCCGGTGAGGTCATCCAGGGCGGGTCGACGCTCAGCCAGCAGTACATCAAGAACGCCCTCGCGGAGATGGCCGACAACGCGCAGGAACGCCGGAGCGCGCTGGAGCCGACCGCCGGCCGCAAGCTGCGCGAACTCCGCTACGCGGTGGGGCTGGAGAAGAGGTTCACCAAGGACCAGATCCTGGAGAAGTACCTCAACATCGCCTACTTCGGCGACGGCGCGTACGGGGTCGAGGCGGCGGCCCGGCACTACTTCGGCGTGCACGCCGCGGACCTCACGCTCGCCCAAGCCGCGATGCTCGCCGGGATCGTGCGCTCGCCGACGACCTACAACCCCCACCTGCACCCCAAGCGCGGCCGGCAACGACGCGACCTCGTGCTGAACCGCATGCTCCAGCTCAAGGTGATCACGCCGGCGGACGCCGCGGCCGCCCGCGTCCAGCCGGTCAAACTCAAAATCACCAAAACGCCGAACGGCTGCGTGACCAGTTCGGCGCCGTTCTTCTGCGACTACGTGCAGAGGGAGATCCTGGGCAACCCGGTCTTCGGCAAGAGCCTGCGGCAGCGGCGGGCGCTGCTGCAACGCGGCGGGCTGGAGATCCACACCACGCTCGAACCCAAGATGCAGAAGGCCGCCCAGCACGCGGTGAACCGGCACGTGCCGCCGAAGAACTCCTCCGGCAAGGCCGCCGCCGAGGTCCTCGTCCGGCCGGGCACGGGGGAGATCACCGCGATGGCGATCGACCGCAAGCTCGGTGACAGCAGCAAGCGCGGCATGATGTGGGTGAACCTCGCGGCCGACTCCGACCACGGCTCCAGCCTCGGCATGCAGGCGGGTTCGACGTTCAAGGTGTTCACGTTGGCCGAGGCGCTTCGCCAGGACATGGCGTTCGGCGACAAGCTGTTCGCGCCCAAGGAGTTCGTGCCGACCGGCTTCCACGACTGCGCCGGTAACCGTGTCGGCGACTCGACCGCGCTCGGCAACGCCGGCGACGGCGAGGGCGGCCATGACTTCACGCTGGTCACCGGCACCTGGCACTCGGTGAACACGTTCTTCCTCGAACTCGAACGCAAGGTCGGCCTGTGCGAGACGTACAAGATGGCCACCCGGCTCGGCATGCGCAAGGCCACCGGCGGCAAGCTCGAGCAGTACCCGTCCTTCACGCTCGGCTTCAACACCGTCTCGCCGGTACGGCTGGCGGCGGCGTACGCGGCGTTCGGCGCGCGCGGCCGGTACTGCTCGCCGATCGCCATCACGAGCATCAGTTCGCCGAAGGGGCCGGTGAGGGTTCCGAGCGCCGGCTGCCACCAGGCGGTCGACAGTGACGTCGCCGACGCGGTCAACCATGTGCTCGGCGGAGTGCTGACCAAGGGCACGGCCAAGGGCAACGAGATCGGCCGTCCGGCGGCGGGCAAGACCGGCACGGTGGACAACTTCTCCTCCGCCTGGTTCGCCGGGTACACGCCCGACATGGCGAGCGCCGTCTGGGTGGGGGACCCGCGCGGCGGCTACAAGCACCCGCTGCGTGACGTCTGCCTCGGCGAGGGCTGCTTCGCGCAGGTGTACGGCGCGGACGTCCCGGCGCCCATCTGGCGCGACACGATGACCGAGGCGTTGCAGGGTGTGCCCGAGCACGCGTTCAGCGCGCCCAGCGGCGGCTTCTTCCGCAAGGGGAGCGGCGAGGAAGAGGAGGACAAGGACAAGAAGGACAAGGAGAAGGGAGATGCCAAGGCCGGCGACAAGCCGGGACACGGCGACGAACCGGGACACGGCGACGAACCGGCCGATGGGTCGCCGTTCCTCGACTGGCTCCTCCAGGCCTGGCGACCGTAATTCCATTAAGGGACAGCGCGACAAAAGCGCAGTTAAGCGTGCTTTGAGGTGGCGGACCGCCTTTAGTGGGAATTTTTGTTAGGTCCGCGAGATCCACGAAGACTACTTTCGACGTACTCTGTCCGGGTGTCGTCAGGGGTGGCCCCGCAACATCGAACCCTCCGCATCGTCTGCCGCCTCGCAGGCACGGGGGTGGTCGCCGGTGTGCTGGCGGCCCTGATCGCGTTCTCCACCCTCGGCATGCTCGGGGTGAGCGCCCGCGACGGCGCGAACTGGTTCCAGTCGGTGCCCGCCGACCTCAGCACGCCGCCGGTGCCGCAGCGATCCGTAATCCTCGCCTCCGACGGTTCCAAGATCGCCACCTTCTACTACGAGAACCGGGTCGACGTACCGCTGAACAAGGTCGCCCCCGTCATGCGCAAGGCGATCGTCGCGATCGAGGACAACCGCTTCTACGAGCACGGCGGCCTCGACGTCAAGGGCACCGTCCGCGCCCTGGCGAGCAACATCGCGGCCGGTCAGGTCACCCAGGGCGGCTCGGGCATCACCCAGCAGTACGTCAAGAACCTGCTGCTGGAGACGGCGTCCAACAGTGAGGAGCGCGACTCGGCCGTCGCCACCACTCCGGCCCGCAAGGTGCGCGAGCTGCGCATGGCGGTCGCGATGGAGAAGCGCTACACCAAGGACCAGATCCTGGAGCGGTACCTCAACATCGCCTACTTCGGCGACGGCGCGTACGGCGTCGAAGCCGCCGCGCGGCACTACTTCGGCCGGTCCGCCGCGACGCTCACGCTGCCGCAGGCGGCTCTGCTGGCCGGCGTGGTGCGCTATCCCTTCGCCTACGACCCGACGGTGTACCCCAAGACGGCCGTCGAGCGCCGCGACACGGTGCTGGCGCGGATGGCCCAGCTCCACTGGGTGAGCAAGGCGGACGCCTCGGACGCCGAGAGCGCGCCGCTGGACCTCCACGTCACCTCCACGCCGAACGGCTGCGTGGAGAGCTCGGCGCCCTTCTTCTGCGACTACGTCCAGCGGGAGATCCTCACCAATCCGATCTTCGGGTCGACCGCCGACGCGCGGAAGCTGCTCCTGCAGCGCGGCGGCCTGACCATCCGCACCACTCTGGACTCGAAGATGCAGCGGGCCGCCCAGCGCGCGGTGGACCACTACGTGCCGCAGAAGAACTCCAGCCACAAGGCATCCGCCGAGGTCCTGGTCCAGCCCGGCACCGGCGCGGTCAAGGCGATGGCCGTCGACCGCGCGCTCGGCCCGTCGGAGAAGGTCGGCAAGACCTGGGTCAACTTCGCCGCCGACGGCGACCACGGCACGAGCCTGGGCATGCAGGCGGGTTCGACGTTCAAGGTGTTCACGCTCGCCGCCGCCCTCGACCAGGGCATGGCCTTCGGCCACCGCCTGTACGCGCCCGAGCACTACGCGCCCACCGGCCTGCGCGCCTGCGACGGCAAGTACGCCGGGTCGAGCACGTCGCTGAGCAACGCCGCCGACGGCGAGGGCGGCCGGTCGTTCAGCCTGGTCACCGGCACGTGGAACTCGGTCAACACCTTCTTCCTCAACCTGGAGAAGCAGGTCGGGCTCTGCGACACGGTGAAGATGGCCGAACGCCTCGGCATGCGCCGCGCCGACGGCAAGCCGCTCGAACAGGTCGCCTCCTTCACCCTCGGCGCCAACACGGTCTCGCCGCTACGGCTCGCGGCGGCGTACGCGGCGTTCGCCGCCCGCGGCCGCTACTGCGAGCCGATCGTGCTGTCCAAGATCACCAATGCGAACGGCCGCGAGCTCAAGGTCCCCAGCGCCAAGTGCCGCCAGGCCATCCGCAAGGGCGTCGCCGACGGCGTCAACCACGTGCTGCGCGGCGTGCTCACGCAGGGCACCGCGGCCGGCATGGGCATCGGCCGCCCGGCGGCCGGCAAGACCGGCACGGTCGACGACTACTCCTCGGCCTGGTTCGCCGGCTACACGCCGGACCTGGCGAGCGCCGTCTGGGTCGGCGACCCGCGCGGAGGCTACGCCCACCCGCTGCGCAACGTGTGCCTGGCCGGGCGCTGCTACGGCGAGGTGTTCGGCTCGGACATCCCGGCGCCGATCTGGCGGGAGACGATGCTGGGCGCGCTGAGGGGCGTGCCGGCGCACGACTTCCACAGCCCGCCGAGCGAGTACTACCGGGAGGGTTCGGGCGAGGACCTCGTCTCGGTGCCGAGCGTGGTCGGCCTGAGCGCCTCGGCGGCGCGGTCGAGGCTGGCGGCGGCCGGCTTCGGCGTGGTGACGGGGTCCAGCGTGTCCTCAGGGTACTCGCGGGGCACCGTGGCGAGCCAGAGCCCGGGCGGCGGCGCCCGCGTCGAACCGGGCACGACGGTCGTCATTCACCTCAGCCGGGGGGCGCCGAGGGTTCCGCACCCGCCCGGCAATCCCCCCGGTGGCCCGCCCACGGGCGGCCCGCCGACCATCCCGCCCCCGACGTTCCCGCCGATCGGCGACACCGCCGGCAACACGCCCTTCGCCCGCCTCGCCGGCGAGTCCGGTCAGGCCGTCCGTACGGGCAACGGCTGACGATCGGCCGGTAAGAGAGGCCCAGGCGCTCTCGGAGTTCCACAGAGCGGCGGTCACGGTAGCCGTCGGCGGAGTGCCGCACGACCTGTGGCGTTATCCAATCGTTCCCGGTATGGCCTACCTGATCAGTTGACTACGGCAACGCCCGCTGGTCTACTTTTATTACCAAATTGATCGGAAATATGGAGCAAAGGACGATGGGTCACAGCAGAAGAACCATCGCCGCGGTGGCGGCACTGGGCGTCAGCATGTCCCTCGCGGCCTGCGGAAGCGACTCATCCGGGAGCGGCGGCGGTAAGAAGGTGCAGCTGGCCCTGGTGGCCTACTCCACTCCGCAGGCAGCGTTCCAGCAGCTCATCAAGGCTTTCCAGAAGACAACCGCCGGTAAGAACATCACCTTCACCCAGTCCTACGGCGCCTCCGGCGACCAGAGCCGGGCGGTCGCGTCCGGGCTCAAGGCCGACGTCGTCGACTTCTCACTGGAGCCGGACGTCACCCGGCTGGTGAAGGCCGGGCTGGTCGCCTCCGACTGGAACAGCAACCCGCAGCACGGGTTCATCACCGACTCGGTGGTCACCATCACCACCCGCAAGGGCAACCCGAAGAACCTCAAGGACTGGCCGGACCTCATCAAGCCCGGCATCCAGGTGATCACCCCCAACCCGTCCACCTCGGGCGGGGCGCGCTGGAACATCCTGGCCGGTTACGGCGCCGCGTCGAACAAGGGCGCCAACAAGCCCGCCGGAGTGGCCTACCTCCAGAGTCTGCTGAAGAACGTCCCGGTGCAGGACGACAGCGGCCGCAAGGCGCTGCAGACCTTCGTCGGCGGCAAGGGCGACGCGGTCATCACCTACGAGAACGAGGCGATCTTCGCGCAGCAGAAGGGCCAGCCGGTCGACTACACGGTCCCGGCCTCCACGATCCTCATCGAGAACCCGATCGCGGTGACCAAGAACAGCGCCCACCCGGCCGAGGCCAAGGCGTTCGTGGACTATCTCTACAGCCCGGCGGGCCAGGCGATCTGGGTCAAGAACGGCTACCGGCCGACGGTCTCGGGGGTGGCGGGAGCCGACAAGTTCCCGAAGCCGACCGGCCTGTTCACCATCAACGACCTGGGCGGCTGGGACAAGGTCACCACGGAGTTCTTCGACCCGCAGAAGGGCATCGTGACCGGCATCGAGAAGAGCCTCGGCGTCTCGACCGGGAAGTGACCTCTTGACCTCCAAGATCCTGGAAACGGACTCCACCGGGCTCGGCACTCCGCCGGGCCCGGTGCGGCCCGTCGCGCGGCGCAGGCCGCCCGGCGCGCCGACGGCGCTGGGCCTGGGCTCGGCGATGATCTTTCTCAGCCTGATCGTGCTGATTCCGCTGGCCGCCGTCCTCTGGAAGTCGGCGGAGCACGGGCCGGGCTTCTTCTGGAAGTCGGTCACCACCCCGGACGCCTGGGCGGCGTTGAAGCTGACCGTCGTCGCCTCGATCATCGTGGCCCTGATCAACCTGGTGATGGGCACGCTGATCGCCTGGGTGCTCGTACGCGACTCCTTCCCCGGCAAGGCCGTGCTGGACACCCTCATCGACCTGCCGTTCGCGCTGCCGACGATCGTCGCCGGGCTGGTGCTGCTGGAGCTGTACGGAGCGGACAGCCCGCTCGGCATCAACCTGGCGTACACGAGGGTCGGCGTGGCGGTGGCGCTGCTGTTCGTCACGCTGCCGTTCGTCGTGCGCACCGTCCAGCCGGTCCTCCTCGAACTCGACCGGGACATGGAACAGGCGGCGGCGTCCCTGGGCGCCGGCAACTGGACCATCTTCCGGCGGATCATCCTGCCCAACCTGCTGCCCGCGATGGTCTCCGGGACCGCGCTGGCCTTCACCCGGTCGATCGCCGAGTTCGGCTCCACCGTGCTGATCTCCGGCAACCTGCCCTTCAAGACGCAGGTGGCCGCGGTGCAGATCTTCGGGCAGATCGAGAACGACAACACCGCCTCGGCGGCCGCCGTCTCGACCGCCCTGCTGGTCGTCGCCTTCGTGGTCCTGGTGACCCTGGACCTGGTGCAGAGGTGGGGGTCGCGTCGTGGCTGAGCGCTCAGGCGTCACGGGGCCGTCGGTTGTGAGCAAGTACGTGCTGCGGGTCGTCGTGCTGGCCTACCTGCTGTTCCTGCTGGTCCTGCCAGTGGTGCTGATCGGCTGGAAGACCTTCCAGCACGGGCTCGGCCCGTTCTTCGACGCGCTCACCACCCACGAGGCACTGCACGCCTTCCAGGTGACGTTCATCGTCGCGTTGTGGGCGGTCGCGCTGAACACCGTCTTCGGAGTCGGCACCGCGATCCTGCTGGTCCGCCACCGCTTCCCCGGCAAGCGGATCCTCAACGCGGTGATCGACCTGCCGCTGGCGGTCTCCCCGGTCGTGGTCGGCCTGGCGCTGATCCTGGTGTACGGGAGGTTCTCCTCGTTCGGCGGCTGGCTGGAGGACCACGGCATTAAGATCATTTTCTCCACGCCCGGCATGGTCCTGGCCACCGTGTTCGTGGCGCTGCCGCTGGTCGTGCGCGCCGTCGTCCCGGTCCTGGAGGAGATGGGCGACGAGCAGGAACAGGCCGCCCAGACGCTGGGCGCGGGCCGGTGGCAGACCTTCCGGCGCATCACCGTCCCCGGCATCCGCTCGGCCCTGGCCTACGGCATCGTGCTCTGCCTGGCACGGGCCCTCGGCGAGTACGGCGCGGTCGCGGTCGTGTCGGGCCGCCTGGTCGGCCAGACCCAGACCCTCACGCTGTACGTCGAGGAACGCTTCCAGAACTTCGAGCAGCCCGCCGCGTTCGCCGCCGCCACCGCGCTCGCGCTGATCGCCATCGTCAGCCTGCTCGTCATCAAACTGCTCCAGCGAAAGGCTGACTGATGGCCATCGAGGCCCGTCACATCAACAAGGCGTTCGGCGCCACCTCGGTCCTGCAGGACGTGTCGGTGGAGGTCCCCTCCGGCTCACTCACCGCGCTGCTCGGTCCCTCCGGCGGTGGCAAGTCGACACTGCTGCGGGTGATCGCCGGGCTCGAGCAGCCGGACTCGGGGACCGTGCTGATCGCCGGCGCCGACGTCACCCGGCTGGCTCCGCAGCGGCGCAACGTCGGCTTCGTGTTCCAGCACTACGCGGCGTTCAAGCACATGACCGTCTTCGACAACATCGCGTTCGGCCTGCAGATCCGCAAACGCCCCAAGAACGAGATCCACAAGCGGGTGCACGAGCTGCTGGAGCTCGTCCATCTCGACCAGTTCGCCAAGCGGTATCCGGCGCAGCTGTCCGGCGGTCAGCGGCAGCGGATGGCGCTGGCGAGGGCGCTGGCGGTCGAGCCCGAGGTGCTGTTGCTGGACGAGCCGTTCGGGGCGCTGGACGCCCAGGTCCGCAAGGAGCTGCGGGCCTGGCTGCGCCGGCTCCACGACGACGTGCACGTCACGACCGTGTTCGTCACCCACGACCAGGAGGAGGCGATCGAGGTCGCCGACACCATCGTGGTGCTGGCCGGCGGCCGGGTGGAGCAGTCCGGCAGCCCGCATGAGGTGTACGACAACCCGGCCAACGAGTTCGTGATGCGCTTCCTCGGCCCGGTGACCGAGCTGGACGGCCGCCTGGTCCGCCCGCACGACATCGAGCTGACCGCCGAACCCGAGCCGGGCAGCGCCGAGGCGACGGTCGAACGCGTGGTCCGCCTGGGCTTCGAGGTCCGGGTGGAGATGAGACTCGGGGATCAGGACGCGTGGGCCCAGGTCACCCGGGGACTGGCCGAACGGCTTCGGCTGGCGCCGGGTGAGACCGTCCACGTCCGGCCCGGCCCCGACGCTCGGACCCTCGCCGTCGTCTGACGCCTGTGCACATCACCGCACGTACCGACTACGCGCTCCGGGCCGTACTCGCCCTGGCCGCCGCCGATCCCGCGACCGTCACCGCCAGTGCGCTGGCGGCGGGAGAGGGGATGCCGCTGTCCTTCCTGAAGACCATTCTGGGCGAACTGCGCGGTGCCGACCTCATCGTCACCCAGCGCGGCCCGGAGCGCGGCTACCGGCTGACCCGGCCGGCCACCGACATCTCCGTCGGCGAGGTCATCCGAACGGTCGACGGCTCGCTCACCGACATCCGCGGCGAGCCGGCCGCCAACGCCTCCTACGAAGGCACGGCGACCCATCTGCGACAGGTGTGGATGGCCGCCGACACCGCGGTGCAGAACATCGTCGATCAGGTGACCCTCGCCGACGTCGTCACGGGTAACCTGCCGCCCCATGTCCGTGACCTCACCGGCTGAGGGCTCAGGACCGGTCCCGACACGGAAACGGGGGTGGCGTTGCAACGCCCCCCTCCCCAAGGCGGCTAGGCTCGGGGACCGAAACGTCTCGTAGTGATCACAAGGAGATCAAGTGTCGTCGATCGACGTCGTCCAGGCTCGGGAGATCCTCGACTCCCGTGGTAACCCCACCGTCGAGGTCGAGGTTCTGCTCGACGACGGCAGCGATGCTCGCGCCGCGGTGCCGAGCGGAGCCTCGACCGGCCAGTTCGAGGCCGTCGAGCTGCGCGACGGCGGTGAGCGCTACAACGGCAAGGGCGTGGAGAGGGCCGTTCTCGGCGTGAAGGACGAGATCGCGCCGGAGCTCCTGGGGTACGACGCCGACGACCAGCGCATCATCGACCAGAAGCTGATCGACCTCGACGGCACGCCCGACAAGTCCCGGCTGGGGGCCAACGCCATTCTCGGTGTGAGCCTGGCGGTGGCCAAGGCGGCGGCCAGGACGGCCGACCTGCCGCTGTTCCGCTACGTCGGCGGTCCGAACGCACACCTGCTGCCGGTGCCGATGATGAACATCCTCAACGGCGGCGCGCACGCGGACACCAACGTCGACATCCAGGAGTTCATGATCGCTCCGATCGGCGCGCCGACCTTCCGCGACGCCGTCCGCTGGGGCGCGGAGACCTACCACGCGCTCAAGTCGGTGCTCAAGGGGCGCGGCCTGGCCACCGGCCTCGGCGACGAGGGCGGCTTCGCCCCTGAGCTGCCGAGCAACCGCGACGCCCTCGACCTCATCCTGGAGGCGATCAAGAGCGCCGGCTTCCGTCCGGGCACCGACATCGCGCTCGCGCTCGACGTGGCCGCGACCGAGTTCCACACCGACGGCGTCTACGACTTCGAGGGCGCCAAGCGCTCGGCCGAGGAGATGGCCGCCTACTACGGCGAGCTGCTCGACGCCTACCCGCTGGTCTCCATCGAGGACCCGCTGTCGGAGGAGGACTGGGCGGGCTGGAAGGCCCTCACCGACGCCGTGGGCGACAGGGTGCAGGTCGTGGGCGACGACCTGTTCGTCACCAACCCCGAGCGGCTCCAGCGCGGCATCGACGCCGGCTCGGCCAACGCGCTGCTGGTCAAGGTGAACCAGATCGGCACGCTCACCGAGACGCTCGACGCCGTGGCGCTCGCCCACAACAACGGTTTCCGCTGCATGATGAGCCACCGTTCCGGCGAGACCGAGGACACCACGATCGCCGACCTGGCCGTCGCGACCAACTGCGGCCAGATCAAGACCGGCGCGCCCGCGCGCAGCGACCGGGTGGCCAAGTACAACCAGCTGCTCCGCATCGAGGAGCTGCTCGACGACGCCGCCCGTTACGCCGGCGCCGCCGCCTTCCCGCGGTTCCGCTGGTCGTAGGCGACCGTGGCCGAGGCGAAGCGCAGGTCGCTGGACTCCGACGCGGCCGACGCCAAGGAGCTGCGGCGCGCCCACCTCACGGGGCGCGCCGCGATCCTGGCCGTGGTGGCCTGCGCGATCGCACTGAGCCTGGCCTACCCGGTCCGGGAGTACATCGCGCAGCGTCGCGAGATCGCCCAGCTGCGCGTCCAGCAGCGGCAGGCGCAGCAACAGGTCGAACAGCTCGAGGCGCAGAAGAAGCGGCTCGGCGACGAGTCCTACGTACGGCGTGAGGCCCGGACCCGCCTGCACATGTGCGATCCCGGCGCCAAGTGCTACGTCGTCGTCGGCGGTGACGACGGCGGTGGCAAGAGCGCCGCGCGCAAGACGCCGGCGCCGACGCCGCCGTGGTACGTCACCCTGTGGCGTTCGGTCGACGCGGCGGATCAGCACCGCTGAGCGCATAACCTTGCAAGCGACGCTCGGCTCGTCCGGCGGACGCTCGGCTCGCCCGGCAGGTACGCAAGGCTCGAAGGGAAACCGGTGATCGACCAACGCGACGCGGCGGCCGTCGCGGCTCAGCTCGGCCGCGAGCCGCGCGGGCTGCGGGCGGTGGCCCATCGTTGCCCCTGCGGGTTGCCCGACGTGGTGGAGACCGCGCCGCGGCTGGCCGACGGCACGCCGTTTCCCACGCTGTACTACCTCACGTGTCCGAAAGCGGCCTCGGCCATCGGCACCCTCGAGGCGAGCGGGATGATGAGGGAGATGACGGACCGGCTGGCCTCCGACCCGGAGCTGGCCGCCTCGTACGCCGCCGCCCACGACGACTACCTGACGCGCCGCGACGCCGCCGCGCGCGCCGAGGGGACCCAGCCGCTACCAGCGGGAACGCAGAGCGCCGGCGGTATGCCGACCCGGGTCAAGTGCCTGCACGCGCTGGTCGCGCACGAGCTCGCGGTGCCGGGGGCGAACCCCTTCGGCGCCGAAGCCCTCCGCGAGCTCCCGGACTGGTGGCGAGCCGGGAGTTGTGTCAATGTCGAACAGACTTCACAGACTACCTGTCAACCAAGTCAGGAAAGTGTCATGATCGCTGGTGCGATGAGCACCGAAGACAGCGCGCCCCACCGGGAGCCGAGCGAATGAGCGCCGCGACCCGCGTCGCCGCCGTCGACTGCGGCACCAACTCCGTCCGCCTCCTCATCGCCGACATCTCCGGCGACGAGCTGGTGGAGATCGAACGCCGGATGGAGATCGTCCGGCTCGGCCAGGGCGTCGACCGGACCGGACGGCTCGCGCCGGAGGCGCTCGAACGCACCTTCACCGCGATGCGCGGTTACGCCAAGCTCATCGCCGGGCACGGCGCCGAGCGCGTACGGGTCGTGGCCACCAGCGCCACCCGTGACGCCGCCAACCGTGACGACTTCGTCCGGGGCGTCGTCGAGATCTTCGGCGTCGAGCCGGAGGTGATCAGCGGCGAGCAGGAGGCGCAGCTCTCCTTCACGGGCGCGACCAAGGACCTGGCCGCTCTGCGTCCCATGCGCCCGTACCTCGTCGTGGACATCGGCGGCGGTTCGACCGAGTTCGTCCTCGGCACCACCGAGGTCGAGGCGTCGCGTTCGGTCGACATCGGCTGCGTCCGCATGACCGAACGCCACCTGCGCTCCGATCCGCCGTCGCCCGAACAGCTCGCGGCGGCCGTCGCCGACATCGACGCGGCCCTCGCCGCCGTACGCACGGGGGAGAGCACCCGCGACGAGGCCGCCGCCCTGGCCGGCGAGGCGGCCCTGGCGGAGACGGGTGGCGGCGCGCCGCTACCTCCGCCGGCACCGCCGCTCGTCCCGCCGGTGCCGGTCGACCGCGCCCGCACGCTCGTCGGGCTCGCGGGTTCGGTGACGACCGTCGCCGGCATCGCCCTGGACCTTCCGGAGTACGACTCCGAGCGCATCCACCTGTCGCGGCTGAAGGTCCGTCAGGTCCACGACGTGACCCGCATGCTGCTGCACTCGACCCACGACGAGCGCGCCGCGATCGGCGTCATGCACCCGGGCCGGGTCGACGTCATCGGCGCCGGCGCGCTGATCCTCGACCGGATCATGCGGGAGTACGGCTTCAACGACGTGGTCGTGAGCGAGCACGACATCCTGGACGGCATCGCCTGGTCCCTGGTCTGAGCCGACGTGGGCAGTAGCGTGAACGCGCCGTTCGTACCGCCTGGGACGGGGTGGCCGGGCGACCCGGCGCGGGCGGACACTCCCGTGGCCACCGACGCCGCGTCCGTCCGCTCGCTCGCCGCCGAGGCGTCGTCTCTGGACGAGTTGGTGGCCCGGCAGTCGGTCTGCCGGGCCTGCCCCCGCCTGGTCGCGTGGCGCGAACAGGTCGCCGTCGAACGCCGCCGCGCGTACGCGGACGAGGAGTACTGGGGCCGACCCGTCCCGGGCTGGGGTGACCCGTCCCCGCGCGTCCTGATCGTCGGCCTGGCCCCGGCCGCCCACGGCGGAAACCGTACGGGCCGGATCTTCACCGGCGACCGGAGCGGCGACTGGCTGTTCGCGTCCCTGTACCGGGTCGGCCTGGCGGCCCAGGCGACCAGCACGCACGCGGATGACGGCCAGCGGCTGCTCGGCGCCCGCGTCGTCGCGCCGGTGCGCTGCGCGCCCCCGGCCAACAAGCCGACGCCGGACGAACGCGCCACGTGCGCTCCGTGGCTGGTCAAGGAGCTCGGTTTCGTCGCGGGCGACGTCCGGGCGATCGTCGTCCTGGGCGGGTACGGCTGGCAGGCGCTGTGGCCGGCCCTCAAGGAGGCGGGCTACGCCACGCCGGCCCGGCGTCCGGCGTTCGGCCACGGGGCGGAGGTCGAACTCACGTCCCCGGCCGGCGGAACGACCCTGCTGATCGGCTGCTACCACCCGAGCCAGCAGAACACCTTCACGGGCCGCGTCACCGAGACGATGCTGGACACGGTCCTGACCCGCGCCCGCACGTACGCCGGCCTGCCGGGACCCGAAGGGCGCTGAGCCCGCGGACGGCAGGCGGCGGGGCTACGGGGTGTGCGGCCGGACCAGGTCGAGGAGGTCGGAGGTCGGGCGCACGTCTCCGAAGGATCGGTAGACGGTGTACAACGTGGCGTTGTGGTCCTGGTCGCGTCGTGCCGCGTTCGCGTCCGCGACCATGATGACCCGGAGCCCGAGGGCGGCGGCGTCGCGGGCCGAGGACTCGCAGCACACATTGGTGACGGTGCCGCTGATCAGTACGGTGTCGACCCCGCGTTCCGCCAGCAGTTCTGGAAGCGGGCAGTGGCCGGGGAAGAAGGCGCTGGCCGTGGTCTTCTCGACCAGTACGTCGCCGGGACCGGGCGTCAGCTCGGGCCACAGCCGCCGGGGGAGAGGGCCCGTTCCGCCGGAGGTGCGATAGGTCTCGGCCACCTCCGGACCGAAGAACTCATCGCGCACCGGCGTCCGTTCCCCGGCCGCGGGCAGCACCCAGGCGACCGTCCCGCCCGCCGTCCGGAGGGCGTCGGCGAGGCGGCCGATGTTGGGCACGATGCCACGGCAGTAGGGGTTCTCGGAGACGAAGAACGGCACCATGTCGATCACCACCAGCGCGGTGCGCGCCGGAACGAGGTGCGTGAACGCGAACCTGCGGCCCCGGCGAGCCTCGTGCCGGGCGTACTCGCGGGGATCGATCCACCACTGGTGCTGCCGTACCTCGGTGTCCGGTGGCAAGGCCTCCCCCGATCCCTCCGTACGCGAAGGGCAGGGCGGTGGCCAGGAAAGCCCCCGCTTCCCCTGGACGCGCGCCCTGCCCGTCGCTCACTGATCGCTTCCTCCCTCTATGACGCCCGCGCGGGTCCTGCGGTTCGAGGGTGACTCGTTTCACAGGACCCCCTCTGCCCAGGCGCCCTCGCGCGGAGTACCGTGAAGGCAGAGCTCGTGAAAGTTTTCACAAGCTCACGGTCGAATTTCGGGAAGGGCCATGGGTACCGGATCGAATATGTCCAAACACGTGCTCATCGTTGGTGGCGGCTACGTCGGCATGTACACCGCGCTGCGGCTGCGGAAAAAGATGCGCCGGCAGCTCAAGAGTGGCGAACTCAAGATCACCATGGTCGCCCCGCAGTCCTACATGACCTACCAGCCGTTCCTGCCCGAGGCGGCGGCCGGCAACCTCGAACCCCGGCACGTGGTGGTGTCCCTGCGACGGGTGCTGCCCGGCGTGACGATCCTCAACGGCCGCGTGACCGAGATCGACCACGCCGGCCGCAAGGCGACCGTGGAGGTCGTGGAACGCGCCGACGCCGAGCCGTACGAGGTCCGGACGATCGACTACGACACGCTGGTGTTCTGCCCGGGGTCGATCTCGCGGACCCTGCCCATCCCCGGCCTGGCCGAGCACGGCATCGGCTTCAAGACCGTGGCCGAGGCGATCTACCTGCGCAACCACGTGCTGCGGCAGCTCGACATCGCCGCCTCCTCGACCTGCCCCGAGTCGCGCCGGCAGGCCCTCACCTTCGTGTTCGTCGGCGGCGGGTACGCCGGCGTGGAGGCGCTCGCCGAGCTGGAGGACATGGCGCGGGACGCCTGCCGGTACTACCCGGACCTCAAGGGCGACTCCATGCGCTGGGTGCTGGTCGAGGCCAGCGACAAGATCCTGCCCGAGGTCGGCGAGGACATGGGGAAATGGACGGTCGAGGCCCTGCGTGGCCGGGGAATCGAAGTCAGGCTCAAGACGCTGCTCAAGTCCGCCGAGAATCGCGAGATCGTGCTCAGTGACGGCGAGAAGTTCGGCGCGGGCACTCTGGTGTGGACCGCGGGCGTCAAGCCGAACCCACTTGTCAAGAAGACGGATCTGCCGCTGGATGACAAGGATCGAGTCAAGGCCACCGCCGAACTGACCGTCGACGGCGTCGAAGACGCCTTCACCGCGGGAGATATCGCGGCGGTGCCCGATCTCACTGAACCCGGGCAGTTCTGCGCCCCGAACGCCCAGCACGCGGTGCGTCAGGCAAAGGTCCTGGGCGACAACGTCGCCGCCGCGCTGCGCGGCCGGGAACTAAAGGCCTACAAACACGCCTATGCCGGATCGGTGGCCAGTCTCGGACTGCACAAGGGGGTTGCGCAGATCTACGGTGTCAAGCTACGGGGCCTGCCCGCGTGGTTCATACACCGTACGTATCACTTGTCCCGTCTGCCGACTGTGAACCGCAAGGCCCGGGTCACCGCGGACTGGACGCTTGCCCTGTTCTTCAGCCGTGAGGTCGTTTCGCTGGGTACGCTCCAGCGCCCGCGCGAGGAGTTCGAGCTGGCCACGAAGAAATACTGAGTGGTATTCGGTTCGAATTTCGGCGGCAATAATAGGAATTCTTGACTGCATTTAGCCTGTGGACCACTATTGGCGCTCCCCCGGTATGATTGCGGGCGCCCCCGTAGCCCAACAGGCAGAGGCAGACTCCCTAAAAGAGTTGTTCGTGTCGGTTCGACTCCGACCGGGGGCACCGGTCATTGACAGGAGTTGAGCGCTGCTTCGACCCTTTTCGTCCAGGTCGTCCTGACAGGGCCTCCATGCACCGTACGTCGGGGACGGCGGTACGTAACAACGGGAACACCGCACGTGTAGTGACGCGTTAGCCTGAGCGCAGCAGATGTCTGGAGGCTTTCCATGGAGAGCGGCAACCCGGTCTTCTCCCGGCGCGGTGCCTTCGCCCAGCGTGCCGGATATGCGCCCCACGCGCGGTACGACGTGTACAACGCCCCGGCGTACGCCCCGCCGCGCTCCATGACCCTCGACGACGTCGTCGTGCGCTCGTTCCTCACGCTCGGCACACTCGTCGTGGCCGGCGCGCTGGCGTGGGTGCTCGTGCCGGAGCGCTTGGCGGGGCCGGTCTCGCTCGTGGCGGTCCTGGCCGGCGTGGTGTTCTGGGCGATCCTGACGTTCGGCCGCCGGGCCAACCCGGTGCTCGTGCTCGGCTTCGCGGCGTCGTACGGCGTCGCGGTCGGGCTGATCAGCCACCTCTACAACGACGTCTACAACGGCGTCGTGCTCCAGGCGGTGGTCGGCACGGCCCTCGCGTTCGGCGCGATGCTCACCGTGTACTCCCTGCGCATCGTTCGGGTGACGCCGAGGTTCACCCGGTTCGTGATCGCGGCCGGGCTCGCGCTGGTCGGCCTCATGGTCCTCAACCTGCTCGTGTCGTTCTTCCACGTGGGCGGCATCGGCATCCGGGGCCACGGCCTGCTCGGCGTCGTCTTCAGCGTCGCGGCGATCCTCGTCGGCTGCCTCTACCTGCTGCTGGACTTCAACGCGATCGAGGACGGGGTGCGCAGCGGCGCGCCGCGCGAGACCGCCTGGCTCGCCGCGTTCGGGCTCACCCTGACCCTGGTGTGGATCTACCTGGAGCTGCTCCGCTTCCTGTCCCGCTTCTACAGCCGCGACTGACCCGAGGGGTCGCCCGCCGCCGAGCGGTTCACAGCAGCCGGCGTTGCACGACGTCGGCGATGACCGTGGCTACGACCTTGCCGACGGCCGCGCGATCCGGCGGAGTGCCCTTCCGGTCGGCGTAGAGCAGGTGTGCGCCCCCGACCAGCGAGAGCGCGAGCGAGCCGACGTCCGCGTCGGCCGCGATGCGGCCGAGCTCGCACTCGTCGGTGAGGTAGGCGGCGATCATGGCCATGGCTTCGGTCGCGACCGGGAAGGTGTGGGCCGGCCTTTTCTGGCGCAGCCGGGCGCGCAGCTCGTCCCGGAAGATGACGAGACCGACGATCCCCACCGCGACCGGGTCGAACAGGTCGATCAGCGCCTCGGTGAGGTTGCCGGCGACGGTGCCGGTCCCGGCGGACGCCCTCAGGGCGGCGGCCTGGTGCTCGATTCGGACGACGCGATCTCGGATGAGCTCGACGAGGAAGGCGTCGAAGTCGGCGAAGTGCCGGTGCAGGACGCCCTTCGCGACACCCGCCTCGGTGGTGACCGCCCGGCTGGTCAGCGCGCTCGGCCCGTCCCGCAGCAGGACGCGCTCGGCGGCCTCGAACAGCTGCTGGCGGGCGTCACGAATGTGCACTCCGGTCGGCACTGCCCGCCCCCTCTCCGTGACTGGCCCGATCCTACCGGTGGACCAAGTGGGCAGTCGCCCACTAGAGTGGGCGCATGCCCACTAAGTCTCAAGAACAACCGCCTCCGCCCGAGCGTGAGGCGCACCAGGCCCGCGAGATGGCGGAGTCGTTCGGCGTGGACCCCGAACGCTACGACCGCGCCCGGCCCCGCTACCCCGAGGCGCTGGTGGAACGGATCGTGGCCGCCAGTCCCGGCCGCGACCTCCTCGACGTCGGCTGCGGCACAGGCATCGAGGCCAGGCAGTTCCAGGCGGCCGGCTGCACGGTGCTCGGCGTCGACCCCGACGCGCGGATGGCCGAGTTCGCCCGGCGGACCGGCGTCGAGGTCGAGGTGGCGACCTTCGAGGAGTGGGACTCCGCCGGCCGGGTGTTCGACGCGGTCGTCGCCGGACAGGCCTGGCACTGGGTGGACCCGGTCGCGGGCCCGGCCAAGGCGGCGCGGGTCCTGCGGCCCGGCGGCCGGCTGGCGGTGTTCGGGCACGTGTTCGACGCCCCGGCCGAGGTGTCGGAGGCCTTCGCCGAGGTCTTCCGGCGGGTGGCGCCCGATGCGCCGTTCAACCGCGGCACCCGGCCGGCCGGGACCGCTCTGGAGATCTACCAGACGATGTTCGCCACCGCCGCCGACGGGATCCGGCGGGACGGCGGATTCGACGAGCCGGAGCAGTGGAGGTTCGACTGGGAGCAGTCCTACACCCGCGACCAGTGGCTGGACCATCTGCCCACCACCGGCGCCCTCACGCGGCTCCCGCCGGACCGGCTGGCGGAGGTGCTGGACCACGTCGGGGCCGCCATCGACCGGATCGGCGGCGGCTTCACCATGCCGTACGTCACCCTGGCGGCCACCGCCACCAGAACCGACGAAACGCCCCCGCGATCTCTGCGGGGGCGTTAGGGCCTGTCTCGAAGCCCCGCTGTCCTACTGCGCGGCGCCCAGGCGACGCCTCGCCGCGTTGTCGTCGGTCGCCAGCCAACACCAGGCTGACTCCCTCCTCCGCCTTGCGACGCGCCGCCTGGACACCGCTCGCTACGGACGGGGACTCCGAGACAGGCCCTTAGAACCTGGGGTACAGGTCGTCAGCCGTGGACGTCGGGGCCGGCGTGCGTGATCTTCACCCGGATCAGCACGCGGCGCTCGCGCTCCATGGCCGCGCGGTAGTCGTCCCAGTCTGGATGCTCACCGGAGATCATCCGGTAGTAGTCGATGAGCGGCTCCATGGCCTCGGGTAGGCGCACGACCTCCGCCTCGCCGTCGATCTGCACCCACTCACCGAAGAAGGCATCGCTGATCAGGCAGAACGTGACGTGGGGATCGCGGAGCACGTTACGGGTCTTGGCCGCGGTCTCGCGGGTGCTGACGGTCAGGTGTCCGGCGTCGTCGACCGCGCACAGCACGGGTGACGTCTGTGGGCGCCCGTCCGCGTGACGCGTGACCATGATCGCCCGATGGTGTTCGCGGGCGAAGTCGCGCGCCCGGCTCGGATCCACGAGTGGGTGCTAGTAGCGGACGGCCCGCCGGTGCAGCTCGTGCTCGTGCACGAGGGCGACGGCGTAGCCATGGGAGAGGCCGTGCTCGTCCGCGAGCCAGTTGACCCTCTCCTCGCATCGGATGAAGGAGGGGCCGTCATCTATGGCTTGGAACCACTCGGGGAGGTCACGACCTGTGACTTTCGGGATGCGTGCGATGAGATTCTTGTGCGTCTCCGGTGAGTGGTTCAAAGACATAGGCACCTCCTGGCTGGGCGTGCATCTTGTTGACGACTTTGCAACAGCGATGCCCATCGCACAACCCCCCTGGGGGGACCTTTCTGTCACGGGACGTAGATCTCTGGTCACGTATCGTGCGTGGTTCATTACGAACCGCTAACGCCTGGGTTGCAAGACGCTTAACGGCGCGGATCCGCGGCCCTGAGAGGGGGCGCGGACCCGCGCGCGACCGTACGAAGGCCTCCGGCCGGACTCAGCTGAGGCGCTCGAAAACCATGGCCATGCCCTGGCCGCCGCCGACGCACATGGTCTCCAGCCCGAGCGTGCCGTCGCGGCTTTGCAGTCCGTTGAGCAGCGTGCCGGTGATGCGGGCGCCGGTCATGCCGAAGGGGTGGCCGACCGCGATCGCGCCGCCGTGGACGTTGAGCTTGTCGATGTCGACGCCGAGCTGGCGGTACGAGGGGATCACCTGGGCGGCGAACGCCTCGTTGATCTCCACGAGGTCGATGTCGTCGATCGTGAGCCCGGCGAGCTTCAGGGCCCGGCGCGACGCCTCGACCGGGCCGAGGCCCATGATCTCGGGGGACAGTGCGGAGACGCCGGAGGAGACGATGCGGGCGATCGGGGTCAGGCCCAGCTCGGCGGCCTTGGTGTCGCTCATCACGACCACCGCGGCGGCGCCGTCGTTCAGCGGGCAGCAGTTGCCGGCGGTGACCGTGCCGTCCGGGCGGAACGACGGGGCCAGCGCGGCGACCTTCTCCAGCGTCGTGCCGGGCCGCGGGCCGTCGTCCTTGGCGACCACGGTGCCGTCGGGCAGCTCGACCGGGGTGATCTCGCGGGCGAAGAAGCCCGCATCGATCGCCTTCTCGGCGTTGTTCTGCGAGCGGACGCCGAACTCGTCCTGCTCGGCCCGGCTGATGCCGTGCAGCTCGGCGACGTTCTCGGCGGTCTGGCCCATCGCGATGTAGACGTCGGGGACCTGGCCGTCCTCGCGGGGGTCGTGCCAGGCGTCCGCGCCGCCCTCCCCGCGCTTGGCCGTACGGGCCTGTGCCTCGCCGAACACCGGGTTCTGGGTGTCGGGCAGGCCGTCGCTGCTGCCCTTGGCGAACCGGCTCACCATCTCCACGCCGGCCGAGATGATCACATCGGCCTCGCCCGACTTGATCGCGTGGAAGGCCATCCGCGTGGTCTGGAGCGAAGAGGAGCAGTAACGGGTGACCGTCGCGCCCGGGACATGGTCGTAGCCGAGCAGCACGGACACCACGCGCGCCATGTTGTAGCCCTGTTCGCCACCCGGCAGGCCGCACCCCAGCAACAGGTCGTCGATGTCGGCCGGGTCCAGCTCGGGCACCTTGTCCAGCGCCGCGCGCACGATGCGGGCGGTGAGGTCGTCGGGGCGCAGGTCCTTCAGCGATCCCTTGAACGCCCGCCCGATCGGGGAACGGGCGGTCGCGACGATGACAGCCTCAGGCATTACGGGTCTCCCTCATCTGGGCGTCAGTGGGCGTGCGTGGGCGGACGCCCGACTCGCAGGTTACTGCGTGGAGGACCCGATTCCTACTGGGGGGTAGCAAAGCTATTGGTACATCCCCGGGCTCGTTCCGTCGCCGTCGTGCACGCCGTGCAGACCGCCGCGCTCGTCGCGCCAGACGCGCCAGCCGTCGACCGCCCCGGTGTACCAGCTCGGGGGTACGGCCTGCGCCGCGTCGAGCCGGTGGCCGCTCTTCAGGTCGTACGGGCAGAGCGCGGCGATGGGGTAGAAGCCCTGCTGGCCGGTGATCTTCAGCGGGGCCGGGGTCGTGGTGCAGAACGACCAGGCGCGCGCGTGCCCGCCGACCGCCTTGCCGGTGCGCAGGTCGTACATGAGGCTGGGCTGGTCGTGCGCCAGGAAGCCGACCGCCGAGAGGTTGTCGGGGAAGGCGAGCCACCAGGTGGCCTTCGGCGTGCCCGACGTGGTGAGGCGGGTCACCGACCGGCCGGTGCGGGGGTCGAGCTCGGTGAAGCCGCCGTAGCGGTCGTGGTCGTCGACCTCGCGGGTGATCAGCGAGACCGCCGGGTTGGCGCTGGGGTAGACCCGCAGCAGCCGCTTGCGCACCCACTGCTGCTTTCCATCGTCGAGCCGCAGCGAGAAGAACCCGAACGCGGACAGCGGGCCGTTCGCCCGCGTCTGGTACGGGGCGAGGTAGCCGATGAGCGTGTCGCCCACGGAGCCGAACGCCCAGCCGCCGGAGAGGTCCGCCCCGCGGCCCAGGGCGTTTTCGACCGGGAACGCCCACACCTCCTTGCCGGTGGCGAGATCGTGCGCCTCCACCGTCGGGTGCGCCGACATGCGGAACACCACCACGCGGCCCGGCCCCGCCCACTCGACCTCGGCCACGCCCGGCATGTGCCAGGCCGGCTTGCCGGTCTCGGGGTTCAGCACGGTGAAGGCGGCGGACTTGCGCGCGGTCTGTTCGGACACGCAGAGCAGCGTGCCGCACCGGGCCGGGCCGAAGGTCGTGCCGACGGCCCGCGTCCAGCGCTGGGCCCCGGTGCGTGCGTCGCGGCCCACCAGGGCCGTGCCGTGACCCTGGGTCTCGACGCTCGCCACGACGGTGTGCCCGGCGGTGCCGGCGATGGCCGGTGGCGCGACGCCCATCGCGGCCGGCCGGCCGGAGATCACGGCAGGCCGGGCCCACAGCCGCTTGCCGCTGCGGACGTCGCTGACGACCGTCTGCAGGTGCCCGTCCCGCCCCAGTGCGGTGGACGCGGTGAATCCGGAGCCGATCACGGGCCGGCTGACCGCGTCGACCGCGGTGTCGTTCCACGCCGGGCGGTCGGCCGCGGCCGGGGTGTCGGACGAGCCGCCACAGGCGGCCGCGCCGAGCATGAGCGCGGCGGTCTGTGCCGGGATGAGCGCGGAGAGTAGTCGTCGATGTGGCGCCACGGCCGGGGCCTCCTTTGGTTGGACGCCGGTCGAGGCTAGCAGCGCTGGGTGACGGTTCGCAGACGGAACGTGATGATGGAGGGGTGGGGTACCTTCTGAGCAGAACCGTTGTGGAACGACAAGGACGTCGCCCGTGGATGTGCACAACTCCCTGACCGAGCTCATGGGAAACACCCCTCTGGTCCGGCTCGGCAAGGTCACGGCCGGGGCGCGGGCCCAGGTGCTCGCGAAGGTCGAATACTTCAATCCGGGCGGTTCGGTGAAGGACCGCATCGCCGTCCGCATGATCGAGGCGGCGGAGGCCTCCGGGGCGCTGCGCCCGGGCGGCACGATCGTCGAGCCGACCTCGGGCAACACCGGTGTGGGCCTGGCCATCGTCGCCCAGGAGAAGGGCTACCGCTGCGTGTTCGTCTGCCCCGACAAGGTGGCCGGCGACAAGATCGCGGTGCTGCGGGCGTACGGCGCGGAGGTCGTCGTGTGCCCCTCGGCGGTATCGCCCGAGCACCCGGAGTCGTACTACTCCGTCTCCGACCGCCTCGCCACGGAGATCCCGGGCGGGTGGAAGCCGGACCAGTACGCCAACCCGAACAACCCGCGGTCCCACTACGAGACGACCGGGCCGGAGATCTGGACGCAGACCGAGGGCCGGATCACGCACTTCGTCGCGGGCATCGGCACCGGCGGCACGATCAGCGGCACGGGCCGCTACCTCAAGGAGATCTCGGACGGTCGCGTCAAGATCATCGGCGCCGACCCGGAGGGCTCGGTCTACTCCGGCGGCAGCGGGCGGCCGTACCTCGTCGAGGGCGTCGGCGAGGACATCTGGCCCGAGACGTACGACCGGGACATCTGCGACCAGGTCATCGCGGTGAGCGACAAGGACTCCTTCACGATGACGCGGCGGCTCGCGCGCGAGGAGGGGCTGCTGGTCGGCGGATCGTGCGGCCTCGCGGTGGTGGCGGCGCTGCGTGTCGCCGCCGAGGCCGGCCCGGACGACGTCGTCGTCGTGCTGCTGCCCGACGGCGGCCGCGGCTACCTGTCCAAGATCTTCAATGACGACTGGATGGCCGACTACGGCTTCCTCAGCTCCGACACCGAGGAGCCGCGCATCGCCGACGTGCTGTCCCGCAAGGGCACCGGCCTGCCGGAGTTCGTGCACGTTCATCCGCACGAGTCGGTCGGCACCGCCGTCGCGATCCTGCGCGAGTACGACGTGTCCCAGCTCCCGGTCATGAAGGAGGAGCCGCCGGTGATGGCGGCCGAGGTGGTCGGCTCGGTGGGCGAGCGTGACCTGCTGGCCGCCCTGGTCACCGGCCGGGCCTCCGCCGACGACCCGCTCGGCGACCACATGGCGCCGCCCCTGCCGATGGTGGGCTCCGGCGAGCCGGTGAGCGAGGCGGTGGGCGTCCTGGAGAAGGCCGGCGCCGCCGTCGTCCTCGTGGACGGCAAACCCGCCGGAATGATCACCCGCCAGGACCTCCTCGGCTTCCTCGCGGGCAGCTAGTGTCCTGCGTTCCTTCTGAACCGGACGTGTCGGCCATCCGGCCACCATCCCGCACCCCACGTGACCGGACATGAGAAACGCCCGGCGGCGCTTGTCGCGCCGCCGGGCGTTTCCCTATCGGGACGCCGGCCCGGCCGGGCCGGTCGGTTGACCCCTAGATCAGTGAGGCCGTCCTGCCAGCTCGTACGGCTCCGCCGCCGGGGGACCGGGCTTCTTGGCCCGGTCGGCGTGGCCGGGCCACCAGGCGGCGTGCCCGATCAGCGCGGTGACCGCGGGGACGAAGAACGTCGAGACCACGAAGGCCGACAGCAGGATGCCGATCGCCACGCCGAACCCGATCTGGGCCAGGAACGACATCGGCGACAACACCAGTACGGCGAACGAGCCCGCGAGGATCACGCCGGCCGCCGCCACGGTCGGGCCCGCGTGCTGGATGCCGACTGCCGCGGCACGCCGCGGGTCGTGGCCCTCGCGCGCTTCCTCACGCAGTCGCGCGATCATCAGGATGTTGTAGTCCGTCCCGATGGCCAGCACGAACAGGTACAAGATGATGGGCATCTGGAACATCAGCCCCTCCTTGCCCTCCGCGCCCTGGAAGAGGGCCACGCTCGCGCCGAGGGTCGCGGTGAAGCCGAGCAGCACCGCCACCACCAGGTAGACGGGGGCGACCAGCGCACGCAGCAACAGGGCCAGGATGATCGCGATCAGCACGATCGCCACCGGCAGGATCACCGACAGGTCACGGCTGCTGACCGCGTTGATGTCGGCGAAGACGGCCGTGGTGCCGCCGACCAGCACCTTCGTGCCGGGCGGAGCGTTCTGGTGGACGGTGTCCCGCAGCGGCCCCTTCACCAGGTCGATGGCCTCGTTGGAGTTGGGGTTGAGCTTGAGGATGACAGGGATCTTGGCGACTGTCTTGTCCGGGTTGAGCTCGGCCTGCCCGGCCTGGCCATAGCCACTGGCATTGATCTTCTGCCGGAACTGTTCCAGCGCCTGCTTGTCGAGTTGCCCGTTGCCCTGGACGTACACCTGGGTCGGGTCGGTCAGGCCTGGCGGGAGGCTGCTGCGCAGATCCTTCAACGCCATGGCCGACTCGGTGTTCTGCGGCTGCCCGGCGCTGAAGTCGTAGTCGGCCTTGAAACCGAGCGCCACCGAGGCCAGGGCGAGCAGGACGACGCCGGAGGCGACCGCGGTCACCAGCGGCCGGCGGCCGACGGCGTTGCCCAGCCGCGTGAACACGCTGGCCTTGGGCTCCTTCTTCCACGACTTCGACGGCCAGAAGACCGCCCGGCCGAGCAGCGAGACGACCGCCGGCACCAGTGTGAGCGCGGTGATGAGCATGACGCCGACCGCGATCGCGAGCTGCGGGCCGAGGGCGCCGAAGGACTTGAACTTGGCGAGCAGGAGCACGAGGAACGCGATGATGACCGCGCCGGCGGCCGAGGCGATGGCCTCGCCGACCCGCTCGACCGTGACGATCATCGCTGTCTTCTTGTCCTCCCCGAGGCGTAGGCGCTCTCGGTAGCGGAACAGCAGGAACAGGATGTAGTCCGTGCCGATGCCGTACAGGACGATGAGGATCAGCGGCTCCATGCTGGAGTCGAACTTCAGGTCGAACGCGTTGCCGATGATCGCGGAGACCGCGTTGGAGGCCTCGAGCACGAGGCCGACCACGAAGATCGGCAGGAGTGCGGCGATCGGGGCACGGAAGATGATCAGGATCAGCGCGATGATCAGGACGACCGTCGCGATGCCGATCAGCGCGAAGGTCTTGTTGCCGGACTCGGCGTTGTCGATCTGGCTGGAGACGTTGCCGCTGATCCCGTAGTGCAGGCCGGTGCCCTGGAACTCCTGGGTCGCGGCGACGCGAAGCTTCTTGATCGCGTCTTCGTTCTTCTTCTCCAGCTTCTGGTCGCTGAAGTTGGCCGGCAGGGGCACCATGACGATCTGGATGCGGTGGTTCTGCGAGAGCGTCTGCGCGCTGGTCGCCACCGCGGTGATGCCCGGGATGTGCTTGGCCTGGAGCGCCTGCGCGATCTGGCCGACCTTCTTCTGGTCGGTGGAGCTCAGGGCCTGCCCGTCGCTCCGCTTCACGACCATGAGTTCGTTGCTGACCTTCTGGCTGCCGCTCGGGAAGGCGCGGTCGGCCAGCTTTCCAGCCTGGACCGACTCGTACTTCGTGGGCAGGAAGTCCTGCTGGTCAGAGTGGGTGTCGAGCTTCGGTGCGAGCACGACTGCGACGGCCGCGGCGACCAGCCAAGCCACGATCGTCCACCATGGGTGCCGTACGACGGTACGCCCCAGCCATCCGAACACGGGTGGCTCCCCTTCGTCTGGTATCGATTGTCCCTAAGAAGGTAAGGGCGGGAAGAGGCGCTTACCTCCCCTCGTGAGGCGATATCGACCCTCGTCCCTGTGGGGGAGAAGTCTCATCCCTGGGTATGGCTCACCTTTGGTACGGCTGTGTCGGTGGTGGCACTAGCCTCACTTGCATGGACGGTTTCAACGACGTGACCGGCTTCGAGACACTCGCCATTCACGCTGGCCAGGAGCCCGATCCCGCCACGGGAGCGGTCGTTCCGCCGATATATCAGGTATCCACCTACAAGCAGGACGGAATCGGAGGTCTGCGCGGCGGCTACGAGTACAGCCGTACCGCCAACCCGACCCGCGCCGCGCTCGAGGAGTGCCTCGCCGCGCTGGAGGGCGGGGTGCGGGGCCTGGCGTTCGCCTCCGGGATGGCCGCCGAGGACACGCTCCTGCGTACGGTCTGCAAGCCCGGCGACCACGTCGTCATCCCCGATGACGCCTACGGGGGCACGTACCGGCTGATCTCCAAGGTCTTCAAGCCGTGGGGCCTGGAGTACGACCCGGTGCCGGTGGCGAGCGTCGACGCCGTACGCGCCGCGCTGCGGCCCGACACCAAGGTCGTCTGGGTGGAGACGCCCACGAACCCGCTGCTCGGCATCGCCGACATCGCGGCGCTCGCGCAGGTCGCCCACGACGCGGGCGCGCTCCTGGTGGTGGACAACACGTTCGCGTCGCCGTACCTCCAGCGGCCGCTGGCGCTCGGCGCCGACGTCGTCGTGCACTCGACCACCAAGTACCTCGGCGGTCACTCCGACGTGGTCGGCGGTGCGCTGGTCGTGGCCGACATCGAACTGGGCTCGCGACTGGCCTTCCACCAGAACTCCATGGGATCCGTCGGCGGCCCGTTCGACGCCTGGCTGACGCTGCGCGGCATCAAGACGCTCGGCGTGCGCATGGATCGGCACTGCGCCAACGCCACCCGCGTCGCCGAGTTCCTCCGGCGGCATCCGAAGGTCTCGTCGGTGCGCTATCCGGGTCTGCCCGACGATCCGGGCCACGAGGTGGCGGCCAAGCAGATGCGGGCGTTCGGCGGCATGGTGTCGTTCCAGCTCGCCGAGGGCGAGGAGGCCGCCGTACGGGTCTGCGAGAACACCCGGCTGTTCATCCTGGGGGAGTCGCTCGGTGGCGTCGAGTCGCTGATCGAGCACCCCGCCCGCATGACGCACGCCTCGGCGGCCGGATCGCCGCTGGAGGTGCCGGCCGACCTCGTACGCCTGTCGGTGGGCATCGAGGACGCCGACGACCTGCTCGCCGATTTGGAACGTGCCCTCGGCTAGCTTCCGGGGAAGAGGCCCGCACGGTGCGCCCGTCTCTGGTCGAGGCGGGCGCCGCCCGGTCGCACGCATGCGGACCCGCACGAGCGCTCAGGCGCGCGGTCCGAGGAACAGGCCACCGCTTGCGTCGATGACCTGACCGGTGACCCAGCGCGCCGCGTCGGAGGCGAGGAACGCGACCACGTCGGCGACGTCGTCGGGCCCGCCCAGGCGATTGAGCGCCGTCGTTCCAGCGATGAATTCGGTCAGGCCCGGCGCTTCGAAGACCGATCCGTTGGTCGCCGTCCGAGTGGCGCCGGGAGCGACCGCGTTCACGGTGATGCCTCGGGCTCCGAGCTCGTTGGCCAAGGTCATGCTCATCGTCTCGACCGCGCCCTTCGTCATGGCGAAGGACGTCTGGGCGGGGTTGGCCATCCGGGTCGCCACGGACGAGATCGTGACGATGCGGCCACCGTCGCGGAGCAGCGGCAATGCTCGCTGGATGATGAAGTACGGCGCTCGCACGTTCACCGCGAAGAGGTGGTCGAACTCCGCCCGCGTCGTGACTCCGAGCGGGCCGGCCGGCGCAGCCGCCGCGTTGTTGACGAGGATGTCCAGCGGACGCCCGGCCAGGCCGGCCTCGACTCCCGCGAAAAGCGTCTCGACGTCGTCATCCACGCCCAGCTCCGCCCCGACGGCGAGCGCGGTTCCACCGGTACGTTCGATCTGGCCGACCGTCGCCGTCGCGCCGGCCTCGTCCGTGCCGAAGTGCACGATGACCATTGCCCCCTTCGCCGCCAGCCGGGCCGCGATCGCCTGCCCGATGCCGCGCGATGCTCCGGTCACGAGAGCCGTCCTGCCGGTCAGATCACTCATGGCAACCCTCCGAGGTGTTAGCCGCTATCAATCTGGTAGTCACTACCATCGTGGTAGTGTCTATCACATGCCGGACCAGCACCCGACGTTGCGAGCGAAACGGCGGGCCGAGACGCAGCGCACGATTCAGGCGCACGCGCTACGGCTGTTCACCGAGCGCGGATACGACGCCACGACCGTGACCGACGTCGCCGAAGCCGCGGGTGTGTCGCCCATGACCGTGTACCGGCACTTCCCCACGAAGGAAGACCTGGTCCTCATCGACCAGCACGGCAGGCTCGTCGCCGAGCGGATCGCCGCGTCGTCCGCCGAGCAGCCCATGGTCCGCCGCATCGGTGGCGCGCTCATCGCCTCGGCCGCGACGTTGACCGGTGGCGGCCGTGGAGACGACCTGACGGCGGACGCGCGGTTCCTGCTCGCCCGCCTCCGGCTCATGATCTCGACGCCGGCCTTGCGGGCCAAGCACCTGGACAACCACTACGCCCTTCAGCAGGCGATCGTCGACGCCCTCGAAGACGATGTCACCGGTCCCGACGCGGGGTTCCACGCACAGGCGGCGGCCAGCGCCTGCCTGGCCGCCATGCACACGGCGTTGGTGCGCTGGGCCGAGGACGACGGACGGACCGAGCTGTCCGATGTGATCGCGGAGGCGCTCGCCGCCGCCTTCGGCGATGACTTCGTCGATGGGAACGGCAGGAGGCCGCGCGGCTCCCAGAAATACCAATAACGCTTAATAGGCGACAAATTACCCTTCGCCCCGGCCAATACGCCGAGTCGCGGCGTGATCACACGCTACGATCATGCGGAAATCGCCAGAAAAGGGTTGTCGCCATTATGAAGGCTATTCGCGTTTCCGTGGTTCTTGCCGCATTGCTGTCGATGTCCGCCTGCGGCGGTGAGAGCGACCAGGGAAAGCATGACGGTGGCGCCAAAGGGTCCGCGGCGCCGCCCGCCGTGTCGTACTCCGGGCCGGCGATTCCCGGGCTCGAGGCGAAGCCGATCTGGAGCGTGCCGAACGCCGCGGCCGTTTCGACGGTCGGTCTGGGAAAGGCGTTCGCCGCCGTGCTCGGGAGGCAGGGCCAAAGTGTTGTTCTCCTCGACGCCGCGACGGGAAAGAACATCGGAGCGAACCGGCCGCTCGCCGAACCGACCTCGGACACGGACGGGTCTCCGGGACTGATCCGGGACGTTCACCGCGGCGCGCCCGTCGCCGTCGTGCGCTTTCGCGAACACGTGCCGGCCAGCGGAATGCAGGGCGAGCACGACCAGACCTCCGACCTCGTGCTCGACGAGACCGGGCGTGAGGTCTGGCGTTCGCCGACCAACGTCGCCGGCGAACGCCATTTCGTAGGTGGGTACTTCGTGGACGGAAGTCTCGCCATGTCGGGTGGATTCGTGCAGAGCACGGGCCCGTACGACGGTCTGCCGACCGGCGTCTCGACCATCACCGCCGTCGACGGGGGGCAGAGCGTCAAGAGCGGCCAGGGCGACGGGAGCTACGAATTCGTTTACGCGGTCCGCGGCACGACGGCGGTCGAAACCCATCAGGGCGATCTGTCCGCGGACGGGATCGAGGGGCTGAACCTCACTACCGGAAAGCCCGGATGGACGATGAAGGGCGTCGACTACTTCGGCGTGTTCGGCGACGCGGTGCTCACCGGCAAAGGCGACTGGAAGACCGAGACCCAGCGGCTCACCCTCCTCGACGCGGCGTCCGGGCGGAAGATCGGGAGTGCCCGCACCGCCACCTTCGACTGTCACGTCTCGGCGTTCGACAAGGATTCCGGCTCGATCCTGTGCGGAAGCCAGCGGCTCGGCCGGTCACCGCTCACCGCCCTGGACAACACCACCGCGAGGGTGCGCTGGCAGCAGTCCGGCGCCAACGCCCGTAACGTGCTTCCGGCCGTCGCGGGCGGCGGCGTCGCCTACCTGACGGCCACCGACACCTCCACCAGCGGCGACCAGTCGCACACCTACGTCGCGGTGAACGACCGCACCGGTCAGGTTCTCGCCGACAACCTCCAGATCGACGACATCACGCTGGCCGACTCCGGCGTCGCGCTGGTCTCCTACCAGGGCACCCTGTACGGATTCCGGATGAAGAAGGTCGCCTGACCACGGGATGCGAACAGGGCGCACAGACAGGCGGTGACCGCGACGGCAAGGAAGGCGTCCACGGCGGGTTCGAGGCCGACGTGGTTCGCGAGCAGGCCGACGACGATCACGGGCAGCGCCTCCGCGACGTACGTGACGACGTAGAACGCCGAGAGCACGCCCGCCCGTGAGCCGTCCGGCGCGATCTCGTTGACCTGCCGTACCGCCCCCATGAACGCCAGGCCCTGCCCGCTGCCGGCGACCACCACGCCGGCCAGCGGCAGCGGGAGCGAGGGGATCCAGCGCAGGCAGATCGTGATCGTCGAGCCCAGGGCCAGGAGGACCAGGCCCGCGCGGCGCGCCCGTCTCTGGCCGAGGCGGGCGCCGGCCGGCTGTACGCAGGCGGCGGTGAGCAGCAGGAGGCCGCTCGACAGGCCCGCGACCAGCAGGTCGTGCGTACGCAGCAGCGACGTGGTGTACGCCGGGGTGAGCGTGAGGAAGAGGGCGGCGACGGCCCAGGCCAGCGCGCTCATGGAGGCGGCGGCCAGGAACGGCCGCCGGATGGCCGCGGGCACGCGGGGCCGCGCCGGCCGCCACCGGACCCGGGCGGTACGGCCCGGCAGCGTCGGCGCACCGGAGAGCGCCAGCGCGAGCAGCAGCCCCGTCTCGACGACGTAGCAGAGCACGCGTGGCGCCGGAGCGTACTGGGCGAGGGCACCGGCCAGCATCGGGCCCAGCCCGGCGCCCCCGCACAGCGCGATCGAGGCGACCGCGGAGGCCCTCTCACGGTCGCCGTCCGGCTCCGCGCGGACCAGGCCGGCGGTGAGCGCGCCGGACGCGGCCCCCACCGCCAGGCCCTGGAACGCCCGCCCGGCGTAGAGCCCTCCCACGCCGTCGGCGAGAGCCAGCAGCGTCGCGCCGCCCACGGCCAGGACCAGGCCGAACACGGCGACGCGCCGGGGCCCGACCGCGTCGGCCAGCGGGCCGAACAGCGGCAGCGCGAGGACCAGCGTCCCGCAGTAGACGGCGAAGACGAGCGTGACGACCAGGTCGGAGAACCCGAAACGCGCCTGGTAGACCGCGTACAGGGGAGTGGGCAGACCCGTGCCGAGCACGAGGACGGCCAGCGCGTACGCCGTGGCGGCGAACCGGACACGGCCGCCGGGCCGCGCCGCCGGCCACCGGCTCTTCGATCATGCCGATCATGGTGGAGCCGCAGGTCCGTACGGGTCCAGCTAAACTTTGTTGATGGAACCGGTAAGCAAACTCTTCACGATCGACCTTTACCGGCTCCGCGTACTCCGGGAGCTCGCCGACCGCGGCACCGTGGCCGCGACCGCCGCCGCCCTGCACGTGACGCCGTCCGCCGTCTCCCAGCAACTGGCGACCCTCGCCCGCGAGGTCGGCGTGCCGCTGCTGTCGCGCGACGGCCGGGGCGTACGTCTCACGGCGCAGGCGCGGATCCTGCTGGACCACGCGAGCATCGTGCACGCGCAGCTCGAACGCGCCCGCGCGGACCTGGACGCCCACACCGACGGCGAGGTCGGAGAGGTGGTGATCGGGGCGTTCGCCAGCGCCGTCACCGGGGTCGTCGTTCCCGCGCTGGCCCGCCTACGCCGCGAACGGCCACGGCTGCGCGTTCGCGTCGTCGAGGCGGAGGCCCCCGGCTGCTTCAGCCGCCTCGGCGTCGGCGAGCTCGACGTGGTCATCACCGTCGACTGGCGCGACGCACCCCATCGCGCCGACCCCCGGTACGCGCGCCGCGACCTGCTCACCGACCCGATGAACGTGGTCCTGCCCGCCGACCATCCGCTGGCCGGGCGCGAACGGCTTGAACTGGCCGACCTAGCGGACGAACCCTGGGTCGCCGGGCGGTCCGGACCCTGCCTGGAGGTCGCGCTCGCCGCGTGCGCCGAGGCCGGTTTCAACCCCGAGATCCGTCACCGTACGGACGACTGGACCGCGCTGGGCGCGCTCGTCGGCGTCGGCGCGGGCGTCGCGCTGGCGCCGAGCCTCGCGCTCCCTGCCGCGCCGCCCGGCACGGTGCTGCGCGCTGCGGCGCCGCGTCCGCCGGCGCGCCGGATCTTCCTCGCCGTACGGGCCGGCGCCGAGGACTCTCCGCTGCTCCGGCCGGTGATCGACGCCCTCAGTGCCAGACCATGAGCACCAGGATGACGATCCAGATCAGCGCGACGACGCCGGAGAGGGTGGCGATACGGCCGGTCTCGACCTTGGCGGCCTCAGCGGCGGGTCGCGGCTCGGGCCGCGGTTCGGGCTTCGGCTCCGGAGCCGGCGTCTCGGCCTGCTCCGCGCCGGTCGGGACGTCGGCTCCGGCCACGGGCTTGTCGGTCGGGGCCGTGGTCGGGGCGGTGGTCGCGGTCGTGTCGGCGGGCCGCGCGGCCTCCGCCTTCTCCGCGCGCCGCTCGGCCGCGGCGACCTCGATCTTGTGGATGGCCTTGCGCTGGTCGCGTTCGACGATGAACAGCAGCACGAACGCCACGATGAACAGCGTCATCGACGCCGACAGCCACATCTGGTCGAACTTGCCGTGCGCCACCAGCGCCCCGAACAGGAAGATGCCGAGCGTCAGCAGCCCGTAGATGCGGGTCATGCGGTTGAGGTTGCGTACGACCGACGCCTCACCACGCCGGATGTGGCGCGGCGTGGCCATGGTCGCCGCGGTCACCGGCCCGAGTGCGAAGATCGCGAAGCCGATGTGCAGGATCATGAGCAAGCGATCGCCACTGGACATGGCACGACCCTAGCGCCCGCCCGCGATCGCGGCCAGTGCACCCCGGCGTCACGCTGCGTGAATACCCGGATGGTCGATCCACACGTGCTGGGCGTCCGGCGTGACCGTCAGCCCGAACCGGTCATGTGTCGGCCGTCCCATCCCCAGCCACCGCAGGTACGCCCGCTCGGCCTCGTCCCACAGCCGCCGCGCCCCCTGCTGCTGAACGAGGAACTCGCGCCGCCCGGGAGCGTAGTCGACCGACGCCCACGCGCCTCTGTCACCGGCCTCGACCAGCCACAACGTGCACTCGTCCGCCTCGGCGCCCTCACCGTGGAAGAGATACGTCCGTACGCCGGGGACGGCGGCGGCGAGGAACAGGTCGGCCGCCGAATCGGCGCGCAGCCGCCGGGGGTCCAGCCGGGTCGCCGACTCGGCCAGACCGTCCTGAGGCAGGCCGGACAGCGAACGCCAGGGGACGCGCTGACCCCGCAGCGGCATGTAGCCGGCGAACCCGGGGAAGGCCCCGACCGCCGTACCGTCGCCGACGACGTGCAGCCGGGCGAGCCACCCGAACCCCCATCCCGGCGCGAACGGCAGGACGATGACGCCGCCGGGCCTCGTCTGCTCGACCCAGGCGTACGGGATGCCGGTGACGCCGGCGGCGACGTGCACGCGATCGAACGGCGCGGACTCCGGCAGACCGAGCGTGCCGTCGCCCACGAACAGGCGCGGCGCGTGGCCCGTGCCGGAGAGGTTCTTGGCCGCGCTCTCGGACACCGCCGGGTCGATGTCGACGGAGGTGACGTTGCCCGCGCCGACCCGGTACGACAGCAGGGCCGCCGTCCAGCCCGTACCGGTGCCGACCTCCAGGATCCGGTTGTGGTCCTCGGGGGCGAGGTGGCTGAGGAACTCGGCGACCGTGCCCGGCGCCGAGCAGGAACTCGACGGCTCCCCCGGGTCCGCGACATCGGCCGTGCCGTCGGATCGCTGCGTGATGATCGCGGCGTCGGAGTAGACGGCGTCCCACCACGTGCCGGGATCGGCGGCCCGGTCGATGACGAACCCCGGACCGGGACCGTTCGGCGCGGCCCACGCCCGCTCGGGCACGAACAGATGGCGAGGCACCGCGTGGAACGCCGCCCGCCAACCCGGATCGAGCAGATCTCCGTCGGCGGCCAGCCGATCACAGAGCCGGTCGATCCGGGCGGTGAGATCGTCGGGGATCATCGGCCCGGCTTGTTCCCGTCACCGGAGTTGCCACCCGACCCGGAACCTCCGGAGTGTGAACCACCCTGCGGCCGGTTGCTGTCGCCGCCCTTGCCGTCGTTCGGCTCGCCGCTGTGCTGTCCCATCGGGACCTCCCAGGGGTAGGAGGAGCAGTGGACAGCAGGCTATGGCAAGGGACTGGGCGTTGCTGTAGCCGTTCGGTTACGCCCTGGTGGCTTTGTGCGATGTAAAACGCATGATTCGTCACCAGGCGGCAAACGTCGGAAATCCGGCGGTCATGCCGAAGTGAGGCCCCCACCGCTCGGACCGGCGGTGGGGGCCTCGCCGCAAGGCTTACTCGCCGCCGTCTTCGGTGACGGCGACCTCCACGCAGTTGCCGCCGTTCTGAGCGCTGCGCGCCGACTTCCGCCAGTCGAGATTTGCTACGTCCATTTCTCCTCTATCACTTTCCTGATCAGGTCGAGGGACTCCTGTTGTGAGAGGGCGAACGTCCTGATGGCCTCCCAGGCGGCGGTCAGAGCGGCGATTTCTTCGCGGTTGCTCGTGACGATGCCTTGTGCGGCAGTCTCTATGTACGCCACGTCGGCGCCGTCGACGGTGGCGATAGTGAATGCTCCCGCGGAGCGGGGGTTCAGTTCCGATCGTACGACTTGCAACGTCAGACGTGGCCCCACGGACGCTTGCTCTACGCGGTTCGATCGACGCTCCTGATCCGCACACGGACACTTCCGCTTCGCGTGGTGAATTGGCGGGGGAGTCGCGAACCGTTCCGATCGTAGTTCGAAACCGCCAATCTGTTGGCACGATTACCGACAACGGGAGTTTTTCGAATGGATGTCATTGCCTCGGGGTCTGAGGAAAGCGCGGACCGGCTCACCGAACGTCTCGCCAAGGCGTGCGAGGAGGCGGGTCTGAAAGTGACCGTGATCGAGCCGTCCACCCGGCTTCCGCCACGTCGTCGCCGCGGGAGCGACCCGATGAGCCCTCGAACGAGTCCGCCGCAGGCGGAAGGGGACCCGCTGACGCGGTCGATCCGGTCGTTCGAGGCGGCGCGGGCGGCGCTCGGCATGCCCGGCGTCTCGTGGGCCGCGGACCTGACGCGACTCGACGCGCTCGTCCGCCGGTACCCGATGCAGGCGCGGTCCATCCTGTGTCAGATCGAGACCAGCCCGTACGAGGCCGACGGTGCCTGCTGACCGGAAGGGAGACATCGACGTGTACGCGGGCGGCCGGACTTCGGAGCTCAAGCTGATCACCGAGCTGTGCCGGGAGTCGGCGAAACTGGGGCTGAACGTGAGTATGAGCGACGCCCGGCCGGCCGCGGTGATCCGTACCGGCACCGCACCGCCGTGGTGGATCACCGTGGACGCCTCGGGCGAGTTCCTCGAGTGGCGTGGCGCCGGATTCCGCCACCCGGTCACCGACCCGGCGGGCGCGGCGGCCATCTCCCGCCACGTCGACGCCCCGGGCGCGGCGGAACCACGGCGTACGCGCCCGGCGGAGGAGGACCGGTGAGCGGCCGGAACGGCGACGCCCGGCCGATGATCAGGCCCGATGAGGAGCTGCTCACCCCACGCGAGGTGGCCGAGATCTTCGGCGTCACCGCGGCGACCGTCGCCGCATGGGCACGCGTCGGAATGATCGTCTCCTTCGTACGCACCCCGGGCGGTCATCGTCGCTACCGCCGCGCCGAGGTACTCGCCCTTCGCGACGCCCGTCGTCCGGCCGAGCCGAACCCGGAACAGGGGATGGAGCGGGACGCGGTCCGCCTGTACGAGCAGGGCTGGCCGATCCGCCGGGTCGCCGCGGAGTTCGGGTGCAGCTATGGCAAGATGCGCCGGATCCTGGTGAAACACGCCGTCCTGAACGCTCGCGGAGCCGTACGCCCGAGCTGAGCGGCGGCTCGACGGCGTCAACCGGCAGGAGGGCTCTGGCCGTGTCCGAAGAGCTTGCGCGGCGGTACCGGGGCCGAGCCGTCTTCGGCCCCTTCGAGCCGGTGGACCCGGACGAGATCGGCGCGCTGGAACGCGGGATCGGACAGGCGCTCCCACCCGCCTACCGGGCGTTTCTCGACGTGGCCAACGGCGGCGGCCTGCCGTACAGCGTCCGCGTGCCGCCCGGTCCGGATGGGGAGCCGATCAGTTACTCGGACCTGTTCCGGCTGGGGCGTGACCGGCGCGGCGAGTACGGACCACGCAGCTCCCAAGCATGCGGTTGACGTCCCATTTACGGCACTACGTTGCGGGCCGCCTAGCAATTTAAGGCATAGGTTCTAGGTTTGTTGAAATATAAGGTCGATCCGTTGTTTACACAATAAAATCTGTCTCTCTGAGGAGAGGGGGTGACATGATGAAGAAGATTGTTGTTCGTAAGAGGGGTTCGGTCCGTCTGACCAGCGCGGCGCAGCCGCTGTACGTCTGCTATCAGTAATTGTAACTCTTTTCCAACCCTCTCTGAGGAGATGGGGGTGGCAAGGTGAAGAAGATTGTTGTTCGTAAGGCGGGTTCGGTCCGTCTGACCAGCGCGGCGCAGCCGCTGTACTTCTGCTATGAGTGATTAAGTCTTTTCCGGGGCGGAGGTCGAGTGTAGAGCTGGGTTCGGCCTCCGCCGCCTATCATTTTTCAATGCGCGGGAGGCGGGTGGTGGCCGAAAATGCTGGTGTCGATCTCGAGCGGGTCGTGTGCCTGTATCCATTGGAGTATCTGGACGACGGGGACGAGGTAACCGTAGGTCGATTGGACGTCGACTCCTATGCCGTCCTGCCCAAGGACGGTGCCGAGCTCGTTCGCCGGTTGGCCGAGGGGATGACTCCGCGCGAGGCGGCTGACTGGTACTCGGGTGCCTACGGGGAAAGCGTCGACGTCGGGGACCTGCTCGACACCCTCGACGAGTTGGGATTCATCCGCTCCGACGCACGATCCGCGACGGAATCTCCGTCCGGCGAGACGCGATCGGTACGCTGGCAACGCCTCGGCCGGGCATTGTTCTCATTTCCCGCATGGGTCTGCTATGGCGCTCTCACGGTCGGCGCCGTCGTTGCCATGGCGCGGTCACCGCAGCTGGTGCCGCATTATCGGAACATATTCTTCACGAAGTCATTCACGATAGTTGAAGTGGTGCTGTTCTTCGGCCAGTTCCCGTTGCTGCTGATTCACGAGGCCTTTCATGCGTTGGCCGGTCGCCGACGCGGGATTCGGTCACGACTGAGCATCGGCCGCCGGCTGATATATATCGTGTTCGAAACCTCGCTCGATGGCTTGGTCATGATCCCGCGCCGGCGGCGGGTCCTGCCAATTATGGCGGGAATGTTGGCGGATGTGGTCGTGCTGGCCGTGTTGACGTTGTCGGCTTCGGTCGCCATCGATGACACCGGCACCCCGGCGCTTTTCGGTAGAGTGTGCCTCGCTCTTGCCTATACGACGTTGCTTCGCCTTTCATGGCAGTTTTATTTTTATCTGCGCACCGATCTGTACGTCCTGTTCGCCACGGCGCTGGGATGCGTCGACCTGCACGACGTGGCCAAAGGTGTGCTGCGCAACGCTTTTCGCCGTTCGCTGGGAAGGCCGGCGTTGGATGAATCATCCTGGCATCCGACCGATCAGCGGGTGGCCCGCTGGTATGCCTGGCTGATGCTCGCCGGGTACCTGGGCACCATCGTAGTCTTCCTGGTTGCCGTTCTGCCGACGGCATACCATTTGTTCAGCGGTGTGCTCAGCCGATTCTTCGGCGGTGCCGCGACATCCGGCGAGCTGCTCGACTCGGCCGTGTTCGTCGGCCTCAACCTCACGCAAATCCTGCTGGTCGTCCTACTGGCCGGACGAGACCGGCGCCGAAAAACCACGACCCATAAATAAAAGGATAGAAAAATGGCCGAACATCGTTGGATTCGTGCGCCGCGTCAACGCGATCGTGTGGCCGCGCGGTCGGAGCTTGCCCTGCCGCCCGCGCTCGCCGTGGTCAACGCCCATCGTCGGCTTCGCGGCCCCTACACCGCCGTCGGCACGCTGTTGCGCGCGATCGTGCCCGATGCGCTGGACCGGTGCCCCGATCTGGTGCAGCAGCACGATACTGAAATCATCGATACCGCGCCGGAACTGCGCGGCACCGTTTCCGCCACCCGGGAGACGCTGACCTCGCGAACGCCGGTGCCCGAACGTACCCGGTTCTATGCTCGGCTGCGGACACTGCGGATGTCCCACGGTCTGGTCGATTTCGTCGCCAATTATCTGCGTTGCCTCGGCGGCAAGCACACCCTGATCGTTGACGACGCGCACGAAGCCGATCCCACCGACCAGGAATTCCTCGCCGTGTTGCTCCGGCGCATCGATCCGGAGCTGTTGACGGTCGTGGTGACCACGGGAACCAATCCGCTCGTCCAGCCACCAGGCCCCGTCACGGAGCCGCTCCGACTCGCCCTCGAGGCCCACTGTATTCGGCTGGACGGGCCGAATCAGGTCATCGATGCCGCCGCCGAGGCTACCGACGTTTCCGACCTTGCGCGGGACTACGTGTTCGGCGGTTGCATCGACGACGATCCGGCGGCGATCATCGCCTATGAACGCCTCGACGCCGAGGAACGAAAGCGTCTGCACGACGCCTGCGCCACCGAGCTCGGCGCACGCGAGGAGTTTTCACTCCTCCTCGGCGCCATTCCCTATCACCTCGAACGGGGCAGTGATCCGGTCGGCGCCGCCGTGCCGGCGCTGCGCCATGCGCTGGAGCACTGCCAGAACGTGGGATGTTATCACGCGATGGCCGAATTGAGTGCACGCGGGCTGGCGTTGGTCAACCGCGAAACCGACGAAGAACAGTGGAAGCATTTCGTCGCCAAATTGGCTGCGGCGTTTTCCGCGTCCGGCCGAATCGACGAGGCGCATCTGGCCTACGAGGAAGCCCGCCGGGGAAGTACCTCGCCATTGGTGCACATACAGGCGGCCTACGGCCTGGCGATGCTCTATACCCGCCATTACGATCCCGAGCAACGCGACCACCAGGCGGCGCTTGGCTGGATCAATCTGGCCATTGCCTTGGCGGGCACGATGACCGAACGCAAAGTACGCGAGTTCAACACGGTGTGGTACCGCAACGGGCTGGCCCTGATCGAACTCCACCTTGGCAATCTCGAAGAGGCGTTGAGTCTGCTCGACCACGGAATCGCTCGGTTGCAGGAAGAGTTCCCCCCGGATGAGTGGCTCCACTTCCGCACGATTCTGCGCTACAACCGATGCCAGGTCCTCGCCTCCCTCGGACGACTCGAAGAGAGCGTGGACAGTTACGCCGAGCTCATCGACATCGACCCGAACTGGGCTGAGTATCATTTCGACCAGGCTGGGATACTGCGACGGCTCGGGCGCCTCGAGGAGTCGCTCGCCGAATACACCGAAGCGATTCGGCTGTCTTCGCCGTTCCCGGAGGTCTTTTACAACCGGGGTGATCTTCGCGCGGAGATGGGTGACGTCGAGGGTGCGATCGCCGATTTCTCGTACGTGCTGGAGCTGCAGCCGGACTTCGTGGACGCCTGTGTCAACCGGGCCGGGCTGTATCTCGAACTCGGTGATCTGGACGCCGCCGAGCGGGACGCCGCAACCGGCTTGGCGCACGACCCGGACACCCCGCACCTGCACGCGGTGCTCGGCCAGATTCACGCCGAGCGAGGGGACTACCCGGCGGCGAGGTCGGCATTCGATCGCGCCCTCGCCGCCGACCCGGACCTGGTCTCCGCCCTGTCCGGTCGCGCCGCCGTGGCTCACGATCTCGGAGACGTGGAGATCGCGCTGGCCGACCTGAGCCACGCCGTCGAGGTCCAGCCCGACAATCCGCTGCTGCGCTTCAACCGAGCGTTCGTATATCAGCACAGCGGCCAGTGGGAGCGTGCCCTTGCCGACCTGGACGTCGCCCGCGACCTGGACCCCGACGACCCGGACGTGGCAGACGCCCTCGCCGCCGTGAAGGGCGCCATGACCCCGTCGTGAGATCGTGAGCCCGGCCGGCCCCGGCCGCCCCGGCGTGCGCGGAGGTAGTCGCGGACGAGTACTCGGCCAATACAGCTAGGGCGGTCGGCGATCCGTGGGTGAAACGCCGGATGATCGCCGCTCGAGCCTGTCACGGCGTCGGCGGGTCGGGCCCCGCCGCCACAGTCCGTCCCGGCCGGTGACCAGCCGCCAGGTCACATATCCCAGCGCGGCCACCCCCGCGGCGAAGAAGACGAGAATCGTCACGGGGACGCCGCCCGGCCTGAAGCCGCCGGAGGCGGCGACGCCGACGGCGATCAGCGCACCGGTGAGGTAGCCGCCGACCCGACGGAAGCGGTTCCTGTCCTTCACGACTCCCTAACGACGATCCCTCGAGGCAGGTGCCGCCTCCGTACGCGTGCGCCCGGAGGATGGTTGCTGTCAGTGGCCGCCCCGGCGTGCGCGGAGGTAGTCGCGGACGACGTACTCGCCCAGGCGTTCCGGGGTCGGGGCGAAGACCCGGCCGCCGTTGCGGCGGGCGACCTCCTCGACGAACGAGACCAGCCGTTCGTCGTCGGCCAGCATGAAGATGTTGAGCGTCGCCCGGCGCCGGGTCATCTTGTCGACCTCGGCCAGGGTGAGCTCCAGCGTCTCCGGTGACGGCGGCCAGTCGAACGCGGAGCGGCCGTCGCGGAGCAGGTGCGCGGTCGGCTCGCCGTCGGTGATGACCAGGATGATCGGGTCGTGTTCGGGGTGCTTGTCGATGTGGCGGCCGGCGATCATCAGGGCGTGGTGGAGGTTCGTGCCCTGCACCATGTCCCAGTCGAGGCCGGCCAGCTCCGTCGGGTGCAGCTCGCGGGCGTAGTTGGAGAAGCCGATGATCTGCACGGCGTCCTGCGGGTACTTGCTGGCCACCAGCGTGTGCAGGGCGAGGGCGGTCTGCTTGGCCGATCCCCAGGTGCCGCGCAGGGCCATGGAGTAGGACAGGTCGACCAGCAGGCACACCGCCGCCGCCGTACGGCGCTCGGTCTCCAGCACCTCGAAGTCGTCGACCTCCAGCCGTACGCGCGGGCGCGGGGCCTCGGCGACCGCCCCGCCCCGGCGGAGGGCGTTCGACAGCGTGCGGATGACGTCGATGGGCTGCTCGTCGCCGGACCGCCACGGGCGGCTGGCGCCGGTCAGCTCGCCCGCCTGGCCCGCGTCGACCTGGTCGTGGTCGCCCTTGCGCGAGGCTTCGAGCTGGGCGAACACCCGCCGCAGCGCCGTCTCGCCCAGCCGGCGCACCGCCTTGGGCGTCAGGTCCAGCGACCCGCCACGGCGCTTGAGGTACCCCTGGCGTTCGAGCTCGGTCTCGATGCGCCGCAGCTCGGCCAGGTCGTCCACGGCCTGGCGGCCCAGCGCCCGGCGTACCGCCTCCTCGTCGATGTCGTCCATCCGCGCGCCCGGATAGTCCTGCCGCAGCGCGCCCTCCAGCTCGGCGAGGTCGGCCAGCTCCTCCAGCGCGGTGGTGGCGTCGCCCATCGACATCGGGTCGTCGCCGTTCATCCGCTCCGAACCGGTCCAGTCGAGGTCGGGTCGCCGCTGCCGCAGCGCCGAGCCGAGCCGGGCCATCTCGTCGGCCAGCCCGGCGTCCTCCATCGTCTGGGCCATGAGGGAGGCGAGCTCCTCGCGCTGCTCGGGTGTGAGTGAGGCGAGCAGCCGCTCGGTCGCGGCGGCGCGCCGGGCGAGGGAGTCGACGAGCTCCTCCAGGTTCTGCGGGTCGTCGGGGAAGAACTCCCCGTACTCCCGCATGAAGGCGTCGAAGTCCTCCTGCGTGTGCCGGCCGCGCGCGTCCTTCTCGAGCATGTCGTTGAGCGCGGACATCATGTCCTTGACCCGTTGCATGGCGGCCGGGTCGGGGTTGGTCATCGCCTGCTTCATGCCGCGGAACTGCGCGTCCAGCACGTCACGCCGCAGCAGGTCCTTCAGCTCCTCGAAGGTCTGCCGCGCCTCCGGCGAACGCCACTGGTAGGGCGACAGGCGGCGTACGGCCTGCGCGGTGTCCTGCGGCAGCGTGTCGAGCTCGGCCTCGCGCAGCCGCGCGTCGTCGCTCGGGTCGGGGAAGAGCGCGGCGCGTTCCTGCCCGATCGCCCGGTCGAGCAGGGCGCGCGCCTCTTCTAGCGTGCCGTCGAGCCGCCCGCTGCCGCGTAGCTGCTGCCGCCGGGAGCGCACCTGGCGCAGCAGGTCGTCCAGGCCGCGCCGCCGGCGGTCGCCGGGCAGCCCGCGACGCAGCAGCTCGCGCAGCGCCTCGGCCGGCCCGGTGCCCTCCAGCATGGAGTCGCCCATGGCGTCGATGGCCTCGCGGATGTCGTACGGAGGCGCGAGCGGATCAGGCCCGTCGTGGTAGGACCCGTACCGGTATCCGGACACGGTGACCTTCTTTCCCCAGATGAAACGTGACTCAGGTGCGGTACGTCGACGTGCCGTCCGCGACGTCCTTGGACAGCCGCCGCATGAGGTAGAGCCCTTCGAGCGCGAACTCCAGCGCCGCCGCCGCGTGGCCGGGCGACTCGCCCTCCATGCCGAGGCCCTCCAGGATCCGCGACAGGCCGTTGACCGGGCCGATGCGGTGCAGCAGCTCCGCGGCCGGTACGAGCTCGCCGGCGTCGACGGTGGCGCCGCGGTCGAACCGGTCGAGCAGGCCCGTCAGGTCGGCCGAGCCGAGCATGCGCCGCCAGGCCTCGGCGGTGGCGCGGCGCAGCAGGTGCGCCAGCACCTCCTCCTCACGGCCCTCCTCGCTGACCTCGAACTCCACCTTGCCGAGCAGGGTCGGCACGATCGACGGCAGGTCGCAGACCCGCGCCACCGGCTGGTCCTCGTTCGCGACGGCGCCGCGCCGCAGCGCCGAGGCGGCGACGGTCTCGGTGGCCGCGATGGAGAACCGCGCCGACACGCCGGAGCGGGTGTCGACGGCCGGCGACTCGCGTACGAGCCGGGTGAACCGGGCGATGACCTCCATCAGGTGGATCGGCACGGCGGCGGTGACCTGGGCCTCCTGGCCGATCAGCACCAGCTCGTCGTCCAGGTCGAGCGGGTAGTGGGTGCGGATCTCGGCGCCGAAGCGGTCCTTCAGCGGCGTGATGATGCGGCCGCGGTTGGTGTAGTCCTCGGGGTTCGCGCTGGCCACGAGCAGGACGTCGAGCGGCAGCCGCAGGGCGTACCCGCGGATCTGCACGTCGCGCTCCTCCAGCACGTTGAGCAGCGACACCTGGATCCGCTCGGCCAGGTCGGGCAGCTCGTTGACGCAGAAGATCCCGCGGTTGGTGCGCGGCACGAGGCCGTAGTGGACGGTCTCCGGGTCGCCGAGCGTACGGCCCTCGGCCACCTTGATCGGGTCGATGTCGCCGACGAGGTCGCCGACGCTGGTGTCGGGCGTGGCGAGCTTCTCGCCGTATCGGTCGTCACGGTGCTTCCAGTCGATCGCCAGGTCGTCGCCGTGCTCGTCGAGCAGCCGGCGGCAGCGCACGCACACCGGGGCGTACGGGTGATCGTTGATCTCGCAGCCCGCGACGATCGGCGTCCACTCGTCCAGAAGGCCGCCGAGCGTGCGGATCAGCCGGGACTTGCCCTGGCCGCGCTCGCCCAGGAGGACGAGGTCGTGCCCGGCGATCAGGGCACGTTCGAGGTGCGGCAGGACCGTTTCGTCGAACCCGACGATGCCCGGGAAGCGTGGCTCACCGGTACGGAGGCGGGCAAGGAGGTTGTCGCGGATCTCGGTCTTCACCGGCCGGTGGACATGACCACTGGCGCGGAGCTCACGAAGTGTCGTCGGTCGCGTGTTCACTGTCCTCTATCGCTATCTCACTGGTGGCCGGCCGAAGGGCGCGCTCACGTCGCCACCCCCGCCTCTTGGCTCGCCGCGCCGGACTCCCGCGCGGGCTGGTGCTCCGTTCGACACTATGCCCCGATTTTCGGATGCGCATCCGGAGGGCTCTCGTCGACACGGCGGTTGAGAGCCGTCAACGCCGGGTAGGTGAACTCGCTGTCCTTGGAGGGAGGGGCCGGAAGGGGCCGGGGAGACGACCGTGGCGAGGCCGGGAATCCTCCCCACATTGTGGTAGACCGTAAGAAATCGGACGTGTTGAAGGGGGAGACGCAGTGGCGCGGTTCGGCGACGGCCTGGCCGTCGGGCCCGACCTTGTCGCGGCCGCGGACTCCGCGGTGGCGCAGGCCCGCCTGCCTCTCGACGGCCCGCCCGACCTCGTCTTCGTGTTCGTGTGCGCGCAGGCCCCGGACGCCGTCGAGCGGGCCGCGCGGCGGGCGATGGAGGTCGCCGGCACCCCCAACGTGATCGGCTGCGGCGCTCCCGGCGTGATCGGCGGCAACCACGGCGTCGAGGACTCCAGCGCGGTCAGCGCGTGGGCGGCGCGGCTGCCGGAGGCGCGCATCGAGCCGTTCCGGCTGGAGACGCTGAAGTTCCCCGGCGAGGAGCCGGACGGAGCCCAGCGCCTCGCCGTGGTCGGCATGCCCCAGACCAGGGACGACGACGTCGTCGCCGTCCTGCTCGCCGACCCCTACACCTTTCCCGTGGACGCCTTCGTCGAGCGGTCCGGCGAGGTCCTGCCGGGCTTGCCGCTCGTCGGCGGCCTGGCCACCGGCCAGGGCGGCCGCGGCACCGCGCGGCTCTTCGCCGACGGCGAGATCGTCGACTCGGGCGCGGTCGGCGTGCTGCTCGGCGGTTCGGTCATGACCGCGACACTGGTCAGCCAGGGCGCCCGGCCGGTCGGCCCGCCGATGGCCGTCACCCGAGCCGAGGACAACGTCCTGTACGAACTGGCCGGCACGCCCGCGCTGACCAAACTCGAAGAGGTCGTGTCCGAACTGCCGGAGAAAGAACGCTCCATGATCGAGGGCGGGCTGCTGATCGGCATCGCGATGGACGAGTACGCCGAACAGCACGAGCGCGGCGACTTCCTGGTCCGCGGCGTGATCGGCGCCGACCCCGACGCCGGGGCCCTCGCCACCGGCGATGTCATCGATATCGGCCGTACGGTGCGCTTCCAGGTGCGCGACGCGGGCGCGGCCGACGAGGACCTCACCCTCATGCTCGGCGATCTCGGCCTCGCGCCGGTCGAGGGGGCGCTGCTGTTCTCCTGCACGGGCCGGGGCCGCGCGATGTTCCCCAACTCCGACCACGACGTGCGGCTGCTGCGCAGCATGCTCGGCACGTCGGGGATCGGCGGGTTCTTCGCCGCCGGCGAGATCGGGCCGGTCTCGGGCCACAACCACGTGCACGGGTTCAGCGCCTCGATCCTGGCCTTCGGCCCCGAGGCGGGGACCCCATGATGCGTTTGATCCGCAGATCGACGGGACCGCCGGCCGGGTCGTGACCTCGAAGGAGCGGTACGGGCTCGGCTAGGGGAGCGGCGGAAAATGGAAGACGGCGGCGGCGCACCGGTGGACGCCTCGGTTCTCGCGATCGACATCGGTGGCACCAAGATGGCCGCCGCGCTCGTCGAACCCGGAGGACGGGTCGGCGCGTACGAGCGCATCGTCACGCCCCAACCGCCCCACGTCGACGCCGAGGGCCTGTGGCGCACGCTCCTGGCCCTGATCGAGAAGCTGCCGGCCAAGCGGCTCGCCGGCGTCGGGGTGGGCTGCGGTGGTCCGATGGGGTGGCCGTCGGGAAAGGTCTCCCCGCTCAACATGCCCGCGTGGCGCGGCTTCCCGCTGCGCGAGCGGCTCGTCGACCGCTTCCCCGGCCTGCCGGTCCGGGTGCACAACGACGCCGTCGCGTTCACCGTCGGCGAGCACTGGCGCGGCGCCGGACGCGGCCGGCGCAACGTCCTCGGCATGGTCGTGTCCACCGGGGTGGGCGGCGGTCTCATCCTGGGCGACCGGCTCGTCGACGGCGCGAGCGGCAACGCCGGGCACATCGGGCACGTGATCGTCGACCCGGACGGCCCGCCCTGCGAGTGCGGCGGGCGAGGCTGCCTGGAGGCGATCGCCCGCGGCCCCGCGCTGTCGGCCTGGGCGCGCGAACAGGGCTGGACCGGCGAGACCGGCAAGGAACTCGCCCACGACGCCGCGCGCGGCCATCCGATCGCCGTCCGTGCGATGAACCGCGCGGGCTGGGCGCTGGGCGTGGCGATCGCCTCGGCCACCCACCTGTGCGACCTGGACGTCGTCGCGGTCGGGGGAGGCCTGTCGCAGGCGGGGCCGCTGCTGTTCCGTCCCCTGGAGGACACCTTCCGCGCCCACGCCCGCATGGACTTCGCCCGTGAGGTGCGGGTCGTCCCGGCGGCGCTGGGGCAGATGGCGGGTCTGGTCGGCGCGGCGGCGTTCGTCTTCGGCGGCGAGCGCTACTGGACCCGCGGCTGACCTATCGCTGACGGCCGGCATGAATTTTCCACGGACTTTGCCGGCGAGTAAACCGGTGACGTGAGGTAACGGTCCCACCAATAAGCGGAAAACCTATGGCGAACTCTGGCTAACCCCCGCAAGCCAGTCGCGCCAGTTCACATTTGGGACTGACACATGCAGGATGCCGTACGGACGCCGTACGACAGTGAACCGGTGGGGGAACGGCCGGACGTCGACCGGCACACCGTCACACCGAACCGGATCGTGCTCGCGCCGACCAGCACGGAGTCGTTCTGGCTGCTGCGCCTCTACCGGAAACTCATGCCGCGGGCGCTGCGGTCGCGCGTCGCCCGGTGGGTGTCGCCGGAGGTGCGCAACCGGTTCCTCCTGAAGGCCTCCGCGGGCGGTCCGCTGCGCCGGCTCGCGGACCGCCGCATGATGCTGTGGTACCACCTGCGCCACCGGCGGCTGGTGGCCCCGGCCGGGCGAGGACTCGCTCGCGCCCGCGGCCGGGTGCGGCTCGCCGAGATCCGCGCCGGCCTCACGCCGACGTTCGCCCGCCGGGAGACGCTCGACCTGGTGTGCGCCGGCCTGACCGCGGCCGGCGTGCCGTACTTCTGCCTGCGCCCGCTCGACGACCGCCAGTCGGCCGTCGGCGTGGCGGACGCCGACCGCGGGCGCGCGATCCGTGCGCTGGCCGCCGCCTGCGCGGAGGCCGGAGCGTACGTCGGCGACGGCGACCGCCACCGGTTCGGCGGCCGGGCGTGGCGAAGCGTCGCCGGTGCGCCGGTCCTGCGGATCGTCCGCTACTACAGCACCCCGGATGGACGCCTCGTGCTCGGCGAGGAGCACGGCTGCACGGTGGAGTTCTGGACCCGTGAGGAGGACGACCTGGTCGCGCCGCGGCCCAACCGCGTCGCCGAACGCGTCCCGGCGGACGGGCGCACGGTGGGCGTACCCGAGGCGTGCCTGACCACCCTGTCCCCGTACGGCGAGCCGTACGGGGACTATCCGACGCGACCGGAGTTCACCGCCCGGCTGGTGGACGACGTGGCCTTCCCCATCGACGTCGTCTACACCTGGGTCGACGGCGCGGACGAGGCGTGGCGGGCCCGGCGCGACGCGGCGCTCGAGGCGGTCGGCGTCGCCCGGCTCAACCGGCAGGCGGCCAACGACGCCCGCTACATCAGCCGCGACGAACTGCGGTACTCCCTGCGCGGCGTCGCGGCCTACGCGCCGTGGGTCCGCCACATCTGGATCGTGACGGACGGTCAGGTGCCGCCCTGGCTGGACGCCGACCACCCGAAGGTGACGGTGGTCGACCACCGCGACATCTTCGACGACCGGGGCGTCCTGCCGACGTTCAACTCGCACGCGATCGAGTCGCAGCTCCACCACATCGAGGGGCTGGCCGAGCACTTCCTGTACTTCAACGACGACTTCTTCCTCGGCCGCCCGGTGCGGCCCGCGCAGTTCTTCCAGGCCAACGGCGTCAGCCGGTTCTTCACCTCCAAGGCGCAGGTGGCACTCGGCGACCGGTCCGTGGCGGACCTGCCGGTGCTGGCCGCAGGCAAGAACAACCGGCGGCTGATCGAGGAGGCCTTCGGGCCGGTGGTCACCCAGAAGATGAAGCACGTCCCGTACGCGCTGCGGCGCAGCGTGCTCGCCGAGATCGAGGCGCGGTTCGCCAAGGAGGCCGCCGAGACGGCACGGCACCAGTTCCGCCACCCCGACGACATCGCGATCCCGTCATCGCTGCACCACTACTACGCGTTCCTGACCGGGCGCGCCGCGCCGGGGCACATCAACTACTCCTACACCGACCTGGCCGCCCGCGAGACCCCGTACCGGCTGCGCCGGATGCTGTCGCTGCGGCGGTTCGACGTGTTCTGCCTGAACGACACCGACTCCGACGCCGTGACGCAGGCGCGGCAGCTCCAGCTCATGAGCTGGTTCCTCGACGCCTACTTCCCGGTGCCCAGTCCCTACGAGAGGCGGTGAGATCCGCCGCGGGCGCGTCCTGCCGCGCGGTGAGCGGTGCCGGTCGTGGTTAACTCTGCTCATGAGTGCCGCCGTCGGCATCGATGACATCCGCGCGGCCCGCGAACTGCTGCGGGACGTCGCCGTCACCACGCCGATCCTCGAGTCCCGGTCACTGTCCGCGAAGATCGGCGGCCCCGTCCACCTCAAGTGTGAGAACCTCCAGCGCGCCGGGTCCTTCAAGACCCGCGGCGCGTACGTGCGCATCGCGCGTCTCACCGACGAGGAACGGTCGCGGGGCGTCGTCGCGGCGAGCGCCGGCAACCACGCCCAGGGTGTCGCGCTCGCCGCCAAACTGCTCGGCAGCAAGGCGGTCGTCTTCATGCCGGCCGGCGCCCCGCTGCCCAAGGTCGTGGCCACCCGCGCGTACGGTGCCGAGGTCGTGTTCGAGCGCCCCGGCGTGGACGCGTGCCTCGCCGCCGCGAACGCCTACGCCGAGGAGACCGGCGCGGTCTTCATCCACCCGTTCGACCACCCCGACGTCGTCGCGGGCCAGGGCACGCTCGGCCTGGAGATCCTCGAACAGTGTCCCGACGTCCGCACCATCCTCGTGGGCGTCGGGGGCGGCGGGCTGATCTCCGGGATCGCCGCCGCGGTCAAGGCGGTACGCCCGGACGTCCACGTGGTCGGCGTGCAGGCCGAGCGCGCCGCGGCCTTCCCGCCCTCGCTCGCCGCCGGACGCCCCGTCATGGTCGAACCGGCCTCGACGATGGCCGACGGGATCTCCGTCGGCCGTCCCGGCGACCTCACCTTCGAGCTGGTCTCCAAGCTCGTCGACTCGGTGGTGACGGTCTCGGAGGAGTCGCTGTCCGCGGCGATGGTCAACTGCCTCGAACGGTCCAAGCAGGTCGTCGAGCCGGCCGGCGCGGTGGGCGTCGCCGCGTTGCTGGACCGGCCGCAGGAGTTCGAGGCCCCCGTCGTCACGGTCCTGTCCGGCGGCAACATCGACCCGCTGCTGCTGTCGAAGGTGCTCCGTCACGGGCTGGCGTCGGCCGGACGCTACCTGGTGTTCCGCGCCCGGCTGCGCGACCACCCGGGCGCGCTGGTGGACCTGCTGTCCGAGCTGGCCGAGATGGAGGTCAACGTCCTCGACGTCGTGCACGAGCGGGTGGCCGCCCGGCTCAACGTCGACGAGGCCGAGGTGCTGCTGCACCTGGAGACCCGGGGTCCGGAACACTGCGACGAGGTGCTCGGCCGCCTCCGCAAAGAGGGCTACACCCTGAGCTTCCATTGAAGCGGGCTGTCAGGCCGTCGGGGAGTCGTCCGGACGGTGGGTCCGCTCAGACGAGGTGCCGGCCCAGGAAGGCGATCTGCGCTGGAAGCATGCGGCGGCGGAACACCGCGTCGTGGCACCCGGCGTAGATGCCGCCGGTGACCTCGGCGGTCTTGGCGAGGCGGAGCCGGTCCAGCAGGGTCTTGGCCGGGATCGAGAGCGCGTCGTCCCGGCCGCAGGTCACCGAGACCGGAATACGCGCGACCGACCTGGAGAACGCGACGGCGTCATCATGCGAGATCGCGGGTGAGGTCGCCGCCACCACGGCGACGCGATCAGGCCCCAGCGCCGACGCGAGGCTCAGCACGCCGCGGCCGCCGATCGACCAGCCGAGCAGCCCGATACGTCCGGTGGAGAGTCCCTGGTCGTGCAGGAAGGGCACCAGGGACTCGGTGATCACGGGCGACGGATCGCCGGTGACGTCGGCCCAGTCGTCGATGGCGGCCATGGCGAACGGAGGGACGCCGCTCTGGACGGCGGCGGCGAGGTGGTACTGGACGCCATAGAGGTCGAAGGGCGTCCGGGCGTCCCCGTTCGAGCCGTGCAGCATCACCACCACCGGCAGGTGTTTCGCCCCGCCGGGCGGAAAACCGACCATGGCCGACGTCGTCCGCCCATTCGCGGAGAAAGGCAACTCGCGAACGGGCCCGGGCGTCACTTTGGGAAGCTTCGGCATCGACCCGCATTTTCCGAGATAGGGCGCCAGCCGATAACGCCCCGGAAGAATGTCCGCCTGCACCAGTGGATAGGCACCTCCCACGGCGGCCACGGCCGCCGTTCCCCCGATGAGAAAGTGACGACGAGACAGGATGGACATTCGACGAACGTAGCGTGATCGTCCCGCCTGAACCGGTCCGTTCAGGAACTCACGCGGTCATACGGCCCAGCCGCTCTGCTCGGTGACCGGGCGTGCCTGGGCCGGGGGCGGCTCGACGGGGCGGCCCTCGTACTGGGTCGACAGGACGATGTGGGAGTTCATCTCGCCGTGTGAGCCGAGGCGTTCGAGCAGTCCCTCCAGGTGCTGCATGGACGCGACCCGGACGCGGAGCATCGAACAGGCGGTGCCGCTCAGCTTGTGTATCTCGGTGACCTCCGGGAACTCCTCGGCCGTCGTGGTCTTGAGCAGGCAACTGCCGAGTGCGCAGCGCAGCTGGACGAATGCCGTCAGCGGCAGTCCGGCCTTGGCCGCGTCGACGCGCGCGCCGTACCCGGTGATGACTCCGGCCTCCTCCAGCCGCCGGACGCGCTCGGCGACCGCGGGGGCGGAGAGGTTCACCAGGCGGGCGAGCCGGTTGTACGACAGGCGGCCGTCACGTTGCAGCTCGCCGAGGATGCGCCAGTCGGTCTGATCGAGCGGTCTGTCCATCCGGAAACTCTCGCGCCGAATCTCCTTTCGGACAAGAGGCCGTCCGTCCCGATCTCCGTTGATCACCCATTCATCGGGCGGCTCGGCTTTTCTACCGTCAACGCATGATCCGTACACGTATGGTGGCGGCCCTCTTCTCCGGGGCCGCGCTGATGAACGCCGCGATGGCCATCGCCAGTGCCGTCGCCACGATCGTCGCCGGCGACCGCCTCGGCGCGCGGTGGGGCGCGGTGCCGAACACCGCGGGCATCATCGGCACCGGCGTCGGCGCGCTGGCTCTGACCTGGATGATGGGCCGTCACGGCCGGAGGGCCGGTCTGACCTGCGGCTACCTGGCGGCGGCGCTCGGGGGTGTGGTGTCGGCCGGCGCGGTGACCTCCGGGAACGTCCTCGCGCTGAGCGCCGGGCTGCTCCTGCTCGGTCTGGGCAACGCGGGCGCGCAGCTGTCGCGGTACGCGGCCGCCGAGCTCTATCCGCCGGAACGCCGTGGCTTCGCGATCGGCTCGGTGGTGTGGGCCGGCGCGATCGGCGCGGTGATCGGGCCACTGCTGATCGGCCCGGCGAGCGATGTCACGTCCTCGCTCGGCCACACCGCTCTGACCGGCCCCTACGCCGTCGCCGCCGCGGCGACCCTGATCGCCGCCGGCGTCGCCCGCCTGGCCCTGGCGGGCCGGGCAGGTCGCGCGGGGTACGACGTGACGTCCGTGCGACTCCGGGAGGTGGCCCGGGGCGCCGGGGCGCGCACCGCACTGGCGGTGATGGTCACCGCGCAGGTCGTCATGGTCGCGGTGATGACGGCGACCCCTCTGGAGATGCACATGCACGGTGAGGGGCTCGACGCCGTGGGGCTGGCGCTGTCCGCGCACACGCTGGGCATGTTCGCGTTCTCGCCGGTCACCGGATGGCTGATCGACCGGACCGGCCCCCGGCCCGCGATGGGTGGCGGGCTGGGTGTCCTGGTCCTCGCGTCGGTGCTGGCCGCGATCACGTCCACCGGCGGCACGTCCGTACGTGCCGGAGCGCTGTTCCTGCTCGGCTACGGCTGGAACCTCTGCTTCGTCGGTGGCAGCAGCCGCCTCGCCCGGGATTTGCCCGAACCGGCGCGAGCCGGAGTCGAGGGCGCGGTGGACGCTACGGTGTGGGGCGTCGCGGCGGTGGCGAGCCTCGTGTCCACACCGGTCCTGTCGGCGGGCGGCTACGCGGCGCTCGCCTGGGCCGCCGCCGCGTGCGCGCTGGCACCGGCGGCGTTCCTGCTCACCGCCGAGGCGCGGTGACCCGGCCGGAGCGGACGAAGATCGCCGCCGAACAGCGTTCCGCCCCAACCGAGGCGGGCGTCGCCGTCCCTAGGCGTGGTCGACCAGTTCGCGGACGCCCGACTCGCGGGCGCAGTGGGCGCAGCAGAAGAAGCGGTCACCCGCCTCGACGCCGTGGCCCACGATGCGGCACTGGCAGTGCTCGCAGATCGGGGCCATGCGCTGGATCGCGCACTCGAACGAGTCGAAGACGTGCACCGCGCCCTGCGCGTGCACCTCGAACGACATGCCGTAGTCGTTCCCGCAGACTTCGCATGTGGCCATGAGTCCCCCCAAACCCATCCCCAGTGGTGGTCACCCTCAGTCTTCCCCCGACCACGCCCGCTGATGTCGCGACCGGAAAAGACGAACGTCCCCGGGCCCGCGCGGGCCCGGGGACGTTCGGCCGGAACGCCTACAGCGCGGGCTTGCCCGCGGTGTACAGCCACGCCTGGAACAGCGGGCGCAGGTCCTTGTGGGTGTACCGCTGGGCGAAGGCGGTGAACTCCGCGGTCGTGTCGTTGCCGTACCGGTGCTGGGCCGGCCACGCCTTGACCAGGGCGAAGAACGCCGTGTCACCGATCGCCAGGCGCAGCTGGTGCAGGGTCATCGCCGCCCGGGTGTACACCAGGTCGTCGAAGATGTGGTCGCGGCCCGGGTCGGCCACCTTCCCGTTCCAGTCGGTGGAGGCGGACTTGTAGGCGTCGTCGAAGTGCTGCTGCGCCGTCTCGCCGCCGTGCTGCTCGTCGTAGAGCCACTCGGTGTAGGTCGCGAAGCCCTCGTTCAGCCAGATGTGCTGCCAGACGTACGGGGTCACCGAGTCGCCGAACCACTGGTGGCCGAGCTCGTGAGAGAGAAGGGTGGCCGACGGCAGGGCGCCGGCGGTGCGCCGGGCGTACACCGGCCGGGTCTGGGTCTCCAGGGAGTAGCCGACGTTCGGCGCGAGCACGCTGATGCCGCCGGTCGTGGAGAACGGGAAGCGCCCGTAGATCTTCTGTTCCCAGTCGATGACGTCGGCGGTCGCCTTGTTGAAGTCGTCGGCCGCCGTCTTGTTACCGGCCGGCACCGAGGCCGGGTCGACGGCCGTGATGTTCCGCAGGCCGGTCGCGGTGCGCGTGTCACGGACGTCGAAGTGGCCGATCGCCATCAGCACGAGCTCGCTCGCGGTGGGCTGGCGGTCGATCCAGCGGAAGGTGGTGTTCGCGCCCTGCGTGTGCTCGCCCGCGGGGTCGCCGTTGGCCAGCACCTTCAGGCCCTTCGGCACCGTGACGGTGAAGTCGTACGTCGCCTTGTCGTGGGTCGTGTCGTTGACCGGGTACCAGGTCGCCGACCCGAACGGCTGTGACAGCGCGACCGCGCCGTCGTGGGTGGCGATCCAGCCGGACAGGCCGAGCGCCGGGTCGTTGATCGACTGCGGCACGCCGGAGTACGCGACGTCGACGGTGAAGACCTTGCCCTGCGGCACGCCGCGCGCCGGCGTGATCACCAGCTCCTGGGCGCCGGAGCGGGTGTAGGAGGCGGTCCGCCCGTCGACGGTGAGCTTGCTGATCTTCAGCGGGCCGGAGAAGTCGAAGTCGAACCGCGACAGGTTCTGGGTGGCCCGGGCGGTGATCCTCGCGGTGGCGTCGATGGCCTTGGTGCCCGGGTCGTACTTCAGGCCGAGAGAGTAGTGCTGGGCGTCGTAGCCGCCGTTCCCCATGTCGGGGAAGTAACGGTCGCCGGCGCCGGGCAGGCCCGGCGTGAAGGCACGGTGACCGGCGTACGCGGTCGCCGTGGGAGCGAGCAGACCGATCGTCGCCAGTGCGGCGGCGATCGACAGCGCTCGCGAGGTGGTCCTCGCCATGCGAACTCTCCCGTCATCAAGGCGCATGCGCGCCTGAACATGCAAGGGGAAGCATGCTCGGCCGAATGCTTCGCTGCAAGATCCGCGTCGGTGCGGCGTTCCGTCCGGCTACCAGTTCACGGGGCGCCCTCTGTCGTACAGCCACACCTGGAACAGATGGCGCAGGTCCATGCCGGAGACCCGCTGGGCGAGCGCCGTGAACTGCGCGGTCGTGGCGTTGCCGTGCCGGTGCTCGGCGGTCCAGGCACGCAGGATCGCGAAGAACCGCTGGTCACCGACCTTCTTGCGCAACGCGTGCAGCGCCATCGCACCGCGGTCGTAGACCGAACGGCCGAACAGCGCGGTGCGGCCGGGCGCGGCCGGCGGGATGTTCCACAGGTCGGAGCCGCGCGTCTGGGAGTACCGGCTGTCGAACTGGCTCTGGACCGTGTCGGCGGGGTTCTCCCGCTCACCCCACATCCACTCGGCGTACGTCGCGAACCCCTCGTTGAGCCACATGTCGCCCCACCGCGTCACCGAGACGCTGTCGCCGAACCACTGGTGGGACAGCTCGTGCGCGACCACGGTGGGCAGCGCGGCCATGCCCGCGATGTACTCCGGCCTGGTCTGGGTCTCCAGGGCGAACTGCACCGGCGCGTCGTCGACCACCCCACCCGTCGAGGTGAAGGGGTACGGGCCGAAGAGCTTGGCCCAGGCGTCGGTGACCTTCACCGTGTTGTCGTACAGGGAGTCCAGGCCGGCCTGGTCGATGGAGGAGTCGACGGCGACGTAGACCGGAACCCCGCCCGGCGTGCGTCCTTGGCGGACCTTGAACCGGCCGACGTCGACCATCGCGAGGTAGGTCGCCATCGGATCGCGTTCGCGCCAGGTGTAGGTGACCGCGTCACCGGACTCGGTGGTGCCGGCGAGCTCGCCGTTGGCCACCGCGGTCAGCCCGCGCGGCACGGTGACGCGGAACCCGAACGTCGCCTTGTCCCTCGGGTGGTCGTTGCTCGGGAACCAGCTGTGCGCCCCGTCGGGCTCGTCGCCGGTGAACACGCCATCGCCGGTACGGATCCAGCCGTACTTGCCGAGCAGGTGGTCGTCGACCGCCTTCGGGTTGCCGGAGTAGGTGACGGCCACCGTGAACGAGCCGCCCCGGGCGATCGGCTTCGGGGGAGTGACGACCAGCTTGCCGGGCACTCGGCTGTGCGTCGCGGACACCCCGCCGACCGTGACCTTGGTGACGTCGAGCCCGGTGAGGTCGAGATCGAACCGGCTCAGCGCCTGAGTGGCGGTCGCGGTGATCGTCGTGGTGCCGGCGATCGCCGGATGCGCCTGCGGGGTGATCTTCAGGTCGAGGTCGTAGTGCTGGACGTCGTAGCCGCCGTTGCCGCTGCCGGGCACCACGGAGTCGCCGGCGCTCGCGGCGCCGGGCGCCGCGTGCGCGGCCTGCTGCGCGGGGACACGGGCGCTGCCTGCCGTACAGGCCGTCAGGGCCAGGGGCAGGAGGACGCTCGCGGCGGTCCGGCGGGCTTTCATCGATACAGAGTGGCTGGTCAGCGGCCCAAACGCCAAATCGGGAGGGTGCAGCCGGGGCTTCGGACGTACGGAACGGGCATTGCGGGCGTCATCCCACCCAGCTCAAAACGGGCGTCTTTCCCGGCCAGCGGCGAAGTCACGGTCCTGGCCGGGAATGCGACGTCCTCAGGGCCACGGCGGTGATCCTCGCCGCCACGACGCTCGTCCTGCGGTCACGTCAGCCGGGCGCCATGCGGCTGAGGTGCTCCCACTCGCGGTACTGCGCCGTGCGGGCCTGAAGGCTTTGCTGCACCATGTCGAAGGACGCGCCGCCGACGATGAGCCGCCGGGGCGGCTCCGGCAGGTCGACCAGCTCCATGATCACGGGGGCGGCCGTGCTCGGGGAGGGACCGGCGTCCTCGCCCCACATCTCGATCATCTTGTCGCGCAGTTCCTGGTAGTGCGGGTCGGGCGTCGTCGCCGTGGTGCCCGTGGTGAACAGGCCGGTGTCGTAGTCGCCCATCTGGACGATGGTGAGCTTGACGCCGAACTGCTCGGCCTCCATCGCCACGGCCTCGGAGACCGAGTCGAGGGCCGACTTGCCGGCCGCGTACAGGCCGACCATCGGAAAACCGCCGCCGGTGCCCATCGTCGTGACCTGCAGGATGCGCCCGCCGCCCTGGGCGCGCAGATGCGGGAGCACAGCCTGGGTGACCCAGACCGCGCCGAAGAGGTTGACGTCGAAGTGGGCCCTGATCTGTTCTTCCGTCGCCTCCTCCACCATGCCCAGCAGCATGCCGCCGGCATTGTTGACCACGATGTCGAGCCTGCCGAAGGCCGCCGCCGCCCGGTCCACGGTCGCGAACACGGCCGCGCGGTCGCTGACATCCAGGGGCAGCCGTACCAGCCGGTCGGGGTATTTCCCGGCGAGGTCGGCGAGCGGCTCGACGTTCCGCGCGGCCCCGACGACCCGGTCGCCCGCCTCCAGCGCCGCCTCCGCGAACGCCCGGCCCAGACCGCGCGACGCGCCCGTGATGAACCACACACGGTTCATGGACTTCACCCCCTCCTGTCTGGTTCTCCGTAACGAGGCAAGACGATACGTCTCGCCTCGGCAAGATGTCAAGACGGAACGTCTCGTCTCATAGAGTGGTACGATCCGGGTCATGGTCAAGCCGCCCAACCCCGCCCGCCGCAGCGAGCGCTCCCGGCAGGCCATCCTCACCGCCGCCCGCGAGCTGATCGCCGAGATGGGGTACGCCAAGCTGACCATCGAGGGCATCGCGGCCCGGGCCGGCGTGGGAAAGCAGACCATCTACCGCTGGTGGCCCTCCAAGGGCGCTGTGATCTTCGACGCCTTCCTGGCGCTGAGCGAGTCCGGACCGGGACAGGGCGTGGCTCTGCCCGACACCGGCGACCTGGAGGCCGATCTCAAGGTGGTGATGCGGGCGACGGTGGCGGAGTTCGCCGACCCCGCGTTCGAGGGGCCGATCCGCGCGCTCAACGCCGAGATCGTCAACGACCCCGCGTTGGCCGCCCAGTATCGCGAGAAGCTGGGCGGTCCGGTGGACGAGGCCAAGAAGGCCCGGCTGCGCAGCGCGCAACGGGCCGGGCAACTCGCCGCGGACGCCGACCTCGACCTGGCGCTGGAGCTGCTGTACGCACCTCTCTACCAGCGCTGGCTGCTCCGCTCCGGCCCGCTCACCCCCGAATACGCCGACGCCCTCGTCGAGGTCTTTCTCAAGGCCATGCGGCCGGACGTCGTCCGCTGACGACGCCCGGACCGGGCGGGACACGATCCGCCGCGGAAGCGGTCAGAGGTTGCCGCGGCGTTCCTGCTCGCGCTCGATCGCCTCGAACAGGGCCTTGAAGTTGCCCTTGCCGAAGCCGAGCGACCCGTGCCGCTCGATCAGTTCGAAGAAGACCGTCGGGCGGTCCTGTACCGGCTTGGTGAAGATCTGCAGCAGGTAGCCGTCCTCGTCGCGGTCGACCAGGATGCCGCGCTTCTGCAGCTCCTCGATCGGCACGCGCACCTCGCCGATGCGGCTCCGCAGCTCCTCGTCCTCGTAGTAGGAGTCGGGCGTGGTGAGGAACTCCAGGCCGGCGGCGCGCATCGCGTCGACGGAGTAGAGGATGTCGTTCGTCGCCAGGGCGATGTGCTGCATGCCCGGACCGCCGTAGAACTCCAGGTACTCGTCGATCTGCGACTTCTTCTTCGCGATCGCCGGCTCGTTGAGCGGGAACTTGACCTTGCCGCGGCCGTCCGCGACGACCTTGGACATCAGCGCGGAGTACTCCGTGGCGATGTCGTCGCCGATGAACTCCTTCATGTTCGTGAAGCCCATGACGCGCTTGTAGAAGCCCACCCACTCGTCCATCCGGCCGAGCTCGACATTGCCCACGCAGTGGTCGATCGCCTGGAAGAAGCGCCGGTCGCCGGGGGCCACGATCGGGTCGGCGGCGACGTACCCGGGCAGGTACGGGCCGGAGTAGTCGCCCCGCTCGACGAGGGAGTGGCGGGTCTCGCCGTACGTGGCGATGGCGGCGATCACGACCCGGCCGTGCTCGTCCTCCAGCACGTGCGGCTTGTCCAGCCCGGTCGCGCCCTGGGCGACGGCGTGCTCGTACGCCGCGGTCGCGTCCGGCACCTCGATGGCCAGGTCGATCGCTCCGTCACCGTGCTCGGCGACGTGGCGGCCCAGGTCGGTGCCGGCGTGCACGGCGCCCTTGAGCACGAACCGCGCGCCGCCCGACTCCAGGACGTACGCGGTCTCGTCCCGGCTGCCCGTCTCCGGCCCCTTGTACGCCACGCAGCGCATGCCGAACGCGGTGGAGTAGTAGTGCGCCGCCTGCTTGGCGTTGCCCACGGCGAACACGACGGCGTCCATGCCCCTGACCGGGAAGGCGTCCGCCTCGCGCGCGTCGGCCGGAACGTGTTCGTTGGCTGCGGTCGTCATGGTGCTCCTCACGCGACGGGTGAACGACAGCTCGACCCCCTCAATGTCGATCCCGTCCACAGGTTGCGCAAGAGCACTTGAAATAGCTGAGCAACCTGTACACCCTGATCCCGAGGACACTCGAAAATCTGTACAGGCTGCCTACAGCGAGGAACGCCATGATCGACGAACTCGACGCGCGGCTGATCGCGCTGCTGGCCGACGAGCCGCGCATCGGCGTGCTGGAGTGCTCGCGCCGGCTCAGCGTCGCGCGCGGCACCGTGCAGGCACGCCTGGACCGGCTACAGCAGCGCGGCGTGATCCGGGGCTTCGGCCCCGAGGTCGACCCGGCCGCCCTCGGCTACCAGGTCACCGCGTTCGTGACGCTGGAGATCCGGCAGGCGGGCGGGCACGACTCCGTCGCGGCACGGCTGGCCGCCATCCCGGAGGTGATCGAGGTGCACACGATCACCGGTGGGGGCGACATGCTGTGCCGCATCGTCGGACGCGGGAACCAGGACCTGCAACGGGTCATCGACCTGATCGTCGATGTGGAAGGCGTGCACCGGACGTCGACCGTGATCGCGTTGGCGACCCCCGTGCACCAGCGGACCCTGCCGCTGGTGCACGCGGCCGTACGTCAGTGAGACAGGCCCTAAGGCTCAGGAGCCGCCGTAGGGCGTGGCGTCGAGGATCTCGACGGACATGCTCTTGCCGTTGGGCAGCGTGTACTTGGCCTTCTCGCCGACCTTCTTGCCGTTGATGGCGGCGCCGAGGGGCGACTTGGGGGAGTAGACGTCGATCGGGGCGCCGCTCTCCTCACGCGAGGCCAGCAGGAACGTGACCTCCTCGTCGTCGCCCACGAACTGGATGGTCACCGTCATTCCGGGACCGACCACGCCCTCCGCACGCGGCGCCTCGCCGACGCGCGCGTTCTGCAGGATCTGCTGAAGCTGGAGGACGCGGCCCTCCTGCTTGCCCTGCTCTTCCTTTGCCGCGTGGTAACCGCCGTTCTCGCGGAGGTCACCTTCCTCGCGGGCGGCCTCGATCTTTGCGGCGATCTCGATCCGGCCTTCGCCCGTGAGGTAGTCCAGCTCGTGCTTGAGCCGGTCGTACGCCTCCTGGGTAAGCCAGGTGACGTTGGCATCGCGGGTCTCGGTCACGGGTACTCCTCATCCACGTGAAGTGCGGCCGTAGAACTCTCAAGGCTACCGGCATTCAAACGTGAAGTAGCCAGCGCAAGAGAGCTTTGTGTCGTTATGACGCTCTTGTTTGTTCCCCAGGGGAGAGCCGGTATTAACCTGTACGGCACCCCTGGACGTCAACCGCGGTCGCACGGGACCTCGTCGGAAGCTGCTGGCGGCGATCGACGTCACCCGTGCCGGTCGGCACGGTCACCTCCATTCGCCCCACTTCCGCGTGAGCCGTGTCGTACGCGATGAGCGCACAGCGCACATTGTCGCCCTTGGACTTGGAGATCTGGTAATGCACGCGGACCGACCGGTCGGCCGCCTGCCAGGAGACGATCTGCGGCGTGATCCCCGGAGTCCCCTCCGTGTGCGCCATGATGATGGCCCAACCGGCGGCGCAGATCGCGACGAACACCCCGATGACCGCATAGGCCACCCCGTTACGCCTGGTGGTGGTGCCGGTCGAGCTCATGGGAATCTCCGTGCGGGGCGGTGTTGTTCTCAGGGAGAATCATGCTTCGCGGTGCGGTCGCCGGACGCCCGGTCCCGCATCGGATGAATACGACCTTACGCTCACGGGGAGCCTGAGTTGTCCGAGACCTCGACGTGTCGCGAACCGCTGCGCCTGATGGCCGTGCACGCCCATCCGGACGACGAGTCCAGCAAGGGCGCGGCGACCATGGCGCGCTATGCCGCCGAAGGCGTTCAGGTCCTCGTGGTGACCTGTACCGGAGGCGAGCGCGGCGACATCCTCAACCCGGCGATGGACCGCCCGGAGATCAAGGCCGACCTCGCCGCCGTGCGCATGCAGGAGATGGCCAGGGCCCGCGAGATCCTCGGCGTCGACCAGCGGTGGCTCGGCTTCGTCGACTCGGGCCTGCCGGAGGGCGACCCGCTGCCGCCGCTGCCGGAGGGCTGCTTCGGCCTGCAGCCGATCGAGGTCGCCAGCGAGCCGCTCGTGCGCGCCGTACGGGAGTTCCGCCCGCACGTGATCCTGACCTACGACGAGAACGGCGGTTACCCCCACCCCGACCACATCATGACCCACAAGGTCTCGGTGGAGGCCTTCGACGCGGCGGGCGACCCCGACCGCTACCCCGGCGCCGGGGCGCCGTGGCAGCCGCTCAAGCTCTACTACCACATGACCTTCCACCAGGATCGCTACCTCGCCGAGCACAAGGCGATGCTCGACGCCGGCCTCGAGTCGCCGTACGAGGAGATGCTCCAGCGCTGGCAGGACCGGCCGCTGAAGTGGGAGATCACCACCAAGGTGCCCTGCGCGGACTACTTCGACCTACGCGACCAGGCGCTGATCGCCCACGCCACGCAGATCGACCCGAACGGGCCCTTCTTCGCCTGCCCGACCGACCTCCGGCGCAAGGCATGGCCGACCGAGGACTACCATTTGGCACGTTCACTGGTGGACACCGAGCTGCCGGAGGACGATCTGTTCGCCGGCGTTCACGAGGTCCAGGAAAAGGTGTGCCTGCCATGATGGTTCTCGCGGTCAACGAAGACCAGGTGACGCCTGGGGTCGGCGCGTTCCTCATCGTCGCGGCGCTGGGCGTGACGCTCTTCTTCCTGATCCGCTCGATGAACAAACGAATCGCGCGCATCCAGGCCCCGAGCGAGGACGACCTGCGCCAGGCCGAGTGGGAGCGTCGCCAGACCGGCCGGGACTCCGGTGACCAGGCCGGCAAGGCGGCCACCGGCGTCAAGAAGGCTGAGTCGCCCTCCGGAGGCGATCGGCCGGACGCCTGACGCGGCGTCGCTCGCGCAGCCGGGCGAGCAGCGCCCCGGCGGCGATCACCGCCAGGCCGGCGATGGCATCCGCGATGTAGTGGTTGGCGGTGCCGACCACGACGACGAGCATGAACACCGGATAGAGGGCGCCGAGCACTCGCAGCCAGCGCCAGGTCGTGTTGCGCGCGATCTGCCAGCCGCACCAGGCGGCCCAGCCGACGTGCAGGGACGGCATCGCCGCGAACTCGTTGGTCAGGCCGGCCAGACCGCGGGGCGCGCTGGCCGCGTCGCCCCACCAGCCCCAGTCGTGATACCTGGCGAGCGTGTCGACGAAGCCGGGCAGCATGCGCGGCGGGGCGGTGGGGAACAACCAGAACCCGAGCAGCCCGATGAGCGTCGCGATCACCAGCGCCGTACGCGCGCCGCGGTAGACGCCGGGCCGGCGGCGCCACAGCCACACCAGCACCAGCGGCGTCACCACGTAGTGCAGCATGGCGTACGCGTAGGACAGCGGCACGCCGAACTCCGGGATCGACGAGACGGCGTGGTTGATGCTCGTCTCATCCGCGATGCGCAGCGTGCGCTCCAGGTCCAGCACGCGATGGGCGTTGGCGAACGCCTCGCCGTGGCCGGCGGAGACGAGCAGGCGCACTCCGTCGTACAGCAGGTACATCGCGCCGAGCAGGGCGACCTCGCGCCACCATCGGGGACGGATCCTCGTGTCGGGAGCCGAGATCGGTGGAGCCGGTGCGAGCCGGCTCATCCCGTGCACGCCGTGATCAGCATGAGGCCCCCTCCGCCGGCGATCCCCCGGAGCGAGGGAGCCCTTGTCCCCGCGCAAAAGTATATATGTGCAAAGTACATCTATAGCGGCCGGAACAGGTCGGTGTGGCCCGGAGGCTCCCGGCGTGTCGCCTTGGTGGCTGTGCGCCCGGCATGCCGGTCAACGCCCAGGAGCCGAAACGTGTTCCTCCAGTCCTTCGTCAGGGCACGTTCAGGTAGTACTCAACTCCGCAGGCCAGGATGGGACTGTGAGTGAAGCGCGACTGCTCGTGGTCGAGGACGAGCCCAACATCCTGGAACTCCTGTCCGGCAGCCTCCGCTACGCCGGGTTCGAGGTCGTCACCGCGACCGGTGGCAGTGACGCGGTGCAGGTGGCCCTGCAGCGCCGCCCCGATCTCATTGTGCTCGACGTCATGCTGCCCGACATGGACGGTTTCGACGTCATCCGCAGGCTGCGCGGCGGCGGGGCGCACATCCCGGTGCTGTTCCTCACCGCGAGAGACGCCACCCAGGACAAGATCCGCGGCCTGACCCTCGGCGGCGACGACTACGTGACCAAGCCGTTCAGCCTCGAAGAGGTCATCGCCCGCATCCGCGCCGTGCTCCGGCGCGCCCAGGGCGGCCCGGCCGAGGCGCCGCCTCGGCTGAGCTTCGCCGACCTCGAACTGGACGAGGAGAGTCACGAGGTGTGGCGGGCCGGCAAGCCCATCCAGCTCTCGCCGACCGAGTTCAAGCTGCTGCGCTACTTCATGACCAACGCCAACCGCGTGCTGTCCAAGGCGCAGATCCTCGACCACGTGTGGGACTACGACTTCCGCGGCGACACCGGGATCGTCGAGTCCTACGTCTCGGTGCTGCGCCGCAAGCTCGACAAACTCGGACCCCGCCTGATCCACACCCTGCGCGGAGTCGGCTACGTGCTGCGCCTGCCGCCGGAGCAGTAATGCCGCCCTGGCTGACCCGCCTGTCGGCGCGGACCCCGCTGCGGGTCAAGCTCATCGCCGCCTCGCTGGCGCTCGTCGCCCTGGCGCTGGTCGCGGTGAGCGTGGCGAGCGTCTCGGCGATGCGCGGCTACCTGCTGGACAAGACCGACCGGCAGCTCACCGGGTTCGCCCGCGTGACGGCCCGGGTGATCAGCCAGCCCGGACCGACCCAGACGAAGGTGCCGGTGACCGGGCAGTTCGTCGTCCAGGTACGCGACGCGACCGGCAGGGTCCTGGCCGACTCGGGCAAATCGATCTGGCGTGACTCCGTGCCCGATCCCGCCGTGCCGCAGGACGCCGTGTGGCTGGCGACGCACGCCGAGCAGGCCGTCACCGTCGGCGCGGTGTCCGGCGACGGCCACTGGCGCGTCCACATCGAGCCCATCGCCGGCGGCTACGTGGTCGTGGCCGCGGACCTGCGCGACGTCGCGCGCACGACCGGCCGTCTCATCGGCGTGGAGATCGTCGTCGGCAGCATCGTGCTGGTGCTCGTCATGGGCCTCGGCATCGCGATCGTCCGCGCCAGCCTGCGCCCGCTGGTGCACATCGAGCACACCGCCGAGGGCATCGCGGCGGGCGACCTGTCGCGCCGCGTGCCCGACGCCGACCCGCGTACGGAGGTCGGCCGGCTCGGCAACGCGCTCAACGGCATGCTGACCCAGATCGAGACGGCGTTCCGCGCCCAGGCGAAGTCGGAGGCGACCGCCCGCGAGTCGGAGGAGCGGATGCGCCGCTTCATCGCCGACGCCAGCCACGAGCTGCGGACGCCGCTGGCGGTGATCCGGGGCTTCGCGGAGTACTACCGGCAGCGTTCCGACGTCCCGCCGGACGAACTGGACCGGCTGATCGGCCGGGTCGAGGACGAGGCCGCGCGCATGGGCGTCCTGGTCGACGACCTGCTGCTGCTGGCCCGGCTCGACCAGCAGCGCCCGCTGGCGCGCAAGCCGGTCGACCTTCTCGCGCTGGCCGCCGACGCCGTCCACGACGCGCGCGTCGTGGACGGCTCACGGGAGATCACGCTGTCGGTGCGCAGCGGTTCGGCCTTCATCGTGACCGGCGACGAGGTGCGTCTCCGGCAGGTGATCGGCAACCTGGTGAGCAACGCGCTGCGGCACACGCCGTCCGGCACGCCCGTCGAGGTGGTCGTACGGTCCGGGCTGCTCGGCGGCTCTCCGGCGGCCGTACTCGAGGTCGTCGACAGCGGTCCGGGCATGCCGCCCGAACAGGCCGATCGGGTGTTCGAGCGGTTCTACCGCGCCGACCCGGCCCGGAGCCGCGGCGGCACCGGCCTCGGCCTGGCGATCGTCGCCGGGCTGGTCGAGGCCCACGGGGGCACCGTCTCGGTGGAGACCGCGCCCGGTGAGGGCGCGACGTTCCGCGTCATCCTGCCGCTCGATCCGGACGCGGTCGAGACCGACGCGGTGGAGTCGGCGCCTCTTTAGGAGCCGCGCGGTCTTAACACAGCCCTTATTGCGGCAACATTCAGGCGCGTCTCAGCGGAAGTCCAGTCCCGTTGGCGATTCTCTGAGTATCACCAGATGAGGGATCTTGGGGAGTGAGCGATGGAGACCCACGAGCAGCCGGCGGGCGGCCACGAGGAAGAGCCGCGCGGCGAGGCGCCACTGGAGTCGGAACGGGAGACCGGCACCTCCCCGGCCGCGTCGGATCAGTCGACGTACGTGCAGGCCTGGCCACCGCCTCCGGCCCCGCGGACGCCGGCCGACGATGAGACCGGACCGGTGCCCGCGGCGCAAGCGCAGCCCGGCGGTTCCGGTCAGCAGCAGGCGTACGGCCAGCAGGAGGGCCCGCAGGCGTACGGTCAGCCGGGCTACGGCGGACAGGCCTACGGACAGCCGGCGCCCGGGCAGCAGGTGCCCGGTCCGCACGACCGGCCCTACGGCCAGGCGGCGTTCGGCGAGCAGGGGTACGGTCCCGGCCCGGCGTACGGCCAGGCTCCCGGCGGACACCCGTGGTGGACGGCGAAGCGGAAGGTCGCGGCGGGCGGTCTCGCCCTGGCGCTGATCCTCGGCGGCGGTCTCGCCGGAGGCGCCGTGGCGGCGGTGGTCGGCGGCAGCGGCACCACGTACGCCAGCCCGACCGCCGTGAAGCCCGCGTCCAGCAAGTCGGCCACCGGCGTCGCGGCGATCGCCCAGGCGGTGCAGCCGAGCACCGTGTCGATCACCGTGACGACCCAGCAGGGTCAGGACGAGGGCACCGGCGTCATCATCCGGTCCGACGGCATGATCCTCACCAACAACCACGTGGTCGCGGACGCCTCGGGCGGCGGCCAGATCACGGTGAAGTTCAACGACGGCAAGAAGGCCTCGGCGCAGATCGTCGGCACCGACCCGGCGACCGACCTCGCGGTGATCAAGGCGGCGGGGGTGTCCGGGCTCAAGCCGGTGACGTTCGGCAACAGCGACCAGCTGCAGGTCGGCGACCCGGTGGTGGCGATCGGCAGCCCGCTCGGCCTGGAGGGCTCCGTGACGTCCGGCATCGTCAGCGCCCTGCACCGTACGCTCACCGAGAGCGGCGAACAACAGCAGCAGCCGGGCCTCCCGTTCGGCGGCGGCGGCCAGAACCAGGGCCAGCAGAACAACTCGGGCGGTACCGCGATCGGCGACGCCATCCAGACGGACGCCGCGATCAACCCGGGCAACTCCGGCGGCCCGCTGGTGAACGCCTCCGGCCAGGTCATCGGCATCAACACCGCGATCGCCACGTCCGGCAACGGCAACGGCAACATCGGCGTCGGCTTCGCCATCCCGATCGACACGGCCAAGCAGGTCGCCGACCAGCTCATCAAGACCGGCAAGGCCACGCACGCCTACCTGGGAGTGACGCTGTCCGACGCGGAGGGCGACCAGCAGGGCGCCCTGGTGGCGTCCGTGCAGAGCGGCACCCCGGCCGCCTCGTCCGGTCTGAAGGAAGGCGACATCGTCACCCAGGTGGACGGCAAGGCGATCGACGGCGCCGACGACCTGTCCGCGGCGATCCGCGGGCACAACCCGGGCGACAAGATCTCCCTGACGTATCTGCGCAACGGCCAGAAGCACACGGCGAACGTGACGCTGACGTCCAACGGCGGCACCTGACCGGGAGACCCGCGGTGCCCGCACGCCCGTGGGGCACCGCGCGGTCCCTCCCCCGACGGCCCGAGCCGGCCCGACCGGCCCGGGCCGTTCGCATGACCGGGGTCCGCCGTACGGGGGATGCTCCCTTACACCGGGCGACTGTTCCGGCGCGGTGCGAGCTCGTCGCCGCTTCCCGGCCGCCGCCGCCCGGGGGCCGACCGGCACCGTGCGGTCGCTCCCAGGACGGCGGTCGGCCATCGGAGGGATGCTCCTTCACATCGGGCGACCGGGGGCGGCGCGAGATCGACGCCGCCCGCCACCGCTTCCCGGCCGGTTCGGCCGCTCAGGGTCCGGGCGAGGTCGCCGACATCGCGTCCGTGCGATCGTCGGCCGTACACGGTGCTCACGGCTCGGGCCGTTCGCGGGATGGGGTCAGGCGCCCGGGAAGGTGGGGGTGGGGAAGCCGTCCGTGTCCGTTCCGGACGGTACGACGACGTGGTCGCCGGCGCTCAGGCCCGACGTGACGGCGACGTAGCGGTCACTGTGGATGCCCGTGCGCACGGTGCGGACCGTCGTGCGGCCGTCCTTGCGGACCAGGACCGTGGCCTGGCCGTTCGACGTCGGGTGGACCGCGCCGGCCGGCACGTACAGCGTGCTCTCCGCCTGGGCGGTCACCACCTCGACGGTGGCGCTCATGCCCGTACGCAGGCCTGCGGGGGGTGTGTCGTCCAACGAGACCATCACGCCGAACAGCGCCCGGCTGCCGTCGCTCGTCGCGGCGGGGTCGATGCCCGCGACCGTGCCGCGGTAGGTGCGGTCGGCGCTCATCGCGAGGCTGATCTCGGCCGACTGGCCGAGCTTCAGCTGGTTCACCTCACCGAGCGGGAACATCGCGCGGACCTGCAGGTCGTCCAGGTCGCCGAGGGTGATGAAGCCGGTGCGGCCCTGGCCGGTGACCTGACCGCCGACCGTGCCGCCCACCGACAGGACGGTGCCGTCCATCGGAGCGGTGAGCTCGGTGGCGGCGAGCGTGCGTTCCGCCTCGCGTTCCTTGACCTCGGCCTGGGTGACGCTCGCCGCGGCGAGCTGCACCGAGTTGACCTGGCAGCCGCCGCCGTTCCCGCCGCCGCGGGCGCCTCCGCCGGATCCCGCGCCGGCGCCGGCGCGCCCGCCGCCGTTCCCGCGGCTCTGGCTCGGCCGTGCGGTCGGCTTCGAGCTGTGGGTGGGGGACTGCGTGGGACGCGACTTCGTCGGCGTCGGCGTCGGAGACGTACGGGTGGGAGTGGGCTTCGGCGTCGGGGTCGGCGTTCTGCGCGTCGGTGTGGGCGTCGGGGTCGGCGTCTTCGACCGGGTGGGCCGGGAGGACGGCCGCGACGTCGTGCCGCGGGACGATCCCGAGCCCTGGCGTCCGTTCCCGGAGGAGTAGTCGGCCTGCTGCGTCTGCCCTCCGCCGCCCGCGCCGCCTCCGGAGCCGCCGCAGATGCCCTGCTGTGCCTTGCCGTAGGTGTCATCGGCCGCGGCGACGGCCGCCTTCGCGGCCTCGAGCTGCGCGCGTGCGTCGGTGTCGTCGAGGCGCGCGAGGACCTTTCCGGCCCGTACCTTGTCGCCGGGGGAGACCTCGATCTTCGTCACCGTTCCCGACGTGCCGAACACCAGGTCACGCGTGTCGGCGCTCTGGATGTTCCCGGCCGCGCCGACCGTCGCCGTGACGTCGCCGCGCAGAACCGTCGCCTGCGTGACGGCACGCGCGGGCGAGTCGCCCACCGCCACCAGCCCGCTGGCGAGGACGACGACCGCGCCGGCGGCGAGCCAGGGGGGTTTGCGTAGATCGCGGAGGGTCGGCCGGTTCACGGATCGAGATCCTCGTGGTCCAAGGTGACGGTGACCCGAGTCTGGCCTGAGAGTTTCCTGAACGAACCCTGCCCGGGTTCACCCGGCCGCGGCGACGTGCCTCGGGCGGTGTGCCACCGGCCAGGACATCTACCGTAAAAGGTCCATATGCGGCCGTCGTGCGACATCTCCCCGCACGCAGAAACCTTTCAGGGAGGTATCAGGTTCACCCCAGCCGGGTCCGTGACGCTGTAGCGAGTGAAAGCCCTCCTTCGTCGCCGGCGCCTGCTGCTCAACGGCGCTCTGGCTCTTCTTCTCGTCGTCGGGGTCGGCGTCGCCTACCTGTCGCTGCACGACGACGCGGGCGCCTCGTCGCCCGGCCGCATCGTCCGCGTGAGCCGCGGCACCATCGTGTCCTCGGTCTCGGCCTCCGGCTCGGTGGCCAGCGCGAAGTCCCGTGACCTCTCCTTCGGGACGAGCGGCACGGTCGACTCGATCAAAGTCCAGGTCGGCGACAAGGTGAAGAAGGGGCAACTCCTCGCGACGCTCGACGACACGAGCGCGCAGGACGACCTGAAGTCCGCGAAGGCCGCGCTCAGCGCCGCCGAGGCGGGCGACACCTCGACCCCCTCGGGCTACTCCAGCTACGTGCAGGCCAAGGCCTCCTACGACAGCGCCCTGCGGGCGCTCGACGGCACCGAGCTCACCGCGCCCTTCAGCGGGACGGTCATCGCGGTCAACGGGTCGGTCGGCGGCTCTTCCAGCGGGTCGAGCAGTTCGAGCAGCAGTTCCAGCAGCAGCAGCTCCGGGAGCAGCGGAGGCGGAGGCGGCGGGGGCGCGTCCTCGTCCACCTCGTCGAGCAGTACGTCCAGCTCCGGCAGCGGGTTCATCACCATCGCCGACACCTCGAAGCTGGACGTCAAGGGCGAGTTCACCGAGTCCGACGTCTCGAAGATCAAGAAGAGCCAGCAGGCGTCGGTGACCTTCGACGCCATGCAGGGCACGCGGGCGACCGGCAAGGTCACCGCGATCGACCAGACCTCGACGACGTCCAACAACGTCGTGCAGTACGGCGTGACCGTCAGCCTCACCGACCCGCCGAGCGGCCTGCGCATCGGCGCCACGGCGACGGTCCAGATCACCACGGCCAGCGCGCAGAACGTCCTGTACGTGCCCACCGCCGCCGTACGGACCGCGGGCGGGCGGGGCACCGTCACGGTCATGTCCGGCGGCAAGCAGGTCACCAAGGTCGTGGAGACCGGGATCCAGGGTGACCAGGGCACCGAGATCAAGTCCGGGCTGAACGAGGGCGACCAGGTCCTGGTCGCCAGCAGCGGCGGTACGACGGGCGGCAACGGCTTCCCGACCGGCCGGTTCCCCGGCACGGGCGGCATCGGTGGCGCCGGCGGCGGAGTCCGGGGCGGAGCCCGCGGATGACCGTCCTCGACGTCCGTGACGTCACCAAGGTGTACGGCGAGGGCGGCACGGCCGTGCAGGCGCTGCGCGGCGTGTCGCTGGCCGTCGAGCAGGGCGACTATGTCGCGATCATGGGCGCGTCCGGCTCGGGCAAGTCGACGCTGATGAACATCCTCGGCTGCCTCGACGTGCCCAGCTCCGGTCGCTACCTGCTGGACGGCACGGACGTGGGCACCCTGGACGACCGCCGGCTCGCGATCGTGCGCAACCGCAAGATCGGGTTCGTCTTCCAGTCGTTCAACCTCATTCCGCGGATGAGCGCGCTCGCCAACGTCGAGCTGCCGCTCGCGTACGGCGGGGTGAAGGCGGCCGACCGCAGGCGGCGGGCGCTCGCCGCCCTCGACCGCGTCGGGCTCAGCGAGCGGGTCGACCACGAGCCGAACGAGCTGTCCGGCGGCCAGCAGCAGCGGGTGGCGGTCGCGCGGGCCCTCGTCACGGCGCCCGCGCTGCTGCTCGCCGACGAGCCGACCGGCAACCTGGACACCCGGTCGACCGCCGACGTGCTGGAGGTCCTCGACGGCCTCAACGCCGCCGGCCGTACGATCGTGCTGATCACGCACGAGGACGACGTGGCACGCCACGCCAAGCGGGTGATCCGCCTCGTCGACGGCCTGATCGTCGACGACCGGCGCACAACGCACGTGGACGAGCCGCCGCCCGGGTTGGTGGGGCTGCGATGAGCGGGAGCGAATCCGACGCAGCGAGCGAAGTGGCGGGCGAGGTACGAGCCCTCCGCGCAGCGAGTGAGGAGCGGTGAGCGACCAATGACACGCGAAGTACTCACGTTCGCGTTCCGCGGCCTGGCGGCGAACAAGCTTCGCAGCGGCCTGACGACGCTCGGCATCCTGATCGGCGTCGGCGCGGTGATCCTGCTCGTGGCGGTCGGCAACGGCTCGTCCAAGCAGGTGCAGCAGAACATCGAACGGCTCGGCACGAACACGCTGACCGTCACACCCTCGACGTCGCGTGGCGGCGCCGGCGCGCGCGGGGGCGGCGGTGGGTTCGCCCGCGCGTTCGGCGGCGGCGGTGCCCCCGGTGCCGGGGCGCAGCAGCAGACCGGGCCGCGTACCCAGGCGCACGACCTGACCGTCGACGACGCGCGGGCGATGGCCGACGCGTCGGCGGCCCCGTCGGTCAAGAGCGTCTCGCCGGTGGTCAACGCCTCCTCGGCGAACGCCGCGTACGCGGGGACCAGCCACGCGATCCAGCAGTTCGTCGGCACCTACCCGACGTACTTCGAGGCGTCCAACGACCCGATCGACCGCGGCACCTACTTCACCAACGACGACGTGCTGAACGACCGCAAGGTCGTCGTGATCGGGCAGACCGTGAACGAGGACCTGTTCGGCACGGTCGACGCGGTCGGCAAGCAGATCACCGTCAACGGCGTGAACTTCACCGTCGTGGGAGTGCTGAAGACCAAGGGGTCGTCGGGCTTCCAGGACGCCGACGACGTGGCGATCGCGCCGCTCCCGGCCGTCCAGGAGAGCCTGACCGGGTACGGCGCGCTGAACCAGATCGTCGTGCAGGCCAAGACGCCCAAGACCGTCGACGCCGCGCAGTCGGAGATCACCGACATCCTGAACCAGCGGCACGGCATCACCGGCAGCAACACGGCGGACTTCCAGATCATGAACCAGGCGACACTGCAGTCGGCGATCAGCAGTAGCAGCAAGACGTTCACCGTGCTGCTCGGAGCGGTGGCGGCGATCAGCCTGCTCGTCGGCGGGATCGGCATCACCAACATCATGCTGGTCACGGTGACCGAGCGAACCCGTGAGATCGGCATCCGCAAGGCGATCGGCGCGCCGCGCGGCGCCATCCTCGGCCAGTTCCTCGTCGAGGCGACCGTGCTCAGCCTCCTGGGCGGGCTGCTCGGCGTCGCCGCCGGTGTGATCGGCAGCGAGTTCAAGGTGGTGGGGGTCAAGCCGGTCATCGTCCCCAGCTCGATCGTGCTGGCCCTCGGGGTCTCCGTCGCGATCGGCCTGTTCTTCGGCAGCTATCCCGCCAACCGCGCGGCCAAGCTCCGGCCCATCGAAGCCCTCCGCCACGAATAGGGAGCAACCGTGACTGGAACCCGGCGCAAGACGAACGACGCGCCACCTGAGGACCTCGATGTGCCACCCGAGGATCTGCTGAACACCCCGCCGTTCGAGGGCGACCTGGCAGAGGAGCTCAAGGCCGACGAACGGCCGAGACGCCGGCCGCCGTCGGCCACCGTCCTGCTCGTCGCGGGCGTCCTACTGGTGGGCGGCTTCGTCGGCGGCGTACAGGCCGACCGCCACTGGGGCGCCAAGAACTCATCCGACCCGGCGGCCGTGCTCGGCCAGCTCCGGCGAGGCACCGGGCAGGGCGGTACCCGGGGCCAGCCGGGCGGTGGTTTCGGCGGCTTCGGAGGCTTCGGCGGTCAGAACGGCGGCCAGAACGGCGGCCAGCCGGGCGGTCAGAACGGCGGTACGCCGACGGCGGGCAGCGGCACGTCGGGCACGGTGAAACTCGTCGACGGCGACACCATCTACGTCCAGACCCCGAACGGAATCGTCCGCGTGAAGACGACCGGCTCCACGAAGATCACCGTCGCCAAGAAGGCGACGGCCAAGGCCCTCAGGGCCGGCTCCAAGATCACCGTCCAGGGCTCCGCGGGCCAGGACGGTACGGTCACGGCCACGAGCGTCCAGGGCGGCTGACCGCCGACGCCGCGAGGCAGGCCCGGACCGCGGTGGGCGTGGGCGGCGGTCCAGGTGTCCGAGGTCGGTGCGCAGGTCGTCGTCCGGTGCTCGACGGGCCGGGATGGTGGGGTGATGGCCGGGAGCGTCCAGGGCGGGTTGACCGTCGGCGCGGCGAGGCAGGTGCAGGCGACGGTCAAGGTTCTTGGGGTCGGCGTGTAGGTCCGTCATCGTTCAGTGTTCGGCGGGCCGGGATGGTGGGGTGACGGCCGGGAGCGTCCAGGGCGGGTTGACCGTCGGTGCGGCGAGGCGGGTGTGGTGGCGGTCAAGACGCTCGGGGGCGGCGTGCCGGTCGTCGTCCGGTGCTCGGCGGGCCGGGATGGTGCGGTGACGGCTACGAGTGTCCAGGGCGGCTGAGGGCCCGCGTCGCGAGGCAGGTTCGGACCGCGCGGCCCGCGTAGGCGAGGCGGATGAGGCTGGCGGCCGCGGCCGTCGCCGCCGGGAACACGGCGAAACGGCTCGGCGCGGCGGCGACCTGCACGGCGAACAGGGCGAGCAGGGTGAGGTCGATCGGGGCCGTACCGCCGGCGGCGATCGCCGCGGTGACCAGGGGACGGCCGGGCAACCGGCCGACGAACCGGCCGGTGGTGGCCATCGTGAAAAGGGTGCCGGCGATAGCGGCCGCGAGGGCGAGCACGGCGAGGAGGATGACCGGCCGGGCCTCGGCGGGGGTACCGGCCCACTGCCAGGGCGGAACGGTCCTGCCGCCCATGGCGGTGACCGTCCACAGGCCGCCGATCAACGGGCCGGCCGTCACCAGGGGCAGCACGACCCGGCGAGCCTGGGCGGCGGCCAGTTCGGCGTGGAATCCCTCGGCGACCCGCTCGGGCCCGCCGAACTCCGCGACGGCGGCGCGGGCGGCCTGGACGGCACTCAGCCCGGCGGCTCGGTGGGCGTCGGACGCGTCGGCGAGACCGGCTTCCAGCTCGGCGAGGATGTCGCGGCGCGCCCTGGCGGGGCCGGTCAGCCGGGCGGCGATCTCGGCCAGGTAGGTCCCGATGACCTCGTCGACGGCGCCGGGACCGGTCACGACGTCACCGGCCGCCGATGCGGCCCGAGCAGGGCGGTGACGGCGGAGGAGAACTCCTGCCAGGCATGACGTTCGTCGTCGAGCGTCCGGCGGCCGCTGGGCGTGAGCTCGTACACCCGCCGGCGTCGCCCGCCTTCCTCGGACCACTGCGCGCGGACGTGCCCGGCGCGTTCGAGACGGCGCAGGGCCGGATAGATCGTGCCGGTGGGCAGGTCGAACCGGCCGTCGCTGCCCGCGCGCAGGATCTCCATGACCGCGTATCCGTGGCGGGGACCGTCCTCCAGCGCGGCGAGCAGCATGCCGTCCAGATGGCCCTTCAACGCTTGCGCACTCATACGTAGCAAAGCTACCGTCGGCAGTATGAGTAGTAAAGCTACATGTAGTGATACTGCTGTAGCGCGGGGGCTCGGCCGGTCCGGGCTCACGCGCCCGCGGGCGCTCGCGTACTGGTCGGCCACCGCCCTGGTCACGGCCGAACTGGGAGTCGGCGGCCTGTGGGACGTCGCCCGCATCCCGTACGTCCGCGACCTCGTGACGCACCTGGGCTATCCGCCCTATTTCCTGGTGCTGCTGGGCTGCTGGAAGATGCTGGGCGCCGCGGCCCTGCTCGCGCCGGGGTACGCGTTGCTGAAGGAGTGGGCCTACGCGGGCGTCCTGTTCACCTACAGCGGGGCCATCGTGTCCCACCTGGCCACCGGGTACGCGCTCGGGGAGCTGGCACCGCTCACCGCCATGACGGCCCTGACCGTCGTGTCCTGGTCACTACGCCCACCGAGCCGCCGAACCCACCGCGCGGCGGCCCCTTGACGCCGGCTCCGCCCCCCGGCCGTCGGGTGGGCCCCGTAGCGGACCCCTCCCTCCCGGGGGGCCATCCCAATTTCATCGTCCCAAGCTCGGGAAAGCAGCGGAAGAGCGATCCACGGCTTGTGGACAACCAGGGTCCGTACAGCGGGGAGCCGCGCGGGGGAGGGAACCCGCGCGGCCGGAGAGACCCGCGCGGGGGAGGAGGGCCCGCGCGGGGATCTGGGTCAGCTCGGTGACGGACGCGGGGAGAACGTCGGGAGCAGCGGCTTGCAGGTCTTGACCGCCTTGGCGACCTTCGGGTCCGCCGTGTTGAGGCCGCCGAGGAAGCCCGCGCCCGGGGAGCGGCGGGCGCCGGGGGTGCGCTGGGCTCCGGGTGTGCGCCGGGCGCCCGGTGTCGGGGTGGGCAGCTTCACTCCGTGGTCGGACAGGCAGCTGCGGTACGCCTGCAGTTCCTGCATGCCCTGTCCGCCGAAGCGGCCGCCCTGCGGGGCCAGTGACCGGCAGGCCTGGACCGCCTGCTGGTCGCCGCCGCCGAAGAAACCACCGCCGCCTCCGGACGGACGGCCCGACGGGCGTGCGGTCGGGACGTTCACGCCGTGCTGTTTCAGGCAGGCGGCGTACGCGGCGAAGCCGCCCGAGGACGCCGATCCGGAAGGCGAGGCCGCCGCCTTGTCGCCCGAGGAGGATCCGCAGGCCGCGGTGAGGAGCAGTGCGGCGCCCGTCGCCAGCAGCACTCCACCCTGGAGGATTCGCATGCTGCCGGATGGTGGCCCACCATCCTGGAGCCTGCCTCCGACGAACCTGAAAGGTTCCGCAACGCCAGGGTGGCGGACGCTCAGAAGGCGACGTTGCCGCTTACCTCGCCGCTCACCGCGCCGTCCGCGGCGATGGTCCGTTCGGCGGCGAGCACCCAGTGGCGCAGCTGGGCGGCGGCCTGCGGATCGCGGCCGGCGTCGTCGACGAGCGCCTTCGCGAGGGCGCGGATCGCGTCCGGGTCACCCGGCCGCTCGCCCAGGCGCTTCACCGCCTCGACGGATGTGGTGTTGCGGCCGAAGAGTCGCCGCACGACCGAGGTCAGCGACTGCCACAACTGCTCGCCGCCCTTTTCCGTGGTGCTGTTGAAGATCTTCGACAAGAGCGAGACCAGCGCCGAGACCGAAATCAGATCCACTATGCACACTCCGCCCATGATGACTCCTCTGCATAGGTTAGTTCGCTTGGCCGGGCCATACGCTGAAATCGCGCTGCGCAATTGCCGAAGATGTCCCGCCGGACCGGCTTTCGCGGCCCACTACGGTGGAACCGTGGGCCGCCGCGACGAGGGCCCGAGCACGGCACCAGCGCACCCGGCCAGATTCCGGAGACCCGATGAACCGGCTGAAGGACGCCACCAGCCCGTACCTGCTGCAGCACGCCGACAACCCCGTGCACTGGTTCCCCTGGGGCGATGACGCCTTCGAGGAGGCCCGGCGCAGGGACGTCCCGATCCTGCTCTCGGTCGGCTACAGCGCCTGTCACTGGTGCCACGTCATGGCCCACGAGTCGTTCGAGGACCCGGCGACGGCGCGGATGATGAACGACCTGTTCGTCAGCGTCAAGGTGGACCGCGAGGAGCGCCCCGACGTCGACGCCGTCTACATGGAGGCCACCCAGGCGATGACGGGCCAGGGCGGCTGGCCGATGACCGTGTTCATGACGCCGTCGGGCGAGCCGTTCTACTGCGGCACCTACTTCCCCCGCGCGCACTTCCAGCAGCTCCTCCAGGCGGTCTCCCAGACGTGGCGCGACCGGCGCGACGAGGTCCTCGCGCAGGGGCAGAAGGTCGTCGGCGCGCTGACCGGCGCGACCGGGCTCGGGGGCGGCGCCGCCCCGTCGGAGGAGGTGCCGGCCGCCGCCGTGCGCGGGCTCGCGGAGGGGTACGACCGGGTACGCGGCGGGTTCGGCACGTCGCCGAAGTTCCCGCCGTCGATGGTGCTGGAGTTCCTGCTGCGCCGCGCCGCGCGGGGCGGCGAGGGGCTGGAGACGGCCCTGGAGATGGCGGACGCCACGCTCACGGCGATGGCGCGCGGCGGCATCTACGACCAGCTCGGCGGCGGCTTCGCGCGCTACTCCGTGGACGCCGCCTGGGTCGTGCCGCACTTCGAGAAGATGCTCTACGACAACGCGTTGCTCGCCCGCGTCTACGCGCACTGGTGGCGGCTCACCGGCGCCGAGGAGGGCCGGCGGATCGCCCTGGAGACCTGCGACTGGATGCTGGCCGACCTGCGGACCGCGCAGGGCGGGCTCGCCAGCGCCCTCGACGCCGACAGCGAGACACCGGAGGGCCGGCACGAGGAGGGCGCCTACTACGTCTGGACGCCCGAGCAGCTCACCGAGGTCCTCGGCGCCGACGACGGCGCGTACGCCGTGGAGCTGTTCGAGGTCACCGGCACCTTCGAGCACGGCAGCTCGGTCCTGCAGCTTCCGCGCCCGCCCGAAGACCGCGAGCGGTACGCGCGGGTGCGCGCGGCGCTGCTGGCGGCCCGTGCGCGGCGCGTCCCGCCGGGACGGGACGACAAGGTCGTGGCCGCCTGGAACGGCCTGGCGATCGCGGCGCTCGCCGAGTGCGGGGCGTACTTCGACCGGCCCGACCTGGTCGAGGCCGCGATCGAGGCCGCGCGGCTGCTGCGCGACGTCCACTGGCGCGACGGGCGGCTGCGGCGCACCTCACGCGAGGGCCGGGCCGGTGACAACGTCGGCGTGCTGGAGGACTACGCCGACCTGGCCGAGGGACTCATCGCGCTGTACGGCGTGACCGGCGACGCGGCGCACGCGGCGTTCGCGGGCGAACTGCTCGACGTCGTGCTCGACCGGTTCGCCGACGGCCAGGGCGGGTTCTTCGACACCGCCGACGACGCCGAGCGCCTCTGGAAGCGCCCGCAGGACCCGACCGACAACGCGACGCCGTCCGGGCAGTTCGCCGCCGCCGGGGCGCTGCTGTCGTACGCGGCGCTCACCGGCTCGGCGCGGCACCGCGACGCGGCCGCCGCCGCGCTCGCCCCGGTGGTGCCGCTCGCCGAGCGGCACGCGCGGTTCGCCGGCTGGGGCCTGGCCGTCGTGGAGGCGCTGCTCGCCGGCCCGCTGGAGGTGGCCATCGCCGGCCCGGCGGACGACCCGCGCACCCGCGAGCTGCACCGTACGGCGCTGCTGAGCCCGGTGCCCGCCGTCGTGGCGACCGGCGACGGCGTCCCGCTCATGGAGGGCCGCACGCCCGTCGACGGACGCCCCGCGGCGTACGTGTGCCGGGAGTTCACCTGCCGGATGCCGGTCACCGAGACCGCCGCGCTTCAGAAAGAACTGACGACAGGCTGATTCGGTCACTGCGGACATTCGCTTACTGACCGTGCGTACGCGCCGAAAGGCCGCTCATTGGAATTTCTGTCAACATCGGCGCCGAACGGTCTTGATCTTTCAGTTATCGCAGTGTTACCTCAATGGCGGGCGCCTGTACGCATGATGCGGCCAGGCGAAGACGAGTGGTCCACACGGTGCACGGGTAGACGACCGTTGCCCGGTGGGCCATAGTCGTACGACACAGCGGGGATGAGGAGGGGTGCTGTGCGCTGGCCGAGCCGCCGCCGCATGCTGCCGACGGTCATTGGCGTCACTCTCGTCACCACGGTCGCCGCGGACATCGCGGTCGTCGTCGCGCGTGACCAGAGCGGTACCCCGGTGGGAACGAGCGGTGAGCGTCTCGTCGCCGCGACCGACCCCGCGGGCTACACGCCCGGCGCCGTCTCCGCGCTGCGGAAGGAGATCATCCCGCACGTCCTCGTCGCCTCCGACCAGACCATCCCCGCGGCGAACGTCGAGGCGGTCCGGCATGTGAAGGGCGTCAAGGCCGTCGAGGTGGTCGACGCGGCCCGCGCGTTCGTCGCCGGCAAGCGCGTCGGCGTGATGGGCGTCGAACCCTCGACCTTCCGCGCGTACACGCCCGAGGCCAGCGCCAAGTCCGACGCGCTGTGGCGCAACATCTCCGGCGGCGACGTCGCCGTCTCCTTCACGATGGGTAAGGACGGCGGCGTCCCGCTCGCCTCCTGGACCCAGATCGGCGGCACCGACCACAAGACCGCGGTACGCGTCGGCGCGTACGCCACGATGGGCATCGGCCAGGTCGACGCGGTCGTCTCGCACGCCACCGCCCGCTCCATCGGCATGCCGTCCGGCAACGCGCTGCTCGTCAGCGCGCCGCACACCGACGTCGCGAAGCTGCGCAAGGCGCTCGCCAAGGTGCTGCCGCACGGGGTGAAGACCGCGGCACTGGAGTCGCGGTACGACGGCACGAGCGCGCCGGGCAGCTCGCCGAACGGCAAGGTCCTGACCGCGCCCGAGGTCAACACGGTGATCCGCGCGGCCGAGTCGAAGATCGGCATGCCGTACGTCTGGGGCGGCGAGTCCGACGCGGAGGGCGGCTACGACTGCTCCGGGCTCGTGCAGTACGCCTTCGCCAAGGCCGGCATCCGGATGCCGCGCACCGCCGACATCCAGGCGTTCACCGGCTGGCGGCTGCCCTACAGCCAGGCGCAGCCGGGCGACCTGCTCACCTGGAAGAACGACCCGACCTTCAACGGCGTTTCGCACATCGCCATCTACCTCGGCAACAACAAGATGGTCGTCGCGCCGCACACCGGCACGGACGTGCAGATCCAGACGGTCTACATGACCAACTTCTGGGGCGCCATCCGGGTCAACCCGCAACTCGCCGCCCGCAAGGCCGGCGGCGCCTGAGCGACCGCCACCACCGCGAGCACCGAGGCGGCCACCTTGAGGCCGCCGCCGACGTCGTCTGGCGCGTCCGCCGGTAGGCCCGTCTCGTCCACGCGGCGGTGGTGCCCCGCTGACGGGAGGCGGAGCCCAACCAGGTCGTAGCCCCGCACCGACGCCTCGGTGCCGAGGACGTTCCCGAAGTGCTGCGGGGCCATGAACAGCACACCGACGGCCCGAAGGCCGGCGGCGTCGTGCGCGGCCTACGTTCGGCGAGTGGCAATGAAGGCTTTGCTTGGCCGGTACGGCGTTAGTGTGTAATCATGATTACATGACTACGAATGACGGGCTGGAGAAGCTGCGCGGGTGGTTCACGGGGCGGCTTCCGGACGGCTGGTTCGAGGGCGCTCCCGAGGTCGTGCTGGACCGCGAGGAGATCAGCGTGATCGGCCGGCTGGCCGAGCCGAAGGCGGCCGAGGGCGCGTCCGAGGCGGAGCGCTCCGGCGTCATCGCCGGGCATGTGCAGCGCTTCCGCGAGGACACGCGTGAACGCCGGGTCGACATCGCCCGCGAGGCCGAGCACCGGTTCGGTCGCAAGGTCTCCTGGGGCGTCCAGTGCGGGGACGAGACGACGATGTTCACCCAGCTGTCCGTTCCGGTGATGACGCGGCTGCGCCAGTCGGAGCGCAGAGTGCTGGACACCCTCGTGGACGCGGGCGTGGCACGCAGCCGCAGCGACGCCCTGGCGTGGTGCGTGCGCCTGGTCGGCAAGAACGCCGACGACTGGCTGGCCGAGCTCCGCGACGCCCTGCAGCACGTCGAGCGGGCGCGCGCCGCCGGTCCGCAGGTGTGAAGCCGGTAAAACGCACCGGCAACACATCAGAAACAAAGAGAATCGCGAAAGAGGTCTACTCCATAGGTCTAATCCAAAGGTCTATGCCAAAGGTCTAAACCAATGGCTCGAAAGCGTTCTCGCTAAACCAGCCCCACTCATGTTATAAATCGTTCCTCCGGGTACACTCGGAAAAACCCCTGGTCATTCAGCCGAGGGGCGTACCGGCTTGAAGGAGCGATCGTGGCGTACGAAGTCAAGGCCAGTTCCGTCGAGTGGAACCCCGGCCCGGAGCGACTACGTGAACTCACCGAGAAGATGCCCAACTCGTCGGTCACGGAGTTCGCCAACGTCGTGGTGAAGGCGAGGGTCGACAGCCGGAGCGCGAAGTCGACCTTCATCGCCGAGGACTCGACCAACACCACCAAGCAGACCATCACGCGGGCCGAGTACGAGCGCGTCGCGGCCGTGCAGGAGGACTACCTCGCCCGGCAGGACGTGGTCGTCGTCGACGGCTACATCGGCAGCGACCCGGAGTTCCGCACCCGGGCGCGCCTCGTCATCGAGGCCTCGAACGCCAACATCGCGGGAATGCAGAAGCAGCTTTACTACCCGGTCGGGGAGGACTACGACCCGGCGACGTGGGACCCGCACACGACGGTCGTCTACACGCCGAACCTGCCGATGGAGGGCTACCCGAACGACCGCCTCATCGCCGTCGACCTGAATTCCAACATCACGCGCGTCTTCAATTCGGACTACTTCGGTGAGTCCAAAAAAGGCGGCCTGCGAATGTGGAACAACATCGTCTACAAGCGTGGCGGCCTTTCTTTGCACGCGGGCTGCAAGGTCATTCCGGTGGGCGGCGAGAACAAGACGGTGTTGATCGTCGGTCTCTCCGGCACCGGCAAGACCACGACGACTTTCACCACCCAGCTCGGCAGTAAACCGGTCCAGGACGACTTCATCGCGCTGATGCCCCAGGGACGGGTTTACACCACCGAGAACGGCTGCTTCGCCAAGACCTTCGGCCTCGACCCGGAGTTCGAGCCGACGATCTACCACGCGACCACCAAGCCGGACGCCTACCTGGAGAACGTCTCCGTCGACGAGAACGGGAAGGTCGACTTCTTCGACACGTCGTACACCAAGAACGGGCGTACGACCTGGCCGTTCAAGTACGTCGACCCGTGGCCGGCCGACCAGGTGGAGCCCGCCGAGTTCCTGCTGATCCTCAACCGCAACGAGAACATCGTCCCGGGCGTCGCGCGCCTCGACCGCGCGCAGGCCGCGGCGTACTTCATGCTCGGCGAGACCACGGGCACCAGCGCCGGCGGCAAGGACGAGGAGGGCAAGTTCCTCCGCGTGCCCGGCACCAACCCGTTCTTCCCGCGCGACATGGCCGACATGGGCAACCGCATGCTCGAACTGCTCGACGGCCACGAGATGAAGGTGTTCGTCCTCAACACCGGCCGCGTCGGCGGCGGTGAGGGCGACGACCGGAGCAAGAAGGTCAAGATCCCGCACTCGTCGGCGATCGTGCAGGCCATCGTCGAGGACACCATCGAGTGGGAGCAGGACCCCGACTTCGGCTACGAGGTCGCCTCCTCCCTGCCGGGCATCGACGACATGGAGATCCTCCAGCCCCGGCGGCTGTACGAGCGGCAGGACCGGCTCGACGAGTACCACGCGATGGTGGAGCGGATGAAGGCCGAACGGCGGGAGTACCTGGCGTCGTTCCGCGGCCTCGATGAGGCGATCCTGAAGTCCATCCGCTGAGGCCTCAGCGGGCCTGAGAGGCCCTGCGGGCACGGCAGCGCCGAAGAGGCATCCTCACCTGTTGAGGGTGCCTCTCAGCGCGTCTGGTGGGGCTCAGGCGCCCCTGGCGGACACCTGGGGGTTTTCCGGCAGTTCATCCGTACGGGCCCCGCATGCGGAGCTGAGCGCGATAATTGACTGCTCACACCATGGCGCGGAACTGGGAGTAGGTGCGGCTCATGAGCCTGCGGGACCTTGTCTACAAGCTGTACGAACGACGGCTTGAGGCGAGGCTGAACCCCCACGCGAACCCGCGCCACATCGGTGTCATCCTCGACGGCAACCGCCGGTGGGCCCGCTCGATGGGCATCGCCGACATCAACACCGGCCACCAGCGCGGCGCCGACAAGATCTCCGAGCTGCTCCAGTGGTCGCAGGAGACGGGCGTGGAGGTGGTCACGCTGTGGCTGCTGTCCACCGACAACCTCGGCCGGCCCGCCGCCGAGCTGGAGCCCCTCCTGCAGATCATCGAGAACACCGTCGAGGACCTCGCCGCGCAGGGGTGGCGCGTCAAGCCGGTCGGAGCGCTCGACCTGCTCCCCGACAAGACGGCCCGTGTCCTGAAACATGCTGAAGAAAGCACATCCGATGCCCCCGGCCTGATTGTGAACGTCGCAGTTGGGTATGGAGGTAGGCGTGAGATCGCTGATGCGGTGCGCTCACTCCTGCACGAACAAGCGAGCAGGGGCACCAGCATCGAGGAACTGGCCGAGGTCCTCGACGTCGAGCACATTGCCGAGCATCTCTACACCCGTGGCCAGCCCGACCCGGATCTCGTCATCCGTACGTCGGGAGAGCAGCGCCTTTCCGGCTTCATGCTCTGGCAGAGCGCCCACTCGGAGTTCTACTTCTGCGAGGCCTTCTGGCCTGACTTCCGCAAGGTCGACTTCCTGCGGGCGATCCGCGCCTACGCCGCGAGACATCGCCGCTACGGCTCCTGAACCATCTGGGAGGCCAGGCCGAATCCCCGGTTACGTCCGGGTTACTTATCGGCTTGCCTCTGTTCTCGGGTGGGGTGGCGGCTCTAGCGTCGAAACAGGTCCCCCCGAGGAAAGGACGCCTCCTCAGGCGGTCCGCCTGGGCAGGCGCCCGAAGGAGAACGAGTGGCCAGATCAGCCGCCACCCGGCGCACGTACGTCCTCGACACCAGTGTCCTGCTGGCCGACCCGGGAGCGCTGACCCGGTTCGCCGAGCACGAGGTCGTACTCCCGATCGTCGTGATCACCGAGCTCGAGGCCAAGCGTCACCACCCGGAGCTGGGCTACTTCGCCCGTGCCGCGCTGCGGACGCTCGACGACCTCCGGCTCGCGCACGGCCGGCTCGACGAACCTCTGCCCATCGGCGACGAGGGTGGAACGGTCCGGGTCGAGCTCAACCACAGTGACCCCTCCGTGCTGCCGGCCGGATTCCGGCTCGGCGACAACGACACGCGCATCCTCTCGGTGTCGCTGTCGCTGTCCCAGGAGGGGCACGACGTCGTTCTCGTGTCCAAGGACCTTCCGCTGCGGGTCAAGGCGGCCTCCGTCGGCCTGACGGCGGAGGAGTACCGCGCCGAGAAGGTGATCGAGACCGGGCACACCGGCATGGCCGAACTCGAGGTGACCGCCGACCGGCTCGAGCGCCTGTACGACGAGGGCCAGGTGGACCTGGACGAGGCGCGCGACCTGCTCTGCCACACCGGCCTGCGGCTGCTCTCCGGCGGAGGCTCCGCCCTCGGCCGGGTCATGCCCGACAAGTCCGTACGCCTGGTCCGCGGCGACCGTGAGGTCTTCGGCCTCCACGGCCGGTCGGCGGAGCAGCGCGTCGCGCTCGACCTGCTGACCGACGAGGACATCGGCATCGTCTCGCTCGGCGGCCGGGCCGGCACGGGCAAGTCCGCGCTGGCCCTGTGCGCCGGCCTGGACGCCGTGCTCGAACGCCGGCAGCACCGCAAGGTCGTGGTCTTCCGCCCGTTGTACGCCGTCGGCGGCCAGGAACTCGGTTACCTGCCCGGCACCGAGAACGAGAAGATGTCGCCGTGGGGCCAGGCGGTGTACGACACGCTCTCGGCCATCACCACCCCGGAGGTCATCGAGGAGGTCCTCGACCGCGGCATGCTCGAGGTGCTCCCGCTGACCCACATCCGCGGCCGCTCGCTGCACGACTCGTTCGTGATCGTCGACGAGGCGCAGTCCCTCGAACGCGGGGTGCTGCTCACCGTGCTGTCGCGGATCGGCGCCGGCTCGCGCGTCGTGCTCACCCACGACATCGCACAGCGTGACAACCTGCGGGTCGGACGACATGACGGCGTCGTGGCGGTGGTCGAGAAGCTCAAGGGCCACCCGCTGTTCGCACACGTCACCCTGACCAGGTCCGAACGCTCGCCGATCGCCGCCCTGGTGACCGACACGCTCGGCGACGTCGGCGTCTGAGCCTCTTCCCCTGGGGACCCCCGGCACCTTCGGGAGCCGGGGGTTCTCGTCACGCTGCGCGGTCGCGGAGCGTTCTTCGGTAGCAATGTGACCAAAGTCACAGTGTAGCTGAGAAAGCTTGGAAACCGCTGATAGCCGGGTGAATTGAGCGCTCTGTTCCTGATGTGACACGGTTCGCCGTGAGATCAGTCACGTCATTCCGGTTGCGGGGTACCCCCCGTCTTCGTGCAGTCTTGGGCGCCGTAAGCACTCCAGTGGGACAGCCCCCCAGTCCCGGCGTTCACCCCCGCCGTACGCCGCCATGGAGGGCGTGCCCTGCCCAGGGAACCGAACGGCCGCGCCGAGCGCGGCCTCGCCGGTTCCTGGAGTGAGGACATTCGTACGTGTGCCCATGCGCGTGCGACCTTCGGAAGGACCGCCTTGTACGGAGACCAATTCAGGTCACCCGGACGAGACGATCGACAGGACGGCGCCGACCCCCAGCAGGTGCCGTGGGAGACCGGCAGCGGCCCGGTCCCGACGCCGCACGACGACCTCAAGGTCGCCGGCGCACCTCTCAGCGCGCCCTCCGCCCACGACGACGGCGGGTACGACGAGACGCCCTCGTACGACACCGGCGACTTCGACCCGAGCGGCTACGCGCACGGTGCGCCCGACGGCAACGCCACCGCCGCGTACGACATGGGCGAGACGCCCGCCGACAACACGGCGCACGACATCCCCGTGTACCAGCCGGAGTACGAGCCGGAGCCCATGGCCACCTCGGCCATGCCGCCGTACGGCGGGCCCGGGCCGGACCCCGCGCTCACCCCTGACTTCGAGGGCGCGCGCCGCAGCCCCACCGCGGGCAACAAGCGGCTGATCCGCTTCGCCGCGGTCGCAGCCGCCGTCGCCGTGGTCGGCGGCGGAGGCGTCGCCTGGGCGGTGACCGGTGGCTCCTCCTCCTCGGACCGGCACAACAGCACCCAGCAGGTGCAGGCTCAGGCCCCGCCCCCCGCGCCGCTGACCGACGCGCAGCGCGCGGACGCCGAGAAGCGGCGCCAGAAGGAGCTGAAGAAGCGCGCCTCCCGCGCCGCCCGTAACACGGTGGTCCGGCCGAGGCTGCTGGCCAAGGGCACGCCTCCGCCGAAGCCGAAGCCCAGCACCCCCAGCGCGGGCAACCCGGTGCCGGCGGGCGAGGCGCAGCGCATCGCGCGCTCGCTGCTGCCGGGCTACGGCTGGAGCCCGAGCTCGCAGTTCGGTTGCCTGGTCAACCTGTGGAACCGCGAGAGCGGCTGGAACGTGCACGCCGCCAACCCGTCCGGGGCGTACGGCATCCCGCAGGCGAAGCCGGGCTCGAAGATGGCCAGCGCCGGGCCCGACTGGCAGAACAACGCCACCACCCAGATCAAGTGGGGCCTCGGCTACATCAAGGACCGGTACAGCACCCCGTGCGGGGCCTGGTCGCACTCCCAGTCCACCGGCTGGTACTAAGGGTCGGGCACACAGTGGTTCACAACTCCATACGTGGTTCCGTTGCGCCGAAGGCCGTCGCCACGCTGGCCGGCCTCGGCGTCGCGGCGGGGCTCGCCCTGGCGGCGCCCGCGCGCGCGGCGTCGCCGAGCACGGCCGCCTCGCGGATCGTCGCGGCGCGGCACCACAAGAAGCCCGACACCGGCGACCGGCGTCACCACGCCACGCGCCAGGAGCAACGAAACGGCGCGGCGGCGGCAAAGAACCGGTAACGGCCCGGCACGGATGCCGCCCGCGCGGGTGTCGCCCCGCCGTGGCCGCGGAGAGTGTCCTGGCTGTGCATCGATACATCATCCGGATCACCGCGGCCATCGGCTGTGCCGTCACGGTGGGCCCGTGGGCGCCCGGCCGTACGGCGACGGCGCAGGTCCGCGCGGACCATGACTCCGCACACGACTCCGGCCGCGTCGACGCGCTGGAGATCTCCGCGCCGTTGCGCAACCGGCTGCTGGCCGTGGCGCTCATGACCCCGCGCGGCTGGTCGGACCGGCAGTGGCGGTGCCTGGACCGGCTGTGGACACGCGAGAGCAACTGGAACCACCTGGCGCGCAACCGCTCGTCCGGGGCGTACGGGATCCCTCAGGCGCTGCCCGCCACCAAGATGCGCAGCGCCGGCGACGACTGGCGCGGCAGCGCGGCGACGCAGATCAAGTGGGGGCTCGGCTACATCGCCCGGCGGTACGGCACCCCGTGCGCGGCCTGGGGCCACGCCGAGGCCGCGGGCTGGTACTGAGGCGCGCCGCCCTCAGGACCCGCTCGGACGGGTCATCGCGAGGGTGTCCAGTGCGGCGTCGAGCTGTTCGAGCGTCAGGTCGCCGCGATCGACGTATCCGGCGTCGAGCACGACCTCCCGGATCGTCCGGCGTTCGGCGAGCGCTCGCTTGGCCACCTTGGCGGCCTCCTCGTAGCCGATGTAGCGGGTGAGCGGCGTGACGATGGCCGTGGAGGAGGCGGCGTACTCCCGGCCGCGTTCGGCGTCGGCCTCGATCCCGTCGACGCACTTGTCGGCGAGGACGCGGGAGACGGAGGTCAGCAGGCGCAGCGACTCCAGCAGGTTGCGGGCCATCATCGGCATCATGACGTTGAGCTCGAAGGTGCCCGCCGTGCCGCCGTAGGCGATGGCGGCGTCGTTGCCGATGACCTGTGCTCCGACCTGGCACACCGCCTCGGGGATGACCGGGTTCACCTTGCCCGGCATGATCGAGGAGCCCGGCTGGAGCTCGGGCAGGCGGACCTCGGCCAGGCCGGCGCGCGGACCGGAGTTCATCAGGCGCAGGTCATTGGCGATCTTGATGAGGCCCGCCGCGATGGTCCGTAGCACCCCGCTGGTCTCCACGAGGGCGTCGCGCGCGCCCTGCGCCTCGAAGTGGTTCCGGGCCTCGGTGAGCGGCAGATTTGTGTCGTGCGCCAGCTCGGCGATGACCCGCTGGGCGAAGCCGGCCGGCGTGTTGACGCCCGTCCCGACCGCGGTGCCGCCCAGCGGCAGCTCGGCCAGGCGCGGCAGGGCGGCCTCGAGACGCTCCACGCCGTACGCGACCTGGGCGGCGTACCCGCCGAACTCCTGGCCGAGCGTGACCGGTGTGGCGTCCATCAGATGGGTGCGGCCCGCCTTGACGACGGCGGCGAACTCCTCGGCCTTGCGCCCCAGCGCGTCCGTGAGATGCCGGAGCGCGGGGACCAACTCGTGCACCACGAGACCGGCGGCCGCGATGTGGATCGAGGTGGGGAAGACGTCGTTGGAGGACTGGGAGGCGTTGACGTGGTCGTTGGGGTGGACGGGACGGCCGAGCCGTTCCTGGGCGACCGTAGCGATGACCTCGTTGGCGTTCATGTTCGACGACGTGCCGGAGCCGGTCTGGAACACGTCGATCGGGAAGTGCTCGTCGTACTCGCCCTCGGCGACGGCGAGCGCGGCCTTCTCGACGGCGTCGGCCATCTCCGGTTCGAGCACGCCGAGCTCGGCGTTGACCCGTGCCGCCGCGGCCTTGATGCGGGCGAGCGCCGCGATCTGCGCGCGCTCCAGCCGCTGGCCCGAGATGGGGAAGTTCTCCACCGCCCGCTGCGTCTGGGCCCGCCACTTGGCCCAGGACGGGAGCCGGACGTCTCCCATGGAGTCGTGCTCGACCCGGTGTTCCTGCTCGGACATCTGATGCCTCCCGGAACGTTGTGCCGACACCATCGACCCTATGCGCGGCGGAGATCGTCCCGCCGCCCGGGCCGGGCGGCGGCCACCGCTCTCGCGAGGAGGCCGACCGCTTCGGCGAGGCGGTGCTCGGCCAGCCGGGCGTAGCCGACCACGATCGCGGGCGGGCCGGGCCGCCCTACGTGCATCGGCGCGACGCCCTCCACCGCCACGCCCAGCGCGGCCGCCCCGGCGACCACGGCGGCCTCGTCGCAGTCTCCGGGGAGCTCGGCGTACGCGTGCAGGCCGGCGGAGACGCCGTGCACCCGCACCTCCGGCAGGCGTTCGGCCAGCGCCGCCACGAAGGCGTCCCGCCGGTCCCGGTACGTCCGGCGCATCAGCCGCAGGTGCCGGGAGTACTCCCCGCCGGCGATCAGGCGTGCGAGGACGTGCTGGTCGAGCACTGGCGAACCGAGGTCGTACAGGGCGCGTGCCGCCCGCAGGCGTACCGCCAGCCACGGGGGCGCCACCGCCCAGCCGATGCGGAGAGCGGGCGACAGCGCCTTGCTCACCGAACCGGCCAGCAGCACCCGCTCCGGCGCGAGCCCCTGCAGGCAGCCGACGGGGTCGCGGTCGTAGCGGAACTCCCCGTCGTAGTCGTCCTCGATGACCAGCGCGTCGACGTCGCGCGCCCAGTCGATCAGCGCGGCGCGGCGCCGGGGGGAGAGCACGACCCCGGTGGGGAACTGGTGGGCCGGCGTGACCAGCACCGCCCGCGCCCCCGTACGGGCCAGCGCGTCGACGTCGATGCCCTCCGCGTCCACGGGTACCCCGGCCAGCTCGACGCCGGTGGCCCGGATCATCGGGATCTGGTGGTGGCCCAGCGGGTCCTCCACCGCGAGCAGCCGGTGTCCCTCCTCGATCAGCACGCGCGGGACGATCGCCAGCATCTGGGCCACGCCCGCGGTCACGACGAGCGCCGCCGGGTCGGCCACGGCGGCGCGCACCCGTGCCAGGTGCGCGGCCAGCTCGGCCCGCAGCTCCGGCACGCCCGCAGGATCGGGGTAGTTCAGCGCGGCGTGCGGCAGTTCGCGCAGGACGTCCCGCAGCGTCGCCGCCCAGCGGTCGCGGGGGAACGCGGCCAGGTCCGGCTTGCCCGGCCGCAGATCGTAGGCGATGCCGGGCGGGTCGGCCGGGCCCGCCTCGGTGCCGGCGGCGAGCCGTAGCGCGCGCCGGTGCGCCTCGCTGCGCGCCTCCGGCGCCGGGCGTACGGCCGGGGCCGGCGCGACCCGGGTGCCGTCGCCCTGCCGGGACACCACGAAGCCCTCCGCGACGAGCTGTTCGTACGCGGTCACCACGACGCCGCGCGAGACGTCCAGGTCGGCGGCCAGGTCGCGGGTCGAGGGCAGGCGCGCGCCGGGGCGCAGGCGTTCGTCGCGCACCGCCGCGCGCAGGCCGTCGGCGAGCTGGGCCGCGAGCCGTCCCGCCGACCGGTCCAGAGTGAGATGCAGGTCCAATGGTCCTCGAAACGTGGCGCGGATTGGTCCTCGTGAGGGAACCAATAGACCCCTAGCGTCTCAGCGCATGGGGCAGAACACCAACATCCGGGGCATCGTCCAGGCCGCCGTCGCCATGACCACCGTCGGCACGCTCACCGCCGTCTCCGCCACCGTCTCCCGCTATCCGGTCTACGGCGGGCAGGCCGTGCGCTACGCGGTGGCGGCCGTCATCCTGCTGGGCGTGGCGCGGCTGCGCGGCCCGCGGCCGGGCCCGTCCGCCCGCTGGGAGTGGCCGCTGCTCGCGGCGCTGGCCGCCACGGGCCTCGCCGGGTTCAACGTCTGCATCGTCGAGGGCACCCACTACACGAGCCCCGCGACGATCGGGACGGTGGTCGGCTCGGTCCCGGTCGTGCTCGCCGTGGCGGCGCCGCTGATGGATGGGCGGCGGCCGGCCGCGCGCATCGTCGCCGCGGCGGCGGTGGTGACCGCCGGGGCGGCCCTGGCCAACGGCCTGGGCGGCGGCAGCCTGCCGGGGCTCCTGCTGGCGCTGGGGGCGCTGGCCGGGGAGGTGTGCTTCTCGCTGCTGGCCCTGCCGCTGCTGCCCCGGCTCGGCGCGGTACGGGTCTCGGCCTACTCGGCGGCCGCCGCGGTGCCGATGCTGCTGGCCGCCGGGCTGGCCGTGGACGGCACGTCGGTGCTGCGGGTGCCGACCCGGGGCGAGGTCGCCGGCCTCGGGTACCTCTCGCTCGTCGTCACGGCCGGCGCGTTCATCGTCTGGTACGACGCGCTGGGCCGGATCGGCGCCGACCGGGCGGGGCTGTTCGCCGGCCTGATCCCGGTCAGCGCGGTGGCGACCACGGTGGTGCTCGGGCTCCGGTCTCCGGGCATGGCCGAACTCGGCGGCGCCCTCCTCGTCGGCCTCGGCGTGATCGTGGGTCTCAGGAGATCAGCGGAACGGCCACTCGCGGTTGCCGCCCCGGCGGACGATCACGATCCAGCCCACGACGAAGAGGGTCACCAGGATCAGGCCCACGACGATCAGCACCCCGAAGATCGCCGCTTCGTTGCGGAAAAGGCCGCTGATCACGGCGTGTGACATCAGAACCATGATTCCCCCAAAGCCGGACATACCCCTGTTTGACGGAACCAAGACGGTTGTCGAGCTGGTGTCCACCCCGTCGACGGGCCGCTCTACCCTGGTAAGCCTCACCAACACCGTGCCGCCTGTGAGGACACCGATGCCCGAGTTCGCCTTCACCGAACTGCTTCCGCAGGGTCCCGACGAGACCGAGTACCGCCTGCTGACCACCGACGGGATCAGCGAGTTCGGGGCCGGAGACCGTACGTTCCTCCAGGTGGAGCCCGAGGTGCTGCGACTGCTCACCGAGACGGCGATCCACGACATCTCCCACCTCCTGCGGCCGGCCCACCTCGCGCAGCTCCGCCGGATCCTCGACGACCCCGAGTCCTCCCCGAACGACCGGTTCGTCGCCCTCGACCTGCTGAAGAACGCCAACATCGCCGCCGCGGGCGTCCTGCCGATGTGCCAGGACACCGGCACCGCGATCGTCATGGGCAAGCGCGGGCAGCACGTCCTCACCGACGGCGACGACGAACGCCACATCGCGCGCGGCGTCTACGACGCCTACACGCGCCTGAACCTCCGCTACTCCCAGCTCGCGCCGCTGACCATGTGGGAGGAGAAGAACACCGGCAGCAACCTGCCGGCCCAGATCGAGCTGTACGCCACGCCGGGCGACGCGTACAAGTTCCTCTACATGGCCAAGGGCGGGGGCAGCGCCAACAAGTCGTTCCTCTACCAGGAGACCAAGGCCGTCCTGAACCCCAAGCGGATGCTGACCTTCCTGGAGGAGAAGATCCGCTCGCTGGGCACCGCGGCCTGCCCGCCGTACCACCTGGCCATCGTCGTGGGCGGCACGAGCGCCGAGTACGCCCTCAAGACCGCCAAGTACGCCTCCGCGCACTACCTGGACACGATGCCGACCTCGGGCGGCCCGGCCGGGCACGGCTTCCGCGACCTCGACCTGGAGCAGCAGGTGTTCGAGCTCACCCAGCAGCTCGGCATCGGCGCGCAGTTCGGCGGCAAGTACTTCTGCCACGACGTCCGCGTGATCCGGCTGCCCCGGCACGGCGCGTCCTGCCCGGTGGCGATCGCGGTGTCGTGCAGCGCCGACCGGCAGGCCCTCGCGAAGATCACCCGCGACGGCGTCTTCCTCGAGCAGTTGGAGCCCGACCCGGCGCGTTTCCTGCCCGACACCACCGAGGACGACCTTGAGGGCGACGTCGTGCGCATCGACCTCAACCGGCCGATGTCGGAGATCTGCGCCGAGCTCGGCCGGTACCCGGTCAAGACGCGGCTGTCGCTGAGCGGCCCGCTCGTGGTCGCCCGCGACATCGCCCACGCCAAGATCAAAGAACGCCTCGACGCCGGCGAGCCGATGCCGTCGTACCTGCGCGACCACGCCGTCTACTACGCCGGCCCGGCCAAGACGCCGGAGGGCTACGCCAGCGGTTCCTTCGGCCCCACGACGGCGGGCCGGATGGACTCCTACGTGGAGCAGTTCCAGGCGGCGGGCGGATCGTTCGTCATGCTGGCCAAGGGCAACCGGAGCAAGCAGGTCACCGACGCCTGCAAGGCGCACGGCGGCTTCTACCTCGGCTCCATCGGCGGACCCGCCGCGCGGCTCGCGCAGGACTGCATCAAGAAGGTCGACGTGCTGGAGTACCCCGAACTCGGCATGGAGGCCGTCTGGAAGATCGAGGTGGAGGACTTCCCGGCCTTCATCGTCGTGGACGACAAGGGCAACGACTTCTTCGCCGACACGACGGGCCCGCTGCTGACCATCGGCCGCCGCTGACGCGGTGCCCCGGCGGTCGCTCAGCCGCCGGGGCCCCTGCCCTTCCCCTTGGCCCTGCCCTTCCCCTTGCCCGGTTTGCCGCTCTGCGCCGGGCCGTCCGCCGGGGACGGCTGGGCGGAGGAGCTCCGCGCCGCCGGGCGGTGCGTTCGCCGGTGCGGAACGACCACGCGGTGGGTGACGGCGGCGTTCGACGGCACCGCCGTGGGCGTGCCGCCGTGCGGCGTCTCCGGCAGGTGCCCGCCGTGGTCGGCGGCGGTCGTCACGAGCGCGGCGACGAGTGCCGCCGCCGTCGCCGTGGCGGCCACCGCGACCGGCGCGGACGCCGAGGGGCGCCTCGGCCGGGGCAGATCCCTGGTGCCGGACCGGCCGCCGGTCGGGAAGGGTTCTCGATCACCGGTGTGCGGCAGGTCCGGCTCGGGGGCCGTCCTGCGGGCGGGCACCTCGCGTACCGGCTCGCGCGTCGCGCCGGCCCAGTCGAGCCACACCTGCAGCTCGGCGGCGGCGGGACGCCCGGCCGGGGACTTGCTGAGGGCCTGGCTCACCGGTCCGCGCAGCGAGTCGTCCAGCCCGTCGAGGTCCGGCGCGTCGAACATGGTCCGCTCCGCGAGGGCGTCCGGGTCACCCCGGCCGAACGGGTTGCGGCCGGTGGCGGCGAACCCGATGACGCATCCCCAGCCGAAGACGTCGGAGGCGGGTGTGGCCGGGAGGCATTCGAGACGCTCGGGCGGGATCCATCCCGGGCTGCCCACCACCATGCCCGGCCCGGTCGGGCCGCCCGCGTCGCCGACCGGCCGCGCGATGCCGAAGTCGATCAGACGCGGCCCGGTGGCGCTCAAGATGATGTTGGCCGGTTTCACGTCACGGTGGATCAGCCCGGCATGGTGGACGGCGGCGAGCGCGCGCGCCACGCCGACCGCCAGCGCCCGCAGCGCCGCGCCGGCCAGCGGCCCGTCGGCCTTGACGGCCTGCGCCAGCGACGGTCCCTCGACGTACTCGGTGACGACGTAGGGAGGCCGGTGGCCGCTGCCGTCGGCCACGAGACGCGCGACGTACACGGCGGGCGCCCGGCGCAGGCACGCGGCCTCCGCCTCGTAGCGCCGTGTTAAGTCCTCGTCGCCGGCCGTCTCACCGTGGGCGGTCTTGACCGCGACGAGAGCGCCGTCGGGGCCGCGACCCAGGTAGACGACGCCCATCCCGCCGTGACCCAGGCGTCCGAGCAGCGGGTATCCGCCGATCTGAGCCGGGTCCTCAGACGTCAGCGGCCGTACACCCGCAGGCAGGCTCTCGTCCGCCGAGGCCGTAGGTGTCCGCATGCGCCAAGCCCTCCGTGGGAACCGGGTGATCTCGATCCTGCATTTCGGCCGGGTTCCGTGCAAGTGAACGGCAAAGATCTGGATACCGGAGTTAACGTCTCCCAGGTATCTTGCGCTTCGTGGCCGAGTCGCGGGATCGCTTGCTCTCCGGCCGCTACCGGCTCATCGACCAGATCGGCCGGGGCGGCATGGGAACGGTCTGGTGGGCCCACGACGAGCTGGAGGATCGCGAGGTCGCGGTCAAGGAGGTGCACCTGCCGCCCAGCCTCGGCCACCGCGAGCGGGTCAACCTCCTGCGGCGCACCGACCGTGAGGCGCTCGCCGCCGGCCGCCTGCGCCATCCCGGGCTGATCGCCATCTACGACATGGTGATCGAGGACTCCCGCCCCTGGCTGGTCATGGAGTACGTCGCGGCGCGTTCGCTGGAGGACGTCTTCGTCGACGACGGTCCCATCTCCCCGCGCCGCGTCGCGGAGATCGGCGTGCAACTGCTGTCCGCACTTCGCGCCGCGCACGACGCCGGCATCGTCCACCGCGACGTGAAGCCGAGCAACGTCCTGCTGGAGACCTCCGGGCGGGTCGTGCTCACCGACTTCGGCATCGCGACCTACGACGGCGCCACCACGCTGACCCAGACCGGCACGTTCATGGGCTCCCCGGCGTACGTCGCGCCCGAGGTGGCGCGCGGCGAGCCCGCGACTCCGGCGTCGGACCTGTGGTCACTCGGCGCGACGCTCTACGCCGCGGTGGAGGGCCGCCCGCCGTACGACTACGAGACCGCGATGGCGACGCTGAGCGCCCTCGTCACCAGCGAGCCCGACCCCCCGATGCGCGCGGGGCCGCTCCGGTCCGTCCTCGGAGGCCTGCTGACCAAGGACCCGGCCCGGCGCCTGACCGCCGCGCGGGCGGGCGAACTGCTCGCGGCCGCCGCCACGCCGCCCGCACCGGCTCCCCGGCCGCAGCGACGCCGGCGACGGCTCACCGAGCGCGGCGGGGTCGTGCCCGTGGTGACCGTCGGCGTGCTGGCCCTGGCGATCGGCGCGGGCGTCCTCGCGGGGGTGAAGGGCACACCCGCCCGATACTCCGGGCGGCCGACGTCGCAGCCCCCCTCGGCCACGGCCGGCTCGGCCACCCCACGGTCGCGGGACCCGGAGGTCGGCCCGCTTCCGGCGACGATCGGTGGCGAGACGGGCGGGCCGCCGGCGGTACGCCTCGCCCGGGGCGGCGCGACCTGGCCGGACACCTCCGGGCTGACGCTGCGGCTCGGCGCCGGCCACAGCGCCGCGCGGGTGTCGGTCGTCGTGACCTGCCCGTCGGGTCCGCGCCTGCTGACCTTCACCGCGTACGTGCTCGGGGACGCCGGGTCGCTCGTGCACGGCACGTGCGCCGCCGTGGGCGGCAGCCCGCCCGCGTCCCGGCCCCTGCGGCTGCCGCCGGGCACCGATCCGGCCCGGATCCGCGTCCGCGTACGCCCCGGCGCCGACGCCGGTGACGGCCCGATCGCCTGGTTCGCGGGCGTGTACGGCGCGGCCTCCTAGTGTCTATCGCGCCCTTCACCCTGGCGGAGAGTAGTGCGTCGACTACGCTCGCCGTATCGCTGAGGGCGGGTGACCCGCGACACCGGGAGACGTGTGTGGGGCCGGTGATGGTGGGTAATACCGCGACGACGATGGAGGAATGTGATGAGCCTGGACGAAGCAGCCCGCCAACTGGAACTGGCGGCCCACGATACGCAGGTCGCCTTCGACTGCATCGGTCTCGGTGAGATCGAGCGCGCCCACACTCACACGATCACCGCGAGAGCGGCGGCGGACGCGGCCGAGGTCGCCCTGCGCATCGCCCTCGCCGACATGTCGCCGGAAGAGGCCGAACGCGCCGGCGAGACGGCCATGAAACGGATCGAGCAGGAAGAGGGCTCGCGGCGCTGAGCCCGCCCAGCTACGTCGCGGGTCCCGTCTCCGTCAGGCGACGGGACGCTCGGCGACCGGGGTTCGCGGGTCGGCGCCGGGCAGCGGCGCCGGCTCGACGCCCTTGGCGGTCCCGAGGATCACGAGGGTGAGCGCGGCGCCGACCACGTAGGCGATCCACAGGTTCGACGCGACCGCGCCCGCGATGACCGCGCCCAGCACGAAGCCGGCGTAGTTGAAGACGTTCACCCGTGCGACGGCGATGCCCAGGCCGGTGGGGTCGAGCCGTCCGGCCGCCGAGAACGACGTCGGCACCACGACGGCCAGGCCCAGCCCGGCGACCGCGAACCCGGCGATCGCCACCGCCGGATCCGGCGCGAGCGCCGCCGCCAGCAGCCCGAGCCCGCCCACCAGTGCCCCCACCGCGACGACCCGCGCCGCCCCGTACGCCCGTACGACGAAGTCGGCGCCGGCCCGGCTCAGCATCATGCAGACCTGGTACGCGACGTACGCCAGCGGAGCGACCGCGCCCGCGGCGTGCAGGTCGTCCTTCAGATACTTGGCGCTGTAGCTCGATGTGGCCGAGTCGGCGATGTACATGCAGGTCACGGCTATCCCGATGACGACGATCGGTCGCCACGGGACCCGCTTGGCGGCGGCCCGCAGCTGGTCGCCGCTGGGCCCGCTGGACTCCATCGCCCGCGGATAGAGCCGATGGCCGCTGCCGAGGGTGACCGCGAGCCCGAGCGCCGCCGGGATGGCGAACCCGGTGCCGAGCCCCAGGCCGACGCGGTTGGCGAGCGCGATCCACAGCCCCGCGACGATGCCGGCCGCGCTCCAGATCGCGTGGAACCCGGTCAGCAGGCTCTTGCCGTACCGCGTCTCGGCGGTGACCGCCTGGGCGTTCATGGACGCGTCCACGGCGCCGACGAACAGGCCGAACAGCGCGGTGGCCGCGTACAGGGCCGGATCGCCGGGGGCCACGCCGATCGCGAGGATCGACAGCAGGACGAGCGGCTGGGAGATCCGCAGCACCGGGCCGCTGCCGTACCTCGGCATCAGCGCGCCGGCCAGGACACTGCCGACGCCGGCGACGACGGGCACGGCCAGCAGGACCAGGGCGAGCGTGGCGTCACTGAGGCGGTGGGCCTTCTGGATCTCCGGGATCCGGGTCACCAGCGCGGCGAACGACAGGCCCTGCACTCCGAAGGCGGCGTACGCCGCGCGACGGCCTCGCCGGGTCCGTTGGTCGATCTCTGCCGCCACCGCGCCCTCCGAAACATGAAAGAGGTTCGCGTCAGCGTAGAGACCGGGCGCGCCACGGTCAATACGGCCGGACCTGGTGGAATCAGTCGATGAGGCGGCGGCGCATGCCGCGCACGGCGAGGAACCACATCAGCGCGGCGAACACCAGCAGAGCGCCCACGTGCCCCAGGTCGGCGAGCGGGTGGAAGCCGAACACGGCGTGGCGTACCAGCTCCACGCAGTGGTACAGCGGGTTGACGTGGGCGATCGGGTGGGCCCAGTGGGGGAGGCCGCTGATCGGGAAGAACGTGCCCGCGACCAGGAACAGCGGGGCCAGCACGCCGCTGATGATGTAGTCGAAGCTGTTGATCGACGGGACCACGGTGGACGCCCAGATGCCGAACAGCGCGAAGCCCGACGCGGTCAGCACGGTGAAGATCGGCACGGCGACCACGCCGGCGTGCGGCCGCAGGCCGAAGGCCAGCGACACGAGGATGGGGGCACAGGAGTACACCCCGCTCTTGACCGCGATCCACGACGCCTCGCCGGCCACCACCTCGTGCACGTCCACCGGCGCGGCCAGGACCGCGTCATAGGAATGCTGGTAGGTGCGGCGGATGTAGGTGTTGAACATCCCGGGGAACACCGAGGTGAACAGCGTCGCCGTCGCGACCACGCCCGTGCCGACGAAGTCGACGTAGCGGTAGCCCGCGACATGGCCCACGAGCGAGCCGAAGCCGAAGCCGAACGCCAGCAGGTAGATCGTCGGCTCGATGATCGACGCGAACGACGACGAGGCCCAGTAGCGGCGGAACAGCGCCAGCTCACGCCGCCACACCCCGCGCACCGGCGCCCACTCGAAGACCTTTAGGTGATCAGTCAACGGTCTCTCCGGTCAGCATGACGAAGACGTCCTCGAGGTTGGCGGCCCGGCGTACGACGCGGTCGCCGTTGGCCAGGTTGTCGGCGAGCGACGGCGGGATCCGCTCGGCGCGCAGCACCGACACGGTCGGGCCGGTGCGGCGGGTCGGCAGGCCCGCGCGGTGGGCCAGGCCCTCGACCTCGGCCAGCCGCTCCGGCGGGCCCTCGTGCTCCTCGACGCGGTCGCCCGCGTGATCGGCGATCAGCTCGGCCGGGCTGCCGGTCGCGATCACCCTGCCGCGTGACATCAGGGCGCACGTGTCGGCGAGGCGCTCGGCCTCCTCGATGTAGTGCGTGGACATCAGCACCGTCACCCCGGACGCGCGCAGCGCGGCGATCAGCCCCCACAGGTCGGCGCGCACCTGCGGGTCGAGGCCGACGGTCGGCTCGTCCAGCAGCACCAGGCGCGGCGAGTGCACCAGCCCCCGCGCGACCAGCAGCCGCCGCCGCATGCCGCCGGACAGCTTGTCGGCGCGCGCGTCGGCCCGGCCGGTCAGGTGGGCGATCTCCAGCGCCCGGTCCACCGCCGCGCGTACGCCCGCGCGTGGCACGCGGTAGAGCCGCGCGAAGACCTCGAGGTTCTGCCGGGCGGTCAGCTCCTCGTCGAGGTTGTCGGTCTGCGGCACGACGCCCATCAGAGCCCGTGCCTGCTTGGCCTCACGCGGGATGTCGTGGCCGAGCACGTTGATCGTGCCCTCGTCGGCCCTTGACTGGGCGGTCAGCAGGCGCATCGTCGTGGACTTGCCGGCGCCGTTGGGGCCGAGCAGCCCGAGACAGACGCCGTCGGGCACCTCCAGCGTCAGCCCGTCGACCGCCGCGATCGACGTGCCGTCACGATCGGTGTACCGCTTGACGACGTCACGCAACACGATGGCCATGCTGTTCACGGTATGCAGGGCCTCTGACAGACCGCCAACGAATATCGTCGGGGGCGTGGACCTTCCGTGGAAACCCGGCGGCGACGATCTCTCGCCGCGTGAGCTGCGCGCCTCCGACACCGACCGGGAGAACGTCGTGCGGCTCCTGAGGGAGGCCCACGGCGACGGCCGGATCACGCTCGACGAGCACGGCGAACGGGTCGAGCGGGCGTACGCCGCCCGCACGCTCGGCGAGCTCGCCGTGCTGACCCGTGACCTGCTCCCGGAGGAGCAGCAACCCATCCGGCTGGACCCGGGCCCGCTGCACGCCCTGTTCGGCACCGTACGACGCGACGGGCGGTGGGTCGTGCCCGGCCGGTTCGCGGCCGCGGCGGTCTTCGGCACGCTGGAGATCGACCTGCGGGAGGCCCTGCTGCAGCGCCGTCACGTCGTCGTACGCGCGAGCGTGCTCGGCGGGCGGCTCCGGCTGGTCGTCCCCGAGGGCGTGCGCGTGGAGTTCACCGGGCGGTCCATCGTGGGCTCGCAGGCGCTGCGCGTACGGCAGCCGCAGGGCCCGGACGTGCCCGTCATCGAAGTGAGCGGCACGGTGGTGTTCGGTTCGGTCGGCGCGCGCACGCCGAGACGCCGCCGGTTGCCCCGCCTGCGCCGCCCGGCCCGCTGATCACAGAACCGGAGCAGCAGGTCACGCAGGAGGTTCAATAACGGTTGAGACTCCTCGGCGCGCATCCCCTTGAACTGGTACGGACCAGCTCCTATCGTTCAGTGCCATGCGCGATTCTGCTCAGTGAGCAGTCGAATCGTGCACAACCTTTCATGCCTGTGAAAGGAGGTGGCGGCGCGAGCCGCACACCAGCTGTGCCACGCCAAGCGGCCGCTCGGAGGTGATGAGCCGGGGGCCCGGCCGGGGGTTGGCGACCCTTTTTCCACACATGACCGGGGACGTCGCGCGCACCCGCGCGCCCCGAAGCCTCACGCAAGAAGGCGGGGACAGGTGAAACGGCACCTCACCGGCGTTATCGCCGCGGGTCTCACGGTGACCCTCGGTTTGACCGGATGCAGCAAGGGGAGTTCCTCGGGCGACAGCGGCGACAGCAAGACGATCAGGTTCGTCGCCGCGATCTACGACGACAAGACCAAGTCCCTCTGGGACAGCCTCATCAAGACGTTCGAGGCGCAGAACAAGGGCTACAAGGTCAACCTGGAAATGGTCGACTGGACCCAGATGGACGCCAAGGTCAAGACCTACGTCCAGACCAAGCAGACGCCCGACATCCTGAACTACAACGCGTTCGCCGACTTCGCGCGGGACGGCCTGCTCTTCCCGACTTCGGACGTGCTGTCCCCGCAGGTGTCGAGCGACATCCTCCCGTCCTTCGTCGAGGGCGACAAGTACAAGGGCACGCAGTACGGCATGCCGCTGCTGTCCAGCGTCCGGCTGTTCTTCTACAACAAGGACGTCTTCAAGAAGGCCGGCATCTCCGCGCCGCCCAAGACCTGGGACGAGGTCAAGACCGACGCCCAGAAGATCAAGGACAAGGGCGGGAAGGGCGTCTTCCCGCTCGGCCTGCCGCTCGGCGCCGAGGAGTCCCAGGCCGAGTTCTTCATGTGGGCGATGAACAACGGCGGCGGCTACGTCGACCAGTCCGGCAACTGGACGATCGACAGCCAGGCCAACGTCGACACGCTGAACTACCTCAAGGACCTCAGCAAGTCCGGCCTCACGCAGCCGAACCCCGAGACGACCGACCGCAAGGACGTCTTCAACGAGTTCGCGCAGGGCAAGATCGGCATGCTGAACGGCGCCGTCTTCATGCCGGCGGGCTTCATCAACAAGGTCAACGCCAAGCTGCCGTACGCCGTGGCGCCGCTGCCGACCAAGGCCGGGGGCACGCCCAGCACCCTCGGTGTGCAGGACTTCCTGGTGGCGTTCAAGAACGGCGGCGGCAAGAAGAAGGACGCCGTCTCCAAGTTCCTGAACTTCTTCTACCAGACGAACAACGTCGCCAACTTCCAGAAGGAAGAGGGCTTCCTGCCCGTCACCAAGTCGGCGGGCGACGTGATCAGCAGTGCCGTGCCGTACGACAAGCCGTTCATCGACGCCCTGCCGAACGCCAAGTTCTACCCCACCGGCAACGCCGCCTGGGGCCCGCTGGCCAACACGGTCAAGGAGAAGCTCGGCACCGCCATCACCGGTGACCCGAAGAGCGTGCTGAGCGAGCTCCAGCAGACCGCGCAGAAGAACGGCTGACGGACGGCTCGTGCACGACACCATCGAGGCGCGCGGCGCCGGGGCCAGGTCCCCGGCGCCGGCGTCGGCGAGAAGAAGAAACAGCCGGATCCTCCGTGCGCTGGCACCGTTGCCCTGGATCGGCCCCGCGATCATCCTGATCGTGGCCGTGGTCCTGTGGCCGGTCGTCGAGATGGTCTGGACGTCGCTGATGAAGATCAGCTCGTCCGGGGCGACGCTGGGCTTTCGCGGCACCGGTAACTACCACGACCTGTTCGGCGAGACCGACCTCGTCAGCGTGCTGCTGCGCACGGTGGTGTGGGTGGTCGGCGTCGTCGTGGTCACGATCGTCGTGTCGCTGGCCATCGGCCAGCTGCTCAACGCCAACTTCCCGGGGCGCCGCGTGGTGCGCTGGGCGGTGATCGTGCCCTGGGCCGCGTCGGTGCTGATGACGGCGCTGACCTGGAAGTGGATGCTCAACTACTACTACGGCGTGGTCAACAAGGTCCTCAAGGGCGTCGGGCTGATCGACCACTCGGTGAACTGGCTGTCCAACCCCACCCAGGCGCTGATCTGGATGATGTGGGTGGCCGTCTTCGTCTCCTTGCCGTTCACCTCGTTCGTCATCCTGGCCGGGCTGCAGACCGTCCCGCAGGAGGTCTACGAGGCGGCCCGCGTCGACGGCGCCGGGCGCGCGCGGACCTACTTCCGCATCACGCTGCCGCTGCTGCGGCCGGCCCTGCTGGTCGCGGCGATCATCAACGTGATCAACGTCTTCAACTCGTTCCCGATCATCTACGCGATGACCGGGGGCGGACCGGGCAGCAAGACCGACACCAGCACGACCTTCATGTACAAGCTCGCCTTCAGCGGAACGGGTGACGTCGGAGAGTCGGCCGCGATGGCGGTCGTGAACTTCGCGCTGATCCTGATCCTGGTCCTGCTGTACCTGCGGGCCGTCGGCTGGCGCGGGGAGGCACAACCATGAGCAGCCTGAGCAACCGCCGTCCGGCCACGGTCGGCCGCGGTGTGCCGGGGTCGGCCGGTAGGGGACGAATCGTCCTCCTCACCGCGGTGGGCTACCTGGTGGCGTTCGTGTTCGTCGCGCCGTACCTGGAGATGCTGCTTACCGCGCTCAAGCCCGACCGTGAGCTGACCGCGTCGCCGACGACGTTCCTGCCGAAGCACTGGAGCTTCGGCAACTTCGTCGACGTGTGGAAAGCGGCGCCGATCTGGACGAACATGCAGGTCTCGCTCATCGTCGCGGCCGCGTCCACGCTGATCGCGCTGCTGGTAGCGCTGCCGGCGGCGTACTACACGGCGCGCAACCGGTTCTGGCTGCGCGGGCCGTTCCTGCTGCTGGTGCTCATCACGCAGATGTTCGCCCCCACCGCGCTGGTGATCGGCATCTACCGTGAGATGGTCTACCTCAACCTGACCGACACGCTGCTCGCGCTGATCCTGGTCAACGCCGCCTTCAACCTGCCGTTCTGCGTGTGGATCCTGCACGGGTACTTCTCCAGCATCCCGAAGGCGCTGGAGGAGGCCGCCTACATCGACGGCGCGGGCCGGTTCACGGCGCTCACCCGGGTGACGCTGCCGCTGTCGCTGCCCGGCCTGGTGACCGCGGTGGTCTACACGTTCATCGGGGCGTGGAACGAGTACGTCGTCGCCCTGACGATCACGTCCTCGCCCAACCGTCAGCCGCTGACCGTGGCCGTGCCCGGCTTCGTCACGTCGTACCAGCAGCACTGGCAGTACCTGTTCGCCACCTCGCTGATCGCGATCGTGCCGGTCGTCATCCTGTTCATCGTGATCGAGCGTTACCTCATCGGCGGCCTGACCGCCGGCAGCGTCAAGTAGCCGTCGCCCGTACGGGGCACGTGGCCCTTCCGGCCCTCGCGGCCGGAAGGGTGTGCGACGGACCGGCTAACTCGCGGTGTCGAAGTTGATGGCGGAGTAGGCGCGGAGCTTGGCGAGCCGGTGCTCGCTGTCGATCCGGCGGATCGTCCCGCTGCGCGAACGCATCACGAGCGAGTTCGTGTACGCCAGGCCCTTGCTGTAGCGGACCCCGCCGACCAGCTCGCCGTCGGTGATGCCGGTCGCGGCGAAGAACACGTCGTCGGAGGTGACCAGGTCGTCGGTGGTCAGCACCCGCGACAGGTCGTGTCCGGCGTCGACCGCCTTCTGCCGTTCGGCGTCGTCCTTGGGCCACAGCCGTCCCTGCAACACGCCGCCGAGCGACTTGATCGCGCAGGCCGCGATGATGCCCTCCGGCGTGCCGCCGATGCCGAGCATCAGGTCGATGCCGGTGTTCTCCCGCGCGGCCATGATCGCGCCGGCGACGTCGCCGTCGGTGATGAACTTGATCCGGGCGCCCGCCTCGCGTACCTCCTTGACGATCCGCTCGTGCCGAGGCCGGTCGAGGATGACCACCGTGACATCCGACGACGAGCAGCCCTTGGCCCGCGCCACCGCCCGGATGTTGTCCGCCACGGGCGCGTCGATGTTGACGACGTCGGCCGCCTCGGGGCCGGTCGCCAGCTTCTCCATGTAGAACACGGCCGACGGGTCGTACATGGTGCCCCGCGGGCTCACCGCGATCACCGCGATCGCGTTGCTCTGCCCGAGCGCGGTGAGCCGCGTGCCGTCGATCGGGTCCACGGCGACGTCGCAGTCCGCGCCGTTGCCGTCGCCGACGCGCTCGCCGTTGAAGAGCATCGGGGCCTGGTCCTTCTCGCCCTCGCCGATCACCACCACGCCGTTCATCGACACCGTGTTGATCAGCTGGCGCATGGCGTTCACCGCCGCGCCGTCGGCCCCGTTCTTGTCACCGCGTCCCACCCAGCGGGCGGCGGCCATCGCCGCGGCCTCGGTCACGCGCACGAGCTCCAGCGCGAGGTTGCGGTCCGGGGCGTGGGCCTCGGTCACCAGCGGGGACGACGGAGTGCTTGCTTCGGTCATCGGATCACGCGGCGTGGCGGCCCGGCCGGCCGGCCGAGGGCGAACGCCGCTCCCTCCTCGAGTGTCAGGTCGATCGCATGTTCGCACGTCTGGCTGCGGCGAGGTGGATGCGCAGGCACTGCAAACATGCCCGTTTTGTAGGGAAGGTTGCGTGCGAGAAACACCACTTTGACGATTCGCCTCCCGAGGGGCCGGACCGGCCCATGGGACGGCAGGAAGCCGCCGGATCACCGGCGGCCGATGCCGGAGGACGTAAATTCAGCGCAGACAGGGCGTAATCTAGGGCCGTAATGAGCAGCGAAATCAAGCGGCGGCCCGGCGGGCGAGCGACGTGCCCGGCCGGCCGTCGGTGGCGAGTGCCGTGCGCCTCTTCGGCACGGCGAGGAGCGCGCAGTTGAGCATCGAACACCTCCAGCGCACCTCCGATCGAGGTGCGGCCACGCGTGGCGCCCTGCTGGCGGCGGCGCGTGAAGTCTTCTCGGTGTCCGGGTTCGCGCAGGCGGCGGTGACCGACATCGTGGCCAAGGCCGGAGCGAGCGTCGGCAGCCTCTACCACCACTTCAGCGGCAAGGCCGACCTTTACCTCACGCTCTTCGAGGAGTTCCAGAACCGCCAGCAGGAGCGCACCCGCGAGGCCGTCCACCTGGCCCGCGACCAGGGCGAGGCCGACCCGATGCGGCTGTTCATCGCCGGAGCGCGTGCCTACCTCGACGGTTGCCTCGCCGAGCCCGACCTCGCCCGGCTGTTCCTGTCCGGCGACGGGCCGCCCGGCTTCGACCGGGCCCTGCGCGACCGCCTCCGCACCTGGGCGCGGCGCAACGCGGCGCTCTTCCACACCGGCGACGGCGAGGTGGACGAGGCGCTCGTCGTCGTGCTGACGGGCGCGATGTCCGGCGCGGTCGCGGAGCTGTCGCTGTCGGAGGACGAGACGGCGTCACGGCGCCTCGCCGACGACGTCCTGGCGATCATTTCCCGCATGGAGAGCCCCCGTGAGCGACGGTCCTGAGCCGGCGGACGGCACCCCCACACCGGGCGACACGCCGCCCGGCACCACCGCCACCGCGACCCGTCCGCCCGAGGGGCCGTACGTCGTGTCGCCCTCGGTGTACAAGCGGCTCATGTCGGGCCTGCCGGGCTTCTGCATGGCGATGCTCGCGTCGCTCGCCCTCGTCGGCCTGGTCATCCTGATCACCCCGCGGCACAACGAATCCGCCATGCCGCACGCCGACTACAGCAGCGACCTGGCCGGACTCACCGCCGTCGCCCCGTACCAGGTGCTGGCGCCCCAGGGCCTGCCGCCGCAGTGGTTCGCGACCAGCACCCGGCTCAGCGGCCACGGACAGGGGCCGATCTCCTGGCACCTCGGCTTCTCCACGGCGCGCAAGGAGTACGCCGCACTGGAGGAGAGCAACGAGACGCCGGACGGCGCCGGTCACTTCATCGATCGCATGACGAGCCAGGGCCACCCGGACGGCACCGCCCAGATCGCCGGTGCGACCTGGGACCGCGAGTTCCGGCCGGACAAGAAGCAGCGCTCACTCGTCCGCCGCCTCCCCGGCGTCACGATCGTCCTCACCGGCACGGCCTCGTACGAGGAGCTCGGGGTGCTGGCGGCCGCGCTGAAGCCCCAGCCGAAGCCGTCCTCGGCGGCCACGCCGGTCGGCTGACCCGCCGGGGCCCGGCTCAGAAGGGCGCGCCCTCGGCGGGTTCGGCGCTCGGCTCGGCGCGCTCGGACATGGCCGCGGCGAGCCGAGCGCGGGCGCCCTCCAGCCACTCCTCGCAGATGCCCGCCAGCTTCTCGCCGCGCTGCCAGAGAGTGAGCGACTCCTCGAGAGTGAGGCCGCCGGCCTCCAGCCGGCGCACGACGTCCGTCAGCTCGTCACGGGCCTGCTCGTAGGACAGCTCTGGTTTCTCCTCCGTCACCCGAACCACCCTACGGGCACCGCGCCCCGCCCGCGCCGAGCCACCGGTCAGCCGCTGAGGTTTCCGACGATGATCAGGAGCAGCAGGAGGAACACCAGGCCCGGGTAGAGGTACGCGCCCGGGCGGTGGAACACCGGCGGGCCCGGGTCGAGCGGCGCGCGTCCGTCGCCCTGCGGCTGCGGCGCGGGCAGGTTCGCGACGTTGCTGCGGGAACTGACGTTCATCAGCAGGAAGATCGGAGTCATCACGATGCTCTGGACGCTGCACCAGCCGCCCGTCAGCGTCTTGGCGGTCAGCCGCCGGAACGTGTGCAGGCCGCAGTCGCGGCAGTACGGGCCGGACGCCGTCCAGATCGTGTGCATGACCACCGCGCCGACCACGGCGCGGAACGTCGCGTTGGCGGCGGGTCCGCTCCCGCACAGCCGGCAGGACTGCCCTCCGTAGGCCTGCTGACCGGCCTGCTGCTGCGGTGCCTGGTACTGCTGGTATTGCTGCTGCTGGTACTGACCCTGCTGGTACTGCTGCTGTTGGTATTGCTGCTGAGGCTGCTGGTAGCCCTGCTGAGCGCCCTGGTACTGCGGCTGCCCCCACTGCTGTCCGTACGGCTGCTGTTGCTGCTGGGGCTGCGGGTACGGCGCCTGGTAGTGCCCCTGGGCGGGCTGCTGGTAGGCCTGCTGCTGGTAGGGGCCGGGCCCCTGGTACGGCGGCTGCTGGTACGGGGGCTGAGTCACGGAGGAGTCCTTCGACAGATGTGGTGCACGTGACGGATGAGGTGAGCGACCATTATCGGCATGATCTGGGGGTGCTCGGGTAAGTTACGAAGTTTCTCCTGGTGAGGCGGTGCTCACACCGTTCCGCCGTCCTCCGCGCGCACGGTGATCCGGTCGTCGTGGAAGCGGATCAGCAACTCGTCGCCCTTGCTCACGTCGGCGGCGGCACCGACGACCGACTCGTCGGGGCGCTGGACGACGGCGTAGCCGCGCTGAAGCGTGGCGGCGGGGGAGAGGGCCACGAGGCGGCCCCGGGTGTGGGACAGGTCGTCCGCGGCGCGGTCGAGGGCCGAGGCCAGGCAACGCCGTGCCCGGTCGCGCAGGGTGGTGACCCCCTCCTCCTGCCGCTCGACCTCCCGTACCGGATCGGCCAGCGCCGGCCGCGAGCGCACCCCCGCCAGCCACTGCACCTCCCGCTCGACCCGGCCGGACAGGCAGCGCCGGCCGCGGTCGCGCAGCTGCCGCACCAGCGTGAGCTGCTCGCGCACGTCGGGCACGGTCTTCTTGGCGGCGTCGGTCGGCGTCGAGGCGCGCACGTCGGCGACGTAGTCGAGGAGCGGCGTGTCCTGCTCGTGCCCGATCGCGGAGACCACGGGTGTGCGGGCGGCGGCCACCGCGCGTACGAGGGCCTCGTCGGAGAAGGCGAGCAGGTCCTCCAGGGAACCGCCGCCACGAGCGATGATGATCACTTCGACGTCCTTGTCGGCGTCGAGCCGGCCCAGCGCGTCGATCACCTCGCCCGCCGCGTACGTGCCCTGGACGGCGGTGTTCTCCACCTTGAACCGGACGGCGGGCCAGCGGCGGCGGGCGTTCTCCAGCACGTCGCGCTCGGCGGCGGAGTCGCGGCCGCAGATCAGCCCGACCGTGCCGGGCAGGAAGGGCAGCGGACGCTTGCGCTCGGCGCTGAACACGCCCTCGGCGGCGAGGAGCTGCTTGAGCCGCTCCAGCCGGGCAAGGAGCTCACCCACGCCCACCGGGCGGATCTCGAACGCCGAGAGCGCGAACGAGCCGCGGTTGATGTAGAAGTCGGGCTTGGCGTGCACCACCACACGGGCGCCGTCGACGACGGCCGGGCCGCCGGCGTCGCAGACCGCGCGCGGGCACACCACGCGCACGGAGACGTTGGCGACCGGGTCGCGCAGGGTGAAGTAGACCGTGCCCGCGCGGCGGTTCAGCTCGGTGATCTGCCCTTCGACCCAGATCCGCCCGAGCTTGGAGATCCAGCCGCCGACGAGCTGCAGAACGGTACGGACCGGGGTCGGCGACTCCGGCGAGGTCTCCAGCGCCATGCGCGCAGCCTAACGGCCGGCGGGGACGGCGCGGGCCGGAGAGCGATGAGCCTGGCCGTTCTGGCGAGCCGAGCTGGACGGATCGTGTGGTAAGCCCCACACTCCGTAGTTAGCCCAGCTAAACGCGGTGCTCTGCTAGCTTGGAAGGAGGAAAGGTCATGTCCGATCCCCGTGCGCTCGCCGAACGCTTCAACCGGCAGATCCGCGACATCGTGCTCATGCTCCGTCGCGCGAACGCCGGTCAGGCCATCACGACACAGCAGATGTTCGTGATGGGCTCGCTCGAAGGCGGCTCGCGCCGGATGTCCGATCTCGCCGCGGAGCACGGTGTGCGGCTGCCGACCATGACACGGCAGATCGGCCGCCTCGCCCGCGACGGACTGGTCATCCGGGGACGCGAGGCCGATGACGCACGGGTGGTCACCGCCGAGCTCACCCCGGTGGGACGCCAACGCCTCCAGCACGCGAGGGAACAGCGGATCACCTTCCTCGCGGGGCGCATGACACTGCTGAACGACGCCGAGCGCGCCTCCATCGAGGCCGCGCTGCCGGCCCTGGAGAAGCTTTTCGCCGGCTCGTGACGGCTCGGGCCAGGAAGAACCCGAGCGCGGCATGACCGGCCGTACCCGGGCAAGGCGACGGTCCGCGCGGCGCTCAGCCCCAACGCCTGCGAACGCGTGCTCGCGCTCAATGATCGGTGGCATGCCAAAGAGCCGCCGGGTCCGTACGGGATCGGCGGCGTCGCGACGACCGCTCAGCCTTCGCGCAGCTTGGCGATGCGGTTCTCGTACATGCGCAGGAAGTCGGCGCGTGCGGCGTGCGAACGCTCGTAGTCGCGCAGCTCACCGACCTGCTTGGCGTCCAGGCCCCGCAGCCGGGCGCGTACGGAGGCGAGCGTCGCCTCGTCGTAGCCCGAGATCGGCAGGTTCGCGGCCGCCTTGGCGCGTGGCTTCGGCTGCGTGGTCTTCGTCTCGGCCTGCTTGGCCTTCGCCGCCGCGGCGGGCTTGGCCTTGGCCGCCGGTTTCGGCGACGGCTTGGGCGAGGGCTTCGGCGCCGGCTTCGGACTGGGCTTGGCCGCCGTCGACTTGGCCGCCGCGGGCTTTCCCGCCGCCTTGGGGCGGGAGGTGGCCGAGGGCCGGGTCGGCGGGGCCGTGGCCGGCTTCGGGCGCTCGGCGGGCCGCTGCGGGCGTGCGGTCGCGGACGGCTTCGGCTTGCCGACGGAGATCTCCGAGTCGCCGGCCGCCGGGCCCTTCGACGGCTCCGTGGTCCGGCCGTTGCCGGCGACCTTGCCGACGACCATGCCGGTGAGGTTCTCGGCGTCGTTCTTCAGCCGGCCCAGCACGGGGCTCAGCCCGGACTCGCGCGCCTCGCGGTAGTCCTTGCGCAGGCGGTCGGTGAGCAGCAGAGCCCGCCCGACCCCCATGACCGCCAACCGGGCGGCCTGGATCGGCAGCTCGCTGACGGTGTCCTTGACCTGTTCCCTGAGCTGGCGTGGTGATCGTGTCATCGTTTGTTTCTGCTCTCTCCAGCCCGGTACAAACGGACCGGCCGGTACCCGACGTTGTGTCTACGAACACTCTGCCCTACGGTGTCGCGACGTTCACGCGCCGTGGCCGGTTTCCCCGCGGTCGGATCGCGCATCGCGATCCCGCCTACCATGGTGCCTATGACTCGTCGCGTTCTCCTGGCCAAGCCGCGTGGTTACTGTGCGGGCGTCGACCGTGCCGTCCAGACGGTGGAGCTGGCGCTCGAGCGCTACGGCGCCCCGATCTACGTGCGCAAGCAGATCGTGCACAACGTCCACGTCGTCAAGACCCTCGAGGAGCGAGGTGCGATCTTCGTGGACGAGACCGAGGAGGTCCCCGAGGGCGCCATCGTGGTGTTCTCCGCCCATGGCGTCGCCCCGGTCGTCCACGACGAGGCCGCCGGCCTGAGCCTCCGTACGATCGACGCGACCTGCCCGCTGGTCACCAAGGTGCACAAGGAGGCCCGGCGGTTCGCGAGCGACGACTACGACATCCTCCTCATCGGCCACGAGGGCCACGAGGAGGTCATCGGCACCAGCGGCGAGGCCCCCGAGCACGTCCAGCTGGTCGACGGGCCGGACGACGTGGCCAACATCACGGTCCGCGACCCGGAGAAGGTCGTGTGGCTCTCCCAGACCACGTTGTCCGTGGACGAGACCACCGCGACCGTCGAGGCCCTGCGCGCCCGGTTCCCCAAGCTGATCGACCCGCCGTCGGACGACATCTGCTACGCCACACAGAACCGCCAGGTCGCGGTCAAGGAGATCGCCGCCCAGTCGCAGCTGGTCATCGTGGTCGGCTCCGAGAACTCCTCCAACTCCAAGCGCCTCGTCGAGGTCGCCAAGGACCACGGCGCCGACGCGTCGTACCTGGTCGACTACGCCGACCAGATCGACCCGGCGTGGCTGGAGGGCGTGACCACGGTCGGCGTGACGAGCGGCGCCTCGGTGCCGGAGGAGCTCGTGGACGGCGTCCTCGAACGTCTCGCGGCCCACGGCTTCGACACGGTGGAAGAGGTCGAGTCCGTCCGCGAACGCATGGTCTTCGCCCTGCCCCACGAACTCCGCCGCGACCTTCGGTCCGCCTGAGTTTCCTAGTCGGCGGACGCGCCCGGGGCCGGGGGGTCGTCCCAGCGGACCGGGTCGTCGTCCTCGTTCTTGCGGCCGAGCAGTGACGTGCGGCCGCGGAACGGGTTGTCCTCGGCGACGCTCGCGCGCAGCTCCCGCAGGTTGGCCGGCAGGCCGCGCGGAACGGCGATCAGCACCACGAGCAGCGCGCCGACGAACAGCCACGGCACGTTCGACGTCAGCGTCGTGACCAGGGTGAGCAGCATGCTGACCAGGAACGAGCGCGCTCCGAACGAGCCGACGGCCGCGCCGGCCAGGGAGACGAAGAAGAAGATCAGCGGCGGGCTGACCACGAGGACCAGCAGGTCCGTACGGCGGGTCGTCACCACCGCCAGCAGGCAGCCGAGCACGAACAGGAACCCCTGCGCCCCGTGCAGGCCGAACAGCCCGCCGAAGACCGCGCCGAGGAGGGTCGAGGCGAGCACGACGACGATGCCGCCCCGGCCGGTCAGCGTGACGGCCGGGCCGGAGGGCGGGCGCCGCCGGCGTTTCCCTCCCGGGGGAGGAGATGCCACCTTCGGGCCTCCGCGCGTGTCCGTTGCCACCAGCCGTCCCAGAGTCGAGCGCCTCTGACCGTACGGTAACCCGCTTCGGCGGGTCACGTCCCGCGACACGACGTTACCGGCATCAGGGAAGCAGCCGAATCTGGCGGTTCTCGTCCGCGTCATCGGCGAGTTCCGCGGCGGACAGGGAACGGGCCGGCTCGCCGACCTGGCCGGGCGGGTCGAGCTCGTCGTCGGTCACGCCGAGCTCGTTCAGCCGCCGCGCGGTGACCAGGACCCGGCTCTCCAGCGACCCCACCGTGCGGTTGTAGGCGACGACCGCGTTCGTCAGCGACTTGCCGAGCTGGTCGACGTGGCGGCCCAGCGTGCCGAGCCGCTCGTACAGCTCCCGGCCGAGCTCGAACACCGCGCGGGCGTTCTCCGACAGGGCCTCCTGCTGCCACGCGTAGTGCGCCGTCCGCAGCATCGTGACCAGCGTCGTCGGGGTGGCGATGTGCACCCGGCGGCGCATCGCGTACTCCAGCAGCCCGGGGTCGCGGTCCAGCGCCGGCGCCAGGAACGCCTCACCCGGCACGAACAGCACCACGAACTCCGGCGCGGGGCTGAAGGAGCGCCAGTACGACTTGGCCGCCAGCCGGTCGACGTGGTCGCGGAGGTGCCGGGCGTGCGCGTCGAGCCGCGCCTTCCAGACGACGGACTCATCGGCGTCCGCCGCCTCCAGGTACGCCGCGAGGGACACCTTGGAGTCGACGACGATGTTCTTGCCGCCCGCGAGGCGTACGACCATGTCGGGGCGGACCCCGCTGCCGGCCGTGGCCTGCTCGTCGAAGTCGCAGTGGCGCGTCATGCCGGAGATCTCCACCACGCGGCGCAGCTGGAGCTCGCCCCACCGGCCGCGCGCCTCGGGCCGCTGCAGCGCCCGTACGAGGGTCTGGGTCTCCCGGCGGAGCTGGTCGGAGCTCTGCCGGACGAACTCCACCTGCTTGGCCAGCATCGCGTGCGACTCACGGCGGCCGGTCTCCACCTCGCGCAGCTGCGCCTCGACCCGGCCGAGCGTGTCCTTCAGCGGCGCGATGCGCTTGTCGAGCTCGCCGGCGGCCTCGGCGTTCGCGGTGGCCAGGCGCGTGCCGGCCAACTCCAGGAATCGCTGGTTGCTGGCGTCCAGGGCCTGCGCCGACAGCGCCTGGAAGCGTTCGGTGAGGCGCTCCTCGACGTAGGCGACCTTCTCCTCGGCGGCCTTGGCCCGTGCGCTGATCGCCGCCGTACGGCTCCGGGCCCACGCCACCCCCGCGACGGCACCGACGATGAGACCGACGACCAGACCGAGGAGAACGTCCATCTCCGCATCGTGACAAAGCGGCCGGGCAAAGTCGGCCCGACGCGCGGGTGAGGCGCCACTGCGGGCGGAACTCTCACTCACGGACCAAGAGCTCGTCCGCTACGCTCCGGGCGTCTGATGAGCAAGGGGACATTCGTGCAACCACCGTACGGTCCGGGGCCCTACCAGGGGCCGCCGTATCCGGGCCCGCCGTACCCCGGTCCGCCGGGGCGCCCTCCCGGCCCGCCCATGCCCGGTGCTCCGCCGCGGAAATCGCGAGGGGCCGCGCCGGCGATCCTCCTGATCGCCGGGTTCCTGGTCGTGGTGGTGCTCGGCGTCGTGCTGATCGTCGTGAACCACAGCAGGTCGCAGGGCCGGTTCAAGCACGCCCCGGAAGGGTGCTGGCTGCTCGGCCAGGCGCAGATCCAGGTGTACGTGCCGGGCGCCGGCCCGAAACCGAGCCTGGAGGGGGCCTCGTGCACGTGGGAGGCGAGCGGCACCAACACCACCGGGCGGGTGCACGTGTACGTGGAGACCTTCGACCGGTCCACCGTCAAGGACGCCGAGGACCAGTACGGCGTCAGACGGCGACAGGCCGACGCGCCCGGTGTCACGATCGTTCCGCTGTCGAACGGCGATGAGAGCTTCATGGCATGCAACGCCTCCAAGGGTTCGGCAGGAAGCTGTGAGTCCTATACGCGCCTGAGCAACCAGGTGTTCAGGGTGGAGTTCGAGAGCTTCGAGGAGCGGAACGTGCGGGACCCGGCACTCGTGGTGCGGACGCTCACCGCGCAGGCCACCCGGCACCTTGACCAGGCGGGCGGGTAGCGCTCCGCCGGATGACGGTCCGGGCGCGGCGGGGCCGTGGACACGCCGTCCGTGAGCCTGTCCATCGGAGCGGACAACGCACCGACGACGAGACCGACGACCAGAACATCCATGAACGCGTCGTGACAAAGCCGGCCCGGCTTGTCGGCACGACGCGCGGGCCGCATGTGGACGCGATCATCGTCCCCGGCGACAGGGGCTTCCGTTACGCTCCCGTGCACCGATGACATTGGGGGTGTTCGTGGGAACTCCGGCCTCTCTGCCCGGACTCCGTCCGCCGCCCCCGCCTCCCGCCGGGCGGCGAGACCGGGCGCCCGTGGTGATCCTGGCCGTCCTCATCCCGGCGCTCGTGGCAGGGCTCGTCTGGGCGATGTACACGGGCGCGTCCCCGGAGGGCGGCCTCGCGACGCCATCGGCGTGCTCGCTGCTCGACCAGGACCAGGTCGGCGCGTACCTGCCCGGCGCGGTGGCCGACGGCGGCGGATACCAGTGCTCCTGGACCGAACCGGGCCGTGCCGGGGAGCGGCTCACCGCCAGCGTCGAGGCCCTGCCCGGCGACCCGCCGAGCGTCGAGGACGCCGAGGAGGAGTACGACCTCCGGCGGCGGCAGGCGGACGCACCCGGCACCACGATCACCCCGCTGAAGATCGGCGACGAGACGTTCATGGCGTGTGCCGCGCCTCCGGACGGCGGGCCCGGGAGCTGCACGGCGTACACGCGGGTGCGGAACGTGGTGTTCAGCCTGACGTTCGAGAGCCTCGCGGTGACCGGCGCGCGCGATCCGGCCTCCTCGGTACGCGCCCTCGACGCGGAGGCGGCCTTGCGGCTGGGCGGCTCCGGCGGGTGACCGGCGCGTGCGCCGGGGGCCGTAGACTCGCCGTCCGTGAGCCTGTCCATCGGAATCGTCGGGCTGCCCAATGTCGGCAAGTCGACGCTCTTCAACGCCCTGACCAAGAACACCGCTCTCGCGGCGAACTACCCCTTCGCCACGATCGAGCCGAACGTCGGTGTGGTCGGGTTGCCCGACCCGCGTCTCGACGAGCTGTCGCGGCTGTACGACTCCGCGAAGATCGTGCACGCGACCGTGCAGTTCGTCGACATCGCGGGCATCGTGAAGGGTGCCTCGGAGGGCCAGGGGCTGGGCAACCAGTTCCTCGCCAACATCCGGGAGACCGACGCGATCTGCCAGGTCATCCGCGTCTTCGACGACCCGGACGTCACGCACGTCGACGGTGACGTCGCGCCACTGCGCGACATCGAGACGATCAACACCGAGCTGATCCTCGCCGACCTCCAGACTCTGGAGAAGGCCCTGCCGCGCCTGGAGAAGGAGGCGCGGACCACCAAGGACAAGGAGAAGCTCGCGGTCGTGGACGCGGCCCAGACGGCGCAGAAGGTGCTGAACGAGGGCACCACGCTGTACGCCTCGGGGCTCGACCTGGCCGTCCTGCGCGAGCTGCACCTCCTCACCGCCAAGCCGTTCCTGTACGTGTTCAACGTCGACGAGGACGAGCTGGGCGACGAGGACCTGCGCGCGCGGCTGCAGGGGCTCGTCGCCCCGGCCGAGGCGATCTTCCTCGACGCCAAGATCGAGTCGGAGTTGATCGAGCTGCCGGACGACGAGGCGCTGGAGCTCCTGCAGTCGACCGGCCAGCAGGAACCGGGGCTGGCGCAGCTCGTACGGGTCGGGTTCGACACGCTCGGGCTGCAGACGTTCCTGACCGCGGGCCCGAAGGAGGCGCGGGCCTGGACGATCCGCAAGGGCGCCACCGCGCCGGAGGCCGCCGGCGTCATCCACACCGACTTCCGCACCGGGTTCATCAAGGCCGAGATCGTGTCCTACGACGATCTCATCGCGGAACGCTCCGTGGCGGCCGCCCGCGCCGCCGGGAAGGCCCGGATGGAGGGCAAAGAGTACGTCATGCAGGATGGCGACGTCGTGGAGTTCCGCTTCAACGTGTAGGAAGCGAGACAAACCTCGCCTTCCGGTAATACTGCCCGTCACAAGGAGTTATCCACAACCGCGTGCCGGGGCTGTGCATCTCCGCTCGACACTGGAACAATTGACCGCCGTGGTTAAGGTGGTAAATCGAACACCAGTAGATGGATAAGACGCGCGCCGATCCGGCTGGGGCGGCGCGAGCGGAGGGACGATGGCTCGCAGGTCGTCCGGCGTTGTAGACGCCGGCACGCCCGGTTACCCGCCGGGCGGATTCCCGCCCGCCGACCCCTGGGATCAGTCAGACGACAAGGGGCGGCGGGGCAAGGCCCGTCGTGGGTCCGGCGGCGGTGGCGGTGACCGCGGCGGCTGGGGAGGCTCCGGCGGACGGTGGTGGATCTACGCCGGCCGTGTCATCCTCTGGGCCTTTATCATCGTGGTGCTGGTCAACGGCATCAGGGCACCGTTCGAGCGCTTCACGGCCCAGCCGTCGACGCCGTCCGCGCCCTCGTCGAATAAGCCGGCGTTCCCGCAGGAGGCGGCCTCTTCCTATGCGCTGTCCTTCGCCGACGTCTACCTGAATTACGACCCGGCGACGGCGGCGGACCGGCAACGGCAGCTCGCACAATTCATCGCCCCCGGCGTGGACCCGCAGCTGGGCTGGAACAACACCGGAAAGTCGGTGCTGCGGTCGGCGCATGTGTCCTCGGTCGAGGCGCAGGACGTCAACCGGGCGATCGTGACGCTGCTCGTGCAGGCCAACGGAAAAATCTTCCAGCTCGCCGTCCCGGTGTACGCGAAGGACGGCGCGTTGGCGATATCCGGGCGGCCCGCGACGCTTCCGGCGCCGCCGAGGGCGGCGTTGCCGCCGACCAATCAAGATCGCGATACCGCGCTCGAATCCGAGTTGCAGGAGCCCCTCACGGGCTTCTTCAAGGCGTACGCGAGCGGTGACACCGCTTCGCTGCAGCGTTACTCCGACCCGCCGGTGACGGGACTCGGCAACGTGTTCACGTTCAGCGCACTGCAGGAGATCGACGCGCCGCGAGGCGACGCCAACGCGCGGACGGTCAACGCGACCGTGATCTGGCAGGTCGCTCCTGGTCAGCCCAAGACCACGGGCGGGTCGCTCGAGCAGACCTATCAGCTCACGATGGTGAAAAAAGACGGCAATTGGTACGTAACGGACATTCGAGGTTCTACCCTTCCGGCCGCGTCATGACGGACCGGCCGGTCCCATCCGGAAGCTACGATTCACTCCCCGACCGAGGAAGGCTAGGTCGATGATTCAGCATATGTTGGCGATGCTCCCGCATCATGAGATCGCGGAGAACGCCAATGGCCTGAACACCGATGATCTCGCGAAATGGCTTCGCGCGGTCTTCGGCCCGCTGTTCCTGGTCATCGTCTCGATCGTCGCGATCTTCTTTCTTTTCACGCGAGAGATCACGCGGTTCGTTCAGTTCATCATTCTGGCCATCGGCATTGGAGTGATCTTCTACGTACCGAATATCATCGAGACGACGGCCAAAGCGATCGCCAAGGCACTTGGAGTAACCATTACCTGATAACCGCAGGTGCCGTGTAGGTCTGAATATGGTCGGTTCCAGTTAGGGGAGTGGGGCCCGCGTGGATCTGCCCACGTACACCAATATCTGGCGCATCGAAAAGCGGCTCTACAAGCTTTATGATCTCAGGCTGCCGATGCCGCTGCCGTTGGTGCAGATCGGTGTCTTCTTCGGCATATTCGTGCCGTGGATCGTCCTGCTCCAACTGCTTCAGGTGCCGTTCCACACGCCCTGGCACGTGGTGTACATCGTGCCGCCCGGTGTCCTGACGTACCTGGCGACGCGGCCGGTCATCGAGGGCAAGCGGCTGACCGAGTTGATGATCTCCCAGATCCGTTACCTCACCGAGGCCAAGACCTGGGCACGGATGACACCGATCCGCGAGCCGGACGAGGTCGCCATCGTCGGACGGGTCTGGCTGCGGCACCGCGGAGTGTCCGGCCGGGTCCACGCCGGCCGGCAGGGCGGCCCGTCCGCTCAGCCGGCCGCGGACGCCTCGGCCTCGGCCGAGCGGAGCGCGCCGCCGCTGCACGACGCCGTTCCGGGCGTTCCCGCGGCCGCCGCGACGCGCGCCGATGCGCCGTCCGGGCGTGCCGCGGCTCCGGCGCGGACCCAGCGCCCGACCCTGCGGCCGACGCCGCGAGAGGGCACCGCCATGGTCTCGCCGGCCGCGCCGGGGCGTAAACCCCGTCGTTCCGGCGAGCCGTGGAGCCGGCCCGGGGCCGGTGATCCCTGGGCGACGCGCGTGGACGATCCGAACGCGACGCGCACCGACATTCCCCGCATGCCGGCGGGCGGCGATCCGAACGCCACGCGGGTCGACTCCGACGATCCGCGGGTGACCCGCCCGGAGAAGGTCCGGCGCGATCCGGCGGCGCCGCAGCGTGTACCCGGCTATCCCGCGCCTGCGGGCCGTCCGGCCGACGACGCGTCCCCGGAGTCCGGCGAGCGCGACGACCACCGTGAGCGGCCCGCGGCGAATGCCGAGGGCGCGCCGCACGGCACGGGGCGGAGGCGTAGCGCCTCCCACGAGCCGGAGCGCCCCGCCGCGGCCACCGGCCCTCGGCCCACGGTTCCCGCGCCTTCTCCCTCCTCTCCGTCCTCTCCGGCCGCCCCGTCGCGGCCCGCCCCGTTCGGCACGCGCGGCGTGCCTCCGGCCCTGGGCCGTCCCGGCACGCCTCCGGCCACCGGCCGGCCCGGCGAGTCCGCGGAGCCGGGACGCACGCCCGCGGCGCGGCCCGGCGCTCCGGCGCGACCGGGCGTGCCTTCGGCGCCGGAGCGGACCGGCACACCCGCCGGGCGGAAGGAGCCCGGCTCCTCCGCGGCGCGCCCGGACGAGGCGGCGACCCCGCCGCGCTCCGGCGAGCCGACACCGTCTTCTTCCGGCGAGCAGGCTCCGTCGCGCCCCGGCGAGCCGGGCGCCTCTTCCAGGGAGCAGGCTCCGCCGCGTTCGGGTGAGCCGGGCGCGAAGAGCGGACGGCACGCCGGTCCCGAGCGGCCCGAGTCCGGCTCCGACGAGGAGCCGCGTTCCGGTGAGAGCACCGCGGACACCGGCGACGCCGAGCGCGCCGACGACAACAGGCCGCCCGCACAGGTGATCCGGCTCGTGCCGGGTGGCCGGCACGCCCGGTCCGGCCGTGACCAGGCCGGAAACGAGCGCCCGGCGGCGTCGCGCGCGCCGGAGAAGGACCGCGACGAACCGGCGGACACCTCCGAGGCCGGCACCGCCACGCCGGCGGCCTCAGACGATGAGATCGCCGAGGCCCGCACCGACGAGATGGTCTGGCCCGCGCGCGGTCCGCGCGGGCGCGCGGACACCGAAGACCCGCACGAGTCCACCGGGCCGCGGACGCCCGCCCAGGGTCCACCTCCGGGGCCGTTCGCCCGGCCCGGCGGCCAGACCCGTGGCCGGTCGCACGGCGAGGAGCCGGCGCCGCAGCGCGAAGGACGGCCCGCGGCGAGCGCGAGCGCGTCTCCTCAGCCGCCCACGCCCACGCGCGAGCCGGCGCCGAGGCCGGCCGACAAGCCGGCCCAGCCGCCACGGGGTCCGGCGACGCCGGCCCAGCGGCCGGTGCCACCACGGCCCGCCGTTCCGCCGAAGGCGCCCGCGGCCGGTCTGAAGCCGCCGGCGCAGGCCCCGCTGCCGCCGTCGGCCGCCCCGCCGCAGCGCGGCGGTCCGGCACGCCCCGGCGCCCCGGCACGCCCCAAGGCGCCGGCGGCACGCGCCCCGCAGGCCTGGACGGAGCAGACCGCGCCGCCCGAGTCGCCGGCGCGCGGCGTCCGCTCCGGCCCGGCCTCACCCGTGCGCCCCGGGCCGATGCCGTCACCCGCGCCCGAACACGAGGGCCGCGACGACGAGGGCCGTGGGATCCGCCGGATCTTCTCCGGCGGCGGCCAGGGCGACGGCGACTACGAGCAGCGGGTGCGCACCGCGTTCGAGGGCGCGCGCCGGGTCGTCGTCCTGGGCTGCACCGGCGGCGCCGGGCAGACGGTGACCGGGCTGATGCTCGGCCACACCTTCGCCCAGCACCGCGGCGACCGCATCGTGGCGGTCGACGTCAACCCCGGCCCCGGGGCCATGGCACGGCGCACCCGCAGCGAGACCCGCGAGACGCTCACGTCACTGATCACACACGCCGAGCAGGTCACCGGCTACCAGATGATGCGCCGCTACACCTCCGTGGCCAAGTCCGGGCTGGAGGTGGTCGCGGCGGGCAAGAATCCGGTCCAGGCCCTCGACGACCGCGACTACGCGCTCGCGATGCGCACGCTCGACCGCTTCTACTCGATCACGCTGCTCGACGCCGCGGCCGCGGTCGTGGCCCGGGTGCTGCCGTACGCCGACCAGATCGTGCTGGTCGCCCCGGCCAGCTCCGACGCGCCGCGGGCGGTGGCGATGACGTTCGAGTGGCTCGACGGGCACGGCTATGAGGACCTGCGTTCGAAGGCCGTCACGGTGATCAACGGAGTGAGCCGCCGCAGCATGGACGACGTCGAACAGGCCGAGTCGGTCGCGCGGGGTCGCTGCCGGGCGCTCGTGCGCATCCCCTGGGACGACCATCTCAGCCTCGACCGGGCACCGCGCAACGAACTGCGCGCACTGCGCGCGTCCACCCGGAAGGCCTACATCGCGCTCGGCGGCGTCGTCGCCGGCGGCCTCGTCCAGACGCCCGACCGCTACCCACGGCAGGAGGTCTCGCGATGAGCCCGTCCGCAGGCGGCGCGCGCAGAGCGCGGCCGGAGCACGAGAACGTCCGCGGAGTGAGTGAGGAGCGGGGAGCCACCGAATGAGTAGGACGTCCAAGGTCCGCAGCAGGCTGGCCGTGCGGTATTTCGACGACCGGATCCTGCTCACCGACAACGCGGCGTGGGCGTACTTCCGGCTGCCGACGGTGTCGTACGAGTTCACCACGGCGGAGGAGCGCGAGGCGCTCGCCACCAACATCACCATCGCGATGGCCGGCATCCGTATGCAGGACGCCGAGATCCACCTGCGGATCGCCCACCGCACCTACCCCGCGGCCGAGTGGGCGCTGGCGCTCGACCAGACCTCCGACGGCGGTCCGGGCTGGCGCGACTACCTCGAGGAGATGTACGCGCACGTCTGGTCGAAGGACTTCTGGACCAAGGAGGTCTACCTCGGCGTGCGGCTCGGCCCTCGCGGGGTCGGCGCGCAGCTGTCCGGGGGAGCCTTCCGCCAGCTGTTCGGCTTCTACAAGCGCAGCGAAGAGGCGCTCGGCCTGCAGGACGACGCGATCTCGGCCAAGGAGATCGGGCGCTGGACCGAGCAGGCCGAGCGGATCGGCCGGGCGCTCAGCGGCAGCGCGCTGTACGCGCGGCACGCGTCCTCGACCGAGGTCGCGTGGCTGTTCCAGCATGCCGCCAGCGGATCGCTCACGGACCCGCCGCCGTCGGCCACGCCACGCCGCACCTGGGGCGCCGGCGAGATCGAGACCCTGGTCGAGGGGGCGATCATCAACGGCCGGTCTAACCTGCGGATGGAGCAGCCGGTCGGCTCGTCGTACGCCGCCTACCTGTCCTTCGCCCGGTTCCCGGACCTGATGCCGTTCCCGGACGGCGAGCCGTGGCTGCACTTCGCCGACGCCCTGCCGTTCCCGGTCGAGGTGTCGGCGCGGATGAAGCTCGTCCCGCCGGCGAAGGCCTCCAAGGACGTGTCGCGCAAGCTGGCGCACGCCCGCGACATGGACCAGCACATCCGTGAGGCCGGCGCCGAGGCGCCCATCGCCCTGGCCGAGCAGATCGACGCCGCCCGCATGCTCGAACACGGCATCACCAAGGAGCGGCTGCCGTTCGTGTACGGCTGGCACCGGCTGATCGTTTCGGCGCCGACCGAAGAGCTGCTCCAGCAGCGTGTCGACGCCGTGGTCGAGCACTACCGCGACCTGGGCATCGACATCGTGTGCTCGACCGGCGACCAGTTCTCCCTGTTCTGCGAGTCGTTGCCGGGCGACCGGATCCGGGTCAACGCCTACGCACAGCGGCAGCCGCTGCGCACGATCGCCGGTGGCATGCCCACCGCGACGGTCGACCTGGGCGACCGGCTCGACGAGAACGCCGGCGGATGGGTCGGCCCGTACATCGGCGAGACCCTCGGCCGCGCGCGCTCGGTGGTGCACTTCGACCCGCTCGTGGCCGCCGCCCGCAACCGGCCCACCGCGGTCGCGATCACCGGCGAGCCCGGCGGCGGAAAGACGACGCTGGCGCTGCTGCTGATCTACCAGATGGCGCTGCGCGGGGTCACGGTCGCCGCGATCGACCCCAAGGGCGACGCCGAGTCCCTGGTCGAGCTGTTGCGCCGGCGCGGCCGCCGCGCCCGCGTGCTGCCGCTCGGCTCGGCCGCGCCGGGTCTGCTCGACCCGTTCAGCTTCGGCGACGACCTCGCCGCCAAGAAGACCATGGCGACCGAGACGCTCCGGCTGCTGCTGCCGCGGATGTCGGAGGAACGCGAGTCGGCGATGATCCAGGCCGTGGGCGCGGTGGCCAACCAGCCGCAGCCCTCGCTCGGCAAGGTCGTCGACTATCTCGACGCCTCCGACGACCCGGCGTCGAAGAACCTCGGCGCCGTGCTGCGTTCGATGTCGGAGATGCGGCTCGCCCGGCTGTGCTTCGACCCGTCCGGCGGCGAGCGCATCGACACGGCCGGATGGACCACGGTGTTCACCCTCGGCGGCCTTACCCTGCCCGACGTCGCCATCAACCGCGACGACTACTCCTACGAACAGCGGCTGTCGGTCGCGCTGATGTATCTCGTGTCGCAGTTCGCGCGGCGGCTGATGCACGGCCTCGACCGGCACCTGCCGAAGGCCATCTTCCTCGACGAGGCATGGGCGATCACCCAGACGCCGGAGGGCGCCAAGCTGATCCCCGAAGTGTCACGTATGGGGCGATCCCGGAACACCGCCTTGATTCTGGTCTCACAGAACGCTGGGGACCTCTTGAATGAACAGGTGACGAACTGCCTGTCGTCCGTCTATTCGTTCCGTTCCACGGAGCGCAACGAGGTCGGCAACGTGATGGCCCTGCTCGGCGTGGAGAACTCCGACGAACACCGGGCGGTCCTTCGCAACCTCGGCAACGGCGAGTGCATCTTCCGCGACCTGGACGGCCGCGCGGGCCGCATCGGGGTCGACCTCGTCTCCGAAGAACTGCTCCGCTGGCTCGACACCAACCCCACGCGCGCCAAGCCCGGCGAGGCCGCGGCCCCGAACGGCCGCGGCGACGACGGACCGCCCCCCGGCCCGCACACCGCTCCGCACGACCCGGCGACCGAAGCCACCCAGGAGGTCCCGCGATGAGGGTGCCCCCCACCCGCCGCCGGCGAAAGGCGGCGGGGCCCGCAAAACCACGTCGGAAGCGCAGGTCGCTTCTCATCCTCTGCCTGATGGCCATCTTCGTCCTCAGCCCACTGGGCGTCGCCAGCGCGGCACCGACTCCGCCTCTTCCGACGGCGCCGGGATCGAATCCGAACGACGCCTGTTCGCCGGCCGACCATCCCTCTCCGGAGGAGTACGGGTCCGGCATCGACGGGATGGTCAAGCCCCCCGACTACCCGAGCCAGCAGCTGCAGAAGTCGCCGCCGGACCGGCTGACCTACTACGACCGGTACGGCACCGAGGGCCAGTCGTGGCACGCCGTCGACATGGGCTGCTCGGACGCCATGGCGATGGTGGGCAACTCCATCTCCAACGTGGTCTTCACGCTGGCGAAGGCCTTCGACCGGACGACCATCACCATCTACCAGGCGGCGGCCTCGGAGTCGTTGCTCGGCTGGTTGAAGAAGACCGTCGACGGCGTCATCAAGGGCATGGGCAACACCTTCGGCGCCAAGTACTGGTCGTGGGTGGTCATCCTCGGCGCCTTGTGGCTGGCCTGGTGGGGTCTGATCCGGCGACGGGCGAGCCGGGTCGCGGAGGGCACCATCTGGATGGTCATGGCGATGGTCGCCCTCGTCTGGCTGATCGGCAGACCCAGCGACTTCACGACGCTGGGCACCAAAGTGTCCAACGGCGCGACGGCGGCCTTCAACGCCGCGCTGCCGCAGAGCAACGCCAACGCCTCGGCCTGCATCCCCGGCGGTCCGGCGGCGCAGCAGGCGGTGCAGAACGACGCGGTCACGCGTAACGCCAACGGTCTGTGGGTGACGCTGGTCTGCAAGCCGTGGCTGATGGGCGAGTTCGGCACCGACGACGCGAAGAGCAAGATCGTGCAGGACAACGGCGCGAAGCTGCTGTCGTCCCAGGCGGTCGACCTCACCGAGACCTATTCGGGCAAGAAACCGGACGTCGGCCAGAAGGCGGACGACTACAAGGCCGTCACCAAGAACATCAAGGACAACTATCCCGGCGTCTATCCGCTCTTCCAAGGGAAGAACTGGACGTCGCGCCTGGCGGTCTCCTTCGGCGCGTTGCTGGCCGCGCTCGTCGCCGGCCTGCTCGTCCTGATCATCGCCGTCATGCTGATGGTCCTGAAGATATCGTTCCTGCTCCTGCTGGTGGCGGGGCCGATCTTCCTCGGGATCGGCATCCATCCGGGGATCGGGCGGGTCATCGCCACCCGGTGGTTCGAGCTGCTGCTGTCGACGCTGCTGAAACAGGCGGCGCTGATCGGCGTGCTCGCCCTCCTGCTGTGGTGTTACGGCCTCGTCATGGCGGAGAGCCTGCCCTGGGGTCTGCAGATCCTGCTCATCTCCCTGGTGACGCTCGCGGCGTTCATCTACCGCAAACCGTTCCAGCATCTCTTCGCCGCCGTCGGCTACTCCGCCGTCGGCTCCCGCAAGAGCGAAGAGCATCTCGAGCAGGCGGTGCGGGAGACGCGCAAGCGGACCACCGCGGTCGCCACCGCGGCGGTGCCGGGGACCGCCGGCTACCGGTTCGGGCGCTGGGCGGCGAAGCGGGAGACCGGAGCCACGACGACGGCGCCGAGCCTCGTCATGATCGACGACGCCCGCGACGGCGATCGCGAGCAGGCCGGCGGCGGGGCCCCGGCCGGATCCGAGCGGCGTGGCCGTGCGTCCCAGCTCGCGGCCAAGGCCGCCGGCGCGCCGCGCGGAAGCGCGCCGCCGCTCAACCTGTCGCCGCGGGCGCAGCCCTCCGGCGGGAGGGCGAACGGCGGAGCGGTCCGCGCGCCCCGGTCCGGCGCGTCCGGAGGCTCGACGCGGCCGCCGGCCGGTGGCTCGCCTCCGCGCGAAGACCGGCCGTCCGCGCCCAGCGGTGGCGGCAGCCGGCCGCCCGCGTCGGCCATCGGGCCCAGCTGGGGTGCCAGTGGCCGCGGCGCCGGTGGTGGCCAGGGATCCGGCGGCGCGTCGCCCCGGCGCCAGGACGGCGGCAACGGAGGTCGCGGCTGGTTCGGCGGCGGCAGCGAGAAGGAAGGCGCGGGCGCGGGCTCGGGCGGCGGTCGCGGCTGGTTCGGCGGCTCCGGCGGTCGCAATGCGGCACGGCCCGGTTCCGACCGGCCGAGCGGGCCGGCCAAGGGCGGATCAGACGGCAAACGGGAGCCGGCGTCCGGCGCCGGCAGGCGGGACACCGACGGCGCGGAGGGCGGTGCCCGGCAGGCACCACCGCTGTGGTCCGGCAAGTCCCGCGAGGAGGCGCCGGCCATGCCGTTCTGGCTGCGCCCGGTGAAACGCGACGACGGCGAAGAGTGAGTTACGGATGGATCTGACGGACCGTCAGCGCAAATGGCTGTTCGGGGGACTCGTCGTCGTGCTGGCGGCGGTCGGGGTGTTCCTCACGATCGGCAGTGGCGGAGGGCACCACGGCGCACGTGCGGAGCACGTGAGCACGCCCACGCCGAGTACGCCGCCGTCCACGGACAGTGCCCCGCCGGTGAGCGGGCCGACGCCCTCGCCCGGCACGTACGACATCTTCTCGATGCTGCCGTTCTCCCAGAAGGACTTCACCACGGCGGCGGACGTCGCACGCCGCTTCACCGCCGCGTACGGCACCTATCGGTTCGACGAGGACCCGCAGGCGTACATCAACCGGATGCGCAACCTGGTCACCTCCGACGTGCTGAACCAGCTGCAGCAGGGGGCCGCGGCGCCCGGGGTCATCGCCCAGCGGAAGCAGGACCAGGAGAGCTCCACGTGTGACGCCTCGCTGGACTCGATCCGAGACATGTCCAAGGACCAGCTCATCTTTCTCGCGACCGGAAAACAGCACATCACCAAGGGAGGAAAGACAAGCGACTCCAGCCAGCAGTACGCCGTCACGATGACGCGTTCGGGCGGCGGCTGGGTGGTCTACGCGTTCGCACCGGCAGACGTAGGTGATAAGTGAGAGGCAGGAAATGAAGCTTCGCCGGCGCCTGAGGAGGATCGGCAGCGGCTTCGGGGGACACAGGAACAGCCGTCGCTTTGTCTCGCTTCATCGTTTCGTCCGTTCGGACCGTGGTGCGGTCCGGCTACCGATCATCATCATCGCGGGCACGGCCGCGATGTTCCTGATGAGCCTCGTGGCGATCCCGCTCTTCTTCGGCGCCAACCAGCTGTACCAGGGGGCCGCCGGCGGAGGGGACTGTACCGACACCTCCGGAGCCGCCGCGCAGCCCCAGCAGTCCGGAGACGCCAACAGCATCCCGTCGAACTACCTCGCCCTGTACAAGAAGGCCGGCCAGCAGTACGGGATCCCGTGGAACGTCCTCGCCGGCGTCGGATGGGTGGAGACCCACCACGGGACTCTCAAGGCCCCTGGCGTGCTCAGCGGAGAGAACTTCGCACACGCGGGCGGACCGATGCAGTTCATCCCCGGCACCTGGAAGATCTTCGGCGTCGACGGCAACAACGACGGGAAGAAGGACCGCTACGATCCCGCGGACGCCATCCCCGCCGCCGCGCGCCTCCTCAAGCACAGCGGCGCGCCCACCCACATGCGCTCGGCGATCTTCGCGTACAACCATTTGGTCTCGTACGTGAACAACGTGCTGTCAACGGCGCAGAAGTACGCAGGCGGAACCTTCAACGTGGTGCAGGCGAACGGCCCGACCTGCGCCGACATGAACGGGGCGCCGGTCGCCCCCAACGCCGTCAGCGCGCAGGTGATCAACTTCGCCAAGGCGCAGCTCAACAAGCCCTACGTCTACGGCGCCGTCGGCCCGAACTCCTTCGACTGCTCCGGCCTGACGAGCGCGGCGTACCACAGCGCCGGCGTCACCATCCCCCGGCTGTCGGACGCCCAGTACTGGTGGGGCGCCGAGGTGCCCAAGGGACAGGAGCAGCCGGGCGACCTGGTCTACTTCGAGTATCTGCACGGCCACAGCGGACCCGGCCACGTCGGGATCGTCTACAACCCGAAGAAGGGCATCATGATCGTCGCCCCGCACACGGGCGACGTGGTGAAGTTCCAGAACTACAAGACCTATCCCGGCGGCCCGGTCGGGTTCACCCGGCCGACCGCGCACAACGGGCACAACGGACCGACGAAGCGTCTGTGACGGCGGAGCCGCGGATGAGAACGGGGGGCGCGGCATGCGCGGGCTTGTCGTAGGAGCGGCGATCATCGCCGGCGAGCGGCTTCTGGCGGCGCAGCGCGCGGCGCCTCCGGAACTCGAGGGCGGCTGGGAGTTCCCCGGAGGGAAGGTCGAACCCGGGGAGACGGACGAACAGGCTCTCGTCCGTGAGTGCCGGGAAGAACTCGGCGTCGAAGTGAGCATCGGACGGCGGGTCGGTGACGTCTGGCCGCTCCAGAATGGTTACGTCATGCACGTCTGGACCGCCACGATCACCGAAGGTGAGCCGAAGGCGCTCGAGCACTCCGACCTGCGCTGGCTGCACGAGGCCGAGCTGTTCGACGTGCCGTGGCTGCCGGCCGATCTGCCAGTGGTCGAGGCGGTGCGCGCTCACCTCAAGGAGTACTCATGATCGTTGCCTTCTCCGTGACCCCGCTTGGCGTCGGCGAGTCGGTGGGGGAGTACGTCGCCGACGCCGTGCGCGTCGTACGGGAGAGCGGGCTGCCCAACCGGACCGACGCGATGTTCACCAGCATCGAGGGCGAGTGGGACGAGGTGATGGATGTGGTCCGCCGGGCGGTCGATGTGGTCGCCGCCCGGGCGCCGCGGGTCAGCCTCGTGCTCAAGGCCGACGTGCGTGAGGGAGTGTCGGAGGGCCTGACCTCCAAGGTCGAGACGCTCGAGCGGCATCTCGGCACCGGTTCATGAAGGAGAGGGCGACGGGTCGGCCGCCGAAGCCTTGATCAGCGCGAGCACCTCCGGTCGCACGAGATCGGAGATCCGGTCGTACGGAACGGTGATCACGGTCTCAGCGCATGCCCAGAAATAACCCAGCAGCGGAGGCATGACGTCGAACTGAAGGCCCGTCCCTGTCGGCATCAGATCGAGTACACGGGTCTCCTTGTCGTCATTGTCGAGGGTGCGGGGGCTCAGCGTGTCCTGGCCGGACCTCTCGCTGCCCGCACAGAGTCCCCGGCCAGGAGCGGCGTGGGCGATGCGCCGTTCGAGGTCGGCCAGGCCGGATCGGGTGACGGCCTCGGGCCGGAGGATGTCCGATGCCCTGAGCCGCCGGCCGGTGGTGAGGTCGACCGTGACGGCGCGCGTGGTGGCCAGATCCAACGGAGTGAGCGGTGCGTTGTGGGCCTTGAAGACGTAGCGTGCCGCCACCAGCCGTGGGCCGCGCAAGCCGAGCTCGATGCCTGTCGCGATCGCCGGGTTCTTCGCCCCGATGCCCCCGGCATCCGCGACACGGGCCACGCGGTAGCGTCGCAGTTGTTCGTCGAGTGGCGCTCGCAGCTGCCGGTTCACGCGTTGTGCTACAGCCGGGTCGCGCAGGCCGTCGATACGCACGTACCTCCCCGCGACCGTGAGGGCCGGGTGCGTGTACCGCTCGGTCAACGAGGCGAACGCGATGGTGGGGCCCTTCGGCGCAGCCGACCGGGGCGGTCTGTCGTCTTCGCGGCCGCCGCCGTGGTTCGCGATGACGAAGACGGCCACCGCTCCGACGACGATCGCTCCGACGGCGGCCGCGCCGGCCTTGGCTCCCGCGTGGCCGAGCACGGTCTTCCCGGCCCCGTTGCCGGTCGCGCCCGGGCCGCCATTCGTACCACCGGCGGCACCTCCGCCCGTGCCGCCTGCTCCTCCACCGCCTGCTCCTCCACCGCCTGCTCCTCCACCGCCTGCTCCTCCACCACCTGTTCCTCCACCACCTGGTCCGCCCACGCCGCCACCTGCAGCCTCGCCTCCACCGCCCGATCCGGTGCCCAGCGCGATCGCCAGAGGAGCGAGCGCGGCCAGCGCGGCGGTGATCTCGGCCAGGCGGCGCCGGCCAGTCCGCTCCCAGCCGCGTCCATAGGCCTCGGCCGCGATCCGCTCCAGCTCGCTGACGAAGTCGAGTGCCGACGCCGGCCGGTCGGACGGGTTCTTCGCCATGCCGCGCAGGATGAGTGGACGTATCGGCTCGGGGACGTCCTCAAACGGGATCGGCGCGGTCAGATGGAGGTGTCTGAGGGCGTCCTGGTCGGCGCTTTCGTACGGCGGGCGGCCGCTGATGCACTCGAAGAAGACGCACGTCGCGGCGTACACGTCGGTGGAAGGTGCGGCATGGCCACCGGCCCACTGCTCGGGGGCCATGTACTTCGGTGTTCCGGCCGATACGTCGGCCTGGCCGGAGCGGACCGCGATCCCGAAGTCGGCGATCTTGCTCTGTCCGTCGTTCTGAACCAGCACGTTCCCGGGCTTGTAGTCGCGGTGCACGATCCCTGCGGAGTGGGCGGCGCCGAGGCCGACCAGCGAGCCCTTCAGCACGGCGAGGGCGGCCTCGGGGTCGGCCGGGCCGTGTGCGTCCAATACCGCGCGAAGGGACGCGCCGGAGACCGCCTCCATCACAATCGCCGCGGAACCATCTGCCTCGGCGTACTCGTACAGCCGGGTGACATGCGGGCTGTGCAGAGTGGCCAGAATCCGCGCCTCCTGGCGGAACCGGGCCAGGAACCGGTCGCCGCCGAGACGTTCTACGGAAAGATATTTGATCGCCACGAGGGCGCCGGACCCGTCGTGGCGCGCCAGTACCACCCGGCCGAAGGAACCCGTGCCCAACTCGCGCAGTTCCGTGTAGCCCGGAACTCTCCAGTCGGTCACACCTGCTCCTCGATGCTTTGGCGGCGCCGGACATAAGTGCGCGGGACGCCCCGGTGAATGCTCCGGCCAGGATCGGGGCGCCCCGCACAATCGTTCGACGCGGAGGGCATCGGATCGGTTGCCGTCGAATGCCGATACTTCCGGCGTGTCCGCCCCGCTCCGCCGTCCGGAGGCGCACGGCGGCCAAGGCGCGCGGTCGGCCAAGTAGACTTGTGGTGCCGCGTGGATCCCGCGGCGCCTCCCACACCCACGAAGCGAGACCCGCACGCATGCCCACCGCCACCCGGGACGATCTGCGCAACGTCGCCATCGTCGCTCACGTCGACCACGGCAAGACCACTCTCGTCGACGCCATGCTCTGGCAGTCCGGCGCGTTCCGCGAGAACCAGGACGTCAATGAGCGGGTCATGGACTCCAACGACCTGGAGCGCGAGAAGGGCATCACGATTCTCGCCAAGAACACCGCGGTCCGGCACGCCGGCATGACGATCAACATCATCGACACGCCGGGGCACGCCGACTTCGGCGGCGAGGTCGAGCGCGGCCTGTCGATGGTGGACGGCGTCGTCCTCCTCGTGGACGCCTCGGAGGGCCCGCTGCCGCAGACCCGGTTCGTGCTCCGCAAGGCGCTCAGCGCGAAGATGCCGGTCATCCTCGTCGTCAACAAGGTCGACCGGCCCGACGCGCGCATCGCCGAGGTCGTCGACGAGACGTACGAGCTCTTCCTCGACCTCGACGCGTCCGAGGAGCAGATCGACTTCCCGATCGTGTACGCCTCGGCCAAGGCCGGCCGGGCGAGCCTCACCAAGCCCGACAACGGCGGGCTGCCGGACAGCGAGGACCTCGAGCCGCTGTTCCAGGTGATCCGGGACACCATTCCGGCCCCGGCGTACGATCCGGACACGCCGCTGCAGGCGCACGTGACCAACCTGGACGCCAGCTCCTACCTCGGCCGGATCGCGCTGTGCCGGGTCCACGCGGGCGTCATCAAGAAGGGGCAGCAGGTCGCGTGGTGCAAGCACGACGGCACCATCGAGCGGGTCAAGATCACTGAGCTGATGATGACCGAGGCGCTCGAGCGCAAGGCCGCCGAGGAGGCCGGGCCGGGCGACATCATCGCCATCGCCGGCATCCCGGACATCATGATCGGTGACACCCTCGCCGACGCGGAGGACCCGCGTCCGCTGCCGCTGATCACCGTCGACGAGCCGGCCATCTCGATGATGGTCGGCACCAACACCGGTCCGCTCTCGGGCCGCGAGAAGGGCACCAAGGTCACCGCGCGGCTGGTCAAGGACCGGCTGGACCGCGAGCTCATCGGCAACGTCTCGATCCGCGTGCTGCCGACCGAGCGGCCCGACGCGTGGGAGGTCCAGGGGCGCGGCGAGCTGGCGCTCGCGATTCTCGTGGAGACGATGCGCCGCGAGGGGTACGAGCTCACCATCGGCAAGCCCCGAGTCGTCACCAAGGAGATCGACGGCAAGGTGCACGAGCCGGTGGAGCGGCTGACCGTCGACGCGCCCGAGGAGTACCTCGGCGCGATCACCCAGCTCCTGGCCGTGCGCAAGGGCCGCATGGAGCACATGACGAACCACGGCACGGGCTGGATCCGGATGGAGTTCCTCGTCCCGGCGCGTGGTCTGATCGGCTTCCGCACCGAGTTCCTCACCGAGACCCGCGGCACCGGCATCGCGCACCAGGTGTTCGAGGGCTACGAGCCGTGGTTCGGCGACCTGCGCACCCGGCCGACCGGCTCCCTCGTCTCCGACCGGGCCGGCGCCGCCACGGCGTACGCGATGTTCAACCTCCAGGAGCGCGGCACGCTGTTCGTCGCCCCCACCACCGAGGTGTACGAGGGCATGATCGTCGGCGAGAACTCCCGCGCCGACGACATGGACGTCAACATCACCAAGGAGAAGCAGAAGACCAACGTGCGGTCCTCGACCGCGGAGGTCTTCGAGCGCCTCACCCCGCCGCGCGTGCTGAGCCTCGAGGCGGCGCTGGAGTTCATCGCCGACGACGAGTGCGTGGAGCTGACCCCGGCGGCGATCCGGCTGCGCAAGGTGGTGCTGGACTCCAAGGAGCGCGAGCGCATCCGCGCCCGCGGCAAGCGCGGCCAGGCCTGACCCGCTCGTCGCGAGGTCAGCGGTCGCGTTCGCGCTGCCGGGCCTGGGGCTGCCGGCGGTCGCGGCGCCGCTGCGCGACCGGAAGGCGCTGCTCGCCCGGCTCGACCCGCCAGCGCACGTCGGCGTGGACGCCGGCCTCTTCGAGGCGCTCGCGGGCGGCCTCGAACGACGCGCACCACTGTTCCTCGCGTTCGACGTCGAGGCGGCGCTGGTCGTCGCTCTCGGCGGGTTCGGTGCGCAGCAGCGCCATGCGTATCTGGCGCGCGTCGTCGACGCGGACCTTGACCGCGTGCTGTGACCAGTCGCCCCGGGTGAGGACCGCCTCGCCGGAGTCGGCGGTCAGGGTCTCGAAGCCCTCGTCCACCTCGTAACCGAGTCCCGCGAAGGCCTCCCGGAGCGCGGTGGTCACGTACCGGCGTTCGGCCTGGCGCTGGAGGTCGCCGACGAGGCGTACGGCCTCCGCGCGAAGCTCCTCGTCGAACGCCGCCGCGCCCTCGGCGACCTCGGCCAGCCGCGCACGTACGTCGCCGGCGGCGGGATGGGTCGCCAGCTCGCGGACGAACCGCGCGGCGGCGGCCCGGTCGTCGCGCCGCCGGCGGGCGCGTTCGTTGGCCTCCTGGATGCGGATGCGCACCTCGGTGAGGCGGCTCTCGGCCTCTCCCTGCGTGGTGGCGGCCGCGGCCTGCTCGGCGGCCTCGGTGACGCGGCGTCGGTCGTCCTCGGTGGTGTCGGGCAGGAGCCGGGCGAGGACGCGGGTCAGGGTCGTGGCGAGCGTCGTGGCGGCGGGCGGCGGCGACGCGGCCGGTGCCGCGGCCTTCAGCGACTCGGTGGCCGGAGCGAAGATGCGGCCGGTCGCGGCGGTGGCGATGGCGGTGGCGAGCTCCTCTTCGGCCGTGGCCAGGGCGGCGTCGGCCTCGGTGCACCAGGCGACCAGTTCGCCGGCGGTCTTCTCGGCGGGCTCGAGGGGGAGCGGCAACGCGAGCCGGGCGTCGTTCTCCCTGGCCGACGAGGCGAGCGCGGCGATCCGGGCGTTGCGGTCGAGGACCTCGGCGACCGCCTGCTCGTGGTGCCGGATCTCCTCGAGCCGGCGGGCCCGGATCTCGGCCCGCTCCTCGGCCAGCCCGGCGAGCAGGCCCGTGCCGACGGCGGCCAGGCCGGCCGCGCCGCCGAGCACGCGGATCAGACCGAGGCTGGCGATGACCGCCGCGTCCAGTGCGATGTCGGCTTCGACGCCGCTGCTCACAGTCGCCCTCCCACGGCCTGCTCCTTCGTACGCTCGCGTTCCTGCCGCCACCGCTGCGCCCGTACCCCGGTCATCACCACGTGCGCGATCGCCGCCGCCACCATGACCGCCAGCCACAGCAGCCAGGCGATGGAGATCAGCATGGCCACCACCACCAGGAAGACGATCAGCGGCACGATCGCGACGAGCAGCAGCACGCCGCATCCGGCCGGGCCGCGGCGCCGTGTGGTCCCCGACAGCGTGCGGGAGACGCCCGACACGCCTCGCTTGACCCCGCCGAGCCCCTTGGCCAGCCAGGACCACGGCCCGAGCGGCAGATAGTCCGTTCCCTGGCGGGACGCGAGGAGGACCTCGCAGGCGACGCCGACGAGCCAGGTGGCGACGGCGGCGACCACGAGCAGGGTCGTGGGAGCGCCGACCGCGCCGACGCCGCCGTAGCTGTCGCTCTGGGCGGCGTGGCGGAGCTGGGCCAGGAGCCAGGCGCCGCCCGCCCACACGACCAGGAGGGGCAGCGTCCACAGGACGGCGCGGGCCATCGCGGCCCGACGGCCGGCGAGACGCCGGCGCTCGCGTTCGTTCCAGTGGCGGAGGCCTTCGGCGGTCCGGCGTTCGGTCTCCTGCCGGTGGCGGGCCGCGTCCTCGATCTCCAGCACGGCGTCGGGCGCGGCGCGTACGAGGGCGAGGCTCCGCAGTGGATCGTCACCGGTCTGCTCGGACAGCCAGCCGAACCACGGAACCGGCTCGCGGACCTCCTCCCGCGCCCGTACGGCCGCCGAGCGCAGGGCCTCCTCCGCCTCGGCGGGCCGGCCGGCGAGCGCGAGGAGGGTCGCGAGGACCACGGGCGGCTCGTCCAGCCCGCGGGCGCCGGCGTCGGGCAGGCGGCTCGCCGTACGCGGCAGCTGGGGCCGCAGCCAGGCGGCGAGGCGGTTCCACTCGGCGGCGAGGCCGTGCCAGCGGTCGTTGACCGCGGGGAGTTCGTCGCCGCCGGCGCACGCGGCGAACTCCGGCAGCAGGTGCAGCTCCCACAGCTCCCGTACGGCGCGGGCCGCGGTGGCCCGGTCGGGGTGGCGCGGATCGTCGACCACGCCCGCGAGCGCGGGCAGGTCCTCGGGCAGGAGGCGGAGGCCGAGATAGTACGGCTCCAGCGTCGGGTCGAGCCAGCGCACCAGGTGCAGGAGCTTGACGTTGGGAGGTCGGTCGCCCGTCAGCGACTGGTCGATCAGGCGGATCCGGCCCTCGGCGTCGTCGTCGAAGCCGTTCAGCCACTCGCGCAGCGCCTGCCAGGCCTCGCTCGGCCCGACCGGGGTGAACATGGTGCCGAAGAAGTAGCGGGCGGCGTTCTCCCAGTCGGCGACGAGGGCCCGGGCGAGCTGCGCGCGGTCGGTGTAGGTCTGCCCGCCGAACGCCAGCGCTCCCCGCGCGGCGCCGGCCGCGAGCGGGGAGACGCGCGGCGGCTCCGGCTCGGCGACGGCGGGGCTCTCCCCGGCGAGCCAGCGTTCGACCTCCTGGCCGGTCCAGCGCCGGCGGGGGTCACGGGTGAGCAGGCCGCGGCAGAGGAGCCGCATGCGCGGATCGGCGATGTCGTCGCAGTCGACGGTGCGCGTCGCGAGATGGTCGACGACGGCGGTCTCGCTCATGCCGGCGAACGGGGTGCGCCCGGTGAGCAGCTCGCGCACGATGACGCCGAGCGACCACCAGTCGCGAGCGGGGGAGACCTGTCCGGACAGCGACTCCGGCGCGGCGTACGCCAGCGTCCGTGACGACGACGCGAACACCACGCTCTGCTCGATCACCCGGCTCAGCCCGAAGTCGGTGATGGCGAGGCGCATCGGCGTGGTGCCGCGGACCAGGACGTTCTCCGGTTTGAGGTCACGGTGCACGATGCCGGCCCGGTGCAGCCGGTCGAGCCCGGCGGCGAGCTGCGCGACCACCTCGGCGACCAGCGCCGGCGGCAGCCGCGCCCCGACGGCCCGCAGGTTGCCTGCGGCGATGTACTCGATGACCTCGTAGTCACGGCCCTCGGCGTGCCCGGTCTCCAGGATCCGTACTACGTGCGGGGAGTCGAGGGTGGGCAGCTTCTGCCAGACCTCGCGATCGGCGGTGAAACCGCGGCGGAACAGCTTGACGACGAGCTCGGTGCCCGCGGCGTCGCGTACGTGCAGGAGGTCGGACTCGGCGCCCTGCGTGGGCAGCTCGCCGATCAGGGTGAGCCGGCCGGACAGCTCGGCCGGGAGACGTACGAGCGAGGGCGGCGCGGACGGTTCACCGTCACGGCGGGTGGTGTCCGGCCGATCGGTGTCGCGGCGCGTCCCGTCACGCCGCGTCCCGGACGGCCGCTCGATGTCCGCCACTACCCGTCCCTCGCCACGTCCGCCGTTGCCTGTGCGAGCCTAACGCGCCCGCACGCGCCCGGGACAGGGATCAGCGAAGCCCTTCCCGGTCCCGCATCGCCTTGAGATGCTCCGTAATCTTGAACTGGTTGATCACGAACTCCATGAAGACGCGGACCACCACGAGGTCGAACACCCAGATCAACGGTGCGGCGATGATCGTCATTACGGCGAGTGTCGTGTTCCAGGTGAGGAACGAGAGTCCGTACCAGAGCACGACCAGGGCGAACAGGCTGATCAGCACCGTCATCAGCGTGTAGATCGTCCGCGCCAGCCTCACGGTGAGCATGTGATCGAAATTGACGTCGAAGAGCGTCGCGAAGAAGCCTTTGCCCTCACGACTGCGGGGTGCGTAGACCGCCTGCTGAGGGGGCATGCCGTGTCCGGGCGGCGGGCCCTGCCAGGGGCCGCCGGGCTGCTGCGGCGGACCTGGGTAGGCGTGCGGATCGGTCTGGTACGGCGGGGGCGGTCCGCCCGGGTACGACGGTTGGGGCTCGCCCTGTCGCGGTGGCGGGGGACGGTGCCCGGGATCGTCGTGGGGGTTTGACATCTCGGTCTCCTCGGCTTCCACCGTCAAAGGCTAGACCGCCGAGCGCCTCAGTTCACATGACCATGCCGTTCCGGTCGGGTATCGGCGTCCGGACCGCCGCCGCCGGTGCGGGGCGCTCGGATCGAGGTACTACTTGCGTAATTGGTCTTTTATGTCGCCACTCATGTCCGATAGGGATGAACACGAATCACCTCGTTGATAAGTCCGGATATCCGGTAGGGCTGACAGCATCTCGACACCGTGCCACCATCGCTGTCGTTCTCGTCGTTGTCCGGGGGAAGCGACATGGCAGACGGTGACCTTGAGGAATTGACGCGGCAGTTACGAGTCGCGCTGGCGCGCATTCAGCGCCTTTCGGACGACCATTGGCACGCTCTGGATCCCACCTGCGGCGTCATGGACGCGGACGCGTGGATGGGCCCGGCCGGGCGCCGGTTCGGCTCGTCCGTCCGCTCCGACCGTGTGGAGTTGCGGGGACAGCTGTCCCAGGCGGTGCGGAACGCCCAGGCGAAACTCGCGGCGGTGCCGAAGATCTCATGAGCGACCGTTCCACGTCATTCGTCGGCGTCCGGCAGCCCGCCTTCGACGCCATGGTGAGCGGCCACGTACGGGCGGCCGCCCAGATCGACCGGCTCGCCCAGGCGCTGTGGGCCGAGCTGAACAGGGCACAGCTCGACACTTCGCCGGCCATCCGGATCCGTGCGGTGGCAGGCCGCCTGCGGGAGCAGGCGGCCGACCTTCAGCGTCGGCAGCGCCTGGTGCGTGAGATGGAGCGCCAGAAGATCGGCTTCGGATTCTCCACGTCCCAGGGGACGTTGTGGGACCTTCCCGACGCGCTGGACGCCCTTCAGGCCAGGATCGACGGTGCGGAGGCGGCCGACCTCGCGAAGGAGGCGGCAGGCGGCGACCGGAAGGCCCTCGGCGGACTCGCCAGGCTCGCCGCCGAAGCGAACAACCCCGCCTTCGCCAGGTCTCTGCTCGAACGCCTGGGCGCCGACGGCGTGATCACCCTGCCCGCCGCCCTCGCCCAACGACTGCGGATGACCATGGACGCTCGTGCTTCCAGCTTGGGGGCCGACGAAGCGGGCGTTCAGAGCGCGCTGAAGATGCTCAGCAGAGCGCTCGCGGTAGGGACGAATCCGGCGAGCGGCGGCTACGTCGGCGATTCGTACTTGAACCGGCTAGCGGCCCAGGGACGCGCCGATCATCGCTTTCCGAAAGGCGGACCCAACGACACGTACAACGGCTATCAGCCACTCGCGACCCTTCTCGGCATGAGCGATGGACGCCCGCCCTTTTCGGCCCGGTTCATGCAGATCGTCGGCAGAGACATGATCGCCTACGATCGAGAACACCGCCCGAAGCACTCTCTCCCGAGAACGCCACCTCCGGTCGCTTTCCCGTACGTGCCCGGGATGCCCCATCGCCGGCCGGAAGACGCATCGGCGCCCACGCCCGATCTGACCGGTCTGCTGCAACTGGGATGGGCGCTCACACCGGAGGCAGACAGGCCCACGGTGGATCCCCCGTCCCACGGACGTACGGACTTTCTGAACGGGCTCCTGCACGCCGCGGCCTTCAGTCGGGACGGGTCGCAGGCGCTCCTGGATCACACGCCGTCTGGCCAGAAGAACTCCGACCTGGAGTATCTCCTGCACGAACGTCGCCCTCTGTGGGCCTATACCGACCACGGCACCAGCCTCGGCCAGGCCATGAGCGCCGCCATGTCCGCCCACGATCCGATTTCGCAGAAGCTCTTCAAGGAGACGAGCGAACTGCTCGGCCGCGATACGCGGAAATACTTCACGTATGGCAAGGACCACAAACTAAGGTTCAGTAATGTAGATGGCCACGCCGATGATCTGTCCGGACTCCGCCCCAGTCTGGGGGCCATTATGTGCTCTCACCTTAAGGACCTGGAAGACAGCCTTTTCGCGGACATCAGTGGCAGCGAGCTGCCGAAGATCCTGCCCTCCCCGCGAGACGTCGACGCGCTCTTGGCCGAGGCTGGTCAGTCCGACGATGGATTCATGTCCCTGGTGGAGAACACGATCGGCCGCTCGCGCGTCTTGCTCGATCAGCGTCACGCCGAGGGCGTCGACAACGTACTGATCGCACAGGGCGGTTTCCTCGGTCACCTCCTCGCGCTGCGTCACGAGGCGCTCGTCGCCCGTGGCGTGACGGTCGATACGACGAATGCTCAGATCAAGGAGTTGATCGACAAAGGGGTTGGGCTTGTTCCCGTCCCGTACGCGAAACTCTTCAGCGGCGTGCCCGCGAGCGTCTACGGCGAGCTCGCCGGCCGGCAGTACGGCAAGGTTGGGGCGTGGCTGTTTCAGCACATGCAGCAGGACGGAGGGTCCGCGGCAGAGGACACGAAGGTCGCCACCGACGAGCAGGCGGTACGCAAACTGCTGCGCCACATGTCGCTGTCCGTCGCGATCGACCGTTTCAACGCTTCTGGAGGCAGGGCATCGGGCGAGCCGTTCGCCGACGAGAAGGGAAAGATCCTCCCGCCGAGCCGGTGGGACGATAAGGCGCGGTCGCGCTTCATCGACTGGTCCCAGGACAAAAACTTCGCGGCTCCGCAGATGAGCCAGCGGGTCGAGACGGTTATCAAAAACAGCCATGACGACGCGATCAGCAGTTTCAACGGTACCGATGAGACACCGTAAGGCAGGGCGGGTGATGGTCCTCGTGTCGGCCGTCACGCTGATCAGTGCCTGCTCTTCCGGTCATCACGAAAGACGGCCTGCCACGCCGCGGACGACGACGGCGACGTCGCCGCCCGGACGTGTCGCTACCGTCGGATCCGTGCCCGATACGGCGCCGTACTGGTGCGACCTGGTCTCCCGACGCGCCCTCAGCCGGGTCGCCGGCGTCTCAGGGGGCCTGTATGAACTACGTAACGCTGGGACCGGCGAAGACCTCTCGATATGTACCGTGAAGGACGAGCAGAGGTACGGTCCGTTGGGCGTGCAGTGGGATGTGACGGGCGGTCGGAACGAGATCGGGCAATCGGCGAAGGACGTGGCATCAGATCATCCGGTCCGGTTGCCCGCCACGCTCGGATCCGGCTTCGCGGTCTATTCCCCGAGCACCTCTCGGCTTCCGTACTTCGCCGCTGCGACGTTCGCGTGCGGGTCGGGTGACGCGTGGATCGAAATCTTCATTCGCGGCGTGTCTCCCGGCCGGGACGCGACTGCGGATCTGGCCGGGCTCATGCGGGTCGCGGAGCGGCGGTTCGGGGTTCTGCATCACTGCGCACCGACGGCGGACCCGAGTAAATGATCACAGGACGAGCGCCGGGATCGAAGTGACGCGTGCCGGGGACAGGCCCTGGTGAAACGAATCAGCCTCCGCGTCCCCGTACGGCCGAAGGAACCGAGATCGCCGTGACCACTTCCTGGAGACGCGAACGCCCGGCCACGAGGGCCGGGCGTTGGCGATGGAGGGCTAGGCCTTCGGGGTTGCCTTCGTCTTGTCGCGCTTGACGATGCCGATCTTGGAGCCGAGCCAGACCAGCGGGTCGTAGCGGCGGCCGACCACGCGCTCCTTCATCGGGATCAGGGCGTTGTCGGTGATTTTGATGTGCTCCGGGCAGACCTCGGTGCGGCACTTGGTGATGTTGCAGAGGCCCAGGCCGAACTCCTCCTGGGCGATCTGCCGCCGGTCGGCCACGTCCGCGCCCGGTCACCGGCGTCTCGAAGGCCCTGACGCTCGGTACCGGCTTCACGGTCTACGCTCCAAGCGTTCGGCTTCCGTACTCCACCGCTGCGGCGTTCGCTTGCGGGGCGCGTGACGCGTGGATCGAGCTTTTCATTCGCGGCGTCTCCTCCGGCCAGGACGCGGCCGCGGATCTGGCCGGGCTCATGCGTATCGCGGAGCGGCGGTTCGGGGTTCTGCATGACTGCACGTCGGCGGGGAGTGGCTGATCACATCGCCAGTGCCTGGGTCGGGGTGAGGCGGGCGGCGCGGCGGGCCGGGTACAGGCCCGCGGCCGCACCGACCAGTACGGCAGCCAGAACTCCTCCCGACAGTGCCTGCACCGGCAGGGCCAGAGGCCAGCCGCGGTAGGTCGCGTACGTCAGGCTCGTCGCCAGGCCCAGCAGGACGCCTGCCAGGCCGCCCAGCAGCGACAGCGTCACCGACTCGGTCAGGAACTGCAGGCGGATCTGGCGTCTCGTCGCGCCCAGGGCGCGGCGGAGGCCGATCTCCTGACGGCGTTCGAGCACCGAGATGACCATGATGTTGGCCACGCCGACGCCGCCCACCAGGAGCGCCACCGCGCCCAGGCCCAGGAACAGGGTGTTGAAGGCGGACTTGGCGGCGAGCTGTGCCGTCAGGGCGTCCGACGGGCGGCTCACCTGGACCTGCTCGGGATCCTGTGGGTTGATCGTGGCGGCCAGGACGCTCCACACCGACGACACCGCGTCGTCCGCCGAGCGTTCGTAGATCATCGTGGGGTGGCCGTCGAAGTCCAGCGCGGTGGCCATGTCCCAGCCGATGAGAGCGGACCGGTCGATCTCCGGGGCCAGGCGGAGCGAGTCCAGGATGCCGACCACGGTGAACCAGCGGCCGGCGATGTAGACGCTCCGGCCCGCCCGGTCGATGCCGAGGCGGTCCGCGGCGACCGCGCCCAGCACGACGGCCGGGTACCGCTCCGTCGCAGGGGACAGGTACGCGCCGGAGCGGACCCGGCCGCCGAGCGTCGCCAGCAGGTCCAGGCGGGAGGCGCACACCGCGATGCCGTTCGTCTCCGCAGGGTCGATCCGGTCGGTGCGCCGTACCGTCGCGCCGGGCACCGTGCCGACAGCGGAGACCGAGGTCGCGCCCGGGATGCGGCTCACCATGGGCACGGCTTCGGCCGGCAACGAGGCGCTGTCCCCGAAGAGGGTCTGGCCGGGGGCGGCGGTCAGCAGGTTGGTGCCGAGCCGGTGGATCTGCGCCAGCAGGCCCGCCCGGCTCACCGCGCTGATGCCCAGGACGGAGACCATCGCGGCGATGCCGATCGCGATGCCGAGCGCGGACAGCGCCGCGCGCAGCGGGCGGGCGCGCAGGCCGCCGAGGCCCGCCTTCACCAGGTCCGCCGAGCGCGACCGCGCCGGGGGTGGCAGCGGTGTCGCCCCGGCGCCGTCGCGGAAAGCGAGATGGCTCATGATCGTGCCTCCGTACGGCCGAGGGGTGAAGAAGGTCCGTCAGGGATGCCCGTGTCCGAGCGGATCCGGCCGTCGAGGATCTCCACCTGGCGCGGCATCGCGGCGGCCAGGTCCGGGTTGTGGGTGATCACCGCGATCGTGCTGCCGTCGCGGTGCAGGTCTGTGAGGATCTCCATGATCCCGGCACTCGACGCCGAGTCCAGGTTGCCCGTCGGCTCGTCGGCCAGGAGCAACGCCGGTCCGCTCGCGAGCGCGCGGGCCACGGCGACGCGCTGGCGCTCCCCGCCGGACAGTTCGCTCGGCCGGTGGTCTAGCCGGTGGCCCAGGCCGACCCGTTCGAGCGCCGACCGCGCCAGGTCGCGGCGCCGGCGCGGCGGCGTCCCGTCGTACAGCAGGGCGGTGACCACGTTGTCCAGCGCCGACAGGTGCGCGGTGAGGAAGAACCGCTGGAACACGAAACCGATCCAGTGCGCCCGGATCGCCGACAACTGCTGGTCGGGCAGCGACGCGACGTCATGGCCCAGCAGCCGGACGTGTCCGGTGGTCGGCCGGTCGAGCGTCCCCATCAGGTGCATCAGCGTCGACTTGCCCGACCCGGACGGGCCGACGATGGCCACCATCTCGCCCCGGCGTATCGTCAGCGACACCTCGCGCAGCGCGCGAACACCGCCGGGGTACTCCTTCGACGCGCTCTCCAACGACACCACGTTCACGAGCGGGGCACCTCGACCTTCATCCCCGCTGCCAGGCCGGGACCGCTCACCTCGACCCGGCCGTCCGCGAAGACGCCCAGTGAGACCGGCACCGTACGGCGGCCGGTGGTCGTGACGACCTCCACCAAGTACTGCCCGGACGGCGAGGCCAGCAGCGCCTGCACCGGCACGGCGAGGACGTTTTTGCGGATACCGCTCGCGAAGCCGACCGTGACCGGCGCGCCGTCCAGGCGGCCCGCGGCGGAGGCGTGGTCCAGGGTGATGAGGACCGAGATAGTCGCATTCTGCGTGTCCTGGCCGGTCTGTGACGAGCTGTCGGAACTCGCGGCGGTGGCCACAGTGCCGACCGAGGAGATGTGGCCGGTCGCCGACCGGCCTCCCGGCAGTTCCACGGTCACCTCCGCTCCCCGGTGGGCGAGTTCCTGCCGGCCGACGGGAAGCGCGACAGTGACCTGGCGCGTGGTCCCCGTGGCGTCGAGCACGTGCCCGCCGGCGGTGCCGCCGAGGGCGGCGTCCACCTTCTTCACCCGGATCGCCGACGGCAACATGACCACGTCGCCGGGGGAGACGGTGCCGGACGCGGTGACGCCGAGGTCGTCCTGCCAGTCCCGTACGGCCGCTGCCGTGGCCGCCGTGAAGTGGTCGTCGACGGTCACGGCGGAGCCGTAGCCGAGCGCGGTCAGATTGCGCTCCAGTTCGCGCACGTCCGGTCCGTCGGTCACGCCGTGACCGAGGGCGCGCCACAGCGGCGTCACTCCGTAGAACAGCGGCACGCTGTGGCCGTCCACCCCGTACAACCGCTTGCCGCGCCGGATCGTCGCGCCCACGTCGGGCAGCCAGGTGAGGTGCCCGTGACCGCCGCCCAGCACGGTATAGGTGTCGGCGTAGCCGAGCGTCCCGTCGACCCGGGTCCGGTCGGTCAGATCCGTACGGACGACGTCGGCGGTGGTCACCGCGGGCCCGGAGGGCGGATGGCCACCGGAACCGCTCGTGAGCACCGGCACGGTGCCGGCGGCGGCGATCGCGGCCACGGCGATCCCGACGACCAGCAGGCGGCGGCCGGTCCGGCGCGGCCGGGCGGCCGGTACCTCCGCGGCCAGCCGGTCCTCCTCGCGTATACTCATCGCGCTCAGCCGCCGTTCGCCCGCTTGCCGGGCGTCGCGTTCCCGGCCTGGCGGAGCTGTCTGTTGCAGGTCTGGATGGCCTGCTGCGCCCTCGGATCGGAGCGGTTCACGTTGATCTGGAGCCCCTGGCCGGGCTGGGGGTCGGCGACCTGGAGGCCGTGCTCCCGCAGGCACTGCGCCATCTTCAGCATCCGGTCGCGGACCTGGGGATCGTTCGGGTTGATGTCCTTTTTCGGGCTGTACTGGCGGCACGCCTGCATCGCGGCGTTCATCTTGCTCTCGTCGCCCTTGCTCTTGATCTTGATGCCGGGGTCGCCCGCCTTGGGGTCGTCCACCTGCACGCCGTGTTGCCGCATGCACTGGGCGAACTTCACCATCGTGTCCTGCGCGTTCGCCGAAGAGGACGCCGAGGCGCCCGTCCCGCCGTGCCCACCGCAGCCCGCGAGCGCGAGGAGCGCTCCCAGCGCGACCGCGTACCTGAACCAGGTCACCGTCACTCCTACAGATCGGTTCCTTGACGGGTGAATTTCTAGGCGGCGCGAGGTATCGGGGCGGTGACCGCGATCGTTAACCGCCCCCTTACAGGGCGTCCCGTACCAAGAGAGACCATGCGGGTACTGGTCGCCGAGGACGAGCGGGCACTGGCCGATCTGGTCGCGGAGGGACTCCGGCGGCACGCGATGACGGTCGACGTCGTGTACGACGGCGCGGCCGCGCTGCAGTGTGCCGGGCTGAACGAGTACGACGTGCTCATCCTGGACCGCGACCTGCCCGAGGTGCACGGCGACGACGTGTGCCGTGCGCTCGCCGGGAACGGAGCACACGTGCGCATCCTCATGCTCACCGCGTCCGGCGCGGTGTCGGACCGGGTGGTCGGGCTCGACCTCGGCGCCGACGACTACCTGCCCAAGCCGTTCGAGTACGCCGAGCTGCTCGCCCGGGTCCGAGCCCTGGCCCGGCGCAGCCGGCCGTCGCTGCCGCCCGTGCTGCGCAGGTCCGGCATCGTGGTCGACGTGCCACACCGGCAGGCCTTCCGCGACGGACGTTACCTGCCGCTGTCCCGGAAGGAGTTCTCCGTGCTGGAGGTGCTCATGCGCGCGCGGGGTTCGACCGTCAGCGCCGAGGAACTGCTCGAACGCGCGTGGGATGAGAACACCGACCCGTTCACCACGGTCGTGAAGGTCACCATCAGGAAGCTGCGCGTCAAGCTCGGTGATCCGCCGGCCATCGTGACCGTCCCGGGCGGCGGGTACCGGCTGTGAGCGCCCGCCGGCTGCTGCCCGCGACCGTACGGGTGAAGCTGACCGCGCTGTACGGCGGGCTGTTCCTCCTCACGACGACGGGCCTGCTCGTCACCGTGAACCTGCTTCTCAAGCGGGTGCTGGACCAGAAGGTCACGGCGGTCATGATCGGCACGAAGGACAAGGCGTTCTGGTCGACCGGCCGGACGCCGTCGCGTGAGCAGGTCATGATGTTCCGCAAAGACTCGCCGGCGGGGTCCGCCGCGCGGACCGCGGCGGAGCTGCGTGCCTCGGTGCTGAGCTACCAGTGGGGCGTGACCGCGGTCGCGGTCGTCGTGCTCGCCTGCGTCGCGGTGCTCGCCGGATGGTGGCTCGCCGGCCGGGTGCTGCGCCCCCTGCACCGCATCACCGCGACCGCGCGGCGGCTGTCGCTGGCCAATCTCGACGAGCGGATCGCCCTCACCGGCCCGCGCGACGAGCTGAAGGAGCTGGCCGACACTTTCGACTCCATGCTCGAACGGCTGGAACGGGCCGTGGAGAGCCAGCGCCGGTTCGTCGCCAACGCCTCACACGAGCTGCGGACGCCGTTGGCGATTCAGCGGGCCGCGATCCAGATCGGCCTGGCCGACGCGTCGCCGGAGCAGGTCGACCGCATGCGCGCCGAACTCCTCACGGCGAACCGGCGCACCGAACGACTCATCGATGGGCTGCTCGCGCTGGCGCGCGGCGAGCGCGGGCTCGACGCCCGGCAGCCCGTACGGCTTGACGAGGTCGCCGAGGAGGCGGTTGAGCCGCTGCGTACGGAGGCCGAACGCGCCGGAGTGACGTTGCGGCTGGAGACCCGGCCACTCACGGTCGCCGGCGACGCCGTCCTGCTCACCCAGCTCACCACGAACCTGTTGCACAACGCGGTCCGCTACAACCACCCGGGCGGCGAGGTGCACGTGGCGGTGTCGCCGGAGGAGGGGCTGACCGTGCGCAATACCGGACCGGAGATCCCCGAAGAGCGGATCCCGGAACTGTTCGAGCCGTTCCGGCGGCTGCACGCGGCACGGACGGGTCCGGCGGACGGCGCGGGGCTCGGCCTGTCGATCGTCGCCTCGATCGCCCAGGCGCACGACGCGGACCTCGCCGCCCGGCCCAACCCGGGCGGCGGCCTCCGCGTCTCCGTACGGCCGCCCGCGCCGAGCCCGGCCACCCCCTGGAAACGCGAACGCCCGGCCACGAGGGCCGGGCGTTGGCGATGAAGGGCTAGGCCTTCGGGGTTTCCTTCGTCTTGTCGCGCTTGACGATGCCGATCTTGGAACCGAGCCAGACCAGCGGGTCGTAGCGGCGGCCGACCACGCGCTCCTTCATCGGGATCAGGGCGTTGTCGGTGATTTTGATGTGCTCCGGGCAGACCTCGGTGCAGCACTTGGTGATGTTGCAGAAGCCCAGGCCGAACTCCTCCTGGGCGATCTGCCGCCGGTCGGCCACGTCCGCCGGGTGCATCTCCAGTTCGGCGACGCGCATCAGGAAGCGCGGGCCGGCGAAGTGCTCCTTGTTCTCCTCGTGGTCACGGATGACGTGGCAGGTGTTGTTGCACAGGAAGCACTCGATGCACTTGCGGAACTCCTGCGAGCGCTCCACGTCGACCTGCTGCATGCGGAACTCGCCCGGCTTGACGTCGCCGCCGTCGAACGAGGGGACCTCGCGCGCCTTCTGGTAGTTGTACGACACGTCGGTCACCAGGTCGCGGATGACCGGGAAGGTGCGCATCGGCGTCACGGTGACCGTCTCGTTCTCCTCGAACGTCGACATCCGCGTCATGCACATCAGCCGCGGGCGGCCGTTGACCTCCGCCGAACACGAGCCGCACTTGCCGGCCTTGCAGTTCCAGCGGACCGCCAGGTCGGGGGCCTCGGTGGCCTGCAGGCGGTGGATGACGTCGAGGACGACCTCGCCCTCGTTGACCTCGACCGTGTAGTCCTTGAGCTCACCCTTGCCGGCGTCGCCGCGCCAGACCCGGAACTTCGCCTTGTAGCCCATCTCACTTCTCCTCAGAGGGGAGCTCACCCTCGGTCAGGTACTTCTTCAGCTCGTCGAGTTCGAAGAGGCCGATGAGGTCGTCCCGCATCGGCTCCATGTCCTGGCGCTTGAGCTCGACGGTGCCGTCGCTCAGCCTGCACACGAGGTTCAGCTTGCGCCACTCGGCCGACATCTCCGGGTAGTCGTCGCGGGTGTGGCCGCCGCGGCTCTCCTGGCGCTCCAGCGCCGCCTTCGCGACGCACTCGGAGACGAGCACCATGTTGCGCAGGTCGAGGGCCAGGTGCCAGCCCGGGTGGTAACCGCGGCCGCCCTCGACGGAGACGGAATTGACGCGCTCGCGCAGCTTGCCGAGGGCCTCGATCGCCTGCTCCAGCTCCTCCTCTCGGCGGATGATGCCGACGAGGTCGTTCATCGTCTGCTGCAGCTCCTGGTGCACCGCGTAGGGGTTCTCACCGCCCTCGCGCTCGTACGGTTCGAGCGCCTCGGCCATCGCCGCCTCGATCTCGGACTCGGGCACCGTGGCGGTGACCTCCGAGGCGTACTCCGCGGCGCCGAGGCCGGCGCGCCGTCCGAAGACGAGCAGGTCGGACAGGGAGTTGCCGCCGAGGCGGTTGGAGCCGTGCATGCCGCCGGAGACCTCGCCGGCCGCGAACAGCCCGGGGATCAGCGCCGCGCCGGTGTCCGGGTCGACCTCCACGCCGCCCATGACGTAGTGGCAGGTCGGGCCGACCTCCATCGGCTCGGCCGTGATGTCGACGTCGGCCAGCTCCTTGAACTGGTGGTGCATCGACGGCAGCCGCTTGATGATCTGCTCGGCCTTGAGCCGGGACGCGATGTCGAGGAACACGCCGCCGTGCGGTGAGCCGCGGCCGGCCTTGACCTCGGAGTTGATCGCGCGGGCGACCTCGTCACGCGGAAGCAGCTCCGGCGGGCGCCGGTTGTTGTCCGGGTCCTCGTACCAGCGGTCGGCCTCTTCCTCGGTCGTCGCGTACTTGTCCTTGAAGACGTCCGGGATGTACTCGAACATGAACCGCTTGCCCTCGGAGTTGCGCAGCACGCCGCCGTCGCCGCGGACGGACTCGGTGACGAGGATGCCCTTGACCGACGGCGGCCAGACCATGCCGGTCGGGTGGAACTGCACGAACTCCATGTTGATCAGCGACGCGCCGGCGAGCAGCGCGAGCGCGTGCCCGTCGCCGGTGTACTCCCAGGAGTTGGAGGTCACCTTGAACGACTTGCCGATGCCGCCCGTGGCCAGCACGACGGCGGGCGCCTCGAAGACCACGAACTTGCCGGTCTCGCGGATGTAGCCGAAGGCGCCGCAGATCTTGCCCTCGTCGTCCTTCAGCAGCCGGGTGATCGTCGTCTCGGCGAACACCTGGATCTTGGCGTCGTAGTCGCCGAGCTCCTTGTGGTCGTCCTGCTGGAGCGAGACGATCTTCTGCTGGCAGGTGCGGATCAGCTCCAGGCCGGTGCGGTCGCCGACGTGCGCCAGGCGCGGGTACTCGTGGCCGCCGAAGTTGCGCTGGCTGATCTTGCCCTCTTTGGTGCGGTCGAACAGCGCGCCCCAGGCCTCCAGCTCCCAGACGCGGTCCGGCGCCTCCTTGGCGTGCAGCTCGGCCATCCGCCAGTTGTTGAGGAACTTGCCGCCGCGCATCGTGTCGCGGAAGTGGACCTGCCAGTTGTCGTTCGGGTTGGCGTTGCCCATGGCCGCCGCGGCGCCGCCCTCGGCCATGACCGTGTGCGCCTTGCCGAACAGCGACTTGGAGATGATCGCGGTCTTCTTGCCCTGCAGCCGGGCCTCGATCGCGGCGCGCAGGCCTGCCCCGCCGGCGCCGATGACCACGACGTCGAACTGCAGCCTTTCGATTTCACTCACTTGTGGTCGGTCCTTAGTTGAAGATCCGCAGGTCGGAGAAGGCCCCGTGCGCGACGAGCGCGACGTACGCGTCGGTCACCGCGAGAGAGACCAGCGTGATGAGCGCGAACTGCCCGTGGCGGGTGTTGATCTTGCTGATCTGGGTCCAGAACCAGTAGCGGATCGGAGCCTTGGAGAAGCTCTTCAGCCGCCCGCCCATGACGTGGCGGCACGAGTGGCAGGAGAGCGTGTAACCCCACAGCAGGATGACGTTGGCCCACAGGATGATCGTGCCGAGCCCGATGCCGAAGCCGCCGTCCGCGCCGTGGAACGCCCTGATCGCGTCCCAGGTGTTGACGATGGAGATGAGGCCGGCGACCACCCAGAAGTAGCGGTGCGCGTTCTGCAGGATGAGCGGGAAGCGCCGCTCGCCGGTGTAGCCGCCGGGCGTCTTGCGCACCGGAGCCTTGTCCGGGACGGCACAGGCCTGCGGCGACAGCCAGAACGCCCGGTAGTAGGACTTCCGGTAGTAGTAGCAGGTCAGCCGGAACCCCAGCAGGAACGGCAGCGAGATCAGCGCGTACGGGATGAAGAACGGCAGGTGGTCGGGTACGAACCTGCCGAAGTCCGCCGCCTCGGGTGGGCACGCCTTGCTGACGCACGGGGAGTAGAACGGCGTCAGGTAGTGATACTTGGCCACCCAGAAGCTGCTGCCCATCATCGAGCGCACGGTCGCGTACACGACCCAGGCCAGGAAGAAGATGAACGTCGCCAGCGGAGTGAGCCAGTAACGATCCTTGCGTAGGGTGCGCGCCGGGATCTGGGCCCGATCCTTGGACGGCGCTTCCACCGTTGTCTGCGTCATGCGGGATTCTCCATCGAAGGCACACCACCTGGGAGGGCTGCCTGTGCTCGAGCCTCTCCTCTGTTCAGGGGCGCTCATACGTTATTAGGGAGTTGTCACGAGCACGATACGAGGCGCGGTCGGCGCATGTGAAACTCCCCACTTACTCGCGAGTAGGATGCGTCCGATTTACGGCTTATTGACTCTAGATCTACTTATGAGAATTATTGCACCGCTTGTGATGGTTTCATGTTGGGTGTCCGTTTGAGAAGACGTCAGTGCCGGATTTTCCCACCGGTCTCACCAACCTCACTAGCATTTGAAAGCACGAGACCTCTGTGACGGGAGTTGTGCATGCGGGGCCGGAGCCATTTCGGGCCGGGAGCGTACGTCGTCCGCTACGCCTGGTGGGGACCGCTCGTGCCGGCCGTCCTCGGCGCGGCCATCATCGCCGGGTTCGTGCTCGGCGCGACCTCACATCCCCCGCGGCTGCACTGGCGTCCCGGCTCTCACCTCGGCCCCTGGGGCTGGACCATGTACGGCGCCCAGTGGCTGATGCCGCTCGTCGGCGCCGGCCTGCTGGTGTTCGCCGCGGTCGGCCTGCGCCGGGTGGCGCGCGGGGCGGTGGCGTTCGCGGTCGCGGAGAAGGGCGTCTACTGGTGCCCGTCGGGCCGGGCCTCGCAGGGTGAGTGGTTCGCGTGGGACGAGGTCACCGCGATCGAGTTCCACTCCGCCGACGGCGGGTCCGTCGGCCGTGGCGCGGTCGCGCTGCGCGGCTACGCGCCCGAGCGCGACGACCGCCCGCGCCTGGTCTCCACCCGCCTCGGCGGGTGGCGCATCGCGCCTCGGCGGCTGGGCCGTGCGCTGCGGGAGTTCGCCCCCGACGTGGAGGTCATCTCCCACTGACGTCCGCGATGCGTGAGACGCCCGCCGGCAGCTCGCCGCGGCTCTCGATGTCGGCGAGGAAGTGCAGCAGGGTCTCGTGGAACGCCCGCGCCGCGTGGGTCGGGTGCACGTCCTTGCGGTGGGCGAGCGCGATCGTGCGCTCCAGGCCCGGCGGCGCCAGCGGCGTGCCGACCAGCCCCGCCCGGCCCGACAGGACCATCGAGGGCACGAGTGCCCGGCCCAGCCCGGCCTCGACGAAGCGCAGCACCCCGTCCATCTCGCCGCCCTCGACGGCGAACGTCGGCTCGAACCCGGCCTGCCGGCACGCCGTCTGGGTCGCCTCCCGCAGGTCATAGCCGCTGCGGAACATGACGAGCGGCTGGCCGCGCAGGTCCTCGATGCGCACGTACGGCCGCTTGGGCGGGTCCGAGCGCGGCGACACCACGACCAGGTCCTCCTGCAGGATGGGCGCGGTCTCCAGCGAGGGGTCGGTGCTCTGCAGCGGCAGGATGATCAGTGCCAGGTCGAGCTGCCCGCGCGCCAGGTCCCGTACGAGGTCGCGGGAGCCGCCCTCCTCCACGCGCAGCTCGATGCCCGGATAGCGGCCGCGGAAGCGCGCCAGGGCGTCGGCGAGCAGCCCCGCGAACAGCGAGGGGGTCGCGCCCAGCCGCACCCGGCCCCGGCGCAGGCCGGTCAGGTCCTGGATCTCCCGCCGGGCCGTGTCGACGTCGGCGAGGATGCGCCGGGCGAGTGGCAGGAGCGCCTCACCGGCGGCCGTCAGCGTGATGTTGCCGCGCGCCCGGCTGAACAGCGGCGCGCCCAGCTCCGCTTCCAGCGTCTTGATCTGCTTGGACAGGGACGGCTGCGCGACCCGGAGAGTTTCCGCCGCCCGTGTGAAATGCCTCACCTCCGCGACGGCCACGAAGTACGAGAGTTGCTGTAGCTGCACAACCCATAGCCTACGGCTATCGAAACAAGCGTCATCATGTCTTGGACGTCTCTTTGGAATCGGACATACGGTCCGCAATGTGTCATCCAGAGCGAGCACGGTGACCGCACCTCCGCAGACGGCGACCTCACAGGCGCTTCCGCGAAGGCTGTACGGGTCCTCCGTCGGCAAGAAGGCCGTCATGGCGGTGACGGGGGCGATCCTCGTCCTGTACCTGATCGCCCACATGATCGGCAATCTCAAGGTCTTCCTGGGCCGCGACGACTTCAACCACTACGCGCACTGGCTGCGCACGATGGGTGAGCCGGCGGTCCCGTACCGGACCGTCCTGACCATCATCGAGATCGTGCTCACCGTGGCGGTGATCCTCCACATGTGGTCGGCGGTCTCGCTCGCCCGGCGCGCGCGGCGGGCCCGCCCCGTGCGGTACGCCGCCCGGCCCACCACGCAGGAGCACCGGTACGCCACGCACGTCATGCGGTACGGCGGGGTCGTCATCCTGCTGTTCGTCATCTGGCACCTGCTGGACCTGACGTTCGGCGCGGTCAACCCCAAGGGCGGCGACGCCCAGCCGTACGACAAGATCGTCGCCGACTTCGCCCCCTCGCACTGGTACATCACGCTCTTCTACATCGTCGCCGTGGTCCTGGTCGGGTTCCACCTCAGGCACGGGCTGTGGAGCGCCTTCCAGACGCTCGGCTGGGGCCGGCAGAACCGCTACCGCGGCCTGCGCCTGCTCGCCGACACGGTCGCGGCCGTGATCGTCCTCGGCTTCGTGTCCGTGCCGGTCCTCGTCACCATCGGGGTGGTCTCATGAGCGAACGCAGTGAGCGAATCGACAACACAGTGTCCGTGGTCACTCCCCGACGAAGGAGGGCTCATGAACACCGTTAATCTCTTCACCGAGGGCGAGCCGATTCAGGACACCAGGGCACCGGAGGGCCCGGTCGAGCAGCGCTGGGACAAGCGTCGCTTCGGGGGCAAGCTGGTCAACCCGGCGAACCGGCGGAAGCTGTCGGTCATCGTGGTCGGCACCGGCCTGGCCGGCGGCTCGGCCGCCGCGACGCTCGGCGAGCTCGGCTACCACGTCAAGTCGTTCTGCTACCAGGACAGCCCGCGCCGCGCGCACAGCATCGCCGCGCAGGGCGGCATCAACGCCGCGAAGAACTACCGCAACGACGGCGACAGCATCCAGCGGCTCTTCTACGACACCGTCAAGGGCGGCGACTACCGGTCGCGCGAGTCCAACGTCTACCGGCTCGCCCAGGTGAGCGTGGAGATCATCGACCAGTGCGTCGCGCAGGGCGTGCCGTTCGCCCGTGAGTACGGCGGCCTGCTCGACACGCGCTCCTTCGGCGGCGTCCAGGTCTCCCGTACGTTCTACGCGCGCGGCCAGACCGGCCAGCAGCTGCTGCTGGGCGCGTACCAGGCGCTCGAACGCCAGGTCGCGGCCGGCACCGTGGAGATGTTCACCCGGCACGAGATGCTGGAGCTGATCATCGTGGACGGCGCCGCGCGCGGCATCGTCGCCCGCGACATGGTCACGGGCGAGATCGAGACGCACACCGCCGACGCCGTCGTGCTGGCCTCCGGCGGGTACGGCAACGTGTTCTTCCTGTCGACGAACGCCAAGGGCTGCAACGTCACGGCCACCTGGCGGGCGCACCGTAAGGGCGCGCTGTTCGCCAACCCGTGCTACACCCAGATCCACCCGACCTGCATCCCGCAGAGCGGCGACCACCAGTCGAAGCTGACGCTGATGTCGGAGTCGCTGCGCAACGACGGCCGCGTCTGGGTGCCGGTGGCGAAGGGGGACAAGCGCGACCCGCGCGAGATCCCCGAGGACGAGCGCGACTACTACCTGGAGCGGATCTACCCCTCGTTCGGCAACCTCGTGCCGCGCGACATCGCCTCCCGCGCCGCCAAGAACGTCTGCGACGAGGGCCGCGGCGTCGGTCCGGGCGGGCTCGGCGTCTACCTCGACTTCGCCGACGCGATCCAGAGGCTCGGTCGCAAGGCGGTCGCGGACAAGTACGGCAACCTGTTCGAGATGTACGAGCGCATCACCGGTGAGGACCCGTTCGAGGTGCCGATGCGCATCTACCCGGCGGTGCACTACACGATGGGCGGCCTGTGGGTCGACTACGACCTGCAGTCCACCATCCCCGGCCTGTTCGTGATCGGCGAGGCGAACTTCTCCGACCACGGCGCCAACCGGCTCGGCGCGTCCGCGCTGATGCAGGGCCTGGCCGACGGTTACTTCGTGCTGCCGAACACCATCAGCGACTACCTGGCCAAGGGCCCCTTCCCGAAGGTCGGCGACGACCACGAGGCCGTCGTCGAGGCGCGCGAGTCCGTCACCGGCCGCATCGAGCGGCTGCTGTCCATCGACGGCGACCGTACGCCGGACTCCTTCCACCGCGAGCTCGGTGCGCTCATGTGGGAGTACTGCGGCATGGAGCGCACCGACGAGGGCCTGCGCAAGGCCATCGACCGGATCCGCGAGCTGCGCGAGGAGTTCTGGACCCGCGTCAAGGTGCCGGGGGAGAACGAGGAGCTCAACCAGGCGCTGGAGAAGGCCGGGCGGATCGCGGACTTCTTCGAGCTGGCCGAGCTGATGTGCATCGACGCCCTGCACCGTACGGAGTCCTGCGGCGGTCACTTCCGCGCCGAGTCCCAGACGCCCGACGGCGAGGCCCTGCGCGACGACGAGCACTTCGCCTACGTCGCCGCCTGGGAGTACACCGGCGACGCCCCGGTCCTCCACAAGGAGAACCTGGAATACGAGAACGTGAAGATGGTCCAGAGGTCGTATAAGTGAAGCTCACACTGAAGATCTGGCGGCAGAAGAACGCCGATGACCCGGGGCGGATGGTCCCGTACGAGCTGGACGACGTCTCGCCGGACATGTCGTTCCTCGAGATGCTCGACGTGCTCAACGAGCGGTTGATCGTCGAGGGCGAGGACCCGGTCGCGTTCGACCACGACTGCCGTGAGGGCATCTGCGGCATGTGCTCGCTCGTCATCGACGGCACCCCGCACGGCCCGCAGCAGGCCACCACGACCTGCCAGCTCCACATGCGGCACTTCAAGGACGGCGACGTCATCACGATCGAGCCGTGGCGCGCGGCGGCGTTCCCGGTCATCAAGGACCTGGTCGTGGACCGGTCGGCGTTCGACCGCATCATCCAGGCCGGCGGGTACGTCAGCGCCCCGACCGGGTCGGCGCCGGAGGCGGCGTCCATCCCGGTGCCGCAGGCCGACGCGCACGCCGCCTTCGACGCCGCGACCTGCATCGGCTGCGGCGCCTGCGTCGCCGCCTGCCCGAACGCGTCGGCGATGCTGTTCACCGCCGCGAAGATCACCCACCTCGGCCTGATGCCCCAGGGCCAGCCCGAGCGGTACGGCCGGGTCACCGCGATGGTCGCCCAGATGGACGCAGAGGGCTTCGGCGGCTGCACGAACACCGGAGAGTGCACCGCGGTCTGCCCCAAGGGCATCCCGTTCGAGACCATCTCCCGCCTCAACGCCGACCTGCTCAAGGCCACGCGTAAGGCCTCCTGAGACTTCACGGCCCGGGAGGAGGGAACGTCCCCCCTTCCTCTCGGGCCGTGGACCACTTCCGGGCTCCGGGGCACAATGGCCCTCACTCCATGACGCGCCGCAGGTGTCGGTAGGAATATTTCGATCTCGACACGGTTTCGGCAAAGATCTACCGCCTCCTGGCCGTACTCGGCCAAGGTAGCTCCCACCTGTGTGGCTTATGGAGGCTTGATGAAGGTCAAGGGGATGCTCGTCGGCATCGTCGCCGTCGCGATGGCGGCGTCGGCGTGCGGCGGCGGTGGCGGTTCCGGGAACAAGTCGAAGGTCTTCACCTACGCGATCACCGAGCCGGAGCATCTCATCCCCGGCAACACCAATGACGCGCAGGGCCTCACCGTCGACAGCGCCCTCTTCGACACGCTGATGACGCTCGACCCCAGCGGCAAGCCGGTGATGGAGGACGCCGCGTCGGTCGACACGACCGACCAGAAGGTCTGGACGATCAAGATCAAGCCGGGCCTGACCTTCCACAACGGTGAGCCGGTCACCGCCCAGAGCTACGCCGACGCCTGGAACGCCACGGCGAACTCCGCGAACGCCTGGGGCAACGGCTACTACCTCGGCAGCATCGAGGGCTACGCCGACCTGAACCCCGACAAGGGCAAGCCGAAGGTCGACAAGATGAAGGGCCTCAAGGTCGTCGACCCGCAGACCCTGCAGGTGACGCTCTCCCAGCCCTTCAGCCAGTTCCCGTACGTGCTGTCGTTCATCGGCACCGCGCCGATGCCCAAGGCCGCCTTCACCGACCTCAAGGCGTACGAGCAGAAGCCGATCGGCAACGGGCCGTTCATGATCGACGGCTCCTGGGAGCACAACAAGCAGATCAAGCTGAAGAAATTCGCCGGCTACAAGGGCACGCGTCCGGCCAAGTCCGACGGCGTGACCTTCAAGGAGTACGCCGGCCGCGACGCCGCCTACACCGACCTGCGGGCCGGCAAGGTCGACTTCGACAACCAGATCCCCGCGGCGAAGGCGCCCGAGGCCAAGCGGCTGCTCGGCGACCGGCTCATCACCGTGCCCAGCGGCACCATGGACTTCCTCGAGTTCCCGCTGTACGACCCGGCGTTCAAGAACCCCGACCTGCGCAAGGCGATCTCGATGGCGATCGACCGGCAGGCGATCGTCAACGCGGTCTACAACGGGACGTTCAAGCCGATGGCGTCGCTGCTGGCGCCGATCGTGCCGGGGTACCGCGCGAACGCCTGCGGCGAGGCCTGCACCTACAACCCGCAGCAGGCCAAGCAGCTGTTCGACAAGGCGGGCGGCTACAAGGGCACGCTGCACCTGGTGTTCTCCAACGCCGACGCGACGTACGAGCAGTGGATGACCGACGTCGCCAACCAGCTCAAGCAGAACCTCGGCATCACCGACATCAAGTTCGACAAGGTCCAGGTGTCGGACTACCTGACGAAGCTGAGCGACCACAAGGCGGCCGGTCCGTACCGCAGCAACTGGACCATGGACTACCCGAGCCCCGAGGACTACCTCACGCCGCGGTGCGCCAAGCCCACCCGCAGCGGCTACGACGGCGCCGCGTGCGAGGCCCTCATCATGAAGGGCAACGCGGCCAAGACGCCGCAGGAGGGCCAGCAGTACTACCAGCAGGCCGAGGACATGGTGCTGAAGGACATGCCGATCACGCCGCTGTGGAACTGGCAGGACCAGCTCGGCTCCTCCAGCCACGTCGGCGACATCCACGCCGACCCCTACGTCTACCCGCTCGTCCACCTCGACCAGGTGACGGTCAAATAGCGTGTGGCGTTACGTCGTACGGCGCCTTCTGCAGATGGTGCCGGTCCTGATCGGGACGACGCTCCTGATCTACCTGGCGGTGTTCGCGCTGCCCGGTGACCCGATCCGGGTCCTGGGCGGCGACAAGCCGATGTCGCCGGCGGTGTACCAGGCCCTGCGGCACCACTACCACCTGGACGATCCGCTGATCGTCCAGTACGGCAAGTACCTGTGGGGCCTGGTCCGCGGTGACTTCGGCGAGACGCTCAACGGCCAGCCCGTCGGCGACGTCCTGACGGGGGGCTGGACGGTGACCGTGCAGCTCGCCGTCACCGCGTGGGTCTTCGAGCTGGTCGTCGGGATCGCGCTGGGCGTCTGGGCGGGCCTGCGCAAGGGCGGTGTGATCGACACGCTCGTGCTGAGCGGCACCACTCTGGTCATCGCCATCCCCGGCTTCGTGCTCGCCTACTCCGCGCAGCTGCTGTTCGGCCTCAAGCTGGGCTGGTTCCCGACCGCGGGGACCGACGACGGCTGGCCGTACAGCTATCTGCTGCCCGGGATCCTGCTCGGCTCGCTCAGCCTCGCCTACATCGCCCGGCTGACCCGGACGAGCCTGGTGGAGAACGGCCGTTCGGACTACGTGCGCACCGCGGTCGCCAAGGGCCTCAGCCGCCGGCGGGTGCTCGTGCGGCACACGCTCCGCAACTCCCTGATCCCGGTGGTCACCTACCTGGGCGTCGACCTGGGCAACCTGATGGCCGGCGCGATCATCATCGAGGGCATCTTCAACCTGCCGGGCATCGGCCAGCAGATCTGGCTGGCCATCCAGGTCAAGGACGGCCCGACCGTCGTGGGCATCAGCACGTTCCTGGTCCTCATCTATCTGCTGGCCAACCTCGTCGTCGACTTCCTCTACGGCGTGCTCGACCCCAGGATTCGCCATGACTGAAGTTGCTGAGGCCACGGCGCAGACCGGGGCGGCGATCGAGGGCGGAGCCGCGTCGCTGTGGAGCGACGCGTGGCGGGACCTGTGCCGCCGCGTGACGTTCTGGGTCTCCGCGGTGATCCTGCTGTTCATGGGCGTGATGGCGGCCTTCCCCTCACTCTTCACCGGCCTCGGGGCGAACGACGGCTGTGACGTGCGGCAAGCGAAACAGCGGCCGGCGTCGTGGAACCCGTTCGCGGGCGGAGACCATCCGTTCGGCACCGACAGCCACGGCTGCGACTACTGGGCCCAGGTCGTGCACGGCACCCGCGCGCCGATCGTGGTCGGGTTCCTGGTGACCGCGATCGCGCTCACCCTGGCGATCGTGCTCGGCTCGGTCTCCGGCTACTACGGACGGCTGCTCGACGCGTTCCTGTCGCGTATCACCGACATCTTCTTCGGCCTGCCGCTGATCCTCGGCGCGCTCGTCATCCTGACCGCGTTCCCGTCGCACGGGATGATGACCGAGTCGCTGGTGCTGGGCCTGCTGTGGTGGCCGACCATGACGCGGCTGATGCGCGGCCAGGTGCTGTCGGTGCGCGACGCCGACTACGTCCAGGCCGCGCGCATGATCGGCGCCAGTGACGGGCGGATCATGCTGCGTCACATCCTGCCGAACGCCGTCGCGCCCGTGTTCGTCTACGCGATGCTCAACGTCGGCGTGGTCATCGGCTACGAGGCCACGCTCGACTATCTGGGCGTCGGCCTGCAGTACCCCACGGTCTCGTGGGGCCTGCAGCTCAGCCAGGCACAGGAGATCTTCACCGACTACCCCTACCTGCTGATCTACCCGGCCGTATTCCTGACCGCGACGGTGCTGAGCTTCCTGCTGCTCGGCGACGCGGTACGCGACGCACTGGACCCGAAGCTGCGATGAGCGACGAACAACAGAGCACCGGCCCGCTGCTGACGGTCGAGGATCTGCACGTGGAGTTCCGCTCCCGCGGGCGATCGGTGCAGGCGGTCAACGGGCTGTCCTACACGCTGGACGAGGGCGAGACGCTCGCCATCCTGGGGGAGTCCGGGTCGGGCAAGAGCGTGGGCGCGCAGGCCGTGATGGGCATCCTCGACACGCCGCCCGCGCACGTCACGAAGGGGTCGGTACGGTTCCGCGGCACCGAGCTGCTCGGCCTGCCGGAGAAGAAACGGCGCGACTACCGCGGCGCGAAGATCTCGATGATCTTCCAGGACGCGCTGTCGGCGCTGAACCCGGTGCACCGGGTGGGCGACCAGATCGCCGAGATGCTCATCGTGCACCGCAAGTCCTCGCGCGGCGAGGCGCGCAAGCGGGCGATCGACCTGATGGACCGCGTGCGGATCCCGTCCGCGGCCTCGCGGGTGAACGACTTCCCACACCAGTTCTCCGGCGGCATGCGGCAGCGCGTGATGATCGCCATGGCGCTGGCCCTCGAACCGGACGTGCTGATCGCCGACGAGCCGACCACGGCGCTCGACGTCACCGTCCAGGCGCAGATCATGAAGCTGCTGGCGGAGCTGCAGGAAGAGATGCGGATGGGGCTCATCCTCATCACCCACGACCTCGGCGTGGTGGCCGACGTGGCGGACCGCATCGCGCTGATGTACGCCGGCCGCGTCGTGGAGGAGGCCTGGGTCGAGGACCTGTACGCCCGGCCCGCGCACCCGTACGCCGAGGGACTGCTCGCGTCGGTCCCGCGCATCGACGTGCGCGACCGCTCGCTGACCCCGATCAAGGGCTCACCGCCGAACCTCGCCGCCATCCCCTCGGGCTGCCCGTTCCATCCGCGCTGCCCCCGCGCGCGGGACCGCTGTTCGACCGAGGTTCCCGAACTGCGTCTTCTCCAGACCGGTGAGGGCGCTCCGGACCGGTCCGGAGCCCGGTCCGGGGCACCCTCGCCTCACCGGAGCGCCTGCCATTACGCCGAGGAGGTCTCCGGTGGCCGATGAGATCCTCTCCGTACGGGACGTCGTCAAGCACTACCCGCTGACCAAGGGAGTGCTGTTCCAGCACGAGGTCGGGCGGGTGAAGGCGGTCGACGGCGTCTCGTTCGAACTCCGCAAGGGCGAGACGCTCGGCCTGGTCGGCGAGTCCGGCTGCGGCAAGAGCACGCTGGCCAAGCTGCTCATGGGCGTCGAGCGGCCGACCTCCGGCAGCGTGCACTTCGAGGACCGCGACGTCTTCTCGCTGTCCAGGGCGGAGCTGCGCCGGTCGCGGCGCCGGATGCAGCTCGTCATGCAGGACCCCTACACCTCGCTCAACCCGCGGATGACCGTGGGCGACATCGTCGGCGAGCCCTTCGCCGTCCACGGCGACCCCGAGGGCGGACGCGGCCGCCGGGTGCGCGAGTTGCTGGAGATCGTCGGTCTCGACCCGGACCACGTGAACCGGTACCCGCACCAGTTCTCCGGCGGACAGCGGCAGCGGATCGGCATCGCCCGCGCCCTCGCGCTGCGGCCCGACGTCATCATCTGCGACGAGCCGGTGTCCGCGCTCGACGTGTCGGTGCAGGCCCAGGTCATGAACCTCCTCGCCGACCTGCAGCGGGAGTTCGGCCTCTCCTACGTCTTCATCGCCCACGACCTCGCCGTCGTCCGGCACATCTCCGACCGCGTCGCGGTGATGTACCTGGGCAAGATCGTCGAGATCGGCGACGAGGAGCAGATCTACGACCACCCCACGCACCCGTACACGCAGGCGCTGCTGTCGGCGGTGCCGGTGCCGGACCCGACGAAGCGGACGGGCCGGATCGTGCTGGAGGGGGACGTGCCGAGCCCCACGGACCCGCCGTCCGGCTGCCGGTTCCGCACCCGCTGCTGGAAGGCCGAGGAGATCTGCGCGTCCGAGGAACCGGCGCTGGAGGTCCGCGCGGGCCGCTCGGACCATCCGAGCGCGTGCCACTTCGCCGCCGACTCGGGCCGCCCCTGAAAATGGTTCGCGGCTGATCAAAGCGCATGGGTAACGTCGGGAGGTCCACTGCCTCCCGGTTCGGGGATTTCGTATGCGCTCTTTTCCCGTGTCCGATCCCGGCACGCCCGATCGCCGCTCGCCGGCGCGTTACCTGCTGTGGATCGCGCGCGTGCAGGCCGCCACGATGGCCGGCGGGGCCGCGTGGGGCGTCGTGTGGATGGGCACCCAGGCGCTCATGCCGGCCACCATCGGCCGCGCCATCGACACGGGCGTGACGGCGAAGAACACCGACGCGCTGCTGCTGTGGTCGGGCGTGCTGCTCGGGCTCGGCGCGGTGCAGGCGGTGGCCGGGATCATGCGCCACCGGTTCGCGGTCACCAACTGGTTGGGCGCGGCGTTCCGCACCGTGCAGGTGACGACCCGCCACGCCACGCGGCTCGGGGCGACCCTGCCCAAACGCGTGGCGACCGGTGAGGTCGTCAGCGTCGGCATCGCCGACGTCTCCCACATCGGCAACTCCATGGACATCACGGCGCGCGGCGCCGGTGCGATCGTCTCGATCGTCCTGGTCGGCGTGATCCTGCTGGTCACCTCGCTGCCGTTGGGGCTGGTCGTGCTGATCGGCGTGCCGCTGATGGCCGCCGTCGTCGCGCCGATCCTGCGGCCGCTGCACCGCAGCCAGCGACACCAGCGCGACCTGCAGGGCGAGCTGGCCACCCGGTCGAGCGACATCGTCTCCGGCCTGCGCGTGCTGCGCGGCATCGGCGGCGAGCAGGTGTTCGCCGGACGCTACCGCGAGGAGTCGCAGGCGGTTCGCGCCGCCGGAGTGCGGGTCGCGCGCAGCGACTCCCTCCTGGAGGGCGCCCAGGTGCTGCTGCCCGGGCTGCTGGTCGCGCTGGTCACCTGGATCGGCGCCCGGTTCGCGTTGGCCGGCCAGATCACCATCGGCCAGCTCGTGTCCTTCTACGGCTACTCGGTGTTCCTGGTCGAGCCGATGCGGACCCTGACCGAGGCGGCCGACAAGATCACCAAGGCGCACGTCGCGGCACGCCGGGTGGTCCGGATCCTGAACACCGAACCGGAGCTGCCGGACGAGGGCACCCGCACCGAGGCGGCCGGCGCGATGGTCGATCGGCCCTCCGGGCTCACCGTACGGCCGGGGCGGCTCACCGCGATCGCCGCGACCTCGCCGGAAGACGCGCAGGCCATCGCCGACCGGCTCGGCCGGTTCACCGACGACGAGGTGACCTGGGGCGGCATGCCCGTACGCGAGCTGACGCTGCCCGCGATGCGCGAGGCCGTGCTGGTCGCCGACCCCGGCGCCCGGCTGTTCTCCGGGCCGCTGCGGGAGGAGATCGGCGGCCGCTCCGAGCGGGAGCTGCGCGACGCCCTGTACACGGCCTGCGCGACCGACATCGTCGAGGAGCTGCCGTCGGGCCTCGACGATGAGATCGCCGAGGGCGGACGGGAGTTCTCCGGCGGGCAGCAGCAACGCCTCCGGCTCGCCCGCGCGCTCGCCGCCGACCCGGAGGTGCTGATCCTGGTCGAGCCGACCTCGGCGGTGGACGCGCACACCGAGGCGCGCATCGCGGGCCGGCTCGCGGAGCACCGCGCCGGCCGTACCACGGTCGTGTGCACCACCAGCCCGCTCGTCCTCGACCGGGCCGACGAGGTGGCGTTCGTGGACGCGGGCCGGGTCACCGCGACGGGTCCACACCGCGAACTGCTCGCCACCGTCCCGCGCTACGCCGCCACCGTCACGAGAGAAGAGGAGCCATGACCGAGCGAAGCGAGGAAGTCGAAGGCACGGTCCGGTGGTCACTTCCTCCGACGAAGGAGGTCTCATGACCGAGCGAAGCGAGGGAGTCGAAGGCACGGTCCGGTGGTCACTTCCTCCGACGAAGGAGGTCTCATGACCGAGCGAAGCGAGGGAGTCGAAGGCACGGTCCGGTGGTCACGCCCTCCGACGAAGGAGGATTCATGACCGAGGACGCGGTCGCCGACGGGCCACCGAGGATCCCGGCGCACGACCGGATCCTGCCCGTCGCGACACCGGCGCAGGTACGCGCGTACGCCCGGCGGCTGACCGTCGCCTACCCGGGACAGCTCGCGCTCGCGCTGAGCCTGCACGGGCTCGCCGCCGTCTCCGGCCTGGTCGCACCCCGGCTGCTCGGCGAGCTGGTCGAGGACGTGCGCCACGGCACCTCCCACTGGACGGTCGACCGGATCGCGCTCACCATCGCGGTGTTCATCGTCGCCCAGGGCGTGCTGATGAGGTACGCCGTGTACGTCTCGGCGCGGCTGGGCGAGAAGGTCCTCGCCCGGCTGCGCGAGGAGTTCGTCGACCGGGTCCTCGAACTCCCGCTGTCGACCGTCGAGCGGGCCGGCACCGGCGACCTGATCACCCGGACGTCCCGCGACGTCGACGTGCTGTCGCGCAGCGTGCGGCACGCGGTCCCGGAGACGCTGATCGCCCTCGTGACCGGCGCGTTCGCGGTCGGCGCGCTCCTGCTCGTCGGGCCGCTGACCGCGCTGCCGTGCCTGGTCGGCGTGCCGCTGCTGTGGGGCGGCACGAAGTGGTACCTCGCGCGGGCGCGGGCGGGTTACCTCTGGGAGAACGCCGCGTGGGGTTCGGTGACCGCCGGGCTGACCGAGACGGTGGAGGGCGCGCGCACGGTCGAGGCGCTGTGCCTGGAGGACCGCCGGGTCGCGCGGACGAACACCGACATCGCCGGCGCGTGGGCGGCCGAACGCTACACGCTGGGCCTGCGCACGGTGTGGTTCCCGATGGTCGAGGTCGGCTACGTCCTGCCGGTGGTGGCGACGCTGCTGGTCGGCGGCCTGCTCTACATCTGGGGGCTCGCCTCGCTCGCGCAGGTGACCGCGGCGACGCTGTACGTCCAGCAGCTCATCGACCCGCTCGACCGGCTGCTGTCGTGGATCGACGAGCTCCAGGTGGGCGGGGCGTCGCTGGCCCGGCTGCTGGGCGTCTCCGAGGCGCGCGCCGACCGCACGCCCACCACGGCGCGCCCGGCCGGTGAGCGCATCGTGCTGGACGACGTCCGCTACGCCTACCGCGCGGGCCATGACGTGCTGCACGGCGTGGACCTGCGGTTGCGGCCGGGGGAGCGGCTCGCGATGGTCGGCCCCAGCGGCGCGGGCAAGTCCACGCTGGGCCGGCTGATCGCCGGCATCCTGCGGCCGCGTACCGGCTCGCTCAAGGTCGGCGGGGTGCCGCTGGCGGACCTGCCGCTGGAGGACCTGCGCGGGCACGTCGCGCTCGTCACCCAGGAGCATCACGTGTTCAAGGGGACGGTGCGCGACAACCTGCTGATGGCCCGGCCGGAGGCGACGGAGGAGGAGGCGGCCACGGCCCTGGCCGCGGTCGAGGCCGACTGGGTCGCCGAGCTGCCGGACGGCCTGGACACCCAGGTGGGCACGGGCGGCCTGGCGTTGTCACCCGCGCAGGCCCAGCAGCTCGCGCTCGCCCGGCTCGTCCTCGCCGACCCGCACACGCTGGTGCTGGACGAGGCGACGTCGCTGCTCGACCCACGGGCGGCGCGCCACCTCGAACGCACGCTGTCGGCGGTGCTGGCGGGCCGTACGGTCGTGGCGATCGCACACCGGCTGCACACCGCCCACGACGCCGACCGGGTGGCCGTCGTCGAGGACGGCCGGATCACCGAACTGGGCCGCCACGAGGAACTGATCGCGGCACGCGGCTCGTACGCCGCGCTGTGGGACTCCTGGCACGGCGGCCCGGTGGAGCGGGACGCGGTCCCCCGCGAGGCGTGAGGCCCGCGGGCCGGTCACGGGGATCAGCGGCGGCCGACCTCGATCCAGACGTCGGCGGTCGCGATACCTCGGGCGGCGTGGAGGTCCCAGCAGCCGGGCCGGTCGAACCGGTAGCCGGCGCCCCACTCGTCGCCGGGGCGCCGGTAACTGCTGCCGCCGTGCGCCTCGGGGCCCCAGTCGAGCCGCCTGGTCCGGCCGTCGGGATCCACCGCCGACAGGCGCAGGTCACCCGTGCCGGTCATCCTCCAGACGATTTTCACGCGGTCGCCCGAACGGATCAGTGGGGACCGGAACGGCACCATGATGAGGCCCCACAACCCGACGCCGTGGCCGGTGCCCCGGACCTCGGGGCCGCCCGGCCCGGCGCTCTGCGGCGGCGCCGCGCTGCCGATCGGAGAGGGCGGAGCGCACCCGGCCCGCCCGTCCGGGCCGAGGGCCTCGGGGGAGGCCGGGGACGGTGCGGCGCGACCGGCCGGCGGCGTGCCGCCCGGTGCGGGTGCGGAGTCGCCCGCACACCCGGCCAGGCACAGCCACAGGACGGCGGGCGACGCCGCGGCGAGCCATCGGCGAGGACGTCTCATCGGGCATGCGATCGCGGCCATGACGGCATCCTCGCCGCGGAAGCCCGCCGAGGAAAGTGGACGGTGGCTCGCGCCGTGGCGCGTCAGATGCCGAGGAGCGGCCGAAGCAGCGTGCCGACCTCACCGAGGATGAGGGCCGCGCACGCGTGGTATCCCTCGCTCGGCCCGCCGTAGGGGTCCGGCACGTCGTCCACGCCGGCCCAGGGTAGCCGCGTGCGCCGCGGGCCGGCGGCGGCCACCAGCGCGCGGGCCCGGCCGGCCGCTCCGCCCTCGGCGGGCGGCGCCTGGCCGCCGACCAGCCGGGCGAACTCCCGCAGGGTGAAGGTCCGGTCGCGCGCCTCGGGACTGCCGGCGAGGATCGCCTCACGGTGCCGTTCCTCCATGGTGAGCACGAGGTCGGCGGCACCGACGATGGCGGGCGTCAGCAGCCGGCCGCGGTGACCGTCGTCCTCGATGCCCAGCGCCCGGAGCGCCGACGCGGACCCGGGCGCGATCGGGCTGCCCTCGTGCCCGTACACCCCGGCGCTCTCGACGACGACACCGGCGGCGCCCGGCCCACCCTCACGCAAAGCACGCCGGATCATCGCCTCGGCCATCGGCGACCGGCAGATGTTCGCCGTGCAGACCACGACGATCCGGAACTCCTCCACCATGCCGGGCATCTTAGAACCATTCGTCGGCCGACCACCCCTGTCCGGGCGCGGGGGCGTCGACGTAGCGCGCCCCGCACCCTGGGCAGCCCCACCGGTGAACCCCGACGACGCATCCCGCGAGGAGGATCTCCCCGGCGTCGAGGGCCCGCCGAACCTCCGCGGATCGCCGCACACGGCCGTACACCAGCCGCGCGACCCGACGCCCGCAACGCGAACACGGCGGCAGCCCACTGTCGTCCGGCACGTCGTCCCACTCCCGCCCGCATCCGCGCGAGACGGCCGGCCCGCCCCGCCCGCTTCCCGGTCTACAGCGCGTTCTTGAGGAACTCCACCTGCAACAGCATGAGGTTCTCCGCGACGACCTCCTGCGGCGTCATGTGGGTGACGCCCGACAGCGGCAGCACGCTGTGCGGCAGGCCCGCGGCGAGCAGGGCCGAGGAGAAGCGCAGCGTGTGCGCCACGACCACGTTGTCGTCGGCCAGGCCGTGGATGACCAGTAGCGGACGCATGGTGCGCGAGCCCTGCTCGCCCGAGACCGCCGAGATCAGGCTTGCCCGCTCGTACGGTTCCGGGTCCTCGTTCGGGTCGCCGAGGTAGCGCTCGGTGTAGTGGGTGTCGTACAGGGTCCAGTCGGTGACCGGGGCGCCCGCCACCGCCGCGTGGAAGACGTCGGGGCGGTGGAGCACCGCGAGCGCGGCGAGGTACCCGCCGAACGACCAGCCGCGGATCCCCACGCGTGACAGGTCGAGCGGGAAGTGCTCGGCGGCCGCGTGCAGGGCCGTGACCTGGTCCTCCAGCACCGGCCCGACCACGTCGCGGTGGATCGCCCGCTCCCACTGCGGCCCGCGGGCGGGGCTGCCGCGGCCGTCGGCGACCACCACGGCGAAGCCCTGGTCGGCGAGCCACTGCGACTCGGCGAAGGCGCGCCGCGTGGCGAGCACCCGCTGGGCGTGCGGGCCGCCGTACGGGTCCATGAGCACCGGCAGCGGCTCGTCGCCGGAGTAGCCGGTGGGCAGCAGCACGGCGGTGCGCAGCTCGCGCTCGCCGGCGCGGATCAGGTTGACGTTCACCTCGATCTCGGGCTTGTCGGCGTGGGAGGCGATGTGGCCGAGCGCCCGGCCGGCCCGCTGGACGGCCGTCTCGACGCCGAACCGGTCGAGCCGGCCTCCGGAGATCACGGTGGTGCCGCCCCTGCGCCGGCCGCCGAACACGCCGCTCCCGCTGCTCAGCCGGGTGAGCCCGCTGCCGTCGTAGACCCACACGTGGATCTCGGTGGGCTCGTCGGAGGCGGTGAACAGCACGGTGTCGCCGTCCACGCTCAGCACGGACCGTACCTGCAGGCCGCCCGGCGTGACCGGATCACCGCCCACGAGCAGCCGGCGGGCCGTGTCGTCCTCGGCGACCCAGACCAGGTCGCCGCTCGCGGTACGGGCGGGCACGCCGGGCACGATGTCGATCCAGACCGGGTCGGTGTCCTCGCGCACGAGCGTGGTCCCGCCGGTGGCCGGGTCGGCGGACAGGATCCGCATGACCTTCTGGTCGCGGGTCTGCACGACGAGCAGGATGCCGTCGGAGTCCCAGCTCGCCTCGGCGAGGTAGGGGTAGGTCTCGCGGTCCCACTCGACCGGCTGCCGGCGGCCGTCGAGGCCCAGCACGACCAGCGAGACGTCCGCGTTGGGCGTGCCCGCGGCGGGATAGGCGACCTCCACCGCCGGCCGGCCGGGGTTGGCCGGGTCGGCGATGTGCCACCGCTGCACGGGGGACTCGTCGACGCGCGCGGCGAGCACGGCCTCACCGTCCGGCGACCACCAGAAGCCGCGCATGCGCTGCATCTCCTCGGCCGCGACGAACTCCGCCAGCCCGTAGGAGACCTGGTCGTCCTCGGGCTCGGCGAGCGCGCGGTCCGCGCCGGAGGACACGTCGATCACCCGCAGGGCGCGCCCGGACACGTACGCGACGCGGCGTCCGGTCGGGTCCGGACGCGGGTCGAAGACCGGGGCCGCGGCGTCGAGCGGCCGCACGTCCTTGTCGAGGTCGGTGACGAAGAGGCGTCCGGACAGGGCGAAGGCGGCCATGGTCAGCTCGGAGTCGGCCGCGTACGAGGTGACGCCGCCGGCCTGCTCGCGGGCGCGCTCCCGGCGGGCACGTTCCTCGGCCGGCAGGTCCTCCTCGCCGGGCAGGTCGAGGGCGCGCGGGTCCACGATGAGACGCTCCTCGCCGATCGCGTCGTCGCCGACGTCGACCGTCCACAGGCACGTGACCGGATCCGTGCCGTGCCGGGAACGCAGAAAGACGACGCGGGCGCCGTCGGACGACACGAGGAAGCCGCGCGGGGCACCAAGAGTGAATCGTCGGGTTCGAGCGCTCTGTCGTGGGAAGCTGATGGTCATGCCTTCGATCCTGCCAGCCGGACACGAGCGTCGCGAAGACGGCCGTGACCCCGGGCGAACGGCTACGGTAGTCACCCGCGAACTTCCCCTACAGGAGCGTTGATGCCGGACGGCCGTCCACTCAAGCCGGGTGACCCGGAGCGGCTCGGCTCGTACACCATCACGGCGCGTCTGGGCGAGGGCGGCCAGGGCGTCGTCTACCTCGGCCGGTCCGCCTCGGGCGAGCAGGTGGCCGTCAAGCTGCTCCGCGCCGACCTCGCCCAGGACGACGTGGCGCGCTCGCGGTTCCTGCGCGAGCTCGAGGCGGTCAAGCGCGTGGCGCGGTTCTGCACCGCGCAGGTGCTCGACGCCGACGTCGACGGCGACCGGCCCTACATCGTCAGCGAGTACGTCCCCGGCCCGTCGCTGTACCAGCTCGTCTCCACCGACTCCCCGCGTTCCGGCGCGGATCTGGAGCGGCTGGCGATCGGCACGGTGACCGCGCTGGTCGCCATCCACCAGGCGGGCATCGTCCACCGCGACTTCAAGCCGCAGAACGTCCTCATCGCCGCCGACGGGCCGCGAGTGATCGACTTCGGCATCGCGCGGGCGCTCGACGCGGCGGCCACCATGACCAACTCCGCCATCGGCACGCCCGCCTACATGGCGCCCGAGCAACTGTCCGGCCAGGAGATCACCCCGGCGGCGGACCTGTTCTCCTGGGCCTCGACGATGGTCTACGCCGCGACCGGGCAGGCGCCGTTCGGCCAGGACACCGTCATGGCGGTGATCCACCGGATCGTCAACGAGCCGCCGGACCTCGGCTCGATGGAGGAGCCGCTGCGCGGCATCGTCGCCGGCTGCCTCGCCAAGGACCCGGCGCAGCGCCCGCAGACCCAGACGCTGCTGATGCGGCTGCTCGGCGAGGAGGGCCTCACCCCCTCGCCGGCCGGTTCCGGAGATCCGGAGACCGCGATCCTGGGGCAGGGCGCGGCGTTCGCCGGCACGGCGGTGGCGGACGCGATCCCGCCGACGAGGCCGGCGCCGGCGTCCACCGCGACCGCGCCGGCCGGCGTACGGAGGCCGCTCTCCCCGCGTGCGGCCGTGGCGGCGCTCGCGGGTCTGCTGATCGCGGTCTGCGTGATCGCCGTGGTCGTCTGGGCGGCCTCCCGCGGCGGCGGTCACCCGTCCGGCGGCGGTGGGGCGACGCCCGCTCCCTCCAGTGCTCCGGCGACCTCCTCGGAGCCCGACGCGCCGACCGGCCCGACGTCGCGTCCGACCCACGGCGGCCCGCCCCCGACCGACAGCGGGCAGCCCGAGCCCTCGACGTCGCGTCCGACCACCTCCGGCGGCCCGACGAAGCCCGGCGGCGGCGACACGACGGAGCCCGGCGACGGCGACACCGGGGAGCCGACCGACGGTGGCGGTGGTAACAACACCTCCGATCCGGGCGCCGGCAACGGCGGAGGCGGCAAGGTGACCCAACCGGCCGCCCAGACGACCTGAGGTGGCGCCGCCGGATACCGTTTCGTCCATGGCCGAACCCCGCATCCTGCTGGTGCACGCACACCCGGACGACGAGTCGATCGAGACCGGCGCCACGATGGCCAAGTACGCCGCCGAGGGCGCCCACGTCTGTCTCGTGACGTGTACGCGCGGCGAGGAGGGCGAGGTGATCCCCGAGGACCTGCGCCACCTGTCCGGCGACGCGCTGGGGGAGTACCGCGTGGGCGAGCTGGCCAGGGCGTGCGCCGCCCTCGGCGTCACCGACCACCGGTTCCTCGGCGGCGCCGGCCGCTGGCGCGACTCCGGGATGATGGGCGACCCGGCCAACGACGACCCGCGCTGCTTCTGGCGCGCCGACCTGGACGAGGCCACCGCCGTGCTGGTCCGCATCGTCCGCGAGGTGCGCCCGCAAGTGATCGTCACCTACGACGCCAACGGCTTCTACGGGCATCCCGACCACATCCAGGCCCACCGGGTGGCCTGGCGGGCCTTCGAACGGTCCGCCGACCCCTCCTACGGCGAGGGCGAGGCGTGGGCGCCGTCGCGGTTCTACGTCACCGCCATCCCGCTCTCGGAGCTGGAGGCCGAGGTGGGCCGCGGCCCGTTCGACCGGGTCGGGTCGGTGAAGGAGTTCGGCTTCGGGGTGCCCGACGACCAGGTCACGACCCGGATCGAGGCCGGTCCGCACCTGCACGCCAAGGTGGCCGCGATGCGCTGGCACGCCACTCAGATCACGGTGGCCCCGCCCTACTACGCGCTCTCCAACAACGTCGGCGTTCCGCTGCTCGACGCCGAGTACTACACCCTCCTCGCCGGCGAACCCGGCATTCCCGGAGAGGACGGGCGTGAGACCGGTCTCGTACACCCGGTAGCCTGACCGGTCGTGGAACAGACGACGGGTCACTACCCCCCACCCGAGCACACGTCGGAGCCGGCCTTCCTGACCGGGCTGACCTACGGGGTGCTCTTCGTGCTGGGCGTCGTCCTGGGACTGATCGGTTCCTTCCAGTTCTCCTGGGAGGTCGGGAGCGTACCGGTCGCCGCGATCGCGCTGACGCTGGTGAACCTCGCCGTCTTCCGCGCCGCCGGCTGGGCGATGGAGAGCCGGCTCGGCGCCGTCGTGCCGGCGGTGCCGTGGCTGGTCATCCTGGTCGTGCTGTCCAGCCGCCGGCCCGAGGGCGACCTCGTCGTCACCGGTACGGCCGCCGGGTACGTCTACATGCTCGGGGGAGCGGTCGCCGCCCTGATCGCGATCGTCTGGACCCGCTCGGCCCGCCCGTGGATGCTCACCGGAGCCCCGCGCCCGCCCGACCCGCGATAGCGACCGATCGGTAACATCCGATGGAGGCCCGCCGAGGGCCGCTCCGAAACCGTTCGAGGGGACGCGCGTCCATGCCGAGGTCCGCGGGAGTCGATCCCGAGGAGTATCGCCGCGTGGCCGGGCGTTTCGCCACCGGCATCACGGTGGTGACCACCGTCACGGACGGCGTCGCCCACGCGATGACGGTGAACGCCTTCACGTCCGTGTCACTCGATCCGGTCCTCGTGCTGTTCTGCCCGGAGAAGGCGGCCCGCTTCCACGACGCGGTCATCGCCGCCGGCGTCTGGGCGGTCTCGGTGCTCGGCGAGGAGGCCGAGGAAGCCTCGCGGTGGTTCGCCACGCGAGGGCGCGAGCTCAGCGGGCAGCTCGACGGCTGGACGTCCCACCGGGGCCGGCACACCGGCGCCCCGATCCTCCGGGGCGCCATCGCCGCGATCGAGTGCCGTACCCACGCGGTGCACGACGGCGGCGACCACAGCATCGTGGTCGGCGAGGTGCTGGGCGTCGGCCGGCCGGATCCCGATGGCAGCCCCCTGCTGTACTACGACGGGGGCTACCACCGGGTGCGTCCGCGCTGATCAGGCGGCGGCCTCGACCGGCTCGGCGGGCTGCGGCTGACCGGCGCGAACGTGGCGCCGGAGCACAAGGCACGAGACCGCGGAGACCACCACGACCACGATGGGCAGCGCCATGGTGGGCTTCATCGCCGTGACGAAGCCATGGTCGAACACCGCCTTGGCCACCTTGCCGATCTGCGCGGCGACCTCCTTGGACACCCCCTGCGGCACGCTCTGCGACGCGCCGGTCTGCCCGGCCCCGACCTCGATGCCGCTCGACGCGGCGTGCTTGAACCCCTCGACGAACGGGCCGCGAGCCTGCGCCGGCAGCCCGCCGGCCCGTACGGCCGCCTCGTGCTGGAGCGAGCTCGCCAGCTGGTTCTGCAGGACGGCGCCCATCGCCGCGCTGCCGACCACCGAGCCGATCTGGCGGATCGTGTTGTAGACGCCGGAGGCGGCCCCGGCCATGCGCGGCTCGATGCCCCGCATCGCCTCGGTGGCCATCGGCGCGAACACGCAGCCGACGCCGATGCCGGACACGACGAGGCAGGGCAGGAACGCGGGCCAGCTCGTGGTCGGTTCGGCGAGCAGCACGATCCACGCCATGCCGATGGCGTACAGGGCCAGCCCGAACATGAGGATCCACTTGCCGCCGAACCGGTCCGAGAGCCGGCCCGCCACCGGCGCGATGAACATGGAGATCACCGACATCGGGGCCATGACCACGCCGGACTTCAGGGCGCTGTAGCCGAGCACCGACTGCAGGTAGATCGTCAGCGGCAGGAACATGCCGACCATGCCGACCGAGACGGCGGCGGCGACGAAGTTGAGGATCGTGTAGTTGCGGTCGCGGAACAGCCGGAACGGCACGAGAGGCTCGTTGTCCTGCTGGGTCCGCTGCTGCAACAGGAAGATCACCAGCAGCACGATCGACGCCGCGCCGAGGGCCCAGATCCAGCCGTTCCAGTGGTAGCGCTGGCCCTCCGTCAGCGCGAACGCCAGGCAGAACAGCGCGACCGTGGCGATGAGGACGCCGCCGAGGTCCATGCGGTGCCGGCGCTCCTGCCGGACCGAGGGCATCAGCACGAACGCCGCGATCAGCACGATGACGCCGATGGGCAGGTTGACGAAGAAGATCCACCGCCAGTCGAACGTGGTCACCAGGAAGCCGCCGAGGGTCGGCCCGGCGATCGTGGCCACGCCTGCGACCGCGCCCCAGATGCCGAGCGCGGCGCCGCGCCGCTCCGGCGGGAAGGTCGCGATGATGATCGCCATCGTCTGCGGCATCAGCATGGCCGCGCCCAGGCCCTGGAGGCAGCGGGCGGCGATCAGCTCGGCGGGGTTCTGGGAGATCCCGCAGAGCAGGCTCGCGACCGTGAAGACCGCGACGCCGAAGATGAACATGTTGCGCTGCCCCCGCACGTCACCGAGCCGCCCGGCGGTGATCAGCAGCACGGCGAGGATGAGCACGTAGGCGTTGACCACCCACAGGATCTCGTCCAGCGACGCGTTCAGTTGGTCGATCATGCTGGGCATCGCGATGTTGACGATGGTCAGGTCCAGCAAGGTCATGAAGAAGCCGAGGCTGAGCGTGAGCAGGATCGCCCACGGGTTGCCGTGCCACTTTCTCATTCGTTCTCCCCGTTTTCGCCGTTCGGCGGCCGCCAGTCGAGCCGGCGGGATTTGATGTCCTCACTCAGCGCGCGCACGAAGTCCAGCTCCGCGCGGAGGCGGGAGTTCAGGTACTCCACCTCGATGACCGATACGCGGCTGTGCCCCTGGTTGATCAGGCTGTCCACGACGGAGTCGTGGGCGGCCAGCTTCGCCTCCAGGTCGACGGTGCGCCGGTCGAGCAGCGTCGCGGCCTCCGCGGGGGGCAGCATCGAGACGAAGGCCAGGGCCATGCCGAAGCACGGGTACTCCTGGGCCGGGCGCATGACGAACTCGCGCAGCCGCGCCCGCGCCTCGTCGCGGCCGGCCTCCGTGATCGCGTAGACCGTGCGCTCGGGGCGCCGGCCCTCCCGGCTGGTCTCCACCGGCTCGATCAGTCCGTGCTCGGCGAGCCGGGCGACCGTGTGGTAGAGCGATCCGTGGGCGACCTTGACGACGTGGTCGATGGCGTGCTCGCGAATGCGCTGCTGCATCTCGTACGGGTGCATCTGCTCGTCGGCGAGCAGGCGGAGCACCGCGAGGCCGAGAGGCGTGAGTGGTCGGGACATGGTGTTTTCTAGTCGACTCTCAATAATCCACGTGGACTATATGCCTCCGGGCATTCCCCCGCAATCGACTTATAAGACGAAGTATCCACGCATGACGAAGGCCTGGACCGGCCGTGGTCCAGGCCTTGCGGACGAGCCTCAGATCTCGGCGAGCACCGCCGTGAGCTGGTCGAGCGCCCAGTCGAGATCACCCTTGTCCACCACGAGCGGCGGCGCGAGCCGGAGCGTCGTCTCGTGGGTCTCCTTGGCGAGCACGCCGCGCTCCATGAGCCGTTCGCTGACCGGGCGGGCCTTGCCGTTGAGCTCGACGCCGGCCCACAGCCCGCGTCCCCGTACCTCGCGGACCTGTTCGGCCGGCAGCGCCCCGAGCCGCTCGTGCATATGGGCGCCGAGCGTGCGGGACCGCTCCTGGAACTCCCCGCTCCTGAGCATCGCGATGACCTCGCGGGCGATCGCGCAGGCGAGCGGGTTGCCGCCGAACGTCGAGCCGTGCTGGCCGGGCTTGAACACCCCGAGGACCTCCCGGTCGGCCACCACCGCCGAGATCGGCACGATGCCGCCGCCGAGCGCCTTGCCCAGGATGTAGACGTCCGGGACGACGTTCTCGTGCTCGACCGCGAACGTCGTGCCGGTACGACCCAGGCCCGACTGGATCTCGTCGGCGAGCATGAGCGCGCCGGCCTCGGTGCAGATCTCGCGCACCGCGGTGAGGAACCCGCTCGGCGGCACGTTGACGCCCGCCTCGCCCTGGATCGGCTCGATCAGCACCCCGACCGTGTTCTCGTCCACGGCCGCGCGCAGGGCGGCCACGTCGCCGTACGGCACGGTGCGGAAGCCCGGAGTGAAGGGACCGTAGGAGTTACGCGCGTCCGGGTCGGTGGAGAAGCTGACGATCGTGGTCGTCCGGCCGTGGAAGTTGCCCTCGAAGGTGACGATGTTCGCCTCATCGGCCGGCACCCCCTTGACCTCGTACCCCCACTTGCGGGCGGTCTTGAGCGCGGTCTCGACGGCCTCGGCGCCGCTGTTCATGGGCAGGACCATGTCCTTGCCCGCGAGTTCGGCCAGCTCGGTGACGAACGGCCCGAACTGCTCGTGGTCGAACGCCCGGCTGACCAGGGTGACCCGGTCGAGCTGGCGCCGGGCCGCCGCAACCAGACGCGGGTGGCGGTGCCCGAAGTTGACCGCGGAGTAGGCGGCGAGCAGGTCGAGGTACCGCCGGCCCTCGACATCGGTGACCCAGGCGCCCTCGGCCTCGGCGATGACGACCGGCAACGGATGGTAGTTGTGGGCACTGTGCAGTTCCGACAGCGCACGGAGATCGTTCGTGTTCAACGGCGGCTCCTTCGTCGCCTCGCGGGATCTCCGCGAGTGTCTGTTTCTCCAGGTTAGAGGCTGTTCAGGGGCGGAGTTCAAGCGTGCAGCACTTGGGGCCGCCGCCCGCCTTGCGAAGCTCGGTCATCTCCACCGGGATCACGTCGTAGTCACGTTGCGTAAGTTCGGCCCGGAGGTGTACGGCGTCGTGGGGAACGACCACGTGACGCCCGTCGCTGACCGCGTTGAGGCCGAAGGCGAGCGCGTCCTCCTCGGTCGCCTCGATCAGCTCGGGGAACAGCGTCCTGATCTTGAGCAGGCCGTCATCGTCGAAGGCGCCCGGGTAGTACGCCGCGGTGAACGAGTCGATCACGCACAGCGCCGTGTCGAGGTGGTAGAAGCGCGGATCGACCAGCGCGACGCTGACCACGGGGAGCCCGAACGCGTCGTGAAGTTCGTTGTGCGCCCGCGGATCGGTACGGAAACCGTGCCCGGCCACGATCGCGCGGTAGGCGTAGACGTAGTCGCCCTCGCCCTCGTTGACGTGCACCGCGGGGGTGTAGCGCGGGTAGCCGTGGCTCTCGAACCACCGCCGGTGCGCCTCGGCCTCCCCGCCGCGCTCGGGGTGGCGGAACCGCGCGCCCATCACCATGCCGCCCACCACGGTGGCGCCGTTCGCGGCGAAGACCATGTCGGGCAGGTGCTCGACGGGTTCGAGCAGGTGGACGGTGTGGCCGAGCGAGACGTACGTCGCGCGCAGCCGTTCCCATTCGGCCATGGCGCGGTCGCGGTCGATCGGCGTCGACGGGTCCATCCACGGGTTGATGGCGTACTCGACGGCGAAGTGGGCCGGCGGGCACATGAGGTAGGTCCGGGCCGGACGGCCGGAGAGCGCCGGAGGCCGTCCCGTCGTCTCCGGCGCGATGCCCGCTGGGTCACGGGCGAAGACCTGCATCGTCATTGGTTCTCCTGGCAATGCTGGATGCCCTTGGTGTGGATGAGGCATCACGTGAAGCGTAAAGTCGCGCTGGACCGCTCACCAATAACAAAAATCGACGCGAGAGAGGCAGATCATTGCGTCTTGACGACCTAGATCGGCGAATCGTTGCGTGTCTCCTGGAGGACGCTCGCTTGTCATTCGCCCAGATCGGCGCCCAGGTCGGCCTGTCCGCCCCGGCGGTCAAGCGGCGTGTGGACCGGATGCGCCATGACGGTGTGATCACGGGCTACGCGGCGGTCGTGGACCCGGCGGCGCTGGGCTGGACGACGGAGGCGTTCGTGGAGCTGTTCTGCGCGGGCCGTACGTCACCGGCGGAGATCTACGCGAGCATCCGGCGGCATCCGGAGGTCGTCGCGGCGTACACGGTGACGGGCGAGGCCAACGCCCTGGTCCACCTGCGGGCGCACGACATCCAGGGGCTGGAGCAGGCCCTCGAACGGCTGCGCAACGAACCGAACATCGTGCAGACGAAGACGGCGATCGTCCTCTCCCGCCTGCTGGGGCGGCCGACGGGCGGCCCGGACGCGTAGGGCCGGTCCGCCGCCTTAGAAGATCGTGACCTTCGGCAGCGTTCCCCGGGCCTGAGCGCCGGCCGTGTCCGGGGCGACCTGCCGGTCCTCGCCGTTCAGGCTCGAGTCGATCCCGGTGATCCGCGGTGGCCCCATCGGGGAGAACGAGTAGTCGCCCGGGCGCAGGCGGCCGTCCTTCGGCACGGTGAAGCCGAACGTCACCGTGAGGTGCCCGACGAGCGCGCAGCGGTTCGCGTCGTAGTGCTCGTCGTGAGGGAGGTCCTTGCCGATCTTGACGTGCACGTCGACGCTCCGTCCGGTCGGCAGCCGCCCGTCCGCGGAGGCCGGATAGAAGGAGACGTAGTCGTTGTCCTCGCGCTGGTTCCCCGGGATCACGAGATAGCTGAAGCTGCGGACGTGAGCGCGTCGCGCCCGCGCGATCAGCCGGTCGTAGCAGCGCGGTGCCGTCGCCCGCTTGTCCGGCGGGCCGGGGCTCACGGTGGTGGTCCGCTCGGTCACGTGGACCGGCAGGCCCGGCCGGACGCGCGCCGGTGAGACCGTGAAGCCGTAGTCGAGGACGGGGCTGTCGGCCGCCGTGGCGTCCCCGTAGGGCATGAACGCGGCAGGCCGGGTCAGGGACATGTGGACCGAGCCGGACGCCGTGCCGCCGACCTGGGGCGTGGGCCAGACCAGGTAGATCGTGGTCGCGGCGACCGCCGTCGCCACCACCCCGCCGCCGACCTTGATGCCGGTGGCCTTCCCGAACAGCCCCTTCGCCCCGGCCTTCCCGGCGAGCTCGGCGGCCCCGTGCGCGAGGCCGCTGAAGCCCGACGTCATGCCGAGCAGGGCGGCCGGGAAGGCGGCGGCGAGGACGGCCGCGGCCGCGCCGAGCGCGATCCATCCGCGACGCTCCCAGTCCGGGCCGTACGCGTCCGTGGCGAGCCGCTCGAGCAGGTCGACGAACTGCCGCGCGCCCGGTGGACGGTGCGCCGGGTTCTTGGCCATGCCGTGGGCGACGAGCGGACGCAGGGGCTCGGGCACCGCCTGCGCCGGGATCGGCGCGGCCTCGTGCATGTGCCGGAGCGTGGTGGTGTCTCCTGGGGCGTACGGCGGGGTGCCGGTGACGCATTCGAAGAAGACGCAGGTGGCGGCGTAGACATCCGCCGCGGGAGTGGCCGGGGCGCGGTTCCACTGCTCGGGGGCCATGTACGAGGGGGTCCCCGCGAACGTGCGCTCTCCCGCCAGGACGGCGATGCCGAAGTCGATGAGTTTGCTGTTCCCGTCGGCCGTCACCAGGACGTTCGCGGGCTTGTAGTCGCGGTGGACCACGTTGACGGCGTGCGCGGCCGCCAGCCCCAGCAGCGAACCCTTGAGCACGGCGAGGGCGGCTTCGGGAGTGAGTGGACCGGGGTTGCGGCTCAGCACGTCCCGGAGGGCGACGCCGTCGACCGCCTCCAGAACGATCGCCGCGCCCCGCGGCGTCTCGACGTACTCGCGTAGCCCGGCCACGTGCGGGTCCGCCACCCGGGCGAGCATGTTGACCTCGTCACGGAACATCGCCCGGTGCCGCGTATCGTGCAGCAGTTCGGGCGCCAGGTACTTGATCGCCACCAGCTCGCCCGTGGCGACACGACGGGCCAGGACGACCCGCCCCTGGGCGCCGGCGCCCAGCTCACGCAGTTCTTCGAAGCCGTCAGCCTGCCAGCGGCTCATCCGGGCCGGGACTCGGTCTGCACCTCACCGACCGCCAGGGTGTCGTCGGTCCTCATCGAGGTGGTGCGGTCCGGGAAGTAGCCGCGCTCGGCGTCGCAGTCGCCCTCGCAGGTCCAGTAGATTTTCCAGGTCACGGTGACGGAGATGGCGTACTTCCCGTTCGGCTGGTCGGCGGAGGAGCGCTGGTAGGTGTACCCGCACGCGGTGCCGGTGCGGCTGCCCGCGGTCATGCAGGTGGTGCTGCTCTCGCCCATGTTCCAGGTGATGTCCTGCGGGTCCGCGACCGCCGTCACCGTCGTCCCGAAAAGGGTGGCCGACGCCTCCTCGTGGGCGAAGTCATCGGGATCGACCCACAGGCCGGTCTTGAGCCGGACGTAAGTCTTGCCCGCCGGTGACGTGTGGACATGCGGCGCGGGCAGGAAGAGCCGGGCGCGCGCGTCGTAGGCCACGTCGATCGTGGGAACCCGCTGAACGGCCGCCGGCGCGTTGCCCGCGCCGAGCGCGTTGCAGTTCACCGCTCCCGGGCAGGGGAGCGGCGCGGCCTTGCCGCCGTTTCCGCCACCGTTGCCGCCGCCACGCCTGGCGGGCCGGCCGGAGTAGTGGTTCGTCTTGCCCACGTGTACGCACAAGTCGCCGCACGTGGAGGCGCCTGCCGGCGTGGGTGTCATGCCGAACGTGACCGTCGCGCCGGCGACGAGGATCGCGATGGCCGAGAATCGCCTGATCAGCATTTTCCGCCCTCCGTCGCTTCGGAGATCTTCCACACGTCGTCGGAGTAACGCATGACCGCCTGATACTGGACCGTGCCGCCGCGCCACGAGGTCAGGCGCCTGCCGGTCTTCGCCGAGTACTTGTACGAACCGAGAGTGCGTACGCAGTCGAGGATCACCACGGTCGACAGATCGCTCGAACTGCCCTGGACCCGTGGATTCAGAATGTTGTGGAAACGCCAGATCAGCCCCTGGGACCGGACGGTGCCGATGTCCTGGGTGACATTGGACAGCAGCGGGTCCATGGCGACCGCGGAGAGCCCACCGGCGTCATTGGTCTCATACGCCCGTTCGTAGGCGAGTTGGTAGGCGCGGTACGCGGCCAGCGCGGACTGGGGCGTCTTGGGCATCGGGCCGCCCGCGCCCGGTGTGGTGGTGCCCGCGGAGGAGCCGGCGGAGCCGGAGGCGCCGGCCGTGGGTGCGGCGGACGAGCCGTCGGCCGCGTTCTGGCCGCTCGGATGGAATCCGCCACCGTCCGTACGGCCACCGCAGGCCGCCAGCAGGCCCATCAGGACGAGGGGGCCGACGCACTTACGGAATCGCATGGTCAAATTCCTGCGGGCATCGGGGCAAAATTACCTGTTGAGCTTACTGAGACCGTAGGGGTAAGAAAAGACCTTTGGCGGATCCGGGTAAACGGTCTTGACCTATTCCGGGGTTAGAGTCGTCCGACGAGTGCGACCAGGTCAAGCCCGAGGATCATGTCGAGCTTGATCACTGTTTCGAACTTCGCGCCCGGAGGCACGGAATCGTCCTCCGCCAGCCGGGAAAGCATCGGAAAGATCGCCGGAGTGTCGAGATCGTCGTCCAGAGCCGCGACCGCCTCGCGGACCCACTCCCGATTCAGCGGCCGCCCGGGGGACTCCGCCCACCCGGCGACCTCGCGCCGCCACGAGACGAGCGAACCGTCCGCCTCCTCCAGGTCCTGCCTGCTCAGATCCACGTCGGACCGGTAGTGCCGCTGCAGGAGCGCCAGCCGTAGGGCCAGCGGGTCCAGGCCGTCCGCCGAGGCGAGCGAGCAGTGCCCGACGGCCGCTCCCACGTGCACGTCGGCGTCGCCGGTGGTCAGCTCGGCGGGGCGTACGCCCAGGTCCGCGGCGCCGGGGACGTCGTCCCAGACGCCGATCGCACGGAGCCGGTGATGGTCGGCGAGGCGGCGGATCAGGTCACCGACCAGCAGCGCGCGCAGGCCGCCGGCGCACGCGACCCGTACGACGCCGGGACGCGCCGTCGTGATCTCCTCGACGTTCCCCGTCTCTTCGTCGTACAGGCGCAGCACACCACGACCCTAGTTCAACGCACGGCGGCGAAGCGGAGCCGTACGTAGTCGGCCATCCAGCCCGACTCGCGGCGAAGTGCCGGCGCGGCGAGTTCGTTCACGCGGTCCAGCACCGGCCCGGCGACCTCGGGAGGCAGCTCCGCGATCAGCTCGGGGGCGTAGAGCCGGACCCAGTCGGCGGCGCCGTCCGGGCATTCGGCGAGGCGCGTCGGGCGGTCGAAGTACTCCATGAGCCGTACGGTGAAGCCGGCGTCCTCCAGACGGGCGGCGTACTGGCCGGGAGTGGGGAAGTACCAGGGCAACTCGGGCTCGGCGAGGCCGAAGACGCGCCAGGCGGTCTGGACGGCGGTGATCAGCGCCGCGCAGTTGCCCGCGCCGCCCATCTCCGCGACGAACCGCCCACCGGGCCGCAGCGCCGCCCTGACCCGCGAGATCACCGCGGAGGGGTCGCGCGTCATCCAGTGCAGGGCGGAGTTGGACACGACGGCGTCGTACTGCTCGCCGGTGGTGAAGTCGTGCGCGTCGCCGACCGCGAACGACAGGTTCGGGTGCTCCGAGCGCGCCGTGTTGACCATCTCGACCGACCCGTCGATGCCCAGGACGTCCGCGCCGCGCGCGGCGATCTCGACGGTCATCGCGCCGGTGCCGCAGCCGAGATCGATGACCCGCTCGTCGGGCTTGGGGTCGAGCAGGTCGATCAGCGGCGCGCCGTGGGCGGACACGTAGCCGAACGCTGTGTCGTACGTCGCCACCGCCCATCGCATGGGCGAAACATATCGGACATAGAGGTCAGGTGCCCTAACGTCTCGCATCGTGGATCGTCGAGGGTGACTCGGGTCATGTGAGCCGGAGGTACGGCGCCGCGCGCCGGCGGCCGGTCGTTCATCGCCATCCGGGCATCGCGGGATCGAAGTTATCCACAACCCGCGCACCCGTCTTCCGGCCCGGTCACGGCAACGCCAGGCTGTCTCCCAGACCGACTCCACCGGGAGGCCCCAGTGATCGACCTCGACATCCCCGAGACGGTCGCGACGCCGTTCGTCGTGGCCACCGACCAGCCGCCGCACGACCCCGTGGCGGTCGCACGCGCCCGGGTGCGCCATCCGTTGGCCGCCGACCTGCTCGGCACGTCACTGGTGCGGATCTCCACGCTGCCGGCCGGCGGCTCCGGTTATGCCGAGCTCATGGGCGGCGCCGCGTGGGCGAGACCGGCCGACCGCCCGTTGCTGCACAAGTACACGCACCACGTGGTGGTCATGGGCCACATCCCGCCGGTCTCCCAGCCCGGCCACGGTCAGGCGACTCGCGCCATCGCGCGGGCCGTGGCCGACGCGTGCGAGGGCGTCATCTACGACGCCTGGTCCCATCAGGTGCTGCCGCACGACTTCCGCTACGGCGTGGAGCACCCGGACTTCTGCCTCGCCGACGACTGGCTGGCGACGTTCATCACCGGAGGTGAGCGCCACGACGGCCCCGGCGCCCGCATCGCTTCCGCCGGCGGCCTGGACCTGGCGACCGCCGGCCTGCACCGCTTCGCCCTGCCGGAGCTGGAGGCGCGGGCGGTCCCGCTGAGCAACGTCTTCGCCGCGGTGACGCTGCTGCGATGCCTGTCCGTCGTGCTCCTGAGCGAGCACTGGGACTGGCTGGCCTGCAACCCGGGCGCCCGCACCCGCCGCCTGGCGCGCAGAGCCCACGTCGAGAGCCGTGACGTCTGGCGCTACTGGGCCGCCGCCCCCAGGCCGACCGCCGACGGCCGGGTCCAGGTCCAGCTCGACCGGAGCGGCGACGTCGGCCCGATGGCGCTCCCATATCTCTCGGTGGGCCCACCGGACGACTTCGCCTCTCCGGCCTCCGCGTGGTGGAACGACGTGGTCGACCTGGCCATGCCCTACGTCCCGCAGGCTCCCCGCCGGACCGCCGCCTGACCACCGGCCGTGTGCCTCGGCCTCGATTGAGAAGACGAAGGAGACCAACAGTGTCCCAGCTCGTGCTTTCCGTTCCGGAGACGGTGACGTCGCATTACGTGATCGCGACGAGCCGGCCGCTCGACGACCCGAGCACGGTCGTGCCGTGGCGGGTGCCCGAGCCGTTCCGCGCCGCTGCCGCCGAGGCGCTGAGATCACCCCGGCTCGGCGTCTTCACCCTCGGCGCGGACGAGGCGACGTGGCGCCTCGATGACCTCCTGGCCTCGGACGACGACCGCCGGAGGGTCCGCGAGTCGACGCATCAGGTCCTGGTCGTCCACCGGGCCCCGACCGTCGACCAGCCGCACGGCGAGCAGACCGCACGCGCGGTGGCCCGGGCGATCGCCGACGCCACCGACGGCGTCCTCATCGATCCCCAGGCCCGCCAGGTCGTGCTCCGCGACGGCCTCGCCCGGACGGAGCGCGGCTGGTTCCGGATGGGCGACCAGTGGTTCGGCACCCGGTACGGCGTCGACGACACGGCGGCCCGCTCCGCGCACCGGGACGACTTCGGCGGCACGGAGTCCTGCGCCTGCCTGCGGATCACCCTGCTCGGCCTGCGCCGGTTCGGTCTCCCCGACCTGGTGATCGACAACGTCGCCTGCGCACACGATCTGCCGGCGCTCAGCCTGCTGCGCTCCCTGGCATGCCGGCTGCTGATCGACCAGTGGCGGTGGGCCCGCCTGCACCCTGGCAAGCCCACCCGCCCGCTCGACGACCATCCGAAGATCGACCCGGAGGACTTCTGGACCTTCTGGGGCGCCACACCGTTCGTCGACGGCCACCCGATCACCGCCCGCCTGGTCCCCGTCTCCCGCGACACCCTCAAGGTCACACCCCCGAAGGACTATCCGGGCACCCGCGCGACCTGGAGCCGCGAAGTCCTCGCCCCGGCCATGCCTCCCTTGGTGGGCTGCCCCGCCGACGAGGACGCCCCCTGGCCCCACCCCGCACAGAGCAAGGCATGACCCCACCGGCCCCACCAACACCGCCCGACCCGCAACTGAGGTGCCTTGCGACAGCTCACACCCCGACCAGCCACGCCGAACGACCACAGCGAGCCCCCCGCCGCTCCGCCCCGCCGGTCGGCCACGCTGGCCGGCCATGCCGGTCGGTCACGCCGGTCGGCCATGCCGGTCGGCCATGCCGGTCGGCCATGCCGGTCGGTCACGCCGGTGGCCACACCGTGCAGCCATGCGGGGTGGTCGCGCCGGGCGGTCATGCGGGGGTGGTCGCGCCGGGGGCGCGCCGGGCATGCCGGTCCGCTATGGCGGGTGGTCGCGTCGGGTGGTCGTGCGGCGTGGTTAATGCCGGTCGGTCGTGCCGGTCGGTCGCGCCGGGCGGTCATGCGGGAGTGGTCGCGCCGGTCGGCTACGGCGGGTGGTGTGCCGGGCGGTCATGCCGGGGTGGTCACGCCGGTCGGCTACGGCGGGTGGTCGCGCCGGGGGCGCGCCGGGCATGCCGGTCCGCTATGGCGGGTGGTCGCGTCGGGTGGTCGTGCCGCGCGGTTAATGCCGGGCGGTCGCGTCGGTCGGTCATGCCGGGTGGTCGCGCCGGGCGGTCGCGTCCGGGGGGCGCGTCGGTCGGTCATGCCGGGCTGTCGCGCCGGGGGTGATGCCGGGTGGTCGCGCTGGGCGGCCATGGCGGGCGGTCGTGTCGGGTGGTCGCGCTGGGCGGCCACGGTGGGCGGCCACGGCGGGTGACCACGAGGGGCGGCCGCGACGGCGCGGCGGTGGCGGCGGCGTGGCCACCGCCGGACCGGCATGCCGAGGTTCTCGCCGCGGCGCGTCCCCGTCGGCGAGCAGCCCGGCGCATCGGCGCATCGGCGCGGAGGCCGCCGCCGCGCACGGCAGGCAGTGGCGTTGTCGACGTGCATCAAGGCGACTCGCGCTGCCACACCAAGCCCGAGTCCGCGGACGGGATCGACCACCTTCTCTCCGCGGTCGCCGACCTCGCCGTCATCGAGGCAGTGGTCCGCCCGTCCTCGCGGGTGTGCCTGGTGAGCAGGCCTTAACGGGAATCGACGTTTGCAAGGCGACTGGCGGTGACTCACCGAGGACGAGTCCGCGGAGGGGGCCGACCACCTTCTCTCCACGGTCGCGGACCTCGATGTCATCGAGGCGGCGGTCTGCCGGCCGTTGTGGAGGCGTCCGGTGCCAGGGAGGGCTCGGCATCAGTGCCCAGTGGCGGTCGTCTGCTGGTCGTTGTGCGTGCGTCCGGTAGGCCTCGCGTGAGCGGGCTCCGCACCCGCGTGCCCATCGGTGGTTTTCCGGGATCGCCGGATGTGGCTGATCGGTCAGGGCATGCCTCAAAGCTCCGCTGTGCGGTGCCCAGGCGACGGCTCGCCGCGTTGTCGTCGGGCGCCGGCCAACACGAGGCCGACGCCCTCCTCCGCCTTGCGGCGCGATGCCTGGGGACAGGAGCTTGCCGGCCTCGAAAGCACGGCGGGCGTTCTTCACGCCGCTCGCTACGGGCGGGGCCTTGAGACAGGTCCTGAGGGGCGCGGGAAGGGCGGCGCGGTGGTCCTTCGGGTTCGCCGGGACACGTGGCGGGCGGACTTCGGGCGGTAACGGCCTTTCGTGACGGCCGGTGTCGAAGGCCGGGTGTCCGCCCCTGTCGCGCTTGGGGATCGGCTTCTAGAATCCGGTTCACTATCGTCGCCGGTGCGGGCCGGTGCGGGCCGGTGCGGGCCGGTGCGCGGTGGGCGCGATCATGCTCACGAGCAGGGAGAAGCAGTGTCGTACACCGAGATCGAGTACTCCGTCGCCGACCGGGTCGCCACGATCACCCTCGACCGGCCGGACCGCCTCAACGCGTTCACCTACGTCATGCGGGGTGAGCTGATCGACGCGTTCGACCGGGCCGACGCCGATGACGACGTTCGGGCCGTCGTGGTCACCGGGCGTGGGCGGGCGTTCTGCGCCGGGGCCGACCTCGAACGCGGCGCGGGTACGTTCGACCACGAGGCGGCCAAGAGCGTTCCCGGTGAGCGGGAGGTTTTCGCGGACGGTGTCCTGCGGGACGGGGGCGGCACGGTCGCGCTGCGGATCGCGCGGTCGCTCAAACCGGTCATCGCGGCGATCAACGGGCCGGCCGTCGGTGTCGGCGTCACGATGACCCTGCCGATGGACGTCCGGCTCGCCGCGGACGGCGCCCGGTTCGGCTTCGTCTTCGCCCGGCGGGGCATCGTCACCGAGGCGGCGTCGAGCTGGTTCCTGCCCCGGCTCGTCGGCATCGCCCAGGCCATGGAGTGGTCGGTGACCGGCCGGGTCTTCGACGCCGACGAGGCGCTGCGCGGCCGTCTCGTCTCCCGGTTGTACCCCGCCGAAGGCCTGCTCGACGCCGCGTACGAACTGGCCGGAGAGATCGCCGCCAACACGTCGGCCGTCGCGGTCGCCGCCGTGCGCCGTCTGATGTGGTCCGGGCTCAGCGCCTCCTCGCCCTGGGACGCCCACCGCGCCGACTCCCTGCTGATGCGCGCGTTCGGCGCGGCACCGGACGCCGCCGAAGGGGTCACGGCGTTCCTGGAGAAGCGTCCGGCCGAGTTTCCCATGAAGATCAGCCGGGACCTCCCCGCGGACGTCCCCGTGTGGCCGGGGCCGGACCCCACCGGTTCGATCCAGGGGCTGTGAGACAGCCGCTAGGGATCCTCCAGCCGCGCCTGGTATCCACGGGCGAGGGCACGAGGGGAGGCGAAGATGGCGGGTGTTCAGCTGGTGGGGTTCCGTGACGGCCTGCGGCGCGGAGGAGGAGGCGGGACGACCTTTCCCGCCACCAGATCCGCCTCGGCCACCGTCACGACGGAGCCGTCCCGGCGGCGCACCTGGAGCTCGCCCTGGGACCACGCCTGCAGGTCCCCGAGCACGTCGCTGTACGCTCCGTTAGGAAGCCGTCGACGGAGCGACACACGTCTTCCGACGTCCGATGGGGACACGGAAACGACGTACCGGGCTGAGAAACGCGGTCCGATGTGGTGCCCCCCATGTCGAAACGGTTGACTGATAACGGCAATACTAGGCAAGGAACCGCTGCGAGCCGTGGCGACGGCCACAGACGTTGAGGAGTAGGACGTGACCTACGTCATCGCGCAGCCTTGCGTGGACGTGCTCGACAAGGCATGCATCGAAGAGTGCCCCGTCGACTGCATCTACGAGGGCAAGCGCATGCTCTACATTCACCCGGACGAGTGCGTCGACTGCGGCGCATGTGAGCCGGTCTGCCCGGTCGAGGCGATCTTCTACGAAGACGACACGCCCGACCAGTGGAAGGACTTCTACAAGGCCAACGTGGAGTTCTTCGACGATCTCGGTTCGCCGGGCGGTGCTTCCAAGGTCGGAAAGATCGACAAGGATCACCCGATCGTCGCGGTGCTGCCGCCGCAGGGCGACGAAGGCTGAGAGACCGCCCGGTACGACGTGCCGGGCGGCCTCTGAGTTCGGATGAGAATGTTCGCGCGCCGTCCGTCCCCCGCGGACGGACGGCGCGTACGGCTGGGAGACGCATGATCAAGACGCTGCCGGACTTCCCGTGGGACCTGCTGGCCCCGTACAAGCACCAGGCGCAGCAACACCCGGACGGCATCGTCGATCTGTCGATCGGCACGCCGGTCGACCCGACCCCGGAGCTCGTACGCCGGGCGCTGGCCGAGGCCGCCGACGCGCCCGGGTACCCCGCGACGTACGGCACTCCCGCGCTGCGTGAGGCCGCCGCGGGCTGGCTCGGCCGCCGGCTCGGGGTGACCGCGGACCCCGCCGCGATCCTGCCGGTCATCGGCACCAAGGAACTCGTCGCGTGGCTGCCGACGCTGCTCGGCGCCGGAGCCGGCGACACCGTCGCGATCCCGACCCTCGCCTACCCGACGTACGACGTCGGCGCGCGTCTCGCCGGGGCGACGTCACTGGCCGTCGACGGGCTGCTCGGCCTCGGGCCGGCGACACCGAAGATCCTCTGGATCAACTCGCCGTCCAACCCGACCGGCCAGGTGCTCCCCGCCGAGCACCTCCGCAAGGTCGTGACGTGGGCCCGTGAGCGCGGCGTGATCCTCATCAGCGACGAGTGCTACGCCGAGCTCGGCTGGGAGGCCGAGCCGGTCTCCGTCCTGCGCTCGGACGTCTGCGGCGACGACCACACCGGCCTGCTCGCCGTGCACTCGCTGTCCAAGCGCTCGAACCTGGCGGGGTACCGCGCGGGCTTCGTCGCCGGCGACCCGGTGCTCGTGAAAGAGCTCCTCGAGGTCCGCAAGCACGCCGGGATGATCATGCCGGCGCCGGTGCAGGCCGCGATGACGGTGGCGCTCGAGGACGACGGGCACGTCGAGGAGCAGCGGGCGCGCTACGCGCGGCGCCGCGAGTCCCTGCGCACCGCCTTCGAGGCGTACGGCTTCCGCGTCGACCACTCCGAGGGCGGCCTGTACCTCTGGCTGACCCGCGACGAGCCGTGCTGGGACACGGTGAAGACGCTCTCCGAACTCGGCATCCTCGTCGCGCCGGGCGAGTTCTACGGCTCCCGGGGAGCGCAACACGTCCGCGTGGCCTTCACCGCGACGGACGAGCGCGTCGCCGCGGCCGTCACCCGCCTCACCGGCTGATCGGCGGAGAGACGTATCTCATGTCGTGACCTTGGGTAGATCGGCGATGCCGGGCTGTGCGTGCCTGGCGTGATGGTGTTTCATAGAACCGAATAAGGTTCTACTTACACCGCCGTCGAGGAGCGCAAGGTATGCAGCGCGAGATCTTCACCGAAGAACACGAGGCCTTCCGCGACACCGTGCGGTCCTTCATCGCGAAGGAGGTCGCGCCGTTCCACGAGCAGTGGGAGAAGGACGGCGTCGTCTCCCGTGACGTGTGGCTCGCCGCCGGCCGCCAGGGGCTGCTCGGCATCGACATCGATGAGCGGTACGGCGGTGGCGGCGATTCCGACTACCGCTACTACGTGGTCATGGGCGAGGAGCTGGCCCGCGCCGGGGTCCACGGACCGGGCTTCGCGGTGCACAACGACATCAACGGCGGTTACCTGAGCCGCCTCGCCACCGACGAGCAGAAGCAGCGCTGGCTGCCCGGCTACTGCTCCGGTGAGATCATCACCGCCATCGCCATGACCGAGCCCGCCGCCGGCTCGGACCTGCAGGGCATCCGGACGACCGCGGTCAAGGACGGCGACGACTACATCCTCAACGGGCAGAAGACGTTCATCACCAACGGCATCCTGTCCGACCTGGTCATCGTCGTCGCCCGTACGGACCCCGAGGCCGGCCACAAGGGCATCAGCCTGCTCGTGGTCGAGCGCGGCATGATCGGCTTCGAGCGGGGCCGCAACCTGGAGAAGATCGGGCTGCACGCCCAGGACACGGCCGAGCTGTACTTCGACAACGTCCGGGTCCCGAAGGAGAACCTCCTCGGCGAGGAGGGCGAGGGCTTCATCTACCTGATGCAGAACCTCCCGCGCGAGCGGGTCGCCATCGGCGTCACCGCGCTCGCGGGCGCGGAGAAGGCGTTCGAGGAGACGGTGGAGTACTGCCGCGGCCGCGAGGCGTTCGGTCGCCCCATCGGGCGGTTCCAGCACAACCGGTTCACGCTGGCGGAGATCAAGACCGAGCTGTCCGTGGCCCGGGCGTTCACCGACCGCTGCGTGACCGAGCACGTCGCGGGCCGGCTGAACACCGAAGAGGCCTCGATGCTGAAGTGGTGGAACACCGAGCTGTGCAACCGGGTCGTGGACCGCTGCCTGCAGCTGCACGGCGGCTACGGCTACATGTCGGAGTACCCCATCGCCAAGGCCTACCTCGACTCCCGCATCCAGACGATCTTCGGCGGCACGACCGAGATCATGAAGGAGATCATCGGCCGGAGCCTCGGCCTGTAGCGCTCTCGCGCGAGGCACGCCGCCCGCCGGTCGTTGAGCCTCGCGATCTCGCGGGACAAGTCCCGGTCGCGCAAGCGGTCCAGCGCCGTCCCGGCGCCGGTGATCAGTGGGTCGGCGTCGGTCGGCGGGCCGGTCCGCGCCAGGTTACGCGTTTAGGCGCGGTGCGCTGGGTATCGGGGGTCCAACGCGAAAAGACGGAGCCGACATGACCGAGGGCCGAACGTCCGGCGAACGCCGGGGAACGACCAGGGGCGCGCGTGCGGAGACGCCGGTTCGGCCAGCGGGCCATGTCGTGACCTTCTGGATGAGGAGCAGGCGATGACGGCCAACGGAAACAGCAGCCCACGGAACCCGGCCGAGGAGGCGGCGCGAGCCCGCGAGGAGATCGGCGGGGCGGCGGAGGCGTCGGCCGCGACGGCCGGTGACGCGAAGGGACGCGCCCAGGACAAGGTCGCGCAGGCCAAGGACACGGCCACCGAGCAGAGCGGCGAGGCGAAGGGGAAGGCCGCGCAGGCCAAGGACGCGGTCACCGACCGCGCCGGCGACGCCGTGCGGAGCACGCAGGAGAAGGCCGGGCAGGTCAAGGACACGGTCTCCGGTCTGGCGGCCAAGGCGCGCGAGAACGCGACGCCTCCGGCGATCACCAGCCCGCCCGCCGTACGCGGTGCGGGTGCCGGGGCCGCGGCCATCGGGGTGGCCACCGCACTGGTCGTGTGGCTGGTGCGCCGCCGCCGGCGGAACGCCAATCCCTGGCACCGGGCCGCCGAGACGGCCAAGTCCCAGATCAAGACGGTGCGCCGAGAGGCGAAGTCGGGCCTGAAGACGGCGCGCAAGCGCTCGCGCGCTGAGGCCGCGGCGCAGGTGGCCTCGGCCAGGAAGAAGGCGCGCCAGGCCAAGGCCCGCGCGAAGTCCTGGAAGTGAGCATGTCACCGGCGACGCCGGCGTCCGCCGAGCCGAGCGGTACGGCGGTGCCGGCGTCCGCCGGAGAGCGTGGCGGATCCGCGCCGGTCGTCCTTCGCGTCAGCGGATCGTGATGTGGTCCTCGGCGGCCTTCTTGTCCTTGGTCCAGCCGCTGTGGCCGTCGTCGGCGCGCCAGTGGCGGCCGGAGTAGCGGACCTCGCGCAGGCCGTACATCTGGGCGTGCGTCACCAGCCAGGTCGCCATCGTCCACCCGGCGCGACCGGTGGGGGCGGCCAGGTCGTCGCCGTCGTCGGTGAGCTTCAGCGTCGAGCGGAGCTCGGCCAGCGCCGCTCGCGTGTCGGAGACCTTCTTGCGCTTGTTCGGCGGGTACCAGCAGCGCACGGACGCCGGCACGTGGCCCGTGAAGGCCGTCGCGAGGGTCTTGGCGTCCTCCTCGTGCTGGGCGTAGGCGCTCCCGTCGGCGCTGCGCTGCACCTTCTGCGCGGCCTCGTGCACCGGCAGGCCCGTGTAGTCCTTCACCTTGACCAGCGCGGTGAAGAAACGGCCTGTGGCGTACACCGGGTCCTTGAGCTTCGTGGCCGAGCCCCAGCCCTGCGACGGGCGCTGCTGGAAGAGGCCGACGGAGTCGCGGTCGCCGCTCTCCAGGTTGTGCAGGTGCGACTCCTGCAGCGCGGTCGCGTACGCGATGACCGTGGCGCGCTCGGGCAGTTTCCGGCGCAACGCGACCGCGGCGATCGTGGAGGCGTTGGCGGCCTGTTCGAGGTCGAGCGGCATCACTCCCGCGTCGGCGCGCGCCTCGCAGCTCGTACCGTGCAGGTATGGGCGGAAATGCAGGTAGAGCGCCACACCGCCCCCCGCGATGACCAGCATCGTGGCCAACGCGACCGCGGCGAGCCGTAGCCGTCTTCTGTCCGCCTTCCCCACGCGACGACCGTACCGGCTCGGCGACCCTGATGCGCATCGGTCGAGTGCCGCGCCGCTATCCTCGCGGCCATGACCGACACGTTCACCAGCCCGATCTCCAGCGCCATCGACGAGCTGTGGGAACGCCGAGCGGAACTCAGTCCCGAGGACACGGACGCGCGCTCGGCCATCCTGGCCGCCATCGACCAGATCGACGCGGGCACCGCGCGCGTCGCCCAGGTCGACGAGACCACCGACGAGGTCGTGGTCGACGAGCGCGCCAAGCGGGCGATCCTGCTCGGCTTCAAGGTCCTCGAGATGACGACCTCGCAGGCCGGCGACTTCCAGTACCACGACCGCATCCCGCTGAAGACCCGGTTCGACGGCGTGCGCGTCGTTCCCGGTGCGATCGCGCGGTGGGGCTCCTACCTCGCGCCCGGCGTGGTGCTGATGCCCTCGTTCACGAACGTCGGCGCGTACGTCGACTCCGGCACGATGGTCGACACGTGGGCGACCGTGGGCTCGTGCGCGCAGATCGGCAAGAACGTCCACCTGTCCGGCGGCGTCGGCATCGGCGGGGTGCTGGAGCCGCCGAACGCCCGGCCCGTCGTCATCGAGGACGAGGCCATGATCGGCAGCCGTTCGATGATCGTGGAGGGTGCGCGCGTCGGCAAGGGCGCGGTCGTCGGCTCGGGCACGAACCTGTCGGCGTCCATGCCGGTCATCGACGTGCAGACGGGTGAGGAACTCGGCCGCGGCCGGATCCCCGACTGGTGCGTCGCGGTCGGCGGCACGCGGCTCAAGGAGTTCCCCGGCGGGACGTTCGGCATGCCCGCGGTGCTGGTCATCAAGCGCCTGGAGCCCGGCATGCGCCACGACAAGTCCCAGCTCAACGACATCCTGCGCGACCACGGCCTCAGCGCGTAGGCCTCCCTCGCGTTGAACGCGCGCCGGGGCCCGCGTACGGGCCCCGGCGTCCGGCGGGGTCAGGAGGTGCCGTCGGCGAGCGCGAGCAGGCGGTCGGCCGTGCCGTTGAAGACGTCCTGGCCGCCCGGGAACGTGCCCTCGGCGGCGTACTGCCAGAACGTGTAGGCGGTCCAGCCGGCCGGGAGCGGCGGCGCGGCGCCGTACGCGGACACCCACAACGGGTCCCGCGCGCCGAGGTCCGTGCTCGTCCCGACGCACTGGTTCCACCAGCTCGGCGTCGTGTAGATGATCGCCCAGCGGCCGGTCCGCGCGTGGTATTCGTTCACGAAGCCGGCGATCCAGCCGGCCATGGCGCTCTGACCGAGGCCGTAACACGCCGCGCCGTACGGGTCGAACTCCAGGTCGAGGGTGCCGGGCAGCGTCCGGTGGTCGGCCGACCAGGCGCCGCCGTGCGTGGCGAAGAAGTCGGCCTGCGCCGGGCCCCCGAGGCGTTCGGGACGGCGACGTGGGCCGCGCCCCGGATGAGACCGGCGGCGTACGCGCCGGAGGACAGGCGGGCGAAGTTCGGATCCTGGTACGCGGTGCCCTCGGTCGCCGTGATGAAGACGAATCTCGCTCCGGCCGCCACGGCACCCGCCCAGTCGACGTTGGTGGTCGCGCCGGAGATGTCGAAGCCGGGCACCGATGCCGCCGTACGGGCGGAGGCCGGAGCGGACGTCGCGAAGGTGGAGCCGGCGGCCAGCACGGCCGCGGCGAGCGCCGTCATGAGGCTGCGGATGGACATCGTCGTTCCTTACGCGGCAGATGTGCGGGTCCCCGGCGGTGGCGGGGCGGCCGCCGGGGACCCCTCACACCTGGCGGGGTCAGGTGTTGTCGGCCAGGGCGAGCAGCCGGTCGGCCGTGCCGTTGAAGACGTCCTGGTCGCCGGGGAACGTACCGCTGTCGGCGTACTGCCAGAACGTGTAGAAGCCCCAGCCCGCCGGCAGCGTGCCCGCCGAGCTGGAGTAACGCGCGATCCACAGCGGGTCGTTCTGCGCGAAGGTCGAGTCGCTGTTGCCGGTGCAGGAGCTCCACCAGTCGAGCGTGGTGTAGATGACCGCCCAGCGGCCGGTCTTGGCGTGGTACTCGTTGACGAACGCGTGGATCCAGCTGCGCATCGACGCCTGGCTGAGTCCGTAGCAGGTCGCGCCGTAGGGGTTGTACTCGATGTCGAGCGCGCCCGGCAGCGTGTGGTGGTCGGCGGACCAGGCGCCGCCGTGCGCGGCGAAGTAGTCGGCCTGCGCCGCGCCGCCGGAGGTGTTCGGGGTCGCGAAGTGGTACGCGCCGCGGATGAGGCCCACGTTGTACGAGCCGACGTACTGCTGGCTGAAGTACGGGTTCGTGTACGACGTGCCCTCGGTCGCCTTGACGTAGGCGAACTTCGCGCCGTTGTTCTTGACCGTGGTCCAGTTGACATTGCCCTGGTGGCTGGACACGTCCAGGCCGGGCAGCCCGGAGACGGCCGGGGTGACGGTTCCCGGGGTGGCGCCCGAGCGGGCGGCGAGGCTCCAGCCCATGTGGTCCTGGTCGGGGTGGGTGATCGGGTTGGGGGACGCGCCGGCGGCGGGGCCGAGGGCGAGGGCGGTGCCGGCGAGGGCGAGCGCCGTGACGGCGGTGCTCATCCGGCGGATCAGGCGGCGGGCCACGGATCCTCCTGGGGATGCGGGGGGCGGGGGAGAGGGAGGCGGCGGTGCCTCAGGAGCCTTCGCGGGGACCGACGGCGGGACCGTGGTCGCCACGACGGCGGGGTCCGGGCAGGTTCGACCGGACGTACGGGGTCGCGCGCTCGGCGCGGAGGGGAGAGGCACCGAGGGCGGTGGCGACGTCGTTGCGCAGCTGGGGCAGCTTGGCGTACAGCGCGTCGCCCGGGCACTCGGTGCTGTTGTAGTCGCGGTGACCGACGATCGCGGCGTGCGGGTCGAGGCCGTAGTCGTCGCAGAGCCACGCGAGCGTCTGGACGAGGGCGTTCCACAGCGCGGTCGGGGGCAGCACGCTGGTGTAGGTGCCCTCGTTCTCGATGCCGAGGGTGTGCCCGTTCTCGTTGGCGGTCTGGGCGCCCATCACGTTGGCGCCCTTGCCGATGGCCTCCAGGGAGCGGTTGCGGCCCTCCATCACGTAGCCGCCGCGGCTGATGGTCAGCTGCTGTCCCGTGTCGGCCCAGCCGTTGGTGTCCATGTGCAGGTCCTGGCAGTCGCGAGACAGCTGGAACGCGTGCGAGAGCGAGTAGTCGGTGGAGTTGGGAAAGGCCATGTGGTGGACCACGAGGTGGTCGGGCGCGGCGATGATCTGCGCCGGTGACGTCGGGGGCCGTGCGCCCCATTCCGCCCGGGTGTAGATACGCGGCTTGGTGTAGGCGTGGGCCGGGGCCGATCGGGTGAGGTCGGCCGCCCCGAGCAGTGCGGCACCACCCGCGACGGCGGCCGCGCGCGCCATGAAGTGGCGGCGGCCGAAGGATGATGTGTCGGGCATGGCGGGGGACTCCCTGCGGTCGAAAGCTGATTCCGCTCCCGCCATATGTAAATATCCTACCCAGTAACCTCCGGGAAGGTGGAAAATTCCCCCAACAGACTCCCTTTCCGTTGGCAGATCGATAAGTCAGTACAGGTCAGAAGTGTCGTCAAGAACCCCTCCACCGTGTGGGGGTTGGCCGGATCCGGGCACACCGGAAGTAGGCTGAGGGCTCATGCGGCTCGATCTGAACCAGGACGTGGCGGCACTGACCGCGGCGATCGTCGACATCGAATCCGTCAGCGGCGACGAGAAGGCTCTCGCCGACGCCATCGAGGAGGCACTGCGGGCACTTCCGCACCTGGCCGTCGAGCGCGACGGCGACACGGTGATCGCGCGCACGTCCCAGGGGCGGAGTGAGCGTGTCGTCGTCGCCGGCCACATCGACACCGTCCCGGTCAACCACAACCTGCCCTCCCGGGTCGTAGGCGACCGGCTCTACGGCTGCGGCACCGGCGACATGAAGGCCGGCGTCGCCGTCCAGCTCAAGCTCGCCACCCTGGCCGAGACCAACCGCGACGTGACGTACTTCTTCTACGAGTGCGAAGAGATCGAGGAGGCGCGCAACGGTCTCAAGCGCATCGGCGACACCCGTCCCGAGCTGCTCCAGGCCGACTTCGCCGTGCTCATGGAGCCCACCGCCGGCGTCATCGAGGGCGGCTGCCAGGGCACCATGCGGATCGACGTGAGGGTGCCGGGCGAGCGCGCGCACAGCGCCCGATCCTGGATGGGCTCGAACGCCATCCACAACGCCGGCGCGGTGCTGGACGTCCTGCGCGCGTACGAGCCGCGCCGTCCCGTGGTCGACGGGCTGGAGTTCCACGAGGGGCTCAACGCGGTGTTCATCAACGGCGGCGTGGCCGGGAACGTCATCCCCGACGAGTGCGTGGTGACCGTCAACTACCGCTTCGCTCCCGACAAGTCGCTCGAAGACGCCGAGAAGCACCTGCGTGAGGTCTTCACCGGGTACGACGTGACCGTCGTCGACGGCGCCGCGGGCGCCCGTCCCGGCCTCACGCAGCCGGCCGCCGCGGCGTTCGTCGAGGCGATCGGCGGCGCGTCGGCCGCACGGGCCAAACTGGGCTGGACGGACGTCGCGCGGTTCTCCGCGCTCGGCATCCCGGCGGTCAACTTCGGGCCCGGCGAGCCGAGCCTGTCGCACACGAAGGACGAGTACGTCGAGATCCCGCGCATCTTCGCGGGGGAGGAGCGCATGCGCGGCTGGCTCAAGGCGTGACCTACTGGAAGGCGGTCTCATGACGCAGACGGTGACCGAGGCACTCACCATCGCGGAGGCGGCGGAGCGCGCCGGCGTCTCCACCCACACTCTTCGCTACTACGAACGCATCGGCGCGCTCCGCGAGCGGCCCGAGCGCGACCCGAGCGGGCACCGCCGCTACACCGAGCGCGATCTGGACTGGATCGTCCTGCTGACCCGCCTGCGCGCCACGGGCATGCCGATCGCCACGATCCTCCGCTACGCCGAGCTGGCGCGCGCGGGCACGGCCACGGCGGCGGAGCGCAAGGCGCTTCTGCTGGAGCACCGCGACGAGGTCGTGGCCCGCCTCGAGCAGCTCCGGCACGACCTCACGATGATTAACCACAAGATCGAGATCTACGACGACATCGAACGCCGTCGGATCGTCCCGGCCCCCTGACCGGGGACGATCGGCGGCCACGGCACGCTCGCAGGGCGACGACGGGGCGTACGGCGGGTGGCTTCCTCATGACGCGACCGCCGGGCGAGTTAAACCGGTTGCTTCCCTGGCTACGGTAATGGGCATGCGATCTGACCAGGCGCCGCGTAGGAGGCGGCAGGGCCCTGTCACACTCCGTGGCAAGGCCATCCCGTCGACGACCACCGACCAGAGACTCCTCGACGCCCGTGGCCCCTCGGACTGGGTGCACACCGACCCCTGGCGAGTGTTGCGCATCCAGGCGGAGTTCGTCGAGGGCTTCGGCCTGCTGGCCGACCTGCCGCACGCCGTGAGCGTCTTCGGCTCCGCGCGCACCAAGCCGGACAGCGAGGAGTACGTCCTGGCGCAGCGGATCGGCGCCGCGCTGGCCGAGGCCGGGTACGCGGTCATCACGGGCGGCGGGCCCGGGATCATGGAGGCCGCCAACGGCGGCGCCGTCTCCGCGGGCGGCAAATCGGTCGGGCTCGGCATCGAGCTGCCCTTCGAGCAGAGCCTCAACGACTACGTCGACATCGGCATCGAGTTCCGTTACTTCTTCGTCCGCAAGACGATGTTCGTGAAGTACTCCCAGGCGTTCATCGTGCTGCCGGGCGGCTTCGGCACCCTCGACGAGCTGTTCGAGGCGATCACCCTCGTCCAGACCAAGAAGATCACCCGGTTCCCGATCGTGCTGGTCGGCACCGCCTTCTGGGGTGGCCTCATCGACTGGATCAAGAACCAGATGCTGCCGGCCGGCAAGATCGCCGACGAGGACATGGATCTGATCCACGTCACCGACGACCCGGCCGAGGTCGTCCAGATCGTCAGGCGCGCCCACGAGACGCAGGAGCGCCTGCTGGAGGAGCGCGCCGCGCAGGACGAGCTCGCGGCCGAGGGAGGCAACGGTTCCTGATGCGGATCTGCGTCTTCTGCTCCTCCAGCGGCCGGATCGACCGCCGCTACCTCGACCTCGCCGAGGAGACCGGCAAGGAACTGGCCCGCCGGGGACACACCCTCGTCAGCGGCGGCGCGACCGTGTCGTGCATGGGCGCCGTCGCGCGCGCCGCCCGTGACGGCGGCGCCCACACCGTCGGCGTCATCCCCCGGGCGCTCGTCGACGTCGAGATCGCCGACGACGACGCGGAACTGATCGTGACCGAGGACATGCGGTCGCGCAAGGGCGAGATGGACCGCCGCTCGGACGCGTTCCTGGTGCTGCCGGGCGGGCTGGGCACGCTCGAGGAGCTCTTCGAGATCTGGACCTCGCGCGTGCTGGGCATGCACGAGAAGCCGATCGCCATCCTCGACCCGTACGGCCTGTACGAACCGCTGCGCGATCTGATGAAGCACCTGCTGGATGAGGGCTTCGCCCGGCCGCGCATCTTCGACGCGATCGGCTGGGCGAGCACGGTGACGGAGGCCTTCGACCACCTCGAACGCACTCCGGTACGCCTGGAGGCGACGGCCGAGGACTACGTCGAATCCGAGCCCTGAGCCGGGAGCGGTGCCAGGTGTGGCACGATCGGGTGATCGAGGCACAGAGGGGAGCTCGATCTTGCTCGTCATGACCATCACCGTCGCGCTGGCCGCCGTGGCCGTGCTGGGCGCGATCGTCGTCGTGGCCGTGGGCGGAGGCGGGCAGCTCTCCACGGAGCACCCGGACCACCCGCCGCTGGCCCTGCCGGGACGCCGCACCGTCGGCGGCACCGACGCGGCGCTCCTGCGCCTACCGCTCGGGCTCTGGGGCTACCACAAGCAGATCACCGACGAGGCGCTGCAGCGTTTCGCGTACGAGCTGACCGAGCGCGACACGCGCATCGCCGTCCTGGAGCAGGAACTCGCCGAGGCGCGTCAGGGCCGCGACGGCGACACGCGGCCCGACCTGCGCCCGGAGCGGCGCGGCGACCGGCATGCGGCCCTTCCCGCGGCGCGCGACGACGAGCCCGACCCGATGGTCACCCGCACCGACATCCCGCTCGGCCTGTCGCGTCTGGACCCTCTCCCCACCCGCGTGGACGCTCCCTCCGAGGGGTCCACGCGGATCGGCGACCCTTGGCAGACGATCGTCGACCGGCCCGGCGACGCCGAGGAGGCCGACGCGGCCGAGGAGCGCCCGGCCGAGCCTGCGGGGGAAGAGCCGGCTGAGGCGTCGCGAGAGCGGCCCGCCGAGCCCGCCGAGCATGCAGAGTCCCCGGAGCCGACCGAACCGGCCGAGGCCGCCGAACCGGCCGAGCGGCCGGTGGAGCGTAAGGACGACGGCGAGTGAGCCGCGTGGCCGTGCACGCCACGGTGGACATGCCGGCGCCCGCCGAACACGTGTGGGAACTGCTCGTCGACTGGCAGATGCACGGTGAGTGGGTGCCCTTCACCCGTGCGGAGGGCGGCGCCGCCGAGGGAGAGGGCGTCGAGGCCTGGACCGGCGTGGGGCCGATCGGCTTCCTCGACACCATGGTGATCTCCGAGTGGACGCCGCCGACACGTGTCGCGGTCCGTCACACGGGGCGGCTGGTGCGGGGCGAGGGCCGCTTCGACCTGCTGGACATCCCCGGAGGACGGTGCCGGGTGACCTGGGCCGAGCTGATCGACCTGCCGCTGGGCCCGATCGGCCGCGCGGGCTGGATCGCGGTCGGCCCGCTCGCCCGTCTCATGCTCCACACCTCGCTCCGCCGTCTCGCTAAACTGTTCGAATGACGATGATCGGCCCCGACGGGCTGGCACGCTGCCCGTGGGGCGTTTCGGCGCCCGACTACATCGCCTACCACGACGACGAATGGGGCCGGCCGGTCCGCGACGACCGCGGGCTGTACGAGCGCCTCTGTCTGGAAGCGTTCCAGTCGGGGCTGTCCTGGCTGACGATCCTGCGCAAGCGACCGGGCTTCCGCCGCGCCTTCGACGACTTCGCGCCGGAGAAGGTCGCGGCGTACGGCCCGGCCGACGTCGAGCGGCTGCTCGCCGACGCGTCCATCGTGCGCAACCGCCGCAAGATCGAGGCGGCGATCGCGAACGCCCGCGCCTCGCTCGACCTGCCGGACGGGCTGGCCGCTCTCGTGTGGAAGTACGCCGACCCGGGCGCGCCGGCCCCCAAGACGGTCGCGGAGGTGCCGGCCATCACCCCCGGCTCCAAGGCGCTGGCCAAGGAGCTCAAGGGGCATGGCTTCCGGCACCTGGGTCCCACGACCGTCTACGCCCTGATGCAGGCGTGCGGGCTGGTCGATGACCACCTGGTGGAGTGTCACCGGCGTGGCGCCTACATCGCGGACTGATCGTTCAGAGCCGGTCCCAGGGGTGGGCCCGGTGGCTGCGGATGAGGTCGTCTTTTCTTGGACCTTTTCCATTCTGCGGCGGGTTCAGCATAATGGACTTGGCGTTCAGGCGCGTACTCATTGCTATTTCCACGCAGTTGTCGCCGGCGTGGCCACTGCGGCTGCTGCGGCGCCAGCGGGCGGTCATTTCAGTCCCTCTTTCGCGGTAGTGGAACGGCTGCCGAATGCTTCTCGACGCCAACAGTGGGCGGAGTCGGTCGTGCTCACGGTTCCTCTCCCTAATCGGCCGGACGGGTTTCACCGGCCTGGTGACATGGGTTGCAGGCAGCCCAAAGCGCGAGTCGGTGGTCGCGTCTACCCCCGCTGCCCGGTCAACGTGTTCGCCGTCCCTGCATTCACCGAGGCATGTCCTACCCCGGCGAGGCACTGGCCGGAGAATCCCCCTCCATGCAGCGTACGCACAATTCGCAGGTAGTACGAGTAAATCTTTGGCCCGCCCAATTTACGTCGCACCCAAAAGGTGCACGAGCCGTCCGCATCAAGCGATCAACGGCTCGCTCATCGATCACCGCCTCGATCGCGAGTGGACGCGGAATGCCGTTCCGCGCGGTGCTGTTCCGGTGTCCGCCGCGCCACGGTGCGGATCCGGGCCGGGCGCGCGACGCCGTACGGTGCGTTCCCCGCGGCGGGCGGGCCGGCCGGTGGCTCTGAATAACGGTCGCCGCCGGCGCCGTGGCCGCAAGCGGACGCGCCGCGACTAGAGCCGGCGCAGAGTGCCGGGCGTGACCGCGTGAACCTGCCCGGGTATGTCGTTGAAGCGGACATGTGCCTTCCCACGGCCGACCTTCACCACCACGCCCCGGCCGAAGCCCAGTTCCATCGGGCCGTCGAAGCCGTCTCCGGCTCGTACGGTGTCGCCGATGCCGAGGCTCTGTCCGGCGCAGTCGACGATGCCCTCCGCGGGCGTGCGCTTTCGCCTGACGGTGTCCGCCATCGGCCGGCGGGTGACCGTGACCGCGGCGGGTACGGCGGATGCCGTCACGACGGCGGCCGCGATCCAGCCCACGGGATCGGGCACCACCGAGACCACCAGCAAGGCGGCGGTGACGGCTCCGATCGCCCCCGCCGTGAGCGCGGTTCGCGTCGCCATGGGTCGGAGAGTAACCGTCCGGCTCACTCGCGCAACGCGTTATGTCCGGTTGAGGCCGCCGTGACAACCTCTCGCCGTCTCGCGCATCCAGCGCCCGCGGACGGTCGTCAGCGGCCGTGGAAGACGGGCTGCTCCTTGCGCAGGAACGCCCTGGTGGCGGCGGCGTGGTCGGCGGTCCGGGCGCAGGACTCCTGGAGCTCCGCCTCTTTGGCGAGCGCGCCGGCGAGGTCGGTCACCGCCGCGTGGTCCACCGCCGCCTTCACCGCGGCGTACGCCACCGTGGGGCCCGCCGCGAGCCGGGCGGCCAGGTCGCGGGCCGCGGTCGCCAGCGACTCGGGCGGCACGACGGCGTTCACCAGACCGAGCTCCAGGGCCTCGGCCGCGCGTACCGGCTCGGCGAGCAGCAGCAGCTCCAGCGCCTTGGCGCGGCCGACCACGCGTGGCAGTGTCCAGGACAGGCCACTGTCCGGCGTCAGACCGATGCGGGTGAAGGCGGTGGCGAACGAGGCCTTCTCCGACGCGATCCGCACGTCGCAGGCCAGCGCGAAGGACAGCCCGGCGCCCGCCGCGGCGCCGTTGACGGCGGCGACGACCGGCTTCGGCATGCCGCTGAGCGCCAGGACGATCGGCGCGTAGTGGTCCTCGAGCGTGCCGTCGAGGCCGCGGCCCGCCTCCAGGTTGTCCGCGTGCTCGCCCAGATCCTGGCCCACGCAGAACGCGCGGCCGGAGCCGGTCAGCAGCACCGCGCGCGCGGCGGAGTCGTCCCGCGCCCGCTCCACCGCCTCACGCAGCTCCGTCTTGGCCGTCACTGTGAGTGAGTTCATCGCGTCCGGGCGGGCGAGCGTGATCGTCGCCACACCGTCCGCCAGGTCGTACTGCACGCTCTCCGGCACGTTCGGGCTCCTTCGACCGACTACAGGTCTCTACCGGCCATCGAGGCAACGATCGACGAACCGCGAGGCCGCGGGCAAGAGCCGCGCCGCCTCCTCGTCGAAGAATCGCGCGGCCCTGGTGCCGGGCCAGTCGTCGGGCAGCAGCGTCGCCGGCAGCCCCGGGTCACGGAACAGGAACTTACGCCACTCGTGCACCAGCCGGCTGCGCACGGCGAACGCCTCCTCGTCGCCCTCCCCGGGACACGTCGCCAGGAGCTCGGCGGCCTCGTCGATCCAGCGTTCGTACGCGCGGGCCAGCCCGTCGAGGTCCCACGCGCGCGCCACCAGGCCGCGGGCGTCGCCGTCATAGCCGGCGGCGAACCGCTCCGCCCGCACGCCCTCGGTCGCGAACAGGGGCTCCAGCTCGGCCGAGGCGCGAGGGCTGATCCACGTCGTGTCGTCGAGCGCGGCGTAGCCGAGGTAGCCCAGCCCGGCCCGTAGCCGGTCGCGACGCGCTCGGTCGGGAATATGCTGGATAACAAGCAGATGCCAGCGTCCGTCCCACGTGTCGGGCGCGTCACGGTAGATGCGCCGTCCCGCCTCGTCGAGGCGCCGCACGGCCTTGGTCGTCAGCGCGTACCCGCGGCCCTGAGGCAGCCGTACCGGTGACAGCCACCCCTGCCGGACCATGCGCGAGACCGCGGTGCGCGCGGCCGGGGCGGCGATGTCCAGGGCCGCCAGCAGCCGTACGAGCGAGGCGATCGGTGCGCTTCTGCCTCGGGTCCGAAGGTGGTCACCGTAGAGGTCGAAGAGGGCAGAACGGGCATTCATAGAACTCCAGTCTGACGATCTCCGAGCTGATCGTTACCACTTAGCGTCCCGAAAACGGGATAATGGTCCACCACAGTTGACGTTGATGCGGCAGGCGGGTCAGCGGCCAAGGAAGCCCGGCGGCCCCACGCGGCCCTAGGCAGGAAGGGGATGCACGCATGGCGGCGATGAAGCCGCGGACAGGCGATGGTCCGCTCGAAGTTACCAAGGAGGGGCGCGGAATCGTCATGCGTGTCCCGCTCGAAGGTGGCGGGCGGCTCGTTGTCGAACTGTCGGCAGATGAGGCAGGCGAGCTCGGGGACGCTTTGAAGGGTGTTGTCGGCTAGGACGCCTCGCCCGTACCGGGCGGATCGTTCCGGTCGAGTCGATTCATCGAGTGAGGCCCCGGCTGACGCCGGGGCCTCACTGCTCATCAGGAGAGGGCCAGGAGAGAGTACGTGCCACTACAGACGCAGCTCCGCGCGCTCGACGGGACGATCCGCGACGCCGCCACCACGGCCGAGGCGGTCGCCGTCCCCGTACGCTCCGGGCCGGAGATCGACCCCGCGTACGCCGACGGGCTGGCGGGCATCTTCGCGCTGGGCGCGGCGGACCTGCTCGCCCACGAGGACGCGAAAGGCGAGCCGGGAGAGATCGTCAGGGCTCCGTTCCGCATGGGCGACGGCATCACCGAGCTGCTCCTCTTCGGCGTGGGCGACGGGTCGGTCTCCGCGCTGCGGCGCGCGGGCGCGGCCGTCGCCCGGCAGGTCAGAGGCTGCGGCAAGGTGATCGTCGGGGGTCCGTCGGAAGCGGAGGACGACGCCCTCGCGGCCTTCGCGGAGGGGCTGTTGCTGGCGTCGTACGACTTTCGCGTCGGCGGCACCGCCAAGCGGCCCGGCGCCGAGTCGATCAGCGTGGTCACCTCCTCATCGGCCGTCCTGGAGCGCGGCGCGGCGGTCGCCCGCGCGGTGGCGCTCGCCCGCGACCTCACCAACACCACCTCGCTGGACAAGTGCCCGCAGTGGCTCGCCGAACGCGCGGAGGAGCTCGCCGCGGACGGCTCGCTGACGGTACGCGTACGCGACGAGGTGGCGCTCGCCGCCCAGGGCTTCGGCGGGCTCATCGCGGTCGGCGCGGGCTCGGCCCGGCCGCCGCGTCTGATCGAGCTGACCTACGAGCCCGAGGGCGTCGCCGACACACGTCCCATCGTGCTCGTCGGCAAGGGCATCACCTTCGACTCGGGCGGCCTGTCCCTCAAGTCGAACGCGGGCATGAAGACCATGAAGACCGACATGGCGGGCGGCGCGGTCGTCATCGCCGTGATGAGCGCGCTGCGCGAGCTGGGCGTGCCGGTCAGGGTCACCGGGCTGGTCGCGGCCGCCGAGAACATGCCGTCCGGCTCGGCGATGCGCCCCGGCGACGTCATCAGCCACTACGGCGGCACCACCTCCGAGGTCCTCAACACCGACGCCGAGGGCCGCCTGGTCCTGGCCGACGCGCTCGCGTACGCCGACGCTGAGCTCGCCCCGGCGGCCGTCGTCGACATCGCCACCCTGACCGGCGCCGCCAAGGTCGCGCTCGGCCTGCGGTACGCCGCGATGTACTCCACCGACGAGACGCTGGCCGGCGACCTGCTGGGCGCGAGCGAGGACAGCGGAGAGTCCCTGTGGCGGATGCCGCTGGTCGAGGAGTACCGCCCGGCGATCGACTCCGACGTCGCCGACGTGGCGAACATCGGCCGCGGCGGCTACGGCGCGGGCTCCGTCATCGCCGCCCTGTTCCTGCGGGAGTTCGCCGGCGACCGGCCGTGGGCCCACCTGGACGTGGCCGGCCCGGCCCGCGCCACCTCCGACGACGCCGAGATCACCAAGGGCGCCACCGGCTACGGCGTCCGCCTGCTCCTGCGCTGGCTCGGGAACAAGGAGAACTGACGCCGGGTCAGCGGGTTCGGGCGTCGACGGCCGGGAGGCCGCGACGGCGTACCTCGGTCAGGATCCGCTCGGCGTCCGTGTCCCAGCCGGGCTGGATCCGGGTCGCCCAGCGCGCGGACGCCACGCCGGGCACGTCGTCCATGCCCAGCGCCAGGATCTCGGCGCTCGGGGGCGGCAGGGTGCGTTCGGCGGCGGCCGCCGTCGGCAGGAACGCCAGACCGGTCACCGTACGCCGGCCGCGCGGCGACGGGGTGCTCCACACGATCGCCGCGGCCAGGTCCGTCCAGTCGAGGACACGGTCGCGGGTCCGCGGCCACGGCCAGGGCGCCGGCAGGCGTACACCGCGTTCGTCCAGTTCGAGGACCGGCCGCCGGGCCAGGAACCGGCCGGCGGCCGTCGCCAGGCCGGCCCCGAACAGCAGGACTCCGGCCACGCCGACCAGCAGGTAGAGCACCGCGCCGAACCCCGGTAGGGACGGCACGGCGGCCGCCGCGAAGACGGCCGAGAACACCAGCAGGACGAGAGAGCACCCCACCGGCCGCGCGTCATCCGGGACCGGTCGCCGGAGTACCCTCATTCACCCTTCACCGCGGCGAGGAGCCCGTCCCCGACCGGCAGCAGCATCGCCGTCAGCCGGTCGTCGTCGCGGACGAGCCGGCCGAGCTCGCGGACCGCCACGGTGTCCGGCGAGCGGTTGGCGGGATCGGCCACCGTGTCGCCCCGCAGGGCGTTGTCGAAGGCCACCACGCCGCCCGGCCGCAGCAGCCGCAGCGCCTCCGGCAGGTAGTCGGGGTACTCCTGCTTGATCGCGTCACAGAAGACCAGGTCGTACGCTCCGTCGGTGAGACGGGGCAGCACGTCCAGTGCGCGGCCCGTGATGAGGCGGGCGCGCGAGGTCGGGAAGCCGGCCTCGGCGTACGCCTCGCGGGCCAGCCGCTGGTTCTCCGGCTCGACGTCGACGCTCGTCAGCACGCCGTTCGGCCGCATGCCGCGCAGCAGCCAGATGCCGGAGACGCCACAGCCCGAGCCGATCTCGACGACCGTGCGCGCGCTGATGGCGGTCGCGAGGAACCTGAGGGCGGCGCCGCCGGCCGGACCGATGGGCGTCGCGCCCACGTCCTCGCCGCGACGGCGCGCGTTGCGCAGCGGCTCGTCCTCGGGGAGGTATTGCTCCACGTAGGCCAGTGTGGCCTTCACCGCGTCGATGACTTCCTCCTCATGGAGCCTTAGCCTGCGAGGTCAAAGACTACTGCGGGTGGGGAACTCCGCCGCCTATCGTCACGTTCTTCAGGAGGGCCACGGCAGCCGGTAGGCGGAAAGGAAGAAACGGGGCAGTATGGCGGTGGCAGTACTTCTGCGTGAGAGGGGAGCGACGGTGCGCGACGCCGGCATCGCCTGGACACCCCCTTCGTGGGACGAGATCGTGCGCGAGCACTCCGGCCGCGTCTACCGCCTCGCGTTCCGGCTCACCGGCAACCCGCACGACGCCGAGGACCTCACGCAGGAGGTCTTCGTCCGCGTCTTCCGGTCGCTGGCCAACTACCAGCCCGGCACCTTCGAGGGCTGGCTGCACCGCATCACGACCAACCTGTTCCTCGACCAGGCGCGGCGGCGGCAGCGCATCCGCTTCGAAGGGCTCGCCGAGGACGCCGCCGAGCGCCTGCACGGCAACGAGCCCACTCCCGCCCAGGCCTACGACGACAAGAAGCTCGACGCCGACATCCAGGCGGCACTCGACGGCCTGGCCCCCGACTACCGCGCGGTCGTCGTGCTCTGCGACATCGAGGGCCTGTCGTACGAGGAGATCGCCGCGACCGTGGGCGTGAAGCTCGGCACCGTACGCAGCCGGATCCACCGCGGGCGCGCGCAGCTGCGCGCCGCCCTCGAACACCGCGGTCCCCGGCGCCGCCGTCCCGAGGAGGCGGTATGACCGAGCGAAGCGAGGGAATCGAGAGACGCGGTCCTGTGGTCACTCCCTCCGACGTGGGAGGGCTCATGACCGAGCGAAGCGAGGGAATCGAGAGACGCGGTCCTGTGGTCACTCCCTCCGACGTGGGAGGGCTCATGACCGAGCGAAGCGAGGGAATCGAAAGACGCGGCCCTGTGGTCACTCCTCCGACGAAGGAGGGCCCATGAGTCATCTGGGGGAGCGCCTCACCGCGCTGGTCGACGGCGAGCTCGGGCACGACGAACGCGACCGTGCCCTGGCGCACCTCGCGGCGTGCGACCTGTGCCGGGCCGAGGCCGACGAGCTGCGAGCCCTCAAGCGCCGGCTCCGCGCGATGGGCGACGCGGCCCCGGGCGAGCGTCTGCTCGCCCGGCTCCAGGCCATGGGCGAGCCCGGCGACCCGCTGCCGCCGGCGGCCCGTCGCCTCCCCGGGGAGAGCCGCGGCCCGTCCGCCGAGCGTCCCGCCACCCGTCCCCGCGACACCCGTCCCGCCGGCCGTACGCGCCGTGCCGCCGCGCGCCGCCGGCTGCCGCGCGGCCGCTACCTCGTCGCCGGCGCCGCGACCCTGGCCGTGCTCGGCATCGGCTCCGCGGCGTTCGCCGCCGGCTCGGACCCACGCTCGCTGCCGCGCGTGGCTCCATCGGTCGAGCAGTTCGCGGTCGAACACGCCCTGACGTCGGGCGACGTTCCCCTGACCGACCCCAAGCCGGCAGAGAAGACCAGCGATAGCCCGTGACTCACCGGATCTCGCGCAACTCGTGGATGGCGGGAGGCATCGCCGCCGCGCTTCTCATGCTGTGGTTCGTCACGACCGGTGACACGGCGAGCGGCGCCCGGCTCCAGTCCGACCCCGAGGCGCTGCGGCTGCTGCGCGGCGCCGAGGGCGCGGCGCGCACGACGCCGTACGAGGGCACGCAGTTCATCACCGCCTGGAGCCGCAGCGGGATGGCGACCACCTCGCTGGTCAAGGTCACCCACGTGCCCGGCGACGGCACTCACATGCGCGTGCAGAGCACCACCGCCGACCAGGGCGGCCAGATGTTCGAGGCCGACGACTCCGACCGCACCGGCGGGCTCACCGGCTACACCTCGAAGATGCTCGACCTGCTGGCGCGCAACTACGCGGTCGTGCGCGCCGGCCAGGGCGAGGTGTCCGGCCGCGCCACGTCCGTGATCGAGGCGCGGCGCGCCGACGGCAGCGCGGCGGGCCGCTTCCACATCGACCGCCAGACCGGGCTCATGCTCCGGCGTGAGCTGCTCGACCAGCAGGGCCGCGAGGTCAACCTCACGTTCTTCACCGAGATCCGGCCGACCGCGCCCAAGACGCAGTACGTCCTGACGTCCGCGCCGCGCACGGTCGAGGCGCCCTGGGCGCACCAGCTCGCCGGCGCCGACCTCGGCTCGCTGCGCTACCGCGGCTGGCCGGTCCGCGACACCCTGCCCGACCGCCTCAGCCTGTACGACGCGCGGCAGCTCGACGGCCAGGGCCCGGTCGTGCACCTCAGCTACTCCGACGGGCTCTCGGTGGTCTCGGTCTTCCTCCAGCGCGGCACGCTCGACGCCGGCAGCGTCGCCGACTGGCACAAGGCGACCCGCGGCGGCCGCACCGTCTACCTGAGCGACACGATGCAGCAGCGCGCCATGTGGGCGAGCCGGGGCTACGTCTTCACCGTCCTCGCCGACGCGCCGCCCCCCGTCGTCGACAGCGTGGTGGCCGCGCTGCCCCACGGCGAAACGGGTTTCTGGGGACGTCTCCACCGCGGGCTCGACCGGCTTACCTCATGGGCCAACCCATTTGACTGATCTGTGGAGATCCCCTTTGCTATGGGGATTCGACGTCGTTTCGTCACCGGGGGATGAAGCCGTGAACCGGCGGGTTTCACCGTCAAGGTCGCTTATGCTCGCCACATACCTCGCGCGCCATAGTGGGGGAGACGACGACAGGTCCATGCGCGGTCGGCAAGGAGTCAGGTGATGACGGAAGACAACCGCGCGCCCGGGGGTCCGCCGCAGGACGACCGGCGCACGGCAGAGTTCGAGCCGCGGAACTCCGTGGGTCCCCAGGGCCCGACGGACCAGATCGTCGCCGGTGGGCCGCCGAGTGGACCTCCCACCGGGCCGCAGAGCGGGCTTCCCATCGGGCCGCCGACCGGACCGCAGGGCATGGCGCCGCCCGACCCCGGACCGCGCTCGCCGTACGGAGCACCGCAGCACACCGACGCGCCCGGCCGGCCACGCCCCTCCTTCTCGCCGCACCACTACGAGCAGCCGTACGACCAGCAGCGCCACGCGGCGCCCTCGTACAACGGCTGGAACACCCAGCAGCAGCCCCACCCCCCGCAGCCGCCGGGCGGTGGCTACCCCGCTCAGCCGGGCCCCAACTGGGCGCCCGTCCCCGCGCCGGAGCCGCGTGGGCGCCGTGGCCCGTCCACGAGCCTCTTCCTGGTCGTCTCCGTCGTCATCGCCCTGCTGGCCGGGGCGCTCGGCGCCGGCGTCGGCGTGCTGGCGACCGGTGATCACAGCGGCACCGTCGACCTCGGCAGCGGCAAGACCTCCACGACCGGCGCCAAGAACCGCGACCCCGGATCGGTCGCCGGCATCGCCCAGCGGCTGGTGCCGAGCGTGGTGATGATCAAGGTGACGAACGGCACCGAGGGCGGGGCGGGCACCGGCTTCGTCGTGAACGGCGGCTACATCGTGACCAACAACCACGTGGTCGCGCCCGCCGTCAGCGGCGGAAACATGCAGGTGGTCTTCAGCGACGGCAAGACCACGACCGCGACCATCGTCGGTCACGACCCGACCTCCGACATCGCCGTGATCAAGCCGGGCACCCTCGCGGGTCGCAAGGCCCTCACCCTCGGCGACTCCGACAACCTGGCGGTCGGCGACCCCGTCATCGCCATCGGCTCTCCGCTCGGCCTGGCCGGCACGGTCACGACGGGCATCGTCAGCGCCCTCAACCGTCCCGTGAGCACCAGCGGCGAGGGCGGCGAGTCCGCCTTCATCAACGCGGTCCAGACGGACGCGGCGATCAACCCGGGCAACTCCGGCGGCCCGCTCGTCGACTCCAAGGGCCAGGTCATCGGGGTCAACTCCGCGATCGCCACGCTCGGCAGCCAGTCGCTCGGCGACAAGCAGCAGAGCGGCAGCATCGGGCTGGGGTTCGCCATCCCCAGCAACCAGGTCAAGAAGGTCGCCGAGCAGCTGATCAACAACGGCAAGGCCACCCACGCGGTGATCGGCGCCTGCATCGACATGTCCTACCAGGGCGGCGGCGCCCGCATCGCCACCGACGGCGCCCAGTCCTGCAAGGGCGGCACGATCACGCCCGGCGGACCGGCGGAGAAGGCCGGGCTGAAGGCCGGTGACATCATCACCGCGTTCGACGGCAAGCCGATCTCCGGCTCGGACGAACTGATCATGGCGATCCGCGCCAAGGCGCCGGGCGACCGGGTCCAGGTCGCCTACACCCGCGGTTCGCAGCGGTCGACGACCGTACTCACGCTGGGCGCGGGTAACTGACGGGTCCCGCGCGGCAGACGCGGGGGGAGGTCGCGGTTAAGCTGGGATTCGCGGCCTCGGCAGGAAGGCCGCGGGGCATCAGGTGGAGGACGCGTGTTCGACGTAGGACTCGGTGAGGCGCTTCTCCTCGTCGTGCTCGCTCTGATCATCTTCGGCCCCGACCAGCTGCCGAAGGTCGCCTCGCAGGCGGGCCGCGCGCTGCGCCAGCTGCGCGCCATGGCCAACAGCGCCAGGGACGACCTGCGCGAGGGCCTCGGCCCGGAGTTCGCCGACTTCGACGTGGCCGACCTCAACCCGCGCCGGTTCGTCCGCAAGCACCTCCTGGAGGACCTGGACGACCTCGATCAGCCGGGGCCGATGCCGGCCGAGGAGCCGCTGCTGCCCTTCGGCGAGCGGCCGCCGTACGACCCGGAGGCGACCTGACCGCGCGTCACCGCGCGCTGCTGGGAGCGCGGTAGACCCGGATCCAGTCGACCTGCATGGTGATCCGCTTGGGCGTGCTCGGCGCGCGGTGGAACCCCTCGCGCATCTCGTTGCGCAGGTAGAGCTGCATCCCGGCCTGCCGCGGGACGAACGACCCGGTGTAGCTCCAGGTCTTCTTGCCGTCCATCCAGAAGGTCACGTGGCCGGGCAGCCAGTCGACGCCCACGGTGTGCCACTTGGTGAAGTCGGCGCGCGTGGTGCGCTGCACCTGCTGGTCGTCGGGCCCGTGGTGGATGAACAGGCCGCCGCTCCTGCGGTTGCCCGACAGGATCTCGGCGAAGTCGATCTCGGCGTACTCCGGGTCGCCCATGTGCACCGGCCACAGGAACGCGGTCGCGGAGTAGCCGTTGCCCCGGTCGGCCCGGATGCGGGCCTCCCAGCGGCCGTAGGTCTGGGCGAGGCGGGAGATCACGCCGGCGCCCTGGTCACGGCCGCCGTAGACCCCGCCCACGAGGTCGAGGACCCCGCCCGAGACGTGGGTGCCGGCGGCGATGCCACGATGGCTGGAGGCGTCGGGCGCCTGGTACACCTGCCACTTGCGCGTGTCGAGTGCGGTGCCGCCGAAGTCGTCCCACAGGACCGGCGCACCCCAGGACTTCGGGGTGCCGCCCGGCGCGTCGGCCTGAGTGGCGTCTCCGCCTCGCGGCGTCGTTAAGCGTTTTGAGTGCCCGCTACAGCCGACCGACGCGCAGGCCGCGACCACCAGAGCCGCGGCCAGCACCGTCCCCCGCATGACCCCGTCGAATGCCATACATCCACGAAATCACGTGGGCACCGCGCGTCAAGCGCGAACACACCCTCGGGTTGGTCAACCGCGGTTCGGAGTGAGACCAAGCTGCCGGCCGCGCAGGCTCTTGGCCCGCCCGGAGATCTTGTCGGCGATGCCGCGCAGCTCCTTGGAGGCGGGCGCGTCCGGGTCGTCCAGCACGATCGGACGCCCCTGGTCGCCGCCCTCGCGCAGCCGCACGTCGATCGGCACCTGGCCGAGCAGCGGCACGGACGTGCCGAGCGTACGGGTGAGCGCGTCGGCCACGGTCTGGCCGCCGCCGGAGCCGAACACGTCGACCGGCTCGCCGCAGTGCGGGCAGGGCAGGTAGGACATGTTCTCGATGACGCCGGCGACCGTCTGGTGGGTCTGCGCGGAGATCGCGCCCGCGCGCTCGGCCACCTCGGCGGCGGCCTGCTGCGGCGTGGTCACCACGAGGATCTCCGCGGACGGCAGCAGCTGCGCCACCGAGATCGCGATGTCGCCGGTGCCCGGCGGCAGGTCCATGAGGAGGACGTCGAGGTCACCCCAGTAGACGTCGGCCAGGAACTGCTGCAGCGCCCGGTGGAGCATCGGCCCGCGCCACACGACGGGCGCGTTGCCCTCGGTGAACATGCCGATCGAGATGACCTTCACGCCGTGGGAGTTGGGCGGCATGATCATCTGCTCGACCTGGGTGGGCCGGCCGGTGACGCCGAGCATGCGGGGCACCGAGTGGCCGTAGATGTCGGCGTCGACCACGCCGACCTTGCGGCCCTGGGCCGCCAGCGCCGCGGCGAGGTTGACCGTCACCGAGGACTTGCCGACGCCGCCCTTGCCGCTCGCCACCGCGTACACGCGGGTCAGGGAGTTCGGCTTGGCGAACGGGATCTCCTTGGCCGCCTGGCCGCCGCGGAGCTTCTGCTGGAGGGCCTGGCGTTGTTCCTCGCTCATCACGTCGAGGTCGACCTGCACTCCGGCGACACCGGGGACCTTGGAGACGGCGGCGGTGACGTCGCGCGTGATCGTGTCGCGCAGGGGACAGCCGGCGACGGTGAGGAACACGGCGACCTTCACCCCGCCCTCGGGCGTGATGTCGACGCCCTTGATCATGTCCAACTCGGTGATCGGACGCCGGATCTCCGGGTCGTTCACCGTGGCGAGCGCGGCATTCACCTGCTCGATCGTGGGGGAGGCCATACCCCCATGGTATTGAGCGGGCGGGCGGCGGGCGAACCAACGCGGCGGGATCTACGTCACCTCGGCTCGTCGCGGCGGCTCTCCAGTTCCTTGAGCAGGTGCTGGAGCTCGTCGCGGATCCAGTCGCGGGTGGCGACCTCGTTCATCGCCATGCGCAGGCTGGCCACCTCGCGCGTGAGGTACTCGGTGTCGGACACGTTGCGCTCGTGCCGGGCCCGGTCGCCCTCGTACTGCACGCGGTCGCGGTAGTCCTGGCGGTTCTGGGCCAGCAGGATCAGCGGCGCGGCGTACGAGGCCTGGAGCGACAGCATGAGGGTCAGGAAGATGAAGGGGTACGGATCGAACCGCACGCCGTGCGGGACGAGCATGTTCCAGCCGAACCACACGACGACGAACACGGTCATGTACACGAGGAACCGGGCGGTGCCGAGGAACCGCGCGATGTTCTCGGAGAACTGCCCGAACGCCTCGGGGTCGTAGTAGAGCCGCGGCACCAGCTGCCGGCGGATGTCCCGGGGCTGGTCGAGGCGGCCGATGCGGCGCTGATCGCGCGCCCGGTCCAGGCCGATGCTCATCGTCACTCCTTTCCGCGCAGGGCCTCTTCTTCGGCGTCCACGCCAATGCCGGGGTCGGTGTCCATCCCGCTCTCGCGCCAGTCGTCCGGCAGGAGATGGTCGAGCACGTCGTCGACGGTCACGGCGCCGAGCAGCCGGCCGTTCTCGTCCACGATCGGCACGGACACGAGGTTGTAGGTCGCCAGGTAGCTGGAGACCGTCTCCAGGGGCAGTTCGGGCCGCAGCGGGTCCAGCTCGGTGTCACAGATCGCGCTGACGAGCGTGGGCGGTGGCTCGCGCAGCAGCCTCTGGAAGTGCACCGTGCCGAGGTAGCGGCCGGTGGGGGTCTCGTTCGGCGGCCGGCAGACGTACACCTGGGCGGCCAGCGCCGGGTTCAGGTCGGGGTTGCGGATCTGCGCGAGCGCCTCGGCGACGGTGGCGTCCGGGGAGACGATCACCGGTTCGGTGGTCATCATGCCGCCCGCGCTGTCGTCGGCGTAGGTCAGCAGCCGGCGCAGCGGCGCGGCGTCCTCCGGCTGCATCAGCGCCAGCAGCTGCTCGCGCTGTTCGGAGGGCAGCTCGCCCAGCAGGTCGGCCGCGTCGTCGGGGCCCATCTCCTCCAGGACGTCCGCGGCGCGGTCGATGTCGAGCTTACCGAGGATCTCGACCTGGTCGTCCTCGGGGAGTTCTTCGAGGACGTCGGCCAGCCGCCGGTCGTCGAGCGCGGCGGCCACCTCGGCGCGGCGTTTCGCGGACAGTTCGTGGACGACGTTCGCCAGGTCGGGGGCGCGCATCCGCTCGAACGCCGCGACAAGGCTGGCCGCGCCCTGCCCCTCCTCGAGCACGCGCAGGCCGCTGATCGCGCCCCAGTCGACCACGAGTGTCTCGCCGTGCCGCCGGCGCAGGCCGAGCCGCGCGGCGCCGCGTCCTCCGCCGGCCCAGCGGTGCCCGTGCCCGGTGCCGCCCGTACGGCGCACCGCGACCTTGGTGATCAGCCAGTCGCGCGTACGGCTCTGCTCCATGCCCAGGTCGAAGACGACGACCTGTTCGCCTCCGCTGTCGGCCAGCTCGGCCTTGCGGTCGAGCATCTCGCCGAGCGCGAGCGTCTCGGAGCCGCGTTTCTGGAACCGGCGCATGTTGATCCGGCCATCGAAGATCACCGCGCCGGCGTCGATGTTGGTGACCCGGGTGATCGGCAGGAAGACGGGGCGGTGCGGGGGGACCTCGACCACGAGCCCCAGCACGCGGGGCGCGCGCGGAGCGGGGCGCATCATGACGACGACGTCGCGCACCCGGCCGATCTGGTCTCCGGCGGGATCGAACACGGCGATCCCGGCCAGGCGCGCGACGAACACCCGCGATGGCGTTGCGGTCATGCTCGAAGGCTACCGAGACGCGTCTTCTCCAGCGGTAAAGCGTGATCTATCCCGCCCCATCCGAGGATGACACGATGGGACGCGTGACGGGGGATACCACCGGCCTCACGGAGGCCTTCGAGACGTACCGCGGGCTGCTCTTCTCCGTGGCGTACCGCATGCTGGGCTCGGTCGCCGACGCCGAGGACATCGTGCAGGACGCCTGGCTGCGCTGGTCCGGCGCCGACCGTACGGGGGTGGAGGACCCCCGGGCCTATCTGGTCCGCACGGTCACCAACACCGCGATCGACCGGCTCCGCACCGTGCGCTCGCGGCGCGAGTCCTACGTCGGCCCGTGGCTGCCCGAGCCGGTGCTCACCTCGCCCGACGTCGCCGACGACGTCGAACTGGCCGACTCCGTCTCGCTGGCCATGCTGGTCGTGCTGGAGACGCTGTCACCGCTGGAACGGGCGGTGTTCGTCCTACGGGAGGTCTTCGGGTTCTCCCACGCGGAGATCGCGGACGCGCTCGACCGGTCCGAGGCGAGTGTCCGGCAGGTGGCGGTCCGGGCCCGCCGGCACGTCACGGAGCGGCGGACGCGCTTCACCGCCGACCGCGTCGAACAGCGCCGCGTCACCGAGGAGTTCCTGTCCGCGGCGCTCGGCGGCGACATCGAACGCCTCCTCACCGTGCTGGCGCCCGACGTCGTGCTCGTGCCCGACGGCGGCGGCAAGCGCCTCGCGCCACGCCGCCCGCTCACCGGCGCCGAGGTGGCGCGCTTCCTCATCGGCATCGGGCAGCGCCCGTACGACGGCGTGGCCCCCGAGGACATGACCGTGGAGATCACCGACGTCAACGGTGCGCCGGGGGTGGTCATCCGCGGCGGAGACACGGTGCTGAGCGCGATGACCGCCGAGATCGCGGACGGCAGGGTCCACACGCTGCACCTGGTGGCCAACCCGGACAAGCTGGAGTCGATCGTCGAGCACCGCGTCCTGTCGTTCGGCCACCGCGCAGCGCGGGGCTAGCGGTCGGAGCGGCGTCTCCGGGCGCCGACCATGAACGGGTTGCGGCCGGTGGTGGTGGCCGGGCTGGGCGCCGGGCGTACGGCGGCGTAGTCGTCGGGCAGGCTGCCGGGCGCCTCGGCGACCTCGCCGGTCGGGGTGAGGCGGATGACGAACGCCTCCTTGGCCCAGCGTTCGGTCTGGTGCTCGCCGTCGGGGGCGTTGAGGCGGGTCTTGGCGAGCAGGGGCACCACGGCCGCCCACTCTTCGGAGTCCGGCTCCACCTGCTCGACGGCGGCGATCCAGGAGACCAGGCGGCCGCCCTTGTCCTTGCTGCGGACCGTCACCGTGATCCGCTCGGCCTCCGGCAGGCCGGGCAGCGGCTGTTCGATGCCGCCGGTGACGACGTACGCGGCGCTCTGCTCGCCGTACGCGTGCCAGACGTGCCAGGCGGCGCGCGGGTAGGGCAGGTCGGGCAGCGCCAGCCACAGCATGCCCGACTTCTTGGTGGCCTCCTCGACCAGCGCGGCGATGTCCACGATCGCAGTCTCCCACGGGTGGATACCATCCGGTGCATGCGCTCTCGCCGGACGACGCTCGCGGTGCCCGCCAGCAACCCGCGCTTCATCGAGAAGGCGCGGGAGCTGCCCGCCGACGAGTTCTTCCTCGATCTGGAGGACGCGGTCGCGCCGCAGGCCAAGGAGGAGGCGCGGGCGCACGTCGTCGCGGCGCTGAACGCCGGCGGCTGGGGCGACCGGGTCCGCGTCGTACGGATCAACGACGTGACCACCCCGTACGCCTACCGGGACGTCATCGAGGTCGTCGAGGGCGCGGGGGCGAACCTCGACTGCCTCATGCTGCCCAAGGCGAGCTCACCGGACCACGTGGTCTGGCTGGACCTGCTGCTCACCCAGATCGAGCAGGCGTCGGGTCTGCCGGTCGGCCGGATCGGCATCGAGGCCCAGATCGAGGACGCGCGCGGGCTGACCCGGGTCGACGAGATCGCGGGCTCCTCGCGGCGCCTGGAGACGCTGGTGTTCGGGCCCGGCGACCTGATGGCGTCGCTCAACATGAAGACCCTGGTGGTCGGGGAGCAGCCGCCCGGGTACACCGAGGGCGACGCCTACCACTTCATCCTCATGCGCATCCTGCTCGCGGCCCGTGCGCACGACCTCCAGGCGATCGACGGGCCGTACTTCGGCGTCCGCGACGTCGAGGCCTTCACCCGGGCGGCACGGCGGAGCGCCGCGCTGGGCTTCGACGGCAAGTGGGTGCTGCACCCGGCGCAGATCGAGGCCGGCAACGCGGTCTACTCCCCGTCGCAGGAGGACTACGACCACGCCGAGCTGATCCTCGACGCCTACGACCACGCGACGCGTGTCCAGGGGCGGGGCGCGGCGATGCTCGGCGACGAGATGATCGACGAGGCGTCCCGCAAGATGGCCCTGGTGATCGCCGCCAAGGGCCGCGCGGCGGGCATGGAGCGTACCCGGAGTGACGAATCGTCCGCCTGATCGGGCGATCGCGCAGGTGAAGAGCTTGACGTTCCCTCGCGTAGGGGCGACTGTGAGTAACCATGAGGACCGCGCCCACGTGCCCGCGGTGCCGCGGGCGTCTCGTACCGCCCAGCGCGTGGTCGAGCGCGTGGACCTGCCTCGTACACGGCGAGGTCCCGCCGCTGCAACCGCCGATGAGGCCCTGCGCGGAGGCGCTGGAGGCCGTGCGCTCGCGGGCCCGCGTGCCGGTGTGGGTGCCCTGGCCGCCGCCCACGGGCTGGCTCGTGAGCGGGTTCGCCGAGGTCGGTGACGAGCGCAGCGGGGCGATCGCGGTGGCCGTGGCGCTGTCCGGCCCCTCGCCGATCGGCGGTCCGGCCGACCTCGTGCTGGTCGCCGAGGAGCCCGGCGTCGGGCTGGGCGCCTCGTACGCGGGGCTGAAGGGCCCCGACCCCGGCCACGACTTCGGGGTCACGGCGCCGAACGCCAAGGTCGAGATCGACGGTCATCCGGTGTCGATGTGGGCGCTGGGCACGGAGAAGACGGCGGCGTACGCGGGCGAGGCGCTCGCGAACTGGATCTGGGCGGTGCTGTGGCCCGAGTCCGCCGGCGTCCTCATGGTCGAGCAACTCGCCCTGCGCGACCTGCGCGAGGCGCCACTCGATCTGCCGTACGGCGCCGCGTGCCCCCGACTAACGTGATCGGGTGCTCATCGACCTCCACTGCCACAGCTCCGTCTCCGACGGCACCCAGCCGCCCGCCGACGTCGTACGCCGAGCCCACGCCGCGGGCGTCGGCGTGCTCGCGCTGACCGACCACGACACCGTCGCGGGCCACGCCGAGGCCGCGGGTGCGCTGCCGCCCGGTATGACGCTGGTCCGCGGCATGGAGCTGTCGTGCCGGCTGCGCGACCACAGCGTCCACCTCCTGGCCTACCTGTTCGACCCGGAGGAGCCACTGCTCGCGGCCGAGCGCGAGCGCATCCGCGACGACCGCGCGCACCGGGCGCGCGGCATGGTCCAGCGGCTGGGCGAGCTGGGTGCGCCGGTCACCTGGGAACTGGTGGCGCGGATCACCGGCGACTCCGTACCCGGCCGTCCGCACATCGCCCGCGCCATGGTCGAGGCGGGCGTCGTGGCGACCGTGGAGGACGCCTTCACCGCGGAGTGGATCGGCGCGGGCGGGCGGGCGTACGTCGACCGGTACGCCCTGGACCCGGTCCGCGCGGTGCGGCTCGTACGCGAGGCGGGCGGCGTCCCGGTGCTGGCCCATCCGCGGGCGTCGCGGCGGGGCTACGGCGTGCCCGACGACGCGATCGCGAGCCTGGCCGAGGCCGGGCTGGCGGGGCTGGAGGCCGACCATCCGGACCACGCCCCGGAGGACCGCGCGGCCCTGCGGGCGCTGGCGGGCGAGCTGGGCCTCTTCGTCACCGGCGCGAGCGACGACCACGGCGAGCTGACGGGTCACCGGCTGGGCTGCGAGACCACCGCCCCGGAGGCGTACGAGGCCCTGCGCGCCCTGGCCACGGGGGCGGTTCCGGACGTCAGGTGAGCAGGGACCGGGCCAGCATCATGGCGGCGAGGGCCGCGAAGAGCAGGGCGGACAGGCCGGTGAAGGCGCCCTGCCCCTTCGGGCCGACGCGGCGGCCCGAGAGCGCCACGGCGAAGGCGATGACCGCCTCCAGGCCCGACGCCACGCCGAACCAGGTCACGGTGAACACCGCCATCCCCGCGTCGCCCGCGAGGTGCCGGGCGCGCAGCATCGTCGGCGTGCCGGTGGCCAGCCAGAACGTCCACGTGAGCGGGTTGGCGAGGTTCGCGGTCACGCCCTTCCAGAAGGCCCGGATCCGGGCCGCCGGCACGGTGCCGTGGTGCCACAGCCGCCACGCCTCGCGTACCGCCTGGAACGCGAGGAAGGCGAAGACGCACGCGCCCGCCAGACCGACCCAGAACTCCGCCCGCGCCACGGCCGCGATCAGCCACGCGAACGCCAGCGCGGGCAGCAGCAGGAGCGCGTCGGCGGTCGCGGAGCCGAGGATGACGCGGAACGCCGGGGCGAAGCCGCGTGTCGCGGCCTCGTTGAGGATCGTGACGAAGATCGGGCCGACGGAGACCGCCGCGCCGGTGCCGAGGAGCACGCCGAGCCAGAGGACCTCGAGCATCACCTGACCTCGCCGGGCGGTCGCGCCGTCACCATTCGGTGATGTTAGGACACCGAAAACCATCCTCCGGACCCGGTCGGGCCGCGCGTCCGGGGGCAGGCCGCGAGGCGGGGACGCTCCTGCGAGGGGCGGGACGAAAGGCGGGGGATGAACAGGGAGATCTGGACCGCGGTCGACGACTACTTCGACGGGGCGCTCGTGCCGCCCGACGCCGCGCTGGACGCGGCGCTGGCGGCCTCGGAGGAGGCGGGGTTGCCGCGGATCGCCGTCCCGCCGAACCAGGGCAAGGTGTTGTGGTTCCTGGCGCGGCTCCAGGGGGCGCGCCGCATCCTGGAGGTCGGCACGCTCGGCGGCTACAGCACGATCTGGCTGGCCCGCGCGCTGCCCGAGGACGGCCGCCTGATCACGCTGGAGGCCGACCCGGGACACGCCGCGGTCGCCCGCGGCAACATCGAGCACGCCGGGCTCGCCAAGGTCGTCGAGGTACGCCTCGGGCCCGCGCTGGAGACGCTGCCCGAGATCGCCGCCGAGGGGCTCGGGCCGTTCGACATGGTCTTCGTCGACGCCGACAAGTCCGCCGGCGCGGACTACTTCGCCTGGGCGGTCGAGCTGTCCCGTCCCGGCACGCTGATCGTGGTGGACAACGTCGTACGGCGCGGCGAGGTCGTCGCTCCCGGGAACGACGACCCGGACGTCCTGGGCGTCCGCCGGCTGGCCGACGCGGTGGCGGCCGACCCGAGGGTCACCGGCGTGGCACTGCAGACGGTGGGGCGGAAGGGACATGACGGGTTCCTGATGGCTCTGGTCGAGGACGCCTGAGGCGAGCCGGCGCACAGGGGCAAACCCGGGCACTCGCGGCGGCGTCCAACGGGTGTGAGCGGTCGCCATCCGCTCGTCACCGGAGGACCCGATGCCCGACCCCATGCCCGACATCGCGCCCCTGCGGCCGGACGATCCGGCGCGCCTGGGGCCCTACACGCTGGTCGGCTGGCTGGGGCACGGCGGGTACGGCGTGGTCTACCTGGCCGAGGCGGCCGGCGCCGGACGGGTGGCGGTCAAGCTGCTGCGGACCGCCATGGCCGAGGCGGGCGGCGAGCGGGAGCGGTTCGCCCGTGAGGCGGCGGCGGTCGAACAGGTCGCGCGGTTCTGCACCGCCCAGGTCCTGGACGCCGACATCGACGGCGACCGGCCCTACATCGTCAGCGAGTACGTCCCCGGGCCGTCCCTGTACGCCCTCGTGGCCGAGGGCGGGCCGCTCGCGGGCGGTGCGCTCGACCGCCTGGCCATCGGGACCGCCACCGCGCTGGTCGCCATCCACCAGGCCGGCGTCATCCACCGCGACTTCAAGCCGCCGAACGTTCTCATGGGCCCCGACGGCCCCCGTGTGATCGATTTCGGCGTCGCGCGGATCGTGGACCGCGCCGCCACGCTCACCGGGCACACGCCCGGCACGCCGGCGTACATGGCGCCCGAGCAGGTCTCCGGGGGAGAGGTGACGCCGGCCGTCGACGTGTTCGCCTGGGGCGCGACGATGGTCTACGCCGCGAGCGGCACCCCGCCGTTCGGCCGCGACTCGCTCGCCGTGCTCGCCCACCGGATCGTGCACGAGCCGCCTGAGCTGGGTGCGCTCACCGGAGGCCTGCGCGCGCTCGTCGCCGAGTGTCTCGCCAAGGACCCGGCCGGACGGCCGTCCGCGAGCGCGCTCCTGATGCGCCTGCTCGGCCACACGACGGTGCCCGGCGGCCGGCCGGGCGAGACCGCGATCATGACCGAGGGCATGAGCGCGGCGGCCGTGCCGCCGCCGGGCGACGTCGCGCGGGCGGTCGCGTCACCGCCGGAGACGCAGGCGGTGGCCGCGGACCCGGGGGGACGGAGGCGCGGCTGGCCGCCGGCGGTCGCCGCAGCGATCGCCGCCGTCGCGGTGGCCGGGGCGGCGGTGGCCGCGGTCATCGCCTTCCACGCCGGCGACCGGCCGCCGCGACCGGGACCGACGACGACCGTCTACACGAGCGGTCCGGGCCACCGGGTGCCGCCCGCGTCCGGCGGTTCCTCCCCGCGCTCATCCTCCCCGCCCGGCCGGCCCGTCGCCCGGCCGACGCTGTACGTGCGGGCGGGCGACTGCGACCTCGGCGCGGCCGGTCTGACCTGCACCGTCACGCTGCGCGGCGAAGGCGCGCCGGTCCACTGGAGCGCGACGACCGGTGACCCGCTGACGGTGGCCCCCGCGAGCGGCTCGCTGAACCCCGGCGAGACGGCCACCGTCACGATCACCCTGCGTCCGGCGACCCCGCGAGCGGCCGGCGCGGCCACCGTGACGATCACCGGCCCGGGCCGTACGCAGACGGTGCAGGTCACGTGGGAGGGCGAGCCGTCCACCGATCCGTCGTCCGGCTGAGTACCACGTGCCGCACGCACCGAAGGCCCGGAGTCGGTAGGGTTTCTCACGTGGACGCGCGTATCGACAAAGTGGTGACGTCGGGCAAGGTCACGGTCGACGACACCGAGTACGACATCGAGGCCAACACCTACATCGTCGGCGACGACGAGGCGGTGATCGTCATCGATCCCGCCTTCGACGCCGAGCCCGTCATCGAGGCGGTCGACGAGCGGGAGATCATGGCCGTCATCTGCACCGACGGCAGGGAGACCCACCTGGGCTCCGTCCTGGAGGTCGCCGAGGCCGACGAGGAGGACCCCGCCCCGGTCGCGCTGCACACGCGTGACCGCCTGCTGTGGCGTCAGTACTTCCGTGCGCTCGCCGACAAGGACGAGGACGCCGACTTCCTGAAGGATCTCCAGCCCGACCTCGACATCGAGGACAGCGGCGTCTTCGAGATCGCGGGCGCGCAGCTCGAGGTCATGCACACGCCCGGCCACTCGCCGGGGAGCATCTGCCTCTACAGCGAGCAACTCGGGGTGCTGTTCACCGGCGACACGCTGCACAAGGGACGGCCGGGCCGCGTGGGGCCGGACTACCCCGAGCTGCAGGAGCAGCTCAACTCCATCGGGGCGATCCTCAGCCCGCTGCCGCGCGAGACCCGCATCCTGCCGGGTCAGGGCGACGAGAGCACGGTCGGCGACGAGGACTCCCAGTGGGAGAGCTGGTTCGCCCTCGCCCAGGAGCCCGAGTCCGAGGCCTGAGCGGGTCCCGGCGATGGCGGCCGAGCAGCTCGGTTTCGAGGGGATGCCCAAGCGGCTCTACCCTTGCACGCCCTCACGGCTGAACACCTGGCTGGACTGCCCGCGCCGCTACCGCATGACCTACCTCGACCGGCCCAAGCCGGAAAAGGGCCCGCCGTGGGCGCACAACAGCGTCGGGGCGAGCGTCCACAACGCGCTCGCGGGCTGGTGGCGGCTGCCCGTCGCGGACCGCACGCCCGAGGCGGCGGGGCGGCTGCTGGAGCGGGGCTGGCTGACCGACGGGTTCCGTGACGCGGACCAGTCCGCCGACTGGCGGCGACGGTCCCGCGCCATGGTCGAGCATTACGTCTCCGGCCTCGACCCGGCCGACGAGCCGGTCGGCGTCGAACGCACCGTGTCGATGAAGACCCACCTGATCACCGTCCAGGGGCGCATCGACCGGCTCGACCGCCGCGACGGCGAGCTCGTCGTGGTCGACTACAAGACCGGCCGTCGGCCGCTCACCTCGGACGACGCCCGGTCGTCGCTGGCGCTCGCGCTGTACGCCGCGGCCTCCTGGCGGATGATGCGGGCTCCGTGCCGCCTCGTCGAGCTGCACCACCTGCCCACCGGGGAGGTCGCGGTCTGGGAGCACACCGAGGAGTCACTCGGCCGCCATCTGCGGCGCGCCGAGGACATCGCCGGAGAGTGCGCCGAGGCCGACGAGTGGTACCGCGAGAACGTCCCGGCGGGCCCGCGCACCGGCCCGCCGCACGCCGGCTTCGACGAGACGTTCCCACCCCGCCCGGGCGCGCTGTGCGCGTGGTGCGACTACGTGCGGCACTGTCCGGAGGGTCGGCAGGCGGCTCCGGCGCGCGATCCCTGGTCCGCACTGCCGGAGGAGGTCTGACCCCGGCCCAGGCCGGGGGTCTCCGGTGGTGCGGGGAGGTGTGCAGGCCGTTTAGGCCCGGTGGGCGGCTTCGGCGCGCGATCCCTGGCCTGCGCTGCCGGAGGAGGTCTGAGCCCGGTTCAGGCCGGGGTGTCTCCAGCGCGCCGAGGGTCGTGTAGGCCGGTGGGCGGCTCCGGTGCGGGTTCCCTGTCCGGGTGCGCGGTGCGCGTGGTGTGACTACGTGCGGCTCTGTCCGGAGGGTCGGCGGGCCGCTCCGGCGCGCGATCCCTGGTCCGCGCTGCCCGAGGACGTCTGCCCCCGGCCCAGGCCGGGGGCGTGTAGGCCGGTGGGCGGCTCCGGTGCGGGTTCCCTGTCCGGGTGCGCTGTGCGCGTGGTGTGACTACGTGCGGCTCTGTCCGGAGGGTCGGCAGGCGGCTCCGGCGCGCGATCCCTGGTCCGCGCTGCCCGAGGAGGTCCGGTCCGGCTCACACCCGTGCGGTCTCCGGCCAGCGGCGGGGGTCGCGTAGGCCGGCGAGGCCGCGGCCGAGGTCGTAGCCCTCGGCGGCGAGGCGCTCGCGCGCACCGGCCAGCATCCGCCGGGTCGTCGGCTGGAACGACTTGTCGTGCAGGGGCTCGGGCATGGAGTTCATGGCCAGCCGGAACGACCGCAGCCCCGCGCTCACGAGCGGCTGCGGGATCTCCGGCAGCATCCCGTACATCCGCCGGGCCCAGAGGGGCAGCGAGTAGTAGCAGAGCGCGCCGAAGGGCATGTACAGCGGCTTGCCCGGCCGCAGGAACCGCATCTCGTGCGGCAGCTTCGGCCACAGCAGGAAGCGTACGGCCCCCTGTGCCTCCGGCGTGACCTTCAGCTGCGGGCGCATGTCGGCGAAGTAGGCCTCCATCTCCGCGACGCTGCCGGGCACGTCCTCCTCGTGCAGGCCGACGTAGGTGGCGCTGCGGCGCTGCTCGGCCAGGTAGCGGTCGGCCTGCGCGTCGCTGAGCCGCAGCCCGGAGCGCCGGGCCACCTCAAGGTAGGAGTAGACCTCGGCGCAGTGCACCCAGAGCAGCAGCTCGGGTTCGTCGACCCGGTGGAGCCGCCCCGTGTCGGGGTCCTTGACGCGCAGGGCCCGGTGGATGCCGCGCACCCTGCGGCCGAGCTCATCGGCCTCATCGGGAGTACCCCAGGTCACGACGCCCACGAAGTCGGCGGTGCGCTGCAGCCGGCCGATCGGGTCGGTCTGGAAGGTGGAGTTCTGCCAGACGCCTCGCATCGCGATCGGGTGCAGGGCCTGGAGCATGAGGCTGCGCACGCCTCCGACCCACATCGACCGGTCGATGTGCACCTGCCAGGTGACGCTCTGGGGGGACTGGACGGTCGCTTCCATGGCGACCATCGTAAGTGACTTATTACATGAGACGAAAGGTGTCTCTCGTCTCATGTACGCCGGATGCGGTCAGGTGCGCTCGGCGTCGTTCCAGAACGCGGTGAGCGCGCTCGCCGTCGTCTCGGGCGCCTCGACGGCGGGAGAGTGTGCGGCGCCGGGGATGACCACCTTCCGGGCACCCAGGCGCTCGGCCATGAGGGCCTGGGTCTGGGGCTCCCAGGCGTCGTCGTTCTCCCCGTACAGGACGAGGACGGGCACGCCGGCGCCGTCGGTCGCCTTGGCGAGCTCGTCGACCCGGTCGGCGCAGGACAGCAGCTCGTTCGCCATGCCCAGCAGCCCGGAGCGGGAGCTCATGAACATCCGCCGCCGCAGGAAGGCGACGATCTCGGGCGCCACCCCCTTGGAGAGGACCTCCGGCTCCATCCGCGTCGACCACAGGTGTTCGAGCCCCACCTTCGGCAGCGCGGAGAGCAGGACCCGCCCCTCCACCTCGCGGCCGCCGGTGATCGCCGCCGGGCCCGAGCTCATGAGGGTGAAGGACTCGACCAGGGCCGGATCGCCGATCACCGTCTCGCGTGTCACCAGGCCGCCGAAGGAGTGCCCGACCAGGTGGACCGGGTCTCCGATCGACTCGATCACCGCGGCGATGTCGGCGCCCAGCTCGGCGCAGCCGTACGCGGAGGCGTCATCCGGCCCCGGCGTCTCGAACTGGCCGCGCATGTCGAGCGTGATCACGCGTCGTCCCGCGCCGGCCAGCGTCTGCAGGACCGAGATGAAGTCTTCCTTGCTCCCCGTGAAGCCGGGTATCAGCAGAGCCGGGCCGCGTTCGGAGATCCCTGACCCGGGAAACGCCTCAAGCGCGGCGAAAGCACCGCGTGAAGTCTCGATGTCCGTCCGGCGAACACCGGGGGGCAGAGTAAGAAACCGGGGCGTACTCACTGGCAGGAGCTTACTTGCCGATGTCGAAGCGACACCAGCTTAGCGCTTTCGCTGGTTAACGCCCCTCGCGGGGCACCGTACGCTTCAGTCATGACGGTCGCCGTCTCAGCACACAAGGGCGGGTCGGAAGACGCGCCACCGGCCACATGGCAGGCGTACGAGACCGCCCTCACGACGGGCGCGGAGTACGTCGAGTTCGACATCCGGCGCACGCGTGACGGTGATCTCGTGGTCTTCCACGACTCCCACATCGCCGGCCGTCCCATCGCGGGGCTCGCCTACGAGGAGCTCTGCGTCGCGGTCGGTCACCGGGTGCCGCTGGTCCGCGACGTGATGAGGTTGATCGCCGGAAAGGCGGTCGGCCATCTGGACCTCAAGGAGACCGGGTACGAGCACGAGGTCGTGAAGATGGCCCTCGACCTGCTCGGGCCCGGCAACTTCGTCGCCACGACACTCGTGGACTCCTCGATCGCGGAGATCAAGAAGCGTCATCCGGAGGTCACGACGGCGCTGTCCCTGGGCCGCGACCTGCGGGAGGTCGGCCGGTGGCTGCGGCTGCCGGTGCGCGCCCGCGAGCTGTACCCGCTCGGGCGGATGCGGGCCTGCGGCGCCGACTGGCTGGCGGTGCACCGCCGCCTGGCCCGGGCGAACGTCCTGCGGCTCTGCGGCCGGTTCGGCATCCCCGCGATGGTCTGGACGGTCAACGGGGAGCCGCAGATGCGGCGGTTCCTGGCCGATTCGCGTGTGGCGGTGTTGATCACCGATCGTCCGCGCCATGCCTTGAGTCTGCGGGCCTGAGCAAGGGGTGCGGCTCTGCGGTCGGTTCGGCATCTCCGCGATGGTGCGGCGGTTCCTGGCTGATTCGCGTGTGGCGGTGTTGATCACCGATCGTCCGCGCCATGCCTTGAGTCTGCGGGCCTGAGTAAGGGGTGCGGTTCTGCGGTCGGTTCGGCATTTCCGCGATGATGTGGCGGTTCCCGGCCGATTCGCGTGTGGCGGTGTTGATCACCGACCGCCCGCGCCACGCCCTGAGCCTGCGCGGGTCCTGCGGGAGGGCATGAGAAAGGGGCGCGGTCCGTAGCCACGCCCCTTGGTCACGTCCGCGTCAGACCGGCCTGCGCGCCCCTCCGGTGCGGGAGCGGCGCCGCCGCCTCGGCTGGGACTGCGCCGGCTCGGGCAGGTGGGCCGCCTCGGCCTCGGGGTCGACAGGCGGTGCCATGAACTGCACGACGGGAACACCGGCGGGCGTCGAGGCGACCGGGGCCTGTCGCGGAGCCGGTGCCGCGGGTGTCTCCGCGGGAGCGGTGTCGGTGGTGTCGATGGTTTCGATGGTGTCGGTGGCTTCGATGGTTTCGGTGACTTCGGTGGTGGCGTCGGTGCTCGTCTCGGCACCGCGGCGGGTGCGCCGCCGGGACCGGGACGGGCGGGTGCCTTCGGCGGCGACGGTCTCGGCCTGCGGCTCCGGGACGGCGGGAGCGGTCTGCTCCTCGGTGACCGTCTCGGTGACCGCCGGCGCCGCGTCGGCGTCGATCGGCTGTCCGCCGCGGGTCCGCGTGCGACTGCGCTTGCGCGGCTTGCTGCGCGGCTCCGAGCGCCTCGGTGAGCGGGACCGCCCGGTCTCGCCGATGTCCTCGACCTCCTCGGCCTCGAGTCCGGCGCGCTCGCGCTGGGCCTTCGGCAGGGTGCCGGTGATGTCGGTCGGGACGTCGAGCGCCTCGTAGAGGTGGTCGGACGTGGAGTAGGTCTCGGCCGGCTCAGGGATTCCCAGGTCGAGCGCCGCGTTGATCAGCTTCCAGCGCTGGAGGTCGGACCAGTCGACGAGCGTGACCGCGATGCCCTCCTTGCCCGCCCGGCCCGTACGGCCGATGCGGTGCACGTAGGTGTCGGCGGCGTCGGGGCACTCGTAGTTGACGACGTGGGTCACGTCGTCGACGTCGATGCCGCGGGCCGCCACATCGGTGGCCACGAGGACGTCGATCTTGCCGGCCCGGAACGCCCGCAGCGCCCGCTCACGCTGGCCCTGGCCCAGGTCGCCGTGCACGGCCGCGGCCGCGAATCCGCGTTTGGCCAGATCCTCGGCGACACGGTCGCAGGCACGCTTGGTCTGGCAGAACACCATGGTCAGGCCACGGCCACGCGCCTGCAGGACGCGGGCGAGCAGCTCGGGCTTGTCCATCTGGTGTGCCTGGAAGACGTGCTGGGCGACCTGCGGGGTCGCCTCGGACTCCTCGTGCGACTCGGCCCGTACGTTGGTGGGCCGGGTGAGGTACCTGCGGGACAGCGCGACGATCTCGCCCGGCATGGTCGCCGAGAACAACATCGTCTGCCGGCGCGCGGGCACCCGCTCGACGAGACGCTCGATGTCGGGCAGGAAGCCCAGGTCGAGCATGCGGTCGGCCTCGTCCAGGACGAGGACCGAGACCTGCGACAGGTCGAGGTACTTCTGCTTGACCAGGTCCAGCAGGCGGCCCGGCGTGCCGACGACCGCCTCGACGCCCTCGCGGAGGGCCTCGATCTGCGGTTCGTACGCGCGGCCGCCGTACACCGACAGCACGCGGGTGCCGAGCTTGCCGCCGGCGACGTTCAGGTCGCCGGTGACCTGGACGGCCAGCTCACGGGTCGGCACGATGACGAGCGCGAGCGGCTTCTTTCCGCCGTGCTCGATGCGCTGGAGCAGCGGGATGCCGAACGCGAGCGTCTTGCCCGTGCCGGTGCGCGCCTGGCCGATGATGTCGTGCCCGCTGAGCCCGATGGGCACCGCGAGTGACTGGATCGGGAACGGTTCGATGATGCCCTCGGCCTCGAGGGCAGCGGCGATTTCGGGAATGACTCCCAGATCATGAAATGTCGTCAGAGCCTTCAGCCTCCAGAGTGCGGGGTCCGCTCGGCGCCGCATGTGCACCAGGTCGGTGACGCGGCAGACCATCTCGCGGTCGCAGACTCATGCGCCGCCCGCGGCAGGGCTCGATTTCGCACCTGCCGGTCGTCGCATACGGTCGCGCGCTTGCGCGGGAGGGACCAGCCGTCAAATTCTTCCTAAGGGTGCGACCGGGGGTCGCGCTGCGCAGCGCGCGGTCACATTTCGCCACGCAGTGTAGCGGGAGAGATCGGAAACATAAAGTCCCCGACGTAAAGCTCTAACATACGTCCGTCCGCTTTCATTCCCCGCGTCCCCCTGGGGCTCGGAGGCCCGTTCGGCCTTCTGGCCTGGTGCGCCGCACCTGCGGCCGGGTGACGACGGGCCGGAGAGAGGCCGGACGGCGGCGGAGGCCGTGCTCGGCGCCTAACCCCTGGTGAGAGGCCTGGAGTGCCTCTGCGGTCCCGCGTATGGGGCCGTGGCGGGCTCCTGACCGCTTCCGGCCAGCGAGTCCGGCCAGGATGTCGCGGGGGCGAATGTTTTCGGGGCGGCGACCGAACGGGCCGTTACCGTCCGTAGACGGGATGATGGCCGGGCCGCGACGTCACGGCGAGCCGCCGGTAAAAAAGTCGCCGCCGCGCCCCGGCGCCTGGTGGCGGCCGGGACGCGGCGTTGGTCTCATGCGCCGGTGACGACGAGCCGGGTCAGAAGACCCGGTGACGCCGTCGACCGATGCCGCCGCTGAGCAGGGCGACCAGGATCGCGGCGATCACGACCGCGAAGACGAACGCCAGGACACTGCCCGCTCCCACCGCGCCGGCGACCATCCCGCCGAGGACGGCGCCGACGATCCCGACCAGGATGGTCAGCAGCACGCCCATCGGGTTGCGTCCCGGAACGACCAGACGGGCCAGCAGCCCGACTACGGCACCTATGAGGATGAACCAGATCACTGTCAGCATCGCTTGTGACACCTCCTACCGGCCGCCCTTGGGTCAGCGGCTCGATTCAGCGACCGGTATGCCCCCTAAATCCGGTGTCATTCCGGTAGAAGCACGTTAAAACGACCCAAATCCGACGGACGGGGCGTCCGCCTCCGCGATCTCCACGTAGGCCAGCTTCGCCACGGGCACCACCACACGGCCGTTCTTGCTCTTCAGGGCGAACACGCCGTCGTCCTCGGCGAGCGCGTCGGCCACCGCCTGCTCGACCTCGTCGGGGGAGAGGGACGTCTCCACGACGAGCTCCTTGGGTACGGACTGCACACCGATCCTGACCTGCACGTCTGTCCTCCGTGATCCATCCGTCGTCTCGGGGCCGCCCGCCACCGGCGAACCGGGCGTATCGGCGGTCAGCGGTCGCCCAACTATCGCACGGTCGCCCGCGTGAACTCCGGCGGCCGGGGGCGATCAGGTCGTGCGGGGGAAACCGCCGATGCCGCGCCAGGACAGCCGGGCGATGAGCCGTTCGGCCTGGTCCTTGGGGATGGTGCCGCGCTGCGACAGCCAGTAGCGCGCGCTGACCTCGGCCATGCCGACCAGACCCATGCCGAGCAGGTGCGCCTCGTCGCTGGACACGCCGGTGTCCTCCTGGATCACCTGGGCGATCATCTCCGCGCACTGCTGGTTGGTGCGCTCGACCCGCGCGCGTACCGGGGCGACGTTGCGCAGATCGGACTCGAAGACCAGGCGGTACGCCTCGCCCTCGCCGGCCACGAAGTCGTAGAAGGCCTCGATGGTCCGCTCGACCCGCAGCTTGTTGTCCGGCGTCGACTCCAGCGCGTCGCGCACGCACTGGACCAGGCCCTCGGCGTGCTCGTCGAGCAGCGCCAGGTAGAGCTCGAGCTTGCCCGGGAAGTGCTGGTAGAGCACGGGCTTGCTGACTCCGGCGCGTTCGGCGATCTCGTCCATCGCGGCGGCGTGATAGCCCTGCGCGACGAAGACCTCCTGAGCCGCGCCGAGCAGCTGACGACGGCGTGCCAGCCTCGGCAACCTCGTGCCTCGCGGGCGCGCGTCCGGGGTTGCGGTCACGTGGGTTCTCCGATCAGCTGCCGAGCGGCGCCGGAACGCGGTGACGCCTCGATCCACCATCCTACGGCCGGGTAACACCGCGTCGCGAGCACCGCCTCAGCGATAGTCGTCGTCATCGAGTTGGTCGTCGCGGACCGCCAGGTGCTGATCGGCGGCGTCCGCCTCGTCGGCCTCGGCGGGCATCGTCTCGGGCCAGCGCTCGGCGTAGTCGCGCACACGGACGTGTTGTTCGGCGGCGTCGGCGTCGTTCGCCTCGATGGGCACGGCGGGCGCCTCGGGACGCTCGCCACCCCCCGCCGGGGTGTACTGCTCGGCCGCGTCGGCCTCCGGAGTCTCCAGGCTCAGCTCGATGTCTTCCTCGGACATGCCTTCCCCCAGCCTTCTCAGAGTTGTTCGGCCAGTTCGCGTAGAACGGGCTCGATGGCCTCGCCGTAAGTCGGGAACGCGTGGACCACGTCGGTCAGGATGCTGAGCGGCGTCTCGGCGCGGATGGCCAGCGTGATCTCGCTCATCCATTCCTCAGCGTAGAGGCCGATCGCCGCCGCCCCGACGAGGACGCCTCGCGCCCGGTCGGCGTACAGCTCCACGCGGCCGCGGTCGTCGTTCTCGACCGCCGCCCGCGGCGTGTCGGACAGGTCGTACCCGGCCGCGACGAGTTCGAGGCCGGTCGCCGAGACCGGTGAGACGCCGACGGCGTACACCGTGGGCGTGGTGTAGACGGCCCGTGGCACGGCGCGGTAGTCGGCCTCGCGGCGCTTGCCGAGCACGTTGGAGACGACGACGCGCGACTGGTAGTTGGCCGCGTGGGTGTAGGGGGCCACGCCCGTGACGTCGCCCGCCGCCCAGACCGTCGTGCCGTCCGTGCCCGCCTCGGCGTCGACCACGGCCTTGCAGGTGACGTCGACCGCGATGCCCTGCTTCGGGTCGGGCCGGATGCCGAGCGTCTCCAGGCCGAGGTCGGCGACGCGCGGCCGGCGGCCGGTCGCGATGAGGATGCGGTCGGCGTCGATGTGCCCGCCGTCGGACAGGGACAGCCGCAGGCCACTCTCCGTACGTTCGGCGCGCGTGGCGCCCACGCCGAGCCGCAGGTCGGCGCCCATGCGCCGGAGCACGTCGGCGAGCTGGTCGCCGACGAACGGCGCCTCGGCGGCCAGCAGCCGGTCGGCGGCCTCAACGAGCGTCACCTGGGAGCCGAACGCGGCGTAGACCTGGCTGAGCTCGCAGCCGACCGGACCGCCGCCGAGCACGATCAGCCGGCGCGGCAGGTCGGGGCGGGTCAGCGCCTCGTCACTGGTCCAGGTCGGCACGTCGCCGATGCCCTCGACGTCCGGGGTGACCGGCTCGCTGCCGGTCGCGACCACGAGGTCGGTGTAGCCGTACTCGGCGCCGTCGACCTCGACCACGCCGGGCCGCGCGACCCGGCCCCGGCCGCGGATCACGGTCACGCCCGCCTCGGCCATCTCCGCGGCGGTGGGCGCGTCGTCGAGATGGCGGGTGACCTCGTCGCGGCGCGCGACCGCGTGCTCCCAGGTCTCCCCGCGGCGGGCGGAGCGCAGCAGCGACTTCGACGGCATGCACGCGAAGTACGGGCATTCCCCGCCGACCAGGCGGCTCTCCACCAGCGCGGCCGAGCGGCCCGCCCGCGCAAGGTCGGCGGCGATGTTCTTCCCGGCGCCGCCGCCGAGCACCAGGACGTCGTAGCGCTTGTCCTGTGCGTCCGTCACCTGATCATCCTCTCCAACGTCCACCTCGTGGTGCGTCTGTTAACGCAGACACGATTGTTACCCGAGTAACCGATCGCGCGGACCGATGTGTGACACACCGGACGTGGTCGAGCGCGCGGTCCGCAGGGGTTCAGGGCAGTTTCTGCCGCAGCTCCAGCAGGGGCTCCAGCAGGTCACCGTCCCGTTCGACGCGGTCACGGACGTCGTCCGGCCCGAACCGAAGCTCGGCGTCACCCTCGATCTCGTCCCAGGTCACCGGCGTGGAGACGTACGGCTCCTCCGCCGCTCGGAGAGAATAAGGCGCGACCGTGGTCTTGTGCCGGTTGTTCTGACTCCAGTCCACGAAGACCTTGCCGCGGCGGACCTTCTTGTCCATGCGGCTGACGACCAGGTCCCGGTGGTCCTTCTCCAGCCGTTGCGCGGCCTCCTTGGCGTACGCGGAGGTGCGCTCGTCGGAGGTCTCGGTGATCGGAACGTACAGGTGCAGGCCCTTGCGGCCGCTCGTCTTGGGGAAGGACCGCAGCCCGTCGTCGTCCAGCAGCTTCCGCAGCATGACGGAGACCTCGCGCGCGGCCTCCAGGCCGGCCGGCGGTCCGGGATCGAGGTCGAAGACCAGCAGGTCGGGCTCGTGTGCCCCGCCGCGCGGCCCGACGCGCCACTGGGGCACGTGCAGCTCCAGCGCGGCGAGGTTGGCCGACCACACCAGCGTGCGCAGGTCGTCGATGATGACGAAGTCGATGGAGTCACGGCTGCCGCCCGGAGTCGGCAGGTGGGCGGTGCGCACCCAGTCGGGCGTGTGCGGGGGAGCGTTCTTCTCGAAGAACGACTGCCCGTCGACGCCCTCGGGGTACCGCAGCCGGGTCGAGGGGCGTCCGGTGATGTGCGGGAGCATCACCGGGGCGATCCGCGCGTAGTAGTCGATGACCTCGCCCTTGGTGAAGCCGTGCTCGGGGTAGAGGACCTTGTCGAGGTTGGAGAGAGCGAGCCTGGTGCCCTCGACCTCGACCCTCGTCTTGGCGCTCACCCAGCCCCCCTCCCCGGCGAGGCGGCTTTCAATCCTCCAGGGACAGGCACTGCGTGGACCGGCCGGTCCTACGGCTCCCGGCGGACCTCCTCCGGGGGGATCTCGGGGCGCAGGCCGCGCCAGGAGGCGTGCAGCAGCATTCCGTCCTTCGTCCAGCGGGAGAAGGTCACCTCGCCGGTGAGCGAGGGGTCGACCCAGTAGGCGAAGCGCGCGTGCTCGCGCGGGACCTCGCCCGCGTACGGGCTGTCCGGGCGTTCCAGCGAGACCAGACGTTTGTGCAGGTCGTCCAGGTCGAGTTCGGAGAAGCCGGTGCCGACGTGGCCGACGAAGCGCAGCTCGCCGCCGTCGTCGTACACGCCGAGCAGCAGTGAGCCGACCCCGCCCTCGCGGCGTCCCTTGCCGGCCTTCCAGCCGCCGATGACGACGTCCTGGGTGCGGAAGTTCTTCACCTTGCGCCAGAAGTCGACCCGGCGGCCCGGCCGGTACGGGGAGTCCAGCCGTTTGGCGATGAGCCCTTCCAGGCCCTGCTCGGCGGTCCATTCCTGCAGCTCGCGGACCTGTTCGACCTCGGCGCCCGCCAGGTACGGCGGTGCCTCGACGGGCCCGGCGGCGAGTTCGAGGTCGTCGAGCAGCGCGCGCCGGTCGCGGTACGGCAGGTCGTACAGCGTGTGGCCGCTCAGGTAGGGCAGGTCGAAGGCGACGAAGTGCACCGGCACCCGGCGGATGAGCCGGGAGTCCGGGTGGTCCGCGTGCATGCGGTGCTGGAGGCGTTCGAAGCTGGGGCGTCCTTCGGAGTCGAAGGCGACGACCTCGCCGTCGATGACGGCGGACTGGTCGGGCAGGAGGTCGGCGAGGGCCTGGAGTTCGGGGTAGCGGCTGGTCGCGTCGATCCCGCGGCGGCCGACCGCGCGTACGCGTCCGCCGGCGACGTACACGATCGCGCGCACGCCGTCCCACTTGACCTCGAGGGCCCAGCGGGCGACGTCGTCCGGCAGGTCGCCGGTCGTGGCGAGCATCGGCTGGATGTTCTCGGGCATCGGGTCACCCATACGGCGTTTCTGCCCATCCCACTCGTGCCTGACGCCAGTCCGGCCGGACTGCGCCGTTCGGTGATTCCCCGTCCGCCGGATGGGTACTGGCCGTGACGGAGCGGCAACCGTATATTCGAACAAACTTCGCAATTCGGAAACTAGATCGACGGCGCGACGGGTAGGGGAACCTCATGCGCAGCATCTGGAAGGGCGCGATCTCCTTCGGGCTCGTCACGATTCCGGTGAAGCTGTACTCGGCCACCGAACAGCGCGACGTGGCCTTCCACCAGGTCCACCGCGAGGACGGCGGCCGGATCCGGTACAAGCGCGTCTGCACCAAGGACGGCGAGGAGGTCCCGTACTCCGACATCGCCAAGGGGTACGAGCTCCCGGATGGAGAGATCGTCGTCCTCACCGACGAGGACTTCGAGAACCTGCCGCTGTCCACCAGCCGCCGCATCGACGTGCTGCTGTTCGCGACCGAGGAGCAGGTCGACCCCATCTACTTCAGCAAGTCCTACTACCTGGAGCCCGAGGCGCAGGGCACCAAGCCGTACGTCCTGCTGCGCGACGCCCTGGAGAGCTCGGGCAAGGTGGCGGTCGTCAAGGTGGCGCTGCGCCAGCGCGAGTCGCTCGGCACTCTCCGCGTCCGCGACGGGGTGTTCGTCCTGGAGACGATGCTGTGGCCGGACGAGGTGCGCGCGCCCGAGTTCAAGTTCCTCGAGGAGGACGTCGATCTGCGTCCGCAGGAGCTGCAGATGGCGAGCTCGCTGATCGACTCGATGGAGGGCGAGTTCGACCCGAGCGAGTACAAGGACGCGTACCGCGAGGCCCTGCAGGAGGTCATCGAGGCCAAGGTCGAGGGCAAGGAGGTCGTCCCGCAGGAGGCCGAGGAGGAGGCGCCGGCCGCCTCCGACCTGCTCAGCGCGCTGCGGGCCAGCGTCGAGGCGGCGAAGAAGGGCCGTTCCGGGGCGCGGCAGGCCAAGGGCGACGGCAAGGCGGACGCGGACGGCAAGGCGAAGCGGAGCACCTCCGGCAAGACCGGGACGGGCGGCAAGTCCGGCAAGTCGAGCACAGGGAAGTCGAACGCGAGCAAGTCGAAGGCCAAGAGCGGCAGCGGCAGCCGCAAGTCGGCCTGACACCCGCCTGACCGGGAACGAGAGACAAGATCCTCGTCCGGGGGAATAGATCGCCACACGGGCCGGTTGTGACGCCCTGTAAGCTTTGTGTTTCGTGTTCAGGCGCGTTCCCGCGCCGTGGCCGGCTACGAGTCCGCGATCCCCCGATTATTGCGGAACGTCTCGAGGCGGGCCCTTTCTGAGAGGTTCGTTCTTGACATCAGCTTCATCGACCCTGCCCTCCTTCGCCGAACTCGGCCTCCCGGAGCGGCTGGTCTCCGCACTGGAGCGCCGCGGCATCACGACGCCGTTCCCGATCCAGGCGGCCTGCCTGCCCGACGCTCTCGCCGGGCGCGATGTGCTCGGCCGGGGCCAGACGGGTTCCGGCAAGACTCTCGCCTTCGGGCTTCCCCTTCTCACCCGGATCGCCGGTGGCGACACCGCGCCCAAGCGGCCCACCGCGCTGATCCTCGTCCCCACCCGTGAACTGGCCATGCAGGTCCAGGACTCCCTGGCCCCGCTCGGCCGCAGCCTCGGGCTGCACGCCAAGACCGTCGTCGGCGGCATGTCGATGACGCGCCAGATCCAGGCGCTCCGCCGCGGCGTCGACCTGCTCGTCGCCACGCCGGGCCGGCTCACCGACCTCATCGAGCGCGGCGCCTGCTCGCTCCAGGACGTCCGGATCACCGTCCTCGACGAGGCCGACCACATGTGCGACCTCGGCTTCATGCCGGCGGTGTCCGCGCTGCTCGACCAGATCCCGTCCGACGGCCAGCGGCTGCTGTTCTCGGCCACGCTCGACGGCGACGTCGACAAGCTGGTCCGCAAGTACCTCCACGACCCGGTGACCCACTCGGTCGCGCCGGCCGCCGCGCCGGTGGAGACCATGGACCACCACCTGTTCATCGTCGACCGCGCGCAGAAGCACGACGTCATCGCCGAGGTGGCCGGGCGCGAGGGCCGTACGATCATGTTCGTCCGGACCAAGCACGGCGTGGACGCGCTGACCAAGCGGCTGGCGCGGGTCGGCGTCCGGGCCGGCGCCCTGCACGGCGGCAAGACCCAGGCGGCCCGCACCCGCACCCTGGCGGAGTTCCGCGAGGGCAAGGTCGACGTGCTGATCGCCACCGACGTGGCCGCACGCGGCATCCACGTGGACGACGTCAGCCTGGTCGTGCACGTCGACCCGGCCGCCGACCACAAGGACTACCTGCACCGGGCGGGCCGCACCGCGCGGGCCGGCGAGCGCGGCACGGTCGCCACGCTGGTCGCCCACAACGAGGTCCGCAACACCGAGCGCATGATGCGGCGGGCGGGCGTCCGAGCCCAGCGGTCGAAGGTGACCACCGGGGACGCCACGCTGATCCGCGTCACCGGCGCGCAGGCGCCGAGCGGCATCCCGGTCGAGGTCGAGCCCGAGCAGCCGCGTCCGCAGCGCCGGGGCCACCGGCCGGGCGGCGGCCGCGACCGCCGTCCGGGCAGCCGGTACGGCGAGCGCCGTGAGGGCCGGTCCGGCGGTGGCCGGTACGGCGAGCGCCGCGACGGCGAGCGTCAGGGCGAGCGGCACGACGGCGCGCCCCGCGTGCGTCACGAGGGCCGCTCGGGCGGCCCGCGCCGCCCGCGCCGTGAGGCGACGCCGTCGGCGAGTCAGGGTCAGTAAGAATTGTCGTCGCAGGTCATAGCCTGGGCCGCCCACTTCCTGGTGGGCGGCCCTGACTATGCCCAAGATCGGGTCAAGGCGGGCGAGGGCACAGAATCGGCGCGCGTATTGTTTTCTTTCATATGAGCGCTCCGATTCCGGCCTGGCCTGGCGAACTCGTCTCGCTCGGTGACCTCGAGGTCTTCACCCGGACGGCGCCCGCGCACGACGCCGACGCTGAGCCGGCGGTCTTCGTGCACGGACTCGCGGGTTCGGCCTCCAACTGGACCGACCTGATGGGCCTGCTCTCCGACGAGCTGGCCTGCGAGGCGATCGATCTGCCCGGCTTCGGCTACTCACCCCCTCCGCGGGGCCGCGACTACTCCATCGACGCGCACACGCACGCCGTCGTGCGCCTGATCGAGAAGCGCGCCCGCGGCCCCGTGCACCTGTTCGGGAACTCCCTCGGCGGCGCGATCTCCACGCGTCTCGCCGGCACCCGTCCCGACCTGGTGAAGACCCTCACGCTGATCTCACCGGCGCTGCCCGACCTGCGGCCGCGCTACGGCCCGGCGCGGATCCTGGCCGCCACGATGCCGGGCTTCGGCCCGTGGGCGGTGCGCCGGTTCACCCTGCTGTCGGCCGAGCAGCGGGTGCAGGGCACGCTCGACATGTGCTTCGCCGACCCGACGGGCGTGCATCCCGACCGGCTGATGGAGCTCGTGGAGGACGTCCGGCGCCGCGACGGGCTCACGCACAACGCCGAGGCGCTCATCGCGTCCTCGCGAGGCATCGTCAACGCCTACGTGCGCCGCTCGCTGTGGCGGTACGCCGCGCGGGTGACCGCGCCGACGCTGCTCATCTACGGCCGCCACGACCGTCTCGTGGACCCGCGGATGGCGGCGCGCGCGGGCCGGGTCTTCAAGCGCGCCCGCGTCATCGTGCTGCCCGAGGTCGGGCACGTCGCGCAGATGGAACGCCCGGAGATCGTGGCCCGGGAGTTCCGCGCGATGCTCGACGACACCACGCGGTCCGAGGACACCACCTCCGCCGCGGGTTAGGCCCGGCCCCGTCTCAAAGCCGGACGGCGCCCGTCGCGCGGGCGCCGTCCGGTGTCGGAGCTCGGTCGTGGAGTCCGGCGCATCACTTCCGGAAGGTCTTCCGGATGTCCTTGCCCATGTCCTTGAGGTGCTCGCCGACCTGCTTGGCCCCGCCCTGGGCACGGTCGCCGCGCCCGCGCGCCTCCATGTCCCGGTCGCGGGTCATCCGGCCGGTCTCCTGCTTGGTGTGGCCCTTGGCCATCTGCAGCTTGTTCTTGACCTTGTCTATGAGACTCATCTCTGGCATCTCCTCGCTGAAGGCCGTACGGCTGCGATGTGCCCGCTATTTAGCGAACTATGCCGATCAAGGCCGTCGGCGGTGGTGAGACCTGCCGAGGCCGCGCATCGGGAATGACAGGCCGTATGGGAGAGTTGTCGCCTGGATAGGACACTGATGGTGCACACCAGTGTCCGTTCGGACAATCCCGAGCACGCACAGGAGACACCGTGTCGTTGCCACCCCTGGTCGAGCCCGCGGACGAGCTCACCGTCGATGAGGTCCGGCGCTACTCGCGCCACCTGATCATCCCGGACGTCGGGATGGCCGGGCAGAAGCGCCTGAAGAACGCCAAGGTGCTGTGCGTCGGTGCCGGAGGCCTCGGCTCGCCCGCGCTGTTGTACCTCGCCGCCGCCGGCGTGGGCACCCTCGGCGTCATCGACTTCGACGTCGTCGACGAGTCGAACCTGCAGCGCCAGGTCATCCACGGGCAGTCCGACGTGGGCCGTCCCAAGGCCGAGTCGGCCGCGGCGTCCATCAAGGAGATCAACCCGCTCGTCAAGGTGATCGTCCACAACGAGCCGCTGTCCAACGACAACGTCAAGGACATCTTCTCCGGCTACGACCTGATCGTGGACGGCACCGACAACTTCGCCACGCGTTACATGGTCAACGACGCCGCGGTGCTGCTCGGCAAGCCGTACGTCTGGGGCTCGATCTACCGCTTCGACGGCCAGGCGTCGGTCTTCTGGGCCGAGCACGGCCCGTGCTACCGCTGCCTGTACCCCGAGCCGCCGCCGCCGGGCATGGTGCCCTCCTGCGCCGAGGGCGGCGTGCTGGGCGTGCTGTGCGCCTCGATCGGCTCCATCCAGGTCAACGAGGCGATCAAGGTCCTCACCGGCATCGGCGAGCCGCTCGTCGGCCGCCTGATGATCTACGACGCACTGGAGATGACCTACCGCAGCGTCAAGGTCCGCAAGGACCCCGAGTGCCCGCTCTGCGGCAAGAACCCCACGATCACCGAGCTGCTCGATGACTACGAGGCGTTCTGCGGCGCGATCTCCGACGAGGCGGCCGACGCCGCCAAGGACTCCACGATCACGGCCCCCGAGCTCAAGGCCATGCTCGAGAAGGACGACATCTTCCTCGTCGACGTGCGCGAGCCGAACGAGTACGAGATCGTCAACATCCCGGGCGCGACGCTGATCCCCAAGGGCGAGTTCCTGTCCGGCGCGGCGCTGGAGCGCCTCCCGCACGACAAGAAGGTCGTCCTGCACTGCAAGTCGGGCGCGCGCAGCGCCGAGGCCCTGGCGATCGTCAAGAACGCCGGGTTCTCCGACGCGGTCCACCTCGGCGGCGGCGTGCTGGCCTGGGTGAACCAGATCGACCCGTCCCTGCCGTCCTACTGACGCACGTTCCGGCCGCGCCGGCACGTGGAGCGCATCCACGTCCCGGCGCGGCCGTTCCGTGCTCGGACGGCGGTGCGCGTCTCGGCACGGGATGGCAAACACTCCGTCATGAGACGGCGCGCGGTCTTTCGCTCCCGTTCCGCGTGGTGACCCGGATCAGGCCGGGGCGGCGGGGGCTCGGGGCGCACGAAAGGTGACGTGACCGGCCGAACCGGGGCGACTCCGGGGACCGGGGACGCCAGGGTGGCCAAGTAACCTAAGCGAATATGGCGCAAAGCTCCGGGCCCGGCTGGCCCGTCCCCGGCTCGGGTTCGTCCGGGCCGTGGCACGGGCCTCACGCGGAGTTCCCGGAGCCGCCTCCGGAACCCACGCCGTGGCACGCGCGGCGCACGCTGTGGCTCGTCGTGGCGATCGTCACCGCGGTCGGCTACCTGGCCGTGGGCGCCCTCGCCACCGGGCGCGTGTACTGGGAGTTCCACCGCAAACCGACCGCCGGCGAGATGTACCAGGCGGCCACCGAAGAGGTGCGCGACCGCTGGCGCACCTGGCCGGCCGAACGCATCTTCCCCGACACCGTCCCGTACACCTCCGAACAGGGCGGCGTGGAGCAGGCCCGGCGCGTCGGCATCGCGTCCGGCATCGGGTGTGACGACGGCGTCGACGCCCGGCCCGCCGCGGTCCTGAACCGCTACGGCTGCCGCGCGCTGCTGCGAGCGACGTACGTCGACCAGCTCCAGGGCATCGTCCTCACCGTCGGCGTCGCGGCCCTGACCGACGAGCGCGCGGCGCTGGCAGCCAAGGACGCCCTGACGCCGCCCGACCCCACCGACCCCGGCGACACCCTCCACGCGCTGCCCTTCCCCAGGACCATCGCCTCCCGGTTCGACGACGCGGCCCGGCAGTACGCCGCGGCGGGCCAGGCCGGGCCGTACGTCGTGCTCACCGTCGCCGGGCAGACCGACGGGCGGCCGGGCGCGGCCGTGCGCAAGAAGCACACCACCGCCTTCCTGCTCGTCCCCGAGGTCGGCGGCAACATCGTCGACGCCCTCGCGCAGCGCGCCCAGCCCGACTGCTCGCAGAAACGCGAGTGGAAGTGCTGAGAGGCCGCCCGCGGACCCGCGCGGCAGGGCGGCGGGTGCCCGGGAAGGCTCCGCGGCGGCTGACCGCGCTCGTCCTGGCTCTGGCGGCGGCCGGTCCGGCGCTCTGCGGCCCCGCCACGGCGCACGCGGACGACATCCGCGACCGTGAACAGTGGGTGCTCGACGCCGTCTCGGCCGGGAAGGCCTGGAAGATCACCAGGGGCAAGGGCGTGACCGTCGCCGTGCTCGACAGCGGCGTGGACGGATCGCATCCCGACCTGGCCGGGTCGGTCACCATCGGTCCCGACCTGATCCACTCCGTCGCGCCGAAGCCCGGCCGGCTGCACGGCACCTGGATGTCCTCGCTGATCGCCGCGCACGGGCACGGCTCCGGCGACGGGATCATCGGGATCGCGCCCGAGTCCCGCGTCCTGTCCGTGCGCACGATCGCCGACCCCGACGAGCCCGGCTACAAGACCTTCCGCGACCGGCCCGAATACCGAAGTTCGCTGGCCAAGGCGATCCGCTATGCGGCCGACCACGGAGCCGACGTGATCAACATGTCGCTCGGCGGCCCGGACGCGTCGGAGCCGGAGCGGTCCGCGGTGGCGTACGCGATCGCGAAGGGCGTCGTCGTGGTCGCCTCGGCGGGCAACGACGGCGACTCCAAGAGCCCCAAGAAAGTGGACCGCAACGGGATCGTCCGGCTGTCCTACCCGGCGGCGTTCCCCGGCGTCATCGGCGTCGCCGCGGTCAACCGTCACGGCACGCCGGCCAAGTTCTCCGACCGCAACGCGAGCGTGCTCGTCGCGGCGCCCGGCGAGGAAGTGGTCGGCGCGGGACCGGACGACGGCTACTGGGTCGGCGAGGGCACCAGCCAGGCCGGCGCCATCGTCTCCGGCGTGGCGGCCTTGGTCCGGGCGAAGTACCCCGACATGGCGCCCGCCCTCGTGGCCCAGGCGATCAGCACGAGCGCGCGCCACCGCCCGGCGGGCGGCTGGGACGAGCTGGTCGGCTTCGGCGAGGTGGACGCGGCCGCGGCCCTGACCGCGGCGTCGAAGCTGAGGGGCTACCAGGACGTCACGGCCGGCCGCCCCGGACGGTTCGACGACGGCCCGGTGAACCCGGTGCAGGTCGAGCGTCACCCGCCCGGGCTGATCTTCCTGGGCGGCTGGATCGGGGTCGCGGCCCTGTTCGGCCTCGCCGGCGCGCTGATCACGACGACACTGCTGATCCTGCGGATCCGGGGCCGCGGGAACACCGACGCGGAGGCCTGACAGGGTGAGTCAGCGAACGTCCCATGAGCCGACGGAGTTCGCCGAGCGGGTGCTCGACCTGGTCGAGCGGATCCCACCCGGCCGCGTCATGGCCTACGGCGACATCGCCGAGTATCTGGGCGAGGGCGGCCCCCGCCAGGTCGGCCGCGTGATGGCACTGTGGGGCGGCGCGGTGCCGTGGTGGCGGGTGATCCGCAGCGACGGCTCACTGCCCCCGAGCCACGCCCGCGAGGCCCGCCCCCGCTACGTGGCCGAGGGCACCCCGCTGCGCGGCGACCGCGTCGACATCCGCCGCGCCCGCTGGGACGGCGTCTGAGGCCCTACACGACCGTGTTGCCGTACATCTCGCCGAGTGGGTCGGCGAGCAGCTCCAGCCGTGCTCCGTCGGGGTCGCGCAGGTAGATCGAGGTTCCGCTCTCCGTCTGGTACGGCACGCCGGCCGCGTCGAGCTTGCCCCGCAGGCGTTCCCAGGTCCGTGGGTCGACCGAGATGGCGACGTGGTGCAGGCCGCCGAGGACCTCCGCGTACGGGCCGAGGTCCAGGCCGGGGAAGTCGAAGAAGGCCAGCAGGTTGCCGTTGCCGATGTCGAAGAAGAAGTGGTTCGAGCCCTGGTAGTCGCGGTTCTCGACGATCTCGGTGAGCGGGAACTCCAGGACGTCCTGGTAGAAGCGGATGGTCCGCTCGACGTCGGAGGACAGCAGCGCCGCGTGGTGCAGGCCGCGCGCCGAGCTGGCCGGCCGCTCGGCGCGCAGGTGCTCCTGTCGCAGCCGGGCCCGCTCCGCCTCGATGGCGTCCTGATCGATCATGCTGTTCCTCACCTTCGAGCAGATAGTTGAAAAATAAATCATTACCCCCGTCCAGGGCAAGTACCTGGGCGATCATCGCGCGGAACGATGAAGAATCAATCGCAACATTCGTGACATGCGTGCGTCTTGGCCAGCGCAGTCCCGATGATCTGCTGGAATCGAATGTTGTGTCAGCAGCCTCCTACCGACTCGTGCGACGCGCCGGACCGGCGCAGGCGCCCCCGCCCGTGCTCGACGAGCACCAGCGGCGGGTGGTCGGGCATGCCGGCGGGCCGCTGCTCGTGCTGGCCGGGCCCGGCACCGGCAAGACCACCACGATCGTGGAGACCGTGGTCGACCGCATCGAGACCCGCGGCGTGGACCCCGAACGGATCCTGGTCCTGACCTTCGGCCGCAAGGCCGCCGGCGAGGTGCGCGAGCGCATCACCGCCCGGCTGCGCCGCACCACGCGCACGCCGCTGGCGCTGACCTTCCACTCCTACGCGTACGCCCTGCTGAACCGCGAGGCCGTCCTCGCCGACGAGGCGCCGCCGCGGCTGCTGTCCGGGCCCGAGCACCTGCTGGAGGTCCGCCGCCTGCTCCAGGGCGAGGTCGCCGACGGCGCCCGCGCCTGGCCGCGGCGGCTGCACGAGACGCTGAAGACCCGCGGGTTCGCCGAGGAGCTGCGCGACTTCATCCTGCGCGCCGGCGAGCGCGGCCTCGGCCCCGAGGAGCTGGTCAGGCTCGGGCGCGCCAGGGGCCGCGACGACTGGTACGCCGCGGGCCGGTTCCTGCACCGCTACGACGAGCGTTTCGACGTCGACCCGGTCATGGCCTACGACTACGCCGAGCTGGTGCGCGCCGCCGCCGGGCTGCTGACCCTGGAGGACGTGCGCCGGCGCGAGCGTGAGGCGTACGACGTCGTCCTCGTCGACGAGTACCAGGACACCGACCCGGCCCAGGAGCACCTCCTGCGGCAGCTCGCCGGGGGCGGCGCCGAGCTCATCGTCGTCGGCGACCCCGACCAGTCCATCTACGGCTTCCGCGGCGCCGACGTGACCGGCATCCTGGAGTTCCCGCAGCGGTTCCGCACCCTCACCGGCGAGGAGGCGCCCGTCGTCTCGCTGCGCGCCTGCCGCCGGATGAGCCCGCCGATCCTCGAGGCGTCCCGCCGGATCGCCGGGCGGCTGCCGATCGGCGCCCTGACCAGCGAGCACCGCGACCTGCGCCCCGCCGGAGAGCAGCACGAGGACGACCCGCAGGCGGTACGCGTGGTGGTCGCCGACAGCGCCAGCCAGGAGGCCGCGCTCGTGGCCGACGAGCTCCGCCGCGCGCATCTCCTGGAGAACGTGCCGTGGTCGCGGATGGCCGTGCTGGTCCGCTCGGCCGTACGCCAGGTGCCGCCGCTGCGCCGCGCGCTGGCCGCCGCGGGCGTCCCGGTGATCGTCGCCGGTGACGAGGTGCCGCTGGTCAACGAGCCGGGGGCCCGCCCGTTCATCGTGCTGCTGCGCGGCGCGCTCCGGCCCGAGACGCTCGACGAGGAGGCGGCCGAGGAGCTGGTCCTGGGGCCGCTCGGCGGCGCCGACGCCCTCGGCCTGCGGCGGCTCCGGCGCGCCCTGCGCGACCTCGCCTCGCTGCGCGAGGGCGAGCCCGGCGACCGGCTGCTCGTACGCGCGCTGAACGACCCGCGCGAGCTGGTCCTCATCCATCCGAAGGTGCGCGCGCCCGCCGAACGCGTCGCACGGCTGATCCGGCTCGCCCGTGAGGTCGCCGGCCACGGCGGTGACGCCGAGTCGGTGCTGTGGACGGTCTGGCAGGAGAGCGGCCTCGCCGACCGGCTCATGGAGCAGAGCGTGGGCGGCGGGTCGCGCGGCGCCGCGGCCGACCGCGATCTCGACGCCGTGGTCGCGATGTTCGACATGGCCGCGCGGTTCACCGACCGGCTGCCGCACGCCGGGCCCGAACTGTTCCTCGACGACCTGGCCTCGCAGGAGATCCCCGGCGACAGCCTGGCCGAGCGGTCGCCCGACGGCGAGGCGGTGCGCATCCTCACCGCGCACCGCTCCAAGGGCCTCGAATGGGACGTCGTCATCGTCTCGGGCGTGCAGGAGGGCGTCTGGCCGGACCTGCGGCTGCGCGGGTCGCTGCTGGGCAGCGAGGAGCTGATCGAGTCCGCGACCGCGGCGCCGGCGGACGACGAGGTACGCGCGGCGTCCCTGGCGGCCAAGCTCATGGAGGAGGAACGCCGGCTCTTCTACGTCGCGGTGACCCGCGCCCGGCACCGGCTCATCGTCACCGCGGTCGGCGGCGAGGACACCGAAGAACGTCCCTCGCGCTTCCTGCGCGAACTCCTGCCGGACGCCGCCGAGCACGCCCAGCTCGACGAGCGCACCCGGTGGCTGTCGCTGCGCGCGCTGGTCGCCGACCTGCGCTCGGCGGTGACCGACCCCGGCACCGACCCCCAGCTGCGGCGCTCCGCCGCCGGGCACCTGGCCCGGCTGGCCCGCGCCGGCGTCCAGGGCGCCGATCCGCGCAGCTGGTACGCCCTGACCGGCCTGTCGCACGACGGGCCCGCCTTCGCCGATGACGAGCAGCTCGTCCTGTCGCCCTCGCAGGTGGAGACGTTCGAGAAGTGCGGGCTGCGCTGGCTGCTGGCGGCCTGCGTCGGCGCGGAGGACGGCGGCGCGGGGGAGTACGCCACGATGGGCAAGGTGATCCACGCCGTCGCCGAGCTGGTCGGCACCGACGAGGGCGCGACGGACACCGACATCGCCAAGCGTCTCGACGAGATCTGGGACGACCTGGACTTCCGCAGCGTCTGGTACTCCGACAAGCAGCGCGACCAGGCCGAGAAGATGGTGAACAAGTTCCTGGCCTGGCACAACCGCCCCGAGGCCCGCGACGTCGTCTCCGTCGAGGAGTCGTTCGCCCTCGACCTGGGCCGGGTCGTGGTCCGCGGGCGCGTCGACCGGGCCGAGCGTGACGACCAGGGCCGCGCCTGGATCGTCGACATCAAGACCTCCAGCTCCCACGTACGCGACGAGGACCTCGCCCGGCACCCGCAGCTCGGGGTCTACCAGCTCGCCGTGATGCTCGGCGCGTTCGCCGACAAGGGGCTCGTCGAGCCCGGGGGCGCCGAGCTGATCCAGGTCGGCAAGGGCGCCTACACCGCGCGGGTCCGCGTCCAGACGCAGGGCCCGCCGTCGGCGGACGAGGACCCCCAGTGGCCGCGCAAGCTGGTCGACCGGGTCGCCGAGGGCATGGCCAACCCGGTGTTCGAGGCCAAGCGCGACGACCACTGCCGTACGTGCCCCGTCCAGAGCTCCTGCCCCGCCCACGAGAACGGCGGACACGTCACGTGATCTCTCCACAGGAGCTGGCGCAGCGGCTGGGCGTGCCCGAGCCGACGCCCGACCAGGCGGCGGTGATCCAGGCGCCGCTCGCGCCGATGGCGGTGATCGCCGGGGCCGGGTCGGGCAAGAGCGAGACGATGGCCGCGCGCGTCGTCTGGCTCGTGGCCAACGGGCTGGTCCGGCCCGAACGCGTCCTCGGCCTCACCTTCACCCGCAAGGCCGCCGCCGAGCTGTCCGACCGCGTACGCCGCCGGCTCGGCCAGCTGCGCGAGCACGACGACCTCATCGACCCGGCGATCCTCGACGGCGAGCCGACCGTCTCGACGTACCACGCGTACGCCGGGCGGCTGTTCGGCGACCACGCGCTGCGGGCGGCGCTCGAGCCCACCATGCGGCTCATCACGCCCGCGGTGGCCTGGCAGATCGCCGCCCGGGTCGTCGACGCCTACGACGGGCCCATGGACCGCGTCGAGTGGGCGCCCGACACCGTCACCAAGGCGGTCATCGCGCTGGCCGGCGAGATGTCGGAGCACCTGCGCACGCCCGGCGAGGTCCGTGAGGTCGGCGCGTGGCTGCGCGAGCGTCTCGCCGAGGTCAAGAAGCCGACCAAGACGCACCAGGGCAGGATCATGGACGCCCAGGCGCTGCGCGAGCAGCTCCTGCCGCTCGTCGAGGCGTACCAGCGGGCCAAGGCCAAGCGCGAGGTGCTCGACCACGGCGACCAGCTCGCCCTCGCCGCGCGGATCGCCCACGACCACCGCGAGGTCGGGGTGATCGAACGCTCCCGCTACGGCGTGGTGCTGCTCGACGAGTACCAGGACACCAGCCACGCGCAGCTCGTCCTGCTGAAGTCGATCTTCGGCGGCGGTCACCCGGTGACGGCCGTCGGCGATCCCTGCCAGTCGATCTACGGCTGGCGCGGCGCCAGCGCGGGCAACCTCCTCGGCTTCGTCCGTGACTTCCCCGAGGGCGACCGCCCCGCCCCGATGCGGCAACTGTCCACCAGCTTCCGCAACGGCGAGCGCATCCTCGACGCCGCCGCCCGCATCCAGACGGAGCTGCGCGAGGAGGCCAAGGACGTGCCGCGCCTGTGGCCGGGCGCGGCCCAGCAGGCGCGCGGCCGCATCGAGTGCGCGCTGCTCGACACCGTCGAGGATGAGGCCGAACGGCTGGCCGAGCGCCTGGCCGCGCTGCTGCGGCAGCCGTACGAGATCGCCCCGGACGGCGCGGTCTGGGACCACGTCACGCGACACGGCGCCGGCCTGCAGCCGTCCGACATCGCGGTCCTGGCCCGCAAGCGCTCGCAGTTCCCCCTGATCAGGACGGCGCTGGAGGGACGCGGAATACCGGTCGAGGTGGTCGGCCTCGGCGGTCTGCTCACCGTGCCCGAGGTGCAGGACGTCGTCGCCACGCTCAAGGTCGTGCACGACCCGTCCGCCGGCGCGTCATTGGCGCGGCTGCTCACCGGGCCGCGCTGGCGCCTCGGCCCGCGCGACCTCGTCGCGCTCGGCCGCCGTGCCCGCGAGCTGGCGCGTGAGGCCGCCCGCGACGTCGACCCCGAGGCCGGCGCCCTGCCGGAGCGGGAGACCGCCGACCCGCTGCGGCAGGTGGTCGAGGAGCTGAACGACGAGCACGGCAGCCTCGTCGACGCCCTCGACGACCTCGGCCCGGCCGAGGCGTACAGCGGCGAGGGCCACGCGCGGCTGGAGCGGCTGCGCGACGAGCTGCGGGTGCTGCGCCGCCACGTCGGCCTGGCACTGCCCGACCTGGTCACCGAGGTCGAGCGCACCCTCGGGCTCGACATCGAGGTCGCCGCGCGTACGGGACTGGACCCGGTGACCGCCCGCGCCGACCTCGACGCGTTCGTCGACGCCGCGGCGTCCTTCGCGGGTGACGCGGAGGATCCCACCCTGGGAGCGTTCCTCGCCTATCTCAGCGCCGCGGAGTCGGAGGAGTTCGGGCTGGAGGCCGGGCGGGTCGGCGAGACCAACAGCGTGAAGCTCCTGACCGTGCACGCCGCCAAGGGCCTCGAATGGGAGGTCGTCGCCATCCCCGGCCTGGCGGTCAACCCGACCAAGGACGGCGCCCCCGGCAAGGGCTCGATCTTCCCCTCCACGCCGCAGAGCTCCTCGCGCTGGACCACGAACGCCCGCGCGCTGCCGTACCCCCTGCGCGGCGACCGGATCGACCTGCCCGCGCTGCCCGGCCTGAACAAGGGCGACATCGAGGCCTTCAACGCCGCCACCGCCGAACGCGACGTACGTGAGGAGCGACGCCTGGCCTACGTCGCGGTCACCCGCGCCAAGCACCTGCTGATCGCGACGGGTTACCGCTGGGGCACCGGGAGCCGGTCGCTCCAGCCCTCGCCGTTCCTGGAGGAGATCCGCGAGGCGTGCGAGGCCGGCGCGGGCCAGGTCGGCTACTGGGCCGACGAGCCGATCGGCGAGGAGAACCCCCTCTTCGCCGAGCAGGAGACCGCCACCTGGCCGGTCGCCCCGGCGAACTCCTGGCAGGACGAGCCGCAGGGGCCGCCCGCCGACGAGCGTCACGCCGCGATCGCCGAGGGCGCCCGCATGGTCGAGGACGCCATGCGCGGCCGCACCCGCCCCTCCGCCTACGCGCCCCTCCGCGACCCCGACCGGCGGCGGGTCTCGGCGTGGGCGCGCGACGTCGAGCTGCTCCTCGCCGAGCGCGACCGCGCCCGCGGCAGCGACGGCCTGGCCGTCGACCTGCCCGCGCACCTGTCGGTCTCGTCACTGGTCACGCTGGCCCGCGACCCGGCCGCGCTGGCCCGCCAGATCCGCCGTCCGCTGCCACGTCCGCCCGCCCCGTACGCCCGGCGCGGCACCGCCTTCCACCGCTGGCTCGAGTCGCGCTGGGGCCAGCAGCGGCTGCTCGACCTCGACGACCTGCCCGGCGCCTCCGACGAGGGCGCCGCGGCCGACGGGCAGCTGGAGGCGCTTCAGCGGGCGTTCGAGGCGAGCGCCTGGGCCGACCGCGAGCCGTACGACATCGAGGTGCCGTTCGAGACGCTGATCGGCGACCGGCTGATCCGCGGCCGGATGGACGCGGTGTTCCGGGTGAAGGGCGGCGGTTACGAGGTGGTCGACTGGAAGACCGGCCGCCCACCGTCCGGCGAGGAGGCGCGCGTCGCCGGCGTCCAGCTCGCGGCGTACCGCCTGGCCTGGGCACGGCTCGCCGGGGTCGACGTCGAGCGGGTGAGCGCCGCGTTCCACTACGTCGCCGCGAACGCGACCGTCCGCCCCGCCGACCTGCTGGACGAGCAGGGCCTCACCGAGCTGCTGGGCCGCATCCCCTCGGCCTGACACCCCAGGCTCTCTAACATCGGCGTCATGCCGATATCCGCAGGATGTCTGACATGCGATGACAATGCGCGCCTGGGATCGCTGCCGTCCCGAGACCACATCGCGGCCGATCGGTACTGGCGGGCGGCGCACGCGTTCGGCACGGGCATGCCCGGCTGGCTGGTCGTGGTACCCCTGCGGCACGTGACCGCCATCGCCGAGCTGACCGACGCCGAGGCGGCCGTGCTGGGCCAGTGGCAGGTGCGGTTGTCCCGCGCCCTGCACTCGGTGACCGGCTGCGCCAAGACCTACGTCGCCCAGTTCGCCGAGTCCGAGGGCTTCAGCCATGTCCACTTCCACGTCATCCCGCGCATGAGCGACCTTCCGCCGGAACGGCGCGGGCCCGGCGTGTTCGGCATGCTCGGAAGGTCTGAGGACGAGGGCCTCGGCCATGCCCGCCGCGACGAGATGGCCGACCGGATCCGGGAGCACCTGGAGCCGCCCCCATGGTGATCCCCGGCCCTCTAGTGGTCAGCAGGTCGCGAAGCGGTGGGCGGGGTCGCCCAGCGGGGTGACGTCGCGGTCGCGGAGGACGACCGACAGCCGGCCGGCATGGTCGCGGCAGGCCGCGGGCAGGTCGCGTGGGCGGTACTCGATGTCGAAGACGCGGCCCGGGTACGCCGACGCGTAGCGGTCGCACTCGTCGTAACGGCCGCACTCCTCGGTGACGGCGAAGTCGAAGCCGATGCCGGCGTGCCGGGGCAGCAGTTCGGCGGTGTTCTTCTGCCCGATGGCCAGGCCGTCGGCGTGGGCGCGGCGGGCCAGGAGGGCGGCGAACGCGGCGTTGTCCTCCGAGGTCAGCCGGCCGCCGGACCGCTCGTAGGAGTCGAGGTTGTCCGGCTCCACCGCCTGGAAGCCCCGGCGCGCGCACCCGTCGATCCAGGAGCCCACGACCGTGGCGAGCGCGGCTCGCCGGGCGGGCGTCGAGACGTCCAGGAGCGCCTCGTTCCAGTCCTGGTCGATGACCGGCGCGCCGCCGGGCTCGCGCAGCAGGAGGTCCGGGTGGGCCCGCCGCCACCAGGCCAGCTCGTCCGGCTGGGCCTGGAAGGCGTTCACGTAGCAGATGGTGTACCGGCCGGCGAGCGGCGCCGCGGACCGGTCGCGGGAGACGACCCGCACCCCGGACGCGGGCGGATACGGACCGCCGATCTGGTAGTCGAACCCCGCGGCGGCGGGTGGCGGCGTGAACCGCGGAGACGGCCGTGCGCCGCCGCTCCCCGGCGAGGAACCCCGGCCGAGGACGACGGCGAGCACGACGGCGACGACCACCGCCGCACCGGTCACCAGTGCGACCCGGCGCGTGCGACTCTGAAAGACGGCCACCTCGCGCAAGCTACCGGAAGCCGCGGCCAGGGGCCTGTCTCGAAGCCCCGCTGTCCTACTGCGCGGCGCCCAGACGACGCCTCGCCGCGTTGTCGCCCCCACCCCACGAAACCGTGCCGAACGGCTCCGCCGCCCGGCACGCTTCCGCGGGGACCCCGGCAAGAGTCGCCAGCCAACACCAGGCTGACTCCCTCCTCCGCCTTGCGACGCGCCGCCTGGACACCGCTCGCTACGGACGGGGACCTCGAGACAGGCCCTAATCGGGCCCGACGTAGTGGACCGAGGGCTTCGGGTGCATCAGAAAGTCGTGGTGGGAGATGTTCCAGGCGTACGCCCCGGCCATCGCGAAGGCCACCACGTCGCCGACCGCGATGCGCTCCACGGTCACGTCGCGGGCCAGGACGTCCTTGGGCGTGCACAGCTGGCCCACGAGGGTCACGGGGCCGCCCACGCCGTCGCCGCTGCCTGCCGGCAGCACGGTGAACGGCTGGTCGTGCCCCTTGGCCGCCGGCGTGCGCAGGTGATGGGTGCCGCCGCGCAGCACGGCGTACGACGTGCCGTGGGTGCGCTTGACGTCCAGCACGTCCGTGACGTACCAGCCGCAGTAGGCCGTGACCGCCCGGCCCGGTTCGACGCGCAGGACCTCGCCGGGCCGCCGCAGCGCGGCCAGCCCCGCCCCGTACGCCGCCCAGTCGAACCGGCGGGCGGGGTCCCGGTAGTCGACGGCCATGCCCCCGCCGAGATTGATCTCGGCGGGACCCTCCAGCCACGACCTTGCCCAGCCGAGCACGTGGGCCGCCACCTCCAGCAGCGGCTCGGCCTCCAGACCGGACGCCAGATGGGCGTGCATGCCGCGCAGCCGCAGCCAGGGCGCCTCGGCCAGCAGGTCCAGGCAGCGCCCGAGCGCCTCGGCGTCCATGCCGAACGGCCCGCTCATCCGCAGCGACGCCCCGGCCGCCGCGATGGGCAGGTTGACCCGCAGCAGCACGTCCGCCTCGCGGCGCAGCGCGGCGAGGCGCCGCAGCTCCAGCGGCGACTCGACGTGGATCCGGTGCACGGGCGCGGGTTCGGCGAACGCCGCGGCCAGCTCCTCCTCGGTCTTGCCCGGCCCGCCGAACGCCAGGCGGGCCCCTGGCAGCGCCGCGCGCACGTGGGCCAGTTCGCCGCCCGAGGAAACCTCGACCCCGTCGACGTGCGGCGCGAGCGCCGCGAGGATCCGCGCGTCGGGGTTGGCCTTGGCCGCGTAGTACAGCTCCGCGGGGACCGCCTCGCGGATCGCCGCGGCGTGCGCGCCCAGGCCGGCGAGGTCGTAGACGTAGGCGGGCGGCGCGGCCGACAGGGCCCGTTCCCGTACGGCGCCGGGGAGCATCACGGGCTCACGGCGAGGTCGGCGAGCGGGTTGGGCACGGCGACATAGGGCGCGGCGCGGTCGGGGTCACGGGCCCAGCGCGTGCGCAGGTTGGCCTTGGCGGGCAGCGGCACGCCCGCGAGCAGGGCGCGCAGCCGCGCCGCGCCGCCGGGCACGGCCGGCGCCTCCTCGGCGCACCGGGCGACGTGGTGGCGGGCCAGCCGCCACAGCTCGCGCTCCAGCGCCGGGCACAGGTCCGCGACGGCCGCGGCGACCTCGGCGAGGTGGTTGACGAACAGGCAGTACACCACGCGGTCCCAGCCGCGCTCGGGGTCGTAGGTCATGGCGCGCGCCACCGGGCCGGGCAGCTCGTCGAGGAAGGACGCCCACGGCTCGCGCAGCAGCTTGGTGCCCTCCAGGTCGCGAAAGATCGCCTGGGCGGGCATGCCGTCGCCGTCCACGGCGACCAGGACGTTCTGCAGGTGGGGTTCGAGGACGACGCCGTGGTCGAGGTAGGCGCGCAGCACCGGCGGGGCGACGTGGCGGACGTAGGCGTCCCACCAGGCCAGCAGGTGCTCGGGGGAGGAGCCGGTGAGCAGCCGGGCGACGGCCGCGCCGCTGCGGGCGTACGGGTCGGCGATGGCGGCGGCGAGCAGCGGCGTGCCCGCGAAGCCGCGGACGCCCTCGCGGACGATGACGCCGAGCCCCTCGTGCAGCCGCGGGTCGCCGACCGAGACCGTGCGGTATCCGGGCTCGCCGAGCAGCCCGGCCGGCAGCCCGTCGAAGACCGGCCGCAGCGCGCGGGTCAGCGCGACCGCGCCGGGCAGCTCGTACCAGGCGTTCTTGCGCACGCAGTTGGTGATGCGCACGTCGAGGCTGAACTTCAGGAACGCGTCGGGCACGTAGACCGTGCGCACCGAGGAGGTCGGCGCGGCCTCCGGCCCGTACGGGCCCAGGTCGATGATCGCGTCCGAGGCGGGCGCGAGCAGCGCGAGCTGCCAGGGATGCGCGGGCAGCGCGCGGTAGCCGGCGCGCACCGGCGGGCCGAGCCGGTCCAGCAGGGTGACGTCGCCCTCCTCGGCGATCGCGTCCTCGCGCACCGCGAGCCAGTGCAGCGGGAAGCGGCGGCCGGTCTCGGGGGCGTAGGACGGCCAGTCCGCGCCCTGCCGGGCCTTGGGCGAGGGGTGGAACCGGTGCCCGGCGATCAGGGCCTGCTCCGAGTCGAGGTACGGGTCGGGCTCCGGCGGCCGCCCTTCGCCGATCATGGTCTGGACGGCGTCGTGGCTCGCCGTGACCTGCTCGGTGAACTCCGGATTGGCCTCTCCGGTCGTCAGTTCCAGCTCGCCGGCGACCAGTTCGGCGAGCCGCTGCCAGCCGAGCGGCACCCAGCCGTCGCGCAGTTCCTCGACCGGCGCGGCGAGGCGCGGGGTCATCACCTGCGGCCGCAGCAGCCGTGCCCGCAGCATCGCGCCGACGCGGGGGAGCCGCACGACGAGGTACGGGTGGGCCGGCCAGATCTGGCGTTCCGGCGCGCACAGCTCGCGTACCGCGCAGTTGAGCAGGGCGAGCGCGGTGATCTCACCGGCGTCGGCGCGCGGGGACGGCGGGGCGGGCACCGGCCGGAGGGGGACGGCGTGGGCGAGCGACGTCAAGACGCGGACCTCTTCGGATAGTTCGTCAGGTAATTCGGCCCGGACGGGCCGTAGTGCTTGTTGATGTCCTCGGCGCCGGTACGGTCCTTGCCGACGAGCGTGCCGGCGGTGACCATGGCCTTGCCGGGCAGCCGGTCGGCGTCGAGAGTCCGGGCGCGCAGGAAACCGGTGGGGTCGTGCGCGGTGAGCGCCGCGTCGAGACGGTCGCGGATCAGCTCCAGGCCCGTGGCGAGGGGCAGCAGGCCGCGTTCGGCGAGGCCGAACGCGAGCGCGCCCGCGCACAGGTGCACGGTGATCGTGACGAAGACCTTGGCCAGGGCCTCCGGATCGGTGGTCGGCAGCCGGGGGTCGGCGAACTCCCCGGGCTCCGGCGCCCGGCCGAGCGCGTCGCCGAGCCGCCGCAGGTCGATGAGCGCCCCGTCGTTGTCCTTGATCATCAGCCGCATCGGCGGGCCGGGGACGATCGAGACGTTCTGCTGGTGCGCCTCCAGCGCGATGCCGTACCGCGTCAGCAGCGGGACGTTCCAGCGGAACAGCGCGTGGAGGTAGTCGCCGAAGAAGGCGGCCACGTCCCCGGCCAGTTCCTCGATGACGTAGGGGCCCTCCGGCGTGCGGGCGAGCAGGGCCGCGACCGGCACGCCGTCGGCCGGCATGCGCCGCAGCAGGTAACCGCGGAGCGGGTCGTCGGCGTGCCCGTAGGTCTGTTCGTCGGCCAGGAGGACGGGCGCGTTCTCGCGCTCGGCGACGGCGCGGAGCACGCGTTCGACCAGGGCGCCGTCGGAGAGCGTGCCCGGCATGATCACCCGGCGGTTGCGCAGGCCGAGCGTGCTCGTCGGCAGCGGCAGCTTGAGCTGCTCGCGCGGCCCGACGGCCACCGTCCGCATGGACAGCGTGGGCCGTACGGTCACCGCGGGGCCGGGCACGGTCGGCAGCAGCCGGGCCGTGAGCGGGTGCACGGGGAACACGTCGGTGCCGTCCGGCAGGCCGAGGTCGGCGGCCGCGGGCCACCAGTCCGGGCGCACGCCACGGCAGGTGGACCCCGGCACGGCGGTCCAGCAGAGCCGGAACGACGGGCCGAACTCCGGCGCGTAGGCGAGCAGGTCGCGCTCCTCCAGGCCGAGGCGGCACCGCGCGGTCGGGTAGACCGGGTGGTCGAGGGCGGCCGCGAGCGCCTCGTAGCGGGTCACGCCGCCGGGGCGCGGCCGTACCGCGTCGTACAGGCGGAGCGCGCGCAGCGCCTCACGGCACTCGCGTTCGAAGGCGGCGACGTCGTCGCGGGGGTCGGCGAGCGCGCGGGTGGCCGCGATCACCTCGTCGAGGGTGAGCGCGTCGTCGTCGACCACGCGCTCGGCCAGGAAGCCGGGGTGGCGGCCCGTGCCGGCCCGCTCGCGCGTCAGCGCGACGGCGCGCCCGCCCGGCAGCGTCAGCCGCCCGTCCGCGACGTGCCGCGACATCCGGCCGTAGTCCTCGCGCAGGAGCGCGTCGAGCACGCGGGCGGCGAGGTAGACCTCACGTTCGCGGGAGCGTACGGGCGTGGCGGTCTCGCCGGTCAAGGGACGATCTCCCAGGCGTGCCGCTCGCGGAACGCGCGGATCGCCGCGTCGACCGCGGCGGCGTCCGGGCCGAGCGCGCGGATCATGCCGAGGTAGTCGCGGTTGGTGCGGGTCGGCTCGATCAGGTCCCCGAGGGCGCGGACCGGCCAGTAGGCGAGCCGCACGCCGCCGTCCTCGTGTTCCTGGCGCTCCGGCGCGGAGACCAGCGTGCCGGGCCGGTCCGCGATCACGGAGTCGACCGCGGCGTGCCCGCCGGCGGCCGGTACGGGCGGCACCGGCTCGCCCAGGTGGGCGCGCAGTACCCATTCGAAGATCGGCACGCCGAGCAGGTCGCCGAGCAGGAAGTCGCAGTGGTCGCCGATGATCCGGTAGTTCACCTCGACGACGCGGGCGCGGCCCTCGTGCACGACGTACTCGGTGTGGCAGGCGCCGAGGCCGACGCCCAGTGTGCGCAGCGCGGCCAGCACCTCGCCGGCGCAGGGCGGCGTCGTCCAGTCGAGGCGCTCCTCGACGAAGTGCGGCGGGGGCGAGACCGTCGTGCGGAACCCGCCGAGGACCCGGCCGTTCAGCGTCTCCAGGGTGTGCAGCGTGCCGGGGAGGTACTCCTCGGCGAGGAGCGCCTCGGGCCGCCGGGCCCAGATCTCCGCGCACCGGGCCTTCAGCTCGTCCGCGTCGCCCACGAGGAAGACGTCCTCGCTGGCCACGCCCTCGCGAGGCTTGACCACGAGCGGGTAGGGCGCGTCGCCGGGCGGCCCCTCCCCGGGCCACAGCTCGACGGCGTACACCCCGCCGAGGGCGCGCCGCGTGAGCGCCTTGTTCTTGGCGCGCAGCGTGGCGCGCCAGTCCTTGGCCGGCAGGCCGAAGAACTCCGCGGCCAGCGCCGCCGGCGTCTGCAGGTGGTCGCTGTTGGAGAAGATCGCCGCGGGCTCGCCGCTGCGGGCGACGGCGGCGACGATCGAACGGAAGTCGGTGACGTCGCAGCGCAGGGTCTCCACCGGCCACTCGCGGTCGGTCAGCAGGGTGACGTCCAGGCCCAGCGCGGCGGCGGCCGGGAGGAACCCGTGGGTCACCGAGTCGGTCTGCTTGCCGGCCACGATGTAGAGCCGCACGGGTCCCCCGGGTTCGTGATATGGAGTGAGGTAAGGCTTACCTAAGCTCAGGGTGACCATAGTGGCGCGCGCCCACGGCGGTACGCAACAACGGAGGCCGCGCGTGTCTCGGATAACCTGCCAGGCGATGAGCGCTGACAAACCGACCGTGCTGCAGACCGACGACGTCCGGTTCGTACGGGACCGCCGGGCCCTGCTCGACGAGGTCTCCCTGACCGTGCGAGAGGGGGAGCACTGGGCCCTCCTCGGCGCCAACGGCGCCGGCAAGTCCACGCTGCTCAGCCTGCTCGGCGCGTACCAGCATCCGACGAGCGGGTCGGTCGACGTGCTCGGCCGGCGGCTCGGCCGGGTGGACGTACGCGAGTTGCGCGCCCACATCGGGCACGTCAACCCGCACCACCCGCTGCGGTCCGCCCGCACGGTGCACGAGATCGTGCTCACCGGGATGACCGGCAGCATCGAGCTGGTCCCGCACTGGAAGCCCGAGCCGGAGGACCTCGACCGCGCCGAGGAGCTGATCGAGCTGCTCGGGCTCGACTCCCACCGCGACGCCCGCTGGCCGACGCTGTCGCACGGCGAGCGCGGCCGGGCGCTGATCGCCCGCGCGCTCATGCCGCGCCCCCGGCTGCTCCTGCTCGACGAGCCGGCCACCGGGCTCGACGTCGCGGCCCGCGAATGGCTGCTCAGCTCGATCGACCAGCTCCGCCGCGCCCAGCCGTCGCTGACCACCGTGCTGGTCACCCATCACCTGGAGGAGCTGCCGGCCAGCACCACCCACGCGATCCTGCTCCGGCAGGGCCGGGTGCTCGCCTCCGGCGCCGCCGACGACGTGCTGACCACCGGGCTGATCAGCGCCTGCTTCGACCATCCGATCACCATCGAGCGGACCGGCGGGCGCTGGACCGCCCGCGCCTCCTGATGGACCTGCTGCGGCGCTGGCCGGGCCCGGAGGCGCTCGGCGCCGAGCTGCTGCGGCGCTACGCGGAGCCGCACCGCCGCTACCACACCACCGAGCACCTCGCCGAGGTGCTCGACCACGTCGACGAACTGGCCGGCGAGGCCGCCGACGCCGACACGGTGCGCCTGGCGGCCTGGTTCCACGACGCGGTGTACGACCCGATGCGCGGCGACAACGAGGAGCGCAGCGCCGTACTGGCCGAGCGGATGCTCGCCGACACCGACCTGCCCGCCGCGACGGTCGCCGAGGTCGCCCGTCTCGTCCGGCTCACCGCGACCCACGACCCGGCGGAGGGCGACCGCGACGGCGCGGTGCTGTGCGACGCCGACCTGGCCGTCCTCGCCGCGCCGCCGGACCGCTACGCGGCGTACGCCGCCGCCGTCCGCGAGGAGTACGCCGCGGTGCCGGACGAGGCGTTCCGCGCCGGCCGCGCGGAGATCCTGCGCGCCCTGCTCGCCCTGCCCGCGCTGTACCGCACCGCGCCCGCGCGCGAGCGCTGGGACGCCGCCGCACGGCACAACGTCGAGACCGAGCTCATGCTCCTGGGGAGTACTTCCGGCGGCGCAACCCCGCCCGGATGAGCCGGGCCACCAGCTCCTGCGACCCGATCGGCTCCGCGCCCAGCCGCAGCGCCGGTTCGTACAGGTCGGCGGGCACGTCGTAGTGGTCGCGCTCGAAGGCGCGGGGTGGCATCCCGAGCCGCGCGGCGAACTCGTGCAGTTCGGCGAACGACGTGTCGCTGACCATGTGGGACCACAACCGCCCGCGGGCGGGCCACAGGGGGCGGTCGATGAAGACGGTCACGGCATTAGAGTGCCAGAAGACGTCGCACCTGCAAGGAAGCGGTTAAATGGACGTACGCGAGTACATCGAGGCCAACGCGAGCGGTTTCTTCACGGCGCTGAAGGACTGGCTCGCCATCCCGTCGATCTCCGGTGACCCCGCGCGCCGCGGTGACGTACGCCGCTCCGCGGAATGGCTCCAGGCGCACCTGCGCGAGACCGGGTTCCCTCTCGTGGAGATCTGGGAGACCGGCACCCAGGACGCCCCCGGCCTGCCGGCCGTGTTCGCCGAGTGGCCCGCCGCCGACCCGGACGCGCCCACCGTCGTCGTGTACGGCCACCACGACGTGCAGCCGGTCGAGCCGCTGGACGAGTGGGAGACCGCGCCGTTCGACCCGATCGAGCGGGGCGATCGGATCATCGGCCGCGGCGCGTCCGACGACAAGGGGCAGGTGTTCTTCCACACGCTCGGGCTGAAGGCGAACCTGGCCGCGAGCGGCGCCACCGCGCCCCCGGTCACGATCAAGATGCTGGTCGAGGGCGAGGAGGAGTCCGGCTCGCCGCACTTCCCCCAGCTCCTGCGCGACCGCCGCGACCGGCTCGCCTGCGACGCCATCGTGATCAGCGACACGACCATGTGGGCCGCCGACGTGCCGTCCCTGTGCACCGGCATGCGGGGCCTCACCGAGGCGGAGGTCTCGCTGCACGGGCCGTCCATCGACCTGCACTCCGGTTCGTTCGGCGGGGCGGTGCCCAACCCGCTGCACGCGATGGCGTCGCTGCTCGCGGGCCTGCACGACGAGCAGAACCGCGTCACGCTCAAGGGCTTCTACGACGGCGTCGTCGAGCTCACGGACGAAGAACGGGAGCTGTTCGCGCGGCTGCCGTTCGACGAGGCCGCGTGGCTGGAGACGGCCGGCGGCAGCCGGGCGGCCTTCGGCGAGGAGGGCTTCACCACGCTGGAGCGCGTCTGGGCGCGGCCCACCGCCGAGGTCAACGGCATGTGGGGCGGCCACACCGGGCCGGGCGGCAAGACGATCGTGCCGCGTGAGGCGCACGCCAAGGTGTCGTTCCGGCTGGTCGCGGGGCAGGACCCGCGGGCGGTGCAGGAGGCGTTCGCGGCCTATGTCGACGAGCACACCCCGCCCGGCGTCGAGGCGCGCGTGAGGTTCCCCAGCAGCGGCGTGCGCCCGTGCTTCTCGCCGATCGACTCCGTGGGCGTGCGGGCGGCTCGGCGGGCGATGGAGCGCGCGTTCGGCACGGAGGTCCTGTTCACCCGGGAAGGCGGCAGCGGCCCCGAGGCCGACCTCGCCGACATCCTGGAGGCGCCGCTGGTGTTCATCGCGGTCGGCCTGGACGAGGACCAGATCCACGCGCCCAACGAGAAGGTGGAAAAGCCCTTGCTGCTCAAGGGCGCGGAGGCCGCCGCCTACCTCTGGGACGAGTTCGCCCGCGGCCAGGAGGGCTCGTGATCGAGGGGACGCTGGGGTGGCTGGCGCTCGCCCGCGGCGCGCTCGACCGCGTCGCCGAGCGCCGTCGTGACGACGCCTGGCTCGCCAGGACGTGGGCGGATCCCCGCAGCCGGGTGATGGTGGTCGAGCGGGGCAAGACGCTCGTACGGCCCGAGCCCGCGCTGGTGTTCCTCCCGCCGGAGCAGGCGCCCGAGGGCGAGCGCTACCTGCTGGGCGTCGACGGCGACGAGACGGCCTACTTCGCGGTGTCGGCCCCGCTGCCCGCGATCGAGGGCACCGAGCCGGCCGGCCTGCGCGCGGTCGGCGCGCGGCTCAGCGACCGCGACGCCGGCCTGCTCACCCAGGCCGTCGCCCTGCAGAACTGGCACGAGACCCACACGCACTGCCCGCGCTGCGGCGCGCTCACGGAGCCGGCGTCCGCGGGGCACACCCGGGTCTGCACGGTGGACGGCTCGGAGCACTTCCCCCGTACGGACCCGGCCGTGATCATGCTGGTCCACGACGACGAGCGGATGCTGCTGGCGAGCAGCCACAAGTGGCCGGCGCAACGGATGTCGGTCCTGGCCGGGTTCGTCGAGCCGGGAGAGTCGCTGGAGCAGGCCGTGGCACGTGAGGTCCGCGAGGAGGTGGGGATCGCGGTGCACGACTGCCGCTACCTCGGGAGCCAGCCGTGGCCCCTGCCTCGCAGCCTCATGCTGGGGTTCTTCGCCCGCGCGTACGACGGTCAGGACCTGCGCGTGGACGGCGAGGAGATCAAGAGCGCCCGCTGGTTCACCCGGTCAGAGCTGCGAGCCGCCACCGAGTCGGGGCGGCTGGGGCTGCCGGGCCGGATCTCGATCGCCCGGCAGCTCATCGAGCGCTGGTACGGCGGCGAGTTGCCCGATGACTCCTGACGGGCAACCTGCCGCCGCCGCGCGGGGTGGGGGAGGGAGAGCCGGCCGTACGGCCTGGTCGACAGGGGCCGGCGTCGCCAGACCGTACGGCGGGCCGTTCGGCCTTGGGGACGGCCGTCGGGCGGGGGTGCAGGGGCTCGGTCGGGGGCCGGCCGCTCAGTAGGGGAGCGGGCGACCGGACGGGGCGCGAAGGTCGAGCTCGGGGAGCGTGGTGCCGCGCGGCCGTCTGACCTGGGTGCGGATGCGGCGCATGGGTCGGTCCTTTGCTCGTTCTGTGGGCTCGTTCTGTGGCTGTTGGGTCTCAGGCGGCGAGCGTCAGCGGACGCGCCCGGTGGGGCGACACGGTGTGCCCGTCCGGGGACAGCTCGCCGGTGTCGTCGAAGACCACGACACCGTTGCAGAGCAGACTCCAGCCCTGCTCCGGATGCGCGGAGATGACGCGTGCGGCGGTGTGGTCCTCGGCAGTCGCTTCGGGGCACTGCGGCCAGTGCTGGCACATGACGTCCTCTCCTCTCACGGCTCGGTTGGGGTTATGCCTCCACAATCGCGCCTACGGCGCGTCGTGTCTGCGCGGCCAGCCACCATTCGCCTGTCCTGCCAGCGCCAGTGCCCACCCCCCTGCTAGCCGGTATACGGCCGTCCCGGCGCGGCTGGACACCCGTCCGACCTGGGCTTTCACGGGCCGGACAGTGGCGTCCGGGCAGTGGGAGGACCTATATTCCGGTTAGCGGCAATGCGTATTCGACCAGTGATTCGCCAGACTGGGGCCATGGACATGCGCTGTCTGATCGTTGACGACAACGACCGTTTCCTCGAGACCGCCCGCGGCGTTCTCGAGCGTGACGGCATCGACGTCGTCGGCGTCGCGTCAGACGGCCAGGAGGCGCTCGAGAAGATCGGCGAACTCCGTCCCAGCGTGGCCCTCGTCGACGTCTGCCTCGGTGAGGAGTGCGGCGTCGAGCTCGCCGGCCTGCTCATCGACGAATCGCCCGCCAAGCCGATCGTGATCCTGATCTCCACCTATCCGGCGGACGACTTCGCGGACATCGTCGCCGGCAGTGCGGCCCTCGGCTTCCTGCCCAAGTCGGAGCTGTCCGGCCCGGCGATCCGCAAGCTGATCGGCGAGATCGACCGGGCCCCCACCGATTCCTAGCCGAAACGCGTCACGGAGCGTGTCGATCAGCGGTTGTCCAGGAAGGTGATCACGGCGAGCACCCGTCTGTGATCGTCTTCGGTCTCCGGCAGCTGCATCCGCGCCAGGATGCTGCGCACGTGCTTCTCCACCGTGCCCTCGGTGATCCACAGGCGGTTGGCGATGCCGGCGTTCGAACGGCCCTCGGCCATCAGAGCGAGCACTTCCCGCTCGCGTTCGGTCAGGCCCTCCAAAGGGTCGTCCTTGTGGCGGGCGGTGAGGAGCTCCTGGACCAGCCCCGGGTCCACCACGGAGCCGCCCTGGGCGATCCGCTCGACCGTCTCGATGAACTCACGGACCTCCGTGACCCGGCTTTTCAGCAGGTAGCCGACCCGCTGCCCGGCGGCGAGCAGCTCCGTCGCCTGGTCGACCTCGACGTGCGCCGACAGCAGGAGGATCCCGATCGCGGGGAACTCCCGGCGGATCACCTGGGCGGCGTCCAGCCCCTCGGTCTCATACGCCGGAGGCATGCGAATGTCGACGATGGCGACGTCGGGCCGGTGTTCGCGCACGGCGGCGATGAGCTCCTCGCCGTCGCCCGCCTGCGCGACGATCTCGAACCCCGACCGTTCGAGGAGACTCGCGAGTCCCGCGCGGAGCAGTACGTCGTCCTCGGCCAGGGCGATCCGCGCCTTACGTTCGACCATCACTCTCCTCCGCACGTAGAGTGATTCCACACCAACCCTAATCTCATTATCGGCCAGTATTCGCTGGTCGAGAGGATGAGCAGTGACCGGATGGGCGTTCCCGCCGTCGAGGGTCGTCACTCCACGGGGCCTGAGCCGGCGGATGATCATCGCGACCACGCTGTTCGCGTTGCTGATGGCCGTGACGTTCGTGATCCTCGCCGGGGCGATCGTCGGGCTACGCCACGCGGCGACGCTGTCGGGCCGGTCCGAGGAGGTGCTCGCCGCCTCGGACCGCCTCGACCGGCTCGTCGTGGAGCTGCAGTCCGGCGCGCGTGGCTATCAGATCACCCGCGACGAGGTCTTCCTGAAGCCCTGGACGGCCGCCCGCGCCGCCCTTCCCGCCCAGGCGGCGGAGTTCCGGCGCCTGGCCGCCACGGTCGACGCCGGCCAGGCCGGACGCGCCGACGCGATCGTGCGCGCCGCGACGTCCTACCTCGAGGACTTCTCGGTCCCGCTCGTGACCGCGATCCAGGAGGGGCGGCAGCCGGGCCTGCGCCCCGCCCCGGCGGTCGCGGAGGGGCAACGGCGGGTCGCCGCCCTGCGCTCCGACTTCGACCGATTCGTGACCGTCCAGCGCTCGCTCGCCACCCGTTACGAACAGCGTTCGATGAAGGCGTCGCGACGTGCCATGGCCATGGCGGGCGCGGCGGCGGTGAGCTCGATCGCGCTGGTCCTCCTCTTCACCGCCTACCTGACGCGCGCCCTCGTACGGCCGGTGCGCCGCGCGTCGATCATGGCGGCCGACCTGGCCCGCGGAGAGCTGGGCGTCCGCATGCCCGAGACCTCGCTGGGCGAGATCGGCCTGCTCGAGCGCGCGTTCAACACGATGGCGCGCTCGCTGGAGACGAGCCACCGCAGGCTCCGCCGGATCGCCGAGGAGCAGGCGGCGCTGCGCCGCGTGGCCACACTCGTGGCGCGGGCGGCCTCCCCGTACGAGGTGTTCGAGACGGTCGCCGCCGAGCTGGGCCGCATCCTGGGCGCGGACTTCGTCGTGATCAGCCGCTTCGAGCCCGACCGGATGGCGACGGTGGTCGGTTCCTGGAAGTCGGAGGAGCGTGCCGAGGCCGCACCGCAGGTCGGTTCGAGCTGGTCGCTGGAGGGCCGGAGCCTGGAGTCATCGGTGCGGCGGACCGGCCGCCCGGCCCGCCTGACCGACTACCAGCGTGCCACCAGCGGCATCGGCGTCTGGGCGCGGACGCGTGGGGTCAGGTCCGGGGCCGGCTGCCCCGTCGTGGTCGAGGGCCGCCTGTGGGGCGTGATGATCGCCTTCACCACGGCGGAGGAACCCCAGCCCGAGGGCGTCGAGGCGCGCATGATCGAGTACACCGAGCTGGTCGGCACCGCGATCGTCAACGCCGAGAGCCGCGCCAAGCTCACCGCCGCCCGTGCCCGGCTGGTGGCCGCCTCCGACGAGACCCGCCGCCGGATCGAGCGCGACCTGCACGACGGCGCCCAGCAGCGGCTGGTGTCCCTGGGGCTGGAACTGCGGACGGCGGAGACGGCCGTACCCGACGGTGAGAACGTGCTGCGCGAGCGGCTCTCCACGACCGTCGAGGGGTTGTCCGGCGTGCTGGAGGATCTGCAGGAGATCTCCCGCGGCCTGCACCCGGCGATCCTGTCCAAGGGCGGCCTGCACCCCGCCATCAAGGCCCTCGCCCGCCGGGCCGGGGTGCCGGTGGAGCTGGAGCTGAACCTCGACCGCCGCCTCGACGATCAGGTCGAGGTGGCCGTCTACTACATCGTCGCGGAGGCGGTGACGAACGCGACCGAGCACGCGTCCGTGTCCCTCGTACGGGTCCGGCTCGACGTCGTCGACGACGCGATCAGCCTGGGCGTGGAGGACGACGGGATCGGCGGAGCCACCCCCGGTCTCGGCGGTTCGGGCCTCATCGGGCTGAAGGACCGCGTCGAGGCGCTCGGCGGCACGATCGAGAGCGAGAGGCCGGGCGGCACGGGCACCACGCTCAACATCCGGATCCCCCTCTGGCCGGCCCGTTCGTCCCGATACGGACCGTGACCGCCCGGGTATGAGGTCGGTGCGGCCGCCGCCGAGCAGGGGGACTCACGAATGGCCAGGCAGAGCATTGGCGATCAGGTCGCCGTCATCCTCGTGCGCGCCGGGGTCGAGCGCGTGTACGGCATCGTCGGCGACAGCCTCAACCCGGTCACCGACGCCATCCGCCGTACGCCCGGCATCGACTGGGTCCAGGTACGGCACGAGGAGGCCGGCGCCTTCGCCGCGGGCGCGGAGGCCCAGATCACCGGCCGTCTCGCGGCGTGCGCCGGCAGCGCCGGGCCCGGCAACCTGCACCTGATCAACGGCCTGTACGACGCGCACCGCAGCATGGCGCCGGTGGTGGCGATCGCCGCCCACATCCCGGGCAGCGAGATCGGCACCGGATACTTCCAGGAGACCCACCCCGACCGGCTGTTCGCCGAGTGCAGCCACTACTCCGAGCTGATCTCCAGTCCCGGGCAGATGCCGCGCGTCCTGCAGACCGCGATCCAGCACGCGGTGGGGCGGTCGGGCGTCTCGGTGGTGTGCCTGCCCGGTGACGTCGCGGGGATGGACGCCCCGGCGGGAGCCGCCCAGCTCTCCCTCGTCACCCACCGCCCGGCGATCCGCCCGGCCGACGAGAAGATCGCCGAACTCACCCGGATGATCGACGACGCCGGACGGGTCACGCTGTTCTGCGGCAGCGGTACGGCGGGGGCGCACGACGAGGTGATGGCACTGGCCGAACGCCTCAAGGCACCGGTCGCCCACGCGCTGCGCGGCAAGGAGTGGATCCAGTACGACAATCCGTTCGACGTGGGCATGTCCGGCCTGCTCGGCTACGGCGCGGCGTACGAGGCGATGCACGAGGCCGACGTGCTGCTCATGCTCGGCACGGACTTCCCGTACAACAAGTTCCTGCCCGACGACGTGCGGATCGCCCAGGTCGACGTGCGGCCCGAGCACCTCGGCCGCCGGTGCCGGCTGGACCTGGCGGTGTGGGGCGACGCCCGCGAGACGCTGCGGGCCGTGCTTCCCCTCGTGCGCGAGAAACCCGACCGCCGTTTCCTCGACCGCATGCTGAAGCGGCACGCGGAGGCCCTGGAGGGCGCCGTCGCCGCCTACACGCGGGGTGTCGAACGGCACGTTCCGATCCATCCGGAGTACGTCGCGTCGGTGCTGGACGAGGAGGCGGCCGACGACGCGGTGTTCACCGTGGACACGGGCATGTGCAACGTGTGGGCCGCGCGCTACCTGTCCCCGAACGGCCGCCGGCGCGTCATCGGCTCGTTCAGCCACGGTTCGATGGCCAACGCCCTGCCGCAGGCGATCGGCGCGCAACGCGCCGCGCCGGGACGGCAGGTCGTCGCGATGTCGGGGGACGGTGGCCTGTCGATGCTCATGGGCGAACTGCTGACGGTGGTCGGCCAGAGCCTGCCCGTCAAGATCGTGCTGTTCGACAACTCCTCGCTGGCAATGGTCGACCTGGAGATGATGGTCGCGGGCGTGCCGCCGTACGGGACGAGCTACCCGGCCACCGACTACGCGGCGATCGCCCGCGCGGCCGGAGGGCACGGGCTTCGCGTGGAGGACCCACGCGACGTGCGCGAGGCCCTGCGGGAGGCGTTCCGGCACGACGGACCGGCGCTCGTGGACGTCGTCACCGACCCGGCCGCGCTGTCCATCCCACCGCACATCACGGGGGAGCAGCTGACGGGGTTCGCGCTGTCGGCGAGCAAGATGGTGATCAACGGCGGCGTCGGCCGCATGCTGCAGCTCGCCCGCTCCAACCTCCGCAACATCCCCCGCCCCTGACACCGCGGCCGTACGGCGCGGGGTTGTTCCCCGCCGGGGCGGCGGGGAACAACCCGGGTCGGGCTATGCCCAGGACGACACGATCGTCCAAACGCACACGCAGAAGTCCGCTGCGGCCTTCTCGCTGGTCATGCCCTGCATCTTGAGGATCTTAGACATCTCCTTCACCTCCTTTTCATGACGTGTGGGCGATGGCCGACTGCGGATCGAGGTAGGGCAGAACCGTTGAGGTCCCCTCGAGCGCAGCGTTGAGGGCGAGCAGGATGCCCGCGGAACCGGTGGCCAGGTCCATCGAGAGGCGCAGCAGCTTGTCGCCGGGAAAGGCCAGGTGACCCTCGTAGGGCTCCGCGTGCCAGGCCAGCCGCCGGATGTGCGCGTCGACGGCCGGCCGGTCCTCCGGCGCGCCGAGCTGGGCGAGCACCGCCAGAAGTCCCGCCCGGCCGTCGAACAGGCCAGGTTGGACCACGAAGGGCGCCCAGCATCCCCGGCGCACCCGGGTGATGACGGCCGCCATCTCGGGATCGTCGCGGCGCTTGAGGTACTCCTGGAGCACCAGCGCGAGTCCTCCGCTGCCACTGCCGAGATAGAGGCGATAGCGGCCTCCGCCTTCGCCCAGCTGGAAGGTGCCGTCGTCCAGGTGCTCGCCACGGCTCATCTCCTGGAGCAGGACGGACCGGGCCAGATCCAGGTAGGTGGGATCGGCGGTGTCTTCGTGCAGATGCAGGAAGAGCAGCGCGGCACCCGTCATCCCGGTCAGCAGCCCGGCCTTCCCCGGCCGTCGAGTCCGGCCGCCGTTCGCGTCGGCGGCCACCGGCCCGGCCAGCTCGTCGGCGATCCGCACCGCGGCGGCGCGCAACTCCGAGTCGCCGGTGACCCGGGCGAAGTGCAGCAGGTTCAGGCCGATACCGGCCCAGCCGCCGAGCAAGCCCGGTGCGGGCATGTCACGGCTCAGCTCCCGGGCGCGGTCGAGGACGTCGAGTGCCGCCTCCCGGCGACCGAGCAGGTGGAGGGTCGCGGCGACACCGTGCAGCCCGTCGAACAGGCCGGGCTGCGGTGTCCGGGCCCGCCGGGTCGCCTGGATCAGCCAGTCCACGTACTCGTCGGGAACCTCGGCGCCCACTCGGTCCAGGGCGTAGAGGACCCCCGCCGCGCCGTACGCGAAGGCGTAGCCCCCGTGTTCGAACTGCACCGGGCTGCCGGGGAACAGCCGGTCCTCCCGGTGCGGGGTGGCGCTGGCGTGGATGCCCGCCACCAGCGAGTCACGGAGGGCCGGCCAGTCCGGCTCTTCGGCCGTGAGCAGGGAGACGACCGGATCGGCCTGGATCGTGGTCGGCTGGAGTGTGCGGAGCAGGTGCCCGCCGAAGTCCGGCGGTACGGGGAAGTGCCGCTGTACGGCGTCGACGAGAACGGCCGGCCTGCCGGGCGCCCGCTCCCCTCGCAGGTACACGGGCAGGAACAGGAACAGCCGGATGCACTCGACGAGGTACCGGTCCGCGGCGGCGCCCGACAGGTGGGCGGGCGCCGTGAACCCGGGCGCGGCGAGCGCAGGCGCCCGGTCGTCCTCGAGCTCCGTGGCGAGCTCGAAGTCGATCAACGCGACGCGCCCGTCCGGACGCACCATCACGTTGCCCGGATGCAGGTCGCCGATGCGGATTCCGCGTCCGTGCACGGCCTCCACCGCGCGCTCGAGCCGGTCGGCGACGTCCAGCGCCCAATCCGTGTAGCCGGCCAGAGCCTGGGCGGTCGGCTCTCGGTTCGTCACGGGGTAGCGGACGAGGATGGCGTCGAGGAGCGTCGTGCCCTCGATGTACTCCTCCACCAGGAAGTGGTGCTCCCAGGCGACCCGGTGCTCCAGGAGGCGCGGCACGCAGTCCAGCCCGGCCAGCCGCTCCAGAGCCCCGCGTTCCGCGGCGAGCCGGGTCACCGCGTCCACCCTGTCCCGGTCGAGGCCGGCGTGCGGTCGGGCTTCGCGCAGCACCACCTGCTCACCGCTGCGCGTGTCGCGCGCCAGATACACCCCGCCGCCGTTGGAGTGGTGTAGCGCGGCTTCGACGTGGAAGGGGAAGTCCTCGTCACCGTCCGACTGCCAGGCCGCCACATGGGGTCGTAGCACCTCGGGGACCGCTACCCAGTCAGGCACGGTGAAGACCGACGCGCGCTCATCCGGAACCAGCCGGCCGTCAGGTCCTTCCAGGGCGGGCACCGGCTCGCCGTCGTCTCCGGGACATGTCCGTTCGATGAAGCCGCCGTAGCGGACGTAGAGCGGCCCGTTCCCGTACCGCAGGTCACTCAGGATGTAGGGGCCCGGGAAGCCCGCCAGCAGCTCGGAGAGTTCGGTGAGCACCGCGGCCAGTTCGGTGTCGTCGGCCGGGTACAGCGTGACCGCCTTCCCACTGCTGCTCCGGTCCGCGTACTTGTCGTTCACGGCCAGGACGGCCTTTTCGCTGCGCAGGAACTTGACGGCGATCCGCCGGCCGACGCAGTAGTCCCAGACGATCTCGCACACCTTCGCCGCGTCGGACGGCACGGCCGAGACGTGAATCTTCCAACCCTGCGCGGGAAGTGTCGAGTCGCCGGGGCGGAGGAACACCCACGCTCCACGCTCGTGCCGGTGCCAGCCCGGTGGGGCGGCTCTCCGCGCGGCCGGAAAACGCTCCGCCTCGTCCGGTATCCGCTCCGGGCTGTCGAAAAATATGGGATCGGCGATGCAGAACGGCTGCAGCAATTGCTTGTTGGCGGGCACTCGGGTTCTCCTTGACTAACAGGGCTCTCCGAGTGACAGGCTTCGGGCATCGCCTGGTACGGGATAATCGGTGTTGGCCGGGATGCATACCTTCGTGGCGTCGCCGTTGGCATAGTAAATATACAGCCAGCTGTTATAGGAGAAGCAGTTGTGGATCGCGGGCGCGCCGGGCACGTATCCGCACGGGTCGGCCGTCGAAGCCGCCGCGCTCCCGGCGGACGCGGACCCGAGGCCGATGGCGGCGGGAAGGGAAATCGCGGCCGCGATGACGATCTTACCGAACAATGACGCCTCCGAGTCAAAAGATGTAACGCTGGCAATTGATGGAAGACTCTAACGACGACCGATGAAATCGCGATAAAAGAGCGATCAAATCACGGTCTTTCAGCAGGGTTGAGTCTGTGGCGTGGCGTTTCTACAGCGTGGCGGCGGCCCCACCGGTGAGGTGGGCGGCCTGGGCCTGCGGTGGGTGCTGTTGTCCGGGTGGGGCTGGGCCTCGGTGATGACCCGGCTATGTATTCGGGCGAAAGGTGCTCTTCGCCTTCGGCTGGACGGTTTCGTCGTCTGGCGTGGTGAGAACGGTCCGGTGCGTCGCCCGGTGACGTGCTGTGTGGCCTGCTCCGCCGCTGATCTGCGCAGCCGTAGCCGGGTCGGAGGGGTCTCTTGGTTCGGACGGGTTCGTCTCCTGGCGTCAGGGGGCCGTGCGGTTCGGTGACGTGCTGCTCTGCCGCTGATCTCCGTCCGGTGGCCCTGCGCTCCGGAGGCGTGGTCGGCACGAGACGGTCGTTCGGTGTTGACGGTGTCCGGCGGGGTCCGCAAGATGAGCCGATGCCCGCGATTGCCGTACAGCTGGCCGGGGTGACGTCGGTCTTCCACGACCGCTTCGTCATCGGCACCCGCCGTGACTGCGACCTGGTGCTGCACGACCCGGATGCCAGCCCGCTGCATGCCCTGCTCATCCCGGAGGGGGACGGCTGGCAGGTCGAGGACATGGGCTCCCTGCGCGGGGTGCGCGTCAACGGCCGGCTGTGCACGGCCGCCCCGCTGGCGAAGGGAGACAGGCTTCGTCTGGGCGGTACCACTCTCGTCGTGGTCCCGATCCTCCCCTGAACGCCCTCGCCACGCCCGGCGACCGGCCGCCCCGATCCCGGCGAGCCGCCCCCGATCCCGGCCGGGGCCGGTTCGCCCGCCTGGTTCGGTGGGCTGGTGTGTCTCGGTGGGCTCGTCCACCTGGCCTGGCCGGTTCGCCTACCTGGTTCGGTGGTCGGTCCGTCTCGGTGGGCTCGTCCACCTCGTCTGGCCGGTTCGCCTACCTGGTTCGGTGGTCGGTCCGTCTCGGTCGGCTCGTCCACCTCGTCTGGTCGGTTCGCCTACCTCGTCCGGTGGGCTCCTCCCGGCTCGGCCGGCCATCCGCCTGGCCTGGTCGGGGCGTCCATCAGGCCTGGTCCCCTCCCCGTCGTCCGGTGGGCTCGCCCCACCATTGGCCCGCTGGGCACGCCCGCCCCGGGGCCGTCGGGGCGTCCGGTCGGCTTCCGCTTCGCCCCGGAAGCCCGAGAGTCATGTCCGATTGTGTGGTCACGGGCGTTTCCTATTGACGTACGGGCTCATATGGGCGTAAACAAAGGGAAACCAAAAAGAAACGGCGGTGAAGCAACACGATGTGCGCCCCGGCAAGACATCGGGCGACGCGGCGCGGCGTGAGCGCCGCATGATCGTCACGTTGACGCTCAACCCCAGCCTGGACCGGACCATCGAGGTGGAGCGGCTCGTTCGCGGCACGATGACGCGGGCGACCTCGGCCCGGCTCGACCCCGGCGGCAAGGGGGTGAACGTCTCGCGCGCCCTGCTCGCCAACCAGGTGCCCTCCGTCGCGGTGTTGCCCGTGGGCGGCGCCGACGGTGAGCAGCTCGTACGGCTCCTGGAGGCCGACGGGATCCCGCTGCGGGCGGTCCCCGTCGCGGGGCGCACCCGGTCCAACGTGACGATCGCCGAGCCCGACGGCATGGTCACCAAGCTGAACGAGCCCGGAGAGCCGTTGTCCGGTTCCGAGCTCGGGGCGGTCGCCGACGCGGTGCTCGCCGCCACCGAGTCGGCGAGCTGGGTCGTGACGTGCGGCAGTCTGCCCCCGGGTGTACCCGCGGGGATCTACGCCCAGATGTGTGAGTTCTTCACGCAGGCGGGCGTGCAGGTCGCCGTCGACGCGAGCGGCCCGGCGCTGCTGGCCGCGGTCGAGGCCTCCCCGGTGCTGATCAAGCCCAACCGGGAGGAGCTCGCCGAGGCCGTCGGCCATCCGGTCGACAGCGTCGGCGATGCGGTCGAGGCGGCCCAGGCCCTGCGCGAACGCGGGGCGGGCAGCGTGCTCGCCAGCCTCGGTGCGGACGGCGCCGTACTGGTCGAGGACGACGGAGTCACCATCGGCGAGGCGCCGGTCGCCGCGGCGAGGAGCACGGTCGGGGCCGGAGACGCCCTGCTCGCCGGGTTCCTGGCCGCGGGCGCTCGGGGGAGCGCGGCACTCGCCGAAGGGCTGGCGTGGGGGGCCGCCGCGGTGCGCCTGCCCGCCAGCCGCATGCCGCGGCCGGAGGACATCCGGCGCGACATCGTTCGTATCCATGCGCGGCCGGACCTCGGCCGATCACTCATCGCCTAGATTCCCCCACCCCCTAAGGGAGGCCCTTCATGGCCACTCCGTACACACCACAGATCACCGGGCAAGGGCCCAAGGCCCAGATCCAGAGACTCGGCGGGCATCTCGCCGGCATGGTGATGCCGAACATCGGGGCCTTCATCGCCTGGGGTCTGATCACCGCGTTGTTCATCCCGACGGGCTGGCTGCCCAACAAGGAGTTCGGCGCCCTGGTCGACCCGACCATCAACGTGCTGTTGCCCGTGCTGATCGGCTACACCGGCGGCCGGATGGTGCACGGCCAGCGCGGTGCCGTGGTCGGCGCGGTCGCCACCATCGGGGTCGTGGTGGGCGCGGGCATTCCGATGTTCCTCGGCGCGATGGTCATGGGGCCGCTCACCGCGTACGTGCTCAAGCTCGTCGACGGCTACATCCAGGATCGCACCAAGCCCGGGTTCGAGATGCTGGTGGACAACTTCACCGCCGGCATCATCGGCGGTGCGGCGGCGGTGTTCGGCAACTGGGGGATCAAGCCGATCGTCACGCACGTGACCGACGTCGCGGGCAACGGCGTCGAATGGCTGATCCACCACCACCTGCTGCCGCTCGCCTCGGTGCTGGTCGAGCCGGCTAAGGTGCTGTTCCTCAACAACGCCGTCAACCACGGCGTCCTCGGCCCGCTGGGTGTCGCCGAGGCGGCCAAGCACGGCAAGTCGATCATGTTCATGATCGAGTCCAACCCCGGCCCCGGCCTGGGTGTGCTGGCCGCCTACCTGCTGTTCGGCCCCCGCAACCTGCGCCCGAGCGTGCCGGCCGCGATGGTCATCCAGTTCCTGGGCGGCATCCACGAGATCTACTTCCCGTACATCCTGATGAAGCCGCGTCTGATCCTCGCCTCCATGGCCGGCGGCGCGGCGGGCATCGGTACATTCATGATCACTAACGCCGGTCTGGTCGCCACCCCGTCCCCGGGCAGCATCTTCGCCTACGCCGCCGAGACCCCTCGAGGCGGTTACTTCGGGGTCTTCCTCGGCGTCCTGATCGCCGCGGCGGTCTCCTTCGCGGTCGGCTCGGTCCTGCTCGGCTTCGGCCGTCTCAACGGGGACGATGAGTCCGAACCGGAGCCCGACGCCGCGGCGGGCGAGACGCCCGCGGCGGAGACCACGACCGACGAGACGAAGACCGACGAGGCCCCGGCCCCCGAGACCGCACCCCACGGAGCGTGATCCAACGATGAACGGCAAAGACGTCCACAAGATCATTGTCGCCTGCGACGCCGGTATGGGCAGCAGCGTCATGCTCGCCAGCCAGCTGCGCAAGGAGCTGAGGAAGTACTCGGTCACGGTCGAGCACACGCCGGTCAACTCGATCCCCGACGACGCCGACGTCGTCGTCTGCCACCAGGGTCTCGCCGACCGCGCGGCGGCGGGCGCCGGCGACAAGCCGATCGTGAAGTTCCAGGTCTTCCTCGGCGACCCCGCGGTGACCAAGCTCGTGAGCGCGATCAAGAACGGCGGAGAGATCAGTGCCTGAACTGCTCGACCGCCGTGCCGTGCGGCTCGACGCGGCGGCGACCGGTCGTGACGACGCCATCCGCCAGTGCGGGGAGGCGCTCGTCGTGGCCGGCGCCGTCGAGCCGTCGTACGTCGACACGATGCTCGAGCGCGAGCGGTCCGTGTCGACGTACGTCGGCGAGGGCGTCGCGATCCCGCACGGCACCCTGAACGGCAAGGACTCCGTACGGCACGACGCGGTCTCCTTCGTCCGCTTCCCCGACGGCGTCGCCTGGGGCGACGAGCGGGTGGTGCTGTGCATCGGCATCGCCGCGCGCGGCGACGGCCACGTACGCCTGCTGTCCGAGCTGGCCCAGATCCTGCTCGACCCGGACCGGGCGCGCGCCCTCCGCGAGACCGACGACATCGACGAAGTGGTCCGGCTGCTGCAGCCGGCCGGAGAAGAGGAACCAGCGTGAAGGTCGCCCGCTTCTACTCACCCGGAGACATCCGCGTCGAGGACGCGCCAGAGCCGTCACCCGGACCCGGAGACGTCAAGATCCGGGTGCGCAACTGCTCGACCTGCGGCACCGACGTGAAGATCTCCAAGTTCGGCCACCACCACATCCGGCCGCCGCGGGTCATGGGCCACGAGATCGCCGGCGAGGTGGTCGAGCTGGGCGAGGGCGTGACCGGCTGGCAGCCCGGCGACCGGGTGCAGGTCATCGCGGCGATCCCGGACGGCACCTGTGAGGAGTGCCGCCGCGGCCGGATGACCGTGTGCCCGAACCAGGAGTCGATGGGGTACCACTACGACGGCGGGTTCGCCGAGTACACCATCGTGCCGGCCAAGGTGCTCGCCGTCGACGGGCTCAACCGGCTGCCCGAGGGCATCGGGTTCGACGAGGCGTCGGTGGCCGAGCCGCTCGCCTGCGTGCTCAACGGCCAGGAGCTCGCGCGCATCGGCGAGGGCGACGACGTCGTGATCATGGGCGCCGGGCCGATCGGCTGCCTGCACGTACGCCTGGCGCGCGCCCGTGGCGCCGCCCGCGTGTTCCTCGCCGACATCAACCCCGACCGGCTCGCCATGTCCGCCGACCGGGTGAAGCCGGACGCCGCGCTCCACGGCACCGACCTGGTCGACCAGGTCATGAAGCTGACGGACGGGCGGGGCGCCGACGCCATCATCACCGCCGCCGCCTCCGGCGCCGCGCAGGAGCAGGCGCTGCAGATGGCCGCACGGCAGGGCCGGATCAGCTTCTTCGGCGGGCTGCCCAAGGACAACCCGGTCATCGCCTGCGACTCCAACCTCGTCCACTACCGGGAGCTGACCATCGTCGGCGCGAACGGTTCCAGCCCGGCGCACAACGCCCGCGCCCTGGAGCTGATCGCCTCCGGCGCGGTCCCCGTGGCCGATCTCATCACCCACCGCCTGCCGCTCGCGGACGTGCTCGAGGGCATCGACATCGTGGCCCGCGGTACCGCCATCAAGGTCACCATCGAACCCTGACGGGAGCTGACACATGTCGATGCGAACCGTGGTCATCGCGTCCCGTACGGGCCTGCACGCCCGGCCCGCGGCGCTGTTCGTCAAGGCCGCCTCCGAGCAGGGCGTCCCGGTGCGGATCCGGGTCGGGGAGGGCAAGGCCGTACCGGCCGCCAGCATGCTCGCCGTCCTGTCACTGGGCGCCGGGCACGGCACGGAGGTCACCCTGGAGGCCGACGGGCCGGGCGCCGACGACGCGCTCGACGCCCTGGCGGCCCTGCTCGCCCGCGACCTGGACGCGGAGGAAACGAGCGATGCCTGACACGCTGCGGGGCATCGGCGTCAGTCCGGGCCTCGCGGCCGGGCCGGTCGCCCGGATGAGCCCGCCGCCGTCGCTGCCGGAGCGGCGCGCCGTCGCCGACCCCGAGCGGGAGGTCGCCGTCGCGGCCGGCGCGCTGCGAGCCGCCGAGAGCCGGCTGCGCGAGCGGGCCGCGGCGGCGACCGGCGCGGCCCGCGACGTCCTCGACGCCCAGGCGATGATCGCCGCCGATCCCACCCTCCTGGACGGCGTGACCGCCCGGGTCAAGGACGGCGCGGACGCGCCGCATGCCCTGCGCGAGACCTTCGACGAGCACCGCCGCACCCTCGAAGGGCTCGGCGGCTACCTCGCCGAGCGCGCCGCCGACCTGGACGACATCGCCCACCGCGCGATCGCCGCGGCGCTGGGCGTACCCATGCCCGGCGTGCCGTCGCCCGGGCACCCGTTCGTGCTGGTCGCCGACGATCTCGCGCCCGCCGACACGGCGACGCTCGACCCCCGGAGCGTGCTCGCGCTGGTGACCGAGCGCGGCGGCCCGACCAGCCACACCGCGATCCTGGCGCGCTCGCTCGGCCTGCCCGCCGTGGTCGGCTGCGCCGGCGCGCTCGACGTCGCCGACGGGGAGACGGTGACGGTGGACGGCACCACCGGCCAGGTGTGCGCCGGCGTCACCGAGGAAGAGGCGGCCCGCGTACGCGAGCGAGCCGAGGCGGAGCGCGCCCGGCTCGCGGGCGGCAAGGGCCCGGGACGGACCGCGGACGGGCATCCGGTCGACCTGATGCTCAACATCGGCTCGGCCGCCGACCTCGCGGGCGTGGACCTGACCGACGTCGCGGGCGTCGGGCTGTTCCGCACCGAGTTCCTGTTCCTGGACCGCCACGACGCGCCCGACCTCGAAGAACAGGTGGCCGCCTACACCGAGGCGTTCGCCCTCTTCGAGCGCGGCACGATCGTCGTACGGACCCTGGACGCGGGTGCGGACAAGCCGCTGCCGTTCCTCGGCCTGCCCGATGAGCCCAACCCCGCGCTCGGCGTACGCGGCCTGCGCGTGGCGCGGGACCGCCCGGAGATCCTCGCCACCCAGCTGGAGGCGATCGCGATCGCCGCGGAGCGGACCGCGGCCGACGTCTGGGTGATGGCGCCGATGGTCTCGACCCGGGCGGAGGCCGGGGAGTTCGCCGCGCGGGCCCGCGACCACGGCCTGGCCACGGCGGGCGTGATGATCGAGGTACCGGCGGCGGCCCTGCGCGCGGCGCGGTTCCTCGACGTCGTGGACTTCCTCAGCATCGGCACGAACGACCTGAGCCAGTACACGCTCGCGGCGGACCGGCAGGCCGGCGGGCTGGCGGACCTGCTCGACCCGTGGCAGCCCGCGCTGCTCGACCTGATCGGACGGTGCGCGGCGGCCGGGAAGGCGTCGGGCCGGTCCGTCGGGGTGTGCGGGGAGGCGGCCGCCGACCCGCTGCTCGCGCCGGTGCTGGCCGGGCTCGGCATCACCAAGCTGTCCATGAGCCCGCGTGCCCTGCCGGCCGTACGCGCGAGCCTGGCCGAGCACACCCTCGCCGACTGCGAGCGCCTCGCCGCCCGCGCGCTGGAGACCGACGACGCCGCCGAGGCCCGCGCCGCCGTCCTCACGACGACCTGACGGCTCCGGCCGTGAGTGGCCTCCCGCGCGCGGCGGGGGCCACTCATCCGGCGTTCAGACGCGGACGACCTCGGGACCGGCGGCGGCCAGCTCGGCGGCCAGGCCGCTGTCCAGACCGGTGTCGGTGATCAAAACGCTGATGTCGGACAGCGACGCGAACTTGGCGAGATAGTCGTTGCCCACCTTGGTGTGGTCGACGAGCAGGACGGTGCGCTGCGCGGCCTCGATCATCGACTGCTTGATGGCGGCCTCGGCCGGGTCGGGGGTGGTCAGCCCGACCTCGGCGGAGATTCCGTTGGTGGCCATGAACGCGACGTCGACCCGCAGGCGCGACAGCGGCCGCATGGCCCAGTCGTCGACGGTCGCGAGAGTACGCCCGCGCACCCGCCCGCCCAGCATGATCACGCTGAGGTTGGAGCGGGTGGCCAGGATGGTGGCGAGCGGCGGCGAGTTGACGATCACCGTCAGCTCCCGGTCGCTCGGCAGGACCTGCACCAGCCGGCCGGTCGTCGACCCGGCGTCGATGATGATCGACCCGTCGGCGGGCAGCTCGGCCAGCGCCGCCTTGGCGATGCGCTCCTTCTCCGAGGTCATCACGGCGTCGCGCGCCGCGAGGGCCGGCTCGAAGCCGAGCCGCTCCACCGGGATGGCGCCGCCGTGGACGCGGCGCAGCGTACCCGCGCGCTCCAGCACCGTCAGGTCACGCCGGATCGTCTCCATCGTGACGCCGAAGTCCTCGGCGAGGGTGACGACGTCGACCCGCCCGGCGTCACGCGTGCGCTGCAGGATCTCCTGCTGCCTCTCCTCGGCGTACATGGTGCCCGATCCCCGTTTCGGAGTTGGTTTCGTCTGTGTTTATCTCTCTGCTCTGTGGTGGTCAAGGGCGGCCGTGATCCCGCAGGCCGCGCCATCCCGCGGCCGGTTCTCCTGACGAAGTGTTGACACGGTTTGACCGCGCCGTTACCGTCAGATCCACTGAAAAGAAGGTTTCTTAATTAATACGGCTTCGGGGGACGCCGCGTCGATCCTGTCCGCCGAAGGGACGCCTGCCATGTCGCACCGAAGGCCGCTCGGTCGCGCCGCCGCGACCGCCCGGCACGCGCGCGGCCCGCCGCGAGCGTCCCCGTCCGACGCCTTCCACGACGGCCCCGCGCCTGCCGCCACAGGCACCGTGCCGCCTTCTGCGAGAGCGCCTGCCCGCCGCCACGGGCACAGCGCCACCTCCGCCATCACCACCGGGAAGCCGAGCCCCGCCGTGCCCCAGCGAAGCGAGGCATCAAAGGCCCAGCCCGGTGGTCGTTCCCTCCCACGTAGGAGGATTCATGACCAGAGACCTCCGCCACGCCGGCCGCCGGCCCGTACGGCTGCTCGCGTCCTCCGCTCTCCTCGCCCTCGTGGCCGCGCTCCTCACCGGCGGTCTGTCCCCCGCGCACGCCGCGGGCGAGGCCGTCAACATCTGGCTGACCACCACCGACGACTCCGCCGGCCGCCACGTCACGCGCGGTCTGCAGCAGCAGACGCCGATCGCGTTCGGGACCGGTGGCAGCGGCGCGCAGAACATCACCGTCAACGAGAACACCCGCTACCAGCAGTTCACCGGCGCCGGCGCGTCGTTCACCGACACGGCCGCCTGGCTCATGAACAGCAGCGGGGCACTGAGCTCGACCACGCGCACCCAGGTGATGCAGAAGCTGTTCGACCCGAACAGCGGCATCGGCCTGGACTTCCTCCGCAACCCCATGGGGGCGTCCGACCTGGCGCGCGGGAACTACTCCTACGACGACATGCCGGCCGGCCAGACCGACCCGAGCCTGAGCCACTTCTCGATCTCCCACGACCTGGCCGACGTCCTGCCGCTCACCAAGCAGGCGAAACAGCTCAACCCGTCGCTCAAGGTCATGGGGACGCCGTGGAGCGCCCCGGCCTGGATGAAGGACAACGACACCTTCAACCAGCCCGGCTGGCTGGAGAGCCAGTACTACGGCGCGTACGCCCAGTACTTCGTCAAGTACATCCAGGCCTACCAGGCGCAGGGCGTGCCGATCGACTTCGTCTCCGCGCAGAACGAGCCGACGTGCTGCGCCGGCTACCCGTCGATGAGCTGGAACGGCTCCGGCCTGGACTACTTCACCAAGACGAACCTGCTGCCGGCCTTCCACGCCGCCGGCCTGTCCACCAAGGTCCTCGCCCTGGACTGGAACTGGGACACCTACGCGAACTACGGCGCGCCGCAGGTCGACGACTCCACGATCCGGAACGACCCGAACTTCGGCGGCATCGCCTGGCACGGCTACGGCGGCGACGTCGGCGAGCAGACCACGGTGCACGACCAGTACCCGAACGTGGACGCCTACGACACCGAGCACTCCGGCGGCACCTGGATCTCCAACCAGCAGCAGGAGGACATGCACAACATCGTCGACTACACCCGCGGCTGGGGGAAGAGCGTCGTGAAGTGGTCGCTCGCGGTGGATCAGAACATGGGCCCGCACAACGGCGGCTGCGGCACGTGCACCGGGCTGATCACCGTGCACAACGGCGACAGCCGCAGCGGCCAGGTCGACTACACGATCGAGTACTACGACATGGGCCACCTGACGAAGTTCGTCAAGCCCGGCGCGTACCGCATCGACTCCACCGCCAACTCCACCGTGCCGAACGTCGCGTGGCGCAACCCGGACGGCTCGAAGGCCCTGATCGCCTACAACGACGGCGGCTCCGCGCAGTCGCTCAAGGTCAACTGGGGCGGCGAGTCGTTCACCTACTCCCTGCCGGCCAAGACCACCGCGACGTTCACCTGGAGCGGCACGCAGAGCGGTGGCAGCGGCGGCACCGGTCAGATCACCGGCTACGGCGGCAAGTGCGTCGACGTCGCCTCGGGCAGCAGCGCGAACGGTACGGCGGTGCAGCTGTATGACTGCAACGGCACGATCGCGCAGCAGTGGACGGTCGGTTCGGACGGCACGATCCGGGCGCTGGGCAAGTGCATGGACGTGACCTCGGCCGGCACCGCGAACGGCACGCAGATCCAGCTGTACGACTGCAACGGCACCGGCGCCCAGCAGTGGACCAAGGGATCGAACGGCTCGCTCGTCAACTCCGCGTCGGGCCGGTGCCTGGACGCCACCGGGCCGAGCTCGGCCAACGGCACGCGCCTGCAGATCTGGGACTGCACCGGCGCCGCCAACCAGCAGTGGACCACTCCGTAACCCCCGCCCGTACGACCCCGCCAGGAGAAGTCATGCCACGACCTCGGTTCAGCCTGCTCCGGCGACGCCTTACGGCACTCGCCACGGTCCCGCTCGCCGCCGCGAGCGTCCTGTTCGGCACCGGCCAGGCGGCGCACGCCGCCGTCAACCCCGGGCCGGGCTTCCCCGCCCACTACGCCGCCCCGTACGTCGAGACGTGGGGCTCGACCTCGGCGATGGCCAACGCGCAGGCCGCCACCGGCCTGAAGTACTACACGCTCGCCTTCGTCATCGGCGGAGGCGGCTGCACCGCCACCTGGAACGGTGACACCTCCATCGACAGCAGCGGCTGGCAGACCGCGATCAACAACCTGCGGGCCTCCGGCGGCGACGTCATCGTCTCCTTCGGCGGCGCGTCCGGCACCGAGCTGGGCCAGGCCTGCACCTCGGTGTCGACGCTCCAGGCCCAGTACAAGCGGGTGATCGACACTCTCAACCTGACCCGTATCGACCTGGACATCGAGGGGTCGGCGCTGAACGACACCACCGCCAACGACCGGCGGAACCAGGCGCTCGCCGCGCTCCAGCAGCAGTACGCCTCGGCCGGCCGCCACCTGGCCGTGGACTACACGCTGCCGGTCGACCCGAGCGGCCTGGAGTCCAACGCCATCAGCCTGCTGAACAACGCCAAGAGCCGCGGCGTCGACGTCAGCGTCGTGAACATCATGACGATGGACTACGGCTCGGCCATGGACATGGGCCAGGCCGCGGTCAACGCCGCCACCGGCCTGCACACCCAACTCGGGCAGATCTGGACCGGCAAGTCCTCCGACCAGCTCTGGGCGATGGAGGGCAACACCCCGATGATCGGGGTGAACGACACGACCAGCGAGGTCTTCACCACCGGCAACGCCTCGACGCTGGAGAGCTTCGCGGCGAGCCACGGCATCCAGCTGCTGGCGTACTGGGCCCTCGGCCGCGACAAGGCGTGCGCGACCAACGGCCAGCTGTCCGACTCGTGCAGCGGCACACCGCAGAGCGCGTACCAGTTCGCCCGTACGTTCAACGCCCTCACCGGCGGCTCCAGTGGCGGCGGCTCCGGCGCGACCGGCCAGATCACCGGGTACGGCGGCAAGTGCGTGGACGTCGCGTCGGCGAGCAGTGCGAACGGTACGGCGGTGCAGCTGTATGACTGCAACGGGACGAACGCGCAGAGCTGGACGGTCGGTTCGGACGGCACGGTCCGGGCGCTGGGGAAGTGCATGGACGTGACCGCGGCCGGTACGGCGAACGGCACGCAGATCCAGCTGTACGACTGCAACGGCACCGGCGCCCAGCAGTGGAGCAAGGGTGCGAACGGCTCCCTCGTCAACTCCGCGTCCGGCAAGTGCCTGGACGCCACCGGCCCCAGCTCGGCCAACGGCACCCGGCTGCAGATCTGGACCTGCACCGGCGCCGCCAACCAGCAGTGGACCCTGCCGTCCTGACGGCCTCCGGACCGACGAGAAGGGAACGAACATGCGCACCGCAACCCGTCGGCGTGCCGGCCTGGTCGCTCTCGCCGCCGCGCTGATCGCCGGGTCCGGTGGCGCCGCGACGGCGGCGACGACCCCCGGGGCCGCCCGTGCCCCGCGGGCCGTCGCGCCGGCCGCGGCGACGTTCACCGACGACTTCAACGGCGCCGCCGGCTCCGGCGTCGACCAGGGCAAGTGGCGCCTGGAGACCGGCGACAACGTCAACAACCACGAGCGCGAGTACTACACGAGCGGCACGAACAACGCCGCCCTCGACGGCCAGGGTCACCTGGTCATCACCGCCAAGAAGGAGAACCCGGCCGGCTACCAGTGCTGGTACGGCACGTGCCAGTACACCTCGGCCAGGATGAACACGGCCTCGACGTTCACCCAGGCGTACGGCCACTTCGAGACCCGGATGAAGATCCCGCGCGGTCAGGGCATGTGGCCCGCGTTCTGGCTGCTCGGCACCGGGAACCAGGGCTGGCCGGGCAACGGCGAGATCGACGTCATGGAGAACGTCGGGTTCGAGCCGGGAACCGTCCACGGCACGATCCACGGCCCGGGGTACTCCGGCAGCGGCGGCATCGGCGCCGGGTACACCCTTCCCGGCGGGCAGGCCTTCGCCGACGGCTTCCACACCTTCGCCATCGACTGGTCGCCGAACACCATCACCTGGTCGGTGGACGGCACCCCGTACGAGACCCGTACGCCGGCGGACCTGGGCGGTGACAAGTGGGTGTTCGACCACCCGTTCTACATCATCATGAACCTCGCGGTCGGCGGCTACTGGCCCGGCGACCCCGACGGCTCGACACCCTTCCCGGCGCAGCTCGTCGTGGACTACGTGCACGTCACCACGTCCTCGACCGGAGGCGGCGGCGCGACCGGCCCGATCAAGGGATACGGCGGCAAGTGCGTGGACGTCGCGTCGGCGAGCAGCGCGAACGGTACGGCGGTGCAGCTGTATGACTGCAACGGCACGACCGCGCAGCAGTGGACGGTCGGTTCGGACGGCACGATCCGGGCGCTGGGCAAGTGCATGGACGTGACCTCGGCCGGCACCGCGAACGGCACGCAGATCCAGCTGTACGACTGCAACGGCACCGGCGCCCAGCAGTGGACCAAGGGATCGAACGGCTCGCTGGTGAACCCGGCGTCCGGACGCTGCCTGGACGCCACCGGGCCGAGCTCGGCCAACGGCACCCGGCTGCAGATCTGGGACTGCGCCGGGAGCGCCAACCAGCAGTGGACGCTCCCGTCCTGACCGTCGACATCAGGGCCGGTACCCGTCATACCGGTGGGTACCGGCCCTGACCAGGCGTGCGGCATCCACGCAAGGGGTATGTCGAGTGACGGATAGGGACGAAAGCGGCATGGGGGGCGAGACCGACCGGGGGCGACAGTGAGGGCGGCGCGGGCGTATCCGATCACCGAGCACACGACGGACCTGCGGGTGGAGTGGATCGAGGATCCGACACCCGGTGCCGGTGAGGTACTCGTCCAGGTCACCGCCGCGGGCGTCACGCGATGGGACCACACGGCCGCGACCGGCGCCGGCACGGGCCCGCTCACCCTCGGCGCGGAAGGCGCCGGCATCGTCGTCGCCGACCCCGGCGGCCACTGGACACCCGGCACCCGGGTGATGTTCTTCGCCGGACCGGCCGGCACGATGGCCGAGCTCACCGTGGTGCCCGAACAGAACCTCGCCGAGGTCCCGGTCAACGTCGCCGACGAGGTCGCGGCCACGGTCCCCGTCGCGTACCTGACGGCGGTGCTCGCACTGCGGCTGGGCCGGTTCGGTCCGGGCAAGCGCGTCTTCGCTCCCGCCGTCGGAGGCGGGGTGGGCAACGCGACCGTGCAGCTCGCGCGGGCGCTCGGCGCGTCCGCCGTGGCCGGCGGCACCGGCAGCACGGCGAAGGCCGAGGCCGTACGAGCGGCGCCGTGGGCGCACGGGATCGACGTGGTCGACCTCGAACGCGACCGGCTTCCCGACGGGCTGGGCGACGGGTTCGCCGCCGGCATCGACGTGGCGGTGGACGGCGTCGGCGGCGGCGTGACCGGGCAGATCGCGGCGGCGCTGGCGACCGGCGGGCGGATCGTCCTGGTCGGTGAGGCGGGCGGTGCGGCCGCGCACGTGCCCGTCGGCGACGTCGTACGGCGCCACGCGAGCCTGCACGGGTTCTCGCTGCCGGACGCCACCGCGGCACAGTCGCGCCGCGCCTGGGCGACCATCACCGGCCTGCTGGCGGCGGGCCGGATCCACCCCGTCATCGACTCGATCTACCCGGTGGAAGCGGCGGCCGAGGCGCTGCGCCACCTGATCGAGGACCGCCCGATCGGCAAGGTCGTGATCATCGGCATGTCCCGTACCCGGTAGTCACCCCAGGGGGATCTCGACCACGACGGTGGTGCCGGCGCCTTTGGGGCTGACGATGGAGATGGTGCCGCCGATCGCCTCGACGCGGTCGGTGAGGCCGATGAGGCCGGAGCCGCGTGAGGGGTCGGCTCCGCCGACGCCGTCGTCGCGGACGGTCAGATGGATCGTGTTGTTCCTGCCGGCGAGGCTGACGCAGACCGCCGAGGCGAACGCGTGTTTGGCCGTGTTGGTGAGTGCTTCGGAGACGACGTAGTAGACGGTCATCTCGCACTGCCGGGGGAGCCGTTCGTCGAGGGAGACGTCGAGTTCGACGGCCACGGGGGAGCGGCGGGCGAGGACCATGAGTGCCGGTTCGAGGCCGCCCTTGGCGAGGATGGCGGGGTACAGGCCGCGGGACATCTCCTGGAGCTCGACGACGGCCTCGTCCAGGTCCTTGGCGGCGTGGGCGATCCGGAGCCTGGCGTCGTGCAGTTCGGGTGGGATGGCGGCTTCGACTCCGCGCATCTCGAGGCCCAGGGCGACCAGGCGCTGTTGTGTGCCGTCGTGCAGGTCGCGTTCGATGCGGCGGCGCGCCTCGTCGGCGGCGGCGACGACGCGGGCGCGGGAGGCCTTGAGGTCGGCGTTGCTCTGGGCGTTGGCGATGGCGGCGGCGGCGAGCTCGGTGAACTCCATCATGCGCACCTCGGTGTCCTCCGGCAGCGGCTCCGGCGTGCTGGAGGCGACCGCGAGCATGCCCCACAGGGACCGGCCGACGACGATGGGGCAGCCGACGGCGGACCTGACGCCCCGCGCCCCTACCTGGCGGATGAGGGCGCCCTCGCCGTCGTAGTCATTGAGCCGGGCCGGCGCGCCGGTACGCGCGACCATCTCGGTCACGCTCCCCTCTTCCAGCGTCCAGCGTGAACCGGTCGGGAAGGTGGGGCGAATATCCTCGCGGGCGTGCCAGTCGCCGACGGTGGTCGCCGTGCCGTCCGGCTCGTAACGGACCACCAGCGTGTGGCGCACGCCGAGGAGCCGGCCCAGTTCGCCGGCGACGGAGTCGAACACCTCCGTCGCCGGGGGGTGATGCGCCACCAGCGTGGCCAGGCGCCGCAGCGCGGCCTGCTCCTCGACGCTGCGGGCGAGTTCGTCGCGGCTGGCGCGCAGGGCGCCGGCGGCGTGTTCGCGTTCGCAGGCGGCTTCGAGAAGTATCCCCAGGGAGGGGACGATCCGATCGCGCAGCCGCCGGGTGACGGGGCGGGGCAGGCCGCCGGGGACGCGGAGTGCGGCGTGGATGCCGTCACCGCGCAGCGGGAAGGACAGCCCTCCGTCTTCGGCGGGGAGGTCGCCTGGGTCGATCGAGGCCGAGGGCAGCTTCAGGCCGCTCGCCAGGCGCCGAGCGGTGGCCGGGAGGGCCACGCTCAGGTCGGGTGCCCGCAGCAGCAGCCGGGCCAGCTCGGCGGACAGGTCGGCCTCCTGGCGGGCCTCCATCTCGCCCGGGAGAAGCCGGGCCGCACGGGCGAGCGCGCAGACCGTCAGGGCGAGAACCAGGAAGATCCCGAGGACCACCAGGTCCTCGCCCTTGGCGAGCGTCAGCTCCCATGTCGGAGGGAGGAGGAAGTAGTCGAAGACGAGGGCGCTGGCCACGGCCATCACGAGCCCCATGGCCAGGCCCCACAGAGACGTGATCAACAACAGGCCGATGAGGTAGAGCAGACTGAGCGAGTCCACGGGCGCCACTCTCGCCAGCCCGACACCGGCGAGAGTCTCCACGGTGAGGCACAGCGCCATCACCAGGAAACCCAGCCACAGTCGCGGCCGCGGCCGGCGCTCCAGCGCCGCCAGCAATGATGCCCGCATAACACCATTTAACGCCGCCGGCCAAACGCCGACGGTGTGCGTTCGCGCTGGTGAGGATGGTGCTCGTCTGGCGGTTATTCGCAGGGGATCTCCACCAGCAGGGTGGTGCCGGCGCCTTTGGGGCTGAGGATGGAGATGGTGCCACCGACGGCCTCGACGCGGTCGGTGAGGCCGATGAGGCCGGAGCCGCGTGAGGGGTCGGCTCCGCCGACGCCGTCGTCGCGGATGGTCAGGTGGACCGTCTCGTTCCCGACGCTGACGGCGACGCGGACCACTGAGGCGAACGCGTGCTTCGTGGCGTTGGTGAGCGCCTCGGAGACCACGTAGTAGACGGTCATCTCGCACGGCTCGGGGAGCCGCTCGTCGAGGGAGACGTCCAGTTCCACGGCCACGGGGGAGCGGCGGGCGAGGACCATGAGTGCCGGTTCGAGGCCGCCCTTGGCGAGGATGGCGGGGTGCAGGCCGCGGGAGAGTTCCTGGAGTTCGACGACGGCCTCTTCCAGAGCCTTGGCGGTGTGCGCCACCTGGAGCCGGACGTCGGCGAACTCCGGCGGGACCGCGGCCTCGATCCCGCGCAGCTCAAGCCCGAGCGCGACCAGCCGCTGCTGCGTGCCGTCGTGCAGGTCGCGTTCGATGCGGCGGCGCGCCTCGTCGGCGGCGGCGACGACGCGGGCGCGGGAGGCCTTGAGGTCGGCGTTGCTCTGGGCGTTGGCGATGGCGGCGGCGGCGAGCTCGGTGAACTCCATCATGCGCACCTCGGTGTCCTCCGGCAGCGGGTCCGCCGAACGGGTGGACACGACGACCACGCCCCACAGCGACCGGCCGACGATGATCGGGCAGCCGACGGCGGAGACGACGCCGCGCGCACGCAGCTGGGTGGAGAGCGGGCCCCGGCCGGTGTACCCGTTGATCCGGCCCGGCGCGCCGGTACGCGCCACCAGCTCGGTGACGGTTCCCTCTTCCAGCGTCCACCGCGAACCCAGCGGCGGATTGACGTCGTCGCCGGGGGAGGGGGACCAGGCGCCGACGTTGAGTGCGGCGCAGGCCGGCTCGTAGCGGACCACCAGCGTGTGACGCGCACCGAGGATCTGCCCCATCTCACGTGCCACGGCGGAGAAGACCTCGTTCTCCGGAGCCACGTGCGCCACCAGTGTGGCCAGGCGCCGCAGCGCGGCCTGCTCCTCGGCGATCCGGGCGAGTTCGTCGCGGCTGGCCCGCAGGGCGCCGGCGACCTGCTCGCGTTCGCACGCGGCTTCGAGCAGCACCTCCAAGGAAGGGACGACCCGGTCCTGCAGCCGCCGGGTGACGGGGCGGGGCAGGCCGCCGGGGACGCGGAGCGTGGCACGGATGCCCTCACCGCGCAGCGGGAAGGCCAGTCCCCCGTTCTCGGCGGGGACGTCGCCGAGGTCGATCGAGGCCGAGGGCAGCGTCAGGGCGTCCGCCAGGCGCCGCGCGGTGGCCGGGAGCGCCGCGTTCAGGTCGGGTGCCCGCAGCAGCAGCCGGGCCAGTTCGGCGGACAGGTCGGCCTCCTGGCGGGCCTCCATCTCGCCCGACAGGAGCCGGGCCGCACGGGCGAGCGCGCACGCCAGCAGGGACAGGGAGATGAAGATCCCGAGGATCGCCAGATCCTCGCTCTTGGTGAGCCACAGGGTCCACGCGGGCGGGATGAGGAAGTAGTCGAAGACGACGGTGCTGGCCACCGCCATCACCAGCCCCATGGCCAGGCCCCACAGAGACGTGACCAGCAGCAGGCCGACGAGGTAGAGCACGCCGAGGGACTCGACCGGCACGACCTTCGCCAGCGCCACGCCCAGGAGGGTCTCCACGGTGAGGCACATCGCCATCACCAGGAAACCCAGCCACAGTCGCGGCCGCGGCCGGCGCTCCAGCGTCGCCAGCAGGGAGGGACGCATAACCCACACTAACCCGAACCGGCGATGTCGACGGCTCGGGTCAGTGCAGGTCAGGCCGCCTTACCGGCGATCGATCCGTTTTTGACCGCTCCCCTGACGCCGGGCCTCTCAGCCGGGAAGGGCGGCCAGGCGGGCCTTCACGTCCTTGGCGGTCGGGTTGGTCACCGCGGTGCCGTCGGGGAACACCACGACCGGCACGGTCTGGTTGCCGCCGTTGACGTTCTCCACGAACGCCGCGGCCGCCGGGTCACGCTCGATGTCGATCTCGACCATCGCGATCCCGTCACGGGCCAGCTGCGCCTTCAGCCGTTTGCAGAAGCCACACCACGAAGTGGTGTACATCGTGAGCTCACCCGTTGTGGGCGTGGTCATGACTCTCCCCGCGGTCCGTCGGTTGCGAACACCTGTCCAACGCCGGGTCAGGCCACCGCATTCCCACCCCGAGCGCCCGGAACCGACACGAGGGATGGGACACGAGCGTCGGATGGGCCTGAGAGGATGAACGCGCGGTGAAAGGAGGGGCGATGGAGGCGGATGAGGTCCTCGCCGGGCTCGACCCGGAACAGCGCGAGGTGGCCGAGGCCACCCGCGGTCCGGTATGCGTGCTGGCCGGCGCCGGCACGGGCAAGACCCGCGCCATCACCCACCGCATCGCGTACGCGGTGCACACCGGCGTCGTCGCCCCGCAGCGGGTGCTCGCCGTGACGTTCACCACGCGCGCCGCCGGCGAGCTGCGCGGGCGGCTACGGCAGCTGGGCGCCCCGGGCGTGCAGGCGCGCACCTTCCACGCCGCCGCCTACAAGCAGCTGCACTACTTCTGGCCCAAGGTCGTCGGGGGAGAGCCGCCCCGGCTGGTCGAGTCCAAGCTCGCGCTGGTGGCGGAGGCGGCGCGCCTGTGCCGCCTGTCGTTCGGCCGTACCGAGCTGCGTGACGCGGCCGCCGAGATCGAGTGGGCCAAGGTCACCCAGACCCGCCCCGGCGACTACGCCGCCGCCGCGGCCAAGGCCGGGCGCACCCCGCCCATCGAGGCCGTCGACATGGCGCGCGTCCATGACGCCTACGAGCGGCTCCGCCGCGACCGCAACCTCATCGACTTCGAGGGCATGCTGGAGCTCACCGCCGCGATCTTCACCGAGCACCAGGAGGTCGCGAACCAGTTCCGCGACCAATACCGCCACTTCGTGGTCGACGAGTACCAGGACGTCAACCCGCTGCAGAAGCTCCTGCTCGACACGTGGCTCGGCGAGCGCGAGGACCTGTGCGTGGTCGGCGACCCCAACCAGACGATCTACTCCTTCACCGGCGCCAGCCCCTCCTACCTCCTGGGCTTCACGGTCGAGCATCCGGACGCCAAGGTCATCAAGCTCGTCCGCGACTACCGCTCGACGCCGCAGGTCGTACGCCTCGCCAACGGCGTGCTCGCGCAGGCGCGGGGCGAGGCGCGCGCGCACCGCCTGGAACTGGTCGCGCAGCGGTCCGACGGCCCCACGCCGGTCTTCACCGAGCACGACGACGAGGTGGCCGAGGCGGAAGCGGTGGCCAAGCGCATCCGCGAGCTGCTCGACGAGGGCGTCCCGGCCCGGGAGATCGCGGTGCTGTTCCGCATCAACGCCCAGTCCGAGCCGTACGAACAGGCCTTCGCCGACCACGGCGTGCCGTACGTCGTGAAGGGCGCCGAGCGGTTCTTCGAGCGTGCCGAGGTCCGCCAGGCCGTGGTCCTACTGCGGGGAGCGGCGCGGTCGGACACCGGCGAGCCGCTCGTACGCGCGGTGCGCGACGTCCTGGCCGCCGCCGGGCTGACCGACCAGCCGCCCGAGGGCCGCGGCGCGGCACGCGAGCGCTGGGAGTCGCTGGCCGCGCTGGCCCAGCTCGCCGAGGACGTCGCCATCGACCGCCCGTCCGCGGGCCTGCGGGAGTTCGTGACGGAGCTGGAGGAGCGGGCCGGCTCCCAGCACGCGCCCACGCTCGAAGGCGTGACGCTCGCCACGCTCCACACCGCCAAGGGCCTGGAGTGGGACGCGGTCTTCCTCACCGGCCTGGTCGAGGGCACACTGCCGATCATCTACGCGGAGAAGAGCCCCGACCAGATCGAGGAGGAGCGCAGGCTGCTCTACGTCGGGGTGACGCGGGCACGCGAGTTCCTGACGCTGTCGTGGGCGCTGGCGCGGTCGCCGGGCGGACGCAAGGGACGGCGCCGTTCCCGCTTCCTCGACGGCCTGGCGCCGCAGAGCGCCGGGCCGCCGCGGGTCGACCGCTCGGCGCGCCGTCCGGTGTCCTCCGGCCCTCAGCCGTGCCGGGTCTGCGGGCGCCCGCTGACCGCCGCGATCGAGCGCAAGCTCGGCCGCTGCGAGAGCTGCCCCATCGACTATGACGAAGACCTCCTCGAACGCATGAAGCACTGGCGCGTCGGGGTCTCCAAACGCCAGAAGGTCCCCGCGTACGTCGTGTTCACCGACGCCACCCTGCAGGCGATCGCCGAGCGTGCCCCGCTGTCGGAGGCGGACCTGGCCGCCATCCCCGGTGTCGGCGCGGTCAAGCTCGAACGCTACGGCTCCGACGTCCTGGCACTGTGCCGAGGTGAGGAGCCCGCCGCCGACCTGGTTGACTGATGATCCGGTCAACTGAGTAGGGATCACCATGAACGCCGCACTGAAGGAGCTGCTCGATCTGCTCGACCTGGAGCAGATCGAGATGAACATCTTCCGTGGCCGCAGCCCCGAAGAGCGCCAGCAGCGGGTCTTCGGCGGCCAGGTGGCCGGTCAGGCGCTGGTCGCCGCCGGCCGTACGGTGCCCGCCGACCGGCATGTCCACTCGCTGCACGCCTACTTCATCCGGCCGGGCGACCCGAGCGTGCCGCTCGTCTACACGGTCGACCGCGTCCGCGACGGCCGTTCGTTCACCACCCGCCGGGTCTCCGCCGTCCAGCACGGCAAGGTGATCTTCACCCTGTCGGCGTCGTTCCAGGTGCGGGAGGAGGGTCTGTCCCACCAGGCGCCGATGCCCGAGGTGCCCGCCCCGGAGACGCTGCCGACGTTCCGCGAGCGGATGGAGGCCATCTTCGGCCCGCAGGAGAACGACTTCTTCCGCCGCCGCCCCGTCGACCTGCGGCACATCACGCCGCTCACCTGGGAGGCCGCTCGCGACCCGTCGCTGACCGGCCCGGAGTCGAAGGTCTGGCTGCGCTTCGACGGCGAACTCCCCGAGGACCCGCTGCTGCACGTCTGCCTCATGACGTACGCCTCGGACATGACGCTGCTCGACACGGTGCTGCTCAACCACGGGCGTGCCTGGGGCGACAAGAAGACCATGGGCGCGAGCCTGGACCACGCGATGTGGTTCCACCGCCCGTTCCGCGCCGACCGCTGGCTGCTGTACGCCCAGGACACCCCGAACGCCGCCGGCGGCCGCGGCCTGGCCCGGGGCCAGGTGTTCACCCAGGACGGTGAGCTGGTCGTCTCGGTCGTCCAGGAGGGCCTGGTCCGGACGACGGAGTCCTGACCGGCCGCGGCCGCCGCCTCGTTGTTCCGCTGGGCGTCGGCGGCCGGGCAATCGACTTCGCGACGGATCGCGAGGTACGCCGGCTCGCACCGCGCCGCTCGTGTGCGTAGGGTGTGCAGATCATGGGGTCAGCGCGCGCACGCCCGGCGTACCGGCAGGTCAAAGGACAGACGAGCGTCACTCGGGTCGGTACCCGCAACGCGCGGTTCCAGCAGTGGCAGGCGCTGCTCACCAACCGGACCAAGCGGAACCGGGCGGGAGAGTTCATCGTGCAGGGGGTCCGGCCGATCACCATCGCCGCCGAGCGCGGCTGGCCGATCCGCTGCCTCATCCACGCCGGCGGCCGGCGGCTGTCCTCCTGGGCCGAGGGCGTGCTGCGCGACACCGGGGCCGAACGCGTCGAGATGGAGCCCGCCCTGCTGGCCGAGCTGGCCGGCAAGGACGACGCCGAACTCGTCGCGGTCGTCGCCCTGCCGCCCGACGACCTGGACCGGATCACTCCCGGCGGCCCGGTCGTCGTCTTCGACCGGCCCAGCGACCCGGGCAACATCGGCACCGTCGTACGCTCCGCCGACGCGTTCGGCGCCTCCGGGGTGATCGTGACCGGGCACGCCGCCGACGTCTACGACCCCAAGGCGGTGCGCGCCAGCACGGGGTCGCTGTTCGCCGTGCCCGTCGTACGCGTGCCCTCGCCGGCCGCGGTCGCCGAGTGGGCCCACGCCGCGGACGTCCGCATCGTCGGCACCGACGAGACCGGAACCCACGACGTCGCGCGCCATGATCTCGGCGGACCGGTCCTCATCGTGATCGGAAACGAGACCCGCGGGATGAGCGCGGCATGGCTCGCGGCCTGCGACGAGGTCGTGCGGATCCCGATCGGCGGAGCGGCCAGCTCGCTGAACGCCGCGTCCGCCGCGACCGTGGTCCTGTACGAGGCCGCGAGGCAACGAAAAGAAAAATAAGAAATCGCAGGTGGAAAATACGTTGCCCCCATCGGGGCGGCGATCGTACGCTTCTCGCGAGCACATGACGGGCTCCCTCCCACCGGAGGGCCCGCGGACGTAGAAGGGCGGTGGCAGTCGCGTGAGTAACAACATCGGCACTCAAGCTTGGGCCGCCGCATGCCCGCGTCCGTCCGTGCTGTTCTCGCGCGGTAGCGCCTCGCTTCCGGCCGTCTACGTGTCCCCCGAAGCCGGGCACGCGCGGCCTGAGGGCGTGGCGAAGAAGCGAGTGGAGAAGCACGTCTTCACGACGCTCGGCGCCGGCCAGCTGACCGCCCAGGCCAAGGATGCGGCCATCCGTATGCCGCTGGGTCCGCCCCCCTGGAGACCGCCAGAGTGAAAGCTCTGAGCAGGCCTCCAGGCCGCGGATCCCGACCCCGGGAACCGCGGCCTTTTTGTTTCGGCCACACCGAACCAACGAGAGATCAGATCAAGAAAGGGGTGGAGACCTTGGGCCTCGCGCTCACCGCGATCAGCGAGAACCTCGATCTTCCCTGCCGGCAGGAGCCCGAGCTCTTCTTCGCCGAGTCGCCCCAGGACGTCGAACTGGCCAAGGCGCTGTGCGCCGAGTGCCCGATCCGGCGTGCCTGCCTCGCCGGCGCCCTCGAGCGCCGGGAGCCCTGGGGTGTCTGGGGTGGAGAGCTGTTCATCCGCGGCGTCGTCGTCCCCCGGAAGCGTCCGCGCGGACGTCCCCGCAAGAACGCCGAGGTGGCGGCATGACCCGCCGACCGACCGAGACCGCACGTACCGAGAAAGAGCAGAAGATGAGCTTGCTCAGCATTGAACTGTCCCAGGAACGAATACGTGACGCCGAGCGCGAGGTAGCGCGTCGGCGCGGCATCGCCCAGGCCCGGGCCGCACGCCGGGCCCGCCGCGACGCCGAGCTGACCGCCGCCCGCGTCCGGCGCCTGCTGACCGCGCGCTGACGGGTTCGCCCGAGAGCGCCTCCTGAAGGAAGACGGGACCCCCGGCACCACGGCCGGGGGTCCCGCGGCGTTTCGAGGAGTCCTTTCGGCGGCTCAGAGCGCGGCCCGGAGACGGCACGGACTGCGGAATCGTGCGCTCGCCGCCTCCGAGGACCCGAAACTCCTGGTGGAGGCAACGCGTTGGCCAACGTCACCGCGTTTCGCTTCCGCCGAAGCGGTCGATCGGTGATGCTTGGAACAAGGCCGACGAACAAGGGGGAGCGACCGGCATGGTCAGCTGCACGTCCTGCGGAACCACCGCCGAGTCACCGCTCGGCTGGACCACCGACGTCACCGAGCGGGGCCTGCGGCACCTGTGCGACCGGTGCAGCCGCGACAACATCCGTTCGATCGAGGGCCGGCTCGACCAGGTCTACTGGTAACGCTCAGCTGGCGATCTCTTCGGAGCCCTCTTCCGACCCGTCCGGGTCGTCGTCGGCGAAGCCCGGCACCCAGTGCAGTGCCTCGCCGCGGAACGGGCCCTCGGCCTCGAGCTGGCACAGCACGCCCGTGCCGGCCGCGACCACGCGGTGGATCAGCACGTACGAGGGCGGCAGGTTCAGCTGACGCACGACGTTCGTCGGCCGCAGGTCCGTCACCCGCGCGAACTCCTGCCGTAGCCACTCGCGGCTGAACTTGAACGTGTCCTCGATCAGCGGCTCGGCGATCGGGACGATGAACGCCTGCAGCGACTCCGGGTCGACCTCGACGCCCTCGCGGATGAAGTCCTCTTCGCGCAGCGCCTTCATGATCTGGTCGATGTCGAGGAGCGTGCCGATCCGCATGAGCACGCCGATGCGCCGGTGGAACCCGCCCGGCAGCCGGTCGACGGCGCCGAAGTCGATCACGCCCAGGCGCCCGTCGTCGAGCAGCCGGAAGTTGCCCGGGTGCGGGTCGGCGTGCAGCAGACCGCAGCGCGCCGGGCCCGAGAACAGGAAACGGCAGTACAACAGGCCCGCGTGGTCGCGCTGCTCCTGAGTGCCGTCCGCGATGATCGCCGACAGCGGAGTGCCGTCCATCCACTCGGTGACGAGCACGTGGCCCGACTGCGCGACGACCTCGGGAACGTAGATGTCGGGGTCGTCCGCGTACGCCTCGGCGAAGATCTGCTGGGACTCGGCCTCGACCGTGTAGTCGAGCTCCTCGCTGACGCGCTCCTTGACCTCGGCGAGCATCGCCTTCATGTCCAGCCCCGGCATCAGCACCGCGAACAGCCGGCCCAGCCGGGCGAGCTGGTTGAAGTCGCTCAGCAGCGCCTTGCCCGCGCCGGGGTACTGCACCTTGACCGCGACCGTACGGCCGTCGTGCCAGACCGCCTTGTGGACCTGGCCGATGGAGGCCGCCGCGGCCGGCCGGTCGTCGAACTCGGCGAACAGCGACTGCCAGTCCTCGCCGAGGCCTTCGGTCAGGACCCGGTGCACCGTACGGGCGGGCAGCGGGGGAGCCGCCTCCTGCAGCCGGGTGAGCGTCGCGCGGTACGGCCCCGCGAGCTCCGGTGGAAGGGCCGCCTCGAAGATCGACAGCATCTGGCCGAGCTTCATCGCTCCGCCCTTGAGTTCGCCGAGCACCTTGAACAGCTGATCGGCCGTACGCTGCTGGATCTCCAGCGCGACCAGCTCGGCGGACTTGCCGAAGGTGCGCTTGCCGACGCCGAGGGCCGTACGCCCAGCGAAGCCGATCGGGAGAGACGCCAGTTTGGCGGTCCGCGTCACGGCGCGACGGGGAAGATCGCTCATTCGCCTACCTGCTTGTTCGCGCATCCGTGTGGGGGTGGCACGTCTTTCATTCTGCGTGAGAGACGTCACGCGTCCATACCGATATCCGCCAGATGTTCGGCGCGTGCACCCGTGAGCATAGGTGACCTGCCAAATCGCGTAAGTGTGTGCTTTCTCACTAGGGCGCTCGCCGGGACGGCCCGAGCCCAATACCCTCCGGCCATGAGCGAACGGAGTGAGCGAATCGACGAGCACAGTGCGCCTGGTCTCTCCTCCGACGAAGGAGGACGCATGAGCGAACGGTTGCGGGTGGATCGGCGTTCAGACGGGATCGTCGTGCTCACCCTCGATGACCCCGCCCGGCGCAACGCGATGTCCGAGACGATGACCTCCGCCTGGCGCGAGGCCATCGCCGGTCTCCGGGAGGACGCCGGGGTGCGCTGCGTCGTCGTCACCGGCGCCGGCAGTGCCTTCTCCTCCGGCGGCGACCTGGGCTGGATCGCCGATCGCGGCCAGGTCGACGTGCCCCCGCTCCGCGATCACATGCTCGGCTTCTACCGCACCTGGCTGTCGGTGCGCGACCTGGAGGTGCCCACGGTCGCCGCGGTCAACGGCGCCGCCGTCGGCGCCGGCCTGTGCCTCGCCCTGGCCTGTGACCTGCGGTACGCCGCCTCCGACGCCAAGCTGGTCGCGCCGTTCACCCGGCTGGGCATCCATCCGGGCATGGCCGCGACGTACCTGCTGCCCGAGACGGGCGGCCTGCCGCTGGCCCGGGAGATGCTCTTCACCGGCCGCGTGGTGACCGGAGAGGAGGCGGCGGCGCACGGGATGGTCAACCGCGCGGTGCCGCGCGAGAAGGTGCTCGACGTGGCGCTCGAGGTCGCCGCGCGGATCGCCGAGCAGGCGCCGGTCGCCACCCGCCTGACCAAGGCCGCCCTGGCCGACGGCGGGCAGCCGAGCCTGGAGGCGGCCCTGCGGTGGGAGTCGCTGGCCCAGCCGGTGACCATGGCCTCGGCGGATCTCGCCGAGGGCATCGCCGCGCAGCGCGAGAGGCGCGCACCGAGGTTCACGGGCCGCTGAGGCCCCGCCCAGGGGGTGGGGCCGGCCCGGAAAGCCCCCGTGCGCCGGTTCGGCCACCCCCCTTCCCAGTGGGCGGCCGTCCCGTGCGCCGCGGGGACCCCCGGTGCGCGTGACGCTAGGAGGAGGGTCGGACGGGAGTCAACGAGAGCCTGTGGACGGCCCTGGGGACCCGGTGGGGACAGGCCGGAGCGTCCCTGTGGACAACCTGCGCACATGGGTGTGGATAGCCCTGGGGATGATTCAATTACCCCTGATCTACCTGCATCGATGCGATCCACCCCCTGTGGAGAAAACAAAGTTTTCGGTACGGTGCTACGGTGCCCCCCACAGGCGAGATAGAGGTTCGTCGCAGTTCCCGGCGCCGTCGCACGGTCACCGCGCGCCGCGACGGCGACAAGACGGTCGTGATGATGCCGGCCGGGCTGAGCGACGCCGAAGAGCAGGAATGGATCGCGACCGTGCTCGAACGGCTGGCGCGGCGCGAGGCGCGCCGGCGGCCGAGCGACGCGGCGCTGTTCGACCGTGCCCGCGAACTCGCGTCACGCTACCTCGACGGCCGCGCCGCGCCGGCGAGCGTACGCTGGGTCGGCAACCAGCGCAGCCGCTGGGGTTCCTGCACGCCCGAAGACGGCACCATCCGGCTCTCCGCCCAGCTGCGCGGGATGCCCGGCTGGGTGGTCGACTACGTCCTCCTGCACGAGCTGACCCACCTCATCGAGCCCGGCCACGGCCCGGCGTTCTGGAAGCTGGTCAACCGCTACCCCCGCACCGAGCGTGCGCGCGGTTACCTCGAAGGCGTCGCCGCCACCGCGAGCCTGCCGCTGGCGGACGGAGAGCCCGTCACGTGACCTCCCGCTTCGTCGCCGTCCTGGCCGGAGACGAGGTCGCGACCCCGCCCGGCGCCGACCCGGCGGAGTTCCGGCTCGCCGTGCTGGAGGACACCTACGAGGTCGTCGCCGGACTGGAGTTCGTCACACCGGTCCTGGCCCTGACCGGTCCCGATCCCGAGGCCGAGGCGATCACCTGGCCGGGCACCGAGATCGTCCGGACCACCGGCCTGCGCCCGCTGCTCGACGCGCTGGCGGACCTCGGCGCCGACCAGGCGGCCGTGGTCGCCCACGACGCCCCCGACCTGCCGTCGCTGCTGCTCGGCAAGCTGTTCCGCTCCCTGGGCGGGGGAGAGGTCGCCCTCTGCCCGGCGAAGGGCGGCGGCCTGGTCGCCCTGGCCGCCCGCCTGCCCGCGCCGCCGTGGCTGGAGGACGTCGACCTGAACACGGACGACGCCCCGAGCCGCCTGCGCGCCGCGGCCGCTCGCCCGGGAGCCGTACGCTCCGGCCCCGGCTGGCACCGCCTCCGCACCCCCGCCGACTTGGCTCGCCTGGACCCGGGCCTGGAAGGCTGGGACAACACCCGGATCCTCCTCGGCGGAGCCTGAGGGACCCGTCGGCCTCAGCACCGGCACGCCGGGCAGCCGGCCGGCATGCGGCTCGCGCGTCGGCTGCGTAGGGGCGGGATGCTCTTGGACGCGAGCTCGGTATTTTTGCTGGTTTCCTCGCGTTCTCCTCGGATCGGGCTTCGGTGGCCCGAGTATCGGCGCGTCGGACGGCCGGCCGGTATGCGGCTCCGCCGATCGCGGGCTGGGATATTCCCGGGCGGCGACCGTCCACAGGCCGCCGACCAGCGGGCCGGCCGTCACCAGGGGAAGCACGACCCGGCGGGCCTGGGCGGCGGCCAGTACGGCGCGGAATCCCTCGGTGACCCGCTCGGGTCCGCCGAACTCCGCGACGGCGGCGCGCGTGGCCTGACAGGTGATCTCCTGATTCCCGCTGAGCCGGGCTGCCTGGTTCCGGGTCTGGAGTCCTGGGCGACATCCGTCCGCCCCTCGGGCGGCGTGTGACCCCGGCCACGGCGGCCCGAGTATCGGCGCGCCGGACGGCCGGCCCGGGACGCGGCTCGTCGTCGATCGGCGGCAGGCGGGATGCTCCGACGCCGACATCCGGGTCTGTCCGTGCGAGGAGCCCCGGTGGTGGCCGATGGCCTGGCCTCGACGCCCCGCTGCGCGAGCCGCGACAGCGCCGCCCGACCGAACCACTGGCCACGGCGGCGTCCTTCAAGGTCTCCATCGGGCCGTCAGATCCCGCGTTCGGCGAGGTGGTCCAGCTGCGCCTGCGCTCCACCGCCTCCCGAGCCTTACGGGCGGCGACGAGCGTGCTGGGAAGGCGCGACCCGACGGCGAGCGGGGGAGCGCCGTCCTGCCGGATCTGTCCGGTGACGTGGGTGAGCGCCCGCGGGATCGTCCGTCCGCGGGTGTGGCGACGGGTCGTTCTCGGCGGGGAGGGCGAGTGCGCCGGACGGCTTTCACCGGCCGGCATCGGCAGAGGCCCGGGGGAATGCCGTGTGGGATTGCCGACCCGCGAGCGCCGGAACGAGGCCAGTGGACGGTCGTTCTCGGAAGGAAGAGGAACCGCGGCGACGCCTTGACCGCCTGGCTTGAGCGGGTGCCTGGGGGAGTGCTGCCCGCACTGGCCACAGGCACGTGCTGAGACGCTGGGCCGCGGTCACGGTGATCGGCGGAACGGGCCCGCAGGCCGTCCGTCCTGCGGCCGTCGGCCTCGGCCCGCGAGCTGCCGCTGCCCGCCGCGCGGCGGGTGCCGCCCGAACGCTTTAGCCCGGGTGGCGAAGGTAAGGGTCTTATGGCCGAAAGGTCACATTGACGCGCTCTGCAAAGGATTGCAGAGTTTCACTCATCCGAAACACAGGAGGAGAATCCGGTGCCGGTGACCATCCAGGACGTGGCCCGTGAGGCGGGGGTTTCGGTCTCCACCGTCTCCCGGGCGTTCACCGTGCCGGAGATGGTGCGAGACGAGACCCGGCACCACGTCCTGGCGACCGCGGAGCGGCTGGGTTACCGGCCGAACCGCGCCGCCCGAGGCCTGATCACCGGCAAGACCGGCAATCTGGGCGTGATCGTTCCCGACCTGTCCAACCCCTTCTTTCCCAACGTTCTGAAGGGGGTGCAGGCGCGGGCTCGTGAGGCGGACTATGCCGTCTTCCTCGCGGACTGCGACGAGAACGCCACCGAGGAGATCGCCCTCGTCCAGGCGATGGCCAAACAGGTCGACGGCGTCATCCTCTGCTCCTCACGCATGTCGGAGGCGCAGCTCGAACGCGTCGTCGGCACGACGTCCCTGGTGCTCATCAACCGGCAGGTGCGAAACCAGCCCGCCGTCCTCATGGACACGGCGGGCGGCATGCGCCAGGCGGCCGAGCATCTCGCCGCTCTCGGGCACCGCAGGGTCGCCTACCTGAGCGGGCCACGCGCCTCGTGGTCGAACCGGGAGCGCCGGCGCGGGCTGCGCCGCGCCGCCCGGCAGGACATCGAGGTGGTGGAGCTGGGGCCGTTCGCGCCGCGGTTCGAGGGTGGGTCGCACGCCGCCGACCTGGCGCTCGCCGAGGGCGTGACGGCGATCATCGCCTACAACGACCTGATGGCCCTCGGGGTGATGTCCCGGCTGGCCGATCGGGGCGTGTCCGTACCCAAGGAGATGAGCGTCGTCGGGTTCGACGACATTCCGATGGCGGGCATGGCCACCCCGCCGCTGACCACCGTGTCCATGCAGAACGAACGGGCAGGCCGCGCGGCCGTCGACCTGCTCGTGAGCCTCCTGAACGTCACCGGCGCCGAGGCGGGGGATCTCCGCCGGGGACTCGAATGCCAGCTGATCGTGCGGGCGTCGACCGCCGTGCCGCGCGATCCGACGGGAAGGTAATCCCCTGATGCGTGTGAAGACGTTGTGTCTCGCGGCGGTGCTGGTCCTGGCGGGCGCGTGCGGCTCGCCGAATGCGGGGGGCGGGGCCAAGGACCTCACCCCGGGCAATGTGCCGGACAACCCGAAGAACCCGGTGACCCTCAACATCATCGATGTGGCGGGCAACCTCCAGCTCACCAAGGGAATGATCGACGAGTTCGTCAAGACCCACCCCAAGGTGATCAAGAAGGTCACCTACACCAACGCCACGGCGCCCGAGCTGCCCGGCAAGATCAAGGCTCAGCAGAGCGCCGGCCAGGTGCAGATCGGCCTGGTCCTGACCGGCACCGACGCCCTGTCCGCCGGCATCGACCAGAACCTGTGGGTCAAGACCGACGACTACGCGAGCCGCCTGGGCAACGCGAACTACCAGGCTCCCGCGCAGAAGATGCAGGAACTCGCCCAGGGCCACGGCGTCGAGGTCGTCTACTACCCCTCAGGGCCGCTGATCGAGTACAACCCCAAGACGGTGAGCAAGCCGCCGGCGACCGCGGACGAGCTCCTCGCCTGGGCCAAGGCGCACCCGAAGAAGTTCCAGTACGCCCGCCCCGCCAACTCCGGCCCCGGCCGTACGTTCCTCATGGGCCTGCCCTACATCCTCGGCGACTCCAACCCGAAGGACCCCAAGGCCGGCTGGTCCAAGACCTGGTCGTACCTGCAGGAACTCACCAAGTACGTCGACTACTACCCCTCCAAGACGTCGGAGACGATGTCCAACCTGGCCAACGGCTCGGCCGACATCATCGCCACCACGACGGGCTGGGACATCAACCCGCGGGCGCTCGGCCAGGTCCCGGCCGGTGACAAGGTCGCGTACCTCAAGGGCATGCACTGGGTGACCGACGCGCAGTACGCCGTCGTGCCGCGCGGGGTCTCCGCCGACGTGCTGTCCGCGGACCTCCAGCTGATCAAGTGGATGCTCACCCCGCAGCAGCAGGCGAAGGCCTACGACGACGGCTACTTCTACCCGGGCCCGGCGGTGAACGGTGTCACCGTGCAGATGGCGCCGCAGAAGTCGCAGCAGGTCATCCAGCAGTTCGGCCGGCCGGAGTACGACCAGTGGATCCCGAAGTTCCCCACGGAGACCTCCCTGCCGGCCCAGCAGCAGGTCGCCGCGTTCGACCAGTGGGACCGGACCGTCGGCAGCGGCAAGGTCAAGAAGTGAACGAGCGGAGCGAGCGCACCAGAGAACACGCGCGCCTGGTCATCCCCCCGACGAAGGAGGGCCAGTGAGCGAGCGGAGCGAGCGAATCAAAGAGCACGCGCGCCTGGTCATCCCCCCGACGAAGGAGGGCCCGTGAGCGGATCGAAGATCTCGGAGCTGCGGCTCGATCACGTGAGCCGCGGCTTCGGGGAGGTGCTCGCGCTCGACGGGCTCGACCTCACCATCGAGGGCGGGGAGTTCGTCGCGCTGCTCGGACCGAGCGGGTGCGGCAAGTCGACCGCGCTGAACTGCCTGGCCGGCCTCCTGCCGCTGACCGGCGGCTCCATCACGCTCGACGGGCGGCGGATCGACACCCTGCCGCCGGAGCAGCGTGGCTTCGGCATGGTCTTCCAGAACTACGCGCTGTTCCCGCACATGTCGGTGCGCGCCAACATCGGCTTCGGCCTGAAGATGGCCAAGGTCGGCAAGGCCGAGGCGCAGCGGCGGGTCGACGAGGCGGTGAGACTGGTCCAGCTCGGTGACCACGCCGCCAAGTTTCCCGGCCAGCTGTCGGGCGGGCAGCAGCAGCGCGTCGCGATCGCCCGCGCGATCGTCCTGGAGCCCGCGCTGGTGCTGATGGACGAGCCGCTGTCCAACCTCGACGCGAAGCTGCGCCTGGAGATGCGCACCGAGATCCGGCGCATCCACCAGACGCTCGGCCTGACGACCGTCTACGTCACGCACGACCAGGAGGAGGCGCTGTCGCTCGCCGACCGGCTCGTCCTGCTGCGTGAGGGGAAGGTCCAGCAGGTCGGCCCGCCGGAGACGGTCTACACCGAGCCCGCGAACCGGTTCGTGGCCGGGTTCATGGGATACCGGAACGAACTGGAGCTGCCGGTCTCCCCTGGATCGGGAACCGCCGCGGGTGACAAGACGGTGGTGCTCGGCGACCTGACCGGCACCCGCCGTGAGGACCTCGGGGAGACGGCGGTCGCCGCCATCCGGCCCGAGGACTTCACCGTCGGCGACGGCCCGAACGCCATGGAGGTCGACGTCGAGGTCGTGGAGTTCCAGGGCCGCGAGCAGGCGGTCCAGGCGCGTACGGCCGGCGGCGACGAGCTCCACCTGCGCGTCCAGGCCCGTCTCGCTCCCGGCGACCGGGTGACGGTGTCGGTGCCGCCGGAGCGGGTGCTGGTGTTCGCGGCCGACAGCCCGGCCGCGCCCGAGGAGGTGGCCTAGGTGGCGGCCCCGGCGGCCCCGGCGACCGCGGGGCGCATCGCGCTGCGGCACCGCCTCGCCGACCGGGGCATGGACCGCACGCTGCTGCTGCTGGTGCCGGCGGTCGTGTTCATCGTGGCGCTGTTCATCTACCCGTTCGTGTACGGGCTGCAGCTGTCGTTCCAGCCGCAGCCCGGTTCGGAGACGGTGCAGCGGTACGGCTCGGGGCCGTTCGCGGACTACCACGCGTTCTTCGCCGACTCGTATCTGCGGAACACCATCTGGACCACGCTGAAGCTCAGCCTGCCCGCGGGACTGTTCAACGTCATCGCGTCGGTGCCGATCGCGTACCGGATGCGCGGGAAGTTCCGCGGCAAACGGACGATCACCACGATCCTCGTCGTGCCGATCACCCTGGGCACCGTGCTGACCGCGGAGGGCCTGCTGGCCTTCATGGGCCCCACCGGCTGGCTCAACCGGCTGCTGATCGACGTGGGGATCGTGGACCACCCGGTGCGGTTCACGCACAACTACTGGGGTGTGCTGTTCTCGCTGATCATCTCGGGGTTCCCGTTCGCGTTCCTGCTGACGCTGTCCTACCTCAGCGGCATCGACCCGACGCTGGAGCGGGCCGCGGCGACGCTGGGCGCGGGGTGGTGGCAGCGGTTCCGGTTCATCACCCTGCCGCTGCTGGCGCCGGGGCTGGCCATCACGTTCTGCCTGACGTTCGTGCTGGCCTTCTCGGTGTTCCCGTCGGCGGTCATGGTCGGTGATCCGTCGGGGACGACCCGGGTGATCTCGATCGCGGCGTTCCACGCGGCCTTCGAGCAGTACGACTACTCGATGGCCTCGGCGATCGCGATGATCATGGGCGCGGTCGAGCTGATCGTCGTCGGACTGGTCCTCGGCTGGCGGGCCAGCCTGTACCGCGGTGCGAGTGGAGGCAAGGGATGACGGAGCGGCGAGCCGACGAGGGAGCGGAGCGGCCGGTGAGGAACGAGCCGTCCGCGGAGCGAGTGAGGAGGGGAGCGCGACCATGAGCGCAGCCATCGCGACCGAACGCAAGGGGCTCGCTCTGCGGCCCGGGGCCTGGCTGGTCTGGGGCGCGGTCGTCTTCTTCCTGCTGATCCTCGCCGGTGTCGTCGGCGCGGTCGTCGTGGACTCCTTCGGCACGAGGTGGTTCTCCGGCTGGTTGCCGTCCGGGTGGACCTCACGCTGGTACGGCAAGACGTGGCACGAGTTCGATCTCGGGAACGTGCTGGTCGTGACCCTGGAGGTCGCGGTGGCCGTGGTGGTGGTCTCGCTGGTCGTCGGCGTGCCCGCCGCGTACGCGCTGGCCCGGCGCACCTTCCCCGGCAAGCGGGTGCTGATGGTGGCCTTCATGCTGCCCATCCTCATTCCGCCGATCACGTACGGCGTGCCGCTCGCGACGGTGCTCTACAAGTTCCACCTGGCCGGCAAGCTCAGCGGCGTCATCCTGGCCAACCTGGTGCCGGCCGTGCCGTTCGTGATCCTCGTCATGACGCCGTTCATCGAGCAGATCGACCCGAAGATCGAGTCGGCCGCGCGGATGTGCGGCGCCCGCACCAGGGTGATCTTCACCCGCATCCTCGGGCCGCTGCTGATCCCCGGAATGCTGGCCGCCGCGGTCCTCATCCTCGTCCGCACGGTGGGCATGTTCGAGCTGACGTTCCTCACCGCCGGATCCGACAGCCAGACCCTGGTCGTCGCCCTGTACTACTCGGTCTCCGCGGCGGGCATCCGCGCGCAGCAGGAGATCGACGCGATGGCGGTGATCTACACCCTGTTCATGCTGGTGCTGCTCGTCGTGGCACTGCGCTTCGTCAACCCAACCCAGCTGGTCACCCAGATCAAGGAGAGAGATTGAAGACCCTGCTGACCCCGGGCAAGGAGACCGAGCTGATCGGGCTCGAACTGGCCGACCTGGCCGATGGCGAGACCCTTGAGCTCACCCGCGACACCGAGCTCGCGGCCGTCGTCCTCTCCGGCGTCGTCGACGTCGAGGGGCTCGGCACCGCGGGCGGTCGCGGCGGCGTCTTCGAGGGGGCGGGCCACACCGTGTACGCCCCGCCCGGAACGCCGCTGCGGTTCCAGGCGACCGGCGGCCCCGCGCAGATCGTGGTCTGCACGGCGCCGCTCGGCGACGGACGGCCCGGCACGGCGCGGATCATCGGACCGGACGACCAGGACGTGGCCGAGCGGGGCGAGGGCAACTGGGCCCGTACGGTCCGCACGGTCCTCGGCCCGGACGACGACGCGGGACGGCTGCTGCTCGGTGAGACGATCAACCCGCCCGGCAACTGGTCCAGCTACCCGCCGCACAAGCACGACACCCACGAGCCGCCGCGCGAGGTGAAGCTGGAGGAGGTCTACCTGTTCAAGCTGGACCCGGAGAACGGCTTCGGCATCCAGCTGCGCTACGACGGCAAGGGCGAGGAGGTCTTCACCGTGCGCGACGGCGACGTCGCCGCGATCCCGGACGGCTACCACCCGGTCGTCGCCGCGCCCGGCTACAAGCTCTACTACCTGTGGGTGATGGCGGGCGAGGGCCGGAAGATGATCCCCTACCTCGACCCCGAGCACGCCTGGGTCCAGACCGGCTGACCGCGACATGAACATCGTCGAGGCCAAGGTCATCGTCACCTGCCCGGACCGCAACTTCGTGACCCTGAAGCTGACCACCGACGACGGGCTGACCGGGGTGGGCGACGCCACCCTGAACGGCCGGGAGCTGGCGGTCGCGTCGTACCTGAAGGATCACGTGTGCCCGCTGCTGATCGGCCGCGACGCGAGCCGCATCGAGGACACCTGGCAGTACCTCCACAAGGGGGCGTACTGGCGGCGTGGGCCGGTGACGATGACCGCGGTCGCGGCGGTGGACACCGCGCTGTGGGACATCAAGGGCAAGGCCGCCGGGATGCCGGTCTACCAGCTGATCGGCGGCCGCTCCCGTGACGCCGTCACGGTGTACGGGCACGCGAACGGCGCGACCGTGCCCGAGGCCCTGGAGCAGGTCGGGAGCCTGCTCGACCAGGGCTACCGCGCGGTGCGGGTCCAGGCCGGCGTGCCGGGCCTGGAGAAGGTGTACGGCGTGCCCACGGACCGCGCGCCGTACGAGCCGGCGGTCGCCGGGGACCGTCCGGAGGAGGCGACCTGGTCGACGGCGAAGTACCTGAACTTCGTCCCCGGCCTGTTCGCCGCCGTGCGCGAACGGTTCGGCCACGACTTCCACCTGCTGCACGACGCGCACCACCGGCTCACGCCGATCGAGGCCGCGCGGCTCGGCAAGGCGGTCGAGCCGTACGGGCTGTTCTGGCTGGAGGACCCGATCTCCGAGGAGCTGCAGGAGGGGTTCCGGCTGATCCGGCGGCACACGACGACGCCGATCGCGGTCGGCGAGGTCTACAACTCGATCTGGGACTGCCACCAGCTCATCACCGAGCAGCTCATCGACTACATCCGGATGGACGTGGTGCACGGCGGTGGCATCACGCACCTGCGGCGGGTCTTCGACCTGGCCGACCTGTACCACGTGCGCACCGGATCGCACGGCGCGACCGACCTGTCGCCGGTGTGCCTGGCCGCCGCGCTGCACGTCGACATCGCGGTGCCCAACTTCGGCATCCAGGAGTACATGCCGCACACGGAGACGACGAACGCGGTCTTCCCGCATTCGTACCGGTTCGCGGACGGCCTGTTGTACCCCTCGGAGGAGCCCGGCCTCGGCGTCGACATCGACGAGGAAGCCGCCGCGGAGTATCCGTACCGGCAGGCATACCTGCCGGTCAACCGCCTGGAGGACGGAAGCTTGCATGACTGGTGAGACGCTGCTGCTGCACCCCGAGGACGACGTGGCGGTGGCGCTGCGCGAGCTGCCCGGCGTGCCGCGCGGGCACAAGGTCGCCGTGCACGACCTCGCCGTCGGCGCGCCGGTCCGCAAGTACGGCCAGGCGATCGGCGTCGTGACCGCGCCGATCGCGGCGGGCGACCACGTGCACACGCACAACCTCGGCATGGGGCCGCACGACCGCGCGTACGACTTCGGCACCGAGGTGCGCCCGGTCGAGCCGCCGCCCGCGCCCGCGTCCTTCCGGGGCATCGTACGGCCGGACGGGCGGGTCGCCACGCGCAACTACATCGGCATTCTGACCTCGGTGAACTGTTCGGCCACGGTGGCCAAGCGGATCGCGAGCCGCGCGTCGGCGCTGTGCGAGGAGTTCCCGAACGTCGACGGCATCGTCGCCCTGACGCACGGCACCGGCTGCGGCATGGCCGCCGACGGCGACGGCATCCGGCTGCTGCGCCGCACCCTCACCGGCTACGCCCGGCACCCCAACTTCGCCGCGATCCTCGTCGTCGGCCTCGGCTGCGAGGTCAACCAGCTCACCGGCTTCGACCTGCCGGAGGGCACGCCGACGATGACGATCCAGGAGCTCGGCGGTACCTCGGCCACCGTGCGCCGCGGGCTCGAGGTGATCCGCGAGCTGCTGCCCGCCGCGAACGCCGTCACCCGCGAGCCGGTGCCCGCCTCCAACCTGGTGCTCGGCCTGCAGTGCGGCGGGTCGGACGGCTACTCCGGCATCACCGCCAACCCGGCCCTGGGCGCCGCCGCCGACCTGCTCGTACGGCACGGCGGCACGGCGATCCTGTCCGAGACGCCCGAGGTGTACGGCGCCGAGCACCTGCTGACGCGGCGCGCGGTCTCCCGCGCGGTCGGCGAGCGGCTGATCGAGCGGATCCACTGGTGGGAGTCCTACGCCGAGTCGATGGACAACAACCCCTCGCCCGGCAACAAGGCGGGCGGCCTGACGACGATCCTGGAGAAGTCGCTCGGCGCGGTCGCCAAGGGCGGCACGACCCCGCTGACCGCGGTCTACGAGTACGCCGAGCCGGTCACCGGGCGCGGCTTCGTGTTCATGGACACCCCCGGGTACGACCCGGTGTCGGCGACCGGCCAGGTCGCGGGCGGCGCCAACCTGATCTGCTTCACGACGGGCCGCGGTTCGGTGTACGGCTGCCGGCCGGCGCCGAGCCTGAAGCTCGCCAGCAACCGCGAGACGTACCGGGCGATGGAGGAGGACATGGACGTCGACTGCGGCGCCATCCTCGACGGCGAGGTCACCGTCGCCGAACTGGGCGAGCGGATCTTCCGGCTCGTCCTGGACGTCGCGTCGGGGCGACAGACGGCGAGCGAGGAACTCGGCTTCGGCGACGAGGAGTTCGCGCCCTGGCAACTCGGCGCGGTGATGTGAGTGGGGGAGAACATGCGGCTCTCGCTGAGGACCCGGCCCCGTGAGGTGCCGTCCTCGGTCGGCATCGTCCACCTGGGGATCGGCGCCTTTCACCGGGCCCACCAGGCGGTGTACACCGAGGACGCCGGCGACGGCTGGGGCATCTGCGGCATCACCCAGCGCAGCGCGACCGTGGCCGAGCAACTGGGGCCGCAGGACGGCCTCTACAGCGTGCTCGAACGCGGGCCCGGCGAGCCGTCGGCGCGGATCATCGGCGCCGTCCGCGAGGTCCTCACGGGCGACGCGACGGTCGAGCGCATCGCCGACCCGGCCGTGAAGGTGATCTCGCTGACCGTGACGGAGAAGGGGTACCGGCACGACCCGGCGACCGGGCGGCTGCGCCGCGAGGACCCGGAGATCAGCCTGGACCTGACCGGCCGCTCGCCGCGCACGGTGATCGGCCGCCTGGTCCGCGGCCTGGCCCGGCGCGACGCGCCGGTGACCGTGCTGTGCTGCGACAACCTCACCGCCAACGGCGAGGCCCTGCGCGCGCTGGTGGAGGAGTTCTGCGAGCGGAGCGGCACGCGCATCGGCTGCGAGGTGGCCTTCCCCTCGACGATGGTCGACCGGATCGTGCCCTCGACCACGCCCGAGGACCTCGACGAGGCCGAACGCCTGCTGGGCGTGCGCGACGAGGGCGTCGTGGTGACCGAGCCGTTCACCCAGTGGGTGATCGAGGACACCTTCGCCGCCGGACGCCCCGCGTGGGACGCCGCCGGCGCGATCTTCACCGGTGACGTCGCGCCGTACGAGAAGATGAAGCTGCGGCTGCTCAACGGCTCGCACTCCATGCTGGCCTACCTCGGCTCGCACCACACCTACGTCGCCGACGCGGTCGCCGAGCTCGGCGACGCCGTACGCCGCTACATGGACGAGGACGCGGGCCCGACGCTCGACGTGCCGCCCGGCTTCGACCTGGCGGCCTACAAGTCCTCTCTCCTCGAACGCTTCGCCAACCCGGCGCTGCGGCACCGCACCGCGCAGATCGCCATGGACGGTTCGCAGAAGCTGCCGCAGCGGTTGCTCGGGGTCGTACGGGACCGGCTCGCGGCGGGAGCCGAGCCGCGTTGGGCGGCGCTCGCGGTGGCCGCGTGGATGCGGCACGTCAAGACGGCAGGCGAGCTGGACGACCCGATGGCCGACCTGCTGCGGATGACCGTCGCGCGAGCGGACACGCCGGGGCAGGTGGTGGACGGGCTGCTGTCGATCAACGATGTGTTCGGCCCGGACCTGCGCGAGTCGAAGGTCTTCCGCGACCTGCTGGTCGAGCACCTGGGCGGCCTGCTCTGAACGGCCCCATTGAACCGGCCGCTTGATCGACTTACGCTGCGCAGGTGATCCTGGACCGCTTCCGGCTCGACGGCCGGGCCGCGATCGTGACCGGCGCCGGGCGAGGGATCGGGGCCGCCACGGCGGTCGCCCTCGCCGAGGCCGGCGCGGACGTGGTCGTGGCCGCCCGCAGCGAGGACCAGCTCAGGCGGGTCGCCGCCGAAGTGGAGGCCGCCGGGCGGCGGGCCGTCGTCGTCCCGGCCGACCTGACCGACCTGGACGCCGCCGCCGCACTGCCGCGGGCGGCGGTGGACGCGTTCGGGCGGCTCGACATCGTGGTGAACAACGTGGGCGGCACGATCCCGCAGGCCTACCTCGACACGACGGTGGAGTACCTGGACGAGGCGTTCCGGTTCAACGTCGGCATCGCGCACGCGGTGACCCGGGCGGCCGTCCCGCCGATGCTCGCGGACGGGGGTGAGGGCGCGGTCGTCAACATCTCCTCGGTGATGGGCCGCGTCGCCGGCCGCGGCTACCTGGCGTACGGCACGACCAAGGCGGCGTTCGCGCACTACACGCGGCTGGCCGCCAGCGACCTCGCCCCGCGCGTCCGCGTCAACGCCGTCGCCGCCGGGGCGGTGGCGACCTCCGCGCTGGAGATCGTCACCGGTGACGAGGGCCTGCGCCGGCAGATCGAGGACGAGACCCCGCTGGGCCGCATCGGCGACCCCGCGGAGATCGCGGCGGCGGTGCTGTTCCTGGCCTCCCCGGCCGGCTCGTTCGTCACCGGGCGGGTCCTCGAGGTGGACGGCGGCACCGACCGGCCCGCGCTGGACCTGGGCCTGCCCGACCTGTGAGGGGCTTCGCATGACGTATCGCGTGGTGCTGTGGGGGACCGGGAACGTGGGGCGGAACGCCCTCATCGGCATCGACGCCCGGCCCGACCTGGAGCTGGCCGGCGTCTGGGTGTCCAACCCGGACAAGGTGGGCCGCGACGCGGGCGAGCTCGCCGGCCTCGGGCGCCTCGGCGTGACCGCGACCGGTGACGCCGACGCGGTGCTGGCGACGCGCCCCGACTGTGTCGTGCACACCTCGATGGCCGACGTACGGCTGGACGAGGCGATGGAGGACCTGACCCGGATCCTGCGCGCCGGGGTGAACGTCGTCTCCAGCAGCCCGGTCTTCCTGCAGTTCCCCGACGAGGCGATGGGCGCGCCGATCCACCGCGCGGCGCTGGACGGCGGCGCCTCCATCTGGGTGAACGGCATCGACCCCGGCTTCGCCAACGACTGGCTGCCGCTGGCGATCACCGGCATCAGCGAGCGGATCACCCAGGTCCGCTGCATGGAGATCCTGAACTACTCCACGTACGCCCAGCCGACGGTGCTGTTCGACGTCATGGGGTTCGGCCGCCCGATGGACGAGACGCCGCTGCTGCTGTCCCCGGGCGTGCTGTCCCTGGCGTGGGGCAGCGTGGTCCGCCAGCTCGCCGCCGGGCTGGACGTCGAGCTGGACGATGTCGAGGAGTGGCACACGCGCCTGCCCGCGCCGGAGACGTTCCGGATCGACGCGGGGACGGTGGAGAAGGGCACGGCGGCGGCGCTGCGCTTCGAACTGCGCGGCATGCGCGCCGGCCGGCCGGTGATCGTGCTGGAACACGTGACGCGGCTCCGGGACGACCTGGCTCCGGACTGGCCGCAGCCCGCCGGACACGGCTGCTACCGGGTGGAGGTCACCGGTGAGCCGAACTACACCGTCGACCTGCGCCTGCTGGGCACGAACGGCGACCACAACACGGCGGGCCTGAAGGCGACCGCGATGCGCCTGGTCAACGCCGTACCGGCCGTCGTCGCCGCCCCTCCGGGCCTGCTCACCGCCCTGGACCTTCCCCTGGTCACCGGGCGCGGCCTGGTCGACGGCGCGTAATATCCGGCCTTATGTCGCAAATTGCAAATATCGCCACATAAGCGGTTGTTCGAATGGTCTACTTGGGCGCATTCGCCAAAGCGCCGAGAGGGACGACGTGACGGACGACCCATGGTTCCGAACCACCGGGGCCGAACGCCCCAGCGCACCGCCCGCGTTCGACACGGAGGTGGCGCACATCGCCCGGGTCCAGGACTACTGGCTGGGCGGGAAGGACCATTTCCGGGCCGATCGCGAGGCCGGTGACGAGGCCGTCAAGGCCTTCCCCGGCCTGGTCGCCTCCGTGCGCAACACCCGCGCCTTCCTCGCCCGTGCGGTGAGTCACCTGGCCGGTGAGGCGGGCATCCGCCAGTTCCTCGACATCGGCACCGGCATCCCGGCGGCCGACAACACGCACGAGGTCGCCCAGTCGATCGCGCCCGAGAGCCGCATCGTCTACACCGACCACGATCCGGCCGTGCTCGCCCACGCCCGGGCCCTGCTGACCAGCCGGCCCGAGGGCGCCACCGCCTACCTGGACGCCGACCTGCGCGACCCGGAGAAGATCTTGGCGGAGGCGGCCGAGACGCTCGACTTCTCCCGCCCGGTGGCCCTCATGCTGGTCGCCGTCCTCCACTGCATCCCGGACCAGGACGACCCGTACGGCATCGTGGCCCGCCTGGTGGAGGCCATGCCGCCGGGCAGCCACCTGGTCGTCTCCCACCCGGCCAGCGACCTGCGGGCGGACCAGATGGGCGCCATGGCCAAGAGCCTCAACCGCGTGATGGCCCAGAAGGTCACGCCGCGTTCGTTCGAGGACGTCTCCCGCTTCTTCGCCGGCCTGGAACTGATCGAGCCGGGCATCGTACGGGCCTCGGAGTGGCGTCCGGACCCGCGCTTCGACGTCGGCACGATGACCTCCACGATGTGGAGCGGCATCGCCCGCGTCCCCTGATCAGGCCGACTGCGCGGCGAACAGCCTCCCCGACGCGGCGACCAGGCGGCGCAGCACGTCGTCGGCGGGGTCCGGGACGGACTCCAGCGGGAACCAGCGCAGGTCGTCGGACTCCTCGCTGATCCGCGCGCGGGCGCCCGGCGGGGCGACCGCGGTGTACTGCACGTCCAGGTGGTACGACCCGCCGTGGCACCAGACGCGGTGACGGTCGACGCGGACCGGGCCCGTCAGCAGGCGCAGGCCCTCGATGCCGGACTCCTCCGCGGCCTCCCGCAGCGCGGCCTCCGCCAGCGACGTGTCCGCCCGCTCGCAGTGACCGCCTAGCTGCAGCCACCGCTTCGCCTTGGGATGAAGGGTCAGCAGCACGCGCTCACCGGTCGCGTCGAGCACCGCCGTGCTCGCGGTCAGGTGGCCGGCCACGCACTCACGCCACATCCCGTCCGGGTACTCGGCCAGGTGCGCGAGGAACTCGCGCCGCAGCGCGTCCTGTCCGGCGTCGGACGGGCGCCAGTTCGACAGCACCCGCACCGCGTCACCGTGCAGTCCGGCGGTCACGCCTCCTCGCCTGAGCCGCCGGGCTCGTCGGTCTCGCCTTTGGGGTCGGTGAAGTCCGTGATGTCGATGTCGGCGCTCTTGCCCTCGACGAACGCCGTCGGGTCGTCGAGGTCCTCGGCGGTCGGCATCAGGTCCGGGTGCGCCCACACGGCGTCGCGGCCGTCGTTGCCCCGGGCCTCGCCGAGGGCGGCCCACAGCGCCGCGGCCTCGCGCAGCCGCCGCGGCCGCAGCTCCAGGCCGACCAGCGTCGCGAACGTGCGCTCCGCCGGCCCGCCCGTGGCACGCCGCCGGCGCACCGCCTCGGCCAGGCGTACGGAGGACGGCAGCCGGTCCTTGGCCGCGGCGTTCACCACGGTGTCCACCCAGCCCTCGACCAGCGCGAGCATCGTCTCCAGCCGGGCCAGCGCCGCCTTCTGCTGCGGCGTCTCCTCCGGGGTGAGGGACAGCTCGCCGCCGAGCGCCTGCTGGAGCGCCTCCGGGTTGGTCAGATCCACCCCCGACACGGCGTCCTCGATCTTGGACAGGTCGACGGTGATGCCGCTCGCGTAGTCCTCGACGGCACGCAGCAGGTGCGGGCGCAGCCACGGCACGTGCTCGAACAGCCGCTGGTGCGCGGCCTCGCGCAGCGCCAGGTAGACGCGCACCTCGTCCTCTTCGATCTCCAGGCCCTCACCGAACGCGCGGATGCCCGAGGGCAGCAGCGCGCCGACGCCGGGAGGCGCCAGCGGCAGGCCGATGTCGGTGGAGCCGACGACCTCCAGGGCCAGGCCCCCGAGGGCCTGCCCCGCCTGGCCGCCGACCATCGCGCCCGCCATCTGCTTCACCATGCCGACGAGCGGGCCGGCCACGGCCTGCATCTCCTCGGGCATCGCCGAGCCCATCGAGTCGACCATGCGGGCGGCCATCGGGTCGCAGATCTTCGACCACACCGGCAGGGTGTGCTCGATCCACTCGGACCGGCTCCACGCCTGCGGGGTACGGATGCCGGCGGGGTGCGTCGTCGCCTCGTCCAGCCACAGGTCGGCCAGGCGCAACGCCTCCACGACCGCGCGGCGCTGGGCGTCGAGCACGGACGGGTCGCCCTTCTCGGCCACCTGGTGACGGGCGATGTCCTTGGCCAGATCCCAGTTCAGCGGCCCGCCCCCGGAGGACTGGTTGGACAGCATGTCGGCGAACTGGTGCAACATGGCGGCGAAGTCCTGCATGTTGCCCGCGCCGAACGGATCCTGCTTTCCGGGCTCGTTCTCGTCTCCGGGCTCGCTCGGGCGGTTGAACCCGAAGGGGATGTCACTCACGAGAACTCCTTCACCGACCCCACACTCCTCTAGCCAGTGACTCGCTCACGGGCTCTACCTCGTGCAGGATGAATAGGTCACAACCTTCACGTTATCCGGTCGCAGCCCGGGGGCGTGCGATAGGAGGACTCGCTCGAGTTGAGTACACGACAGGTTCGCCCACGGCGTAGCGCGGGCCCCGTCGTCGCCGTCACGGGGGCGGCGGACGGCATCGGGCGCGCGCTGGTCGCCCGGCTCGCCGCTTCCGCTGAAGTAAGGAAGGTCGTCGCCCTGGACGACCACCGGGGAGACGTGCCGGGGGTCACGTGGCGGGTCGTCGACATCCGCGATCCACAGCTCACCAGCCGCATCTCCGACGTCGACGTGATCGTCCATCTCGACGTCGACCAGTCGCCGGAGACCGATCACCGCGAGCGCCGGGCGTACAACGTCCGCGGCGCGCAGACCGTGATCACCGCGGCCGCGGCGGTACGGGTCCGGCGGGTGATCCTGGTGACGAGTGCCATGGTCTACGGGGCCCAGGAGGGCAACCCCGTGCCCCTGCCGGAGGACTCACCGACGGCGGCCGAGTTCGACGACGGCATCGTGGGCGACTTCCTGGAGATCGAGGAGCTCGCGGGCATGGCGCCCGTGGCGCATCCCGGCATGACCGTCACGGTCCTGCGTCCGGCGGCCCTCGTCGGGCCGGGCGTCGACACGGTCGTGACCCGCCACTTCGAGGCCCCGCGCCTGCTCACCGTCAAGGGCACCGCGCAGCGCTGGCAGTTCTGCCACGTCGACGACCTGGTCACCGCCCTCGAACTCGCCGTCTCCGGTGAGGTCTCCGGCCGGTTCGCGGTCGGCTGCGAGGGCTGGCTGGAGCCGGAGGAGGTCGAGGAGATCACCGGGCGGCGGCGGTTCGAACTGCCCGCGGCGATCACGTTCGGCACCGCGCAGCGCCTGCACCGCATCGGGGTCACTCCGGCGCCCGCCACCGACCTGCACTACGTCGTCTACCCGTGGGTGGCCGACTGCGCCACCCTGCGCACCGCCGGCTGGAAACCCTCGCGCGACAACGCCGAGGCGCTGAACGCGCTGCTCGAGGAGGTCGCGGGACGCCACGCGGTGGTCGGGCGCCGGCTGGCGCGCAAGGAGGCGACCATGGCCACCGCGGCGGGCGCGACCGTCGCCGTCATCGGCACGGCCGCGATCGTCCGCCGGGCGCGCCGGAAACGTCGCGGATAGTTCCGCGTCCTCGCCGTTGCGGTCTCGGTCGCCGCACGGCCGTCGCAGCTGCGGGCCGTGCGGCAGGTCGTGGCTCGCAGCGGCCATGCCGGGCGCGGTCCGAGCGCCGGGAGCGGCGGGGTAGCGTTCCTCAGGTGAACGTGATCCGGCTCGCGGAACTCCGTGACACGCCGCTGTCCGCCGACGAGGTGCTCGCCGCCGTCGCCGACTCGGGCGCGGGCGGCACGGCGATCTTCGTCGGCACCGTGCGCGACGAGGACCATCGTCGCGCGGTGTCCGGACTGGGCTACACGGCGCACCCCCAGGCCGCCGACCGGCTGCGCGTCGTGATGGAGAAGGTCGCCGCCGACTACGACGTGCGCGCCATCGCCGCCGTACACCGGGTGGGCGACCTCGACGTCGGCGATCTGGCGGTGGTCGTGGCGGCCGCCTGCCCGCACCGCGCCGAGGCGTTCGAGGCCTGCCGTACTCTCATCGACGATCTCAAGGCCGAGGTCCCGATCTGGAAACACCAAGTCTTTGCCGATGGCGGGGACGAATGGGTGGGCGTTGGGTGATTTGTCGCCCGTGATACCGGTTACGTAAGTGGTGACCGGTTTTCGGGAGGTGGCACCCCTTGTCCGTTCTGGCGTGGTGGGTCGTCCCGGTGACCGTCGCGCTGGTCGTCGGCGCGATCATCCGCATGTGGGGTCGCCGGCCCCGTTTCCGGCGCAGTTTCGAAGAGGTCGAATACTTCAAACGCTTCCTCGACGCGTTGAAGCGGAACAGCACCGACAGTGGGCGACGGGGCGGTCGATCGACCGCGTAGGCTTCCGCCATGTCCCGTCGTGCTGCCACCCTCATCTTCGCGAGCGTGCTCATTCTCGTACTGGGCATGGTGGGGGCGTTCATTCCCGTGCCGTACGTCGCGCTGCGACCCGGGCCCACCACCAACACGCTCGGGCAACTCGGCAAGACGCCGCTCATCCAGATCAGCGGCGCCCGGACCTATCCCAAGAGCGGGCACCTCAACTTCGTGACCGTCGCGTACCAGGGCGGGCCGGGCAACCGCATCGACCTGTTCACCGCCCTGCGCGGCTGGCTCGACCCCGACGTGGCGATCGTGCCGGAAGAGGCCATCTTCCCCAAGAACGTCTCGACCAAGAAGGTCGAGCAGGAGAACACCGAGGAGATGGCCACCTCCCAGGAGGCCGCCACCGCCGCGGCCCTGCACGAGCTGCACCTGCCGACGACCACCACGGTCGTCGTCGACTCGGTCCAGCAGGGCCTGCCCGCGGCGGGCAAGCTGCGGCCCGGCGACCAGATCGTCGCCGTCGACGGCACGCAGATCAAGCAGACCCCCGAGGTCAGCGCGGTGATCGGCAAGCACAAGCCGGGACAGACGGTGAAGTTCACCGTCCGGCGCGCGGGCAAGGACTCCTCCGTCGACGTGACCACGGCCGCCTCCCCGGACAAGAGCACTCCCGGCAAGCCCGTCGTGGGCGTGGTGCTGCGCGAGAAGTTCCAGTTCCCCGTCCAGGTGAAGATCAGCGTCGGCGACGTCGGCGGGCCGAGCGCCGGCCTGATGTTCTCGCTGGGGATCTACGACAAGCTGACCCCGCAGGAGCTCACGGGCGGCAAGTTCATCGCCGGCACCGGCACGATCACCCCGGAGGGTCAGGTCGGGCCGATCGGCGGCATCCAGCAGAAGATGGTCGCCGCGCGCCACGCCGGCGCCACGGTCTTCCTCACGCCCACGCAGAACTGCTCCGACGCCGTCGCCTCCGCGCCCAAGGGGCTCCGGCTCGTACGGGTCGACACCATGCACGGGGCGCTGCAGGCCCTGGGCGCGCTGCGCACCGGGCAGGGAGCCGTGCCCGCCTGCCCGTCGAAGTGATCAGCTGAGCGTCGCGGCCAGCGCCTCGGCGAGGGCGGGGACGAGTTCGGGGCCCGACATCACCTGATCGTCGCTGTCGTGGCCGCGCAGCCGCATCGCCGAGTGCCGGGAGCCGTCGCGCAGCACGCCCACGACGAGGCGTACGTCCTCCCGGCCCGGATGCCGGGCCGCCCAGCCGGTCGGGTCCTCGTCGGGCATGTCGTCCTCCGCGCCCTCGGGCAGCAGGATCCGCTCGACCGCGAGGGCGCAGCCGGCGACGCCGCCCGGCCACTCGATGCCCGCGAGGACGTCGTCGACCGGCTTGTCGACGGGCAGAGCGGGCTGCTCCAGCGCGGCCAGCCGGCCGGGGACATCGGGAACGCCGAGCCGCCGGGCGAGATCCGGCTCGTTCGCGTGCAGTTCGGGGGCTTCGACCAGAGCGTAGAGACGCGGCGCGGCATCCCAGCCGGCTCCGGCGACATGGCGTTCGAGTTCGACTACGAGCTCTTCCAATGGGCGCACCGGTCTATTTTTTCACCGTCCGCACGGGTGTTTTCGCCGGAGGTGGCCGGTCGTGTACGGGAACCCGGGGATGCCTCGGTAAGTTGCCTTCACAGACACCCGGCGAAGGGGGACGGTCGTGAGCTTCCGGAGCCCGAACTTCAGCGGCCGAGTCAGCATGAGCCGATCACGGCTCATGCTGCCCGTGATCCTGACCCTCGTGATCCTCGTCGCGGCCTTCCTCGCGTTCACCGCGATCTGGACGGACGTGCTCTGGTATCGCTCCGTCGGCTTCTCCTCGGTCTACACCAAGCAGATCATCACCCGGGTCCTCCTGTTCTTCTCCGGCGGCCTGATCATGGTCGTGCTGCTCGGCGCCAACATCGTGACGGCCTACCGGCTCCGGCCCGCGTACCGGCCCTCGTCCGTCGAACAGCAGGGCCTCGACCGCTACCGCGGCGTCGTGGACCCCCACCGGCGGATCATCCTCATCGCGATCCTCGGCCTGATCGGCCTGCTCACCGCGTCGGCCGCCGCCGGCCAGTGGCGCACCTGGCTGGCGTTCCTCAACCGCCAGCCGTTCGGCATCAAGGATCCGCAGTTCCACAAGGACATCTCGTTCTTCGTGTTCACGTATCCGCTGCTGCGGATCGTCCTCGACTACCTGTTCACCGCGGTGATCCTGACCTTCATCGCCTCGCTGATCGTGCACTACCTGTACGGCGGCGTGCGCGTGCAGGGGGAGGGGGAGCGGGTCAGCACGGCCGCCCGCGTGCACCTGTCGGTGCTGTTCGGCGTGTTCGTGCTACTCAAGGCCGTGGCGTACTGGTTCGACCGGTGGGGCCTGGCCCACTCCGAACGCGGTGTGGTCACCGGCCCGTCCTACACCGACGTCAACGTGGTGCTGCCCGCCAAGACCATCCTCGCCGTGATCGCCCTGATCTGCGCGCTGATGTTCTTCGCCACCTTCGTCCGCCGGGGCGCCATGCTGCCGGGCATGGCCTTCGGCCTGCTGGTGCTCTCGGCCATCCTCATCGGCGGGGTGTTCCCGCTGCTGATCCAGACCTTCCACGTCAAACCGAGCGAGGCCGACAAAGAGGCCAAGTACATCGGGCGCAACATCACCGCCACCCGCGCGGCGTACGACGTCGACGACACCACGGTCACCGACTACACCCCGAACGCCAAGCTCTCCGCGGACCAGGCCAAGCAGGAGACCTCGACCCTGCCCAACGTGCGCCTGCTCGACCCGGCCGTGGTCTCGCCGACGTACCAGCAGCTCCAGCAGATCAAGGGCTTCTACAAGTTCCCCGACCCGCTCGACATCGACCGGTACCCCGACCCCACCGACGGCAACGCGCTGCGCGACACCGTCGTCGCCGTCCGCGAGGTGGACGGGCCGCCCGCCGGCCAGGCCAACTGGATCAACAGCCACCTCGTCTACACGCACGGCTACGGCTTCGTGGCGGCCCCCGGCAACCAGGTCGACGCCCAGGGCGCCCCCGCCTTCACCGAGAAGGACATCCCGCCGTCGGGCGCGCTCGGCATCACCCAGCCGCGCGTGTACTTCGGCGAGCGCTCCCCCTCGTACTCCATCGTCGGCGGAACCGGCGACCGCGAACTCGACTACCCCGACGACAAGAGCGCCAGCGGCCAGCACAACAACTCCTACGCCGGCAAGGGCGGCGTGCCCATCGGCTCCCTGTTCGACCGGACGCTCTACGCCATCCGCTTCAAGGAGAAGAACCTCCTGCTGTCCGGGGCGATCAACTCCCACTCACGGATCCTGTACGACCGCTCCCCGCGCGAGCGGGTGCAGAAGGCCGCGCCGTGGCTCAAGGTCGACGGCAACCCGTACCCCGCCGTCGTCGACGGCCGGATCAAGTGGATCGTCGACGGCTACACCACGGCGAGCGACTATCCCTACTCCGAGCGAACCAGCCTCGCCGACGCCACGAGAGACACCAACACCGAAACACGCGTGTCCGTCGCCGCACAGGCCGGCGACCGCATCAACTACATCCGCAACTCCGTGAAGGCGACGGTCGACGCGTACGACGGCACCGTCACCCTGTACGCCTGGGACGACTCCGACCCGATCCTCAAGACGTGGATGAAGGCGTTCCCGGGCACCGTCAAGCCGCGCACGGCCATCCCCGCCGACCTGATGGCGCACCTGCGCTACCCCGAGGACCTGTTCAAGGTGCAGCGGCAGATCCTCGCCACCTACCACGTCGAGAACCCGCAGGCGTACTACAGCGGACAGGACTTCTGGGCGGTCCCGAACGACCCCTCCGGCGAGGGCGTCCTCGCACCTCCGTACTACCTGAGCGTCAAGATGCCCGACCAGACCACCCCGGGCTTCGCCCTGACCTCGACGTTCGTGCCCCGCGGCAAGGCCACCAATCTCACCGCCTTCATGGCCGTCGACAGCGTGCCGACGAGCCGCACGTACGGTCAGATCCGTATCCTCCAGGTGCCGCGCAGCCAGGTGACCCCTGGACCCGAACAGGTCAAGAACACCTTCGAGAACAATCCGACCGTGTCCCAGCAGCTCACGCTGCTGCGCGGACCCGGATCGAGGACGGTGAGCGGCAACCTTCTGACACTGCCGTTCGGTGGAGGCTTCTTGTACGTCGAACCCGTCTATCTCCAGGCCAACAAGGGAGCCGGCTCCTACCCGCTGCTGAAACGGGTGATCGTCTCGTACGGGAACGACATCGGCTTCGGCGCGACCCTGGAGGACGCCCTGAACCAGGTCCTCAAGGGCGGAGGCGTCACGACCCCGACCGGCCCGCCGCTGCAGTCGTCGGAGGACGTACGCGCCGCCATCCAAGCCGCGAACAAGGCGTACAGCGACGCGCAGAACGCCTTGGCGAAGGGAGACTGGGCGGCGTACGGGGAGGCGCAGAAGCAGCTCAAGGCCGCCCTGGACCAGCTCGCCAAGCTACGCGACCAGAGCAAGCCGACCCCGTCGGCCAGCGCGTCGCCGTCGGTGTCGAGCGGCTCATCGACCCCACCGGCCACACCCGCCCCGACGCCGAAGCCCAGCAGGTAGCGGTATCGATTTGCATAGGGGGCGGAGTACCCATAGAGTAAAGACACAACGCGACGCGGGGTGGAGCAGTTCGGTAGCTCGCTGGGCTCATAACCCAGAGGTCGTAGGTTCAAATCCTACCCCCGCTACGAGCTGGGGCCCGGCCTGGTCGCAACCCCCTTCGGGGGGTTGCTTCCCGGTCGGGCTCTTCGCATTTCTTCCGGGGGGCGACCCCCGGAGCCCCCGGTGTGGGGGGATGCCCCCCACGCCCCCCGGCATTGGCCCTTCGGGCCTCGCCTTCTCTCGGGCTTCCGGCTTCCCGGCCTTCCGGCATTGGCCCTTCGGGCCTCCCGGCTTCCCGGTCTCCGGGTCTCCGGGTCTCCCGGCTTCCGGTCTCCTGGTCTCCTGGTCTCCCGGCTTCCGGTCTCCCGGCTTCCGGTCTCCCGGTCTCCCGGTCTCCCGGCTTCCGGCCTTCCGGCCTTCCGGCCTTCCGGCCTTCCGGCCTTCCGGCCTTCCGGCCTCCCGGCCTTCCGGCCTCCCGGCCTTCCGGCCTCCCGGCCTTCCGGCCTCCCGGCCTTCCGGCCTCCCGGCCTTCCGGCCTCCCGGCATTGGCCCTTCGGGCCTCGCCTTCTCTCGGCCTTGCGGCACTTCGGGTCTCGTCTTGTCGTTGGTTCGGGTCCTTTGGGCTCTGCGTTTTCCTGGCTTCGGTTCTCCGGGCTCCGCTTCCACTCCGCCTTCGGCTCCGGGTTCCGCTTTCCCCGAACTCCGGTTCTCCGGGCTCTGCTTCCAGTCGGCCTTCGGCTCTTCGGGCTCTGCTTCCTCCCGTTCTTCGGTTCTCAGGGTTCCGCTTCCTCCCGGCTTTTGGCCCTTTTGGGCCTCGCCTTCTCTTCTGGCTGGGGCTCTTCGGGTCTTGCCTTCTCCCGGTCTTGGCTCTTCGGCTCCGCTTCCACTCGGCCTTTGGCGCCGGGCTCCGCTTCCCCGGGACTTTGACCCTTCAGGCCTTGCCTTCCTGGCTCCCGCTCTTCGGGCTCCGCTTCCCCTGAGCCTTCGGCCCCTTGGGCCTTGCCTCCTTGCGGGCCGGCTCACTCTGGGGGCGACATGACCTCGTGACGGCCGACAGCACACCTGCCAGGCTCCCCGCCCGCATCCGGCTCGCCGAGCTTGGACTCACCCTCGACCTCGACCGCCGGGCGCCTGTACCCCGCAGGACGCATCCACGCTCCTCAGTCAGACTGCTGTCCCGGACCGACCACCCCATCGAAACGAGCGGCTCGTCCCGTCCCCGGCCGGGCACTGTCCCCGTCCGAGCGTTGCCCTTTCCGGGTCCTGCTCTCGTCGGGTCTCGTCCTCTGCGGGTATCGCTCTCTTCGGGCCTTGCCCTCTCCCGGTCTGGGACTGCCTCGTTTCGTCCCTTCCAGAGCCTCCCCTTGGGGCCGGGGGAGCAGGTGCGGCGAGGTCGATGGGTGGCGGCGGTTTCATCGATGAACGGCATCGCCGCTGTGGCCTACGCGGCGGTCACCTCCCGCCGCCTGGCCGCCCAGTACTTGACCACCTATGCGGCGATCATCGCCCACCGGTGCCTGGCCGTACGCGGACGCTCCGTCCTCGTTCAGCGACCGCGGTTCGTCGGCTTTAACCAGTGCCGGGTGGTCGGGCACACATCCCATGAGTGGCCGTTCGGGCCGGTGTCCGCGGCGGGGGCGTCAGCTCAGGCAGGAGGCCACAGGCTGGGGCTCGGCGGCGCGGAGGTGGGCGTCCAGGACGGCGCGTTTCCGGGCGGCCAGGCGGCGGTGGGCGGTGATGGTCGCGTACCGGGCCAGGTGTCGGGTGGCCGGGCGTGCGGCCTCAGCCGGCTCGTACCCGTACGCACGCAGTCGTTCGTTCATCACGGTCTCGCACAGTTCGCGTTCCCACGGCTCCAGTCGAGCCTCTGCCGGCGGCTCCGGGCGCTGTGTCGCCATTTCCGGTGCGTAGTCCTCCGTCAGGAACGTGCACAGCCTTCGCAGTTCGCTCTCCGGATCCGTGACCAGGCGCTCGTACTGCACCTCCGTGTAGGCCGAGGACGGCAGGCGTTGGGCGGCGGACGTGCCGGCGTCGATCGCCTGGGTCCAGGTCGCGATCGCGTGGTAGACGCCCATGCGCCACCACGAGGTGCCCTTCAGGTCCGCGACGCAGGCGCGTCCGTCGCGGATGACGTGCACGAGCTGCGCGTCCGGGAACAGGCGTAGCAGCGCGTCGATGTGCTGGACGTATCCCGGTCGCTTGTCGCCCCAGCGCGGCTTGCCCAGCCGCCGGGCGTACGCGCGCCAGGCGATCTCCAGTGCCGATCCCAGGGTCGGGGGGCCGGCCACGATCTCCTCGGCCACCGCGCGGGCGTCCAGGCCCAGGCCGTCGAAGCGGGTGCCGGCGCCGGCGACGATCCATTCCGCCAGCGCCTGCCGGTTCGCACGCTGGCTTAGGTCGCCGTACGCGTCCCGGTGCTCGTACGCGTCGAGCAGGAGGCGTGTCTCCGGTGGGATCGCGATGCGCGGGTGGGCGCGCAGCATGCGCCGCAACAGCGTCCCGCCCGAACGCGGGCAGCCCAGAATGAAGATCGGCCGGTCCGAGGCCACGAGAAATCACCCCCGGCGGGTAATCCTCCAGGTCAGACCGCATCCCGTACGGCTGTGGCGCTCCCTTGGGTGAGTCCGGTCCAAACCGGCCGTACACGACAGCGCCGGAAACGGCCGCGGCGCCGAGACCCCCGAGCACCTCGAGCCGTACGAGGCCGGACATGAGGCTAGGGTCGTCAGGTTGTGAGGTCCGCTCTCAGGCCGCTCGCCGCCCGGCGTTTTCGCATGTTGTTCTTTGGCCGGCTGGTGTCCTTTCTTGGCAACGCGATGGCTCCGGTGGCGCTCGCGTTCGCGGTGCTCGACCTGACGGGCTCGGCGAGCGACCTGGGCATCGTGCTGGCCGCGCGTAGCCTGCCCACCGTCGGGTTGCTCCTGCTGGGCGGCGTGTGGGCGGACCGGCTGCCCCGGCACGTCATTCTCGTGGCGTTCTCCCTGGTCGCGGCCGGTACCCAGACCGTCGCGGCCGTCCTGCTGATCGGCGGGGGAGCGCGCGTGTGGCAGCTGGCGCTCCTGGAGGCCGCGAACGGGATGGCCGCGGCGTTCCTCGGGCCCGCCTCGCTCGGGGTGGTGCCGCAGACCGTCGCCTCGCCCCTCATCCAGCCCGCGAACGCCCTGCTGCGCCTCGCCATGAACGCCGCCAAGGTGGTGGGCGCGGGGCTGGCCGGTGTGGTCGTGGCCGCGTGCGGGCCCGGCTGGGCCATCGGGGTGGACGCGGCGACCTTCGCGGCGGCGGCGGTGTTCTTCGGCCGGCTCGCCCTTCCTCGCGTCGCCCTGCCGCGTACGGGCGTGCTGGGCGAGCTCAGGAGCGGCTGGCGGGAGTTCCGGTCGCGTACGTGGCTGTGGACGATCGTGGTGCAGTTCGCGTTCGTGAACGCGGCGTTCGCCGGCGGATTCAACGTACTCGGGCCGCTGGTCGCCAAGCGTGAGCTGGGCGGCGCGACGGCCTGGGGGCTCGTCGTCGCGTCCGAGGCGGCCGGGTTCATGGCGGGCGGGCTGTCGGCGCTGTGGCACCGTCCGCGCCGGCCGCTGCTGCTCGCGACGTACGGCGTGCTGGCCGGCGTGCCGGTGCTCTTCGCGCTGGCCGTGGCGGCGCCGGTGCCGGTCGTGCTGGCGGCGGCGTTCACCGCCGGCGTGGGGTTCGAGATCTTCGGCGTGCAGTGGGACACCGTGGTCCAGCACAATGTGCCGCCCGAGGCGCTGTCGCGGGTCTACGCGTACGACTCGCTCGGCTCGTTCGTCTTCAACCCGCTCGGCCAGACCCTGGCCGGACCGGCGATGGCCGGCCTGGGGCTCGGCGGGGCCGTCGCGCTGAACGGCGCGGTCATCCTCGCCGCGACGCTCGCCGTGCTGGCCGTCCCCGACGTACGGACCCTGCCGAACCACGCGACGATCTGAGGACCGCCCCGAGGGTCGACGGGGCGGTCGGGAGGTGCGGTCAGCCGATCCGCTTGCGGGCCTGCCCGCGGAGGCGGCGGCGCTGTGACGGGTCGAGCATGAGGTATCCCGCCGCCGGCACGCCGACGAGCAGTAGCACGCCGAGCAGCTTGACCCACCCGGGCAGCAGGATGAAGGCGATCAGTGCAACGATGACCCCGACGACGACGTATCCGGTGCGTCCCACGATCTTCTCCGTTCCGTGGACTTCGCTAGGAGAACGAGCGGGCAGGTCGCCGCTGTTCCTCCAACCACAAGATATATCGTGTCGACGGAAAGCGTCAGACTCTGCGCATGACCGGGCCGCCGCCGAGCTTCTCCAGCACCGCCGCGTGCAGGAGACCGTTGGTGCACACGACGCTGCCGCCGTCGGGGGTCGGCACGCCGGCCAGGTCCGTGAAGACGCCGCCGGCCTCTTCCACGATGACCTGGAGGGCCGCCACGTCCCACAGCGACACCTCGGGTTCGGCGGACGCGTCCACGACCCCCTCGGCGACCATCACGTGCGACCAGAAGTCGCCGAAGGCCCGGGCGCGCCAGACGGTGCGGGTGAGGTCCAAGAACCCGTCCAGGCGCCGCTGCTCCTCCCACCCCGTGAGGCTGGAGAAGGAGAACGACGCGTCCGGCAGGTCGGTCACTCCGGAGACCCGGCAGCGGGTGGCCTTGGCGAGGCTGCGCCCCGTCCACGCGCCGCCGCCGCGAGCGGCCCACCAGCGGCGGTTGAGCGCCGGGGCGGACACGAGCCCGACCACCGGGTCGTCGCCCTCCATCAGCGCGATCAGCGTCGCCCAGACCGGTACGCCGCGTACGTAGTTCTTCGTGGCGTCGATCGGGTCGATCACCCAGCAGCGCGGGCCGTAGCCGGTGCGGCCGTACTCCTCGCCGTGCACCGCGTCACGGGGCCGCGCGCGCTTCAGCGTGTTGCGCAGGCTCTCTTCGACCATGCGATCGGCGTCGGTCACGGGGGTGAGGTCGGGTTTCGTCTCGACGCGCAGGTCGAGGGCACGAAACCGGCGCGTGGCGACATCGTCGGCCGCGTCCGCCATGACATGTGCAAGGCGTAGGTCATCCGAATAGTCCGCCACGGCGTGCAACGCTATCGCGACAGAGGCGTGCACAGACAGACCGGCCCGGCGAACGCGCCAAGATATTCGGCGGCCGGGCCGGTGAGCGGCGTTCGGCGGAGCCCGTACGGCCCACTGGGCGATCTGACCAGACATTAATCGCGATATAGATCAAAGATCAGCAAATCGTCCAGATCGCGTGTGCACTGTTGCGAGTCGCGGCCGACTTCTGCTGTCCTCTCGGTTGTGACCCGTCGTCAACGGCGCCGACGGGTCACTGCGGCGCGCCGGACCCTCAGGCCTCGTCGGTGTCGCGGCTCAGCAGCAGCCGGCGCAGCGAGTCCAGGCGCGAGGGGTCGGCGTTGCCCGCCGCCACCCAGGCGTCCAGGGCACAGTCGTCCTGCACGTGGGTGCAGTGCGGCGGGCACTCCGCGTCGCCCTCGATCAGGTCCGGGAACGCCGCCAGCACGTCGTCCGGCTTGACGTGTGCGAGGCCGAAGCTGCGCACCCCCGGCGTGTCGATGATCCAGCCGTCGCCGTCCGGCAGGGCGAGCGCGATCGCCGACGAGGACGTGTGCCGGCCCCGCCCGGTCACCGGATTGACCGCGCTCACCGCCCGCTCGGCGTCCGGAACCAGGGCGTTGACCAGCGTCGACTTGCCGACACCCGAATGGCCGACCAGCACGCTCATCCGGCCGGCCAGGTGAGCGCGCAGGTCGTCGACCGGCCGGTCCTTGCGGGTGACGACGTAGGTGACGCCGAGCGGCGCGTACATCTCCTCCAGCGCGTCCGGCGCGGCCAGGTCGGCCTTGGTGAGGCAGAGCACCGGCGCCAGGCCCGCGTCGAACGCGGCGACCAGGCAACGGTCGATCATCCGGGGGCGGGGCGGCGGGTCGGCCAGGGCGGTGACGATGACCAGGTTGTCGGCGTTGGCGACGATGACCCGCTCCACGGGGTCGCTGTCGTCGGCGGTACGGCGCAGGGTCGAGGTCCGCGGCTCGATGGCGACGACGCGTGCCAGCGTGTCCGGACGGCCCGACACGTCGCCGACGAGGCGGACCCGGTCACCGACGACGACGCTCTTGCGCCCCAGCTCCCGCGCCCGCATCGCCGTCACGGGGCGTTCGTCCACGAGACAGGTGTAACGGCCGCGGTCCACCGCCAGCACGAAGCCGCCGACCGCGTCATCGTGCGCGGGACGGCGACGGGTACGTGGCCGGGAGCCGCGGCCCGGACGTACCCGTACGTCATCCTCGTCGAGCCTCGCCCAATCGCGCGCCATGCCTAACGCAGCATCTCCGCCCACAGCTCGCCGAATTCAGGCAGCGTCTTGCCCACCGTCGCGAGGTTCTCCACCTCGACGCCCGGCACGCCCAGGCCGAGCACGGCGCCCGCCATCACCATCCGGTGGTCGTCGTAGGTGTGGAAGACGCCGCCGTGCAGCGGCCGGGGCCGGATCTCCAGGCCGTCGGGGTGCTCGCGCACGTCGCCGCCGAGGCCGTTGATCTCCGCCGTGAGCGCGGCCAGCCGGTCCGTCTCGTGCCCGCGCATGTGCGCGATGCCGCGCAGCCGTGAGGGACCGTCGGCGAACGCCGCGAGGGCGGCGATCACGCAGCTCAGCTCGTTGACGTCACCGAGGTCGGCGTCGATGCCGTGGACGGCGCCGCCGCGTACGGTCAGGTCGCCGTCCTCGTACGACACCGAGGCGCCCATCGCGGCCAGCAGGTGCCGTAGCTCGTCACCGGGCTGCGTCGTCTCGGCCGGCCAGTCGCGTACGGTGACCCGGCCCCCGGAGACCAGGGCCGCGGCGAGGAACGGCGCGGCGTTGGACAGGTCGGGTTCGATGTCGATCTCACCGGCGTGCAGCGTGCTCGGCTGGACCCGCCACACGTCGGGCTCGGTCTCCACGGTGGCGCCGGCGTCGCGCAGCATCCGCACGGTCATCGTCAGATGCGCGCCCGAGGGTACGGGCGGGCCCTCGTGGCGTACCTCCGCGCCCTTGCCGTAACGAGGCGCGGCCAGCAGCAGACCGGAGACCATCTGCGACGAACCGGACGCGTCGATCGTCACCGAGCCGCCCGGCACCGCCCCCGTGCCGCGCACGGTGAACGGCAGGGCGTCGCCGTCGACGTCCGCGCCGAGGGTCCGCAGCGCGGCCAGGATCGTGCCCATCGGCCGCTTGCGGGCGTACGGGTCGCCGTCGAAGTGGATCTCGCCGGTGGCCAGGGCCGCGACGGGCGGCACGAACCGCATGACCGTGCCGGCCAGGCCGACGTCGACGGTCGCGGGCCCGCGCAGCTCACCCGGCACGATCCGCCAGTCCGCGCCCGCGTCGTCCACGGACACGCCGAGCGCGCGCAGCGCTCCGGTCATGAGCACCGTGTCGCGGCTGCGCAGCGGCCGGCGTACGAGCGACTCACCGTCGGAGAGCGCGGCGAGGATCAGCGCGCGGTTGGTCATCGACTTGGAGCCCGGCAGCGAGACCAGCGCGTCGACCGGACCGTCCGCCGCGGGTGCGGACCACATCTGAGGCATGAATGAAGGGTACCGGCCGGAGAAGGGGTGAGATCTTGCGGAACGCCGAGGTGCCGTGACGGTCGTGACCACGGAATGAGGTGGTAGATCGCCGGGTGAACTGTCGGACCCTCGCTCTAGCGTGACCGCAGAGACCTCCGGTGCGGCGTGGGTGCCGGGTGGCCTCTCAGCGGAGACGGGAGGCGACAGTGGTCACACAGGTTCCAGTAGCACACGACGTCGAGGCGCGGGAGACTCTGCCGCTGCCGCCGGGGCCGTACGACCTGCGCGTCGCGGACCTGCGCGTCCAGTGGCCGGACGGGGAGATCGTGGGGCTCGGCGACACCGAGCTGGTCCTGCCGGCCGGGCGGCGGCTGGCACTGGTCGGCGCCGGGCGGGTCGGCACCTCGGCCCTGGCGGCGGTCCTGCTCCGGTTCATCGACTACGACGGCACGGTGACGCTGGGTGGAGTGGAGCTGCGCGACCTGGCCGGGGAGGACGTCCGGCGGGTCATCGGCCTGTGCGCCCGCGACACGCGGGTGTCGCCGGCCACGGTCGCGGCGAACGTACGGGCGGCCCGGCCGGACGCGGACGAGGAGGAGGTCGCCGACGCGCTGCGGCGCGCGGGGCTGACGCTCCCGCCGGACGCTGCTGTGAACGAGGAGACCATCGCCGGCGCGGACCGGCAACGTCTCGCGCTGGCACGGGCCCTGCTCGCCGACGTCCCGATCCTGATCCTGGAGGACCCGGTCACCGAGCGGGACGTGCTGACGGCGGCGAAGGACCGGACCCTGCTCCTGATCACCCACCAGGCGGCCATCCCCGGAGCCGAGCCGATCCTCCGGCATATGGATGAGGTCGTCATGCTCGGCGACCTCCCGTGAGCCCACGTCGCGGGGTGTGCGGTGGCGCAGGGTGGCATGGACGCCTATGAGACGGGGGGAGGTCGTCATGCTCGGGGACCTCTCGTGAGCCCACGTCGCAGGGCATGCGGTGCATGAGATAGGGGTGAGGTTTTCGTGCTCCGGTACCGCTCGTGAGCCGCGCCGTTGGACTGGGCTCGCCGGATGGCGCCGATCGCGCGTGACCTCCGTGAGGTCGTCTTGCCCGAATCGCCCGTAATCCCGTCGTGGGGTGTGGGTGGGCGGCGCTGATCGTCCGTCAGAGGAGGTCCTCATGCTCGCGGTCGGCCCGTGAGCCTGCGTGGTGCCCGGGGAAGGACTGATCGTGCGTGACGTCGGTGAGTGTCACGCACGGCCCGTGAGGCCGGCGGTGGTCGTGGAGGCCGGGACGGCGGTGATCGTCCGTCGCATGGATCAGGCCCCCCTGTTCGGCGTTCGTGCGTGAGTCCGCGTCGCTGGGGCGTGAGTCACTGCGCCGCGCTGATACTCCGTCACGGGATGGAGGTGGTCGCGGCCGGAGGCCGCCCCGGGAGCCCGCGCCGTGGGCGTGGGGCTCGCGGGCGGTCTCTCAGCGGCCGATCTTCACCGCACGGCGCTGGGCGTGGGCGGCGCGCTTGGCCGCCTTGCGGCGGACGCGTTCGGCCCTACGGCCGGCCTCGGCCTTGGCGATGGCCGCCTGCAGGCGTGCCTCGCGCAGGTTCGTCTTGGCCGCCTTGACCGGGCGGTGCCGGCTCGGTGCCGCGGCGGCGTACAGCAGCACGCCGAACAGCCCCGCGTTCTTCAGCATGAGGGCGCGTTCGACGCCGCGACGCTCGGGGTCGTCCTCCTTCCAGAACTGGTGCTCGGTGAGCAGCGCGGGCACCACCTCCGCCGCGAGCAGGAGGGTCGTGAGGCGCTCGAACTTGCCGAGGGCGAACAGCGCACCGGCGCCGAGCCCGATCGCGCCCTGGATCCGTACGAGCGTCTCCGGATCCTTGGACGGCAGCCAGGCCACCCGGTCGGCGAGCGGCTTGAGAACAGGGGCCACCTTCTCCGCGCGGGGAGCCGGATTGCGCAATGTCTCGAGTCCGGTGACCATGAATGGCGCCGCGACGAGCGGGCGCGCGATGGTCCTGATGATCTGCATAACACCGGTCATGCCCATCGAAGGCGCGGTCAAGCGCGGTTCCTGAGATGGAGCGGGGAGAGAGGAGAGCATCGGGCGATGTGCGGTCGGTACGCGTCCACGCGGGGGCGCCAGGAGCTCGTCGACTTCTTCGGCGTCGACGGTGACGAGGCGGACGATCTCGAACCGGACTACAACGTCGCCCCGACCAAGCCGGTGCCGGTGATCCTGACCCGCCGAAGCGGCAGCGACGCGGCGAGCGGAGTGAGCGACGAGTGGACGCGACCACCGAACGCGGGCGGCACCGCCGCGGCGAGCGGAGTGAGTGGGGAGCGGACGAGTCCCGAGTACGCCGGCGGTGGCCGGGCGGTCGGTGCGACCGAAGGTGAGGAACCGGCCGGGCGTGACCTGCGTGAGTTGCACATCGCGCGCTGGGGGCTGGTGCCGTTCTGGGCCAAAGACGTCTCGATCGGTGCCCGGATGATCAACGCCCGGGTCGAGACCGCGCACGAGAAGCCCGCGTTCCGGCGGTCGTTCGCGCTGCACCGCTGCGTCGTCCCGGCCGACGGCTACTACGAGTGGCAGGTGACCGGTGACGGCGTCAAGCAGCCGCACTTCATCCGCCCCGCCGACGGGGGCATCCTGGTGATGGCCGGGCTGTACGCGGTGTGGCGGTCACCGGACGCCCCCGGCGGGCGGTTGCTCAGCTGCACGATCCTGACCACCGAGGCGACCGACGACCTGGGCCGCATCCACGACCGGATGCCGATGCTGGTGGAGCCGGACCGGTTCGACGCGTGGCTGGACCCGGCGCTGACCGACCCCGACGAGGTCCGGTCGCTGCTCGTCCCGGCCGCGGAGGGGCGACTCGAGTCGTACCCGGTGTCCACCGCCGTGAACAAGGTGGCAAATAACGGCCCGGAACTGGTCAGACCGCTGCCCCGAATGGGTACTTCTTCAGTATCTCCCCTCACTCTCTTCTGACCACGTGTCGGAGGTGCGCATGGCTCTGGACACCGCGCGCAAGCGCCTCGATGAGATGCTCGCCGACCTCGAACGGTCGATCACGGCCGTGCAGGGGGAGCACCCGGAGGCCGAACACCACACGGCCGACGCGGGCGCCAGCCTGTCGGACACCGACCGGGTCGACGCCGCCCTCGCGGCGTTGCGCCGCCAGCGTGCCGAGGTGCTCGCGGCGCTCGCCCGCGCCCACGAGGGCACGTACGGCAAATGCGTGGACTGCGGCCTGCAGATCCCCGAAGGCCGTCTGGAGGCCCGTCCCGAGGCGTCCCGCTGCGTCGCCTGCCAGGGAAAGCACGCCCGGCTCCGCCGCTAGGGAGATGGACGCCGGCCGGCCTTCTTGATCGCGCTGGCGACGAGGTGGATGCCGACCGGTTCGTCGGCCTGGGGCGCGGTCAGCTCCGCCCGTACGAGACGGGGGAGCGACTCGGGGCTGGTCTTCAGCACGTGCTCCACGGTCGACGGCGACAGGGCCGTGCGCGGCCGGATCCACTCGACCTCCAGGTCGCACTCAGTGAGCAGGTCGCGTAGCTGCTCGACGCCGAAGCACCGGGTGATCGTGCCGTCCGGCCAGGGCACCAGCATGACCTCCGAGCGCGGCACGTCGGACAGGTGGGCCCAGTAGTTCTGCTCCGCCAGGATGGCCATGCCCAGGACGAGGGAGTCCACGCTCAGCAGCACCCGGCCGCCGGGGCGCAGCACGCGGGCGATCTCCGCGACGACGTTCTCGGTGACCAGGTGGCGCGACAGCATGCGTCCCTCGGCCACGACGGCGTCGAACGAACCGGGGGAGAGGAACCCGAGCGAGGACGCCTCTCCGACGATCGTGCGGGTGAGCCGGGGCTGTGGCGTGCCGCGAGGAGCGTCGCGGACCTCGACCACGGTGTGACCCGCGTGCGCCACCTGGTCGGCGTAGCGGGTCTGGGGCCCGGACAGGTCGAGCACCCGTGACGGCCGGCGGGGCAGCCACCGGGACAGCTGCGCGGCCGCCACGGCCCAGTAGAACGTCCAGTAGCTCGCGAGCGACTCGGACTCGCCGACCGCGGGATGCTTCGCCGGAATGGACAGCACGGCGGCTCCTCGGGGATGCATTTCTCCCAATCCTTCCCTGTTGGCGGTACGAGCTCACACTTCATGCCGGTGTGCCGGAGCATTCCCCCGCTCCTGGGAATCCCGTGGGCGCGTGGCGCGTTGCACAGCGTCATAACGGACACTGGCCTGCGAAAGTTCGAGGTGATGATGGCCGTCTTGCTGGCGGACCGACGCGATGCGTCGGTGGTGCACCCGCTATCGTCTGGAGCGTATGGTTTCGGTGCTGGTCCAGAGGCCGGCACCCGCGCGACGGAGGGGGTGGGTCAGGTACCCGAGGCAGTGGAGACTCTGGAGCAACGCAGTCGGCGCTTCGAGCGCGACGTGCTTCCGTTTCTCGACCAGCTGTATTCCGCCGCGCTGCGCATGACGCGCAACCCCGCGGACGCGGAGGACCTGGTGCAGGAGACGTTCGCCAAGGCGTTCGGTTCCTTCCACCAGTTCCAGGAGGGCACCAACCTCAAGGCCTGGCTTTACCGGATCCTCACCAACACCTTTATCAACTCCTACCGCAAGAAGCAGCGGGAGCCGAAGCAGTCGGCGTCGGAGGAGATCGAGGACTGGCAGTTGGCGCGCGCCGAGTCGCACAGCTCGACCGGCCTGAAGTCCGCCGAGTCGGAGGCCCTGGAGCACCTTCCCGACTCCGACGTGAAGCGGGCACTGCAGGCGCTGCCCGAGGACTTTCGGATGGCGGTCTACTTCGCGGACGTCGAAGGCTTCGCGTACAAGGAGATCGCCGACATCATGGGCACTCCTATCGGTACCGTGATGTCCCGGCTGCACCGTGGACGGCGGCAGCTGAGGTCGATGCTCGAAGACTACGCGCGTGAGCGCGGGCTGGCCCGCGCGAACGGGTCCGGGCGCAAGGAGGACTCCGTATGAGCGGCCGGACCCTCGCGCACCCCGGTGAGGTGGCGAAATGAGCTGCGGAAAGCCTCACGAGACCCCCTGCACGGAGGTCCTCGCCCGTATCTACTCCTACCTCGACGGCGAGCTGGACGAGCACGGATGCTCCGACATCCGGCAGCACCTCGACGAGTGCGGTCCCTGCCTGCGGGAGTACGGCCTGGAAGAGTCGGTCAAGAAGCTCGTGCACAAGAGCTGTGGCTGCGACCCGGTGCCGCAGGACCTACGGGCGAAGGTGCTTGGGCGAATTGAAGAGGTTCGCGCCAACCTCGTCGAATGACCGACTTTGCAGTTCGTGGGCGCGCCGCCGACCGTAGGTGACGATTCATTCACGCTTTGCTCACCTTTCCCCCGCGCGTCTGCGTCAGCCGGGGCAGTCGGGTTAGGCTTACCACCGATTCTTCCGGCGTCGATCCGAGGGCGGGCGGTGAGTCAGGGATGAAGGGCTCCCAGAGCCGGAGCCCGACGGGGAGGCGGAGGAAAGTGCGTCAAGGCGTGTCCTGGAATTAGCCCGTAACCTGTGGGGGCGGCATTGCGTGGACTACCCCTCGCCGCATGGGCGTACGTCTGCACGGTCGTCGTGCTCGCGGCCTCGTCCATCGGCCTCTCGTCCCTCGACGGCATCGACTGGACCACACTCGCCGTCCTCGCACTCCTGTCGGTGATCTGCGAGTCGGCGCCGGCGCTGCTCAACAGCGAGAACGCCCGGGTGTCGCTGAGCTACTCGGCGGGCCTGGCCTCGGTCGTGCTGCTCGGGCCGGCGGGCGCCGCGATCGTCGGCGCGTCGGCGATCGTCGCCTGGCGGCGCGACATGGGCATCGTGAAGCGGTTGTTCAACGGGGCCCAGTTCGCCCTGTCGGGCTACCTCGCCGGCGTCGTGTACAGCGCGGCCGGCGGCACGACCGGCAAGCCCACCAACGGCTCGTTCCCGGACATCATCGCGCCCTACCTCGCCGCCGTCGTCACCTACGTCGCGGTCAACCTCGCGCTGATCGGCGTCGTCCTCGTGCTGACCAAGACGGCGCCCCTGTGGGGGTTCCGCTGGCGGCCCATCGGCAACCTCGCCGCCGGCCAGCTGTCGTACGGCATGTTCGGGCTGCTCATCGCGGCGCCGTGGGGGCTCATCGGGCCGTTCTCCGCCGTGCTCGTCCTGATGCCGATGCTGCTGGCCCGGTGGGCGTTCCAGCAGACCAGCGACCAGCAGCAGGCCCACGCCGCGACGATCGCGGCGCTCTGCCAGGCGGTGGAGACCAAGGACTACTACACGCGCGGTCACAGCGAGCGGGTCTCCCGCGGCTCGGGCATGATCGCCCAGGCGATCGGGATGCGGCCCGAGCGGGTCGGCGCGATCCGCTACGCCGGGATGCTCCACGACGTCGGCAAGCTCGGCGTGCCGACCAAGGTGCTGCAGAAGGCCGGCGACCTGACCGAGGAGGAGTTCGCCGCGATCCAGCTGCACCCGATGCGCGGCCTGGAGATCGTGCGGGAGATCGGCTTCCTCGACGAGGCGCTCGCCGGCATCATGCACCACCACGAGCGGATGGACGGCAAGGGATACCCCATGGGCCTGGCCGGCGCGGAGATCCCCGAGTTCGCCCGGGTCATCTCGGTGGCCGACGCGTTCGACTCGATGACCTCCACTCGCTCCTACCGCCCCGCCCGCTCCATCGAGGAGGGCATCGCCGAGCTGCGGCGCTCGGCCGGCAGCCACTTCGACCCCGAACTGGTCGAGGCGTTCATCGCCGCCATCGAACGCCACGGATGGACCCAGCCCGACCCGGTCCCGCCGCCGGAGGAGGGCGACGAGACCACCCAGCAGGACCACGACGACCCCAGCGCGCCCCTGCGCGTCGCCGGCGAGGGCGTCCGGTGACCGGAGGACGTCCGTGACCGAGCGAAGCGAGGGAAGTAAAGACGCGGTCCTGTGGTCGCTCCTTCCGGCGGAGGAGGGCTCGTGACCGAGCGGAGCGTGGGAATCGGAGACGCGGTCCTGTGGTCACACCCCCCGACGAAGGAGGGCTCGTGACCGCGCAGGCCGGACGTCCGCGTCCGGCGTGGCAGTCGCTGGACTCCGCCCAGCTGCTCCTGATCGCGGTGGCCGGGATGCTGATCATCGCCTCCGTCACCCAGGTCGGTGCGGTGGGCCTGGAGGACTCCCGTACGGCGATCCTGTTCGGCGCGCTCATCGCGGTCGGCGAGCTGCTTCGCATGATCATGCCGGGCAGCCGCGAGGTCGCCCCGATCGCGAGCGCGGGCTCCCTCGGCTACGCCCTGCTGCTGCGCGTGGGCAGCGAACCGGCCACGCACTCGGCGTTCCAGGCGGTCACGGTGACGGCCTGCGGCACGCTCATCGGCGCGCTGCCGCACATCGCGGTCGGCCGGATCCCGGCGCTCGACGCGATGGCCCGGCGCGTCCTGAGCCCGGCCCTGGTGGCCTTCGTCTTCCGCCCGATCGGGAGTTCGTCGCTGCAGCATCACTGGCCGTTGCTCATCACGGTGATGGTGCTCACGGTCATGCTCTCCTGCGCCGCCGAGTGGGTGGCCGCGGCGACCATCCGCGCCGAGGTGGTGCGCACGCGGTTCGCCATCGCGCTCGGCGACGAGGTGCGGGCCAAGGTGCCGCTCTGCGCAGCCTCGGGCGCCACGGGCATCCTGATCGCGGTGAGCACGTTCGTCATGGGCCCGGTGGCGCTGCTGGTGTTCAGCGCCCCGATCCTGGTGACCCAGATCGCGTTCCGGCGCTTCGCCGGCATCCGGGCCACCTACCTGCAGACCGTCCGCGCCCTGTCCCAGGTGACCGAGGTCGGCGGGTACGTCGAGGCCGGGCACTCCCGCCGGGTGAGCGAGCTCGCCGTGCAGATGGGACGTGAGCTGGGTATGAACGAGGAGGCGCTGCTCGAGTTGGAGTACGCCGCGCTCATGCACGACATCGGCCAGCTGTCGCTGCGCGATCCGATCCCGGGCGGCGCGACCGTCCTGGCCTCGCCCAGTGAGCAGCGGCGCATCGCCGGGCTGGGCGCCAACGTGATCACCGAGACCGGCGTCCTGAACGAGGTCGCGGAGATCGTCCGACGCCAGTCCGAGCCGTACCGCGCGGTGGAGGGATCCGCCCCACCACTGGCGAGCCGCGTCATCAAGGTCGCGAACGCCTACGATGATCTTGTCGGGGCGTCGTCCGACCGTGACCGGTCGGCGGCCGTGCTCGAACGCCTGCGGGGTGATTCGGCCGCGGAGTACGACCCGACCGTGGTCGAGGCGCTCGGACACGTTGTCGACCGTATGCGCTGACAAGGCGGCACTCGGGTTTTTGTCGGCGAGCATCGCGCTCCGCCGACGCGTGCGTGGTTATTCTTCCTGGGCTGACGAATTGAGGAGGACCGGTGTTCGAGTCGGTGTTGGTGGCCAATCGCGGAGAGATCGCCCGTCGGGTGATCAGAACCGTGCGTGCGCTCGGGGTGAAGGCGATCGCCGTGTACTCCGAGGCCGATGCCGACCTGCCGTACGTCGCGGAGGCCGACGAAGCGGTGTTGATCGGCCCGGCGCAGCCCGCCAAGAGCTATCTCGACGTCGACGCGGTGATGGAGGCCGCGCGGCGCACCAACGCCCGCGCCGTCCACCCCGGCTACGGCTTCCTCGCCGAGAACGCCGCGTTCGCCCGCCGTGTCGCGGACGACGGCCTCACCTGGATCGGCCCGCCCGTAGAGGCGATCGCGGCCATGGGCGACAAGATCAGCGCCCGTAACCTCATGGAGAAGGCGGGCGTGCCGGTCGCGGCCGGCACCCGCGAGCCCGTGCCCGACGCCGACGCGGCCGTCACCGCGGGCATCGGCTACCCCGTCATGGTGAAGGCGGCGGGCGGCGGCGGTGGCATCGGCATGAGCGTCGCCTACGACGAGGCCGAGCTGCGCAAGGCCTTCGAGACGGCGCGCACCCGCGCCGAACGGTTCTTCGGCAACCCCGACATCCTGCTCGAACGCTTCATCGAGCGCGCCCGGCACGTGGAGATCCAGATCCTCGGCCTCGCCGACGGCACGGTCGTGGCCCTCGGCGAACGCGACTGCTCCGTGCAGCGGCGGCACCAGAAGGTCGTGGAGGAGACCCCGTCCACGGGCGTCGGACCCGAGCTGCGCTCCCGCATGCTCGCCGCGGCCGTACGCGCCGGTGAGGCCGTCGGCTACCGCGGCGCCGGCACGGTCGAGTGCCTGGTCGACCCGGCGGCACAGGAGTTCGTCTTCCTCGAGATGAACACCCGGCTCCAGGTTGAGCACCCGGTCACCGAGCTGGTCACCGGCATCGACCTGGTCGAGCAGCAGCTCCTCGTCGCGGCGGGTGAGCCGGTCACGTTCACCGAGGTCGAGCCGCGCGGGCACGCGATCGAGTTCCGCGTCTACGCCGAGGACCCCAAGCGGTTCCTGCCCAGCCCCGGCGACATCACGGTGTGGGAGGAGCCGTCCGGCGACGTCGTCCGGGTCGACTCGGGCTACCAGGCGGGCAACAAGGTCACCCCGTTCTACGACCCGCTCCTCGCCAAGCTGTGCGTCTACGGCGCCGACCGGTCCCAGGCCCTCGCGACGGCGCGGGAGGCGGTCGCGGCGTTCCGCGTCGAGGGCCCCAAGACCAACCTGCCGTTCTTCACCGAGCTGCTGGACAACCCGGAGTTCGTCTCGGGCGACTACGACACCGGTCTGGTGGACCGGATGCGCGCGTGACCAGGGACTCGTCGCACAATTGGATCGGCAAGAGCGTCCGGCAGGCGCCGGCGTCTGAGGGAAGGAGCCGCGTTGGCTGAAGTGCGCGCGGAAATGGTGGCGAACGTCTGGAAGGTCGTCGTCAACGAGGGCGACACCGTGGAGGACGGAGACACACTCGTCATCCTGGAGTCCATGAAGATGGAGATCCCGGTCATCGCCGAGGACTCCGGCACGGTCGCCAGCCTCAAGGTCGCCGAGGGCGATGTCATCCAAGAGGGCGACCTGATCGCCGTCATCGAGTAGCCGGACGGACCGCCGGACCCCCGACTCGGAGACTGCCCGGAGGCATGAATGCCGGGCAGTCTCTCAGCCCGTACGCCTGCCGTGCCGGCTGCAGTCGGCGGTCCAGCCGCCGGGCGTCACCTGGACGACCATGCGGCGGCGGCATTCGGGGCAGTAACGCGGAGGCTCCATCGTCCGCGCCACCCGGCATCCTCCATGGTCACCGCCGGTGAGCGGGTCTCCGCAGTGGTCACAGTAGGTCGCCGTCACGGTGCAGCAGCGTACTCCAGGAGCGAGCCAGGGCGCCGGTGACGGGTTCAGCGTGATCTAGCGAGGATCAAGGGCCGGGGGAGGATCGCTTCCCTCGTGGTGCGGCGCGCTAGCGCCGCCTGGACCGGTACTTGGGCGCGGGAGACCACGTGCGCGCGCAGGGGTGTAGGCCACGCTGCGGTCCCTGCGGATATCGGGGATTCCGATCCTGTGTGACACAGAAGAACGTTATGGTTACCTTCTGTGAAGCTGGTGGTGCAGGTCAAACTCACGCCGGATGCCGCGCAGGCACTGGCACTCGGGAGCACCCTGCACGCGGTCAACGAGGCGGCGAACTGGGTATCGGCCGTGGCGTTCGACCACGGTGTCCCGCACCTGTACGAGCTGCGCAAGCACACCTATGCCGAGCTGAAGTCGCGGGGTCTGGGGGCGCAGGCCGCCCAGCACGTCATCAAGAAGGTCCGCGACGCCTACACCACCTTGAAAGCGAACATCGCTGCCGGGAACCTCGGCAAGCCGGGCACTCGTCGCCGCGTCAAGGCCGAGACCAAGCCGATCGTGTTCCGGCCTGAGGCCGCGCAGCCGTATGACGACCGGTGTTTGTCGTGGCGGTACGACGCGGGGACCGTGTCGGTGTGGACCGTCGCCGGCCGGGTGAAGAACATTCCGTTCGTCTGCTCCCCAGGTGCGCTCAAGACACTGCAGGCCTACCGGCAGGGGGAATCGGATCTGGTCCGGCGTGATGGGGTGTTCTATCTGATCGCCACGTGTGAGGTGCCCGAGGCCGAACGGTATGAGCCAGGGCGGTTCATCGGCGTGGATCTGGGCATCGCCGCGATCGCCACGACCTCTACCGGTTACCAGGCGGCCGGGCGGGGACTCAACCGGCACCGCAGGCGGCAACTCGAACTGCGCCGCAAGCTTCAAAAGAAGCACACCGAGTCCGCCAAGCGGCTGCTCAAGAAGCGCAGACGGAGGGAAAGGCGTCACGCGGCGAACCAGAACCATGTCATCGCCAAGACGATCGTGACCGAGGCTGAACGCACCTCGTCCGGGATCTCCCTGGAAGATCTCACAGGAATCCGGCAGAGGGTACGGCTACGCAAGCCCCAACGGGTCGCGCTGCATTCTTGGGCCTTCGCCCAGCTCGCAGACTTCATCGTCTACAAAGCTCGGCGGGCCGGTGTGCCCGTGGTCTTCGTCGATCCGGCCTACACCTCACAGCAGTGCTGTGAGTGTGATCACATCGACAGCGACAACCGGGTCAGCCAATCGGTTTTCCTCTGCCGGAACTGCGGGGTCGTTGCCCACGCGGACCGGAACGCCTCCCGCAACATCGCCCGCAAAGGCGAGGCTGTGTGGACCGCGGGGCGTGAGTCACGCGTCCCTGCCACCCCTAGGAGTGGCTGGACGGAGGAGCCCACCCGGCAGCCAGCCGGGAGCTACCTCCAAACCCGGTTTTCACGACCGGGTCAAGTTGACAGCGGCAATGCGTAGGTCAGAAGCTCCACACCGGGATGGGGCTGCCAGTCGCGCTCTGGCGTTCGCGTGAAGCCCAGCCGCCGGTAGATCCGGTGCGCGGCGTGCATCACCGGCTCGGTGGACAGCCGCAGGGCGCGGCAGCCGTCCTCGCGCGCGCGGCTGATGCAACGGCGGACGAGCGCCTCGCCGAGACCCAGTCCGCGTGCGGCCGGCACCACCGCGAGCATCCGGAACTCCGCCTCGCCCGGCGCGGTCAGCTGCGCCCACGGGCTGCCGTGCCGGCAGTAGGTCACCGTGCCCGTCGGCTCGCCGTTGTGCGTGGCGACGAGCAGTTCGGCCTCGCGGGCGCGGGCGACCGCGTCGCGCAGCCGCAGGATGTAGCTGTTGTCCGGGTTGATGTAGCCCCCCGCCACGTAGATCGCGGCGGTCAGCTCGCCGATCGTGGCGAGCTCGTCCGGCCGCGCCACTCTGATCTCCACCCCGGGCGGGTACGGGTGCGCGGACTGGTCCGGTGGCCGAGTCTCCTCGCTCACCCTCAGAGCCTAGACCACCACAAAGCAGGATCCGTCCCCCAGCCCCGGTCACGGAACACCGATCCCCTGCCGGATCAGTCGGTGACGAGTTCGGGAAGGTCCGTCACGCCGGGCTCGTCGGCGTCGGCGGTGTAGTCGCCGGGCCGGGTCTCGTCCGTCCCGTCCGGTACGCCGGCCGCCCGGAAGATCACCGTGAGCACCACCACGACGATCAGGTTGATGACGAAGGCGGTCAAGGCGATGTAGCCGGGGTGGCCGAGGAACGGGATGTCCGCGGTGGACTGGGCGAAATGCTTCTGCGTCGGCGAGTGCTGTTCGTAGGCGGTCACCGTGCCGTACACCATCGCGACCGCCCAGCCGGCGAGCAGCGCCCACCGGTGGAACCACCGGGTGTAGAGCCCCAGGCCCAGCGAGGGGAACGTCTGCACGATCCAGATGCCGCCCAGCAGCTGCAGGTTGATCGACAGCGTCTTGTCGAAGGCCAGCACGAAGACCAGCGCGCCGATCTTGACGAGGAGCGACACGAACTGGGAGACGCGGGTCTCCTCGGCGGCCGTCGCGCCCGGCCGGAAGAACGCCGTGTAGACGTTGCGGGTGAACAGGTTCGACGCCGCGATCGACATGATCGCCGCCGGTACGAGCGCGCCCACGCCGATCGCGGCGAAGGCCACTCCGGCGAACCAGCCCGGGAACACGTGGTCGAACAGCGTCGGCACGGCGAGCTGCGGGTTCTTCGCGGCCCGGACCGCGGCGGCGACGTCGGGCCGGGCCAGCGCCATGTAGCCGAGCAGGGCCAGGAGCCCGAGCAGCAGCGAGTACGCCGGCAGGAGCGCCGCGTTCCGCTTGATCACGTCACGGCGCCCGGACGCCAGCGCCCCGGTGACCGTGTGCGGATAGATGAACAGTGCCAGCGCCGACCCCAGCGCGAGCGTGCCGTACGCCCAGTGGGTCATGTCGCCGGTCACGAGCGAACCACTCGGTCTGCCGGTCGCCGGGTTGGGCTTGGCCAGGCTGCTCTGGGCGCTGTCGAAGATGTGCCCCCAGCCGCCCAGCTTCGTGGGGATGTAGATGACCGCCACGATGATCACGAGGTAGATCAGCGTGTCCTTCACGAACGCGATCAGTGCCGGCGCGCGCAGGCCCGAGGTGAAGGTGTAGGCCGCCAGGAGCGCGAACGCGATGAGCAGCGGCAGGTCCCTGGCGAGCCCGGAGCCCTTCACGCCCATGACGGTGAGCACGGCCTGGATGCCGACGAGTTGCAGCGCGATGTACGGCATCATCGCCAGGATCCCGGTGACCGCGACGGCCAGCCCGAGCGTCCGGGAGCCGAACCGCCCGCGGACGAAGTCGGCGGTCGTGACGTAGCCGTGGACATGGGAGACGGACCACAGGCGCGGGCCGATGAGGAACACGATCGGATAGGCGATCGCGGCGTACGGCAGGGCCCAGAACCCCATCGCGCCGCTCGCGAAGACGGCCGCGGGAACCGCGATGAACGTGTAGGCGGTGTACAGGTCGCCGCCGAGCAGGAACCAGGTGGTGAACGTGCCGAAGCGGCGGCCGCCGAGCCCCCACTCGTCCAGGTGCATGATCGTCTGCCCGCGCCGCCAGCGCGCGGCGAGGAAGCCCATCACGGTGACCGCCGCGAAGAAGATCAGGAAGACGGTCAGCTCCACGCCGTTGACGTCGTCCATCTAGTCGTCCTCCTCGTCGGCGGGGCGTGCGGGCCGGGCCCGGCGGCTGAGCCGGTACGCGACGCCGATGAACACCGCGGTGAGGATCACCCAGAGGAGCTGCCACCAGTAGAAGAACGGGAATCCGGCGAGTCGCGGCTCGACCCTGGCGTAGCTCGGGACGGCGAGGTAGACGACGAACGGCGCGATCAGCAGGACCGCGACCACGACTCGTACGGCGGGGCTGGTCGAACGCGGATCAGACATGCGGAGGCCCTTTCGAAACCACGTTTCGCTGTGGGCCACTGTGAACGCGGCCGGTCACGATGCGGTAACGGCCGCGGCCGATCACCGGACGAGCGCGGCGCAGTCCGGCTCGTCGGGGAGCAGCGGGCGGACGGTCACCCGGTACGTCTGACCGCGGTCGCGCCACTGGGGCCGGCCGGCCAGCCGCTGGGCCGACGCGGCGTCGCGCCCGGTGAGGACCGTGCAGGTGCGGCCGCCGACCTGGCCGCCCGTGCTCAGCGGCTTCAACGGCCACTTCGGCGCGTCGCTCCCGCCCGCGGGCGCGGTGGCCGCCAGCACGGCGACGCGCGACGGCCGGTACGGCCGCGGATCGGTGCTCTGGTCACCGCGCGGCCAGGAGGACGGGACGAGCCGGGGCAGGAACCGCGCGGCCGGGTCGTCGGCGTGCCGGCCCTCCTGGATGACCTTCGTGGTGTGCGGCCGGCCGCCGGTCACGAAGGTGATCACCTTGTAGGTCGCGTCGGCCATGTTCCGGTCGTCGACCGTACGGGACCTGGCGAGCCCGGCCGCGGAGGCGTCCGCGACCAGGCGGCGCAGCGCCTGCGGCGTGAGGTGGTATTCGGTCGGGTGCGCGCCGCCGGTGATCGCACGCCCGTCGCCGTACAGGGAGAAGTCCGGCATGGTGCCGGGCCCGCCCAGGCCGGCGAAGCCTCCCGTGGTCTTCGTGCGCAGCACGAGCGCGTCCGCCGAGCCGAGGCTCGGGGACGACGAGTCATCGGTCTGGGCCTGAGAGTCTCCGGCGCAGCCCGAAGCGAGCAACGCGACGCCGGCGAGCACCGTGACGACCGCCGTCTTCATCGCGACCACCTCCCCGAACTCCGACGGTAGTGGGCGCCCGCTGGTTCTAGAGCGTTTGTGACAGTGCCTTGATCGGCATTTTCAACTCGTCCAGCATCTCCAGGTCGCTGCCGGTCGGACGACCGAGCGTGGTGAGGTAGTTGCCGACGATGATCGCGTTGATGCCGCCGAGCATGCCCGACCTGGTGCCCAGGTCGCCGAGCGTCAGCTCACGCCCGCCCGCGTACCGCAGGATCGTGCGCGGCAGCGCCAGCCGGAAGGCCGCGATGGTCTTCAGCGCCTCGGCGCCCTCGACCAGCGGGTAGTCGGCGAACGGCGTGCCGGGACGCGGGTTGAGGAAGTTGAGCGGCACCTCGTCGGGCTCCAGCGCGCCGAGCTGCGCGGCGAACTCGGCCCGCTGCTCGACCGTCTCACCCATCCCGACGATGCCGCCGCAGCACAGCTCCATGCCGGCGGCGCGCACCATCTCGCAGGTCCGCCAGCGCTCCTCCCACGTGTGGGTGGTCACGACCTTGGAGAAGTGCGACTTCGGGGCCTCGAGGTTGTGGTTGTAGCGGTGGACGCCCATCGCGGCCAGCTCGTCGACCTGCTCCTGGGTCAGCATGCCGAGCGAGCACGCGATGTTGATGTCCACCTCCTTGTTGATCGCCTCGACGCCCTCGCGCACCTGGCTCATCAGCCGCTCGTCCGGCCCGCGGACGGCGGCGACGATGCAGAACTCGGTGGCGCCCGTGGCGGCGGTCTCCTTGGCGGCCCGTACGAGCGAGGGGATGTCCAGCCACGCCGCGCGTACGGGAGAGGTGAACTGGCCCGACTGGGAGCAGAAGTGGCAGTCCTCCGGGCAGCCGCCGGTCTTGACCGAGACGATGCCCTCGACCTCCACCTCCGGGCCGCACCACTTCATGCGCACCTCGTGGGCGAGCGCGAGCAGGTCCTCCAGGCGCTCGTCGGGCAGGGTCAGGCACTCGTGGAGCTGCCGCTCGTCGAGCCCCTCACCCCGCTCCAGCACCTGGGTACGCGCGACGGCGAGAATGTCGGCCTGCCGGGTCGTCTCGCTCACGAGCCCTCCTTCGTCGGGGGAGTGACCAGGCGCGCGTGTTCTTTGGTTCGCTCGCTCCGCTCGCTCACGAGCCCTCCTTCGTCGGGGGAGTGACCAGGCGCGCGTGTTCTTTGGTTCGCTCGCTCCGCTCGCTCACGGTTGGTCCTCTCGTGGGATCAGTTCCCCGTACGTCTGCGCACGGGTACGGCAGTCCTCCCGGAACGCCGCCGGGTCGAACACGCCGCCGAGGTGCGGGGCGAGACCGGCCCGGGCGGCGAGCAGAAACTCCGCGCCGTCGAGCCGCCCGGACCGCTCCGGCAGCACGCCGGACAGCGGGCGCGCCGCGATGGTCTCCAGGTCACGCACGTTGCACAGGTCGTCCAGGAGGGGGCGGCGCGGCCACGCCCCGATCACGATGCCGGCCAGGTCGATCCCGCGCCCGGCCATGGCCTCCAGCGTCAGCGCCGTGTGGTTGAGCGTGCCCAGCCCCGGCCGTACGGTGACGAGCACGGCGGCCTTGAGGGAGTGCGCCAGGTCGGCGAGCGTGGCGCCGTCGTCGTCGTACCGCACGAGCAGTCCGCCCGCCCCTTCGACGATCACCAGGTCACGGTCGAGCGCCCTGATCCGCTCCGCGCAGGCCACCAGATCCGGCGGCGGCAGCCCGGCGAGCCGCGCCGCGGCGGCCGGGGCGAGAGCGGCGGCGTACCGCGCGTACTCGTGCACGTCGGTGATGCCGGCCAGGCGGCGAATCTCGTCCAGGTCACCGGCCATGCCGGGCCGCGCACCGGTCTGCGCCGGCTTGACCACCGCGACGGACGCCCCGCGCGCCCGGGCGAGCGCCGCGACCGCGGCCGTGGTCACGGTCTTTCCCACCCCGGTGTCGGTCCCGGTGACGACGAGCACACTCACCCGCGCGACTCTAGTGCGTCACCCCCCCGGGCCGTGCCCAACGACCCGTCAGCCGTGATGTGTGGAGCTCGCCAGGCGTGCCTTCAGGGGGTCTCGTGTTGGCGGCGGAGGCGGGTGATGAACTTGTAGCGGTCGCCGCGGTACAGGGACTGGGCCCATTCGACCGGTTCGCCGGCCGTGTCGAAGGCGTGGCGGGAGAGCAGGAGCAGGGGCAGCCCGACGTCGACGCCCAGCAGGCCCGCGTCGTCCGGGGTCGCCAGGACGGTCTCGATGGTCTCCTCCGCCTCGGCCAGGTGCACGTCGTACGCCGTGGCCAGCGTCTCGTACAGGGAGTTGTGCCGGGGCAGTTCTTTGCGCAGGCCGGGGAAGCGGCGGGCCGGAAGCAGTGACGTGTCGATCGACATCGGCTCGCCGTCGGCCAGGCGGAGGCGGTGGATGCGCAGGGCGCGGCCGCCGGGGCGGATGCCGAGGAGGCGAGCGAAGCGTTCGTCGGCGGTCACGTAGCCGATGTCGAGTATGCGCGTCTCCGGGCTCAGACCGTGGTGGCGCATGTCCTCGGTGTAGCTGACGAGCTGCAGCTCCTGGGCGACCTTGGGCTTGGCCACGAACGTGCCCTTGCCCTGGATGCGCTGCAGGCGCCCCTCGATCACCAGCTCTGCCAGGGCCTGCCGCACCGTCGTACGGGACGTGCCGTACTTTTCGGCCAGGCTCCGCTCAGGCGGCAGCGGACTGCCGGGTGCGAGCGCCTCGGTCAGCTCGACCAGGTGCTTCTTCAACCGGTAGTACTTGGGAACGCGAGGTTCCACCCCCAGCTCCGGTGCCCGCTCAGCCGTCACATGCTCTCCTCATGTTCACCGCCGCGTCGGGTCGGCGTTACGAGCAGAGTACGGGCCGATCAGCTCTCTGACACCAGTCAGAGCTCCGGTGACCTCTGTGAGTTCTGCCTCCTCCAGGGTCGCACGGCCGGTCAGCCGCAGGCACGCGCGCCCCTGGGGCACCGACGGTGGCCGGAAACAGCCGACCCGTACGCCGTGCTCGGCGCAGATCTCCGCGGCGCGTACGGCTCGTCCCGGGTCGCCGAGGACGACCGGTACGACCGCCGCGGCGGGAGTGGTCGTCTCCAGGCCGAGCGCGTCCGCCGCGGCGGCGAGGCGGCGGGCGCGGTCGCGGGCACGGGTGGCCAGTTCCGGCTCGGCGGCGAGAACGTCGAGGGCCGCCGCGGCGGCGCCCGCCGACGCCGGGGCCAGCCCGGTGTCGAACACGAACGAGCGCGCCGTGTCGACGAGCGTCTCGATCACCTCCGGAGCGCCGAGCACCGCGCCGCCCTGCGAGCCCAGCGACTTCGACAGGGTGACGGTGATGATCACGTCCGGCTCGCCGGCGATGCCCGCCGCGTACGCCGCGCCGCGTCCGCCCGGGCCGACCACTCCGAGTGCGTGCGCCTCGTCGATCAGCAGCAGCGCGCCGTGGTCGCGTACGACCGCGTGCAGCTCGCGGAGCGGGGCCAGGTCGCCGTCCACGGAGAAGACCGCGTCGGTCACCACGACGGCGTCGCGCGCGTCGTCGAGAGCGGCGTCCACGGCGGCGACGTCGCAGTGCGTTGTGACCACGACCGGGCAGCGGGCGAGGCGGCAGCCGTCGATCAGCGATGCGTGGTTGCCCCGGTCGGAGACGATCAGGCCCGGCCGCAGCGCGGTGACCGCGGCGAGGTTGGCGAGGTAGCCGGAGGAGAACACCAGCGCGGACGGCGTGCCGACGAAACCGGCCAGCCGCTCCTCGAGCGCCGTGTGCAGCTCCGTGGTGCCGGTGACCAGCCGTGAACCGGTCGAGCCGGTGCCCCAGGTGCGAACCGCCTCGATCGCGCCCTCCGCCAGCCGCGGGTCGCGGGACAGCCCGAGATAGTCGTTGGAGGCCAGGTCGAGCAGGGGCTGAGCGGGCGTGCGGGGCCGCAGCGTACGGCGCAGCCCGGCGGCCGTGCGCTCCCGCGTCGCGGCCGTCAGCCGTTCGAGAGGATCCACCCGCCGAATCATGCCAGGACCACCTGCGATGATGCAGACGTGCCCACGTTGAGCGACCTGATCAAAAAGCACACCGACCTCGGCGCCGATGACATGGACTGGATCCATTCGCTGGTGTCGGACTGGCAGCTGCTCGCCGACCTGTCCTTCGCCGACCTCGTCCTCTGGGTGCCGCTGACGGCCGAGCGCGGCGAGGACGGCAGCTGGGTGGCGGTGGCCCAGATCCGCCCGACGACCGGTCCGACGGCCTATCCCGAGGACCTCGTCGGCATGGTCGCCGGCCGGGGCGAGCGCGCGCTGGTCGACATCGCGTACCGCGAGGGCCGCATCTGCCGTGAGGGCGACCCCGAGTGGGGGAGCGGCATCCCCGTGCGCGAGGAGTCCATCCCCGTACGCCGGGGCGAGCGGATCCTCGGCGTCATCCAGCGCAGCACGAACCTCAGCTCCGCCCGTACGCCGAGCCGCCTGGAGCTGACCTACCTCCAGAGCGCCAGCGACCTGGCCAAGATGATCAACGACGGGCGGTTCCCGTTCCCGGAGCAGGAGCCCAACCTCGCCCGCTCGCCGCGCGTCGGTGACGGGTTGCTGCGCATCGACCGGGAGGGGCGGGTCCTGTACGCCAGCCCGAACGCCCAGTCGGCGTACCGGCGGCTGGGGCTGGCCACCGACCTGGCGAGCACGCACCTGGCGGACACCACCGCGCGCCTGGGCACCGCGCCGGTCGACGACTCCCTGGCCCTGGTGGCCGGCGGCCGCGCGGCACGGGAGACCGAGGTCGAGGCGAACGGCGCGATCGTCCAGCTCCGGGCCATCCCCCTGATCGTCGACGGTCACCGTACGGGGGCGCTCGTGCTGCTGCGCGACGTCACCGAGCTGCGGTGGCGCGACCGGGAGCTGATGACCAAGGACGCGACGATCCGGGAGATCCACCACCGGGTGAAGAACAACCTGCAGACGGTCGCGGCGCTGCTGCGCCTGCAGGCCCGGCGGCTCCAGGTGCCAGAGGGCCGGGACGCCCTGGAGGAGGCGGTACGCCGCGTCGGCTCGATCGCGATCGTGCACGAGACGCTCTCGCACACGCCCGAGGAGCTGATCGACTTTGACGACATCGCCGACCGGGTGATGGCGATGGCGGGTGAGGTGTCCTCACCGGAGACCCGCGTGCGGCCGAAGCGCGTCGGCGGGTTCGGCGTCCTGCCGGCGGCGATCGCGACGCCACTCGCCATGGTCCTGACCGAACTCCTGCAGAACGCGCTCGAACACGGGCTGACCGACAACTCGGGCCTGCTGGAGGTCGTGGTGACCCGCAGCGGCGAGCGCCTGGGCGTGGTGGTGGCCGACAACGGCAAGGGACTGCCGGACGGCTTCGACGTGGAGTCGGCGGCGAGCCTGGGGCTGCAGATCGTCCGGACGCTGATCGTGGGCGAACTGGGCGGGGTCCTGGAGCTGCACCGCCGTGAGGGAGGCGGCACGGAGGTGACCCTCGACATCCCCCTCGCGCAGACGCCCCGGACGGGCTGATGGGAGACTGCCGCGCGAGCGGTCACCGGTGGTCGTGAGGCGTGAGAACACCCCGGCGGGGGAAGTTACATACGAGAAGGCGGGTTTGGGAGCTCATGCCCGTACGAGGGCGGAAAAGCGCAGCGCCCGTGGTCGGGCCACGGGCGCTTGGGACGGCAGGCCGCGGGTCCATCGTCGGAGGCGCGGTGCCGGAGGGGATCGACGGCAGGTGGGGCGTGCCTTCTGGTGAGGCTCAGGCGTGGGCGCGCGCACGGGCACGGGCGCGGCGGCGCTTCAGCGCACGGCGCTCGTCCTCGCTCATCGCTCCCCACACGCCGGCGTCCTGGCCGGAGTTGAGGGCCCACTGCAGACACGACTCGGTGACGGGGCAGCGACGGCACACCTGCTTGGCTTCTTCGATCTGCACGAGTGCGGGGCCGGTGTTGCCGATCGGGAAGAACAGCTCGGGGTCCTCGTCACGGCAGGCAGCGCGGTGGCGCCAGTCCATGCGGTCCACTCCTTCAATCGAGCGTGAAGCCATGACTCCACTTGTGAACGGTTTCACGATGTAACGAACAACCGGGTGCGGTGGCATGGCCCGGGGAAGTTGTCGTGGCGCGCTCGAGGTGTTATCCCATGTCTTCGCGCCTCTTTAGAGATTCTCAGGGCGTCCGGAGGGGCGCAAGGCCTTTGAGAAAGTTTTCTCAAAGTATGGCTGTCGGATGTGTCACACAATCGAAACACGCTTCCGGCAGGTCACCTCAGATCACAACACGCACAGCCTTCGGGACAGAGCGGAACGTGACGAACTCCCGCTGCCCCAGATAGTCGCCGTCGACCTGGAACGCGATGGGCCGCCGGGAACGCAGCGTGAACTCGGGAAGATCATGCAACCCGAGGATGTGACCGCCCCGGGGGAGCCGGTTGAACGGCGGCACGATCTGCGCCAGCACCCCCAGCGTCGACAGGACGTCGAACCTGCGCAGCGCGAACAGGTCCAGCCCGGTGGCGAAGCTCGCCCGCGGGTTAGGGTCGATCGGCCACCGCCCGGCGTACGTCCAGGGCGCGGTGTTGGAGACGATCCCGATGAAGATGTGGCCGAGCGGAGGCTTGGACGGCGCCTCCAGCGTGAGCGCCGGCCGGCGGCGGTCCGTCAGCACGAAGAACTGCCGCAGCGCGGTGCGCGCGTAGAGCGTGGAGTAGGCGCGCGACCCGGAGTCGCGCAGCTTCTCGACCGCGTGCACCACCTCGGCGTCCAGCCCGAGGCCCGCGCAGAAGGTGAAGTAGCGGCTGCCGGCCTGGCCGAGCCCGACCGTACGGCTGCGGCCGGCGCGCAGCGCCTCCAGCACCTGGCCGGCGGCGTCGAGCGGGTTGTTCTGCATGCCGAGCGCGCGGGCGAACACGTTGGCGCTGCCGGTCGGCACGATCGCGAGCGCGGGCACGTCGGGGGAGGGGCCGTCGGCGAGCAGGCCGTTGACCGCCTCGTTCACGGTGCCGTCGCCGCCCAGCGCGATCACCACGTCGTACCCCTCGCCGGCGGCCTGCGCGGCGAGCTCGGTGGCGTGACCGCGCCGCTGGGTCTCGGCGAGCTCAAGGCGTACCTCGCCGGCGAACGCGCGCATCAGCACGTCACGGGCTCGCCGGGACGTGGTCGTCGCCTTGGGGTTGGCGATGAGAAGTGCACGCACGTGCAAAAGGGTAGCTTCCACGCACCATTGCCTCGATCACGCACCCTCGGTGACCGGGTGCCGGTGATCCGGATAGTGTTCGGGGCTGTGTCCACACGTCCCATGACCCTGAGCACGGCGGCGGCCATCGAGGCCGTCGAGGGGGCCGCCGTGGTCGCGGTCGGCCTGTACGTCGGCGTCGAGGCGATCGTCGGCAGCCCGAACGACCTGGCCAGCGCGGTCGTCCTCGCCGTCATGGCCATCGCCGCCGGCGTCGGCATCGTCGCGGTCGGCCGCGGGCTGTGGCAGGTACGACGCTGGGGGCGTGCGCCTGCCCTGCTCACGCAGATCTTCGCGGTGATCGCCGCGATCTCGATGATCCAGAGCAGCCGGCAGATCCTCGGCGGCATCCTGATCGTGGTGGCCGTCGCCGCCGCGGCGGCGCTGCTGAGCCCCCCGACCACGCGGGCCCTCGACCAGGACTGAGCCCAAGACCGACGAAGAGGCTGCCCGGGATCCTTCCCGGGCAGCCTCTGCGTACGTCGTCTTCTCTCAGTCGTCGGCGGTGAGGCCGTCGCGCAGCTGGGCGAGCGTGCGGGCCAGGAGCCGGGACACGTGCATCTGGGAGATGCCCAGCTCGGCCGCGATCTGCGACTGCGTCATGTTGCCGAAGAACCGGAGCAACAGGATGCGCTTCTCGCGCGCGGGCAGCTTTTCCAGCAGCGGCTTGAGCGACTCGCGGTATTCGACGCCCTCCAGGGCGTCGTCGACGATGCCGAGCGAGTCGGCGACCGCCGGCGCGTCCTCATCGCCCGAGTCGGGGGCGTCCAGGGAGACCGTGGAGTAGGCGTTCGCCGACTCCAGTCCCTCCAGCACCTCTTCCTCGCTCATCTGCAGGTGCTCGGCCAGCTCGCTGACGGTGGGCGCGCGGCCCTCACGCTGGGCGAGGTCGCTGATCGCCTTGGTCAGCGACAGCTTGAGCTCCTGGAGCCGCCGGGGGACGCGGACCGCCCACCCCTTGTCGCGGAAGTGACGCTTGATCTCACCGACGATCGTCGGCGTCGCGTACGTGGAGAACTCCACTCCGCGTTCGAGGTCGAAGCGGTCGATCGACTTGATCAGGCCGATCGTCGCCACCTGGATCAGGTCGTCGAGCCACTCGCCGCGGTTGCGGAACCGGCGGGCGAGGTACTCCACGAGCGGGAGGTGCAGCTCGACCAGCTCGTCGCGGATGCGCTGACGCTCCGGGTCGCCCTCGGGAAGCGTGGAGAGGCGTTCGAACAGCATGCGCGCCCGCGCGCGGTCCGGCACGCTGTGCTCGTTGCTGCCCGCCACCGTCGTCTTCTCGGTCATGGGACCTCCTTCGTCGGCCCCATGACCAAGGTGCCGCGCCGGTCGGTTCCCTCGCTTCGCGGCTGGGACTCGTGCGACGGGCGGGCCGGGCGGTGCGGTGCCACTTGGACTCTGATCACGTCGTCTGCCCGCGCCGTTTCTGCAGGACGATCGTCACCCGGTCGTCGGCGCCGACCTCGGCGTCGACGTCGCCGGCGAGCGAGCTCAGGACGGTCCACGCGAAGGTGTCACGGCTCGGCTGCCGGCCGTCGACGGTGAGGACCGACACACCGATGCTCATCGCATCGTCGGTCAGCTCGAACTCACACGTCAGGTCGGTGCCGGGAACCGCCTGGGCGAGGAGCATCGCGCACGCCTCGTCGATCGCGATGCGCAGATCCTCGATCTCGTCAAGGTTGAAGTCGAGACGCGCCGCCAGCCCGGCCGTCGCTGTGCGCAGCACGGACAGGTAGGCGCTGTCAGCCGGCAGCCGCACGGTCACCACATCGCGGACGTCAGAAAGACTGGCCGGCATGGCTGCGGTTTCCTCGGTCACGTCACTCCCTAGTTGGGGCTTCCCGCTCCCTTGAAACTACCGCTTGCGCGTACCTACTCGCGCGTCCGGCGCGCCTGCATATCACCAAGGGATCTTTCCACTGCACGAGGCGGATCCACCGGCGGGTCGCTGGAGTCCTGCCCTTTTGCTCGTAATCGTACGATGACCAGCTGAATCTTCCGGTTACCAAGCTTGAAAAGGACACGGCGAGGACCGTGCTCGCGGATGACCCGCGGGCGGTCCTCGCCGTGGGTGAACTCACGCTCGGGAACTCGTGCCCGGCCGGGAGTCCTCAGGCGTTCTTGGTCTCCCAGAAGATCTTGCTGATCTCGTCGATCTTCGCGAGGAGCTCGTCGGCCTTCGCCTTGTCGACGCCGCCCTTGGTGCCGGAGGCACCGGCGAGCTTGGTGGCCTCGTTGAACAGCTGGTGGAGCTGAGGGTACTTCTCGAAGTGCGGCGGCTTGAAGTAGTCCGTCCACAGGACCCAGAGGTGGTGCTTGACCAGCTCGGAGCGCTGCTCCTTGATGATCAGCGCGCGAGCGCGGAAGACCGGGTCCTCGTTGGCCTCGTACTTCTCGACGATCGCCTTGACCGACTCGGCCTCGATCCGGGCCTGAGCCGGGTCGTAGATGCCGCAGGGCAGGTCACAGTGTGCGGACACCGTGGCCTTGGGGCGCAGAAATCGTGCAAGCACCTGCGTGTCCTTCCGTTGTCTTTCGTAGAGCGTGCTGCAGTTACAAGACACTACTCCTGGGCCCCTTACCCCTGAGCGGAGAGGTTCATCACCATGCGCGCGGTCGAAGTGACGGGCGAGTCGATGCTGCCCGCGCTGCGTCCCGGAGACTGGCTGCTCGTACGCTCCGGCGCGCGGATCGTCCCCGGCAGCGTCGTGGTCGCCCGTCATCCCCACCGGGATCTGCTGATCGTCAAGCGGGCCGTACGGCACGAGGCGGACGGCTGGTGGCTGGAGAGCGACAACCAGCGCGCCGCGGGCCGCCAGGACAGCTGGGACTTCGGCGCGGTGCCCGACGCCCTGATCGTCGGGCGGGTCGTGCTCCGCTACTGGCCGAAGCCGTCACTGCGGCTGGGCCCGCCCTGAGAGACGGCGCGCACCCCGGCCTCGGCGCGTCCGGCGCACTGGTCGGAGCAGTAGCGGCGGGACCGGTTCGAGGAGGTGTCGATGAAGACGTTGCGGCACGGCTTCGCGTGGCAGATCGCGAGCCGGTCGAGCCCCTCGGCGGAGACGTAGACCGCCAGGCCCATGGCCGCCCCGGCGGCGTACCGGTCGGGGATCGAGCCGCTCTCGGTGATGTGCAGGTGCCAGCGCTGCCCGTCGTGGGCGGAGATCTGGGGATGCACCGGGTGCTGGAGCAGCAGGGAGTTGATGCCCTCGGCGGCGCCGTCCTCATCGCCCGCGGTCACCGACTCGAAGATCGAACGAAGGTCCGCCCGCAGCTGCACCATCGCCTCGAGGTCGGGCTTGCCGACACGGCCGGACAGGTGCGGCCCGGCCGTGAGAAGGTCCCGGAGCGCGTCGAGATCCCCCAGACGGTCGCCCTCGGCCGTCTGGGTGTTCACCAGCCGGACCGCCAGATCGGCGTACGACGCGAGGTCCACGGGCCGCTCCTACGCGAGGCAGAGGCTGTGGTGCTGATCCGGCTATTACACTCCACGACGCTGCGGAGAGGAAGCCCGGCTTGCCGGATATGACAGATTTGCCGTAATCGCGGCGCGAGGCCGTACGGCCGCCGTGACACGCCCGGTCGGAGGTGGTGGCGGCGGACTGTGTGAGAACTCCGCCGCCACCCCTTCTCAGAGGACCTTGGAGAGGAAGTCGCGCGTGCGCTGGTGCTGGGGATCGCTCAGCACCTCGCGTGGGCGGCCCTGTTCGACGATCGCGCCCTCGTCCATGAACACGAGGGAGTCGCCGACCTCCCGGGCGAACCCCATCTCGTGCGTCACCACGACCATCGTCATGCCGTCCACCGCCAGCTGCCGCATCACGTCGAGCACGTCCCCGACCAGTTCGGGGTCGAGCGCGCTCGTCGGCTCGTCGAACAGCATCAGCTTCGGCTCCATCGCCAGTGCCCGCGCGATCGCGACCCGCTGCTGCTGGCCGCCGGACAGCTGCGACGGGTAGCTGCCGACCTTGTCCGACAGGCCGACGCGGTCGAGCAGTTCCCGTGCCCGCTCGCGTACGGCGGCCTTCGGCTCGCCTCTGACCTGGACCGGCGCCTCCATGATGTTCTCCAGCGCGGTCATGTGCGGGAACAGGTTGAAGCGCTGGAACACCATCCCGATGTCCCGTCGTTGCGCCGCGACGTCCCTCTCGCGCATCTCGTGCAGTTTCTCGCCGCGCTGGCGGTAGCCCACGAGGTCGCCGTCCACCCAGAGCCGGCCGGAGTCGATCTTCTCCAGGTGGTTCATGCAGCGCAGGAAGGTCGACTTGCCCGAACCCGAGGGGCCGATGACGCACATGACCTCCCCGGACTCGACCTCCAGGTCGATGCCGCGCAGCACGTGCAGCCGCCCGAAGAACTTGTGGATGCCCTCCGCCTTGACCATCGGCTCGCTCATCTGTCCCCCTCCGGGTTCCGCATCGGCATCGGCGGCCGGACGTGGAAGCTCGTGAGGTTACGCCGCAGCAGCCGCTGCAGCGGGGTCGGGGGCAGCTCGCGGGAGGAGCCCCGGCCGTAGTACCGCTCCAGGTAGTACTGCCCGACCGACAGCACCGAGGTCACGATGATGTACCAGACGCTCACCACGATCAGCAGGGGGATGGTCCGGTAGTTCGCGTTGAAGATGTCCTCGCCGGCCTTCAGCAGCTCGGTGAAGGCCACCGTCGACGCCAGCGAGGTGGTCTTCAGCATCGAGATGGTCTCGTTGCCGGTCGGCGGGATGATCACGCGCATCGCCTGGGGCAGCACGATCCGCCGCATGACCTTCAGCCGTCGCATGCCCAGGGCCTGCGCGGCCTCGGTCTGGCCCTCGTCGACGGACAGGATCCCGGCCCGTACGACCTCCGACATGTACGCCGCCTCGTTCAGGCCGAGGCCGAGGATCGCCGCGACGAACGTGGTGACCAGGCTGTTGACGTCCCAGGTGATGAACGTCGGCCCGAACGGGATGCCGATCGAGATGTCGCCGAACAGCGCCTTGATGTTGAACCAGAAGATCAGCTGCACCAGCACCGGCGTACCGCGAAAGAACCAGATGTACAGCCACGCCGCCGAGGACAGCATCGGGTTGGACGACAGGCGCATCAGGGCCAGGACCACGCCGCCGACGATGCCGATGGCCATCGCGATCACGGTCAGCTCGAGCGTCGCCACCAGGCCCTTGAGGATGCCGCCGTCGAAGAAGTACTTCCCGAACGTCGACCAGTCCAGATTCGGGTTGGTGAACAGCATGTGGACGAGCATCGCGGCGAGCACCAGCACGATCGCCGCGCTGACCCACCTGCCCGGATGCCGGACCGGTACGGCCTTGATCGTCTCAGGCCGTACCGGTTCCGTCGTGTCGATGTCGGTCACGGCGTCCTCAGCCGGTGGCGCCGTTGACCTTGGGGTCGGTGATACCACCGTCGGAGATGCCCCACTTGTCGGTCAGCTGCTTGTACGTGCCGTCGCCGATCAGGTCCTTGACCGCCTTCTGGATCGCGTCCCGCAGCTCGTTCTCGTTCTTGGGGATCGCGATGCCGTACGGCGCGGTGTCGTAGGCCTTGCCCGCGATGACGAACTTGCCGTTCGACTCCTTGGCCGCGTACGCGGCGACGGGGGAGTCGGCCAGTACGGCGTCGGCGCGGCCGTTGCCGAGCGCCAGGTTGGCGGCGTTCTGGTCGTCGAGGGAGACCTTCACCGGAGCCGGCTTGCCGCCCTGCTTGCACTTGTCCACGCGTGCGCCGGCGTCGGGCTTGGCGCTCGACTTGGGCGTCAGCTCGTCCTCCTGCGTGGTGCCCTTCTCCACCGCGACCTTCTTGCCGCACAGCGACAGGTCGTCCGGCGAGAGCTTCAGCGGGTTGCCCGCCTTCACCATCAGGCCGGTGCCGGCGGAGAAGTAGGTCACGAAGTCGAAGCTCTGCTCGCGCTGCTTGTTGTCGGTGAAGGACGACAGGCTGATGTCGTACTTCTTGCTCTGCAGCGCCGGCAGGATGTTGTCGAACTTGACGTCCTGGAACTCCGCCTTGACCCCGAGCTTCTGGGCGATCGCGCCGCCCAGGTCGACGTCGAAGCCGACGACCTGCCCGTTCTGCTTGAACTCGTTGGGCGCGTACGACGCGTCCGTGGCGATCACGATCTTGCCGTTCTTCTTGATCGTGTCCAGGGCGCTCTTCTTGCCCGGGGTGGTGGTCTTGGCGTTACACGCGGACAGCGCGAGGGCGCCTGCCATGACGGTGATGCCCAACGCGATGCCGCGGCGGCGCAGAGGACCGATGTGCACGGCGTCCTCCTTCAGTGGGTCGGGGGATGCCCCCGATGGTGGCCAGATCAATGGGGGACATCTTGGCGCAACCCTGCCTCAAGTGGGATTACTGCCTTGAAACAATCACGCAACGGCTACTCGGCAGCATTGATCCGCGTATCCGGCACCGCGCCCGTCGCGAGGCCCCACTGCGTGGTGAGCCGCCGGTAGGTGCCGTCGGACATCAGCGCCTTCATCGCCTTGAAGATCTCGTCGCGCAGGTCGCTCGCGCGCTTGGGGATCGCGATGCCGTACAGGGCGGTCGCGTACGGGGAGCCGGCGCACTCGATGCGGCCGGCCGACTCCTTCGCTCCGTAGATCGCCGAGGGCGAGTCGGTGAGCGAGGCGTCGGCCTGACCTTTCGCGAGGGCGTCGGTGGCGGCCGCCTGGTCGTCGTAGGCCAGCCGGATCGGGGCCGGCCGGCCGGCGCTGCGGCAGGCGTCGATGCGCGTACCGGCGCCGGGCCGGGTCGCGTCCTTGCGGGAGAGCTCCTCTTCCTGTGTGGTGCCCTTCTCCACCGCGATCTTCTTGCCGCACAGCGACAGGCCGTCGGGTCGCAGACGCCGGGGATTGCCCTTCGGGACCATCAGCATCGTGCCCGCCGAGAGATAGGTGACGAAGTCGAACCGGCCCTCGCGTTCGCGGGTGTCGGTGAAGGAGGAGAGGCTGATGTCGTACTTGCCCTCGTCGAGGGCCTGCAGGATCGTGTCGAACCGCACGTCCTGGAACTCCGCCTTGACGCCGAGCTTGCGGGCGAGGGCATTGCCGAGATCAACGTCGAATCCGACGATCTGGTCACCCTGCTTGAACTCGTTCGGGGGGTACAGGGCGTCCGTGGCGATGAGGATTCTTCCTGCTCGCTTGACTTTGCCGAGGGGGCCGGTCGAGGCGTCCCGGCAGGCGGCGATCGAGGGGATTCCGAGCAGGGTGACGAAGGCCGCCGCGGCCACGCGGCGGACGATGGGCCGGGGGAACAGAGCGTCCTCCTGGGGACGGACGTTATGCGCGTACAGGGAAGTGGCTTAGGCGGCAGCTGGGACGGGCACGCTCTAAGCGGGACCAACAATGGCATAAACCCTTTACGGCTGGGTCCGAATGGCGCGGCGCGCCGCCGTGTTCGCGGGTGGTACGGTCCCCCGCCTGGGGTCTGCCGGATGGTGTGGTTCAATCGGTGAACGGGTGACCCCCGTACACCGAGAGACGTCCGCGCCGCCCGTTGACCCAGGGATGACGAGGATGTCTGCCCGTATTTGTCACGAAATAGCAGGGGTCGCTGTGGCTGCCAAGCCCGATCAACCTAAGCCTGACCAACCCAAGCCTGACCGGTCTGAGCCCGGTCAACCGTCCGAACGCGACGCCGATCCGGCCTTCGCGCTGCACCGAGGCGGCAAGCTCGAGGTGCGCTCGACCGTTCCGGTCCGCGACCGGGACGATCTCTCACTCGCCTACACGCCCGGCGTCGCCCGCGTCTGCACGGCGATCGCCGAAGAGCCCGACCTCGTGCACGACTACACCTGGGTCTCCAAGGTGGTGGCCGTGGTCACCGACGGCACCGCCGTACTCGGGCTGGGCGACATCGGCCCCGCCGCGGCGATGCCCGTGATGGAGGGCAAGTCGCTGCTCTTCAAGGAGTTCGCCGATGTGGACTCCGTGCCGATCTGCCTCGACTGCACCGACGCCGACGACCTCGTCGAGACGGTGATCCGGCTCGCGCCGAGCTTCGGCGGCATCAACCTCGAGGACATCAGCGCGCCGCGCTGCTTCGAGATCGAGGACCGCCTCCGGGCCGCGCTCGACATCCCGGTCTTCCACGACGACCAGCACGGCACCGCGATCGTGGCGCTCGCCGCGCTGCGCAACGCCTCCCGGCTCACCGGCAAGCCGCTGTCGTCGATGCGCGCCGTCGTCGCCGGCGCGGGCGCCTCGGGGGTCGCCGTCACCCGGATCCTCCTGGAGGCCGGCATCGGCGACATCGCCGTCTCCGACAGCAAGGGGCTCATCTACGACGGCCGCGACGGCCTCAACCCGATCAAGCAGAAGCTCGCCGGGGACACCAACCGGGCGCAGCTCAAGGGCTCCACCGAAGACGCCCTGGTCGGCGCCGACGTCTTCATCGGACTCTCCGGCGGCACCATCCGCGAGAACTGCGTGGAGTCGATGGCCGACGACGCCATCGTGTTCGCCCTGTCCAACCCCGACCCGGAGATCCACCCGGAGGCCGCCCGCCGCCACGCGCGTGTCGTCGCCACCGGGCGGAGTGACTTCCCGAACCAGATCAACAACGTGCTGGCCTTCCCGGGCGTGTTCCGCGGCGCCCTCGACGTGCGGGCCCACTCGATCACCGAGGGCATGAAGCTCGCGGCGGCCACCGCCCTGGCCGACGTGGTCGGCGACGAGCTGGCGGAGGACTTCATCATCCCGAGCCCGTTCGACGAGCGCGTGGCCCCCGCGGTGACCAAGGCGGTCGCCGACAGGGCCCGCGAGGAGGGCGTCGCCCGCATCTAGCCGTCTGACCCCGGACACGGTCCGTACTCCAGTTCGAGAGTACGGGCCGTGTTCTTTTGGAAACGCGTTGTGATCATTGACATTTTTATGTCACGCTGCCGACACTGAAGGCATGCGGAGGACCACAGTGCGCATCGACGACGAGCTCCTCGCGGACGCCAAGGCGTTCGCGGCCAAGCACGGCCGCAGCCTCAACTCGGTAGTGGAGGATGCCTTGTACCAGTTGCTCAGACGCACCCACGCGTCCGGCGAACGCCGGCACGTCGACCTTCCGGTGTCCGGGGGCGGCGGGCTGCAGCCCCGCTGGAGCCCGGACGCCGACATCAAGCAGGTCGCCGACGAGGTGGCCACAGAGGACTACGTGACGGGGCAGGTTCGGGATGCTGCTTCTTGACGTCAACGTACTCATCTACGCCAACCGGATCGACGCCGAACGGCACGAGGACTACCGCCGGTGGGTCCTGGGAGTGATCGAGGGAGACGAGCCCTATGCGGTGTCGGACTTCGTCGTCAACGGCTTCATCCGGATCGTGACCGATCGCAGGATCTACCGGGTTCCGACCAAGTTGGAGGAGGCGCTGCTGTTCGCGGACGCGATCCGCAACCAGGAGCACGCCGTGGTCGTCAATCCGGGGAGTCGCCACTGGCCGATATTCACCGAGCTGTGCCGGCAGGCCGACGCCAGGGGAAAGCTGGTGCCGGACGCCTACCTGGCGGCGCTGGCCATCGAACACGGCTGCGAGTTCGTCAGCACCGACGGCGACTTCGCGCGGTTCCCCGGCCTGCGCTGGCGGCGTCCGTTCGATTAGCCCGGGGTCACGGCGGCCGAGGGCTCGTGAACTACAGTGCGGATCATGTTCGCCGTCACCGCAGCACGCATCGATGCCGACAACCCGCTGAACGGTCTGGAGGTCGGAGAGCGTCCTGAGCCCACGGTGCCCGAGGGCTGGACGACCGTGACCGTCAGGGCCACCGCGCTCAACCACCACGATGTCTGGACGCTCCGTGGCGTCGGGATACGGGAGGACCGGCTGCCGATCATTCTCGGCTGTGACGCGGCCGGGGTCGACGAGGACGGCAACGAAGTGATCGTCCACTCGGTGATCGGCGATCCGGAGCGCGGCGGCGGCGACGAGACGCTCGACCCGAAGCGGTCCCTGCTGTCGGAGTCCTACGACGGGACCTTCGCCGAGAAGGTCGCCGTGCCCCGGCGCAACCTCGTGCCCAAGCCGGCCTCACTGTCGTTCGAAGAGGCGGCCTGCCTGCCCACCGCGTGGCTGACCGCCTACCGCATGCTGTTCGGCAAGGCGGGGCTGGAGCCCGGGTCGACCGTCCTCGTGCAGGGTGCGGGCGGCGGCGTCGCCACGGCCGCGATCGCGCTGGGCTCGGCGGCCGGATACCGCGTGTGGGCCACGAGCCGCAGCGGCGACAAGCGCGAGCGGGCGGTCCAGCTCGGCGCGGACCAGGCGTTCGAATCCGGCGCTCGGCTGCCCGAGCGCGTGGACGCGGTCATCGAGACGGTCGGCGAGGCCACGTGGAGCCACTCGCTGAAGTCCCTGCGCCCCGGCGGCCGCATCGTCGTCTCCGGCGCCACCAGCGGGCAGGTGCCGCCGGCCGAGCTCAACCGCGTGTTCTTCCTGCAGCTCTCGGTGGTGGGCTCCACCATGGGCACCCGCGATCAGCTCGTACGGCTCGCGCGTTTCCTCGACGTCACCGGCGTGCGCCCGAAGATCGACCGCGTGCTGCCGCTGTCCGAGGCCCGCGACGGCTTCGCCGCGATGGCCGAGGGCGACCTCTTCGGAAAGATCGTCTTCACACCCTGACGGGGGCGGACGCACATCGCCCCGGCCACGTGCGGCACGTGGCCGGGGCGAGGACGCTCAGCCCAGCGCGTACACGCTCGGGGTGTGCTGGCTCGGCACGATCGTCAGCGAGATGCCGAACAGGTGCGAGCCGTCCCAGTACAGGCGGCTCACCCGGGGCCTCGCGATGAGGTCCCGGGAGTACGCCGGTCCCATCGCGGTCGCCTTGCCGTCGGCGCCGCCGAGCTTGAACACCTGCGGCGGATTCTCGTACGTGCCGTCGCTCATCGCGATGACCGCGCCGCCCGCGAACGCCACCGGGACACCCGTCACCTTCGGGCCGAGTGAGGTCGCCCAGCGCTGCCGGCCGGTCGCGAGGTCGAAGGCCACGAGCTTGTTCGTGTCGCGCAGGCTGTTGACGGCCGTCTGCTCGGTGCCGACCACGAGCGTGTCGGCGGAGACGGCCGCGTGGATGAGCATGTGGCTCGCGAGCCCGGAGTAGGAGTTCATGTTCAGCGAGCCCCAGGCGCCCTTCTGCGGGATCGTCGCCTTCACACGGAACGCGTCATCGAGGGAGATGAACGCGCCGTTGTCGCTGGAACCGCCGTTGAGTACGACCGGCTGGGTGGACAGCAGCCGGAAGGTGGCGTTCTCGATGCCCGAGGGGACGGTGACCGGGGCCTTCTTGGTGACCGTTCCGTTGTCGGGCGACACCTGCGCCACCGTCACGGTGTCGCGGGAGCCGAGGCAGTCGAAGAGCACCATCGCGGTGTTCGCGCCGGGCAGCAGGTCGTTGACGAAACAGTCGTCGCTGCCGGCCGCCTTCGGGTCGAGCCGCCAGCGCTGGTGCCCGGACAGGTCGAAGCCGGTGAGGCCCCCGCCGTACTCGATGACGGCGGTGCTGCCGATGATCTCGGCGCTCAGGGTGTTGTTCCCGCTGGTCGTGCCGGACTGGAGCGTGCCCTGCGCGCGTGCCCGGCCGGTGGCCAGGTCGATCAGCGCGAACGCCTCGCACCTGGTGACCGTGCCGCCGCTGCCGGCGCCGAATCCGATCACGCCGACGTTGCCGCCGGTCGCGGTGCTCAGGCCGCAGATCAACGACTGACCTCCACCGCCGGGGAGCGGCGGTGACGCGAGCTGCCAGCGTCGTTGTCCGGTACGGGCGTCGTACGCGACGAGCCCCTCGGGTGCGACGGTGACGGACAGGTCGGTGGTGTGCCAGGCGCCGACGAAGCTGGAGCCGAGGGTGTTCTGCGGGGCGTCGAAGCTCTGCCAGAGCACCTTGCCCTTCAGCGGCCCGCCCGACGCGGTCGTTCCGCCGCCGTCATCGGAGGACCGGTTGAAGACCGCGTAACCGGCGACCGCGATGACCACCAGGACGACGACGGCGAGGACGATGCCGATGGGCCGCCCGGCCCCGCGCTTCTTCGCGGGAGGTCCGCCGGGACCCTGCGCCCCGGGGCCGTACGGCGCCTGGGGACCGGGCCCGTACGGTGCCTGCGGAGGGCCGCCCCACGGACCCTGGGGCGGCCCCCACGGGTTCTGGGGCCCGCCCGGACCGTATCCGCCGGGCTGCTGCGGCGCGCCGGGACCGTGGCCCTGCGGCGGAGGGCCGCCGGGCGGCCGGCCCGTCGCCCCCTCACCGGGGCTCCAGGCCTGCGTCGCCTCATATCCCGGCGAGGGTTGCGACGAAGGGGACTGCCGGCGGCCGTCAGAACCGCCTTCCGAACGCTGCTGCTCGGGTGACATCACGAACGAAGGCCTCTCAACACTGCGGGTGGGTGGCGAGTGCGCGCCTGGCGCGGAGACACCGCAAGATCACTCGCATCGTCGCAGTTGCTGACAGTTCGCGTACGTGACATTACGATTTGTGGCCGATTGTGCAATTCGGCCTCTCCGTCCGGGGCGGCAACGCTGACTCCGACGTCCGAAACCCGCCGGGCGGTTCCGGCGCGATGACACGCCGTCCTACGCCCAGTGCGGTGCGCTCACCCCGCCCGCCGTACCAGGGCCTTACTGCTGCGGAGGGAAGATCTCGGTGCGGAGGCGCTCGGAGGTCTCGGTGAGCAGCTCGCGGGCACGGGCGAGCTGGTCATCGCTCACGCCCTCGCGTGCGGCGGCGCGGACGTCCTCGACGAACCGGCGAAGCGTGCGGTCCAGTTTCACGCGGGCCGCGTCGTCCGGGGTGCCGGTGGCGGTGGTCCAGGCGTCCTCCCAGGTGTGCCGCCACTCCTCCTTCAGGGCGCGCTTGTGGTCCTTCCACTGCTCCTTCTGGCGCTTCCACTCGTCCTTCTGGCGCTGCGTGGTGGCCTTGATGTTCTGCGTCGTGCCCACCGGGCCCTGCTTGCGCATCTCGCGTGCGGCCTGCGTCAGCTCCTCGCGCAGCGAGCGTACGGTGTCGCGGACGTCCTCCTGCACCTCGCGGGCGATGTCGCGGACCGACTCGGTCAGCTCCTCCTCCAGCTCCGCGAGCTCATCCATGCGCCGCTCGAGTTCGGCGCGGCCCGCGTCGGTCAGCCGGTAGACCTTCTTGCCCTTGACGACCTCGTGGGTGACGAGCCCTTCCTCCTCCAGCCGGGCGAGCCGCGGGTAGATGGTGCCGGGCGAGGGGGAGTACACACCGAGGAAACGATCCTGGAGCAGCCGGATGACCTCATAGCCGTGCCGTGGGCTCTCTTCGAGCAGCTTCAGCAGGTACAGCCTCAGCCGGCCGTGACCGAACACGGGACTCATCGGTCGTACGCTCCTTCTCGCTTCAGTGCGTCGGGCTCGGGGCGGCTCAACAGCGTGATCGCACCGGAGACCGAGTTGACGTTGAGGGAGGCCGCTCCGCCGCCGAGCGTACCGGTGATGCTCTTGCCGACAGGGGGATCCTGCCGGGCGAGGCCGTCGAACGCCGCGTCGATCCGGCCGCTCATGGACAGCAGCGAGACCTTGGCCGAGGACGACGTCGGCAGCCGCATGGTCACCTCGCCGGAGACGGTCCTGATCTGCGCGGCGGCGCCGTCGCGAAGGTCGACGTCGGTGGTGATCCGCCCGCTCACGGAGTGGGCGCTCAGCCGGTCGAGCGCGCCGCGGGCGAGGGCCAGGTCGCCGGCCACGGAGTTGAACATCAGCGAGCCGCCGACACCGTGCGCCTCCACCGCGCCGGTCGCGGTGTTGGCGTCGATGGAGCCGGTCACACCGTCGAGGGTCACGTCGCCCGAGGCGGTCTTGACCGACACGCGGCCCGACATGCCGTTGACGACGGCGTTCGCGGTGACCAGGTTGAGGGTGACCGGGCAGTCCGCGGGCACCGTGATGGTGATCGCGGCACGCCCACGGGTGTTCTGCAGCCAGCGGAAGACGCCCTCGATGCCGCTCTGCTTGTGGGTGATGGTCAGCATGCCCGCCTCGTGCACGACCTCGAGCGGGTGGCCGGAGACCTCGCTCACGTGCAGGGCGGGGCGATCGCTGGTCGGCAGCACGGAGACGGTGCCCGCCACGATGTTCGCCTTGAGAGCGACCACTCCGTCGAAGTCGATCTTCGTCGGCTCGTCGACCGTCCAGCGCGCCATGATGCGACTTCCCTTCCGTCGGAACGCTTCGTCAACAAGATATGTCGCGTTTCTGGAAAGTTCAAGATGTATCGCGTCTGGGGAGGTGAAGCGGTGGACTCTCAGGCGGCGGCCCGGCCCGCGTCGGGCGAGGCATGTCGCCGCCGGACGCCGGTCAGTCGTCGTCTTCGTCGGAGAGTCTCGCCAGCCAGGTCGCGAGGCGCTCGACCGGTGTCTCGAACTCGGGGTTCAGGTCGACGAACTCCCGGAGACGGTCGGCCATCCACGCGAGCGAGACCTCTTCCTCGCCGCGGCGTTCGGCGAGTTCCTCGATCCCTCGGTCGGTGAAGTACATGCGTCCAAGTTCGCAATCGTCAGTCAGGTGGGTGGTCCGGACGGCGCCCAAGGTAGCAGCCGGTACGCGCCGCGGCCGGGCGCGGTACCGCGGCGAGACCGTACGGCACCCTCGCAAGGGTCCGGGAGACCGATGCCCCACTGCACGGGGTGAGTGAACGCCTCGGACAGAAGCCGGAGAGCAGGGAACGCGTCGCGGCGGTGGCATCGGTCGCGGCCCGGAACCAGGACGGTCATCGGCGCGGCCGACGGCGAAGCATCTCTGACCTGTCGGCCGCGGCGGGCCGGGTGGTCTCCTGGAGACCGCCCGTACCCCGTGCTCTGCCGGCTCGCGTGCGATCCTGGCCCGCCGCGAGCGGCGGGCCAGGGGTGCTCTCAGCGTTCGCCGAACAGGGCGGCGAGCAGGCCCTGCTGCTCGGCCGCGTGCATCTTGGCCGATCCGACGGCGGGCGACGAGCTGGCCCGGCGGGACACCCGCTTGAGCTCGCGGCCCTCCAGGTGCGCGGGCAGCTTCAGCGACATGAACGGCCAGGCGCCCATGTTGGCGGGCTCGTCCTGGACCCAGATCAGCTCCGCGTCAGCCGGGTACTTCGCCAGCTCCGCCTTGATCTCGTCGACCGGCAGCGGGTAGAGCCGCTCGACCCGGACGATCGCGGTCGAGGTGTCGCCGGCCTTGTCCCGCGCGCCGACCAGGTCGTAGTAGAGACGTCCGGTGGTGAGCACGACGCGGCGTACCTGGCCGAGCTCCGCGGTCTCGCCGATCACCGGCCGGAACGACCCGGAGGTGAACTCCGACGTCGCCGACGTCGCCGCCTTGAGCCGCAGCAGCTGCTTCGGCGTGAACACGATCAGCGGCTTCTCCCGCGGCGACAGCGCCTGCCAGCGCAGCAGGTGGAAGTAGTTGGCGGGCGTGCTCGGCTGCGCCACCGTCATGTTGTCCTGCGCGCACAGCTGGAGGTAGCGCTCGATGCGGGCCGAGGAGTGGTCCGGGCCCTGGCCCTCGTAGCCGTGCGGCAGCAGCAGCACGACCGAGGAGTGCTGGCCCCACTTCTGCTCGCCGGAGGAGATGTACTCGTCCAAGATCGACTGGGCGCCGTTGGCGAAGTCGCCGAACTGGGCCTCCCAGCAGACCAGAGCGTCGGGGCGGGTCATCGAGTAGCCGTACTCGAAACCCATCGCGGCGTACTCGCTGAGCAGCGAGTCGTGCACGTAGAACTTCGAGGTGCCCTGACCGAACTGCTTCAGCGGGGTGTACTCCTCGCCGGTCTTGCGGTCGAACAGCACCGCGTGACGCTGGCCGAAGGTGCCGCGGCGGGTGTCCTGGCCGACGACGCGCACCGGGCGGCCGTCGATCAGCAGCGAGCCGAACGCGAACATCTCACCGGTCGCCCAGTCGATCGCGTTGTCCTCGATCATCTGCGCGCGCTTTTGCACCAGCGGCTGCACCCGCGGGTGCGGCGTGAAGCCCTCCGGCAGGTTGAGCTGCGTGTCGACGATCCGCTTGACCGTCTCGTCCGAGATGGCCGTGGGCACGCCCTTGTGGTCGACCGGAATGCGCTCGGTGTCGGGCTTGGTGAAGCTGTCCTGCGGCGGCTGGTTGATGGCCTCGCGCGTCTCGGCGAAGGCCCGCTCCAGCTGCTCCTGGTAGTCGCGGAGCGCCTGCTCGGCCTCTTCGACGGTGATGTCGCCGCGGCCGATCAGCGCCTCGGTGTAGAGCTTGCGCACCGAACGCTTGGCGTCGATGAGGTCGTACATGAGCGGCTGCGTGAACGACGGGTTGTCGGACTCGTTGTGGCCGCGCCGCCGGTAGCAGATCAGGTCGATCACGACGTCCTTGTTGAACGCCTGGCGGTATTCGAACGCCAGCCGGGCGACCCGCGCGCACTGCTCGGGGTCGTCGCCGTTCACGTGGAAGATCGGCGCCTGGATCATGCGCGCCACGTCCGTGGCGTACACGCTGGACCGGGAGTACTCCGGGGCGGTGGTGAAGCCGACCTGGTTGTTCACGACGATGTGCACGGTGCCGCCGGTGCGGTAGCCGCGGAGCTGGGAGAGGTTCAGCGTCTCGGCCACGACGCCCTGGCCGGCGAAGGCCGCGTCGCCGTGGATGAGGATCGGCATCACCGTGAACTTGCCCTCGCCGAGGTCGAGGACGTCCTGCTTGGCGCGGACGACGCCCTCGGCGACCGGGTCGACGGTCTCCAGGTGGCTCGGGTTGGCCACGAGCGAGGTGCGGATCTTCGAGCCGTCGTGGGCCACGAAGTCGCCGTCGGCGCCGAGGTGGTACTTCACGTCGCCGGAGCCCTGCGCGCTGCGCGGGTCGAGGTTGCCCTCGAACTCACCGAAGATCTGGCCGTAGGACTTGCCCACGATGTTGGCCAGGACGTTGAGCCGGCCGCGGTGGGCCATGCCGATGACGACCTCGTCGAGGTGCTCCTGCGCGGCCGCGGTGATCACCGAGTCGAGCAGCGGGATGAGCGACTCGCCGCCCTCGAGGGAGAAGCGCTTCTGGCCGACGAACTTGGTCTGCAGGAACGTCTCGAACGCCTCGGCGGTGTTGAGCCGGCCGAGGATGTGCTTCTGCTCCTCGCGGTCGGGCTTCTCCGGCGGGACCTCGACGCGCGCCTGGATCCAGGCCCGCTCGTCGGGCTCCTGGATGTGCATGTACTCGATGCCGACCGTACGGCAGTAGGAGTTGCGCAGCACGCCGAGGATGTCGCGCAGCTTCATCGTCGGCTTGCCGCCGAACCCGCCGGTGGCGAACTCGCGCTCCAGGTCCCACAGGGTGAGGCCGTGCTTGAGGACGTCGAGGTCGGGGTGGCGGCGCTGGGTGTACTCCAGCGGGTCGGTGTCGGCCATGAGGTGGCCGCGCACGCGGTAGGCGTGGATCAGCTCGTGCACCCGGGCGACCTTGGCGACGTCGTCCTCGTGGGTGGCGCTGATGTCCTGGACCCAGCGGACCGGCTCGTACGGGATGCGCAGGGCCTCGAAGATCTCGTCGTAGAACTCGCCCTCGCCGAGCAGGAGCTGGTGGACGACGCGCAGGAAGTCGCCCGACTGGGCGCCCTGGATGATGCGGTGGTCGTACGTCGAGGTCAGCGTCATGACCTTGCTGATGCCGAGGCGGGCCAGCGACTCCTCGGACGTGCCGGCGTACTCGGCGGGGTACTCCATCGCGCCCACGCCGATGATCGTGCCCTGGCCGGGCATCAGGCGGGGCACCGAGTGCACCGTGCCGATCGTGCCCGGGTTGGTGAGGCTGATCGTGGTGCCGGCGTAGTCGTCGATCGTCAGCTTGTTGTTGCGCGCCTTGCGCACGACCTCTTCGTACGCCGCCCAGAACTGGCGGAAGTCGAGGGTCTCGGCGTTCTTGATGTTGGGCACGACGAGCTGCCGCTGGCCGTCGTCCTTCTTCAGGTCGATCGCCAGGCCGAAGTTGACGTGCTCGGGCTGGATCAGCGTCGGCTTGCCGTCCACCTCGGCGTACGAGGCGTTCATCGCCGGCATGGTCTGCAACGCCTTGACCAGGGCGTACCCGATCAGGTGCGTGAAGGAGACCTTGCCGCCCCGCCCGCGCTTGAGGTGGTTGTTGATGACGATGCGGTTGTCGATCAGCAGCTTGGCGGGGACCGCGCGCACGCTCGTCGCGGTCGGCACGGCCAGGCTGGCCTCCATGTTGGCGACCGTGCGGGCGGCGACGCCGCGCAGCCGCACCTCCTCGGCTCCACCGGGGATCTGGGGAGCGGGGGCGGCCTTCTTGGCCGGCTTCTCAGGCGCCTTCGCGGCCGGCTTCGGCTCGGCCTTGGCGGCGGGAGCGGCGGCGGGCTTCTGCTTGGGTACGGGCGTCGCGGCGGAGGGCGTCGCGGGAGCGGGTGTCGGAGGGGAGGCGGCCGCGCCGTCGGTGGCCTTGGCCGGCCGGTCCGGCTGGTAGTCGGCGAAGAAGTTCCACCAGGCTCGGTCAACCGAGTTGGGGTCTTCGAGGTACTTCTGATAAAGCTCGTCGACCAGCCACTCGTTGGGACCGAAGTCTGGAGTGGTCTGGTCGGCGGAGGATCGCGACGACTGAGTCGACACGGCGGAGATCGCCCTCTTCCGCGCTCGCAGGTGGTTCTGTAATCGAGACAAGGCTACTCGTCCGTGACCGTCCGCGATGCAAGGCTCGAGGTTCTCACGATGTGGACAGGCCACGTCCATGCACAGCGCTCCCGCGGATAGGGATATTCCGCGCTAATTCGGGCGGCGATAAAGGTGTTCGCTGAGGGGCTCGATGGCCCTGTTCTTTTGGGCGAACGCCGTTCAGCGGCCCGGATCGTCCGCCCGCGGCTCCGCGGGCCCTCCGCCGGAGGGCGCCCGCGTGGCCGTACGGTGGTGACGCAGATCACGTGCCGGTGCTGGACCCGGGCCTGACGATCATCAGGATGGTGACCGCCGCCCACAGGAGATTGAACATCCCGGTGTACATGGCGAGCCGCGCCGGGCCGTTCCCGGTGATCGTGCCGCCGAGGAGTGCCCGCTGGCGGGGCAGGACGAGCAGCGCGAGCACGGCGGCGGCGAGCGCCGTGAGGACGATGGAGACGATCACCCAGGCGTCGCCCGTGACGTGCATGGCGCTGGCGGTGGCGAACCCGAACACCGGCACGGCCACCCCCGCGACCGCGTACACGCGGCAGATCCGGTGCAGGAGCCGCGCGCCGGCCATCGCCGACCCGTCGTAGCCGGCGGACCGCGCGTCCCCTTGGGCGGACTCGGCACGGGTGCCCGGGACGGCGGCGGACCGGAGGGCGGGTTGGGTGGCGGCCTCAAGAGAGGAGCCGGCGGCCGCGCGGCGGATCGCGGCGGGGAACATGCTGGCGGCCACGGCCACCGGGCCGACCGCGAGAACGGCGGCCAGGACATGGACGATGAGAAGGATCTTGCTCACGGATCAGGTGCCCTCACGTGGGGAAACGGTGACGATCGCCCCCGGCGTACGGCGGCGCGGGGACGACGCTACGGACCGGCCTCGGATATCGACAGTGGCGTAATTGCCAGCCTCCACCAGATTCTCGCCACACGGACGCCGATGCGCGGTGGTGCGGGCGCCACGCCTGGTCGGCGTGGGCGCTGTCAGGCGGGGCCGCCGCGGCATGACCCCGAGCGGGAGGGTGTGGGTATCGCCACGGTGCCATGTGGGCGCGGCCGCCGTGCGGCGCGAGCCCCCTCGTGACCAGGCGCGGGTAACGCACGGCCCGTGGATACGGTGCCGATACCCGCCGGTGACTCGTGGTTGGCGGGAAACCGGTGGTGGCGTACGTTGTCGCCATGCACACGATCGCGGTGCTCGCGCTCGACGGGGTGATCGGGTTCGATCTCACCACGCCGCTGGAGGCCTTCGGGCGTACGCGGTTGCCCGATGGGCGGTCGCCCTACCGTCTGCGGGTGTGCGCGCTCTCCGAGGAGGTCGACGCCGGGGCGTTCACGATCCGCGCGCCGTACGGTCTGGAGGCGCTGGACGAGGCGGACACGATCATCGTGCCGGGGGTCGCCGCGCCGGGTACGCCGCCGCCTCCCGAGGTGATCGCCGGGCTTCGCCGCGCGGCCGAGGCGGGTACGCGGATCGCGTCGATCTGTGCCGGTGCCTTCGTTCTCGCCGCGGCCGGGCTGCTGGACGGGCGGCGCGCCACCACGCACTGGGTCGCCGCCGAGTTCCTCGCCGCGCGGTACCCGGCCGTGGAGGTCGATCCGGACGTGCTGTACGTGCACGACGGGCAGATCCTGACCTCCGCGGGCGCCGCGGCAGGTCTCGACCTGTGCCTGTACATGATCCGGTGTGACCACGGCTCGGCCGTCGCGGCCGACGCGGCGCGGCTGTCGGTGATGGCGCTGGAGCGGGAGGGCGGGCAGGCGCAGTTCATCGTGCACGAGCAGCCGCCCACGCCGCGTGGCTCGCTGATGGAGCCGGTGCTGCGCTGGATGGAGGACAACTCCGCCCGCGACCTGACCCTCGACGAGATCGCCGCCCACGCCGGGATGAGCACCCGTACGCTCAACCGGCGCTTCCGCGAGCAGACCGGCACGACGCCGCTGCAGTGGCTGCACCGGGCCCGGATCCGGCGGGCGCAGCACCTCCTGGAGACCACGACGCACCCGGTGGACCGCATCGCCGCGCAGGTCGGGTTCGGCTCGCCGACCGCCTTCCGCGACCGGTTCAAGCGGGTGGCGGGGCTCAGCCCGAACGCCTACCGCCGGGCGTTCCGGTGAGGCCGGTCAGGGTTCGGTGACGCGGGCGAGGAAGTAGACGGCTCCGGTGGCCGGATGGCGTACGACCACGAGGAACGGCCGGTCGACGCGGAACTCCACGGGACGGCTGATGTCCATGCCCGCCGGCACCATCACGGCCGCGGTGGCCGCCGCGCCCTCCAGCCCCTGCTCGTCCACCTCCAGCACGGCCTTGTGCTCGATCCTGTCGATCCGTACGGGTGCGGGTGTCATGCCGGAGAAGTCGGCGTCGTCGGTGAAGGCGGTCCGTACGCCCAGGGCGCCGAGCGGCTCGCTCAGGCTCGCCCGGCTCTCGACCCGGAACCTCGGCAGGGCCAGCTCGACCTTGACCGACCGCGCCGCGTCGTACAGCGAGCGGAGCGACTCCGGCGCCGGCGGGCCGTCCTCGGGCCCGAGCAGCACGTCCGCGACCACGCCGCCCCCGGCCGCGAGCGTGACCATCCGCCAGCCGCCGGCCTCGGCGTACGGCATGCGGCCGGTGCGGCGCATCGTCGGCACCCGCCGCCGTCCGCCGGGACCGTGGAAGGGCGCCGGGACCGTGTCCCTGCGTGAGAACGGGATCCGCCAGACGGCCTTGAGGTACAGCGCGTTGACGATCACCGCGCTCGTGCCGGGGTCGACGGCACCGGCCGGCAGCAGGTCCTGGATGAGCTCGCGTGTCGTCTTGGCGACCTCCGCGTTGATGGCCCGGCGGGCGGCCTCGGGGTCGCCGGCGAAGTCGGCGCTGTGCAGTGCCGCGCCGGTCGCGCGCTCGTACTCCTCCTCGACGGGCAGGCCCTCGCGCAGCCACAGCGTGTCGGCCACCGCGATCTCGGCGTCGTCGCCGAGCGCCGCGGCCTCCGCGAGGCCCAGGCCGTCCGGGGGCCCGCCCAGGGCGCCGGCCAGCTCGTCGTAGGTCCGGCCGTGCGCGCCGGTGGCGGCGAGCGCCAGCGCCGACGCGACGGAGTAGGGGGACCAGACCAGGCCGCCCGCGGAGTCGAGCCGCCGGTTCAGGCGGAGTGCGAACTCGTCCATTCCTCGACCGTACTCCGGCGAGGTCCAACGATCAGGTCCATGAGATCGCCGGGCCCTTGGGCACGATGCCGTACGGGTTCAGGTGCCGGTGGGTCTCGTAGTAGTGCCGCTTGATGTGGTCGAAGTCGGTGGTCTCTCCGAACGCGGGAATGGCGTGGAGCCGGCGGGCGTACGCCCACAGGCGCGGATAGTCGACGATCCGCCGCAGGTTGCACTTGAAGTGCGTGTGGTAGACCGCGTCGAAGCGGGCCAGCGTCGGGTACAGGCGCACGTCGGCCTCGGTCAGCCGGTCGCCGACCAGGTGGTCGTGGCCGTCGAGGCGGGCCTCCAGGCGGTCGAGAGCGGCGAACAGCGCGTCGAACGCCTCTTCGTACGCCTCCTGGGTCTGCGCCATGCCGGCCTTGTAGACGCCGTTGTTGACGTTGTGGAAGACGTCGTCGTTCACCTCGTCGATCTCGGCGCGCAGCTCCTCCGGGTACAGCTCGGGCGCGCCGGGCCGGTGGAACGGCGCGAACGCCGACTCGAGCGTCAGCGTGATCTGGGGATAGTCGTTGGTGACGAGCCGCCCGCTCACGGTGTCCCAGACGCACGGCACGGTGTGCCGCCCGTCGTACGACGGGTCGGTGGCGGTGTAGAGCTCGGCCAGGAACCGCGCGCCGGTCACGGGGTCGCGGCCGTCCGGCGACAGCGTGAAACGCCAGCCGCGTTCGTCGCGGATCGGGTCGACGATGGTGACTCCGATCACGTCCTCCAGCCCGAGCAGCCTGCGGACGATGAGGGCGCGGTGCGCCCAGGGGCAGGCCAGCGAGGCGTAGAGTTGGTAGCGGCCGGTCTCGGCGGGAAACTCATCGCTGCCGATGCGGTCGGTGAACCGGTTGGACTGCCGCACGAACCGGCCGTTCTTCAGCTCAGGGCTCATGATGTTCGCCATGTAATCCCTCCGGTTGACGGGGATCTGCGACCTTAGAGCGATCCGCCGGTGCCGACCTGCTCATACGATAATCCTCATGGAGACGCCGGAAACGGGACACTGATCGCCCGTGGGTCATATCACTGACGCTCTGCTGCACCTGCACGGCCCGGTCATCTACGGGGTGGTCGCCGCGCTCGTGTTCGCCGAGGCCGCCCTGTTCTTCGGGTTCGTCTTCCCGGGGGAGACCGCGATCGTCATCGCCGGGGTGCTCGCCAGCCAGCACCGGGTATCGCTGCCCATACTGCTCGTCGTGATCGTGCTCGCCGCCGTCGTGGGCGACTCGGTGGGGTACGAGATCGGGCGCAAGTTCGGCGACCGGCTGCTCGACACGCGCCCGTTGCGAAAACACCGCGACCGGCTCGGCACCGCACAGGACCTCCTGCGCCGGCGCGGCGCCTTCGCCGTCTTCATCGGCCGCTTCACCGCCCTCCTGCGCGCGATCATGCCCGCGCTCGCGGGGAGCGCGCGGATGCCGTACGGCCGGTTCCTGGTCTTCAACGCCCTGGGGGGCATCACCTGGGGCATCGGCTTCACGATCGGCGGCTACCTGGCCGGAACGGCGTTCGAGCAGGTCGCCCAGTGGGCCGGCCGGGTCCTCGCGGTCGTGGTCGCGGTGATCGTCGTGATCGCGGTCGGCGTCTGGCTGTACCGCCGCCACAAGAAGGAGGCGGAGGAGACGGAGACCACCCCGGAGCCGGTGTCCGTCCCCGACCTGCGCGAGGACCTCCGCGAACACCACCACGACGACTGACCCGGAGCGGCGAGCCGACGAGCGAGCGGAGCGGCCGGTGAGGGACGAGCCGTCCGTGGAGTGAGTGAGGAGGCGAGCGCGACCGGCGAACCCGCGCGGTTGCCGCCTGGACCACCCGAGTGGGATTCGGTTTGATACACACGGAGTGGTAACGCGTCGCGAGGAGGATGTGGACATGGCGGAACTGCGGTTCGACGGACGGGTGGCGATCGTCACCGGAGCCGGGCAGGGGCTCGGCCGGCAGCACGCGCTCGAGCTGGCCGCGCGGGGCGCGAAGGTCGTCGTCAACGACCTCGGCGGCTCGCTCCACGGCAGCGGCTCCTCCGCCGGCCCGGCGGCCGCCGTGGTCGAGGAGATCAAGAAGAACGGCGGCGAGGCGGTCGCGAACACCGACAACGTCGCCACCCCCGAGGGCGCGGAGGCGATCGTACGGACCGCGCTCGACGCGTTCGGCAAGATCGACATCGTCGTCAACAACGCCGGCATCCTGCGGGACAAGTCCTTCAAGAACATGGCGCCGGAGGAGTTCGACCAGGTCATCGCCGTGCACCTGCGCGGGTCGTTCCTCGTCACGCACGCCGCGTGGCCGCACCTGCGCGAGCAGGCGTACGGCCGCGTGGTCATGACCACCTCGCCCGCCGGGCTGTTCGGCAACTTCGGGCAGGCCAACTACTCCTCGGCCAAGATGGGCCTCGTCGGGCTGACCAAGACGCTGGCGGCCGAGGGCGCCAAGTACAACATCAAGGTCAACGCGATCGCCCCGATCGCCTGGACCCGCATGACCGAGGAGCTGGTCCCGCCGGACTACAAGGAGAAGCTGAGCGTCGAGCTCGTCACCCCGGTCGTGGCCTGGCTCGCGCACGAGACCAACGAGGCGACCGGCGAGACGTACAGCGTGGGCGGCGGCCGGGTGGCCCGCGTCTTCGTGGCCGAGGGGCCGGGCTTCACCAAGCAGGGCGGGCTCAGCGTCGAGGACGTGCGCGACAACTGGCAGCAGATCAACGAGGTGGAGCCGTACCTGCTCGCCAAGGACATCGGCGAGCAGACCATGGCCGTCTTCAACGCGATCAAATGAGCCCGATCACGTTCGAGCGGCGGGACGGGCTGGCGCTGATCACCCTGTCCCGCCCCGAGCGGCTCAACGCCGTCACGCCGGCGATGGTCGAGGAGCTCCTCGCGATCCTCGACCGGCTGGCCACCGACGCCGAGACGCGCGTGGTGGTGCTCACCGGCGCCGGACGGGCCTTCACCGCCGGCATGGACGTCCGGGGCGACGGTCTCGGCTCCGCCGAGGACGGCGGGGAGGGCCGGGTCGCGCGGGTCTACCGGGGCATGGCGCGCAGCGGCGAGCTCATCCTCCGGCTGCGCGACATCCCGCAGCCGGTGATCGCCGCGCTGCACGGCCCGGTCGCCGGCATGGGCATGTCCGTTGCCCTGGCCTGCGACCTGCGGGTCGCCGACCCGACGGCGACGTTCATCGCGCCGTTCCTCAAACTCGGCTTCTCCGCGGGCGACCTCGGGCTCACCTGGCTGCTGCCCCGGCTGATCGGGGCCTCACGGGCCGCGGAGATCTTCTACCGGGCCCGCGCGGTCACCGCCACGGAGGCTCACGACCTCGGCCTGCTGGCCACGCTGGCGGATGAGGGCGCGGACCTCGACGCCGCCCTGGAACTCGCCACTGACCTGCTGAAACGCTCGCCGTTCGGGCTCCGTCACACCAAGGAGCTGCTCAACCTGTCCCTCGACGCCTCGGGCCTACGCGGCCATCTCGCGGTGGAGAACCGTACCCAGACCATGGCCTTCCTCACCGAGGACCTCGCCGAGGGACTCGCCGCCACGATGGAGAAACGCGAACCCCGTTTCCGCAACCGCTGAACCACCCGCCCCAGCCTGAACGACCCGAAGTTCTCGGCGGTACGGAGGTCTCAACGAGGCGGTGTCGGCGGCTCCGACGGTGGTTTTCAGACGCTGAAGTCGGCCGGGTCGAAGCCGGGGGAGACGACGCAGCTCACCAGTACCTCCTGGCCGGCCGCCGGGCGGGCGGACTGCCACACGCCGGCCGGGACCAGGGCCTGTGGTACCTGGCCGTTCTCCAGGTCCGGGCCCAGCAGGACGGTGTTCTCCTCGGTCGGCGCGTCGCCGCGTGTCGTCAGTTCCAGTGGGCCGCCGCGGTGCCACAGCCACAGCTCGTCGGAGCGTACGACGTGCCACATCGACTCGTCGCCGGCGCCGAGCAGGAAGTAGATGCCGGTCGCGGTGTTGCGTTCACCGCCGTGCGCCTGGAGGCGGGTCGAGGTGCGCCACGTCTCACGGAACCAGCCGCCCTCCGGATGTGGCAGCAGGTCCAGCGCGTCGGCCACCGGGGGGCGGGCGTGGAAGCCGGTCACCCGGCCGCTCGGGTCGCGCCGGGCGTACCGTACCTCCTCGACCGTGGCCCGGTTGACCGCGCCGGGCAGCGGCACGCGAGAGAAGGGGACGGCCAGCGCGATCACCTGGCCGTCGGGGAAGGCGTCGTTGGCCAGGGCGACCGCGTCCTCCTCGGGGGAGTAGGCGGCGGACTCGTCGCGGAACGGTTGATCCGGGTCGGCGCGCCAGGCGTCGAGCGTCGTGAGTAGCAGTAGCACACGGCCAAACCTAACCGCCCGCGTGGTCCTCGCCGGGCGCGCGCGCCCGGCGAGTCGCCCGTTCAAGAGAGTCACCCGCCCCGGCGAGGTCTCGCCTTTAGAGAGAAACGTGGTTTAAGATACATCTCGTTTTGCGGCCTGAAGGGGGATTCATCGATGGAGCCGTACCGCGAGGCCAGCTCGCCGAACATGCGCGCCTCCGACCAGGAGCGGGACGCGACCGTGCAGCGGCTGCAGGTCGCGTTCGCCGAGGGCCGGCTGGCCGACGTGGAGTTCGACGAGCGCATGCGTGCCGCGCTGGCCGCGCGCACCCACGGCGACCTCGACGTGCTGCTCACCGACCTGCCGGCCGCCACCGCGCCGTCCGTGCCGGCCGTGTCGTCTCCGGCCGCGACGGTGCCCGGCCGGATGCCCAAGCCGGGCCGCCATGCGGTCGCGTACAAGAACAGCGTGCGGTACGCCGGCCGGTGGCGGGTGCCGGGCACCTTCCGGGCGCTCATCTACAAGGGCAGCGGGGTGATCGACCTGCGGGCCGCCGAGCTCACCGAGCCGGTCACGGTGATTCACGCGATCGCCTACAAGTCCGACATCGAGATCGTCGTGCCGCCGGGCATCCGCGTCGAGGTGAACGGCTTCGGCGTCACCCGCGACGAGGACTGGACCGGTGACCTGCCCGCCGACGCGCCGATCGTGCACGTGCGCGCGGTCGCCTACAAGGGGCTCGTCGAGACCCGCACGATGCCCCGCCGCTGACACCGCCCACGCGTCAAGGGACGGGCGGGCATGAGTAAAGCGCGCATGAGCGGGGACCCCCGGAAAGGACGATTCCTCTCGACTCCTGGGAGTGAAAGCCGATGCGCATCCGCTTGAGCGCGGTCGTCCTCACCGGGGCCGGCTCGGCGTTCCTGCTGGCCCCGGCGCTCACCGGTCAGGCCGCCCCCGGCTCGACCGCCCCCGAGACAGCCCCGAAGGCCGCCGTCCCCGCGCAGAACACGTCCGTACAGAACACGCCCGCGCGGAGCGCCCCAGCCGCCCCCAGGCTCCGCACGGGCGCCCACGGCGCCGAGGTGAAGGCGCTCCAGCAGCGTCTCGAGGAGCTCGGGTACGACCCCGGCGCCGCCGACGGTGAGTGGGGGTCGGCGACGAGTTACGCCGTCTGGGCGTTCCAGAAGGTCAACCACATCAAGCCCACGTCGCGGACGAGCAGGAGGTTCTGGAGCGCGCTCGCGGCGCCGCGGACGCCCAAGCCGCTCGTGCCGCGCGGCGCCGCCGACCGCGCCGAGGTCGACGTCAAGCACCAGCTCCTCTACGTCTACAAGGACGGCCGTCTCGTCCTGACGAGCCACATCTCGTCCGGGTCGGAGCAGTACTACTCCTCGCAGGGGCACACCGGGTACGCGCACACGCCGCGCGGGAACTTCCGGGTGTACCGCAAGGCCTCCGGCTGGGAGACCTCGCCGCTGGGCACGCTCTACAAGGCCGACTACTTCGACGGCGGGTACGCCATCCACGGTGAGCCGTCGGTGCCGCTGCGGCCGGCGTCCCACGGCTGCGTACGGGTGCCGATGAGCACGTCGACGATCGTGGCGAAGCTGCTGCCGATCGGCACGCGCGTCTACGTCCGCGGCTGACCCGCCGATGCGGATCGGGCTCTTCCTGGCGGCCGCGCAGTTCCCCGGCCAGTCACACGCCGAGGTGCTCGCCCGTACGGTCGAGGCGGCCGTCGAGGCCGAGCGGGCCGGGTTCGACGGCGTCTGGTTCGCCGAGCACCACTTCATGTCCTACGGCGTCTGCCCTTCGGCGGTGACACTCGCCGCGTACGTCCTGGGCCGTACGAGCCGGATCGCGGTCGGCACCGCGGTCAGCGTGCTGTCCAACCAGCACCCGGTCGCGCTCGCCGAGCAGGCCGCGCTGCTCGACCAGGTGGGCCGGGGACGGTTCCGGCTCGGGGTCGGGCGCGGCGGTCCGTGGGTGGACCTGGAGGTGTTCGGCACAGGGCTGGCACGGTACGAGTCCGGCTTCGCGGAAAGCCTGGATCTGCTGCTCGCCGCGCTGACCGAGGAGCGGGTCACGGGCACCGCGACCTTCCCGTTCCGTGAGGTGCCCGTCGTGCCGCGCCCGCTCACCGGGCCGCCCGTCGTCGTGGCCTGCACCTCCGCCGCGACGGCGGAGGTGGCCGCGCGGCGCGGGTTGCCGATGCTGCTCGGCATGCACGCCGGCGACGAGGACAAGCGCGCCATGGTGGAGCACTACGCCCGGTACGGCCCGCCGAACCCCGGTCACGTGGCGGCCGGCGTCGCCCATGTCGCGGACACGCGGGCCGAGGCGCAGCGGGTGCTGCGGACGGCGATGCCGCGCTGGCTCGGGCCGGGCCTGGCCGGATACGTCCCGGTCGACGACCGGCCGCGCCGGCCCCGCGATCCGGAGGAGTACGCCGCGCTGCTGTGCCGGATCCATCCGGTCGGCACCGCCGACGACTGTGTCGCGACGCTGACGGCGACCGCGGAGCGTACGGGCGTCGACCACTTCGTCCTCATGGTCGACGGCACCGGTGATCCGGCCTTGACCAGGGAGAACATTCGCCGTCTGGGCGCGGAGGTGCTGCCCCGGCTCCGCGGGTGATCGCGCATCCGAACGGACCGGCCGGAAATGGGCGCCGGACATGATCCCTTACCGGCCGCATCGCGTGCCGAAGCAGGGTTTGATGGTCCTCTGCATGAGACGTTTCAACGAGAGGGTCAGCGTGAGCACGACCGGCAACGGCGCTTCCTCCCCTGGGGACTTCTTCGGCGGCGGTGCCGCCTCGGAGCGATCCGGGCCGGCCGCGGGACCGCCGCCGAGCGCCCGGAGCGAGCGCCGCCGGCTCACCGAACGGCTGGCCGAGGCCGCCGACGCCCTTGAGACCTCCCGCCTCCGCGGCATGCCGAACACCTCGCCCTGGCAGCGGTCGAACGCCGTGTGGCACCGCGCGGGCATCGACTGGAGCCGCGTCGAGGCCAAGCCGCGGCCGTCCCGCCCGGCGGCGAGCGCCGCCGCGCCTCCCGCGCCTCCCGCGCCGCCGCGCTACCCGGCGCCGGTGCCGCAGCCCCAGCCGCAGCCCCAACCCCAGGCGCAACCGCAGCCGCGCCCGCCGGCCGAGCCGGCCGCTCCGGGTGCGGGCGACGCCGCGTCCGCCGACGCGGAGCCGTGGGCGTCCTCCAAGCGGCCCCGGCGCCTTCCGTCCGTCGAGGGCCTTCCGCTGCGGGCGATCGCCGTCGGCGTCGTGGCCGTTCTGGTCGTCGGCGGCGGGGCGTACCTGCTGTTCGGCCGGGGCGGCGACGCGAAGAAGAAGGACGCCGGCACTCCCGCGGTCGCGGCCGACCGGCTGTTCGCGCTCGACCCCGCGGCGGCCACGGGCGGCCGGGTGCACACGCTCGACGGCGTGGCGTCCGGCGGCACCACGACCGTCGCGTTCGGCTCCGAGCAGGGCGGTGTCTACTCGCGGGCGCAGTTCCTGACCTCGGGCGACGCCGGACGCACGTGGAAGCTGGCGAAGGTGCGCGCGGCGGACGGCGGCGACCCGCCCCAGGGGGAGTACCCCGGGCTGCTCGCCGGCGGCAACGGCAAGTGGGCGGCGCTGGGCGCCACCCATGATGGCGTCGTCGAGTGGACGAGCGCCGACGCGGGCACCTGGACCCGCCGGCCGCCGTCCGGCGCCTTCGGCCCCGGCGACCAGGTCAGGCGGCTGGCCCGTACGACGTCGGGGTTCGTCGCCGTGGGCACCGCCACGGTCAAGGACGGGACGCAGGGCGTCATCTGGACCTCCGCCGACGGCGTCACGTGGACGCGGCTCGGCGGCGACCGGTTCCAGCCGCCGTCCGGCGGCACCGTCGTGAGCCTGTCGGACGTCGCGGCGCACGGCGACGTCGTCGTGGCGCGCGGCCGGGCGCGCACCACCAAGACCGTCACCCGCCGGGTCAGGGGCAAGCGGCGCAAGGTCCACAGCACCGCGCAGAGCGAGGCGTTCTGGCGGTCGCCCGACGGCGGGCGCACCTGGGCGCGGTTCGCCGTCCCGCGGGGGCAGGGCTCCTCCGGTGACGCGGTGGGCGTCGTGGCCACCCAGACCGGTTTCTTCGCCGTGCGTGAGGCCTCGCGCAAGACCGGCCGCAGAGGGAAGAGGAAGACCACCGCGTACGGCGCCTTCTTCAGCTCCGCGGACGGCACCAACTGGGCGGCGGCCGGCACTCTCGCGTTCACCGGGTACTCCCGGATCGGCCTGGTGCGCGGCACCGACAACGGCCTGACCGTCCTCACGCCGCTCAAGGGCGGGAAGACCGCCGTCATGACCAGCGGCGACGCCAAGACGTGGCGGCACGTGGGCGACCTGGCGGGCGGCCGTACGCTCACCGGCGCCGCGCTCACCCCCCAGGGGCCGGTCGTGTCCGGGCGGAGCGACGACGGCAGCGCGTACCTGACGATGGCGGGCGCGGGCGACGTCAACCTCCCCGCGATCCCCGACGCGGTGCACCCGGAGCGCACGGTCGACGGTGTCGTGGCCGACGCGGGCCGGGTCGTCGCGGTCGGCAGCACGAACGGCCGCGCCGCGCTGTGGACCTCTTCCGACGCCGCCACGTGGACGCGCGCCAAGCTCCCGGCGTCCAAGGACACCGGTCAGCAGCGGCTCGTCGACGCGGTGCACGGCGGGCCGGGCTGGCTCGCCGTCGGCGGCACCGGCTCCCATTCGCTGGTGCTGACGTCGGGCGACACCGTCACCTGGCAGCCGGTGGCGGGCGAGCGGTTCGGCGGCGACCTGGTGCCGTCCGCGGCGGCGGCGAGCGGTTCGGCGTACGTGGTCGTCGGCACCCAGGGCGGCACGAGCGCCGCCGTGTGGACCTCGTCGGACCTGAAGAGCTGGACCCACGCCGCGGGCGCGGGCAAGGCGGACCTGACCGGCGGCCGGGACGCGCCGAAGTGGATGAGCGACGTGGCCGCCGGGCCGAACGGCTTCGTGGCGGTCGGCGGCCAGACGAAGAACAAGGTGTCGCAGCCCGCGCTGTGGACCTCACCGGACGGCCGGCGGTGGACCCTGTCCTCGGCGGCGCCCGCGCTGCCCACCGGCACCACGCAGGGCTCGCTGACGAAGGTGGTGGCGCGGGGCGGAGTGCTCGTGGCCACCGGCGTGGCCGGGGCGTACGCCTTCGCGTCGGTCTCCGCCGACGGCGGGCGCACCTGGCAGCCGTCGGCGCTGCCCGGCGCCGCGCCGGGCACCCGCATCACCGCCGCCACCGCCACCTCGCGCGGTTTCGTGCTCGCCGGCACGGCCGGTTCGGACGTCGCGACGTGGTCCTCGGCGGACGGCCGGACCTGGCGCGCGACGCGGCCGCACGGCCTGGGTCTGGACGGACCGGGTGTCCAGGAGCTCGACGGCCTGACGGTCGTCGGGACGAACCTCCTGGCGGTCGGCTTCACCGGTGACCACCGCACCGACGGGCCCACCCTCTGGCGAACCCCGATGCCCTGAAATCGCCCCGGGAAATGGCTTCGCGGTCGCATTCCGTATCGGAGCGACCGCGAAGCAGGGGGACATCGGATCAGTGGACGTGGAGATTCACCCCGAGAAGGACGAGGAACCACAGGAAAACCGCGAGCAGCGCGCTGAACACCCGCTTCAGCAGGCCGAGCGTGATGTAGTCGTGGTCCCAGGCCACGAAGATGCCAATCAATATATAGATCAGGCCGACAAAGCTGATTCCGCCCCGTATCCGCATCGGGACCTCCTTGGCTTGGCTGGAACGCTCGCCAGATTCCCGATGAGTGGCATTCAAAACTTTTGCCCGATAAGACCGCTGCGGTCAGCGCCGCGGAGGTGACGTGTGCGAGGCGGCGATGTCCGCGCTCGCCGAGCACGTCGCCGGAGAGTTCTCGTACTCGGCGGCGAGACGGATCAGCTCTTCGAGTCGGTCGTGCGCCTTGGTCAGGGCGTCGATCCGGACCCGGATACGGGCACGCTCGTCCGTGAGCCGGCGTGTCATCTGCGGGGTCGCGACGAGGGTGTCCAGGAACGGCAGGATCTGCAGGATCGCCTTACTGGTCAGACCGGCCGCGTAGAGGAGCTGGATGAACTTCACCCGCTCAACGACGGACTCGGGGTACTGCCGGTGGCCGCTGGGGCTGCGGTCGGCGAGGACGAGCCCCTGCTCTTCGTAGTACCTCAGCGCGCGGACGCTGACTCCAGCGCGTTCGGCCACCTTTCCGATACGCATGGCACTCCTCGCGCAGTCCGGACTTGAACCTCACGTTGACGTGAGGTTCTAGCGTACGCCTCATGAACATTCACGGAGCGACTGCGCTCGTCACCGGAGCCAACCGCGGCATCGGCCGCCACCTCGCCGCCCAGCTCGTCGAGCGAGGCGCGAAGGTCTACGCGACCGCCCGTCGTCCCGAGTCCATCGATCTCGACGGCGTCGAGGTCCTCGGCCTGGACATCTCCGACCCGGACTCCGTCGCGGCCGCGGCTCGCCTGGCAGGCGACGTGAACCTGCTGGTCAACAATGCCGGTATCGGAGGCGGCGCCCTGCTCGGCGACCTGCAGGCGGTCCGCGCCGCGCTGGACGTGAACTTCTGGGGCACGCTGTCGATGGCCCGTGCCTTCGCGCCGGTTCTCGCGGCGAATGGCGGGGGCGCGATCGTGAACATCGCCTCTTCGGCGTCCTGGTTCGTCTTCCCCGGCAGCAGCGCCTACGCGGTCTCGAAGGCGGCCGTCTGGAGCATGAGTAAAGCGCTGCGCCAGGAACTGGCCGGTCAGGGGACGCTCGTCACCTCGGTGCATCTCGGGGCGGCCGACACCGACATGATGAAGGGCTACGACGTGCCCAAGATGGACCCGGCCGATGTCGCCCGTATCACCCTCGACGGTGTCGAGGCCGACGCGTTCGAGGTGGTCGTCGACGAGTTCACCGAAATGGTCAAGGCGTCGCTGAGCAAAGACCCGCGGGAGTTCGACAAGCAGTTCCACCAGTTCCTGAATGCCTGACCGCGGCCCACGGCCGGCTCTTTGTAGCGCCGGTCCCGTTCGGAACGATGTAACAGGCAGGTCATCGCATGCGGATGGCCGGGCGTTCCCGGTGCGGAGCGCCCGTCAGGACGAGACACCCGGTCGCGTGTTCGCGGGCGGACCGGGTGTCGCGAGAGGGCGGCCGACGGCTCGGCAGCGCACGCCGGCCGCCCTTCTCGTGTCCGTCGCCGGCCGCCCCCGCTCGGTCGTCAGTCGAACAGCACGACCTGGCGGATCGCGTCGCCGCGTTCGAGCGTCGCGATCGCGTCGTTGAGGTCCTCGAAACGGATCCGCCGCGTGATGAGGCTCTCCAGGTCGAGCCGCCCCGCCCGCCACAGGTCCACGAACCGCGGCACGTCGCGGCGCAGGTCGGAGCCGCCGTACAGCGACGACCGGAGGTTCTTGCCGTCGAAGAGCAGCTCGAACGCGTTGAACCGCACGTTGTCGTCGGCCGCGCCGGCGCCGACCACGATGACGTCGCCGCCGCGCCGGGCCAGCTGCCAGGCGGCGCGGATCGTGGTGCTCCGGCCCACCACCTCGAAGGCGTAGTCGAAGCCCTGCCCGCCGGTGAGGAGGTTCCGCACTTCGTCCGCCCCGTCCGGCGTGGCGGTGTGCGTCGCGCCGAACCTCTTGGCGATCTCGTGTTTGGACTCCAGCGGGTCGATCGCGAGGATGGACGCCGCACCCGCCGCTCTGGCGCCCTGGATGACCGAGAGGCCGACGCCGCCGCAGCCGACGACCGCGACCGCCGTGCCGGGCCGTACCCGGGCGGTGTTGATCACCGCGCCCACCCCGGTGGAGATGCCGCAGCCGAGCAGCGCGGCGTACTCGTACGGCACGTCGTCGGCGACCTTGATGCAGGCCTCCCACGGCACCACCATCTCCTCGGCCCAGGTGCCGCAGCCGGCCATGCCGTACGCCGGTGTGTCGTCGCCCAGGCGGAACCGCGGCTTGGTGTAGCCCTCGATGATGTACTTCACGCACAGGAAGGGCCGCCCGGCGACGCAGTCGGGGCACAGGCCGCAGGCCGGGGTCCAGCTGATGACGACGTGGTCGCCGGGCGCGACGTTCGTGACGTGCTCGCCGACCTCGACGACCTCGCCGGCCGCCTCGTGGCCGACCACCGCCGGATAGTTGTTCGGCAGGGTGCCGCTCAGGATCGACAGGTCGGAGTGGCAGACCCCGGTCGCCCTGATCCTGACCTTCACCTCGGCGGGGTCCGGGCCGACCGTCGTCGCGTCGTCGCGAAGCTCGACCTCTTTGACACCGGGGCCTTGGATCACCGCGGCTCGCACCTGACACACCTCCAGGACGGGGGCCGGCCCCGGAGGCCGGCCGGATATGGGGGTTGGGGAATGTCCGTCAGTCCTCGTCGAGGGTCAGCGCGGCCTTGGGGCAGGAGCGTACGGCGTGCCGGACACGGTCGGCGAGCTCGGCCGGGGGCGACGGCTGCGCGATGTGCAGCTCGTCGTCGTCATCGAGGTCGAAGACCTCGGGGACGAGCCCGACGCACACGCCGTTGGCCTCGCAGACCAGCGGGTCCACCCGTACTTGCATGAAGCTGTTCCCCCTTCATGTGAGCTTGCGATGGTCCCAGGAGGCGGCACCGGTCGGCTCGACGATGTAGGCGTGGCGTTTGGCCGCGGTCTGATCCACGACCGAGGCGATCGCGTCGTCGTCCGTGAGGCCCATCATTCTGCGAACCACTTGGGAGCCAACATACCGAACGTCGTTCGGCTCTGTCAGGGTCCGCACGGTGCCGGACAGCATCAGCCCGCGCAGCTCGAAGTAGTCCGTGCCCGCCTCGATCAGGCACGTGACGCGGGGATCCCGCGCGAGGTTGTGCGCCTTGCGCGACTTGCGGTACGTCCAGAACGCGATCTTGCCCTCCACCAGCCCGGAGAACATCGTCACCAGGTGCGGAGTGCCGTCACGGTTGATCGTGGCGAGCTGGAACTTGGGGTTCTCCTCGATGAACGCCGTGACCTCGTCGTCCGTCATGGCGATACGAGAGCGCTGACTCACGCCGAGAAGTAGAACACGTTTCAGTCAGCCGCATCAAGGCCGCGCCTACAGCTCTTCCAGGGTCGGGAACGAACTCTGCGCGCCCTCCCCGCGCACGGCCGCGGCGCCGACACGGGCCGCGAACCGGGCCGCGGTGGCCAGGTCGTCGCCCTGGGCGAGGCGCAGGCACAGCGCGCCCGTGAACGCGTCGCCCGCGCCGGTGGTATCCACCACGTCCACCTTCGGGCTGGGCACCTCGGTGACGCCGCGCGCGTCGGCGACGACGGCGCCGTCCGCGCCGCGCGTGATGACGACGGACCGCGCGCCCCGGGCGAGCAGGCCGGCCGGCCGCGCGTCGCCCAGGAACTCCGCCTCGTGCTCGTTGACGACGAGCGGGTCGCAGAGCGCGATCAGCTCGTCCGGCACGTCGGCGGCCGGCGACAGGTTGAACACCACCCGCGCGCCCTCCTCGGCCGCCGTACGGGCGGCGGCCACGACCGCGTCGAGGGGGATCTCCAGTTGCAGCGACACCACGGCGGCCTCCGCGAACAGCGATCGCGCGGCGGCGACGTCCTGCTCGGTCACCTTCGCGTTCGCGCCCGGCGAGACGATGATGCTGTTGTCGCCCGACGGGTCGACGGTGATCAGGGCCACGCCGTTCGCGCCCGGAGTGGTGATCAGGTGCCCGGTGTCCACGCCGTCGCCCCGGAGCGTCTCCCGTACGAAGTCACCGTGGCCGTCGGTGCCCGCGCGGCCGAGGAACGCGACCCGGCCGCCCAGCCGCGCGGCGGCGACCGCCTGGTTGGCGCCCTTGCCACCGGGATGGGTCACCAGGTCCGAGCCGAGCACGGTCTCGCCGGCGCCCGGGCGCCGCTCGACGCGGACCACGAGATCCGCGTTGACCGACCCGGCGACCACGACGTCGTACGCCCGCCCCCGTCCGCTGAGGCCCTCGGTCATCGCTGTGTCCTTCCCGTCTCTCCGCAGGAGCGGCGTTTCACGAGGCGCGCCGGGAGCACGACCGGTTCCACCGGCCGGCCCTCGGCGCGCTCCAGCAGTGCGCGTACCGCCCGCCGCCCGAGTTCTTCGGCGGGCTGGGCGATCGCGGTGATCGGCGGGTCCACGTGGACGAACCAGCCGACGTCGTCGAAGGAGGCGAGCGCCACGTCGTCCGGGATCCGCAGCCCGCGCGCCCGGATCTCGTCGAGGGCGCCCAGCGTCATGAGGTTGTCGCCCGCGAAGATCACCTCGGGCGGTTCGGGCAGGTCGAGGAACCGGCCCGCGATGGCCCGCCCGCTCTCCGCCTGGAAGTCGCCCGCCTCCAGGTACTCCTCGCGGATCCGCAGGCCGGTCGCGCGCATCGCGTCCGCGTACGCCCGGGTGCGCTCGCGGCCCGTGGACAGCGGTTCCGGGCCGGAGATGAAGGCGATCCGGCGGTGCCCGAGCCCGTGGAGGTGCCGGATGAGCTCGCCGATGGCGGCCGTCCCGTCGACCCGTACGGAGGGCACGTCCAGGCCGGGGAGCGTGCGGTCGAGGAAGACGAGTGGGCCGCCCGCCGCGGCACAGTCACGGATCAGCGGGGTGACCTCGGCCGTCGGGCAGATGAGCAGTCCGTCGACGCGCTGTTCGAGGAGCGTGCGGACGTAGTGGTCCTGTCGCTCGGGGCGTTCGTCGGCGTTGCCGATGACGACGGTGTAGCCGGCCCGACGCGCCTCGTCCTCCACGGCTCTGGCGAGCACGGCGAAGAACGGGTTGACGATGTCGCCGACGATCAGCCCGAGCGTGTGGGTGGCCTCGGTGCGCAGCGAGCGCGCCACCGCGTTCGGCCGGTAGCGCAGCGCCTCGACGGCGGCGCTCACCTTGGCCCGCGCCTGCTCGCTGACCCGGGGACTGTCGTTCAGCACCCGGGAGACGGTGGCGACCGAGACTCCCGCGCGAGCGGCGACCTCCTTGATGCCCGCCATGCCACCTCCCTCGTGGAAACGATTACACGGCAGAATATGGAAACGATTACACGGAGGACAGAGGAGAAGCGGTGACGTCGGTCACAGGAAGGTCAGAGCCGCCGGGCGTCCGCGGAGGCGAGCAGGGGCTCGGCGAAGCGGCAGATCTCCTCGGCCGCGTCGAACTCCCGGCTGATCGGCTCTGTCCGGCCGGGCGCGCCGGGCATGCCCGGCCATGAGTGGCCGCCTCCGAACACCGTCCAGGCGACGACCTGGGTACCACCGATGCCCCCGCCGGCCATCGTGCGGCTCGAGAGCTCGGTGGTGTGTGTCTCGCCCGGTCCGGGCGGGCACCGGTCGACGGCGCGCCAGTGCTCGGCCGTCTCGCGCAGGGACAGCGTGCGGCCGCGCAGTTCCCCGCCCGGCCCGCGGCGCCGGGAGTATCCGCCGTCGATCGGTGTGATCTGGTCCGCTGTGCCGTGGATCAGCATCGCCGACACGGCGTGCGTCGGCCGGAGGTCGCTCAGGGCCGCGGGCAGCCCGCCGGCGACGGCCGCCACCACTGCCACCCGGTCGCAGGCCTCCAGTGCCAGCCGATGGGCCATGAACGCGCCATTGGAGATCCCGGCCACCACGGTCCGGTCCGGCGACGTGCCGTGGCGTTCGGCCACCCGGCTGACGACCGCGCGAAGAAAGGCGACGTCGTCCACGCCCGCCTCGTCCGCCGTCGTGACACCACGGCCGTCCGCCCAGCATCCCTGGTGACCGTCCGGGTAGGCGATCGCCCAGCCCCAGCGGTCCGCCTGCTCGTCGAAGGTGGTCCACTCGCGCATGAGTGATCCGCCCGCGTCCGGACTGTTGCCGTGCAGCACCAGCACGAGCGGCACCGGCCGGCCTGCCACCGGTGTCCGTGGCAGCCGGACCGTGAAGGTGCGCCTTCTCCCGCCGATCGTCAGCTCGCCGGCAACACCGTCATCCACCATGCGCCTACTCCCTGGACTCGGACATATGCGTCACCGACGGTATTAGAGTGCGCGCGTGGATGACGTGACAACGCGGACGAGTCTCCCGCCGATGCCCGACGACCTGCGGCGCGCCGCCGAGGAGGCCAAGGGGTTCATGCCGCCGGCCGAGGGAATCGCGCTCTATGAGACGGCGGTGGAGTACGGCGCGCGCGGCCCGATCCTGGAGGTCGGCACCTACTGCGGCAAGTCCGCGATCTACCTCGGCGCCGCCGCCCGCGCGGCCGGCTCGGTCGTGGTCACCGTCGACCACCACCACGGCTCGGAGGAGAACCAGGCCGGCTGGGAGTACCACGACGAGACCCTGGTCGACCCGGCCACGGGCCGCATGGACACGCTGCCGGTCTTCCGCCGGACGATCGTCGCGGCGGGCCTGGAGGATCGCGTCGTCGCGGTCGTCGGCACGTCGGCGACCGCCTCGGCGCTGTGGGCCAAGCCGCTCGGCATGCTGTTCGTCGACGGCGGGCACGCGGAGGACCTGGCGCAGGCCGACTACGACGGCTGGGCGCACCACGTGATGCCCGGCGGGGCGCTGGCGTTCCACGACATCTTCCCCGACCCGGCCGACGGCGGCCAGGCCCCGTACCGCGTCTACCGGCGTGCCCTGGCGACCGGCCGGTGGACCGAGCGCCGGATCGAGGGCTCCCTGCGGGTCCTCGAGCGCCGCTGACGCTCTCAGGCGGAACCGGCGAGAAACGCACTCTTGAACGAACCGCCATGTCAGGCGTACCTTTCTGAACATGTTTGAACAGGTCTCGGTGCAGGGGTGGACATGACGGACAACGTGCATGCGCTCAAACACGAGAACATCGCCCAAGCCCTCGCCCGCGAGATCCGGACGGGCAAGCTCAAGCGCGGCAGCCGCCTCCCCGGCGAGCACGCGCTCGCCGCGCGGTTCTCGGTCAGCCGTAACACGATCCGGTCCGCGCTGACCGAGCTGAGCCGGGAGGGTCTCATCTCCACCCGGTCGGGGAAGGGCTCGTTCGTCACCTTCGACGGGCGGCCGCTCGACGACCGGCTGGGCTGGGCCCGCGCCCTGGCGGCTCAGGGCGTGGCCACCGAGACCCGGACGCTGCGCCTGGAGAAGGTCGAGGATCCCGAGCTCGCCGGCCGGCTGGGCCTGGCCTCGTCCTCGTTCTTCGCCGTCGACCGCGTCCGCACCGTGACGGACGGGCCGGCGGTCTCCCTGGAGCGCAGCCGCATCCCCGCCGCAGGCGACCTGCTCGACCTGCCCGCACGCGGCCTGCTCGACGGGTCGCTGACGGCGACGCTCGCGTCCGCCGGGCTGCACGCGGACCACGGCGACGAATGGGTCACCGCCGCGCCCCTGGACGACACCGACGCCGCCGAGCTGGGACGGAGCCCCGGTGAGTGGTTCCTGCGCGCGCGGCGCGTCAGCTGGACCGCGTCCGGTGAACTGGTCGAACACGTCGAGAGCCGGCTCGACCCGCTCCGGTTCGAGCTGCACCTGCGCTTCGGGAGCACCTCGTGACCGGCGCCGAGGCCCGCGCCGCCGGAGCGCTGTACGGACTCGCGATCGGCGACGCGCTGGGCATGCCGACCCAGTCGCTGCCCCGGGAGCGGATCCGGCGGGACTTCGGCTCGCTCACCGGGTTCGAGCCCGCCGCCGCGGACCACCCGATCGCCGCGGGGATGCGCGCGGGATCGGTCACCGACGACACCGAGCAGGCCGTCCTGCTCGCCCGGCTGCTCCTCGACGGCGCCGGGCACATCGATCCGGTCGCGCTGGCGCAGGCCCTCCTGGCCTGGGAGGACGACATGCGCCGGCGCGGTTCGCTGGATCTGCTCGGCCCCTCGACCAAACGCGCCGTCGCGGCGGTCGCCGCCGGCACGCCCGTCGAGGAGGCGGGCCGCCGCGGGGACACCAACGGCGCCGCCATGCGGATCGCCCCGGTCGGCATCGCCTCCGGCGGTGAACCCGCCGCGCTCCTCGACAGCGTCGTCGAGGCCAGCCTGGTGACGCACAACACGAGCGTCGCCCTCGCCGGAGCCGCGGCGGTCGCGGCCGCCGTCAGCGCCGGGGTCGACGGAGCTGATGTGAAGGAGGCCGTCCAGCGCGCGGAGGAGGCCGCGTCCGCCGGCGTCCGCCGCGGTCACTGGATCGCCGCCGCCGACGTCGCCTCGCGCATCCGCTGGGCCGGCGAGCTGGTGGCGGGCCGCCCCGCCGAGGCCGCCGCCGCCGACATCTACCACCTGGTCGGCACCAGCGTCGCCACCCAGGAGTCCGTGCCGGCCGCGTTCGCCGTGCTGTCGGTGCACCCGGACGACCCGTGGCAGGCGTGCCTGCTCGCCGCGTCGCTCGGAGGCGACTGCGACACCATCGCGGCCATCGCGGGGGCGATCGCCGGCGCCTGCCACGGCGTCGGCTCCTTCCCCGAGGACGCCGTCACCACGATCCGTACGGTCAACCGGCTCCCCCTCGACGAGCTGGCGCGCGGCCTGCTGGCCCTGCGGGCCTGACCCCCCGACACCCCTCTGCGAAGAAGGCCCTTATGACCAGCGACAACAAGGTCGGCGCCGTCGAGACCCGCGGCATCGAGCCGGTGCCCGACGCCGAACGGCACGGCAACCCGCTCCAGCTCTTCTGGGTGTGGTTCGCCGCCAACATCTCCATCCTCGGGCTGCCCCTCGGCGCGACGCTTGTCGCGTTGCGCGGCATGAACATCTGGCAGGCCGTACTCGTCGGCGCCATCGGCTCGTTCGGGTCGTTCGCCGTCGTCGGGCTCATCAGCGTCGCGGGCAAGTGGGGCGGCGCGCCGAGCATGACCCTGTCCCGCGCGGTGTTCGGCCCGCGGGGCAACCACGGGCCGACGCTCGTGTCGTGGCTGTCGCGGGTCGGCTGGGAGGTGGTGAACACCACCACCGCCGCGTACGCCCTGCTGGCCATCCTGCACATCGCCTTCGGGGTGGGCGCGAGCTCGGTGCTCACCGTCGTCTGCCTGCTCGCCTTCGTGGCCCTCACCCTGCTCGTGTCCGGGCTGGGCCACGCCACCCTGGTGTGGATCCAGCAGCGGGCGACGTACGTCTTCGGCGTCCTCAACCTGGTCGTCGGCGGCTTCCTCGTCACGAAGGTGCACTGGCACACGGTCCTGCACGCCCCGGCCGCGCCGGCGAGCGTAATGATCGCGGGGATCGGGGTGATCGCCGGCGGAACGGGCATCGGCTGGGCGAACGCCGGCGCCGACATGGCGCGTTACCAGCCACGGAGGGTCCCCGGACACCGCATCGTGGCCGCCGCCGCAGCGGGTGCCGGCGTGCCGCTGTTGCTGCTCATCACCCTGGGCGGCCTGCTGTCGACCGGCGACCACACGCTCGCCGCCGCGTCCGACCCGGTGGCGGCGATCCAGGCCATGCTGCCGTCGTGGATGGCCATCCCGTACCTGCTCACCGCCTTCGGCGGCCTGCTGCTGTCCAACCACCTGTCGGTGTACTCCGCCGGGCTCACCATGATCACCCTGGGCATCCGGGTCCGCCGGGTGCTCGCCGTCGGCGCCGACGTGGTGCTCACGCTGGCCGGCGGGGTCTACCTGATGCTCATCGCGAAGAACTTCTACGGCCCGTTCATCACCTTCATCTCGCTGCTCGCCGTCGCGATCACCTCCTGGGTCGCGGTCTTCCTCGTGGACATGCTGACCCGCCGCGAGTACGACCCCGCCGGCCTGATGGACACCACGCGCGGCGGCGTCTACTGGCACCACGGCGGCGTGGCGTGGTCCGCCTTCGTCGCCTGGGCCGCCGGCATCGTCGCCGGGCTGCTGCTGACCGTGGCCCAGACGTCCGAGACGGACGTGTGGTTCGCCGGGCCGCTGTCGAAGACCTGGCCCGCGCGCAACGGTCTCGGCTGGCTCGTCGCCTTCGCCGTCGCCGCCGTCATCTACCTCGTCCTCCGGACCGTCACGGGGTCCCGTGAGACCCGTGCACGGGTGAGCGAGGTGGTGTCGTGAGCGGCATCGACCGGCTGGTCCACGCCGGCAACGTGGTCATCGACCTGGTCATGGAGATCCCGGCGCTGCCGCGGCCCGGCGGCGACGTGCTCGCCACCTCCAGCCAGGTGACGCCAGGCGGGGGATACAACGTCATGCTGGCGAGCGTTCGTCAGGGCCTGAAGGTCGCCTACGCGGGCGCGCACGGCAGCGGCCCGTTCGGCGACCTCGCCCGCGCCCGGCTGACCGAGGCCGGCATCGCCGTCCTCCAGGAGGCGACCCCGGACGCCGACACCGGCTTCGACGTGGCGTTCGTCGACGGCGGCGGCGAACGGACGTTCGCGACGAGCGTCGGCGCCGAGGCCGGCCTGACGTACGAGCAGCTCAGCGGCGTCCGCCTGCGCGGCGGCGACGCGATCTACCTCTCCGGGTACGGCCTGGCCTACCCGGCGAACCGGGTGGCGCTCACGCGCTGGCTCCCGACGCTGCCCGGCGACGCGACCGTGATCGTCGATCCCGGGCCGCTGGTCGCCGACATCCCCGCCGACGTGCTCCGGCCGGTGCTCGACCGCGCCGACTGGTGGAGCTGCAACCACGACGAGGCGACCGCGATGACCGGCCACGCCGACCCGGACCGCGCCGCCGCCGAGCTGGCCCGCCGGACCGGGCGCTCCGGCGTCGTGCTCCGCATGGGGCCGCGCGGCTGTGTCCTGGCCGTGCGCGACGCGCCGGCCGTGCATGTCCCCGCCTTCGACGTGACGGCGGTCGACAGCAACGGCGCCGGCGACGCGCACGTGGGCGTGTTCGTGGCGGCGCTCGGGGACGGGCTGCCGCCGGAGCGGGCGGCGCGGCGGGCCAACGCCGCGGCCGCCATCGCCGTCACCCGGCGCGGCCCCGCGACGGCCCCGGACCGCGAGGAGGTCGACCGGTTCCTCGCCGGCCGCTGACCGGTCAGGCGGCCGGCTCGCGGAGGGCGTCGCGGACGTCCATCAGGGCGAAGCCGAGCAGGTTGAGGCCGCGCCACCCGGACGGGCGCCGCGCCTCCGGCTGGTCCGCCGACAGGCCGATGCCCCACACCGTGTCGTACGGGCTGGCCTCGACCAGGACCCGGTCGCCGGTGGCGAGCAGGAAGTCCCGCAGCGCCGCGTGCCGGCCGAACTTCGCGGTGTTGGCCCGTACGACCAGGTCGTAGCGGTGCTCGGCCCAGATGTCCTCGTCGAAGCCGCGCACCCGCCGCCCGGCGCCCTTCGCCTTGCCCGGGTCGTCGGAGGCCAGCACGAGGCGCTCGGCCTCCGCGTCGTCGAACAGCCGCGCCTTGCCCGCCATCATGAAGTGCTCGGCGGTGGCGTAACGGACACCGTCGACCGTGAACGGCGCCGGGTACCACTGGCTGAGGCAGCCCTTGCCGACCCCACCGCCCGCGGGCGGCCGATGGCCCCAGAACAGCAGCGGCTCGGGCAGGGCCCCCGCCTCTTCCAGCCGCAGAAGGTCTTCGACGCGCATCTCCCGATCCTCCCGGTCCGTACGCCCGGGGCCAACCCGGTTTTCCGCGGCGGCGTCAGGAGGTCGGGCGGGCGCTGCGGGCGATCTTCTCCAGGTCGGTGGCGGACGTCGCGTCGGGCACGCCCTGGTCGGCGATCACGATCAGCACGGACACCTCGCCGCCCTTCAGCGGCACCGCGACCGCGTGCACGACTCCTCGCGGAGGGGAGCACGGCTCGTCGTCGTGCACGGTGACCGTCGCGGTGACCTCCATCGCCTGCGATCCGCCCGTGGTGAGCGGCTTCGGGGCGCGCAGCGTCACGGTCGGCGCGGAGCCGCCGGTGCCCGGGGCGTAGCCGTAGGTGGCCCACGTGCGGGCCGCGTCCTTCGCGGCGGCGGCCGGGTCGCTCTCGCCGTAGCCCGCGACGGCGGTCTGGGCCCGCCAGCTCCCGCTGTGTCCCGGGCAGTAGCCCTCCTTGTAGATCGCGACGCCGCTGCCGGCCACCTCGGGCCGTCCGTTCGGGTCCTCGAAGCCGACGATCGTGTCCGCCGACTTCACCGACCAGGTGGACGGCGGCACGTCGTAGGTCAGGCCGTGCTTGACCGCGACGACGGCGTGCCATCCCGGCACCTTCGCCCGCGCGGACGGCGGCGCGGACGGCACGTACGACGGGAGGCGCGACGCGTCGGGGGAGGGCGACGACCCGGCGATGGCACGCCTTCCGTGGCCGTCGGCCCCGGCGACGGCGAGGGCCACACCGCCACCGACCAGCAGGATCACCAGGACGACGACCACCGCCCGCACACCGGCCGGCGACCGTTCCGGCGGCAGCGGAGGCAGGAACGTCATCCCACCGGACCCGCCGAACTCCTCGTTCTCCCCGTACGGGGAGCCCCGGTCGGTCCGGCCGCGGTGACGCGACCGTCCGGAGCGCTGACCGCCGTCCCGCCAGACCATGCCGCGCACGCTACTGCAGCCGCCCCCGATTCGCGGGTTCGGCCCCGGAAGCGGTTGAACACCCGGCCTCTCAGTGCATCCAGATAATAACCGAGGGAAATTATTCGATTACTTTTCGTAATCAACTTCTGTTAGGGTTGCCGCGGATCGAGACGGCAGCACGACGGGGGTTAATCATGGTGGTTATGACCTCGTTGCCCGAGTGGCTATATCCCGGCCCGGAGAACGGGTGGACGGCTGACGATCTCGACGCTCTGCCACCGGACGCGCCCAGGCGCGTCGAGTTGATCGACGGAGCCCTCGTCTTGATGTCGCCGCAGACCAAATTTCACATGCTGGTCGTCAATCTGCTCACCGACTCGCAGGCGGGCATCCGGCCGCCGGCCGGGCTGGCCGTCGTCCGGGAGATGGCGGTGAAGCTCGGCCTGCGGCAGCGTCCCGAGCCCGACGTCATGGTGGTGAAGGACGACGCGCTCGACGACCTCGACCGCACCTACTACCTGCCCGAGGACGTACGGCTGGTCGTCGAGGTGGTGTCACCGGACTCCGAGGACCGAGACCGGTTCACCAAGCCGATCAAGTACGCCGAAGCGGGCATCCGGTTCCTGTGGCGGGTGGAGCGCGACGGGCGCCGGCCGGTCGTCTACACGTACGAGTTGGACCCCTCGATCCGCGCGTACGTGCCCACCGGCGTGCACCATGGGCGGCTGCGCACCGACATCGGGTTCGACGTCGACCTGAGCCTGGACCTCGGCCGGCTCTGAGCGTCACATGCGGGATCGATCCATCTCCCGGCTCTCCGGGCGAAGCCCGGCGACGTTCGTGGTCAGGAAGTACGCCGCGCCGCCGGTCACGAGCACGGGCACGAGGCCCACGGAGGCCACCGCCGCCCCGCCGATCAGGCCACCGAGCGGAATGCCGGCCCAGGCGAGCGAGTCGGTCAGCCCGCGTACCCGGCCGAGCAGTCGTCGTGGCACCCGCTCGAACGAGATCGCGCCCAGGATCGGGTTGAGGAAGCCGGCGCCGAGGCCGGCCACGGCGAAGACCGCGGCCACCGCCCCGGTCGGCACGCCGGCGGCGAGGATCAGGAAGCGCGGCGCCCCGGCGACCAGGAAGCCGATGAAGAACACCGGCCGGCGCGGGATGCGGTGAGCCACCGCGGCGGCGACCAGGCTGCCGCCCACCGCCCCGATGCCGAGCGCGCTGCCGACCAGTCCGATCCCGGCCGGCCCGGCACCGGACTGCCTCGCCCAGACCGGCAGGAGCACCGACGAGAACGCCGCGTCCAGCAGGTTGGTGACGGCCACCACGATGCACAGGTTCAGCAGCAGCCGCTCTTCACGGAGGAAGGCGAGACCTTCGCCGAGCCGCCGCCAGTAGCCCGTTCCGGCCGCCGCGTTCCGCTCCGGTGTGTGCCCCATGACGCGGGGCAGCCCCAGGGCGATGGCCACCGACCCGAGCGCGAAGCACCCGCTGACCACGACGAGCCCGGTCAGGGCGCCGGCCAGCCCGATCAGCGCGCCCCCGGCCGCCGGTCCGAAGGTGGAGGCCAGCCGATCGGTGGTACCGGCCAGGCCGGTCGCCCGTTCCAGCGGCACCCGGCCGCGCTCGGCTGCCTCCGGGACGATGACCTCCTTGGCCAGGTCACCCGGGCCGCGCGCGGCGCCGATCACCGCCGCCATGGCGGACAGCGTCCAGAAGGACAGCAGGTGCAGCGCGTGGAGCAGCGGGATCAGGGTGAGGACGGCGCCGCTGACCGCGTCGGCGACCCACGAGACGGTCCGCGGCCCGGCCGTCTCCACCAGAGGCCCGGCGAGCGCCTTGACCGTCACGTACGGGGCCATCTCGCAGAAGGCCGTCAGGCCGGTCCTGGTGGCGCTTCCGGTCGTGACGAGGACGAACCAGGGCAGCGCGATCGCCGAGATCCGGGTGCCGGTCTGCGACACCATGAGGGCGGCGAGGATCCCGGCTAAGGGACGGAGACTCCGGCGGCCGGCGTCATCCTCGGCCGGGCCGGCGCGGCGGCTCACGGCGTCTCTCTCGCCGGGCACGCGCCGCCGTCGTCTCCGGGGGCCTCCTGAGCGGAGCCGTCCGCCGCCGGTCCGGCGGGCAGGCCCGGCTCGGGCAGAAGGTGCAGGATGAGGTTGACGCGTTCGGCGCCCTCGGGCGTGGCGGCGGTCTCGTCCGCTCGCCGGTACCGGGCGAGGACCGCGCTCAGGTCGTCCAGGAGGTCCTGTGCCTCTCCGGGGGTGAGGCGCAGGGCCAAGTCGCTCAGGTCGAACACGTCCCGCCAGGCACGAGGGAGCGTCTGGAACTCGTTCAGCGACTGCTGGGTCTGCAACACGTGTACGGCCGCGACGGACTGCAGGTAGGCGAGACCCGCCTCGGGATCCTGGCTGAGCACCTCCAGGTCGGTGACCCAGGTCGACCGGTGCGCGGCACGCCACCAGCGCTCCCGCGCGTTCCCCCGCTCGGTGTCCTCCTCGACGAAGCCGGCGGTGCCGAGCTGGCGCAGGTGGTAGCTGGTCGCCCCGGAGGCGATCCCTGCTCGGGTCAGCGCCGCGTACGGACCGAGTCGGCCAGGGACGGGGCCTCGCAGCCGCAGGCGACCGGGTCGGACGGGCCGGACGGGCCCAGGTCGCGGCCGGCGATCTCCTTGAACAGGCGGGCGGACGGGGAGCCGCCCACGAGGGCGTCGGCGGCCAGGATCACCGCGGCCGCCGTGTACGTCGAGCGGTCGCTCGGGAAGTGCCGCTCGTTGGCGTACTGCCAGCCCGTCCAGTACGACCCGTCCTCGTGCCGCAGGTGCTGGATCGTGGCGAACAGCTCCAGGGCCCGCGTCGTGTCGCCCATCGCGTCGAGGGCGAGCACGAGCTCGCAGCTCTCCGCGCCGGTCACCCACGGCTGGTCCGAGACGCACCGGCAGCCGAGGCCCTCGACGACGAAGGTGTCCCACCGCTCGTCGATCCGGCGGTACGCCGGGGAGCCGCGCAGGGGCCCGCCGAGCACCGGGTAGTACCAGTCCATCGAGAACCGGTTCTTGTCCGCGAACGCCTCGGGGTGGCAGGCGACGACGTGGCCGAGCTGGTCGGCGGCCAGTTCCCAGTCCGGCTGCGGCTCGTCGAGGCGTTCGGCCAGCGCGACCGCGCAGCGCAGGGACTGGTAGATCGAGGAGCACCCGGTGAGCAGCGCGTGGTCGGCGGCGGAGCCGTCCGGGTTCCGCATCCACATGATCTCGCCGCGGGCGCTCTGCAGGCCGAGGGCGAACTCCACCGCCCGCCGTACGGACGGCCACATTTCCGCCGCGAACGCGAGGTCATCGGTCAGCGTGAGCTCGTGCCAGACGCCGACCGCGAGGTACGCGGCGTGGTTGGACTCGCCGCCCGGCTCGGTCACCTCGCCCATGACCCACTTGGCGGGCCACGAGCCGTCCTCGCGCTGGGCGTCGCGCAGCCACGCGTACGCGCGGCGCGACGGCTCGGTGAAGCCCGCGACGGACAGTGCCATCGCGGCCTCGACGTGGTTCCAGGCGTCGACGTGGCCCGGCACGCCGTCCACCGGGGCGAACCACGGAATGGCGCCCGACGGCTCCTGCTGGGCGACGATCGACTCAGCGGTGGCGACGAGGTCTGTTGAGGTCAGGATCCCGGGTACGGCCTCAGGCCGCCGCATGGGCCTGCTCCCGCGACGCCGGGACGGCGGGCTTGGTGAAGTAGACGACGACGCTCTTGCCGATGACGGGGTTGAGCACCTGCTCGGCCAGGCGGGTGGCGAGCGGACGCTTCATGATGTCCCAGACGAGCAGCTTGTGGTACGCGCTGGCGAGCGGGTGCCCCTCGTTGTTCACGCCGACGGCGCACTTGATCCACCAGTACGGCGCGTGCAGGCCGTGCGCGTAGTGGTGGTCGCCGACCTCGAACCCGGTCGCCTTGAGCTTGGCCTCCAGCTCGGCGCGCGTGTAGATGCGCACGTGCCCGCCCGGCGCCGTGTGGTAGTCCTCCGACAGCGCCCAGCAGATGCGCTCGGGCAGCCATGAGGGCACGGTGACGGCGAGCCGCCCGCCCGGCTTCAGCACGCGCAGCAGCTCGCCCATGGCCGCCATGTCGTCGGGGATGTGCTCCAGCACCTCCGCGGCGACGATCTTGTCGAAGGAGTCGTCGGGGAACGGCAGGCTGAGCGCGTCCCCCGTCACGGTACGGGCCGAGGCGCCCGGCGGTACCTCGCCTTCGAGCTCCATCGCGCCGAACATCGTCGCGACTCCGGCGAGCTCCTTCTCGTCGCGGTCGAACGCCACCACGTTGGCGCCGCGCCGGTACAGCTCGAAGGCGTGCCGGCCGGCGCCGCAGCCCATGTCGAGCACCTGCTCGCCGGGTGCGACGCGGAACCGGTCAAAGTCCACGGTCAGCAGGGCCGTGCTCCTCTCAAACGGTGCCCGTACGGCGGCGGGCGATGGCGTCTCGGTAGTGGCCGACGGTGGCCCGCGCGACCGCGGACCAGGTGAACCGCTCCTGCACGCGGGCGTAGCCGGCGGCGCCGACGCGCTCGCGCTCCTCGGGCGAGTCGTGCAGGCGCCGGAACACGGCGGCCAGCTCCTCGACGTCACCCGGCTCGACGAGGATCGCGGCGTCGCCGACGACCTCGGGCAGCGCGCCGGTACGGCTGGCCACGAGCGGCGTGCCCGAGGCCATGTGTTCGACGGCCGGCAGCGAGAAGCCCTCGTACAGCGAGGGAACCGCGGCGATCTCGGCGCTGGCCAGCAGCTCGCCCAGCTCCTCGTCGGAGATGCCGGAGACGAAGCGCACCCGGTCGCCGAGCGAGAGTTCCGCGACGAGCTTGTCGGTCGGGCCGCCCGGCGTCGGCCGGCTGACCACGACGACGTGCACGTCGCGTTCGGTGGCCAGCTTGGCGACCGCGCGCAGCAGTGTCGCGACGCCCTTGAGCGGCGAGTCCGCGCTGGCGACGGCGACGATGCGGCCGGGCACGCGCTCGCCGCGCGGGTGGAAGAACCGGTCGTCGACGCCGAGCGGCAGGATGTGCACCTGCTCGGGCGCCACGCCGAAGTCGCGGACGATGTCGTGCTTGGAGGAGCCGGAGACGGTGAGGATCGGCCCGATCCGCGCGGCGACGCGCGCCTGCATCCGGACGAAGCCGTACCAGCGGCGCTTGCCGAACTGCTCCTTGAGCCCCTTGGCGGCCTTGATCTCGATGCGCCGGTCGACGCTGATCGGGTGGTGGATGCTCGTCACGAAGGGCAGGCCGAGGTGCGGGATGGCGAGGTTGCCGTAGCCGAGCACCTGGTTGTCGTGCACGACGTCGTACGAGTGCCGGCGTGCGCGCAGCTCACGCAGCACGCGGAGGCTGAACGTCAGCGGCTCGGGGAACCCGCCCGTACGCATGTGGGCGAACTCCAGCACGTCGATCCAGTCGCGGAACTCCGCCAGGCGCGGGGTGCGAAAGGGGTTCTCGTCGGCGTACAGGTCCAGGCTCGGCACGCGGCGCAGCGTGATCTCTTCCCGGTCGAGCTCGGGGTACGGCTGGCCGGAGAAGACGTCGACGTGATGTCCCAGGTCGACGAGCTCGCGAGACAGGTGACGGAGATAGACGCCCTGACCACCACAGTGGGGTTTGCTCCGGTAGGAGAGGAGCGCGACGCGCAACGGTTCGTCTGCCTCGTTCACGTCCGGCCCTCCCGTAAACGCACATTCAGTGAAGTATGACCATAGCCTGACCTGTCCGACCTGCGCGTTCGATATTAGGCACAGAGTCTAAAAGGTGGTGAACGCCACTAGCCGATGCGTACCGGCATCTCCTTGATGCCGTTGATGAAGTTGGAGCGCAGCCGGCGGACCTCGCCCGCCGGGGAGATGTCCGGCATCCGCTCCAGCAGCGTCTCGAACAGCACGCGCAGCTCCAGCCGCGCCAGGTGCGCGCCCAGGCAGAAGTGCGGGCCCCCGCCACCGAACCCGATGTGCGGGTTGGGGTCGCGGCCGATGTCGAAGGCGTACGGGTCGGCGAAGGCGCCGTCGTCGCGGTTGGCCGAGGCGTAGAACACGACGACCTTGTCGCCCTCGGCGATGCGCCGCCCGCCCAGCTCGGTGTCGCGGGTCGCGGTGCGGCGGAACAGGTTGACCGGGCTGACCCAGCGCACGATCTCGTCCGGGAAGGTCTCCGACAGCCGCTCGTCGCCGGCGGCGTGTCCCTCGCGCAGCCGTCGCCACTGCTCCGGATGTTCGAAGAAGGCGAGCATGCCGCCCGACGCGGCGTTGCGCGTGGTCTCGTTGCCGGCCACGGACAGCAGCATCACGAACAGGTCGAACTCCTCGACCGACAGCTCCTCGCCGTCGTGCGGCTGCAGGAGCCGGGTCACGATGTCGTCGCGCGGCTCGTCGCGGCGGCGTACGGCCAGCTCGTTGGCGTAGGCGTACAGCTCGCCGGCGGCCGCCATGCCGTCGTCGCCCGGCGTACGGAACTCCGGGTCGTCCTGGGCGATCAGGCGGTTCGACCAGTCGAAGATCTTCTCCCGGTCCTCGGGGGGCGCGCCGAGCAGCTCGCAGATCACGTACAGCGGCAGCGGCGCGGAGATGTCCCGGACGAAGTCGACCTCCTCGCGGCCGGCCAGGCCGTCGAGCAGATCGTCGCAGATGCCGCGGATGTGCTCTTCGAGGCCGCCGACGGTGCGGGGCGTGAAGCCGCGGTTGACGATCGCCCGCTTGCGCGTGTGCTCGGGCGGGTCCTGGTTGAGCATCATCATCCGCTGGAGCACGAGATGCTCCTCCGTCGGCTCGTTGAACAGCGCGAGCCGACGGTGCGAGGAGAAGATCTCCGGGTGCCGGGAGACGTGCACCACGTCGTCGTAGCGGGTGACGGCCCAGAAGTCCGGGTCGCCGGGGTGCCGGTGGACCGGCGCGTTCTCGCGCAGCCATCGGAACTGCTCGTGCGGGATGCCGCCGGTCGCGTACAGGTCGGGGTCGACGAGGTTGATCTCCTGGTCGATGTTCATCGCAACCGCCCTTGGAGGTCGGGGGTATCCCGAGCGTAAACGAGGAAGCGGCTAAATGAAACTTGTTCTATTAACGCGCTCCGACGGGGTGAACCGCACCGGCATCTCCTTGATGCCGTTGATGAAGTTGGACCGGAGCCGGCGCGCCTCGCCGGCCTGGCGGATGTCGGGCATGCGGTCCAGCAGCAGCTCGAACAGCACGGCCAGCTCCAGCCGCGCCAGGTGGGTGCCCAGGCAGAAGTGCGGGCCGCCTCCGCCGAAGCCCAGGTGGGGGTTGGGGTCGCGGCCGATGTCGAAGGTGTACGGGTCCTCGAAGACGTCCTCGTCGCGGTTGGCCGAGGAGTAGAACATCACCACCTTGTCGCCCTCCCGGATGCGCCGGCCGCGCAGTTCGGTGTCGCGCATCGCGGTGCGGCGGAAGAGGTTGACCGGGCTGACCCAGCGCACGACCTCGTCGGCGGTGGTCTTGATCAGGCCGCGGTTGCGGACCAGGCGCCGCCACTGCTCCGGGTGCTGGAAGAAGGCGAGCATGCCGCCCGACGCGCCGTTCCGCGTCGTCTCGTTGCCCGCGATGATCAGCAGCAGGATGAACATGGCGAACTCGTCGGCGCTGAGGCGGTTGCCGTCCGCGTCCGGCTCCAGCAGGCTCGTCGCGATGTCGTCGCGCGGTTGCCGCCTGCGGCGGGCGGCCAGCTCGTGGGCGTACTGCAGGACCTGGGCGGAGACCTCCCTCGCGTCCTCGGGCGAGGTGGCGAAGTCGGGATCGTTGGAGCCGACCAGCACGTTGGACCAGGCGAAGATCTGCTCGCGGTCCTCGACCGGCGCGCCGATCAGCTCGCAGATGACGTACAGCGGGAAGGGCGCCGCGATGTCGCGGACGAAACAGGCCTCGCCGCGCGTGACGACGTTGTCGATGAGCCGGTGCCCGACGTCGCGGATGTGCTCCTCGAGCTGCTTGATCATGCGCGGCGTGAAGCCGCGGTTGACGAACGCCCGCTGGCGGGTGTGCTGCGGGGGATCCATGAACAGCATCATGAGCCGGTACAGCGCGACGTCCTCGTCGGCGAACTCCTCGAACATCGACGTGCGCGCGTGGGAGGAGAAGAGCTCCGGGTGCCGCGAGACGTGGACGATGTCGTCGTACCTGGTCACCGCCCAGAAACCGGGCACGTCACTGGACGGATCCTCGTGCCAGTGCACGGGCGACTCACGGCGGAGCCGGCGGAGGTCCTCGTCGGGAAAGCCCTGAGTCTCGTACAGCGTGGGCGTGATGAGGTCGACGGCCATCGGGTCTCCTCCGGGATCGACGTTCTGAAACACGTTCTAAACCAAGCGATTGCTAGGGTCAACGTGTCGCGCGTCTCATCACGCTCGGTGGCCAGAGGAGACTGGCGGCGGGGCCAGCGGGCGCGCCTCTAGTCCGTGCCTTTCGTACGGGGACGGGCGCGCAGGTGGGCCCGCTCGCCCTGCCGGCCGAAGAGGCTGAGCAGCTCGACCGGCTCGGAGTCGGCGGCGCCGAACCAGTGCGGGACGCGGGTGTCGAACTCCGCCGCCTCGCCGGGCGACAGCACCAGGTCGTGTTCGCCGAGGATGACCCGCAACCGCCCGTTGAGCACGTAGAGCCACTCGTAGCCCTCGTGCGTCTGGGGATCGGGCTCCCTCCGGCGCGCGGTGTCCTTGATGATCAGCTTGTAGGCCTGGATGCCGCCGGCCCGCCGGGTCAGGGGCAGCATGGTCATGCCGTTACGGGTCACCGGACGCAGGTGGACACGCGGGTCGCCGGTGGGCGGCGCGTCGACGAGTTCGTCGAGCGTGACGCCGTGGGCCCTGGCCAGGGGCAGCAGCTGTTCGAGAGTGGGCTTGCGGGCGCCGGACTCCAGGCGGGACAGGGTGCTCACCGAGATGCCGGTCGCCCGGGACAGCTCGGCGAGCGTGGTCTCCCGCTCCCGCCGCAGTGCGCGCAGCCGCGGCCCGACCGCGCCGAGCGCCTGGTCGACGTCGTCTGCCATACGAGCAGTTTGCCAGCCCGGCAATACCCTTGCCGCGGCCGCCGGCCGGGATCAGAGGCGTTCGAGAATGGTGGCGGTGGACAGGGCGCCGCCCGCGCACATCGTCACCAGTGCGGTGTTCGCGTCGCGGCGTTCGAGCTCGTGCAGGGCGGTCGTGAGGAGGCGGGCTCCGGTGGCGCCGACGGGGTGGCCGAGCGCGATGGCGCCGCCGTTGACGTTGACGCGGTCCATGTCCGGCTCGTGTACCGACGCCCATGACAGGACGATCGAGGCGAACGCCTCGTTCACCTCGAACAGGTCCACGTCCGCCATCGTCATCCCGGCCGTGTCCAGTACCCGCGCGGTGGACTCCACCGGGCCGTCCAGGTGGTAGTACGGGTCCGCGCCGATGAGGGCCTGTGCGCGGATGCGGGCGCGCGGCCGCAGTCCCCGCTCGTAGGCGGCCCGTTCCGACATCACCAGTACGGCGGCGGCGCCATCCGAGATCTGCGACGAGGTGCCGGCCGTGTGCAGGCCCTGCTCGAACACCGGGCGGAGCGCCGCCAACCCTTCGGAGGTGGTCTCGCGCAGACCTTCGTCGGTGGTGACGGTGCGGGTCTCGCCGGTCGGGGTCCCTTCGCCGTCGAGCACCGGCGCGTCGATCGGTGCGATCTCCCGGTCGAACCGGCCGTCGGCCCAGGCCTTGGCGGCGAGTCGCTGGGAGCGTACGCCGAACGCGTCGAGGTCGGCGCGGGTGAGGCCGCGGCGTGCGGCGATGCGCTCGGCCGCGGTGAACTGGTCCGGCAGGTCGATCGACCAGTCGTCGGGGCGCGGGTCGGCGGGCAGGACGTTGCTGCCGAGCGGCGCGCGGCTCATCACTTCGACGCCACAGCCGATCGCGGCGTCCACCACGCCCGCGTGCACGAGCGCCGCGGCGAGATGTACGGCCTGCTGGCTGGAGCCGCACTGGGCGTCGACCGTCGTGACGCCGGTGCGATGGTCGAGACCGGCGTAGAGCCAGGCGTGCCGGCCGACGTGGCCGCCCTGTTCGCCGGCCTGGGTGACGCAGCCGGCGAATACCTGGCCGACATCGGCCGCGTCGATTCCGGTGCGGGTGATCAGCTCGCGTTGCGCGTGGGCGAGTACGGCCTGGGGTTTCAGCCCGGCCAGCCGGCCGCGGCGGCGGCCGATGGGGGTGCGGACGGCGGAGACGATGACGGGGTGACTCATACGGCCTCCCACTAGAACCGGGGGGAGAAACAATAACCTGTTCTAGTGGAAGGCCGTCAGGTACCGCAGGGTGGAGGTGTTACAGGTAACGCGTTCTAACATCGCCGGATCAGACGAGCAGACTGTCGAAGTCACCGGCCTTGGCGCCCTGGATGAGCGCCTCCATCTCCGCCCTGGTGTAGACGAGGGCGGGGCCGGTCGGATGGCGGGAGTTGCGTACCGCGACGCTGCCGTCCGGCAGCTTCGCCAGCTCCACGCAGTTGCCCTGTGAGTTGCTCCGATGGCTCTTCTGCCAGCTGACGTCGGGTATATCGGTGGCGGGGACGCCGTTGTAGGCGGGGTACTGCATTCATGTCTCCTGGAGAATCCTGCTGAGGATCTCGGCGGTCTCGTCCGGATGCGCGCTGACCACACAGAGGCGCTCCATGGCCTCCATGTAGCTGTCGACGTCGTCACGCCTGTCCAGGTAGAGAGCGCTGGTCAGTTGTTCGACGTAGACCACGTCCGGCAGGTCCGACTCGGGAAAACGCAGGATGGAGAAGGCTCCGGCCTCGGCGGTGTGCCCGCCGACCCGGAACGGCAGCACCTGGAGAATGACGCCCGGCAGCTTGGTGGCCTCGATCAGCCGCTCGAGCTGGCCGCGCATCACATCCCGTCCCCCGATCGGACGGCGCAAGGCCGCCTCGTCCACGACAGCCCACAGCCGGGGGGATTCCCCCCGCGTGAGTAGTTTCTGACGTGTCATACGCAGGCTGACCCTCTGCTCGATCTCTTCCTGAGCCGCCGTGGAATTACCCAGCGAGATCACCGCGCGGGCGTATTCCTCGGTCTGGAGCAGACCCGGGATGAACTGGACTTCGTAGGTGCGGACGAGCGCCGCCGCCTCTTCGAGGCCGACATACGTCTCGAACCAGCCCGGCAGGACGTCGCCGTACCTGTGCCACCAGCCAGGACTGTTGGCGTCCTGGGCGAGGGCGAGCAGGCTTTCCCGATCGGTTTCGTCGGTGACGCCGTACAGGGTGAGCAGATCCGCGACGTCGCGCTCCTTGAAACCGACCCGGCCCAGCTCCAGGCGGCTCATCTTGGAACCAGAGGCGCGAATGGCGTATCCGGCCTCTTCGCGCGTGATGCCTTGGCGCTCACGCAACCGGCGCAGCTGGGCACCGAGGAGCCGGCGAAGAACGGTCGGTCCTCCGGCGGGCTGCGCTGTTTCCACCCCTACCTCCATGAGCATCGGTCAGCGCACAGTCTGCCACTCCCTTCGGCTCGTTGTCAGAATGCGCACGGGCATCTGCACGTGCATCGGGCCTTGCATCTGCAAGACATGTCGAGCAGGATAGCGCGCGGGACACGCCGATCACTGATCGCCAGGGGATCGCGGATGACAGCACACGGAGCGCGCTGGATGACAGGCGAAAGAGCAGGGGAGGCGGTCGACGAGGCGCCGGAGTGGTTGTCCACGATCACTCAGGGCGAGCGGTGGCACGAACACCGTCCTGCCTCGATCCGCCCTGCTCCGCAGACCATGTCCGTCGGGCTCGCCGCCGTGGCCGAGTCGGTCAAGGAGGCCCGCGACTTCGCCCGCGCCGTGCTCCTGTCCTGGGGCCTCACCGCCATGCACGACGACGTGCGCCTCGTCGTCTCCGAGCTCGTCACCAACGCGCTGCGTTACGCCGCCGGACACGCCACCGAGTGGCACGGCGAAAGCCCGATACGGCTGAGCCTGCTGCGGACCGGCGGCCGGCTGACCTGTGCCGTCACCGATCCCTGCGACGAGATCCCGGTGCGCAGGGAGCCCGACTGGGTGGCCCAGAGCGGCCGTGGCCTGCATCTGGTCGAGGCGTTCAGCCACTCATGGAACTGGGCGCCGCTGTCGAGCCACGGCAAGGTCGTCTGGGCCTGTTTCCTCTGCCCCGACTGTTGATCACGGTTCGATCACAAGAGTAGTTCGATCACAACAGCAGTGCGGCCGCGAGCGCGATCAGGACGCACGCCGCCGCCAGCGGGACCGCCTCCGCCGGAGCCAGCGCGGGTGGGAGCCCCTCTTCTCTGAGCCGCCGCCGTCGCGCGTACGCGATGAGCGTCAACGCCACCGGACCCGCGGCCGCGAACATCCCCACCGGCAGGTCCACCCGCGCCGCGATGGCCGTCACCGTCCAGGCCGACAGCGTTATCCGCAGCCAGGCCAGCTCCGTGCGCTGTGCCTGAAGCCCGGAACTCATCCCATCGCCATGCTGACCAGCGTCGTCGCCAGCAGTACCGCCACTCCGGAGGCGAGCAGAGCCGGTAGCGGGTCGCGGGGGAGATGGATGCCGAGACGCATGGCGAGCTGGACGCGCCGCCAGTTGCGGTACGCCGCGGGCACGATCAGCACGCTCAGCACGATCGCGCCCAGGCCGATCTCGTGGTGCCAGGGCGGCAGCCGTACGCCGCGGATGCCGCCGGCGAGCGGCACGCCGAGCGCGAGCAGGCCGAAGGCGGTCTGGATCCACGACAGGAGGGTGCGCTCGTTGGCCAGGGAGAAACGGTAGTCGGGCTCGTAGCCGGGCTCCTGGCGCGCCATCGTGCTCTCCCTCCCCACCTGTGACGGTCCGCCCGTATGCCTACCCCTCGCCGGGGCGGGCCGTACTCGCGGAAACGCCGGATAGCGGAGCCGGGGAGTCTCGCGATCGTCACCACCGGTGACAGGTGCCGGTTCGGCTCCAGCGCTCTCCATCATGCCGCCCTGACCAGGGAAAAGGTCGGTCTGGAAACGCGGCCGGAGGCATGGCGACACCCGCTCACGGATACAACCTGGACTTAACCGGACATCGTGTCCGGACACCTGAGGGGGGATGTGCCGGTATGGCGGAAGCCGGGCGAGCGACCAAAGAGAAGACCACGTCGCGGAGCGCCTCCGCGAGGAGCAGGACCTCGGCCTCGAGGACCTCCGGCGGCGGGACCACGACCAGCAGGACGTCCAGCGGCCGGACCACGGGCGGCCGGACCACGAGCGGCAGGACCACGGGCGGCCGGACCACGAGCGGCAAGAGCGCGGGTGGTAGAACGACGGGCGGCAGGTCCACGACGAGGACGTCCGCCGCCAGGGCCGCCGGCCGCGGCGGCACGACCAGCCGGGCCAGGACCTCCGCCTCGAAGACCTCCGGGGCGGGTGCGCGCAGGACGCCGGCCGCCCGGAGCGCCGGCGGCGCGACCGCCACGGCGCGGCGTCCCTCCACCAACGGCGCCGGGGTGGACGTTCCGGTTCCGGTGTTCACCCCCCACATGAGAACGGTGCACGTCCCCACGCCCGGCATGTCCTATGTCGGCGACGCCGGAAGGCTCGTCGCCGGCTATCTCCCGCCGCCCGGGCGCCTCGCGTTCTACGGCGGGCTGGGCATCGCGGCGGTCATGGGCGCCATCGACTGGCCGGTCGCCGCGGCGATCGGCATCGGCACCATGGTCGCGCGCCGGACCGGCCGTGGCATGGAGGCCCTGCGCGGGCGCGCGCGGCGCTCCACCTCGCGTACCTGACACCCGCGGCCCCGCCGAACCCCCGACCGTCGCGAGCGGCGTCGGCGTGGGCCGCTGACGCACGCCTCCAGAACGCCACCAGTACGCCACCAGAAAGACGACCATGCGACTGCGACGACTTCTCGGCGACGCCACCGGCCTGCCCGGCGCCACACTGCGAGCGGTGTCGGGCGCGGTGACCGGGATCGCGGAACGACGCCAGGTGCACACCACGCCGGGCCGGACGCGCATCCGGGTGCGCGGCGTGCACAAGCCGGGCACCGAGCCGGTGGCCCGGTCCCTCGTCCAGCGGCTGATGAGCGTCGCCGGGGTGACGCGCGCCGAGGTGAACGCGCCGCTCGGCTTCGTCTTCGTCATGCACGACGAGGAGACGCCGCTCGACGCGCTCCTGGACGTCGTCGAGGCCGTCGAGGCGGCACACGGCGTCTCCGGCGAGTCGTTCTCCGCCCTCGCCCACCCGAGCCGGCAGACCGTCGTGCGGGAGGCCGCTCTCGCCGGCGCGTACCTCGCCGGGGGCGGCTTCGCCGTGCTCGGCCGCCTGATGCGGGCGACGCCCCTGCCACCGGGGTTCGCGACGCTGCTGGCGATGGCGGACGCGTCGCCGCAGGTGCGGAGCGGGCTGGAGCGGCGGATCGGCCACCCCGCCTCCGACATGGTGCTCGGCACCGGTGTGATCATCAGTCACGTGCTGGCGTACCAGCCCTCGGGCCCCGTCATCAACTCGGTGCACCGGCTCATGCGCATCGCCGAGATGCGCGCGCACGCGGAGGCGTGGAACCGGCGCGCCCGGCACATCGCGCCGACCCCCGGCGTCTTCCAGGCCGCACCGCTCGACGTGCCGCCACGGCCCGTTCCACTGCCGTACGGCGCCGTGGAGCACGCCGCCTGGACCATTCCCGCCGCGATCGCCACGGCCACCGGCACGTACGCGCTCAGCCGCGACGCAGATCGGGCCCAGGGCGTGCTGGCGGCGGGCGTGCCGAAGGCGGCCCGGCTCGGCCGCGACGCCTTCGCCATCCAGGTCGGCCGGGCGGCGGCCCGCCGGGACGTGGTCGTGGTGACGCCCGAGGTCCTGCGCCGGCTCGACCGCGTGGACCAGCTGGTCATCGACGCGTCGGCGCTGCGGACCGGCGACCTGGTCATCGAGGACGTGGTCTTCGTCACCGAGGGCGTCCCCCCGGAGACGGCGTACGAGCGCGCCCACGCCCTCGTGGACGTGCGCCGGCTGAGCGACCGGCACGAGGACGGCCCGTGGGCGGTGGCGCCGCTGCGGCCCTCCGCGCGCGGGCTGCCGCGCGGGGCCAGGGAGCAGGCGGAGGTGCTCCGCAAGGGTGGGGCGACCGTGCTGCTGCTGACCTGCGAGGAGGAGCCGGTCGCGCTGGTCTCCGTGGTGGTGGAGCTGGACCCGCTCGCCGAGCCGTTGATCGCGGCGGCGCGGCGTGCCTGTCCCGTCGCGGTCGCCGGCGTCGCCGCGGGGTTGCGGCGGCGGCTCCCGGTCGAGCAGGCGGTGCCCGGCGGCAGCCGTCTCCTGGCGTCCGTGCGGCGGCTCCAGGAGGACGGCCGTACGGTCATGCTGCTGTCCGCGCGCGGCGGGGCGGCGCTCGCCGCCGCCGACGTCGGCGTCGGGCTCGTGAGCGCGAACGGGCACCCGCCCTGGGGCGCGCACATCCTGTGCGGCCCCGGCCTGGGCAAGGCGTATCCGGTGATCGAGGCCCTGGTGCCCGCGCGTGAGGCCAGTTCCCGCTCCGCCCGGATCGCCGAGGTCGGTTCGGTGGCGGGCGCGCTGCTCGCCGCCACCGGCACTCCGCGGAACGCCGCCCGCCGGGCGCAGCTCGCCATCGACACCGCGGCCCTGTCCGCGCTCGCGACCGGCACCTGGGCGGGGCTCACGGTCGGCCGGCGGCCCGCCCTCGTGCCGGTCGACCGTACGCCCTGGCACGCCTGGCCCGCCCAGGCCGTGCTGAGCCGTCTCGACTCGTCCTCCGCCGGCATCACCGCGTCCGAGGCCGAACGCCGGCGGGTGTCGGCCGAGGACGGCGCTCCGCGGCCGGCCGGCCTCGCCCGGGTCACGGTCGAGGAGCTGGACAACCCGCTGACCCCCGCGCTCGCGGCCGGCGCGGGAGTCTCCGCCGTCGTCGGGTCGATCACCGACGCGGCCCTGATCGGTACGGTCCTGGGCGTCAACGCCCTGATGTCGGGCGTCCAGCGCGTCGGGGCCGACCGGGCCCTGCGCCGGCTGGTCGACCTGAGCGCGGTGCGCGTACGGCTGCGGCGCCCGGAGGAGGCCGAGACCGACGTCAGGGCGACCGCGGACCAGCTCGTCCCCGGCGACGTGGTCATGCTGAGCGCCGGCGACGCCGTACCGGCCGACGCACGGCTACTGGTCGCGAAGGGGCTGGAGGTGGACGAGTCCAGCCTCACCGGAGAGTCGCAGCTCGTCACCAAGACCGCCCGCCCGAGCATGGCCGGGTCCGTCGCGGACCGTACCTCCATGCTGTACGAGGGCACGGTCATCGCGGCGGGTGAGGCCACGGCGGTGGTCGTCGCGACGGGGGAGCGGACCGAGATCGGCCGCGCGAGCCGGCTCGCCGGCGAGCGCCGCCCCGGTGGCGTCGAGGCACGCCTGCAGTCCCTCACCGCGGTGACGCTGCCCGTGGCGCTGGGCGCGGGCGCCGGCCTGTTCCTGTCGGACCTGCTGCGGGGCCGCTCGCTCGCCCAGGCGCTCGGCCCGGCGGTCAGCCTCGCCGTCGCCGCCGTGCCCGAGGGCCTGCCCTTCGTCGCCACCGCCGCGGAGCTGGCGACCGCACGTCGCATGTCCCAGCGGGGCGCCCTCGTGCGCAACCCGGCGACGATCGAGGCCCTCGGCCGGATCGACGTCCTGTGCTTCGACAAGACCGGCACGCTGACCATGGGACGCCTGCGGCTGCGGCTCGTCTCCGACGGAGAGTCGACCTCTCCGACCAAGAATCTGTCGCCGCGGCGACGGGTCATCGTCGCCGCCGCGCTCCGCGCCAGCCCCGAGCAGGCCGGCCGCAAGATGCCCCACCCGACCGACCAGGCGATCATTCGCGCGGCCCGCGAGCTGGACATGAAGGACTTCGAGGGGCTCGGCTCCTGGAAGCGCGTCGCCGAACTGCCGTTCGAGCCCGGCCGCGGCTACCACGCGGTCCTCGGCCGTACGCCGGACGGGCAGCTGCTGAGCGTCAAGGGCGCGCCGGAGATCCTCCTGGCCAGGTGTGACCAGTGGTGTCGGGGCGACCAGGTCGTCCCGTTCGACGAGAAGGCGCGCGAGAAGGTCGAGCAGGAGGTGGACCGGCTGGCGCGCCTGGGCTACCGGGTGCTCGCGGTCGGCGAGCGGAAGGCGTCCGGGCGGCGGGACCTGACCGAGTCGCGCATCGACCGGCTGTGCCTGCTCGGCCTGGTCTGCATCGCCGACCCGGTGCGCCCGACCGCCGCCGAGGCCGTGGGCCGGCTCCGCAAGGCGGGCGTCGACATCATGATGATCACCGGGGACCATCCGACCACGGCGGAGGCGATCGCCGCCGAGCTGAACCTCCTCAACGGGAAGATCATGACCGGTGCGGACCTCGACGCCCTGCCCGACGAGAAGCTCGGGGAGGCGCTGGCCGGGGTCTCGGTGTTCGCCCGCGTGAGCCCCAACCAGAAGGCCCGCGTCGTCCGGGCGCTGCGCGCGGCGGGCCGGGTCGTGGCGGTCACCGGGGACGGCGCCAACGACGCGCCGGCGATCCGGCTGGCGGACGTCGGGATCGCCCTCGGCGAGCGTGCCACGCCCGCCGCCCGCGAGACCGCCGACGTCGTGGTGACCGACGACCGGATCGAGACGATCACCGACGCGATCGCCGACTGCCGTGCGATGTGGCGCTCGACCCGCGACGCGCTCGCGGTGCTGCTCGGCGGCAACATCGGCGAGATCGTCTTCACCGTGCTCACGGGCCTGCTCAGCGGCAGCAGCCCCCTGAACGTCCGCCAGCTCCTGCTCGTGAACCTGCTCACCGACATGCTCCCGGCCGTGGCGCTGGCGGCCCGTCCGCCCTCCGGCGTCACCCGGGAGGAACTGCTGCAGGAGGGCCCGGACCGCTCGCTCGGCACCGCGCTGACCCGCGACATCGCGGTACGCGCGTGCGCGACGGCGGGCGCCGCCGTGACCGCCTGGACGCTCGCGAGGATGAGCGGAACGCGCGAGCAGGCGGACACGACCGGCCTGGTGGCCCTGGTCGGCACCCAGCTGGCCCAGACGATCGCGGCCGGCGGGCGCGACCCCCTGGTCCTGGCGTCGGGCGTGGCCTCGCTGGCCGCCCTCGGGATCATCGTGCAGGTGCCGGTGCTGAGCCACTTCTTCGGCAGCCGGCCGCTGCTGCCGCACGGCTGGCTGATCGCCCTGGGCTGCGCGGGCGGCTTCGCGCTGGGCGCGGTGCTGGTGACACGGCTGCCCGGCGGCACGATCGTGACGTACGTTCCGGGCGCGACCCGGCTCGCCCGTCTCGTGGAGGAGCTGCAGGAGGATCTCACGAACCGCCTGCGGGAGGGACTGAAGGAGAACCTGCCCGCAGGTCTCGCCCGCGCCCTTCCCGCGTGACATCAGGGTCTTGCGAGCCCACAGGGGTCAACCGGGGCGAGCGAACCGGTTGACCTGGGGATATGTTCATCTTCTCGTAACCCCCAGGGTTTTCCTGAAACCGGACAAGAAGGCATACTCAGGTCGAAAGCACCCCCTGATACGCGTTAGGTGTTCCCCGTGCCAGACATCGTCTCGACCGTCCTCGCGAAGGCCCTGGTGATGCTGCTCCAGGCTCTTCTCACCCGCCTGTTCCTGCAGTTCATGCGGTCCGGTCTGTACCGCGACCTGCGTGCCGCGGGCGTTCCCGCCTGAGGAGCGTTCGCTACGCGCCGGCGAGCAGACGCTCGGCGGCGATCTCCAGGCGTGCCTGGATCTGCTCGTTGCCCGTGCGGCCACGGAGCAGCTCGATCATCTCCATGACCCAGACGCTGGACAACGAGCGCAGCAGGACGTGACGCTCCTCGCCGGGCGTCACGTCGCCGTCGGCGGCGCGCGCGAGCATGGCGGCCATCCGGTCGCCGAGGTCGGTCTTGACGTCCGACAGCAACAGTGACCGGATGAGCGCGTCCGCGAGCTCCGGCTCGCGCATCAGCCCGCGCGTCGCCCGCATCAGCGCCTCCACGGCCCTCCCGGCCGGCGTCCCCGAGCGGGGCGGCCGGCGGTCGAGGCTCGCCTCGAGAGTGTCGATCTCCTCGTTGACGACCGCCACGACGAGGTCCATCTTCGAGGGGAAGTAGCGGTAGAGCGTGCCCAGGGCCACTCCGGCGCGCTCGGCGACCGTGCGCATCTGCATCGCCTCCACGCCTCCGCGCGACGCCAGCGCGGCCGCGGCCTGAAGGATGCGCTTGCGGCGCTGGTGCTGGCTGCGGGAGCGACCTGTCAGGTGACCGGCCGCCGCGGGTTCTGCGGTCACGACGCCACCCCTCGGTCGGGAGCGCGGCCTGCGGTCCGCGCTTTCTTCGCACAAGGGTACATGCCGCGAGAACACGTTATTCCGCCGCAACGAACCGCCGTGTCACTTCGGCGGCCGCGGATCCCCTGTGCGGTGGTCGGACCGGTGCCGCCTGCGGCAGTGGACACGGACTAGAATCCGTTCTAGTTTTCATCCCAGGCGCGCTGCCCCCGGCCGCGAGAGGGGATCATGGACTTCGATCTCGACGAGAACGCCCAGGAGCTGCGGAGTCTGGTGTCCGGCCTGCTCGACCGCGAGGCCACCCCGGCGCGGATCGAAGAGCACGAGCGTTCCGGCGCCCCGTACGACGCCCGCCTGTGGGCGGCGCTCGCCCAGGCCGGCGTGCTCGGCGCCTGCCTGCCCGAAGACCTCGGCGGCGCCGGGCTCGGCGCGGTCGAGCTGGCGGTGATCCTGCGCGAGATCGGGGCGCACGCCGCGCCGGTGCCCGCCTACGCCTCGCTGCCGGCCGCTCTCACGATCGCCCGCCACGGCGGCGGAGAGCTCCGCGCGCGACTCGGCGTGGTGGCCGACGGCGGGCTGGTGCTCACCGCGGCGGTACGCGAGCCGGGCTCCGGCCTCGCCCAGCCGCCCGGCGCGACCGCGACCCGCGACGGCGACGCGTACGTCCTGGAGGGCGTCAAGACCTTCGTGCCGTACGCAGGGCAGGCGGCGTACATCCTCGTCCCGGCGCGGACCGGCGACGGGACCGTCGGCGTCTTCGCCGTCGAGCCGGACCAGGTCGCGCTCACCCCGCAGCCCGCGGCGATCGGCGAGCCGATGGCGCGGCTGGACCTGGACGGCGTCCGGGTGGGCGCCGGCGCCCTGCTCGGCGCCGGGGCGCACGAGACGCTGCTGGGGTACGCCACCGCCGGGGCGGTCGCCACCGCCTCCGGCGCGCTCGCCGCCGCGCTCGACCTCACCACCGGGCACGTACGGACGCGCGAGCAGTTCGGCCGCCCGCTGGCGGAGTTCCAGGCCGTCACGATGCAGATCGGCGACGTCTACATCGCCAAGCGGGCGCTCGACGTGGCCATGTGGGCCGGAGTCTGGCGGCTCGCCGAGGGCCACGACGACGCCGCCGAGGTGCTCGCGGTCGCCGCGTGGGCGGCCTGCGAGGGCGCGCTCCAGGCCCTCTACACCTGCCAGCACCTGCACGGCGGCCTCGGCCTCGACGTCACCTATCCCCTGCACCGCCATTTCGCCTGGGGCAAGCACTACGCCCACCTGCTCGGCGGGGCGGAGGCCCAGCTCGACACGATCGGAGCTCTGGTGGCCTGATGTTCATCGACCTGACCGGCGAGCAGCGGGCCCTCCGCGACGACCTGCGCGGCTACTTCCGCGACTGCCTCACCGCCGGGGAACGCGAGCGGATCGCCGAGGACCCGTTCGGCACGGCGTACATGGAGCACTGCCGGCGGCTGGGCCGCGACGGCATGCTCGGCATCGCGCTGCCGGAGGAGTACGGCGGGCGCGGCTTCGGCCCGGTCGAGCAGCAGATCTTCGCCAACGAGATCGCCCGCGCGGAGGTGCCGTACCCGATCATCACGCTCAACACCGTCGCGCCGACGCTCGTGCAGTACGGCACCGAGCAGCAGAAGAAGCGGTTCCTGCCCCGCATCCTCGCGGGGGAGTGCCACTTCGCGATCGGCTACAGCGAGCCCGGCGCCGGCACCGACCTGGCCGCGCTGCGCACCACGGCGGTCCGCGACGGCGACCACTACGTCGTGAACGGCCAGAAGATCTTCACCTCCGGCGCGCACCACGCCGACTTCATCTGGCTGGCCGCGCGCACCGATCCGGACGCCGCCCGGCACAAGGGCATCTCGATGGTCATCGTCGACTGCGCCGACCCGGGCTTCTCCTGGACGCCGATCGTCACGATGGACGGCCGTCACCACACCAACGCCACCTACTACCAGGACGTCCGCGTGCCGGCCGACCTGCTCGTCGGCGAGGAGAACCGCGGCTGGGACCTCATCGTCAACCAGCTCAACCACGAACGCGTCACCCTCGGCCCGGCCGGCAACCTCGGTCACACCTACGACCGGTTCGTCCGCTGGGCCCGTACGAAGACGGGCCCGGACGGGCGGCCCCTGATCGAGGAGCCGGCGGTCCGGCGCGCGGTGGCGCGGGTGCACGCGTTCCTGCGCGTCAACGAACTGCTCAACTGGCAGGTCGCCGCGGGCATGGACCTCGGCTGGCTCGGCGCGGCGGACGCCTCCGCGACCAAGATCTACGGTTCCGAGCGCATGCAGGACGCCGGGCGGGTCGTGGGCGAGATCCTCGCGCGGTACGGCGACCCCGGCGACGAGGAGACGCGCGAGCTGATCGACCGGGTCGACCACGGGGTCAAGGGCGGCCTCGTGCTGACCTTCGGCGGCGGGGTCAACGAAGTGCAGCGGGAGATCATCGCCATGATCGGCCTCGGCCTGCCGCGGGCCCCGCGCTGACGCACCGCGAGGGAGAGACATGCATGACCGGCTGATGGCGCTCGCGGACGAACTCGCGGCCGAGGGCGAGAGCGCCGCCACGCCCTGCCCGGACTCGGTGAACGCCGCGATGATCCGCAACTGGACCCGGGCGCTCGGCGACCGGAGCGGGCGCTGGTCGGAGTACGCCCCGCCGGCCATGATCCAGGTCTGGTCGATGGCCGGCCCCGACGAGCGGCCACAGCCGGGAGGTCGGTCGGGGCAGGTTGGTCGGGAAGAAACCGCCTCGCCCGACCGGATCCTGAGCACGCTGGACGGGGCGGGCTACGTCGGTGTGGTCGCCACCAACTGCGAGCACACCTACGACCGCTACCTGCGGCTGGGCGAGGAACTGTCCACGACCGTCATCTTCGACGGCGTCACCGGGCCCAAGCGGACCGCGCTCGGCGAGGGCTACTTCGTCACCTGGTACGAGCGCTGGTACTCCGGCGGCGAGCGGGTCGCGGAGATGCTGTTCCGGGTGCTGAAGTTCAAACCGCGCGGCGACGCGCCGCCCGCCCCGTCCGGCGGGAGATATCCGCTGCGCCCCGCCGTCGGCCCCGACACCCGGTTCTTCTGGGACGGCGTGCGGGCCGGCGAGCTGCGGATCCAGCGCTGCGCCGAGTGCGGTGCGCTGCGTCACCCGCCCGGGCCGATGTGCCCCGCCTGCCACGCGACCAAGCGCGACCACGTCACCGCCGCCGGGCGCGGCGTCGTGCACAGCTACGTCGTGCACCACCACCCGCCGGTGCCTGGCCTCACCCCGCCGTACGTCGTGGCGCTGGTCGAGCTGGAGGAGGGCGTGCGGATCATCGGTGACCTCCTCGGCTGCGCGCCCGGGGACGCGTACGTCGGCATGCCGGTGGAGCTGGAGTTCCAGCGGATGGACGAGGAGCTGACGCTGCCGCAGTGGCGACCCGCCGGGACCGCGCCGGCGGCCGTCGAGGAGCCGGAGCACGCCGAGGGCGAGGCGGGTCTGCGGATCGAGCTGACGCCGACGTTCGTGATCTCAACGGCGCTGGCGACCCGCGACCTCACGCCCGTGCACCACGATCCGGCGGTGGCGCGGGCGCAGGGTTCGGCGGACATCTTCCTCAACATCCTCACCACGATCGGCCTGGTCCAGCGCTACGTCCTCGAAAGCCGGCCGGACGCCCGCCTGGCCGGCATCGCGCTGCGGCTCGGCGTGCCCGCGTACGCGGGGGACACGCTCACCCTCACCGGCCGTCCCGTGGGCGACGGGGCGCTGGAGGTGCGCGGCGCGGTCGGCGCGGGCGACCACGTGGTGGCGACCGTACGGCTGAAGGAGCCCGCATGACGATCTCGGGACGCGCGGCGATCGCCGGCATCGGGGCGACGGAGTTCTCCAAGGAGTCGGGCCGCTCGGAGCTGCGGCTCGCCGCCGAGGCGTGCGTCGCCGCCCTGAAGGACGCCGGGCTGACGCCGTCGGACGTCGACGGCCTGGTGACCTTCACCCAGGACACGAACGCCGAGATCGCCGTCGCCCGCGAGCTGGGCGTCCCGGAGCTGACGTTCTTCTCCCGCGTCGACTACGGCGGCGGCGCGGCCTGCGGCACGGTCGCCCACGCCGCGATGGCCGTGGCGACCGGGCAGGCGCGTACGGTCGTGTGCTACCGGGCGTTCAACGAGCGGTCCGGGCAGCGGTTCGGCCAGGCGACCACGGCCATGGCGCCCGGTACGACTGCCATGGAGTTCTCCTGGCACCTGCCGTTCGGCTTCGCCACGCCCGCCGCCTGGGTCGCCATGCAGGCGCGGCGCTACATGCACGACTACGGCGCGACCAGCGAGGACTTCGGCCGTGTCGCGGTCGCGATGCGGCGGCACGCCGCGACCAACCCGCGCGCCTGGTTTCACGAGCGGCCGATCACGCTGGAGGAGCACCAGGCGAGCCGCTGGGTGGTCGAGCCGCTGCACCTGCTGGACTGCTGCCAGGAGTCCGACGGCGCCGTGGCGATCGTCGTGACCGGCGCCGACCGCGCCCGTGACCTCCCGAATCCGCCGGTGTCGATCACCGCCGCCGCGCAGGGCTCGGGCCCGAACCAGATGATGATGTTCGGCTACTACGAGACGGACCTGGCCGCGCTGCCCGCGATGGGCGTGGTGGGCCGCGCGCTGTGGGAGCGGTCCGGACTCACCCCGGCGGACGTGCGGACCGCGATCCTGTACGACCACTTCACGCCGTTCGTGCTGATGCAGCTGGAGGAGCTGGGCTTCTGCGGGCGGGGAGAGGGCCGCGACTTCGTCGCGGACGGCGGCATCGAACTCGACGGCCACCTGCCGGTCAATCCGAACGGCGGTCAGCTCGGCGAGGCGTACATCCACGGCATGAACGGCATCGCCGAGGCGGTCCGCCAGGTCCGCGGCACATCGGTCAACCAGGTGCCGGACGTGGCGCACGTCCTGGTCACGGCGGGCACGGGCGTACCCACGAGCGGCCTGGTCCTGAGCCGTCCGGCGTAGGACGGGACGCCGTCCCGTGCGTGCCGTGGCCGGAGACGGCCGTCCGGTTTGATCTCCCGGCCGCCGGACACGATGCGGGCATGCATCGGCTGGATGAGACTCCCGGGTATCCGTGGACGCCCTTCACCGAGTGGCGGCTGCGGTCGCGTGTGTGCGCCGTGGGCGACCTGATCGTGGTCGCGGTGGGCGCGGCGTTATTCGCGGTCCTGGGCGTCGACGACGTCGTGTCGTGGCGGTCCGATCAGGTACTGGTGAGCCACGGTCGGCTGATCGGGCCGGTCGCTCCGCTGATCCACGCGCTCGCCATGATCTTCGGCCTCGGCGCGGCGCTGACCGGCACGGCTCTGCTCTCCTTGCACCGGGAGGCATACCAGCTAGCAGGAAGGCCGGTATTGCCGCTGGCAGGCGGGCGATTTGGGGGGTGGCGGCGCTGACGTACGGCATCCGGCGAGGGATTGTGGTGTTGTAAGTACAGACGGCTACGAAGAAGGAAGGGGAAGTGACATGTGCCAGCACCGGCCTCCATGCCCCGCGGCTGACGCAGCCGATCACACGGCGGCCCGTGTCGTGGCGTCGCACCCCGAGCAGGGTTGGTACCTGCTCTGCAACGGTGTCGTCATCTTCGACGACACCGGCGAACTGGGCCCCGACGGTCTCGCGACCGAACCCCATCGTGCCCGGCCGCTCACCATGGCGGCCTGACCCGTACTTTCCAGTTGAAGACCCCACCGGGCCACGTGACCCCACACGTGAGTCCCGCTGTGCGGCCCGCCGGTCCCCGACGGCGGAGTCGCGAGCAGGGCCGGCGGTTCCCCGCCGCACGGCCGTATCCCCCGTGAGTGCGCCGGTCCACGGTCATCCGTGGGCCGGCGTGCGTCATCCGGTGGCGGTCTCTTTCTCGGACCGGTAGGCCAGCTCGTCTTCCATGACCGCGAAGACCTCGTCCACGACCTCGGAGAAGCGGTCGGTCTTGGCCACGCCCGCCGCCAGCACCTCGAAGGCGCTGTGGAACGCGCAGTTGGCCAGGCCGGCCATCACGTGCGGCCGCAGGTCGGCGGCGGGGTCGACGCCCATGCGCTCGGCGATGATCCGGGTGATCTCCGACTGCTTCTTCTGCCCGTGCTCCAGGCTGCGGCCGAACACCGCCGGGCTGCTCTCCATCATCTGCTGGATGCAGCCGAACCGCTCCGGGTCGAAGCCGTACTGGCCGTTCTCGCAGGCGCGGATCACCGAGACCGCGGCGTTGCGCAGCGCGGTCAGCACCGGCTCGGCGGCCGGGCGGGAGGACAGTGCCTCCAGCATCGTGGTGAACTGCTCTTCCTGGAACGTCAGGACGACGTCCTCTTTCGAGGCGAAGTAGCGGAAGAAGGTGCGGGAGGAGACGTCGACCTCGTCGGCGATCTCCTCGACGGTCGTCGCGTCGAAGCCCTTCTCCTGGAAGAGCCGGAACGCCGCGTCGACCAGTGCCTCACGGGTGCGCTGCTTCTTGCGCTCACGCCGACCGGCCATGGGCGCCGCGCAGATGTCGTGCACCGTCGTCGCCTCCATGCCCGAAGGGTAACGGACGCCGTTCACTTAGCCAAGACCACTTTTCATGTTGTGACACTAGTCATGTCACGACTTTAGTCGCTTGACGACATGTGTCACAGCATGACAGTTTTGGGGCACTCGGACTTCACGGAGGCAAGTTCATGTCCCAAGCGACACTCACGCCGCATGCGGGCGCGCGGGAGCGACCGCGCCGCGCCGGCCACGGCCATCCCTGGCTGACACTCTTCGCCGTCGCGCTCGGCGTGATGATGGTGGGCCTGGACGCGACGGTCGTGTCCATCGCCAACCCCGCGATCGCCAAGGACCTGCACGCCGACCTGGCCGGTCTGCAGTGGGTCACCAACGGTTACCTGCTCGCCCTCGCCGTCACGCTGATCCCCGCGGGGAAGATCGCCGACCGGTTCGGCCGCAAGAAGACGTTCCTGGCGGGTGTGATCGGGTTCGCCGCGGCGTCGGTGCTGGTGGGCGTGTCCGGCGGCATCGGCATGGTCATCTTCTGGCGCGTCGTCCAGGGCGTCGCCGGCGCGCTGCTCCAGCCCGCCAGCCTGGCCCTCATCCGCAACTCCTTCCCGCCGCAGCGGCTCAACGCCGCGATCGGCATCTGGGGCGCCACCGTCGGCGTCTCCATCGCCGGCGGCCCGATCGTCGGCGGACTGCTCGTCCAGCACGTCAACTGGGAGTCGGTCTTCTTCCTCAACGCGCCGCTCGGCCTGATCGCACTGCTCGTGGGCCTGTGGGTGGTCCGCGAGTCGCGGGACGAGGACGCGCACGGCTCCTTCGACGTCTCCGGCGTCGCGCTGCTGTCAGGGTCGCTGTTCGCCCTGGTCTGGGGCCTGATCAAGGCGGGCACGTACGGGTTCGGGGATCCGGTGCCGCTGTGGTCGTTCGCCGCGTTCGCGGTGCTGCTCGCCGGGTTCGTCGTCCGCGAGCTGATGGCCACGCATCCCGTGCTGCCGCTGAAGCTGTTCCGCTCGGTCTCGCTGTCGGCCGCGACGGGGCTGCTCCTGCTCGGCACCTTCGCCCTGTTCGGCACGATCTTCTTCATCACGCTGTACCTCCAGCAGGTGCACGGCATGAGCCCGGTCGCCGCCGGCGTCCGGATGCTGCCGATGACCGGCATCTTCATCGTGTCCTCGCCGCTCGGCGGTGCGCTGACCCAGCGCTTCGGCCCGCGCGTGCCGCTGATCCTCGGCATGGTCTTCACCGCCGTGGCGATGTTCGGCCTGTCGCGGATCGGGGTGGACGCCTCGTACAACGCGATCTGGCCGTGGTTCGTCCTCATCGGCCTGGCGTTCGGCTTCATCATGACCGCCGGCACCGAGGCGATCGTCGGCAACGCCCCCGTGCAACTCGCCGGCGTCGCGGGCGGGCTCCAGCAGACCGCGTTCCAGATCGGCGGCGTGCTGGGCACCTCGGTCCTCGGCACGATCCTGTCCACCCGCGTGGGCAACGTTCTGATGGACCGGCTGACCGGGGCGGGCCTGCCCGTGCCGGCCGCGCAGCGGCTCGAGGGGGCCAAGGACTACATCGCCCAGGGCGTCGCGCCGGTACCGCCCGGCACGCCGGCGCCGGCCGCGAACGCCATCACCACCGGCAGCCACCTGGCGTTCATGGACGGTTTCCAGACCTCCATGGCGGTGGCCGCCGCGGTCGCCCTCGTGGCGGCCGTCGCCGCCCTGCTCGTACGGCGCGGTGAGAACGCGGTCGAGGGCACCGTCGCCATCTGAGGGCCCGGGGCGGGCGGAGGGGGGCTCCGCCCGTCCCTTTCACATCGAAGGAGCAGAAGCCATGACCATGGACGCCGACATCGCGCCGGGCGCGACCCCGCTGCCGGAGAGCGGCTGGGAGCTGCGCGTCGGACGGGGGAGCGGGGACCGCCCCGCGCTGGAGGTGCACACCGGCGACGGCCTGATCGACGTCGCCGTCGCGGGCGGCCGCGGAGCCGCGCTCGTGCGCGGCGCCGTACGCGGGCGTGGGTTCTCGGTGGCGTGGGGGCAGCTGCCGCCCGGTGGCGAGGTGCTCGTGGAGTTCCGCTCGGGCGACACGTCGCGTGCGGTCACCGCCGTGACCGTCGCGGGCGCCTTCTGGGCGGCCGAGGCGCCCGGCCGGTTCCGCGAGGTCGTCGTGACGACCGCCGTCGACCGCGAGGCGTACCGCCTGCGCCGCTTCAGGTGACGCCGGGGTGGCCGGCGGGTGACAGGGGGCTCACTCGCCGGCCGTTGTCAGAAAACGCTCAGCCGGCCGCCCTAGGCTTCCGGCGTGCCCTCGCTCATCAGACGTTTCCCTCTGCCCATCCTTTTCATCATCGCGCTGTGCGCCGTCTCGTCGGTGTACGCCTACGGGCTCGAACCGTCTGACCAGCGATCCTTCATCGCCTCGACGGCGACGAACCTCGTGAACCTGCGCACCGACCCGCTCGGCACGCTCATCGCCTCGGCCTTCGTGTCCGAGGCCACGCCGTGGATCTGGATCGGCTTCGCGATCGTCGGCCTGTTCCCGCTGGTCCACCGCTTCGGCAACCTGCGGGCCCTGCTTCTCGTCGCGGCCGCTCAGGTCATCGGCACGGTGATCAGCGAGGGCCTGCTGGCCTGGCAGATCTCGACCGGGGCGGCGCCGGGGTCGCTGCGCTTCCTCGATGACGTCGGCCCCTCCTACGTCATCGCCTCCGCCCTGATCGCCACGATCCTGTACGGCCCCGAGCCGGCGGTGCGCACGGCACGGCACGGACACTGGCTGTTCGACCGCATCGCGAGCCGCTGGTGGCGGCTGGGAGCCTTCGCGGGCCTGGCGATGCTGGCCCCGCACCTGTTCGGCGGGCTGAACCACCTGGACGTCGCCGCCGTCGGCCACCTGGTCGCCCTGCTCACCGGCGCGGCGGTCGGGCTGCTCCTCACCCGCCGCGAACCGGCCGCGCACACCTCAGGCCACGCGCCCCTCGGCGGGTTCGAGCGCCTCCTCGGCGGCCGCCGGGACGGACGCGGCCCGGCGAGGCGACAGCAGGGCGACGAGAGTGCCCACGAGCATGCCGGCGGCGGTGAGGAGCACCGCGGTACGGCTCCCGTCGGCGATCGAGGAACCGAGCGGTGATCTCCCGGCGCCCGCGTTGGCGACGGCGACGAGGACCGCGAGGCCGATGGCGTTGCCGAGGTTGAGCGTCGTGGAGGCCATGCCGGACGCGACGCCCTGTTCGTGCGGGGCGACGCCGGCCGCCGCGGCGATCCACATGGCGGTCCAGGTGACGCCCTGGCCCACACCCGAGATCACCAGCCCCGGGACGATCGCCGCATAGCCGCTGTCGGCGTGGAAGCCGAGCGCGAGGACGGCGGTGCCGGCCGCCCCCGTGAGCAGGCCGCCCAGGAGAGTGGCACGGGTGCCGAGACGAGTCGCGAGGCGCTCGCCGAGCTGGGTCCCGGCCGCGATCGCCAGCGAGGGCACGAGGAAGGCGAGACCGGTCCGCAGCGCCCCGAAGTGATGCACGGTCTGCAGCAGCACGGTCAGGAAGTACGGCAGGGTGCCGAACGTCGCCATGAAGAGGAACGCGACCGTGACCCCCGCGACGAGGCTGCGGTTGGCCAGGAGCCGGGGCGGCATCAGCGGATCGGCGCTGCGCCGCTCGACGACGACGAAGGCGGCCAGCAGCACCACCGCCAGAGCCGCGGCGATGATGATCACGGGGGATCGCCAGCCGATCTCGGGCGCCTGGACGAGGGCGAACACCAGCAGCGTCGCGCCGCCGGTCACCGTCAGCGCGCCGGGCAGGTCGAAGGCACGGCCCTCAGGACGTCCTCCGTCACGGGGGATGACGAACGTCGCGGCGACGGCGGCGAGGCCGGCCAGCGGCACGTTGACGAAGAAGACGGCGGGCCAGCCGAAGGCCTGCGTGAGGACGCCGCCGAGCAGGGCGCCGACGGTGAGGCCGCTGGCTCCGGCCCCGCCCCAGACGGCGAGGGCCCGGTTTCGCCGGCGCCCTTCCTCGAAGAGGGTGTTGATCAGCGAGAGGGTCGAGGGCAGTAGGAGCGCCCCACCGATGCCCTGGACCGCGCGGGCGGCCACGAGGGCGCCCGGTGCGCCTGCCAGCCCGCCGGCCAGTGAGGACACGGCGTAGATCGTGAGGGCGAGAACGAACATCCGGCGGCGGCCGAGCAGATCGGCGGCGCGCCCGCCCAGGAGCAGGAAGCCTCCCGCGAACACGACGTAGGCGCTGACGACCCACTGCTGGGTCTGGCCGGAGAAGCCCAGGTCGGCGCCGATCTCCGGTAGCGCCACGAACACGATGTTGAGATCGAGCGAGAAGATCAGCTGCGCCAGCGCCAGCAGGGCCAGGCTCCAGCCCAGCCGTGCGTGGCCGTCCGGCGCGGTGGATCTCGTGGTCATTGGTTCACCCTTCAGTGCGACTGTACGCATATTTGCGTACAGTACGTATATGCGTCAACTTACGTACGGTGGCACCGACAGGAAGGGCGGTGGGGAAGTGTTCGCAAGTACGCGTACGTACACTGGGTACGTGATCCCGCAGCACCCCGAGCGTCATCAGATCCGGTTGGAGAACGTCCTCACGGCCTTGGGGAACCCGCTGAGACTGCAGATCGTCCGCGTGCTGGCGGCGGGAGGGGAGCAGTCCTGCGGGACGATCCTGGACGGTGTGTCGAAGTCGACGCTGACGCGCCACTGGAAGGTCCTGAGAGACAGCGGGATCATCTGGCAGCGTCCCTATGGCCGGGAGAATCTGTTGTCCCTGCGCCATGACGACCTCGACGCGCGCTTCCCAGGCCTGCTCGACGCCCTGCTGGCCGCCGCCGAGATCAACGCCGCGGACGCCGGGGAAGTGGCGCGCGGCGCTCCGCGCTGACCGCCGGGAGCCGTCCGCGCGCGAAGATCTAAGCTGCCGGGGTGGCCCTGTTCTTCCGGCGGTTCGCGGTGCCGGTCGTCTTCGTCGCCGTACTGTGCGCCGTCTCCCTGGTGTACACCTACGCGCTGAGGCCGGCCGGGCAGCGTTCGCTGGTGGCCGCCGCCGCGACCAACCTCGCGAACCTCCGGTCGGATCCCCTCGGCGTGCTCCTCGCGTCGGCGTTCGTCTCCGAGAGCGGGCCGTGGGTGTGGCCGGTCTTCGCGGTCGTCGGGCTGTTCCCGCTGGTCCACCGCTTCGGCAACCTGCGGGTGCTGCTGCTCATCGGGGCGGCGCACGTCATCGGCACGCTGGTCAGCGAGGGGTTGCTGGCGTGGCGCATCTCGACCGGCGCGGAACCCGCCTCGCTGCGCTTCCTCGACGACGTCGGCCCGTCGTACGTGATCACTTCCGCGCTGCTCGGCACGCTCCTGTACGGTTCCGCGTCCGCCGTGGGGGCCTGGAGGGTGTTCGCGGCGAGCGGCTGGTGGCGGCTCGCCGCGGCGGCGGCCCTGGGCGTGCTCGCCCCGTACATCTTCGCGGGGCTGGGGCGGCTCGACGTCGCGGCGGTCGGCCATGTCGTCGCGATGGTCACCGGAGCGGCGGTGGGGTTCCTGCTCCCGCGCCCGGTCGCGCCCGCCGGCGGAGCGGTCGTTACGGAACGGGGTTCTCGTCGTCGATGGCGGCCAGGCGCGCGGTGAGGTCGTCGACGAAACGGCCGAGGAGACGGCCGAAGTCCTGGCGGTCCTGTGCCGGCCAGCCGGTGAGGACGTCGGTGTACCAGCCGAGGATGGTCCCCAGGTAGCGCTCGGCCGCCGCCGCTCCCTCGGGGGTCAGCTCGATCAGCCGTGCCCGCTGGTCGTCCGGGTCGGTGGCCCGGCGCGCCAGTCCCCGCCGCTCCAGTTCGTTCATCTGCCGGGTGACGTGGGGGCCGACGACCTGCATGCGTTCGGCGATCTCGCCGATCCGCAGGGGCCGGTCGGCCATCTTCAGCGTGACCAGGACCGACATCGCCGGCTTGTCCAGGCCGAGGCCGACCCGCTCCATGGCGCGTTCGATCAGGCCGCTGCGGTTGAGCACGTGGCTGAGCTGGGTCAGCCTCGGGAACACGGCCATGAGGTCGAGGTCGGGGCCGCCGTCATCGCCGGCGGATCGAGTGTCGTCCATCACATCCCATTTAAATACCTAAGTTAGGTATATAGTTGCGTCAGGTGTCGCGGTGGTCGACGGATCGCCGCGCCACCGAAAAGGATACCTAAGGTAGATAAATAGTCGTTCCTCCTTGCGGGACGGCTGGACAGGAGCACGCAATGAGCCGTTCACCGAGAGGCACGGTCCTCGTCTCCGGGGCAAGCATCGCAGGTCCCGCGCTCGCCTACTGGCTCAACCGGTACGGGTTCGACGTCACGGTCGTGGAGAAGGCGGGAGCGCTGCGCGGCGGCGGTTACCCCATCGACATCCGCGGTACGGCGCTGGAGGTCGTCCGGCGCATGGGACTCGTGCCGCGGCTCAAGGACGCCCACGTCGACTCTCAGAAGATCACTTTCCTGGACGCCGACGGCGACCTGGTCACCTCCGTCCGGCCCGAGGTCCTCGTCGGCGGCGTCGAGGGCCGCGATCTGGAGGTACGCCGCGGGGATCTCGCCGAGATCCTCTATGACGCCGTCCGCGGCGAGGTGGAATTCCTCTTCAATGACTCGATCGCCACGCTCGACGACCACGAGGGCGGCGTGGACGTGACCTTCCGCGGCGGGACCCGGCGCACCTTCGACCTCGTCGTCGGCGCCGACGGCCTGCACTCCCACACCCGAGGGCTCGTCTTCGGGCCGGAGGAGCGATTCCACCATTACCTGGGCTACTGCTTCGCCGGGTTCACCATGCACAACGACTTCGGCCTCTCCCACGAGGCCGTTCTGTGGAACGTCCCGGGCAGGGCCGCGGCCCTCTACGCCGTCGGCGACGGCGACGAACTGTTCGGCTTCTTGAACTTCACCCGTCCCGATCCGCCCTTCCACGCCTTCCGCGACCCCGACGCGCAGCGCGAGCTCGTCGCCTCCGTCTTCGCGGGCGACGGCTGGAAGATCCCGCGCCTGACCGCGGCCATGCGCACCGCCGACGACCTGTTCTTCGACGTCGTCAGCCAGATCCGGATGCCCCGATGGTCCGCCGGCCGGGTCGCGCTCGTCGGCGACGCCGCGTACGCGCCCTCGTTCCTCACCGGGCAGGGATCGAGCATCGCGCTGGTCGGCGCGTACGTGCTCGCCGGCGAGCTCGCCACCAGGACCGGCCACACGGAGGCGTTCGCCGCGTACGAGGACGGCGTACGGGCGTTCGTGGAGATGAACCAGGCGCTCGTCGGCAGGGGGGACGCCACCATGTTCCCCGGCAGCACCGAGGCCCTCGAACAGCGCAACGAGGCCCTGCGCGGCCTCACCTCCCTGCCCGCGGAAACCGGCCGCCCCGAGTACTCGGCGCTCACCCTCCCCGACTTCACCGTGGCGACCTGACCGGGGCCGCTCCAGCACCCGGAAAACCGGTTGCCGGGGCGGGGCCGGGTCGCGAGTCTGGGGCGGATGAACCCGGACGGACACGACCGCGCCCCGGCGATCGACGCCGCGCTGGTCCGGCGGCTCGTGCGGGCGCAGTTCCCCCAGTGGGCCGGCCTGTCCGTACGCCCGGTCGCCGATGACGGCTGGGACAACCGGACGTTCCACCTCGGCGACACGATGACCGTGCGGCTGCCCAGCGCCGAGGGGTACGCCGCGCAGGTCGACAAGGAGCACACCTGGCTGCCGAGGCTGGCGCCGCACCTGCCGCTGCCGATCCCCGTTCCGCTCGCCCGGGGCGTGCCCGCCGAGGGATACCCGTTTCCCTGGTCGGTCCGTGAGTGGATCGACGGCGAGACCGCGAGCGCCGGGCGCATCGGCGACCCGGCCGTCTTCGCCACCGACCTCGCCGCGTTCCTCACCGCCCTGCGGAGGGTCGACCCGACTGGCGGACCGCCCGCCGGCCGGCACAACTTCTTCCGCGGCGGGCCGCCGGCCACCTACGACGCCGAGACCCGCGAGGCGATCGACGCGTTGAAGGACCGGATCCCGGCCGGCACGGTGACGGAGATCTGGGAGGCGGCGCTCGACGCCGGCCGGCAGGGGAGCCCGGTCTGGTTCCACGGCGACGTGGCCACCGGCAACCTGCTGGTCCGACACGGCAGGCTGGCCGCGGTCATCGACTTCGGCACCTCGGGCGTCGGCGACCCGGCCTGCGACGTGGCGATCGCCTGGAAACTGCCGACCGCCGAGAGCCGGCGGGCGTTCCGCGAGGCGCTGGCGGTCGACCCGGCGATGTGGGCGCGCGGCCGCGGCTGGGCCTTGTGGAAGGCGTTGATCACAGTGCGCCGCGACCGTGAGGGGACCGGGGACGACGACCGCGCCCGGTTCTCCGCCGAGTGGCGGACGCTCCAGACGATCCTCACCGAGTACGAACGGCGGTGTCCCTAGACTTCGCGGATGACCAGCGAGGATCTCCGTCTCACCGTTCTGGGTTCCGCGTCGCCGTACCCGAGCGTGGACAACCCGTGCTCCGGCTACCTGGTGTCCGGCGGAGACACCCGGGTGTGGGTGGACGCGGGCACCGGGACGCTGGCGCCGCTGCAACGACACGTCCGGTTGGACGAACTGGACGCGATCTGGATCTCGCACCTGCACGCCGATCACACCGCGGACCTGCTCACCGCCTACTACGGCGCCCTGTTCGCCGACGTCCGGCTCGAAGCTCCGATCCCTCTGTACGGCCCGCCGGGCGTGGCCGACCGGCTGGCGCACTTCCTCACCAACACCTCCGCCCGCAGCCCCATCGAGTCCGCCTTCGCCGTCGATGAACTGCATGACGGTCATCGGGTGCGCGTCGGCGCGCTCACGCTGACCAGAGGCAGGGGCAGGACGGCTGATCGTCACGCATGTCGGACCCTTCCTCACCCCACGGCAGGCGGTCGCCCGTGCGGCGGCCCGGTTCACCGGCCCGATCGACTACGCCGCGCCCGGCACGACCTTCCCGGTCGGCTCGGCCGCGACGGATTGACGATCTTCGAAGCGGGCGGGGTGTCCACTCAGGTGGGCGTGGCGCGCAGGCCGGCGAGCAGGATGTCCGCGGCGAGCCGCCAGTCGGTGCCGGCCGTGATGGCGGCGCCCAGGCCGACCATCATGCCGTTGTAGGTCTCGGCGGTGACCTCGGGCCGGAGCGCGCCGGCGTCGTGCGCGCGGCGGACGAGCACGGTGAGCCGGTCGCGGAACGCGGCCTCGTCCTCGGGCGTGGTCTCCTTGGCGGGAAGGTCGGGGAAGACCTCCCGCAGGCCCGCGTCGCGGCTCATGGCCTCGGCGCCGCGGCGGACGTACTCGGTGACGGCCGTCCAGGGGTCGGTCGTGGCGAGGGCGCGTTCGAGGTTGGCGGTCCGCTCGGCCGTCCACTCGGCGCGCATGGCGCCGATGAGGGCCCTCCTGGTGGGGAAGTTGCGGTAGAGCGTGCCCACGCCCACCCCCGCGCGCCGGGCGATCGGCTCCATCTGCGCGGCGGCGCCCTGTTCGGCGAACACCTCACGGGCGGCCTTGAGGATCCGCTCGCGGTTGCGCCGGGCGTCCGCGCGCATCGGTCGCTCCTCTTCGGCCTTCACACGGCCCGAGTGTAGTGCGCCCGGAACCGGAGGTCCGGGTCCGGATGACCTCGGCTCAGGGGAGGGCGGTGACGTACAGCCAGACGCCGTCGTGGAGGACGAAGCGGCTGTTCTCCTCCAGCGCACCGGGGCGCTTCCGCCTGATGAAGTGGGCGCGGAAGCGCACGGTCCCCTCGGTGTCGAGGAGGCGTCCGCCCGTGGTCGCCAGGATCTCCAGCCGCTGCCACCGCAGGGCGGGGTCGAAGTCGATCCGCGGCGGGCGCGTCGACGGGTGCCAGGTGCGCAGGAGGTACGCCTCGTCCTGGACGCCGAAGGCGCTGAAGCGCGACCGCATGAGGCGTTCGGCGGTCGGCGCGTTCGCGTCGCCGCGGTGGAACCGCCCGCAGCAGTCGTCGTACGGCGCGGGCAGCCCGCACACGCAGTTCACGTTGGAGGAGTCCGATCCGGGCACGCCCCTCATTGTGCCGTGACGGCCGCGAGCTCCCCGGCGGGGAAGGCCACTTCCACGATGAGGCCGCCCTCCGGGCGGGCGCGGGCGGTGACGGTGGCGTCGTGGGCGGCCGCGATGGCGCGGACGATCGACAGGCCGAGGCCGTGGTGGCCGTCGTTGCGCGCGGTGCGGTCGCCGAGGCGCTGGAACGGCTCGAAGAGCCGGTCGACCTGCTCGGCCGGGATGACCGGCCCGGTGTTGGCCACGGAGAGGACGGCGCGTCCGGCGACGGTCGCGGTGGTGACCTCCACCCACCCGTCCGCGTGGTTGTAGTGCGTGGCGTTGTCGACCAGGTTGGTCACCAGGCGTTCGACGAGGGTCCGGTCGCCCGAGGCCGGGGCCGGCGCGGTGTCGGCCCCGACGCGCAGCAGGGCGGCCTCCGGACGGGGGGCGAGCAGCACGTGGTCGGCGATCGTCGCCAGGTCCAGGGGGCGGCGCCGGTCGAGGCCGCGTTCGCTGCGGGTGAGGGTGAGGAGCGACTCCAGCAGGCGTTCCTGCTGCTCGCTGTTGACCAGCAGCCGTTCGAAGGTCGCCTGGAAGGACGACAGCGTGGCCGCGCGGTCGGTGAGGGTCTCCTCGAGCAGCGCGTGCTGGAGCGTCAGTGGTGTGCGCAGTTCGTGGGCGGCGTTGGCGACGAAGCGCTTGTGTGCGTCGAGGGCGGTCTCCAGCCGGCCGAGGAGGCCGTCGACGGTGTCGGCCAGGTCCTTCAGCTCGTCGCGGGGGCCGCCGGCGGCCAGCCGCTCGTGGACGTTGCGCGCCGAGATCTGCCGGATCGCGGTGGTCATGGTCTGCAGCGGGCGCAGCACCCGCCCGGCGACCAGCCAGCCGAGCGCGATGGAGATCACCAGAGTGATCGCCAGCGCGATCCCGGACTGGACCAGCAGCTCGTGCAGTTCGGCGGCGTGCTGGCGGGCCGCCCCCGTCCGGGCCCGCGCCAGGTCGTCGGGGAGCGGAAGCGGTTGAGCGCCGGGATCGGAGGCCGGGTCCCTGTGAAAGCTGAGGAAGACGAGCCGGCCCGTCGAGTTGCTGACGAGCAGGTAGGTGACGGCGAGCAGGACCGCACCGGAGACCGCGAACAGGGCGCCGTACAGCAGGGTGAGGCGCAGCCGGACCGTACGGGGCGGCAGCCGGCGGATGAGGAGCAGGAGGCGCATGGGCGTCAGATCCGGTAGCCGGCTTGGGGAACGGTCTCTATCACGGGCGGCGCGCCGAGTTTGGCCCGCAGCCGGTTGATCGTCGCCTTGACGGTCGTGGTGAACGGGTCGGCCGCCTCGTCCCACACCCGTTCGAGCAGTTCTTCGGCGGAGACGGCACGGCCGTCGGCGGTGAGGAGGTACTCCAGCACCGCGAGCTCCTTCGGGCTGAGCGGCAGGCGCATGCCCGCGCGGGTGGCGACGCGCTGTGCCGGATCCAGCCGCAGGTCGCCGTGGGTCAGGACGGGGGGCGAGGCGGTCCGCGAGCGCCGGGCGACCGCCCGGATCCGCGCGATCAGCTCGGCGTAGGCGAACGGCTTGGGCAGGTAGTCGTCCGCTCCCATGCTGAGGCCGTCGACGCGGTCCTCAAGGGTGCCCGACGCCGTCAGCATCAGCACGCGGGTGGCCTGCGCCACCAGGGTGCGGCAGACGTCGTCGCCGTGGACGCCGGGCAGGTCCCGGTCGAGCACGACCACGTCGTAGCCGGTCACCGCCGTACGCTCCAGCGCGTCCTCGCCGTCGTGGGACAGGTCGACGGCCATCCCCTCGCGGCGCAGGACCCGCGCCACCGACTCGGCGAGCTCGACGTGGTCCTCGACCACCAGCACTCTCATCGCCCGCGTTCCGCGAGGTGGGCGAACGACCGATTCATGGTGTCGAGAATGCCCGATACCCGGTCACAGCCGGGTCACAGGTCCGCGCACCGCCCTGTGACCGCCTCGTCCGTACGGTCTCCGGCACATCCCACCGATGCGAAGGAGCAGGACATGAACGGACGAATGAGGAGCGCGGCCCTGCTGGCCGTGGCGGCGGCGGCCTTCGGGACCGCGGGCTGTGGCGGGTCCGGCGGCTCGTCGAGCGCGTCGAGCTCCACCGCCGCCGGCGGCAAGGCGACGACCTCCACCAAGGCGGTGCGGTACGCCCAGTGCATGAGGACCCACGGGGTGCCGAGCTTCCCCGACCCGACGGCCGACGGGCGGTCCACGATCATCATGAAGAAGGGCACCGACATGGACCCCGACAGCCCGAAGTTCAAGGCGGCGCAGCAGGCGTGCAAGGCGTACGCGCCGAGCGGGCAGGCGAGAGGGGCCCAGGACCCGAAGCAGCAGGCGCAGATGCTGAAGTACGTCACCTGCATGCGCCAGAACGGGGTGCCGGACTTCCCCGACCCGCAGAACGGGGCCATCATCTTCAAGGGCGGCCCGGGGCAGGGCGTCGACCCCAACTCGCCGCAGTTCAAGGCCGCGACGCAGAAGTGCCAGAAACTGCTGCCCGCCGGCGCTCCCGGGGCCGGTGGCCAGTGACCATGAGTGTCTCCGAGTCGGACGCCGAAGCGCCCGACACCACCGGCGCGCCCGGCCGCGCGAAGCGGCGCCGGTTCCGGCGCGGGAGGTCGGTGGCCGGCGTCATCGTGGTGCTGGCGGCGGGCGGTGCGATCGTCGCCGTGCACCCGTTCGGCGGCGGGGACGGCACGCCCCCGCCGGCCGGCGCCGGCGGCTCGCTGGTCCCGGTACGGCAGGGCCCGTTGTCCGCCCAGATCAGCCAGAGCGGCACGCTCTCGTACGCCGCGCAGGACGACGGCACGCCCTACTCCGTGATCAACCAGGTCCCGGGGATCTACACCTGGGCGCCGAACGCCGGCGACCAGGTCAAGTGCGGCCGGATCCTGTACTGGGTGGGGGACACGCCGATCGTGCTCCTGTGCGGCACCAGACCGGCGTACCGGAACCTGTCCCTCGGCGACCGCGGCCGGGACGTAGGGGAGCTCAACGCGAACCTGGTCGAGCTGGGGTACGCGAAGAAGTCGGAGCTCGATCCGGACTCCCGCTACTTCGGCTCGGCCACCGCGGCCGCGCTCCAGAAGCTGCAGGACGAGATCGGCGCCGACGAGACCGGGGAACTGGATCTCGGCGACGCGGTGTTCCTGCCCGGTCCGCTGCGGATCACCAAGGCGACGGCCAGGCTCGGCGGCCGGGCGGCCCCTGGCGCGCCGGTCGCGGAGGCGACGTCGGCCGACCGGCAGGTGACCGTGGACCTCGACGCCTCCCAGCAGGCCGGCGTCAAGGTGGGCGACAAGGCGCAGATCACCCTGCCGGACAACACCGTCACCACGGGCAAGGTGACCCGCATCGGCACGGTCGCCACGTCGGCCTCCTCCGACGACCAGGGCTCCTCCAACACCACCATCCCGGTCTACCTCACGCTCACGCACCCGAAGGTCGCGGGCGACCTCGACCAGGCCCCGGTGCAGGTGCAGATCACCACCGACGGCGTGAAACAGGCGCTGATCGTCCCGGTCACCGCGCTGATCGGGCAGGCCGGGGGCGGGTACGCGGTGGAGCGGGTCGACGCCCGCGGCGTGCACCAGACGGTGCCGGTCACGCTCGGCCTGTTCGACAACGCCGACGGGCTGGTGCAGGTGTCGGGGAACCTGGCGGCGGGCGAGCGAGTGGTGGTGCCCTCGACATGAGCGCCGAATCCACCCCCGATGAGGCCGTCCCCGTCCTGGAGCTGGAGTCGGTCACCAAGACCTACGGCGAGCAGCCGCCGGTGGCCGCGCTGCGCGGCGTCGACCTCACCGTACGGGAGGGCGAGCTGGTGGCGATCGTCGGGCCCTCCGGCTCCGGCAAGACGACGCTCCTGCACGTCATGGGCACTCTCGACCGGCCCACCAGCGGCACCGTGCGGATCGACGGCGTCGACGTCGCGGACCTGGACGACCGCCGGCTGGCGGCGCTGCGGGCCCGCAGCATCGGGTTCGTCTTCCAGCAGTTCTTCCTCGACGAGCACAGCTCGGCGGTGGACAACGTGGCGAACGGGCTGCTGTACGCCGGGGTCCCCGTCGGCGAGCGGCGGGCACGGGCCGCCGAGGCGCTCGCCCGGGTCGGGCTCACCCACCGGGCGGGGTTCCGTCCGGCCAAGATGTCCGGTGGCCAGCGCCAGCGCGTGGCGATCGCCCGCGCGCTGGTCGGCCGGCCGGCGATCGTGCTCGCCGACGAGCCGACCGGCAACCTCGACAGCACGACCGGCGCGTCGATCCTCGAACTCCTGCACGAGCTCAACGCCGAGGGCGCGACGATCGTCATCATCACGCACGACGGCGGCCTGGCCGCCCGGCTGCCGCGCCAGGTGCACGTGCTCGACGGGCGGATCGTCTCCGACAGCGCCGTCGACGGCGTGCGCGTGCCGACGCCGGAGGAGGTGCCGTGAGGGCCGCGACCACGCTCGTTCCCACCCGGCTGGCCCTGGGCGACCAGGCGCGGGTGGCGAGCACCGGGCTGCGCGCCCGGCCCCTGCGGGCGGCGCTGTCCGCGCTCGGCATCGCCATCGGCGTGGCGGCGATCGTCGCGGTGCTCGGGCTGTCCTCCTCGTCCCAGGCGGGGCTGCTGTCAGAGATCGACCGGCTCGGCACCAACCTGCTGACCGCGAACAACGGGCAGTCCTTCACCGGGCGGACCGCGCGACTGCCGCTCGAGGCGACGTCGAGGATCTCGCACCTGCCGGCGGTCGAGCAGGTGGCCCACGTGGGCACCGTCGAGGACGCCAAGGTGTACCGCAGCCCGCTCATCCCGCCGATCACCACCAACGCGCTGAAGGTCAGGGCGGCCAGCCTGAACCTGCCGTCCGTCCTCGCCACCTCGGTCGCGCAGGGCCGCTGGCTGAACTCCGCGACCGCCACCCAGCCGGTCGCGGTGCTCGGCGCGGTCGCCGCGCAGCGGATGGGCGTCGACCGGGTCTACCCGGGAGAGCGCGTCTGGCTCGGCGGCCAGTGGTTCTACGTCGGCGGCATCCTCGACCCGGCGGTGCTCACACCCGACATCGACACGAGCGTCCTGATCGGGTACCCGGCCGCCCAGCGTTACCTCGGCTACGCGAGCATCTCCCAGGGCAAGCTCGCCGTCGGGCCGCCCAGCACGATCTACGTACGGGCTCGGACCGACCACGTCGCCGACGTGCAGGCCGTGCTCGGGCAGACCGCGAACCCGGAGGCGCCGAACGAGGTCGACGTCAGCCAGCCGTCCGACGCCCTCACCGCCCGCGCGGCGGCGAGCGGGGCGTTCAACAGCCTGTTCCTGGGCCTCGGCGCCGTCGCGCTGATCGTCGGCGCGGTCGGGGTGGCGAACATCATGATCATCTCGGTGCTGGAGCGCCGTTCGGAGATCGGGCTCCGCCGCGCCCTCGGGGCGACGCGGGGGCAGATCCGCGGCCAGTTCCTCTCGGAGGCGATCATGCTGGCGCTGCTCGGCGGCGCCGCGGGCGTCGCGTCCGGCGCGGCGGCCACCGCCGTCTACGCGGGCACCAAGCACTGGGCCGTGGTCATCCCGGCCGAGGCCTGGGCGGGCGGAATCGGCTCGGCCATCGCGATCGGCGCCCTCGCCGGCCTGCTACCGGCCCTCCGCGCCGCCCGCCTGTCGCCGACCGAGGCACTGCGCACGGTCTGACCGGCGAGGCCGGCGCGTCGCCACCCCGTCGCGCCGGCCTCGCCGGTCCGTACGCCTGGCCGGGCGGAAGCACGCCCTCTCATCCCGTGGTCGATGAGCCCGACGCTCCTGAGGGGCGCCGCCCTCGGCCTGGCGGCGCCGCCGCCGCGTCGGCGGCGATCGCCGGGCGGCGGAGCCGGACCGGGGTGAACAGGCCGACGCCGGCGACGCAGAGGAACGCCGCGCCCGCCGCCAGCAGCGTGTCCTTGACGCCGACGCCTTTCGCGAGAGCGGTGAGCACCACGGCTCCGATCGGGGCGAGCACGTTGTGCATGGTCCAGAACGCCGAGGTGACGCGGCCCAGCAGATGGTCGGGCGTCACCTCCTGCCGCAGGCTCATCGAGCACAGGCCCGCCAGGGCCACGCCGAGCGAGTACGCCAGCACCATTCCGCCGGCCACCACGACGTTGCCCGCCACTCCCGCGACGGCCACCACGACCCCGCACAGCCCGACCGACCCGAGCCAGCACGGCCCGAACCCCCACCACCTGCGCAGCGGCGACATCAGCGCCGCGCCCGCGATCGTGCCGATGCCCGCCGCTCCCATGACGTAACCGACCACCCGGTCGTTCTGCCCCAGGTCGTGCCGTACGTGGTAGATGAAGACGTCGGTCATCCCGAGACTCAGGAACAGGAACACCGTGAGCAGGAGGGTCAGGGCCCGCAGCACCGGCGTCCGCCACAGGAACCCCGCTCCGGCCAGGAAGCCCTCCCGCAGGTCGAACCACCGGGCCGCGACCGCCCGCTCCTCGCGCGGCCGGAACCTGATCAACGCCAGGCCCACCGCCGAGACGGCGAAGCTCGCCGCGTTGATCGAGAGCGCCGCCGTGACGCCGAACACCCCGGCGACCAGGCCCGCCAGCATCGGCCCGAGCACATAGGCGGCGGAGTTCGTCGTCTGCAGCAGGCCGTTCGCCGCGCTGATCCGCTCCTTGTCCACCAGGTTCGGGATGGCCGCGACGTAGGCCACCTGAAAGATCATCTCGAGGACGGCGGCCGCTCCCATCACCGCGTACAGGAGCCACATCTGCGGGTCGGCCGCCCAGCACACCGGTATCAGCCCGTACAGCACGGCCCGCGCCACCTCGCACAGCACCATCAGCCGCCGCCGGTCGAACCGGTCCACCAGCGTCCCGGCGAAGAGCCCCGTGACCACCGACGCCGCTCCCGCGGTCGCGGTCAGGAGGCCCATCCGGGCCACCGACCCGGTCGCCTCCAGCACCAGCAGCGGCACCGCGACCAGCGCGAACGCGTTGCCCACCTCGGACAACGCCTGCACGAACCAGAAGACCGCGAAGTTCCGGTCCGTTCGAAGGGAGCGCGCGGCCACCTCGCTCCCCGCCGTCACTCGGCCTCCTCGTCGCGAGATCGCCACCGCCCGATCATGATCGTACGGTGCGCCCCGAGCCGATCTGGAAGGCGTCTCAGGAGCCGCTCGGGTCGGGGACGGGGGAGTCGGGGGCGTGGTCGGTGGGCGAGTCGCTCGGCGTCGGCGTGGGGTCCGGCGTCGGCGTCGTCGTCGGCGAGCCGGGCGGCGACTTCGGAGGCGTCGGGTGGGTGCTGCCCGGCCCGCCGCCCTTCGGGGGCCGGCCGGGGTGGGAGGGGCCGGCCGGCGCGGACGTGCCCGGCGGCGCCGTGGTCGCGGGCGCGGTGGATGAGGACGTCGTCGGCGTGGGGGAGGCCGACGTGCCCGGCTTGGAGGTCGCCGCGTCCGGCGGGCCCGGCTGGACCGGGGTGACCGGCTGGGCGGAACGGCTCGCCGTCTGGCCCCGGTGGATCAGCTGGCTGGTCCCGTCCACGTTGGAGGTTCCACTCGGGTGCGGGCTCGGCCACAGGACGAGCACGCCGGTCGCCGCGGCCACGCACGCCGCCAGGCCCGCGACCTCGACGAGTCCGTCGCGCCGGCGGCGCGGCTTCGCCCCGTCCCTCGCCTCGGCGCGCGAGACGCGGACGACCTGCGGCTCCGGGCCGGCGGGCTCCTCCGCCGGAACCCGGGCGAACGGGCGCGTCGGCTCCTCGGCGTCGTGGAACAGGCCGTCCAGCGGGACCGGCATCCCCTCCGCGTCGAACAGCAGGGCGCCGTCCGCCGCGCGCTCGGCCGCCGCGCAGGAGGACAGCACCCGTTCCCGCTGCCGCGGCGGAGGCTCGTACCCGCGGGTCACCAGCCGGTGCAGGGCCTCGCCGCTCAGCGACGCGAGCATGGCCGCGTCGTGCGCCTCCCGGCCGCCCACCGAGGCGGCGGCCTGCTCCAGCCGGCGCTGCGACGCCCGTACGAGCATCTCGGCCGTGTCGCGGGCCACGCCGACGACCCGGGCGACCTCCTCCGGCGCCAGGACGGTGGACAGGGCCAGGGCCTCGCGGTGTTCGGGGCGCAGGACGGTCAGCGCGCGCCGCAGCGGGTCCGTCGCCGGCGCCGACACCGGCCGGCGTACGAGCGCGCCGCGCCGTACGCACTCCGAGCGGGCCAGGGCGTGCAGCCACACGGGCAGCGCGCCGTCGTCGGAGGGCGCCTCACCCGGGTGGCGGGCGACCGCGATGAAGGTGTCGCGTACGGCGTCGGCGGCCTCGTCGCCCACCATGACGTGGCAGTAGGCGTAGAGCGGTCCGGCGTACTCGTCGTAGAGCGCGCCGAACGCGTCCGGAGCACCCGTCCGCAGGGCCTCGGTAAGGGACACCGGTCTCCTCCGTCCCGCCATATCACCGGAAGATCATCGCAATCCAGGCATAACACTAGAAATCCGGATACTAGCGGGACGGGTCGGTCAGGCGACAGCGTCCAGGGGTCGCAACTCGTCGGCGTAGCTGACCGAGACGCGGCGCATCACTCCGCCATCGTCGATCGAGTACTGCCCCAGACGCCACAACGGGGGGGAGTAGGCGTGGATCGAGACGCTCTGGCCGGCCTCGCCGACGAGACGGTGGATGTGCTCGGGGCCGAACGCGAAGGACGCGCCCTTCTCGACCGTGACCTCGACGTGGGCGCCGCCGATGCGGGGGTTGCACTCCTTCAGGGCACCGTCCACGACGGCGACCGCGCCGGAGGAGATGTCGTGGTCGTGCCATCCGGTGTCGTTCTCCGGGGTCCAGCAGAGCAGCCAGACGTCGACGTACTCGTCGCGATAGAGCGAGACGTAGTGTCGCTGCCCGTCGGGGAAGGCCACGTGCTCGCGCCACGACTCCGTATCGTTCGCCAGGTCGTCCACGAGCTCGCGCAGCTCGCGCTTGTCGAGGCACCGTGCGGGCAGTGACTCGAAGGACATCGGATCACTCCTCTCCTGTCAGTAGTCGGCCCGGGTTGCTCACCCGGATGGCGTGCTCGGCGGCCTCCCCGAAGTCGGGCCCGAAGCCGAGCGGTGGTGCGTACGGCCGGTCGGAGCCGCACACGATCGTGTCGATGCCGAGCGCCCGGATCGTCGCGTCCACGGCGCGCGGACCGTACGAGGAGGTCTCCAGGAAGGCGTCGCGGTCCACCTCGCCGCGGCCGCCGCCCCGCGCGGCGAGGCGCTCGCCGTGCAGTGGGGCCAGCCCGGCGAGCAGCGCGAAGCAGATCCGCAGCCGCGGATGCCGCTCCCGGCCGAACGCGCGGAAGGCGAACCACGCGGTGTGCATCTGGTGCACGTACGGCACCAGCGCCGGCCACCAGGACGGCCCGTCGGACGCGGGCGCGGGCCCGGGGTGGACGAACAGGGGCAGGCCCCGCGCCTCCAGCAGCGACAGCAGCGGCGCGCAGCGCTCGTACCCGGCCGCGTCGAGCAGCGCGTCGGCGGGCAGCTGCAACCCGGCGAACCCGCGGTCGAGCCACCCGGCGAGAGGCGACGGGTCGATCTCCGACACGCAGGCGGCCGCCCACGCTCCGAACGGCGCCGGCAGCGCGAGCGCGTCCTCGTGGTAGGCGTCGAGGAGCGGCGCGGCCTCGGCGGGCGGCAGCCACTCCACGCCGAGCGGCGAGGACAGCGAGGTGAGGACCCGGTCGAAACCGTCCGCGGCCGCCTGGGCCGCGCGGGCCGCCGGGTCGTGGTCGGCCGGGTCGACGTCGTACGGCGGCTCGCCGTCGAGATACAGGGTCCAGCCGTCGAGTCGCGGCGCCGTCGCACGCCCGCGCAGGACGTCGACGAACGCGGCCCCCCACAGGTGCTGGTGTACGTCGGTGGCCACGGGTCTCCCGTCTAGTGAACCGGTTTACTGAACCGTATCACTGTACCGCTTAAGTAAACCGATTCACCAGCTCAGGCGGCCCCGGGCGTTCACGAACCCGTCACCGGAGATATGCCGAGTTTCTGATTATTGATCCGGTTCAGTAGGGAATCACCCACGTTCGAACTGTGAACGGAGGGACTCATGACCCGGCTGACCTTGGACGACGTGTACGACCACGTCAGCGGTGTCTGTTTCAAGACGGGGCCACCGGGGCAGGTGGGTGCGGAGACCGAGTGGTTCGTGGAGGACCGGCGTTCGCCGGACTCGCGGGTCACGATCGGCCGGCTGCGTACGGTGATGGACGCCGCGGGCCCGCTGCCCGCGGACAGTCGCGTCACCTACGAGCCGGGCGGTCAGCTCGAGCTCAGCTCCCGTCCGCAACGGGGTGTGGCGGCGGCCCATGCCGCCCTGGCCGCGGACCTCGCCCACGTCGGGGACCACCTGGCCCGCGAAGGGCTGGCACTGGCGGGACGCGGTACCGATCCGCGCCGCCTCCGTGCGCCCTTCTTCCAGCTCGACGAGGGCCGTTACCGCTGCATGCGCGCCTACTTCGGCGAACCGGGGCTCGCCATGATGTGCGCGACGGCATCGCTCCAGGTCTGCCTGGACATCGGCGCGGACGAGAAGGACGCGGCGCGGCGCTGGCGGCTGGCGCACGCGCTGGGGCCCGTGCTGGTGGCCGCGTTCGCCAACTCGCCGGGGAACGGCACGCGCTCGGCCCGGCAGGTCATCTGGGAGGGGCTCGACCGTGGCCGTACGGCCCCGGTCATCGGGCCGGACCCGGTGGAGGCGTGGGCGCGCTACGCCCTGGACGCGCGGGTCATGCTGCTGCGGGACGGCTGGGTGCCCGATCCCGGGATGACGTTCCGCGAGTGGCTCACGGGCGCGGCCGGGAGGGGCAGGCCGGACCTGACCGACTTCGCCTACCACCTGACCACGCTGTTCCCGCCGGTACGGCCGCAGGGCTGGCTGGAGCTGCGGATGATCGACGCACTGCCGGACCCGTACTGGCCCGTGCCGATCGCCGTGGTCGGGGCCCTGATCGACGACCCCCTGGCCGCGGAGATCGCCGCCGAGGCGACCGAACCGGCCGCGGACCGCTGGCGCGAGGCCGCGCGTGAGGGCCTCGGCGACCCCGTACTCGCGCGCGCCGCCCGCCGCTGCTTCGAGGCCGCGTGCGACGCGCTGCCCCGCATCGGCGCCCAGGCGCTCGTCCCGCTCGTCGACGGCTACGCGGAGCGCTACGTGCGGCGCGGCCGCTGCCCGGCCGACGACGAACCCCTCGACGGCACGCCCGGCGGTGCGACGGTGCCCGCCGGCAAGGAGGAACCACGATGGACGTGAAGGAACGGATCGTCGCGGAGCTGACCGCGGCGCGCGACCGCAGCTTCGGGCTGACCGTCGAGACGCTGGAGGCGCCGGAGCTGACCGCGCAGGTCTCGCCGCTGATGTCCCCGCTGGTCTGGGACCTGGCGCACATCGGCAACTACGAGGAACAGTGGCTGCTGCGCGCCGCCGCCGGAGCCGCCGCCGTACGGCCCGACATCGATGACATCTACGACGCGTTCGAGCATCCGCGCGCGGAGCGGCCCTCCCTGCCGCTGCTCAGCCCCGCCGAGAGCCGCGCGTACGTCACGACGGTCCGCGACCGCGTGCTCGACTCCCTGGAGAAGGTGCCGCTCGTCGGCGCCCTGGCCGGGGACGGCTTCGTCTACCACATGGTGATCCAGCACGAGCACCAGCACGACGAGACCATGCTGGCCACCCACCAGCTCCGCAAGGGCGCGCCCGCGCTGCTCGACCCGCCGGACCCCGGCTCGGGCGCGGGAGGGACGGCGCCGGCGGAGGTGCTGGTACCCGGCGGGCCGTTCCTCATGGGCACCTCCGACGACCCGTGGGCCTACGACAACGAACGGCCCGGTCACATGGTCGACGTGCCGTCCTTCCACATCGACACGACCCCGGTCGGCAACGCCGCGTACGCCGCGTTCATCGAGGCGGGCGGGTACCGCGACCCGCGCTGGTGGGACCCGAAGGGCTGGGAGTGGCGGTCCCGTACCGGCAAGGAGGCCCCGGCCTTCTGGTACCGCGAGGGCGGCCAGTGGATGCGGCGCCGGTTCGGCCACGTCGAGCCGGTGCCGATGGACGAGCCGGTGCAGCACGTCTGCTGGTACGAGGCGGACGCGTACGCCCGGTGGGCCGGCCGGCGGCTGCCGACCGAGGCGGAGTGGGAGAAGGCGGCGAGCTGGGACCCCGTGGCGGGCCGCAAGCGCCGGCTGCCCTGGGGCGACTCCGGCGAGGCCGGCGCGCACGCCAACGTCGGGCAGCGGCGGCACCGCCCGTCGCCGCTCGGCTCCCACGCCGAGGGCGCGTCGGCCTACGGCGTGCGCCAGCTCATCGGGGACGTCTGGGAGTGGACCTCGACCGACTTCCACGGCTATCCGGGTTTCCGGTCCTTCCCGTACAAGGAGTACTCCGAGGTGTTCTTCGGCGCGGAGTACAAGGTGCTGAAGGGCGGCTCCTGGGCGACGCACCCCCTGTCGGCCCGGCCGACCTTCCGCAACTGGGACTTCCCGATCCGGCGGCAGATCTTCGCCGGCTTCCGCTGCGCGAGGGACGCCTGATGTGCCGCCACCTGGGCTACCTGGGGGACTCACGGACCCTGCACGAGCTCCTGTTCGCGCCGGAGTACGGGTTGCTGACCCAGGCGTACGCGCCCCGCATGAACCGCAGCAACATCCTGAACGCCGACGGGTTCGGCGCGGGCTGGTACGACGCCGCACGTGACGCCCCGGTCCGCTACCGGCGCGCCCAGCCGATGTGGACCGACCTGTCCTTCGCCGACGTCGCCGACGTCGTACGGACGCGCTGCGCGGTGGCCGCCGTGCGGTCGGCGACGGTCGGGTTCCCCGTGGACGAGTCGTGCGCCCAGCCGTTCACCGACGGGCAGCGGCTGTTCAGCCACAACGGCGCGGTCGAGGGGTTCGCCGGGGTGGAGGCCAAGCTGCGCGAGCTGGCCGGCGACCTGTCGCCGGTGCCGGACGCGCGGGCCCCGGTCGACTCGGCGCTGCTGTTCGCGATGGCGGCGGCCGCCTGGCGGACCGGCGCCTCGCTGGGCGAGGGGCTGGCGCACGTGGTGCGGAGCGTCACGCCGCTCACGGGCGGCCGGTTCAACCTGCTGGCCACCGACGGTACCCGGCTGGCGGCCACGACCTGGGGGGACACGCTGTTCGTCCGCAGCGGCCCCGGCGTCGTGATCGCCTCCGAACCGTACGACGACGAACCGGGATGGGAGGAGGTGCCCGACCGATCACTCGTGACCGCCGGTCCAGGAGGGGTCGGAATCAGCCCGATCTGACCGCCGCCGACCGATGACTCGATGAGGAGATCACCAGTGCCGACCCTGAAGAGCTATCTCACGCCCGACGACCTCGGAAAGTCGCTCCGGCGGGACGTCGCCGACGGCCTTACCACGTTCCCCAAGACCCTGCCGCCCAAGTGGTTCTACGACGAGCGGGGGAGCGAGCTGTTCGAGGAGATCACCAGGCTGGAGGAGTACTACCCGACCCGGCGCGAACGCGCGATCCTCACCGAGCGCGCGGCCGAGATCGCCGCGCTCACCGGCGCCCGTACGCTGCTCGAACTGGGCGCCGGATCGGGGGAGAAGACCCGGCTGCTGCTCGACGCGCTGGGCGGCACGCTGACGACGTACGTGCCGGTCGACGTCAGCGGCGACTTCCTCGCCGACGCCTCCGACCGGATCGCGTCGGAGTACCCGTCGCTGTCGGTCCAGCCGATCGTCGCCGACTACGAGCGGCACCTCCACCAGATGCCCGGCGGGCCGCGACGGCTGGTCGCCTTCCTCGGCGGCACGATCGGCAACATGACGCCGGCCGAACGCGTCTCGTTCCTCGCCGGGCTGCGCGCCACGATGGGCGAGGACGACGCGCTGCTGATCGGCGCCGACCTCGTCAAGGCGCCGCATCGGCTCGTACGGGCCTACGACGACGCGCGCGGGGTGACGGCGGAGTTCAACCGCAACGTGCTGCGAGTGATCAACCGCGAGCTCGACGCCGACTTCGTCGTGTCGCGCTTCGAGCACGTCGCGATCTGGGACGGCGCCGAGGAGCGGATCGAGATGCGGCTGCGCTCGACCCGGGCCCAGACCGTACGGGTCGGCGCGCTGGACCTGGTCGTGGAGTTCGCGGCGGGGGAGGAGATGCGCACGGAGATCTCCGCCAAGTTCCGCCGGGAGCGCTTCGAGGAGGCGGCGACGACGGCGGGTCTGCGAATTGACCGATGGTGGACCGACCAGGACGGTGATTTCGTCCTCAGTCTTGTCCGGCCCGCTCTATAGGGTTGGAGCGTGACGCAGCAGCGGAAGCGCGCGACCATCCGTGAGGTGGCCAAGGCGACCGGGCTTTCGCCGGCCGCCGTGTCCTACGCGCTGCGTGGCATCCAGACGTCGGAGGAGACGCAGGAGCGGGTCCGCCGCGCCGCCGAGGAGCTCGGCTACGAGGCCCACCCGATCGCGCGGGCGCTCGCCAGCGGTCGCAGCGGCATGGTGGGCCTGCTCTGCGGTTCCCTGGAGGACCTGTGGCAGCAGGCGCTGGCGGTGGGCATCGGCCGGGCGCTGTTCGCCCGCGACCGTTACGCCATCATCCTCGACGCCGCGGGCGACCCCGAGCGCGAGCTGATGCTCGCCCGGCAGCTGCGCGACCAGCGGGTCGACGGGCTGATCGTCCAGCCGCTCGACCCGTCGGCGGCGCTGTGGGCCGAGCTGGGCGAGAGCCTGCCGATCGTGTCGATCGGCGACTCGCTGCCCGGCGCCCACGCCTACGGCGAGGTCGTCTTCGACAACCGCGCCGGGGTCACCGCGGCCCTGGAGCACCTGCACGCCCTCGGCCACCGGCACATCGCGGTGCTCACCCCGACGATGGCCCGCACCCCCGACCGCCCGGCCGACGTGCACGTCAACGCCGAGGCCGAGCGGCTGGGCGTCAAGGTCGACGTGGTCCCCTCGCCGCAGGCGCTGGGCGCGGCGACCGACGTCGCCCTCGACGTCCTGGGCCGCAGCCCCCGGCCGACCGCGGTGTTCTGCTTCTCCGACTCGATCGGCTACGGCGTCTACGCGGCAACCCGCGAGCTGGGCCTGGCCGTCCCGGGCGACGTCTCGGTGGCGGGCTTCGACAACCACCCGATGTCGGCGCTGCTCACTCCGCCGCTGACGAGCGTCGACTGGGACATCGAGGGCATCGTCCACTCGTCCGTCCGGGTGATGATCGGCGCCATCGACGGCAAGCCCCGCCGCCGACGCATCGTCTGCGAGCCGAGCCTGCTCGAACGCGAGTCCACCGGCCCCGTTCGCGTCGGCTCTTAGGGCCTGTCTCGAAGCCCCGCTGTCCTACTGCGCGGCGCCCAGGCGCCGCCTCGCCGCGTTGTCGTCGGTCGCCAGCCAACACCAGGCTGACTCCCTCCTCCGCCTTGCGACGCGCCGCCTGGACACCGCTCGCTACGGACGGGGACTTCGAGACAGGCCCTAGCTTTCTCGGCGAACCATGACATCTGTCGTGGGTGCCGCGGCCCGTGCGGCGCGACGCTCGGTCCATGACCGACAAGCGAGATCACCGCAACCTCGTCCGCACGCTGATCTGGGAGATCGGCGCTCCCCTCCTCGTCTACTACGCGCTGCACCTGCTCGGCGCCTCCTCTCTGCTCTCCTTCGCCGCGGCCACGGCCGTCTCACTCGGCCGGATCCTGTTCGTCGCCGCCCGCGACCGGCGGCTCGACGGGCTGGCCGCGCTGATGGGCGTCATGTTCGGCCTCGGGCTGGTGCTGACGCTGGTCACCGGCGACCCCCGCGTGGCGCTCGCCAAGGACTCCGTCACGACCGGCGTCGCCGGCCTGGCCTTCCTCGGCAGCTGTCTCTTCGGACGGCCGCTGATGTTCGCGATGGCCAGGCGGATACTGCCCGAAGCCCGGCAGGCCGAGGCCGACGAGCGGTGGCGCAACGACCCGCGCTACCGGAGCCGGCTCGTCGTGCTCTCCCTCATGTGGGGCGTCATCCTGCTCGGTGAGGCGCTCGTGCGCATCGTGCTCGTCTACAGCCTGCCGGTGGACGTCATGGTCGGCCTGTCCCACGCGCTGCAGTTCGCCGCGATCGGCCTGGGGGTGCTGGGCAGCATCGGGTACGCGCGCCTGGTGCGGCGCCAGGTGGCCCTCCGATGAGCGCGGAGGCCGACGTCCTGATCGTCGGAGCCGGGCCGACCGGGCTCACCCTGGCGTGCGACCTGCTGCGGCGCGGTGTGACCTGCCGGATCATCGACCGGTCGCCCGGCCCGCAGGAGGGATCACGCGGGTTCGGCGTCAAGCCCCGCACGCTGGCGGTGTTCGACGCGCTCGACATCGCCGGCACCGTCCTCGAGGCGGCCCGGGCCGACGGTCACCTGCGGGTCTACCTCGGCACCGACCCGATCCACACCGGCCGCCGCGAGCCGGCGACGCCGACCGCGGACACGCCGTACCCCGACTCGGTCTCGCTGCCCCAGTGGCGCACCGAGGCCATCCTGCGCGCCCGGCTCGCCGAGCTGGGCGAGAAGGTGTGCTTCGGCGCGAGCCTCGCCGGCCTGGACCAGGACGCGGACGGCGTCACCGCCACGATCGCCGCGGACGGGGAGGAGCGGACACTGCGCACCGCGTACCTGGTCGGCTGCGACGGCGGGGGCAGCACGGTGCGGAAACTACTCGGCATCGGCTTCCCCGGCCGTACGGAGGAGGACACGCGGGCGCTGCTGGCCGACGTCGAGGTGCGGGGCCTGGAACCCCGCGACGCCGTGCACCTGTGGCTGGGGGAGCGGCGGATGATGGCGGTACGGCCCTGGCCCGGTGCCGCGACGAGCCAGGTCGTCGTGTCGATCGCGCCCGGGCAGGCCGTGGAGCCGTCCGTCGAGGAGCTGACCCGGCTGGTCGCCGAACACAGCGGCCGCGACGACATCCGGCTCGGCACGCCGGCCTGGCTGTCGGTGTGGCGGTACAACCTGCGGCTCGCCGACCGGTACCGCTCCGGCCGGGCCTTTCTGGCCGGCGACGCCGCGCACGTGCACAGCCCGTTCGGGGCGTACGGCATGAACACCGGCGTCCAAGACGCCTACAACCTCGGCTGGAAGCTCGCCCTGGCCGTACAGGGCCGGGCCGCGCCCGGGCTGCTGGACACCTATGAGGCCGAACGCCGGCCCGCCGGGAAGGCGGCCCTGGACGCCAGCGACCGCGGCCTCTCCTCGGCCGTCACCCCGCCCCGCGTCCTGCGTCCGGTGCTGCGCCTCGTGATCGGCGCTCTCCTGTCCCGCATGCGCTCCGACGGCCGCGACGACCATCCGACGTACCACGATGGGCCGCTCAGCGTGCAGGCGATCCGCCGCGGCCGCGTCCGGGCCGGCGACCCGGCCCCCGACGGCGTCCTCACCACGCCCCGGGGCGACCGGATCCACCTGTACGACCTCTACCGGGCTCCCGGCTTCACCACGTTGTCCTTCGACCCGGAGCGACGGGTCCGGGTGGAGACCGCCGGCGGCGCGACGCCGGACACCTACGACGACCCCGACGGTACGGCCCGCGGCGCGTTCGGCGTCCGCCCGGGCACCACCGTCCTGATCCGCCCGGACGGCTACATCGGCCTGGTCGCGCGCACCTCCGGCCCCGAACGCGCCGCGTACCTCGACCGGGTCCTGGCCCGGTGACGCACGACGGCGTTAGCGTGGCCGGCGGGTGGGGGCTACGTACACTCATCGCCATGCAGGACGGGCCGGACGCGACCGCGTGGCCGACGTACGCGGGTTCGCCCCGGTGGCGGCGGCCGATCCGGCGGGCACTCGGGCCGGTGGTGGCGCTGATCGGGCTGGCGACGGCGGCGGCCGGAGCGCGGTACGGACACGCCCCGCACCGTGCCCTGATGACGGCCGACGGCGTGCTGGTCGGCGCCGGATTCCTGGCGGCCGTGTACGCCGGGCCGCGCCTGCGCCCGCCCGCGCGAATCGCCGCCCTCACCGGCCTGTACCTGGCCGGGTCCGCGTTCGCGGTGCTCGCCGGGGATCCACGCGCACTCGCGGTGCTGGCGTACCCGATCATCGCCTCGGTCATGCTGCTCCCGCCGCTGTGGACCCGCGTCATCGGCACCGTGGCCGCGGTCGTCGAGGTGGCGCTGAGCTGGTGGGTTCGCGGCGCGCCGCGCTGGGACGTCGCCCTGCTGCTCATGTTCGTCGCGTACGTGCTGACCGGCATCAACCAGCTCAGCCGTACGGTCGCCGAGTTGCGCGCCGCCCGCGACGAGATCGCCACGCTGAGCGTGGCCGCCGAACGCGCCCGCGTGGCCCGCGACCTGCACGACGTGCTCGGGCACAGCCTCACCACGATCACCGTCAAGACGAGCCTGGCGCGGCGCGTGCTGGAGAGCGGCGCGGACCGGGCGCGGGCCGTCGCCGAGATCCACGACGCCGAGCGGCTGTCCCGGGAGACGCTGGACGAGATCCGCGCGACCGTGTCCGGGTACCGCCGGGCCTCGCTGACCGCCGAACTGGCCGGCGCCCGGTCCGCCCTGCGCGGCGCGGGCATCGGCGCGCGCCTGCCGCGATCCGCCGACGACGTACGCGTGGACCTGCGTGAACCCTTCGCCCACGTACTCCGCGAAGGCGTCACCAACGTGATCCGCCACAGCGGCGCCACCACCTGCGAGGTCCGCATGACCCCGACGTCCATCGAGATCCGCGATGACGGCCCTCCGGCCGCCCCGGCCCAGCCGGGCATCGGCCTCACCGGCCTCGCCGAACGCCTGGCCGCCGCCGGCGCCCGCATCGAGGCCGGCCCGCTCCCGGACGGCGGCTTCCGCCTCGCGGCCGTGGCGGTCGAGCCGTGATCCGCGTACTGCTCGCGGACGACCAGGCGCTGGTCCGGGGCGCGATGGCCGCGATGCTCGGCCTGGAGCGGGACATCGAGGTGGTCGCCGACGTGGGAACCGGCGAGGAGGTGCTGCCCGCCGCCCGGCGGACCCGGCCGGACGTGGCACTGCTCGACGTGCAGATGCCCGGCACCGACGGCCTCACCGTGGCCGCCGCGCTGCGGGACGCCCTGCCGACCTGCCGCGTCGTGATGTGCACGACGTTCGGCCGTCCCGGCTACTACACCCGCGCCATGGCCGCCGGCGCCGCCGGTTTCGTGGTCAAGGACGCCCCGCCCGAGCACCTGGCCGACGCGATCCGCCGGGTCCACTCCGGTCTGCGCGTCGTCGACCCGGTCCTGGCCGCCCAGTCCCGCACCAGCGGCCCGAACCCCCTCACCGAACGCGAACGCGAGGTCCTCCAGGCAGCCTCCGAGGGCGCCACGGTCGCGGACATCGCCGCCGCCCTCCACCTGTCGGGCGGCACCGTCCGCAACCACCTCTCCGCCGCCATCACCAAGACCAACGCCACCACCCGCGCCGAAGCCGTCCGCATCGCCGAACGCAACGGCTGGCTGTAACCCGCCGAGTAGGTGGGTTACAGCCGGTTACTCGGTCTTCTTCGCTTGAGCTGGTCGCGTAGCTCGGGATCCGCGTGGATCAAGGCGGTGTCCTTCCACGCGTCGATCACCGGTCGTAGCGGTGCCATCGAGTCCAGGTCGGCGCATGCGTTCGCGGTTTCGACCAGTTCCACCAGGAAACCTCGGTTTTTGAAGTAATTCAAAGGTCTGGAGGTCAGGGGAGTACGGGGGCAGCCCACCCTCGCCGACTTCATCGGCTCGGGCCACTACGACCGGCACATCCGCCGCATGCGGCAGCGGTACCGCGACCGCCGTGACCGCCTCGTCGCCACCCTCACCGCCCGAGCCCCGCACATCGCCCCCACCGGCATCGCGGCCGGGCTGCACGCGGTCCTGCGCCTGCCTCCCGGAACCGAGCCCTCCGCCGTCGCGGCCGCCGCCCGGCGGTCCGTCGCCCTGGACGGACTCGCCGACTTCCGTCATCCGGCCGCCACCATCCCCGCCATGGATTGCCTGGTCGTCGGCTACGCCGCCCGCCCGACCACGGCTACGGACCCGCGCGGGAAGCGCTGTGCCGGATCCTGCCCCCGGATCAGGCGGTGTACTGATACGCCGAGTAGGTCAGGTAGCCCGCGTCGCCGCCCTGGTAGTACGTGGCCTCGTCGACGGGGGCGAGCGGGAGGCCGGTACGGAGCCGTTCGACCAGGTCGGGGTTGGCGAGGAAGCCGCGGCCGAAGCTGATGAGCTCGGCGCCCAGCCCGAGCCAGTGGTCGGCGTCGGTCCGGCCGGTCTGCTTCGCGCCCATCGGCGGCACCGGGTTCATGATCAGCGTGCCCGGCCACGCGCGGCGCAGGTCCACCAGCACCTCCTCCTCCGCGGTGGCCTCGAGGTGGATGTAGGCCAGGTCGAGGCGGGCCAGTTCGGTCAGCAGCGCGCCGTACAGCTCGGGAACCCTGGTCTCCTCCACGCCCCAGAACGTCCCGCCCGGGGAGAGGCGGATCCCGGTCCGGGCCCCGCCGACGGCGTCGACGGTCGCGGACACCGCCTCGACGGCGAACCGGATCCGGCCGGCCACCGATCCTCCGTACCGGTCCGTGCGCAGGTTGGCGTTCGACGAGAGGAACTGCGAGATCAGGTAGCCGTTGGCGCCGTGCAGCTCCACGCCGTCGAAGCCGGCCTCGACGGCGCGGCGGGCGGCCCGGGCGTACGACGCGGCGTGCTCGGGCACCTCGGCGGTCTCCAGGGCGCGCGGCGTCGGCGCGGGCCGGGGGCCGGCGGGGGTGAACACGTCGCCGACCGCGGGGACGGCCGAGGGCCCGACCGGCCGCGTACCGATGGTGTCGGGGTGCGAGACCCGTCCACCGTGCATGATCTGGGCGAAGATCCGCCCGCCGTTGGCGTGCACGGCGGCTGTCACGGGCCGCCACGCGGCGACCTGCTCATCGGTGTGCAGTCCCGGCGTGCCCGGGTTGGACTGCCCGACCAGGCTCGGCTGCACGCCCTCGGAGATGATCAGCCCGGCCGTCGCCCGCTGCGCGTAGTAGGCCGCCATCGACGGCGTCGCCAGACCGCCGGCGGCGGCCCGGACCCGCGTCATCGGCGCCATCACCACCCGGTTGGGCAGCGCCAGGTCGCGGAGCCGGTAGCCGTCGAAAAGGGTCGTCATGTCATCCTCCAGGCGTCGTGGATGTCGCGTACGGCGGCTACGCTAAAAGCTCACATCAATGTCAGAGGCAAGTCTTGTGTCCCAGGTCACATCGGGGAGGGTGACGTGCGCATCGGCGAACTCGCGGCACGGACCGGAGCCAGCATCCGGTCCCTGCGCTACTACGAGGAGCAGGGGCTGCTCGCCAGCACCCGCAGCGCCAGCGGACAGCGGCACTACACCGACGACGACGTCGAGCGGGTCACGTTCATCCAGCGCCTGTACACCGCGGGCCTGTCCAGCCGCACCATCGTCGAGCTCCTGCCCTGCGTCGACGCGCCCAGCGAGGAGAACTCCGACGCCGCCCTGGAGCGGATGGCGCAGGAGCGCGACCGGCTCTCCGCGCACATCGCCGAGCTCAGCCGTACCCGCGACGCGCTCGACGGCCTGATGGCCACGGCCCGGGCGCACCGGGAGACGCTGCGCCTGCCGGTGGCCGGCTGACCGGTCGAACACGATGACCCTGCACGCCGACCTGACCGCACTGCTCGCCCACGCCGGCATCGCCGACGTGGACCTCGACGAGGCCGTCGCGGACGAGCACGTGCGGTGCTCCGCGTATCTCCGGGTCGTCGCGGTGGTCGCCGCAGCGCGGCGGCGTGACGATGACCGCGAGGTAGTGTCAGCGATTCTGCGCGACCCGGCCGGGTCGGTGGCCAAGACGGCGGTGGTCGCCCTCGTGGACGACATCGCCATGAAGACGGGTGACGCGGCCGAATTCCGGCACTGGGCGGCCGGGCTGATGCCGGAAGTAGACCGGCTCGCGGACGGGCATCGGGAGTTCCTGCACCGTCGCGTCCACGACTGGACGGTCTACCTGGCCGTCATGGCCGGCCGTGCTCCGGCCGCCGCCGAGTTGGCCGGAGTCACGGACTGGATGCAACGCAAGCTCGCGACCGAATCGACGTCCCCGCCCGTACTCGCCCTGCTCGCCGAAACGGGCAGGACGCGAAAGATCCGGAACATCGCAGGAAACCGCACGGTCGCGAACGAACGCTGACGCGTCAGTACACCCCGTACGCGGCGAGGCGAGGGAGCAGGTCGGTGGCGGTGGAGATGTCGCCGTCCAGGGGGCGGTCCTCCACCTGCGGGTCCAGTACGGCCGCGGCCGAGGCGAAGACCTCGCCCAGGCGGCCCGGCGGCATGCGGTCCTGCATGCGCAGGGCCCGTACGGCCGCGACGAGTTCGCATGCGAGGACGGTCCGGTACGCCCCGATCGCCTCCGTCGTCGCCCGTGCCGACTGGGTGGAGAAGCCCGCGTGCTCCTCCACGCCGCGCGACAGCACCGCGTTGCCCAGCGCCGACGGGGTCGCCAGGCGCCGGATGTCGGCGATCGCCGAGTGGGCGACGTACTCCAGGATCATGATGCCGGAGCCCGGTTCGCCCGGAGCGGCCTGGAACGGCGCGAGGCCGGTGAAGGCCGGTTCGACCAGTGTTCCCAGGCGCGCCGCCGACAGCGCCGCCGTCTGGAACATCGCGGCCCGTACGGAGTCCAGGCTCAGGCCGACGTACGCGGTGTGGAAGCTGCCGTTGTGCCACACCGTACGGCCCGCGACGTCCACGAACGGGTTCTCCGACGACGCGTTGATCTCCCGCGTGACGATCGTCTCGGCGTTCTCCGCCGCGTCCACGGCCGGCCCGTGGACCTGCGGGAACGCCCGGTAGCCGTACGGGTCCTGGATGCGTGACGGGACGAGTTCGACGTCGTCGAGCAGCCCCCGTACGGTGTCGGCGACCCGGCGGCGGCCCGGATGCGGGCACTTCTCGTGCACCGCCGCCGCGTACGGCTCCGCCGACCCGCGTACGGCGAGCAGCGCCAGGCCGGTGACCGGGATCGACGCCCGCAGCAGTTCGAGCACGTCCCGGCACGCCAGCGCGGCCTCGCCCAGCGTCGCGGCGTTGGAGCTGATGAAGGCGAGCGCGTCGGCGGGACGCAACGGGAAGCGCGCGGTGGACGCGCCGCCCTGCCAGGGGCGTTCGCCGATCAGGCACAGGGCGGTGGACGCGAGGGCGGTCAGGTCGCCGGTGCCGATCGCCCCGTACGCTGGGATCGGGGGGATGAGCCAGCGGTTGATCACGTCCGCGAGGGCGCCGAGCACGTCCGGGTCGACCCCGGAGCCGCCCGCGGCGATCTGGTTGAGACGCACGACGAGCATCGCGCGGACGTTCTCGGCCGACATCAGGGGGCCTGCGCCGCCGGAGTGGCTCCGCAGCAGCCGCAGGCCATGGGTGTCGTCGTCCTCGATCGTGACGTCGCGGTTGGCGCCCACTCCGGTGGTCCGCCCGTACACTGGCCGCCGAGAGGCGACCTCGCGTACGACCTCCCACGCTTGCCGCGCATTCTCCACCGCTTGTGGAGTAACGGTAACGAAGGCGCCGTCTCGGGCTACAGCGCTAACAACGTCGCAGTTCAACCCGCTACCGTTGACCGCTATGGCCGTTTGACTCATGGCCGGACCGGCATAGAGGGAACGAATTCCACTATCTTGACCTCTTAACTTGGAAACGAGTCGCGGTCGTCCCGGACTATAGGGCCGCCTCTAGGGAGAGAGTCACTCTTGATCAGGTTTGACGGCGTCACCAAGCGATACCCGGACGGCACCGTGGCCGTTGACGATCTGACCCTGGAGATCCCCTCCGGACAGATCACCGTGTTCGTCGGCCCGTCCGGCTGCGGCAAGACCACGTCGCTACGGATGATCAACCGGATGATCGAGCCCACCGCGGGCACCATCAGCATCGATGGGGAGGATATCCGCAAAAAGGATGCTTCCGACTTGCGTCGCGGCATCGGTTACGTGATCCAGCACGCGGGGTTGTTCCCGCACCGGACGATCATCGACAACATCGCGACCGTGCCGTACCTCCTCGGCTGGGACAAGAAGAAGGCGCGTGCCACCGCCCTGGAGTTGATGGAGCGCGTGGGCCTGGACACCAAGATGGCCAAGCGCTATCCGTTCCAGCTCTCCGGCGGGCAGCAGCAGCGCGTCGGCGTCGCGCGGGCGCTCGCCGCCGACCCCCCGGTCATGCTGATGGACGAGCCGTTCAGCGCGGTCGACCCGATCGTGCGCAACAGCCTGCAGGATGAGTTCCTGCGCCTCCAGTCCGAGGTGCGCAAGACGATCGCCTTCGTCACGCACGACATCGACGAGGCGGTCAAGCTCGGGCACCGCATCGCGGTCTTCCAGGTCGGTGGCGTCCTGGCCCAGCACGCCACCCCCGACGAGCTGCTGACCAACCCGGCCGAGGGCTTCGTCACCGAGTTCCTCGGCGGCGAGAAGGGCCTCAAGCGGCTGCGCTTCAACCGCGAGCTGGACGCCACCGAGGAGCCCGCTCAGCCGGAGATCGAGGACGACGTCGAGGCGGCGGAGCGATGAGCGTACTCGCCGCCGACGGCGAGCCGCTGATCCGCTGGAACTGGATCGGCGACCACAGTGACGAGCTGACGACCCTGACGCTCCACCACCTGAAGCTCGCGCTGCTGCCCATCCTGTTCGGCCTCATCGTCGCGATCCCGCTCGGCATCATGTGCGTGCGCTGGCGCTGGCTCTACCCGCCGACGCTCGGTGTCGCCAACGTGTTCTACGGCATCCCGTCGCTCGCCCTGTTCATGCTGTTCATCCCGTACTTCGGCATCGGCAGCGGCGGCCAGGCGGACTTCACGATCATCCTCCCGCTGACGCTGTTCTCCCTGTCGGTCCTGGTGCCGAACGTCGTGGACGGGCTGCGGTCGGTCCCCGAGCCCGTACGGCAGGCGGCCACCGCGATGGGCTTCGGCACGCTCCGGCGGCTCGTTCAGGTCGAACTCCCGATCGCGGTGCCGGTGATCATCGCCGGCGCGCGGGTCGCGGCGGTCGCCTCGATCAGCCTCGTCAGCGTCGGCGTGCTGATCGGCAACGGCGGGCTCGGGCAGCTGTTCATCGACGGTTACTCCCGCGACTTCACCACCCCGATCATCGTCTCCTGCGTGCTGATCATCGTGCTGGCGCTGTTCAGCGACGGCGTTCTCGTGACGGCACAACGCCTGCTCACCCCCTGGGCGCGCACCCGGAGGAGCAACGGATGAACCTCACCGACCAGATCAACGCCGCCTGGAACTGGCTCACCGCCTCCGCGCACTGGAGCGGCTCCGACGGCATCCCCCACCGCCTGCTCGAACACCTCGGCTACAGCGCGCTCGCCCTGGTCATCGCCGCCGTGATCGCCCTGCCGCTCGGCGCGCTCGTCGGCCACACCGGCCGAGGCGGCTTCCTCGTCGTCAGCTTCGCCAACCTCGCGCGCGCCGTGCCCACGCTGGGCCTGCTCCTGCTGGTGGTGACCGTCACCTCGATCGGCCTCACCCCGGTGATCATTCCGCTGATCGCGCTCGCCATGCCGCCGATCCTCGTCAACACGTACGAGGGCATCCGCGGCGTCGACGCCGACATCAAGGACGCCGCCGAGGGGATGGGCATGAAGGGCCCCGGCGTCCTGCTCAAGGCCGAGATCCCGGTCGCCATGCCGCTCATCCTCCTGGGCCTGCGCACGGCGGCGATCCAGGTCGTCGCCACGGCGACCATCGCGGCGTACGCGGGCATCGGCGGCCTCGGCCGCTACATCGTCGACGGGCTCTCCCGTAAGGACTATCCGTCAGTGGTGGGTGGTTCAGTACTGGTTGTGCTCCTGGCCGTCATTGTGCAGGTCGCGTTCATCGGACTCCGGAGAGCGCTCGTGTCCCCGGGCCTGCGCGGTTCGTCCCGCACCTCGTAAGACCTCGGATGAGAAGAGGAAGACAGAAAATGATCCGGATAGTCCGTGGCGCCGTCCTCGGCGTCGTCGCCGCGCTGGCCCTCAGCGCCTGCGGCGGCAGCAGCGACAAGGGCGGCAGCGACAACCCCCTGAACCAGAAGCCCGCCGGCGGCGCCAACGTCGTCGTCGGCTCGGCGAACTTCCCCGAGAGCCAGCTCCTCGGTGAGCTGTACGCCCAGGCGCTGGAGGCCAAGGGCGTCAAGGTCACCAGGAAGTTCAACATCGGCAGCCGCGAGGTCTACTACGACCAGGTCAAGTCCGGCGCCATCACCGTGATGCCGGAGTACAACGGCGCCCTGCTGACGACCTCGGTCGACAAGACCAGCACCGCCGTGACGACCGCCGACGTCAACGCCGCCCTCAAGGCCAAGCTCCCCGCGACCCTGGCGATCCTCGACTCCTCCCAGGCCGAGGACAAGGACTCGGTGACGGTCAACCCGCAGACCGCGCAGAAGTACAACCTCAAGTCGATCGCCGACCTCAAGTCGGCGGCCGGCCAGGTGACGATCGGCGGCCCGTCGGAGTTCAAGACCCGTGAGCAGGGCCTGGTCGGGCTGGAGAAGAAGTACGGCCTGAAGTTCAAGAAGTTCCAGCCGTTCGACGCCAACGCCCAGACCACGCTGGTCAAGCTGCTGAAGAACAACACGATCCAGGCGGCCGACCTGTTCACCACCGACCCGACGATCTCGGCGAACAAGTTCGTGGTGCTCCAGGACCCGCAGAACGTCTTCAGCGCGCAGAACGTCACGCCGCTCGTCTACAAGTCCGGTGTCGACGCGAACGCCCAGGCCGCGCTCAACGCCGTCTCGGCCAAGCTGACCACTCAGGACCTGCTCGCCATGATGACGCGCGTGGTCTCCGACAAGGACGACGCGGACACCGTCGCGAAGGACTGGCTGAGCAAGGCCGGCCTCGGCTGACGCGCTCGATCGCCCGAACCCGGGGCGGGCACGGTGGATCGACCACCGCGCCCGCCTCGCGCTTTCTCCGGGCGGAGTTCAGAACGGCCTGGGCGGCGGGGTCAGGCGGCGGCGATGTGAGGAGCGCCGTACGGTGACGACGATGATGATCACGATGGCGGCCGCGAACGCGGCCATCGGGATCAGGATCACGGCGAAGATGTCTCCCACCATCCGGCCCGCGCCAGGTGGGGTGCCGATGCCGTATCGCACACCGGCGCTGGCGGAGGTGGGGGCGCAGCCGACCTGGTAGGTGCCGTCGGCCGGCAGGCGCAAGTGCGACAGGACGTGCCAGCGGGTGCCGTTCTCGGTGATGGTGGCGGTGCCGGAGATCGGCTCGGCCGCGAACCCTCGTCCGGCCGAGTCGCGGGCGTAACACCGGTCGTCGGGGGAGCCCGCGTCGGTGACGTAGAAGCCGGGCCGCGGGTCCTTGTTCAGGTGAACGGTCACCGTCTCACCGGGGCCGAAGGTCCGCGCCGGCCCCGCCCCGGAGACCAGCCTGAAGAAGATCACAGCGGCGGTCGCCAGGCCGGCCACCAGGATCAGCGCCGCGACCACGTACCAAAGGCGTCGCGGGCGGAGGTCGGACGCGGCAGGATGCGGCGAAGGATGCGCGTATGCGGCCATGCTCAGACGGACGCGCCCTGGCCGCGACGCGTTCCCCGTCAGGCGAGACATCCAGGAGAAGCGATGACCGACACCTCGTGGCTGGGACCGCCCGTCGACCTCCGGCCCGTGTTCGCCGAGCAGCAGGCCGCGTTCATCGATCTGCTGCGACGGCTCGACGGCGACGAGTGGGACCGGCCGACGGTCTGTCCCGGCTGGAGCGTCAAAGACGTCGCCGCGCACGTGCTCGGCGACCACGTCGGCCGCCTGTCCATCCACCGTGACGGCTTCCACGCGCTGCATCCACGAGACGGCGAGGCGTTCCCCGTCTTCCTCGACCGCATCAACGACGCGTGGGTCGACGCCGCACGCCGCATCAGCCCTCCGTTGCTCGTCGAGCTGCTGGCGGCCGTCGCGGACCAGATCATCGCGTTCTGGCGGACCGTCGACCTGGACGCCTTGGGCGGCCCGGTGCGCTGGGCCGGGCCCGAGCCGCACCCGTACTGGCTGGACGTCGCCCGCGAGTACACCGAGTTCTGGACGCACCAGCAGCAGATCTGCGAGGCCACCGGCCGGCCCGGGCTCACCGACCCGCACTACGTCGGTCCGGTCATCGACACCTTCCTGCGGGGCCTGCCGTACACGCTGCGCGACGTGGCCGCGCCGCAGGGCACCGGCTTCCAGCTGACCGTCACCGGACCCGGCGGCGGAGACTGGACCTGTACGCGCGGCCCGGACCGCTGGCGGCTGCGACGCGGACCGCATCCCCGGCCCGCCGCGCGGCTCGAACTGGACGTCGACACGACCTGGCGGCTGTGCACCCGCGGCATCACGCCCGAACAGGCGGCCGAACGTTCCCGCGTCGACGGCGACCGGCGCCTCGCGGCGGCGGCTCTCCGGATCGTTTCGATCATCTGGTCGGGGCCGGCCGGCCGATGAAGGACGTACGGATCTGTTTCATCGGTGACTCTTTCGTCCAGGGCATCGGGGATCCGGAATATCTGGGCTGGGTCGGGAGGGTGCTGCAGCGGACTCCCGGCGAGGTCACGGCGTTCAACCTGGGGATCCGGCGGGAGACGTCCGAGGACGTCCTGCGCCGTTGCCGGCGGGAGGTCCTTCCCCGGACGAAGCCCGACGCCGACAACCGCCTGGTCGTCTCCTTCGGGAGCAACGACATGGTCGAGGAGGACGGAGCTCTCCGCGTCGACCCGGCGCGCTGCCTGGAGAACCTCACGGCGGTGCTGGAGGAGAGCAGGAGCCAGGAGATCTCCGCGCTGGTCGTCGGCCCGCCGCCGGTCGTCGACGCGGGCGCCGGCCACCTGCGACGCACCCGGGAACTCGCCGACGAGATGGCGGGGCTGTGCCTGCGGAGAGAGGTGCCGTTCGTCGCGGTCACCGAAGAACTCGCCCACGACTCAACTTGGACCACCGAGGCCATGGCCAATGACGGCGCTCACCCCCGCGCCGGCGGTTATCGCCGGATGGCCGACCTGCTCCTGGGCGGTCCCTGGCTCGAATGGCTGGCCCTTCCCTGAACAGCCGGCGAGCAGTGCTTCGGTGACGGCGGTGCGGCGGTAGAGCACGTACCGGCCGCTGCGGTGAGCGGCGAGGAACCCGGCGGCGCGTAGGGCGGTGAGGTGTTGTGAGACGCCGCCCGCGGTGAGACCGGTGCGCCGGGCCAGGTCCTGGGTGGTGGCGGGAGTGTGGAGCCGGCACAGGAGCAGCGCGCGGGTATGGCCGAGGACCTTGGCCAGGGCCTCGGGCACGTTGGGGACGTCGGTCTGCCAGAGAGTGGCGATCCCTCGTGGGGGATAGCGCAGGGTGGGTTGCCAGGGCGGGCTCGTGACGGAGAAGAGGCGGGGCCAGATGAACGCGGAGGGAACGAGAAGCAGGCCGCGTCCGCCCAGCGACCTGGCGCCCCGGATGTGCCGGTGTGCGACGCGGAGGGTGTCCTCGTCCCAGCCGACGGCGGGGTCGAGGTCGGCGAACACCCGGCCGGCGCCGCCCTCGGCGAGCCGATGGGCGCGATAGCGGATGTCGTCTTCGAGGAGCGTGAGAATTTGCGGCCAGTACGCCGCGAGGGCGCCTTCCCAGAACGCTCTGACCGCGTCGGCCAGCCGGTCCAGCCCGCCGGCCGGGTTCGCGTAGAGGCCGGACAGCGGCGCGGCGCGCGCTCCGGGTAACTGGTCCAGCTCGTCCCGCACCACCTCCGCCGGTGTGGCACGCAGGACACTGAGTTCCACCTCGAGGTCGGGCATCGGGGTGGTGGGCGGCGGGCAGACGAACGCCGGGATGACCCGCGTCGGCACCGGCACCAGCTCCGTCAGCGGCCGCAGGTCCAGCCCTGCCAGGCGATGGCGTACCTGCTCGATCCAGGGCCGGTGCAGCGGATGCTCGGCCGCGCTCTTGAGGACCCGTACGGCGGCCACCACCTCCCAGAGCGGGGAGACGGCGAAGCGGGTCTGGGCGAGGTCCGGGACGGTGAATCCGAGCTCGATCAATCGTGACCGCCCTTCCGATTCAGTCCAGGCTAAATCAGTCGAGACGATCCGCGCCGCCCAGCACGGTGGTCGCATGACATCAGACCAGTCCGACCCGGTGGCGGGCGGGAGCGGTCAGCCGGAGTTCCGGCTGGTCCTGGCCGCGGCCGTGGTGAGCCTGCTGGGCACGCAGATCGGCTTCGTCGCGATCCCGCTGGTCGCGGTGTCGGCGTTGCGCGCCTCGCCGGGGCAGGTCGGTCTCCTCGCGACGCTGAGCACGGTGGCGTTCCTGCTCGTCGGCCTGCCGGCGGGCGCGTGGGTGGACCGGCTGCGACGACGCCCGGTCATGATCACAGCCGATCTCGCCCGCACGGTCCTCCTCGGGTCCGTGCCGGTCGCCTGGTGGACCGGCGAACTCTCCCTGCTCCAGCTGGACGTCGTCGTGTTCCTCACCGGGGTCGGCACCGTCTTCTTCGACGTGGCGTCCCAGAGCTACCTGCCGCACGTGGTCGGCCGGGACCGGCTGACCGCCGCCAACGCCGCTCTGGTCAGCGCCGACGCCGTCAGTGACGTCGTCGGCCGCGGTCTCGGCGGGCTCATGGTGCAGGCCCTGTCGGCGCCCGTCGCGGTCGGCGTCGACGCCGCGAGCTTTCTGTGGTCTGCGGCGTGTCTGTGGCGGGTCCGCCGCCGGGAGACCGCGTCGCCGCGCGGCGGCCCGGCCCGTCTGTGGCAGGAGATCGCCCAGGGCCTGCGGTTCGTCGTAGGCCAGCCGTTTCTGCGGGCGATCGCCCTCTCCGGCGCGCTGGTCAACCTGTCCCTCCAGCTGATCCTGACGCTGCTGCCGGTCCTGTTCGTACGGGACCTGCACCTGCCGGCCCGGACGCTGGGCGCGTATCTGGGCGCCGGCGGCATCGGGCTGTTCCTCGGCGCCCGGCTCGCCGAACCCGTCGGACGGCGCCTCGGGCCGGGCCGTACGCCCTGGATCCTCGGCGCCGTGCTCGGCCCCGCGTCACTGGCCATCCCGTTCGTGGATCACGGCCCCGCGCTGTGGATCGCCGGGGGCGCGTGGCTGCTGACCATGACGCAGCTGGGAGTCAACAACGTGATCCTGGTGGGCTTCCGGCAGCGCATCACGCCCGACCCGTTGCTCGGCCGGATGAACGCCACCATGCGATTCCTGCTCTTCGGCGCCCTCGCGCTGGGGTCCGGACTGGCCGGTCTGCTCGGCGAATTCGCCGGCACTCGTACGGCGCTGTGGGCCGGTGCCATCGTCATGAGTCTCGCCTGGCTTCCGCTTTTCCGCGTTCGTTTCACGAAATGAGCGTCCAGGCCGGGCTCAGAGCTGAGAGGCGCCTCCGTCCACGGCGAGCTCGGCGCCGGTGGTGTAAGTCGCGTCGAACGCCAGGAATTCGACCGCCTTGGCGATCTCTTCGGGGTCGCCGAAACGCAGCATGGGGTTGTCCGCGGTCATCTGCGCCTTGGTCTGCTCGGCGGCCTCTTTCGGCATGGCCCTGTCCAGGATTCCCGTGTCGATGGGGCCGGGACTGATCGCGTTGACGCGGATCTTCCGGGGGAGCAGCTCGCGGGCGAGGCTACGGGTCATGGAACGCAGGGCGGCCTTGCCGGCGGAGTAGGCACTGATCATCGGAATGCCCTTGACGTTCGCGACCGAGGTGGTGAGGACGACGCCGCTGCCCTCACTCAGCAGCGGGACGAGCTTCTGCACGGTGAAGTAGGCGCCCTTGGTGTTGATCGCGAACAGCTCGTCGTACACCTCTTCGGTCATCGCCTCGAAAGGCATGAACCGGGTGATGCCAGCGTTCACGAAAAGGGCGTCGAGCGTGCCGAATTCCCTTTTCGCGTGATCGGCGAGAGCGTCGATGTCGGAAAGTGACGCGGTGTCGCTCCGGATGGAAACGGCGTTTTCGCCGAGCCGTTCGCGTGCGGAGTCGAGCGCGCTCTCGTTGCGTCCGGTGATCAGAACGCGCGCTCCGCCGTCCACCAGAAGCTTCGCCGTCGTGAAACCGAAGCCACTGCTGCCGCCCGTGACAACGATGTTTTTTCCTTCGTATTTGCCCATGCAAAACAGTCAATGACAATCCAAGATCACTGTCCAAGACCTGTTCCGCACCTCGTCATGCGGCCGGCGTATGACGACGTAGGCTGGATGCGTGCCCGACGATCCCTCGCCACCCGCGGGGCCCGACCTCCGCCTGGACCTCGAGCTGCGGCTGGTGCGGTACTTCACGGTCGTGGCGGAGCACCTGAACTTCGGCCGGGCGGCCGCCGCACTGCACGTGGCTCAGCCGTCCCTCAGCCGTCAGATCCAGCGCCTGGAGGACCAGCTGGGGGTGCGCCTGTTCGATCGCACCCCGCAGGGCAGCCGCCTCACCGAGGCGGGCCAGGCGTTCCTGCCGCAGGCGCGGGCACTGCTGCGGGCGGCGAACCAGGCGGCGCTCACCGCGCGTGCCGCCGCGCCACCGCGCGCGATCACCATCGGGTACGTCGCGGACCTGGTCGTCACTCCGGCGGTGGGGGAGCTGCGCCGTCGCCATCCCGACGCCCAGGTCCGTACCCGCCATCTGGACTGGAAGGACACTCATGCCCTCCCGCAGCGTCAGGTGGACGTGCTCGTCGCCCGGCTGCCGCTCCCGTTCGAAGCGGACCATCTTCGCGTGACCGTGCTCTACGAGGAGCCGCGGGTCGTCGTCATGCCGCTTTCGCACCGCCTGGCGGGCAAGGAGTCCATCGGCATCGACGACCTCACCGACGAGGAGCTCGTCGCCTGCACCAGCACACCGACGATCTGGAGTACGCCCCGGCCCCTCGGGCCAGGCCCCGGCGGCACCGCACCGGCCGGTCCCAGCGCCGACGACAGCTTCGAGGACAAGCTCGAACTCGTCGCGGGCGGCCATTCCATCGCCATTCTGCCCGCGGGCGACCGGCGCAGCACCCTACGCGACGACCTCGCCACCATTCCCATCACGGGGATCGACCCGTGTCAGGTCGTGGTCGTCACCCACGCCAATGACCACAACCCCCTGGTCACCGCCTTCCGCGAAATAGCGGAGCGAACGCTCGGCCAGGTGGGTGACGCGGGCGCGATCGTCGGTCCGCACTTCAGAAGGTAAATGTCGTACCCGGCTTGTACGGTTTGGGATGTCGATCTGAAAGGCGACGCTTGTTCGCCTTCTCGCGCCCTCGTCTCCCGCCCCCTTTGGAAGGTCCGATGTCCGTGGAAACGACCCAAGAGACCACCTATCTCGAACTTTCCGAAGAGGGCGGTAGAGCGCACAAGTTCTACGAGGTCACGGTCGACGGCACGACGATGACCATCCGGTACGGCCGAATCGGCGACGCCGGGCAGCGGAAGGCCAGCACGTTCCCCGATGAGGCGAAGGCGAAGGAGATGGCCTCGAAGAAGATCGGGGAAAAGGTACGTAAGGGCTACACCCCCGCCGTACGCGGAGCCCGGAAAAAGCGGAGCGTTTCCCGGCGACAGGTCATGAGCGCCCAGGCCGGTGGCGCGTCGGCTCCGGTCGGCCGCGCGGCGACGCGACGGGCTCCGGTCCTGTGGCGGTACGCCTCGGGCTCCGCGGCGTTCGGGATCTTCATCGATGACCGGCTGTGCATGGTGGGCAACGAGGCCGGTGTGATCACGTCGTTGACGCACGACGCCCAGGTGGTGCAGCAGGTCCGGCTGCCCGACGGGGTGAAGTGCATCGTCGCCGACGACGCCTGGCTCTACGCGGGCTGCGACGACGGCAACGTCTATGACCTGTCCGGAAAGGTGCCCAGGCTGGCCTACCAGATCTCCCCGGACATCGACATCTACTGGCTCGACATCCACGATGGCATCCTCGGTGTGTCCGACGCGGGCGGTGGCGTCGTCGCGATCGACCACGAGGACGAGTTCCTGTGGCGCCGGCAGGGCCGCGGGACGTCGGGCTGGATGGTGCGCTGTGACGCCGCCGCCGTTCACCACGGTCACAGCGGCGGTGTCACCAGCTATGACTGGCGTACCGGCAACGAGCTGTGGCACCAGTCCACCGGGCCGGTGCTCTTCGGCTGGCAGGAGCGATCGACGGTCTACGCGGGCACCGCCACCCGGACGGTCGTACGGCTGCGCAAGGACGGTGGCAGGGAGCAGACCTACGACTGCGACGCACCGGTCTTCTCCTGCGCGACCGCACAGGACGGCCGCTACGTCTTCGCCGGGGACAACCAGGCGTCGATCTACTGCTTCGACGAGGCGGGCACGCGCCTGTGGAAGCTCGGCACCGGCTGCGGCGCCGCCTACTCCATGCAGTACCACGACCAGCGCCTGTACATCGTGACCACGGACGGCTCACTGGCCTGCGTCGACGCGAGTGAGGAGGCCATCAGGTCGGCGGAGCGGGGCTCGGTCCCCGACGTCGTCGACGTCAAGGCACCGGCCATGGTCGAGACGCTCACCCCGTCGACCACTGTCGACGTCGTTGACGACAGCAGCGGGGGCATCGTCGTGGAGTGCTTCGAAGAGCACGGCCACCTTCGGGTCCGCGTGGTCTCCCCGGGATTCGACCGGAGCTGGCGGGTGCAGTTCCCGAAGGGGATCCGTGAGCGCGGTGCCCGTTACGTCGTCAGCGAGGTGCGCGAGTCCGGCCGTGGCGGTTTCTACCGCGCCTATGGCGACATCCACCGCCTCGCCTGACGGCCCGGACGTGGCATCAGGCCTCAGCCGGTCAGCCGGTCAGCCGGGCGAGTGCGCCGATCTCGAGTGCCGCCCACAGCGCGCCGTCCGGGCCGAGGGTGATGCCGTGCGGTTCGGAGTTCGGGGTGGGCAGGTCGTGCACCTCGATCGTGCCGTCCGGGGTGATCGAGCCGACACGGTTGGCGCCCCACTCGGTGAACCACTGCCGGCCGTCGTCGCCAGGGGTGATGGCGTGCGGCCGGGCGGTCCGGTCGGGCAGCGGAAACTCGGTGATCGCGCCGTCGGTGCCGATCCGGCCGATCTGGCCGGCGGCGATCTCCACGAACCACAGCGCGCCGTCCCCGCCCGTGGTGATGCCCACCGGCCCGGCGGCCTCGGTCGGCAGCGGGTGGATGGTGATCTCCGCGTCCATGCCGATGCGGGCGATCGCGTTGCCCTGGTTGAGGGTGAACCACATGCCGCCGTCGGCGCCGGCGGTGATCGCGGAGGGAAAGGCGCCGGTGACCGGGAGCGCGAACTCGGTGACCTGGCCGTCGGTGGTGATCCGGCCGATGCGGTCGGCGGTGGTCTCGGTGAACCACAGCGCGTCGTCCGGTCCCGCGGCGATGCCGAACGGCCCGCGGTCCGGAGCCGGTAGCTCGAACTCGGTGACCGCGCCGTCGGTCGTGATCCGTCCGATGCGGTGTGCCTGGTACTCGGTGAACCACAGCGCGCGGTCCGGCCCGGTGACGATGATCGTCGGTCCGGACGCCGGATCGAGCCGATGGCTCACGGGCTCGCCGCCAGGGACGAACCGGCCGATCCGGCCGCTGTGGACCATCGTGAACCACAGCGCGCCGTCCGGGCCGGTCGTGATCGCGTACGGCCCGTCGTCGGCGCCGGCGACGTCGTACTCCTCGATGGACGTCATCGGGTCTCCTCCGGGTGGTGTTCGGCGGCGATGCGCTCGATGTCGGCCGGGGAGCCGGCCATGATGGTGCGGGCGTGCTCGGTGACCAGGTCGGCGGGCCAGTCCCACCAGGCGGCGCGGAGCAGCCGGTCGATGTCGGCGTCGTCGAAGCGCCGCCGGATCGGCCGGGCCGGGTTGCCGCCGACGATCGTGTACGGCGGCACGTCCGCGGTCACCACCGCCCCGGCCGCGACGATCGCCCCGTCCCCGATCCGTACGCCGGGCATGACGGTCGACCGGTAGCCGAACCAGACGTCGTTGCCGACCACGGTGTCGCCCCGGCTGGGCATGCCGGTGACGATGTCGAGCGTCCGCTCGGTCCACTCGCCGCCGAACATCGTGAACGGGAACGTGGACACGCCCATCGCCGGATGGTCGGCACCGGCCATCAGGAACCTGGTCTCGGCCGCGATCGCGCAGTACCTGCCGATGATCAGGCGCTCCGGCCCGTAGGCGTAGAGCACGTTGCGGTCTTCGAAGCGGGTCGCGCCCTCGGGGTCGTCGTAGTAGGTGTACTCACCCACGACGATCTTCGGTGAGGTGACCAGCGGTTTGAGGAACACCACACGGTCGTGCGCCGGGAGCGGGTGAACGGTGGCCGGATCAGGAGACAAACGAAGATCCTTCGGGCGGGGGGTTCGACCGGAGAGGCTACCGGCGGAGCCGCGGGACTTCGAATGCTTTTGCCGGGTCAGGCGGTGCTGAGATGGGCGCGGAGGGCGGCGGCGCCGGACTCGGTGAGCCAGTCGGTGAGGGTGCGCAGTCCCGGGTGGATCACGCGTAGTGCCTCGATGTCGGCGTGCCAGCGGTGCCCGGCCTGCCAGCGCTTCCTGGTCTCGGCGACCTCCGGGCCGATCTCGGCGGCCTCGTCGTCGCTGAGCCGCTCGTACCGGACCGGGACGCCGGTGGCCTCGCTGATCGCGGCGGCGGCCGCGACCGGGGTCGGTTCGTCACCGGCGAGTTCCAGGGTCCGTCCGGCGAACCGGGGCGGATCGGCGAACGCGAGCGCGGCGAACTCGGCGACGTCCTCCAGCGCGATGACCTGCATGGGCTCGTGCGGTGGGAACAGGTGCCGGTGCACGCCGCCGGAGATGCCGTCGATCCTCGACCCGACGCCGAGATAGTTGGTCATGAACCGGACCGGGCGCAGCACGGTGGGCAGCGCGATGTGGTCGCGCAGGTACTCCTCGATCAGCGCCTTCCCCGCCGAGCCGAATGACGCCCTCGACGCCGAGGCGACGGTGCTGAACACCACCTGCTCGATCCCTGCCGCGGCCGCCGCGTCGATCAGCGCCCGGCCGCGGGCCACTTCGAGGTCGGTCTCGGGCCCGGCCGGCCCGAAGGCCACGGGTGGGATGCCGAACAGGGCGGCGGCGCCGTCGAGCGCGGGCGGCAGGCTCGCCGGATCGTCGAAGTCACCGCGTACGAGCTCGGCGCCGGCTTCGGCCAGGGCGGCAGCGGCGGGTGCGGTCGTGTCGCGTACCAGGGCGCGCACCGGCCGCCCCTCGGCGAGCAGCCGCCGTACGGTGGCGCCGCCCTGCTTGCCGGTGGCGCCGGTGACGACGATCGGGTGGTCGGATTCGGCCGGTTTCACAGCGGTCATGGCGTCCGTTCCGGGGTCGGTGGATACTGGCACGATCCGGAATGCTCCACCCGCTTCACCGCCACGAAAAGGGTTACGTGACATGGCAGCAGTACCCGTCGCCGCGCCGGCCGGGCGGGCCGATGCCCGCCGCAACCGGGAGGTCGTGCTGCGCACCGCGATGCGCGTGTTCGCCGAGGAGGGGCTGGAGGCGTCGCTCGGCCGGATCGCGCAGCGTGCCGGGGTCGGGGCCGGCACCGTCTACCGGCACTTCCCGAGCAAGGAGATCCTGCTCGAGGCGGTGCTCGCCGAACACCTCGAAGGCCTGGTGACGGCCGCGGGCCGATGGCCCGCCCGCGCCACGCCCGGTGACGCACTGTTCGGGTTCCTCATCGACGTGATCGAGAAAACGGCCGGCCGCCAACGTGTCTGCGACGCGCTCACGGCCGACCGCGGCTGGCCGCACGCCCTGCTGACCGCGGCGGTGCGGCGGTTCCGCGAGGCGCTGGACGACCTGCTGACCAACGCGAAACAGGCCGGTGCCGTACGCGCCGACGTGCGGGTCGACGACCTGACCGCGCTGATCGCCGGCGGTGCCGCACTGCGCGCGGCCCACCGGGACCGGGCACGCGGCACGCGGCTGGTGCGGCTGCTGCTCGACGGACTGCGCACTCCGGCCGTCACGAAAGAAGCGGCGTTCCGTGACGCGACGTCCCTTCAGCGTCACGAAACCGCCGCCTCCGACGTGAGGTACTGCGAGGAATGCGGCGCTCGGCTGCGGGTCCGGCCCACCGGGCGCCCGCCCCGCTACTGCGGGCCGACCTGTCGCCAGCGCGCCCGCCGCCGCCGCACCGCCGACTGACCTTCGCGGGGATCGCGCTTCCGTTCGCCTGCCTCCTCGGCCTGAAGACCGCGAGGCGGGGGTGGTTCGGTGGCGGTGTTCTTCTGTGAGTGGAATTTTCTCCTGTCAGGAGAACGTCCCCAACGAAGGTCCCTCCCTGTCGTCGGCAGCCTGCTTCCTCGATCTGAGGACCCCGTGGCGGGCCAGGATGCGGCGCATGGCGCCGTAGCCGCACTCGAAGCGTTCGGCGACCTGACGGATCGACCATCCCTGCTCGTACAGGCGTACCGCGTCCTCCTCCATTTCCGTACGCGCGGGGTCGGCGGTGTTCTTCTTCTCCAGCAGCGCGCGGACGTCCGCGCGGCGGTAGCGGCGGTGGCCGCCCGGGGTCGGCACGTACGGCAGCGCGCCATCCCGGGCCCAGGTCGCCAGTGTCGGGACCGAGATTCCGAACATCGCCGCCACCTCCTTCGGCGTGAGTAGCAGGTCGGGCCGGTCATCGGGGGATCGTGGCCCATACGGTCTTGCCGCCCCGTTCGGCGGGCCGGACTCCCCATTCTTTTGAGAGCGCATCTACCAGGAACATCCCTCGACCATTGACCGCGAGGGCGTCGGGCAGCGTGACGTCAGGTGTCGCATCGGTACAGTCCCACACTTCGATCACTATTTGGTTTTCGCGCAGATCAAGAGCGAGTGTGAACACGTCCATGGAATGCATGACCGCATTGGTCACCAACTCGCTCAGCACAATATGCGCGTCGTCGGCGCAAGGGCCCTGGACACACCACTCCGAAAGCGCCCATTCCAGCACCTTGTGGGCTTGTCGTGAGGCGACGGGATGGGGCGGTAGCGGTAGACGATACTTTTGCTTCTGTGCTATTCCTGATTCATCCATTCCACCTAACCCGATCCGTCGATTCGTTGATGACGGAAGTCTGTAGCTTGCGCATCGACGGGCGTAAGGATTCCCGCGCCCTTGGAAAGTCAGGGAGACTCCTATGGCACCGCACCCCGCGATCGACCCCGACTCGTCGCTGTGGGCATGGCTGGCGCACGACCTGCGCTTCTACCGGGAGAAGTACGGATTGTCGCAATCGGCGATGGGAAGGATCATCGGTCGGAGTGCGACAAATCTTTCCAACTGCGAGGCGAACCGCCGCCGAATCACGGACAAAGAGGCCAAACTCCTGGACGCCCGCTTCAAGACCGGCGGCCACTTCCTACGCCTGCTCCACTTCGCCCAACTCGGCCACGACCCCAACTGGCTCAAGCAGTACGTCCACCTCGAAAGGCGGGCCAAGGTCGCCAAGACCTTCCAGGCGCTCGTGATCCCCGGTCTCCTGCAGATTCCGGAGTACGCCTACGCCGTGATCAAGGCCGGAGACAATCCCAACGTCGAGGAGCGCATGGAAGAACGGATGCAGCGGCAGGCGATCCTTGATGACCCGTCGTGTCCGGTCCTGTGGGCGTTAACCACCGAGAGTGTTCTGGAGTGGCCGGTCGGCGGACGTGACGTGATGCGCAGGCAACTGGCGCACCTTCTGGATATGTCCGAGCGGGATAACGTCAACATCCGTGTCGTGCCCAAGTCGACCGGGGCATACGCAGGCCTCTCCGGAAGCTTCTCCATCATCTCCGGTGACACCGGAGCAGTCGCTTACACCGATTCTCCGGGAGGTGGTCGGCTGGTACCGGCGACCGCCGAGGTAGAGTCCTATGCGAACCGTTACGACCGCATTGGCCAGGTGGCTTTGCCCACCGGACTATCTCGGCAGATGATTGAGAAGGTCATGGAGGCGCTGTGACAATGGAGAACGGTTGGGTCAAGAGCTCCTTGAGCGATCCGAACGGTGAGTGTGTCGAGGTCAAGCTTGTGGAGTTCGAGATCAGCGCCTGACCAGAAGGTGGACCGGGCCGAAGAGGCCGGACACGCGTTGGCCTGGGAAGACGAAATGGGTGGGGCTCACCGCGTCCAGGTAGGGCGCCAGCGTGCCGTACACCAGGATCTCGATCTCGTTCTCGCCCGGCTGGACCGCGTCCGTCAGGTCGAAGCGGTACGGGGAGCAGACGCGGGTGCCGGCCGGGTGGCCGTTCACGGTGACCTCGGCCGTTCCGCGTACGCGGCCCAGGTCGAGGGTCACCGGCGCGGCTTCCGGCAGGTCGATCCGGCGGCGGTAACGGACTCCTCCGCTGTACTCCGCGAGACCTGCGGCCTCCCAGTCGCCCAGTTCGATGCGGCCCGGACCGACGGTGAAACGTACCGGTGCGGCCAACGCGGCGCCGCCCTCGTGTCCCGGTCGGGTGCGGACTCGCAGCGCCCCACACCGTACGCCGGTACCCGAGCCGGACAGGTCCACTGACGCGTCGTCGGCAAGCGGGTATTCGGCACCGTCCACGAAGACGTGTGTCTCCCCGCAGGTCTGGACCGTCATGCGCGTCGCGCCCGGTGGGATCGCGAAGCGGAACCATTCCACCCGTTCCGCCTCGGCGCGCGGCACGGCGAAGATCACCGGGATCACGCAGTCGTCCGCGTCGGTTCCCTCCAGCCAGGCGGTCTCCGGCAGCGGATGCGGACGCCGCCACAGGTGCAGCGCCGCCGGATCGCCGTACTGCCGGCGCTGTGGCGCGACCGGTACCGGCTCTCCGTCTCGCGTCGCCCGCCACGGCTCCGCACGGGAACCGACGGCCCAGTCGGCGAGGACGGCCGCGGGCGTGTCGCGTTCGGTCAGCTCCACGGTGAGTTCGTTCGGCCCCGGCCGCAGCGCCGCCGCGACCTCATATCGCCGTACGCGCGGGGCGGCGTGCTCGGCGTACGGGTCGAAGCCGCCCTGCCGTCCCACCTCCACGCCGTTGACCAGCACGCGGCAGGGTTCCACGGCCGCGACCTGCAAAATGGCGTTCGACGGGACGTCCCCGACAGCGATCGTCGTGCTGAGTGCGACCTGGGCGCCGGGCCGGGCGGGGCCGGCCGGGGCGATCCACTCGGGCCGCCGGTAGCGCAGCGGGTCCCGGACCAGCGCGATGTGGGCGCGCAGCCGTACGGTCTCCTCCGGTCTCAGGAGCAGATCGAGCAGGTGCGGCCCGGCAGAGAGGCGCACCGGAGCGGTCGCCAGGTGGCCGTGGTCGTCCAGGGGGAGTGAGGCACCGTCGAGCCATGCGGTCTTGGCGGCCGGGGCTCCCACGGCCAGCGTCGCGTCCACGGCCTCGGGGACACTCAGCTCGGTCCGCAGGCGAACCGCCTGGTCCGCACGCACGTCGCCGAGGTCGATGAACTCCTCCGGCACGTGTCCCTTCGGGCCCAGGGTCTCGCGGTGGATCGGATCCTTGAAGATCCCGCGTGAGGTCGAGTAGACGATCGGCTTCCAGCCTGTACCCGCCCCGGGCAGGTCATCGGGCCCGGCGGCGAGGGCGTGGGGGCCGAAGGTCGCGTGCGCGGTCGCCCAGCTCGCGTCGTCGTACGCCGCCGCCGCCCAGCCGTCGCGTACGCCGTCGTCGCCCGCGGTCTCGACCCGGTGCCGGAACGCCCACCGCGCCAGGCCGGGCGGCTCGTCACGAGGGCCGAAGTCGCCCCACGTGTTGTCCATGGTGGGGACGAGTTCCATGTCCCACGTGGACCCGAGGTCGAGCCGGGTCTCCGCCGCCGACGGCCGCTCGACCACATCGTGATCCGACCCGTCGAAGATGAGGAGCGCGGCCGGACCGTCGGAGAAGGGCACCACGACCTCGGTGACGTCACCGTCGCGCCGGGCGGCGAGCGGCCGTACCGTCCCGCCGAACGGGCCGGCGAGCAGCGGCCGGCCCTGTACGCCGCGCACCCGCACCCGCATCTCGGTCGCGTACCGGCCGGGGTCGAAGTCGTACGAGGCGTCCAGCCAGCCCAGCTCGATCCCTCGCTCGTCGGGCCGGCCGACCGAGGCGTCGGTGGCGCGCGGGAACGCCGCGGTGAGGAAGACCAGCGTCGCCCCGCCGACCTCACGGACCAGCGCGGGCACCGGCGCCTCCACCCGCAATGGCCCCGTGTGCTTCAAGGTCAGCGCGTCGGCCGTGCCGACGAACCGCACCGCGCGGCGCAGCCGGGACAGGTCGTACGTGCCGCCGACCACGCGGGCGGGGAGCGCGCCGACGGCGACGATCCGTCCGCCGTTCGCGGCGAACTCCTCCAGCAGCCGGGCGGTCTCCGCCTCCAGCACCGTGCAGCCGGGCAGGACGATCGTGGTGTACGCCTCGTTCGCGACCGTGAGCCGCCCGCCGGTCACGGTGGCGCGCTGCACGGAGTCATCGTCGATCACGTCGGCGTCGACCCGCAGCCGGTCGAGGACGCCGGGGACCACCCGGAACCAGGCCATGTCGCCGACCAGTTCGCGATAAAGGAGCTGCGCCCGCTCGGCGTCGGCGTCGACGCCGTCGAGGCGGGCGCCGGTCTGCGCGGTCGCGGTGGGCAGGAGCACCGCGACGTCGCACACGTGCCGGCCGAGGGAGAGCGCCGCGCACAGCCGGGTGACCGCGTCGGCGAAGACCCGGTGGTGCGGCCAGTACGGCTGGCGCCAGTCGGTGGCGGGCGGCGCCCACTCCCACCAGCCGCCCTTGGTCGTGTAGTAGACCGCGTGCGGGTTGTAGAGCGTCGCACCGGAGCGCAGCCAGGGCAGCAGCCAGTCGAACGTCTCCTCCAGCGTGCCGCCCCAGCCGGTGGAGTGGAACGCCTCGATCCAGGTACGCGGCCGGTCGTACAGGTGGGCCAGCGACGAGTGGATCCTCGCGTCCCCGTGGTGGTCGGAGCCCGGTGCGCCGAACCAGCGGTGCGTACGCGCGTAGTCGGCGTACAGCCGCACGCCGTCCACCGGGAGACCGGCCCGCGCCGGGTCCTGCTGGTCGCACCCGTGGAGCAGCCCGTGGCGGGCGTGCCATTCGGCGAGCGGACGGAAGAAGGCCTCCTCGGCCAGTTCGGCGCGGGTGCGGTGGTAGTCGCGGCGAACGGCGGGGTCGCCGTCGCCGCCCGTCCAGAGCGCGGCCACGTGCGGGACGAGGTCGTAGCCGCGGCGCCGTTCGAACTCCGCGGCGAACTCCGGTGACCAGGTCGGCAGCGCCGGCAGCTCGTCCTGGAACGACCCGGCGATGACGGTGCCCAGCCAGTGCGGCAGCCGGCGTTCGAACTCCCCGTGCACGCGGTCGATGAGCGTGGCGCACGCGTCCCGCGACAGGTAGTCGAAGCCGCGGCGCACGACCTGACCGGAACGCTCCAGCCAGCGCCCGGCGTACGCGGGGTGTTCCCCCACGAGCCGTGCCTGCACGTCGGCGCCGGAGAAGCCGAGCTGGTCGTAGAACCACAGGAAGACGCCCAGCTCGTGCGCGTCGGCGCAGACGCCGTCGAACAGCTCCCACCACGCCTCGGAGAAGAACGGCGGGTCGTCGGCGTCGGAGCCGAACATCGGCCCCGACGGCGCGAGGTTCAGCACGACGAGGTTGTAAACCCCGCCGGCGGCGAACCGTTCGAGCTGCCGGCGCAGCCGGGCGCGGTCCAGCGGCTCACCGCTCCACCACCAGATCGCGGCGGGGGAGAACGCGGCGGGCGGCTCCGCCAGGACCTCCGCCAGCCGCGGCGGCAGCCCGGTCATCCCTTCAGCCCGCTGGCGAAGCCGCGGATGACGTACCGCTGGAGCACCAGGAACACCACGATGATCGGCAGCGCGGCCAGGACGAGACCGGCGAAGACGAGACCGTAGTCGGAGACGTACTGGCCGACGAAGGAGAAGATCCGCACCGGGACCGTCTCCTTCGCGGACCCGCCGAGGTAGAGCAGCGGGGTGAAGAAGTCGTTCCAGATGAACACGGCGTTGAGGATCAGCACGGTGCCGGTGATCGGCCGCAGCAGCGGGAACACCACCCGCGTGAACGCCGTCAGGTGCGAGGCGCCGTCGATGAGCGCCGCGTTGGCGTAGTCGCGGGGGAGCGCCCGGATGAAGCCCGTGTAGAGGAACACCGTGAACGGCAGCTGGATGCCGGTGTAGAACACGATGATCCCCTGGTACGTGCCGAGCAGGCCCAGGTGGTCGACCAGCTTGAACAGCGGGATCATGCCGAGCTGGAACGGCAGCACGATGCCGAGCAGGAACAGGACGTACAGTCCGTAGCCGAGCCGGGAGGCGCAGCGGGCCAGGAAGTACGCCGCGAACGAGCCCAGCGCGATGAGGCAGACCAGGCTCGCGATGGTGATCAGCGTGCTGTTGAGCAGCGCCGAGCCCAGCGACGCCGACGACCACGCGCGGGAGAAGTTGCCCAGCGTGGGGGAGGTCGGCGGCGACAGCGGCGAGCTCGCGATCTGCTTGCTGTCCTTCAGGGACAGCACGACCAGCGCGTAGACCGGGAACAGGAACGCCAGCCCCACCACGATCATCACGATCTCGAGCGCGAACGTCCGCAGCCCATACCGGAGATGGTTCATGAGCCCTCCTTCGTCGGGGGAGAGACCACTGGGGTGCTGTGCTTGTCGATTCGCTCACTTCGTTCGCTCATACGCCGACCTCCCTGCCGCGCAGGTAGTAGATCTGGACGAGGGAGACCGCCGCGACGAACAGGGCGAGGACGAGCGCGATCGCGGTGCTGTAGCCGTACTTGCCGAAGACGAACGCCTGCTTGTAGAGCACCGTCGAGAGCGTCTCGCTGGAGTAGCCGGGGCCACCGCCGGTCGCGGCGTACACCTGGTCGAAGAGCTTCAGCCCGCCGATCGTGGAGAGCATGACGTTGATCGTCAGCGACGGCGCGAGCAGCGGCCAGGTGACGTAGCGGAACTGCTGGAACCGTCCCGCGCCGTCGATCATCGCGGCCTCGCGCAGTTCGGCCGGGATGCCCTCCAGCCCGGCCAGGAAGATCACCATGGAGTACCCGGCGTACTGCCAGACGACCATGCCGGCGATCGACCAGACCACGAGCGAGGGGTTGCCGAGCCAGTCCTGGCGCAGGTCGCTCAGGCCGAGCATGCCCAGGATGCCGTTGATACCCGCCTTGGGGTCGGGGTTGTAGACGTACTTCCACAGGAACGCGATCATCACCGGGCTGACCACGACCGGCGCGAAGAAGACGACGCGCAGCACCGTACGGGACTTGATGCGCGCGTTCACGCCCAGCGCGAGCAGCAGTCCGACGCCGTTCTGGACGATGACGATCGTGACGGTCAGCAGCAGCGTGTGGAGGAGTGCGCTCCTCGCCTGGTCGTCGCTGAGCAGGTGCTGGAAGTTGGCCAGGCCGTTGAAGGACTTGTCGCCGATGCCGCTCCAGTCCGTGAACGCGTACACGATGCCGGAGACGCTCGGGTAGAGCACGATGGCCGCGTACACGAGCAGCGCGGGGGCGACGAACCACCACGGCGGGGTGAGGAAGCCCGCCCGGCGGGCACGGGCCGCGGGTCGCGCGGTCGCCGTGCCGGCCGGGCGGCGGCTGGTCAATGTCATGACTTCTTCCGGTATGTCTCGTCCATCTTCGCCAGCGCCTTGTCCACCGTCGTCTTGCCGCCGAGGAGCTCCTGGACCACGGCGAAGTGGGTCGGCTGCACCTCGGCGTTCGGCCAGGCCTGGTCCATGAACGGCACGGCCTTGTTGTCGTCGATGAACGGCAGGAACGGGTTCAGCACCGGGTCGATCTTGGAGTTCGCGTCGCGCTTGAGCGGGACGCAGGCGACCGCCTCGGCCCACCGGTTGATGTTCTCCGGCCGGCCCAGGAACTCGATGAAGGCCTTGGCCGCGTCCGCGTTGCGGCTGCGCGCGCTCACGCCCAGGCCGACGACGACGCCCGCCGGGATCCACACGTTCGCCGCGGTGTCCGCGCCGGGGAACGGGAACATCGCCAGGTCGTCGGCGTTCGCGGCGGCCTTGCGGAAGTCGGGCAGCACCGCCGACACCTGCACGGCCATGGCCGCCTTGCCGGTCGCGACCATGGAGGTCTGCTGCTCGTACGTCGTGCCGTTGGGGTTGTCGTTGAAGAACCCGCGCTGCTGGAGCTGCAGGTACATGGTGAAGGCGTCGCGCCAGCCCGACTGCGCGAAGCTGGTCGAGCCGGCCTGCATCTGGCTGTCGAACTGCGGGTTCTTCGCGTACACGGTCGAGGGCACGAGCGCGTACGAGATGAGCTGCGTCACCCACGGCGTCTGCGCGCCGAGCGCGATCGGGATCTTGCCGGCCTTCTTGAGCTTGTCGCACACCTGGAGCAGTTCGCTCCAGGTCTTCGGCGGTTCGACCTTCGCGTCGGCGAAGACCTTCTTGTTGTAGATCGCGCCGATGACGCTCGACCCGGCCGAGTAGATGAAGGTCTTGCCCTGGAGCTGGAACGCGGACTTGAAGTTGGCCGGGATGCTCTGCGTCCAGCTCTGGCCGCTGAGGTCGGCGAGCAGACCGGCCTGCGCGATCTGCGCCATCGACATCGCGCTGCCGTTGCCCGGGTAGACGACGTGGACGTCGGGCGCGTTGCCGGCGCCCAGCTGGGTGCGCAGCGACGTCTGCACCTGGTCGGTCGGCGCGTACGACGTCGAGAACTTCGCCTGCGTGTACAGCTTGGTCAGCTCGTCCAGCGCCTTCTGCTGGTCGGCGACGCCCACGAGGCGCAGCGTCTTGCCGCCGCCCCCGCCGGACGATCCGCCGCACGCGGCGAGAGAGACCGGGAGCGCCGCCACGGCGGCGAGCCCTCCCGCCGCACGCAGGAACTCTCTGCGGTTCCGCTCGAATCGGAGTGTCATCCTGTCCTCCTGGCAAAGAATCGGTAGTCCCCCGACTCCACGCGGTATACGAGCGTCTTTCCGCCTGTGGCGGCCGTCTCGATACCGACGAACTCGACCCCGGGGCTCTCGCCGGCCGGGTGTTCTCCTTCTCGTACGGCGGCGTGATCGTCGCCGGGTACGTGCACGGTCGCCGTCGCCCCCGGAGGGACGGTCACGTCCAGCCGGAACCCGTCGTCGTCCTGCCGCCAGCGCACCGCGATCCGGCCGCGCGCCGAGTCGTACGCCGCCTCCGCCCAGAACGGCTCGCCGTCGAACGGCCGCGGCCGGACGACCAGCTCGCGGTAGGCCACCGAGGCGGGCGCCTGGTCGAGCCCGGCCAGCCCCTGGTACAGCCACTCCCCGATCGACCCGAGCGCGTAGTGGTTGAAGGAGTTCATGGCGGGCGCCTGGAAGCCGTGCTCCTCGGTGTAGCCGTCCCACCGTTCCCAGATGGTGGTGGCCCCGTGCCGCAGCGGGTAGAGCCACGACGGCCGGCGGGTGCGCCGCAGCAGGGCGTGGACCAGGTCGGCGCGGCCCCAGCGGTCCAGGACCGGCGCGATCAGCCCGACTCCGAGGAAGCCGGTGGTCAGGCCGGGCCCGGCCTCCTCGACCAGAGCGGCCAGCCGCCGGGCGGCGTGGCTCGCGAGGTCGTCGGGGAGCAGGTCGAACGCGAGGGCGAGCAGGTACGCGGTCTGCGTGTCGCCCTCGATCCGGCCGTCCGGTCCGGCGAACCGCGCGGTGAAGACCGCGCGCACGTCGCGGGCGAGCGCGGCGTACCGCTCGGCCCGGTCGGCCTGGTCGCCGCCCAGCACGCGGGCGGCGCGCGCGGTCAGCTCCGCGCTGTGCGCGAAGTACGCGGTGGCGACCACCTCGCGCGGCGTCGGGCGGCCGATGGAGAGCCAGTCCGCGAAGTGCGGACCCACCTTGTGCCGCCAGACCAGGTCGGGGTTGTGCCGGTGGACGAAGTCGACCCACGCGCACATCGCGTCCAGGGAGTCGGCGAGGAACCGCTGGTCGCCGTACACCCGGTACAGGTGCCACGGGACCAGCACACCGGCGTCGCCCCAGCCGGGCGCGCCCTCGTCCGCGACACCGGCCAGGCGCGGCGCGACGTTGGAGAAGCCGCCGTCCGGTCCCTGCGCGTCGCGCACGTCGTGCATCCACTTGGTGAAGAAGGCGGCGACGTCGGCGCCCAGGCAGGCGGTCGGCAGGAACACCTGGGCGTCGGCGAGCCAGCCGAGGCGTTCGTCGCGCTGCGGGCAGTCGGTCGGCACGCTCACGAAGTTCGACCGCTGCCCCCAGGTGATGTTCTCGTGCAGCCGGCGGATCGCCGGGTCCGCACAGTCGAACGTCCCCGCCCGGGGCGTGTCGCTGTGCAGGACGACACCGGTGACGTCGCCGGGGTTCAGCTCGGCCAGGCCGGTCACCTCGGCGTACCGGAAGCCGTGGTAGGTGAAGCGCGGCTCGAAGACCACGGTGTCGGCACCGGTGATCAGGGTGTCGGTGGCGGCGGCGGTGCGCAGGTTGGCGGTGTAGAGACCGCCGTCGTCGTCGAGTGTCTCGGCGTGCCGGATCACGATCCGCTGCCCGCGCCGCGGAGCGCGGACGGTCAGCCGGACGCGGCCGGCGAAGTTCTGCCCGAAGTCGACGATGTGCGCCTCGGGGCCGATACGTGTGACGGCGGCGGCGGGCAGCTCACCGAGCGCGCGCACCGGTTCGTCCACCGACGGGACGAGCGTGGCGGTGTCGGTGTCGGCCACGCGGGCGGCCGGCCAGTCGCGGTCGTCGAAGCCCGGCTCGTCCCAGCCGCCGGCGGCACGCCGCGCGTCGTGGCACTCGCCCATGAGCAGGTCGGCGTACCGGATCGGCCCGTCGCTCGTTCGCCACCGCTCATCGGTGCCGATGACCTGCGACGACCCGTCCGCGTAGTCGAGGTGCAACTGGGCGATGAACTGCGGGAAGCCTCCGTAGTGCGCGCCCGGCCGGCGCGGCTCGAACCCGACGTAGCCGCTCCACCAGCCGTCCGCGAGCGTGGCGGCGAGGACGTTGCCGCCCTCGCGGACCAGCGCGGTGACGTCGTACGTCTGGTACTGGACGCGGTGCCGGTAGTCGGTCCAGCCCGGGGTCAGCTCGCCGTCTCCCACCCGCCGGCCGTTGATCCGCATCTCGTAGAGGCCGCGGGCGCTCACGTACAGGCGGGCCCGTACGGGGGCGGTGCTCGCGGAGAACTCGCGGCGCAGCAGCGGGCAGGGCAGCAGGCCGTGGGCGTCGAGGGCCCGCTCGCCCTCCTCCGGCGGGTCGACGACCTCGACGGCCGTCCAGTCGTTCGCGATCCAGGACGCGCGCCACTCACCGGCGTCGAGCCCGGTCTCGAACCACGACCGCTCCCGTCCCTCCGCCCCGTCCGCGGTCCACACCGTGACCTGCCAGTGGTAGCGCGTGCGAGGGCGGAGCGCCGGGCCGGCGTAGACGACACCGATCGCCTCGGGGTCCTCGACCCGGCCGGTGTCCCAGCCGGCGTGCGAGTCGTCGTCCGGCGTGACCTCGACGCGGTAGGCCGCCGGGGCCGTACCGCGAGGCGCGTCGTCGTCCGCGGCCAGCCGCCAGGACAGGAACGGCGTCCGCCCGCCGATGCCGAGCGGCGTCGTCCGGTGGTCGCACCGCAGCGCGTACGGCCGCAGCCCAGTCGCGGTGCCGTTCATGGGGCGGCCACCTCGTAGGCGACCTTGTGCTCGTCGAGTTCGCGCAGCGCCTCCTCGGAGGCGCCGGCGTCGATGATCACGCCGTCGAAACCGCTGAGCGGCGCGACCCGGTGCAGGGCGGTCCGGCTCAGCTTGGTGTGGTCGAGCAGAAGGATCTTGCGTGCCGCGCTGGCGAGCATCGCGCGCTTGACCGAGACGATGTGCTGCTCCTGGTGGTAGGCGAACCCGGCGGTGACCGCCGAGGTGGACACGAAGCACAGGTCCACCTGCAACAGCTCGATGGCCTCGATGCAGGAGACGCCGAGGAAGGAGTCGTGCAGGGGGTCGTAGTCGCCGCCGAGGGCCAGCAGCCGGACGTCGCGCATCTGGGCGAGCAGGTTGATGCCCTCCAGGAAGTTGGTGACGACCGTGAGCGGCGTGATGTTCTCCAGCCGCCGGGCGAGTGCCAGGCTCGTGGTCGAGTCGTCGAGCATCACCGCCATGCCGGGCTCGATCATCTCGACCGCCCGGCCGGCGATCGCGTCCTTCTCGGCCGGCATGGTCCTCATGCGGAACGCGACGTTGCTCTCGAACACGCCGGAGGGCTGGGCGGTGACCCCGCCCCGGTACTTGCGCACGACGCCCTGGCGCTCCAGCTCGTCAAGGTCCCGGTGAATCGTCATGAGGCTGACCTGGAAACGTTCGGCCAGCTCAGCGGCGCTAGCGGAGCCTTGCGTCAGGACGTGCTCGGCGAGCATCCCCCGCCGTAGCGCAGGGCCGTTCCTGCCGTCGCGCGCTCTGGCAGCAGCCATCACTACCTCCGACGGCTTGAATTCGAACACCCGAAACTGTGAAATTCACACGAGAGATATCGTGTCCCCGGATCTTGGGACATGCACACGGTCGGCGTCAAGCCCTCTCGGCGAATCGGCGGAGCATGCAGGTAGTGGAGTGCACGCCGGTGCACGGCCGGGACCGGCGGGGTGTCCAGGGTGTGAGATTGATACCAAGTTCACACCTTGTAGCGTTGTTTTAACGTCGAACCTCCCATGATCGGCTCGGGTTCTTCCCGGCCTCCACCGGCCGGCTGGGGGCTTTCGCTTTGTCCGAAAACTGCCTGGTTGTGATGCGTTTCAGTGCGAGACGATGCTTGTCAGGGAGAAGGCGACACGATTCATGCAGCCATTACGACCGGAGGATCCCGATCACATCGGCCCGTACCGGCTCGCCGGGCGGCTGGGTGAAGGCGGCCAGGGTGTCGTCTACCGCGCCGAACAGGACGACGGCACACCCGTCGCGCTGAAGGTGCTGCATCCGCGGCTGCTGCGCGGCGCGCGGGCGTACGACCGGCTGCGGGACGAGATCACGGCCGTACGCCGGGTGGCCGACTTCTGCACGGCGCGGATCATCGAGCTGGGCAGCGACGGTGACCGGTCCTACCTGGTGAGCGAGTACGTCGACGGGCCCTCGCTCCAGGAGTTCACCGAGGCCGGCGGGCCGCTGACCGGCGGCGCGCTGGCGCGGCTGATGGTCGGCACGGCGTCGGCGCTGGCCGCGATCCACCGCGCCGGGGTGCTGCACCGCGACTTCACGCCGTACAACGTGCTGATGGGCCCGGACGGACCACGCGTGATCGACTTCGGCATCGCGCGGGTGCTCGACGCCGGCGCCACGGTGACCAGCGGCCTGGTCGGCACGCCCGCGTACACCGCGCCGGAGCTGCTGCGCGGCGAGCACCACACGCCCGCGGCCGACATCTGGGGCTGGGCCGTGACGATGACGTTCGCGGCGACCGGCCGGCCGGCGTTCGGCATCGACTCGGTCGCCGCGGTGTTCAACCGCATCCTGCGCGACGATCCCGACATCGCCGCCGTGCCCCCGCCGTACCGCGACACGATCCGCCGCTGCCTGGCCAAGGATCCGCGCGACCGTCCCGAGGCGCCCGACATCCTGCTCCGGCTCCTCGGCTACCAGGACGTCGAGGAGGCGGCGGCCGCGATCAGGCTGCCCGAGGGCGTACGGCCCGCCGACCACCTCACCGTCGACCGGCCCGAGCGGGGCGGCGACCGCGACCGTACGCGCCCGGACCGGTTCACCCGCCCGGACCGCACGCCGGTGTTACGGCGCCGGCGGCGGGTCCGGACGCTGCTGGCGGCCGGGGCCGCGGCGGTGGCGGTCGGGGCTGTGACGCTGGCGTTCGCGCTGTGGCCGGACGGCGGGGCACGGCACGCCGGCGGGCCGCCCTCGGTCCCGCCGCCCGCCGTCACCGTCGGCTCGGCCAACTTCGCCGAGAGCTCCCTGCTCGGCGAGGTGTACGCGCAGGCGCTGGAGGCCAAGGGGTACCGGGTGACGCGGAGGTTCAACCTGGGTGACCGCGAGACGTACTTCCCGCTGGTGCGGTCCGGGCAGATCGACGTGATCCCGGAGTACACCGGCGCGCTCGCGGTGTCGCTCGACCGGACCAGCACCGCGGCCACGGCGGCGCAGGTCGACGCCGTCCTCGCCCGTACGCTCCCACCGCAGCTCGAACTCCTGCGCTCCGCGCCGGCCGAGGACAAGGACACGGTGACGGTGACGAGGAAGACCGCCGAGCGGTACGGCCTGCGCACGATCGCCGACCTCAGGCCGGTGGCCGGCGACCTGGTCATGGGCGGCCCGCCGGAGTTCCAGACCCGGCACCAGGGGCTCGTCGGGCTGCGCGGCACGTACGGGCTGAACTTCCGGAGCTACCAGCCGTTCCAGACCGACGACCGGACCACGCTCGTCGCGCAGCTCGAGGACGGCCGCATCGACGCGGCGGACCTGTTCGCGACCGAACCGGCGATCGCCGAGGGCGGGCTGGTGGTGCTCCAGGATCCCAAGCACGTGTTCAGCGCGCAGAACGTCACACCGCTCGCCTACCGTTCGTCGCTGAGCGCCACCGGCCGCACCGCGCTCGACGCCGTCTCGGCCAAGCTGACGACGGACGCCCTGCTGCGCATGAACGTCCGCGTGCTGGCCGACCGGACCCCGGCTCGCACGGTGGCCGCCGACTGGCTGCGCCAGGTGGGCCTGGTCACGACGCCTTGACCCGTCGTGCGGTTCAGGTCACCTCCCTGCGGATCCCTCGTGCGAAGCCGGCCGTCATCGGCGCGACGATCCAGAAGGTGATCGACGCGGCCAGCCGGGCGGCGTCGGCTCCGGACAGGTCGCCCTTCGCCAGGGGCCCGACCGTGGTGTTCAGGTCGAACCAGCGGACCAGGAGCTCGCCGGTGCCGCCGAGCCGGCCGACGAAGGTCCCCAGGGCGGGGGTCGACAGGTAGAGGACGATCGAGAGCGGGGCGTTCAGCAGGAGCATGCCGATGGCCAGCCCCATCGCGACCAGCAGAACGTTCGTCGCGGTCCAGCCCAGCACGGCGAGCGGCCCGAAACCCCCGTCGACCGGAACATCCTCGACCCGGGCGACGATCATCGTCACCGGCACCGTCACCAGCAGTGCGAACAGCGAGGCGGCCACGGCCGTGAGCAACGGCGGCAGGCACTTGGCCGCCAGCACCCGGTGGCGCCGAGGTTCGAGCGCGAAGGTGGTCAAGGCGGTGCGGTGGCCCCATTCGCCGGTCACCGCGAGGATGCCCAGCGCGGGGAGCAGCGTCCCGAAGCCGACCCCCGCGGTGCCGGCCAGCATTCGCGGACGCGGACCGGCCACGACGCCGCGCGCGACGATGGCCGCGACGGTGAGGCCGGCCAGGACCAGGATCATGATCTTGGCGCTGCGGGTGTCGAAGAGCTTGCGCGTCTCGACCCGCAGGAGCCGGTGGAAGGGAATCTCGGTCATGAGTCCTCCTTCGTCGGAGGGCGTGACCACTGGGGCGCGCTTTCTGATTCCCTCAGTGCGCTCGGTCATGAGCCGCTCCGATCGGCGTTCGCGGTGAGGTCGAGGAAGGTCTCTTCGAGGCTTCGGCCCCGGGACAGCTCGGCGACGGTGCCCTGCGCCAGGATCCGGCCGCGTCCGATCATCACGAGACGGTCGGCCACCTGCTCGATCTCGTGCAGGAGGTGCGAGCTGAGCAGCACCGAGCAGCCCGAGTCCGCGAGCCCGCGGAGCAGCACGCGCATCCAGTGGATGCCCTGGGGGTCGAGACCGTTGACGGGTTCGTCGAGGACGAGGACCTCGGGCCGGCCGAGGAGCGCATGACCGACGCAGAGGCGTTGCCGCATGCCCAGCGAGTAGCCGCCGACCACGCGGTCGGCCTCCCGGCCGGTCAGCCCGACCAGATCGAGGACCTCGCCGACCCGTGTCCTCGGCAGGCCGATCATCATCGCGCCGAGCGTGAGGGTCTCGCGCCCGGTACGTCCGGGATGCAGGGCGCCGGCGTCCAGCAGCGTGCCGACGCGCGCTCCGGGGTTGGCCAGCTCCGCGTACGCAAGGCCGAACACGGTGGCCGAGCCGGAGGTGGCGCGGGCGAGCCCGGTCAGGATGCGCAGAGCCGTCGACTTCCCGGCGCCGTTGGGCCCGAGGAAACCCGTGACGCCTCCCGGGCCGACGGCGAAGGACACGTCGTCGAGCGCCCGCACGCCTCGGTAGGTCTTACTGACGTGGCTGAATTCGATCACGTGTTCAGTCCACCGGAGGCGATCCGGCAGATCATCGGCCTCGGGTCGAGCGCGGCCGGACGCGGGTCCCGGCTCACCGCTCGCCCGGATGGACCTGCGTCGGCCATGGATCGACCTGGGTCGCTAACGCGACCGGCGGGGGCGTCCTTAGGCTTGCGGGCTGTGGAGGACCGCTCGCAGAACCAGCCGCCCCTCGATCGCGAGGGCGTCGCGCTGCGCTACCTGTGCGCCGTCCTTCCGATGGCGTTCTACGCGAGCACCTGGGCCGCGACCGTGTCCCGCCGGCACGACCGGCTCGGTCCGGCACTGGTCGACCTGACGCTGGGCCTGATCGGGCTGGTCCTGATGCGCCGGCGACGACGCCGACCCTGGCAGATCGCGCTGGCCACCGCACTGCTCACCGGCTATTCCGACATCGCGACCGGCCCGGCACAGGTGGCCTACGTGTCCTTGTGCACCCATCGGCGCCGGCGTGAGATCGTGCCCGTCGCGATCGTGTCCTGGCTGTGCCTGGTGGCGCGTTCGGTCCGGTTCGGCGTCGGCCAGGCGACCGTCGTCTCCCTGACGACCGGCACCGCCATCCTCGGCGGACTCACCGTCTTCGGCCTCTATCTGCGCGGACGCCGCGACCTGGCGGCCTCACGCCGCGAGGCGGAGGCGACCGCCGAACGCGAGCAGCTGGCCCGGATCGAGCAGGCGAGACTGGCGGAACGCGCCAAGATCGCGCAGGAGATGCACGACATCCTCGCGCACCGGCTCTCGCTGCTGTCGATGCTCGCCGGCGGCCTCGCGTATCGGACCGATCTCACCGCCGAGGAGATCCGCGGTGCCGCGCAGGCGATCCAGGAGAACGCGCACCTGTCGCTGAACGAGCTGCGCACCGTGCTCGGGACTCTCCGGTCCGATGGCGCCGTCGCGGCTCCGCAGCCGACCCTGGCCCATCTGAGCGCCCTGTTCGACGAGGTACGCGCCGCCGGCCAGCGGGTCGAGGTGGCCGACGCCATCGCCGACCGGGACCTGCTCCCCGAACAGACCGGCCGGCACGCCTACCGGATCCTCCAGGAGGCCCTCACCAACGCGCGCAAACACGCACCGGGCAGCCGGGTGACCGCCGAGCTCGACGGACGGCCCGGCGAGGGCCTGCGGATCCGGGTGAGCAACCCGGCGTCCGGAGCGTCCCCCGGACCGGGCGGGCGGCTGGGCCTGGTCGGCCTGGCCGAGCGGACCCGCATGGCGGGCGGTACCCTCGACCACGCCTTCCGGAACGGACGGTTCGTTCTCGATGCCCGCCTGCCCTGGGAGAATCCGAGCTCGTGATCCGACTGGTGATCGTGGATGACGACCCGATGGTGCGGACCGGGCTGCGCCTCATCCTGGGCGGCGAGCCCGACCTGGAGATCGTCGGCGAGGCCGGCGACGGCCGGGAGGCCGTGCACGTGATCGACGATCTCAAGCCCGACCTCGTGCTGATGGACATCCGGATGCCCGTCCAGGACGGCCTGGCCACCACCGAGCTCCTGGTGACGCGCCCGGCTCCGCCCCGGATCCTCGTGCTCACCACGTTCGACGCGGACGACATGGTGCTGCGGGCCCTGGAGCTGGGCGCCGCGGGCTTCCTGCTGAAGGACACCTCGCCCCCCAAGATGGTCGAGGCGGTCCGTAACGTGGCCAACGGCGAGCCCGCGCTCTCGCCGAGTGTCACCCGCCAGCTGATCGCGGCCGCCACGCGGCACGATCTCCCGCGTACGCACGCGCGACGCGAACTGGCCAGGCTCACCGACCGTGAGCGCGAGGTCGCCGTCGAGGTGGCCCGCGGCAGCTCCAACGCCGAGATCGCCCAGAGCCTCTACATGAGCGTCGCCACCGTCAAGGCCAACATCACCCGGATCTTCGCCAAACTCCAGACCGACAACCGCGTCCACGTCGCCATGAAGGTCCGCGACGCCGGCCTCCTCTGACCGCCTACTTGATGAAGCCCTGCTGCGTGAGCCAGTCGTGGGCGACCTGCTTCGGCTCGTAGCCGTCCACGTCGACCTTCGCGTTGAGTCGGCTCATGGTGTCGTTGGTCAGCTTCTGCGCCACCGGTGCGAAGATCTTCTGGATCTGCGGGTACTTGTCGGCGATCTGCTGGCGCAGGGTGAGCGACGCGTTGTAGACGGGGAAGAAGTGCTTGTCGTCCTCCAGGACCTGCAGGTGCTTGGCGGGGATGCGGCCGTCGGTGGTGAAGACCTCACCGAAGTTGCAGGTCGAGCCCTTGGCGGTCTCGGTGTAGATGACCCCGGTGTCGAGCTGTTTGACGTTCCCCGCCGGCACGTTCATCCCGTACGCCTTCTTCAGGCCGGGCCAGCCGTCGTCACGGGTGGAGAACTCGCTCTCGATACAGAACGTCGCCTCGGCGGGCTTGGTCTTGAGCAGGTTCGCCAGGTCGGACATGGTCTTCACGCCGAGCTGCTGCCCCTCCGCCTGCCGGATCGCGAACGCGTACGTGTTGTTCAGCGGAGCGGGCGGCTCCCAGACGATCTTGTTCTTGGCCAGGTCCTCCTTGGCCACCGCCTGGTACTGCTCGGTGGGGTCGGCGATCGGCTTGGCGTGCTTGAGATAGGTGATCCAGCCGGTCCCGGTGTAGTCCCAGTACAGGTCGACGAGGCCCGAGGTCAGGGCGTTACGGGTGTTGGTCGAACCCTGGATGTTGGTCTTGTCGGTGACGCTCGCGCCGTGCGCGCGCAGCAGCTGCAGGGTCATCTGCCCGAGCACGAGCTGTTCGGTGAACTCCTTGGAGCCGACCCGCAGCGACGCCCCCTTGAGCTCCTGGCCGGCGCTTCCCTGCTCGACCTCGGACTTCGATCCGCCGCAGGCCGCGAGCGAGGCCGCAAGAGTGAGCACTCCGAAAGTCGCTCCGATGGCGCGAAGACGCATGTGAACCTTTCTCTCTCCCGGCCGGTCATGGCGATCGGTCGGGGCGTGGTCGGGAGGAAGCGGTCAGGAGAGACCGCGAGGTCGTAGTACGTCCTCGGCGAGGCTGCCGAGCCAGTCGACCAGGAACGCGATGCAGCAGGTGAGAACGCCTCCAGTGATCAGGACCGGATGGCGTGACAGTTTGATGCCGTTGACGATCATGTCGCCGAGGCCGCCCGCGTTGACGAAGGTGGCGAGCGTGGCCACGCCGACGGTGAGCACCAGTGCCGTCCGCAGACCGGCCAGGATCACCGGCACGGCCAGCCGCAGCTCCACCGAGAGCAGTACCTGCAGCCGCGTCATGCCCATGCCGCGTGCCGCCTCGACCAGGGCGGGGTCGACCTGCTGGATGCCGACCATCGTGTTGCGGAGCACGGGCAGCACGCCGTACGCGACCAGGCCGATCATGGCGATCTTGAACCCGACTCCGAACTTGATGGTGAGGAGCACCAGCACGCCGATGGAGGGGATCGCCTGGCCCAGGTTGGAGAGGCCGAGGATGACCGGGCTCACCCACCTGGCCCTCGGCCGCGAGACGACGACGCCGAGAGGGATCGCGATGACGACGATGATCACGCTGGCGATCAGCGTGAGTTTGAAGTGCTCGATCACCCGGTCGTGCATGTACGTGTAGTTCAGCGTGCGCCGCTCGATCGAATCGAGCTTGAGCCCGTGCACCCACAGGTAGAGCACGCCGAGCGCGGCGGCGATCGCGATCGGCGTCCCCAGGTGCCGGAACAGGACGCGCGCCCGGCCGCGCCGTGGTGCCCCGGTGTCACCGACCCCGCCGGTGACGGGCAGCGTGTCAGCCACCACTCGGCTCGACCTCCCGGCTCTCACTGTTGATCGCTTGACAGATGTCCTGGTAGGTCAGGCGGTGACGCACGTCCCCCGAGACGGCGGCGACCTCCTCGGTCCCGTGCGCGACCATGGCGTCCAGCGCTTCGCGCAGGGTCGCCGTCGCCTCGACCTCCGGCAGTCCGGCCGTCCCCTCCGGGCCGTCGCCGGCGGTGCGGGCCTCCTCGACGGTGATCAGGGCCAGGCGCTTCAGCGTCCCCGCCGTGCCGATGAAACCGGCGACGTAGTCGTCCGCGGGAGCGCTCAGGATCCGCGCCGGCCGGTCGTACTGGGCGATGTGCGACCCCTCCCGTAGTACGGCGATCCGGTCCCCGAGCTTGATGGCCTCCTCGAAGTCGTGCGTGACGAAGATGATGGTCTTGCGGAGTTCGCGCTGTAGGCGCAGGAACTCGTTCTGCAGGTGTTCGCGGGTGATCGGGTCGGTGGCGCCGAACGGCTCGTCCATCAGCATCACCGGCGGGTCCGCGGCGAGCGCGCGAGCCACACCGACCCGCTGTTGCTGTCCGCCGGACAGCTGACGTGGATACCTCGACCGGAAGTCCGCCGCGTCGAGCCCGACCAGGCCGAGCAGCTCGTCGACCCGGTCGTTGATCTTGGCCTTCGACCAGCCGAGCAGTTTCGGCACCACGCCGACGTTCTGGGCGATGGTCAGGTGCGGGAACAGCCCGATCTGCTGGATCACGTAACCCACGTGGCGGCGCAGGTCGTCCGGGCGCATCCGCAGCACGTCCTCGTCGCCGATGCGGATCTCGCCGGAGGTCGGCTCTATCAGCCGGTTGATCATCTTCATCGTGGTCGTCTTTCCGCACCCGGAGGGGCCGACGAAGACGACGAGTTCCCCGGCCGGCACGTCGAGCGAGACCGCGTCCACGGCGGGAGCGGTCTGTCCCGGATAGCGCTTGGTGAGCTCGCGCAGCTCGATCCGGACGCCACCGTCACTGTTCTCGAACACGAAGACCCCTCGGACTGGTTAGACGGCGGACGATGAGGAAGAACAGGTCGCAGAGGAGGGCGAGGATCACGACGCCCAGCGTTCCGGCCAGCGCCTCGTTCAGCGAGTTCGCCGAGCCCAGCCGGGCCAGCCCGTCGAGGATCTGCTGGCCCAGCCCCGGACCGGCCACATACGCCGCGATCGCGGTGATGCCGATGATCATCTGTGTGGCGACGCGGATCCCGCTGAGGATCAGCGGCCAGGCGAGGGGGAGCTGAAGGCGCCACAGGACGTGAAAGGAGCTCATCCCCATGCCGCGCCCTGCCTCGATGACCGCCGAGTCGACGCCGCGCAGGCCCACGACCGTGTTCCGGATGATGGGCAGCAGCGAGTAGAGGGTGAGCGCGAACACGGTCGGTGACCAACCGAGGCCCAGTACCGGGATCAGCAGGCCGAGCAGCGCGAACGACGGGATCGTGAGGAACCCGCTGGAGACACCGATGGCGAAGCCGCTCAGCCGCCGGTGCCGCCAGGTGAGCACCCCGATGCCGACACCGAGCACGGTGGCGATGGCGATGGACAACGCCACGACGAGTGCGTGCTGTCCGAACGCACGCGTGAGCTCATCCGACCTCGTCTGGACGTACTCCGTGAACGTCATCGCACTCTTTGAATAGCCATGTTTTATACCTAATTGTCGGGATCTAGCGCTTGGAGGGTGGAATCTTACGGCATGAAACGGTCCGAAACCATGTAGGGACCCTCAGTCACGACGGCGACGGTCGTGTTCGCGCGCCGCGCGCGGGTACGTGGCGCGCCGACGGCGAGCCGAGGGCGAGAGGCGTGGATCGTCGCCGCGGAACACGTGGCCGGCCTGCGAAAACGCCTCCGAGTGTCGAGTGCGGGCGCGGCCGCGCGATGACGGCCGGCGCGTGCCGCGAGGGGAGCGGATCACGACCAAGATCACGTTTTGGCATCGCGTTCGGGATTCGCCGGAGCGAGGCAATTAGCCGACGAAATTTTCGGCGGAGCGCCGCCCGCCCCCCGTACGGAAAAAGCCCTCACCCGTATGGGGGGCGGGCGGTCGCCCGCGTCGTCACCCCTTGACGGTCAGCAGGGGGCGGAGTTCGACGACCGGGTCGGCGACGCCCGCGTCGTGCAGGCTGGAGACGACCGGGCCGATGTCCTTGTAGACCCAGGGCGCCTCCTGCTTGAGGTCACGGCGCCAGGCGGCCAGGACGTCGGCGCGGTGGGTGACCTTCGGGTCGCGGTGGTCCAGCGGCGTGACCACGCGGAACTCCCGCAGGAACGCGTCGAGCTCCTTGTCGTTCGCCCGTGAGGCGGCGCCGCGCGGCACCCGGCGGCCCGCGCCGTGGCAGGCGCTCGCCAGCGACCGCGGGTTGCCGTGCCCGCGCAGGATGTAGCTCGCCGCGCCCATCGAGCCCGGCACGATGACGGGTTCGCCCCACAGCGCGTACGGGCCGCCGGCCGTCTCCTCGTAGCCCCCGGCCGGGGTGGCGCCCTTGCGGTGGGTGACGGTGTCGCCGTCCCGCCAGAGCAGGTTGTGCGGCGCGTCGTACACGAGGTCGGCGGTGAGGTCGCCGCACTCGGCGGCCAGCCCGGTGCGCAGCATGAGGGACAGGAAGAACCGGTTGCCGACCGCGAAGTTCGCCGCGTTGCCGAGGGCGTCGAGGTAGCGCCCGCGCCGCGTCGCGGAGCGCTCGTCGAGCGACATCGGGATGATCTTGTTGTCGGGCACGGGGAGCTCCTGCGGCCAGGCGGCGCGGGCCTGGTCCATGCCGTCGGCGTTCGCCTGGTGGCCGAGGGACAGCGAGCCGCTGTGCACCATCGAGACGACCTGGCCGAGCTCGAAGCCCCAGGCGTACGCGGCCTGCCGGTCGTGGACGGCGGCGACGTACTGCAGCTCGGCGAAGTGGTTGCCGCCGCCGACGCTGCCGATGATGCTGTCGTAGCTCGTCCCGCCCGCGCTCGTGATCCAGTCGCGGAACGGCTCCGCGGTCGTGGTGGGGTAGCGGGCGCGGTGGATACGGTCGTGCCTCTCGTCCTCGCGCAGCGCGGCCCAGACGCCGTCGTTCGGCGGCGGACCGGCGTCGAGGAGGCCGGGCAGGCCGTCGCGGAGCAGGCCCTCGCGCTGCGCGGCGGTCAGGGCGATGCGGCGGCCGCCCTCGAAGAACAGGTGGCGCATGCGGCGTTCGAGCGCGTCGAGCCGGGGCCGTACGTCGTCGGCGGTCAGCGAGGTCGTCTCCACGCGCATGCCGCAGTTGATGTCGTTGCCGACGGCCTGGGGGATCAGCGCGCCGCGGGTGCGCAGGACCGTGCCGATCGGGATGCCGGCGCCCTTGTGGAGGTCGGGGGTGAGGACCACCCGGGTGATCGCGGCGTCCCCGCCGAGTCGTTCGAGGGTGCCGGCGGTCTGGAGGACGGTGAGGATCTCGTCGATGGCGCTGGATTCGATCGGCACGTCCTCGGCGGCGCAGATGTCGACCGGGACGTGCCAGGGGTTGGGCAGGCGCAGCCAGTCGTCGTCGACGCGGACGAGTCGTGGATCCTGCGTGGGAGAGCTGGGCATGAGGCCTTCCTGACGGCTGCGGATGAGGGCATGAAGAAATGCGCCGCGTTTTCGGTGCGCGGCGGATCGCCGGTATTCCCCGGGTTCAGCAGCCGCGAGGTGAAATGACGATATCCCGCCGGGCCGGGGCGGCCGCAACGGGATTTCGTCGGTTCTCTCGGTTACCGGGTCCGCATCGCCGCGACCGGGGCGGTGAGCGGGGCCCGGCGGGCGCTGCGGAGCGTGCTGACGCTCATCGCGAGCAGCCAGTAGCTGAGGATCGCGCCTATGGAGGCGGTCGTGCCCCAGCCGTTGGCGGCGTAGAAGAACGAGGGCTTGTTGCCGAAGAACATCGAGGGGATGAAGGCGAAGTTGATCGCCGCGAGGACGTACGCCGAGCGGCCGGTCCAGCGGGGGAGCGCCCGCGTACGGCCGATCGCGTACCCGAGGGCGGCGAGGAAGATGCCGAGCAGCATGCGCCCGATCGAGCCGTACAGGATGTAGGTGCCGCTGACGGTGATGGTCGGGTCGATCGGGTGGTCCGTCGCGATGACGGAGCCGGCCTCCAGGCCGCTGGAGATCAGGGTGACCACCACGTACGCGAGCCCGGCCGCGGAGGCTATCCCGCCGATCCACTCGTGCTGGGGGCCGACCGACTTGATCAGTTCACGGAAGCCGGTGACGAAGAGCAGGAGGGCGCCGAGGGCGAGAATGCCGATCAGGAGGCGGGCCAGAACGTTCCAGTCCGGCGGCGCGCCGTCGTAGACGAAGTAGAGCGGCACTTCGACGATGAACGCCACGGCGGCGGTGAGGCAGGAGAATCCAGTGAACTTGCGGGCGAGTTTCTCGTTCATTGCGGCTGGGGCCTTTCCGAGCGTTTCTTGCTGATGTCGGCAATCCTGCTGGGGAAGGCCACAGTGCGTCGGTGGGCGTGGACGCCGAGTAAGGGTGGACCTGGCACCACTCTTTCCCCGGTGGTGCCAGGACCTGGTGCGTGCGGAACGACGGCTCGGCGGGGTCCTACGCCGGGGTCTCCCAGAGGTCGAGTTCCCGGTCGATGTCGCTGCCGGGCGCCGTGTCGCCGCCCCGTGCCCAGTACTGCGCCGCCCGGCCGAACGGCAGGACGGTCGACGCCGCGCTGCCGGCGACGCCGACGTAGTTGTTCAACGCGCGTGTCCCGCCTTGACCGTCTGGTACCTGGTAGGAGAGGACCCGTATCTTGCGTTGGTCGAACGGGTACGGCTTCCCGGATGGATCGGTCCAGTACTGGTTGAAGCCGAAGTTGCGAAGAACGCCGTTCTTGGCCGATCGCCCGGTCTGCTTTCCCGTGCTGACGAAGACGTGAAAGTCGTTGATTCTCGCGTGTTTCCCGGTGGCGTCGGCCCTGACGCGAGAAAGGGTCTGGCGGCCGCCGCCGTACCCGGACTCCATGAATTTCCGTCCGGGCGTCGAACGCAGCAGCGCCGTGAAGGACTTCGCCTTGATCTGCCGGAGCTCGGCGCGCAACCGGCGCACCAGGCCGCTGACGCGCCGGAGCATTCCTGCCAGCACCGTCATCACCCGCCCGACGTCGCCGGCGGTCCTGCTCGACTCCGCGGTGATCCGCTGCGCGGCGGCAAGCTCCGAGGCTCCCAACGTCTCGGCCGCGGCCAGCTGGGCGCTGAGCCAGGCCACAACCGCCCACACCACCACCTCGCTGATCATCCCGCGGATGATCGCCTCCACGTCGGTGATGAGCGAGCTGACCAGCTGCAGCAGCGCCGCCGTCCGGTCGGCGCTGCCCGCGGTGTCCGCGATCCCGTCTCGCATCTCCGTCAGGCGCTGCCGCGCGGTGTCCGCGGCGATCCCCTGCCACGTCTCGCCGAGAGTCCGGTGCATGGTCTCGTCGAGGTCGGTCGCGAGCTTGCGGCAGCCCTGGGCGATGCTGTCGAAGTTGTACGCCGCCTGTCCGGTGGCGATCGGGTCACCCGTCAGCCGGTCCGCGACGGTCTTCGTCCAGTAGAACGCGTTCAGCAGGAAGGAGACGCCGCCCCGGGCCAGAAAACCGATCGGGTCGGCGATGATGTTGGCGTAATTGGAACGCACCGCTAGGAAAGCGGCAGAGGCGTCGGTGACCAGCAGTGCGATATCAGTGCCGATGTTGTACTTGTCGTCGCTGTCCAGGTCGCCGAAGAACCGCCAGGTATGAAGGGCCGCCGATCCCAGCGTGCCGGCGGCCATGGGCAGAGAAGTGATGACGCCGTTCCAGGCGCGGTGGTCCTGGTAGAACCGTGAGGCCGGATTCAACTGGCGGAGTCGCCGGCCGTCGCCGTATTCGTCGCCGACTTTCGCCAATACCCGCAGACACGCCGTCTCAGCGGAAGAATAGTGGGTGCCCGTCGCGTGGAGACGTTTCTTCGCGCCGTCGATGGCGCCGGACATGTGGTCCAGATGCTGTTCGAACTCGGCGGCGAGCGACAGGAAATCCTGTCTCAAGGACCGGAGCAGCCCCCACACGTGCTCGGGCGACAGGGCACGCGTCGCATCGCCGGTGGCGCGGTGAAAGGTCTCCACCCGGGTCGCCAGTGTCTCGACGCCGCGCGCGGCGCTTCCGACGGCACCGGCGGAGGCGATGTATCCGTCCATACGCCGTCCCTCAAGACGATCCCGCCGGTGCCCGGCGTCAAGCGGTGAATGCCGAAGTCGATCTTACCGAGCGGCCTCGCGGCTCCCATCGTTGACCTCGGCGGCCATCCGTCCAGCGCGTGGTCGGCGGTCAGGTCCTGGGTGCCGATGACGTCCAGCAGGCGCAGCTGCTCCACAGTTCGCCTTCCGCCGTGTGGCCCGGCGGAAGGCGAGATACCGTGCGTAAGGCGGCTTCGAGTATCGGTTTCGGTCTGAGTGGGGACGGCTGGTCTTGCGGGGCGACACGATCGGTGGATCGCGATGAGACGTCGGCAGCGACTCGAGTTAATGCTGCAGGTGACGCTCGTCATCACGGCAAGCCTGTTGGGAATTGTCACCAACTATGCCACGAACAGTCAGCGAGCGCCGTACGTCCTCAAGGTCCTGCAAGGGGTTGCCACTCCCGCCATCGGGGTCTTCATCCTCGCGCTGATCGTCGGGAACGTCATCGTCTATCGCCTGGAGAGCCCCACGGCGCCCAAGCGGGTCTGGGATTCCCGGCGCACCCCCTATCCGGGGCTGGACGCCTACTCGGAAGACGACGCACCGATCTTCTTCGGCCGAGACATCCAGATCGCAGAGTTGGTCCGTCGGTCGCATGAAGCGCCGGCCCGCTTTGCGGACCGCTTCATTCCCCTGGTCGGCGCCTCGGGCAGCGGCAAGTCGTCCCTCATCCGCGCCGGGCTCGTCCCGCGGCTTCGGGAGCGTCGATGGACGGTGTTCCCGGTGATCGTCCCTGGAGCGGACCCGATGAGCGCACTGGCGAAGGCGCTGAGCAGCGTCCTACCCGACGTCGATGTGACGGACCTCCAGCAACGGCTACGCCGCTCACCGCAGGCGCTCGGTGCCGAACTGCGGCGGCTACGCCGGGGCGGTCAGAGGTTTCGGCGGCTGCTCATCGTGATCGATCAGATGGAAGAGCTGATCACGCTCAGCGGACGAAGCGAACGCACGCTCTTTCTGAACATCCTGGCCGATGCTCTACGGCGCGATTCACGCCTGTGGGTGCTGACGACGGTACGAGTGGAATTCCTGCGGGACTTTCTGGAGACATCTCACCCGGAATTGTTCCAGTCGCCGATGGCGATCGGCACGTTGGGCCGTACCCAGCTGGTACAGGTCATCGAGCGGCCTGGCGAACTCGCCGGAATGTCATTCGCGTCCGGCCTGGTCGAGGAGATCATTAAAGAGACCGGCACCGTCGATGCCCTTCCCCTGCTGGCTTACCTCCTGCAGGAGCTCTACTACACGGTCAGTCCAGCCGCCGTCGCGACGGAGGAGCACTACAGGGCCCTGGGGGGAGTCGCGGGCGCACTGGCGCGCCAGGCCGATCAGGTCGTAGTCGAGCTCCGGGGCGACAAAGGGATCGACGACGTGCTCAAGGTCTTGTTGAAGTTCGTGGCGGTGGAAGGTCAGGAGGTCGCCCGCCGTAAGGTCTTCCTGACCGGCCTGTCGGCCGAGGAGCGCCGAGTCGTAGACGCCTTCGTGGACGCGCGTCTTCTCGTCACTGATGTAGAGGAGAACCGGCCGTCGGTGCACGTCGCCCATGAGGCGTTGTTCCGTCAGTGGCCTCCGCTGCGTCAAGAGGTGGAGGCGCGAGCCGAACAACTACGCCAGCGTGCCGAGCTGGAACGTTGGGCGGCCGACTGGTTCCGCTCCGACCGGAGCGGTGACTATCTGCTCACAGGGGATCGGCTGGTTCTGGCCGAACGCTGGCTTGCCGGGCTGGAAGAGACCGGTCAGGCATCGGATCCGGTACGGCAGCTCGTCGACGTCTCCAAGAGACGCGACCTGGCCTTCCTACGCAGGGTCTCTGACGGCATCGGCGAGCACGTCCTGGCGAACGTCGAGCGGTATCCAGAGCTGTCTATCCTGCTGTCGCTGGCAGCGTTAGGGGAGTGTGCGGCCACTCCGGCGGCGCAGCGCGCCCTAATGACCGCGTTGGCCTTTAGCCATCTGCGCACCGTGCTGGTCGGCCACACCGACACGGTCCGCAACCTTGCCTGGTCGCCGGACGGCTCCAAAATCGCCACGGCATCACGGGATGGGACCGCGCGGATCTTCGACGCGGTTTCCGGGCGCGGTCTTCTGACGTTGACCGGTCATACGTCAATGGTGGAGATGGTCGCCTGGTCCCCGCGTTCGAATCGGGTCGCGACCGCGTCCCGCGACCGCACCGTACGAGTGTGGGACGCCCACACCGGCGCCCAGCTCGACGTCCTCAGCGGAGCTGGGGACGTCGTGCGAGCCGTCGCCTGGTCTCCCGACGGTCGCTGGATCGCCTCGGCGTCCCGGGACCTGGTCGTACGGATCTGGGACGCCTACACCGGACGGCTCGAACAGGCATTGCACGGACACCGGGACAACGTGCTCGGTATCGGCTGGTCTCCTGACGGGAGGCGTCTGGCCACCGCCTCACACGATCGAACGGCGATAATTTGGGATCTCGACGGCTCGACGCCCACGCGAACGCTGAGCGGGCACACGGACTTCGTCGAGGGACTGGCGTGGTCGCCCGACGGTGCCGAGCTGGCCACGTCGTCCGGCGACCACACCATCCGGATCTGGGACCCCGACGATGGCCGGGAACGGCTGTTGATTCGCGGCCACGCAGACCAGGTCTGGAACGTGGCGTGGTCGCCCGACGGCACTCGGATTGCGTCGGTGTCCACGGACCGAACGGCCAGGGTCTTCGACACCCGTGACGCCAGGCTCGTCGCCGTGCTGCGCGGTCACGATGACACCGTATGGGGCGTCGCTTGGTCACCCGACGGTACCGCGATCGCGACGGGCTCCGAGGACAGCACCGCCCGCATCTGGAACATCGTCCCCCAGGGAGCCGAAGACGTCCTCGTTCATGGGCACGACGAACGCGTGAACCAGGCCACGTGGTCCCCCGACGGATCGCAGGTGGCGACGGCATCCGATGACGCGTCGGTGGGCGTCTGGGATGCTCGCACCGGCCGGCGGACCTCAGTTCTGAGCGGTGGTGCCGGCTCCCACACGGATCGCGTCTGGGCGGTCGCGTGGTCGCCGAGCGGATCCACGATCGCGACCGGTTCGAGTGACGACACCGTGCGGCTGTGGCAGGACGGCTCGGCCGTCGTCCTGGCGGAAGGCGTGACCGTCGAGGCCGTCCACTGGTCGCCGGACGGAACCCGGCTGGTCACTGGCGGACACGACGCTCTGCTACGTGTCTGGGAAGTGTCCGAGCGGGTGTGCACCGCCACCCTTAGCGGCCACCAGGACTGGGTGATCAGCGCAGCCTGGTCACCAAGCTCACGCATGATCGCCTCTACCTCGGACGATCGGACCTGCCGAATTTGGGAGGTCGGCTCCTCGGATCAGCTCACCGTCCTGCGTGGACACGATAACTGGGTGGATGACGTCTCCTGGTCACCGGACGAACGTCACGTCGTCACCTCGTCTGCGGACTGGACGGCCCGCATCTGGGAGGTCGCGACGGGGCGGGAGGTGGCGATTCTCAGAGGCCACCAGGGCCGGGTGCGCACGGTCGCGTGGTCTCCTGATGGAACTCGCATCGCGACCGGTTCCGATGACCACACCGTGCGCGTGTGGGATGCCGCGAGCCAAGAGGAAGTCGTGGTAGCCGGAGTCCATCAGGACAAGGTGACGTCGGTGGACTGGTCCGCCGACGGGCGGCTGCTGACGGCTTCGTTCGACGGGACGGCCCGGATCTGGCGCGCGGAGCCGGACTTCGATGTCCTCCAGGCCAGGGCGCGAAATCGAGTGTTTCGCTCACTCAGCGCCGAAGAACGCCGCAACCACCTTCTTCCGTCACAACCTTGACCGCTAAAGAACCGTCTCAACGGTCCGTACGTCCGTGTCGAGCAGGTAGTCGGCCGGATCGAGGTTCATTTGCTCGCGTTTGGGAGACGCCCAATAGGCGGCGTTCCGGTCCGCGAACGTCTCGTCCCCCTCATAGGAGACCAACCACACGAACTGGTTGCGCTCCCGGTCCAGCCATCCACCGCCGATCTCAAAACCGAACTCCAGCCGTAGGGGCACGATCAGGCTCCGCCACTTATCCGCCCACTCGTCCAGCAGGCTGGCGCGAACCGTGTAGACCCGGAGTTGCGTTGTCCGCGGCATCTGACGCATCCCATTCCCTCGTCCTCGCCCCCGTCGGGCGCCCGATCGACTGATTATCCCGACAGGCTCATGACGTGGCCGTCAGGTCCTGGGTGCCGATGACGTCCAGCAGGCGCAGCTGCTCCACGGCCCGGGTGCCGGGGCGCGGGGCGAACCACAGCAGGCGCTGGCGGCCGTCCTCGCTCAGCAGGGTCAGGCAGTCGATCTCGATGACGCCGAGCTCCCGGTGGATGATCCGCTTGCTGTCCCGGCGGCGTACGGCGACGTCGCCGGTGTCCCACAGCCCGGCGAACTCCGGGCTCTCGCGGCGGAGCGCGGCCACCATCGCGTCGGAGTGACGGTCCCTCCCGCGGCGGCCCACGGCGGCGCGCAGGTCCGCCGCGAACGCCGCCGACTGGTGCGCGTGGTCCTCCGGCGGATAGATCGCGCGGGCGGCCGGGTCGGTGAACCAGCGGTAGGCGAAGCTCGTCTCGAAGCCGCCCGACGTCGGGTGCCGGCCGAGCAGCGCCACGGCCAGGGGGTTCTGCACGAGGGTCTCGTGGAGGTCGGTGATGATCTGCGCGGGCGTACCCGTGAGCCGGCCCAGCAGGTCCAGCATGGCCGGCTGGACGTGCGCCAGTGCGCCGTGCGGCGGAGGAACGGGACGTCCGCCCAGGTTGAACAGGTGGTCGCGCTCGTCGTGGTCGAGCCGCAGCGCCCGGGCCAGCGCCGAGAGCATCTGCGCCGACGGCTGCGCGCCGCGGCCGCGTTCGAGTTCGGTGTAGTAGTCCACCGAGGCCCCGGCCAGCGTGGCGATCTCGTCGCGCCGCAGCCCCGGCACCCGCCGCCGCGGCCCGGTGGGCAGGCCGACGTCGGCCGGCCTGATCCGCGACCGCCGGGAGCGCAGGAACGCGCCGAGCTCGGAGAGGTCCATCAGCCCAGTATGGCCAGAGGCGGCCCGCTCATCGTGGGGACGTCGTCCCCAGGAACGGCGTCCAGGGGTTACCGCGCCCGGCGATCGATGGTATCTCTGGGTAGTTGACCGATTACCTGATTCCTCTTGGTGTGTCCTTCACGCCGCCGGGGAGGTGCGTTGAACGAGCGGATCGTGCCCCGTCACGTGGCGTGCGTGATGGACGGCAACGGCCGGTGGGCGGCACTGAGGTCGCTGCCGCGCACGGCCGGGCATCGGGCGGCGGAGGCCGCGGTGATCGACGTGATCGAGGCGGCGCACGCGGCCGGAGTCGAGTGGCTGAGCCTGTACGCCTTCTCCACGGAGAACTGGCGGCGGCCCCCGGCCGAGGTCGCCTTCCTGATGCGGCTCGTACGGCGCGCCATCCGCAAGCACGCCCTGTCGTTACACGCGCGCGGCATCCGGTGCCGCTTCCTCGGAGTCACCGATCCCCGCATCCCGCCGCCGCTGGCCCGCGACATCGCCGACCTGATGATGCTCACCCGCGACAACCGGCGGATGACGCTGACGGTGGCCTTCGACCACGGCGGGCGCCGCGACATCGTGGAGGCCGCGCGGTCGCTCGTCCGCGACCGGGTGCCGGCGGAGGAGATCACCGAGGAGACGTTCGCCCGCCATCTGCCCCACCCCGACACGCCCGAGGTGGACCTGGTCATCCGCACCTCCGGCGAGCAGCGCATCTCCAACTTCATGCTCTGGCACGTGGCCTACGCCGAATGGGTCTTCCCGCTCGTGCTCTGGCCGGACTTCCGCGCCGGGCACTTCCGCGAGTGCCTGGACCTCTACCGGCGACGCGAACGCCGCTTCGGCGACGTACGGGTACCCACCACGACAGGAGACGCATCGTGACCAGCGAGACGACGACCGCACCGGCTTCGCTCGACACCGCCGACCTGTACGGCCCGGACTCGATGCTGCGGCGGTTGTGCCACGAGGCGCGCTGGGGGCTGGCGGTCGCCCGCGCCACCGTCCTGGAGGCCGCGCACCCGCAGATCGGCGCCGCGCTGATCGCCAACTCCACCTTCGTCGCCCATCCCTGGCGGCGGCTGCGCAACACCGTCCTCAGCGCCCAGCGGCTGGTCGACCCCGACGAGCGGGTACGGCGGCGGGAGGCCGCCCGGCTCAACCGGCTGCACGCCCGCATGGCCGGCACCGACGCCGAGGGCCGCCCGTACACCGCGCTCGATCCCGGGGCGCGCGCCTGGGTGGTGGCGACGCTGTTCGAGTCCACGGTCACGATGTACCGGCTGGGCGGCCGGTCCCTCGACGGCGCGTCCCTCGACCGCCTGTACGCCGAGTTCCGGGCGTTCCTCGCCCAGATGGAGGGCGGTGAGGGCGAGCTGCCGCCGACGCTGCGGGAGTTCTGGCGCTACTACGACCTGATGGTCGAGGAGCGCCTGGAGAACACCGAGGCGGCCGCCCTCATCCTGCACCGGCTGTTCGCGGAGGTGCCCGCGCCGCCCGTGCTGCGCGACCGCCCGGCGGTGTGGGCGGCGGGACGGGCGCTGGCCGCCCCGCTCGCCACGGCGGTCACCGTGGGCTCGCTGCCGGCCCCGCTGCGCGAACGGCTGGGGCTCGCCGAGATCCCCGGCGCGCGGACGCTGACGCACGCCGCGTACCTGTCCACCGGGCTCGCGTCGCGCCTGCTGCCGGACGCGTGGACGCGGCTGGAGACGGTCATGGCGATGTTCGATCCGACCTTCACGCCACGGCCGGGCACCGACCCGTTCGCGGGGCTGCGGCGCGGCACGGCCAAGGCCGGGGCGCTCCTGCGCCTGCTCACGCCCGACCGCGAGACGGCCGCCGAGGCGCCGCCGTCGGCCATGCGTTTCTTCGCCGAGGTGCTGGACCAGACCGGCAACGGCTCCCTCGACTGGCCCGACCTCGCCGCGATGGCCCGGGAGATCGCCACCCGCCTCGACCTGGACGAACGCGGCGAAGACCGCCTGTTCACCGCCTTCGCCGACTGGTGGCGCGAGCTCCAGGCCGCGCTCGACACCGACCACGACGGGCGCATCAGCGGGCACGAGTACGCCGCGGCGGCCGCCACCATGACCAGCCCCGCCCTCGTCCGGGTCGCCGAGGTGCTCTTCGACGCCACCGACACCGACGACGACCAGGCCATCGACGCCGAAGAACACCGCACGCTCTTCCGCGTGGCGTTCGAGCACGACCCCGGCGACACCGGCACGCCGGACCGCCTGACCCGCGCCGCGTTCGTCCGCGAGTTCCTGAACTTCATGGCCGGCCGCCACCACTCCGAGGGTTATGACCGGCTCTTCGCCCAGGCCTGAGCTCCCGGGTCAGCCCGGCAGGGTCGCCGCGACCAGCCGGCGGATCGCGTCCAGGTCCACGTCCTCGGCCAGCGCCGACTCCTCGGGCATGTCCTTGATCACCTCTTCGACGTTGAGCAACGTACGGAACAGCCGCGGCAGCACGGTGCGGGCGAGCAGGTCCTCGGCGAGCGCCGCGCTGTCCGCGTGGTCCATCGCGTACCGCTCGGCGAGGTAGGCGCTCAGGCGTTCGTACGTGCTGGCGAAGATGGCGTCGAAGTACGTGCTCGAACTGCCGGGCAGCCGCTCGGCCTCGGCGATGATCAGCCGGCAGGTCCGCACCTGGGCCTCCCACACCATCAGCTGCAAGAACCGCCCGCAGAACCGCGTCACCGCCTCCGGGGGGTCCTCGGCGTACGCGCCGGGGGTGCCCAGCCGGTGGAGGTACAGCTCACGCACGAGATCCAGGACCGCGAGGAACAGCTTGTCCTTGCTCTCGAAGTGGGCGTACAGCGTCCGCTTGGACGTCTCGGCGCGCGTCGCGACGGTGTCCATCGACGCCCGTTCATAGCCGGTCTCGAGGAACACGTCCTTGGCCGTGAACAGGATGTGACGGCGCAGCTCCTCGCCGCGCCGCTGCCGGCTCCGCTGCGGTTCGTCCTTCATCGGCTTGCGTCCTCACAAGTAAACGGTACAGTAGAGTTTACTTCACTCAGAGGCCCGGACCGGCTCCCTTGGAGAGAACTCATGATCGTCATCACCACCCCTACGGGAAACATCGGACACCGGGTCCTCGACCGGGTCCTGGCCGGCGACCAGCCGGTCCGCGTCATCGTGCGCGACCCGGCCAAGCTGCCCGCCGACGTCCGTGACCGGGTCGAGGTCATCCAAGGCTCGCACGGCGATCGGCGGGTCGTCACCCGGGCCTTCGACGGCGCCGAAACTGCCCACCGTCGCCACCCGCGACATCGCCGCCGTCGCCGCCCGCCTGCTGCTCGACACCACGTGGACCGGCCGGCGGGAGGTTCCGGTGCTCGGCCCGGAGGACCTGTCCAACAACGACATGGCCGCCGTCATCTCGGAGGTCCTCGGAAAGCCGGTGCGGTACGAGCAGATCCCCGCTGAGGCGTTCCAGAATCGGCTCACCGGCCACTCCGTCTCCGAGGCCGTGGCCCGGGCGATCCTCGACATGATGACCGCGGTGAACAACGGCCTGTACGACGGCGTCGCCCGTACGCCCCAGCACGCGGTCGACACCCCGACCACCTTCCGGCGGTGGTGCGAGGACGTCCTCAGGCCCGCGGTCCAGGCCGCCTGAGGAACGGGCGACATCACCATGACCGCCGAACGGCTGACGCGTCGCTGACGGCGACCGCCGACGGCTTCAGCACGTCGCGGCGCCCACCCGTCCCGCGCACGCCTGCCGAGCACGGGCCGGCTCGCACGGCACACGCGATGAGCCTCGTCTCACCCTGGGGACGCCGTCCCCGGGGAAAGGGCCCTCTGGTCACCCGCGTCCCGTCCGGCGACGGTGGAGGGAAACGAGGAGGAACACATGCCATTCGCCAACCTCAAGGTGCCGGCGGGCCTGCTGTCGGCCGAGGAGAAGCAGAGACTCGTCACCGGAGTCACCGAGCTGTACGTCGAGACCTTCGGCGAACGAGCCCGGCCCAACACCATGGTGCTCGTGGAGGAGGTCACCGACGGCGGCTGGGGAGTGGCCGGCCAGGTCCTGACCCGGGCGATGCTCCAGCAGCCCGACGAGCAGCCCGACCAGAAGCCGGATTCCTCCGGCGGCTGAGCGCCCCGCGGGAACCCGGCGGGCGTCCGGTGAGTCGAACCAATTCTTCGATCATGATGAGGAGACACCGGTTTGACTCAGGACGTCATCGGCGAGGCCCTGGTCCGGGCCTTCGCGGACGAGAACCTCACGGCCCGGATCACCGGCCCCACGACGATCGGCATCAGCGTCCCGGACGTGGGCGACCTCAGTACCGACATCGGTGAGTGGCGCGCCCACGCCGGTCGCGTGGCGCCGGCCGACCTTCCCGCGTTCGCCGCGGACTTCGTGCGCGGCTTCGCGCGCGGGATCCGCAAGCAGCTGGACCGGGCGCAGGCCGCCGCGGCGGTCGACATCGAGAGCCTGCTGGCCGCGGAGGCGCTGCGCGTGCGGATCTACCCCGAGGCGGCGCTGGCCGAACCGCCCGGCATGCGGGACGCCCTGCTGACCCGCACTCTCGCGCCGGGGCTGGTGGAGACGGTGGTCGTCGACCGGCCCGACTCGATCGTGCCGCTCAACCGGGCGGACCTCGGCGGCCGGCCGGAGGACCAGGTCTTCGGCGCCGCGCTCCACGCGTCCCTGAGCCGGGAGCCGCACAACACCGGGACCGACGAGATCTGGGGCGTCCCGATCACGCACATCGGCGAGACCCACCGTTACATCGGTTCCCGCGTTCACGTGCTCAGGCGCTTCCTCGGACCCGCCCCGTACGGCGCGCTGGTCTCCTTCCCGGTCCCGGAGTACCTGATCGTCCACGAGATCGGCGGCACGCATGTGATCGCGGCGATGGAGGCCATGCAGGCTCTCGCCCGTACCCACGTCGAGAAGGGGGAGAACGCCCTGACCGCCCAGGTCTACTGGTGGCGCCCCGGCGCGTACGAGCAGCTGCCCGAGGCGCAGGCGCTCGCCGGCGGCCAGGTGCCCGACCTGCGGCCAGTGGAGATCGAGGTGGACCACCAGGAGAAGAGCATCACCCCGCGCACCGCGGAGACGCAGGAACTCGTCGACCTCTGGATGCGCGCCAACGCCTGACGCCCGGGGTCACGGAAGAACGCGTTCGGCCGGCGGGCGGGGATGGCGGGCCAGGTGGTCCTGGAGTTCGCGGTGGCGGAACTGGTAGGCGATGCCCGCGACGCGGATCAGCGCGGCCTCCTCGTAGCACCACTGCAGGAACCGGCCCGGCCGCCGTGGCAGCCGGCCCACCATGCAGACCGTCAGCAGCAGATAGCGCAGCGCCGCCAGGCCCGCAGCGCCCGCGGGCAGGAGGATTCCGAGCCAGAACGCGAACACGAGGCCGGCGGCCGCCGCGGCCGCCGTGAGTCCGTTGAGCCCGCCGGGCCGGATCTGCGCGATGATCCCGGCGCAGAGTGCCGCCGGCAGTACCAGCCCGAGCATGACCGCCACCCCGCTGGCGAGGTCGTCGCGGACGATGTCGCGCGGGGCGGCGACCGGCTTGGAGCCGGGAGTCATCGCCGCGTTCCAGAGACTGAACAGGGCCCCGGCCACCAGACCGCAGGCCGGACCGGCCACCAGGCCCACCGGCCCGTACCGGACTCCGCCGATGAGCCCGAGCGCGGCACAGACCGCGAGCACGATGACCGTGACGCCGGATCGCAGTTCTCCCAGGTCGATGTGGGTGAGGCGGGGCCACTCCTCCACCCATGAGATGAACCCCACGCCGCCGGCCATCACGACGGCCACGACGATGCCGAGCGCGTACCCGCCGGCGGTGCCGGAGCGGATCGCCACCATGAGCACCGATCCCGTGACCGCCGTGACGAAGGCGATGAGTCCCAGGGTGAGGACGCGAGCGCCGTTGCCGGCGAGCGGCCAGAGCTCGTGCAGAACGATGTCCGTGCTGGACAGGGTGCGCCCCGCGACGGGCGGCCGGGTCGCGTTGGCGTTCAGATGGCGGGCCAGGACCCCCAGCCAGGCGTGGACCTGCTCGGGCCGATGGCGGGGCCGCCCGCCTCCGGAGGCGGTGGCCGCGACGGCCGCGGGGATGTACAGGCCGAGCAGATGGTCGCGGATCTCGTCGGGGTCCGCGGCGCCGGACGGGCCGGTGAGGCGGGTCAGTTCGGCGGGATCACGCAGGTACGCACCGGTCTCGGGGTGGCGTTGCTGGTAGACGGTGACGGCCACGGTGAGCCGCCAGGGCGTGGCCAGGGCGTCGGCCAGCGGGTGGCCGGGCCGGGCGAGAGCGTCCAGGACCGGCTGCCAGCGTGCCCGCTGATGTGCGCCGGCCACCGCCTCGACGAACCTCCCCGCGGGCTTCGCCCTGACCGGCCGGAGGGTGATACGGGCCGCGTCGTGCGCCCAGGCCTCACTGGCGATGAGCTCGTCGTAGTCGGTCGAGCGGCAGGTGATCACCAGCCGGGCCTTGGCGCTCCCGCGCTGGTGGGCGTTCAACGCCCGCAGCGCGTTGCCGGCGCGTGAACCGTATCCGGGCTCCGGCTCGGCGTCCATCTCGTCCAGCCCGTCGACGACCGGCAGGATCCGGTCGTACTTCACCAGCGCCCGTGCCGTGGCCGGGCGCAGCCGGAAGGTCCGGACCAGGTGGGTCGTCAGCCAGTCGGGCACGCTCACCTTCGGGTCCCAGCCGGCCGCCGGGACACGGACCGGAACCGGATCGTCGAGCGCGCGGTCCGGGTCGGTCAGCAGGCCGAGGATCAGCTCGATCGCCAGCACCGTCTTCCCGGACCCGGGGTCCCCGGTGATCACCAGCCGCTGCGGGCTCAGCGCACGGAAGTATCCGGCGATCCCCTTCAACGTGCCCTTGGCCGCGGCGCCGGTGGCGTTGTGCCCGGGCGCGGGGGTGAGGACGAACTTCACGTTGATCGTCCGGTCCTGGCCGCCCAGGAGCTGGGTCCGCTGCGCCGTCTCGTCGCTCAGGACCCTGACGGCCAGTTCCCTGGTCCACCGGTCCACGTCGGTGTCACCGGCCCGCTCGGCGCGAGCCGCCTGCCGGCCCGACCACACCGCCACCAGCAACGAGAGGAGGGAGAGCGTCGCGCTCAACGGATCGATGCCGCCCCACGTCGCCTTTCGCAGACCGGCCACGGCCACCGCGCCGGCCAGCACGAGCAGCAGCCCGCACGCCAACGCCCATATCCCACCCGAGCGGCGATCCCCGTTCATATCGCACCATCATCAACAACGATGCGCCCGCGCGCATGGGCTTCGGCGCATCAGGGGGGTCCCCGGACGAAAGCTACCGAGGAGGCGCCACCAGGCCGGTCTCGTAGGCGATGATGACCAGCTGGACCCGGTCGCGGGCGTCGAGCTTGGTGAGCAGGCGGCTCACATAGCTCTTTACGGTGGCGACGCTGATGACCAGCTCCGCGGCGATCTCGCTGTTGGACAGGCCGCGTCCGACGAGGGTCAGCACCTCGTGCTCCCGTTCGGTGACGCCGTCGAGCGTGGGCGGTTCGGGAGCGGGCGCCGGACGGCCGGCGAACTCCTCGATCAGGCGGCGCGTGACACTCGGGGCGATCAGGCCGTCGCCGGCGGCGACGACGCGGATCGCGGCGAGGATGTCGTCCAGCGCCATGTCCTTGACGAGGAATCCGGCCGCGCCGGCGCGCAGCGCGCCGTAGACGTGGTCGTCGTCGTCGAACGTGGTCAGGACGACGACGTGCGCGGAGGAGGGACCGGCCGCGATCCGCCGGGTGGCCTCGATCCCGTCCATGCCGGGCATGCGGATGTCCATCACGACGACATCCGGGTCGAGGTCCCGTGCCAGCTCCACCGCCTCGGCGCCGGTGCCGGCCTCGCCGGCGACCTCGAGGTCGGGGGCGTCGGTGATGACCATCTGCAGGGCGGTGCGGACCAGCGGCTGGTCGTCGGCGAGAACGACGCGGATGGTCATGCGACGCCTGCGGGGAGGGGGAGTTCGGCGGTCACACGGAAGCCGCCTCCGGGCACCGGCCCGGCGGAGAAGTCTCCATGGAGCAGGGCGACGCGTTCGCGCATCCCGGCCAGGCCGTAGCCGGTGTCCGGGGTGCCGCCGCGTCCGCGCCCGCCGTCGACGACCTCGAGCAAGAGCGCCCCGTCCCGATGGTCGATGGAGACGGTGCACGATCGGGCGTCGGCGTGCCGCACCACGTTCGTGACGGCCTCCTGGATGATCCGGAAGGCGGACAGGTCGACTTCCGGAGGGAGCGGGCGCCGGTCCCCGTGCCATCGGACGTCGACGTGGACACCGGCGGCCGTGGTCGTCTCGGCCAGCCGGTCGACGTCCGCTAGACCGGGCATCTCGTCGAGCGGTGCGATGTCGGTTCCCTCTTCCCGCTCGGCCTGCCGGAGCGCGCCGAGCATCCGGCGCAAGCCGGACAGCGTCTCCCGGCTCGCGGTCTCCACCTCGCCCAGGGCGTCGCGTGCCCGGGCGGGCTGCGTGTCGATGACTCTCCGCGCCGCTCCGGCCTGCAGGGCGATGATGCCGATGCTGTGCGCGACCATGTCATGCAGCTCGCGGGCGATCCGGAGCCGTTCGGCGGTCACCGCCTGCGCGCGCCGGCCGTCGGCGTGCTCGCGGGCCTGACGGACCGAGTTCCCGATGAGCCAGGCGATCAGCGCCGTCATCGTCACGGCCAGCTCCGTCGAGGTCCCGATGGACCATCCGCACGCGACCCGGAAGGCCAGATAACCGGCCAGCGTGGCGACCACCAGACCGGCGGCGGTGAGAGACGTCCGGCGCCGCCCGGAGGCCGCGACGAAGCACAGGGCGACGTCGACGGAGAGGAACTGCGGCACCGGGATCGCGCCGACGCTCAGCGGAAGCGTCCCGATGACGGAACCGGCGAGCACCAGGACGATGGCCGCGATCGGCCGGCGGAGCAGCAGGCGGCCGCCGGCCAGCGTGAGCGCGGTGGCCGTCATCAGCATCGTCAGGCCGTCCCACCGGTAGAAGATGACCCCGGTGTTCATCGATGCCGCGTTCTCACCGGGCAGCCTCAGCCGGATGAGGAACGTGAAGACCGTGCCGGCGCACCAGGCCGAGGTCGTCCAGACGCCCGGCGTAATGCGCCTGAACAGGGGAGAAGGGGACGCGGCGGACATGGACCCGATCGTATTCGGGTGATCTTGGGGACGCATCGGACCACGGGCGTACGACCACGGGCGATACCCGTCCCCGGGGATACCGCCGACGGCCCGATGCGCGGCGGGCCCGGCCCGCGACACCGTTGGCCGCGTGATCGAAGTGAGCGGACTGACGAAGCGCTATGGCCCGAAGACGGCCGTCAACGGACTCACCTTCACGGTGCGTCCGGGACACGTCACCGGGTTCCTCGGACCCAACGGCGCGGGCAAGAGCACCACGCTGCGGATGATCCTGGGACTGAACGAGCCGACCAGCGGAACCGCCGCCGTCGCCGGCCGCCCGTTCCGGGACCGCCCGCGCGGACTCCGGCACGTCGGCGCGCTGCTCGACGCCCATGACGTGCACGGCGGCCGCACCGCGTACGCGCACCTGTCCGCGCTGGCCCGCGGCAACCGGATCCCACGGCGCAGGGTCGAGGAGGTCCTGCGGGAGGTGGGCCTGGCCGAGGCGGCGCGCCGTCGCGTCGGCGGGTTCTCACTGGGCATGAGGCAACGGCTCGGCATCGCCACCGCTCTGCTCGGCGACCCGCCCGTGCTGTTGTTCGACGAGCCGATCAACGGGCTGGACCCCGAGGGCGTGCGATGGGTGCGCGGGCTGTTCCGCCGCCTGGCCGCCGAAGGGCGGACCGTGTTCGTCTCCAGCCACCTCATGAGCGAGATGGAGCACACGGCCGACCATCTCATCGTCATCGGCCGGGGCGAGCTGATCGCCGACGAGAGCCTGGCCGCGTTCGCGGCCCGCGGTACGCCCCAGAGTGTGACCGTGCGCACTCCCGACGTCGCCTCGCTGACGGCCGTCCTGACCGCCGAGGGAGCGTCCGTACGACCGGACGGGGACCAGGCGCTCACGGTCACCGGTCTGAGCGCCGCCCGCGTCGGCGAACTCGCCTTCCGGCACCGCGTGCCGCTGCACGAACTCGCCCCCCGCACCGCCTCGCTGGAGGAGGCGTTCATGGAACTCACCGCCGGCAGCGTCGAGTACCTCGCCGGAGACGTCCGATGACCGCGCCGGCCCTCACCGACCGCCCCGCCGTCGCCGAGCCTCGCGCCCGGTTCCGCGACCTCCTCGCCGCCGAGTGGACCAAGCTCTGGTCGCTCCGCTCGACCTACTGGACCCTGCTCCTCAGCGGGCTGGCCGTCATCGGGCTGAACGTGAACGCCGCCGTCGCCGACCACCACAACTGGCCGCGGTACGGCGCCGACATCCGCGCCATCTTCGTTCCGATCTGGGCGATGCGGGACGCTTTCACGCAGGTCGCCGGTCTGGTGCTCATGCTCGCCGCCGGAAGCGTCGGCGCGATCACGATCACGGGCGAGTACGGCACCGGACTGATCCGCACGACCTTCTCGGCCGTGCCGGACCGCCGTTCGCTGGTGACGGCGAAGCTGATCGACGTGACGGTGGTCATGCTCGGCTACGGAACGGTCGTCGCCGGAGCCTCCTTCTGGGCGACCCAGGCCATCCTGTCCGGCCGCCACGCAGGCCTCTCGATCGGCTACCCCGGAGCGTTCCAGGCGGTCGCGGCGTCGGCGGTGCTCGCACCGGTGTGCGCGCTCATCGGCATGGGCCTCGGCGCGATCATCCGGCACGGCGCGGCGACCATGGTGATCACCACCGCGGTGCTCCTGCTGCTGCCCTTCTGCTTCACCGACCACTACCGCTGGACGGCCGACATCGAGCACGTGCTTCCCGCGAGCGCCTGGCAGCGCCTGATCGACGTCGGCTACGGACGTTTCGGCTTCCCCGTGCGCCGGCCGACGACGACCACCGAGGCGTGGATCGCGTTGGCCCTCTGGGCGCTCGGCGCGGCGCTCGTCGCCATCACCGTCGTCCACCGCCGCGACGTGTGAACGATGGGCGCCACTCTCATCGTCACCAATGACTTTCCGCCGCGGATGGGCGGCATCGAGACGTTCGTCCACGAACTGGCGCGCCGGTTCCCGCCCGGCGAGGTGGTGGTCTACACGTCGCGTGAGCCGGGCGGGGAGCGGTTCGACGCCGGACTGCCGTTTCCCGTGGTACGGGATCGAGCCCGGACGCTGCTGCCGACGCCGGCGGTGGCCGCGACGGCGGCGGCGGTCGCGGACGAACACGGATGCGACCGGGTGTGGTTCGGTGCGGCCGCGCCGCTCGGCCTGCTCGCCGGGAGGCTCGGACTCCCCTCGGTGGCCACCACGCATGGGCACGAGGTCTGGTGGGCGTCCTTGCCCGGGTCGCGGCAGGTGCTGCGCCGGATCGGCGGCCAGGTGGGCACCGTCACCTACCTGACCGGGTACACGCGTCGGCGGATCGTCCGGGCCTTCGGCCGCCGGACGCGAACGACGCGGCTGGTCCCGGGCGTGGACACCTCGGTGTTCCGCCCGGACGCCGACACCTCCGGGATCAGGGAGCGCTACCGCCTGCGGGACCGGCCCGTCATCCTCAGCGTGTCACGGCTGGTCCCCCGCAAGGGGCAGGACCGGCTGATCCGGGCGCTGCCGCTGGTGCGGCGGGCGGTGCCGGACGCGACACTGCTGATCGTCGGGTCCGGCCCGTACGAGGACCGGCTGCGCCGGCTCGCGGGGGAGGGGGTCGTGTTCGCCGGGCCGCATCCGCACGAGGCGCTTCCGCCGTTCTACGCGGCGGCGGACGTGTTCGCCCTGCCGTGCCGGAGCCGGCTCGGCGGGCTGGAGGTCGAGGGGCTGGGAATCGTCTTCCTGGAGGCCGCCGCGGCCGGGCTTCCGGTCCTGGCGGGGGATTCGGGCGGCGTACCCGAAGCCGTCCGGGACGGCGAGACCGGGTACGTGGTGGACGGGCGTTCGGTGCCGGCCATCGCCGACCGGCTGGTCGAACTGCTCACCGCCCCCGGCGCGATGGGGGAGAAAGGCCGCGCCTGGGCCTGTGCGGAGTGGACCTGGGACCGTTCCTACGAGCGACTGCGCGACCTGCTGTCCCGTACGGACGGCACCTGACCGGACGGTGGCTCCGCGTTCATCTCCGCGGGGCGTGGCCGGACAGGCGACGGGTGAGCTCGGCGGAGGCCTCGCGGACGCGGGCGGCGATCTCGGGCCACTCCTCCTCCGCGCGGGCGTCGCGGCGGAACGTCACCGTCATCGCGGCGGCCGGGCGGCCGACGTGGTCGAAGCTGCACGCCGCGATGCTCGCGAAGCCCTCCGTCACGTGGCCGTCCTCGACCGCCCAGCCGCGCCGGGCGTCCTCGGCCAGGAGCCGGCGCAGCTCCCGCAGCGAACGGGGGCCCGCTCCGGTCCGGTTGACCAGCTCTCCGGGAACCAGGGCCCGCACCTGCGCGGTGGGCAGGTGCGCCAGCATCACGCGGCCGCTCGCGGTCAGGTACGCCGGCATCCGTACGCCCACGTCCGTGACCAGGGTCGCGTGGTGGCGGGGCTGCTCCTTCAGCAGGTACAGCGTCTCGGCCCCGTGCAGCACGCCGAGCTGGACGATCTCGCCGAGCCGGTCGACCAGGCGGACGAGGAGCGGGCGGGCCAGGCGCTCCAGCGGGCCCTGGCGCAGGTACGCCGAGCCGATCTCGAACGCGGTCACGCCGAGGCCCCACAACCGGTCTTCGGGCAGGTACGTGACGAAGCCGTCCTCGGCCATCGCGGTGAGCAGGTGGTACGTGCTGGAGCGCGGAAGGTCCAGCGAGCGGGCGATGGCCGAGGCGGCGAGGGGCCGCGCGGAGGAGGCCAGCAGGCGGAGCACGGCCATCACCCGCCGTGCCGCCGGCACCTGTTCGCCCGCCATACCTTCTAGTGTCTCGTATCTGAGACACATGCCGTCCACCCGGGGTGCGGGCACGGCACGCGGTCGCGTCCAATAGGGGTATGACGAACATCCCCGTCGGCACCGGCCCGCTCGCCTTCGGCGACGTGGTGGCGGTCGCCCGCCACGGCGCCGAGGTCACCCTCACCGACGAGGCCCTCAAGGCGATCGCCGAGGCCAGGGCGCACGTGGACGACCTCGCCTCCCGGCCCACGCCCGCGTACGGGATCTCCACCGGCTTCGGCGCGCTCGCCACCCGGCACATCCACGAGGAACTGCGGGCACGGCTCCAGGAGAACATCGTCCGCTCCCACGCCGCCGGGTCCGGGCCCGAGGTCGAGCGTGAGGTCGTCCGGGCGATGATGCTCCTGCGCCTCAGCACGCTCGCCACCGGCCGTACCGGCGTGCGCCCCGTCACCGCCGAGACCCTCGCCGCGCTGCTCAACGCCGGCATCACCCCGGTCGTGCACGAGTACGGCAGCCTCGGCTGCTCCGGCGACCTGGCCCCGCTCAGCCACGTGGCGCTCGCGCTGATCGGTGAGGGCGACGTCCGCGACGCCGACGGTGACAAGACCTCCGCGGCTCAGGCCCTGGCCGAGGCGGGCATCCAGCCCCTCACCCTCGTCGCCAAGGAGGGCCTGGCCCTGCTCAACGGCACCGACGGCATGCTCGGCATGCTCGTGCTGGCCATCGAGGACCTGCGCGCCCTGCTGCGCGCCGCCGACATCGGCGCCGCCATGAGCGTCGAGGCCCAGCTCGGCACCGACCGGGTCTTCGCCCAGGACCTGCAGGAGCTGCGGCCCCACCCCGGCCAGGCCGACAGCGCAGCCAACCTCCGCCGGCTCCTCAAGGACTCGGCGATCATGGAGTCGCACCGCGGGCCGCACTGCAACCGCGTCCAGGACGCCTACTCGCTGCGCTGCTCCCCGCAGGTGCACGGCGCGGCCCGCGACACTCTCGCCCACGCCTCTCTCGTCGCCGAGCGCGAGCTGGCCTCCGCCGTCGACAACCCCGTCGTGCTGCCGGACGGCCGGGTCGAGTCCAACGGCAACTTCCACGGCGCGCCCATCGCGTACGTGCTGGACTTCCTCGCCATCCCGGTCGCCGACGTCGCCTCCATGGCCGAGCGCCGTACCGACCGGATGCTGGACGTGGCCCGCTCGCACGGGCTCCCGGCGTTCCTGGCCGACGACCCGGGCGTCGACTCCGGCTACATGATCGCCCAGTACACCCAGGCCGCCGTGGTGAACGAGCTCAAGCGGCTCGCCGTGCCCGCCAGCGTCGACTCGATCCCCAGCTCGGCCATGCAGGAGGACCACGTCTCCATGGGCTGGGGCGGCGCCCGCAAGCTGCGCCGCGCCGTCGACGGCCTCACGCGGGTCGTCGCGATCGAGATCATGACCGCCGCCCGCGCCCTCGACCTGCGGGCGCCGCTGCGGCCCGGCCCGGCGACCGCCGCCGTCGTCGCCGCCCTGCGGACGGGCGTGCCCGGGCCCGGCCCGGACCGTCACGTCGCCCCCGAGATCGCCGCCGCCGTCGACCTGGTCCGCGACGGCTCCCTCGTCACCGCCGCCGAGTCCGTCGTCGGCCCCCTCGCGTAAAGGAGAGAACGCCATGGGTCCCCGTCCCGTACGCGCGCCGCGCGGCACGACACTGAGCGCCAAGGGCTGGCAGCAGGAGGCCGCCCTGCGGATGCTCATGAACAACCTCGACCCCGAGGTCGCCGAGCACCCCGACGAGCTGATCGTGTACGGCGGCTCGGGCCGCGCCGCGCGCTCGTGGGACGCCTTCGACGCGATGGTCCGCGCGCTGCGCGACCTGGAGGCCGACGAGACCCTCATGGTCCAGTCGGGCAAGCCGGTCGGCGTCTTCCGTACGCACGAGTGGGCGCCGCGGGTGCTCATCGCCAACTCCAACCTCGTGCCTCAGTGGGCGACGTGGGAGGAGTTCCGGCGGCTGGAGTCGCTCGGGCTGACCATGTACGGGCAGATGACCGCCGGCTCGTGGATCTACATCGGCACGCAGGGCATCCTCCAGGGCACGTACGAGACGTTCGCGGCGGTGGCGGCCAAGAGGTTCGGCGGCACCCTGGCCGGGACGATCACGCTGACCGCCGGGCTCGGCGGCATGGGCGGCGCCCAGCCCCTCGCGGTGACCATGAACGGCGGCGTCGCGATCTGCGTCGAGTGCGACCCCTCGCGCATCGACCGCCGGGTCGAGCACCGCTACTGCGACGTGCGCGCCGACAGCGTCGAGGAGGCGCTGCGGCTCGCGCAGGAGGCCAAGGAGGCCCGCCGGCCCCTGTCGATCGGCCTGCTCGGCAACGCCGCCGACATCGTGCCCGAACTCCTCGCGGCGGGCGCGCCCATCGACATCGTGACCGACCAGACCTCGGCGCACGACCCGCAGATGTACCTGCCGCGCGGCATCGCCTTCGAGGACATGGCCGACGCGCGCGAGAAGGACCCCGACGGCTTCGTCGCCAGGGCACGCGAGTCGATGGCCGCACACGTCGAGGCGATGGTCGGCTTCCAGGACGCCGGCGCGGAGGTCTTCGACTACGGAAACTCGATCCGCGGTGAGGCGCAGATCGCGGGCTACACACGCGCGTTCGACTTCCCCGGCTTCGTGCCGGCCTACATCCGGCCGCTCTTCTGCGAGGGCAAGGGCCCGTTCCGCTGGGCCGCCCTGTCCGGCGACCCGAAGGACATCGCCCGTACCGACAAGGCGATCCTCGACCTGTTCCCGGAGAACGAGCAGCTCGCCCGCTGGATCCGGATGGCGGGGGAGAAGGTGCACTTCCAGGGGCTGCCCGCGCGGATCTGCTGGCTCGGGTACGGCGAACGGGACCGGGCCGGGCTGGAGTTCAACAAGCTCGTGGAGAGCGGCGAGATCAGCGCCCCGATCGTGATCGGCCGCGACCACCTCGACTCGGGCAGCGTCGCCTCGCCGTACCGCGAGACGGAGGGAATGGCCGACGGCTCCGACGCGATCGCCGACTGGCCGCTGCTGAACGCCCTGGTCAACGCCTCCTCGGGCGCCTCCTGGGTGTCGATCCACCACGGCGGCGGCGTCGGCATCGGCCGGTCGATCCACGCGGGCCAGGTCTCGGTGGCGGACGGCACGCCGCTCGCCGCGCAGAAGCTGGAGCGCGTCCTCACCAACGACCCCGGCATGGGCGTCATCCGTCACGTCGACGCCGGGTACGACCGCGCGGCCGAGGTGGCCGCCGAACGTGCCGTACGGGTCCCGATGCGCGAGGCTTGAGCCATGGCGTTCGAAGACATGTGGGAGGCGTTGCGCCCCATCGGGCGGGCCGACGGCGGTGGCTACCGGCGGTTCTCCTGGACGGCGGCGGACCGGGAGTGCCGAGCGTGGTTCACCGAAGAGGCCCGGTCCCGTGGGCTGACGGTGGAGCGTGACCCGAACGGCAACCTGTTCGCCTGGTGGGACGCCGAGAAGAACACGGGCGCGAGCATGGGCGGCCTGATCGCGTCCGTGGCGAGCATCGCCGCGGACGCCATGACGGGCGACTTCCACGGGGAGCCGGTGACCGGACGCCGCGACGCCGTGCTGACCGGCAGCCACCTGGACTCCGTGCCCGACGGCGGCGCGTACGACGGGCCGCTGGGCGTCGTCTCGGCGTTCGCCGCGATCGACCTGCTGCGTGAGCGGGGCGCGACGCCCCGCCGGCCGATCGGCGTGGCCGTCTTCGCCGAGGAGGAGGGCGCCCGCTTCGGCGTCGCCTGCCTGGGGTCACGGCTCGCCACCGGGGCGATCGACCCGGCACGCGCGCGCGGCCTGCGCGACGCCGACGGCGTGACCTGGGGCGAGGCCATGGCCGCCGAAGGGTACGACCCCGAGGCGATCGGCCCCGACCCGCAGCTTCTGTCGCTCAACTGCTTCGTCGAACTGCACGTCGAACAGGGCCGGGCCCTGACCGCGCCGGTCGGGCTGGCGAGCGCGATCTGGCCGCACGGGCGGTGGCGCTTCGACTTCACCGGGGAGGCCGACCACGCGGGCACCACCCGGCTCGCCGACCGCCGCGACCCGATGCTGCCGTTCGCCCGTACGGTGCTCGCCGCCCGCGAGGCCGCGGCTCGGCACGACGCCGTCGCGACCGTGGGCAAGGTGCGGGTCACGCCGAACGGGGTCAACGCCATCCCGTCGTCGGTGGCGGCCTGGCTCGACGCCCGCGCACCGTCCGAGGAGGCCGTGCGCGCGACCGTGGCGGACGTCCGTGCCGCCGCGCGGGAGGCCGCCGGGCGCGACCGCGTCGACGTGTCGCTGAGCGAGGAGTCCTACACCGAGGTGGTGGACTTCCACGCCGACCTGCGCGACCGGCTGGCCAAGACGCTCGGCGACCCGCCGGTGCTGCCGACCGGCGCCGGCCACGACGCCGGCATTCTCTCCGCGCATCTGCCGACCGCGATGCTGTTCGTGCGCAACCCGACCGGCGTCTCCCACGCGCCGGCCGAACACGCCGAACTCACCGACTGCCTGGCGGGCGTGGAGGCGCTCGCGGACGTACTGGACGAGCTGGCGTGCCGGTGAGATATCACGCCGCGCACGCGTGGCTGGACGGCGCGGTCGTCGCGGACGTACTGCTGGAGGTCGAAGGAACGCGCTTCACGTCGGTCGTCTCCGGCGTGCCCGCGCCCCCGGACGCCGTACGGCTGGCCGGGCTCACGCTGCCGGGCCTGGCGAACGCGCACTCGCACGCGTTCCACCGGGCCCTGCGGGGGCGCGTACAGGCGTCGCGGGGCACCTTCTGGACGTGGCGTTCGCAGATGTACACGGTGGCCGCGCGCCTGGACCCGGACAGCTACTTCGCGCTCGCCCGCGCGGTGTACGCGGAGATGGCACTTGCCGGGATCAGCTGCGTGGGGGAGTTCCACTATCTCCACCACGGGCCGGGCGGGGTGCCGTACCGGGACGCCAACGCCATGTCCGCGGCGCTGCTGGCGGCCGCCGAGGAAGCGGGCGTGCGGATCACCCTGCTCGACGCGTGCTACCTGACCGGCGGCATCGGCGACCCGCTGCTGGGGCCGCAGCTGCGGTTCGGCGACGGGACGGCGTCGGCGTGGGCCTCCCGGGTGTCGGCGCTGCGGCCGGGCGAGCACGCCCGCGTCGGCGCCGCGATCCACTCCGTACGGGCCGTGCCGCGCCGTGAGCTGGGCGAGGTCGCCGAGTGGGCGGCCTCACACGCGGCGCCGCTCCACGTGCACCTGTCGGAACAACCGGCCGAGAACGCCGCGTGCCTGGAGGCCTACGGCCGGACGCCGGCGGCCCTGCTGGCCGAGACCGGCGCGCTGGGACGGCGGACGGTGGCCGTGCACGCGACCCACCTGACCGCCTCGGACGTGACCCTGCTGGGCGGTACGCGCACGGGTGTGTGCATGTGCCCGACGACCGAACGCGACCTGGCCGACGGCATCGGCCCGGCCCGCGCCCTGACCGACGCCGGTTCGCCGCTGTCGCTGGGCTCGGACCAGCACGCGATGATCGACCTGTTCGAGGAGGCACGAGCGGTCGAACTGGACGAACGCCTGCGCACCCGCGAGCGAGGCCACTGGACCGCCGCCGAACTCCTCACCGCCGCCACCGCGGACGGCCACGCGGCACTGGGCTGGCCGGAGGCGGGCCGCCTCGCCCCGGGCGCGTACGCGGACCTGGTCACGGTGACGCGCGACTCGATCCGCCTGGCGGGCGCGGCCCCGGACCACCTGGCCGAGTCCGTGGTCTTCGCCGCGTCCCCCGCCGACGTGCGGGATGTGGTCGTCTCCGGCCGCCAGGTCGTCCGCGACGGTCACCATCTCCTCGTGAAAGACGTACCCGCCGCCCTGACCGAGTCGATCGCCGCGGTGACGGGTTGACCAGGCGAGCCGTGCGGGCGCCGGTGAACGGAGTCGCCGAGGGAGCGCGCTTCCGGCCTCCGATTCCGCCTACGGCGGCCCGACGGACAGGTGAGTGCTATCGCGTGTGCGGTTTCACGCTGCCGAATTCGTGAGCGCCGCCAGGTGAGATCGACCGGGTGCGGCGGCCGGTGCCGCCCAGCACGACCCAGACTCCGGGCTCGATCTCGCGGGACCGGGTGCGGATCTCGTCGCCGAGGTCCTGCGGCCACCGGGTGTCGGCCGACCAGCGGACCGCTCTGAGCCGGGCCTCGGTGAGGTCCGCTCCGGTGAGGTCGGCGCCGGTCAGGTCCGCGCCCACGGCGTCGGCCCGGACCAGGCGGGCGCGGCCGAGCCGCGCTCCGGCGAGGTTCGCGCGGGCGAGGCGGGCGCCCGTCAGGTCGGCGCCGGTCAGCTCGGCCGGTGCCAGGTCGGCACCGGACAGGTCGGCCCCGGTGAGGTCGGCGCCGGTGAGGTCCGCGCCGGCGAGGTTGGCCCGGGCCAGGTTGGCGAACAGCAGGTCGGCGCGGGTCAGGTTCGCGCTCATCAGCTGCGCGCGCGTCAGGCGGGCGCCCGCGAGGTTCGCCCGGAGGAGGTTCGCCGAGATCAGGTCGGCGTCGGTCAGCGTCGCGCCGGTCAGGTCCCGTCCGGTCAGGTCGGCGCCGATGAGGTTCGCGCCGGTCAGGTCCCTGGCGACCAGGTCGACGCCGACGAGGTTCGCGCCCGGGACGGGGGGGAGCATGTCGGGCGTACGGTGTCTGCCGAGGTGAACGTCGGCCGTGGCCTGGGCTCCCGCGGCGATCAGGAGCCGCGCCCACCAGGGTGAGACGGTCAGATGCACGCAGGGCCGCAGCGGCCGGGCCGCCGCGACGAGTCTGGCGGCCATACGCCTAGCGTCGTCGGTCATCCGCGGCCCCCTCTCGTGCCGGTGTCGTGCATCTCACTCGCAGAAGATACGGCCTTTGGGGCCCCTCGGAGGCCCGGTCCCGTTCGCCGACGGCGATCGTGCTCACGGCGGCCATGCCGCCGCCAGCGAAACGAGCCCGGCGGCGGGTCCGCCCGCACGCATCGACTCCCGCCGCCACGCCATTCGCCGAACCCGGACTCGTCGAACTCCTCGTGTCGGGGTGTCGAGGGCCGGGCGCGTACGGGTTCGTGGACGGCCGTACGACCGGTGACGGCATCAACGGCGCCGTCGGCGGTGGTCGCGGTCAGGTCCGTACGCCACCCGGCAGCGGCCGCCGTGATGCGGAAGCCGTCCGGTAGCCGTGGGGGGCGGATGCTGGGCGCGCCGCGAGATCCGTCGTGCCTTCCGGGCACTTCCGCTGGTGGGCGTGCGCGTTCCGGGCGAGGACGGCGGGTGCCCTCGGCGACTCCGGGCAGTGTGGTCGTCGGCCGGCGGGGCCCGGGAACGGGGTGGCACGGCATAGGCTCGCCGCGAGATGCGTGTGGCGATGCTCGGGCCCCTGCGGGTCCGCGACGGGGACGGCCGGCCGGTCGAGATCGGTGGGGCTCGGCTGCGGCTGTTGCTGATCCGGCTGGCGCTCGATCCCGGGCGCGTCGTCACGGCCGACCGGCTCGCCGACGACCTGTGGGGAGACGGTGCGCCCGCCGATCCGGCCGGGGCGCTGCAGACGCTCGTCGCGCGGCTGCGGCGGGCCCTTCAAGGCGAGCGTGCCCGCCTTGTGTCGCATCCGGCCGGTTACCTGCTCGACGTCGCGCCCGCGGACGTCGACGTCCTGGCGTTCGAGCGGGCCGCGGCGGACGGCCGTGCCGCGCTGGCGGCCGGTGAGCACGCTCAGGCGGCGGAGCTGCTCCGTGGCGGCCTGGACCTGTGGCACGGGACGCCCCTCGCCGACGCCGCCGGGGCGCGGTTCGCCCTCGCGCCCGCCGCGCGGCTCGAAGAGACCCGTCTCACCATGGTCGAGGACCTTCTCGCCGCCGACCTGGCCCGGCGGGCGCCCACGGCCATCGGTGAGATCGAGGCCCTCGCCCGTGAGCATCCCACGCGGGAACGCCTGCACGCCCGGCTCATCCACGCGCTGCGCGCCGCCGACCGGCGGGCCGAGGCGCTGGAGGCGTACGAGCGCGTCCGGCGGGAACTGGCCGACCGGCTCGGCGTCGACCCCGGGCCCGAGCTCCGCGAGGCGCACCTCGCGGCGCTCCGCGAGGAGAACCGCCGCGGCGTGCCCGCGCGGGCGACCAGCTTCGTCGGCCGCGAGACGGAGCTGGCGCGGGTCCGTGACCTGCTGAACACGCACCGGCTCGTCACGATCACCGGGTTCGGCGGCACGGGCAAGACCCGCCTGGCCCTGGAGGCGGCCGACGCGGCGGCGACGTCCGTACGGCTGGTCGAACTCGGGTCGGTCGCCGACCCGGCACGCGTCGTGCCGGCGGTCACCGCGGCGGTCGGCGACGGCGACCTGTTCGGGAGCGGCGCGGACCGTACGCCGCTCGAGCGCCTCGGTTCCATGCTCGCCGGGCACGACCTGCTCCTCGTCCTCGACAACTGCGAGCACGTCGTCGACGCCGCCGCCCGCCTCGCCGAGCATCTCCTCGCCGCGGCGCCGGGCGTCACGATCCTCGCCACGAGCCGGGAGCCCCTCGCCATCGCGGGCGAGGCGTTGGTACCGCTGGCGCCGCTCGGCCTGGACGGGCCCGCCGTCGCGCTCTTCGCCGACCGTGCCCGTGCGGTACGGCCCGGCTTCACCGCCGACGACGCGGTGACCGGGATCTGCCGTGAGCTGGACGGCATCCCGCTGGCGATCGAGCTGGCCGCCGCGCGGCTGCGGTCGATGACGCTCGGGCAGCTCGCCGAGCGGATCGGCGACCGGTTCGGGCTGCTGGAGCGCGGCAGCCGCACGTCGCTGCCGCGCCACCGTACGCTGCGGGCGGTCGTGGACTGGAGCTGGGACCTGCTCGACGACGCCGAGCGCGCGGTGCTCCGCCGGCTGTCGGTCTTCCTCGGCGGCGCCACGGTGGAGGCCGTCACCGAGGTCTGCGCGCCCGCGACCGAGCCTCTCGACCTGCTCGCCGGACTGGTCGACAAGTCGCTGCTCATCATGGCCGAGACCGACCAGGACGTCCGGTACCGGATGCTGGAGACCGTCCGCGAGTACGCCGGGGAACGGCTGGAGGAGTCGGGGGAGGCCGAGCGCGTACGGGAGGCGCACGCCGCGTACTTCCTGGCCCGCGCCGAGACCGCCGAACCCCGGTTGCGCGGCCCCGGGCAGCTCGCCTGGCTGGCGCGCCTGGACGCCGAGCAGGGCGACCTGGACGCCGCGCTCGGACACGCGATCGGCCGCGGCGACCACGGGCGGGCGCTGCGCCTCATGGCCGCGCGCACCTGGGCCTGGCTCATCCGCGGGCGGCGGCGTGAGGCGGGCGAGTGGGCGCGGGCGGTCCTGGCGGCCGTCGGCGACGAGCCTCCGCCCGGCCACGAACCGGACCACGCCATCTGCCTGCTCATCGCGCCCCACCCCGATCCGGCCCGGGTGAAGCGCGCGCTGGAGGTGACCCGGCGCTCCGACCGGCCCGCCGCGCTCGCGGCGTGGACGATGGCGAGCGGCTACTCGGACGGGCCGGAGACGATCCGCGCACGTGCCGAGGAGGCGATCGAGCGGTTCGGCGCGGCCATCGACCCCTGGCTGCGGGCCATGGCCGACATGGCGTACGGGGTGGTCGAGTTCGAGTACGTCGCCGGAGGCGCGGCGAGGGCCGAGGAACGGCTCCGCGCCGCCCTCGACGGCTTCACGGCCGCGGGCGACCGGTGGGGCCAGGCGGTCACGCTGTTCGCGCTGGGCAACGTGCTGGCCAACCGCGGCTCGTGGCCGGAGACCGTGCGCGCCCTCGAACGCGCCCATGCCCGCGCCGCCGAGGTGGGCGGCGCGGAGGAGATCCCGGCCCCGATGATATTGCTGGTCCGGCTCGGCGAGGCGCGGATGCGGGCCGGCGACCGGGACGGCGCGCGGGCCGATCTGGAGCGCGCGCTGACCGCGGCCGAGCGCGGCGCCGACCCGATCGCGCTCGCCCGGGTGCGGCGCGCCCTCGGCGATCTCGCGTACGCCGAGGGCGACATCGCCGAGGCCGTGAGCTGGACGAGGGCCGCGCTGGCCGGGGGGTGCGACGCGCCGCCGCAGTTCGTCGCGCTGCTGCACATGTCGGGGGCGCTCGCCGAGGCCGCCCTCGGTGAGCACGGGCGCGCCGACGAACTGCGCGCCCGCGCCCTCACACTGATCGCTGACACGGGCGACGACGTGGCCCGTGCGAGCGTCCTGGAGGAGGCCGCCGCGTGGTGCGCCGACCCGGCCGATGCCGTGGCGGTCCTGGCCGCCGCCCGTAAGCTGCGGGGCATCGAGGACACCGGCGACCCCGGTGTGCGCTCCCTGCTCGCCCGCTGCCGCGCCGAGCTGGGGGAGGAGGCGTTCGCCGTCGCCTGGGAGCGCGCTCTCGCCGACCCGGAGGCGTTCGCCGCTCAGGCCAGTGCCCGCAGGTAGTCGTCGACCGGCGCGTCGTAGACTCCGATGTAGCCGTCGGGACGTACGAGCACCAGGCCGTCGGTGCCGTATGCGCGGTGCGCGTGTCCCGCCGCGTCGACCAGGTCGGCGCCGTCGTCGCCGACCGTGTAGGCGCGGACGGCGGCTCCGTATCGCTCGTTCACCCGGGCGACCGTCTCCGCGTGCCCCTCCCCGAAGGCCAGCAGCGTGAAGTGCGGGCCGCGGAAGACGTCGAACAGGCGTCCCTCCCGCAGCGGTGCGTCCGGCGCCCGCTCCCCGGCCTTCCCGCCGCCCACCGACAGCGAGGCGCCGGGATAGCCGATGCCGAGCTGATCGGTCTCCCCGCCGCGGCGGTACGCCTCGGCCTGGCGCTCGGCCATTCCCCGGTACAGCCGGGTGCTGAGGCCGAGCACGCCGGCGGCGACCGGGAGCCGCTCCTCCTCGTAGGTGTCCAGCGCCCGCTCGGCGGCCAGCTTCCAGCCGAGGTTGTAGGCGTCCTGGACGCCGGTGTTGAGGCCCTGGCCGCCGGCGGGGGAGTGCACGTGCGCGGCGTCCCCGGCCAGGAAGACCCGGCGGTCACGGAACCGCTCGGCCATCCGGATGTTGACCCGGTAGACCGACGCCCACCCGACCTCGCGCAGCCGGACGTCCGACACCTCCGAGACGATCTTCTGGAACGTCGGGAGCGTCAGTTCCGGCGTGTCGGTGCCGATGAGCGGGGCGGTGAGCTGGAAGTCCTCGGTGCCCGGCAGCGGGCAGAGAGCGAAGTGCGGCGTCCGGCTCGCCGTGTCGCCCCAGAAGTGCCAGTGGTCCCGGTCCACGTCGTCGGTACGGACGTCGGCGATGAGCATCCGCTCGGTCTCGTGCGTCTCGCCCGCGAACCCGATGCCGAGCCGTTTGCGCACCACGCTCCGGCCGCCGTCCGCGCCGACGAGGTAGGCCGTGCGGATCCGTTCGCCGCCGGCGAGCACGGCCGTCACCCCGTCATCGTCCTGTTCGAAGTCGATCAGCTCGCCCCGCTCGACCCGCCCGCCGAGCTCGGCCAGCCGGTCGCGCAGGATCTGCTCCGTCCGCCACTGCGGGAGCATCGGGGCCGTGGGATACGGCACCTCCGGAGTCGGCTCCTTCGGTTCGTGCATTCGGCCCTCCCAGACGACCTCGCCGCCCGCGTACGAGCGCAGCGGCGGGTACGGCGCGCCGGCCGTCAGGACGGCGTCCAGCACGCCGAGGTCGTCGAAGACCTCCAGCGTGCGGGGCTGCAGGCCCTTGCCGCGCGACCCGGCGGGCCGCTCCTTCTCGATGATCCGGAAGTCGGCGCCCCGCCGCGCGAGGTCGCACGCCAGCGTCAGCCCGGTCGGCCCGGCGCCGACGATCAGTACTCGTGTCTCGTTCATGGCCCGTACGGTGCCGGGCGCCGCTGTCAGCTCACCGGCATCCCGCTGTCAGCCGGACGCCGTCGAGTATCAGCCGCAGGCCGTGCTCGAAGTGCTGCTCCGGATGGGGCGCGGTCAGGTCGTCCGCGGCGGCGACGAGGTTGGGGTGCCGCACCGGGTCGAGGGCGGCCGTCAGGCGCTCCGTGGCCTCGGCGCCGCCGTCGGGCAGCCCCGCGGCGAGCTGCTCCTCGATGACGTGGCCGACGACGAAGTAGTTGAGCGTGTCCACCGCCCACAGGGCGTCCCGGCCGCTCAGCCCGGCCTCCCGCAACAGGCCGGCCATGGTCTCGCCGTACGCCAGGGCGTTCGGGAGCGGAAAGAACACGCCGGAGAACACCCGGGCGCCGTCGCGACGCGACAGCAGCGCCCGGCGGAGGCGGCGGGCCAGCTCGGCGGCCCGCTCGTGCCAGGGCGGGCGCGTGTCCAGGTCCTCGGTCAGACCGGCGAGCATCGCCTCGGCCATGGCCTCCAGCAGGGCCTGCTTGCTGGGGAAGTGCCAGTACGTCGCGCCGTTCTTGACGCCCAGCGCGGTGGCGAGCCGGCGCATGGTCAGGCCGTCGAGGCCGACCTCGTCGAGCAGGTCCAGGGCGGCCGTCAGCACGTGGTCGCGGGTCAGCCGCATGGCGCCGTCCTCTCGGATTTCACGTTGACAGACGCGAACAGTATGCCGCAGACTTCAACGCCGTTGAAGTTTAACACTGTTGAAGTATCTGGGGAGGGCACATGCGCCGGGTCTGTTTCCGCTCGTACGGCGGGCCGGAGGTGCTCAAGACCGAGGACGCGCCGCGGCCGGAGCCGGGCGAGGGCGAGCTGCTGGTCGAGGTCGGCGCGGTCGGCGTGACGTACCCGGTCGTACGCCTCACCCGCCGGCCCGACGTCGCGCTGCCGCACGTGCCCGGCGGCGATGTCGTCGGCCGCGTGGTGGCGGCCGGGCCGGGGCTGGCCGAGCGGGTGGGCGAGCGGGTCGCGGCGCTCGCGTTCGACGGGGCGTACGCCGAGCTGGCGGTCGTTCCGGCGATGTTCGCGTTCCCGGTGCCGGACGCGGTGGACGACGCCGGGGCGGTCGGGCTCGTCCGCGGTGGGCAGGTCGCGCTGGGCGCCCTGCGCGCCGGCGCGGTACACGCGGGGGAGTCCGTGGTGGTCACCGGCGCGGCCGGAGGCGTGGGGCACCTCGCGGTCCAGCTCGCACGGGAGCTCGGCGCCGCGCGGGTGGTGGCGGCCGTGGGCGACCGGGCCAAGGCCGGGTTCGTCCGCGACCTCGGGGCCGACGAGGTCGTCACCTACGACGAGGAGTGGGGTGCGCCCGCCGACGTCGTGGTCGACGGGGTGGGCGGCGACGTGCAGGCGGCGGCGCTGCGAGCGCTGGCCCCGCTCGGCCGGCTCGTCGCGTACAGCGGGGCGGGGCGGCCCGTGGACGTGAACGAGCTGCGGGCGCACGGGCGGTCCGTCGTGGGCTTCGCCATGCGGCCGTTCGTGGCGGGACGGCCGGAGGCGTACGCGCGGCAGCGGGAGGAGCTGTGGGACCTGTACGCGCGTGAGCGACTGATCGTGGGCGTGCACCGGACGCTGCCCCTGGAGGAGGCCGCCGAGGCGCACCGGATCATCGAGCGCCGCGAGAACCGGGGCCGGGTCCTGCTGCGCCCCTGACGTCTCGGATCCGAGACGGCGCGTGCGGCGCGGGGGTGCCGCCGCCCGCGCCGCCGGTGAAATGCTGGCGGCGTGAGCACCGTGATCACGAACATCGGCGAACTGGCCGGGGCGGCCGAGGACCGCTGGCTGATGGAGGACGCCGCGCTGGTCATCGACGGCGGGCACATCGCCTGGGCGGGTCCGTCGCGGCGGGCGCCCGCCGCCGACGAGGCGTACGACGCGGGCGGGCGCGCGGTCCTGCCCGGATTCGTGGACTCCCACGCGCACCTGGTGTTCGCGGGGGAGCGGGCCGAGGAGTTCGCCGCCCGGATGAGCGGCCGCCCGTACGCCGCCGGAGGCATCCGCACCACCGTCGAGCGGACGCGCGCGGCGTCCGACGACGAGCTGCGGGCCAACGTGCGGCGCCTCGTCGCGGAGATGGCCCGGCAGGGCACGACGACGGTCGAGTGCAAGTCCGGCTACGGCCTCACCGTCGAGCAGGAGGAGCGGGCCGTGCGCATCGCGGCCTCGCTGGTGGACGAGGTGACCTTCCTCGGCGCCCACGTGGTGCCGGCGGACACCGACCCGGCCGAGTACGTGCGGCTCGTCACCGGGCCGATGCTGGCGGCGTGCGCGCCGTACGCGCGGTTCGTCGACGTCTTCTGCGAACGCGGGGCGTTCGACGCGGACCAGACGCGGGAGATCCTGACCGCCGGGCGCGCGGCCGGGCTGGTGCCGCGGCTGCACGCGAACCAGCTCGGGCACGGGCCGGGCGTGGCCATCGCGGTGGAGTTCGACGCCGCCTCGGCCGACCACTGCACCTTCCTGTCCGAAGAGGACGTCGCCGCCCTGGCGGGCTCGCGGACGGTGGCGACGCTCCTGCCGGCGGTGGAGTTCTCCACGCGCCAGCCGTACCCGGACGCCCGCGCGCTCATCGACGCCGGGGCGGACGTCGCGCTGGCCACCGACTGCAATCCGGGCTCGTGCTACTCCTCCAGCATGGCCTTCTGCGTCGCCCTGGCCGTACGGGAGATGCGGATGACGCCGGAGGAGGCCGTGCGCGCGGCGACCGAGGGCGGGGCGAAGGCGCTGCGCCGGACGGACGTCGGGCACCTGCGCCCCGGTGCACGTGCGGACGTGCTGATACTGGACGCGCCGTCACACATCCATCTCGCCTATCGGCCGGGGGTTCCGCAGGTGGCGCGCGTATGGCGCAATGGCCGGGCGGTGGAATTTCGGCACGGGAATTTGTCCTAAAAACAATCGATAGGGCTTTCTGTCCGCTGTTCGGGGAAGTATTCGCCGACGTCAGGGCCTTTCTCGGCCACCGTTGGGCGTTGACTGATCACCAATCGTCATCCACTGTTGTCAGTGCACTGGCCCTAGCCCCTCGGGAGTCCATGATGCGCGACCTTGATCGTTCGCGGCCTCAGGCGGACCGGTATCGGTTGTTCCCGACCTGAGCGTACGTTCTTACGCCGCCGGTAGAAATCTGCCGGACGAAAGGCTTGATCTCGTCCGGACGAAACGACTATGCCATGAGGCGAAAAAGTGATCAGCATTCTCATCGTCGAGAATATGAACCTTGTCAGAGGCGGCCTTGTCGCCTTACTTTCCGGACATCCGGACATGGAGGTGGCGGCCGCGCTGGAGTCGGCGGACAAGGCGCTCCCGACCGCCCTCGAACTCGAACCCGACGTCGTCATACTCGGGGCGGACATGGACGACGGCTTCGCCGTGGTCCGGTCCCTCCACGAGGAGTTGCGGTCCTGCGCGACCGTGATCATGGCGAACCGCCGCCGTCCGGGCGACCTGCGGCGGGCCGTCGCCGCGGGCGTGACGGGCTTCCTGCTCATCGACACGCCGCCGGCCGACCTGGCCGACGCGGTCCGCCGCGTCGCCCAGGGCGAGCGGGTGATCGACTCGGAGCTGGCGTTCGCCGCGCTCCACCGCCCGGAGAGCCCGCTGACCGAGCGCGAGGTGGACGTGCTGCGGCTGGCCGCCCAGGGCGCGTCGTCGGCGGAGATCGCGGGTCACCTGTTCCTGTCGGTCCGCACGGTCCGCAACCACATCTCGCGGATCATCGGCAAGATCGGCGCCCGCAACCGCGTCGACGCCATCCGCATCGCCGACGACGCCGGCTGGCTCTGACGCGAGGCGATCATCTCACCGCCGGCGCGCGTCCTTCGGTCGTCCAGTGGCCGTGCAGCTCCCGGTAGAGGGGGCAGTCCTCCAGCAGGTCCTCGTGCGCGCCGAGCCAGGCACGGGTGCCGTCCAGGACGAGGATGCGGCGCGCGCGCCGGGCCGACGTCATCCGGTGCGCGATCACCATGAGGGCGCCCGGCCGGGCGGCGAAGGCCCGCTCCGCGCGCTCCTCGGCCGCGGCGTCCAGGTGACACGTCGCCTCGTCCAGGATGACCAGCCGGGCCGGTGAGACGTACGCGCGGGCCAGCGCGACGAGCTGGCGTTCACCGGCCGACAGGGCGGCCGGGTCGACCGTGCCGTCGAGGCCGCCCAGCCGCTCGGCCAGCGGTCCGGCCCCCACGGCCGCGACGGCCCGGTCCAGCGCGTGGTCGGAGGCGCCCGGCCGCAGGTAGGACAGGTTCTCCCGGAGCGTTCCGCCGAAGACGTACGCCTCCTGCGGGATCAGCGCGCGGACCGACGAGTCGGCCTCGGCGGCCGGCACGCCGCCCAGCGTGACCGACCCGTGCGCCGGCGTGAGGAGGCCCACGGCGAGCCGCGACAGCGTGGACTTGCCGATGCCGCTCGGGCCGACGATCGCCAGGTGGTCGCCGTCCGGCACCCGCAGGGACAGCGCGTCGACCACCGGTTCGGCCTCCGGCCCGTACGCGAAGGTCACCCGCCGCAGCGCGAGCTCGCTCCCGCCCGAACGCGCCGGGTACGGGGCCGGCGGCGTCCCGGCGGCCGACATCACGCGGTCGAGCGTCACGGCGAGCCGCAGCCCGCTGCCGCCCACGCCCCGGATGATCGTGGCCAGCGCCGGCGACAGCCCCTGCAGCACGTACGTCAGCGAGCCCAGCACGACCCCGGGCGTGGCGCCGTGCCGCACGAGCCACGGCGCCGCGCCCAGCACCAGCAGGAGTGGCAGCCGCCCGCCCACGGCCAGCGCGACCGTGCGGCCCGCTGCCAGCCGGGCCATCGACCGGGCCGCCGCGGCCTGGGCGTCGATCAGCCGCCCGGCCGAGGCCGCCACGGCGTCCTCCGCGCCGCACGCCGCGATGTCGCGGAGCCCGCCGGCCAGGGCGGTGGCCGACTCGGCGATCCGCTCCTCGGCCAGGATCAGCTCCCGCTGCCGGCGGATCGACCGCCCGACGAGACCGAGGAACAGCCCGAGTCCCGCCACGACCGGTGGCCCCACGAGCAGGAGCGTCACCGGCATCAGCGTCAGTAGCCCGGCCAGCGCGCCGGCCAGCGTGAACACGAATCCCTGCACGATGTTCAGCAGGCCCGCGAACGTGTCCCGGACGATCTCCACCTGCTGGGTCAGCCGGGCGACGGCGCCGTCGTCCGCTCGTTCGGTGCGGACCGACTCGTGGACGGCGCCGCGCACGACGTGACGGACGAGCGCGTCGCGGAACGGTTCGACGACCGCGGCCAGCGGCCCGTACGCCCGGGCGGCGCCGACCGCGCCGACCACGGCCGCGCCGGCCAGCACGCCCAGCCAGGCCAGCGCCGGCCCGGCCCGGTGCGCGAGGAACGCGTCGGTGGCGCCCGCGACCGAGCGGCCGAAGACCAGCACGGGCACAGCGCCGAGCGCGGACCACAGGCCGAAGGCCACGAGCGCGCGCGGCCGGCGCCGTAGCGCGGCCACGAGGACGCGGCGGCTCCTGGCCCGGTGGTCACTCACCGAACACCTCGCGGTACTCCGGATCCGACCACAGCTCCCGGTGCGGCGCGCAGGCGCGCACCGTCCCGCCGTCGAGCCAGGCGACCAGGTCCGCGCGCGCCGCGGTGCCCACCCGGTGAGCGATGATCAGACGGGTGCGGCCGTCGCGGGTCAGCACGTCGCCGACCTGCGTCTCGGTCACGGTGTCCAGGCTGGACGTGGCGTCGTCGAGGACGAGGACCCGGCCGGGATGGGCGAAGGCACGCGCCAGCCCCAGCCGCTGCAGCTCACCGCCCGACAGGGGCGCCTCCGACGGCGGCGTGCGGTACCCCAGGGGGAGACGGCGGATGAAGGCGTCCGCGCACGCCGCGCGGGCGGCCGTCTCGGCGTCGCCGCCGATCGCCTCGGCGATCGTGTCGCCGAACAGCGCGGGCCGCGCGAAGGCGTACCCGACCGCCTCCCGCAGTTCGGCGTGCTTCAGCGACGGCAGAGGCACGCCGTCGAGCAGGACCTCACCGTCGTCGGGGTCGGCCAGCCGTCCGGCCAGCGCGGCCAGCAGCGACTTGCCGCCGCCGGAGCGCCCGACGACGGCCACCGCGCCGCCGCCGGGGACGACCAGATTCACGCCGTCGAGCACCGAGGCGGCCGACACGCCACGGAACTCCAGCCGTCCGGGCCCGCCAGGCAACGACCCCGGCCCGTACGCGGGCGCAGGCCGGTCGAGCACCGGGGCCAGCCGGGCGGCGCCGGCGCGGGCGCGGGCCAGGCGGCCGAGCTGGGCGATCACCGGGCCGATGTCCGAGCCGAGCCCGGCGTACTGCGCTCCCGCGAGCAGCCCGCCCGCGGTGAGCCGTCCGTGGGCCAGCTCGTACCCGGCGACGGCGAGCACCGCGAGCTGGAGGAACGGCACGGCCAGCGTGCTGCGGCCCGCGGTCGTCGCCTGGATCCGCCAGGTCGCGTGGCCCTGCGCGGACAGCTCGGGCAGCGGGGCGAGCACCCGCTCGGTCTCGCGCTCGGCGGCGCCGGCGGCGGCGACCGTGCGGCTTCCCGCAAGGGTCTCCACCAGCCGGGTGGCGATCCGGCTCTGCGCCTCCAGGTACCGGCCGACGACCGCCGAGGTGTCGCGGACGAACGAGCGCAGCAGCGCGACGATCGCGGGCAGGCCGAGCGCGAACGTCAGCGCCAGCCAGGGATCGAGAAGAACGAGGGCGATCACCCCGCCGAGCGGCGGGACGACCGCGGTGGCCGCCAGGATCGCGGCGGACGGGGCGTACGCGGTGTCCGCGGTCGCGGTGACCGCGCGGCTCGTCAGGTCGCCGGGAGGCAGGCCCGCGGACGGGCCGAGGCCGAGGACGTGCCGGGTGAACAGGTGCCGCAGCCGTGCCGTCGCGGCGGCCGTGCCGGCCCCGGTGGACAGCTCGGTGAGCGCGTCGCCGGTCATGGAGATCGCCACCAGGCCCGCGTACACGAGAGGCCAGGTGAGCGAGGTGGAGCCGCCGAGCACCCCGTCCACCGCCCGGCTGAGGACGGCGGGGAGGACGAGCGCGGCTCCGGCCTGGAGCAGAGAGGTGACAGCGAGCAGGCTCGCCCAGACGCCGCCGTAGCGGACGGTCCGGATCACGAGCCTGCTCGCCGTCATCGGTCTCCCTCGGGGACTGCCGCACGGTTCCGTACGGGACGGGGCCGGTGGGCAGCCCCTGCTGTCGTGGTCCTGCCATGGCTACCAGGGCCACGGGGCAGGCGTCAGAGGCAGATCGTGATGCTGTGCGAGCTGTGGCAGAGCAGGCTCAGCGTGCTGTTGGCCTCGCCGCCGCCACCGCCGCCACCGGGGGTCGTGCTCATCCCCTGCATGTCGAGAAGCGCCATCGTCGTGTCACCTCCTCACGGATGAAGGACGGCCTCGACCGGGAAGACCGGTCATCAGAGGCAGAGAACGATGCTGTTGGAGCTGTGGCAGAGCAGGCTCAGCGTGCTGTTGGCCTCGCCGCCGCCACCGCCGCCACCGGGGGTCGTGCTCATCCCCTGCATGTCGAGAAGCGCCATTTGTCGTGTCACCCCCTCGCCGGTTGCGTGATCGCGGTCCCCGCGAGGGTTCTCGCGGGAGGCTTGGGTTCCCCGAGGAAGGGCAGGTGGACCGGCCGGTCGTGCAGCGCGGCGCCCATCGCCAGCAGCACGCCCGCCGTGCCGGTGCCCAGGTCCATCGACATCCGCAGCAGGTTCTCGCCGGGGAAGGACAGTCCGCCGCCGTACGAGAGCGCGTGCCACGCCAGGTCGCGTACGTGCGTGGCGGCCCGCGTGTCCCGCCGGCGCGCGAGGTGCAGGAGCATCCCGGCGCGCCCGCTGAACAGCCCCGACTGCGCGTAGTAGCGCGTCAGCGCGGCCGTGCGGATCCGGGCCGAGGCCTCGCGGAACCGCTGGTCCTCGCGGTGGGCGAGGTAGTCGTCGATGACCATGCCGATCCCGACGCTGCCCCGCGCGAGGTAGGGCAGGACGCGGTTGCCGTCCTGGACGTGCAGCGCGCCGTTCTTGTCGGTCGTGCACCCGTCGAGGTCGAGCCCGATGGCGCGGGCCGCGAGATCGAGCAGGTGGGTCTCGCCCGTGCGCTCGTACCGCCGGATCAGCATCAGGGCCGGGCCGGACAGGCCGCGCATCAGCCCCGGCCGGGCCGGCGTGGCGTCGGCGGTCTCGACGTGGTCCGCGACGAGCCGGGTCGCGCGGTCCGCCGCCTCACGCAGTGTCGGCGAGGCCAGCACGTCGGCCAGGTGGTCCAGGTTGAGGGCGATGCCGGACAGGCCGCCGTGCAGGTCGACGCCGAGCTTCTCCCAGCGGTCGCCGAGGCAGATGTCGGCGACCCGGGCCGCGGCGCCGAGCTGCCCGAGGTGGGCCAGACCGTACGCGGCGCCGTGCAGCCCGTCGTACAGGCCCAGACCGGTGCCGCGCGGCGGATCCGTCGCGTGGTCGGCGAGCCACTCCACATGCCGCGGCGATACCTCGCAGCCGGTGACGTCCAGGGCGTACAGGACCCCGGCCGCGCCGTACGCCAGGCCGAGCCCGCCGCTGCCGAACTGCTGGATGTCGCCGGGGAACAGCCGGTCGTCGCGGCCCGGCGTCGCGCTGGCGAGGATCGCGGTGCCGAGCGCGCCGCGCGCGTCTCGCCAGCCGGCTGGCTCCGGGGCGAACCGGGGGATCGGACGCCGGCCCGGTTCGCCCCGGTTGATCTCGTCGACCGCCTGCTGGAGGTACCCCTCGGGGACGGGGAACCACTCGGCGATCACCTCGGCCAGGTGGGCCGCCTTGGCCAGGTCGAGCATGAACAGGTTCGTGGTCGGCATGAAGAGCGCGATCTTCAGGCAGGCGAGGCTGTACAGGTCGATGTCCGTGCCGCGCCGGTCGGGCGGCGCCAGGAAGCCGGGGTTGGCGAGCGTCTGCCGGCGCTGCTCGGCCGCGGGGGCCGCCGCCTCGAAGTCGATCAGGGACACCGTGTCGTCGGGCCCCACCATGATGTTGAACATGTGCAGGTCGTTGAAGGCGACCCCGCGCGCGTGCACCTTCCGGATGATCCGTTCGGTGCCCGCGTAGATCTTCATCGCCCATTCGGTGTACGCCGCGAGGTCCTCCGGGGCCGGCTCCGGGTCCAGGAGAGGATGCCGCTCGGCGAAGAAGCCGTTCAGCGGACGGCCCTCGACGAACTCCTCGACGAGGAAGTGGTGTTCGCCGACCACGAAGTAGTCCAGGGCCGCGGGCACCCCGTCGATGCCGGCGAGGAGCCGGAGGATGTCGTGCTCGCGCCTGACCCGCGTGACGGCGTCGGCGCCGTCGGCCGCGAGCCCGGCATGCGGCCGGCCCTCTTTGAGCACCACCCTCCGGCCCGTCCTGGTGTCCTCGCCGGCGTACACGCCGCCGCCATTGGAGAAGTGGAGCGCCTCTTTGACCTCGTACGGGACGTCGGTCATGGTGACGGCGTTGCGCGCCTCCAGGTGCGGGACGAGGCAGGCGGGCAGCGTGACCCAGGGCGGCACGGTGAAGACCGGGTTGCGACGGTCGGGAACGAGGCGTCCCTCGCCGTCCTCGATCGCGGCCACCAGCCGGCCGTCCTCATCCTCACAATGGCGTTCGATGAACCCGCCGTACCGGACATAAAGCGGGCCTTCGCCAATGCGGAGGTCGCTGAGAATGTACGGTCCGGGCTGTCCCTTGAGAATGTCGCCGAGTTCGGTGAGAAGGGTGGCGAGCTCCGCCTCGTCGCGCGGGTAGATGGTGACGAGTTTTCCGCTGGCACCCCGGGGAGAGTATTTCGCATTGCGCATGAGCAGCACGTTCACACTGCGCAGGTGCTTGAAGGAGACACCGCGGGGCACGCAGTGGTCGCGGACGCGTATGAGCACGTCAGCGGCGTTGTCGTGAGACGCGGAGATGTGGATCTTCCAGCCCTGCGCCGGGATCTCCTGGGCCGGCGGGACGTAAACGACCCATTCACTGCGCGGCACGCGCTGCCAGCCGTCGGGGAGCGGTTCGTCGACGATGGAGAAAGCCGGGCTCTCCTGTCCGTCGAGGACGTCATAGAAGAGCCTGTCTTTCAGGCAATACACCTCGTACTGCTTTTCCACCGCTGCTTCCTCTGCTCTTCGACACCGGAGGGGGCGAACGTCGGATGCGACCGTTCGTTCCGAGAAGAGAGACTTGCAGCCCGAGGTGGTGGAAACCTAGGGACAAGTGTCACTAATGGCCCGTGAACTTATCCCATCGTGCTAAGTGAGTCACTCTAGGTAAGAGTAGGAGTCACGGTCATTCTTCCTGTATAGGGCAGTTGTGAGGTATTTGGGACGTTCCAAATCTAGGAGCATCGCCGTGTCGAGGCCATGCTCGTCTTATGACGGGAATATGGCGATCGCGCGTCGAGCGGAACGCCGGCGTGATCTCGTGTGGCCTCTAGCTGCGCCCCAGAGCTTCAGCGCTGGGGCGGACGCTCTACTCCGTGCGTTGAACCTGTGTGGGTGTCTCATGGGCGACGCCGTCTGGTAGCTGTGAGTCGTTTTGTGGTTACAAGACAGGCGGCAGTGCCGAGTAGAACTGACGCCAATGTGATTCTTTTTTTGAGCATTTCCGCCCTTTTTCTGTCGGCTGAAGGTATCTGTGGAGGGCCGACGGAGACAGACTTCTGATACTCGCTGTCGATAATGTCAAGAAACTTCTCTCGATGTTTCGATGCTGTTTTCGTAAGTGGGCGACCGCTTCGGAACGTTTCCCAAAATCGGCGAGATGCTTCGCTGGGAAAAAGTTCCATCCTGAGTGCTGCCCTGAGCGAATCCTCGTCCATGTCTCCCAAGTCCCAGCGAGATTCCCAGAGCCAGAGAACCATATTAATGAATGCAGTTTCTTTGAGTGTCTCATCCGATGCGTTGGGCAGGCCGGTCCATATTTGTCGGTAGGCGGGATCGGTCAGAGATATCTTTATGAGCTCCAAGTGGTAGGATCTGAGAATCTGAAGCTTGCTGGCCCTGTGCTCCCTCACCTGTATGAGCAGCGATGCTACGACGCCTGTCAGTGCAAAAATCGTCAGCAGACTTCCGATGCCTTCGTAGGTCTGGCCAACATTCGCCAGTCGCGACCAATTAAGCTCCATCTTTGAGGTAGTGCCCGACAGTGCTGCGGGCGAAAACGCGATGCAGGCGAGTATGAGGCAGCTGATAATTGACGTCAGAGTGATAACTCTAGAGTATTTCATAGCGTCCTTTTCTAGCCTTCAGACTTGCTATAGCAAGTAAAAACTAGATCTCTAGGACGATCTGTTGCATATGCCCTACGTCACACTGTCGTCGACGTCAGAAACCGTCTTCTGTGCGCGTAAATGACCGGACATCTTGGGTCCGCGAGGTGGTATCAGCCGAAGCCGACACTGGCTGTGCTAATGAGGGCGCCCGTCTACCCGCGCAATCACCGGTATCGGCGGTTGACGCGGATCAACGGGGGCCGGTCCGCGGCGATGTGGTCGACCGAGAGGACCTCGGCGACGAAGAGCACATGGTCGCCGGCCGGCACCCGTTGCCGGGTCTCGCACTCGAGCGCGGCCAGGCCGTCGTCCATGATCAGGGCTTCGGACAGCCGTCCCCGGTGATGGGGGACGCTCGCGATGAGCAGCCGGGCGCTCGGGCGCCCGGCTGCCGCGAACCGGCCGGCGATGGCCCGCTGCGCCGCCGACAGCACCGTCATCGCCCAGCGATCGCACCGGTGCAGCACCTCGGCGAGGTACGACTCGTTCGCCACCGAGATCATGACCAGCGGCGGGTCGAGCGACACGGACGAGAACGCCGTCAGCGTGGTGCCGATGTCGTCCCGCCCGTCGCGTACGGTCACCACCACGACGCCGGTCGCGAAGGTCGCGAGCGCGTCGGTGAAGTCCCGCGACGGGACCTCCTCCACGGTGAGTCCTCCGTTCACACGGCCCCGGCCTGGAATCGATGTCGCGGCGCCGTCAGCGACCGGACACCGTCACATGATCTCCCAGGTGCCCGGCAGCATCAGCGGGCCCCCGGACGGCAGGCCCACGCGCGCCGCGACGGCGGACAGCGGGCCCCACGCGTCGAGGCGGGCGGTGGCGGCGGTGCGGTCCTCGCTCGACTCCGCCGGGCGCAGCCGGTCGATCGGAGACACGTGCGGGTACAGGCGCACCGGAGCGTCCACCGCCAGACCCGCCTTCTTGCGGGCCAGTTCGAGCGCCCGCGCCAGACCGCCGAGCTCGTCCACCAGCCCCCGCTCGTGGGCGTCCGCGCCGGTCCACACGCGGCCCCGCGCCAGGGAGTCGACGCGTTCACGCGGCAGGTCGCGGCCCTCGGCCACCTTGCCGACGAAGTCGTCGTAGATGCGGTCGAGGAAGGAGTTGACCCGGCCCCACTCCTCCTCGGTGAAGTCGCGGGTCGGCGCGTACATCCGCGCGTGCGCGCCCTGCTCGACGCTGTCCAGGCCGATGCCGAGGCGGCCGAGCAGGTCGCCGACGACGGGTTTGCCGAACACCACGCCGATGGAGCCGGTGAGCGTGCCCGGCTGGGCGACGATCACGGTCGCGGGAGCCGCGACGAAGTACCCGCCCGACGCGGCCACGTTGCCCATCGACACGATCACCGGCGTGCCGGCCTTGCGGGCCAGCACGATCTCCCGCCAGATCGTGTCGGAGGCGACGTACGAGCCGCCGGGGGAGTCGACGCGGAACACGATCGCCTTGATCCTGTCGTCGCGCACCGCCGCGCGGATGGCCGTCGCGATCGTGTCCGAGCCCATGGACGAACCCTGGCCCGGCATGGCGCCGCGCCCGCTGCGGCCGAGCCGGATCGCACCCTGGCCCTGGATCAGCGCCACCGCGTCCTGCCGCTGCCGCGGCAGCCGCTTGGCCAGCCCCTGGGCGCGGTTGTACCGGGCGACGTACCGCAGCCGCGCGTCGTCGTCGCCCACGGCCGCGCGCACGTCGGCGTACACCTCGTCGCGGTAGGCCAGCTTGTCGACCAGCCCCGCCTCGAGCGCCTCGGCGCCCAGGAGCGGCGCGTGGTCGATCAGTTCGCGCACGCGCTCCTCAGAGAGCCCGCGTCCCTCGGCGACGCCCGCCACCACCTGTTCGCCGGCCGAGGCGACCAACCGGCCGGACATCTCCTTGTGCTCGGGCGTGTAGGCGCGCTCCATGAACGTGTTGGCGGCCGTCTTGTACTCGTGGCGCTTCGCGAAGCGCGGCGTGACGCCGATCTTGGCGAGCGCCTCGTTGAAGAACGGCTCCTCCAGCGCGACGCCGGTGAGCGCCAGATCGCCGGACGGCTGCAGGTAGATTCGCTCGAACGCGGTCGCCAGGTAGTACGGGACCGTGCCGCGCCCGGTCTCGCCGAACGACTCCGCCCACGCCACCGCGAGCTTGCCCGCGTCACGGAACCCGCGGACCGCGTCGCGCAGCTCCTGGGCCATCGCCAGCCCGAGCCGCTGCCCCCCGATCCGAACGACGAGCGCACGCACCCGCGGGTCCGTACGGGCCCGGCGCAGGCCTCCGAGGACGTCACGCAGATGGGTACGGCGCATGCTGAGCAGGGCCGACACCGGGTCGGCCGGCTGCCCCTCCACGATCCCGTCGGTCAGGTCCAGTTCGAGGATCAGCGGGGCGTTGCGCCGATCGCGGGCATCTTTGAGCAGGTCAACGACTGATCCGGCATCCACCATGAGGCAACTCTATGTGCGCCGTGCCGCGCGCGAGCCGGACTCGGCCAACCGCCTTCCACCGCCGGGGCCGCTATTCTCCGGTCGGGCGGTGACGGGGAGGCGGGTCCGTGGACATCTGGCTGGTGCCGTCGTGCGCGCTCGGCGGAGTGGTCGCCGGCTGGTTCGCCGCGCCGCTGGCCGAACGCTACTTCGAGCGTCCGGTGCGGTGGGCGCGGCCGGGTGTCTCGCTCACGATGGCGGTGACGTTCGGGCTGCTGGCCTGGCGCCTCGGCGGGCGGGCCGAGTTGCCCGCGTTCCTCTACCTCGCCGCCGTCGGAGCGCTTCTGGCCTTCGTCGACGTCGCGGTCAAACGGCTCCCCGACCCGTACACCCTGCCGTCCTACCTCATCGGACCGGCGCTCCTGGGCGTCGCGGTGCTCACCGACGGTCGTCCCGTACGCCTGGTGCACGCCCTGGTCGGGCTGGCGGTGCTGTGGGCCCTGTACGCCGTGCAGCACCTGTTCGCGCCCGGGGCGATCGGCTGGGGTGACGTCAAGCTGTCCGGCGTGCTCGGCCTCTACCTCGGCTGGCTCGGCCTGGCGGCGTGGTGGCTTGGCGTGCTCGCCGGATTCGTGCTCGGCGGCCTGTACGCGGCGGCGCTGCTGATCACGCGCCGGGGTTCGCGGAAGACCGAGATCCCGTTCGGGCCGTTCATGCTCGCCGGGGCCCTCGCGGGCATCCTGCTGAGCTGAGACAGACGTCCTAGGCTATCGTCGATCACTCAGAGTAGTCAGATGATCGGGGGGCGTCCCATGAAGACCGCACCGGCGGCCGGACACGTCGTGCTGCGCGCGCCGGCGTCCGGCGACTTCGGCTGGGTGATCCAGCGACACGGAGCCCTGTACGCCGCCGAGTACGGGTGGGACGCGACCTTCGAGGCCCTGGTCGCCCGGATCGTGGCCGACTACGTCGACGAGCGCGGGCCCGGTGACGGCGCGTGGATCGCCGAGCTGGACGGCGAGCCGGTCGGCTGCGTGTTCTGCGTGCGCGAGACCGATCAGGAGGCCCGGCTGCGCCTGCTGCTGGTCGAGCCCGCCGCGCGTGGCCTGGGGATCGGCGCCGCCCTGGTCGGGGAGTGCGTCGACTTCGCCCGCCGGGCCGGCTACCGCGAGCTGACGCTGTGGACCAACGACGTGCTCACCGCGGCCCGCCGGATCTACGAACGGGCCGGCTTCGAGCTGGTGAAGGAGGGGCCGCACCACAGCTTCGGGCACGACCTCGTCGAGCAGACCTGGCGGCTGGAGCTCTAGAGCGTCCAGCGATCAGGTGGTCACCGGTCCAGCGCTGGAGTTCGGTCGCGGTGGCCACGACCAGGCGTCGCCAGGGCGGCCCGTGCTGGAAGTCGCCGGTCCATCGATCAGCCAACCGCCCTGTTGTGGTCATGGAACTGCCCGATCAGGTCGAGCAGGTTTGCGACTCGAGGGTCGTGGGAGTCGGCCGGCCAGGCCAGCAGGACATTCCTTGGGGGAAGTCCGGTCACCGGTACGGCGGCGACATGCCGTCCGAGCCGGTCGATGACGCTGTCGCCGACGACCGCGACCAGTTGCCCGGTGGCCACCAGGTCGATCAGGGCGTCCAGGCCGACGGGCGGGAGCTCGGCGGCGTAGGTCCGGTCGTGGAGCAGGCAGGCCGGGGTCAGCGTCCGCCGGGCCGCGAAGGGGTGGTCGATCGGAACGAGCGCCACCGGGTGTTCGGTGGTGACGTCTTGGACGTCCATCCCGGTCAGGTCCTCAGCGGAGCAGACCAGCGCGACGTCGGCCCGGCCGTCACGGACCGCGGAGGCCTGATCCCTGGTGAAAACGAGTTCGACGGTGTCGCGGCCGAAGCGGGCGAGGTAGTCGCGGAGTATCTCGCGCAGCAGGCCCGAGCCCGTTCCCGGCGCGGTCGCGATGCGCAGCGCGTCATGGCCGACCTGCTGCGTCCGGCGGACCGCGCGGTCGAGGGAGCGCAGGGTGTTGCGCGCCTCGGTCCTGAACACGCGGCCGGCTGCTGTCAGTTCCACGCGACGGCTCGTCCGCTCGAACAGAGTGGTGCCCAGCCGCCGTTCGAGCTGTGCGATCGCCCGGGACAGCGGAGGCGGAGCGATGCCGAGCCGTTCGGCCGCGCGGGCGAAGTGCAGCGTGTCGGCCACGGCCAAGAAGTACTCGAGCTCACGGACCTCGATCCGTTTCATGACCCACAGGGTAATGCTCGGTGTCTTCTTCGTCATCGCGCCCGGCTGCCCGCCGTTGCCACCCTTGCCATAGAACAGAAGGGACAGTGCTTTGAGAATCGGCATCATCGGCACCGGCAGCATCGGGGCCGGTCTCACGCTCAAGCTCAGCGCGGCTGGACATGCCGTGCAGGTCGCGAACACGCGCGAGCCGGGAAGCATGACCAAGCTGGCCGAGGAGTCGGGAGCTGTCGCGACCACCCTCGACGAGGTCGGCCGCGACGTCGAAGTGCTCATCACGTCCATCCCGTTCGGCCGCATGCCGGACCTCAAGCCGATCATCGACCGCCTGCCCGGCGACGTGCCCGTCGCCGACACGTCGAACTACTACCCGCACCGGGACGGCCGCATCGAGGAGATCGACGACGGCAAGCCCGAAGGCGTCTGGATCGAGCAGCAGCTCGGTCGCCCGGTCGTCCGAGCGTGGAACTCGCTCGTCCAGACGACACTCGCGGCCAAGGGCAGGCCGAAGGGGGCCGCCGACCGACTCGCCGTACCCGTCGCCGGAACCGATCCTGCCGCCAAGCAGCTCGTGATGGGCCTGGTCGACGACACCGGGTTCGATCCGGTCGACGCGGGTACCGTCGAGGACACCTGGCGCATGCAGGCGTCGACACCGGCCTACTGCACCGAGCTGAACGCCGAACAGCTGCGGAAGGCGCTCGCGCTCGCCGATCACGACGCCGCGATGGTGCGGCGTGAGGCGGTCCTGGCGATCATCGGCTCCTGGGAGCCGGGCGGGTCGATCTTCGAGGACATCGTGGCGCTCAACCGCGCCGCAGCGGGGTTGCATCGACTTCTCGGCCAGTACGAGTGACCGAGGTGGCTCAGCCCGACGCGGTTGGTGTCCGGCTGCCGAAGATGGAATGACCGCAGTGCCCGCGGCCCCAGCCCGCCGGCGCCGATGTCGGCCTCGACCACCTCGGTGACCTCCTGATCGGCGCGGCCGACCCGGCCACCGGCCTGCACGGTGGCTCTGGGACTCCTACCTCGGCCACATGGACGGTGAGAGGTAGAGCCGTCAGGCCGACGGCCACTCCGTGATGCGCCGGATGCGCGTCGTCCGGCCGCCCTCGATCTCCAGCAGCACCGCGCCGATGACGATCGGGCCGTCGAGCGGGGCGGGCAGCGGCGGCGCGAACGGATCGCCCACCGTCGTGAGCCCCGTGACGAAGCCGTCGTAGGCGAACCCCTGGACGCCGCCGTCCGGGCCGTTCATCCCCACGTCGGACACCAGCGCGGTGCCGCCGGGAAGGATGTGCAGCGCACTGGTCGCCTCGTGGGTGTGGGTGCCCAGCACCGCGGCGGCCTGACCGTCGACCGCCCGGGCGAAGATCTGCTTCTCGAGCACGTGGTCGCCGTGGTAGTCGACGATCACCGTGCCGCGCCGGTCGGCCTCGTGCCAGGCGGTGTAGGCCGGCCGGAACTTGCCGGCGGTCGCTCGTACGCTCTTCATCGCGCACGCGTCGGCGAGGTTCAGCACCGTCACGGTCTGCCCCGCGTGCTCCAGCCAGGCGATGCCGCGCCCGGGGACGCCCTCGCAGAGGTTGAGCGGGCGGATCACCTTCGGATTCGCGAGCGCGTCGACCGAGTCGGGGCTGTCCCACGAGTGGTTTCCGCCGGTGATCAGGTCCACTCCGGCGTCGAGCAGCGCCTCGACCTGTTTCGTCGTCTGCCCGAGTCCGGACGGTGCGCAGTTCTCGGCATTCACAATGACGAGGTCCGCCTGGTGCTGCTCGCGCATTTTAGCTAGATTTTCAATTATCTGATTTGTTGCCACGTCTCCGACGACGTCACCGAAGAACAGAATGTTCACGGCCGGCCTCGCATTCACTCTCGACTTGTGGCGACCGCAATCCTTGCGCGCCTGTTCAGGGGGAGCATCGCCCCAAGCGATGAGTGCGGCTACGACCTTCGGCGCATGCCGACTACATCATGCGGCCTTATGAATTGGCACTTCAACCCGCCTTAGCGCGGTACTTATGATGCGAATCAAGTCCGCACGGAAAAGTGGAGGAACGCATGCCAGAGAACAATTCCCGACGGCCGATCATCGCGTTCATGAGCGACCTCGGGACGACCGATGACTCGGTCGCGCAGTGCAAGGGCCTCATGCTGAGCATCTGCCCCGACGTGACCATCGTGGACGTGTGCCACTCGATGACGCCGTGGGACGTGGTCGAGGGCGCGCGGTACATCGTCGACCTGCCCCGCTTCTTCCCCGAGGGCACCGTGTTCGCCACCACGACGTACCCGGCGACGGGCACCACGACCAGGTCGGTCGCGATCCGGCTCAAGCACGCCTCGCCGGGCGGTGCGCGCGGGCAGCTGGCCGGCTCCGGCAAGGGCTTCGAGCGGGCGGACGGCTCCTACATCTACATCGCGCCCAACAACGGCCTGCTCACCCGGGTGATCGAGGAGCACGGCTACCTGGAGGCGTACGAGGTCAGCTCGACCGACGTGATCCCCGAGAACCCCGAGCCGACGTTCTACAGCCGTGAGATGGTGGCCGTCCCGTCCGCGCACCTGGCCGCCGGCTACCCGCTGGAGAAGGTCGGCCGCAAGCTCTCCGACGACGAGATCGTGCGGTTCGAGACCAAGGTCGCGGTGCCCGCCGGCGAGGGCGCCCTCAACGGTGTCGTCTCCGCGATCGACCACCCGTTCGGCAACGTGTGGACCAACGTGCACCGTCGTGACCTGGAGAAGCTGGGCGTCTCGTACGGCACCCCGCTGAAGATCACGCTGGACGGCGTGCTGCCGTTCGAGCTGCCGCTGTCGCCCACCTTCGCCGACGCCGGCGAGATCGGCGAGCCGGTGGCCTACCTCAACAGCCGTGGCTTCCTGGCGGTCGCCCGGAACGCCGCGAGCCTGGCCTACCCGTACAACCTCAAGGAAGGCATGTCGGTCCGCGTCGTCAAGGCCTGACCGACGGTCCCGGTCCCGGCTCGCGGCACCATCGGCGCCGCGGGCCGGGCTCCTGATCGGAAGGCACCATGTCCCTCCATCTGGCGGATGTCGCGCACATCCTGATCGCGTTAACGCTTCTCATCCTGATGGCGCATCTCTTCGGCCACCTCTTCGGCGCCCTGCGGCAGCCGCCCGTGATCGGTGAGATCCTCGGAGGGCTGCTGCTCGGGCCGACCGTCCTGGGTGCGTTCGCGCCCGGAGTCAAGGACTCGCTGTTCCCGGCGTCCGGGCCGACCGCGTCGGTGCTGGGCGGGTTCTACCAGCTCGGCCTCATCTTCTTGATGTTCCTCGCCGGAACCGAGTTGCAGTCGGCCGGGTCGGCGGCGGAGAACCGGACCGTCGTCGGCATCACGGTGTTCGGGCTGGTCCTTCCGTTCGGGGCCGGGCTGCTCCTCCAGCAGCTCGTGGATCCCGCGAGCCTGTCCGGCCCCAAGGGGTCGGCCACCTCGTTCGCGCTGGTCTTCGGCATCGGGATCGCCGTGACGAGCATTCCGGTGATCTCTCGGATCATGCTCGACCTGGGGATCCTCGGTACGCCGTTCGCCCGGATCGTGCTGTCCGTCGCGGTGCTGGAGGACCTGGCGCTGTACGTCATGCTGGCCGTCGTCCTCGGCCTGGTCCAGGCGCACTCGGGTGACGCCTTCGGGCTGTGGGACCTCACGGGCGTCAAGTCGGTGCCGCTGACCTCGGTCTACTACGTCGCCGTCTCGCTGCTGTTCCTGCTGCTCTTCCTGATCTTCGGCAGGCGTCTCTTCCGCCTGCTGACGACGCGCCGGCTGGGCGCGCTGGAGCGCCGGAACCCGACGGCGCTGCGGATCGTGTTCCTGTTCGTCGCGGTGTTGTGCTGCATCGCGCTGGGTATCAACGCGGTGTTCGGCGCGCTCATGGCGGGGGTGAGCGTCACCGGGGCGGCCGACGGCGCGGATCCGGCACCCGGCGCCGGTGCGGCGTCCGGCGATGTCTCGCAGACCGTAAAACATTTCTCTCTCGCCCTGTTCGTGCCCGTCTATTTCGCGATCGTGGGCCTGCAACTCGACCTTCTGCACCACTTCCCGGTTCTCTTCTTCGTGTGGTTCATCGTGGTGGCGTGTGCGGTGAAACTGGCGGGCGTGTGGGTGGGGGCGCGGCTGGCGGGAGAGGACAACCGGTCGGCGACGAACCTGGCGGTCGCGATGAACGCCAGGGGAGGCCCGGGAATCGTCCTGGCCACCGTCACGTTCACCGCCGGAATCATCAACGAGGAATTCTTCACGGTTTTGGTACTCCTATCGATTCTTACGTCCCAGGCCGCCGGAATCTGGCTTGACCGGAAACTCGTCCGGCGCACGGACGATCGCAACGAAATGGAAGGCGAGGATGTCTGGTCTACGGAGTCGGAGGCTGTTCGAAGGCCGTGATCGAGCCCCGACGAGAGCGTTTCTGCGGGGGATCGGTTATTCCACCGACGATCTGCGCAAGCCGGTGGTCGGAGTAGCCCATTCCTGGGTCGAGACGATGCCGTGCAACTACACGCATCGCCGTATCGCCGAACTGGTCAAGCAGGGCGTCCGCGAGGCCGGCGGAACCCCGATGGAGCTCAACACGATCGCGATCTCCGACGTTGTCACGATGGGCACGGAGGGGATGAAGACGTCGCTGGTCAGCCGGGAGGTGATCGCCGACTCGATCGAGCTGGTGGCGCGCGGTCACATGTTCGACGCGCTGGTCACGATCGTCGGATGCGACAAGACGATCCCCGCCGCGGCCATGGCGCACGCACGGCTCGACATCCCCGGCCTGGTGCTCTACTCCGGGTCGATCATGCCGGGCTCCTTCCAGGGGCGGAGCGTCACGATCGCCAGTGTCTTCGAGGCGGTCGGCGCGAACGCCGCCGGGCGGATGAGCGACGACGAACTGCTGGAGCTGGAGCGCAGCGCGTGCCCCGGGGCGGGCGCGTGCGGCGGGCAGTACACCGCGAACACGATGGCGATGGCACTGGAGTTCCTGGGCCTGTCGCCGCTGGGTTCCGCCGGCCCTCCGGCGGTGAGCGGGGCCCGTGAGGAGACCGCGGTCGAGGCGGGCCGCCAGGCGATGCGGCTGCTGGAGGCCGGCCTTTCGCCCAGCGGGCTCCTCAGCCGCGCGTCCTTCGAGAACTCCATCGCGGCCGGCGTCGCGACGGGCGGCTCGACCAACCTGGTGCTGCACCTGCTGGCGATCGCGCGTGAGGCGGGTGTCCCGCTGGACCTGGAGGCGTTCCACACCATCAGCGAGCGGACGCCGATCGTCGCGGACATGATGCCGCACGGGCGGTTCACCGCCGTCGACCTCGACCGGGCGGGCGGGAGCAGGCTGGTGGCGCGGCGACTGCTCGAGGCGGGCCTGCTCGACGGCGCGGCGCTCACCGTGACGGGCCGGTCCATCGGCGAGGAGGCGGCGGAGGCCGCCGAGACTCCCGGGCAGGAGGTCGTCGTGACGGCCGCCGAGCCGCTGTCCGCGACGGGTGGCCTGGCCATACTGCACGGCGAGCTGGCTCCGGAGGGCTGCGTCGTGAAGACGGCCGGCTGCGAGCACCTGTTCCACCGCGGCCCGGCCCGCGTGTTCGACAACGAGGAGTCCGCGATGGCCGCGGCGCAGGCCGGCGACATCAAGGCCGGTGACGTCGTGGTGATCCGGTACGAGGGACCACGAGGCGGCCCCGGGATGCGGGAGATGCTCGGGGTCACCGCGGCGCTGGTCGGGCGCGGGCTCGGCGGCGACGTCGCCCTGCTCACCGACGGCCGGTTCTCCGGGGCGACTCGCGGCCTGATGGCGGGGCACGTGGCGCCGGAGGCGGCGCTCGGCGGCCCGATCGCGCTCGTGGAGGACGGCGACGTGATCACGATCGACGTCGCGGCCCGCCGCGTGGACCTGGCGGTCGACCGCGCGACGCTCGACGCGCGGCGATCCGCGTGGAAGGAACCGCCGGTCCGCTACACGGGCGGAGTGATGGGCAAGTACGCGGGGCTCGTGGGATCGGCGGCGCTCGGCGCCGTCACCACCCCGCCCGATGAAGGGAGCCGGTCGTGAACTCTCTCGCCGGACTGTCCTGCCTGGTGACGGGGGCGGCCAACGGCATCGGCCGGGCCACCGCCACGCTGTTCTGCCGGGTGGGCGCGAAGGTGACCCTCGCCGACATCGACGAGGCCGGGCTGACGCGGTTGCACGCGGAGCTGACCGAGGCGGGCGGCGTCGCGAACATCGTCGTCGGCGACGTGTCCCAGGCCGAGGACGCCCGGCGGATGGTCGAGTCGGCGGTCGACACGTTCGGCGGCCTCGACGTCCTCGTGGCGAACGCGGGCATGATCCCGCTGCTGGACATCGCCGAGGCCAAACCGGAGGACTGGGACGAGGTCATGGCCGTGGACGGCCGCGGGATGTTCCTCACCTGCAAGTACGCGATCGAGCAGATGGCCGGGGACGGCGGCGGCGCGATCGTCTGCCTCTCGTCGATCTCCGGGATGGCCGGGCAGAAGAGCCAGGCGACGTACGGGCCCGCGAAGTTCGTCGCGACGGGTCTGACGATGCATCTGGCCGTCGAGTGGGCCGACAGCGGGATCCGGGTGAACGCCGTCGCTCCGGGCACGATCCGGACCGAACGGGTGCGACGCCTCCCGGACGAACCGGGCGGCACGGAGTATCTGGCCGCGATCGAGCGGATGCACCCGATGGGCCGTCTCGGCGAGCCCGAGGAGGTCGCGGCGGCGATCGCCTTCCTCGCCTCCCCGGAGGCCTCCTTCATCACGGGCGCGATCCTGCCGGTCGACGGCGGCTACCTCGCGCAGTGACGCTGTGAGGCGGTGGGGGTAGTGGGGCCGGGGCGCCACGTCGCGCCCCGGCCCCACCACGACCGTGCCCCGCTCAGCAGAGGTCGAAGAACCGGTCCAGCACGCGCGCCCCGAACCGCAGGCTCTCGGTCGGAACGCGTTCGTCCACCCCGTGGAAGACGCCGGGGTAGTCGAAGTCCGGAGGGAGCCGAAGCGGCACGAAGCCGAAGCAGGCGATGCCCAGCCGGCTGAAGTGCTTCGCGTCCGTGCCCGCCGACAGCAGGTAGGGCACGGCCCGGCCGTCGGGATCCTCCGCCTCCAGGCTGGCGCGCATCGCGTCGGTGACCGGCCCGGTGAAGTCGGTCTCGACCGCGATGTCGTAGTGCAGTTCCTCGCGCCGCACGTGGGGACCGAGAAGGGTGTCGAGCTCGGAGAGGAAGGTCTCCTCCGAACCCGGCAGGTAGCGACAGTCGATCTCCGCGTGCGCCTGACCCGGGATGACGTTGGTCTTCATCCCGGCCCTGAGCACAGTCGGAGTCGCCATGTCGCGGAAGGTCCCCCCGACGATGCGCTCGACCGGCCCGAGGGCCTTGAGCAGCGGAGCGGGGTTCTCCAGGTCGAGCGGTTCGCCCAGCTCGGCGGCCAGCTCCGTCAGGAAGTCCCGCAACGCCGGCCGGATCCGCTGCGGGAACCGGTGCCGGCCGATCCGGGCGACCGCCTCGGCGAGCTCGATCACGCTGTTCTCGTCGTTCAGCATCGAGCCGTGCCCGGCGACGCCGTCGGCCGTCAGGCGGTACCAGGCGATGCCCTTCTGGGCGGTCTCCACGAGGTAGAGCCGGCGTCCGGTCGGCAGCGTCACGGAGAAGCCGCCGACCTCGCTGATCGCCTCCGTGCATCCTTCGAACAGCTCGGGGCGGTTCTGGCAGAGCCAGCCCGCACCGTGATGGCCGCCGGTCTCCTCGTCGGCCACGAACGCCAGGACCACATCGCGTGCCGGGGGACGAGACTCGCGCCGCCGCTCGCGTACGACCGCCAGGACCATGGCGAGAAGGTTCTTCATGTCGACCGCGCCGCGGCCCCACACGCACCCGTCGGCGATCTCCCCGGAGAACGGCGGGTACCGCCAGTCCGCGGCGTCGGCGGGGACCACGTCGGTGTGGCCGTGGACCAGGAGCCGTGGCCGGTCCGGATTCGCGCCGGGCCAGACGGCGACCACGTTCGTACGGCCCGGCGTCGGCTCGATGATCTCCGGTTCGAGTCCCGCGTCCGCGAGCACGCCGGCGATGTACTCCGCCGCCAGGCGTTCTCCCGGACCGGAACCGTCGCCGTAATTGGTGGTGTCGAATCGCAGCAGGTCACGGCAGATCGTGACCGCGTCCTCCGCGGCGGCGTCCCCGAGGGGCGTTCCGGAGGCTTGCGAGACCATGTGTCTCCCTTCGTCGTCGCGGGTTCAGCCGGCGGCTTGTGAGGGGCGTGGTTCGAGCGGTTCGGCGGCGTCGGGCTGCTCAGTGGCCTCGACGGCCAGCCCGGTGGTCCTTGGCCCGAGCGCGAGTACGTCGATGATGAGGAGCCCGAGGGCGATGGCGACCACCGTGAAGACCGCGGAGCCGCCCCAGTGGTCGAGGACCGGGATCAGGATGTACGGCAGCAGCGCGGTGACGAGCCGGCTGATCGAGTACGCCGCTCCGGCGGCCGTGGCGCGTACCGCGGTCGGGTAGATCTCGCCGAGGTAGACGTGGAAGGCGTTGGAGAAGATGTTGCTGATCACCGTGAACAGGAAGCCCCAGAGCACGATCCAGAAGGCCGAGGGGGCGTAGCCGAACAGCAGGCCCGTGATCGCCATGCCCGCGGCGCCGGCCGCGATCAGGACCTTGCGCTCCAGCCGTTCGATGATCGGCAGGGACAGCGCCGAGCCGACGGGGTAGCCGATGTAGGTGAACGCGAGGAAGGTCAGCGAACTGACCACCGAGTACCCCTTGGACAGGAGCACCAGGGGCGCCAGGCTGCCGAAGCCGTAGTAGCCGAAGACCTCCAGCCCGTTGATCGTCCACTGCATGAAGGTGCGGCGGGCGAACCTGCGGCTGAACAGGACCCGTACGGGCAGGCGGTCCTGCGAGACGGTGACCTCGTCCTGCTGCGGTGGGGGAAGGTCGGCGCCCGAGCGGCGCGCGTCATCCTCCCAGGAGGTGACGATCCGGTCGGCCTCCTCGGTCCGGCCCACCGACTCCAGCCAGCGCGGCGACTCGGGAAGCGCGCGCCGCAGCACCCAGACGAGCAGGGCGCCGAGCGCGCCGATGAAGAACATCCACCGCCAGCCGGAGACGCCGAGTGGCTTGAGTGGAACGAGCCACCGGGCCAGGAAGCCGGCGGCGGGAATGCCGAGGAACGCGGTCGTGTACGCCCACGCGAGATAGCGGCCGCGGAACTTGGGCGGCAGGAGGTCGGACAGGTAGGCGTCGGCGAGGGCGAGTTCGGCGCCGAGGCCGAGACCCGCGATGAAGCGGGCGATGACGAGGACCGTCGCGTTCGGCGCAAGGCCGCCGATCAGCGAGAACACCGAGTAGATCGCCAGGTTCAGGACGAACGCCTGCCGGCGGCCGAGCCGGTCGGCGAGGCGCCCGAAGAAGATCGCGCCGAGGAACTGGCCGACGAAGGCGCTGGCCAGGACGGCCTTGAGCGTGTCGGGGGACAGCCCGAACTGGGTCTTCAGGACCGCCGAGAGCGTCCCGGCGAGGAAGACCTCGTAAGTGTCGAAGAAGAGCCCGAGGCCGACGAAGATGACCGCGAGCTTGTGGACGCGCCCAATCGGGAGCCGGTTGAGGCGAGCCGCGATGCTTCCGCGGACTGGCGACGCGTCGTCGGGAATCCCTGGTGGATATTCGGCTGTCATGTGCGAACTCCCGTCCATTCCAAGGTTGGGACCCAATCGTTACGGACTAACTCGGTTGCCCGAGATGTTGGGGATTCAGCCGGAAGTGCGTTCGGGTGAGGAACGCGCACTGTCAGCCATAGTGCGCACCGGCGTCTTCCCCTTCCCCCGAGAAAAGGACCGATGCCATAATGCTGCAACAACTGCCTCATTCCCCGACATTGCAGTTATCCGACGACGGCGGGACGCTCAGTGCACGAAACCGGCAACGAACTGAGGGAGCTCGACCTCGCTCTGGTCAACGCGCTGCAGATCGCGCCGCGCGCGCCCTGGCGGCTGATCGGCGAGGTGCTCGAGGTCAACCCGGTCACCGCCGCGCGGCACTGGGAGCGGTTAAGCACGGAGGGACTGGCCTGGGTCACCGCGTACGGGGCTCCGTCGCTCATGCGGAGCATGTCGTTCGCCCTCGTCGCGGTGCACTGCACCGCCGACCGGGTGCACGACGTGGCGGCGGCGCTCGCCGACGACCCGCAGGCCGTGACCGTCGCCCACACGGTCGGCACCTGCGATCTACTCGTCACCGTCTGGACCCCGGACCTGCCCACGCTCTCCCACTACCTGCTGCGCCGGCTGAACGCGCTGCCCGGTGTGGTGTCCAGCCGCACCTCGGTGGCCAGCGAGATGTTCGTCGAGGGCAGCCACTGGCGATTAGAGTCGCTTTCCCCCGCGCAGCGGCGCCGCCTGCAGAGCGGGTCGCCGGCCCGGACCGGCTCCGCCGAGCTACGCCCCACGGACCGCCGGCTGGCGGTGGCGCTCAGCCGTGACGGCCGCGCGTCGTACGAGGAACTGGCCACCGTCACCGGCGCGAGCCCGAGCACAGTACGCCGCCGGCTGCACCGTCTGCTCGACAGCGGCGCGCTGACGCTGCGGTGCGAGATATCCCGCGCGATCTCCGGCCGTCCCGTCGCGGCGACCCTGTGGATCGACGTGCCGCACCACTCCCTGGCGGAGGCCGCGGCGCATCTCGCCCGTCTGCCGCAGACCCGGATGTGCGCGGCCGTGGTCGGCCACAGCGACCTGGCGGTGACGGTGTGGCTGCGGTCCGTCGAGGAGCTTCAGCCGCTGGAGATGGAGATCGCGGCGGCCGTGCCGAACCTCGTCGTCGCCGAACGCACCCTGACGCTACGGCACGTGAAGCTGATGGGCCGGGTGCTGCGCGACGACGGACGCGCCGCACGCGCGGTGCCGCTCGACATCTGGCGCGACCCCACGCCGCCGGCCCGGGAGCCTCGGCTCACACTCCACCAGTGGTGAGCGACCTCTCGCTCACCGCCGGTGGACCGGCCGCCTCGGCGAGCCGGACCAGGCGCTCCCGCATCAGCTGCGCGTCCACGCCGCACGCGACGAGCTGGATCCCCAGCTCCCACCACGCGCGGGCATGGGCCTCGTCGGGCGCGAACACCGCGGTGGCCATGTTCCGCGCGGCCGCCGCGGCGGCCGCCTTCTCGAGGGCGTCGCGGACACTCGGATGATCGATCTGTCCCGGCACGCCGAGGGAGTGCGACATGTCCACCGGCCCGAGGAAGACGCCGTCGAGGCCGGTGACCTCGAGGATCTCGGGCATCGCCGCGATCCCCTCCGCCCCCTCGATCATCACCATCACCGCGACGTCCCGGTTCGCGCCGGCGAACCAGTCCGCCGTGGCGCCGTACCGGGCGGCGCGGACGAAGGGGTTGGCGCCACGCGTGCCGTCCGGCGCGAACCTGGCCGCCTCGACCACGGCCCGCGCGGCGTCGGCCGAGCCGACCTGCGGGACCAGCACGCCGTCCGCGCCGACGTCCAGCGCCGCCCCGACCAGCGCCGCCTCCGCCGTCCTCACCCGGACCACGGTCCGCAGGCCGTGCGCCCGCGCGGCCAGCAGCCCGGCGCGGACCGTCTCCAGCCCGAACGGTCCGTGCTCCATGTCGATGATCACGAAGTCCAGGCCGCTCACCGCGATGATCTCGACGACGTCGGGCGACGGGATGATGCTGAACGTGCCGAGGAGCCGCCGTCCCTCCGCGAGCAGGGACCGCAGCGACCGCGGGTCGGTCACCGGACCGCACCGGCCTCGCGCACGGCCGCCCGGAGAAGGGGCCCGATCTCGTCGGCGCTGTCCGCGCCGTACGCCGAGGTCAGCATGGCGGTGAACCGGTCGGGCTCGAGCTCGTAGCCCTGCGGCCCGGCCACCCCGAGCACCAGCGTGGCGAGGGCGCAGCCGATCTCGGCCGCCCGCTCGGGCCGCAGGCCCCACGCGATGCCGGACACGAAACCGGCACGGAAACCGTCGCCGACGCCGGTCGGATCCACCTCGTCATCGGTACGGACGGCCGGCACGTCGATCCGCGGCCGCTCCGAGCCGTCGATCGAGACGCCGTCCCGTCCCCGCGTGGTGATCCACTGCCCGACGCGCGCCAGCACCTCCTGCTCGGACCAGCCGGTCTTCTGGCACAGCAGCACGCGTTCGTAGGCGTTGGTGAACAGGTACCGGGCGCCCTCGACGAGCTGCCGGATGTCGGGACCGTCCATCCGCGCCAGTTGCTGGGAGGGATCGGCGGCGAACGGATATCCGTCCCGGCGGCACTCGTCGGTGTGGCGCAGCATCGCGTCCGGGTCGTCCGGGGCGATCAGCACCAGGTCGACGCCGCCGAGCCGCTCGGCCACCGGCCGCAGGTAGACCTCGCGGGCCTCGCTCATCGCGCCGGGGTAGAACGTCCCGATCTGGTTCCCGACGGCGTCCGTCGTGCAGACGAAGCGCGCGGTGTACTGCTCCGCCGAGATCCGGACGAACGCGTTGTCCACCCCTTCGTTCTCCAGGTCGGCGCGGTAGTCGGCGAAGTCCGGGCCGGCCGCGCCGGCGAGCACCGGCCGGTGCCCGAGCCGGGCCAGCCCGAGCGCGATGTTCGCGCCGGTACCGCCGCGGCGGACGGTCAGCCCGTCCGCGAGGAAGGACAACGAGACCTCGTCCGCGTGGTCGGCGATCAGATGCTCCGCGAACCGTCCGGGAAAGGTCATCAGGTGGTCGAGCGCGATGGAACCTGTGATAACGACTCGCACGAATCTCGCTCCTTGGGTACCGGCATCCCAGAAAGGATGACCGGGGGCCCGGCGGGCGGACAATCTCGCAATGGTGGAACCGGGCGTTACACCTTTGCGGGTACTCGTCATACGTCTTTGTGGGATTCCTGACGTCACGACGCTCCGAATAGGCTGTGGCTGTTCGTCATTCTCCAATGGAAAGGGCGTTGAACAGCGATGACGGCTGACACTGAGCGGCGCGCCGAAGCAAGCCGCCGAGCGTTCGACCTTTTCGAGGGATATGCGGTGAGCAGTGTGCTGGCCGCGTTCGAGATGGCAGGCCTGCTCACCGATCTGGAGAATGGCGCGCTGACCCGGACGACGGTCAAGGACCGCGGCTCGGACCAGGCCGCGCTGCTCGGCGCCTCCCTTCGCTACCTGATCCAGCGGGGCCTCGTCGAGGAGAACGGCGACGCCTTCACCCTCACGGACTACGGACGCGACGTCTGCCAGGACAAGGGCTACCTGGTCTGGCTCGTCGGCGGGTACGGCGAGCCGCTGCGGCGGATGGACGCCTTCCTGAGCGGCGACAAGCGGTACGGCGTCGACTATCCGCGCGACGGACGCTGGGTGGCGGACGGCGCGGCGATGCTCGGCCGCAAGGACGTCGTCCCCCACGCCCTGCGCCTGCTCGAGGGGATCGAGTTCGACACCGCGCTCGACCTCGGCTGCGGTAACGCCAGGTTCCTGCTGACCGTGTGCTCGCGCTTCGGCGCGAGCGGCACCGGCGTGGACATCAGCCCCGAGGCCGTGGTGGAGGCCGAGAAGGCGGTGCGCGAGGCCAGGCTCACCGACCGGGTACGGGTCGTCCGCGGTGACGCCGGTGACCTGAACTCCATCGCGGCACTGGCCGACACCCAGCTGGTGGTCACGTTCTTCCTGCTGCACGAGATCCTGGCCCAGGGCCGGGACGCGCTGGTGGCGTACCTGTCCGACATGGCCGGCCGCCTGCCGGACGGGGCACGGCTGCTCATCGCCGAGGTGCAGCCGCCCGCCGAAGGTGACCACCGTCCGTGGTTCACCCCGGAGTTCACCTTCGTGCACGCCCTGATGCGGCAGACGCTCCTGGACTCCAAGGGCTGGAGCGAGGCCCTGGCCGACGGCGGCTTCACCGTTCGCGAGGTGCTCGAGGACGACATGCCGGGCGGCATCCTCATCCTCGCCGAGAAGGCGCGCTGATGGCCGGCGCCCCGGCCGACGACGTCAAGACCGTCGACGTCGAGGCGATCGCCGGCATCCTGGATCGCGCCTGGGAGGAGCGGCACACCATCCGGCCGCTCAGCGAGACGACCGGCCTCGACTCGCCCGCCACGGCCTACGCCATCCAGACCCGCTGGTCGGAGCTGCGGGCCGAGCGCGGCGAGCGGGTGCTGGGGCACAAGATCGGGCTGACCAGCCAGGCGATGCGGGCCCAGATCGGCGTGGACGAGCCCGACTACGGCCGGCTCTGGGAGTCGCGGTTCTACCCCGCCGAAGGGGGCCGGTCGAGCGTTCCGGCCGAGGTGTTCCTGCAGCCGCGGGTCGAGGGTGAGCTGGCGTTCCTGATCGGCAAGCCCCTGGACCGCGAGGACTGCACCGCCGAAGAGGTCCTGGCCGCGACCGACGCGATCGCGGCGTCCGTCGAGGTGATCGACAGCCGGATCACCGACTGGCAGATCAAACTCGTCGACACCATCGCGGACGACGCGTCCTACGGCGCCTTCACCGTGGGACCCTGGAACCAGGCGTTGCGCGACGCCGACCTGCGGACGATCGGCATGCTCGTCCACCGGAACGGCACCACGGAGGTCGAGGCGCTGGGCAGCGCGGTGCTCGGTCATCCGGCCGAGTCGGTCGCGTGGCTGGCCCGCACGTTGAACCGCCTGGGCACCAGCCTGCTCCCCGGCGATATCGTGCTGTCGGGGTCGCTCGGCCGGGCGCTGCCCGCGTCGCGCGGCGACGAGTTCGTGATCGAGACGCACGGCCTGGCACCGCTGACCGTAAGGTTCGAGTGAGCAGGGGAGATGCGATGGACGACGCATGGCTCCGGAAGATGTTCGGCACCATCGACGCCATGGACTGGGACGCGCTGCCGGAGTTCTTCCACCCGGAGATCGTCTACGAACGGCCGGGATTCCCCTCGCTCGACGGTCTCGACCGCGTCCTTCGCTTCTACCACGACGAGCGGAAGATCCTGTCGAGTACGCACCACGTCGAGCACACGGTCGTCCAGGACGGGAGGGCCGCCGCCTGGGGTGTCGTGAGCTGTGTACTGCCCGGCGACACCCGCACCGATGTGGGGTTCGCCGACATCTATGAGTTCGACGACGGGCTGATCCGGCTGCGGCGGACCCATTTCTTCGTGCCCAGCGTCTGAGCGACCGCCCGGAACCCTCGTCCGCGAGGGTTCCGGGCGGTCCTCGGTCACACGCCCGCCGGCCGGCCGGACAGCCGCAGATCCAGCGTGATGTCGCCGTCCGCCAGCGAGACCCGCTCCGCCCCGTCGCCGACGGGACCCCGCCGGATCTCGTCCGCGAGCACGTTCTGCCCGATGACGGTGGTGTGCGCGGTGAGCATGTCGGCGATCTCCCCGCGCGGGTCGGCGCCGACGTCGACCGTCATCGTGACGCGGTCGGCGAAGCCGAGGCCGCGACGCTTGCGCAGGTCGTTGGTGAGCCGGACCAGCTCACGGGCCAGGCCCTCCAAGCGGAGTTCGCGATCGATCGAGACGTCGAGCGCGACGCTGTGCCCGCCGTCGCGGCACACCTGCCAGCCGATGACCGGGATCTCGGCGATCTGCACGTGCTCGGCGTCCAGCGTGATCGGTTCACCGTCCACCTGGACCGTGAACCGCCCGTCCTCGCGGACGGCGGTGGCGACGGCCTCCGGGTCGGCCTCCCGGACGGCGGCGGCGACCGCCTGGGTGCGGTTGCCGAACGTCGCGCCGATCGCACGGAACACCGGTTTGATCGCGTGCGACACCGGCTCGGCCCGGCCGCCCCCCGTCAGCTCGAGCTCCTTGACGTTGAGCTCGGTCGCGATGACGTCGCGAACGTCGTCGAAGCGGTCGTGGAGCCCGGCCGGCAACGTCACGACCGCGCGCCGCAGCGGCTGGCGCACGCCGATGCCGGAGTTGCTGCGCGCCTCCCGGCCCAGCGTGACGAGCCGCCGCGCGGTGGCCATCACCTCCCGCAGCCCGTCGTCCCGCGCGGACGCGTCGGGTTCGGGGAAGTCGGTCAGGTGCACCGACTCCGGGGCGGCCGGATCGACGCTGAGCACGAGGTTCCGGTAGAGGACCTCGGCCAGGAAGGGCGTGATCGGGGCGAGCAGCCGGCTGAGCGTGGACAGGCACGTGTGCAGGGTGGCGAACGCCGCCTCGGAGTCCGCGGCCGGCGCCGCCGGGTCGGTGTTCCAGAACCGGTCCCGGCTGCAGCGCACGTACCAGTTCGACAGGTCGGTGACGAAACCGGCGAGCCGCCGCCCGGCGGCCGTCACGTCGAAGTCGTTCATGGCCGCGTCGACCTCGGCGGTCACATCGGCCAGCTCGGCGAGGATGTAGCGGTCGAGCACCGGCCGCCGCTCGACCGGAGGCACGTCCTGGCCGGGCCGCCACTCCGCGAGCCGGGCGTAGGTGACGAAGAAGTAGTAGGTGTTCCAGATCGTCAGCAGGACCCGGCGGATCGCCTCCTCCAGCACCCGCTCGCCGACCCTGCGGGACTGCCAGGGGTTGCCCTCGACGAGCAGCACCCAGCGCAGGGCGTCCGCGCCGTAGGCGTCGACCAGCGCGAACGGGTCCAGGACGTTGCCCGCCGACTTGGACATCTTGCGTCCGTCGTCGTCCACGATGTGACCGAGGCACAGCGACCGCCGGTAGGCGTTCTGGCCGAACAGCAGCGTGCCGACCGCCTGCAGGGAGTAGAACCAGCCGCGGGTCTGGTCGATGGCCTCGCAGATGTAGTCGGCCGGGTACGCCGTCGTGAAACGCTCCTCGCTACCGGGCACGTGCGGGTACCCGAACTGCGCGAACGGCATCGAACCCGAGTCGTACCAGGCGTCGATGACCTCGGGGACCCGCGTCATGGTGCCGTCGCAGGACCCGCAGTCGAAGGTGATCTCGTCGACGTACGGGCGGTGCGGGTCGAGTTCGGACAGGTCACGGCCGGCCAGCTCGCCGAGTTCGGCGCGGGATCCGACGGCCACCGTGTGGTCGCACCGCGAGCAGCGCCACAGCGGCAGCGGGGTGCCCCAGTAGCGCTCGCGGGACAGCGCCCAGTCGACGTTGTTGGCCAGCCAGTCGCCGTATCGGCCGTCCCGGATGTGCGGCGGCCGCCAGTCGACCTCGGCGTTGCCGGCCAGCAGGTCGTCCCGGAGCCGGGTGGTGGCGATGAACCACGACGGCTTGGCGTAGTACAGCAGCGGCGACGAGCACCGCCAGCAGAACGGGAACGAGTGCCGGTACGTCCCCTCCTGCACCAGCAGGTCGTTCTCCCGGAGGAAGTCGGTGATCGGGGCGTCCGCGTCGCGGATGAACATGCCGGCGTACGGGCCGACCCGCTCGTCGAACCGTCCCTCGGCGTCCACCGGCTTGACCGTCGGCATGCCGTTGGCGCGGGCCACGCGCATGTCGTCTTCGCCGAACGCCGCGCCGGTGTGCACGATCCCGGTGCCCTGGTCGATCTCGACGAAGTCATCGATCACGACGAAGCGCCAGGAGGCCGGGTCGCCGTCGGGGTCGTCCGCCGAGCCGGGACCGACGAAGTCGAAGGGCGCCTTGTAGCGGGCGCCCGCCAGCTCCTCGATCGTCACGTCGCGGATGATCTCCGCCTCGTCGCCCAGAGCGACCTTGACGCGCTCGGCGGCCAGGACCACGAAGTGGTCGCCGGCCCGCCCGCCGCGGGCCAGGACGTACCGGATCTTGTCGCTGACGACCGCGGCCGTGGCGGGCACGAGCGTCCACGGCATCGTCGTCCACACCAGGAGCGACACCTCGGCGCCCGGCTCGGGCAGGCCGGCGCCGCCGGGACCCAGCGGGCCGGACAGCACCGGGAAGCGCACGAAGATGCTCGGGTCGTCGGTCTCCCGGTACCCCTGGGCGACCTCGTGGTCCGAAAGCGCGGTGCCGCATCGCGGGCAGTACGGCACGACGCGCTGGTCCTGGTAGATCAGCCCGCGCTCGTACAGCGTCTTGAGCGACCACCAGACGCTCTCGACGTACTCGTCGCTCAGCGTCCAGTAGGCGTCGTCGGTGTCCACCCAGAAGCCGGTGCGCTCGGTGAGCCGCTGGAACTCGCCGACGTAACGCGTCACCGACTCGCGGCATCGTGCGTTGAACGCCGCGACGCCGTACTCCTCGATCTGCTTCTTCCGCGTCAGCCCGAGCTCGCGCTCCACCTCCAGCTCGACGGGAATCCCGTGGCAGTCCCAGCCGGCCTTGCGGGGCACGGCCTGCCCCTTCATCGTCCGGTAGCGGGGAAAGACGTCCTTGAACACCCGGGCCTCGACGTGGTGCACGCCGGGCCGCCCGTTGGCGGTCGGCGGGCCGTCGTAGAACCGGAACAGCGTGCCCCCGGCGGTCCGGTCCAGGGATTTGCGGAACACTCCCTCGTCGTTCCAGCGCCGCAGTACTTCTTCCTCCAGCTTCGGCAACTCGGGTCGCTGGGGGACCGGGTCGAACGTCACAAGGCTCCTCCGTGTCTGGGATGGGTCAGGCGGATCAGCGGGTGAAGGCCGATCGGCCGGTGATGCTGCGGCCCAGGATGAGCTTCTGGATGTCCTGGGTGCCCTCGTAGGTGTAGAGGGCCTCGATGTCGGCGTGATGGCGGGCCACGTGCCGGTCGATCAGAAGTCCGTCACCGCCGAGGATGTCGCGCGCGTCCAGGACGATCTGGCGGGCGGCGGCGGCGGTGTGCAGCTTGGCGGCGGACGCCTGGGCGAGGGTCGCCCTGCCCTCCTCTTCCAGACGGGTCAGCCGCCAGCACATCAGCTGCATGCTAGTGAGGTCGGCCAGCATCCGCGCGAGCTTGGCCTGGACGAGTTGGAAATCGGCCAGCGGACGGCCGAACTGGCGGCGGTTCACCGCGTGGGCCGCGGCGGCCTCGTACGCGGCGACGGCGTGCCCGAGCGCCTCCCAGCAGACGTCCTGGCGGGCCTTGAGCATCAGCGGCGTGATCGCGCGCCACGACGTCGCCTCGCTCAGGCGGTTCTCGGCGGGCACCCGCACGCCGGTCAGCGAGATCTCGGCGTGCGCCGCCACCCGGCAGGCGGTCTTGCCGCGCATGGCCGTCGCGGCGTACCCCTCCGCCGGGGTCTCCACGACGAAGCCGCCGACCTCGCCCTCGTCGTCGCGGGCCCAGACCACGACGACGTCCGCGAAGGTGCCGTTGCCGATCCAGCGCTTGGCGCCCTCCAGGACGTACGCCTCGCCGTCGCGCCGCGCTCGCGTCTCCAGCGAGGAGACGTCCGACCCGTGCGCCGGCTCGGTCATCGCGAACGCGCCGAGCGTCTCCATCGAGGCGAGCTTCGGCAGCCAGCGGGACCGCTGCTCGGCCGAGCCCAGCAGGCCGATGGACATCATGGCCAGGCCGTGGCCGACGAAGAACACCCGCAGGCCGCCGTCGGCACGGGCGAGCTCGGCGGCGACGAGGCCCTCGGCGAGCGAGCTCATCCCGGGGCAGCCGTCACCGGCCAGCGATCCTCCGGCGATCCGCAGCTCGCCCAGCCCCGGTACGAGCGCGAACGGGAACTCGGCGCGTTCCCAGTAGTCGTTGATGATCGGCAGCACCTCCGCGTCGACGAAGTGCCGGACCCGATCGCGTATGTCGCGTTCTTCCGGCGTGAGCAGTTCGTCGACCAGGAAGAGGTCCGTTCGCGTGATGTCGTCACCGGCAGCCATGCTCCGACTCCCTCAATCGTGTTCCGGTCCTTCGCCACGGGTCGTTCCCGCGGTCAGCCCACCCGCCCCGCGCGGTCGGCGCGCTGCGTGTACAAGTAGCCGATGTAGAGGACGACGCCGACCAGGAGCCACGCCGAGCCGATGGTCACTCCGGTGAATCCGCTGGCGACGAGCAGACCCGCGCTACACGCGAAGGCGAGGGGCACGAGGATCCGCGGGGCCGGTGTGGAGAACGCCGGGCGCTCGCCGGCGTCGTCGCGGCGCAGCCGGACCAGCGCCAGCAGGGGCGGCACGAAGTGGAGGACGTACAGGAAGCCGCCGGTCGAGGAGGACATCGAGACGGTGCCGACCAGCGCCACGCCCCCGATCAGGACACCGTTGATCAGCACCGCGATCCAGGGAGACCCGGTGCGCGCGCTCACCGCGGCGAACGGCGCGGGGAGCATCCGGTCGCGCGACATCGCGAAGACGGTGCGGGACGTCACCACCACGATGGCGTTCGCCGTCGCGGCCGTGGTCAGCAGGGCGCAGAACACGATGAGGTGCCGCGCGAGGTCGCCGCCGAAAACGCCGGCGGCGTCGGCCAGCGGTGAGGCCGAGGAGCCCAGATGGTCCGAGGAAACGGTGCCCACCGCGACGAACGCCACGATTACGTAAAGGAAGAGCACGCCGGCCAGAGTCAGCAGAATGGCGCGCGGCAGATTACGTTCCGGGTGTTTTATTTCTTCTCCGGCGGCGGCCACCATGTCGAATCCGCCGAATGACAGGAATGCCACGAGTGCGGCCAGGAATATTCCGTTGACGCCATGCGGGGCGAAGGGGGTCAGGTGGCTGAGGCTGACATGCGGCAGGCCCCAAAAGGAGAATCCGGCCAGACCGATGATCGCCGCGGCGATCACCGCGGTCTGGACGCCGCCGGACACCTTGACGCCGAGGAGGTTCACCGCGATGCACGCGGCCACCAGGACCGCGGCGCCCGCCGTCGTGGGGAAGCCCGTCGCGGCGTGGAGGTAGCCGCCGAAGCCGATCGTCACGTAACCGGACAGAAAGACGTAGGCGCCCCAGTAGATCCAGCCCATCAGGAATCCCCAGTGGGGACCGAGGACCTGGCGGGCGAACGCGTAGCCGCCGCCCGCCATCGGCAGCCGGCAGGCGAGTTCGGCGTAGGGGAGTGCGATGAAGAGAGAGGCTACGAAGGCTAATGAGAACGCGATGAGGGCGGCGGGTCCGGCTTTACCTCCGGCGACGCCCACGAGGACGAAGATGCCCCCGCCGACGGTGCCCCCGATCCCGATCGCCACCGCTTCCTTGAGCCCCAGCTCGCGTCGCAACTCGGTCGTCGTCCGGCGCTGGGGCCGCCGATCCGCGTCTACTTCGGCCATGAATACTTCCTATCGCGACCAGAGGGTAGCTTTGTCCGGGTAGGCCTTTTCGGCCAGCAACATTTTCTGCAGGCTCCTGTTAGAATGTTTTAATGCTTGATGTGCGCCGCCTGTGGATTCTTCGCGAGGTCTCCAGACGGGGCTCGTTCACCGCGGCGGCCCAGGCGCTGGCCTACACCCCGTCCGCCATCTCCCAGCAGATCGCGGCGTTCGAACGAGAGCTCGGCACCCGCCTGGTGGAGCGCGGCGCACGCGGCGTCTCGCTCACCGAGCCGGGGCGACTGCTCGTCAGCCAGGCGGAGACGGTCTTCCAGCAGCTCGACTCGATCGAGAAGGAGCTGCGGGCGTTCGCCGGGCTGGAGTCCGGGCTGCTGCGGCTCGGCTGGTTCGCCACCGCCGGCTCGACCCTGGTGGCACGGTCGATCGCCGCCTTCCGCGATCGCTACCCCGGCATCGAGCTCGACCTGTTCCAGGGCGATCCGGACGAGTGCGTGTCCGGCCTGCGCGCCAACGAGATCAACCTCGCGCTCGTCTACCAGTTCGAGCAGGAGCCCCCGCTGCCCGACGACATCGAGCAGCTGGATCTGGTCGACGATCCGCTCCATATCGGGCTTCCCCTCGGGCACCCGCTCGCGGAGATGGACAGCGTCGGGCTCACCGACCTGGCGGGCGAGCCCTGGATCCAGGGCGTCCGGCACGGCTCGACCCTGGAGGTGCTGCCCGAGGCCTGCCGTGAGGTGGGCTTCGAGCCGATCGTCGCGCTGCGGACCGACGACCGGACCGTGGTCGAGGGGCTTGTCGCCGCGGGCGTCGGGGTGGCGCTGATACCGCAGCTCACCGTGCCCACGGTCCGTGCGGACGTCGTGGTGCGACCGCTGGACACCAAGGCGCTGTCGCGGAAGATCCGCGTCGCCCTGGCGCCCGGTTCGTACCGCTCGCCCGCCGCGCTGGCGATGCTGAGCGTGCTCAAGAACGTCTGCGCCGAGCTGAAGGACGAGGCGGCCCGCCGGCTCGCGAGCGGCTGAGAGCCCGCGTGGACCGGGCCCGCGCGGCGCGGTCCCGATCCACTTGGGCCCTGTCGTCGCGGGTGCTGCGAACGGCGGGCGTAACCGGGTCATCCCGCCGGTAGCCAGGCCACGGCCCGGCCGGGAGCGCCGGTGGCGCGCTCCACGTTCAGCGGCAGGAAGCAGAAGAACGCGCCACGTTCGGGCAGCCGGTCCAACCCGGTCAGGCACTCCACGTAGACGGCGCCCCCGCTCAGCCCGCTGACGTGCACCGCCTGCCCGCGGTCCTCGTGCGCCGGCCCCATGCTGGGCGCGTCGATGCCCACGCAGCGGACACCGCGCTCCAGAAGCAGCTCGATGGTCTCCACCTCGGGCGCCGGCCAAGCGGGGCGCCGCCCGGTCACGACGATGTCGTGCAGGTACGCCGAACCGGCCTCGCCGCGCTGGTAGTGGACGTCCCAGCCGGTGCGGAACAGGCACACGTCACCGGGGCGGAACCGGCCGTTCTCCTCCTCCCAATCCGTGATCATCCGAGCGTCGATGATCGGGCTGCGGCCCGGCTCGTCCACGGTGCCCACCAGCGCGGACACGTCGACGACTCCGGCCGGGCCCATGGGTCGATCGAGCGGCACCCGGTCGATCGACACGGCGCCGGCCGGCCCCGCGTACGGCAGTCCCGACCCCTCAGGGGGGATGAAGTGGCTCGGGGCGTCGAGGTGCGTCCCCGTGTGCTCGTCGATCGCCATCCACCGGGTCGCGTACGGCCCGGAACGATTGATGACGCAGCCGCTGGGCTCGCTCCTGCTCTCGAACCAGTTCCACGTCTTGTGCTGGAACGGCTGGTGGGTCGACCAGTAGCAGGGCAGGTCCTCGGCGATCAGTACCGAGAGGTCGACGAGGACGTGGCCTCCCTCGATCATCGGGGGCGCTGTCGCGGTCGAACTGTCGGTCATCGTTTTCTCCCTCCGGATCGGCGCCGGATCAGTAGTGCTTCGGGTGCCGGAAGCCCCTGGGTTTGATGAGTCCCATTTCGATCGCCTTGTTGATGGCGTTCATCCGGGTCGTCACGTCGAGCTTCACGTACACATTCGTCAGGTGCCGTTTCACCGTTCCCTCGGTGATGAACAGCCGGGCGGCGATCTGCGCGTTGCTTAGTCCGGCCGAAACCGCCGTCAGCACCTCGAGTTCGCGCGGCGAGAGTGGGGATTCCGGTGGTTCTCTTAATCTGATCACCGTTTCCCGGGAAACCGAGACGACCACGTGCTGGTCGTCGTGCCTGGCTCCCCGGACGGCGGCCAGCAGCGCCTCGCGAGTGGCGCCCTTGATGACGTACGCCCGGGCTCCGGCGGCGAGCATTTTCTCGACGAGTCCGGGATCGTCGTGCATGGTCAAGATGATGACGCGAGTGTCCGGAAGTTCGCTGACGATCTCCCGTACGGTCGCCTCCGCTCCCGGTCCCGGCATCTCGACGTCGACAATGATGGCGTCGGGATGTATCTTCCGGGCGATCGCGAGAAGTCCGCGGCCCGAATCGGCTTCGCCGGCGACTTCCAGATCCTTTTCTCGAGCCAGTATTTCCGCGATTCCCTCACGAAACAGCGTGTGGTCGTCCGCGATGAGGACCCGGATCCGCCTATCCCCCGTGCTCACGCAATGCTCCCCGAAGCGGCATCCCAATGGTGACGCGAGTGCCACAGCAGGGGCAGGAGGCGATGTCGAGCCGGCCGCCGACGCGGACGGTGCGCTCACGCATCGAGACCAGTCCGACGCTCTTCGCGGGCGGCAGCCGGTGCGGTTCGAAGCCGCTCCCGTCGTCCTCCACGACCGCGTTGATCCAGTCTCCGTCCGCCCGCACATCGACCGCGACGCACTTGGCGCGCGCGTGCGTGACCGCGTTGAACACCGCCTCCCGTACCACTAAGAACAGCTCGTCGTGCACCTCGCTGGCCTCGCCCGGCACCGTCGTCCGTGCCTGGTCGGCGGGTGCGGCCGTGGCCTTGCAGACGCGGTCGGCCCTGCGGTGTGCATCGTTCCAAGACTCTGCCTTGCGGGGTGCATCGTTCCAAGGATGGGTGACACGTTCGGCCAGGACGCGAAGGCGGGCGGCGAGGCGCCGGACCTCCTCGAGCGTCTCCGCGGTGGACCTCTTCGCCTGGGCGAGGCGAGATCTCGTCGCCGGCTCGGCCGCCTCCCGTTCCAATTCCACCAATTCAAGGCTGTTGAGCACGGTGAGCACCGAGTGAGCGATCCGATCGTGGACGTCGCGGCTTAACTCGCGGAGTTCCTCGGTGCTCGCGAATCGCTCTTCAACGACTTCAATAGTAGTTTCGTTTTTCGTAGTCGAGTGTGCGTTCATTCGTTCTCCAGTGTGCAGAGAATTTCCCGGGCGTGCACGGACGTCGGCAGGGTTCGTGACGATGCCGTGCCCAGCTCGGTCGAGGGGGCCGGTTGAATTGGCCACGTCCGGCCTGGGCGCGGATACCGCTATATCGATCTTGCTGTTATCAGCTTCATTGCTCTGCCGATATGCTCGGGTGTCGGCGAAGATCGGGTTCGGACCGTGCATGAACGCATCGCCTCATTGACGGATCTGTTGATTTCCGCGGACGGATGACCACTGCTGCGGAATGCTTTGCGTCTGACCTGGGAGTGGCAAGGGTTTTACTCGTCGGTCAGGAGGACGGTTCCATATCAGCCATTACGTGTCAAGTCGATGCTCCTGTAACCAGAGATTCATCAGATAATCCTGTAGCCGGTGTTGTTGGTGATAAAACAGACCGGCGCGGACCGATATTGACCTCAATTCCCTGTCGGTAGGACCGAAAACACCTTTGCCGGACCGAGTCGGCCTTCACCGCCGAGTCCCGGAATGGTGACCACGACCGCATACCCGGCGACGGCCGCCCCGCTGCGGCGGACCAGTTCGTCGGCGGCCGCCATGGTGCCGCCGGTCGCCAGCACGTCGTCGACGACGATCACCCGCTCGCCCGGCCGCAGGACGTCCCGTTGCACCTGCAGCTCGGCGCTGCCGTACTCGAGGTCGTACCGCACCGAGTCGACCGGTCCGGGCAGTTTGCCGCTCTTGCGGGCCAGGACCAGTGGCCGGTCGGCGTGGCAGGCCACCGCCGTTCCCACCACGAATCCCCGCGCCTCGATCGCCAGCACCCGGTCGAAGGCGCCGGCGAAGGCGTCGCTCATCGCGCCGGCGAGTGCGCCGAGCAGGGCGGGTTGGGAGAAGACGGGACAAAGGTCGAGGAAGGCGATGCCGGGACGGGGAAAGTCCGGCACGGTCCGGATGTTGTCGCGGATCAGATCGGCGAGCCGCTGACGGTCGGTCAAGGCGTCGATGTTCACGATCAGATCCCCGTGACCTCTCGCAGGGCCGCCACCCGGTCGCAGCGTTCCCAGGTCATCTCCGGTTCCTCCCGGCCGAAGTGCCCGTACACCGCGGTCTGGGCGTACTTCGGGCGCCGCAGGTCCAGGTCCGCGATGATCGCCGCCGGCCGCAGGTCGAAGACCTGGTTGATGGCGTCCTGGATCTGTTCGGTGGGGATCTTCTCCGTGCCGAAGCACTCGACGAACAGGCCCACCGGCCGTGCCTTGCCGATCGCGTACGCGACCTGCACCTCGCACCGCCCGGCCAGCCCGGCCGCGACGACGTTCTTGGCCACCCAGCGCATGGCGTACGCCGCCGAGCGGTCGACCTTGGAGGGGTCCTTGCCGGAGAAGGCGCCTCCGCCGTGCCGGGCCATACCGCCGTACGTGTCGACGATGATCTTCCGGCCGGTCAGCCCGGCGTCGCCCATGGGACCGCCGACCTCGAACCGTCCCGTCGGGTTCACGAGGAGCCGGTAGTCATCGGTGGCCAGGTCGAGCGAGGTGATCTCTGGAGTGATCACGTGCTCGATGATGTCCGGGATGAGGAGTCCCTCCAGGGAGACGTCCGGGGCGTGCTGCGTGGACACCACGACCGTGTCGAGCCGGACCGGAAGGTCGCCCTGGTAGGCCAGGGTGACCTGGGTCTTGCCGTCCGGGCGCAGGTACGGAATGGTGCCGTCGCGCCGCACCGCCGCGAGACGTCGCGCGAGCCGATGGGCCAGGGTCAGCGGGAACGGCATCAGCTCCGGGGTCTCCGAGCACGCGTAGCCGAACATCAGGCCCTGGTCGCCCGCACCCTGGAGGTCGAACTCGTCGGTGCTGTCCGTACGGGCCTCGTACGAGCGCTCGACGCCCTGCGCGATGTCCGCGGACTGTGCGCCGATCGACACCGCGACCCCGCACGAGGCGCCGTCGAAACCCTTGGCGGAAGAGTCGTACCCGATGTCCAGGATCTTCTTCCGCACGAGCGCCTCGACGTCGGGGAGCGACCCGGAGACCTCCCCGGTGACGTGGACGAAGCCGGTGCTGATCAAGGTCTCGATCGCGGCGCGGCTGTGCGGATCCGCTGCCAGCATCGCGTCGACGAGGGTGTCGCTGATCTGATCCGCGATCTTGTCGGGGTGGCCCTCGGCGACCGATTCCGAGGTGAACAGCCGATAGCTCATGACGGTCCTCCGTTTCTCGTTCGTTGGTCCTTGGTCGATCAGGTGTTGAGGTGTCTGCCGATGAGGAGGTCCAGCCGCTCACGCACCGAGGGCGGCACGGCGGCCCGGTCGGTGATGATCGCGTGGGCCAGTGCGTCCTGACATTCGCACTCGGTGTCGGCCGGGAGTTTCTCGACGAGGCGGACGATCGTCCTCTTCGCGGCGTCGGCGTTGCGCGCCATGACGGCGGTGACCAGATCGGCCTCGACGGCCTGTTCGTCCGAACGCCAGCAGTCGTAGTCGGTCACCAGCGCCAGCGCCGAGTAACACAGCTCCGCCTCGCGCGCGAGTTTGGCCTCCGGAACGGCGGTCATGCCGATGATGTCCATTTTCAAAAGCCGATAGAGTTCCGATTCGGCGCGTGTGGAGAACTGCGGTCCCTCAATGCAGATATAGGTGCCGCTGTCGTGAATCGTGGTATCGGTCGCGCTGTGCGCCGCCGCCATGAGTTCTTCGCGGAGCCGGCCGCAGTACGGGTCGGCGACCGAGGTGTGCACGACGATCCCGTCCTCGAAGAACGATTTCGGCCGGCCGCTCTTCGTCCAGTCCACGATCTGGTCTGGCACCACCAGACTTCCCGGCCGGTATTCCTCGCGCAGGCTGCCGACGGCGCTGATGCTGAGGACCTGCCGGACGCCCAGTGCCTTCAGCGCCCAGATGTTCGCCCGCACCGGAATCTCGGTGGGGGTGAGGCGGTGACCTCGGCCGTGCCTCGGCACGAACGCCACCGAGCGGCCGGAGAGCCGGCCGACGACCAGGGCGTCACTGGGCGACCCGAAAGGAGTCTCGACCTCGACCGTCTCGGCGTTCTCCAGCTCCGCCAATTCATACAGGCCGCTGCCGCCGATTATCCCTACTTCCGCGCGGGTTTCTGTCATTTTGTTATCAACCATCCTTGTCTTCCGCCGGTGGTAATGCTTAGTGCGAGATGACACCGCTGCGCCGAAGATAACCTGATGCCCCAGTGGATGAATCCGCTGTTCGGAGAACACGGGTGCGACTTTGGTCGCAGCATGATTACACCAATGGTGGTTATGCGAAAGATTGCCGTTCTACTTATTCTCGGGCTTCAAGGCGTGTCCAGACCATCGCCCAAGCGAATGGAGAGCGAGTTGACAAATTTCGAGTACAAGGTCGCCGATCTGTCACTGGCGGCGTTCGGCCGCAAGGAGATCGAACTCGCCGAGCACGAGATGCCGGGCCTGATGGCGGTCCGTGAGGAGTACGCCGAGTCCAAGCCGCTGCGCGGGGCGAAGATCATGGGCTCGTTGCACATGACGATCCAGACCGCCGTGCTGATCGAGACCCTGGTCGAGCTGGGCGCCGACGTGCGCTGGGCGAGTTGCAACATCTTCTCCACCCAGGACCACGCCGCCGCGGCGATCGTCGTCGGCCGGGACGGCACGCCCGACGATCTGCGGGGCGTCCCGGTGTTCGCCTGGAAGGGCGAGACGCTGGAGGAGTACTGGTGGTGCACCGACCAGGCGCTGTCGTGGCCTGGCGACGAGGGCCCGAACATGATCCTCGACGACGGCGGCGACGCGACGCTGCTGGTGCACAAGGGCGCCGAGTACGAGAAGGCCGGTGCCGTGCCCTCGGCGTCGGAGGACGACCCGGAGGAGTGGAAGGTCATCCTGGACCTGCTCCGCCGTACGGTCGACGGCTCGGGTCGCTGGACGAAGACCGCCGAGCGGATCAAGGGCGTGACCGAGGAGACCACGACCGGCGTTCACCGGCTGTACGAGATGGCCAAGGCGGGCACGCTGGCGTTCCCGGCGATCAACGTCAACGACTCGGTGACCAAGTCCAAGTTCGACAACAAGTACGGCTGCCGGCACAGCGTGATCGACGGCATCAATCGCGCCACCGATGTCCTGATCGGCGGCAAGGTCGCGGTCGTGTGCGGGTACGGCGACGTCGGCAAGGGCTGCGCGGACGCGCTGCGCGGGCAGGGCGCCCGGGTCGTCGTCACCGAGATCGACCCGATCTGCGCGCTCCAGGCGGCGATGGACGGTTTCGAGGTCACCACGCTGGATGACATCGTCGGCAAGGCGGACATCTTCGTCACCTGCACCGGCAACACGGGCATCATCAGCGCCGACCAGATGGGGCGGATGAAGCACCAGGCGATCGTCAGCAACATCGGCCACTTCGACAACGAGATCGACATGGCCGGCCTGGCGAAGATCCCCGGCATCAAGAAGGAAGAGGTCAAGCCGCAGGTTCACACCTGGACCTTCGAGGACGGCCACTCCATCATCGTGCTGGCCGAGGGCCGGCTGGTGAACCTCGGCTGCGCGACGGGTCACCCGTCGTTCGTGATGTCGAACTCCTTCACCAACCAGGTGATCGCCCAGATCGAGCTGTTCAACCACACCGAGAAGTACCCGGTGGGGGTCTACACCCTGCCCAAGCACCTCGATGAGAAGGTCGCCCGCCTGCACCTGGACGCGCTCGGCGTCAAGCTGACCACGCTCACCAAGGAGCAGGCCGCCTACATCGGCGTCGACGTCAACGGTCCCTACAAGGCGGACCACTACCGGTACTAGTCAAGCGGGGAAACCCGATGAACGAGGAGCGCGAGGACGTACGGACCGGGCCGCCCGAGCGGACCGGTCTGACGGCACAGCGGTACGAGACCGAAGAAGTGCGGGCGAAGGCCGCCGACGCCCTGCAGATCGCCCTGGATCGGCGCGACAACGGCGCGCCGCGAAACGATCTGGCAGAGGACCCCGGCCACCCGGACTCCTGAGTGCCTGCGGGCCGTCGGCCCGGTCAGACGGCGCCCCTGGGACGAGCGTGCACATGCTCGTTCCAGCGGTCGCCGGCCGGGTCGTCGCCGCCGGGGTACGGCCAGAGGTGATGCGCGGACCAGTCGTGTCCGTCGCGGCTGTCCGTTCCGATCCAGGGGGCGAGCAGAGCGAGGACCGCGAGTGCCGCGAGAAGCATCCATCCCATGGGAATTCACCTGACTGCCATTGCAGGATCGAGATGTTGACTCCCTTCAACTATTGATTAAGATGGCTTATCATGCCATCGACATCTACTTAAGGCTCGATTAAGCTGCACTAATGGCTTGAAAATTCGTTCTCGAATCATTGTCCGGCGAGTATTATCGGGGAGCCGACGATAGCCGGTCCGCGGGCGTCGGCGACACCGGAGGAAGCGATGATCGCCAGGACTTGGGGCGCTTCTGCGACCATCGACGGAGCAGCTGCCTACCAGCGACATTTCGAAAGTTCCGTGCTCGTCGAGCTGGCCCGGGTGCCGGGATACCTGGGCGCTTTTCTCTTATGCCACGAGGAGTCGGGCCGCGTCCGGCTGACGGTGCTCAGCCTCTGGAATTCCACCGACGCGATTCGTCGCTTCGCCGGGCAGGAGTACGAGACCGCGGTGGTCCACGATGACGCGAAGGCCGTCCTCGATGACTACGACACGGTCGTCCGGCATCACTCCGTGGCGGTGGCCGCACCCGCACCGGGTGGCCCGGAGTGACACGAGGCGATCCGGAGCGCCGGCCGGCGGTGCCGGTTCCGGTCGCCCGACTGATGATCCTTGTGGGTGACCGCATCCGCCGGGATCGCCGGGCCGTGCACACCGAGATCGTCGCGCGGGCCCGCGACGCCGGGCTGGCGGACGTCACCGTGTTACGCGGCCTCGACGGTCACATCGGCGCCTCCCGGCGGACGCGCCGGGGACTCCTGCGCCGCCCCGACAACGTCCCGGTCACCATCCTGGTGTTCGACCAGGAAGAACGCCTCCGGAGGTTCCTCACGACCCTGGCCGACATCACGGAGGAGTGCATCGTCACGCTCGACACGGCCGAGGCCTACCGGTACGGGCGCGCCGGCTCCGCCGAGCGGAGCCGTGGCCGCCGCGACGCCGGCTGAGCGGCCGGCTCAGTGTCCGGCGGCCTCCACCTGGCCGTCACTCCGTCCACCGGTGCGTGCCGCCAGCCGGTCGGTGAACCTCGCGATGTCGATGACCGCACGCTCGTGTGTTCCCTTGCAGACCACCCCGGCGTCGTCGGACGCCCGTACGGAGAAGGTGAGCCGGCGGCCCTCGACGGAGACGAGCTCGACGCTCACCGTGAGGTCCGCCCCGGGGGGCGTGGGCCCTTCGTGACTGAGATCGACATGGATGCCGAGGGTGCGTTCGGCGTCGTCGAGTTGTCCGGCGATCGCGCGGATGCACGTCCACTCGACGATTCCGACGAGATAACCGGTGGCCAAGACGTTCGGCAGTGCCGCGAATTCGGCCGATTCGGGCAAAAGATTCGGGACTGTCCGCTCGGGCGGAACTGTATACGTCATCGTCGCCGTCAGGCCAGGCCGCAGACCGTCGCGCATTCGTCGCTGTCCCATCTCGGTCACCGTCATCGCGGAGGGTGGCCCCGCGTCGTGACGGGGGCATACGTTATCCGGTCGAGGTGCCCGCGACCGGGGTATCCGGCCCCCGCGAAGTCAACCTCACTAAAACAGAGCTGTCAGCACCGAGCAAGGGAGATCGATAATGTCGACCACTCCGGCCGTTCCGGACGAACTCCTTCCCCGGCTGCGGGAGCTGGTCGCCGAGGAAATCCGTCCGCGTGCGGACGAGGACGAGGCGCACAGCCGCTTTCCGCGCGACTTGTGCCGCGTTCTCGGGAAGCTCGGCGTGCTCGGCCTGCCGTACGCACGCGAGCTCGGCGGGAGCGGATGGCGTTTCGAGGACTATCTCCAGGCGCTCGAAGTGCTGGCCGGGGGCTGGCTCACGATCGCCGAGACGGTCGCGGTGCACACTCTCGCGTGCTTTCCCGTCGCCGCCCACGGTGACGACGCGCAGCGCCGCGAGCTGCTGCCGGCCATGCTCGGCGGCGAGCTGCTCGGGTCGTACTGCCTGTCCGAACCCGGCGCCGGCTCCGACGCGGCGTCGCTGACGACGAAGGCGGTCCCCGACGGCGGGCACTTCGTCGTCAACGGAACCAAGGCGTGGATCACCCATGCCGGGCACGCCGACTTCTACAACCTGTTCGTCCGGACCGGCGGGGACGGCCCGGGCGGGATCAGCTGCCTGCTGGCGGACAAGGACACTCCCGGGCTGTCTCCGGACCGGCCGGAGAAGAAGATGGGGCTGACCGGGTCGCCCGTCGCGCAGATCCACCTGAACGACGCGAGAGTCCCGCGGGAGCGGCTCGTCGGTGAGCTCGGCCGGGGCTTCGCGATCGCCATGTCCGCCCTGGACCGGGGCCGCCTGGGCATCGCCGCGTGCGCCATCGGGCTGTCCCAGGCGGCGCTGGACGTCGCGACCGACTACGCGATGACCCGGCGCCAGTTCGGCCGTCCCGTGGGGGAGTTCCAGGCGGTCGCCTTCATGCTCGCCGACATGGCCACGGCGATCGAGGCGGGGCGTTGCCTCTACCGTTCCGCGGCGCGCCGGCTCGACGCGGGTGAGGACCTGACCAAGGAGGCGTCGATGGCGAAACTGTTCTGCACCGACACCGCGATGCAGGTCACCACCGACGCCGTGCAGATCCTCGGCGCGGTCGGGTACACCGACCGCTACCCGGTCGAACGCTACATGCGAGAGGCGAAGGTGTTGCAGATCTTCGAGGGGACCAACCAGATCCAGCGCCTGGTGATCAGCCGGCGGCTGACCGCGGAGCGCCGGGACGCGGCCTCGGCCGGCCGGTGAGCCGGGGGCCACGCCGATGCTCCTGACCGACCGCCCGCTCGTCCAGCGGGACATCGACATCGCCGCGCCGCCCGCCGTCGTCTGGGCGCTGGTGACCGATCCGGCGAAGATGGGGACGTTCTCCCCGGAGAACACCGGGGGCGGCTGGGACCCGCCCTTCACCGAAGGGGCGCCGGGCGCCCGTTTCACCTCGGGGAACACGCGCGGGGACCTGTGCTGGAGCCGGACGTCCACCGTGCTGACCTGGTCCCCGCCGCGCGAGTTCGCCTTCGCGGTCACCGATCCCGACGATCCGGCCGGCGACCCGGCCCGGCCCATCGCCGTCTGGAGATACCAGCTGCATCCGCTCCGCGGCGATCGGACGTGGCTGTGCGAGTCGGTGGATTTCGGCACGGCGCGATCACCACTTACCGACCGCATCGCCGAGGTCCCCGACATGCACGAGCGGGTCGTCGCCGCCCGGTGCCGCGAACACGCCCGCAACATCGACGCGACCCTGCGCGCCGTCAAGGCCGCGGCCGAACGCCGCTGAGCCGGGTGAGGAGCGGCCCCGTCGCGGAGCCGCTCCTCGCCGCGTTACTTGAGGCCGCCGTCCAGGGCGGACATCAGGGTGCCGGTGTCACCCGACATCTCCCAGATCATCGCGCCGCCGAGGTTGTTGGCCTTGATGTAGTCGGTCTTCTTGCCGATCGACCACGGGTCGTCGAAGGTCCACCACTGGCCGTTCGCGCCCGTGTAGCAGTACGTCGCGACGGACTGCTCGTTGTGGTGGACGGTGCAGCCGGGGACGTTCGTGGCGATGTTCTTGTAGCCGCGGGTACCGGCCTCCTCCGGGAAGTCGCCGGGCGCCGCGCCGTTCGCCTGCTGCCACTCGCCGTTCGCGCCGCCGTCGGCCACCTGCTGCCAGCCGCGGCCGTAGAACGGGATGCCGACGAGGACCTTGCGCGGGTTCACGCCGGCGCCGGTGTAGAGCTTGACGGCCGAGTCGACGCTGAAGTGCGTCGGGTACGGGTCGTTCGGGTCGACGTACAGGTTGGCCTGGTCGCCGGTGCGGTTCGGCTCCCAGGAGTTGTCGCTGCCGGAGCCGTGGAAGTCATACCCCTGCATGTTGGCGTAGTCGAGGGAGTTGAAGATCTTCGACAGGTCCCAGCCGGCGTTGATCTTCGCCTGGTCGGCGGGGGTGAACGCGGTGAGCAGGTAGCCGGAGCCCAGCGCGTTCAGCTCGGTACGGAACTCGGCGAGCAGCGCGGTGAGGTTGGCCTTGTCGTCCGCCGAGTAGTGGTTGCCGGGGTGCCCGTCGGCGCTGCCCGGCCACTCCCAGTCGATGTCGAACCCGTCGAACACGCCCGCGCCGGTGCCCGCCCCGCCCGTGCCGTCGGAGGAGACGGGCAGGTTGCCCTTGATGAACATGTCGATGCAGGAGCCGACGAACTTCTTGCGCGACGCGTCGGTCTTGGCCACGTCAGAGAAGAACTTGGAGTACGTCCAGCCGCCGAGCGAGACGAGCACCTTGAGGTTCGGGTGCTTGGCCTTCAGCTTCTTGATCTGGTTGAAGTTGCCCTTGAGCTTCTGGTCCCACGTGTCGGCGACGCCGTCGACGCTGTGGTCGGCGCTCACGGAGGCGCCGTAGTCGGCGTACGCGTCGCCGGCGCCGGTGCCCTGGTCCGGGTCCTCGGGGTTGGTGGTGGTCGCCTTGGTCGTCTCGAAGCAGGTGAGGTTGTTCGGATCGACGTTCTCGAAGGCGTAGTTGAGCACGGTCAGCTTGCCCGCCGCGCCGTTCGCGTCGAGGTCCTTCATCCAGAAGTTGCGGCCGTAGATGCCCCACTGCGGGTAGTAGCCGATCTTCTGGTACGTGCCGCCGGTGCCGCCGCCCGACTGGGTCGTGCCGGTGACGGACGCGCTCTTGGCCGACTCGTTGCCGGCGGCGTCGAGCGCGGTGACGGTGTAGGTGTGGCTGGAGCTGGCGGACAGCCCGCCGACGGTCGCGCTCGTGCCGCTCACGGTCGCGACGACCGTGGACCCCTCGTACACCCTGTAGCCGGTGACGCCGACGTTGTCGGTGGAGGCGGTCCAGGCGAGCGCGATCGAGGAGGAGGTCGTGCCGGTGACGTGGAGGCCGCCGGGGACGGACGGCGCGGAGGTGTCGGTGCCGCCGCCACCGCCGCCCGCGCAGGGCGAGCCGTTCAGCGTGCAGTTGGTCGGCGTGGCCGACTCGGGGGCGCCGTTGAACCCGAAGCTCACCGAGGCGCCGGGTGCCAGCGTGCCGTTGTAGGAGGCGTTGGTGAACGTGTAGTGGTTGCCGCTGTGGGTGAGCACGGTGTCCCACGCGGAGCCGATCGACCCGCCGGCGGGCACGTCGACCTCGACCTTCCAGCCGTTCAGCGTCGTCGAGCCGCCGTTGGTGATCGTGTATTTGCCCTGGTAGCCGGTGCCCCAGCCGGAGTCCTTGGAGAACGTCGCGGTCGGCGTACCGGCCGCCCGGGCGAGGTGGGGGAGCGTGAGGAGCGCCGTCGCGGCGAACGCGACGACGAGTCGGAGGATCGTACGTTTCACTTGATGCTCCTCGGTCTGGCGGGAAAGAGGAGCGCGGCGCCGCACTAACAAAAAGGAAACTTTCCTGTAAGTTCGGACCGTAGCCCGGCCGGAGCCGCGCGTCAATGCCCTCGGAGACCGCCGTGAGTCACGGTCCGTCCCGTCGGCGGACGGGCGCGGATGAGGGCCGCGCCGCCGTGCGGGCTCTAAGCTCGCCCCCATGGGCGACGGCGACGGCTGGGCGAACTGCGACGCGGGACATCGGCACTGGGGACGCTACGGGGCGGCGGGCGTGCTGCCGTACTGCATGGACCCCGACCCGTACGTCCTGTTGCAGAAGCGGTCGCGGCTGTCGATCGGCGGTGGCACGTGGGGCCTGCTCGGCGGGGCCCGGCACAGCCACGAGAACCCGGTCGAGGCGGCCCTGCGCGAGGCGTCCGAGGAGAGCACGCTGGACCCCGCGACCGTCCGCGTGCACTGGCTGTCCCACGAGGACCACGGCGGCTGGTCGTACGACACGGTGATCGGTTCGGCGCCGACGCGGAGCGAGGTGCGCCCGCGGTCGTTCGAGAGCGCCGCGGTGGAGTGGGTGCCCGCCGACGAGGTCGCGGACCGGAAGCTGTTCCCCGCCTTCGCCGATGCGTGGCAGCGGCTGCGCCGGTCGCTGTACCGGGTGGTCCTCGTGGTCGACGTGGCGAACGTCATGGGTTCACGAGCGGACGGCTGGTGGCGCGACCGCCGGGGCGCGGCCGAACGGCTGCGCGACGAGATCGCCGCCATCGACGGCTTCGACGGCGTTCCGGGAGCCGTCGCCGACCTCTGCTATCCGGAGATCGTGCTGGTCGTCGAGGGTGCGGCGCGCGGTGTGGGCGCGGTGGAGGGCGTCGAGGTCGTGGCCGCCCCGGGCAGCGGCGACGACACGATCGCCGGCCTGGCCGCGCGGCGGGCGCCGGACGAGCACCGCCTCGTCGTCACCGCCGACCGCGAGCTCCGCGCCCGCTGCGAGGCCGCGGGCGCGGCGGTCGTGGGCCCGCGCTGGCTCCTGGACGCGATCCGCCGTTCCTGCTCCACCTGAGCGCCGGTCCGGTTCCGGTCGTTCACGTACACGTCGCCAGGAAGGGTCAGAAATTGGGATACGCGGAATCGGGATACGCGGTCCACGCGGCGAGTCTCGCGCGGTACCACGACGACGCCCTCGCCCCGCACGTCCAGGCGCTGCGGGATCTGGAGCGGAACCACGCCGACCAGGCGCTGCCGGCCTTCCCCCAGGGCCTCGCGGCCAACGGCGCCGCCGACCTGTTCAGGACGGCCCACGACCGGTTCGGGCGGGTACTCGGCGACGCGGTTCGGCACGCGGCGTCCAGCCAGACCAGGCTGGCCGAGACGACGGGCCGCTACCGCGGGGCGGAGGCCGCGAACCTGTCCTACCTCACCGGCGCCGGCCCGGACGCGGGGGCGGTCGTCACGCCGTCTCCGCCGGTGTCCGACGGGTCTTCGTCGCCGCCCTCCACCGCCGGGGACCCGCAGGATCTGCCGGCGCTGCTCCGCACCGTGATCGACAGGCTGACCTCCACGGTCGCGCCGCTGGGCGGGCTCTCACTGGTCCGGCCGGTCACCGACCGGCTCTGGGCGAACGCCGTCGACCCCCGGCACTACGACACGGCGGCGAGCGTGCACGCCGCACACGCTCGGCACATATCGGCGTTGCGGTCCCGGCTCGACGAGTCGGCCAGAGCGACCGTGGCCTGGGACGGTTCGGCGCGGGACGGATTCGAGACGGACCGGAGACGCCACCTCGCCACCCTGGACGACGCGGAGGCGCACTCCCGTACGCTGTCCGCCGCGTACGGCGCGATGGCCGGCGCGATGCGCCGGTTCCTCTCGCACGCGGCGCTGGCGATCGTCGCCTTCCTGGCCACGTTCTCGGTGACGCTGTTCGTCTCCCACTTCTTCGAGTCGGCCCTGTTCCTCTGCCTGGCGGAGATCGCCGCGTTCGTGCTCTACCTGGCCGGCTGGCTCGTGGTCCGCCTCGTCGACATGACCCAAGCGGTCCAGAAGACCTTCGGCTCCGACGCCGCCTAGGGCGGCGGTCAGCGGTACAGGGCGGCGCGGGCGGACTCGCGTAGCTCGCGGGCGACCCGGTCGTAGTCCGCCGCGAGTTCCGCGGTGATCCGCTCGGTCTCGTCGGCTTCGATCCGTACCCGTGGCTCGGACTCGGGCCGGTCGCGCAGCACGGCGATCCGCAGATGCGTCGGCGGGTGGCTCTCGTCCACGCGCAGGCGTTCCCGCGCGGCGAGGCGGCGCCGGCGTTCGCGCTCCGACTCCGGCAGGTTCGCGACGGCCTCGCGCTGCTCGGCCCACAGTTCGGTGCCGGCGCGCACCGCGGTGCGGCGCAGGACCAACCGGTGGGTCTGGGCGGTGACGAGCATGGTGTCGAGCATGTCCGCGGCGGCGCCGGGGGAGGCGACCTGACCCGCGAGGCGGTCGGCGAGGTACTCGGCCCGCTGGCCGGCCCGCAGCGTCAGCGCGAGCTGCGCGCGGAACACCATCGCGACCAGCCCGCTCACCACACCCTGCAGCGCCCGCACCATGAGGTCGATGAGGTAGTTCATCCGCCGGTCGCGGCCGCCCGGCCGGGTCGCGTGGTACAGCCGGGCCAGCGTCGACAGCGCGGTGCCGACGACCAGGCCGTGCCGGGAGTCGCCGTTGACGCCGTGGGCGAACTCATGGCCCAGCAGGGCCACGCGCTGCTGCCCGGTCAGGGGGTCCCAGATCGGCAGGCCGATCGTCAGGACGTGCCGCCGCCGGAGGCCGACGGCGCCGTAGGAGGCGTTGAACTCTCCGGTGACCACCACCGTGTGCACGGGGGCGGCCCCGACCTCCGTGCCGACCCGGTCGAGCAGGGCGAACAGCGCGGGCGCGTCCTCCCGGCACTTCACCGCGTCGCCGCGCGGCATCCGGCCGAGGCGCGGGGCGAGGAAGTACGCGAGGACCACCAGTACGACGGCGGCGATGACCGTGACGGCGTTGACGTCCGTCCACAGGAGCAGACCGGCGACCGCGAGAAGGGCGAGCGGGCAGGCGTGCACGGCCAGCGCGAGCAGGTAGGAGGCGACCCGCGCGGCGTTCCAGCCCGGGCGGGCGGGCTCGGCGCGCGACACGTCGCGGTACAGGGCCTCGACGAGAGCGGCCGACCGCCGGTCGAACCAGGCCCGCACCGGCCCGCCGCGCGGCGCCTCGGGCTCGCCCAGCCCCCACTCGCACTCCGCGCACCAGACCGGATGGTCACCGGCCGCCGGGAGGACATGGGAGCACGTAGGGCACAGATCGGACGTATCGGTGGTCACGGCGCGAGATCCTATGGGCGCGCGGCACTCCCCGGCCGGTGTCGTGACGGCACCGGTACGCGAACGAGATCTCGCGCCGTGACGATGTCGCCCGCGTACGCCGCGGCGGCCTCCTCGGCGAACCTCGGCTCGTCCTCGGCGCCGTACCGTTCGGAGAAGTGGGTCAGGACCAGGCGCCGTACGCCGGCGTCGGCGGCGATCCGTCCGGCCTGGCGCGCGGTGAGGTGTCCGTAGTCCTCGGCCAGCCCGGCGTCGGCGTCGAGGAACGTCGACTCGATCACGAGCAGGTCGGCCCTGTCGGCGAGCGGCTTGATCGCGTCACAGAGCCGCGTGTCCATGACGAACGCGACCTTCTGGCCGGGCCGGGGAACGCCGCACTCCTCGAGCGTGACCGTACGGCCGCCGGGCGCGGTGACCCGCCCCTCGCGCTGGAGACGTCCGACGAGCGGCCCCGCGATGCCGTACGCGGCGAGCCGGTCGGGCAGCATCGTGATGCCGCCGGGCTCCTCGATCCGGTAGCCGTAGGACTCGACACTGTGGCAGAGCCGCCGCGCGGTGAGCGTGAACGGCGCGCCGTCCGCCGCGACCTCCTGGACGTCACCGGCGACGGGCCGCTCGGCGATCACCTGCGTGTCGTTGAAGAGCGTGGCGTGACGCAGCCGCCGCCAGTACTCCGTACCGCTGCGGGGAAAGACGGCGCTGACCGGATGCGCGACGCGGTCCCGCGCGATCCGCTGCACCACCCCGGGTACGCCCAGGCAGTGGTCGCCGTGGAAGTGGGTGAGGCAGATCGCGTTGACGTCGTGGGCGCTGACCCCGGCACGGACCATCTGCCGTTGCGTGCCCTCCCCGGGGTCGAACAGGACACCGAACCCGTCCCAGCGCAGGAGGTACCCGTTGTGGTTCCGGCTCTTGGTCGGCACCGCACTGGAGGTTCCCAGGACCACGAGCTCCCGTGAGGACATGCCCTCATGATGCCGGACCCCTTGATCGCGGACGGCACGGTGGCGGAGTTCCCGACCTGCGGTAGCGGCTGCCTCGTATTGGTCATGCCGTATATAGAGGCCTTTCCGTATTCGGTGTCTTGCCGCGCACGGTTGAAATTGGGTCTGGCGATCATGATGTCGGCGGAGTTAGCCTGCAAGGCTCGGCAACTACAGTTGGCGGAATATGTAAAGGGCTGACCTTATGGTGGTGGATCGGGTCGACGGCGCGAACACCGGTGAGACGGCCGAACGGCCGGCGGGCGGCGAACAGTTTCCGGCGGATCACCCCGGATCGGACGATTCGTTATCCCGAGTCGAGAGTCGATTAGCCGCGCTCGCGGCGAATGAGAAGCCTCCGGAAACGGCCGCTGACGTGGGGGAGCGGGCGCCGCAGCCGTACGCGAAACTGCTCGACACTCCCATCGCCGACGACCAGCCGACGCCGCGTGAGGTGCTCGGCCGGTTCGCGCCCGCCGACGCGGGCCTGCCCGAGGTGACGGAGCGGGAGGCCGCCGACCACATCGCCCGGTATGTCGGCGAGCGTCCGTGGTTGGCCTGTGCCGCGGACTCCGACCCGGCCGTCCAGCGGGTGCTGGTGGCCCTGGACCTGGGCCAGGGCCACGCGCTGGAGCGCCACGAGGGCTACGCCGACCACGAGAGGCTGCGGCGCCGCGTGACCGCGCTCGAGGACCCCGCCCAGCTGGACCCGGCCAAGAGGGTGGCGGGGATCGACGGATGCAAACCGGGCGACCGGGCCCACCGGTGCGCCGACACCGCCACCGCGGTCCAGGATCCGGCCGCGTTCGCGACCATGTTCGCCCGCGCGATGGAACATCCCGACATCCGTGACGTCCTCCGCAGACCGTTCGATCCGCATGCGAATCCGCCACGTGTCGCCATCCCGATCGAGGAACTGCTGGGGCCGGACGGCCATCGATACTGCAGCGGTTATCGGCTTCTGCCGGTGGGCGGACAGATCCGCGCGGCCATGGACTGCCGCGATTCCTGGGTCGACTCGCGCGCCAACGATCGTGATCCCGACGTACCCGATCCGGGCGCGGCCTTAGTTGATTCGTTCGATGGAGGAAAAGTCCAATTCTTCTTTCGGGCGAGGGCATTGCGTGACGGCTATGAAGTCAGCACGATGTTCGTGGAGCGACCTTAAGGGGTGCAGACGTATGGCCTTGACCGACAGATATTGGCGAAACCATCCCGAGGCGCCTTTCTCCGTTCTCCTGGACACGGTGGAGGCCTACTGCCATCCCGAGGCCCACGACGAGGCCTACGAGGACCTGATCACTCGGGTGCGGAGCCCGAAGGGAGATCCCGCGATCCAGCGGTTCAAGTCGCAGCTGGGAGACGCGTTACGCGACCGGTCGGCCCTGCCCGAAGACGCGTTGTACGTCGCCGCGCAGTACAGCGACGGCAGCGACCGGGCGTTCCTCGAACGGCTGTGGCGCGACCTGTATCCGGACGAGCCGCTTCCGGGCCGGTGACGCCGCGACCTGACCTTCACGCCGGGGGGGGAAGGTCGAGGACGACGGCAGGCCCGTCTCGGCGTGAGAGGGGTCGGCGGAAGACGCGCGGCCGACGGGAGGACGGTGTGGCTCGGGCCGCGCCAGGCCTGTCCCACCGATGACCTCGCGGGCCTTCGACGGCGTGCCGCCGCTCGCCACCACCGGCAGGCTGATCCGGCTGCCGCCAGGCCCCTTCGTGCCCGTGGCATTGATAATCCGAAGATATCGGCATTCCGTATTTCAGTGTCGCCGGGTGAGCATGTACGAATTCGTTCGGCGCTCTGGTGATCACGATGGTCGCGAAGTTAGCCTGTAGAGCTCGGCAACCTCAATTGTCGAAATGTCAGGGATGCCTCCATGGGGATGGATCGCATTGACGGCACTGACACGGGCGAGACGACCGAAGGGCGAGCGGGCACGGAACGCCCTCCGGCCGATCTGCCCGGATCGGAAGATTCGTTATCCCGTGCCGAAAGCCGCAGGGGCGCGCTCGCCGCGAATGAAAAGCCGACTCCGGCTGGTCCGGAAACGGCTGTTGACGCGTATGAGCCGGAGCCGTACGCGAAGCGGCTCGACATTCCCATCGCCGACGACCAGCCGACGCCACGCGAGATCCTGCGCGGCTTCCGGCCGACAGAGGCGGGTCTGCCGGAGATCGGCGAAGGCCGGGCCGCCGAGTACATCGCCGAGAACGCGGACCGGCGTCCGTGGCTGGCCCAGGCGAAGGACTGCGACCCGGCGGCCATGCGGGTGCTGGTAGCCATGGACATGGGGCAGGGTCACGCCCTCGAACGCCACGAGGGTCATGCGGACGACGAGAGGCTCCAGCGCCGGGTGACGGGTTTCCAGGATCCCGCCCAGCTCGACGATGCCAAGCGGTTCGCCGGAATCGACGGCCTCAAGCCCGGAAACCGACCGCATCGCTGCGCCGACACCGCAACCGCGATCCAGGATCCGGAGGCATTCGCGACCGCGTTCGCGCGGGGAGTGCGACATCCGTCGGTCCGCGATGCGTTGGAGACCCCGTTCGTGGCCGGAAAAGTGCCACAGGGCGTCGCCCTGACAGTCGAGGACCTTCTGGGGGTGGGCGGCCATCGTTACTGTTCGGCGTATGCGCTGGAGCCGGTCGACGGCAGCCTGGATGAGGCCTTACGCCGCCGCGCCGATTGGGTGACGGCGAAGAGAACGTCAAATCAGGATTCAGATGTCCCCGAGCCGACGTGTGTACCCGTCGAGATCCGTGACGATGCAAAGATTAAGTTTTACTTCCGGCCCAATCGGGATATGAATGGCTACGAGATTTCGACGATGTACGTGGAGCCGTGACCGGACTCTTCCCTGGAGGAAGGATGAGCAGGCCGTTCTGGAACATCGATCCCGATTTGCCGTTTGGTACATTAATCTCCGTTTCGGAGATTTATTGTCATCCCGAGGCGTACGACGAGGCATTCGACGACCTGAAGCAGCTCGTGCGGCACGAGTCCGACGAGGAGATCAGGACCTTCAAGAACGAGCTCCGTGCGGCCATCCTCGACCCCGACAGTCTGCCCGGTGACGAGCTCTATCGTGCGGTCCGCTATGACGACGGCAGTGCAGAGAAGTTCCTCCGGCGACTGTGGCGGGACCTCTACCCGCACGAGCCGTTGCCGGAAACGTGAAACGGGCCCCGGGACGCGTGTCCCGGGGCCCGTCGTCAGGCGATCAGTGGAAGAAACGGGGCTGGCGGGGGAGGACCACGCGGGCCGGGCCGCGCCAGGTCTGTTTCGCCGAGAACGTCTTGTCCTTCGACGGTGTGCCGCCGCTCACCACCACCGGCAGGCTGATCTGGCTGCCCGCCAGATCCACCTTCACCGTGGCGCCCGTGGCCTGTTCGTCGTACTGGACGTCGCCGTCCACGCCGAACAGGATCAGCGCCAGCCGGTGGCCCGCCTTGAACCGGTAGTCCTGCGGCAGGGTCGGCCAGTGCACCGAATACGTCGTCCCCGGCGTCAGCGGCGACGACGTACTCAGCGACGTACGGTTCTGCGCGTCCAGGAAGCCGCGCGTCACCACGTTCACGTCCGAGGTCGCCGTGTCGGTCACCACCTGCTTGTAGCAGGCGTCGTCGGTCGCGGTGCTCTCGCCGTGGCAGTCCTCGGTCGTCAGGGTCTTCACGCCCGAACCCGCGCCGAGGTAGTTCACCCGCGTGTCGGTGCCGTAGTCGACCAGCAGTGCGCCCAGGTCGGCGGCGGGGCGGTCCGTGGTGAACCTCAGCGACACCGTCGGCGTGCCCGACAGCCGTACGTCCTGCTTGAGCGGGGGCGTGGTGTACGCCAGCCGGTACGGCTGCGCCGTCGTCGGGTCCGACACGAGGGAGCCCTCGTCCTCCTTGGTGTCGGTGAACGTCGCGTTGCCCGAGGAGGCGGACAGGCCCAGGGTGCCGTCGGCCTGGGGACGCAGGGGCAGGCTCCGCGCCCGCGGTGACGGCCAGTCCGACTCGGTCGTCCACTGGTCCGGGCCGGTCTCGATGTCCGCGCGCGGCTGCTTCATGACGCCGTTGTGCACGTGCCAGAGCCAGTAGTCGAACCACTGGTGCAGGGTGTCCACCCACGCGTCGCGGCGGAAGTCGAACGGGTCCACGTGCCCGTACTGCGACAGCCACACCTTGCGCGGCACGTTCCGCGCCGCGAGGCCGGCCCACCACGTGGAGAACTGGCTCGGCTTGACGTTCAGGTCGTTCGTGCCGTGGACGGCGAACACGCTCGCGTGCACGCGGCTCACGTCCGGGGTGGGCGCGGACCGGTAGTCGCGGGAGCTCCAGAACGCGTTGTAGTTCCCGGTCGCGTCGTCCTGGCCGGTGGCGAGCTCCTGCCGTACGGCGGCGCACTTGGCCGGCGGGTCGGTGTCGACCGTGTCGGCCAGGCCGTCCTCCTCACCCGTCCACCACAGCGTGCCGTTCATCCGGCTGTAGTCGTACCAGGAGCTGATCGCCGAGATCGGCACGATCGTGTCCAGGCCCTGCACGCCGGTCGCCGCCACACCGTTGGCGAGTGTGCCGTCGTAGGACTTGCCGATCATCCCCGTACGGCCGTTGGTCCAGGTCGCCTTGACCTTGTTCCCCTTGGCGTCGTACGCGGTGGCGCGGCCGTTCAGCCAGTCGACGACCGCCTTGCCGCCCAGGACGTCGGACAGGCCGCCGGAGGTCGGGCAGCCGTCGGACTTGGTCGTGCCGTCCATGTCGACGTCGAGCACCGCGTAGCCGCGGGGCACGAAGTAGTTGTCGTAGAAGAGCGGGAACTTCACCGGATTCCCGGCCGCGTCGTACGTCTTGCGCTCGCCCTCGTTGCCGCGGCCGAGGTTGTCGTAGTACGGGCTCTCATCCATGATCACGGGGACCTTGAAGTCCGGGCCGCTCTCCTTCGGACGGATGATGTCCACCCGGATGAGGTCCTTCTTGCCGTCGTGGTCGGCGTCGACCGGCGACTCGACCCGGACGTACTCCCGGATCGCGTCCGCGTAGGAGAAGACCGGCTGGGTCACCCCGTCCGACACCTTGATCGTGGGTTTCTTCGCCGCGTGGGCGGCGGGCGCCCCCGTGACCGCGAGCGCGGCCGCGGTGGCGATCGCGGCGGCGAGAAGGCCTCGCCGTGGTGAGATCGGCACGCGTTACCTCCTGAGGTTGCGCGCGCAAATCTGCCGCGACCGGTGCGGCCGCACAAGATCTCTAGCCATATCCGGCCGTGTGTCGAGCCGGCCGGATGGCGGAAGGTCACTCCGGGGAGAGCCAGAGGGCGCCGAGCGGGGGGACGCGCAGCAGCGCGGAGGCGGGCTGGCCGTGGCACGGCTCCTCGGTGGCCCACACCGCGCCCATGTTGCCGACGCCGCTGCCGCCGTACTCGAACGCGTCGGTGTTCACCACCTCGCGCCAGCGGCCCGTGCGGGGCAGGCCCAGGCGGTAGTCCTCATGCGGGACGCCGGCGAAGTTGATCACACAGGCGAGCGGCGTGCCGTCCTCGGCGTACCGCAGGAACGAGATCACGTTGCCGGCGACGTCGTCCGCGTCGATCCAGCTGAACCCCTCCGGCCGGGCGTCCCGCGTCCACAGCGCCTCCGCCTCGCCGTAGGCGCGGTTGAGGTCGCGGACCATCCGCTGCAGGCCCGCGTGGAAGTTGTCCTCGGCCTTGTCGAGCAGCCACCAGTCGAGCGACCGGGACTCGGCCCACTCGGCGCCCTGGCCGAACTCCTGGCCCATGAACAGCAGCTGCTTGCCCGGGTGCGCCCACATGTACGCCAGCAGCGCGCGCAGCCCGGCGAACCGCTGCCACTCGTCGCCCGGCATCTTGCCGAGCAGCGAACCCTTGCCGTGCACGACCTCGTCGTGGGACAGCGGCAGCACGTAGTTCTCCGAGTAGGCGTACACCATGGAGAAGGTGATCTCGTGGTGGTGGTAGCCGCGGAAGATCGGCTCGTGCTTCAGGTAGCCGAGCGTGTCGTGCATCCAGCCCATGTTCCACTTGAAGCCGAACCCCAGCCCGCCCAGGTGCGTCGGCCGGGTCACGCCGGGCCACGCGGTGGACTCCTCGGCGATCGTCATGATGCCGGGGGAGCGCTTGTAGCAGGTGGCGTTCATCTCCTTGAGGAAGTCGATCGCCTCGAGGTTCTCCCGCCCGCCGTAGATGTTCGGCGTCCACTCGCCCTCGCCGCGCGAGTAGTCCAGGTAGATCATCGAGGCGACCGCGTCCACCCGCAGGCCGTCGACGTGGAACTCCTCCAGCCAGTACGAGGCGTTCGCGACGAGGAAGTTGCGCACCTCCGAGCGGCCGAAGTCGAAGATGAACGTGCCCCAGTCCTTCTGCTCGCCCCGGCGCGGGTCGCCGTGCTCGTACAGCGGCGTGCCGTCGAACCGGGCCAGCGCCCACTCGTCCTTGGGGAAGTGGCCCGGCACCCAGTCGACGATCACGCCGATGCCGGCCTGGTGCAGCCGGTCCACCAGATGGCGGAACTCGTCGGGGTCGCCGAACCGGGCGGTCGGCGCGTAGTAGGAGGTCACCTGGTACCCCCACGACCCGCCGAACGGGTGCTCGGAGACCGGCAGGAACTCCACGTGCGTGAAGCCCATGTCGGAGACGTAGTCCACCAGCTCGGTGGCGAGCTCGCGATAGCCCAGCTCCGACCGCCACGAGCCGAGGTGCACCTCGTACACGCTCATCGGCGAGCGCAGCGGGTCATAGGACTTGCGCCGCGTCATCCACTCGTCGTCCTCCCACGTGTAGCGGGAGGTGAAGACCTTCGAGGCGGTCGCGGGCGGCCGCTCGGCGTACTGCGCCATCGGGTCGGCCTTGCGCCGCCAGATGTGGTCGGCGCCGAGGATCTCGAACTTGTAGTTGGTGCCGTCACCGACGCCGGGCACGAACAGCTCCCACACCCCGGAGGAGCCGAGCGAGCGCATCGGGTGCGCACGGCCGTCCCAGTGGTTGAAGTCGCCGATCACCCGGACGCCGCGGGCGTTCGGCGCCCACACCGCGAACGAGGTGCCCTCGACCGGCCCGAACACCGACCGGTACCGGCGGGTGTGCGCGCCGAGCACCTCCCACAGCTCCTCGTGCCGGCCCTCGCCGATCAGGTGCAGGTCCAGCTCGCCGAGCGTCGGCGCGTGCCGGTACGGGTCGTCCTGGACCAGCTCGGGCCCGTCGTACGTCACCGCGAGGCGGTAGTCGGGCACCGCCACCGGCTCGTCGTCGGACAGCGGGCTGCCGGGCGCCAGGGTGGTGGCGAAGACGCCCGCGTGCACGTGGCGCATCGGCCGGCGTTCACCGTCGGCGAGGACGACCTCCACCTTGCTCGCCAGTGGCCGCAGCGCACGGATGGTCACGCCGTCCGTACCGGGGTGCGCGCCCAGGATCCCGTGGGGGTCGTGATGGTCCCCGCCGATCAGCCGGTCGATCTCGTCGTGGGTGACCCGCGCCATGACGCTCCTTGAACTGTCGCTGCCAACTCGTACCTTCAACGTGCCCGGTGGGTGGAGCGTAATCCTTTTCGATCACGAGATTCGCGCCGCCGTCGATCGCCGATCAGGAGTCCTTCCACTCCTCGCCCTCGTACTGGACGAGGCGGGGGTGCACGAGAGTGTTGACCTGCACGTCGCGGGACCGGCGGTCCTTGGGGAAGACGGAGGCGGCCTGCAGCACGGACGCGTCCAGAAACCGCAGCGGCGGGGCGTCCGGCGGCAGCGCCAGCGCGGGCGGCTTCGCGGCGGGCGCGGCGAGGACGAAGCCCCAGTCGCCGAAGCTCGGCACGTCCACGTGGTAGGGGGTGGTCGTGAGGCCCGCGGCGCCGATGGACTTCTCGATGCTGTAGAACGACTTCGGGGCGAAGTAGGGCGAGCCGGACTGGACGACCATCTGGCCGCCGGGGGCGAGGATCCGCTTCACCAGGCCGTAGAACTCGACCGAGTACAGCTTCGCGGTGGGGACGTCGTCCGGGTCCGGCATGTCCACGATGACCGCGTCGAACCGCCGGCTCTGGCCGCGCAGCCAGGTGAACGCGTCGGCCCTGACCGCGGTGGCGCGCGGGTCCTCGAACGAGCGGTGGTTGAGCGACACCAGCGGCTGGTAGGTGCGGGCGAGACGCAGCATCTCCGGGTCGAGCTCGATCAGGGTCGCGCTGCGGACGTCCGGGTAGCGCAGTACCTCGCGCAGCGCCAGGCCGTCGCCGCCGCCGAGGATCAGCACGTTCCCGTGCGGGCCGGACATCAGCGGGTGGACGAGCGACTCGTGGTACCGGTACTCGTCCGCCGAGGAGAACTGAAGGTCCCCGTTCAGGTACAGGCGCAGGTCCGTGGAGCCCGCGAGCGTGACCTTCTCGGTGATCACGATCTCCTGGTACGGGGTATCCCTCGCCAGCACGATCGGGTCCTGGAACAGTGCCTGCCGCGCGGTCACCTCGATCCGGTCGGCGAGCGCGTAGGTCGTCCCGAGGACGGCCAGGACCGCCACCATGCCGAGCCCGAGCGCGACCCGGGCGACATGGCCGAGCTGCCGCCGGAACAACCACAGCACCACCGCCACGCCGGCGACCGCGTTCACCACGCCGACCAGCAGCGCGCCCTTGATGTGTCCGAACGTCGGCAGCAGGACGAACGGGAACGCGAGCCCGCCGACGAGCGCCCCCACGTAGTCGGCGGCGAACAGGTCGGCGACGGCGCTGCCCGCGTCCTGCTTGCGGATCTTCTGGAGCAGCGTCATCAGCAACGGGATCTCCGCGCCGATCAGCGCGCCGACCGCGAACGCCACCGCCACGAGCGCCGGGACGTACAGGTCCAGCCAGGAGAACGCGGCGTACAGCGCGAGCACCGACAGGCCGCCGACCAGCGCGAGCGCGCCCTCGACCAGCGCGAACGCGGCCGCCGCGTGCCGCCGCAGCGGTTTGGCCAGCAGCGACCCGACACCCATCGCGAAGACCATGACCGACAGCACGATCGACGCCTGCGTGACGGAGTCGCCCACCAGGTAGCTGCCGAGCGCCACCAGCGCCAGCTCGTACACCAGCCCGCACGCCGCGCACGTGAAGACCGCGGCCAGCACGAGCGCCCGCGCCACCCGGGCCGGGGCCCCGAGCCTCCCGGCCGGCGGCGCGTCCGCCTCCGGCACGGACGGCGGCGGCGCGGACCGGTCGAGGTCGCGGGCGGTCAGGAGACCGCCCCGGACACGATCGCGGCGACGGCGATGTCGGCGGCGGCGACCACCCAGCCCGCCGGGTGGACGGCGGCGCCGTCCACCAGCGTCGCGCCGAGCCTGCCAGGCGTGATCAGGGCGAGGAAGTAGAACGCCACGACCATCAGCACGATGCCGATCCCGCCGTAGACCGCGGTGTCGACCAGCCCCCGGCTCAGGTCGTTGTCGCTGGTGACGATCGCGGTGGTGACGATCGCGCCGATGCCGAGCAGCTTGACGCCGAGGAGCAGCGCGGCGCCCTTGTTGGCCTCGGTCCAGATCTGACGGCCGAGCCGGCCGGGTGTCGTCACCTCCACCACCAGGTAGCCGAGTGCCATCAACGCGATGCCGACCGCGCCGTAGGCGAAGGTCGCGCCGATGTCATGGAGGGTGTCGTGCATCGGTTGCTCCTTATTTGCCTGACCCGGGACCGCCGCCGCGGAAGGATGGGATGCCGTGGCTGTTCCAGCCGTTGCTGCCCGGGGCACTCCAGCGCCTGCCGACGTGGGAGTAGTACCGGTTGTAACCGCCGGACGGCTTGTCGACGGTGATCCTGCTGCCCGGCCCGTACGGCGTCACGCCGACGACGAGCCTCGGGTAGCGCAGGAAGATGCCGCCCCCCGAGCCGAGCGTCGCCAGGTCGTCGACCCGGTCGATCGCCTTGAACTTGCGGTTGATCGCCGCCGCCACGGCCTGCGGGGGCAGGGACGACCGGTAGGTGTCCGTCCCGACCCGCTGGTACTTCTTCGCGATCCATGACGACGGCGAGCCGCAGCCGGTGAGGGTCACGGCCAGCAGCGCGGTGGCGAGCACGCCGACCACGGCCCGGTACGTCCTGTTCATGCCCCGGGTCCTGTTCATGAAGGTCTCACCAGCCGGCTCCGCGTCATCACGATCTCCCGGGTCTGGGGGTAGGCGTGCCAGGTCCGCCAGCCGATCCCGGACTGCCGCGCGGTGGCGTGCGGCGCCGCCGCATCGAGGGCGATGGCGGTGACGGCGTGCGGGGAGCCGGGGAACGCACCGGTCAGCGCGTCGCCGCGGTCCGCGAGCCGCGCGCACACCGCCTCGATGGCCCGTCCGAACGCCGCGTCGTCGTCGTGCGCGGCGGTCTCCGCGGTGAACGCGTACGTCCAGCCGAGCAGGGCGGTGGCCGCGCTGCCGGGCAACGGCGAGGCTGCGCCCGGCAGGCACGCGACCGTCTCGCTGAGCGGCCCGGCCAGCACCTGGTGGGACGCGCCGAGCAGCCGCAGTTCGACGGTCACGCCGGCGCGCTCGACCGGCAGGACGGCGAGCGCGTCCAGCGGCGGCAGGCCGAGCGCGAACGAGAGGCCGTCGGCGCGCGCGTCCTGGTAGGGGGTGTCGAGGACGGCCAGCATTCAGCCGCCGCTCGGGTAGATCGTCATCGTGCCGGCGGGGACCCGCTCGCCGAGCCCGGCCTCCCACTGGCCGCCGCCGTACTGCTCGAACGACAGGTAGCGGCCGCCCGGGCCCTCGTAGTCGACGTACTCGACGCGGCCCCGGGCCCCGACGCCGGTCGTCCCCTCGCTGGTGTAGTCGGCGGTGCCGTGCTCGTCGCGGCGGTACTCCACGCCCTCGACGGTGACCGTCCTCGCGCCCGGACGCAGGTCGCCGATCTCGTATTCGGTCCAGAAGACGACCTCGAGGTCGGGGTCCTCCTCGACCGACAGCCACACCTTCCGCCCTTCGGCCGTGTCGGCGTCCAGGAGGTGCTCGTTCCAGGTGAAGCCGCCCTCGCGCAGCCGCAGCGAGCCCCGTACGAAGTAGCGGGTGCCGAGGTACTCGACCAGGTCGCCCGCCTTGAGCGTGCGGGGGTCGCCGGCGACGCTGTCCTCGGCGGCGAACGGGTCGCGGGGCACCGCGGGCGGCGGTGCCGGGCGCCGCCGGCCGAGCACCACGATGAGCAGGATCACGAGCGCCACAACCAGGACGATCAGTGCCAGCACGAGCACCAACACGATCCCACTCACGGACATACCTCCATCGGTTCGCCCAAGCCGGGAAGGGCGGAGAACAGCGGATCTTACCGACTGTGGCCGCCCAGGCCCATACCGCGATCAGACGTGATGGGAGAGCATCCGGTTTCATGCGGTGACATCAGAAGTTGATCAGGATTTACGCCGCGAGCCGTACGGTCGCATCCGGCCCATCGTCATCGGCCTTCTCCGGTGGGCGTTGCGACTGTGCGGGGGTTTGGTGTGACCGGACGCGATGCGGAGGCCGCGCGGGTCTTCCAGGCCGCGGCCCGCCTGTTCAAGGCCCCGGCCGACACGTCGGGTACTCGCGCCGTACAGGCCGCGGGGAAGATCCGCGTCTTCCGGTTCTGCGACCGGAACAACCCCGATGACCTGATACCGAACCTCTGGCGGAACGGCACGGAGGCCGACATCCGGCGTGTCACCGGCCTGGCGCGCTTCCCGGAGGGCATGCGGCAGCTCGCCGAACTGCACGTCCAGGGCGTCGACGGCAGGCTGCGGCTCAGCCCCTTCGTCTCCGTGACGAGCGACCCTCAGGTCGCCGGCCGCACCCGGGACGGTCTGCTGAGAGAGATCATCCATACCAGTCCCGAGCGGGCCGAGTTCGACGTGCCCTGCGACCTTCTGTACACGCCGCAGGGCCTGCTGGCGACCGACGCGGCCGAGATGCTGTACCTCGGCAACGATCTCGCCGACCATCTCGTGCGCTGGGAGCCGAACCCGTATCGGCGCCGGTAGGGACGATCCCCGGCAGCGGGACTCCCCGAGGTCCCGCGTGCCGACGACGGACCGGATCAGCGGGTGCGCGACCCCGGGGCCGGTGAGGCGCTCAGCGCGGCGATGGAGCTGAGCGGGATGTGCAGCCACGACGGCCGGTTCCGCGCCTCGTACATGACCTCGTAGACGGCCTTGTCGAACTCGAAGGCGCGGATGATCTCCTCGTGCGCCGCCGGGTCGACGCCGCCCGCCTCGGCGTAGCCGCGGCAGAACGCCGTGCGGTTGCGCTCGGCCCACTCGTGCGCGCGGTACTCCAGCTGGTCCGGGTTGCCCGAGACCGCCTTGGCGTTCACCAGCAGGTGCCGGGCCGCGTAGTCGTAGGAGCGGAGCATGCCCGCGACGTCGCGCAGCGGGTGCGCCGGCCGCCGGCGTTCCTCCAGCGGCTTGGCCGGCTCACCTTCGAAGTCGAGCAGCATCCAGCCCATCTCGGTCCGCATGACCTGGCCGAGGTGGAAGTCGCCGTGGACCCGCTGGACCATGAGGGGTTCGTCGACCGTGGCGAAGGCGTCGAACGCCTCGCTGAGCCGCCCGGCGTACGGGACGAGCTGGGGGACCGCGGCGCAGGCCTCGTTGAGCCGGGCGTGCATCTGCCGGGCCAGCTCCCGCACCTCCGCGGAGGCCATGACGCCGGTGCCGAAGGCGGTGGCCAGGTCGCGGTGGACCTCGGCGGTGGCGGCGCCGAGGCGTTCGGACTCGGCCGCGAAGTCGCCGCCGACCTCGTCGGCGTGCAGGTCGGCCTCGGCGTACAGGTCGCGCACGCTCGTGCCGGCGAGCTGCCAGCCGTCGGTTCCGGTCCGCAGGAACTCCGACAGCATCGCGAGCGTGGAGACGGTGCCGTCCAGCTCGCAGGAGATCCATCCGTGGAGCGCGGGCACGTGCTTGCTGCCCGCGCCCATCAGGCCGCGGCTGAGCTCCAGGTCGGGGTTGATGCCGGCGGTCAGCCGCCGGAACAGCTTGCAGATGTAGAGGTCGCCGTAGATGAGCGAGGTGTTGCTCTGCTCGGCGGGGCTGGCGAGGCTGTCGAGGTCGGTCTCCAGGCCGGAGATCGACCGGAAGGCCAGCGGCCCCGCGTCGGAGCAGTCGGCCATCTTCTCCAGGAGCACGCGGGTCAGCTCGGGGTCGTGCACGGCGTCATAGACGTGCACGCCGTCGATGCGCCCGATCTCGGCGTACTCCAGCCGTCCGGGTAGCTCGCGGCGGAGGCCGACCGGTACCTGGTAACGGTCGACCTGCTCACCCTGGCGTACGGCGATCACTACATGGCGTAGCGACGGATCGCCGGAGACCAGCTCCGTTTCGAACACGACCGAGACGTCGTCGATCCCTCGGTCCTTGCCCGCGAACCACCGCTGGCGCGGAAGCCAGTCCGCGATCAGATCGTCGAGTCGTTCGGTCAGCCGCACTGGCTACGTCACCTCGCCCGTTCCTCCTGCCTGGGCCACATGGCTATTCGCCACCACCTCCGTGGTTCGCCGGCAGGAGGAACCAGTAGAAACCGTGTCCTGGAAGTGTCAGGAGATATGGCAATTCCCCGATTGGGGGGAATTGAACACCACCCATGCACTCGACCGGGTTGACGCCCTCGAAGCGCCGCAGGTCGAGCTCCACGGGTTGGGGGAACCGTGACAGGTTGTTCACACAAAGTACGCGATCCGCGCCGAACTCCCTAACGAAGGCCAGGACGCTCGGGTTGGACGCGGACAGCTCCGTGTAGTCGCCGACCCCGAACACGGGGTGGCGCTTGCGGATCTCGATCATCTTGCGCGTCCAGTGCAGCAGCGAACCCGGGTTGTTCTGCTGCGACTCGACATTGATCGCCTGGTACCCGTAGATCGGGTCCATGATCGTCGGGAGGTAGAGGCGGCCCGGGTCGCACTTGGAGAAGCCCGCGTTGCGGTCCGGGGTCCACTGCATCGGGGTACGGACCGCGTCGCGGTCGCCGAGCCAGATGTTGTCGCCCATCCCGATCTCGTCGCCGTAGTACAGCACCGGCGATCCGGGCAGCGACAGCAGCAGCGCGGTGAACAGCTCCAGCTGGTTGCGGTCGTTGTCGAGGAGCGGGGCCAGCCGCCGGCGGATGCCGATGTTGGCCTTCATCCTCGGGTCCTTGGCGTACTCGGAGTACATGTAGTCGCGCTCTTCGTCCGTCACCATCTCGAGCGTCAGCTCGTCGTGGTTGCGGAGGAAGATGCCCCACTGGGCGTTCTCGGGGATCTTCGGCGTCTGGGCCATGATCTCCGAGATCGGGTAGCGCTGCTCCCGGCGTACCGCCATGAAGATCCGCGGCATGACCGGGAAGTGGAACGCCATGTGGCATTCGTCACCGCCGGTCGCGGGGTCGCCGAGGTACTCCACGACGTCCGCCGGCCACTGGTTGGCCTCGGCCAGCATCACCCGGTCGGGGTAGAGCCGGTCGATCTCGGCGCGAACCTTCTTCAGGTAGTCGTGCGTCTCCTTGAGGTTCTCGCAGTTGGTGCCCTCGCGCTCGAACAGGTAGGGCACCGCGTCGAGACGGAAGCCGTCGATGCCGAGGTCCAGCCAGAAGCGCAGGACCTCCAGCATCGCCTCCTGCACGTCCGGGTTGTCGAAGTTGAGGTCCGGCTGGTGGCTGAAGAACCGGTGCCAGTAGTACTGCTCGCGCACCGGGTCCCAGGTCCAGTTGGAGGTCTCGGTGTCGACGAAGATGATCCGCGCGTCGGCGTACCCGGTGTTGTCGTCGGACCAGACGTAGAAGTCGCCGAACGGCCCGTCCGGGTCCTCCTGGGACGCCTTGAACCACGGGTGCTGGTCGCTGGTGTGGTTCATCACGAGATCGGCGATGACGCGGATGCCGCGCTTGTGGGCCTCGTCCACCAGCTCCACGAAGTCACCGAGGTCGCCGAACTCCGGCAGGATCTTCATGAAGTCGCTGATGTCGTACCCGCCGTCGCGCAGCGGCGACTCGTAGATGGGCAGCAGCCAGATGCAGTCGATGCCGAGCCAGACCAGATAGTCGAGCTTCTCGGTGAGGCCCTTGATGTCGCCGGTGCCATCGCCGGTCGAATCGTAGAAGCCGCGGATCAGCACCTCGTAGAAGACCGCGTTCTTGTACCAGTGCGGCTCGTTCGGCGTCTCGCGCGTGAACGTGTCCGGAACCGGCTCTACGGTGCCGCCTCCGAGCAGGGGATCGATCTGGGTCAACTCTCGCCTCTCGAAACCGTGAAGATGTGTGCGGACTGGGTGTGCGGGTCGAGGCGCACGTAGTTCGATTGCCGCCAGGTATAAGACCCGCCAGACAATTCGTCTCTGACGACGAACTCCTCCGGCCAGTCCAGACCGAGCGCGGGCATGTCGAGGTGGACGGTCGCCTCGCGAACCTGATGTGGATTGAGGTTGACGACGACCAGCACGACGTCCCCGAGGTCCGCGGCGTTCCCGTCGGTCGGAGGCACGCGTTTGGAGAAACAGATCAGCTCAGGCTGGTCGACGTTATGGAATCGTAGATTACGCAGCCTGCGCAGTGCGGGGTGTGCTCTTCGCAAAGAGTTGAGGGTCGAGATGAGTGGCGCGAGGCTTCGGCCCTCGCGCTCGGCCGCCTCCCAGTCGCGCGGCCGGAATTGGTATTTCTCCGAATCGCGGTACTCCTCGCTGCCCGGTCGCACCGGGGTGTTCTCGAACAGCTCGTAACCGGAGTAGACGCCCCACGTCGGGGACAGCATCGAGGCCAGCACGGCCCGCACCGCGAACGCGGGCGGCCCGCCGTGCTGGAGGTACTCGTGGAGGATGTCCGGCGTGTTGACGAAGAAGTTCGGCCGCATGTACGCGGCCGCGGGGCCGGACAGCTCGTGGAGGTACTCCTCCAGCTCCTGGCTGCTGTTGCGCCAGGTGAAGTACGTGTAGGACTGGTGGAAACCGATCTTGGCGAGCGTGTGCATCATCGCCGGCCGGGTGAACGCCTCGGCCAGGAACAGCACGTCGGGGTCGGTCTCGGCGATGCTCGCGAGGAGCCGTTCCCAGAACGCCACCGGCTTGGTGTGCGGATTGTCCACCCGGAAGATCCGCACGCCGTGGTCCATCCACAGCCGTACGACCCGCTCGACCTCGGCGTAGATGCCCTCGGGGTCGTTGTCGAAGTTGAGCGGATAGATGTCCTGGTACTTCTTCGGCGGGTTCTCGGCGTAGGCGATCGACCCGTCGGCGCGCGTGGTGAACCACTCGGGGTGCTCCTTGACCCACGGGTGGTCCGGCGAGCACTGCAGCGCCAGGTCCAGCGCCACCTCCATGCCGAGGTTCTTGGCATAGTCGACGAACGCGTCGAAGTCGGCGAACCCGCCCAGCTGCGGGTGGATCGCGTCGTGCCCGCCGTCCTCGGACCCGATCGCCCACGGCGATCCGGGGTCGTGCGGCTCGGCGTGCAGCGTGTTGTTCGGGCCCTTGCGGAACTGCGAGCCGATCGGGTGGATCGGCGGCAGGTAGACCACGTCGAAGCCCATCTCGGCGATCGCCGGGAGCCGCTTCATCGCGCTTCGGAACGTTCCCGACTGCGGCGCGCGGCGGCCCATCGGGTCGTACGAGGCGCCCTCTGAGCGGGGGAACATCTCGTACCAGGAGCCGTACAGGGCGCGCTCGCGCTGGACGAGCAGCGGCTGCCACTCGGTCACCGTCACGTGCTCGCGCAGCGGGTGCCGCTCCACCAGCGCGTGGATCTCCGCCGTGTCGGCCGCCTCGAAGCGCATGAGCGGCGGGATGGCGGTCTCGCGCAGCGCGCGGACCACGCTCGTGACCGCCGCACGCTCGGCCCGCGGCACCTCACGGGCGAGCCGCTCGAACAGCCGGGCGCCCTCCTCGAGCATCAGCTCGGTGTCCTGCCCGCGCGGGATCTTGATGCCCGCGTCGTGCCACCAGTGCGCGATCGGGTCGCCCCACGCCTCGACCCGGAAGTGCCACGTCCCGGTCGAGGAGGGCGTGACCTCCGCGGCGTACCGGTCGGTGCCCGGAGTGACCTCGTGCATGAGGGCCGGCGGTCCGGCGTGGCCCTCGGGATCGCGCAGCACGACGCCCGCGCCCAGCATCTCGTGCCCCTCGCGGAACACCGTGGCGCTCACCGTGAAGGTCTCGTGGGGGACGGCCCTGGCCGGCCAGCGACCACAGTCGACCACGGGCTGCACGTCGAGAATGGGAATTCGTCCGATCATCGCAGGCGAGCGTACCGACGTGGAGGCGGGATCAACCTCGTCTTCCGAAATAAATGATCTTTCTTGACCACGGGTGGCGCCGTGCGGTACGGGGGTGCTCGGCGAGGGCTCGCGCATATGGACTCCGTTGCCAATCTCCCGCGACTGAAACAGGAGAATTGTCGGTTTTCATGATCGGGGAGGATCTCGGCACGTCGGCGTACCGGGAGGGGATCCCAGGGGGAGGTCTGCGCGGCCAGATCCGGTGGTTGTGCCTTGTCTCGATGGTAAGGCGATGGCGTGACCGGCCCGTACGGCGCGAGCGTGCCGGGCGGGGTGTGCCGCGCACGCGAACGGCTCGCCGAGGATCGGCCCGGCGGCCCTTCGGTCAATGGTGACATCACCCGGCGGACTTCGCACTTCGCCGCGTCCGGCGTACGGAGGCGGCAAACATAGATCCAAGGATGTGGGCCGCTGTGCGGGTTTGGGTCGCGAGCACTGCCCGTTACCGATTAGTGTCGCGCCACGTGAAGGCCATCCGGAGATTCACCGTACGCACGGTCCTGCCCGAGCCGCTCCAGCCGCTCGAGGAGCTTGTCCTCAACCTGCGCTGGTCGTGGCATCCAGAGACGCTCGAGCTCTTTCAGTCGGTCGATCCGGAGCTCTGGGAGGCGACTCGCCATGATCCGATGCGGTTGCTGGGGGAGGTCTCGGCCGAACGCCTGGACGCTCTCACCGGCGACCGGCGTTTCCTGCGCGCGCTCGGCGACGCCGTCGAGGAACTGCGCGAGTACGTCACCGCCCCGCGCTGGTACCAGGGGCTGTCCGACGTTCCGGCGGCCATCGCCTACTTCTCCCCGGAGTACGGCATCGCGGCGGCCCTGCCGCAGTACTCCGGCGGTCTCGGCATCCTCGCCGGCGACCACCTGAAGACCGCGAGCGACCTCGGCGTGCCGATCATCGGTGTCGGCCTGCTGTACCGCCACGGGTACTTCTCCCAGTCGCTGTCGGCCGAGGGTTGGCAGCAGGAGCACTACCCGCCGATCGACCCCGACGGCCTGCCGCTGACGCTGCTGCGCGAGCAGGACGGCACGCCCGTGCGGGTCGCCGTCGGCCTGCCGGACGGCGACCGGCTGAACGCCCAGGTCTGGATCGCGAGCGTCGGCCGCGTGCCGCTGCTCCTCCTCGACTCCAACGTCGAGGAGAACTCCCCCGCGTCGCGCGACGTCACCGACCGGTTGTACGGCGGTGGAACGGACCATCGGCTTTTGCAGGAGATGCTCCTCGGCATCGGCGGCGTCCGCGCGATCCGCCAGTTCTGCCGCGTCACCGGACACGCCGCCCCCGAGGTCTTCCACACCAACGAGGGCCACGCCGGGTTCCTCGGCCTCGAGCGCATCCGCGAGTACATCGACGAGCAGGGCCTCACCCTCGACGAGGCACTGGAGGCCGCGCGCGGCGGCACGGTGTTCACCACCCACACGCCCGTCCCGGCCGGCATCGACCGGTTCCCCCGTGAGCTGATCAAGAAGTACTTCGGCACCGACAACGAGGCGTCCTCCATCCCCAGCGAGCGCATCCTCGCCCTCGGCGCGGAGACGTACGAGGAGGGCGACCCCGACGTCTTCAACATGGCCGTCATGGGCATGCGCCTCGCGCAGCGCGTGAACGGCGTGTCGGTGCTGCACGGCGCCGTCAGCCGGGAGATGTTCGGCGGGCTGTGGCCGGGCTTCGACACCGAAGAGGTGCCGATCGGCTCCATCACCAACGGCGTGCACGCCGAGACCTGGGTCGCGCCCGAGATGGTGGACCTCGCCCGGCGGCAGCTGACCGGTGTCGTCGAGGACGGCGAGGGCTGGGACGCGGTCGCCCGGGTCCCCGAGGCGGAGATCTGGCGCATCCGCCGGACGCTCCGCGAGCGCCTCGTGCTCGACGCCCGGCGGCGGCTGCGCGAGTCGTGGCTGCAGCGCGGCGCGAGCGACGCCGAGCTCACCTGGATCGACGACGTCCTCGACCCCGACGTGCTGACCTTCGGGTTCGCCCGCCGCGTGCCGTCGTACAAGCGGCTGACCCTGATGCTGCGCGACCCGGAGCGGCTCAAGTCGATCCTGCTCGACCCCGAGCGTCCGGTGCAGATCATCATCGCGGGCAAGGCCCACCCGGCCGACGAGGGCGGCAAGCGGCTCATCCAGGACATCGTCCGGTTCACCGACGACCCGGCCGTACGCCACCGCATCGTGTTCCTGCCCGACTACGACATGGCGCTCGGCCAGTCCCTGGTCCAGGGCTGCGACGTGTGGATGAACAACCCGCTGCGGCCGCTGGAGGCGTGCGGCACGTCGGGTATGAAGGCGGCGCTGAACGGCGGGCTCAACCTGTCGATCCGCGACGGCTGGTGGGACGAGTGGTTCGACGGCAACAACGGCTGGGCCATCCCCTCGGCCGACCGCGCCGCCGACCCGGACCGCCGCGACGACGTCGAGGCGAACGCCCTGTACGAGCTGATCGAGGACCACGTCGCGGCGCTGTTCTACGACCGGACCACCGACGGCCAGCCGCGTCGCTGGCTGGAGATGGTCAAGCACACGCTGACCACGCTCGGCCCGAAGGTCCTCGCCGGGCGCATGCTCCGCGACTACGTCCGGGACCTGTACGCCCCGGCCGCCGTCTCGGGCCGGCTGCTGGCCGCCGACGAGCACGTGGCGGCAAAGTCCGTGGCCGCCTGGAAGCTGCGGGTGGCCAAGCTCTGGCCGGGCGTCACGGTCGAGCACGTGGAGTCCAGCGGCGCGGCGCAGAGCCCGCAGCTGGGCGGCACGCTCACCGTGCGCGCGACGGTGGAGCTCGGCGGCCTGGAGCCGTCGGACGTCGCCGTGGAGGTCGTGTACGGCCGTGTCGGCGAGACCGACACGCTCGTCGACCCGTCGTACGTCGAGCTGACGCAGGTGGAGAACATCGAGGGCGGCCGGCTGCGCTACGCCGGTGACGTCACCCTCGACCGCGCCGGAGCGTTCGGCTACAGCGTGCGAGTGGTGCCCAAGCACGAGCTGTTCGCCTCCCGCGCCGAGATGGGCCTGGTGGCCCTGCCGCCGGCCCCGACCGGGATGACCAACGGCGACCTGCGCTGAAAGAACGCCCGGAACCCTCGGCTGAGGGTTCCGGGCGTTTCTCTGTTCCTCGTCAGCGGCCGCGGAAGGCGCCGCCGTTGACGTGGATCACCTGGGCGGTGATGTTGCCGGCCTCCGGCGAGGCCAGGAAGGCGACCGTGTCGGCGACGTCCTCGGGGTGGCCGGGACGGCCGTTGGCCGTCTGGCCGATCAGCCAGGCCCGGCGTTCGGTCCCCGGACCGCCCGCGCCGAAGAACTCGGTGTCCTCGATGTAGCCCGGGGCGATGGCGTTCACCGTGACGCCCCGGCCGCCGAGCTCGAAGGCCAGGTCGCCGGTCCAGGTGTGCAGCGCGGCCTTGGCCGCCCCGTACGCCCCGCCGCCGCCGCTGCCGCGCGCTCCCGCGATCGAGCCGATCGAGATCACGCGGCCGCCGGCGGCCAGCCGCGGCGTCAGCGCGCTCGTCGTCAGGACCGCGCTGATCAGGTTGCTCTCGAGTTGAGCGGCCCACAGGTCGCGCAGCCCGGCCAGGTCGCCCTCGGCGGGCGCGGGCCGGTGCCGGGCGATGTTGCCGCCCGCGTTGTTGACCAGGACGTCCACCTGGCCGGGCAGGTCGGGCAGGGCGGCCTCGATCGCCGCGACGTCGGAGGCGTCGAAGGCGACCGCGCGGACGCCCAGTTCCTCGGCGGTCTGCTCGAGCACCTGCTTGCGCCGCCCGGTGATCACGACGTCCAGTCCGTCGGCGGCGAGCCGCCGCGCGACCGCGCGGCCGATGCCCGTACCGCCCCCGGTGACGATTGCCGTGCGTGGCATGACACTCCTTGTTTAGGTCTAAACAGCGTGCTCTACGCTAGGTCGGTATGACGCCACCACGCAACCCGGACGGAGCGGAGCGGATCCAGCTCGCCTGGACGCGCGAGCGCCCCGGCACGCCGGTCGAGTCGATCGGCGTGATCACCCGGATCTGGCATGCCGGCAAGCTGCTGGCCGACGACCGGCGCCGTACCCTTGCGCGGCTCGGCATCGACGCCGCCACTCTGGACCTGCTGTCCACGCTGCGCCGACACGGCGCGCCGTACCGGATGACGCCGGCGGAGCTCAAGGAGGCCTGCCTGGTCAGCGCGGGGGCGATCAGCCAGCGCGTCGCCCGCGCCGAGACCTCCGGCCTCGTACGGGCCCACCGCAGCAGCGGAGGGCGGACGAGCGCGGTCGAACTGACCGCGGAGGGTCACGCGCTGATCGAGGGGAGCGTCGACGAGCTGCTCCGCCACGAGCAGGCCCTGGTCGAGCACCTGACGCCCGCCCAGCGCGAGCAGCTCGCCGAACTGCTCCGGGCTCTTCTCGACGGCCTGGTCGCACGGCTCGCCGATCCGAGGACGGCGGAGCGCCCGCCGTCCTCGGGGTCCGGCTGACGAGGCTTCATCGCGGAGAGGCTCGACCGGCCCTACTCGTCGGCGTGGGCGTGGTCGGCGCGGTCGATCTCGGCCATGTGCTCCTCGGCCCAGGCCCGGACGGTGGCGAGCGCGACCTCCAGCGACAGGCCCAGGTCGGTGAGCCGGTAGTGGACCCTCGGCGGCACGGTCGGCTCCACCCGCCGGGCCACCAGGCCGTCGCGGGTCAGGCTCTGCAACGTCGCGGACAGCATCTTCTGCGAGACGCCGGGCATCCGCCGCCGGAGTTCGGCGAAGCGCACCTCGTCCGGGGAGGCCTCCGCGAGGACCTTGACGGCCATGGACGTCCACTTCGTGCCGATGCGGTCCAGCAGGCGGCGGGTCGGGCACGCGGGGTCGAAGAGGTCGCCCCGCGCCCCCTTCGCCGTGCGGGCCGGAGAGGTACGGGCGGGTGAGGAGGTCACCTGCGGCTCACCACCTGTCGCGAAAGTGCGGTCTTGGCCACGCGGTAGAGGTTACCTAACCTTTCCTGGTCACCATCGGTTACCACTGCACCAGGGAGACCTCATGCCCGGCACAGCTCATCCGCCCGTCTCCGGCCACCCCGCGATCTCCCTGCGACGGGTGGCGGCCAACGGCATCGAGATCAACGTGGCGGTCGCCGGGAACGGACCCGCCGTCCTGCTGCTCCACGGCTTCCCGCACACCTGGCGGCTGTGGACCGAGGTCCTCCCCGGGCTCGCCCGGCACCACCGCGTCATCGCCCCGGACCTGCGCGGACTCGGCGCGACCACGAGAGCGGCGGACGGCTACGACGCCGGGACCCTGGCCACCGACGCCGAAGAACTCCTCACCGCTCTCGGCGAACCGTCGGCGGCGGTCGTCGGCATCGACGCCGGCGCCCCGCCCGCGTTCCTGCTCGCGATGCGGCGCCCCGAACGCGTACGGCGACTGGTGCTCATGGAGTCGTCGCTGGGCCCGTTGCCCGGCGCCGAGGACTTCCTCGCCGGCGGGCCGCCGTGGTGGTTCGGCTTCCACGCGGTTCCCGGCCTCGCCGAGACGGTCCTGGCCGGGCACGAGGCGGAGTACATCGACTGGTTCCTCACGGCCGGCACCCGCGGCCGCGGTGTGCCACGCGAGATCCGGGACGCCTTCATCGGCGCGTACACCGGGTCCGAGGCCCTGCGCTGCGCCTTCTCCTACTACCGGGCCGCCCCGGCGAACGCACGCCAGATCCAGGACGCCGCCGGCGCCCACCGGCTCACCGTGCCCACGATGGCGATCGGAGCCCACCCCGTCGGCGCCGCCCTCGAACGGCAGCTGCGGCCCGTCGCCGACGACCTCACCGGCCATCTCATCGAGGACTGCGGCCACATCATCCCGCTGGACCGCCCCGACGCCCTGCTACCGCTGCTGACGCCCTTCCTCGGTGCGCGCTGAAGTGACGCATGTCACGCCGGGTGGTGTCTTGTGGGCATGACCGAACACGACACACGCCACAAGCGGAACCGGCGACGCGACGGTCGACTACGGCACGCTGCTCGGCGACGGCATCGCGTTGGTCGTCGACAGCGCCACGCGCATCGACACCTCCGCCAGGACGGTAGAGCTGGCGTCGGGCCGCGCGCTGGACTACGACCACGTCATCTACGCGGTCGGCAGCAGCGCGGCGATACCGTCGTCGGTGTCCGGGGCGGCCGAGTTCGCCCTCCCCATCGCGGAGTTCGAGCCCGCGCAGCGGCTGCGCGCCAGGCTGGGGGAGTCGCCGCTCGATGCTCCGGTCACCGTGGTCGGCGGCGGGCCGACCGGCATCGAGACGGCCGCCGAACTGGCCGAACAAGGACGCACGGTCACGCTGGTGTGCGGCGGCACCCTGATGCCGTCACTGAGCACGCCGGGTCGCCGGTACGTCGCCAAGTGGCTGACCCGGCACGGTGTCACCGTGCGCGAGGGCGACGTGGTGACCGAGGTCCGGCCGGACTCAGTCGTCTTCGGCGATGGTGCGGTGCGTCCCAGCGCACTCACCATCTGGACGACGGGTTTCGGGGTGCCGGACCTGGCGGCGGCGAGCGGGCTGCGGACCGACGCGCTCGGCCGGCTGCTCACCGACGAGACGCTGACCAGCGTCGACGACGAACGTATCGTCGCGGCCGGCGACGCCGCCGCACCGTCGGGTCAGGCGGTGCGGATGAGCTGCCAGGCCGCCGGGCCGCTCGGGGCGCAGGCCGCCGACACCGTGCTGAGCCACATCGCGGGGACCGAATCCGCGCCGATCGACCTGGCCCTCACCGGGACGTGCATCAGCCTCGGCCGGCGCGTCGGCGTCCGGCAGCTCGCCCGCAAGGACGACGCCGTGGTGAACCTCTACATCGGCGGCCGCGTGGGCGCGAGGGTCAAGGAGATGACCTGCAGGCTCGGCGTGGTGAAGATCCGCCGCGAGGCCCGCAAGCCGGGTTCCCCGGGCTGGCTCAAGGGCGGCCCGAGGCCCGAGCAGCCGGTCTCCGTCGCGCAGGTGGTCACCTCCGAATGACGGCGGACGAGCACGCCGAACGGTTCACCCTGTTGCGGCCGCTGCTGTTCACGATCGTCTACGAGATCCTCGGCTCGGCGACCGAGTCCGACGACGTGCTGCAGGACAGCTATCTGCGGTGGGCCGGAGTGGACCTCGCGACGGTGCGGGACACCAAGTCGTATCTGGCGCGGCTGGTGACCCGCCAGGCGCTCAACGCGGTGCGGGCCGGCGCGCGCCGTCGCGAGGACTACATCGGCCCCTGGCTGCCCGAGCCGCTGCTGCTCGACGAGCACGACGCGTCGACCGATGTGGTGCTCGCCGAGTCGGTGTCCATGGCGATGCTCGTGCTGCTCGAAACACTCACCCCCGACGAACGAGCGGTGTTCGTGCTGCGCGAGGTGTTCGCCTTCGACCACGACGACATCGCCGCAGCGGTGGGTGAATCCGTGGCCGCGGTGCGCCAGGTGGCGCACCGCGCCCGCGCACACGTGCAGGCGCGCCGTAAACGCTTCGAGCCCGTCGACGCGGCGCAGATCACGCGGCTCACCGAGCAGTTCATGGCGGCCGCGGCCACCGGTGACACGGACGGGCTGCTCTCGCTGCTCGCGCCGGACGCCACCTGGACCGCCGACAGCGGCGGCAAGGCCACCGCGTCGCGCCGCCCGGTGGTAGGCGCGGAGAAGGTCGCCGCGCTCCTCATCGACCTCTTCCGCGCGGACCGGAGCATGCCGGACATGCGCATGGAGTTGGTCAACTGCAACAACGCGCCCGCGCTGGCCGCCTACCACGGCGACCACCTCGAAGGCGTCTTCCTGATCGAGATCACCGACGGCGAGATCACCAACTTCTACGCCATCCGCAATCCGGACAAACTCCTCGCGGTGGCGGTCCCGCGTCAGATCAGCCGGTAGGAAGCTCGCGAGTGGCGCTCATTCGGCCTGCTCCGCCTCATCGAGGCCGGACAGGGCCTCGTATACGGGGCGGAGCACGTCGGTCAGCTCCTTGCGGCGCACCTTGACCTTCGGCGGGTCGAGCAGCTTCAGCAGCAGCCCCGGCGGCATCGGGGGCGCCGGCGGGCGGTCGCGGACCGCGGCCGGGGTCCAGAAGTCGTCCAGGCGCTCGGTGATCGGTGTCTCCTCGATCTCCAGCGGGTCGGCCTCGGCCGCCGCGTCGGCGGAGTCGAGGCGGCGCAGGCTCGCCAGCAGGTCCTCTCGGGTGCGGCCGTTCCACGCGAGGATCAGGAACGGATCGTCGTCGAACGCCTCGGCCAGGAGGTAGAGGACGGCGGCGGTGTGCTTGCAGGGCTCGCCCCAGTCGGGGCAGCTGCACATCAGGTGCATGTCGCCCGAGGCCCCGGGGAACAGCGGGATGCCGAACGCGCCGAAGACGTCCTCGATCTCCGGCGGCATCTCGCCCGCCAGCAGCCGCGCGCGGAAGACCGCCTGCGAGGCCAGCGCCTCCTCGATCGCCGTCCAGGTCGGCTCGTCGATCGCGTCGATGCCGATCGCCACGTCGTACGGCTCGGCCTCCGAGCCCTGCACGCGCGCGGTGACCTCGTACGCGTCCACCCTCAGGTCGATCACCTGGCCCTTGCGGGCGTACGCGCGTCCCCGGCTCAGCCGGCCCTTGTCGGCGAACGACTCCAGCACGTCGATGAAGCGGCGCGACCACCACTCCTCGCCGATCGTGCCGCGTTCGCTGCGGGCGCGCAGCCCGCCCTCGACCGGGCGCGCGGGACCGTACATCGGCATCAGGCGCTCACCGCCTCGGACCCGAGGCGCACGACGTCGCGCAGCTCGGCGACGGACAGCTCGGTGAGCCAGCCCTCGCCGGTGCCGACGATGCGCTCGGCCAGGGCCTTCTTGCGCTCGATCATCTCGTCGACGCGCTCCTCCATGGTGCCCACGCAGATGAACTTGCGGACCTGGACGTTCTTGGTCTGGCCGATGCGGAACGCCCGGTCGGTGGCCTGGTCCTCGACCGCGGGGTTCCACCAGCGGTCGACGTGGATCACGTGGTTGGCGGCGGTGAGGTTCAGCCCCGTGCCGGCGGCCTTGAGCGACAGCAGGAAGACGGAGGGCTCGGCGTCCTGCTGGAACCGGCGGATCAATTCGTCGCGGCGTTTCTTGGTGGTGCCGCCGTGCAGCCACAGCACCGGCCGGTCGAGCCGTGCCTCCAGGTGGGGCTGGAGCATCGCGCCGAACTCGGAGTACTGGGTGAAGACGAGGGCCTTCTCGCCCTGCTCCACGACCTCGGCGCAGATCTCCTCCAGCCGCTCCAGCTTGCCCGAGCGGCCGGGCAGCCTCGAGCCGTCTTTCAGCAGGTGGGCGGGGTGGTTGCAGACCTGTTTGAGCTTGGCCATGGTCGCCAGGACGAGACCGCGCCGCTCCATGCCCTCGCTGTCCGCGATGCGGTCGAGCATGTCCTCGACCGTGGCCTGGTAGAGCGAGGCCTGCTCGGGCGTGAGGTTGCACCAGACCTTGATCTCCTGCTTCTCGGGCAGGTCGGTGATGATCGACTTGTCCGTCTTCAGGCGCCGCAGGATGAACGGGCCGGTTGCTCGGGCGAGCGCCGCCGCGGCCTCCTGGTCGCCGTGCGCCTCGATCGGTGCGGCGAACCGCTCACGGAAGGCCTGCCGCGGCCCGAGCAGCCCCGGGTTGGCGAACTCCATGATCGACCACAGCTCGGTCAGGTGGTTCTCGACGGGGGTGCCGGTGAGCGCGAGCCGGCCGCGCGCGGGAATGCCCCGCACCGCCTGCGCCTGCCGGGTGCCGCTGTTCTTCAGCGCCTGCGCCTCGTCGCAGACCACCCGGTCCCAGTCGATGGCCGACAGGGCCTCGCGGTCGCGGGCGGCCGTGCCGTAGGTGGTGAGGACGAGGTCGGCGTCGCGTACGGCGCGCTCCAGATCCTCCCCGTGATGCCGCCCGACACCGTGGTGGACGTAGACGCGCAGCTTGGGCGTGAACCGCGCCGCCTCCCGCTGCCAGTTGCCGATGAGCGACATCGGCCCGACGAGCAGCGTCGCCCCCGCGGCGGCCGACGTGCGACCACGCTCCAGCAACGCCAGCGTCTGCGCGGTGTTGTGGCAGAACATCCCCGCCGCCACGTAGTTGTGGTGCTCGGGCACTTCGAAGTCGTAGACCCAGCCCTCGTAGTCGACGTCCTCCGCCGACACGACGGTCGCGTAGAACGCCTGCCGGTCCACTCGGTCGTTCAACGTTTCGCGGATGGCGATCAACCTGTCGCGGTCCAGTCGCGCGTACGCGGCGAGTGTCGCGGCAGTCCACCTGCTCTTGGGGAGGGCGGAGTACTCGGCCAGAGCCCGGCCGTCGAGGACTCGGTCCATCGCTCCGACGACAGCCTTTGCCGAGTTCTTGGAAAGCTCCTGGCTGCCGTCGAAGTACACCGGCTTCACGCCGAAATGCCGCATCGGAAGCCCGGTGAGGGTGTGAGCCGCGGACAGCAGATCACTTCCGGGTATGCCTTCGACGTTAGTGTTCGCAGGGAGTTCGCAGATCCTGTCGAGCTTTTCCTGCTTTTCTGGATCGGCGATGCCGATGTACTCGCGGAAGAGCCGAGCGCTCGACCCGCCGATAAGTCCGATGGCGTATGGTCGTTTGGTCCTCGTTCCATTGGTGGCACAGTTCATCCTGATTGAGATGCGCAACCATATGCCGAACCGTCTGAGCATCGTTGCCAGTTGCTGCATCAAGAGCGGGGATGCTGAGGCGATCTCTATAAGGCGGGTCCGAGTACCGACTGATCCCTCGGCGGCGAAATAGTGGCGGAGAAAGAGGCGAAGTGTGTCATCGTCCGCTGAGACGATGAAGTCAGGGATCTTCTTGTGGGCCGCCACGCGGCCCCAGCGGTATCCGAGTTCTTCAAGGAAATAGGCGTACGACTTACTGTGCATTCGCAGCGTCGGACAGGAGTGGTGGGTATCCGGCTCCAGTATTCTCGGTGTGTTCAGCTTGAGATCGAACCGGTGTCCCACCCGGAGTAGGCGCTGATGGAGATCGTCAAGTACCTCGCTCTTTTTCTGGGTGATGCGCAGTACCCAGCCGTCGCCTTCGTACCCCTCGCTGATCTGCCAGGCGAGAAGAATCGTTAGATCCGGGTCGACTGATCGGCCGACGTGGAGAAGGCGCGCCGGTACGCATACGCGGTCGCCGGGCTTGAGATCATTCGTCCAGCCGTCGCGTCCCATTAGCCGATGGCGTCGCGTCACCATGATCGAGCTGCCATCGGAAAGGCTGATGCGGCGGACGGGCTCACGAATGTGCTGCCGATATAGTCGGCATATCTCGGTTTCAACGACCTGACCGTTGCCGTCGAGAGAGTTCGTCGTCAACCGCTGTGTAGGCTGGGCCCACTCGCCCTCTCCATCCGGCTCGATCGGACCGGCGAAGCGGGCCCACATGTCCTTCGCTTTGATCAATGCCCCGTTCGACAAAACAGGCGTTTCTGGTAGCAAACACTTTCCGAGTCCCATGTCGTCCGCAAGCACCGCACCTAGCCCCAAGCTGTCCAAAAAGGACAGCCAGGCCAGACCGCGTTCCTGGTACGGGCGCAGGGTGCCCTCGAAGCCCTCCGGGGTGGGGATCGGCTCCAGGCGGCGGTCGGCCTCGCCGGACAGCAGGTCGCCCAACGCGCCGTCGGCGTCGATCTCCAGCAGCGGCAGTGTGTCGTCGCCCGCGTGGATGGCGGCGCGTACGGCCTGGGCCGCGCTCATCTCTCCCTCGCGGCCCCGGCTGAGGAACTCCAGCGCCGCGCGGAGCTGCGCGTCGTCCAGCTCCACCCAGCGGCCGCGCAGCCGGACCAGCGGCGCCTTGAGCCGGGCCAGCTCGGCCAGCTCCTCCTCGGTGATGTCCTCGCCTTCGACCGCCAGGTCCCACCGGAAGTCGACGAGGTCGCCGAGGCCGAATCCGGAGGAGACGGTGGCGCCCGAGGACTCGGTCTTGGTGCGCGTCGTCAGCTTCATGCCGAGCCGTGCCCGCCCGGCCCACTGGGGCAGCTGCACGCCGAACCCGGCCGCCGACAGCAGCGGCGCGACCTCGCGCAGGAACGCGAACGCGCCCGCGGCGTCCGTGGTGACGCTCGTCGGCGTGGCCATCCGCAGCGCGTCGGCGATGCGGGGATAGAGCCGCAGCGCGCGGCCCAGGCCCGCGAGGAGCGTCTCCTCGGCGTCGGCGACCGAGGTGACCTCGCCGGTCCAGATCGCGGCGGCCGGGACGTAGAGGCTCGGGTCGTCGGTGCCCTGCAGCGCGAACTGCACCGACCACGGCCCGCCGGGATCGTCCTCGGGCGGCTCGGTGAGCCGGAAGCAGACGCGCAGCGGGCCCGACGGACGGCTCGCGGCCGCCGCCCAGTCGTCGAGGGCGGCGCCGAGAGTGGCCGGGTCGTCGCCCGGCTCGCGCGCCACGGACGGATCCGGGCCGGTCAGCGCCGCCGCCCAGCGCTCGGCGAGCGGCAGCCGGTCGGGCACCCGGCCGGTGCGGTCGGCCAGCAGCGGGTGCGGGACGATGCCGCGCACCGCCGCGTCGGCCAGGCCGGTCAGCGCCTCCAGCAGCAGCTCCGCCGCGGGACGGCCGCCGTCGGCGGCGCGGCAAGCGGGCGGCATCGCGCGGGCCAGCTCGCGGAACCGCTCGGCGTCCGCGCCGGTGACCACCGGCCGCCAGCGGGCGGTCAGGTCGCCGTCCTCGCGCAGGAGCGCGGGCAGCACCCGGCCGCGCCCGGCGAGGTGCACCGCCTCGTCGGCGACGAGCGCGAAGAACCGCAGGTCGGAGCCGCGTACGACGTCGTCGGCCTCGCCGGTGGAGGAGAGCAGGGCCATCGCGGCGAACGGGTCGAGGGCCAGCGCCGGCACCCGCCACACGTGGGCGGCGGGACGCTTGGCCGACGGCTCGCGGGCCAGCTCCGGTGAGGGCAGCGGGCCGTCGGCCGAACCGGGCAGGAGCAGGGACAGCGTGACCCGCATGGCCCCGGCGGTGAGCGGCGCGTACGAGGTGCCGGTGAAGTCGGCCGCGGCGAACGGGTGCGGCCGTGGAGTGACGCGGACACGCGTGGTCGCCGGCAGCGCGGGATCCTCCGCCCACAGGCACAGCGCACCGCCGTGCCAGGTGGCGTGCGCGACCAGCATCCCCCGTGCCTCCCAACGTGACGGACCCCGGCGAAGCTACCAGCAGCCTCCGACGCCCGCGGCCCGTGACGGCGTACGGGTCAGGTTCCGGACGAGCGGAGGCACTTCTCGCCGCCCGGCATCGGCTGGGACTGGTCGTACGGGTCGTGCGCCGGGCCGGTCCCGGGCGACCGCTCCGGCGCCGAGTCGTGGTAGGCCGGATGGATGAACCCGTCACGTACGTCGCACCGGGCCGGGTCGGAGAAGAACTCCCAACGCGACGTGTGGCTGTGCAGGGTGCCGCCGCTCGAATAGAAGAGGACCTCGCCGCTGAGCCGCACCACGAGCCGCTCCAGCGTGGCGGGGGAGCCGGGGCGTTCGATCGGATAGACGAACAGGTAGTCGAACCGCACACCCGCGCCGCGGAGGTGGTTCACGGCCGACGGGTGCGCCGACATGGTGCCGTGCACCTTGATGACCGGGCCGGAGAGCGCGGCGGTGTTCGGCGCGAACGTCACGACCCACGAGCGGGTGCGCTTGTCGAGGTCGGGGTTGTTGAGGTTGGTGACGAAGTACGACCGCTCGTCCGGGCCGACCGCGCGGGCGAAGGCGTCCGGACTGCCGCCGAGCAGCGTCGGCCGGTCCAGCCCCGCCGCGACGAGACGCTTCCGGGTCCTCGCGTACGCCGCCTCGACGTCGCGCGCGGACAGGCCGCCCGTCGCGGTCGCGGCCGGCGGCGTGATGCCGGCGGCGCCGTCGGCGTACGCGGCGGCGGGCGAACCCTCGAACGGGTCGGCGGCGCGCAGCGTCGGCACCGCGCCCCGCCGGACCGGCGTCGTCTCCGGGGACAGCCCCCGGCCGCCGCGGACCTTCCAGCCGAGCGCGCCGACCGCGGCGAGCGCGACGAGGACCGCGAGCACCGTGCCGGTCGTCTTCAGCCGGGAGCCGCGCCGCTGCCGTGTCATCGCGCGCCGTCGCCGCCGTTCCGCGCGGGCGAGCCGCCGGCGCTTCCGCCATCCGGGGCGCTTGCCGCGTTCCCGCGCCGAGGGTTCGGTGAACGCTGCGTTCTTGACGAAGTCCTCGTCGAAGAGGAGGTGGTCGGGGTCGCCCGGCATGGCGGTGTTCCATTCAATGATCAAGGATGAGCGGCTGAACCCTAGCGACCACGGACGCCTTGACGGAAGAGGTGACCGTTCGCGGCCGTCGGGGTTGACGTGCCGCTACGCCGAGAGGCGCCGCGCGTTAGGCTCGCGGACGCAGCGCAGTCGATCGTTTGGAGGGGCCGTGGGGGAGTTCGTGCGTCTCGAGGTCGCCGATGGGGTGGCGACGATCCGGCTGGACCGGCCGAAGATGAACGCCATCAACGCCCGGCTGCGCGACGAGCTGGCCGAGGCGGCGCGCGCCGCCGACGCCGACCCGGCCGTGCGCGCCGTGATCCTCTACGGCGGCGAGCGGGTCTTCGCGGCCGGCGCGGACATCAAGGAGATGGCCGAGCTCTCCTACGTCGAGGCGGCCGGGCACTGCCGCGCCCTGCAGGGCGCGCTGGACGCCGTCGCCGGGATCGGCGCGCCCGTCGTGGCCGCGATCACCGGTTACGCGCTCGGCGGCGGGCTCGAACTCGCGCTGTGCGCCGACTTCCGGGTCGCCGGCGAGTCGGCCAAGGTCGGCCAGCCGGAGATCCTGCTCGGCGTCATCCCCGGCGCCGGCGGCACGCAGCGGCTGCCGCGGCTGATCGGCCCGTCCCGCGCCAAGGACCTGATCTTCACCGGCCGCCACGTCCCGGCGGACGAGGCGCTCGACCTCGGGCTCGTGGACAAGGTCGTGCCGGACGACCGGGTGTACGAGGCCGCCAAGGAGCTGGCCGCGCGGTACGCCGGCGGGCCCGCGGCCGCGCTGCGCGCCGCCAAGGAGGCCGTCGACGCGGGCCTGGAGGTCGACCTCGCCACCGGTCTGGAGATCGAGCGGCTGCACTTCTCCGCCCTGTTCGCCACCGAGGACCAGAAGATCGGGATGCGCAGCTTCGTGGAGGAAGGACCGGGAAAGGCGAAGTTCGTCGGCCGCTGACCGGAACCTGCCTCCCGGCCCGTACGTCACACGTCGTGGACCCGTACCGAAGACTCAGGAGGTGAGCGTGGTCCAGCCGCAGTTGCCGCCGGCGGCCATGGCCCGGCTCGGCCAGGCACGGCAGGCCGGCACGTGGACCTCCAGCCTGAGCGTCGGTGAGTTCGCCGGACTGCGCGCCATCGGGTTCGAACCGGTCGGCCAGGTGATGGGCAGCACGGTCCACAACCTCGGCTGGTGGTACGGCGCGAGGGTCGACTGCGGTTACCGCAGCGGGCTGTTCGGGTCGGGCGCCGCCGTCACCGTCACCTCGGGCATGCAGGGGGCCTGGGGCGGATACGGCACCTACGTCGACACGCTCTACCGCGCCCGGCACACCGCGATGAGCCGCATGGCCGCGGAGTGCGCGGCGCTCGGCGGCGACGGCGTCGTCGCGGTCGAGCTGACCATCGCTCCGTTCCAGGGCGCCTCACACCATCTGGAGTTCCAGGCGGTCGGCACGGCCGTGCGCGCGGTCGGTCCCGTACGGCCCGGCCGGGTCTTCCTGTCCCATCTGAGCGGCCAGGACTTCGCCAAGCTCATCCAGGCCGGCTGGGTGCCGGTCGATCTCGTGATGGGCGCCTCGGTGGGCGTGCGCCACGACGACTGGCGCACCGGCTGGTCGACCGGGACGTTCGCCCCGGCCCAGGAGGTGATGGGCTGGACCGAGCTCGTCTCGGTCACCCGGCACGAGGCGCGCGGGCACTTCCTGTCCGACACGGCGCGTACGGGCGCCGACGGCGTCGTGGTGTCCGGCATCGACCTGCGCGTACGCGAGCGCGAATGCTCCTACAACGACCACCAGCACGACCACGTCGTCGAGACGACGATCATCGGCACCGCCGTCGCCGAGTTCCGCACCTCCCACCATCCGCCCTCCTCGCTGACGATCATGAGGTTGTAGCCACATGACCGAGCGAAGCGAGGGAACCGGCAAGCACAGCACCGTTGGTCATGAGGCCGACGAAGGAGGTCACATGACCGATCCCATTTCCCAGGGGGTCCCCGCCGACGCAATGGCGCGCCTCGCCGAGCTGCGGCCGGGCGCCCCCGGGTCACTGTTCACCAGCGACCTGTCCGTCAACGAGTTCCTGCTGGTCCGCGAGGCGGGCTTCCGGCCGCTCGGCCTGGTGCTGGGCAGCTCGATCTACCACGTCGGCATCCAGGTCGGCCGGTGGAGCAAGAACATGGAGCTGGACCAGCTCTCCGGCGCGATGTACCACGCGCGTGAGCTGGCGATGACCCGCATGGAGGCCGAGGCCGACCAGCTCGGCGCGGACGGCATCGTCGGGGTGCGCCTGCGCGTGGAGTTCCGTGACTTCGGCAGCGACATCGCCGAGTTCATCGCCATCGGCACCGCGGTCAAGGCCGACGACACTTCGCAGAACTGGCGCAACAACAAGAACCAGCCGTTCACCTCCGACCTGAACGGCCAGGACTTCTGGACCCTCATCCAGGCGGGCTACGCGCCGCTGGGCATGGTCATGGGCACGTGCGTGTACCACGTCGCCCACCGGCGGCTCGGGTCGGTGCTGGGCAGCATGGGGCAGAACGTCGAGATCCCGGAGTTCACCCAGGCCCTGTACGACGCGCGGGAGCTGGCGATGAGCCGCATGCAGGCCGAGGGTCAGGCGCTGCACGCGGAGGGCATCGTCGGCGTGTACCTGGACCAGTTCCACCACCAGTGGGGCGGCCACACGATGGAGTTCTTCGCCATCGGCACCGCCGTACGCCCGCTGCGCGCCGATCATGTGATCGCCAAGCCGCAGATGGTGCTCGGCCTCGACCGCTGATTCACTGGACGTCGTGACTCCACTCACGCGGGAACGCGCGGGCTTCCTGCGGGTGTGGCTAGGCCGCGTCGCAGAGGGCCAGCCCGGCCCTGTTGAGGATGTTCGTCGCGCCGACGTGGTCCGCGTTGGCGGTGAAGCCGCACGCCGTGCACTGGAACTTGGCTTGGGTGAGGCGGTTGTTCGCGCTGACGTGCCCGCAGCCTCCAGCCGAGGGCGGGCAGGTGCGGGAGGTGTTGCGGGCGTTCACCGGGATCACGAGCCGACCGGCGCTTTCAGCCTTGTCGGCCAGGATTCGGAGGAACTGTCCCCAGCCCGCGTCGAGGATGGTGCGGTTGAGCCCGGCCTTGGCGGCGGCGCGGTGGGCCTTGGTGCGTCGCCGGGTGCGTTCGGGGAACGTCGCGAGGTGCCGCTGGGCTTCGGCGAGTTCACCGGCTACCGTCGCAAAGAACTTCGGGTTGGCGACGTGGGCGCCGCCGGAGGTGGTCAAAAAGTGCGTCGTCCCCATGTCGATACCGACGAGGGCGCCGGTGGGCGCGAGCGGTTCGGCGGGGACGTCGTCACAGGCCAGGACGATGTACCAGCGTTTGCCCTCACGCTTGACGCTGATCGTTTTCACGCGGCCCCGTACGGGCCGGTGCTGGTGTACGCGCACATGCCCGACACTTTGCAGGCGTACCCGGGCCTGGGTGGCGTGGGGGCTGGAGTCCCAGCGGCAGCCGTCGCCGTCCTTGGGGAAGACGACGGTGTCGAAGTGCCCGGACCCTTTGAACCGTGGGTAGCTCGGCGTCTGCCCGGCCTTGATCCGGCGGAAGAACGCGGCGAACACCTTGTCCAAGCGACGCAGCGTGGCCTGCTGGGAGGAGAACGACCACCGGCCCTGACCGTCGGGGTCATCAGCACGGATCGCCTTCAGCTCCGCCGACTGCTCGCCGTAGCGGACCGTCACACCCGCCCTGCGGTAGGCCGTACGACGGTGTTCCAAAGCGGCGTTGTACAGCGAACGGTGATCCCGCAGCATCTCACCCAGCACGACCGTCTGACGGGCCGTCGGACGCAAGAGGAACTTATAAGCGCGGATCACGAACCGTCCTGTTTCGTATTCTCCCATCCACGTTCGTCGGCCTTGGCGTGGATCAGCTCCTCTAGACGTGCCGCGGCCTGGCCGTCGAGGACCGGGCGGCGGTACTTCGGACACGACACCATGTGCAGCCCGAGGTCGTACACGGCGCCCGAGAACCGGCGAACCCTCCCGGCCGCAGCCGCACCGCTAACATACAGACATCGCCTGTTCACGAAGCGTGTAATCCCTGAACCGGCCACACCCGGGCGGGGTGGCCGTCCCGGCTACGCCGGGCAGCCCCTAGGGGACCTTCGATTCCCCCACCGGCTAGAGCCGGTAGTCCCTCTCGAAGGAGACCTGATGGAATTCGACACGGTGGCCGCCGCCCTGCGGCAGGACGCGGCGGACGTCGCCACCTACGCGCGCGTGCTCACGGTGACACTGGCCGACGTGCTGCCGCCGGGCAGCGTGACGGTCGAGTACGAGCGCAGCCTCGGTGACCGTCTCAAGGGCCGCGAGGGTCATCCCAGCCGGATCGTGGTCCGCCTGGGCGAGCGCACCCTCTCGCTGACCGGCGGTCACCGGCCGGTCGCCGAGATCCACCACGAGGTACGCGGCGTGGTGCTGTCCCGCGACCAGGTGAGCCTGGACGTGTGGGTCCAGGCTCTGGCCCGCGAACTGGTCGCCCAGGCGGAGACGGACGCCCGCGCCGCCGAGGCCCTGCGCCGCCTGGTCACCGGCGCCTGACGCGCCCGATCGGCCTCACACGGTGGGCCGCCGTGCGTACACCTCGATCTCGATCTTCATCCGGGGGTCGGCGAGGCCGCACATGAGCATCGTGGCGGCCGGCCGGACCTCGCCGAAGCAACGGCGCAGGACCGGCCAGCAGGGTTCGAAGTCCGCCCGGTCGGGCAGCAGATAGCGCACCCGCACCACGTCGGCGAAGGTGCACTTCGCCTCGGCCAGCGCGGCCTCGATGTTGCGGAGGGCCTGCTCGGCCTGTTCCACGACGTCCTCGGAGATCGTCATGGTGGTGTAGTCGAACCCGGTGGTCCCGGACACGTGGACCCAGTCGCCGTCGAGCACGGCGCGGGCGTAGCCGATCTGCTCCTCGAAGGTCGAGCCGCTGAGGATCGCGCGTCGCTCTGTCATGCGCCGAACGCTAAGGGGCCCAGCACGGATACGTCTAATACCGCCTTCGGCACCGCTTGATATCTCTAGGCGTATGGAGCGCCCCGAACTACCGCTGGCACAGTTGCACGCCTTCGTCGTGCTCGCCGAGGAACTCCACTTCGGCCACGCCGCCGCGCGTCTGGACATCGCCCAGCCGCCGCTGAGCCAGCAGATCCGCCGCCTGGAGGACAAGGTCGGCCATCCGCTGTTCGACCGCGGGCCCAGACGCGTCACGCTGACCCCGGCGGGCCGCGAACTTCTCCCGGCCGCCCGGCGGGCCCTCGCCGACCTCACGGCCGGCCTGGCCGCGGCGCGGGCCGTCGGCAGCGGGGAGGCGGGCCGCCTGCGGATCGGCTTCGCCGCCTCCCTCGCCCTGACGGTGCTGCCCGGCCTGCTGCGCACCTTCAGGCAGCGGTTTCCCGAGGTGCACCTGGACATCCACGAGATGACCACCGCGCCGCAGATCGCCGCCCTGCACGACGAGACCATCGACATCGGACTGCTGCGCGAACCCCCTGCCGACGAGACGGAACTCCGCTTCGAGACGGTACTCAGCGAACCCTTCGTGGCGGTGCTGCCATCCGCCCACCCACTGTCCGCCGGGCGCACCGTGAGGCTCTCGCAGCTGGCGGACTCGCCGTTCGTGCTGCTGCCCCGCGAGGCCGGCCCGCGACTCCACGACCAGATCACGGGCCTGTGCGCCGCCGCGGGCTTCTCACCCCGGATAGCCCAGCACGCAGTGGAATGGCAGACCGTGTGCGCGCTCGTGGGGAGCGGACTGGGCGTCTCCCTGGCCCCGGCGAGCATCCGGCACATCCGCCTGAAAGGCGTCGCCTTTCGCCGGATCGAGCCCGGCACCGCCCGCACGGGAGTCGCCGTCGCCTGGCGCGAGGGCGACCAGAATCCCCTGGTCGCGCACCTGCTGGCGGCCGTCGGCCACGATCCGGCGGAGGAGCCACCCGCTCGTCGGCCGTCGGGCCGTGCGAGCCGGTGCTCGCCTCGATCCCGGTGACCGGGCCGTCGTCGCTCGCGGCGGGTGCGAAGGCGACGCTCACCGGGACCGGCGCGGCCGTCGGTGGTGACGCCTGCCGACGCTCACCCTGCCGATCGCCGACCCTGCCTCGCCCGTGTGGACCTCCAGCGACTCGCGAGTGGCCTCGGTCGACCGGGCCACCGGCGGGCTCACCGCGCACCGGCCGGGCACGGCGACCGTTTCGGTCACCAGCGGAGGCGTGACCGGAAAGCTCATCTCGACCGTGACCGGGTGAACCATCCACCCCCGCGCGGTACGGTCGTGCTTGCCGTATCGCGAGGGGGGTTCTCCACCATGAGGGTTTTCGTTTCGGTCGACATGGAGGGCGTCTCCGGGCTCACCGATCCGGACGAGATGCGCGCCGAGGGCCGAGGCTACGAGCGCGGCTGCGAGCTGATGACCGCGGACGCGAACGCCGCGGTCGCCGGGGCGTACGAGGCCGGCGCGGTCGACGTCGTCGTCACCGACGCGCACGGCAGCACCAAGAACATCCGCGCCGACCTCATCGACGAGCGGTGCACGCTGATCCGCGGGCCGTACCGCCCGCTGCGGATGGGCCAGGGCATCGGCCCGTCGCACGACGCGGCCATGTTCGTCGGCTACCACGCCCGCGCCGGCGTGCCCCACGGCGTGCTCAATCACACCTGGATGGGCTATGAGATCCAGAACCTCTACCTCAACGGCGAGGTCTGCGGCGAGATCGGGCTGATCGCCGGGCTGGCCGGCTCGATGGGCGTGCCGGTCGTGCTGGTCACCGGCGACGAGGCGGCCTGCGCCGAGGCCCGCGTACTGCTCGGCGACGTGGAGACGGTCGAGGTGAAGAAGGGCATCGACCGTTACTCCGCCGAGGTGCTGCCGCCCGCGCGGGCCCAGTCGCTGATCCGCGCCGCGGCCGCCCGCGCGCTGCGCGACCTCGACCGGTTCCGCCCCCACGTGGTCGAGCCGCCGTACACCCTCGGTATCGACTGGGCGTCGACGTCGATGGCCGAGTCGTGCGCGATGATCCCCGGCGTCAAGCGCGCGGGCACCCGCTCGGTGGAGTTCACCAGCGACGACTACGGTCAGATCATGTCGGTGCTCGGCATCCTGGCGACCATCGGCGGCAGCGTCGGCTGCAGCGGGCAGCAGTACGGCTGACCTGGCGTCTGGCACGGAGACGGAGCATGACGGACATCCGAGATCTCTTCCTCACGGCGGCCGACGGGGCGGCCGGCCTGCTGGCCGGCCCGGAGGTGGCCGACGCGTGGGACGAGCCGAGCGCGCTCGACCGGCTCAGCGTGCGGGGCCTGGCCGGTCACCTCGCCGGCCAGATCCTCTTCGTCTCCCAGGCGCTCGACGGCCCCGAGGCGGCCGAGGAGACGATCGGGATCCACGCCTACTACGCGCGGGCGGCCTGGATCGGCTCCGACCTGGACGACGAGTTCAACCAGGGCATCCGGGCCAAGGGGGAGAAGGACGCCGCCGACGGCCCGCGGGCGCTCGCCGAGCGGGCCGCGACGGCCGTCGCGGCACTGCGCGTCGCGCTCCCGGACGCGCCGTCCCGCCGCGTCCGCCGCGCGGGCTGGCCGTTCTCGCTCACGCTGGACGACTTCGTGACGAGCCGGCTGCTGGAGATCACGGTGCACAGCGACGACCTCGCCTGCAGCGTCGGCGTGCCAACGCCCGAACTGCCCGCCGAGGCCGTCGAGACGGTCGTCGATCTGCTGTCCCGCATCGCGATCCGCCGGCACGGCGCCGTCGAAGTGCTGCGCGGCCTCAGCCGCGCCGAGCGCGCGCCCGCCTCCATCTCGGCCCTGTGAGAGAGTTCGACACATGTGGGGACTGACACTCGAACCCGCCCTCGACCGCACCGACCTGCTCGCCGCGCCCGTCGCCGAGGCGCTGCGCGGCTGGAAGGGTGAGGGCTCCTTCCAGGTCGCCGAGATCGATCCCGAGCTCGCCGACACGGCCGCGTTCTGCGAGCGGTACGGGACTCCGCTCGAAGCCTCCGCCAACTGCGTGATCATCGCGGCCAAACGGGGCGGTGAGGTGCGCCTCGCCGCCTGCGTGGTGCTGGCGACGACCCGCGCCGACGTGAACGGCGTGGTCCGCCGGCGCCTCGACGCGCGCAAGGCGTCGTTCGCCTCGCAGGACCAGGCCGTGGCGGAGACCGGGATGGAGTACGGCGGCATCACCCCGTTCGGCCTCCCGCCGGCCTGGCCGGTGCTGGTGGACGCGGCGGTCGTCGAGCAGCCCTACGTCGTGGTCGGCAGCGGTGTGCGCCGCTCCAAGCTCGTGGTGCCCAGCGCGTCGCTGGCCGAGATCGCGACGGGCGAGGTCCTGCCGGACCTCGCCCGCCCCGTGGCCTCCTGACCGTCTCTCACCGGCAGGCCGTGCCGGAGCACTTCTCCAGGCGGTGCAGCATCGACTTCAGCTGGGCCAGACGCTTCGCGGGCACCTGGCTCACGGTGTTGTCCAGCTCGTCCGGGTCCTTGGCGAGGTCGTAGTACTCACGCTCGCCGTCGGCGTACTCCACGTAGACCTCGTGGGCCGTGCGGATCGCCTCGTAGCTCGGCGGGTTGCCGCTCGCCCTGGTCGGCCGGTCGGGGTCGTTCACCGCGTTGTCGGGACCGTGGTGCTCGACCAGGACCGCGTCACGTGTGTCCTTCACCGTGCCGCCCGTGAAGAACGGCGTGAGCGAGCGTCCGTCCACCGTGTCCGGCACCTTGACACCGCCGAGAGTCTCGAAGGTCGGGCACAGGTCGGTGTTCTGGGCGAGCGCGGAGGTCTTGTGGCCGGCGGCGACGCCGGGCCCGGTGACCACGAGCGGCACGTTGACGTCGGTGTCGTAGGCGGTCATCTTCCCGGAGGCGAGGCGGTGCTCGCCCATGTGGAAGCCGTTGTCGGAGCCGAACACGACGTAGGTGTCGCGGTCGACGCCGTTCGCCCTCAGGGCCGTCTGGAGGTCGCCGAGCATCTTGTCGACCGCCTGCACGGCCTGGGCCCGCTTGCGGAACGAGGTGTCGATCTTGTTGATCTGTTTCGCGGTGAGCTTGGGATGGTCCTTGATCCACGCGGGCTTGTCGGACATGTCCGCCTCATTGAATGAGGGCCCGCGCGGGGCCTTGAGCCCCGGGAACTTGTTCGCGTCGCGCGGCGCCGGCGTGAACGGGCCGTGCGGGGCGAAGGTCGCCAGCTCCATCATGAACGGCCGCCCGGACCTGGCCGACGCGGCGATGAAGTCCTGGCCCTTGCGGTTCAGCACGTCGGTCAGGTAGTCGCCCGGCCGGTGGCCGTACTTGACGACGCGGCCGTTCTCGTTGAGCGAGTAGTCGAACTCGGGGTAGCCGTCGCCCGCGACGTCCCACTCGCTCCAGCCGGGCGGCACCGGGTCGGCCGGCTGGTAACCGTTGAGGTACTTGCCCATCATGGCGGTGCGGTAGCCCGCCGCCCGCAGCGCGGTCGCGAACGTGTTCCGCTGGTTCCCGTGGGCGTTGAACGCCTGGTAGCCGCCGTCCGCGCCGCTGTTGGTGAAGACGCCGGTGTCGTGCGGGAACTCGCCGGTGAACGTCGTCGACCGTGAGGGGCAGCACAGCGAGTCGGTCACGAAGTAGTGCGTGAAGGTCGTCCCCTGCCGCCGCATCCGCGCGAGCTCCGGCATGTACGGGAGGAGGTTGGTCGCGAGGTCGTCGGTCAGCACGAAGACGATGTTGGGCCGGTCCGCCGCGTGCGCCGCCGACCGGGAGGTCCGCTCGGTGGCGTCCGCCCGGCAGGAGGCGAGCGCCAGGCCGGCCGCGAGGGTCAGTGCCACGAGCCGCTTCATCTCTGGCCTTCCGTCGGTGACATGACAGACCGTCAGCGTGACCGAAGAGCCTTGGAAGACCGTGGGATCACCCTGGCACGCGCATGGGAGGCCCACGGGGATCGGTCAGGGGCCCGTCAGAGCGCCGGAGTACGCTCCCGGGTCATGCTGCCGCCCGAACCCGGCCCCGAGGGCTCCGAGCCCGGCCGCGCACCGGTCCGCCGTGCCCGTATGGTCGGCCGGCGCGGCCGGCCCCTCTCGCTGGTCGTCGCCATCCTCCTCTTCGCGGCCTTCTGGATCTGCTCGGTGGGCACGGCGGTGTGGGGCCTGGCCCACGGCCGGAAGGGCGGCCATGGCGGTGACGTCGCCTACATCGTGTTCTGGACGCTGGTCTTCGCCCTGATGGTCTGGCGCCTGTGGCGCGGCGGGCGCGTGGCGATCGCCTTCATGTCCAGGGTCGGCACGCTGATCGGCGGCCTGTTCCTGGTCGCGACGGTGGCCTTCGCCGTGCTGTTCGCCACCGATCCGCCGGGCGGGTCGGCACTGGACTTCGTGCCCTACCTGCTGCCGACGCCGGTCGCGGGCGGCGCGCTGCTGACCGCCGGCCTGCTCCTGCGCCGCCGCGAGGTCTCCCGCTGGAGCGGTTCCTAACGGGAGATCACGGCTCAGCCGTGCTTCAGCGCGTTGCCCAGCAGGCCGAGCGGCGGTGAGCCGAGCTCGAACAGCGCACGGTGGAAACGCTGCGGGGAGTACCCGTCGCCCCACTCGCTCCGGGCGCGTTCGCGCAGGCGCAGGATCTCCAGCTTGCCGTGCGTGTACCGGCCGTACGTCGGGTCGAACACGGCGCGCGCGGCCTCCGCGTGCGCCGCCGATCCGGCCAGGTGGGTGTCGGCGGCGAAGCGCCGGGCCCCGTCCTCGACCGCCATGGCGCCCGTGTGCACGCCGATCGCGCAGGCGAGCCGGGTGACGCGGACCAGCGACTCCAGCCACACGCCGATCTCGAACCGCGGGTCGTCGGCCTGGAAGCCCTCCTCGACGCAGAGCTCCTCGGCGTAGTGGGCCCAGCCCTCGACGAAGGCGAGGGAGAACAGCGTCCGCCGTACGACGGTCGGCGCGTGGCGCAGCGCGCGGCCGTGCGAGAAGTGCCCGGGGGCGACCTCGTGCACCGTCACGCCCGGCAGGGTCGTGGCGCTGAACACCTGCAGCCAGTCCTCGATGTCCTCCTCGGGCCAGGAGGGGTCCGGCGGCGTGATGTGGTACCAGGACGGCGAGTCCGGCTCGCCCGGCGCCGCCCACGACATCATCGCCATGCCCCAGCGGCGTGACTCCGGCGCCAGGCCGACGAGGCACTCGCCGTCGTGGTACGGCACCAGGTCGTGTTCGCGGGTGAACGCCAGGGCCTGCCGGGTCCAGTCGCGGGACGCGTCGATGACGCCGTCGATGTCCGGGTGGTCCCGTACGAGCTCGCGGCACAGGTCCAGGGCGGGCCGCGCCGGGTCCAGGCGCGCGCAGGCCTCGGTCAGCCGCGCCATCAGCCGGTCGCGTTCGCGGTCGGCCTCGGCGGCCAGGGCATCGAGGTCGAGGTCGAGCGCCTCCGAGGCGCCCATCAGCCGGGCCAGCGCGGGGCCGCCGAGCGCGGCGTCCGGGTCGCCGTGCTCGGCCAGGTGCTCCAGGTGCGCGACCAGCCGCGCGTGCGCCGTACGGGCCTTGTCTCCGGCCTCACCGGCGTCGGCCGGGATCCCGGCGGCGAGGCCGCGCACCGGACCCAGCAGCGCACGTGCGACCGGCGCCGGCACCCGGTCGAGCGTGCGGACGGCGACGTCGGCCGCTTCCGGCCAGCCCGCCAGGTGCCGCGCCCGTGCCGCCTCGCGCTCGGCGGCCGGGGCGTACTCCCGGTCGTAACAGGCCAGGTCAAGGGCGTCGAGATGGTCGAGCGGGTTGCGGCGGTGCATCTCCAGCTCGCCGTAGGAGACCCGCAGGAACTCCTCGAACGCGCGTAGGTGAGCCTCGTCGTGCGGGTCGTCGAGAGGGTCGCCGGCGCCGACCCGGCTCAGCGCGTCCGCCACCCCGGCGGCCGAGTAGTCGGGCAGCCGGCCGTCGTATTCATGCCGGCCCGCCCCTTCGCGCGCCCAGGGCATGAGAAGGTCGCAGACCGCGCGCAGCCGCGGAGGTAGATCGTTCATGTCCCGACATTACTCGGAACCCGCGGCCGTGATCTCGCGTCGAACCGGGCATGAACGTCATAGGGGTTCGGCATCTGGGCTCCTACGACCTGCTGGAGCCGGTCGGGGAGGGCGCCACGTCCGTCGTGCATCGCGCGATGGACCCTTATCGACGCGTGGTCGCGGTCAAGGAACCACGGGGGGACCTGGCCGCCGACCCGGCGATCCGGCGCCGGCTGGCCCGCGAGGCGCAGACGATGGCGCGGGTGCGCAGCCCGTATGTCGCGGAGGTGTTCGACGCCTGCCTGGAGGGGGAACGGCCGTTCATCGTGACCGAGTTCGTCGCGGGCGTGCCGCTGCGCGACCTGGTGGCCAGGTTCGGCCCGATGCGGGGTGAGATGCTGACCGGGTTCGCCGGCCGGCTCGCGCAGGGACTCGCGGCGATCCACGGCGCGGGCGTGCTGCACCGCGACCTCAAGCCGGGCAACGTCATGGTCGCGGCGGGCGCGCCGAAGATCATCGACTTCGGCATCGCGCAGGAGTCGGGCGCGGCGCAGCACACCCAGGTCGGCGTGCTGACCGGCACGCCCGGCTACGTCGGGCCGGAGCTCATCGACGGCGGGCGGTCGAGCGAGGCCTCCGACGTCTTCTCGTGGGCGGCCACGGTCGCCTTCGCCGCGACGGGCCGGCCGCCCTTCGGCGCCGGGTCGTTGCACGGCGTGTGCTTCCGCGTGCTGCGCGGCGCGGCCGACCTCGACGGTGTGTCCGAGCCGGTCGTGTCGCTGCTGCGGCTCGCGTTGCGCCGGGACCCGGCCGCGCGGCCTTCGGCGGCGTGGCTGGCCACCCGGCTTACGGTAGGGGAACCAGGCCTCGCGTTCGCCGCGATGTCCTGATTGCCGCCCGCTTGACCGCACTTGCACGGGTATCGTGGCGGAACTATGGAGGGGGTAGACACGTCCGGGCAGATGATCGGCCGGTACCGCTTGCTCGACAAGATCGGGGAAGGCGGGATGGGCGTCGTGCATCTGGCGACCGACCCCCAGGGGCGGCGGGTCGCCGTCAAGGTGCTGCGTCCGGGGGTCGCCTCCGACCAGACCGCGCTGCGCCGCCTCGCCCGCGAGGTCGACTCGATGCGGCGGGTGCGCAGCTCGCACGTCGCCGAGATCGTCGACGCCGACGTGACGGCCGAGCCGCCTTACGTCGTCACCCAGTACGTCCCGGGGCGGACGCTGGAGCAGACCGTACGCGACCGCGGCCCGCTGGGAGTGCGGGAGCTGCGGCGGCTGGCCACCGGCCTGGCCGAGGCGCTCGCCGCGATCCACGCGGCCGGGATCATCCACCGCGACCTCAAGCCCGGCAACGTCATGTTCGACGAGAACGGCGAGCCGGTCGTCATCGACTTCGGCATCGCGCAGGGCGTCGACGCGACGCGCCTCACCGCGACCGGCCTGGTCATCGGCACCCCCGGCTACCTCGCACCGGAGATCATCGAGGGGGAGGACGCCGCGGCGCCGGCCGACATCCACTCCTGGGCCAGCACCATCGCCTACGCCGCCACCGGCCGCGCGCCCTTCGGCGCCGGCACCTTCGAGTCGATCTTCTACAAGATCATGGAGGGCCGGCCCGACCTCGACGGCGTGCCCGCGGCGCTCCTGCCGCTCATCCGCGCGGCGATGTCCCGCAACCCGGCCGAGCGCCCCACCGCGCAGGCGCTCGTCGGGCTGACGTCCCGGCTCGACGTCGAGCGCACGACCTTCGACGCGCCGGTGCCGCCGCACACCAAGCCGCTGACGGCCGTGGCCGCGCCGCCGCTCGCCAACCCGCGCGACTTCCGCGGGCAGCTGCCCCCCGCGCCGCCGCCACAGCCACCGCCGCCGATGTACGGGCAGCAGCCCTACACCGCACCCGCGCCGACGCCCGAGCGCCGGCCGGAGCGGCCGCCGAAGCCCGAGGGGCCCAAGCCGTACGGCCTGTACCGGCTGCTGAGCTTCCTGCTGCTCGCCGGAGCGGTCGGTCTCGCGATGGTGGTCCCGTCGATCGCACTGATCATCGTGCTGATCGCCATGCTCCTGCTGCGAACGGCCGACCGCGCGTCACAGGACCTCGCCTCCCGGCGCACCCGCCGGGGCCCGCGGCCCGCCGACGTCGCGGGCGTTATCGTCCGGTCGCCGTTCTCGGTGGTCCGGTCCGGGCTGGTGATGGCGCTGATCAGTCCGATCGCCATCCTCGCCGGCGTGATCGTGCTCATCATCTCGATGCTGGCCAAGTCGGAGATGACGATCGCGCGCGCCCTGTCACTCAGCGTGGCCGCCTTCGTCATCGTCACGTGCCTCGGCCCGGGCAGCGAGCCGGCTCGCCGCCAGCTCGTCCGGATCTGGGGCGCCGTCGCGCCCCAGCGCGAACGCGCGTGGATCGTCGTGGGCGTCGTCGGCCTGCTCGTGTTCTTCCTCGTGTCCTTCTCGCTGAGCCAGTCGCCGGAGTTGCGGCCCTTTGACTTTCCGCAGTTCAACCATGCCCTGAAGGACCTGCGCCACCAGCTGCGCAACCTGCGCGGCGGCTGAGCCCTGTCCGTGTGCGGACGACCCGCCCGAGCCTCACCCCCGAAGGGTCGCCGCGCCGGTAGTGTTGCCTCGCGATGACGTCGGACGAGACACACCCGGTCCCCGCCCACCCGCTCGCGGACGAAGACGCCGCCGACGCCGTGATCGAGGGATGGTCGCGGCTCTTCGCCTACCTGGTGGTCGCGATGGTGGTCGCCTTCACGGTCGTGCTGCCCTTCTTCGGGCTCCTGCTCGCCCTGGCCGGCGCCTCGTACCTCCGGGCCGGTGAGGTGCACACGCGCCGCCACCGGGGCGGCCTGCTGCGGTCGCTGGCGGGGCCGCTGACGGCGCCGCTCGACCTGGTCCGCGGCGTGGCGGGCACCCTCGTCACCCTGCCGTACGCCGGGCTGTTCGCCGTCGTGGTGCCGTTCGCGGTGATGCTCGGCGCGGCGGTCGACGTGCAGGTCTCCCCGATCGTCGGGGCGGCCTGGGGCGCGGGCGCGGCGGCGTACGTCCTGCTGGCGGCGCCCGGCATCCGCACGCCGCGCCGTTACCTGGTGCGGGTGTTCGTCATGTTCGCCGACGACCCGCGGCGGATCGCGGGCGCCGGGGTGCTGCTGTGCGCGCTGGCCCTCGGGGCGGTCGCCGGCGCGATCGTGCTGCAGCCGAGCTTCGCCCCGATGTACGAGCTGGAGAACTCCATCGTGCAGGAGCTGTCCCACTTCCAGCACTCGGTGCACCGTTACGCGCTGTGACCTGAGCGCGACCGGCAAACCCGCCCACCGGGGTTTTGCGCCTTCGCTACTCATGGGTAACATCAGGACGGTACACCTGCCGTGCCCCCGAAGCCGAATGTCCTTCGGGTGTTTGGCAGGCTTATGGTGCGAACCCCGCGCCGGCCCGACCGGGCGGCGTCCGCCCCAGGCGGGCGAGGCGGGAGGGAGAGAGGCGCGTCATGGAGTGTGCAGGGAGGGCGTACACGGAATGAACATCGTCGTCTGCGTTAAGCAGGTGCCCGACACGGCGAGCGAACGAAAGTTGAAGTCCGACGACAGCACCCTCGATCGCGAGGCCGCCGACGGTGTCATCAACGAGCTCGACGAGTACGCCGTTGAAGAGGCCCTGGCGATCAAGGAGTCCCAGGGCGGTGAGGTGACGGTCCTCACCATGGGCCCGGACAAGGCCTCCGAATCGATCCGCAAGGCCCTCGCGATGGGCGCCGACAAGGCGGTCCACGTGACGGACGAGGCGCTCGTGGGCTCGGACGGTCTTTCGACCTCGTACGCCCTCGCCCAGGTGCTGAAGAAGATCGGGTTCGACCTGGTCATCCTGGGCTCGGAGTCGACCGACGCGCGCATGGGCGTGCTCGCCGCGATGCTGTCCGAGCGGCTCGGCGTTCCCCAGGTGACGCTCGCCAACAAGGTGGAGATCGACGGCACCTCGCTCAAGGCCCAGCGGCTGACCGACTACGGCTTCGACCGGGTCGAGGCCACGCTGCCCGCGGTCGTGAGCGTCGTGGAGAAGATCAACGAGCCGCGCTACCCCTCGTTCAAGGGGATCATGGCGGCCAAGAAGAAGCCCGTCGAGAAGCTCGCTGTCGCCGACGCCGAGATCGACGCCGCGCTGGTCGGGCTCGCCGGAGCCTCCACCGAGGTCGTGGACTTCGCCGACGCGCCGCCGCGTGAAAAGGGTCAGATCATCAAGGACGAGGGCGACGGTGGCGTGAAGGCCGCCGACTTCCTCGCGTCGAAGAAGTTCGTCTGAGGGGCGGGGAGATGGCGGAGATTCTCGTCCTCGTCGACCATGTCGACGGGGAGGTCAAGAAGGTCACGTTCGAGCTGCTGACGCTCGCCCGTGCGTACGGCGACGCCGCCGCGGTCTGGGTCGGACCCGGCTACGAGGGCGCCAAGGACAAGCTGGCCGAGTACGGCGCCGGCAAGGTCTACGTCGCCGCCGACGAGGAGCTGACCTCCTACGTCGTGGCGCCCAAGGTCGAGCTGCTCGCGAAGCTCGTCGCCGACAAGTCGCCCGCCGCGGTGTTCGTGGCCGCGACCGGCGAGGGCAAGGAGATCGCCGGCCGGCTCGCGGTCCGCACCGAGTCGGGCGTCCTCACCGACGTCGTCGGCCTCCAGGAGGGCTTCGTCGGCGAGCACTCGATCTTCGGCGGCGCGGTCGTGACGCACGCGAAGGTGACCAAGGGCACGCCGATCATCGCGGTACGGCCCAACTCCGCGGCGGCCGAGGCGTCCCCCTCCACTCCGGAGGAGGAGCAGGTGTCGGTGACGCTGTCCGACGCCGCCAAGGGCGCGCGGGTGGTCGAGAAGGTCGTCCAGGAGAAGGGCGAGCGGCCGGAGCTGACCGAGGCCGCGATCGTGGTCTCCGGCGGCCGTGGCGTCGGTGGCGCGGACAACTTCAAGCTCATCGAGGAGCTGGCCGACTCGCTCGGCGCGGCGGTGGGCGCCTCGCGCGCCGCCACCGACGCCGGCTGGTACCCCCACACGTTCCAGGTCGGCCAGACCGGCAAGACGGTGTCGCCGCAGCTCTACATCGCGGTCGGCATCTCCGGTGCCATCCAGCACCGGGCCGGCATGCAGACCTCCAAGACGATCGTCGCCATCAACAAGGACGCCGAGGCGCCGATCTTCGAGCTGGTCGACTACGGGGTGGTGGGCGACCTGTTCCAGGTCGCGCCGCAGCTCACCGAAGAGATCAACAAGCGCAAGTAGTCGCATGCGACGGTGCCCCGGCGAGTGTTCGCCGGGGCACCGTCGTGTGCGCGGCCTCCGTCAGCGCGGGCAGCCGGCCGCCAGACGCCTCTGGGACGCGGTCGCGCCCGGGGAGAGCTTCGGCATCGTCGGCTGGGTCCACAGCAGGACCTGACCGGGCGCCCAGGGGTCCGCGTCCGTGACGTACCACGATCCAGCAATCTTTCCGCGGTTCGGCGTGGTCACGCCGTAGGGGCCGGTCGGACGCTTCTCGTCGTAGTGCCACTGCCCGACGGCGACCTTGTGACGCCGCAGGATCGGCAGCGCCTGATCGACGGTCAGGCCGCGGATGTTCACGCAGTGCAGCGCCTCGCCCGGCGCGAACGCGCTGTTCGTGCTGTTGTACTGTTCGCCCGGCCGTGCCGCCCGGCCGAAGACGATCGCGCCGCTGCCGTGGAAGCCGACCGGGATCCGCACACCGACGGGGCAGGCGCCACCGCCGCTGTAGCACTTCCCCTTGGCCGGGATCATCTTGACGTTGGCCGGCAGGTCCGTCATCACCACGGTACCCACCACCGACGGGGACGCGGGGACCACCTTCAACGTGATGTCCATGCCGTGGGCGGCGAACTCCTTCTTGTATCGCGCCGGATCGGCCAGCGGGTCCTCGACCTTGACGACGAGGTACTTCCCCCGGGTGGAGAAGGAGAGGGCGGCCGGCTGCACCTTCTGCGGGCCGAGGGACGTCGTCGGCGTCGGCGAGCCCGAAGACCCGGTCAGTGTGACGGCGGCCACCGTCGCGGCGGCCGTCGCCACCGCCAGCGGCAGGCCGAACAGCACCAGGCGGCGCCGGCGGCGCGGTGCCGGAGCGGTGTCGGCCGCGGTCGTCATGATGCGCTCGGCCAGGTCGGTCTTGGTCTGCGGGCTCACCATGTGCGCGATCTCCTCGTCGGTGACGGGTGCGAGCCGCCCGATCAGCTTGTCGTGGTTCATGCGTGTTCTTCCTTCACGATCCGCGCCTGATGCGGGTAGGCCTCCGTGTGGGCGTCGCGTGCCTCCAGCGCGCGGGCCAGGCGTTTGCGCGCCCGGTGCAGCCGGATCCGTACGGCGTTGCGGGAACAGCCGAGGACCGTCGCGATCTGACCGGCGTCCAGGCCCTCCCAGCCGACCAGGGACAGCAGTTCCCGGTCGTCGTCGGACAGGCTGCGGAACGCGTCCGCGACCGCACCGGACTCGGCGAGGCGGTCCGGCGGGCGCACGGCCGACGCCAACTCGGCGCGCAGCCGATCGCCGAGAGCGGTGCGCCGCCGCTCGCCGCGATGGTGGTTGGCCAGCACCCGGCGGGCGACGCCGTACAGCCAGGGACGCGCCTGGTCCCCGGGCGGGACGTCGTCGAGCCGCCGCCAGGCGACCAGGAACGTCTCGGCGAGGACGTCGGCGGCGTCGTGACCGTCGCTCGTACGGCGCATGACGTAGCCGAGCACCGGGTCATGGCAGGCCGCGTAGATCTCCTCGAATCGTCGTCTTTTCTCATCGGGAGGTCGCAAGCCGTCTCCTCTCGGTCGGTGCGGAGCCGCGGGGAGTACCGCGGTCACACCTCCGAACGTGTCCGGCCGATCCGCACCATTTCACCGCCCGTCCGCGGACCTGTCAGGCCGCCAGGTCGACGGTCTCCGGCTCCAGGTCGCGTTCGGGCACCGTGAGGAGGAAGCGCCGCACTGGGACGAACCGGGCGCCGGCCGCGATGAGCAGCGCCAGGACGACCGCCACCGTGAGACCGGCTCGCAACGAGGCCGCGTCGGCGAGGAATCCGATCACCACCGGGCCGAGCACCAGCCCGCCGTACCCCATCGCGCCGACCTGGGCCACCGCGGCGGCCGACCGGCCGGGCACGACCGTACCCGCCACCGAGATCGTGGTCGGGACCACCGTGCAGACGGCCAGCCCGGTCAGCAGGAACCCGGCCAGCGCCATGTACGCGGTCGGCGCGGCGACGACGACGCCCATCGCGGCCGCCGTGGCCAGCCCGGCGTACGTCATCAGGCGGCGCGTGCCGAGGCGGGTCCGCAGCCGGTCGCCGACGAGCCGCCCGGTCAGCATGGCCGCCTCGAACAGCGGGTACCCCAGGGCGCCGATCGCCTCGCCGGCACCGAGCTCACGGCTCAGGTACAGCCCGCTCCAGTCGGCGATCGAGCCCTCCATCATGAACGCGGCGAACGCCAGCGCGCCGACGAGGTAGACCACGAGCGGCAGCCGTGCGCGCCGGGACCTCGCCGTGGGGGAGCCGCCCGCGGACGCCGGGCGCTCCGGGACGTAGGTGCGGCCCAGCACCAGCGCGGCCGGCAGGGCGACGAGCCCGCCGCCGAAGAGCGTCTGGCCGAACGACATCCCGGCGGAGGCGCTGAGCGCGCCGAGCAGGCCACCGGAGATGGCGCCCGCGCACCATCCGGCGTGCATGCCGTTCATGACGGGTCGCCCGTAGGAACGTTCCACGGCGCTGCCCTGGGCGTTCATGCCGATGTCCGTCAGGCCGAAGGTCATGCCGAACATCGCGACGGCGGCCAGCAGCAGCGGCCACGACGGGGCGAGCGCGATGAGCAGCAGGCTCACCGCGGTCAGCGGCGCCGCGACCCGCAGGACGGCGGCGCTGCCGGCGCGGGCCATGACGCCCCGCAGACCCTGCATCGCGATGATCGCGCCGACACCCCAGACGAGGATGGCGACACCGACGGAGCCGTCGCTCAGGCCGAACCGGTCGGCGAGCGCCGGTGTGCGTGACACCCAGACTCCGCAGAGCATGCCGGCCAGGGCGAACGTGAGAACGGTGCCCAGGCGCGCCCGGCTGAGGACGCGAGACGTCATGATTTCACCTCTTTCAACTGGTTTCGCGTTGCGCACGAAACGACCGGCACCCGTCGGGTGCCGGCTCGTCACTTCGTCATTCGGCTGTTAGAGCAGGTCCAGCAGCCGGGTGCGCAGCTCTTCGAGCTGCGTCTCGTCGTAGAGGCCGGGGTCGTGCATGGCGACCTCCCAGAGCCCCTCGGCGGCGAGCCGCGCTATTCGCGCGGCGACGGGATCGGGATCGTCCGCCGGATCGCGGTCGTGCCAGCGATGCATCGCCTCGCGGATCTCGGCGAGCAGTCCCGGGTCGGCGGCGGCCGCGCTCACCGTCGCCCATCGTCGCAGCAGCCGTGACTGGTCGCGGTCCATGACCACGGCCAGGTTCGCCTCGACGAAGGCCCGCGTGTACGCCCCGGGGCCGCCGGTGTCGAACGACGCTATGAGCGCGTCGAACTCCTCGATGAGTCGTTCGACGAGACCTCTGATCAGCGCTTCCTTGGTGTGGAAGTGATACAGCAGCCCGCCCTTGCTGACCCCGGCGCGGTCGGCGACCGCGGCGAGGGTGAGCGCCTGCGTGCCCTGCTCGCAGAGCAGGGCCTCGGCGGCGTCGAGGAGGGCGTCTCGTCTCATGGCGTTCCTAACTATACCGTCCGGACGGTACAGTTGGCCAAACCGGAAAGACGGCGCTTTTCTTCCCAGAAGGGGGAAGATCCGGATGACCTCGTACGGCCAGACCGCGCCGTCGCCCCGTGGGACGCGCGCCGATAGGCTGATGCCGCCATGGTGTACCTGGATCACGCGGCGACCACGCCGATGCTGCCCGAGGCGATCGAGGCGATGACCGCCGAGTTCGCGCAGGTCGGGAACCCATCGTCACTGCACGCCTCCGGCCGCCGGGCCCGGCGTGTCGTCGAGGAGTCGCGCGAGATCATCGCCGAGGCGATGGGCGCGCGGCCCAGCGAGGTCGTCTTCACCAGCGGGGGCACCGAGGCCGACAACCTGGCCCTCAAGGGCATCTTCTGGGTGCGCCGCGGCGTCGACCCCGCCCGCAACCGCGTGCTCATCAGCGCGATCGAGCACCACGCCGTCCTCGACTCCGCCGACTGGCTGGCCGAACGCGAGGGCGCGGTCGTCGAGACCCTCCCGGTCGACGAGCACGGCCGGGTGCTGCCCGAGACGCTGCGCGCCGTCATCGAGCGCGACCCGGGTTCGGTCGCCGTCGTCAGCGTGATGTGGGTCAACAACGAGGTCGGCACCGTCCAGCCGGTCGACGAGCTGGCCGCGATCGCCCGCGAGCACGGCATCCCGTTCCACACCGACGCGGTCCAGGCCACCGCGCAGCTGCCGGTCCGGTTCACCACGGACGCCATGACGATCACCGGGCACAAGATCGGCGGCCCAGTCGGCGTCGGCGCGCTGCTGCTGGCCAAGGGCCTGGACCCGGTCCCCGTCCTGCACGGCGGCGGTCAGGAGCGTGACGTGCGCTCCGGCACGCTCGACGCCCCGGCGATCGCGGGCTTCGCCGCCGCCGTCAGCACCTCGGTGTCCCGCCGCGACAGCGAGGCGGCACGCCTGGCCGGCCTGCGCGACGAGCTGATCTCACGCGTCCGCGCGGAGGTCCCGGACGCCGTCCTCAACGGCGATCCGGTCCACCGCCTGCCCGGCAACGCGCACTTCTCCTTCCCGGGCTGCGAGGGCGACGCGCTGCTGATGCTGCTGGACGCCCGCGGCATCGAGTGCTCCACGGGCTCGGCCTGCTCGGCGGGCGTCGCCGAGCCCAGCCACGTACTGCTGGCCATGGGCGCCGACCTGGCCCGCGCGCGGGGATCGCTGAGGTTCTCCTTGGGCCACACCTCGACCCGGGCGGACGTGGACGCCACCGCCAAGGAGATCGCCCCGGTCGTCGAACGCGCCCGCCGCGCCGGCGCCGTCTGACACCGCCGGCGGCAGGCGTAATCACGGCGCTGGGAGAACCGGACGGTCGGACCGGGCGGAGGCGGGTGTTCGTTTCCCGGGTTCTTCTGACAGGAGAACTCTCTGCTCACAGGAGAAGCCCGCCAGTGGCTACACCTGTCTCCGGCGCGTCGTCCACAAGCGGTGACGCATCAAAAGGATCACTCGTCCAGGGCCTGTTTCAGAAGTTGATCATCTGAGTGATCCGCCTCCGAGATGATCAGCGCCACGCGGTGGAGTGCGCGATCAACCGGCTCGACTCTGACCAGGCCAAAACGTCGGCGCTATGGTGCTCCGCATGGGGATCAGCGTGCAGATACGGACGTTTACCGGCGCTGTCGAAGCAACCTGCACCCACCCAGCGATCGACGGATTGTGTGAACGCGCACGGCATCTGGACCTGCCGATGCTCGGCGGCGTCGATCCCCACGATGACACGGTATTCAACCGATCACAGATGCGACTCGTGATCCCTGAGCTTCACAGGCTCGCAGAAGAGACATCGGACGGCGAGGCTCAAGCCGCCCAGGAGATCATCGAGCTGACCGGCCGAATCGAGCGCGAACCGCACCGCTACCTTCTTTTCAACGGCGACTGACGACGGTACTTCTGAAACACGCCCTAGCTAAGCTAGGCGACGAGGCGGGTCAACGTGAATCGCGGGCCGGTGGTCAGGGGCGGTACGGGGCGAGCGCGGACCAGGCGGGGTCGGACTGGGACGTGACCTTGGCGCGGCCCTCCGACCAGGCGGCGGCGAGCTGGTCCAGCTCCGCGACCGCGCCCGAGTCCGGGTCGGCGTACACGTGCAGCACCCGGCGCCCGTCGCCGGTCTCGTGGGCCGCCAGGACCGCTCGCGGGCCCATCGCCTCCACCGCCTCCTCGAAGCGTCGCAGCGTCGAGGCCGACGGCTCGACCGGCAGCCGGTCGGGGTTGGCGCTGGCGTACGGCAGGGTCACCGCGACGTACACGTCGCACAGCGGATAGTCCTGCCGGTGCAGGGGGAAGCGCACGGCGACGCGCGCCGCGTGCCCCAGGGGCGTGCGGCCCTCGCCGACCAGCCACGCCGGCTCGCCGAACGGCGCGGCGATCTGCTCCACCACCGGCGGCAGCATGCTCGCCGGCAGCGCGTCCATGGGCTCCTCCTCGGCCGCCGTGACCTCGCCGATCCACCGCGCGACGTCGTCCTCGCCCAGCGCCCAGTCGAGCACCCGGTGGGTGAGCGCCAGTTGGGTCTCCTCCGGTACGAACAGGAAGTCGGGGTGGTAGGCGACCACGTCGACGCGGGCCCGCGAGGAGTCGGCGCGCAGGCCCATCCGTACGTAGTCCAGGTCGAACTCGTGGTCGTCGAGCTGGAGCTTGCCGGTGAGCATCGCCGGGTCGGCGGGCCGCGCGGCGCGGTACTTCCAGTTGTCATCGCCGGGCGCGCCGAGCCGCCAGCGTTCGGCGATGCCGCGCAGTTCGTCCACGCCGCCGCCGCTCACGGTGAGGCTGGGCCCGGGGCCGATCTCCCATTCGAGGTCGGCGTGCATCGCCTCGACGTGCGCGGACATCTCATCGGCGATGTCGGCCGGCACCCCTTCGTCCAGACGCCGGCGGGCCTGCGGCCACCACTCCCAGAAACGGGCGATGGCTTCGACGTACGGCGCGGGCGCGTCGGATGAGCGACGGAAGATTCCCATCAGTGCCTCGGCAAGGGGCCGTCGCCTTTAGGCGAGCGGGAAATGCCGTCCTTGGCTGGTTTTCTTCCTTCTTGAGTCACGGCGGGTTGCTCCCTTTGCTGAACATCAAATTCATGGGACTGTTATGACGGTCGTGTGACCTGTCAGGTACGCACAGCCCTCCGCTCGGCGTATGGCCTCGGATACCACGTGGGGTGGCCGAATTACCGCCACCCGGTTCTCGGCGGGCGGGTGAGGGCCCGTCTGGAGGAGTCGATCCGCGCCAAGGCGTACGAGCGAGCGTTCGTGGGCGGTGGTCGTGCGTAGGTCCTACAAGTTCCTGATGCGTCCTACCAGCAGGCAGAACGTCGCATTGTCGGCATGCCTGCAGGACCACCGAGAGCTGTACAACGCGGCTTTGGAGCATCGGCGTACCGCCTACCGCAAGGCCGGCGTGAGGGTGCGGTACGGCGATCAGTCCGCGGAGTTGAAGCACATCCGCGCCGACGACCCCGCCGGTCAGGGCCGATGGTCGTTCTCCTCCCAGCAGGCCACCCTGCGCCGCCTTGACAAGGCGTTCACCGCTTTCTTCCTTCGCTTGAAGGCTGGGCGCAAGCCGGGATTCCCCCGTTTCAAAGGACGCGGCTGGTTCGACACCGTGGAGTGGCCCAAGGACGGGGACGGCTGCCGCTGGGATTCCCAGCCCGAGCATCGCGCGGCGACGTTCGTTCGCCTTCAGGGCATCGGACATGTCCGGGTCCACCAGCACCGGCCGGTAGCCGGCCGGGTCAAGACGATCAGTGTCAAGCGGGAGGGTTCCCGCTGGTACGTGGTGTTGTCGTGCGACGACGTGCCCGCCGGGCCTTTGCCCGCCACAGGTGCGGCGGCCGGTATTGACATGGGCGTCGCCTCGCTCGTTACAACCAGCGGTGGAGAACACCTGGTGAACCCGCGCCACCTGGCCGCGTCCGCAGGCCGTCTCGCGGCGGCCCAGCAGGCGTTGGCGCGGAAGAAACGCGGCTCCAAGCGCCGCCACAAGGCTGTAGCCCGTGTCGTCGCGCTGCATACCAAGGTGCGCCGCCAGCGCTTGGACGGCGCGCATAAAGCGGCCCTCGCGCTGGTCCGCGGTTACGACATGATCGTGCATGAAGACCTGCGGATCGCGAATATGACCCGATCGGCCTCCGGAACCCTCGAAGCGCCGGGCCGCAACGTTGCGGCCAAGGCCGGATTGAATCGCTCGATACTCGACGCGGGTTGGGGGGGTTTCCTGACGATCCTCACGCACAAGGCTGAAAGCGCCGGTCGTGAGCTGATCGCAGTGAACCCCGCCAACACCTCCCGCACGTGTGCCCGATGCGGGCACCGCGCGAAGGAGAACCGCCCCACCCAGGCCCAGTTCGCCTGTACGGCGTGCGGGCACACCGCGCACGCCGACGTGAACGCGGCGATCAACATCTTGAGGGCAGGGCTTGCCCTTCGCAAGGCTGCGGGAGCGGCTTAGCGAGAAGCCGTTCCCTTCACGGAGCGGAGGAGTCACAGTGTCGCCAATCGTATTCGCGTGCGGGCGGCCTCGCGCGTGGGCGGGCGCGTTTTCCCTCAGCGGCCTCGGGTGCGTACCCTCGATGACGTCATGACTCTTCGCGTACTCGCCGCCATGTCGGGCGGGGTCGACTCCGCCGTGGCCGCCGCACGGGCCGCCGAGGCCGGCCACGAGGTGACCGGCGTCCACCTCGCACTGTCGGCCAACCCCAAGTCCTACCGTACGGGCGCCCGCGGCTGCTGCACCCTCGAGGACGCCCGCGACGCGCGGCGCGCCGCCGACGTGATCGGCATCCCGTTCTACGTCTGGGACATGGCCGAGCGCTTCGACCGCGACGTGGTGCAGGACTTCGTCAGTGAGTACGCCGCGGGCCGTACGCCCAACCCGTGCCTGCGCTGCAACGAGAAGATCAAGTTCTCCGCGCTGCTGGACCGCGCGCTCGCCCTCGGGTTCGACGCGGTCTGCACCGGGCACCACGCGCGGCTGGACGACGGTGTGCTGCGGCGCAGCGTCGACCTCGCCAAGGACCAGTCGTACGTCCTGGCGGTCTGTACGAAGGAGCAGCTCGCGCACGCGATGTTCCCGCTGGGCGACACGACCAAGGCGGAGGTGCGCCGCGAGGCCGACCGGCGTGGCCTGGCCGTCGCCGACAAGCCCGACAGCCACGACATCTGCTTCATCGCCGACGGCGACACCCGCGGGTTCCTGGCCGAACGCCTCGGCGCGGAGAAGGGCCCGATCGTCGACACGTCCGGCGAGGTCCTGGGCGAGCACGACGGCGCGTACGCGTACACGATCGGCCAGCGGCACGGCCTGCGGCTCGGCCGGCCCGCGCCGGACGGGCGGCCGCGCTACGTCCTGGACATCTCGCCGGTGACCAACACCGTGACGGTCGGCCCGCGTGAGGCGCTCGACGTCCACGAGATCGTCGCCGAGCGTCCGGTGTGGCTGGCGTCGCCGCCGGATGAGCCGCTCGCCTGCCGGGTCCAGCTGCGGGCGCACGGCGAGGTGTACGACTGCACCGCCCGGCTCGACGGCGACCTGCTCCGCGTGACCCTCGACCGCCCGGCGCGCGGAGTCGCCGCGGGCCAGGCCGCGGTCCTGTACGCGGGGGACCGGGTCCTGGGCTCGGCCACGATCGCGGTCGCGGAGCACTCCCCGGCGTGATCCGCCCGCCGTGGCGGGTAAAGGGCGTTCGTGAGCAGTATGAGATTCGGCGTGTCGACGTTCGTGACCGATGAGGGGATCGCGCCGTCCGTGCTCGGTCCCGCCCTGGAGGAGCGCGGTTTCGCCTCGCTCTACCTGGCCGAGCACACGCATGTCCCGGTCGCCCGCGCCACCCCGTACCCCGGGGGCGGCGACCTGCCGCGGCAGTACTACCGGACGCTGGACCCGTTCGTCGCCCTGACCGCCGCCGGGGTCGTCACCGAGCGCCTGGAGCTGGGTACGGGCATCGCCCTGATCAACCAGCGCGACCCGATCCTGCTCGCCAAGGAGACCGCCTCACTCGACCTGGTCACCGGCGGCCGCGCCGTCCTGGGCATCGGCGCGGGCTGGAACCGCGAGGAGATGCTCCACCACGGCACCGACCCGAAGACCCGGATGGCGCGCATGCGGGAATACGTCCTCGCGGTGAAGGAGATCTGGGCGAACGACCAGGCCGAGTTCCACGGCGAGTTCGTCGACTTCGACCCGATCTTCTCCTGGCCCAAGCCCGTACGCCGGCCGCCCGTCCTCGTCGGCGGCTGGGGGCCGAAGACGCTCGACCGGGTGGTGGAGTACGGGGACGGCTGGATGCCCGTGGCCGGCCGCGACCGCGACGGAGTCCTGGCCGGGGCCATCGCCGACCTGCGCGCCCGCGCCGGACGGCACGTGCCGGTCGTCGCCTACGCGGCCCGGTCCGAACCGGACGCGGTGGAGCAGCTCACCTCCGCGGGCGTGGACGAGATCCTCTTCTTCCTGCCGACCGAGCCGGCCGACGAGACGTTCCGCCGCCTCGACCGGATGGCCGAGCTCATCTGAGGCCGCACTAGGCTCACGCTGTGAACTTTCCCTGGGCCGCCGGCGCCGCCACGGGCGTCGGTTCCTACCCCGGCACGGACCCCGCGGAGACCCTGCGGGTCGTCCTCGGCGAGCTGCCGGACCTGCCGCACCTGCCCGAGCTGCCGTCGCGTGGCCCCGGCGCCGACATGATCGGCCGTACCGCCGGGCTGCTCGTCGACCTCGCCGTCGCGGTACAGCCGTCCGGCTGGCGATTCGCCGACCGCCCCGGCCGCGACGCCTCACGTACGCACGGCCTCCTCGCCCAGGACCTGGACACGCTCGAAGAGCAGGCCGGCGACGTGGCGGGCCCGTTCAAGATCCAGGTGACCGGGCCGTGGACGCTCGCCGCGTCGATCGAGGTGCGCAGCGGCGAGCGCGCGCTCGCCGACCCGGGCGCCGTGCGTGACCTGGCGGCGTCCCTGGCCGAGGGCGTGGCCGCGCACGTACGCGACGTACGCCGCCGGCTGCCGCGCGCCGACCTGCTCGTCCAGTTCGACGAGCCGTCGCTGCCGGGCGTCCTGGCCGGAACGGTGCCGACCGCGAGCGGCTTCTCCCGCATCCGCTCGGTCGAGGCGCCGATCGCCGAGGACACGTTGCGCCGGGTCATCGAGCGCGTGGAGGCGTTCCCGATCGTCCACTGCTGCGCCCCGCGTGTCCCGTACGGCCTGCTGCGCGCCGCCGGTGCGAAGGCCGTGTCGGTGGACGCGTCCCTGCTCCGCGACGAGGAGGCCATCGGCGAGGCCGTGGAGGCGGGCACCGGTTTCCTGCTGGGCGTGATCCCGGGCACCGACGCGAGGCTGCCGAAGCCGGAGCGCTCGGTGGCGCGGGTACGTGAGCTGTGGCGCCGCCTGGGCTTCTCCCCGAAGTCCCTGGCCGAGGCCGTGGTGGTCACCCCGTCGTGCGGCCTGGCCGGCGCCACCCCGGCGTACGCCCGAACGGCCCTGAAGCACTGCCGTGAGGCCGCCCGCGTCCTCCTGGAGACCTCCGAGGACGGGTAACGCCCCCGTCGCAGGCGTCGATTTCGGAGTGTCGTCGCGAATCGGCGCCCGGGGGCGAAGATGACGGGACTCGAAGTGGCCGCTGCCGCCGCCGGCCGGACGGTCGCCAGGCGCGCCGGCCGCGAGTGGCTGGCCGCCCGCGCCGCCGACTCCGACCGCGGCAAGGACCTGACCGAGCTGATCAGGGTGTCGTTCCCGGACCGCTTCGCCCGCCGGAAGGTCGAACGGCAGCTCGCGGACATCGCCGACTCGGTGGAGCGCCGCCTGACGCCGTTGATCGAGCAGGAGTACGGCGGCCTGTCCGACGAGGACCGCGCCGCGGCGCTGGCCGAGGCGGAGCGCGCGCTGGGCATGATGGACCTGTCCGACGAGACGCTCTTCGCGGCCGACGCGGACCCGGTGAAGCTCGCCCGGCGTGTCCGCGCGCTGGTACCCGCCCCGGCGGGACAGCTCGGCGAGGCGGCCACGCGCCTGTACGACGTCGCGCTCGACGAGTGCTGCGACTGCCTGGTCCGCATCGTGCTCGGCCTCGCCGAGTTCACGCCGCGCGCGCTCGCCGAGACGCTGGCACGCCTGTCGGATCTGGGCGACCGGATCGCGGTCGCGCTCGACCGGATCCCGGCCCGGTCGCTCGACGCCCCGTCCGGCACCCGGGACGACGCGGAGTTCGAGCGCCGGTACCTCGAACATCTCGGCCGCACGCTCGACGAGATCGAGCTGTTCGGCCTCCGCGTGGAGAACTACCGTCCCCGCGCCACCCTGAGCGTCGCCTACATCAGCCTCACCGCGACCGCAGAGGACCGCGTACGCGACGACGGCGGCCCGCTGAAGATGGCCGCGCTCACCGGGGACCGCGCGGACCGGGAGCCGTCGACCGCGCCGGCCGAGTCGATGCTCGCCCGCTCGTCCCGTACGCTCCTGCGCGGCCAGGCGGGGTCGGGCAAGAGCACGTTACTGGGCTGGATCGCGGTGACGGCGGCCCGCGGCGCGTTCACCGGCGACCTGCGGGACTGGAACGGGCGCGTCCCGTTCCTGATCAAACTCCGCAGCTGGAGCGACGGACCCCTGCCGCAGCCGGAGGACCTCGTCGCCGGGCCGCTCGGCGGGCTGGCGCCCGCCGGATGGGCGCACCGCGTCCTCGACACCGGCCGGGGGATCCTGCTGATCGACGGCGTCGACGAGGTGCCGTACGGCCGCCGGGAGACGCTCCGGCGCTGGCTGCGCGAGCTCCTCGACGTCTACCCGAGCGTACGGACCATCATCACGTCCCGCCCGGCGGCGGCGGACAGCCGCTGGCTGACCGGGGAGGGCTTCCGGCCGGTGATGCTGGAGCCGATGACCCCGGACAACCTGCGCGAACTCGTGAGGCAGTGGCACGAGGCGGTCCGCCACGCGGGGAACCTGCCGTGCGCCCCGGAGGACCTGCCCGCGTACGAGGGCGGCCTGCTCGCCCGGCTGGAGGGCGGCCCCCACCTGCGCGCGCTGGCGACGACGCCGCTGCTCGCCGCGATGCTGTGCGCCCTCAACCTCGACCGCGTGACCCATCTTCCGCGCGACCGCATGGGCCTGTACCGCGCGGTCCTCGACCTGCTGCTGGAGCGCCGGGACGTCGAACGCGGCATCCGCAGCCACCCCGGCATCGTGCTCGAACGCGAGCAGAAGGAACGGCTGCTCCAGGAACTGGCCTGGCGCCTCACCGTCCTCGGCCGCGCCGAACTGTCCAGGACCACGGCCCTGCGACGCGTCGAGGCCAGGGCGGAGGCCATGCCACGCGTCGCCGCGACGGCCGAGGAGATCCTGGACTACCTGATCCAGCGCAGCGGCGTGATCCGCGAGCCGGTACCGGGCCGGATCGACTTCGTGCACCGCACGGTCCAGGAGTACCTCGCCGCCCGTCAGGCGGCCGACGACGCCGACATTGAGACGCTCGTCACCAAGGCCCACCTGGACCAGTGGCGCGAGACGGTCCTGATGGCGGCCGGCCACGCCAACGGCCCACTGCGCCGCGAACTCCTGACGGGCCTCCTCGACCGCGCCGAGGCGGAACCGAGGTACGGCCACCGCCTGCGGATGCTGGTCGCCGCGTGCCTGGAGACCATCCCGGACGTACCCCGCGAGTCAAAGGACCGCGTGGAACGCTGCGTGTCCCGCCTGATCCCACCGAGGAACGCCGCGGAGGCCCGCCGCCTCGCCTCGGCGGGCGAGGAGATCCTGCGGCGCCTCCCGGAGTCGCTGGAAGGGTTGCCGGAGGCCCAGGCGGTCGCCACGGTACGGACGGCCTGGCTGGTCAACGGCCCGCGCGCCCTGGAGATCTTGTCGCATTACGCGACCGATCCGAGGCCCAGGGTCCAGGAGGAGCTGGTCACCGCGTGGGACTACTTCGAGCCGGGAGAGTACGCCGAACGCGTTCTCGCCGACGCGCCGCTGCTTGAGGGAAAGCTGAGGATCAGAAATCCTCGGCTTCTGCCCGCGCTCGGTCCGCTTCGCCATCTCACCTGGTTGGCGGCGTCGCTGCCGCCAGGGGTCGCTTTGGATTCGCTGGCCGGAGTCCCGGCACTGAAGCAGGTGCAGGCCCACGTGTCATCGGAAGCCCTACCCCTGTTGGCCGAGCATCCCAGTCTCGAAGCGATCTGGCTGAGCGTTGAGGGGACGGTCGACGACATGTCACCGCTCACGGCGTTCCCCGCGCTGAAGGTTCTTTATCTCTATCCAGACCGCCTCGGCGTTGACCTCGGCTTCCTGTCACTGCTGCCGCGTCTCAGAGGGCTGGGATTGAGCGGACTGGATGAGCAACACGACTTCTCGCACCTCGTGGCGCAGCCAGGACTGCTTGATCTGAGCCTTCAAGGCTGCCAAAGCCTGACCGACGACGTGCTGAAACCATTCCGCGAGCTGGACCTGCTGTACCTGGAGGGCGCTCGCCTCGGCGACCGGTACTGGCACGAGGTCGCTGGCTACCATCCAAAGCTGACGCACCTGGATGTACGTGCCGAAGAGCGGGTGACCGACCTCGCGGGGATCGCGCGCCTGCCGCTCAGCTCTCTGCAACTACTGGACTGTCCCCGCCTTACGGATCTCAGTCCGTTGAGCGGACTCGGCAAGCTGAAGATGCTTGGTCTCTCGGGTCCGTCGATCCGTGATTTGTCACCGCTCGCGGGCCTGTCCGCCCTGCGCCAGCTCCTGTTGCAAGGGGCGGCCGTTGACGTGGACCTCGCCCCGCTCACCGGCCTTCGAAATCTGAGGATCTCGCTCGGCGAGGGGCAGCAGGCTCGGGGGAGCGAGAGACTGCACCGAACCGTGAAGATCGTGCGGTTCTAGTCACGGCCCGCGGCGTCGAAGGATGCCTGGGCGGCGAGGATGTCCGGGGCGTGGTCGCGGATCCAGCCGGACAGGCCCTCCAGGGGCTCGGTGATGCCCTTGCCCAGTGTCGTCAGGCCGTAGGTCACCTTCGGCGGGGTGGACGGCTCGACCGCGCGGGACACCAGGCCGTCCCTCACCAGCATGCGCAGGGTCTGGGACAGCATCTTCTCGCTGATGCCCTCGATCTTCTCGCGCAGCTCGGAGAAGCGCAGGTCGCCTTCGCGCAGGGCGGTGAGGATCAGCACGCCCCACCGGCTGGTGACGTGGTCGAGCACCATGCGCGCCGGGCAGTCCCTGTGAAACACGTCACCCACCACTCGCTCCATCCTGCGAGCCGTCTCCGACGTACGGAGCTTACCTCAGGGTATGTACTTACCAGGGGTTAGCGCGCACCTCTACCGTGAGCCCCCGCAGGCAAGGAAAAGAGGAGGATGAAGTGTCGAAGACCGCCCTCATCACCGGCGGCGGCCGGGGGATCGGTGCCGCGACGGCCAGAGAGCTGGGACGCCGCGGCTACCACGTCGTCGTCAACTACCGCGGCGACGCGGCGAGCGCCGAGAAGGTCGCCGAGGACATCACGCGGGAAGGCGGCACGGCGGAGCCCGTCCGGGCCGACGTCCGCGATCCGGAGCAGGTCGCCGCCCTCGTACGGAGCCGTGACACCGTCGACGCGCTCGTCTGCAACGCCAACATCAACCCGCCGTTCGCGTCGCTCGACGCCATGACCTGGGACGACTTCATCGGCAAGGTGGAGGGCGAGATGGCCGCCGTCTTCCACCTGACCAAGCGCGTGATGACCGTGATGCGCGGGCAGGGGAGCGGCCGGATCATCTACGTCTCCAGCCTCAGCGCCGACGGCACCAGTCCCGGCGCGATCGCGCACGCCACAGCCAAGGCGGCGCTCGACGCCTTCGCGCGGCACGTCGCCGCCGAGGCCGGCCCGTACGGGATCGGGGTGAACGTCGTGGCGCCCGGCGCGGTGCGTACCGACGCCACGGCTCACCTGACGCCGGAGATGGAGAAGGCCCGCGCCGAGCGTTCGGTGTTGCGCCGCATGCTCGAACCCGAGGACGTGGCGAAGGTGATCGCGGCGGTCGTCGGCGGGGACTTCCAAGCGACGACCGGCGTCCGCATCCCCGTCGACGGCGGTTTCCGCGTGCTCCCCGCTCCCTGACGCCGCTTTCGCCGGTGAACGAGCCCGGCGACGGGCGAGCCGCAGGTCAAACTGTCACAGCCACGCGAGAGACTATCTCTCAGCGGCACCCGCACGGCAGGGAGACAGACGTGGCGACATCCGTACCCGACGAGGCCCGGCAGCGGCACGGCGAGCTGACCCAGGAGCTCGACGAGGCCAACTACCGTTACTACGTCCTCGACTCGCCGACCATCAGCGACGCGGAGTACGACCGCCTGATGCGGGACATCCGCGCGCTGGAGGACGAGCATCCCGAGCTGGTCACGCCCGACTCGCCGACCCAGAAGGTCGGCGCGCCGATCACCACCGACTTCGAGACCGTCGAGCATCTGGAGCGGATGCAGAGTCTCGACAACGCCTTCAACACCGACGACCTGAGCGCCTGGGTGACGCGCGCGGAGAAGGAGGTCGGCACGCTCGCCTCCTTCCTGTGCGAGTTGAAGATCGACGGGCTGGCGGTCAACCTGACGTACGAGAACGGCCGGCTCGTACGCGGCGCGACGCGCGGCGACGGCCGCACGGGCGAGGACATCACCAACAACATCCGCACCATCGACAGCGTGCCGACCCAGCTGAGCGGCGACGACGTGCCCGAGCTGCTCGAGGTGCGCGGCGAGGTCTACCTGCCGGTCGAGGCGTTCGAGAAGCTCAACGAGAGCCTGGTCGAGGCCGGCCGGGCGCCGTTCGCCAACCCGCGCAACGGCGCGGCCGGCTCGCTGCGGCAGAAGGACCCGCGCGTCACCGCGCGGCGTCCGCTCGACATGATCGTCCACGGCTTCGGCACGTGGAACGGCGGAAAGCAGCCGCGGAGCCAGTCCGAGGCGTACGAGCTGATGCGCGGGTTCGGGCTGCCGGTGAGCGACCGCTACACCGTGGTCGACGGCCTCGACCAGGTCCGCGAGTACATCGAGCACTACGGCGAGCACCGGCACGAGCCCGCGTACGAGATCGACGGCGTGGTGGTCAAGGTCGACCAGCTCGCGCTCCAGCGGCGGCTGGGGTCCACGAGCCGGTGGCCGCGCTGGGCGATCGCGTTCAAGTACCCCCCGCAGGAGGTCAACACGCGGCTCCTCGACATCCGGGTCGGCGTCGGCCGCACCGGGCGGGTGACGCCGTACGGCGTGATGGAGCCGATCAAGGTGGCCGGCTCGACCGTCGCGTACGCGACGCTGCACAACGCCGACGAGGTCCGGCGCAAGGGCGTCAAGATCGGCGACATGGTCGTGCTGCGCAAGGCCGGCGACGTCATCCCCGAGATCGTCGGGCCCGTGAGCGACCTGCGCGACGGCACCGAGCGTGAGTTCGAGATGCCGACGCACTGCCCCGAGTGCGGCACCGAGCTGCGGGCCCAGAAGGAGGGCGACGTCGACATCCGCTGCCCGAACGCCCGCACCTGCCCGGCCCAGCTCCGCGAGCGCCTCTACTTCGTCGCCGGGCGCGGCGCCTTCGACATCGAGGCGCTCGGCTACGTCGCCGCGACCGCGCTCACGCAGCCGCTGGAGCCCGAGGACCCCCCGGTCAAGAACGAGGGTGACCTGTTCCACCTGACGGTCGAGCAGCTCCTCCCGATCAAGAGCGTCGTCCGCGAGCAGCGCACCGGCCTGCCCAAGATCGACCCGAACACGGGGGAGGAGAAGGTCGTCACCTTCTTCGCCAACAAGGCCGGTGAGCCGAAGAAGACCGTGGAAAAGCTGTTCGAGGAGCTGGAGAAGGCCAAGGAGCAGCCGCTGTGGCGGGTCCTGGTCGCCCTGTCGATCCGGCACGTCGGGCCGACGGCGGCGCAGGCACTGGCGCGGGAGTTCCGGTCGATGGACCGCATCATCGAGGCCTCCGAGGAGGAGCTGACGGCGGTCGAGGACGTCGGCCCGACGATCGCGGCCTCGGTCAAGGACTGGTTCCAGGAGGAGTGGCACCAGGAGATCCTGGACAAGTGGCGCCGGGCCGGGGTGCGCATGCAGGACGAGGGCGGCGACGGTCCGCGGCCCCTCGAGGGCGTCAGCGTGGTGATCACCGGCTCGCTCGACGGCTACAGCCGCGACTCCGCGACCGCCGCCGTGCAGAACCTCGGCGGCAAGGTGTCGAGTTCGGTGTCGAAAAAGACCGGCTTTGTGGTGTTCGGCGACAGCCCAGGGTCCAAATACGACAAGGCAGTCAAGCTGGGCGTATCTCTTCTAGACGAGGCCGGCTTCGGCGTTCTGCTGGAAAAGGGGCCGGATGCGGCCAGGGAGGTGGCGGTCGCGTCTGAGGAGTGACGGCGGCCGTTCGTCGCTTTCTGACCTGCGACAACATACCGTACGGTATCGTTCGATCACTGTCGTACCGTGGACCCCTAGATTTCGGACGTAACAGAACGTGCCCAACCGGTTTCGCGAAGTTGCCCGAACGTCGTAGTCTCCCCTCAACACAACCTGTGTCCGTCCAAACACCACCGCAGACATCGAAAGCGGAGCGTTTGGTGTAACCCCTCGAGGACGTGATGAAGGACCCGAACAACACGCGAGACACGGTCCCTCGGCGCGGATCGCCGCTGTGGGTCTACGTCGTCAGTGTCACTTCGGCCGGCATCGCGGCGCTCGCCGCCTCGGTCGCCTTCCTTCGCGGCGTCGACGTCCAGGAGCTGGTCCGTAACCCGCTCTTCTGGATTCTCGCCTGCCTGATCGTGCTCGGCGAGCTCAAGCCGATCGTCACGCCGGGCGCCACGGAGACGACCGGCGCCACGATCTCGACCACCTTCACGTTCGCGACCATGATCTACGCGGGCCTGCCCACGGCCCTGTTGTTCCATGCGTTCGCGGCCGCGGCCACCGGCGTCCTGCGCCGCCGTGCGCTGCACCGCACCGTCTTCAACGTCGGCCAGTACACCCTGAGCTTCACCGCGGCCGGCCTGACCCTGCTGGCCTTCGGCATCACGGCCTCGCCGAGTCACGTGTGGATCCCCGACGGAGCCGACCTGGTGCCGATGGCGCTCGCCGGCACGGCGTACTTCCTCGTCAACTCCGTGCTGGTCAACGGGGCGATCGCGTTCCACGAGCGCGGCTCGATGCTGAAGGCGATGCGCTGGAACCTCGGGCTCCAGCTGCTCGTCAACGCCGCGCTGCTCGGGCTGGCGCCCCTCGTCGCGGTGGCGATGAGCCGGTCGGCCGCGTTCATGCCGCTGTTCGTGCTGCCGTTCATCGCCGTCTACCTCAACGCCTCGGTCTCGGTCAGCCGCGAGCACCAGGCCATGCACGACGCCCTGACCGGCCTGCCCAACCGCAAGCTGCTGATCGTCCGTACCGAGGAGGCGCTCGCCGAGGCGCGCCACCGGGCCGAGCGGCGGGCGGCCCAGGGCCGGGGGGCCGACGAGGAGCCGCAGCAGCGGGTCGGCCTGTTCCTGCTGGACCTCGACCGTTTCAAGGAGGTCAACGACACGCTCGGCCACCCCACCGGCGACCGTCTCCTGCAACTGGTCGCGCACCGGCTGACGCACAGCGTCCGGCCCGGCGACCTGGTCGCGCGGCTCGGCGGCGACGAGTTCGCGGTGCTGCTGCCGTCCGTACGCGACGCGCGCGCCGCCCGCGAGGTGGCGGCCCGGCTGCGCGCCGCGCTGGGCGAGCCGGTCCGTCTCGACGGCAACTCCTTCGACCTCGACGGCAGTGTCGGCATCGCGCTCCACCCCGACCACGCGCCCGACTTCGAACTCCTGATGCAGCGCGCCGACGTCGCGATGTACGTGGCGAAGGAGAACCGCACCGGGGTGGAGATCTATTCACCCGACCGCGACCGCAACTCGCCCGAGCGCCTGGGCCGGCAGGGCGAGCTGCGCCGCGCCATCGACCGCGGTGAGCTCGAGCTGCACTACCAGCCCAAGATCTTCCTCGACGACGACCGCCCGGCCGGTATGGAGGCGCTGCTGCGGTGGCGGCATCCGACCAAGGGCCTGCTGCCCCCCGACCAGTTCCTGCCGATCGCCGAGCAGACGTACCTCATGCGCGGCATCACCGGCTTCGTGGTCGAGGCCGCCCTCGCGCAGGTGGCCGAGTGGTGGCAGGCCGGGCTGCCGGTCCAGGTCTCGATCAACGCCTCGGGGCGCGACCTGCTCGACTCGACGCTCACCGAGACGATCGCCTCGGGTCTGATGCGCCACGCCGTGCCGCCGCACGCGCTCCAGCTGGAGATAACCGAGCGGATCCTCATGACCAAGCCGGCCTACGCCGCCGACACGGTCGCCGCGCTCGCCAAGCTCGGCATCCCGCTCAGCCTGGACGACTTCGGCACCGGCTACTCCTCCCTCGTACGCCTGAGGAGCCTGCCGGTCGAAGAGATCAAAATCGACTCCTCGTTCGTGGGACGCCTGTGCGACACCGGTGACGACGCGGTGATCGTGCAGTCCATCGTGGATCTCGTCCGCACGCTCGGGCTCCGCTCGGTCGCCGAGGGCGTCGAGGACGCCGCGACCGCGGACCTCCTGCGCAAGATGGGCTGCGACGCGGCCCAGGGCTACCATTTCCGGCCGCCGATGACGGCCGACGACGCCACCGCCTGGCTGCGAGGGCGGTCACACCAGCTCGCCGCCCCGGAAGAGGCCGCCTGCTGACGATCAGCGCTGGGTAAACCGGTCGGTGCCAGGGGGCCACGCCCTCTAGGATTGAGACGAATCCATCGATCGCAGAAACGGTTTCCCTATGCCTGATGAGCACGCCGCCACGGGCTCCGCCGAAGAGCGAGCGTCCGGCGGTGCCATCACCCGCGACGAGGTCGCGCACCTCGCCCGGTTGTCCCGGCTGGCCCTCCGCGAGGACGAGCTCGACCATCTCGCCGGCCAGCTCGGCGACATCATCTCCGCCGTCGCGCGGGTCCAGGAGGTCGCGGCGCAGGACATCCCGCCGACCTCGCACGCGCTGCCGCTGACCAACGTCTTCCGCACCGACGAGGTGCGGCCGGGCCTCACGCCCGAACAGGCGCTCGCCGCCGCTCCGGCCGCCGAGCAGCAGCGCTTCAAGGTCCCGCGGATTCTCGACGAGGAGGCGTGATGAGCCGGACCGAGCGCAGTGGACGGATGAGGCACCAGCTCATCCGCGGAGCGAGTGAGGAGCCGGTGAGCGACCAATGAGCACCATCAAGAAGACCGCGGCCGAGCTCGCGGAGCTGTTCGCCTCCGGCGAGGCGTCGGCGGAGGAGATCGCGCGCGAGCACCTCGGCCGCATCAGGGCCGTCGACGGCGACGTCAAGGCGTTCCTGCACGTCGACGAGGACAACGTCCTCGCGCAGGCGCAGGCGGTCGACGCCCGCCGCGCGGCCGGTGAGCGGCTCGGCCCGCTCGCGGGCGTGCCCATCGCGCACAAGGACGTCTTCACCACCAAGGACATGCCGACCACCTGCTCGTCCAAGATCCTTGAGGGCTGGCAGCCGCCGTACGACGCGACGATCACGGCGCGGCTGCGCGAGGCGGGCCTGGTCATCCTCGGCAAGACCAACATGGACGAGTTCGCGATGGGCTCCTCCACGGAGAACAGCGCGTTCGGCCCGACCCACAACCCGTGGGACCTGACGAAGATCCCCGGCGGCTCCTCCGGCGGTTCCTCGGCGGCCGTCGCCGCGTACGAGGCGCCGCTCGCCACCGGCACCGACACGGGCGGCTCGATCCGTCAGCCCGCCGCGGTGACCGGCCTGGTCGGCATGAAGCCGACCTACGGCGGCTCCTCCCGGTACGGCGTCGTCGCGTTCGCCTCCTCGCTCGACACGCCCGGGCCCATGGCCCGTACGGTGCTGGACGCGGCCCTGCTGCACGAGGCGTTCTCCGGGCACGACCCGATGGACTCCACCTCGATCGACCGGCCCGTGCCCCCGGTGGTCGAGGCCGCGCGCCGCGCCGACGTCGAGGGCCTGCGGATCGGGGTCGTCAAGGAGTTCGGCGGCGAGGGCTACCAGCCGGGCGTCCTGGCGCGCTTCCGCGAGGCGGTCGAGTTGCTCGAGTCGCTCGGCGCGAAGGTCGTCGAGGTGTCCTGCCCGCACTTCGGCCACGCGCTGCCCGCCTACTACCTGATCGCGCCGTCGGAGTGCTCGTCCAACCTGGCCCGGTTCGACGCGATGCGCTACGGCCTGCGCGTCGGCGACGACGGCACCCGCTCGGCCGAGGAGGTCATGGCGCTGACCCGCGCCGAGGGCTTCGGGCCGGAGGTCAAGCGCCGCATCATGCTCGGCACCTACGCCCTGTCCAGCGGCTACTACGACGCCTACTACGGCAAGGCCCAGCAGGTCCGCACCCTCATCGCCCGCGACTTCGACGCCGCGTTCGAGCAGGTGGACGTGCTGGTGTCGCCGACCACGCCGACGACCGCGTTCCCGATCGGCGAGCGGGCCGACGACCCGATGGCGATGTACCTCGCCGACCTGTGCACGATCCCGTCGAACCTCGCCGGCAACGCCGCGATCTCGGTGCCCTGCGGCCTGGCCGACGAGGATCGCCTGCCGGTCGGCCTGCAGGTGATGGCGCCCGTGCTGGCCGACGACCGGACCTACCGCGTCGCCGCCGCCGTGGAGAGGGCCCTGCAGGATCGCTGGGGCGGCCCGCTGCTGGCGCAGGCCCCTGACCTCACGGAGGCTGTGAAGTGACCACCACGCTGGTGCCGTACGACGAGGCGCTGACCCGGTACGAGCCGGTGCTGGGCATCGAGACCCACATCGAGCTGGGCACCAAGAGCAAGATGTTCTGTGGCTGCTCCACCGAGTTCGGCGCCCCGCCGAACACTCAGGTCTGCCCGGTCTGCCTCGGCCTGCCGGGGTCCCTGCCGGTGACGAACCAGGCCGCCATCGAGGGCATCATCAAGATCGGGCTGGCGCTGAACTGCTCGATCGTGGAGTGGTGCCGGTTCGCCCGGAAGAACTACTTCTATCCGGACATGCCGAAGAACTTCCAGATCTCGCAGTACGACGAGCCGCTGTGCGTCGACGGCCACCTCGACGTCGAGGTCGACGGCGAGACGTACCGCATCGAGATCGAGCGGGTCCACATGGAGGAGGACACCGGCAAGTCGCTGCACGTCGGTGGCGCCACCGGCCGCATCCAGGGCGCCGACCACTCCCTGGTCGACTACAACCGCGCCGGCATCCCGCTCGTGGAGATCGTCACCAAGCCGATCGTCGCCACCGGTGACAAGGCGCCGCTCGTCGCGCGGGCGTACGCCACCGAACTGCGCGAGCTGGTCCGCGCCCTGGGCGTGTCCGACGTGCGGATGGAGCAGGGCTCGATGCGCTGCGACGTCAACGTGTCGCTCATGCCCGCCGGCTCCTCGGTCTGGGGCACCCGCTCGGAGACCAAGAACGTCAACTCCCTGCGCTCGGTCGAGCGTTCCGTACGCCACGAGATCGAGCGGCAGGCGGGCGTGCTCGACGCGGGGGAGCGGGTGATCCAGGAGACGCGTCACTTCCACGAGGACACCGGCACGACGACGAGCGGCCGGAGCAAGGAAGAGGCGCAGGACTACCGCTACTTCCCCGAGCCGGACCTGGTGCCGATGGCGCCGCCGCGCGAGTGGGTCGACGAGCTGCTGACCGACCGGCCCGAACTCCCCGCGGCCCGCCGCGCGCGGGTCCGTGCGGAGTGGTCCCTCAGCGACAAGGAGCTCCAGGACATCGTCAACGCGGGCGCGCTCGACCTCATCGAGGAGACTGTACGCGCCGGCGCGGAAGCCTCCGCGGCCCGCAAGTGGTGGATGAACGAACTGTCCCGCCGCGCCACCGAGCAGGGCGTCGAGCTCAGCGAGCTCCCGGTCACCCCGGCCGACGTCGTCCGCGTGAGCGCACTGGTCGCCGAGGGCGCGCTGAACGACAAGCTGGCCCGTCAGGTGTTCGACGGCGTCCTCGCGGGCGAGGGCACCCCGGACGAGGTCGTGGAGAAGCGCGGGCTGAAGATCGTCAGCGACGAGGGTGAGCTGTCCACCGTCATCGACGAGGTCATCGCCGGCAACCCGGACATCGCCGAGAAGATCCGAGGCGGCAAGGTCGCCGCGGCCGGAGCCCTGGTCGGCGCCGTGATGAAGGCCACCCGAGGCCAGGCCGACGCCGGCCGCGCCCGCGAGTTGATCATCCAGAAACTGACCGGCTGACACCGGCCCGCCGCGGCGCGGTTCCCGGAAACGGGCGCCGCGCCGCAGCGTGTCCGGACCATCTGCGGCGCCCCGCTCTGCCCGGTGGAGCGGCACTTTCTGGCACCGGTCCGTACGCGGAGCGGCGTCGACCTGCGCCACGGCACCACCGTGTCGGCCCTGGAGCGCCACGGGCGCCGCGTCATCGCCGCCCACACGCGAGCCGGCCGCCCGGCGGGCGCCTGCCGTGGCCGCTTGTTCCGAGCGCCGGTCAGGAAGCGGCACATTCCGTACGCGATGGGCGGTGTCGTCGCGGATGTGGGGCGTCGTCACGGTGGAGATGTCACGCCCACGGATCGAGCCGGAGCCCGCGCCGTTCCGCGTCGGCGACGGTCGCGTCCGGACCGGCAGAGTGTCGTACGGGAGACAAGGGCTGTCCCACACCCACCGATGATCAGGCCGAGAGCCGCGGTCAGCTCCTGCCGCCTTCTCGGCCGGCGACGAGCACCGCGACGCCGATGACGCCCGGGCTTCGCGCCGTCACGACGACCCCGCCGTGCTCGGCCGCCACCTGTGGTGCCGGGCGGGCCGTCGCCGGTGAGGTGGCCGACCCGGCTGGCGCGGTGTGGACGCCGCTGTCGCGAGTGCCGGGATCCGACGGCCGGACTCTCGGGCGGGGAACGCCACGCGATCCGCGCCTACCGCCTGGTCCTTCTCATCGGCGCCACGACCAGTCGGGCCGTCGCGGCCATATCACCCTGCCCGCGGCCTTCGGCCTGCTCCTCCGGGCCGCCGTCACCCGACTTGGGACACCGTTGCGGCCTGAGCGGGGTAGCAGTGCGCTGACCTGTAGGTTCGTCGCCGTGGGTAGCTGGTTTTGTGCACTAATCGAGTGCTCTAAGGTTGCCGGGTGGCCCACCTCCGCACCGTGAAGACCGCCTCGGGGGCGCGTGCGGTGCAGATCGTGTACTCCGACCGGAAGGGCTCGCGGGACACTGAGCACGTCGGGTCCGCGCACGACGACGTACGGTTCGAGCTTTTGAAGACGGTGGCCCGGCAGATGCTGACGGCCGGTCAGGATGAGCTGGATCTGGGGTTGCAGCCGCCGCCGGAGGCCGGTGGTCCGTTGCCGATCACTGGGTCGCGGATGGGGCACCTGTGGGACGCGCTGTCCGGCGCCTACGACGTGCTCGGCTTCGCCAAGGCTGCAGGCGGGGACGAGGTGTTCCGGCAGCTCGTGCTTGCGCGGATCATCGAGCCCACGTCGAAGCTTGACCCGCTGCGCGTGCTGGCCGAGGCCGGGATCGCCCCGACGTCGTATCGCACGCTCAAGCGCCGCCTGGCCCTCTACGCCGCCGAGGGGTGGCGAGAATCGCTGGCGGCCGCGTGTGCGAAGCAGGCCAGCCTCGGCTCGGCCACGCTCGTGCGCTACGACGTGACCACGCTGTACTTCGAGACGCACGAGGGTGACGGGTTCCGCGAGCCCGGGTTCTCCAGGGAACGCCGCCTGGAACCGCAGATCACCGTCGGTCTGCTCACCGACGCGAACAAGAAGGCGATCGAGGCCGAAGGGTTGTCGTTCATCCCCGGCGCGAAGACGCCCGAGGTGCCCTACCAGATCGGTAAGTGGCACCGGGAGCACCCGGGCGAGGCGATCCCGGACAGGTACGTGTTCACCCAACCGTGGCCGGCGCACCCCTCGGACAAGCGCCGCGACCAGGTGATCTACTACCAATCCGCCGCCGATCCCCTACCCGACGACCTCAACACCGCCCTCCAGACCAGCAAGAGCCGAGCCGCTCGCGCCGGCGAGACGTGCGTCGCGGGGCCGAACCCAGGAGGAGCACGTTGAACGTCTGGTGGAGTGCAACATCGCCGTCGTCCGGTCGATTCGCCGCTCCCGAAGTTGAAACGGACATGGCTGAACTCGTGGAAAGGTTCGAGTGGCTCCGCGCTCAGGGCCGCGGATACCTCGAGGTCCGGCGCGATGACGACTTTCCCGTGCTCACGATGGGCTTTCAGGACGGGGTGGCCGTCGTCCACCTCTTCACGAGCGCCGAGACCACCTGCCTACTACTCGGCGAGAGCGCAGCAGACGCGGAATCGACGCAGGTCCCCGTGATGGACGAGCCCGCCGAGTTCACCGCCGAGTTCGTTCACCGCCTTGACCACGCCTGGGAAGCTGTCCAGCAGTTCGTGCGCACAGGCGAGGTCACAGGCCTCGGACAGTGGTATGAGCTGTAGGCAAACGGCCGTTGGCCGACGCGGTCACGACCGGAGGCTTCCAACGGCTGTGGGCGGCTTGCGCGACGAACCGAGGGCGGCCGGCGCTGTGGTCATCCATGAGGCGTCACCCTGCGGGTTCCGTCACCGGGTGAGGGGCGGGGTCGGGGGCTGAGGGGCCGGGCTCGGACGGTTCGTCGCGGAAGGCGGCGCGGTGGGTCAGGAGGCGTTCGATCTCGACGTTGATCTCGGCGCCCAGCAAGATGATGTAGCACGACATGTACAGCCACGTCGCGATCGCCGCCGCGCCGGCCAGAGTCCCGTACGTCGAGCTTCTCCCGCCCGTGTCGGCGGTGTAGACGGCCAGCGCCACCGACATCACGGCCCAGGCCGTCATCGCGATGCCCGCGCCCCAGCGGACCGCGTGCCAGTCGGCGTTGTTGCGGTCCGTGCCGTAGCGGTACAGGAGGATCAGGCCGATCACCGCCAGGACGGCCAGCAGCGCGCAGCGGAGGGCGAAGCCCACGACGACGTCCGCGTCGTGCAGGCCGATCCTCGGCACCGAGGCCACCAGCCACAGCGCGCCCATCACCGTCACCAGTGCCCCGGCCGTCATGCCGACCGCGGTCGCGCGTTTGCGGATCACGTTGCGCGTGTCCTCCGCGTCGATCACGACGTGCAGGCCGTTGATGAGCGCGCCGAAGCCGCGGGAGCAGGTCCACAGCACGCCGAGGAGGCCGATGATCAGGCCCAGCGTCCGGCCCTGGCCGCTCATCGCGCTGACCGCCTCGGTCAGCTGGTCGGTCAGGGACCGCGCGACGGGGCGCGGCAGGACCGCGGCGAGCGGGCCGAGCTGTTCGCGGACCCACGCCGGTCCGGCGACCAGCGAGGCGACGGCCATCACTCCGATGAGCAGCGGCACGATCGACAGGATCGCCCAGAAGGCGACGCCGGCCGCGATCAGCCCGACGTTGTCCTCCTTGGCCTCCTTGCGTACGCGCTGCAGGACGACGATCCAGTCGCGGGCGGTGAAGCCCTCGCCGGGACCGGCGACCGCCCGGCGCATGGCGTCGGCGCTGAGGACCCGCCGCAAGAACAGCGTTATCCGCACATGCCGCTGATCTTCTGACATTGGATTGACGATAGGGGCAGAAGAGACACGGCGCCATACCGTTCGGTGACCGGGCGGTCACCAGGGAGGGTCAGGCGGCGGACGGGCGCCGCAGGTCCAGCAGGTCGGTGCCGGCCGACTCCCACAGCTCGAACAGCTCACCGGTCTCGTGGTCCCGCAGGTACGCCCCCTCCGGCCCGGTGATCGGCACCAGCGTGACGAACTGCAGGCTCAGCGTCCCGTCCGCGTCGCGGACCAGGTTGAACATCTCGTCCGCGTACGGGTGCGGCGCCGCCAGCAGTCCGCGGATCTCCGTGTCCGGCACCAGCGGCTCCTCGACGATCAACCCGTCGTCGTACTCCAGTTCGACGTCGCCGAGGACCGAGAGCCGGGCGAACCGCTCCACGAGCCGCTCGGCGTGCTCTTCCTGCCCCGGGCGTACGGAGCAGGCCAGCTCCAGCGGAAGCGGCGACTGCAGCATCCGGGAGCGCAGCCCGACGGTGACCACGCTCACCATCGACGGCGACGCGAAGAAGAACACACCGAGACCCAGGTCACGGCCGGAGTCGTTCTCCAGGGGGTGCGTGCGGAGGAAGGGGCCCAGATGGCGTTCGGCGTGCTCGATCACCTCACGGTCGTCCATCTGCGACAGCCTAGGACACCGAGGTCGGGAGGAATCGGTCACCGCCTCGCGCTGTGAGCCACCGGCCGGGCGAGGCGGTCGGCGTCGCCCAGCCAGCGTTCCAGGGCGTGGCGCAGTTCCCCGGTGCCGGCCCAGGCGACGTAGCCGTCCGGCCGCACCAGGAGAGGCCCGGTGACGGCGCCCTCCGGCCGCGCGGTGACGACGTCGAGGCGGTCCGCCCAGCCGGCGGCCGTCCTGCGTACGGCGGCGTCGTCCGTCAGATCGAGCAGCACGGCCCGGCCGCAGGCGAACAGGTCCCGGACCCCGGCGCCCGTGTCCAAGGTCAGGTCGGGCACGAACCGCCCGGCCATGCCGTCATCGCCGCCCAGGTCGTACCGGACGTCGACCGCCGAGAGCATCTCCGCCAGGTACCGGTTGACCTGCTCCAGTTCCATCAGGGAGGCGAACAGCTCATAGAGCGGCGTCGCGACGGGGTCGGGGTTCATGAGGCGCACCTGGGCCCGGGTGTTGTGCAGGACCCGGCCGGCCACCGGCCGGCGTTCGGCCGCATAGGTGTCGAGCAGTCCGTATGGCGCCCGGCCGCAGACCGTCGCGGCGAGTTTCCAGCCGAGGTTGGCGGCGTCCTGGAGGCCGAGGTTGAGCCCCTGGCCGCCGAAGGGCGAGTGGACGTGCGCGGCGTCGCCGGCCAGCAGCACCCGGCCGCGGCGGTAGTCGTCGGCCAGGCGTGTGTTGTCGGTGAAGCGGGTCATCCACCCGGGCTCGCCGGGGATCGTGATCGGACGCCCCACGATCCGGCTGAGACAGGACGACATCTCGGCGACGGTGACCGGCTCGTCGCGGTCGGCCGGTGGGCCGTCGAACTCCACGGCCAGCACCCTTCCGGGCAGCACCTGGAGCATCCCGCCGGGGCACCGGTGCCAGCCCATCCCCGGATCCGCGTGCAGGTCCGGCACGGCGACCTCGGCCAGCCGGCCCGTGATGGTCGGCGGGCTGCCGGGGAACGCGAAGCCGGCGAGCTTGCGGACCGTGCTGCGGCCCCCGTCGCATCCGACCACGTACGCGGCCCGCAGCGATTCACCGGCAGCGGACACGGTCACGCCCTCGCCGTCCTGGTCCAGGCCGGTGACCGTGACGCCACGGCGGACCACGGCGCCCAGCTCGGCGGCCCGCGCGCCGAGCACGGCCTCGACACCCGTCTGCGCGATCGAGAACATGCCGGGACGGCCGGCCTCCAGCGTGTCGAGGCGGATCGTGCGAATGCCGGCGAAGTGGGCACGCGGGACTCCGGCGCGGAAGGTGGGGGAGACGCCTCCGAACATCGGCACCCGTGCGACCTCCGCTTCGAGGCGCGGCAGCAGGCCGCGCAGCTCCATCGTCTCGGTGCTGCGGGCGTTCAGCCCGAACGCGCGCGAGTGCGGTGACGGCGCGGGGAGCGAGTCGAGCACCAGCACGCGCACACCGTGCAGGCCGAGCTCGGCCGTGAGCATCAGCCCGACCGGGCCGGCTCCGACCACGATGACGTCAGCGTCCATGAGGAATCTCCTTAACGCGTTAAGGCGAGTGGTGGCCCGAGAATCCCCTTAACGCGTTAAGGTGTCAAGCCGGGCCCGGCGGGGCCCGGCGACAGGTGAGGAGGACGGTCGGTTTGGCCATCGATCGGGACCTGGTGGTCCGTACGGCTCTGCGCATGCTCGACGAGGAGGGCCTCGAACGTCTGTCGCTACGGCGCCTCGCCGCCGAGCTGGACGTCAAGGCCCCCGCGCTCTACTGGCACTTCGCGAACAAGCGCGCGCTGCTCGACCACATGGCCGACGTCGTCCTCGCCCCGGCCCTTCCCGCGCTCGACGGCCCCGAGGACCCGGCCGGCTGGCCCGCCTGGCTTGCCCGTGTCGCCGAGCTCCTGCGCTCCCGGCTCCTCGAACACCCCGACGGCGCCCGGCTCGCCCTCGGCGCCGACCTGACCCGGGCCGGTGCCCTGTCGCGGTTCGTGGAACGAACGATCGAGGTGCTCCACGACGCGGGCTTCGACCTGGCCGACGCCTCCCGTGCCGCCGCGACGTTCATCTGGTTCGTCGTGGGCCGGACCGTCGAGGAACAGACGCTGCCCGACCCCGCCGCGATCCAGCGGCGAAGGGACGCGGAGCCGTCGATCCTGGCACGGGCGATGGCCGCGCGTTCGGCACCGGACGACCAGGACGTGTCCTTCCGCTTCGGCGTCCGCGTCATGATCGCCGGCCTGCGGGCTCTCCTCGCGGGCGGATAGCCCGCCCGCGTCAGGAGACCGGGATCACCAGGATCCGGTCATCCCCCTGAGCCGGGGAGCCCCGCCCGTCGCGGTTGCTCGTGCTGACCCACAGCGAGCCGTCGGGCGCGGTGACGACCGCCCGCAGGCGGCCGTACCGGCCCTCGAAGTGCGGCACCGGAGTGCCGGTCGTCCCGTTCGCGGTGACCGGTACCTGCCACAGCCGCCGCCCGGCCAGCGCGCCGGCCCACAGCGACCCGTGGTCGTAGGCCAGTCCCGACGGCGACGCCTCCGAGGTCCGCCACGTCAGCAGCGGCGGCGTGTACCGCCGGCGGTCGCCGCCGAATCCCTCGACCACCGGCCAGCCGTAGTCGTGGCCGGGCAGGATGCGGTTGATCTCGTCGAACCGGTCCTGGCCGAACTCCGTGGCGAACATCCGCCCCTGCGAGTCCCACGCGAGGCCCTGCACGTTCCGGTGCCCGTAGGAGAAGACGAGCGTGCCGTACGGGTTGCCGGGCGCGGGCCCGCCGTCGAGCGTCATCCGGAGGATCTTGCCGCCGAGGGAGGACCGGTCCTGCGCCAGCCCGCCGCGTCCGGTCTCGCCGGTCGAGGCGTAGAGGTAGTGGTCGGGGCCGAACGCGAGACGGCCGCCGTTGTGGATCCGGCCGCGCGGAATGCCCGTCACGATCGTCCGCAGGCCGCCGATGCCCTTGTCGTGATACTGGAACCGGGCGATCCGGTTGTCGGCGGAGGCGCTGTAGTAGACGAACACCCAGTGGTCCTTCGCGTACGACGGGGAGACGGCGACGCCGAGCAGGCCTCCCTCGCCGGCCGGTGACACGCCCGGGACGGTCCCGACGGTGGTGACCTTTCCCGCAGGGGTGACGCGCAGGAGGCGTGCGGTGTCCCGCTCGGTCACCAGGGCGTCACCGCCGGGCAGGAACGCGATCGCCCACGGCACCGACAGCCCCGTCACCAGGGCGCGCGGCGTCCCGAGCCGAACCCCGGAGGCCGACGCCGAAGCGGGGGGCGCCGATGACCTACCGGGTGACCCGCCGGACGAACATCCGGCGAGCGCCAGGGCGCACACGATGACGAGCGTGTTAAGCCTCACTTTGGTCAAATTCCCGTCTCAATCCGGAACGAAGTTCTCCGGCCCGAGTTGACTCTCCGTGGTCGTCGGCCGGGGTGGTGGGACAGGGCGATCCGTACCCCTCCATGCCGCATCGTCACACCTCGGCGTCACGGCCCGAGACCGACGGTCGTACGATCCTCTTCCACAGGGATCGGGAGGGTCAGTGAGAATCTGGGTGCCGGACCGCGAACTCGCCGACGCCGTCGAGGGTGTCGAGGGCGTGCACGCGCGGATCTACGACGGCCGGAGCGACGAGCCGCCCGGCGACCCGGCCGAGGTCGACGTCTACGTGCCGCCGTTCGTCGCGACTCCGCGCAGCCGCGAGATCGTGGCCGAGATGTCGAGCCTCCAGGTCATCCTGTTGCAGGTGGCGGGTGTCGACACGTTCCTGCCGGTGGTGCCCGAGGGCGTCATCCTGTGCAACGCCCGCGGCGTGCACGACGCGAGCACGGCCGAGTGGGTGGTCGGCGGCATCATCGCGGCCCAGCGGGAGTTCCCCGGCTTCCGCGACGCCCAGCGCGAGGGACGCTGGGACTGGCACATGACAGACGCCTTGACAGACCGCACCGTGATGATCGTCGGGTACGGCTCGGTAGGGGAGGCGATCGAGCGCCGTCTCACCCCGTTCGAGACGCGGATCATCCGCGTCGCCCGATCCGCCCGCGACGGCGTACACCCCGTGAGCGTGCTGCCCGAAATCCTGCCCGAGGCCGACGTCGTCGTCCTCATCGTGCCCTCGACCGCCGAGACCACGGGACTGGTCGACAAGGCGTTTCTGGCTCGCATGAAAGACGGAGCGTTGCTGGTCAACGCGGCGCGCGGCACCGTCGTGGACACCGGGGCGCTGCTGGACGAGGTGACCGGCGGCCGGCTCCGCGCGGTACTCGACGTGACCGACCCCGAGCCGCTGCCGGCCGGTCATCCGCTCTGGACGGCGCCCGGGGTGTTCATCACCCCGCACGTCGGCGGTTCCACCCCGGCGTCGCGCCGCCGGATCGTCGCGCTTGTTACTGACCAGGTCACACGGCTTGTCACGGGGGAGCCCCCGATCAACGTCATCAGGGGCGACTACTGATCGGGTAAACACTGCCCGGCGGGCCTTTGCCCGCCGGAGACCGATTACAGGCCGCTACGTTTCCTCTCCGGCCGTCATTTCCGGCAAAACGCCTAAAAGGTCAGGGTTGTGATTACTCACGGTGGCCATCCGTCGCCTGCTGGACGCCCGGCCTCAATCGCTCCGTGACATACGGCCCGTAGATTGAGCCGCGAAGCTGACCAGCCCGACCACCGCGCGGACCATGCCGGAAGACCCCGGCCTTGATTCGCGGGGTTCGCAACTCAAAACCCGGTGCCCCGCTCAGGCGGGACACCGCCTCGCAAGGATGACAAAGCACTTGACAGACCACCGGAGAACCGCCCGGGTTCGGTGGAGAACTCGGGAGTCATGTGCGCCCTGCGAGGCGTTTCCAGAGCGGGACGGCTAATGATCAAGTCGCGGGGAGCAAGTTAGATGACCGGGGAGGGAGCGGAGCGGCGGCGCTGGCACGTACCGGCACCGGTGCGGCCGTTCGGAGCGCTCGTGGCGCTCGCCTTGATCTATGCCCTCGCGCTCGGGCTGGGCTGGGGCGGAGGGCTGTCCGGAGCATGGCTCGCCGCGTGGGCCGCGGCCGCCGCCGCGTCGTCGCTCATGTACGCCGCCGTGCGCGCGCCCCAGACGGCCGCCGGAAAGATCGACCGGGACATGTGGCGGTGGTTCGGCGTGGCCGCGCTGGCCTGGTGCGCCGGCGCCACGGTGAACGCCGTCTCCCGGCTCGTGATCAGCCGCGCCGTCGTGACGGTCTCACCGGCCGACCTGTTCCTGCTGGTCGCGCCGATCGCGATCACCGCGGGCTTCCTCGCGCCGATACGCCTGCCGCGCAGCGCGCGCCCCTGGCTGCGCTACCTGGCCGACACCTACGTCTGCGCCTGCGCCCTGTTCGTGGTCGGCTGGGTCGCGATCTTCGATCGGCTCTACCACGCCTCCGGCGAGGGCTGGGGCCAGTTCCTCATCGAGCTGCGCTACCCGGTGCTGGACGCCGCGCTGGTCTGCGCGCTGTTCCCGATGGCCCTCGTGGCCGTACGGGCGAACCACCGGCCCGCCGCGCTCGCCTACTGCGCACTGCTCGTGCTGTCCGCGGCCGACGTGGTCTACGCCGTGCTCCGGCTCAACGACGACGCCACCCACGGCATCCCGGCCGACGTGGTCCGCGCGGCCGGACTGCTGCTCCTGGCCGCCGTGCCCTGGCTCGGGCGCGGGGAGGGACCGGCCGAGGACACGCGCCGGCCGCTGGTCGGGCCGGGCCTCGCGCCCGCCGCCACCGCCGCCGCGGCAGCGATCTTCGTGGCCGGCCACACGCTCACGGGCGCCCGCGGGCTGCGGCCGATCGTGCCGATCGTCGCGGGCTCGGCGGTGCTCGTCCTGCTCGCCCGCCTCGCCGAGCTCGTCCGCGAGAACGACCGCCTCGCCCGCGCCGCCGCGAGCGGCGAGGAGCACTTCCGCGCGCTCGCCGAGAGCATCAACGACGTCGTGCTCATCTGCGGCCTCGACGGCGTCGTGCAGTACGTCAGCGCCGGACCCCGCCGCTCGTACCACTACACCGCCGAGGACCTCCTCGGCCGCCCCGTGTACGACGTCGTCCACCCCGAGGACCTGCCGCGCGTCGTGGACGCGGTGACGGCCTTCCTCGACACCGACTGCGACCTCGACGTCGCGCGCATCGCCTGCCGCATCCGCGCCACCGACGGCACCTGGCTGCCCACCGAGTCGACCATCTCCCGGTACGGCCGGGCCGGTGACGGCACCGACCAGCTGCTGGTCACCACCCGCGACTTCAGCGAGCAGGTGGCGCTGGAGCGCCAGGTCGCCCACCTGACCTTCCACGACGGGCTGACCGGCCTGCCCAACCGCGCCTACCTCGAAGAACGCGCCCGGGAGAAGGTCGGACGCAGCCAGGGCCCGGTCGCGGTCGTCTTCGTCGACCTCGACGGGTTCACCGCCGTCAACGACTCCATCGGCCACGCCGGCGGCGACCAGCTGCTCGCCCAGGCGGCGCGGCGGCTCCGCGCGGGCGTGCTGGCCGACGACACGGTCGCGCGCTGGGGCGGCGACGAGTTCGCCGTGCTCATGGAGAGCGCGGCCGAGGTGCAGACCGTCGTCGACCTCGGCGAGCGTCTCCTGCGAGCCCTGGCCGGCGAGCCGTACCGCGTCGCCGACCGCGCCATCGTGCTCACGGCCAGCGTCGGCATCGCCTTCACCGAGGACTGCATCGAGGGCGCCGAGCTGATCCGCAACGCCGACATCGCGCTGTCGCGGGCGAAGGATCTCGGCGGCGGCCGGGTCGAGGTCTTCGCCGCCAAGATGCACGCCGACGTCATGCGCCGGCTCGAACTCGGCAGCGACCTGCAGCGCGCGCTCACCGAGCAGCAGTTCGCGGTGGAGTTCCAGCCCGTGGTCGAGCTGGCCACCTCGCGGGTCACCGGGGTCGAGGCGCTGGTCCGCTGGTGGCGGGACGGCGTGTCCGTGCCGCCCGAGGAGTTCATCGGCACCGCCGAGGAGTCCGGGCTCATGGTGCCGCTCGGCAACTGGGTGCTGCGCGAGGCGTGCGCCCAGGTGGCCCGGTGGCGGGAGAACGGCTGGGAGATCGGCCTGTCGATCAATCTCCGGCCGCGTGAGATCGCGGCGGCGCACTTCGTCGACTCGGTCGCGGCCGCGCTCGCCGACAGCGGGCTGCCGCCCGGCGCGCTGACGCTGGAGGTCAAGGAGGAGGTGCTGGTCGACGGCTCCGACGAGCTCATCGAGCGGTTGTCGGCCCTGCGCGACCTCGGCGTGCGCCTGGCCATCGACGACTTCGGCACCGGCTACGCCTCGCTCGCCTTCCTGCGGCAGCTCCCGGTCGACGTCATCAAGATCGACCCGTCGTTCGTGTCCGGGCTCGGCCGCGACGAGACGCTCACGCTGCTGACCCGCACCATCGCCCGGGTCGGCCGCGATCTCGGGCTTACGGTCGTGGCCGAGGGCGTCGAGCGGCCCGAGCAGCTCGAACTGCTCCGCGAGATGGGCTGCCCCCGGGGCCAGGGCTATCTCGTGTCCCGGCCGATGGCGCCGAGCGGCATCGAGGCGCTCGTGCAGCTCAATCCTCGCGGCGAGGCGTCCATCCCCCTCCACGGTTCGGTGATCTCCGCCAGCTGACCGGGGGACCGTTCGCCTGCGAACAGCTCCAATGTCGTTGACGACGCACCGTGATCTTCGCCATCCTTACCGTGATCCTTACCAAGATCATGACTTTCCCCCACAATGGCGAAGGAACTCCATATGCGCGCGCGACGACACCTCCTCGTCGCGGCAGCCGTAGGGCTCGCCGGTCTGGCGACCGGGCAGGCCTACGCTGCCTACCAGCCGAAACTCGTCCCCGTGACCCGGCAGCAGGCCTTCGCCGACGCGGCCAGGGTCGAACACGTCCCCCTCAGGCTCCTGCTCGCCGTCTCGTACCTGGAGTCGCGGTGGGACGCCAACCAGGGCCGGCCGAGCGTCAGCGCGGGGTACGGCCCGATGCACCTGACCGACGGCACGCTCGTCCCCGCCCGGGAGCACTTCTCCGGCGGCACCGAGGACCCGCGCGGCGACACGTCCCGGCCGAGACGCCGGCCCCGGGCGAGCGGCGTGCGCCCCGGCCACGTGGCGCAGACGTTGCAGCAGGCCGCCAAGCTGACCGGCGCGAGCGCCGACGACCTGCGCACCGACGCCACCGCCAACATCCGTGCCGGGGCCGCGCTGCTCGCGCACTACCAGCGCCGGCTGCGCAGGCCGCTCAGCTCGAACCCGTCCGCCTGGTACCAGGCGACCGCCCGCTACGGCGGCACGAGCTGGTTCGCCGACCAGGTCGTGAACGTCCTTCGCACCGGCGAGTCCCGTACGACCGACGACGGCCAGCGGGTCACGCTCGCCGCGACACCCGGCCTGAAGGCCGTCCGGACGGCCGCCAACGCCGCGCAGACCGAGTGCCCGCCCGACCTCGGCTGTGAGTGGATCCCCGCCCCGTACCAGCAGCTCGATCCGAAGGACCAGACGAAGTACGGCAACCACGACGAGGCGCGGCGCCCGCTGAGCCAGCGGATCCGCTACATCGTCATCCACGACACCGAGGGCGACTACGCCTCATCGGTCAAGCTGGCGCAGGACCCGACGTACCTCGCGTGGAACTACACGGTCCGCTCCTCCGACGGCCATGTCGCCCAGCACGTCAAGAACAAGGACATCGGCTGGCACGCCGGCAACTGGTACATCAACGCCAAGTCGATCGGCGTGGAGCACGAGGGCTTCCTCGCGCAGGGCGGCGCCTGGTACACCGAGGCGATGTACCGCGGCTCGGCGGAGCTGGTGCGCTACCTGACCCGTGAGTACGGCATCCCGGTGGACCGCGCGCACATCCTGGGCCACGACAACGTCCCGGGCGGCGTGCCGTCCGACGTCGCCGGCATGCACCAGGACCCCGGCCCGTACTGGGACTGGGCGCACTACTTCGACCTGCTGGGCCGGCCGCCGCACGCGACCGGCGGCGCGAACGCGGGCCTGGTCACCATCCGGCCGGACTACGCCACGAACACCGTCCCGTACACGGGCTGCGACGCGAAGAACCCGAGCGCCGCGTGCCCGGAGCACGGCGGCGGCGACGTCCTGCTCCGCACCGCGCCGTCCGCGGACGCGCCGCTCGTGAAGGACGTCGGCGCGCACCCGCCGAACGGCGACGCGACGATGAGCGTGTACGACTTCAGCGCGCGCGCCTCGACGGGCCAGACCTACGCGGTGGCCGGCCGGCAGGGCGACTGGACCGCGATCTGGTACCTCGGGCGGAAGGCGTGGTTCCACGACCCCGCGAGCGCACCCGCCGCCGTCGGCGCCCGCGGCCTGGTCGCGACGCCCAAGCCGGGAGCGAAGTCGGTGCCGATCTACGGGCGGGCCTATCCGGAGGCGTCGGCGTACCCGGCGAACATCCCGGTGCAGGACCTCACGCCGATGCAGTACACCTTCGCCGCGGGCCAGAGCTACCCGGTGGCCGACGTGGCGCGCGGCGAGTACGCCTACTCGAAGACCTTCGACCTGTCCACCCACGCCGTCGTGAAGGGCAGGTTGAAGTACTACGAGATCCAGTTCGGCCACCGCGTGTACTACGTGAAGGCCACTGACGTGGTGCTCAGACGCGTCTCGTGACGCGTGTCCGGAAGTGGAAAATTGCTGTGGTGTCTCGAATGATCGAAAGTCATTGACGAGGCCTCCGGGCTTCGGCACTCTTACCGCGACCCTCACCGTCAGCGGAGGCTGCCGATGCCCGTGCGACGTCATGCTCTCGTCGCGGCGATCGTGGCCCTGGCCGGTCTAGGTACCGGCCAGGCCCACGCCGCCCAGCAATCCAGTCCGGTCCCCACCACCCGGCAACAGGCCTTCGCCGACGCGGCGAAGGCCTACCACGTTCCCGAGAAACTGCTGCTCGCCGTGTCCTACCTGGAGTCGCGGTGGGACGCCAACCAGGGCCGGCCGAGCGTCGGCGCGGGCTACGGCCCCATGCACCTGACCGACGGCACCCTGACCTCCGCCGGAGAGCACCTGTCCGGCGGGGGTGAGGACCCCCGCGGCGACACGGCGCGCCCGGCGCTGCACCCGAAGGCGACGGCCGCTCCCGCCGCGAGCCCGGACGGGCAGACGCTCCAGCGGGCCGCCGGGCTCACCGGGACCGCCGCGACCACCCTGCGCACCGACCCCACCGCCAACATCAGGGGCGGCGCCGCCCTGCTCGCCCGCTACCAGCGCGACCTCGGCAGGCCGCTCGCCGCCGACCCCGCCGCCTGGTACCAGGCGACGGCCCGCTACGGCGGCACGGCCTGGTTCGCGGGCCAGGTCTACGACGTCCTGCGCACCGGCGAGTCCCGTACGACCGACGACGGCCAGCGGGTCACGCTCGCCGCCACGCCCGGGATCAAGCCGGCCGGGGCGGGCGCCGACGACCCGCGGACCGAGTGCCCGCCCGGCCTCGACTGTGAATGGGTGCCCGCGCCGTACCAGCAGCTCGACCCGAGCGACCCCACGAGCTACGGCAACCACGACCTGGGCGACCGGCCCAAGAGCCAGCGGATCCGCTACATCGTCATCCACGACACCGAGGCGGACTGGGCGACCACGCTGAAGCTCGCCCAGGACCCGACGTACCTCGCGTGGCACTACACCGTACGGTCCGACGACGGGCACATCGCCCAGCACGTCAAGACCAAGGACGTCGGCTGGCACGCGGGCAACTGGGACGTCAACGCCCGCTCGATCGGCATCGAGCACGAGGGCTTCCTCGCGCAGGGCGGCAGCTGGTACACCGAGGCGATGTACCGCAGCTCCGCGGCGCTGGTCCGGTACCTGACCAGGAAGTACGACATCCCGGTCGACCGGGCGCACATCCTCGGCCACGACAACGTCCCCGGCATCACGCCCGCCAACGTGCAGGGCATGCACGAGGACCCGGGGCCGTACTGGGACTGGGCGCACTACTTCACCCTGCTGGGCCACCCGCTCCACGCCACCGCCGGGCCGCGCTCGGGCATGGTCACGATCCTGCCGGACTATGACAAGAACGTCGTGCCGTACACCGGCTGCGACGCGAACGCTCCGAGCGCCCCGTGCCCGCCGCACGGCGGCGGATCGATCATGCTGCGTACCGCGCCCAGCGACGACGCGCCGCTCGTCAAGGACATCGGCAAGCACCCGCCGAACGGCGACGCGACGATGAGCGTGTACGACCACAGCGCGCGCGCCGCGACCGGCCAGACCTACGCCGTGGCGGACCGCCAGGGCGACTGGACGGCGATCTGGTACCTCGGCCAGAAGGCGTGGTTCCACGACCCGAAGAAGCAGCCCACCGCCGTCGGCGCCCACGGCTTCGTCGTCACGCCCAAGCCGGGCGCCGCGTCGGTGCCGGTCTACGGGCGCGCCTACCCGGAGCCGGAGGCGTACCCGGCGAACATCCCGGCGCAGAGCCTGGTGCCGATGCAGTACACCTTCGCCGCCGGCCAGAGCTACGCCGTGGCCGACACGGTGCGCGGGGAGTACGACTACTCCACGACCTTCGACGTGTCCACGCACGCCATCGTGCGCGGCAAGCTGAAGTACTACGAGATCCAGTTCGGCCACCGCGTCTACTTCGTCAAGACCGGTGACGTGGTGCTCAAGCGCGTCTTCTGAGGCGCCTGAGGGCCGCACCGCCCGCCGTGATCGCCCGATCACGGCGGGCGGTCTCGTATGCTGAGATTTGTAGTCCACAGATTTGACGTGAGGCGGCAAATTCGCCATGGTTGGGAACGTGAAACGCAATCTGATTCTCGTACTTGGTCGGCGCGCAGGCTGACCAGGTTCGACCGCTTGCGCGCTCCCCTCGACCGCCACCCGGCGCGAGGGGTTTTTTGTTGGCCATGACCCCTGGGCTCGTGACAGGCCGTGAGTGCACGATCACCGAGCCCGAGCCCTCAGGAGCACAAGGACTTGCGATGACCGAACGGATGACCGGAGCCCAGGCGCTCGTCAGAGCCCTGGAGCAGGTCGGTGTCGACACTGTGTTCGGAATCCCGGGAGGCACCATCCTCCCGGCGTACGACCCCCTTTTCGACTCCCAGCAGGTACGCCACATCCTTGTCCGTCACGAGCAGGGCGCAGGCCACGCCGCGGAGGGATACGCCCAGGCCACCGGCAAGGTCGGTGTCTGCATGGCGACGAGCGGTCCGGGCGCGACCAACCTCGTCACCCCGCTCGCGGACGCGTACATGGACTCGGTGCCGATCGTCGCGATCACCGGGCAGGTGGTGAGCGGTGCGATCGGCACGGACGCCTTCCAGGAAGCCGACATCGGCGGCATCACGATGCCGATCACGAAGCACAGCTTCCTCGTCACCGACCCCGCGGACATCGGCCGTACCATCGCCGAGGCGTTCCACATCGCCTCCACCGGCCGGCCGGGCCCGGTGCTGGTCGACATCGCCAAGGACGCGTTGCAGCGCGAGGTCGACTTCGTCTGGCCGCAGCCGATGCAGCTCCCCGGCTACCGTCCGGCGGTCCGGCCGCACGCCAAGCAGATCCGCGAGGCCGCCCGGCTCCTGGCCTCGGCGAAGCGGCCGGTCCTGTACGTCGGCGGCGGCGTGATCAAGGCCAGGGCCGCCGACGAGCTGCGTGCGCTCGCCGAGCTGACCGGCGCCCCGGTCGTCACGACCCTGATGGCCAAGGGCGCCCTGCCCGACAGCCATCCGCTGCACATGGGCATGCCGGGCATGCACGGTAACGTCGGCGCGGTCGGCGCCCTCCAGCAGTCCGACCTGCTCGTCGCGCTGGGCGCCCGCTTCGACGACCGCGTGACCGGCCGGCTCGACACCTTCGCCCCCGACGCGAAGGTCGTGCACGCCGACATCGACCCGGCCGAGATCTCCAAGAACCGCCACGCCGACGTGCCCATCGTCGGCGACTGCCGCGACGTGCTCACCGACCTGATCACCGCGGTGCGGAACGAGCACGCCGCCGGCCGCAAGGGTGACCACGCGGACTGGTGGCGCCAGCTCAGCGCGTGGCGCGAGACGTACCCGCTGGGCTACGAGACGCCGGCCGACGGGTCGCTGGCACCGCAGCAGGTCATCCAGCGCATCGGGCAGATCGCCGGTCCGGACGCGCTGTACGTCGCGGGGGTGGGCCAGCACCAGATGTGGACCGCCCAGTTCATCGGCTACGAGCGGCCCGGCGCGTTCATCAACTCCGGCGGGCTGGGGACGATGGGCTTCGCGGTGCCGGCCGCGATGGGCGTCAAGCAGGGGCGGCCGGACACCACGGTCTGGGCGATCGACGGCGACGGCTGCTTCCAGATGACCAACCAGGAGCTCGCCACCTGCGCCATCGAGGGCATCCCGATCAAGGTCGCCGTGATCAACAACGGTAACCTCGGCATGATCCGGCAGTGGCAGACGCTGTTCTACAACGAGCGGTACTCCAACTCCGACCTGCAGTCCCGGCGGATCCCGGACTTCGTCAAACTGGCGGAGGCGTACGGCTGCGTGGGACTGCGGTGCGACAACGCGGCCGACGTGGATGCCACGATCAACAAGGCCATGGAGATCAACGACGTGCCCGTCGTGATCGACTTCATCGTCCACCAGGACGCGATGGTCTGGCCGATGGTCGCCGCCGGCACGAGCAACGACGACATCAAGATCGCGCGAGACCTGGCGCCGGAGTGGGGGAGCGATGACTGAGCTGGGAGAGAACACGAGATGAGCAGGCATACGCTTTCGGTGCTGGTCGAGAACACGCCGGGCATCCTGGCGCGTGTGGCGGCGCTCTTCTCCCGCCGCGGCTTCAACATCGACTCACTGGCCGTCGGCACGACCGAGCACCCGGAGATCTCCCGGATGACGATCGTGGTCAACGTCGAGGAACGCCCGCTCGAGCAGGTGACCAAGCAGCTCAACAAGCTGATCAACGTCATCAAGATCGTCGAGCTCGACCCGGCGGCGTCGGTTCAGCGCGAGCTCGTTCTGATCAAGGTCCGTGCCGACCACGAGACCCGTTCCCAGGTGCTGGAGACCGTCGAACTCTTCCGCGCCCGGGTCGTCGACGTGGCCCCGGACGCGGTGACGGTCGAGGCGACTGGTAGCAAGGACAAGCTCGAAGCCCTGATCCGGGTGCTCGAACCCTTCGGCATCAAGGAACTCGTGCAGTCGGGCATGGTCGCCATCGGCCGAGGTGCCCGTTCCATCACCGACCGCTCGCTGCGCGCCATCGAGCGCAGCGCGTGAGCCGTTTTTTCAGAGAGGTAAAGGCAAGTGGCTGAGATCTACTACGACAAGGACGCCGACCTGAGCGTCATCCAGGACCGCCATGTCGCGGTGCTCGGATACGGCAGCCAGGGACACGCGCACGCGCTCTCGCTGCGCGACTCCGGCGTCGACGTCCGCGTCGGCCTGCCGAAGGACTCCAAGAGCCGCGAGAAGGCCGAGAACGACGGCCTGCGCGTGGTCACGCCGGAAGAGGCGTGTGAAGAGGCCAACGTCACGATGGTGCTCATCCCCGACCACCTGCAGCGCGAGCTGTACACCTCGGCGATCGCGCCGTCGCTGGTCGAGGGCGACGCGCTGTTCTTCGGCCACGGCCTCAACATCCGCTACGGCCTCATCGAGCCGCCCGAGGGCGTCGACATCTGCATGGTCGCCCCCAAGGGCCCGGGCCACCTGGTCCGTCGCCAGTACACCGAGGGCCGCGGCGTGCCGGTACTCGTCGCCGTCGAGCGCGACGCCACCGGCAACGCCTGGCCGCTCACGCTCTCGTACGCCAAGGCCATCGGCGGCACCCGTCCGGGCGCGCTCAAGACGACCTTCACCGAGGAGACCGAGACCGACCTGTTCGGCGAGCAGGCCGTGCTCTGCGGCGGCGTGTCCGAGCTGATCAAGGCCGGGTTCCAGACGCTCGTCGAGGCCGGCTACCAGCCGGAGGCGGCCTACTTCGAGTGCCTGCACGAGATGAAGCTGATCGTCGACCTGATGTACGAGGGCGGCCTGTCCAAGATGCGCTGGTCGATCTCGGACACCGCCGAGTTCGGCGACTACACCCGCGGCCCGCGCATCGTCACCGACGCCACCCGCGAGGAGATGCGCAAGATCCTCGGCGAGATCAAGGACGGCACCTTCGCGAAGGAGCTCGTCGAGGAGTTCGACGGCGGCCGCAAGAACTTCCTCAAGCGCCGCGAGGAAGAGCAGAACTCGCCGATCGAGCAGACCGGCGCCAAGCTCCGCCCGATGATGTCCTGGCTCCAGGACGACTGATCTCTTTCTGAGAGCCGCCCCGGGCCCGTCAGGCGATCCCTCGACGGGCCCCGGGGGCGGTCCCCGGCTCTACTCCGGGGATTCCTCGATCCAGCGGCGGAGCCGGTCTTCGGACACGCCGTAGATCTGTGCGGCGGTTGAGATCGGCCAGGTGCCCTCGACGACGTCGCGTACCGCTTTCGGTCTGCACCCGGCGTCCCACGCCTGAAGGATCGCCTCGGTCCTCTTCCGGAACTGCGGAAGCCGCGCGACGAGCTTCGTGAAGGCGGTCTCGCTCTCTTCACGGGTACGGAAGAGAAAGCCGTCGTTGATCGTCAGCGCGGCCTCGATGCGGCGGATATCGTCGCCGTCCAGCCAGCTCCGGACGGTATCGAGCATCTCGGTGCCGTTGTCCTGGAATTTCCAGGAGAGCGTGTCGCATACCTCGGCGAGATCCTCGTCGTCCAGCCGCTCCAAGAGACCGCTGAGAAGCGTCTCCATCGGTACTTGGCGCATCCGCTCATTCTCCGCCTCCGCTTTGTCGAGACGGACACTGGTCGTGATTCCCGTTGATACGGTCACGCCCATGTCAAGCGATCATGATGAAACGGAGCTGCCGCTCGATGCCGCGTTTGAGCGCCTGCACGCCGACGCGGCCGCCGGGGATCCGCGGGCGGCCGGCGAACTCGGGCGGCTGTTGTGCCTGTTGCCGCAGGACGGATCACTGACCGCGTGGAGCTGGTTAGCGCCGGAATGGCCCGCCGAACCGTGGCTGCGCGCCGCGCTCGCGTCGCGGCCGGACGACATCGACTCCGCCGCCCTGCTCGCCGGTCTCCTCACGCAACGGTTCGAGACCGGTCTCCGGGTGCACGACGGCGATTCCGATACCGCGCTACAGGACGAAGCGACGGCGTTGTACTCCCGGATCCTGGGCCGGGATCCCGACAACGCGACGGCGAAGGCCGGGCTCGCCGCGATCCAGGACCTCCTCGATCCGGCCGGCACCACGCCGGTGTCCGGATACGGCTTCTACTGTGCCACGTGGTCGGCCCACTCTGGCTCGGCCGGTTGGGTCAGCCTCCTGGTCGCCACCGATCCGCGTGAGTTCCGGTGGGCGTTCGACCGGCAACTACGGTGCGGACTCGACGGCGACGACGACCCGGCGGTGTTCTTCGCGGACACTGAACCGGCGATCACCGTCTACCGTTCAGGAGAACCGACCAGGCTGATACGACTCGAACGCCATCTCGGCAGGAGCGCGGAACGACCTGTCGAATGGTCGGAGTTCACCCTGCCGTCTCTCGCCGGTGACCTGCTGCCGGTCGGCCATCCGGCCCAGGTCCGCCTCGGCCACGGGAGCGAGCGGCTCGCCTTCTACGGCTCCAGCGTCTACAACGACTACTGAATCATGAAGCGTGCTGTGCGCTCTCATGGGTTCGTCCGTATGCTCGGGAAGCGTGCGAGTTGATCTTGTCACGCTGGTCGTGGACGACTATGACCCCGCCATCGAGTTCTTCGTCGACGTGCTCGGGTTCGAGCTGGTCGAAGACTCGCCGTCGCTGACGAACGACGGCCGTCCGAAACGGTGGGTCGTCGTCCGGCCGCCAGGGGCCGAGACGGGCGTCCTGCTCGCCCGCGCGGACGGAGAACGGCAGTCCCTGGCCGTCGGGAACCAGGTCGCCGGCCGGGTCGGGTTCTTCCTCCAGGTGGACGACTTCGAGGCCGAGTACGAACGGATGGTCGCCGCGGGGGTCGAGTTCGTGACCTCGCCTCGCACCGAGCCGTACGGCCGGGTCGCCGTGTTCCTCGACATCTCCGGTAACCGCTGGGACCTGCTCGGCCCGGCCTGACCGGATCCGGTGTGCTCATCACCCTCTCTCCGTACGCGCACCGGGAGGTCTCAGGGGCGCACGCCGCAGGAGGATGCGGCGCATGGCGCCGTAGCCGCGGTCGAATTTCTCCGCTACTTCGCGGATGGTCCAGCCCTCCCGGTAGAGGCGGGCGGCCTCTTCTTCCAACCATTCGAGTTCCGGATCGGTCTTGGCGTCGCGGAGTGCGCGAATGTCGGCCCATCGGTAGCGGCGGTGCCCGCCCGGGGTCGTCAGCGACGTCAGGCGGCCCGCTCTGGCCATTTGCGCGAGCGTTCCCGTGGCGATGCCGAGCGCTCGCGCGGCCTCGTACGGTTTCAGCAAGTGGTCGTCGGGGAGATCGCGGTCGTTCACTTCGCGACCGCCGCCCATACCGTTTTCCCGCCGTTCTCCTCGCCGCGCACTCCCCATTCTTCGCAGACGGCGTCGACGAGGAACAGGCCGCGTCCCGTGGTGTCCGTCTCGCCGGCGTTCCTCACCGTGGGAAGACCGGGGCCCATGTCCGTGACCTCGACCAGGACGGTGTCGCCGCGGCGTTGAAGCGCGAACAGGAATATATCGCGCTGCTTTATGGCATTAGTCACTAATTCGGACACCACGAGTAGCGCATTGTCCCTCAGCGGCGTGAGATCCCAGTCGTCCAGGACCCTTTCGGTGAGCGTACGGGCCTGTTCGGCGGCGATCGCGTGCGGCGGCATGCGAATGCGCAGGTCGCGATTCTGTGCCGGATGGCGGAGGATATTCGAAAGGTCCACGAATGCTCTCCTGGTCGGTGATAATCGGGATTCAGGAGAAGGATTGACCCGTCCCCGTCGACGTGTCGATGTTTCTCGGAAACATCCGCAACACTCGGAAACACGGAGGGCCTGTCAATGCATGCGAAACCGTCACCGGACCCGATGATCTCGATGTGGACCTGGCTCGCGCACGATGTGCGCTTTTATCGCACTCGCGCGAAAATGTCCGGTACGCGGCTGGGGGAGCTGCTCGGCTGCGACCGCTCGACGATCTCCCGCATCGAGTCCGCCACGCTCAAGATCGACGACAAGCAGGCGAAGATCCTGGACCGGATCTTCGACACCGGCGGCCACTTCCTCCGCCTCCTGCGCTACGCCGAGCTGGGCCACGACCCCGACTGGTTCAAGGCCTTCATCGGGTACGAGCGGGTGGCGTCCAGCATCCGCATCTACGAGGCGCTGACCGTCACAGGTCTTCTCCAGACCGAGAGATACGCGCGCGCACTCCTGGAAGCCTCAAGAATCGTCGATGACGTGGAGCAGGCATTAGACATTCGGAAGGCGCGCCAAACCGCACTCCTGGTGGACCCGCCGCCCAATGTCTGGCTTCTATTGAATGAGCCCATCATCCGCCAGCCGGTAGGTGGACCGGAGGTGATGAAAGAGCAGCTAGAACACCTACTGGCGGTCAGTCGCCTCCCGCACATCTCTGTGCGCGTTATCCCTACAAAGGTTGGCGCGCATTGTGGCCTCGATGGCTCGTTCTGTACACTGGAGTCCCCGACCAGTCGAGCGGCATACTCCTCGGCCATGCCTGGAGGGAGACTCATTCTCGCCGCTGCCGAGATCGATTGGTACAAGGAAAAGTTTGAGCAGCTCGGGGCCGATGCCCTTTCCCGGAGTGCGTCGCGCGAGATGATCAAGCAGGCGATGGAGGAGTTCAAATGAGTGATTCCCCGTGGAGGAAGAGCAGCCGTAGCGGCGGTTCGGGGAACGCGTGCGTCGAGGTCCGCATCGAGGAGAAGTCCGCTTAGTCTTCGGCTCAGTGGCCCAGGAAGATGGGGTTGGTGAGGGCGGCCATGGAGCCGTCCGGGTGGCGGACCTCCGCGCGGACGTACGGTGACACGCGTGGTGTCGTCCGCCACGTCGCCGTGCCGGCCGGGCCTTCGAACACCTGGCCTTCGTCGGTGAACAGGCGGATCATGCCCGCCGGCACGCCCTCCGTCCGTACCGACACCTCGACCTGATCGCCCGGCGCGGCGTTCAGGCGCTCGCCGATCCCCGCCGTACGCGACCCCACGGCGGCCGTGAACGACAGGGCGACCGCCGAGGACTCCGCGACGTACAGCCGCCCCGCCTTCACCGCCGACAGGATCGCGTCACGCTCCAGGTCGTCGGCGAGCACGACGTTCTGTGGCAGGCCGATGACCTGGCCCTCCTTGTGGGAGTCGCTGTCGCCGACCGCCGGGATCCAGCGGCGTCCCTCGACCAGCAGGCCGTTCCACATCTGCAGGGCCGCCTCGTCGTCGAGCGTCCACGGACCGTTCCACACCTCGATCGCGTCCACCTGGCCGTAGCCGAACTTCCACTGGCAGCCGACGAACGGGCAGAACGGGTGGGCGGCCACCGCCAGCGCGCCGTGCCGGTGGATCTCCTTGAGGAAACGCGGGATCACGCCGTCGACCGCGCGGTACCGCCAGTCGATCCACGTGCCCGGCGGGAGCCCGAGCGCGGTGTAGTGGCCGTTGCGGGTGGTGATCTCCTCGCCGTCGATGATGAGCAGGTCCTCGCGTGCGTGATGACCCCAGATGCCGGCCGCGCTGGAGGTGTTGTGCTCGGTGGAGACGATGAAGTCCAGTCCGGCCGTACGGGCGCCGGCCACGATCTGCTCGGGCAGCCACGCGCCGTCGGAGTGCACCGAGTGCAGGTGCATGTCGCCCCGGTACCAGGCGCGGCCCCGGCCGTTCGCGCGCGTCGGTGCGTGGGAGGGCACGAACGCCGGCCCGGGTTCGCCGAACCGCAGCGTCACCGTCACCGTCCAGTTCATGCCCTGGGGCGCGACCGTGTACGGCCCGAGGGTTACGCGCCATTCGCCAGGCCGTACGGGACCGGGCAGGTAGCCGGGGGTGGCGGAGGAACGGCTGATCGTGAACGAGTCGCGCGCCCCGCCGGACCAGCCGCGAAAGCCCGTCTCGTCGAACGCCCCGAGGTCCAGGGCGTTGCCGGGCACGCCGGCGGGCACGGCGGGCCGGTCATAGGTGGAGGAGACCGCGATCGAGCGGACGCCGGGCGGCACCCGTACCGGGACGTACACCCAGTCGGGCGCTCCCGGTTCGAAGCGGCCGGAGATCGTTAGGGTCTGCTCCGCGCCGGCCTCGGCGGCGGCGAAGCGCAGCGGGTCAAGCGTCACGGCCGCGCCCGTAACCCCGGTGACCAGCAGGAACCTTCTCCGGTCCAGTGCGGCGGACATGAGATCTCCCCTCGGCCGACAGGGTCGATCTTGATCGTCCGGCGCGGCGGCGAGAAGGCGGGCGGCCGGGACCGGCCACCCGCCTCAGAGTCCCTAGCGCCGTACGACGGTGGCGTTCATCTCGGTGAGGAAGCCCTCGGTCTCCTCGTCGCCGATGTGCGCGAAGACCGGGACGTTGCTCGGCGGCAGGTCCTCCATGGTCGACTGGAGCAGCTCGTTGGCCAGCTGCGGGTCGGCGCCCTCCTGCACCATGACGTGCAGCATGATCCCCTCGACGCCGCTGGGCATCCGCACGTCGGAGATCCACACCCGCTCGACCGCGGGGAAGTCCTTGAGGCGCGCGGCGATCCCCTCCTGGAGGCTGGGCACCAGCTCGTGCTCGCTCGGCCGGAACGCCACCTCGACGTCCTCGTCCACGCTCATGCCCTGGGCGATCAGGAAGCCCTGCACGTCGCTGAACGGGATGAGGGCCGCGTCCTCGCCCTCGGGGTCGACCACGAGGGCCTCGACGTCGCCCGTACGCGCGATCTCCAGCAGCAACGCGGCGTCAGCCTGCTGAAAAGTCTCGTTCTCGGGCTTTTCTGAGTATTTGTCGGGAGAGGTGAACGCGGCCAGCACCACGCTCTCGTCCTCAAGCTGCCCGACCAGGACCGAGCCGTCGGGGTTGGTCACGATGAGCACCCCGCCGTCGACCAGCGCGCGCAGGATCTCCTCGGGTTCTCCGCGCTGCGTGAGGACGTCGGCCAGCTTCGGGTTTCCATTCGCCATGCGCCCGACACTAGTGCGTACGCGGCACCTCCCGCGGCCGTACGGGCACGGGTTCCGGACACGCCTTTTCCTGGTCGGGCCGACGGCGCCGTCGGCCGCTTGTGGTTACGCGCATTGCGCTCATGGCACCCGCCGCCGGAGAGTCGGTAAGCGATCCCCGTCACAGGGGAAGCACCGTCACAAGGGGGCCCACGTTGAGCAAGCCCGTCGTCCTCGTCGCCGAGGAGCTGTCGCCCGCCGGCATCGCCCTGCTCGAGCCCGGCTTCGAGGTGCGCCGCGCCGACGGCGCCGACCGCGAACAGCTGCTGGCGGCCGTCGCCGACGTCGACGCGATCATCGTACGGAGCGCGAGCCGGATCGACGCGGAGGTGCTCGCGGCGGCACGGCGGCTGCGGGTCGTCGCGCGTGCGGGCGTCGGCCTGGACAACGTCGACGTCGAGGCGGCGACCCAGGCCGGCGTCATGGTCGTCAACGCGCCGACCTCGAACATCGTCACGGCCGCCGAGCACGCGATCGCGCTCCTGCTGGCCACGGCCCGCAACGTCCCGCAGGGGCACGCGGCGCTGAAGCGAGGGGAGTGGCAGCGGTCGCGGTACACCGGCGTCGAGCTGCGGGACAAGACGCTCGGCGTGCTCGGCCTCGGCCGCATCGGCGTGCTCGTCGCCAAGCGGCTCGCCGCCTTCGACATGAACGTCATCGCCTACGACCCGTACATCCAGGCGCCGCGCGCGGCCCAGCTCGGCGTACGGCTCGTGCCGCTGGACGAGCTCCTGCGCGAGAGTGACTTCATCACCGTGCACCTGCCCAAGACCCAGGAGACGCTCGGGCTGATCGGCGACCGGGAGCTGCGGATGGTCAAGCCGTCCGTGCGGATCGTCAACGCCGCGCGCGGCGGCATCGTCGACGAGGACGCCCTGGACCTGGCGCTGAAGGAGAAGCGGGTCGCGGGGGCCGGCATCGACGTGTTCCGCAGCGAGCCGTGCACCGACAGCCCGCTGTTCCACCACGACAACGTCGTGGTCACCCCGCACCTGGGCGCGAGCACGCACGAGGCGCAGGAGCGGGCCGGCACCCAGGTCGCCCGGTCGGTGCTCCTGGCGCTGTCGGGGGAGTTCGTGCCGGACGCGGTCAACGTACGCGGCGGCGTCGCGGCCGAGGAGGTCAAGCCGGGCCTGCCCCTCACCGAGAAGCTCGGCCGCGTCTTCACCGCGCTCGCGGGCGGCGTGCCGGCGCGGCTGGAGGTGGAGGTGCGCGGCGAGATCGCCCGGCACGACGTGAAGGTGCTGGAGCTGGCCGCGCTCAAGGGCGCGTTCACCGACATCGTCGAGGACTCGGTGACCTACGTGAACGCGCCGCTGCTGTCGCGCGACCGCGGCGTGGAGGTGACGCTCACCGCCGGCGAGGACAGTCCCGACTGGCGGAACCTCATCACGGTGCGCGGCACGATGGCCGACGGCGCGGTCGTCTCGGTGTCCGGCACGCTGACCGGGCCCCGGCACGCCGAACGGCTCGTGGCGGTGAACGGCTATCCGATGGAGATCGCGCCGACCGCGCACATGGGCTTCTTCACCTACACCGACCGGCCCGGCATCGTCGGCGTCGTGGGCCGGCTGCTGGGCGACGCGGGCGTCAACATCGCGGGCATGCAGGTCGGCCGGAACGCCAAGGGCGGCAAGGCGCTCATCGCGCTGTCCGTCGACTCGGCGCTCGGCCCGGACCTGACCGAGGCGATCGCGGCCGAGATCGGCGCCGACCAGGGACGACGGGTCGACCTGGACACATAAGCCGTCTACCAGGCGTTTCGCGGTCCGCGTCTCACATAGTGGGATTTCTGACCGTGAGTCGAGACATCACCGAGGGCCGCGGGTACCGTGGTAATGGTCATGCGGCGCTCCGTGTTCATCCTTCGCAGCCGCGGCGGGGCCTGATCCTTCGGGTGGGCCGGCGACCCGCCGCGGAGTCAGCCGCTGGCCGAACGTCCCGATCGCTCTCGACATCCACGGAGACGTATCCCATGGACTCGATGTACGTGCTGAAGCCTGCCGAAGACGCCGCCGAAGAGGCCGCCCGCGCGATCCAGATCGCCCTGGACCGCCGCGACAACGGCGGCGCCGCCAGCAAGTGACGACCTGAACGGCGCCCCGCCGGCACGACGCCGGTGGGGCGCCGTTCGTTTCTCGCGGGTGTCCGAAACCGTGCGCATGTTGGCGTTTGCGACGCTCGTCGACCGTCATCCCCGCCGCCAGCATGAGCGGCATGTACGACACAGCGCACGTCATCCCCGCCGCGCGGCGCCCGGCGACGCCCCGCGTGTGGTGGCCGGCCGGGCTCGCCGTCGTGGCGGCCGGCTGGGGAGCCCAGCAGTTCACGCCGCTCCTGCTGATGTACCAGGGCCGCCTGCATCTCACGGCCACCACCGTCCAGGCCGCCTTCGGCCTCTACGTCGCGGGACTGATCCCCGGACTGCTGCTGGGCGGCCCCGTCTCGGACCGGTTCGGCCGCCGGCGCGTCATGGCTCCCGTCCTCGCCCTGTCCGTCCTCGCCACCTCCCTGCTCATGCTCGGCGGGGGAGCGGTCGGCTGGCTGTTCGCCGGTCGCCTGCTCACCGGTGTCGCCGGTGGCGCGGCCTTCAGCTCCGGCGCGGCCTGGATCAAGGAACTGTCCGCTCTCGGACCCTCCGGCGACGCCGCTCACGCCCCCCGGCGGCTGACCGTCACGATGAGCGCCGGTTTCGGGCTCGGCCCGCTGACCGCCGGCGTGCTGGCCCAGTGGGCGCCCGCGCCCACCGTCCTGCCGTACGCGCCGCATCTGGTGCTGACCGTCGCGGCCCTCGCGGCGGTGCTGCGCGCCCCTGAGACGCGGCCGGGCGGCCCGGGCGGGATGCTGCGGGCGTTGCGCCTGCCCGAACTGCGCGAACCCCGGTTCCGGGGCGTGGTGGCGCCGCTCGCGCCGTGGGTGTTCGGCTCCGCGTCCGTGGCGCTGGCCTACCTGCCCGGCGTGGTCCGGCCACGGCTCGGCGGGTACGAGCTCGTCTTCAGCGCCCTGGTCATCCTGCTGACCGCCTTCGCCGGCATCTTCGCGCAGCCGCTGGCGCGCCGGATGGACGGCGCCCCCGTGCGCCTGGTCGCCACCTCGCTGACCCTCGTCGTCGCCGGCCTTCTCGTCGCCGCGCTGGCCGCCGCCGTCGTACGGCCGTGGCTCGTGGTCGTGGCCGCGCTCGTGCTCGGCGCCGGGTACGGCTGCTGCCAGGTCTGCGGTCTGACCGAGGTGCAGCGCCTGGCCCGGCCCGAGCACCTCGCCGGGCTCACCGCGGCGTACCAGGCGGTCTCCTACGTCGGCCTGGTACTGCCGTTCCCGCTCGCCGCGGCCGGACGTCTCGCGTCCCCGGGCGTACTGCTGCTGGTCGTGGCGGGGCTCGCCGCCGTCACGCTGGCGTGGACGGCTCCGCGGGCCCGTCGCGGAACGTCCGCCGGTAGGTATCGGGCGGTACGCCGATCGCGCGGTTGAAGTGCCGCCGCAGCGTGGCCGCCGTGCCCATGCCGGTGCGTGCGGCGATCCGCTCGACGCTGTCGTCGGTGGTCTCCAGGAGCTCCTGGGCACGATGGATCCGCTGGGTCAGCAGCCACCGCAGCGGCGTCGTGCCGGTCGCGGCGTTGAAGTGCCGAGCCAGGTTGCGCGTGCTCATGTTCGCGGCGCGGGCGAGGTCCTCGACGGTCAACGGCCGGTCCAGCCGCGCGAGTGCCCACGGGAGCAGGTCGGCGAGCGGACGGCCGGGCCCGCCCGCGGCGACCGGGGCGGGGATGAACTGGGCCTGCCCGCCGGGCCGGTGCGGCGGCACGACCAGGCGCCGGGCCAGGTCGTTGGCGACGGCCACACCGTGGTCGAGCCGGACCAGGTGCAGGCACAGGTCCATCCCGGCGGCCTTGCCGGCGGAGGTGAGGACGTCGCCCTCGTCGACGTAGAGGACGTCCGGGTCGACGGTCACGCGGGGATACCGGGCGGCGAGCCGCCCGGCGTGCAGCCAGTGCGTCGTCGCCCGGCGTCCGTCGAGCAGCCCGGCGGCGGCCAGCACGAACGCCCCCGTGCAGATCGAGACCACCCGTGCGCCCGCCTCGTGCGCCTTCCGTACCGCCGCGACGAGGTCGGCGGGCGGATCCTCGGAGACGTCGCGGCAGGCGGGGACGATCACCGTACGGGCGGCGGCGAGCCCGTCCAGCCCCTGCGGCGCCTCGGCCCGGAACCAGCCGCCGAACCGTACGTCGCCCGGGCCGCAGACGGTGAAGTCGTACCAGCGGTCGGTGATCCCGCGGTCGACGCCGAAGACCTCGCAGACCGCGGCGACCTCGTAGATCGTGATGCCGTCGTGGAGCGCGAGCGCGACCGAGCTCATGTCCGGAAGTGTACGACCGTACTGTTACGGACGGAGCGTTCGATGGTCGAGTCAGTCACCGGTCCCGCAGGTCGGGCAGGGCACCTCGGTGTACCGGACGGGGGAGCGGTCGGCGTCGCAGTCGATCTGGGCGACCGCGCCGGCGCCGAAGCAGTCGGTGCACATGCCGACGCCGGCCACCATGCGGCGTACGGCGAGCTGTCTTCGGGTCGGCGGCAGGCCGCGGACGACGTCGTCGACCTCGTGCTCCTCACAGTCGATGTGGACGTGCCCCGACCCGTGGCACTGCGGACACTCGCCCACCCGCAGTACCTGTGGCGGCCGCCCGTCCAGGGTGACCAGCTCACCGACTTCCAGGCACATGTCGCAGGGGGCCAGCACGCCCCCGAACGGTCCGTCGTCCTTGCTCACGATCGCCGGCCCCACACGTGATCGCGCCCCATGTCGCACCTCCCCGTTCAGCGTCCACAGCGGGGTTTCGCGCGTCAAGCCCCCGGCGGCGTGGCAGGGCGTCACAGGGCGGCGGCTCACGGTGCTTTGGCGAACGCGATACCGAGCGGTGCGGCGTCGAGCGGCTTGGTTCCGGTGCCGCCCACGACCGTGGCGACGACCTGGCCGGAGGCCACGTCGATCACCGAGACGCTGCCGGAGAAGCCGTTGCCGACCCACGCCTGCGTGCCGTCCGGCGTCAGGGCGACCGACTCGGGCAGCTTCCCGACGGCGATCTCACCCGTGATCCTCCGGCTCGCCGTGTCGACCACCGCGACGGTGTCGTCGTTCATCTGCGTCACGTAGGCCCGGGAGCCGTCGGGCGTCACGTCGACCGCCCACGGCTGGTCCCCGGCCGTGATCCGCTGCCGCGTCCGGCCGGTGTCCGCGTCGATCACCGCCACCTTTCCGGCGAGCGGCTCCGTCACGTACAGGGTCCGGCCGGCCGGATCGACGGCGACGCCCTGCGGTCCCGCGTCGTCGCGGAAGGCGTCGATCACTCGATCCTTCTTCACGTCGATGACGGAGATGCGATCGTCGCAGGTCACGTACGCACGGGCGCCGTCCCGGCTGAACACGACCTGCCGGGGCGCCGTTCCCACCCGGATCCGGTGGGTGACCGTGTCGGTCGTGGTGTCGATCACGGCGACCGTGTCGGCGCCGCCCGGCCCGCTGTCACCGCCGGTCACGGCCACGTACGTCTTCGTGCCGTCGGGGGAGACCGCGACGTCCTTCGGGTACGGGCCGACGTGGACGGTCCGCTCGGCATGGCTGACGGCGTCGACGGCGAGCACGTCGTACTGGCCGGTGTTCGCGACGTAGAGCTTCTTGCCGTCCGGTGTCGCGGCCACGCCCTGGGCGGCGTCGGTCTTGATGTCCGTGGCCAGGATCGTGTGGGAGGCGACGTCGACGGTGGACACGTTGTATCCGCCGGCCAGCGCGACGTACGCCAGGTAGCCGGCGGCGGCGCGCCTGGCCCCCGGCGATGACGGCGCGTCCCACTTGGGCCCGCCGGGAGCGCTGTTCGTCGGGCTCGGCCTCGCCTGCGGAGACGATGACCCGGTCAGCCCGAGGGCGGCACTCGCCGGCACGGCCAGCATGACGAGGCCCGCCGCGCCCGCTGCCGCGAGGAGCCGCCGCCGTGAGATCTGCTTCAGCACGGTCGAAAGTCCCTTCTCGTCTGCCGGTTCAGCCCCGCGGCCGTGGCCGCGGGCCCTTCTCCTGCCGTGGCGGCGTCTGGACGCCGCCGGGGAACTGCGGCGAGGGCAGGGTCGCGATCTCCTCGACCGCCTGCCTCAGCCGCCGCTTCGTGTGCGGCAGCCGCGGCGGGCGAGCGTGGGTCGCCATGCCGAGCGCCGAGGTCAGGTCGCCGAACGCGGACCGGCGCCACGCGCTCAGGTTCGGGATCCGCACTCCGGTGAGCCGTTCGAGGAAGCGCAGCGTGGAGGTGTGGTCGAACGCCTCGCGGGCGACCCACCCGCCGACGGTCCATGGCGACACGATCACGCACGGCACCCGGAAGCCGCCGCCGATGGGCAGCCCCTGCACGAACTCGTCCGGTGTGCCCGGCGGCGGCACCGGAGGCGGGATGTGGTCGAACAACCCGTCGTTCTCGTCGTAGTTGAGGATGAAGACCGTCTTGCGCCACACGTCCGGGTTGGACGCGATGGCGTCGATCTTGCTGGCCACGAAGTCCGCCCCGGCCGCAGGCGTGTAGTCGGGATGCTCGGACTGGTAACTCGTCGGGATGATCCACGAGACCGCTGGCAGCCGGTCGTGCGCCGCGTCGTATTCGAACTGCCCGGCCGAATAGGTGCGCAACCCATTGCGGAAGAGCGGGGACTGCGCGCCGGCGTTCTGGAATGAGGCGAAGTACTCCAGCACATTACAGCCGTAGTTGTCCACCTCCTGGTAGACCTTCCAGTCGATGCCCGCCTCGGTGAGCGCCTCCGGATAGGTCTTCCATTGGTAGGGGACCGGGTCCTTGTTGCTGGTGACCGGACCGCCCATGGTGCCGCCCGGGTCGATGGTCCCGCTCATCAGGTAGAGCCGGTTCGGCCAGGTCGGTCCCATCTGCGAACAGAAATAGTTGTCGCAGATGGTGAACGACTCGGCGAGGGCGAACTGAAAGGGGATGTCCTCGCGGGTGTAGTACCCCATGACATAGGGGCCGTTCGCGCCGTCGGCCGCCCGGTGCGCGGGCAGCCACCGGTCCATCTTCCCGTTGTTCCACGCCTGGTGTTGCACCGCCCACGCGTGGCTGGTCGACGGGATCGCCTGGGCGCTGGTCCTGCGGGTGTCCAGGTGAAAGGGCAGCAGGTAGCCGGCGGGGTTCTCGACGTCGGGCTGGTAGAAGACCGACCTGCCGGTGTCCAGCGTGAGCGCGTCCGGATCGGAGAAGCCGCGAACGCCGGGAAGGGTCCCGAAGTAGTGGTCGAACGAGCGATTCTCCTGCATGAGAATCACGACATGCTCGATGTCGTGGAGTTTTCCGCTCACGTGTGCGGGCGTTTCGGCGACGGCGCGTCGTACGTTGGGCGGCAGGAATTCCGCCGCGAATGCCGCCGCGGCCGTGGCGCCCGCCGCACTGAACAGGCGACGACGGGTCAAATCAGGCATCTAACACGCTCCCGGCCCGCGGGCGCCCGGAAAATACCATGCGAAATGGCATTGCGGAAGCCCGGCTTGACAGGATGAGTCAACTGGCAGTGATGATCATCTGCCGGGACATTAAGGTGTTAAAGAGCCCGAAGAATAGGGTTATGGCCGGACCCGGACAGGCATGGGGTAATGCGGTCCGGGTGGGTTGACGAGCGGGAAGACGCGCCTCAGAGCGCCGCGACGGCGAGGGCGATGGCGCCGATGAGCGGAGCGTCGTCGAGGAACCGCGCCGCCTCGACCGGAGGCGGGAACGGCACCGCCCGTTCCACCGCGCTCTGGATCGCGGGCAGGAAGGCGTTCGCCATGCCCCCGCCGACGACGACGCGCTCGGGGTCGAGGAAGGTGGCCAGGTTGGCGACGGTCATGCCGAGCGTGGCGGCGGCGTCGTCCAGGAGGCTCGCGATGGCGGGCTCGTCCCGGCCGGCGGCCAGGTCGACGGCGGTCACCGAGCGGCGCAGGAGCGTCGTGCCGCGCGCGGCCAGGCCGCTGCCGGACGTGTACTCCTCCAGCGGAGCGTGGCCGTGGGCGTACCCCGGCTCGCCCGGTTCCCGCAGCAGGTAGCCGATCTCGCCCGCCGCGCCGTGCATGCCGGGCACGACGCGGCCCTCGACGATGAGGGCCGCGCCGGTGCCGGTGCCGAGGTTGACGTACAGGCCGACGTCGGTGCCCTGGAGCGCGCCCCAGTCCAGTTCGGCGGTGGCGGCCGCGTTGACGTCGTTCTCGATCTCCAGTGCGGTCACGCCGAGCCCCTCGCGCAGGATCGCGGGCAGCGGCAGGTCGTCCCAGCCGATCACGTTGGGCGCCAGGTGCACCCGCCCGTCCCGTACGACGCCGAAGGTGGAGATCCCGGCCGCCCGGAGACGGCCGGGTGTCGCGTCGCCCAGCCGGTGCGCGGCGTCGAGCGTGCGCCGCAGCACCTCCTCCGCGCCGTCCGCGGCGCGGGTCTCGATGCGGGTGTACCGCAGCCGTTCACCGGTCGTCGTGGCGGTGGCAAGGGCGATCTTGGTGCCGCCGAAGTCGATGCCGAGGACGAAACCGGCCTGTTCATCATGCTTCATGGACCGCCTCCTCGGCGTTCGGCAGGAACGACTCCTTGATCTCCTTGGGGCCGAACGGCCAGGTCCGCTCGGCGCGGGCCCAGATCAGGAAGGCCACGACACCGGCCGCGAGCCATGCGATGGACAGCAGGATCGGCTTGGTGCCCGCCGACTTGTAGATGTAGAGCCAGCCGACCAGCGCGACGATGCTGGGCAGCGGGTAGAGCCACATCTTGTACGGCCGGGGCAGGGTCGGCTGCCGCCGGCGCAGCACGGTCAGGGCGACGACCTGGGCCACCGACTGGATGAGTACGAACACCGCGGTGAGCATGCTGATCACGTCGGTCAGCGTGAAGAGGCTGCCGACCGCCGTGATGATCCCCATCGCGAACAGTCCGGCGGTCGGGAAGTTCAGGCGCGGGTGCAGCCGTCCGAACCAGGACAGGAACACCTTGTCGCGCGCCGCGTTGTAGGGCACCCGCGAGCCGCCGAGCAGGCCGGCGAACACGGAGGCGAAGGCGGTGACGATGATCCCGACCGTGAAGATCTGCGCGGCGCCCTTGCCCCACGCCGTCTCCAGCACCAGCGAGGCCACGGAGCTGGAGTGCTGGGCCTGCTGCCACGGAACGACGCCGAGCACGCCCACCTGGAGCAGGAAGTACAGCCCCATGATCCCGAGGATGGAGATGACGATCGCGCGCGGGATCACCCGCCCCGGGTTCTTCACCTCGGCGCCGAGGTAGGCGGCCGTGTTGTAGCCGAGGTAGTCGTAGATGGCGAGGACCAGGCCCGCGCCCAGGCCGGTGAAGAACTTCGAGCCGCCGTTCTCGGGGAAGGTGAAGGCCAGGTGCGGGCTGAAGTGCGTGAAGGCGGCGAAGATCACGCCGAGCACGGAGACGAGCATGACCACGAAGAAGAACGAGGTCAGCTTGCCGATGTCGCCGATGCGCCGGTACAGCGCGATGACCACGAGCACGACGACGCCGAGGGCGACCAGGTGGCCCTTGGCGGACAGTCCGCCGCCGTGGACGAGCGAGGGCCACAGGTATCCCGCGTACTGCACGAGACCGATGACGCCCGTGGACATGATCAGCGGAATGAACAGCACCGCCGACCAGACGAACAGGAAGGGCATGAGCCGCCCGGTGCGGTACTGGAAGGCCTCGCGGAGGTAGAGGTAGGTGCCGCCCGCGCCCGGCATGGCCGCGCCGAGCTCGGCCCAGACCAGCCCGTCGACGATCGCGATGAGCGCGCCCACGACCCAGCCGAACATCGCCTGGGGCCCCTGCATCGTGCTGATCATGAGGGGGATGGTGACGAACGGTCCCACGCCGCACATCTGTGTCATGTTGACGGTCGTCGCCTGGAACAGCCCGAGGCGCCGCTCGAACGACGGCGCGGTGGGACTCGCCATGGATGCTCTCCGTTCACCGGGGGTCGCCATACCCAGGGAAGATGTCTCCCCTCAAGGTAAGGGAGACTTCCTAACAAAGAAACCGCATCGGGGCCGCCCAAGGCGGACCGTTACGTGATATGCCAGCTTGTGCAGATCGGCGTCGGAGGGGACACGTGTCGACGGGGACTGGTGGGACGGGGAACGTCAATCCCACCGCGAACACCACGAGTGTGTTGCGGATCATGAACGAGCGGGCCGTGTACGACCGGATCCGCGTGCTCGGCCCGGTGTCGCGGCCCCAGCTCGCCGCCGCGACCGGCCTGTCCAAGCCGACGATCTCCCTGGCCCTGGCCGACCTGGAGCGCGCCGGGCTCGTGCTCTCCGTGGGCCATCGCACCGGAAACGCCGGACGCGCCGCGGCGCTCTACGAGATCCGTCCCGAGGCCGGCTGGGTGATCGGACTCGACGTCGGCCGCGAGTGGATCCGCGCCGCGCTCGTCGACCTGAGCGGAGAGATCGCCGTACGCGAGGACCTCCCGGCGCGTGCCGGCGGCGCCACCGCGCTGATCGACCGGCTCGGCCGCATCGTCGACGACCTCGCCGCGGCGGCCGGCGGTGAGATCACCAACATCGTGCTCGGCACACCCGGCGTGCACGACGCCGACCACCGCCGTCTCCTGCTCGCGCCGAACCTGCCCGGCTGGGACCGCCCCGGCGTCATCGGGCGGCTGGCGGAGCGGCTGCCGGCGCCGATCGCGATCGAGAACGACATCGCGCTGGCCGCCCTGGGGGAGCAGGGGTACGGCCTCGGCGCCGGGCTGCGGCACTTCGTCTACGTGTCGATCGGCACCGGCATCGGCATGGGGATCATCGTGGACGGCGAGCTGTACCGGGGCGCCCGCGGCGCGGCCGGGGAGATCGCGTTCCTGCCGATGGGCGAGGCCGACCCGCTCGCGCACGCCCCCGGCACCCGCCGGCACGGCATGCTCGAGTCGGTCGCCTCCGGCCCCGGCGTCGTCGCGACGGCCCAGCGGCTCGGCATGTCCGGGCGGATCACCGCCAAGCGGGTCTTCGACGAGGCGCGCGACGGCGACGAGGTCGCCGTGAACGCGGTCGTGCACGAGGCCGACCACGTCGCCCACGCCCTGGCCGGGGTCGTGGCACTGCTCGATCCGGAGCTGATCGTGCTGGGCGGCGGCATCGGCGGCCACGGCGCGGACGTTCTGCTCGGCGCGGTCCGCGAGCGGCTGGAGGCGATGACGCCGCTGGGCCCGCCCCGGATCGAGGTGTCGCCCCTGGGCGATGACGCCGTCGTGCTGGGCGCCCTGGCGACCGGCCTGGCCACGGCCCGCGCCCTCGTCTTCGACCGGGCCATCGCCGGCGACCGGTCCGCTTAGGGCCCTTGTACCGGTTCATGGTGTGAGACGAGTGTTCAGGCACTGAGACGCTCCGCTAAGGTACCTCCATGGCTTCTCGCAGCATCAGGCTCGCCGTGGTCCCAGGTGACGGCATCGGCCCCGAGGTCGTGGCCGAGGGCCTCAAGGTCCTCGACGCGCTCGGCCTCACGATCGAGCAGACGGTGTACGAACTCGGCGCCGCCTACTGGCACAAGACCGGTGAGGTGCTGCCTGACGCGACGCTCGAGGAGATTCGCGGCCACGACGCGATCCTGCTGGGCGCGGTCGGCGACCCGAGCGTGCCGAGCGGCGTCCTGGAGCGCGGCCTGCTGCTCAAGCTGCGATTCGAGCTCGACCACTACATCAACCTGCGTCCCGTGCGGCTCTACCCGGGCGTCGGCACGCCGCTGGCCGGCGTCCGGCCCGAGGACATCGACATGATGGTCGTGCGCGAGGGCACCGAGGGCCTGTACGCGGGCGCCGGCGGCGTCCTCCGCAAGGGCACCCCGCAGGAGATCGCGACCCAGGAGAGCATCAACACCGCCTTCGGCGTCGAGCGGACCGTCCGGTACGCGTTCGAGCTCGCGGCCCGCCGCCCGCGCAAGAAGCTCACCCTCGTCCACAAGAACAACGTCCTGGTCTATGCGGGCGACCTGTGGTCGCGTACGGTCGATGCCGTGGCCAAGGAGTTCACCGACATCGACGTCGACTACTGCCACGTCGACGCCGCGACCATGTACTTCGTGAGCCAGCCGGCACGTTTCGACGTCATCGTCACCGACAACCTCTTCGGCGACATCATCACCGACCTGGGCGCGGCGGTGGCCGGCGGCATCGGCCTGGCCGCCAGCGGCAACCTCAACCCCTCCGGCGCCGCGCCGAGCATGTTCGAGCCGGTGCACGGGAGCGCGCCCGACATCGCCGGGCAGGGCAAGGCCGACCCGACCGCCACGATCCTGTCCGTCGCGCTGCTGCTCGACCACCTCGGCCTGGCCGACGAGGCCCGCCGGGTGGAGCAGGCCGTCGCCGACGACATCATCGAGCGGCAGGGTGCCTGGGCCGCGCGTTCGACCCGCGAGGCCGGCGACGACATCGCCGAGCGAGTAGCCGGCTAGGGCGCGCCTTCCTTTCGGACATCTCCGGGCGCGCCCCACGGCGCGCCCTTTTAGCGCTGCCGTGACGAAGGAGATAGTAGGACGTCAAAATAAGAAAAGATGGGCAAGGGCGGCACGGGGCCGCGCCGCGAGAGGACCTCCTGATGAGCAACACCTTCGACATCCGGCTCTCCCAGAACCGTACGCCGGCCGAGGAACGGCAACGGATCCTCGACAACCCCGGCTTCGGCCAGTACTTCACGGACCACATGATCACCATCCAGTGGACCGAAGAAGAGGGCTGGCACGACGCGCGTCTGCAGCCGTACGGGCCGTTGACGCTGGACCCGGCGACGGCCGTCTTCCACTACGGCCAAGAGCTGTTCGAGGGCCTCAAGGCGTATCGCCAGGCCGACGGCTCGATCGTGACGTTCCGGCCGTACGCCAACGCCGCGCGCTTCAACACCTCCTGCGAGCGGATGGCGATGCCGCCGCTGCCCGAGGAGCTGTTCGTCCGCTCGCTGGAGCTCCTCGTCGACACCGACCGCGACTGGGTCCCCACCAATGTGGACTCCAGCCTCTACCTGCGCCCCTTCCTGATCGCCACGCAGCGCGGGCTCGGCGTGAACAGCCCCTCGTCCTCCTTCATGTTCGTCGTCATCGCCTCGCCCTCCGGCGCGTACTTCACCGGCGGCATCAAGCCGGTCTCGGTCTGGCTCTCGGAGGACTACACCCGCGCCGCTCCCGGCGGCACCGGCGCGGCCAAGTGCGGCGGCAACTACGCCGGGGCGTTCGTCGCCCAGTCCCAGGCGGTCCGCGAGGGCTGCGACCAGGTGGTCTGGCTCGACGCCACCGAGCACCGCTGGGTCGAGGAGATGGGGGGCATGAACCTCTTCTTCGTGTACGGCTCGGGAGCGGACGCCCGCATCATGACGCCGGCCCTCACCGGCACGCTGCTCCCCGGCATCACCCGTGACTCGTTGCTGCAACTCGCCCCCGACCTGGGCATCCCCGCCACAGAAGGACGCATCTCCACCGACGAATGGCGCGAGGGCAACGCCTCGGGCGAGCTGACCGAGGTCTTCGCGTGCGGCACCGCCGCGGTGATCACCCCGGTCGGGCGCGTGAAGGGCACCAACGGCGAGTGGCTGGTCGGCTCCGGCGAGCCGGGCCCGGTGACCATGCGCCTGCGCGACGAACTCGTCGGCATCCAGTACGGCGAGCGCACCGACTCGTACGGCTGGATCCACAAGACGGCCTGACCCGCGCCTGAGGTCAGCCGCCGAGAACGGCGGTGTCGAGGGTGAGGCTCCAGGGGGCGGGCAGTTCGAGTGGCTCGCCGAGCCTCACCTCGACCTCGTGGTCGTATCCCTTGTCGCCGGGCCGGCTGAGCAGCCGTACCCGTCCGGCGAACGTGTCGATCACCAGATAGAGCGGCACCTTGCCGCGGGCGCATCCGCGCGGCTTGACCTCATGGTCGTCGTGCGCGCTGCTCTTGGAGACGACCTCGGCGACGAGCAAGGTGTCCTTGCCGAACACGTGGTCTTCGCCCCAGAGCCCGGGGTCGGGCGGCACGACCAGGACGTCCGGGCGGTAGCGGCCCAGCTGCGGGCCGAGGAAGAGCGCGACGTCGTTCCATGCCTCCCAACCCCGCTCGGTCATCACCGGGATGAGCTGGAGCAGCAGGCGGAAGATGAGCTTGGCGTGTTGCGTGGTGGGCACTTCTCTCACCACGATCCGGTCATCGACGATCTCGACCTTGCGGTCCGGCCATTGATCGCTGAGCTGTTGGTAGCGCTCTTCGAGAGAAGGGCCCTCGCCCGTCTCGGCGTCCGTCGGGGTCTCCAGCACGATGGACATGCTGCCATCATCTCCTCCGCACCTCTATCTTTCGTGTCCGATCAATGACGGAAAGTAGCGGTGGGGATGGCGTTCTGTCCCGGAGATTCGAGTGTGGTTTCGATTCCTCGCTGGATCCGCATGCGGCCGTCGGCGTCGCCTGCCGCGCCCGGCCTGCCTGGATCTGCTCTCGTCTCAGAGTGTGGAACGCGAGGTGTCACTTGCCGTACACATGTGGCAGACTCGATCGCATCATGCGCTGCGGCCTTCTCATTATCGGCGGGCGCGTCGGCTGATAGCACCACATCGCCGGCGCGCAGACCTCTCACGTCCGTGAGGGGTCATTTTGCTTTTCGGAGCAGTGCGCCTCTCGTATCCCAAAGGACTCATACCCCATGCATGACGACGGCTTCCACGTCTACGACACGACGCTTCGTGACGGGGCCCAGCAGGAGGGCCTCAACCTCTCTGTGGCCGACAAGATCGCCATCGCTCGTCACCTCGACGATCTGGGGGTCGGTTTCATCGAGGGCGGCTGGCCGGGCGCGAACCCCAAGGACACCGAGTTCTTCCGGCACGCCCGGACCGAACTCGATCTCAAGCACGCGCAGCTCGCCGCGTTCGGCGCGACCCGCCGGGCCGGCGCGAAGGCCGCGGACGACCCACTCGTGGCCGCGCTGCGCGAGTCCGGCGCGCCGGTCGTGACCCTTGTCGCCAAGAGTCACGACCGGCACGTCGAACTGGCCCTCCGTACGACTCTGGAGGAGAACCTCGCGATGATCCGCGACACGGTCTCCCACCTGCGTACGGAGGGCCAGAGGGTCTTCCTCGACGCCGAGCACTTCTTCGACGGCTACCGGTCGAACCCGGCGTACGCCCTGGAGGTCGTACGGACCGCGGCCGAGGCCGGCGCGGACGTCGTCGCGCTGTGCGACACCAACGGAGGGATGCTCCCGGACGAGCTGGCCGACGTGGTCGCCGCCGTCGCCGAGGCCGGCGCGCGCCTCGGCGTCCACTGCCACGACGACAGCGGCTGCGCGGTGGCCAACACGCTGGCGGCCGTGAGCGCGGGAGTGACGCATGTGCAGGGATGCGCCAACGGGTACGGCGAGCGCAGCGGGAACGCCAACCTGTTCACCGTGGTCGGCAACCTCCAGCTCAAGCGGGGGTACGACCTCGGCGTCCGGCTCGGCGAGATGACGCGTGTGGCCCACGCGGTGTCGGAGGTGACGAACGTCGCGCCCTCGTCGCAGCAGCCGTACGTCGGGACCTCGGCGTTCGCGCACAAGGCCGGCCTGCACGCCTCGGCGGTCAAGGTCGACCCGATGCTCTACCAGCACATCGACCCCGAACTCGTCGGCAACGACATGCGGATGCTGATCTCCAGCATGGCCGGCCGGGCGTCGGTGGAGCTCAAGGGCCGCGAGCTCGGGTACGAGCTGTCCGGCGAGAAGGCCAAGCAGGTCGTCGGCCGGGTCAAGGAGCTGGAGGCCTCCGGATACACCTTCGAGGCCGCGGACGCCTCGTTCGAACTCCTGCTGCGCGAGGAGGTCGAGGGCGCGCGGACCCGGTTCTTCACCGTCGAGTCGTGGCGGACCATCGTCGAGCGCCGCACCGACGGGACGCTCATGAGCGAGGCCACGGTCAAGCTCAACGCCAAGGGCGAGCGGATCGTCGCCACCGGCGAGGGCAACGGCCCGGTCAACGCCCTCGACCGCGCGTTGCGGCTGGCGCTCGAACGCATCTACCCCGAGCTCTCCGCGCTCGAACTCGTCGACTACAAGGTCCGCATCCTCGAAGGGACCCACGGCACGGAGGCGCGCACCCGGGTGCTGATCGAGTCGAGCGACTCGACCGGGGAGTGGGGCACGGTCGGCGTACAGGACGACGTCATCGCCGCGTCCTGGGACGCCCTGGAGGAGTCGGTGACGTACTGCCTCCTGCGCGCCGGCCACACACCGGCCTAAGCGCTGTCCGCGCCCGGCGCGGGCGGAGCCCCGGCGATCTCGACGGCCGGCGGTTCAGAGCTCCGTGATCGAAGTCCGGAGATCACGTCCGCGCCGGTGGGCGCGTGATCCTCGCCACTGCGATATCAGGCCGGTCAGGCGGCACCGAGCCGCCGAGTCCCTCCCGCTCCTCGCGTCGGCCCTTGGCGCGGTGTCCACGTGCCTCTGCCGACCGCCTGAAGCACGCGGGCGCCGTAGGGCACCTGGGCATGTCCGGTGTCGGCTTCGGCGCCGCCCGCCACCTTCACCGCGACCGCAGTGGGCTGCTCCGGCACCCCGGCGTTATCCCTGTTCAGCGTCGATGACGCGGATCGGCTCACGGTCAGCTCGGCTCGGCGGACGCGGGTCCGGCCTGAGCGGTGATCAGGCCTTGGGCGTGGCGCGTTCGACGACCTCGAAGGACCACAGCTCGGAGCCGGTCGCCGCGGGGCCGCCGTGGCCATGGCCGTGCCCGTGGCCTTCGGCGGCGTCGTGTTCGGCGTCGGCCCGTGCCTGCTCGTGGCCCTTCTGGAACGATTGGCTCTCCGTCCAGCGCTGGAAGTCCTCCTCGCTGCGCCAGCGCGTGTAGACGAGGTAGCGGTCGTTGCCACCGGCGGGCCGGAGCAGCGCGAACTCCTCGAAGCCTTCGGCGTTCTCCACGAGACCGGCCCGCCCGGCGAACCGGCGCTCCAGCTCGTCGCGCATGGGCTCCGGGACGGTCAGGACGTTGATCTTCACGACGCTCATGAGGGCATTGTCGCGCGCGCCGTCTCCGCTGCGGATGAGGGGTGTCTTGTGCGGTGGTTATGAAGAGCGCAACGAAGAGAAAATGTCCAATTTGGGAGGCGTCGGGGGGTTCTGTGGTTGCAACACGTGCGTCTGCACGTGCAGGTCCGTTCGGATGCGAGTTTTCTTGGCGAAGGATGCTAAATAAGTGGCGGGGCGGAAATGTCTGACGGCAGACTCTTCCTCCTGCGGCGCTGGGGGCGCCGCGCGTACTTGGTTCTTGTTGATTCGGGGGATGTGTCGGCGTTGCAGACTTCTCAGCACTGGTTGCGGTACGACCGCGACATCGAGCTCCTATTGATCGCCGAGGCCAGCCGCCGGCTGACGACGCGCTCCGGCGACCAGGAGACGATGGAGTCCGTCATGGCCCTGCTGGAGCGCCAGCAGCACGTGGCCGCCTGCCGGGCCCTCGACGTTCCCGTCGAGGCCTGCGGAGCGTGAACCGTCGGGTCGCCGGGTGAAACCATCCGGGTCGCATCGCCGTCGAAGTCCGAGACATCGGTAGAGACTGGAAGACGGTGACACGGTGACGAACACTCCGGGCGACCCGGAAGCCCCCTGGGTCTCACCGGACGAAGAATCCCCCGGCGTACCCGAGAACAGGCGCGAAACCGACGTCCCGGCGAAGCCGGGCGGTCCGGCGCCGAGGGACATCGTCACGGTGACCGATCTGAGTACGGGAATGATCGCCGGCGGCCCCTCCGGGGCGGCGGTGACTCGTGAGGTTCCGCTGACGCCGGGCGGCGGACCGGGGAGCGCCGCGCCGACGCGTGAGACACCGGTCGGCGAAGCGGTACGGCCGGGCGGCGTACCACCAGCCGACGGATCGGCGCAGACCGAGGGCGAGGCGCGTACCCGAGAGGTACCCAGGCCGTCCGGCGCGGCCATGGCACCTGCCGACCTTCCGATGCTCACCCGCGAACTGCCCGCGCCCGGCCACGACCTGCCCAAGGCCGCGAGTGACCGGCCTGAGGCCGTGAACGACGTCCCCGAGGCGCCGGGCAGCCGGTCCGAGGCGGCGAACGACGTTCCCGAGGAGACGGGCAGCAGGTCCGGGCCCTGGGACGCGGTCGTGGCGCCGTTCACCGCTCCGGCGACGCGGCACGATCAGTCGGCGCCCCGATACCGCGGGCGGGCCGCGCGAACCGCCGAATCGCGCGGCGAGGCGCCTGCCGAACCCCTGCCGCCCGGCGGGCATCCGCCGTCCGGCACCGGTGGGTGGCCTACTCCCGGTCCAGCCGGGCAGGGCAACGGTCCCGCGTCGGGAGGCGCGCCGATCCGACCGGCCGCGGGTCCTCCCGGCGGCCGTACGTCCGGAATGCCCATGGACGGTACGCCGAGCGGTCCTCCCCCTGGCCCACCCGGTGGCCCCGTCGGAGGACGCGCTCCCGGCGAGGGACGGCGCCGGATGACCATGGCGATCGTCGCGGCCGGCGTCGCGGTCGTGGTCGCCGGGGGCATCGCGTTCGCGTTCGGGCGGCTCGGCGGCGCCTCTCGACCCCAGGCCGGGTGCGCGGGTGAAGCCTGTTCGCGGACGGGCAGCGCCGCGGCCGGGCCCCGGTTCCGCTACCGCACCGTCGAACGGGACACCGGGTACTTCGAGGGCACCGTCACGCTCGCCAACCGCGGCGCGACGCCTTGGCGTTCGTGGACGCTGACGTTCACCTATCCCGGCGCCGACGTGCACAACGCTTGGGAGGTCGTCCTGCGGCAGACGGGGCAGAACGTCGCGATCGCCAGCGCCCCGACCGCCGAGCCGATCGCCCCCGGCGACGACTTCGAGGTGCGGTTCGGCGGCGCGGGTCGTCCGGGTATGCCGACGAACTGCCGCTTCAACGGCGCGCCCTGCACCTTCGTACGGTGACCGAGGTCGTCCACAACCCGCCCACTGGTTGCGACGTCACCCTCCCGGGCTCGATAGCCTCAGTCTCGTGCGTATCGCGAGGTTCACCAAAGACGGCGACCTGTCCTTCGGGGTGGTCGAGGACGACGACACCATCGCCACCGTGGCCGCCCACCCCTTCGGCGAAATCCAGTTCACGGGGGAGCGCCAGCCGCTGGCCGACGTACGGCTGACGGCGCCGATCCTTCCGAACAAGGTGATCGCGGTCGGCCGTAACTACGCCGAGCACGCCAAGGAGATGGGCAACGAGGCGCCGGCGGAGCCGTTGATCTTCATGAAGCCGTCCACGTCGGTGATCGGGCAGCGGGAGGCGATCGTCTACCCGTCGCTGTCCGAGCGCGTCGACTACGAGGGCGAGCTCGCCGTGGTCATCGGGCGGCTGTGCCGTGACGTGCCGGCCAAGCGGGCGGCCGAGGTCATCCTCGGCTACACCTGCGCCAACGACGTGACAGCGCGCGACCTGCAGAAGAAGGACGGCCAGTGGACCCGGGCGAAGGGCTTCGACACGTTCTGCCCGCTCGGTCCGTGGATCGAGACCGAGCTCGACCCGTCCGACCTCGCCATCACCACGACCGTCAACGGTGAGACCCGTCAGGACTCCCGTACGGACAAGCTGCTGCACCGCATCCCCGAGCTGATCGAGTACATCACCCGGGTGATGACCCTGCTTCCCGGAGACGTCATCCTCACCGGCACGCCCGAGGGCGTCGGCCCGCTGGAGGTCGACGACGAGGTCTCCGTCACCATCGAGAACATCGGCACGCTCACCAACCGGGTGATCTCACGTGACTAACGACAAGCCCCGCGTGCGCTTCGCGCCGTCGCCGACCGGCATGTTCCACGTCGGCGGCGCGCGATCGGCGCTGCACAACTGGCTCTACGCCCGCCAGCACGGCGGCACTCTCGTGCTGCGCATCGAGGACACCGACGCCTCCCGCAACCGGCCCGAGTGGACCGAGGGCATCATCCGGGCGCTCGCGTGGCTCGGCATCGACGAAAACCAGTACGAGGGCCCGTTCTTCCAGTCGGCCAACGCCGAAGAGCACCGCAAGGCCGTGGAGCGCCTCCGCGTCGCCGGCCGGGCGTACTTCTGCGACTGCACCCGCGACGACGTGATCGCCCGCACCGGCGACTCCTACAAGGGCTACGACGGACACTGCCGCGACCGGGGCCTGGAGGCCGCGCCGGGCCGGGCGCTGCGCTTCCGCACCCCCGACGAGGGCACGACGGTCGTCATCGACCTGATCCGCGGCAAGCCGGCGTTCGAGAACGCCACGATCGAGGACTTCGTCATCGCCCGCGGCGACGGTTCGGTGCTGTTCATGCTGGCGAACGTCGTGGACGACATGACCCAGGGCATCACCCACGTGATCCGCGCGGAGGAGCACCTCTCCAACACGCCCAAGCAGCAGCTGCTGTGGGAGGCGCTGGGCGCGCAGCCGCCGATCTGGGCGCACGTGCCCGTGGTCGTCAACGAGAAGCGGCAGAAGCTCTCCAAGCGCCGCGACAAGGTCGCGTTGGAGGACTACCAGGCCGAGGGCTACCTCGCCGAGGCGATGCGCAACTACCTGATGCTGCTGGGCTGGGCCCCGTCGGGCGACCGCGAGATCGTGCCGTGGAGCGTGATCGAGGAGGAGTTCCGGCTCGAGGAGGTCAACCCGTCACCGGCGTTCTTCGACGTCAAGAAGCTCCGCGCGTTCAACGGCGAATACATCCGCGCCCTGCCGCTCGCGGACTTCATCGCCCGCTGCCGTCCGTGGCTGGTCGCCCCGCAGGCCCCGTGGACCGCGGAGCAGTACGACGAGGACGTCTTCGCCGCCCTGGCCCCGCTCGCCCAGACCCGCGTCGCGGTCATGTCCGAGATCACCGCCATCGTGGACTTCGCGTTCCTGGACGAGCCGGAGATCGACGAGGCCTCATGGAACAAGGCGATGAAGGAGCCCGCCGCCGCGATCCTCGCCGCCGCCATCGAGTCCTACACCGACGCCCCCTGGACGGCCGAAGAGCTCAAGTCCCGCACGGAGGCCATCGGCGTCGCACACGGCCTGAAACTCGGCAAGACCCAGGCCCCCATCCGCGTGGCGGTCACCGGCCGCACGGTCGGCCTGCCCTTGTTCGAGTCCCTGCAGGTCCTCGGCAGAGACCGCACCCTCGCCCGTCTCCGGAAGGCCGCCACCGCCCTGGCCTGACGTCCCTCCGAGAGAGACGCGCCGAGGATCCGCCGTGTCAGCGGATCCTCGGCTGCGGGTCGTCATACCTGTGGGCCGGATTGGTGGGTGACGGGGCGGACCTCCATGGCGAAGTGGCGGGCGTCGGGCCAGCGGGTGGCGATCTCGATGGCGCGTTCCCGGGTGTCGCAGTCGACGAGGAGGTAGCCGGCGAACTGTTCGGCCGTGGCGATGAACGGTCCGTTGGTGACGGCGGGGAGGCCGTCGCGGACCCTGACCGTCCGGGTCTGGGACGGGCAGGCCAGGGCCTCGCCGCGGATCAACTCTCCGACAGCTCCTTCATGACGGTGTCGACCTGATCGATCAGCTCGGCGCGGTCGGCTTCGGGCAGCTCTTCGACGTATCCAGGTCGGTTGTGGATCAGCAGCATGTACTTCATGACGATGCTCCTTCGAGTTCGACCTGGGTTTCGGGGAGTTCGACGGCGACCTGTGCGCTCTCCCGGCGGGTCGTCGCGGTGAGCACCGCGAGCGCGGCGAAGAGCGCGGCGGCGATCGCGCCGGTGAGGTTCAGGCCGGAGGTGAAGGCGTCCTTGGCGGTGTGGAGCAGTTCGGCCGCCTGGCCGGACGGCAGGTTCCGGGCGGCGGTGACGGCACCGGCGAGTGTTTCGCGCGCGGCGGGCACGCCGGCGTGCGCCATGTGGTGCCGGTAGACGCTCGCCGCGGTGACGCCGAGCAGCGCCAGGCCGAGCGATGAGCCGAAGTAGTTGCTGGTCTCCGACATCGAGGCCGCCGATCCGGCTCGTTCGGGCGGAACGGAACCGACCACCATGCCGGTGCCGAGGGCGAAGAGCGGGCCGGTGCCCAGAGCCAGGACCGTGATCCCCACGATCACCAGTGGAAGCCCGCCGGTGCTGGAGACCTGTGTCAGTAGCAGGCAACCCAGCACTGACACCGCCAGCCCGGCGGCGATGGCGGTGGTCGGCCGCATCCGCGAGGCGAGCGCGGGCGCGGTCATCGTACCCACCGCGACGCCCAGGCCCATCGGCGCGAACAGCAGGGCCGATCCGGCGGGCGAATGCCCCAGGACGCTCTGCAGGTACTGGGTGACCAGCAGGCCCGTCCCCGCCATCGCGACTCCCGCCAGCACGAGCGCGACCAGGACCGCGGTGAACGACCGGTTCCCGAACAGCCGCAGGTCCAGCAGCGGGGTGTCGAGTGTGAGCTGACGGCGGACGAAGACCACGCCGACCGCCGTTCCGACGACGATCGCGGCGAGCGGCACCGCCAGGTCGTGTGCTCCCTCCACGGCCAGCTGCTTGAGGCCGTACACCACCGCGAGCACCGCACCCAGGGACAACGCGACGCTGACCGGGTCCGTCCGGCCGGGCGCCGGATTGCGGTACTCGGGCAGCAGGACCGGACCGGCGAGCAGCAGGACCACCATCGCGGGCACGGCGATCAGGAACACCGACCCCCACCAGAAGTGCCGCAGCAGCACCCCGGCCAGGACCGGGCCGAGCGCACCGCCGGCGAACTGGCAGGTGGCCCAGACCGAGATGGCCTTCGCGCGCTGCCCGTCCCGGCGGAACATGTTGCTGATCAGGGCCAGGGTCGAGGGCATCAGCGTCGCCCCCGCCACGCCCAGCAGCCCCCTGGCAACGATCATCATCTCCGGGGTGGGGGCGTACGCGGCGGCGACCGACAGGACCGCGAACGCCGCACCGCCGAGCAGGAGGAGGCGACGGCGGCCGATCCGGTCGCCGAGCGTCCCCATCGTGATCACGAAGCCGGCCACCATGAAGCCGTAGGCGTCGCTGATCCACAGCTGCTCGGTGCCGTTCGCGCCCAGATCGGCGCTCAGCCGCGGGAGCGCGAGGAACAACGAGGTCATGTCCATTGCCACCAGCAGCGTCGGCAGCACCAGTACGGCAAGCCCGATCCACTCGCGACGCCCGGCCGAGGGGGCACGTGCCCCAGCCACATCCGACATCGACGTCTCCTTTCTGAAAGACCCTCCGGTGCGAGGCCCGCGCCGGTTCATTCAGCATCGGGGCGCCGTCAGGAGACGATCAACGACGGATTCGATAAGACGCTTATAAGCGGAGCTAATGAGTGCCTACGATCATCAGGTGGAACTCCGCGAAGCAGAGATCTTCCTGGTGCTCGCCGAGGAGCTGCACTTCGGCCGTACGGCCGAGCGGCTCTACCTCACCCAGCCGCGGGTCAGCCAGACCCTTCGCACGCTCGAAGAACGCATCGGTGGCCGGCTCGTCGAGCGGACCACCCGCCGCGTGCGCCTCACTCCCCTGGGCGAGCGGCTGCGCGATGAACTGATTCCCGCGCAAGAGCAATTCCGCCGGGCGATACGCATTACCACCGACCTGGCCAAGGGCGTCAGCGGTGTCCTGCGCATTTGCCTGCCCACCTATTCCATGGCCGGCCCCTCGTTCACCGGGATCGTTCGTACCTTCAAGAACCGCTACCCCGATTGCCAGGTGACGGTGACCGAGGATTTCCCAGGTGACCTCGCGCTGCTCCGCAAGGGGACCTACGACCTGATGTGCCACCGCGTACCGACGGACGAGCCCGGCCTGTCCGTCGGACCGATCATGAGCGTGGACGACCGGATCCTTCTGGTCCACACCGGCCACCCGCTCGCAGAACGTGGCCACGCGACGGTCGAGGACCTCGCCGACTACGCCGTCATCTCCCGCAGCGGAATCCCGCAGCCCACGTACGACGAGTCATACCCCGCCATCACCCCGTCCGGTCGCCCCATCCGCCGCGGCCCCGAGATCACCATGAGCAGCGACGTCCTGCAACTGGTCGCCCGCGGTGAGGTCGTACACCCCACCGTCGCGCCCTTCATGGACTACTACCGCCACCCCGACGTCACCCAGGTCCCCCTTCACGGGCAGCCACCGGTCAAGAGCGTCCTTGTATGGGCCACCGCCCGCGAGAACGCAGCCATCCGCGCCTTCACGGCCATGGCCACCGACCTCCTCGAACACCCCGCCGGCACCACCACGTCGGGCTGATCTCGCCCGTGCCGACGGTGGTGGGTCATCTGTGCGAGGGCACCTTCGGGACGATCCGCGATGCGTTTTCGGGCAGTGGGAGGATCCGGCCGGCGAGCAGCGCGCGGCCCAGCGTGGTGAGGCTGTGCAGCACCGCGCCGCCGTGGCGTCGTGAATCGATGAGCCCGGCCTCACGCAGAACGGCGGCGTGCTGGCTGACCGACGCCGCCGAGACTTGCACCGCCCGGCCGATCTCGGTCGTGCTGCGCGTGTACTGCGCTTCCTGGAGCACTCTCGCCCGCGTCGTACCCAGCAGCCGGATCAGCGTTGGTTCGATGACGTGGTCCGGGCAGGGTTCGGTGGTGTCCCATCGCCGGAGTTCTGGCGCGATCGGATAGATCATGGTGGGCGCCAGAAGGGGGTCGGCCAGGGCGACGGGTATGCGCCAGCAGAAGTACGACGGGATCAGCAGAAGGCCGCGCCCGTCGAGGTGGATGGATCGTTCGGCGGGATGCTGGACCTCCAGTACCGGAGACCGCCAGCGCATCATCGGGGCGAAGCTCTCCAACAGCGCGTGGACTCCTCCTGTCTGGAGGGCGCGGATGCGAACGGCGCGGTCGGTGGCCACGCTTGCTTCGATCAGTGGCCAGTGCGGTGCGACCGCGGCCTGGTGGTACGCGTGCAGCGCCCGGCCGACCGTGGTGCGGATCTCGCCATCGCCGTCGGCCAGGCCGCGGGCCCAGACCGAGCGGCCCTGCTGGGTCTGCAGCCGGGCGAGTTCGCGGCGGACACGCCTGCGTGGGGTGGCCAGGACCGCCTCGACGCCAGGCTCGACGCCGAGCAGCCCCTGGGGCGGGGTGAGGAAATCCGGGAAGTAGGCGGCGCGGGGCGCGAGCGGAAGCAGCAGGTGCTGAACGGTTCGGAGCAGTTCTCTCTGCCGCAGGTCGTCACGGGCCTGGTTGAGCCAGCCGGTGAACGCGACCCGGCCGCTGCGGGTCTGCAGGCGGTGCAGGCTCGACACGATCTCCCACATCGCATCCGCGGTGTCCGCGATGCGCGTGCGTGCAAGATCGTCTGTGCCGAAGTGAATGCGTAACATCGCTGCCCTAGGCGGGGTGACCACATCTCCTATTGAGGTACGCGACGAAGAAGGTGGATCACCACTTGTCGCCGGTGATCATTTTTCGCCACATCCACAGATGACGATATTGCTCCCGCCGGGGGAGTCCGAACATCGTGGAGAACCCTGACTTCTCTGCTGTGCGAACAACGCGGCATCGCGTGGTGCTGGGTCTTTAAGCCATGCCTGAAAGGGTCTGTGGAACGGCCTGACTCTGACGCATGTTTGTTGAACACGAGCTGACCCTCATGAATCGACCAACATGAACGGAGGAAAAGCATTGTCCGGAAAACGCGCCAAGCTCTGCATCGCAGCGACGACCCTGGCCGGTTCCGCACTGACGGCAGGGACCGCGAACGCCGCGGCGCCGGCCGGTCCGGTCGCCGCGCCCGCCTACTCGTGCACCTATGACTCGCTCACCCACGTCAACGGCGCGGACTGGCTACTCGTTCACACGTCGCCGTCCACATCGGCACCACGAGTCGGCGAGCTGCCCTACGGGGCCCAAGTCAAATTCTGCAGCAGCTCGTACACCAGTGGCAGTGGATACGTATTCGTGTACGGCTACGGCTACAACGGCTCGACGAAGGTCACCGGCTGGATGGTGACAGCCTATCTCGCCTTTCCTTGAGTCTGACCGAGTCGTGACATTTTTCAGGCCGGCACCGAAAACGGATGCCGGAACGGGGAAGAAGGAAAGCAGGGTTCACATGGGGAAAATGCGCCGTATCGGCTCGGCCATGGTCGCGACCGCCGCGGTGGCCGTCGCCACCACGGCGGTGAGCGGCGCGGCACACGCCGCGACCTCCGCTCCGCACGACACCGCCGGAGCGACCGTGGAAAGCCAGGTCGCCGGGCTGCTGAAGTACAACAAGGGGGCGAAGCGCATCGCCGCGGACAAGGTGGACCTGGGGCAGGGTGCCGTCGTCACGGTCCACCCCGACAGCGCCGTCTCACCGGCGGTGTCGGTCAGCCTGTGCAGCTTCCGGCACGGCGCCGCGGTCGGCTGGTTGTGCCTGTACCAGAACGACAACTGGGGCGGTGAGAACCTGGACCTCACCGTCTGCACGAACGTCAATCTCAGCACCAAGTACATGTCGAACGGTCGTCCGTGGAATGACCAGATCTCTTCCATCGACAACGACCAGACTTCCAACGTCACATCGGTCTTCTACAACTACGACGGCTCCGGTGACCCCAACTCATCGAGCAACTGGCAGGTCCTCCTCCGGCTCCCCGCCGGCCATTACCTGCGCGATCTCTCGAAGGACAAGTCACTGTCCAATCCCCCCGGAGGGTACGCCAACGACAAGATCGACATAGTCCACGTGTGCTGATCAGGCCTTCCGGTGGACCGGCCGGGCCGTACGCGGCCCGGCCGGTCGTCGCGTCTCGATCCGCCCGGCCACGGGCCCGGATGGGTGATCTGGACACGCCGCCCGCCGCTGCGTACGGTGGCGCGGAAAGCGCTTTCCCTCCCCGCTGAAGAGGTCATCGATGACCACGCGCCCCCTCGGCGTCATCATGAACGGCGTCACCGGGCGGATGGGGCACCGTCGGCATCTCGTCCGGTCGGTGCTGGCGGGCTGATGTTCGTCCGGCACGTCGTCGAGGACGCGCCGTTCCCGCACGACTTCAGCGCCGGGGCCCGTGGGGTGTACGTCGCGGAGGCGGGCCTGCGATCCTCGGCGGAGGGCCGCCGAATCGAACTGGAGACGCTTGATGATCACTCGTGAGAACCGGGTCCTGCGCCGGCCGGGCCGCCGTTTCCTCCTTCTCCCGGCGCCGGGGGGAGCGCTGGAGTCGTACGCGCTGAAGGGCCCGTACGTCTGGCCGCGGTCCGAGGGCCTGCCCACCTCACGCGTCGCGTACGCGGCGGCGCACGTTGTCGCCGACCCGCTGGCGGAGCCGGCGTCGGCGCGGCTCGACTGGGACGCCACGCTCGCCTACCGCCGCCACCTCTGGTCCTGGGGCCTGCGCGTGGCCGACGCGATGGACACCGCCCAGCGCGGCGCGGGCCTCCACTGGGACACCGCCCGTGAGCTGGTCCGCCGCAGCGCGGCCGAGGCGAAGGACTTCGGCGATCCGTACGACCTGCTCGCCTGCGGCGCCGGCACCGACCACGCGCCGGAGGCCGATTCGCCGGCGGCGGTCGCGCACGCGTACGAGGAGCAGGTCGCGGCGGTCGAGGAGACCGGCGCCCGTGTGATCCTCATGGCCAGCCGGCAGCTCGCCGCCACCGCCCGCGGCCCGGAGGACTACCACGAGGTGTACGGGCGGCTGCTGGGGCAGGTGTCCCGGCCGGTGATCCTGCACTGGCTGGGGGAGATGTTCGACCCGAGGCTGGCCGGATACTGGGGGAGCGGCGACATCGAGGAGGCGACGTCGTCGTTCCTGGACCTGGTGAACGCGCACGCCTCGGTCATCGACGGCGTCAAGGTGTCGCTCCTCGACCCCGAACGCGAGGCGCGGCTGCGGGCGGCGCTGCCCGCCGGCGTACGGCTCTACACCGGCGACGACCTCGACTACCCCTCGCTGATCAAGGACGGCAGCGACGCGCTGCTCGGCGTCTTCGACGCGATCGCCCCGGCGGCGTCCGCGGCCCTGGCCGCCCTCGACCGGGACGAGACCGTCGAGTACGAGGCGATCCTGGACCGTACGCTGCCGCTGGCCCGCAAGATCTTCGAGCCGCCGACGTACCACTACAAGACCGGCCTGGTCTTCCTCGCCTGGCTGGCCGGCCACCAGGACGCGTTCGTGATGGTGGGCGGCGCCCAGAGCGCCCGGTCGGTGCTGCACCTGACCGACGTGTTCCGGCTCGCGGACCAGGCCGGCCTGCTGCCCGACCCCGACCTGGCCGTACGCCGGATGCGGTCGTTCCTGACCACCACCGGGGTGCTGTGAACGCCTGTCGCTGAACCAGTGGACGACGCGGCGCTGGTCCGTAGCCGAGGCCGTGGACGGTTGCGTACGCCACGGTCTGGAGGCGATCGGACTGTGGCGCGAGCACGTGGCCGACCACGGCCTTGAGGCGACCGCCGCGCTCGTACGCTCCGCGGGCCAGCGCGTCTCCTCGCTGTGCCGCGGCGGCTTCTTCAACGAGCCGGACCGGCGCGAGCAGAACCGGCGGGCCATCGACGAGGCGGCGGTCCTGGAGGCGCCCGCCTCGTCCTGGTGCCTGGCGGGCTGCCCGCCGGATCCCGCGACCTCGCCGGCGCCGTACGCGGCCGAGCGCGGTGTACGGCTGGCGATTGAGGCACCGCATCCGATGTACTGCGCGGATCGGTCGGTGGTCTCGACGCTCGCCCAGGCGCTCGACCTGGCGCCGCCGGAGGTCGGAGTGGTGGTCGACCGCTTCCACCTCTGATGGGATCCGGACGTGTTCGCCTCGATCGCCCGCGCGGGGTCGCGGATCGCGAGCTTCTAGGTGTGCGACTTCCTCGACCCGCTCCCGGCGGCCGTCCTTCTGGGCCGGGCGATGATGGGCGACGGCGTGATCGACTTCCGCCCGCCGACCCGGACGAGGTCGTCGCGACGACGAAGAAGCGGTACGCGGAACGGGTGCTCGGCTAGGGCGTGTCCCGGGCGGCGAGCGTACGGGCCACGAGGGCGGCCAGCAGCAGCGGGACGACGAGGTAGGCGATGCGCAGCCCGATCAGGTCGGCGAGGTGGGCCAGCACGAACGGCGCGCCGCCGATCGCCACACCGGACGCCAGCGCGGCGCGGGCCGCCGCCCGGTCGGGCGCGTGCGGCCAGGCGGCCACCGTACGGCTGACGGTCGTGGGATAGAGCAGGGCGACCCCGAGCCCGGTCACCAGGAGCCCGGCGCCGGCCAGGAGCAGGTCGGGCGCGGTCCAGAAGACGGCGAACCCGGCCGCGGCCACGGCGACGCACACGAGCATGAGCGGCCGGGCCCGCGGCAGCCGCCGGGTCACCGGCACCGCCAGCGACCGCCCGGTCGCCATGCCGACCAGGAACAGGGAGGCCACCGCCGGCGCCAGCCCGTCCGACGCGTGGTGCCACTCGGTCACCGCCGAGGCCGCCCAGAACACCATGCAGAACTCCACGCTCACCGCGAAGAGCACCTCGACCCAGGGCCCGATGAGCCGCCGAACGTCGGCGCGCGGCGCGTCGTCCGCCGGGACCTCGGCCGCCGGCAACGGAACCCGCCAGGCGGGCACCAGCACGAGGACGAGCATGACGAGCGGCACCACCAGGTACCCGGCCCGCCAGCCCATCCCGGCCGCGAGCGCCCCGCCCACCATCAGGGGAGCGAGCACGGACGCCGCGCTGGCGAGCCCGTTCGCCTCCCCGACCGCCGCCGCCGGGGCGTGCGGGTGAAGAGCGGACAGCAGAGCGGGGATCAACTGGATCAGCAGCGCCCCGCCGATGCCGATGAGCAGCGCGCCGAGGAGCGTGAGCGCCTGCGCCGAGGTCGCCAGGAGCAGCCCACCGGCGATCATCCCGCCGATGGACAGCCGCAACGCCACCGCCCGGCCGACCCGCCCGACCAGCAGACCGCCGAAGACCCCGACGATCAGCAGCCCGACGGCGAAGAGGGTGGGGTAGAAGGCGACCTGGTCCCGGCCGACCCGAAGATCCTTCTGAAGGGGCACGAGGATGGCGCCGAGCCCGTTGAGGAGGAAGCCGAAACAGCTGAGAACGGCGTACAGCAGCCAGGTGGCCCTGCCCCGCGACAAACCCCCCGAACGATCCACAGGGGGGAGACTAGCCCGAAGGGCGACCGTCCTCGACGCGCTCCCCGGCGGCCGGCGAGACGCACGGGACGACAGCGGCCGCCCGTTCGCGAGGAGTGGTGCAAGTCCGCTAAACTCGCTGAGGCGCCACGGACCAGGGGTTCGCGGCCCGTGGGGTATGGTGTAATCGGCAGCACGACTGATTCTGGTTCAGTTAGTCTAGGTTCGAGTCCTGGTACCCCAGCACAGCATCTGACCTGCGGCGGGAGCCTCTGATGAGGCCCTGCTTTCGTCGTTTCTGGGCCCGCGCGGGAACGAACAGGGCGCTGTAGACGTGCGATGCTTCGCCTCAGGAGCCCAAAAGATCGCGTGACAGGGTTAACCGATCCGGACGCCGGTTCCACACCGCCCTGCCCCTGCCATACGTCGGACGGACGCTACGTCGCAGCGCCCTGCGAGCTGACAGAGGAAGGTCTCGCCGATCTGGCCTTCCTCGGCGACAGCGGCTAACCCGGTGTGGGACGGCGGTGGAAGCAGGCGGGCTATGAGGAGGAGACCGGGAGCATCGTCCATCTGACCGACGTTGAGGTCGAGTTCGCCCGAGGCCTCGTCGTCCGTGTCCGTTGGGCGAGGGGGCGCGACGATGGCTTCCCGTCCTCGGAGTGGTCGACCAAGGAGCGGCTCGCCGACGCCCTTGTGCTGGGCAATCAGGATTACCTCGCGGCACAGGGCTACCGGATGAGTCCTGCGCTTGATCGTGTTTGTGCGGGGATGGTCTCTCGCTACGGCGACCGTATCGCCTGGCTCCACAAAGTCGGGACGTTGCTGAATCGCCGCATCCGCCGCCTCAGGTAGCCGGCGAACGCCGCCGTTGCGCCGCTGGTTCCTGCGTAGCCTGAAAGGCTTGGGCATTGTCGTTGTCGGGGGACAGATATGTTTGTCGGCATGGACGCCGAGGTGAGCCAGCAGGAACTGAATGACCTTCTCTCCCAGGCCGACGTGCTGCCGGTGGCGACCGGCGACCGAACCCTGTCCGGGGAGCCGGTGCTGGTCTTCGTCCAACTGCCGACCGGGCCGGGCGAGGGCTTCCGGTACGTCTACCTGACGCCGGATGGCACCGTCGTGGCCCGCGCCGCCGAGGCCGTCGGTCCGCCGCCGAGCCCAGATGGCGCGTCCATCGCCGAGATGACCGAACACATCAACACTTCGGTGGTCACCGTCAGCGCACCGGACGGTTCCGCGCTGCTGTACCTGCGACACAAGAAGGTGTGGAAGAGCACCGTCAGCATCGCCGACGCCGACGGCCGACCGATCGGCGAGATGCGGCAGCGGAACGTGCTGGGCAAGGTGAAGTTTCAGCTCGAGGCGTACGGGCGGCCGTACGGCAGGTTCATCGCGCACAGCACCCGGATGCTCGGCTTCGACCTGGAGGACGCCGACGGCAGTGGCTACGGCCGGCTGACCAAGGTCGGCTCGCCGTCCTATGGCGCACGCAGTGGCGTCGCCCCGTTCGCCGCCACCCAGAAGGTCGCCGGAGCGTTCGTGCTGCAGCTGACCCGGCGTCCGGACTGGCCGCTGATCACGGCGACCATTCCGCTCGCACTCGACCTGTCCATGAACCTCGCGGCGCTCTCCGGGGTGGAGAAACGCGGGTTCCAGACCGGCCAGGGATAAACCGACTCTTTTCGAGTGCCCGACTTGTCCTGCTGGTCAACACATGCGTGTTGACCGATGCGGGCTTACGTATGCAGGCTCAAGGCGGTCGGCTCGTTCTGGGGTCGTTGAAGGAGCCCATCTGGCAGCCCTTGCCGGCTGAGTCGGCGAATCCGGTGAAGGTCGCCCGTCGGTACGTGGCGAGCGTCCTCGCAGAAGTCGTCAAGATCGACGCCGATCACGTGGACGACGTCGTCCTGGCCATCTCCGAACTCGTCACCAACGCCATCTGCCACGCCGTCGGCGAAGGGCAGTCGTCGGTCTGGCTCGACATCCGGCCTCGGTGGACGCATCTGTACGTCGTCGACCCGGACCAGACCGTCCCGGGGCCGGTGCCGGCCTTCGGGGGCCGCCTGTCTCCCCGGCGGCTTCTGCTGCGGCCCCGGCAGGCGGGCGGCCAGTTCCGTAAAAGCCCGCAGGTCCGGGCCAGGTGCCGGGCGGCTGGTGTCGCGTACCAGCGGGTGCGGCCGCGCGACCGGCAGCGCGTCCAGCCCGGCCGCCGAGTGCCACGTCAGCTTGACACTTCCTCCCGCCGCCGGTCGTCGCCGGTTGTGGCGGGGATGGCGTTGTCGATGAGGACGGCGGCGATGGCGGCGGCGGTGGGGAAGGCGTCGGCGTCGAGGACCCGGGTGCGGGCCGCGGCGCCGTCGATGAGCAGCGCGAGCTGCTCGCCGAGCTGTTCAGGGTTGGCGGCGCCGGCTTCGCGGGCGGTTTCGGCGAGCCGCGCGGCGACGGCTTTCTTGTACTCGCGTGCGTACTGGGACGCCGGGTGCTGGGGGTCGTGGAGTTCGACGGCGGCGGCGATGTAGGGGCACAGGGGGGTGGTGGGGGGGATGTCGAAGGCGGCGAGGAGCCGTTCGCGGGGCGTGAGGTCGGTGCGGTCGAACACGCCGGACAGAACGGAGGGGTCGAACCGGCGCAGGTACTCGGCGACGATCTCGTCCTTGCTGGTGAAGTGCTGGTAGGCCGTGCGCTTGGACACCTCGGCCGCCGCGCAGAGCTCGTTCATGCCGGTGCGGTTGATGCCCTGCTCGCGGAACAGCTGCTGGGACGCACTGAGGATGCGCTCGCGGGCGCCCCGGCCGCGACGGCGGCCCGTGGGGCCCTTCTCCGACTCCGTCATGGGTCCATCGTACCGCAGTGGGTAACGACCGGTGTACATAATTTGTACCCCGGCCGCCCGTCGCGTACCTTAAGCACACAGATCGGTGTACATAACATCGTCATCCCCGGTGCGCACGGCACCACGGACCCAAGGGAGCGGCCATGGGAAAGCTTGACGGCAAGGTAGCGGTCATCACCGGCGGTACCACCGGCATGGCTCTGGCCGGCGCGAAGCTGTTCGTCGACGAGGGAGCGCACGTCTTCATCACCGGCCGCCGCCAGGACGCCCTGGACGAGGCCGTGAAGCAGATCGGCCGCAACGTCACCGGCGTCCAGGGCGACGCCGCCGACCTGGACGACCTGGACCGCCTGTACGACACCGTCAAGCGGGAGAAGGGCAGCCTCGACGTGCTGTGGGCCAGCGCGGGCGGGGGCGAGCCCGCCCCGCTCGGCGAGATCACCGAGGCCCAGTTCGACACCTGGTTCGGGCTCAATGCCCGCGGCACCCTATTCACCGTCCAGAAGGCCCTCCCGCTCTTCAACGACGGCGGCTCCATCCTCATGACCGGCTCCAACGCCTCCCTCGGCGCCTTCCCCGGCTGGAGCGTCTACGCCGGCAGCAAGGCCGTCCAGCAGGCCTGGGCCCGCGTCTGGCTCAACGAGCTCAAGGACCGCCGCATCCGCGTCAACGTCCTGACCCCCGGCCAGGTCGCCACCGCCAAGCAGGAAGAACTCTTCGACGAGGCCACCAAGCGGCAGTTCGAGTCCCTCATCCCTCGCGGCCGGATGGGCCGCCCCGACGAAATCGCCACCGCCGCCCTCTTCCTCGCCTCCGACGACTCCAGCTACGTCAACGGCATGGAACTCGTCGCCGACGGCGGCACCACCGCCATCTGAACCGAACAACGCACCAGGGCAGGACATCTCATGAGCAACATCAGCATCATCGGCACCGGGAACATGGCCCGCACCATCGGCGCGCGGGCGGTGGCGGGCGGCAACACCGTCGAGGTCATGGGCCGCGATCAGTCCAAGGCCGCTGACCTGGCCAAGGCTCTCGGCGGCGGCGCCACGGCGGGAGAATGGGGCACCGCCCCGGCAGGGGACATCGTCATCGTGGCCCTGTTGTACGACGGTGTCGTGCCGGTCGTCGCCCAGTACGGAGACGCTCTCGCGGGCAAGGTCATCGTCGACATCAGCAATCCCTTCAATTCCACGTTCGACGGGCTGACCCACCGCGAGGAGACCTCGATCGCGCAGGAAGTCGCCAAGGCGGCCCCGGCCGGCGCCAGCGTGGTGAAGGCGTTCAACACCATCTTCCGTCATGTCCTGGAGAAGGGTCGGCCCGACGTCTTCATCGCCGGCGATAACGCGCAGGCCAAGGCAAGTGTGGAGGCGTTCATCGAGAGCCTAGGGCTGCGCCCGCTGGACGTCGGCGGCCTGAGAATGGCGCACTGGCTGGAAGGAGCGGGCGTGGTCACGGTGGGCCTCGCCAACCACGGGATGGGGAACTTGAACTTCTCCCTCAGCATCACCGAACTTCCCGTCTGAGCAAACGGTTGACGGATCACCGAAAGGACTCGCCAAGTGAGCCCGTGGCGAGTCGGTGGGGTGGCGGCGGCCGACCGCTGAGGACGCCCTGCGGGTCACCACCAGCCGAAGGCGAGCCAGGCGAAGGCCGGCGCGACCACGATCGAGGCGGATCCGTAGGCGAGCAGGTGGCGGAAAAGGCGGGGTCGCATCGACGGCTCGGCGGCGCCGAGGATCAGGCCGCCGGTGATGCCGAGCGGGTTGATGTCGACCAGGACCGAGGCCAGGGCGAGGGCGAGCACGCCGCCGACAGGGGACACTCCATCGGCCACCAGCGGAGGCAGCAGCGGCATGACGGTCACGAACACCGCGATCGAACTGGCGGCGAAGGACGTGACCCCGGCGATGTAGCACAGCACCAGCAGGCTGAGCCACGGCGCTCCCTCCACCTGCAGCAGATCGCTGATCTTCTTGAAGGCGCCCAGGTGCTGCATCAGGCCTACGTAGGTCAGCAAGCCGCCGATCAGCAGGACCACGTTCCACGGGATCCTGGAGACGATCGCGTCGGCCGGCAGCCGTAGCGCCACCTGCAGGACCAGTGCCGCGGTCAGGCCGAGGTAGCCCACGTTCAGGTCGAAGCCGACCGAGAGGACGACGACGGTGAGCAGGCAGAGCACGGTGAGAGCGCGGACTCCGGGCCGCGCCCGCGGCGTCTTGGGCTCTGCCGCGACGGCCGTGGCCGTCTCGGCACCGCCCGAGACGCGGGTCCCGTGCTCGGGTTCCGGCGCGGCGGCGTCGGGTCCGGCCGGCGCGGCGAGGGCGGTGGCACGGCCGCGCGGCACCGCCCCGACGCGCGTCCCGACGACGAGCCACGCCGCGCAGACGACCAGTCCGGTCAGCAGGCCGCCGAGCAGGAAGGTCACCGGGGCCGAGCCGGGCAACCCGACGCCGAGCCTCGTGCTCAGCTCGCGGGCGGTGACACCGTAGACGGCGAGCGGCGACAGCAGCCCGCTGATGATGCCGGTGATGCCGAGCACGGCGGCCACCAGTGGGGAGATCCGGTACCGCGCGGCGAGGCCCAGGGCGATCGGGGAGACGATCGCGGTCGCGGCGGCGGGCAGGGTGCCGAGCGCGGTCAGCACCGCGCCGACGACGAACGGGACCAGCACGATCAGCACCAGGCGACCGCCGACGAGCCGGAGCAGCAGGTCGAGCAGCCAGTCGAGGGTCCCGTTGAGCTGGGCGGCGGCGAACAGAGCCGTCACCCCGACGATGAGCACGAAGAAGTCGCCCGGGAAGAATTTCGTCACCTCGTCCGCCGGCACACCGGAGACGAGACCGAGGAGGAACGCCGCGGACAGGGCGGCCGGCCCGAGGTCGAATCCGGGGACGAGGGTCGCGGTGAAAAGGACGATCAGGATGAGGATCGAGAGGGTTGCCATGGTCGTGAGCTCGCTTTCTCGGTCAGACCACTCCTCGGTGGCGCAGATCATGGATCTCCGATTCCGCCAGCCCGGCGAGTTCCCGCAGTACTTCGGTGGTGTGCTCGCCAAGGGCCGGTGCGCCGCGGCCGACCGTGCCCTCGAAGCCGGAGAAGCGGCCGGCCGGGGCCTGCATGAGGCGCGGACGGCCGGTGTCCTCGTCCGGTACCTCCATCACCGACCCACGGGCGCGGATGTGCGGATCGGCGCAGACGTCGGCCGCCGAGTTCACCGGGCCGGCGGCGACCCCGGCGTCGACGAGCAGCGACATCAGCGGTTCGAGGTCGTGCGCCGCGACGAACGCGGAGACGCGCGTTTCGATCTCCTCGCGGTGCTCCAGCCGGGCACTCATCGAATCGTGGACGGCGAGGTCCGCGGCGTCCATCACCTTGACCAGTCGCCGCCACATCTGCTCGGTCGAGGCGGGCAGGGCCAGCCAACGACCGTCGCGGGTGCGGTACAGGTTGTTGGGGCTGATGTGCGGGTTCTCGTTGCCCTGGCGCTCGCGGCTCTCGCCCGTCGCGCCGTACTCGACGACGAAGTCCTCCATCATCCGCAGTAGCGGCTCGTACAGCGGGATGTCGGCCAACTGGGCCTCTCCGGTGAGGTCCCGCTGACGCAGGGCGAGCATGGCCGCGAACGCGGCGTAGATGCCGGTGACACCGTCGGCCACGGGGTAGCCCGCGAAGACCGGCGGCCGGCCGGGTTCGCCCGTCCGGTAGGTCAGACCGGCGAAGGCCTCCGCGACGCGGGCGAACCCGGGGCGGTCGGCGTAGGGCCCGGTGCGGCCGAACGCGCTCACGTGGACCATCACCAGGTCCGGCCGGTACGCGCGAAGGTCGTCGAAGTCGATGCGGTACCGGCGCAGCGTTCGCGGCCGGAAGTTGGTCACCACGATGTCCGCCGCCGCGGCCAGCCGGCCGACCAGGCCGGCCGCCTCGGGGTGGTGCAGGTCGATGGTGACGCTCCGCTTGACGCGGCCGAGCATCCGCCAGCCGGACGAAACGCCGTCCTCCAGCGGTGGGTACAGGCGCGCCGGGTCGCCCCCGACGGGATGCTCGATCTTGATCACCTCGGCACCGAACTCGCCGAGGAGCGAGGACGCCAGCGGACCGGCCAGGATCGTCGACACGTCCAGGACGCGTACTCCGCTCAGCGGGCCATTGGACACCAGGTATGCCTTTCATGCGGCGAGAGGTTGCCGTCACCATGCCGTGCCGGTGAGGTGCGAGGAAGACGCGAAAGCGGCTCGCGGGTGAAAGGCTTCGCCTTTATAGTGACGCGATGCGCGTGGAACGGGCGCGATACCTCCTGGCCGCCGTGGAGACCGGGTCGCTGCGAGCGGCGGCGGCCCGGTGCGGGGTCAGCCAGCCCACCATCGGCCAGCAGATCGCGCTGCTGGAGGAGGACCTCGACGTCGTCCTGCTCACCCGCAGCCGGCACGGCGTGCGACCGACGCCGGCCGGCCACGCACTCCTCGAACCGCTGAGCCGGCTCGTCGCGGCCGAGGACGCGTTGCGCGAGTCGGCGATGGAGTCGAGCGGCGCCTACCGCGGCCGGGTCCAGATCGGCGGCGTCTCGGTGACCGCGGAGACGATCATCGCGCCGGCCGTGGGCCGTCTGCGCGAGGACCATCCGGAGCTGCGGTTCACCGTCCGCGAGGGCGCCTCGACCGCCGTCGAGGCCGCCGTGCTGGACGGCGAGCTGGACTTCGGAGTGATCACGATGCCGCTCGGTCCGGCCGCGCCGGGACTGCGGCGGACGTCGCTGCTCTCCGTCCCCGTCGGAGTCTTCGCGCGCACCGACCATCCGTTGGCCGGGCGCGACCATGTCCACTGGCGCGACCTGGAGGCCTGGCCCATCGTCACCATGCGGCCGGGCACCGTGCTGTGGGAGACGCTGCACCGGCACGTGGCGGCCCCCGACGTCGTCGTCGAGGCCATGTCGGCGCGCACCGTCAAGGTGATGGTCGGCCGAGGGGCCGGACTCGGTGTCCTCGCCCGGACGGAGACCTCGGCCGACATCACCGGCCTCGTGTGGCTGCCCCTGCGTGACGCGCGGCCGATCGAGCTGTGCCTGACCCAGCGCGAGGACAGCCGGCCCTCGCCGGCGGCCCTGATCGTGCGGCGGCTCATCCGGGCCATCGCCGAGGAGATGACGTCCCCGGTCAGCTGATGGAGCAGGTGTTGGCCACGTCGCCGGAGGTCTGGCGGGGGATGGTGGCGCTGGGCGGAGGCGCGTGGCCGCCGCCCGGGGCCGTCCAGCGTTCGAGGGCTTCGAAGGCCGTCCGCATGCAGGGGAGCAGCGGGCGCATTCTGTCCGGGAACATGTCGTACTCGATGTCCAGGTGGGAGGCGCCCTCGATCCGGTAGTAGCGGTGCAGCGCGCCCGCGCCCCGCGACCGGACCATCGCGTCGTACCGGTCGCCGTGAACCCGGATCGGCAGCAGGCTGTCCAGTGTCCCCTGCACGGTGATCATCGGTTTGCCGATGCGACCGCTCAGCGATGCCCGCCGTACGGCCCGGTGCACGCTCATCGGCCGCCGGTAGTAGTCGTAGTCGGCGTCGCAGTGGGGTGTGCCGCTCTGGCAGAACGGGATGCCCGCCTCCAGGTCGCCGTCGTAGGACGGGTCGAGCTCCTCGCGGGCTCGGCGCTGCGTGCCGTCCCAGAGCACCCGGTAGTTGAAGTCCCACAGGAACTCCGACCCCGGCGCGAACCCGGCCCGCAGCATCGCGGCGTGCGCCGCGGGGTCGCCGGTCGCCGCGTACTTGGGATACTCGCGCAGCGCCACCGGCAGGTAGACCAGCGCGTTCGGCGCGTCGTCGGGCGGCCAGAGGGTGCCTTCGGAGTCGACGCCGCCGTCGTAGAGCTCGGGGTGGTTCTCCAGCGCCCAGCGCACCAGCTGGCCGCCGTTGGAGATGCCCGCCGCGTACGTCCTGCGGAGGGGCCTGCCGTAGTGCCGGGCGACGACCGCCTTGGCGGCGACGGTGACCTGGGTCATCCGGCGGTACCACTCCAGGTAGGCGTCGCCCGGCCGCCGGCCGTCCAGGTAGAACCGCCCGTCGACGTTGCCCTTGTCGGTCGAGGCGAAGGCGTACCCCTTGGCCAGCACCCAGTCGGAGATGGTCACGTCGTTGGCGTACTGGCGGTGGTTTCCCGGCGCCCCGGAGACCACGAGCCCGCCGTTCCAGCGTTCGGGCAGCCGGATCACGAACTGGGCGTCGTGGTTCCAGCCGTGAGTGGTGTTGAACGTGGAGGTGTCCGGGAAGTAGCCGTCGATCTGGATGCCCGGCACTCCGCTCGGGTTCCGGGTGGCCGTCGACTGCAACCCCGCCCAGTCGGAGGGGTCGGTGTGGTCCGTGCCGACCGTGCCGGCGGTGGTGAGGTCGTCCAGGCAGGCGGCGACCTGCCGTTCGGCCCCGGGGACGTGGACGTGGTTCATCGTGCAGCGGGTGCCGGCGTGCGCGGGCGGCGCGGCCATCATCAGCGGGGCCGCGAGGAGCGATCCCAGCAGGGCCGACAGGACGGACGGTCTGCGAAGCGTGGGCATGGCAGCTCCCGGGAGGTGGAGACGGAACACATGTTCCTCGACCGGTGACGGGGCGCACCACGTGGCGGAGGCCACTGTTCGCCCGTGTCCGGTGGGGCCGGCGCGGTGTGCGCCGCCTCATACCGGACCGCCGGAATATGTGGGCGATCACCTGGTTCGCCGGCCCCGCCGCCACTTAGCGTTCACGGTCACGGCGTCCGAGTGTGGCTCGGGTCACACCATGAATCGTGAGGAGGGCGTATGGGAGCGCCCATGGCCGGCGACCGCGAGCACGGCGCCCTCTCCGTTCCGGTTCTGAAGGCGCGTGGCCTGGTCAGGGAGTTCCGCGGGTTCCGCGCGGTGGACGGCGTCGACCTGGACGTGGCCGAGGGCGGCGTGCACGCCCTGGTGGGCCCGAACGGCGCCGGCAAGACCACGCTGTTCAACCTGCTCACCGGGTTCTTGAAGCCGACCGCGGGCAGCGTGCGACTCGGTGAGCAGGAGCTGGCGGGCCGCAGCCCCGAGGCCATCACCCGGCTGGGGGTGGCGCGCTCCTTCCAGATCACCAGCCTGTTCGCCGAGTTGACCCCCCACCAGCACGTGGAGCTGGCGCTGGCGAGCCGGACCGGCCTCGGGTGGCGGTTCTGGCGCTCCGATCGGGCGCTGGCTCGGTTCGCCGGACGCGCCGGGGAACTGCTCGAACAGGTCGGGCTGTCCGGGCACGGCGGCATCCCGGCGGGCTCGCTGTCGTACGGGAGCAAGCGCGCGCTGGAACTGGCGCTCGCCCTGGCGCTGGATCCCAAGGTGCTCCTGCTCGACGAGCCGACGGCCGGGATGGGCGTCGAGGACCTGGAGCGCACCATCGAGCTCATCCGAAAGATCCGCACGGGCCGCACCGTGATCCTGGTCGAGCACAACATGAACGTGGTCGCCAGCCTCGCCGAGCGGGTGACCGTCCTGCAGCACGGCAAGGTGCTCATCGAGGGCCCGTACGCCGAGATCCGTCACGATCCGCGCGTCATCACCGCCTACCTCGGAGACTCCCATGCTGCGCGTTGAGGGCCTGTCGGCCTGGTACGGCGAGGCGCAGGCCCTGCGTGAGGTGTCGCTGCACGTCGACGCCGGCGAGATCGTCACACTCGTCGGACGCAACGGCGCGGGCAAGACCACGATGCTGCGCTGCCTCATGGGCCTGCACGGCTCGTACGGCCGGATCGTCGGCACGATCTCGCTGCTCGGCGAGGACATCACCGGTCTCGCCCCCCATCGCAGGGCTCGCCGCGGTCTGGGTTTCGTCCCGGACGACCGCGGCGTCTACGCCACCCTGTCGGTGGAGGAGAACCTGACGCTCCCGCCGGCGACGAGGCGCGGACTCGACCCGTGGCCGCTGGAGCGGGTGTACGAGGCGTTCCCGCGGTTGCGCGAACGGCGCCGGTTCGCCGGGACGAAGCTGTCGGGCGGCGAGCAGCAGATGCTCGCGCTGGCACGGGCGCTGCGGACGGGCGCCCGGCTGCTGCTGTGCGACGAGCCCACCGAGGGACTGTCCCCGCTGATCGTCCAGCAGATCGGCGACATCCTGCGCGAGGTCAAGGCGGCCGGCGTGACCGTCCTGCTCATCGAGCAGAACGTGCATTTCGCCGCGACCGTGGCCGACCGCCACTACCTGCTCGCCGAGGGCCGGATCGTCGAATCGCTGGACAACGACCAGGTCCGCGAACGCGAGGACGAGCTGCTCGACTACCTCGGAATCTGATGGCGGCCGAGATCTGTGACAGAGGAGACGCCGGAATGAGGATCATGGGTTGGAGCGGCGGCCTGGCCGCCGCGGGGCTGCTGCTGGCCGGGTGCGCGGGCGGACCGGGTGGCGGCGGAGGGAAGATCAGCGATGGCAAGGTGGTGCTGGCCGTGCTGAACGACCAGTCGGGCGTCTACGCCGACACCTCGGGCCGCAGCACGATCGAGGCCGTCAAGATGGCGGTGGCCGAGTACCAGGCCGAGTACGGCGACAAGGCGGTGGCCAAGAAGATCGAGGTGAAGGACGCCGACCACCAGAACAAGCCGGAGATCGCCAACTCCAAGGCGCAGGAGCTCTACGACCGGCAGAAGGCCGACGTGATCCTGGACGTGCCGACCTCGTCCGCCGCGTTCGCCGTCGCCACCATCGCCAAGAACAAGAAGAAGGTGTTCATCGACGTCGGCGCCGCCAGCACCGAGCTGGAAGGCAAGCAGTGCAACAAGTACACCTTCCACTACGGCTACAACAGCTACATGCTGGCCCACGGCACCGGTACCGAGGTGACCAAGGACGGGGCGAGGAACTGGTACATCGTCTATCCCGACTATGCGTTCGGGCAGGACATGCAGAAGACATTCGCGGCGGCCGTGAAGGCGGCCGGCGGCAGCGTCGTGAAGAGTGACCCGACGCCGTTCCCGAACGACAACTTCTCCACCTTCCTGCTCAAGGCGCCCGGCCTCAACCCCAAACCGCAGGTGCTCGGCACGATGCAGGCGGGCGGTGACCTGGTCAACCTGGTGAAGCAGTACAACGAGTACAAGCTGCGTAACAAGGGCGTCGGCCTCGCGGTCGGGCTGCTGGCCCTCAGCGACATCCACTCGCTCGGCCCGGACGCCCTGGCCGGGACCCGCTACACCGACATGTGGTACTGGAACCTCGACGGCAAGAGCCGCGCCTGGGCCGACAAGTTCCAGGCCAAGACCGGCAAGCGTCCCACCGCCAACATGGCCGCCAACTACTCGGCCGCACTGCAGTACCTGGAGGCCGTGCAGCGCGGCGGCACCGACAAGTCCGACGATGTGGTGAAGCAGCTGGAGGGCCACAGGTTCGAGGACGCCTTCGCCCGGGACGCCACCATCCGCGCCAAGGACCATCTTCTGCTGCACGACGCGTACCTGTCGCAGGTGAAGCCGTCCAGCGAGGTCAAGGAACCCTGGGACTACGTGAAGATCCTCAAGACCATCCCGGCGTCGGAGGCGTTCCAGCAGCCCGACCCGTCCTGTGACCTGTAGGCGGCCGGTGTGCTCCAGCAAGCGTTCAACGGGCTGGTGGGCGGGGCGTTCTACGCCCTGCTCGCCCTCGGCCTGGCCGTCATCTTCGGGATGCTGGGCGTGGTCAATCTCGCTCATGGCGCGTTCTACATGCTCGGCGCCTTCGGGGCGTTCATCGCGCTCGATTCGTTCGGCCTGAGCTTCTGGGCGGCCCTTGTGCTGGTCCCGCCGCTGTTGGGCGTGGCCGGCATCGTCGTGGAACGGTTGTTCGTCCGGTGGCTGACGCCGCTGGACCCGCTCTACAACTTCCTGTTCACCTTCGGCCTCGCGCTGATCCTGCAGGACCTGATGAAGCGGGAGTACGGGGCGAACTCCCAGCCCTACCCGAGGCCGTCGACGCTGAGCGGCACCGTCGACCTGGGGCTGTTCACCTACCCCGCCTACCAGGTGTTCGTGCTGGCGGTGTCGGTGGTGGTGTGCGGGGCAGTGTGGGCGGTGCTGGCCCGCACCCGCGTCGGCGTGATCATCCGGGCGGCGACCGAGCGGCCCGAGCTGACCCGCGCGCTCGGCATCGACGTCGGCCGGTGGGTGACCCCGGTCTTCGGCTTCGGGGTGGCGCTGGCGGCGTTCGCCGGGGTGCTGGCCGCGCCGATGCGGGCGGTCAACCCGCTGATGGGCTCCGATCTGATCATCACGGTGTTCGCCGTCGTGGTGATCGGCGGGCTCGGCTCGGTGTTCGGCTCGGTCGCCGCCGGGTTCGCGGTCGGGATCGTGTCGGCCCTCGGCAACTACTACGTCCCGTCGCTGTCGCAGACGCTGGTGTTCGTCCTCATGGCCGCGGTGCTGCTGTGGCGCCCGGCCGGGCTGTTCGGACGTGAGGAGGCGTCGCGGTGATCCTTTCCCGGCTGGCCCGCCCAGGCCGGAGCGGTCGGCTGCTCTTGGTGATCGGAATCTTCGTCGCCCTCGTGCTGCCCTGGATGATCTACCCGCCGGTGGCGCTCGACATCGCCTGCTGGGCATTGTTCGCCGCGGCCGTGGACCTGCTGCTCGGGTTCACCGGGCTGCTGTCGTTCGGCCACGCCGCGTTCTGGGGCGGGTCGGCCTACTGCACCGGCCTGATCGCGCTGCACACCGGGACGCCCTTCCCGGTCGCGATCCTGGGCGGCGCGGCGTTCGCGGCGCTGCTGGCGCTCCCGATCGGGTACCTGTCGGTACGGCTGACCGGAATCTACTTCGCCATGGTCACCCTGGCCTTCGCGCAGATGATCTACTTCATCGCCAACCAGTGGCGGGACGTCACCGGCGGGGAGAACGGCCTGCAGGGCATCCCCCGAGAACTGTTCGGCCTTGACCTGTCCGAGCCGTTCTACTTCTACTACGCGGGCCTGCCGTTCGTGCTGGCCGGGTTGTTCGCGGCCTGGCGGATCGTACGCTCTCCGTTCGGCCGGGTGCTGGTCTCCATCCGCGACAATCCGGCACGGGCGCGCGCCCTCGGCTACCCCGTCGACCGCTACCGGCTCCTGGCCTTCGTCCTGTCCGCTGCGCTGTCCGGGACGGCCGGGGGCGTGTTCGCGATCGGCCACGGCTTCGCCTCGCTCGAGGGGGTCTACTGGACCACCTCCGGGCAGGCGGTGATGATGGTCGTCCTCGGTGGCATCGGCACCCTGTGGGGCGGTGCCATCGGCGCTGCCCTCGTCGTCCAGCTCCAGGACTTCCTGGCGACCGCCGGGTTCGAGGAGACCGGGATCGTCACCGGCTCGATCTTCATCGTGATCGTGCTGCTGTTCCGCCGGGGCATCTGGGGAACGGCCCGTCACCTGCTGGCATCCCGGCGGCGCCCGGACGCAGCGTCCGGCGACACGGCGTCCGAGCCGAGAAAGCCGGCCGGCACCGCCGCCTGACCGCCGAGGGTGGCGGACGCCACGCCGGCCAGGGGCGGCTCACGCGCTCGCGCGACGGCTCAGCACCGTGCGGCCGGCCCGCGCTGGGCCCGGCGGTGCGCGGCGTACTGTTCCCCGAGCGCCACCTTCGAGAACTTCCCGGTCGCGGTCTTGGGGATCGCCGGCAGGACCCAGATCCGCTCGCGTCGTTGAGAATGTAGGTCGGTTCCGTCGCGAACAGCCGGTGGTTGCGGGTGTGCAGCACGCGGCCGCCGCTCGGTACCGCGAGGTACAGCTCGACGTGTCGCTGGGAGTTCCAGCCGAACGTCCCGACGCGGGCGTGACGGGGCACGTCGAGCAGGTCGAGGGCGGCGCGAGCCGTCGTGCGCGGCTGACCACCTCATGCCAGGTCGTGACGACCTCCCCGTTCGCCGGCCGGTGGAGCACAAGGCACGAAGGATCGAGACCTACCGGGCGACCATCTTGAGTGCGAGACCGGCGTAGAACTCGCCGAGTTCCTCCGGCGAGTCGGAACCGTCGAGCCGGTACCAGCGGACGAGGTCGATGCTGAGCGACAGCATCGCGCGCGTGACCCGCTTGACGTCCACCTGCGCGAACGACCCGTCGGCAGCCCCGCGGGCGATGGCGTCGCGGAAGAACGCGTTGGTCTGGTGGCGCAGCTCCAGTATCTCCTCGTAGTGCCCTGCCGCGAGTCCGGCCAGCTCCAGCTGGCAGACGCGCGCCGCTACGTGGTGGCGGGCATGCCAGGAGGTGTACGCCGCGATGACGGCTCGGAGCCGGTCCGCCGAACCGTCGCCGCCCGCGCTCAGCACGGACGGGTCCTGGAGGTGCGTCAGTACCCGCTCGTGCCCGGTCCGGACGATCTCGAACAGGACCAGTTCCTTCGACGGGAAGTGGACGTACAGCGCCGCCGGGCTGAGCCCCACGCCCTCGGCGATGTCGCGCGTGGTCGTGGCGTGGAAACCGTTCGCGGCGAAGCACCGTACCGCCGACGTCAGGAGGCCGCGCTGTACGTCTCCGAGCTCTTCTCTCCAGAGAGCGGAAGAGTGGTCCCGCAGCCGCGGATCGTCCGCCAACTCCTGTGCGGTGAACCGGGCCTGCCGTTTGGCCATCCGCGACTCTCGCTCCTTCAGGTCCGGCACATGGTGCTGATGCCGCTCGCGAGTGCCTCACCGGACGTCGCCGCACGATCCGGCCTTCGCTCGCGGCGAGCCTTGACAGAGGCATCCTACTCAGTGACTATGCGCTTATTCATTGCGGCCGCCCGGTGGTCGACCGCGTTCGGCATCCTCGGACAGGACCGGTGGACGAGCCCGCGTTGACGGGAGCGAAGGGTTGTGAAAACGCGCAGTTTTCTCCGGCTTCTCGTTGACGGGGCGCCGCTGCCGCTCTACGACGAGGTCCTGCGCGACGCGGTCGCCGACGCCGCATCACCCGCCGAGGCAGAGAACCTGCAGGCCGAACACACGCTCGCCCTCCACCTTCGCGACACACTGGAGAAGCAGCGCGCTCGCCACGAACAGCAGCGTGCGCTGGTCGAGTGCGCGAAGGAACTGGCCGAAGACCGCAGCGACCCCGACACCATCCTGACCCTGATCGTGGGGCAGGCGCAGCGGCTCCTCGGCTGCGACATGGCCTACCTCAGCCTGAACGACGACGAAGGCGGCGCGACCTGCATGCGAGTGATGGTCGGCGCTACGTCCTCGGCCTGGAAGGATGTCCGGATCCCGTTCGGAACCGGTGTCGGCGGCAGAGTCGCCGCAACCGGCACGCCGTTCTCGACGCCCGACTACTTCAAGGACGAACGGCTGACGCACGATCCCGCCGTCGACGCCTCGGTCAGGGCTGAGCGGCAGGTGTCGATCGTCGGCGTGCCGCTGCGCAACAGTGCCGTCATCGGGGTGCTCTTCGCCTCCAACCGCACGGCGGGCCCGTTCTCCCACGACGCCATCGCTCTCCTCGGCTCCTTCGCCGCGGTCGCCACGAGCGCGATCGAGCAGGCGCGGTCGAGGCATGATCGGGAACGGACGCTGGAGGCCCTGCGGCATACCAACCAAACCCTTCGCCGGCGCACGGCCGAGCAGGAGAGAGCGGTCGCCGTGCACGACCAGAGTATGGACATCGTCCTTCGGGGCGGCGGCGTGCAGGAGGTCGTGACCGCCGCCGGGGAACGGCTCGGCGGTGCGCTCGCCATCTTCGACGAATTCGAGACGCCCGTCGCCTGGACCCCGGGGACGTCCGAGGAGGTCCTGAAGGCGATGTCCGCCGCGGCGGCCGGCTCCGCCGGCGGCGTCCATGACGGGACGTACTGGGTCACCGGTCTCGTGGCCGGCACCGAGACCCTCGGCACACTGGCCTGGGCCCCGGCGACCACGCCCGGCCAGGTCGGCGACCCGGACCGGCGGCTGCTCGAACGGGCGGCCGTCGTCGCCTCGCTGCTCCAGCTGTTCCGCCGCAATCTCGCCGCCGCGGAGGCCCGAGTGCGCGGCGAATTGCTCGACGACCTCCTCACGCCCAACCCCCGCACCTACTCCTCGCTCGCCGAGCGCGCCCTGCGGATCGGCTACCAGCCGCACAAACGGCATGCCGTCGTCGTCGCGCACATCCGGGCGGAGAACCGGCAGAGCCTCGCGTCCGTGGCGTCCGATCTCGCGGCCGCTCGCGGCGGTCTGAGCACCGTACGGGACGACCGCGCGGTCCTGGTCATTCCCTCCGACGACCCGTCGTTGACGGGCCGCCGGACGGCGCGATCGATGACCAAGCGCCTTGGGGCGCCGGTCACCGTCGGCGCCGCCGGGCCGGTCGACGACCCGGCCGACCTGCCCGCCGCCTACAGGGAGGCGCTGGCCTGCGCACACGCCCTGCTCCGGCTCGACCGTGCGGGCACCGTCGCGACGGCCACCGACCTCGGGTACACGGGGCTGCTCCTCGGCGACAGTGCGTCCGCCGTCGCGTTCGTGGCACGGACCCTGGGTCCGGTCATGCAGCACGACGAAGAGCGGTCGACCATGCTGATGGAGACGCTCGACACCTACTTCACCACCGGGCAGAGCCTCGTAGCCAGCGCAAAGCGGCTGCACATCCACCCGAACACCGTCACCCAGCGCCTCGACCGGGTAAAACGCCTCCTCGGAGTGGACTGGAACAGCCCGGACCACACGCTGGAAGTGCAGCTGGCGCTGCGGCTGCATCGCCTGAGCCGCGAACTCGAGGACTGACACCGGCCGGCCGCCGCCCATCAAGCCGGTCACAGCCGGAGATCGCCGGAGGGCTGGCCGGAGGCGTCGATCGCGTGCTGATAGCGCTCGGTCAGCTTGCGTAGTGCATCCACCAGCTCCTGGGAGTCGACGATCGTGAAGTCCGCGTCCTGCCGACACCGCGCGCGATTCGTGCCGCGACCTCATGGTCGGGCGGTAGCGGGCGAGGTGTGAAGCGCGGTCCCGTGGGTGGGCGCGGCTCGACCGAGCGTCGGCCGGCGGTACCGGAGTGTGTCCGGTAGTCGAAGCGGAGCCGTTCATGGTCCCGGCACGCGCCCGCGATCAGGGTGAGTACGTCGGGGTCCACCTGCGGGCAGCGCGAGGGCATCGGCAGCGCGTGGGACTGGAAGGCGCCGCCCCCGGTGGCGCAGCCGCGAGGGCAGCAGCTGCCGCAGGCTTCGCCAGCGTACGTACCGAGGTCTCCTCGAGTCCCGCGATCGAGCCGCTCGCGGCGGTGCGCAGTCCTGGCAGATCCGGGAACGAGCGTTGCGCGTCAAGCCGTTCACCAAGCTGCGCCGGACGGACCGCGACGCGCTGCTGGCCGAGGCCGTACGGCGGTGCGCCTTCGTCGCGCCCCAGGCGACCTACGACATCGTCCTCGACGAACCGCAGGTGGACGGGCATGCCTGACGACGACGAACAGCGCGTCCGCGGCGCAGGTCACCGTCGGGCCGGGCGCGGCCGGCCTTCTCAAGGTCTCAGCATGCGGTTCTGCCTACCGACAGCGAGGCTTCACTCGGATCGCGGCGGGTCAGCAGCCGAACGGTTCGTAGAACGAGTCGACGGCGGGCTGGCCGGTGTAGTTCGGACCGGCTTGGTCATCGGCTCCGAGGTAGCGGTGAGAAAGCCGGATCTCCCCGCCGCCACGACGCGAGATCCGGCGGCGAGCGGCGTCGTAGACGAACCCTTGCCGGCGCAGTTCGGCGGTGAGCCGGCGACCGGCCGGTGCACCGTCGGCGCGGCGGACCGAGTGCGCGTCGAAGTTGGCGGCGAAGAGCCCGTCCTCGGTCAGCCAGGAGGCGACACGCGCCAGAGTGCCGAGTTTGTCGCCGACATAGTGCAGCCCATGCACACACGTGATCAGGTCGAACCGGCCGTCGGGAACCCACTCGGTCACAGAGCCGGTGACCAGCCGCAATACCGGCGGAAAGGGACCCCCCACGAAGTGGTCCACGAGGTCAAGTCCGACGATCTCGACCCGTCCCGCCACATTCCGGCCGGTCAGCAGTCGGGCGGCCTCTGCCAGAGCGCGCCCACTCCCACAGCACAGGTCCAGCCACCGTACACAGGCCGCCCCCGCACTGCGGTCGGTCAGTTCCGCAATGATGTCCAAGCCGAGCTCACGGCCATAACCGTTCGAACCGCTGAGCGACCGCTCGCGATTCATCGCGCAGTTGGCCACCACCGACGAACTCTCCAGCGCATCATCGTCCAGCAACCCCGTCACACCGATCATTGTGTCCGCCGTGCGGCAAAAGCGACACGGACGGGTGGCAGCCTTCGCGGAGGCGGGCATCGACGCTCACGATGTCACACCGTGGAATGCCTATCCCTGGTACATCAATCGAGCGAGATCCTCGAGCACCAACGCTTCCAGGTGGTAAGCACGTACCATCCCGGCAGACAGGCATTGTGGTCCCGCGACCCCGTCGTCCGTGCTCGGGTGTAGGAGATCGGCGACTGGCGGGTGGGTATGGAGTGAGCAAAACAGTACCGGTCGAGTTTGGTGGGCGTTGGTTCTGGGCCTACGACGTAAGCCTCGGGATCTTGCTCCTGGAAGCCATTCACGTGGCCAGGGAGACGCCACCCGGGCAGCGGCCACCACGGACCGACGCCGTGTTGGACGACCTGCGAACTCACGTGCAGGTCGGCTCCAGTTTCGCCTTTCCACTGGACGCCGACGAGTGGGATGACGGGCAACGGGACTTCGTCCGCTCGATCATCGCGGAGGCGGGCCGCCGGCTGCGCGGGTACGGGATCGTCACGTCGGCGCAGGCTGCTCAACGCTACGTGATCGATGGTGAGCCCTACTTCCTGCGTGGACATGAGCACGTCAACGGCGAGGTGGTCGCCGACCTCGCCGAGGCGATCGAAGATTTGATCCAGGATCAACTGCCGCCGGTGCCCGTGACTGACCGGCATTGGTTCTTCGGCGTAGAAGGTGGCCCACGCACGCTGTGAGGACAGCTCGGCGAGGTTGCCCGGAATCGGCCACCCACCGTACGGAGCCGAGCGATCCCAGGAGGCCTGAAGTCGGCCGAGGCCGGGCGGAGCCACGGTGCTCCGTCCGGCCTCGGGGTTGATCGGTTCAGGTGGGTCGGGTCATGGGCAGTTGCCGATGTCGCTTTCGGAGGAGGCCAGCACGACGTTGGTCTTGGCCAGGCCGAGGGCGTCGACGGTGATGTGGACGGCGTTCACGGTCAGGCCCTTGTCGGGAGTGGTGATCGGGGTCTGCTCGTTGAGGACGAGCTTGACGACGCCGACGTTGACCGTGGTGTTGGGCTGGATGGTGGTGGGTTCTGAGATGACCACCGTGTTGCCGACCTTGAGGAAGGCGATCGTTGTGGCTCCGGTGGATCCGGTGCAGGTGGTGGCGGAGCTGGAGTTGATGGTCTTGACGCTGATCACCGGGATGCCGGTGATCCCGACGGTGGTGTCGTCGATGGAGGCGGTGGCCACGGATTTGCCGGGGAATTCGGTGGTGGCGACCTTGGCGCACAGGGCGTGCGCGCTGATCAGTCCGCTGAGGCTGGCGGTGCAGGGCACCGAGGTGGTGCCGGTCGCGGTGGTGGAGATGTGGCCCGTGTCGGGAGTGGGGGCGATGTTGACCAGCTGGATGCCGGCCAGGTTGGCGTCGGCGGTCAGGCCGTAGGCCCGTCCGGTCAGGCGCTGCGGCGTGACGGTGACTTGTTCGTCGCTGCACGGTGAGGTGACGGCGTTGTTGTTGGCGTCGCCGCCGTAGGCGGCGGTCCACCGGTAGGTGCCGGCCGCGCCGATGGTGACGTCGCCGGATGCGGCGGTGCCGCTGCCGGACAGCGTGTCGGTGCGCGTCGCGATGGGCGTCGCGCAGCCGGTGTCACCGGGCGCGTAGAGCCGGAACGTGACGGTGCCGGAGGGGTGGAACCCGCCGGAGACGGTGGCGGTGTCGGACACGACGCCGCCGGCCGGCACGGACTTCGACGGGGTGGTGGCGATGCCCGGAGTGGCCTTGACGACCACGACCTGTTCATCGCCGCACGAGGAGGTGACCGGGTTGTTGCTGTCATCGCCGCTGTAGGAGGCCACCCATCGGTAGGTGCCCACCCCGCCCGCGGCGACGTTGCCGGACGTGGCGGTGCCGCTGCCCGACACCGTCCCGGTACGCGTCGCGATGGGCGTCGTGCAGGCGGTGTCACCGGGCCCGAACAGCTGGAACGTGACGGTGCCCGTCGGGTGGAATCCGCCGGTCAGGGTCGCCGTATCGGAGACGTTCCCGCCCGCGGGCGCCGAGCCCGATGGCGTTGTGGCGATCGATGGGGTCACCTTCGGGACGTGTTCGGTGATCGTTTCAGTGAAGCCTGGTTGCAGGACGCCGTTGAGCAGGAAGTCCACCTTGCAGTTCAGCGTGCTTCCCGGTACGGCTCCGGCGCCGACGGAGACGACCTCGGTGAAGTTGGCGCTGTCGCCGCTGGTCACCGTCCGACTGTCCGGGGTCAGGGACACCGACAGGTTCGGGTCGCAGTCGCGCAGCTGGTGGGTGACCGTGACCGGCAGGTTGTGCAGGGCCGCCAGGATGGTGCTGCTGACCTGCGAGGCGTCGATGCCGGAGAACAGCTGTCCACCCGTGGCGTTGGTGATCGCGGTCGCCTGGCCGGTCGAGTCCAGCCCGGACAGGTCGAGCGCGAGTACGGTGATGTGGGCGGCCTGCAGGGCGCTGATCGCATCGGCCAGCGAATGGCCGTTGCTGGGGTCATGGCTGGGGGCGTCCCCGATCAGCAACACGATCCGAGAGCTGTTCGGCCGGAAATCGACCGCCCCGGACGCGACCTGGAACAGACCGTTGATGCCGTCCTCGGGGAAGTCGCCGCCGCCCGTCGCGACCAGCGAGTTGAGACCGTTGGCGACGTCGGTCTGGTTGGCGGTGAGGTTCTGCGCCACCCGGAACGATGTCGGGTCCGCCGACACGTCCCGGTACTCGGCGACCGCGAACTGCGCGTCCGGCTGCGCCGCAGCGACGTTGGACAGGATGGTGTTCGCGTTGGCCTGCACGTTCGAGATGACCCCGCCCATGCTCCCCGTTGTGTCGATCAGGAACGTGATATCGGGCTTGGGGGGGATCGCCGGAGTGGACACGGTCTTGGCGATCGTCGCCGATTCGCCCGGGTTCAGGTTCAGCGTCACATCCGCCGGGGTGACCCCGGGCGTGGCGGACGCCGTCCCCACCCCGGCCAACAGCATCGCACCGGCCGCCATCACGCACACGGCGGCCCGTAATCTTCGCGTCAGTCTCACAGTGTCATTCCTTCTGGCGGGGTGTTATGCCATAACTAATTCGGGGTCGCCGGCCATGGAGGATTTCTATGACTGCGCCACCCGGGTGCCCTCTCCTCACGTGGTGGCGCGTGACGAATCACAATGAAATTGGTCGACGACCTTGCTGATCTTTTCAGTGCCGGCCTCTGATCAGCGAGGCGGGGGTGTGGCCACGGCCATAGGGTGGCTGGTCGACTAATGGATGTAAATAGGCCGTTTACGGTAAGTTTCCGACTGGCCGCAGTAGGCCACTCCCTGCTGATGAGGGGTGTCCGCGCCAAGTGATCTTTGTTGAGGTATGCACGATGAAATGGGTGATCCACGGTTTGCCGCGCCAAAAAGAACGGCCGTTTCCCGTCCGCTGGACCGTCTGAATTGTGGTTATGGGCATCGCCGCAGAGTCGAGAGACGGCCTCATGTGGCCTATTCGGTAACAGCCGGATCTGTGGCCAGCGCGAGGTCGAGTACGTCGATGCCGACCGGCGTGCGGGCGGTGTCGATCCGGCTTACCGACCACGGGCCGGGCATCCGGTTCAGCAGCGCGCGTACCGCGATCGCGACCTGGTGCCGGGCCAGGTGCGCGCCGAGGCAGAAGTGCACGCCGTGGCCGAAGGACAGGTGTTCGCCGGGTGCGCGGTCCGGTCGGAATCGGTCCGGCTCGGTGAACACTCTGGAGTCCCGGTCAGCTGAGACGATCATGGCGATCACCCGCTGCCCGGTGTCGATCGTGTGCCCGGCGATGCGCGCGGGGCCGGTGGTGAACCGGTCGGTGCCACCGATCGGCGGAAGGAACCGCAGGACCTCCTCGATGGCACCGGGCACCAGACCGGGGTCGGCGCGCAGCCGGGCCGGCGCGTCCGGGTGGGCCGACAGGCACAGCACGGCGTTGACCAGCAGCGTCTTGGTGGTCTCGTGGCCGTTGATGAGCAGCAGTGTGCAGAAGTCGAGCAGCTCGTCGTCGGTGAGCCGGCTGCCGTCCGGTTCGGCGGCCGGCAGGACGCTGATGACGTCGTCCCAGGGGTGGGCGCGACGGTCGGCGAACACCTCTCGGAAGTACTCGGCCAGCTCGGTCCGTGCGGTTCGGAACTCCGCCTGCCGCGCCGGGTCCTGGGTGAACGCGGCTCGTCGGAGGAGAACGTCTGATGGTCGGTCAGTACCCGCTTGACCTCGGCATGGCCGTGTACCGCCCAGGCGCCCAAACCTTCCAGGAAACGTACGCCGTCGCCGGCAAGACCGTCTCGCGCGGTCTCTCGGTGCCAGTCGAGGATCTCTTGGACGCGATCGCCCATGTCGCGAGCGTGTCAGCCGCGTTCTGCGGGCGCTTGGAGAAAACGGTCGCGGAGCTTCGCCGCGCACCAGCGCGGCCCGCGCGGCCGCCAGCGCGTGGTGCAGTCGAACCACCCGGATGTAGGACTTCGGCCGGAGCCCGACGGCGACCACGAATCGGCGCCGGAGCTGCCGTTCGGACAGTCCCACCTCGGCGGCGTGCCGAGCCACCGGAGCACCCGGCGCCGCGTGCATGACCGCCGGCACCGTACGCACCCGTTCGTCGACGCGGCACCGCTCCGCCCGCGCCCGGACCAGCGTCACCGCGCCCGCGAGCCGCGCCTGCGCCGTCCCGCAGTCGCCCGACCTCGATGGGCGCCCCGGCCGGCGGCACCTCGTCGGCCGCCACCCCGAACAACCCGGTCACGGTGCCTGGTCGCAACCGCACTCCGACCAGCGCTCCGCCCTGGGGGAGTGAGCCCCTGCCGGCGACGTGTCTCCGGCCCGGCCGGCCGGCACCGCCCGTCCGGCATCACCACCCAGGTCAACGGCGGGCTGTGGCAGTGCTCGCGGCACCGCGGAGCCGGCCAGGATCCAACTCCCGGCCAGCACGCGGGTCAGGTCGGCGGGAACGGACGGCTCAGCCACAGGTGCGGTCAACCGGCCCGACACGGGCGAGGCCAACGATTAACGCGGTTCCGCGGCCTCGTCGAACGCCGGTCAACGTCCGCCGGTCACGTGGACGGTGAACGCCGCGTCGGCGGAGCCGTTCGGGCCCGTGACGTGGAGGTGGGCGGTGTACGTGCCGCGCTTCGAGTAGTCGTGCGTCCCGCTGACCCGGTAGGCGCCGTTGACGTGTGTGTTGTCGGCCGGCCTGGCGAGCGTGACGCCGGCCGGCGTCGGCGCGGTGCCGTCGCCCCAGTCGATCGTCACGCTCAGCGTGTTGAGCCCGGTGCCCGGAGCGACCACGGTGCCGACCGTCAGGTTCTGGCCGGCGTGCTTCACCCACTGGTCGGCGCCGGCCGCGTCGACGGTCCACGGCACACGGGGACTGGCGTGGAAGTTGGTGTGCTGCAGCGTCCAGCGGTCGCCCAGCTGGGCCAGCCGGGCCGAGAACCGCGCGTAGTCCTGGCCGGCCTTCGGAGACCAGGCGACCTCGGCGGTGGCGGCGGCGCGCGGCCAGGTCTGGTACTCGGCCTCGGCGTCGCTGCGCAGGGTCTCCGTCCACAGCGGATCCTCGACGCCCCGGACCGCGCCGGCCGGCACGTCCGGGACGGTGGCGGCGGGATCCCAGTTGTAGAACCTGTCGACGTCGGCGGCCGAGTACGGGTAGTCGAGGTAGGTGTACGGGTAGTACGACACGACCACGCCGGTGCCCTTGCTCTTGGCGTCGGTGGCGGTCGCCGCGTCCGAGCCGTTGTAGTACTGGACCAGGTCGTGCGAGCCGAGGTCGGCCGTCTCGTTGGCGTAGGAGAGGTTCCAGCCGGTCGTGTTCTTGCCGACGGCGTGCACCAGCCCGATCACCCGGGTCATGAAGTAGTCGAAGTCCGGTCCGGACGTCGAGTAGGCCTCGTCGCCGCCGACCCCGAGGTAGCGCCCCGGCGTCATCGCCGCGAGCTGCTTGAACACGTGGGCCAGGAAGGTGTAGGTCACCTCGGCGTGCGTGTCGAGCGACGACTCGCCGACCTGCTGCGTGGTGTTGGCCGGGATGGTGTCCTGTCCGGGCGGCGGCTGCGGCACCGAGTGCGCGGTGTTCAGCTGCGGGATGGCGTGCAACAGCGAGCTCGAGTGGCCGGGTACGTCGATCTCGGGGATCACCGAGATGTAGTGCGCCGCCGCGTACGCGATGACCCGGCGGTACTGCGCCTGCGTGAGGAACCCGGTCTGGCCGGGCAGATCGTCCGTGCCGCCCTCGTCGATGGCGGTCGCGCCGCTGATCCGGGTCAGCCGGTCGTAGTCGATCGTGTCGCCGTGCGCCCGGCCGGCGTTGGTGATCTGGACGCGCCAGCCCTGGTCGTCGGACAGGTGCAGGTGCAGGACGTTCAGCTTGAGGTACGACATCTGGTCGATGAACCGCTTGATCTCGCCGACCGACAGGAAGTCGCGGGCCAGGTCGAGCATGATGCCGCGGTAGCCGAAGCGCGGCCCGTCGGCGATGTGGACGTTCGGCACGGTCCAGGCGGCGTCCACCGGGGTGGCCGACTCGACGAACGCGGGGAACAGCTGGCGAAGGGACTGTACGCCGTAGAACGCGCCGGCCGCGCTCGGGGCGGCCACCCGGACGCCGGCCGCGGTGGCGTCCAGCGTGTAGCCCTCGGGGTCGCCGGCGAAGCCGGGAACCGACAGGTGCGGGTCGACCACGACCTCGATGTCGCGTTCCGCCCGGCCCCGGCTCAGCGGCAACCGGAACCCGGTGGCCCGGCGCAGCCGCTCGGCCAGGGCGGCGGCCACGGGCACCACGGCGCCGCGCGCGACGACGTGGGTCTGGGCGGTGAGCACGAACGGCGCCGCGTGGTCGGGTTGGGTCATCGACGCGGGCTTCGGCGTCACGTCGTTGGGCACGGCCACCGGCGGGGGCGGCGGTGTGGTGAACGTGAGCTCGGTGCCGTAGCCCGGCTCGGCCCCGGTCCGGGTGGCCAGCCGGTACAGGTAGGTGGTGCCCGGAGCCAGCCCGGTCAGCGTCGCGGTGACGTCGTGGGTGACCGGGTCCGCGCCGACGTCGACCGGGGTCTTGGGGAACGTGCCGGTGCCCCACGGCCCCGTGCCGGCGGCACCGAACTGGAACTGGTAGGCGGTGTCGGCGCCGGCCGGGACGACCTGGCCGTGCAGGGTCGCGGAGGTCGGCGTCAGGTCGGTGACGGCGCCGGTCGTGACGTGCGGGGCCGGCGGGGCGGCGCCGTCCCAGACCTCGAATTCGTTGATCGAGTAGCCGTAGCTCAGCCTGCGCTTGATGCCCTGCATGCGCACGTACCGGTAGGACTGGTCGAGGCCGGTCAGGTCGGCCGTGTCCCACGACCGGCAGGTGGCCGGGCCGCGCACCCCGGTGGCGTCGGTCCAGCTCGTGCCATCGTTGGAGACCTGCAGCTTGTACTGGGCCGGGCACGACGTGGACCACTGGACGGCCACGTGGTCGATCTTCGTGGGCTGGGCCAGCTCGACCTGGAACCAGCCGTTGTCCGCGGCCTCCCCCGACCACCGCGACGCGTCGCTGTCCCAGACGCCGTCGACGGCCAGCTCCGGGCCGAGGGCGTAGGTCACCTCCCGACCGGACGACGAGGCCACCGCGCCGGCCGAGGCCAGCGCGACGTCAGTGCCGTACGGCGCCTTGTCCGCCGACGCCAACGGGCCGTTGCCGACCGTTCCCAGCAACACCAGCAGCACCGCGACGGTCAGTGTGAGGACTCGTCGGCGTCGGTTCACGGGCACTCCCAGATTTACCTAAGCGAAGTCGAACAGACCTTCACCGTTCACCCGATCACCGGTCAAGGGGTGCGAAGCAGCCCGAGTAGACCTCTGCCGCGCGCGGCATCCGAACGGGCAGGTGATCCGAAGCCGACGGTTACGACGTCCGGTTCCGGTCGATTGGCTGGTGGATTCGCCTTTGTTGTGGGCAAGTGGTCTCATCCGATATCGGGTCTGCCGAGGAGCGGCGCGTGGACAACATCTGGGAACCAGTACTGGAGCCGGCCGACCTTTGGGGTCCGGAGATCGCCGATAAGCTGGGCGATGCGATCGGCCAGCGGTACGCGGACATCGCGGCGGCCGCGACGCACAAGCTCGACCAGCTGCGGAGCCACGCCAAGCTCGCGGTCGATCTGACCGGCGGCCTCATCGACGCGCAGTCCGGCGCCTCCGCGCGGGAGCAGATCCAAAAGTCGATCGCCGACGCCGCGCCGCTCAGCCCACCGCCGTCGGAGACCCTGGTCGAGGGACTGCCCCTCGCCGTCCTGCCGCGAGCGAACAGCTGCGTGACCGGTAACGGGCCGTACAACCAGTGGGGCAACACCTGGGATCCGCGCGAGCTGACCCACATCGTCCACCCGGCCGCGATCAGCACGCCCACACCTCGGGTGCTGCACCCGCGGGTCGTCGCCGTGATCGACGGGGAGCAGGAACAGATCACGGGCTCCGGGTGCTGGTTCAATGTCGCCGTCTCGGGACGGGCGACGCTCAACGCCGAGTGGTTCTTCAATGCCGGGTGCGATGTCTTCACCCTGCTGGCGGGCTACGGCTACGCGTTCATCGGCATGTACGGCTCGGTCTGGGGCGCGCGGGAGAACCGGTGGGTCGACCACGGCGGCGCCGGCCTGACCCTGGCCGACCAGCACTACATCGGCATCCAGGAGTGGACGGGCCAGTCCCGGCGAATCAGCGTGGGCTTCGACGCGATCGCCGGTGGCGCGTACTACTGCGCGGGCTGGCTCCACCTGCACGCGTTCGCCGCCGGGCTGAGCGGGGCCCGCGCCGAGTTCGCCACCGTGCTGAACCCGTTGCAGGTGTGCGTCTGATCGCTAACATCCCCGGGTGGCCGGGGACTGGGAATGGCAGTGGGACGAAACGCTCTACGCCGACAGCGCGCCGCATTACGCCGTCGGCCGGATGCCGTACCCGCCCGGCCTCGCCGGTGCCGTCCGCGAGGAACTCGGTCTCGACGGCCGCGGCCGGCTGCTGGACGTCGGCTGCGGGCCCGGGTCGTTGACGCTGCTGCTCGCGGGCATGTTCGAGGAGGCGGTCGGCGTCGACGCGGACCGCGGCATGATCGCCGAGGCGTCTCGCCGGGCCGGCGAGGCCGGCGTCGCCAATGTCCGGTGGCGGCGACTGCGTGCCGAGGATCTGCCCGCCGGGCTCGGGACCTTCCGGGTGGTCACGTTCGCCCAGTCGTTCCACTGGATGGATCAGGCCCTCGTCGCCCGCCGGGTCCGCGACCTGCTCGACCCGGCCGGCGCCTGGGTCCATGTCCAGGCCACCACCCACCGAGGCGTGCCGGGCGAGGATCCGCTGCCGCACCCGCGTCCGCCCTGGGACCGCATCGACGAACTGGTCGCCCGGTACCTGGGGCCGGTTCGCCGCGCCGGGCGGGGCGTGTTGCCCACCGGAACCCGCGCCGGCGAAGAAGAGATCATGAGACGGGCCGGCTTCACCGGCCCGGCCCGGATCGAGGTCGGCGGTGGCCGGGTGGTGGAGCGGGGAGTCGACGACATCGTCTCGGCGGTGTTCTCGCTCTCCGGTTCGACGCCGCACCTGTTCGCCGCCGAACTGCCGGCCTTCGAGGCGGACCTGCGTCGGCTGCTGACACGGGCGTCGGACGGCGGCCGGTTCTCCGAGCGGACACGAGAGGTCCGCGTCGTGATCTGGCGTCCGTGAGGACACCGCGACACGGTGATCACTTAACGTGGTCAATCGAATGCGTAAAGTAACGTCCCCCGTGAAGTCGATCTACGAGGACATCCTCACGACAGAGCGGGAGTTCAGCACTCATGTCACAACGATCCAGGTCCGCGTTCGCCGTACTGGCCGGTGCGCTGCTGGCCGCAGGGGGAATGCAGGTGGCGGCCGGCACCGACGCGCACGCCGGCGCGCGGCAGGCCGTCGCCCGGACCCTCTCCGGGCCCTGCGTACGGCCGGGACAGGCGGCCTACCCGGTCGACTACTACTGGAAGAACCTCGTCGGCTGGCGGCTGGGCAGCGGGTCGGTCTCGGTCACCACCTCCCCCTCCTTGTGGGGCGGGCAGATCGCGCCGGGCGGCACCTTCAGCCTCACGCTGGCACACCGTACGACCCAGTGGCCGCTGGTGGTCTCTCAGTACCGCACCACGTGGGACCTGTCGTCACTGCTGGCCTACGCCGACGTCGTGGGCCAGTCCGGGGGCGGAACCATCAGCGGCACGACCCTGACGGTCTCCTCGCCGGGCGGCAAGGCCGACGCGCCCGCGCAGGTCATCACCTTCCGGGTCAAGCAGGGCACCGTCGGGCGGACCATGACCATCCGGCCGGTGGGGATCTGGAGTAACAACTCCGCGCCGGGTCAGCTCGGGAACAACACGGCCGCTCCACCGATCACGATCGTGAGCGGGCAGTCCATCTCGCCCACGAACGCCGTCGACGACACCGCCACCACACAGGGCAAGGCCGTCAGCGTGCCCGTCCTGGCCAACGACACCGCGAACGCGCCGACGATCAGCAGTGTCACCAAGCCCGCGGCCGGCACCGCGACGATCTCCGGCGGCAACGTCGTCTACACACCCGCGCCGGGCTTCGTCGGCACCGACACGTTCGACTACACCATCGACACCGCCTGCGGAAGCAGTACCGCCAAGGTCACCGTCGACGTCACCTGCACCGACACGCCGATCAACCTGGCCAACGGCAGCTTCGAGGCCCCGCCGGTGGCCTCGGTCGACTGGAACATCGACGATGCCTCCACCAACCCCGGCGTCGGCTGGCACACCACCGCCACCGACCACAAACTGGAGTTCTGGCGGAACGGCGCGTACGGAGTCCCGTCGGCCGACGGACAGCAGTTCGCCGAACTCAACGCCAGCCAGGTCTCCACGCTCTACCAGGATCTGCCCACGGTGCCGGGAACACGGCTGACCTGGTCGCTGTACCACCGAGGCCGCCTGGGCACCGACGTCATGCGGGTGCTCATCGGCGCACCGGGCTCCACCGTGGCACAGACCCCGACCGGGGCCTCGTCTCCGGACATCTCCGACGACAACACCGCCTGGCGCCACTACACCGGCGTCTACGTCGTCCCGCCGGGACAGACCACCACCCGATTCTCCTTCGAATCGGTGTCGGCCACCGGCGGGGCCCCGAACATCGGCAACTTCATCGACGGCGTGGCCTTCGGCACGCCGCCCTGTTCGCCGGCCACGGCCACGGCGAAGCAGGACTGATCGACGGACTCCTGTGCGGCAGGGCTCCCTGCCGTACAGGAGGTTCCGTTCGGCGCCCCCTCAGAGTCGGGAGTAGTGGGCGATGATCACGCCCTTGGTGGTCGTGACGCTCCGGGTGAGCTCGAACTCGGTCAGCGGGGCGGGGCCGTCGAACAGGCGCTTGCCGCCGCCGAGGGTCAGCGGGTGGATCAGCAGCGTGTAACGGTCGATCAGACCGGCGGCGTGCAGGCTCCGGACCAGCGACGCGCTGCCGTTGATCGACAGATCGCCGCCCGGCCGGGCCTTCAGTTCGGCCACCGTGTCGACGGCCTCGCCGCGCAGCAGGATCGAGTTCTGCCAGGCGTCCGCGTCCTCCAGCGTTCTGGACACGACGTACTTCGTGGCCGCGTTCAGGTGCGCGGTGAACGGGTTGCCGTCGGTCGCATGTGCCCACGCGGTGGTGAAGTCCTGCCAGGTCGAGCGGCCGAACAGCATGTCTCCCGGCCTGGCCATGCCCTCGGCCAGTTCCCGGCCCATCACCTCGTCGTTGTACCGCGGACCCCAGCCGCCGTGGGCGAAGCCTCCGCTGGTGTCCTCGTCCGGGCGGCCCAGTCCCTGAACCACTCCGTCGAGGGTGACGAACATCGTGGCCGTGATCGAACGCATGGTCTGCTCCCTTCCGCGGGCCGCTCTGCCGCGGCCCCGTCACCCCCTACACGAACGGCCATCGGCGATATCGACACCGGACCGGTTCAGAAACGGAGGGGCGTGGGGGACCGGCCGTGGATGAGCAGTTCGAGGGTCGCGTCGATGTCGTCTCCCAGCAGTTGCCAGCCGTGTTCCTCGTGGTGGCGGTACACGCGTCCGGCCTCGTCCATGACGAGCCAGTGATACTCATTGATGGTCTGCGCGATCGGGAACATCCGCATCCCCAGGCGGTGGCTGATCCTGGTGAAGATCCACGGGTCGATCCGGACGTCCATCGGGTAGAAGTGCAGCGGCCTCATGACCTCTCCGTCCTCGGTGACGCCGAAGAGGTCGATGTCGAGCAGTCCGAACTCGTGCAGGACCGCGCGGGCCGCGGGGAACACCTCGTGGTGCCGGCCGGCGACACGCTGGGCGCAGAACGCCTCCAGCCAGGGGTCGACGCGGGCGGCGGCGTCGCGGCCGGGCATCCAGCCGTCGGCGACCAGATGATCCTCGACCCGCTGGGAGAAGCGGTGGTACCGGCCTTCGAGCATCGCGTCGAACTGGTCCTCGTCCAGGTGCACGGTCGGCGGCTCGTTGGACAGGTCGCCGCGGACCAGGGTGAACGGGGTCTGTTCCCGCAGGCGGTTCTTCTCCTGTTCCCGCTCGTACTCCTCTCGCTCCCGCTGCCGGCGGCGCCGGAGGTCGAGCCAGTCCTGGAAGGCCGCCTTCGCCGTCTCCCGGACGTCTTCGTCCACGACCGGGCACCGGTAGCGGTGGGCGACGATGTGGGCCAGGAAGTCCGGCTCCGGGGCGAGCCGATTCTCGCTGAGGTGGTAGGTGGTGATGCCGGACCAGATCCAGGTCCCGTCGGTGTGGAAGGACAGGGGGACGAGCGGTGGGCGGGACCGGTCGAACAGGTCGCGCGTGAACGTGTCCGGATCGTGGACGACCGCGCCGCCGAGCAGGTAGCCGAGGATCTGGTCGCGCTCGGCGGCGTCCTCGATCCACGGCCGCGGCTGCCAGGGCAGCGGCCGGTCGCCGTCGAACCCGTTGATCGGCCTGGCGAACCGGAGTCCCCGGATGATCTGTGGACCGGTGGGCTCCACCGGCGGCTCGCCGCTCATGGCCGCGCGGCCGGGCGCCGACGGCGGGCCCGTGCCCCGAGAAGGAACGCCGGGACCAGCAGGGCCTCGCCCAGCAGGCCGACGACGCCGATCCACGCCGGTACCTGAGTGAGCCTGACCTCGGGACCGACCCGCTTGGCCATGTCGCGGGTGACCGCCGACGTGCCGAGCGCGTGTGCCTGGACGACGCCGCTGGAGGAGCCCCGGTACTCGAACGGTGAGAGCGTCAGGCCGCCGTGCACCGTTCGGCCGCCGACCGTCCAGGTGACGTGGTCACAGGTGGCGTAGAAGCTGTTCGAGCCGCTGTGCCGGGTGCAGGTGCGCGGCAACCGGATGCTCACCGGACGGCCGTACGCCCAGGTGTAGGCGTTCTCGTGCCGCAGCGCCACGGACTCGAGCGCCACCACGACGAGCGCTCCGCAGACGATCATCGCGATCGCGGCGGGTATCCCGATGAGCCGGAGCGTCGTCGTTCCGTACGCCTTCGGCAGCCTGCCGCCCGCCACGATCAGCGCGGTCACGAGCATCGGCACCGCGACCGCCCCCGCGAGGTAGGCGTACAGCCCCAGGCCCGGCGCCTCATTGCCGACGATCAGCGCGGCGAGGCCGAGGGGGATCGAGAGCAGGAGCCCTGCCACGAGCCATTGCCCCGCGTACGGTGTGTCCTTCGCGGTGCCGGTTCCGCGACTTACCGGTCTGTTTATCGCGCCATCTCGCTTTCATGTTCCAACCGTGGAATGGCGCGTGATTCTAGGCACCGTCGGTATACGACCGGTACAGAATAAAACGCCGCCGGGCGATGCCGCAGGTCAGGTCGCATAGCATCCAGGGATCCGGTTGTGGCCGCCGTGCGGGGCGCACCGGACACGGAAGGATCGGATGTGCCATGCCTTTGACGGTTCGCCAGCTCGCCGCGCGTGCCGACCTGGGGCTGCGGGTGGTGGCCGGAGAGGCGGGCCTGGACCGCGCGATCAGCTGGGTGCACTCCAGCGAGGTCGGCGACCCCACTCCCTGGCTGGAGGCCGGAGCGCTGCTGCTCACCACCGCCGCGGGCCATCGGGCGCCGGGAGAGCTCGCCGATCTCACCCGCAGGCTCGTCGCGATCGACGCCGCCGGCATCGGGCTGGCCGTCGGCGTCGCGTTCGACGAGGTGCCCGCGGAGTTGCGGGAGGCCGCGGACGCCGCGTCGATCTGTGTGCTCGAGGTCCCGTACGAGACGCCGTTCGTCGCGATCTCGCAGGCCGTCGCGGGCCGGATCGCCGAGGAGCGGCAGGCCACCCTGCAGCGCGCCCTGCGCGCCCACCATCTGCTCACGCGGGCCGCGCTGGAGCAGGGGGCGGTGCGCGGTGTGCCGTCCGTGCTGGCGCGGACGCTCGGCGGGTGGGCGGCGATCATCGGCGGGGACGGCCGTCCGCTGTCGGTCTCACCGGCGGCCGCGACGGCCGAGGTGGAGGCGCGGGTGCCCGAGGTTCGTCGCGCACCGGGAGTCCGGTCGCTGGCCCTGTCGGAGCCGTCGGGCCAGCTGGTCGGGCAGGCGCTCGGGGTGCGCGGTGCCGAGCACGGCCATCTCGTGGTGTACCGGGACCACGCTCTGGAGGGGCCCGAGCAGGCGGTCGTGGCGGCGGCCGCCTCGCTGGTCACCTACGAGCTGGAGCACGCCCGGACCGCGGCGGCCCACGCGTCACGCGTGGACGAGCCGATCCTGCACGAACTGCTGCGCGACGGTCTCGACGCCGGCGCCGCGGCCCGTCACGTCCGCTCGTGGGGGCTGGACCCCGACGACCTCATCGTCATGGCGGTCCTGCCGGAGAGCGGGGACGACGGGCTGCTGGACCGGGTCCGGGCCGCGCTGGGCGCCGCCCGCGCGGTGGCCACCACCGACGCGCGGCGGCGGGTGCTGGTGCTGGCCTCCGACGCCGACACCGCGTGCGCCGCCCTGGCCGACGCCGCGCTGCCGGGATGGGTCGGCGTCGGCGCGCCCGCGACCGCCGGTGCGCTGGCGCCGTCGCGCCGCCAGGCCGAGGAGGCGGCGCACATCGGGTCCCAGGAGGACCGGCGGATGGCGCGGATCGAGGACTTCGACGGGGTGTCGCTGCTGCTGGCACCGGGCGGCGACGTCGGCGCGGGAGTCCTCGTACGCCGGCTGCTGCATCCCCTCCTGCGAGTCGAGCAGGACCGGGGGATCCCGCTGACCGAGTCGCTGCGGGTGTTCCTCGACCACAACGGATCATGGGGGGAGGCGTCGGCGGCGCTGGGGGTGCACCGCCACACTCTGCGGGCCCGGATGGACACCGTGGAACGGGTGCTGGGCCGCAGCCTCGACTCGTCCTACCTGCGCCTCGAGCTCTCCCTGGCGCTACGCGCTCACTCGCTCGCCACCGACGCCGGCTGAACCGTCGCCGGCGCCAGGTCCGTACGGGACCCCGCGGGCATGAGCGCGCCGACGGCCAGGAACACCACCAGGCTCGCCAGCCCGCCGTACATCACCGGCTCGTTGGCGTACAGGCCGTCGACCACCATGAACACGACACAGCCCGCGGCTCCGGCGACCATCGACGCGACCGCCGCGGTGCGGGAGGCCCGCGACCAGAACAGCGCGCCCATCGCCGGTACGAACAGCGCGGCGGCCAGCAGGTCGGCGGCGACCGTGACCGTGCCGACGACGCTGCCGGAGGCGAACGAGACCAGGAGCGCGACCACGCAGACCGCGCCGAGCGCGATCCGGTTGGCGCGTACCGAGACGGTGCGCTCGCCGCGCAGCGGACGGTACACGTCGTTGGTCAGCACGGTGGACGCCCCGATCAGCAGACCGCTCGCGCACGACATCGTCGCCGCCAGGGCCGCGGCGATGACCAGGCCGAAGATGCCCACCGGGAGCACCTTGCGGGCCAGTTCGGCGTAGGCGTTGTCGGGGTTGGCCAGCGTCGGGAGGATCACCCGCGCGCCGGTGCCGATGAGCGCGCCGGCCAGGCCGTACAGCGCGCAGTAGACGCCGGAGGCGATGCTGCCGTAGAAGGCGACCTTCTCGCTCCGCGCGGTGAAGAGCCGCTGCCAGTTGCCCTGGTCGATCATGAAGCCGAAGAAGAAGAGCAGGAAGTAGGCGAGGATCGTGCCGACCCCGATGCCGACCGGCGAGAAGAACGAGTGGGGGAGCCGGGCCTGCATGTGGCCGAAGCCGCCCGCCCGGTGGAGCGACAGCGGCAGCAGGATCACGAAGATGCCGACCGTCTTGATCACGAACTGGATGACGTCGGTGAGGGTGATCGACCACATGCCGCCGGCGACGCTGTAGAGCGTGATCACCGCCCAGCCGGCCAGCGCCGCGACCGTCGGGGACAGGCCGAACACGACGTTGAGCACGGTGCCGATGGCCACGATCTGGCTCACGCCGACCATGAGCGAGTAGAAGACGACGATCACCGACGCGAGATGGCGGGCGGAGATCCCGAACCGCCGCCCGATCAGGTCCGGGACCGTGTAGATGCCGGCCCGCAGCAGTTTCTTCGACATCAGCAGCCCGATCGCGGTGATGCCGCACGCCAGCGCGAGCACCAGGGCCATGCCGGAGACCCCGTACTGGTAGCCCAGGCTCACGCCGCCGACCGTGGAGGCGCCGCCCAGCACGACCGTGCTCATCGCGCTCGTGTACATGAACGGGCTGAGCCGACGGCCGGCCACGGTGAAGTCCTCGGCGTCGCGGCTGCGGCGCATGCCCGCGTACCCGGCGCCGAGCATGACCACGAAATACAGGACGATGACCAGCTTGTCCGTCATGGGGACCTCTCAGAGACAGTACGCGACGTCATGCGGCGATCCGGCCGTGGATGACGTGGTGGGCGATCAGATAGGCGGCGAGGTTGGCGGTCTGGTCCCGTACGTCGGTGAGCGGGTTGACCTCGGTCAACACCAGGGCGTCCACGTACGGGGCGAGCGACCGCACCGCCTCCAGCGCCTGGTGGGAGGTGAGCCCGCCGGGCTCGTGCGCTCCGGCGCCCGGCGCGTGCGCCGGGTCGATCGTGTCGATGTCGAACGCCAGCAGCACCCGGTCGGCGCCGGACACGTGCTCCACGACGTCCGCGATCACCGCCTCGGCGCCCCGCCGGTGCACCTCGGCCGCGGGGATGTTGCGCAGCCCCCGGCTCTCGCGGAACCGCAGCGAGGAGGGGAAGTTGAAGTGCCGCGAACCGACCTGGACCGACCGGGCCACCTCCACGTTGGGCAGCTCGCAGGAGCGCCGCATTCCCGAGGAGTGGCTGTACCGGCCCTGGTGCTCGTTCTCGTCGAGCAGGTCGAGGTGCGCGTCGAAGTGGACGATCGCCACCGTCCCGTCCGTCGCCTCGGCCAGGCCGCGCGCCGCCGGGTACAGCAGGGAGTCGTCGCCGCCCAGCAGGATGGGGGAGCGGCCCGCCCGTACGGAACCGGCGACCGCGTCGGCGGCCGACGCCAGGGTCGCCTCCAGGTCGTGGCCGATGACGTGGACGTCGCCGCGGTCCTCCAGCAGGTCGTCCGGGAACGGGTGGACGGCCGCGTGGTCGAGGCAGTACACCTCGCCGTTCTCCCGGCGCTGCAGGATCCATTCCATCGCCTGCCGCACGCGCGCCGGCGCGTACCTGCTCCCCGGCCAGCCGAGCGTCGAGCCGCCGTCGAACGGGGCGCCGAGCAGGTCGTAGCGGCGAGGGGGACGTGAGGCGGGGACGGGCATCGGGACTCCATGCGGACGGCTCGGTGATGTGATCGGAAGGATTCCGACACTGTCGAGCACGATCGCGCCGTCCGCACCGGCCCGGATGTCCAGCGGAGGGTCGTTCCACCGGACATCCGGTCCAGCGTGGGCCTCAGGTGAGCCTGGTCATCCCGGCATGATCAGGATGGTCGCCTCGGCGGGGTCGCCGGCCGGTACGACGGCCCGGAGCGTGGCGTCCGGCGCGGCCAGAGTCACGCGCCAGGAACCGTCGGATCGCGGGTCGGCGCCGGTCACCCGCAGCAGATCCAGGCTGTAGTCCAGGGCGATCGCCGCGGCGATCGCGGCGTCGACGGCCTCTTCCTCGCTGAGCGGCTCACCGGTGCGCCCTCCTCGGTGCCGCCAGCGGTCCCGTACGGACTGGAAGAGCCTCGCGGTGGTCCGCACCACGGCGGAGTCGGCCCGGTTGCCGATGATGCCCCCGATGCCCGCGGCACCCAGATAGGCGGCCACCTGGACGGTCAGCTCCACCATGCCGGTGGCGGGGAGGGGCGCGAAGTCGGGCTCGTGTTCGGAGGGCGGCACCGGGGGCAGCGGAGTGGTGGGCGCCGGATCGGGCTGCCCGCTCGCCCTGCGCCACAGCGTGAAGATCGCCGGATCGTCCTCGTCGCCCGGCGCCGCCCCGTCGTGACCCTTGATCCCGCGCAGCAGGATGTGGAGCATCAGCGAGGTCTCGGGGAGAGCCCTCCCGTCCAGGTACTCCTCGACCTGGGACGGCGACAGGGGCAGGAACGTCCCGTCGGTTCTTCTGGCGATCCGTTCTGCGCTCGGCGATCCGTGGGCGGACCATATCCGCCGCAGGCAGGCTGCGTACGCCGATGATTCGTCGGCTCGGTCACATCCGTCCATTCCATAATTCTCACTCATCAACGCCTCGATGATCTACTTTTTCCGGAATTTCGGAGTGATGTTTCCGCTGGTGAGAGCGAGTATGAGTCACCCGAAAAGCGTTCATAACAGACACTTAGCATTACGAATTGATCACGCGTCGAGTCGTGGCGGTGTCACCGGTCGGTATTCGGATACCACTTGGTCGTGGCCCCGTGATCGGGGTCATCAAGAGTAACGATTTAGGGGGAAATCAGTGCTCAAGAAGCTCACCGCAACAGGGATCCTGGCAGGGGCGGCCACGGGCGTCATCCTGCTCGGCGGTCCCGCTCACGCGGACCGTCTTGCTGCCAGCCCGAACGCCTACCCGGCCGACTGTTACATCACCACGCCCGGCTACGTCCCGCCGGCCTGGTGCTCCACCTACCTGCCGGCGCCGGTCCAGGTCTATCCGCCCACCACGTACTACCCGCCCGTCACGTACGCGCCCGGCTATGGCTACGGCTACGGCTGGAACCGGTGGCACAACGGGTGGCACCACTGGCACCGCTGAGGCGCACGCCCGGGCCCTGACCGGCTTCCGGCGTGACACCCGTGGCCCGTCCGCGTCATCGCGGGCGGGCCGCGGCCGTTTCCGGCACGCCCCGTGAGTGCCCGCCCGGTTGCCATTCGGAGTTTCCTCCGTTTAGGGTGGTGGGTGCGGAGGAGTCTCCGGTTACGTGCGGCGCAACGGCGGGTCGCGCCGCCGAGAACAGGATGTGAATGATCGACTTCACCTGTCCGCACCGCGTCATGGTGAGGACACGGCATACCCGACGGCGTTATGGAAGAGCGGCGGCGTGCTCCCACGAGACGCCGGCACTCCGCCCCCAGGAGACTGAATGACTTCCACCAGGTCCACGGAGATCTCGCTCCGTGTCAACGGCGAGACCCACTCCCTCACGGTCGACAACCGCACCACCCTGCTCGACGCCTTGCGGGAGCGGCTCGACCTCACCGGTACCAAGAAGGGCTGCGACCAGGGCCAGTGCGGCGCCTGCACGGTGCTGCTCGACAGGCAGCGGGTCAACTCCTGCCTCCAGCTCGCGGTCGCCGCCGAGGGGCGCGAGGTGACCACCATCGAGGGCCTGGCCGACGGCGAGGAGCTGCACCCGGTCCAGCAGGCGTTCGTCGACCTCGACGGATACCAGTGCGGCTACTGCACGCCCGGTCAGATCTGCTCGGCGGTCGCGGTGATCGAGGAGCTCGCCCGTGAGTGGCCGAGCGCCGCCACCGATGACGTACGGCGCCCGCCGGCGGTCAGCGAGGAGGAGATCCGCGAACGCATGAGCGGCAACCTCTGCCGCTGCGGCGCGTACGTCAACATCGTCCGTGCCGTGACCCAGGCCGCGAAGAACGAGCAGGTGAACGCATGAGGGAGTTCGACTACCGGCGTGCCGCCGACGCGCACGAGGCGGTCGCGCTGCTCTCCGGCGAGCCCGAGGCGCGCTTCCTCGGCGGCGGCACGAACCTCGTCGACCTGATGAAGACCGGCGTGGAGAACCCCGCGCTGCTGGTCGACGTGCGCGGCCTTCCGCTGGACCGGATCGAGGTCGCCGGCGACGGCGCGCTGACGATCGGCGCGACGATGACCAACAGCGACCTCGCCGCCCATCCCGAGGTCAGGAACCGCTACCCGGCGCTCGCCGAGGCCGTCCTCGCCGGCGCGTCCGGGCAGCTGCGCAACATGGCCACGGTCGGCGGCAACCTGCTCCAGCGCACGCGCTGCGGCTACTTCACCGACCTGAGCCGGCCCTGCAACAAGCGCGAGCCCGGCAGCGGCTGCTCGGCGTTGAACGGCGAGCACCACAACCACGCCATCCTCGGGTGGTCCGAGCACTGCGTGGCCACGAACCCCTCGGACATGGCCGTCGCACTCGCCGCCTTCGACGCCGTCGTCCGCGTCCTCACGCCGGAGGGGTCCGCCGAGATCCCGCTCGCGGACTTCTACCTGCCGGTCGGCGACACCCCGCACCGCGAGACCGCGCTGCCGGACGGCGCGCTGATCACCGGGGTGACCCTGCCGGCCGCCCCGGTGGCCGCCCGGTCCCGCTACCGCAAGGTGCGCGAACGCGCCTCCTACGCCTTCGCCAACGGCTCGATCGCCGCCGCCCTGCACGTCGAGGACGGCACCGTACGGGACGTGCGCATCGCCTTCGGCGCGGTCGCCTCCCGGCCCTGGCGCGCGCGGGAGGCCGAGCGGGCCCTCATCGGCGGCCCGGCCACCCCGGAGGCGTTCGCCGCCGCGGCCGACGCCGAGCTGGCCGCGGCCCGGCCGCTCGCGCACAACGGGTACAAGGTGCCGCTCATCCGGAATCTCGTCGTCTCGACGCTCACCGAGCTTCAGGAGGCCGCTCGATGACCACCCCCGCCGCGCCACCCCGCACGTCCGCGACCGGAACGCCGCACACCCGGCGGGAGGGCCGCGCCAAGGTCACCGGGGAGGCCCGTTACACCGGGGACATCCCGTTCGCCGAGCTCGCCCACGGGTGGCTCGTGACCTCGACCGTGGCCCGCGGCCGGATCCGCTCCGTCGACACCGACACCGTGCTCGCGATGCCGGGCGTGCTCGCCGTCCTGCATCCCGGCAACGCGCTGCGCCTGACGCCCGGCGCGGGCTTGATGGGACCCGACGCGAACCTCCAGCTCCTGCAGGACGACCGGGTGCCGCACGTCGGCTGGCCGGTCGCCCTCGTGGTCGCCGAGACGCAGGAGCAGGCCAGGGCGGGCGCCGACGCCCTCGTCATCACCTACGACGAGGAGTCGTACGACACCGCCTTCCGGGCCGACCACCCCGGCCTGCGCCCGACGGCGCCGAGCCCTCTCGCCATGCCCGACGTCGACCAGGGCGACCCCGACGCCGAACTGGCCGCCTCGGCCGTCGTGGTGGACCGTGAGTACACCACGCCCGAGGAGTTCCACAACGCGATGGAGCCCCACGCCGCCATGGCGCGCTGGGAGAACGGCCGCCTGGAGGTGGTCGACTCCAACCAGGGTTCCTACGCGGTCGCCCAGGTGCTGGCCGCGCTGTTCTCCCTCGACGCCGACACGGTGCGGGTGCGGTCGGAGCACGTCGGCGGCGGCTTCGGCTCCAAGGGGCTGCGGCTCCCGCACACCGTGCTCGCGGTGATGGCCACCACCATCCTTCACCGGCCGGTCCGGGTGGTGCTCACCCGCCGGCAGATGTTCTCGCTGGTCGGGCACAGACCCGCGACCGCGCAGCGCGTACGGCTCGGCGCGGACGCCGACGGACGCCTGCGGGTGGTCGAGCACGAGACCGCGTCGCCCACCTCGACCGTGCACGAGTTCGCCGAGCAGTCCACGCGGCACAGCCGGACCCTGTACGCCGCGGACGCGTTCCGCCTGCGCACCAGGGTGGTTCCGCTCGACGTGCCGACGCCGGGGTTCATGCGCGCGCCCGGCTGGGCTCCCGGGTCCTTCGCCGTCGAGTCGGCGATGGACGAGCTCGCCGCCGAGGTCGGGGTGGATCCGATCGCGCTCCGCCTCCGCAACGAACCCGAGACCGGCCCGGTGTCCGGGCTGCCGTTCAGCAGCCGCAACCTGGTCGCCTGCCTGGAGGAGGGCGCGCGCCGCTTCGGCTGGGCCGACCGCGACCCGCGTCCGGGCGTCCGACGGGACGGACGCTGGCTCCTCGGCACCGGGGTGGCGGCGTCCGCGCACTCGGCCGGCGTCGGAGCGTCGACGGCGGCCATCACTGCCGAGGCGGACGGCACGTACACCGTGCGCGTCACCGCCGCCGACATCGGCACCGGCGCCCGCACGGCGCTCGGCCAGATCGCCGCCGACGCCCTGGAGGTGTCCCCGGAGTCGGTACGGATCCGGATCGCGGACAGCGACTTCGGCCTCGCCTGGCTCGCCGGCGGCTCGATGGGCACCGCGTCCTGGGCCTGGGCGATCAACGAGGCGGCGGTGGCACTGCGCAAGAAGCTGGCCGACCTGCCCGGCGACATGGCCGACCTCCCGCCGGAGGGCGTCACGGCCCACGCGGACACCACCGAGCTGCTCGCCGCCCGTGAACAGCGCGAGAGCCACGGGTACGGCGCCCAGTTCGCGGAGGTCGCGGTGGATCCGGCCAGCGGCGAGGTCCGCGTGCGCCGGATGCTCGGGATCTTCGCCGTGGGCCGCGTCGTCAACCCGCTGACCGCGCGCAACCAGTTCATCGGCGGCATGACGTGGGGGCTGTCGATGGCGCTGCACGAGGAGGGCGTCCGCGACGACGCCTCCGGCGGCCTGGCCAACGGAGACCTCGCGGGCTACCACGTGGCGGCCAACGCCGACGTCCCCCTCATCGAGGCCGACTGGATCGACGAGCACGACACCTACAACCCCTCGGGGATCAAGGGCCTCGGCGAGATCGGCATCGTCGGCGGCGCGGCCGCCGTCGCCAACGCCGTCTGGCACGCGACCGGCGTACGTCACCGGCACCTGCCGATCAGCCTCGAACGGGTGCTGAGCGGCGGCCGGCGGTAACGTTCGTCGCGAACGACGGGAGGTGGCGGTGCCCCGGGGTGATCTCGACACGCCGGAGCCGCTCGGCAACGATCCGAGCGGCTACGGCTGGAAGGTGCTGCGCGAGCGCACTCCGAAACTGATCACCGAGGTGCGCGACCGGCACCCGTACGGGCCGGAGCAGCGCCGGGCGCTCGACGCGCTGCGGGAGGAGATCGCCTCCGGCCCGATGCGGCCGCTCGGCGAGGACGCGCCCGATCGCGCACGCTGGGACCGCTGGGGCGCCGCCTACTTCGGCCGCCCGTGGGCCGACGTGCCGTTCCTGTGGTGGGAGTCGTACTTCTACCGGCGGCTCCTGGGCGCGGTGGGGTTCTTCACGCCGGGCCCCTGGTACTGGGTCGACCCGTTCGAGTACTGGAAGGCCGCGGAGCTCCGGGACGCGACGGTCGCCGTGCCCGCCGCCGAGGAGCGGCAGGCGCTCCTGCGGGCGTCGCTGTGGGGCAACCAGGCGGATCTGGGCTTCCTGTTCGGGGCCGCCGGAGACCTGGACGCCTCCGGCGGCCTGGTGGCCGACGACGGCGCCCTGGTGTGGTCCGCGCTCGACGCGGGCGGTCCGCACCACGTGGGCGTCGTCGCGGACAACGCCGGCCGGGAGCTGCTCGCGGACCTGCTGCTGATCGACCACCTGCTCCGCACCGGCCTGGCCGCGACGGTGACGCTCCACCTGAAGCCGCATCCCTACTACGTCTCCGACGCGACAACGGCCGACCTGGTCGCCTGCCTGCGCCGCCTCGCGGCCGCGGACGGCGAGGCCGCCGCCGTCGAGCGGAGGCTGTCCGAGGCGATCGGAGCGGGCCGTCTCCGCCTCCGCGCCCATGCCTTCTCCTGCGCGCCGTGGTCGTACCACCGCATGCCCGCCGACCTGGCGGAGGAGTTCGGCGGTCACACGCTCACGATCATGAAGGGCGACCTGAACTACCGGCGCCTCGTGGGCGACCGCGCCTGGCCGGCCACGACGCCGTTCGCCGAGGTCACCGCGTACTTCCCCGGCCCGGTGGCGGCGCTGCGCACGCTGAAGTCCGACGTCGTGACGGGAGTCGACGCCGCGACGCTGTCCTCCCTCGACGCGTCCGGCGGTGACTGGCGGACGGGCGGCACCCACGGCCTGATCCAGGCGCGCCTCTGAGACTGTCGGTGCCGTCGGCCATGCTGGACCCGGTCCGCACAGGGGAGAGGGGTCCGGCATGCCGATCCAGGTCGCGAGCCGCCGCCGCTCGGCGGCCAGGCTCGCCGAGGCACATCCGGGAGCGCGCGTCATCGACGTGACCTCGCGGGCCGAGGAGCCCTGGGTGCGGCTCAGCCCGTTCTACCCGCACGGCGGCATCCCGGTGCCGCGCTCGCCCGGCGTCACCGCGCAGTCGGTCGAGGGCATCTGGCAGGCGCTGAAGGTCTTCGCCACCGCGGACGTCGACCCGGCCCTCCTAGACAACGCGCGCATGCGGGGGCTGAAGCGCACGGTGCGCAGGTACGGCCCGGTCCGCGGCCATCGCGACGGGCTCGAGGGGGAGACGCTGCTGCCGTACGAGACGGCGCGGCGCCGCATCTACCTGCCGGCCTACCGCTGGGTGCTGGAGCACCGGACGGCCGACCTGGTCGACCGCCTCCGCGCCATGTCCGCCGACGGCGACGTCGTGCTGCTCGACTACACGACCAACGGCGACGTCGCCGACCCGTCCACCCCGCTGTCGCACGCCGCACTCGTCGCCCTCCACGTAGGAGGCCGCTGGCCCGAGGAGGCCTAGCGTCGGTCGAGCATCGCGCGGCAGCCGGCGACGAGCACGGCCAGGCCGTACTCGAACTCGCGGTCGTGGTCGCGGCCCTCGGCCCGCAGCGCTGCGGCGCGGGCGACGCGCGGAAACCGGCGGGCGTCGATCCGCGCGTTCCCGGCGCCCGGCGGGACCTGGTCCTCCTGCTGGGCGATGACCGAACCCAGGATGTGGTGGCCCACCGCGAAGATCGCCGACATGGCGTCCTCCACGGCGAAGCCGGCCTCCTCCATCATCTGCAGCAGCGGTTCGAGGCCCGGCCACTGGTCGGACGGGTCGTGCATGTGCTCCCGCAGCCGCCCGCCGTCGCGGTGGGACAGCATGGCCCGCCGCACCGCGCGCGACAGGGACGGACCGACCGGACCGCGGACCGTCCGGTCGACGAGCACACGCTCTTCAACGGCTGGTCCACGGGCAAGGGCCTGGCCGCGACCGTCGTGCACGTCCTCGCCGAATACGGGCGGCTCGGCTACGACGTTCCCGTCGCCGAGTACTGGCCCGAGTTCGGCGCCCACGGCAAGAGCGGCATCACGCTCGCCCACGTGCTCACCCACACGGCCGGAGTGCCGCTCGCACCGCCCGGCCTGACTCTCGGCGACCTGCGCGACTGGGACGCCACGTGCGCCGGCGTCGCCGATCTGCGGCCGCTCTGGGCGCCCGGCGCCGTGACCGCCTACCACGCGCTGACCTTCGGCCACATCGTCGGTGAGACCGTACGGCGCGCGACCGGCCGCACCATCGCCCAGGTCCTGCGGGAGGAGGTCGCCGCCCCGCTCGGCGTCGACGGCGAGCTGTTCTTCGGCGTGCCGGAGGAGCACCTGCCGCGCGTCGCGCGGCTGGAGGACGGCGGCTGGGCCGGCGCCCTGGCCGCCAGGCCCGCAGACTCGATGTTCTTCCAGGCGGCCCCGGCCGCCCTGCAGGCGGACGCCGAGCTGGGCAACCGGGCGGAGTACCTCACCGCCGACGTGCCCTGCGCGGGCACGATGACGGCACAGGCGCTCGCGCGGATGTTCGCCGCCCTCATCGGTGAGGTCGACGGCGTCCGGCTCATCTCCGCCGCACGCGCCGCCACCGTCGCCACGGTCGTGATCGCCGAGGCCGACCGCGTCCTCGGCGGGCCGGTCCCGAAAGGCCTCGGCTACTTCCTCGGTCTGCCGGAAATGCCGCCGGGCGCCTTCGGGTCGAAGGGGAGCGGCGGAAGCGGCGCCTTCGCGGACCCGGCCGGCCGTTTCTCCTTCGCCTTCACGCACAATCGGTTGACAGCGCCGTCCGGCGACAACGCGGCACGTGCCGTCGGCGTCATCCGCTCCGCCCTTGGAATGGCCGATCGCTGAGATGCGTTGACGAAGGAGGACCGGGGATCCCCTGGTGGGGGCCGGAGGCGGGACGATCACCTCCCGTCCGCTCGGCCCCGGCGCCGGACATCCGGTGTCTCAGGTTGGCTGTCGTCGCCGAGGCTCGGTATGCTTTTCCCGCCGATGAACGCGGATTCCGATCTGCGGGCTCGGCGCCTCGAAGATCCCGGTTCGTACAACGGGAGAACGTCCGCTAAGCTGGGCGTCGCCCGCAAGGGAGACCAAGCGGGCGGGATGAGGTCCCGTCGTCTAGTGGCCTAGGACGCCGCCCTCTCAAGGCGGTAACGCCGGTTCAAATCCGGTCGGGACTACAGCATGAAGGGCTGATCGCCATAACGGCGGTCAGCCCTTTTGTCATAGCCACCTCCACTCGCCTCTCAGGGAACACTGAGGCGATGTTTTTCCCCGCCTGTTTCGGATATGTCGTGATCCATGTTTGGAAGCAGACAAGGTCGGTGGGGCGATTAAGCGGTCCGAGGTCATCTCCCGGGCGAATACCCGGTACGACCGTCGCGACAAGTTCCGCTACGACTGACAGGGCTCCCATCCGGATCCCCAGGGCCGGCACTGCCGCACGGACTGCTCCGGCTACGTCTCCATGGCGCTCCACCTCAAGAGCAGCCTGAGCACCAAGGGCTACACGGCCTACCGCTACGACAAGATCAAGAGCGGCTGACACCCCGCGCGGGCGGCCCCTCCAGGCCGCCCGCGCCCCTCAGCCACCGACGAGGAGGAGAGGCCTCGCGGCGCCGCGTACGAGGGCCGGGTCGCCGGGCAGGGATTCCGCCTGGGGCTGGGCTCGCGTTGGTCAGGTGGCGAGGAGGGCGAGGGCCTCCTCGCGGGGCATCGCCGTGCCGCGTGCGAAGGCCGACTCGTACGCCCTCTCGCCGATCAGTTCCCCGGCCCGGCGGGCGACGCGTGCGACGTCCGGGTCGCCGGCGACGGAGATCCCGCGCAGGGCCGTGCCCGCGCCGAGCAGCGTCGCGGCGCGCTCCCCGTCGCCGTGGAGCAGGGCGACCCCGGCGAGCCCCTCGGCCGCGTCCGCCGCGGCACGTACGTCCTGACCGCCGGCCGTCAGCGCTCGTCGGTGCCACGCCTCGGCCTCGGCGGCGTCACCCTCGGCCTCGGCGATCCGGCCGAGGCTGACGAGGACGTGTCCCCGTATCTCGGTGACGCCGAACGACTCCGCCGTGCACGCCTTCAAGGCCTCCTCGGCCAGGCGGCGGGCCTCGCCCAGGTCACCGGTCAGCCGCGCCAGCTCGGCGAGCCCGTGCCGCACCTGGGCCACCCGCTCCGGCGAGCCCGACCGGCGCGCGACCTCACCCGCCTGCGCGTAGCAGGAGCGCGCTCCCGCGACGTCGCCGGAGCGGCCCAGCCCTTCGGCCCGCAGGCACAGCAGGTCGGCCATGTCCTCGGCGGCGTCGAGCAGGCGGACCAGTTCGAACGCCTCATCGGCCAGGGCGAGCGCCCGGCGGTCGTCGCCGCGCCAGGCCACCAGGCGGGCCAGCGCGGACAGGACCCCGGCCAGCCCCCAGCGGTCGCCGACCGCCCGGAAGCCCTCGGCGCCGGTCGCGAACTCGGTCTCGGCGCCGTCGACGTCGCCGTGGAAGAGCAGGACGTATCCCCATCCGAGGTGACGGAGCGCCAGCGACCACGGGTCGCGGCTCATCAGCCGCTCCTGCAACTCGGCGTCCGCCTCGGCCGGCCCGATGCCGAGCGCCCACATCACGGTCACCACCGGGCGCAGCGGCCGGTGCTCACCGGCCGAGCGGCTCGCGACCAGCACGTCGGCGATCCGCTGGAGGTCACGGACCCGCGGCCCCTGGGCGCCGCCGACGACGGCGGTCAGGACGGCGAAGAGGTACTCCTCCTCGAGCCCGGCCGGCGGCTCGGGCCCGATGACGTCGAGCAGTTCGAGGGCGATCGGCACGCCCTCGCTGCGTAGCCCGCGCAGCCACCAGTACGACCCCACGGCCGTGAGCAGGCGCAGCGCCAGAGCCGGGTCGGCGGGCACGGCCCACCGCAGCGCCGCCAGGAGGTTGCCGTGGTCGGCGTCGAGCCGGGCCAGCCAGTCCACCTGCTCGGTCCGGCGCAGGTACGGCTCGGCGGTCTCGGCCAGGTCGAGGAAGTACGCGGCGTGCGCCGCGTGCGTGGACTCGTCCTCGCCGGCCTCGGCCAGCCGCTCGGCGCAGAACACCCGGATCGTGTCGAGCATGCGGTAGCGGCCGCCCACGTCCTCGACGAGCGACTTGTCCACGAGGTCGGCGAGCAGGTCGTCGACGTCCTCGGCGGGCAGGGCGCACACGCGCGCCGCGGCGGCCGCCGTCGCGCCGCCGGCGAAGACCGTCAGCCGCCGCGCCAGGGTTCGCTCGTCCTCGCCCAGCAGGTCCCAGCTCCACTCGACCACCGCGCGCAGGGTCCGGTGCCGCGGCGCCTTCGTGCGGTCGCCGCGCGAGAGCAGCCGGAACCGGTCGTCCAGGCGGGCGGCGACCTCCTCCACGGTGAGCGAGCGCAGGCGCGCCGCGGCCAGCTCGATGGCCAGCGGAAGCCCGTCGAGCGCGACGCAGATCCGCTGGATGGTGGGGAGCTCGGTGGCCGGGTCCAGGTCCGGGCGCACGGCGGCGGCGCGGTCGGCGAACAGGCGGATCGCCGGGTAGTTCAGCGCGTCGAGGGCGTCCGTCGCGGGCGGTGGCAGGGGAAGCGGCGGAAGCGGGCACAGGCCCTCGCCGGTGATGCCGAGCGCCTCGCGGCTGGTCGCCAGCACCCGGAGCTCCGGGCAGGCGCCGAGGAGCCGGTGCGTGAGCCGGGCGGCGCTGTCGACGACGTGCTCACAGTTGTCGAGGATGAGCAGGATCGGCCGTTCGAACAGGGCGGCGACGAGCCGGGCCTCGGGGTCGGGCCGTGCGTCGGCCGGCTGCGCGAACAGGCCGGACTCGCGCAGCCCGAGGGCCTCGACCACCGCCTGCACGACCGTGTGCCGGGACCCCGCGGCGTCGCCGACGACCGGCGCCAGGTCGACGAAGCACACCTCGCCCTTCTCCTGCGCGGCGGCCTCGAGGGCCAGGCGCGTCTTGCCGGACCCGCCCGGGCCGAGGAGCGTCACGAGGCGTCCGGCGGCGAGCAGCTTGCCGATCCGCTGCAACTCCTCGTCTCGTCCGACGAAGCTGGTGAGCTGGGCCGGCAGGGGGCGGCGCGGGCCCGGCGTCTCCGGCGGTGCGGCCGCCTCGCCGCGCAGGATCGACAGGTGCACGGCGGTCAGCTCGGGCGACGGGTCGGCGCCGAGTTCCTCGGCCAGGACGCGGCGCGTCTCCTCGAACACGGTGAGGGCCTCGGCCTGCCGGCCCGCGCCGTGGAGCGCGCGCATCAGCTGGCCGCGTGGGCGCTCGCGCAGGGGATGGGCGGCCACCAGTTCCTGAAGCTCCGGTACGAGGTCGCGGCCGCGGCCCAGCGTCAGCACGGCCTCGGCGCGATCCTCCAGCGCGGACAGGCGAAGCTCGTCGAGCCGCGCGGCCTGCGCCTCGGCGAACGGCGCGTCGGCCACGTCGGCCAGCGCGGGCCCGCGCCACAGCTCCAGCGCCTCGCGCAGCAGGCCCACGGCGCGCGCCGCGTCACCCGCGGCCAGCGCGTTCCGCCCCTCCCCGGCGAGGCGTTCGAACCGGTGGACGTCGACGTCGTCCGGCTCGACGGCGAGGCGGTAACCGGCCGCGTGGAACTCCACCACCCCGGCGGCCAGGCCGGCGGCGGCGAGGCCGCGCCGGAGCCGGGAGACCTGGGACTGCAGGGCGTTGGCGGTGCCCGCGGGCGGCTCGTCGCCGTACAGGCCGTCGATGAGGCGCTCCGTGGTGACCAGCCGCCCGGCGTTCAGCAGGAGGAGGGCGAGGAGCGCGCGCACCCTCGGGCCGCCGACCGGAACCGGGACCCCGTCGGCGGACCGTACCTCTGTCGCCCCCAGAATGCCGAACCCCATGGCGTCGATTGTGACGCATCGGCGGAATATTGATCAAAATCAACATTGACGACGATTGATCGGCTGAGTGACGATCCCGGCATGAGCACCGCCCAGAGCGCCGCGGACCCTCTCGTCGAGCTCTTCGCCGACTCGCCGCGTCACTTCGCCGGCTCGCCGCTGTACGCGCGGCTCGGCCAGGTGGTCGCGGCCGACGACCGGCTGCTCGCCATCGCCCGGCACGCGCGTTCCGGCCAGCTGCCCTCCAACCTGCTGCTGGCGTCGGTGCACTACCTGCTGCTCCGCGATCCGGCGCAGGAACTGGCCGCCTGGTACCCCTCGTGCGGCGCGGGGACCGCGGCGGGCGACCCCGGTCCGGCGTTCACCGCGTTCTGCCTGCGCCGGAGAGAAGAGATCGTCGCGCTGATGCGTCGCCGGCTCGTCCAGACGAACGTCGTGAAGCGCTCGGCCGTCCTGCGCCTCGGCATGGCGGCGGTCGCGTCGATGACGGACGAGCCGGTGACGCTGATCGAGGTGGGGTCCAGCGCGGGCGTGCACCTGCGCTTCGACGACTACCGATACGCCATCGCGGGACGTACGTGGGGGAGGGCGTCCTCACGCGTGGTGGTGTCGGCCGAGTGGCGCGGAGAAGGACCGCCGCCCGACCTCGGCCCGCTGCCCGTCATCGCCGATCGAGCGGGCATCGACCTCAATCCGATCGACGCCCGCGATCCCGACGAGCGGCTCTGGCTGCGGGCACTGATCTGGCCGGAGAACACCGCGCAGGCCACCCTTCAGGACGAGGCGCTGCGGGCCGTGGCGGCGAATCCGCCCCGGACGTACGCGGGGGACGCGGTCGAGCTGCTGCCGGAGGTGGTCGCCGGGGTGCCGCGCGGGACGCCGGTCGTGATCTTTCATTCGGCGACGCGCCTGCACGTACCCGCCGAGCGGCGGGAGGCCTTCGACGCCGCGATCGCGGGCGCCGGGCGGGAGCACGACCTGTTCCATCTGTCGTTCGAGGCGTCCCGTGACCTGGGGACGCAGGGGTTCGCTCTGGAGCTGCGCCGTGGCGGTGAGCCGGGCCGGCGGCTGGCGATCGGCCACGGGCACGCGGAGTGGATCTCCGACTCCGGCGAGGCCCGGCCGGACGTCAGCTGATCGAGAAGGACGCCCAGACCGCCTTGCCGCCGCCGAGGAGCGGGGTCCAGCCCCAGGCGCGGCTCATGGCCTCGATGATGTGCAGTCCGCGGCCGGTCTCGGCGACCCAGTCGGGCTCCTGCATCTTGGGCGCGGTGTCGGTCGGGTCGGTCACCATGCAGACGAGCTGGCGTTCGTAGCGGGCGAGCACCAGGCGCAGCGGGTCGCGGGCGGCGGGACACAGGCCGTACCGGATGGCGTTGGTCACCAGTTCGGAGACGACCACCGCGGCGTCGTCGTAGAAGTCGCAGAGACTCCAGCGAGTAAGTGTGTCCTTTGTCACATTCCGGGCTATACCCGGCGAGGCAGCCTCAGAGGGCAGGTCCTGGGCGGCGACCAGCGGCCGACCGCCGTCCGACCAAGGGGTGCCGTCAAAAGGGCGGAGCCAATCGTCCCACCCCTGATCGGGGCGGGAGAAGCCGGTGGTTTCGCTCGATGGCGGCAAGTTCATTGCGGACCCTGGGGGAAGTCGTGAACGTCGCGGGGCGCGTCATGCGCCGTTCCGCTATCTTGCTCCTCAAGTCGTGCATATGCAAGCACGCATGCACGCACGAATGCACGTGCATGTGCACGAGCGTTGTGCCGCTCCCGGAAGGGGTCCGACCTTTGGCTCACCGGTCGGGCGGTCTTGGATGGCTTGGAGGCGACATGTATCAGGCCTACAACGGAATATCGGCAGCCCGCCTGCGGGAGGCCAGCTGGCTGAAGAGCCATGCCAGTAATCCGAGTGGAAACTGCGTCGAACTCGCCGAACTGCCGTGCGGCGAGATCGCGATTCGCAACTCACGGTTCCCGGACGGCCCCGCGCTGCTGTACACCCGGGCGGAGATCGACGCTTTCATCAAGGGAGCGAAGGACGGCGACTTCGATCACATGCTCGCCTGAGGGCGAGCGACCATACGCTGCCGGAGGCGGGTTACCTCACGCTCGCCGAGGGCGGCCGGACCATGCCCCGCCCGAGGCGGGCGCTTTGCAACGACGGGCTCCAGTGGGACACTGGGCCGATTCCAGTGTCCTAGGGGAGCAGATGATCGGGTCCCATGCCGGCGGTGAGGACGCCGCACGCGACGTGTTCGGTCCCCACCGCGGTGGGCCGACCGTGCTGCGCATCGTCCTGGGCTCCCAGCTGCGGCGACTCCGCGAACAGCGGCAGATCACCTGCGAGGAGGCCGGGGCGGCGATCCGAGGCTCGCACTCGAAGATCAGCCGCATGGAGCTGGGCCGCGTGCGGTTCCGGAGCCGCGACGTCGCCGACCTGCTGACGCTCTACGGCGTGGACGACGAGAGCGACAAGGCGGCGATGCTCGCACTGGCCGACCAGGCGAACGCCCCGGGCTGGTGGCACAGCTACTCCGACATCCTCCCGGCCTGGTTCGAGGTCTACATCGGCCTGGAGGAGGCCGCGTCGCGCATCCGCGCGTACGAGGTGCAGTTCGTCCCCGGGCTGCTGCAGACCGAGGACTACGCGCGCGCCGTCACGCTGCTGGGCCACCCGTCGGCCCCGGGCCACGAGGTCGAGCGCCGCGTCGGCCTGCGGATGCGGCGGCAGTCGCTGCTGCGGTCCGACGACCCGCCGCACCTGTGGGCGGTCGTCGACGAGGCCGTGCTGCGGCGTCCGCTCGGCGGCGTCCAGGCCATGCGCCGCCAGCTGCGGCACCTGCTGGAGATGACCGAGCTGCCGAACGTCACGCTGCAGATGGTGCCGTTCGCGCTCGGCGGGCACGCCGCCGCGGGCGGGCCGTTCAGCATCCTGCGGTTCGCCGAGCGCGACCTGCCCGACGTGGTCTACCTCGAACAGCTCACCAGCTCCCTCTACCTCGACAAGCGCGAGGACGTCGACCACTACCACATGGTGATGGAGCGGCTCTGTATCGACGCCGAGCCGGCCTCGAAGATCCAGGACACCCTCAACCGCATCCTGCGCGAGCTCTAGCGCGAGCCCGCTCCGTGCGTTCAGGGTTTGCGGCCGACGCCGCCGACCTTCCAGATCTTCTCCGCCGCCCGCGCGTGCAGCGGGTGGTCCGGGCGCCACTGACGTAGCCAGACCAGACCGGGGTCGACCAGCTCGAAGCCGTCGAAGAAACGCAGCACGTCTTCACGGTTGCGCGCGGTGTGCGCCTCGGGCCGGTGGAGGACGGCCCGGTAGACCTCCTCGATGTGGCGGGCAATCTCGGGCCGGGTGTCGAAGACGAGGTGGGAGAGGGCCAGGTGGCTTCCTGGCGCCGTCGCGTCCCGCAGCGCCGCGACGCATCGGAACGGGTCGTCCGCGTTCGGGACGACGTGCAGCGCGCCGAAGATGAGGACGGCGACCGGCTCCTCGAAGTCGATGACGCGGCGCACCCCTGGGTCCTCGACCAGCTCTCGCGGGTTCCGGATGTCGCCCTCGACGACGGCCGTGCGCTCGTCGCTGGGGAGGACGGCGTGGCCGTGCGAGATCACCACCGGGTCGTTGTCGACGTAGACCACGCGGGCGTCCGGGAGCACCGAGCGGGCCACCTCGTGCGTGTTCTGCAGGGTGGGAAGGCCGGACCCGATGTCCAGGAACTGCCGGATCCCCTGCCCGGCGAGGAAGCGCACGGCCCGGCCGAGGAAGCTCCGGGTCTCGGCCGCGATCGCCCTGATCTCCGGGGCGATCGCGAGCAGCTCTTCCGCCGCGTGCCGGTCGACGGCGAAATTGTCCTTGCCGCCGAGGAAGTAATCGTTGATGCGGGCGATGTTCGGCCGGGTCGTGTCGAACGCCCCGAGTGCCCGCCGCGACGCGCCGGTCACATCTCACCCTTTCTGGCGTTGTGGGCCGATCTTAGACCCATGAGGAGAACGCCAGTATCGATGTCGTTCGCTCGGTGTCAGGAAGGGTCCGCGGCGAGCTCGCGGGCGCGGCGGCGCGCCTCCTCCGCGGTGCGTTCGGCGCGGTCGTGCTCCCGCTCGGCCACCTGGGCCCGGCGGGCGAGGTCCGTCCGCCGGGCCTCGGCGTCGCGCACGCGCTCGCGCAGGTCGTCGAGCTCGCGTTCGGCGTCGGCCAGCCGCCCCCGGGCCTCCTCCAGGGTGGACGTCCACTCGGCGAGCGAGCGCTCGGCCTCCTCGGCCTTCCGCTCGGCGTCGCGGGTCCGCTCCGCGCGCCGCTCTCGATCCTTCCGCTCCCGCTCCGCCCGCGCGGCGTCCTCGTCCTCGCGGGTCTTCTTCGCCGGGCGCGGCGGGGGCTTCGGGCGGGCCGGCGGCGCGGCGGCCCCGAACGGGCCGAAGCCCGTGTGCCGCAGCGGATGGTCGAGCCGCCCCGCGCGTACGGCGTCGGCGGCCGACGGGTCGGCGATCGCGGCGCGCAACGTCTCGTCCACCTCGTCGGCGAAGGCGTCGCTCAGCGGCCGCCCGGCCTCGTCGGCCAGCGTGCGGGCGCGCCGGACCAGGTCCTCGACGAGGGACGCCCGCTCGCGGTCCAGCGCGGTCAGGTCGCCGCCCTCCGACCACGCCGCGCGCATGCGCTCGCCGAGCTCCAGGACGGGGCCGACCGCGTCGTCGCGGACGAGGAGGTTCACCGCCCAGGCCGGGACGGTCGGGCGGCGCATCGCGGTGAGCCGCCGGGCGTCGTCGCGCGGCAGCTCGCCCGCCAGCCGTTTCCGGGTGGCCGTGAACTCCGACGGCAGCACGCCGTACAGCTCGTCGGCGGCCTCGTCGAAATCCACACCGTCATGATTACCCGCGCCGGGCCGGACGTGAAGCGTACGGTCAGCGGTCCTCGGTCCCGTCGCCGAACCGGCGGGCCGAGACGTTTTCCTGCGCCATGCGCCGCAGGGCGAGCAGCACCTTCTCGTAGAGCACGTTGGTGGCGACCGCCGTCTGCACGGCCTGGCCGCGCTCGCCCTCGACCGGGATGCCGCCGATCTCGTGCTCGGCGATGATCGTGGCGGCCTCGATGTAGGGCCGCAGGTCGGTCCAGACGATGGGGCGTCCGAGGCGGCGCAGCGCGAGGAACGCCTGGGCGAGCAGGTCGCGGGTCGGCGCGTCCGTGGAGACCTGCCAGCCGAGTTCGGCGACGATCGCGTCCACGTCCTCACGGGCGGAGCGCCAGTCGGGGTCCTCGGGGCGGGGCTCGACCGCCGGGCTCAGTGTGTACGCCGCGGTGCCGAGCAGCTCGTGCAGGCCGACCGCCTCGTCGTCGACGGCGCCGATGATGCGCTTCACCGACGCGACGGGCAGGTCGCCGACCTCCCGGAGCGCGCGGATGAGCCGCAGCCGCTCGAGGTGCTCCTCGGCGTACTCCGCCCTGGTCGCGGCGGTCGCCGCGCCCTTCGGCAGCAGGCCCTCCCGGATGTAGTACTTGATCGTCTGCACCGGCAGGCCGCTGCGGTCGCTGAGTTCGGAGATCTTCATCCGCGTCATCCCCCTTGACTTGGATACTAGCGCTATCCAATATTGGAGAGTGTCACTATCTAATGGGAGGCGTCGTGGAGTACGCGCTTTTGACCGACGGCCGCGAGGAGCGGATCGACCTTGACGACGACCTGTGCGCGCCGCTGACCGCGCCGGTGCTCGGATGGGTCCGCAGGCCGTACGGCTGGTGCCGTGACGACTCGTGTGTCCCGGCGGCCGCCGTACGCGAGGCCGAGACCGACCGCGGGATCGACGTCATGGCCTTCGCCGCGCTGACCGGGAAGATCGCCGTGGCCGACCGTGAGGAACGGGTGCTCGCCCTCGCCGACGCCGCCCCGCTGCCCGCGACCGGGCGGGCGCCGGACTTCACCCTCGGCGGCCGGTCCCTGAGCGACTTTCGCGGACGCAAGGTCGCGCTGGTCTTCTGGGCGTCGTGGTGCGGCTGCCGGTACGACCTGCCGGCGTGGGAGGAGCGTCACCAGGCGCTGGAGCCGTACGGCCTCACCGTCGTCAGCGTGGCGTGCGACCGCGACCCGGAGCAGGCGCGGCCCTGGCAGCGGGACCTCACCCATCCCGCGCTGATCGACGCCGAGGGAATCGTCGCCGAGCGCTACGGCATCGTCAACGTGCCGACCGTCGTCTGGGTGGACGAGGAGGGCCGGATCGCCCGCCCGCAGGACACCCAGACGGCGACCGACCTGTTCCGCTCGATGAACGGCATCGACTCCGAGGCGTCGTGGGCGGCGCTGCGGCGCTGGGTCGTCGACGGCGATCGCGGCCTCACGGACGCGCAGATCGGCGAGCACCTGCGCGTCCCGACGCCTGAGGAGCAGCGGGCCCGCGCCCACGCCCGTCTCGCGGTGTGGCTGGCCCGCCGCGGGCGTACGGAGGCGGCGGACCGTCATCTGTCCGAGGCCGCCGCCCTGGCCCCGCACGACGTGGCCATCCGCCGGGGCCTGATGCCGCTGACCGGAGTGGACCCGTTCGGCGACGCCTACTTCGCGCTCCGGGAGGAACTGGAGACCCGGGGCATCCCGGTCTACCGCCCGCTCTTCTGAGGTCTAGGGGCGGCGCATGGACTCGGAGATCTTCTCGGCCGCGGCGAGGACCGGCGGGGCGTGCATCCGGCCGGGGGAGCGGGTCAGGCGTTCGATCGGGCCCGAGACGGAGATCGCGGCGATCACGCGCGCGCCGGTGCCGCGGATCGGCGCGGACACCGACGCCACGCCCTGCTCGCGTTCGCCGATGCTCTGGGCCCAGCCGCGGCGGCGGACGGAGGCCAGCGTCGTCGCGGTGAACTTCGCGCCGCGCAGGCCCCGGTGGAGGCGGTCCGGCTCCTCCCAGGCGAGCAGGATCTGGGCCGCCGACCCGGCCGTCATCGGCAGCGAGCTGCCGACCGGCACGGTGTCGCGCAGGCCGCTCATCCGCTCGGCGGCCGCCACGCAGACGCGTGCGTCGCCCTGGCGGCGGTAGAGCTGGGCGCTCTCTCCGGTCAGGTCGCGCAGCTGGGTGAGGATGGGCTGGGCGACGGCCAGCAGCCGGTCCTCGCCGGCCGCGGCGGCGAGTTCGGCCAGCCGGGGGCCGAGGATGAACCGGCCCTGGGTGTCGCGGTGGACCAGCCGGTGGTGCTCCAGCGCGACGGCGAGGCGGTGGGCGGTCGGGCGGGCCAGGCCGGTCGTCTGCACGAGCTGGGCCAGCGAGGCGGGGCCGGCCTCCAGGGCGTTCAAGACGAGTACCGCTTTGTCAAGTACGCCGACTCCGCTAGAGTTGTCCATGCCTCGATACTGCCGTCTCGCAATCTGAGATGCAAGTCGTGAGCAAAGGAGCCCAGGACCAAGAAGAGGTGAAGTGATGGGCCGGACACTGGCGGACAAGGTTTATGACGCGCACGTCGTGCGCAGCGCTGAGGGCGAGCCGGACGTCCTCTACATCGATCTTCACCTCGTCCACGAGGTGACGAGCCCGCAGGCCTTCGACGGCCTGCGCATGGCGGGCCGCAAGATCCGCAGGCCGGACCTGACGATCGCCACCGAGGACCACAACGTCCCGACCACCGACATCCTGGCCCCGATCGCCGACCCGGTCTCGCGGACCCAGGTGGAGACCCTGCGCAAGAACTGCGCCGAGTTCGGCGTACGCCTGCACCCGATGGGCGACGCGGGCCAGGGCATCGTGCACGTGATCGGCCCGCAGCTCGGGCTGACCCAGCCGGGCATGACGGTCGTCTGCGGTGACTCACACACCTCGACGCACGGCGCGTTCGGCGCGCTGGCGTTCGGCATCGGCACGAGCGAGGTCGAGCACGTCCTGGCGACGCAGACGCTGTCGCAGAAGAAGCCCAAGATGATGGCGGTCACCGTGAACGGTGAGCTGCCCTACGGCGTGACCGCCAAGGACCTGATCCTGGCGATCATCGCCCGCATCGGCACCGGCGGCGGCCAGGGCCACATCATCGAGTACCGCGGCGAGGCGATCCGCGCGCTCTCGATGGAGGGCCGCATGACGGTCTGCAACATGTCCATCGAGGCGGGCGCCCGCGCCGGCATGATCGCGCCGGACGAGACGACCTTCGCCTACCTCGAGGGCCGTCCGCACGCCCCGGCGGGCGCCGAGTGGGAGGCGGCCAAGGAGTACTGGCGTTCGCTGCGCAGCGACGACGACGCCGTCTTCGACCGCGAGGTCGTGATCGACGCCTCGACGCTGACCCCGTTCGTGACCTGGGGCACCAACCCGGGCCAGGGCGCGCCGCTGTCGGCGAACGTCCCCGACCCGGCCGAGTTCGAGGACCCGACCCGCCGCAGCGCCGCCGAGCGAGCCCTGCAGTACATGGGCCTGACCGCCGGCACCCCGCTGCGCGACATCGCCGTCGACACCGTGTTCGTCGGCTCCTGCACCAACGGCCGCATCGAGGACCTGCGCGCCGCGGCCGCGGTCGTCAAGGGCCGCAAGGTCGCCGACGGCGTCCGCATGCTGGTCGTCCCGGGTTCGATGAAGGTCAAGGCGCAGGCGCAGGAAGAGGGCCTCGACGCCGTGTTCACCGAGGCCGGCGCCGAGTGGCGCGAGGCGGGCTGCTCGATGTGCCTCGGCATGAACCCCGACCAGCTCAAGCCGGGGGAGCGCAGCGCCTCGACCTCCAACCGCAACTTCGAGGGCCGGCAGGGCAAGGGCGGCCGTACCCACCTGGTCTCGCCCGCCGTCGCCGCCGCCACCGCCGTCACCGGCCACCTGGCCGCTCCCGCCGACCTGTAACGAGGGGACCCAGCAGACATGGAAGCCTTCACCGTGCACACCGGGCGCGCCGTGCCGCTGCGGCGCAGCAACGTCGACACCGACCAGATCATCCCGGCCGTCTGGCTCAAGCAGGTCAGCCGTACCGGCTTCGAGAAGGGCCTGTTCTCCGCCTGGCGGGAGGACCCGGAGTTCGTGCTGAACCGTCCGGAGTACGCCGGGGCGTCGATCCTGGTCGCCGGGCCGGACTTCGGCACCGGATCCTCGCGCGAGCACGCCGTCTGGGCCCTGCAGCAGTACGGCTTCCGCGCCGTCATCTCGGCCCGCTTCGGCGACATCTTCCGCAACAACGCCACCAAGATGGGCCTGCTGCCGATCGAGCTGCCCGAGGACTACATCGAGGGCCTGCAGGACAAGATCGAGGCGAACCCGGCCAAGGAGTTCACCATCGACCTGCCCGCCCGCGAGCTGCGCTGCGACGAGGGCGGCGTGCGGTCCTTCGAGATCGACGACTACACCCGCTGGCGTTTGACGGAGGGGCTCGACGACATCGGCCTCACCCTGCGGCACGCCGACGACATCACCGTCTTCGAGAAGAGCCGGCAGCCGTGGCTGCCGGTGACCGCCTGACCCACCCGCGTACGCCGGCGGGCGCCCGTCGCGCCCGCCGGCGGACTCGCCGCGCCGACGCCACCGAAAAAACGGGTGTGATTATGAACGCATCGCGCGGAGGCTGGAACGATCCGGAGCTCGACGCCTTGGCGGAGGGACTCCGGATCGCGCATGCCCGGGTCGCGGACCTGTCTCCGCTGGTCAGACCCCAGATGACCAGGCATTTGTTGGTGATCACCGACCTCGCGAAACGGGATGCCGCGCTCGCCCTGAGACGCCTCGAATCATTCCTCGGCGATCTCGATGGCGATGAAAACGTTCCCTGATCGGCACTTCCGCCTGCGACACAGCCGAAAACCTCGGCCATGGGTGATTGTGTAGATGCTGCGAGTCCCCTAGTTTCAAGCGAGCAAGGGGGAAGAGGAGTAACCCATGAACAAGCGTGAGCTCGTCGACGCTGTCGCCGAACGAGTTGGCAGTAAGAAGATCGCGGGAGAGGCCGTCGACGCGATTCTGGACACCATCCAGGACACCGTCGCCAAGGGGGAGAAGGTCGCCATCACCGGCTTCGGCTCCTTCGAAAAGGCCGATCGGCCGGCCCGTGAGGCCCGCAACCCGGCGACCGGCGCCACCATCAAGGTTCCGGCGACGTCGGTCCCGAAGTTCAAGGCCGGCGCCGATTTCAAGGGCCAGGTGGCCGGTCCCAAGAAGAAGTAACGCCTGAAGAACCGATGCGTACGGTCACGGCGCCCGGAGAGACATCCCGTCTCCCGGGCGCCGTCGGCGTTGCAGCCTCAGGGCAGCGGGAACGTCGAGAGGGTGATCGCGGTGATCCAGTCGTCCTGGACGGCGATGTTGACCCGCTGACCGAGCCGCAGCAGCCGCAGGCCGCCGGCGTCGAACGCCAGCGCGCCGAACGGCAGCTCGCTCCCGTCGTCCAGCAGCACGCTTCCACTGCGCGTCTCGCGATCGAACGCCTTCACCGTCGCCTGCATAACCGCAGAGCTTAGTGGCGCGCGGACGGCAGGAGCGGGGCGACGGCGGCCGTGCGGGGGCCGACGCCGAGTTCGAGGGCGGCTCGCAGGTCGTCGATCGTGTCGACGTCGCGGCGCACGCTCGGGATGCCGTCGAGCGCCAGTTCACGCGCGCCGCCGTCGCGGTGGCGGGCCCGGGAGTCCAGGCCGAACGCCGGGGCGAAGACCGCGTCCGGCCGGGCGGTGTAGAGCGTGGTGCCGACACCCGCCGCGTCCGGGACGAAGGCGTTCGGCACCGCCCCTGCGGCGTCCAGCACCCGCGTCAGCTCGCCGGGGCGCAGCGACGGCAGGTCGGCGCTCAGCGCGCCGACGGCGCGTTCGGGGGCCAGGCGCCGGGCCTCGGCGGCGCCGTGCACCAGCGCCGGGTTCAGGCCGTCGTCGGGTTCGTCGGGCACGATGATGGCGCCGAGGGCGGCCAGCTCCGGCGCCGCGACCGGGTCGTCGGTGACCACGACGACCCCCTCCACCCGCGATGATCGGAGTACGGCCGATACCGTGTCGGTCGCGATCGCGAGCGCGAGTCGCTCGCGGTGCGGCCCGGCGGGTCCGGACAGGCGCGACTTCGCCCGTGCCAGCAGCTTGACCGGCACGACGAGCGTCCAGGTGAGACGGTGGGTACGAGGCATCGTGGGTCGACACTATGCGGAACCAACCGCGAGACTTGACCGGACCCCGCAGTTGGCGGGGACGAACCTAGGAGATGGGCAATGAAATATTCGCCCGTGTGGCGCACGATCGTCGTGGGGATCCTGCGGCCGTTGCTGTTCACCCTGCTCAAACGCGACTGGAAGGGGCAGGAGAACATCCCGCGCACGGGCGGTGTGGTCATCGCGCCCAACCACCTGTCCGAGTCCGACCCGCTGGCGCTGGCCCACTTCGTCTACACCGCCGGCCGTTTCCCGGTGTACCTGGCCAAGGACTCGGTGTTCAAGAGCCGGGTCCTCGGCCACATCCTCCGCCGTACCGGCCAGATCCCGGTCTACCGCGACCGCTCCGACGCGGGCCTGGCGCTCCGCGACGCGGAGAAGGGCCTGCGCTCCGGCGAAAGCGTGATCTTCTACCCCGAGGGCACCTGCACCCGCGACCCGGACCTGTGGCCGATGACCGGCAAGACCGGCGCGGCCCGCGTCGCCCTGACCACCGGTGTCCCGGTGGTCCCGGTCGCGCACTGGGGCGCGCACGAGCTGTTGCGGTACGGCACGAAGAAGATCCGGCTGTTCCCGCGCAAGACGATGCACGTCGTCGCCGGGCCGCCCGTGGACCTGTCGAAGTACGAGGGCAGGCCGCTCGACGCCGAGACCCTCACCGCCGCCACCGCCGACATCATGGCCGCCATCGCCGCCCTGCTGGGCGAGCTGCGCGGTGAGACGCCGCCCGAGACGCTCTATGACCACCGCGCGGCGACGCGCGCCGCCCGCGCGGCCAAGCGGGCCGCCGACGAGAACGACAAGGACGGCACGGACGACACGGACGGCGAGAACGAGGAGGCCAAGGCCTCTTGAAGATCGCGGTACTGGGAGCAGGGTCCTGGGGGACCGTCTTCGCCAAGGTGCTCGCCGACGCGGGCGGCGACGTCACGATGTGGGGACGCCGTACGGACGTCGTCGACGCGATCAACCAGACCCGCCGCAATCCGGACTATCTCCCGGACACCACGCTGCCCGAGCGCCTGAGCGCCACCACGGACGTCGCCGAGGCCCTCGACGGCGCGCCGTACATCGTCCTGGCCGTGCCCGCCCAGACGCTGCGCGCCAACCTGGAGGAGTGGCGGCCGCTGATCGGCGGCGACGCCGTGCTGGTCAGCCTGATGAAGGGCATCGAGCTCGGCACGTGCAAGCGGATGAGCGAGGTGATCCGCGAGGTCGCCAGGGTGCCGGAGGAGCGGGTCGCGGTGATCAGCGGGCCGAACCTCGCCCGCGAGATCGCGCTGGAGCAGCCGTCGGCCGCCGTCGTCGCCTGCACCGACGAGCCGACCGCGCAGAAGCTCCAGCTCGCCTGCATGACGCCCTACTTCCGCGCGTACACCAACCCGGACGTGGTCGGCTGCGAGCTGGGCGGCGCGGTCAAGAACGTCATCGCCCTGGCCGTCGGCATCTCGGTCGGCATGGGCATGGGCGACAACGTCCGCGCCCTGCTGATGACGCGGGGACTCGCCGAGATCGCCCGGCTCGGCGCGGCGCTCGGCGCCGACCAGCACACCTTCGCCGGGCTGGCGGGCATGGGCGACCTCGTCGCGACCTGCGGCTCGCCGCTGTCGCGCAACCGGACGTTCGGGGAGAACCTCGGGCGCGGCATGAGCCTCGACGAGGTCATCGCCGTCACGAAACAGACCGCCGAGGGCGTCAAGTCCTGCGACGCCGTGCTGGAGCTCGCGCGGCGCCACCACGTCGAGATGCCGATCACCGAGGGCATCGTGGCCGTCATGCACGGCGGCCTGAGCCCGGTCGAGGCCGGACGGCTGCTGATGTCGCGCACGCCGAAGCCGGAACGCTACGGAGTTTGAAGAACATGAGCGAACAGCCCCTTGGGGAGAACACCCGCGCCGTCCACCTCCCGCCGGCCCCCGTGCCCCGGCAGGAGCCGCTCGGCACGCCCGTGTGGCGCTCGGCCACCTACGCCTTCCCGACGTCGCAGGAGTACGCCGACGTGCTGGGCGAGCGCATGCCGGGCTACACCTACAGCCGGATCGACAACCCGACCTCCGACGGGTTCGCGGCGGCGGTCGCCGCCCTGGAGGGCGCGCGCGTCGGCGGCGTGACGGGCGAGGCGTTCGCGTCGGGCATGGCGGCGATCACCGGGGTGCTCCTGGCGTACACCCACGCGGGCGCGCACGTCGTCGCCCCGGCGGCGGCGTACGGCGGCACGTACGGGCTGATGTCGGAGCTGCTGTCGCGGTTCGGGGTGACGACCGACTTCGTCGACATGACCGACCCGGCGCGGGTGCGCGCGGCGATCCGGCCCGAGACGCGGCTGGTGTGGGCCGAGACCCTGGCGAACCCGACCATGGCCGTGGCCGACCTGCCCGCGCTGGCGGAGGCGGCGCACGAGGCGGGGGCGCTGCTGGTCGTCGACTCGACGTTCGCGACCCCGGTCGTCTGCCGCCCGCTGGAGCACGGCGCGGACCTCGTCGTCCACTCGGCGACCAAGTACATCGGCGGGCACAGCGACGCCACCGGCGGTGTCGTCGTCGGCCGTCCCGGCGTGCTCGGGCCGGTCCGCGCGGTGCGTCTCCACACCGGGGGAGCGCTGGCGCCGGACGAGGCCTTCCTGCTGCGCCGCGGGCTGGAGACGCTGCCGCTGCGGGTGCGCCGCCAGTGCGACACCGCCGCGCTGCTGGCGGCCGCCGCCGCCCGGCACCCCGCGGTCGCCCGGGTCGACTACCCGGGGCTGCCGGACCACCCCGGCCGCGAGACGGCCGTCCGGCTGTTCGACGCCGGGCCGGAGGGCACGCGGTTCGGGGCGATCGTGACGATCACGCCGCACGGCGGCCCCGAGGCCGGCATGGCCCTCGCGGACGGCCTCCGCCTGGCGAAGGTGGCCACGTCGCTGGGCGGCACCCACACGCTGGCCGGGCACATCGCCTCCACGACGCACCGGCAGCTGGACGAGCAGGCGCTGGCCGCCGCGGGCATCGGCCCGGCGGCCGTCCGTTTCTCCGTCGGCCTCGAGGACGCCGACGACCTGATCCATGACGTCAACAACGCCTTGACCGCTCTGGGGCGGATCGGGGAGCGCGACGGGGCATTCAACTCCTGAGCCGGTCAGGCCGATTCGCGCCACCGGCCAGGGAAAAAGGCCGTGTAGGGTCGAGGCCCGCGAGTGTTGACGCAGGTGAGAAGGGGTGGAGGCATGAGCAGGATCCGTGTCGCCGTCGTTTTCGGCGGACGCAGCTCGGAACATGCGATCTCCTGTCTCACCGCGGGCAGCATCATCGCGGCGATCGACCCGGACCGCTACGAGGTCGTCCCGGTGGGCATCGCCCGCGACGGCAGCTGGGTGCTCGCCTCCGGGCAGCGGCTCGCGGTCGAGGGCGGACGCCTGCCCGAGGTGGCGGCCGACGGCGCGCCGCTCGCCCTCCCGTTCGACCGGCCGGGCGGCGGCCTGATGGTCGTGGAGCCGGGCGAGGTGCCGCGCGCGCTGGGCGAGGTGGACGTGGTGCTGCCCCTCCTGCACGGCCCGTACGGCGAGGACGGCACGATCCAGGGCCTGCTCGAACTCGCCGGGGTCCGCTACGTCGGCGCCGGGGTGTTCGCCAGCGCCGCCAGCATGGACAAGGCCTTCATGAAGGTCATCCTGCGGGACGCCGGACTGCCCGTCGGCCCGTACGTGGTCGTCGGCGACCGCCGCTGGCGGCGCGAGCGCAAGCGTGTGGTGGACGACGTGAAGGAGCTCGGCTGGCCGGTGTTCGTCAAGCCCGCGCGCGCCGGGTCGAGCATGGGCATCTCCCGCGTCGACGCCGAACCGGAGCTGGAGGCCGCGGTCGAGGCGGCGCGCGAGCACGACCCCAAGGTGATCGTCGAGGCGGCGGTCGAGGGCCGCGAGATCGAGTGCGGCGTCCTCGAGGGACTGGACGACGGCCCGCCGGAGGCGAGCCTCCCCGCCGAGGTGCACGTCGGCGACGGCCACGACTACTACGACTTCGAGGCCAAGTACCTCGACGAGGGGCTGCGGCTCGACATCCCGCCGGACCTGCCGGCCACCGTCGTCGACGAGGTCCGGAGGCTGTCGGTGCAGGCCTTCGAGGCGGTCGGCTGCGAGGGCCTCGCCCGGGTCGACTTCTTCTACACGCCCGACGGCCGGGTCATCGTCAACGAGATCAACACGATGCCCGGATGCACGCCCGCGTCGGCGTTCCCAAAGATGTGGGCGGCGACCGGCCTGGACTACCCGGCACTCGTGGACCGCTGGATCCGCACCGCGATGCGGCGCCCCATCGGCCTGCGTTAGGCCCTAGAACGGCAGCCAGGCCGTCTTGGCGAGCGTCGTCGCGTCGTTCGCCTGGAGGCCGGACGCCGACAGCGTCCACAGCGTGCCGCCGACCAGCAGCGCCCGCTGGACCGGCCCCGCCGCGTCCGGTGGCCGTACTCCGCCCAGACGCCGCACGCTCGACGCACCGGCCGACAGCACGAGGGCGCCGTCCCGGCCGCCCATCGGGACGACCGTCAGGCCGGTGGCCGGCCAGTAGAGGAACGCGCGCGGGTCGCCCTCGACCGTCGACCATGAGGACGGCAGCGTGTACCCGCTCAGCCTCCGCGGCGCGGCCGGGTCGCTCACGTCGAACAGCGACACCTGCGCGCCCTTGACGTGCCCGTCCGCGTCGGCCTGCTGCCCGACGCCGATGAGCCGCCCGTCGCCGGCCGGGTGCAGGTAGGCCGAGTAGCCGCTGATCTTCAACTCGCCGGTGACGCGGGGCCGGGCGGGGTCGCGCAGGTCAAGGACGTACAGCGGGTCGGTCTGGCGGAAGGTGGCGACGTACCCGGCCGGGCCGGCGAAGCGCACGGCGTAGAGCCGCTCACCGCGACCGAGCCCGCCGGCCTCGCCCACCTGCTCCAAGCGTGTGCCGTGCCGCGCCAGGACGTACACGGCGCTCTGCGACGTGCCCGGGGACGTCACGGTGCCTCCGGAGGTCGTGGCGACCCGCAGGTTCCCGGCGTACTCGGACAGGGCGTACCGGCCGACCGGGGTGCCGGGCACCGAGCCGGAGGCCGCGAAGCGGGGCGGGCCCGAGCTCCCCGCGTCGAACCGGTAGATGTCGGTCCGGTCCGCCGCGCCGGACGGGCGGTCGGTGACGTACAGGCCGGTGCTCGATCCGTACACCGTCTCGCCGCCGGCCACGACGGCGACGGGGGAGGCGTCGGCCATGTCGCCGGACAGGTCCACCGACAGTACCGACACCATCGACAGCCCGGTGTAGGACGCCGGGTGGCTGACCTGGTCGCACGGCACCTTATCGGCCGTGGTGCGGCCGCCTCGCGTGACGCTGTAGCGCGGCAGCCAGGCGTCCAGAGGCGCGCTCCGCACGGCCCTGCGGTTCGCCGCGGTGGCCTCGGCGTCGGTGCCGCCGTGCCGCTGAGGGAAGGCGATCCTGGGCGCCGACCGTACGACGATCCGCGCCGTCGGCCCGGTACGGCGGGCGTCAACGTAGGAGCCGTCGACCTGCATCGAGCTCACCACCCGTGGCGTGCCGCGCAGATCGACCAGGACCAGCCGGGGGCCCGATCCGCCGGGAGCGGTCCCCGGCACGTCGACGATGCCCTCGCGTGCGAAGGTGATCGCCGGGTGCAGCACGACGAGGGCCCGGTCGCCGTACAGCATCAGCTCACCGGCGGACCAGGCGCCGCCCGCCCGCAGGTCGAGCGAGCCGGTCCGCCTGCGCGACGCCGTGTCGACCACGATCAGCCGCCCGCGCGCCACCGTCACGATCCGGCGGCCGTCGGTCTTGACCTGGTCGGGCTCGTCGACGCCCGGCTCCTGCACGTTCGTGTCGGAGTGCGGTGTCGCGGTCTGCTGCCCGGCCTTCATGTCTCCCGGGACGCGCCCGCCGGCGAGCGGCCGCATCACGGGGTCGCCCCCCAGGCCGTAGGGGCCGACATGCGCCGCGGTGGCCTTGCGGAGGCCGCCGAGGAGCTCGCCGCAGTCGTCGTAGGCGACCAGGCGAATCGACGAACCCGGTCGTACGTGGGTGGCGGCGCCGCCCGCGCCGCAGCCAGCGATGATCAATCCGGCGACCGCGACCGCGAGGATCGGCCGGGCGCCCGAACGCGAATCGGAGCCCATGGGACTTCGACGCGGACCGGCCGCGCCCGGTTCCGGTGAAACGCAATTGACGGGCCGGTAAAAGCCGCGAAACCGAGCCGAAACAGCCTGACGTGCAGGATTGACCCATCAGATCCGCGGAAGGTCCGCTGACGAGAGAAGGGACCGGCACTTGCTGTTCACGCCCGCCGCGCCGCTCCGGACGGTGCAGTACATTCCCGGTCACAACCGCTGGCATCCCGACATCCCGCCCGTCGCCGAGGTGATCGCCGGAGGCTCGATCCGGCTGAACTGCCAGGGCGATGAGGTCCTGTGCGGGCCGATCGGGGTCGTCGGCGCCGAGCCGGGCGACCTCCTCATGGTCGAGGTCCTGGGCATCGGCCGCCTGGACGGATGCTTCTCGCCCGCGGGCCACCCGGGCATCCTCGGCTGCGCGCCCTCGCACGCCATGCTCGGCGACATCGCCGGTGCCCCGGACGGAGCGCTGCTCGGACGCATCGCGCCCTCGTCCGCCGACCACGCGCGGGTCGCGGCGAGCGCCTCGCCGGTGCACGGCTCGTGCCGGGCCCTGGCACCGCGCGCCCAGATCCTGCTGCCGGTGCACGTCCCGGGCGCCCGCGTGTCAGCCGGGCACCTGCACTTCCCCGACGAGGGTGGCTGCCGGACCGAGGACGGCTGGCTCGACCTGCGGATGCATCTGACCAAGCGCGGCATGGAGCGGTTCCATGTCACCGAGCCGGTGCTCATGCCGATCACGACCAGTTCCCTCGACGCGACGGTCGCCGGCCTGACCGTCGGAGTCGCCTGAGGCCGCGCCGGAAGGCGCCGAGAAGCCCGAAATAGGGCTGAGGAGGTGAACGCCTAGGGGAGCACCCAACCGTCAGGAGGCACCTCGCCGAGGAGTGCGCACTCGTCTCCCGCACTCCTCGGCGTCTCTCCGTGTCTCCGTGGCATGCTGGAACCGATGGACGATTCTGAGCTGGTGGAGTTCGCGACCAGGCTTTTCGGCCTCGCCCGCCAAGGCCGCACCGAGACGCTCGCCGCGTACATCGACGCGGGCGTGCCGGCCGATCTCGGCAACGACGCGGGGGACACCCTGCTGATGCTGGCCGCCTACCACGGGCACGCCGACACCGTACGGGCGCTGCTCGAACGCGGCGCCGACCCGGGGCGGGCCAACGACCGCGGCCAGACACCGCTGGCCGGCGCGGTGTTCAAGAAAGAGGCCGACGTCGTACGCGCCCTGCTCGACGCGGGCGCCGACCCTCAGGCCGGCACCCCCTCGGCCGTGGAAACGGCCCGGATGTTCGGTCACGAGGACTTTCTGCGGTGGTTCGGCGCGTGAGGCCCCCGATGTGCCGTGCGGGCGGCTCTCAGGCGGCGAGCGGCGCGTCCAGCCGCTGCGCCATCTCCCGCATCCGCCGCAGCGCCGCCAGCTCCATCTGCCGCACCCGCTCCGCGGACACGCCCAGACGCATCGCGATCTCCCGGCGGCTGTGCTCGGTGCCGTCCTCCAGGCCGTAACGCGCCCGCAGGACCACCGCCTCGCGCGGCTCCAGCCGGTCGAGCATGCCGTCGATGATCTCGAGCTGGGCGCCGGCCATCGCCTCGTCCTCGGGCGAGGGCGCGTCCTCGTCGGCCAGCAGGTCGCCCAGCGAGGTCTCCTCGTCCTCGCCGACCACGGCGTCCAGGCTCGCGGGCGTACGGTCCCAGCGGTCCAGCTCGCCGATCCGCTCGACCGGCAGGTCCAGCTCCGCGGCCAACTCCTCGTCGGTGGGCTCGGAGCCGGTGAGCAGGACCAGCTCGCGGCGGGCCTTGCGCAGCCGGTTGACGTCGGTGTGCACCGCGCCGGGCAGGCGTACGGACCGGGACGAGTTGGCCAGGGCGCGGCCGATCGCCTGCCGGATCCACCAGGTGGCGTAGGTGGAGAACTTGAAACCACGGCGCGGATCGAATCCCTCGACTGCCCGGATCAGGCCGATCGTGCCCTCCTGGATCAGGTCCAGCAGGCTCATGCCGTCGGTGGGGTAGCGGCGCGCGACCGAGACGACCAGGCGGAGGTTGGCCAGGATGAACCGATCCTTGGCCGCGTCGCCGCGCGCGGCGACCTCCTCCAGCTCCTCGACGGTGGCGCCGTCGGGACGGGTGCCGCCGTCGAGATGGTTGTGCGCCAGCAGCCCGGCCTCCATGGCCAGGGCGAGCTCGATCTCCTGTTCGGCCGTGAGCAGTGGTGTCGCGGCGATCTCATCCAGGTAGGCGCCGAGCAGGTCGCCATCGGCGGCACGTCCTGGCCGCCTGATACGCCTGCCGCTGTTCGTGGTCGCCGCCATGGGCCACCTCGCTCTCACGTCGGATCCCGTATGGATCAACGCCGATCTCCCCTTTGCTGTTCCGCGATACCCCGAATGTCGGCTTCGCCAACACGGAGAAGAGCACCCGGCCGGGGTGCTCTTCGTCACGCGGTGCAGGCAGGGGCCTCAGGCGTGCGTGGCCTGGACCTCGAGCTGGATGTCGACGTTGTCGCCCAGGAGCGCCTTGTCGCCGCCGAGCGGGATGTTGAACTCGATGCCGTACTCCTTGCGGCTGATCGAGGTCGAGGCGCTGAAGCCGACGCGCGTGCCGCCCCAGGGGTCCTGACCGGAGCCGTTGAACTCCAGGTCGAGGGTCACCGGACGGGTGACGTCGCGGATCGTCAGGTCGCCGTCCAGGAAGTACTTGTCGCCGTTCTCGCGGACGCCCGTGCTGACGAACCGGATGGCCGGGTGGTTGTCCAGGTCGAGGATCTCGGCGGACCGGATGTGGTTGTCGCGGTCGGCGTTGCGGGTGTCGATCGACTTGATCTGGATCTCGACGGAGGTCGAGGACTCGAGGACGTTCTCGGCGATCTCGAACGAACCGGAGAACTCCGTGAAGGAGCCGCGGACCTTGCTCATCAGGTGCCGGATCACGAAGGTGACCTCGCTGTGTGCGGGGTCGATGTTGTACGTGCCGGGCGTGATCCCGAGCTCACTGGCGAGGGCGGACATGGAAGCCTCCATTGCTTGAACCTTCAACAATGTGCGGGAGCTTAGTTGAAACTTAAACCAGATGCAAGTGCAGGAGACACCGATACCGTACGGGGATGAGTGCCGCTCCGCTAAGGCGCGCGCTACTGGACTTCGCCGTCGCCCTGGCGAACCGCGCCGGGCGCCGCGGCGCCCGGCGGATCCATTAGGCCTCGCGCAGGCGCCGGGCGGCGTCCTCGGGGTAGACGTCGTTCACGAAGGCGCCCATGGCGGCCTCCGACCCGGCGAGGTACTTCAGCTTGTTCGCCGCGCGACGGCTGCTGAACAGCTGCAGGTGCAGGTACGCGAGGTCGCGATCGACCGCGACCGGTGCCTGGTGCCACGCGGAGACGTACGGCATCGGCACGCCGAACAGGCGGTCCAGCCGCTGCAGCACGTCCACGTACAGCGGGGCGAACGCGGCGCGCTCCTCCGCCGACAGGGCGCTCAGGTCCGGCACCTTCCGGTGGGGGAACACGTGCACCTCGAACGGCCAGCGGGCCGCCTCCGGCACGAACGCCGTCCACAGGTCGTTCGTGGCGACCACGCGTACCTCGGTGGCGCGCTCGGCCGCGAGCACGTCGGCGAACAGGTCGCCGCCGGTCTCATCCCGGTGGGCGCGGGCGACCTGGAGCATCCGCTCGGTCCGCGGCGTCACGAAGGGATAGGCGTAGATCTGCCCGTGCGGGTGGGCGAGCGTGACGCCGATCTCCGCGCCGCGGTTCTCGAAGCAGAAGACCTGCCCGACACCGGGCAGCGTGGACAGCTCGGCCGTACGGTCGGCCCACGCCTCCATGACCGTGCCGACCTGGGCCAGGTCGAGCGTCGCGAACGACGCGTCGTGGTCGGGGGAGAAGCACACCACCTCGCAGCGGCCCAGTCCCGGGACGACGCCGTCCAGCTGCTCGGGCACGCGGCCGGAGTAGGACGGGAACCGGTTCTCGAAGACCGCCACCTCGTAGTCGGCGGCGGGGATCTCGGTGGGCCGGCCGGGCGTGGAGGGGCAGAGCGGGCACTGGTCGCTCGGCGGCAGGTAGGTGCGGTCCTGGCGGTGCGCGGCGATGGTCACCCACTCGCCGAGCAGCCGGTCGCGGCGCAGCTCGGACGCCCGCGGAGGCGGCGGCAGCGTACGGGTGTCGACGGCGGACCGGTCGGCGTCGTCGTGCCGGTCGAAGTAGATGAGTTCGCGTCCGTCGGCGAGATGGGTGACCGTGCGTTTCACTCGTCCGCCTCGTCGGGATCGACGGCGATCAGTTCGCCGACCTCGTCGGCCAGCTGCTTGCGGGCCTCGTCGCCGAGGCCGGAGTCGGTGACGAGCACGTCGGCGTCGGACAGCCGCGCGATCGTGCTGAGGCCGACCGTGCCCCACTTGGTGTGGTCGGCCAGGACGACGAGACGGCGGGCCGCGCCGACCATCGCCCGGTCGGTCTCGGCCTCCATGAGGTTCGGCGTGGTGAAGCCGGCGCGCGTACTCATGCCGTGCACGCCGAGCAGCAGCAGGTCGACGTTGAGCGCGCGGACCGCGTTGACCGCGACGGGCCCGACCAGGGCGTCGGAGGGAGTGCGGATGCCGCCGGTGAGCACGATCGTCTGGTCCGCGCGGCTGGCCCGGTAGAACACATCGGCGATCTGGATGGAGTTCGTGACAACGGTCAGCTCCGGAACGTCGGTCAGGTGATGGGCGAGCGTCCACGTGGTGGTGCCGGCCGAGACGGCGACCGCGGTGCCGGGCCGTACGAGCCGGGCGGCGCGGCGGGCGATGGCCTCCTTCTCCTCGCGCTGGCGTACGGACTTGGCGGCGAAGCCGGGCTCTTCCGTGGAACCCGCGCCGACCGTCGTCGCGCCGCCGTGCACCTTGGAGACCAGGCCGCGGTCGGCCAGCACCTCAAGGTCGCGCCGGATCGTCATGTCGGAGACACCGAACTCGCGTACCAGGTCGGCGACCCGGACGCCGCCGTGCTGCTGGACGCGGTCCAGGATCGCCTGCTGCCGCTGTGGGGCGAGCATCGTCACCTCCTCTCGGTGACCGTCACCGCGTGCAGCGTGCCCGCAGAAACGACATATGTCAACACAGCCGAACATCGTGATGCGCCAGGTCTTGTTGGTTTGTGTTGGCAATGGTAGGAATGCGCACATCGCCTGGTAACTCAGCGGAAACATCGGGGTAACGGGACCAGGACCATCACCAGCCGGCAGTCGTCAGAAGGAAGGCAGAGCATGGCCCGGATACGCAGGCCCGGAGCCGCGGTCGTCGCGCTCGGCGTCGCGATCGCCCTCAGCCTCTCCGCCTGTTCATCAGGCAAGGAGAGCACCGACACGAGCTCAGGCAAGAAGGTGTCGGGCAAGATCTCCCTCGCGTACCTGCAGAAGCAGGGCGACCAGCAGTACTTCATCGACGAGGCACAGGGCGCCAAGGACAAGGCGAAGCAGCTCGGCAACGTCGACATCAAGGTCGTCAACCTCGGCAACGACACCAACAAGGCGGTGTCGGAGACGCAGGCGGCCGTCGCCCAGAAGGTCAACGGCGTCATCATCGTGCCGCCGGACCCGGCCGTCGGTCCGCAGATCGTGCAGACCGCCGCCGCCGCGAAGGTGACGCTGCTGACCAGCGACGACCAGGTCTGCAAGAACGGACCGGACCCGTCCAAGTGCGCCAAGGACCAGCTCGTCCAGCGCGTCGGCTTCTCCGGCAGCCAGATGGGCCAGCAGGTCGGCCAGCGCGCGGGTGAGGAGTTCAAGAAGGCGGGCTGGAAGGCCTCCGACACCGCGGTGATCTCGGCCTGGAAGCAGGACGTGACCGTGTGCACCGACCGCGTGGTCGCCGCCCAGGCCGCGTTCGAGCAGGCCGCCGGCACCAAGGTGCAGGTCATCAAGGTCGGCACCGACAACACCCCGACCGACGCCCAGTCCAAGACCGGCGCCGTCGTCTCGGGCCACCGCTCCGTCAAGCACTGGGTCGTGTGGGGCTGCAACGACGAGAACGTCTCCGGCGCGGTCACCGCGTTGCAGAACGCCGGCTACAAGGCCGGTGACATCGACGGTGTCGGCCTCGGCGCGTACCTGGCCTGCAAGGACTGGAACTCGGGCAAGGCGACCGGCATGAAGGCCGCGCTGTTCATCAACGGCTACGACGTCGGCGGTCTCGCCGTCCAGACGATCGTGGACAACCTGCGCAACGGCAAGCCCATGCCGCAGGAGGCGTTCGCGCCGACCAAGATGGTGGACGCCTCCAACTGGAAGCAGGAAGGCGTCAAGTGCACCTGACCTGAGCCAACCGGCCGGGGAGCACGGCGTTCTCCCCGGCCGGCGCCGGTACCCGCCGCCTCGGGTACCGGTGCCCCGGCGCTACGCCGACGATCGCGACCGGTGCGCACCCCTCCGCCGCCCGCCGGTCGCATCACCCCCGGGAACGACGCGGTGCCCGATACACCGCGCCGGTCCCAGCAGTGCGCTAATCCCCGAACGCAGGAGCAGCACATGCGCACCCTCCGTGTCCTGGCATCGGCACTCGTCGCCACCGCGGCGAGCGTCGCCGGCGCCGCCACCATCACCCTCGCATCGGCCCCGCCGGCCGCCGCCCTCGACAACGGCCTCGCCCTGACCCCGCAGATGGGCTTCAACAACTGGAACGCGACGCACTGTGGCTCGGACTTCAACGAGGCCATGGTCAAGAGCATCGCCGACCTGTTCGTCTCCTCCGGACTGAAAGACGCCGGATACCAGTACGTCAACCTCGACGACTGCTGGGCCGAGCACGACCGCGACGCGAACGGCGACTACGTCCCGAACAAGACGCGGTTCCCGAACGGCATCAAGGCCGTCGCCGACTACGTGCACTCCAAGGGCCTGAAGTTCGGCATCTACACCAGCGCCGGCACCATGACCTGCGCCCAGACGATGCCCGGCTCGCTCGGCCACGAGCAGCAGGACGCCCGGCTGTTCGCGTCCTGGGGAGTGGACTACCTGAAGTACGACAACTGCAACAACCAGGGCGTCGACGCCGTCCAGCGGTACACCGCGATGCGCGACGCGCTGAAGGCGACCGGCCGCCCCATCCTGTTCTCGATGTGCGAGTGGGGCGAGAACAAGCCGTGGCTGTGGGCCAAGGACGTCGGCAACTCCTGGCGCACCACGGGCGACATCAGCGACGGCTACTCCAGCATGCTCGGCATCGTCCACCAGAACATGGCCCTGGCGCAGTACGCCGGGCCCGGCCACTGGAACGACCCGGACATGCTGGAGGTCGGCAACGGCGGCATGACCGACACCGAGTACCGGTCGCACTTCAGCCTCTGGGCCGAGATGGCGGCGCCGCTGCTGATCGGCACCGACCTGCGCAAGGCCTCGCCCGAGACGATGAAGATCCTCACCAACAAGGACGTCATCGCGGTCGACCAGGACAAGCTCGGCGTCCAGGGCGCGCCGATCTCCACCGACGGCGGCCGGGACGTCTTCGTCAAGCCGCTCGCGAACGGGGACAAGGCCGTCACCCTGTTCAACGAGTCGGACGGGCCGCAGCGGATCACCACGTCGGCCAAGGCGATCGGGATGCCCTCCGCTCCGGCGTACCGCGTCCGGGACCTGTGGGCGCACACCGATCACGAGACCGCCGGCACCCTCACCGCCATGGTCCCGGCGCACGGCACCGTGATGCTGCGCGTCGCGCGTGACCCGCGCTGGGCGGTGTACCCGCCGTCGGTGGACGCCGCCACCGACGTGCCGGTGGCGTACCCGGGCGCGCGGCCGTTCGTCGAGCCCGGCAGGTCCGTCACCGTGACGACGACCGCGACGAACTCCGGCAGACTGCCCGCGCTGCTGCTGCGCAACGGCCTCGCCGTCCCCGACGGCTGGACCGTCCAGGCCACGTCGCGCAGGTCCACCGCGCTCGTGGGCTCGGGCAAGAGCTTCGCGACGACGTGGACCGTCCAGGTGCCGGCCGGCGCGAAGCCCGGCACGTACGACCTGACCACCACCGCGACCTACGAGCCGGACTCCACGGCGGCCCGGAGCACCGTCCAGGTCGACGTCCTGAACGCGACGCCGCCGCCGTCCGGCACGTCCTACCTCAGCGACATCCCCTGGCTTCGCAGCGACAACGGCTGGGGGCCGGTCGAGAAGGACACCAGCAACGGCGAGACGGCGGCCGGCGACGGCCACCCGATCACCATCAACGGCACCGTCTACAAGAAGGGGCTCGGCGCGCACGCTCCGAGCACCGTCGAGTACTACACGGCCAAGAAGTGCACCTCCGTAACGGCCGACGTCGGCGTGGACGACGAGAAGACGGCCAAGGGCTCGGTGACCTTCGAGGTCTGGGCGGACGGCACCAAGGTCGCCGACAGCGGCCTGCTCACGACCGCCGATCCGGCCAGGCACCTCACCGCCGACGTCGGCGGGGCGACGTTCGTCCGCCTCGTCGTCACCGACGGCGGGAACGGCAACGACAGCGACCACGCGGACTGGGCCGACGCCCGGCTCACCTGCACCTGATTCACCGGCGGGGCGGCTCACCGGCCGCCCCGCCACTACCCGAAGGCTTGCCATGACCGAGCGAAGCGAGGGAATCGTAGGCGCGTCTCGGTGGTCACGCCCACCGACGAAGGAGGACTCATGACAGAGTTGAGCGTCGCAGGGATCTCCAAGCGGTTCGCCGGCGTACGGGCGCTGAACGACGTCACGCTGGACTTCCCCAGCGGGGCGGTGACCGCCCTCATGGGCGAGAACGGTGCCGGGAAGTCCACCCTCATCAAAATCATCAACGGTGACTACCTGCCGGACGAGGGTGAGATCGTCCTCGACGGCCGGCCGCTCGGCCTGCACTCACCGGCGGACGCGCGGCAGGCCGGCATCCGTGTCATCCCGCAGGAGCCCGAGATCGTGCCGCACGTCTCGGTGGCCGAGAACGTTTACCTCGGCGCGCTGCCCCGCCGGGCCGGCCGCGCCCTCGACCGGGCCACGCTCAACCGGCGCGTGCGCGCCGACCTCGAACGCCTCGGCTTCGAGCGCGTCATCGACCCGGACACGCTCGGCTCGCGCCTCACGCCCGCGCAGCGCCAGCTCGTGGAGATCCTGCGGGCGCTGACCACCGACGCCAAGGTGATCGCGTTCGACGAGCCGACGTCGTCGCTGTCGGAGCACGAGGTCGACGCGCTGTTCGCGCTGATCCAACGGCTGCGCGAGGACGGTCTGGCCGTCATCTACGTCTCGCACCGGATGCAGGAGATCTTCCAGCTCGCCGACCGCATCGCGGTGCTGCGCGACGGCGGATTGGTGGGGGTGCGCGACGCGGCCGAGACCGACGAGAACGAGATCGTGCGGATGATGGTCGGCCGCGACCTGTCGGCCATGTTCTCCCGCGAGCACTCCGCCACCGGCGACGTCGTGCTGGAGGTCGACCACCTCACCAGCGACGATGTGCGGGACATCAGCCTCACCGTGCACGCCGGCGAGGTGGTGGCCCTCGCCGGCCTGGTCGGCGCGGGCCGCTCGGAACTGGCGGGGGCGCTGGTGGGCGACCTGCCGATCCGCTCCGGGGAGGTACGTGTCGAGGGCCGGCGCGTACGGCTGCGGCAGCCGAGCGACGCCGTACGGGCCGGCATGGGCTACGCCCCGGAGGAACGCAAGGCCCAGGCGCTGCTGCTCGAGCGCTCGGTGCGCGACAACACCTCCCTCGTGGTGCTGGACCGGCTGCGCCGCTTCCGCTTCGTCAGACGCGCCGAAGAGCGCAGGCTGACCCGGGAGTACGTCGACCGGCTCAACGTGCGCACCCCGGACATCGAGCACGAGGTGCGCAAGCTGTCCGGCGGCAACCAGCAGAAGGTGGTGCTCGCCCGCTGGCTGGCCCGCAAGCCGAAGGTGCTCATCCTCGACGAGCCCACCCGCGGCATCGACGTGGGCGCCAAGGCCGAGATCTACCACCTCATCGACGACCTCGCCCGTTCGGGCGTGGCCGTCCTCGTCATCTCGTCCGAGCTCCCCGAGGTGCTCGGACTGGCCGACCGCGTCATCGTCATGCAGAACGGTCGCATCACCGGCGAACTCGACCGGGCCGACGCCTCCGAGGAGGCCATTCTCGGCCTCGCCATGGCCGAGGACCTGACCACGTCGCTATCGGAGGGACAGCAATGACAACCGCCACCCGCGAGCCCGTGGACACGCCGCCGAAGGACCCGGCGCCGCGCCGCGTCCTGAGCATGGTCGGGCCGCAGAACCTCAGCCTCATCGGCGCGCTCATCGTCGTCGTCGCGATCTTCACCTGGCTGAACTCCGGCTACCTCACCTGGGACAACGTCCAGGTGATCGGTGAGGCCGCGACCGTGGCCGGGCTGCTGGCCGTGGTCCAGACGGTGGTGATCATCTGCGGCGCGATGGACATCTCCGTCGGCTCGCAGACCGGCGTGGCCTCGGTCATCTCCGCGATGGCCTTCATGTCGACCGGCCACAACCCGTTCCTCGGCATGGCCGCCGCGGTCGGGCTGGGCGTCGTGATCGGCGTGGCGAACGGTCTGATCATCGTGTACGGCCGCGTCAACCCGGTCATCGCGACGCTGGCCGGCCTCGCCGCCTACAAGGGCATCGCCCAGCTGATCTCCGGCGGCCGGGCACAGGGCTTCGTCCTGGGTGACGACCTGTTCATCTTCATCGCCCGCGGCCGGATCGCCGGCATCCCGGTGCAGGTCTGGATCCTGATCGTGGTCGCCGTCCTGGTCCACCTGATGCTGAAGTACACCGACATCGGGCGCAACATCTACGCCATCGGCGGCAACGACACCGCCGCGCGCCTGGCCGGGATCAACATCAACAAGTACCTCATCGCGGTGTACGCACTCGCGGGCATCGTCTCGGCGGTGGCCGGCATCGTCCTGACCGCGCGTACCGGATCGGGCCAGCCGACCAGCGGCAGTGAGGGGCTGGAACTCCAGTCGATCACCGCCGCGGCTCTGGGCGGCTGCGCGCTGAAGGGCGGCAAGGGCGGCATCGGCGGCACATTGCTGGCGGTGCTGCTCCTCGGCGCCCTCAACAACGGCCTCAACGTCGTGGGCGTCAACACGTTCTGGCAGAACGTCGCCCAGGGCGCGCTCCTGGTCGTCGCGGTCATCATCCAGCAGCGCCGTAGCGGAGAGCGGGCGGTCGGCCTGCCGACCTGAGGACGCCTTTCACGGCCCCCCGGGGTCCGGACGGTTGAGACGGCGCGATGGGGTAAGCATGTGTCGTTCACCGATCCCGGGGAGGAACACGTGCTCGGACTGCCGGACGCCGCGACGGCGTGCCTGTTCGACATGGACGGGGTGCTGACCCGTACCGCCACCGTCCACGCCGCGGCGTGGAAGCAGATGTTCGACGACTTCCTACGGGAGCGGGAGGGCGACGCGTTCACGCCGTTCGACCCGGTCGCCGACTACGACGAGTACGTGGACGGCAAGCGGCGTGAGGACGGCACCCGCTCGTTCCTGAAGTCGCGCGGCATCGAGCTGCCGGAGGGGTCGCCGGACGATCCGCCGGGCGCGCCCACGATCAACGGGCTGAGCGAGCGCAAGAACGCGCTGGTGCTGGAGAAGCTGCGCGAGCACGGCGTGGAGGTCTACTCCGGGTCGGTCCGCTACGTCCGCGCCGCGCGGGACGCCGGGCTCCGGACCGCGGTGGTCTCCTCCAGCGCCAACACCGCGCAGATACTCGACGCCGCGGACATCGCCGATCTGTTCGACGCGCGCGTCGACGGCCTGACCGCCAAGGAGCGTGGCCTGGCCGGAAAGCCGGCGCCCGACATGTTCCTCGCCGGCGCGGCGGCCCTGGGCGTGGAGGCGTCGGCGGCCGTGGTGTTCGAGGACGCCCTGGCGGGCGTGGAGGCCGGCCGGGCGGGCGGCTTCGCGTGCGTGGTCGGCGTGGACCGCGTCGGCCAGGCGGACGCGCTGAAGCGTCACGGGGCGGACGTCGTCGTCAAGGATCTGGAGGAGCTGCTTTGATCAAGCAGGCCGCGTACGCCGTCGAGCCGTGGTGCGTCCGCGAGCAGCGGCTGAACCTCGACATGCTCGCGCAGAGCGAGTCGGTGTTCGCCCTGTCCAACGGGCACGTCGGCCTGCGCGGCAACCTCGACGAGGGCGAGCCGCACGGGCTGCCGGGCACCTACCTCAACTCCGTGTACGAGCTGCGGCCGCTGCCGTACGCCGAGGCCGGGTACGGCTATCCCGAGTCCGGGCAGACGATCATCAACGTGACCAACGGCAAGCTGTTCCGGCTGCTGGTCAACGACGAGCCGTTCGACGTCCGGTACGGCGAGCTGCGTTCGCACGAGCGCCTGCTGGACCTGCGGGCCGGCACGCTGACGCGCAAGGCCGAATGGACCTCCCCGGCCGACGACACCGTACGCGTCTCCTCGGTCCGGCTCGTCTCCCTCGTTCAGCGCGCCGTCGCGGCGATCTGCTACGAGGTCGAGGCGGTCGACCAGCCGGTGCGCATCGTCGTGCAGTCGGAGCTCGTGGCCAACGAGTCGCTGCCGACCGCGGGCAAGGACCCGCGCGCCGCGGCGTCGCTGGAGGCGCCCCTCGTCGCCGAGGAGTGCGTGGGCACCGACCAGAGCGTCGTCATGGTGCACTGCACCCGGGAGAGCGGGCTGCGGGTCGGCGCGGCGATGGGCCACGAGATCGACAGCCCCGACGGCGCGATCGACACCGAGGTCCGCGACGACGTCGGCCGCGTCACCGTCGCCACGCGCCTCGAGCCGGGCCAGCGGTTGCGCATCATCAAGTACCTCGCCTACGGCTGGTCCAGCCAGCGGTCGCGGCCGGCCCTGCACGACCAGGTCATCGCCGCCCTGGCGGCGGCGAAGCTCACCGGCTGGGAGGGGCTGCTGCGCGAGCAGCGGGAGTACCTCGACGACTTCTGGGCGGGCGCCGACGTCGAGGTCGACGGCGACGCCGAGGTGCAGCAGGCGGTGCGCTTCGCGCTGTTCCACGTCCTGCAGGCCGGGGCACGAGGTGAGCGCCGGCCCATCTCCGCCAAGGGCCTGACCGGGCCCGGGTACGACGGCCACACGTTCTGGGACACCGAGTCGTTCGTGCTGCCCGTGCTCACCTACACCCAGCCGCGCGCCGTCGCGGACGCGCTGCGGTGGCGGCACTCGACGCTCGACAACGCCAGGGCGCGTGCCCGGCAGCTCGGCCTGGAGGGCGCCGCCTTCCCGTGGCGCACCATCCAGGGCGACGAGTGCTCGGGGTACTGGCCGGCCGGCACGGCGGCGTTCCACATCGGCGCCGACATCGCCTACGCGGTCGTGCGCTACCTGTCGGCCACCGGAGACGAGGCGTTCGCCCGCGACTACGGCCTCGAACTGCTCGTGGAGACCGCCCGGCTGTGGCGCAGTCTCGGCCACCACGACGCCCACGGGCGCTTCCGCATCGACGGCGTGACCGGGCCGGACGAGTACAGCGCGCTGGCCGACAACAACGTCTACACCAACCTCATGGCGCAGCGGAACCTCCAGGCCGCCGCCGACCTGGCCGAACGCCACCCGGAGCAGGCCGAGCAGCTCGGCGTCACCGACGAGGAGACGGCGTCGTGGCGCGACGCGGCGGCCGACATGTACATCCCGTACGACCGGCGGCTCCACGTGCACCCGCAGAGCGAGGGCTTCACCGAGCACGCGCCGTGGGACTTCGAGTCCACCGGGGCGGACCAGTACCCGTTGATGCTGAACTTCCCCTACTTCGACATTTACCGCAAGCAGGTCGTCAAGCAGGCGGACCTCGTCCTGGCCATGCACCTGCGCGGTGACGCCTTCACCCCGGAGCAGAAGGCGCGCAACTTCGCCTACTACGAGGCGCTGACGGTCCGCGACTCGTCACTGTCGGCCTGCACCCAGGCGGTGATGGCGGCCGAGACCGGCCACCTCGACCTGGCCCACGACTACCTGGGCGAGGCCGCGCTGATGGACCTGGACGACCTGGAGCACAACACGCGCGACGGGCTGCACATCGCCTCGCTCGCCGGTGCCTGGACCGCGCTGGTCGCCGGCCTGGGCGGGATGCGAGTGGAGGACGACACGCTCGGGTTCACCCCGCGGCTGCCCGGCGGCATCACGCGGCTGGCCTTCCGGCTGCGGTACCGCGGACGCCGGCTGAAGGTCACCGTCACCGCGCACCAGGCCGTGTACGAGCTGCTCGACGGCGACCCGCTGGAGATCACCCACGACGGCGAGCGCGTGCCGCTGGACGGCGGAGCGGTCAGCCGCCCGGTGACGCCGCCGCCGATCCGGCCCACGCCCACGCAGCCGCGTGGGCGCGTGCCCCGGCGCCGCGGCGAGTGATCAAAGGGAGCCGTCGGGGTTGGCGGGGACCGCCGCCTTGATCGCGCCGGCCAGCTCGATCAGCACGTCGCCCGGCGGCTCGTACGCCCCCGGCACGGTCACCTCGATGTAGGCCCGGCGCCCGACGGCGGTGAAGGTGACCGGGCGGCCCGGCGGCACGGCCAGCCAGTTGACGCCGTTGATCACCGCCAGCTGCGAGGTGGGCTTCAGCGCGGTGGGCCGGGGCACGCCGCACCGCACCACGATCGCGGGCGAGCCCCACGCGGTGACGAGCGGCGACTTCGGCGACGTCGCGCGCCGCGCCTTGCCGTGGACCTTCGCGGGCAGCCGGTCATGCAGACTCCGGCACACGGACGCGATCGCCGCGGGCGGCCCCGGCACGGGGACCTCGACGGTGCCGGCGCCGCATCCGGCGAGCAGGGCCAGCACACCGCCCGCCGCCAGGGTTCGTCTCATGGTGCAGACTGACGGCGGGAGGGACACCGGTCAGATGTGGACGATGGGGCAGGTCAGTGTGCGCGTGATCCCCTCCACCGACTGGATCGACGCGACGACGAGTTTGCCCAGCTCATCGACGTTGTTCGCCTCGGCGCGGACGATGACATCGTACGGGCCGGTGACGTCTTCGGCCAGGGTCACGCCCGGGATGCCGGAGATCTCACCGGCCACCTCGGCGGCCTTGCCGACCTCGGTCTGGATGAGGATGTAGGCCTGCACCATCACGTCCTCCCTGGGACTGCCAATCTGACGGTCACCGTACCGTGTCTTCACTGGAGGTGGGTCATCACCGTCGGCGAACTCGGCGAGTTCGGAATCATCGCACGGATCACCGCGCGTCTCGCACCCGGCCCCACCGTCGAGCTGGGACCGGGAGACGACGCCGCGATCGTCGCCGCGCCCGGCGGACGGGTGGTCGCGACCACCGACGTGCTGGTCGAGGGGCGCCACTTCCGCCGCGACTGGTCGCCGCCGTACGACATCGGCCGCAAGGCCGCCGCGCAGAACCTCGCCGACGTGGTCGCGATGGGCGCCCGGCCGACGGCGCTGCTCGTGGGCCTCGGCGTTCCTCCGGAGACCGACGTCGCCTGGGTGGAGGCCCTGTGCGACGGGATGCGCGACGAGTCGGCGGAGGTCGAGGCGTCGATCGCGGGCGGCGACATCGTCCGCTCCGACACCGTGCTGATCTCCGTGACCGCCCTGGGCGCGCTGGACGGCCCGCCGCTGACCCGCGCGGGCGCCCGTCCCGGCGACGTCGTCGCGGTCTGCGGCCGGCTCGGCCACGCACAGGCCGGCGTCGAACTGCTCGAACGCGGGCTGCGGGAGCCGGCCGGCCTCGTCGACGCCCATCGCCGCCCGCGCCCGCCGTACGCGGCGGGCCTGCGCGCCCGTGACCTCGGGGCCACCGCGATGCTCGACGTCAGCGACGGTCTCGTCCAGGACCTCGGGCACATCGCCGACGCGAGCGGCGTCCGGATCGAGCTGAGCGGCGACGCCGTACCCGGCCCGCCGGTGCCGGACGCGCGGCGGCTGGCGCTCACCGGTGGTGAAGATCACGCTTTCGCGGCGACATTTCCGCAGGAGACGGCGCTGCCCGCGGAATGGCAGGTCATCGGACGTGCGGTCGCCGGACCTGCGGGCGTCACGGTGGACGGGCGGCCGTACGGGACCGGCGGATGGGACCACTTTCTTTAACCAGATGGAACAGTTCTCCCTGTTGACGCCCCTCGTCTGGTAGGCATGACTGGTGTGCTTTTGGTATACATCCCGAGACCGGAGAGGGACGGGATGGGACGACACACCAAAGACGTGGAAGACGACGTTCCTGAGGAGGACGGCCCTCACAGGCACGGGAGGGTCGGCAAGGTGCCGCTCCTGCCGGCGGTCACCGGTGTCGTGGCGATCGGTGCGATCGTATCCGCGATCAGCACGCAGCAGATCTCACTGAACTTCGCCGGCGGGCCGCCACCGCCGGGCGACCAGTCGACGCAGCCGCAGGTCAGCGACTCGCCCTCGCCTCTGGGCCGCAGCCGCCGCACGGCGCGCGACGGCGACTCGTCGCTGATCCCGCGCGCGGGCGGCAGCCCGCGGGCGAGCCGGGGGAGCGGGCGTAGGACCGTCACCGTCGCCTACCGCACCCTCACGACGGGGGCGACCGGGTTCCGCGGCCAGGTGACGATCACCAATCACGCGAGCGCACCGGTCAGGGGATGGACGCTCATCCTGCGCTACCCGCAGGCCCAGATCCTGTCCGCGTGGGACGTGAAGGTGGTCCGCCGGGGCAACACCCTCGTCGCGGACAACCCCGCCGGCCATCCCTACATCGCGCCCGGAAAGTCGGTCAAGGTGTCCTTCGTCGCCACCGGTGCGGCGGCCCGGCCGTCCGGCTGCTCCTTCAACGGAAGCTCCTGCTGACCCGGCCGTACGCTTGGCCCATGACTCCTCCTCGCGTGCTGACGATCGCCGGATCCGACTCGGGCGGCGGAGCGGGCATCCAGGCCGACCTCAAGACGATGCTCGCCCTCGGCGTGCACGGCATGAGCGTCATCGCGGCGGTCACCGCCCAGAACTCCCTCGGTGTCCAGGGCTACTGGGAACTCCCTCCGGAGGCCGTGCGCGCCCAGCTCGACTCCGTGCTCTCCGACATCGGCGTCCAGGCCGTGAAGACCGGGATGCTCGCCTCGGCCGTTCTGGTCGAGACGGTCGCAGCCGTGCTGTCGGAGGTGACCGCACCGGTCGTCGTCGACCCCGTGGGCGTCTCGAAACACGGTGACGCACTGCTGGACCCCGGAGCGCTGGGCGCGGTCCGCACGGAGCTTCTCCCGCTCGCGACGGTCGTCACCCCGAACCTCTGGGAGGTCGAGCAGCTCACCGGAGTCAAGGTCGTCGCCGAGAGCGGGCTGCGCGAGGCGGCCGAGGCCGTACGCGCGCTCGGACCGCGATGGGCGCTCATCAAGGGCGGTCACCTGCCCGGAGAGCCGGTGGACCTGCTGTTCGATGGCACGCGCGAATACCGGTTCGCGGCGGAACGGCACGACAACCGGCACACGCACGGCACCGGCTGCACGCTCGCCTCGGCCATCGCCTCCCACCTCGCCCTCGGCCAGGACGTGGTGAGCGCGGTGGGGCGGGCCAAGGAGTACGTCACCGGGGCGATCGAGCACGGCTTCCCCCTCGGCGCCGGCATCGGCCCGGTCGACCACGGCTGGCTCCAGCGCCGCTGACCCGGAGACCTCCTGTGGTCATCCGGTCACGCCGTGCGGTCCCGCGTGGTCGGATTCGCCCGGCCACGCACGACTCCGGGGACGACCGGACCGCGCACCCCGCCCCGAGCGACGCTCAGGTCACCGGCACGATCTCGGCATCGAGGAGGCGGCCGTCCTCGACGTGGAGCAGGCCGATCGTGCCGTGCGGCTGCCGGCGGCGGTCGGTGGGGGAGCCGGGGTTGAAGACGCGGACGCCGTCGCCGGTCTCGTCCAGCGGAATGTGGGAGTGCCCGAAGACGACCAGCGCGGCCTCGGGAAAGCGGCGATGCATCCGCGCGGTGCGCCGGGCGGCCGGGCCGCTGTCGTGGATCATCGCCGTCGGCAGCCCGTCGAGGTCGAACTCCAGGGTCTCCGGCGCACCCCAGGCGGCGACCTCCGGACCGTCGTTGTTCCCCAGCACGACCTTCACCGGGGCGTACGCGGCCAGCTCGTCGAGCACCGAGGGAACGCACACGTCACCGGCGTGCAGAATCAGGTCCGCACCACGGAGGTGCTCGGCCACCGCGGGCGGACATTCCCGCCACCGCCGGGGTGCGTGCGTGTCGGAGATCGCCACCACTCTCACGCTCCCATCCTGCCCCGTGCGAACGGAACCATCGACCCGGGACCTGGAAGATCACCGGCGTTCGCCATCCGCGCGTTGCCGGGGATCACCTGTATCGCGGGCGTATCGAAAATCGCATATGCCACCGCAACACTCTTCCGATTTCAGTGGACGCACGGACCACAGCGGTCCGTGCCGATGGCATCGGGCCCCGGCTTCGAAGATGCGTTCACGAGAAGGAGAAGGCCGTGGCCAAGGACGGAGAATGGGACCGGCGTTCGCTGCTTCGGGGCGCCGCCGTGGTGGCCGGTGCCGCCGCAGCGGCGCCGCTGCTGGGCAATGCGGCCCCGGCGCGAGCCGCCAGCAGCAGTGATGCGGACGCGCTGTTCAAGGCCGGGAAGTTCGAGGAAGCCGGCCGCGCGTACGAGGAGATCCTGAAAACCGACCCCACGAACCTGAACGCGGCCCGCCAGCGCGGCTATGTCGGGCTACTGAGCAACCGGTTCCCCGAGGCCGAGAAGTACCTGACGATGGCCCTCAAGCTGGAGCCCGGCGACAAGCAGACCAACAAGCTCCTGGGCGACTGCTACATCCGGCAGGACAAGTACTCCCTCGCCGCACCATGCTGGCAAGCGACCGGCGACGAGGGCTACGCCAAATGGTTCGGGGCACTCAGCGGCGAGACTTATCAGATCAACGGCGACCTCGCGCAGCTGCCATTTCAGCAGATGGACCCGGAACCGCTGGTAGAGGTCTCGGTCAACGGCGGACCGACGAAGAACTTCTCGTTCTACACCGGCTCCCCGTGGCTGCAGATGACGGCGACGACCGCCAAGGAGGCCGGGCCGACCCCCGTGTACAAGCAGAAGAGCGACTTCGAAGGCCAGAGCATCTGGCAGTCCTACGGAGTGCTGGACTCGATCAAGCTGGGCGACATCGAAGTGCGGAACGTGCCGGTGGCGTGGTCGGAGTTGGAGTCGGGCGGAGACGTCCCCCCGGTGACCAACGACGGCATGATCGGCACGTGGTTCTTCTACCACTACCTGACCACTTTCGACTACGCGGGCCGGTCGCTGATCCTGCGCCGCCCGACCCCCGCGACGGCCAAGAAGGTACGTGCCAAGGCCAAGCGAGCGGGCGCCGCCCCCCTGCCGCTGTGGCTGGCGTTCGATCACATGGTGCACAGCACGGGCAGCATCGACGGCTCCGGAACACGGGTGATGGCCGTGAACCTCGGCGGGAACGGCGAGATCGCCGCGGGCATGCCCGGGGAAACGGCCGAGCAGTTCGGAATCCGCACCGACGAGGACCGCCCGCTCGAGACCGCCGCCCACAGCCACCCGGTCGTCGCCTACCCCTGTTACCCGAAGGAGGTCCGCCTAGGTGACGCCACCGCCAAGGAGGCCTACTGCAACGTGACCTCGCAAATGGCGCTCACCCAGCCCTGGGGGATCGACATCTGGGCCCACTTGTCCCACTGCTTCTACAAGCCTTACAACGTCACCCTCGACTTCACCGGCATGAACCTCTACATCGCCCGCGGTAAGGCCGGCTAACGGTTCTGTCGAGAGCTCGGACACAATGCCGAACGGCCGGCCCGTGTGGAGGGCCGGCCGTTCGCAACTGCCCGGTGAGAGCAGAGTCCGTGGTGGCGCAGGGGCGCCGACGAACGTGGTGTCAGCGCGCCGTGGGGCGGGTGACCTTGCCTGCCTTGATGCAGGACGTGCACGCGTTGATGCGCTTGGTGGTGCGGCCGACGACCGCACGCACCCGCTGGATGTTCGGGTTCCAGCGGCGAGGGGTGCGGCGGTGCGAGTGAGAGACCTGCATGCCGAACCCCGGCCCCTTGCCGCAGACGTCGCAGACGGAAGCCATGGATGCGCTCCAAAGGTTCGAGTGGGATGGCCCGGGATCGGGCGCTCGTCAAAGGAGGCCCGGACCGAGCCTTCGGTAGAGGATAGCCGACCTCGCCCCGTGGGTGCGAATCGCCGGGTTACCCAAGCCGCCCGGAGTCCGGTAAGTCTAGGGGCCGCCACGCGGCCGGACGGAGTTCCACCCGACACCCGTGTGGCCGACGATGACCATGGGAGGTGGCGTGGCAGACCTTCTCGACGCCGCGGGCGTACGGCGGTGGAGCCGGCTCGCGGCGGACGCCCTCGGCCGTACCCGCGCGGAGATCGACGCGCTCAACGTCTTCCCGGTGCCGGACGGTGACACCGGCACCAACCTCCACCTGACCGTGCTGGCGGCCTCCGAGGCGGTCGAGCGGCTGCCCGAAGACGCGGACGCCGCCTCGGCCTGGCGCGCCCTCGCCGACGGGGCGCTGATCGGCGCGCGGGGCAACTCCGGGGTGATCCTCAGCCAGATCCTGCGCGGCCTGGCCGAGATCCTGGGCGGCGGAGGCCGGCCGGCCGAGGCGCTGCGGCACGCCTCCCGGCTGGCCGACCGGGCGGTCGCCCACCCGGTCGAGGGCACGATTCTCAGCGTGCTCCGCGCGGCCGCGGACGCCTGCCCGGACGACGGCGCGCCGGGCGCGGTCGCCTGGGCCGTCGCCGAGCACGCGCGCGCCGCGCTCAAGGAGACGACCGGGCAGCTCGACGTGCTGGCCCGCAGCGGGGTGGTGGACGCGGGCGCGGCCGGGCTCTGCGTCATCCTCGAGACGCTCGCCGCCGTCGCCAGCGAGGAGTTCCCCCAGTCGTACGCGGTGCCGCGCCGCACGGCTCCCCGGGAGACGGCGTCCTGCGAGCCCGGGAGCGCGCCGGACGGCGGCGCCTACGAGGTGATGTTCCTCCTCGACGCCGGCGACCAGGAGGTCACCGAACTGCGCGCCGAGCTCGACCGGCTCGGCGACTCCCTCGTCGTGGTCGGCGGCGACGGCCTGTGGAACGTCCACGTGCACACCGACGACGCGGGCCCGGCGATCGAGGCGGCCGTCCGCGCGGGCCGTCCCCACGGGATCCGCGTGACCTACCTGCAGGCCCACGTGGACCGGCACGCGCGCACCGCCGGGCGCGGCGTCGTGGCGGTGACCCTCGGTGCGGGGCTGACCGCCCTGTTCGAGCAGCACGGCGCCCGTGCCGTACGCCGTGAGGCCGGCGGCCTGCCGTCGCCGGCCGAGCTGACCGCCGCGATCGTCCAGGCCGGTGACGAGGTCGCCGTGCTGCCGGGCGACCGGGCGGTCCTCGCGGTCGCCGAGGCGGCGGCGCAGCGCGCACGGGAGGACGGCGTTCGCGTCGCGGTCGTCCCGTCGCGCGCGTCGGTCCAGGGGCTCGCCGCGCTCGCCGTGCACGACCCGCTGCGGCGCTTCGACGACGACGTGATCGCGATGACGAGCGCGGCGGGCGCGACGCGGTTCGGCCGCCTCGAGACGGCGGAGGAGGAGGCCGTCACGAGCGCGGGCATCTGCCGTGCGGGCGACACACTCGGGCTCATCGACGACGACGTGGCCGTGATCGGCGCTGACCCGGCGGACGTGGCGACGCGGGTCCTGGAGCGGATGCTGTCCGGGGGCGGAGAGCTCGTCACACTGATCACCGGGGAGGCGGCCGGCGGCCTCGCCGACGCCGTACGGGAGCACCTGCGCAGGCCCGAGGTGGAGATCGTCGTGTACGAGGGCGGGCAGGAGCGCTACCCGCTGCTCATCGGCGTCGAGTGACTCGGGGGCGGTTCGGGAACGTCACGGCCCGGGAGCCGGTAGAACTGTCGGTACCTGGCTGTTGGATGGCTGGAGGAAGGGTTCCGTGACGATTTTCGAGCAGCCACTGGTCAAGGCGGTGGGGGCCAAGGCGGCCAAGAGGCTCGCCGCCCTCGACCTGGAGACCGCCGGTGATCTGCTGCGCCACTATCCGCGGCGCTATGCCCAGCGCGGTGAGCTGACCGACCTCGACAGCCTCGCCGAGGGCGAGTACGTCACGGTCCTGGCCGAGGTCGAGAAGATCCAGGGACGCAAGATCAGCAAGCGGCCCGGATACCTGCTCGAGGTCACCGTCACCGACGGCCGCGGCCTGCTCACCCTCACGTTCTTCGGCAAGGGCGCCTACATACCCGAGCGCGAGCTGCCGCCGGGCACCCACGGGCTGTTCGCCGGAAAGGTGTCGTTCTTCGGCTCTGGCCGCCACCTCAAGCGGCAGCTCGTCCACCCGGAGTACAAACCGCTCGCCGGCGGTGACCTCACCGGCGCGGCCCGCGAGTTCGCCGAGGAGCTGATCCCCGTCTACCCGGCGGCCAAGGGAGTGACCTCCTGGCAGATCGCCGACTGCGTGCGCATCCTCCTCGACGCCGCCGACCTCGGCGACGACGCCCTGCCCGAGCACGTGCGCAGACGCCACCGGCTCATCGGGCTGTCCGAGGCATACCAGGGCATCCACCGGCCGCGGGACATGGCCGAGGCGGGGCGGGCGCGCAAGCGGCTCAAGTGGGACGAGGCGTTCGTGCTGCAGACCGCGCTGGCCCGGCGGAGGCGCGCGGCGGCCGAGCTGGCCGCGACGCCCCGGCCGCCGGCCGCCGGGGGGCTGCTCGCCGCGTTCGACGCGCGGCTGCCGTTCGATCTGACCGAGGGCCAGCGCGCCGTCGGCGACGAGATCGCGGCCGACCTGGCCCGCACCCACCCGATGCACCGGCTGCTCCAGGGCGACGTCGGCGCGGGCAAGACGGTCGTGGGCCTGCGCGCGATGCTGCAGGTGGTGGACGCCGGCGGGCAGGCGGCGCTGCTCGCGCCGACCGAGGTGCTGGCCCAGCAGCACCACCGCTCGATCGTCGCGATGCTCGGGCCGCTCGCCCAGGCGGGGCAGCTCGGCGGCGCCGAGCACGCCACGCGCGTCGCCCTGCTGACCGGCTCCCAGGGCGCCAAGGCGCGCCGTGCGGGCCTGCTCGACGCGGCCTCGGGCTCGGCCGGCATCGTCGTCGGCACGCACGCGTTGCTCCAGGAGCACGTGCAGTTCGCCGACCTGGGTCTCGTCGTGATCGACGAGCAGCACCGCTTCGGCGTCGAGCAGCGCGACGCGCTGCGCGAGAAGGCCACCGGCGGCCGCCCGCACGTCCTCGTCATGACCGCGACGCCGATCCCGCGCACGGTCGCGATGACCGTCTACGGCGACCTGGACACCTCGGCGCTGACCCAGCTGCCCGCCGGCCGTTCGCCGATCGCCACGCACGTCGTGCCGTCCGGCAACCGCGCCTACTGGGACCGCGCCTGGGAGCGCATCCGCGAGGAGGCGGCCAAGGGGCGCCAGGCGTACGTCGTGTGCCCGCGCATCGGCGACGAGGAGCCCTCCTCCTCCTCCTCCTCACCGGACGACGTCCCCGAAGACGGCCCGGAGGACGACGGCGCACGGCGGCCGCCCCTGGCGGTGCTCGACGTCGCGCCCAAGCTGACCGAGGGCCCGCTGCACGGCCTGCGGCTCGACGTGCTCCACGGCCGGATGCACCCGGACGAGAAGGACGCGGTGATGCGCCGGTTCGCGGCGGGCGAGCTGGACGTCCTGGTCGCCACCACGGTGATCGAGGTCGGCGTCGACGTGCCCAACGCCACGGTCATGGTCGTCATGGACGCCGACCGGTTCGGGGTCTCCCAGCTTCACCAGCTGCGCGGCCGGGTCGGGCGCGGCCGGCACGCGGGCCTGTGCCTGCTGGTCACCGACGCGGTGGAGGAGTCCAAGGCCCGCGAGCGCCTCGACGCGGTCGCCTCGACGCTCGACGGGTTCGAGCTGTCCCGCATCGACCTGGAGCAGCGGCGCGAGGGCGACGTGCTCGGCGAGAGCCAGTCCGGCCGGCGGTCGAGCCTGCGGCTGCTCACGCTGCTGCGCGACGAGGAGATCATCAAGGAGGCCCGCGCCGAGGCGACCACGCTCGTGGAGGCCGATCCGGAGCTGCGCGACCATCCCGCGCTGGCGGCCGAGCTGGCCACGCTCGTCGACGAGGAGCGCGCGGAGTACCTCGAGAAGGCCTGAGTTCCCTACCAATTCGATTGACATTAGAGGTTTCCTGGTTCACGATCGAGGATGTGTACCGGAGAGATCCGCTGATCGCACGCCTCCACGTCGACCTCCGACGGCAGGCCAGCTCGCTGTGTCGCCGCTGATCGCCCCGCGCCCGATCGCCACATCCGCTCCGGAGGATCATGTGACCGTCGTCGACCTGCCCGTGGGTCATGCACTCGGCGAGGAGGCCGGCAACCGGCTGGCCCACGCCCTCACCGACACGGACGCCGGCGTACGCCGCGCCGCCGCCGACGCCCTCATCGACGAGACCGAGGTGCTGATCGGCGAAGAGGGCGTCCGCGCCCTCGTCGCCGCCGAGTCCGACGGCCCCGACCCGTACGTCCGCGCCGTCGCCGCCGAACTCGTCCGCGCCATGCGTGCCGCCGCCTGGGAGATCTACGCCCGGGCCCTGAGCCGTGAGGACGCCGCACGGGCGCAGACCGTCCGCGGCCTCGCAGCGCTCCGCGCCGCCGCCGAACTGGGCGAGGTGGCGCTGACCGACCCCGACTGGCGCGTGCGCCGGCGGGCCGTGACCGCGCTCGGCGGCCTGGACAGCCGTGAGGCGATCGGCCCGCTGACGAGCGTGCTGGAAGATGAGATCGTGTCCGTCCGCCGGAGCGCGGTGCGGGCGCTGGGCACCTGGGCGGCGGACCGCCACTACGCCCGTACGGCGCTGACCGCCGCCCTGAAGGACCCGGACGCGGGCGTGCGCGCCGAGGCGCGCTGGGCCCTGGCCTGACGGTCCGCCGCCGGGGCGGTCAGGCCGCCCGGCAGCTGACCTCCATGCCGTCCTCCACCGGGAAGGCCACGCTGACGTAGCCGTTCGCCGGATCCCGCACGTACGCGAGGTAGCCGGCCATGCTCGCCTGGTCGATGTCGTCCGCCACGACCAGTGCGCCGGGTGCGAGCCGGGGTTCGAGCAGCCGCAGCACCGGCAGGCACAGGTCCTTCCAGCCGTCGAGCAGGACGACGCCGATCGGCCCGGGCACGTCCGCCAGCGTTTCGAGGGCGTCTCCGGTGAGGACGGTCGTCGCGCCGGAGAGCCCCGCCTCCTCCAGGTTGGCGCGCGCGGCGGCGACCTTGGCCGCGCTCATCTCGGTGCCGAAGACCCGCCCGGCGCCGTTGTCGGCGACGGCGGCGGCGAGGCAGATCGTGGAGATCCCGAACGACGTGCCGAACTCCACGACGGTTTCCGGTCGGCAGGCCCGGACGAGCGCGTAGAGGAGCTCGCCGCCCGGCCGCGAGATCGGCATGTAGAGCTCCTCGCGTGCGTCGGCGAGCTCCTGCGCGGTGCCGGACGTGCGGCCGACCGGGCGCTCGTCGTCGCGGCTCGCCTCGGCGAACAGCCGGTCGAGCGTCTTGTCGACCCGTGGTGTGTGAAGGGTGATCGTCATGGCGGCTAGAGTAGACGCGACGGTGCGTCTTGTCTAGCGTTCGTTAGAGTACGGACATGAGCGAGGGCGGGCCGTCCCGTACGGCACACCATGGCAACCGGCACGGACGCAGCGAGCAGGCGCGCCAGGCCGTGCTGGAGGCGGCCGACGACCTGCTGGTCGAACGCGGGTTCGCGGGCGTCACGATCGAGGGCATCGCGGCACGGGCCGGCGTGGCCAAGCAGACCATCTACCGCTGGTGGTCCTCCAAGGTCGACGTCCTGATCGAGGCGTTCGTCGACGACATGGCCCAGTATCTGACGCCGTCCGACGAGGGCGACCTCGAACACCGGCTGCGCACCCACCTCAGCCGGTCGGCGCGCTTCCTGACCCGGACCGCCCCGGGCGCCGTCTTCCGCGCGCTGGCCGGGCAGGCCCAGCACGACCCGGAGGTGGCCGCCCGGTTCCGCGCCGAGTGCCTGGGCCCGCAGCGGGCCCTCGACCGCCTGCCCCTGGAGCGGGCCGTCGAGCGCGGCGAGCTCCCCCCGGACACCGACCTCGACTTCGCCGTCGACCAGCTCGTCGGCCCGCTGTACTACCGCGTGCTGGTGACCGGGCATCCGGTGCCGGAGGAGTTCACCGACGCTCTCGTCGAACGCTTCCTCGCGCTGAGCCGGCTACCGATTCAGTGATCGTCGGCGCGGGGCATGGCAGGGAACGGACGGTTGCCGATACCCTCCCGCAGTGGAGCAGAAGAGCGACTTCCGGCTTCCCGTCGCCGCCGCGCCCGCGTACCTGACCGCCACGGTCGCGGCCGTCTCGGCCGCAGGGGCCCTCGTCGTCCTGGTCATGGTGGGGTACCTCGTGGCCACGATGAACCGGCTCTCCCGCGAACCCTCCACCACGATCGTGTTCGTCTTCTTCCCCGTGCTCGCCTTCGGACTGCTCGCCTCCGCGGCCGTGATGGCGGTGCTCGCCCGCGGTGAGTTCCGGCTGTTGCGCGACCCGCCCGTCTTCACCGCCGACGGCCTGCGGCTGCGGGTCTTCGCCCGCCGTGGCTACGACGTCTTCGTCCCCTGGGAGCGCGTGGCGCGGCTGCGCATCGCCGACGAAGGACCCCGGCCCTTCCTGGTCGTGGACGTGCCCGGCGCGGAGGACCTCATCGGCGACGACCCCGGCAAGGCCGAGCGCATGCGCCGGACCGCCGAGCGGTTCGAGGGCGCCGCGTTCGTGTACGGGCTGCGCGGCGCCCTCATCCACGCCGAGGACCTAGACGCGGTCGTCGAGCGGCTCAGCGACGGCGCCGTCGCCCTCGACTACTGAGAGACCGTCGCGGGGGCGGCCGGGGATCAGCGCGATCGGGACGAGCGCGACCGCCGCGATGGCCAGGGCCCACCAGAAGCCGTGCGCGAAGGCGTGCGCCAGGCGCGTGAGGGCGTCCGGCGTACGGACCGCGGCGGCCGACGCGACGCTGCCGCCCGTGGCCGGGAACCCGCGCCGGAGGTAGATCTGCAGGGCGACCGCCAGCGCCGCGACGCCGAACGAACTGCCCACGCGGACCACGATGTTGCTCGCCGCCGTGGCGGCCGGGACCGCCGCGCGATCGAGCCGCTGGTACGCCGCGGCCATCAGCGAGGGCATCATCGTGCCCTGTCCCAGCCCGACCACGAAGATCGCGAGAGCCGGCGCGAGCGTGCCGGTGTGCGCGTCGAGCCGGGTGAAGAAGGCCAGCCCGGCCAGGACGAGGACCAGTCCGGCCAGGGCGGGCAGCCGGGACCCGGCGCGGTCGGTCAGGCGTCCGGCGACCGGCATCGTGATCATCGCGCCGATGCCCATCGGGGCGAGCAGGAGCCCGGCGCGCAGCGGCGTGTCGCCGCGCACGGCCTGGAAGAACACCGGTGAGGTGAACATCACGCCGAACACCGCGGCGACGTAGACGAACATCGCCGTGACGGACGTCGTGAAGGCACGGTCGCGGAACAGCCCCAGGTCCACCAGCGCGCGCTCGCGTCGCCGCAGCGCGTGAGCGGCGAACGCGGCGATCAGCGCGGCGCCCGCCGCCACCCACCCGTACACGCGAGGGTCGCTCACCCCGTGCCCGCCGCCGGCCTGCGCGAGCCCGTACACCAGCGCGGCCAGACCGGGGGAGAGCAGCACGAGCCCGAGCATGTCGAGGCGCGCGTCCCGTACACGCTCGGTGTCGGCGGGAAGCCAGGCGAACGCCGCGGCGAGGGCGACCGCGCAGACCGGGACGTTGATGAAGAACATCCAGCGCCACGCGAGGTCGTCGACCAGGATCCCGCCGAGCACCGGCCCGACCACCGGGCCGAGCATCGCCGGCACCGCGACGACGCTCATCACCCGGCCCATCCGCCGCGGGCCCGCCTTGGCGGCCAGCATCGTCTGCCCGACCGGCATCAGCATGCCGCCCCCGACGGCCTGGACCACCCGGAACGCGATCAGGCTGCCCACGGACCAGGCGGCCCCGCACAGCACCGAGCCGGTGATGAAGAGCACCAGCGAGGCGATCCACATGGTCCGGCCGCCGAAGCGCCGGACCGCCCAGCCGGTGACGGGGATCGTCACGGCGAGAGCCAGCGTGTACGCGGTGAGCACCCACTGGATCGTGGACAGCGACGTGTGGAAGTCGCGGCCGAGCGTGTTGACCGCGACGTTGACGATCGTCGAGTCGAGGATCGTCATGATCGCGCCGAGCACGACCACGACCGCCAGCCGCCGCAGTTCCGGATCGAGGCCGGTCTCCGCCGGCCGGCCGGATCGTGCCGTCATCCCGCCTCCATGAGGTCCGTACGGCGTATCGATTCTCCGTACACCGTAGCACCTTGGCCGTACGGCGTATCGGTTATTCGTACGGCGTATCGAAGAGGTGCTACGGCGTACGGGTACGATCCCGAGCGTGACATCCGGAACCGGTGAGCAAGGGGAGCGCGACGACGAGCACGTGCCGATCTGGGCACGTCAGCGCGGGCGGCGAGCGAGCACCCTCACCCGTGAGGCGATCGTCGAGGCGGCCATGGAGATCGCCGACGCCGAGGGCGCCGACGCCGTGTCGATCCGCCGGGTCGCGGCCGCGCTCGGCGCGCGCACGATGAGCCTCTACACCTACATCGACAGCAAGAACGACCTGTTCGACCTCATGGCCGACCAGGTGGCCGGCGAGGTGCTGATCACCGACGAGCTGCCCTCCGGCTGGCGGGAGGCGATCACCGTGATCGCCCGGCGCGAGCGAGAGGTCGGCCTCCGGCATCCCTGGATCGTCGACATGGCGAAACACCGGGCGCACGCCATGGTCGGGCCCAACCTCCTACGTCACCTGGACCAGGCGCTCGGGGCCCTGGCCGGCCTCAAGCTCGAACCGCGCGAGGCCCTCAAGGTCATGGAGGCCGTCGACGACTACATGTTCGGCTTCACCGCCCGCGAGGCACGCGAACGCGAGATCACGCGTCGCGCCGGCCCCGACGAGGCCGACCGCTGGTCGGCCTTCCAGCCGTACCTGCGGGAGCTGATCGACAGCGGCGAGTTCACGAGCATCGCGCCGTTGCTCCGGGGCGACGTCCAGGCCGCCGAGTCCGACTTCGAACAGGGGCTGCGCTGGCTGCTCGACGGCATCGAGCGCGAGTACACCTAAGGCCGCCGAGAACGCCGAAGGGCGCCCCCGTCGCATGCGGGGACGCCCTCAGGGCCTGTCTCAGGGCTTGAGTCAGGCGTCGCGGCCGAACCGGAAGCGGGAGCCGGCGACGCCGGCCGCTCCGGTCAGCACGGCGGTGGCGCCGAGCAGCGCGAGCGCCCCGATCGGGCCGCCGGTGAACGGCAGGGAGCCGCCGACGACCGTCAGGGCGTTCGTCGCGGGAGCGGCGGCGCCGGGCGGGGCCGCCTCCGGCGGCGTGGGGTTGCCGACCGGCGGGGCCGGCGGCGGCGTCGGCGGACCGGGCGGGATCGGGCTCGGCGGAGCCGGCACCGGCCCGCACTGCTGCGGCGGGTGGGCGCACAGGTGGAGGCTCACGTTCGCCCGGACGCCGTCGGTCGACGCCTTGACCGACGTCTTCAGGCCCGCCTTCAGCTCGGGGCCGGAGTGGCCGGGCTTGTCGCCGCCGCCGGACCGCTGCGGGGCGCCCAGCCGTACGCGCACCGGAAGGTCCACCCGGAGGGCAGGCTTCGCGGAGCTCCGCGTGCCGGACGTCGTCTGCTTGACCACCCCGTCGACGGTCTTGGTCACGCCGTCGACGGTCTTGCCCAGCGGGCCGGGCAGATCGAGGGAGAGGTTCGGCCCGCCGGTCTCGGCCTGGGCCATGCCGCTCATGGCGGTGAAGCCCAGGACCGTCACACCGGCGGTCGTGGCCAGTCTCGTGCGTTTTCGCATACAGGGATCTCCAGGTCGGGAGGGCCGTCCGCGGAGGTGACGCCCCCATCACCGCATGTCTCGGGAGGGAGGCCCGAGGAGCGCCTGCCGTACGGTCAGCGATTAGTTTGTCACGACAAGTAGCTTTTTAAAATTGCTTTGACGGCGATCTGTCAATAATTCACAGCGCTCCGTGGTCGGCGGGTGAACCGGGAGGCCGGCCCGCTGGGCCACACTGAGTGCGTGACCCGAGTCATCGCAGGAACCGCCGGCGGCCGGCGGCTCACCGTGCCCACCGGCCGCGACACCAGGCCGACCAGCGACCGCGCGCGGGAAGGACTGTTCGCGACCGTCCACTCGCTGCTCGGCGACCTCGACGGCCTGCGGGCGGCCGACCTGTACGCCGGGTCCGGCGCGGTCGGTCTGGAGGCGCTGTCCCGCGGCGCCGCCCACGTCCTCCTCGTCGAGTCGTCGCCGCGCGCAGCCAGGGTGATCAGGGCCAACGTCGAGGCCCTCGGCCTGCCCGGCGCCGAAGTGGTCGCCGACCGCGTCGAGCGGGTGCTGCGGCAGCCTCCGGCGGAGCCGTACGACCTGGTCTTCGCGGACCCGCCGTACGCCGTGGCCGACGACACCGTGACGCTCGTGCTCGAGGCGCTGCGCGACAACGGCTGGCTCGCGCCCGGCGCCCTCGTCGCCGTCGAACGCGCCACCCGGGGCGCGCCTGTCACCTGGCCGTCCGGGTATACCGAGAGCAGGGCCCGTCGTTACGGTGAGGGCACGCTTTGGTACGGTCACGCCGCAGGCCACTGACGACTTCCTGCAGAGGGGACTCACCTCGTGCGCCGTGTTGTCTGTCCGGGTTCCTATGACCCCGTCACCAATGGGCATCTCGACATCATCAGCCGCGCGTCGCGCCTCTACGACGAGGTCGTCGTCGCCGTACTCATCAACATCTCCAAGAAGAGTCTCTTCACCGTCGAAGAGCGCGTCGACATGATCGGCGAGGTCACGAAGGAGTACGGCAACGTCACCGTCGAGAAGTTCCACGGGCTGACCGTCGACTTCTGCCGCGAGCGCGGCATCCCGGTGATCGTCCGTGGCCTGCGCGCGGTCAGCGACTTCGACTACGAGCTGCAGATCGCCCAGATGAACCACCAGATGGCCGGCGTCGAGACGATGTTCATGGCCACCAATCCGCTTTACTCCTTCCTGTCATCCAGCCTCGTCAAGGAGATAGCGCAGTACGGTGGAGACGTGTCCGGACTGGTGCCCGAGTCCGTGCAGCAGCGGCTCGCCCGCCGTTTCGCGGAGTCCTGACCGGCGGCTGAACCACCGCCGAGTTGGGGATGCGGGCCCGCGTTCGGTAACCTAACCAATCGACCTTGCCCGACGGCGGTGATGCGCCATGCCTCACGGAAGCAGGAACGACCTGACACGCATCGATCCCCGCGACCCCTTCGTGATCGACACGCGCACGCTGGGGCGCCGGCCGGGATCGATGCGCAAGGACTCCTACACCGTGCCGGCTCCGGCGGATCTCGGCGTCGAGATGGTCGGTGTTCCCGAGGGCGCCGACGTCGAGCTGGACATCCGGCTCGAGGCGGTGTTGGAGGGCGTACTCATCACGGGTACGGCGCGGGCCGCTCTCTCCGGAGAGTGCGCGCGCTGCCTGGATCCGCTCACCTCGTCGATCGAGGTCGAGTTCCAGGAGCTCTACGTCTACGACGACACTCGCTCCGGCGAGAACGCCGGAGACGACGAACGCCGTCTCGAGGGAGATCTGATCGATCTCGAGCCGGTCGTCCGGGACGCGATGGTGCTCGCACTGCCGCTGTCCCCACTGTGCCGGGACGACTGTCCCGGACTGTGCTCGGACTGCGGGGTCCGGCTGGCCGACGCCGAGCCGGATCACCACCACGACGCCGTCGACCCCCGGTGGGCGGCATTGCAGGGCATGTTGGATCAACGACAAGAAGACCAGGAGGGCTGACGTGGCCGTACCCAAGCGGAAGAAGTCGCGCAGCAACACGCGGCACCGTCGCTCGCAGTGGAAGACTCAGGCGCCCACGCTCGTGCGCTGCCCGCAGTGCCGCGACGAGAAGCTGCCGCACACCGCGTGCCCGACCTGCGGCACCTACAACCGCCGTCAGGTCATCGACGTGGCCTGAGAGCCTGTCCGGGCCTCTTCACGAGGCCTCTGACAGTCTCTGACGACGTTCTCGGGGGCGGCGGCGAGCCGCCCCCGCCCGTCTCGCGACGAAGACTCGCCCGAGGCCGTGGCGGACGCCGGGGGATGACCCGGCGTGCACCTCGCCCTCGCGGAACCTTCCGCGGAGGAAACATCGTGAATCCCGTCAATGGCGCCTCCCAGCCGGGGAGGACAGCATGAAGTCCGATCACTCGGTGACCGACCGCAGCGCACTCGAGGCCGCCCTCGGCGTGGCCCCCGACCCCGCGCTGCTCGAACGCGCTCTCACACACCGCTCGTTCGCGTACGAGAACGGCGGCCTGCCGACCAACGAGCGCCTGGAGTTCCTCGGCGACTCGGTGCTCGGCCTCATCGTCACCGACACCCTGTTCCGCGGCCACCCGGACCTGCCGGAGGGCCAGCTCGCCAAGCTGCGGGCCGCCGTGGTCAACATGCGGGCGCTCGCCGGCGTCGCCCGCCAGCTCGACCTCGGCGCCTACATCCGCCTCGGCCGCGGCGAAGAGGGCACCGGAGGCCGCGACAAGGCGTCGATCCTCGCCGACACGCTCGAGGCCGTGATCGGCGCTGTCTACCTCGACCAGGGCCTGAAGGCCGCCGACGCGCTCGTCCACCGGCTCTTCGACGCCCTGATCACCCGCTCGGCCAGCCTCGGCGCCGGACTCGACTGGAAGACCTCTCTGCAGGAGCTGACCGCCACCGAAGAACTCGGCGTGCCCGAATACCACGTCGAGGAGAGCGGCCCGGACCACCAGAAGAGCTTCCGTGCCGTCGTCTCGGTCGGCGGCGTGGAGTACGGCCGTGGCGAGGGACGTTCGAAGAAGGAGGCCGAGCAGCAGGCGGCCGAGGCGGCGTGGACGGCGATCCGCGAGCAGTCCGCGACCCGCCCCGAATAGGAGGCCGTCGTTGCCCGAGCTGCCCGAGGTCGAGGTCGTACGCCGGGGCGTCGAACGCTGGGTGGCGGGGCGGACCATCGAGTCCGCCACGGTCCTGCACCCGCGCGCGGCCCGGCGCCACGCCGAGGGCCCCTCCGACCTCGCCGCCCGCCTGACCGGCCGCGTGGTCTCCGGCGCGTGCCGGCGCGGCAAGTACCTCTGGCTGCCGGTCGGCGACGACGAGTCGCTCCTGGCCCACCTGGGCATGAGCGGCCAGCTGATCGTCGGCGAGTCGGACCGGCCGTACGAGAAGCACCTGCGCGCGCGGTTCACCTTCACCGACGGCGGGGCGGACCTGCGGTTCATCGACCAGCGCACGTTCGGCCACCTCATGCTGACCGAGACGACCGACGGCGTGCCCCTGCCGATCGCGCACATCGCCCCGGACCCTCTGGAGAAGGCGTTCGACGAGGAGGCGTTCTTCCGCGCGCTGCGGAGACGCCGCACGGGCATCAAACGCGCGTTGCTCGACCAGTCACTGATCAGCGGCGTCGGCAACATCTACGCCGATGAGGCGCTGTGGCGGGCCCGGCTGCACTGGGCCCGGCCGACGGAGACCCTGAACCGCTCGGAGGCCATGCGCGTGCTGGCGGCCGCCCGCGAGGTCATGGAGGCCGCCCTCCTGGCGGGCGGCACGTCCTTCGACAGCCTGTACGTCAACGTCAACGGCGAGAGCGGCTACTTCGAACGATCACTCAACGCGTACGGCCGCGAGGACGAGCCATGCCCACGCTGCGGCGACCCGATCCGCCGCGACGCGTTCATGAACCGCTCCTCCTACACCTGCCCCACCTGCCAGCCCCGCCCCCGCCGAGCCCGCTACTGAGCCTTCGGCCCACAACCGCCGGAACCAGTGTCGTCGATCAAGAAGCGGTTTCCGGGCGGCCCGGTACGGGCGTCCGGGTCCGGTCACGGGGCATCGGCCGGACGGGTTGCCGGGTTTCGCCCGGAGTGCTAATCGACGGCCCGTCCTGGCCGGCGGTCCGGACGAAACCCCGCTTACAGTCGGCGAAATCGCCGGTCAGGCGGCTGTACGGGATCGTTCCAATCCGCTCTCGCGCCCCGTGGGCGTCCGTGCGTGATCGGCTCCGTCGACGTGACTAGGATCCCGGAGGGTGGATGAGCAGACACGGCTGACCGCGTGGGTCCGCGGTCGCGTCCAGGGCGTCGGGTTCCGTTGGTGGGTACGTTCCAGGGCGCTTGAGCTGGGCCTCGCCGGCTCGGCGAGCAATCTGGCCGACGGGCGCGTCGAAGTGATCGCCGAAGGGGCGCGCACGGCCTGTGACGATCTGCTCGCGCTGTTGCGCGGCGGCGGCACTCCGGGAATGGTCACAGGCGTCGCCGAACGGTGGAGCGAACCCCGTGGGGATCTTAACGGGTTCATCGAACGCTGATCGTCCCCGGAAGTCTGCTAAACTCGTATAGACAGGTTGTTACGCGTCTGTGACATCCGTCTTGACCGGCTCTCGCGCCGGTGCGACCCTAGTTGTTACGCGCATCTATTCGGCTCTCATGTGCGCGATCATTCCTGCTGGTCACTCAGCGTGGAGGACCCTTAATCATGGCGAAGGCTCTACTCGGCCACGTCGGCGGTCCGGACCCCCGCATGGTTGCGGAGATGCGGCGCCTTCAGCAACGTGTCCGTGACCTGGAGGCCGAACTCGTACGGCTCCAGACCGAGAACGACGCGCTCGCGGCGGTCGCTGACAACGAAGTCATGGCGCTGAGCGCCAACGACCGCGAACCGGCGCTGACCTAGGGGGTCAGGCCGCTCCGTAAAAGGGACGTCGATCGTGACGTCCCTTTTTGTTGCCCGGAAATTGTCGGCGGCCGCGCTCGCCCCAAGCTTCTTCCTCGTCTCGTACGGGGAGGCAATCAGTTCGGAAATGTATGCCCGATCACGATCTCCCCAGGTCAGGACCCTGTTCGACGGTCGGGTGAATTCGACCTGACGCCGTACGGCAAGGGAAATGTGGCGCCGGGATAAGGCGTCCGGGCAAAGATCGCACCATTTCGGCCCGATCCACGGCACGCGACGAAGATGTCCGGCGCGGCCCCCAAGGGGCCGTACCGCGACAGCCCCCGAGAACCCGGGGCCCGTGGCGGCGCGGCGGTTTCCCGCAGAGCCCCGCGAACCACGAGGGTTCATGGCACATTTGGGGATGTCAGATGCCGGTGAGACGGCTTCCGGCCGGTATGGTGCGCAGAAGCCGGGCCCGGTGAACCCCTCGCAGAACTCCCGGGCCGTGCCGAGTCGGTCGGGGAAAGGATCGGTGGACGTTTGTACTTGAAGAGCCTCACGCTGCGCGGCTTCAAGTCCTTCGCGTCCTCGACCACGCTGCGTCTCGAACCGGGCATCACCGCCGTCGTCGGGCCCAACGGCTCGGGGAAGTCGAACGTCGTCGACGCGCTCGCCTGGGTGATGGGCGAGCAGGGCGCCAAGTCGCTGCGCGGCGGCAAGATGGAGGACGTGATCTTCGCGGGCACCTCGTCGCGCCCGCCGCTCGGCCGTGCCGAGGTCCTCCTCACGATCGACAACACCGACGGTGCCCTGCCGATCGACTACACCGAGGTCACGATCAGCCGGCTGATGTTCCGGTCGGGGCAGAGCGAGTACTCCATCAACGGCGACACCTGCCGCCTGCTCGACGTCCAGGAACTGCTGTCGGACTCCGGCATCGGCCGCGAGATGCACGTGATCATCGGTCAGGGCCAGCTCGACCGTGTGCTGCACTCCGGGCCGGAGGGCCGCCGCTCCATGGTCGAGGAGGCGGCCGGCGTCCTCAAGCACCGCAAGCGCAAGGAGAAGGCCCTCCGCAAGCTCGACGCGATGCAGGCCAACCTCACGCGCGTCCAGGACCTCACCACCGAGTTGCGGCGCCAGCTGAAACCCCTGGGACGCCAGGCCGAGATCGCGCGCCGGGCCGCCGTCATCCAGTCCGACCTGCGCGACGCGCGCGTACGCCTGCTGGCCGACGACCTGGTGACGCTCAGCACGCGGCTCAAGCAGGAGGCCGTCGACGAGGCCGCCGTACGCGAGCGGCACATCGCCGTCGAGGAGGCCCTCGCCGCCTCCCAGCAGCGCGAGGCGGAGCTGGAGGCCGAGGCGGCCGCGCAGGCGCCCGTGCTGACCCGTGCCCAGGAGACCTGGTACTCCCTGTCGTCGCTGCGCGAGCGGCTGCGCGGCGTCGGGGAGGTCGCCGCCGAGCGTCACCGCCACGCCACCGAGGCGCAGGAGGAGGACCGCCGGGGCCGCGACCCGGAGGACATGGAGCGCGAGGCCGCGGAGATCGCCGAGCAGGAAGAGGTCCTCGCCGAGCGGCTGGAGGCGGTCGAGGAGGTGCTCGCCGAGGCCGTACGGGAGCGGTCGGAGGCCGAGTCCGCGCTGGAGATGGAGGAGCGCCGCCTGCAGGCCGCCGCGCGGGCCGCCGCCGACCGGCGGGAGGGCCTGGCCCGGCTGCGCGGGCAGGTCGGCGCGCTCGAAAGCAAGACGCAGGCCACCGAGGCGGAGATCGGCCGGCTGACGGAGGCACGGGCCGCCGCGGAGGAGCGCGCGCGGATCGCCGAAGAGGAGTACTCCTCCCAGAACACCCAGGCGGCCGAGGACCCCGAGCTGGCGGCCGAGCACGAGCGCGCCCAAGAGGTCCTCGAACAGGCCAAGGAGTCCGCCGAACAGGCCCGCGAGGCCGTCGAGGAGCCTCGTCGCGCCGTACGCGAGGCGCACGAGCGCGTCGGCGCGGCGCGGGGCGCCGACCAGGCCGCGCAGAAGGAGGCCACCGCGCTGCAGGCGCGGGTCGAGGCGCTCGACCTGACCCTCGGCAGCGCGGCCGACGGGGGAGAGGCGCTGCTCGCCGCCGGTATCGACGGCGTCCTGGGCACACTCGCCTCCCTCCTGTCCGTCGAGCCCGGCGCCGAGGTCGCGATCGCCGCCGCCCTGGGCGCCGCGACCGAGGCCGTCGCGGTCGACTCGCTCGACACCGCCGAGTCCGCGCTGACCCGGCTGCGCGCCGACGACGCCGGCCAGGCCGGCCTCGTGGTCGGCGACGGCCCCGCCGCCGAGCCGGCGGGCGGCCCGCTGCCCGACGGCGCCCGGCGTGCCACCGACCTGATCACCGCCGCCGATTCCGTACGCTCCGCCGTGCACCACCTCCTCGCCGACGTCGTGGTCGTCGAGGACCTGGCCGCCGCCACCGCGCTCGTACGCCGGGCGCCGGAGCTGCGGGCGGTCACGCGTGACGGCGACCTGCTCGGCGCGCACTGGGCGCTGGGCGGGGGAGGCGGCCGGCAGAGCGCGCTGCAGATGCGCGCCGCCCGCGACGAGGCCGCCGAGCGGCTCGCGGCGGCCCGCGAGAAGGCCGAGGGGACCGCCGAGGCGCTCGACGAGGCCGTGGAGGCCGAACAGCGGGCCCAGGCGGTGCTGGAGGCGGCCCAGGCCGCCGTCGGTGAGGCGCAGACGGGCGTCAACCGCGCCCAGGCGGCCCTCGACCGCGTACGCGCCCGGCTCCGCGAGGTGGCCGCCGAGGCCGCGCAGGAGGCCAAGCACATCGCCGGGCTCCAGGCGGCGGCCAAGGCCGCCCGGCAGGAGGCCGAGCGTCTCTCCGCGTCCGTACGGGCCGCGGAGGAGGCACGTGAGCGTGACGCCGAAGAACGCGTCCGGCTGCGCGAGCGGCTGGAGGCCGCCGAGTCCGAGCCGGTCGAGGAGGACGACGAGGCGTCGTTCCGCCGCGACGAGCTCGCCGACCGGTGCCAGGAGCTGCGTTCCGCGGAGATGGAGGCGCGGCTCAACGTCCGTACCGCCGAGGAGCGGGTCACCGCCATCACCGGCCGCGCCGACGCGCTGTTGCGGGCGGCCGCGGAGGAGCGGGCCGAGCGGGCCCGCGCCGCCGACCGCCGCGAGCGCCGCGTCCGTGACGCCCGCGTCGCGCAGGCCGTCGTCGTCGGCGCGCACCGGGCCCTGGGCCGCATCGAGGTGTCGATCGCCGCGGCCGTCGCCGAGCGCGAGGCCGCCGAGCAGGCGCGCGCCGCCCGCGAGGAGGAGCTGAAGGCCGTCCGTACGCGCGTGCGCGAGCTGACCGGCGAGCACGAACGGCTCGTCAACGTCGCCCACGGCAGCGAGGTCGCCCGCGCCGAACGCCGGCTCCGCCTGGAGCAGATGGAGGAGCGGGCGATGGAGGAGTTCGGGCTGGAGGTGGACGTACTGATCGCCGAGTACGGCCCCGACCAGCTCATCCCGCCGGCGCCCGACGCCCCCGAGGACGCCGAGCCCCAGCCGTACGACCGTGCCACGCAGGAGAAGCGCGCCAAGCAGGCCGAACGCCAGCTCACCCAGCTCGGCAAGGTCAACCCGCTGGCACTGGAGGAGTTCGCCGCCCTGGAGGAGCGGCACGCCTTCCTGACCTCCCAGCTGGAGGATCTGAAGAAGACCCGGCGCGACCTGCTCACGGTCGTCAAGGAGGTCGACGAACGGGTCGAGCAGGTCTTCACGTCCGCGTACGAGGACACCGCGCGGGAGTTCGAGGGGATCTTCTCGCGGCTGTTCCCCGGCGGTGACGGGCGTCTGTCGCTGACCGAGCCGGAGGACATGCTGACCACCGGAATCGAGGTGGAGGCACGGCCGCCGGGCAAGAAGGTCAAACGGCTGTCGCTGCTGTCCGGCGGCGAGCGTTCCCTGGTCGCGATCGCGTTCCTCGTCGCGATCTTCAAGGCGCGGCCGTCGCCGTTCTACGTCCTCGACGAGGTCGAGGCGGCACTCGACGACACGAACACCCAGCGCCTGCTGGGCATCTTCGAAGAACTGCGCGAGTCGTCGCAGCTGATCGTCATCACCCACCAGAAACGCACGATGGAGGGCGCGGACGCGCTCTACGGCGTGAGCATGCGAGGCGACGGCGTCACCCAGGTGATCAGCCAGCGCCTGCGCGAACCCGAGCCGGCCTGAACCGGCGCTCGCCGACGAGATTCGGCCGGGTCGCTACTGACCAGGAATTCGAACGCCGGCGGAGGCGCGGAACCGGTCCGGGTGCTTGCGGAGAGTAGCGAAAGGTGGAATCACGGAGCCGGGGAGCCTGTCCGCGGAGCAGAGCGCCAGGGCTGGTAAGCAGGCTCTTAGGGGGATCGGCCGTCGGTGCTGCCCCTGTTTGCCGTAGCACGCGTGCGATCTCACGGTTACGGACAGTCGTTCCGTGACGGGGAAACCGGGGGAAGGCGGCTGCTTTCCGTGCTCGGACCACTGAGAACTACCGTCCGTCGTTACCGTGCTCCAAAAGGTGATTTTTTCCTCCAAGCGGCCACAATGCCGACAAAATGTTCCGAAACGTGGCAAATGGGGTATCGTCGGGGCCGTTTGTTGCAGGCGTCACACAAGGAACGTCAGTCACGGCACGCCCCAGCCAAGTACCCCTGACCGGGCCGGGGCGCGTCCCGGCCCGGTCAGGGGAGTTCCGACAAGGAGTGCCGTGATGGCCAACCCGGCACACGTCTTCGGTCCAGATCGGCCTGGATCGCGTGGAGAGCATCTGCTCCAGCGGCTACTCGGCAGCGATGCTCGGGCCGCCGCTTTTTATGACAAGCAAGTACTCGACCATCTCAACCCGCGTATGCGGGATTTCATCGCTCGCCAGGAAATGGCATTCATCGCGACCGCCGATGGCCATGGTGAGTGCGACTGCACTTTCCGTGCCGGCCCACCGGGTTTTATCTGTGTCATCGATGACCGAACACTCGCTTATCCCGAATATCACGGCAATGGCGTCATGGCGAGCATGGGCAACATCGTGGAGAACGGCCACGTCGGGATATTGATGGTCGATTTTTTCGAGGACCTGGTCGGTCTGCACGTCAACGGACGTGCTCAGATTCTCGGCGACGCGGAGGCGGCGGGGTGGGACCTGCCCCACGAGCAGACCGCGCCGCGCCGTGTCGAACGTTGGATCGCCGTGAGGGTCGAGGAGGCTTACATCCATTGCGCGAAGAACATCCCGCTGCTGATGAAGGAGGACCGCAGAGCGAAAATCGCCGACCGGTCCGTCCGTCCGGCTGGCTCCGGCTATTTCACCGGGGAGAAAACGAAGAGCGCTCTGGAGCCGTCCTCGGAGAGGTCGACGGCTGGCACGCAGAGTCCCAGCGAACCGATTCCGGATCGGCCGGCGCTTCCGCGGACACCCGTTCCCCAGGGGAGGCCGATTTCGAGTACGCAGGCGCCGCCCCTGTGACAGTGGATGTCGCTGTCCTCCGAGAAAGCTGGGCACTCGTCTCGGACGTCTCCGACAAGGTGGCGTCGGAGTTCTATGGCCTGCTCTTCTCGAGGTACCCCGCGATCCGCGCGCTGTTCCCGGCGATGATGGATGCGCAGCGGGACCGGCTGCTCAACGCTCTCACCTACGTTGTGCTCCACGTCGACGACATGACGACGGTGACCAGGTACCTCCGCGATCTCGCGAGGGATCACCGCAAGTTCGACGTGCGGCCGGAGCATTATCCCGCCATCGGCCGATGCCTGGTCGCGTCGATGCGAGCCAACGCCCGAGATGCGTGGAAGCCGGAGTACGACGAGGCGTGGCTGGCGGCCTACGATCTGATCGCCGGTGTCATGATTCAGGCCGCCGAAGTGGACGCGGCCACATCACCGCCCTACTGGGGCGCGCGGGTCGTCGCCCACGAGCAGAGAACGCACGACATCGCGGTTCTCACGGTCGAGCCCGACCAGCCCTACCCGTACGACCCAGGTCAGTACGCGACAATCCAGACCAGCCGCTGGCCGCGGGTCTGGAGGCCGTACTCGATCGCCAACGCCCCCCGGCGGGACAACCTGCTGACGTTCCACGTGCGCGTCGTGCCGGGTGGTTGGGTGAGCACCACGCTGGTCCACCGGACGTCCGTGGGGGACCAACTGCTCCTCGGCCCGCCGCGCGGGGTGATGACGCTGCCCGCGCCACGGCCGAACAGGCTGCTGTGCGTGGCGGGCGGCACCGGACTCGCCCCTCTCAAGGCGATCATCGAGGAGACACTGCGGACTTCGCGAAACCCTGACATCACCCTGGTGCACGGTGTGCGGCTGCAACAGGAACTCTACGACGGCGCCGACCTGGTACGCCTGGCATCGGGGCCGGGGAGACTCCGTCTCATCACCGCGGTGTCGGCTGATCCTTCCCACCTGCCGTCTCAGACCGCCGCCGATGTGGTCGGGCCCCTCGACGTGCTGGACTTCCCCGCCACATTCGTCTGTGGGCCCGGGGAAATGGTCATGGCCGCACTGAACCGGCTCGCCATGTTGGGGTTGCCGTCCCACCATATTCGCAGCGAACCGGACGTCGGGGAGTTCGTTCACCGGCTACGTGTTCGTGCCCCGCTCTGACCCCGAATCAGCGAGCGGTGGGTTGAGGGTGTCACCAACCGCCGATGATTCTGGTCTGCTGGTTCGGAACATCATCGCCGCCCGGCCGTCGAGCGGGAGCATTGCGGGCACGACGCGCTGCCCGCCCCGCCGCCCCGATTGCGGTGACCGACTCCAGCCTCTGCGACACTGGGACACGCTATGGAATACCTGATCCTCGCCATCGCGATCGTCGTGGTCGCCGTCGTCGCGGGCGGCCTGTTCCTGCTGCGTGGGCGCGGCCGTACGGCTCCGCCACCGCAGGCTCCGCCGGCCCCGCCGGAGAGCGGCGTCTCGCCGGGCGGCACCGCCGTCCTGGAAGAGGACACCGCGACCGTCGAGGCGCCTCCGGTGGAGGTCCCGGCACCGCCGGCGCCGGAGATCGAGCTTCCGCCGCCGTCCGCGGGCCGTCTCGTACGCCTGCGCGCGCGGCTGTCCCGGTCGCAGAACGCCCTGGGACGCAGCCTGCTGGTGCTGCTGTCCCGCGACGCGCTCGACGACGAGGCGTGGGAGGAGATCGAGGACACCCTCGTGACCGCGGACGTCGGCGTGGCGCCCTCCCGGCAGATCGTCGAGGACCTGCGCACCAAGGTCAAGGTGCTGGGCTCCCGCGACCCCGCCGAGGTGCGCGCGCTGCTCAAGGAAGAGCTGCTGGGCCAGATCGGCAAGGACTGGGAACGCTCCCTGCGCACCGAGCCGCACGGCGCCCAGCCGGCCGTCGTCCTCGTCGTGGGCGTCAACGGCACCGGCAAGACGACCACGTGCGGCAAGCTCGCGCGGGTCATCGTGGGCGACGGCCGTACGGTGCTGCTCGGCGCCGCCGACACGTTCCGCGCCGCCGCGGCCGACCAGCTCCAGACGTGGGGGTCACGGGTCGGCGCGGAGGTCGTACGCCGGGACGAGGGCACCGACCCGGCGAGCGTCGCCTTCGAGGCGGTCAAGCAGGGCATCGCGGCCGGCGTCGACACGGTGATCGTCGACACGGCCGGCCGCCTGCACACCAAGACCGGGCTGATGGACGAGCTCGGCAAGGTCAAGCGGGTGATCGAGAAGCAGGCGCAGGTCGACGAGGTGATCCTGGTCCTCGACGCGACCACGGGCCAGAACGGTCTCCAGCAGGCCCGCGTCTTCGCCGAGGTCGTCGACGTGACCGGCATCGCGCTGACCAAGCTCGACGGCACAGCGAAGGGCGGCATCGTCATCGCGGTCCAGCGCGAGCTGGGCGTGCCGGTCAAGCTCGTCGGCCTGGGTGAGGGCCCCGACGACCTGGCCCCGTTCGAGCCGGAGGCCTTCGTCGAGGCGATCCTCGGCGACTGAGCGACGCTCCGCCCCGGCGGGGCACGGCGGGTACCCCGATCGGCGCCGCTCTACCCACCGGCTCGGTGGAATAGGTACCTATACGGGTATTTCTCCCCGTTCGCCCGGCCTGCTCCGGTGGCATGGTCGTCAATGAAGGCCGTACGCCCGCCGGCCGGGCGCCGGTCTCTCGCCGGGACACCCTTCGTCCCGTCCAACTCCCCTGGGAAACGGTGGTGCCATCCCCCAGCGCCACACGCCGGTGTCGTGCCCCCCGCGACGCCGCCCCGGCGATGCGGGCCCTGGACCCGCATCGCAGGTACACCGGGGCCGGCACCCGTCATCGCAGGTGCCGGTCCCGGTGCTCCACCTCGGTGCCGTTCCGGCCGTCGTGCTCACTGATCCACACCGCGATCTGCGAGCGCGACCCGAAGCCGAGCCGGTGCATGATCTGCTCCACGTGGCCCTCGGCGGTGCGCTGGGAGATCACCAGCTCGGCGGCGATGTCGCGGTTGGTCAGCCCGCGGCCGATGAGCCGGGCCACCTCGGTCTGACGCCGGGTCAGGGGCGTCGAGCACGCGCCGGCCGGCGGTCCCGCCGCCTCCGCGACGTCGTCCCCGGCGCTCTCCTCCAGCGCGTAGGCGAGGGCCTGGTCCACGTCGAGCCGGGCGCTCCCGCGTACCTTCGCCTCGAAGTCCGTCTCGCCGAGCGCGCGCCGGATCTCCGCCACGCACTCCTCCTGGTAGGGGCGCAGATGCCGGTATCCGGCCACCTGGGCGCCGATCGCCTGCCGTGACCGCGGCTCCCGCGAGAACCTCTCGAAGATCCCCAGCAGCCGCGCCGCCCGCTCGTACCGGCCGTCCGCCGCCGTGATCCACGCGAGGACCGCCATGTTGAGGCCGATGCCACGGGAGTTTCCGAGCTCACGGTGGAAGGTGAGGCTCTCCTTCACCAGCGTGCCGGCCCGGCCCGTGTCGCCCCGGCGCCAGAACGCCACGCCGAGCATGGTCAGCAGGTGGGCGCGGTACAGGCTCTTGGCGTGGGCCTCGCACAGCGCGATGCCCTCCTGCGCGGTGCGGACGGCGGCGTCCAGGTCGCCGGTGAGGGTGAGCGCCCCGGCGAGCCACAGAGACGCGCGGATGCGGCCCATGATGTCGCCGGTCGCCCGGTGCCGCGCGTCGGCCGCGCGGCAGAGTGTGATCGCGGTCTCCGCGTCGCCCCGGTCCAGCGCCAGCAGCCCCTGCTGGAGGGCGACGTCGGCGAGGATCACGCCGTGCCCCAGGCGCTCGCCGATCTCCCGCGCCTCGTCGAACAACCGGGTCGCCTCGTCGGGCCGGCCGTCGACGACCGCCAGCCAGCCGTCCACCGCCAGGGCCCGTCCCCTCGCCTCGTCCGCCGCGTGGTGCAGGGCCAGCCCCTGCGCGAGCCGCTGCCGGCCCTCCCCGAGGTAGCCGCTGAGCCAGTGGTTGCGCAGGTCGGCGGCCATGCGCAGGCCGTACCCGGCGTCGCCGGCCGTGCCGAAGCAGTAGTCCATGGCCGAGCGCAGGTTGGCGGTCTCCAGCTTCACCCGGCTGAGCAGTTTCAGCTGGCACGACTCCGACGCGAGCGTGTCGGCGCACATCCGGGCGAAGTGGTCGCGGTGCCGCCGCTGCACGGCGTCGGTGCCGCCCCACTCGGCGAGCCGCTCCCGGCCGTACTCTCGCAGCGACTCCATCAGCCGGTAGCGGACCCCGAACGGCGTCTCCTCGGTGATCAGCACGGACTTGTCCACGAGCACGGCCACGAGGTCCAGCACCTCCTCGCGGGCGATCCCGTCGCCGGCGCAGACCTCCTCGGCCGCCTCCAGGTCGAAACCGCCGACGAACACCGAGGCCCGCGCCCACAACAGGCGTTCCTCCGGCGTGCAGAGCGTGTGGCTCCAGTCGATCAGAGCCCACAGCGTCCGATGCCGTTCGACCGCCGTACAGGAACGGCGTTCGAGCAGACGGAACCGGTCGTCGAGGCGGCCGAGCAGCTGCTGGACCGACAGGGCCCGCAACCGTACGGCCGCCAGCTCGATCGCGAGCGGGACGCCGTCGAGGCGGCGGCAGAGCCGCTCGACGGCCTGGCGGTTGTCCTCGGTCAGCGCGAAGCCGGGGCGTACGGCCCGCGCCCGGTCGACGAACAGCCGGACCGCGTCGTATCGCGTCGAGGCCTCGACCGATCCCGGATCCGCGCCGGGCAGCGGCAGCGCCTGCACGTCCAGGGTCTGCTCGCCCGGGATCCCCAGAAGCTGCCGGCTGGTGGCGAGGACGCGCACGGAGGACGAGGCGCGCAGCAGGGCGTCGGCGAGTACGGCGCATTCCGGCAGGAGGTGCTCGCAGTTGTCCAGCACGATCAGCGCGGTCATGTCCCGCAGGTGCTCGGTCAGCGCCTCCAGCGGGGGACGCCCGGAGTGGTCCTCGATGCCGAGCGCCGCTGAGACGGCCTGCGCGAGGAGCTCGGGGTTCTCCAGTTCGGCCAGCTCGACCGGCCACACGCCGTCGGGGAACGCGCGGCACAGCTCCGCGGCGACCCGGTACGCCAGCCGGGTCTTGCCCACCCCGCCCACACCCGTGAGCGTCACCAGCCGGGAGCCGGGCAGCAGACGCTTGACGTCGGCCACCTCACGCCGACGTCCGACGAAGCTCGTCACCTCCGCGGGCAGCCCGCGCGTGCGCCACCGGGCGGAGGGGTGCGACACCGCAGACACCGTTGCCGGTCCCCGTCCTGGTAGGGATGACCTGGGAACTTGTCCTCACACTGTACGTCCGGCGGTGTGCGCGGCCCACGACGCCGGCGCTACCGACCGCGAACGCCTACGAAGCAGGGCGTAACACTTCGAAACACGTCGGAAACATGGACGGGCGGGGTTTCACACCGTCGAAACACTCATGCCCCGTAGGTGAAACGGCTCTGCTCGAAGCTCCAGAGCAGTATCGACCACCTCACCCGAAGGGACGCCGCATGCCGCCGGACGTTCTCAAGATGTTGAATTCAGGCGACACCGCCTGGCTGCTGGCGAGCTCTGCTCTCGTGCTTCTCATGACCCCGGGTCTCGCCTTCTTCTACGGCGGTATGACCCGGTCGAAGAGCGTCCTCAACATGCTGATGATGAACTTCGCCACGATCGGCATCGTCAGCGTGCTGTGGGTGTTCTATGGCTACTCACTGGCATTCGCCAAGGACGTTGGGAACCACGGTTTCATCGGCGGGTTCGGCCGGGTCGGGCTGAAGGACACGCTGATCTCCGCGTCCGGCACGTCGCCCGAACTGGCGTTCGTCTCCTTCCAGCTCATGTTCGCCATCATCACCCCCGCGCTGATCAGCGGTGCCATCGCGGACCGGGTGAAGTTCGGCGGCTGGTGCGCGTTCGTGGCGATCTGGACCACGGTCGTGTACTTCCCGGTGGCGCACTGGGTGTTCTTCTTCGGTGACCTGTCCACCACCAAGGACGGCGGTTTCCTGGCCGACCACATCGGCGCGCTCGACTTCGCCGGCGGCACCGCGGTGCACCTGAACGCCGGTATGGCGGGTCTGGCCCTGGCCCTGGTGGTCGGCAAGCGGGTCGGCTGGCCCAAGGAGCCGATGCGCCCGCACAACGTGCCGTTCGTGCTGCTCGGCGCCGGTCTGCTGTGGTTCGGCTGGTTCGGTTTCAACGCCGGCTCGGCGCTGGCCGCCAACGCCCAGGCGTCCGTGGCGTTCATCAACACCCAGGTGGCGACCGCGGCCGCGGCGCTCGGCTGGATCATCGTGGAGAAGTTCCGCTACGGGAAGTCCACCGCCCTGGGCATGGCCTCCGGCGCGGTCGCCGGCCTCGTCGCGATCACCCCCGCCTGTGCCTCGGTGAACCCGGTCGGCGCGATCATCCTCGGCCTCATCGCCGGCGCGCTCTGCTCCGTGGCGGTCGGCATGAAGACCAAATTCGGCTTCGACGACTCCCTCGACGTCGTCGGCGTGCACGCGGTCGGCGGCGCGGCGGGCGCCCTGCTGATCGGCTTCCTGGCCACCCCGACGGTGACCGGCATCCTCACCCCGGCCAAGGGCGACGGACCGGCGGGCCTGTTCTACGGCGGCGGGTTCGGCCAGCTCGGCAAGCAGGCCATCGGCGTGGTGCTGGTGGCGGTGTACTCCTTCGTCCTCACCTTCGTCATCGGCAAGGTGCTGGACAAGATCATGGGTCTGCGGGTCAGCGAAGAGGACGAGGTGTCCGGCATCGACCTGGCCGTCCACGCGGAGACCGCGTACGAGATCGGCACGTCGCACGGCGGTTCCGGCGGCGGACACGGCATCCTTGCCGCACTGACGGCGGACAACGCCAAGGGCTCGGCGGAGCCGGGCGACAAGAAGGTGGAGGCTGAGGCATGAGACTCGTCACGGCGGTCATCAAGCCCTTCAAGCTCGATGACGTCAAGGCGGCGCTGGAGACCTTCGGGGTCAACGGCCTCACGGTCAGCGAGGCCAGCGGGTACGGCCGCCAGCGCGGTCACACCGAGGTCTACCGGGGCGCGGAGTACAAGGTCGACCTCGTGCCCAAGCTGCGGGTCGAGGTGCTCGTCGACGACGAGGACGCCGAGGACATCGTCGACGTCATCGTGAAGGCCGCGCAGACCGGCAAGATCGGCGACGGCAAGGTGTGGTCGGTGCCGGTCGACACCGTGGTGCGCGTGCGCACCGGTGAGACCGGGCCGGAGGCACTGTAAGGGTGACGGACACGCTCGGGGGGAGGCACGGCCCGGCTGAGGCGACGACTCAGCCGGGCCCGGCCGCGCAGGGCGGCGACGGCGCCCGCGCGCGGCTGCGCGCCGAACGCGCGCGCCGCGCCGGCGAGCTCGACCGCCGGCTGGCCCGGCTGGTCGGCGCCGAACCGGACGTCGCGCTGGTCGCGGTCGGCAGCCACGGACGCGAGGAGCTCACCCCGGGCGGCGACGTCGACCTGGTGCTCCTGCACCGTGACCGCCCCGACGTCGCGGCCCTGGCCGACCGCGTCTGGTATCCGATCTGGGACTCCGGGCTCCGGCTCGACCACTCGGTGCGCACGCCCGCCCAGGCGCGCGCCGTCGCGCGCGAGGACCTCAAGGCCGTGCTCGGCCTGATCTCCGCCCGGCACGTCGCGGGCGACCCGGACCTCACCCGCGAGGTGCGCGAGACGGTGCTCGCCGACTGGCGCTCCGACGCGCGCCGCCGGCTGCCCGAGCTGCGGGAGATGACCCGCGCCCGCTGGCGCGACTCCGGCGAGCTGGCGTTCCTCCTGGAACCGGACCTGAAGGAGTCGCGCGGCGGACTGCGCGACGTGCACGCCATCCAGGCGGTCGCGGCGGCCTGGATCGCCCCGGCGCCGTCCGCACGGGTCAAGGACGCCTACGCGCTGCTCCTGGACGTCCGGCACGCGCTGCACGAGACGACCGGCCGCGCGGCGGACCGCCTCGTCCTGCAGGAGCAGGGCGCGGTGGCCGAGGCGCTCGGCCTGCTCGACGCCGAAGTGCTCCTGCGCACGGTGGTCGAGGCCGCCCGTTCGGTCACGTTCGCGGTGGACCACATGTGGCGGGCGGTGGACCGTTTCTGCTCCCCGTCCGGCCGGCCGGTGCGCCGGCCCCTCGCCGACGGGGTCGTCGAGCACGACTCCGAGGTCGTCCTCGCCCGCGGCGCGGACCCGCGCGACCCCACGCTCGTCCTGCGCGCCGCGGCGGCCGCCGCGCAGGCCGGCCTGCCGCTGGCGATCTCGACGGTCGAGCGGCTGGCACGGGAGACGTCGCCGATGCCGGTGCCGTGGCCGGCGGAGGCACGCGACGCGCTGGTGACACTGCTCGGCGCCGGATCGCCCGCCATCGGCGTCTGGGAGGCGCTCGACCAGGTCGGCCTGATCGAACGCCTGCTGCCCGACTGGGAACGCGTGCGCAACCGCCCGCAGCGCAACCCGGTGCACACGTTCACCGTCGACCGCCACCTCGTGGAGACCGCGACGCGGGCCGCCGCCCACACGCGTGACGTCGCCCGCCCCGACCTGCTGCTGGTCGGCGCGCTCCTGCACGACATCGGCAAGGGCTGGCCCGGCGACCACTCCAAGACCGGTGCGGTGATGGCGCGCGACCTGGGGGAGCGGCTCGGCTTCGCCGACGGTGACGTCCGGGTGCTGGAGGCCGTCGTACGGCACCATCTACTGCTGCCCGAGACCGCGACACGCCGCGACCTGGACGACCCGGTGACGATCGAGACGGTGGCCGAGACGGTCGGCGACTCCGTCGTCCTGGAGACGCTCGCCGCGCTGGCGGTCGCCGACGGCCAGGCCACCGGACCGGCCGCCTGGGGGCCGTGGAAGGCCGGCCTGGTCGCCGAGCTCACCCGCCGCGTCGCCGCCGTCCTGGCCGGCGCGCCGCCGCCGGTGGCGCCCGAGCCGACGCCGGAGCAGCTCGCCCTCGCCCGGCACGGCGGCGGGTCCGTACGCGTCGTCGGGTCGCGGATCACCGTCGTCGCGCCCGACCGGCCCGGACTGCTCTGGCAGGCCGCCGGCGTGCTCGCCCTGCACCGCCTGGCCGTGCGCGGCGCTCGCACGGTGTCCTGGGGCCAGGGCGCGGAGGGGCCGACCGCGCTGCTGGAGTTCATGGCCGTGCCGGAGTACGGCTCCGGGCCGGACCCCGCCGCGCTGGAGGTCGACCTGCGCCGCGTGCTGGCCGGCCGGCTGGACGTCGAGAAACGTCTCGAACGCCGGGCCCGCTCGTACCGCCCGCGCAAGGGCGTGCCGGTGCCGCCGCCTCGCGTGACCATGATCGACGACGCGTCCGCGACCGCGACGGTGGTGGAGGTGCGCGCGCACGACCGGCCGGGCCTGCTGTGGCGCGTCGGGCACGTGCTCGGCTCCTTCGGCCTGCAGGTACGCGCGGCGCGCGTCGAGACGCTCGGCGCCGAGGCCGTCGACGTCTTCTACGTGGTCGACGCCGAGGGACGCCCGGTCACCGACGAGCGCCTGCGCGCCTCGATCCGCGCGGGCGTGCTCGACGCGGTGCGCTGAGTCCCTGACACAGGTGTCCTGGCCCAGACCGGCCAGTGAAGATCACGGGAACCTCCGTCGCGATCATTGACCGCGCCCGTGGGCCGCGATGACGCTTCTTGCGTTTCGCGATACCTGGGAGGCTCCTGTGCGAAGATTTTCGCTGGTCCATGCCGCCGTGCTGGCAGGTGCGGCGTCCGCCGCCGCTCTGACCGCCGTGCCGGCCGCCGCCGCGGAGACGAAGACCGTCGACCGAGGTCACGACCGTACGCTCACGTTCCGGGCCGACCGGGCGGGCGAGGCCCTCGTCGACGTGACGGCCGCCGCGCCCGGGGTCTCCTGGGCGAACCAGGGACACGAGTCGGCGGTGCTGTCGCTCTACGTCGACGGCCGGTACGCCACCGACGACGTGGTGCCGGCCGCGTTCCCGATCACCCGGCAGTTCGCGCTCGGGCACGTGCGGGCGGGCCGGCACCGGCTGACGCTCCGGTTCGCCGCGGACCGGTCGCGCGGCACGCGCGTCCAGGTCTCCCGCACCGCCGTCCGCGTGGTGAGCCGCGGGCAGGCCTACCTCGACCTGGCGCACGCGCCGATCCTGTACGGCCGGAACGGGGCCGACTGGGGCGGGCCGTTCCAGAACTCCTACACCGACACCCCGCTCGTCGCCTGGCACGAGGACGTGCCCGCGGCCGTCCCGGGACACCGGCTGCTGACGTACTCCTACATCTGGAGCAACGAGGACGGCGGCACGTCGACGCCGCAGCTCATGGCACGCTGGGGCCGTACGACCGACATCGAGTGGATCTACCAGGTCGAGGTCGACGCGCAGGGCCGCCGCGTGCCGGGCACCGCCGTGATCCAGGCGCCGAACCACGTGACGCAGCCGTTCGGCGGGACGTACGAGGGCGACCACCCGCTGATGCAGACCTGCACGCTCAACAACAACATCTGCGACACGGTGGACGACCCGATGCGGTTCTTCCTGTCCACGTCCGCGTCGCTGGACGCGGCCACTGAGGCCCGTGAGCAGATCATGGACCGCAACCCGTGGACGTACTGGGTGTCCGACGCGGAGTCGCGTCGCGAGGGCAAGGTGGAGGCGGACCCGCCGACCTCCTCCACGACGTCCATCGCCGACCCGCGCGACTACCTCTACCTGGTCGTCCGCAAGGTGACCGCGAACCCGCCGAACGGAGCCACCGACTGGGTGGGCCTGTCCATCGGAGTACGGCTGAAGGGCGACCCGACGCTGTACCGCTCGGACCACCTGTTCCCGGACCGGTCGATCCAGCGTGACGTGCCGGCGGCCACGACCGTGCAGCTCCCGCCCGGCACGACATCGTCGGACATCGCGGAGATCACCGCGATCCGGGTGCCGACCTCCGCCGCCGACCCGGGCTCGACGATCGAGGTGCGGGCGGTCAACCGGGCGTTCTTCCTCGGCCGTGACGACGAGCCGCAGCAGTCATTCCTGTCCGGCGCGACCCCGGCCACGCTGACCAAGGCCGCGCCGACCGCGGTCCTCTACACCGGCTGAGCCGTTCCGACCAGGCCGGCACGACGGTCCGCCCGTTCACCGAGGTGCACACCACCGGCCGGGCGTGCTGAGACCCGTCGTCGCCCAGCGCGAGCGGGACCCCGGCGGCACGACCACCGCGTCGCCGGGGCCCGCCTCGCACGGGTCTCCGCCGATCGTGCCCGACGGCCGTCCGGACCGTACCCGCGTCGGGCGGGTCGTGGCGCCGGGACCGAGGGGAGGACCGCGGGGCAGGCCTGGTCCGCGAGTCGCCGTCGGCGTACGTCACCGCCGGCCGGCTCACCGCCGATCCGGCCCTTCCGGCAGTGACACGAGATCCCGGCCGGCCTCCTCCAGCGCGGCCAGGCCCCGCGCGATCGCGGGACGGTGGTCGCTGCCGAGCCGGACGCACGCCAGGACGCGGCGTGTGGGCGCGTCGCGCAGCGGGAGCCGGGCGACCGCGTGCCGGGTGGGCACCGTGGCCGTACGGGGGATCAGAGCGACGCCGAGCCCGCAGGCGACCAGGGCGGAGACCGCCGTGTAGTCGCGCGCGTGGTGCGCGACCCGCGGCGTGAAGCCCGCGGACGAACAGGCCGTGACGGCGACTTCGTACAGGTCGCAGCTGCCGGCGGCGGCCAGTACCCAGGGCTCGTCCGCGGCGTCCCCCAGGGCGGTCTCCTCCCGCCCCGCCAGCGGGTGGCCGGCGGGCACGATCAGGTCGAACGGCTCGGCCAGCACCGGGCGGCGGCCGAACTTCGCGTCGTCCAGCGGCAGCGTCGCCCCGCCCAGGACGGCCACGGCGATGTCGGTCTCCCCGGCCAGCAGCCGGTCCAGCGCGTCGGCCGGCTCCTCCTCCGCCACGTGGACGGCCAGCCCGGGGTCCGCGGCGCGCAGCCGGGCCGCCGCCGGTGCCAGCAGCCCCGCGACCGCGGAGGGGAACCCGCACATGCGCAGAGACGCGGAGCTGCCGTCGGCGTACGCGGCCAGCTCGGCACGCGCCCGCTCCCAGCCGGCGTGCAGGGCGTCGGCGTGGGCCACCAGCACGCGGCCGGCGGGTGTGAGGCGCACGCGCCGGCCGTCGGGCTCCAGCAGCGCGACGCCGGTCTCGCGTGCGAGCTGGCGCAGCTGGTGGGAGACGGCGGACGGGGTGAGGTGGAGCACGTCGGCGGCCGCGGTGACCGTGCCGTGGCGGTGCACGAGGCGCAGCATCTGGAGGCGCCGCAGGTCGATCGACTCGATCATGCGATTTCCTCACACGGTCATGGGCGAAAAGATGAGCTGGACCTCAACTGTAGGCGCGGCCGACACTGGCGGGCATGAACCGGTGCCACCGATGCGGCAGCCCGCAGGAACCCCCGTACACCGTCGTCTCACGTCACCTCACGTCGGAGGGCGTGCTCCTGTACACCCGCTGTGCCTGCGGCGCGGTGCGGCCGCGGCTGCTGCGTTACCAGGGACTTCGCTGAGAAGCGGCCGGTGACGAGGGTCGCGCGCCGAGCGTCATGCCCAAGGCCGGTCGAACGGATAGTGTGGTAGGTCGATCCCCGAAGCTTCCTAGGACTGGCCAAAGACGTGTTCGAGACGCTTTCCGACCGGCTGACTACGGTCTTCTCCTCACTGCGCAGCAAGGGCAAGCTGTCCGAGTCGGACATCAACGCCACGGCGCGCGAGATCCGCATCGCCCTGCTCGAGGCCGATGTGGCGCTGCCCGTCGTCAAGGACTTCATCGCGCAGATCAAAGAGCGGGCCGCCGGTGCGGAGGTGTCCCAGGCGCTGAACCCCGCCCAGCAGGTCGTCAAGATCGTCAACGACGAGCTGATCAACATCCTCGGCGGCGAGACGCGGCGGGTGCGGTTCGCCAAGACGGCACCGACCGTGATCATGCTGGCGGGTCTGCAGGGTTCGGGTAAGACGACGCTGGCGGGCAAGCTGTCGCGCTGGCTGAAGAACGAGGGCCACGCGCCGCTGCTCGTCGCCGCCGACCTGCAGCGGCCCAACGCCGTCCAGCAGCTGCAGGTGCTCGGTGAGCGCGCCGGCACGCCGGTGTACGCCCCCGAGCCGGGCAATGGCGTCGGCGACCCGGTCGAGGTGGCCCGGCGCTCGATCGAGCACGCACGGCACGCGCAGCACGACGTGGTCATCATCGACACCGCCGGCCGGCTGGGCATCGACCAGGAGATGATGCGCCAGGCCGCCGACATCCGCGACGCGGTGAAGCCGGACGAGATCCTCTTCGTCGTCGACGCGATGATCGGTCAGGACGCGGTCACGACGGCGCAGGCGTTCGTCGACGGCGTCGGCTTCGACGGCGTCGTGCTCACCAAGCTCGACGGCGACGCGCGCGGTGGCGCCGCGCTGTCGGTGCGCCACATCACCGGCCGGCCGATCATGTTCGCCTCCACCGGTGAAAAGCTGGAGGACTTCGACGTCTTCCACCCCGACCGGATGGCGGGGCGGATCCTCGACATGGGTGACATCCTCACCCTGATCGAGCAGGCCGAAAAGGCGTTCGACGCCGAGCAGGCCGAGAAGATGACCTCGAAGTTCGCTTCGGGCGAGGACTTCAGCCTGGAGGACTTCCTCGAGCAGATGCAGATGATCCGCAAGCTCGGGCCGATCAAGAACCTGCTCGGAATGATGCCCGGAATGGGGCAGATGCGGCAGCAGATCGACGAGATCGACGACCGTGATCTCGACCGGGTGGGCGGCATCATCAACTCGATGACGCCCGACGAGCGGCGCAACCCGAAGATCATCAACGGTTCGCGGCGCGCGCGCATCGCGAAGGGTTCCGGCGTCTCCGTGACCGAGGTCAACAACCTCGTCACCCGCTTCTTCGACGCGCAGAAGATGATGCGCCAGATGGCCGGCGGCATGGGCATTCCCGGTATGCCGGGCACTCGTCGCAAGGCGGTCAAGGCCAACAACAAGAAGAACAAGAAGGGCCGGCAGCGCAGCGGTGACCCGCGCAAGCGCGCCCAGGAGGCGACCGGAAAGGGCGGCGCCGGCCAGGACGCCCTGCCGAAGGGCCTGCCGCCCGGCCTGGGCGGCGGCCTGCCGGGACAGCTGCCCCCGGGCTTCCAGATGCCGGACTTGTCCAAGCTGCAGGACCCCAAGAAGGGGAAATAACCGAATTCCGCTGATCGTGCGGTGATCGTCTGCTTCGCCGCACGACCGGCGGTGAAAACGACCTCGGGAGGGCGGCCGGAGAAACCGGGCGGTCGGTCGGGGCCGGTTGGTCGGGGGAAACAAGAACCTGATCGATTGCGACTTCGCCGCGATCGTCTGGCAGAATGGCAGGCTGGAACCGCGGTCAGCCAGGGACCCTCTCTCAACCCGGGCGAGCCGTGTCCTTCCGAGTGGCAGCGCAGGTCCCCACCCGGCGCCCGTCCGCTCATCCATTCGAATCTGGAGAACACCACACCCGTGGCAGTCAAGATCAAGCTCAAGCGTCTGGGGAAGATCCGGGCACCGTACTACCGGATCGTCGTTGCCGACTCCCGCACCAAGCGCGATGGCCGCGCCATCGAGGAGGTCGGCAAGTACCACCCGAAGGAGGAGCCCTCGCTGATCGAGGTCGACTCCGAGCGGGTGCAGTACTGGCTGGGCGTCGGTGCCCAGCCGACCGAGCCCGTCCTCGCGATCCTCAAGGTCACCGGCGACTGGCAGAAGTTCAAGGGCGAGCCGGGTGCCGAGGGCACGCTGAAGGTCGCCGAGCCGAAGCCGGACAAGGCCGAGGTCTTCGCCGCCGCCCTCAAGGAGACGGCGGACGAGCCCGAGGGCAAGGCGACTCAGCCGAAGTCCAAGAAGGCCGCGCCGAAGAAGGCCAAGAAGGACGAGGCGAAGGCGGAGGAGCAGCCGGCCGAGGACGCCGCCGAAGCCAAGAGCGAGGCGTAGCGTGCTCGAGGAGGCGCTCGAGCACCTGGTGCGCGGCATCGTCGAGCACCCGGACGAGGTTCGGGTGCGGGCACGTCGGCTGCGCAACGGCAGGGTCCTCGAAGTACGCGTGCACCCCGACGACCTGGGCAAGGTCATCGGGCGCAACGGCCGTACGGCCAAGGCCCTGCGCACCGTCATGAGCGCCATCGCCGGAGGACGATACGTCCGCGTCGACCTGCTCGACCTCAACGAGGCGCGCTGACGGTGTCCTCCGGATCCCCGGCCCGCGCCACGGCGCCCGGGCCGCCGACGCTTCGGCCCGGCGAAGGATCCGCGCCCGTCCGATCCCCGGCTGCCACCGTGCGGCCGGGGATCTCGGCTTCCTTCCGCGACGGGGCGGCCCGATCTGTACGAGGCGGGGTCTGATGCTGCTCGCCGTCGGCCGCATCGGCCGCGCACACGGAGTCCGTGGCGAGGTCAGCGTCGACGTGCGCACCGACGACCCGGCCGCCCGGTTCGCCCCCGGAGCCGCACTCGGCACCGAGAACGCGGGCACGCTGACCGTGGAGACGGTCCGTACGCACGCGGGGCGCCTGCTGGTGCGGTTCGCCGGGATCGAGGACCGCACGGCCGCCGAGGAGCTCCGCGGCCTGCTGCTGCTCGTCGACTCCACCGAGATCCCGCCGAGCGGCGACCCGGAGGAGTTCCACGACCACGAGCTGATCGGCCTGGCCGCCGTCGCCACCGACGGCACCGCGCTCGGTGAGATCGTGGACGTCGAACACCACGGCCAGGACCTGCTGGTCCTGCGCCGCCCGAGTGGCGACGAGGCGCTGGTGCCGTTCGTCAGCGCGATCGTCCCGACCGTCGACGTCCCCGCCGGCCGCGTCGTCCTCGACCCGCCGGCCGGTCTGCTCGACTAGAGAAGACCCCCATGCGACTCGACATCATCACGATCTTCCCCGACTACTTCGCGCCGCTCGGCGTCTCCCTGCTGGGCAAGGCCCGGCAGCGCGGCGACGTCGACGTCCACGTACACGATCTGCGCGGCTGGGCCCACGACCGGCACCGTACGGTGGACGACACCCCGTACGGCGGCGGCCCCGGCATGGTGATGAAACCCGAGCCGTGGGGCGAGGCCCTCGACGCGATCGCCCCGGCCGGGGCGACGCCGCGGCTGGTCGTGCCCACCCCGAGCGGGCGCCCGTTCACCCAGGAGACGGCCGTCGCGTACGCGGGGGAGCCGTGGCTGGTGTTCGCGTGCGGTCGCTATGAGGGCATCGACGCCCGGGTGATCGAGGACGCGCGGTCGCGGATGCCGGTCGACGAGGTGAGCATCGGCGACTACGTCCTCGCGGGAGGCGAGTCGGCCGTACTCGTCATCGTCGAGGCGGTGACGCGGCTCCTGCCGGGCGTGCTGGGCAACGCCGACTCGGTCAGCGACGATTCCTTCGCGCCGGGCCGGATGGCGGCGCTGCTCGAAGGCCCGGTGTACACCAAGCCTCCGACCTGGCGCGGACGCGAGGTACCCCCGGTGCTCATGTCGGGCAACCACGGCGCGATCGCCCGGTGGCGGCGCGACCAGGCCCTGCGCCGTACGGCCGCCACGAGACCCGATCTGATCGCCCGCAACACCCTGGACGACGCCGATCGGAGTACCCTGGCGGACGCCGGTTTTCCGATCGACGGCGAACATATGGCACACTGAGATGTCGGCCCGGCTTCATGCTGGGCGCGCCCAGACTTCCCAGAAGACCCCATCGCGTTGTGGCACCGTGTGCCGCGCGCGTGTCCAACACGAGGAACCTCAGTCATGCACACCCTGATCCAGGAGATCGAGAACGCCGCGAAGCGGTCGGATGTACCGGACTTTCGCCCGGGTGACACGCTCAAGGTTCACGTGCGCGTGACCGAGGGAAGCCGCAGCCGTATCCAGGTCTTCCAGGGCGTTGTGATCCGGCGCCAGGGCGGCGGCGCCCGCGAGACGTTCACGGTCCGCAAGGTGAGCTACAGCGTTGGCGTGGAGCGCACGTTCCCGCTCAACAGCCCGTCGATCGACAAGATCGAGGTCGTCACCCGCGGCGACGTCCGCCGTGCGAAGCTCTACTACCTCCGCGACCTCCGCGGCAAGGCCGCGCGCATCAAGGAGAAGCGCGACAACTGACCGCGGCTCCGACGAAGCCCTCCTCCCGAACGTGATCCGCCGGAAACGGCGATGTTCGGGAGGATCGGTGCTTTTAGCGCAGGGATCGTTCGGTGCACCGAGTGCCGTCACCGCGGAGGCGGTGTTGCCGCTTCCGGTCATCGGTGCCGTGACGCGGGGCCGCCCTCTTCCGGAAGGTCAAGTCTCGGCAAGGTCGAGTTGAGCCGACGGGGCCTTACGGGTACAACGGGCACTGCGAATCGTCCGGGACGGCGCAATGGCGTTCCAGGGCGAAGTTCTCTATTCGGATGACTCCGGCGCCCTTGCTGGAGACGACACGCGGCCGATAACCTCCCGTGCGGCCTTAGGGCATTAGGCTTCCCAATGATGAGCGACGACGAGCAGGGCCTGCGCGAGCCCGCGCCCACTTCCGGTGAAACGCGCCACGACCTGTCCGGGAACTCCCGGGACGGCGTGAGGCACGAAGGGCGCGAGCCGAACGGTACGCCCGACGATGCGGCCCTGGTCGGAGACGAGGCCGACTCCGGTGACGACGACTCGTCACACAAGGGGCGGAAGAAGAAGCAGGGGTCGTTCTGGAAAGAACTCCCCATCCTCGTCGTCGTGGCGCTCGCCCTGGCCATGGTCATCAAGGCCTTCGCCGTGCAGGCGTTCTACATCCCGTCCCAGTCGATGGAGAACACCCTCAAGGTCGGCGACCGGGTCCTGGTCAACAAGATCGTCTACCACACGCGCGACATCAAGCGCGGTGACGTGGTCGTCTTCAACGGGCTCGACTCCTGGGACCCGGAGGTCCAGTACCCCCAGCCGAAGAACCCGGTGTCGAAGGTGCTCCACGCCGTCGGCAGCGCGTTCGGGGTCGTGCCGGGGGAGAAGGACTACATCAAACGCGTCATCGGTGTGCCGGGCGACCACGTGGCATGCTGCGACGCCCAGGGCCACGTGACCGTCAACGGCCACCCGCTCGTCGAGACGTCCTACATCTACACCGACCCGCAGACGGGCGAGCAGAACCGGCCGTCGGACAGCAAGTTCAAAATCACCGTGCCGGCGGGCCACCTGTGGGTGATGGGCGACCACCGCGAGGTGTCGTACGACTCGCGCGGCCACATCGGCGACCCGGGCGGCGGCACGATCCCGGAGAGCCGCGTGATCGGCCGAGCCTTCGTCGTCGTCTGGCCGCTGTCCCGGCTCAAGACGCTGCCGATCCCGTCGACCTTCAGCACCCCGGGGCTGGCCTTGGAGAACGGCGTCCTGCCGGAGACACCACTGGCTCTGGGCCTGATCGGCGCCATACCGGTCACGCTCCTACGCCGCCGTTTCCGCATCCGCCGCTCCCGGTGACCGCCTGTCGCTCGATCGCGTCGAGCTGACTTACGCGTCCTGCTGGACAGCGTGTTAGGGCGGGCAGATTCCGCTGTCCGGTTGCCCGCCGCCTCGCCTTGTTGTCGTCGGTCGACGGCCGAACCAGGGCGACTCCCTCCTCCGAGTTGAGCCGCGCCACCCGGCCGCCGCTCGTGACGGACGGACGCCCGGAGAGAAGTCGTAGGCACGGCGGATCCGGTATGGCGCGGGAGCCCTTCGCTGGACTAGAGCCATCCCGTGCGCTGTTTGAAGGGCGCTGTCTCGGCCGTGTCCCCTTGGCAGCGCGCAGCGTCTTTCGGCTCAGCTCGCCGCGTCGGATGCCGGATGTCGGATGCCGGGCGACCGGATGCCGGATGCCGGGCGACCGGATGCCGGATGCCGGGCGACCGGGCGCCGGATCCCGTATGGCGCGGGGGGCCTTCGCTGGACTAGAGCCATCCCGTGTGCTGCTTGGAGGCCGCGCAGCCTCAGCCGCGTCCCCTTGGTAACGCACAGGTGGTAACGCACAGAGTCATTCGGCTCAGCTCGCCGCGTCGGACGCCGGACGCCGGGCGTCGGACGCCGGACGCCGGGCGCCGGGCGCGGGGACGCCGGACGCCGGACGCCGGACGCCGGACGCCGGACGCGGGGTACCGGGACGCCGGACGCCGGGTGCTGGGCGCCGCTTCGCCGGGATGGACGATCGCGCGTGGGCCCGGCCGCGACGTCCGTCCGGTCAGGCGTGCCGCAGCGGCTGCTCACCGCCCCTGCGTACCGCCGCGCGGCCGTGTGACGGCGGTCCGCGTCGAGCCGGCCTGCCGGGAAGCCGTCGGCGACACACTCGGCCGCCGAATGCCGGCAGCCCCTGCACGGGGCATCCTCAAAGCCATGCCGCAGGCCCGACCGCATGCGTGGCTTGGCCGGTCCTGGTCTCTTTGTGGGGCGGAGAGTTGTTTTCCTCCCTTATGGGGCGCAAGTCAACGTCTGGTGGCTTTGATGCCCGCACTGCCGTTCAATCGAGGTGCGGCCGCGGTCCGAACGACGGATCACTTCCTTCTGCGCCTTCCTGAAAAAGATATGCCAGGTCTTTCGGTCGCCGTGGGTGGGGCGATCAGCTCTTCTCACCTGCGCCATCTCGGTTTCGGACGTCCTTTCCCGCCGGTGTTCGAGCGCGGGCTCGGCCGTTGGCGACGTACCCTGCGTCATGTGCACATCGATGTCCGGGCTCACCGGCCCCGAGGTCTCACTCCCCGGCGCGACGCCGGGCTGTACGCCTACGAGCGGGTGCTCGAACGCGCCGGGCTCGGTCCCGTCGCAGGGGTCGACGAGGCGGGGCGGGGAGCGTGCGCGGGACCACTCGTCGTCGCCGCGGTCGTGCTGGCGCCGGGACGCCGCGGGCGGCTCGAAGGACTGGCGGACTCCAAGTTGCTCACCGCCGCCCGCCGGGAACGCCTCTACGCGGAGATCACCGAGACGGCCTCCGCCTGGTCCGCGCTGGTGATCCCTCAGGAGGAGATCGACCAGATCGGGCTGCACCGGTGCAACATCGCCGGCATGCGCAGGGCGCTGGCCGGCCTGACCATGGTGCCGGGTTACGTCCTCACCGACGGGTTCCGGGTACCCGGCCTGGTGGCGCCCGGCCTCCCGGTGCCCAAGGGCGACCGGGTGGCCGCCTGCGTCGCCGCCGCCTCGATCGTGGCGAAGGTGACACGAGACCGGATCATGATCGACCTGCACGAGCGCTATCCGGAGTACGGTTTCGCCGTACACAAGGGATATGTGACACGAGCGCACACGGCGGCGCTTCGAAAGCATGGTCCATGTCCTGAGCATCGGCGTTCTTTCATCAACGTGGCACGCGCGGCGAACGGGGAGATCGAAGAGACTTGCGTGGTCACGGGCTCGGCGGAGGAGGAGGATGCTCCGGTCACCGGGGAAACCGACTGGGACGCGTCAAAGTACGAACGCACCGCCGGCCGGGCGGATGTCGCCTGAGTCGGTAGTACGGGGAGGGGAACGGCCATGAGCGCAGAGGATCTCGAGAAATACGAGACCGAGATGGAGCTCCAGCTCTATCGGGAGTACCGCGACGTCGTCGGCCTGTTCGCGTACGTCGTGGAGACCGAGCGCCGCTTCTACCTGACCAACACGGTCGACCTGCAGGTGCGCAGCACGGACAACGGTGAGGTCTTCTTCGAGGTCACGATGCAGGACGCCTGGGTCTGGGACATGTACCGCCCTGCCCGCTTCGTCAAGAGCGTCCGCGTGGTCACCTTCAAGGACGTCAACGTCGAAGAGCTCGCCAAGAGCGACCTGGAGCTCCCCGAAGGCTGACATCTTCTCCTCATGGCCGGGATGAGTCACGGCGCAGCCTCCACCCTTTCGCGCAGCGTTCGACGAATCCGCCCGCGGCGAGCGCGCCGAGGCAGGTGAGCGCGGTGTCGAGGTCGACGCCGGCGGTCACCGCGATGCGAGCGGCGCCCGCTCCGCCCCGCGCCGGAAGCGCTTCGAGGACATCCCGCGCCGCCGGGCCGAGCTGATCACGGTCGAGCACCGGGCCTCGGCGTACCGGTGCGAGGTCATCGCCGATCAGCCCGACCCGGTCGAGTACGTCGGCGGTGTCAGTGACGCAGACGGCCTCCGCCCATTCGCGCAGGATCGTGTGGCAGCCGGCCGACGTCGGTGACGTGACCGGCCCGGGCACCACCATGACCGCACGCCCGAGGTCACGGGCATGGCGAGCCGTACTGATGGCGCCGCTGCGCTGGGCCGCCTCGACCACCACCGTGCCGCGGGTCAACGCCGCGATCACTCTGTTCCGGATCAGAAAACGCGGACGGGTCGGCGTCGCTCCAGGCGCGAGCTCGCTCACCAGCAGCCCGCTCTGGGCGATCTCCGCGAACAGCGCCGAATGCGAACTCGGGTAGGTCACATCCACTCCACAGGCGAACACCGCCACCGTGGTCCCGTCGCCGCTGAGCGCACCACGATGCGCGGCGGCATCGATCCCGTAGGCGCCGCCGCTGACCACGGTCCAGCCGTTGTCCGCCAGTTCGGCCGCCATCTCGGCGGCGACGTGCACTCCGTACGGCGATGCGGCACGGGCACCGACCAGCGCGACCGAACGCAGGCAGCCGAACCGCAGATCCTGGTCCCCGAGGACCCACAGCGCGTACGGCCGGGCCGCCCCGAGATCGTCGAGCTGGGACGGCCACTCGGCGTCACCCGGGCAGAGCAGCCGCCCGCCCTGCTCTTCGCAGCCGGCCAGAAGGCGTTCGGGGTCGGCCTCGGACAGCCGGGCGCGCCAGGCGGGGAACCGCCGTCGGAGTTCGGTCTCGTCGTCGCCGTCGGGCGCTTCACCGGCCCGTATCGCCTCGATCGCGCCTTGGGCTCCTGCCAGGCCGACCAGGCGGCCTAAGCGCTCATCACCGGGCTCCGCCACAGCGGTCAACAACGCCCGCGCCAACCGCTCTTGAGCAGGGACGGTCATCAGAGCTCTCCTTCGTCTGGATGCTGAACGCGGCCGTCGGTCTCCGTGCCGCCGGCCAGCGTGCCGTCGGATGCTGCGCTGTCAGGCCCGGCTGTCGGCCATCGTGGTGGCGGGCACCGTGCCGTCGGACGCTCGCCGCTGGGCACCGCGCCGTCGGACGTGATGCCGCTTGGCCGTGGGGATGTCGTCGTCGGCCCGAGGGCGTACGTCGAGTGTGCGCAAGGGGCGGGTGCTCGCCGGTGTCGGGTCATCGGGGGCCGTCGGGGGAGGGCCGGCTGGTCGATGGTGATGGTGGGTGGGGTCAAGTGCGGCCTTCCCAGAGGCCGAGGGCCTCGTTGACCTCGTCGGCGGTAGGGGTCTCCTTGCCGCGTAGATCGGTGAGGGTCCAGGCGACGCGGACCACTCGGTCGAGGCCTCTCGCGCTCAGGCGGCCGTCGGCCAACGGGCGGTCGAGGGCTGCGAGGGCGGCGTGCGGTGGGGCGAAGCGACGGCGTAGTTCGCGGCCGGGGATCTCCGCGTTCGTGCGCCAGGGGGTGTCGGCCAGGCGTCTTCTCGTGCGTTCCCGTGCCGTGAGCACCCGTTCGGCCACCACCTCGCTGGACTCGGCGAGAGTCAGGTCGTAGCGGAGTTCGGCTCTGGTCACCTCTTCCAGCTCGGACTTGAGGTCGACGCGGTCGAGCAGCGGCCCGGACATGCGCGCGAGGTAGCGCCGGCGTACGGAAGGGGCGCAGCTGCAGTCTCGGAACCTCGGAGCCGCGCAGGGGCACGGGTTCGCGGCCAGGAGCATCGTGAACCTGGCCGGGAAACGGGCCGTCGCGCCCGACCTGGCGATCACGACCTCGCCCCCTTCGAGGGGCTGCCGTAACGCGTCCAGGACGCCGCCGCCGAACTCCGGGCTCTCGTCCAGGAAGAGGATGCCCCGGTGCGCGAGCGAGGCGGCCCCCGGCCGGATCAGCCGCCCGGCGCCGCCGCCGACCAGGGCCGCTCGTGACGCCGTGTGATGCGGTGCCTGGAACGGCGGCCTGGTGATCAGCGGCTGGTCCGCCGGAAGCGTGCCGGCGACCGAGTGGATCGCCGTCACCTCCAGCGCCGCGCCGTGGTCGAGGTCGGGCAGCAGCGTGGGGAGCCGTTCGGCCAGCATCGTCTTGCCGCAGCCCGGCGGGCCGGTGAAGCACACGTGGTGACCGCCCGCCGCGCTGATCTCCAGCACCTTGCGCCCCACCGGCTGCCCGCGGACGTCCGCGAGGTCGAGGTCGCCACGCCGGGCCCCGGCCCGTGACGCCAGCACGTCGGCCGGTGCGCGGCTCGTCAGGTCGGCGGCCTCGTCCTCGGGCTCTTCGGGCGGTGGCAGGTCGCGCAGCAGCGCCAGCAGGGCACGGAGCGAGCCCACGCCGACCACCTTCACGTCCGGCACGAGCGATGCCTCCGAGACGTTGCCCTTCGCCACGATCACCGTCTCGGCTCCGCTCTCGGCCGCGGTCAGGACCGCCGGCAACACGCCGGACACGGGCCGGATACGGCCGTCGAGACCCAACTCGCCGATCATCACGAGGCCCGCGCAGGCCTCGATGGGCACGGCTTCGTTCGCGCCGAGCACCGCCACGGAGATGGCCAGGTCGAACCCGCTGCCGCGCTTGGGCATGCTGGCCGGGAACAGACTCACGGTGACGTGACGGTTGGGCCACGTCTCCCCACTGTTGAAGATGGCCGCCCGTACGCGGTCGCGCGCCTCGCTGAGCGCGGTGTCCGGGAGGCCGACCAGATGCAGGCCGGGCACGCCGTTGGTGATGGCGGCCTCGACGTCGACGATCTGGCCGTCCACCCCGAGGAGGGCGACGGCTCTGGTGCGGGCGAGCGCCATTCAGCACACCGCCTTGAGATGGTCGACGTCGAACCGCCCGGGCCCGGCGCGTAAGAGCCCGATCACATCGATGCGGACGGCGGCGGCCTGGCTGATGCCGTGCGACGCCAGCCACCGCATCGCGAGCCGTCGCAACCGCTCCGCCTTGGCCGGCGTGATCGCCTCCAGCGGAGTGCCGTACGCCGCCCGTGAGCGCGTCTTCACCTCGCAGACCACCAGGCCGGATCCGTCATGGGCCACGATGTCGAGCTCGCCCTCCGGGCATCGCCAGTTGCGCTCGATGATCGTCCAGCCGAGCCCCATCAGATGCCGGACGGCGGCGTCCTCTCCGAGCCGTCCGAGCACGTCTTTCGCGCGCATGTCCTCACCTCCGACCATCGAAACTGCCGGAAGATCACGCTCAGTGGTAGAGGGTGTACGGACTGTGGATAACTCGGCGTTCAGGCTCGTCGTCCCACCAGGGCAGAAGGCGTACGGGGGATCGGCCCACGAGGATCAGCGGGTCCAGATACGAGAGCCCCCGCCGAAGCCCCCAGTGCAGGCACGCGACCTGACCGCAGTGGCCGAGCGCGCCCTCCACCACGCCGATGCGCGTCCCCGCCGTCACCGCACGTCCAGGCCGCACCGTCGCACGTACGGGCAGGTAAGTCGTGCGCAAGCCGCCGTGGATCACGGTGACCACCCCTCGCCCCGCCAGGTCTCGTGCGTAACCCACCCGGCCGGGCCCGGCCGCGTACACCGCCTGTCCCGGGCGGGCCGCCAGGTCGACGCCCCGGTGACCGGGCTCCCACGGGTGCGCCGGAGGATCGTACGGCCGTAGGACCTCGGGCGCCGGGCGCAGCGGCCACCGCCACGTCGTCCCGCCGGCGTCATCGGCGGGACCGGAGGGCAGCAGCGTCGTGATCACCAGTAGCAATCCGCTCCACGTCATGCCGCCACAGCCTGCGTTGGCCCGGCGCCCGCCACCAGAGCCTCCGCTCCGATGTGGATAACTCCCGCTGATTCCACGCCAGGGGCGCACCGCCGGTACACTGACTGAACGGTCGCATGACCGAATTCGCGCGCCCGCCGGCCATCGGCGAACGGTGGGGCGGCCCTCTCGGTCCGTGACGGCAGTCACGGCAGGGGCACGCACGGGCGCAAGACAACCGAGACCGGCCCGAAATGGGCCAGACAGGAGCGGAACGGGCATGGCACCCGTCGTTACCATGAAGCAGCTGCTCGAGAGCGGCGTGCACTTCGGGCATCAGACCCGGCGCTGGAACCCGAAGATGAAGCGTTTCATCTTCACCGAGCGCAACGGCATCTACATCATCGACCTGCAGCAGTCGCTGTCCTACATCGACCGCGCCTACGACTTCATCAAGGAGACGGTCGCGCACGGCGGCACGATCCTGTTCGTCGGCACCAAGAAGCAGGCGCAGGAGTCGATCTCCGAGCAGGCGCAGCGCGTCGGCATGCCCTTCGTCAACCAGCGCTGGCTGGGCGGCATGCTCACCAACTTCTCGACCGTCCACAAGCGCCTGACGCGCCTGAAGGAGCTCGAGGAGCTCGACTACGACGACGTCGCGGGTTCGGGTCTGACCAAGAAAGAGCTCCTCATGCGCAAGCGTGAGAAGGACAAGCTCGAGCGCACTCTCGGCGGCATCCGGGACATGGCGCGTGTGCCCAGCGCGGTGTGGATCTGCGACACCAAGAAGGAGCACATCGCCGTCAACGAGGCGCGCAAGCTCGGCATCCCGGTCGTCGCGATCCTCGACACCAACTGCGACCCGGACGAGGTCGACTACCCGATCCCGGGTAACGACGACGCCATCCGCAGCGTCAGCCTGCTCACCCGCGTGGTCGCCGACGCCGTCGCCGACGGTCTGATCGCCCGTGCGGGCGCCTCCGCCTCCGGCGACGAGAAGCCGGCCTCCGTGGGAGCCGAGGAGCCCCTGCCGGAGTGGGAGCGCGAGCTGCTGGAGAAGAAGGCCGAGGCCGACGCGGCCGAAGCCCAGGCCCCGGCCGAAGCCCAGGCCCCGGCCGAAGCCCAGGCCCCGGCCGAAGCCCAGGCCCCGGCCGAAGCCCAGGCCCCGGCTGAGACCCCGGCCGAAGCCCAGGCTCCGGCCGAGGCTCCCGCTGAGGCCCCGGCTGAGGCGCAGGCTGAGACGGCGGAAGCGCAGCCCGCCCAGGAAGCCTGACGGCCGGCCGACAACCGAAGACGAAAGAGACAGACCACAATGGCGAACTTCACCGCCGCCGACGTCAAGCGGCTACGTGAGCTCACCGGCTCAGGCATGATGGCGTGTAAGAACGCCCTCACCGAGGCGGAGGGCGACTTCGACAAGGCCGTCGAGCTCCTGCGTCTCAAGGGCGCCAAGGACGTCGGCAAGCGCGCCGAGCGCACCGCCGGCAACGGCCTGGTCGCCCAGCACTTCAAGGGCGACAACGACGGCACGCTGATCGAGCTCAACTGCGAGACCGACTTCGTCGCGAAGAACGAGCAGTTCATCGCGCTGGCCGACCAGATCGCCGCGTTCGTCGCGAACACCGACGCGGCGGACGTGCCGGCGCTGCTCGGCGCGGAGATCGAGCCGGGCATCACCGTTCAGCAGCTGATCGACAACAACAGCGCCAAGATCGGTGAGAAGCTCGAGCTGCGCCGCTTCGCCCACTTCACGGGCGGCTACGTGGCCAGCTACCTCCACAAGTCCGACCCGTCCCTGCCGCCGACCACCGGCGTGCTGGTCGAGCTGGACACCGAGAACGCCGAGGTCGCCAAGGACATCGCGCAGCAGATCGCCGCGATGTCGCCGAAGTACCTCAGCAACGACGACGTTCCCGAGGACGTCGTCGCCAAGGAGCGGGCCCTCGCGGAGCAGATCACGCGTGAGGAGGGCAAGCCCGAGCAGGCGATTCCGAAGATCGTCGAGGGACGCGTACGGTCCTACTTCAAGGACTTCGTCCTTCTCGAGCAGCCCTTCGTGAAGGACCCCAAGAAGACGATCGCTAAGGTCCTCCAGGAGTCCGGCGTGAGCGTCAAGCGCTTTGCCCGGTTCAAGGTCGGACAGGCCTGAGGGTCGCCGAAGACAGAACGAGAGACGAGGGAGCCGCCGCCGTGCAGGAGAAAGAACCGACCGACACGACGGCGGCTCCGTCGTCCCAGTCCCACGGCTGGAAACGTGTCCTTCTGAAGCTGTCCGGCGAGGCGTTCGCCGGCGGTGAGGGGCTCGGCATCGACCCGGCGATCGTGCAGCACATCGCCAAGGCGATCGCCGAGGTCACGCGCGAAGGGGTCCAGGTCGCCGTCGTCTGCGGCGGCGGGAACATGTTCCGCGGCGCGCAGATGTCGGCCCGCGGCATGGACCGCGCCCGTGGCGACTACATGGGCATGCTCGGCACCGTGATCAACTGCCTGGCTCTGCAGGATTTCCTGGAGAAGCTCGAGGTCGAGACGCGGGTGCAGACCGCGATCACCATGGGCCAGGTGGCCGAGCCGTACATCCCGCGGCGCGCCATCCGCCACCTCGAGAAGGGCCGCGTGGTCATCTTCGGAGCGGGGATCGGCCAGCCGTTCTTCTCCACCGACACCGCCGCCGCCCAGCGGGCCCTGGAGATCTCCGCCGACGCGGTGCTCAAGGGCACGCAGGTCGACGGCGTGTACGACGCCGACCCGAAGAAGAACCCGGACGCCTTCCGGTTCGACCGGCTGGAGTACGGCGAGGTGCTGCAGCGCGGGCTCAAGGTCATGGACGCCACCGCGATCAGCCTGTGCATGGACAACGGCCTGCCTATTGTGGTCTTCGACCTGATGGGACAAGGCAACATCGTGCGTGCCGTACGTGGTGAAAAGATCGGCACATTGGTATGTCCGGCGGACAGTTGAAATACAGGAGCCTAAGGTGATCGACGAAATCCTCCTCGAGGCCGAGGAGAAGATGGACAAGGCCGTCACGGTCGCCAAGGAAGACTTCACCAGTATCCGTACCGGCCGGGTCACGCCCGCGATGTTCAACAAGATCACCGCGGAGTACTACGGGACGCAGACGCCCATCAACCAGCTGGCGTCGTTCCAGCTTCCCGAGCCGCGCATGGTCATCGTCCAGCCGTACGACGCCTCGTCGATGAACGCGATCGAGAAGGCCATCCGCGAGAGCGACCTGGGTGTCAACCCGGGCAACGACGGGAAGATCATCCGTGTGGTCTTCCCCGAGCTGTCGGAGGAGCGCCGCAAGGAGTTCATCAAGGTGGCCGGGCACAAGGCGGAGGAGGCGCGGGTCTCGATCCGCAACATCCGCCGTCACGCCAAGGACGCCTTGGACAAACTCGCCAAGGCCGGTGACGCGGGCGAGGACGAGGTGCACCGCGCGGAGAAGGATCTCGACGACTTCACGCACAAGCACGTCGCCAAGATCGACGAGTTGCTCGAGCACAAGAAGGCCGAGCTGCTCGAGGTCTAGTGGGACTCGAACAAGCCCCTATGCCGGCACCGGAGATCCCGGAGGAGCAGGCGGACACGGGCAAGAAGAAGCGCGGATCCAGCCGTAACCTCCCCATCGCCGTCGCGGTCGGTGTGGGGCTGGGCGCCGTGGTGCTGCTGTCGCTCTACACGATCAAAGAGATCTTCCTCGGCGTCGTCGTCGTCTTCCTGGGCGTCGCCGTCTGGGAGTTCATCCGGGCGTTCGCCTCGCGTGGCATCCGGATCCCGTGGGTGCCGGTCATGGTCGGCGGGCTCGCGACGCTGCTCTGCACCTACTTCTGGGGTACGACCGCGCTGGTCGCGGGCTTCGGCCTGACCGCCCTCGCCGTCCTGCTCTGGCGGCTGCCCCAGGGCCAGGACGGCTACGTCCGTGACGCGACGGCGGGTGTCTTCGCCACGGCGTACATCTGGTTCCTCGCCGGGTTCGTCGTGCTCCTGCTGGCCGCTCCGGACGGCGCCGACCGCGTACTGATCTTCATCGCGGTCACGGTCGCCAGCGACATCGGCGGATTCTTCGCCGGTTCCTTCCTCGGCAACCACAAGCTGGCCCCCACGATCAGCCCGAAGAAGACGTGGGAGGGCGTCAGTGGATCGGCGCTGACCTGCATGGTCGTCGGAGGGTTCCTGCTGCCGTGGCTGCTGCACGGCCACTGGTGGCAGGGCGTCATCGTCGGCGTGGCCGCGGTCTGCTCGGCGACTCTGGGCGACCTGATCGAGTCGGTGATCAAGCGGGACCTGGGGATCAAGGACATGGGCAGCCTCCTGCCCGAACACGGCGGAGTCATGGACCGCCTCGACTCCCTGCTGGCCACCGTTCCGGTGGTCTGGCTGCTGTTCCAGGTGTTCGTGCCGCCCGCGTAGACCTGTGACGCCGGGCGGCCGATCGGTGCCGCCCGGCGTGTCGTACGGGCCGGGAGGCGGCCCGCGGTTCGGCTATTCGCCCACGATCCAGCTGCGGCCCTGGCGGGCGAGGCGTTCGATGAGGGCGTCCGGACCCTCCTGCTTGCCGTACTGCCGCTCCGCCTCGGTGATCGGGACGATCCACAGCCACTGCACCGGGTCGCCGCCGAATGAGAACGCCGTCAGGTCGGGAGCGTTCGGCCCTTCGAGACGGTTCGGATTGTCGAGCAGGAGGACGCCCTCCCACTTCGGGCCGAGCGGGAATGTCCGAGCCTCGTGATACCACTTCACGTTGTCGCCCGGCGCGAAGGAGGTGACGGCCTGCCATGGATACTGCGCCAGCCACGGGAAGACCCGTCCCGCCTGCACGCTGGGCAGCGTCGTGGCGACCGCGAGTTCGATACGGGCGTGTTCGCCCACATTGTCCTCGTAGAGCTCGACCGTGGGCATCCGCTGGCAGCTCATGCCGACGGTCGACAGCACGTTGTACGACCGGTCGCCGCGCGCCGGGCGCTCGGAGACACCCACGACCGGCTCGCGCCGTGGCGGCGTGGTGGTCGCCGGAGTGGCGGGTACGGCGGGCCGTGGCGCGGGTGTGGCGGGCTGCGACCCGTTCTCCGTACGGCTCGGCTGGCGGCCGATGTCATGCCAGTAGTAGCCGCCCGGTCCGAGGCGGCTCAGGAGATGGCCGAGCAGTGACTGCTGGAAGGCCTCCCAGGCGCCCGATCCACGCCGCCAGCTCCAGAACGCCTCGGCCTGCAGTATCCGCGGACCGAGCTCGTCGATCTCATCGTCCAGCGCGAACGCGAACGGGCTCCGGCCGATCGCCTCCCGCGCGTATCCGGGGATGCCGCGGTCCATGTCGGACCAGCCGGGGATGACGCACAGCGGCTGCCCGGCCTCCATCAGCGCGACCCCGTCACCCTCCTCGAACCACACGACCTCCAGCGTCCGGGGGTCGAGCGGCGGCCGCCCCTTGGGGTGTTTCGTACGGCCGCTGGGCAGCGCGGGCACCAGGCCGGCGTTGAGCCGCGCCAGATCCGCGTGGTACGGCGCCTCCTGGTGATTGGCGACCCAACTGGCCGCGACGGTCTCCCCGTCACTGGTGCGCAGGTACGCCGCCGTGGCGACCTGGTCGTACTCAACGTCGAGGACACGGCTTCCGTAGGGACTCGTGTCACTGAGCAGGACCCGCGCCTCCCGCGGCGTTCTACGCAATACCGGCATAGGAAGGGACTGTAGTGATTCCGGAGCCCGAGCGGAGCCACGACCTGCCGACAGAACACCCTCTTGTCCAAACCGGCCCCTGAGACGCACATGCCGGCCCGAATTCGTGCCGGTCCGGGGGTTCCTGATTGGGACGCGCCGGTTCGGCACCACGCCTGTTCGGGTCCATTCGGGGCCTGACTGGTTGTGCCGGTTGAAGGCTCTGCCTGGTCGGGTCCATGCCTGCGTTGGCCGGGCCTGCGCCTGGACGGTCCGCGCCTGAGCGGTCCGAGCCCGGTCGGGCCTGCCCCTGGCTGGGCGGTCCGCGCCTGGTCGGGCCTGCCCCTGGCTGGGCGGTCCGCGCCTGGTCGGGCCTGCCCCTGGCTGGGCGGTCCGCGCCTGGTCGGGCCTGCCCCTGGCTGGGCGGTCCGCGCCTGGTCGGGCCTGCCCCTGGTCGGGACTGCGCCCGCCTGGTCGGATCCGCGCCTGCCCGTCGGGTCTGCGTCGGGGCGTGGCAGCGTCTGGGTGGGTCCGCGCCGGTTTGAGCCGGCCTCTCTTCGAGTCCGGCCGGGGTGTGCACCTGTTCGGGGTATGCGTCGACTTCGGACATGCGCCGGTTCCCCGCAGCTGTCGGAGGCTGCCGGTCGCTTCCTCGCGGGGCGGGTGTCGGTGCTGGTGACACCGTTTCATGCGGGGCCGTGCCGGGCGGAGGTGCCGCCGGTGACTGACGTGCGGTCAAAGCTCTCCCGGGCGTCTGCCACACTGGTACGAACATGTCCGCTCAGCTCACCTTCGCCGCTCCGCGGCGGGCCAAGCCGCCCCGGCATCTCGCAGACCTGTCCCCGGACGAGCGCCGGGAGGCCGTCGCGGCACTCGATGAGAAGCCGTTCCGTGCCGACCAACTGTCCCGGCACTATTTCGGTCGGCTGGTCGACGATCCGGCTGACATGACCGACCTGCCGGCCGCGGTTCGGGACCGTCTCGTCGCCGAGCTGATGCCGTCCCTGCTCACCTCGGTGCGTGATCAGGTCTGCGACGAGGGCATGACCCGTAAGACGCTGTGGAAGGCGTTCGACGGCACGTTGATCGAGTCGGTGCTGATGCGGTACCCCGACCGCGTGACGATGTGCGTGTCCTCGCAGGCGGGCTGCGGTATGAACTGTCCGTTCTGCGCGACCGGACAGGCGGGGCTCACCCGTAACCTGTCGACGGCCGAGATCGTCGAGCAGGTGGTCGCCGGCGCCCGTGCGCTGGCCCGAGGCCAGATTCCCGGCGGCGCCGGACGGGTCAGCAACATCGTCTTCATGGGGATGGGCGAGCCGCTCGCGTCGTTCAACAACGTGGTCCGGGCGATCCACCGGTTCAGCGACCCCAGCCCGGCAGGGCTCGGCATCTCCCAGCGCAACATCACCGTCTCGACGGTCGGTCTCGTCCCCGCGATCGGGCGGCTCACCGACCTCGACCTGAAGGTGCGCCTCGCGGTGTCGCTGCACGCACCCGACGACGAACTGCGGGACGAACTCGTCCCCATCAACACGCGCTGGAAGGTCGCCGAGGTCCTCGACGCCGCCTGGGCCTACGCCGACCGCACCCGGCGGCGCGTCTCCATCGAGTACGCCCTCATCCGCGACATCAACGACCAGGCCTGGCGCGCCGACCTGCTGGGGCGGCTCATCAAGGGCCATCCCGTGCACGTCAACCTGATCCCGCTCAACCCGACGCCCGGCTCGAAGTGGACCGCCTCACGGCCCACCGTCCAGACCGAGTTCGTCCGGCATCTGGAGGCACACGGCGTGCCGGTCACCGTACGCGACACGCGTGGCCAGGAGATCGACGGAGCCTGCGGTCAGCTCGCGGCGATGCCCCAGGAAGCCCCGCTGCGGTCCCAACAGGGATAGGGCACAAGGCACTCCGGTGCCCCGGCACCGGTCCTCGGCGAGGCGGGCCCCGAGAGAGCCGATCGTCTGCCGCAGGCGAGCGTCCAGGAGATCGATCCCCGCGCCTCGAACGTGATTCGAGAAGGCCGATCTCGTACTCGGTAGGAGGACGACTCCTGCGCTGCAGGTGGGGCTGGCGGAGGCTGATCCCGTACCTCGGGCGGGTTCGAGCAGGCAGATCCTCGCCCTCGGACAGATCCGAGAAAGGCCGATCCTGTCTCGCGCACGGGTCGGGGGGCGGCTGGTCTTGTGTGGGGGGTGAGCCCGGGGAGGCCGGTCCTGTCTCGCGGGCGGGTCAGGGGACGGCTGATCTTGTATGGGGGGTGAGCCCGGGGAGGCCGGTCCTGTCTCGCGGGCGGGTCAGGGGACGGCCGATCCTGTACGGCGGTTGGACCCGAGGAAAGCCGATCTTGTACGGCGGGTGGGGCTGGAGGAGGTCGATCCTGTATCTCGGGTGGGTCCGAAGTCAGGCCGATCCCGTGCCTCGGGTGGGGGCCGAGGAGTCCGACCCGGGCCGCAGGCCGGATACGGCCATGACGTATCGCCTGTTCGTGCATCGCCTGTCCGGCGGAGATCGGAAACAATGATCAGATGCCAGACTTTCCGCGTGCCCTCCGCGGCTACAGTCCCGCTCAGGTGGACGCGCTCATCGGCCGGATCGAGGGGACGCTCGGCCGGCGTCCGCTGTACGCGCCGCCGGTGACGGCCGATGAGGTCAACGCCGCGAAGTTCGGGCGGGCGGTGCGCGGATACCGGATGAAGACCGTGGACGAGGCGCTCGAGGAGTACATCCGCACGCTGGAGGACAAGGCCGGCGGCAACCGCATGGCGTCCGGTGAGGTGGACCGGCTCGTCGGCCTGGTGCGAAACGTGCAGTTCAGGACGACGCGGGTCGCCCCGGGGTATGACGAGCAGGAGGTCGACGACTTCCTCAACGCGACGATCACCGCCCTCCGCGAGGGGACCGCCCGCGCGTCGGTGGTGAAGAAGTCGGTGTTCGCGGCGACCCGGATGCGGCCCGGCTACCGCCAGGCGGAAGTGGACGCCTTCCTGGACCGTCTGGCATCCGAGATCGAACGCCTCCGCTCCGACAGCTGACGGCGGTCGCGATCATGGGCAGGTGCGGCGCAGGGGGCGGTCATGGGCGGGTGCGGCGCAGCCAGACATGCAGGGTGACCGCGATCGGGTCCAGCCGAGAGTGTGTGCGGCGGGCGGGGGTGGCGGTCATGGGCGGGTGCGGCGCAGCCAGACATGCAGGGTGACCGCGATCGGGTCCAGCCGAGAGTGTGTGCGGCGGGCGGGGGTGGCGGTCAGGGGCGGGTGCGGCGTAGTCGGACGTACAAGGCGATGGCGATCGCGGTCCAGGCGAGGGTGCGTGCGGCCAGGTCCGGGAAGGCGTGTGTGAGGTCGGCGGGGCCGTGGCCGGCTGACCGCATCCAGTCGATCATCGGGACCGCCAGGAAGCGCAGCCCCGTCATGCCGAAGATCAGGTTGAGGGCGCAGATGCCCAGCAGGACGAGGATCGAGGTGCCCGTCGACGGGATGACGGCGCGGCTGGTCAGCGCCCCCACCGCGGTCGCGCCCAGCGCCGACAGAGGGGACAGCGCGGCGCAGACCAGCATGGCCTGGACGCCCAGCCCGGAACCGGCGGCCATGGCCAGCAGGTAGATCGGGGCGATCAGCGCGAGTACGACGCTGAAGACGTACGCCGACAGCAGGCCGGCGATGAGGGCCCGCCGGCGGCCCGCGGTGACCGCGGACACGTACCGCTGGACGTCCGGTTCGGTGTCGAGGAGGCCACGCGCCGCCCAGGCGCAGATCGGGAAGACCAGCACGGCCGCGTCGGCGATGGCGTTCACCGTTCCCTGCCGCACTTCGGCCGGTGTGCCGCCCACCGGGCTGGAGAACATGATGGCCAGCAGCAACGCCAGCGCGAGCACCGGATGCAGCGCACGCACCGACCGCACGTACCCGCTGAGCTGGTAGCGCATCACGGCGACCATCGACCGTCGTAGGGGGAGCGGCGGGGCGGCGAGCGGCGACCGGCGGCGGTCGAGGCGGGCGGTCATCGGCGGCGGGCGTGGTAGCCGTCGGCGGTCAGGCGTTCGACCAGGGCGTCGGCCTCGTCGGAGCGTACGGTGACCTCCACGACCGTGTGTTCGTCCGGTATGTCTCCCACCGTCACCGTGTGGCCTGACACCCGCCACCGGACGACGTCCGGGAGTTTTCGCAGGTCGCCCTGGTGATCGCTCACGACCACGGACGTGCCCTCCGCGGTGAGGCCGGACAGGATCGACGGCAGCGCCGCGCGGGTCTCGGAGTCCAGGCCCGCGAAGGGTTCGTCCAGCACCAGGAGTTGCGGTTCGGCGATCAGTGCCTGGATCAGGCCCGCCTTGTGGGCGCTGCCCTTGGACAGGTCGGGCAGCCGGGTGCCGAGCAGGCCGGAGAAGCCCAGGCGCGCCGCCCATTTTCCGACCGTGGACTCGTCGACGCCCCGGATCCGCGCCATGTGGCCCAGGTAGGCGCCCGCGGTGAAGGGCTGGGCGGCCGGGAAGATCTCCGGGGCGTACCCGATGCGCGGCGGCCGGTCCGACACCTGGCCGCGCACCGGGGGGACCACTCCGGCCAGCAGCCGCAGCAGCGTCGACTTGCCCGCTCCGTTGGCCCCACTGACCTCGACGAGCCGCCCACGGGGTACGGTCAGCGTCACATCGCGGAGTACCCATGGCGCGCGTCGCCGGTAGCGGAACGCGACCTGCTCCAACTGCACGACCCTGGACTCTACCGGCGTCACGTAAGACCAACGTAAGCGGAAGAATGCCACCATGGACTGCGCGTTCTGCGAGATCGTCGCGGGGAGGCGACCCGCCCACGTCGTGCTGGACGACGACGGGCCCGCCGTGGCCTTCCTCGACACCCGGCCCCTGTTCAAGGGGCACACGCTGCTCGTGCCGCGGGAGCACTACGAGACCCTGCCCGACCTGCCGCCCGAGCTGCTGGCCCCCTACTTCGGCGCCGCCCAGCGGCTCGCCGAGGCGATGGAGACCGTGCTGGGGGCCGCCGGGTCGTTCGTCGCGATGAACAACCGGGTCAGCCAGAGCGTGCCGCACCTGCACACCCATGTCGTGCCGCGCAACCGCAAGGACGGCCTGCGCGGGTTCTTCTGGCCGCGCACCAAGTACGCCTCCGACGACGAGGCGCGCGAGTACGCCAAGCGTCTGCGCGAGGCGCTCGGCTGATGCTCGCCGAGGCCACCGAACCGCGCACCGGGACGCCCCGCCGCCAGGCGGTGGCGGTCGGGGCCCTCACCGTGGTGGTGGCGGCCGTCTACTCGGTGTACGCCCTCGTACGGTTCTGGGCCTTCCGCACCACGACGTACGACCTGGTGATCTTCGACCAGGCGGTACGGTCCTACAGCCGTATGCACCTGCCCGTCGCGATCGTCAAGGGCGTGCACAACGGGTTCGGCGCGCAGTTCAACGTGCTCGGCGACCACTTCTCGCCGATCCTCGCGCTGCTCGCCCCGCTGTACTGGATCCACGACGGGCCGCAGACCCTCCTCGTCGCCCAGTCGGTGCTGCTGGCGCTGACGATCGTCCCGCTCTGGGCGTTCACGCGGCGGCGGCTCGGGAGCGGGCCGGCGTACTGCGTCTCCGCCGTGTACGCGCTGGCGTGGCCGGTGGCCGAGACGCTGGCGTTCGACTTCCACGAGATGGCGTTCGCGCCGGTCCTGTCGATGCTCGTGCTCGAACGCCACGAGGCCGGCCGGCGGTGGCAGAGCGCGGCGGCGGCCGGCGCTCTGCTGCTGGTGAAGGAGGACATGGGCCTGCTGGTCGCCGGCTTCGGGCTGTACCTGCTGACCCGGCCGGGCGAACGGAGACGTGCGGCCTTTCTCGTCGTGGCCGGGGTGTTCTGGACGTGGCTCGCCTCACGGGTGCTGATCCCGGCCTTCGGCGGCTCGGCCGACTACTACTGGGCGTACGACGCGCTCGGCCGCGATCTGCCGCACGCGGCCTCCGGTGCGCTCACGCATCCGTGGACCGTCGGCCGGCTCCTGGTCACCCCGCACGTCAAGGTGACGACGATGCTGTGGCTGGTGGCCCCGCTGCTGCTGCTTCCGCTCCTGTCACCGATCACGCTGGCGGTGCTGCCGCTGCTGGCCGAGCGGATGCTGTCGAGCCGGTTCGGGCACTGGTGGGAGCCGCGGTTCCACTACAACGTCGCGCTGGCCGCCCTCCTCGTCGCGGCGGGCGTCGACGGCGCGGCCCGCCTCGGGCGGCTGCTGCCGCGGCTGCGGGCCGAGCACGTGTGGCCGGTGGCCGCCCTGGCCGCGACGCTGGCGGTGGTCCCGCACTTCGCCTTCGCCAAGTTCGCCGAGCGCGGCTTCTACCGGCGCGACGCGCGGGCCAGGGCCGTGGCCGCGATCCTGCCGGCCATCCCGGACGGCGCGCTGGTCGAGGCGCCCAACGGGGTGGGCCCGCAGCTGAGCGGCCGTACGCGGGTGCTGTTGTGGGACGACCGGCCGCGCTGGGCGCCGTGGGTGGTGGCCGACGTGGCGGCTCTGGACTTTCCGTTCCCCTCGCTGCAGGCTCAGCGCGACCGGGTGAGCCTGCTGCGGCGCGAGGGCTATGCGGTGGTCCGGCAGCAGGACGGGTACCTGCTGCTCAACCGCCCGGGGTCGGTTCCCGATCTGCGCCCTGCCCGCTGACCGCTCGGCCGTGGGTCAGACGGCGGCGCACGGTCGCCGCTCTCCGTGCGGCACTCGGGAGCGATGAGCCCGTGTGATGGTCGTCTCGATGGCCAGCAGTGCCAGTGCGACGCCGGCGAGGCATGCGCCGATCCAGGCCACCGCCGGGTAGCCGAGCCCCGCGGTGAGCGCCGTCCCGCCGAGCCACGGGCCGACGCTGATGCCGATGTTGAACGCCGAGGTGTTCCCCGCGACCGCCAGTGTCGGTGCCGCCGGGGCGATTCCGAACACCCGTGAGTTGAGCGCCGGGTTGGTGCCGAACCCGGCCAGTCCCAGCAGCAACACCAAGATCACAACGGCCACGGCATGCGGTGCGGCGAGCCCGAGCATGACCGAGATGACCAGCAGCCCGGTGAAGCCGGCGGCGAGGACGCCGAGGGGCCGAGTGTCGGCGGCGCGGCCACCGACCGCCATGCCGAGCAGTGCACCGATGCCGTACACGAGCAGGACGCCGGGCACCCAGGCGGCATCGAGGCCGGTCGTGTCGACGAGCATCGCGCCCAGGTAGGAGAACGTACCCAGTAGCGCGGCGGTGGAGACCGCCGTCATGGCGTACGACAGCCACAGCCTCGGCGGGGCGAGCCCGCGCAGCTCTTCGCGCACTCGCGGCGTGGTCGTGGGGCGGAGGTCGGGCACCTTGGCGAGCACGGCGAGGATGGCCAGGGCGGCGAGCGCGGCGACGCACCAGAACGCTCCTCGCCAGCCGAGGTGCTGGCCGATCCAGGTGCCGGCGGGCAGCCCGATCACGGTGGCGACGGTGAGACCGCCGGCGACGATGCTCATCACGCGTCCGCGCCGGTCGGGTGGGACGAGTGCCATGGCAGTGCTTCCACCGACGGCCCAGAATCCGGCATAGACGAATGCGCCGACGAATCGGGCGGCGAACAGCACGGCGTAGCTCGAGGTCAGCGCGCCGACCACGTGCGCGAGGACGAAGATCGCCAGGAAGGCGGTCATGGCCCGTTTGCGCGGCCAGCGCAGCGTGACGATGGCCAGGGTGGGCGCGCCGATGAGCATGCCGAGCGCGAATCCGGAGATCAGCAGCCCTGCCTGCGAGATCGTGACGTGGAGATCGGCGGCGAGTTCCGGCAGCAGGCCGGCGAGCATCAGTTCGCTGGTGCCCTGGGCGAAGATCGCGAACCCGATGATCAGGACCGGGACGGGCATCAGAGCATCGACCCGCCACTCGCGTCGATCCACTGCCCGGTCACCCATCGTGCGTCTTCCGAGGCGAGAAAGGCGACGACGTCGGCGATGTCGTCCGGCTGCGCGACGCGGTTCAGCGGAGACAGAGCGGCGATCGCGGCGCGGCCCTCCTCCGTCGCGAGCCTCGCGGTGTTCATGTCGGTGTCGGTCGCGCCGGGGCCGACGGCGTTGACCGTGATCGCGCGCGGTCCGAGTTCCTTGGCCAGGGACGCCGTCAGCGAGTCGACCGCGGCCTTCGACATCGCGTACGCCATCAGCTCCGGGAGTCGCGCGCCGTGGGTGAACCGGGTGGAGACATTGATGATCCGGCCGCCGTCGCGCAGCCGCGACAGGCCATGCTGGGCGAGGAAGAACGCCGCCTTGGTGTTGACCGCGAAGACCTCGTCATAGCGCGCCTCGTCGACCTCGGCGAAGGGGATCCGCCCGCCCAGGACGCCCGCGTTGTTGACTAGGACGTCCACCCCGTCGGCGTGTTCGTCGAACGCCGTCCACACCGTCTCGGCGTCACCCGGGATCCCGAGCCGAGCCTGGATCGCGAAGGCATGGCCACCGCCGTCGCGGATCGTCCCGACGGTCCGTTCGGCGGCTTCGGCGCTGCTGCCGTAGTGCACGCCGACTCGCGCGCCGTCGCGAGCCAGCCGAAGCGCGATCGCCCGGCCGATTCCCCGGCCCGCACCGGTGACCAACGCCGTCTTACCCGTCAGCGATCCCATGAGCACTCCTTTATCTAACGGCCGTTACAAAACGAACCGTAGCATATTGTCTAACGGGCGCTATAAAATGGGCTCATGGCGACGACGCGTGGACGTCCCTCCTCCTTCGACCGGGACGCGGTCCTGGACAAGGCGATCCGGCTGTTCTGGCGGCGGGGCTACGAGGGCACCTCGGTACGGGATCTCAGCGAGGAGCTCGGGATCGGTGCTCCGAGCATCTACAACGCCTTCGGCGACAAGCGGACGTTCTTCGCCGAGGTCCTCCGCGTGTACGACGAGAAGTACGGCGGGTTCATCGACGCGGCCCTGGCCGAGGAGCGCACCGCCAAGGAGGCGGCCACACGCGTCTTCGCCGAGGCGCCGACCCGTTACAGCCGTCGCGGCCTGCCGACCGGATGCCTCATCATCAGTGGCGACGCCGGCACCGCCGACGTCACGGTGGCGACGCGGTTGCGGCGCATCCGGGAGGCCAAGGTCGCCGCGTTCGCCGACAAGATCCGCGCCGACCTGAGCTCCGGTGAGCTTCCCGCCGACACCGACGCACAGGCGTTGGCCCGCTACACGATGTCGACGCTGAGCGGAATCGCGCAGGCGGCCCGCGACGGCGTACGCAGGACCGAACTCGAGCACGCCGCGCGGATCGCACTGGGCGCGTGGCCGTGAACGTCGAGCCCGGTCACATCGGTTCCCGGCCTGCGCCCGGAGGGAGCAGGCCGGCGATGTGGGCGGGCGCCGGGAGGCCGTCCGGAAGCGCCGGGTCGGGTACGGGCGGACGGGAGACGACCTCCAGCGGCACGACCCCGGCCCACAGCCCCAGCGAGGCGTCCGGGCCGTCGCCGTCCGCCGGCGGTCCCTCCGCGACCTTCACCGACGCCTCGTCCAGGGGCAGGGCGAAGATCACTGTGGCGGCGAGCTCCTTACGGCTCGGTCGCCGCGCGTAGTCCCACTGGCCGGGCGCCGCGTGCTCGGTCAGCACGCGCAGCCCCTCCACTTTGGCCTCCCCGGACAGTGCGCGCGGCAGGCCGTACACCATCGCGCTGCGGTAGTTGACCCCGTGCTCGAACACCGAGCGGGCCAGCACCAGCCCGTCCACGTGCGTCACCGTCACGCACACCGTCCGCCCGCCCGCCAGGCTCCGGCTGGCGACCGACCCGTGGAAGTACAGGAAGGAGTCGTCGAAGCCGTACACCGTCGGCACGACCATCGGCGCGCCGTCGACGATGACGCCCAGATGGCAGACGAATCCGGCGCGCAGCACGGCGAACAGGGCCGCACGGTCGGTGCGGCCCTGGTCGCGCAGCCGCCGATGCCGCGTGCGCTCCGTGCCGGACAGCCCCGAGGCCATCAGACCCGCGTCCACGCCTCCGTCAGCACCGACCGCAGGATCCGTTCGATCTCGTCGAAGTGCTCCTGGCCGCAGATCAGCGGCGGGGCAAGCTGGATGACCGGGTCGCCGCGGTCGTCGGCCCGGCAGACCAGGCCCGCGTCGAACAGCGCCGGCGACAGGAACCCGCGCAGCAGCCGTTCGGACTCGTCGTCGTCGAAGGTCAGCTTGGTGGTCTTGTCCTTCACGAGCTCGATGCCGTAGAAGTAGCCGTCGCCGCGTACGTCGCCGACGATGGGCAGGTCGTTCAGCCGTTCGAGGGTGGAGCGGAAACCGGCCTCGTTCGCGCGGACGTTCTCGAGGACCTTCTCCTTCTCGAACACCTCCAGGTTGGCCAGGGCCACGGCCGTCGAGACCGGGTGCCCGGCGAAGGTGATGCCGTGCAGGAACGTCGCGGTTCCTTCGTTGAACGGCTCCATCAGCCGGTCGTCGACGAGCATGCCGCCCAGCGGCGAGTAGCCGGAGGTCAGGCCCTTGGCGAAGGTGATGATGTCGGGCCGGTAGCCGTACCGGTCGGCGCCGAAGTAGTGGCCGAGCCGACCGAACGCGCAGATCACCTCGTCGGAGACGAGCAGCACGCCGTGCCGGTCGCAGATCTCGCGGACCCGCTGGAAGTAGCCGGGCGGCGGCGGGAAGCAGCCGCCGGAGTTCTGCACCGGCTCCAGGTACACCGCGGCCACCGTCTCGGGCCCCTCGCGCTCGATGGCCCGCTCGATCTCGTCCGCCGCCCACTGCCCGAACCGCTCCAGCGAGTCGCCGTGCTCGGGCGCGCGGTAGAAGTTGGTGTTCGGCACGCGTACGGATCCGGGCACGAGCGGTTCGAACGGCGGCTTGATGCCGGCCAGGCCGGTGATCGACAGCGCGCCCATCGACGTGCCGTGGTAGGCGATGTCCCGGCTGATCACCTTGTAGCGCTCCGGCTGCCCGACCAGCTTGAAGTAGTTGCGGGCGAGCTTGAACGCCGACTCGACGGCCTCGGACCCGCTGGTGGTGAAGAACACCCGGTTCAGGTCGCCGGGCGCGAGGCCGGCCAGGCGCTCGGCCAGCTCGACGGCGTTCGGGTGGGCGTAGGACCAGAGCGGGAAGTAGGCCAGCTCGCCGGCCTGGCGGCCCGCGGCCTCGGCGAGCTCGGTCCGGCCGTGGCCGAGCTGGGAGACGAACAGGCCGGACAGCCCGTCGAGGTAGCGACGGCCCCGGTCGTCGTAGACGTACGGGCCCTCACCGCGCACGATGACCGGAACCTCGCTGTCCTTGTACGCCGACATCCGGGTGAAGTGCAGCCACAGATGGCGTTTTGCCGAATCCTGTGTGGTCATGGGCCGCTCAGCCTCCTTACGCTGGGTCATCGCGTTCCCCAGGAGTAGATCTGCTTGCGCAGTTTGAGGTAGACGAAGCTCTCGGTGCTGGTGACGGTCGGTACGGCCCGGATGCGGCCCAGAAGTTCGAGGAGGTGGTCGTCGTTCTCGCAGACGAGCTCGGCGAGCAGGTCGAAGGACCCGGCGGTGATGACGACGTAGTCGATCTCGTCGATCGCGGCCAGCGCGTCCGCGACCGCGGTGAGGTCGCCCTCGCACTTGACGCCGATCATCGCCTGCCGTGGGAAGCCCAGGGACAGCGGGTCGGTGACCGCGACGATCTGCATCACGCCGGCTTCGAGCAGCCGCTGCACCCGCTGGCGCACCGCCGCCTCCGACAGGCCGACGGCCTTGCCGAGCGCCGCGTACGAACGGCGCCCGTCCGCCTGCAGCAGCTCAATGATCTTCTTTGACGTCTCGTCGAGGTTCACACCGGTGCGCCGCCCGCTCGGCGTCTGCCGGACCGGCGGTGGGTGTTCGTCGCTCATCGAGTCCTCCTCGATGCGACATCGTGTCACCTGTGCCGTGATTGTCAAGGAATCCATCGTGAAATCCGATTGTAACAACGGAATCCCTTGTTTCACCTCGACGGTTCTGCCATGGTCGGGGCCATCCGTTCCGGACCCCGGAGGTCGAGGGTGACGCTGCGAAACTTCGTGGGCGGCGAGTACGTCGAGGCCAAGGACGGCCGCGTCTCCGACGTGGTCGACCCGAGTACGGGCGAGCCGTACGACCAGGCTCCGGTCTCCGGATCCGCGGACGTCGACGCGGCGATGACCGCGGCCGAGGCCGCCTTCCCGGGCTGGCGCGACGCCACGCCCGCCGAGCGCAGCCTGGCCCTGCTCCGCATCGCCGACGCCGTCGAGGCCAGGGCGGAGGAGTTCGTCCAGGCCGAGTGCCGCAACACCGGCAAGCCGCTCCAGCTCACCCGGGACGAGGAGATCGGCCCGATGGTGGATGAGTTCCGGTTCTTCGCCGGCTGCGCCCGCCTGCTCGAAGGCCGGTCGGCGGGGGAGTACCTGGCCGGCCACACCTCGATGATCCGCCGCGAGCCCATCGGCGTCTGCGCGCAGGTCACACCGTGGAACTACCCGATGGTCATGGCCACCTGGAAGATCGCGCCGGCGCTCGCGGCGGGCAACACCGTCGTGCTCAAACCCTCCGATACGACGCCTGTCACCACGCTCCTTCTGGCCGAGATCGCGGCCGAGTTCCTCCCGCCCGGCGTGCTCAACGTCGTCTGCGGCGACCGCGACACCGGGCGCGAACTCGTGGCACACCGGATCCCGCAGATGGTCTCGGTCACCGGATCCGTACGGGCGGGCAAGGAGGTCGCCCGGCAGGCCGCCGACACGCTCAAGAAGGTGCACCTCGAGCTCGGCGGCAAGGCCCCGGTCATCGTCTTCGACGACGCCGACGTGGAACGTGCCGCCCAGGGCATCGCCGAGGCGGGCTACTTCAACGCCGGGCAGGACTGCACCGCGGCCACCCGCGTGATCGCCGGTCCGGGCGTGCACGACGACTTCGTCGCCGCACTGGCCGAGCGGGCGCGCACCACCACGGTCGGCCCGCCGTCGCAGGAGGACGCCTTCTACGGCCCGCTGAACAACGCGAACCAGTTCGCCCGCGTGAGCGGCTTCCTCGACCGCGTGCCCGCGCACGCCGAGGTCGTCGCCGGCGGCGAACGCCTGGGCGACCGCGGCTACTTCTACGCGCCCACCGTCGTCACCGGGCTCGCCCAGGACGACGAGATGATCCAGGACGAGATCTTCGGCCCGGTCATCACCGTGCAGCGCTTCACCGACGAAGAACAGGCGTTGCGCTGGGCCAACGGCGTGGACTACGGCCTGGCGGCGAGCGTGTGGACCAGGGACCACGGCCGTGCGCTGCGGATGGCCAAGGGCCTCGACTTCGGCGCCGTCTGGATCAACACGCACATCCCGTTCGCGTCGGAGATGCCGCACGGCGGCTACAAGCACTCGGGGTACGGCAAGGACCTGTCGATGTACGGGTTCGAGGACTACACGCGGATCAAGCACGTGATGAGTCACATCGGAGTCTCGTGACCGAGCGGAGCGAGGGAACCATCGAACACAGCACGGTGGTCACGAGGCCGACGAAGGAGGTCTCGTGACGGATACGAAAGAGGCGGGGACGCCCGTCGGCGCCGACCTCGCGGCGATCGAGCTGAACGGCGTCAAGAAGACCTTCCACGCGCACGGTGACGCGGTCGCGGCGGTCAAGGGCATCGACGTGTCCATCGGCGAGGGCGAGTTCTTCTCGCTGCTCGGCCCGTCCGGGTGCGGCAAGACCACGACGATGCGGATGATCGCCGGGTTCGACGAACCCACCGAGGGCGAGGTCTTCCTGCACGGCCGGAACGTCGTCGGCGTGCCGCCGAACAAACGGGACGTCAACATGGTGTTCCAGTCGTACGCGCTGTTCCCGCACATGAGCGTGTTCGAGAACGTCGCCTTCGGGCTGCGCCGCAAGGGCGTCGCCAAGAGCGAGGTCGCGCGGCGCGTCGGCGAGATGCTGGAGATCGTCGACCTGAAGGGCCGGGAGAAACGGCGACCGCGCGAGCTGTCCGGCGGCCAGCAGCAGCGGGTGGCCCTGGCCCGCGCCCTGGTCAACCGCCCGCGCGCCCTGCTGCTCGACGAGCCGCTCGGCGCGCTGGACCTCAAGCTCCGCCAGGCGATGCAGGTCGAGCTCAAGCGCATCCAGCGCGAGGTCGGCATCACGTTCGTGTACGTGACGCACGACCAGAACGAGGCGCTGACGATGTCGGACCGCATCGCGGTGATGAACGACGGCCGGATCGAGCAGCTCGGCACGCCGCGGGAGATCTACGAACGGCCCGCGACCACCTTCGTCGCCGGCTTCATCGGCACCTCCAACGTGCTGTCCGGCACCGTCGCCCGCGCCGGCGCGGGCCGCGCGGTCATCGAGCCGGGCCTGGGGGAGCGGATCGTGGTGCCCTGCACCGCCGCGCCGGGCGAGGAGATCGAGCTCACCGTACGGCCGGAGAAGATCGACGTCCGCTCCGATCCTCCGGCCGGTGACGGCTGCGCGCTGCGCGGCACCGTGACCGAGGTCGTGTACCTCGGCATGTTCACCAACTACAACGTGACGACCTCCACGGGCGCCGAGGTCGTCGTCTTCGTGCAGAACGTCTCCTCCGCGGACGACGTCGCCACCCGGGGGGACAGCGTCTGGCTGTCGTGGGATCCGCGCCACTCCTACGTGATCGGAGCCTGACATGAACACCAACCCCGCTCTTCTCCGCGGCATGACCGGTCGCCGGGACGCGCTCCGGCTCTTCGGCCTGGCCGGCGCGGGTCTCGGTCTGGCCGCCTGTGGCGTCAAGGGACAGAAGGCGGCCCCGCCGAAACAGAACGACGTGCAGAAGTACTGGGCCGGCAAGACCAAGAAGGGCCACCTGAGCTTCGCGAACTGGACCCTCTACATCGACAAGAACCGGACACCGCTGAAGGAGTTCACCCGGCAGACCGGCATCACGGTCACCTACCGCGAGGTCATCTCGGACGACCCGCAGTGGTTCGGCAAGATCGCCCCGCAGCTTCAGGCGGGCCAGTCGATCGGCTACGACCTCATGGTGGTGACGAACGGCCTGGAGTTCACCAAGCTCGTCGAACTCGGCTACCTCGTGCCGCTCGACCACTCCCAGATGCCGAACTTCACCAAGAACGTGGGGGCGGCGTACAAGCAGGAGTCCTTCGACAAGGGGAACGTCTACAGCGTCCCGTACGCGACCGGGCTCACCGGCATCGCGTACGACCCGAGCAAGACCGGGCGCGAGATCACCAGCATCCAGGACCTGTGGGACCCGAAGTTCAAGGGCAAGGTCGGGATGATGTCCGACGTGCAGGAGATCGGGAACTTCGGGATGTTCGCCGTCGGCGTCGACCCGGAGAAGTCGACCCCGGACGACTGGAAGAAGGCCGGCGCCAAGCTGCAGGAGCAGAAGGACAAGGGCATCGTCCGCAAGTACTACGAGAACGACTACATCGACGCGCTGTCGCGCGGCGACGTGTGGCTCACCATGGCCTGGTCCGGCGACATCTTCCAGCAGAACCTCAATGAGGGATCGAACCTGAAGTTCGTCATCCCCAAGGAGGGCGCCACGATCTGGACCGACAACATGATGATCCCCAAGACCGCGGAGAACCCGGTCGACGCCCTGATGATGATGGACTTCTTCTACCGGCCGGAGATCGCCGCCAACCTCGCCGAGTTCATCAACTATGTGACGCCGGTGCCGGCGGCCAAGGACGTCATCGCGGCCGACGCGGCCAAGGCCACCGGCGCGAAGAAGAAGACGCTGGAGTCGGTGGCGTCCAGCCCGCTGGTGTTCCCCACCGACGCCGACTACGCCAGGCTGCGGCACTACCGCTCGCTGACCCCTGCGGAGGAGAAGGACTACACCGCGGTCTTCCAGCACATCACGGCGGGTTGACCGATGCGCCGACGCCTCGCGCCGTACGCGCTGATCCTGCCCGGGGGGCTCTGGCTCGCCATCTTCTTCGTGGTGCCGATGGTCGTGATGCTGTCGTTCTCGCTGATGCAGGGCGACGTCGTCAACGGCTTCTCGCTCACCTGGCACTGGCAGAACTACAGCGAAGCCCTGTCCGACTACGACGACCAGCTCATCCGGTCGCTCGTCTACGGGGTGATCGCCACCGCCGCCTGCATCGTGCTGGCCTACCCGGTGGCGTACTGGATCGCCTTCCGCGGCGGCGCGCGCAAGACGACGTTCCTGTTCCTGCTCCTCCTGCCGTTCTTCGTGTCGTTCGTGCTGCGGACCTTCTCCTGGAAGTTCCTGCTGGCCGACGACGGCATCGTGCTGTCCCCGCTCAAGCACGCCGGACTCCTGCCGCAGGACTTCCACGTGATCGCCACCGGGTTCGCGGTGGTGGCCGGTCTCACGTACAACTACCTGCCGTTCATGGTGCTGCCGATCTACGTGGCGCTGGAGCGGGTGGACCCGAAGATGATCGAGGCGGCGCAGGACCTGTACGCCTCGCCGGCGCAGGCGTTCGCGCGGGTGGTGTTCCCGCTCTCGCTGCCGGGGGTGTTCGCCGGGGTGCTGATGACGTTCGTGCCGGTCAGCGCCGACTATGTGAACGCCACCGTGCTCGGCGGCACCAACAACACGATGATCGGCAACATCATCCAGAACCTCTACCTGGTGAACAACGACTACCCGCAGGCCGCGGCGCTGTCCTTCACGCTGATGGCGATCCTGCTCATCGGGATCTTCCTGTACGCCAGGGCGCTGGGCACCGAGGACGTCCTGGAGGTGGCGACCCGATGACGTCGGTCGCGGCGGAGGAGAGCACCGGTACGGCATCGCGGAGGACGCGCGGGCGCTGGGGCGACCGGCTGCTCTTCGGCTACACCTGGCTGATCATCGTCTGGCTGTGCCTGCCGATCGCGGTGATGATCGCGTTCGGGTTCAACGACACCAAGGGCCGGCTCAACCTCACCTGGCAGGGCTTCACGGTCAAGTGGTACGGCCGGCTGTTCTCGGTGCCGGACCTGACCACGGCCCTGGTGAACTCCCTGACGATCGCGCTGGTCGCCACGGCCGTCAGCGCCGTCCTCGGCACGCTGATCGGGCTGGCCCTCGGCAGGTACCGCTTCCGCGGGCAGGGCGCGCTGAACCTCGTGCAGTTCGCCGCGATCTCCGCGCCGGAGACGGTCATGGGCGCGTCCCTGCTGTCGTTCTTCGTGCAGCTGAACGTCGGGCGCGGCTACTGGACGATCGTCATCGCGCACATCATGTTCTCGCTGTCGTTCGTCGCGGTGACCGTGCGCTCGCGGGTGCTCACCCTCGACCCGGCGATCGACGAGGCGGCCCGCGATCTGGGTGCGACCGGCTGGACCGCCTTCCGGCTCGTGACCCTGCCGATGATCTTCCCGGCGGTGCTGGCCGGCGGCCTGCTGGCGTTCGCGCTGTCGATCGACGACTTCATCATCACGAGCTTCAACAGCGGCTCCACGCTGACGTTCCCGCTGTGGATCTGGGGCGCGCAGAAGAACGGCCTTCCCCCGCAGGTCAACGTCATGGGGACGCTGATCTTCGTGGCCGGGGTGCTGCTCGCGGTCGGCAACGCGCTCCTCGCCCGCCGGCGTAGGTGATGAACGCGCTGAGGGCGCTGGCCGAGGCCGAGCCCACTCCGTACTGGCTGGCCGACCCGGCCGCGCCCGAGCCCGCCGCCGCCCTGACCGGCCCGGTCTCCTGCGACCTCGTGGTCGTCGGCGGCGGGTACACCGGGCTGTGGACCGCGCTGCGCGCCCGGGAACGCGACCCGTCGCTCGATGTCGTCCTCCTGGAGGCCGACGTCGCCGGCGGCGCCGCCTCCGGGCGCAACGGCGGCTTCTGCGCGGCGAGCCTCACGCACGGGCTGGGCAACGGCCTGGCCCGCTGGCCCGGGGAGATCGCCACGCTGGAGCGGCTCGGCCGGGAGAACCTCGACGGCATCGAGGCCACGCTCGCGCGCCACGGCATCGACGCGGAGTTCGAACGCACCGGCGAGCTGGACGTCGCCACCGAGGACTGGCAGCTCGCCGACCTCGCCGAACTGGCCGAGCGCGCGGGCGAGGCCGGGCGGACCCTCGAACTGCTCGACGCCGGCGCCGTACGGGCCGAGGTGGACTCGCCGACCTACCACGGCGGCCTGTGGGACCGGGACGGCGTCGCGCTCGTGCACCCGGCCAAGCTCGCCTGGGGCCTGCGGCGCGCGTGCCTGGCGGCGGGAGTGCGGATCTTCGAGCGCACGCCGGTGCGCGCCATCGAGGAGGAGGGCCGCGGGCTCCGGCTGCGGACCCCGTACGGCACGGTCACCGCCGGGAGGGTCGCGCTGGGCACCGGCGGCTTCCCCGCGCCGCTGCGCCGCCTGCGCCACTTCATCGCGCCGGTCTATGACTACGCGCTGGTCACCGAGCCGCTCTCCGACGCGCGGCTCGCCTCGGTGGGCTGGCGGAGCCGTACGGGGGTGGGCGACTCCGGCAACCGGTTCCACTACTACCGGCTGACCGCCGACAACCGGATCCTGTGGGGCGGCTACGACGCGATCTACCACTTCGGCGGCGCGGTGCGCGCCGAGCTCGAACGCCGGCCGGCCACGTTCGCGACGCTCGCCGGGCACTTCTTCACGACGTTCCCGCAGCTCGACGGCGTGCGCTTCACTCACGCGTGGGGCGGGGTCATCGACACGTGCAGCCGGTTCTGCGCCTTCTTCGGCACCGCGTACGGCGGGCGGCTCGCGTACGCCGCGGGCTACACCGGGCTCGGCGTCGGTGCGACGCGGTTCGGCGCCGACGTCATGCTCGACCTGCTGTCGGGCGAGGAGACCGAGCGCACCCGGCTGGCGATGGTCCGCTCCAAACCGGTGCCGTTCCCGCCGGAGCCACTGCGGTACGGCGCGGTACAGCTCACACGCTGGTCCCTGGCCCAAGCGGACCGCCACCAGGGCCGCCGCAACCTGTGGCTACGCGCCCTCGACGCCTTCGGCGTCGGCTTCGATTCGTGATGATGGTCGGGCTCGCCTCCTCACTCGCTACGCGGACGGCTCGTACCTCACCGGCCGCTCCGCTCGCTCGTCGGCTCGCCGCTCCGGTCAGTCGTCCCCGTGGCCGAACGCCACCGCGGAGATGTCGAGGTAGATCGCCTCGGGTTCGGGGACGTACTCCACCCGGGACAGGGCCTGGTCCTGGCCCGCGGACTCCAGCACGATCGTGCCGTACCCCAGCATCCGGCCCAGGATCGAGCGGTCGACCGTCAGGTCGGTGACCTTCGACAGCGGCATCATGTCGACGCGCCGCGTGACGATGCCGTGGACGAGCATGGCCCGGACCTTGGTGACCGCGAAGAACTCGTCGGACCACTCGAACACCTTGAAGACCAGCCGGGAGGCGACCATCAGGAAGCCCACCCAGATGACGGTGACGGCCGTGGAGTTGTGTACGAAACCGGTGAGCACGCCGGCGAGGATCAGCGCGCCGAGCGTCTCGAAGACCTGCTGCAGGAACACGGCGGGATGACGGCGGATCAACACTGTGTCGTCGTCCATCTCCTGCGGAAGCAGGTACTTCTGGAGATGGTGCGGATTGACGTTGCGTACGGCCAGAAAACCCGGGATCGGCACGTCCGCACTCTAACCCGAGGCCGCCGCGTTCGTGATCCATTTGGCCGCGCGTGGCCTGTTCCGGGGGCTCAGTCGCCGGTGACGCCGTCGAGCATCTCCCGCAGGATGTCGAGGTGGCCGTTGTGCCGGGCGGTCTCCTCGATGAGGTGCACGATGATCCATCGGAGCGTGACGTGCCCGCCCCGCCCCCGCTCGAGCTTCGACTCGGTGTCCAGGCTCAGCGAGCGCAGGACCTCGTTGTTGGCCGAACACTGCCGCTCGTACGCCGCCAGCAGCTCCGACAGCGGCGTGCCGTCGGCGCGGAAGTCGGCGTCCGGGTCCTCTTCGCTCCACGGCTGGTCGTCCGGGCCGCCGAGCAGTGTGTGCTCGACCCACCCGCGCTCCACCCAGTAGAGGTGGCTGACGAGCCCGGCGACGGTCATGAGGGGAGAGGAGGCGAGCAGCGGGCGGTGCGCGAGGTCCTCGGCCAGTCCCTCGGTCTTGACGAAGACGGTCGCCCGGTGCCAGTCGAGCCAGGAGATGAGCATCGAGCGCTCATCGGCGGCGTGCGGTGCGTCAGTACGGTTCATGACCTGGGATCATGCCGGTCGGCCCGGCTTGCGGCAACCGGCTGCTCACGGCCGGCCGCGCTCGTCTCGTAGGCGGTCACGATCGCGTCCAGCAGCCCGGGGAAGCGGCGGTCGAGATCCTCCGCGCGGAGCGTGGTCCACCGGCGCGTGCCCTCCTCGCGCTGCCGGATCACCCCGGATTCACGCAGCACGCGGAAGTGGTGGGACAGCGTCGAGGGCGCGACGTCGACCGGGAACGTCCCGCACGCGCGCTCCGGCGCGGAGCGCAGGGTCCGGACGATCGTCATCCGGGTCGGGTCGGACATCGCGTGCAGGATGTCCAGCACGTCGAAGTCCTCCGGCTCGGGATGGGTGAGCGCCGTGCGGCGGCGCTGGGATCTCGGCATCGTTCCCTCTTTCATTCGACAAACATCGTACAACGGTTGTACGGTTTTCGTAGTTCTGCGAACGTCGAACATCGAAGGAGCCGTAATGCGCGCACTGGTCATGACCGGGCCGTCCGAGGACGCCGGCCGGACGACGGTTCTCGAGGTCGAGGAGCCTCATCCGGGCGCGGGCGAGGTGACCGTCGAGGTGGAGTACGCCGGGATCAACTTCATCGACGTGATGGCCCGCCGCGGCGACCCCGGCTACGCGAAGGAGTGGCCGTACCGGCCAGGTCTGGAGGTGTCCGGCACGGTGCGGGAGGTCGGGCCGGGCGTCACGGGCCTCGACCCGGGGCGGCGGGTCGCCGCGTTCACCGGTGGCGGCGGGCTGGCCGAGGTGGTGCGCGTGCCGGCCGCCTCCGTCGTGCCCGTGCCCGGCGGCGTCCCGTCCCCGGTCGCCGCGGCGGCCCCGCTCATGTTGACCACCGGGCTCCTCCTCCTGCGCGACGCCGCGCGCTTCCGGCCCGGGGAGACCGTGCTGGTGCACTCGGCCGGCGGCGGGGTCGGGGGCGCGGTGGCCCGGCTCGTGCCGGCGCTCGGCGGAGGCCGCCTCATCGGGACCGTGGGCCGGCCCGCCGGCGTCGGCCCGGCGCTGGAGAGCGGGTACGACGCCGTGGTGCCGCGGGACGCCGGCCTGGAGGAGGCGATCCGCGCGGCCACCGGCGGCACCGGGGTGGACGTCGTGCTGGACCCGCTGGGCACCCGGGCGCTCCGCACCGACCTCGCCGTCGCCGCGCCCGGCGGCCGGATCGTCCTGTTCGGCAACGCCGGTGGCGGGGAGCAGGACGCGCTGCCCGCGGCCGGCCGGCTGATCGGCGGCAACCTGTCGATCGGCGGCTTCAGCATGAGCGGGCTGTGGGCGCACGCCACGCACCGCGCCGCGGCCGGCCTGCGCGAGGTCCTCGGCCTGGTCGCCGACGGCACGCTGGACCTGCCGGTCACCGAGGCCGGCGCGCTCGCGGAGGTGCCGGAGATCCATCAGCTGCTCGCCGAGGGGCGGGGGAGGGGCAAGTACGTCGTCCGGCCCGGGGCGTGACCGGCCTTCGAGGAACAGCCGAACGAGAAGTCACGCGCTCGGCCTCCACCACCGGGCCACCACCCGGCGATCGTCAGCGGCGGTGTGCGGAGAAGTCCTCGAAGATGATTCGAAGGAGGTGTCGGATCGGGTCGATCGTGTTCGTGGAAGTGGTGCAGCCGCCCGACGGAGGTGGCCTGAGAAAACGGAGCAGCACCATGAGCACCACCTTCACTGTCGACTTCTTCTGCAGCCTCGACGGCTACGGCATGGCCGAAGGCTGGCCCGGGTACTGGGGGAAGGAAGGCCCTGAGGTCCGCGAGGACCGGGTGCGCACCTTCGCGCAGGACCAGGTGTTCGTCTTCGGCGCGACGACGTTCCGGCAGTTCCGGAAGTTCGTGCGCATGTTCGACGAGCCCTACTACGACAGCCTGAACGAGCTGCCGAAGGTCGTGTTCTCCAGCACGCTCGAAGACCCGCTCGGGTGGCAGAACTCGACGGTTCTCAACGAGGACGCCGTGACGGCGATCGAGCGGCTGAAGCGCACCACGGACGTCCCGATGCGTTCGCACGGCAGCATCTCGCTGAACCGCGCTCTGCTCGCCGCCGGCCTCGTCGACCGGCTCGAAATCCTCATGTTCCCCGCCATCTCAGGTCGCGCTGGGCAAGCGGCGCTCTTCCACGACGGGCCGGAGTTCGACCTGGAGCTCATCGAGTCGACCGTGCTCGACGGGCGGACGCAGAAGCTCGTGTACGTCCCGCACCTTCACGGCGAGATCCCCAAGGGCGTCGGGCCGACGCGCAGGATGCCCTGATCCGCACCCACCGACCTGACCCGCGCCCACCGAAACGAGTGGGCGCGGGTCATTGCGTCGTTCGCCCAGCGGTTCGGTAATCTCGGCACCGCCGAGGACGCGGCTTCGGAGGCATTCCTGACGCTCGACCTGGTCGAGTCGCGATTCGACTTCCCGGGCGTGACGATCCCGGTTCACCGGTCGGCCGGACGCCCGCGGCAGGCGCTGGCGGAAATTCCGCCCCACCACACCGTCTTGACGCCACAGGAGATGATCTTCAGATGCAGTACCTGATCTCTGTCATCCACGACGAGGCCGGCCTTGCCACTCCGGAGGAGCACGCTGCGATCGACGTGTTCAATGACCGGCTCCGGGCCGAGGGCCACTGGGTCTTCGCCGGCGGCCTCGCGGCGCCCGGCACGGCCACCGTCATCGACAACCGGGGCGGGGAAACGATGTTCTCCGACGGGCCGTTCGTGGAGTCGAAGGAGTACCTCGCCGGCTTCTACGTCATCGAGGCCCCTGACCACGACGTGGCGCTCAAGCTCGCCGCCGAGGGGTCGAGGGCGTGTAATCGGAAGGTCGAGGTGCGGCCGTTCCTGTGAGCGGGGTCGATGTCCGGGAGGCGACCACCCACGTCCAGCCGTGAGGAGTGGCCCGGGACGAACTCGGGCCTGACGTCCTGAAAAAGATTTCGAAGGCGGTGTCGGATCGGGTCGGGGGTCTTCGTGGTGGTGGTGAGAGGCCGCCCACGAGGGGCGCCCTGACGGAATCGAGAAGGACGTTCCTCATGACCACCTTGACGGAGCCGGGCACGGTCACCGCACGCCGCTCCAGCCGCCTGATGTGGGCGATTCTTGGGTTGGTGCTGCTCGCCGACGCCCTCGACGTGATCGATGGAACGGTCACGAACATCGCGGCGCCCACGATCGCCCGTGAGCTCGACGGCGGTGAGAGTTTGATCAAGTGGCTGGGGCCGGCGTACATGCTCGCCATGGGGGTCCTGCTCGTGGTCGGCGGGCGGCTGGGTGACAGGTTCGGCCAGCGCAGGCTTTTCCTGATCGGCATGGGCGGGTTCACCCTGGCCTCGGCGGTCGCCGGGTTCTCACCCGACCCGGCCCTGCTCATCGTCGCCCGGGTCGCTCAGGGGGCGTTCGGGGCCCTGCTCATCCCGCAAGGCATGGCGATCATGACGAAGGCGTTCACCCCCGCCATGCTCGCCAAGGCGTTCGGGCTGTTCGGCCCGGTTCTGGGCCTGTCCAGTGTCGGCGGCCCGGTCCTGGCCGGTTTCCTCATCAGCGCCGACGTGTTCGGTCTGTCCTGGCGCCCGATCTTCCTCATCAACATCGTCCTCGGCGTCATCGGGCTGGTCATGGCCGCCAAGATCCTGCCGCGTGACGACGGCGACCGGTCCGCCGTCGTCGACGGCTGGGCCTCCGGCCTGCTCGCGGTCACCATGCTCGGCCTGCTGTACGGCCTGATCGAGGGCTCGACCAACGGCTGGAGCGCCCTTCCCGTCGTCTCGATCGTCGTCGGCGTCCTGTTCTTCGCCGCCTTCGCCTACCGTCAGCGCACCGCGACCCACCCGCTCATCACGCCCTCGCTCATGAAGAACCGGGGTTTCACCTCCGGACTGCTCGTGTGCCTGGTCGCCGTCGCCGCCGGCACCGGCCTGCTCTTCGTGCTGTCGCTGTTCCTGCAGGAAGGGCTGCACGCCGGCCCGCGGGACGCCTCGCTCGGTCTGGTGCCGCTCACCCTGGGGCTCGTCGCCTCCGGGTTCGCCGCCATGGGCGGCCTGGTCGCCAAGCTCGGCCGACGGCTCATCTTCATCGGCCTCACCGTCGACCTCGCCGGTTGCGGTTGGGTCCTGGCCCTCGTCGATCACTCCGGGACGAACGCCGGCCTCTGGGCGCCGGCCCCGGCGTTCTTCGTCATCGGCATCGGCCTCGGCCTCAGCTTCGCCACGATCCCCACCGTCGCTCTCGGCGACGCCAAACCCGACGAAGCCGGCAGCGCCAGCGGCGCGTTCAGCTCCATCCAGCAACTCGCCTCAGCAATCGGCTCGGCCGCGATCACCTCGATCTTCTTCCAAGCCACGACCTCCGGACCCGCCCACGCGATGAAAGTCAGCCTCATCGTCGTCCTGGCCGTCACCGCCCTCAGCCTCCCGGTCGTCGCCCTGATGCCCCGCACGGCACCAGCAGAACCCCAGCGGTGAGCGACCGGCCGCACATGACCCCCGAACGATGAGACCCTCGGGACCACACGGTCCCGAGGGTCTCATGCCGATCCGGCGGGTCGAGGTCTGGCCGGAGGATCAGTAGACGCTGACGCCGTACGCGCTCAGCGCCTCGGTCACCGGCTGGAAGAAGGTCGTGCCGCCGGAGGTGCAGTTGCCGCTGCCGCCGGAGGTCAGACCCAGGGCCGTCGTCCCCGCGTAGAGCGGGCCGCCGCTGTCGCCGCCCTCGGCGCAGACGGTGGTCTGGATCATGCCGTACACGGTGCCCTCGGAGTAGTTCACCGTGGCGTTGAGCGCGGTGACCCGGCCGGAGTGGACGCCGGTCGTGCTGCCGCGCCGGGAGACCGTCTGGCCCACGGTCGCGTTGCCCGCGCTCGTGATGTCCTGGCTGCCGACCGTGCCGGACGGCGTGCCGCTGGTGGTGTAGCGGACGATCGCGTAGTCGTTGCCCGGGAACGAGCTGCTCTGCGTGTTACCCAGCGCCGAGGTGTGGCTCGAGTTGGAGTACCACGTCGAGGCGATGTTGCCGCAGTGGCCGGCGGTCAGGAAGTAGTACGTGCTGCCGCTGCGGACGTTGAAGCCGAGCGAGCAGCGGTACTGCCCGCCGTAGATGGCGTCGCCGCCGCTCAGCCGCGTGGTGAACGCGCCCGCCACGTGGTTGACGCGGACGGTGCCGCCGAGCTGCTGCGCGGCCTTGGTGACCTGGGCCAGCCGGGCGCCGGTGACGGTGCTGTCGACCGACAGCACGACCTGGTCGGTGGCCGGGTCGACCGCCCACGCGGTCCCCGGCACGCGCGCCGTGCTGTCCAGCGTGCTCGTGGCCTGGGCGAGCCGGGCGCCGCTGTAGGCGACCGTCTTGGGCACGGCGCCGGCCGCCCGCACGACCTTCGCGTCGGACGCGTTGGTGACGGTGACGACGAGCTTGTTCGTGGCGTGGTCCAGGTAGGACCCGGCGGAACGGGACCCGAGCTGGCCGGCCAGTTTGCCGGCGACCTGCGACGGATCCACCTGCGAGGCGGACGCCTGCGCGGATGCGGCGACGAGTGTGCCGCCGACCAGCCCGGCCGCCGCGACGATCAGTCCGGCGCGTCGGGATGCAGTGAACCTCACACGAGCCTCCCTCAGGGGTGGCGGGCGCGCCCTGGTGGCGCACCCGAGGGATGGCGCGGTACGGCGGGGCCCGCTCGTGCGGAAGGTCTGGGGGCATCCGCGCTCACGGGGCCTGAGAACCGAGTACCTTGCCTGCCGAGAGGTTCACGCATCTAGTAAAATTTTGCAAGATTCCTTGTAAGTCCGGTTATGGCCATGGAGCCCGTATCCTCGGGGCTGATCGGGCGTTGGACACGAAGCGGGGCGTCAGGCGGGGAGTCCGGAAGCGCCTACGTGGGGTAGCCGATCGATCACGGATCACTCTCGAAGGTCAAGAGCTACCTGAGAGTTCGCTGTAAATACCCGGCCCAGGTCAGACGACCTGCCCGAATGTGAGAGCCTTGCCTAACGATGGACCATCCTGTATTCGTAGCATTCATCCTGGTAGCAGGCCTGATCATGGCCGTCCTCGCGCAGTGGCGCGGGTGGCGGCCATCGTTGCGGACCTCCCTCGCGGTGGGCATCGGACTGCGGCTGATCCTCCTGGTGGTCGCCGCGACCGCCGCATGGCAGCCGGTCGACTACAACGAGGGTTTCCGGCACGCCGGGCGCGCCATCCTGCACCACCAGGATCCGGTGCTCGCGACGCAGGGGTCCTGGCACTTCCTGCCGATGATCCCCTACTTCTACGCGCTGGTGCTGGCCACCGGTCTGCCGTGGGAGGTCGCCGGCCGCGTGGTCACGTTCGTGGCCGACGCCGTCCTGATCGTGCTGGTCGGCAAGCTGGCCGGGCCGAAGTACCGGGCACAGGCGCGGTTCCAGTACGCCTGCAACCCGATAGCCCTGATGGTCGCGATCATTCACGGCCAGGTGGAGCCGGTCGCCCTCGCGTTCCTCGTCGGCGCGTACGTCGTGGCACGTGCCACACCCGCACCGGACGGTGAGGGCCGAAACCGGGCCGCGATGTACGCCGCGTGGGCCGGGGCGCTGTTCGGGTTCGCGCTGTCGGCCAAGAGCTGGCCGATCATCCTGCTGCCGGTGCTGCTGGCCATGCTGCCCACCTGGCGCCAGCGCCTGTACGGGCTGGTCGCGGCCGGTGCGGTGCCGGTGTTCTTCCTGGTGACGCTGCCGCTCGTGGTGGACAGCTCGTGGTCGGGCATCCTCGACGTCGCCCGCTATCTCGGTGAGGTGCGGCCCATCGTCGGCGAGTGGGGCTGGACCGCCGTGATGACCGGCGGCGACTGGCAGCTCGTCTCGGCCGCCGCCTCGATCGGCCAGGTCATTCTCTACTCCACGATCGCCCTCGTCATGTGGCTGTGGTGGCGCTCGGACCGGATCGACCAGACCTCGGCGATCCTGCTCGCGTTCATGATCGTGACCCCACGGATGGGCGCGCAGTACCTCCTCTGGTTCGTGCCGTTCCTGTGCGCCCGCCCGACGCGCTGGAGCCGCCCGGCCCTGGGGCTGGCCGCCGTCTGGGCCGGGCTGGGCTACCTCTACCTCACCCAGTTCGACGACAACGGCTGGTGGAAGAACCACGAGTGGTGGGCGATCAGCTCGGTGGCGGTCATCCCGCTCCTGGCCCTGGCGATGCCCTGGGCCCGCCGCGTGTCCCGCCCGACCAAGGAGACCGCGCTCCCGGAGACCGAACTCGTCACCACGGGATGATCTAGGCCCTAGGCTGCCCGCATGGAGGCAACCCGTGTGGAGCAGGTGACGGTCCCCGGCGGCGCGTACGACCTGACGGTCTGGCTTCCCGGCTCCGGCGGCGGGCCGGGAGTCCTGCTCGTCCCGGAGATCTTCGGCGTCGGCGACTACATCCACGCCGTGGCCGAGGACCTCACCGGCCTTGGGTACGTCGTGGCGGCGCCGGACCTGTTCTGGCGGCTGAGCCCCGGCTGGCGGGCCGTACACGACGAGGAGGGCGTCGCGCGCTCCCTCGAACTCGGCGGGCGCCTCGACTTCGAGCAGAGCGTGGCCGACGCCGCCGGCGGGCTGCGGCACCTCATGGCCCTGCCGGAGGTCGCCGGCGGCGAGGCGACCGGGACGGCGGGCATCCTCGGCTTCTGCCTCGGCGGGTCGATCGCCTACTTCCTCGCGGCCCAGAACGCCGCGGCCGCGGTCGTGTCCTTCTACGGCTCGGAGGTGCCCGGCCGGCTCGACCTGCTCGACGCGATCGAGTGCCCGCTGCAGTTCCACTTCGGCGGCAGTGACCCGTACATCCCGCGCGCGGACGTGGCCGAGGTCGAGAAGGTGGTCCGCGGCCGGCCGAACGCCGAGATCCACGTCGAGGAGGAGGCGGGGCACGCCTTCCACAACCGGAAGGCGCCGATGTTCCACGACCCGGAACCGGCGGCCCGCGCCTGGCACCGCGCCGAGGAGTTCCTCGCCCGCCACCTGCCCGTCTGACGCCGCCGGGATCAGCGCCGGTCGACGAACTCCAGCAGGCGGTCCGGGTCCAGGGCGTACGCGGTGACGCCGTCGCGGCCGGTCATCGTCTCGGCCGCCAGCAGGGCGTTCACGACGGCCTCCTCGGTGGCCTCGATGACACCGTGGAAGAGCGGGTCGAGGTACGCGTCGGCCAGCACGTCGACCTGGAAGACCCGCGGCGGCTCGGTGCCCGGCGCGTCGGAGGGCAGCCGGCCGCGGTTCGCGGTGGAGAACGCGAGGAAGCCGTCGCCGCTGAAGTTCTCCCCGGCGCCGCCCGTACGGGCGATGCCCAGGCCCGCGCGCTGGGCCAGCCGCCGGCACTGGTGGGGCAGCAGCGGCGCGTCGGTCGCCACGATCGCGATCACCGATCCCGCGCCCTCGGCCGCCGGCGCCACCGGGCGCGGCACGTCGTCGATCCGCACGGGGACGCCGTCGACCGTGAGGCGTTCGCGCCGTCCGTGGTTGGCCTGCAGGAGCACGCCGACCGTCCAGCCGCCCTCCACGACGCGCGAGGACGTGCCGATGCCGCCCTTGAAGCCGTGGCAGATCATGCCGGTGCCGCCGCCGACGTTGCCCTCGGCCACCGCGTCGCCGGGCCCGCTCCGGGCCGCCGCCTCGTACGCCTCGCGCACGTGGGCGGCGGTCACGTGGCCGCCATCGATGTCGTTGAGCACGCCGTCCCAGGTCTCGCCGACGACCGGCAGCCCCCAGGAGCCGTGCCCGCGGCCCCGGCGTTCGACGTCGATGAGCGCGTCGCGGACCACGCCGACGCTGTGGGTGTTGGTCAGCCCGATCAGCGTGGTGAGCATGCCCCCGTCGTGGATCCACGCGGTGCCGGTGATCTCGCCGTTCCCGTTGAGCCAGTGGAAACCGGCGTACAGCGGCTCGTCCTCCAGTACGCCATCGTGCGGCAGGACCACCGTCACGCCGGTACGGACCGGGCCCTCGCCGACCCGCAGCGGCCCGTCACCCCGGATGATCGTCGCGTGCCCGACCCGGACACCGGCCACGTCGGTGATCGCGTTCGCCGGTCCGGTGTCCGCCGTGCCGATCCGGATCCCCAGGTCACGTGCTCGTCGTATCAAGAGCGTTCCCTTCGTACGGAGTCGAGTGCGAGGAGGGCGACGTGCAGGGACGCGCAGGACTCCACGTCCTCCAGGTCCGTGTCGAGGACCCGTTCGATCCGCCGCAGCCGTTCGTACAGGGCCGGGCGTGACAGGTGGGCCCGCTGGGCCGCGAGCGCCTTGTTGCGCCCGCTGTCGAGGTAGAGCGCGAGCATGTGGACGAGGTCGCCGCCGCGGCGCGCGTCGTGGGTGAGCAGCGGGCCCAGCTCGCGTTCGATGAAGGTCTGCAGCCGGGCGTCGTCGCGCAGCAGGTGCAGCAGCCCGCGCAGGCGCAGGTCGGGCAGGCGGTAGAACGGCCGCTCGTCGCCTCGCCGCGCGGCCACGTCGGCGACCTGCTCGGCCTCCAGGAACGAGCGGCGTACGTCGCGGATCGACTCGACGATCGACCCGGCCGCCATGACGAAGCCCCGCCCGGCGTCCGCGGCGCCTCCGACGGAGCGGTGGGCGCGCAGCCGCTTCGCGACCTCGCGCAGGATCCGCTCGTCCTCGGCGCGGGCGGGCAGCGAGGCCAGCACTCCGACCCGTGCCTGGGGCGACCCCTCGTCGAGGGCCCCGACGAGGGCGGCGAGACTCGCGTCCCGGCAGGCGGCGGCGGTCGCGTCGGCCAGTTCCGCGAGCGGCGGGAGCTCGGTCGTGCCGGCGGGGCAGGGGAGCACCACGATGCCGAGGAGACGGCGCCCGGTGAGCGGCACACCGAGGGCCCGCGCGCGTGCCGCGGCCTCCTGCGGGTCGGAGTAGGCGTGCGCGAGGATCCCGGCGATGACGGAGCCGTGGGCCTGGCGTTCGAGGCTCTGGGCGTGCTGGTCCAGCAGGCGCCCGAGCGCGAGAGTCGTCGCCGCGCGCTCGATCAGGACGACGTCGCGCGGGGACGGCGGCCCCTCACCGGCGATGATGAGCCGCCCCCAGTCCTCGCCGCGCGCCCCGACGACGGTCACGAGCCACCGGGACGACGCGTCGTAGGCGGTGCGTTCCTCCGTGCGCACCGCGCGGGAGCGGGTCTCCCAGCTCGCCAGCAGGTCGGCGGGGTCGGTGCCCGCGGCGTCGGCGGCCAGCACCTGGTGGGCGAGGTTCTCCAGCACCACCGGACGGCCGGACAGCCGGGCCGCCTGGCGGACGACCTCGTCGGGCGGCGCCCCGTCCACCGACAGCTGCGTGAACACCTCGTGCAGCTTGTCCGAGGCGCGCAGCTCGGCGAGCTGCGCGTCGATGATCTGCGCGTGCACGGCCTCGGTGACGTCCACGAACGGTGTCTCACGCGCCCAGGCGATCAGCGGCAGCCCGTACTCCTCGGCCGCGGAGATCAGCGCGGCCGGCAGCGTGCTGGCGTACTTGCGCCCCAGCTCCACGATGAGTCCGCAGGCGCCGACCTCGGCCAGCTCGGCGACGTACCGCCGCAGCCGGCCCGGCTCGTCCGGCAGCGCGATGCCGGTGGTGAGCACCAGCTCTCCGCCGCGCAGCAGGTGGGCGATGTCGGTGACCTCGGCGCTGTGCACCCACCGCACGCGGGCGTCGAGCCGGTCCGCGCCGGCCACGACACGTGGCTCGCCGCGTCGTACCGCGTCCAGGTGCAGAACGTCGGCCAAAGTGGGCAGCACATTCGTGATGTTATGAAACGGGAGAGAGGAGTGCCGAAATGAAGCGGTTGAGCGTGGCCGAGATCGAGCGCGAGCTGGCCGGGACGCCGGGCTGGGAGCTCGTGGAGGACTCCATCGTCCGCACCGTGAAGTTCCGGGACTTCAAGGAGGCGATGGCGTACGTCAACCGGGTCGCCGAGGTGGCGGAGGAGCTCAACCACCACCCCGACGTCGAGATCCGGTGGAACGTCGTCGTCCTCACCCAGACCACCCACGCCGCCGGCGGCCTGACCGAGCACGACTTCCACCTCGCCCGGCGGCTCAACGCGCTGTGATCGCCGGCTCGCCGAGGATGACAGGCTGCCAGGCGCGGAGCGCGATTCCTGACACTGTGCTGCCTGGCGCTTGGCACGGAAGGACAGGAAGACTCTAGACATGTCGGACTTGCTTGCACGCCATCGCGCGGTCATCCCCACCTGGGTGACCCTCTACTACGACGAGCCCATCGAGATCGTCAGCGGCCGGGGCAACCGCGTCACCGACTCCGAGGGCCGTACCTACCTCGACTTCTTCGCCGGCATCGTGACCAACACCCTCGGCTACGACATCGCCGAGGTGCGCGAGGCCGTCGAGCGCCAGCTCGCGACGGGGGTCGTGCACACCTCGACGCTGTACCTCCTGCGCGGGCAGGTCGAGCTGGCGGAGAAGATCGCCCGGCTGTCCGGCATCGAGAACGCCAAGGTGTTCTTCACCAACTCCGGCACCGAGGCGAACGAGACGGCGCTGCTGCTCGCGACGTACACCCGTAAGTCCAACCAGGTGCTCGCGATGCGGCAGAGCTACCACGGCCGGTCGTTCGGCGCCACCTCGATCACCGCCAACGCCTCGTGGAAGAACAGCGCGCTGTCGCCGCTCAGCGTCTACTTCCTGCACGGCGGCGACCGGCACCTCGCGCAGTTCCGCGGGCTGTCGGACGACGACTACGTCAAGGTGTGCGTGGAGGACCTACGGCACACGCTCGCCACCGTCGTCGGCGGCGACGTGGCCGCGCTGATCGCCGAGCCGATCCAGGGCGTCGGCGGCTTCACCGCGCCGCCCGACGGGCTGTACGCCGCCTACCAGGAGGTCCTCGCCGAGCACGGCGTCCTGTTCATCGCCGATGAGGTGCAGACGGGCTGGGGCCGTACCGGGCAGAACTTCTGGGGCATCCAGAACCACGGCGTGACGCCCGACATCATGACCTTCGCCAAGGGGCTCGGCAACGGCTTCGCGATCGGCGGTGTGGTCGCCCGCGGCGAGCTGCTCGACGCGCTGCACGCGACCGGGCTGTCGACGTTCGGCGGCAACCCGATCTCCACCGCGGCCGCGAACGCCACGCTCGACTACATCCTCGATCACGACCTGCAGGCGAACGCCGCCAAGGTGGGCGAGCGGATCATCGACGGGCTCCGGGCCGCGGGCGCACGGCTCGACGTCGTCACCGACGTGCGCGGCAAGGGCCTGATGTTCGCCATCCAGCTGGCCTCACCGGAGGCGGCGAAACGCCTGCTGGAGGCCACGAAGGCCCGCGGGCTGCTCGTCGGCAAGGGCGGCCTGTACGGCGACACCGTCCGGATGGCGCCGCCGCTCACGCTCACCGAGGACGAGGCGGAAGAGGGCCTGAGCATTCTCATCGACGCGCTGGAAGAGATCTCATGACCGAGCGAAGCGAGGGAATCAAAAGGCACGCGCCGGTGGTCACCCCTCGGACGAAGGACGGCTCATGAATCGGATCACCCACTGGATCGGCGGCAAGCCGTGGAGCGGCACGGCCGAGCGCCGGGGCGACGTGTACGACCCCGCGACCGGGCAGGTGAGCGCGCAGGTCGACTTCGCGACCGCCGACGACGTCTCCTCGGCCGTCGCGACGGCCAGGGAGGCGTTCCCCGCGTGGCGTGACACCTCGCTGAGCAAGCGTTCCGGCATCCTGTTCGCCTTCCGTGAGCTCGTACGGGAGCACCGGGACGAACTGGCCGCGCTGATCAGCGCCGAGCACGGCAAGGTGCGGTCGGACGCGGCGGGCGAGGTGGCGCGCGGGCTGGAGGTGGTGGAGTTCGCCTGCGGGATCCCGCACCTGCTCAAGGGCGGCTTCTCCGAGAACGTCTCGACCCGGGTCGACTCCTACTCCATCCGCCAGCCGCTGGGCGTCGTCGCGGGCATCACGCCGTTCAACTTCCCGGCGATGGTGCCGATGTGGATGTTCCCGGTGGCGATCGCGACCGGGAACACCTTCGTGCTCAAGCCGTCGGAGAAGGACCCCTCCGCCTCGGTCCGGCTCGCCGAGCTGTGGCGGGAGGCGGGCCTGCCCGACGGCGTGTTCAACGTCGTGCACGGGGACAAGGTGGCGGTCGACTCCCTCCTCGCGCATCCGGACGTACGCGCGGTGAGCTTCGTCGGCTCCACGCCGATCGCGCGCTACGTGTACGAGACCGCCACGTCGCACGGCAAGCGGGTGCAGGCGCTCGGCGGGGCCAAGAACCACATGCTGGTGCTGCCCGATGCCGACCTCGACCTGGCCGCCGACGCCGCCGTCTCGGCGGGCTTCGGTTCGGCGGGGGAGCGGTGCATGGCGATCTCCGTGGTGGTCGCCGTCGAGCCGGTGGGCGACGAACTGGTCGCCAAGATCAAGGAACGCGTCGCGCGGCTCCGCGTGGGCCCGGGCACGTCGCCGGAATCGGAGATGGGCCCGCTGGTGACCCGGCAGCACCGCGACAAGGTGGCGTCCTACCTCGACGGGGGCGTCGCCGAGGGCGCGACCCTGGCCGTCGACGGGCGCTCGCACCCGCTGCCCGAGGGCGAGGGCTTCTGGCTCGGGCCGACGGTCCTCGACCAGGTCAGGCCGGAGATGACCTGCTACCGGGACGAGATCTTCGGCCCGGTCCTGTCGGTGGTACGCGTGCCGTCCTACGACGCCGCGATGGAGGTCATCGCGGACAACCCGTACGGGAACGGCACCGCGATCTTCACCAACGACGGCGGCGCCGCCCGCCGGTTCCAGAACGAGGTGGAGGTCGGCATGATCGGCGTGAACGTGCCGATCCCGGTGCCGATGGCGTACTACTCGTTCGGCGGCTGGAAGGCGTCGCTGTTCGGCGACACCCACGTCCACGGCACCGAGGGCGTGCACTTCTACACGCGGGGCAAGGTCGTCACCGCCCGCTGGCTCGAGCCCGAGCACGGCGGGGTCAACCTGGGCTTCCCCACCAACGGCTGAGCGACCCGCCGGCGACCGGGCGAACACGGCTCCGGTCGCCGGCGGCGCCGGTCACGGCTCTCCGGCGGCCTCGGCCGAGCCCCAATAAAGGCGCGTCGGTTTTCGTAATTATGCGCACCTTTTGGTGGTCTCACCTTTTCGCCGAGCGGAAAAGACGGGGTTCCCGGATTTCGCGGCGCACGCTGCGGGTTTTCCGGGCGGGGCGAAACGCGCTGCACGGTGATGTGGCCGAGAAGGGGCGGCCTCGGAGGGTGGTCACCGGCCGCCGAGTAGGTCACCATGGCCTCAGGGGGACCGCTCAACAGGTCCAAGGCGGACGGCGCCTCGGCCGGCGCCGTCGAAACGCAGTCCGTGGACGGCGGGGAAGATCTTTTCTGTCGCCATGCCGAGCGTGGCGTTGAACAGCGCTTTTGTCCTGCCTAACTTCGTTGACTGGGCAAACTACAAACAATAGCTAGGCCTCTTGACCTCCTCTGTGGCATACGACACACTTCGTACTGTCGACTTTTGCTTCTCGCGAAAAATAAGACGTTCCCCGGTCGTCAGGGAGCCCCCATGTCTGCCGACGAATCGCTCGACCAGCAGCCGTATTCGTTACTGGCCATGCTGGCGGCACGTTACCCGCACTGGACGATCTGGTTCGGGCAGGCGACTCGTCACTGGTGGGCGCTCCCGCCGCACGAGCGGGGATCGAACCACTTCATCGAGGCCATCAACTTCATCGAGGCCATCAACGTGAAAGAGCTGGTCGAGTCGATCGAGGTCCTCCAGGCACGCCGCCGTGTGCCGGGCCCGGCACCGCAGCCGGGCGGCATTCTCTTCGGCGAGGCCGAGACGTCACGGGCCGGCCGGGTTCCGGCGGCCGCGTGGCCCGGTGGCCCGCGATGACCGCTCATTCACCGGCCACCGACCGCCGCGGTCTCCGCCGCCTCCAGAGCCGCGGTCTCGGGCGAGCGATTTTCAGTCGCGCCGCCTCCCCCTCCAACACCTCCGTGACAGGCGTGACTGCAGAGGGGTGCTCACCCGAGGCCGCATGACGCCCGGACAACCGCGTAGCCCCCGGCGCGGTTGTCCGGGCCTCTCCCTTTCTCCCCGCTTCCCACCGGCGTTGATCCGGACCACGTGCACATCCGCTCCCGTACGTCGTTACGCTCACCGCAGAGGTTCCAACGCGACGAACGGAGTGGCATGAGGCGTTCGCGGATGCTCGCGGCGGCCGTGATGGCCACCGCACTAGGTCTCGCGGGCTGCAGCGGCGGGGGCGGCGAGGATGTCCGGCGCACCAAGGAGGTGCGGGCCGCGCAGACCATGGGCCAGGGCGAGGGCCTGGTCTCCCTCGTGAGCTGGAACGGCTATGCCGAGAGCGGGGGGAACGACCCGCGCGTCGACTGGATCACCCCGTTCGAGAAGAAGACCAAGTGCCAGGTCAAGATCAAGTACGCGGCGAACCCGCAGGAGATGCTCGACCTGATGTCCAAGCCGAACCTCCACTACGACGGGGTCGCGGCCACACCGGAGATCGCCGGCGAGCTCATCGCCTCCAAGCAGGCCGTGCCGATCAACACCGATCTCATCGACGACTACAAGGACCTCGAACCGGAGCTGCGCTCCCAGCTCACCGTGAAGGGCAAGCACTACGCCGTGCCGTTCACCTGGGGGGCGAACCTCCTCATGTACGACCCGCGCACCGTGCGCCCGCAGCCGGACAGCTGGGCGGCGCTGTTCGATCCGGCGCAGGCGAAGAAGTACTCCGGGCACCTGGTCGTGCGCGACAGCCCGTTGACGCTGGGCGACGCCGCGCTCTACCTGCGGTCGCACAACCGCAAGCTGCACATCAAGGACCCGTTCGCGCTCACGCCCAAGCAACTCGCCGCGGCGGGCGCGCTGGTGGCCAAGCAGCGGCCGATGGTGAAGACCTACTGGCTCAACCCCTCGGACGCGATCGCGGCGTTCGCCACCGGCGACGCGGCGCTGGGCGAGGTCTGGCCGTACCAGGTCGACGTGCTGAGCCGCAGCGGACGGCCGGTCGCGGGCGTCACGCCGCGCGAGGGCGTGACCGGCTGGATGGACGCGTGGATGATGAGCCCCCGCGCCGACCATCCCAACTGCATGTACCAGTGGCTCAACTGGGCGAGCTCGCCCGAGGTGCAGCAGCAGGTGGCCGAGTGGGACGGCGTCGCGCCCGCGAACCCGGACGCCTGCGCCCGTGACCGGCTGCGCCCGCAGTTCTGCAGCGCCTACCACGTGGGGGACCGCGGTTACCTGAGCAAGGTGATGTTCGCCCGGATGCCGGCGGCGAGCTGCGTGAACAGCAAGAGCTGCGCCGACTACGCGGACTGGAACCGCGCCTGGCAGGACGCCCGCGGCTGACCGGCCCCGGACATGTGAAGAGACGCGCGCCCGGCCGCCCCCGCCGGGCGCGCGCCTCTCATGAGCGTCCTGGGCTCCCCCCGGACTCAGGACGCTCTCCAATTAGGCTCTGGTCAGGCTCTCTTCCAGGCTCTCGGTTCGCCTGGCCGGCCGGCGCGCGGTGGCTCGTCGGCGTACGGGCTGCGGGATGATCCGCAGGGCCGGCACACAGTCGTCGCACGCGAACACCCGCGAATCGTCCGGCAACCGGCCCACGTGGGCCCTCGGCCGCGGCCACTTCTTGTGGCACACGACGCAGGCCTCTCCGTAGCGCTGCGCGGCGGTCAGACCGTCCGGGTCGAATGTCGGACCGGAACGGGCCATGAAGCTCAGCTCCCCCCAACTTCGTCGGCTCCGCTTCGGCTCCATTTCTATCGCCGTGAAGGTGTTTATTCAGTCGCCGAAATCGCAAAGCACGGCAAAACTGCGGCAACGGCCGATTACCTTACGCCGCGACCGTCCCACCGGACCAGAATCCGGAATGCCGACCACAAACCACCTGGTCACACCCTCTTGCCGACGTAGCGCGGGCGAACTTCAGGGCAGGTCCTTCTTCAGCCCGATGGTCTTCGCCAGGTCATTCAGTTCGGCTTCGAACAATGGATTCATGTCGTCGATCATGAAGTCCATGTGACCGAAGACCTCAATGGCCACCAAGCCGTACAGGCGCACCCAGGACCCCGCGAACAGCCGGATGACGCCCAGCGGGGCGTCGTCGTCCTCTCCGCAGCACGCGGTGGCGAACAGCCGTAGCTGACGCCTCAGCGCGGGCGGGATCTCCTCGTCCGGCGGCACGGGGAACGGCTGCCGCCGCCAGAGTTCGATGAACAGGGCGAAGAAGATGGCGCCCAGCCGTCCGCCGGCCTGCTGCACGCCGGCCTCCTCGGGCTCGGTGAAGCCCGGCACGGGCGCGCCGAAGACCATGGCGAACTCCGGCCGGTGCTCCAGCGACCAGTCGCGGAAGGCGCGGGTCACCGCGACGAGGCGCCCGTCGAGGTCGTCGGCGGGCAGCGCGTCGCGCGCCACCTCCATCGCGTCGCACATCTCGTTCGTGTACGTCTCGATCATCGCGGCCAGCAGGTCGTCCAGGCTCGCGTAGTACCGGTAGAGCGCCGGGGCGGTCATGCCGAGGTCCCGGGCGATGCCGCGCAGGGAGATGCCGGACGGGCCCTGGACGCGCAGGTGCTCCCTCGCCACTTCCTTGATCTCCAGCAGCGTCGCGTCGCGCATGCGTTCCCGGCGGGTCGTCGGCACGGTTCTCCCTTGACGGTCGTGAACAGTGTGTGCTTGAGTAAACGCCGTTAACGGTAAACGCTGTTTACTCTTGCTATCACCGATAACAGACTACTCGGGGAGCAGGCACATGTTCGAATCTCTCGGCCGCTTCGTCCAGCGGCGACGCCGGTGGGTCATCGTCGGCGCCCTGGTCCTGATCGCCGCCGCCTCCGTGTGGGGGACGGGGGTCTTCGGAGCGCTCAAGAACGGGGGCTTCGACGATCCGAGCTCCGGTTCCTCCCACGCCGCCAAGATCATCAACGACCGGATCGGCCCGGCCGACGACGAGCTGGTCGTGCTGTACGAGAGCGCGTCCGCGACCGTGGACGACCCGGCGTTCCGCGCCGCCGTAACCGGCACCCTGGCCCGCCTTCCCTCGGCCGACGTCCCCCACGTCACCACCTACTGGAACACCGGCTCTCCGGCACTGGTCTCCCATGACCGGCACGCGACGTACGCCGCGATCCGGCTGGCCGGCGCGGACCTGCCGGATCGCCTGAAGACCTACGACCGGATCCGCGACCACCTGGCCGCGCCGGGGCTGCGCACCTTCCGCGGAGGCGTCATCGGCACCAACGCCGAGCTGAGCCGGCAGACCTCCGCCGGCCTCGCCCGCGCCGAGATGATCTCGACGCCGATCCTGCTGGTGCTGCTCGTGGTGATCTTCGGCAGCCTGGTGTCGGCGCTCCTGCCACTGGCCATCGGCGGCGTGGCGATTCTCGGCGCGTTCACCGCGCTGCGGCTGATCACCCTCGCCACCGACGTCTCCACCTTCGCGATCAACATCGTGACGATGCTCGGGCTGGGCCTGGCCATCGACTACGCCCTGTTCATCGTGACCCGCTACCGCGAAGAGCTGCGCCGCACCGACTCCGAGCGGGAGGCGCTGGTGCGGACCATGGCCACCGCCGGCCGTACGGTCGCCTTCTCCGGCATCACGGTCGCCATCGCGCTCGGCGGCCTGCTGTTCTTCCCCCAGATGTTCCTGCGGTCGATGGGCCTCGGCGGCATGGCGGTCGTGCTCGTCGACATGGTCGCCGCGCTCACCGTCCTGCCCGCGCTGCTGGCGCTGCTCGGCCGTCGCGTCGACGCGCTGCGGTTCGGACGCCGGCGCCGGGGCGAGAAGAGCCGGGACGAGCGAGAGAAGGGCGCGTGGTCGCGGCTCGCGGGCAGCGTGATGCGGCGGCCCGTCGCGTACGCCACCGGCTCGGTGCTGGTCCTCCTCGTGCTGGGCGCGCCGTTCCTCGGCATCCGGTTCGGCGGTATCGACGTGCGCGCGCTGCCGCCCGGCGCCGAGCCGCGCACCGTCTCGGCGACGCTCGACCGCGACTTCTCCCACGGCGCGCTGTCCCCGATCGACGTCGTCGTCGCGGGTGATGTGGCAAAGGCGGACCTGGACGGGTACGTCGGCCGCCTGCGGGGCGTGCGCGGGGTCGCCGGCGCGGACGTCGCCGGTACGGGCCGGAGCGCGACGCACGTCGCGGTGCGCACGCCGGCCGACCCGCAGTCGGAGCAGGCGCGCGACCTCGTCCGGCGGATCCGCGCGCTGCCCGCCCCGGGACAGGTGTACGTCGGGGGCCAGAGCGCCGAACTCGTGGACCTGCTGAGCAGTCTCGGCCACGTGCTGCCGTGGACCGCGCTGTTCGTCGGCGTGGTGACGTTCGCGCTGCTGTTCGCCGCACTCGGCTCGGTGGTGCTGCCGCTCAAGGCGCTCGTGATGAACGCCCTGTCGCTCAGCGCGGCGTTCGGCGTGATGGTCTGGGGCTTCCAGGACGGGCACCTGGCCGGCCTGCTCGGCTTCACCTCCACGGGGGCGGTGGAGGCGTCGCAGCCGGTGCTCATCCTCGCGGTGGCCTTCGGGCTGTCGATGGACTACGAGCTGTTCCTGCTCAGCCGGATCCGCGAGGAGTGGGACCGTACGGGGGACAACGCCGCCGCGGTCGCCGCCGGGCTCCAGCGCACCGGCGCGATCATCACGAACGCCGCGCTGCTCCTGGCCGTCGTGATCGGCGCCTTCACCACCTCCGGGATCATGTTCATCAAGCTGATCGGAGTGGGACTGCTGACCGCCGTGGTGGTCGACGCCACGCTCGTACGGGCGCTGCTGGTGCCGGCCACGATCCGCCTGCTGGGGCGGGCCAACTGGTGGCTGCCCAGCCCGCTGCGTCGCCTGCACTCCCGCGTCGCCCTCAGCGAGGCCGGTTAGCGGAGGCGCGAGCCGGGCCGCCGTGGTCCGGTGGATCGAGGTCGATCCACCGGACCGTCTCCGCCGGGAAGGGGAATTTCCCCCGGCGATGACGCTATTTTTCGTTATATGAACACTGGTGTCGGGGCGGTCCTGGCGGGCCGGTACCACATCCTCGGGCAGCTCGGCCGGGGCGGGATGGGCGCGGTGTGGCAGGCCCGGGACGCCGACCTCGACCGTCTGGTCGCCATCAAGGAACTCCGGCTCCCCGAGCACGTCGCCGCGGAGGAACGCCGCGTCTGGTACGCCCGGATGGAACGCGAGGCGCGGGCCGCGGCCCGGCTGAGGCACCCCGGCATCGTGACGGTGTACGAGCGCGTGCTGGGCGACGACGGGCGTCCGTGGATCGTCATGGAGCTCATCCAGGGCGGCTCCCTGCAGGACCTGCTCCGCGAACAGGGACGGCTGCCCGCCCCGCAGGCCGCCGCGATCGGCGGGCAGGTGCTGGCGGCCCTGTCGGCGGCGCACGAACGGGGCATCGTGCACCGCGACATCAAGCCCGCCAACGTCCTCCTCGAGGGCGACCGGGCCGTCCTCACCGACTTCGGCATCGCCGCACTGGACGGCGACGCGACCCTCACTCACACCGGCACGCTCCTGGGCACGCCGGCCTTCATGGCACCCGAACAGGTACGCGGCGACCGCGCCACCCCTCGATCGGACCTGTGGTCCCTGGGCGCCACGCTGTACGCCGCCGTCGAGGGCCATCCTCCCTTCTCCGGGCCCACGCACGGGTCCGTCTTCATCGCCATCGCGACCGAGAACCCCGCCCCGCCCGTGCACGCCGGCCCGCTCACCGAGGTGCTGGCGGGGCTGCTGCGCAAGAACCCCGCCGAGCGGCTGACCGCCGACGCCGTCCGTGGCCTGCTCACCTCCATCACGGACGAGGAGCGACCGCCGAGCCGGCCCGACGCGACGCCGGCGCTCGCGCCACCGCAGGGGACGGTCCCGCGCCCGGCCGCGGGACCACAGCCGCCGACTCCCTGGTCGCCGCCCGTCCGTACGCTGGTCCGCCGGCCGGGCCGCACCCGGACGGCGGCCGTCGCGCTGGCGGCCGGCCTCGCCCTCGTCGCGGCCGTCACCGCGGGCGGCTGGATGGCGTGGTCGTCGGATTCGGGGCACCATGCCGGAAGGGCCGGTCGCTCCGCCCGTGCCACGGCCACGTCCGCGCCGCGTGAGATGACCCTGTCCACGGGCGACAAATGCATCTTCGACCTGGCGTTCGCCCCCGACGGCAAGAGCCTGGCGAGCGCCGGCGAGGACGGCACGATCCGGCTTTGGGACGTGGCCACCGGCCGTCAGACGGCGACGCTGCTGAACGAACCGGGCGACGAGAAGTTCCACGTGCTGTTCAGCCCCGACCGCAGGACCCTGGTCACCGACGGCGAACGCAACGGCGAACTCCGGCTGTGGGACGTGGCCACCCGTCGTGTCATCGCCACCCTCACCGACCCGGACGGGGCCTCGGTCGACTCGCTGGCGTTCAGCCCGGACGGCGGCACCCTCGCGGTCGGCGCGGACATCATCCCCACCATCGGCGATCCGGGGACCCGCCTGATCCGGTTCTGGGACATGCGCGACCGGCGTGTCACCGCCACGGTCTCCGGCATGAAGTACGCCATGGACACACTCGCGTTCACCCCGGACGGCGGGACGCTCGCCTACCCCGACAACAAGACCGTCCGGCTCATGGACGTCGCCACCCGCCGTGTCACCGCCAACCTCACCGGCCACGACGACTTCGTCCGCTCGGTGGCGTTCAGCCCGGACGGCAAGCTCCTCGCCAGCGCCAGCGACGACCACACCATCCGGCTCTGGAACATGTCCACTCACCGGTCGGACGCGGTCATCACCGGCAGCGAGGGCGGCAGCATCGCCTTCAGCCCGGACGGCACGACCCTGGCCGCCCGCGGTGGCGATGACACCAAGGTCGTTCGTCTCTGGAACGTCGAAAGCGGCGACCTCGACGCCTCGTTCACCGGTCACACCGACACGATCTACCCGGTGGCGTTCAGCCCGGACGGACGGACCCTGGCGACCGGCGCCAACGACGGCACCATCCGGCTCTGGAAGGTGAGCTGACCCGTCAGCGGGACGGGCGCCCGATGGCCGGCAGCGCCTTCTCGAAGCAGACGCTGGGCGAGGGTCGCCGCCCGAACGGCGCGATACGGACGTAGCCGCGCGATACGTACAACCCGGCGACGCGCAGATCGGCCGCCGCGAGGCGGACGACCGCGAACCCACGCCGCCGGGCGAGATCCTCCACCCCGGCCAGCAGCAGCCGCGAGAGGCCCTGCCCGCGGTACGGCGGCCGTACGTAGAGGCGCTCGACCTCGGCGGTGTCGTCGGCGATCCGCCGCAGCCCGGCGCAGCCGACCGGGCCGTCCGGCGCGTCCGCCCGCCGGGCGACGACGAACACGACTCCGGCGTCGGGCACGTGCCCGCCGTACGGGGCCGCCCCGGACCGGGGACGGGGAACGACCACCGGGCCCATCACCTGGCCGATCACCGACGCGTCCGCGCGTGGCCGCGCCTCCGCCAGGAGACCGGTCACGATCGGGTCGTCGAACGAGGCCACGACCAGCTCGACGCGCGCGCTCCGCTCGCTCATGAGCCCTCCTTCGTCGGGGAGAGACCGGGCGCGCGTGCTCATTGACTCACTCGCTCCGCTCGCTCATGCGGGACAACAGTAGGGATACGGGGGCGGGCAGGCCCGTATTTCACGCCTGCTGGGCGCGGTCGTACATGCGGCGGATGGCGTTTCCGAAATAGGGGCCGTACATCGTGGCCGGGTCGTCGGCGTACTTGAAGCTGCTCACCGAGGTCACGACGCCCGTGCCGGTGCCCGCGTCGAACCGGGTCAGCCACGGTCCGCCGCTGGAACCCTCGGTCATGTCGCAGCGCAGCCCTTCGTCCTTGGTGATCTTGTGGGAGTCGGGGTAGGTGCGTCCGCTGCAGTAGGTGAGCCGCTCGCCGTCGTACCGCCCGCCGGCGGGGTAGCCGAAGCCGTACACCAGCGCGCCGCGCGGCTGGTCGAAGGCGATGCCCTGCGCGCCGACCACGTCGGTGACGTGCCGCTTGCCGGAGGTCGACAGCGCGACGAGCGCGACGTCGTAGTTCTCGTCGCCGCGCGTCGTCCACGGCCCGGGCACGAACAGGTGACGGGCGGGGAAGGCGCCGTACGGCCGGCGGCCCTGGTCATAGCCCGGAACGTAGATCCAGTGCTCGGCCCAGTTTCCGGCGGCGTCACGCGCGCAGTGCCCGGCGGTGACGACGAGGTCGCGGTTGGCGCTGGCGACCGTGCCGGCGGAGCAGACGTAGTCGCCTCCGTTGATGGTGAAGAAGACCTTGCCGGTGGTGGCGCGCACGGCGCCGCGCGAGGTCCACGGCGCGCCCGGGGTCGCGACGGAGCGGCGGCTGGACTGCTGCTCGGGCACGCTGCCGGGGATGGTGACGGGCGTGCCCGCGGCCGGCCCGCCGTCCGCGCCGCCCTTGGCGGACAGGTGTGAGCGCTGCGGGGGGACGACGGCGCGCCGCATCCGCTCGACCGTCCAGTAACGGAGGGTCGCGGACGACGCGGTCGCGATCACGTGGTCGGTCACGGCGGTCACACCGGGCGCCGGATGCGAGGTCGCGGAGCCGAGCATGCCAAGGGCGGCGCTGACGGCGGGGACCACGAGAGCGAAGGGGGATCTGGTGAACATGAGCCAAAAGTGTGCAGCACCGAGGGTGATCACAGGCTCACTTTGAGTAAAACGGCGCTTGTGATCGGGTGATGTGTGCTTTGACCTCGCGGCGCCCCCCGGTCCTGGTGAGAATGGAGGTGTGATTTACGAGGAGAACTCCGCCGCGGGCGGTCCGAAAGACGTCGTGATCCTGGGTTCCACCGGGTCGATCGGCACGCAGGCCATCGACGTGATCCGGCGCAACCCCGACCGGTTCCGCGTGACCGGGCTGGCGGCCGGCGGAGGCCGGGTCGACCTGCTGGCCGCGCAGGTGCTGGACCTGCGCCCCGAGGTCGTCGCGGTGGCCAAGGGCTCGGCCGCCGAGGACCTGCAGCTCGCCCTGTACGCCGAGGCGCAGAAGCGGGGATACTCCTCCGGCGACTACCGCCTGCCCCGGCTCCTCGCCGGCCCGGCCACCATCGCCGAGGTGGCGGCGTGGCCGTGCGACATCGTGCTCAACGGCATCGAGGGCGCGGCGGGGCTCGCCTCGACCCTCGCGGCCCTCGACGCGGGGCGCGTCCTCGCGCTCGCCAACAAGGAGTCGCTGATCATCGGCGGGCCGCTCGTCCGGCAGCGCGCCAAGCCGGGCCAGATCGTCCCGGTCGACTCCGAGCACTCGGCGCTCGCGCAGTGCCTGCGCGGGGGAGACCGCGGGGAGGTGCGGCGGCTCGTCGTCACCGCGAGCGGCGGCCCGTTCCGCGGCCGGAGCCGCGCGGAGATGGAGGACGTCACGCCCGAGCAGGCGCTCGCGCACCCCACCTGGGCGATGGGCCCGCTCGTGACGATCAACTCCGCCACGCTGGTCAACAAGGGCCTGGAGGTGATCGAGGCGCACCTGCTCTACGACGTGCCCTTCGACTCGATCGAGGTCATGGTGCACCCGCAGTCGGCCGTGCACTCGATGGTGGAGTTCGCCGACGGCTCGACGATCGCGCAGGCCAGCCCGCCCGACATGCGCCTGCCGATCGCCCTGGCCCTGGCGTGGCCCGACCGGGTGCCGGACGCCGCCCCCGGCCTCGACTGGACCCGCGCGCACACCTGGGAGTTCTTCCCGCTCGACAACGAGGCGTTCCCCTCGGTACGCCTCGCGCGCGAGGTCGGGGCGGCCGGCGGCACCGCGCCGGCGGTCTACAACGGCGCGAATGAGGAGTGCGTCGCGGCGTTCCTCAACGGAAGCGTCAGATTCCCGGCGATTGTCGACACCGTCGCGCGGGTAGTGTCGGAGCACATGAGCGGATCCGGCGCCCGTACACCGGCCGCGCTGACGCTCGACGACGTGCTGGCCGCCGACGACTGGGCACGGACCCGGGCACGGGAGCTGACGACTGGTTGACCCACCTCTACGGCCTCCTCGGAGTCGTCGCCTTCGTGGTGGCGCTCCTGCTGACCGTCGTGCTGCACGAGGCCGGGCACCTGATCACCGCGAAGCGCTTCGGCATGAAGGCGTCGCAGTTCTTCGCGGGGTTCGGTACCACCCTGTGGTCGCGCCGGCGGGGTGAGACGGAGTACGGCATCAAGGCGATACCGCTCGGCGGCTTCGTGAAGATCGTCGGCTACACCCCGCTGGAGGAGGTCGACCCCGCCGACGAGCCGCGGGCCTTCTACCGGCAGCCCGCGCCGCGCCGTGCGGCGGTCATCGTCGCCGGCGTGGTGATGAACCTCCTCCTGGCGTTCCTGTTGCTGGTCGGGCTGGCCGCCGGGGTCGGCCTGCCGTCCGACCGCGCCGCCACGACCGTCGTACGGCGCGTGTCGCCCTGCGTGACGGCCGCCGCGACCTGTGCCGTCCGCGACCCGGAGTCCCCGTCGAAGAAGGCGGGCCTGCGGGCGCACGACCGGATCGTGTCGTTCGGCGGACGCCCGGTGCGCGACTGGGACCAGCTGTCCGCGGCGATCAGGGACACCAGCCCCGGCCGCCCGGTGACGGTCGTGGTCGAGCGGAACGGCCGGCGGCTCTCCCTGCCGGTGACCGTCGCGGCCCTCGACGGCCGCGGCTACCTGGGGGTGGAGCCGGTCGCGCGCACGCGGCGGCTCGGCCCGGTGGCCTCGGTCCGGTTCGCCGGGCGGTTCATGGGCGACATGACGGTCTCGGTCGCCAAGGTGGTCGCGGACATCCCGCACGCGATCCCCAAGCTGTTCGGCCACGAGCGCGCCAGTACACCCGGCGGCCAGGCGGGGAGCATCGTCGGCGGCGCGGAGGCGTCGGGACAGGTCTTCTCCTCCAGCGACACGTGGCGCGACAAGCTCACCTCGTTCGTCCTGCTCATCGTCTCGCTGAACCTGTTCGTCGGGCTGCTCAACCTGGTGCCGCTGCTGCCGCTGGACGGTGGTCACCTCGCGGTGGTCTGCTACGAGCGGATCAAGGCCCTGGTCTTCCGCGTGCGGGGGCGGCCGGATCCCGGGCCGGTCGACATGACGAAGCTCATGCCGCTGACGTACGTCGCGGTGACGCTGCTCGTCGGGGTCGGGGTTTTGCTGATTCTCGCCGATGTCTTCAACCCACTCAAAGTGCCTCAATAGACCCTTCGGGTCCGCATAACTCCACCCGTTGCCTAGGCTTATACCTGTACGTCCATGTGACAGTGCCAACTCGAAGGGAGGGCGCGGCAGCCCCCGGAGCACACGGCTCCGTGCCGCGTTATCGATGAGCGTCGATCTCGGGATTCCGCAGGCGAGGCCCAAGCCGATCGCCCCGCGCCGCAAGTCGCGGCAGATCATGGTGGGCTCGGTTCCGGTGGGCGGTGACAGTCCGGTGTCGGTGCAGTCGATGACGACCACCCTGACCTCGGATGTCAACGCCACTCTTCAACAGATCGCCGAGCTGACGGCGTCGGGTTGTCAGATCGTACGGGTGGCGGTGCCGTCGCAGGACGACGCCGACGCGTTGCCGGCGATCGCCCGCAAGTCGCAGATCCCGGTGATCGCCGACATTCACTTCCAGCCCAAGTACGTCTTCGCCGCGATCGACGCGGGATGCGCGGCGGTGCGGGTGAACCCGGGCAACATCAAGAAGTTCGACGACAAGGTCGGCGAGATCGCCCGCGCGGCCAAGGACGCCGGCATCCCGATCCGCATCGGCGTCAACGCCGGGTCGCTGGACAAGCGCCTGCTGGAGAAGTACGGCAAGGCGACCCCGGAGGCGCTGGTCGAGTCCGCGCTGTGGGAGTGCTCGCTGTTCGAGGAGCACGACTTCCGCGACATCAAGATCTCGGTCAAGCACAACGACCCGGTCGTGATGATCAACGCCTACCGGCAGCTCGCCGCCCAGTGCGACTACCCGCTCCACCTCGGGGTCACCGAGGCCGGGCCGGCGTTCCAGGGCACGATCAAGTCCTCGGTGGCGTTCGGCGCGCTGCTGGCCGAGGGCATCGGCGACACGATCCGGGTCTCGCTGTCGGCGCCGCCGGTCGAGGAGGTCAAGGTCGGCCTGGCGATCCTGGAGTCCCTGGGCCTGCGGGAGCGCGGCCTGGAGATCGTCTCCTGCCCCTCCTGCGGGCGCGCCCAGGTCGACGTCTACTCCCTGGCCGACCAGGTCACCGCCGCGCTGCAGGACTTCCCGGTCCCGCTGCGGGTCGCCGTCATGGGCTGTGTCGTCAACGGCCCCGGCGAGGCGCGCGAGGCCGACCTCGGCGTCGCCTCCGGCAACGGCAAGGGCCAGATCTTCGTCAAGGGCCAGGTCATCAAGACCGTGCCCGAGTCCGCCATCGTCGAGACCCTCATCGAGGAGGCCGTGCGCATCGCCGACGAGATGGGCGTCGACGTCACCGGCGAGGGCCCCGGAGCCGCCGTCACCGTCTCCTGAGCGTGGTTGACGGCTCCGCGCCCGCCTGACCACTAGGCTTTCCCGAGCCCCCGGCCGAACGGCCGGGGGCTTTGTCGTGCCCGCGGTCGTGGCTGGCCACTGTTGGCCTGCCCCTTCCCGGCCGTACGGCGTCGTCACGAAAATCGTGCGTTACCGCATGAACCGGGGTTCATCGCCGAACCCCGCGCGAAAGGGGTTACGTGAAAAAGCTTGCCATCACGGCGGCCGCCGCCGGAGCCGGTCTGGTCGCGTTGGCGCTGGCGCCGACCGCCGCCCAGGCCCGCCCCGCCCAGCCGACCGCGAGCCTGAGCTGGTCGGCGTGTACCGATCCGGGCCTGAGCGGTCTGGAGTGCAGCAGCCTCCAGGTGCCGCTCGACCACTCCAAGCCGCACGGCCGGCAGATCACCCTGGCGCTGTCCCGCTACAAGCACACGGGCACGACCGGCTACCAGGGGTCCCTGCTGGTGAACCCGGGCGGACCGGGCGGCACCGGCCGTGACTTCGCGCTTCGCGTGGCGAACGGTCTGCCGGCCGGTCTCAAGGCCACCTACGACGTCATCGGGTTCGACCCGCGCGGCGTCGGCGGGAGCAGCCCGTCGCTGAGCTGCGACCCGAACTACTTCCAGCCGATACGGCCCGACTACGTGCCGACCACCAAGGCGCTGGAGACGACCTGGCTGAAGAAGGCGGCCGGGTACGCCAAGGCCTGCGGGAGCAAGTACGGCTCGCTGCTCCAGCACATGAAGACGACGGACGCCGTCCAGGACATGGACGACATCCGCGCGGCGCTGGGCCAGAAGCAGATCAACTACTACGGCGCGTCCTACGGCACGTACCTCGGCTCGGTGTACGCGACGATGTACCCGTCGCACGTCCGCCGCATGGTGCTGGACAGCAACGTCAAGCCGAGTGACGTCTGGTACGACGCCAACCTCGAGCAGGACAAGGCGTTCGAGGGCAACATCAACGCGCTGTTCGCGTGGGCGGCCAAGTACGACTCGGTGTACCACCTGGGCACGACCCAGCAGGCGGTGCGGAAGGTCTTCTTCGACACGCGCGAGAAGCTGATCAAGTCGCCGGCCGGCGGTGTCGTGGGCGGTGCCGAGTTCATCGACACCTACCTGGTCGCCGGGTACATCGACCTGGGCGCGTACTGGCCGTACCTGACCAACGCCCTGGCCCAGTACAAGGCCGGCAACAGCCAGCCGCTGGTGGACGCCTTCAACCTCCTGGGCGCGACCACCGACGACAACGGCTACGTGGTCTACAACGCCGTGCAGTGCAGCGACGTGAAGTGGCCGAAGAACTGGAACACCTGGCGCAAGGACAACTGGAAGCTCTACGACCAGGGCTACCAGTTCGAGACCTGGTCCAACGCCTGGTACAACGCGCCGTGCCTGACCTGGCCCGCCAAGTCCGGCAAGCCGGTCGACGTGGGGCACGCCAAGGGCGTTCCGCCGGTGCTGCTCTTCCAGGCGACCAATGACGCCGCGACGCCGTTCCCCGGCGGCGTGGAGATGAACAAGCGGCTCAAGGGGTCGCGCCTGGTGATCGAGGACGGCGGCCGTACGCACGGCGTCGTCGAGCGGGGCAACACCTGCATCGACTCCAAGTTCGCCGCCTTCCTCACCGACGGCACCCTGCCGGCGAACCAGACGCACTGCCCGCGTCTGCCCGAGCCGGTTCCGCCGTCCTCGGCGTCGTCGGCCACCGCCAAGGCGGCCGTCGCGCAGCAGTTCCCGCAGGCGCTCGCCCGCCCGTAGGAGCGACGGAGAAGACCCCCGGCGGCGCGCCGGGGGTCTTCCCATGCCTCGGTGTTCCCAGCAGGCAATTACGATCCCGCAACAGTTAAAACGCCCCCTTTTCGCCAAATGGCACAGACGAAACAATCTGCGCATTCAGCTCAGCGCGGTTCGTCGTCGGACGCCGCGCGCGTAGGGGGTTTCGTTGAAGAGACTTGCTGTCATCACGGCCGCGGCGGGCCTGAGTATCGCCGCGTCGGCCGTGGCCGTGTCCGCGTCGGCCGAGGGGACGGCGGCGCCCTCCGCGATCGCCTGGGCCAAGTGCGCCGGCGGCGACCCTTATCTGGCCAATGCGGAATGCGCCCAGATCCAGGTGCCGCTGGACTACGGCCACCCGAACGGGAAGAAGATCTCCGTCGCGATCTCGCGGGTCAAGCACACCGATGACGCGCACTACAAGGGCGTGCTGATCGGCAACCCCGGCGGCCCGGGCGGCAGCGGCCTGTACCTGTCCGGCGGCCTCGCGAGCTGGTTCAGCGGCGTCGGCCACGACGAGATCCCGGCCGACTACGACATCATCGGGTTCGACCCGCGTGGTGTGGGGGCCAGCCGGCCGGCGCTGACCTGCGACCCGCACTACTCCGACCCCGTGCGCCCCGACTACGTCCCGCACTCGGCGGCGGACGAGGCGGTCTGGCTCAAGAAGTCCAAGGCGTACGCGCAGGCCTGCGCCAAGCAGTTCGGCTGGCTCCTGCCGCACCTGCGCACCACCGACGCGGCGCGCGACATCGACGCCATCCGCTCCGCGCTGGGCCAGAAGCAGATCAGCTACTACGGCTTCTCCTACGGCACCTACCTCGGCGCGACGTACGGCACGCTGTTCCCGCAGCGCGTCCGGCACATGATCCTCGACGGCAACGTCGACGACCGCGGCGTCTGGTACGACGCGCAGCTCGAGCAGGACAAGGCGTTCGAGCGGAACATCAAGTTCTTCTTCGGCTGGGTCGCCAAGTACGACTCGGTCTACCACCTCGGCACCACCGAGGCGAAGGTGGAGCAGGCGTACTACGCCATCCGCGCCAAGGCCGCCAAGCAGGCCATCGGCGGGAAGGTCGGCCCCGACGAGCTGGACGACACCTTCCTCAACGCCGGATACAGCACCGGCTGGTACGAGCCGACCGCCGACGTGTTCTCCGCGTACGTGACGAAGGGCGACGCCTCGGCGATCACCGACTTCTACGAGAACTACGTCTTCTCCTCCGACGACAACGGCTTCGCGATGTACAACGCCGTGCAGGCCGCCGACGCGCGGTGGCCGCGTAACTGGAGCAAGTGGCACAACGACGCGGCGAAGCTCTACAAGCAGGGCTACCACTACAACACCTGGGGCAACGTCTGGTTCAACGCCCCGGTCGCCTTCTGGCCCTTCCAGGGCGGCCCCAAGCTGAAGATCAAGGCCAAGGGCATGACCCCGGCGCTCCTCGTCCAGTCGACGCTGGACGCCGCGACGCCGTACCCGGGCGGCGAGGAGATGCACAAGCTCCTGCCCTCCCGCCTCGTGGCCGAGATCGGCGGCAAGACCCACGCCAACACCCTGAACGGGAACGCCTGCCTCGACGACAAGGTCGCGGCGTACCTGGCCACGGACGCGCTGCCGAAAGACAAGCCGGGCAACGGACCGGACACGACCTGCCAGGCGCTGCCGGACCCGGTTCCCTCCGGCGCCGCGGCCAAGGCGTCGGCCAAGAGCTCGGCGGGATCCGTCACGCCGCGGGTGCCCACCCGTCCGCTGATCGGCCGTCCCTGACGTCCGGCCGAGACCAATGGCACCCCCGGCCGCCGGCCGGGGGTGCCGCTTGTCAGAAGTGCCGTAGATCTCCGAGGATCTCCGGTGGTGAGACGACTGTCGCACCTTGGGAGAGATCTTCGGGCGATACTGCCGTACCCTTGACACCGTGAGCGGAGCGGATCTGTCGGCAGGGCGGCGATCCGGCCCGCATTGCTCCGAGCGAGCAGCTGAGGAGATCTCGTGAGCCCGGTGCTCCGGACCTCGCCGGTCCGCCTGCTGGATGACCGCCACCTCGACGAGGCGCTCGCGATCCTCGACGCCGACCCGGTCTCCAACGTCTTCGTCAGCTCCCGCGTCCACGTCGCCGGGTTGGACCACCGCCGGCTGGGCGCCCAGATGTGGGGCTGTCTCCACGACGGCCGGCTGACCTCCCTCTGCTACTCCGGCGCCAACCTCGTGCCGGTCGCCGCCGACGAACAGGCGATCCGCCACTTCGCGGACCGGGCGCGCTCGCAGGGACGGCGGTGCTCCTCGATCGTCGGCCCGGTCGGGCCGGTGACCCAGCTCTGGAACGCCCTGCGCCCCTCCTGGGGCGCGCCGCGCGCCATCCGCGCCACCCAGCCGGTCATGTCGACCACGTCGCCGCCGCCGGTCGCCCCCGACACCAGGGTGCGGCGGGTCACGATGAAGGACTTCGACACCCTCTATCCCGCGTGCGTCGCCATGTTCACCGAAGAGGTCGGGATCTCGCCGCAGACCGGCGACGGGGGAGTGCTCTACCGCGCGCGGGTGGCCGAACTCATCCGCTCGGGCCGGGCGTTCGCCCGCATCGAGGGCGGACGCGTGGTGTTCAAGGCCGAGATCGGCGCCGTCACCCCGCACGCGTGCCAGGTGCAGGGCGTGTGGGTCAACCCCGAGCTGCGCGGCCGCCGCCACGCGGTGCACGGCATGGCGGCCGTCGTGGACGAGGCGCTGCGCTCCATCGCGCCCGCGGTCTCGCTGTACGTCAACGACTTCAACACTCCGGCGCGCGCCACCTACCGTCGTGTCGGGTTCCGTGACGTCAACACCTTCATGTCGGTGATGTTCTAGGCGAGGCGCCGGCGCCGGGGAACCGCCGTCGGCGGTCGCGCGTCGGAGCGAATGACGTCGCCCGTGGAACGGATGGGAAACCAGGTTGGGGATCGGATCGAAGGCCGGTGTCGCCGCCGAACGCCTCGGGCTCTTCCGTGCGCTCGGCAGCCTGCTCCGCTCACCGGCGACCCACGCGATCGGCGACGCGGCCCGGACCAGTTCGGCTGCGCTGCGCACGACGCTCCGCTCGACCACTGAGGCGCTGGGCCGCGGCAAGGAGTTCGCCAAACGCGTCCTGACGCGTGACCCGATCGACGTCGCGAGCGGCGAAGTGGTGCTCCGGCAGGTCGACGTCGAGCTCGAAGCCGTGCTCCCGATGGTGATCGAGCGCACGCACCTGTCGTCCTGGACCCAGGGCCGGCTCTTCGGCCCCTCGTGGGCCTCCACTCTCGACCAGCACCTGGAGATCGACGACGACGGTGTCTGCCTGGCGGGGGAGGACGGCATGGTGCTGGCCTACCCCGAGCCGCCGCCCGGCCAGAGCGTGCCGCCCGAGAACGGCCCGCCGCGTCTGCTGGCCCGCACCGCCGAGGGCGGCTACACCGTGTCCGAACGGGGGACGGGCCGCACCTGGCACTTCGCGCCGTTCGGCGGGGCCGGGCGCACGATGCCGCTGCGGGCGATCACCGACCGGAACGGCAACCGCATCGACCTCGCCTACGACGAGGCGGGGATCCTCCGCGAGCTGCGACACTCGGGCGGCTACACCATCGGCGTGCGGGTGGAGGACGGCCGCGTCCGGAGCCTGTGCCTGCGGAGCGGGGAGCCCGCCGGCGACATCGAGCTGGTCCGCTACGGGTACGACGAGGTGGGGCGGCTGACCGACGTCGTCGACTCCTCCGGCGAGCCGTTGCGGTTCTCCTACGACACGCTGGGACGGCTGACGGGATGGACCGACCGTAACGGCCACTGGTACCGCTATGAGTACGACGAGCAAGGCCGCGCGGTGCGGGGCACCGGATCCGGCGGGTTCCTGGACGCCACCCTCACGTACGACGTCTCGGCGCGCGTCACGACCGTCACCGACTCACTCGGCCACACCACCGCCTACCACCTGAACGAGATCGGCCAGGTGGTCGCCGAGGTCGATCCGCTCGGACGCGAGACGCGGCGTGAGTGGGATCTCCACGACCGGCTGCTGGCCGAGACCGACCCGCTCGGCAACACCACGCGTTACCACTACGACACGGCCGGAGACCTGACCGCGGTCCAACGACCCGATGGTCACCAGGCCCGCGCGACCTACAACGACCTGGGCCTGCCCGTCGAGGTGACCCAGGCCGACGGCGGTGTCTGGCGCTACGGCTACGACGAGCGGGGCAATCTGACACACCGCGCCGATCCGCTCGGTGCCGTCACCCGGTACACCCACGACGAGCGCGGCGTGGTCACATCCGTCATCGACGCCACCGGTGGCGTCCAGCGGCTCCGGTCGAACGCCGCCGGACTCCCCGTCGAGGTGACCGACCCCGACGGTGCCACCAGCCGGTACGAGCGTGACGCCTTCGGCCGGGTGGTGACCGCCGTCGACCCGCTGGGCGGTAGCACCAGGCTCCGCTGGACCGTGGAGGGACGGCTCACCGAGCGGGTATTCCCCGACGGCACCGTGGAGCGCTGGACCTACGACGCCGAGGGCAATGAGGTCGAGTACGCCGACGCCTCCGGCCAGGTGACGCGGACCGAGTACACCAACTTCGACGTACCGACCGCGCGCACGACACCCGGGAACGGCCGCCTGGAGTTCACCCTCGACACCGAACTGCGCCTGGTCGCGGTGACCAACCCGTCGGGTCTGATCTGGCGGTACGAGTACAACGCGGCCGGCGAGCTGGTAGGCGAGACCGACTTCAACGGCCGGACACTCGGCTACGTCCACGACGCGGCCGGCCGGCTGACCGAGCGGGTCAACGGCGCCGGCCAGGTCACCCGCTATACCCGAGACCGGCTCGGCGACGTCGTCCGGCAGTACGACGACCAGGAGACGGTGTTCACCCGTGATCTCGCCGGCCGGGTCATCCGTGCCGTCAACGCGGACGCCGACGTGCGCATCGATCGTGACGCGATCGGCCGGATCACCGCGGAGACCTGCAACGGCCGCGTGCTGTCCAACGTGTACGACGCGCTGGGACGCCGTGTGGGGCGGCGCACCCCCAGCGGCGCCGAGTCCGTCTGGAACTACGACGCCATGGGCCGGCCGCTCGCGTTGCGCGCCGACGGGCAGACGGTGCGGTTCAAGTACGACCTGGCCGGCCGTGAGGTCCGCCGGTACATCGGTGACGGCGCGATCCTCGACCAGCGCTGGGACGCGGGACACCGGCTCATCGCCCAGACGCTGTGGGGGGCGCCGGTGCGGGACGGCCGGGTCACGACGGGCCCCGCGCCTTCCGCGCCCGGTGCGGCGCGGCTCCTGCAACACCGCGCGTACCGGTACCGGCCGGACGGCCACGTCATCGGCATCGCCGACCAGATCTCGGGGGAGCGGCGGTTCGAGCTGGATCCGGGCGGCCGTGTCACCTCCGCGGCCCACGCCCGGGGCTGGACCGAGCGCTACGCCTACGACCAGGCCGGGAACGTCACGTTCGCGGCCTGGCCGGAGTCCTCGGCCGCCGACGCGCCCGCCGATGCCGGAGAACGCGAGATCCACGGCACCCTGGCGCGCCGCACGGGCACCACACACCACGAGTACGACGACCAGGGCCGCGTCGTGGCCCGGCGCCGGCGCACGCTCTCGGGACAGGTGCGGGTCACCCGGTTCACCTGGAGTGCCGACGACCGGCTGGTCGCCGTCACCGTGCCGGACGGCTCGACGTGGCGGTACCGCTACGACCCCTTCGGCCGGCGGATCGCCAAGCAGCGGGTGTCGGGCCGGGGCGGCGAAGAGACGGTCGAGGAGCAGATCGACTTCACCTGGGACGAGTGGGTGCTGGCCGAGCGGACCCACACCGTGCGGGGCGGGGACGGTGCCACGACCACGTGGAACCACGGGCCAGGGACGTTCCGGCCGCTGACGCAGACCGACCGCACGCTCGCACCGTCGCAGGAGTGGGTCGACCGGCGGTTTCAGGCGATCATCAGCGATCTCACCGGCAGCGCCACCGAGTTGGTGGACGCGGCGGGCCACGTCACCTGGCACCGGAGCCGCACCGTCTGGGGAGTATCGCTGCCCTCGACCGGCGCCGAAGACGCCTGCCCGCTGCGTTTTCCCGGCCAGTATCACGACGCTGAGACCGGCCTCGACTACAACTACCACCGGTACTACGACCCGGCCACCGGCCGGTACCAGTCGCCCGATCCGCTCGGCCTGACACCGCAGCCGAACCCGCACGCCTACACCCGTAACCCGATCACGCTGATCGACCCGCTGGGCCTGTCGCCGTATCCCGCGGAACAGAACCTGGTGCCCAACGTCGGAAACGGCGATTCGCCAGGTCTTGCGACATTGCATTACCACGGCAAAGATAATCACTTCAGTATTGAGGTTACAGACGGCACTTCGGTGTCCCACACGCATTTGATGCCTCATGATGGTGTGGCGATTGTGGGCCCGTATGACGGCCCTCAGGGCATCATGAGTCATACCTTCGATCTGCCCAACGCCAAGGGTGCTCTTGAGTTCCAGCGAGACACACAAGGCGATTGGGGAACGTATCAGGAACTGGGCAATAGCTGCCTGACCTACTGTACGTCCGTGCTTCGAGCCGGTGGGGTCGACGCGCCTGCGGGGAAGCGTGCCATACCGTGGGCGAGGAAGCTGATGTCCGGCGGGTAAGGATCGGTTCCCGCCTCCTAGGTATGAAAGTGTAGAAATGGCCATAAGGAATTCAGAGGCTCTTGACGTACTGATCCGGGTCGCCGCCGACTCCAGGGTTTCCTGGCGGGCTGTCGAGCTTGCGGGACGAGGTATCTCGGCCGATGCCGCGGGAACCATCTGGGTGATGGACTCGGGAAAGAAGTCGCTGAGCGGCGACGCGTTCGCCGACCTGCTGATGGCTCAGGTGGAATTGGTGGATGAACTCGCCGACACTTGGCGGCTGTTCGACAAGCAGGATATCTCGCTCAAAGAATTCGAGGTGCGGCTCGAAAGCATCGTGGTCAGGTTCGAAGAGTGGGGTCCCCGGTCTTAGCGCCGACCACCTCGTCGCGGGCCGGCGGGCTCGCCGCACCGGCCGGCCTGACGCCGTACGGCCTGGGTGTTTCAGCGTCTCCGTGCCGTCCCTAGAATCGGTGGGGAAGGGAAGGAACCGCCGGCGGGCTTGGGGGAGGCCGCTGAGTGGTCGACAGCAGTGGAGACACCGCCCGCCGGGTCGCGCGGGCGCGTGAGCGGTTCCTGGCATCCGGGGACGCGCCGCAGACGCCCCTGCGCGCGGGGATCATGGAATCCTGGCGCCGTTCGCTGCTCTTCGGCATCGACTGCGAACGCCTTGAGGCCCCCTATTTCGGCGACCTCGACACCGATGGCCGCCTCATGTACGCCGCGCGCCCGGTCCTGGACCGCCTAGAGGAGATGCTCGCCGACGCCGCGATGGGCGTGCTGCTCACCGACGCCCACGGCCGCGTACTGGACCGGCGGGTGCGGGACCGCTCCCTGGTCCGCCAGCTCGACGAGATCCTGCTCGCCCCGGGCTTCAGCTACGCCGAAGAGCACGTCGGAACCAACGGCATCGGCACCGCGATCGAGACGCGCGGTGCCTCCTGCGTGTTCGGCAACGAGCACTTCATCGAGCCGCTCCAGCGGATGGCGTGCGCCGGCGCGCCCGTCCGCGACCGCCTCACCGGGCGGCTGGCCGGGTTGCTCGACATCACGGCCTGGAACGCGGACGCCGGCCCGCTCATGATGGCCGTGGCCCAGAACGCCGCCCAGGAGATCGCCCAGCGGATGGCCGAGGCGGGGTCGGAGGGCGAGCGGGCGATGCTGGAGGAGTTCCTGGCCGTCCGGGCGCGCGGCAACCAGCCGATCGTGTCGGTCGGGGAGAACCTGACCATGGTGAACCGGCCGGCGGCCGACCTGCTCGACCAGGCGGACTACGCGATCATCCAGGACAAGGCGGCCGAGCTGTCGACGCCGGGCCGGGAGACCGTCGGCCAGATCACGCTGTCGCGAGGCGAACCGGCCTCTCTCCGGTGCCGTACCGTGCGGACCCACGCCGGGACGGCGGGCGCCGTGCTGGAGATCATCATGGTGGAGGACCGGCCGTCGTACCGGGTGCCGGACCGGCCCTCCGAGCTGGGCCTGGCGGGCGGTTCGGTGGCGTTCCGCCGGGTCTGCGCCGAGTTGCAGGAGCGGTGCCGGGCGCGTACCTGGACGATCGTGGAAGGTGAGCCAGGAGTGGGCAAGCTGACCGTGGTGGCGGCCGTGCACCGCCACTGCGGCCCCGAGGGCACGTTCTCGGTGATCGAGCCGGAGGACGTGGACGAGGACCCGGCCGCCTGCCTGGACCGTACGGCCGCGGCCGCGCGTGTCCCCGGCTCCACCGTGGTGCTGCGCCACCCGGAGCGGTACACCCCCGCCGCGCTCGCGGCGATCGCGACCTGGATGGACTCCTGGCCGGAATCGACGGCCGCCTCCGCGGACCGGCCCTGGGTGGTCGCCACCCTGCCGGTGGGCACCGAGCTCGCCGACGAGCTCCCGCACCGGCTCCCGGTCACCCTGACCGTGCCGGCGCTGCGTCACCGGATCGAGGACGTACGGGAACTCGTACCCGCGTTGCTGCGCCGCTCCGGCGCCGGCCGGGCGGTGTCGTGCGGCCCGGCGGCCATGCGGGTCCTGCTGCGGTCGGCCTGGCCGGGCAACGTGGCCGAGCTCGCGGACGTGCTGCGGCAGGTGCTGACCCGCCGGCGCACCGGGCAGATCGAGCCCGCGGACCTGCCGGCGTCCTGCCACGCGCGGAGCCGGCGCGTCCTGACCCCGTGGGAGACCTCCGAGCGCGACGCGATCGTCGAGGCGCTCCTGAAGACCGGCGGCGACCGGGCCGCGGCGGCCGACCTGCTCGGGATCTCCCGCGCCACCATCTACCGCAAGATCAACCTTTACGGCGTCTCGGTCGGGCCCCGCCCGGCCGGGGGACGGCGCGCCATCTCAAGATGAGACACCTCCCGGCGGGGGATGTGGGCTTGTCTGGAGTCATGGTCGAGACGACGACTCAGAGCGTCTGCTCCTCTTCGGCTCGGCGGTTTCACCGACGAACCACCGTTCCCGGCAGGACCATGACCATCAGCTGCCTGATCGTGGATGACAACGATCGTTTTCTCAATGCCGCCGGCGCGCTGCTCGAACGCGACGGGATCACCGTCGTCGCGGTCGCCACGAACTCCGCGGAGGCGCTGCGGCGGGCCGGGGAGCTCCGGCCGGACGTCCTCCTCGTCGACGTCGAACTGGGCCACGAGAGCGGCCTGGACCTCACCCGCCGGCTCATGGCCGCCGCGTCCGTCCCTCAGGCGCGGGTGATCCTCATGTCGGCGCACTCCGAGGACGACTTCGGCGGCCTGATCGACGCCAGTCCCGCTCTGGGGTTCCTCGCCAAGGCCAGACTGTCCGGAGGCGCGATCCGCCGGCTCCTCGGCGACGGGCACCGGGTCCCGGGATGAGCGAACCCCCGCGGTGCGCGATGCTCGGGGCATGACAGATCGCAGACGCGGGCGGGCCGAGCCCGAGACCGACACGACCGTACGGTCGGAGGACTGGGACGGGCGAGACCTGACGGGTGAGCGCCACGAGCGGGTGGCGTTCATCGACGTCGACCTGACCGAGACCGTCACCCAGGGCACGGTCTTCACCGACTGCGTGTTCCGCGGCGTCCGGTTCAACGCGTCGGCGCACACCAACACGGCGTTCACCAACTGCGCGTTCACCCGGTGCGCGTTCTTCGACGCGACCTTCACCGGCTGCAAGCTCGTCGGCAGCGCCTTCGACACCTGCACGTACGGGCTGCTGAAGGTCTCCGGAGGCGACTGGTCCTTCGCCGAACTGGCCCGGGCCGACCTCGGCGGCGCCTCCTTCGAGGACGTGCGGATGCGGGAGGCCGACCTGACCGGCGCGCGGCTCGGCGGTGCCACGCTGCGGAACGTCGACCTGTCCGGGGCCTCGCTCCACCGTGCCGATCTGACCGGTTGCGACCTGCGGGGCAGCGACCTGTCCGCGCTCGATCCGCTCTCGGTCGAGCTGAAGGACGCGGTGATCGACCTGACGCAGGCCGTCATGATCGCGACGGCGCTCGGCCTGGAGGTGCGGTCGGAATGAGCACCGTGCCGCCGGCCGGCCCGCGGGTGCGCCGGGCAGAGGTGACCGACGCCGCCGCCCTCGCGCGGATGCGCGAGCTGATGCTGCGGGAGATGGACAAGGCAGACGTCGAGGACACGGCGTGGCTCGCCGTCGCGGAGGAGTGGTACGCGCGACGGCTCCGGGACCGGCGGGGCTTCGCCGCCTTCGTCATGGACGATCCCGAGCTCGGAGTCGTCAGCAGCGCGGTCGGCGCCTGTGTCGAGCGCGCGCCGGAGCCGGGCAACCTCACCGGGCTGCGGGGCCATGTCTCCAACATCAGCACCGATCCCCGCCGGCGCGGGCGTGGGCACGCTCGCGCCTGCCTGAACGCGCTGCTCGCCTGGTTCCGCGACGAGACCGGCGCCCACATGCTCGATCTGAACGCCACCGAGCACGGCATGGGGCTGTATCTGTCGGCCGGATTCGCCGCGCCGCGCTACCCCGCGCTCCAGCTCCGGGTCGAGCGGCCCGTTCTCGATCACGGGATCTAAGAGACTTTTCGGGGAACCCTTCTCAAGAAGGGCATGGGTTCCCGCCGGGTGTGCGCCCGGCGGGGATCGAGGGCGTGGACGTACGGGCGGGTGATCTGGTGCCGGAGCCGAAGAAGGTCGGGCTGCTCTACCGGGATCTCGGCATCGCCGACATCTCGGTCGGCGACGGGAGACGCGGCAACGCGCTGTCGAGCGACGACTGGCGTGAGCTGGCGCAGATCTTCCGCCGCCTGGCCGAGGATGACCAGGTGCGCGCGGTGGTCGTCCGCGGCCAGGGCGGGACGTTCAGCGCCGGCTCGGACATGCGCGAGTGGGTCCAGGCGGACCGGATGGACGTCGCGGAGAGCTTCGCCGCGATGGAGGCGGCCTTCACCGCGATCGAGGATCTGCCGGTGCCCGTGGTCGCCGAGGTCGAGGGCGTGGCGGCGGGCGCGGGATGCCAGCTCGCGCTGGCCTGCGACCTGCGGGTGCTGGCCGACACGGCACGGATCGGGATGCCGATCGCCCGGCTCGGCATCCTCGTCAGCCCGCTGTTCGCGGCCCGGCTGAGCGTGCTGGCCGGTCCGGGGGTCGCGCGGGACCTGCTCTACACCGGGCGCCTCGTGTCGGCCGAGGAGGCGGTGCGTCTCGGCCTGGCCACCCGGAGCGTGCCCGCCGCGGACCTGGGGGCCACGACGCGCCGGCTCGTGCTCTCGGTGGTCCGCCATCCGCCGTCGGCGATCCGCGCGGCCAAGCACGCGGTGGACGTGGCGCTCGCGCCGGCCCGCGCGGCGGCACGGGCACAGGCCGAGGGGCCGCCGGTCGCCTACGACGACTTCCAGCGGGGGATCATGACGTTCCTCTCGCGGAGCCCCGCGCCCGGCCCCGACCGGCACGGTGATTCATCGGACGGCTGAATTCGCCGACCGCATAATGTGCCCACAGTGAAATTCATTGACCGGATGAGATTTCGCGGATAAGTGCGCGATAAACGCTCCGCCCGTGGCGAACGACCTTTTTATTAATGCTGAACCGCGATTAGTGTCGTTGGCGCCGAACACGCGACAACGAACGGGTGGCATTGTGACGTCACAGACCCTGTCCCGGCCGCTGAACGACGCGAGCGCCGTCGAGCCGCCGCTCGTCTCCACCGGAGAGCAGCTCCATCACCGCCTGCTGCGGAAGCGCATCGTCTTCCTCGGGCAGGAGGTGGACGATGAGATCGCCAACCGCATCTGCTCCGAACTGCTGCTCCTGTCCGCCGAGGACCCGCGCGGCGACATCCACCTCTACATCAACTCGCCCGGCGGCTCGGTCACCGCCGGCATGGCGATCTACGGGATGATGCAGTACGTCCCCAACGACATCGCCACCGTCGCGATGGGGTTCGCCGCGTCGATGGGCCAGTTCCTGCTCTGCGCGGGAACGCCGGGCAAGCGATACGCCCTGCCGTACACCCAGGTGGTCATGCACCAGCCCCACGGCGGCGTCGGCGGCACGGCCACCGACGTGAAGATCATGGCCGAGCAGATGCGGCACACCAAGCGCACGGTCGCCGAGCGCATCGCCTTCCACACCGGCCGGCCGCTGGAGCAGATCGAACGCGACTCCGACCGCGACCGCTGGTTCACCGCCGAGGAGGCGCGCGAGTACGGCATCATCGACCACGTCGTGCCGGCCGCCCGCCGGGTCGACGGGCCCCTGGCGAGAACGTCATGACCGTCATGACCGCGCGACTGGCCGCGGCCGCACGCCACGTGTTGCCGTCCTACGCCGAACGCACGCCGTACGGGCACAAGGAGACGAATCCCTACGACAAACTGTTCGAGGAACGCATTGTCTTTCTCGGCACCGCGATCGACGATGCCGCGGCCAATGACGTGATCGCACAGTTGTTCACCCTGGAGTTCATGGATCCCGACCGGGATATCAGCGTCTATATCAATTCATCCGGCGGGTCGCACACGGCGATGACGGCGATCTACGACACGATGCAGTTCGTCCGATGCCGGATCCAGACCGTGTGCGTCGGGCAGGCGGCGGGCCCGGCCGCGGTGCTCCTCGCCGCCGGCACGCCGGGCCGGCGCGCGGCGCTGCCCCACGCGCGGATCCTGCTGCACCAGCCCGCCACGGAGGGCACCCGCGGGCAGGCCAGCGACATCGAGATCCAGGCCGAGGAGATCCTGCGCGTCCGGGCGCAGATCGAAACGCTCCTGGCCCGGCACACGGGCCAGGACGCCGACCGGGTGGGCCGCGACATCGAGCGCGACCGGTTCCTCACCCCGGAGCGGGCCCGGACGTACGGCATCGTCGACGAGGTCATCGCGAGCCGCAAACGCAGCCGGTACGTCCTGACATAGCCGGACCGGGACTCAGTCATGATGATCTCCGCAGGGCTCCGTCCCCGCAGGCCGGGGCGGAGCGAGGGTCCGCACGAATGACCGGGGAGCCAAGCCGGGCTGCGGCGTGCCGGGCGACGGCAGACCGGCGAGAAGCCGCAGGAACCGGGGCTTGCCGGAGTCGTCGGAGCCCGGCACCGCGATCCGCCCGCCGTACCAGACCTCCAGGCGGCGATCCTGACCTGCCTGTCCGGCCCGGCCGAGCGGCGGGCGTTCCGTCGTTGCGGGGGCCGGGCCGGTGAAGATCCCCTAACCTCGACCGGCATGAGTCCCGACCTGTCCGCCGGCGGCGAGCCGGCCGTGCACGCCACGGCCATGAGGGCGCCGGTCCGGCTGCTCGCCGCCACGGCGGCCGCTGCCGGCCTGCTGCTCGCCTCCACCACGGTGCTGATGTGGGCGACCGGCGTGGTCTGGCACGTCGAGCAGCAGCCGTCGGACCCGTCCGCCGACGTGTTCGTGGCCGTCGAGACGTCCGGGACCGGCCTCTGGGACGGTCCGAACGCCGGGAGCGCGATCCTGCTGGTGACCGTCGCCCTCGCCACCGCGGCGCTCGCCGGCACGGGCGCCCTGCGGCGACGGCCTCGCCTGGTCCGGCTGTCGGGCGCGCCGGCCGCGGTCGCCTTCGCGGCCACGTGGGCCCTGATCGTCGGCACCTACGTCTGGGGAGGATCTCGCCTCCGGAGCGACGTCGGCGGCCACCACATCCGGATCGTGCTACGACCGCGCCCGCGCGTCGAAGCCGCCTGGCCCGCCGCCCTCTGCCTCTCGGCCGTGGCCCTGGCGGCCGCGATCGGCGCCTGGTGGATCATGCGCCGGCGATACCGTGCCCTGCCGAGCGGTCGTCCGCCGGGCTAGTCGTCGTCTGCCGGTGGCAGTCCGAACTCGCCGATCTCGTCGAGCAGCCGCTCGCGGGCGGCGGCCAGGCGGGCGCCGTAGTCGGGCATGAAGATCTCCGTCAGCGATTCGTCCAGCGTCCCGGCGATCCGGTGAATCGGTGACCAGACCGCCCAATCCTGGTTCACCAGGCCGTCGAACTCCGCGGTGCCGATCACGCGGTCGAGCCAGTCGGAGAGCAGGAGTGCCTGATCACGCGTGAGTTCGATCGTCAGGTCGTCGTCGGTCATCGCGGGCGTGCGTCAGCGGACCAGGGCGTCCAGGAGGCGGTCCAGTTCGGCGGCGGGGTCGCCGGTCAGGCCGGCGTGGACCGGGCCGGTCTGGACGATGGTGCTCCGCGGCGCGGTCAGCCAGCGGAACCGGCTGCCGAGCGGCTCGTCGCCGGCCTGGCCGGCGTGCGGGCCGCCGCAGCAGGTGCACTCGACCGCGGTCAGCGCGGCGCGTACGCCGTCCAGGTCCAGGTCGGGGTCGAGCGCGCGAAGCCGGGTGGCGTCGATGTGCACGCGGCAGCCGAGGAAGTCGCGGGCCTGGCAGTAGACGATCACGCCGACGTTCATGCTCTCGCCGCGCTCGACCCGGGGGACCACGCGGAGCGCGGCGTACTCGAAGACGTTCATGAGCGCAGCCACCCCCGACGTGCCGTGCCCCGTGGGGCCGGTGGGCGCGGGGGCTGGACGGGTCCGACCTCGGGCAGCCACACCGAGGGGTCGGCGGCGCGGGCGCGCAGATGCGTCACGTAGGCCGCCGAGACGTCGGCGGGGGAGGCGAAACCCGGCTCGTCCTCCAGCCATTCGACCGGCACCAGGTCCACCACCGCACGCAGCAGGTCGTCGGTGATCCGCGGGGCGAGCTCGCGGCCGGCCGAACCGAGGGCCTCGTCGTCGACGAACGTGGTGAGGACGTGGTCGCTCGCGTCGTACGGCTTGGCGGTGAGCCGGTCCGCGCTCGCCCACGCGTGGTGGAAGTACAGGCTCGCCCCATGGTCGATGAGCCAGACGTCGCCGTGCCAGACGAGGAGGTTCGGGTTGCGCCAGCTGCGGTCGACGTTGCCGATGAACGCGTCGAACCACAGCACCGAGGCGGCGAAGCCGGGGTCGGGGGACCAGGCGAGCGGGTCGAAGCCGAGCGAGCCGGGCAGGTAGTCGATGCCGAGGTTGCGGCCCGGGCTCGCCTTGAGCAGGTCCTGCACGTCCGGGTCGGGCTCGTGCCGCCCGATCACCGGGTCGAGGTCGACGGTGACGATGTCGGGGATCCGCAGGCCGAGCCGCCGTGCGAGCTCGCCGGCGATGACCTCGGCGATCAGGGCCTTGCGGCCCTGGCCGGCGCCGTGGAACTTCACGACGTACGTGCCGAGGTCGTCGGCCTCCACGATCGCGGGCAGCGACCCGCCCTCGCGCAGCGGCGTCACGTAGCGGATGGCGGTGACGTTGGACAGCACGGGCATACGGTATCGAGGTGTGGCGGCATGCGAGCACGAACGTGCGCGCATGCCGCCCCCGACGCCACGGACCCAGGCGGGCAGGCCCCGGAGCCGCCCGCCCGGGGCCAGTGCATCCTAAGCGTGCGTCCGCCACTTCCTCTGATGCATATGCCACACGTCGGCCGTTCTGGATGTCCGTATCCGGGGGAGAAGGCGGAACAGTCGCCAGGCATCGCCCTGCGGGACGCGGAGGGCTCCATGGAAGCGCGGTCGTCCTTTACCCTCCTCTCGGGCGATATACGGCATATCAGTCATACCGGGCCGCGCCCGAAAGGGGCATCGATGAGTGTCGAGGTGGACGAGAGCGCGATCGCAGGCGTGGACCTGGACGTCCTGGACGAGATCCAGCGGCGGGTGCTGTGGCTCGCGGTGCGCATCGTCGACGCAGCCAACCGCGAGCGCCGGACCGGCGACGGCATCAAGGTGGGCGGCCACCAGGCCTCCAGCGCCTCGCTGGTGACGGCGATGACCGCCCTCTGGTTCGCGTACCTGCGGGCCGAGGACCGCGTCAGCGTCAAACCGCACGCCTCGCCGGTGTTCCACGCGATCAAGTACCTGCTCGGCGACCTCGACCGCTCCTACCTCACCACGCTGCGGGCCCGCGGCGGGCTCCAGTCCTACCCGAGCCGTACCAAGGACCCCGACGACGTGGACTTCTCCACCGGCTCGGTCGGGCTCGGCGCGGCGGCGCCACTGTTCGCCGCCGCGGTGCGCCGCTACGTCGACGCGCACTGGGGCGGCGACCGGCCGCGACCGCCGCGGTTCGTCGCCCTGCTCGGCGACGCCGAACTGGACGAGGGCAACGTCTGGGAGGCCATCGCCGACCCGGCGACGCAGGGCCTCGGCAACGTCATGTGGCTCGTCGACTTCAACCGCCAGTCGCTGGACCGGGTCGTGCCGGGCGTGCGGATCGCGCAGTGGCGCGGCCAGTTCGAGGCGGCCGGCTGGCACGTCGTCGAGGTCAAGTACGGGCGGCGGCTGCGCGAGGCCCCCGCGTCCGTACGCGGCTGGATCGACCTGATGTCCAACGAGCAGTACCAGGCGCTGTTCGGGCTGACCGGCCCGAAGCTGCGTGAGGTGTTCCTCGACGGCGCGCCCGCCGAGGTCGGCGAGGCCGTGGCCGGCCTGCCCGACGACGAGCTCGCCCGGCTCGTCCAGGACCTCGGCGGCCACGACCTGGTGGCGATGCTGGAGGCGTACGCGCAGTGCGACGCCGTCACCGACCGGCCCAGCGTGGTGTTCGCCTACACGGTCAAGGGACACGGCCTGCCGATCGCCGGCAACCCGCGCAACCACTCGGCCCTGCTCACCGCCGAGCAGATCGCCACGCTGCGCGACTGCATGGGGCTGTCCGGGGACTGGGACCGGTTCGACCCGGCCACGCCCGCCGGCATCCTGTGCAACCAGCGGCGCGAGGCGCTGCGGCGGCCACCGGCGAGCGTCGCGCTCGACGTGACCGTGCCCACCGCGACCGGCCTGCGCACCACGCGCCCGGTCTCCACCCAGGACTCCTTCGGCAAGATCCTCGTGGACCTGTCGCGGGACGAGAGGCTCGCGCCGTACCTCGTCACGACCGCGCCGGACGTGGCGACCTCCACGAACCTGGCCGGCTTCATCAACCGCATGGGCGTCTTCGCGCCCGCCGAGCAGCGCGCGTGGAGTCCCGACCCGCTGCTGAGGTGGACCGAGGGACCGCAGGGCCAGCACATCGAGCTGGGCATCTCCGAGATGAACCTGTTCCTGCTGCTCGGCCAGCTCGGTCTCTCCGGTGACCTGCACGGACGTCCGCTCCTGCCGGTCGGCACCGTCTACGACCCGTTCGTGTGCCGCGGTCTGGACGCCTTCATCTACGGCGTCTACTCCGGCGCCCGGTTCATCGTCGCCGGAACGCCGTCCGGGGTGTCGCTCGCCCCCGAGGGCGGCGCGCACCAGTCGAGCATCACCGCCTCGATCGGCCTGGAGCTGCCGAACGTCACCTACGTCGAGCCGGCCTTCGCCACCGCGCTGGACTGGCTGCTGTGCGACGCCCTCGGCCGGATCGCCGCCGGACCGGGAGAGACGCCGACGGCGGTGCCGGCCGAAGAGGGCGCGTACTACTTCCGGCTGACCACCCGGCCGCTGGACCAGACGCCGTTCGAGGAGGCACGGGCCCGGCTCGGCGACGCGGTCCTGCGGCGGCAGGTCCTCGCCGGGGCGTATCCGCTGCGCGAGTCGGACGTGGCCGGTCCCTCGGTCACCCTGGCCGCCACCGGAGCCGTGCTGCCGGAGGTGCTCGCCGCCGCCCGCGAACTGGAGGAGGAGGGCGTCGCCGCGAACGTCGTCGACGTGACCTCGCCGGACCGGCTGTACTCGGCCTGGCGGCGCACGCTCCGCCAGGGCGTACGGACCGCGACGACCCCGTCCCAGGCGGGCGTGCTGCGGGCGGCGTTCCCGAACCGGACGCCCATCGTCACCGTGCACGACGCCGCCTCGCACGCCATGGCCTGGCTCGGCTCGGCCCTCGGCGTGCCGTGCGTGCCCCTCGGCGTCGACGAGTTCGGCCAGTCGGGCTCGATCCCGGAGCTGTACGAACTGCACGACCTGCTGCCGGGCTCGATCGTCAACGCCGCCCTGGCCGCCCTGTCCCTCTGACCCGACCGGCCGCCTCGCGGTGCCGCCCCCGGGACCTTGGGGCGGCACCGCCGGCCGCCTTCGTCATGCCGGTTCGCCGACAGATCGTGATATGAACCGGCAAGGTGGCCGAATGCGGGCATGGTCCGGCGGAACCGTGCCCCGTACGCCGCTCGTCTTTACGATTGTGATCATGTCCGGGCCGTATACGTGGTCGACCCTTCCTGAGGGGGACGGGGTCGAGTTGCGGGACACGGCCTCCCGGCGGTCGACCGTCCTCCGTCGGCCGCCCCCCGACCTGCTCGAGATGGACGACATCGTCCGCATCGAGGCCCTCGCGTTCCGTGAGGGCGACCGGCCGCAGGCGGAGCTGTTCGGGGCGATGGACACCGACCCGTTGCGCGTGCTCACCGGGATGAACTGGCTCATCGCCTTCTGGGCCGTCCTGTGGGACCTGCGCGGCGGCGAGCCGGCCGACGAACTGATCCGCTCGCTCGACTACAACGGGCCCTGGCGCAGCGGCGCCATCCCCGAGCGCGAGCAGGTCTGGCGCACGATGAGCCAGCGCGTGCGTTCGGGCGTGCTCGCCGCGCTCACCGGCAACCCCGAGGCCCACCGCGTGTACGAGGACGAGGTGCGCCGGCTCGCGCCCGACGTCTTCCTGCACGTCACCCTGACCATCATGGACACGCTGAGCCGTGACCTGGTGAGGCGGGGGCTCGACCTCGACGGCATGGCCGCCGGCCTGGCCGAGCGCACGCGTCCCGGCCACGTCGGCGGGCCGTCGTTCTCGCCGCCGCGCTGACGGATCAGCCGGTGGGCAGCCGTTCGCCGCGGACGGCCTGGATGTCGATGGCCACGCGCAGCGTGGTGCCGATCGCGCCGATGCCCGCCGACAGGATCTGGTTGTAGACCATCGAGAAGTCCTCACGCCGCAGCTCGGTCGTCGCGCGGAACGCCGCGCGGACGCCGCCCCACGGATCGGGGCCGGTGCCGAGGTAGGACAGGTCCAGCTCCACCGGACGCCGGACGTCCTTCAGGGACAGCGCGCCGTGGACGGTCCAGTGTTCGCCGCCGGCCGGCACGACGCGGGCGCCCAGGTAGCTGATCACCGGGAAGCGCTCCACGTCGAGGAAGTCGGGACCGCGCAGGTGCCCGTCCCGCGTGGCGTTCGCGGTGTCGATGGTGGCGGCCTTGATCTCGGCGCTCACCCGGGACCGCTCGACCGGCTCGGCCACGTCGATGCGCCCGCCGAACTCCCCGAACCGCCCGTGGATGCTCGACAGGCCCAGGTGCCGGACGGTGACCATGATGCTCGAGTGCGCCGGATCGATCGTCCACGGCCCGGGGAGGGGCAGCTCGGCGGCGCCGGTCTGGCGGTCCAGCACCACGGTGCCGAGCTCGGCCGCGCCCGCGGGCCCCACCTTGGCGGTGGAGGCCGCGGGCGCGTACCCGATGGCCGTGACGATCGCGGTGTAGCGCCCGGTGGGCAGCGGCCCGGTGCACACCACGCCCTCGGGGTCGGCCTGGGCGCGGGAGACCTGCTGGCCCGTCATGTCGGCGACGGTCACGACCGCGTGCGGCACGGCCCAGCCGTCCCTGGTACGGATCCGTGCGCGTACGCCGCGGTGGTCCGCTGACATCGATGTCTCTCCTCGGTGGGTCACTCGTCCGGGTGGCTGAGGGTGAGGCCGAACGGCTCGGGCGCCGTCTCGCCGATCATCACGGCGGCGGCCACCGGCGGGTAGCCGCTGGCGATCACGGTGTACGTGCCGGGGTCGAGGTCCTCGAAGGCGTACGCCCCGTCGGGACCGGTGGTGGCGGTCGCGACGACGTTGCCGGCGGCGTCGACCAGCGTGACCCGGGCGTCGGAGAGCAGCAGGTTGTCCGACCCGGCGCGTACGGTGCCGTGCACGCGGGCGCCGGCCGGCAGCTCGACCTCGCAGTGCGTGGTGCCCTGGCCGTCGACGGCGACCGGCAGCGCGCCCGGCCGGTGACCGTTCGCGGTCACCGCCACGACGAAAGTGCCGGAGACGAGGTCGTCGAACTCGAACTCCCCGGCCGCGTCCGTCCGGGCCGAGGCGATCACCTCGCCGTGGGCGTCGGTCACCACCACGATCGCGCCGTCGACGCGTGCGCCGGTCGCGGCGCTGCGCACCACGCCCGCCAGGCCGGAGGTGCCCGAGAGCGTCACGTCGTAGTGGAGCGGCTCGTGGGCGACCGCGACGGTGGCGGCCTGCGGCTGGTGCCCGTCGGCCGCGGTGATCAGCATGTACGGGCCGACGCCGGGCGCCCGCAGCGCGTAGACGCCGTCGACGCCGGTGGTGGCCCGGTCGACCTGGCGGCCGCCCAGGTCGATCAGGGTCAGCGCGGCACCGCAGACCGGCGCGCCGTCGCCGCCGCGCACCCGGCCGTGCACCGGAGTGCCGAACGAGCCCGGGCCGGCCGACGCCATCGGCGCGTACACCGGTGACGTCCGCGCGGCGAGCGGCCCGTCGTCCACCGGCTCGCCGCGTGCTCCGACGGAGGCCAGCTGCCTGGCCGGCGGCGGCGTCTCGGCGGTCACGACGGCTTCGCGCACACCGGGCTCGCGTATGCCGGGCTCGGCCACGACGCGGGCGGCGCGCCGCTCGCCCCGGCTGTCGACCAGCACGGAGACGACGACGGCGGCGAGGCAGATGACGCCCACCGCCCACCAGAGCGCGACGGTGAAGCCGTGGACGAGCCCCGCGGCCGCGAGCGCGGGCGAGGGCGGGCCCTGCGCGTGGGCCGCGATGTAGGAGGTGGTGGCGGTGGCGCCGATGGTGTTCAGCAGCGCGGTGCCGAGCGAGCCGCCGACCTGCTGTGAGGTGTTGACCATCGCCGAGGCGACGCCGGCGTCGTGCGCGTCGACGCCCGCGGTGGCGAGGTTCATCGCCGGCATCAGCGCCGCGCCCAGCCCGACGCCCAGGAGTAACTGGGCGGGCAGCACCGAGGTGGCGTAGGCGCTGTCGACCCTCAGCCGGGTGAGCAGCACGACGCCGCACGCCGCGACGAGGAGGCCGGGCACCATGAGCAGGCGCGCCGGCACCTGGTTCATCAGCCGCGCGGAGATCTGCGTCGAGCCCGTGACCATGCCGGCCGTCATCGGCAGGAACGCCAGGCCGGTCTCGACGGGGGAGTAGCGCTTGACGGTCTGGAGGTAGTACGTCAGGAACAGGAACAGGCCGAACATGCCGATCACCGACAGCCCGACCGAGAGGTAGGCGCCGCCCCGGTTGCGGTCGAGGATCACCCGCATCGGCAGCAGCGGCGTACGCGTCAGGGCCTCGACGACGGCGAACGCCACCAGCAGGACGCCCGCGCCGACGAGCAGGCCGACCACGCCGCGCTCGCCCCATCCCTCGGACTCGGCTCGGGTGAAGCCGTACACCAGCGCGACCAGGCCGGCGGTGACGAGCACGACGCCGGGCAGGTCGAGGCGGGCGCGGGACCGGCCGGCGACCGGGTCGCGGACGAAGACGGCGCCGCCGGCCAGCCCGACCACGGCGACCGGCACGTTGACGTACAGCGCCCAGCGCCAGTCGAGGTACTCGGTGAGCAGGCCGCCGGCGATCAGGCCCACGGCGGCGCCCCCGCCGGCGATCGCGCCGTAGATGCCGAACGCCTTGGCCCGCTCGGCCGGGGTGGTGAAGGTGACGGCGAGCAGGGACAGCGCGGACGGGGCGAGCAGCGCACCGAACGCCCCCTGCAGGGCGCGCGCGGCCAGGAGCATGCCCTCACCGGTCGCGGCGCCGCCGACCGCCGAGGCGGCCGCGAACCCGACGAGCCCGATCAGGAAGGCGTACTTACGGCCGATGAGGTCGCCGACCCGCCCGCCGAACAGCAACAGGCCGCCGAACGCGAGCGTGTAGGCGGTGATCATCCACTGCCGGTCGGCGTCGGAGATGCCCAGGGCGTGCTGGGCGGAGGGCAGGGCGATGTTCACGATGGTGGCGTCGAGGACGACCATGAGCTGGGCGAGGGCGATGAAGACCAGCGCGATCCAGCGCCGGGGGACAGGAGGGCCGGAGACCGGTGCGGTCATCGACATGAGGAGACGTCTCCAAAGTTGGGGAATCAGCGCCTGGGCGAGCGGTGTGTCGGCAGGACTGCCATCGATCGGAGATCGTGGGGCCGGGCGGCGCGTGCGCCATGAGCCGCGCCACCCCCTGTCGCCCCGAATAACATAATGTACTGGTTCCGTCACTGAGGGTACATCAACGGTGTGATGGGATAAAGACCGAAGACGGCGCAAAAGACCCCGGCGCTGACCAGGGCGTACGGCTCCGGGACAGGACCGGCGGAGCGGAGCGGCTGATGGCGAACACACACGCGGTCGAGGTCGGCTCGGCCACGGTGGTCAAGCGGTACCGCCGGTGGGCCCAGGGCGAACACCGGCGCGAGTGGCGCGCGCTGACCCTGCTCGCCGAGCACGCGCCGGACCTGGCGCCCCTGCCCGTACGCGCCGACCTGGAGGCGGACCCGCCGAGCGTGACGATGACGCGCCTGGAAGGGGTGCCGCTCGCCGGCCGGCTGACCGGCGCCCAGGTCGGTGGGCTCGCCGAGGCGGTCGCCGGGGTCCAGACGGCGATCCCCGGGCCGGTCCTGCGCGCTCTGCCGTTCCGGCTGCTCCACCCCCTGGTCGTCCTGCGCCGGCTGCGTGTCTGGTGCGCGCGGCGACCCTCGCCGGACGGGGACCCGCTGGTCGCGCGGGCCTTCGGCGCGGTCACCGACTGGGCCGGCCGGCCCCGGCTGGACGAGGTCTTCTCCGCGGAGTTCACGCCCGTTTTCGGGCTCGGGGACGGCAACCTGGCCAACTACCTGTGGGACGGCGCCCAGGTCCGGATCGTGGACTTCGAGTACTCCGGGCTGAGCGACCGCGCCTACGAACTGGCCGAGGTGGTCGAGCACATCAGCGTGTGGGTGGGCGACGGTCTCGACGCGCCGGCGTTCCTGTCCCGGTTCGAGCTGACGCCCGCCGAGACGGCGCGGCTCCGCGAGTGCCGGCGGCTGCTGGCGCTGTACTGGTTCGGGTCCGTGCTGTCGGAGGATCCCGAGCGCCCGCGCAACCCGCCCGGCACGGCGGCACGCCAGGCCGGGCGCCTGCTGGCCCTTCTCGGCGCGTGAAGACTCGGGGCGTGAAAGCCGAAGACCGGTCCCGCTGCCACCCGGGACCGGTCCTCCGCCCGTCTCGGTCCGGACGCGCAGAGGACCTGTCGAGACGGTGTGCCGGGCCGGCGAAGCGATGGCTGCCGCTGGGACGCCGGCCGCAATGCCTACTATACCTACCTGAAATCCTATGTAAAGCTCACGTCAGCACATCGAGCACCGGCCGGTACAAGTCGGTGCGGATCCGGGCGACCGTGGCGCCGTCCTTGGCCGCCAGTGGTGCGGCGAGGGCGAGTGCGGTCGCGGCGACCTCCGCCTCGGCCACCGCCCGGTGGGCGATGCCCGCGGCGACGGCGTCCTTCCCGGCGTACCGCCGGCCGGTGACCATGGCCTCGTGCGCGGTGAGCTTCGGCAGCCGCGCCTGGATCAGCGCGCTCATGCCCGGCGTGAACGGCAGCCCGAGGTCCACCTCCGGCAGGCAGAACCATCCCCGGTCGGCGCGCATCACCCGGTAGTCGTGGGCCAGGGACAGCATCGCCCCGGCGGCGAACGCGTGTCCGTTGACCGCCGCGACCGTCGGCATCGGCAGCGTCAGCATCCGGGCGAACAGGCCGTGCACGCGTTCGAGGTACGGCCCCCACCGATCGGCGTCCGCGCTCAGCCAGTCCAGGTCGAGGCCGTTGGAGTAGAACTTGCCGGTGCCGGTCGTCACGAGCGCCTTGGGCGCCGGTGCGGCGGTCAGTTCGTCGAGGGCCGCGGACAGCGCGTCCAGGAAGTCGGGGCTGAAGCGGTTCTCACCGTCGTCGAACCGCAGGACGTGTACGTCGCCCTCGCGCCGCAGATCGATCATCGTGGCCTCTCTCGCAATCGTTATTACCCGTCGGTAACTGTAGAGGATCGCGTCGGCATTCCGTTCTCCCCGCCGCGAGAGCGCGCGGACTATAGCCTTGGCCTGGGCGACCTGCGTCATGACGCCGGCGTCCGACTTCCCCGCAACAGAAGAGGCCCGCATGACCGAGGAATCCGGGGCCGTCGAGATCTCGTTCGTCGACGGCAAGGACGTGCCGATCAAGCACAAGCACGCCGACCGCATGGTCGTCATGCGCGACTCCAGCAAGCCTGACGGCGACGCGCTCTACTACACCCCGAACGAATGGGAGGCCTTCATCCTCGGGGTCAAGGACGGCGAGTTCGACGACATGGTCGAGGAGCCCCAGAGCAGGTCCTAGGGCACCTAGCCGTCGGAGAGCGCACGGTGTTCGCGTAGCTGCGCCGCCACCCGGCGGGGATCCCCGGGTGGCAGCGCGGCGGCGAGCCGGCCGAGGATCTCCAGGTCGTCGTCGCCAGTCTGGGTGTAGGCCCACAGGTCGTCCGGGTCGCCGCGGTGCAGCAACTGCCGGCGCAGCTGGGTGCCGAGGTCGTCCCGCTCGATCTTGATCGCCGCCGACTCCGAGCGCGGCAGTAACGGCCCGGCGTAGAGACGTACGGCGCCGGCGACGTTGCCCGAGCCGAGCAGCCGCCGCACGTTGAGGAAGTCGGCCTCCACGTCGCAGTCGAGGCGGTACGGCTTGGCCCGCACCACGTCGCCGAGCTGACCGCGCAGCCGGTGGATCTCCGCGCGTACCGTCACCGGATTGCCCTCGTCGCCGTAGAGATGGAACGAGGACTGCTCGCAGGTCAGGCCGCGCGGGTGCAGGGCCATCAGCGCGAGGAGCTCGGCGTGGCGCAGCGACAGGGGGATGCGCCGGCCGTCGAGGACGGCGCACGGCTGCTGGTCGCCGAGCAGCCGTAGCTTGAGCGAGGGCCGGCCGCCCTCGACCGTGCGGAGCAGGAACGCCGAGCCGAGGTCCTCGGCGACCGCGGTGCGGCCGTCGGGCAGCGTCACCCGCCGTCCCGCCTCCGGGACGATGATCCGCCGGTCGCGCCAGCGGTCGGGATCGGCCGCCAGCACCCGCCCGGTCGTCGTCACCAGCACCCGGCTGTCGCCGCGCAGGCGGTGGAGGTGCCGGGCGAGCAGGCGTTCGTCGCGGCGGTGCATCTCCACCGTGAGCTGCGCCTCGGTCAGCCGCGCCGCCGCCTGGGCGAGTGCGACGACCGCCGGGTGCAGGCTGCTCTTCGTGCCGCTGATGTCGACGCAGCCGATCACCTGCCCGGTGTCGGGGTCGGTGATCGGCGCGGCAGCGCACGACCAGGTGTGCAGGACCTGGGCGAGGTGCTCGGTGGCCTGGATGCACACCGGCCCGCCGATGCTCAGCGCCGTGCCGATGCCGTTGGTGCCGACCGCCTCCTCGGCCCAGCGGAAGCCCTCGGCCAGGCCGATGCCGTCGGCCCGGCGGCGTACGGCGCGCGGCCCCTCGCTCCACAGCACGTGGCCGTCGGCGTCGGTGATCACCATCAGGTGGGCGGACGCGTCGGCCATCCCGCGCAGGGCCTCGCGCAGCATGGTCAGGTGCCGGTCGAGCGGGTGGGACCGCCGTACGCCGGTGATCGTGTCGGCGTCGAACACCAGGGGAGCCGACGCCAGACCGGGGTCGACGCCCGCGGCCAGCGAACGCCGCCACGAGTCGGTGACCACGGGCCGAGGGGCGTCGCCAGGGGCGTGTCGATCACCGTCGGCGATCGGATCGCGTGCCTTGCTGCTCCGCGTCAAGGGCGTCTCCAGGGGGCGGTGGTCCTACGAGCATCCAAGTCGACGGCTCAGGTTGCAACCCGATACGTAAAACCTTCACCTGCTATTTGTCACATACTGCTATCGAGCGAGTGCAACGTGTTTGCAACCCGCGGTCGCCTAGTGTGCGTACCGCGGCACGGCGGGTGACGACTTTCGCCCGGACGCAGCCGCACGACGGCGGTCCGCCCGGAGCCGTTTGAGGGGACGGGTCCGGCGCGCCGCGCCAGCGCCCGCCGCCGGGATGCCTCAGGGAGAGGGGCACTCCCGGTGGCGGGTCGCGGGCAGGGGGGAGAAGGCTTTGCTGTGCCTGACCTGCAATCGGGTGCGCCCGGCGCGGAGCCCGGCGGAGTACACCGTGGTCCGCGCGCAGGCGATCACCGTCCACGGCCTGTGCACCTGCGCCCAGCCCGGCGCCTGGCCGCCCGAGACGTACGAGGTCGCGGTCGCCGCGAGCCCGCCGGACCGAGGCGGCTGAGCCCGCTCAGGCCTCCGGCAGGTCCTCGAGCAGCTCGGCCCAGAAGCCCTCGACCGTGCGCTCGTAACGGATGCCGAGCTCCAGCGACTTGAGCTGCCACCGGTCGATGGCGCCGCCGAACGCCCGGTGGATCCGCTCGTACTCGTCGGCGCGCTCGCGGTGGGAACGCCGCTGGTCGATCGCGAGGTGGCGGATGTCGCGGGGCCGGGCATGCCGGGCGAAGAAGAGCTTGAGCAGGCCGGGGTCGCGCACGTCGGTCCGGTCGGGGGTGGCCTCGGCGAGCCAGTCGGCCAGCGCGGCCCGGCCGGCGGCGGTGATGCGGTAGGTGCGGCGGCGCCGGCCGCCCGTCTCGGCCTCCACGTCGACCAGCCCGGCGTCGGCCAGGCGCAGCGGCTCGTCATAGAGCTGGGAGTGCGCGAACTCCCAGAAGTTGCCGATGCTCACGGCGACCTTGCGCTTGAGGTCGTAGCTCGTCGCGGGGCCGTCGGACAGCAGCCCGAGCACGAGATACGACGTCGCGGTCATCCGATGGTCGGCCACGGGGCTCCTCTCCGTCGACGCCTATCTTGGCCCATGTCCGCGCTGTGAAAGGCCGTCCGACCATCGAATCCGACCGTTGACCGCCTGATCGGTGAGGGCGCCCCGCCCCGCGGGTCGGTGACCCGGTCAGCTCGCGCCGGCGACCGTGGTGGGGACGTCGTGGTCGGTGAGGGCGGCGAGGGCGTCGGGCGGGGCGCCGGAGTCGGTGATGGCGTGGGCGAAGTCCGCGAGGTCGGCGACGCGGTGCAAGGCGGTGCGGCCGAGCTTGGCGTGGTCGACGAGCAGGACGCGGTGGGTGGCGACGGACAGCAGCGCCCGCTTGGTCACCACGATCTCCTGCTCCTGGTGGTGGACGCCGCCGTCGGAGACCCCGGCGAACGAGTAGAAGCCGAGATCGGAGTGGAGTGCCCGGGCCGACGCGGTGCACGGTGAGCCGAGGAACGCGTCGTGCGCCTCGTTGTACTCGCCGCCCAGCGCGATCAGCCGGATGTTCTTGCGGCCCATCATCAGCTGAATGATCGGCGCGAAGTTCGTGATGACGGTGAGCGGGTCGATGTCGGCGGCCAGCTCGGCCAGCACCAGCGTCGTGGTGGAGTCATCGAGCAGGACGGACATGCCGGGCTCGATCAGCTCCACCGCGGCGCGCGCGATGGCCCGCTTCTCCGCGACGGCCAGCTGGCGCCGGTAGGTCACGTTGCTCTCGAAGACGCTGGACGGCTGGGCGGTCACCCCACCGTGGAACTTGCGCACCAGCCCGCGCTTGGCCAGCTCGTCGAGGTCGCGGTGGGCGGTGACGAGGCTGACGCCGAAGCGTTCGGCCAGCTCCTGCGCGGTAGCCGTGCCGACCCGCAGGATGTGCTCGGCCAGGTCCTGCTGGCGGGACGCCGGGTCCTTGCGGCTTCTCATGCGATGAAATTACCACCTTGATTTTAACTTTGCTGATGGTAATTTCTCGTTCCAGACTGATAAATCACAGTCGCGTCCACCTGATGGCCTACCGGACGGAGACCGGGCGATGGCGGCCACCACTCTTGACCTGGCGGACCTCTCGGGGTTCCGCCGCAAGCTCACCCTGCTGTCGTCGATCGGAATGTTCCTCGACGGCTTCGACCTGACGGTGATCGCCGTCGCGCTGCCGGTGCTGAAGAAGTCGTGGACGTTCACCCCGTTCACGTCCGGCGTCACCAGCTGCTCGGCCATCGTCGGGATGTTCGTCGGCGCGCTGGTCTTCGGCCGGATCGCCGACCGGCTCGGCCGCAAGAAGATGTACCTGCTCGACCTGATCGGCTTCGTGGTGTTCGCCGCGCTGGCCGCGCTGTCGCAGAACGTGTGGGAACTGATCGCCGCCCGCTTCCTGCTCGGGCTGTGTCTCGGCGCGGACTACCCGATCTCGTCGTCGCTGACCGCCGAGTTCGGCGCCGCGCGCGACCGCGGCCGGCTGGTCGTGGCGCTCAGCCTGATGTGGAACGTCGGCGCGCTGGCCGCCTATCTGGTGGGCGTGGCGTTCCTGCCCATCGGCCCCACCGCGTGGCGTTGGATGCTGCTCGTCGGCGCGGTGCTCGCGCTGGTCACGCTGGCGTTCAGGACCAGCATCCCGGAGTCGCCGCGCTACCTCATCGCGCAGGGCCGGCACGACGAGGCGCGGCGGGTCATCGCGAAGGTGGTGTCCGGCAGCGGCACGGCGGTCGCGCCGGAGGACGTGGTGCTCCCGGAGCCGCAGGCCGAGCCCGACCGCCCCACCGCTGCCGGCAGCGCCTCGTGGCGACGGCTGTTCGCCCGCGGGCTGGTCGGCGCCACGATCTTCGTCTGCGTGTTCTGGTTCGCGCACGACGTGGCGTACTACGGGATTCAGATGTACAGCCCGACGATCCTGACCGGGCTCGGCGGGTCGACCCAGCTGGCCGCGTACCTCGGATCGGCCATCATCGCCCTGCTCGGCGTGGTGGGCGCGGCGATCGCGCTCGCGTTCGTCGACTCGTGGGGCCGGCGGCCGGTGCTGATCACGGCGTTCGCCGGCGAGACGGCGGTGCTGGTGGTGCTGGCGCTCGTCCACGCGCCGGCGTTGGCGCTGATCGTGGTGCTGTTCGCGATGGCGATCCTGTTCTCCAACATGGGTCCGGGAACGCTGGACATGGTCTACTGCACCGAGCTCTTCCCGACCGAGCTGCGCGCCGCCGGCACCGGCCTGGGCACCGCGGTGAGCCGGCTCGGCGCGATCCTCGGCGTGCTCGTCTTCCCCGACATGGTGGCGGCGTGGGGCGTGAGCGGCGCCCTGTGGCTGTTCGTCGCGGCCGGGCTGCTCGGCCTGGTGATCACCGTGCTGCTGGCGCCGGAGACCAAGAACCGCAGCCTGGAACAGACCGCTGGGGCCCGCCGCGTTTCCGGCGGCACCGCGCCCGCCGCCGCAGGTCCCGACCTGGTGGTATCCACGACCGAGGAGGATCGGTGAACGACACGACACTGACGGTGCTCGGCTTCCGGGCCGGCCGACCGGACGCGGACTCGGCCTGCTCCGGCTACCTGGTGCGGCACGCCGGCTCGACGGTCCTCGTCGACTGCGGGCCGGGCATCGTCACCGAGCTGGTGTCGCGCGGCCTGGAGCACCGGCTCGACGGGATCGTGCTCACCCACCTGCACCAGGACCACATGTTCGACGTGGTGCCGCTGGCCTTCACCCGGCTGCTGACGAAGACGCCGCCGGCCCGGATCCCGTTGTGGGTACCGGAGGACAGCACCGGCACGCTGGCCGCGCTGGACGAATGGGTGGCGGTGCCGACCGATCCGGTGGTCGGCCGCCCGCTCGCCACCGCGTTCGACATCCGGCCGCTGGAGCGCGACGGCCGCACCGAGGTGGCGGTCGCGGACGGCATCACGCTGACCGCGTTCCGGGCCCGGCACGCGGTGCCGAGCGCGTCGCTGCGCTTCGCGCTGGGCGACCGAACGCTGGCGTTCTCGTCCGACACCGGCTGGTGCGACGGCGTGCTGGCCGCCGCGACCGGCGCCGACGTGTTCGTCTGCGAGGCCACCTACCTGGACGCCGACCCGGCCATGCTGGCCGAGCACGGTCATCTGACCGCCGCGCTCACCGGCGAGCTGGCCGTCGCGGCCGGGGTGGGCCGGCTGGTCGTCAGCCACCTGCTCGGGTACGACGACGCCGAGTCGTTCGAGGCGGCCCGGGCGGCGGCCGGCACGGTACCGGTGACGGAGGCCCGCGCCGGGCTGGTCGTGCCGGTCCACGCGGCCGGGGCGGCGCGGTAGCCGATGGCGCTCGTGCTCTGGGACATCGACCAGACCCTGCTCGACGCCGGCGCGTTCGACCGGGAGGTGTGGTTCACGCTCTGCGGGGAGCTGCTGGGCGTGCCACCGCGGCCGGTGCACGTGGTGCCGGGGCGCACGATCCGCCAGATCCTGCGGGCGATCCTGCGGGAGTACGGCGCGGACGCGGCCACCGCGGAGCGGCTGCTGCCCGAGGCGCTGCGCCTCGAGGTGGAGCGGGTGGCGGCGGAACGTTCGCGGCTTGCGTCGCGGGGGCGGCTGCTGCCCGGCGTCCGTGCGGTGGTGGCGGCCCTGGACCGGACGCCCGGCGTCGTCCAGTCGGTGCTCACCGGCAACCAGGCCGCCACCACGCGGCTCAAGCTGGCGGCGTTCGGCCTGGCGCCCCCGCTGGACCTGCGGGTCGCCGCGACCGGCACCGACGACGAGCACCGCCCCAGCCTGGTCCCGGCCGCCCGGTCCCGCGCCGAGGCTCGCTACGGCCCTGGCACCGCCACCCCGACCGTCCTGGTCGGCGACTCGGTTCTGGACATCGAGGCGGCCCGTGCCAACGACGCCCGCGTCGTCGCGGTCGCCACCGGCATCACGTCCCGCGCCGACCTCACCGCCGCCGGCCCCGACGCCGTCCTCGACGACCTGGCCGACCTCCGTGCCTCTCTCACCGCCATCCTCCCGTCTCCGGTTCCCGGCCACGGCGCCGCCGCGCCGTAGCGGGCCGGTGGTGGCGTGGCGGCCGGCGCCGGAGGGGCCGACCAGGTCAGTAACCGGCTCCCGTGAGCATTCCGCCGTCGACCACGAACTCACTGCCCGTGCAGTACGTCGCCTCGTCCGAGGCGAGGAAGACCACGAGCGCGGGGATCTCCTCCGGCGTGCCCATCCGCCCGAGCGGCAGCGCGCGCAGGAACGCGTCGGCGCTCTCCGCCTTGGCCGACACCAGGGCCGCGTCGTCGGTGACCATCGGCGTGAGGATGGCGCCGGGGTGGATGGAGTTGACGCGGATGCCGTACTCCCCGAGCTCACGCGCGGCCGCCTTCGTCAGACCCCGTACGCCGAACTTGCTGGCGCTGTAGGCGGCCAGGCCGGTGGCGCCGACGAAACCCTCGGTGGAGGAGACGTTGACGATCGAGCCGCCGCCCGCGGTCCTCATCGCGCCGATGACCGACTTCACCCCGAGCCACTGCCCGACCAGGTTGACCTCGATGATCCGGGTGAACTGGTCGAGGGACATGTCCTCGATCCGGCCGTAGCGGAGGATCCCGGCGTTGTTCACCAGCACGCCGAGCCCGCCGAAGTCGGCCAGCGCGGTGTCGACGGCGGCCTGCCAGTCGTCCGGCCGGGTGACGTCCATCCGGACGAACCGCGTCGCGTCGCCGAGTTCTTCGGCGAGCCGTCCGCCCTCGGTCTCCAGCACGTCACCGAAGACCACGCGGGCGCCCTCGGCGACGAAACGCCGGACATGCGCCTCGCCCATACCCCGCGCGCCGCCCGTGATGAGCGCCACTTTGCCGTCAAGCCTGCCCATGGCACCTCTCATCTGGTCAAACGTCCGATAGAGGTTGGATCCGGACGCCGGGCGACCCGGCTTCGCGGCACCAGACACTACGATGACCGATCAGACCAGACATCCGGGGGAGTGTCACGAACTCGTGCGACACAAAATCCTGTGGGCGTCCGTCGCGGCCGGGACGGTGGTCGTCCTCGGTCTCGCGGGCGGCGCCTATCTGTTGCTCAGAACCAAGGGAAGTCCGACGGCGACGGCGCGCGCCTTCCTGTCCGCGTGGGGGCGCGGCGACACCGCCGCGATGCGCGGAGAGACACTGACGCCGCCGCTCGACCTCGACCAGCAGTACCAGACGCTGAACAAGGGGCTGGGCGTCACGAAGGTACGGGCGACGCCCGGCGCCGAGACCAGGCAGGGCGGCCACGCGACGGTCTCCTTCGCCGCCGACCTCACCCTTCCGATGGGCACCTGGCACTACCAGGGACGGCTGCGGCTGACGACGGACCACCGGGAGTGGAAGGTCGCCTGGACGCCGGAGAGCATCCACCCGGACCTGCACAGCGGGCAGCACCTGACGATCAGCTACCGGTGGCCCAGGCGCGCCCGGGTGGTCGCGGCCGACGGCAGCCCGATCGACGGCACCGACGTCTCGGGCTCTGTGCAGCAGATCGTCGGCACCACGGCGCCGCTGACCGACAAGCAGGCCAAGAAGCTCGGCACGTCCTACCGCAAGGGCGACGTCGTCGGCCGGTCGGGCATCCAGCAGCGCTTCGACAAGCGCCTCGCCGGCACGCCCACGGCCTCGGTCATCGTCGCCGACGCGTCGAACCACCCGGTGAAGCAGGTCGGCGGCTTCGCCGGCAAGGCCGGCCGCGACGTGAAGACGACCCTGGACCAGCATGTCCAGCGCGCCGCCGCGGCGGCCCTGCAGGGGCAGAGCAAGCCGACGTCCCTGGTCGCGATCCGCCCGTCGAACGGGCAGATCCTCGCCGTCGCGAACTACCCCGGCGGCTTCGACCGCGCGTTGCAGGGCACCTATCCGCCCGGTTCGACGTTCAAGGTGGTCACGGCGTACGCGCTGCTGCGCAGCGGGCTCAGTCCCTCGGACACGGTGGAGTGCCCCAAGACGGCGAACGTCGGGGGCCAGATCATCCACAACTCCGAGGGCGAGGAGTCCGGCAGCATGACCTTCACCGAGGCGCTCGCCCAGTCGTGCAACACCGCCTTCGCGCTCCAGACGCAGAAGCGCCTCAACCCGTCCCGGCTGTCGAGTGCCGCGAGTCTCTTCGGCTTCAACCAGAAGATCGACCCCGGCATGCACGTCACGGCGGGCAGCTTCCCGTCGCCGACGAGCACCTCGGAGATGGCCGTCGCCGGGTTCGGGCAGGGACGCGACCTGGCCAACGCCCTCAGCATGGCGGAGGTGTCCGCCGGCGTCGCGGGCGGCACCTGGCATCCGCCGGTGTTCGTGTCCGACCCGCAGATCCCGCAGAAGGCCAAGGCGGGCCGGCTCGACTCTCGGCTGCGCTCGGAGCTGGCCACCATGATGCGTGCGGTCGTGACGACGGGCACCGCCAAGGACGCCGGTCTGCCGGCCGGCACGGCGGGCAAGACGGGCACGGCCGAGTACGCCTCGGGGAAGAACGGCAAGGAGCCGCCGACCCACGCGTGGTTCATGGGCTTCCACGATGACGTGGCGTTCGCCGTGATCGTCGAGGACGGCGGGTTCGGCTCCAAGACCGCCGCGCCGATCGCACGGCGCTTCCTCAACGGGCTCTGAGCGTCTCCCGCGACAGGTGGTCGGCCCGGCGTGTCGTCTCCGGCAGGCGGTAGCGCGGCGCCAGCCGCAACGTCAGCGCGCACGCCGTGTCGAGGTCGGCGCGGTGGCCGACGGACACGAACACGGGCTTCACCCCCGTCTGGGTGCGCAGGGCCCGCGCGACCACCTGCCCGCCGTCGCTGACCGGGCTCCAGGCGCCGCGTTCGGCGCCGGGCTCGTCGTACTCGCCGACGAGCCGGGTCTTGCCGACGCCGATCGAGGGCAGCCCGGTCAGCACCCCGAGGTGGCAGGCCAGCCCGAACCGCTTGGGATGCGCCAGCCCGTGGCCGTCGCAGACCAGCAGGTCGGGGGTGACGCTCAGCGCGCGCAGCGCGCCGACCAGCGCCGGCAGCTCGCGGAAGGCGAACAGCCCGGGGACGTAGGGGAAGCCGGGCCGGTCAAGGGCGGTCGTCTCCTCGACGACCTCCAGGGTCTCGGCGTCCAGCACGACCGCGGCCGCCGCCAGCCGGTCGTCGGCGTACGCGACGTCGAGCCCCGCCACCGTCCGCACGACCCGCGGACCGGCCGAGCTCAGGTCGGCCAGGGGCCGAAGCCGATCCTGGATCGCCACCGCCTCGTCGGCGTCGGTGGGCCAGGGGTGCAGATCCGCTACCTTCACGAGGGCACGCTACTCGCATCCGGCATGACGGATATCCGGGCATCTGTTACCTGTGACCGTCTGTGAAATGGTAAATGCGCGTCGTGTTTGGGTCAAAATAGGTCAAATAACGTATTTCAAGTTGGGCCATGAGCTTCTAACCTCGGTTTCAGGAGATCATCGCATCAGGGGGCGGGGTCACAGTGAAGATCTGGGGAGAGGAAGGCGTCATGGACGGAGTGTCCTGGACCTGACGATTCGGTAACGAAGGGGCGGCTCCGGTGCGACCGGGCCGCCCCTTCGGCCGCCGGACGCCTTCCGTAAGGTCGTGCGCGGAAACATTCCGTAGTTAAGGAGGACCCGTGTCCGGATTTCGGCATGTCGTGGTGTTCCGGTGGCGCGACGACGCGACCGCGGAGCAGAGGAAGACCGTCGAGGATCGGCTCGCGGAGCTGCCCGGCCTGATCCCCGAGCTGGAGGCCTACGCCTTCGGCCACGACGCCGGCGTCAACGCCGGGAACTTCGACTTCGCGGTCGTCGCCGACTTCGCCGACCGGGACGCCTACCTCGCCTACCGCGACGATCCCCGGCACCGCGCGATCATCGACGAGTTCATCAACCCGATCACCGCCGAACGCCACGCGGTCCAGTACGTACTCGAGCCGTAGGCGGCCGTACTCCTCGCGGAGTACGCGCCGGTCCGAGGTGTCATCGCGGGCATGACGCTTCGGGGGTGCCGGTAACGGGAGTCTGAAAGCCGGCACAAAGAAGAGGAGACTCCCGTGCATGACGGCCCGCTCGTCCGGCTGGCCCGGCTGTGTCATCGCCGCCGGCGCCGGGTCCTGTTGCTCTGGATCGTCGGCGCCGCGGTGGTGATGACGGTCGGGTTCGGTTACTCGGCCCCGGCCGACAACGTGTTCGGCGGTGGCGGCACCGAGTCCGCGCGGGCCCAGGACCTGATCAAGGATCACTTCCCGCGGCAGAACGGCGACACGCTGACGCTCGCGATCCACGCCGACCAGGGCGTCGCCGCCGTACGGCCCCGCGTCGAACGGGTCATCGGCGAGCTGTCCCACGGCCCGCACGTCACCTCGGTGAGCTCGCCGTACCGCGTGACCTCCCAGGTCTCGCCGGACGGCCGTACCGCGTTCGCCCCGATCCAGCTCGACCGGGCCTCCGCGGAGATGCCCACGGCCGGCGTGACCACGATGATCGCCCAGGCGCGCGACGCCTCGGGCGACGGGCTGACGCTCGCCCTCGGCGGGGACGCGGTCGCCGACGCCGAGACCCCGGGAGGCGGCCCCACCGAGGGCATCGGCCTGCTCGCGGCGGTGGTCGTGCTGCTCATCGCGTTCGGCTCGCTGCTCGCGATGGGACTGCCGATCGTCACCGCGGTCTTCGGCATCGGCACCGGTCTGGCCGGCATCTCACTGCTCGGTCACGTGCTGCCCGCTCCGTCGTTCAGCCCGATCGTGGCCGGGCTGATCGGCCTCGGCGTCGGCGTGGACTACGCGCTGTTCATCGTCACGCGCTACCGCGAGGCTTTGGATGACGGCGCCGAGCCGGAGGAGGCGACCGCCACGGCCATCGCGACGGCGGGCCGGTCGGTCGTGTTCGCCGGCACGACGGTGGTGGTCGCGCTCCTGGGGCTGCTCGTCATGGGCCAGCGGCTGCTGAGCGCGGTGGCCGTGGCGGCCTCGCTCACCGTCCTGATGACCTTGATCGCCGCGGTGACGCTGCTGCCCGCGCTGCTCGGCTTCGCCGGACGGCGGATCGACCGGTTCCGGGTGCCCGTACTGGCCCGGCGGGGCGGACGCCGCCCGCTCTCCGAGCGCTGGGCCGGGGTCATCCAGCGGCGCCCGGTCATCGCCGGCACCGCGGCCACGCTGCTGCTGCTCCTGCTCGCCGTCCCGGCGCTGTCGATGCGGCTGAGCTTCAGCGACGCCGGCAGCCGCCCGCACGACACCAGCGCGTACACCGCGCACCACATCCTCGCCTCGGGCTTCGGCCCCGGGTACGATGCGCCTCTGGTGCTCGTCTCGCGCTCGCCGGCCGCGGCGAACGCGGTCGCCACGGCGGCCGGGCACACGCCGGGCATCGCGTCCGTGACCCCGGTGCGGACCAGTGACGACGGCGCCGCCGCCATGTTCGTCGCCTACCCGCGGACCGGGCTCCAGGACGCGGCCACACCGGACGTGGTCCACCGGCTGCGCGACACCGTCGTGCCCCGGGCCGGGGGCGGCGTGCTGGTCGGGGGACCCAACGCCGGCACGATCGACTTCTCCGACTCCGTGAGCGCGCGCCTGCCCTGGCTGATCGTCGTGGTCGTGGGACTGTCCCTGCTCCTGCTGCTCGTGCTCGTGCGCTCGGTCGCCATCGCGGTGAAGGCCGCGGTGATGAACCTCCTGTCCATCGTGGCCGCGTACGGCGTGCTCACCGCGGTCGTGCAGTGGGGATGGCTCGGCCACCAGCTCGGCTTCCCGGCGGCCACGCCGGTGACGCCGTGGGTGCCGCTGTTCATGTTCCCGATCCTGTTCGGTCTGTCCACCGACTACGAGGTGTTCCTGATCTCCAGGGTCCGCGAGGAGTACGACCTCGGCGCCGGGACGAGGACCGCGGTGACCCGCGGCCTGGCCCGCACCGCCCGCGTGATCACCGCGGCGGCCGCCATCATGGTCTGCGTCTTCCTGTCGGTGCTGCTGGTCGGCGACATCGCGGTCAAGCAGGTCGGCCTCGGCCTGGGCGTGGCCGTGCTGATCGACGCGACGGTCGTGCGGATGGTGCTGGTGCCGGCGGTGATGGAGCTGCTCGGCAAGGTGAACTGGTGGCTGCCGGGCTGGCTGGCCCGGATCCTGCCGGCCGTCGAACCCGGCCCGCCGGCGCGGACGCCGAGAGTCCCGGTGCGGTCGTAGCGAAGGTTTCGGCCCGCGCCGGGGAGGACCTCAGCGCGGGCCGGTCGAGATGCCGTCGAACAGCACCGCGACGTAGTGGTCGGCGACACCTTCGGCGTCGAGCGGGCCGGCCGGCTGGAACCAGCGGACCGCCACCCAGATCGTGTCGCGGATCATCCGGTAGGTCAGCCGCGCGTCGATGTCGTCGCGGAACAGGCCCGTCTCCTGGCCGCGCTTGATCTGGCCGACCCACAGCCGCTCGGTCTCCTCCTCGGCGCGCGCGAGGTAGTCGAACCGGTCGAACTGGCGCAGGTAGTTCCAGTCGTTCTGCATGACCATGACGGCCGCGCGGTGGGGCACCAGCGTGCGGAAGCAGTTGCGGACGAGCTCGGTCAGGACCGTACGCGGGTCGCCGCCGCGTTCGAGGACCGCCTTGTTGTCGGCGTTCAGCTCGTCGAAGAAGGAGGACAGGATCTCGTCCACGATCGACTCCTTGGAGTCGAAGTGGTGGTAGAGACTGCCCGAGAGGATCCCCGCCTCGTCGGCGATGTTGCGGACCGTCGTGGCCTGGTAGCCCTTCTCGGCGAACAGCTCGGCGGCGAGTCGCACCAGGTGCTCACGGCGCTCCGACGCGAGTACGGACGAACTCCTGCCCCGGCGCCGGCCACCGCCCGAGGCCCCTGAGCCACCCCGGTGCGGCCCGTTGTCCTTACTCGTGCTCACCACGCTGACATTATGACGCGCGCGCCCAACCGCTTGCTCGTTTGAACGATCATCGAATAGTGGACGTCGGACGTCCAACCGCCGGTTTCCGGCACGACGAGGTGGCGTCAACGGGGCCGGCGACCGGAGCCGAAGGAGATGACGAGGTAGTCGTCCAGGGGCTGGTAGCCGACACGCTGGTGGACGGCGACGCCGGCCGGGTTGGCGAGGTCGGCGAAGACCACGACCTCTTTCGCCCCGGCGTCGACGGCGGCCCGGCTCACGGCGGCGGCCGCGGCCGCGCCGTAACCGTGGCCCCGGTGTTCGGGCGGGGTGTAGATGGGCGCGATCCGCACCATGCCCGCGACCATCCGGGTACGTCCCGCGAGGGCGACCGGGACGCCGTCCTTCTCCCACAGTGCGAGACCGCCGTACCCGATCCGGTCGTCGACGGCCGCGCCGTGGTCACCGGGACGCTCGCGTATCTCCCGCTCGGCGGAGTGGTACCAGCCGAGCAGCAGGTCGCGGTCGGCGGGCACGGCCGGCCGGGAGCGGCCGGGCACCGGGACCGGTCGCACCCGGTCCAGCCGGTAGAGCCGCCGGCGTTCCCAGACCGTGGAGTCCGTGCCCGTCGCCGCGCGCCAGCGCGTGGCGAAGTCCTCGGCGATCTCGCGCCGCGCCGTCACCCCGGGCAGCGGCCGCCCCTCGGTCTTCAGCGCCTGCACCAGCTCGCGGACCCCCTGCCGCGGCATCAGGCTGAGCAGCATCGGGAAGGGCGGGGTGTGGACGAAGGCGCCGGAGACGCACCCCGCGGCGGGCAGCCAGGAACCGAGCACGGCGGGAGTGTCCCCGTACGCCGCCGCGCCCCGGGCGCGGAGTGCCTCCAGGACCGTGACCAGGACGGTGTTCTCGACCGGCCGTGATCTCAGGAAGCCGCCGGCGATCGCGTCAAAACGCGCGACATCCGACGTTGTTGCCCAGTCCATACTTCATAGTTGCGTTTCACCCGTATTTTCGCCGGGAACTCGCGAACATGATCCACTTTGTGTCGCGAGAAACGGCGTCCGCGCGGGCCGGACGGCCGCCATGGCATCGTTGGCGCATGATTCAGATCGCGACACGAGAGGTCTACCGGAACCGCTGGATGTCCGTACGCGAGGACGACATCCGTCATCCGGACGGTTCGCCGGGCATCTACGGGGTGGTGGACAAGCCGACGGCGGCGCTCGTCATCCCCATGGAGAACGACGGGTTCCACCTCGTCGAGCAGTTCCGGTACGCGCTGTCGCGCCGCTCGTGGGAGTTTCCACAGGGCACCTGGCCCGATGACCGGCAGACCACGACGGAGGAGCTGGCGCGGGCCGAGCTGGCCCAGGAGACCGGACTCCGCGCGGCGACGGTCGAGCGGCTCGGCTCGTTCGCGATCGCGCCGGGGTTCACGAGCCAGCGCTGCGACCTGTTCCTGGCCACCGGCCTGACCGTGGGGGAGACCGACCGCGACCCGGAGGAGCAGGGCATGCGGCAGCAGTGGTTCTCCCGGGCCGAGTTCGAACGGATGCTGCGGGCCGAGGAGATCGTCGACGCGCTCACCCTGGCCGCCTACACCCGGCTCCTGTTGCGAGGCCGGTGAGGACGCGTCACAGGGCGGTCAGCGTACGGGTCAGCGCGTCCGCGCGGGTCTGCGCCAGACCGCCCTCGCGGACGCGCTGGACGATCTTCCGCCGGAGCTCGGTCACCCGCTGGTCCACGTCGACGTGCGTGCCCGCGGCGATCTCCGCCTGCAGATTGCCGATGAGGTTGTCAAGGTCGACCGCCACATCCGCGCGTACCTCGCTGGCCGCCAGGCCCTCGTCGACGGTGCGGCGCATCCGGGTCAGCGCGTCGATCGCGCCGGGCGGGGTCGTGCCCGGCACCGGTGACGTGGCCGAGGCGGTCGCGCCCGGCGTGGCCGGATGGCCGGTCCGCCGCTGGGCGGGCTTCGGCGACGGCGGCGGGGCGCCCGTCACGGTGTGCTCCGGTGAGGCGTTGAATGTGGCCGGCGACGGAGAGTCGGCTGGCGCGTGGCCCGGCGCCGCGACCGGGCGGAACGCCGAACCGCCCAGCAGCAGGCCGACCGCGGCGACGGCCGCGACGGTGGTGCCGCTCGCGACCAGGAGCAGCCGGCCGTGCGCGCCCTCGCCGCCGGCGGGCCGCCGGACCGTGGTGAGCGTGCGCGTGCCCGTGTGCCGGCCCGGTGCCGGCTCGGCGGGGGCCAGGGCGCGGTAGGCGCTGGCCGCCTCGTACGCCGCGGCCCGCTCGGCGGCCGGCGGCTCCTCGCCGCCGGTCTCCACGCCCAGCGCGGTGGCGATCTCGGCGGCCGACGGCCGGTCCGACGCCGCCGCGGCGACACAGCGTGCCTGCAGCCCGCCGAGGGTCTCCCCGGCCTCGGGGCGGCGGCCCTTCACCGCCTCGAACCAGACCACACCCAGGGCGTACACGTCCGCCGACGGCGACAGGTCGTGTTCCGGCGGGAGGTACGCCGGGGTGCCCATGCGCTCGTCGTCGGCGATGCCGAAGTCGAGCACCTTGACCCCGGTGGAGGTCAGGAAGACGTTGGTCGGCTTGATGTCGCGGTGGACGATCCGGGCGGCGTGCGCGGCGGCCAGGGCGGACGCGATCTCCCCTATCACCCGCTCGACGTCGGGCACCGGGAAGCACGCGTCGAGCGTGCCGCCGGTGAGCAGCTCCATCACGATGTACGGGGTGCCGTCGGACTCCCCGTAGTCGTGCACGGTCACGATGTTCGGGTGCGAGAGGGCGGCGGCCGCGCGCGCCTCTTCGCGGAAGCGCTCGCGGAACTCCGGGTCGCGTGCCAGCTCCTCGTCGATCAGCTTGACCGCGACCGGACGGATCAGCACCTCGTCGCGGGCGAGCCAGACGGACGCCATGCCACCGGTGCCGATCCGGCGGCGCAGTCGGTATCTGCCGGCGAGGAGCGAGTCCATACGATCAGTGTGGCGTACACGAGGACGCTCGTGTGACGAGATGCGTGTCCAAAATGACCATCGAATTTCCGACCGGCTCCCCGCGGATGCGCGCGACCAGCAGCCGGGCCATCTCCCGGCCCATCGCCTCCAGAGGCTGATGCACCGTGGTCAGGGGCGGGTCGGTGTGCCGCGCGGTGGCCGAGTCGTCGAACCCGACCAGCGCGACGTCGCCGGGAATCCGCCGTCCCTGCTCCTTGAGCACCCGCATCGCGCCGACCGCCATCGGGTCCGACGCGGCGAAGACGGCGTCCAGGTCCGGCGCGCGGGCGAGCAGATCGCGCATCGCGCGCTCGCCGGACTCCTCGCTGAAGTCGCCGCCGGCCACCAGCGAGGGCAGCCCGGCCGCCGACAGGACGTCGTGGTAGCCGTCGAGGCGGTCGACGCCCACGCGCATGTCCTGCGGTCCGCTGATGGTGGCGATCCGCCGGCGGCCGAGCCCGAGCAGATGCTCGACCGCCAGCCGGGCGCCTCCGCGGTTGTCGGCGTCGACGCAGCTCACCGGCTCGACGCCGACCGGCGCGCCGCCGAGGACGGTCGGCACGCCGCTGTCCTCCAGATGCCGGGGGAGCGGATCGCCGCCGTGCAGCGACACCATCAGCACGCCGTCGACGTGCTGGCCGGTCAGATACCGCTCGAACCGGCGGTGGTCGTCGGCCGACTGAGCGATGGCCAGCAGGAGCTGCAGACCGGTGCCGGCGAGGCCGGCGCTGATCCCGCGGATGATCCCGGCGAAGTACGGCTCGCCGAAGACGCGTTCCTCCGACTCGGACACGAACAGCGCGACGGTGTCGGTGCGGCGGGTGACCAGCGTGCGGGCCGCCCGGTTGGGGACGTACCCCAGCTCCTCGATGGCCCGCAGCACCGCCTCGCGCGCCTCCGGGCTGACCTTGGGCGACCCGTTGACGACGCGCGAGACGGTGCCGCGGCCGACACCGGCCCGGGCCGCGACCGCCTCGAGAGTCGGCCGGCCCCGCGTACGTTCTTTCACGCCTTCATTCTGCCGGTGACAGGCCGATGCCGCCTCGTTCGATCACGGAGGCGTACCAGCGGGCGCTGCTCTTGGGGATGCGCGCCTGCGTGGCGAAGTCGACGTACACCAGGCCGAACCGCTTGGCGTACCCCCAGCCCCACTCGAAGTTGTCCATCAGCGACCAGGCGAAATAGCCGCGCAACGGCACACCGGCGCTGATCACCGAGTGGCACGCGCGCAGGTGCGCCTCCAGGTAGGCGACCCGGTCGGGGTCCTCCACCCCCTCCGCCGAGACGACGTCGTCGAAGGCGGCGCCGTTCTCGGTGACGTACAGCGGGACGGACGGGTACTCGGTGCCCACACGCGTCAGAACCTCGGCCAGGCCCGACTCGTCGATCTCCCAGCCCATCGCGGTCACCGGCCGTCCGACCTGGACGAAACCGACGTGCTCGCTGCCCGGCCACGGCGACGCCTGCGCGAACGGCGAGGTGATCGCCGGTGCCGCGCCCTCGCGGCCGGTCACGAAGAAGCGGTTGTAGTAGTTGATGCCGAGCTGGTCGATCGGCCCGCCGACGATCGCCATGTCGCCCTCCCGCACCCCCAGGTCGTGCGGCGCGACGTCGGCGAGCACGTCCTCCGGATAGCGGCCGAGCAGCAGGCCGTCGAGGAAGAACCGGTTCTGCAGCCCATCGATGCGGCGCGCGGCGTCCACGTCCTCCGGCGCGTCGCTCGCCGGGGAGACCGCGTACAGGTTCACCGCGGCGCCGACCCGCCTGCCGTCGCCCCGCAGCGCCTGCGCCGCGAGCCCGTGGCCCAGCAGCAGGTGGTGCGCCGCGCGTACGGACGCCTCGGGGTCGCGGCGGCCCGGCGCGTGGTCCCCGGAGGCGTAGCCGAGGAAGGCCGCGCACCAGGGCTCGTTGACCGTCGTCCAGTTCGCGACCCGGTCGCCGATGGCGTCGCACACGAGCGTGGCGTACTCGGCGAACCGGTACGCGGTCTCGCGGGCCGGCCAGCCGCCCGCGTCCTCCAGCGGCTGCGGCAGGTCCCAGTGGTACAGCGTCGGCCACGGCTGGATGCCGGCCTCGAGCAGGGCGTCGACGAGACGCCGGTAGAAGTCGAGGCCCTTTCGGTTGGCCGCGCCGGAGCCGCCGGGCTGCACGCGGGGCCAGGAGATCGAGAAGCGGTACGCGGTCAGTCCCAGCGAGGACATCAGCGCGACGTCCTCGGCGAACCGGTGGTAGTGGTCGACCGCGACGTCGCCGGTGTCGCCGCCGAGCACGTTGCCAGGGGTGTGCGCGAAGGTGTCCCAGATCGAGGGCCCGCGGCCGTCCTCGGCGGCGGCACCCTCGATCTGGTACGCCGCGGTCGCCGCGCCCCACACGAAGTCCGCCGGGAATCCGAGCATCGTCTCCGCCTGCGATGGCTGAGTTGTCATGCTTTGACTGCACCTTCCATGATCCCGCCGATGATCTGGCGGCCGAAGACGACGAAGACGATGGCCAGCGGGATCGTCGCGACGACGGTCCCGGTGAACATCAGCGTGTAGTCGTTGAAGTAGGCGCTGTTGAGCAGCGCGAGGGAGTACTGCACGGTCGGGTTGTCGGGGTTGAGCACCGCGCGCGGCCAGATGAACTCGTTCCAGGTCTGCATGAACGTGAACAGGGCGAGCACGGACGCGGCCGGGCGCAGCGCGGGCAGCACGACGCTCCAGAAGATCCGGAACGTCGAGGCGCCGTCGACGCGCGCGGCCTCGATGAGTTCGTCCGGCACGGCCTGCGAGGCGTACTGGCGCATCATGAAGACGCCGAAACCGGTCACCAGGAACGGCACGATGACCGCCTGGAGCTTGCCGGTCCAGTGCAGGTGCACCATCACCATGTAGAGCGGGATGATCCCCATCTGCACCGGCACCATCATCGTGGCGACGATGACGAGCAGCAGCGCGTTGCGCCCGCGGAAGCGCAGCTTGGCGAAGGCGAAGCCGGCCAGCGAGGAGAAGAACACCGTCGACAGCGCCACCACGGCCGAGGCGATCGCGGAGTTGAGCAGCGCCTTGGCGAAGTGCGCCTGCTCGTTGTCGAACAGCCGGCGCATGTTGTCGCCGAGGTGCTGCCCGGCGATGAACGGGGGCGGCACCGCGCCGACCACGTCGTTGGTCCGGGTGGCGACGACGAACATCCAGTACAGCGGGAACGCCGACAGCACGATGGCGAAGATCAGCACCGCGTACGTGAGCGGGCTCGCCTGCCAGAGACGCGCCGAGCCCGCCACGGCGGCCCGCGTGCGGCCTCGGATGTAGGCCTTCATTTCTCGCCTCCCGCGAGCCGGCGGATGATCAGGAAGTTGAACAGGGAGAAGATCAGGATCATCAGGAACAGCATCCAGGCGACCGCCGAGCCGTAGCCGTACTGGAAGCGATTGAAGGCGTTCTCGAACATGTACATCGCCACGGTCTGCGACTGCCGCAGCGAGCCGCCGTTCATGTAGCCGTTGTTGAACAGCAGCGGCTCGGTGAACAGTTGCAGGCCCCCGATGGTGGAGATGATGGTGACGAACACGATCGTCGGCCGCAGCAGCGGCACGGTGATCTTCCAGAACTGCCGCATGCGTGACGCCCCGTCGATCGCCGCCGCCTCGTACAGGGAGTGCGGGATCGCCTGCATGCCGGCCAGGAAGATCAGTGAGTTGTAGCCGGTCCAGCGCCAGTCGACCATGGTCGAGACGGCCAGCCAGGAGGACCACTTGTTCGCCTGCCAGTCGACCTTGTGCACGCCGAAGAAGTGCAGGACCCAGTTGGCCATGCCGTAGTCGCGGCCGAACATCTGGGTGAAGACGATGGCGACCGCCGCGACCGAGGTGACGAGCGGCAGCAGCACGCCCATGCGGAACAGCGTGGGCGCCCGCATCTTGCGGTTCAGCGCGTTCGCCAGCAGCAGGGCGAGCAGCAGCTGCGGCACCGTCGCGATCACGAACATCCCGAACGTGTTGCCGACCGCGTTCCAGAACTGGTCGTCGGTCAGCAGCCGCGTGTAGTTGCGCAGGCCGATGAACTCGTGGTCGCCGATCATCTCCCAGTGGTTCAGCGAGACCCAGAACGTGTAGCCGAGCGGGAACAGCCCGAACACCAGGAACAGCAGGTAGAACGGCGAGATGTACAGGTACGGCGAGAGCGACACGTCCAGCCGGGAGAGCCGGGTCCGCAGGCGGCGCCGTCCCGGCGGCGCGACCGCGGCGCCGGCCGGTGCGGTGGGCCGCACGTCGAGAGCCATCAGAATCTCCCGAGGGGACCGTCGCCTTTAGGTGACGGGGGGATCGGGAGCGGGCGGGCCGCCGAGGCCCGAGTGCGGCCTGACCTGTCAGGTCTGCGCATCACAGATTTCCTTCCGAGTTTGTCGGTGCCGGTCGATAGCGTGGTGTTCTGGTTACCGAACGTGGGGGGTGGGTGTGCGTAGGTCGTTCAAGTTCCTTCTGCGCCCCACCGGTAAGCAGGTCGCTGCGCTGACGCGGTGTCTGGATGACCATCGGGAGTTGTACAACGCGGCTCTCGAACACCGTCGTACGGCCTACCGCAGAGCCGGGGTGAGGGTGCGGTACGGCGATCAGTCTGCGGAGTTGAAGCACATCCGCGCCGGTGACCCCGATGGTCAGGGCCGGTGGTCGTTTTCCTCTCAGCAGGCCACGCTCCGCAGGTTGGACAAGGCGTTTCGTGCGTTCTTCGACCGCCTCAAAGCAGGCCGTACGCCGGGGTTCCCCCGTTTCAAGGGACGGGGCTGGTTCGACACCGTCGAGTGGCCCAAGGACGGCGACGGGTGCCGGTGGGACTCCCAGCCCCACCACCCGACCGCGACGTACGTGCGGTTGCAGGGCGTCGGGCATGTGCGGGTCCACCGGCACCGGCGTGTGCTGGGCACCGTCAAGACGATCAGCGTGAAGCGAGAAGGCGCCCGCTGGTTCGTCGTGCTCTCGTGTGACGACGTGCCCGCCGGGACGCTGCCAGTGACGGGTGCGGTCGCCGGGATCGACCTGGGAGTCGCGTCGCTGGTGACGACCAGTGACGGTCAACGTCTGGCCAACCCGCGTCACCTCGCCGTGACCGCCGGCCGTCTCGCGGCGGCACAGCGTGACCTCGCCCGCAAGAAACGAGGCGGTCGGCGGCGGCGTAAGGCCGTCGCTCGTGTCGCCGCCTTGCACGCGAAGGTGCGGCGGCAACGCCTCGACAGTGCACACAAGGCCGCGCTGAGGCTGGTCCGCGACTATGACGTGATCGTCCACGAAGCGCTCAAGGTCACCAACATGACCAAGCGGGCAGCACCTCGACCGGACGGCGACGGCGGCCACCTGCCCAACGGCGCCGCTGCCAAGTCCGGGCTGAACCGTTCGATCCTGGATGCGGGTTGGGGGGTGTTCCTGACGATCCTGTCGCACCAGGCTGAAAGCGCCGGTCGAGAGCTGATCGCGGTGAACCCCGCCTACACCTCCCGCACGTGCGCCGAATGCGGGCACTGCGCGAAGGAGAACCGCGTCACCCAGGCCGTGTTCCGATGTACGGCGTGCGGGCATGAAGCGCACGCCGACGTCAACGCGGCGATCAACATCTTGAGGGCAGGGCTTGCCCTTCGCGACGCTGCGCAAGCGGCTTAGCGAGAAGCCGCTCCCCTCAGGGAACGGAGGAGTCACCGAGAGGTCCTTTCCGTGGGCCGTCGCGGGGCGCGGGCGGCGGCGCCGGCAGGTGTCCCTGGGGAGCCCGGCGCCGCCGCCCGGTCTCACCCCGTTCCGGCGGCCTTCTTGGCGTCGGAGACCGCCTTGGACCAGCCGGAACCCGGCGAGAGCTTGCCCTGCGCGATCGCGCGCAGGTCGGCCTCGACGGCCTGGCGTACCTCCTGGTTGTCGGCGCCGAGGTACACCGGCTTGAGGTTCATCGCGGCCGGTGCGTAGATCTGGCCGACCGGTGCGTTGTTGAAGTACGGGTTGTCGAACGCCTTGACCGCGGAGTCGTTCAGCGCCTGCGGTGAGGACGGCAGGTTGTTGGCCGCTTTGAACGCCGCGACCTGGCCCTGCGCGCTGGTCAGGAACTTCACCAGGTCGGCGGCCTCCTTCGGGTGCTTGCTCTGGGTGGGCACCGCGAGCCAGGAACCGCCCCAGCTGCCGCCTCCGCCCGGCACGCCGGCCACGTCCCACTTGCCGCTCTGGCCGTCACCGCCGTACTGCTTGATCAGGCCGAGCATCCAGGCCGGGCACGGAGCGGTGGCGAACGCGTCCTTCTTCAGCGCCTGGCTCCACGGGTCCGACAGGAACTGCACGCCGTTGGCGAGCCCGGCCTGCGACATCTTCACGGTCTCGTCGAACGCGGCCTTCACGGCCGGGTTGGACTCCATGACGAACTTGTTGCCCTGGTCGAAGTACGTCTGGTTGGAGCCCTTGCCGGCCTCCTGCATGAGGATGGTGTTGTAGTACGTCTCGGGGGAGTCGATGAACTTGGTGCCCCCGCCGATCGCGGCGGTGAACTTCTTGCCGACGTTGATGAAGTCGTCCCAGGTGGTCCACTGCTTGGTCACCGCGTCACGGTCGCTCGGCAGGCTGGCCTTCTTGAACAGGTCACGGCGGTAGCACAGGGCCATGCTGCCGACGTCGGTGCCCAGCCCGATGAGCTTGGAGCCGTCCGGGCTCATCCCGCCCTGCCACTTCCACGGGATGAAGTTGTTCTGCAGCGAGCCCGCGCCGTACTTCTTCAGGTCGACGAACTTGTCCGGCTGGGCCTTGAACTTGACCATGATGCCCTCTTCGATCGCGACCACGTCGCCGGCACCGGCGCCCGCGGCGATCCACTGCTGGAGCCGCGGGGTGTAGTCGTCGAGCTTGGGGACATTCCGCTCGTTGATCTTGATGTTGGGGTGCTGGGCCTCGTACTGCTTGTACAGGTCCTGGTAGCCGAACGTGCCGAAGTCGTCGACGGTGAGAGTGATCTTCTCGTTGCCGTCGCTGCTCTTGCCGTCGTCCCCCGCGCACGCCGTCGCCGCCGCGAGCGCGGCCGACAGCACCACCGCCAGGGCGAACCGCCCGCGATGCCTGATGACCCTCATGACGAACCCCTCTCAGGTCGTCTCGTTAGCCGGGTTCGAATGCGCCGGGCTCCGCGGGCCCGGCGTCGTGGGAGCGCTCCCACGCAGCGAAGCGGGGAGGGGAGGGGAGTGTCAAGAGTTCGAAACCGGTTCGTTACACGGCCGCCACACGTCGCTGACGCTCCGGCCACATGACAGGCTCCCGAGCATGAGGCTGACCGAGGACACCGCCCGCGCCCGGCTGGCGTCGGCACCCGTCATGCGCCTGGCCACGGCGGACGCCACCGGACGCCCGCACCTGGTCGTGGCCGCGTTCGCCGTCGAAGGCGACCGGATCTACACCGCCGTCGACGCCAAGCCGAAGCGCACCCGCGACCTGAAACGCCTGCGCAACCTCCGCGCCAATCCGCGGGCGGCCGTCCTGGCGGACCACTACGAGGACGACTGGACACGCCTGTGGTGGGTGCGCGCCGACGCGACCGCCGAGATCCTCACCGAACCGGATGCGATGGCCCACCCGATCGCCCTGCTGCGCGAGCGCTACGGGCAGTACCGGGCGAACCCGCCGGAGGGCCCGGTCATCGCCCTCACCGTCGAGCGCTGGACCGGCTGGTCGTCCCAGGGCTGAGAACCGGCGAGCAGAAGGATCCCGCCGGTCAGCAGGGCGAGCACCTTGAGCGACTCCAGGGCGATGTAGACGTGGTGCGCGTGCGAACGGGGCGCGTCCGCGCCGGACAGGACGGCGTCGGAGCGGCGGGTCAGCCGGGGCCGGACGGCCACCAGCTGGACGAGCAGCACGACGACGGCGACGATGAGCGTCGCCGGCCCGGCCGTGTCCGGCCGGTCCACGGCGAGGGCGACCACGAGGACCACGGCGAGCACGGCCTCGACCGCGTTGAGCGCCCGGAACACGATCCGCCCGATGCCCAGCCCGACCCGGAGCGTCACGTCCGGGGCGCGGAACTTCAGCGGGGCCTCCAGGAACGAGATGGCCAGCACCATGCCCAGCCAGACGAACGTCACCGCGGTCGCGATCGCCGGCGCCGTGCTCATCGGGGGATCTTCTCGTCAGTCGGCGACCAGGGCGCGGACCTGGTCGGGGGCGCGGAAGACCTCGGCCCGCATGCCGAGTTCACGGGCGGCGAGCACGTTGGTCTCGTTGTCGTCGATGAACAGGCACTCGTGTGGCGCGACGCCGAGCCGCTCGGCGACGAGCTCGTACGCCCGCCGGTCGGGCTTGGCCACCCCGAGCTCACAGGAGTAGGCCAGCGTCGTGAAGTGCCGGAGCCAGTCGCCGTGCCTCGCCTCGAAGATCGGCACGAGGTCGGCGACGATGTTGGAGAGCAGGCCGAGCGTACGGCCGCGAGCGGCCAGTTCGGCGACGAGGCCCACCATGACCGCGTCGACGTTGGTCCAGCTCTTCATGTCGGCCTCGACCAGCGCGCGGACCGTCGTGTCGGTGAACCGCACGCCGAGCCGGTCGGCCACCGCCGCCCAGTACTCCCCGGCCGGCTGCCCCGCGTCGTACGGCTTGCGCAGCGCCCAGTAGGCCTCCCAGAACGGCCCGGCCTCCACTCCGGCGGTCCGCTCGATCGCGCGGATGTCCTCGGGCGTCTGGGTCGAGGCGATGACACCGAACAGGTCGAACACGATCGCGCGCGCCATGGGGTCCTCTCGTGCGGGGCGGCCGGAATCCGAGCCTAACCGCCATGTGCCGGACGCCCCGCACCGAGGGCTAGGCGCCGTCACCCTCCACCACGTCGGCGACCACGCAGGTGACGTTGTCGGGGCCGCCGGCGTCGTTGGCGAGGTCGACCAGCCGCCGTACGGCGTCGTCGGGGTCGGCCGCCGCGGCGAGGGTGTCCTGGACGGCCGGGAGCGGGACCACCGCGGACAGGCCGTCGGAGCACAGCAGGTACCGGTCGCCGGGACGCGCCTCGCGGAGCTTCAGGTCGGCCGCGACCCCGCGGCCCGCCAGGGCGCGCAGCAGCAGCGACCGCTGCGGGTGGGAGGCCCCCTCCTCGGGCGTGAGGCGGCCCTCGTCGATCAGCGACTGCACGTGCGTGTGGTCGTGGGTGATCTGGAACAGCTCGCCGTCGCGCAGGACGTACGCGCGGGAGTCGCCGATGTGCACCAGCCCGAGGCGCGACCCCGACCACAGCAGCGCGGTCAGCGTGCTGCCGACCCCCTCCATCGAGGGGTCGTCGCGGGTGATGCCGCGTAGCGCGGCGTCGGCGTCGTGCACGGCCTGGTCGAGCGCGTTCAGCAGGTCGCCCGCCGGGATGTCGGTGTCGAGCGGGCGCAGCGCCTCGATGACGGCCGCGCTCGCCGGCGCGCCGCGGCCCTCACCGCCGAAGCCGTCGGCCACGGCGAGCAGCCGCGCGCCGGCGTACGCCGCGTCCTCGTTGCTCGGGCGGACCCGGCCGGTGTCGGACCGTACGGCGTAGCGGATACCGAGTGTCATGTGCTCATCTCCTCGTCCCTGGAGCTGGTCGATGAGGAAGGCGGCCAGGTCGCGCCGCGCGGCGGTGTCGGCCTCCACCCGCGCCCAGTACGCCGCGACCTCGCGGGCCGCGTCGGCCGGCGCGAGCTCGCACACGACGCGGATGCGGGCGAGCGGCATGCCGAGCCGGCGGAGCCAGGCCACCAGCCGGGCCCGCTCCAACTGCGCCGGCTCGTAGAACCGGTAACCCGAGACCGGATCGACGCGCGCCGGGCGGAGCAGGCCGAGCTCGTCGTACAGGCGCAGCGCCTTCGGCGACAGCCGTGCCGCCCGTGCGAAGGCCCCGATCGTCAGCGAACCCATCGCCGCCCTCCTCCTGTCGCCACCGATGCTGTGGCCTCCCCCAGGGACAAGGTCAACCAAGGTCGGACGCCGCCTCGCTCAGTGCCGTCCGTACGGCGGTGAGGGCGGGCCGGGCGAGGCCGTCGTTCCGTACGACGGTGAGCACGCGCCGGGAGATGCCGGTGTCCCGTACCGTCACCGAGGGCTCGCGCTCGGGCCGGGACAGGTCGGGCAGGAGGGTGACGGCGCGTCCGGTGGCGACGAGCGCGAGCAGTACGAGCAGGTCGGTCGTGCGGTGGCGGATGTCGGGCACGAAACCGCCGGCGTTCGTGCACGCGAGCATCAGCAGCCGGTCGTGACTGGTGCCCGGCTGGCCGCCGGCCCAGGCGGCCTCGGACAGGTCGCGCAGACGCGTCGCGGGATGCCCGCGGGGCAGCACGAGGCGCACCCGCTCGAGGTACAGCTCCTCGAAGGTGAGCCCGCGCGGGCGCGGCCTGCGCTGCCCGCCGTACTCGTCGCAGATCGCCAGGTCGCACTCGCGGCGCAACAGCGCGTCGAACGCCTGGTCCGGCTCGACCTCCGTCACCTCCAGGCGCAGCTCCGGATGACGGTCGGCCAGCCGGGCGAGCGCGGGCGCGACCAGGCTGATGGCCGCCGTCTGGAACGCCGAGACGCGCACCGTGCCGGCCACGGCGCCGGCGGCGGCCGCCATCTCGGCCTCGGCGAGTTCCATGCGGGTGAGCAGGACGTCGGCGTGGCCGACGAGCACGTGCGCCGCCTCGGTGAGGCGCAGCCGGCGGCCGTCGCGTTCGAAGAGGGGTACTCCCGCCTCCCGCTGCAGTTCGGAGAGCTGGTGGGAGACGGTGGAGGGGCTGTAGGACAGCGCCTCGGCCACGGCGGCGATGGTGCCGCGGGCGTGCAGCTCGCGGAGGAGCCGCAGACGCCGGAGATCGAGCATCGTTCGTTTCCTTCCACGGATATTCCGCGAGAATCTTCGCTGGATCCGCCGTTCGCGCGGGGAGATCATCGCGGCATGGACCCACGTGCACGCCGCCTGATCCGCTACAACGGGGAGTTCTCCTCCGACGTGATCGCCCGCGCCTCCGGTTCGTGGCTGGAGACCACCGACGGGCGCCGCGTCCTCGACTTCACCTCCGGTCAGATCTGCGCCACCATCGGTCACAGTCACCCGCGCATCGTCGAGGCGGTGCGCCGGTCGCTGACCGAGGCCGTTCACCTGAACTCCGGGCTGCTGTCCGAACCCGTCCTGGCCCTCGCCGAACGCGTCGCCGGGCTGATGCCCGCCGGGCTGGACCGCTCGATGTTCCTCAGCACCGGCGGAGAGGCCAACGAGGCGGCCGTCCGCATGGCGAAGCTGGCGACCGGCGGCTTCGAGGTCGTGTCGCTCACCCGCAGCTGGCACGGCATGACCTCGGGCAGCCAGTCGCTCACCTACTCGGCCGGGCGGCGCGGGCACGGACCGACGATGCCCGGGGTGTTCGCGCTGCCCGCCCCGTACGCCTACCGCTGTCCGGTACGGCACTGCGCCGGCACCTGCGACCAGACCTGCCTGGAGATCGGCTTCGAGCTGTACGACCAGCAGACGAGTGGGGCCGGCGCGGCGGTCGTGGCCGAACCGGTGCTGTCGTCCGGCGGCATCCTCGTGCCGCCGCCCGGATATCTCGCGCGGCTCCTCGAACTGACCCACGAACGCGGCATGCTGCTCATCCTGGACGAGGCGCAGACCGGCTTCGGCCGGCTCGGCGCGATGTTCGGCATGGACGTCTACGGCGTCGTGCCGGACATCGTGACGCTGTCCAAGACGCTCGGGGGCGGCCTGCCGATCAGCGCGGTCGTCACCACGGACGCGATCGAGCGGGCGGCCTACGACGCGGGCCTGATGTACTACACCTCGCACCAGTCCGACCCGCTGCCCGCGGCGGCGGCCCTCGCGGTCCTCGACGTCGTGGAGGAGGAGGGCCTCGCCGACCGCGCCGCCCGGCGCGGCGAACGCCTCGGCGCCCACCTGCGCGAGCTGGCCACGCGGCACGAGCTGATCGGCGACGTACGCGGGATGGGCCTGCTCTGGGGCGTGGAGCTGGTCGAGGACCGGGCCACCAAGACGCCCGCCATCGAGCGCGGCGAGGCACTGACCGACGCCTGCCACGCCTGCGGGCTGTCGCTGAACATCACCAAGGGCCGGGCCGGCGGAGCCGCCGCCTGCCTGCGCATCGCCCCTCCGCTGACCGTGACCGAAGAGGAGATCGACACCGGCGCGGAGATCATGGACGACGCGCTCGCCAAGCTCACCTGAACGGCCCCCGGGGTGCCGAGCGTGCGCCGGGCTGTGTAGACATGTGCCCGTGAACGGCTCAGTGAACGGGCACGAGGATCCGGCGGACCAGCCACCGTGGGCGATGCAGCTCGCCCTGCGCGTGGAGAAGAACGCGCCTCCCTCGCACCTCGCGGTGTGCGAGTCGGCGGCGATGGCCGCCGTCACACTGCTCGCCGACCCGCGTTCCGCGCCGGGCGGCGAGTGGCACGAGGCGGTCGCGGCCTGGGAAGGCCGGCGTATCCGCAAGGTGGTCCGCCGTGCGCGCGGTGCGCGCTGGGAGGCCCTCGACGCCCTGCCCGGCGTGCTCGTCGACCACGAGGGCGCGCCGGCGCGGGCGTTCGTCCCCGGCCCGGTCACCGAAGTGCCGCCCGAGATCGCGCGCCTCCAGGTCGGCGGCACCGACCTGGAACGCGAGGAGGAACCCAAGCCGCCGCCGGCCCCGCCCTACGCTCTGGTCGCGCTGAACCCCGGTGTGCCGATGACGACCGGTAAGGCGGCCGCGCAGTGCGGGCACGCCGCGCACCTGCTGCTGCGCGCCCGAGGTGCCTGGCCGGGCCTGCGGGTGCGCGTCGTCGAGGCGGACGAGTGGAGCCGCACGGTCGCCGAGGCGGACGTCGTCGTGCGCGACGGCGGCTTCACCGAGGTGGCCCCCGGCACGATGACCGCGGTGGCCCGGCTGGTCGTCTGACGGCTGCGCGGAGCGGACCTCAACGGGTCAGACCGAGGGTCGCGATCAGGTCCTCGTGGAGTTCGAACCACACCTGGTGGCACGAGTCGCGGCCGGTGCCGGTGATCCACGCCGGCTCCGTGCCCGCCCGGCTCAGCGCGGCCGCGAAGCGCCGGTGGTACCCGCCGAACCGGGTCAGGTGCGCCGTCAGGCGTGCCTCGAGGCCGGCCAGCGCGTGGGCGGGCTCTTCGAGCGCGGCGATCGTGGCGGTGAGCGTCACCGGGTCCTCGCCGATGCCCATCTCGCGAGCTGCCAGGCCGTGCAGGCCGCGCCCACCACGTCGTTGACCGGCAGGAAGTCCTGGTGGACGTCCTCCACCGCCCGGCGGGCGCCGGCGGCATCGAGTTCGGTCGCCAGGAGTCGCTCACCCCGGTGTTCGCCGGCCTCGGTCAGGGACCAGCCGCCGTCACCGGCGAAGGAAAAGTAGGCGGCCCATCCACGGGACCGTGCGTTCGAGAGCCGCTCGGTCACCTCGGCCTCGGGCAGTCCGAGCCGTTCGGCGATGCGCGCGGCGGTGGCGTAGCCGAGGGTACGCGCGGCGTGCAGGACCAGAACGTCGGCCGGAGTGGTCCGGCTCATCGGGCCGGCTCCTCGTCGGCGGCGGTCACGGTGCCGCCGGTGCCGTCCACGACGACGGGCCGTCCGTCGGCGAGCACGGTCATGGCGCCCTCGGCGGCCAGGACGGCGGGGATGCCGAACTCGCGGGCCACGATCGCGGGGTGCGCGAGCATCCCCCCGGTCTCCGTCACCACCGCGGCCGCGCGGGCCAGCAGCGGCGTCCAGGCCGGCGAGGTCGTGCGGCAGACCAGCACGTCCCCGGCGGCGAAGCGGCCGAAGTCGTCCAGCCCGGTGATCAGCCGCACTCGTCCGGCCGCGCTGCCGGGGCCGGCCGCCGTCCCGGCCACCAGCACCCGCCCGGCGGTCGTCACCGGCCGTATCGCGGTGCGGGGCGTGGTGGTGATCGGGCGGGTCTGGAGCACCCACACCTTCCCGCCCGCGACGGCCCACTCGATGTCCTGCGGGCGGCCGAACAGACCCTCGATCCGCCGCGCGCCGCACCGCTTCGGTCACCCGCGCCGGCGTGGCCGCGTTCAAGGTCGTGTGCAGCTGGCCCGCGAAGGACGCCTCGGGCCCGTCCTCGCCGTGTGCGGAGGACCGCACCGCGAACGGTCCGCGGCCCAGAGCCCGCAGCGCCGGCGCGAGCTCGTCCTCCCGGCCGCCGGCGCGCGGGTCGTCGATGACGAACCCGCCGGGCACCGGGAAGCCGGCGCGCAGCAGGCGTCCGAGGTGCGCGGCCTTGGCTCCGCACCGTTCGTCGGCGTCGGCCAGGGGCACCACCATGGGTCAGGACTCCGATGACCATCAACGCCACGTTGTCAACATGGCGTTGATGTCAGGGGTCACGGGTTGCTGGGCGGCCGGCGGCGTACGGGCAGGTCCTGCCGGGTCACGTCGGGACGGCGTACGGGCAGGTCCTGGCGCGTGACGTCCGGGCGGCGCACGGGCAGGTCCTGGCGGGTCGGGTCCGTGGTGCCGGTCACGAGGTCCTGCCGGGTCGCGTACGGCGGCGGGGACGCGGCCTCATCCGGTTTGCCGGCGCGGCGCGGCAGCCGTACGGCGCCGGACCTGTACAGCACGGTCAGCAGGGCGGCGAGGACCAAGAACGCGAGTCCGTGCTCCAGCAGCCGGGAGAGGTCGCCGCAGACCGCGGCCACGACCGTCAGCACGGCCAGGTCGGCGGTCCAGCCCGCCACGGCGGCGGCCAGCAGCGTCTCGTCCGACCGGATCAGGGCCAGCACGGCGACGACGGTGAGCGCCAACTCTGCGCCCTTGCCGGCGAGCAGCAGCCCGGTCACCGCGCCGGAGCCGGCGCCGAGCATCGCCACGGCGTCATGGTGCAGGCGGGACCAGTCGAGGACCTCGGCGAGCTTGGAGACGCCGTAGAGGATGAGGAAGGCGCACGCGGGTGCGTGCAGGCGTCCCTGTGTACTGCCCTTGCGGAGTGCTGCCGCGACCACTGGGCCCCCTGTCCGTGACTCCGCCGCGTACGGTGCGGTGATTCCCGAGCATAGGGGGAAACCGCCGCAGTTCCCGTGCTTTCGCCTCCCGCGCCGGGGGCGAGTTCGGCGGCGCCCGGTGCTGCGAATTGCGTGGGGGCCGGGGCGGCGAAATGCTGATGCTTCATCGGGCCACACGCTGCAAGATGAGGTGATCCGATCGTGTCTGATGAGAACGCCGCGTTAGCGCGGACGCGAATCACATATCTCGAAAGCCTCGGCGACGAACTCCGTGACCGGGGCTTCGCCGTCCGGCTGACGATCCCGCAGGGCGGACCGCCGAGCCTGCACGTGGTGAACCCACGCGCATCGGCCCTGGCGGAGAACATCCTGGCGGAGACCACCGCCGGAGCCTGGTGGTTCTGGTGGTCCTGGGCCGAGCGCATCGCTCCGGCCAACGACCCCGCGGAGGCGGCCGACCGCGTCACCCGCGTGCTCGCCGCGACGGGGGAGTACAGCTCCTGAGACGGTACTGGAGGTGAAGGGCGCCTCCAGTACCCTCCGTCATTCCTGGAAGCGGCCGTAGGCGCCCCTGTAGAAGATGAGCGGTTCCCCGTCGTGATGGCGGTCCAGGTGGTGCACGCGAGCCACGACGATCATGTGGTCGCCCGCCGGGTACTCGGCCTCGACCGAGCACTCCAGCCACGCGAGGGCCCCGTCGATCACCGGCCCGCCTCCGGGCGACTCGCCCCATTCCAGACCGGCGAACTTGTCGGCGCCCTTCGCGGCGAACTGCAGGCAGACCTCGCGCTGCGGCGCGGACAGGATGTTGACGCAGTGGCGTTCGGCCGCGCGGAGGCGCGGCCAGGTCGTGCTCGTGTGCGCGACGCAGAAGGAGACGAGCGCCGGCTCGAGCGACACGGAGGTGAAGGAGTTGGCGGCCAGCCCGGTGGGTGCGCCGGTCGCGGGGTCGATCGCCGTGATCGCCACGACGCCGGTCGCGAAGCGCCCGAGGATGCTGCGGAACCGGCGGCCGTCGATCGCGCGGACGTTCGCCGCGTGCTGGGCGGTCGCGTGGCCGGGGTCGCCATTCACGGAGGCGTCGTCCGCAGGCTGCCCGGGAGGGCCGTACGGCGTCGCGGCCGTCGCGCCGTCGGCCATGGGGGCGTCTCCTCTTCCGGCCGGTTCGGCCACGCGCTCGTTCGGTTGCCGTCGTTCCCGCGGCGGCGGGGAGTGCCGCTCTCCGGGACTCCTCCAGTAAAGCGCGACGGGGCCCGGGAGATTCCGACAGGCGTTTCAAATCGGTCGAAAGGCCTACGACCGGCGGCCTCGGCGGCGCGCGAGAACGGCTTCGTCCAGGCGCGCGGCCGTCCGTGCCGGAACGGCTTTTCGACCGGTGCTCACCTCGGATTTGGGACCATCGGGTAAATTCGTGCCTCGTGGTCTTGCGGGCGTTCGTCCTCTCGTGCGCCCTGACCTGCGATGTCAGGCACTGTCTGGCCTGGATCGTCACGTCCCCCGACGCAGGCTCGTAGGAGGCTGCTTGTTCTACGGCATCGTCCTCGGGCTGATCGCCACCGTGCTGTACAACGCCGGATTCGTGCTGGAGAAGCGGGCGCTGCGCGACCTGCCGCCTCTCAGCATGCGGCGCGTCGGACGGCTGGTGTGCGTCCTGGCCACCAGCAAGGCGTGGCTGACCGGCTTCCTGGTCATGGGCATGGGCATGGCGTGCCAGATCGTCGTGATGTCGCTGGTGCCGCTCAGCGTCGCGCAGCCGATCCAGCTCGCCGGGCTCGCGCTGCTGGTCGTGTTCTCGGCCGTGTTCCTCGGCGAGCGGACCACCCAGCGAGAGTGGGCCGGCCTCGGCGTCCTGGCGCTGTCCCTCCTGCTCGTCTGCCTGTCGATGGAGCCGACGAGGCTCGGGCTGCACGCGGGCACGGGAGAGATGCTCGCCGTGGTGGGCGGCACGGTGTTCCTCGGGCTGGGGGCGTTCGTCACCGCCACTCGGTCCGCCTCGCGGGCGGGCCGCCGACCGGCGCCGGGCCTGCTGTACGGCGGCGCGTCCGGCCTGCTGTACGGGGCCGCCGGCCTGCAGACCAAGGGCGTGTCGGGCTTCCTCGCCGAGGACGCGCACCACTTCGTCGGCCGTACGCTCGCCTCCCCGTACCCGTACCTCTACCTGACCCTGTCCGGCGCGGGCCTGCTGCTGTTCCAGACCGCGCTGCAGCGCGGGCGCGCCTCCATCGTGGTGCCGGTCTCGAGCGTCGTGGGCAGCGTCTACACGGTTCTGGCCGGCACGGCGGTCTTCGGGGAGCCGCTGCCCCAGGATCCGGTACGCCTGGTGCTGCGATCGGCGGGCTTCGGCGCGGCGATCGTGGTCGTGCTCCTCATGCCGAGCCACGAGGAGCAGCCGGAACCCTCGGTGAGCACACCCCCACTGGTGCCCGACCGGGTGCTTTAGGGCCTGTCTCAAAGCCCCGCTGTCCTACTGCGCGGCGCCCAGACGACGCCTCGCCGCGTTGTCGTCGGTCGCCAGCCAACACCAGGCTGACTCCCTCCTCCGCCTTGCGACGCGCCGCCTGGACGCCGCTCGCTACGGACGGGGACTTCGAGACAGGCCCCAGCCGCCGTCCAGGGCCGGGAGGGCGCCGTCCTTCTCGCCGGCCTTGACGGCGAGCCAGGCGAGCCAGCCGACGCCGACGACGCCCCAGAAGGACACCAGGCGGTACAGGGCGACCGCCGCCCCCGCCGGCGCCGACAGCGCGCCGAACGCGACGAGCGACGCGGCGAGGCTGCCCTCCATCGCGCCGAGGCCGCCGGGCAGGAGCGGAACGAGCGTGCCCGCCGCCTGCGCCGCGAAGTACGCCAGCGTGATCGAGTACAGCGCGGTGTGCACGCCGACCGCGCGCCCCGCGGCGGCGAGCGAGAGGATGTCGAAGACCCAGTTGAACAGGGACGCGAAGGACAGCATCGCCCAGTCGGACGGACGCAGCCGCAAACCGGCCCGGCCTTCGCGCAGCCGCGCGGCGTACGGCGCCGCGAGCCGGTGACGCAGGAACGGGCGGGCGAGACGGCGGGTCAACCGCGCCAGTGAGGCCCCGTGGCGCCACGCCACGACCGCGCACACGCCGGCCCCCACCGCCAGAACGGCGAGCCCGGACACCGCGAGCGCCCGCGAACCCGGCGCGGCCACCAGCGCCGCCAGCCCCACGACGGCGTACGAGCCGGTCATGATCACACCGCCCAGCATGACCACCGCGGTGGCCAGGCGCGGCGGCGCACCGGCACGGCGATACTGCCGGAAGTTGAAGGCGACGCTGATCGCCGGCCCGGCGGGCAGCGTGGTGGACAGGGCGTTGCCGGCATAGGTCATCCGCAGCGCGCGCGGCAACGACATCCGCACGCCGCCCGCTCGCAGCAGCCGCCGCTGCACCCGGGCGAACATGGCCATCGAGGCGGCCTGCGCGAGCACGGCGCACGCGAGCCACCCGGGCCCGGCGTGGAGCGTGGACCGCCACATGGCCTCGGGATCGGGCAGATCGTCATGGAAGACCACGAGACAGACGACGACGGTCCCGGCCATGACCACCCGTCCGGCCCACATGAGCCGCCGACGCCGCGCGTCCACCGGAGGCGGGACGCGGCCGGGAGTGAGGACGTCGAGCGCCGTGGCGGGAGCAGACGGCGCGGAATCTTCGTCCGCGAGGGCGGCGGCCGTGCCCGCCGAGGCCCCGGCCGAGGACGGGGGGCCCGTCGGTTCCGTCGTCTCGGACACGCGTTCACCCCGTCATAGCTTGGCCTTTGCCCAGCTCAACGGCCATTTCAAGATTCACATTCCCGACATATCCACGAACCGGCGGGGTCAGTAACCGCGGGTGCGGCGGGCGGCCGGGCGGGCGCCGCGGCCCGAGCCGCCCACGCCCACGCGCTGGAACGCGCGGATGAACTCGCCGCCCAGGTTGACGCCCGCGCCCAGGGCCAGGGCGACCGAGATACCGCCGATCAAGGTGAGCACGCCCTGCGACGGTTCGCCGCCGTTCAGCTGGATCATGCCGCGGTACAACGCCGTACCAGGCAGCAGCGGTGCCACCGCCGGCACGATGTACGGCAGCGCCGGCAGGTGCCGCCGCCGGGCGAGGACGTGGCCCAGCACACCCGCGATCACCGCGCCGATGGCCGCCGCCAGCAGCGGGGCGGCCCCCAGGCCCCGGCCGAGCACGTACACCGTCCAGATCAGCGCCCCGCTCAGCGCCGCCGCCGGCAGCGTGCGGCGCGGGACGGCCAGGGAGACCGCGAAGGCCACCGACACGCCCGCCGCCGCCAGCACCGCCACCGGCCGCAGCGTCACCGGCGCCGCCGGCAGGTCCCGTACGTCGATCGGGACGCCGAGGTGCACCGCGGCGTACACCGTCACGCCGAGCCCGGAGACGATCGCCGCCACGATGAAGAACACCTCCAGCAGCCGGGCTCCGGCGCTGACCAGGTCGCCGGTGATGCCGTCCTGGATGCTCGCGACCAGCGGCCGCCCCGGCAGCATCGCCACGATGGCACCGGTGACGATCGTCGACGCGTTGCCCGGCGAACCCGCCGCGATCACCAGCACGGCGCTCGTCGCCCCGATCGCCGCCGCCACGGTGAGCTGGAAGAACTCCGCGATGCCCCGGCGGCCCAGCAGCGCGGCGGTCCGGTCGGCCAGCACCGTCGCCACGAACGCCGTCCCCACGCCGAGCGGCCCGCCGCCCATCGACAGGCTCGACGACGCGGCGATCAGCCCCAGCGAGACGACGGCCAGCCACGCCGGATACGGCGACCCGTACGGCGGCTGGCTCCGCTTGATCCTCCGGAGCCGGTCGTGGGCCTCCTCGAGGTCCAGCAGGCCGATGGAGGCCTCCTGGATGAGCGTGTGCAGCTCCACGAGCCGCCAGTACGCCGGGTAGCGCCGCCGGATCGCCCGTGAGCCGGTCACCGGCGGTGCCCCCCGCCCCGGATGGACCGACGCGGAGATCACCGTGAACGTCACCGAGACCTCGCAGCGGGGGAGTTCGTACGCGACCGCCAGGCTGAGCATCGACTCGTTCACACGTTCGGTGACCTCGCCGCTCGCCAGCAGCAGCTCGCCGACGCGGAGGACCAGGTCCAGCGCCGCACCGGAGACGGTGTCGCCGGGTTCCTCCTCGGGCGGATCCGTGATCGTCTCACCCATCAGGGTCCGCCATGTGTCCCGCAGTCGCTCGCGACTCACACTCATGAAAGCGCCCGAAACCTCCCTGGTCGTGATCTTGCTGTGATCTCGCCAGGCAGATTACCCATCAAACCTTTCGGGCTATTTTTCCGCCCTCGGATACAAGGCCGCGCTGGTCAGACCGGGGAAGGCGGCCGAAGGTGAGCCACGCCACCGGATCGCGCGTACGGTCGCCTCCTGCATCGCCAGCGCGGCGTAGCGGCGGAGGTTCGCGTCGGCGACGCCCGCCAGCCCGGCGTACCCCGCGGTCACGCCGTCCTCCAGCCGGGCGGCGAGCTGGGCGGCCGTACGGGGCGAGGAGACCGGCGAGGGCAGGCGGTAGGCCGGCGCCGCCGCGACCGGGGTCGCGCCGCCCGCCTCGACGTAGGACCGCAGCCGGTCGCGCCGGGCGCGGTGGGAGTTCCACATCTGGGTGGCGTTCTGCCGTTGGACGCCGAGCAGGTGGGCGCCCAGCAGGCCGTACCCGAAGATCGCGACGTGCTCGGCGGCGAGGGCGCCCTGCAGCGCGGCGATCGTCTCTGGCGTCTGCGTCATGAGACCCCCTTCGTCGGCCTCATGATCAGAGTGCTGTGGTCGCCGATTCGCTCGCCTCGCTCGATCATGGGTCCTCCTTCGTCGGAGGGTGTGACCACCGGAGCTGTGTTTTTGATGCCCTCGCTTCGCTCGGTCATGGGTCCTCCTTCGTCGGAGGGTGTGACCACCGGAGCTGTGCTTTTGATGCCCTCGCTTCGCTCGGTCATGTGAGCTCCTGGGCGTGCCCGGCCTCGCAGGCGCCGATGGCGGCGAGGAGCTGGGACAGCCCCGGCGACACGCGGCGCACCTCGTCGGCACGCGCGGAGGCCGCCTTGCGCTCGGCGCTCCGGATGGCGCCGAGGGCGCCGGACTCGGTGCGCGGCGCGGTGGCGGACGGTCGCGGCTCGGGCGTCGCGGTGCTGGCGCTGCCGGGGACATAGTGGCGTTTGAGCACCGCGAGATGCTCGACATGGTGCTCGCGCAGCTTCTTGAGCCGCCCGCTCAGGCCCTGGTGGGCGGCGAGAACCGCGTCGTACAGGGCGATGAGCGCGGCCTCGCTCGCGATCACCCCGTCGAGCAGCGTCACCTCGGGACCCGGAGAGGGAGCCTCGCCCGGCCCGACGGTCGTGCATCCCGTGGTCGTCACGAGCGCCGCAACGGAGCCCCCGAGCACCGCACGCCGCGTCGGAGTCACGGACCGCAACGCCTCCAAGCGTGCCTCCGTCCATCGTCTTCCACTCAGGTGCGCAAGCATTCCACAAGGGCGCGCCCGTCGGCTGGCGATGCGGCACCCGGCGCCCGCAGCTGTGGATAGTCTTAGGTGCGGAGTGGACGCACCGGGCGGCCACTCACACATCGGCCGCGCGGCCGTACGCGCCTACACGAAGGAGGCCCCATGAGCGTCAATGCCGACTCCGGCCACGCTCAGCGGGGCCGGCGGGGGCCCGGACACCAGGCGCGGGCCTCGCTCATGCGCCTGCTCGAGCCGGTGGTCGCCGAGATCGGGTTCGATCTCGAGGACGTCATCGTGACGCCGGCCGGCAAACGGCGGCAGGTGCGCGTGATCGTCGACGGCGACGGCGGCGTCAGCCTCGACGACATCGCGGTCGTGAGCCAGCGTGTCTCCGCCGCGCTCGACGAGAGCGACGCGATGGGCTCGGGGCCGTACGTCCTCGAGGTGACCTCGCCGGGGGTCGACCGTCCCCTCACCCAGCCACGGCACTGGCGGCGCGCGAGCGGCCGCCTCGTACGCGCGACGCTGTCCGGCGGCGAGGAGGTCACCGGCCGCGTCTCGACGGCCGATGACGAGGCCGTCGTGCTCGACACCGACGGCCAGGAGCGACGGCTCGGCTACGACGAGCTCACCCGCGGGCTGGTCCAGGTGGAGTTCAACCGCCGGGATGACGCTGATCCCGACGGCGACGAGGACTAGGGGGAGGCCTCGTGGACATCGATATGACGGCTTTGCGCAGTCTCGAGAGTGAAAAGGACATCTCTCTCGAACTCGTGGTCAAGGCGATCGAGGAAGCACTGCTGATCGCGTACCACCGCACCGAGGGCGCCGCCCCGAAGGCCCGCGTCGAGCTCGACCGCAAGTCCGGCCACGTCACGGTGTGGGCCACCGAGACGCCCGCCGACGAGGCGGAGGGCGAGCCCGCCGAGCCGCGCGAGTACGACGACACGCCCACCAACTTCAGCCGGATCGCGGCGACCACCGCCAAGCAGGTGATCCTGCAGCACCTGCGCAACGCCGAGGACGAGATGACGTTCGGCGAGTACGCCGGGCGCGAGGGCGACATCGTCGCGGGCGTGATCCAGCAGGGCAAGGACCCGCGCAACGTCCTGGTCGACCTCGGCAAGCTCGAGGGTGTGATCCCGCCCGAGGAGCAGGTCCCGGGCGAGAACTACGACCACGGCGAGCGCATCCGCTCCTACGTCGTCCAGGTCAAGAAGGGGCACCGCGGGCCGCTCGTGAAGCTGTCCCGCACCCACCCCAACCTGGTCAAGAAGCTCTTCGCGCTCGAGGTGCCCGAGATCGCCGACGGCACGGTCGAGATCGCGGCGATCGCCCGCGAGGCCGGCCACCGCACGAAGATCGCGGTTCGCTCACGGAAGCCCGGCGTGAACGCCAAGGGCGCCTGCATCGGGCCGATGGGCGGCCGGGTGCGCAACGTGATGCACGAGCTCCACGGCGAGAAAATCGACATCGTCGACTGGTCGGACGAGCCCGCCGATTTCGTGGGGAATGCCCTGTCTCCGGCGCGGGTTAACCATGTCGAGGTGATCGACGCCGAGGCGCGCGTCGCGCGGGTCATCGTGCCTGATTATCAGCTGTCTCTGGCGATCGGCAAAGAGGGGCAGAACGCCCGTCTCGCCGCTCGTCTGACGGGGTGGCGGATCGACATCCGCCCGGACACCGAAAACGGATCTTCCTCCGAAGGGGAGCATGCGGCAGGTCCCGCCGACGCGCCGACGCGGTAGACTTATGGTTCGTGGTCGCGCGGTCCCACGGCGTACATGCGTGGGCTGTCGGATTTGCACGGCCAAGTCCGACCTGCTGCGCCTGGTCGTGGTCGAGGGCCCTGTTGGTTTCAACGTGGTCCCTGACCCGCGCGGGCGAATGCCGGGTAGGGGCGCCTCCCTGCACCCCGACCTGGCATGTCTTGAGCTGGCTGAGCGTCGTCGGGCGTTCCCCCGGGCATTTCGCCGGACGGGGCCGCTCGAGGTTGGCGTGCTCCGCCAATGGCTCGAGTCCCAGCAGGCCGGTTCGTAAGCGACGTCTAGTCGGAAGCAGGTCGAGATTGCTATGAGCGCTCGATGAGCACGCAGCGATGATTACCGCAAGGTAGCGACGGTCCGAGGACGTCCCCGGACCGAGTAGGGAGTGCAGTGGCAAAGGTCCGGGTATACGAGCTCGCCAAGGAATTCGGTGTGGAGAGCAAGGCCGTCATGGCCAAGCTCAACGAGATGGGCGAGTTCGTCCGGTCGGCGTCGTCAACGATCGAGGCGCCGGTCGTTCGCAGACTTAAGGAAGCATTCGGAGGACCGTCGGCCAAGTCGGGCGACGGTAAGAAGGCCCCGGCGCCGAAGCCGGGTCCGCGCAGGCCGGTGCCCAAGCCGGCCGCACCCAAGCCAGAGTTCAAGCCGGAGGCCAGGCCCGCGCCCCAACCGGAGATCAAGACGGACGCGCCCCCGGCGCCCCGCCGCGATCTGCCGCCGGTGCCCGAGGCGCCCAAGCCCGCCCCGCAGCCGGGCCCGCGTCAGCAGGCCCCGCGTCCGGCCGCGCCCCGGCCCGCACCCGGTCCGGCCGGTCCGGGTGGCCAGGCCGGTCCGGGTGGCCAGGCCGACGGACCCAAGCCGGGCCCGCGTCCCGGTCCCGCGGCGCGTCCCGGTCCGGGTCCCAAGCCGGGCCCGCGGCCCGGTGGCTCCGGTGGTCCCGGCGGCGGTCCGCGTCCGGCCGCGCCCGGTGGGCGTCCCGGTGGCCGTCCGCGTCCGGGTAACAACCCGTTCTCCTCGACCAACACCGGCATGGGCTCGGCCAAGCCGGGTCCGCGTCCCGGCCCTGGCCCGCGCGGCGACCGTCCGGCGCCGCCTCGCGGTGACCGGCCCAGCGCGCCTCGTGGCGACCGCGGTGCGGGCGCCCCGCCGCGCCCGGGTGGCCCGGGCCGTCCCGGCGCACCCGGCGCCGGCGGTCCCCGGCCGAACCCCGGCAGCATGCCGCCTCGGCCCGGAGGCCCGCGTCCCAGCCCGATGAACATGCCGTCGCGTCCGCAGCGCGACGCCGGTGGCCCCGGCGGCGCCGGTGGCCGCGGGCGTCCCGGTGGTGGCGGCGGCGGTCGTCCCGGTGGCGGCGGTGGCCGTCCTGGTGGCGGCGGTCGTCCCGGTGGTGGCGGTGGCTTCGGCGGCCGTCCGGCCGGTGCCGGCGGCGGTGGCCGTCCCGGTGGCTTCGGCGGCCCGCGTCCGGGCGGCGGAGGCCGTGGCCGCGGCGGCACGCAGGGCGCGTTCGGCCGTCCTGGCGGACGTCCCACGCGTGGGCGCAAGTCCAAGAAGCAGCGGCGTCAAGAGTTCGACAACATGCAGGCGCCCTCGATCGGCGGTGTCCGCGTCCCGCGCGGCAACGGCCAGTCGATCCGCCTGCCGCAGGGCGCCTCGCTCACCGACTTCGCCGAGAAGATCGGCGCCAACCCGGCGTCGCTCGTCGAGGTGATGCTGCACCTCGGTGAGATGGTCACCGCGACGCAGTCGGTCAACGAGGAGACGCTGCAGCTGCTCGGCGCCGAGCTGGACTACGCCGTCCAGGTCGTCAGCCCCGAGGACGAGGACCGCGAGCTGCTCGAGTCCTTCGACATCGAGTTCGGCGAGGACGAGGGCGGCGACGAGCACCTCGTCTCCCGTCCGCCGGTCGTGACCGTCATGGGTCACGTCGACCACGGTAAGACGAAGCTGCTCGACGCGATCCGCAACGCCAACGTGGTGGCCGGCGAGGCCGGCGGCATCACCCAGCACATCGGCGCCTACCAGGTCGCGACCGAGGTCGACGGCCAGGAGCGCAAGATCACCTTCATCGACACCCCGGGTCACGAGGCGTTCACCGCCATGCGTGCGCGCGGTGCCGAGACGACCGACCTGGTCGTGCTGGTGGTCGCCGCCGACGACGGGGTGAAGCCGCAGACCACGGAGGCGATCGACCACGCCAACGCGGCCGGGGTGCCGATCGTCGTGGCGGTCAACAAGGTCGACAAGGAGGGCGCCGACCCCCAGCGGGTGCGTGCGCAGCTCACCGAGTACGGCCTGGTGGCCGAGGAGTTCGGTGGCCAGACGCAGTTCGTCGACATCTCGGCGAAGCAGCGCATGGGCATCGACGACCTGCTCGAAGCGGTGGTCCTGACCGCCGACGCCGAGCTGGACCTGCGGGCCAACCCCGAACAGGACGCCCAGGGCGTCGCGATCGAGGCACACCTGGACAAGGGCCGTGGTTCGGTGGCGACCGTGCTCGTGCAGCGCGGCACGCTCAAGGTCGGCGACTCGATCGTCTGTGGCGAGGCCTTCGGCCGCGTCCGTGCGATGCTCGACGAGAACTTCCAGCCCGTCGAGGAGGCTCCGCCGTCGCGTCCGGTCCAGGTCCTGGGTCTGTCGGCCACGCCCGGCGCCGGTGACAACTTCATCGTTGTCGACGACGACCGGATGGCACGCCAGATCGCCGACCGCCGGCAGGCGCGCAAGCGCAACGCCGAGCTGCTCCGCACTCGCGGGCGCCGCACCCTCGAGGAGCTGTTCAAGGACCTCGAGAAGGGCGAGCTCCAGGAGCTGCTGCTGGTCATCAAGGGCGACGTCTCCGGTTCGGTGGAGGCCCTCGAGGACGCACTGCTCAAGATCGACGTCGGCGACGAGGTCGGTCTCCGGGTGATCCGCCGCGGCGTCGGCGCGATCACGCAGGACGACGTGAACCTCGCGCTCACGTCGGAGGGCACCGTCATCATCGGCTTCAACGTCCGGCCCGAGCGCAACGCGCAGGAGCTGGCCGACCGCGAAGGCGTGGACATCCGCTACTACTCGGTCATCTACCAGGCGATCGAAGAGGTCGAAGCCGCGCTCAAGGGCATGCTCAAGCCCGAGTTCGAAGAGGTGCGGCTCGGCACGGCGGAGATCCGCGAGGTCTTCAAGGTGCCGCGCATCGGCAACGTCGCCGGTTCGATGGTCCAGTCCGGCACGATCAACCGCAACAGCAAGGCGCGGCTGGTCCGCGACGGCGTGGTCGTCTCCGACAACCTCACCGTCTCGTCGCTCCGCCGGTTCAAGGACGACGCGACCGAGGTCCGCGAGGGCTTCGAGTGCGGTATCGGCATCGGGTACGGCGACATCAAGATCGGCGACATCATCGAGACCTTCGAGATGCGGGAGAAGCCGCGCGTCTGAGCGCGGCTCGTCCGCCGGTCCCGGTACGACCCGAAGAGGTGGCGTGCGGCTTCGTCGCACGCCACCTCGTCGGTCGATGCCCGGTCCGATCACGGGGGTGACCGTTGTGTATGTGGGAGCATTGACCCTTGACCTGCTGCTCGGCGACGTACGTTCGCTGAAGCAGAAACGCGCCGTGGTCCGCCCGATCGTCGCCGAAGTACGCCGGCGGTTCCCGGCGGCCGCGGCCGCCGAGACGGGCCACCTCGACCTGCATCGCCGGGCGGAGATCGCGATCGCGGTCGTCTCCGCCGAGGCGGCCAACTGCGTCGAGGTGCTGGAGGCGTGTGAGCGGCTGGTCGCCGGACGCCCGGAGATCGAGCTGCTCTCGGCCCGGCAACGGCTCTTCAACGAAGAGTCATAGAGTGCATTCCATTACCGGTTGATGGAGGACCGTGACCGCACCCTGGTCACGGGACCGATGAAGGAGAAGCTGTGACGGACCCCGCGAGGGCTCGTAAGCTCGCAGATCGCATCCAGCAGATCGTCGCGGAGATGCTGGAGCGGCGGATCAAGGATCCGCGGCTCGGTTTCGTCACCGTGACGGACACCCGGCTGACCAACGACCTGCGGGACGCGACGGTCTTCTACACCGTGTACGGCAGCGACGCCGAGCGCGCGGACAGCGCGGCGGCGCTCGACAGCGCCAAGGGCGTGATCCGTACGGAGGTGGGCAAGCGCACCGGCGTGCGGCACACCCCGAGCCTGACGTTCGTGCCCGACGCGCTGCCCGAGAACGCCCGGCAGATCAACGATCTGCTCGCCAAGGCGCGCGCCGCGGACGAGCAGGTGGCCAAGGTCGCCGAGGGTGCCCTTCCCGCCGGGGACGCCAACCCTTACCGCGAGGCGCGATCCGATGCGGATGTTGACGAAACCGACGGCGACGATGCCGACAACGCGGGATACTCCGGGTCGTGAACTCCCCGCCGGGTAGCACCGTAGCCATCACCGCCGACGAGTGGGAACGGGCGGTCGCCTCGATCGAAGAGGCCGAGACGGTCTGCCTGGCGTGTCACGTCTCCCCGGACGGCGACGCCCTGGGGTCGATGCTGGCCTTCGCCCAGGCGCTGCGCGTCCTGGGCAAGCCGTTCACGGCCTCGTTCGGCGACGTGTTCGTCGTGCCGCGGATTCTGCGGTTCCTGCCCGGCCTGGACCTGCTCACCGACCCCGGTGACTACCCGGCCGAGCCGGACGTCATGGTCACCTTCGACGCGGCCAGCCGCGATCGGCTCGGCAGCCTCGCGGCCAACGCCCGCAAGGCGCGCGAGGTGATCGTCCTGGACCACCACGCGTCGAACACCCGGTTCGGCACGACGCATCTCGTCGACCCGGGCGCCGCGGCGACCGCGGCGGTCACCGAGCGCCTCATCGACCGACTCGGCGTGCCCCTCACCCATGACATGGCCCTCGGCTTGTACGTCGGGCTGGTCACCGACACCGGTTCCTTCAAGTACGCCGCGACCACCCCCGAGGTCCACGCGCTCGCCGGGAGGCTCCTCGCCACCGGCATCCGGCCCGAGCGGGTCGCCCGCGAGGTCTGGGACCGCGCCCCGTTCGGCTACCTGCCGGTGCTGTCCGCGGCGCTCGGCCGCGCCACGCTCGAACCGGAGGTGGCCGGCGGCCTCGGCATGGTCTGGACCACGGTGACGCGCGCCGACCGCGCCGCGCACGGCCTGCCGTACGACCTGCTCGAAGGCGTGATCGACGTCGTCCGGCGCACGGACGAGGCCGAGGTCGCCGTCGTCTTCAAGGAGGACGACGAAGGCGCCTGGCAGGTCTCCACCCGCTCCAAGGGGCGCGTCGACGTCGGGATGGCGTGCGTCGCACTCGGCGGCGGCGGACACCCGACGGCGGCCGGTTTCACCTTGCACGGCGAGGTCCGGCACGCGGTCGAACGCCTACGGGAGCTTCTCGCCCAGATCGAGGTCGTCAACCGCACATGAACGGACTTGTCATCGTCGACAAGCCGGCCGGCTGGACCTCCCACGACGTCGTGGGCAAGCTGCGCCGGCTGGCGGGCACTCGCAGAGTCGGCCACGCCGGCACGCTCGACCCCATGGCCACCGGTGTGCTCGTCGTCGGGGTGGACAAGGCGACCCGCCTGCTCGGCCACCTTGCGCTCACCGAGAAGTCCTACGACGCGGTGATCCGGCTGGGCCAGTCGACCAACACCGACGACGCGGAGGGCGAGGTCACCGCCACCGCGCCCGCCTCGGGAGTGACCGAGGAGGAGCTGCGCACGGCGGTCGCCGACCTCACCGGCCCGATCGAGCAGATCCCGCCCCAGGTCAGCGCCATCAAGGTGGACGGACGCCGGGCGTACAAGCGGGTCCGAGACGGCGAGGAGGTCGCGCTCAAGGCCCGCCAGGTCACGGTGTACGACTTCGCGCTCGGCGACCTGCGCTACGCCGGTGACGTGCTCGACGTCTCGGCCACCGTGACGTGCTCCAGCGGCACCTACATCCGCGCGCTGGCCCGCGACCTGGGCGCCGCCCTGGGCGTCGGCGGCCACCTGTGCTACCTGCGCCGCACCCGCGTGGGCCCGTACGACCTCTCCCAGGCCCGTACGATCGAGCAGCTCACCGAGGAGCTCACCGTCCTGCCGCTGGCCGAGGCGGTGTCCGCGGCCTTCCCGCGGCTCGACGTGTCCACCGACGACGCCCGCAAGATCGCGCACGGGGGGCGTCTGGGCGCGACCGGCCTGGGGCCGGGCCCGATCGGCGTCTTCGGCCCCGACGGCACGCTGCTCGCGCTGATGGAGGAGCACGGCCCGGTCGCCAAGCCGATCGCCGTCTTCGTCCCCTGACGGGCTGATCTGGCCGGTCTGGCCGCTCTCAGCGGTCGCGGTGGCGGGCGCGGTAGGCGGCGACGTTGGTCCGGTTCGCGCAGGCGTCGGAGCAGAACCTCCGGCGCCCGCCGCGCGAGTCGTCGGCGTAGACGCGGTCACATCCGGAGGCGGCGCAGACCCCGATCCGGTCGACGCCGTGGTCGCAGACCAGCTCCGACAGGTTCATCAGCGTGGTCGCGCGGAACCGGTGCGCCAGCTCCACCTGTGGCGGCGCGTAGTGCAGGTGCAGCCCCAGCTCGTCGTGGTCGGCCAGGTGGGGGTGCATCGGCACGTCCGCGAGCAGGCCGTTGAGCAGGTCCACCGCCCGGTCCAGCGTCTCCGCCTCGAAGACCGATCGCAGCATCCGGGCCCAGGGACGCAGCCGCGCCGCGGTGTCCGCGGTGAAGTCCGCCACGAAGAAGCCGTGGTCCGCCAGGACGCCGCGCAGCGCGTCGTCCGTGTCGGTTCCCTCGGCGCTCGTCACGGCGTTGACCAGAGCGGCCGCGGCGCCGATGCCCTGACTCTTGTAGCCGGTGACCCGCATCGCCCTATCTTGCCCGACGATCGAGCTGTAATGTTTATCATCGGATAGACCATTACAGCGATCGCATTGGCGGAATCCCGGTGACCGAGTGCCCTGTCTGTGCCTGGCCCGAGTCCGAGCCGTACGAGGTCATCTCCCGGCATGCCACCTCCGAGGGCCTCGTGACCTACAGTCGGTGCGCCTGCGGTGAGGTGCGCGTCAGCATCCTGCGGTACGGCGCCGCCGAGACGCTCCGGCCGGGGAGCTGACGAGGCACGGGACCGCCGGAACCGGCCCGATGTCACCCCCGGTGCCTCACCCATGGCACGCTAGGAGCACCGCGAGAGGGGTGGACAGTGCGACGTTGGCATGGCCTCGACGACGTGCCCGCAGACTGGGGCAGGTCGATCGTCACCATCGGCGTTTTCGACGGTGTGCACCGCGGGCATCAGCGGCTCGTCGACCGCACCGCGGAGCTCGCCCGCGAGCTCGACGCGCCCGCCGTGGTGATCACCTTCGACCCGCATCCCGACGAGGTCGTACGGCCGGGGACGTATCCGCCGCTGCTGTGCACGCCGAAGCGGCGCGCCGAGCTCCTCGGCGAGCTGGGAGCGGACGCGGTGATGGTGCTGCCCTTCACGCTCGAGCTGTCCCGCATGGGGCCGGACGAGTTCATCCAGTCGGTCCTGGTCGACCGGCTGCACGCCGTCCGCGTCGTGGTGGGGGAGGACTTCCGGTTCGGGCACAAGGCCAAGGGCGACGTCGCGCTGCTCCAGGAGCTGGGCGGCAAGTACGACTTCGAGGCCGAGGGCGTGCCGCTCGTCGCGGACGGCCGGCCGATCTCCTCGACCCTGGTCCGCGAACAGCTCGCCGAGGGCGACGTGGAGGGCGCCACGCGGCTGCTGGGGCGGCCCCACCGGGTCGAGGGTGTCGTCGTACGCGGGGCGCAGCGCGGCCGTGACCTCGGCTTTCCCACCGCCAACCTGGAGAGCCTGCCGCACACCGCCATCCCGCGCGACGGGGTCTACGCCGGATATCTCCACTGCCCCGGCTACGCCGAGCTGCAGGGCGACCGGTCCGCGGGACATCCGGACGCCCGCTGGCCGGCCGCGATCTCCATCGGCGTCAACCCGACGTTCGAGGGCGGCGAGCGCACCGTCGAGGCGTACGCCCTCGACCGCGACGATCTCGACCTGTACGGCGCGCACGTCGGCGTCGACTTCACCGCGCGGCTGCGCGACACCCTCAAGTTCGACTCGGTCGGGGCGCTGATCGACCAGATGCGCCGCGACGTCGACCAGGCGCGCGACCTGACCCGCGACTGAGGCGGTTCGCGGGAACACTCCGCCATGACTGGGTGTTCAATCGTTAACGGGGTGCCAGGTTTCCCGTGGTACCGTGATTTGCCGCTGGGAAGTGACCGGCAGTAGTCGGCTGCCCGCGCGGGGCGTGATCGCCCATCCACTCGGATGACTGTGGGTACGCATGGTTTCCGAGTGTTTCGACTTGATATCGGCGTACCCGCCAGAGAAGGAGAGCCGTGTCGCTCGACACCGCCGCCAAAAAGAAGATCATGGAAGAGTACGCCACGTCCGAAGGCGACACCGGTTCGCCCGAGGTCCAGGTGGCCGTTCTCACCAAGCGCATCAATGAGCTCACCGAGCACCTCAAGACCCACAAGCACGACCACCACTCCCGTCGTGGTCTGCTGCTGATGGTCGGCCGGCGTCGTCGCCTCCTGCAGTACCTGCAGAAGAAGGACATCAACCGCTACCGTCAGCTGATTGAGCGGCTCGGCCTGCGCCGATAGCGGTCAGAGGGAGCGGCCTCCGCCGCTCCCTCTCTTCGTATTCGTACAACTGAATGAGCCCGCGACCGCCGCCCCGCGTGCGTCGGGGGCCGGTCCTCGGTAGTGGCCATCGGAACCCGGGCGGGTCCGACGGCTTCGATCGAAGACCGGCACCTCTCCACAGAGCGTTGCACCACCGGGGAACCGGATGCGGGCCTCCACCGATTCCCAAGGAGGGTTCACATCGTGGAAGGTGTGAAGATCGCCGAAGCCGTTATCGACAACGGCGCTTTCGGCCAACGCACGGTCCGATTCGAAACCGGGCGGCTCGCCCGCCAGGCGGCCGGGTCCGCCGTCGTCTACCTCGACGACGACACCATGGTCCTGTCCGCCACCACCGCGTCAAAGAAGCCGAAGGACAACCTCGACTTCTTCCCGCTCACGGTCGACGTCGAGGAGCGGATGTACGCCGCCGGGCGCATCCCCGGCTCGTTCTTCCGCCGTGAGGGCCGGCCGAGCGAGGACGCCATCCTCACCTGCCGGCTGATCGACCGGCCGCTGCGCCCGTCGTTCAAGAAGGGCCTGCGCAACGAGATCCAGGTCGTCGAGACGATCCTGGCCCTCAACCCCGAGCACCTGTACGACGTCGTCGCCATCAACGCCGCGTCGATGTCCACGCAGCTCGCGGGTCTGCCGTTCTCCGGCCCGATCGGCGGCGTGCGCGTCGCCCTGATCGAGGGCCAGTGGGTCGGCTTCCCGACGCACACCGAGCTGGAGCGCGCGACCTTCGACATGGTCGTGGCCGGCCGGGTGCTCGAGGACGGCGACGTCGCGATCATGATGGTCGAGGCCGAGTCGACGCCGCGCACGCTGAACCTCGTCGCCGACGGCGCCGCCGCCCCGACCGAGGAGGCCGTGGCCGAGGGCCTCGATGCCGCCAAGCCGTTCATCAAGGTGCTCTGCCAGGCGCAGAGCCAGCTCGCCGCCCAGGCGGCCAAGGAGACGGCCGACTACCCGATCTTCCTGGACTACCAGGACGACGTGTTCGCCGCGGTCGAGGCCGCCGTACGCTCCGAGCTCGCCCAGGCGCTGACCATCGCCGGCAAGCAGGAGCGCGAGAGCGAGCTCGACCGGGTCAAGGCGCTCGCCGCGGAGAAGGTCGGGCCCGACTTCGAAGAGCGCGAGAAGGAGATCGGCGCCGCGTTCCGCGCGCTGACCAAGAAGCTCGTGCGCGAGCGGGTCATCGCCGAGAAGATCCGCATCGACGGCCGCGGGGTCAAGGACATCCGTCAGCTCACCGCCGAGGTCGGCGTGGTGCCGCGGGTGCACGGTTCCGCGCTGTTCGAGCGCGGCGAGACCCAGATCCTGGGCGTGACGACGCTGAACATGCTCCGCATGGAGCAGATGATCGACACGCTCAACCCCGAGCGCACCAAGCGCTACATGCACAACTACAACTTCCCGCCGTACTCCACCGGTGAGACCGGCCGCGTCGGCTCGCCGAAGCGCCGCGAGATCGGCCACGGCGCGCTCGCCGAGCGGGCGCTGATCCCGGTGCTGCCGACGCGCGAGGAGTTCCCGTACGCCATCCGGCAGGTGTCGGAGGCCGTCGGCTCCAACGGCTCCACCTCGATGGGCTCGGTCTGCGCCAGCACGATGTCGCTGCTGTCCGCGGGTGTGCCGCTCAAGCAGATGGTGGCCGGCATCGCCATGGGCCTCATCAACGAGGGCGACGAGTACGTCACGCTGACCGACATCCTCGGCGCCGAAGACGCCTTCGGCGACATGGACTTCAAGGTCGCCGGCACCCGTGACCTGATCACGGCGCTCCAGCTCGACACCAAGCTCGACGGCATCCCGGCGAGCGTCCTGGCGGGCGCGCTCAAGCAGGCCAAGGGTGCCCGGCTGGCCATCCTCGACGTGATGCAGGAGGCCATCGAGGCTCCGGGCGAGATGAGCCCGAACGCTCCGCGCATCATCACGATCAAGGTCCCGGTCGACAAGATTGGCGAGGTCATCGGCCCCAAGGGCAAGATGATCAACTCCATCCAGGACGACACGGGCGCCGAGATCACCATCGAGGACGACGGCACGATCTACGTCGGCGCCACCGACGGCCCGTCCGCGGAGGCCGCGCGGCAGGCGATCAACTCGATCGCCAACCCGCACATGCCGGAGGTCGGCGAGCGCTACCTCGGCACGGTCGTCAAGACCACGACGTTCGGCGCGTTCGTGTCGCTGCTGCCCGGCAAGGACGGGCTGCTGCACATCTCTCAGATCCGCAAGCTGCACGGCGGCGCCCGGATCGAGAACATCGACGACGTCATCAAGGTCGGCGAGAAGGTCCAGGTCGAGGTCACCGAGATCGACTCCCGCGGCAAGCTGTCGCTGGTGCCGGTCGAGGTGGTCGAGCGTGAGGCGGAGGCCGCCGCCGAGGGCGGCTCGGACGCCGCGGAGACCGCGCCCTCGGACGACGGCCAGTCGGGCGAGCGGCGCGAGAGCCGCAGCGACGGCGAGCGTCCGCGCCGCCGCCGCACCCGCAGCGGCGGCGGCAACCGCGGTGGCGACTCCGACCGCAACTCATGACGATCACCGCACGCGAGCAGGAGCCCGGCTCGACCCACACCGTCCACCCCGGCACCGATGGTGCCGGGGTGGTGCGGCGCACCGTCCTGCCGGGCGGTCTGCGCATCGTCACCGAGACGATGCCGACCGTGCGCTCGGTCGCCTTCGGCATCTGGGCGGGCGTCGGGTCACGCGACGAGACGCCCGAGGAGGCCGGCGCTTCGCACTTCCTGGAGCACCTGCTGTTCAAGGGCACGCCGAAGCGCAGCGCGCTGGAGATGTCGTCGCTGATGGACGCGGTGGGCGGTGAGATGAACGCCTTCACCGCCAAGGAGTACACCTGCTACTACGCGCGGGTGCTCGACTCCGACCTGCCGCTCGCCATCGACGTCGTCTCCGACATGGTCACCTCGTCGCTGATCGAGGACCAGGACGTCGAGGCCGAACGCGGGGTGATCCTCGAAGAGATCGCCATGCACGACGACGACCCGACCGACGCGGTGCACGATGAGTTCGCCGCGGCGTTGTTCGGCGACGTGCCGCTCGGCCGTCCGATCCTCGGCACGGTCGAGTCGATCAGCGGCCTGCCGCAGGAACGCATCTCCGCGTACTACAAGGGGCGCTACGTCGCGCCGAACCTCGTCGTCGCCGCGGCCGGCAACCTCGACCACGACGAGGTCGTCCGCCTGGTGTCGGAGGCGTTCGCGGCCAACCTCGGCGACGCCGGCCGGATGCCGAGCCCGCCGCGCACCGAAGGCCCGGGCGCCGCGTCCAACCCCGGAGTCCACTCGATCGACCGGCCGACCGAGCAGGCCAACCTGATCCTCGGCACGGTCGGCATCACCCGCACGGACGAGCGCCGCTTCGCCCTGGGCGTGCTCAACGCGGCCCTGGGCGGCGGGATGTCGTCGCGTCTGTTCCAGGAGATCCGGGAGAAGCGCGGGCTGGCGTACTCCGTGTACAGCTACAACTCCCAGTACGCGGACACGGGCACGTTCGGCGTGTACGCGGGCTGCCTCCCGGCCAAGGTGGACGAGGTCCTGTCCATCTGCCGCGACGAGGTCGCCAAGGTGGCCGCCGAGGGCATCACCGAGGATGAGCTGGAGCGCGGCAAGGGACAGCTGCGCGGCTCCTTCGTCCTCGGCCTGGAGGACACCGGGTCGCGGATGAGCCGCATCGGCAAGAGCGAGCTCGTGTACGACAGCCTGCTGTCGGTCGACGACATCTTGGGCCGGATCGAGGCGGTGACGCTCGATGACGTCCGTGCGATCGGCGCGGAGGTCCTCGGCCGTCCGATGACGTTGACCGTCATCGGTCCGTTCGGAGGCCGCGACTTCACGCTGTGAGCCGTCTCGCTTCGCGGTGCATGCCGCGGGCGGGGTTTTTCAACGGGATGGCACCTCCGTCGGCGGAGGTGCCATCGCCGTTTCCGGGGTCGGCGGGGACGCCGCCGCGGGCGATAGGCTCGGCGCTGCGTGAGGACGAGCGAGAGGGAACAGATGATCAAGGTCGGGGTGCTGGGTGCGCGCGGGCGCGTGGGCGCCGAGCTGTGCCGGGCGGTTGAGGCGGCGGAGGATCTGGAACTCGTGGCCGCGGTGGACGTCGGCGACGGGCGGGATCCGCTCGCGGCCGCGGAGGTCGCCATCGACTTCACGCATCCCGACGCGGTCATGGACAACCTCCACTGGTGCATCGAACACGGCGTGCACACGGTCGTGGGGACGACCGGGTTCGACGAGGGCAGGTTCGAGACCGTCCGTGGCTGGCTCGCCTCCCACCCGGGTGTCAACTCGCTGATCGCCCCGAACTTCGCCGTCGGCGCGGTGCTCATGATGCACTTCGCCCAGAAGGCCGCCCCGTTCTTCGACTCGGTGGAGATCGTCGAGCTGCACCATCCGAACAAGGCCGACGCGCCCAGCGGCACCGCCCGCCGTACCGCCGAACTCGCCAACGCCGCGCGTGAGAAGGCCGGCGTCGGCCGTTCGCCGGACGCGACCACGACCGCCCTCGACGGGGCCCGCGGCGCCGACGTGGGCGGCGTCCGCGTGCACGCCGTACGCCTCGCCGGCCTGATCGCCCACCAGGAGGTGCTGCTCGGCGGCCACGGCGAGACCCTGACGATCCGCCACGACTCGCTGAGCCGCGAGTCGTTCAGCCCGGGAGTGCTCCTGGGTGTCCGCCGCGTCGCCGAACTTCCGGGCCTCACCGTCGGCCTGGAATCCCTGCTCGGCCTCGGCTGACCCGAGCCTGCCCGCGCAAGCTCGCCAGAGCCGAGCCTGCCCGCTCCCGCCGATCCTCGTGCCGGTGGGCTCAGCCCAGGGGCGCCCGCCGGCCTGTGCTGCTCCGGTTCGAGACCGAAGCAGCACGGGCGCACACTGCTCGCCTCGCTGCCCCGCCCGCGCGGCCCGCTGGCGTGCGGCGCGATGCACCACGCCGGCGGCTGGCCGTACGCCGGGTCGGGCGGCGCGACTCACGAGCCGACCGGGTCGTCGCGACGCACACGCGACCCACGGCAGCGCTGCGGCCGTCGGCTAGCGCTCGTCGAGTTTGGTGACGACGACCTTCAGCGTGGTGGCCAGGTCCTTCAGGACGTCGCCGTGGTCTCGCAGCGTGGACTTGATCTCGGTGAGGTCCTTGCTGTGCTCCCTGAGCGTCCGGCTGTGCTCTTTGAGTGTCCGGCTCTGCTCGGTGAGCATCGTGTCGTGCCGTTTGAGGGTGGTGCCGTGCTCCTTCAGGGTCTCCCGGATCTCGTGCGTGTCCACGGCGAGATCGACGACGTCCCGCCGGAGTGACGCGGTCTCCTGGCGGAGGAGGATCACGTCGGCCTGGAGCCTTCTGGCCGTGGAGTCCGGAAGCGGAAGCGACGTGACGATGTCCTTGACGGTGTCCTCCACGGTCGAGACACGCTCCTCGAGTGAGGGTGACGCGAGCATAGTTCGACTCCCGGTATCGGTCGGGGTTTAGGTACCCTCAAACGATACGGAGAGCGATTGAGTGATCGCAATCGGTATTCGAGAATCAGTGGCCGAGGCGGGCGGCCAGGTCCGCCACCAGGGCGTGCACCGAGTCGTCGGAGCCGTACTGCAGGTAACGCCGCACCCGCCCGAGCGTGTCGACCCGCGACCCCAGGCCGAGACCGGCCCGCATGTGCAGCGGACCGGACCGGCCGGGCGGCCCGAGCCACCACATCGCCTCGCGGGTGTGGTGGCGGAGCACTTCGCCCGCGTACGCTCCGGCCAGGACGATCAGGTCGCCGTCGGAGAAGTCCGGGTCCACGTCGCCGGGGAGCAGCCCGTGCAGGCGCCGGCGTTCCTCCAGGGCGTCGTCGAGCAGCACGAGAGAGTCGAGCGACCCGTCGAGTCCGTGCTCGGCGGCGAAGCTCGCGGCGTTCGCGGCCTGCAGGGAGTCGAGGTCCGGCGAACCGTCGTGCAGGTTCGGAAAACGCGCCGGACGCCCCGCCGCCGGACGCGGCCCGGACGGCCCGACGGTCATCGCCGCGATGTCGCGTTCGCGCAGGAACCGCAGCACACTCGACGGCGGCTCTCCACCGCTGTGCAACAGGATCGTCCACCGATGCCCCTGCCCGTCGAGCCCCTCCGCGTACGCGCGGACGTGGGCCAGCTTGATCAGGAGCTGTACGTGGTCGAGCGCCTCGCGCTCGGGCGTCCAGTCCTCCGACAGGATCCAAAGGCCCTGGTCGCCGTCGGGCTCTCCCGTCACGAGGTCGACGTTTTCAAGGTCGGCGAGGCCCAAAGGGTGCACTCCGTAAGGGGGGAAGTGTCGCTGCGGTGAGCATTGTCCCGCTCCGGAGGACTTCCACGCACTGCGACCCGCCGTCACGCCACGAACACGTCCCGACCACCCACATGAGCCGCCACCGGGAGCAGGGGCGGCGTGCGGTGGCCAGGCTGAGGGCGGCATCGGAGGCATCCGGCGGCCAGTTCGAGTGCGGGCGCTCGCAAGGCCGATCGACTGCCCTGTTCCTCCGCCGCCGAGCCGGTCTCGGCCACTCGGTGGGGACTGCGGCAGGGGGGGCGGGATACCCGTGGCGAAGACGTCTCGGTACCCACAGGGGCCGCCGCCAAAGTGGAGGCGTCCGATGGTGCGCACACATCTCGGCCGCACGTAGGGGACCGCCGCCGGGGCAGGGGTGGCGTGAGGTGGGTGGGATGAGGGCGACCGGCTGCCGGGTCGAGGGCGGACGCGAGTGGTGGGTGGTCGGCCGTCCCGCTGCTCCGCCGCCGACACCCCTGACGCGCGTTTCGCGGGCCGTGGCCGTATCGACTCACCCTCGCCGCGCCGGCCGCTGACCGAGGCGGGCGCACCGGCTCGCCCGGGCCCACGAGGCCGACCGGCAAGACGCCGCCGGCCCGTGGCGGGGGCCACCGCTTCAGCGGACAAACCCCGACATTTATACTTCTCTAACAGAACTATCTACGACGCCGAGCGTGGAGACCTGGATTGATGACGCGGTTGCTCGTTGAACCGGCACGCCCGCGAGCGGTGCGGGAACACCCCTACGCCCCCTGGTTCGCGGTCGGGTCCGTCTGCGTCGGCGCGTTCATGGGGCAGTTGGACGCCAGCATCGTCACGCTCGCCTTCCCGGCGCTCCAGCGTGACTTCAGCGCCTCGCTGGCCGCCGCGCAGTGGGTCTCGCTCGCCTACCTGCTCGCGCTCGTCGGGCTGCTCGCAGGGGCCGGCCGGCTCGCGGACGCGGTCGGGCGCAAGCTCGTCTACCTCTACGGCTTCCTCGTCTTCACCGTGGCGTCCGCGGCGTGCGGTCTCGCGCCGACGCTCGGGGCGCTCATCGGCTTCCGCGTCCTGCAGGCGGCGGGTGCGGCCATGCTCCAGGCCAACAGCGTCGCGCTCGTCGTCACGAGTGTGCCCCGCGCCCGGATGCGCGCCGCGCTCGGCATGCAGGCCGCCGCGCAGGCCCTCGGGCTCGCGCTCGGGCCGACCGTCGGGGGGCTGCTGGTCGGCTCGGCCGGCTGGCGATGGGTCTTCTGGGTGAACGTTCCGGTCGGATGCGCCGCTCTGGTCGTCGGCCGGTACCTGCTGCCCCGTACGCGCGAGCGGGCCGACGCCGCGCGGTTCGACTGGCCGGGGCTGCTCCTCATCGCCGCCGCGAGCACCGCGGCGCTGCTGGCCATCTCCGGTGCCTCCGGCCTCGGCCTGTCCGGGGCGGCGATCGCGGCCCTCGCGGTCGTGGCGGGGGCGGCGACGGCGGCCTTCGGCGTACGGGAGCGGCGCGCGGCGAGCCCGCTGGTCGACATCGCCCTGTTGCGCACTCCCGCGATCTCGGCCGGGCTGGCTGGGGCGATGTGCGGCTACCTCGTACTGTTCGGGCCGCTGGCGCTGGTGCCGCAGATCCTCGCGGGCCGGGGCGCGACGTACGCGGGGCTCGTGCTCACCACGCTGCCGGCCGGGTTCGCCCTCGCCGCGCTCGCCGCCGACCGCCTCCTGCCGCGACGTCTCGGCAACCGGAGCCGGTGCGTGCTCGGCGGCTCCCTTTCGACGGTGGCGGCGGCCCTGCTCTGCCTGGGCGTCTCCGGCTGGAGCCTGTTCCTGCTCGGCCTCGGGCTGGGCCTGTTCATCCCCGCGAACAACACCGCGGTGATGGCAGCCGTCCCGCGCCGGCTCTCGGCGACCGCCGGGGGCATGGTGAACATGACCCGCGGCATCGGTACCGCGCTGGGCATCGCCGTCGTGACCCTCTTCCTGCACAGCACGGGGGAGGGGGCGCGACCGGCCTTCGCCGCGATGGCCGCCGTCGCCGCCGTCGCGACCGCCACCGGCCTCGTCGCCCGTACTCCGGGAGAACCCCGGACATGAATACTAATCCTGCCGTTTAGGGGGACAATGGGCGCATGGCCCACGACCTCCGGGCGGGTCGGACGTCGGAGGACACCGGCGTCCTCCTCGCCGACACCGTCGCGCGACTCCGTCGCGCCATGCGCCGCGCCGCCCGCGCCGCCGACCCGGCCAATCCGCTCTCGGTCGCCCAGCTCGAAGTGCTGGCGTGCGTGGCCGACGAGCCCGGCATCCGCCCCGGCCGGATCGCGCGCCGGCTCATGCTCGCCGCCAACTCCGTCACCACGCTGGTCAACGCGCTGCACTCCCGCGGGCTCGTCGTACGGACGAACGCGGCGGACGACGCCCGCGCCATCGCGCTGAGCCCGACGCCCGCCGGACGGCAGGCCGTGGAGAACTGGAAGGCGACCAACACCGCGATCCTCCAGGCGGCCCTCGGCGCTCTGGACGACCACCACCAGAACGTCCTGGCCGAGGCCCTCCCCGGCCTGCGGATCCTGGCCGAGACGGTGGACACCCTCGCCGACGAACCCGGCGCCGCCCGCTCCTGAACCGGGCCTCAGCCGGTCAGGAAGCCGTACTTGCGCAGGATCGTCCTCGCCGCGGACGAGGTCAGCCAGGTCACGAACGCCTTGGCGGCGTCGCCGTGGTCGCTGCGCCGGACGGCGGCCGCGAAATAGGTGGCCGTGACGTTCTGAAGCGCCGGGATGGCCACGCTGCTCGCCGACACGCCCGCCGACCGCATGTCCGTCACGTACACGATGCCGGCGTCGGCGGCCCCGGTGCGGACCCGCGTCAGCACGGTCCGCGCGTCGGCCTCCTCCGACGACGGCCGTACCTGGACGCCCGCCTTCGCCAGGACCTGCGCGGCGTAGCGGCCCACGGGGACGATCGGGCCGCCCAGCACCACCCGCAGCCTGGGGTCGGCGAGGTCGGACAACTGGCGTATGTGCCGCGGATTGCCCGGCGCCACCGCGATCGTCATCGCCCCGTACGCGAAGGGGCGGCGGTCGGTGGTCTTGCCGTCGGCGATGTCCATCGAGGCGCTGTCGGCGGTGGCCAGCACGTCCGCGTGCTCGCCGTCGTCGATGTCCCCGGCGGCCTCCTGCGAGCCGCTGAACTCGAACTGCACGCGTGTCACGTGCCGGTTCGCCTGCTGGTAGGCGGTGCCGAGCTCGCCGAACGCGTCGGTGAGCGACGACGCGGCCAGCACCTTCAGGGTGAACCGCGTGTCTCCGGACGCGATGCCGCATCCGCCCAGAGCCAGGGTCACCGCGACAACGGAGGCGAGGCGCGTGAAATACGGCATGGCCGCGATCTTAGGGCGTTGTGGGACAAGAGCCGTCGCCGCGGGGCGAGTGTCGCGACCTCGGCCGACAGCGGGGCCGTCAGGCGGGGTAGGCGTGAGTTTCCGCCGCCTTGACCGCGGCCCACACGGGTTCGCCCTCCGCCAGGCCGAGCTCGGCCAGGGCGGCCGGGGTGATGTCGGCGGCGGCCGGCAGCGGGCCTTCGAGGTGGACGCGGACCTGGTCGCCGTGCGGCTCGATCCCGCCGACCGTGGCCTCCCACAGGTTGCGCGGACTGCCCTCCGGCCGTACACGGAACAGTGCCACCGCCGACGGCGGGAACGCCAGGAACACCTCGCCGCCCAGCGACTCGGCGGCCGACAGGGTCAGCCGCTCCAGCTTCACGTCATGGCCCTCCGCGACGCCGCGGTAGAGGTTCAGGCCGACGAGGCGGGCGACATAGTCCGTACGGGGGTGGCGCGCGACGTGCGCGGGCGTGCCCTCCTGGACGACGCGGCCGTCCTCGACCACGATGAGCCGGTCGGCGAGCGCCATCGCGTCGAGCGGGTCGTGGGTGACGAGCAGCGACGCGCCGTCGAACTCCGCGAGGTGGCGGCGCAGCCCGGCCCGGATCTCCCGCCGCGTGTCGACGTCGAGCGCGGACAGCGGCTCGTCCAGCAGGAGCAGCCGGGGCCGTACGGCGAGGGCACGGGCGAGCGCGACCCGCTGCGCCTGGCCGCCGGAGAGGGTACGCGGACGGCGGCCGGCGTGGTCGGCGAGGCCGACACGCGAGAGCCACTCGGAGGCGAGCCGACGCGCCTCGCCCTTGCGCACGCCCTGGCAGCGCGGCCCGAACGCCACGTTGTCGAGCGCGGTGAGATGGGGGAAGAGCAGGTAGTCCTGGAAGACCATGCCGACCGGACGCCGGTCCGCCGGCCGGTCACGCCACTCCTCGCCGTGCACGCGGATGTGCCCCGCCGACAGCGGCAGGAGCCCGGCGAGGGCGCGCAGCGCGGTGCTCTTGCCCGCGCCGTTCGGCCCCAGCAGCGCCACGACCTCGCCCTCGGCGGCCTCCAGCGCGATGTCGAGGGTGAACGCCGGCCGCCGTACGACCAGGTGCGCGTCGATCACGACACCCACCGGCCTCGCAGTCCGGAGAGGACCACCACGGACACCGCGAGGAGCACGAGGCTGAGCACGATCGCGGCCTGCGGGTCGTTCTCCAGCGCGAGGTACACGGCGAGGGGCATGGTCTGCGTACGGCCCGGAAAGTTGCCGGCGAAGGTGATCGTGGCCCCGAACTCACCGAGCGCGCGGGCCCAGCACAGCACCGCCCCCGCTCCGATGCCCGGTGCGATGAGCGGCAGCGTGACCCGGCGGAACGTCGTCCAGCGGGAGGCGCCCAGCGTCGCCGCCGCGTCCTCGTACCGCAGGTCGGCGGCGCGCAACGCGCCCTCCACACTGATCACCAGGAACGGCAGCGCGACGAACGCCTCGGCCACGACCACCCCGGCGGTGGTGAACGGCAGGCTCACGCCGAACCAGCGGTACAGCCACTGGCCGACGAGGCCGCTGCGGCCGAGGACCAGCAGCAGCGCCACGCCGCCGACGACCGGGGGCAGCACGAGCGGCACGGTCACCAGCGCACGCACGAGCCGGTGACCGGGAAAGGACACGCGGGCCAGCACCCACGCGAGCGGCACCCCGAGAATGAGGCAGAAGACCGTCGCGAGCGTGGCACAGACGACCGACAGCCGGAGCGCGTCGAGAATCTCGGGCTGGGCGAGCCGGGTGCCGAGCGTGGACCAGGGCGCCCGCACCAGCAGCCCGGCGACGGGCAGCACGAGAAAGACGAGCGCGACGAGCGCCGGCAGAACGAGCACCCAGGGCGCCCGGCGGTTCACAGCCGCGCCCCAGTGGTGCGGGCCGGGGTGGTGCGGGCCGGGGTGGTGCGGGCCGGGGTGGTGCGGGCCGGGGTGGTGCGGGCCGGGGTGGTGCGGGCCGGGGTGGTGCGGGCCGGGGTGGTGCGGGCCGGGGTGGTGCGGGCCGGGGTGGTGCGGGCCGGGGTGGTGCGGGCCGGGGTGGTGCGGGCCGGGGTGGTGCGGGCCGGGGTGGTGCGGGCCGGGGTGGTGCGGGCCGGGGTGGTGCGGGCCGGGGTGGTGCGGGCCGGGGTGGTGCGGGCCGGGGTGGTGCGGGCCGGGGTGGTGCGGGCCGGGGTGGTGCGGACCCCGCCCGCCCGGGGGCGGCGACCCCACTTCCATTGTCCAGCCCCGCCCCCCGCTCCCGGAAGGCTCTGCCGCCCCTGTGGACGACCCTCCGCGGCCGGGGCAGGCGGGCCGGGGGTCATTCGGTGCGCTCCACGACGACGTTCGTGGATTTCACCACGGCGACCGCGACGACGCCCGGTTCGAGGCCGAGATCGTCCGCCGCCTCCCGGCTCATCAGGGACACGACGCGGTAGGGCCCCGCCTGGATCTCCACCTTCGCCATCACGCCGTCGCGTACGACGTCGGTGACGATGCCGCGCATGCGGTTGCGTGCGGAGGAGAAGGAGGTCTCGGCCTCGGCGGGCGAGCGGACGAAAGCCGCCAGATCCGCCCCTGAAACGATCCGATGGCCGTGTTCGTCGCGCTCGGCCGCCAGCCGGCCCGAATCGACCCAGCGTCGGACGGTGTCCGGGCTGACATCGAGCAGAGACGCGACCTCACTGATCCGGAACACCGTCACCCGCGCGAGTATATCCCTCGCAGAAACGGAGAATCTTCAACGAAACACCAGGCCGATGCGGGTGCCGAAGGCCGCGAACGCTGGCAGATGCGACAAAGACGCAAACCCTCAAGAAGCTCAGACGGCGAGGCCGACGGCGAACAGAACGCCGAAGACGATCTGCAACCGCCCCGTCTCGCCGAGCACCGCGATGAGCTCCGGGCCCGTCGCCCCGCGCAGGACGCGCCGCACCGGGGAGATCGCCCACAGCGCCGACAGCAGCCCGATCATCGCCCACGGGTGCGCCGCGGCGACGACCGGCACGCAGCACAGGGCCACGACCGCGCACCCGGCGTACAGCAGGCGGGTGCGCCCGTCGCCGAGGACGACCGCGAGCGTGCGCTTGCCCGCCTCCCGGTCCGTCGGGATGTCGCGCAGGTTGTTCACCACCAGCATCGAGCACGACAGCAGCCCCACCGGCACCGACGCGATCCACACCGCCCACGGCAGGCCTTCGAGCTGCACGTACGCGGTGCCGACGACTGAGACCAACCCGAAGAACACGAACACCGAGATCTCGCCCAGCGCGCGGTAGCCGTACGGTCGTGAGCCCCCGGTGTAGAACCACCCCGCGGCGATCGCCGCCGCGCCGATCAGCAGCAGCCACCAGGAGGTGACCGCCGCCAGCACGAGGCCCGCGATCGCCGCGAGCAGGAAGCAGACGGCCGCCGCCGCGAGGACCTGGCGGGGCGGCGCGACCTTGGAACCGACCAGGCGCATCGGCCCGACGCGTTCCTCATCGGTGCCGCGGATGCCATCGCTGTAGTCGTTGGCGTAGTTCACGCCGATCTGCAGCAGCATCGACACGAGCAGCGCGACCACGGCGCGCCACCAGATCGCGTGGCCGAAGCCGATCGCGAGTCCGGTGCCGACGAGCACGGGAACGATCGAGTTGGGGAGGGTACGGGGTCGGGCTCCGGCGACCCACTGGGGGAGGGAGGCCACTACCGCACGCGTCCGGCGTCGAAGATCATGCGGGAGATTCTGCCGGATCCGGCTCGGGCGGTTGACGCAGACCCAGGGTCAGCACGAAGCCGAGGCCCAGCAGCCCGGCCGTGACGAAGGCGGCGCGGTCGGTCGCGGCCGCCAGGCTCTCGTCGGCGGCGCGGGCGACGCGCGGGTCGCCGTGCCGCAGGTCACGGGCGAACGTGCCGGCCGAGTCGCGCAGCCGCGCCGCGTACACCCCGCCCTGGCTCGCCCCCGCCCCGGTGTCGCGCAGCCGGTCGGTCATGACGTGGCTGAGGCTCGTCGCGAAGACGGTGCCGATCAGGGCGATGCCCAGCGCCGAGCCGACCTGCCGCGCGGTCGACTGCGTGCCCGAGGCGAGGCCCGCGCGGGCCGGCGGCACGTCGCGCAGGACGATGTTCGTGAGCTGCGCGGTGGTCAGGCCCAGCCCGACGCCGTAGAGCAGCATCCACGGTGCGAGCGCGTACCCGGTGGTGCCGGCGTGCGTCGTGAGGCCGATGAGGAGCACCGCGACGGTCTCCAGGGCCATGCCGGCCTGGAGCATCCGGGCGGCGCCCACGCGCCGCGACAGCCGCGCCGCGAAGCCGCCGACGACCAGCGTGCCCAGAGCCAGCGGCAGGATCGCCACGCTGACCTGGAGCGGCGAATCGCCGTGCACGTCCTGCAGGAACAGCGGCAGCGTGAACATCAGCCCCAGCTCGCCGACACTGATCAGCGAGGCGGCGGCGTTGCCGCGGCGAAAGGACGGGATGCGGAACAGTGTCAGGTCCAGCACGACCGGGCGTCCGGCCGCCGCACGCGCCCGCTCGACGGCGAACAGCGCGCCCAGCGCGACCGCTCCGGCCGCGAGGGCGACCGGCACCGGGGAGATCCCGGCGCCCCAGTGGACCGGTCCGGCCGAGAAGGGCCGCAGCGGACGCCACCAGCCGTACCGCTGCCCCTCGATGAGCGCGAACACCAGTGCCCCGAGCCCGGCCGCGGTCAGCAGCCCGCCGGTCCAGTCGACGCCGCGCCGGGCGGTACGGTCGCGGGTCTCGGGGACCAGGATGAGGGCCCCGGCGATGACGACCGCGCCGATCGGCAGGTTGACCCCGAACGCCCACCGCCAGCCGTACGAGGTCGCGAGCCAGCCGCCGAGCAGCGGCCCGAGGGCGGCCATGCCGCCGATGAGCGAGCCCCAGATCCCGAACGCCACGGCGCGGTCGCGGCCGTGGAACACCGCCGTCACCGTGGACAGCGTGGCCGGCAGGATCATGGACGCGCCGACACCCTGCAGCACGCGGGCGCCGATGAGGGCGGCGCCGCTCCCCGCGGCGGCCGCCAGCAGGCTCGCCAGCACGAACACCACCGTGCCCAGCAGGAACATCCGCCTTCGCCCGTACACGTCGCCGGCCATCCCGAACGGGATGAGCAGCGCCGCGAACACGAGGGAGTAGACCGAGGTGACCCATTCGGCGTCCGCCGTGGTCAGCCGCAGGTCACCGACCACGCGGGGCAGCATGACGTTGACGATCGTGGCGTCGACGATGATCAGCGAGACGCCGAGACCGATGATCACCATGCCCAGCCACCGGCGACGGCCCGGAGCGCCGATCGCGGGAGCGGGAGCGGCCGGAGCCGTGCTGACAGTCATGGGGATTCGGGTGGACCTGCCTGAGTGTGGGCGATGGTTCGCCGCCGAACGGTTCGCTTTCAACCTACCCCCGCCCCTCGATCCCCCTGATCCGGGTCGCCCTCTGGCCACGCGGGCGCTGAGCACGGACAATGTCGCCGTGCGCGCCTCCGAGGCCGACCCCGAACACATGTCGCTGTCCCGTCTGCTGGCGGTGGCCGGTCATGTCGTGGCCCTGCGCCGGCAGCGCTTCATGGGGAGTCACGGCCTGACGCCGCACGGTCTGGCGGTGCTGGCCTACCTCGAACAGGGCTACGCGCTGACCCAGCGTGAGCTGGCCCGTCGCTGTGGCGTGGCGCCCTCGACCCTCAATCACACGGTAGAGCACCTGGCGCGTTCCGGCTGGATCGTGCGGTGCCGCGACGACTCCGACCGCCGGCTCGTACGCCTGGCGCTCACCGAGAGCGGCCACCGCCACCTCCGGCAGGTGCAGGACGCGGCCGACCGTCAGATCGAGCCCCTGCTCGACCATCTGGCGCCCGCCGACGAGGCCGCCGTACGCCGGTTCCTGCTCGACACCGTGACCCGTCTGCAGGAGGACGACGCGGGCCCGGACGATCCGCGGTTCTGAGCGTCCGCTGTCGGTGGGCACTGTTAGTTTCGGCACATGCCCTTCGATCTCCTCGAGTTCCTGCCGGACAAGTGGCGTGACCTGATCGAGCCGTTGCTCGACGCCGAGGCCACGCGGCGCCTCGGCGACTTCGTGGCCGCCGAGTACGACGGACAGGTCGTCTACCCCGCGCTGCCCGACCTGTTCAACGCGTTCCGGCTGTGCTCGCCGGACGACGTACGGGTGCTGATCCTCGGCCAGGACCCCTACCACGGCCCCGGGCAGGCCCACGGGCTGAGCTTCAGCGTCCGCGAGGGCGTGCGCGTGCCGCCGTCGCTCCGCAACGTCTTCAAGGAGCTGCGCGACGACCTCGGCGTCCCGATGCCGGCCGGCGGCGACCTGACGCCGTGGGCGGAGCGGGGCGTGCTGCTGCTCAACGCGGTCCTGACCGTACGCGCCGGCAAGGCGGGCTCGCACGCGGGCAAGGGCTGGGAGGAGTTCACCGACGCGGTGATCCGGGCCCTGGACGCGACGGACGAGCGCATCGTGTTCGTGCTCTGGGGCGCGTACGCGCGCAAGAAGCGCGACCTCGTCACCAACCCCCGGCACGTCGTCCTGGAGGCCGGCCACCCCAGCCCGATGAACCCTCGCGGCTTCCTCGGCACGCGCCCGTTCAGCGCCGTCAACAAGGCGCTGACCGACGCCGGCCGCCCGGAGATCGACTGGACCCTCGACCAGAAGATCTTCTAGACGCCGGACGCCCGAGCCCGCTCGAGGTGGTTCAGCAGTTCGCGCATCCGGCCCGCGGGCCACGGCAGGCTCCGCCCGAGTTCTTCGCCGTGGTCCCGCCACATCGCCCGCGCGGCGCAGCGGAGGGTTCAAGCCCGTGGATCAGGCGATGGCGGTGTGGAGGCGGACCATCGCGACGGGTTCCCCCATGTCGACCTTGCTGTGGGCGCCGTCCGGCGCCCAGCCGGCCGACACGAGGAAGGTCCGCAGCACGTCGTCGGCCGCGAACACCCAGGCGACCGCCGTCGTGCAGCCGTCGTCGCGCAGATGGTCCACGGTCGCGGCGAGCAGCCTGCTGCCGTGGCCCGCCCGCCGCCGCGACGGGTCGACCAGGAGCGTCAGGAGCTCACCGGTCGTCGCGGGGTCCTGGTCGGGGTCGCCGGCCGGGGCGTGCGCCGCGAAGCCCGTGATGACCCCCTCGTCGACGGCCACGAGCAGCCGGTGCCGGGGGCTGGGCGGCGCCGCGACCGCCTCGGCCCAGCGCTCGCGCCACAGGCCGAGCGCCTCCGGCCCGGTCATCTCGGCCAGCGCCGCCGGCGGGATGACCGCGCCGTAGCCCTCGCGCCAGGCGCGCACCTGGATGTCCGCGACGGCCTCGACGTCGCCCGGATAGGCCGCTCGTACCCCTACTACGCTCAACGCCCGCTTCCGTTCCCTGATTGACGGCGAGTGGCACTCTAGGGCACCGCGTCCCGGCGCCGGCGTTCGCGGTACGCGCGGGTCTTGGTGCGGTTGCCGCACATGCGCATCGAACACCACGCGCGGGAGCGGTTCTTGGAGGTGTCGAGGAACGCCCAGCGGCACCCCGTCGCCCGGCACGCCTTGAGGCGTTCCCACGTGCCGTCGGCCGCACTCGCCATGACCGCCGCCGCCACCCGGGCGAGCCCGCCGCGAACCCCGCGATGGAGCGGTACCAGCCGGGGACCGTCGAGCGACACGCGTACCGGCAGGGCGGCGAGCAGGCCCTCCAGCTCCGGCCGTGGCCGGTCGATCATCGCCGTCCGCAGTCCCTCGCGCAGCGCGACCGCCAGGCCCAGGTCGGACTCGTTCGCGGACGCGCCGGACGCCACCAGGCCGCGCTCGGCCAGCCAGCCGCTGAGGTCGGAGGGTGCGCCGAACTCCTCGATGTCGCACTGCATGTCGTAGGTGTTGACGAAGTCGCGCACCAGCAGCGCGTGCTCCGGGCCGCTCATCCGCCCCTCCTCGCTGACGACGGCCGGCGACACCGGCGAACGCCGGTCACCGGTCGCCGGAGACTACCCGTTCTCGGCGAGCAGGCCGGCCAGGATCGCCACGCCACGGGCGAACTCGGCCTCGCCGCCGGGCGATCCGTGACTCAGCCGTACGTGCGGCCCGGCCGGCTCGGCGGGGAAGTAGCGGCGGCCCGCGCTGACGAGCACGCCCGCGCGGAGCGCGGCCTCGGCGAGCGCCACGTCGTCCGTGCCGGCCGGCAGCGCCATCCATACGTGCAGGCCGCCGCGCGGCACGAGGATCGGGCGCAGGCCGTGCGCGGCCATCGCGGACACGAGCGCGTCGCGCCGCCGCCGCAGCGCCTCGCTCACGGCGCGAAGGTGGCGCGGCCACGCGGGAGACCCGACGAGCTCGAGCGCGGTCTCCTGGAGCGGCCGGGCGACGAAGAAGGAGTCGACCAGCTGGGTCGCCCGGATGCGCTCGGCCACCGGGCCGCGGGCGACCACGGCGGCGACCCGTACGCTCGGCGCGGTCGCCTTCGTCAGCGAGGAGATGTGCACGACCCGGCCCTCGCGGTCGGCGGAGACCAGCGACGGCGGCGGCGGATCGATCGCCAGGTGGCGGGCGAAGTCGTCCTCGATCACGAACGCCCCCGCGGCGCGCGCCACGTCGAGCACCCGCGTCCGGCGTTCCGGGGCGAGCACGGCACCGGTCGGGTTGTGGAACGTCGGCTGGCAGTAGACGGCCCGCGCGCCGGTGGCGGCGAACGCGTCGGCGAGCAGCTCCGTGCGCAGGCCGTCATGGTCGACCGGCACGGGGACGGGCCGCAGCCCCGCCGCCCGCGCCGCGTCCAGCGCGCCCGGATAGGTCGGCGACTCGACCAGCAGCGGCGCGCCGGGCGGCAGCAGCGCCCGCAGGGCGAGCGTCACGGCGGCCTGCCCGCCGCCGGTGACGGTGACGTCGGCCGCCGTCACGTCGCCGCCGGCGGTGCGGGCGAACCACTCCCTCAGCCCCCGCAGCCCGTAGAGCGGCGGGCGCTCCCACGCCCCCGGCCGCCGTACCGCGCGCGCGGCGGCCGTGGCCAGCGCCTGCCCGGGCTGGAGCTCCGGCGGGAGGTAGCCGCCGCTCAGTGTGATCACTCCGTCGGCGGGCGCCGACAGCAGACCCAGCACGCCCGCCGCGTCCACCGTGCGGTCGGCGAGCGTCACGGCCTGCCAGCCGTAGGAGAGGTCCGCGGGGGCGCGGGGGACGGCGCGCTCCGCCACGTACGTGCCGCTGCCGGGGCGGGTCACGACCAAGCCCTCCGCGCTGAGCAGCCCGATCGCCCGCGACACCGTGACCGGGCTGACCTGGTGGCGGGCCATGAGCGCGCGGCTCGAGGGCAGGCGGTCGCCGGGCCGCAGCCTCGCCACGGCGCCGCGCAGCTCGGCGGCGAGCGTGGCGATACTGCTATCGTCTTCCATGAAAGATGACGATAGCGCTACTGCCTCCCCCTCGATAGCGCCTTCCGGCGGGCTCGCCGCCGCGGCCCTCGGCGTCCTGGCCTTCTCCTTCACCCTGCCGGCCACCGCCCTCGCGCTGCGCGGCTTCGGCCCGTACACGATCGGCCTGGGGCGGGCCGCGATCGCGGCCGTGCTGGCCGTGGTCGCGCTGCGCCTCACGCGCGCGCCGCGCCCGCGCGGACGGCAGTGGGTCGCGCTGGCGGTGGTCGCGGTCGGCGTCGTCTTCGGCTTCCCGGTGCTGTCCACCCTCGCGCTCGGCCACGGCGCCTCCGCCTCGCACGCCGCCGTGGTGGTGGGGCTGCTGCCCGTCACCACGGCCGTCTTCGCCGTCGTACGCGTGGGGGAGCGGCCGTCGTGGTTCTTCTGGACCGCGAGCGTGGCCGGCGCGGGCTGCGTGGTGGCCTTCACGCTGCGGAACGGTCCGGGGCGTCTCTCGGCCGCGGACCTGTTCCTGTTCGGCGCGCTGGTGACCGCGGGGCTGGGGTACGCCGAGGGCGGGCGCCTCGCGCGGACCATGCCCGGCGGCGCGGTGGTGAGCTGGGCGCTGATCCTCGCGGCGCCCGTGACCGTGCCGGTCACGGCCGTGCTGATCGCCGCCGAGCCGCCGCGCTGGAGCCCCCCGGCCGTGGCGGGCCTGGCCTACCTCGCGGCGGTGTCGATGTTCCTGGGGTTCTTCGCCTGGTACTCCGGCCTGGCCAGGGCCGGGGTCGCCCGGGCGAGCCAGGTGCAGCTGGCCCAGCCGCTCCTGACTCTGGTCTGGTCGTGGCTGTTGCTCGGCGAGCACGCGGGAATGAGCACGGTGACGGCCGCGGCCGGCGTGCTGGTGTGCGTCCTGCTCGCCCAGCGCGCACGGGTCTCGCGGGAGAGGACGGCGTCGACCACGGGCCGACGTACGGTGGCACCAGGGGCTGTCTCGCGACGAGGAGCGGCGGATGGATGACAGGAAGCTGACGATCCCCGAGGGCGGCTTCTGGCCCGCGCCCGACGTGCCGCAGCCGAACATCTATCCGATGGAGTGGCACGTCGAGACCGACAAGCTCGCGGCGATCTACGAGAAGTCCAAGCGCGTCGTCTGGAACCCCGCCGACCTGCCCTGGAACGAGCTGCGGCCGGAGGACTTCACCGTCGAGCAACGGCTCGGGATCATGTACTGGTTCTCGGTGCTGGCCAACTTCGACGCGTCCGGGCCGGCGGTCTTCGCGCGCGCCACGATCCAGGCGTTCGAGAAGCACGAGGAGGACCCGGTCCGCAAGTGCTTCTTCTCGATCACGCGCGACGAGATGAACCACGAGGAGTGCTGCCAGCGGACGATCGCCAGGCTGTGGCCCGGCGGGCCGCTCGACTGGGAGCCCAAGACGGACCTGGAGAAGGCCGCGCACAACAACATCGGCTGGCTGTACCACAACGGCGGGCGCTACTGGAACGGCTACACCACCGCCGTCACCCGCTACTCGCTCCCGGTGCTGTTCACCAGCTTCATGATGGGGGAGATGGCCGCCTCCACCCTGTTCCGCGGGATGGCCTCGGGCACCCGGCACCCCGTCTTCGGGGAGATGTTCCAGCGCATCGGCCGCGACGAGTCACGTCACCTGCAGATCTGCATGACCATCCTGGAGAACGAGTGGCCGGGCCTGACCGACGACACCCGCGGCCTGATCACCAAGCAGCTCCGGGCCGGCTTCGTCTTCCTGTCGATGATCCTGTGGGAGCCGCCCGAGGGCTTCTGGGACCTGCCGCCGTACTTCCTGCCCAACCACCGGGTGCTGATGTCCTACGCCCGCGACGCGGGTCTCGGCGTGCTGTCCTTCGAAGAGCAGGCGGAGAACTGGCGCGTCGCGATGGCCCGCGTCCGGGCCATCGTCGAACGCTGGGGGATCGCCTTCCCGGCCATTCCCGAACTCGACATCGGCGGCGTCGACGTCTCGAACATCGATCCGCAGGACATCATCCCGGTCTTCTGACTCCCACTCGGACCGGCGACGCGAGAGACTAACGAGGCTTCGAGCCGGGTAAGGATCGATGCACCGGAGCGCAGGTCCCGCGCTCCGGTTCCAGTGGAGACGCCGGGGGAGGCCATGGCCTGCTGGACGCCTCGTCGCCGTCCGGACATCCGTCGGTCCGGCCGCGTACGGGACGAGGAGACCGGACCGCCCGCGTCCGCCGCCGCGAGCCCGGCCGTACGGCGGGTGTCGCTGGCCCGTATCCGCGAACAGGGCCGGTTCTCCGCGCTCCTGGAGCGCGCCGCCCGGCTGGCGAGCCGCGCGCCCACCCGGCGCCGGGACGCCGACGACACGAGCCGGTTCATGGACTACGGGCCCGACTGGCCGCCCGCGCCCGCGCCGCCGCGCCGGCGTCATCCGCTGCTGCGCCGGTGTGTCGCCGCGGTCGTGCTGTACGCCGTCATCTGGGCGCTGGGCTCCGCGCTGCTCGAGCTCCGCATGTTCCAGCTGCGCAAACTCGGTGGAGGCGCGCCGGTGACCACCTACACGACCGTGACCGAGCCGCGCCACCGCTGATCCGGGCCGAACCCCCGGCCCGCTCCGCACGTCTCACCGGAGATGATCAGGAAGACCCTGCGGTGCGCGGCGTGGGCGGTGGCGGTGCTCCTCGGCGCGCTCGCCGTCTTCTTCGCCCAGACCTGGTTCGCGTGGCAGCGGGAGCCCCGGGCGTACGGGGGCACGGCGAACGCCCTGTGGGCGCGCCACCAGTGGGTCGGCGAACCGCACACCGAGGCCGACTACCGCGCGCTCGCGGCGACCCTGGCGACGAACCGCATCACCGACGTCTTCTTCCACGCGGGACCGCTGGAGGGTGACGGGCGGATCCCCCCGTCCCGGTACCGGCACGCCGGTGAGCTGCTGTCGGCGATGCGCCGCCTCGCTCCCGGGGTACGCGCCCAGGCGTACGTGGGCCAGGTGGAGCGCGCCGGGGGCGGCCCGCTCGACCTCGGCGACCCGGGGACCCGGGCCCGGATCCTCGACACCGACCGGGCGCTGCTCGCCGTGGGCTTCGCCGGCATCCACTACGACATCGAGCCCGTCTACTCCGGCGACCGCGACTTCCTCGACCTGCTGGCCCGCACCCACGAGCTCACTCGTGACCGGGGGCGGCTGCTCTCGACGGCGCTCGAGCAGCCGCCCCTGGAGGACTGGGAGGCGCCGGTGTTCCGCGCGCTGCTGCCGCGCGTGGGAATCGACTACCCCCCGCGGCCCACCGGGGCCTACCTGCGCGCCGTGGCGAGTCGCGTCGACCAGCTCGCGATCATGACGTACGACTCGGAGGCGCCGGCACAGGCGCTCGCGGGATGGCACTTCGCCCACCACACCGAGCGGATCCTGGCCCTCCTCGGCGACCGGGTCACGGTCTTCATGGGCGTGCCGACCTACCGGACCACGACACCGTGGGCGGAGGACCTGCCCACCGCGCTGCGCGGCGTACGGCAGGGGATCGACGCCCTGCCGCGCCCTCCGCGGCGACCGTACGGGGTGGGCGTCTACGCGGACTGGACCACCAGCGCGCGCGACTGGGCGACATACCGGAGGGAATGGCTGGGAATCGGCAGGGATGAGATTGATCACAACCGTGCGAATCGGGGCCGACCGGGGGGATGAGTCGCGTCCCATGAGGTGGACGCCGACGCGTGTTCGCGAGCGAACCGGCCCGGCGACACGGTATCGAACGGTGATGTACCCGGTTTATGCTCTGACCTGCCGCGATGGGTCATTCGGTGGGGCGTGCGGCGAGGCCTACCGCGTGCCCTGCGGCGCGTTTGTCGATGAAACTTGCACCGGGCATTGCAACTGGCGTCCGAGCGGCCGCCGGGTCCGCAAGGACAAGCAGTTGTCACGATTTAGTTACATCGCTCGCGAATTGCCTGGACTTTGGCGCGTCGTGCCATCGTCTTGCTCGCAAGAATGATCTTGTCGGCGTCACAAGCGGTCATCCCGCGATCAAACCCCCTTGCCTGGGGGAAGTATTCGGGGGACCGTTGCGCTGGTCGTGGCGGATGGCGGTGTAGGGAGGTTCGGAGAAGGATGAGCATGAGGCACATGGTCGGCCCGGCGGACGGCCGGCTTCAGGAGCTGGCGTCCGACTACTCCGGCTGGAGGTTCGGATTGGGCGGTTCGGGCCACTGGTGGGCGGTGCGCGGCAACGAGTTCTTCCGCGCCCTGAGCCCCGAAGAGCTCAAGTCGCGGCTCGACGAGCACCTCGCGGCCGGACATGAGGGCTGAGGGTCCGTGAGGATGCACACGCCCGGTTAGCGGGCGAGGACAGAGAATGTGCGCGGCCGCGCAGAGCCGGAGCAATGCGCGGCCGGGCGATCGAGCGGACACCCGAACCGGTGAGGACGCCCCGGTCTCCGTCGGACTCCGCCGATGAGCAAGACCCTCACCCGCTTCCAGCGGTGCGGAAGAGCGGCGACGAACCGCTGATCGAGAACCCTCTGAAGAACCCACACGGGACGATCGCGCCCACTCGATGAGGACATGACCCGTTCGTGGACCCGCCCGTCGTGGACCCGCCCGTCGTGGACCCCGCCCGTCGTGGACCCCGCCCGCCCAGGGGGGCGACCCCACTCTTATTGTCCAGCGCCGGCACCTGCCAGCGGAACGTCTTCGCGCGCCTGTGGATAACCATCGGCGCAGGTCGGGGGGTGGGAGAAGGATGCGCGCGCCTCGGCCGCGGGTGCGCCGATCGGGTGGGTGATCGGCGCGAGAGAGCCCCAGACCCCGGCGAACCGAGGCGCGCATCCTCCGCCGGGAGAGGCTCCGCCAGCCCCGCCAGACCCCGGCGGAACCTCGTCCCACTCTCTTCAACGCACGAAAGCCCGCCAAGGTTCACCGGTAACGCCGGTTTTGTGAGAGACGATTGATCAGAAGACGCCGTCAGAACATGTACCCCCGAGCGTGTTCTGGCGGCGTCATCTTCGTTACAGGAGCTCACGGGCGGTAAGAAGGCGACACGGGGGTGCCCGCGGGTCCCCAGCGGGGGCGATGCCCGGTAAGTTCGGAACATGGCACCCAGCACGAACGCTGTGCCGCAGGAGCGCGACGACGCGGCGCCCTTCGGCCGGATGCTCACCGCGATGGTCACACCGATGACGGCCGACGGCGCCGTCGACTACGACGGGGCGGCCCGGCTGGCCGCCTACCTCGTCGATCATCAGCGCAACGACGGGCTCGTCGTCAGCGGTACGACCGGCGAGTCGCCCACCACGACCGACGCCGAGGACGAGCGGCTGCTGCGCACCGTCATCGAGGCCGTCGGCGACCGCGCGCACGTGGTGGCGGGCGTGGGTACCAACAACACCGTGCACACCCTGAAGCTGGCGCGCCAGGCGGAGGCCGCCGGCGCCGACGGGTTGCTGGTCGTCACGCCGTACTACAACAAGCCGCCGCAGGAGGGCCTCGCGCGCCACTTCACGACCGTGGCCGACGCGACCGAACTCCCGGTGATGCTCTACGACATTCCAGGCCGTACCGGCACACCCATCGCCCCCGAGACGCTGCTGCGCCTCGCGGAGCACCCGCGGATCATCGCGGTCAAGGAGGCCAAGGGCGACATGTTCGCGGCCTCGCGGGTGATGGCCGAGACGGACCTGGTGTTCTACTCCGGAGACGACGCCCTGAACCTTCCCTGGCTCTCCCTCGGAGCGGCCGGGTTCGTCAGTGTCGTCGGACACGTGGTCGGCGCCGATCTGCACGAGATGATCGACGCCTACCTCGGTGGAGACGTGGACCGGGCCCGGCGGATCCATCGCCGGCTGATCCCGGTCACCACCGCGATCATGACCCGTACGCAGGGCGTGATCGCGGTGAAGGCCGCGCTGTCGCTCGTCGGCCAGCCCGGAGGCGCCGTACGGCCCCCGCTGGTGGACGCGACGCCGGAGTTCACCGCCGCGCTGAGGGAGGACCTCATCGCCGGCGGCGTCAAGGTCTTGGAGGGTCCGTGAGAGGACCACAGGCACCACGCGGTACCGCCGGAGGGGCGTGCCGCGATCGAAGCTAGGAGGGCGCGTGACGAACGCGCATGAATATGCCCCCGTGCCGTCGGATGAGAAGCGGGGGATCCGATGAGTCATCCACACCCTGAGCTGGGGTCGCCGCCCGCACTGCCCGATGGCGGACTGCGGATCGTGCCGCTCGGCGGGCTGGGCGAGATCGGCCGCAACATGACGGTCTTCGAGTTCGGCGGCCGTCTGCTGATCGTCGACTGCGGGGTGCTGTTCCCCGAGTCCGAACAGCCCGGCGTCGACCTGATCCTGCCCGACTTCGACTACATACGGGACCGCCTCGACGACATCGAGGGCATCGTGCTGACGCACGGGCACGAGGACCACATCGGCGGCGTGCCGTACCTCCTGCGCGAGCGGCCCGACATCCCGCTGATCGGTTCGCGGCTCACGCTGGCGCTGCTGGAGGCCAAGCTCACCGAGCACCGCATCAAGCCGACCACCGTTCAGGTACGCGAGGGGGAGACGCGGTCGTTCGGCCCGTTCTCCTGTGAGTTCCTGGCGGTCAACCACTCCATCCCGGACGCGCTGGCGGTCGCCATCCGTACGGCGGCGGGCCTGGTCCTGGCGACCGGCGACTTCAAGATGGACCAGTTGCCGCTCGACGGCCGGCTCACCGACCTCGGCGGCTTCGCCCGGCTCGGCGCCGAGGGCATCGACCTGCTGCTGTCGGACTCCACGAACGCCGAGGTCCCGGGGTTCGTCACCAGCGAGCGTGACATCGGCATCGTGCTGAGCGACGTGCTGCGGATCGCGCAGAAGCGCGCCATCGTCGCCTGCTTCGCCTCGCACGTGCACCGCGTGCAGCAGGTGCTCGACGCCGCGCACGAGAGCGGCCGCAAGGTCTGCTTCGTCGGCCGGTCGATGGTGCGCAACATGGGCGTGGCACGCGATCTCGGCTACCTGCGGGTACCCGCCGGCATCCTGATCGAGCAGAAGGAGATGGACGACCTGCCGGGCGAGGAGATCGTCCTCGTCTGCACCGGTTCGCAGGGCGAGCCGATGTCGGCGCTGTCCCGGATGGCCAACCGCGACCACCAGATCCGCATCGAGCAGGGCGACACGGTGATCCTCGCCTCGTCGCTCATCCCGGGCAACGAGAACGCCGTCAACCGCGTGATCAACGGCCTGACCCGCTGGGGCGCCCGCGTCGTGCACAAGGGCAATGCCCTGGTGCACGTCTCGGGACACGCGCCGGCCGGCGAGCTGCTGTACGTGCTCAACATGACGCGCCCCGGCAACTTCATGCCGATACACGGCGAGTGGCGGCACCTCAGCGCGCACGCGCGGCTCGCCGCGCTCACCGGCGTGCCGGACGAGAACATCGTCATCGCCGAGGACGGCGTCGTGGTCGACCTGGTCGACGGGCAGGCCAAGATCGTCGGGGCGGTCCGCGCCGGCTACGTCTACGTCGACGGCCTGTCGGTCGGCGAGATCACCGAGACCTCGCTGAAGGACCGGCGCATCCTCGGCGACGAGGGCTTCGTGTCCGTGGTGGTGGTCATCGACTCGTCGAGCGGCAAGGTACTGGGCGGCCCGGAGATCCACGCCCGCGGCGCGGGCATCGACAGCTTCGAGGCCGTGATCCCCCGTCTGGACGAGGTCCTGGAGTCCGCCGCGGCCGACGGGATCAACGACGCCCACCAGCTCCGCCAGCTCGTCCGCCGTACGGCGGGCCGCTGGGTGAACGAGTCCTTCGGCCGCCGACCGATGATCATCCCGGTCATCGTCGAGGTCTGAGAGACCTCGCCGCGCGACGCCCACAGGCGGTTCCCGGCCGGTCCCTGAGGACCGGCCGGGCGCTCCCGGCAGCGCGGCGGAGGTGGCCGGTTATCCACAGCCACCGGAGAAGCTTCCGCCGGCCGGCCTCCGGGCTGGACAATGGAAGTGGGATCGGCCCCCGGGCGGGAGGGTCTCACCGCCGGGTCTCACCGCCGGGTCTCACCGCCGGGTCTCACCGCCGGGTCTCACCGCCGGGTCTCACCGCCGGGTCTCACCGCCGGGTCTCACCGCCGGGTCTCACCGCCGGGTCTCACCGCCGGGTCTCACCGCCGGGTCTCACCGCCGGGTCTCACCGCCGGGTCTCACCGCCGGGTCTCACCGCCGGGTCTCACCGCCGGGTCTCACCGCCGGGTCTCACCGCCGGGTCTCACCGCCGGGTCTCACCGCCGGGTCTCACCGCCGGGTCTCACCGCCGGGCCTCACCGCCGGGCCTCACCGCCGGGCCTCACCGCCGGGCCTCACCACCGGGCCTCACCACCGGGCCTCACCACCGGGCCTCACCACCGGGCCTCACCACCGGGCCTCACCACCGGGCCTCACCACCGGGCCTCACCACCGGGCCTCACCACACGCGTTGGTCTCCCGGGGGCTTCGGCCGGGAGGCTCGTGGTCTCTTTTCCGCGCGACACGCCGTTGGCGCACAAGGGAACCCATCGGGCATAGCCGTTAGTCTCACCATCATGGCCACACGTACGCCAGGGGGCGCCAAACGCTCCTCAGGCACGCGTGGCAACGCGCGTAAGCCTGCGGCCCGCAACTCGGGGTCCGCCAAGCCGGCCGCCCGTAAGGCGGCGCCGGCGGCCCGTCGGCCGGCGTCCTCGGCCAAGCGTCCGGCCGCCAAACGCCCCGCCGCGAAGAGCCGGCCGCAGCGGCCCGATCCGCTCGCCCAGCTGATGCTCGGCATCTACCGCGTCATCGCCGGGGTCTGGCTGATGCTCGCCCGGTCCGTCGGCGCGGTGGTGCGCCGGTTCGGGCAGAGCGCGCGCGACCTCGACGAGGAGCACCGCAGGGACGGCGTCGGCCTGGCCAACCTCGGGCTGGCCATCGTGCTCGCCGCCGCGACCTGGTGGACGCCGCACACCGGACTGATCAAGTACTTCGGCCGCGCCGTGCGGGACGGCTTCGGCACGCTCGCCGGGCTGCTGCCGGTGATGTTCGCGCTGCTGGCCTGGCGGATGCTGCGTCATCCGGGACACAACGGCGACGGCGGGCGCCTCACCGTCGGCTGTTCCGCGCTCATCGGCGGCATCCTCGGCGTCGTCCACGCCGCGCACGGCACGCCGTACCCCGACGCGGGCGAGCGCGCGCTGCAGGGTTCCGGCGGGCTCATCGGCTGGCTGCTGTCGGCGCCCCTCACGAGCACGGTGACCGGCTGGGTCGCGGTGCCGCTCCTGCTGCTGGTGGCCGCCTTCGGCCTGCTCGTGGTCACCGCGACACCGGTGCACCAGGTCCCCGAGCGTCTCCTCGCGTTCCGCGACCGGATCCTGCTCCGCGATCCGCTGCTCCCCGAGGGCGACGAGATCGTCGCCGAGGAGGAGCAGAAGACGCGGGGCAAGAAGCGCAAACGCGACGTCGAGGTCGGCGACCACAAGAAGCCGTACGACACCCCGGTCGTCTCGGGCACCGGCGCACCGGAAGAGCCGGAAGAGGAGGAGGACGACGGCCCGAGCCTCGCCGACGACCTCTTCGAGCCGGAGCCGACCGAGGTCTTCGCGCCGCCCGAGCCGCCGGACCACACGCCGCCGCCGAAGAGCTCCGAGCAGCTCACCCTCTCCTCCTCCGGCGTCAGCGGCGATTACACCCTGCCGCCGGCCGGCAAGCTCAAGCCCGGATCGATCGTCAAGCCGCGCACCAAGGCCAATGACACCGTCGTGAACGCGCTGTCGGAGGTGCTCGACCAGTTCGGCGTGGACGCGCAGGTGACCGGCTTCACCCGTGGCCCGACGATCACCCGGTACGAGATCGAGCTGGGGCCCGCGGTCAAGGTCGAGCGCATCACCGCGCTGACCAAGAACATCGCGCTCGCGGTCAAGAGCGCCGACGTGCGGATCATCTCGCCGATCCCCGGCAAGGCCGCGATCGGCGTCGAGATCCCCAACACCGACAAGGACATCGTCAGCCTCGGCGACACGCTGCGCGCCCCGATTGCGGTCAACGACCACCATCCGATGGTCGTCGGGCTCGGCAAGGACGTCGAGGGCCGTACGGTCGTGGCCAACCTGGCCAAGATGCCGCACATGCTCATCGCGGGTGCGACCGGCGCCGGTAAGTCGACGTGCATCAACGGGCTCATCACGTCGATCCTCATGCGCGCGACGCCGGACGAGGTGCGCATGGTGCTGGTCGACCCCAAGCGCGTCGAGCTGACCTCCTACGCCGGCATCCCGCACCTGATCACCCCGATCATCACCAACCCGAAGAAGGCGGCCGAGGCGCTGCAGTGGGTGGTGGGGGAGATGGACCGCCGCTACGACGACCTGGCGGCCTCCGGATACCGGCACATCGACGACTTCAACAAGGGCGTGCTGGCCGGCAAGCTCACCGCGCCCCCGGGCAGCGAGCGGGTCTACCAGCCCTACCCGTACCTCCTGGTGATCGTGGACGAGCTGGCCGACCTGATGATGGTCGCGCCGCGCGACGTCGAGGACTCCGTCGTGCGCATCACCCAGCTCGCCCGCGCCGCGGGCATCCACCTGGTGCTCGCCACCCAGCGGCCGAGCGTCGACGTGGTGACCGGCCTGATCAAGGCGAACGTCCCGTCGCGGCTGGCGTTCGCCACCTCGAGCCTGGCCGACAGCCGCGTCATCCTCGACCAGCCCGGCGCGGAGAAGCTCGTCGGCCAGGGTGACGCGCTGTTCCTGCCGATGGGCGCGAGCAAGCCGATGCGGCTGCAGAACGCCTACGTCTCCGAAAAAGAGATTCATGACGTCGTCGAGCACTGCAAGAAGCAGGCCGAGCCCGACTACCGCGAGGACGTCGCGGCGAACGATCAGCGCAAGAAGGAGATCGACGAGGACATCGGCGACGACCTCGAGCTGCTCGTCCAGGCCGCCGAGCTGATCGTCTCCAGCCAGTTCGGCTCGACCTCGATGCTCCAGCGGAAACTGCGCGTCGGTTTCGCCAAGGCCGGACGTCTCATGGACCTTCTGGAGAGCCGTTCCATCGTCGGTCCCAGCGAGGGGTCGAAGGCACGCGATGTCTTGGTCAAACCCGACGATCTACCGGGCGTGCTGGCATCGCTGCGCGGCGAGTAGCGACGGAGATCTTGGGTAGCTGAAGTAACAGCGTTGCACGTCGCTTCCGGCGACCGGCCTTCATAGACTCAGCGGTAGCGAAGGACGATTCGGGCGACGTCATCGCGTGTACGCCACGAGGTTCCCAGGAGGTGCCGTGACGGAGCGGAGCGAGGGAACTGTCGTTGGCGACGGCGCCGGCGACGAAGGCGCGTCGAGCATCGGCGACACCCTCGCGAAGGCGCGACGGGACGCCGGGCTGACCGTCGGGCAGGTGGCCGACCGGACCCGCATCCGCGAGACCGTGATCAACGCCATCGAACGCGACGACTACACCCTGTGCGGCGGCAACTTCTACGCGCGCGGGCACATCCGCAGCATCGCCCGGGCCACCGGAATCGATCCCGAGCCCCTCATCGGCCGGTACGACGACGCGCACGGCGGATCACCGCAGGCGATCCCGGCGCGGCAGGCGTTCGAGCCCGAGACGCCCGTACGCTTCCGTGAGCGGCGCGCGCCCAACTGGAGCGCCGCCATGATCGTCGCGCTCGTCCTCGTCGCGCTCTACGGCATCGTCCGGGTCGCGACCGGGCACGACGAACACCACGCGGCCCAGCGGGCGGCGGCCCCCGCGACCGCCAAACCGGCTCCCCGCAACCACACCGTGTCGCCGTCGCCGGCGCCCCGCAAGGACGTCACCGTACGGGTCAAGGCGAAACGCGCGAGCTGGCTCAACGTCCGCGACGCCAAGGGCAAGGAGCTGTTCAGCGGCATGATCCGCGCTGGGCAGAGCGAGGAGTGGAAGTCAAAGAAGCGCATCCGGCTGCTGATCGGCAACGGCGGCGGCGTCCGGGTGACGGTCAACGGCAAGGACGTCGGCGCCCCCGGCGAGACCGGTCAGGTCATCCGGCTGAGCTACGGCCCCCGTGATCCGCTCAAGGCCGGCCACTCGCCCTCCCCACAGGTGCCGCGCAAAGGCTAACGGGTTCCCTTAGCGATTCGTACATAGCGGTCACAAGAGGGTGTTGGGTTGCTGTGGCTGCTCAAGATGGCGAAAGCGGGATGCGCTCGGGGGGTTTCCCGGGTAGGTGGTCGATGTTCTGACGAGCTGGCTTCGCTCGAATTTTCGAATCATCGTACGGAACGCTGACACGGATTGTTACTGTGCGTACATGCTTGGTTGCGTGTCATCCGGTGGTGTCGTGTGAGCCGGAAACTTCCGCTGGCTGAGGGCCAGGTGGCCCGGACCGCGACCGCCCGGATGTTGCTGCGTGGCGGGGTTGATGAGAAGACCGGTGAGGCTCTGACCGCGCGGGTGGTGGCCGAGCGGGTGGGGTGGGCTGCGGATCTGGTCGCGGGGATGGTCGCGGCTTTGCTGGCCGGGCGTTGGAATGCCGGTGATGTGGCGGTGCTGGCCGGTGGGGTGGATGGCGCCGGGTGCTGCCGTCGAATGCGTGGATGGCGTTGCGGCGTTTGGGTTGGGGTGTGGAGATCCCTGCGGGACTCAAGGTCAATGACCGGATCGTGCGGATGGCGCAGGAACAGGCCGGGCGGATCCTGCGTGGTGCGCAGCATCGCGCCCAGCTGACCGCCGGAATCTTGAGGACCTGGCCCGCCGAGGCGGGCAAACGCACGCAGGCCGAGTGGGACGCCGTCCGGGAAGCGGTCCCCGGCGGCCGGTCCCTGCCCGGCAGCGTGATCAAAGCGCGGACGAGGCAGATCACGGCCTTTGCCGACAGGCATGGGCGGTTTCCGGTGGATGTGTTCGAGCTGGAAGAGGTGCCGCGTGCGGCGCGGATGCTGGTGCTGGCGGCGGTGGACCGCCAGCAGGCCACCTTGGAACGCGCCGAAGAGGACCCGGCCAGGGTGCTGCTGCGGCTGCAACTGCCTGTGCGTCCGGATCCGTGCTCCTACGCCGACTGGGTTTGGGTGGCCTGCCCGATCACGTTGGCGCCCACCGTCCCGCCTGGTGCGGTGCTGCACCTGCCCACACTCCGCCCGCAGGGCCACAAAGTACGCGTGGACCTGGCGTTCTCTCATCCCGTCCCCAAGGCTGAGCCGATGGGTCACACGACGGCGCTGGGGGTGGACTGGGGGCTGAACACCCTGGTGAGTGCCGGGGCCTGCCGTCTGCATCCCGACGGCACCATCACCGCGTTGGGGGCGGGGGCGATGTTCCGGGCCGGTGGGGTGATGGCCCGGCAGCACCGGCTACGCCGCCACGGCGAACGCCTGCACGCCAAAACCGACACCTACGCCCGCCTCATCGGCGATCGGGAGGGTCACCACCTGGCCGCCAAGCACGCCGTGTTGGCGGCCGAACGCCGACACGTGGCCGACCGGCGGTCCGGTTTGAACGACGCGCTGGCCTGGTCGGCCGCACGCTGGGCGGTGGATCAGGCGATCGCCGTCGGCGCGAGCGTGATCTACCTAGAAGACCTGCGGTCGATGGAGGCCAAAGGCATGGGCCGCACCCTCAACACCCGCCTGTCCCAGACCGTGCGCGGGCAGATCGCCGAAAACATGCGGCACCTGGCCGCCGAGACCGGCATCGCCGTGGTCACCGTCCCCGCCCGCCACACCTCCAAGCACTGCCCGCAGTGCCTGGTCCCTTTGCGGCACTGCAAGGCACCCGACCGGCCTGCCACACCCGGATGGAAATGGGTGATCTGCCCCGACCCGCAGTGCGGCTGGCAAGGCGACCGCGACCACGGCGCCTGGCGGCGCATCGCCGCCCGTGGCCTGACCCACCAGCACACCACCACCGTTGATCGCGGCACCGGCCACATGGCCATCCCCCGCGTCATCGACACCCTCGAAACGGGCGCGGTCCTCACCTCGACCACGACCCGGCAACACCAGGCCAGCGGGGGTGATCGGTCCAAGACCGGACCCACCCCGCACCGATCCCCACGCCCCGTGCCCAGGCGACGCGGGGCACCCTCCACCCCCGGCCCCCGCGGGCCGGCGGGTCAGCGTCCGGAGGGACACGCTCACACGGACCCCAGACCGCCCCGGGCGGCCTGCCGGCACCAGGGCGCGCGCACACCCGTGCACACGATCAGCTCAAGCACCCCCACCAGTCGGAACCGTCCACGGCACCGACCCAAAGGAGCGGCACTGGGCGCAGGCTTCCACCTACACGCCCACGCCACCCCACCCCACCCCGGTGGACAGATCCCCCAGTCACAACACCCCAGATGACCACGGATCCCAAAACTGATCAGAGACGCTGACCTCCTGTCGTCCTTGCGGGACCAGTACCGTATGGGGCATGTCCACCCGTCGAACTGAGCCCGTGCTCGCCCTCGCCGCGCGCCCGGCGAGAGGGGAGCGCTCCGCGTGAGCACCGCCGACCAGTCCGCGACATCGGCGGACCGCCGCTCCGTCTCGCTCGTCACTCTCGGGTGCGCGCGCAACGAGGTCGACTCCGAGGAGCTCGCGGCGCGGCTGGAGAGCGCCGGCTGGACGCTGGACGACTCCGGTGACGCCTCGGTCGTCCTCGTCAACACCTGCGGCTTCATCGACGCCGCGAAGAAGGACTCCATCGACACCCTCCTGGCCGCGTCGGACTCCGGCGCGAAGGTCGTCGCGGCGGGCTGCCTCGCCGAGCGGTACGGCGCGGAGCTGGCCGAGTCGCTGCCCGAGGCCGACGCGGTGCTGAGCTTCGACGACTACGCCGCGATCGGCGAGCGGCTCGACGACGTCCTGACCGGCCGCGGGCACCGCTCCCACAAGCCCCAGGACCGCCGGAAGCTGCTGCCGCTCACTCCGACGGAGCGGTCCGGCACCCACGTGCACGTCCCCGGGCACGGTTCGGCGCCCGACCTGCCGGAGGGCGTCGCGCCGGCGTCCGGGCCACGGGTGCTGCGCCGCCGGCTCGGCGGCGGCCCGGCCGCGCCGCTCAAGCTCGCCTCCGGCTGCGACCGACGATGCACCTTCTGCGCGATTCCGGCGTTCCGCGGCGCGTACGTCTCTCGGCGGCCGACCGAGGTGCTGGAGGAGGCGCGCTGGCTGGCCGGCCAGGGCGTCCGCGAGATCATTCTCGTCAGCGAGAACTCCACCTCGTACGGCAAGGACCTGGGCGACCTGCGGCTGCTGGAGACCCTGCTGCCCGAGCTCGCGGCGGTGGAGGGCATCGAGCGGGTCCGCGTGAGCTACCTCCAGCCGGCGGAGCTGCGCCCCGGCCTGCTGGAGACGATCGCCACGACACCCGGTGTGGCGCCCTACTTCGACCTGTCGTTCCAGCACGCCAGCGGCCCCCTGCTGCGGCGGATGCGCCGGTTCGGCGACACCGAGCGCTTCCTCGGCCTGCTGGAGCGCGTCCGTGAGCTCGCGCCGGAGGCCGGCGTACGGTCCAACTTCATCGTCGGCTTCCCCGGCGAGACCGAGGAGGACGTCGACGAGCTGGCCCGGTTCCTCACCGCGGCGCGGCTCGACGTGATCGGCGTGTTCGGCTACTCCGACGAGGAGGGCACCGAGGCGGCCGGGTTCACCGGCAAGGTCGACGATGAGGAGGTGGCCGCCCGGGTCGCCGACCTGTCTGTGCTCGCCGAGGAGCTGACCGCCCAGCGCGCCGAAGAACGCCTGGGGCAGACCGTTGAGGTCCTCGTGGAGGAGCCCGGCGAGGGCCGCGCGGCACACCAGGCCCCCGAGATCGACGGCGTGGTGACGCTCAAGGGCGACGCGCCGGTCGGCGAGATCGTCCGGGCTCGCGTCGTCGAGGCGATGGGCGTCGATCTTCTCGCCGTCGTGGACGAGCGTTGACGGCCGGTCAGAAACCGATCGGGGCGGGAGGCGATCCGATCGCCGCTCCGGTCGCGGCGCAGGCGGGGCTGCTCAACATCGCCAACCTGCTGACGGTCGTGCGTCTCCTGCTCGTGCCGGTGTTCCTCTGGCTGCTGTTCACCGACGGCACCTGGTGGCGGATCGGGGCGCTGGTGGTCTTCGCGGCGGCCTCCTTCACCGACCGCGTCGACGGGCAGCTCGCCCGCAGCCGGGGCCTCGTCACCGACTTCGGCAAGATCGCCGATCCGATCGCGGACAAGGCCCTGACCGGGTCGGCGCTGGTCGGCCTGTCGCTGCTGGGCGACCTGTGGTGGTGGGTCACCGTCGTGATCCTCGTACGGGAGATCGGCATCACCCTGCTGCGGTTCGTCGTCATCCGGTACGGCGTCATGGCGGCGAGCCGGGGCGGCAAGCTCAAAACGATGCTGCAGGTGTTCGCCATCGGGTTCTATGTGATGCCGGGGCCCATCGACGTGCTCCGGTGGGTGACGATGGGCGCGGCCGTGCTCGTCACGGTCGTGACCGGACTGGATTATGTCGTCAAGGCATGGAGGCTGTGGGTCGATGGCCGCGCGGGTCGAACTGCTGACGGTCGGTGACGAGCTGCTGCGCGGCGACACCGCCAACGGGAACGCCACCTGGCTCGGGTGGCGGCTGACCGAGGCGGGCGCCGAGGTCACGCGCAGCACGGTGGTCCCCGACGATCTCGACGTCATCGCCGGGGCGCTGGGGGAGGCACTCCGGCGCGCCGACGCGGTCATCATGACGGGCGGTCTCGGGCCGACCTCCGACGACATGACGCGTGAGGCCCTGGCCGGCGCCGCCGGCGTGTCGCTCCACCGCGATCCCGGCGTCGAACGCCGCCTGCGCGAGCGCGCCGCCGAGCGCCACGTGCCGCTGCGCCCGGACGCCCTGCGCATGGCGGACGTGCCCGACGGCGCCACCCTGCTGCCCAACCCGGCCGGAAGCGCGCCCGGCCTGCGGCTGAGCCTGCCGGGCGGCGTGGTGTACGCGCTGCCCGGTGTGCCGTCGGAGATGCGGGCGATCGCCGAGCAGTCCGTGCTGCCGGAGCTGGCCGGTGCGGTCGTGTCCGCCTGCGTGCTGCGCACGGCGACGATCTGGGAGTCGGTGGTCGCCGACCGGCTGGCCCCGGTCGAGGCGATGCCCGGCGTCAAGCTCGCCTACTACGCCTCGCCCGGCGAGGTACGGGTACGGATCGAGGCGCGCGGCGCCGACCGGCTGGCGGCCGCGCAGGAGGCGGCGCGCGAGCTGCTCGGCTCGTCGCTGTACGGCGCGGGCGAGGTGACCCTCGACCGGGTCGTGCACGGCCTGCTGGCCGAGCGCGACGCGACCGTGGCCGTGGCCGAGTCGCTCACCGGCGGCCTGCTCGGCGGGCGGCTGACCGCCATGCCGGGCTCGTCCGCGACGTTCGCGGGCGGAGTGATCGCCTACGCCACGCCGCTCAAACACGCGCTCCTCGGCGTGCCGGAGGAGCTTCTGGCGGCTCACGGGGCCGTACATCCCGATGTGGCGGTGGCGATGGCCTGGGGCGTACGGGAGCGTCTGGGCGCCTCCTACGGCCTCGCGGTGACCGGTGTGGCGGGTCCGGAGCCCCAGGACGGGCATCCGGTGGGCACCGTGCACGTCGCCGTGGCCGATTCCGGCGGCGCCGTCGCCACATGTTCGCCGGCCCTTCCGGTGCCCGCCGACGGCGAGCGCGCGCGGGCGATGGTCCGCGAGATGACGGTCGTACACGCCCTTGACCTGCTACGGCGTGTCATGCTCGGGCTGGCGGGAAGTGATCCGTGGCCGGGCTGGGCGGAAGATCGGGAAGAACCAGGCTGATTACAGCGTTACGTCGGAAGCGAACACGAAAGCTTCGGTCTGCCACCTGCCTCGTCAAGACAGGTACGGTGGAACCACAAGAAGGGTCAGGACTCATCGGAGGGAGCGAGACATGGTCCTGCTTCGTCAGCTGCTCGGTGACGTTCTCCGGCAGCTGCGGCTGCGCCAAGGCCGTACCCTCCGGGAGGTTTCGGCGGCGGCGAGAGTGTCGCTGGGTTATCTGTCCGAGGTCGAACGCGGACAGAAAGAAGCCTCTTCCGAGCTGCTCGCCTCGATCTGCAAGGCCCTCGGGGTGCCCCTCTCACACGTCCTGCGTGACGTCTCGGACCAGCTCGCGCTGGCCGAGCTCCAGCAGGAGCCGGTGATGTCGGGTGCGCCGGAGCACGAGCGTCTCGACGGCGAGCCCATTACGGCGGACAGCATCCCGGCGACTCCGGAGACGATCGAGAGCGCACTCCGCGCCGACATGGTGGCGGCCTGAGTCAAGGTCCCGCCCACGGCATCCGATGCCCCACTCCGCGCCCGCGCGGAGTGGGGCATTCGTCGTCTGACCAGCCAACCTTTACGTAACCCACATCACGGTTATCCGCTGGATCGGGGGGAAGTTCCGCCAGTAGTGAGGTTGTCACTCTGGTGAAAGGAGACCTGGCGATGACGACGGTCAAGAGCTCGCTCTCGGATGAGGCGCGCAGGACGACCGGAACGATCTTGCAGGAGACCCTGGTCGACCTGATCGACCTGCACCTGTCCGCCAAGCAGGCGCACTGGAACCTCACCGGACGCAGCTTCCGCTCGGTTCATCTCCAGCTCGACGAGGTCGTCGACCTGGCGCGTGAGGCCGCGGACACGGTCGCCGAACGAGCGTCCGCGATCGGCGTCAACCCGGACGGCCGGGCGCGTACGGTGGCCGATCAGACCAAGCTGCACCAGTTCGAGACCGGGTGGCTGCCCGATGACAAGGTGATCGCCGCCATCACCGACATGCTGGGGGAGATGGGCAAGCGCTTCCGCGAGCGCATCGAGAAGCTCGACGAGACGGACCTGGTGACGCAGGACATCCTGATCGCGACGGCCCAGGAACTGGACAAGCAGCACTGGATGTTCGCGGTCCAGCGCTGAGCTCCGGTGGGGTCTCAGGCCCCGCCGGGCTGGCAGGTGGGGCACCAGAAGGTGACACGCTCCTGTGCGGGGCCGCCCTGGTCGGCGCGCCTGATCCGGCCACCGCAGCGCCGGCAGGTGCGCCGTCCGTACACCCACGTGGTCTCGCCGGGGCGTTTCGTGCCCGTCGTGCTCTGGTCGACGCGCTCCTTGTTCGCGTCCAGGAGCCGGCGGGCCAGTTCGACCATGCCTTCGAGGTCGTCGACCTCGCCGACCGGACGCCATGGGTCGACGCCGCGCAGGAACAGCGTCTCGGCCTTGTAGAGGTTGCCGATGCCGGCGAGCCGGGTCTGGTCGAGCAGCGCCTCACCGATCGGGCGGGCGGGATCCTCGCGCAGCCGGCGTACGGCCTCGGCCGGGTCCCAGTCGGGGCCGAGCAGGTCGGGGCCCAGATGGCCGACCACCCGTGACTCTTGACCGGTGCGGATGAGTTCCACGATGCCCAGGGAGTACCCGACGGCCTGCCACTCGGCGTTGGCGAGGACGAGACGCACCCGATGGTCGCGGGGGACCGGCGCACTCGCCGGCCGGATGCGCCAGCTGCCCTCCATGCGCAGATGCGTGTGCACCGTCAGGCCGCCCTCGACCCGGGTGAGCAGGTGTTTCCCGCGAGGGACCACCTCCAGCACGGAACGCCCGGTGAGGTCGGCGGTGGCCGCTCGCGGAACGCGGAAGTCGCTGCGCGTGAGCACGCGCCCGGCCAGCGCCTCGTGCAGGCGACGGGCGGCGGCCCAGACGACGTCACCCTCGGGCATCGCTCACACCACGGCGTTCGCGGGCGGTTTCCTCAGGAGCGGAACGCGGGAGAGTCCCACGCGGCCGGGTCCTCGGTCAGGGCGTGCACGCTCGGCGGCAGCTCGCCCGAAGCGACGTCGGCCAGGCTCACCTGTTCGAGGATGAAGCGCTCACTCGCGCGCAGCGCGATCCACACGAGCTGCAACGCCTTGGCGGGCCCCTCGTAGCCGAGATGCTCGGGCCGCTCACCGCGTACGCCGACGAGCGGCCCGTCGATGGCCCGGATGACATCGGCCAGGAAGATCTCGCTCGCCGGGCGCGCCAGCCAGTAACCCCCCCTCGGGACCGCGCTGGCTGCGGACCAGGCCGGCCCGGCGCAGCTGGCTGAGGATGTTCTCGAGGAACTTCGGTGGTATCTGCTGAGCCTCGGCGAGCTGGACCGCCGTGACGGGACGATCGCCGCCGACGGCCAGCTCGGCTGTTGCGCGAAGCGCATAATCGACCCGGGCGGACAGTCTCATAATCCGATTATCCCGCCTCGGATGAGGTGATCGGGCCACCCGCCTCCGTTTCTTCGCCGACCAGTCCGATCACCTCGGCCGCCGCGCGCGCGTTCGCGCGGGTCGCACCGTAGGTCGCGACGTACGCGGACGACTCCGGGCGCCACACCGGCAGGCCCATCTCCACCACCACGGCGTCGGCGCGGGCCGCCGTCAGCGCGGACACCAGCGTGCGGTGCCCGGCGTAGCGGTGCGCGTCCCGTACGACGATGACGAGCGGGCGCCCCGTGGCGCGGGCCAGCAGCTCGCCCGGGTCGGCGGACTCGGCGTCGACCGGCACGGTGTCCGGCACCCAGGGCGAGAACCCCCACGGCACCGGGCCGACCGCGATGTTGGACGGCGCCTGCAGCTCCAGCACCAGCGGGCTCGCCGACACCGAGGGAGAGCCGGTGACCCGTACCGCCCGGCGCGCCGCCTCCAGCCCGACGGAACGGTCCACCTCGGCCGTGCGCGGCACGGCGAGCCAGGCCCGCAGGGCCGCGACGCGCTCCACTGACCGTTCGAGGCGCTCGCCGGACAGCCGCCCCTCGCGTACCGCCTCCATGATCCGCTCGCGGATCGCCTGCACGCTGTCCTCGAACTCCTTGGAGCCGAGGCAGAGCAGGTCCGCCCCCGCCTCGATGGCGCGCACCGCCGCCTCCGGGATGCCCATCGCGCCGCTGGCCGCCCGCATGTCCAGGGCGTCGGTCACGACGACGCCCTGGTACCCGAGCGTGCCGCGCAGCAGCCCGTCGATCGCGGCGAAGGAGAACGTGGCCGGCGCCGCCCCGGTGAGCGCCGGCACCCGGATGTGCGCCGTCATGACCGACTGGACGCCGGCCTCGATCGCCGCGCGGAACGGCACCATCTCGCGGCGTTCGAGCAGCGGCAGGTCCGCGTCCACCGTCGGGATCTCCAGGTGGGAGTCCTGCGAGGTCGCGCCGTGGCCGGGGAAGTGCTTGGCGCACGCCGCGATCCCGGCCTCCTGCAGACCCGAGACGGCCGCGGTGATGTGCCGCGCGACCAGCTCCGGATCCGACCCGAACGCGCGGGTGCCGATGACGGGGTTGTCGTCGGCGGTGTTGACGTCCGCGGACGGGGCGAAGTCGAAGTTCACGCCCGCGCCGCGCAGCTCCGCCCCGAGTGAACGGTGCACCCGCCGCGTGACGGCGGGGTCGTCGAGGGCGCCGAGCGCGGCACTGCCCGGGTACGGGCTGCCCGTCTCGTGCGCGAGGCGGGTCACGTCGCCGCCCTCCTCGTCGATCGTCACCAGCGGGTCGGCCACCTGCCGCATCCGCGCGGTGAGCGCGGCCAGGTCGCCCGCTCCCGGCACGTTGCCGTTGATGGCGAACAGGGTGACGCCGCTCACGCCCCGCTCAAGTCCCTCCAAGACCCAGCGGGGCGCGGCGGCGCCGGGGAACGGCACGAGCAGAGTGGCGTTGACGAGCCTCTCCAGAGACAGGTCGCTCATCGGTCGCTCACCGTTCCTCTTTCCATTGGGCGGCTTCGTACGATCATTGATCGCTCTCTCTCGATACGTGCCCTCGCCGTCGTGGCGCGGTCATCCCTTCACCGCCCCGGCGACCAGGCCGGACACCATGCGGCGCTGGACGATGAGGAAGAACGCGATGACCGGCAGGGTGAGCAGCGTGGACGCGGCCATGATCGGGCCCCAGTCGTTGCCGGACCGGCCGAAGAAGAACTGCAACATGATCGGCAAGGTGGCCTTGTCCTGGTCCTTCATGAACGTGTACGCGAAGATCAGTTCGTTCCACGCCGTGATGAAGGAGAAGATGCTGGTCGCGACGAGGCCGGGCGCGACGAGCGGCAGCAGGATCCGGAAGAAGGTACGCACCGGGCCGGCGCCGTCGATGGCGGCGGCGTCCTCCAGTTCCTTGGGCACCGCCGCGACGAACCCGCGCAGCATCCATGTGCCGAACGGCAGCGCGAAGCCGATGTACACCGCGGTCAGACCGATCAGGCTGTTGAGCAGGTCCAGCTGCTTGAGGTTGATGAACAGCGGGATGACCAGCGCCTCGCACGGCACCATCTGGACCACGAGCAGCAGGATCAGGAACGTCGTCCGGAACCGGAAGCGGAACCGGGCGACCGCCGTCGCGGCCAGCAGCGCGAGCAGCCCGGACACCAGCACCGTCCCGACCGCCACCACCAGGCTGTTGACGAAGTAGTGCCAGAACGACACGCCGGCGATACCGCCGTTGAGGACGAAGTCGAAATGGCGCAGCGTCGGATGGAACGGCACCGGGTGCGGGGTGGAGCTGAAGATCTCCTGGTTCGGCTTGAACGCCGTGGAGACCATCCAGAACACCGGGAAGGCCGAGACGACGAACACCGCGACACCGGCGGTGTTCAGCGCGATCCGCCGGAGCCTGCGCGGCCTCATCGGACCCCCTCCTGACGCACGATCATCCGGGTGTAGAAGGCGGTGACGATCAGCACGAGCACCGTGAGGACCATGGCGATCGCCGAGCCCAGGCCGTACTTGGCGTTCAGCGAGCCGAACGCCTCCGAGTAGCCGTACAGCGAGAGGTTGAACGAGTCGCTGTTGGCGAGCCCGGACAGGACGAACAGCTGGGTGAACACCCGGAAGTCCCAGATCACCGACATGGTCAGCAGCACGCCGAAGACCGGCCGCAGCAGCGGGAAGGTGATCTTCCAGAAGGTGTTCCAGGCACTCGACCCGTCCACTCTGGCCGCCTCGTACAGCTCGCCGGGCACCGTCCGCAGCCCGGCCAGCACCGAGACGGCGACGAACGGGAAGGACATCCACACCACGCAGATGGTCAGCACGGTGTAGTCCGGCAGCGGGGAGGAGAACCAGTTGTAGTTCTGCCAGCCGCCGCCGACGAGCCAGTCCGGCAGCAGGTCGAGGAACCATCCGACCAGGCCTCCGGTGGTGCCGAACAGCCAGGCGAAGATGACCGCCGCGGTGACCGGGGGCGTCGCCCAGGCGACGAGCACGCCGCCGGCGACGAACGCGGACATCCGCCGGCCGAGGCGGTTCAGCAGCAGGCCCACGAGCGTGCCGACGACCAGCGTGGCGGCGACGGCGACGACCGCGAACAGGAGCGTGTGCCGGAGCGCCGTCCAGAACTCGTCGTCGCCGAGGATCTGGCGGTAGTTGTCGAGGCCGACGTTCTCCGCGGGTTCGCCGCGCAGCTGGCGCAGCCCGACCTTCTGGAACGACATCCGGGCGATCTGCACCACCGGCCAGATCAGCAGCACGGCGATCGTGACGAGCGCGGGCAGGATGAGCAGGTACGGCCCGAGGCGCGGGCGGCGGCGTGCGGGCCGTGCCGGGCCGGACGAGGTCCGGCCCGGCGGGCGCCGCACCGCCTGGACGGTGTCGAGCATGCGGACCCCTTACTGGTTGAGCAGGGTCCCGGCCTGCTCGTCGGCCTTCTTCAGCTCATCGTCGGCCGACTTGCCCTGCATGATGGCCTTGACCGCGTTCGGCAGCACCTTCTTGGCGCCCTCGTAGTCGGCCCAGCCCTTGCTCGTGGGGGTGAACTTCACGCCGGAGGCCGCGGCCTGCGCGAACGGGCCCATGATCGGGTCGCTCTGGTACGCGCCGCTCTGCAGGATGTCGGTGAACTGCGGCAGGAACTTCAGGGTGTCGGCGAACGCCTTGGAGTTCTTCTTGCTGTCCAGCGTGGTCAGGTAGTCGAACGCGACGTCCTTGTACTTGCTGTCCTTCCAGACGGCCAGGTCCGAGCCGCCGGAGAACACCGGGGCGAGGCCGCCGGTCTTGCCGGGGATCGGGAAGACCCCCCAGTTCTTCTGGTCCTTCTTGATCTTCTCCAGCTGGGGGAGCGCCCAGCTGCCGTCCATGTACATGCCGACCTTGCCGAGGGCGAAGTCCTGCTGCGGGCCCTGCAGCTCGTTCTTGCCGACGTACTTGTCCGGCGCCACCTTGTCCTTGGTGACGAGGCCGGCGTAGAACTCGACGGCCTCCTTGGCCTGCGGCTGCTCCAGGGTGCCGACCCACTTGTCGCCCTGCTTGGTGGCGACGTCACCGCCGTTGGCCCACACGAAGCTGAGGATGCCGTTGGTGAAGTCGCTCGGCGCGGCGATGCCGGGCACATGCTTCTTGTCCTGGATCGTCTTTGCCGCGGTGACGAGGTCCGCCCAGGTCTTCGGCGGCTGGATGCCCAGCTTGGTGAACCAGTCCTTGTGGTACCAGACGGCGCGCACGCCGCCGTACCACGGCGCGGCGTAGATCTTGCCGTCGAGCTGGTCGTTGGCGAGGGCGCCCTTGCTGAGGGTCTTGCCCTCGGCCCAGGAGTTCATCTTGCCGGTGATGTCGGCGAAGGCGCCCTGCTCGGCCCAGGACTGAACGTCGGTGTTGCCGACCTCGGTCACGTCCGGGCCCGAACCGCCGGCGATCGCGGTCTGGAACTTCTGCGTGGCCTGCGGCCAGGGGATGTACTGCACCTGCACCGCGGTCTTCGGGTGCTTCTGGTGGAACTCCGCCGCGACGCCGTCCAGGAACTTGGTCTGCTCGGGACTGCCGTCGCCCATCTGCCAGACGACGATCTTGGCAGGGTCCGCACCCTTGGCGTTGTCGTCGGCCTTCTTCTTGCCGCCGCAGCCGGTCACGGCCACGGCGAGCGCGACGGCCGCCGCGGCGGCTCTGGTGTACCTCACAATGGAACTCCCTTCGGTACCGCCCGACCGTGGTATTCATGCGTCATGTCGTACGCACGGTCGCGGGGGCGCCTGCCTACAGTCGGGGCTGCGGGTCTGCCGGATTATGGGGAAGGGGACTGCGTGGACTACTGTGGCCTAAACTAACAGGAAAGTTTCCTAATCAAGAAGAGCCGTTAGCGGATCGAGATGGAAGGTGGCCGGAGATGGCGAGTCGCCCGGGGACGCCAAGACTCCTGCGCGAACTGAATGACCGATCCGCGCTGGATCTCCTGGTGAGCTCGGGGCCCCTCACGCGTACCCAGATCGGGGAGCGTACGGGGCTGTCGAAGGTGACCGCGTCCCAGCTGCTGTCCCGGCTCGAAGAACGCGGCCTGGTCTCCGTCGTGGGCGAGCAGGCCGGGGGCCGTGGCCCCAACGCCGCGCTGTACGCGGTCGTCCCCTCCAGTGCGTACGTGGCCGGCCTCGACGTCGGCCCGCGTGGCGTCACTGCGGGCATCGCCGACATCACCGGACACATCGCCGCCGAGATCACCGTCGAACCGGGTGATGACGCCGTCTCGCTGGTGCACAACGCCGTCGTCAAGGCGTGCCGCACCGCGAAGGTGCCGCTCGCCAAACTGCACGCCCTCGTCATCGGCACACCGGGCGTCGTCGACCCGCGCACCGGCGACGTGGAGTTCATCTACGACCTGCCGCACTGGCACGCGGGCGTCCTGGAGGCCCTCCGCCGCGACCTGCGCCTGCCCGTCATGATCGAGAACGACGTCAACCTGGGCGCCCTCGCGGAGAAGGAGAGCGGCGCCGCGCGAGACGTGGACGACTTCGCCGTCCTGTGGGCCGACCGCGGCCTGGGCCTCGCGGTCGTCCTCGGCGGACGCCTGCACCGGGGCTTCTCCGGCGGCGCCGGCGAGATCGGCTACCTGCCGGTCCCGGGCGCGGCCCTGCCGGAGAAGGACACCGAGTCGGTCACCTGGGGGATGCCGGCCCTCGCCGGCGGCCTGGGCGCGCTCGCCGGCGCGGACGCCGTACGGGAGCTGGCGAGGGAACACGGCTTCGACGAACCGACCGCCACCGAGTGCGTACGCGCCGCGGCCTCGGCCGGCGCGTCGGGCGGCCCCTTCCTGGACGCTCTGGCGACGCGGCTGGCGTACGGGGTGGCGTCGGTGACGATCGTGCTGGACCCGGAGCTGATCCTGATCTCGGGCGAACTGGGCCGCGCCGGCGGAGAACGCCTGGTCGGCCGGATCCAGGACGCGGTCGGCCGCATCTGCCCGACCAACCCGCGGGTGGCCCTGAGCCAGGTCGAGGGCAACCCGGTCCTGAAGGGCGCCATCCTGGCCGCGCTGGACCGGGCCCGCGACGAAGTGTTCTCCAGCAGCGAGTGATTCTCGCCTCGGGAGAGGGTGACCTGCGGCACGGTCGGCGGTAGGTCGCCTCTTGTGACGGAGGGCGTTGATAGGTTCTCCGGGCGTCCGAATGTCGCGTTTGGGAGGCCGCCCGTGGTGAACGTCCAGCCGCTCAGCGACGGGGATCCCCGTCGGCTGGGGGACTACGACGTGACCGGTCGGCTGGGCGAAGGCGGGCAGGGCGTCGTCTATCTGGGCCGTGACGCGGCCGGTCAGGTCGCCATCAAGCTGCTCCACGGCCAGCTGATCGAGGACGAGCAGGCCCGTGCCCGCTTCGTACGCGAGGTGGAGGTGACCAAGCGGGTCGCCCGCTTCTGCACCGCACAGGTTCTGTCCGCCGGGATGGCCGAGGACCGCCCGTACATCGTCAGTGAGTACGTGCCCGGTCCGTCGTTGCAACGCCTGGTTCGCGACGAGGGCCCGCGCCGGGGGTCGGCGCTGGACCGGCTGGCGGTCAACACCGCCACCGCCCTGGCCGCGATCCACCAGGCGGGTGTCGTCCACCGCGACTTCAAGCCGGGCAACGTGCTCATGGGCCCGGACGGCCCGGTCGTGATCGACTTCGGCATCGCCCGGGCCCTGGACGCCGGCGGCAGCATGGCGGGCGCGGTCAGCCAGGTCGTCGGAACCCCGGCCTTCATGGCGCCGGAACAGCTCGCCGATGGCACGATCGGCGCGCCCACGGACATGTTCGCGTGGGCCGTCACGATGGTGTACGCGGCGACCGGAGCCCCCGCCTTCGGCCATCGCTCCATTCCGCAGGTGATCAACCGGATCCTGCACTCGGAGCCGGATCTCGGTGCGCTGGACGGCCGCCTCCGCCCCGTCGTGGCGGCGTGCCTGTCCAAGGAGCCGTCCCGCCGCCCCACGGCCCGTCAGCTGATGGACGAGTTGATGGGCCACAACGTCCTTCCGGCCCAGGCGCCCGGCGACCCCGCACCTGGTGCCCCGGGGGCGCCCCGACCGGGCGCTTCGCAGGCGGCGGCGATCGCGGGGGCCGAACGGCTGCCCGCGGCCGGCTCACCGTCCTGGAACGACAGGTCCGGCCCTCCGCGGCCCGGCAGCGCCATGGGGCTCCCCGCCGAGGGCCCCGCGTCGTTCGGCGGCCCCGCGTCGTCGGGTGGTCCCGCGTCCGGTGGCCCCACGTCGCTGGGCGGCTCGGCGTCCGGTGGGCCTGGGCGGCCCGGTGGTCCCGCGTCGTTCGGTGGTTCCGCGTCGCTGGGCGGCTCGGCGTCCGGTGGGCCTGGGCGGCCCGGTGGTCCCGCGTCGTTCGGTGGTTCCGCGTCCGGTGGCCCCACGTCGCTGGGCGGCTCGGCGTCCGGTGGGCCTGCGTCGTTCGGTGGTCCCGCGTCGTTGGGCGGTCCCGCGTCCGGCGGGAACGACAGGTCCGGCCCTCCACAGCCCGGCAGCACCATGCGGCTCCCCGCCTCGGGCCCCACGTCGTTCGACGGCCCCACCTCGTTCGGCGGTCCCGCGTCCGGCGGTCCCGGACCGTTCGGCGGGCCGGGGCGGCCCGGTGGTCCCGCGGTGTCCGGCGGACCACCTGGCCCCCCCGGATCCTCCGGCTTGCCGGACCGGCCGCCCTCGCGCAAGGGCCGTACCGGCCTGATCATCGGTTCGGTGGCGGCAGGGCTCGTCCTGGTCTGCGGGATCGGCGCGCTGGCCATGAACGGTTCAGGCGACGACCAGAAGAACGCCGCCCCGCCAACGGTCTCTCAGACCCCGCGCGCTCCGGTGAAAAAGCACACGCCGTCCCCGTCCCGCCGGCCTTCCCGTACGCCGTCTCGGCACCCGGCGACCAAGAAGCCGGTCCGCGCCAACCCGTACACGCCTCAACGCCTGTGCGGCAACGGCTATCGCGTCATCGAGACCCACGGGCTCGCCACGGCCCGCGCCTATTTGCTCTACAACGCGAAGGCCGGGGCCAACTGCGTGGTCACCATGGTGCCGCGGTCGTCGGGAAAGGTGTTCTTGACCGCCTCCCTCGCGGTGAAGGGCGGAGACCGCGCGAGCAGATCGGGCTCCTTCCCGTTCTACGCGGGCCCGATCCGCCTGCCGGCACGAGGCAAGTGCGTGATATGGGGCGGCGCGTCGAAGACCGCCAAGTGGACCAGCGGCTGGAGCCACTGCGGTAATTGACTACTCCCCGCCCTGTAAAACGGGGATTCCAGTCCTCGCGGGCTGGGGTTCCTGCTTCAGCGGCGACTGCGCCCGAGGGGACCTCGGGTGTCTGACGTCACCTCCACAGGCCGACACGGCAAGACCTGCCGCCAGGATGTTCTTCGCCGCGTTGATGTCCCTGTCATGCAGGGTGCGACACGACGGGCAACACCAAGCCCGCGTGGAGAGGCTCAGCTCGGTGAGCAGATGTCCGCACGTCGAGCAGGTTTTGGAGCTGGGGTACCAACGGTCGATCACGATCAGATGGCGACCGTAGCGGGCGGCTTTGTATCCGAGCTGGCGGCGGAACTCGCCCCACGCACAGTCGGAGATGGCTTTGGCGAGCCCCCGGTTACGGACCATGCCCTTGACGTTCAGGTCTTCGATCACGATCACGTCGTGGTCGCGGACCAGGCGGGCGCTGGTTTTGTGCAGGAAGTCCGCGCGGGACGCGGCGACCTTGCGGTGAGCGCGGGCCACCTTCGCCCTCGCCTTCGCGCGGTTGTTCGACCCGTATCGCTTGCGTGCCATGCGCCGCTGGTAGCGGGTCAGGTTACGTTCTCGTTTGGCTGGGCGCCGAGCATTGGCGATCTTCTCGCCGTCGGAGGTGACCGCGAAGTCCTTGATACCGAGGTCCACGCCGACCACCGCACCGGTGGCCGGTGCCTGTCCAGGGTCTGGGGCTTCGATGGCGAGGGAGACGTACCAGCGTCCGCACGGCTCACGCGAGACCGTCACCGACGTCGGCTCGACCGAGGCAGGATCGACCTCCGGCCAGGACCACACGACCTCCAGCGGTGTGTCCATCATCTTGGCCAGATACAGGCGGCCTTCTCGCCAGCGGAACGCCGAGCGGGTGAAGGTTGCCGACTGCTTGCGCTGCCGGGCACAGCCAGTCGGGTTTGCCGGTCGCGCTCGCCTCCTCACTCACTCCACGGACGGCTCGTCCCTCACCGGCCGCTCCGCTCGCTCGTCGGCTCGCCGCTCCGGTCAGGTCGGCGAGCTGGCCGAGCCGATGGTTGATGCCCGCCTTCTGGTCGGGCACCCGCGGAACGGCGGCGAGGGCGGACGCCGGACCGGCGGTGCCGGACGGGACGGCCGACGGAACCTGCTGCCAGCGCGCCGCCCAGTAACCGAGGGCCTGGCCGAGCTCGGCCAGCCGCGGCCCGTCCTCGTGGTCCAGCAGGGCGTGGACCGCGTGACCGGTGCGGATCACTCCGTGGGTGGCACCGGCCGCGATGCCGGGCAACAGCCGCGGCCACCACGTTTCCAGCACCGTGCGCCGGGGCCGCTCGGTCACCTCACGTTCGAAGAACGCCAGCCAGTCACCGAGACGATGAGGATCTCCCAGCGCCGCACGCCAGCCGTCGGCGGTGACGGGCGAGGCACCGCGCGGCAACTCGTCCAGCCGGCGCACGTACCGGTCCAGCCGGCGGTGGACCTGGCGTGCGTGTCCACGTCTGACCATCGACTCCACCGCCATCGGACCGTGGTTGGAGAGCCGGCCTTCGAACTCCGGGCCGGTCCGGTGCAACCGTTCGTACGCCTCGTCGAGCGTGCCGTCGATGTTCATACGGCCTGACGCTAATCACGCGCCGAACCGCGACCATCGACTCAGGGAACGGAATTCCTTCCTCCATCGCGCCTAGGGCTCGCCGCCGAGCTGATCGACTGCACCGTCACTTACTTCGCCGGACCATCCGATGGTCGACCGTGATTCGGCACCCGCCCCAACGTAATGGCGCGTCGCGCATTTCGTTTCATTTGTGGTCCTGTTCGTCACATGCGTGCTATCGCGCAGCCGGTGTGAACCCAGGTGAGCCCCAGGCGGGCGATGCGCTGACCGATGAGCACCGGACCGCGGCACAGCGGGCACCGCCCGCCCCGGCGGGCCTTCCTGGCCCTGTTCGCGGTGATCACCCGGCCGCCCGAGGGAGAACGGGTGCATGCCGGTGGACCTTCCGTGACCGAAGGCCGGCGCCTAAGTCGACTGGACCGCGTCCTGGACATTCATGTATCGAATTCGCGGAGACCGCCATCGCATTTCCCCTTTCCTCGATGAAGGAAAAATATCGCGACGGCAACGCCGTTTCGAGATGTGAATGGCCGCCTGTGGATAACGCCATGCGGGGCAACGGCGTCGGGTCAGGCGCGCAGGCGGAGGCCCCGGGGAGTCGGGTGGAAGCCGGCCGCCTCCAGCGCCGTCGCCAGCGGGGAGTCGTTGATCGACTCGCCGTCCGCGCGTTCGACGGTCAGGCGTCCCAGGGCGCCCTCACGGACCGCCAGGGCCAGGGCGTCGACGGCCGGTTGCAGGTCGGTCTCCTCCCAGGACAGCAGGGTCTTGCCGCCGCGTTCGACGTACAGCACCAGGCTGCCCTCCACCATGACCACCAGGGCGCCCGCCTTGCGGCCCGGTTTGTGGCCACTGGCGGCTTCGCCCGGGCGTTCGGGCCAGGGCAGGGCGGCGCCGTACGGGTTCGCCGGGTCGGTGGCGGCGAGGACGAGAGCGCGGGCCTGGGCGTCGTCCGGGCGCTGGGTGGCGCGCAGCCGGTCGACCGCGCCGGGCAGGGCGAACTGGGCCGCGCCCAGGCCCTCGACGAAGTAGCCCCGGCGGCACCGGCCCGTCTCCTCGAACGCGCGCAGCACGGGGTACACCGCGGCGAAGCCGCCCGGCGTGCGTTCGGCCATCACGGCGCCGCGGATGACGATGCCGTAGCGGTCGAGCAGGGTCTCGGCCAGCGCGTGGCCGCGGCGCGTGGTGTCGGCGGAGCGCTCCGGCAGCAGCCACCAGCGGCCCGCGACCGTCGGCGGGCCCGTGCGGGACGGCATGGCGGGACGGCGCCGGCGGGTGCGCGGCCGGTGCGTCGTGCGGCTCGAACCCAGGCGTGCCCGCAGCGGGGCCAGCGTGTCGTTGGTCAGGTGTCCCGCCCACACCAGGTCCCACAGGGCCGTGACGAGATCGGCGTCGTTCAGCGAGCCGACCCGGTCGGACAGCGTGCGGAAGAACACCGCGCCGCCGTCACCGAGGGAGTCCAGGACCTTTTCGTGCAGCGGCGTCAGCGTGATGTCGGCGGGCTCGGGCATGAGGAGCGGGGCGGTGTCGGCGAGATACAGCGACACCCACCCGTCACCGCCCGGCAGCCCGCCCTGACCGGCCCAGACGACCTCGCCGGACGCGGTCAGCTCGTCCAGCAGAGCGGGGGAGTAGTCCGGCACCCGGGTCGGCAGCACCAGTGACTCCAGCGCCGACGCCGGCACCGCCGCGCCCTGCAACTGCTCGACGGCCTGCACGAGCGCGTCGAGACCACGCAGCCGCGACGACCGTATGCCGTGCCAGGCCGGCAGGAACCGTGCCAGCGCGTCGTGCGGCGACGGCTCGACCTCGGCCCGCAGGCGCGCCAGCGACCGGCGGCGCAGCAGCCGCAGCACCCCCGTGTCGCACCATTCCGTGCCCCGCGCGCCCGGTGTGAACTCGCCCTCCGACACCCGGTCGGCCAGCCGGTGCAGCCCTCCGGTCACCACCGCCACGCCCAGCCCGAAGCGCGCGGCCACGTCACCCGCGTGGAACGGCCCGTGCGTGCGGGCATGGCGGCTCAGCAGGTCCGCCAGCGGATCGGCGACCGGCTCCAGGAACGCCTCCGGGACGCCGACCGGCAACGGCACGCCGAGGGCGTCGCGCAGCCGCCCGGCGTCCTCGATCGCCGCCCACCGCTCCTCACCGGCGATCCGCACCCGGATCGCCCGATGTGACGCCTCCAGCTCGGCCGGCCACTGGGGAGCGGCTCCCCGCGCGGTCAGCTCCGGCGTCGTCAGCGGCCCCAGCTCGCGGAGCAGGTCTGCGGCGCCCTCGACGTCGCGGGCGTGCCGCGACGACGGCAGCCGCTGCAGCTCGCGCGAGACCTCGGCGACCACCTCGGGATCGAGCAGCTCGCGGAGGTTCGCCTGGCCGAGCAGCTCGGCGAGCAGTGTCGAGTCGAGCGCCAGCGCCTGGGCCCGCCGCTCGGCGAGCGGCGCGTCGCCCTCGTACATGAACGCGCCGACGTAGCTGAACAGCAGCGACCGGGCGTACGGCGAGGGCACCGGCGTCTCCACCTCGACCAGGCGCGCCTTGCGCCCGGCCAGGTCGCGCATCAGCGTGACCAGCCCGGGCACGTCGAAGACGTCCTGCAGGCACTCGCGCACGGTCTCCAGCACGATCGGGAACGAGGCGTACTTGCTGGCCACCGACAACAGCTGCGCCGCCCGCTGCCGTTGCTGCCACAGCGGCATCCGCTTGCCCGGGCGGTGCCGCGGCAGCAGCAGCGCCCGCGCCGCGCACTCGCGGAACCGCGACGCGAACAGCGCCGACCCGCCCAGCTCGTCGGTGACGATCTGCTCGATCTCGTCCGGGTCGAAGACCGCGAGGTCACCGGCCGGCGGGGTCACGGCCTCGCCCGTGTCGGGGATGCGCAGCACGATGCCGTCGTCGGAGTGCGCGGCCTGCGCGTCCACGCCGTACCGCTCACGCAGCCGCGACGCCATCGCCAGCGCCCACGGCGCGTGGACCAGCGCCCCGTACGGGGAGTGCACCACGACCCGCCAGTCGCCGAGCTCGTCGCGGAACCGCTCGACCACCAGCGTGCGGTCGTCGGGAAGGTAACCGGTCGCCTCACGCTGCTCGGCGAGGTAGGCGAGGAGGTTGTCGGCGGCCCACTCGTCCAGGCCCGCGGCGCGCACGCGCTCGCGCGCCCGCTCCGGCGGCAGCGCCGACAGCTCGCGGCTGAACGCCCCCAGGGCGCGGCCCAGCTCGGCGGGCCGTCCCGGCGCGTCGCCGTGCCAGAACGGCAGCTTGCCCGGCCGCCCCGGAGCGGGGGAGACGAGCACCCGGTCGGGCGTGATGTCCTCGATGCGCCAGGAGCTGGCGCCGAGCACGAACACGTCGCCGACCCGCGACTCGTACACCATCTCCTCGTCCAGCTCACCGACCCGTGAGGATTTCTCTCCCACCAGGAAGACGCCGAACAGGCCCCGGTCGGGGATCGTGCCGCCGCTGGTCACCGCGAGCCGCTGGGCCCCGGGACGCCCTCGCAGGACCCCGGAGACGCGGTCCCACACCAGCCGTGGCCGCAGCTCACCGAACTCGTCGCTGGGGTAGCGCCCGGCGAGCATGTCGAGCGTCGCCTCCAGCACCGAGCGCGGCAGCGTCGCGAACGGCGCCGCGCGGCGTACGAGCGTCTCCAGCTCGTCGACCGGCCATTCGTCCATGCCGGCCATCGCCACGATCTGCTGGGCGAGCACGTCGAGGGGGTTGCGGGGATAGCGCAGCTCCTCGATGCGGCCCTCGCGCATCCGCTCGGCCACGACCGCGGTCTGCACCAGGTCGCCCCGGTACTTCGGGAAGATCACGCCGCGCGACACCGCGCCGACCTGGTGCCCGGCACGGCCGATGCGCTGCAGCCCGCCCGCGACCGACGGCGGCGACTCGACCTGCACGACGAGGTCGACCGCGCCCATGTCGATGCCCAGCTCGAGGCTGGAGGTCGCGACCACGCCGGGCAGCCGTCCCGCCTTGAGCGCCTCCTCGATGCCGGCCCGCTCCTCCTTCGAGACCGACCCGTGGTGCGCGCGCACGACGTCGGCGGGCGCGCCCCGCGAGGCCCCGGCCTGCGCCATCATCTCGGCGGGCACGTCCTCCTCGGGAAGCCCCTCCTCGGCGCGCTCGCGCGACAGCTCGTTGAGGCGCCCGCTCAGCCGCTCGGCCAGCCGCCGGGAGTTGGCGAAGACGATGGTCGAGCGGTGTGACTCGACGAGGTCGAGCACGCGCGCCTCGACGTGCGGCCAGATCGACGCGCGGTTGGGCTCCCCGGCCGCCGCCCCGGACAGGTCGTCGACCGGCTGGCCCAGCTCCGTCATGTCCTCCAGCGGCACGACGATCTCCAGCTCGACCTCTTTCTCGTGCGGCGGCTGGACCACCGTGGCGGGCCGCGGGCCGCCGAGGAACGTCGCGACCTCCTCCACCGGGCGTACGGTCGCCGAGAGCCCGATGCGCTGGGCCGGCCGCTCCAGCAGGGCGTCGAGCCGCTCCAGGGAGAGGGCGAGGTGGGCGCCGCGCTTGGTGCCCGCGACGGCGTGCACCTCGTCGACGATCACGGTCTCGACGCCGCGCAGCGCCTCGCGCGCCTGCGAGGTCAGCATGAGGAACAGCGACTCGGGCGTCGTGATCAGGATGTCGGACGGCTTGGCGGCGAACCGGCGGCGTTCGTCCGCCGGGGTGTCGCCGGAGCGTACGGACACGCGCACGTCGGGCTCGGGCAGGCCCAGCCGCTGGGAGGTCTGCCGCAGCCCGGTCAGCGGCGCCCGCAGGTTGCGCTCGATGTCGACGGCCAGCGCCTTGAGCGGCGAGACGTACAGCACCCGGCAGCGGCGCTTCGGGTCCTCGGGCGGCGGCGTCGTGGCGAGCCGGTCGAGCGACCAGAAGAACGCCGCGAGCGTCTTGCCCGAACCGGTCGGCGCCACGACGAGCGTGTTGTCGCCCTGCGCGATCGCCTCCCACGCGCCCTCCTGCGCCGCCGTGGGCGCGGCGAAGGCCCCGGTGAACCAGGCGCGCGCGGCGTCGGAGAAGCGGTCGAGCGGTGTCATGCTGCCATGATGCCTCCCGGCACTGACAGGATCGGCCGCCCGATAGCGTTGGAGGGTGCGTCTAACCGTGTTCTGGGACCGGATGAACCAGCAGTTCGGCGAGATTTACGCCGAGAGCGTGGCCAAGGACTACGTCATGGCGGAGCTCGGCGGCCGCACGATCGAGCAGGCGCTGGCCGACGGCGTCGGCGCCAAGGAGGTCTGGCAGGCCGTCTGCGCCACGTTCGACGTGCCCCAGAAGCTGCGGTGAGCGTCGACCGGATGCTCGCCGAGGCGCGCGCCGGGCTGACGCGGCTGAAGCCGCACGAGGCCGCCCAGGCCGTACGCGCCGGGGCGCTCCTCGTCGACACGCGGCCCGAATACCAGCGGCGCGCCGACGGCGACATCCCCGGCGCCATCGTCATCGAGCGCAACCACCTCGAGTGGCGGCTCGATCCGCGCAGCGACGCCCGGATCCCCGAGGCCGCGCACGAGCGGATCCGCTGGATCGTGATCTGCGACGAGGGCTACTCCTCCTCGTTCGCCGCCGCGTCGCTGCGGGCGATCGGGCTGCCCCACGCCACCGATGTCGTGGGCGGGTTCCAGGAGTGGCGCGCGGCCGGCCTGCCGGTGACGTCCGGCGCCGTACGGCCCCGGCTCGCGTCGTACGACCTCAGATGACGGCGATCGCGGTGATCAGCCCGACCGTCGCCTGCGTGGCGCCGAGCAGGATCGCGGAGGGCTCGAGCTTCTCCTCGGCCATCAGGCCCGCGACGTCCACGCCCAGCAGGTAGCGGACGATCACCGACGCGACCAGCTGCGCCGCGATGCCCACGAGACCCCACACCAGGGTCGCGATCAGCCCTTCGAGCAGCTTCCCGCCGGACGCGAAGATCGATGCGGCCACCACCAGGCCCACGGCCGACACATCGCAGACGGCCAGCAGCGTCGCGTTGGCGTTCCGGTTCGTCCGGATGATCGTGGTCAGCCGGCCCGGCGTCGCCAGGTCGACCGCGAGGAACCCGATGATCAGCAGCACCAGTCCGAGTGCCGTGTACGCGGCGATCGCGCCGGCGCCCTTGCCCAGAGCCGTGCCGAAGCCGTCCGAGAACGCCAGATACATGTCGGTCTCCCTGTGAGGACTCAGTCGTCGATGCGGTGCGGTACGAAGGATGAGGTGTCGTCGGTGATGAGACCGGACGTCTCACGGATGCCGAGGCCCGCCGACTCGTCGCCCACGACCCAGGCGCCCAGAACGGGATGCTCGCCGTCGAAGTCGGGCAGCGGGCACAGCTCCTGATAGACGAAGCCCTCCGCGCCGTACTCTCCGGCGGTCGTCGTCTGCACGCCCTCCGCCGTCACGATGCTCATGCTGGCGCCCTCGCGGCCCAGCAGCGGCTTGCGGACGTAGGACGTCAGCGTGCTCGGCGTGCCCAGGAAGGCCGGCAGGAGGTTCGGATGGCCCGGGTACAGCTCCCAGAGCACGACCAGAAGCGCCTTGTTCGACAGGAGCATCTTCCAGATCGGCTCGATCCACGCCGCCCGCGGGACATGCCGGCCGAACGGCTCGGCGACGATCCACTCCCACGGGTAGAGCTTGCAGACCGTACGGATCTCCGCCTCGTCCAGGTCGACGAAACGCTCCTTGAGGGAGTGCCAGCCGACGTCCTCCATGGCGATCGCGGCCGCTCGGACACCGGCCTGCTCGGCCGTCTCCTGCAGGTACGCCACGGTCATGAGCTCTTCGCCGGTCTCGTCCTCGGTCGTCCAGGCGAAGTGCACGGGGGAGGGCGGGGCGATCTGCCGCCACCGGTCGATGAGCCGCTCGTGGACGGAGTTCCACTGGTCGTCGTCGGGATGGACGTCCTGCAGCCAGTACCACTGGATGATCGAGCTCTCCACGAGCGCGGTCGGGGTGTCGGCGTTGTACTCCAGCAGCTTCGCCGGGCCCTCGCCGTCGTACCGGAGGTCGAACCGCCCGTACAGGTGCGGGTCGCGCCGGCGCCACGACTCCTCGATCAGCGGGCGCACCCAGGGCGGGATGCCGAACACGTCGTACCGGCCGGTGCTCACGACGTGCTCGACCGCGGCCAGGCACATCTGGTGGAGCTCCTCGACCACCGACTCCAGCGCGAGGACCTCGTCCATGGCGAAGACGTAGTGCACGGACTCGTCCCAGTACGGGCGGGTCAGATGCTCCGGGTGGGAGGTGCGGTGGTACGCGAGGCCCTGCGACTCGATGATCCGAGCCCAGTCCGCACGCGGGTCGGAGAACTCGCGTCGCACGCTCAGCCTCCGTGAGAGCCGGCGTGGCCGCCGAAGCCGCCGCGTGAGATCACCCGGCCGCCGCGCGAGGTGATCTTGTTGCCACGCGGGCGGACTGTGCTGCCGTGCGAGATGTATCCGCCGTGGTAGCGGCCGCCGTAGTACCAGTAGTAGCGGCCGTACGAGCCCCCGTTGTCGCAGTAGTAGTCGGGGACGACGCGGTGGGAGCCGCCGCGGGAGTTCCAGCCGTCCACACAGCTCGCCTCCGTGTTCGACGAGCAGGCGACGAGGGTCAGCGACAGGACGCTCAGGGCGCTCAGCTGTACGGCGCCGGAACGCATGCGCCGACCGGCCTCTTTGGGGGGCATTGCCGACGACCCTCCGAATTCGGGTTTGGTGCCCGGTAAGTGTAGAGGTGGGACGATCGATCGACAGGATCGGTTCAACGAATGGGAAAGCTCAGATAAAGGTCGGCCGGTTCCGCTCCCGCGGGAAGGTCGCTCACCTGTCCGTCGCCGGTCTCCACCACGCGCCAGGTGCCGTCCGCGCGTCGTGCCAGGTCGGTGGTGATGAACCGGCAGCCCAGCGAGCGCACGCAGGGCGCGATCGTCTCCGTGAGCGGACGCGGGCGCACCTCCGGAGTGTCCGGATGAGGTCCGGCCAGCACCGGCTCACCGTCGACCCACCAGACCCGCGCCTCGCCGCCTTCGTACGTCTCGAACTCGCGGACCACGATGCCGCCGGCCAGGGAGTCGCCCTGGAGCTCGACCAGGCGTGAGACGACCGCGTGCAGCCGGTCGACGTCGGTGACGTCGGGTACGAAGCACGCCTCGTCCCATTCGTGCTTGCGCGACTTCACGTAGTCCTTGACGATCGCCGGACCCTTGGAGAGCGGGCGTACGAGCTGGGCCAGGCGGTCCTTGCCCGGAGGCGTGCCGGGACGCGTCGGCAGCCACACGCTCGTGGGGGTGACACCGGCGAACGTGTCGTACCAGCCCGGCAGTTCATGTGCCTTCTGGTAGCCGTCCGGCGGCACCGCCATCGTGACCCCGCGCGCGCCGAGCACCGAGGCCAGCGCGGTGTACTGCACGGACGTCATCATCCATCCGCGGTACCAGACCGTGCCGAGGTCGCGGGGGACACGGTGTACGGCCATGGCCGCGTCGCCCTGCTGGAGGGCGTCATGGTCGATGAGCGCGACGGACCCGCCGAGCGCGCGCACGGACTCGGCCTCCCGCGCGAAGTGTTCGTCGACTCGCCGGGGGTTGAGCGGGTCGGCGCACATGAGAATGGTCACCGGCATGATCCTGCGCCTCAGCGTAAGCCAAGTTGACCGGTCTTTCTGAGTGTCCGACCATGATCGAACACGTGTTCGGCTAGAGTTGACCGCAACGGGCGGCGTAATCCACAACGGTGGCCCGGACTCTCGAAAACTGTCGGTGCGGCCCCGTAACGTCGCACCCGTCAACATCAGTCACCGACTTTCACAGGGACACCTCACATGGCAGCAAACGATCGCGAGAAGGCTCTCGAGGCCGCGCTCGCCCAGATCGAGCGGCAGTTCGGCAAGGGTTCCGTCATGCGGCTGGGCCAGGAGGGGCGCCCCCCGGTCGAGGTGATCCCGACCGGCTCGATCGCCCTCGACGTGGCCCTCGGCATCGGCGGCCTTCCGCGCGGCCGCGTCGTCGAGATCTACGGCCCGGAGTCCTCCGGTAAGACGACCCTCGCGCTCCACGCGGTCGCGAGTGCGCAGAAGAACGGCGGCATCGCCGCGTTCGTCGACGCCGAGCACGCGCTCGACCCGGAGTACGCGAAGAAGATCGGCGTCGACATCGACGCGCTCCTCGTCTCCCAGCCCGACACGGGTGAGCAGGCGCTGGAGATCACCGACATGCTGATCCGCTCCGGCGCGATCGACGTCGTGGTCATCGACTCCGTCGCCGCCCTGGTGCCGCGCGCGGAGATCGAGGGCGAGATGGGCGACAGCCACGTCGGCCTCCAGGCCCGCCTCATGTCGCAGGCGCTCCGCAAGCTCACCGGCGCCATCAACCAGACCAAGACCACAGCGATCTTCCTCAACCAGCTGCGCGAGAAGGTCGGCGTCATGTTCGGCTCGCCCGAGACGACGACGGGTGGCAAGGCGCTGAAGTTCTACGCGTCGGTCCGGCTCGACATCCGGCGCATCGAGACGATGAAGGACGGCACCGACGCCGTCGGTAACCGCACTCGCGTCAAGGTCGTGAAGAACAAGATGGCGCCGCCGTTCAAGGTCGCCGACTTCGACATCCTGTACGGCGTGGGCATCAGCCGCGAGGGCGGCCTCATCGACATGGGCGTCGAGCACGGCTTCGTCCGCAAGTCCGGCGCCTGGTACACCTACGAGAGCGACCAGCTCGGGCAGGGCAAGGAGAACGCCCGCAACTTCCTCCGGGAGAACCCCGACCTCGCCAACGAGCTGGAGAAGAAGATCAAGGAGAAGCTCGGAGTGGGCCCGAAGCTCGACGCCGACCCGTCGGAGCCTCTCGCGGAGGCCCCGGCGATGGCGGGCGCGGCCGCCGCGGCGCCGGCGGGCAAGCCCGCCCCGGCCAAGCGCGGCTCCAAGAGCACCCCGAAACCAGGCGACGTCTGATCCCGACGAGCTGCCCCAGACCGACGCCACGGCACGGCCAGATCCAGCCCGCCGAGGGGCTGGCCCGAGAGGGCTGATCCGGTGAGGACTGGGGCTGGTCCGGGCGGGCTGGTCCGGAGAGAGCCGGGGCCACTGTGAGATGGCTGGCCTGGTCAGGGTTGGGGCTGGTCCGGTGAGGGGTTGGGCGGCGGGAGTCGCTTGTCCGGTCGTGATGTGGCGGGGCGGGCTCGCCGCGCCTGGCCCTGTCTGGGATGGGCTTGCCGGCTGCGATCAGCACAAGCCCGACCCGGCCGAGCCCGGACTCGCCGTACCCGACTCGGCCGAGTCCAGACTCGCCGCAGCCCGACCCCTACAGAGTCCAACCCGCCGGACCCGGCACCGCCGGACTCCGCCAGTCGCACCTGGCCGCCATGAGCCCGAGTCCCCGACTCGGCCCGACGGGCCGACGGGCCGACGGGTGCGAGTCTGGACCCGTCGGATCCGGCACGCTGGACTCCGCCCAGTCGTACCTGGCCGCCATGAGCCCGAGTCCCCGACTCGGCCCGGCGATCCGATGGCGGCGACGGGTGCGAGTCTGGATGCGGCTCGGTACAGGCTTGGATTCGGTGCTGCACCTCGACGCCTGTCCCGGCCGGCTCGGGTTTTGGGTTGGGCGCTGGTTGGGCTTAGGCCGGGCTCGAGCTCAGACTTGGGTATGGCCTGGGCGCGGCACGGGCTCGACATGGCTTGGGCTCCGTACGGCCTGGGCCCGACACGGCTTGGGCTGGGCAACGTGGGCCCACGAAAGCCTCCTGGCGGGCGGCGGCGTCGCGTCCCGTACCGGGTTGATAACCGTTACGGGCACCTTCCCCGGTGGCGTCGCCCCCGCTCAGGAGTTATGACGCGGGTGGTGCCGGGGCGCGGCATCCGTGCCACGGTCCGGTGAAGAGTACGGAGGTTGCATCGCATGTCCGCGGACGAAACCGGCGCCGGGCCTGACGGGTTGGACCCCGTTGATTCGGGTCCCGTCGATCCGGGCTCCGTCGATCCGGCGGTCGGCTGGACCACCGGAGCCACCCCTCCTGCCGGTGACCGGCCGCGACCCTCGACCCGGCGCTCGGCGTCTGGTTGGGTCACTGGTGTCACCGGCCCTGCCGGGGAGCCCGGGAGCTCTCCGACCGATCCCCTTTTGCCCAGCGGGGAGGGGACGACGGCGGCCAGGGGTGTCACCGGCCCTGCCGGGAAGGCCTGGGGTTCTTCGGCCGATCCCCTTTCTCCCGGCGGGGAGGAGGGGACGCCGTACGCCGGCGGTTCGGAGCCCGGATCGGGCGGATCCGCCGAGGCTTCCGGGCGGCGAAGGGGCGGAAGGGCGCGGGCAGGCGGACGGAAGTCCAGACGCGAGAGCGGCGAAGCGCGCTCCGGCCGCGGGGAGGGCGGCCCACCCGCCGATCCGGAGGCGGAGGCTCGCGAGATCTGCCTGCGGTTGCTCAGCTTCTCACCCCGTACGCGGGCGCAACTCGCGGACGCGTTGCGGCGCAAGGGGGTGGACGACGAGGTGGCCGAGCGGGTGCTGAGCCGCTACACCGAGGCCGGCCTGATCGACGACGTCGCCTTCGCACGGGCGTGGGTACAGTCCCGGCACACCGGCCGCGGCCTCGCCCGGCGGGCGCTCGCGGCCGAGTTGCGGCAGCGCGGGGTCGCCGACGACACGGTCAAGGAGGCCGTCGAAGAACTCGACCCAGACCAGGAGGAGACCGCCGCCCGCGAACTCGTCGCCAAGCGCATGGCCGCCACCCGTGGCCTCGACCCGGTCAAGCGCACCCGGCGCGTCCTGGGCGTCCTCGCCCGCAAGGGATACCCCAGCGGACTCGCCTACCGCCTCGTCCGCGAAGCCCTCGAACAGGAAGGCCTCGACGACCCCGGCGTCCCCACAGACGAATGAACCCGAACCCCCGCGTGCCCACAGACGAGACGACCCCCTGCGCGAACGCGCCGAACCGCCGGTGACCCGCCTTCCGCCCGCCTCCGGTATTCGGCCGGCGCCCAACGTCATGGTGCCGGGCCCCGAGCAGCCGATCCCGAGAGTTCCCGAAACTCAACACCCGCCGCCTGTCCGCGGATAGGCCCGGCACCCGGCGCATCGGACTGGTCGCCGTCGTCGGTGAGGGCTGTGCCGGCCTCTCATTCGCCGGCGTGCCCGCATCCATCCGGGCTGCCGACGCCGTCGACGGAGCGCTGCCGGCCGCTCGCGGCTCATCGCGAGCTCGCGGCGACCAAGATCGCCACGGCCCGGCCGAGCTTGAGAGCCGCCTGCTGGCCGCGATTCTGTCCGCGGTCTATCGCACGGCCCGTGGCCGTTGGCGCTACATGCGGTGCCGCCCCCACTGGTCAAGACGCCGCCCGCCGCCCGCCACCCATGGCACTGTCCGCCGTCCGTTATCCGTGACGCGGCCCGCCGTCTTTCGCTCGTATCCTGCGGCCTGCGGCCTGCGGCCTGCGGCCTGCGGCCTGCGGCCTGCGGCCTGCGGCCTGCGGCCTGCGGCCTGCGGCCTGCGGCCTGCGGCCTGCGGCCTGCGGCCTGCGGCCTGCGGCCTGCGGCCTGCGGCCTGCGGCCTGCGGCCTGCGGCCTGCGGCCTGCGGCCTGCGGCCTGCGGCCTGCGGCCTGCGGCCTGCGGCCTGCGGCCTGCGGCCTGCGGCCTGCGGCCTGCGGCCTGCGGCCTGCGGCCTGCGGCCTGCGGCCTGCGGCCTGCGGCCTGCGGCCTGCGGCCTGCGGCCTGCGGCCTGCGGCCTGCGGCCTGCGGCCTGCGGCCTGCGGCCTGCGGCCTGCGGCCTGCGGCCTGCGGCCTGCGGCCTGCGGCCTGCGGCCTGCGGCCTGCGGCCTGCGGCCTGCGGCCTGCGGCCTGCGGCCTGCGGCCTGCGGCCTGCGGCCTGCGGCCTGTTGCGCCCTTCGCTGCCCGTGGGGCTCTCCGCCGTCCACCCCCGGGCGCGGGTCCGCTGTCCGTCGTCCGGGTCCACCGTCCGTCGCCTGGCGGTGGCTGTCCGTTGTTCGCCGTCGGCGGTCGAGGCCCCGCGGAGCCGCCTCCGCTTGGGGCGTCATGCCACCGTCGTGCGACGCGTGGCGTCCGAGTGCGGATCGGCTTGGCGAGACAACACGTCACTGACCTGCTGCTATGTCGAAACTCCAAGGCGCTCGATCCATCGCGGCGAAGCGGTCGCGTCCCCTGGGCGCCGACGGCCCAGCCGGCACGAGCGGCTAGCGGGGGTTATGGGTATCTGCTTGCCACATGCAACGAATCGTCCCGAACGAGGAGTCTTTCCTTGCCCATTACCTCCTCGACGCTTACGGTTACGGCAGTGAGGAGTTACTCCGCGCAGTGCGGATTGCCATACGACCGCAGACGTTGACGAGCTGAAAGGGTGGTCCGACCGGCTCCCCCTATGGCCGGTTGGTTCGGATTGCAGGGTTCTGGACGAAAGTCTCGGACCCCGGACGGTTGTGCCCTGCCCGGCGTCCGTTGGCGGTCCGGCGTACCCGTGGCGCGTTCGTAGCCCCTCGCGCGCCGCCTTGGTGTTGGGCGGCCTCCGTGTCGAGGAAAGGGGTCAGTGCCGTGATCTGGGTTGTCATAGGTGCGGCACTGGTCATCATCGTGGCGTTCGTCACCTTCGTCGTCGTCGTGCTCCAGCGGCTCCCCGGCCGGGGAGGGGCCAAGAGCACCGCGCGGAGCGAAGAGGAGCTCAACGCTCATCGGGACGCGGACGAGATCGTAGCGCGCGCGAAGACAGAGGCGCAGGAGATCGTTACCGAAGCCGAGGCGAAGGCCAAAGAGGTCTCCAAGACGGCGCGTGAAGACGCCGAGAAGGAGATCAGGACCCTTAAGGACGATCTCCGGCCGGTCCGTGAGGATCTCGAGCGGCGGGAGATCCGGCTCGCCGAGCGCGAGCAGCGGCTCGACGACGAGATGCGGCGCCTCGAAGAGCGCGGCCAGAAGCTGGACGAGCTGAAACAGTCACTGAAGGAGCGCCGGGCCGAGCTGGAGCGGGTCGAGGAGGAACGCCGGCAGGTCCTCGAACAGGCCGCCGGGCTCACCGCCGACCAGGCCAAGACCGAGCTCGTCGCCGCCATCGAGAACCAGGCCAAGCGCGAGGCGGCGCTGATCGTCCGGGACATCGAGAACGAGGCGCGCGAGCAGGGTGAGAAGCGCGCGAGGAAGATCGTGACGCTGGCGATCCAACGGGTGGCCACCGAGCAGACCGCCGAGTCCGTCGTCTCGGTCCTGCACCTGCCGAGCGACGAGATGAAGGGCCGGATCATCGGCCGTGAGGGCCGCAACATCCGGGCGTTCGAGACGGCCACCGGCGTCAACCTCATCATCGACGACACGCCCGAGGCCGTCCTGTTGAGCTGCTTCGATCCCGTACGCCGCGAGGTCGGCCGGCTCACCCTGGAAAAGCTTGTCCTCGACGGCCGGATCCATCCGCAGCGCATCGAGGAGATCTACGACCACAGCAAGGCCGAGGTCGAGCAGCTGTGCGTACGCGCGGGTGAGGACGCCCTGGTCGAGCTCGGCATCACCGACATGCACCCGGAGCTCATCGCCCTGCTCGGCCAGCTCCGCTACCGCACCTCGTACGGGCAGAACGTCCTGAAGCACCTGATCGAGTCGGCGCACATCGCCGGGATCATGGCCGCCGAGCTGCGCCTTCCGACGGCCCTGCTGAAACGCTGCACCCTCCTCCACGACATCGGCAAGGCGCTCACCCACGAGGTCGAGGGCAGCCACGCGCTCATCGGCGCGGAGATCGCCCGCCGGTACGGCGAGGACGAGGAGGTCGTGCACGCGATCGAGGCCCACCACAACGAGGTGGAGGTCCGTACGGTCGAGGCCGTGCTCACCCAGGCCGCCGACGCGATCAGCGGTGGCCGCCCGGGTGCCCGCCGCGAGTCGCTGGAGGCGTACGTCAAGCGGCTCGAACGCCTCGAGGAGATCGCCACCGAGCGCGACGGTGTGGAGAAGGTCTTCGCCATGCAGGCGGGCCGGGAGATCCGCGTCATGGTCCGGCCGGACTCGGTCGACGACATCCAGGCCCAGGTCATCGCGCACGACATCGCCAAGCAGGTCGAAGAGGAACTGACCTACCCGGGGCAGATCCGGATCACCGTCGTACGCGAGTCGCGGGCCACGGAGTTCGCCCGCTGACCCGCGTTGCCGCGTTACGACGCGCGGCCGGACGCCGCCCGGCACGCCATGCGCGGCCGTGCCGGACGGGATTCGGTCACTGCTCGACCGCGGGCGGCGCGGGCTCGGGCGCGACAGGCGCCGGCCGCCGTCCCACGGTCAGCTCGATCGCCGGCACGTTCTTCGGGTCGAAGCCGAGCGTCTGGCCGTAGAACGCCAGCTCCGCCTCCAGCGCGGTGACCACCGTGTCGGCCCGCCGGAACCCGTGGGACTCGCCCTCGAACGCCAGGTACGCGTACGGGATGTCCTTGGCCGCCACCGCGTCCGCGAAGCGCTCGGACTGCGGAGGGGACACGACCGGGTCGTCCAGGCCCTGCAGCAGCAGCACCGGGCAGGCCGTGCCGGAGGCGTGCGCGAGCGGCGAGCGCTCCTCGTACGTCCGCTCGAACCCCGGGATCGGCCCGATCAGCCCGTACAGGTAGGTCGACTCGAAGTCGTGGGTCTCCTTGAGCCAGTTCTGCGGGTCGGCGATGCCGAAGTAGGACGTGCCGGCCTTGAAGAGCGTGCTCTGCGTGATCGTGCACAGCGTGGTCCATCCGCCGGCGCTGCCGCCGCGGACGGCCACCCGGTTCGGGTCGGCGGCGCCGCTGTCCACCAGCGCCTGGGCCGCCGCGATCGTGTCCTCGACGTCGACGACGCCCCACTGACGCCGCAGCCGCTCGCGGTACGAGCGCCCGTAGCCGGTGGAGCCGCCGTAGTTGACGTCGACGACGCCGATGCCCCGGCTGGTGAAGTAGGCGATCTCCAGGTCCAGCACGCTCGTGGAGTGGTCGGTCGGCCCGCCGTGCACGAACACGATGTACGGCGGCAACTCGCCCTCAGGCGCCTGGGCGCCCGGATTGGACGGGGGATACACGTAGGCGTGCACGGATCGTCCGAACGGTCCCTCGAGCTCCTGAGCGCGCGGCAGCGGCAGGTACGCGGCGTCGGGCGGAGAGTCCAGCTCGGCCCGCAGCACCTTGGCCTCGCCGCTGTCGGCGTTCACCGCGACCACGGACCACGGGATGTCCGGGGCGCCGGCGATCCCCACGATGGTGGTGCCGTCGGCGGACAGCTGGAGCTTCCAGTCGGTGTAGGGCAGGTCGAAGTCGGTCAGTTCGGCGGTCTCCGGGTCGTACAGCCCCAGCCGCTGGTCGCCCTGTCCGTGCAGCACCGCGATCCGCCCGTCGTCGAGGAGGGCGTACGGGCGGCCGCCGAGGTGCCACAGCGCCCCGGCGAACTCCTCCTCGGCCGGGTACATCGCCTGCGCGGACTCGCCGTGCAGGCCGACCTCGTACAGGTTCCACCAGCCGGGCCAGTCCGAGACGACGTACAGGCCGGTCTCGTTCAGCCACGTGGGCGCCAGCGCCGACTCGTTCAGCCCGCCCTTGACCGTACGGGGGCGTTCGAGCGCGCCCGCGGCATCGAAGGCGGCGACGCGCAGCTCGGTGCCGTCCCACGGCATCCTGGGATGGCTCCACTGCACCCACGCGAGGTGCCCGCCGTCGGGTGAGGGCGTCGGGAAGGCGTAGAAGTCGGCGCCGTTGACGAGCTCGCGGATCGCGCCGGGGTTCTGGGCCGCCGCGCCGCTGAGCGGGACCGCGACGATGGCCCGCCGTACGGCGCCGGAGGCGTGGCGCTCCTGGACGCACCAGATGTGCTGACCGTCGGGCGACAGCGTGAAGTCGGCGAACCGCAGCCCCGCCGGCTCGGCCGGCTCCGGCGTCAGCGGCAACGGGGTGCGGCCCTCGGTGAGCCGGTAGAGCCGCTGGTCGGCGTAGTTGGCGAAGACGAGGTCGCCGTCGGGCAGGGGGAGGTAGGACCGCCCGCCGTACTCGTGCACACGCGTTCGGGCGTCCCACGGCGCGGGCAGCAGGTCGGTGCCGGACCGCACGATCGTGGTACGCCCGCCCCTCTCCGGACGGGTCTCCTGCCACCACACACGATCGCCGTGAATCGTGGGAAAGCTGAGGCGCAGGCGTGCCCTGGCGACGTCGGCGGCGGAGATGGGGGAGGGCCAGGATCCATAGGGGGCGGTCGCGCGAGCGGTCATATCGGAATCGTCTCGCAAACCGGGGGACAATGGGGCCACGACCCTGCACTTGAGCTTGTTAAAAGTTGCGGCCGGGGCCGGTCGTGCCCCACCGGGTTCCGGCGCGCTGAAACGGACGCCGAACCCGTACCCGACGGGCCGAAACGCCGGCTCCGGTGAGGAGCGACGGCCGAAGGCGAGTGGTCCCGCGCCCGCCGGCGAGCGCCGAACCTGACCAATCGCTGTCAGAAACCTCTGCCGTCTCTGGCGTCACACCCGGCGTCCCCCTGACTTGGCGGCCTGGGGACGCCGGCGGTGATCGGCGAGCTGATCTCCCATCCGGTCAAGACTCTCCGCGCGCCCGGAGCCCGCACGGTACGGCCTACGAGGGCATCGACCAGGGGAGGCGGCAGGCGGCACCCGCACCAGCCGGCTCGCCGCGCCGAGCACCGACGAGAGCCACGCGGCGGCGTGGCGTTCGGCGCCGAGTTCTCGGTGCTGCGTCCCGGAACGCTCACGGTGGGCGACGCCCTGACCGTCCTCGCATGGACCGGCTCCGAACTGGACGAACCACGGCCCGGATAGCCGAAACCGGGGCCAGTGGACGCGCCACCGGCCCCGGTCCGGGGAGAACGCCGAGCTAGATGGAGTCCATGCCGACCGCGGGTGGCGCGCCCGCGGCGGTGGTCAGCGTGCGGGCCGAGCTCTTGCGGCTGCGCCGGCTGCGCTTCTCCAGCCACGTCGCGAGCAGGCCGAGCGCGATGTTGATGATGATGTAGATCACCGCGACCACGATGATCGAGGGGATGGTGTTGCCGAAGTTGCCGGAGACGAGACGCAGACCATTGTTGAGCAGGTCGTTGTAGGCGACGATGTAGCCCAGCGCGGTGTCCTTCAGCAGCACGACCAGCTGGCTGACGACGGCCGGCATCATCGCGGTGACCGCCTGGGGCACCAGGATCCGCAGCATGACGCCGCCCTTGCGCATGCCGATCGAGTAGCCCGCCTCGGACTGACCCTTGGGGATCGAGTTGATGCCGGAGCGGAAGATCTCCGCGAGTACCGACCCGTTGTAGAGCGTCAGGCCGATCACGAGCGCCAGGAACGCCGAGACCGGCGGCAGGACCCGGTCGAACGCGTCCATGATCGCGGGCGGGCCCGCCATCGCGAAGAAGATCATGATCAGCAGGGGGATGGCGCGGAAGAACTCCACCACCGCCCCGGCCGGAACACTGATCCACTTGTGCTCCGACAGCCGGCCGAGGCCGAAGATCACTCCGAAGATCAGGGCGAACACCGCGGCGACCCCCGCCGCCTTGAGGGTGCCCCCGAGGCCGGGGAGGATCTGCTTGGTCCAGACGATCTTCTCGGTGAACGGCTTCCAGAGTTTGCCGTCGAACTGGTGCTGCTGATCCAGCCGCGCGATGATCAGATACGCGATGAAGAGCAGCACCACGACCGCGACCAGCGTGACGATGTTGTTGCGCAGCCGCGCGCGCGGACCGGGGGCGTCGAACAGGACCGAGGGCTTGTTCTTGGTCGGCCGCCGCGCCGAAGCGTCCGACGGGGTGTCCACGGACAGGGTCATCGCGCCACCGCCAGTCGCTTGGAGAGCCAGCCGAAGAAGAAGCCGGTCGGGAGGGTCAGCACCATGAACCCGATCGCGAACCCGAGGAAGATCGGGATGGTGCCGCCGTACGTGTCGAACATCTGCTTCATCTCGGCCGACGCCTCGAAGTAACCCGCCGCGAGCGCCACCGTGGTGTTCTTGATCATCGCGATGAACACGCTGCCCAGCGGGGCGATCACCGTACGGAAGGCCTGCGGCAGCACGACCAGGCGCAGCGACTGGGTGAAGGTGAGCCCGATCGACCGGGCGGCCTCCGCCTGCCCGAGCGGCACGGTGTTGATGCCCGCCCGCAGCGACTCACAGACGAACGACGCCGTGTAGATCGTCATGCCGATCGTCGCCAGCCAGAAGCCGTTCGTGCTCGGGTCGTGGGAGATCTGCAGGTGCAGCGTGTCGCTCAGGCCGAGGCTGCAGAACAGCAGCACGAGCGTCAGCGGCGTATTGCGGAAGACGTAGATGTACAGGGCGCCCGCCCCCCGCAGCACCGGGGTCGGCGAGACCCGCATCGCGGCGAGCACGGTGCCGAGGATCAGCGAGCCGATGCCCGACAGGAGGGCGAGCCGGATCGTCCCCCAGAACGCCTTCAGGACGGTGCCGAAATTCTGCTGCAGCGGACCGAAGTCCAGCAGCGCGTGCAAATTCATGGGTCTCCACCGGATCGAAACGGCGCCGGTGAGCGCGAAGGCTCACCGGCGCGCGGGGTCGCTACGGTTCAGCTGCAGCCCTGGAAAGCCGGGGGCTTGGTCGTGTCGAACTGCAGGCCCTCCGGAGTGAACCATTTGTCGATGAGCTTCTTGGCCGTGCCGTCGGAGTACATGTCGGTGATCGCCTTGTTGACGGCGTTGCAGGTCTTGACGTCGCCCTTCTTGATGCCGACGCCGTACTTCTCGTCGGTGAACGGCACATTGTCGACCTTGACCGAGGAACCCTCGCGGGCGGCGTAACCGGCGAGAATGGTGCTGTCGGTGGAGACCGCGTCGAGCGAGCCGCCCTTGAGCTTGGTGATGCACTCCTCGTACGCGTTGGCCGGCACGAGCTTGATCGCGACCTTCTGGTTGAACTTGTTGGTGCCCTCGGTGAGGTTCTTCCAGGAGTTGGAGCCGGCGACCTGGCAGACCCGCTTGCCCTTGAGGTCGGCGAACGTCTTGATCGAGGTGTCGTTGGCGCGGACCAGGATGTCCTGGTGGGGCACCAGGTACGGGCCGCCGAAGGTGACCAGCGGAAGGCGCGCCTGAGTGATCGAGTAACTGGCGATCACCAGGTCGTCGGTGCCGTTCTTGAGGAACGTCTCGCGGTTGGCGGAGATCGTTTCCTTCCAGGTGATGTTCTTCTCCTGGACGCCCAGCTTGCCGGCGATGTACTTGGCCACGTCCACGTCGAAGCCCTCGACGGTGCCGTCGGGCTTCTTCAGCCCGATGCTCGGCTGGTCGAACTTCACGCCGATGGTGAGCTTCTTCTGGTCCTTGGCCTTGTCGACGACCGAACCGGCCTTCTTGGCACCGCAGCCGGTGACGCCCATCGTGGCGACGGCCAGGGCGGCGACGGCAACACCGAAATGACGTACTCGCATGATCTTCCTTCGCTTTCGAGCCGGCGCGAGGGCGCTGCCGGCGCGTTCATGACAATCAGTGCGTCAGAATCTTGGAAAGGAAATCCTTCGCGCGATCGCTCTGGGCGTTCGTGAAGAACTCTTCCGGAGTGTTCTCCTCGACGATCTGGCCATCCGCCATGAAGACCACCTTGTTGGCCGACGCGCGGGCGAAGCCCATCTCGTGCGTCACCACGACCATGGTCATTCCCTCGGCGGCGAGATTGGTCATGACGTCGAGGACTTCTTTGATCATTTCCGGGTCGAGCGCCGACGTGGGCTCGTCGAAGAGCATCACCTTGGGCCGCATGGCGAGCGCCCGCGCGATCGCGGCGCGCTGCTGCTGCCCGCCGGAGAGCTGTGCCGGGTACTTTTCGGCCTGGCTCGCGATCCCGACCCGCTCGAGAAGCTCCATCGCGTACTTCTCCGCCTCGGCGGCGGGCGTCTTCTTCACCTTCGTCGGGCCGAGGGTGACGTTCTGCAGGATCGTCTTGTGCGCGAACAGATTGAACGACTGGAAGACCATGCCGACATCGGCCCTGAGCTGCGCGAGCTCCTTGCCGTCTTCGGGCAGCAGATGCCCGTCGATCCGAATGGTCCCGTCGTCGATCGGCTCGAGCCGGTTGATCGTGCGGCACAAAGTGGACTTGCCGCCCCCCGACGGACCGATCACGACCACGACCTCGCCTCGGTGGATGGTGAGATCGATGTCCTTCAGGACGTGCAATTCACCGAAGTACTTGTTGACGTTCTCAAGTACGACGAGCGGTCCGCCGCCACTCACGTCGGCCTCCTGGGCCGCCTTGCCGGTGTCGGTCATGCCCGCAAAGCGTACGTGATCCGAAGAACGCCGCCAGGTCGTTGATATACCGATCCGATCACGTTGTTAGCCCGTGGTACCTCCCCGTTCCCCCTGATGGGCGCGGTTCGGTGGATCAGCGGGTCCCGCCGGGGCGCCGGGCGCGCGTACCCTTTCTTCTTGAGATGAACGCGCCCACGACTTTCGACGACCGCGCCCGCACGTACGAGATCCGCACGTACGGGTGCCAGATGAACGTGCACGATTCCGAGCGGCTCGCGGGGCTGCTCGAAGACGCGGGATACGCACGCGCCGACGAGGGCGCGACGCCCGACGTCGTCGTCTTCAACACCTGCGCGGTCCGCGAGAACGCCGACAACCGGCTCTACGGCAACCTGGGCCACCTGCGGCCGGTCAAGGAGAGCCACGACGGCATGCAGATCGCCGTCGGCGGCTGCCTCGCCCAGAAGGACCGCGACACGATCGTCGACCGCGCGCCCTGGGTCGACGTGGTGTTCGGCACCCACAACATCGGGTCGCTGCCGGTCCTGCTCGAACGCGCGCGGGTGCAGCGGGAGGCGCAGGTCGAGATCAAGGAGTCGCTGGAGGCGTTCCCCAGCACCCTGCCGACGCGCCGCGAGTCCCCGTACGCCGCGTGGGTGTCCATCTCGGTGGGCTGCAACAACACCTGCACCTTCTGCATCGTCCCCTCACTGCGCGGCAAGGAGACCGACCGCCGGCCCGGCGAGATCCTCGCCGAGGTCGAGGCGCTCGTCGCCGAGGGCGTCCTGGAGATCACCCTGCTCGGGCAGAACGTCAACTCCTACGGAGCCGAGTTCGGTGACCGGAGCGCCTTCGCGGGCCTGCTGCGCGCCTGCGGCGAGGTGAAGGGCCTGGAGCGGGTGCGCTTCACCTCTCCGCACCCGCGCGACTTCACCGACGACGTGATCGCGGCGATGGCCGAGACGCCCAACGTCATGCCGTCGCTGCACATGCCGCTGCAGTCCGGCTCCGACCGCGTGCTCAAGGCGATGCGCCGCTCGTACCGGCAGGAGCGTTACCTCGGCATCATCGAGCGGGTCCGCGCCGCGATCCCCGATGCCGCCATCACCACCGACATCATCGTCGGCTTCCCCGGCGAGACCGACGAGGACTTCGAACAGACCCTCCACGTCGTACGCGAGGCGCGGTTCTCCGGGGCGTTCACCTTCCAGTACTCCAAGCGGCCCGGCACCCCGGCCGCGACGATGGACGGACAGGTCTCCAAGGAGGTCGTCCGGGAGCGGTACGACCGGCTGGTCGCGCTGCAGGAGGAGATCTCCTGGGCGGAGAACAAGAAGCAGGTCGGCCGCACGCTGGAGGTCCTGGTCGCGGAGGGGGAGGGCCGCAAGGACGACCGCACGCACCGCATGTCCGGCCGCGCGCCCGACAACCGTCTCGTCCACTTCACCGCCGAGGAGACGGCCCGGCCGGGCGACGTGGTCACGGTGGACGTCACATACGCCGCACCGCACCACCTGGTCGCCGACGGCCCGGTACGCCACGTGAGACACACTCCGGCCGGCGACGCGTGGGAACGGCGCGTGGCCGAGCCCCCGAAGGGCGTCTCCCTCGGCATGCCGACCATCGGCCGCCCCGAAGAGACCCCGACGGCGCCGTCCTGCCGGTGACCGTATACCGGTGATCAGGGCTGGGGCGGTGGCTGGTGCCGGCCCTCCTCGCCCCACTGGGTCGCCGTCTTCTTGGCCTGTTCCTGAGCCTTGTCGACCTTGTCGGCGTACTTGCCGCCGGTCTTCTCGTCGATCATGTCGCCGGCCTTGTCGACGACCTTGTCGACCTGGTCGCCGTGCTGGCCCAGGAACGCCTTCACCTTGTCCACGATGGACATTGATCCCCCTAGGGGTCCGGTCCGGGCATCGACCGCCGATGCCGTCGTGTCGGATGCCATACCCGAGGGGGGCCAGAATTAGCATGTGACGCGAACGATCAGGCACGACGACCTCGCGGGGACGAACATCGTCGCCGTCGTCGGGCCCACTGCCGCGGGCAAGTCCGATCTGGCGGTGGAGCTCGCCCTGCGGCTCGGGGGTGAGATCGTCAACGCCGACTCGATGCAGCTCTACCGCGGCATGGACATCGGCACGGCGAAGCTCACCGAACAGGAGCGGCGGGGCGTCCCGCACCATCTGCTCGACGTCTGGGACGTCACCGAGACCGCGAGCGTCGCGGACTACCAGCGCATGGCGCGGCGGGCGATCGTGGAGATCCACGGCCGCGGCCGCGTGCCGCTGCTGGTCGGCGGGTCGGGGCTCTACATCCGCGCGGTCATCGACGACCTGGACTTTCCCGGCACCGATCCGGAGTTGCGGGCACGGCTGGAGGCGTCGCTCGCGGAGGTGGGGCCGGCGGCGATGCACGCGCGGCTCGCCGAGCGTGATCCGGCGGCGGCCGCGTCGATCCTGCCCAGTAACGGGCGGCGCGTCGTGCGGGCGCTGGAGGTGATCGAGATGACCGGGCGGCCGTTCAGCGCCTCGATGCCGTCCTACGACGAGGCCAAGGAGTACGCCACCCAGCTCGGGCTGGTCGTGCCACGCCCCGAGCTGGACGAACGCATCGCGGTGCGAGTGGAGCGGATGTGGTCGGCGGGGTTCGTGGAGGAGGTCCGGCGCCTCGAGCCGTACGGGCTGCGGGACGGGCTCACCGCGAGTCGCGCGCTCGGCTACGCGCAGGTGCTGCGGTTCCTGGCGGGGGAGTGGAGCGAGGAGCGGGCGCGGGAGGAGACCGTGCGCGCGACGAGGCGGTTCGCGCGCCGGCAGGAGTCCTGGTTCCGCCGTGATCCGCGCGTGCGCTGGATCGGGTACGACACGCCGGTCGAGTCCGCGCTGGATACGATCGGTGCATGCGATTCGTGAAGGGGCACGGCACCGAGAACGACTTCGTGATCCTGCCCGACCCCGACGGCGCGCTCGACCTGACGCCGGAACTGGTCGCCGCGATCTGCGACCGGCGGTCGGGGATCGGCGCCGACGGGGTGCTGCGGGTCGTCCGCTCCAAGGCGCTCGGCCGCGACGGTGATCCCGAGTGGTTCATGGACTACCGCAACGCCGACGGCGGCATCGCGGAGATGTGCGGCAACGGCGTGCGCGTGTTCGCCCGTTACCTGGTCGACGCGGGCCTGGCCGCCCCGGGCGACCTGCCGATCGCCACGCGCGGCGGCGTACGCGCGGCGAGCCTGGGCGCGTCCGGCGACGTCTCGGTCGACATGGGCGCGCCGAAGATCCTCGGGAGCAGCCGGGCGACCGTGTCCGGGCGCGTGTACGAGGGCCTGGGCGTCTCGATGGGCAACCCCCACCTGGCCTGCGCGATCACCGAGCCGGTGTCCGGCCTCGACCTGTCCCGCGCGCCCGGGGTGGACGCCGGCTTCTTCCCCGAGGGCGTCAACGTGGAGCTGTTCCGCCCGGCGGGTGAGGGCCGGGTGGAGATGCGCGTGCACGAGCGCGGCTCGGGGGAGACCCGGTCGTGCGGCACGGGAGCGGTCGCGACGGCGGTCGCCGCCGCGCACGCGGAGGGCCGTACGGAGGGCACCTGGGAGGTCGCGGTCCTCGGCGGCGTGCTCACGGTGACGCTGGACGGGGAGACGAGTTTCCTGCGCGGTCCGGCCGTCCTGGTCGCCGAGGGCGACCTGCGCCTCTAGGCTCAGCGCGCGCCCGTCAGGGCCCGGATGCCCGCGGTCACGGCCGCCGCGTCGACATCGCCCACCAGCAGGCGTTGCATGACGAATCCCGGCATCAGGCACATCAGCGTCGCGCCCATGGCCTCGGGATCGGCGTCTTCGGGCAGCCGCCCGGCGTCGTGCATGCGGACGGCCAGCGACGTCCACGAGGACCGTACGCCGGCGAACAGCACGGAGACGATCTCGCGGTACGTCGGATCGTGCAGGGCCTCGGCCCAGACCTGCGGCGCCACCCGGAGGGCGCCGTCGTCGTCGAGCATCGACTGCACCAAAGTCAGGAACCGCTCGATGATCTCCTCGAACGGCGGCAGCGGATCCTCCTTGACGATCGTCTCGAGGAGCTGGACCGCGCTGCCCTGCCGCTCGGTGGCGATCGCATGGATGATCTCGTTCTTGCTCTTGAAGTAGCGGTAGACGGCCCCGGCCGACAGCCCCGACTCGGCGAAGACGTCCTGCATGGACGTCAAGTGGAAGCCCTTGCGGATGAAGCAGTGCCGGGCGGCGTCGAGGATCTGCTGCCGCCGGCGTTCGAGGTGCTCGTCACTGACTCGAGGCATGGGGTCAAATTTAAAACGAACGTCCGTTCTTGACAAGTCGCCACGGTGGTGCGACGGTCGCCATAAAAGAGAACGAACATCCGGTTTTTTGGAGGCTGTCATGGAACGGCGCTCTGCGGACGTCGCCGAGACGCGCCCGACGAAGGGACCCGAGGACCTCGGGCGCCGCCGCTGGGTCGCGCTGGTGTTCATCTGCCTGGCCCAGCTGATGATCGTGCTGGACGTCACGATCGTGAACATCGCGCTGCCCTCGGCCCAGCACGACCTCGGCGTGTCCGACGGCGATCGGCAGTGGATCATCACCGCGTACACGCTGGCGTTCGGCGGGCTGCTCCTGCTGGGCGGCCGGATCGCCGACTACGCCGGGCGCCGCCGCGTCTTCCTCGTCGGCCTGTTCGGCTTCGCCGGTGCCTCGGCCCTCGGCGGCGCGGCGCCCGGCTTCGGAGTGCTGCTGGCGGCGCGGGCCTGTCAGGGCGCGTTCGGCGCGCTGCTCGCGCCCACGGCGCTCTCGCTGCTCGCGGTGACCTTCACCCGGCCCGGCGAGCGGGCCAGGGCGTTCGGCGTCTTCGGGGCGATCGCGGCGGGCGGAGGTGCGATCGGCCTGATCCTCGGCGGACTGCTGACCGAGTACCTGGACTGGCGCTGGTGCCTGTACGTGAACGTCCCGATCGCCGTGCTGTCCGCGTTCGGCTGGTACGTCCTGCCGGCCGACCGCGGCTCCGGCCGGGCGCGCCTCGACGTTCCCGGCGCGGTCCTCGCCGTGGGCGGGCTCGTCTCCGTCGTGTACGGGTGCAGCCGGGCGGAGTCCGACGGCTGGGGCTCCGCGTCCGTCGTCGGCCTGCTGGCCGGGGGCGTCGCGCTGCTCGCGGTGTTCGCGGCGGTGGAGAGCCGGGTGGCGCGCCCGCTGCTGCCGATGCGGGTCGTCTGGGACCGTACGCGGGGCGGGGCGTACCTGGGCGTGGCCGTGGCGATGATCGCGATGTTCGGCACGCTCCTGCTGCTCACGTACCACCTGCAGGTGGTCAGGGGGTACTCGCCGGTCCGCACCGGCGTGGCCTTCCTGCCGCTGACCGCGGCCGTGCTGGTCTCGGCCGGCGGCGTCGCCTCCCGCCTGCTGCCCCGAGTGCCGCCCCGCGTCCTCATGGCGCCGGGACTGCTCCTCGCCGCGGCGGGTCTCGCCTGGCTGGTCCGCCTCGACGTCACCACCTCGTACGCCTCCGGGGTACTGCCCGCGCAGCTTCTGGTGGGCCTGGGCATGGGCCTGGTCATGGCCCCGGCGATGAACTACGCCACCCATGAGGTGGCCGCCCGCGACTCCGGCGTCGCCTCGGCCGCCGCGAACACCGCCCAGCAGGTCGGCGGTTCGATCGGCGTCGCGCTGCTCAACACGATCGCGACCAGCGCGACCTCCGGCTACCTGCGCGCGCACGGGCACGACCCCCGCCTTCTCAGGGCCGGGCTGGCGCACGGCTTCACCCGCGGCTTCCTGACGGCGGCCGTGATCCTCGCGGTCGCCGCGGTGATCCTCGCCGTTCTGATGAACACTCCACGCCCCGGCGAGCCCTCCGTACCGGAGGTCTGATCCTCAACGGTGACGGGCTTCCTCGGGCGATTACCGAATCGGTTTCGGTTATGATGTCCGCGTGACCCAGGTCAAGCGGCAGGCACGAGCGGAGCGGACCCGGGCCGCGCTCCTCCGCGGCGCCCGCGAGGTGTTCGAGGAGCGCGGCTTCCTCGACGCCAGGATCAGCGAGATCTGCGACCGGGCCGGCGTCGCGTACGGCAGCTTCTACACCCACTTCGCCGACAAGGACGCGATCTTCGCCGAGCTGATCGACGAGATGCTGCGCGGCCTGCTCACGGTCATGCGCGCCGAGCCACTGGACGGCGACGGACCCGAGGCGCGCATCGCCCGCGCCAACCGCGCCTACCTGCGCGCGTACCGCAGGAACGCCCGGCTCATGGCGGTGTTCGAGCAGGTCGCGACCTTCTCCCCGGCCATGCGCGAGACGTACCTGCGGGCCTGGGGTGTGTTCTACGACCGCCAGGAGCGCGCGATCCGGGGCTGGCAGGAGGCCGGTCTGGTGCCGGCCGACGTCGACCCCCGTACGGCCGCGGTGGCGCTCGCCACCATGATCGGGCGCACCGCGTACACCTGGTTCGTGCTCGGGCGGCCGCACGACGACGGCGATGTGGAGCAGCTCACCCGGCTGTACTGCCGGGCGATCGGTATCTGAGGGAGGCCCCAGAGTGGACTTTCACGACACGCCGGAGGAGGCCGCGTTCCGCGCGGAGCTCCGCGCCTGGCTCTCCGAACACTGGGCCGGCCGGCCGCTCGAAGGGGGCCGGGGCGACTTCGACGCGCTGCGGCGCTGGGGCGGCGAGCTCTACAAGGCCGGGTACGTCGGGCTGACCTGGCCCTCGGAGTACGGCGGGCGCGGGCTGTCGCCGACGTACCAGGCGATCTACCTGGAGGAGATGTCGCGGGCCAACGCCCCCGGCCATCCGGGAGTGATCGGCCTCAACATGGCCGGGCCGACGATCATCGCCTGGGGCACTCCGGAACAGAAGAAGCGGTACCTGCGACCGCTGCTGGACGGGTCGGAGATCTGGTGCCAGGGCTTCTCCGAACCCGGCTCCGGCTCCGACCTGGCCTCCGGCCGTACGAGCGCGGTCCTCGACGGCGACCACTGGGTGGTCAACGGGCAGAAGGTCTGGTCCTCCTACGCGCACAAGGCCGACTTCTGCATCCTCGTCGTCCGTACCGACCCGTCGGCGGCCAAGCACGCCGGTCTGTCGTACCTCATCGTGGACATGCACGCTCCGGGCGTGACCGTACGGCCGCTGGTGCAGATCACCGGCGACCCGGAGTTCAACGAGATCTTCTTCGACGACGTACGAGTGCCGCGCTCGTCGATCCTAGGTTCGCCCGGTGACGGGTGGAAGGTCGCGATGACCACGCTGCTGCACGAGCGCGGCACGCTCGGCTTCGCGCTCTCCGCCGAGCTGGAGCGGATGGTGAACCAGCTGATCAAGCTGGTCAAGGAGCCCGGTCCGGACGGCCGCCGTCCCGCCGACGACCCGGTGATCCGTGACGCCGTCGCGCGCGAGTGGATCGAGATGCAGTCGCTGCGCTTCACCAACTACCGGTCGCTGACCACGCTGTTGGAGACGGGCATCCCCGGGCCGGAGGGCTCGGGCGTCAAGCTGGCCTGGAGCGAGGCGAACCAGCGGCTGACCTCGCTCGCCCAGTCGCTGTTCGGGCTGACCGGCCTGGTCTCCGACGAGGCGCCCTGGAACGGCTTCTGGCAGTACTGGCAGCTCCGCTCGCGCGGCAACACGATCGAGGCAGGCACGTCGGAGATCCTCCGCAACATCATCGCCGAGCGCGTCCTCGGCCTGCCGAAGGGACGTTGACCGATGGACTTCGCGTTCTCCGAAGAACAGGAGCAGCTCCGCGGCTTCGCCCGCGAGTTCCTGGCCTCCCGGTACGACGACGCGCGCCTGGCCGAGATCGCCGACTCCTCGACCGGCGTCGACGAGGACGTCTGGCCGAAGCTCGCCTCGATGGGCTGGCTGGACCAGGACCTGACCTTCCTCGACCAGGCCGTGCTGTTCGAGGAGACCGGTCACCGGCCGCTGCCCGCGCCGTACTTCTCGACCGTCGCTCTCGCCGCGCCCGCGTTGGACGCCGACACGGGCAAGCGGATCGCGTCGGGCACGTTGAGGGCGACGCTCGCGTGGGCCGAGCCGGGGCGTCCACAGGCGCTGCTGGACCCGGTCGAGACGTCGGTCGCCGACGGGCGCCTGACCGGCGTCAAGACGCTGGTGCCCGACGGTGCGGTGGCCGACCTGTTCGTCGTCGTCGCGGCCGACGGGCTGTACGCGGTGGAGGCGGCCGACGCAGAGGTGACGCCGCATCCGACCATCGACGGCACGCGGCGGGTGGCGGACGTGCGCTTCTCCTCCGCGCCGGCGCGGGCTCTGGCCTCCGGCGAGGAGGCGCGCGTCCTGCTCGGCCGTATCCGCGACCGCGCCTACGCGGCGCTGGCACTGGAGGGCGTCGGTGTGGCGCAGCGGGCGCTGGACCTGCTCGTCGCCTACGCCAAGGAGCGCGAGCAGTTCGGCAAGCCGATCGGCGTGTACCAGGCGGTGTCGCACAAGGCCTCGAACGTCTACGTGCGGTTGCAGGAGGCGCGGTCGCTCGCCTACTGGGCGGCGTGGTGCGTCTCGGAGGACGACGAGATGGCCCGGCAGGCGTGCCTGGCCGCCAAGGCGCTGGCCGGATCCGCCGCGGTGTTCGCCTGCGAGAACGCCATCCAGGGGCACGGCGGCATCGGCTTCACCTGGGAACACGTGCTGCACCGGTACTACAAGCGCGCGCAGTGGCTGGCGGCGTTCGACGGTTCGGAGCGGGCCCAGCGGGCGGAGGTCGCGGCGTTCCTGCTCGACTGAGTCGTCCACAGGGTTTGTCGCCGGCTGTTGTCATAGCGTGACTTTGCGATAACTTTCCGCAGTCGATGTCCGTCGCTGCGGGAGGTTCTGGTCGTGCTGCGCCGTTGCCTGGGCCGGATGGTGATCGCCGTCGCCGGGGCGAGCCTCGCCTACTTCGCCGCCACGCTCGCCCTCGACCCGCGCGCCTCGCTGGAGAGCCGGAGCCCGAGACCGCCCCGCGCGGCGGTCTCGGCCCGGCTGTCGTCGCTGGGGCTCGACGATCGCGTGCCGCCGGCCCGGCGCTATGCGGCCTGGGCGTCGAGGGTGGCGCGCGGCGACTTCGGCGCGACGCTCGACGGCATGCCGGTGCGCGGCGAGCTGCTCCGGCGGGCGGGGGCCAGCCTGCGTCTCGTCGCGGCGGGCGGCGGGGTGGGCTGGGCCGGAGGAGTGCTGCTGGGCGCCGTGGGGGCGTCCCGTCCGCGGGGCGTGCTCGACCGCCTGATCACCGCAGGCGCGCTGGTGACGATGGCGGTCCCGGCGTTCGCCCTGGCGGTGCTGCTCCAGACGGCCGCCCAGGGCGTGAACGCCTGGACCGGCACGCCGGTCTTCGCGTGGACCGGCGAGTACACCCCCGGCGCCGCGGGGGCGGCCGCCGACCGGCTGCGTCATCTGCTCCTGCCCGCCACCGTGCTCGCGCTCGGCCAGGCCGCGATGTGCGCCCGCTACCAGCGCGGACTGATGCTCGACGCGCTGAGTTCGGACTGGGTCCGCGCGGCGCTGGCCCGGGGCCTGCGCCGGCGCACGGTGTTACGCCGCCACGCCCTGCGCGTGACGCTGGCACCGATGACGACCTTCGCGGCGTACGGCTTCGCCGCCCTGCTGACCGGCACGGCCGTCACGGAGAAGATCTTCGCCTGGCACGGGCTGGGCGAGTGGCTGATCGACTCGATCGCGGCCGACGACGTGAACGCGGTCGCCGCCTGCGGCTGCGCGACGGCGATGACGGTCGCCCTCGTCGGCCTCCTCGCCGACCTGGCCCACCCGGCCCTGGACCCCCGGGCCCGGCCATGACACTCCCGGCCGGATCCTCCGGTGAGAAGCGTGCGCACGGCCGGCGCGGCGATGGAGCCGGGTCCGTCGTGGGCCCGCCGGCACTCGCCCCACAGTGCCGCGAGCGACGAAGCGGTGGCCACGAGGAAGAGGGCGCCTGGTGACCGGGCACGGCGGGGAAATCGAAGGCGTGGCGGTCGCTCCCTCCACCGCCGGCGGGCCGAGGAGTCTCGGCGGGCCTGCCGACGCGGCCGAGGTTCCGGGAGGGCGGACCGTCTCGGGCCGGAGCGGGAGGCACCGGCGGTTCCCGGCCCATCGGAGGGTGCCGGGCCGACGACGGGTCGGCGCTGTTCGGGTGCGGCTGGGCCTCGGTCTGCTCGGTGTGCTGCTGGTCCTCGCGTTCGCCGGGCCGTACCTCACGTCGTGGAGGTGGGACGCCGTGGACCTCACCGCGTTCCGCCGTCCGCCGTCCGCCCGTCACTGGCTGGGGACGACGCAGACCGGCCGGGACATGTACGTTCTGACGCTGCGGGGGCTGCGCGCGTCGCTGGTCACCGGCCTGTTCGTGGCCGTCCCCGCGACCGGGCTGGCGACGGTGACGGGTGCCGTCGCCGGATACTTCGGCGGCTGGGCCGACCGCGGGCTGACGGGCATCGCCGAACTGCTCCTCGTCCTGCCGCCGCTCCTCGTCGTCGCGACGCTGGCCCCGGCGCTCCACGGCGCGGGCCTGCCGGTCCTCGCGCCGCTGCTGGCCGCCTTCATGTGGATGGTCACCGCGCGCGTCGTCCGGGGAATGACCCTCTCCCTGCGCGACCGGGAGTACGTTCTCGCCGCCCGCCTCCTCGGCGTGCGGCCGGTGGCGATCATCCTCCGGCACATCGTCCCCCACCTGGCCCCGCTGCTGATCGTGGACGTGACCCTCAACGTCAGCACGGCCGTCATCGCCGAGACCAGCCTGTCCTACCTCGGCTTCGGGGCCCGACCGCCCGACGTCTCGCTGGGCACGGTCATCGCGGACGGCGCACCGTCGGCCGGGGCCTTCCCCTGGCTGTTCCTGCCTCCGGTGACCGTGCTCGTTCTTCTCGTCTTCGCCGTCACGCTTGTCGGTGATGGGTTGCGTGACGTTCTTCGGAGGCCGGCATGACCGCGGTCTTGGAGGTGTCGGGGTTGGGCGTCACGTTCGCGGGCGGGGTTCGCGCGGTGCGGGGCGTGGCGTTCGGGGTGGCGCCGGGAGAGGTGTTCGCCGTCGTCGGCGAGTCCGGCGCCGGCAAGTCCGCGACCGCCCTGGCCCTCGCCGGTCTGCTGCCCGCGTCCGCGCGAGTCCAGGGCTCGGTACGGCTCCGCGGGCGCGAGCTCCTCGGCCTACCCGAACGCGACCTCGCCGCCGTCCGCGGCAAGGAGATCGCGCTGGTCTTCCAGGACCCCGCCTTCACTCCCGTCCACCGGATCGGCGCGCAGATCGCCGAGGCGGTCCGTGCCCACCGCCGCGTGTCCAGGCGCGCGGCGGCCGCGCGGGCGGTCGGGCTGCTGCGCCTCGCCGGCATCCAGGACGCCGCCGCGGTCGCCCGCGCATACCCGCATCAGCTCTCAGGCGGCCAGAGCCGCCGGGCGATGATCGCCGTGGCGATGGCCGCCGACCCGTACGTGATCGTCGCCGACGAGCCGACCGCCGGTCTCGACCCGCCGGTGCGGGCCCGTGTCCTCGACACCCTCCGGACCGTTCAGCGCCGTACGGGCGCGGCCCTCATCCTCATCACCCACGACCTCGGGCTCGCCGTCGAGCGAGCCGACCGGATCATGGTGATGCGCGCGGGCCGTACGGCCCGGATCGGCCCGGCCGCGACGGCCTTGACCGGCCCTTCCATGCCCCGTGCGGCCCCCGCGCTGCTCCGCTCCGTTCCCCGCCTCGGCCATACGGGCGGCAGGGCGAACGCACCGACCGTCCTCGCGGTTCACGGTTTGGTCAAGGAGTATCCGGCCCGAGGCGTGGCGCGGCGGCGGATGCGTGCCGTCGACGGCGTCGGCTTCGACGTCCGGGCGGGCGAGGCGCTGGGCCTGGTGGGCGAGTCCGGGTGCGGCAAGACGACCACGCTCAAGGAGATCGCCGCCCTCCGTACCGGCGTGGTGTTCGGCCGTGACGCCGCGAGCCTGTCCGCCGCGCAACGCCGCGAACTCCGCCGCGACCTGCAACTGGTCTTCCAGGACCACGCCCTCGATCCGCGCATGACGGCGGGCGCCATCCTCGCCGAACCACTCCGCGCGCACGGCCGCCGCCGGTCGGAGATCGCCGCCCGCGTCCCCGACCTCCTGCACCTCGTCGGGCTCGACCCCGCGCATGCCGCGCGCCGGCCGGACGAACTGTCCGGCGGGCAGCGTCAGCGCGTCGGCATCGCCCGTGCGCTCGCCCTCGACCCGCGGCTCCTGCTGCTCGACGAACCGTTCTCGGCTCTCGACGTCTCCACCCAGGCCGGCGTCGTCGCACTGCTGCGCGGCCTGAAGACCCGCCTGGGCCTGGCCTACGTGATCGCCGCGCACGACCTGGCCGTCCTCCGCCTGCTGGCCGACCGCGTCGCCGTCATGCGCCGCGGACGCATCGTGGAGCTCGGCGACGCCGGCGCGGTGTACGGCACACCCGCCCACCCGTACACCCGGACACTCCTCGACGCCGTCCCGCCTTCGCCTCCACCCCGTGAGCGGCCCGGCCGGGCGGTAGGGGATTCGCGGCCCGGCCGGGCGGTAGAGGGTCCGTGGCCCGGCCGGGCGGTAGGGGATCCGCCACCCGACCCACGCGGCGGCTGCCCGTTCCGCCCCCACTGCCCGGTGTTCCCGGCACTGGCGGCACCGGGCCGCCGCCGATGCGCCGAGCAGGATCCCGCCCTCCGCCATCTCGCCCCCGACCACGCCGTGGCCTGCCACTTCCCCGGCCAAGGAGAACCGCGATGAGACCCCCACCGCTCGCGCTGTCCTTACTGCGCACGTCGTCGCGACGGCTTGGAGCCTCGTCGGATTGGCGGCCGTTTCTGGTGGTCCTCGGCCGGCTCGTGGGTGGCTTCGGGTCGTCGGGGCTGAGGTCCGTGTCGGTCGGGCTGTTCTTGCTGTTCACGTCCGTGTGCATGCCGTGGCGACGGCTTGGAGTCGCGTCGGAACGCCGGCCGTTTCTGGTGGTCCTCGGCCGGCTCGTGGGTGGCTTCGGGTCGTCGGGGCTGAGGTCCGTGTCGGTCGGGCTGTTCTTGCTGTTCACGTCCGTGTGCATGCCGTGGCGACGGCTTGGAGTCGCGTCGGAACGCCGGCCGTTTCTGGTGGTCCTCGGCCGGCTCGTGGGTGGCTTCGGGTCGCCGAGGCGGAGATCCGCGTCGGTCGTGCTGCTCTTGCTGCTCACCACCGCATGTGCGCCGGTGCATGGGCCCGCGAGGCCGCTGTCCCCGATCGGCGCGTACGACATCGCCCCGACGCCGCGTGAACGCGTACGGGACGGGGGCACGCTGCGGCTGGCGACTACGGAGTTTCCCACCCAGTGGAACTACTGGCACCTGGGCGGCGCCGACCTCGACACGGCGCGGATCCTCGGCGCGCTGATGCCCTGGCTGTTCCGCTCCGACCAGCGGGGGAGGGTCGCCGCCGACCCGTCCTACCTGGTGCGCGCGGAGGTCACCCGCAGGAAGCCGAGACAGGTCGTCACCTACGATCTCAACCCGAAGGCCCGCTGGTCCGACGGCACACCACTCGGCTACCGCGATTTCCGTGCGCTGTGGCGCGCCTGCCGCGGCCGCGACGGCGCGTACCAGATCACCACTTCCACCGGGTACGACCGGATTCGGCAGGTCGCCCGCGGGGTGAACGACCGGCAGGTCGTGGTGACGTTCGACCGGCCGTTCGGGGAGTGGCGGAGCCTGTTCAGCCCGCTGTACCCGGCCGAGACGATCGGCGACCCGTCGGCCTGGGACCGTGCGTGGTCAGACCGGCTTCCGGTCACCGCCGGTCCGTTCCGGCCCGAGGGCATCGACCACACCGCCCAGGCCATCACGATCGTCCGTGACACCCGCTGGTGGGGGCCCCGGGCCCGGCTCGACCGCGTCGTCTTCCGGTACCTCGCGCGCGACGCCATGCCGGGGGCGTTCGCGAGCGGTGAGATCGACGCGTTCGACGCGGGCGCGGACGCCGCGGCGTACCGGCGCGCGCGGCAGGTCCCCGGCACGGTCGTCCGCCGGGCGGCCGGCCCGGACTTCAGCCAGCTCACGTTCAACGGCGCGGCCCCCGCCCTGGCCGACGCGAACGTACGCCGGGCCGTGGCGATGGCCATCGACCGCCGCGCGCTCGCCCGATCGGCGCTGGCCGGCCTGGACTGGCCGGTACGCCTCCTGAACGATCACGCCTTCGTCAACACCCAGGAGGGCTACCAGGACAACGCGGGCGACCTCGGCACCTACGATCCGGCGGCTGCCGGACGTCTGCTGGACCAGGCAGGCCGGCGAACGCGCGGCCCGACCCGGCTGACAAACGGCCGCCCGCTGACGCTGCGCTATGTCTACCCGGCGAGCGCGGCGACCGGCCGCCAGAGCGGTGAACTGATCCAGGTCATGCTGGGCCGCGTGGGTGTACGGGTGGAACTGCGGCCGGTGCCCGACAGCGACTTCTTCGACCGCTATCTCATTCCGGGCGCGTACGACCTCGCACCGTTCTCCTGGATCGGCGGCCCGTTCCCCATCTCCAACCTGGGGCCGATCTACGGCAGACCACACGGAAACGATGTCCGGCAGAACGTCGCCCGAATCGGCTCCGCGCCGATCGACACCCTTCTCGACCGGGCCACGGAGGAACTGAACCCGGCGAAAGCCCGCCGATACGCGAACGAAGCCGACCGGCTGATCTGGAATGAGGTGCACTCGGTGACCTTGTACCAACGCCCGCAGATCGTCCCGACGCGCCAGTCCCTGGTGAACTGGGGCGCCTTCGGCCTTTCCACCCCGGCATGGCCGGATGTCGGCTTCCGCCGATGACCGACCCATCGGTCAGAAACGCTGAAACCCCGCCCCGACCTCCGCAGGTCCCCGCCGAAACCGGCACCGACCCCGCCGGACCCGCATTGGCCTTTGGGTTGCCGTCGGACTCGGCGTCGACCCCGCCGGACCTCCGCACCGGCCTTCGCGGGTTGCCGCCGAAACCGGCGTCCAGGCGAGCGTGCGTTTCGCCGGCCGTACGTGTCGTTGGCGGATGACGGTGGGCCGCCGGCGGCTCGCTCCCCCGAGGGACGCCACCGTTACTTTCGGCTGGTCGGCGGGCTCGGCGGGTGAGCTCGGACGGTCACCAGAAACTCGGTGCGCCGTACGGGCCCTTGCCTCCGACGGCGGCTTCCTCGGCCGTGACCTTCGTCGGGGTGTTCTGCAGGGCGTCCTCAGCAGCCTGGACAATGCTGATGAGAGCCCACCGGAGCTGTCTGCGCTGGGTGTCCACGTTGTTCTCGTAGCCCGCGTTCAGCTGTGCTCGTTGAGCCGTCTCGAACGATCTGTTGAGCATTCGTTCAAGATCAATGGCGTCCTTCCTGACGCCATTTACAGCCTGGGCGAGCTTTCCATAGAACGGGTTGTCAAACAAAAGTCCCGCCATCGTCGGCACCCTTCTGCCCACGGTGTTCAGTGCTGCGATGCTAATGGTCGTCGCCGATGGTGAGAAGTCCCATGGACGAGAAACCTGGGGGTAGGTGACCAGTCGTCATGAGCGTGTGACGTGCTCTTTACTTGACCTTCCCCGGCGTTGACCGGATGCGGCCACGAAGCGATCGTGTTTACCTGCGACGAAGCGATCGGCGTGCCGGTCACAAAGGCGGTGTGTCAAAATAGTAAACGGTCGGTCGCGGACCGTGTTCGCGCGTGTCGACGCAATTCCGTTCCGCCTGAACAGCGCAGCGAGATCGTCCTGGAGCCGCCTGTAGCCGGTGCGCCGATCGAGCGTGTTCAGGCCGTACACGCGGTGGTCGTCGGGCAGGGCGGTCGTTCGGGTGGAGCGGTGTCGGGGGAAGGCCTCGCGCGTGGGGACGCTGAGGTGATTCCGGGTCCGGTAATACGTCGGCTGGGCGGCGCTCAGGCGGCATGGTGCCGGCCGGGCGCCGCCCAGCGGGACGGCGGGGTGGAGAAGCCCCTCAGGTGCAGCGATAGAGCCCCTGGGAGTTCTGCTGCTGCGACGACGAGGTCGACGTCCCGCCGTACTCCGATGCCTTCACGGCCTGGCAGTTCTTGGTGACCCAGGAGGTCACGTCCGAGCTGCCGCCGGGCGGGCCGCCTCCGCCCACCATCACGAAGCGCAGTTTCCCGCTCTTCACGTACTGCTGGAGCTTCGACACGGTCATCGCCGGATCGCTACCGGTGAAGCCGCCCATGGCCATGACCGGCTCACCGGTCTTGATGATGATCGACGACGCGCTCATGGCGCTGGACACCGCGAGGAGCCAGGTGGCGCCGCCGCGGTTCTTCTGCAGGTACGAGATGAGCTGAGTGCTCGCCTCGCCGCCCGGGCCGCCTCCGCCGGGGGAGCCGCCGCTCCGTCCCGGGAAGCCTCCGCCTCCGCCGGGGAAGCCGCCCTGTCCGCCGTTGGGCCGGCCCGTACCGCCGCCGGGCGCTTGGCCCGGCATGCCCGGCGCGCCTGAGTTGCCAGAACCACCGGCTCCGCCCGGCGGCATGCCGCCGGGGAACAGGTCCTCCATCGCCCGCCGCGCGCCCGCCGGAATCCGGCCGTTGCCGCCACGCATCCCCGGGCCGCCGAACATCCCGAAGCCGCCCGACGGACCCGCGAGGGGATTCGTGCCGTTGGAGCTGGACGCGGCGGCGGAGACCGCGTACGCCGCTGGGCCGGCCAGGCCCGCGACCATGCCGACGATCGCGGCGACCGCGGCCACCCGGCCCAGCCTCGACCGCAGGCCCGCCTTCACGGAGCCGCCGGTGCGGTCGGACCCGCCCGACGCCGACGAGGTCGTCGGACCCGCCGCGCCAGATGAGGATGCGGGAGCCTCGCTGGATGAGGGCCAGACAGGGGCCGACGCCAACGAGCCGTCCGCGACGGATCCAGCTGTTGTGGCCGGCGTCGACCGGCCGTCTGGGGCGGATCCAGCTGTTGTGGTCGACGTTGACGGGCCGTCTGGGGCGGATCCAGCTGTTGTGGCCGGCGTCGACCGGCCGTCTGGAGCGGATCCAGCTGTCGACGTTGACCGGCCGTTCGGGGCGGAGCCGGGCGTTGTGGCCGACGCGGATGGGCCGTTCAGACCGGGTTCGACCGTCGCCGCTGGACCGTGGGCGGCCGCCGGTCGTGCGGCGGCCGGATCCGTGCCCGGTCGGGCAGCTGCCGGAGAGTGGCGGGGAGCGCGCCGGCCCGGCCCGGAGGCGCCGCCGATGAGAGCCACCACCAAACCTGCGACCGCCAGCACGGTCAGTGTGAGCACCGTCCACGACAGCCAGGGGTTCCAGCTCGGCGTCCGCCGCAGCAGGGCGAACGACCAGCCGCCCGTGACGGCGACGCCCAGCGGCAGCGACCAGCTCCACGCGACCGAGCTCCACCGGCCGTATCCGTCGTGGGCAGAGACGCCCGGTCCGAATGCGCCGCCGGTGCGAGCCGGCTCACCCTGACCGGCCCGACCCCGGACGTCCACCGTCCGGCCGTCGTCGGCCCAGCCATCTTCGGTGCGCCCGGCCCGTACCGCCGGATCGGTGTCCGGTGCACTCGCGGAGGTCCGACGGTGGACGCTCAGTGCCGCGCCGGAAGCGCCTTCGGCCGGCGCCACCTCTGAGGCGTACCCACCCGGCGGCATGCCCGAGCCGTGCCCGGTCGGTGCCGGGTCCGGGGAATTCTCGGTGAGCGCCGCGGTCGAGGCGTCGCCGCGCAGTGCCCCGCTTGAGCCGTCTCCGGTCGGTGCCGTGTCCGGGGAACTCCCGGCGAGTGCCGCGTCTGAGGCGTCGCCACGCGGCGCTGTGCCCGAGCCGTGCCCGGTCGGTGTCGTGTCCGGGGAACTCCCGGTGAGTGCCGCGTCTGAGGCGTCGCCACGCAGTGCCCCGCCCGAGCCGTGCCGGGCCGGTGCCGGGTCCGGGAAACCGAGGCTCAGCGCCGCGTCCGAAACGTTCCCGCCCAGCGTCCCGTCTGAGGCGTCACCGGTGAACGCCGCGTCGTGGCGGCGGCTCGAGGATCGGTACGCCCGTAGTGACAGGGTGCCGCCGATTCCGGTCAGTGCGCCCACGGCCGGGGCGAGGGCGGTCGTGTAGTACGGGTGCATCGTGCCGTCGGAGAAGCTGAAGATGACGAAGTGGACCACCAGCCAGCCGCCCCACAGCACGACGGCGGCCCGCGCGAGGTCCGTGCGCGGGCGCTTCCACAAGGTCACCACGCCCACGACCAGCACGAGGGCCGCGAATGGCAGCAGCCACGAGATCTGGCCGCCGACCGTGTCGTTGAACAGCCGGCCCAGCCCGGACGCGCCCGCGAAGCTCGCGCCCTGGCCCCCACCCGGGCCGCCCCGGCCTCCGCCCGGGCCGCCGCCCTCGTTGCCCGTGACCCGGCCGAGGCCGTTGTAGCCGATCACCAGGTCCCAGACCGTGCCGTCCGTGCTGCCGCCGATGTACGGGCGGGAGGAGGCCGGAATGAGGTCTACCACGACCATCCACCAGAAACTGGATAGCGCGAGGACGACCCCGGACGCCAGGAGGTGCCACACGCGGCGCAGCCGGCCGCCCGGCGCGAACAGCAGGTAGACGAGGGCCAGCGCCGGCAGCAGCAGGTACGCCTGGAGCATCTTGGTGTTGAAGCCGCAGCCCAGGAAGAACGCCGACGCGAGCAGCCAGCGCAGCCGGCCCGACTCGACGGCGCGCTGGCACGCCCACGCCGCGAGCAGCAGCAACAGCACCAGCAGCGTGTCGGGGTTGTTGTCCCGGTTGATCGCGACCGTGATCGGGGTCAGCGCCATCACGAGTGCGGCCACCAGCCCGGCGACCGGGCCGAAGACGCGGCGCACCGTCACATACAGCACGAAGACCCCGGCGACGCCCATGACGACTTCGGGCAGCAGCAGGCTCCAGCTCCCGAACCCGATGACCCGTGCGGTCAGTTCCTGCACCCACAGTGCCATCGGCGGCTTGTCCACGGTGATGAACGACGCGGAGTCCAGCGAGCCGAAGAAGAACGCCTTCCAGCTCTCCGTGCCGCTGCGCACCGCGGCGGAGTAGTACTCGTTGGCGTAGCCCGACAGGCCCCAGCCGTACAGGAGGGCCGCGAGGAGCAGCACGCCCCCGAGCGCCCCCCGGGTCCACCACGGGTCGCCGGAGCGCCGCGCGGGGGCGGGTTCGGCGTCCACCGCGGGGGCGGCGCGGTGTGGCGAAAGGACACTCATCGGGTCTCCTCTTCCAGGTCCGGCGTCCGCCGCGGGTGGAACACCCACGCGCGCAGCAGCGCGAAGCGGATCGCCGCGGCGAACAGGTTCAGGGCCAGCAGCGCGGCCAGTTCGACGAACCGCGACGCGTGCGGCCACGCGGCGTGCACCGCGAACAGCCCGAGGGTGCTCACGCCGAGTCCCACGAGGAACGCGACCCCGCCTTCGAGCTGGTGCCGGACGATCCGCCGGGTGCCGACCACGCCGAAGGTGAACCGCCGGTTCGCGGCCGTGTTGGCGATGGCGGCGAGGAAATAGGAGACCACATTCGCGAGAACGACCGGCATGAGAAGCCGCAAAAGCCCGTACAGGACGAGCTGGGCGATCGTGCTGACCAGCCCGATGACGGCGAAGCTCGGCACCTGCGCCCGCATCCCGGCGGGCAGCCGCCGCGACGGCACCTGCACCCGCAGCGCTCCGGCGAGCCATCGGCGTCCCATGCGCAGCATCCCCCGCAGGTCGTCCAGGGCGGTACGGACGACGTCGACGCGGCTGTCCGGGTCATCGACCCAGTCGACCGGCACCTCGTGGATCCGCAGTCCGTTCCGCTCGGCGAGCAGCAGCAGCTCGGTGTCGAAGAACCACTCCTCGTCCTCCACCGCCGGGAGCAGCGCCCGTACGATCTCCGCCCGGCCCGCCTTGAACCCGCACTGCGCGTCCGAGAACCGGGCCGCGAGCGTCGTGCGGAGCATCAGGTTGTAGATGCGGGAGATCACCTCGCGGCGCGGGCCGCGGACGACCGCCGAGCCGCGCGACAGGCGGCTGCCGATGGCCAGGTCGCTGTGGCCGGACACGAGGGGCGCGATCAGCGGCAGGAACGCGTCGAGGTCCGTGGACAGGTCGACGTCCATGTACGCGACGACGTCGGCCACGCTGGTGCCCCACACGTGACGCAGCGCACGGCCGCGCCCCTTCTGGGGCAGCCGTACGGCCTCGACCTCGGAGAACCGCAGCGCCAGCCGCGACGCGACGTCCCATGTCCGGTCCGTGCTCGCGTTGTCCACGATCGTGATCACGAACCGGTACGGGAACGTCTCGAGCAGGTAGGTGTGGAGGCGTCGCACGCTGGCGGCCAGGATGTGTTCTTCGTTGTAGACCGGGATCGCGATCTCGATGAGAGGACCGCGCGCCTCAAAGACCATGCCGGGCCGCGCCTGCGGCCCGGCCGACAGGGAAATCTCGCTCATGACGACCAAGGTCGTGGGCGAGCGTGGGAGCCGAGTGAGCCGTTTCTTAACCGCGGATGAGAAAGCGGATCAAGGGCCCGGAACCCGGGTTCCGGGCAGTTTCATCCAGGCCGCCGTGCCGCCGCCGGGCGCCGGATCCAGCCGGATCTCCCCGCCCGCGTCCCGTACGGCACGGGCCGCGATGGCCAGCCCCAGGCCCGACCCCGGCAGCCCCCGCGCGGACGGCGAACGCCAGAAGCGGTCGAAGACGTACGGCCGGTCCTCGTCCGGAATGCCCGGCCCCTCGTCCCGTACGGTCAGCTCCCCGTCGCGGAGGCGGACCGACACGGTGCCGCCCGGCGGGCTGAACTTGATCGCGTTGTCCAGGAGGTTCACCAGGGCGCGTTCGAGCGCCGCGGCGTCCCCGCGCACGTACCACGGCGAGATCTCGTCCTCGATCCGCAGCGTCGGCCCTCGCGGGCGTACGCGGCGCACCGCGTTCTCGGCCACCTCGTGCAGCGGGACGGGGCCCACGTCGGCGACGTCCTCGTCGCGCGCCAGGTCGAGGAGGTCGCCGACCAGGCTGGACAGCTCCACGAGCTGCGCCTTCACGTTGACCAGCAGCCGTTTCTTGCCGTCGTCGGGCAGCGGACGGCCCGTCTCCTCGCTGCGGAGCATCAGGTCGACGTTGGTGCGCAGGCTGGTCAGGGGCGTGCGCAGCTCGTGGCCGGCGTCCACGATCAGCCGCTGCTGCCGCTCGCGAGACCCGGCGAGCGCACGGGTCATGCTGTTGAACGACCGGCTCAGCCGGGCGATCTCGTCCCGTCCCTCCACCGGGATGGCGGTGTCCAGCTTCTCGGTGCGCGCGATGTGCTCGACCACGTCGGTCAGCCGGTCCACGGGCGCCAGACCGGCGCGGGCGATGAGCAGGCCCGCGACCGCCGCCCCGACGACGCCGACGGCCGCGACCGCGACGAGGAGCAGGGCGAGGCTGTTCAGCGACTCGTTGACCTGGGCGAGCGGTTTGGCCACCGACACCGCGAAGCCGCCGGGGTCGCGGTGCGTGAACACCCGCATCGGGGTGCCGTCCGCGGTCTGGCCGTCGCGGTAGGTGGCCTGCTTCTGGCCGCGGGCGATGGCGACGTCGCCGGGCACGACCTTCAGCGGGGAGGTCCCCGGCGAGCTGCAGTAGGTGCCGTCCGGCGAGATGACCTGCAGCGTCGGCTGGTACCTGCGGAAGGGGTCGTCCTTCCGCGGCTGCAGGTCGCAGATGGAGCGCGCCGATCCGGGCCTCGCGTCCGCGCCGGGCGGCCCGCCGGCGCGCGGTCCCCCCGACAGCGACTGGTCGAGCTGGTCGATCAGCCGTCCGCGTACGACGAACCAGCAGCCGACCGCGCAGGCCGCCACGGCCACGGCGACGGCGAGGCTGGTCAGTACGGCCAGCCGGGTGCGCAAGGAAAGATGCCGTCTCACGCGATCCCTCCTAGAGGCAGGCCGTCACGAGGAGCGCAGGACGTAGCCGACGCCGCGGACGGTGTTGATCAGACGCGGTTCGCCCATCTTGCGACGCAGGTACATGACGTACACGTCCAGGGAGTTGGACGACGGCTCGAAGTCGAAGCCCCACACCGCCTTGAGGATCTGCTCGCGGGTCAGCACCTGGCGCGGGTGGGTGAGGAAGAGCTCCAGCAGGGAGTACTCGGTGCGGGTGAGTTCGAGTGCGCGGCCGTCGCGGCTCACCTCGCGGGTCACGGTGTTCATTCGCAGGCCGGCGTACTCCAGGAGCTCGCCGCCGCGGGTCGTCACCACGCTGCGGCGGAGCAGCGCCCGTACCCGCGCGAGGAGTTCGTCCAGCTCGAACGGTTTGACGAGATAGTCGTCCGCGCCGGCGTCCAGCCCGGTGACCCGGTCGCCGACCGTGTCCCGCGCGGTCAGCATGAGGACCGGCAGCGTCTCCCCGCGGGCGCGCAGGCGGCGGCACGCGGTGAGGCCGTCCATGCGGGGCATCAGGATGTCGAGAACGGCCAGGTCGGGCTGGGTCCGGTCGAGCTCGTCGAGCGCCGCCACGCCGTCGGCGGCGGTGACCACCTCATAGTCCTCGAACGCGAGGCTGCTCGCGAGAGACTCACGGACCGCGGGTTCGTCGTCTACGACCAGAATGCGCACGTCAATGACGGTATCCGCCGTCACGACCGATCAGGGCAGGTGACGAGGTTTCTCATCCAAATCTCAGCTGGTCAGGGGAGGGGTACCTCGACCGCGCGCCGGTTCTGCGTGAAGCGGGGGTTCCAGACGTACAGCCCCATGTCCTGCGGAGTGACGGAGGCGTCGACCGGCATGTCGGTGGCGACCCGGACGAGGTAGCTCGCGCCCGCCGGGATGTACTGGTCCCCGTCCTCCGAGCGCGGCGGCGCGAAGCCGAGCGTGTTGACCACGTCGGTGTGGTCGGGCAGCGTGCACATGTCCGACGGCGCGCCCGGCTGCGGCATGCAGCGGTTCTCGGCCAGTACGCTCGCCGGCACTCGGGACCGCTTGACGAACAGGTCGGCGGGGAAGTCCAGCAGCGCGGCGTCGGTGCCGGTGTTCGTGATCACGTAGTCGAGGTAGCCGAGCGTGGTGCCGTCCGCCGGCCGTACCGTCGTGCTGGCGAGCGGCCGCTCGGCCGTCCCGGCCTTGACCGCGGCGAGAGAGTACGAGTAGCCGTCCGGCGTGCTGACGTCGAGCCGGGAGCCGGTCTTCAGCCGCGACAGGCTGCTGACGCCGGAGCCCGGTCCGGCGCTCGTCCGGGCGGCCACCGTACGCGGTGCCGGCATGCCGTGGTCGCCGTGCGCGCGCACGCCGACGATGAGGCCCGCCACCGCGCCGACGCCGAGCACGCCGCCCGCGATGCCGAGACCGGCGGTGCGCCGGCTCTGTCTCTTCCTTCTGTGCGCGCTTCTGCGCGAGTGACTCCGTGCCATGGCTTCCAGGTCCCGGGTCGGCGGGTCGGCGGCGCTCCGTGACACCACGGAGCACCGCCGCATAAGCCCCAAAACATAGCAAACCGACCTGCGGAAACGCCGCGACTGTACGGATGACTCCTGGTCAGGGCACCATCCATGACAGGACCGCGACGGACTGCAGAAGCGCGAGCACGCACATTCCGGCGAGGAAGACCAGGCTCCACAGGATCACCCGGCGGAAGATGTCGCCCTCCTTGCCGTCCATGCCGACGGCCGCCGCGGCGATCGCGAGGTTCTGCGGCGACACCATCTTCCCGAGCACACCGCCGGAGCTGTTGGAGGCCGCCATCAGCAGCGGCGACAGGTTCGCCTTGCCGGCGGCGGCCACCTGCAGGGCGCCGAACAGCGAGTTGGAGGAGGTGTCCGAGCCGGTGACCGCGGTGCCGAGCCAGCCGAGGACGGGGGAGAGGAATGCGAAGAAGCCGCCGGCGCCCGCCATCCAGGTGCCGAGCGTGATCGTCTGGCCGGAGGCGTTCATCACGTACGCGAGGCCCAGCACCGCCATGACCGTGACGATCGCCCAGCGCAGCTGCACGAGTGTGGCCCGGTACGCGCGCAGCGCCCGCGCCACGCCGACCTTCAGCGCGATCGCGCTGAACACACCGGAGATCAGCAGCAGGGTCCCCGCCGCGTTCAGCCAGTTGATCTTGAACTGCGGCAGTGTCGAGACCTTGCCGGAGGCGCCGGTGATGTGCAGGCCCGGCCAGTTCACCGTCCTGGTCGGCTCGTCGAGCCAGCCCTTGATCGGGTTGATCTGCGCGAGCACGAAGACCGCGATGATGATCGCGTACGGCGCCCACGCCCGTACGACCTCCGCACGCGCGTCCGGGCGCGCGACCCGTCCGGCGAACCCCGGCGTCGGCTCGTCGGCCGCCCCGCCCGCGACGACCGTACGGGGCTCGGGCCCGCCGAGCGTCTCACCCGGCTGCCAGACGCGCAGCAGCGCGACGAGGACGACCACCGAGAACAGCGACGCGACGATGTCGGTGAGCGGCACCGACAGGTGGTTCGAGGTGATCCACTGCGCGAGGCCGAACGCCACGCCCGCGGTCAGCGCCGCCACCCACGTCTGCGCGACGCCGCGGCGGCCGTCGACGATGAACACCAGCACGAGCGGCACGAACACCGCGAGGATCGGCGTCTGGTGGCCGACCATGGCGCCGAGGGTGTCGCTCGACATGTGCGTCACGCCGCCGAGGGTGATGATCGGGATGGCCATCGCGCCGAACGCGACCGGCGCGGTGTTGGCGACCAGCGCGACCACCGCGGCCTTGAGCGGCTTGAAGCCCATCGCGATGAGCATCACCGAGGTGATCGCCACCGGCGTGCCGAACCCGGCCAGGGCCTCCAGCAGCGCGCCGAAGGAGAACGCGATGATGATCGCCTGGATGCGCTGGTCGTCGCTGACCTGGGCGAACGTCCGTCGGAGCACGTCGAAGTGCCCGGTCTCGACGGTCATCGTGTAGATCCAGATCGCGTTGATGACGATCCACAGGATCGGGAAGAAGCCGAACACCGCCCCTTCACCGCCGGCGAGCAGCGCCTGGCCGGTGGGCATGCCGTACGCCCAGATCGCGACGACCACCGACACCGCCAGGGCGATGACCGAGGCCAACCACGCGCGCATCCGCACGAGACCCAGCAGTACGAACAGGGTGAGCAGGGGGAGCGCCGAGACCAGCGAGCTCCACGCCAGGGAATGAGCGACGGGATCGAGCACTTGGCGGTACAACGGGGGTCACCTCCGAGGGGACAACTGCTCCTTGCCGATCCCCCGAATGGACGCGTCGAGCACTTCCGCGGTGTGTGCCACCGCGATCTCCTCGCCCCGGCGGCGCAGCGCCGTGGCGATCTGCAACGAGCAGCCCGGGTTGGCGGCCACGAGCAGGTCCGCTCCGGTCGCCGACACGCTCGCGGCCTTGCGGTCGCCGAGCTCACCGGCGGCCTCGGGCTGCAGCAGGTTGTAGACGCCCGCCGAACCACAGCAGATCTCCGGGTCGGCGATCTCGCGGATCTCCAGGCCGGGGATGCCCGCGAGCAGCGCGCGCGGCTGGACGCGGATGCCCTGGGCGTGGGCGAGGTGGCAGGCGTCGTGGTAGGCGACCGTGATCTCCAGCGGATGGCGGGTGGCGCGCGGCCCCAGCTCGGCGAGGTACTCGGTGAGGTCGCGTGTCTTGGCCGAGAACTCCCGCGCCCGTTCCGCCCACTCGGGCTCGTCGGCCAGCACGTCGCCGTAGTCCTTCATCGCCGAGCCGCACCCGGCCGCGTTGACGACCACCACGTCCACGTCGGCGAAGGTCTCGATGGTCTTCTTGGCGAACGCCCTGGCCTCCGCCGCCCGCCCGGAGTGCAGTGACAGCGCCCCGCAGCAGCCCTGGTCCTTGGAGATGACGACGTCGCAGCCCTCCATCGCCAGGACGCGCGCGGTCGCGGCGTTGACGCCGGGGAAGAACTCCCGCTGCACGCAGCCGGTCAGCATGCCGACGACGGCGCGGCGCTCGCCGCGGGCGGCGACGCGCTCGGGCAGGCGCACATGGGAGGCGCGCGGCGGCGCCAGCCGCTCCATGGCCGCCAGCGTCGGCGAGATCCGGTTCAGCAGGGGCGCCATGTTGATCTTGGATGCCTGGTAAGCGCGGAGCGGCCCGCGCAGGAGACGAAGGCGCTTCGGGTACGGGAAGAACGCGAAGATCGCCTCGCGGAGCAGCCGATCGGTACGACCGCGCGGCCGTTCGTCCTCGACCTTGGCCCTGGTGACCTCGATGAGCCGGTCGTACTTGACGCCCGACGGGCACGCGGTCACACAGGCCATGCAGCCGAGACAGCGGTCGAAGTGCTCGATCATCGGCCCGCTGAGCGGCTCGCCCTGCTCGTGCTGGCTCATCAGGTGGATCCGCCCGCGCGGGGAGTCCATCTCCTCGCCCCACAGCTGGTACGTCGGGCACGTGGGCAGGCAGAACCCGCAGTGCACGCAGTCGTCGAGCAACTCGCGGAAGTCCTCCACTAGATCCCCCCTGCGAAGCGTCCCGGCGACAGGCGGTGCTCCGGGTCGAACTGGTCCTTGACGCGTCGCATCAGCGCCAGGGCGGGTACCGGCCCCCACCGGTCGAGGGCCGTGCCGTCCGGCGCGGACAGCACGACGGCGCTGCCGTGGCGCCGGAGGCGGTCGAGGGCCTGCTCCGCGTCGCCGGCGGGCAGCCCGACGTGCCAGACGCCGCGCCCGGCGGAGCCGCGGACGTGCGCGGGCGCCTCCTGGAAGACCGCGGTGAGCTTCGAGGGCGCGGCGCGCACCTCGGCGAGCACCTCTCCGTCCGGCAGCCGTCCCCACCAGCCGGGCGGCTCCTCGGTGATCCGGCCGCCGATGAGGTCGCGGGCCGCCTCGGCGCGCGCCGGCACGCCGCCGGCGAACCCCTCCAGCAGCACGGTCACGGTGATCGGGTCCGGCCCGTCCACCTCGATGGCCGAGGGCACGAGCGACGAGCGTCGCAGCGCCCGCGTCAGCTCCAGCGCGGCGGCCGCGTCCGCGACGGTGGCCGAGACGTACGCGCTGGCCTGCGGGAGCGGGTGCAGCCGGAACGCCGCCTCGGTGATCAGGCCGAGGGTGCCGCGCGAGCCGGTGAACAGCTTGCCGAGGTCGTAGCCGGCGACGTTCTTGACCACCTTGCCGCCGGCGTGCGCGACCACTCCGTCGGCGCGCACGACCGTGATCCCGATGAGCAGGTCGCGCGCCGAGCCGTACAGGAGCCGCCGGGGGCCGGCCGTGGCGGTGGCGAGCGCGCCTCCGACGGTCGCGCCGGGCACCAGGGCGTCGAGGGCGAGCTGCTGGCGCGTGCCGGAGACCGCCTCCTGCAGCTTCTCCAGGGGCAGCCCGGCCTCGGCCTTGACGACGAGGTCGCCCGCGGTGTGCTCGATCAGCCGGCCGAGCCGCCGCGTTTCGACGATCAGGTCGCAGCGCTCGGGCGGCGCGCCCCAGTGCAGCTTGGTGCCGGCGCCGCGCGGCACGACGGTGAGCCGGTGCTCGGCGGCGGCGCGCATCAGCTCGCCCGCCTCCGTCACGGTGGCGGGCGCGGCCACGTACGCGGCGCCGACTCCCTGGACGGCGTCTTCGGGCTCGGCGGGACGGACCTCGCACGCCTTGGCCAGAGCGTCGATCACCTGCGTCATCAGAACAGGTCCGCCTTTCCGCTCTCGACGAGCGGATGGACCCCGGTACGGCGGCCCGGCACCTCGCCGCACAGCCGTGGGGTCGGGTACACCTTGCCGGGGTTGCACAGGCCGGCCGGGTCGAAGGCGCACCGCACCATCTGCATGGTGTCGAGGTCCTCCTCGGTGAACATCCGGGGCATGTGCTTGGCCTTGTCGACGCCCACGCCGTGCTCGCCGGTGATCGACCCGCCGTGCTCGATGCACAGGTCGAGGATCTGGCCCGAGACCATCTCGGCGCGTTCGGCCGCGCCCGGCACCGCGTCGTCGAACAGCACCAGCGGATGCAGGTTGCCGTCGCCGGCGTGGAAGACGTTCGCGACCCGTACGCCGCTGTCGCCCGACAGCTCGTCGATCCTGGCCAGCACCTCGGGTAGGGCCGTACGGGGGATGACGCCGTCCTGCACGATGTAGTCGGGGCTGATCCGGCCCACCGCCGCGAACGCGGACTTGCGGCCCCGCCAGATGAGGGCCCGCTCGGTGTCGTCGGCGGCCACCCGGATCTCGAACGCCGCGTCGCACAACTCCTTGACCTGCGCGAACTGGTGGTCCACCTCGGCGGTGGGCCCGTCCAGCTCGACGACGAGCACCGCGCCGGCGCCCGGCGGATAGTCACAGGCCACCGCCGCCTCGGCCGCCTCGATGGACAGCGCGTCCATCATCTCGATCGCCGCGGGCACCACGCCCGCGGAGATGATCGCCGAGACCGCCTCGCCCGCGCTCTCGATGGTGTCGAAGGCGGCCAGCAGCGTCTCGACCTTCTCCGGCAGGCGCGTGAGCCGCACGGTGATCTTGGTGGTGATGCCCAGCGTGCCCTCGGAGCCGACGAACGCGCCGAGCAGGTCATAGCCCGGCGCTTCGGAGATCTCCACGATCTCTCCGTCGGGCGTGACGACCTCGCAGGCCAGCACGTGGTTGACGGTGAAGCCGTACTTCAGGCAGTGGGCGCCGCCGGAGTTCTCCGCGACGTTGCCGCCGATCGAGCAGATCTGCTGGCTGGAGGGATCGGGCGCGTAGTAGTACCCCTGCGACCGTACGGCCTTGGTCACGTCGAGGTTGATCACGCCGGGCTCGACGACGGCGCGCTCGTCGTCGATGTCGATCTCCAGGATCCGCCGCATGCGGGAGGTGACGATCAGCACGCCGTCGGTGCGGGGGAGCGCTCCACCCGACAGCCCGGTGCCGGAGCCGCGCGCGATGTAGGGCACGCCCTCGGCCGTGCACGCCCTGACGATCTCGGCGATCTGCTCGGCGCTGTCCGGCAGCACCACGATGCCCGGCGTCGCCCGGTGGTAGGTCAGCCCGTCGCACTCGTACGTGCGCAGCTCGGCAGGGTCGGTGATGACGTTCCCGGCTCCGGCGACGACCCTCAGCCGCTCTGCGAGCCCGTCCAGCCCTGCTGTAGACACATCACCCATCCTTGACCTTTTGGAACGGATCCAAACTAATCGGTACCAAGGTGTGATCTGGCCCTTGCCGTACGTCATGTGCACGGCCGATGACCTGCGGAAACGCCCCGGAGTCCGCCGGACTCCGGGGCGCGGTCCTCAGGGCATCCGCTCGTACGCCGGGACGGTCAGGAAGTCGGCGTAGTCATCGGCGAGGGCGACCTCCTTGAACAGGCTCACCGCGTCGGCGAAGCGCTTCTCGTCGTAGGCGTCCCCGTACGACTCGCGGATCTTGCCGAGCTCCTCGTCGATCAGCCGCTCGACCAGCTCCGGCGTGACCTTCGGGCCCTCGGCGAGCTCGACGTCGTTGTGGATCCACTGCCACACCTGCGAGCGCGCGATCTCGGCGGTCGCGGCGTCCTCCATCAGGTTGAAGATGCCCACCGCGCCGTTGCCGCCCAGCCAGGTCGCGATGTACTGCAGGCCCACGCTGATGTTGTTGCGCAGCCCCGCCTCGGTGATCTCACCAGGGGTCTTCTCCACCGCCAGCAGGTCCGACGCCGAGACCGAGACGTCCTCGCGGAGCCGGTCGCGCTGGTTCGGGCGGTCGCCGAGGACGCCGTCGAAGACCTCGCGGCAGATGTCGACCATGCCGGGGTGGGCGACCCAGGACCCGTCGAAGCCGTCCTCGGACTCGCGGGTCTTGTCGGCCCGCACCTTCTCGAACGCGGCCTTGTTGACCTCCTCGTCGCGACGGGAGGGGATGAAGGCCGCCATGCCGCCGATCGCGTGCGCGCCGCGCTTGTGGCAGGTGCGCACCAGGAGCTCGGTGTACGCCCGCATGAACGGGGCGGTCATCGTGATCGCGTTGCGCTCGGGCAGCAGGAACTGCCGGCCGCGCGAGCGGAACTTCTTGATCACCGAGAACAGGTAGTCCCACCGGCCGGCGTTGAGCCCCGCGGAGTGGTCCCGCAGCTCGTAGAGGATCTCCTCCATCTCGAACGCGGCCGGGATGGTCTCGATCAGCACCGTCGCCCGGATCGTGCCGCGCGGGATCTCCAGGAGGTCCTGGGCGAGGTTGAAGACGTCGTTCCAGAGGCGCGCCTCGTGCCGGCTCTCCATCTTGGGCAGGTAGAAGTACGGTCCCTTGCCCTTGTCGAGCTGGCGCCGCGCGCAGTGGAAGAAGTAGAGGCCGAAGTCGAACAGGGAGCCGGACATGCGCTCGCCGTCCACGAGGACGTGCTTCTCGTCCAGGTGCCAGCCGCGCGGCCGCACGACGATGGTGGCCAGCTCCTCGTCCGGCTTCAGGGTGTAGGACTTCCCGCCGGTCTCGAAGTCGATGGTGCGGTCGAGGGCGTCCTTGAGGTTGAGCTGGCCGCCGACCATGTTCTCCCAAAGCGGCGTGTTGGCGTCCTCGAAGTCGGCGAGCCAGACCTTCGCCCCGGAGTTGAGCGCGTTGATCGTCATCTTGCGGTCCGTCGGGCCGGTGATCTCGACGCGACGGTCCTCCAGGCCGGGCGCCGGGTCGGCCACGCGCCAGGTGTGGTCCTGGCGGACGTCCGCGCTGTCCGGGGCGAAGTCGAGCGTGCCGCCGCGGGCCAGCTCCTCCTGGCGCTCGGCCCGAAGGCCGAGCAGCTCGCGGCGGCGCGTGCCGAACTCGCGCTGGAGGGTGGCGAGAAAGCCCAGTGCCTCGGGCGTGAGGATCTCCCCGAACCGATCTTCGACGGAGCCGGTCAGCTCCACGCCTGCGGGTCCAGCCATCTGCCCACCCTTTCGTCTGGCGAAATTTCTCTTCTGCTTAGTGGAAAGCCTATTAATGTCCTCGCGGACCGGTCAAAGGGGTCCTACCCGTGTGGACGTCCGGAGCGGGTACGCCGACTGGTGCCTGTCCCGACCAACCCACCCCGACCGACCTCCCGGGCCGATATCCAGGTGTGCGAAACGCGGGTACGTGGCAGCATCAGGGGAAGATCCGGGGATGTTCCGGTGTTGACATGGGGGAAGATGTCTACTTTTTCCTACGAAGAGCCAGAGCCGCTGACCGGTGAGCTGGACCTCGAAGACCGGCAGGCGCTACGCCGGGTCGCCGGGCTCTCCACCGAGCTCCGCGACATCACCGAGGTCGAATACCGGGCCCTCCGGCTCGAACGCGTCGTCCTGATCGGCGTGTGGACCGACGGAGACGAGGTCCACGCCGAGAACTCCCTGCGCGAGCTGGCACTCCTCGCCGAGACCGCCGGCTCGCAGATCCTTGAAGGCATGATCCAGCGGCGGTCGCGCCCCGACCCCGCGACGTACGTCGGCTCCGGCAAGGCGCTGGAGCTGCGCGACGTCGTGATCTCCACGGGCGCCGACACCGTGATCTGTGACGGAGAGCTGGCGCCCAGCCAGCTGCGCCGCCTGGAGGAGATCGTCCAGGTCAAGGTCATCGACCGTACGGCCCTGATCCTGGACATCTTCGCCCAGCACGCCAGCAGCCGCGAGGGCAAGGCCCAGGTCGAGCTGGCCCAGCTCGAATACCTCCTGCCGCGCCTGCGCGGCTGGGGTGGCAACCTGTCCCGTCAGGTCGGTGGCCGTGCCGCCGGCGGTGTCGGCATCGGCGGCCGCGGCCCCGGTGAGACCAAGATCGAGCTGGACCGGCGGCGTATCCGCACCCGCATGGCCAAGCTGCGCCGCCAGATCAACGAGATGGGCAAGGCCCGCGACACGATGCGGTCCCAGCGGCGCACCCGCGCGGTGCCCGCGGTCGCCATCGCCGGCTACACCAACGCCGGCAAGTCCAGCCTGCTCAACCGCCTGACCGGCGCGGGCGTGCTGGTGGAGAACGCCCTGTTCGCCACCCTCGACCCGACGGTGCGCCGGGCGAGCACGCCGAACGGCCGCGCCATCACGCTCGCGGACACGGTCGGGTTCGTCCGCCACCTGCCGCACCAGCTCGTCGAGGCGTTCCGCTCGACGCTGGAGGAGGTCACCGACGCCGACCTGATCGTCCACGTGGTCGACGGCTCCGACGCCGACCCGGAGGCGCAGATCGCCGCCGTGCGCGAGGTGCTGCGCGACATCGGCGGCGCCGACGTCCCCGAGCTCATCGTCATCAACAAGGCCGACATCGCCGACGAGATGGCGCTCGCCCGGCTCCGCCGGCACGAGCCGCACAGCGTCGTCGTCTCCGCGCGCACCGGCGCCGGGATCGACGAGCTGCTGCAGGTGATCGAGGACGTGCTCCCGCGTGCCGAACGCGAGGTGCGCGCCCTGGTGCCGTACGATCGCGGCGACCTGGTCGCCCGTGCGCACGACACCGGCGAGGTGCTCTCCCAGGAGCACACCGCCGAGGGCACCGCGCTGCACGTCCGCGTGCCCGACCGCCTGGCGGCCGAGCTCGAGCCGTACGCCTCCGCGCAGGTCTGACCGGCTACGAGATGACCGGGACCACTTCGGTCCCGGTCATCTTTCGCCGTTCGCCCCAAGCGCGTGGTCTTCCTGAGGTATCTTCAAAGCGCCTGTAACAGTCGGCCGTTGGGGCGGTCGAGTAGTGGTATGCGGCCAAAGGCTGTACAGGGGGGCGTTGGTGCACTACCGTGACGAAACCGAGTTTTCCGGGTTCGTTGCTCCAGGTGGTCTCATGGCCACCTCCTTAACCGCACTTGGGTCCGTCGGCAGCGTTGCCGTCGTTAGTCGAGCGAGAGCAGGTGACCCGCTGCATGGCGTCCGGACACCCTTCACCGGCGCAGTGGCGTAGCCGGGCGGTGATGCAATGACCGTACGTTTGCTGACGAACATCGGTCGGCTGTGGACCGGCACCGACGTGTGCAGCAACGCTGCGATCCTCGTGCACGACGACCGCATCGTCTGGGCGGGGCCCGCCTCGGACCTGCCCCAGAGCGTCCCCGGTGTCATCGACGACATCGTCGACGTCGACCACGTCGAGAACCTCGGCGGCGGGCTCGTCACCCCGGGCCTGATCGACGCGCACTCTCACCCGGTCTACGCGGGCAACCGCTGGGCCGAGCTCGCGATGCGCACGAGCGGCTCGACGAACAACGAGATCGTCGCGGCCGGCGGCGGCGTCGCCTCCACGGTCACCGTGACCCGCGGCACCGACCCCTGGACCCTCTGCAACAACGTCCGCGAGCGGCTCCGGCAGTGGATCTGCGCCGGCACCACCACGATCGAGGCCAAGACCGGCTACCACCTCACCCGCGACGGTGAGCTGGCCGACATCCGGATGCTGCGTTCGCTCGAGGAAGAGCCGTCGATGCCGCGCATCCACGCCACCTTCCTCGCCGCGCACGTCCTGCCGCCCGAATACTTCGGCCGCCGCCGCGACTACATCGAGGCCGTACGCCTCTGGGCGGGCGACGCCGCCGCGGCCGGCGCCGACAGCATCGACGTCTACTGCGACGAGGGCCACTTCACGCCCGACGAGGCCCGTGTCCTGCTGATGACCGGCCAGCGGGTCGGGCTCAAGGCCCGCATCCACGCCTGCGCCAACGAGCGCGTCGGCGCCGCGCAGGTCGCCGCCGAGGTCGGTTGCGCCTCCGCCGACCTGCTCACCGAGGCCAACGAGGACGACATCAAGGCGCTCCACCACGGAGGCGTCGCCGCGACGATCTGCCCGGGCAGCGCCCTTCACAACGGCCGCACCCCGCCCGTGCGCGCCCTGCTCGACCGGGGCGTGACGCTCGCGCTCGGCACCGACCACAACCCGGGCCAGTGCGGCATCACCTCGATGCCGCTCGTCGTCGGCCTGTCCGTCGCGATGTTCGGCCTCAGCGTCAACGAGGCGCTGCGTGCCGCGACACTCGGCGGCGCGGCCGCCCTGCGCGTCTCCGACCGCGGCGCGCTCGCACCCGGCATGTACGCCGACATCGTGCTCTGGGACGCCGACCACGAGGGCGCCTTCGCATGGGCGTTCGGCCTCCGCGCCCAGCGCGTCTGGCGCGGCGGCGTCCCCGTCCAGGTCTAGCGCCTGCCTCGAAGCCCCCGGAGGACCGCGGCGGAGGAACGCCTGCCAGCGCAGGTCTACGTCTTCGTTGGTCCACCGGCGAGGTCATCGGTCCGTTCTCGCAGAGCATCGCGTCGCACGGCTCGAACAGGGCGGTAGCGTGATCGGCATGACGGCTGCAGGCGAGGCAGCAGATAGCGAAGCACTGGTCGGCGGCATGGCGAACGCGGGGGCGGTCTTCCGCCGGGGCGACCTTGTCGAACGCCCCGCGCCACACAACGCCCGCGCCCTCCATGCCCACCTTCTCGCGCTCAAAGAGCACGGCTTCGATGCGGCTCCAACCCCTGTCCGCCTTACGGCGGAGGGTCGCGAGCAGCTGACCTTCATCCCCGGGGACGTGGCACTGCCGCCGTTTCCGCGCTGGGTGCTGACGGAAACCGCCCTCGAATCGGTGGGGGACCTTCTGCGCCGTTTGCACCAGGCCGGCACGGCCATCGAGGTCGACCCCCACACTGGGTGGTCCGGAGAGCTCGCCGATCCAGCGGGGGGACCGCTGCTATGCCATAACGACGTGTGCCCGGAGAACGTCGTCTTCCGTGGTGGCCGCGCCGCCGCGCTGATCGATTTCGACCTGGCGGCCCCGGGCCGCCCCATCTGGGATGTCGCCATGACCGCCCGCTACTGGGTCCCCATGCTCGATCCCGCATCCGCGACCACCTTCCACCCCGACGGCCTCGATGCCCCCGCACGACTGCGGATCCTCGCCGACGGCTACGGCCTCTCGCCGCGGGAACGTGCGGAGTTGCCCAGTGTCATCGAACAGGCAACCGAGACATGCCGGGCCTTCGTCGCCCGGCGCGTCGCCAACGGTGACCCCGTCTACCTCCAAGCACTGGCCGAGCGCGGTGGTTGGGCTCGCTGGGACCGCATCCAGGCGTGGCTGGTGGCTCACAGAGATCTGTTCACGGCTGCCCTGCAGCGTTAACGCACTCAGAGGTTGAGAACAAGCTGAGGCCTTACCGCGTCTCGGCTGGCTCCAGGGGAGCCGGGCGGCGGAAGCTCGCGGCGAAGCGGGCGGCGGCCTCTTCGTCGCCCTCGACGCGCAGCGCCCCGTCGGCCGCGGCCTCGTCGAGTGCGCGGTCGCCGAACGCCACCGATCTCAGCGTGGCGACGTCGGTGACCAGTACCGCGTCCGGCTCGTCCGCCCCGCCGCGTTCGAGCCGCAACCGCCCGTCCGCGACCACGGCGCGGAAGCGGTCGTCGCCGAGGCGGAGCTCCCAGGTCCCGTCCCGGGCCGCGTCCGCGTCGAAGCTCGTCCGCAGCGCGAGCATCAGCGCGTCGGTGCTGAGCTCGTTGCCGGAGGTCCGCGGCGACCGGCTGCCCCAGCGGCCGAGGTGGAACAGCACCGGTTCCAGGCCGCGACCCCACTCCGTCAGCTCGTACACCCAGGTGGCCGCGGGCGGGCCGAGCCTGCGGCGGCGGACGACCCCGCCGGCCTCCAGCTCCCGCAGGCGTTGGGACAGGACGTTCTGGCTCGCCGTGGGCAGGCCGTGGCGCAGGTCGGTGAAGCGTTTGGGGCCGAACAGCAGCTCGCGTACCACGAGCAGCGCCCATCGCTCGCCGATCACATTGAGGCCGCGAGCGATCCCGCACGGATCGTCGTATCGCCTTTTGTCCGACACGGTTGCTACCTTATCCAGGATCATTTACTCCTAATTCAGGAGCAAGGTATGGATGCACTCGCTCAGGGAGACCTGCGTCTGCTGGACGACGAGGTGGCGCGTCGGCTGCTCGCCTCCACCGAGCTCGCCCGGCTCGCGTACGTGGCGGCGGACGGCACGCCCCGCGTGTTCCCGATGCTGTTCCACTGGACGGGGGAGGAGGTCGTCATGTCGACCTTCGCGGGCGCGCGCAAGATCGCCGCACTGCGGGCGCGGCCGGACGTCGCGGTCACCATCGACTCGGCGGGCCCGCCGCCCGAGGTGCTGCTGCTCCGCGGCCGGATGGAGGTCACCGACGTCGAGGGCGTCGTGCCGGAGTACGCGACGGCGCAGCGTCGTTACGCCGGCGAGGAACAGGCGGCGGCCGGTATCGCCGAGATCGATGTTCCGGGTCTGCGGATGGCCCGCCTCGCGCTCCGGCCGTCGTGGGTCGGGGTCCTCGACTTCCGCACGCGTTTTCCCGGCGGCACGACCGCCGGCGAGTTCCAGAAGAGAGGGCGCTGATGGCGACCTATGTCCTGATCCACGGTGCGGGCGACGCCTCGTACTGGCAGCGGCTCGTCCCTGAGCTGCGCGGGCGCGGCCATGACGTGGTGGCGCCCGAGCTGCCGAGCGACGACGACGCGGGCCTGGCCGGCTACACCGACACGGTCCTGTCGGCCATCGGCGACCGTACGGACCTGGTCGTGGTGGCGCAGTCGCTGGGCGGCTTCACCGGCCCGCTGGTGTGCGACCGCGTGCCGGTGCGGCTGCTGGTGATGCTCTGCGCGATGGTCCCCACGCCCGGCGAGACGGCGGGTGACTGGTGGGGCAACACCGGTTCCGACCAGGCCCGCCGCGAACAGGCCGTCCGTGACGGGCGCTCACCGGAGTTCGACGTGGTGGAGACCTTCTTCCACGATGTGCCGCCGGAGATCGTGGCGGAGGCGACGGCGCGTGAGCCGCGGAACGAGTCGGCCTCGATGTGGACCGACCCGTGGCCGCTGCAGGCGTGGCCGGACGTCCCGACGCGCTTTCTGCTGGGCCGCGACGACCGGTTCTTCCCGGCGTCGTTCCTGCGCCGCGTCGTACGCGACCGGCTCGGCATCGTCCCGGACGAGATGGACGGCGGCCACTGCCCGGCACTCAGCCGTCCCAAAGACCTCGCGGACCGCCTGGAGGCCTACCTCCTCGAAGAACCGGCCGGCTGACGGCTCTCGATCGGCGCCTCTAGCTCGGTGACCCACCTGCCGGGAGAGCCGGGCGGGCCCTCGAGGTGGAGCTCCCGCGCGTACGCGACGGCGCGGTGGCCGTGGGCGTCGATCCAGCGGGTGAGCGCCTGCTCGGTCGCGACGACCTCCTCCATCGGCCCGTGGTGCACGACCGTCGCCGCCGAGGCGACGCCCGCCAAGTCGGCGACCGTGAAGTCGTACGCGTCGTCGGGCTCCACGGCGACGGGGCGGACACGGTGCACGACGATCGCGCCGTCGGGTCGTGTCTCGCGGCGGTGCCGGTGAGCTCGGCCACCCGTATGGGCGGGCGCGGTTGAGCGTGCCGAGAGGTCGCATACTTCGACACTCGATATATATGTTCGTGATCACGCGAACGATGAGCGAGGCGACCTACTTCATTCTGGCGGCGCTGCTCGACGGCCCTCTCCACGGCTACGGCATCATCAAGCGCGCCGGTGAGCAGTCCGATGGCCGGGTGCGCCTGGCGGTCGGGACGCTCTATGGCGCGCTCGACCGTATGGCGGCGGGCGGCCTGATCGCGGTCGACCGGGAGGAGGTCGTCGACGGGCGGCCTCGCCGTTACTTCCGTGTCACCGACGACGGCGTCGCGGCCGTCACGAAGGAGGCCGCGCGGATGGCGGCTGCGGCGAGTCTCGTACGACTCCGGCCGGTGCACCCGTGAGCGCGGAGCGCTGGTACCGGTTGCTGCTGAGCGCCTACCCCGACGGTCACCGCGACGAGCTGCTCGGCACGCTGATCGAGACCGGTGCGGGCCGTCGCACGCCCTCGGCGCGGGAGAGCGTGGCGCTGGTGCGCGGCGCGTTCACCGCCCGCGTGCGGCGGCGGTCGGCCCTCCCGATCCGCTGGTGGGCCGACGGCCTTCATCTCGCGGCCCTGAGTCTGGCCGTCGCGGCGTTCGGCGATGCGGCACTGGGATCGCCGGGCGGGCCCGTACGATCCGCCGTGTACGCGCTGCTGGTCGTGGCCGTGCTGTACGGCCGGTTCCGGGTGGCGTCGCCGATCGCCGTGTTCGCCGCCGCGCAGAACAGCGTAGGCATCGTCCCGTGGATGCGCGTGCAGAGCGCCGACGTGCGATTCAACGCCTCGCTTTGGCTGCTGGCGGGCGTCGTAGCACATCGGCCGCGCCCTGTGTCAGGGTCGAGCGGCTATCATTCGGGTCCGTATGAGGCTCGTCGATGGCTCGCGTCCGCCGCTGAAAGGGCGCATCTCATGACTCTCACGACAAGGGGCGTCACCGCCCGGGTGTGGTGAGCGCGCGGTCGATCCGGGTGCGCACGCCCCGCGACCTGCACCGCTCCCGCCGGCGGCGTTCGCATCGCTGCTGGGACCATCTGATCGTCGCCCCGCTGTGGCCGCAGCACGGGGCCAACCTCGGCACCCTCCTCCGCACGTGTGACGCCGTCGGCGCCTGCCTGGCCGTGCCCCGGCTTCCGTGGGTGCCCGAGGCTCTCGCCCGCGGCGACACGCTGCGCGAGCGGGCCTGTGTGCACTGGGTTCACGGGCCGCTGCGGTGGCTGCGGAACCAGAGGGACACCCACGTCCTCGGTGTCGAGCTCGCCGAGGACGCGGTACGCCTCGCCGATCTGCCGATGGCCCGCCGCCGTACGGTCGCGGTGCTCGGGAACGAGCGGACGGGCATCCCGCCCGAGGCGCTCGACCTGCTGGACGAGGTGGTGGAGATCCCGATGATCGGTACGGGGGCGAGCCTGAACGTCGCGGTCGCGGGCTCACTCGTGCTGTACAAGCTGGCCGGGATGTCGTGAGCGCCGCCGGCTCGGGTTCTGCGTCGTACTGAACCCGAGCCCTGCCGTCGCTGTGGCGTCCATAACCGGGTATTCGGCTGATCTTGTCGACGTGGGGACGACCGGGAACGACGCCCTGGCGATGGCTGTGTAGTGGCCCGATAAGTGCCGTTGCAGTGCTACTCATTCCGCAGGCGCGCGGCGACTTCCTGGTAGTACTGCTCGGTCTTGATCTCTTCGGCGGACGGAGCGAGCGCGAGAGCCGACAAGATCATGACCGGGCAGGCGATGATCCAAATGATCAGAGGCCAGGCGAGCATCGAATTCTGCGCCCCTGTCGGCATCGGCGCCTTGGCGTCGAGCACCATGCTCGTCGCGGCCATTCCGGTGTAATGCATGCCGCACACGGCCAGTCCCATGATCGGTACCGCGAGCACCATCGCGGCCTTCCGGCGGACATTTCTTGTTATCCAGAGAGCGGCGGTCGCCGCGATGACTCCGATGGCCACGGAAAGCACCACGAGAGGGACGTTGTAACGGAGCGATCCCTGTACTCGCATTGACGCCATGCCCATGTAATGCATTGCCGCGACACCGCAGCCCGTGATCAGGCCGGCGGGCAGGAGCGTGCGCATTCCCGGCTTGCTGTAGCCGACCAGGAACATGCCGAATCCGACGATCACGATGGCGATGACGAGACTCACCACCGTCAGGGCGACATCCCACCTGACCGGGGAGCCGTGAACGGTGACTCCGAGCATCCCGGTGAAGTGCATGCCCCAGATTCCGGTCCCGCCGATCGACACCGCGGACAACGCCAGCCAGACGTTACGGGAGGCGCGGGTGGCTCCTCTCGCCTGAGTCGTGCAGATCAGGCCAAGGCCGCAGCCGAGGCAGGAGACCAAATAGGCAATGATAGGGATTTGCGTGCCATATTCCATGTGTCCCAAGGCGAGATTTACCTCCGAAATGATCGCTAACGGTCGACCGGCGCGCACGCTCCGTAGCGGCGTCAGCGATTGGCTACGTTAAGTCAGTATTAGTGTCGACGTCATATCGCCGACCACAGCGCCGCCTGATGGCGAAAAATGCGATCACACCTCAACACACCATCGGCATTCATTTCAACAGTGATCAACAGCTGGCCGTGGAGGGAATACGGTCCGTAACCGTGCTCACGTCCGAGGTGCGATCGCCGTGACTACAACGGCACTTGGCTGCTACCGTGCAGCGGCACCCGGGGGGATGTGCTCAGCCGAATACTCGGTTTCGGTCGTCTCAGGGACGGGCGGTCGTGACGACCTGAAGGGCGTGCGCGAACATCGACAGGGTGATGTGGCGGTACCAGGCGTCGTAGTGGCGCGCCTGGTAGTGGTCCAGGCCGGCGTCGTCCCGTGCGGCCCGGAAGCACTCCTCGATGGCCTGCCGCGTGCCGGCGACGGTGATGAGCTCGTTCAGAGTGGTGCGGGCCGGCCCGTAGCAGACGTAGTAGGTGAGCTCGCCGTCGCTCACGCGGCGCCGGGCCAGCAGCCAGTGGCCGCGCCCCGGGGCGTGCAGCGGCCGGATCGGCGTACGGACCTAGTCGTCGGCGCCCGGGCCGTGCGCGTCTTCGCCGCGGGAGCGGCGTCGCCACGCGCGGGCGGATAATGCGGCGATCAGCTCATCGACGCGCGACTCCCGCAGGCCCTCGGTGACGACCGTGTCGTCGCGGCCGGTCGCCACGACGTGGAAAACGTCCCGGCATTCCAGCCAATACCGCAGGTGGCCGGCCTTTCCATAGGTCTCGTCGGCGGTCAGCCATCGGAACGGCACCTCGGCGGCGATCGCCGCCGCGATCATGTCCTGCGCCTGACGCGATTTGGCCGCGAACCGCACCCGATCCGGAATTCCGGCAGTCCGGCGGCGTACCGGGTCATCGGCCCAGGATTCGGGCAGATACAGCTCCCGGTCGATCAACGCCCGGCCCTTGCCGGACGCGTACGCCAGGAATGTGCCGACCTGGCAGTTCTCCATCCGGCCCGTGGCGTCCGAGTACTGCCGCTCGACCCCCGCGGAGCCGGTGCCTTTCTTCGTGAATCCCGTGGCGCCGACGACCAGCGCCGCATTCACGTCGCCCAAATGCTCGACGACGTACTCGCGCAGGTCGTCACGCACGGCCGCGGCGTCCCAGACGGCCTTGCGCAACAACCTCTGCATCCCGTCCGGGCTCACCTCTCCAGCGTGTTCGGCGAGAGTCCATCCGTTCTTACGTTCCAGACCCGCCAGCAGGCCCCGCAGATACGCGAACGCCCGGCGCCGCGGCTCCGCCCTTCCGAACCGGTGCCCGAGACGTTCATAAAGCTCGTCGAGCCCGGCGACCTCCACGCTCACGAACAAGATTTTTCCGGTCGATGAGCGATCACGCGAATCGAATTGCGCGACACGGTTCGCGGATTCTCCGTTCGTTTTCGCTTCGCACCGTTGACGAGGGTGAACGGCGGGCGAGGAGGCCGCCGGGAGACACGGCACTAGACTCCGGGCATGAGAGCAGCGGTCGCGATCGTCACCGATTCCACCGCCTACCTGCCGGAGGACGTCGTCTCCGCGCACGACGTGACGGTCGTTCCGCTCCAGGTCGCGGTCGGCGGTGACGTCCGCGAGGAGGGCCGGGGCCGTACGACGGCGGGCGGGCCGCGCGACTGGCGGGCGCTCACGACCTCGCGGCCCTCTCCTGAACGCTTCGGCCGCGCGTACGAGGCGGCGGCCGGCGCCGGCGCGCGGGCGGTCGCCTCCGTGCACCTTTCCGGCGAGATGTCGGGGACGGTGGACAGCGCCCGGCTCGCCGCGGATGACGCGCCGATCCCCGTCCGGGTGGTGGACAGCCGTTCGATCGGGATGGGGCTCGGGTTCGGGGTGATGGCGGCCGCCGAGGCCGCCGCGTCGGGCGCCGGCCTCGACGAGGTCGCCGACGCCGCGATGCGCCGCGTGCGCGCGACGCGTTCGCTGTTCTACGTCGACACCCTGGAACACCTGCGACGCGGCGGCCGCATCGGCGCGGCGGCGAGCCTGCTGGGCTCCGCGTTGATGATCAAGCCGCTGCTGCGCATCACGGGCGGGCGGATCGCGCCGCTGGAGAAGGTGCGGACGACGTCGCGTGCGCTCGCCCGGCTGGAGGAACTCGCGGTCGAACTCGCCGGTGACCGGGAGGTCGACGTGGCCGTCCAGCACGTGGCGGCGTCCTCGCGGGCCGCCGCCCTCGCGGCGCGGCTGCGCGAGCGCATCCCACGCCTGTTCGAGCTGTACGTCGGCGAGGCGGGCCCGGTCGTGGGCGCACACGTCGGTCCGGGGATGCTCGGCGTGGTCGTCTCGCGACGGCAGTTCTGAACCGGCCCGCCCTAGAATGTCGCGATCACGGGGAAGTACAGCTGGCGGTCTCGATGATCGGGACGTACGGGGGTTATGACGATGAGACCTCTGCGGCCGGAGGACCCACGAGAGATCGGCTCCTACCGGCTGGTCGGCCGGCTCGGCGGCGGAGGCATGGGACAGGTGTTCCTCGGCCACTCGCCGGGCGGGCGGCCGGTCGCGGTCAAGGTGCTGTTGCCGGGGCTGGCGGCCGACGACGGCTTTCGCCGCCGTTTCGGCCAGGAGGTGGAGGCGGCTCGCCGCGTCGGCGGCTTCCACACCGCGCCGCTGGTCGACGCCGACCCGACCGCCGACCCTCCGTGGCTGGTCACCGCCTACATTCCCGGCCCCTCACTGCGCGAGGCGGTCGAGGCGCATGGACCGCTGCCGCCACGAAGCGTCCTGGCACTGGGCGCCGGGCTGGCCGAGGGCCTGGCCGCGATCCACGCCTGCGGGCTGGTGCACCGGGATCTCAAGCCCGGCAACGTCATCCTGGCCGTCGACGGTCCGCGGATCATCGACTTCGGCATCGCTCGCGCGATGGACGCCACGGCGATCACCGCCACCGGTTCGCTGCTCGGCACGCCGGGCTTCATGTCCCCCGAACAGATCCATGGCAGCGGCGATCTGGGACCCGCCAGTGACGTATTCGCCCTGGGATCCGTGCTGACCTTCGCCGCCACCGGCCGAGGGCCCTTCGACGGAGGATCGACCGCGTCGATCGGCTACCGGATCCTCCACACCGAGCCCGACCTGGGCACCCTGTCCTCGCCGGTGCGGGAACTCGTCGCCGGCTGCCTGGCCAAGGATCCCGCGGCCCGGCCGCTCGTCGCCGACGTCCTGCGCGAACTGTCCGCGTCGGCCGACAGGCCCGGCGGCTGGCTTCCCCCTGCGGTGACGACCATGGTCGCGGAGCGGAACGCCCCTCTCGGCGGGGACGCGCCGTCCGGGTCGAGAGCACCCGCCGACGGCCCTGTCGCCGACCGGGGCACGCTCGAGTGGACGCCGCCCGGCCACGGCGACGAGGGGCAGCGGCCTCTGTGGCCGTCCGAGTCGGCCCAGTGGCGGCAGCAACCGCCGCCGCCCTACCCGACCTGGCCGGGCGGGGCGCCGTCCCGCGGCGCCGGGCCGGTACGCGCCATCGTGGTGGCCGGGGCGGCCCTGGCGCTGCTGGCGGTGGTGGGCATCGTCGCGTTCGCCACGACACGGGACACGGACGGCTCTGGAGACCGGCGGAAGAACGTGACCGGCACCGCCAGCCCATCCGCGCCGGGCGTTCCGGCGCTCTCGCCCGGTACCGCCGCCGCGGTCGCCGGCAACTGGCGGGGGACCTACACCTGCCTGCAGGGCGTGACCGACCTCGAACTGGTGATCCGGCCGGTGACGACGGACGGCGGGCTGGAGGCGACCTTCAGCTTCTCCGCCCATCCGGGCAATCCGTCCGTCCCGTCCGGCTCGTACGCCATGCAGGGGACGTTCGTCTCCCGGGACCTCGAACTCCGAGGCGTGCGCTGGATCGAGCGGCCGGGCGACTACCTCATGGTCGGGCTCAGCGCCGACGTGCCGGAAGACCACCCCTCCCGCATCAGGGGAAGGGTGGTCTCCGAGACCGCCGGGTGCACGACGTTCTCCGTCGACCGGGAATGAACCGGCGTTCGATCAGAGCGATTTCCAGAAGCCGCAGTGGTGCTCGCTCGACAGATCGGCCCGCATGTCCCCGCCGGTGTTCAGCGACCGTACCTCCGTGCCGGTGAAGCGCGGCCAGGTCACCGTGCCGCCGCCGTTCGGGTCGCCGGTGTGCGCGAAGTCGGTCCAGTAGCGGATCATCTGGTCGGACAGCTTCCGCTGGTCGGCGTTCAGCGGGGTGCGGAACTGCTCGTCGTCGAACAGGTACTGCAGCTCGGCGGCGTGGAACGCGCCGGTCGGGAAGCTCGGCGAGGATCCGTCACTGGCCCACGGCGCCTTCGCGTCGGCGAACTCGTACGCGTAGGTGGGCACGCGCGTGCTGAGCAGCCGGTCGGTGTCCAGCGCGGTGCAGGCCCACGCGGAGTCGGTCCAGACGGTGGAGAGGGCCACGCTCGGCGACTCGTACGCGTCGACCGGGTACTCCTTCAGGACTTCGGCGGCCTTCTCCGGGCCGAAGAAGTCCTGCAAGTCCTGCCGGTAGTCGGCGTCGGTGACGGTGTGCCCGGTGAAGGTCTCGATGGCGGCGACGAACGTACGGTGCTCGTCGCGGGTGGTGCCGTGGATCACCGGGACGCGGTTGAAACGGCCGGTGGCCAGCGCCGTCTTCGGAGACAGCGGCAGCACGCCGCCGTCTCCGGCCGCCGGCCCGTACCCCTGGCCGCCGTCGGAGGCGTCGAGCAGTTCGGCCACCGACTTGCCGCGCAGGCAGGCGACGGTGTCCTGCTCGCAGCCGAGCTTGGCGGCCACCGCCTCGCCCTGCTTCTGCGCGGTGGCTCGTGGCCGTACGACCCAGTTTCCCTCGGGGTAGGGCCACTCGGACGCCATCGTGCACGGGCCGCTCTGCACGATCGCGCGGCGGAACAGCCCGGCCGAGGCGGGGGAGGCCAGGTGCGCGCAGGTGCTCGCGCCGCCGGCGGACTCGCCGAAGAGCGTGACGTTGCCCGCGTCTCCGCCGAACGCCGCGGCGTTCTTCCGCACCCAGCGCAGCGCGGCCTGCTGGTCCTCGATGCCGTAGTCGCCCGACTTCTCCCGCGCGCCGTCCAACGCAGGGTGGTCGAGGAAGCCGAACACGCCCAGCCGGTAGTTGAGCGTGACGACGACCACGTGGCCCTCAGTGGCCAGGCGCTCGGCGCCGTACAGGCTGCCGGAGCCGGAGTAGAAGCCGCCGCCGTGGATCCAGAACATGACGGGAAGCTTCTCGCCGTTGCTGTTCGCAGGAGTGGTGACGTTGAGGTAGAGGCAGTCCTCGTCGTCGCTGGCCGCGTCGCCGAGGAACCCGGCGGTCTGCGGGCACGAGCTCCGCGGCTCGGTGGCCGCCCGTACGCCGGACCAGCGCCGGGGCGGCTGCGGGGAGGTCCATCGCAGGTCACCGACGGGCGGCGCGGCGTAGGGGATGCCGTCGAACTGGCGGTACCCGTCGCCGACGCTGCCGCGTACCGCCCCGTCGCTGACGCGGACGACGGCGGGGTCGCCGTTTCCCTGGTCGGCGCGGGCGGCGCCGGTCAGCCCGGCGGCGAGCGCTCCGGCGATACAGGCGGTGGTCACCAAGCGAACGGACGTCTTGGCGCGGGCGGCCCGCCGCGCCGTCGAACTGCCTGGCTTTTGCTTCATGAGGAACCCCTCGGTTTCATGCCGGATCAGGTAGGCATGACTCTCCGGCACCCGGCGGCCGGTGTCAGTGGGCCTGAACCCTGGTGAGGGGTGGACCTGTCACCACCCGTGCTCGTACGCGTGGGGATCGGGGTTGTCCACAGATCGCGTTCGGCCTGTCGCTCTGTGTTCCGGCGGATTAGCTTCTCGGGCCATGAAGCATCCGATGGATCCCTCCGCGCTCGATCGGCTTCGTGAGGCGTTCCGGCCGCCGCGGTCGTTCGGCGGCGGGCCCGTGCCGCCGCCGCAAGGCCCTCCCGCGGCGGCGTTACGCGCCTCGCCTGACAGCCCTGATGACGCCGGCCGTCCGCGCCTGGATCCGGGCCTGCCCGGGGTGCGGGTGCTGGCACTGGCCGCGCTGCTGGCCGCCCTGGTGGCGGGTGCCTGTTTCTGGTGGTCACGCCCCCGGCCGCGGCCGGCCCCGGCACCCGTCGTCCGGCCCGCCGCCGCGTCGCGGGTCGCCGCCACGCCCTCGCCGGCCTCCGCCCCGCTCGTCGTCGACGTGGCGGGGAAGGTCCGTCGTCCCGGCGTCGTCACGCTGCCCGCCGGGTCCCGGGTCATCGACGCGATCAAGGAGGCGGGCGGCGTCCGTTCCGGTGCCAGGACCGGCACCCTCAACCTGGCCCGCAAGGTCGTCGACGGCGAGCAGATCCTCGTCGGCGTCACCGCCACGCCCGCGTCCGGGTCGTCGCCGGGTGCTTCGGCGTCGTCCGTGCCCGGCGCGCCTCTCGACCTGAACGCCGCGACGGCCGGGGAGCTCGACCAGCTGCCGGGCGTGGGGCCGGTGCTGGCCCAGCGCATCGTCGACTACCGCACCCAGCACGGCGGGTTCCGCTCGGTCGATGAGTTACGGCAGGTGTCGGGCATCGGCGAGGCGAAGTTCGCCGACGTGAAGGGCCTCGTCCGCGTATGAGCACCCCGCCACCGGACGATGAGCTCCCGGCTCTCGCTGCGGGCGAGGCATCGGTGGGCGAGCACCCACCCCCCGTTCCCGCCGGTACGGGTGCCGGCGGCGGACCGTGGGCGGCCGTGGAGGACGTACGCCGCGTCGCCGGGCCGGACCTGCGGCTCGTCGGTCCGGCCGTCGCGGCCTGGCTGGCGGCGCTGGTCCTGCTCGCCGCGAGCCCGGCGGTCGCGTACCTCGTCGCCGCCGCCTCGTTGACCACGGCCGTCGCGTTGCTCGTCCGGCCGGCGCCGGCGGACGCTCGCCGCCGACCGGCGGGCGGGGTGCGCACGGCCTCGGCGGCCGTCCTGATCTGCGTGGCCGCCTCCGCGCTCGGCGTCGGGTCACGGCTGGCCGCCGTCGGATCCGGGCCGGTACGCGGACTGGCGAAGCGGGGGGCCACGGCACGCCTCGACGGGGTCGTGACCGGCGACCCGAGGGCGGTCGTCAAGACCGGCGCGGTCCACCACCGCGAAACGGTGATCGTCCCCGTCCGCGTCGAGCAGGTCGGCAACCAGCGGGTACGGGTGCCCGTCCTCGTGCTCGCCACGGCCCCGGCCTGGAAGGGGCTGCTGCCGAGCCGTCGCATTCGCTTCACCGCCCGCCTGACGACGCCGGAGCGGAGTGAGCTCCTGGCGGCCATCGCCCTGGTGCGCGGCCCGCCGACGACATTGGGGGTGCCGTCGTCGCCCCAACGCGTGGCCGGGGTCATCCGCCTGCGCCTCCGAGCGGCGGCGAGCCACCTGCCGGGCGACCAGCGCGGCGTGCTGCCCGGCCTGGTCGACGGCGACACGTCGCTGCTCCGGCCCGACCTGGCCGACGCGTTCGAGAAGGCCGGGCTCACCCACCTCATGGCGGTCAGCGGTGAGAACCTCTCGCTGGTTCTGGGCGCCGTGCTCGGCCTCGGCCGGTTCGCGGGCCTGGGGCGGCGGGCGGGTCCGCTGCTCGCCGGCGCCGCCATCGTCGGGTTCGTCGTCCTGGCCCGTCCCTCACCGAGCGTGCTGCGCGCCGCCGTGATGGGCGGCATCGCACTGATCGCGGTGGTCGGCGGACGCGAGCGCCAGGGCGTGCCCGCGCTGTGCGCCGCCGTCCTGGTCCTCGTCCTCGCCGATCCGGAGCTGGCCCGGTCGTACGGCTTCGCGCTGTCGGCGTCGGCGACGGCGGGCATCCTCGTGCTCGCCCCGGCGTGGCGCGATCGGCTCAGCAGGCGGATGCCACGGGGCCTCGCGGAGGCCCTCGCCGTGTCCACCGCCGCGCATCTCGCCTGCGCGCCCCTGCTGGCGATGCTCGGCACCGGAGTCAGCCTGTCCGCGATACCGGCCAATCTCCTCGCCGCTCCGGCCGTCGCACCCGCGACGCTGCTCGGTGTCCTGGCCGCGACGGTCGCGCCGTTCTCGCTCGGCGTCGCCCGTCTCATCGTGTGGCCGGCGGGCCTGGCGGTCGGCTGGATCACGGGCGTCGCCCGGTTCTTCGCCTCGATGCCGTACGCGGTGATCGGATGGCCGGCCGGCCTCACCGGCGTCGCGCTCCTGCTCGCCGCCGTGGTGGTGGGCGCGCTGGTGTTCCGCCGGCCGATGGCCCGCGGGATCGCCGCCGCGGTCCTGGCGGGCGTCGTGCTCGTCGCGGTCGGAACGCACGTCCTCGCGCCGTCCTGGCCACCGCGCGGCTGGCTGTTCGTGGTCTGCGACGTCGGTCAGGGCGACGGCCTCGCGCTGTTCACCGGCCCCGGGCAGGCCGCCGTCGTCGACACGGGTCCCGACCCGCTCGCGATGGACCGGTGCCTGCGCGACCTCGGCGTCCACACCGTTCCGCTGCTGGTCCTCACCCATCCGCACGCCGACCACATCGACGGCCTGCCCGGAGTGCTGCGCGGCCGGGCGGTCGGCACCGTCGTGATCAGCCCGGACAGCGACGGCGAGGAGCGGCACCTCCTCGCCGGCCGGACACCCCGCACGGCCGGTATCGGCGACGTCTGGACCGTCGGCCCGCTCACCCTGTCCATGCTCGGCCCGCTCAGCACTCTGCGCGTGACCGCGCGCGACACCGGCACCACGGTCAACAACGCCAGCGTCGTCATGCTCGCCCGCTGGCCGGACCTCAGCGTCATGCTCTCCGGCGACGTCGAGATCGAGGCACAGCGCGAGCTCCTGGCGGCCGGAGTCCCGCCCGCCCAGGTCCTGAAGATCCCGCACCACGGCTCGTCACATCAGGACCCCGCCTTCCTCGCCGCCGTGCGCGCCCGGGTGGCGATCGCCTCCGTCGGGGCGGACAACGACTACGGCCATCCGGCGCCGTCGACCATGTCCACGCTCACCCGCCTGGGCGAGCGTGTCTACCGCACCGACCGCGACGGCGACGTCGCCGTCATCGGTTCGCGCGCCGGCCCCACCGTCGTGACCCGGAAGAACAGACCATGACCGGCCGATGCGGCGCGGCGCCGTCAGAGGTCCTTGGCGACCTCCGCGACGATCTCGTACGAGCGGCGGCGGGCGGCCGGGTCGCCGATGTTGGTGGAGACCATGAGTTCCTGGGGCCGGGTGCGTTCGAGCAGCGCCAGCAGCCCCTTGCGGACCGAGTCCGGGCCGCCGACGATGTGCGACTCGGTGAACGTCGAGATCGCCTCGCGTTCCTGCGGCGTGTACTCGTAGACCTGTGCCTCCTCCGGCGTCGGCAGCAGGCCCGGGTTGCCCGAGCGCAGCCGCAGGATCGACAGTCCCTGCGGGGCGGCGAGGCGGTGCGCCTCCTCGTCGGTGTCGGCGGCGAACACCGCCGCGGTCACCATCGCGTACGGCCGGTCCAGGCCACCGGCCGGTTGGAAGCTCGACCGGTACAGCTCCAGCGCGGGATCGGTGAACCGGGCGCTGAAGTGGTGCGCGAACGCGAACGGCAGGCCCAGCACGCCCGCGAGCTGCGCGCTGTACCCGCTGGAGCCCAGCAGCCAGACCTCCGGAGGGTTCTCTCCGGTGGGCACGGCGCGGATCCGCGGGTACGTGCCGTCGAGGAACGCCCGCAACTGGGCCAGGTCTTCGGGGAACGCGTCCGCGCTCAGGTCGGGGCTGCGGCGCAGCGCGTACGCCGTCGCCTGGTCCGTGCCCGGCGCGCGGCCGATGCCCAGGTCGATACGGCCCGGGTGCAGCGCCTCCAGCGTGCCGAACTGTTCCGCCACGACCAGCGGCGCGTGGTTCGGCAGCATCACGCCGCCCGAACCCAGCCGCAGAGTCGTCGTGGCCTCCGCGAGATGTGCGATGAGGACGGCGGGGGACGAACTGGCGATACCGGGCATGCCGTGGTGCTCGGCGACCCACAGGCGGTGGTAGCCGAGCCGCTCCACCACCGGGGCCAGATCGACGGACGCCCGCAACGCCTCGGCGGGGGTCGTCGCCGTGCTCACCGGCACGAGGTCCAGCACTGACCAGCGCACATCACTGAATTCGGCCATATAACACGTAACCGGCGGCACCTAATGGCGATTCCCACCATCCCGGACGAGAACGTGCGAGATCCGCGCGAGCCCGTTCCAGGAGCCCAGCCCGGATTCGATCGGGCATTATTGGACGATGAGCCGAGAAGCGTCCGGCGCCCACGGACCCGAGGGGCTATTGCTCCACACTCTGCGGGCACCGCGTTGGTTGTACCGCCGCGACCTGGGTTTCCTTCTCGGCAAACGCTTCCTCTACCTGGCCCACCAGGGACGGCTCACCGGGCTCCGCCGCGAGACCGTGCTGGAGGTCGCCCGTCTCGACCACGAGACCGGCGAGGTCGTCGTGGTCGCCGCATGGGGAAACCGCGCCGACTGGGTGCGCAACGTCCGCGCCGGCCGCGCGCTCGAACTGCGTATCGGCCACCTCCGCTTCGCCGAACCCGAACACCGCTTCCTACCCGCCGAGGAGTGCCGCTCCCTCCTCATCGCCGTCCGCGAGGCCCATCCACTCGGCTGGCGACTGCTGACACGCGTGTTCCCACTCCCACCCGACCCGAAGAACGACGACCTCGGCTCCGTACGCGCCATCGCCTTCCGCCCCCACGTCCCAGCCAACGCCGGCTGACCACACCAACACTGAAAGCCTGCCCTCCCGCACGTCCGACGGGTGGTGTGCGCGGCCACTCGTGGTGGTGTGTCGGGGGTGGCCATGTCGGTGGAATCACCGCCCGGCTGGTGGTTCGCCTGGCCGACGGGTGGTGTGCGCGGCCATCCGCGGTGGTGCGCCGGGATTGGTCACGTCGGTGGCGCCATCGCCCCGCTGGTGTTCCGCGACCGCCTTGCGGGTGTTCCGCCACGATCCGGACGCCGCGCAGCTTGGCGGCGCCACCGCCTCCGCGGGCGCTCTGCCGCCGCATTGCGCCGCGATCCTGACGTCGCGCAGCACAGTGCCGCCGCACAGGGCTCAGCGGAGCACGGCCGGTGCCACCCGGCGGTGCCTGCACCGGGCCGTCCTGGCCATCGCCGTTCCCCGAAGCGGCCGTATCCCGGCCGCAGGCGGGGCGGTGGTGTTCCGGTTCGCGGCGGTGGCGTCCGCGTTGCCAGGTGGCGTGGGACGGAGGCGGGCGCCATCGAGGTCGTCTCCCGTACGACGCTCTGTTCCCGGAAGCTCCCGTGCTGCTACCCGGCGGGGCGGCTATGCGTCGGCGACCGGCTGTGGCGGCGTACCCGGATTCGGGGGGCTGCGGCGGCGTATTCGGTTCCTTCTGTCGCCGGGCGTCGGTCGAAGTCGCCGGTACGGCGCGGAGGATCGTCGTGGCATGGGATGCTGCAAGCGTGTCCTCCGAACGTCTCACACTGATCGTCGGTGACGAAGAACTGCTGGTCGACCGGGCGGTCGCCGACGTGGTCACCGCCGCACGCGCGCGCGAGTCCGATGTCGAGGTGCACGAGTTGACTCCGGCCACGCTGAGCCGCGGTGCGCTCGCCGAGTTGACGTCGCCGTCGCTGTTCGGCGGGGGACGGGTCGTCGTGCTCCGCTCCGCGCAGGACTTCGGCAAGGACTTGATCGCCGAGATCGGTGCGTATGCCGCGAACCCGGCCGACGACATCGATTTCGTCGTCGTGCACGCGGGCGGTGTCAAGGGCAAGGCGCTGGTCGACGCCCTCACCAAGGCGGGTGCGCGCAAGGTCACCTGTCAGAAGATCACCCGGCCGGGGGAGCGGGTCGCCTTCGTACGGGCCGAGGTTCGCCGGGCCGGCGGCAGCATCGGCGAGGACGCCGCCCGCAACCTGCTCGACGCCGTGGGCAACGACCTTCGTGAGCTCGCCAGCGCATGCAGCCAGCTCGTCGCCGACACCGGCGGCAAGGTCGGCGACGCGGCGGTCGCGCGCTATCACCGCGGACGCGCGGAGGTCAGCGGCTTCAACGTCGCCGACCGTGCGATGGAGGGCAAGCTCGCCGACGCGCTCGAACAGCTGCGCTGGGCCCTGGCCACGGGTGTCGCCCCGGTCCTGATCACGAGCGCGCTGGCCCAGGGCGTCCGCTCACTGGCCAAGGTCGGCGGCGCCCCGCGTGGGTTGCGCGGCGCCGGGCTCGCCAAGGAGCTGGGCATGCCGCCGTGGAAGGTCGACCGCGTACGGCAGCAACTGCGCGGCTGGACACCGGAAGGCGTCGCGCAGGCCCTCCAGGTGGTGGCCGAGACCGACGCCCAGGTGAAGGGCGCGGGCGCCGACCCGGCGTACGCTCTGGAAAAGGCGATCAACCAGATCGTCGTCGCCCGCGGCACGCGCTGACGCGCCGTCGCGCGGCGTGGTGCCGGGCCAGGGCGGGTGAGCGCGCATGGACGGGCTGTGGGAGCCGGCGGCGGAAGGACCGGAGTTCCCGGTCGTCTGGCGTGGGTACGACCGGCGGCAGGTGGACGAGTACGTACGGAGCCTGACGAGTGACGAGACCGCCGGACCCGGGCTCGACGGGCCGCCACCGGTGTTCGACGTGGTGTCCCGCGGGTACGACCGGCGGCAGGTGGATGAGTACGTACGGATGACCGGTGGTGCCGCCGACCCCGGAGTCTGCCTGCCGCGGCCGAAGTTCGACGTGGTGCTTCGCGGTTATGACCGGCGGCAGGTGGATGAGTACGTGCGGTCGGCCGGTGGGGCCGGGACCGACGGTCCGCCCGTGTTCGATGTCGTACTCCGCGGATACGACCGGCGAGCGGTCGAGCGCTATATCAATGAATTCGGCCGCTAGGCGGCGTTCGCGATAATCGGTTTACCGCCGAACGGGTCATGTCGCAGTCTGGTGCGATGAAAGTCATGACGGAACCGCGCCTCGGAGTCGATTTCGGCCGGGTCATCCACGGCGGCGCGGCGGAATCAGGGGAAGCGGACACCGTCTTCCTCGACGGAGACGCCGAGGAGGCGATGCGATCCCCGGCCACGGCGGGCATGTTCGAGACCCTGCCCGGACTGGTCGACCGGTTCGGCGGCCGTGTCTGGGTGATATCAAAGTGCGGCGAACGCATTCAGCGACGCACGCTGGAATGGCTCGACCGCCACGACTTCTACCGGCGCACCGGAATCGCGCCGCGGAACGTTCGTTTCTGTAGAAAGCGCGCCGACAAGGCCGGCCACTGCGCCGAACTCCGCATCACCCACATGGTCGACGACCGTCTCTCGGTCCACACGGCCCTGCGAGGGCTCGTACCGCACCTGTACCTGTTCGGCCCCCAGCCGGCCACCCCGCCCGACTGGGTACACCCGGTCGCCACCTGGGCCGAACTCGACGAACAGATCACCGCCTCCTGGGCCGCCAGACGCTGAGCCGACGCCACCGCACGGTGAGGGGGGCCGGGCCGACCGCGCGCACCGAGCGGCGTCCGCACGGTGACCGTGCTGGGTGGACGACGGTCGCGGTCGGCTGGAGCGACCCCACGACGATCTTGCGGCTGGCAGGTCGGTGAGCCGACGGCGGTTTGAGGGCGGCCGATGGGCTGACGGCGATCTGCAGGCGGCCGGCCGGCGATGTGTGCGGCGGGGTGTCGAGGTGTCCGGGGCGATCACAGGATCGGCACGGCTGGGGCGACCGACACGCGATCTTCAAGCGGCGTGCGCCCGGCATCGCGGCGGCCTGGGACGTTCGCGCGATTTGGTCGTGACCTTGGCTCCGGACCGCTCACCGCTGTCCAGCTTCGCGCGCTGCCATGGCCGAGGTCGTACCGACGACCTGCGGGAGGCGCCCGGCACGGCGACGAGGAAACCCACCGTCAGCGCGACCGGCGAGGCCGGCGCGACACTGCCGGCCGCCGCCCGCCACGAGCGGCTCGACGCCGACGCCCTCCGCGCACGGATCGCGGTGGCGCGAGCCGGACGCGGGCCTGTGGGAGCAGGACGTCGCCGAACAAGTGATCGCCGGGCCGGGCGGCGATGGTGATCAGCGGGCGGGTTCGCGGCGATCCGGGCGAACTTGTGGGGGCGCCCTTGAACCGGAGGTGGGGGTGCGGCGAAGTCTTTGGACAGCACAACGACGCCGCGCCCGGTTGGGGCGCGGCGTCGGAGAGCCTTCGAACCTTACTTGGCCTGCAGCGCGGCGGCGCGCTTGGCGATCGCCGACTTGCGGTTGGCGGCCTGGTTCTTGTGGATGACGCCCTTGCTGGCGGCCTTGTCGAGCTTGCGCAGTGCGATGCGCAGCTGGGTGTTGGCCGCGTCGGCGTCGCCCGACTCGGCGGCCTCACGGAACTTGCGGATCTCGGTCTTCAGCTCCGACTTGACCGCCTTGTTGCGCAGGCGAGCCTTCTCGTTCTGCTTGTTCCGCTTGATCTGGGACTTGATGTTCGCCACGAAAGAAGCCTCAGGTATGAAGTCGATGGGATGGGGCGCGGGACCTAACGCGCCCACACGCAGTGGGACAGCCTACCAAGCCCTAACCCAACGCCCAAACCGAACCGGAATCCCAGCGCCGGGCCAGCCAGCCGGTCGCGCTCTCAGCGTACGCCCGCTGGTAGGCGCGGATCGTCGGGAGCCCGGGCGGGGCCGGGCGGCGGCAGTGATCGGCCAGGAACCCGGCGAACGCGCACAGCAGCGCGTCCACGCCCTCGCGGGGCGCGCCGGCGTCCGCGAGGATCTCGTCGGCGGCCGGATCGTCCACCTCGACCAGCAGGAGCGCGAGATCGACCCAGGGCGCGCCCGTGCACGCGTGGGCCCAGTCGACGACGTGCACGCCGCCGGAGCGATCGAGCAGCACATTGTCCGCACGCAGGTCGAAGTGGAGGAGCGTGTCACCGTCCGCGTAGCCGCTCCACGACTCCTCCAGCGCGGCGAGCCGGTCGAGGCGCCGTGACTCCCAGGGACCCAGATCCGGCGGCGGGTCCGCGGCGAGCGTCCGCCAGCCGGTGAACGCGGCGTCCATCTTCTCCACCACGCGGGGAAAGCCGTCCGGTGCCGGCGTCAGTGCTCGCGCCATGGCCGCGACCGCCGCCACGACCCGGTCGAGCTCGGCGCGGCGCCACGGCAGCGCGGGCGTACACCCGTCGACGTCCTCGATGCCGAGAACCACCCAGTCACCGTCATCATGGCTCCAGAGCAGGCGCGGCGCGGGCACGGCGGCCGGCAGCGCGGCGAGCGTACGGACCTCGCCGCGATGCAGGTCGGGGGAGACGGGATTGATCGACGACGCCACCGCCTTGACGAACAACCGGCGCCCGTCCTCCAACAGCAGCCGCGCCGCCACACCGGGCGAGAACCCGCCCCGCTGGTCGGCCGCCCGCACGACGACCGCCCCCGCGCGCTCCTCGACGACCGACCGGACGTGCGCCGGAAGATCGGCCCAGGCCGGCCGCGGACCGGCGGCAGGTGGAGGCGAAGCCATGGGCGAATCCTCGCCAATCCCCGCCGCCCCCTCAACGGGATTTCCCGCGTGGCCGCGCGCTCGGTGCGCGCCGGCGCTCGGCGGGTAGAGCGCGCGAGGCCCTGCCCACGGGTGCCGGGGCCGGGTCTCGGGTGGGCGCGGAACCGAGCATCGCGTGCGGCATGGGACCATGGAGAACGCTAGATCCATCACTTCACGAGGACGCCGGTGCCGCCCGTACCGAACCAAACCCACACCGATCCCGCGGTGATTCGCAACTTCTGCATCATCGCGCACATCGACCATGGCAAGTCGACGCTCGCCGACCGCATGCTGCAGCTCACCGGTGTGGTCGAGGAGCGCCAGATGCGCGCGCAGTACCTCGACCGCATGGACATCGAGCGTGAGCGCGGCATCACCATCAAGAGCCAGGCCGTGCGCCTGCCGTGGAAGGACTACGTCCTCAACCTCATCGACACGCCAGGGCACGTCGACTTCTCCTACGAGGTCTCCCGGTCGCTGGAGGCATGCGAGGGCGCGGTGCTGCTCGTGGACGCCGCCCAGGGCATCGAGGCGCAGACGCTCGCCAACCTCTACCTCGCGCTCGAGGCGGACCTGCACATCATCCCGGTCCTCAACAAGATCGATCTGCCGGCCGCGCAGCCGGACAAGTACGCCGCGGAGATCGCCGGGATCATCGGCTGCGACCCGTCGGAGGTTCTACGGGTCTCCGGCAAGACCGGTGAGGGCGTCGCGGAGCTGCTCGACAACATCGTCGCGACCGTGCCGGCGCCCACGGGCGACCCCGACGGGCCGGCGCGGGCGCTGATCTTCGACTCGGTGTACGACACCTACCGCGGCGTCGTCACGTACGTGCGGGTGGTCGACGGGCGCCTGTCCCGGCGCGAGAAGAGCCTGATGATGTCCACCGGCGCTGCGCACGACACGCTCGAGGTGGGCGTGATCTCGCCCGAGCCCAAGCCGGTCGACGGGCTCGGGGTCGGTGAGGTCGGGTACCTCATCACCGGCGTGAAGGACGTGCGTCAGGCGCGCGTCGGCGACACGGTGACCAGCGCCAGCCGCAGGGCCGAAGAGTCCCTCGGCGGCTACCGCCACCCCCGGCCGATGGTCTTCTCCGGCCTGTACCCGGTGGACGGCGACGACTACCCCGAGTTGCGCGACGCCCTCGACAAGCTGCGGCTCAACGACGCCGCGCTCGTGTACGAGCCGGAGACGTCACTGGCGCTCGGCTTCGGATTCCGCTGCGGGTTCCTGGGCCTGCTGCACATGGAGATCGTCCGTGAGCGGCTGGAACGGGAGTTCGACCTGTCGCTGATCTCCACCGCGCCCAACGTCGTGTACCGCGTCGTGATGGAGAACGGCGAGGAACACCGCGTCACCAACCCCAGCGAGTTCCCCGAGGGCAAGATCGCCTCGGTGTACGAGCCGGTCGTCAAGGCCACGCTCCTGTCGCCGAGCGAGCACATCGGCGCGATCATGGAGCTGTGCCAGGGCCGCCGCGGCGTGCTCCTCGGCATGGACTACCTGTCCGAGGACCGCGTGGAGATCCGCTACACCCTGCCCCTCGCGGAGATCATCTTCGACTTCTTCGACCAGCTGAAGTCCAAGACCCGCGGCTACGCCTCGCTCGACTACGAGCCCAGCGGCGAGCAGGAGTCCGACCTGGTCAAGGTCGACATCCTGCTGCAGGGCGAGTCCGTCGACGCGTTCAGCCAGATCGTGCACAAGGACAAGTCCCGCGAGTACGGCCTGATGATGACGGCCAAGCTCAAGGAGCTCATCCCGCGCCAGCAGTTCGAGGTGCCCATCCAGGCCGCGATCGGCGCACGGATCATCGCCCGCGAGAACATCCGCGCCATCCGCAAGGACGTCCTCGCCAAGTGCTACGGCGGTGACATCTCCCGTAAGCGCAAGCTGCTGGAGAAGCAGAAGGAGGGCAAGAAGCGGATGAAGACGATCGGCCGTGTCGACGTCCCGCAGGAGGCCTTCGTCGCCGCCCTGTCCACCACCGCCGCGCCGGAGAAGGGCAAGAAATAGCGCGTCGCCCGGCCGGGTTGTCGTCTGTCACACGTCGACACGAAGGTGGGATCCGAACATGGAACTGGGCCGCATCGGCATCTGGGACGTCGGGCTGCGCAACGAGGACCCGCGCGCTGCGGGCGAGATCCGCGAGGCCGCCGCGGAGCTGGAGGAGCTCGGGTACGGCGCGATCTGGCTCGGCGCCAGTCCCGGTGTACGCCACGCGCGCCCGGTCCTGGCGGCGACCTCTCGTATCGTCGTCGCCACCGGCATCCTGAGCATCTGGGACTACGAGGCCGCGGAGGTGGCCCAAGAACAGGCCTCCGTCGACGCGGAGTACCCCGGCCGCTTCCTGCTCGGCCTCGGCGCCAGCCACGGCGCCCTGGCCAAGGACTACTCCAAGCCGTACTCCACGATGGTGGACTTCATCGACCGTCTCGACGCCGCCGGGTCGCCGAAGTCCGGTCGGGTGCTCGCCGCGCTCGGACCCCGGATGCTCGCGCTGTCGCGTGACCGCGCCGCGGGCGCCCATCCGTACCTCATCACGCCCGAGCACACCGCCACGGCCCGCGAGGTCCTCGGGCCGGACCCGCTGCTGGCCCCGGAGATGAAGGTCGTCCTCGACACCGACCCCGAACGCGCCCGCGCCACCGCGCGCGGCCGCCTCGCGGGCTACCTCGGCCTGCCGAACTACACCACCAACCTGCGGCGTTTCGGCTTCACCGACGACGACTTCCGCGACGGTGGCAGCGACCGGCTGGTGGACGCGACGTTCGCCTGGGGCGACGTGACGGCGATCCGCGAGCGGATCGAGGCGCACCGCGAGGCCGGCGCCGACCACGTCGTCCTCCAGGTCGTGACCGGCGAGGACGGATCCCTGCCGCGGGCGCAGTGGCGAGAGCTCGCCGACGGGCTGGAGCTGCGACAGCACGGCTGAGCCGCGCGTCAGACCGGATCAGAGGACCTGTTCGGTCGGCCGCACGAGTATCTCGTTGACCGCGGCGTGGCGAGGCCGGGTCACCATGAAGACCACGGCGGCCGCGATGTCGTCCGGTTGGAGCAGGCCGTAACCGGTGGGCCTGGTCGCGTCGGGCGCGTGCGCGCGGCCGCCGGTGGTCAGCTCGGTGACGACGACGCCCGGTTCGACGAGCCCGGCGCGTACGTGGTGCTCGGCGAGTTCCTGCCGCAGGGCCTCGGAGAAGGCGCCGACGGCGTGTTTGGTGGCCGCGTAGACGTTGCTCATCGGGCCGGGCACTCTGCGTCCCGCGGCCGAGCTGATGGTGACGATGTCGGCGACGCCCCTGCGGTGGCCGGCGGCGGCCCGGGTCAGGTACGGCAGGGCCGCGTGGGTGGTGTTGAGGACCCCGTTGAGGTTGACCTCGACGGTGCCGTGCCAGTCGGCCAGGTCGGCGGTGAGGGCGGGCCCCCACGTGCCGCCGCCGGCGTTGTTGACCAGGATGTCGATGCCGCCGCAGTCGCGGGCCGCGGCGTCGATCGCGGTGCGGACGGCGTCGGCGTCGGTGACGTCGGCCTGGTAGACGTGGGCCCGGCCGCCCGCACGCGCGTCGACGGTCTCGGCGAGAGCGGCGAGCCGGTCGCGGCGCCGGGCGAGCAACGCGACGGTCGCCCCTTCGGCGGCGAGCGCTTGCGCGACCGCGGCGCCGATGCCGCTCGACGCGCCGGTGACGACTGCTGAGGTGTCGCTGAGCACGGTATTCAGCCGATCTGTCGGTTCTTCGGTCGGGTGGGCTCGCCGGTCGTGGTGCGGCGAGCCGGACAACATCCTGGAACGAGGTTCGGTGTTTTTGCGTCACACGGGGGTAGACACGCCGTGCTCGCGGTTCGACGGGGAGGAACATTGGACGCTGCCATGGCAGGGCGGGGAGTTCGCCGTGACGACTCACCGCGCGATGCGGACGGCGGCGCCGCGGGGGACACGGCGCCGCGCAGCACCATCACCCTGCCGGGCGTCGAGCGTTCGGTGGCGAACGGCCGCCGGTTCGTACGCGAGACGCTCGGGTCGTGGCATCCCGCTCTGGAGAAGGTCGCCCTGGGGGTGAGCGAGCTCGCCACCAACGCGATCGTGCACACGCCGAGCGGTGACGGGGGACAGATCACCATCGGCCTGTCCGCGTACGGGGAGGTCGTCCGCGCGGAGGTCACCAACGACGGCGCGACGGCGAGCAGGCCACGGCTCCGCCGCGACGCTCAGTCGGAGAGCGGCCGGGGCATCCTGATCGTCGACGCGCTCGCGGAGGCCTGGGGCGTGATCGAGCGCTCCGGGCGTACGACGGTGTGGGCGGAGTTCCGCGGCGCGTCCTGGCGGCTTCCGGTGCCCGGCGTCTGACCGGGGCCACGGCGCGGGCACCCCCGCGGGGGCGGCACACTTGAGACGTGCCATCGACGCTGCCCGACGGGGACCCGGTACCAAGAGACGGAGCGCTGCCCGCGAGCGCCCTGGCCGGCCTGGGCACTCGTCCGTTCGGCTTCTACGTGCACGTGCCGTTCTGCGTCACGCGCTGCGGCTACTGCGACTTCAACACCTACACCGCGACCGAGCTGCGCGGCGCCTCACGCGAGTCCTACGCCGACACGGCGATCGCCGAGATCCGCATGGCGCGGCGTGTGCTGGGCGACGCCGACCTGCCGGTGGAGACGGTGTTCGTCGGCGGCGGCACGCCCACGCTGTTGCCGGCGGGCGACCTCGGCCGGGTGCTGGAGGCGATCGGCAAGGAGTTCGGGCTGGCCGCCGGCGCGGAGGTCACCACCGAGTCCAACCCCGAGACGGCCGATCTCGCGTACCTGTCCGAGCTGCGCGAGGCGGGCTTCACCCGCGTGTCGTTCGGGATGCAGAGCGTGCGGGAGCACGTTCTGACCGTGCTCGACCGCACGCACACTCCGGGCCGGCCGCAGCAGTGCGTGGCCTGGGCCCGGGAGGCCGGGTTCGAGCACGTCAACCTGGATCTGATCTACGGCACGCCGGGTGAGGGCGACGCCGACTGGCAGGCCAGCCTCGACGCCGCCGTCGCCGCCGGGCCCGACCACGTCTCCGCGTACGCCCTGATCGTCGAGGAGGGCACCCGCCTGGCCACGCGTGTACGCCGCGGGGAGCTGGCACCGCCCGACGACGACGCGATGGCCGACCGCTACCTCGCCGCCGAGGCCACTCTCGGCGGGCACGGCCTCGGCTGGTACGAGATCTCGAACTGGGCGGCGAGCGAGGAGGCCCGCTGCCGCCACAACCTGCTCTACTGGACCGGCGGCGACTGGTGGGGCGTGGGCCCGGGCGCGCACAGCCACGTCGGCGGCACCCGCTGGTGGAACGTCAAGCACCCGGCCGCGTACGCCGCCCGGCTCGCGGAGGAGACCACTCCCGCGCACGCCCGCGAGGTGCTGGAGGACGCCGACCGCCGCTTCGAGCGGATCATGCTGGAGCTGCGGCTGGCGGACGGCTGCCCGCTCGACCTGTTCGACGACCCGGCCGCGGTGCGCCGCGCGGTCGGCGACGGCCTGCTGGTGCCCGAGGCGTACGAGGCGGGCCGTGCCGTCCTCACCCTGCGCGGGCGGCTCCTGGCCGACGCCGTCGTCCGCGACCTCACCTGATCATCCGCCAGCAGAGCCCCGCCGGGATCCGGTACATCTCACGCCGGCCGGCCTTGACGGCGCCGATGATCAGATACACGAGATGCGCGATGGCGAAGGCGAAGATCGCCGCGATCGCGACGATCGCCAGCGCCGGCAGCCGTGCCATCGCGCCGACGATGGCGACGGCGAACGCGCCGAAGAAGACGGCCAGGTAGCTCAGCGCCAGGTTGAGGGCCTGCGCGCCGTGGAAGCGGACGAACGGCGACTCATCCTTGCGGGCCAGGTACACGATGAGCGGGGCGAGGAAGCCGATGACGAACTGGCCCAGGTACCCCAGGAGCGCCCACGTCGTGTCGTCCGATCCGGTGATCCCCGGCCCGTACGGGGGCGGGGGACCGTATGGCGGCGGAGGCGGCGGCGGGCCGCCGTACCCGCCGTAGCTCGGCGGCGGGCCGTAGTACCCGCCCGGGCCGGGAGGCGGCGGGGGATCGGACGGGGGGTGCCAGCCGCCGTGCGGCGGGCCGCTCTCAGAATCGGCCATGGAGACTCCTCACCGGAAGATCCGCCAGGCGACGAGCGCGGGCAGGCGGTACCACTCGCAGCGGTTCGCGCCGATCGCCGCCCTGGTCGTGAAGAAGCAGTCGGCCGCCAGCGCGAGCAGCACGAGCAGCAGCCAGTCGGGGCCCTTGAAGTAGGCCAGCAGCAGCGAGAGAGACGTGCAGACGAACATCGCCACGAACAGGTTGAGCGCCTGCATGGCGTGGAAACGCGCGAAGTGCGACGTGCGTCCCTTCGCGGCGAGGACGATCGCGGGGGCGACGAAGCCGGACACGAACATCCCGACGTAGGCGGGTACCGCCCAGCGCTCGTCCTCGTCGTCCACCGGGCCGCCGGTCGGCGTCTCCGGGCGGCGACGTTTCTCCGGCGCGGCGTAGGGGTCGTGGGGCGGCGCCGGATGCCCGGGAAGGGCGTACCCCGGCCGCGGGTACTGCTGCGGCCCGTACTGCGGCTGCCCCCCGTACGGTGGCTGCCCGTACGGCTGTCCTCCGTACGGCGGCCCGCCGTGGTGCTGGCCGTAGGTCATCGCGTGCGCCCCCTCCGGCGGGACAGGTCCTGACATGTCCCCTGATGCGGTGTCGCAGTTTATGAGACGCGGGCGCGGCGCGGACGGTTGCGCGGTCAGCCGTCCGCCGGGGGATCGGTGACGAAGTCGATCAGTTCCTCGACCCGGCCGAGGAGTGCCGGCTCCAGGTCCCGGTAGGCGCGCACCCGGCCGAGGATGGTCTGCCAGACCTCGCCCGGCTCGCCCTTCCAGCCGAGCGCCGCGATCACCCCCTCCTTCCAGGGGATGCCGCGCGGGACGTCCGGCCAGGCACGGATGCCGAGCACGGCCGGCTTGACCGCCTGCCAGATGTCGATGAACGGATGACCGGTGACCAGCACGTACGGCGACTGGACCCGCTCGGCGATCCGGGACTCCTTCGAGCCCGCGACCAGGTGGTCCACCAGCACGCCCAGGCGGCGGCCCGGCTCGGGGCCGAACTCCTCGACGATCTCCGGCAGGTGGTCGACGCCCTCGAGGAACTCCACGACCACGCCCTCGACGCGCAGGTCGTGCCCCCAGATCTTCTCCACCAGCTCGGCGTCGTGCTTGCCCTCGACGTAGATGCGGCTCTCCCGCGCCACCCGGGCCCGCAGGTCCCGTACCGCGATGGAGCCGGAGGCCGACAGCGCACGGCCCGGCGCGGCCGTGGGGCGGACGAGTGTCACCGGCCTGCCGTCGATCAGGAACCCGGCCTTGGTGAGCGGGAACACCCGCCGCTTGCCGAATCGGTCCTCCAGCGTCACCGCGTCCTTCGCGCAGGCCACGACCGCGCCGCAGAAGCCGCTGGAGGGATCTTCGGCCACCAGGCCGGGTTCGGCCGCGATCTCGGGGATCTGGCCCTTGCGCGGACGCCGCCAGTCGCCCGCGAGAACGTCATCGCCGTAGTCCTTGCTCCGCACGGGCCGCAACGTACCGGGACCAACCCGGCCGAGCCGGGACCAACACGCCCGCGAACCGGTACGCTTGCGCGCCGGCGTAGATCGCGGACGGCGGAATACCGGTGCGGCGAACGACGTTGCGCCACTGCGTGGCGGTCCCGCAGCGATCCGTGCGCGCCGTCGTTCATCACCGCCGACCCACCGCGACGGTCGCCGATCGCCGTACACTTGGCACTCAAGAACGTTGAGTGCCAAGCCGACCGTGGGAGGTGAGTGCGTGCTCGACGATCGCAAGCTGGCGGTGCTCCGTGCCATCGTTGAGGACTACGTCTCCACCAACGAACCCGTGGGCTCGAAGGCGCTGGCCGATCGCCACAATCTCGGCGTGTCCCCGGCCACGATCCGTAACGACATGGCCCTGCTCGAGGAGCAGGGCTACATCGCCCAGCCGCACACCAGCGCGGGCCGGGTGCCCACCGACAAGGGATACCGGCTCTTCGTCGACCGGCTGTCGACGATCAAGCCGCTGTCCGCGGCGGAGCGGCGCGCCATCGAGACGTTCCTCGCGAACGCCTACGACCTCGACGACGTCGTGACCCGCACCGTGCGGCTGCTGGCGCAGCTGACCCGGCAGGTCGCCGTCGTCCAGTACCCCTCGCTCACGCGCTCGGCGGTACGCCACGTCGAGCTGGTGCCGATCGGCCCGGAGCGGCTGCTGCTGGTCATCATCACCAACACCGGCCGGGTCGAGCAGCGCACCATCGAGATACCCGAGAGCGTCACGGAGGAGTCCATCGCGCACCTGCGCGCGCTCCTCAACGCCCACCTCGACGGCTGCTGGCTGAACGACGTGCCCGGCGTCGTCGCCGAGGTGCCCGACCGGCTGCCGCCCGACGATCGGCCGCTCGCCGCGACCGTCCTGTCGGTGCTGCTCGAGACGCTGGTCGAGAAACACGAAGAAAAGATCGTCATCGCCGGCGCGGCGAACCTCGCCCGCGCCGACTTGTCCCAGAGCCTCCGTGAGGTGCTGGAGGCCTTGGAAGAACAGGTCGTCCTGATGCGGCTGCTCGGCGAGATGGGGGATCCCGCCGGCCTCACCGTACGGATCGGCACCGAGAACCCCCACGAGAGCCTGTTCACGACCTCGGTGGTCGCCAGCGGATACGGCGCCGGCGACCAGGCCGTGGCGCGGCTCGGCGTGCTCGGTCCGACGCGGATGGACTACCCCGGCACGATGGGAGCGGTACGCGCAGTGGCACGGTACGTCGGTCAGATTCTGGCGGGGTCATAAGTGGCGAACGACTACTACGCGACCCTCGGAGTACGCCGCGACGCGGGTGCGGACGAGATCAAGAAGGCCTATCGCAGGCTCGCGCGCGAGCTGCACCCGGACGTCAATCCCGATCCCGAGACCCAGGATCGGTTCAAGGAGATCACCCAGGCGTACGAGGTGCTCTCCGACCCCAAAAAGCGTGAGATGTACGACATGGGCGCTGACCCCTTCGCACCCGGCGGCGGCGCCGCGGGCGGCGGATTCGGGGCGGGCTTCCCGTTCAGTGACATCATGGACGCCTTCTTCGGCACGCAGGCCCAGCGCGGCCCGCGCAGCCGGGCGCGCCGCGGCCGCAACGGCACGATCCGCGTCGAGCTCGACCTGTCCGAGACCGCGTTCGGCACCACGCGCGAGCTGACCGTCGACACCGCGATCGTCTGCACCAACTGCACCGGCGCCGGCACCGCTCCCGGCACCCAGCCGGAGAGCTGCGACATGTGCCACGGCCGTGGCGAGGTGCAGCAGGTCACCCGGTCCTTCCTCGGCCAGGTCATGACCTCCCGCGCCTGCCCGCAGTGCGGCGGCTACGGCAGCGTGATCCGCACCCCGTGCCCCGAGTGCTCCGGCGACGGCCGGGTCCGCACCCGCCGCACGATCAAGGTCCGCATCCCGGCCGGCGTGGAGAACGGCACGCACATCCAGCTCGCCGGCGAGGGCGAGGTCGGCCCGGGCGGCGGCCCGGCCGGCGACCTGTTCCTGGAGATCGTCGAGCGGCCGCACGCGATCTACGAGCGGCAGGGCGACGACCTGCACTGCACCGTCCAGGTGCCGATGACCGCCGCCGCGCTCGGCACGTCGCTGACCGTGGAGACCCTCGACGGACCGGAGGAGATCGACATCCGGCCCGGCACCCAGTCCGGCCAGCAGATCCCGATGTACGGGCGGGGCGTCAAGCACCTCAACGAGAACGGCCGCGGCGACCTGATGATCCACGTGAACATCGAGACGCCCACCAAGCTCGACGAGGAGCAGGAGGAGCTCCTGCGCCGCCTGGCCGTGCTGCGCGGCGAGGAGCGGCCCCCCGGCAAGTTTTCACCGGGCCAGCAGGGCTTCTTCTCCCGCCTGCGCGACGCCTTCAACGGCCGCTGAGACCTACGACCCAGGCCCCGGCTCCCTCGCGAGGGAGCCGGGGCCTGGGGACGTTCGTCGAGTCAGCCCATCGCCGCTCGCGGACTGATCACCAAGTCCGCCCTTCGACGGCCTTCAGGGTCTCGTCGTCCATGTAGTCCTCGATGTCCTGGTTGCCGATCGACAGGTTGGCCACCATGCTCCCGACCTGGTCGGGATCCAGCCGGAAGGCGCACCCGATGCGGCCCTCCAGGGGCACGGCCAGGACCCGGTGGCCGGGGTCGCGCATGGTGTCCCCGTCCGCGATCAACAAGACCTCACCCCATTCGCGCAGCACCGCCATCACCTGCTCCGGAGCGGCGCCCTCGAACACCGGGTCGTCCACCACGTCGATGTAGTCCCCGAAATCGTCGATGGGGCCCCCGCCACCCGGCCGGTACACCGTCTCGAGGAGCGTTTCCCAGGCGGCGTCGTCGCTGAAGTCGGTGCGAACGATCAGGTCTGTATCTCCCTGGGTGAGCAGGGGCAGCGCCTGGGCCGGACGCGTGTAGCGCGGGACGGGGTCCAGCCTCTCCAGGTAGGCGCCCACGGGGTCGGGCAGGCCCGCCTCCCACTCATCAAGGTCCTCGCCCTCCTCGGGCTCCCACTCTGCGGCGATGGGCGACCACTCCTCGAAGTACTCCAAGGTGATGTCCAAGTCAAGGTGCAGTACCAGGTAGGCCAGGGCGGCCTGGAGGGGCGTGATCCGGAAGAGGACCACGTCTCCGTCACCGTCACCGTCACCGCGGAACGCCCGCAAAGGGCGCAGGTGCGGAGTGGCCGCGGTCCGTTCGGTGGCCATCAGGACCAGGTCGGGGACCCACGTCCCGTCCCCGCCCAGGGCCTCGCGCACCTCCTCGGGAGCGGCGCCCCGCCAGGCGAGATCGTCCACCACCACCAGACGCCGGGGAATGATCTCCTCCTCGGTGGGAGCGAGACCACCGTCGCCCGGGCGCGGGGTGACCAGGCCGGGCAGTTCGCCCATGCGGTGGAGCACGTCGCGCCAGGCGTCGTCGTCATGGTCGGTGCGGATCAGCAGCATGCCGGGCACTCGGGTGCCCTCATCGGCCGGGGGCAGGGGCAGGGCGGGACGCATCAGCGGGTACCTCGCGGTTGGTGGCGGACAGGCCATCCGTTTCTATCGGTCCCGGCTGACAAAGTCGCTCCGCCCTGCTGCCCGCCGAGGTCCCGCCCTCAGAGCCGTTGCCTCGTTGCGGTCCTCGACACGATCAAGGCCGCGGGTGCTCCCGATCCCGCTCACGCCTACGATCGGGGCCATGAGCCCACCCCTCTTCCTCAGCGATCCCTCCCGTCTCGAGTCCGACCGGATCGTCCTCGAGGGGCCCGAGGGACGCCACGCCGCGGCCGTACGCCGGCTGCGGCCGGGGGAGCGGGTCGACCTCGGTGACGGAGAGGGCCGGCTCGTCGAGTGCGTCGTCACCTCGGCCGAACGCGACCGCCTTCACCTGGAGGCCCGCACACGCCGTCACGTGTCCCGCCCGGACCCCCGGATCGTGGTGATCCAGGCCCTGCCGAAGGGCGACCGGGGCGAGCTGGCGGTCGAGACGATGACCGAGGTCGGCGTGGACGTGATCGTCCCCTGGGCGGCGGCGCGCTGCGTGACCCAGTGGCGTCCCGAGCGCCGGGCCAAGGCCCTCGCGCGCTGGCGCGGCACCGCGCGGGAGGCCGCGAAGCAGGCCCGCCGCGCCTGGCTGCCGGAGGTCACCGACCTGGCCACCACCGCCGACGCGGTGTCGCGGATCGCGGACGCGCCGCTTGCGGTGGTGCTGCACGAGGAGGCCGAACGCCCGCTGAGCGGCCTGCCGGTGCCGGACTCCGGGGACCTCGTCGTGGTCGTCGGCCCGGAGGGCGGCCTGACCGACGAGGAGGTCGCGGCGTTCGCGGCGGCCGGCGGCGTGCCGACCCTGCTCGGCCCGACGGTGCTGCGCACGTCCACGGCGGGCGTGGCCGCCGCCTCGGTGCTGCTGAGCCGTACGGGCCGCTGGTAGCCGCTGGACGCCCGCGGTCCCGGGCGGCATCGCGGATGCCGCCCCGGGACCGCCGGTGCGTCAGGGCGACTGGTTCGGGGCCGTCGTGGGCGCCGAGTCCGACGTCGGCTGGTCGCTCGACGGGGCGCTCGGCGGGGACGACTCCGTCGGCGGGGTCGTGCCGCCCGTGCTCGGCGGCGTCGTGTCGCCGCCGCCGGGGGGCGCCTGGCACGTGACGCGCGTGGACGGGCCCGTGCCGGCGGAGCCGCCGGCCGTCGGCGTGGCCGTGGGCGTGACCGTGGTCTCGCCGGGCGGGCACGTGCCGTTGACCACGTGCTTGCCGGAGTCGGACGGGTGGATCGACGTCGGGCTGGGAGAGGAGCTCGGATAGGGGGTCGAGGGGCCTCCGGGAGGCTCCTGCCCCTGGGAGTGGCCGTTGGTGGCCGCGGAGTTCCCCTTGTCGTTGCCGGAATCCGGGCTGAAGTGGCCGGTCTGGACGAAGTTGGCCAGACCGGGTGTGACGGATAGTGCGACGACGCACACGGCGACGGCGGCGGCGACGGCCGCCAGCGGGCGCAACCAGGGAGAGGCGAACGAGAAGACGACGAAACGCCGCTCGTGCCGCTGGTTGATCTTGGCGCGAATGCGCTCCAGCCCCTCCGCAGAGGGCGTGACCGCTTCCGCTTCCGCGTGCAGGGCACGGCGAAGACGGTCGCCGTGCTCGTCGTCGAAGGGTTGGGTCATTACTGCTGCTCCAGGACGCTGCGTAGCGCGGCCATACCGCGCGCGGTGTGGCTCTTGACGGCCCCCCGGCTGATGCCCATGGTCTGGGCGATCTCCGCCTCGGACAGATCTCCGTAGTAACGGAGCACCAGTGCTTCGCGCTGCCGATTCGGCAGCGCGCCGAGTGCTTTCACGACCGCGGAGCGCTCGAGCTCCACGATCGCCCCGTTCTCCGCGCTCGGCGCGTCGGGAAGCCCCTTGGGAGCGTACTTCTCCACGACGGCACGGTGCCGCAACACTGACCGTGACCGGTTGACCACGGACTGCCGCAGATACGACAGAGCCTTGTCGGGCTCGCGCAACCGCCGCCATGCGCCGTGCATGGCCACGAACGCGTCCTGAACCACCTCTTCCGCCGTCGCGACGTCGCGTACGAGCAGTGTCGCGAGGCGCACCAGCGAGCGGTAGTGGGCACTGTAGAGAGCGGTGACCGCCTGGTCAGCGTCCCAGGCGACCGCCACGGCTCCCGCCGTGCTCCTGGCTACGAGGGTTTCGGTCACATCAGTTTGACGCGCACCCTCACTGTGAGGTTTACGAAGAGGCATACCTCGTCTCGCCTTTATCCCGCCCATCAGTGCCGGCATGTGCCTTCTTGGTTGGATGACACACCGGATCCGCAAGTTCCCGCGAACGCGGCCCGAGGGCACGGATCAAGACGATCTGGTGGGGCTGGAGGCCCGTGCGCGCCGGGGGTTCGCGACAGCAACCCTAACCAGAGGAAGGCGGTTCTTGGCCATAGCGACGCTCCGTACTCGTAACGATTCGTAGACGAGTCCGGTACGGGCCGGCGGGCGCCCGGCGAGGGGCGCCCGGGCGCGGCTCCGGCGACGCGATCCTGTCCGTGGACCGCGATAACATGCGCAGACCCGTGGGGCGTGAGGAGGGTTACGTGACAGAACAGGACTGCTTGTTCTGCAAGATCGTGTCCGGTGACGTGCCGGCGACCGTGGTCCGGGACACCGACCGCACCCTGGCATTCCGCGACATCAACCCGCAGGCGCCCACGCACGTGCTGGTGGTGCCCAAGGAGCACCACCCGACCGCGGCCGAGCTCGCCTCCTCCGACGCCGGCCTGCTCGCCGACGTCGTACGCGAGACGCACGAGGTCGCGGTGGCCGAGGGCGTCGCCGAGTCCGGCTACCGCGTGGTCTTCAACACCGGCCCTGGAGCGGGCCAGACCGTCTTCCACGTGCACGCCCACGTGCTCGGCGGACGCGGCCTCAACTGGCCGCCCGGGTGACTTCCCGCTGGTGAGCGACCCGAAAATGGTTGGCCCCGTGCCGGTACCATGAGAACGACGCAGCCGGGGACCGAACGCAATCGGAAGGCAGGGACGAAAAGGCCGCAAGGCCGGGCCTATGGCCGATTCAACTCACACCGCTGAAGCCACACCGGACAGCGCGCGCACGCAAGTCAAGATCGTGATTCCGGACGACCTCTCGATGGTCGCCCTGCTGGGCTCGCGCGACGAGCTTCTCGACGTCGTCGAGAAGACGTTCGCCAGCGACGTCCACGTGCGGGGCAACGAAATCACGATCACCGGCCCCGCCGAGGAGACCGAGCTCGTCGCCAAGCTCTTCGAAGAGCTGCTCGACCTGCTGAAAACCGGCACGCCGATCACTCCCGACGCGATCGAACGCAGCGTGGCGATGCTCCGCGCCGAGACCGACGAACGTCCCGCCGAGGTGCTCACCCTCGACATCCTCTCCGCGCGCGGGCGCACGATCCGGCCGAAGACGCTCAACCAGAAGCACTACGTCGACGCGATCGACAAGCACACGATCGTGTTCGCGATCGGCCCGGCGGGCACGGGCAAGACCTACCTCGCGATGGCCAAGGCCGTGAAGGCCCTCCAGGCCAAGGAGGTCAACCGGATCATCCTGACCCGCCCGGCCGTCGAGGCGGGCGAGCGCCTGGGCTTCCTGCCCGGCACGCTGTACGAGAAGATCGACCCGTACCTGCGCCCGCTGTACGACGCGCTGCACGACATGATCGACCCGGACTCGATCCCCCGCCTCATGGCCGCCGGCACCATCGAAGTGGCCCCTTTGGCCTATATGCGCGGTAGGACCCTTAATGACTCCTTCATCATTCTCGACGAGGCGCAGAACACCTCGCCGGAGCAGATGAAGATGTTCCTGACCCGGCTCGGGTTCGGGTCCAAGGTCGTGGTGACCGGTGACGTCACCCAGGTCGACCTGCCGTCGGGGCAGGACAGCGGGCTCCGGGTCGTGCAGGCGATCCTGGACGGCATCGACGACATCAGCTTCCGTACCCTGACGAGTAAGGACGTGGTCCGCCACAAGCTGGTGGGCCAGATCGTCGACGCGTACAGCCGCCACGACATGCGGAGCCGGCCCCGTGAGGGCGCCCAGGACGGCCGCGGCCCACGCAAGCGGGGGCGATGACCATGAGCACGAGTGAACCCGACCGAGCGAGCGAGCAGTGAGCGAGCAGTGAGCATCGAGGTACTCAACGAGTCCGGTGAGGACGTCGACGAGACGACGTTGTCGGCGCTGGCGACGCATGTGCTCGACCGTATGGACGTCCACCCGCTCGCCGAGTTGTCCATCGTCCTCGTGGACGAGGCAGCGATGACCGAGCTGCACGAGAAGTGGATGGGCGAGCCCGGTCCGACCGACGTGCTGGCCTTTCCGATGGACGAGCTGCGCCCGGGTCACGTGTCCGGCGGCACCGAGGACGCGCCGGCCGATCCGGCGCTGCTCGGTGACGTCGTGCTCTGCCCGGTGATCGCGGCTCAGCAGGGTCGCAAGGCGGGCCACGGCACGGAGGCGGAGCTGCACCTGCTGTGCACGCACGGCATCCTCCACCTGCTCGGCTACGACCATGCCGAGCCCGAGGAACACAAGGAGATGTTCGGCCTGCAAGCGGAGCTTCTCGCCTCCTGGCGTGAAGCTCGCGCGCAGGCCCCCTCATGACGACGCCGATGATCTGGCTGGTGATCCTCGCCGCCGCCCTGGTGACGGTGGCGGGCCTGTTCGCCAGCGCTGAGACGGCCCTGGCCCGGATCTCGCGGGTCCGGGTCGAGGAGCTGGTTCGCGAAGACGGCCACAACGCCCGCATGCTGGCGCAGGTCGTCGCGGACTCCCCGCGTTACCTGAACCTCATCCTGCTGTTGCGCGTCAGCTGCGAGCTGGCCGCGACCGTGATCGTCACCGTCGTGTGCACGCACTGGCTCGGCCACAACTGGCGGGCGTACGCCACGGCCGCCGCGGTGATGATCGTGGTCAGCTACATCGCCGTCGGGGTCAGCCCGCGCACGCTCGGCCGTCAGCACGTCGACCGGGTGGCGCTCCTGGGCGCCGCGGTGATCCATCCGCTGGCGCGGGTGCTGGGGCCGCTGCCGAAGCTGCTCATCCTGCTCGGCAACGCCCTGACGCCCGGCAAGGGCTTCCGCGAGGGCCCGTTCACCTCCGAGGCGGAGCTGCGGGACCTGGTCGACCTGGCCGAGCAGCGGCGCCTCATCCAGCCGGACGAGCGAGAGATGATCCACTCGGTGTTCGAGCTGGGTGACACGCTCGTCCGCGAGGTGATGGTGCCGCGCACCGACATGGTCTTCATCGAGCGTGACAAGACGCTGCGGCAGGCGCTGTCGCTCGCGCTGCGCAGCGGTTTCTCCCGCATCCCGGTGGTGGGGGAGAACGAGGACGACGTGGTCGGCATCGCGTACCTGAAGGACATCGTGCGCCGCAGCCACGAATACCACGACGGCGAGTCGGTGGAGCGGGTCGAGTCGATCATGCGTCCGGCGACGTACGTGCCGGACAGCAAGCCGATCGACGAGCTGCTGCGGGAGATGCAGGCCCGGCAGACGCACTGCGCCGTGGTGATCGACGAGTACGGCGGAACGGCGGGGCTGGTCACCATCGAGGACATCCTCGAGGAGATCGTCGGCGAGATCACCGACGAGTACGACCAGGAGAGCGCGCCCGTCGAGCAGCTGGCCGACGGGCGGGCGCGGATCACCTCCCGGCTGCCGGTCGAGGACCTGGCCGACCTGTACCACGTGGAGATCGACGTGGACGAGGTCGAGACCGTCGGGGGGCTGCTGGCCCACGCCCTCGGCCGCGTCCCGATCGCCGGCTCCCAGGCGACGGTCGCCGGCCTGCGGCTGACCGTGGAGAACCTCGCCGGCCGCCGCAACAAGATCGGCACCATCCTGGTCGAGCGCGTACCGCCCGAAGACGAGGAGGAGCGGCCGGCCGAGGACCGCGAGAACGCCGAGGCCTGACCTCCCGCGGCCCTACTAGGCGTCCACGGCCCCCGTCATGAAGTCCGCGATGAGTTCGGCCGGGTTGGCGGCCTCGGTGAGGGCGAACATCTCGTCGGGTTCGAACATGTCGTAGAGGATCACCGGCAGCGGTCGTCCCAGGGTCCGGACGATCAGGCCCTCGGCGTGGAGCCCCCGGGCCAGGTCGACGCACAACTCGTGGAACAGCGCGTCGAGCCGTTCGCCGCGTTCGGACCGCTCCTGTTCGGACAGCTCGTCGGTCTCCTCGTACCACAGGCCCTGCTCGGCGGCCTCCGCCCGGTGGAGCGCGGAGCCGCGAGCGTCGCGGTCGGGGTCGTGGCCCGCGATGTGGACGCCCTCCAGCCCGGTCGGCGGGAAGTAGGCGTAGCTCCAGCGGATCTCCCACGGGTCCGGCGGGTTCGGCGGCGCCATTAGCCGGGCGACCTCGGTCTCGGTGTTGTAGCCGATGGCCACGTACGGGAACCGGGGGTCCTGGTCGACGCTGTCGATCCGGAACGTGACGGTGTAGATGTCCGGTGCCGACTCCACCGGGAACTTCTCGAGGGCGCGCGTGACGGCGTCCTCCATGTGCTGCCGGAACGTCATTTCGATCTCTCCCTGGTGGCCGTACGAACATTCTCGCGGTCGCCCTCGGCGGATCCCGCCGCGTCCGCGGGCACGTACGCTGGCGGGCGTGAGCGAGCTCGATGCCGAAGACCTGAAGATCATTACCCTCGCACGTTCGACGCGTGCCCGTGCCGGTGCGGCCGAGGGCGCCGCCGTACGGGACGAGACCGGGCGGACGTACGCGGCCGGGCCGGTCGACCTGCCGTCCCTCAAGCTGACCGCGCTGCAGGTCGCCGTGGCCATGGCGGTCTCCAGCGGTGCGGAGGACCTGGAAGCCGCGGCCGTCGTCACCGAGGACGAGGCGCCCGACATCGCGGCCGTTCGTGACCTCGGGCCCAAGGCTCCGGTGCTGGTGGCCGCGCCGGACGGCTCCGTACGCACCGTGCTGAGGGGCTGACCGGCGCCATGCGGTCCGGCGGCGACCGCGAGTACGCCACAATCGACAGTGTGACCTCGCCCCAGACCGGCACCCGATTCAAGTCGGGGTTCGCCTGCTTCATCGGTCGCCCCAACGTGGGCAAGTCCACGCTCATGAACGCTCTCGTCGGCAGCAAGGTGGCGATCACCAGCAGCAAGCCGCAGACGACGCGGCGGACGATCCGGGGCATCGTGCACCGGCCGGACGCGCAGCTCGTCATCGTCGACACGCCCGGCCTGCACAAGCCGCGAACACTGCTGGGCGAGCGGCTCGACAGCCTGGTGCGCTCCACATTGAGCGAGGTCGACGTGATCGGCTTCTGCGTGCCGGCGAACGAGCAGGTCGGTCCGGGCGACCGGTTCATCGCCGCCGAGCTGGCCCAGGTGAAGCGCACGCCGGTCGTGGCGATGGTGACCAAGACCGATCTGGCGAGCCGCCAGCAGGTCGCCGAGCAGCTGCTCAAGGTGTCGCGGCTGGGGGAGTGGGCCGACGTCGTGCCGTGCTCGGCCGAGTCGGGCTTCCAGCTCGACGTCGTCGGTGACGTGCTGGTCAGCCGGCTGCCGGAGGGCATGCCGCTCTACCCCGAGGGCGAGCTGACCGACGAGCCCGAGCAGGTGCTGGTGGCCGAGCTGATCCGCGAGGCCGCCCTGGAGGGCGTACGCGACGAGCTGCCGCACTCGATCGCGGTGGTCGTGGAGGAGATGGCGCCGCGCGAGGGCCGCGACGACCTGGTCGACGTGCACGCCTGGCTGTACGTCGAGCGGCCCAGCCAGAAGGGGATCGTCATCGGCCCGAAGGGCGCGCGGCTGAAGGACGTCGGCACGCGCGCCCGGCGGCAGATCGAGGCGCTGCTCGGCTCCAAGGTCTACCTCGACCTGCGGATCAAGGTCGCCAAGGACTGGCAGCGCGATCCCAAGCAGCTGCGCCGTCTCGGGTTCGACTGACCTGTCTGGGCGCTATCTCGCCTTGGACGTCGCGAAGGCGACGCCGCTCAGGCAGAGCACCGCGACGGCCATGATCAGTGAGATGTAGATGCCGGCCAGCAGGGAGACGTCCATGTTGGCCCGGAGAACGGCCGGCAGGCCCTTTCCGGCCTCCGAGTCGTAGTTGGCCTTGTCGCCGAAGACCTTGAGGATCACCACGATGGCGATCACCGCGGGCACGTCGGCGAGCAGCCCGAGCCTGCCGTTGTTCGCCATCGCCACGATGCCGAAGACGATCACGACCAGCGCGCAGAGCATGACGATCTTGCCCTCGGTGGAGCTGATGCCGCTCAGGCTGCGGCTGAAGGCGTGGCTCAGTGGAGTATCGTCCGGCGATCCGAGCTGGAGTTTCACCGAGATCCACGGCAGCAGCGTGCCGATGGCCATGAGCGCGCCCGCGATGGCGATGCCGATGCCGAGCGGCGAGCCCGTGCGGCGGGGCGTGGTGGGCTGCCAGGAAGGCGGCCCGAAGCCCGGTTGCGGAGGGCCCGGCGGCGGTCCGTATGGTGGGGGATAGCCTTGCTGCGGGGCTCCCCACTGCGGCTGATCACTGCCGCCGGGGGGTTCGTACGGCTGGTTCATGAGACGCAGCGTAGGAGTTCGGCCTGGGCCTGGACAGCCGTTCGGGATCATGGCGGGCCGGGGACCTGTTCCGGCCACCTATCCTTCGGGAGGGCGGAATCGGCGAACGGTTCCGGCCCGGCGGACGGATACGGCAGGATCGATGCCAGTGGGCGCCTTGCCGGAAAGCAGACCGGAAAGAGAAGGAGACCCTCCGTGTTGCTGATCTTCGGCCTCTCGGTGTTCTTCCGGACCGTCGGCCAGGGTGACTTTCACTGCCCCAACTGCGGAGGCGACCGGCACTACCGGCAGCGGGTCGCCCGCCGCTGGTTCACGCTCTTCTTCCTCCCGGTCATCCCGCTGAACCACGTCGGGGAGGTCGTCGAGTGCGGCACCTGCCGCAGCCGTTTCAACCTCGACGTGCTGCGGCTGCCCACCGCGCAGCAGATGGCGGCGGCCCTGCCGATGGCGATGCGTGCCGCGGCGGGCGCGGTGCTGGTGGCGGGGGACCCGGCCGACCCGGCCGCGCGGGTCCGTGCCGTCGAGGCGGTCCGCGGGTACGGCATGGCCGACTTCGACGACGAGGCGCTGACCGCCGCCCTGGAGGAGGGGCCGGACGGCACCGACGAGGTGATCGTCCAGGCGGGCGCCCAGCTCGCCACCGAGGCGCGCGAATGGTTCCTCGCCCAGGTCGTCCGCGTCGCCCTCGCCGACGGCGCGATCGGCGCGGGTGAGCGCCAGGCGCTGCACACGGTCGCGGGCCGGCTCGGCATGACGCCCGCGCACGCCGTCGGCGTGATCACCACGACCGAGGGGGCGGCGCGCGAGTGAGCGCCACGACGTCGTGGCCGGCCGTACGCGGAGGCGGCCATGGGTGAGCGGACCGCGCTGGTACGCCGTCCGAGCCCGCGCCTCGGAGACGGCATCGTGACGCACATCGAGCGCAGGCCGGTCGACGCGGCGCTCGCCGCGCGCCAGCACGAGACGTACGTCGCGGCGCTGGAGTCCGCGGGCTGGCGGGTGCGCTGGCTGCCGCCGGCCGACGACCTGCCCGACGGGGTGTTCGTCGAGGACACGGTGGTCGTCTGTGACGACCTGGCCGTGCTCGGCCGGCCCCGGGTGCCCGAACGCGTGGAGGAGATCCCCTCGATGGAGGGCACGGTCGCCGAGCTGGGCCTGGAGATCACCCGGATCGACGAGGGCTTCCTCGACGGCGGTGATGTGCTGCAGGTCGGCAACACCGTGTACGCCGGGCGTTCGGCCCGGACGAACGAGGACGCCATCTGCCAGCTGACCCGGCAGGTGGCCACCCGCGGGCGCCGCCTGGTGCCGGTGGCGCTGAACGACTGCCTGCACCTGAAGACCGCGATGACGGCACTGCCGGACGGATCGCTCATCGGCGTCCCGGAGCTGGTCGACACCTCGGCCCTGCCGTACCTCCGTGTGGCCCAGGAGCCGGCCGGCGCACACGTCGTGGTGCTGGGGGAGAAGCAGGTGCTGGTGGGCGCCTCCGCGCCGCGTACGGCCGACCAGCTCACCGCCGAGGGCTACGACGTGACGGTGGTCGACATCGGCGAGTTCGAGAAGCTCGAGGGCTGCGTGACCTGCCTGAGCGTCCTGGTCCCCTAGAAAACGCGGTGCGTCGAGTGGCCGGGCTGAGTATCGTGCCTGCCATGTCGAGCCCAGAGGCGGACAAGGTGGGGGCTTTCGGTCACCCGTCAGCCCCCTGACCCCTGAACCCCCTTGACCGGTCCCGCCCCGCCGCACGCCGGCGGCGGACGGGTACGGCCGGGGCGCTGACCGCGGTGACGAGACGTCTTCCCCGATCTCTCCTCACCCCGGAGTCCCCCCATGCCTCTGGCTCTTTATCTGCTGGCCGTGGCGGTCTTCGCCATGGGCACGTCGGAATTCATGCTCGCCGGCCTGCTGCCGGACATCGGCGCCGACCTCGGCGTCCCGGTCGCCACGGCCGGCCTGCTCACCTCGGCGTTCGCGATCGGGATGGTCGTCGGCGCCCCGCTCATGGCCGCACTCGCGCGCCGGTGGCCGCGACGGTCCGGCCTGCTGGGCCTGCTCGGCCTCTTCCTGGCCGCGCACGTCCTCGGCGCCCTCACCGGCAGCTTCCCGGTGCTCCTCGCCACCCGGGTCGTCGCGGCGCTCGCCAACGCCGGGTTCCTGGCGGTGGCGCTCACCACGGGCGCCGAACTGGTCCCGCCCGGCCGCAAGGGCCGGGCCCTGGCCGTCCTGCTGGCCGGCACCACGCTCGCCACCGTCGCCGGGGTCCCCGGCGGCGCCCTGCTGGGGACGCTGCTCGACTGGCGCGCCGCGTTCTGGGCGGTCACGCTGCTGTGCGTGCCCGCGGCGATCGGCATCGTGCGCGGCGTCCCCGCCGGCCCGGAGCGATCGCACGAGCCGGACGGGCCGGGCCTGCGCCGGGAACTCGCCGAGCTACGGCGTCCGCGACTGGCCCTGGCCCTGCTGCTGGGCGCGCTGCTCAACGCCGCGACGTTCGGCACCTTCACCTTCCTCGCCCCGATCGTCACCGAGGCCGCCGCGCTGGCCCCGCTGTGGATCCCCGTCGTGCTGGTGCTGTTCGGCCTGGGGTCCTTCGCGGGCGTCACGGTCGCCGGACGGTTCTCCGACCGGCGGCCCGCCGCCGTCGTCGTGGCCGGCGGGCCGCTGCTGCTCGGCGGCTGGGTCGTCCTCGGGCTCACCGCGTCGCACCCGGTGGCCGTGCTGATCCTGGCCTTCACCCAGGGCGCGCTCTCCTTCGGGCTCGGCAGCACGCTGATCGCGCGGGCGCTGTACGAGGCGGCGGGAGCACCGACCATGGCGGGCTCCTACGCCACCGCCGCGCTCAACGTCGGGGCCACCGTCGGCCCGGTGATCGCCGCGGCCACGCTGAACACCTCGCTGGCCGAACGGGGGCCGGTCTGGATCAGCGGCGGCCTGGTCGCGGCCGTGCTCCTGCTCGCGCTGCCCTTCCGCCGCGCCCTGGCGCACCACGACGCGCAGCCGACCATCGGGGCCACATCCGTCTCAGCTGATGGGACCGGATTGTGATGACCCGGGAGTCGTCTGTTAGCTTGGTCGGCGTGCTGCGTGAGCTGCTCCTCCTTAGCGGCCGCGACGGGGGCCTGTAAAAGGTCGGCTCCCTCGTCGCGGAGCTTCGGCGTGAACGCCGGCCGCAGGCACTTCTCCCGGGAGCATCCTTCAAAATGCATCGTCAACAGCCCAGTCCCATGCCTTTCGGCCGCTACACGCCCTTTCCCACGGTCGATCTGCCGGACCGCACCTGGCCGAGCAAGACGATCACCAAGGCGCCGCGCTGGCTGTCCACCGACCTGCGCGACGGCAACCAGGCGCTGATCGACCCGATGAGCTCCGCGCGCAAGCTGGCCATGTTCGAGCTGCTCGTACGCATGGGCTACAAGGAGATCGAGGTCGGTTTCCCGGCGGCCAGCCAGACCGACTTCGACTTCGTCCGCCAGCTCATCGAAGAGGGCCGCGTACCCGACGACGTACAGATCTCCGTCCTCACCCAGGCCCGTGAGGAGCTGATCGAGCGGACCGTCCAGTCGCTGGCCGGGGCGCCGCGCGCGACCGTCCACCTGTACAACGCGACCGCGCCGCTGTTCCGCCGCGTGGTGTTCGGCATCGACCGGGCCGAGTGCAAGGCCCTGGCGGTGGAGGGCACCCAGCACGTCATGAAGTTCGCCGAGCAGTACCTCGGCGACTGCGACTTCGGCTACCAGTACAGCCCGGAGATCTTCATCGACACCGAGCTGGACTTCGCGCTGGAGGTCTGCGAGGCGGTCATGGACGTCTGGCAGCCGGGGCCCGACCGCGAGATCGTGCTCAACCTGCCGTCGACGATCGAGCGCTCCACCCCCAACGTCTACGCCGACCAGATCGAGTGGATGAGCCGCAACCTGTCCCGGCGTGAGCACGTCGCGCTCTCGGTGCACCCGCACAACGACCGCGGCACCGCCGTCGCGTCGGCCGAGCTCGCGATGATGGCCGGCGCCGACCGGGTCGAGGGCTGCCTGTTCGGCAACGGCGAGCGCACCGGCAACGTCTGCCTCGTCACGCTGGGCATGAACCTCTTCTCCCAGGGCGTCGACCCGGAGATCGACTTCTCCGACATCGACGGCATTCGCCGCACCGTGGAGTACTGCAACCAGATCCCGGTGCACGAGCGTCACCCGTACGCCGGCGACCTGGTCTACACGTCCTTCTCGGGCTCGCACCAGGACGCGATCAAGAAGGGCTTCGACGCCCTGGAGCGCGACGCCGCGCAGGCGGGCGTGCCGGTCGGCGAATACCGCTGGGCGCTGCCGTACCTGCCGATCGATCCGAAGGACGTCGGCCGCTCGTACGAGGCCGTGATCCGGGTGAACAGCCAGTCCGGCAAGGGCGGCGTCGCGTACATCATGAAGACCGAGCACTCGCTCGACCTGCCGCGCAAGCTGCAGATCGAGTTCTCCCGGGTCGTGCAGGAGCACACCGACGGGGAGGGCGGCGAGGTCACGCCCGAGCAGATGTGGTCGATCTTCGAGGCGGAGTTCCTGACGAACGGGCCGAAGGTCGGGCTCCTCGCACACCGCGCGGTGTCGCGGGTCGACGAGAAGGACATGCTCAACGTCGACGTCCGCGTCGACGGGGAGATCCGCGAGATCGAGGGCATCGGCAACGGCCCGATCTCGGCGTTCGTGAACGCCCTGGCCACCATCGGCGTCCAGGCCCGGGTGCTGGACTACGCCGAGCACGCGCTGTCGGAGGGCAGCGACGCGAGGGCCGCGGCGTACGTCGAGTGCCAGGTCGGCGACCAGGTGCTGTGGGGGATCGGCATCGACGCCAACACCGTCACCGCCTCGCTGAAGGCCGTCCTGTCGGCGGTCAACCGCGCCATGCGCTGACCCTGAGCGACCGAGCCGCCGTGGTCCGCCTCCATCGGGGAGGCGGACCACGGCGGTTCTCTTTCGCGCGCCGTGACCGGCGACATTTCGACGGGCGGCGAGGGCGCCGCGGGGATCAGCATCAAAGGCGGCGGTGTGTTCACCGTCGGCGGGCCGCTGATCCTTCTCGTGGGCGACCCCGCCACGGCGTCGGCGGCGACGGCGGCCTGGTCCTGATCGGCGGCGCGGCGGGCGGGGATCAGCTGCCGTGGGTCATGACGTGGTCCACGAGCTCGCGCAGGGGGCCGTGGAGGTCGGCCTCGCCGACCTGGGCGGAACGGTCGCCTATCTGGATGTCATAGACGTACCGGTCGGGCTGGGGGCGGTGTCGCGGGACCTCGTCCAGGGAGACGCTGTCGATGAGTCCGGCCACCGCCGGATGGTCCGCCGAGTCGACCTCGGCGCGGCGGACCAGTCCGGCGAACCCACCACTGCGGGTGACGGCCACTCTCACGCGACCTTGACACCCACCGTCGACCAGGCTTCGCGGACCGCGTCGCTCTCGGTGCTCTTCACACCGAACAGCTTGCCCGCGGTGGCATATGTCATGCTGGCGAACTTCGCGAAGTCCGCAGTCGTGGGCACCTTTTTGCCGGTGATGGTGTCGTACCAGATCCGTCCCGCCTTCTCCCACGCGTGTCCGCCGATGGCGGTCGCGGTCAGGTAGAACGCGCGGTTGGGGATGCCGGAGTTGATGTGCACCCCGCCGTTGTCGCTGTCGGTGTCGACGTAGTGCGCCATGTCGGCGGGCTGCGGGTCCTTGCCGAGGTTCGGGTCGTCGTACGCCGTGCCGGGCGCCTTCATCGAGCGCAGCGCGGTGCCGTGCACCCCGGTGGCGAACATGCCCTGCCCGATGAGCCAGTCGGCCTGGTCGGCGGTCTGCCCGAGGTGGTACTGCTTGACGAGCGAGCCGAACACGTCGGACAGCGACTCGTTGAGCGCCCCGCTCTGGCCCTGGTACTCCAGGCCGCCGGAGTACTGGGTGACGCCGTGCGTCAGCTCGTGCCCGGTCACGTCGAGCGGCGCGGTGAAGGTGGCGAAGATCTGCTGGTCGCCGTCGCCGTACACCATCTGGGAGCCGTCCCAGAAGGCGTTGTCGTAGTCGACGCTGTAGTGCACCGAGGCGACCAGCGGCAGGCCGGCGCCGTCGATGGAGTTGCGGCCGTACGCGGCGTTGTAGAAGTCGTACGTGACGCCGAGCCAGTCGTAGATCTGGTCGGCCGCCTGATCGCCGGTCGCCGCGCCGCCCTCGGACCGCACCGTCGGGCCGGGCAGGGTCTCCTTGTGCCCGGCGTCGTGGATCGTGCGGTTGGCCGCGGCCGGCGCGGTGGCCTTGGGCGCCTCAGCGATCAGCTGCGCGGCGGCACGCGTGCCCCGCTGCGTGTGGTCGAGTGAGAGGGTCCGCTGGACGAGCTCGCGGACCTGCTCGTCACTGTGCTGCTCCGCGACGTGGCGGAGGACGTGTGGTGGGACGATCGCGCATCTCATGGATGCACATTTGCACGAGGCATGTGATCCACACCACTGTCCACCCGTCCGCATGTGGTCACTGGTTGTTAATTATCAACTACAAAGAGTCTGTAGTCGAAGGTTGTTACCAGCCGCCGTCCGAGTCGCCGCTGTAGTCGCCGTAGTCATCCACGACCTCGACCACGTCGACATGCTCCTCGATCACGTCGACATGGTGTTCGACCACGACCTCGTCGTGGTCGAACATCTCATTGACGATCATGCCGCCGACGAAACCGGCCGCGCCCGCGGCGACCACCGAACCGGCGCCGTAGCCGTGCCGGTGCGGAGGATAGTCCTGCGGGTAGCCCTGCTGAACGTAACCCTGCTGCGGGTACCCCTGCTGCACATAACCCTGCTGCGGGTAGCCGTGGCCCTGCAGGTGTTCGATCCAGCGTTGGGCGCACGCGGGGCAGGCGAGCACCGGACGTGGCGCGCCCCACTGCGGCGACCACGTGATCTGCTGGTTGCCGGGGCCGTGTGAGGCGTCGAAGAAACAGGTCACGTCTTCCCCTTGAGTCATACCGGATGGGATCCGAAGAATTCGACGATCGGGCGTTGTGCGCCGTTCCCGTGATCATCGCAGCCCTTCACGTCCGGATGTGCCGCAGGGTGCGGGACAATGGGCGGGTGAGTCTTTATCGTGACGAGGGCGTCGTGCTCCGCACCCAGAAGCTGGGCGAGGCCGACCGCATCATCACGATCCTCACGCGGCGCACCGGCCGGGTCCGCGCCGCCGCCAAGGGCGTGCGCAAGACCAAGTCGCGCTTCGGCGCGCGGCTGGAGCCCTTCACCCACGTCGACCTTCAGCTGTACGAACGCCGCTCGCTCGACCTGGTCACGCAGGCCGAGACACTGCGGCCGTACGGCGAGCGCCTCGCCCTCGACTACCCGCGCTACACCGCCGGCACCGCGATGCTGGAGACGGCCGAGAAGCTCACCCCGGTCGAGAAGGAGCCGGCGTTGCGGCAGTTCCTCCTCGTCGTCGGTGGTCTGCGCACCCTCGTGGAGGGCGGGCACGACCCGCGTCTGGTCCTCGACGCGTTCTTCCTGCGCTCTCTCGCCATCGCGGGGTACGCCCCGGCGCTGGAGGAGTGCGCGCGCTGCGGCGAGCGTACGGGCCGGGCGTTCGCGATCGCCGCGGGCGGCATGGTGTGCGGGTCCTGCCGGCCGCCGGGCTCGGCCAGCCCGGCGGAGGCGACGGTCGGGCTGATGATCGCCCTGCTCCGCGGCGACTGGGCGCGTGCCGACGCCAGCGAATCCCGCCACCGGGTAGAGTGCAGCGGCCTCGTCGCCGCCTACCTGCAATGGCATCTGGAACACGGCATCCGTTCCCTTCGCCATGTCGAGAGGGAGTCGCCCGCGCGGGAGTCGCCCGTACGCGAGGAGCCATTGCGGGATGCCGTCATCGAATAGGAGAAGAACCGCACTATGAGGGCCGTACAGCCGCCGGATCCGCACGAGAGCGGAGCACGACCGCCGGAGCTGCCCAAAGAGCTGATCCCCAATCACGTCGCCATCGTCATGGACGGCAACGGCCGCTGGGCCAAAGACCGGGGGCTGCCGCGCACCGAGGGTCACAAGATGGGGGAGTACGCCCTCTTCGACGTGATCATGGGTGCGATCGAGCTGGGCGTGCCGTACCTGTCGGCGTACGCGTTCTCCACCGAGAACTGGCGGCGTTCGCCGGACGAGGTGCGCTTCCTCATGGGGTTCAACCGCGACGTCATCCGCCGTCGCCGCGACCAGCTCCACTCGATGGGAGTGCGCGTGCGGTGGGCGGGCCGGCGGCCGAAGCTCTGGCGCAGCGTCATCAAGGAGCTCGAGGACGCCGAGCGGATGACGGAGCACAACGACGTCCTGACCCTGCAGTTCTGCGTGAACTACGGCGGCCGGGCCGAGATCGCCGACGCGGCGGCGGCGATCGCCCGCGACGTGCAGGCCGGCAAGCTGCGGGCCGACAAGGTCAACGAGAAGGTCTTCCAGCGCTACCTCTACCGGCCCGAGGTGCCCGACGTCGACCTGTTCCTGCGGCCGTCGGGGGAGCTGCGCAGCTCCAACTTCATGGTCTGGCAGTCGGCGTACGCGGAGTTCGTCTACCAGGACGTGCTCTGGCCGGACTACGACCGCCGGAACTTCTGGCGGGCGTGCGAGGAGTACGCCCGCCGCGACCGGAGGTTCGGGGGCGCCATCCCCAACGAGGTCACCGCGGCGGTCAAGTAGCCCGGAGGGGACGTACGGGCTCGTCGGGCGGATCGCCGGCCGGCAGCCCGTACATCGTCAGCAGGCGGTGCCGGACGGCGGCGAGCGGATAGGTCTCGGGATAGACCGCGACCTTGAAGATGACGCCTTCGAGCACGCTGCGGAACAGCACCTCCTCCAGCGCGGGGTCCTCGGCCCCGCGCGCGGCGAAGATCTCCTGGAGCCGGCGCTCGAACTCCTCGACGGCGTCGGCCTTGGCGGCCTCGACGCCGACGAAGATCTCGCGCGTGCCGGGCTGGAGCATGAGGCAGAGCACGAGCCGCTGCACGCCGATGGTGTTCGCGGCCGACTCCAGCGTGCGGTCGATGATGCCGGCGAGCCGCAGGTCGGGAGTGTCCTCGCCCTCGGCCGGGTCGGTCAGCGCGAGGATGGCGTCGAGCGCCTGGCCGAGCAGCGCCTGGAGGAGTTGCTCCTTGGCCGGGAAGTAGTACGACACCAGGCCCCGGGCGACCCCCGCCCGCTCGGCGATCTGGGCGATGGTGGTGCCCTCGTACCCGCGCTCGGCGAATGCCATCAGAGCCGCTTCCAGGATCCGTTGCTGTGACTGCTCACGCATTTCGCGGTTGACCTGAGCCGAACGTGGCGACAAGCGAACCCCCGGAGATCGATGACGGATCCCATTGTCCTCGCCTGCCGCCACGAAAGCGCACGGGTCAGGCGCGTACCCGGCCGTTGATGGCGCCGACGACGTTGCTGACGCCGCCCTTGTCGGCCGATTCCAGCTCCAGGTCGACGCCGCCCTGGAAGGTGATCGCGAAGTTGTACACCTTGACGGACACCTGCGCGCGGCCGGACTCCAGCATCCGCGCCTCGGCGACCTGGGCGATCGGGATCTCGGCGACGAGGTCCTTGGCCCGGCCGAGCATGGACTGCTCGAACAGCAGCACCCGCCGGTCGGTGACCGCGAGGTTCATCTTGGGCGGCAGCCCGCCCTCCGCCGCCACGTCCACGAACCGGACGCCGACGACGTTCTGCAACGCCGAGTAGTAGCCCTCACGCTTCAGCGTGCCGGGGAGGTTGGCCATGCAACTGGCCACGAGTCTCTCGTCCGGCCCGAGGATCTTCGAGGCGGCCTTCTTGACGGCCCAGTCACGTGCGGCCATGTGTGTGCTCCATTCGCTTGGGGAGAACGTTGACTGTACAGCCAGCCAGTCATCGGCCGCCACCAGGACAAGGGATTGACACACATCATTCGCCCGTCGTTTCGGAGTCCGCTGGGCGGGTGGGACCGGGGGGTGGCCCCCTGGGTCAGTCCTTCGGCGTTTCGTAGATTCTCGCGTTATCCCCGAAGATGTGCCCGTAGTTGTTTCTCGCCTGTGAGTTGAACTCGTCGTGGGCCTCGGTCAGCCGGCGGTGTTCGGCGCGGGCCTCGCGGAGTCCGCCGGTGTCAAGGGAGAGACCGACGCTCCGGAGTTCGGTGGAGCCCGCCTTGAAGAGCAGGCCGTCAGCCCGGTCGAGGTGCTGTTCGACCCGGCCTGCGATGTCGATTGCCTTTTCGGCCGCCTTGCCATGATCACTCAGTTCGACCTGCATGCTGCGGGGAAGCCGGGGGTCGCCTACGAGTCCGGACGAGTAGTAGAAGGGGTGAAGGGCCCCCGCCGAGCCGGCCGTCTTCCGCGCGCCGTCCACGGCCCGCTTCGTCTCGGTCATCGCCGGGGCGTACTGGTCGAGGAGCGCACGGGACAAACCGTGTTGCGCCTTAGCCTGTTCCACAATGGCGTCCAGCTTCTGCTGGGCGGCGGTGGTCCGGGCGATGACCTCCGGCGCGGGGGCGTGGGAGACGTCTTTCGCGACCTGTTCCACCGCCGTGGGGCGCTTGAGGAAATTCTTCAGGACGACGTCGAACAGCGACACGCGGTGATTGAAACACCGCCGCGCCCGAACCGACGAACACTTCACCGGAATTCGGAATGACCCCTGTCGAGCGCTGCAACAACTCCATCGGCCCCATCACGGGCCGGTAGGCAGTGTTATCGCACCGGAAATCCGGCGCCGCCAACAGTGCCGACGGCAGCGACGGATCGCCTGCCCGGGACTGGCGATCCCGACAAGGTGTCTTCGCTCAGGACGCCTGCCGAGGGCGTGGGCTGGCGCGAATGTGCATGCGTTCTCCTTGGCGGCCGAACAGGTTGAGGACCTCGACGGGAGACTCGCCGGTGGGGCCGAACCAGTGGGGCAGGCGGGTGTCGAACTCAGCGGCCTCCCCTGGTCCCAGGATCAGGTCGTGATCGGCCACGATGAGCCGCAGGCGTCCGGACAGCACGTAGAGCCACTCATAGCCCTCATGGGTGCACGGCTCGGGCCGGTTCTGCTCAGCCGGGATGATCGACTTCCAGGCTTGCAGGGGTCCCGGGTGGGGGGTCAGCGGGATCACCGTGCGGCCGTTGCGAATGCGGGGCTTCGAGCGGATCCGGGGATCGCCGACCTCGGGCGCCCCGACCAGTTCGTCCAGCGGCACCTGATGTGCCTGTGCGATGGGCAGCAGGAGTTCCAGGCTGGGGCGGCGCTGGCCCGTCTCCAGCCTGGAAAGCGTGCTCTTGGAGATGCCGGTGGCCTCGGCCAGCGTGGACAGGCTCACGCCGCGTTCGGTGCGGATGCGCTTGAGGCGGGGGCCGACCTGGGCCAGCGTGGTGGCGATCGGGGATTGCTCGTCCATACCGCTCATTTCACCTCCTGCGTCCCAGAAACAGCAACGGAAGTTGTCGGTTCGCCACCGGAGCGCACACCATCGGGCGCGGAGGTGATCAATGTGATCAAGGCGACGAACGACCCGAACGGCAGCGCACCACGCACTGCCGATGACGGAGTTCTCGACGTGGTGGTGGTAGGAGCCGGAGCGGCCGGGCTGAACGCCGCCCTGCTTTCGGAGCGGGCCCGCCGCAAGGTGGTGGTGCTCGATGCCGGCGAGCCGCGCAACGCGCCCGCCGCCCATATGTACGGCTTTTTGTCCCGCGACGGATTGGCCGCCGCCTTCGCCATCAACACCGACCTGCTGGACGAAGACGTCGACCACGCCGTCGAACAGCGCCGCGCCACGGTAGCGGGTGATGGCCGGTGAGCGCCGACACCGCACAGCAGCAGGTGCCGGTCTCTGACGGGAGGCTGCCACTTGGCGTCTACCTGCTCGCGTTCAGCCTGTTCGCCATGGGCAGCGCGGAGTTCCTGCTGGCCGGAGTCCTGCCGGAGATCGCCGACGACCTGAAGATCAGCCTGTCCTCCGCCGGCGCGCTGATCTCGACATTCGCCGTCGGTGTCGTGATCGGCGGACCTCCCTTCGCCATCATGACGCTGCGCTGGCCGCGACGCGCCACGCTGGCGACCACTCAGGCCGTCTTCGCCGCCGCGGTGACGATCGGTCTTCTGACCGACAGTTACACAGTGCTCCTGGCCACCCGCTTCGTCTGCGGCCTCGCCTATGCGGGGTACTGGGCGGTCGCAGCGGTCACCGCGATCGGCCTCGTCACACCCGATCACACCGCACGCGCCTCAGGCGTCGTCGTCAGCGGCCTCAGCCTGGCTATGATCGCCGGTGGCCCGGCAGGCGCATTGCTCAGTCACTTCACCGGATGGCGGGGCGGATTCTGGGGCGTGGTCGCCCTGACCGCCGCCGGTACGATCTCGAGCCTGCTCGCGATGCCGGCGACGAGCGCGGGGCAGGAGCCCAGCGTACGGCGTGAGCTTCACGCCATGAGGCGACCACAATTGTGGGTGGTCTACGCTGCCACCGTCCTGAGCACCGCCGCCTACATGATCTCGTTCAACTACCTCGCGGCGTTCCTGACCGACATCACCGGTATCCCCGGCGTCTGGGTCCCCGCCGTCCTCGCGCTGTTCGGCATCGGTGCCTTCGCCGGGCTGTCCATCGGAGGCAGGATCGCCGACCGCCGGCCCTCTCAGGCACTCCTGGCCGGAGCGCTCGGGATATCGGCCAGTTCTGTCCTGCTCGCGATCCTGGCCCGGTATGCGCTGGCCGTCATCCCCCTCGTTCTCCTCCTCGGGATCGCTGGGTTCGTGCTGAACCCGGCCATCTACGGGCGGGTGTTCGCCATCGCATCAACGGCGCCGACACTCGCCGGAGCCACCACCGTCTCAGCGTTCCAGCTCGGCATCAGCCTCGTCCCGGCACTCGCCGGGGTCGTCCTGAACGCCGGCGCAGGCATCACTTCCGTCACCTGGATCGGCGCCGGCCTGGCGGCGGGCATCGTGCCGATCGTCCTTCTCGACCGGGCGTTCTCTCGCCGCCGGTCGCGGATGGCGGTGAATGGGCTGAGTTCGCCGGGCTGAGCCAGGCAGCTCCGCCGGTGCGTACGTCCGGTCTGGTCGCGGGCGGCGGCCCGGACGACCGGGGATGGTGCGGCGAGGTTGTGCTCGAACCGGCGGCTTCACCACCGGTTCGAGCACGGCGCGCCGGCCAACCACTTCACTCACGCACCCTGGCCGACCACGTCGGCTCGGTCCCTATACACGAGGCCACAGCTGGGGTGAAGCGAGCAGGGCGGAAGACCGGGGCGAGTGGGCCCCTCGACGGTCGAGGCGCTGCCTCATGGCCGGGACGCCGGCCCGGGCTGCGAAACCCCGCAGCCCGGGCGGGGCCGCCACGCCGTTCGGTGTAACAGACCGGAGGTCGCGGTTCGGTGGCGGACCTTGGCGTGCTCAGTGGTCTTGGCGCATCTCGGCGTTGAGCCGTTGTGCTTCTTGGAGCTGGTCCTCCAGGATGATGATGCGGCAGGCGGCGTCCAGGCCGATGCCCTCATCAACAAGTTCGCGGGCGCGGGCGGCCAGGCGGAGCTGGTAGCGGGAGTAGCGGCGGTGACCACCGGCCGAGCGTTGCGGCGTGATCAGCTTCGCCTCGTCCAGGCTGCGCAGGAATCCCGGCGTCGTACCGAGCATCTCCGCGGCACGGCCCATGGTGTAGGCGGGGTAGTCATCGTCATCGAATTTGTCGGCCATCTTGTCCGGCATGGGCTGCTGGGCTGGATCCATCGCACCTTCCACATCATGAGGGCCCCGGTGCCGTAGCACCGGGGCCCAGGGTTCAAGAATCAACACCATCTACCGGCGATGACGCCGGCTTGTCGTATCCGCACCAGCGGCCCGAAAAGGCAGATAGTGCGGGGATCGCGTAAGCGTGACCGAAGACCACCTCTCGTTCCGATGGAACTGCGGTACCCGCCCGGCGAAACACAGCCAGTAGCGGGCGATCCGACGGCGTATGACCCTCCCCTTCTCCTCTGATCTTCCTCTTACCTTTCCTTTGGCCGTGGACCTTCTGGGACCTGCGAAGCTCGCCCCAGCGCGTCCGACGGCCTCATCGTCACCGCCCGGAGCCACTTACCGTTACTCGGCCCCAGCGCACCTGACGTCTTGCTCTTCATCTCACGGGCAGTTCGTCATCTCCCGTGTCTCTGCGATGTTCTCTTCGCTTGCGACACCAGGAACACTACCCATCCCACCGGCGAATGTCTACCTCGGCCACAGGAGATTTTCTCCTTCATGGAGTCAGTGAGCTGGAGCTCGAACGTGAGGCCGACCTCGCCGCGGACCGGGCCCGGGAGATCGTGAGGCGACCGTCACGCCTCCGTCCCCGGGAGGTGGTGAAGGCGCCGAGCGGACGAGGGAAGCAGGGAATCTTCCGGCCGGAACGTACGTTGTCAGAGATGCGGCAGCGTCCTCCGTCAACGGACCGAAAACACCGGTGCGACACACCCCCCCCCGGTGACCGGGGAAGCCAGGGTGACGTGCGATAATAAGGTGTAAATCCTTCCGGCTAGACCTCGCTGGATATTGTCATGTCTCAATTGCGCCGTGTTTTCGCTCGTATCCGTCGTCAGCCCGTCCAGGTACAGCCGTGGACCTACCGGCGTGTCGCCACTCCGGAAGAGATCGAGCGGCTGACGAAGGATGATCTGCGCCCAGCCGCGTGATCGCTTGACCGAGGCCGGGACGCCACCGTGCGTCACCGGCCTCGCATGAGCTTTTCCAGCTGATCGTCGGTGAGGGGCGGAACCGCGATCGTACGGGCCGCGTCGGCTCGCAGCCCGTCGACGACGAACGCCAGATGGCGGCGCCACGCCTCTGGAGCGGCCTCCATCGACTCCCGGATCACCTGCGACATGGCCCACATCAGCGGGACGAGGTCGCGTGTCTCGAAGTCGGCGCGCAGTCGTCCGCTCTCACGCGCCCGCCCGACGATGACCTCCGCCTGCGCGAACCCCCGCCGGCACGCCGCGCCGACCGCCGAGTCGTCGGGGAACCGCCGGGCCAGCGCGTCGTTGAGCCCATGGTCGCGCGCCTGGAGTTCGAACAGGCCGCCCAGGAACCGGACGAAACCCTCCCAGGGATCCGGGTCGGCGAGGGCCTCCGCGGTGATTCGCTCCAGGTCGGAGAGCCGCTCGGGCAGGATCGCGTCGACGAGGTCCTGCCGCGTCGGGAAGTGGTTGTAGAGCGTGCCGATGCTGACCTTCGCTCGGCGGGCGATCTCCTCCAGGGGTGCGTCCAGCCCGCGTTCGCCGAAGACCTGAACGGCGGAGTTCAGCAGCTTGTCGCGGTTGCGCGCGGCGTCCGCCCGTAGATGCCTGGCTTGCGGCTGCATGTTCCTGGTTCGCCCCATAACTCGAAGGTTGCCTCAACTTCTATGCTAGCGTTCCGAGTAACTTGAGGGTCTCCTCAAGTTTCTGCTTCGGAGGGATGCGCCATGACGAAGACCGCCGTCGTCCTGGGTGTGGGGCCGGGTCTGGGGATGTCCATCGCGCACCGGTTCGGCCGGGAGGGCTACGCCGTCGCCCTGGTGTCCCGCAGCGGCACGAGGCACGGCGGTTACCTCGCCGCCCTGGCGGACGCGGGCGTCGAGGCGTCCGCCCTGACCGCCGACGTCCGTGACCGCGACCGCCTCGGGTCCGTCCTCGACGCGATCGCGGACCGCCACGGGAGCGTCGACGTCGTCTACTACGGCCCGGGCGCGGTCGACCCGTCGGCGCGGCCGGTGCCGATCGACCGGACCGGCTCCGACGCCGTACGGGAGGCGATGAGCTGGGTGTACCCGGCCGTCGACGTGGCGGAGAAGGTCCTGCCGGGCATGACCGAGCGCGGCGACGGTGGGCTGCTTTTCGCCGGCGGCCTGAGCGCCGTGGTGCCGATGCCGGCCCTGGGTCCCCTGGCGCTCGCCTCCGCGGCCCTGCGCAACTACGCCCTCACCCTGCACGCCGCCCTGGCCGGAAGCGGGGTGTACGCCGGCACCCTGACCATCGGAGGCCTGATCGAACGCGGCGACATCCACACGATGGTGACGTCACAGCCGGACCGCTACGGCGAGGTTCGGTCCCTGAACCCGGACGCCATCGCCGCCGAGGCCTGGCGCCTGTACACCGAACGCGACCGCCCCGAGGCCACCTTCAACGTGCTGAGCGGGGACGCTACTTCATCGAGCAGCTGAAGCGCAGCGGGGCCGCGGTCGTCCGCGGGATCGAGACGGCCTGCAGTGGCCCGCACCACAACCGGTCCGTGTGGGCGCCGATCCGATAGACGCCCTTCGGCAGAGTGAGGCGGAAGACGCCGGAGGTGACGGTCACGCGCCGGATGACCTTGCCCGTGGCGGACAGAACGACGAGGGTCGAGGTCCTCGGGCGGAAGACATGGCCCGGCCACATGCCTCCGGCCGGCAGGACCTCCCCGGCGACCTCCGAGGCCGACGTGGCGCGCGGCGCCGGAGACAGCGACGTCCGGTGAGCCGACGGGGCGGGGGAGCGGGAAGAGCAGCCGGTGATGCCGGCGGCCAGCAGGACGACGATCGCGACTGACCTCACGCCCGGTCAATCTACTCAGTCCGGGCCCGCGACCCGGATCGGTCAGTGGTTCGAGCAGGTGCCGAAGACCTCGACCGTGTGGGTGACGTCGCGGAACCCGTGTTCGGCGCCGATCGCCTCGGCCCACTTCTCCACCGCCGGGCCCTCGATCTCCACCGTACGGCCGCAGACGCGGCAGACCAGGTGGTGATGGTGCTCGTCCGTGCGGCACGCCCGGTAGACCGCCTCGCCCTCGTCGGTGCGCAGCACGTCCACCTCGCCGGAGTCGCTGAGCACCTGGAGGGCGCGGTACACCGTGGTCAGGCCGATGCGTGAGCCCGCCGCCCGCAGGTCGGCGTAGATGTCCTGCGCGCTGCGGAAGCCATCCGTGGTGGACAACGCGCGGCGCACGTCGTCCCGTCGGCCCGTCATGAGCCCTCCGTACGGCGCATACGGATCAGTCTTCCAGTCCCGACGGCGGCGAGGAAGACGGCCATCGCCAGGAGGACGATCGTGGGGCCGGGGGCGATGTCGACGTCCACCGACACCCACAGGCCGCCCACGGCGGCCACGACGCCGACCACGACGGCCAGCCCGATCGTCGCCCGGAATCCGCGGGTGAGCTGCTGCGCGGCGGCGACCGGCACCACCATCAGCGCGCTCACCAGCAGCAGGCCGACCGCGCGCATCGCCACGACCACCGTCAGCGCCGCCGTGACCGCGATCAGCAGCGACAGGAACCGCACCGGCAGGCCGCTCGCCCGCGCGACCTCCTCGTCCTGGCACAGCACGAACAGCTCCCGGCCGAAAACGGCCAGGATGACGACGACGGCGACGGCCAGCCCCGCCACGACCCACAGGTCACCGGGGCTGACGCTGCTGATCGACCCGAACAGGTAGCTGTTGAGGTTCGCGCTGCCGCCGGACAGGTTGGCGAACAGCACGCCGCCGGCCAGCCCGCCGTAGAACAGCAGCGCGAGCGCCACGTCGCCGCCGGTGCGCGTGCGCACCCGCAGCAACTCGATCGCGACCGCGCCCAGGCCGGAGACGACCAGCGCCAGGATCGTGGGGGAGCTGCGCGTCAGCAGGCCGAGGCCGACGCCGGTGAGGGCGATGTGGCCGATGCCGTCGCCGAGCAGCGCCAGGCGCCGCTGCACGATGAACGTGCCGACGGCCGGGGCGGCGACGCCGACGAGCACGGCCGCGATCAGCGCCCGGCGCAGGAAGTCGTACGACAGGAGTTCGATCATGACAGGAGCCGGGGTTCGGACGCGGAGGCGTGCGGGTGGACGTGGTCGTGGCCGGGACGCGCGCACTCGCCCTGCGGCATCGGCGGGACGCCTTCGTGCACGATCCGGCCCGCCTCGAGCACGACCGACCGGGTGATCAGCGGCTCCAGCGGCCCGAGTTCGTGCGCGACGAGCACGACCGTGCGGCCCTGCCCGACCAGCTCGCTCAGGGTGGCGGCCAGGGTCTCCTGGCTGCGGGCGTCGACGCCGGCCGTCGGCTCGTCCATGACGAACGCCTCCGGTTCGCCGGCCAGGGCGCGGGCGATGAGCACGCGCTGCTGCTGGCCGCCGGACAGCTCCTGGGCGGGGTCGCGGGCCCGGTCGGCCATGCCGACGGCCGTCAGCGCCTCGTCCACCGCGCGCCGGTCGGCGGCCGAGGACGGGCGCAGCCGCGACTGCCGCGCGATCCGGCCGGAGGCCACGATCTCGCGTACGGTGGCGGGCACCCCTCCGCCGATGGAGAGGCGCTGCGGGACGTACCCGATGCGCTTCCAGTCGCGGAACCGCGCGGGCGGCACGCCGTACAGCTCGGCCCGCCCGGCGGACAGCGGGATCAGCCCGAGCAGCGCGCGGATCAGCGTCGACTTGCCGGAGCCGTTCGAGCCCATGATCGCGACGACCTCGCCGGGACGTACGGTCAGGTCGATGCCGCGCAGCACGGAGCGGCGGTCGTACCGCACCTCGCCGCCGGTCAGGGAGAACGGGGTCGTCGTCATGAGCACCCCAGAGCGGTTCGGAGCGTCGCGAGGTCGCGGCGCATGATCGAGAAGTAGTCGTCGTGGGAGCCCGGCCGGACGCCCTCGACGGGGTCGAGCACCTCGGTGCGCACCCCGGCCTCGCGCGCGAGCGTGTCGGCGGTCTTCGGGCTGGCCAGCGTCTCGGTGAACACGGTGGTCGCACCCGTACGCCGGATCAGGCGGGTCATCTCCGCGATGCGCTGCGGCGACGGCTCGGCCTCCGGGTCCAGGCCCGCGATGCCGACCTGTGTGAGGCCGTAGCGCGCGGCCAGGTAGCCGAAGGCGGCGTGACCGGTCACGATCTCCTTGCGCGCGCAGGCGTGCAGCCCGGTGCGGAACTCGGCGTCCAGGGCGTTCAGGCGGGCGACGACCTGGGCGGCGCGGGCGCGGTAGCCGGCGGCGTTCTCGCCGTCGATCCGGGCCAGGCGCTCGCCGAGCGCGGTCGCGACGGTCGCGAATCGGGACGGGTCGAGCCACAGGTGCGGGTCGGCGGCGCCGTCGTTCGCCTCGTCCTGCGGGGCGGGCAGCGTCGTGACCACGGACTCGGCGTCGAGCGAGTGGTTCTTGGCGTGCTGGCGCACGGCCTTGTCCACGGCCGGCTGCACGCCCTTGATGTAGAAGGCCAGCTTGGACTCACCGACGTCGATCACCTGCCGGGGCGTCAGCTCCAGGTCGTGCGGCTCGGCGCCCGGCTTGGTGAGGTTCTGGACGTAGAAGCCCGGACCGGCGACCTGTGCCGCCAGCCACGCGAGCGGATAGAACGCCGCGGTCAGCCTGGGTTTCCCGCCAGTGCCCGCCCTCGCCCCGCATCCGCAGACCACGAGCAGCGCGGCGAGCGCGATGGGCAGGATTCGGGAACGCACCGAACAAGTATGGGTGAACATGAAAATGATTGTCAAAATCACGCCATGTCGTCAGGAGACCAGTTTGGCGACCGCGATGGCGAGGATGACCAGCGGCACCGCGAACCGGATCACGCGGTGGGACGCGTTCCGCGTCGGCGAGGCCATGAACAGGAACCAGATGACGATCGCGAGCAGCACCAGCGCCACCGCCCCGAACGCCCCGGGCAGCGCCAGCCCCGCGATCAGCAGCGCCGGCAGCAGCACCAGCGGCACCCACCGCGGCAACTGGTTCACGTAGACGAGGAAGACGGCGCTCTGCCGGCGGACCGAGGATTTCGATGGCACTCCTCCATGGTGTCGTATCCAGGTCACCGGTGTGAGCGGCGCCACGGGTCCGGCATCATGGACGCGTGCTGGCCATCACCCGTTACCGCGTGCCCGCGGCCGAGACCGACGAGTTCGTCCGTACGGCCCAGGAGGTGCTCCGCGCCATCGAGGGCAGCCCGGGTCACCTGTCCGGGCGTCTCGCCCACGCCGTCGACGACCCCGAACTGTGGGCGATGGTGACCGACTGGGAGGGCGCGGGCTTCTACCGCCGTGCCCTCGGCGACTACGAGGTACGCCTGGCGCTCATCCCGCTGTCCCGCCTCGCCATCGACGAGGCGGGCGCGTACGAGATCGTCGAGCAGGCCGAGCGCGCCGGGTAAAGAGCCGGGCGACTCCACCCGAAAGACCGCACAAGTACGCCGCGCGCTCCCGTCTCCCGGCGGTCCCCGTGCCGATCATGGCCGGGACGACGACCACGGGGAGACGCGATGCGACGTGCCGGCCTGCTCGCCTGCCTTCTGGCGGCGCTCGTCCCCGCCCCCGCCGCCCACGCGGACACGACCGTCGACTACCGGGGCCTGCGGATCACCGTGCCCGCCGGCTGGCCCGTGTACCGTCTCGGCCCCGGCTCCACCGAGTGCGTGCGCTACGACCGGCACGCGCTCTACCTGGGCCCGGCGGGCGCGAACCAGCTCTGCCCGGCGCACGTGGTCGGCCGTACGGAGGCGCTGCACGTCGAGCCGCTCACCGAGCAGACGGCCGCGTTCGCCACGGGCATGCTCGGCTCCGTACCCCGGTCGTCCGTGGCCGGAATGCCCGCCGTGACGGTGACCGACACGACGGCGAGGGAGATCCGCGCCGCCGTCCCGGCCGCCGGGGTGCTGATCACCGGCTCGTACGGCGCCGAACCCGAGGCCGCGGACCTGCGGCGGCATATCGCGGGGATCGCCCCGGCGACACCTGGCACGGGCACGCCCGCGGGGGAGCGGCGCGCCGACGACCGGCGCCGCCGATGGGTGACCGGCGCGGGCTTCGACACGTGCTCGGCGCCGTCACTGACCGCGATGCGCGCCTGGCGCGACGACTTCCTCGCGGCCAACATCTACATCGGCGGCCCGGCGCGCGCCTGCCCGGACGGGCGGCTGTCCCGCCACTGGGTGGAGGCCGTACGGGCGATGGGCTGGCGGCTGATCCCGACGTACGTCGGCCCGCAGGCGCCGTGCACCTCCTCCCACCCGCGCTTCTCCCCGTCGACCGCGGCCCTGGCCGGCCAGCTCTCCGCCGTGGACGCGACGAACCGCGCCGCGGCCCTGGGCCTGCCGGCCGGAACGCCGATCTACATGGACCTGGAGGCGTACGGGCGCAGGCCCTGGTGCCGGCAGGCGGTGCTGACGTTCGTGGACTCGTGGACCAGGGGCGTCCGGGCCCTGGACTACGTGCCGGGGCTGTACAGCAGCGTGGCGTCGGGCATCCGCGACGTCGCCGAGGCGGACGGCATCAGCCGCCCGGAGACCGTCTGGTTCGCCCACTGGGACCGCAGGCCGAACGTGTGGGGCGACCGCCTCATGGACGAGGCCTGGTGGGCGGACCACCGCCGGATCAAACAGTTCCGCGGCGACCACGTGGAGAAACACGGCGGCGTGAAACTGAAGATCGACAGCGACGCGGTCGACGGTTACGTCGGTTAGGGCATGCCTCAGAGGTCGAGGGCGTCGAGTTCGCGGTCGATGGTGGCGCCCGGAGGAGCGTCATCGGCACGGAGTTTGTATTGAATCGCGCGCCCGAACGGAAGTACGGAACGCGCCGTGCAGAAGACCACGCCCGCGTAATTAGATGTCATCTTGTCGGGCTCGTGGATTTTTAGGGAATATCTCACCGGTGACGTCTTTGACCGGCCGCCCGGATAGAGTTCTCCGTTCATATCGACACGGTACCTACCGAGCCCATATTCGTCGTACAACCGGATGCGTGGCTGCTCTTTCGCCGCGATCCCGATACTTCTGCGGACATCGCGTGGTTCGAGCACGGCGTGTTTGCCGAGGCCGTTGTCCTGGCGCATCCGGTTCAGGGGCTGCTGGCCGCCTCTCTTGTGGTTCAGGAACTTCTCGCCCCATGGCGACTTTCGCAGTGCTGTGAAGGCGCGTTTCTCAGTGTTCTGAAGCGATCTGCCCAGGCGTCTGAGGAGCGCGGCCACCTTGGCGAGGAACGCCTCCACGCGCTTGATCAGCCTGCCGAGCCGCGTAGCCGCCTCGGCCGACTCCTCGTGTATCTTCGCGACGACCACGATCTCCGAGGTGCCTCCCGTTCCCGCGGCGACGAGTTGCGCCGCCATCCAGTACTTCACCGCCCAGAAGATGACGCCGGCGATGGTTCCTTTGACGATGCCTTCGACGGCTCCCATGATCGAGCTGGTGAGCTGGAGCAAGGAGGCGATCTGGTCGGCATTGCGCCCGGTGTCGTCGATTCCGTCCCGCAGCATCGTGAGCCGGTCACGCGCGGCGTCCGCCGCCGCTCCGTGCCAGTTTCCATTGGCGAGGCTGGCGTTGAGCGCGGTGGTGAGGTCCTTGGCGAGTTGATGGCAGCCTTGGGCGAGGCTGTCGTAGTTGTAGGCGGCCTGGCCGGTGGCGATGGGGTCCCCGGTCACGCAGTCCGCCAGATATTTCGTCCAGTAGAAGGCGTTCAGCAGGAAGGTGATCCCTGTCTGGACCAGATAGTCGAGTGGGTTGCGGGATATCCAGATCAGGGCCTGCGGGATCTCGAACAGGGCTTGGGTGGCGTCGGCGCCGAGGTTGGCCAGGTCGGTGCTGATGTTGTAGGGGTCGCCGCTGGTCAGGTCACCAATGAAGCGAACGCCGTCCAGCGTGCTCGATCCGAGGGAACCGAGTGGATAAGGCAGCGCTATCATCGCGCCATTGAGGATCCGATGCTCGTTGTAGAAACGGGATGCCGGGTTGAGCTGGCGAAGCGCGCCGGAAGCCGCCGCCTGGTCCTCGCGCACCGAATTCAGCACGTCGAGGCAGTATTCTCCGGCGGCGGAGTAGGTGTCCGCAGATCGGGCGATGCGGTCCCGGGCACCCGTCAGGGCATCGTTCATGTGCCGCAGATGTTCGCCGAAACCGTTCATCATCGAGGTGCAGCCCTCGCGCAGGTACACCTCGCCGAGCAGCCCCCACGGATGAGTCTCCGCCAGTGATCCGGCCGCCTGACCCGCGGCCTGTTCGAAACCCGCGACCCGCGAGAGCAGAAGATCGATCCCCGAAGCGGCCCGGCGTAGCGCCGCCGAATCGAACACCACCGTGGAAGAAGACTTCAACTCTGCTCCTACAGCCGTGATCCTTGTCCGCCACCGGATCTGGCGATGGGGTTCGATGGCCGCCGAGGGGAGCGTACCGGCCCCCGCTGACGGCGGGCTGACGGCTGACTTCGATGAGGCGACCGGGTCGGCGAAGGGCGTCGGGTGGCCGTTCACCGACTGTTCGCGGGAGGGGTCCCGGACCGCCGAGGGTCAGCGTGGGGCGGATATGCCGGCCGCCGGTCGCGCCGCCGGTTTCGCCGACGTACGGCACGTCGCGGGCTCCTCGCTCGCCGAGCGCTACTTCGCCGGCCGGGCGGACGGCCTTCGCCCGGCGAGCGGGGAGGACCTGCTGGTGGCCACGGTCTGACGCCGGTGGTGCGCGATGACACTCCAGTGGCGCCACGAGGCGTTTTCGGGGCGTGGCACCACCGGTGGTGTCCTAAGCTGATCCTGGGCGCCGAGACCGTCACCGCAGGTCGGTGAGGTCGGGCGCCATACGTCGTATTTCGCGGAAAACCGCCGACCGCCAGCCGGATGGAGATCACTCATGGCCCGTCGTTCCGATGTGATGGAGACCATCGTCAACCTCAGCAAGCGCCGAGGTCTGGTCTTCCCCTCCAGCGAGATCTACGGCGGGCTGCGGGCGTCCTGGGACTACGGACCGCTCGGCGTCGAGCTGAAGAACAACGTCAAGCGCCAGTGGTGGAAGTCGATGGTGCAGGGCCGCGACGACGTCGTCGGCCTCGACTCCTGCGTGATCCTCGGCCGTGAGGTCTGGGAGGCCAGCGGCCACGTACGCGAGTTCACCGACCCGCTGACCGAGTGCCAGTCGTGTCACAAGCGGCACCGCGCCGACCACCTCGTCGAGGCGTACGAGGCCAAGCACGGCAAGGCCCCCGAGAACGGTCTGGCCGACCTCGTCTGCCCCGACTGCGGCACGCGCGGCGCGTTCACCGAGCCGCGCATGTTCAACGGGCTGCTCAAGACCTACCTCGGCCCGGTGCAGGACGAGTCCGGCCTGGCGTACCTCCGGCCCGAGACGGCGCAGGGCATCTTCATCAACTACTCGCTGGTGCAGCAGGCCGCGCGCCGCAAGCCGCCGTTCGGCATCGGCCAGATCGGCAAGTCGTTCCGCAACGAGATCACTCCGGGCAACTTCATCTTCCGTACGCGCGAGTTCGAGCAGATGGAGATGGAGTTCTTCGTCGAGCCGGGCACCGACGAAGAATGGCACCAGTACTGGATCGACACCCGTTTCCAGTGGTACGTCGACCTGGGCATCAACAAGGAGAACCTCCGGCTGTACGAGCACCCGAAGGAGAAGCTCGCGCACTACTCCAAGCGCACCGTGGACGTGGAGTACCGCTTCGACTTCCCGGGCAGCGAGTGGGGCGAGCTGGAGGGTGTCGCGAACCGCACCAACTACGACCTGTCCACCCACGGCAAGCACTCCGGGCAGGACCTGTCCTACTTCGACCAGGAGAAGAACGAGCGGTACGTCCCGTGGGTGATCGAGCCGGCGGCGGGCGTCGACCGGTGCGTGCTGACGTTCATGATGGACGCCTACAGCGAGGACGAGGCGCCGAACGCCAAGGGCAAGATGGAAAAGCGCGTGGTCATGCGCCTTGACCACCGCCTCGCGCCGGTCAAGGTCGCGGTGCTGCCGCTGTCGCGCAACGCCGACCTGTCGCCGAAGGCGCGTGACCTGGCCGCGCGGCTCCGCCGCAACTGGAACGTCGAGTTCGACGACGCGGGCGCGATCGGCCGCCGCTACCGCCGCCAGGACGAGATCGGCACGCCGTACTGCGTGACCGTCGACTTCGACACGCTCGACGACAACGCCGTGACGGTGCGCGAGCGCGACTCGATGGCCCAGGAGCGCATCGGCCTCGACCAGGTGGAGGCCTTCCTCGCCACCCGCCTCCTCGGCTGCTGAACCGCCCTTTAATGCGGTTTTGACGCGCTTTACGCCGTGTCATGACAAACGTACGGTTGTAAGTCATGAGACGAACGCGCAGAGGGAGAACACCGATCGCCGTGGCGGTCGGTGTTCTTCTTGCCGCCGCCCTCGGTGTCACCGGATCCGCGAGCGCGGACGGCGGGTCCCGCGGAGGTGACTGGTTCACCTCGTGGGCGCAGTCCCAGCAAGGCCTCGCGGGCACCACGCTGAACGACCAGTCGGTCCGCATGATCACCCATCTCAGCCAGGGCGGCGACGCGCTGCGGGTACGCGTCCAGAACCAGTTCGGCACCGCTCCGCTCACCGTCGACGCGGTCGCCGTGGCCGTCAGCGGCACCGGCGCCGCCATCGTGGGCGGCAGCCGTCCGGCGACGTTCCCGGGCCCGAACCACCGGTCCACCGGTTCGGTGACGGTCGCGCCGGGCGGCGAGGCGTGGAGCGACCCGATCCGGATCGAGACGCGACCGCAGGACGACATCGCGGTGAGCATGTACGTGGCCGGCCAGGCGACGCCGGGCGTGCACGCCTCCGCCCTGCGGGACAACTACGTGACGGAGGCGGGAGCGGGCGACCACGTCGGCGACGCCTCCGGCGCGGCGTACACCCGGAAGGTCGGCTCCACCTACCTCGTCAGCGCCGTCGACGTCCACAACACTCACCTGCGAGGCACGATCGTGGCCTACGGCAGCTCGGTCGTGGACGGTACGGGCAGCACCAACTGCGGCCCGGGATGCACCGTCACGGGCGACAACCGGCGCTGGACCGACGACCTGGCCCGCCGCGTCGTCAAGGAACTGCCGGCCCGCCGGCAGATCGCCATCGCCAACGCCGGCATCGGCGGCACCACCAGCTCACCCGAGTGCGCGAACGAGCCCGCCGGGGTCAGGGGCCTGGAGGGCACCGCGCGCCTGGACCGCGACGTGCTCGCGCTCCACGGCGTGACCGCGGTGATCTACTACTACGGCACCAACGACCTGCAGGACGACTGCACCGCGGACCAGATCCTGCGCAGCTACGACACCGTGTTCGCGCGCCTGCGGCAGGCCGGGATCAAGGTGTACGTGACGCCGATCACGGCCCGGCCGATCTACACCGACCAGATGAACCTCCATCGCTACACGGTCGACGGCTTCGTGCACCGGTGGAACGACTGCAGCGGCCACTGCGACGAGGTCCTCGACTTCGACCAGGTCATCAAGGACCCGCTGCACCCCAACGCGATCAACCCGTCCTACGACAACGGCGACGGCATCCACGCGAACATCGCCGGCCAGCAGGCCATCGCGGACAGCATCTCCCTGCCCCTGCTCGCCCGCTCCGCGACGACCACGTGAGGACCGTGCCCTGAAACTGCGTCCGCTCACCGCCGCGACCGCCGGCGTCATCGAGCACTGGTTCGACGACGCCGAGGTCCAGCGCCGGCTGGGCGACCGCTCGTGGATCCACCGGGAGCGGCGCCTGCTCGGCGAGCGACCCGGCACCGGCTTTCGCGGCATGACCGTCCTGCGGTCGTACGGCTGGGTCGCGTACGACGCCTCGGGACGGCCCGCGGCGTACATCGGCGGCGACGTCTACGACCGGTGGGTGACCTACCGCGGTGAGGGACCGGACGGCCCCCTGCTCTCTGGCGAGGACGCACGCGTCTCGATGGCCCTGACCTGCCTCGTCGATCCGACCCGCCGGCGCCAGGGCCACGGCCGAGCCGCGATCACCACCGTGCTCGCCCACCCCGGCCTCCGCGACGTCCGGGCGTTCTACTGCGGCATCGACGCCGGCAACCACCCCAGTCGCCGGTGCGCGACCTCCGCCGGCTTCGAACTCCTCGATCCCACTCCCGACTTCGAGGAGATCGTGTACTACCGCTACGCGCGTTGACGCCGGGCGGCGGGATGGCACCCGGCACTACGCTGCTGTCTCGTGCAGCAGACGCGTCTCGACACTGGTCGGATCCGGGCGGCTCGCCGGATGATCGACCCCGTTTTCCTCGACACTCCGCTGTACCGCTGTGAGGCGCTGGAGCCCGGCCTCGGGTGCGCGGTGAGCATCAAGCTCGAAACGGCGAACCCGGTCCGCAGCTTCAAGGGGCGCGGCACCGAGCTCGTCGCGAGCCTGCTCGCCGGCAACGGCTCGCGAGCCGCGGTGTGCGCCAGCGCGGGCAATCTCGGTCAGGCCCTCGCCTGGTCCGGTCGCGGCCGGGGGCTCGACGTCACCGTCGTGGCATCCCGCCACGCGACGGTGGCCAAGCTTGATCGCATCCGTGCGCTGGGCGCCAGGCTGGAGCTGGTGGACGGCGACCACGAGCTGGCTCGCGAGCGGGCGGCGGACATCGCGCGGCACGACGGCATCCGGCTGGTCGAGGACAGCCTGGACATCGAGACCTGCGAGGGCGCGGCGACCATCGGCCTCGAACTCGTCGACGCCGCGCCGTCGTTCGACGCCGTACTGATCGCCCTCGGCGGCGGGGCGATGGCCACCGGGGTGGGCCACGTGGTGAAGGCCCTGGCGCCCGACGTCGAGGTGATCTGCGTCCAGCCGCTGGGCGCACCGGCGATGACACACTCCTGGCGTCGGCGGCGTGTCGTCACGACCGACTCGGCCGACACCATCGCCGACGGCGTCGCCGGCCGGTGTCCCATCCCGGCCGTCCTGGACGACCTCCTCCTGGTCGCCGACGACGCCGTCCTGGTCAAGGAGGAGTCGATCATCGCCGGTATGCGGATGCTCCTCGACCACGCGGGCCTCGTCGTCGAGCCGTCGGCCGCGCTCGGCGTCGCGGCGATCCTCGAAGACCGCGACCGCTTCGCCGGCCGGCACGTGGTCAGCATCGTGTGCGGCAGCAACGTCGACGTGGACGCCTATCACCGCTGGGTCGGTGCGGCCACCCTCTGACGATCGCCCAGCGCGGCGGCCACGAACGACGCGACCAGCGGCCGGCGGTCCCGCTCGTTCCAGGCGAGTACGAGGCGGCTGGGCGGCGCGTCGGTCACCGGGACGCAGACCAGGCCGGCCGGCACCGGTTCGACCAGCGAGCGGGGCAGCACCCCGATCATCCGGCTCACCGTGATCATGTGGAGCATCTGGACCACGTCGGCGACCTCGGGACCGGTGCCGTCGCCTCCGGGGACTCCCTTCCAGCGCGGCAGCGTCTCACCCTCCAGGTCGGACATGCGCACCGCGGCACGCCCGGCCAGCCGGTGCCCGGACGGGACGATGACCACGCGGTCCTCGGTGTGCAGCGTCTCGTGGGCCAGGCCGTCGAGGTCGTCGAACGGCACGTAGAGCAGGCCGACGTCGGCGCGGCCGTCGCGTAGGAAGTCGGTGCGGTCGGCGGGACCGCTGAACAGAATGTCCACCCGGCGGGCGTCGGGCTCGTGGGAGTACGCGGCCAGGATTCCGGACAGCAGGCCGGCGTCGCCGCCGGGCTTGAGCACCAGCCGCAGATGCGCCTGGGGATCGCCGGCGCGCCGGGCGTTCCGTACGGCGGCGCTGACCGCGTTGAGCGCGTGCCGCCCGTGTTCGCGCAACGCCGCTCCGGCCGGGGTGAGCTCGACGTGCCGGCTGGAGCGGACGAACAGCGGGACGCCGAGCCGGGCCTCGATCCGCCGGATCGCCTTCGACAGCGCCGGCTGGGCGATCGAGAGCCGGACGGCGGCCCGCCCGAAGTGCAGCTCGTCGGCGACCGCGATGAAGTACTCCAGCTCGCGGGTCTCCAGTTCAACCATGCCTCCAGGTTATCGATGCAGAGCGGACTTGTCTTGGACACCGGCGGGCTGCGCCCCCAAGAATCAGAGCATGGTCAACCACACAATGATCGTCTCCTTCGATCAGCCGCTGCCCGACACCGAGCTCGATCAATATCTCGCGGACATCGAACGGGTCATGCTCGACACCGGTCTCGTGCAGTCGGTCGCGGCCCGGCGCCACATCCCCATCCCCGGCGAGGAGGCCATTCCGGCGCTGATCGCGACCGCGATCGTGCAGGTCGCGGTCGCCGACACCGACACCCTGGCGAAGGCGTTCACCGCGCCCGGCCTGCATGAGGTCATCGACTGCTGGCAGTCGCGGCACCCGTACAAGGTCGCCTGGGCGAACCACGAACCGCTCGTATGAGCGAGCGGAGCGAGCGAATCAAGGAACACAGTGCCTCTGGTCACCGAAGGAGGCCGCATGAGTGAGGGGCGGAGGGCCGGGCTGGTCACCGGCGCGGGCAGCGGGATCGGCCGTGCGACGGCGCTGGAGTTCGCCCGGACTGGCGCCGCGGTCGCCGTGCTGGACATCGACGAGAGCACGGCGGCCGAGACCACCGAGATGATCAGGAAGGACGGCGGGGAGGCACTGACCGTCTTCGTCGACATCGCCGACGAAGCCTCGGTACGGGCGGCCGTCGAGCGCACGGTCACGGCGTACGGCGGCCTCGACTTCGCCGTGAACAACGCCGGCCTGGCCTCGCACCGGCGGCTCGACGAGATGACCCTGGGCGAGTTCGAGCGCGTCGTGCGCGTCAACCTGGCCGGGACCTTCCTGTGCATGAAGTACGAGCTGCCCCTGCTCGGCGGCGGCGGCGCGATCGTCAACGTCGCCTCGAACGGCGGCCTGTACGCGATCCCGAACGCCCCCGCCTACGTGGCCGCCAAGCACGGCATCGTCGGGCTCACCAAGGTCGCCGCGGTCGACTACGCGCCGGACGGCATCCGGGTCAACGCCGTCTGTCCCGGCCCGACCCGCACTGCCGGGTTCGAGCAGTGGGCGGGGGACACCGACCTGATCGCGCGGCAGGAGGCGATCACGCCGCTCGGCCGGCTGGCCACGCCGGAGGAGGTCGCGGCGGCGGCGGTCTGGCTCTGCTCGGACGCGGCGTCGTACGTTACCGGGATCGCGTTGTCGGTCGATGGAGGGCGCCGGGCATGAGGGTCATCGCGGTCGAGGAGCACATGGCCACCGAGGCGTTCCTGGGCGTCGCGCACGGTCTGGACGTCGTGCCGGGCGACGAGACCGAGATCGGGCTGATGCGTACGGTGGAGACCGCTCCGGCCTTCCGCGCCCGGCTCGTCGATCTCGATGCCCGGCTGAAGGAGATGGACGCGCTCGGGCAGGACATGGCGGTGCTCAGCCTCAATCCGCCCGGGGTCCAGCCGTATCCGGCGGCCGACGCGGTGCCGCTGGCCCGGGAGTTCAACGACGCGCTGGCCGCGATCGTACGGCGGCACCCGGGCCGGTTCGGCGGGCTGGCCACGGTGGCGCCGCAGGACCCGGTCGCCGCGGCCGCCGAGATCGAGCGGGCCATGGGCCCGCTCGGGCTCAACGGCATCATGATCAACTCGCACACCGGCGGGCGGTACCTGGACGAGCCGGAGTTCGCGCCGCTGCTGGCGGCGGCCGAGGCGCACCGGGCGCCGATCTACCTGCACCCGCGGGCGCCGAGCATGCTCGACGCCTACCGCGACTACGGGATGCCCGGGGCGATCTGGGGTTTCCAGGCCGAGGCCGGGCTGCACGCCATGCGGCTCATCCTCAGCGGAACGCTGGACCGTTACCCGGAGCTGACCGTCGTGCTCGGGCACCTCGGCGAAGGCATCCCGTACTGGCTGCGGCGGATCGACAACCGGCACGCGTTCGCGGCGCGGACGGCCGGGGCGGCCACGCCGATGCCGCGCCTGTCGCTCACGCCGAGCGAGTACTTCCGGCGCAACTTCGTGATCACCATGAGCGGCATCGACGATCCGGACGTGCTCGGGCTGGCCCTGAGCGCGGTCGGCGCGGACAAGATCATGTTCGCGATCGACTTCCCGTACGAGGACCCGGCCGCCGCCGTGGCCTTCCTGCGGGAGGTGCCGCTGACCGACGATCAGCGGACCGCGCTCGGCCACCGTACGGCCGAGCGCGTGTTCGCCATCACTTAGGCCGGGACCGTGCTCAGGGCGTGGGCCCGGTGAAGTAGTCGCCGTCCCGCAGGTCTTCGAGCAGGGTCGGATGGGCCGGCGACCAGCCGAGCAGGGTCCGCGTGTGGTCGCTGGAGACGGGGGCGTCGGTGCCGAACACGGCGGCCATGAACGGGTTCTCGAAGTGTTCGGCGGCCTTGTCGGGGGTCAGGGACAGGGTGGGGAGGTCGAGCATCTCGCCGATCGTCTCGGCGATGCTCCTGAGGGTGACGCCGTCCTCGCCGGCGCCGTGCAGCGCGCTGCCGGCGGGGGCCTCCTCCAGCGCGAGCCGGAAGAGGACGGCCGCGTCGAAGCGGTGGATCGCGGGCCAGCGGTTGCCGCCGTCGCCGACGAAGGCGGAGACGCCCGTCTTCCGGGCGGTCGCGATCAGCATCGGGACGAACCCGTAGTCGCCGGGGCCGTGCACGGTGGGCGCGAGCCGGACCACGCTGGCCCGCACGCCCTGCTCGGCGAAGCCGAGACAGGCATGCTCGCCCGGGATCCGGAAACCGGCGATCGATTCCGGGTCGGGCGGGTCCTGCTCGGTGCTCACCCGCCCGGCGGGCATGACCAGGGTGCCCGACGTGCTGACGAACGGCTTGCCGGATCCCACCAGGGCCTGGCCGAGCGCCTCGATCGCCGTACGATCGCGCCTGATCAGGTCCTCGGGGTCGGCGAAGTCGCCGCCGAAGGCCATGTGCAGGACGCCGTCGGCCCGCGCCGCGCCGGCCCGCAGGCGGTCGAGGTCCTCCAGCGAGCCGCGGTGCGGCCGGGCGCCGAGTCGCTCCAGCCGGGAGGCGGCGGCGTCGGAACGGGCCAGGCCGGTGACCGTGTGGCCGGCCGCGATGAGTTCGGAGACGACGGCGGGGCCGGTGAGTCCGGAACCACCGGTGACGAAGACGTGCACGACGATCTCCTTGAATCGGATGGGGTAGCGACAGTGTCTGTCGCTACCTCGGCACGCTAGCACGTAACGTCAGACACTGTCGCTACGTGATGACAGCCTCTGTCGCTACCGGGCTATACTGCGGGGATGCCGCGCGATGGAGGACCGGCGCGCCTGCGCCTGCAGCAGGCCGCCCTCGACCTGTACGCGGAACGCGGCTTCGACCAGGTCACCACGGCCGAGATCGCGGCGCGGGCCGGCGTCACCGAGCGCACCTTCTACCGGCATTTCGCCGACAAGCGCGAGGTCCTCTTCGACGGCGAGAAGACCCTGCGCGACGCCCTGGCCGCCGGCGTGGCCGGCGCCCCGGAAGGCCTCGCGCCGCTTCCGACCGTCCTGTGGACCCTCCGTACGGTGGTGGTGCCCGTGCTGGAGGGCAACCGCTCCTTCTCCGAGCCGAGGCATCGCGTCATCACCGCCACCCCGGCCCTCCGTGAGCGAGACCAGGCGAAGAAGGCCGCCCTGACCGAGGCCCTGGCGACCGCCTTGCGCGACCGGGGCGCGTCCGAATCCACCGCCTCACTGGCGGCCCACGTCGGCATGGCCGCCTTCGGTCATGCCAGCATCGCCTGGCTCGACCACCCCGACCGGAGCCTCGACGAGCTCATCCGCGAGGCCTTCGAGGACCTGCACGGCCTCACCGTCCCTCTGGCCGCCGTCGACGACCCCGTGTGACGGCCGTGGGCGCCGAGGTCGCTCAGCCGGTACGTCGTGAAGGTCAGCTTCGCGTACGAGGACTTGTCACCGTTCTCGTAGAAGACGCCGAACCGGTCCTTCCCGACCATGCCGATCGTGGGGTAGCCGGACAGGCCGGGGTGGATCAGCCTCGCGATGGGCCAGGTCCGGCCGGCGTCGCAGCTCAGCCGTACGGTGAGGTTCTCGCGGGCCAGCTGGCTCGCCGGGTTGACGAACAGCAGCCAGTCGCGGTGCGCGCCCTTCGCCGCCGGGTCGACGCGGATCACGTCGCCGTTGACGTGCGGGTCGATGAGCTGGGGAGCCGCCGCGACCGGGCCGAAGGTCCGGCCGCCGTCACTGGACGTGGCGATGAACCGGTAGCCGCCGACGCTCGGCCGGCTGTTCTGCTCGATGGTGCCGTCGGGCAGCTCGACGGCCTTGCTCTCATCGGTGTTGGCGGCGATGCGCGGGCGCCGGGACACGAGCGGCGTCACCGATACTTGCGGAACGTTGCTGATCGGTGTGTCAGGCGGCCGGGAACGCCTGGACGTCCAGGGTGATGTCGATCTTGTCCGCGATGATGATCTTGGTGCCGTCGGCGATCAGGCCGAAGGTGATGCCGAAGTCGCGGCGGCTGATGGTGGCCTGAGCCGAGAAGCCGATCCGCGGCTCGCCCTGGAGCCCGGTCGGGTCGGAGCCGAGGAACTCGACCTCCAGGTCCACCGTCCGCGTGACGTCGCGGATCGTCAGCTCACCCGACAGCACCCAGGAGTCCACCACCCGGCGCAGCGTCCGGCTGACGAACGTCATCTGCGGATGTGTCTGGACGTCGAAGAAGTCGGCCGACCGCAGGTGGTCGTCGCGCATCTGGTTGCCGGTGTTGACCGAGGCGGTCCCGATCACGGCCGTGACGGTCGAGCCCGCGGGGTCGGGGTGGGTGACGATCTGCCCGCTGACCTCGGCGAATGTTCCGCGTACCCGGCTCATCAGGTGGCGCGCCGAGAAGCTCACTGTGGTGTGGGCGGGGTCGATGGTCCAGGTGCCGCAGGTCCAGCCGTCGGGCGTCTGCGGGCTGACGGTGGTGGCGTCGGTGGTCATGGGATTCTCCCGTTTCGTTCGCTGATGTGGGTGTGGGGTGTTCGTCGTCGTACGGTCAGGCCTGGGCCGCCGGTGCGGCGAGCTCGGCCAGGTGATGGAGCGAGTTGATGAGGTGCTCAGGGTCGAACGGCGGGAACCCGATGCGATCCCGGATGTACTGCGGCACCGCCGACCAGTCGTAGGTGAGGGTGACCTCGGTCTCGGACGGACCGGTCGGCGTCAGGTCGTAGCGCCAGATCCAGCCGCCGAACTCCAGCCGGCCGTCGCCCTGGTCCGTCCCCGTCAGCCAGCCGATGACGCGCGGCGGGTCGAGCACCGCGACCTTGTTGACGACCTGGTAGTCACCGTCGGGATGGCCGGCGTGGAACATGTCCATCCGGAAGATCTGTCCGACCTCGGTCAGCAGCGTCCGGTCGGCGGGTGCCTGAACCCATCCGGTGCCGTCGATCGCCGCGTGGGTCGTCGGGTCCGCCAGCACCGCGAACACTCTCGCGGCGGGCACGGCGAAGGTGAGGGTGGCGTTCACGCTCTCCTGGTTCACGGTGGGCACGCTCCTTGTCATCTCAGGTCTTGTTCGAGGGATCAGGCGGCGAGGCGGCGGGCGATGGCCGGGATCACGATCGCGGCGGCGGCCAGGTGCGTCAGCATCAGCAGCGCCTTCGTGGCCGCGGACGCGTCCGCGAGCACGTCCGGCACCAGCGACAACGCGGTGAGCACGAGCGTGGTGCGGACGAACACCGTGCGCGGACGGCGGGCCATGCGGGCCAGGACCAGGGCGAGCGCCAGGCCGACCACGGAGAAGATGACGGTCAGTGTGGCGAACCCGGACACCGGGATCGGCGCGCCGCCGACGGCCAGGCTGATCCCGGCGGCCTTACCCGCCGCCGCGATGGCCGAGGTCGCCACGGCGGCGAGGGCCGCCGCGGTCAGACCCCCGGCGATCAGCGACTTGGCGGAAACGGGAACGGTGGTGGTGGTGACGGACATCGTGAGCCTCCGGTGTGTCGCGACCGGCTCCTTGCCGGCCTCTCACCCTGGCTACGAACGGACTCGACGCGATTCGACATCACCGCGGAAAAACCCGATCCGACAGTTGGTGATCTTTCCCGTCGTGCCGGTGTACTGCCGCCGCACCCCGGCCGAACGCCCGCCCTTCTTCTCAAAGCCGGTGTCGTCGACGACCAGCACCCCGCTCAGCGAGTCGATCCGCTCACCGACCTGGCGGCGCAGCGCGTCCCGCATCAGATCGGCGTCCCGCCGGGCGTGATTCAGCAGCCGCTGCATCCCGTCCGGCCTCGCATCACCGGCGAACTTCGCCAGCGACCAGCCGTTCTTGCGCTCCAGCGAGCTCAACAGAGGCCCAGCAGATAGGAGCGGGCCCGCGACCGCGGCTCACACCGCCCGAACAACGGAGCCAAGACCTGCACGAACAGCTCCTCGAGCGCATCGCATCCTCCGGCGCGTCGCATGCCTCCGCTACCGCTCGATCCGGGCGCGTACGGCCTGGGCGGACCAGGCGAACGCCGGGGCCACGTTCTCCGGAGCGCGCCAGCCGTTGATCACTGCAAGCGACCGGAGGTGCCGATCCCGGCGAGGGTCGGTCACGCTCTCCAGCCGGGCCAGCAGCCGGTGGCGAAGCTCGGCGTCGTCGGGCCGGTCGACGAGGTACGCGTAGTGGTCCGTCAGCGTCGCGACGATCGGATCGGCGCGGCGCGAGGCCGGGGCGACGCCGGCCGCCAGAGCGGGGACGGCCTGGTCCTGGACGACCGCGGCGAGGTCGCGGCGCGGTCCCATGACCGATGCCCGTTCGGTCGCCTGGTCCTCGGCCATCCGCCGCATGCCGGCGCGGAAGTCCGGGTCCAGTGCGAGTTCGGCCCACTCCACCCAGGCACGGACCTGCTCGGCCTCGGGATCGTCGGGCAACTCGGGGGTCATCGAGCGCATGATCCCCGCGAACGCGGAGCCGAGACCGCCGAAGACGGCGTCGAGGAAGTCCCCGATGAGATGTCGGCGTTCGTCCTCGGACAACCGGGCCAGCTGGTGCATGAGATCGGTCTCCTCTCCGGTGAGTCCGCGCTCGGCCACCACCGTCAGCAGCGCGTGCCGCAGGCGCAGGACGCGGATCTGCGCCGCCAGGGCTTCGGCGTGTGTCGCGGCGACCTCGGGAAGGGAGAGCTCCCGGTCGACGACCCTGCCGATCGTGGGCAGGTCCAGTCCCAGGCTCCGCAGGGTCCGTACGAGGTTCAGGCGCGCGACGGCATCGATGCCGTAGAGGCGGTAGCCGGCCGGGCTGCGTTCCGCCGGCGTCACGATTCCGCGATCGGAGTAGAACCGGATGGTCTTGACCGTGAGACCGGTCCGCCGGGCCAGCTCGCCGATCGGGTACAGAGTGTCGCCGTCCATGTCCTACAGCCTGGCGTCTCCCCTCACAGGAGACTCAAGCCGGTGCCGCGGACGCATCCAGAGATCGCGCGGTGGCGGTATCGCCCTGACCATAAACGATTTCCCCATTCGGCGTGGCCTGGCTCTCCTCCACGATTCTTAGGAGTCGGGAGTGTCAATTGCGGCCGGTGGTCGCCCGATGGAAACCGATCGCCACTCCCGCGGCAACGGTGTGGTCGTGGATTTTGGATAGAGGATAGGTGTACGTGCCCGCATGGAGTTGGCAGTAGAGGTTGTCGCGGTCGTGGTGGATGCGCACGATTTCCGTGAAGGGCAACATGCGACCGTCGCACTCGATGCCGGCGTTGGAAACGCTGAGGCCTCCGAACCGCATGGTCTCCCCGGCCTTGATCGCCTGCGTCGCTCGGCGGCTCCTGGCGCGAACCTGTTCCAATTCGTTCTTCCGCCGTCGACGCAAGGTGATCACCGCTACAACACCGACCACGATCAAGAGGAGCCACAGAGTCCAGACCACCGGTGGCGAGTTCAACAGCACACCACCGATCAAGACGGCGAGCAGCAGGTAGGCGACAGCCGCCTCGCCGACCCACATGCTCTGAAGCGGAAGCGGTATGCCCACCCCGAAACGGTGGCGGTTGTGCCAGACGCGCCGGCCGTCGGCTCCCACCGAGGAATTGAGCGTACGTCCCAGGAGATAGCTCGGGAAGGCTGCCAGCGCGAAAGCGAACGGCATTGTGCAGAACACGGCATTGGAGCCGAGTGCGTGGATCGAACTCAGAGGGACCGCAAGGAAGCCGCCGATCACGACCGTGACGACGATGATGGGAAGCGCGAGCCAGCCCTTTCCAGTCCAGGAGATCATCATGTTGTGCTCCTAATGGGAGAGGATCGGGGGAGCACCACGCCTGGAGACCGGCCGCTAGGGCACGAATGGACGGTGCTGGTCGAGCCTAGACACACCGGTCCAGGCCGACCTGCCAAAACGTGCACTGGAGCTCGCCATTTCCCGCACCGATGCGCTCGCCGGGGTGTGGTCGCATTACCTGAGACGACGCCGCGCGGCTGAGCCGTGTCGCCGGCCCGACCCGTGACGCCGCCGACGAACGACCCCTGCGTGGCGCCTGCTCATGTTGATAAGGCCAGTCTTATCAGGCTAGCCTTATGAATATGACCGATGATCCGGGTGCGGAGGACGTCGCCGCGGCGCTGCTCGTGAGCATGAGCATGTTCCGCAGGCGGATGCGGCAGGTGCCGGTCCAGGAGGAGCTCACCCTCCCCGAGACGGCCGCGCTCTCGCGGCTCGACCGTTCCGGGCCGACCACGGCGAGTGCGATGGCGCGTGCGGAGCAGATCAGCCCGCAGTCGATGGGTGCCACGCTCGGCGCCCTCGAATCGCGCGGACTGGTCGACCGGCGGCCCGATCCCGAGGACGGCCGGCGCATCGTCCTGTCGGTGACCGAGGCGGGCCGGGCGCTGCTGCGCGACAAGCGCACCGCGCGGATCCGGCAGATCGCCCAGGTCCTGGCCAGTGAGTTCAGCCCCGACGAACGGCGGCACCTCATGGCGGCGGCACCGCTGATCGAGCGTCTCGCGCAGAACATCTGATGGCGGCCACCGACGCCGACCGGCTCGATGACCGGGAGCAGCTCGGCGAACGCGACTCAACAGATCGGTACAAGTGGGTCGCGCTCGCCAACACGACCGCCGCCGTGTTCATGGCCGTGCTCGACGGGTCGATCGTCCTCATCGCGTTGCCGGCCATCTTCCGCGGCATCCACCTGAACCCGCTCGCGCCCGCGAACGTCGGCTACCTGCTCTGGATGATCATGGGCTACCGGCTCGTCCAGGCGGTCTTCGTCGTGCCCGTCGGGCGGCTCGGCGACATGTACGGCCGGGTGAAGATCTACAACGCCGGGTTCCTCGTCTTCACCGTCGCATCGCTTCTGTTGTCGTTCGATCCGTTCCAGGGGCGGCACGGGGCGCTGTGGCTGATCGGCTGGCGGATGCTCCAGGCGATCGGCGGCTCCATGCTCACCGCCAACTCCGCCGCGATCCTCACCGACGCGTTCCCCGCGCGGCAGCGCGGTTTCGCGCTCGGCATCAACCAGGTCGCGGGCCTGGCCGGGCAGTTCGTCGGCCTGGTGGCCGGGGGAGTGCTGGCGATCTGGGACTGGCGCGCGGTCTTCTGGGTCAACGTCCCGGTCGGCGTCTTCGGCACCCTGTGGGCGTACCGCCGGCTCCGCGACAACGGCGAGCGCAACCCCGGCCGCATCGACTGGTGGGGCAACATCACGTTCGCCGTCGGGCTGAGCGCGGTGCTCGTCGGCATCACCGAGGGCATCCACCCGTACGGGCACCACGCCATGGGCTGGACGAACCCCACGGTGTGCGCCGAGCTGATCGGCGGCGTCCTGCTCCTCGCGGTGTTCGCCGTCGTGGAGACCAGGGTGGCGCACCCGATGTTCCAGATCGGGCTGCTGCGCATCCGCGCGTTCACGGCGGGCAACGCGGCGAGCTTCGCGACGCGTCTCGCGCAGGGCGGCCTGCAGTTCGTGCTGATCATCTGGTTGCAGGGCATCTGGCTGCCCCTGCACGGCTACGACTACAGCGACACGCCCCTGTGGGCCGGCATCTTCCTGCTGCCGCTGACCGGCGGGTTCCTCGTGGCCGGGCCGATCTCGGGCCTGCTGTCGGACCGGTTCGGCGCGCGCGGGTTCGCCACCGCCGGGATGGTGGTGTTCGGCGGGAGCTTCGTCGGGCTGATGCTGCTGCCCGCCGACTTCTCGTACTGGGCGTTCGCCCTGCTCATCGCCGCCAACGGCATCGGCACGGGCATGTTCAGCTCGCCGAACTCCTCGGCCATCATGAGCAGCGTGCCCGCCCGCCAGCGGGGAGCGGCGTCGGGCATGCGCTCGACGTTCCAGAACTCCGGCACGTCACTGTCGATCGGGGTGTTCTTCTCCCTGATGATCGCGGGGCTGGCGGGCAGCCTGCCGCACACGCTGACCGGCGGCCTTCAGCGGTACGGCGTGTCCGCCGGGGTCGCGCACCAGATCGGCGCGCTTCCCCCGGTGTCGTCGCTGTTCGCCGCGATCCTCGGCGTGAACCCGATCGAGAGCCTGCTCGCGCCCACCGGCGCCCTGCCGGCGCTCTCCCCGGCGAACCGGCAGGCCCTCACCGGCCGGGAGTTCTTCCCGCACCTGATCGCGGAGCCGTTCCACCACGGCCTCGTCGTCGTCTTCGCCGTGTCGGCCGCCCTCGCCGCGTTCGCCGCCGTGGCCTCGCTCCTGCGCGGCCGGCGGCCGGCGCCGGAGTCCCGGACCTGACTCACGCACGGTACGCGCCGATCGCCCGGCGCCACAGCACCTGCGGGATGGCGATCGCCTCCCGGGGGTTCGCACCGGCGCGGAGCAGTTCCGCTCGCGCCTTCTTGCGCACCTGCTCGCCGGCCTTGCTCGGATGGCCCGCGTCGAACGGCGGCCGCGGGTCGTACTCGATGGTGAGCTGGACGATCTCGGCGCGCTCGGGGCCGCAGATCTCGCCGACCAGCCACAGCCCGAGGTCGATGCCCGCGGACACCCCCGCCGCGGTGGCGACCTTCCCCGATCGGACGATCCGCTCGTCGGGCCGTGGTTCGGCGCCCAGCTTGCCCAGTATCGGCTGCACGAGCCAGTGCGTGGTCGCCGGGACGCCGTCCAGGATGCCGGCCGCGGCGAGGACCAGCGCTCCCGAGCAGACCGAGGTGGTCCAGGTGGCCGTCTCGTGCACCCGGCGCAGCCAGCCGGTCAGCTCCTTGTCGGCCATCGCGGTGGCCGTCGCGGCGGACGATCCGGGCACCAGCACGATGTCCGGCGCGGGCGTCTCGGCGTAGGAGTGCGTGACGCCGAGGAACAGCACGCCGCTGTCGGCCACGACCGGCCCGGGCTCCGCGCCGACGAACCGTACCTCCGCGTCCGGCATGAGGTTGAGCACCTCGTACGGACCGATCGCGTCCAGGGCGGTGAGCCCGGGATAGAGCACGATGGCGATCTGCATCAGAGAACCTCCTGTGGGGGATGGGCCGACCGGAAGCGGTCGCGGTAGTCGGCGGGCGCCACGCCGAGCACGCGCAGGAACGCGCGGCGCATGGTCTCGTCGCTGCCGAACCCGGTGCGCTGCGAGATCCCCTCCACCGGCAACGTGGAGCGTTCGAGCAGGTCACGGGCGGCCTCGACGCGTACGCGCTCCACGAACCTCGCCGGGGTCGTACCGGTCTGCTCGCCGAACAACCGTCCGAGGTGGCGTTCGGACATGTGCGCGCGTTCGGCCAGCCGCGGCACGCTGTGGTCGGCGGCCGGGTCGGCGGTGATCGCGTCGAGCACCGGGCGGAGCGGCGAGCCGGTCGCGACCCCGTGGTCCAGCCGCGCGGAGAACTGGGACTGCCCGCCGGGCCGCTGCAGGAAGACCACCAGTGCCTGGGCCACGGCCCTGGCCGTCTCCGCGCCGTGGTCGGACTCGACCAGCGCGAGCGCGAGATCGATCCCGGCGGTCACCCCCGCGGAGGTGTACACGTCACCGTCCCGGACGAAGATCCGGTCGGGTTCGACGGTCGTCTCGGGATACCTGCGGGCCAGGTCGCCGCACATCAGCCAGTGCGTGGTGGCGGACCTTCCGGCCAGCAACCCCGCCGCCGCGAGCAGGAACGCGCCGCTGCAGACCGAGCACACCCGGCGGGCCCGGCGCGCCAGCAGGCCGATGGTGTCGAGGAGTTCCGGCGTGGTCGCGGTGTCGAAACCGAACCCGCCCGCCACGATGAGGGTGTCCACCGGCTCGGTGACGTCGGACAGCGCGGCGTCCACCTCCAGCCGCAGGCCCGAGTCCGAGCGCACGGACCTGCCGTCCGGCGAGGCCACGAGCAGCCGGTACCCGCGCCCGCGCAGTCCGATCCCCGCGAGTGAGAACACCTCGGCCGGCCCGACGGCGTCGAGCATCTGGATGCCGGGGTAGACGACGAGGAGCACGAGACGATCGGGGGAGGCCACGGGTTCAGCCTGGCCGGTGCCCGCCGATGGCGGCAAGGACGGCCACCCCTCGGATTCGGACATGCCCGGCTACCGGGCCCGCGCTCTACTGCCAGGTCGCGGTGTCGGGGTCGATGCCGTGGGCGCGCGCTCGCGTCAAAGTCGTGAGCGATGTGGTCAGGATCGGCGGGGTTCGAGGGTGGTGGGGAGGTCGAAGGCGGGGAACTGTCCGTTGCCGAAGGTGGTGGTCTCGGCGATCGTGCCGTTTTCGATGCGCAGGACGTCGAGTTTGAAGGCCCGGTACTGTGAGCCGCCGGGTCGGCGCAGGTAGCACGCTGCGGCCGGCTGGCGGTTCGCGCGGGTGGCCACGGCCAGCCAGTCGCTGTCGCCGTCGGGCCCGAACGCCCGCGCGAGCAGCGGGGCCAGGGCCGCTCGGCCCTCGTAGCGGAATGGCGCGGGCGGCATCGTGACGCGGACGTCCTCAGCCATGATGGCGGCGAGGCCGGCGGCGTCACCTTGCTCGTGTGCCTCGATGTAGCGCTTCAGCAGAGCCTGCTCGTCCTCGGTCGCCGGGCTGGGCAAGCTCGCTGTGGTGCGACGCGCGTGGTGGTCTCGCATTGTCGTCCGTGCCCGTTGCAGGGCGCTGTTCACCGCGGGGACGGAGGCATCCAGCAAGGACGCGCACTCCGCTGCGGACCAGCCGAGGACGTCCCGGAGGATCAGCACGGCTCGCTGTTTCGCGGGCAGTGTCTGGATCACGGCCAAGAAGGCCAGGCTGATCGTCTCCCGGGCGATGACCACCGATTCGGGCTCGGCGTCGGCGGGCAGGGCCTGGTTCAGGAGCCCGTCCGGGTAGGGCTGCAGCCAGGGCATCTCCTCGAACGAACTCAAGGGCCGCACCCGTCGCGCGCGGCGGCGCGCGTCGTCGATGCAGGTGTTGGTCACGACCCGGTACAGCCATGGACGCACCCCGCCCGCCGCCGGGAGGCTCTGTCTCGCCCGCCACACCTTCAGCAGGGCCTCCTGCAGCACCTCCTCGGCCTCGTCGAACGAGCCGCCCATGCGGTAGCAGTGCAGGTGCAGCTCCCGCCGATAGCGGTCCACCAGCCGCGCGAACGCCGGCTCGCTGCCTGAGCGCACGGCGGTGAGCACGTCGTCGAGTTCCATCCTCGCCTCCTCGATGAGGCCCATGACTCATCGATTTTCCACGCGAGCGATGAGTCCGGCCGCCGTTCGACGTTCTACCGCATGTCCACATCAAAGCCCGAAGGGAATGGATGATGACCACGGTCTTCTCGCACATGACGATGTCGCTGGACGGTTACATCGCCGACACCCAGGACGGATGCGGCGAGTTGTTCGACTGGTACAACGCGGGCGAGGTCGAGGTGCCGGCCCGGGACGGGCACAGCTCCTTCACCGTTGACCGAGGAAGTGCCGCGATGCTGCGGGACATCCTCGCCGGCACCGGGGCCCTGGTCTGCGGGCGGCGCTTGTTCGACCTCACCAACGGCTGGGACGACAACCATCCGGTGGGCGCTCCGGTGGTCGTGGTCACCCACCGCCCGCCCCAGGACACCACGGCATGGCCGAGGACCACCTTCGTCGGCGAGGTGGCCGCCGGCATCGCCACGGCCCGGCAGATCGCGGGCGGTAAGGACGTCACCGTCGCCAGCGCGAGCATCGCCGCCCAAGCGCTCGACCTCGGTCTGCTGGATGAGGTCCGGATCAGCCTGGTGCCCGTGCTGCTGGGTGCGGGGATCCCCTACTTCGCCGACCTCACGCGCTCGCCCTACCGCTTCGAGGACCCGACCATCGTCGGCGGCGCCCGCGCCACTCACCTGACCTACGCCGTGCGACGCGACTGAGACAGGAGCGCAACGGGGGAGGCCACGGGTTCAGCCTGGCCGGTGCCCGCCGATGGCGGCAAGGACGGCCACCCCTCGGATTCGGACATGCCCGGCTGCCGGGCTCGCGCTCTACTGCCAGGTCGCGGTGTCGGGGTCGATGCCGTGGGCGCGTGCGCTCGCGTCGATGACGCGCCGGAACCACGTGGCGAGGCCGGCGCGGATGCCGTCGTAGTGGGCGGCGAATCCCGGATCGGCCTCGAACCTGCGGCCGAGACAGACCTGCATCTGCCGGGTGAGGGGAAAGTAGGAGGCGAAGACCTCACGGTGCCGCTCGACGAGTCGATTCGCCTCCGGGCTGCCGGGTGTGACGCCGGCGTCCATCGCATCCCCGAGGGCGCGGTCGAGGTCGGCATTGGCGTCGGCGATGGCCTGCCATTCCTCCGGACCGCGAGAGGCCGAACGTTCGGCGTACCGCAGCCATTGCGCCGTGTCCCCGTAGCGCCGGCGGGCCTCGGCGGGCCAGTCCGGGTTCCACTGCGGGCCGAAGATCGCGGCCTGCTGCTCGTCGGTCAGCAGCAGGCCGCGCTCGTGGGCGTCGATCATCCGGTCCAGTCCGGCGCTGAGCCGCTGGAGGCGGTCGATCCGTTCGGCGACCAGGGCGCGCTGCGCGCGCAGCGCGCCCGGCACGTCCGCGGCCGAGTCGTCCAGGACGGCCCGGATTCTGTCCAGGCCGAGACCGATCTCGCGGTAGACGACGATGCGGTGCAGGCGGTCGAGATCACCAGCGGTGTAGAGCCGGTATCCGGCGGCCGTGCGCAGCGACGGTCGCGCCAGACCGATCTCGTCCCAGTGGTGCAGCGCGCGGACCGTCACGCCCAGACGCGTCGCGACCTGGCCGACGGTCAGGCCGTCGGCGTCAGCGGGATCAGGCATACTCCTCATTGTTCATCGTCGCCGCCCGGTGGGGTGATCCCGACGGCTTCGAGGTTCCGCGCCTCCTGACCGGCCGGATCGAAGGGCTTCGCGGCGGTGAGGACGATCCGCGCGTTCTCGGGAGTGATCACCGCCACGTCGCGTGTGTTCCAGGGGGTGTCCCGTGGACCGTCGACCGAGTCCGGGCGCAACGCGCGGCAGGCCGCGACGAGGGAGTCGAGCTGGCCGAGCACGCACGCGAAGCTGACGCTCATCGCCGGTGCCTGCTCCGGAACGCTCGCCGCCGGGACGAGGAGTACGTCCTGGAACGCCCACCGGCGCAGATGCACGACCCTTCCGGGGATGCTGAACAGCTCGAAGAACCCGAGCCCGCGAATCCAGAAGTCCACCGACGCCGCCAGATCGCTCGTGGGGATCGTCACGAACGCGGGCATTCCATAGATGCCGTGGAACGGCTCCGGCGGAACCGCGTCCGGGCCGGGAGCGGGTACGGGACTCATCTCGAACGCGTTGTAGTAGTCGCTCATGCACCCCACCCTCCAGCCTCACGCGACGTGAGGGTCAAGCGCGCCGGGCAGATCTAGTCGCGCGGCAACTGCTCCAGGAGCTGCCGGAACTCCGGCGGGGGGAAGATCTGCTCCAGGCGTCCGTTCTTCGACTCGGCGTGCAGGGGGTGCAGGCGGCCCTGGTGCAGCCAGAACACGTCGAGGCTCAGCCGGTCCGAGGCCTGGGAGCCGACGTCGCGCACCAGCCGCAGCATGGCCTCGATCGCGGCGACGTCGCCGGCCTTCCGGATCGGCACCGCGAGGATCTGATGCTCGCGCGGGATCCCGATGATCGCCCCGTACGGGAGGTCCACGCCCAGCGCCTGTTCCAGCCGTACGAGGTGTGCGGCCCCGGACACGCCTTGGTCGACGACGGTGTACAGGGGGGAGTTCTCGCCCTGGTCGTGGGCGTTGACCTCCACGTTGTCGCGCCTCATGTTCTCCACCGCGCGGAGGAGCAGGTCGGGCGGGGTGACGCCCCAGCGGGACGTCAGGTGGGCGAGGACCGGGTAGGCCCGCTGGTAGCGGCCCGAATCGCCCGCCGCCATCACGACCAGGCGCGCGGACAACTCGTCGTTGAGGTACACGGAGATCGCGTCCGGGCCGAGCTCCGAGGTCTTCGCCATGATCAGGCGGAGCAGGCCGTCGCGCTCGGCGGCGGGCATCGCCAGCAGCTCGCGGCACGGACTGTGCGTGGTGCAGTCTCCGGACGGCCCAGCCGAGAAACTGGAGTCGGTCGCTTTATTGCGCCGGAAGATGGACATTGCCCCAGTATGTCCAATGGTGATTATGGTAGTAAAACCCTAACCCTCTGACCAGGGATGACATCAAGATTTAAGCGGAAATTGATCCGCGAGTCGTAGAGTTACTGGCAGGTGCGATTAATGCTTGTCCGTGGCATTAACGTGCCGTCGGTCGGCTGCCATGGTGACTGACGCGGCATCGCCGCCCGGTACGACGAGATCGTCGTACCGGGCGGCGAGCACGTGTTAGTCCCGAGGTGACTCGACCACGGCGACCTCGACGCACTCGCCTCCGCTTCCTCCGCTACGGCTGCTCTTGCGCCAGAGGGCGGTGACCTCGACGCAGTTGCCTCCGCTTCCTCCGCTGCGGCTGCCCTTGCGCCAGTCGAGGGAGTTCATAGGCCCTCCAGGATCGACTCGATCAATTTCCGGGACTCCGCCACGGGAAGGGCGTGCCCCCTGACCAAGTCGTACCTTACGTGGAAGTCGGACACACCGGCCGCATCCTCCACAACTTGGCCACGCCCGGCCGATTCGGTGTAAGCGATGTCGGGTTCGTTGTCGAATCCCAGGAGAGCGAGCATGCCTTCCAGGCCGGCGTGGGCCTCTGCGTCCTGCGGCACTACCTCGACCATGATGTTGGGATTCTTCGAGGCCTCCAGCAGGTGTTGGAGCTGCCCGCGCATCACCTCTCGGCCGCCGATCATGGAGTGCAGGGCCCGCTCGTCGATCGTTGCCCAAAGGCGCGGAGGTTTTTGTCGGGTGAGAATCGCTTGGCGCTCCATGCGGGCGGCCACGAACTGATCGACCGTATCTGGCCGTTGGACGGTCAGCAGAATCGCGCGAGCGTACTCCTCTGTTTGGAGCAGTCCTTGAATGAGTACGAGACTGTAGGTCCGTATCGTACCGGCCTGGCCCTCGAATTGAACATATTTGGAGAAGCCGGGCGGCAGGACCGCTAGACGGCGGGTCTCCATGATCAGTTTCCATAGCCTTAGGAAGAGGCCGTTGGTCTTGAAGAAGGTGTCGGCGTCCTCGGAGAACTGCTCGGACGGTATGTTCTTACCGGCCTCCAGTTGGCCGATGAGCTGGGGGGTGTAGCCGAGCCGTTCGGCCAGCTCTACCTTGGACATCGTGCCACGCCATGCCGTTAATTCGGCGGCGAACGCGCGGATTGCCGGGACCTCGTACGGCTCGCGTTTCGCAACCATGAGACCTCCAAAACGAAACCGCTCATACGCGGTTTCGATGGTTTGAACGGGGGGTGTCTAACTGGTCTTTGGTGGTTCGTCGCTAAGTGTAATCGCCCGTGTGAACCTGGTCACCGGATTTCGAAAAAGAAGAGGCGGAAAATTGCGGGCGATACCTGAAGCCGAAGAGACGGCGCGGCCACCACGAATCTGCGAGAGCCGGGTTCGCCGATTTCCCCTGCCGCCGCATCCGATCGCGGCCGAACAGGCCCGGCTCCTCACAAAGATCGCACTCGCCGACTGGCGACTCGGCGACGCCCTCGACAACGCGCTGATCGTCGTCGCCGAACTGGCCACCAACGCCACCAAGGTCGGCGAGGTGTTCCATCTCTCGTTGACGCGCCAGGGCGGCACCGTACTGATCGAGGTGTGGGACACGAGCGAGGCGCTGCCCGACCGCCGGCGGCGTTCGATGGACCGGGTGGACGGGCGCGGGCTGCTGCTGGTCGACGCGTGTTCGAAGGACTGGGGCTGGCGCCTGGAAGAACACGGCGGCAAGACGGTGTGGGCGACCTGCGCGGCCGACGCCGCCGGCGAACTCCCGCCGCCCGGCCTCCGCATGTGACCCGTCGCGCACCCGCGCCCCCCGACGACCACTCTCCCCGGAAAGAACGACGTGCTCCCCGACGAACTCTCTCCCGACGACGACCTGCTCAAGCCCCGTGAGGTCGCCGAGCTGTTCGGCGTCCGTACGACGACGATCGCCCGCTGGGCCCGCGAGGGCCGCCTGTCACCCCTGCGGACGCCGGGCGGCCACCGCCGCTACACCCGGTCCAGCCTGCGAAAACTCCTCGCCGACGCGGCCCGTCCGGAAGAACCCACCACCGACGACGCCGTACGCCTGTACGAGCAGGGCTGGAGCATCCGCCAGGTCGCCGAGCGCTTCGACGTGAGCTACGGAACGATGCGCCGCCTCCTGCGCGGCCGGACCACGCTGCGTACCCGCGGCGGCCACCCGCCCGACGACTACTGACCCGGATACTCGCTTGCCGGGCCCTACCTTCCCTCCCTAGGCTCCTGCCTAGAGCTCCTAGGGAGGGATGAGGCATGGTTCGTGCCGGTCTCAGTGCGGCCAGGCTCACGGAGGCGGCGGCGGAGATGGCAGACGAGGTCGGGTTCGACCACGTCACCGTCTCCGCGCTCGCGCGTCGCTTCGGCGTGAAGGACGCCAGCCTGTACTCCCACGTGAAGAACCTGCGGGACCTGCGCGTACGGGTCGCGCTGCTCGCCGGTGAGCAGCTGACCGACCGCATCGCCGTGGCGGTGGCGGGCCGGGCGGGCAAGGAGGCGCTCGTCGCGTTCGCCGACGCCTACCGGCGGTACGCGCTCGACCATCCCGGCCGCTACGCGGCGACCCAGATGCGGCTCACGCCGGAGGAGGCCGCCGGATCCGTGGCGCTGCGCCGCAGCATCGAGCTGACCTACGGCATGCTCCACGCGTACGGCCTGGCCGAGCCCGACGCGACCGACGCGGGCCGCCTGCTGCGCGCCGCCTTCCACGGCTACATCCACCTGGAGCTCGGCGAGGGGTTCCGTCACCCCCGCGAGGTTCAGGAGTCGTGGTCGCGTTCGCTCGACGCGCTCCACGTGCTCCTGACGAACTGGCCGTCCCAACGCGAAGAAGGCGCCCGATGAACACGCCCCTGACCGGCACCCTCAAGGTGCCCGGTGCCACCCTCCACTACGAGAAGCGCGGCAGCGGACCGGTGCTGCTGATGATCCCCGGCGGCGCCGCCGACGCCGGCCTGTACGCGGGCATGGCGGCGGACCTGGCCACCCGGTACACCGTGGTCTCCTACGACCCGCGCGGCCTGTCCCGCAGTCCCCTCGACGGTCCGCTCACCGACCAGAGGGTGAACGTGTGGAGCGACGACGCCCGCCGGCTGCTCGACCTGCTCGGCCCGGACGAGGAGGCCTCGGTGCTCGGCAGCAGCTCCGGCGCCATCGTGGCGGTCGACCTGCTCGCCCGGCACCCCGAGCGGCTGCGCCGCGTGGTCGCGCACGAGCCGCCGCTGCTCGAACTCCTGGACGACCCCGCTCCGCACCGGGCGCTGTTCGCCGACGTGCGCGAGGTCTTCCGTACCGAAGGGGCCGGTGCGGCGATGGCCCGGTTCAGCGTGGGGCTGGGGGACCGGCCCTCGGCGCGGCCGACCGAGCTGCCGCCCGAGATCCGGGAGATGGCGCCCCGGATGCACGCCAACCTGCCGGTGTTCCTGGAGCACATGCTGGTCCCGTTCTCCTCGACCGTTCCCGACGTCGCCGCGCTGCGCCCCGTCGCCCGCAAGCTGGTGCCGGCGGCGGGGCGGGACTCGCGCTCCCAGGTGCCGCTCCACGGTCCGGTCGCCCGGCTCGCGGAGCTGCTCGGCTCTCCTCTCGTCGAGTTCCCGGGCGGACATCTCGGAGCGGTCGAGTCGCCGAAGGAGTTCGCGAAGCAGCTGCTGGCGGTTCTCGACTGATCCGTCCTGCCGTGGCCTTGCGGGTCGTTACTCGTACACGTATATTCGTAGACGAGTAACGAGGAGGAGGCCGGTCATGGTCAAGAAGCGCAAGGTCGACAACCTGTTGGCCCTCGCGGTGCTGGCCACGGTCTACCCCCGGCCCATGCACCGGTACGAGATGGCCTCCGTGATGCGTGCCCGTGGCAAGGACCAGGACATGGACATCAAGTGGGGCTCGCTCTACACCGTCGTCCAGAACATGGAGAAGCACGGGTTCCTCCAGGTCGTCGGCACCGACCGCGCGGGCGCCCGCCCGGAACGCACGATCTACGCGATCACGGAGGCGGGCAGGCGCGAACTGGTCGAGTGGACCCGGGAGCTGATCTCGACGCCGCGGACCGAACACCCGAGGTTCGCGGCGGGCCTGTCGGTGCTCGCCGTACTGGCCCCGCCGGAGGTGACCGCCCTGCTCCAGGAGCGGCTCGGTCACCTGGAGGAGTCGATCGGCGCCCAGCGGGCGGCCCTCGCGCAGAGCCGCGAGGAGGGCGTTCCCCGGTTGTTCATGATCGAGACGGAGTACGGCCTGGCGATGCTCGAGGCGGAGGCGGCCTGGAGCCGCGCGCTGATCGACGAGCTGACGTCCGGCACGTTCCCGGACCTCGCCGTATGGCAGGAATGGCACCGGACCGGCGACATGCCGGACGAGTTGACGGAGCTCGCCGAGAGGGGGCTGCCCCCGGACTGAGCCGGGTTTCACGATGTAGGCCCGGTGGCGGTGCGGCAACACCGCCACCGGGACCCTTCCTCGAACCGATGCCCGCGAAAACGAACCCGGCCACGAGGTGGCGACCAAAGGATATCCGGGTTCTCTTTCGCGGGGACGGTTCGCGACCACCACGTCGGCGGGCTGCGCCGACGCACCCACACGGGAGAGAACCATGTCCAAGGTACGAACCGCGATCGTCATCGGCAGCGGGATCGCCGGCCCCGTCACAGCCGCCGCACTGGCCAAAGCCGGTATCGAGGCGACCGTCCACGAGGCGTACCCGGCCGAGTCGTCGGGCGGCATCGGCGGCGGGCTCGCCATCGCACCGAACGGCCAGGCGGCGCTCGGCATCATCGGCGCCGAAGAGTCCCTGCGCGCCAGTGCCATCCCGATGCGGCGGATGGTCATGTCGATGGGGGGCGCGGAGCCATTCGAGACGCCCGGCCTTCCCGACATGCCGCCGTTGCAGATGGTCAACCGCAGTGACCTGCACCGGCTCCTGCGGGAGCGGGCGCTCGCGGCCGGCGTGGAGTTCGCGTACGGCAAGCGCCTGGTGGCCGCCGACGACGGGCCGGACGGTGTCACCGCGCGGTTCGCCGACGGCACCAGCGCCCACGCCGACGTGCTGATCGGCGCCGACGGCGTCCGCTCGACCGTGCGCAGGCTCATCGATCCGGACGCACCCGGTCCCGACTACACCGGCATGCTCGGCTTCGAAGGCCTCGCCGATCTCGACCTCGACGTGGACCCCGGGACGATGACCTTCGCGTACGGACGGCGCGCCTACTACCTGTACTGGCGTCAGCCCGGCGGCGGGACGACCTGGGGTGCCAACCTGCCGTGGAAGACCTACATGACGCTCAACGAGGCGCGCACGATCCCCGCGGACAAATGGCTGCGCACACTCCGGGAGACCTACGCGGACGACCATCCGGGAAGCGACCTCGCCGAGCGCACGACCGCGGAGAACCTGCAGATCACCGGGGCGCTGCACATCATGCCGCCGGTGCCGCACTGGCACCGCGGCCGGATGGTGCTGGTCGGCGACGCCGTGCACGCGCCGTCCAACAGCACCGGCCAGGGCGCCTCACTGGCCATCGAGAGCGCGATCGAGCTCGCTCGCTGCCTGCGCGACCTGCCGGCCCCCTCCTCCGCCTTCGCCGCGTACGAGCGCCTGCGCCGCCACCGGGTGGAAAAGATCACGGCACGGGGCGCGGAGATCAACCACGCGAAGACACCCCCGGGGCCGGCGACGCGCAAGGCGGATTCGCTGCGCATGCCGCTGGACCTCGCCATGAACGTCGAGAAGACCATGGGCTGGGAACAACGCCACACCATCGACTGGGACGCCCCGGTGGTGCCCGCACCCACGACCGCGTCCACCCGCTGACAGCCCACAAGACGGCCGGGCCGGCACCCACGGGGGCGCCGACCCGGCGACGGGCCGCCGCCCACCGCACCGAGCCACGTACGAACGATTCGGATGCACCAGACGAACGAGTTGGGCGGCTCGTGGTGTTCGGACGCGCCGCTTCTGCCCACCGGCACCGAGGTGCGCCGGAGCCGGCTTCACGATGTAGGCCCGGTGGCGGTGCGGCAACACCGCCACCGGGACCCTTCCTCGAACCGATGCCCGCGAAAACGAACCCGGCCACGAGGTGGCGACCAAAGGATATCCGGGTTCTCTTTCGCGGGGACGGTTCGCGACCACCACGTCGGCGGGCTGCGCCGACGCACCCACACGGGAGAGAACCATGTCCAAGGTACGAACCGCGATCGTCATCGGCAGCGGGATCGCCGGCCCCGTCACGGCCGCCGCACTGGCCAAAGCCGGTATCGAGGCGACCGTCCACGAGGCGTACCCGGCCGAGTCGGACGGCATCGGCGGCGCGCTCGCCCTCGCACCGAACGGCCTCGCCGCGCTCGACATCATCGACGCCGCCGACGCCGTCCGCGGCATCGCCGTGCCGATGCGGCGGACCGCCATGACGCTCGGCCGGGGAAAACCCCGCGTACTGCCCGGCCTGCCCGACGTACCGCCACTCCAGGTGGTCGAACGCGGCGATTTGCACCGCGTCCTGCGCGAACGCGCGCTCGCGGCCGGCGTACGGTTCGCGTACGGCAAGCGCCTGCAGGCCGCCGACGACGGCCCGACCGGCGTTACCGCGAGGTTCACCGACGGCTCCAGCGTCCGCGCCGACGTGCTGATCGGAGCCGACGGCGTCCGCTCCACCGTGAGAACCCTGATCGACCCGAACGCCCCCGGCCCGGACTACACCGGCATGCTCGGCTTCGGCGGCCTCGCCGACGTCGACCTCGACGTGGAACCCGGCACGATGTTCTTCGCCTACGGCAGCCGCGCCTACTACCTGTACTGGCCCCAGCCGGGCGGCGGAACCGCGTGGGGCGCCAACCTGCCCTCGCGCACGTACATGACCCTGACCGAGGCGCGGGCGGTCCCGGCCGAGAAGTGGCTGCGCACGCTGCGCGAGACGTACGAGGGCGACGACCCGGGCGGCGTGCTGGCCGCACGCACGGTCCCGGAGACGTTGCAGGTCGTCGGGGGCCTCCACATCATGCCGCCGGTGCCACACTGGTACCGAGGACGCATGGTGCTGGTCGGCGACGCGGTGCACGCCCCGTCCAACAGCACCGGCCAGGGCGCGTCACTGGCCATCGAGAGCGCGGTGGAACTGGCCCGCTGCCTCCGCGACCTGCCCGACCCGTCATCGGCGTTCATCGCGTACGAACGCCTGCGCCGCCCCCGAGTCGAGCGAATCACGGCGAGAGGCCGGAAGGTCAACCGCACCAAGACCCCGGGCCCGACGGCCCGGCGCGCGATGTCCCTGCTGATGCCGCTCGCGTTCAAGGCGATGAACATCGAGAAGTCCCTGGGCTGGGAACAACGCCACACCATCGACTGGGACGCCCCCGCGACCCCGACCCCCACCACCACCTCCTCGGCCGCCTGAGCACCCACGGCGCCGGGCCGGTACTTGTTGGTACCGGCCCGGCGCCGGCCGCCCACCGCACCGAGGGCTCGGAGTTCGCGGCGTTCAGCGCGACGATCCGGGCTTCGGTGAGTTCGTGCGACCGCCGGGTGAGCACGCTCGACGAGAGGTCGCCGCAGGAGCCCGGTCTGGTCGACGCCTTCGAGCGCGCCGGCGATCAACCGGAGGATGTGCGACGCGTTCGGCCATCGCGACCCCGTCTGGTGGTCGGTCGGAGCGATCGGCGACCGCTAAGGTGCATGTTCACCCTTTTCAAGATCAGGAGAGCTTCATGGCGTACCCGCTCGATCCGGAACAGCCGCTGCCCAGTCCGTTGACCCCGGACGCGGCGACCCGGGTTCGGGACGAACGCCGGGAACTGCTGCCGGATTGGGCCGAGGCGAGCCGCGCACTGGTCGTCCGCCTGGGCGCCCTGTCCCGTTGGGACCCGCCCGAGACGCTCCTCGAAAACCCGAGCCACGGCCTCATGCACATGGGCGCCGTCTGCGCCGGCGACCCGGCTCCATTCGAGATGATCGGCTACCAGCCCTTCGACCTTCTTCTGACCGCGTACTGCGCCGAATACATGTTCAGCGATGTCGGCGGCGGGTGGGTGCTCGACGAGGACCCGGATTCACCCACCTTCGCGCGCTTTCTCCTGGGCGAGTACGACGCGGACGATCCGGACGCGACGGTGGACGTCCATGCCGCTGTGACCGCGTTCCTGAACGAGCCCGAAGGGCGTGACCTGGAAGAGCTCCTGGAGTCACTGCAGGAGGAAATGGGCGCCCCGGTGGGCGTCCAGGACACCTCCTATCCCTGACGTACGCGTGGACACGCTCATTCGTCAGACGAACGGGGCTCGGGGTTCGCGGCGTTCGGCGCGGATGACCATCATCACGGCGTTGATCAGGGCCAGGTGAGTGAAGGCCTGGGGGAAGTTGCCCAGGTGACGGCCGCTGTGCACGTCGATCTCCTCGGCGTACAGCAGCAACGGGCTGGCGTAGGAGAGGATCTTCTCGCACAGGGTGATGGCGCGGTCCAGCTCGCCGATCAGGACGAACGCCGAGACCAGCCAGAACGAGCACATCGTGAACGTGCCCTCGCGGCAGCCGCCGAAGCCGTCGTCGGTCTCCTGGGGCCAGTAGCGGTAGACCAGGTCGTCCTCGGTCAGCTCATCGGCGATCGCGAAGACCGTCGCGCGGACCCTCGGGTCGTCCGGGGGCAGGAAGCCGACCTGCGGGATGAGCAGCGCCGACGCGTCGAGGGCGGTCGTGTCGTAGTGCTGGACGAACACTCCCCGCGCGTCGACGGCGTTCGCCAGGATGTCGGCGTGGATCTCGTCGGCGGCCTCCTGCCACTCCATCGCCCGGTCGGTGTCGCCGCGGATCAACGCCAGCTGCGCGCCGCGGTGGGCGGCCACCCAGCAGAAGAGCTTGGAGGAGGTGAAGTGCCGGCGCTCGCCGCGTACCTCCCACATGCCGTGGTCCGGGCCGCGCCAGTTCGCCAGGGCGACCTCGACCTGCTTGACGATGATCGACCAGAGCCGGTCGTCGAGGCGGTCGCGCTTGCGGACGTACAGGAAGATCGACGCGACGATGCCGCCCCACACGTCGTGCTGTTGTTGCAGGTAGGCGGCGTTTCCGATGCGGACGGGGCGGGCGCCGTCGTACCCGGTGAGGTGGTCGAGGACGGTCTCCTCCAGGTTCGCGCGGCCGTCCACCCCGTACATGATCTGCACGTGCCCGCCGGCGGCCTCGGCGACGTCGGCGACGAAGTAGAAGAAGTCGTTCGCCTCCCAGTCGAAGCAGAGGGTGTAGAACGCCCACAGGGCCATCGTCGCGTCGCGGATCCAGGTGAAGCGGTAGTCCCAGTTGCGGTCCGCGCCCGGTTCCTCCGGCAGTGACGTGGTCGGTGCGGCGACGACCGCGCCGGTGGGCGCGTACGTCAGGCCCTTGAGCGTGAGGGCGCTGCGCTGGAGATGGCCGCGCCAGGGATGGTCGGGGAACCTCCCGCGGTCCAGCCAGTGCTGCCAGTGGTGCACGGTCCAGGTCAGCCGGGACTGAGCCTCGTCGTAGGTCTTCGGTGGCAGGTGCTCGCTCCAGGAGAGCGTCACGAAGCGTGTGTCGCCCTGTTTGAGGAGCGTACGGGCGGTGGCGAGGGAGCTTTCGAAGCCGACGTTCATGTCGGTGGTCAGCCGGAGTTCGACGCCGGCGCCGGAGGCGACCGCTTCGTGGTACCCCGGCCCGGCGTACTCCCAGGAGGCCGCCACCCGGCCGTAGTCGAACACCGGCAGGCAGTCGAGGCGCAGCTGGACCTGGCCGTTCACGCAGCGGATCATGCGCAGGAGCACGTGGTCGGCGTCGTAGTCGGTGGGCGCCCGCCGGTGGGTGTGCGAACGTTCGGTCTCGTGGTGCCAGGGACCCATCAGCAGGGTGTCGAGGACGACCAGCCAGCCGCCGGGCGTCCACCAGGTGGTCTCCAGCACCAGCGTGCCGGGGATGTAGCGGCGGGCGGCGGGCACGTCCACCCCGGCCGGGCCCACACGGAAGTAGCCGGCGTCACGGTCGAGCAGCGAGCCGAAGACACTGGGGGAGTCGAATTTCGGCAGGCACATCCACTCGACGTTCCCGCTCGGCGCGAGCAGCGCGGTGGTCTCGGCGTCGGACAGAAAGCCGTACTCCGCGATGGGGGCGAAGGGCTCACCCGCGCCCCCGTCCGTCACGGGCCTCATGGCGGCATCATCCCCAGAGACAAGCGCGGGTATGTCCATACTCGCAGGCGCCCGAAAGTAGATCGTTCTCGGGGGTTTTTTGGCTATATAGGCGGGAATGTCGGTATTGGAATAGACCACTATACCCACTCTGACCTGCGGGAATAATCATGAAAGCCGACAGTGACCGACGAATCACCGAGAGGTGGGTAGAGTCACCGCATTCGTCGCGCCGGGAGTGAGGAAGCGTCCCCAATGCCGAAGTACGTGTACGACTTCACCGAGGGCAACAAGGATCTCAAGGACCTGCTTGGCGGCAAAGGCGCCAACCTCGCCGAGATGACCAACCTGGGCCTGCCCGTGCCTCCCGGGTTCACGATCACGTCGGAGGCATGCCGTTACTACCTGGACCACGAGGCCATGCCGGAGGGGCTCGACGAGGAGGTCGGACGGTACCTGGAGGCGCTGGAGCGGGAGATGGGCAAGCGCCTCGGCCAGCCCGACGACCCGCTGCTGGTGAGTGTGCGCTCAGGGGCGAAGTTCTCGATGCCCGGCATGATGGAGACGGTCCTCAACATCGGGTTGAACGACGAGTCGGTGCACGGCCTGGCCGAGCGGTCCGGCAACGAGCGGTTCGCATGGGACTCCTACCGCCGTCTGATCCAGATGTTCGGCAAGACCGTGCTGGACATCGACGGGGACCTGTTCGAGACGGCCATCGACGAGGCGAAGGCGGCCAAGGGCGTCGAGTCCGACCTCGACCTGGAAGTGGACGACTTCAAGGACCTGGTCGGAACGTACAAGGAGATCGTCCGGGAGAACGCCGGACGGGAGTTCCCCACCGACCCGCGCGAGCAGATGGACCTGGCGATCAAGGCGGTGTTCGGCTCCTGGAACGCCGAGCGCGCCATTCTCTACCGCCGGCAGGAACGCATCCCGGCCGACCTCGGCACCGCGGTCAACATCGTCGCCATGGTCTTCGGCAATCTCGGCATGGACTCGGGCACCGGCGTCGCCTTCACCCGCGACCCGGCCTCCGGCCAGCAGGGCATCTACGGCGACTACCTCCAGAACGCCCAGGGCGAGGACGTCGTCGCCGGCATCCGCAGCACCGTGCCGCTGGCCGACCTCGAACAGATCGACAAGAAGTCCTACGACGAGCTGCTCCAGATCATGGAGACGCTCGAGAACCACTACCGCGACCTGTGCGACATCGAGTTCACCATCGAGAGCGGCAAGCTCTGGATGCTCCAGACGCGCGTGGGCAAGCGGACCGCCGCGGCCGCGTTCCGCATCGCCACCCAGCTCGTCGACCAGGAGCTCATCGACGAGGACGAGGCCGTACGGCGTGTGACCGGCGACCAGCTCGCGCAGCTGATGTTCCCCCGGTTCGGCGAGATCGGCGACGACGTCAAGAAGATCACCGAGGGGATGGGCGCCTCGCCCGGCGCCGCCGTGGGCAAGGCCGTGTTCACCTCCGCACGGGCCGTCGAGCTGGCCGACGACGGCGAGGACGTCATCCTCCTGCGCCGTGAGACCAGTCCCGACGACCTCAACGGCATGATCGCCGCCCGTGGCATCCTGACCTCCCGCGGCGGCAAGACCTCGCACGCCGCGGTGGTCGCCCGCGGCATGGGCAAGACCTGCGTGTGCGGTGCCGAGGAACTGGAGATCGACGTCAGGGCGCGCCAGGCGACCGCCCCCGGCGTGACGATCGAAGAGGGCGACGTGATCTCCATCGACGGCACGACCGGCGCCGTCTACCTCGGCGAGGTCGCGGTCGTGGACTCGCCGGTGGTCCAGTACTTCGAGGGCGCGCTCTCGGCCTCCGACGGCGACGAACTGGTCGCGTCGGTGGACCGGCTCATGCGCCACGCCGACTCCCGGCGCCGCCTGGCCGTACGCGCCAACGCCGACAACGGCGACGACGCCGCGCGCGCCCGCCGGTTCGGCGCCCAGGGGATCGGCCTGTGCCGGACCGAGCACATGTTCCTCGGCGAACGCCGCCAGTACGTCGAGGACCTCATCCTCGCCGAGACCAGGGACGACCGGAACGCCGCCCTCCACGCCCTCGAACCGCTGCAGAAGCAGGACTTCAAGGAGATCTTCGAGGCGATGGACGGGCTGCCGGTGACGATCCGGCTGATCGACCCGCCGCTGCACGAGTTCCTGCCCGACCTGACCGACCTGACCGTCCGGGTCGCCACCGGCGACGCGTCCTCCGACGACGAGCGGCTGCTGGAGGCGGTACGCCGCCTGCACGAGCAGAACCCCATGCTCGGCCTGCGCGGCGTACGGCTCGGCGTGGTGATCCCCGGCCTGTTCGGCATGCAGGTGCGCGCGATCGCCGAGGCCGCGGCCGAGCTGAAGGAGGCCGGCGGGGAGCCGCACGCGGAGATCATGATCCCGCTCGTCGGCGCCGTGCAGGAGCTGGAGTACATCCGTGAGGAGGCCGAGAAGGTGCTCGCCGACGTCGGCGTCGAGGCGCTGATCGGCACGATGATCGAGCTGCCGCGCGCCGCGATGACGGCCGGGCAGATCGCCGAGGCCGCCGAGTTCTTCTCCTTCGGCACCAACGACCTCACCCAGACCACCTGGGGCTTCTCCCGTGACGACGTGGAGTCGGCGTTCTTCGGCCGCTACCTCGAACTCGGCATCTTCGGCGTGTCCCCGTTCGAGACGCTCGACGTCGACGGGGTCGGACGGCTGGTGCGGATCGCCGCGGAGGAGGGCCGCGCGACCCGGCCGGACCTCAAACTCGGCATCTGCGGCGAACACGGCGGCGACCCGGACTCGGTGCACTTCTTCCACGACGTCGGCCTGGACTACGTCTCCTGCTCGCCGTTCCGCATCCCCGTGGCACGCCTGGAGGCGGGCCGCGCGGCGATAAAGTCGAAGGGGTAAGTCACCGAACCACCGGCCCGTCTCGCTCGTCTGACCGGTCGTGAGGGATGGAGGAGCGATCACCGGACGACCGGACGGCACCGAACCGACCATCGAGATTCGCCGGGAGACCGGCGAGTCACCGCGCACACGGGTCGACCTGCCCCAGCGGTCGGCCGACCCGACGCGCGAGGACCTGCCGCGACGGCCCCGGATCGAGCGCGACGAGCCGCTGGTGCCGTACGGCGACGAGGACGGTGGCGGGCGCGGCCGGCGCCGGCGCGGGCCGTGGCGCTGGGTGGTGCGGATCTTCTTTCTGATCGTCGCGATCGTGGTCGGCGCACCGCTGGCCGCCGGGTTCTACGTCTGGTACGTCGCGCGGGAGGACGTCCGCACGCACTCGGACGCGATCATCGTGCTGGGCGCCACCCAGAACAACGGCGTCCCCGGTGACGTGCTCGAATGGCGGCTGCGGCACGCCCTCACCCTCTACAAGGAGGGTGTCGCGTCGCACATCCTGACGGTCGGCGGCAACCAGCCCGGCGACCACTACACCGAGGCGGGCACCGGCAAGACCTGGCTCAACGAGCACGGCGTGCCGGCGAGCCGGCTGGTCGCCGTGCCGACGGGCAAGGACACCCTGCAGAGCATGATCGCGGCGGGGGAGGAGTTCCGTAAGCTCCACTGGCGGACCGCGGTGATCGTCACCGACCCGCCGCACGAGCTGCGCTCCCGCACCATGGCCCGCGCCAACGGCATCAACGCGGTGACCTCGCCGACGCGCAGCGGCCCGATGGTCTACTCGCGCGACACTCAGGTCCAGTACATCGTGCGGGAGGCCGGCGGTTACCTGTACTTCCAGCTGATCGCCCGCTGGCGCGACGAGCCGTAGGCCGCTCAGCGCTCGTTGCCCGCCCGCAGCCAGGCGATGTAGTCCGCGGCGGCGCGCTCGGCGTCGTAGACGGGCCGGTATCCGGTGTCCTCCCGGATCCGGGTGATGTCGAGGTAGGTCCGCGGGCCGGTGCCGCCGGAGGGCAGCTCGATCCGGGCGTCGGGGACCACCGTCCTGATCGCGGCGATGACCTCGGCGTTGGTCGTCGCACGGCCGGACCCGACGTTGTAGGTGCGGTGGCCGAGCCGGTCCGCGAGCTGGAGCAGCGCGATCGCCCGGCCCGCGTCCTTCGCGTAGCACAGGTCGACCGAGTCCTCCGCGTACGCCGGCGCGCGCAGATGGGAGAGGTCCGGCGCGGTCCCGCGAGCGGCGGCACGGACGAGCTCGGGGGCGGGGAAGAACGGGTCGTCGTGGCCTCGCGGGCCCCAGATTCCGGAGATTCGGTAGTTGACGACGTCGATGCCGGTGGCGTCGGCCAGGTGGTCGTTGAGGAGCTCACCGATCTTCTTGAACGCCGGGATCAGGTGGGGTGAGGTCATCGGCAGCGGCATGTCCTCCCGGAGCGGACCCTCGCCGGCGACGCCGGAGTACACGCCGATCGTGCTGGCGACGCCCACGCGCTCGACCTCCCAGTTCTGAGCGGCCTGCAGCAGGTTGAACAGGCCGCCGAGTGCCTTTCGCGCCGCCTCGACGGGTTGGTCGGCGCTGGGAGGCCAGGGCATGGAGCCCGCGAGGTGCACGATGCCGGTGATCTTGTGGCGGGCGCCGATGTCGAGCAGCTGTTCCAGATCGGTGACGTCGGCCTGCGCCACCGCTACCTGTTCGGCGGGGAGGAAGGCCGGTACCTCGACCTTCCTCCGGTTGACCAGCACGCATTCCTCGCCCATGTCCACGAGCGCACGCGCGGTGTGGGAGCCGATGAAACCAAGACCGCCGGTGACCAGAATCATTCGCGTACCCTTCCGGGACATCTAAACGGATCGTCGTTCCGGAACTATACGGAACCTTGTTCCGATTCGTCAATCGCCGCATACCGGTCAGGAATGAAGAAGCGCGGGTCCTCGGGCCGCTCCTAGTCTCATCAGCATGTTCTCCATCGAATTCATCACCCTCGAGGCGGCCGACCCCGCCGCCGTCACCAGCCTCTACGCCGACGCCTTCGGCCTCGGCGACCGGATCCGCGTGCGGGCCTCGGAGGCGCCGACGACCGGCTTCCGCGGGTTCACGCTGTCGCTCACGGTCTCCCAGCCCGCCACGGTCAACAGCCTCATCGGCGCCGCCCTCGACGCCGGCGCGACGTCGCTGAAGCCGCCCACGAAGTCGTTCTGGGGTTACGGCGGCGTCGTGCAGGCCCCGGACGGGGCGATCTGGAAGGTCGCCACCTCGGAGAAGAAGGACACCGGCCCGGACACCGGGAAGATCGACGACGTCGTGCTCCTGCTGGGAGTCGCGGACGTGGCCGCGAGCAAGAAGTTCTACCTCGACCGCGGCCTCACCGTGGCGAAGAGCTTCGGTCGCAAGTACGTGGAGTTCGCCACCGAGCCGGGTTCGGTGAAGCTGGCGCTCTACGGGCGCCGGGCCCTCGCCAAGGACGCCGGCGTCTCGCCCGACGGCACCGGATCGCACCGGATCGCCATCGGTGGCGACGCCGCGCCGTTCACCGACCCGGACGGGTTCGCCTGGGAGTCCCGCGTCCCGGCCGGCCGCTGACCTCTGAATTTCCGCACGTCAAAACCCCTAGAAGGAGAAATCTGTCATGAGCGCGAACACGTACGAGGGATTCACGGCCGAGGAGCGGGCCGCGATGAAGGAGCACGCCCAGGACCTGAAGACGGCGAAACGCCGCGGCTCGCGTACGGACAAGGCGGCGCAGGCCGCCGAGGCGGCGCAGGACGTGCTCGCGAAGATCGCCGAGATGGGGGACTCGGACCGGATCATGGCCGAGCGGGTCCATGCCGTGGTCACGGCCAGCGCCCCGGCCCTCGCGCCGAAGCTCTGGTACGGGATGCCCGCCTACGCGCTGGACGGCAAGATCGTCTGCTTCTTCCAGCCGGCGGCGAAGTTCAAGTCGCGCTACGCGACGCTCGGCTTCAACGACCGGGCGGACCTGGACGAGGGCGAGATGTGGGCCACCGCCTTCGCCCTGACCGAGGTGACGCCCCAGGTGGAGGAGCGGATCGCCGCGCTCGTGAAGCGCGCGGCGAACTGAAGGGGGTCCTGTCATGTGTCACCCCTCGTGGGGGCGCGCACTGGCGGCGGCGCAGCGCCTGGACGACCTCGCCCGGCTGCGCCGCGTCCGGGACCGGATCGACCGGGAGTACGCGCAGCCGCTGGACGTCGAGGCGCTGGCCCGTGGCGCGCACATGTCGGCCGGGCACCTCAGCCGTCGGTTCCGGCTCGCCTACGGCGAGTCGCCGTACGCCTACCTGATGACGCGGCGCGTCGAGCGCGCGATGGCGCTGCTGCGCCGTGGCGACCTCAGCGTCACCGAGGTCTGTTTCGCGGTCGGCTGCTCCTCGCTGGGCACCTTCAGCACCCGCTTCACCGAGCTGGTCGGCGTGCCGCCCAGCGTCTACCGGCGCCAGGCGGCGGCCGCCACCGCCGGGATGCCGTCCTGCCTGGCGAAACAGGTGACCAGGCCGGTCAGGAATCGAGAAGCGAGCACTCCGGAGCCGCAACTAGCGTGATGGACATGGACATCAGCATTCACACGACCGCTCTCCCGCATGACGACCCCGACGCCTCCCTGACCTTCTACCGCGACATCCTCGGCTTCGAGGTGCGGAGCGACGTGGGCAACGGCAAGATGCGCTGGATCGCGGTCGGCCCGCCCGGCCAGCCCGGCACGTCCATCCTCCTGGCCCCGCCGGCCGCCGACCCCGGCATCACCGAGGACGAGCGCCGCGTCATCGCCGAGATGATGGCCAAGGGCACGTACGGCTGGATCCTCCTGGCCACCCGCGACCTCGACGGCACCTTCGAGAAGGTGCAGGCCGGGGGAGGCGAGGTCGTCCAGGAGCCGATCGAGCAGCCGTACGGGGTCCGCGACTGCGCCTTCCGCGATCCCGCGGGCAACCTGGTCCGCATCCAGGAGGTGCGCTGACTCCTACGCTTCGCCGAGGCCGCTCGCTCCGTCCCGGGTCGGGCGGCTGTGCACCTTGGCGAGGCAGGCGGGCATGGCCGCCACGGCGTGATGCTCCCGGAGGCGGTAGGCGCTCGGCGTCTCTCCCACGATCTCGGTGAACCGGGAGCTGAACGAGCCGAGGGACGTACAGCCGACCGCCATGCACGCGTCGGTCACGCTCATCCCCGTACGCAGCAGCGCCATCGCCCGCTCGATCCGGCGGGTCATCAGGTAGCTGTACGGGGTCTCGCCGTAGGCCGCCCGGAACTGCCGCGAGAAGTGCGCCGGAGACATCAGCGCGTGGCGGGCCAGCGTCGTCACGTCGAGGGGGCTGGCGTACTCCCGGTCGATCAGGTCCCGGGCACGGCGCAGGCGCCTGAGGCCGGCGAGGTCTTGCGCGGACATGCCAGGAGAGTACCAATCCGCACGTCAGGTCAGGCGTACGCGGGGATCGAGGAGGGCGTAGACGACGTCGACGACGATGCTGGCCACCACGATGCCGAAGGCGGCGAGCAGCACGACGGCCATGATGACCGGCAGGTCACCGAGGGTCATCGACCGTACGGTGAGCTGCCCGACGCCCTGCAGGCCGAAGACGGTCTCGGTGACCAGGGCGCCGCTCAGCGCCGCCCCGAGGTCCATGCCGAACTGCGTGACGACCGGCGTCAGCGCCGATCGCAGGCCGTGCCGGAGGACCACCCGCCGCTCGCCCAGGCCCTTCGCGCGTGCCGTACGGACGTAGTCCTCGTCGAGCACGTCGAGCAGCGAGCCGCGGGTCATCCGGGTGTAGAAGGCCGACTGCAGCAGCGCCCCGGTGATCCACGGGAGGATCAGGTGTTGTAACCACCCCACCGGGTCGGCGTGGAGCGGCACGTACCCGCCGAGCGGGAAGACCGGCAACCTGAAGGCCAGCAGGTAGAGCAGGGTCGCCGCGGTGACGAATGCGGGCACGGACATCCCGACGATCACGATCACCGTGATGCCGCGGTCCACGGCCGAGTGCGCCCGGGTGGCGCTGATGACCCCGGTGGCCACCCCGGTGAGCAGCCACAGCGCGGACGCGCCGCCGACCAGCGAGAGGGTGACCGGCAGCGCGTCCGTGACCAGTCCGTTGACCGAGCTGTGGGTGGCGTACGAGTAGCCGAGGTCGCCCGACAGCAGTCGGGTCACGAAGTGCCAGTACTGCAGCGGCAGGGGTTCGTCCAGGCCCATCCGGTGACGGAGCAGCGCGAGCGTCGCCGGGGTGGCGGACTTGCCGGCGAACCGCGCGGCCGGGTCGCGCGAGGTGGCGAAGAAGAGGATGAACACGACGGTGGTGACGAGCCACATGACGAGCACGCCGGACAGCACCCGGCGGATCAGGAACCGAAGCATCGCCCGCTGCCTCTCGTCCGGGGAACACGGCCACCACCGGAGCCGATCAAACCACACGTCTCGTACGCCGGTCCCGTGACCCGCATTTATAGGAAACTTTCCTGTTAGATATTGACTAACCCTGACCGGATCGAGTCCACTCGTGTCAATGCCGCGTCGGCACGGTGCGGGTACGGGGGCGCGCCCGGACGCCGCGACAGCGACTGCCACCGCGACCCTGCCCGCCCTCGCGCGGGCGCCCGCTAGGAGTACTCGTGCGTGTCCGCCACCGGGCATGGGCGGCCCTGGCCGCCTGCCTGCTGACCCTGACCGTCCGTCCCGCGTCCGCGTCGCCCGCCCCCCGCCTGGCGGCGGCTCCGCTGCGCGCCGCGCCGTACTTCATGCCGCTCGACGACCATCCGCAGCCGATCTCCGAGATCACCGGCGACGTCCGGCAGCTCATCCTCGCCTTCGTGCTCGCCCCGTCCGGCGGCGGCTGCACGCCGACCTGGGACGGCGCCCAGCCCGTGTCCGCCGACACCACCGTGAAGGCCGACGTCGACGCGCTGCGGGCGGCCGGCGGCGACGTCGCGGTGTCCTTCGGCGGCTACAACGGCGTCGAACTGGGCGCCGCCTGCCCGGACGCCACCTCGCTCGCGCGGGCGTACCAGCAGGTCATCGACGCGTACGGGCTCACGCACATCGACCTGGACATCGAGGGCGACGACCTCGGCGACGTCGCCGGCGAGACGCGCCGGTTCCAGGCCGTACGGCTGCTGAAGCAGAACGCCGCCGCCGCGGGGCGCGCCCTCGACGTCTCCCTGACCATGCCCGTCACGACGGTCGGGCTGAGCGACCTGGACCGCGCCGAGATCCAGCGGGCGAAGGACGACGGCGCGGACATCGACACGTACGCCGTCATGGCGTTCGACTACGGCGGCCCCGCGGCGACCATGGCGGCCGACGTGGAGAAGGTGATGGAGGCCGCGCACGCGCAACTCGCCGCGCTGCGGCCCGACCTGTCCTCCGACCAGGTCTACGCGCGCACCGGCCTGACGCTCATGAACGGCCACACCGACCAGCCCAGCGAGCTGTTCACCACCGGCACGTTCACCACCCTGCTCGGCTACGCGACCGCACACCACCTCGCCCGCCTGTCGTTCTGGTCCCTCAACCGGGACCGCGCGTGCACCGGCAACGTCGGCTGGGTCGACGGCGCGTGCAGCAGCGTGGACCAGCAGCCGTACGACTTCGCCCGGATCGTCGCCCGGTCCACGGGCTGAGCCCCGGTTCCCGGTCGCGGCGTCCCGCCAGGTCGCGGCCGGGAACCGGTCTTCCCCGCATCGAGAAAGGTCCCCGCCCCATGAAGAGAGCCATCCTCGCGGCCCTCCTGCTGCCCCTCGCCCTCCTGCTGTCGCCCGCCACACCGGCGCACGCCGCCGGATCCGGGCGGTTCTCCCCGTACGTGGACATCACGATGGCCACGCCCGTGCTCCGCGACGTGGCGAACGCGACCGGCCAGAAGCACTTCACGCTCGCGTTCGCGCTGGCCGACAGCGCCGGCTGTGACCCGTCCTGGGGCGGCACGGTCCCGCTGAACGACTCACGCGTCACCGGTGAGGTGAACGACCTCAAGGGCGTCGGCGGCGACGTGACCGTGGCCACCGGCGGCGCCGCCGGGCCCTACCTGGAGACGACCTGCTCCTCCAGCGCGACACTGGAGGCCGCGTACAAGAAGGCACTGGACGCCGTCGGCAGCAACCGCCTGGACGTGGACGTGGAGGCCGCCATCCCGGTGGCGACCGTGAACACGGCGCTCAAGCAGCTGCAGAACGAACGCGGCACCACCATCACCTACACGCTGCGGGTGCAGGCCCAGGACTACGGCGTGGACCCGTTCTCGGTGCAGATCCTGCAGGACGCCGCGTCACGCGGCCTGAACGTCACGGTCAACCCGATGCTGATGGACTTCGGCTACACGGGCGACTGGGGCAACGCGATCATCTCGGCCGCGAACGCGACACTGGCCCAGATGAAGCAGATCTGGCCGGGCAGGAGCGACGCCGACGTGAAGCGCATGCTGGGCCTGACGCCGATGATCGGCAAGAACGACACGGGCCCGACGACCACCCAGGCCATCGCCCGCCAGGTGCTGAGCTACGCCCAGTCGAACCACGTGGGCTACATCGGCTTCTGGTCGGTCGGCAGGGACAACGGCGGCTGCCCGAACGGCACCGTGTCCCCGACGTGCAGCGGCATCAGCCAGAGCACGTACGAGTTCACCGACATCTTCAAGGGCTTCACCGGCTGACCCGGCCGTGGAGGTCGAAGGCGTGCCTTCGGCCTCCACGGTCACCATCGGCGGCACAAGGGGCATCCGGCTCGCGATCCGGCCCTTCGCGGCAGACCGGGGACGCGCCGCCCGTAGCCCATCGGCCGATGTCCCGGCCGGGCGCCGCTCCGCACACTGGACCCCGTTCATCGCGGACACGTGAGGAGGGCGACAGTGCGCAGCGAGGGCATCAGCCGGGCACGGTTCCTGGCCGGCGCGGCGGCGTTGGGAGTCGCGGGAATGACGGGCGGCCGCGCCGCGGCACAGGGCCGGTCAGGGTTGACCTACCGCGGTGTCTCCTACGAGGTCACCGACGGTGAGACGGCCGAGACCAGTTGGAACGCCGCCCGGATGCGCCGGGACCTGCGGGTGATCGGGGACGAGCTGAAGGCGAACTCGGTGTCGGTCTACGGGGACGGCGTCGACCGGCTCGCGGTCACCGCGTCGGAGGCGGTGGAACGCGGGTTGCACGTCTGGCTCCAGCCGCGGCTGGGCGACCGCCCGCAGCACGAGATCCTCGACCACCTCGCCGAGACCGGCAGGCACGCCGAGTCGCTCCGCCGCCAGGGCGCGCGGGTGCATCTGAGCGTCGGCTGTGAGTTCGTCCTGTTCGTGCCCGGCATCGTGCCGGGTGACGACGCCTTGGAACGCGTCCGGAACATGCTCAGCGGGAACTTCGACCCGGTGACGATGCGGCGGCGGTTGCGGCGGTTCACCGCGCGGGCCGCGAAGGTCGGCCGGTCCGTCTTCCACGGCCCGATGACCTACGGCGCGGCCCAGGACGAGGAGGTCGACTGGGCGCTGTTCGACCTCGTCAGCGTCAACTACTACTCCTACTTCCCGCACCGGGCCGACTACGTCCGTGAACTCCGGAAGTACCGGCGGCCCGGGAAACCGGTGGTGATCTCCGAGTTCGGCGCGTGCACCTACAAGGGGGCTCCGGAGAAGGGCGGCATGGGCTGGGACGTCGTCGACTACGACAAGCCGCAACCCGAGATCGTCGGCGGCCTGGTCCGCAGCGAGCGGTCCCAGGCCGCGTATCTCACCGAGCTACTGGACGTCTTCGAGTCGATGAGCCTGTACGCGGCGCTGGTGTACAACTTCGTCACGCCCGACGCTCCGCACCGGGCCGATCCGCGCTACGACCTCGACCTCGCGAGCTACGGCATCGTGAAGCCCCTGTGGGGCGCGCCCGACCAGCCGACCCGCGACTGGCACTGGGCGCCGAAGGAGGCGTTTCACGCGCTGGCCCACCACTTCGCGCGGTCCGCCACCTGACCGGGCCCCCGGAAGCACGTACGACGCGGTTCACTTGCCCGGGTGCAGGGAGATGACCGCACGGGACTTCTCCGAGGCGACCACGGTCATGACGAGTTGCTGCTTCGCGGTCGGCCCGGCCCACGATCCGCTGTACGGGGGTTCGAGCCACTTCACGTGCCCGCTGCCCCCGTCGGGATAGGTGTACCGCCAGGTGGAGTCGGCGGGGTCGAAGGAGAACGTCCTGAAGCCGAAACGGGAGTCGAGCGGGATCCTCGTCCGCTTGGTGACCAGGATCTCGCAGCTCCCGTCGTGGCAGGCGCGGACGTCCGTCCCGTCGGGGGCCTGGGGGAATCCGGGGGTGTGCGCCGGGGGGCGGCCGGTCGCGGTGGCAGTGGGGCGGCTGGGCGTCTGCGCCTGCTGATCCCCGCCGGATCCACCTCCACAGCCGGTGGCCGCGAGTGCGGTGAGCAGGCAGGCGAGCACCGGTGGCGTCCAGGTCGAGCTTCTGTCCATGAGCCGACAGAGTGGCATGATCTCCGGGGACCGGTCCCGGTCACGCGACGGTGATATCGATGACGCGTCCCCGCTCGAAGGTGAGCATCGTCTCCCGGTCCTCATCCGGCAGGCCTGGATAGTGCCAGTAACCGCGTTCCGGAAGGCGTCCGTGCGTCGCCCGCCGCGCGTAGCGGGGTGCTGTCGCCGCCGTCCTCTCATGAGGGTGTCCCAGCAGGCGAGTGACCTGCCGCGCGGTCATGCCGCGCGTGACGGCCGATCCGGTGAGCGGCGCCGGCGGCGGGCCGTACCTGTTGTCGCCGGCCTCGCCGGGCAGGCAGTAGAAGACGATCAGCACGATGACGCCGAACGGAAGGGCGCTCAGGTAGAAGAAGTAGCCGCTTCGGCCCGTGTCGTGCAGTCGGCGCACGATGACCGCTGTGAATGTCATGCGCCGCGCCCTCCGCCATCTGGTCCAGCGGTCGGCACCGTAGACGAGCCGTTCCGGGACCCGTCCCGGAACGGCTCGGCGCGGCGACGGTCAGGCAGCGGGCCGGTACGCGGCGGGCTGGGCGCCCGAGCCGGAGTCGTCCACGGGGATCTGGCCCCTGCACTCCACGGCGCCGCCCGTCTGGGGACGTTCCGCGGCGACCGGCTCGCCGTCGACGAGGATGAGGCAGCCGATCTTGGTCGTCGTCGAGGTCGTCTGGACATGCACCACGGCCTCGTCCGGCGTGGTTCCCGGAGACGTCGCCATCGACACGGTGCGGATCCACGGCATGCGGGTGTTCTCCACCGAGCCGCCGCTGTTCACGCCGGTGAAGTCCTCCCACCAGATCGAGGTCGCCCGGCCCAGGCCGATCACCTCGTACTGCACCTTGTGGTTCGTGCCGGTGTCCTTCGCGCCGGCGTGGGGGAGACGGCGCAGGACGAGGTCGGCGAGGTTCGTCAGGACGCTGCGGGGGTCGCCCTCCTTCTTGCCCCGTTTCCCGTTGAGGGTGATGCTCAGCACGAGCGCGCCGCGGCGTACGCGGATCTCGTGGGCGCCCTGCTCGGCGGTGCCCGCCGTCCAGTTGTCGAACCAGCTGTCGTCCGCCAGCGCCACGACGTCCTTGGCGAGCACCGAGGCGCGGTGGCCGGAGGCCAGCTGTTGCTTGTGGTCCGCGAGGTCGGCCGCGAAGTACGACCGGGCCGCCTCGGCGGTCGGCCTCAGGGTGAGCGACATCGCGTCGACGGACTGGTATGAGCAGTCGAGCGTGTTGGTGCGGTCGTTCACCGTGCTCGACATGCTCGGCCGCCGTACGTGACCGAGCTTCGCGTAGTCCGCCTTGGTCAGCAGCCCGCACATCTGCGTGGTGACCCGGTTGCCGGCCGGTTGCGGCCAGCCGCCCGCCGGCGGCCCGGCCTCGTCGGCGCCGCCCGTCAGCCGGCATCCGGCCAGCACGAACACCAGCGTGAGCACCGCCGGAAGACCCCGCCTCATCAACAAGTTCCCCTCTTGTTTCGGCAAACGCCTACAAAGGACGCGAGAGGCGGTCGATCGGTGCACAGCGAAGGCGAACTATTTTCTGCTCACTTGGGCGGGGTGAACGGCTGCGAGCAGTTGGCGAACCCGCCGATCTTCGGATCCTCCTGGACCACCGTCTTGCCGTCGACCGAGATGTTGCAGCCGATGGCCGCCATGGGTGCGCCGCTCACCGCGTTGAGGTTGAGCATGATCTGAGCCTGGCCGTAGTTGATCAGCGGCTTCTCGACGTGCCACGGCAGCTTGACGTTCTTCAGGGTCGTCACCTCGCCGGACGTGGGGTCGTTGAAGACGATCTGCCTGGCCCGGCCCGCGCCGGCCACCGCGAACTCGGCCTTGTGCGTCTTGCCCGTGTCGGCCCGGCCGACGTTCGGGATCCGCTGGAGCACCAGCCCGGCGAGGCCGGTCAGCACCGTACGCGGGTCCTTCTCGTTCTTGCCCTTGAGCCCGCTGAGGACGATGCCGACGACCAGTGAGCCTCGGCGCACACTGATCTCGTACTCCTTGAACTGTGAGTTGGCCGTGCCGAGCGTCCAGTAGTCGAACCAGCTCTCGTCGGCGCCCTGGACGACGTTCGTGGCCAGGACGGTGGGACGGTGGTCCTCGGTGAGCCGCTCCTTGTGGTCCTTCAGGCCCGCGGCGAACTGCGTCTTGGCGGCCTCCGCGGTCGGCTGGAGACCGATGTCCAGTTCGTCGGAGGTCGTGTAGAGGCAGTCGATGGCGTTGGGCGCGTTGTCGAGGCGCTTCTGGGAGATGACCGGCAGCCGCGCATGGCCGTACTTCGCGTAGTCCGCGTCGGTGAGCAGCCCGCACATCTGCGGAGTGAGCTGCCCGTTCACCGGCTGCGGCCAGCCGCCCTTGGGCGGCCCGCCGCCGCTGTTCTCACTGCTCTTGGCGCCGCCCGAACCGCAGGCCGTCAGTACGGCCGTCAGTACGAGCGGCACCAGCATCGCTCCGCGTTTCACCCAAAGCTCCCGTACGCATATCCGGCTTTTTCGCGGACATCCAACCAAGAGACCTGCGGGGAGAGGCGCCGATACGCCAGAAGACGTGCATTTTGCACTAAGGGTGGGCGTCGGCCGTGATTCCGAGGCCGGTCAGGCTGGCGTGGAGGGCATTGACCTGCCCGGGGTCGTCGACCGCCGGCCGCACGATGCCGGAAAGGTCAATTTCGTTCCCATTCGAGTCGCGGAGCTTCGCCACGTCGGACCAGGAGAAGACATAACGGGCACGGCCCGCCTGGATCAACAGGCCCTCGAAGGCCCGGGCCACCACGCGCGACACCAGTTCGGCCGTGTCGTCACCCCGCCAGCCCGCCCTCCGCAGGCGCGCGCCCAGGTCGCCGGCGCCGCCGCCCGCCAGCACCCGCAGGACCGTGTCCACGGTCGGCCGCGGGGTGTTCGTCATCGCACCGACCGCCTCGAACACGTCCTTCAGCGACTCGGCGTTGGAGGCGCTCCACAGCCCGCGCTCCACGATCTGCGGCCATTCGAGGACCGGCAGCCGCAGCGCCTCCGGAGTCAACATCGACGCCTGCGTGGCCATCGCGGCCCGCTGCGGGTCGGCGAGCAACGCCAGCGCCGGCCGCGGGTCGGGCCGTACGGACGGCTCGGGCAGCCGGCCGATCGCGGCGAGACGCTCGGCCAGGCTCGGATGCGAGTCGTACGGCGAGCGCTCCTCCGGGGCGTTCACCACCTTGGCCAGCTCACCGCCCATGCTCGGCTCGTGGAACAGCGAGTAGAAGCCCGCGAACAGGTCGGCCGGGCGCGCCTGCGCCGGACCGATCATGCGCAGGTGGTTGCCGACGTAGAACTCCCAGGCGGCCGCCGCCGCGCGTACCTTCCGCAACGCGTCGCCCATCGCCCGCCGGCCCGCGACCGTGACGGCCGAGGCGTCCGCCTCCAGCTCCTGCCGGCGGGAGACCGCCTGGGAGACCCGCAGGTAGATCGTCGCGTACACGGTGAAGAACGTCCGGATGATCGCGTGTCCATCGAGCCGCTGGATCGTGCGGATCAGCGACGTACGGCCCCGGTAGGTGATGCCGCCGAGGCGCGTGTGCGAGCCGCTGTAGTGGCCGAGCTCGTGACAGAGGACCGCGCGCAGCTCGTCGGCGCCGAGCGTCAGCATCAACGGGACGCCGACGTACATGTGGCGCCGCCCGCGGATCAGCCCGAGCAGGCGGGCGTCCTCACTGACGGCGGCGTTGACGTCCGGGACGAGACGGATCTCGTCCGGCACCCGCGTCCGGACCCGCGTGGCGAGTTCGGTGACGGTGCGCCACAACTCGGGCTCGTCCTGCGGGCTCACCGCGACGCCGGGCTGGTCGGCGTCCTGCCGGCGGCCGACGACGAAGACGCCGCGCAGCATCGCCAGGCCGCCGATCGTGGCGAAGGCCGCGACCTTGAAACCGCCCGCGTGCCCGTACCGGACGGCGTAGTAGTCGAGGACCGCGATGCCGGCCGTGATCGCGGTGACGAGGACGTAGAAACCCGCCAGAAGGACGACGGCCACCGCCGCGCGGAAAGTCGTGATCATGTGCTGGCCTCGGGGGGAAGTCGCCGACGGGGACAGCAGGACTTTAAACGGTCCGGCGCTCCGGTGGCTCGGCGCGGCGCTGATAGAGGCTGGCGTGCCACGGCCCGGACGCCGTACCCGCGCCCGGCACGGTGACCTCGACGTCGTCCACGTGCCGGAAGCCGAGGCGTTCGTAGAACGCCCGCAGGGCGGTGTTGTCCGCGCCGCAGTCCAGCCGTAGCCAGCGGCGTCCGTGGCCCGCGACCAGCTCACCGGCCCAGTCGAGCAGCCGGGCGCCCAGGCCGTCGCCGCGCGAGCACGGTCGGCCCGGCCATCGGTCAGGCGTTGGAGGGCAGGTCGGTGCCGGCGCCGCGTCGGCGCAGCGCGACCAGGTCGTGCCGCGCGGCGGGCAGGGTCTGCTCGTCCAGGCCCTCGATGGTGAACCCGGCGTCCACGATCAGCTGCCGGTCGTCCTCGCCCGGCTGGCCCTCGCTGGTCAGGTAGTCGCCGAGGAAGATGGCGTTCGCCAGGTGCAGCGCGAGCGACTGCATGCCGCGCAGGTGGATCTCCCGGCCGCCGGCGAGGCGCACCTCCACGTCGGGGAAGAAGAACCGGAACAGGGCCAGGATCCGCAGGCACCGTTCGGGAGTGAGCTCCCAGCGCCCGCCCATCGGCGTGCCCTCGAACGGGATCAGGAAGTTGACCGGCACCGAGTCGGGGTCCAGCTCGCGCAGGCGGACGGCCAGGTCGACGACGTCCTCGTCCGACTCGCCCATTCCGAAGATCGCCCCCGAGCACGGCGACAGTCCCTCGGCCATGGCCTGCCGTACGGTCTCGACCCGGTCCGTGAACGTGTGCGTCGTGCAGATCCGCCCGTAGTTCTCCTCGCTGGTGTTGAGGTTGTGGCTGTAGGCGTGCGCGCCCGCCTCGCGCAGCCGCGCCGCCTGGCCGTCGCGCAACAGCCCGAGGCACACGCAGATCTCGACCTCCGGCCGCCGGTCCCTGATCGCCTCGACGCGCTCCACCACCCTGGCGATGTCCCGGTCGCCGGGCCCCCGCCCGCTCGCCACGAGGCACACCCGCTTCGCCCCCGCCCGTACCGCGCGGTCGGCGGCCTCGACCACCTCGTCCGCGCCGATCCAGGAGTACTTCAGGATGTCCGAGGCCGAGCCGAGCCGCTGTGAGCAGTACGAGCAGTCCTCCGGGCACAGGCCGCTCTTCATGTTGATGATCGTGTTGAGCTTGACCCGATGACCGAAGAAGTGACGCCGCACCCGCCCGGCCGCCGCCACCACATCGAGGAGTTCGTGCTCATCGGACAGGACGGCGAGGGCCTCGGCGCGGCTGGGCGCCTCACGGTGGATCGCCCGCTCCACCAGCGAATCAATGATCACGCGGCCAATGTAGGCGGGGCGTCACCGCGGGCACCACGCTCGGGCGCCACAAGACCACGGTCGGTGACTTTGTGCTCCGCCCACAACGCCGGCCGGCGTGCCCCGGGCCGCTTCGCCGCTGAGCGGGCCGCCCGTGCACGTACGCTCGGGGTTCTCATGAGTCGTTATACGGAACGCGACCGGGAGCGCTGGGCGGACGAGCCGCCGAAGCGGCGCGAGCGCACCCCGTTCGAACGTGACCGCGCCCGCGTGCTGCACAGCGCCGCGCTGCGCCGGCTCGCGGCCAAGACGCAGGTGGTCGAGCTCGCCGCGAGCGACCGCTCCGACCACTACAGCCCGCGCACCCGTCTCACCCATTCGCTCGAATGCGCACAGATCGGGCGCGAGCTGGGCAAGGCGTTCGGCTGCGACCCGGACCTGACCGAGGTCGCCTGCCTGTCCCACGACCTGGGGCACCCGCCGTTCGGGCACAACGGCGAGGCGGTGCTGGACCAGGTCGCCGCGGCGTGCGGCGGGTTCGAGGGCAACGCGCAGAGCCTGCGGCTGCTCACCCGCCTGGAGGCCAAGTCGTTCGCCGCCGACGGCGGCAGCGCCGGCCTCAACCTGACCCGCGCCGCCCTGGACGCCGCCATGAAGTACCCGTGGACGCGCCGGGAGGGCGACCGCAAGTACGGGGTGTACGAGGACGACCGGCCGGTGTTCGCCTGGGTGCGTGACCACGCGCCGGGGGAGCGGCTCTGCTTCGAGGCCCAGGTCATGGACTGGTCCGACGACGTGGCCTACTCCGTGCACGACCTGGAGGACGGCCTGCACGCGGGCCACGTACGCCTCGACGCGCTGGCCGACCCGGCCGAACGCCGCGCGGTGTGCGCGCTGACGGCCTCGCTGTACTGCGACGCGTCACCGGACGAGCTGGAGGAACGCTTCGCCGCGTTGCTGGCCGAGCCGTACTGGCCGCCGCGCTTCGACGGCACGCTGCGCACGCTGGCCGCGCTGAAGAACCTCACGAGCGAACTGATCGGCCGCTTCTGCCGCGCGGCGGAGGACGCCACGCACGCCGCGTACGGAGAGGGGCCGCTGACCCGGTACGCGGCCGACCTCATCGTGCCGCGCGAGCAGCGCCTGGAATGCGCGCTGCTGAAGGGCGTCGCGGCGCACTACGTGATGCGCCGCGAGAGCCACGCGAAGACCCAGGAGGGTCAGCGCGAGATGATCGCCGAGCTGGTCGAGGCGCTGTCGGCGGACGCCCCGCACCGGCTGGCCCCGGTGTTCCGCGACTTCCACGCGGCCGCCACGGACGACGCCGGCCGGCTCCGCGCCATCGTCGACCAGGTCGCCTCCCTCACCGACACCGCCGCGTCGGCCTGGCACCACGAGATCCTCGGCCGAAACCACTGATCCGGTGATCCGCGCCGGAGATACTTGGAGTCACCGTGACCTGACGTGGAGGTGCATCGCATGCCCGAGGAGACCTTTGTCATCGCCGGAGCGAGTCTGGCCGGGGCGAAGGCGGCGGAGAAGTTGCGCGAGGAGGGATTCGCCGGACGGATCGTGCTGATCGGCGAAGAGAAGCGCCGGCCGTACGAGCGGCCTCCGCTCACCAAGGGCTTCCTCACCGGCAACGACCCCCTCGACCAGGCGTACGTGCACGAGGAGTCCTGGTACGGCGACAACCGTGTCGAGCTGCGCCTCGGTGAGGCGGTGACCGCCATCGACCGGGCGAACCACGAGGTACGGCTCGCGGGCGGGGAGCGGATCGGCTACACCCGGCTGCTGCTCACCACCGGTGCCTCACCGCGCCGGCTCGACGTGCCCGGCGCCCGGCAGGACCACGTGCACCACATCCGTTCCGCCGACGACTCCGAGCGGCTGCGGGCCGCGCTGATCTCCGGTGACCGGCGGGTCGTCGTGGTCGGCGCGGGCTGGATCGGCCTGGAGGCGGCGGCCGCCGCGCGCGGGTACGGCAACGACGTCCACGTGGTCGAGCCGGAGGCCACGCCGCTGCACCGCGTGCTCGGCCCGGAGCTCGGCCAGGTGTTCGGCGCCGTGCACCGGCGGCAGGGGGTGGAGTTCACCCTCGGCGACGGCGTCGCGGAGATCACCGAGACGTCGGTCCTCACCAACTCCGGGGTCGAGCTGCCCGCCGACGTCGTGATCGTCGGCATCGGCGCGGTGCCGAACACCGCGCTCGCCGAGGAGGCGGGGCTGGAGGTGGACAACGGCGTGCTGGTCGACGCGGCGCTGCGCACCTCGGACCCGGACATCTTCGCCGCCGGCGACGTCGCGAACGCCCAGCACCCGCTGCTCGGCCGCCGCATCCGCGTCGAGCACTGGGCGAACGCCCTGAACGGCGGTCCCGCGGCGGCCCGCTCCATGCTCGGCCACGACGTCGCCTTCGACCAGGTGCCCTACTTCTACACCGACCAGTTCGAGCTCGGCATGGAGGCCTCGGGCGACTGGGCCGGTGACTACGACGACGTGGTGTACCGCGGCAAGGACCCGTCCGCGTACGTCTCGGGCGACTCCGACGACCTGGAGTTCATCGCCTTCTGGCTGTCCGGCGGCCGCGTCGTCGGCGGGATGAACGTCAACGTCTGGGACGTCACCGGCGACATCCAGGCGCTCATCCGCTCCGGCGAGCCCGTCGACAAGGCCCGCCTCGCCGACCCGGACGTCCCCCTGTCGGACCTGGCGACTTGATCTTTCGGCGATCTCGTCGCTCAGCTACCTGCGTGAGGAGCCCCGGCTGACGCCGGTGGTCCCCGCCACTTTATAGACGAAAACGTTCTTTTGACGTCGGCCGGTCAGTACGATCCCCGCATGCGCACCGACCCTGACGAGTTCCTGGCGGGGCGGTACCGGCTGCTCGACGTCATCGGCCGCGGCGGGATGGGCGTCGTGTGGCGGGCCTGGGACGCCGACCTCGACCGAACCGTCGCGATCAAGGAGCTGCGGCTCCCCGACGGCGTCGACGAGGGCGAACGGGCCACCTTCTACGCGCGCCTGGAACGGGAGGCCCGGGCCGCCGCACGGCTCAAACACCCCGGGATCGTCACCGTCCACGACCGGCTCACCGTCGGCGGCCGGCCGTGGATCGTCATGGAGTACGTCGAAGGCGGATCCCTCCAGGACCTCCTCCGCGAACACCAGCGGCTGGACGTCGGCGCCGTGGCCGCGCTGGGGACGAAGATGCTGACGGCACTGCGAGCCGCGCACGCCGCCGGTGTGGTCCACCGGGACGTCAAACCCGCCAACGTCCTGCTGGAGGGGGAGCGGGTCGTCCTCACCGACTTCGGCATCGCCGCCCTCGAAGGCGACAGCACCCTCACCCGGTCCGGAGCGATCCTCGGGACACCGGCGTTCATGGCCCCCGAACAGGTTCGGGGGCAGGACGCCACCCCCGAAACCGACCTGTGGTCGCTCGGAGCCACCCTGTACGCGGCCGTGGAAGGGCGGGTGCCGTTCGGCGGGGCCAACACCGGCGGGATCTTCGTCGCCATCGCCACCGAGGACCCGCACCCGTTCGTCCACGCCGGACCGCTCACGGCCGTCCTCGCGGGGCTCCTCGACAAGGACCCGGCGCGGCGGCTGAACGCCGACGACGCCCACCGGCTTCTCACCGAACTCGGCCGCGACGCCGAACCATTGCCGACACGGGTCGCCCCTCCACCGCCCCCGCCGGCATCGGCGTCCTCGCCCGCGCCGCCGCCGGGTCCATTCGCGATGCCATTGCCGCCGACGCTGCGGGCGACCGGTCCCGTCGGCACCCGGCCGACGAACCCTCTCCTGTACGTCGGGGTGGCCGTGGCGGTCGTCGCGGTCGTCATCGCCCTCGGGGTCGTGGTGTCGCTGTGGCCGGACTCCAAGCGCGGCGCGACGGGGCCGAACTCCGAGCCGGGCGACTCTGGTACCGCCACCACGCCGGCCTCGCCGGCCCCGCAGTACACGCCATCGGCCCCTGCCACCACCTACCCGGCCACTCCGGCGCCCACCTCGATGAGCGCCGACGCCATCAACCGGGTGTTCAAGAAGTACATGGACGGCCTCGCCGACCACAACATGACGCAGCTGCGAGCGGCGACCTGCCCACGGCTGCGCTCCGGCCTGCTCGGGTTCGCCCTCAACGGCTATTACGTCGCCCGATGGAAGATGAAGCCGTACACCATCCCGACGGGCGCGGACGAACTCAGCGTCGAGGCCACCCTCACCCAGCAGGACCCCGACACCGGGAGGACCGCCGGGCGCGTCGACAACCAATGGATCATCGAACGGGACTCCGACGACCGCTACTGGGTGTGCGGGTGGCTCAATGACAAGGGACAGTGAAGCGACCTCCCGTGCCGGTTGCTAGAAGGACCGGCTGACGCTGATTCAGGCCCGGAACGACCGGGCTGTAGCGTCGAAGGCGTGAAGGAGGAGGTCTGGGCCGAGCATCGACCGGCGGTCTTCGGGGTGGCGTACCGGCTCCTCGGTACGGTCGGCGACGCCGAGGACGTCGAGCAGGACGTCTGGCTGCGGGCCGTGTCCGCCGACCTGTCCGGCGTGCGCGACCTGCGGGCGTGGCTCGTCACCGTGGCCGCGCGCCGGGCGTACGACATCCTCAGGTCGGCGCGGGTACGGCGGGAGACCTACGTCGGACCGTGGCTGCCCGAACCGCTCGTGACCGGCCCGGACGCCTCGGAGCCGGTGCTCGTCGACGAGTCGGTGAGCACGGCGATGCTGCTGGTGATGGAACGCCTGACTCCCGCCGAGCGCGTCGCGTTCGTGCTGCACGACGTGTTCGAGGTGCCGCACGACCGGATCGCCGAGGTGCTCGGCACGACCCCGGCCGCCGGGCGGCAGCTCGCCTCCCGTGCCCGGCGGCGGATCGCGGAGGCGAAGGGGCAGCCGCGCGCCGACGGCGCCGAGCGGGCGCGGGTGCTGGCGGCGTTCCGCGCGGCGTACGAGTCCGGTGACCTGGACGGGCTGGTCGCGCTGCTGCATCCGGAGGCGGTGTACGTCACGGACGGCGGCGGCCGGGTGAAGGCGGCGCGCCGCCTGATCGTCGGCGGGGAGCGGGTGGCGATGGTCATGCTGCGCACGGGGCGGCGGCACGCGCCGGCGACCGTCGTGCCGCTGGAGGTCGGCGGCGAGCCGGCACTGGGCCTGTACCGCGCGGGCGTGCTCTTCTGCGTCGACACGTACGACATCGCGGAGGACGGCCGGATCCTGGCGCTGCATCGGCAGCTCAACCCGGACAAACTCGCCCACGTGAGAATTTCCGCGGCGTAGATCGTCACACCGGACCCGGCTGTCTCGTCTCCCTGGCGAACGATCGAGAAGGGAAGACCCATGACCGAGCGAAGCGAGGGAATCAAGGGGCACGCCACAGTGGTCACTCCCTCCGACGCAGGAGGACCCATGACTGAGCGAAGCGAGGGAATCAAGGGGCACGCCACAGTGGTCACTCCCTCCGACGCAGGAGGACCCGTGACACGTATCAGCGTTCCCGACGTCGCACCGGAGCTCTACCGGGCGTTCATCCACACCGAGACGGCCATCCGCAAGGGGCCGCTGGACCCGAAGGTGCGCGAGCTCGTCAAGATCCGCGCCTCGCAGATGAACGGCTGCCTGTTCTGCATCGACATGCACGTCCACGAGGCGCTGGAGATCGGCGAGACCCAGGACCGGGTGTTCCAGCTGACCGCGTGGCGGGAGTCGAAGCTGTACTCCGAGGCCGAACGCGCGGCCCTGGCGTACGCGGAGGCGGCGACGGAACTGCCCAGCGGTGTGTCGGACGAGACCTGGAACGCCGTCACGGCGGCGTTCAAGCCGGAGGAGGTCGCGCACCTGGTGGGACAGGTGGCGATGATCAACGCCTGGAACCGCATCGCCGCCCCGACGCACTCCGAACCCCCGGAGCGCGGCTGACACCCGCTCCCTGACCGGCGAGGACGGCGCCCGGCCCGTATCGACGAGGCCGGGCGCCGTTCGCCGTACGGGCGGCCGTGGCGAAAAGGCGGATCCTTCGAGGCATAGTGGCGGCCACCTCCCGGGGTCTCAGGGGTGAAAGCGATTCGGAGGTAGCGATGGACCCCGCGACAGAGCGGCAGTTCCGTGAGTTCATGGAGGAGAGGTCGGTCGCGCTGATGCGCCTGGCGTATCTCCTGACCGGAGGTGATCAGCACGCGGCCGAGGACCTGCTGCAGACGGCCCTCAGCAAGACGGTGACGCGGTGGGCGGGCGTGAGGAGCCCCGAGGCGTACGTGCGTCAGGTGATGTACCGGCAGCAGGCCGACTTCTGGCAGAGCCGATGGCGGCGGCGCGAGACCCACGTCGCCGTACCCCCGGATGAGGCACGCCACGACGACACGCCCGCGCTGGATCTGCGGGTCGTCGTCGGCGACGCCCTGACCCGGATCACGCCCAGGCAGCGGGCCGTGCTCGTCCTGCGGTTCTTCGAGGACCTGCCCGAGAAGGAGGTCGCGCGCCTGCTCGGCTGCAGCGTCGGCACGGTGCGCAGCACCACTCACCGCTCGCTCGCCCGGCTGCGCGAGCTGGCACCCGAACTCGGCGACGCACGCGGTATCAAGGAGGTCGTACGGTGAACACCGAGACACAGATCAAGAACGCCTGTGCGCACCTGTCCGCCCAGGCCCGCGTACCGGCCGGCCTGACCGACCGGGTCCTCGCCGCCGAGCGGGCGCCGCGGCGGCTCCGGCGGCCGCTGGGGTACTCCCTCGCGGCCGGCGCGGCGGCACTCCTCGTGGGAGCGGGAGTCGGCGTGACGGTCACGCACCGGTCGGCCCCGAAGCCGACGGTACGCACGATCGCCCCGGTGACCCTGTCCTCGGACACGTCGCTGCGCACCGATCTCGGCAGTACGTTCCCGCGCCACCTCGTCGCGGCCGGGCACACCGCCGTCGCCGCGTACTACACGGCGCACCGGGGGGAGTCCGGCGGCATCCGGCGCACGTGGTACCTGTACGACCCGGGCTCCGGAACGTATGAGAAGACCCCGTGGGCGTACCTCGACGTCGCGCCCGGCATGCATCAGGCGGCGGTGATCGAGGGCCCGTTGCCGGCTCCGCGGATCGGCGTCCTCGACATGGCAACGCGGAAGGTCACCCGCTGGATCTCGGTCGGGCACAAGGTCGGCGGTGTCGCGTGGGCACCGGACGGGCGACGGCTCGTGCTCACCGCGTACGCCAAGGACCCCGACGTGATGGCCCCTCCCACCGGCGGCCCCGGGTCCCCCCAAGGCTCGCGGACCGGCTTCGCCGTCGTCGACAGCACGACGGGGCACGGGGCCTTCCACGCGTTGCCTCCCTACCCGGGTGCCCCCGGCAGCCGCCAGGACCTCGGCTGGAGCCGGAGCGGCACCCTGGTCTGGGCCCCGACCGAGACGGACCCCGCGAAGGTCTTCTACGACCTGAACGGATCGCCCCGGCCCGCGCCGGCGCACGAGGCCGACGCGATGGAGGACGCCGGGCTCTCCCCGAACGGCACCCTCCAGGCGAAGTTCGGGCCGCCTCCGGGCCCCGCCGTCACCATCACGAACGTCACGACCGGCAAGAAGGTCACGAACCTGCCGATCGAGCAGGCCAGGGCCTGGGCCGATGACGGGCGGCTGTTCGCGATCGGCTGCGCCGTGAAGAAGTGCACCGGGAAGGGGGAGTTCAACAACCGGCTCCTCCTGGTGACCCTCCAGGGCAAGATCACGCCGCTCACGGGCTACCACCGCTCCGACAGGCTCGGCGCGTGGGTGCCGGTGTTCACCCACCGCTGAGGAGGCCGTTCGCGGACGCCGGGCCTCGGGGCCCGGCGTCCCGGCGGTCCTGCGCCGAGCGCGGTAGTGGCGAATACCGCGCTGGGCAGACGATCCGGAGGACTTCACCGGGCGAACATCGACAGGCGAACGGACCTGTTGACGCGACGATCGGCTGGAGTGAGCGATGCCCGAGTTCCTCGACCGCCGGAGCTTCCTGAAGACCTCCGGCACCACCGGGCTGATGGCCGCCGGTATCACCGGGCCGGTCGCAGCGGCGGCGCCCCGGCGCGACGTGATCCGGCACCGGATCGTCCGGACGAACGGCATCGACATGCACGTCGCCGAGGCGGGCCGCGGACCGGCCGTTCTGCTCCTGCACGGCTTTCCCGAGTTCTGGTACTCCTGGCGCCATCAACTTCCCGCCCTGGCCGCCGCCGGCTTCCACGCCGTAGCCCCCGACCTGCGGGGCTACGGCCACACCGATGCCCCGGCCGGCGCCTACAGCCTCCGCGAGAACCTCGCGGACCTGACCGGCCTGCTCGACGCGCTCGGCATCGCGGCCGCGGCCGTCGTCGGCCACGACCAGGGCGCCACCTTCGCCTGGGCCGGCGCCCAGCTCCACCCCGAACGCTTTCCCGCGGTCGTCGCGCTGGGTGTGCCGTACGCGGCCCGGCTGCCGATGCCCCTCACTCAGTTCATCCGGCAGAACAACCCCGGGAAGTTCAACGTCGTCCTGTACTTCCAGCGGCCCGGCGTGGCCGAGACCGAACTCGACGCGGACGCGGCCCGTACGCTGCGCATGACGATGTTCGCGCTGTCGGGTCAGGCCCCGCCCGGCCTCGTACGGCGATGGCTGATCGACACCCCCGAGGGGGCCGGCTACCTCGACCCGCTGCCCGACCCGGGCGTACCGTCGCGCTGGTGCGACTGGCTGACCGACCGTGAGTTCGGCCGGTACGCGCGGGAGTTCGGACGCACCGGGTTCGACGGGGCGATCCGGCGCTACCGCGCCTTCGACTTCGACTGGTCGGACCTGCCGCAGGTCGGCACGCTGAAGGTCGCCCAGCCCACGCTGTACATCACCGGCGAACTCGACTCCGCCTATGTCTTCGGCTCCCTCAACGAGATGCGCGCCAACGTGCCGGGCCTGCGCGACGTCGTCATCATGCCGGGCTGCGGCCACTGGACCCAGCAGGAACGCCCCCGCGAGGTCAACGACCACCTTCTCGGCTTCCTGCGCTCGGAGTACGTTCGACCGGACGAGCGGAGGCGACCGAATGGCCGGTGAAGGAACATCGTGGCGAGGACGCGCCGAGTACTTCGCCGCGTACGACGCCGTCCTGGCCCAGTGGCCGGTCACCTCGGAGCCCGTCGACGTGCCGGGGCGGTTCGGCACGACCCACGTCCGTGTCTGCGGACCGCGCGACGGCCGGCCCCTGGTCCTGCTGCACGGCGGCGGCGCCACGTCCAGCGTGTGGTTCGCCAGTGTGGGCGAGCTGAGCCGCACCCATCGCGTGTACGCGGTGGACACCATCGGGGACGCCGGCCGTAGCGTGAACGACGGCCGCCCGGTCGGCGACCTGGCCGGGTTCATGGACTGGCTCGACGAACTGTTCGACGCGTTGGACCTCGACGGCGTGTCCCTCTGCGGCCACTCGTACGGCGGCTGGCTCGCGCTCAATTACGCCCTGCACGCGCCGCGGCGGGTACGCAGGCTCGCGCTGCTCGAACCGACCGACTGCTTCGCCGGCCTGACGATGAGCTACCGGCTGCACGCCGTGCCGATCTTCGTCCGGCCGAGCCCCGAACGGGTGCGCGCCCTCATCACGTGGGAGACCGCCGGCATGCGCGTCGATCCGGCCTGGCTGAGGCTGACGTCCCTCGGCTCTGGGTTCCCGGGCGCGAAGATCGTCATGCCGCGCCGGCCGGCCCCGGACCGGCTGCGCGCCTCGACCGTCCCGACGCTGCTGCTGCTGGCCGAGAAGAGCCGGACGCACGACGTCCACAAGGTGTCGGCGAACGCACGGGAGCTCATGCCCCACGTCGTCGGCGCGGTCCTGTCCGGCGTGTCACACCACTCCACGCCGACCGAGCGGCCCGAGCAGCTCAACCGCGAGCTGGGAGCGTTCCTCCGGTGAACGTCACTCGGTGAGGCGGTCGGCGGTGGTCAGCATCTGGCGGCCCAGTGGCTGAAAATCGATCTTCGTGCAGAGGAGGCCCGTCGCCACGCGTTCGATGGCGCCCCACTCCCAGATGGCCTCCGCGTCGAGGTCGTGACGGTGGGCCAGCCACCGGGCGCGTTCGCGAGGGTCGCCGGTCAGGAGTTCGACCGGGTCCTCGCGCATCAGGATGCCCAGGTCGTACTCCGGCTCGGCCAGGAGGCCGTCGGGGTCGACCAGTTTGAAGCCCCCGTCCGTCTCCAGGGCGTTCCACTGGTGCACGTCGCCGTGGACGAGCACGGCGCGTTCGTCGTCGTGGGCCTCGGTACGGCGGCGTGCGCAGGCGAGCGCGTGGGCGACGGTGCGTGCGGCGCACGGGCGGTCGAGTTCCTCCCACGTCCGCTCGACGTAGTCGGCCAGCCACCGGCCCTTGTCCGCGCCGGTCGGCAGGCCGCAGCCGGGCGCCGGGCGCCAGATCCGTACGGCGGCCGCGCACAGGATCTCCTGCCGCCGGCGGAGCGGGAGGGAGAGCCGGGACAGCGGGCGGCCGAGGCGTTCGAGCAGCAGCGCGCCCCGGTCGGGATCGGCGCGCAGCAGGCGTACGCAGCCCTCTCCGCCGGTCAGGCGCAGCACGGTGATCTCGTTCCGGGCGGCCTCGACGACGCGCGGAACGCACAGCTTCAGCACGGCGGGTGTGCCGTCGGCCAGCGTGGCCTCGGACACGAGCGCCTCGGTCGCGTCCGGATAAGGCGCGCCCACGCCGATGTCCCACTCCCGTGACAGGTCCGCGACCAGCGAGGGAAGCTCCTCGAGCCACCGTGTGGCACCGGACGCCAGCGCCTTGTTCCGTACGACCTCCGGGACGCGCGCACGCCAGGGACGGCCGGTCTCGCTCATGTGCCGGACCGTAGGCCGGACGCGCACGCGCCGCACCCGATTTTCCGCGGGGCCGCCTCGCGTCGGAGGGCGAAGGTGACGACGAGCGCGAGGGCGGCGGCCGCCGCGGCGGTGAGGAACGCGGCCCGGTCGCCGACGTGGGCGCTGATCAGGCCGGCGGTGGGTCCGGCCACGAGAATGCCGAGGTCCCAGAAGCTGGTCGTCAGCCCGACCGAGACGCCCGGGCGCACCGGCCCGGAGCGGGCCAGGGTCATCGCGACGGTGGCGGGGAACATCAGGCTCAGCCCGACGCCGACGAGGGCCGCTCCCGGCAGCGCGGTCACCGGATCCGGCGACCGCGCGACCAGGAGAAGGCCGGCGCTCTCGATCGTCAGGACGACGAGCGCGACTCGCGTCCCGCCGTGGCGGTCCACCCGGGGGCTGCCGAGCCAGCGGGTGACCAGGAACGCCCCGGCGAAGACGGCGAGTGCGGCGTTCTGCCCGCCGTGCCCGCCCGAGGTCAGGTACAGCACGAGCAGCGTGGTGACGGTGCCGTAGCCGTACGCGCTGAGCCCGAGCCCGAGGCCGGGCAGCACCGCTCCGGCGGGCACCAGGTCGCGGACGCCGCGGGGCCGGAACGCGGGCCGGTCCTCGTGCACGGGCTGGGGCCCGGTGGTGACGACCAGCAGCGCGCAGGCCAGGCCGAGGCCAAGCACGGTCCACCACACCGCGCGCGGCCCGCCGGAACCGGCCGCGATCGCGACCAGCGGCCCCGCGGCGAGCCCGCCCCACATGGAGAGCCCGAACCAGCCCGCCACCCGGCCGCGCCGCTCCGGCGGCGTTCCGGTGAGGACCCACGGCAACGCCGCCGAGAACACGGCCGCCTCGCCGGCCCCCATGACGACCCGTGCGAGCAGCAGTACGGCCAGGTCCGGGGCGAGGAGGTGCCCGAGCGCACCGAGGGCGATCAGGAGCCCACCGGCCAGCACCACCGGACGGGAACGGCCGGCGTCTCCGGCCCGCCCGGCCCAGGGCCGGCCGAGCGCGGTCGCCGCGAAGGCGATGCCGACCGCCCAGCCCGCGGCGACGGTGCCGCCGGTGAACCGCTCGATGACGTAGCCCGGCAACGCCTGCAACGTCGCGCCGAACGCCAGGTAACCGCACAGCACCGCCGACCACAGCCGCCGTACGGGCGGGCCGGTCGTGCCGGCGGCGGGCTCCTGTCGCGTCGGTACTTCGTTGATCTCCATGGGAGAGATGATACCGATTGGGACCATCTATGGGACCGGGCGGTATCATCTACCGGTCCGACAAGAGACGGGAAGTGGTCATGCCGGTCGCCAAGGGTGAGCCGCTCGATCCGGCCGCGACGCGGGCGCGCATTCTCGACGCCGCGACCCGGCTGTTCTACGCGCACGGTGTGCACGCCGTCGGCGTCAACGACATCGCGGCCGAGGCCGGAGCGTCCAAGCTGAGCCTCTACCGCAACTTCGGGTCCAAGCAGCGGCTCGTCGCGGCGATGCTCGTCGAACGCTCCGAGCGGGTGCACGCCTGGCTGCGCCGGGAGACCGCCGACGCCCCCGCGGGCGAGGAGCGCGTGCTGGCCGTGTTCGACCTCCTCGCCACCTGGTTCGGCCAGGCCGACTACCACGGCTGCGTGGTCGTGAACACCGTCACCGACACCCGCGCCCGGGACCCCGAGGTGACCGCCCTCGGCCGCGCGCACCTCGACCGCTACCGGGAACTGCTCGCCGAACGCCTCGCCGAGCTCGACCCGCCGCCGGCCGAACCCGGACGGCTGGCCCGGCAGCTCCTCCTGCTCATCGAGGGCGCCGTCACGGTCGCGGCGATCGACTCCGGCGACACCACGCCCGGAGCCGACGCGCGCGACGCCGCCCGCTGCCTGATCCGGTCGGCGCCCCGCCGCTGAGCGGCTCCAAGGCGAGGGCTCCGGGCGGTCTCTCGGGGGAGACGGCTACCTGAAAGCCGGATCCGTCTCCCCGGCGGAAGGAGCGGTCAGGTCAGGGTCTTGGCCCACTCTTCGATGGTGACGACGTCGGCCTGGCGGGGGAAGACCTTCTCCGTCAGGACGCGGTGGACCTCCGGGTCCGGGTCGTGGCAGGCGTCGGTCAGGACGGTGAGGCGGTAGTCCAGGTCCGCGGCCTGGCGCAGGGTGGACAGGACCACGCCGCTGGTGGCGACGCCGGTCAGGACGAGATGCTCGATCCCGTGGGTGCGCAGGACCAGTTCCAGGTCGCTGCCCGCGAACGCGCTGACGCGTTTCTTGGTGATCACCGGTTCGTCCGGCCGGGGGGCGACGGCCTCGTGGATGGCGCTGCCCGGGTCGTCGTCGGTGAAGACGTCCGGCGGGAGGGCGCCGAAGGCCTTGTTGCGTTCGTTCGCCTTCGGGGAGCCGGGGCGGAAGCCGATGACCACGTGCAGGACGGGGACGCCCGCGTCGCGGGCGGTGGCGACCGCGCGGGCCACGCGGGTCGCGTAGTCCGGGTCCGTGACGCGGTTCATGATGCCTTGCTGCACGTCCATCACGAGCAGGGCTGTGTCGCTCATGGATGCCTTTCCAGTGGGTGTTCTCATCGACGCCTCGCGTGACAGCGGGGCGGGTCAGTCGGGCCGCGCCGTACGGCCGATCCGGCGCAGCGAGCGGTCGGCCACGGTGATGGCCAGGAACAAGACCGAGACGGCGAGCATGAACCAGGCCAGGTGGTGCAGGCCGGCCGTGTCGGCGCGATGGGGGAAGAAGGCGCCGGTGGCGGCGGCGGACACGATCGCGCCGAGGTACATGAACGTGCGCAGCAGTCCGGCCGAGGAGCCCATGCGCGCCGGCTCCGCCTGGTGGTAGACGGAGTTCTGCAGGGCGAGGCTGTTCAGGCCCTGCGGGACGCCGAAGACGAGCGCGACCGCGACGAGGATCCAGATCGCGCTGTGCGAGCCGAACGCGGTCAGCAGCGCGCAGGCGACGAGCTGGCAGGCGGCGCCGACGAGGAGCTTGCCGCGGATCTCCTTGCGCCGGCCGGTCGTGGTCGAGACGAGGATCCCGGTCAGGAACAGCGGCAGCTGCATGAGCCCGGCCTGGGACGACGACAGGCCGCGTCCCTGCTCCAGCCACTGCGTGTAGCCGTACAGGAAGGAGTAGGAGACGACGTAGGCCAGCAGGGTGCGGGCGTACGTGGCCAGCAGGGGCAGGTTGCCGCCGAGGACGCGCAGGTCGATGAACGGCTCCTCCCGCCGCAGCTCGACGAACGCGAAGGCGGCCGCCGCCAGGACGGTCACCACCGGCAGGTACCAGTAGGTGAGCCCCGGGTTCATCAGGAAGAACAGCAGCGAGATGAGCATCGCGGCGAACAGCGCCATGCCCGGGAAGTCCAGGCCCGACCGGTCGTCCGGTCCGCGTTCCGGCCGTGGCGTCCTGGGCAGGCGCAGCAGGCCCAGGGCGAGGCCGGCCGCGGCCAGCGGGATGTTGACGGCGAAGGTGGTGCGCCATCCGCCCAGGCCGATCAGCAGGCCGCCCAGGGAGGGGCCGATGACGGCGATGGTCTGGCTGGACACCGCGAGGGCGGTCAGGACGCCGGCCGGGCTCTCCCGGCCGGTCCGCTCCGCCTCGCTGCGGATGAGCGACATCGCGGCCGGAAAGCCGGCGCACGTGCCGAACCCGAGCAGAACCCGCGCGACGACCAGCACGCCCAGATCGGGTGCGAGGAGGCCGACGAGCCCGGCGATCCCCGTGAGGGAGGTGCCGACGAGGAACAGCAGGCGCGGGCCGTACAGGTCGATCAACCGGCCCACCACGGGCTGGCCGATCGACGTGGCCAGGTAGAGCGCGGAGACCAGCCACGCCGTCTGTGACGGCGGTGCCCCGAGTGCGGCGCCGATCGGCACCAGCGCGACCGCGATGATCGAGGAGTTGACCGGGTTGAGGATCGATCCGAGGATCATCGGGGCGAGGAGCCGCCGGTCGAACGTCTCCGGGGAGCGGGTGTACGGGCGTCGGGTGACTCTCGTGCTCATCAGCGCACGAGCCGGTCGAGGAGCGCCATCGCCTCGAGGATGGTCGCGCGCTCCCGCTCGGTGCAGGCGTCCTGCAGGGCGCGGGCCAGCCATTCCTCGCCCGCGCGCCGCTTGTCCTCCAGGAACGCGCGTCCGCCGTCGGTCGGCGAGACGAGCTGGCGACGCCCGTCGCCGGGGTCGGGGCGGCGCTGGATCAGGCCGCGCTCCTCCAGGACCGCGAGCGTCGCGGCCATCGACTGCGGGCGGACCCGTTCGGCCGCGGCCAGGTCGCTCGCCGACGCGGGACCCTCCTTGCTCAGCCTGCTGAGCGCCGACGTCTGCGACGGCGTGAGCCCTTCGTTGTCATAGGACTCCTTCAGCCTCCGGCGCAGGCGGCTGAACACCGTCCGGACCTCGTGCGCGGCGCGGACGGCCGACTCGGTGACATCCGCGGTGATCTCATCCATGACCCACACGGTAGATCCTTCAGCTTGGACTGTCCAGTTGGAGCTGTGCAGTTGGAACTGGCGGATCGCCGGGCGCTGTGGCAGGGTTGCGCCGATGACCCAGCCCTCCCTGCCCGACCTGATCTTCCGTACGCGGCGGTTCACGCTGGGCGTCCCGGAACGGCTCACGGTCTGCGCCGGCGGCGGGACGGTGGTCTTCCTGCGCGGCCGCGCGGGCGACGACCCGGCGACCTGCCTGTGGGCGCTGGACCTGGACTCGGGGACGGAACGGCTGCTGGCCGAGCCGGGCGGTCTGGCACGCGGGATCGATGACTACGCGACCGACGCGAGCGGAGGGCTCGTCGCGTTCACGCTGGCGGGCGGGCTGTGGACGGTGAACGTCGCCGGCGGGCCCGCACGGCGCCTGCCCGCCCGCGACCACGCCGCCGACCCGTGGCCCGACCCCACCGGCCGCCGGATCGCGTACGTCTCCGGCGACGCGCTGCGGGTGATCGAGGCGGACGGGACCGGCGACCGGCTGGTCGCGGCGCCGGACGGGCCGGAGGTGACCTTCGGGATCGGGTCACCGGACGCCTCGCGCGGTTTCTGGTGGGACCCGGACGGCGAACGGTTGCTGGTCACGCGGGTCGACTCGGCGGGCGTCGCGGTGTGGCACGTCGCCGGACGGGCCGACGACCCGGCCGCCGCGCCGCGCGCCGTGCGCTACGCGGCGGCCGGCATGCCCGGTCCCGAGGTCACTCTGTGGATCGCCGGCCTCGACGGCTCGCGGACCGAGGCGCGATGGGACCGGCGGGCCTTCGAGTACGTGCCGGGCTGCGGATGGGACGACCACGGCCCGTACGCCGTCGTGCAGTCGCGCGACCAGCGCACCGTCCGGTTCTTCGGGATCGACCCGGCCGGTGGCCGGACGACGCTCCTCGCCGAACAGCGCGACGCGTGCTGGGTGCAGCTCGTTCCCGGCCTGCCGGTACGCACCGGGTCCGGCGCGATCGTCGCCCACGCCGACCTGCGGGGCACCCGGCACCTGACCGTCGGGGGAGTCGCCGTCACGCCACCGGGGCTCCAGCTGCGGGCCGTGCTCGGCGTGGACGGCGACGACGTCCTGTTCGCCGCCTCCGACGAACCGGCCGAGACCCACCTGTGGCTCCATCGCCCCGGAGCGGGCGTCCGGCCGCTGAGCACGGAGCCGGGCGTGCACGCGGGCACGTTACGGGACGGGACGCTCGTGCACGTCACGCGGGCGGGAGACCGGCCGGGCGGGCGGGTCGAGGTGCGGCGGGCGGGGCGGGCCGTCCCGATTCCGTCGAAGGCGGAACGGCCGCCGCTGGACGTCCACGCGACGCGGCTCGTGCTCGGGCCGCGTGAGCTGCGGGCCGCGCTGTACCTGCCCTCCTGGCACCGGCCCGGCGACGGGCGGCTGCCGGTCCTGCTCGACCCGTACGCGGGCGCGGGCCGGCAGCGGGTCACCGCCGAGCTCGACTGGCGGTGCCTGGTCTCGCAGTGGTTCGCCGAGCAGGGCTTCGCCGTGCTGGTCGTGGACGGGAGGGGAACACCGGGGCGCGGACCCGCCTGGGAACGCGAGGTCCACGGCGACCTGTTCGGGCCCGCGCTGGAGGACCAGGTGACCGCGGTACGGGAGGCCGTGCGGCTCCGGCCGGACCTCGACCCCGGCCGGGTCGGCATCCGCGGCTGGTCCTTCGGCGGCTCGCTCGCCGCGCTGGCCGTCCTGCGCCGTCCAGACGTCTTCCACGCCGCGGTGGCGGGGGCCGGCGTCACCGACCAGCGGCTCTACCACGCCCAGTGGCGTGAGCGGTTCCTCGGTCATCCGGAGGCGTTCCCCGAGCGGTACGAGGCGTGCTCGCTGGTGGCCGAGGCGCCCCGCCTGACCCGCCCGCTGCTGCTCATGCACGGCCTCGCGGACGAGAAGGTGCACGTGGCGAACACGTTGCGCCTGTCCGGCGCGTTGCTGGCCGCGGGTCGCCCGCACGAGGTGCTGCTCCTGCCCGGCGCCGGCCACGAGGCGATCGGCTCGCCGGTCACCGCGGACCTGCTCCGCCATCAGGCGGGGTTCCTGCGACGGCACCTGCATCCCGCGACACGGCCGCACGGGTCGTAGGAGGGCTTTGAGGCAGGTCCTCGATCCCGGCGGCGAGTCGCGCCTCGGCGGTTCCGCGGGTCAGCCGGTCGCGGAGGCGTACGGTGTCCTCGGCGAGTGCCGTGACCAGCACCGCCGGGCCCGCCAGCGGCAGTACCCCCAGGCCCCCGGCGGCGTACGGCTCCCGCGCCAGGTCCTCTCCCGCGAGCAGGACCGTGCCCGCCGCCTTCGCGGCGCCGAGGACGGCGGCGCTGGTCGCGTTCTCGTCCACCCGCAACTCGTGGTGCAGCAGCGGCAGGCCGTCGTACGTCACGTCGAAGCGGCTCACGTAGCGGCCCGGGCGTTCGCCGTGGCGGCCGAGGACGATCTCCTCGCGCCAGGTCAGCGTCGCGCCGCGCTCCAGGGTCACCTCCGCGAGGGCCCGGTGGTCGCAGCCCGCGGCGGCGATGGCCGGCTCCGGCTCGAAGACCAGCCGCGCGCCCGCCGCGACGCGGGCCCGTACGGCCAGCCGGGAGGGGCCCGGCCGGCGGCCCGGCAGCACCAGCGACGCGGCGGCCGAGCGCACCGCGAGGCACGCGTCCGGGCCGACGTCGACGGTCAGCTCCAGGTCGTCGCCGCCGAGCGGGCCCGCGCCCGCGCCCACGAGGTACACCGCGCCGCCCGACTCGCGCAGCGCGAGCGGACCGTCCGAGCGGAGCCGGGTCACCCGCGTCCGGCCGTCCGGTGCCCGCACCGCGGCCACCGCCGCGCGCGACGCGAAGTTCACGCCGGGGTCCGCTCCCGTACGGCGCTCCGCACCCAGTCGGCCACCTCCGGCACGTCCGGCGACTCGCGCAGCGACGTGAACGCGATCGGCAGACCGCCGCGTACACGCTCGGCGTCGCGGGCCATCACGTCGAGGTCGGCGCCGACCAGCGGGGCGAGATCGATCTTGTTCACCACCAACAGGTCGGCCGTTGTCACGCCGGGGCCGCCCTTGCGCGGCACCTTGTCGCCGCCGGACACGTCCAGCACGAAGATCTGCCGGTCGGCCAGCCCGCGGCTGAACGTCGCGGTCAGGTTGTCGCCGCCGCTCTCGACGATGACCAGGTCGAGCGGTCCGTGGCGTTCCTCCAGCAGCTCCACCGCGTCGAGGTTGGCCGAGATGTCGTCGCGGATCGCCGTGTGCGGGCAGCAGCCGGTGCGGACCGCCTCGATCCGGTCGTCGTCCAGCACGGCGTTGCGCCGCAGGAAGTCGGCGTCCTCGGTCGTGTAGATGTCGTTGGTGACCACGGCCAGGTCGAGCTCGTCGCGGAGCAGGCGGCACAGCGCGGCGGTCAGCGCGGTCTTGCCGCTGCCGACCGGCCCGCCGATGCCGAGCCGGAGCGCCCGGTGCGGCTTCGCCTCACGGAGCTCTCGGTGCGGCTCCGCCGCAACGGTGTCGTGGCTGTGGTCGAGTCCCATGACAAGATCCCCCCGATTTCAGGATTCGAACAGGCGCAGGTCGGCCTGCCGGTGCAGCTCGGCGAACAGGTCGAGGGCGGGCGCGGACGCCGCGGGCAGGACGCCCGCCCGTACGCTCTCGGCGGCCTCGGCGGCGGTCGCGTCGATCCGCCCGGCCAGGTCCGCGAGCACCCGCTGGACGCCGAGCGGGTCGAGGCCGAGCAGGCGCACGGCCGCCGAGGCGGGCCCGGTCACCGCGCCGTACGCCGCGATCGCCGCGGCCTGCGCGGGCGTGCCGCCCGCGACACGGACGACGGTGCCGAGCACGACCGGATGGTGCGACGGCCCGAGTTCCTCCAGCGCCGGGTGCGGCCAGGCGGCGCGCGCGGCCCGCAGCAGCGCCCGCCCCTGCGCGAGCGACGCGTGCCGCTGCGCGGGGAGGGCGTGCGCGCGTCCGCCTCGGCGTCCAGCCCCGGCCGGCCGCCCGCGCACGCCGCCGCGGCCAGCCCGGCCGCGACCAGGCCCGCGGTGGCCAGCCGGCCGCGCAGGAAGTCCGCCAGCGTGGGCAGGTCCCGTACGACCCCGGCGGTGACGGCCGGCTCCAGCCCGCCGGAGTGCGCGTGCCCGCCCGCGGGGAGCCGCGAGTCGGCGAGGAGGAGCAGCGCGGCGTCCATCAGAACAGGAAGTACCGCTGGGCCATCGGCAGCTCGGCCGCGGGCGCCGGCTCGACCTCGTCGCCGTCGACGGTCACGGTGAACGTGTCCGGGTCGACCTTGATCTCGGGCAGCGCGTCGTTGAGCGGCATGTCCGCCTTGCCCAGCCGCCGGGTGTCGCCGACCGCGACGAGCCGCCGCCGTACGGCCAGCCGGTCGGCCAGGCCGTCGTCCAGGGCCGCGGGCGCGACGAAGTGCACCGAGGTGGCGGGCGCCGCCGTGGCGCCCCACATCGGCCGGGGGAACACCGGCTGCGGCGTCGGGATCGAGGCGTTCGCGTCGCCCATCTGACCCCAGGCGATCATGCCGCCCTTGAGCACCACGTGCGGTCGTACGCCGAAGAACGCCGGCTCCCACAGCACCAGGTCGGCGAGCTTGCCCACCTCCACCGAGCCGACCTCCGCGTCCAGGCCGTGCGCGATCGCCGGGCAGATCGTGTACTTGGCGACGTAGCGCCGGGCGCGCAGGTTGTCGTCGAGCCCGCCGCGGTGCCCCTTCATGACGTGCGCGGTCTGCCAGGTGCGGATCACGGTCTCGCCGATGCGGCCCATCGCCTGGGAGTCCGAGCCGATCATCGAGATCGCGCCCAGGTCGTGCAGGACGTCCTCGGCAGCCATGGTCGTCGGGCGGATCCGCGACTCGGCGAACGCCAGGTCCTCCGGCACCGACGGGTTGAGGTGGTGGCACACCATGAGCATGTCGAGGTGCTCGTCGAGCGTGTTCACCGTGTGCGGCCGGGTCGGATTGGTCGAGGACGGCAGGACGTTCGGGTGCGCGGCGACCGTGATGATGTCCGGAGCGTGCCCGCCGCCCGCGCCCTCGGTGTGGTACGCGTGGATCGACCGGCCGCCGATCGCGTTCAGCGTCGACTCGACGTACCCGGCCTCGTTGAGGGTGTCGGAGTGCAGCGCCACCTGCACGCCGGAGGCGTCGGCGACGCGCAGGCACGCGTCGATCGCGGCCGGGGTCGACCCCCAGTCCTCGTGCAGCTTGAAGCCGGACGCGCCGCCGCGCAGCGCCTCCCACATGGCCTCCTCCGACACGGTGTTGCCCTTGCCGAGCAGCGCGACGTTGACCGGGTAGGGGTCCATCGCCTCCAGCATCCGGGCCAGGTGCCACGAACCGGGCGTGACGGTCGTCGCCTTCGTGCCCTCCGCCGGGCCGGTGCCGCCGCCCACGAGCGTCGTCACCCCGGCGCCGAGCGCCTCCGCGACGAGCTGCGGGCAGATCAGGTGAACGTGGGAGTCGACCGCCCCGGCGGTGAGGATCCGGCCGTTGCCGGCCAGGATCTCGGTGGACGGCCCGATCACCAGGTCCGGGTGCACCCCGTCCATCGTGTCCGGGTTGCCGGCCTTGCCGAGCGCGACGATCCGGCCGTCGCGCACCCCCACGTCGGCCTTGACGACGCCCCAGTGGTCCAGCACCACGACGCCCGTGATCACCAGGTCGGGCGCGCCCTGGGCCCGCGTGGCGACACCCTGGCCCATCGACTCGCGGATGACCTTGCCGCCGCCGAACACCGCCTCGTCGCCCGCGCCCTCGCCCCGGCTCAGGTCCTCGGTGACCTCGATGAACAGGTCGGTGTCGGCCAGCCGCACGCGGTCGCCCGTGGTCGGCCCGTACAACTGGGCGTAGCGCTCGCGCGAGATCTCAGTCATGGCGCAGCCCGGGTACGAGCCGGCGGCCGGCGAGCGGGACCAGGGAGACCTCCCGGGCGATGCCCGGCTCGAACCGCACCGCGGTGCCGGCGGGCACGTCGAGCCGGAGCCCGCGAGCGGCCTCCCGGTCGAACGCGAGCGCGTCGTTGGCCTGGGCGAAGTGGTAGTGCGACCCGACCTGCACGGGCCGGTCGCCGGTGTTGACCACCGTCAGCGTCGTACGCGGACGGCCGGGGTTCAGCGCGACCGTCCCCTCACCCGGCACCACCTCTCCCGGAACGCTCATGAGTCCTCCTTCGTCGGAGGAGCGATCACCAGCGGGCTGTGCTTGTCGATTCGCTCGCTCCGCTCGCTCATGGGATGGGCCGGTGGACGGTGACGAGCTTGGTGCCGTCGGGGAACGTCGCCTCGACCTGCACCGACTCCAGCATCTCCGGGACGCCGTCCATCACGTCCTCGCGCGTGAGCACGGTGCGGCCGGCCTCCATGAGGTCGGCGACCCCGCGGCCGTCGCGCGCGCCCTCCAGGACGTACGCGGCGATGATCGCCGTCGCCTCGGGATGGTTGAGCCGCAGCCCTCGGCCGCGGCGGTCGCGGGCGAGACCGGCCGCCACGTGGATGAGCAGGCGTTCCTGCTCGTGCGGGGTGATGAGCACACAGGGACGCTAACCCCGGACGTCGTACCAGGTGAATGGCCCGGCCGACGATGTAACAGGAATTTCACAGCGGAAACGGTGTCCGCCGGAACCCCGGAGGCCGGGGCACGGTCAAAGAACGAGGCCCCCGCGCCGGGAGCCCTCCCGAGCCATTGGTGGTAGATCAGGACCGTACCCCTCGACCCCAAGGCGGCCACATGAACCTTTTCAAGGCGCGCTTCTCCGGGCTCCTGCTCTGGTGGGCCTGGATGCCCGTGGGCGCGTTCCTGTTCTGGATCCTCCTGCGGTACGGGCTCTCCGGCATGGGGACGTGGTCGCAGTGGTGGCGGCTCACCGTCGTGCAGCGCATGTGGCTGCCCGGCGGCACGCTGAGCCACGCCACCGGCCTGTTCTGGTTCTGGGTCGCCGTCGGCCTGATCGGCACCGCCGTCATCGTGGTCGCCGACGACAACGGGGCCCGCTCCTCCGGTGCCATCGCCACCGTGGCCGTCATCGCCGCGCTCGGCGTCCTGGCCGTACCGTTCCTGCGGGTGGTCTGGGACAACGACAAGGACGAGGGCCGCTACTACAACCGGGCCACGACCTGGCACATCACCGACGGCGCGAACCCTCCCGCCTCCCTCGGGTACCTCATGCGCGGCGCCAAGGAGGGAGAGCGCGGATGCTCCTACCGCGGTGCCGCCGACGTACGGGGCTGCGTCCAGGTCGACAAGCTGACCGGCATCGCCGACTGGGAGGGCCGCACCTCCTCCTACGCCTCGGCCCAGCAGATGATGGCCCACGCCGCCTCGCCCGCCCCGAAGGTCGACTTCTGGGAGGACACCCTCACCTACCTGTACGGGGCGCCCCCGAAACCCGGCGGCGACAGCGGTCCGGGCATCTGGACCGCGGTCCTCGACGGCTCCGGCAAGGCCACCCCGACGTACGGCATCGCGTCCTGGGACGGGGCCTCCAACACCGTCAAGGTCGCGTGCCGCTTCGCGCCGGGAGACTTCGACCGCGCCTTCCACGGGGCGCGCGGCAACAGCCTGCCCAACTGGCTCGGTGAGAAGTACCCCGACCTGCTGTGGGACGACAATGACGTCTGGGGCTACTGCCAGGGCGGCAAGCCCGTCATCGTCATCCCGGTCAAACGGCAGATCGGGTTCAAGAACCGCAGCGTCATGACCGCCGCCGGCGTGCTGGTCCTCACCGGCGACCACGGCGTCCACGCCGCCTACCGCCGTACGGTGCGGGCGGGCGACCTGCCCGGCCCGGCGTACCCCGAGAGCCTGACCGTGCTGCAGCGCCAGGCCACCGAGTGGGCCGCCGGCCGCAAGTGGCGGTCACGGGCGTCCTTCGGGTTCAAGCCCACGGTCGACGACGTCCAGGGCGGCAACACCTCCGAGTACCTGCTCCGCGGCCCCGGCGACCACCTGTACTACGTCACCCCGCTGACGCCGAACGCCAGCAAGAGCCAGGCCTTCATCGCCTACGCCGTCTCCCCGGCCGACGCCGCGGCCGACGGCCGCCTCAACGCCATGGACCTGTACGTCCTGCCCGACGGCGATCCCAACGTCGCCAACCTCAACGCCCTGACGAACAAGGCCACCGACGCCGTGCGCGGCATCGACCCGACGTTCCTCAACACCGGCGGCCGCCTGGAGGAGTTCACCCCGCTGGGCGGCGACATGTGGCGCGTGTACGGGGTCCGGCGGGGGCTCACGGAGTTCTACGTCGACCTGTCCATCACCGGACGCACCAGCCCGCGCACGGTGAACGTCTCCAGCACGCCGAACCCGGGCGGGAAGACCGCACCGACCGTGTCCGGCTGCGGCAAGCCGCCCGCCGCGATGTCCACGAAGGAGCTGGCGAACTGCATCGGCGCCCTCGGCGACGAACTGCGCCGCCGAAACGGATCCACGCCGTGAACGGGCCGAGTTCTACGGTGTCCGCATGAACATCTGCGTCTTCCTCTCCGCGGCGGACCTTTCCGAGACCTACACCCGACCCGCCCGTGAGCTGGCGGAACTCATCGGCAAGGGCGGGCACACCCTGGTCTGGGGCGGCTCCGACACGGGCCTGATGAAGGTCGTGGCGGACGGAGTGCACCAGGCCGGCGGACGGCTCATGGGGGTCTCGGTGCGTTTCCTGGTCGACAAGGTGCGTCCCGGCGTGGACGACATGGTCGTCGCGCGAGACCTGGCCGAGCGCAAGAGGCTGCTGCTGGAGAAGGCCGACGCGGTAGTGATCATGGTGGGCGGCACCGGAACGCTGGACGAGGCGACGGAGATCCTGGAGCTGAAGAAACACGGCCAGACCGACAAGCCGCTGGTGCTGCTGAACAGCGCGGGCTTCTACGACGGCCTGAGGGAGCAGTTCCGGCGGATGGAGGACGAGGGGTTCTTGCCGTGCCCCCTCGCGAACCTGGTCTTCTTCGCCGAGGAGCCGGCGGGCGTCATGGCCTACCTCGAGGAATCTCACAGCATGCGATGAGGCCGGTGCCAGGTGTCGCCGGCGTCCTGGCGACCTATCTGCCCCAGGTGGAGTACCGCGACCCGCTGCTGCCGTTCGCGCCGGAGGCGCCGGTCGAGGAGATCCTGCCGCACGTCGGCCGCACGGCGGTGCTGCGGCTGGACCCGGCGACCTGACCGCGCCGGTCGCCGCTACCCGTCAGCGATCGATCTTGTCGACCCGGCGGCCGTCCTCGGAGAACAGGAGCATCCGCTCGGTGTCGACCGACAGGCGTACGGTGTCGCCCGCCGCGATGCCCGACCGGTTCTCCATGCGGAAGACCAGGTCCGACCGGCGGTGCGTGCCGCCGTGGGAGACCGGGTTGACCGGGGCCTCCTCGGCCGTGAGCCCCGTCGTGCGCAGCAGCCGGCGGAGCACGCCCGGCCGGCCCGCCTGCCGGGTCTGCTGCGGCTCGTCGTCGCGGAACGTCTCCGCGTCGACGAGCACCACGCCCGCCTCCACATGCGCCAGCCACTCGTGCCCGTGGAACTCCAGCGCCCGCACGCGCCCGGAGATCAGGCCGTCCGGGTCCGGGCGCATCGCGTCGGCGCGGATGCCGACCGTGACGAACGCCCCATGCTGCGACACCAGCGCGGTGGCCCGTGAGTCCGACCAGGGCAGGTTCAGCTGCTGGTCGCCGATGCCGAGGGTGACGCCGTCGTTCTGGTCGGCGCGCACCGTGGCGCGGACCAGGTTGATCGGCGGCGCGCTGAGGAACGCCGCGGTGAACATCGTCGCCGGGTCGTCGTACACCTGCTGCGGCGTGCCGACGTCCTCCAGGACGCCGCGCCGCAGGATCGCGACGCGGTCCGCGAGCGTGAGCGCCTCGGTCTGGTCGTGCGTGACGTACAGCGTGGTCACGCCCAGGGACCGTACGAGCGCGCCGATCTCCATGCGCAGCTCGGTGCGCAGGCCGGCGTCGAGGTTCGACAGCGGTTCGTCCATCAGGAAGATCCCGGGCTGGCGGATGAGCGCCCGGCCCATCGCCACCCGCTGCCGCTGGCCGCCCGACAGGGTGGACGGAAGCCGGTGAAGGGTCTCCTCGATGCCGAGCGCGCGCGACAGTTCGACGATCCGCTCGTGCGAGTCGGAGTCGTTCTCGCCCGCGACCTCCAAAGGGAACGAAATGTTGCCGTGAACGTTTCGGTGGGGGTAAAGCGCGCCGTTCTGGAACACCATCGCCAGGTTCCGCTCGCGCGGCGGGAGATGGTTGGCGAGCTGTCCGCTGAGCCAGAGGCTGCCCGAGGTGATCTCCTCCAGCCCGGCGACCATCCGCAGGATCGTCGACTTCCCGCATCCGGAGGGCCCGAGCAGGACGAACAGCTCGCCGTCGGGTATGCGCAGGGTCAGGTCGCGGACCGCGTGGAAACCATCCGGATAGACCTTGTTCACCGCATCCAGAACGACCTCGGTCATCGCTTACGACACCTCATGCTCACCGCGGCGGTCGGGAATAGCCGAACCGACGCGTGCGGGATTGCGGCCGCCGGGGTCCCCGTACACCCGATGACAAGAGCCGGCGGAATCCGTTATGGCCCACCGAAGTTGAGCCAGTACACCTCGTAAGTCCGTGATTTGTCCAGTCGCCCCGAATAGCGGGGCACGGCCTCGTGTACGGCACGGCGCGACTAGACTGCCGACGTGGCAGGCCGGATCCGCGATGAGGACATCGCACTCGTACGCGAACGGTCACCGATCGACGCGGTCGTGGGGGAGTACGTCCAGCTCCGCAACGCCGGAGGCGGTGCCCTGAAGGGCCTCTGCCCGTTCCACGATGAGAAGTCCCCATCGTTCAACGTCTCAAACGGCCTGTGGCACTGCCTCGCGGGCGAGACGCGCGTGCTCACCCGGGAGGGGCTCCGCCCGATCCGCGAGCTGGCGGGCGGCACTCACCGCATCCTCGGACGTGACGGCCGGTGGCGCGACGCTCCGTTCTACTCGTTCGGCGTCCAGCCGCTGATGCGCATCGTCCTGAGCCGCGACGGCCGGCGCAAGGAGATCCACGCCACCGCCGAGCACCGCTGGTTCGTCGGCGCGAGTGAACAGCGCGAACTGACGACACGGGCCCTCGCGCCGGGCCACCGCCTCGCGTACGTCCTCACGTCCTCTCCCGAGCCGGTGCCCGCCGGAGTCGCGGCGGCCGGCGCGCGCGGCTCCGATGGCGACCCGAGTTGGGTGGTCGAGTCCGTCGAGGAGAGCGGCCGGGTCGAAGAGGTTTTCTGCGCTGTTGTCGATGAGGGGCATGCATTTGTCCTAGAAGACAACATTTTGACCGGAAACTGCTTCGGCTGCGGAGAAGGCGGCGACGCGATCGCCTTCATTCAGAAGATCGACCATTTGTCGTTCACCGAGGCGATCGAGCGGCTCGCGGCCAAGGCGGGGATCCAGCTTCGCTACACCGAGGGCGGATACGTCCCCGGGCGGCAGAAGGGGGAGCGGACCCGGCTGGTCGAGGCGCACCGGGCCGCGGCCGAGTTCTACGCCGAGCACCTGCTCACCCCGGCCGCCGAGATCGGCCGGCGGTTCCTGGCCGAGCGCGGGTTCGGGCGAGAGGAGGCCGAGCGGTTCGGCGTCGGATACGCCCCCAACGAATGGGAGGCGCTCGTACGCCACCTGCGCGGCCGCGGCTTCAGCGACAAGGAGCTGATCACCGGCGGGCTGGCGAGCCAGGGCCGGCGCGGGCCGATCGACCGGTTCCGCGGGCGGCTGATCTGGCCGATCCGCGACCTCACGGGCGACGTCGTCGGGTTCGGCGCGCGGCGGCTGGAAGAGCGCGACGACGGCCCCAAGTACCTCAACACCCCCGAGACGCCCCTGTTCAAGAAGGGATCGGTGCTGTACGGCGCCGACCTGGCCAAAAAGGAGATCGCCCGGCGGCGGCAGGCGGTCATCGTCGAGGGCTACACCGACGTCATGGCCTGTCACCTGGCCGGGGTCGGCACCGCGATCGCCACCTCCGGCACGTCGTTCGGCGATGAGCACATCAAGATCCTGCGCCGGCTCCTGATGGACCAGGACGAGGCGAGCGGCGAGGTCATCTTCACCTTCGACGGCGACGCGGCCGGGCAGAAGGCCGCCCTGCGGGCGTTCGAGTCCGAGCACAAGTTCGCCGCGCAGACGTTCGTGGCCGTGCAGCCCGACGGGCTCGACCCCTGCGACCTGCGCATGAAGCACGGCGACGCCGCGGTGCGTGACCTGGTCGCGTCCCGCGTGCCGCTGTTCCGGTTCGCCATCCGCGCGACCATCGAGAAGTACGACCTCGACACCACCGAAGGCCGGCTGGCCGCGATCGACGCCGCCGCGCCGATCATCGCGGGCATCCGCGACCGCGGCATGCGCGACCGGTACGCCATCGACCTGGACCGGTGGACCGGCTTCCTGGACGAGCAGTTCGTGCTGCGCCGGGTCCGCGAGCACGCGACGCGCCGGCGCGGCGACACCCGGGGTCGCCGGGGGGCCGCCGCCGAGGCTCCGGAGGCGCCGGCGCCGCCGCCGGTCCCCGCCTACGATCCGAACGACCCGATCGTCCGGGTCGAGCGGGAGACCCTCAAGCTCGCGGTGCAGCGGCCGGCGCTGCTCGGGCCCGGCTTCGACGCCGTGTCTCCGGACGCGATGCTCGTTCCCGGCCACGCGGCCGTCTGCAGACTGATCGCCGAACTCGGGGGCACCGCCGCCGCGACCGGACCGGAATGGGCCGGCCTGCTGCGGGACGCCGCGCCGAACGACGAGGTCAGAGGCCTGGTCACGAGCCTCGCGGTCGAACCGCTCCGTTATTTCGGACTTCCGGACGACCGATATGCCCAATCTCAGCTGTCCAGATTGCAGGAAGTGCAGGTGACCCGCGAGATCGCGAAGCTGCAGTCCAAACTAGGACGGCTGAATCCGGTCGAGCACGGCGAGGAGCATCGCCGCCTGTTCGGCGATCTCATGGCTCTTGAACAGCAGAGACACAAGTTGCGGGAGCGTGGAATCGGGTCGTTGTGAGGGAAGTGGCCGAAAAATAGGTCCCCCGTTACGCGGCCACCTTGACGCACACTGTCACCGTGGGCCCTTCAGTGCTGCCAAGCGAGACGCCGTCGGTTGAGCAGGTGGCGGACCTCGTCGCACGCGGCAGAGAGCGCGGAATCACAGTCGACGACGTGGCTGCCGCGCTCGACCGCTCTGACCTTCCGGCCGACTCGGTGGACCGGGTCGTCCGGATTCTGGGAGAGCAGGGTGTCGAAGTCCTCGAGTCCAGCAGCGCACACGAGGACTCGGCGCGCGTCGACGGAGATGATGTCTCCCGTCGCGCGCCGACGAGCGACCTGGTACGTATCTACCTGCGAGAGATCGGCCGCGTGCCGCTACTCACGGCAGAAGAGGAAGTCGAACTCGCGAAATCGATCGAGGCGGGGCTGTTCGCCGAGGAGAAGGTGGCCGGTGCGGCCATCCTCCTTCCCGGCGAACGCGACGACCTCGAACAGCTCGCCCGCGACGGAGTCCGGGCGAAGCAACGACTGATCGAGGCCAACCTGCGCCTGGTGGTGTCCATCGCCAAGCGCTACGTCGGCCGCGGCATGCTGTTCCTCGACCTGATCCAGGAGGGAAATCTCGGCCTGATCCGTGCCGTCGAGAAATTCGACTACACCAAGGGGTACAAGTTCTCGACCTACGCGACCTGGTGGATCCGCCAGGCGATCACGCGAGCGATCGCCGACCAGGCCCGGACCATCCGGATTCCGGTCCACATGGTGGAGACCATCAACAAGCTGGTGCGGGTGCAGCGCCAGCTCCACCAGGACCTCGGTCGCGAACCGGCCCCCGAGGAGATCGGCGCGGAGATGGGCCTTTCCCCCGAACGGGTCATCGAGATCCAGCGCGTCGCCCAGGAACCCGTGTCCCTGCAGTCGCCGATCGGGGAGGAGGACTCCGACCTCGGCGACTTCATCGAGGACGCGGACGCCGTGGTGCCGATCGAGGCGGCGGCGTTCATCCTGCTCCAGGACCAGCTCGACGGCATCCTCGGGTCGCTGTCGGACCGTGAGCAGCGGATCATCCAGCTGCGTTTCGGCCTGACGGACGGTCATCCGCGGACGCTCGAAGAGGTCGGCCGGGAGTTCGGGGTGACGCGGGAGCGCATCCGGCAGATCGAGTCGAAGACGCTGGCGAAGCTGCGCCATCCGACGCGCGCCCAGATGCTCCGCGAGTATCTGGAGTAGCGCGGGTCCACCGTAGGCCGAAACGGCCCCCGGCCGCCCTTTCCCCCGAGGGCGGCCGGGGGCCGTTTTGCGAGCTTGCGGCGCCCTTGTCTTCTTTCGTGGCTTCGGTGCCCCAAGAGAACAGTGAGCAAGCTCGCATCCGGCCCTCAGCTGCGCGGCTTGACGGAACGAGCTTAGGTGAGGCTAACTTAGGCAGTCCTAACCATTTCCCTCACGCTGGAGACCGCATGCGTCCTGCCCACTTGATCGCCGCTGCGGGGGCGGTCGTCGCCTCGCTGTCCCTGTTGTCGGCGTGCGGGAAGGACGACGCGGCCGGCGGAGGCAGCGGCGCGATCTCGGTCACCGCCACGGACTCCTCCTGCGAGGTCGGCACCAAGAGCGGTACGGCCGGCGCCACCACCTTCAAGGTCACCAACAAGGGCTCCCAGGTCAACGAGCTGGAGATCCTCGCGCCCGACGGCAAGATCGTCTCCGAGCGAGAGAACATCGGCCCGGGCACCGGCGCGGAGATCACCGTCACGCTCGCCGCCGGCACGTACAAGGTGATGTGCAGCGCCGGGATGACCGGCAAGGGGCCGTCGCAGAGTTTCACCGTGACCGGCGAGGGGAAAGCGACCGACCCGCGCCTGGACGCCGCCGTCGCCTCGTACCGCACCTATGTCGGCGAGCAGGTCGACGACACCCTCGCCAAGGCCAAGAAGTTCGCCGCCTCGGTGTCCAAGGGCGACATCGCCGGCGCCAAGGCGGAGTTCGCGCCCTCACGCGTCGGCTGGGAGCGCATCGAGCCGGTGGCCGAGTCCTTCGGCGACATCGACCCGAAGGTCGACAACCGCGAGGCGGACCTCAAGCAGGGCGACAAGTGGACCGGCTGGCACCAGATCGAGAAGGCTCTCTGGAAGACCAAGTCGCTCAAGGGGGAGGGCCCGTACGCCGACCAGCTCGTCAAGGACCTGGAGACGCTCAAGACCCGCGTCGGCACCGCGTCGATCACCGCCACGTCGATGGCCAACGGCGCCAAGGAACTGCTCGACGAGGTGGCCACCGGCAAGGTCACCGGAGAGGAGGACACCTTCTCCCACACCGACCTGAGCGACTTCAAGGGCAACGTCGACGGGGCGCAGAAGGCGTTCGAGCTGCTCAAGCCGGTCGTGCAGGAGCGGGACGCCGACCTGGCCTCGGACCTGACCGACGAGTTCGCCAAGGTGCAGAAGCTGCTGGCCAAGTACGAGAAGGGCGACGGGTACGTCTCCTACGACACCGTCGGCAAGGATCAGCGGAAGGAGCTGTCGGACGAGGTGAACGCACTGGCCGAGCCGCTGTCGAAGCTCGCGGGGGTGGTCGCCAAGTGACCGAGGTATCCAGACGCAGGCTGTTCGCCTACTCGGGTGTGTCGCTGGCCGCGGGCGCCGCGGCCGGTGCCGGCCTGGTCAGCGTCGCGCAGGCCGTCGAGCAGCCCGCCGACGACGGGGCGGTCCCGTTCTTCGGCGCGCACCAGAGCGGCATCGCGACGCCCGTGCAGGACCGCCTGCACTTCGCCGCCTTCGACGTCGTCACCGACGACCGCGACCGCCTGATCCGCATGCTCAAGGAGTGGACCGCGGCCGGCGCCGCGCTGACCGGCGGCCGCCCGTACGGCTCGGCGGCGGGCGGGCTGCCCGAGTCGCCGCCCGACGACACCGGCGAGGCCCTGGGCCTGCCTCCGGCGCGCCTCACCCTCACCGTCGGCTTCGGCCCCACGCTGTTCGAGAAGGACGGCAAGGACCGCTTCGGGCTCAAGGCGCGGCGTCCGGCCGCGCTCGCCGACCTGCCGCACTTCCCCGGAGACGCCCTGGACCCCGACCGCAGCGGCGGCGACATCTGCGTCCAGGCCTGCGCCGACGACCCGCAGGTGGCGGTGCACGCGATCCGCAACCTGGCCCGGATCGGGTTCGGCGTCGTCGCGGTGCGCTGGTCCCAGCTCGGCTTCGGCAAGACGTCCTCCACCACGCCGGACCAGCAGACGCCGCGCAACATGTTCGGCTTCAAGGACGGCACCCGCAACATCTCCGGCGATGACGACAAGGCGCTCGACCAGCACGTCTGGGCCTCGGCCAAGGACGGCGTGCCCTGGATGGCCGGCGGGTCGTACGTCGTGGTCCGCCGCATCCGCATGCACATCGAGACCTGGGACCGCACGTCGCTCAAGGAGCAGCAGGACACCTTCGGCCGCACCAAGGGCGAGGGCAACCCGTACGGCGCCGAGCACGAGCACGACCCGGTGCCCCTCGCCAAGCTGCCGGCCGACTCGCACGTACGCCTGGCGCACCCCGACAGCAACGGCGGCGTACGGATCCTGCGCCGCGGCTACTCGTTCACCGACGGCAGCGACGGGCTGGGCCGCCTCGACGCCGGCCTGTTCTTCATCGCCTACCAGCGCGACCCACGCAAGCAGTTCGTCGCGCTGCAGAACAGGCTCGCCGGCAACGACCACATGAACCAGTACGTCCAGCACGTCGGCTCCGGCGTCTTCGCCTGCCCACCGGGCCCGCGCAAGGGCGGCTACTGGGGCGAGACGCTCTTCGCCTGAGGCCGCCCGGCGGGTGACGCGGGTCGTTCCCGCCTCTTTCCGGGACTTTGGGCGGATCGGGCATCGCCGACGGTCCGGGCGTTCCGTACGCTGTGATAATGGGGCTGCGGCTCATGGGTGACGAGACGGCCGTCTGGGAGGCCGCCGCACGCGTGCTCGACGCGAACTGGACCGGCACGGCCACCGTTCCCGCGCCGGGGCTGTACCCGCACCAGTGGAGCTGGGACTCGGCCTTCGTCAGCCTGGGGCTGGCCCGGCACCGGCCCGAGCGGGCCTGCATCGAGCTGCTGTCGTTGTTCCGCGGGCAGTGGGCGACCGGCCTCGTGCCGCACATCGTGTTCAGCTCCGGCGTGTCGGGCAACGCCTTCTTCCCGGGGCCGGAGTTCTGGCGCAGCGGTGCCCAGCCGGACGCCCCGCGCGGCGTCGAGACCTCCGGGCTGGCCCAGCCGCCGTTGCAGGCGCTCGCCGCGCTGCGCCTCGCGCAGGGCACCGGCGAGCACCAGGCGTTCCTGACCCGCCTGTACCCCCGGCTCGCGGCCCAGCACGCCTACCTCGAACGCGAGCGCGACGTCGCCGGGTTCGGGCTGGTCAGCCTCTGCCATCCGTGGGAGTCCGGGCTGGAGAACAGCCCGGCCTGGGACCGGCCGCTGCAGGCCGTCGACCCGCCCCGGTCACCGTTCTCGGGTACGCAGAGTCCGGACGGAGCCGTCGCCGACCGGCACGTGTCGCTCGTACGGTCGATGCGCGACGCCGGATACCGGGCGGAGTACCTACGTGACGACCACCCGTTCGTCGTGGAGGATCCGCTGTTCAACGCGGTCCTCCTCGCCTCGACCCACGCCCTCGCCGAGGTCGCCGAGCTCGCCGGCGCCGACCCGGGACCGCACCGCGAGGCGGCGCAGCGGATCCACGGGGCGATGCTCGACCGGCTGTGGGACGGCGGGTGCTTCCGCGCCCGCGACGTCCGTACGGACGAGCTCATTCCCGCGGCGACGGTCGCCGGGTTCGTGCCGCTGCTGGACCCGGAACTGCCCGCCGCGATCGTACGGAGCCTGGCCGAGCTGCTGCTGTCCGCGCGGTTCGCCGGCGCGACGGGCTATCCGGTGCCGACGTGCGACGTTCAGTCGGCGGTGTTCGACCGCGGGGCGTACTGGCGGGGCCCGACCTGGGTGAACACGAACTGGCTCGTGTGGCTCGGCGCGCTCACCCACCACCTGGACGCGGTCGCGGACCTGCTGCTCGGCTCGACCCTGCGCCTGGTGCGCCAGTCGGGGTTCCGTGAGTGCTTCGACCCGTTCGACGGCACCGGCCGTGGCAGCCACGACTTCAGCTGGTCCGCCGCGCTCGTACTCGACCTGCTCGGCTCGCGGCGGTGCCGGTGAGGTCGCTGTGCCGACATGATCGCCGCTCGCCGGTAAAGGGACGGTAGCGTGAGCGCATGCGACTGACACGGCGGCGGAACCTGCCCGACGGCCTGACCCTCGGCAGAGGCGAACGGGTCCTGGCGGTCAGCGGTGACACGGTCGCGACCGACGCCGCACTGCACTTCCAGGACGGCGCGGCCTTCACCCGCCTGCCGTGGGAACGCGTCGAACAGGCCGCGTGGAGAGACGGCGTCCTCGCCGTACGCGAGGTCGGCGGCGGACGACACTCGGTCCACCTGTCCGAGCCCGGCTCGGTCCCGGAGACGGTACGCGAACGGGTCACCGCGACGGTCGTGGTGAGCACCCACGTGAAACTGCCCGGGGGCGGCGGCGTGCGGATCGCCGCCCGCCGCCCGGCGAAGGGCAGCGGCGACCCCCGCTGGACTCTGGTCTTCGACTCGGGCCTGGACCCCTCCGACCCGGGCCTGCTCGCCCAGGCAGAACAGGCGATGGAGGAGATCCGCCGCCAGACGGGCCTGTAAGCCTCCCTGCTTGCCGACGGGCGTGCTGTGGGTGTCCGTGTGCCTCGAGTGATCTTCAGAGGCTCAGCGGAGACAGGACGGCCGTCCGGGCGCGGAGCCGATTCGCCGGAGGCGCGCGGCCGAGCACACTCGCCGATCGGATCGGGGGCAGGCGGATCTGTGGAACGCGAGCCGGTCGACCTTGTTCCACCCTGCGGATCCGGTTGAGGCAGCGGCCGGCGATCGCGGCGAGGCGGAGTTCCGCTGAGGGGCGGGCCGTGTTTCGAGCTGCGCCGCTCGTACGGGGCCGGGGTGGGGCGGACCCGTGCAACGCGAGCCTGGCGGATCGGGGTGAGGCGGAGGTCCGCTGAGGGGCGGGCCGTGTTCGGGGCCCGTGCCGGATGTGCTGGGGCGGGGCGAGGTGCACCTGTTGGAAGGTGAGCCGTTCGGTCGTGTTCCGAGCCGTCTGAGGCTGCGAGATCCGGTTGAGGCCATGCCTAACGGATCGGGGGGAAGTCGGTTGCCGGGTCGGGGTGAGGCGTGGGTTCGCCGGGCCGGGCTGCGCGACACCACCGGCGACCACTTCGGCGTCTTCACGCCACGGCCGAGCGCCTGAGCTCAAGCGGGTGGGCGCGTCCGTCCGCCTCAACGGCGGGGCGTGGGGTGGGCCGGGCTACGGGTCCGTGCCGTAGGTGCCGGATCGGGGTGGGGGCGTTTGAGAGTGGGTGAGCCGGCGGACCCCGCATCGGGGTCCTTCCCGAGCCTGCCGGGTCAGGAACGATCGGTGGGGATCCGCCGGCCGGGCTGCTTCGGGGTCAGCTGATGCCGGCGGTGTCCTGGCGGTTCCGGCGGATGCCGGGGACCCGGTCGTACACCTTGTCGCCCACCTTCTGCCGGGCCGTACCGGCCAGCTCGCTGGCCCGGGCACGCAGGATGCCGGCGGCCTCCTGGACGGTGGGGTTCTCCGCGACACGCCGGGAGAGCCGCTTGATCTGCTCGTAGCGCTCTCGTCCCGCATGTGTGCCCAGCACGTATCCGACGGCTGCTCCCGTGAGGAACCCAAAGCGATACTTCATGGCCATCTCCTCTACCGGTCGAGTTAAGACATACCCCCCGCCCGCTCTGACAGTCGGGGAGGAAACGAGCACCCCTGGAATACGCTAACCTTGGAAGCCGTCGGGGCGACCGCCGCGAAGCGGCCGTCACGCGATCCTCCGTAGCTCAATTGGCAGAGCAGCCGGCTGTTAACCGGCAGGTTACTGGTTCGAGTCCAGTCGGGGGAGCGAGGCGAGTCATTGCGCTCGCCGTCCCTTTCGGGCCCGGCTTCGCTCGGGCCCGTTGTGTTTGTCCAGGGGGGCGACCCCCTGGAACCCCCGATGCGGGGCTTCGCCCCGCGCCCCTCGCGCCGGTTGCTCGCCGTCCTCTGGCTTGCCGGCTCTGGCGAGGATTCCCCCGGTTCCCTGGGCCGGTTACTCACCGTACTTTCGTCTCGCTTGCGCTCGCCGGCCTCAAGGGTGACTCGATGGGACTCCTGATTTCGTCCGCCGAGCTGTGCGGGGATTCGCCAGAGGTTCTCGGTATGGGAGTCGCTTGCGTGGGTACTGGCGGTTCGTCGCTTTGGTTGTGAGACCTCGGGGAACTCTTGTGTCAAAGTTTGATCACGAGTCGGTGAACCTTTCGCGGACTTCGGACGTATCAAGAGGTGGTAGGGATGCGTGTGCCTCTACTTCCAGAGGATGAAGCGGCACGCGTACCCTCTCCGCCCCGCGGTGGACGAGGGCCCGTCCAAGACCCGTCTGACGGGCGACGTTAGAGGAGGTGTGCGCTGCCATGCTTGAGACCGTGAGAAGGAATCGGCGGCCTTACATCGCTCTTACCTCCCACCCGCAAGACTCTGACGTACACACCACTCTCGGGGGTGACAGGTGAAGGTTGACTCGGCGGCATGGACGCCGCCCAGCTGGGACGGGATCGTGCGTGAACACTCCGCGCGCGTCTACCGCCTGGCGTACCGGCTGACCGGAAACCAGCACGACGCCGAGGACCTCACGCAGGAGGTCTTCGTCCGGGTGTTCCGGTCTCTGTCGAACTACACTCCCGGCACGTTCGAAGGCTGGCTGCACCGCATCACGACCAACCTGTTCCTCGACCAGGTCCGCCGCAAGCAGCGCATCCGCTTCGAAGGTCTCGCCGACGACGCGGCCGAGCGGCTGCGCGGCCGCGAGCCCAGCCCGGCGCAGGCGTACGACGACCAGCACCTCGACGGCGACATCCAGACGGCACTCGACGCCCTCGCCCCGGAATACCGCGCCGCGGTGGTCCTGTGCGACATCGAGGGCCTGTCGTACGAGGAGATCGCCGCGACGCTCGGCGTCAAGATGGGCACCGTGCGCAGCCGCATTCACCGTGGCCGCGCGCAGCTCCGCGCCGCGCTGGAACACCGGGCTCCGGAGGTCCGCAGCAACACCTCGCGACGCAAACCCCGCCGCGTCGGCCGCCTGCGCACCAACCCGGCCTTCACGACGCCCTGACACGGCGCCGCCACACGAACGCGCACGCCGTCACCGAGGCGAGAAGCGCCCCATGGGGTTCTCGCCATGCCGGCCAGACCGACGACAGGGGATCGGTCCGGCGGGTGAGACAGACGTGCCGTTCCGCCTCGCCGTTGATCATGCCCTGCTCCGGCGCGTGGGCCACGCCGTCGAGGCGAGGGCACCGCGCACGCGAGCCCCGGCGTGTCGGTCGCGCACGGACAAGATGATCGGCGCCGACGTCCGATAGTGCTCGGCGGTGCCGGACGCCCGCGACGGCGTGCGCCGGCAGCGCCGCGTCGCAGCGGCGGACCCGTACCCCGGCCAGAGGCACGCCTCCGATACCGTCGGCCGTTCCCTCGGCTCAGACCAGCTCAGGCCACGGTGACCGGGTGCTGCACGACCGCGTCGAAGAGATAGCCGAGCGTGTTGTACTGCGCGGTATCCGGCTGGGTCGTACCCGCCGCGTCCGTCGCCCGTGCGAGCAGCGTCCGTGGCCCGGTGCCGTCGGGGCGCCACGGGAACTCCCAGCGGAGCCATCCCCCGGGCCTCTCCGGCCCGTGGGTGCGGGCGCGCTGCCAGCTCGTGCCGCCGTCGGTGCTCACCTCGACGCGGCGGACCGGTCCATGGCCGGACCACGACCGGCCGTGCAGCACGGTCGTACGGCCCGCGCTCAGGGTCGCGTTCCACGGCAGCTCGAGGGCGCTCTTGATCACCTGGCGCGCGACCGGGGCGCTGCCCTCGGGGGGATAGCCGGGTCCGAACAGGCGGTAGTACTGCGTGTTCCAGGGCGAGAACAGCGGGGCGTCGGACACCTCGATGTCACCGACCCATTTGATCGAGGAGATGCCAACCCACGACGGCACCACCAGGCGTACCGGAAAGCCGTGGTCGGGCGGCAGGATCCGGCCGTTCATCTCGTACGCGAGCAGCGCGTCGTCCAGGGCCTTGGCGACCGGGATCGGGCGGCGTACCCGTCCGTGGTTCGTCCCGGCGTCGACATAGTCGGGGTCGAGGCCGCGCGGCATGACGTCGACGGCGTGCTTCGTCAGGCCGGCGCGGTCGAGCACGACCGACAGCGGCACGCCGCGCCAGCGTGCGACGCCGATGGCACCGAGCTTCCATGCGGTGCCGCTGACCTGCTGGTTCTGCTGGGTGGTGTAGAAGCTGCGGCCATTGCCGGTGCACTCTATGAACGCGCTGATCTCCCTGGCCGGCAGGCCGAGCAGGTCCTCGTAGGAGAACTCGACGGCGCGGTCGAGCGTGGGGGAGCCGTGCAGGCCGCTGCCGAAGAGCCGCAGCCGCCAGCTCCGTACGTCGATCAGAGGCGTGCTGGTGTGGTCGCGGACGAAGAACCGGTCGATCGGGGTGTGGTAGCCCTGGCCGCGCATCGCCTCCCAGCGCATCTCGGCGTTGCTGCCGTAGACGACGAACAGCTCGGGTGGCAGTGGTTTGACGATCGGCCCGGCGGCGGTGGCCACCGCCGGACGCGGTGCCATGCCGCCGACCGCCGCGCCGAGACCCGCGGTGGCGGATATGCGCAACAGGGCTCTGCGGGACATCGCAGTTCGTGCCCGCCACTGCGCGGCGCGCAGTCGGTCGTAGGCGGCCTCATCTCTCAGGTCCATGCCGCGATCCTCATTATGTAGTCTTTGTCGACCTAGATAGTAGGGATATTGAGGGTTCTGCGCGAGCGCATCGGCCGCTTGTGGTCCCGAGGTGTAGCGGGCGCTCGCCGGGTTTCGAGGGGGCGGTCGAATAAGGTGCCCCTTATGGCGGTGATGTCCGAAGAAGTGGTGGCCGAGCTGGAGCGTGCGCTGCCCGCCGGGCGGGTGGTGCGGGACGCCGACGTGCTGGCGTCGTACGCACATGATGAGGCGGAATGGGCGCCGTACGGGCGGCCGGCGGCGCTGGTGCGGCCGCGTGAGACGGCCGACGTCCGTGAGGTGGTGGCTCGTTGTGCCGCGCGCGGGGTTCCGGTCGTCGCGCGGGGTGCGGGTACCGGGCTCTCCGGTGGGGCCAACGCTCTCGACGGATGCGTGGTCATCTCCTTCGAGGCGATGAACGCCGTGCTGAAGATCGATCCAGACGAGCGGCTCGCCGTCGTCCAGCCCGGTGTCGTGAACGACGACCTGCGGAGCGCGTGCGCCGAGTACGGGCTGTGGTATCCGCCGGATCCGGCGAGCGCGCCGTGGTCGACGATCGGTGGGAACGTCGCGACGAACGCGGGCGGGCTGTGCTGCGTCAAGTACGGCGTGACCCGCGACTACGTGCTGGGGCTGGAGGCGGTCGTCGGGCGCGGTGACGTCGTACGGCTCGGGCGGCGGACCGCGAAGGGCGTGGCCGGGTACGACCTGGCCGGGCTCATGGTCGGCTCCGAGGGGACGCTCGGGATCATCACCGAGATCACCGTACGGCTGCGGGGGACGCGGGCGGCCGAACGTACGGTCGTCGGGTACTTCGACTCGCTGGTCACCGCCGGTGAGGCCGTGGCCGCGGTGGCCGCCGCCGGGATCGTGCCGAGCGCGCTCGAACTGATCGACCGGCACTGCCTGCGCGCGGTGGACGAGTGGCGCAACATGGGGCTCACGGACGGCGGGGACGTGCTCCTGCTCGGCCGGTGTGACGCTCCCGGCCAGGCCGGCGAGGAGGAGGCCGACGCGATGCTGGCCTGCTTCGAGTCGGTGGGCGCGACGTGGAGCGCCCGGTCGACGGACGCGGAGGAGGCCGAGGCGCTGTTCGCCGCGCGCCGCCTCGCGTACCCGGCGCTCGAACGCCTCGGCCCGGTGCTCTCCGAGGACATCTGCGTGCCGAAGATGCTCGTCCCGGAGATGCTGGCGCGCATCGAACGCATCGCCGGCGAGCACGACACCCACATCGCCAACATCGCCCACGCCGGTGACGGCAACCTGCACCCCCTGATGATCACCTCCCCGGACGACGAACCCGCGCGCCTCCGCGCCCAGGCGGCGTTCGAGCGGATCATCGACGAGGCGATCGACCTGGGCGGTACGGTCACCGGCGAACACGGCGTCGGCCTGCTGAAGCGCCGCGGTCTGGAGGACGAGGCCGGGCCCGTGGTCCTCGACATGCATCGCGCGATCAAGCAGGCTCTCGACCCGGCGGGCATCTTCAACCCCGGCAAGGTCTTCGCCGTCGACGGTCCGCTGAACTCCTGACGACTCCCATGCTGTCGGTCATCGAGACGCCGGCACAGACCGAGCTGATCGCCCGGCTGAAAGAGATGCGAGACCAGGCGATCGAACACGCCCGGATCACGCAGGAGCCGGCCCGCGAGCGCCGCCGGATCATGGAGCGGTTGCCGGCGGAGGGGTTCAAGCGGGCGTACCTCGCCCGTGAGCTGGGCGTGACGCGGCAGGCGATCCCGAAGATGATGGCCGTCGGCCGGAAGGACCTCGGCGCGTGAGACGCAAGGGGTGCCCTACGACGTCGGCCGCGTGATGTACGGCGACTGGCGACCATCCCGATCTCGTCCGGCGCGAGCTGCGCCGAGGACCTCCACTGCACGGCCGTGAAGATCTGCGGCCGCGCGCTGGACCGGCTGGTGGGTCTCCGACCTGCCGCCGGGACGGGCGCTGGACCTGGGATGCGGCGAGGGCGGTGACGCCGGCGAGGTCGCGCTGGACCTCGGCCTGGAGGTGTGGCTCTCACGTGGGGCCGCGACCCGGCGACGACCCTGGGATGCGTCACGGCCACCGCCGCGCGGCGCGGACGTTGGACCGGCGAAGGCCGGGCTCGGCGGTGTTCAGCGTCGGTACCGAACTCAGCCTGTTCATGCGCGGGATCCGGCCCGGCCCGGACCTTTCGGAGCCGCGTCCGCCACGCCTCGGCCGATCCGATGGCCTCCGGCGGAACCCCTACCTCAGAACCTTCCTGAGCGGTGCCGTCCGAGCCGGTGGACCGGAGATCGTTCGACATCATCGGCGTGCACCACTACTGGGACCGGTACGGCGAGATCCGCGAGCACTGGTCGGCGAAGGGAAAACCGGTCGTCGTCACCGAGTTCGGCTGCCGCACCCGCACCGGCGGCGCGGACCACCGTGAGCATGGTGCCGCACCTCGTCCCCGGTGTGCGCCGACCGCGCCGGGCCCGAGACGGAACGCCCCCGCGTCCGGACCGTGCACAACGAGACACCCGGGCCGAAAGCCTGGTCCGGCAGCTGACCGTGCTCGACGGCGCGGGTGTGGACGGGGCCGTCATCCGTCCCTTCGCCGGCCCGGGGGACGCCCGCCACTACGCGGGCTAGACGGTCGGGCGGTAGAGGTCCCAGAGCTCGCCGAGGAAGAAGCCGGCGAAGCGTTCGAGGGCGCTCGGGCCGTGTGGGCCGGTGGTGCGGAACGTCGTCAGCTGACGGGCGAAGTCCTCCACGCTCAGATGCAGGATGCCGGCGCCCGCGATGGCGGCGGTGTCGTCTTCGCCGTCCGGGACGTGCCCCTCCATCAGGCGGAAGTAGAGGGTGGTCGTGTCGGGCCAGACGCGGCTCGCCGGGTGGTGGCGGATGTCCTTCCACCCCGAAAGGGTGCGGGGCCGGTTCTTGTCGTCGGTGAAGTGCAGGCGGTATCGCATCAGGCGGCGATCCGGCGCGTCTCCCGGCGAGAACAGGTTGAACCAGCCCCGCTCGACTTGACGCCGGCCCCCGCAGACGGCGGCGTCAATCCATCCCTCGGCCTGAGCGGTGTGCTCGGGCTCCTTCAGAAAACGCTCCACGTCGTCGACCGTGATGGTGAGCCGGAAACCGAGCCTGCGCCCGGCCTCCCGTCCGGCTGCCTCCCCGGCCCCTGGAGCGTTGACCCCGTCGGTGTAGAACCCCTTCATCTCCTCGGTGAACGACAGCGACGTGCGATCCGGGGAATCCCCAGATTTCTCCGGCTCGCACGCACTGTCGTTCACCGACCCCCCGACCGGACCCGTGCGAACACGGCCGGTCGTCTCGAGCAGGCGCGTGGACAGGCGATCCGCCAGCGCCGCGATCGTCAGTGACGGGTTGGCGCCGACCGACCCCGGCAGCGCCGCACCGTCGGCGATGTAAAGACCTGGGAAGCCGTACACCTCACCCCACGGGTCGCAGACCCCCTCGCCGGGATGACGGCCCATCGGCGCGCCGCCCAGCGGATGCACGGTCACGATCCGCTTGCGGAACCAGATCGGGTTGTCGGCGTAGCGCGCGCCCAGCACATGGGCGATGCGTCGCATCGTGGCCCGGACCCGGCCGAAGTAGGCGTCGCTGGTGTCGGGGTTCCAGCGGACGTCGAGGTTGCCGCCGCGCAGCCGGAGCAGGCCGTCGGGCACGTCGCGGCCCATGCCCAGCAGCGGCAGCGAGCTGACCGACAGCGCCCCGTCGCCGATCAGCTCCGACAGCTCCTTGGAGGTGCGGCTCTGCGGCGCGTGGGAGATGAAGGCGCAGAATCGCTCGAACAGCACTCGGGCCATGCGGGCGATCTCGTGCGTGACGTCGGCCTCTTCGACCATCCAGTCGACGAAGGAGGGGTAGCCGCCGTCCTGGATGTAGGCGCCGCGCCCGCTGGCGCCGTCGACCTCGTCGGGCAGCCGGATCGCGCTGGTGATGACCGGGCCGCGGCTCGCGTCGAGCGGGCGGATGCGGGCGCGGTCCTTGGCCCGGAGCAGGAACGTGAGCAGGTCGCCGTTGCCGGAGAACCGCGTGCCCAGCGCCTGGCTCAGCCCGGGGAACCGCTCCCGGTCGCGCAGCAGGAGGTAGGACGTGCCGTAGGTGCCGGCGGCCAGCACCAGCCGGTCACAGGTGATCGTGCGCCGTGGCAGCCTGCGTGCCTTCTCCTCCGGGTCGTGCACGACGTAGTCGACCGCGTAGCCGCCCTCCGGACGCGGCCGGATCGCCTTCACCTCGTGCAGTGTGCGCAGGTCGGCGCCGTGGTGTTTGGCCGCGGACAGGTAGGTGTGGTCGAGGCTGTTCTTGGACCCGTCGTTGCAGCCGATGTTGCACTCGCCGCACAGCCGGCAGGAGACGCGCTGCGTGCCGTGCAGGTTGCCGTACGGCCGGTCCGCCAGCGGCAGGCCCAGGCCCGGCGCGGCCCCCGGCTCGGGGGCGAAGCTGACCGCCAGCGGCGCGAGCTGCCAGTCGAGCCCGAGCTCGGCGGCGGCGTCCTGCATCGCGTGCGTCTTGGGCGTGGCGGCGAACGCGGGATGCTCGAGCGGGTACGGCGTGGCACCGAGCATGGCCTCGACCGCGTCGTAGTGCGGGTCGAGCTCGGCCCGGCTCACCGGCCAGCACTCGTACCCGCCGCCGGGCAGCGCCTCCTCGTCGACGAACCAGCGCTCGTCCTTGCGCAGCATGACGTTCGCGTAGATCAGCGAACCGCCGCCCAGCCCACTGGAGACCACCGAGTCGAAGCCGCGGAAGCTCCACACGTCGAACAGGCCGTAGAGCTGCTCGGCGGGATCCCAGAAGGCACGGCTCATCTCGGCCGGCGTGCGGGCGAAGCTGCCCGGCGGGTAGTCACGGCCCCGCTCCAGGACCACCACGGACCGGCCGGCCTCGGCCAGCCGGTACGCCGTGACCGAGCCCCCGAAACCCGACCCGACGACGACCGCGTCGACGTGCTCGGCGTCGGCGCGTTCCGCCGCGTGCATGTCAGGCGGCCTTTCTCTTGAGGAAGTCGACGATCTTCGGGAACACGTCGATGTGGGAGTTCTTGCCGATGAACGGGTCGATGTGCCCGTAACCCGGCAGGATCGCCAGCTCGTGCAGGCCCGGGGTGATCTCCTCCAGCAGCTTGTAGCAGTACGCGTTGGCGTCCGGGAAGACGTGGTTGTGGTCGCCGGCGATGAACAGGATCGGCGTCGTGATCTCGGCCGCGTTCGCGAGGTAGTCGTCGGGCAGGTCGGCGTGGCGGGAGTCGGACGGGTCGTACTTGACCGCGTGCCCGGCCCGCGCCATCTTGCGGACGTGCCGGTAGTAGTGCGCGCCGGTGGCGCTCAGCAGGTCGGCCATCCGTTCGTGGGTGACCGGCAGGAGGTTCGCGTGCTCGTAGAGAGCGGGATGGCCGCTGCCCCACATGAAGCTCGCCATGTGGCAGGCGCGCACCTCGCACTCGCGGTGGAACAGCGACACGAGCCGGGAGAGCAGCCATGCGCGGGTGAGGGGCGGCGCGTCCCCGAAGCGCGGGTCGACGAACGGCAGGCCCAGGAGGTACTCCTCCGTCGCCGGACCGAGCGCGAGCTTGATCCGGGACCAGGTCGGCGGCCGGGGCGTGAGCGAGACGCTGTTGGTGGTGAAGCTGGCGATGCCGTCGACCGCTCCGCCGAACAGGCTCATGGCGAACGCGATCCCGCCGGTGCAGTGCGCGACGACGTGCACCCGCCGGTCGCCGACGTGCGACCGCAGCTCGGCGAGCGCGGCCGGGAAGTCCCAGTGGGCGATGTCGTCGAAGGTGTAGCGGTGGGTCTCGGCGTCGTACGGGAAGCGGCTGCTCATACGGAAGTCGAGCGTCCAGACGTCGCTGAAGCCCTCGTCGAGGAGGAACCCGGCGAAGTTACGGTGCTCGGGCATGATGAACATGTCGCTGGACGCCGTCAGCCCGTGGAGAAGCAGCACGACGTCGTCGCAGTCGGCGCGGTGGAACCGCGTGAGGTACAGCCCGAGGCCGTCGGCGGTCGTGAACGGATGCATCGTGGCCCGCGCGTCCGGCACGCCTTCGAGCGTGTATCGGGCGATGCGCTTCTCCATGGTCTGTCTCCCCCGTGGAAGGACGGGTCTCATCATGCCGAGGGCGGCCGATCCCGTGTGTCGTGGAAAACACTGACTTCTACGCTCACCTGCGCCTGCGTGCCGGCCGAGGGGGTCGTGCGGCGCGCGGGGGTCAGTCTTCGGCGAGCCGGGCCAGCGCGTTGACCACGCCGACCCTCGATGTGACGGCGAGTTTGGTGAAGATCCGGGACAGGTGGGTCTCGACGGTCCGGACGCTGATGAACAGTTTCTCGGCGATCTGCTGGTTGGTGTGGCCCTCGGCGACCAGGGCGGCGACCTCGTACTCGCGCCGGGACAGCCCGTGGGCGCCCCGGCCGGTGGCGCCGGGCACCCGCACGCCCTGCCGCCGGAGCTCGCGTACGGCCTGTGCGTAGAGCGTCCGCGCCCCGCAGGCCTCGAAGAGCGCGCTCGCGGCGCGCAGTTCGTCCCGTGCGCGCTCGCGCTCGCCGACCTCGGCGTACGCGAGGCCGGCGGTCAGCCGCGCGCGTCCGGCGTCGACCCGCAGCTCGGCTCCCTCCAGCACCTCGGCCGCCTCGCGGGCGGTCCCGGCCGCGGCGAGCGGGTCGTCCGTCCGCTGAAGGTGGGCGCGCGCCAGCCCGGCGAGGCCGACGTTCGCCGGGACGCTCGGGTGCGCGAGCTTGGCGGCCCGCTCGACCCACACTTGCGCTTCGTCGCACCGCGACCGTTCGGCCTCGATCCGCGCCATCACCTCACAGCACGCCATCAGCGCGGCCGGGTCGAGCTTGGGCCGGACGAATCCGTTGCAGGCCGTCACCAGGGCCTCGGCGCCCTCGTCGACCCGTCCGGCGTTGACGAGCGCGAGCGCGTGGACGTACTGGGCCATCGCGCCCCACCACTCGACCGTGTCGGCCGACCTGGCCATGGCCTGCTCTCCGAAGCGCAGGGCCTCCTCGTCGTCGCCGGTCCAGCTCGCCACGAGGCACTGCTGGGTCATCGCCATGACGAGCTCCTGGCCCGTGCCGAGCAGGCCCGCGACCCCGGCGGCCTCCTCGGCGGCGATCGCCGCGTCGGCGAGCCGGCCGAGCATGACGAGCGTGCGCGCCTGGCCGGCCATCAGGTGGGGGACCATGTAGCTCTGGCCGGTGGACCGGGCGATCGCGATGGCGCGGTCGAAGCGCCGCCGGGCGCTCTGGTGCCGCCCCATCATCGTCTCGGTCCAGCACAGCCAGGTGATGATGTCCATCCACTCGGCGATGTGCTCGTCGGGAGCCGCGGCGACGAGCCGGTCGGCCCGGTCGATGTGCCGCACCGCGTCGGCGATGCGCCCGCCGGCCAGCAGCGGCAGCGGGCGCAGCGAGGCGCTCGCCATCTCCAGGCCGGGCTCCCAGTCGGGCGCGCTGTCGGGCATCAGGTCCAGCACCGCGTTCGCGGCGCGGAAGTCGCTGCGGATCAGGCTGTCGGCGACGAGCCGCAGCCGCAGCCGTACGGCGGCCGCCGAACGCGGGTCGGAGATCCGGTGCAGCTCGTCCAGCAGCACGGTACGACCCTGGTGCGGGCGGCCGAGCATGCGTTCCATCAGCGCACAGACGCGGGCCGCCCGCGACCGCCGGGAGATGTCGTCCGGCGCCAGCAGGCGCAGCGCGTCGCGCGCCATGTCGCGGCCGCTGGTGATCTGGCCGCTCACCGCCTGGACGGTGGCCAGCTCCAGCAGCAGCTCAGGCCGTGACTCGTGGTCGGTCGGCATCAGCCGCAGCCCGGCACGGAACCAGTGCGCCGCGGTGGCGGGCGCCTGCGGCGCGGCGGCGCGCGCCGCCTCGACGAGCGTGGCGATCGCGGTCTCGTCCCCGAACCCGCCGGAGCGCTCGACGTGCCGGGCCCGTACGGTGGCGGGCGCGCCGAGCCGGGTCAGATGGGCGGCGATCCGGGCGTGCGCGGCGTGGCGCCACCCGGCCGCCGCGGACCCGTACACGGCGTTGCGGACCAGCGGATGACGGAACCGGAACCGGCCCGGCGAGGCGGGCCGGACGATGTCACGGGCGGCCAGCTCGCTCAGCGCCTCCAGCGCGACGGGCTCGGGTTTCTCGGCGGCGACCGCGGCCACGGCCGGCTCGAACTCGTCGGCGGCGGCGGCGCCCGCCTGCGCCACGAGCAGCGCGGTCGCCGACAGGCCGTCCAGCTCCATCTGCAGCGCCGCGCGCACCGGCGCCGGCAGCTCGTCCTGGTCGACGCCGTCGCCGGCCGCGGACCGGCGAGCACCGGGCACGCCCTGGTCCATGCGGGCGAGCGCCTCCAGGTAGAACGGGTTGCCGCCGCTCTCCTCGTACAGCCGCCGCCGCAGCTCCGGGCTCGTGCCGGGGCCGAGGAACTCCGTGACCTCGGCCTCGTTGAGCGGACCCACCGTGATCTGGCGGCCGTGCGCCTCGTTGAGCGCCCGCAGCCGCGCCGACGCCTGGGCGGGCCGGTAGGCCACGGCGATGAGCACCGGGCCGTGCGGCGGGTGCCGCAGAAGGTGGTCGAGCAGCTCGACCGAGCTGTCGTCGGCCCAGTGGACGTCGTCGAGGATCAGGACCAGGCCCGACTCGGCGGCCAGCTCACCGAGCAGTTGCCGCACCGCCCGGTAGAGGCGGTACCGCGCCAGGCCGGTCAGGTCGGTGCCGTCGTCCTTCCCGCCGGGCAGCGCCGGGAAGATCGTGGCCAGCAGCGAGGCGGCCTCCTCGCCGACGCCGTCCGGCAGGCCGTTCTCCTCCAGGTGATCGTCGAGCGCGTCGATCACCATGCCGAACGGCATCTCCTGCTCGAACTCGGCCGCCCGGCCCGCCAGGGGGAGCATGCCGTGGCTCCGCGCACCGGAGACCAGCTCGGCGAGGAGTCGTGTCTTTCCCGCACCCGGCTCGCCGGCCAGGCCGACCAGCGCGAACGTGCCGTCGATCGTGTCGAGGAGCCGGCCGAATTCGGCGAGGACCTCGCGGCGCCCGACGAGCGGGGGGTTCGCTTGACTCCCTGGGCCCGCTGCTGACGGTGCACCGGTCGGTCCGCTGGCACGCCAATGCATAGGAAATCCTTGGGGTGGCGGGTACCGCGGGCATACCGAGTCCGAGGATTGGTCAGCGGCAGTTTACCGAGATCGGCCGTCACTTCCTGTGTCAAAGGCCTGACTCTTTATGACCGGTTCCGTACGGGTGGTCCCGTTCGGGCGCGCGCGGATCCGGCTCGGGGCGGCTTTTGAGGAGGTGGGTGGGCGTTCGCCCAGGTCAGCGGATGGAGAGCATGGCCCAGACGGCCTTGCCCGTACCGGGCAGCGGCATCCATCCCCAGGCCCGGCTGAGCGCCTCGATCACGTGCAGGCCGCGGCCGTTCTCGCAGACGTCGTCGGCCGGGCGCTGCTTCGGATCGTCCTCGCTCGGGTCGGACACGATGAGCACGACGAACGTGCCCTGGCGTACGAGGCTGAGCTTGATCGGCGAGTCTCCGGCCGCGGCGGCGTACGGCGGGACGCCGTGCCGTACGGCGTTGGTGACGAGCTCGGAGATGATCACGGTGGCGTCGTCGACGAGGTCGTCCAGCCCCCACGACCGCAGCGTGGTGGTGGCGAACTCCCGCGCCCGGCGGGAGGAGGTGCTCGTCGGCCGCAGCGCGCACACCGCGCCGCCGGGCGTGTCCGAACCGGGCTCGAAGACCGCGAGCGGCGGCAGCACATGAGGTCGTTCGCGGGTTACCGCATGCGGACGCCTCGTTACGGGGCGGCCGTCCATGCCGGAACCGCACGCTGTGCTGTACACGGGCATCTGGCGGGCCTCCAGACGGACTCGGGGCGGGACCGAGTGGCTTGATCGGCTATCTTCCTCCGTCCGCCAGAGCTATGCAAGAACTAATGCACACCCAAATGCACGTGCATTTGCTCGCTCGTTTTGGTGATGCGGTGAAGTGCTGAGACCTGAATTGGCTGGTGGTCGCGGTGGTGAGGGATAAAACGGACAGGGCGCTACGTGGCGAATGTGACCGCCGTCACTCAGGTTCCCTGAAAGAAACGTCCACGTCCGGCCGCTTCTCACCCGCTGGGCGGGGCCGGTGTGTCCGAGTTGCGTCCGGCATGACCAGGCGGGCAAGGTAGGGGGGCTTGATACACCAACGTTCGGGGCGGTAGCTCAGCCGGTCAGAGCAGAGGACTCATAATCCTTGGGTCGTGGGTTCGAGTCCCACCCGCCCCACGCGTCTTGGGTGCCCCATGCCCTTGCGGGCCTGGGGCGTCGCGTTCATTTGCCCCAGGGGGGCGACCCCCTGGAACCCCCGATGTGGGGGGCTCCGCCCCCCACGCCCCCGCGGTGTCGGCGGCCGGTTTCCAGGCGCCGCTCTGTGATGCCGGGCTCCCACTCCTCCGTGGTGTCGGCGGTTGTTTCCGGGGGCTGCTCTGTGGGGCCGGCGGTTTGTTTTGGTTTTCGTTCTCTTTTGCGTGTGCGCGGTGGGTGGTTCGTTCGTTGTTTCCGTGGTGTTGGGGGAGTGGTCCTGGAAAGGCGGAGGCCCTTGTCCACCGGGTTCGGTGGGCAAGGGCCTCGTGTTGCCGGGCGGTCCGTTACGGGCGGACGAGGCTGCAGACGGCTGGGTTGGACTGGGTGACGTTCACCGCGTCGATCACCGGGCCGTAACCGCCGCCCGTCGTGCTGGCGAAGGTCAGCGTCGAGGTCGGTGCGAAGGCGCGGAAGCGGAACCGCTGCGGGATGTACCCCATGTTGGTCCGCGACTTGCCCGCCGTGTTGAAGATGAAGTTCTTCTGGACGGTGGGGCGGCCGAGCGTGTGCTGGACCACCCGGGCGTAGCCGCGTTTGATCGTCGGGCCGCCGTCCGGGTTTCCCGCGAGAGCGAAGGTCACCGTGTAGCAGCCGCCGATGTGGGTCGAGAGCTGCTGCTCGATCGTTCCGGACTCGCTGCCCTCCAGGTCCAGCGACTGGCGGCCGTCGGCGGCCTGCCAGAAGTTGGCGCCCGTCAGGTCGACGTTGCCCTGAGTGACGCGCCACGGGCCGATCGTGCTGCCCGTGCCGTACCGGATGAAGGCGTTGGCCGGGATGACCGGGGCCTCGAAACCGCCGTTGGCGAGGGCCGGCACCGGGGCCGGCGCGGTGCGGGCCTGTGCGGCGGGCGCGGCGGCGGCGATGGACAGTGCGGCGGCGCAGACCGGCGGCAGGGCCCTGATCAGGCGGGAGACTTGCGGGCTACGAGGCATGATCCTTCTCCTTGATTGCGATCTGTTCTCGGCCGGGTGATTGGGTCCGAAAACACCCCCGGATCCCGGCGAGCACCTGCTGTAATTGAACAACAGCTCTGCGTGATCGACGGGAGCCACGCCGATCCCGGAAAAGACGAAGTGCCAGTTCAGGCGTTATGTGTGGCGAGGCGGTGACCGGGTGTCGCAATACCTGGGTGGCGCTGGGGAATCCGCGTTATGGTGCGTTCCAATGACCGGATTCGGCCACTCGGTAGGAAATTTCGGACTGACCAGTCAACTGGCTGCAAAGTGCCGGAATATGGGTTGGTTATGGGATCGGGGTGCGCGTGAGGTGCGACGCTCGTCCCCCGGCCGCCGATGCCGCATCCGACGGGTGGCCGGCGGGAGATCGTCGGGGTCCATGCCTCGTTGAAAGTTCTACAACACGCTGACGCGGCGACGCTACCTTGGGGGTTGCATCGGTAACAGCGAGTGGGACACTAGGCCGATTCCAGTGTCCTTAGGGGAAAGCACATGATCGGGTCCCAGCCCGACGGCGACGCGGCCGTCACCAACATGTTCGGTCATCACCGTGGTGGTCCCACCGTGTTGCGGATCGTGCTGGGCTCCCAGCTGCGCCGGTTGCGCGAACAGCGGCAGATCACCTGCGAGGAGGCCGGGGAGGCGATCCGTGCCTCGCACTCGAAGATCAGCCGGATGGAGCTGGGCCGTGTGCGGTTCCGGAGCCGCGACGTCGCCGACCTGCTGACGCTGTACGGGGTGACCGGCCCCGAAGAACGCCAGGCGATGCTCGCGCTGGCCGACCAGGCCAACGAGCCCGGTTGGTGGCACAGCTACTCCGACATCCTCCCGCCGTGGTTCGAGGTGTACATCGGCCTGGAGGAGGCCGCGTCCCGGATCCGCGCCTACGAGGTGCAGTTCGTCCCCGGGCTGCTGCAGACCGAGGACTACGCGCGCGCCGTGACCCTCCTCGGTCACCCGGACGCGCCCGGCCACGAGGTCGAGCGCCGCGTCGGCCTGCGGATGCGGCGGCAGTCGCTGCTGGAGGCCGAGGAACCCCCGCACCTGTGGGCGGTCGTCGACGAGGCCGTGCTGCGGCGTCCGCTCGGCGGCGCGCAGGTCATGCGCAAGCAGCTGAGACATCTGCTGGAGATGACCGAGTCGCCGAACATCACGTTGCAGGTCGTCCCGTTCGAGCTGGGCGGGCACGCCGCCGCGGGCGGGCCGTTCAGCATCCTGCGGTTCGCCGAGCGCGACCTGCCCGACGTGGTCTACCTCGAACAGCTCACCAGCGCTCTCTACCTCGACAAGCGCGAGGACGTCGACCACTACCTCGCGGTCATGGAGCGGCTCTGCATCGACGCCGAGCCGGCCACCGCGATCCGCGACACCCTCAACCGCATCCTCAAGGAGACCTGAGCCCCTCCGGGCCGGGCGGCGACGCCCGCTCAGATCTCCCGGATGATCTTGCTGATCAGGTCCATCGACTCCTGTGGCGACGCGCTCTGCACGCACAGGCGCTCCATGGCGGCGCCGTAGCTGTCCATGTCGTCGTCACGTTCCAAATACATCGCGCCGGTCAGTTGTTCCACATACGCGATGTCGTGCAGTTCGGGCTCGGGGAAGCGCAGGATCGTGAACGCCCCGGCCTCACCCGCGTGCCCGCCGACGCGGAACGGCATCACCTGCACCGTGATGTGCTGGAGCCGCGCGGCGTCCAGGAGCGCCCGCAGCTGGGCGCGCGCCACCTCCGAGCCGCCGATCGGGCGCCACAGCGCCGCCTCGTCGATGACGGCCCACAGACGCACGGGGTTCGGCGCGGTCAGGATGCGCTGACGCCGCAGGCGCAGCTCGACCCTGCGGTCGATCTCCTCGTCCGACGGCGTCGTCCGACCCTGGGCGATGACGGCGCGCGCGTAGTCCTCCGTCTGCAGCAGGCCGGGCACGAACTGCACCTCGTACGTGCGGATGACCTGCGCGGCCTCCTCGAGGTCCACGTACGGCCGGAACCAGGCGGGCATCGCGCCGCTGAAGGCCTGGAGCCACCCGGGCCGGTTCGCCTCCTGGACGAGGGTCAGGAGGGCGTCGCGCTCGTCCCGCCGGCTGATGCCGTACAGCTCCAGCAGCCGCTTGACGTCGTCCTCTTCCAGACCGGCCCGGCCGGTCTCGACCCGGCTCAGCCTCGACTCGCCCACGCCGATGGAGTCGGCCGCCTGCCGCCGGCCGAGTCCGCAGGACTCACGCAGCCGGCGCAGCTGTGCGCCCACGATCCGGCGGCGAACGGTGGGACGGTTCGCCGATTGGGCCGCGACCGCCAAGACTCCACCTCCGATCACCACAACGCGGGCAGAGTCTGCCATTGATTACCACCGGTGAACAGTCCCGACGGGAAAACCATTTCGCCCTGGCCTCGCCGATTACACCAAGAGGTGAGGAGACGGGCGAATCGCCCCCTGGTGGGAGGCGCCGCGCCGGGCCGCGGGGAGCGCCGGTGCTCTCGCCGCGAAGCGTTCGCCTGGACCGTCGCGGGATGGATCGTTGTTCGGCGCGAGAACATCTTTCAGCTCGGGGAGAGGATCAGAATCCATCGGTCTTCATCCGGCGCAGCAGTGTGTCGGCGGCGGCGCGGTAGCGGGGGTCGGGAAGCAGGGCGTACTCCCGCTTGCACGCCTCGGCCAGCTTGATCGTGTGCTCGTCGCCGAAGTCGACGGCGTCGACGAGGATGCGCTCGGTCGAGGGCGGCTCATAGCCGGGGGCCGACGCGGGGGCGTCGACACCTCCGTTCGGGAAGGCGTCCCACATGGCCGCGGCGGCCTGCCGCAGCGTGTCGTACGCGGGCCGGTGAAGGTCGGCCGGGAGGAGCGGGAGGAACAGGCGCAGCGCCGCCGGCGCGGTCACCGAGTGCACGAGCGGGACGGAGGGGCGTGGCGCGCGCTCGGCGTACAGTCCGGCGGTGGTGACGGTCAGCGCGCTCAGCGACAGGCCGATGTCCTCGCACGCGGGCGGCAGGAGCCGCAGGCTTCGCTCGGAGGCCGCCGGAACCGGTGTGTGGCGCGCCGCCCAGTAGCCCAGCCCCTGCGCCAGCTCGCGCAGTTGCAGCGGGCCGGGCTCCTCGGTGGCCTCGAGGCTGCGGACGGCGTGCGCGGTGCGGATGAAGCCGTGGGTGAGCATGCCGTACATGCCGGGCAGCAGGCGTGGCCACCACTCGAGCAGGACGTCGGGCCACGGTCTGTGGGAGAGCCGGGCCTCGAACATGGCGACCCAGTCGAGCACGCGGCGGAAGTCGCCGAGCGCGGCCCGCCATTCGACGGGGTCGTCGCCGGACAGGGGAGTGCCGCCCTCCGGTGGGTCGAGGTAGGCGCGGAGCCGTTTGTTCCGCTCGACCCACGTGGCGACGAGGTCACGGCAGCCGACGGTGGCCAGGGTCTCGGCGACCATGGGGGCGTGGTTGACGAAACCGGGGCCGAACTCGAATCCCACGCCCCGCAGCCGGTCGAGCGCGTCGTTCACGGTGTCGCCGTACGAGATCGTGCCGCTCATCCCGGACCTCCGTGAAAATGGAGAAGTTCGGTCTTGGCCTTTGCATTAATTTTATTAACTCATCTTGACTCTGCTTGTCAACTATCGCCCTATTAATCGCAAATCGGTAAATTCGGATGAGGTAATCGCCATTGGCGCAGGGCGTGCTCGGGGTCAGGCAAGTGCGGCGCGGAAGCGGTCGCCCAACCCGGCGAGGCGGCCTACCGGCTCGTTGGCGAAGACGAACCGCAGGTAGTGGCCGCCACTCGGGCCCCAGCCGTCCATCGGCGTCGCGGCGATCTTCGCGTGGGTCAGCAGCCGTCGTGACAGCGCGGCCGGGGTCAGGCCCAGAGGACGGGTGTCGAGGAGCAGCGACCAGCCGCCGTGGGGGCGCACGACCGGCTGGCCGGCCAGTTCGGCGAGAGTCGTCTCGCAGCGGCGGCGCAGCTCGGCGGTGGCGTTCGCCACGTCCTCGTCGGCGTCGGGCGCGGACAGCGCGGCGGCCACCGCCTCCTGGGCGATGCCGACCTGGCAGACGACGTTGGTCAGGCCGACGAGGCGGATGTCGTTCAGGATGGCGGCCGGGCCGACCACCCAGCCGACGCGCCAGCCGATGAGCCGCAGCTCCTTCGAGGCCGAGCCGACCGTGATCGTGCGCGCGGCCAGGGCCTCGTGCGACGCCGGATGGCTCACCGGCCGTCCGTCGAAGCGGATGCGCTCCATCGCGGCGTCGTAGACGAGCCACGCGTCGTGGCGCTCGCAGGCCTCGGCCAGTGCCGCCCAGTGGTCGTCGCCGAGCACCAGGCCGGTCGGCATCGCCGGGCCCATGACCAGGACGGCCGCGGTGTTCGGCCCGACCGCGGCCGCGAGCTTGCCGGCGTCGACCGACCATCCGGCCGGACCCGCGTGCGCGGTGACGAAGCGCGGGACGCCGCCGGCCAGCAGCACCCGGTTGACCAGGCCCGCGTAGATCGGATCGGTGAGGACGACCTCCTGGCCAGGCTCCACCGTCGCGAGCAGGGTGTTGAGGACCCCGTTCAGGCCGCCGGCGACGCTGACGCACTCGGTGCCGGGGTCGTACGTGCGGCCGGCGAGGCGGCCGACGTGCGCGGCGGCGGCCTCGCGCAGCGACGCGCGCCCCTGGAAGGGCAGGTAGCTGTTGGCGGCGTCGTCGTCGACCGCGGCGCGCGTCATCGCCAGGGCGATCTCGGGCGGCCGGATGTCGGTGTCGAGGTTCTCCAGGCGGAGGATCTCCGGGTCGTTCATCGCGTCGGCCTCGTCGCCGACCACGTCGACGCCGATGCCGGGGATGTCCCGCAACCTGCTCACCGTCATGCCCGCTCCCCTGAGTTCGCTTTGCCGGTACGTCCGTACCACTATGCTGTTACGTGTGGACATGGCGCAAGTAGTGGGCGGCAACGTACGGCGGCTGCGCGCGGCGGCCGGGATCTCACTCGCCGATCTGGCGGCGACCTGCGGGGTCTCCAAGACCACGCTGCACGGCATCGAGCAGGGGCAGGGCAATCCGACGCTGAGCACGCTCTGGGCGCTGGCGACGGCGCTGGCGGTGCCGCTCGGCGAGCTGCTGGACCCGCCGGCGCCGCCGGTCGAGGTCGTCCGCGCCGCCGACGAGCGGCCGGAGGCGCAAGGCGACGCCGTCGCCGCGCGGCTGCTGCACCGCGTCCGGCTGCGCGGCACGGTCGAGGTGTACGCCATCGACGTCGCGGCGGCGGACCAGCACTCCGACGCGCATCTGCCCGGCGTGGAGGAGTGCCTCGTGCTCACCCGGGGCCGCGTCACGAGCGGGCCCGCCGACGCGCCGGTCGAGCTCGGCGAGGGCGACTCGATCCGGTTCGACGCCGCGCGTCCTCACGTCTACCGGGGCCACGACCGTGACAACCGCGCCGTGCTGCTCATGCTGCACCCCGAGGTCTGAGGCGCGGCGCTCAGCGCCGGGGTGACGGGCTCGCCGGCCCGACGTTCTCGATCAGGCGGTCGAGGTAGCCCGCGAACTCCTCGATCTCCCGTGGAGAGAAGCCCTCGAACACGACGTCGCGGCCCGCGCTCACGATGCCCGACAGCCGGGAGTGCGTCGCCTCCCCGGACTCGGTCAGGCGCACGACGGCCGCGCGACGGTCCGCGCTCGTACGGTGCCGCTCGATCAGCCCCTCGGCCTCCATCCGGGCGAGGTGACGGGTCAGGGTGGGACCCTCGACGTTCAGCATCCCCGCCAGCTCACGCTGGATCAGCGGGCCCCCGGCCTTCAACGCGGACAGCGCCGTCCACACGGCGAAGCTTGATCCGGCGGCGGCCAGCCGGTGTTCGAGGTGGCCTCGCGCGGCCTTGGCCGCGAAGTGGAGCCGGCGCGCCAGCGTCTGCCTGGGATCCGGCCCGACGGCGTCCGCCCCCTCACGCATCGCTCACTCCCGGTCGTCGGCGCAGGATCCAGGACCTGGCCGGCGCGGTGATGTTTCCGCAGGTGATCGCCATCATGCACGTCTCGTCGCCGGAAGAGAAGCGTGCCGCGATCTTCGGCGCGTTAGGGCGATGGAGAGCCGGCGCGAGGGTGCCGGCGGTTGTCCGGAAGTGGTCCGTCGACCCTGCGGGCCGTCGCCGTGCACGGGGTACGGCGTGGGCGACTCCCCGGCTTGCTCATGCCAGGCGCGTTCCGCCCGGATCGGGGCGTTTCGGCCTGCCGCACGGGACCGGCGGCCCGCACGATTACGGATCTTTCCTACCGCCGAGATGGCGAATTGTAACTGTCGCGACGTTTTTGCCGATCAGCCGGAAATCGGATGATCTGGACGGGTTTTTCGTCGCCCATTACCGTGACCACCATGTTCAGCCAGGGGCGACAGAAGCGTGCTCGGGAGGTGGCCACACCTCGCTCCGACCGGTTATGCGGGAGTGTCCGCGGATCGGCATGGCTCCTCGCTCGCCACCGGCGACTCAACGCATGTGAGAGCCGAATGACCGAATTCGGGGAAATGGGGTCCGGTGAGAAGCCTTGCTCAGCACTCTGACCTGATCGTCGCGGCCGTCATGGCCGACATCGCCATCGTCCTGGTCGTGGGCGCCGTCCTCGGCCGGCTCGCGAGGTTCGTCCGCCAGCCACCGGTCATGGGAGAGATCGTCGCGGGCATCGCCCTGGGGCCCAGTCTGCTCGGCCTGTTACCCGGACATCTGACCGCCCGCGTCTTCCCGGCCGAGGCGCGGCCGTACCTGAACGCGGTGGCGCAGGTCGGACTGCTCGTGTTCATGTTCGGCATCGGCTGGGAGTTCGACAAACGCCTCCTCAAGGGCCGGCGCGGAGCCGCGGGAGCGGTCTCCCTGAGCTCGATCGCGCTGGCGTTCGGCCTCGGTGTCGTGCTCGCCACGACGCTGTACCACGACCATTCCACGGTGCGGGGTCACCACATCTCGTTCACGGCGTTCGCGCTGTTCATCGGGGCGGCGATGTCCATCACCGCGTTCCCGGTGCTGGCGCGGATGCTGACCGAGCACCGGATGATGGACTCGCCGGTGGGTGCGCTGGCGCTCGCGAGCGCGGCCATCGACGACGTGCTCGCCTGGTGCCTGCTGGCGCTGGTCGCGGCGATCGTGACCGCCTCCGGGTCCGGTGACCTGCTGCAGATCGCCGGGCTGGCGGTGCTCTACGTGGCCGTGCTGGTCCTGGTCGTCCGCCCGCTGCTCGCCTACTTCGTCCGCCGGTGGGCGCGCGACCGCGTCTCACCGCTCTTCGTCGTCGTGCTCATCGCCGGGCTGTTCCTGTCGTCCTACGCCACGACGTGGATCGGCATCCACGCGATCTTCGGCGCCTTCGCCTTCGGGTTCGTCATGCCGCGCGAGCCGGCCGACGTGCTGCGGGAGGGCATCAAGAGGCCCCTCGACCACGTCAGCATGGTGCTGATGCCGGTGTTCTTCATCGTCACCGGCCTGAACGTGGACATCAGCTCGATCTCCGGGCGCGCCTACCTCGAACTGGCCGGCATCATCGCCGTCGCCTGTGCCGGCAAGCTCCTCGGCGCGGCCGCGACGGGGCGGGTGTTCGGGATGCCCTGGCGCGAGGCGCGCACGCTCGGCCTCCTGATGAACACCCGCGGCCTGACCGAACTCGTCATCCTCAACGCCGGAGTGACGCTCGGCGTCCTGGACGGCCGGATGTTCACCATGATGGTGCTGATGGCGCTGGTCACGACCGGTCTGACCGGGCCTCTCCTGCCCAACGCCCCCGTACCGGTGGACGAGGCCACCCGGCTCGCGCCGCACATGGCCGAGACGGGCTCACGGGCGTAGCGGACGGGCCACGCGCAGCCGGGGGCTCCGGCCGACCGGAACATGACATTTGTAACGGTTCAATCAGGGACGTGCCGCTGTTCAGCGAGACGGCATGCTCTGTCAGGATCGACGTCATGGAGTCATCGGAGGCCGGGCTCCGGCCACCACGGCATCGCGTGAGCCCCCGCGCCCGCGCCTACTGGGCGGTCCGCGCCTCGGCCGGCTGGCTGGTGCCGGTCGCCGCCCAGGTCATCTGGCTGGCCGCGGACACGGCGCGTCTCGGCCCGCACGTCGCCGGGCTCGTCCTGACGGCGGTCGTGGCCGCGGCGCACGTGACCGTCATGCCGCAGTGGCGATACCGCGTGCACCGGTGGGAGGCGACGCCCGAGGCCGTCTACACCCAGTCCGGCTGGTTCAACCAGGAACGGCGCATCGCGCCCGTCTCGCGCATCCAGACCGTGGACAGCGAGCGCGGGCCGCTCGAGCAGGTGTTCAGGCTCGCCAACGTCACGGTGACGACGGCGTCGGCGGCCGGCCCGTTGAAGATCCACGGCCTCGACCGCGACACCGCGCAGCGTCTCGTCGACGAGCTCACCGAGGGCACCAGCGCCGACCGGAGCGACGCCACATGACCGAGCGGACCGAGTGGCGGCGGCTGTCCGGGCGGATGCTCGTGATCCACCCGATCCAGGAGCTGCTGCGCGCCTGGCCGGTGCTGATCGGCCTGGTCTTCGCCGGTACCGCGGGCGGCCAGAGCTCGTGGTGGAGCCTCGGCGGGGCGATCGCCGTGATCGCGGCGGGCATGCTGCGCTGGTTCACCACGACGTATCGCGTCTCGGCCGAGCAGGTCCAGGTGCGCCGGGGCCTCCTCCGGCGCCGGCTCCTGACCGTTCCCCGCGACCGGATCCGCACCGTCGACGTCACGGCCAACCTCCTGCACCGCTCGCTCGGGCTGGCCAAGGTGGAGGTCGGCACCGGCCGTACCGACCGCAAGGACGACGCGGTCAAGCTCGACGCGCTGCACGTCGACGAAGCCACGCGTCTGCGGGCCGAACTCCTCCACCGCACGCCGGCGCGGCGCGAGACGGCGCGGGAGGAGACGGCGGCCCCGAGCGAGGTGCTGCTGGCGGCGGTGCCCGCGGCGTGGGTGCGGTACGGCCCGTTCACGCTGACCGGCCTGGTCACCGTCGGGGTGATCGCCGGTGTCGCCGGGCGGGCCGTGAACGAGGCGCACCTGGACCCCGGGCGGCTCGGCCCGGTGAGCACGCTGCTGGAGCGGTGGGAGCACGCCGGGCTGCCGGCCGAGATCGCGGCGCTGGTGGCCGTGCTGGTCGTCGCCGTCGCGATCGCGTCCACGCTCGGCTACGTCCTGGCGTTCTACGGGTTCCGGCTCACGCGCAACACCCTGGGCACGCTCCACGTCACCCGTGGCCTCATCACCACCCGCTCGATCACGATCGAAGAACGGCGGCTGCACGGCGTCGAGATCAGCGAACCGCTGCTGCTCCGCGCCGTACGCGGCGCACGCTGCCTGGCCATCACCACCGGCCTGCGGGTCGGCCGTGGCGCCGAGCGCGGCGGGTCGCTCCTCCTGCCTCCGGCGCCACGCGCCGAGGCGGTGCGGGTCGGGGCGCTCGTCCTCGGCCCCACCACGCCGCTGACCGCGCCGCTCACCGGGCACGGGCGCCGGGCGGCACGCCGCCGCTACACACGCGCCGTCGGCCTCGCCGCGCTCGTCGTCGCGGCCTTGCTCGTCCTGTCGTGGACGGCCGGGTCGCCGGCGTGGATCTGGCGTCTGTCGCTGGTGCTCCTGCCGGTCGCCGCGTTCCTCGCGTGGGACCGCGCGCGGTCCCTGGGCCATGCCCTGATCGAGGCGACTCTGGTGAGCCGCCGGGGCACGCTCGTACGGCGCCGGAGCGCGCTCGCGTGCGAGGGCGTCATCGGCTGGAACCTGCGACGGTCCTTCTTCCAGCGCCGGGCAGGCCTGGCGACACTCGTCGCGACGACCGCGGCCGGCCGCCAGCGGATCGACGTGCAGGACGTCCCGCTCGGCGAGGCGCTCCGCCTCGCGGACGAGGCGCTGCCCGGCCTTCTCACCCCTTTCCTCGACTCCGCGGACTCCTAGAGCTCTCGGGTCCTAGTGGCCGCCGGAGCAGCAGCGTTCGCAGTTGGCCGAGCAGGCGGCCCGGTCCACGTCCCACAGCTCATCGTCCACCGGTACGCCGGACCGTCGCATGACCTCGGTGGTCGTGGCGTTCCGCGCGGCCGCGTCGACGCGCTCGCCGCGCGCGTCCTCGGGCGCGTGGTGGATGAAGTGCCCCGCGACGCGGTCGCAGAAGTCGGCGTACTCCCGCGTGTGCAGGATGAAGGCGTGCCAGCCGTGGTCGACCGCCTTCGACGGTGCGAGCGGAGTCTCCGGGTTGCGGGCGCAGGCGACGAGGAAGGCCAGGGCCTGCCGCATGATGCGCTCGGCGCGCTCCCGGTCGACGTTCGCGTCGCGCTCGACGCGCGCCGCGAGCCGGTCGAACAGGGCGGCCGGGACCAGAGTCTCCACGACGGTCGGCTGCGCGGTCATGGGTCTTCCTCCGTCAGAGGGAGTGACCACTGGGGCCGTGCCTTTGATTCCCTCGCTCCGCTCGGTCACGACAGTCATATCTGCCCACTCCTTGGTTTGTCGGGTGCCTGGCCGTATGCGCACCCCGGTCGGCGCCCCCCACAGCGGGGTCGGCACCGCCGGCCCGGCGGGTCCGTGATCCGCCGCCGGCGACCAGTGATGTTCTCCCTGGCCAGATACCCGCCCGCCGCCCTCCTGACCCCCCGACGGAGATCACCGAGAGCTCGCCGGGTCAGTCGCGGGCGGCTCGCAGGGCGCCCGCGGGTACGGCGATGAGGGCGGTCATCACGGTGACGAGCGTCAGGGCGACCGTCAGGGACGTGCCCTGCGCGACGAAGCCGATGATCGGCGGGGCCAGCAGCCAGCCGGCGTACCCGACCGTGGCGACGGCCGCGACCGCCGTGCCCGGGTCGTGGCCCGGCGTGCGGCCCGCGGCGCTGAACGTCAGCGGAACCACCGTGGCCATGCCGATCCCGAGGACGGCGAACGCGACGATCACCACCGCCGTCACGGGCACCAGGAGGCCGACCGCCAGGCCGGCCGCACCGGTGAGCGCCGCCGCGCGGACGAGCCGGGCCGATCCGAACCGTTCGACGAGCCGGTCGCCCAGCAGGCGGGCACCGGCCATGGCCAGCGAGAACGCGGCGTATCCCCAGGCGGCGACGTCCTGCGGGGCGTCCGTGGCGGTGTGGAGGTAGACCGCGCTCCAGTCCGCGGCGGCGGCCTCGGCGAACAGCCCGCAGAAGATGACCGCGCCGAGCAGGAGCAGGCCGCGGTCGGGGATCGCGAAGACCTTCCCGGCGGCCGCCCGCGGCGCCGGGATGAGCCAGAACCCCGACACGAGGCTCACCACCCCCAGCGCGATCCCGACGATGAGCAGGTGCGTCGGGGCGCCCATGCCGGCGCTGGCGGCCACGCCCGCGAGCCCGGAGCCGGTCAGGCCGCCGATGCTCCAGATGCCGTGCAGCCCGGACATGATCGAACGCCCGTACCTCTCCTGCACGACGACGCCGTTGGCGTTCATCGCGACGTCGAGCACGCCGCCGGTCGCGCCGAACAGCACCAGCGCCATGAAGATCGTGGGCAGCGCGGGCGCGAACGCGATGAGCGAGACGCTCACCGCCATCGTGATGCCGCCGATCCGCGTCATGCCCCGGCTGCCGAACCGCGCGATCAGCCAGGCGGCGAGGGGTGCGGCGATCAGTCCGCCGACGGCGGCCCCCATCAGCGCCACACCCAGCCCGGCGGAGGACAGGTGCCGCGCCTCCTTGACCCAGGGCACGCGGCCGGCCCAGCTCCCCGCCGCCACACCGTGCACTCCGAAGGTGACGGCCACCGCGAGCCGCGCTTGACGGTCACGTCGGACAGGGGCGGCGACGGCGGTCATCGTCATGAGTCAATGATCGCGGACGTACGGGGATGCGCCGGCCACCTCGGCCGCGTCAGGCGACCGCGTGAACCCGACGTGCGGCGGCGTCTCCGCTGCTCGATGCCACCTTGTCCGACGCCGTCGGACCGTACGAACGGATCCAGACCGGAACGCCGAGCGCCTCCTCCACCGCTCCGGCCGGGTCGGCGCCCAGCGGCTCGTAGTGAGGGCGTGCGGTCAGGAGCCGTTCGGTGAGCAGCGCCTGACCGGTCAGGTCCGCGGCCGGCGCGATCCGGTCGCCGATGTCGTAGGAGCGGCAGATGAGCGGGGCGGGCGCGTCGAGGTGCGTGACGGCCAGCGAGTCCGCGCCGCCGGACACCGCGAGCGCGTACCGCAGCGCGACCGCGTCGAGATGCCCGGTGCGGAACGCGCCCTGCCAGCGGCCGTGCCGGTTGTGCGGTTCAGGCCGGTCGAGCCGCGGGTCCTCGGTCACGAACGGGCCCGGCCCGTGCCGCGTCTGGTACGCCCGCAGCACGCCCACGCGCCGTACGCCTCCGCCGCGCGCGGCCGGGCCCGCCTCGTCGAGCAGCGTCTCGGCGTTCGCGAAGGTCGTCGTCGACCACGTGGTGTACGGGTGAAAGCCGAACCGCTCGTCCAGCAGCACGCCCTGCGCGCCCTCGAACACCACGGGGCCGCGGCGCAGCAGCGCCGGCAGGAACTCCTCCCCGGTGATCCGCACCCGGGCGGCGAAGGCGGTGAACGCGGCGACGCAGTCCTCGATCGCCGGCACGTCGAGCGGGCCGAGCTCGTCGAACAGGTGGTCGCGCAGGAGCCTCAGCCGCCGGCGCAGCCGCGCGGGGGAGTGGCAGTCGCCCACGCGTGGGGCCTCGTCCCCGACCAGGGCGTACGACGCGGTCTCGCCGATGCCCATGCCGCACGACCCGTGCCGCAGCGCGGTGGCCCGCGCCCGGTTGGCCGCGCGGTGGTACGGCGTGGTGAGCAGCGCGTCGCGGTCGACCGTCAGCCGCTCCAGCGCGTCGCCGGCGCCGACGGACGCCAGGTGAGCCGATTCCGCGGCCAGCGCGAGCGGATCCACCAGCATGAACCGGGACAGGTGCGTCACCACACCCGGCGTGAACGTCCCCGAGCCGAACTGGGCGAACGTGTGGTGCCGCCCGTCGGCGGTCACCACGTTGTGCGCCGCCTGCGCGCCCCCGTTGAACCGCACCACCGCGGCGTACGGGCCGCGGGCGCAGAGCCAGTCGACGACCGTGCCCTTGCCCGCGTCCCCGTACCCGAGATCAACGACGATCACATGTTCGGTCACGGGGCGTGCCTTCTGGTTCGCTCGCTCCGCTCGTTCACAGGCGCGTGACCTCGGTGTCGGCCGGGTCGAGGCCGGTCGGGGCGGGCGTGACCGTGACCCGGCCGCGGTGGGCGCTCAGCGGGGCGAGGGCGCGGGAGACCGACTCGCCCGCGTCGGAGCCGAACTCGCGCAGGTGGTCCAGGCCCTCGTCGAGGTCGACCGCGTCCTCGGCGAGGCCCACGGTGAGGGCGATCGTCTCGCAGACGGCGTCGAGGTCGTCCAGGCGGATGACGTTCTGGCCGAGGTGGCCGCGCCAGAAGTCCAGCAGGCGGTCGTCGCGGGAGTGGCTCGCGCCCTCCGGGATGATGAAGTAGACCTCGAACTTGCGCTTCAGCTCCGCGATGATCGACGCCAGCGGGATGTCCTCGGCCGGCTCACCGCCGATGACCTTCGCGATCTCCCGCGCCTTCACCTTCGGGTAGGCCAGCTCGTCGCCGATGAGGAACAGGTAACCGCGCCGCCCGCGCTTCTCCAGGCAGTCCATGGCCGTGTGCCGCGCCATGAAGTACATGGCCAGCTCGTAGGACTCGGTCATCTGGCCGCCGCCACCGCCCTCGAGCAGGATCTTGCCGAGGTCGTCGTCCATCCGGTTGTCGGACTCGAACTGGCCGACCTGCAGGGGCGCCCGGTCGCAGGTGGCGTCGCCCACCGCGCCGAACAGGATCTGCGGGTGCTCGACGTACCCCTTGCGCATCAGCAGGCCGAGCAGGTCCGGCAGCTTCGACTGGAGCGTGCGCGGCACGGTCAGCATCGAGCCGGTGACGTCGAACAGCACGGCCAGCGCGAGCGACTCGGGGTGCTCGTCGTTGTCGCGGCTCTCGCGCACGGTCACGCCGTGCGGGTCGAGGTCCTCGTGCACCGTGCGCGCGCCGCTGTCGCTGTAGGCGAACGCGCTGACGTTGTGGGCGGCGCGGTAGTGCGCGCCGGCGTTGTAGACGTCCGTGGACCAGGTTCCGCTTCCCATGGGTCAGTTTCCTTCCGGGTGAGAGATGGCAGGCAGGTGGAACGGCCGGAACCGGCGCGGGCCGTACAGCCGTTCGAGCAGCTCGTCGAGTTCGGCGAGGAGCCGCCAGGCGTCCCGCGGCCGGCGGTGCCGCGCGGGGAGCACGCAGCCGCGCGCGAACGCCCGCAGCGCCTTGGGCGCGCGGTCGGCCATGAGGTACGTCATGCAGCGGGTGGCCATGAAGATGTCGGTGCCGCGGCCGGCCGTCTCGCGCGCGGGAACCTCCGGCGGATACCAGTCCGCCCGGCGGGGGACCATGGCCGGCACCCGTCCGCTGCGGTCCGGGTGACATCCGGGCACCGAGTAGCACCAGTCGACCAGCACGAGGCCGTGCCGCTCGGGGTGGATCAGCACGTGCTCGGGCAGCACCGCGCCGTGCAGCACGCCGGCCCGGTGCGCGAAGCCGAGCCCGACCAGCAGCCGCCGCCACATCCACGCGACGTCGCGGGGATCCACGCCGCCGGGGTGGGCGGCGCGCACGTCGGTGAGCGGGTGGAAGCCGTCGAGGCGGGCGATCGCGTTGACGCGGCGTTCGGCGCCCGTCGCCTCGTCGCGGTGCCGGAAGCTCTCCAGCAGGCGCGGGACGTACGGCAGGAACCGCCCGTCGCCGTCCTTCGGCAGCTGCCGCAGCGCGATGGCCTCGCGTTCGAGCAGGTCGTTCATGCCCGGGTCACGCGGGATCTTGACCATCGCGTCGCCCGCGTCGTACAGGTTGGCCAGGTCGCCGCGGACCGGGTCGCCGGCCAGCGTGTACGCGGCGCGGCGCGTGCGGATCGTCACCGGCCCGTACGCCCGCCACAGCGCGGTCAGCCGGTCGAAGGCCTCGCGCGGGCCGCCGGCGTCCGGGTGGACGAGCCGGACCAGCCGCCGGTACGCACGGGGACCGTCGGCGCCGAACAGCTCGGCGGGCGTCCGCGCGGTCTCGATGAGGCGCACGGCCTCGGCCTGGATCATCGGATCTCCTCCTCGCGCGAGGGCCGCAGCAGGGCCGGGTGCAGCAGGCGGGCGTCGCCGGCGCGGTAGAGGCGGGGGCGCGGGCCGCCGCGGCGGCCGCCGCGTTCGGAGGTCCCGCCGGTGCTCTCGACGAACCCGGGCACCGACAGGACCTTGCGGTGGAAGTTGCCGGCGTGCAGCTCCTCGCCCCAGACCGTCTCGTAGACGGCCCGCAGCTCCGGGATGGTGAACTCCGGCGCGCAGAACGTGGTCGCGAGCGCGGTGTACTCCAGCTTCGAGCGGGCCCGTTCGAGCCCGTCGGTGAGGATGGTCGCGTGGTCGAAGGCCAGTCGCCGGGTCGTGCCGGGCCGCTGTGAGCCGTGGCCCGTCAGGCCGAGGGCCGATACGGGCGTCCACGCCGCGTCGGCGGCGTCGCTGCCCGCCTCGGGCTCGGGCATCTCGGGGGCGAAGGCCAGGTAGGCGATGGAGACGACGCGCATGCGCGGGTCGCGCTCCGGCGCGCCGTAGGCCGCGAGCTGCTCCAGGTGGACCCGGTCCAGGGCGTCCGCGCGGACGCCGGTCTCCTCGGCGAGCTCGCGCGCGGCGGCCGCGTCGAGGCCTTCGGCGCGCGCGCCGCTCCGGACGAAGCCGCCGGGCAGTGCCCACCGGCCCTCCTGCGGCGGAACGCCGCGCCGGACGAGCAGCACGTGCAGCGCGCCGTCGCGGATGGTCAGCGCCACCACGTCGATGGCGACCGCGACGGGGTCGTAGGCCAGCGGGTCGTACGCCGCGAGGAACTCCTCTTCACCCATGAGTCCTTCTCAAGTTGAGTCAATCTCTAACTGAGAACAACGTACGTCATGGCGAGATCGTTTGTCGAGTACGTTTTTGCGGTAGTTGGTGGCAGGACGCGGCTCTTGGCCTGTTCTGGACCGTGCTGGGGGTAGCCGGGCGATCTTGTGGATCTCCGGCGCACGGGATGGCACAGTGGGGGACGCGTTCCTCGTGAAGCGCCGGACGATCAGGAGACGCAATGCGCCGACCCGCCGCCGTCATCGCACTCGCCACCGCGGCCCTGGCAACGCTGGTGGTGCCCGCCCAGGCGCGGCAACCCGCCGCTCACGCCCCGCAAGACGAGAAACAGGCGGTCGCGGTCGGGTACGGGGGAGCGGTCGCGAGCGTCGACCTGGATGCCAGCAGGAGCGGTGTCGAGGTGCTCCGCCACGGCGGCAACGCCGTCGACGCCGCGGTGGCCACCGCGGCCACGCTCGGCGTCACCGAGCCGTACGTCTCGGCCATCGGCGGAGGCGGCTACTTCACCTACTACGACGCCCGCACGCACAAGGTCTCCACCTTCGACGGCCGGGAGACCGGCCCGGCGAAGATGACCAAGGACTTCTTCATCGACCCGAAGACCGGCAAGCCGCTGGCGTTCAACGACGCGGTCACGAGCGGACTGTCCGTGGGCGTGCCCGGCACGCTCGCCACCTGGGACTCCGCGCTGCGCCGCTTCGGCTCCCGCCGTCTGGGCGACCTGCTCCAGCCCGCGATCAAGGTGGCGAAGAACGGGTTCACGGTCGACCAGGAGTTCGTCGACCAGACCACGGTCAACCAGGACCGCTTCAAGGACATCGTGCCGACGCGCGAGCTGTTCCTGCCCGGCGGCAAGCCGCCCGCGGTCGGCTCGACGTTCCGCAACCCCGACCTCGCCGCCACGTACGAGCAGATCGCCAAGAAGGGGCTCGGCTGGTTCTACGGCGGCGAGCTGGGCAAGGAGATCGCCACCACGGTGCAGCACCCGCCCGTCGACCCGAACGCCACGCGCGACGTACGGCCGGGCGTGGTGCGGTCGTCCGACCTGGCGCGCTACAAGGTGGTCCCGCGCGACCCCACGCACGTCGACTACCGCGGGCTCGACGTCTACGGCATGGCGCCCTCCTCCTCGGGCGGCTCGACCGTGGGCGAGGCGCTGAACATCATGAAGCAGTTCAAGCTCAGCGACCCGGTCGAGGCGCTGCAGGTCTACCTCGAGGCGTCCAAGCTCGCCTACGCCGACCGCGGCGCGTACGTCGGCGACCCCGCGTACGAGAACGTCCCGCTGAAGACGCTGCTGTCGGACCGGTTCGCCCGCTCGCGCGCCTGCCTGATCAAGCCCGGCCAGGCGCTGACGGCGCCGGTCGCGCCCGGTGACCTGAAGGGCGAGGGCTGCACCACTCCGTCGGGCACCGGCCAGCAACTGCCGTACGAGGGTCCGCAGACCACGCACCTGGTCGCCACGGACAAGTGGGGCAACGTCGTCTCCTACACGCTGACGATCGAGCAGTTCGGCGGCAGCGCGCTCACCGTGCCGCACCGCGGGTTCCTGCTGAACAACGAGATGACCGACTTCAACTTCACGTCGTCCACTCCGGCCGGCTACCCCGACCCGAACCTGCCCGCCGCCGGCAAGCGGCCGCGCAGCAGCATGGCGCCGACGATCGTGCTGAAGAACGGCCGCCCGCTGCTGGCCGTCGGCTCGCCGGGCGGTTCGACGATCATCACGACGGTGCTGCAGATCCTGCTGAACCGCATCGACCTCGGCATGACGCTTCCGCAGGCCGTCGAGGCACCGCGCGCCACCCAGCGCAACACGGCCCAGACCGCCGCCGAGCAGGCGTTCATCGACAAGTACGGTGCGGCGCTGAAGGCCAAGGGGCAGGACTTCGTGCTGTTCCCCGGTCCGCCGGCGGGCGTGATCGGCTCGGCCGCGGGCCTGGAGTTCCTCGGCGGCGGCAAGGTGGAGGCGGTCGCGGAGAAGGTCCGCCGCCACGGCGGCAGCGCGCTGGTCGCCGTCCCCGCCCGCTGACCCCGGGCCGCCCCGCGGCCGGTCCGAGGGTGAGGCGGTCCTGACCGGAACGATGGTGTGATCTGTCGCTGCCGGACCGGACCGGGGCGCGGAGCTACGATCAGCGGGGAAGGAGTCGCTGTATGGCCGAGGCGTACGTCCAGGTGACGACGACCACTGATTCGCGCAAGGAGGCCGCCGAGCTCGCGAGGTCGGCGGTCACCGAGCGTCTCGCGGCCTGCGCCCAGCTGATCGGCCCGATCGCCAGCACGTACTGGTGGGAGGGGGAGATCGAGTCCGCCGAAGAATGGATGGTGCTGTTCAAGACCACCACCGACTGCTTCGAGGACCTGGCCGCCCAGATCACCGAACAGCACTCGTACGACACGCCGGAGATCATCGCGACTCCGGTCGTGGCGGGCAGTGCCGAATACCTGTCCTGGGTGCGGGAGCAGACGACCGAGTGACCTGATCCTCCAGGGGCCGCCGGCGTGTGACGGCTGCCATGAGAGGGTAATAAGTCAGTACTTATCCCTGTTTTCGTCGGGGTGCCCCCTCAAGGACGGTGAACGGTGAGCGAGGACTACGGCCTGTTCGGTCCCGGCTCCGTGACCTGGCGCGTGATGGCCGAGCCCGTGCAGATGATCGGCGGCTTCCGCGCCCTCATCCTGCAGGCGCTGCACCCGCCGTCCATGTGGGGCACCGCACAGAACTCCGAGCTCATGGACCCGCGCGCCGCCTGGGCGCGCCTCGGCCGCACGATCGAGTTCGTCCGCGTCCGCACGTACGGCACGCACGACGAGGTCGAGCGGGTCGGCCGCCGGGTCCGCAACCTGCACTCGCGGCTGAGCGGCCTCAACATGGACACCGGCGAGGTGTTCCCGGTCGACGCCCCGGAGAACCTCCTGTGGGTGCACATGGGCGAGGTCGACTCCTACCTCGACGTGGCGCTGCGAGCCGGCATCCCGCTGTCGCGGGCGGACGCCGACGCGTTCGTCGACGAACAGCGCCGCTCCGGCGCGGTCGTCGGCCTGGACCCGGCGGACATCCCCGCGTCGGTCGCCGAGATGCGCGACTACTACGCGGAGATGCGGCCGAGGATCTACGCCTGCCGGGAGGCGAAGGAGGGGCTGCGGCGGCTGTTCAACCCGACCGTGCCCCGCCAGTGGCTGCCGCTGAAGCTGGCCGCCCCGGGCATCGCGACGCTGGTCGTGGCGACTCTGCCCCGCTGGGCCCGCCGCATGTACGGCCTGCCGGCCACGCCGCTCGAGGACGTCTGGGCGACGACCTGGCTGAAGGCCCTGTACCGGGGCACGCAGGTCGTCCCGGAGGCCTGGCGCTACTCCCCGGACGCCCGCCGCGCGCGCGAGCTCACCCGCGGGAACGGCACGGATCTGGCCGTCGCGTCCTGACCCGCTCTCAGGCCTGCCCGCCGGCCACGGTCCGGTTGCCGGCCGCCGGGTCGACGCCGAAGCTGAGGATCCGGCGCGGGTGGACGCGGATGATGGGACCGGCCAGGTTCCCCGCCGAGTCCGCGGGTTCGGTGAGCGCCTCCGCGTCGCCGCGGATCTCCAGGCAGCGCACCGTCCACGGGTCGAACGAGGCGATGTCGTCCACCACGAAGGACACCTTCGACCCCGCCGCCACGTTGCGGAACTTCCGGCTGGCCGCCATGCGGTGCCCGCCGATGTCGATGGTGCCGAGCTCTTCGTTGAAGCCGAAGCCGACCGGATTGTTCTGCACGGTGCCGTCCGGCCGAACCGTGGCCAGCCGCCCCAGCCGCTGCTCGCGCAGGTAGTCCAGCTCCCGTTCGGTGAACATCGCCATGGCCGCCTCCATCGGTGTCGTGCGTTACGGCCGCCACGGTAGGCCGAAGCCGATCACCGGGCCATCGGGCGAAAGCCGCTGCCGGCCTACGATGAAGGGCCTAGGACCCGGCGGACGGAGACGTCCCCCCATGCCATCCGCGCCGGCCCTCGCGCGCCGGCGCCTCCATCTCGTTGAAGGCGTGCAGCGGCTTGAGCACCCTCCGGGCGGGGCGTCGCCCGGGGCGGGGTCCGTGCGGTCGGCGGCCGGGACGCCGAAACGCTGCTGGGCGGCCTGGCGGCTCGTCAGCGGACCAGGCGGAAGAAGGCGCGGACCTCCTCCACGAACAGTTCGGGCTGCTCGAAGGCGGCGAAGTGGCCGCCCCGGTCCAGTTCGTTCCAGTGCCGGATGTCGGTGAAGCGTTGCTCCGCCCACCGCCGGGAGGGACGGGGGTTCTCGTGCGGAAAGATCGAGCATCCGGCCGGGACGCCGATCCGATCGGTCGTCGCGCCGGCGAAGAGCCGCTGCACCTGCCGGAAGCTCTCCCAGTACAGCCGGGCGGCGGACGCGCCGCTCCCGGGCAGCCAGTAGAACATCAGGTTGTCGAGAAGCTCGTCCCGGGTGAGCGCGTTCTCCGGATGGCCGTCACAGTCGGTCCAGGAGCGGAACTTCTCGACGATCCAGGCGCACAGCAGCGCGGGCGAGTCCACCAGGCCGTACCCGATGGTCTGCGGCCGCGTGGACTGCTCCAGCGAGTAGCCGTCCTCCCACGCCTGGGCGTGCTCCAGCGCGTCGAGGGCGGCGCGCTCGGCGCCGGTGAGGTCGCCGAACGTGGCCGGATCCGGCGCGGCCAGGGGCGGCGTGAGGTGAATGCCGGCCACGTGCCCCGGGTCCTGCCGGCCGATGATCGTGGTGATCGTGGTGCCCCAGTCGCCGCCCTGCGCGCCGTACCGGTGATAGCCCAGGCGAGCCATCAGCTCGATCCAGGCGGCGGCGATCCGCTCCACGCCCCAGCCGGGTCCGGCCGGCTTGTCGCTGAAGCCGTAGCCGGGCAGCGAGGGGCACACCACGTGGAACGCGTCGCTCGCCCGGCCGCCGTACGCCGGCGGGTCGGTCAGCGGGCCGATCACCTTGAGGAACTCCACGATCGAGCCCGGCCAGCCGTGGGTGAGGATGAGCGGCAGCGCGGCCTCGTGCGGCGAACGCACGTGCAGGAAGTGGATGCCGAGCCCGTCGATCGTGGTGCGGAACTGCGGCAGGGCGTTCAGCCGCCGCTCGGTGGCACGCCAGTCGTACTCCTCGGCCCAGTAGCGGCACAGCCGCCGCAGGTAGTCCAGGGGGACGCCCTGGGACCAGTCCGCGACGGTCTCGCGCTCGGGCCATCGCGTCCGGCCCAGCCGGTCCCGCAGGTCGGCCAGCTCCGACTCCGGGACGTCGAGGCGGGTCGGGGTCACCGCATCGGACATGTCGTCCTCCTCCGTCGAGGTGGTGGCGTCATCGCGCGGCCAGCACGAGCGCCTGGTACGGGGCCAGCCGGACGCGGCCGGTCCTCGGCCGGTCGAGTCCGACGGCCGGATCGTCGGTGTCGAAGACCGCCGCCGCGGGCAGTTCCACATCGGCCACCGGCGTGTCACGCAGGTTCGCGACCGCCCAGAGCCCGCCTCTGCGGTACGCGACGACCGGTGCGTCGAGGGCGATCCGGCTCACATCGTCGGTGGCGGCCAGGAGATGCGCCAGCCGGCGCCGTGTCGCCAGCAGCCGAGACAGGGTGTTCAGGTGGGACGCCGGGTCGTCCGCCTGGACCGCGACGGTGTCGGGCTCCCCGCGCCCGCCGTCGGGCAGCCACGGCCGTCCGGTGGTGAAGCCCAGGCCCGGGCCCGGACGCCATGGCATCGGGGTGCGCACGACGTCGCGGCTCTCGCCGGGCTCGGCGGCGCCGAGCGGATCCACGGTGCGCTCGGCCGGCACGTGGCCGTCGCCGAGGCCGAGCTCCTCGCCCTGGAAGAGCCAGAACGTCCCCGGCAGAAGCGCCATCAGCACGTGCAGCGCCAGCGACCGGCGCCGGCCCGGCTCCCCGCCGCCGAACCGGGTCACCGCACGGGACCGGTCGTGGTTGCCCTGCACCCACGAGAGACGGGACGACGCCGTCGTCGCGGCTTCGAGCATGGCAGCGATCCGCTCGGCGTCCCAGCCGGTCTCCACCAGGCCGAACCAGAACGACGAGTGGAGCCGTTCATCCTCGACGAAGCGGGCCAGCGCGTGGGGATCGAGCTCGTACACCTCGCCGACGAGAAAGGCGCCGTGCCGGTCGGCGATCCGCCGCCAGCGTTCGTGGACGGCGTGCACGTCCGGCTGATGGATGTCGTGGCGGTGGTCCTGGCGGCGCCAGTCCATCGTCACTCCCCGCGCCGGCAGCACCTGACCCGCGGGAAGCGACGGATTGTCCCGCAGGTCCGCGTCCTTGACGAGGTACGCGGCAGTATCGATCCGGAACCCGTCGAGCCCGCGCTCGAACCAGTACTCCAGCACCGTGTCGATCTCCGTGGCGAGCGCGGGGTCGCGCCAGTTCAGGTCGGGCTGCTCCGGACGGAACAGGTGGAGGTAGTACTGGCCGGTCGCCGGGCTGAAGGTCCACGCGGGGCCGCCGAAGTGGGAGAGCCAGTTGTTGGGCGGCCCGCCGTCCGGCGCCGGGTCCCGCCAGATGTAGTGCTCGCGGTGCGGGTCGGTCCGGGAGGAGGCGGCCGCCGTGAACCAGGGATGGGCGTCGCTGGTGTGGTTCACGACCAGATCGCCGATCACCCGCATCCCCCGGCGATGCGCCTGGGTGAGCAGTTCGTCCAGGGCGGCCTCGCCGCCGAACGACGGGTCCACGGCGTGGTAGTCGGCGACGTCGTAGCCGTGGTCGCGCATCGGCGAACGGAAGAAGGGGGTCAGCCACAGCACCTCGACGCCCAGCCGGGTCAGGTGATCCAGGTGGGAGCACACCCCGGCCAGGTCGCCCCAGCCGTCGCCGTCGGCGTCGGCGAACGACGGCAGGTACACCTGGTATCCCACGGCGTCGCGCCACCACGGCCGTACCCGGGAGCGCTCCAGCAGGTGGGCCAGCCGGCCGAGGCCGGGCAGGCGGAGGTCGCCGTCGAGCCCGCGCAGGGCCGCGGTGGGCATCCCGGCGGCCCGCCCGGCGGCGAGTCCGGGCGGCGAGTCCTCCACGACCAGGCAGGCGGACGGCGCGATGTCCAGCAGGGCCGCGGCCCGCAGGTACCCCTCGGGGTCGGGCTTGGCCGCCCCTACGTCGTCGAGCGTGACCAGCACCGGCGGGTCGATGCCGGCCGCGTGGAGCCGTTGCTTGGCCAGCCGGTCGTCGGAGGTCGTCACCACCGCCCAGGCGAGCCCCATCCGATCCAGTGCCGCGAGCAGGTCGCGCGCGCCGGCGGCCGCCGTGACGTCGGAGGCGTCGGCGTACTCCAACTCGTACTGGCGCTGTGCCGCGGCCTTGGCCGCCTCCTCGCCGAGTCCGGGCAGCAGGCTCCGTACCACGCGGACCGCCGGGTGGCCGTGCGCGGCAGTGAGCACCGTCTCGACGTCAAGGCCGTACTCGCGGGCCCAGGCCGACCAGGCACGCTCGACGGTGCCGTCGGAGTCGACCAGAGTGCCGTCCATGTCCAAGAGCACGCCCTCGACTCTCGCGAGGTCCAGCGGTCCCTGTCCCACAGCGCCTCCCCGTAATAAACTCGTGTGGCGAGCATAAATGAGGGAGTGGTGTCGATGGCAAGCCCCGCGAACCGATCGGGCTCGGTCCGTGCCCGTAATGCCCGCTGGCGCGGCGCGCTCGCCGTACTGGAGGAGATGCGGCGCGAACCGGGGGTGACGCGCGCCGCGGTGGCGCGCCGGCTCGGCCTGACGACCGGATCGGCCACCGAGATCACCGCCCGCCTGCGCGACCTCGCGCTTCTCGCCGAGACGCAGGCGGCGACGCTCGGGAGGGGCCGTCCGACGACCGTGCTCGGCCCGCACCCGGAGGGCCCGCTGGTCATCGCGGTCGACATCCGGCAGGAGGACTGGCGGTGCGCGGTCGCGGCACTCGACGGCGCACCGGACGTCGTCGAGGCGGAGGCACACGCGGACCGCGACCCGGCCGCCGTGATCGCCGCGATCGGCCGTGCGGTGCGCCGGGTCCACGACCGGCACGGCCATCGCGTCAGAGCGGTCTCGGTGGCGGTCGCGGCGACCGTCCGGAGCGGCGGCGTCGTCCAGGCCGCAAGCCTCGGGTGGGACGCGGTCGATCTCCGCGCGCTCACGGCCGACCCGCGGACGCCGCTGCTGATCGGCAACGACGCGACGCTCGCGGGCGTGGCCGAAGCCCGCCTGGGCGCCGCCGCCGGCGCGGTGGCGGCCCTGCACATCACGATCGAGGTCGGCATCGGCGGCACTCTGGTCGTCGGCGGCCGGCCGGTCGACGGCGCGACCGGCGCGGGCGGGGAGTTCGGCCACCTGCCGTTCGGTGACCCGGCACTTCGCTGCCCGTGCGGTGCCCGCGGCTGCTGGGACCTGACGGTCGACGGCCGTGCCATCGCCCGCCACGTGGGCGACCCTCCGCCGCGCGACCCCCGTACCTACGCTCTGGAGGCCCTCCGCCGGGTTCGGGGCGAGCCGGCCGTGCGGGCCGCGGTGGGCCGGGCCGCCGAGGCCTTCGGCGGCGGGCTGGCCGGCCTGATCAACGCGCTGGACCCGGACATCGTCACGCTCGGGGGCCTCGCGGAGCCGCTCCGCGCCGCGGCCGAGCCGCGGTTCACCGCCGCGCTGACGGACGGGCTCATGCGGTTCCGCCGCGCCGACCCGCCTCCGGTGGTCGCCGCCGCCCTCGGCGAGGCCGGAGCCCTCCACGGAGCGGCGGCCGCCGCGCTCGACCACGTCCTCACCGAGGACGGCCTGAACGCCTGGGCGGCGTTTGTCGGTGCGGGACGCTAGCTTCGCCCTGGTCGGTCCGAACGGAAGAGGGTGCCGTGGGAGCTTCGAGTTGGCAGTACTTCGTGCCGTATCAGGAGGATCTACAGGACGCTCTGCGGCGGTTGCGGCACAAGGTGTTCGAAGAGCGTGGCTACTACTGGGTGAAGGGAGCCGACTGGCGTCCTGAGAAAGACCGTGAGCCGTGGCCGGCGACCATCGAGGAGCTGTGGGAGGACGAGTGGGTGCATGAGTCCGGTACGCACTCGATCCTGGACATCTTCCGGGTGATCGGACCGGCCGAGCAGCCGGACTACAACACGGTGCAGCCGGTGTCGGCCGATGAGGCGTTCCGGCACCTGGGGGTGCGAGAGCTCACCCGCGCCCACGTCCCCGAGTTCGACGTCTTTCCCCGCGCACGGTGGATGGGCCGTTGCGCGGTCCTGCACGACGACCGGGGCCGGCCTCAGGAGATCTGTTTCTGGGGTCACTCCGGCGACTGACCCCCGACCATCAGCGGGTCGTCCATCGTCAGAGCCGCGGGGGGAGGTTCCACGAGCCGATCACCGGCTGCTCGTGTTCGGTGCCCAGCGTGGACAGCGTGCCGGTGCCGAGGCGGAACAGCCGGCCGTCGGCGGGCGGCAGGCCCAGCCAGCGGGCGGTCAGGACGCGCAGGACGTGCCCGTGCGCGGCGAGCACCACGTCGTCGCTCCCGGTCAGCGCCGGCCGGACGCGCTCCAGGACCGCGTCCGCCCGCGCGCCGACCTGCTCGACCGTCTCACCGTCGAGCACGCCGTCACGCCACAGGTACCAGCCGGGCCGCTCCTCGCGGATCGCCGGGGTGCTCCGGCCCTCGTACGCGCCGTAGTCCCACTCCCACAGGCGTTCGTCCGTCTCCGCGCCGGTGAGCCCGGCGAGTTCCGCGGTGCGCCGGGCCCGCTCGGCCGGGCTGGTCAGGACGAGCGCGACCCGGCGGTCGGCGAACAATGGCGCGAGCGCGCGGGCCTGCTTCTCGCCCTCGGGCGTCAGCGGCACGTCGGTACGGCCGGTGTGCCGGCCCTCACGGGCCCATTCCGTCTCACCGTGCCGCAACAGGATCAGTTCCCCCATACGCGGCACACTACGGGACCGGGACGTGTCGCTTCCCTCGCCCCGGCCCTCAGACGAGAAGGTCGTCCAGCTCCACGTGGTCGAGGCCGTGCGCCTCGGCGACCGGGTAGCTGGTCAGACGGCCCTCGTGCGTGCTGAGGCCCTGCGCCAGCGCGCGGTCGTCGGTCACGGCCTGCCGCCAGCCCTTGCCGGCCAGCGCGAGCGCGTACGGCAGGGTCACGTTGGTCAGCGCGTACGTGGAGGTGTTGGGGACCGAGCCCGGCATGTTCGCGACGCAGTAGAAGACCGAGTCGTGCACCGTGTAGGTCGGCTCGTCGTGCGTCGTCGGACGGGAGTCCTCGAAGCAGCCGCCCTGGTCGATGGCGATGTCGACCAGGACCGACCCTGGCTTCATCCGGGCGACCAGGTGGTTCGAGACCAGCGTGGGCGCCTTCGCGCCGGGGATCAGCACCGCGCCGATGACCAGGTCGGCGTCGACCACGGCACGCTCGATGGCGTACGTGTTGGACATCAGGGTCTTCAGCCGGCCCTGGTAGATCGAGTCGATGTGGCGGAGCCGGTCGATGTTCACGTCCATGATCGTGACGTCGGCGCCCATGCCGACGGCGATCTGGGCGGCGTTCAGGCCGGACACGCCGCCGCCGATGACCACGACCTTGGCCGGAGCCACGCCGGGCACACCGCCGGGCAGCACGCCGCGCCCGCCGTTGAACTTCATCAGGTTGTACGCGCCGACCTGCGGAGCGAGCCGGCCGGCCACCTCGGACATGGGCGCGAGCAGCGGCAGCGACCGGTTCGGCAGCTGCACGGTCTCGTAGGCGATCGAGGTGACACCGGAGCCCAGGAGCGCGTCGGTGCAGGGCCGCGACGCGGCTAGGTGCAGGTAGGTGAAGAGCGTCTGCCCCCGGCGCATCCGGTGGTACTCCGGCTCGATCGGCTCCTTGACCTTCAGGATCAGCTCGCCCGTCTCCCAGACGTCGTCGGCGGTCTCGAGGATCTTGGCCCCGGCGCCGATGTAGTCCTCATCGGGGATGTTCGAGCCCGCGCCCGCGTCACGCTCGACGAAGACCTCGTGGCCGTGGCGCACCAGCTCGTGCGCGCCGGCCGGCGTCACGGCGACGCGGTACTCATTGTTCTTGATCTCGCGCGGTACGCCGACCCTCACGATGCCTCCTCAGTTCATGTTCCTCACCAAGGGTGCGACGAGGATGACCAGGAGCGCGATGAGCAGCATGTATTGCTATTCCCAAGGATGCTGACACATTGTCACGTCCCGGGCGTGTCGTCCGCCTTCGTGAAGACGGTCTCGAGATGCGGGGCGTCGTCGGCCAGGACCAGCACCTCGTCGCCCGCCCGCATCTCGGTGCCGGAGCGGACCGGGACCAGGCGGCCCTCGCGGATCACGAAGCTGACCCAGGCGTCCTCGCCGCACGGAAGCTCGTCGACGGTCGCCCCGTCGGCGGCGGAGCCCGGCGCGACCTGGTAGCGGTGCAGCCCCTCCGGCTCCTCCTGAAAGCGTACGCCCAGGCTCCAGGGCTCGGGTTCGACGACCCGCAGCGGTATGCCCAGCCGGTGCGTGAGAGTGGGGACCGTCCCGCCCTGCACGATCACCGAGAACGCCACGACCACGAAGATGATCGCGTACGCCCGCGACGCGTCCGGCACGCCGGCCTGCACGATGAAGGTGCCGAGCAGGATCGGCACCGCGCCCTTCAGCCCCGTCCAGAGCACGAAGATCCGCTCCTGCCGCCGGAGCCGGACCGGCAGCAGCACGAGCCCGACGAAGACCGGGCGGATGACGAGGGCGAGCGCGAGCGCGAGCAGCAGGCCGATCCAGATCGCCCCGCCGTGCGGCAGGTCGCGAATCTTGATCGTCAACCCGAGCATCGTGAACGCGACGATCTCGCCGAGGCTCGCCAGCGACGAGTGGAACCGCTCGATCTCCCGCTTGTACGGCGCGCGCTCGTCGCCGAGCACGATGCCGGCCGTGAACACCGCCAGGAAGCCCGAGCCGTGCGCCGCGGTCGCCAGTCCGTAGATCACCAGAGCGCCGAAGAGGACCCGCAGCGCGTACAGACCCCCGGACGGGAGCGGGACGCGGCGCATGAAGGTCAGCAGGAGCAGGCCGCCCGCGACGCCGACGGCCGCCCCGATCACCATCTGCCGGCAGAACTCGACGACGACCTCTCCGGCGGAGTGCCAGCCGGCGCCGCCGGCGCCCAGCAGCGCCACCATCAGCGCGATGCCGACGGGATCGTTCGCGCCCGACTCGCCCTCCAGCAGGGTGCCGGTGCGCCCGGCGATCTCCCGCCGCCCCAGCACGGAGAAGACCACGGCAGGGTCGGTGGGGGAGAGCGCGGTGCCGAGCAGCATCGCGATGCGCCAGTCGAGGCCGAACGCCTCGTGGGCCAGGACCGCCACGGCCACGGCGGTGACGAGCGTGCCGGCCACCCCGAGCCACAGCGTGGCCCCGGCCGCCGAGCGGAACCGGCGGCGGCCGATGTTCATGCCGCCGTCGAAGAGGATCACGGTCAGCGCGACGGTGACGACCTCTTCGACGACGGGCATCCCCACCCTGCCGAGGCCGGGCCAGATGTCGGAGGCGACCGCCGCGCACACCAGGAACATCGCCGGCGCCGGTACCCGTAGCCGCTCGCCGAACCGGCTCGAGAGCACCGCCAGGGTGCCGATCAGCGCGACCAGGAGGATGGCCCGGCCGAAGGGCTCGACGTCGGTCATGGCACTGCCTTCCCATTGGGGACACCAAGGACAGCGCCGACCAGACTTCCCGGCACACCTGTTCTTAACGTTATCTATATGTGCCTTCCGGGCGGTACTTAACGGCGCCGCAGCGCGTGGTCGCGGGCCGCGATGTCGGCCCGGGTGCCGCGTTCCTCGAGCCGGTCGGCGATCTCCCGCACGTGCTCGGCCTCCTTGTTCCCGCCGTACTTGAACTTGGCCCGCACGCCGGTCACGGTCAGCTCGAGCCCGCGGATGCCGGGCATCAGCCGCCGGTCCGGGTCCTCCTCGGCCGCGACCGGGAGCCGGCCGGAACCCGGCTCGAAGTGGGCGAGCTGCCGGTCGAGGATCGCGGCCTTCTCCGCGGGGTCGTCCACGACGCGGACGTCGCAGGCCAGCTGCACGGTCGCGTAGTACGACGTCGGCACTCCGCGCTCGATCGCGTCGCCGGGCGCGGTGTTCCAGTCCGAGCGGATGTAGGTGTAGTCGTCGATCACGGTGAGCAGGGCGCGCGGACGCTCGCCGAGCGGTTCCCACACCGGGTTGGGCCGCGCGAGGTGCAGCCACACGGTCCGCTCGCCGTCGAAGACGAAGTGGGTGGGGACCACGACCGGCAGGTCGCGGTCGCGGCCGCCGGCGATCAGCTGGCCGAAGTCACGCCCGGCGAGCCAGGCGCGCCATTCGTCGTCCTCGGCCGAGTCCCAGGGGTGTACGAGCACTGCGAAACCTCCGATCGGGGGCGATGCGGAGCAGATTAGAGGATCGGCCACCCGGCGCATGGAAGGCCACGAAGGTCTCAGACCGGGATTCCGCGGACGTACGCCCCCACGATGTGTTCCGGGCGCACCGGCACCCGCGTGAGCGGCGCGCCGCACGCGTCGCGGACGGCGGCCACGATCGCCGGCGTCGAGGACAGCGTCGGCGGCTCGCCGGCGCCGCGCAGCCCGTACGGCGCGTGCGGATCGGGGTGTTCGAGGATCCGCAGGCGCATCGGCGGCATGTCGAGGATCGTGGGGATGAGGTAGTCGGTGAAGGAGGGGTTGCGGATGCGCCCGTCCCGCACCTGGACCTCCTCCATCAGCGCGAGGCCGAGCCCCTGGGCCGTGCCGCCGTGGATCTGGCCCTCCAGCGCGATCGGATTGAGGATCTTGCCGACGTCCTGCACGGCGGCCAGCTCGACCACCTTGACCAGGCCCAGCTCGACGTCCACGTCGACCACGGCCCGGTGCACGCAGAAGGCGAACTGCGTGTGGGAGTCGCCCTGACCGGTGCGCGGGTCCAGCGGCGCCGTCGGCCGGTGGTGGAACTCCCGCGTCTCCTCGACGGCCCGGCCGCCGAGCACCTCGGTCAGCGGGACCGCGACGTCGCCGGCGACGACGTGCCCGCCGCGGAGCGTGCCGCCGGGCATGCCGGCGAGACGGAGCACCCGCTCCCGTACGGCCTCGCAGGCGGCGCGCACGGCGCCGCCGGTCATGTACGACTGGCGCGACGCGCTGGAGGAGCCCGCGGAGCCGACGGTCGTGTCCGCGGGCGCGACGGTCACCTGGTCGACGCCCAGCTCGGTACGGGCGATCTGCGCCTGGAGGGTGACCAGGCCCTGCCCGACCTCGGCGGCGGCGGTGTGCACCAGCACGACCGGTTCGCCGCCGGACACCTCCAGCCGCACCCGGGCGGTGGACAGGTCGTCGAACCCTTCGGAGTAGCAGATGTTCTTGATGCCGATGCCGTACCCGACGCCGCGGACGACGCCCTCGCCGTGCGTCGTGTTGGACACGCCGCCGGGGAGGTTCCGCAGGTCACCGGTGTCGGACGGCGGAGGAGGCGGGAGGTCGCGGACGCGACGCAGCATGTCGGTGAGCGGCGCGGGCATGTCGACGACCTGCCCGGTCGGCAGGCGTGAGCCCTCCGACAGCGAGTTGCGCACCCGGATCTCGACCGGGTCCAGCCCGCACGCCTCGGCGAGGCGGTCCATCTGGGACTCGTAGGCGAAGCAGGCCTGCACGGCGCCGAAGCCGCGCATCGCCCCGCACGGCGGGTTGTTGGTGTACACGCCGTAGGCGTCGATCATGACGTTGGGCACGTCGTACGGGCCCGCGCCGAGCGAGGCGGCGTTGCCGACCACCGCCGGCGTGGAGGAGCAGTACGCCCCGCCGTCCAGGACGATCTCGGCCTTGACGTAGACCAGCCGGCCGTCCCGGTCGGCGCCGTGCTCGTAGCGGAGGGTCGCCGGGTGGCGGTGGACGTGGCCGGAGAAGGACTCTTCGCGGCCGTAAACGATCTTGACTGGGCGGGCCGTGCGCAGGGCGAGCAGGCAGGCGTGGACCTGCATGGACAGGTCCTCGCGCGCGCCGAACGCGCCGCCCACGCCGGACAGGGTGAGCCGCACCTTCTCCGGGGGCAGGCCCAGGACCGGCGCGATCTGCTCCTGGTCGACGTGCAGCCACTGGGTGGCGATGAACAGGTCCACGCCGCCGTCCTCGGCCGGCACGGCGAGCCCCGACTCCGGGCCGAGGAACGCCTGATCCTGCATGCCGACCTCGTACTCGCCGGTGACGACCACGTCGGCGGTGAACACCTCGCCGGTCCGCACCGGCTGGTGCCGCACGATGTTGCCGCGCTCGTGCACCTTCGGGCAGGCCGGGTCGAGCGCGGCGGCCCGCGCGTCGGTCACCGGCTCGCGTACCTCGTAGTCCACCCTGATCAGGTCGCAGGCCCGGCGGGCGGTCTCGGGGTGGTCGGCGGCCACGATCGCCACGGCCTCGCCCTGGTAGCGGACCCGGTCGATGGCGAGCACGGGCTGGTCCCGCAGCTCCAGGCCGTAGTGCTTGGCGCCGGGGACGTCCTCGTGCGTGAGCACCGCGTGCACGCCGGGGAGCCGGACCGCCTCGGTGAGGTCGATACCGCGGATCACGGCGCTGGGGTACGGGCTGCGCAGCGTGGCGCCCCACAGCATGCCGTCCATCCACAGGTCGGAGGAGTAGGCGAAGGCGCCCCGCACCTTCAGCACCCCGTCCGGCCGGACCGCGCTGTCGCCGACGCCGCCCGCGAACGACCGCCCGGTGACCGGCGCGCCCTCTCTCGCGTACGGACCGTCCTGCTGCGTCACGACGCCCACCTCCTGTCCCTACCCCTCACCGCAGTAGAGCAGGCGCGGAGGAGAAAGAGACAGGGACGATCTCACGAAACCGCCACTGGTCTTTGGCGAGATCTCCCGATATGCCGCATATGGGTCGGTCCGCGGGGGCCGATGCCGGCTGGACCCCGCGGACGCGCCTCCGCCATCTTTCGCCAGATGCTTCTGGTAGAAGCCGGAGAAAACTATCCTTTTGAAGAGAAGGACGTCAGCAGCAGTGGAACACTCCTGGTGGACCGGAGTGACCGTCGCTGGTGACGGCGGCGGTCGCGGGCGTGCTCCCGGCGCCGAGCGAAATACCGGTCACCACCACGAGCATGGTCACGGCTCTCTTGAGTCGGTTCATGCGAACGGCCTCCATTAAGCGTTCGAGTAAAAGCAGGTAAATGTGGACAGTCAAGTAACACTCGGGCAAAGAATCCGGATGACGCGGATTCGTCAGGGTCTGTCACAGGCGCAGTTGGCCCTCCCGGAGCTGTCCGATAGTTACGTTTCCCTGATCGAGAGCGGTAAGCGCGTACCGACGCCCGACGTCGTGCGGCTGCTGGCCCGCAAGCTCGGCTGTTCGCCCTCCTACCTGTCCAGCGGCATCGACGAGGACGTCCAGGACCGGATGCGCGTGACCCTCGAGTACGCCGAGATCGCCCTGCAGAACGGCGAGGCCGCGGAGGCCCGTGACCGGCTCGGCGAGCTGCTGGCCGACCCCGACCTTTCCTCGCTGCCGGAGTACGCCCGGCGGGCCCGCTGGGCGCACGCGCTCGCGCTGGAGGCGACGGGCGGGCTCGACGAGGCGATCGGGGAGTTCGCGGCCCTGGCCGCGGTGCTGTCACCGGACTACGACACCGAAGAATGGATCCGGCTCAACATCGCGATGTCGCGCTGCCACCGGGAGAAGGGCGACGCCGCGCGCAGCGTCGCCGTGGCCGAGGGCGCCTTCACCCGCGTCACCGGCCGGCCCGGTCCGTGGAGCGACGAGACGGTCAAGCTCGGCGCGACACTGGTCGGCGCCTACCTCGAACGCGGTGACCTGGTCAGCGGCGGCCAGCTCGCCGAGCGCCTGATCGAGCAGGCGGACGCGATCGGCAGCCCGGCCGCCCGCATGGCCGCCTACTGGGAGGCGGCCATCGTCGCCCGCTACCAGGCCGACTTCGAGAAGGCCGTGACGTACGGGGAGCGCGCCCTGGCGCTGCTCGGCGAGGCCGCCGACCTGCGCAACCTCAGCCGCCTGCGCGGCGAGTACGGCACGCTGATGCTCCTGGCCCGGCCGGACGCCGCCGAACGCGCCCGCGACGAGCTGCAGCGGGCGACGCGGGAGATGGCCGCCACGGCGGCCGGCGGCATCGACATCGCCCGGTGTCTGACCGAGCTGGCCCGGGCCGAGCTCGCCCTCGGCCAGCCGCGCAAGGCGGCCGACCGGGCCGCCGAGGCGCTCGACCTGCTCGGCGACGAGCCGCGCCCGGCCACCGCCGGCGCGCTCGTCGTGCTGGCGGAGGCCCGCATCCGCCTGGGCCGCGCGGACTCCGCGGTCGAGATACTCGACCGGGCCATGGCGTGCCTGCGGCGGATGGAGCCCTCCCGCGAGGCGGCCGAGGGCTGGTTCAACCTCGCCGAGCTGCTGTCGCAGACCGGCGACGAAGAACGCCGCACCGAGGCGTACCGGAACGCCCTGACCTGCGCGGGCCTGTAAGGGAAGCGGTGAGAGTGACCTGACGCGTAAAGTGGGCATGCCGAAAAGGCCACTCGGCGCGGCCCGTTGCCCGGTGGTGAATAAGGTGGGAAGGTCCCCGGTGCCCGTCCACCTCTGAGAGATCGACCTCGCCTCCATGACAAACCTTGACCGGCCCGAGCGCCGTCCGCGCCGCACGCCAGCAGCCCTTCGCGCTCCGGAGGCCGGGGCCCGTGCGTAGGCAGGGCGTGATCACCGCGCTGGTGGCCGCTCTCGCGGGCGTCGGCGCCATGGTCGCCGCGGGGCTCCTCGGCGGCGCGCTGCGCGAGCAGGTGATCCCCGGGCTGAGCGACGCCGGCACGCTGACGCGCTGGGGGCTGCCCCTCTCCCGCTTCGTCATGGAGGCCGGCGGCACGCTGACCGTCGGCGTGCTGCTCGGCGCCGCGGTCCTGCTCCCGTCCACGCGCGGCGTGCTCGACCCGCAGGCCGTCCGCTACCTGCGGGGCGCCTCGTGGATCGCGGCCGTCTGGGCGGCGGGCGCCGCCGCCACGCTGATCTTCACGGTCTCCGACATCCTCGGCCTGCCCGCCGGCAAGATCGTCGGCGGCAGCGAGCTGTCCAGCTACGTCGGCCAGATCCCGCAGGGCACGGCACTGATGTTCGTGGTGCTGCTCGCCGCGCTCATCGCGCTGCTGGCCCGCACCGCCGTCACACCGGGCAGCGCGGCGGGCCTGCTGGTCGTGGCGCTCGTCGCGCTGCTGCCGCCCCCGCTCACCGGGCACTCCTCGTCCTCGCCCAACCACGAGCTGGCCATCAGCGGCCTGGCGATGCACATCGTGGCGCTGTCGCCCTGGGTGGGCGGACTGCTCGCGCTCGTCTGGCACGCCACGCACGACGGCGACCACCTCGGCGTCGCCGCGGGGCGGTTCAGCCGGATGGCCCTGTGGTGCTACGTCGCGGTGGGCGTCAGCGGAGTCGCCAACGTCCTCTCCCGGCTGCCCGACCCGTCGCTGCTCTACACCACCGACTACGGGCGGCTGGTCCTGGTCAAGCTGGCCCTGTTCATCGTTCTCGGGATCTTCGGTTACCTCCACCGCGAGCGCACCCTGCCGGCCCTCATGGCGCACAACCCCAAGGGCTACGCCCGCCCGGCCGTGACCCGCCCGCCGTGGGCGTTCGTCCGCCTCGCCGGGGCCGAGGTCCTGCTCATGGCCGCGACCCTCGGCGTCGCCGTCGCGCTCGCCCGCACCGCCCCGCCCGCCGTGAACCTCGACGAGGACGCGGTCACCAGCATGATCGGGTTCCCGATGCCGCCGCCGATCACGGTCGCCCGGCTGGCGACGATGTGGCGGCCGGACCTGTTCTTCGCCGTGCTCGTCGTCGTGCTCGGCGGCCTGTACGCCGCGGGCGTCGCGCGGCTCCGCGCACGCGGCGACGCCTGGCCGCCCGGCCGGACGATCGCCTGGGGCGTCGGCCTGCTCACGATCGTCGCGGTCACGATGACCGGGATCGCGACGTACTCCCCGGTGCTGTTCAGCACGCACATGATCCAGCACATGGTCCTGTCGATGCTGAGCCCGATCCTGCTCGTGCTCGGCGCCCCGGTGACGCTCGCGCTGCGGGCGCTGAAGCCCGCCGCGATCCGCGGCGACCGCGGGCCGCGTGAATGGCTGACGGTCATCCTGCACAGCCGGGCCCTGCGGTTCATCGGCCATCCCGCCACGGCCACCGTCATCTTCGTCGGCAGCACGTACGCGGTGTACTTCACGCCGCTGTTCGGCTACCTCATGCGCGCCCACGTCGGGCACCTGGCGATGCTCGTGCACTTCCTCGCCTCCGGCAGCCTGTTCTTCTGGGTGCTGATCGGCGTCGACCCGACACCCCGCAAGCTGCCGTACGTGGCCAAGATGCTGCTGCTGTTCGTGACGATGCCGTTCCACGCGTTCTTCGGCATCGCGCTGATGAACCTCGGCAAGCCGCTCGCGGCCGGGTGGTACACCTCCCTGCACCGCCCGTGGGGCACCTCGGTGCTGGCCGACCAGCACACCGGCGGCTCGATCGCCTGGGCGTTCGGCGAGATCCCGACGTTCATCGTGCTGATCGCGATGGTGCTGCAGTGGTACGCCGACGACCAGCGCCTGGCACGGCGCCTCGAACGGCAGGCCGACCGGACGGCGGGGAAGACCGACGACGAACTGGCGGAGTACAACGCCTACCTCGCCTCGCTCGACAAGCGGCCCCCGTCGGCCTCCTCCTCTCCGCCCCAGGAATAGCGCGGTTCCGCTCCGGGCGATTCCGCCCCCGGCGTACGGCCATGGCGCCGGGCCACGGGGTGCGACAGCGTGATGGGCATGGCTGACTTCCGGTTCTCGTTCAACGTCCTCGACATCGGCTCACGCGAACGGTTCATCGAGATCTGCCGGCGCGGCGAGGCGTACGGGTACGACACGGTCTTCGCCGCCGACCACCTGGGCTTCGCCGCCCCGTTCCCGGCCCTGGTCGCCGCGGCGGCGGCCACCGAACGGCTGAAGGTCGGCACGCTCGTGCTGAACGCCGCGTTCTGGAATCCCGCCCTGCTGGCCCGCGAGGTGGCCACGACCGACGTGCTCACCGGCGGGCGCCTGGAGCTCGGCCTCGGCTCCGGGCACATGAAGTGGGAGTTCGACGAGGCCGGCATCCCGTGGGAGTCCTTCGGCCCGCGCGCGGACCGGCTGGAGTCGACGATCCAGGAACTGGGGCGGCTGTTCGCCTCGGACGGGTACCCGCAGCAGGCGGCGACGCGGGAGGCGCTGGGCCTGCCGAGGTTCGGACCCGTCCAGCGGCAGGGCTTCGGCGGGTACGGACCGCCGCTGATCGTCGGCGGCACGGGCGATCGGATCCTGCGGATCGCCGCCGACCACGCCGACGTCATCGCGATCGCCGGGCTGTACCAGATCAAGGGACGGCCACCGGGCACCTTCCGGCTCGGCACCGCCGAAGAGGCCGCCGAGCGCGTCCGGTACGCCCGTGAGCGGGCGGGCGACCGCGCCGGGCAGATCGAGTGGCACGCGCTGGTCCAGATGGTCATGGAGACCGACGACCGCGAGGCCGCCGCCGCGGGCCTGCTGGAGCGGTACGGCCACACGATGACCGCCGAGGAGATCCTCGACACCCCCTTCCTGCTCATCGGCACGGTCGAGGAGATGGCCGAGCAGATGCTGCGGAACCGCGAGCGCTTCGGGTTCACCTACTACACCGTCCACGGCCCGTTCATGGACGCGTTCGCACCCGTGATCGAACGGGTCCGTGCGCGCACGAAACCCTCGTGAACAGCGAAAACGTCCCTTTCGGTAACGTGACCAGCGCCGCTGATTACGGGTAAGGAAAGCCTCGTGCGGGAACGTCCGTCGTGTGTCCCGCACTGTGATCACCGGTCTGCTGCTGACGGCCGCGTTGCAGATCGCCATCGGCTGCGCCCACTCTCGCGTCGGCGCGGTCCAGACCCCGCGCCCGGTCGGCCGGACGATGGTCGCGCCGCCGTCGCCGACGCCCCCGCCGACGATGCGTCCGGACGAGGTCACGCTGCCGATGCGGGTGGTCCGCGGGAACGGAGGCACGCTCGTCTACGTGCCGATGAAGGTCAACGGCCACGGACCGTACGAGTTCGTGCTGGACACCGGCTCCTCCAACTCGTCGGTGGACCGCAGCCTGGTGCGCCGGCTGGGCCTGCCGCGCACCGGGCAGCAGCATCCCGTGCAGGGGGTGACGGGCAGTGGCATGGTGCCGGTCGTCCGGGTGCACCACTGGACACTCGGCGGGCTGCCCATGCACAGCACGTCGCTGTCGGTCGTCGACCTCGGCATCGGCGTGGCCGGCCTGCTGGGCTCGGACGAGCTGTGCCGGTTCGGCAACGTGATCCTCGACTTCCGGCACAACAGGCTCGTCATCCAGCGCCGCTGAACAACCTGCGGTCCTCCGGATGAGCGAGCGCGGCCGCACCGACCGTCGAATGAATATGGCGCAGCACCGCGAGCACCAGCACCGCGATCTGTCCGGCCGAGCGGGACCGCCACCGGGAGCCGATTGCCTTCAGGCGGACGCGCAGCAGGTCGGCGACGTAGTTGACGGTGTTCGAAGGCGATCGTGAATCGGCCGTCAGCGAGTTTCCGCAGCCAGGCCCGGTCTGCCAGCCGGTTCGGCTTCGCCTGCCCCTACCGTCTACGCGGCACGAGTCCGGTTTCGAAGGCGATGATCGCCAGGTGGACGCGGTCCCGAGCCTTGAGCTTGGCGAACAGACGCGCGACATGGGTCTTCGCGGTCGCCGCGCTGATCACCAGCCGCTCGGCTATCTCAGTGTTCGACAGTCCCTGTCCGACCAGTGCCAGCACCTCGCGCTCCCGGTCGGTGATCCCCGCGATGGGACTCGAGTCCGCGGCGGGCCCGGGGTCCGGTGCGGGGGCCGCGGGGCCGGTCGTTCCGGCGAAGTCCGCGATCAGCCGTCGGGTCACGCTCGGCGCGATCAGCGCGTCGCCCGCGGCCACCACGCGGATCGCTTCCAGGATCGCGTCCAGGGCCATGCTCTTGAGCAGGAATCCGCTGGCCCCGGCGCGCAGTGCGCCGTAGACGTACTCGTCGTGGTCGAAGGTCGTCAGCACCAAGACCTTGGGCGGGTCCGGCTCGGCGGTCGCCTGCCGGGTCGCCTCGATCCCGTCCATGCCCGGCATGCGGATGTCCATCACCACGACGTCCGGCCGCAGTTCACGCACCAGGCGCACCGCCTCGCGGCCGTCGTGGGCCTGGCCGACCACCTCCAGGTCGTCGGTGTCGCCGATCAGGATCGCGAGCCCGACCAGCAGCAGGGGTTGGTCGTCGGCCAGCAGCACCCGTACGCTCATGCCGGGAGGCTCGCCGTCACCCGGAATCCGCCCTCCGGACGCTGGCCGGCGCTGAACTGGCCGGACAGCAACGTCACTCGCTCGCGCATGCCGAGCAGGCCGAAGCCGCTCCCGCCGGCCGCGGTGAGCCTCGGACGGCCCGGCCCGCCGAGACCGTCGTCCCCGTCGTCCACCACCTCGATCGTCACTCCTTTCGGCTCGTAACCGACCGCGACCCGGCACGTCCGCGCCCTGGAATGCCGCACCACGTTCGTCACCGACTCCTGGATGATCCGGAACGCCGACAGTTCGATCTCCGGCGGCAGTGGACGCTGCTCGCCCCGCCAGGTCACGTGGACCCGCACCCCGGCGTCGGCCGTGCGTTCGGCGAGCTGCGGGACGTCGGCCAGGCTGCCGACCGGCGCCAGCGGAGCGGCCTGCGGCATGGCGTCGTCCGGCTCGGCGCGGCGGAGCGCCCCGAGCATGCGCTGCAGCTCGAGCAGCGTCTCCCGGCTGGTGGTCTCGATGCCGGTCAGCGCCTGCCGCGTCTGCTCGGGCTTGGTCTCCACGACCCGTGCCGCCGCTCCCGACAGCACCGTGATGATCCCGATGCTGTGCGCGACGCTGTCGTGCAGTTCGCGGGCGATCCGCAGCCGCTCGGTCAGGACGGCGCGGGCCGCCCTCTGCTCGTGCAGGGCTTCGAGGTATTCACGGCGTTTGCGATACACCCCCCCGACGACCCACGCGAGCGCGAACCACAACGCGAGCCCCCCGGCAAACTGGGCCGCGTCGCTGACGGTCTCCCCGGGGATGTGGGTGACGTTGACGAACGCGGCCGCGACGGCCGCGACGAAGCCGACGGCGGCAGCCTTCGGCCGCCGGACAGCGAGGTACCCGCCCAAGGCGACGAGCATGACGAACACGATCGAGGGCCGCGCGCCGAAGATGTCGCCGAGGACTGCTTCGCCCAGGACCGCCGCGAAGACCACCGCCGGCAGACGGCGCACGAGCAGGACCGGAAGGGCGAGCACGAAGAAGAGCCCGCTCCGAGAGGCCGGCATCGTCCAGGCGAGCATCAGCGCGTAGAAGGAGGTGGTGGCCAGCACCGCGGCCTGTGACATCAGCCAGGTCACGCGCTTCGATGTCGAGAGACGCCGGAGAAGCTCTTCCATACGGAGATCGTATTCAGCGACGTCGGCTCCGCGCGTCGCCCCGGGGATGTACGCGCCGTACACCGCCGAGCCGATGACCTGGGGAACGGTGACATCCACCGGCCGACGCGACGGATGGCGTTCTGTTCCTAGGTTCGTGGACATGACGAATGCACCGCTGATCGATCTTGGCGATACGACGAAGAAATACGACGACGGCCCGCCCGCGCTGGCCGGCGTGACCTTGTCCGTGGCGTCCGGTGAGTGCGTGGCGATCCTCGGCCATTCCGGCAGCGGGAAGTCCACGCTGCTGAATCTGATCGCCGGCCTGGACAGGCCCTCCAGCGGCAGCGTCACCGTCGACGGCACCCGCGTCGACCGGCTCGGTGAGGCCGGTTCGGCGAAGTACCGCCGGGCCTCGATCGGCATGATCTTCCAGTTCTTCAATCTGCTCGACGACCTGACCGTGTTGGACAACGTCATGGTTCCGGCGCAGCTGGCCGGGATGGGCAAGGGCGAAGCGAAGCGGCGGGCCGTCGAGCTGCTCGGCTCGCTGGGCATGGACCGGCATGCCAAGGCCTACCCGCAGCGGCTGTCCGGCGGGCAACGGCAGCGGGTGGCGGTGGCCAGGGCCCTGATGAACAAGCCGGCGCTGCTGCTGGCCGACGAGCCCACCGGCGCGCTGGACTCGAGCTCGGCCGAGGACGTGCGCCGGCTGCTGCTGGACCTGAACAGCGAGGGCCAGACCATCTTGTTGGTGACCCACGACGTGCGGCTGGCCGCGAGCACCGCGCACCGCACGATCGAGTTGGTGGACGGCGCGGTCGAGCGGGACGTCGTCAACGACGGCAGCGGTGCCGGCCTGGCCGCCCGTACGCCGCTGGCCCGTCCGACGGGAGCGGTCGGATGACACTGCGCAAGCCGCCGATGCCCCGGCGCCTCTTCGAGGTCGGTTTCCTGGCCATGGCCCGCCTGCTGCCGGCGGTGAGCCGGTGAGCGCCTTGGGCAAGGTCGTACGCTCCGGCGTGGGCCGGCGTCGGGTCCAGTCCCTCGTCATGGCCCTGACGACGTTCGCCGCCGTCACCTCCTCGGTACTCTCCCTCGGCCTGCTGGCCGTCGTGCAGGCCCCGTTCGACCACGCCTTCAGTGCTCGGAACGGGGCGCACCTGGCGGTCCAGTTCGACGGCTCGAAGGTCACGGCCGCGCAGGCCGTCGCCACCGCGCACGCCGCCGGCGTCACCGAGGCGGCCGGGCCGTACCCGATCGCCGCCGCCCTGGACACGACCGTCGGCACGGACTGCCCCAAGAAGGATTGGGCCGGTCACGACAACGGTCCGATCACCGTCACCACCCGGCCCGGCCTGGGCAGCACCTCCGGGATGGACCAGCTGGCGCTGACCCAGGGGCGCTGGCCGACGAGCCCGGGCGAGATCGCCCTGCCGCGGCAGCACTATGCCGCCGACTGCTTCGGCAGTTCGGTGGTGTTCTCCTCCTTGCCGGGCAAGCCGTCGTTCAAGGTCGTCGGCTTCGCCGACTCGGTGACCAACAGCGCGACCGCCTTCGCCACCGCCGACGGTTTCGCGCGGCTCACCGCTGCCGGTGCCAAGTCCGACGAGCAGATGCTCTACCGGTTCGCCAAGGCCGGGACCGCCGCCGACATCGCCACCGACAAGCAGGCGGTGGCCGCCGCCGCGCCGGCCGGCGCGGTCGAGGGCGGACAGTCGTACCTGACCGCGGAGCGGCAGGCGACCGGCAACGCCAAGGCCTACGTGCCGTTCCTGATCGGCTTCGGGTTCCTCGGGCTGTTCATGTCGGTGCTGATCATCTCGATCGTGGTCAGCGGGGCTGTGGCCTCGGGAATCCGGCGCATCGGGATTCTGAAGTCGTTGGGCTTCACCCCTTCGCAGGTGGCCCGCGCCTACACCGCGCAGGCCATGATCCCGGCGACATTCGGCCTGGTGCTCGGCACGGTTTTCGGCAACCTCCTGGCCGTGCCGATCCTGGGCGGGGCCACCAAGCAGCTCGGCGCGGCCAGTGCCGCGATTCCGTTGTGGGTCAGCGCCGTGGTGCCGCTGGGCACCCTGCTGATCGTCGGCGTCACGGCTGTGATCCCGGCGCTGCGGGCCGGCCGGATGCCGACGGTGCGGGCTCTGGTGGTCGGCCGCGCCCCCAAGGCCGGGGGCGGTCAGGCGGCGCAGCGTCTGGCCTCGCGGCTGCCGCTGCCCCGGGCCGTGTCGCTGGGGCTGGCCCAGCCGTTCGCCCGGCCGGCCCGGGCCGTACTGGTCGGTGCGGCGGTGCTGTTCGGCGTGGTGAGTGCCACGTTCGCGGTGGGGCTGGAGTCCGGGTTCAACAAGTACCTGGACACCAGTACCTCAGGCTTCAACGTCGCGTCGGAGTTCGTGGAACCCACCGCCGACGTGGGCGTGCCCTGGGGTCTCTACGGCCCCAACGACCCGCGCACCCCGCACCTGGACGCCGGCAAGGTGGCCGCCGCGCTCGCCGGGATCCCGGGCACGAAGGCCGCGTTCGGCTGGGGCGAAAGCGGCGCGACCATGGTCGGCGCTCCGCCCGGCGGCGAACCGACGCGGGTGTTCACGGTCACCGGCGACTTCTCCTGGACGCACCTGGAGCTGCTGTCCGGCCGCTGGTACTCGGCGCCCGGCGAGGCCGTGGTCGGCGACAAGCTGGCCTCGGCGGTGGGGATCCACGTCGGTGACGACGTCACCGTGGTGCAGCAGAACAAGCAACGGTCGCTGAAGGTCGTCGGCATCAACTTCGACACCAACCAGGGCGACTACACGGTCATGACGGATGCGGCCACCTTCACCGCCGCCGGTCTGACCCCGCGCATCGACCAGTTCAACGTCGAGCTGGCCTCGAACGTCAGCGGATCGGACTGGTCCACCTCGGCCGCCGCCGCGCTGACCCCGCTGAACGCCTCGGTCCAGGCGAACTCGGGCGGGGGCAAGAACATCATAGTGATCACCATGGGCGCCCTGGTGGCCACGCTCACGCTGATGATGATGGCGGTCGCCGCGCTCGGGGTGCTGAGCATGGTGGTGCAGGACACCCGGGAGCGGGTTCATGATCTGGGGATCTTCAAGGCCCTCGGGATGACACCCAAGCAGACCATTGCGATGGTTCTGGCCTCGGTGACACTCACCGGCCTGATCGCCGGGCTGATCGGGGTCCCGCTCGGGGTCGCGGTGGAGAAGGCGACGCTGACCCCGATGGGGAACGCGATCGGCCGGCACCTGCCGCCGAGCGTGTCCCACGTCTACACCGCCGGGCTGCTCATCCCCCTGCTGGCCGGCGGGATCGTGATCGCCCTGCTCGGGGCACTGCTGCCGGCCGGCTGGGCGGCCCGGTCGCGGACCGCCACCGCGCTGCGGACCGAGTAGGACCGAGTAGGACCGAGCAGAGCCACTGGTCGCCGCGGTGAAAGCGGTGCTGGGCACTGCACGGCGAGGCAAGAACGCCAATGCCGACCTCCCCAGGTTGACACCCTCGGGAGGTCGGCATTGCGGCGTTTCCCTCAGCACAGAGGCGTGAGAGGCGCCCGGCATGGCGGGCAGCGTTTTCGACCTGTGCTCGATCGGCATCGGCCCGTAGAGGTCACAGACAGTCGACCCGATGCGCGCGGCCCGTATGTTCAGCGTTCCCCCTTCCGAGGGGCGGGTTCGAGGTGGTGCTGGTTCCCGGCCACCGGTTCGTCCCGTCGGGTCTCCGGCAGGAGGCGGGCACCGCTCCCGGCGGGCGATCCGGAGCCGGCGGTGCGGCGGCTGCGTGACCACCTCGCGCGGCGGTCGGCGATCCTGGGGCGGCCCGAGCAACGGTCGCCGGCGGCTTCTCCCGCCGCGATCGAGGAGGCCGAACATCGCCCGGGTTTTCCCCTGCCCGCCGCTCTGAAGGCCATGTACCTGGTCGCCGACGGGGAGGACCCGCGAGGCCCCGACCGAAGCCTGTTCGCGAACGCCTGCTGGCTGAGCCCGGAGCCTGATCAGGGAACATCTCGAGCAGACGGTCCCGGGCTGTGCGGACCCGGACGCGGACTGGGACGAGGTCTTCCTGCACGCCGATCCGCCGCACACGGTCCGGCGCTGCGCAGCCCACCCCGGCTGGGTGACCTTCGCCATGGCGAAGGACGGCGACGCCCTGGCGGTCGACCTGGCCCCGGCCCGTGACGGCCGCCCCGGCCAGGTCATCAAGTACGGCCCCGATCCGCCCGACCATCCGATCTACGTGGCCGACTCGGTGACGTCGCTGCTGGGCGGCTACCTGGACCGGTTGGAACAGGGCGCCTACACCCCTGACACGCGCCGGCCCGGCGGCCTCGATCTGTGGGCGGACGTCTACGAGGACGAGGTCCCGAGCACGGTGACCGGCGCCATCCCGAACCCGGTCCCGCCCGGACTCCAGGAGGTCCACGTCAACGACCCCGCAGACCTGGTCGACCTGACCCCACTGACCGCGGCACCCACCTGCTGCGCCTGCGCATGAACCGCGGCACGACCGCCGACCTGACCCCCATCGGCGAACTGCCCGTCGAAGACCCGCGGCTCACCGTGGACGGCGCGAACATCACCCCGCTCGCCGGCCACCCCGCCCTCGCCTCACTGGACCTGGGCAGTATCGGCCAGGTAGACCTGACGCCGCTGCGCACCATCCCCAACCTGCACGGCCTCGACCTGTCCCGCGCCGACGCCCGCGACCTGACCGACCTGGCGTCCTGTCCAGCCTGCCCGGCCTTCGTTACCTGGCGCTCACCCGCCGGCAGTGGGCCCACCTCCGCTAGACCGGATCGACCCCGCCCACCCTCACCGACGTCCTCGCCTGGGCGGCCGGCCTCGGCCTCGACCCCGAACCGGTCAGCGAAATGACCGGCGACCTGCGCACATGACCCAAGGCTCAGAAGGCGACTTTTGAGACGGGGCGCTCAGCCCGGGAGCTGCCCGAGTGTGATGGTCACCGTCTGACGCGCGCCGTCGGGGCGCATGATCTGTGCCTTCACCTTCTGGCCGGGCTTGAGGGTGGCGAGCGCCTCGGACAGGGCCGTCGTCGTCTGGGTGCGGACGCCGTTGACCGACAGGATGACGTCGTCCGCGACGATTCCGGCATTCGCCGCGGGGCCGCCCGGTGTCACGGAGACGACGCCGACGCCCTCGACGTCGCCCCGCAGGTCGACCACCGTGCGCACCTTGGCGCCGATCGCGGCGCGTCCGGACTCCTTCACGCGCCCCGACGCGATGAGCTGGTCGGCGATCAGCTTGACCGTGTTGCTCGGGATGGCGAACCCGATGCCCGCCGCCGCGCCGCCGATCTGCGGGTCCGTGACGGTCAGCGTCGGGATGCCGACCACCTGGTTGCTCAGGGTCACCAGCGCCCCGCCGCTGTTGCCCGGGTTGATCGGCGCGCTCGTCTGCACGGCGCCGGCGATCGTCGCGCCGGGGAAGGACCCCTCGCGCTGGGAGCTGACCGTACGCCCCAGGGCGGAGACGATGCCGTTGGTGACGCTCCCGGACAGGCCCAGCGGGTTGCCCATCGCCAGCACGATCTGGCCCACGGCCAGCCGCCCGGAGTCGCCGAACGTCGCCCGGGTGAGCGGAGCGTTCCTCACCCGGACGACGGCGAGGTCGTTCGCGGCGAACTCCCCGACGAGCGTCGCGGGCAGCGGCGTCTTGGAGCTGGGCGAGGTCACCTGCAGGCGCTGCGCGCCCGCCACGACGTGATCGTTGGTGACGATGTCGCCCTTGTCGTCATAGACGATGCCCGACCCGAGACCCGAGTCGGTGTTGATCTGCACGACGGAGGGCAGCACCCTCTTGACGACCTGCTCGAACTGCTGCTCGAGCACGTCGCCGGAGACGGGCGTTCCCGCGCCCACCGCGCCGGGCCGGGTGTCCCGCCGCACCTCGGTGCCGCAGCCCGCGATCAGCGCCAGCCCGACGACCACCGCCGAGGCGGACCGCGTGTGTCGCTTCATGCAGACTGCTGTTCCCCGCAGTCACGGACGGCAAGCGGTACGGCACGCCGGACCGGCCCATCCTTTGCCGGAGAGGGGAGATGGGCCGGTTTGGCGCTCAGCCGCGGTTGTGCTGGAGCCAGTTGACGGCGAAGCCGCCGGCCGACGTACGGATCGCCAGGACGACCACGCCCAGGGTGAGGATCGGGGTGACCACCCACTTCTCCACGACGCCGTTGGTGCGCGGCACGATCGGGATCTCGAACCGCTTCTGCCACGGCCAGAACACCGGGCAGCCCTCCGGGGTCAGGCAGTCGGTGAAGATGTGCATGAAGCAGCCGAGCCCCACCGACAGGCCGGCCCAGCCCAGGTAGTAGTGGCCCATGAACAGGTCGATCCCCGGCCCGGCGAAGTGCATGCCGATCATGAGATAGGTCAGGCCGAGTGCCAGGGCGCCGTTGATGATCACGTTGAAGTGCTCGCGCTCGGGGACGTGGATTCCGACCCCTCGCAGCCCCAGACAGATGAGCAGGAAGAGCTCGACCCACCAGCCGGGCCGGAAGTACTGGGCGAGCAGGTCGGTGCCGAACGTCATCAGCACGATGAAGAACAGTGAGTGCGTCGCGTGCCGGTGCCCGCCGGAGATCCACGCGACGCCCTTGCACAGGACCTTCGTGACCGGCCCGAGCGCCTGTGCGATCGAACCGCTGTGGTGGTCGATGTCGGGCAGCAGTGCCGCCCCCGCACAGACGACGGAGCCGGCGACGATCTCACCGGGCGTCATCTTCATTCCATAGTCCGCGAGGAAGGGCACCACTCCCAGCCACGCGACAGCCCCCGCCAGGGCGTGAGTATGCCCCATCATGCGTACATCACTCGCTTTGCCCACGTATTAACCACGCGCGGACTGTAACGGGCCGAGGGCCTTCGATGCTGGACGACGCGCCGGAGCAGATGCGCACGTTCACCGTGTGTCAGCGGAATTCGTCAGATTAACCCAGCAACACGGTCGAACCGCGCAGCTCAGACCGGGATCAGGCGCCAGTCGGCCTTACCCGGACGGTACGGCGCGTCGAGGCGCTTGGCGACGACGCCCGGAAGGTGTTGTTCGCGCGCAGCCTCGCGTACCGCCTCGCCGTCGTCGAACCAGGGTGCGGTCTGCCAGTGCGGCCCGGACAGCTCCAGGTCGCCGAGCAGCTCACGGCGCCGCTCGTACGGCTCGTCCAGCAGCGACCGCCCGTCCAGGTAGAGCAGGTCGTAGATCATGTACGTGTCGCCGCCGGTGTCGGTCAGCTCTCCGTCGAGGACCGCACGGTGGATCCCGAGCGCCTCGCCGAGCCCGCGCGGCGCCTTCGCGGGCCTGCCGTCCGCGGCGACGACACGCGCCGGCCCTCGCTCGCCGTACGCGATCAGCCGCCGCCCGCCCCAGGCGAACTCGTATCCGTACTCGTCATGCCGCTGCGGCAGCCGCGCGCGCTTCTCGGGCACGATCGGGCGTACGTCCTCGGGCATCGGGTCGGCGTCGGGGGAGACCGGCGGATCCATCCGGTGGATCATCCAGTTCTTGCCGTTCGTGGGGAACAGGACGTACCGGCCCGAGACCCGGCCGCCGTGCAGCACGATCTTGACCTCGCGCTCGGTCCACTTCTCGGTCTCATACGTGCCGCGGTCCCAGATCATCACCTGGCCGCCGCCGTACTCGCCCTGCGGGATCTCCCCGGCGAACGAGGCGTACTCCAGCGGGTGGTCCTCGGTGTGCACGGCGAGGTGGTTGACCTTCGGGTCGTCCGGCACACCCTTGGGCAGCGCCCACGAGACCAGCACGCCGTCGCGTTCGAGCCGGAAGTCCCAGTGCAGCCGCCGCGCGTGGTGCTCCTGGATGACGAACGTGTCGTCGTTGCCCTCGGGCAGCGGACCCTCCGCCGGGACCGGCTCCGGCGTACGGCGCGCGTCGCGTTTGCTGCGGTAGGTCCGTAGTTCCGCCATACGGCGTTGCGTACCCCGCCGTGCGGCGTTATCTCAGGGGAGGGTGAGGATCTCCGCGCCGTCGTCGGTGACGAGGAGCGTGTGCTCGAACTGGGCGGTGCGCTTGCGGTCCTTCGTCACGACCGTCCACTTGTCGGGCCAGATCTCGTACTCGATCGTGCCGAGGGTCAGCATCGGCTCGATGGTGAACGTCATGCCCGTCTCGATGACGGTCGAGGCGTTCGGGTCGTCGTAGTGCGGCACGATCAGCCCGGAGTGGAACGTCGTGCCGATGCCGTGGCCGGTGAAGTCGCGGACCACGCCGTACCCGAACCGCTTGGCGTAGGACTCGATCACCCGGCCGATGACGTTGAGCCGCCGGCCGGGGCGCACCGCCTTGATGGCGCGGGCCAGGGCCTCCTGGGTGCGCTCGACGAGCAGCCGGGACTCCTCGTCGACGTCGCCGACGAGGTACGTCGCGTCGGTGTCGCCGTGCACGCCGTCCTTGAACGCGGTGATGTCGATGTTGATGATGTCGCCGTCGCGCACGACCGTGTCGTCCGGGATGCCGTGGCAGATCACCTCGTTCAGCGAGGTGCACAGCGACTTAGGGAACCCGCGGTAGCCGAGCGTCGAGGGGTAGGCGCCGTGGTCGAGCATGAACTCGTGCCCGATGCGGTCGAGCTCGTCGGTGGTGACGCCGGGCTCGATGTGCTTGGCGACCTCGGCCATCGCCTGCGCCGCGATCCGGCCGGCCACCCGCATCCGCTCGATGATCTCCGGCGTCTTGACGTCGGGCTCGCCGGTGCGGGGGAACTTCTTGCCGACGTACTCCGGGCGGGAAATCTCTGCGGGCACCGTGCGCATCGGCGAGACGCGGCCGGGACGGAGTTGCGTCGTCATGGTGTTGGAGTGTAGTTGCCCGTGAGGGGAAGGATGACAAGTCGATCAGGAGGCGATGATGAGCGACGACGGCGAGTGGTTCTTCTGTCTCAAGCACATGCGGGTCGAGCACGGCCCCGGGTGCCCCGACCGCGACCGGATGGGCCCGTACGCCACGGAGGCCCAGGCCGCGAACGCGCTCCAGCACGCCCGCGAGCGCAACGAACAGTGGGAGGCCCAAGACGACAACTGACGCGAGCGCGAGAGGGGGCCGTCGGGCCGGAGACGGTCAGCCGGCCGGCGGGCCGGTGATCGTGTCGAGGAGGCCGGCCAGGCGGTCGCGCAGGCCGCGTTTGACGCGCGGTTCGCCCGTCGCGGCGCTCACCAGGTGCTGGGCGGCGTCGAAGGAGATCGCGGACTCGCTCGGCGGCACGGACAGTGACTCGTGCGCGAGCCCGCGCAGCTCCTCGTCGCCCCCCTCCAGTGCGAAGACCGTCGCGCCGATCCGGCGGGCGTCGTCGACGCGTTCGAGCACGCCCTCCGGGGCGGTCTCCTCCGACACGACGAGGAGCGTCTCGCCGCGGCGTGCGGCCTCCAGCCGGTCGAGCCCGATCCTCAGATGGGCCGGCGCGCCGGGCGGCGGGTCCCAGCGGACGAGTGTGGGGCTGATCTCCGGCAGCCCGCACAGGCGGCTCTCGTCGTCCAGGTGTGCGGCGAGGTGCCACGGCTCGTCGTCGCGCGGGCCGAACAGCAGCAGGCCGCCCGGCACCCGGGCGGAAGCGCGCAGAGACCGGGCGAAGTCCTGGGTGCGCTCCGGCCAGCCGGTGGTCGCCAGCAGCTCTCGCAGAGCCCTGACCTGACTCGCGTCCATGGTTCCCATCGTGCCGTACGGACCCCGGAGTCTCACCCTCATCGGCGGCGAGGTGGGAAGGTCACGTGTCCCGAGCCGGGCGCATCGGGCGAGACGGCGTGGTGTACGCATGTGTCATGGAGATTCTCGGCATCGACATCGGCGGCAGCGGCATCAAGGGCGCGCCCGTCGACGTGGTCACGGGCCGGTTCACCCGTGACCGCATGCGCGTGGAGACGCCGGCGCCCGCCGCGTCCCGTCCGGTCGTCTCGGCGGTCGCGCAGATCGTCCGGCACTTCGACTGGACCGGTCCGGTCGGGGTCACCTTCCCGGGCGTGGTCACCGACGGCGTCACCCGCACCGCGGTGAACCTGACCGACGAATGGGAGGGCCTCGCGGCGCGCGACCTGCTCGCCGACGAGTGCGGCACGCCGGTCACGCTGCTGAACGACGCCGACGCGGCGGGCGTGGCGGAGATGGCGCACGGCGCCGGGCGCGGACGGTCGGGCACGGTGCTGCTGGTGACCCTCGGCACGGGCGTCGGGACCGCGCTGTTCAACGACGGCACGCTGGTGCCCAACACCGAGCTGGGGCACATCGAGATCCGCGGCAAGGACGCCGAGCGCCGCGCCTCCGCGCACGCCCGGGAGGTGCACGACTGGAGCTGGCACAAGTGGGCCGGGAAGCTGGAGGAGTACCTGCGGCGGGTCGAGGACCTGCTCTGGCCCTCGCTGATCATCATCGGGGGCGGCGTGAGCAAGCGTGCCGAACACTTCCTCCCGCACCTGAAGGACGTACGGGCCGAGGTGGTGGCGGCCGAGTTGCACAACGACGCCGGCATCGTCGGCGCCGCCATGGCCGCCGCACCCCGGTCGCCGGCCGGATGACGGGCGCGCTCGCTGAGCGCGCTCGGCTCCTCGCTCGCTCCGCGGCCGGCTCGTGCCTCACCGGCCACTCCGCTCGCTCGTCGCCTCACCGCTCCGTGGCAGGATCGGCCCCATGACCATTTCGCAGGCTGAATCACCGGACGTCAGCGGGCTGTCCGTCGGGATCCTCGGCGGTACCGGAGACCAGGGCAAGGGGCTGGCCCGCCGTTTCGCGCTCGCGGGCCACTCCGTGATCATCGGCTCGCGCAGCGCCGAGCGTGCCCGGCAGGCGGCCGAGAGTCTCGGCGACGGGCTGCAGGCCCGGGGCGAGGAGAACGCCGTCGCCGCGCGCGAGGCCGACGTCGTGATCGTCGCCGTGCCGTGGGACGGGCACCGGGCGCTGCTGGAGTCGCTGCGCGACGACCTCGACGGCAAGATCGTCGTGGACTGCGTCAACCCGCTCGGGTTCGACAAGCAGGGCGCGTACGCGCTGCCCGTCGAGGAGGGCAGCGCCGCCCAGCAGGCCGCGGCCGTGCTCACCGGCAGCACCGTCGTCGCCGCGTTCCACCACGTCTCGGCGGTCGTACTGCTCGACCCGGAGGTCGACGAGGTGGACCTCGACGTCCTCGTGCTCGGCGATGACCGCGAGGCCACCGGCACCGTGCAGGCGCTCGCCGGCCGGATCCCCGGGGTGCGCGGCGTGTACGGGGGCCGGCTGCGCAACGCCCACCAGGTCGAGGCGCTGACCGCCAACCTCATCTCGGTGAACCGCCGTTACAAGACGCACGCGGGCGTACGGGTGACCGGCCTATGAGGTTCGTCGTCTACGGCGCGGGCGCCATCGGGGGAACGATCGGCGCCCAGCTGTTCCGGCAGGGACACGACGTCACGCTGATCGCCCGCGGCGCCCACTACGAGGCGATCCGCGACCACGGCCTGCGGCTCGACACGCCGGACGAGAGCGTCACGCTGGAGATCCCGGTCGCCTCCCGCCCGGCCGACGTGAAGTTCGCGCCGGGCGACGTGGTGCTGCTCGCCATGAAGACCCAGGACACCCTGCCCGCCCTCGCGGAGCTGTACGCCGCCGCCCCACCCGAGATCGTCGTGGCGTGCGCCCAGAACGGCGTGGAGAACGAGCGCCTCGCCCTCCGGCTGTTCCCGGACGTCTACGGCATGTGCGTGGTGCTGCCGGCGGCGTTCTTGGAGCCGGGGGTGATCGAGGCGTACATGGCCCCCGTCAGCGGCGCCCTCGACGTCGGGCGCTACCCGCGCGGCGACGACGAGACGGCGCGCTCGCTCGCGGAGGCGTTCGCCGGCGCGACCTTCGAGTCGCGGGCGCGACCGGACATCATGGGCTACAAGTACGGCAAGCTGCTGAACAACCTCGGCAACGCGGTCGAGGCGCTGCTCGGCCCCGGCGACCAGGGCAAGGAGATCGTCCGCCGGGCCCGCGAGGAGGGCACCGCCTGCCTGCGCGCGGCGGGCGTCGACCCGCCGGACGTCCAGCCCCTCATCTCCCAGTCCCGGCCGGTACGGGGCCGTCGCCGCTCCGGCGGCTCGACGTACCAGAGCCTCCAGCGCGGCACCGGCACGATCGAGGTCGACTACCTCAACGGCGAGATCGTCCTGCTCGGCCGCGAGCACGGCATCCCGACGCCGGTCAACGAGCTGTTGCGACGGCTCGCCAACCGCTCGGCGCGTGAGGGGCACGGTCCGGGTGAGCTGACCGCCGAGGAGTTCTGGACGGCGCTGGAGGGCGCGGGCCGGTGAGACGGCCTCCGGTGCGGGTGCGGCGCGTCGTGTCGCTCGTACCGTCGCTGACCGAGGCGATCGCCGCGACCGCGCCGGACCTGCTGGTGGGTGCCACCGACTGGTGCACCCACCCGCCGGACCTGGACGTCGTCCGCGTGCGGGGCACCAAGAACCCCGACGTCGACCGGATCATCGCCCTCGAACCGGACCTCGTCGTGGCCAACTTCGAGGAGAACCGCGCGGCCGACCTCGACCGGCTGCGCGCGGCCGGGGTCCCGGTGTGGGAGACCGTCATCCGCGACCTGCCCGAGGCCCTGTCGGAGCTGGCGACGATGCTCGGCGCCTGCGGCCTGGAGGAACCGCCGTGGCTGGGCGCCGCCCGTACGGCCTGGGCGGACGTGCTGGACGAACCGCCCGCGCCCACCCGTACGGCGGTGGTCCCGATCTGGCGGAGACCGTGGATGGTGCTGGGCCGCGAGACGTTCGCGGGCGACGTGCTGGCACGGCTGGGCGTCGCCAACCTCTACGCCGGCGACGCCGAGCGGTACCCGAGGGTCACGGTGGAGCGGATCCTGGACCGCCGCCCGGACGTGGTTGTCCTGCCGGACGAGCCGTACGCCTTCGGCCCCGGCGACGGCCCGGAGGAGTTCCCCGGCGTACGGGTGGCGCTGGTGAGCGGGCGCCACCTGGAGTGGTACGGGCCGTCACTCGCCGAGGCCCGCACCGTCCTGACCGCGTCTCTGTAGCCGCGCCGCGGTCAGAGCTGGACGGGCCCCGGGTGCTCGGCGGCGGCGAAGGCCGACAGGATCGCGTCGTGGTCGCGGCCGGCGGCGAGCAGCAGGTGCATCAGGACGCGCGCCTTCAGCGGGTCCAGGGACGTCGTCGTGAAGGCGTCGTGGCCCGTGGGGGAGGCGAGGACCACCGGCATGCGGGACGCGGCGGCCGCCAGCGTCCCGGCGATCGGGTCCAGCGGCCCGCCCGCCACGACCAGGCCGTCGCAGCGCTCGGCCAGCGCGCCCAGCAGTTCGCCGTCGTCGCCGAGGACCGCCGTGTGCAGGCCGACGTGCGGCGTGCGGTCGGCGGCCGGGCCGCCGCGTACGGTCAGGCGCTCCGGTGGACGCCACTGCAGGCGTGCCGATCCGGCGGTCACGCGGCCCAGCGGGCCGGCTCCGGGCGAGGAGAAGGCGTGCGCGCCGGTGCGCCGGACGTACCGCGCCGCGTGGATCTCGCCGTGCGCGACCACCAGGCAGCCGGAGCCGGCCGGTGCGGCTGCGGCGACGCTGAGGGCGTCCGCCAGGTCCACGGCCCCGGCCGTACCGGCGGCGAGCACGAGCGGCGCCTCGCCGGTGTGCAGCACGTCGAGGGCCCAGGCCGTCTCGTCGAGCGCGTCATCGTCGTGGACGATCACGACGCCCTGCGCGCCGTCGGCGAACGCCCGCGCCGCCGCGTCCGCCAGGGCGTACACGCCGGCGAAGCCCGCGGCGGGTGCCGGCGGCGTACGGGCCTCGACCGCGACGCCCGGGACGTCACGCGCCGTGGACTCGTCCGTGGTGAGCAGGACGATCGTGCGGCGCGGCGCGGCCTGCTCCACCGGCGCCGGAGCCGACGCGGGCGGCGGAGCCGTGCCGGTGTCGGGCGGTGGCGGATCCGTGGTCGCGGTGGCGCGCCGGGGCGGCGTGACGGTCCACGACGGCGGGATCGGCCACGGTGGCGGCCCTGGGGAGAGGGTCATGTCGCGTCTGTCCTCCGGCGTCATGCGGCGCCGAAGCGCCCGCTCCGTGATCATGCGTTATACCGAACCTATTGCATGATCACGGATGGCGGGCGACCGACTCAGCGGTAGGCGGCTCAGCGGTAGGAGTGCTCGGGCGCCGGGAAGACGCCGGAGACGACCTCCTCGGCGTACTCCTGGGCCGCTGAACGCAGCACCCCGGCGACGTCGGCGTACTTCTTGACGAACTTGGCGGTGTGCGGCGTCAGCCCGGCCATGTCCTGCCAGACGAGGACCTGCGCGTCGGTGCCCGCACCGCCGCCGATGCCGATGGTCGGGATGGACAGGGCGGCGGTGACCCGCTCGGCCAGCTCCGCCGGGACGCACTCGAGCACGACCGCGAACGCGCCCGCGGCCTCCAGAGCCTTGGCGTCGGCCATGAGGCGCTCGCCGGACTCGCCGCGGCCCTGGACGCGGTAGCCGCCGAAGACGTTCACCGACTGCGGCGTCAGGCCCAGGTGCGCCATGACCGGGATGCCGGCCGCGACCATCGCCTCGACCTGCGGGAGGACGCGCTCGCCGCCCTCCAGCTTGATGGCGTGGGCGCCGGCCTCCTTGAGGAAGCGCGTCGCGTTGCGCAGTGCCTCCTCCGGACCGGTCTGGTACGACCCGAACGGCAGGTCGGCGACGACCAGCGCGCGCGACGTGCCGCGGACGACCGCCGCGGTCAGGGGGAGCAGCTCGTCCACGGTGACCGGCACGGTCGAGTCGTAGCCGAGGACGACCATGGCACCGGAGTCGCCGACGAGCAGCACCGGGATGCCGGCGTCGTCGAACACGCGCGCGGTCAGCGCGTCGTACGCGGTGAGCATGGGCCACTTCTCGCCGCGTTCCTTGGCCGCCGCGAGGTCGCGGACGGTGACGCGGCGTCCGGTCTGGCCGCCGTAGAGCCCGACGGGCACGGTCGACCGACTTTCAGATGCAGACATCGATACCTCCAGCCTCGAGGCGCCGCTCTGGCGTCCCCGGACATACCGAATGATTACACGCGCGCAACGGCCGGAACACCCCCGAAAATTTCCCTGTTCATAGCGAAACGGGACCGTTGCGTATCGATCGGGAAGAGATCCGTGCTCGGCGGTGTTCAGATACGCGACAGACTCGTATCGAATCCCTGAAGGGTCAGATGGATCCGCAGACCATCCACAGAAGGCGCTGGACGATCCTGTACGTCCTCGTCGTCTGCCTTCTCGTCGTCGTGCTCGACAACACCGTCCTCAACGTCGCACTGAAGACCATCGCCGACCCCGGTGCGGGCCTGGGCGCGTCCCAGGGCCAGCTCGAGTGGGCGATCAACTCCTACACGCTCGTCTTCGCCGGCCTGCTGTTCACCTTCGGCGTGCTCGGCGACCGCATCGGCCGCAAGCGGATGCTGATCATCGGCATGGCGCTGTTCGGCCTGTCGTCGCTGGTCTCCTCCTACGCGCAGTCGCCCGACCAGCTCATCCTGGCGCGCGCGGCCATGGGCCTCGGCGGCGCGGCGGTCATGCCGCAGACGCTGTCGGTCATCGCGAACGTCTTCGAGCCGGAGGAGCGCGGCCGCGCCATCGGCATCTGGGCCGGCGCCGTCGGCGTCGCGATCGCCCTCGGCCCGATCCTCGGCGGGCTGCTGCTCGACCACTTCTGGTGGGGCTCGGTCTTCCTCATCAACGTCCCGATCGTCATCGTCGGCGTGATCGCCATCGCCCTGGTCGTCCCCGAGTCGCGCGGGCAGCGCATGAAGATCGACTTCGGTGGCGTGCTGCTGTCCATCGCGGGCCTGGTCCTCGTGACGTACGGCATCATCGAGGGCGGTGAGAAGGCCGCGGTGTTCGTGCCCCAGGTGTACGGCCCGGTGCTCGCCGGCGTCGCGCTCCTCGCGGTGTTCGGCTGGTACGAGACCCGCATCGAGCACCCGTCCCTCAACGTCCGGCTCTTCCGCGACGGCCGGCTTTCGGCCTCGGTCGGCGCCATCGCGCTGGTGTTCTTCGCGCTCGGCGGCGTCGTGCTGTTCATCTCGCTGTACGTGCAGAGCGTGCGCGGGTACTCCCCGCTGGGCGCGGGCCTGCTGACGATCCCGCTCGCGGTCGGGCAGCTGCTCGTCGCGCCGCGCAGCGCCCGTCTCGTCAGCCGGTACGGCGCGCGGCGCGTGGCCGCGACCGGACTGATCATGGTCGCCGCCGCCCTGCTGAGCTACCACGTGACCGCCACCGTGGACAGTCCGATCTGGCTGCTCGAGATCACGTTCTTCGTCCAGGGCGCGGGCATGGGCATGGTCATGCCGCCGGCCACCACCGCGGTCATGTCGGTGCTTCCCCGAGAGCAGGCCGGCTCGGGCTCGGCGATCAACAACATCGCCCGGCAGGTCGCGGTGGCGCTCGGCGTCGCCGTCCTCGGCTCGCTGGTCACCTCGCTCTACCGTTCGGGGATGAAGCCGCATCTGACGGCGCTGCCCGCGAGCCTGCGCGGGGCCGCGGGGGAGTCCATCGGGGCCACCGCGGGCGTCGCGGAGAAGCTCGGCCCGGCGGGCCGCGCGCTCCTGGGACCGGCGCACGAGTCCTTCGTGCACGCCATGCACGTGACGTCCGCCATCTCCTCGGCCGTCGCCCTCCTTGGAGCGCTCGTCGTACTCCGGTGGATGCCGGGTAAGAGCCAGGAGGAGAGCTTCGAGGTCTCGGCCGAGGAGCGAGAGCCGATCGAGGTGTGAGACGGTGATCCGCGATGAGTCAGACGCGTGAACGCCTCCCCGCTCAGGTCGCCGCGGGGTCGCCCGGCGCCGGAGGCTCCGAGGGCTCGGTGAGCTCCGGCAGACCGGCGGGGGCGGCCCGGCCACCCGGCCGCCCGCGCAGCGAGCGCGCCGACAAGGCGATCGTCGAGGCGACGGTGGACCTCCTCGCCGAGGAGGGCGGCGTGGCGGGGGTCTCCATCGAGGCCGTCGCCGCCCGCGCCGGGGTGGGCAAGACGACGATCTACCGGCGCTGGCCGAACAAGGAGGCGCTGATCATCGACGCGCTGGCCGCGCTGAAGGAGCCGTTCCCGGCTCCCGTCGGCGCGTCGGTCCGCGAGGATCTGATCGCCATCGCGCAGGCCTTCGTGTCGAACAAGACGGACAAGAAGCGCCTCGACTGCTACTGGAGCATCATGGGCGGCGCCGAGCGGTATCCGGAGCTGATGGCCCGGTTCACCCGCGAGGTCATCGAGCCCCGGCGCGACGTGATCCGCACGGTGCTGCGGCGTGGGGTGACGGCGGGGGAGCTCCGGCCGGACCTGGACGTCGAGACCGCGCTCTGGCTCATCATGGGCGCCCTGGCCCAGCGCGCCCGCGCGTTCGGCGCGGGTCCGGTGCCGGATGACTTCGCCGCCCGGGTGGTCGACGCCCTGATGACGGGAATCGCCGCGCGCTGAGCCCCGGCCCGTACGGCGGCGGCAGGGCGTCCACCGGCAGGCCGGGCCGCCGCTTCCTCACGCCGGAGGACGCTGTTCCGTGTTCATCCGCCTGCGAGTGGTGATACGGGTAGGGCGATCCGGTGAACGGTGCGGCTCGCCGATGCGTGTGACGGGACATTCGGATGTGTGATCAACTGGTGAGCATGCTCTCGCAGTCTGCAGTCGACAATTGCGATTTGTCTCGTATTTAGCGGCCAACTCGACATACTTGACCCACAGCAAGGGTGCGCGGCGGCGCCGAACAGCGGGACAACGGAAGGGTTCGTCAGCCATGGCCGATTCTTCGGCGAGAACGCTCGTGCTCGGCATCGGCCGTTCCGGTGAGATCCTGCAGTGCGGCCAGAACGCCCCCGGCGTCGTCGGCCGCGCCCCGGAGGACATCGTGGGCACCGACGCGGCCGGCCTGTTCTCCACCGACGCCAAGGAGACCCTCACCGGCCTGCTCGACGCCCTCGGCGCCGGCCAGGAGCGCACCGCGGTCCTCAGCGTCCTCGACGACGGCGACCCCCGCGACGCCGTGGTCACGGTCGTGCCGATGCACGGGCGCGACGGCGACTCCGGCCTGATGATGATCCGGGTCGCGGTGACGGACCTGGAACGCTTCACCGACCCGGCGCTGATGCGCTGGGCGCTGCTGGAGGACGCGCTGCCGCGCATCAGCGCGATGCTCGATCTCGAGCAGATGGCGCAGGAGCTCGCCGGCGTGATCGTCCCGCACTTCTGCAACTCCGCCGGCGTGCTCATCCGCGAGAGCATCATGGGCGCCGACGAGGTCCCCTCCTTCTCCCCGGAGGGCACGGCCATCCTGCACCGGCTGGCCGTCGCCGCCGACAACGACTTCCCCAGCTGGAGCGCGGCCTTCCCCGCCGGTGAGGTCCTCGCCTACCCGCCCGGCACGCCGTACGTCCGCTGCATGGCCACCAGCGCGCCCGTCCTCGAACCGCACCTCGACACCAAGGCCGCGCGCGCGATCGCGCGGGCCTGGCGGCGGCCTCCCGTCGGCCGGCTCCTCGACGGCGTCTCCATGGTCCTGCTGCCCCTCATCGCCCGGGGCACGACGCTCGGGTTCATCGTCTGCACCCGCAGCGACGCGCACCGCCCCTTCGACGCGTACGACGTCGAGATCGGCATGGAGTTCGCGGCCCGCGCCGCCCTCTACATCGACAACGCGCGCCGCTACAGCCGGGAGCGCGCCACCGCGCTCACGCTCCAGCGCAGCATGCTCCCCACCGGGCTCACCGCGCCGTCCAGCGTCGAGATCCGCCACCGCTACCTGCCGGGCAACCAGCTGATCGAGGTCGGCGGCGACTGGTACGAGGCCATCGCGCTCCCCGGCGGGCGCGTCGCCCTCATCGTCGGCGACGTCGCCGGGCACGGTGTCCGCGCCGCCGTCACCATGGGCCGGCTGCGCACCGCGCTGCAGACGATCGTCAACCTGGAGCTGTCGCCGGCCGAAGGCCTCCAGCAGGTCGACGCGCTGATGCGGGGGATCGGCGAGCGCGAGCCCGCCTTCGCGACCTGCGTGTACGCCGTGTACGACGCCACGGACGGCACGTGTGAGATCGCCTCCGCCGGCCACCTGCCGCCGCTGCTGCTCCGGCCGGGCGGCACCAGCGAGTTCCTCGACGTCTCGCCCGCGCCGCCGCTCGGCGTCGGCGAGGGCATGATCGAGACCCGGAAGTTCACGATCGGCGACGGCTCCATCCTCGTCCTCTACACCGACGGGCTCGTGGAGAACCGCGGGCAGGACATCGACGACGGCCTGCTGCGGCTGCGGCGCGTGTTCGGGCCGGAGGCGCTGCTCAGCCCGCTGGAGGACCTCGCCAAGGCGACCCTCGACGGCGCGTACTCCGACCAGGAGCGCGACGACATCGCCGTGCTCATCGCCCGGCTGCGGCGGCTCCCCGAAGAGCACGTGGTCACCATGACCCTCCCGGCCCGGCCGTCGGCGGTGCGCGAGGCGCGCGGGCGAGTGCGCGGGACGCTCGGCTCGTGGGAGCTGGACGAGCTGTCCTTCACCGCCGAACTCCTGGTCTCGGAGCTGGTCACCAACGCCCTGCGGTACGCCACGGGCGACATCGGCCTGCGGATGCTGCTCGACCGCACCCTCGTACTGGAGGTACGCGACGGCTCCGACGCGCTGCCGCGCGCCCGCCAGGCGGCCGACGACGACGAGAACGGCCGGGGCCTGCAGGTGGTGCACCGGCTGGCCAAGCGCTGGGGCGCTCGCCTGGAGGGCCAGGGCAAGGTCGTCTGGTGCGAGGTGGACCTGCCGGGCGACGGCGACCGCGTCCTGGAGTCCTGGCCCGGCGAGGCGCTCCACCTCTGACCGCCACCTTCAGGATCCGGACTTCGGGAACGCGCGAGAAGGACGACTCGCGTATCGTCCGGGGACGGAACCGGGGAAACGGGTGATGGGTCGGTGGGACGAGGGTGGTTCTGGGGGCGGGCGGCAGGGCACTCGGCCGCCTAGGAGTCTTCCGCGTGGTGGGCGGCCTCCTGCGGGAGGCTCCCGCGGCGGCCTCACGAGGCGCACTCAAGGACGGCGGGCGGGCGCTGCGCACCGTCACCGACCTGGGCGACCTCCGTACGAAGGCACGGTCCTTCGCCAAACGAACGGTGACGAAGGACCCGATCGACGTGGCCACCGGCGAGGTGGTGCTCCAGCAGACCGATGTGGAGCTGGCCGGGGTGCTGCCGCTGACGCTGGTCCGCACCCACGTGTCGTCGTATCGGTCGGGCGGTCTGTTCGGGCCGACCTGGGCGTCAACGCTCGACCAGCGGCTGGAGCTCGACGGCTCGGGTGCGACCCTGGCGACCGCCGACGGCGCGATCCTCACGTACCCGGCCCTGGCGGCGGGCGAGACCGTGTCGCCGGTGGAGGGCGCACGCCTGCCGCTGTCGTCGCGGCCGGAGGGTGGATACACGGTCACCGACCCCCACGCCGGGCACACGATGCACTTCGCGTCGTCCGACGGGACGCTCACCCGGACACTGCCGCTCGTCGCCATCACCGACCGCAACGGCAACCGGATCGACCTGCGATACGACGACGAGGCGACACTCACCGAGCTCAGCCACTCGGGCGGATACCGGATCGCCGTCGACGTCGCGGACCGGCGGGTACGGGCGCTCCGGCTCCTGACCGGCGAAGGCGAGAGCACCGAACTGGTCCAGTACGCCTATGACGAGGCCGGGCACCTCGTCGCGGTCACCAACGGGTCGGGTGAGCCGCTGAGGTTCTCCTACGACGAAGCCGGACGCCTCACGGCGTGGGCCGACCGCAACGGCCACTGGTACCGCTACGGCTACGACGAACGTGGGCGCGCCGTCCGGGGCGAGGGCTCCGGCGGCCTGTTGGACACCCGGCTGACCTATGATCCGGACGGCCGGTTCACCACGGTCACCGACTCCCTCGGACACGTCACGACGTACCACCTGAACGGGGCGCACCAGGTGGTCGCCGAGGTCGACCCGCTCGGGCACCGCACCACCGCGGAGTGGGATCGTTACGACCGTCTGCTGGCACGCACGGACCCGCGCGGCCACACGACACGCTACCGGTACGACGCCGCCGGAAACGTCATCGAGATCACCCGCCCGGACGGCCGCCGCATCACCGGCCGTTATCACGACCTCGGCCTCCCGCTGGAGGTCACCGGGGCGGACGCGGAGACGATCTGGCGGCAGGAGTACGACGAGAGAGGCAATCTCGTCGCCGTGACCGACCCGCTCGGCGGCACAACGCACTGCTCCTACGACGAACGGGGACATCTGCGGGCGGTCACCGACGCCGTCGGCGCCACCACCCGGATCGAGACGAACGCCGCCGGGCTGCCGGTCCGGATCGTCGATCCGGCCGGCGGTGAGGTCCAGTATGAGCGCGACGCGTTCGGCCGGGTCACGGCCATGACGGACCCGGTGGGCGGAGTGAGCCGGTACGGCTGGACGATCGAGGGTCGTCCCGCCTGGCGGACCCTGCCCGGCGGGACCGCCGAACGCTGGGTGTACGACGGAGAGGGCAACCCGACCGCGCACACCGATGGCGCGGGCGGGGTCACGCGTTCGGAGTACACCCACTTCGACCTGCTCGCGGCCCGTACCGGACCGGACGGCAACCGCCTGGAGTTCGGCTACGACACCGAGGCTCGTCTCGTGTCCGTGACGACGTCCGGCGGCCTGGTCTGGCGCTACGAGTACGACGCGGCCGGGCGCCTGGTACGGGAGATCGACTTCAACGGCCGGCGGCTGGGCTACGAGTACGACGCGACCGGCCGGTTGATCGCGCGCACCGACGGCGCCGGGCGTACCACCCGTCTCACCAGAGACCCGCTCGGCCGGATCACCGCACAGGTCACCGACGGTCAGGTGATCGCGTTCTCCTACGACCCGGCGGGCCGCCTCGTCCACGCGCGCGCCCCCGGCTCCGAGGTCGCCTTCGAACGCGACCGGCTCGGCCGGGTGCTCGCGGAGACGTGCGACGGCGCCACGGTCCACAGTGTCTACGACCCGCTCGGCCGGCGGGTGCTGCGGCGTACGCCGACCGGAGCCGAGTCGCACTGGGCCTACGACGCGGCGAGCAGGCCGGTCGCCCTGCGCACGGCGGGACGGACCCTCGGCTTCGACCATGACGCGGCCGGACGGGAGGTCGAGCGCCGGATCGGGCCCGAGGTCGCTCTCACGCAGCAGTGGAGCGCCGACCACCGGCTCGCGGCGCAGTCGTTGTGGGGGACGCCGGTGGAGGGATCCGGCGCCCGACGCCTGCAGCACCGCACCTACCGCTACCGGGGCGACGGGCACCCCACCGGCGTTACCGACCTGCTGTCCGGTACGCGCGAGTTCGACCTCGACCCGGGCGGTCGCGTCACCGCCGTCCGGGCCGACGGGTGGACCGAACGGTACGCCTACGACGCGGCCGGGAACCTCACCGACGCTGTCTGGCCGGCGTCGCCTGGCGACGGCGCGTACGACGCGGTCGGTGAGCGCGACCACACCGCCACCCTGCTCCGGCGGGCCGGAAGGACGCACTACGAGTACGACCCGCAGGGCCGGGTGGTGCGGCGGCGCCGACGGACCCTGTCCGGGAAGGTCCTGACCTGGACCTATGAGTGGGGCGACGGCGACCGGCTCGTGTCGGTGACGACACCCGCCGGACAGCGGTGGAACTACCGCTACGACCCGCTCGGACGGCGGGTCGCCAAGGAGTGCACCGGCCCGGCCGGCGTCGTCGAGCGGACCGACTTCCGGTGGGACGGTCCCGTCCTCATCGAGGAGACGCGCACCGTCCATCGGCGCACCGGCACCGTGACACGGACGCTCACCTGGAACCACCGGCCCGGCACGTTCGAGCCCCTGACCCAGGCCGAGCGGGTACCGGCACGCGAGCGGTCCGACGGCTGGGTGGACGAGCGTTTCCACGCCATCGTCACCGACCTCGCCGGGTCGCCCGCGGAACTCATCGACACGGCCGGTGACCTGGTCCGGATGCCTGCGACGAACCTCTGGGGCGCCGGCCTGGGCGGCGACGCCGTGGCCGGCCCGTGCCCCCTGCGCTTCCCGGGCCAGTACCACGACGCTGAGACCGGCCTGGACTACAACCACCGGCGCTACTACGACGCCGCGGTCGGCCGTTACCACAGCACCGACCCGCTCGGCATCACGCCGCAACCCAACCCGCACGCCTATGTCCACAACCCGACCGCGGCGGCCGACCCGCTCGGCCTGGCGCCATACCCGCTGTGGGAGAACAACCGGAGCCTGCGGGAGCAGAAGTGCGAGGTGAGGGCCGCCGCGCTCTTCGGCCTCACCCCGGTGACGCTGCACGAGGGTGCGGGGGTGGCCACCCTGATGAACGCGTTGCACGGTGAGTCGGAGATCAAGTGGGCCGTCGTCCCCGGTGAACGAGAGGCTCCTGAGCTGCGGGTCATCCCCGCCGGCTTCGGTGCCAACGGCGAGCCGAGGACGGAGATGTCGCACACCGTGCTCGCCGGCGTCGGGGGGAAGGTCTACGCCGCCGGCATGGGGACGGCGCTGCCCGGCTACCCCGTGATGATCAACCGGCACAGCGGGCACTTCCTACCCGGCCCCGAGACGTTGGTCATCGGCGAGGAGGCCTTCGAGCGCGCGGGCATCGACTTCCTGTCCTACAGCTTCTGAACGGAGACGGACGAACCGGCTCCCCGGCGTCGACGAGGTGGCCCGGGTGCGGTCGCCGGCACAGGTCGAAGCCCTGCTCGCCCGTACGGATGTGACGTCCGCGCCGGCGGACCGGTGGGAGGTCCTGATCTCGCCCTGCGTCGCGGGAGGCGCCGTCGCGCGAACGCGAGAGACTCCGGACGGAGCCGGCGACCCGTCCGGGGGACGGAGTTCACTCGCCGGTCGCGGTCTGCTTCTTGCCGACCCTCGCCGGGTCGCCGGTGTTCGGGGCGGCGATCTCGCGCCAGCGGTTCGTGATGGGCAGGCGGCGGTCGCGGCCGAAGTTCTTCGGCGTGATCTTCGGGCCCGGGGGGTACTGCCGCCGCTTGTACTCCGCCGCGTCGACCAGCCGGATCACGCGCTCCACCAGCTCGCGGTCGTGGCCCGCGGCGATCAGCGCGTCATGGCCCATGTCCTTCTCGACATAGTCGTCGAGCAGGGCGTCGAGGACGTCGTACGGCGGGAGCGAGTCGGTGTCGAGCTGGCCGGGCCGCAGCTCCGCGGACGGCGGCTTGTCGATGATGTTCCGCGGGATCGGCGGCGTCGCGGAGGCGCGCACGAGCGGGGGCAGCCCCGCCGTCTGCTCGTTGCGCCACTCGCACAGCGCGAACACCGTCACCTTCGGCACGTCCTTGATCGGCCCGAACCCGCCGGCCGAGTCGCCGTAGAGCGTGGAGTAACCCGTGGCCAGCTCGCTCTTGTTGCCGGTGGTCAGCACCAGGTGGCCGTGCTCGTTGGACAGGCCCATGAGGATGTTGCCGCGCACCCGGGCCTGGAGGTTCTCCGCGGCGAGGCCGGTCAGGTCCAGCTCGGCCTCGTACGCGTCGACCATGCCGCGGATCGGCACCGTACGCGCGTGGATGCCCTGCCGTTTGACGAGCTCCTCCGCGTCGGTGATGGAGTGGTCGCTGGAGTAGCGGCTCGGCATCAGGACCGCGTGCACGTTGTCGGGACCGATGGCGTCGGCGGCGATCGTGGCGACCAGCGCCGAGTCGATGCCGCCGGACAGCCCGAGGATGACCGAGCGGAAGCCGTTCTTGCGCACGTAGTCGCGCACGCCCAGCACCAGCGCGCCGTACACCTCGCCCAGGTCGCCGAGCGGCTCGGCGCAGGGCGGGGTCTCCGGCGCGTACGGCGGGACCGGCGTGGACGACAGCAACACCCGCTCGATCGTGATGGTGGTGCCGTCGTGCGCGTCGGCCGGCGTCTCGCCCGGCTCGAACTCCGCCGGCGCGTCCGGCAGCTCCACGTCGGCCACCAGCAGGTCCTCGGCGAACTGCGGGCCGCGGGCGAGCAGTTCGCCCGTGCCGGACACCACGATCGAGTCGCCGTCGAAGACCAGCTCGTCCTGTCCGCCGACGAGGTTGACGTAGGCCAGCGCGCAGCCGGCCTCCCGCGCCCGCCGCGCGCACAGCTCCAGGCGCACGTCGTCCTTGTTGCGCTCGTACGGCGAGGCGTTCGGCACGACGAGCAGCTGCGCCCCGGCCTCACGGGTCACCGCGACCGGCCCGCCGTCCTGCCAGAGGTCCTCGCAGACGGCGACGGCGACGTCGACGCCGTGCAGGCGGAGGACCGGCAGCCGGTCGCCGCGCATGAAGTAGCGGTATTCGTCGAAGACGCCGTAGTTCGGCAGATGGTGCTTTGCCGTACGGACCGCGACGCGGCCCTCGTACAGGACCGCGGCGGCGTCGAGCGGCGCCCCGGCCGGCTGCCCGACCCGATCCACCACGTCCGCGCGCCGGTCGAGGTACCCGGTCACCACCGGGATCGAGCCGAGCCCCTCGTCGGCGAGCCGTTTCGCGGTGGCCTCGATCGTCTCGATGGAGGCGTCGACGAAGGACTTGCGCAGGACGAGATCCTCGACGGGATAGCCGGTGAGGAACATCTCGGGGAACACCACGAGATGAGCGCCACGCCCGGCCGCGCGCCGGGTCCACTCGACGATCAGGTCGGCGTTCCCGGTGAGGTCGCCGACGGTCCCGTTCACCTGTGCGAGAGCGATGCGCAACTGTGCCACGGCATCGAGCCTAAGGCGTACGGGGCGGACGCGGGGCACGTGGGCGACGCCCGGCCTCGCCGTCACCAGCCGTCGGCCGGAGCCTCGCCCTCCAGGCGCGAACGCAGTGGGGCGGCGAACTCCTCGGCACGGGCCGGCTGGACGCGAAGCCGGTCGACCTGCTCGGCGGCGAGCCGCTCGTAGGCGCGGAAGCCGCCCCGCGATCGGGCGGAGGGGCCGATCACGCCGGCGACCCGGGCCAGATCGTCATCGACCTGTCCGACGCCCACGTCTGGGACGCCTCCTCCGTGGCGGCTCTGGACGCCGTCGAGACCAAGTACGCCCAGCGCGGCAGGACCGTCAAGATCATCGGCCTGAACCGGCCCAGCGCCCACATCCACGGCAGACTCAGCGGCGAACTCACCGCCGGTCACCGACCCGCCGCCGGGTGAGCAGGGTCGGCCGGTCAGCTTCGGGGGGCGGCGCAGACCGGGTCCGGGGGCGGGGCGGTCGGCGACGGGAGGGTGCGGACCTCCGGGATCAGCAGCGGGAAGAGGGCCACGAGGACCTGGAGCACTCCCGCCGTCCACAGTGTCGCGTGCAGGCCCAGCCGGCCCGCGATCGGCGCCACCAGTACGAGGCCGAGTGGCTGGCAGGCGACCGCGCCCGCCCACTCGTACGCGCTCACCCGGGACAGTGTCGTGGCCGGGATGTGCTGCTGGAGCGTCGTCTCCCACAGCGTGTTGAACAGCATCATCACCAGGCCGCCGAAGAACGCCGCCGCGGCGACGACGCCCACCGTGAGGCCGGCCGCCAGGGTCAGGGTCGGGCAGGCGAACGCCACCATCACGATGAGCGCCGACCGCAACGGGAACCGCGGCCGTACGCACAGGGCGACGATGCTGCCGCCCAGGCAGCCGATGCCGAAGGTCGCCGAGATGACCGCCCACGCGCCGGCGCCCCCGAACGAGCGCGCGCTGACCGCCGGGCCGAGCACGGAGAAGCCGGCGTACAGCAGGTTCATCACCGAGGCCGCCAGGATGATGCTCCACACCCACCGCCGCGACCGGAACTCCCGCCACCCGTCGGCCAGGTCGCGTCCGAAGCGGCAGCGGCGCAGGCGGACGTCGTACCGCAGCCGGAGCCGGGACAGGCACGCGGCGCTGGCCGCGAAGGTGACCGCGTCGACGCCGATGGCCCAGCCGGGGCCCACCGCGACGACGAGCACGCCCGCGACCGCCGGGCCGGCGACGAGTGAGCCGGACAGGGCCAGTACGCGCAGCGCGTTGGCGGCCTGGCGCTGCTCGGGCGTCGTGGTGGCCTGGATGAGGCCGGGCACGGCGGGCATGAACATCGCCGCCGCGAAGCCGTGCACCACCTCCAGCACGAGCAGGTGCCAGACGCGGGCCGCGCCGGTGATCAGCAGAGCCGCCATGACGCCCTGGCTGACGGTGCGCAGCAGGTCCGAGCCCAGCATGAGCACGTTGCGGGGGAGCCAGTCGGCGATCACGCCGCCGACGAGCATCAACAGCACCTGCGAGGCGGTGCCGGCCGCCAGGACGAAGCCGAGGTCGGTCACGTGGCCGGTGAGGCCCAGAACGGCGAAGGCGAGGGCCGGCGCGACCATGCCGTCGCCGAGCATCGACGCGCACTGGCCCAGAAAGAACCAGCGGAAGTTCCGCTCGCGCAGAACTCTCAACCCGCTCGCCGCTTCGGCCGAGCTTGATGCTTGCACCATTCGGCTCGCGTGCCGTTTCTTCGGGTATCAACTTCCGAAGTTAGACATTTAGCGGTTAAACGGTCAAGCCTTCCCTTCTTCCGCGTACGGCGGGGGCCAGCGCCAGGGCGCCCGCGCCGGACACCGCGCACAGGGCCGCGCAGGTCACCCACGGCAGCCACGTGCCGTGCCCGAGAAGCCAGCTGCCGCCGAGCGGGCCGAGCAGCGCCGCGACCGAGAACGCCGTGCCGTACAGCCCGCCGTAACGTCCGCGCAGGTGGGGTGGTGCGAGATCGGCGATGATCGCCGAGGACACGGCGGCGAACAGCACCTCGCCCAGCGTCCACACCAGCACCGTCGCGGCGAACATCGTCGTCGAGCCGGCCAGCGCGGTCAGCCCGAACCCCAGCCCGACCGTGCCCATGCCCGCCGCCAGCACCCGGCTGGCGTCGCGGCGGGCCAGCCAGGCCACGGTCAGCGGCTGGACGATCACGATGCCGACGCCGTTGACCGCCATGGCCAGGCCGTACGCCTGCGGCGGCAGCCCCGCGTGCCGCATCGCGAGCGGCAGCGTGGAGTAGGCCTGGAGATAGACGAAGGCGTAGCCGAACACGATCAGCACCGAGGCGACCGCCACCCGGTCGCGCAGCACGTCGCCGAACCCGCCCGGCTCACGGTCGGCGCGCCGCATCCGCGTCTCGGGCACCGCGCGCCAGACCAGCACGGCGAACACCGCACAGGTGACGGCGTCGATCCAGAACAGCCAGGAGAAGCCCGCGCGCGACAGCGTGCCGCCGAACACCATGGCGACCGCGAACCCCAGGTTGATCGCCCAGAACAGCAGCCCGTACGCGCGTGGCCGGTGGGCGGGCGGGACCAGGTCGGCGACCAGCGCCTGTGAGGCCGGGCGGTAGATGTCGATGGCGATGCCGAGCACGAACACGACGGCGACGACCATCGGCGTCGCCGTGACGTAACCGAGCGCCAGCATGGCCGCCGCGGTCGCCAGCATGCCGCCGCTCAGCGTCGCGCGCCGGCCGACGCGGTCGGCCAGCACGCCGCCCAGCGTCTGGGAGAACACCGAGCCCAGCCCGAACAGGGCGAGCACGGCGCCGGTCGCGGTGACGGAGAACCCGCGCACGCCGGTGAGGTAGAAGGCCAGGAACGGCTCGACCATCGTGCCCAGCCGGTTGACGAACGAGCCCGCCCACAGCGCCCAGAACGCCCGGGGCAGGCCGCCGACACGCGTGTGGAGAAACGGGGGGAGCCGGGGCCGGACGGGAGCGGGGAGCTGTTCGCCGACGGAGGTCATGGAGGGAATCGTCGCCGACGGGTACGACATTTTGCGAGCGCTTTTCCGCCGCTTGGCGCGCGGACGCCTTTACTGGCGGTCACGGCACGCAACTGGTTGACTCGCCTCGGTGACCGGGTGTCCCCTGCCCGCCGCCGAAGATCCGAACCCCTCGGAGGCACCGTGCACCCCATCGCTCCGTCACGGCCGCCCGCCCTCCTGGCGATCGCGGCGCTGTTACTCACCGCGTGCGGCGCCGGTGCCGGCGGCGCGACCGTCCAGGGAGTACGCCTCATCGGCAGCGGGCTGCTCACGACCTGCACCCACCTGCCGTACGCCCCGTTCCAGTTCGACCGGCGCGGCACCGTCGTCGGCTTCGACGTCGACCTCATGGATCTCGTGGCGCGGCGGCTCGGTGTCCGCCAGAAGATCGTCGACACCGACTTCACCGCGATCACCTCCGGCAGGGTGTTCGCCGCGGGGGAGTGCGACGTCGCCGCGGCCGGCATGACCATCAACGGGCGCCGCGCCGCCAAGGTGGACTTCTCCCGTCCCTACTTCGACTCCGGCCAGGTGCTGATGGCCCGCCGGCGGCCCCGCGTCCGGCCCGACGACATCGCCCGGGACCGCCTGCGGGTCGGCGTGGTCACCGGCACCACCGGTCAGGAGTACGCGCGGGCGCGCGGGTGGGCGCCCAAGGCGTACGAGAACTCCGTCACCGAACTCGGCGCGCTGCGCACGGGCCAGGTCGACGTGCTCGTCCAGGACGACCCGGTGGTGCGCTACTGGCTGACCGACCCGGACAACGCCGACTTCACCATCGTCGCGGGCGCGCGCACGCGTGAGAGATACGGCTTCGCCGTCCGCCGCGGACGCGACCCCGGCCTGCTGCGCCTGATCGACCAGGTCATCGCCCGCAGCCGCGACAACGGCGACTACCGCCGCATCTACGAGAAGTGGATGGGGCCGATGCCGCCCGACGCCGGCTGACCCGCCGCGCGCGCGAGCCCGGCCGACCGGAACAGGTCACGCCTCTCGCCCGCACCGGCGCCGAGTGCTCGACTGGGTGCGGTCGTAGGGGGAGGCGGTGACATGCGCACGGCGGTCGTCCTGTCCGGGGGCGTCATGGTGCTGGTCCTGGCGGTCGCCGTGTCCTGCGTCGCGCTGCGCTCGCCGGGCCGCCCGGCCGCGCCCGGGACCGTCGCGACCGACTACTTCAGCGCCTGGGCGCGGGGCGACGTGACCGCGATGCGCCGCCTCGTCGACGACCCGCCCGCCGACTTCGCCGACCGGCACCGCGCGCTGTCCCACGACCTGCGCGTCGTTCGGATCGAACTCGTGCCCGGCCGGCTCGTACGGGCCGGCGACACCGCGACCGAGGACTTCGCGGTGACCCGCGTGCTGTCCGGCGCCGGAGTCTGGAGCTTCCACGCCGTGCTGCGGCTGGCGCGGCGGCGCGGACGTTGGCGGGTCCGCTGGTCGCCCGCGACCCTGTACCCCTCGCTCGCCGAGGGCGGGCGGCTCGTGCTCATCCGGCTCGGCGCGGCGCCCTCCTCGCCGGTCGCCGCCGACGGCAGAGGGCTGCCGGCCGGCAGCGGCGTCCAGCCCTACCTCGCCGACGTCGCGGACAGGTTCGGCGACCCCGATGCCGAGGACGACCCCGGCTGGGCGGTCGAGCTGGACAACCCCGGCCGCTCCGCGCAGCGGGTCAAGGTCTTTTCCGGCCGCGCGCCCAAGCGCGTGCGCACCACGCTCGACCGGCGATCACAGGCGGCGGCCGACCGCGCCGTGGGGTCGGCGGACGCGGCGCTCGTCGCCGTACGGCCCTCGACGGGCGAGATCCTCGCGATCGCCGACCGGCTCCCGGAGCCCAAGGGCGCCTTCCAGTCGATGAGCCCGCCCGGCTCCGCGTTCAAGGTCGTCACCGCCGCCGCCGCTCTTTCGAGCGGGATGTCGCCGGGGTCACGCGTCGGCTGCCCGGCGGTCACCGTGGCGGCCCAGCGCACGATCCACAACGACCGCGACTTCGACCTCGGAACCGTGCCGCTCGCCCGCGCCTTCGCCGAGTCCTGCAACACGACGTTCGCCCGGCTCGGCGTCGCGGCGGGCGGGCGCCGGCTGGCGGCGACGGCGTCCGCCTTCGGCTTCGGCGCCCACTTCGACCCCGGCGTGACGGCCTACTCCGGCGACGTCCCGGGCGACGCCGAGGGCAACGCGCTCGCCGAGGCGTCGATCGGCCAGGGCAAGGTCCAGGCCACCACCATCGCCATGGCGGTCGTGGCCGCCGCGGTGGCCGACGGCACCTACCGGTCCCCGCGGCTGGTCGCCGCGCACCTGCTCGGCCGGCTCCCGGCCAGACGGCTCCCCGCCACGGTCACCGCCGGGCTCCGCTCGATGATGGGCGACGTCGTGCGGTACGGGACGGCCGCGGGCGCCCGCCTGCCCGCCGGGACGCACGGCAAGACGGGCAGCGCCGAGTACGACTCCGCCGGTCACACGGACGCCTGGTTCATCGGATACCGGGGCGATCTGGCGTTCGCCGTCTTCGTCGAGCACGGGGGAGAAGGCGGAAAGGTCGCCGCGCCGATCGCCGCCCGATTCCTCGCCGTGGCCAGGTCGTGACTGAGTCGTCCCTCCTGGTAGCTGCAGATATGACATAGTCTCGGGCATTGCTTTGCAGCGAACCTGGAGGAATTGTGCCCATACGTCGCCGGTTGGCCGTCGCAGCCGGGCTCTGCGCGACCGCCCTCGTCGTCACCGCCTGTGGCAGCGGAGACAAGGGGGTGACGGTCCAGGGCGCCAAACTCGTGAAGAAAGGCGCCATCACGACCTGCACCCACATGCCGTACCCGCCGTTCCAGTCCCCCCAGGGCGGCAAGGTCGTGGGCTTCGACGTCGATCTGATCGACCTGGTGGCCAAGAAACTCGGCGTCACCCAGAAGATCATTGACACGCCCTTTGAGACGATCAAAACGGGTTCGGCGCTGAACGCGGGCAAGTGCGACGTCGCCGCCGCGGGAATGACGATCACCGCCGACCGCGCGAAGTTCATCGACTACTCCAAGCCCTACTTCGACGCCACCCAGGCCGTGATGACCAGGAAGGGCATCACGTACGCCTCAGTCGAGGACCTGAAGGCCAAGAAGATCAAGATCGGTGCTCAGGCGCAGACCACCAGCGAGGAGTTCCTCCAGGGCAAGGGCGTCGACCCCAAGTCCTACAAGGACGCCGAGAGCCTGCTCAACGGCCTGCGCAGCGCCCAGGTCGACGCGATCATGGCGGACTACCCGGTCGTGCAGGGCTGGCTCAAGGACCCGGCCAACGCCAAGTTCGGCCTCGCGGCCAACATCCACACCGGCGAACAGCTCGGCTACGCGGTCCGCAAGGGCCACAACCCCAAGCTGCTGGCGATCATCAACCAGGTGATCGACCAGGCCAAGCAGGACGGCACGTACAAGAAGATCTACGAGAAGTGGATCGGTCCGCTCCCGGCGGGCAGCTGAGCGTGGCGACGGCACAGGAAGCGGCGCCGCGCCTGACGCGGCGCCGCCGCCGGCAACTCGTGCTCGGCGGCGAGTACGCGATCTTCGTCGTGGTGGTCGTCGCCCTGGTCGCATCGGCCGACTGGGGTCAGATCCACACGAACTTCGCCAACTGGAGCATCGCCAAGCAGCTCTTCCCCGACGTCATCACGGTCGGGCTCCGCAACACCCTGATCTACACGATCACGGGGTTCGTGCTCGGGCTCGCCGCGGGACTCGTCCTGGCGCTGATGAGGCTGTCGTCCGCCGCGCCGTACCGCTGGTTCGCCCTCGTGTACATCGAGGTGTTCCGCGGCCTGCCCGCCCTGCTGATCTTCGTGTTCGTCGGCACCGGCGTGCCGCTGGCGTTCCCCGGCACCAACCTGCCCGGCGGGGTGTACGGCCAGGCGGCGCTCGCCCTCGGGCTGGTCTCGGCCGCGTACATGGCCGAGACGATCCGGGCCGGCATCGAGGCGGTGCCCCGCGGCCAGATGGAGGCGGCGCGCACGCTCGGCATGTCGCACGGCCGCGCGATGCGGACGATCGTCGTGCCCCAGGCGCTGCGGATCGTGATCCCGCCGCTCACCAACGAGCTCGTCCTGCTGTTCAAGGACTCCTCGCTGGCGCTGTTCCTCGGCCTCACCCTGACCGAGCGCGAGCTGTCCAAGTACGCCAACGACGTGGCGAGCCAGCAGGGCAACTCCACGCCCATCATCGTCGCCGCGATCTGCTACCTGATCGTCACGATCCCGCTGAGTTACCTGGCGCGGCGTCTCGAGGCCCGGCAGAAGAAGGGACAGCGATGATCGAGGTCCGCGACCTGCACAAGTCGTTCGGCGACCTGGAGGTGCTGCGCGGCATCGACCTGGAGGTCGGCGCCGGCGAGGTCGTCTGTGTGATCGGCCCGTCCGGGTCCGGCAAGTCGACGCTCCTGCGCTGCGTGAACCTCCTGGAGCAGCCGACCTCGGGCACGGTCGTCGTCGACGGCGTCGAGCTGACCGACCCCGAGTGCGACATCGACGCCGTACGTCGCCGCATCGGCATGGTCTTCCAGCAGTTCAACCTCTTCCCGCACCTGTCGGTGCTGGCCAACGTCACCGTCGCCCAGCGCAAGGTGCTCCGCCGGTCGGCCGCCGAGGCGGAGAAGACGGCCCGCGCGAACCTCGAGCGCGTCGGGCTGGCCGACAAGGTCGACGCCTACCCGGCGCAGCTCTCCGGCGGCCAGCAGCAGCGCGTGGCGATCGCCCGCGCCCTGGCGATGGGCCCGGCCGTGATGCTCTTCGACGAGCCGACGTCCGCGCTCGACCCCGAGCTCGTCGGCGACGTCCTCGCCGTCATGCGGAGCCTCGCCGTCGAGGGGATGACCATGATGGTGGTCACCCACGAGATGAGCTTCGCCCGCGAGGTCGCCGACCGCGTCGTGTTCATGGACGGCGGCGTGATCGTGGAGGAGGGCCCGGCCGCGGAGGTCATCGGCGCGCCCGTGAACGAGCGGACCCGTACGTTCCTGTCCCGTGTCCTCGACCCGGCGGCCGCACAGGTCGGCGAGGTGGAGGACGTCTGATCAGGCGCTGGGCAGGGCCTCGTAACGTGGGGGAAACACGGAGACGGCAGAATGTAAGTCGCCATACATGTTTCCGGGCTTACGAAGGGATCGGTTTTGGACCGTCAGCAGGAGTTCGTGCTCCGTACGCTGGAGGAGCGCGACATCCGTTTCATCCGGCTGTGGTTCACCGACGTGCTCGGGTTCCTCAAGTCGGTCGCTGTCGCGCCTGCCGAGCTCGAGCAGGCGTTCGCGGAGGGGATCGGGTTCGACGGATCCTCGATCGAGGGGTTCGCGCGGATCCACGAGTCCGACATGCTCGCCAAACCGGATCCGTCGACCTTCCAGGTGCTGCCCTGGAGGTCCGAGGCGCCGGGGACGGCGCGGATCTTCTGCGACATCCTCATGCCGGACAGCACGCCGAGCTTCGCCGACCCGCGCTACGTCCTGAAGCGCACCCTGGCCCGCGCCGCCGACCTGGGCTTCACCTTCTACACCCATCCTGAGCTGGAGTTCTACCTGCTCAAGGAGCAGGTCGCCGAGGGTGGCAGGCCGGAGCCGGTCGACTCGGGCGGCTACTTCGACCACACTCCGCACCGCGCCGCGCACGACTTCCGGCGCAGCGCGATCATGATGCTGGAGTCGATGGGCATCTCGGTGGAGTACAGCCACCACGAGGGCGGCCCCGGCCAGCAGGAGATCGACCTGCGGTACGCCGACGCGCTCACCACGGCCGACAACATCATGACGTTCCGGCTGGTGATGAAGGAGGTCGCGCTCGAACACGGCGTGTTCGCCTCCTTCATGCCCAAGCCGTTCACCGAGCAGCCGGGCTCGGGCATGCACACCCACATGTCCCTGTTCGAGGGCGACCGCAACGCCTTCTATGAACCCGGCGCGGAGTACCAGCTCTCCAAGGTCGGACGGGCGTTCATCGCGGGCGTGCTGCGGCACGCCGCCGAGCTCACCGCGGTCACCAACCAGTGGGTGAACTCCTACAAGCGGCTGTGGGGCGGCGTCGGCGCCTCCGCGGGCGCGGGCGGCGAGGCCCCGCCGTACATCTGCTGGGGCCACAACAACCGCTCCGCCCTCGTGCGCGTGCCGATGTACAAGCCGCAGAAGGGCCACGCGACGCGCATCGAGTTCCGCTCGCTGGACACGGCGTGCAACCCGTACCTCGCCTTCGCGGTCATCCTCGGCGCCGGGCTGAAGGGCATCGAGGAGGGGTACGAACTGCCCCCGGGCGCGGAGGACGACGTGTGGGCCCTGACCACCGCCGAACGCCGCGCGATGGGCATCCAGCCGCTGCCGCAGAGCCTCGATGAGGCCATCGTCGAGATGGAGCGCAGCGACCTCGTGGCCGAGGTGCTCGGCGAGCACGTGTTCGACTTCTTCCTGCGCAACAAGCGCGCGGAGTGGGAGGACTACCGCCGCCAGGTCACCGAGTACGAGCGGGACCGCTACCTCAAGGTGCTGTAAGCGCTGGTCAGCGCGCTAGCCAGGCGCATATAGCGACAAGGGCCGACGGCCACGTGACCGTCGGCCCGAACCTGCGCTAAGAGCCCTAGGCCGTCTGGCACGGAATCGATGCACTCGTACATGCCATCCACGGCCCTGCGGGTACGGCTCTCACTGCTCTGCATTAGGTGCGTGTAGACGCGGAGCGTGAAGCCGGGATCGGCGTGACCTAGGTACTGGCTGAGTGCCTTGACGTTCTCGCCAGCGTCCAGCAGTACGGAGGCGTAGAAGTGCCGTAGGGCGTGCATCCCGTGCTCTCGGGCGGACTGGTGGCGGGCGCCGGGCGCTGGGTGGGGGATGACTCCAGCCTCGACGAGGGCGGGTTTCCATATCCGAACGTTGAAGTCAGTTCGGCGAACCGCACCTTCACCGCCCATCCGAGTGAAGACAAGACGTTTGGTTACCAGCGGTCCGTCCGGTCGGAGCCAAGGTAGGGAGATCTCTACGGGCGGGTACTCGTCCATGTGATCCGTGAGCACTCGGGCAACGCGACTTGGCAGTGGTACGTCCCGTTCCTTGTTGCGCTTCGGTGCCCCGAACACCAAGTGACCATTTGCGACCTTGATCTGACAGGCGATGTGGAGCCAGCCCGAGTCAAAGTCGATCTCGTCCGCCGGAAGCCCGAAGATCTCGCCTTGTCGGAGTCCGCATCCGGCGCCAAGATCCACCATCGCGCGGTAGCGCTCAGGACACGGTGGGGGACATCGGCGTTCGAGGTGCCCCCCGGCGGTGGGGCAGGGGGGCGTGCGCAGGAGCCCGCTGACGCCGTGCTGCGAGCGATGAGGCGTCGAGGCGCACGCGATCATTGGCCCTGGACGACCTATTTGGCCACGCCAAAAACAGTCTACGGTCTCGCCGTCTCCCTTCCCGCTCGTGACGTGAGTAGCAGGTCAGGCGGTGAGGAGAGCTTGGGACGCTCTCGGCGGCCGGATCCGGTCCTGCCGTTCGCCAGAGGCCCGACATGGCAGATCGTCACAGGTCAAGCCGCCGGTGGCGGTGCCTTAGGGGACATGTGATGTATATCACTTTACCTTTTCTATAGTATAAGTTGACTGTCCCTGTAAGTATCTCCATGGATGTCGGAATCTTCCGGCAAGGGTCGCGACGGGGGTGTCGAAATCGACGGGCCTGTTTGCGGCTGTAGGCCGCGCTAAAAACGGCGCGTTCAACGAAGGGGAGTCGATTGGGTGCTTCATGGGGTAGGCGGTTCTTCGGGGCGAGTACCGCCGTACTGATGATCGCCGCGGTTATGCCGCATTCGGCACTAGCGGCGAGTGTCGAAGATCCGACGACGACAGGTCTAGTCACTCGCTCGGGTGAGCCATTGGCGCATGCGGACATCGTGGCTCAAGCGTGGCCGAATAGATCCGAGCTCGACAAAATCATTCACGAAGGCGGAAAGGTGGCTCTCCCGACCGTCGCCGTTACCAGAACCGATACCAGTGGGCATTTTAGTTTTAGACTGCCCGATGGCATCGATTCGCGATACGTCGGCGACGACGGAAAGGTCGATCTGCGAATCGTCGCATCCGACTCAAAGAACGCGGTGACGTGGCAGTACACGGCCACGCATGGAGCGAGTTCTAGCGCGGCGCGCAGTGGCCACCGTGTCTGGTCGACGGCGAAATCGGACGCAGGCGGGGACGCGCGCCCGGCCGACCTGCGCTTCGATCTGAGTCCGTCGTCGCCGCAAGCGTACGACGCCACTGACGACCCGGCCGAATGGGTGACCAACAGCGGCACGAAACTGACTCGCAGCGCTGCGTCCCATGCCCGGTCGACGGTGCTGCTGCCGCACACCTCAGTGCGGTCCAGTACGTCAAACGCCGAGCCGTGCGTACTGGAACCATCGACCCTCTATACCCAAAATCCAGAGCGATTTGCAGTTGTATCGGCATGGTCCGGCGCCAAAGGCACAGTTTACCAATCCCAGTCAGTCAGCCATACGCTCGGAATCGGAATTCAGGTCGATGGCCAGAGCGGTGCGTGGACGCAGAACGGAACGGAAAGCATAAATCTTACCCAGGGTTCCGGCGCAACCTTGCCAGGCGTCGCAGACGCGACGGTGGGGAATGAGGTCAACTATCGCTACTACAGGGGCACCCTTAACTGCGTCAACACAAGCTATGTCGAGCCAGAAAGCACGTACGCCTTCCTCAGCATCGCCGAGCGCCACGCGCACGTCTCTTACACCGCCTGCGCCGCCGCATTCCACGGCGCAACATATTGGAAGGACACCGCTAAGAACGTGACCTACGGAGCTGGGCTCGAACTTGGCTGGATGAGCCTATCGGCCCAGTCGGGCTGGACAAGCGACACTAAGATCGAATGGGTGATCACCCAGGACAGCAAGCTCTGCGGGTCCACAAGTTCGGGATGGGCGTCCTCCCCGGAGATGAACTCCGATCCCGCCTGATGATGCTGAGAACTCATGCGACTCGCCGAATCGGGGCGACGCTCTGTGCCGGCCTGGCCGTCCAACTCGCCGGAGCGGGATGCTCCGGCGGTGGCCAGGCCGGCCACGGCGCGGACGATGACGGATCCGGTGTCTCCGCGGAGGTGCCACGTTTGGTTCGCCCCGGTACCGGTGCATCTGCGGGTATGGCATTTCCGGCCAAAAGGGATCATGCCTATTCTGCGGGTCTGGGTGTCTTCTGTTTGGATGCCCCGGGCAGCGTGCGGATAGCCAGCGTTGGTCCGATCGCGACGAAGGGTGGTATCGCGGTCACCGGCTTTGCTATACGGGCGAACCCTGCGGATCAAGGCGGGCTACAGATCGCACTGGAGCCCCGGTCACTCAAGGCCCTTGGGTTCGATCCCGTTCGGCCCCAGACTGTGGACGGCACATGCGGTGCTGCCGGGACGGTTCTGGGCAGCAGCCGAGATGATTCCGGACAAAGGTCCGTGGAGCTGGCGGTCCAGCTAGTCCGGAGCGGTGATGAAACCGGTCGTATCGACGGCTTCCTTCTCACCTATCTGTCGATGGGAAAAAGCGAGAAGATCAAAATCCCGATGACCGTCATCCTGTGTGAAGAAAACGATCGGACAACGAGACAGTGCAACCATCATTAGCCGAACCATACCCATCCGGCTCGTCCACGACGAGTCACGTAACGACGGCTGGTCCGGGGGTGCCCTCTGCCAGGTGGCACGCCATCAGCCCTGACGTGTCCGCCGTGTCCCTCAATCGCCTTTGACCTAAGGAAGCATGAGGGGCGCGGGGGGGGACATCGCGCTTCAATGTGTCCTCGCACACCGAAGGGCTGAAACGGTGGGGGTGAGGTGAGTCGCCTCCGAGCCTCATAGACCGAGCGGCACCGGCCTGGCCGGAACCTGGCCGTCAATGGGTGACTAACTGTGGTCCGCCCCTTTGCACGGGGCGGGAGCACGGCACGGCCGACGCCTTTCAGGGTGTATCCGATGTATCCGATGTATCCCTAGTGCTGTGACCAGTGGAAACCTGGGATACATCAGGGATACACGCCTCTATGTTCCAGCAAGGGACGTGAACCGGCTGGAACGCAGGGGGGCGTTTGCTGGGGCCGTCTGTGGGCCGTGGAAGGGCGGCCGAGGGTGGCCGACAATGACCAATGACGACCGCTCGTATGCAGGTCAGCGGCTAGCGGGTGCATGGTGTCGCATGTAGCGGACGCGGTTGATCAGTTCCTGCGCAACAAGCGCGCGGAGTGGGAGGACTACCGCCGCCAGGTCACCGAGTACGAGCGGGACCGCTACCTCAAGGTGCTGTAAGCGCCGGCCGGGCGGCGGCGCGGGGCGCTGATCCACGGGCGGTGGACTCGTGTCACTCGTCGGGGAGGTCGTCCTCCTCGCCGCCGTGCAGGGCGTTGAGCAGCCAGACGTTGGCTCTCATCGCCTCGGCCGTGAGTTCCTCACATGCCCGGCGCGCCGCTTCCAGAGTGAGATCGCCGTCGAGGTCGGAGGGCTCGGCCGTGTCCTCCGACCTCGACCCGGCCTCCGCACGAGCGAGCAGTCCGGCATGAGCCTCGTCGCCGCCGGCCGCCCGCTGGATCCGCTCCCACTCCCGGTGTGCCTGGATCGCCCGTTCCACCGGGCGGACGTACTGTTCGACAAGCTCGATCACCGTCTCGTCGGCTCTCCCGGCCGCCTCGGCCGCGTGCGGCGTCATCTCTCTCATCCGCGTGGCGAGCCCCCACTCTTCCTCCCGAAGCGCCGTGAGCACGAGTGTCCCGTCGAAGCCCGGAGCCAGCAGTCGCTGGGCCTCCTCCACCCGCTCGCGAGCCGCCCGTACCCGTGACAGCCGCGCGCGTTCGGCCTCCTCGAGGTCGGCGAGCGAGACGACGCGATCACGCCCCACCACGTGGGTCGTCCCTCCCCCGCAGTCGGCGACGAAACCCGCGTAGACCATGAGCAGCAGAAACGCGCACACTGCCAAGCCTGCGAGGCCTGGGAACAGCGCCCACGGGAACAGCATCGCGACAGAACCCGCCACCATGGGTTCGCGATCGCGGCGCCGATCGACCGCGTTCCAGGGCAGAAAGGTCAGCGCACCGAGCACCCCGGCAGGCCACGCCCACCACCCGCCGGTCACGTGCTCCAGCGTCCCGACCGAGACGATGACGACGCACCAGGTCAGCGCACCCGACATGACACGTTGGCGACGGAAGCGGTGGGAGCCGGGCGGTGTCCCCGGATCCGTGACGAGCAGCTCACCCGAACCGGAGCGCACGTCCGCGAGCATGGCGGCGGGAAGTGCCGGGTCGAAGACCAGGTCTCCGGCGGTGGCCACGGCTACGCGGCGAATCACCGACTCAGGACACTAGTCGGCGGCCGCCGGTCTGGGGGAGACGAGTTCCAGGGCGAGTTCGAGCCCGGCCTCGTACCTCTCGTCGTCGGTCGCGTCGGCGTCCTGGAGCATGAACGCCGAGGCGCTGACCGGGACCAGGGCGAGCCGCGACCTGAGCTGGTCGGTGAGCGAGGCGTCGGGGCTGCGCAGCATCGCGGACAGCGTGTTGAACCGGTCGTGGAGCTTCTCTCCCGGGGCGAGCTCCTGCATCGTGGTCTTGCTCTCCTGGATGAAGCGCATCATGCCCTTGGGGCGTTCGCGGGCGAGCCGGGCGTACCGGCGGACGATCTCCTGGCGCGTCTCCGGTGTCGGCGGCTGGTCCTTCGCCCAGTCGATGATCTCGTCCAGGCCGGCGATGAGGTCGTCGAAGAGGCTGACGACGATGTCCTCTTTGGTGTTGAAGTGGTAGTACAGCGCCGCCTTGGTCACGTCGAGCCGCTCGGCGATCTCGCGGAGCGAGGTCTTGTCGTAGCCGTGTTCGGCGAACAACTCGACCGCGACGGCCTGGATCCTCTCGCGGGTCCCGCTTCGTCGTTCGCCCATCGTTCTCACCCCTGGAATAAACCTACTTGCCGACCGGCTAGTACCTAGCCTACCGTACGGCAAGTAAGTTCTGCTGGCCGGTCGGCAAGTAAGCCGACCGGTCGACCTATGGGGAGAGGTTATCCATGACGGGGACGAACACAGAGGACTCCGGACCGCCGTCCGACAGAACCACGCGGTCCCTCTACATCGCGATCATCGGGCTGATGCTCGGGATGTTCCTGGCCATGCTCGACAACCTGATCGTCGGCACCGCGCTTCCGACGATCGTCGGTGAACTGGGCGGCATCAACCGCCTGTCCTGGGTCGTCACGGCGTACACCCTCGCGACCGCCGCCGCGACGCCCATCTGGGGCAAGCTCGGCGACCTGTACGGCCGCAAGGGCATGTTCATGGCGTCGATCGTGATCTTCCTGATCGGGTCGATGCTGTCGGGTCTCGCGCAGAACATCAACGAGCTCATCGGCTTCCGTGCGGTCCAGGGCCTGGGCGCCGGCGGTCTGATGGTCGGCGCGTTCGCGATCATCGGCGACCTGGTGCCGCCGCGTGAGCGTGGCCGCTTCCAGGCGATCATCGGCGGCATGATGCCGGTGGCGTTCGTCGGCGGACCGCTGCTCGGCGGCTTTCTGACCGACCACCTGAGCTGGCGCTGGGCCTTCTACGTCAACGTGCCGCTCGGCGCGGTGGCCCTGCTCGTCACCGGCCTCGGGATGCACCTGCACACGCCGCACATCAAGGCCAGGATCGACTACTTCGGCGCCCTGCTCCTGACCGTCGGGATCGTCGCGCTGACCCTGGTCGCGAGCTGGGGCGGCACGGAGTACCCGTGGGCGTCCGCGCAGGTCATCGGGCTCGCCGTCCTGAGCGTCGTCGCGCTCGCCGGGTTCGTGTTCGCCGAGCAGCGGGCGGCGGAGCCGATCCTGCCGCTGCGGCTGTTCCGCAACCGCAACTTCACGGTCGCCCAGATCCTGAGCTTCCTCGTGGGCGCCGCGATGTTCGGCGCGGTGAACTTCCTGCCGCAGTACCTGCAGGACGTCAAGGGCGCCTCCGCGACCGCCAGCGGGCTCTGGATGCTGCCGCTGATGTTCGGCATCCTCGCCGTGATGCTCACCGTCGGCCAGCTCATCATGCGCAACGGCCGCTACCGCATCTACCCGATCATCGGCGGCGCCCTGCTGACCGCCGGCATGCTCGTCATGCTCCTGCTGAAGGTGAACACCGGCATCGTCCTCGCCTCGGCGCTCACGCTCGTGGCCGGGCTCGGCATGGGCTTCATCATGCAGAACACCACGCTGATCACCCAGAACAGCGTGACCCTGCGCGACATGGGCGCGGCCAGTGGCGCGGTGACCCTGTTCCGTACGATCGGCGGCTCGCTCGGCATCGCCCTGCTCGGCTCGATCTTCACCAACCGCCTGGAGCACACCCTGACCGGACGGCTCGGTGAGAAGGCCGGCCACGCGATCGCGTCCGGCGGGACCCACGTGACCCCGGCGATCCTGTCCACCCTCCCGGAGCCGGTCCAGGAGGCGTTCAAGGCGGGCGTCACCAGCGGGCTGCACGGCACGTTGATCGGCGGCGCGATCCTCGCGTTTCTCGGCTTCGTCGTCGCCTTCCTCGTCCGCGAGGTGCCGCTGCGCGGCGGACCGGCCGCGGTCAAGGAGGCGGCCGCCACGGAGGCCGAACTCGTCGAGCCCGTCATCTGACCCCTGGTACGAGATCGCCCGGCCCCGCCGCACGCGCGGGCGCCGGGCGATGTCACGTCGCGACCGGACGTTCAGCGGCGCAGGGGGTGGCCCAGGTGGGCTTCGGCGACGGTGAGGCTGTCCTCGTAGACGGCATAACGGGTGATCACACCGTCCCGCACGGTCAGACGCAGCGCGTACCCGGCCGTGTACGGCTCGCCGGTGGCCTTCACCGTCTGGTGGATGTCGCCGAGCACGACGGCGTCCGTGCCCTCGACGAGGACGCGCGTCACCGACGTGCCGGCCTTCTCGGGGAGGTGCGCCGCGGCGATCTCGCGGAAGTGCTCGGCGACATCGGCGCGCGTCGCGCGCGGCCGGATCCAGGGAACGGCCGGATGATCGCCTGACGGCCAGTTCAGCCGCCAGTCGACGGGCTCGGCGAACAGCTCGGCGATCCGGCCGGGATCGCCTTCCCCCATCCGGCGGAGGAGTTCTTCGACCGTGGCGCGCGTAGCCGCGCCCTGGTCCGCGACGGTGAACTGGTGGTCGCACCGGATGAGCCCCTCCTCGTCCAGAACGGCGAATATCCGGCCCGTCCAGGCGACGTCACCGCCATCGGCCGGGAACATGTACGTGGTGAAGGCGACGGTGTCGTGATGGCCGGTCGCGTCGCCGGCGCTCCGGAAGACGAAGCCGGCGGATCGCACGAGTTCCTCGTGGGTCCGGGTGATCCGTGCCTCTATCGCGTCCCGTCCCCGGTGCCGTGCCGACTCGGTGACCTCGACGCCGTCTCGCGCCCACAGGCCGGCGATGAGGTCGCGGCGGGCCGCCGCGTCCGGCTCGTTCCATACGGCGACATAGCGATCGACGAACTGCTCCATGTCCAGGTTCATGGCCGGAAGTCAACCCGGGCTTCCCTGACACCTCCTGACAGTGGACCGCGGCAGACTTCGGGCCATGCGCGCGAGCCGGCTGGTCTCGATCCTGTTGCTGCTGCAGACACGGGAGCGGATGACGGCACAGGAGATCGCCGGTGCGCTGGAGGTGTCCGTGCGCACCGTCTACCGCGACATGGAGGCCCTCAGCGCCGCCGGAGTGCCGTTGTACGGGGAGCCCGGCCACGACGGCGGATACCGGCTGCTGGGCGGCTTCCGCACCCGGCTGACCGGCCTGACCGCGGGGGAGGCCGAGTCACTGTTCCTGACCGGGCTGCCCCGAGCCGCCGCCGACCTCGGGCTCGGCGCCGTCGTGACAGCCGCGCAGCTGAAGCTGATGGCGGCGCTCCCGACGGAGTCGCGCGACCGGGCCCGGCGGATCGCCGAGCGGTTCCACCTGGACACCCCGGCGTGGTACCGCGACGCCGAGGACGTCCTGTACCTCACCGCGGTCGCCGAGGCGGTGTGGAACGACCGCGCCGTGTGGATCCGTTACCTTCGCTGGGCCGAACCCCACGAGATCACCCGTACCGTGCGGCCGTACGGCCTGGTGCTCAAGGCGGGCCACTGGTATCTGGTGGCCGGAGCGGACCGGCGGATCCGGACCTACCGCATCGCACGGATCATCGACCTGCGCGTCCTCGACGAACGGTTCGACCGGCCGGCGGACTTCGACCTCGCCGCCCACTGGCGGGCCTACCTGGAACACTTCGACGCGCGCCGCCACCAGGACATCGCGACCCTGCGTCTCTCCCCGGGCGCCGTGGACCGCCTGCCCCACATCATGGAACCGGCCGTCGTCCGCGCCGCGCGACGGACCGCCTCGCCCCCCGACGCCGACGGCTGGATCCGGGTGACGATCCCCGTCGAGTCCCACGACCAGACGCTGGGGGAGATTCTCAAACTCGGCGCCGACGCCGAGATCCTCGCCCCCGCCGAACTCCGCGACCACCTCATCCGGACCCTCGACTCCCTCCGCCAGCTCTACGCCCGGCCGTGACCGTCGCTGTCGGTCGCCGGAGCGTCTCGGTACCTTTTGGTGGTGAGTGAACGCCGACTCGAAAGCCTCGCCGGGCGGCTGGCCCGGCTGGGCGTCACCGATGCCACGGGCGCCGAACGCCGGCTCCAAGGTCAAGAACTCAACGGGCTGGTCGAGGCCCTGGGCACCGCGGCCGATCCCGACCTCGCGCTCACCGGCCTTCTCCGGCTGCTGGAGACCGCCGACATCCGGGCCGAGCTGAACGCGGACGCCGACGCGCGCGACCGGCTGTTCGCCGTGCTCGGCGTCAGCGCGGCGCTGGCCGACCACCTCGTCCGTCACCCCGGCCACTGGCGTGTCCTCGCCGGCCCCGACGCCGTACGCCGGCCCACCGCCGATGAGCTGCGGCAGACGCTGCTGCGCGCGGTCGGCGCCGACCCCGCTCACCCGGCGCCCCGTGCGACCGCGGAGGATCCCCTGGTCGCGCTGCGCGTGGCGTACCGGAGGTCGCTGCTGCACCTGGCCGGGCGTGACCTCACCCACGTGGTCGACATCGAGGACGTCGCCGCCGAGCTGGCCGACCTCGCCTCGGCCGCGCTGGAGGCCGGACTGGCCATCGCACGCGCCGAGCTGGGCGAGCAGGCGGACCTGTGCCGGGTCGCCGTCATCGGCATGGGCAAGTGCGGCGGACGCGAGCTGAACTACGTCAGCGACGTCGACGTCGTCTTCGTCGCCGAGCCCGCGCCGGGCCAGGACGAGGACGCCGCGCTGCGGGCCGCCACCAGGCTGGCGTCCGGGATGATGCGGGCGTGCTCGGCCACCACGCCGGAGGGCGCGCTGTGGGAGGTCGACGCCGCCCTGCGCCCGGAGGGCAAGTCCGGGCCGCTGGTCCGTACGATGGCCAGCCACCGCGCGTACTACGAGCGCTGGGCCAAGACCTGGGAGTTCCAGGCGCTGCTCAAGGCCCGCCCGGTGGCCGGCGACCTCGAACTGGGCGAGGATTACGTTCGCACGCTGGCGCCTCTCGTGTGGAGCGCGGCCGGCCGCGACAACTTCGTCGAGGACGTCCAGGCGATGCGCCGCCGCGTCGAGGAGCACATCGCGCCGGAACAGGCGGGCCGGCAGCTGAAGCTCGGCCCCGGCGGGCTGCGCGACGTGGAGTTCGCGGTACAGCTGCTCCAGCTCGTGCACGGCCGGGCCGACGAGGAGCTGCGCGGCCCGAACACCCTGATCGCATTGAAGAAACTGTCCTGGGGCGGGTACGTCGGCCGGGGTGACGCCGCCGCGCTCGGCACCGCGTACCGCTTCCTTCGCCGCGTCGAGCATCTCATCCAGCTGCACCGGCTCCGGCGCAACCACCTCGTGCCCGAGGACGAACAGAGCCTGCGGCGCCTCGGCCGGGCGCTGGGGTTCCGGGTGGACCCGGTGGGGGAGTTCACCGCCGAGTGGCGCCGGCACGCGCGCGAGGTACGGCGGCTGCACGAGAAGCTGTTCTACCGGCCGCTGCTGCAGGCGGTCGCCCGGCTGCCCGGCGACGAGGTACGGCTCACCCGCGAGGCCGCCCGTACCCGCCTGGAGGCCCTCGGCTACACCGACCCCGCGGGCGCCCTCCGCCACCTGGAGGCACTGACCGCGGGGGTGTCGCGGCGCGCCTCCATCCAGCGCACGCTGCTGCCGGTGATGCTCGACTGGTTCGCCGACTGCCCGGACCCGGACGCGGGCCTTCTGGGGTTCCGCCAGGTCAGCGACGCGCTCGGCACGACACCCTGGTACCTGCGGCTGCTCCGCGACGACGTCGCCGTGGCCGAGCGGATGGCGCGGGTGCTGGCCTCCAGCCGGTACGCCACCGAGCTGCTGTTGCGCGCCCCGGAGGCGGTCGGCATGCTGCGCGCCGAGTCCGAGCTCACCCCCCGCCCGGCCGACGCCCTGCGGGGCGAGGCGCAGTCGGCCGTGGGCCGCTACCTCTCCTCTCCGCACGACCGGTCGGCGGACGCCGTCGCCGCGGTACGCGGGCTGCGCCGCCGCGAGCTGTTCCGTACGGCGGTCGCCGACCTGCTCGGCCTCCTCGACGAGCGGGCCACCGCCGAGGCGCTCACCACGATCACCACGGTCACGATCGAGGCGGCGCTGCGGGTCGCGATCGAACGGATCTCGGCGGAGCGGAGCGCGCCGCTACCGACCCGGTTCGCGATCGTCGCGATGGGCCGGTACGGCGGGTTCGAGCTGGGCTACGGCAGCGACGCGGACGTCATGTTCGTGCACGACCCCCTGCCCGGCGCCGACGAGCGCGAGGCCTCGTCCGTCGCGCACGCGGTCGCCGAAGAGCTGCGCCGCCTGCTCGCCCTGCCCGCGCCCGACCCGCCCCTGGTGATCGACCCCGGGCTGCGGCCGGAGGGCCGGCACGGACCGCTCGTCCGCACCCTCGACTCCTATGCCTCCTACTACCGCCGCTGGTCGGCGCCGTGGGAGAGCCAGGCCCTGCTGCGCGCCGCGCCCATCATCGGCGACGAGGGGCTCCGCGAGCGCTTCCGGGCGCTGATCGACCCGGTGCGGTGGCCGGAGAACGGCATCGACGACACGGCGCTGCGCGAGATCCGGCGGCTCAAGGCCCGGATGGAGGCCGAACGCCTGCCGCGCGGCGTCGACCGGCGGCTGCACACCAAGCTGGGTCCCGGCGGGCTGTCCGACGTCGAATGGGTGGCACAGCTGCTGCAGCTCCGGCACGGGCACGACGTGCCCGGACTGCGGACGACCCGGACGCTCGCCGCGCTCGACGCCGCCGCGGAGGCGGGCCTGCTCGACTCCGACGACGCCGCCATCCTGACCGACGCCTGGCGCATGGCCACCCGGATCCGTAACGCGATCATGCTCGTCCGCGGACGGGCGTCGGACCTGCTGCCGACCGAGCACCACCGCGAACGCTCGGCGGTGACCAGCGTGCTCGGCTACCCGGCCTCCGGCGCTCTGCTGGAGGACTACCGGCGCCGCGCGCGCCACGCCCGTAAGGTGGTCGAGCGCGTTTTCTACGGAGATGACCAGAGCGCCTGAACTGGGTGACACATGCTGACTGTCGGATACCGGTGGGCGGCCGTGGCCAAGGCCGGCCTGCCCGCGGTGCTGCTGCCGCCGGCGGCCGGGTACGCCGCGTACATCGCGCGCGGCGACGGGCCGCTGATCAGCGTGCTGCTCCTGGTCGTCTTCGGGTTCGTGACGGTCGTCTTCCTGCCGCTGTTCCTGCGCGCCGTCGCACGCGCGTCGCGGGGAGCCCCGCTCCTCACGATCAGCGAGGACGGGGTCACGCTGCACTCGGCACGGGTCCGTCTGCCCTGGTCGAACGTTGCCGAGGTCCGGGTCGAACGCCGGCCCGGCCGCGCGGAGCTGCTGGTGTTCGTGCCGGTGGACGCCGCGCAGGTGGTGACCGCGCACCGCGGGACGCCACGGTGGTTCGCCCGCAGCGGCATCCCTCGGGTCGGCGGCCCGATCTTCGTCCGGGCCGACCAGCTGGCACGGCCGCTGGAGGAGGTCCTCGCGGCCGTCCGCCGCTGGACGTCCGCGCCCGTACGCCGCCGCGAGATCCTGCGGAACGGACCGGCCGGCCGCTGAGCGTCAGCCGGTACGGGCGAAGCGGCGGGCCGCGATCGCCAGTGCCACCGCCGTGAACGCCGCGACCACGGCGAGCTCGAGCACCGGCGAGGGGCGCAGGCCGGCCCAGGACACCGGTTCGAACAGCGCCGACGTTCCCCGGACCGGCCGGCAGGCGTTGACGGTGCGGCGCATCGCGTCCACCGCGTACGTCAGCGGATCGGCCGGCGTCAGCCACGACATCCAGGCGGGCATCGCCGCGACCGGGAACATCAGCCCGGACAGGAAGATCAGCGGCGTCATCAGCACGCTCAGCACCATCGTGAACGTCCGGGCGCGGCGGATGACGACCGCCACCACCGCGCCGAGCACCGTCATGGCGAGCGCCGTCAGCGCCAGCTCGGCCAGCAGCAGCGCGAACAGCGCCGGATCGTACGGGATGTGGATCAGCCCCGCGCCCGCGAGCACGACCGTGCCCTGGCAGGTGGCGACGGTCGCACCGCCGAGGCACTTTCCGGCCAGCAGCGTGCCGCGGCGGACCGGAGCGACGAGCATCTCGCGCAGGAAGCCGGACTCCCGGTCCCAGACGATCGAGGCGCCGACAGAGATCGCGGCGGGCTGCGCGGCCATGACGAGCACACCGGGGAACAGGAAGGTGAGATAGTCCGTGGCCGAACCGCCTCCCGCGCCGGCGAACAGCCGCCCGAGCCCGACGCCGAGCACGAACAGGAACAGCAGCGGCTGAAGGAGCGCGACGAGCGTGCCGGTACGGTCACGGACGAAGTGCAGCAGCTCCCGCCGCCAGACCATCCGCCCCGCCCGCAACTCGGCGGCGAGCCGCCCGGGACCGACACCGACCGCTTCGTACCGCGCGTGAGCGGCATGCGTCATGCCCGCCGCCCAGTCCCTCGCCGAAGCCCCTGCACGACGGCACGCGCCGGGGTCACGACTCCTCCTCCGCCCCACGAGAACCCTTCACCCGCCTCGTGTTTCCCAGGTCCGGGGGTGTGGCCACCGCGGCCGTGTTCTGATCGTCCCGCTCGATCATCGGCGTCCCGCCTTTCGAGAGCGGGCCCACGGTCGCCCTGCGACCGGGACACCGCGGACAACGGACGTGTGCGGGCCGCAGCGCCGTGTGCGTGGGTGACGGGGTCGGGGATTGGTTCGGTCATCATGGTTTACCTGTGGGTTCGTAGGTGCGTGATGGGGTGGCGGGCATCGGGTCGGAGGACGGTGCTCGCCGTCGAAGTGCTACTCGTGCCTGGATGTGTTCTTGGTTCCGCGCTGGTCAGGCTGGTCGTCGGCGGCCCGCGTCGGGAGGCCGCGGCCTCGTGCACTGGGCCGGTACCGTCGTCTGTGATGCGCGCGTCCGCCATGGCGGCACCGTCGTGATGTCGCCGGGCCGCTGGCGCGGTCGCCGTGTGCGTGGGCGGCCGGGTTGGGGGTTGGTTCGGTCATCGTGGTTCACCTCTGAGTTCGTAGACGCGTAGCGGGCTCGCGGCATCGGGTCGCCGGTCTGTGCTCGTCGTCGAAGTGGCACTGGCGCCGGGGTGTGTTCTTGGTTCCGTCGCGCCCGGTCCGGCCGGCCGTCGGTGGCCGTGGTCGGCAGGGTGGGTCGCGAGGTGCCGGTTTCGCGTGTCCGGTCGGTGTCGTCCGTGATGTGCGTGTTGGCGGCGGTGCTGTGGTGATGCCGCCAGGTCGGCAGGCCGCGTCGCGAGGACCCGACTTCGCGTGCAGGTCGGCACCGTGCGTAGCGCGCCGTTGGCGGCGGTGCCGTCGTGATGCCGCCAGGGCGGCAGGGTGGGTCTGACGGATGCGTTGTCCGGCTGGGCGGTGCCAAGGCGCCGCATCGCCGGTCGGCGGCCACACCAGGGCTGGCTCCCTCCTCCGCCGTGGACGCCGCTCGCGACGAAAGGGATAGGCCAGGCACGCCTCGGGGTCGGGGGCTGGTCCGGTCATCGCGGGTCGCCTGTCGGGTCGTCGCGGATGCGGTGGCCGGTGTGGTGGAGGAACACGTCGTCCAGAGTCGGGCGGGTGACCGTCACCTCGTAGACCGGTACGTCCAAAGTCGCGCACAGGCGGGGGACCAGACGGGCGCCGTCTTCGGCTTCCACCCGTACGCCGTGCGGGCCCGCCATGGCCTTCACCCCGAACTTCGTGCGCAGGGCGGTCGCGGCCGCCTCGTCGTCGCCCGTGCGCAGGTCGACGCGGTCGGCGCCCAGGACGGCCTTGAGCTCGGCGGGTGTGCCCTGCGCGACGATGCGGCCGTCGTCGATGATGGCGACGCGGTCGCAGCGTTCGGCCTCCTCCAGGTAGTGCGTCGTGAGGAACAGGGTCGTGGCCTCGCGCTCGCGTACCTCGCCGAGGTGGGTCCACAGACGGGCGCGGGCGTGCGGGTCGAGGCCGATGGTCGGCTCGTCCAGGAACAGCACGCGTGGCCGGTGGAGGAGCCCACGGGCGATCTCCAGCCGGCGGCGCATGCCGCCGGAGAACGTGCGGACGAGCGTGTCGTGGCGGGCCGCCAGGCCGACGAGGTCGAGCATCGCGTCGACCCGGGCCGACAGTGTCGTGCGGGGCAGGGCGTACAGGTCGGCGTGGAAACGGAGGTTCTCCTCGGCGGTCAGGTCGCCGTCGAGCGTGGTCTCCTGGAAGACGAGCCCGAGGTCGCGGCGCACCCGGTGCGGCGCGGTCCGCGTGTCGTGGCCGGCGATCTCGATGCGTCCCGCCGTCGGCGTGACCAGGGTGCAGAGCATCGCGATGGTCGTGGTCTTGCCCGCGCCGTTCGGGCCGAGAAAGCCGAACGTCTCGCCCTGGGCGACCGTCAGGTCGATGCCGCGTACCGCCTCCACACCCGGAAAGGACTTGCGGACGCCGACGGCCCGGATCGCCGGGATGTCCGGCGCCGGGCCCGCGTCGTACGGGGCGAGGGCGTGGGGACCGGATGCGGGTGAGCGCTGCCTGAGCCCGAACACGTCGCCGCCTCAGACCTGCCGCGCGACCGCGGTCATCCAGTGGTCGGGCACGACGAACCCGAAGCTCCACCGGTGTCGCGGCGTGGGGTTCACGATGCAGTGCCAGAACAGCCGGCGCGGATCCTGCTCGGCCTTGAAGAAGCGGACCATCCGCGGCGTCTCCCGCAGAGTGACGATCTCCTCGGTACGGGGGTTCATGTAGCGGAAGAACGACGTGTCGGCCGGGTCGGCGAACGGCTCGTCGAAGTCGACGACGTACATCCGCCACCCCGGCTGCGTCTCGTTCGTGTGCCACAGCCGGTAGCCGGACGGGGGATACCAGAGGCTGCCCGAGAACCGGATCTCGGCGGAGAAGAACTCCTCGAGCGTACGGACCATGCGGTGCTTGGCCTCGAGGTAGCGGTCGTATCCGGGATGGTCGACGTGCTCGTCGAGGTTGACGAGGTGGAAGTCGCGGCGCGGGGCGCCGGTGCCGAGGGCCGGGTCGCGCCAGTGCGCCTTCATCATCGACTCGTGCCAGGCCTGGAAGGCCGGGTCCGCCGGGGACAGGCCGGTCGACCGCAGGTCCTCCTCCCGGAAGGTCCGCGCGAACCGGTCGAGGTCGAACGAGGGCGGTTTGATCTTCAGATGGGGGAGCTGGTCGATGACGCCCTTCAGACCGGGCAGGTCCTCCAGCAGGTATTCGTGGTGGAGCGGGCCGGCGTCGCGTTCGGCCTCGGTGGGGCGCCGTACCGGCTCGGGTGTCTCTCCGGGGGTGAAGGCGGAGGACGCCTCCATCAGCTCGGGCACGTCGAAGGAGTACCCGTAGCGTGACCCGAGCCGGACGATCTCTCGCGTACCGGTGACGGCCTTGAGCTGCTGTTTCAGCTCCGGGGAGTCGTAGGCGATCTGGAGGAAGGCGCGGCTGGATTCGACGGACATGCGGTGTCTCCTTATCGGCTGGGGGCGGGATCGAGGAGCAGGACGGAGGGAACCCGGTCGGGCCGGGCCAGGCGCAGGAAGTGCATGCCGAAGCCGGACAGGCCGAGCATCAGGCCGGGGAAGAACCCGCCCTCCATGACTCCGTTCTCGGCGTCGTCGAGGTGGCGCCACTGTTCCTGCACCTGGACGTTCGCCTCGAGCCGGAACGCCGGCTCGTCGCGCAGCGCCGCGAACCGCAGGAACAGCTCCGCGTTGCCGGTGCGGCCGTGGCAGAGCGTGTCGTTCATCAGGCGCGGGAAGCCCCGCATCGTGGCGGCGAGGGCCTGATGGGCCTCGCGCAGCAACAGCTCGTCGTCACCGCCGAGCGCCGCCCAGCTGGAGATCCGGCTCAGCCCGATGCCGGCCGCGCCGTTGCACCAGGCGTTGGCGAAGTGGTGGCCGTCGCGTACGGCGCCGCCCGGACTGGTGCGCAGGTCGTACCAGTCCTGCTGCGCCTCGTCGAAGTGGCGTGCCTCGTACGCGAAGGCGCGCCGGCCGGCGTCGATGTAGACCGGTTCGTCGATCAGGGCGCCGAGCTGGATCAGCGCCCAGCCGATGCCGGCCACGCCGTGGGAGAAGCCGGTGAGGTTCGCCACGGCCTCGCCCGGATCGGTGGGCGGCCAGCTCAGCGTGTCGCCGTCCTCGACCGCGTGCCGCAGCAGCAGGTCCGCGCATCGCGTGGCGTGTTCGAGCCCCTGCCCGTCGGTCTCGCGGCCGAGACCGAGCAGCACCGGGATCAGGCCGGCGCAGCCGCTGAGCACGTCGAAGTGGGTGTCCGCGTCGATCGGCCCGGCCAGCTCCCGGTTCAGGCGTACGGCGAGTTCGAGCAGGCCGCGGTCCTGCCAGAGGTGGTGCAGGTGGGTGAGGACGTAGATGAGCCCGCCGAGGCCCTGGAACGCGCCGGGCCGCCGCCGGTCGGTGTGGGTGACGGCGTGGGACAGGGCGCGCCCGGCGGCACGGCGGAACTCCGGCCGTGGCACCAAGTCGTTGAGGTAGGCCAGGAACAGCGCGACCCCGGCCGACCCGTGGTACAGGTCGCCGTCGATGTCCACCTCCGCCATGCCGTCGCCGGTGAGCCCGTACGAGGTCCAGGGCGCGGGCGCCGAGGGGTCGCGGAGCGTACGGCACAGCCGCTCGCCGATCCGCGTGGCGTACTCCAGTGACGCGGTCACGAACGCCGGGCTGGCGACCTCGCCGGAGGACAGGCTGGCGGCGATGTACTGCGTCTGCTGCGCCCGGTTGGCCCGCGACAGCCGCCGGATCCGCTGCGCGGCGCCCTCGATGGGGGAGACCTCCAGCCGCGAGCGCAGGCGTACGGCGTGGTCGTGCACCAGCCACCGGTCGCCGGCCGGTGCGGTGAAGATCGGGATGTCGAGCCGCCACAGCGAGACCAGCTCGCGCTCGGAGAGCGTGCCGTCGGTGTCCCAGGTGCGGGGGAAGGTGCCCACGGTGCCGACGAGCAGGTCGACCTCCAGCGGGTCGACCAGGCACTTGGGATGGCGCGCGGAGATCAGCAACTGGGAGTACACCTGGGTGCCCCAGTTGATGAACCGGGCCGAGGTGTCCGCGAAGATCTCGCTCACCTCGCGGATCGCGTCGTCCTTCCGCTGCTCGAACCAGGCGTACACGCGCCCGAAACCGTCCATGATGGCGTCGGTGAAGTCCTGCGGCTGCATCAGCCGGTCGCCGAGGAAGACGCGGTTGGACCCGGCCGGCTCGACGTGCACCCCCGACCGATGGGTCACCGACGCGCGGAAGCTGAGGCGGTGCTCGTTGACGCGCGGCACCGGGATCGGCATCTCGTACGCCTCGCCGCCGGAGTAGCCGCTGATCCGCATCTCGGTCGCGGACGTCGTGGTGCGCGGCCACTCGAGCAGCCCGGTCTTGAAGACGGAGTCGAGCAGCGTGCCGGCGGGCCGTGCCTGGCCGACCGGGAGCACGCCCAGGACGGTCTCGCAGTCGCACACGTAGGCGTGCCCGTCGGCGATCAGGATGTTCTCGAAGTGCAGGTCGCCGCCGCCGAGGACGTAGAAGACGCCGAGGAGGCCGCCGAGCTCCTCGTACACCCGCTCGACCTGCTCGCGGGCGGCCATGCGGTTGCGGCCGGCGGGGATCAGCGCCTCGTAGCCGTACGACGGTTTCGGCAGCACGGGCCGGGTCGAGAACGCGAGGACGCCGTCGTCGCGGAGCCTGCGGAGCAGGTCCTGCATCGCGGCCTCTGAGCGGACGCAACGCGGTTTGTAGACGAACGAGCCGGTGCCGCCGCCGCTCAGCGCGACCTCGACGATCGCGACGCTGCGCGCGCCCGCGTGGTGGTCGGACAGCCCCAGGCGTACGGAGCGGAACGCGGTGATCTCCTCGCCGAAGAAGGCGGCGCCGATGTCGGCGCGGTCGGCGGCGAGGCGGCCGATCAACTCGCGGCCGCACTCGGCGAGCATGCCGGTCACCTCGGCGAGCCACCGGCCGAGGACGGGGAACCGCAGGTAGAAGCGGTGATACGCGTCGGCGTCGGCGAAGGTCGCGTCGAGATAGGCGAGGTACTCCTCACGGGTCGCGGACGCGCGGTCGATGCCGGTACGGGCGCAGTGCACGTTCGCGTCGGCCTCGACGGCCCAGGCGAGCGACAGCTCGAATCGTTCGAGGAGATGCCGCTGAAGGTCGTCGATGAGCCGCTGGTCGAAGAGCCCTGGATGCCGCGCGTGTTCTTCGCCGAGCCGCCGGCCGAGCTCGTCGAGAAACGGTTCGCACGCGATGGCCAGGTGGCCGTAGTAGACGTCGAACTCCCGCCAGCCGGCGTCCGGCAGGGCCTCCGTCGCTTGCCGGGACGCCGCGTCCGCCGGTCGGCGCGGTCGCGCGGCCGAGAGAGGCTCGCGGGGTGGAGCCTCCGGCGGGTGGAGTCGTGGCTCGGCGGGTGAGGCCTCGGGTGTGGGGTGGGGTTGTGGCCCGGCGGATGGGGCTTCCGGCAGGCGGTGGAACTCGCCTGGTGAGGGCTCCGGCGGGAGGTAGGGGGCACCGGGTGAGCTCTTCGGCGGTCGGTGGGGTTGCGGTGCGGTGGATGGGACCTCCGGCGTGCGGCGGACCCGGCGGTTCGGCGACCGGCCGGGTGAGGCGCTCGACGGGCGGTGGGGCCGGTCGTGCGAGACGTTGCCGGATGGGGCCTCTGACAGGTCGAGAGGCCAAGTCCGCGAGGGGTTCGCGAAGCCGGTGCCGGGAGTTGCGCCGGTGCCCGGAGCGGGGGTGGTGCCGACAGTGGCGGCGGGCGGGCGTGCGAAGCCGCCCAGGGCCGCGCGGTAGACGGGGAGCCACGACGCGTGGACATCGGCGAACGCCGTCCGTATCCGCTCACCGGCGCCCGCCAGGCCGAGCTCGTAGTGCCGGTAGGTGGTCAGAACGGTCACGATCTCTTGCTTGGTGCGTTCGCGCTGAGAGCGTTCGCCCGTGGCGGTCCCGTTCGTGCCGGTATCGATCACGGAGGCCTGAGCGGCGGAGGCTTCGGTCCCGTCCGTAGTGTTCGCATCTGCGCCGGACGCGCCCGTGACGTCCGTGCTGGTCCGGTTTGCGTGGGTGGCCATGGTGGCCTGAGGCGAGGCGGCTTCGGCCGCGTCCACGGTGTCCGCGTCTGCGCCGGTTCCGCTCGCGCGCGTCGCGTCGGTGCAGGGCTCCCCCGAAGGGCCGTCCGTACGGCGCAGGTCCGCGCGGGTCATGTCCGTGCGGGTCATGTCCGTGCGGGTCACGACAGGCTCGGGTGCGACCGTGTGGGGCCCATCCGTGTGGGGCGCGACCACGTGGGGTCTGTCCGCGTTGCCCTCTGCCGGAGGCCCGGTTATGGGCGTTCCGTCCGTATGGGGCGTCTGATCGCCGGGCGGGTCCGGGTAGGGGCGGGCCTTGTCGGTTTCGGTGCTGGTGGTCGGGCGTGCGTGGAGTCTGGCGGCGAGTTTGCCGGCCAGGCGGTCGATCTTCCACGTGTCGAAGGCGGGGAGGACACCGGGCGTCGCCGTTGTGCCCGAGGCGCGCAGGGTGGCGACGACCCGTTCGCGTTCGGACAGGTTGGCGGCGCGGGCGGCGATGTCCAGGAAGGAATGGTCACTCATGGGGAGAAGCCGCTCCTGCGGTCGCGAGGAACGGTGGGCCGGCGTCTGCCGGCCCACCGCGCGGGGTGTGGGCCCCTTCTGTCGCCTACTTGGTGGTGCCGTCGCAGACCGCCGTGATCGGACCCCAGCTGCAACTCGTCTGGCAGGCGTAGATCTCCATCGCGGCGACGCCCTCGGTCCAGAAGTCGATTGACTCCTGGTCCGGCTGCTCGATGGGAGCGGGCAGCGAGGAGCCGGACAGGCCGAAGGCCGCGGGGTCCGCCAGCAGTTCGGTGCGGAACTCGCTGTCGACGACGGCCTGGAGCGTCATGGTGTCGGACACGGATACCTCCTGAGTGAACGTGGGCTACTGGGTCTTCTCGGCGACGAGCCGGATGCCGATCTGCCGCTCGACGTTCTGCAGCTCCCGGATGGCGGCCGCCATGTTGTCACTGTCGTTCTGCCAGCGAACCAACTCCTTTTCGTCCGGGGACAGCCCGCTTTCTATCCAAATGGACTCGAGCCACGCCTTTGTGGCATGAGGCTGAATATCAGTCATGGGAGTGATTCGGGAAAGAACGGGCTCTTCGTGGAGGTCGAGAGCGCGAGTGAGGACTTCGCGCAGCTTCCCGTCCGGAGGCAGCAGTGAGCAGAAGATCATTAATTGCTGAACTTGCCGGATCTCCTCAACGCCCGGATACAGGGTCGGCCCTTTGGCGGTCATGAGCACCCTTTCCTTGTCGGCGTTCCCAACTTAGGAAGGGGTTCTTTCAGTCCGCTTACAGTTCGCCTTCAGGTGGCGTTGACGAAAGCCGGGGGTCGTCGCGCAGGATCGCGGTGTGCAGGTCGCGTACCTCCGGCCCCGGGCAGACGCCGAGACGGCGGCGCAGCGACGCGCTGACCTCGCCGTACGCCTCGAGTGCCTCGGCCGGCCGGCCGCAGCGGTACAGCGCGACCATCAGCTGACCCCAGAAGCGTTCGTGGAAGGGATGCCTGCCGGTCAGTGCGCGCAGTTCGCCGACCAGGCGATCGTGCCGGCCGAGCGCGAGGTCGACCTCGTGCCGCCGTTCCAACGTGCGCAGATGTTCCTCGATCAGGCTGGGAACGACGTCGCGGTGCAGGGACTCCGACCGTACGTCGGACAGGACCGGACCGCGCCACAGGGACAGGGCCGCGGTGAGCCCGGCGGACTCGGCGGTCAGGTCGCCGCGCCGCCCGGCCGTACGCGCCTCGGCGACCATCGTGCGGAAGCGGATCAGGTCGAGCCCGCCCGCGTCGAGCTCGATGCCGTACCCGGCCGGGGAGGTGCTGATCAGCCCGGACCCGCCGCCGGTGTGGCGGTCGAGCGTCTGCCGCAGCCGCGTGACGTACGTGTGCAGCGCCCCGCGCGGGCCGCGGGGCGGGTCCCCGCACCACAGGCGGTCGGTGAGCTCCTCGATGGGCACGGTCTGGTTCGCGCTGAGCAGCAGGGTGGCGAGGAGTGTCCGCTGTTTCCCGGCCGCGACGGGCACCCGCCGTGTGCCGGCGGAGACCTCGAGCGGACCGAGGACGCGGAAATTTAGACCATGCACGACTGAACTCCAGACTCGCTTCTCGTACCGCGATCCGGCTTCTGAGGCCGACGACGGGGGAACTCGCCGAAATCATTTGATTTATGGTCAAGTCGGGCTTTCTTTGGTCACGGCCGTGAGGACGCGTCCGTGGCACTTCTGTGTCACCGGTTTCGGGCTCGTACGATACAGCTATGGACGTTGAGGGACAATCACGATCAATGGGCGATGGCCTGGGAAGACGACGTGAGGTGGCGCGTTCGGCGTGGATGATCCCGACGGTGGATTTCGGTGTTCCGTTTTCGCGCGTGTGACCGAGGGTGATCGGTGCTTTAAAAGCGGATTAGTGGCGATATTTCTCGGGGTGGAGGTGTGGGTGGGCCCGGGAGGCGGAGAGGTGAGGTCAAAGGGAACCGCGGTGGACACAGAGGTGGCCCCGTGTGCAGGGAGATGCGCGCCTCTCTGCCACGCTGGGCCACCGGCCGACGGCGAGGTCGCGCTCAAGTCCGCCATGAGGGCTCGCAAAGGCACGGCCCCGCAGCCGCGGCACCTCGGTCCAGGTCTCGACCGCGAGCAGTCCGGTACGGCTCAGCGCTGACCGCCCGAACGGGCGGCTGCAGGGGCTCTACCGGCGAAGCGGTCCCGTACGCTGCCTGTTCACGCCGACGGCCGCCCACGGCCGCCATTACGCCGGCCCGCGAAGGGGCCGCGGCCCTAGTCGGTGGAGAACACCCGCGCGACGGGGCCCAGGCGGGGGATGACCAGGCGGACGCCCCGGGCGGCCAGGTAGCCGCAGCCCAGTGTCACCGCGCCGCCGACCGCGTCCAGGAAATAGTGGTTCGCCGTGCCCAGGATGACGAGCACCGTCGCCAGCGGGTAGAGGAACGGCAGGATCTTGGCCCAGGGGCGCCGGATCACGTCCGAGACGGCGATCGCGCACCACAGCGCCCAGCCGGTGTGCAGGGACGGCATCGCCGCGTACTGGTTCGACACGGAGCCGACCGGTGAGGCGCCCGAGGCGTACAGGCCGTGGGTGTGCCAGACCAGCACCGTGTCGACGTATCCCGGCAGCATCCTCGGCGGTGCGAGGGGCAGCAGATAGAAGCCGACCAGCGCGAGTACCGTCGTCGCGAAGATCAGCCGCCGATAGAAGACGTAGCGGTCCTGGTGGCGGACGTACAGCCAGGCCAGGATGCCCGGGGTCACGATGAAGTGCAGGGTCGAGTAGTAGTAGTTCGCGACGACGCCGATCCAGTGCACGCGTACGAACAGGTGGTTGAGCGGGAGTTCGAAGCCGATGTGCAGCAGGTGCTCGAGGTTGAGGATCCGTCCGCCGAGTCGGAGCGCCGCCGTGTGCGTCGTGGGTACCAGATTGCGTACGAAGGAGTACGCCGTGTAGCAGAGCGCGATGAGCAGGATCTCGCGCCAGACGCGCGGTCGTACCCCGGCCGGCTTGTCCTCCGGTGCCTCAGTCGCGTCGCCCGTGGCGACTGGCGCTACGGCCGAACTCGACATGATCCCCATGGTGTCAGATCCGGCCGCCTGGACTATCGGCAATAGTTGTCTTGTTTGTCACTTCGTGATCCTTCGCTGGACGTGACCGGTTCTCCCGCAGATGGAGGATAAGGCCTGCGGACAGGGCGAACGCCATCACGGTGATCCCTGCCACGGCGTCCAGCAGGTAATGATTGGCGGTCGAGAAGATCACGGTGACCGTGACGATCGGGTAGAGCGTCGCCAGGGCCCTGACCAGCGGCCGGCGGGTACTCGCGATCACCGCCACCGCGCACCAGACCGCCCAGCCCGCGTGCATCGAGGGCATGGCGGCGAACTGGTTCGTGAGCGAGCCCGCCTGGGGCGAGGAGTACAGGCCGAAGCTGTGGAGGGCGGTCACCGGGTCGACGAAGCCCGCGCCGCCGAGGAAACGCGGCGGCGCCAGCGGGTAGATCCAGAACCCGACGAGGGCGATCGCGGTGGCCAGCAGCAGCGACGTGCGCAGCCACCGGTACTGCCGCGGACGCCGGCGGTAGAGCCACACCAGCACCGCCAGCGTGACCAGGAAATGGGCGGTCGCGTAGAAGATGTTGGCGGCCTTGGCCAGCAGGGGCATGCGCAGCAGCGCGCGGTTGAGCGCCAGTTCGACGTTCGGCCCCAGGGCGTGCTCCAGGCGCATGACCTGCCCGGCGTGGACGTACGCCGCCGACTCGTTGTGCGGGATCACCAGGCGCACGAGGGTGTACGCGCCGTAGAAGACGGCGATCAGGGCGATCTCCCGCCAGAGCCGGGGCGACCACGAGCCCTTCAGGTCGATGTCGCGCGGCGCCGGGCGACAGGGTTGGGCGAGCTGGGCCATGTCTAGATCCTGAAGGAAAGCCTGGCTTTTGTGATCACCTCCAGGAATGGTCTGCGACTCGGCCCATATGAGTACACGCCCTAGTCCTCAGGGTGGATACGGTCGCCCGGATCTCCTCCGGCGATCACTCGGCCGGGACCGGCACGACCTCGCTGATCGAGGGCGCCGGTGAGCCGGACTCCCAGGTCAGACGCACGGCGTCGACCGGATCGCCACCGGCGGGCAGGTCGGCGTACCCGTTACGGAGGATACCGATGTGGCGCCAGGTGTCACCCGACCTGACCTCCACCGCGGCGGTGCCCGCCGAACCCAGCACCCGGACGCGCGCCAGCCGCCGTGCCGCCGAGGGCGTCACGACGAGCGCGTCGCCCGCCGCCGGGGCGGCCGAGGCGGTGTAGGCGGTGTCCAGCGACCCGTCGGCCGCGGCGGCCAGGTCACCGGCCGGGCCGCCCGTGACGGTGTAGGTGATCTGGCCGGGGACGCTCACCTGGAACTCCCGCACCACGCACCAGTACCCGTCATTGGCCGCCGTGGCCCGGTAACGGACGTACCGGGCGGTCGTGCCGGCCGGCGCGGTGGCGTGCACCTCCGCCGTGGTCCCGTCCGCCAGCGGCGTCCAGGAGGAGCCGTCGGTGGAGTACTCCAGCGTCCCGGCGTGGATGTAGTCGTTCGGACTGCCGGACTTGCCCATGAGGACGCCGACGTCGCCGATCGGCCGCGGCTCGCCGAAGTCGACGCCGACCCAGTCGCCGGCCGCCGGCGCCGCGTTGCTCCAGAAGTACGTGCCGGTGTCGCCGTCGGTCATCCGGGCGGGGGCGTTGTCCTGGTACTGCGCCAGGGAGGTGATCCCGGCCGGCCGTACGGCGTGCACGCCGGCCGTACGGTCGAACGCCGCCTTCGCCGTCGTGAGAAACCGGTCGATCACCCCGTCACCGATCTTGGGCGCGGTGCCGCTGTGCGGTTCGCGGGTGTCGCGGATGGCGTTCGCCCGTGCCACCAGGGCGTCGACGCGCCGCCGGTCGGCCCAGCCGCGCGCGAGCGGGTGGGTGATCATGTCGAGGGCGGCGTCCATCGCCTGCGCCCAGAGTTCGGTGGCGTCGAGCCACGCCTTGGCCTCGTCGGCGAAGGCGGGATCGATGACGCCGGCCCGGATCCGGGCCGGGGCGGCGGCGAGCGCCCGTACGCGCGTCCGCAGGTCGCGGACGGAGCCGTGGTGGTCGCCGGCGTCCCAGCGCCGCCAGAAGGCGTTCACGGCGGCGGCCAGCTCGGGCGCCTGGGTCAGGTGCAGCCGGCCGTCGTAGGACGACACGTCCGCGAAGGCGCGCAGCGCGGCGATCGTCTCCCGGTCACCGCCGGCGCGCTCGGCCAGGGCCGCCGCCCAGGCGCGCCCGGCGTCGTACGTGGCGTCGTGCCAGCCGAAGTCGGCGAAGGAGAACAGCGCGACGTCGCTCACCGCGGCCTGGTTGGAGGGGTTGGAGATGATCCCGGTGATCGAGCCGGACAGGCCGCTCTCCCGGCCCGTGTAGGCGGCCAGCGGCAGCCGCCCGGCGATGTAGTCGTTGACCGGGTAGTTGTCCCAGACCAGGATCGGGTGGCCGAACACCTTCTCGGCCTGCTTCGCCTCGTCGACCGTGATCGTCGCCGGGATGACGCCGACGCCGGTCCAGTGCACGATCACGTCCGGGTCCAGCTTGTCGCGCAGGGCCTGCTTGTACGGCGAGTCGGTCACGTTGGAGTACTCGGTCGGCACCATCTGCAGCGGATGCACGTCGCCCTTGGCGCGCGCCCACGCCTGCACCTTGTTCAGCACGTACGCCTGCGCCGCGCCCGCTCCGGCCGCGCCGTCGCCGAACTTGTCCTTGTCGGCCGCGCAGTGCCAGACGCCGTAGTCGATGTCGTCGAACGGCACGTTGAACGCCCGTCCGCCCAGGTCGTACACGGCCTCCAGCTTGGCGATCAGCGCGTCCACGTCCGCCTGGGAGGAGTAGCAGATCGACAGGCCGGGGGAGAGGGCGAAGGTGAACTCCACGTGGTTGTCGCGGGCCCGGCTCACCAGCGCGCCGAGCTGGGCGAGCTCGTCGGCCGGGTACGGGTCGCGCCAGCGTTCCCGGTGGTACGGGTCGTCCTTCGGCGCGTACTCGTAGGTGTTCATCTTGTGCGCGCCGAGGTAGTCGAGGTGGGCCAGCCGGTCCTCGTGGGACCACGGGGTGCCGTAGAAGCCCTCGATCGAACCGCGGTAACGCATCGCGGGCCAGTCGCGTACGGCGACGCCCGGCATCCAGCGCTCGCGCACCAGCTGCCCGAACGTCTCGGCCGCGTAGAAGGCGCCCGTGCCGTCGGCGCCGTCGAGGACGATGTGGTCGCGTCCGCGGTACCGGCCCGCGGCCAGCACGTAACCCTCGGGCCCCAGCCCGGTGTGGTCGGCGACGCCGAGGCCCTTCAGTACGGGCGCGCCGCCGGACAGCCAGACGGTCACCTCGGTCTTCGGGTCGGCCGCCGACTGCCGGATGTCGGTCGCGCCGGCCTTCTTCAGGACCGCCCGCACCGTCCGCAGCGCGGGCGCGTCGGCGTCGGCCGTGGCGACCAGCCCGACCGTACGGGGGAGGCGGAAGCCGTCGGACCGGTCGTTGATCTGCTGCGGCGTGGGCCAGACGGTCGCGGTGGCCGACGCGTGTGCCGGTGGGGTCGGGCCGGGCAGGGGCGCGGTGACGGCCGCGGTGGCGAGCAGGGCGGTGACGGGGGCCCAGAGCCTGCGCATGGGGGAACTCCTCGCGATTCAGAACAACCGCGAACAGCCAATAATGCGCGGAAGTGTTCGTCAAGCGCCGATTTCGGGCGCTAACGCGCGAGATCGGGCAGAATCTGCTCCGTCGGGGTGGTCTCGCGCAGGGCGCGGCCGACCGTGCAGTGGTTGTCGTGCACCCGGTGCGCGACGTCGGTGAAGACCCTCGCGGCGTCCTCGTCGCCCTCGGGGAGCTCGACGTCGTAGGTGACGGTGACGGCGCCCAGGCGGGTCGGCGCCACCTTCTCGGCCTCGACGGTGGCCGCGAGGCGTACGAGCCGGTGGCCGCGTTCGGACGTCAGCGGCTCGACCGTGACGATCTCGCAGCCGCCCAGCGCGGCGAGCAGCAGCTCGACGGGCGTGAAGACGCCGTCGTCTCCCGAACCCCCGATGGCCACCCGCGCGCCGCGGCCGTTGGTGGCCACGAAGCCGCCGTCGTCGGTGCGCTCGACCCGTACCGAAGCCATGATCATCCCCCTTGTCGCCGGACTGCCCTACTAACGCGCCCCCTAACGCGCGCCCTGCCGCAGTTGTTCCAGCCAGCCGCGCGCCTGCTCCACGTGGGCCTCGGTCAGGCCCTCCTCCGGATCCACTCCCACGATCAGATGCGGGCCGAGCGCCGGCCCGGTCGCGAGGACGTCCGGAACATCCGGTTCGTCCTCCAACCATACGAAAGGCCGCTCGCCGATCCACTCGGCGACGTGCCGCGCCTTCCAGCCCCCGTAGGAGTACACGGGGTCGCGCGGGGGGATCGGGATGGCGCGCAACTCGGGCAGGCCGACCCGTGGGGCGATCCACTCGTTGGCCGCGTCGGTCCAGTAGCTGGCCCAGACGAGTTCCGCGCCGGTCTCCTCGGCGAGCGCGGTCAGCATCGGCCCGTGGCGGGGATTGAGCAACAGCCGGAAGGTGACGCCGTTCGGCGTGGCCCGGTACCGCTGATAGCCGGGCGAACGCTGCAGAGGATTGAGAACACCGTCCACGTCGAGCAACACCAGCGGCGTGTCCATGCTTGAGACGCTATGACACCACGTGTCCCACGCCTAGTGCGGATGAGTGATCGTCCATAAGCGGCCGGACATCACCCCACGACAGCGGGCGGGCGACGACGAACGGCCCGGTCCGCCTGGGCGGCGGACCGGGCCGGTCACGTGTCGCGGAGGGCGCGGGGCGCCCGGCGCTCAGCAGTCGTAGTACAGCTCGAACTCGTGCGGGTGCGGGCGGAGGCGGATCGGGTCCAGCTCGTTCTCACGCTTGTAGGCGACCCACGTCTCGATCAGGTCCGGCGTGAACACGCCGCCCTCGAGCAGGTAGTCGTGGTCGGCCTCGAGTGCGGCCAGGACCGCCTCCAGCGAGCCCGGCACCTGCGGGACGCTGCGGGCCTCCTCCGGCGGCAGCTCGTACAGGTCCTTGTCCACCGGCTCCGGCGGCTCGATCTTGTTCTTGATGCCGTCGAGGCCCGCCATGAGCATCGCCGGGAAGGCGAGGTACGGGTTGCAGGACGGGTCCGGAACGCGGAACTCCAGGCGCTTGGCCTTGGGGTTCGAACCGGTGATCGGGATGCGGACGCAGGCCGAGCGGTTGCGCTGGGAGTAGACCAGGTTGACCGGTGCCTCGTAGCCCGGCACCAGGCGGTGGTAGGAGTTCACCGTCGGGTTGGTGAAGGCCAGCAGCGAGGCGGCGTGCTTGAGCAGGCCGCCGATGTAGTAGCGGGCCAGGTCCGACAGCCCGGCGTAGCCGACCTCGTCGTAGAAGAGCGGCGAGCCGTCCTTCCACAGCGACTGGTGGCAGTGCATGCCGGAGCCGTTGTCACCGAAGATCGGCTTCGGCATGAAGGTGACCGTCTTGCCCGCCTGCCGGGCGACGCTCTTGACGATGTACTTGTAGAGCATCAGGTCGTCGGCGGTCTTCAGCAGCGTGCCGAAACGGAAGTCGATCTCGGCCTGGCCGGCGGTGCCCACCTCGTGGTGCTGCATCTCGACCTCGATGCCGCACTCGGTCAGCTGCCGGACCATCTCCGAGCGCAGGTCGGTGAAGTGGTCCATCGGCGGCACCGGGAAGTAGCCGCCCTTGTAACGCGGCTTGTACCCGAGGTTGCCGCCCTCTTCCTTGCGGCCGGTGTTCCAGGCGCCCTCGACCGAGTCGATGTGGTAGAACGACTCGTGCTGGCTCGTCTCGAACCGCACGTCGTCGAAGATGTAGAACTCCGCCTCGGGCCCGAAGAACGCCGTGTCCGCGATGCCCGTGCCGCGCAGGTAGTCCTCGGCCTTGCGGGCGACGTTGCGGGGGTCACGGGTGTACGCCTCGCCGGTGAGCGGGTCGTGCACGAAGAACGTGATGTTCAGGGTCTTGTGCTGGCGGAACGGGTCGATGACAGCCGTCGTGGGGTCCGGCAGCAACAGCATGTCCGACTCGTGGATCTCCTGAAAACCACGGATGGAGGACCCGTCGAACATCAGGCCGTCGGTGAAGACGCTCTCACCGAAGTTGTTCACGGGGAACGTGAAGTGCTGCGTCGTGCCCGGCAGGTCAGTGAACCTGACATCGACGAACTGTACCCCTTCGTCCTTGATGTATTTCAGGACCTCGCTGGCACTGCTGAACATCCGACCTCCTAGGGTGTTTTCAGGGCGCTATCACGCTATGCACCGGCCGTTTCCAAGCCGTGTCCCATGTGTTTCGCACGTGTTACATGCAACCCCGGCGCCGGATGATCACCGGTGGCGGATAGCTTTGGGGTCATGAGCGAACCTCGGCGTTCGGCCGGAACCTGGCTCTCGGGCGCCCGCGCGGCAGGCGCCGACCTCGGCTATCCGGGGGAGCGGATGGGCCTGCCGCAGCAGGGCCCCGGCTCGGTGGCCGGGTACGGCCGCCGGCTCGTGGCGCTGGTCGTCGACTGGTTCCTGGCCCTGCTGGTGGCGCAGATCCTGTCGGCCCTCCTGCACTGGAGCCCCACGATGCGCAGCGTCGTCACCCTGGCGATCTTCGGGGTGCTCTCGTGGCTGCTCACCGGCCTGTTCGGCACCACCGTCGGCAAGCGGCTCGCCGGGCTGCGCGTGGCCGTGCCGAACGGCGGCCGCGTCGGGCTCCTGTGGGCCTTCGAGCGCGCCGTGCTGCTCGTGCTGCTGATCCCCGCCGTGCTGTGGGACCGCGACCACCGAGGCCTGCACGACCGTGCGGCGAACACGGTGGTCGTGGTCCGCTGAGCCGTTCAGCGCGTGCGGGGCTTGGGGCCCTTCGGCATGCGCGCGCCCTTGGGGATCGGGCCCTTGGGCATCTGCATCGCCTGCGGCAGCGCGTTGAGACGGTCGGTCAGCTCGCTGACCTCGTCCTTCTTCAGGTTGCGCGGCAGCTTGGTGAGGTGGCGCTGGAGCTTGCCGATCGGCACCTGGCCCTCGTCGTTGCCGACCTGGATGTCATAGATCGGGACCTCCGAGGCGGCGCGCGAGATGCGCTTCTTCTCCGCTCCGATGAGCTTGCCGACCCGCGAGCGGGGGCCCTCGGCGAGCAGGATCACGCCCGGGTGGCCGACCACGCGGTGCACGACGTCCATGTTGCGGTTCGCCTGCACGGCGGGGGTGACGACCCAGCGGCCCCGCATGTTCTCCACGATCGACGCGGCGGCGCCGGGCCTTCCCTCGAGCATGGAGTACTGCGTACGCTGCGCCAGCTGCCCGAAGACGATCATGCCGACCGCGAGGGCGGCCAGTACGCCGAGCGGGATCAGCAGCAGTGCCTGGCCCAGGAGCAGCCCGACGACCACGAACACCACGAGAGTCCCGATCGCCGCCAAGAACACCATCGGCAGAGCCTTGGGATTGGCCTGGTGGACCAGCGAGGCGACCATGCGGATCTGCTTGAGGCGGCCGGGTCTTTCGTCCTGTCCGTCCTGGGACTTCTTTGCCATGGAGGGAAGGATACGAGGGTTCGCGCCCGCAGTCGAAAGCGACGCCGCCGTTGTCGGGCCCGGCGGTAAACAAATTTCCACGCAACGCTTGGGCCTGTTAAGCGTTGACACGCGGTCGGCGCGGTCTTACCGTCCCGGTTCAGATCGTCGCCGTCCTTGGAGTCGCCATGGTGTGGTCGGGTGCCCGTGCTTCGGCACGGAGGGTCTCTCTTGTCGTACTGGTCGGTCTCGCGACCACCAGCGTGGCCGCGGCGCCGCACGCGGGGGCGGCCGAGGCCCCTGCACGCTCGCTCGCGGCCTACCACCAGTGGACGTCGGCCCGCGACTTCGCGAAGGGCTCGTCCGAGGGCGTACGGCCGTCCGGCGCCGGCGCCCTCACCATCGCCCGCACGGTCGGCTCCACCGCGTACGCCGACCCGTACGGCGCCGGCACCAAGACCTGGGACTACGCCCGCTGGACGTCGCCCAAGGTGTCGGTCGGGTTCGGCGCGAGCCAGCTGGTGGCCTCCTGGACCGCCGACACCCCCCACGGCACCTGGCTGCAGGTCGAGATGCGCGGCCACACCGGAGCGGGCGCCGACACCAAGTGGTACGTCATGGGCCGCTGGGCCTCCGACGACCCCAAGGAGGGCGGCGACATCAACCGGACGACGGTGCCCGGCCAGGCCGACGCCAACGGCAACGTCGACATCGACACCTTCATCGCCAAGAACTCCCTCACCTCCTACCAGCTGCGGGTCACCCTGTACCGCGCGCCCGGCAAGCACGTGCGGCCGGTGCTCCGCTCCGTCGGCGCGATGGCCTCGCTGGTCGCGCAGCGCACGACCGTGCCGGTCAGCCCGCTCGGCGGGGCCGAGGGCATCGAGCTGAAGGTCCCGACGTACTCCCAGAACATCCACAAGGGCCAGTACCCGGAGTACGACGGCGGCGGCGAGGCCTGGTGCAGCCCCACGTCCACCTCGATGGTCGTGGGCTACTGGAAGCGCGGCCCCTCCAAGAAGGACATGTCCTGGGTGGACCCGTCGTACGCCGACCCACAGGTCGACTACGCCGCGCGTCACACCTACGACTACAACTACGAGGGCACCGGCAACTGGCCGTTCAACCCCGCGTACGCCGGCCGCTTCGGGCTGAACGGCTTCATCACGCGGCTGCGGTCGGTGACGGAGCTTGAGCAGTTCATCAAGGCGGGCATCCCGGTGGTGACCTCGCAGTCGTTCAAGGCCGACGAACTGCCCGGCTCGAACTACAGCACCAACGGTCACCTCTTCGTCGTCGTCGGGTTCACCAAGAAGGGCGACCCGATCATCAACGACCCGGCCTCGTCCTCCGACGCCGTCGTCCGCAACGTCTACCCGCGTGCCAACTTCGAGAACGTCTGGCTGCGGAGTTCCTCCAGCGGCGGCATCGCGTACATCATGTACCCGCCGGGTCACCGGCTCCCCAAGAACATCCCCGGTATGGAGAAGAACTGGTGAAAACCGTCGCCCGGTGCGCCGTGACCGCGGTCACGGCGCACCGGGGGCCCTCCCCCTGGAGCACCCCATGGTGTGTTCGCGGTTCCGCGCTCCGGCGCGGCGAGTCCTCGTGCTGGTCCTCGCCGGCCTGATGACCACGGCGGGAACCGGCGCGCCCGGCGCGGAGGCGGCGAAGGCCGCGCCGCAGTCGAGCGTCGTCTACCACGAGTGGAGTTCGGACGCCGACTTCGCGGCGGGGGTCTCGGAGGGCGTGGAGCCGTCCGGCACCGGCGCCGTCGCCTTCGCCACCCCGGCGGGCACGGCGAGCTACACCGACCCGTACGGCGGCGGAACCAAGAGCTGGGACTACGCCCGCTGGACGTCGCCGACGGTGTCGGTCGGGTTCGGCGCGAGCCAGCTCGTGGCGTCCTGGACCGCCGACACCCCGCACGGGAGCTGGCTGCAGATCGAGATGCGCGGCCACACCGGAGCGGGCGCGGACACCAAGTGGTACGTCATGGGCCGCTGGGCGGCCGACGACCCGGGGGAGGGCGGCGACATCCACCGCACCTCCGTGCCGGGCCAGGGCGACGCCGACGGCGACGTCGACATCGACACGTTCGTCGCCACGGGCTCGCTGACCTCCTACCAGCTCCGGGTGACGCTGTACCGCCTGCCGGGCACCGGGACGCGGCCGGCGCTGCGCTCGGTGGGCGCGATGGCCTCCCTGGTGCCCGGCCGCAAGACCGTGCCGGCCAGCCCGCTCGGCGGCGCGGAGGGCGTCGAGCTGAACGTCCCCGCCTACTCCCAGGAGATCCACAAGGGCCAGTACCCGGAGTACAACGGCGGCGGCGAGGCGTGGTGCAGCCCGACGTCGACGTCCATGGTCGTGGCCTACTGGAACACCGGACCCTCGCCGCAGGACATGTCCTGGGTGGACCCGTCGTACGCCGACCCGCAGGTCGACTACGCCGCGCGGAACACCTACGACCACAACTATCAGGGGACCGGCAACTGGCCGTTCAACCCCGCGTACGCCGGCCGCTTCGGGCTGAACGGCTTCATCACGCGCCTGCGGTCGGTCACCGAGCTTGAGCAGTTCATCAAGGCGGGCATCCCGGTGGTGACCTCGCAGTCGTTCAAGGCATCCGAACTGCCCGGCGCCGGCTACGGCACCAACGGCCACCTGTTCGTGGTCGTCGGCTTCACCCAGAGCGGCGACCCGATCGTCAACGACCCGGCGTCGCCCTCGGACGCCGAGGTCCGTCACGTCTACCCGCGCGCCGACTTCGAGAACGTCTGGCAGCGGAGTTCCTCCAGCGGCGGCATCGCCTACATCATGTACCCGCCGGGACACGCGCTCCCGCCGAACGTGCCCGGCACCGACCCGAACTGGTGACGTTCCTCCCTCAGAGGAGGGCGTAGACCGTCGTCGCGTGCGCGGCGACGTTCCCGCCCGCGGTCATGGCGACCTCGGCGAACGCCAGCGTGCGGCCGACCTTGGTGAGCGTCGCCGTGACGAGGACGTCGGCGTCCACGACGGGACGCTGGAACGTGCTCGACTGCTGCACGGTCGTCATCGGGACGAACTCCCCGCGCGCCGCGGACACCGCGATCACGGTGGCGGTGTCGGCCGCGGCCATGAGCGCCTGACCGCACATGGCCCCGCCCTGCCGGGCCAGCCGGGTGGACCACGGCAGCCGCAGCACGGCCATCAGGTCCCCGATCTCCTCGACCACGAGGCCGAGCTCCCGCACCCAGGGGGCGAAGTTCTCATTGAGGATGGCGTTGCCGTCGGCGGCGCTCAGCGTCATGCGCCCATCATTCCCACCGCCCGGGCTCCGCGAAAGCGTCCCGCGCGCGCGACAGGGCGCCCGGATACGCGGGCTCCGGCTTCGACCACGTCCTCCGCGATGAGGACCTGCCTGTGACGCGATGCCGCGGCCGTGGCTGTGAGCGTCCGTACGGGGCGCGGGGCGTCAGGGGCGGAGGACGAGGCGACCGCGGACCTGTCCGGCCTCTAGGCGCCGGTGGGCCTCCGCGGCGTCGGCCAGTGCCAGCACGTCGGTGACGCGGCACGGCAGCGCGCCCGCCGCCAGCATCGTGTTGATCACCGATGCCGCGCCGGCGAGGTCGGCGGCGGAGGCGTTGCTGATCGCGAAGCCCAGCAGCCGCCCGTCCCTCATGTACAGCGGCCCCACGGGCAGTTCCGCGCGGACGCCCACGCCCGCCAGCAGGACGATCCGCCCGCCGTGGGCCAGCAGGCCGACCGCCGCCTCCAGGTCGGGCCGGCCCGAGGTGTCCACGTGCACGTCGATCCCGTCCGGGGCGGCCTCGCGTACACGCGCGGTCAGGGATGGATCGCGGTAGTCGATCACCACGGCGGCGCCGGCCGCCCGGCAGCGGTCGGCGTCCCGCTCGCTCGCGGACGCGATCACCCTCGCGCCCGCCGCCGAGGCCATGCGCACCAGCGCGTCGCCCACGTTGCCCGCTCCGCCGCCCACGTACACGGTCTCACCGAGCCGCAGGCCGCCGTGGCGGAACAGCGCGAGGAAGGCCGTCGCCGCCGGATGGAGCACGCCCACCGCCTCCACCGCGCCGACGCCCTCGGGCAGCCGGTACAGCCGCTCGGCCGGCACCGCGACCAGCTCGGCGAACGAGCCCTGCCGCCCGCCGTGGCCCATGCCGGCGCACCAGACCCGGTCGCCGGGGGAGAAGCCCGGACCCGCGCCGACGACCTCGTCGGCCAGGTCGCGTCCGATGACGAACGGGAACGGCGTCGGCGTCCGGTAGCGGCCCGAGCGCACGAAGGTGTCCACGTGGTTCGCCGCGACCGCCTCGGTGCGGACGAGCACGTCGGCGGGGCCCGAAACGGGGTCGGGCAGCTCTCCCCAGCGGATCTCCTCGGGAGGTCCGAGACGGGTGATGTACGCGGCTCGCGTCATGAAAGCGAGAGTAGAGGCCGCTTCGGCGTATGTGGCGGGACGTTCAGTTTGCGCAAGCGCCGGACATGGTGGAAGGTCGGCCGGGATACTGAGACGACAGCCCCTGCGGCGCCCGCTCTCCCGTGCGCCGGGGGGTGCGTGGCGCCGGCGGAAGTTGAGACCGGTCTTTTGCCGCGTTCTCACCATACGTAGCTGTCGATCTCTCTAAGGTAACTGGGATGTCGCGTGCACAACTGCGCATAACGGGAGGTCGGGCTTGCGAGTTGCCATGACGTACCTCAGGCTTCCGGAAGCCGAGGGCGGAGGCGATCCGGGCGCCGTCGCCAGGTCGGTTTTCGGGAGAAAGGGCTGGCAGCAAAACCATGCTGTGCTCCCCATCGCCGGCACGTGGCAGGGCCTCCACTACCTGATCACGGGCGACCCGTGGGAGGGCCCGCACCCGGCCGCCGACGTCGTCTGCGGTGGTCGTCTCCTCACCGAGGACGGTGCCGAGGAGTTCGGCGTGGACGTCATCTACCTGGCGCCCCAGCGGGTGAAGCCGGCCGCCGACCATCTCGCGGCGACCGACTTCCGGCAGATCGCCGGCCGGTACGACCCGAAGCAGATGGCCCGGCTCGGCGTCCAGGGCGCCGACGACTGGATCAGCAAGCCCGTCGAGGCCGTACGCGACCGCGATCTGCGCACCGCGTACGAGAACCTCGTGGGCTTCTTCAAGGCCGCCGCGGACGAGGGTCAGGCGATCTACAAGGCGATGGGCTGACCCGTCGGGTCACCGCCCAGCATCGCGTTGAGGGTGCGGTGCGCGGTGTTCGCGGCGCCGAGCGCCTCGGCCAGCCGCTGCTCGGTGAGCGCCAGGGTCTCGGCCACCGAGACCTCGCGGTCGAGCTCCTGCGACAGTGAGGTCACACCCGCGTCGCGGATGCCGCACGGCACGATCCGGTCGAACCACGACAGGTCCGCGTCGCAGTTGATCTCGAACCCGTGCATCGTCACGCCGCGCGAGACGCGGATGCCGATCGCGCCGACCTTGCGGTCGGGCACGCCGGACACCCACACGCCGCTGCGGCCCTCGACGCGCTTGGTCGCCAGGCCGAGGTCGGCGCACGCCCGGATCAGGGCCTCCTCGATCGTGCGGACGTAGGCGACCACGTCGACCGGCTCCTTCAGCCGTACGATCGGGTAGCCCACCAGCTGTCCCGGCCCGTGCCAAGTGATCTTTCCGCCGCGGTCGACGTCGATCACCGGGGCGCCGGGGTCGCCGATCGGGCGGTCCAGCGGCTCGGTGCGCTTGCCGGCGGTGTAGACCGGCGGGTGCTCCAGCAGCAGGCAGACATCGGGGATCTCGTCCGCGACCCGGCGCTCGTGCAGCCGCCGCTGCAGATCCCACGCCTGTTCGTACGGCACCGCCTGCTCGCCGAATCCGGCATGGACGAACACCAGGTCACCGGTTGTCACGGGGGCCGGCGGAAGGTCGGTGGATGGCTGTATCGCAGTCTCGCTCACGTACAAGAGCGTACGTCCCTCACAGGGAGGCCAGCAGGCGAGGTTCGATGCGGGTCTCCTTGACGCCTCCGGCGCCGTCCGGCTCGATGTCGTAGGCGCCGCGCCCGTCGACATAGCTCACCGCCTGCACGAACTCGATGCCGACGTAGTGCAGGCCCACGGCCTCGTCGGCGGCGTACCCGGAGGGCAGCGTGCCGTCCGCGATGAGCCGGTGCAGCAGCGGACGGCGCTGCGGGTCGCTGTCGTAGTGGACGCCGCAGGAGTACGGGAGCAGGCCCAGGCCGTTGGTGAGCGGGCGCAGGCGCGGCCCGAAGGAGTCGGTGTTGCCGCCGACGTGCCAGCACAGCGCGCCCGCGCTCTGCCCGCACAGGACGACCCCGGACCGCCACGCCTCGGCGAACGCGTCATCGAGGCCGTGCAGGCGCCACAGGGCCAGCAGGTTGGCCACGCTGCCGCCGGAGACGTACACGAGGTCCTGGGCGAGCAGGTGCGCCGCCGGGTCCTCGTGGTTGGGCATGGGGAACAGCGACAGGTGGCTGACCTCGGCGTCGAGCTGGGCGAACGCCGAGTAGAAGTGGGCGATGCGCTCCGAGGCGTCACCGAGCGCGGTGGGCACGAAGCAGACGCGCGGACGGTCGTGGCCCGTGAGGTCGAGCGCGTACCGCAGCAGCGGACTCGGCGACAGGCCGTACCTGTCGGTCGGTATGAAACTGCCACCGCCGATCGCGAGGATGTGCGGCTTCCCGTCGGTGCTCACTGTTCGCTCCCGCCCCTCACTTCGAGACGTCCCCTGCGGACTGTCGCATCAGTCACCGTACGCGGCCGGGCGGTCGCGCGCAGGAGAGTGACGGGTTCCTTGCGAGTTCGTGGAGCGCCGTTCAGCCGAGCAGCGCGGCCAACGCGGTGTCGATGTCGCGGTGCCGGAAGGCGAACCCGGCCTTCGTCAGGCGGTCGGGCAGCACCCGCTGGCTGATGAGCGCCCCCTCGTCGGCGAATTCGCCGAGGGCCAGCCGCAGCGCGGGCGCGGGCACGATGAACGGCGCCGGGCGGCGCAGCGCACGCCCGATCGCCGCGGTGAAGGCGGCGTTGGTCACCGGCTCGGGCGCGGTGAGGTTGACCGGCCCCTGCAGGCCGTCGTGGATCAGGAAGCGCAGCGCGGCGACCTGGTCGTCGAGGGTGATCCAGCTCATCCACTGCCGTCCGGAGCCGAGCCGCCCGCCGAGACCGAGCCGGAACAGCGGCAGCACCTTGCCGAGCAGCCCGCCCTCCCGCGAGAGGACGAGACCGGTGCGCGGGTGCACGACCCGGATGCCGGCGTCGGCCGCCGGCTGCGCCGCGGCCTCCCAGTCGCGGCACAGCGCGGCGAGGAAGCCCGCTCCCGCCGAGGCCGACTCGTCGACCGGTTCGTCGCCGGTGTCGCCGTAGAAGCCCACCGCCGAGGCGCACACGAACACCGCGGGACGGCGGGAGAGCCGCGCCAGGGCCCGCGCGAGCGTACGGGTGCCCTCGACACGGCTGTCGCGGACCTCGCGCTTGTACGTGTCGGTCCAGCGGTGGGAGCCGATGCCGGCCCCGGCCAGATGGACGACGGCGTCCACGCCCTCCAGCGCGCCGGAGTCCACCCCGCCGAAGGGATCCCACCGGACCTCGTCCTCGGCGGCGGCCGGCCGGCGCACGAGCCGGATGACAGTAAGGCCCTCGTCGCGCAGAGCGCGGACGAGGGCCTTTCCGATGAGTCCCGTCGAACCCGTGATGGCGATCTGCACGACCGCCACCCTAGTGAGCGCCGGGCCTCGGGAGTACCGCCCGGGTGAGCCTAGAGCCCCAGCTCGGACTCGAAATTGCCCTCCTCGAGCCGGTGCTTGACCGTCGCGAGGAACCGCGCGGCGTCGGCGCCGTCCACCAGCCGGTGGTCGTAGGTCAGCGCGAGGTAGACGATCGAGCGCACGGCGATGACCTCGCCGAGCTGCGGGTCATCGATCACCGCGGGCCGCTTGACGACCGTGCCGGTGCCGAGCATGCCGACCTGCGGCTGGTTGAGGATCGGCGTGTCGAACAGCGCGCCGCGGCTACCGGTGTTGGTCAGCGTGAACGTGCCGCCGGTCACCTCGTCCGGGCTCACCTTGTTGGTACGGGTGCGCTCGGCAAGGTCGGCGATCCGCTGCGCCAGGCCGCCCAGGTTGAGCTGACCGGCGTTGTGGATCACCGGGACCATGAGGCCCTTCTCCGCGTCCACCGCGATGCCGAGGTTCTCGACGTCGTGGTAGGTGACCTCGTTGGTCTCGGAGTTGATGACGGCGTTCAGCTTCGGGTGGACCTTGAGCGCCTCGACCGCGGCCAGCGCGAAGAAGGGCAGGAAGCTGAGCTTGACGCCCTCACGTGCCTGGAAGTCGGCCTTGGCCTGGTCACGCAGCCGCGCGATCTTGGTGACGTCGGCCTCGACGACCGTGGTGAGCTGCGCCGACACCTGCAGCGACTCGACCATGTGCCGGGCGATCGACTGCCGCGTCCGCGACATCTTCTCGGTCGTGCCGCGCAGCCGCGCGGCCGCCGCCGACGGCTGGGACGGCGCGGGCGCCTGCACCGCGGGCCGGGCGGCCGGAGCGGCCGGAGCCTGGGCCGGGGCCTGCGGGGCGGGGGCCTGCTGCGCCGGCGCCGCGGGCTGCGGCGGGGGCGCCTGCTTGGCCCGCGCGGCCTCCAGGACGTCCTGCTTGCGGATGCGGCCGCCGACGCCCGTGCCCTTGATCGAGGCCAGGTCGACGTCGTGCTCGGCCGCCAGCTTGCGGACCAGCGGGGTGACGTACGGGCTGTCGCCCGACGGCGCGCCCGCGGGCTCGGCCTGCCGCTGGGGCTGCTGCGGGGGAGCCGGCTGCTGCTGTGCCGGCGGCGGCCAGGACGGGGCCTGCGGCTGCGACTGCTGCTGCGCGGCGGGACGCTCCGGCTCGGGCTCGGCCTGGGCCTGCTCCGGTTCGGGCTCGGGCTGCTGGGGCGCCTCTTCCTGCTGCGCCTGGGCCTGGCCGCCCGTGTCCGCGGCGGCCTCGCCCTCCTGCGCGATGATCGCCAGCTCGGCGCCGACCTCGACGGTCTCGTCTTCGGCGACGGTGATGCTGCTCAGTACGCCCGCGGCCGGCGAGGGGATCTCGGTGTCGACCTTGTCGGTCGATACTTCGAGGAGCGGCTCATCGGCCTCGACGTGCTCACCTTCCTTCTTGAGCCAGCGGGTGACAGTGCCCTCGGTCACGCTCTCGCCGAGCTGGGGCATGGTTACGGAGACCGGCATGGTTCTCAGCGACTCCTCTTGGTGCTGGTTCGGGCGGTGATCAGCCGTGGACGTGCAGTGGCTTGCCGGCGATGGCGAGATGGGCCTCGCCGACCGCCTCGGACTGGGTGGGATGCGGATGGATCAGCTGGGCGACCTCGGACGGCAGGGCCTCCCAGTTGTAGATCAGCTGGCCCTCGGTGATGAGTTCGCCCACACGGCTGCCGACCATGTGGATGCCCAGGACCGGGCCGTCCTTCTCCGCGATGACCTTCACCTCGCCCTGGGTGCCGAGGATCTTGCTCCGCGGGTTGCCGGCCAGGTCGTAGGTGAAGGAGGTCGTTTCGAGACCGCGCTCTTCGGCCGTCTTGGTGGTGATGCCCACCGACGCGACCTCGGGCTCGGAGTAGGTGATGCGGGGTACGCCGTCGTAGTCGATCGGCGCCGGGTCCAGACCGCCGAGCCGCTCGGCGACGAGGATGCCCTCGGCGAAGCCGACGTGCGCCAGCTGGAGCGTCGGGATGAGGTCGCCGACCGCGGAGATGGTCTCGACGTTGGTACGGCAGTATTCGTCGACCTTGACGAAGCCGCGCTCGACCTCGACGCCGACCTCTTCCAGGCCCAGGCCCTCGGAGACCGGGCCCCGGCCGACGGCGACGAGCATGATCTCGGCGTCGAGGGTCTTGCCGCCCTCAAGGGTGACGATCACGCCGGAGTCGGTGTGCTTGACGCCCTCGTAGCGCACGCCGAGCTCGAACTTGATGCCGCGCTTGCGGAACGCGCGCTCGAGCCGCTTGGAGCTGGACTCCTCCTCCAGCGGCAGCAGGTGCGGCAGCGCCTCGACGATGGTCACCTCGGCGCCGAAGGAACGCCACACGCTGGCGAACTCCACGCCGATCACGCCGCCGCCGAGGACCACCACGGACTGCGGGATCCGGTCGAGCGTGAGCGCGTGGTCGCTGGAGATCACCCGCTCGCCGTCGATCTCCAGGCCGGGCAGCGACTTGGGCACCGAGCCGGTGGCCAGGACGATGTGGCCGCCCTCGTAGGTCGTGTCGCCGACGCGGACCTGCGTGGGCGACACGAGCCGGCCCTCGCCCTCGACGATCGTGATGCCCTTGGACTTGATCAGGCCGGTGAGGCCCTTCACGGTGGTGCTGACGACCTTGTCCTTGTAGGCGTGCACGCCCGGCAGGTCGATGCCGTCGAAGCGGGCCTTGACGCCGAAGGTGGCGGCCTCACGTGTCTGGTCGGCGACCTCGGCGGCGTGCAGCAGCGCCTTGGTCGGGATGCAGCCGCGGTTGAGGCACGTGCCGCCCAGCTTGTCCTTCTCGACGAGTAGGACGCTCTTGCCCAGCTCCACCGCGCGCAACGCGCACGCATAGCCGCCGCTGCCACCACCTAGGACGACAATGTCGTAGGTGCTATTCGACACGGGACGCTCCTAACGATGCTCACTCGCGCGCCGGGCGCCGGCGCGATGGTTCTTCCCCGGGAAGCATCTTTCCACTTGTGGCCGGTGCCCGGTGACATGCCTCCCGCTCACGCCGGTGCGCACGCGCCGGGTCCCGCCGCGGCGCGGCGTCTCCCGGGGCCGCCGTCCGCGGTCGTCGCGCGCCGCGGACGGGGCCCGGGAGCCCACCTCAGAGTCCCTGAGCGGCGATGTCCTCCGCGATCTGCACCAGGGTGCGCACGGCCGCGCCGGTGCCGCCCTTGGGCGTGTAGCCGTACGGCTCGCCCTTGTGGAACGCCGGGCCGGCGATGTCGAGGTGGGCCCACCGCACGCCCTCCGGCACGAACTCGCGGAGGAAGACGCCGGCGGTCAGCATGCCGCCCCAGCGCTCGGCGCTGACGTTGGCGATGTCGGCGACCGCGGAGTCCAGGCCCTTGCGCAGCTCCTCGGGCAGCGGCATCGGCCAGACGGCCTCGCCGGCGCGGCCCGCCGCGGCGACCACGCGGTCGCGGACGTCGTCGTCGTTGGCCATCACGCCGGCGGTGCGGGTGCCGAGCGCGACGAGCTGCGCGCCGGTGAGCGTGGCGACGTCGACGATCAGGTCGGGGTCGTCCTCGCCGGAGCGCACGATCGCGTCGGCCATGACGAGGCGGCCCTCGGCGTCGGTGTTGAGCACCTCGACGGTCTTTCCGCCGTAGATGGTGATCACGTCGGAGGGGCGCTGCGCGGTGCCGCTGGGCATGTTCTCGGCGATGGCGAGGTAGCCGACGACGTTGATCTTCGGCGCCAGCCGGGCGATCGCCTTGAGGGCGCCCAGGACGGCGGCGGCGCCGCCCATGTCGGACTTCATCCAGTCCATGGAGTCGGCGGGCTTGAGCGACAGGCCGCCGGAGTCGAACGTGATGCCCTTGCCGACGAGGGCGACGGTGTGGGCGGCCTCGGCGTGCTCGTAGGCGAGACGGACGAGGCGCGGCGGGTTGACCGACCCCTGGCCCACGCCGACGATGCCGCCGTATCCGCCGTCGACCAGCGCCTTCTCGTCGAGGACCTGGATGGAGAGGCCGGTCGCGCCGGCCACCTGCTCGGCGGTCTCGGCGAGGATCTCCGGGCTCAGGTCCGACGGCGGGGTGTTGACCAGGTCGCGCACCAGCGTGACGGACTCGGCGATCACCTCGGCGCGGTTGAGCGCGTCCCCGGCGTCCGCGGAGCTGATCAGGGTCACGTCGCCGACCGGCTTCTTGTGTCCGTTGCCGGTGCGGTAGGTCAGGTAGGCGTAGTTGCCCAGCAGCGCGCCGGTGGCGGTCGCGGTGACGTCCTCGGCGGTGGCGGCGGGCAGCGCGAGCGCGACCGACGCGGATCCGGCCAGCGAGCGCAGCGCGGCGCCGGCCGCACGGCGAAGGGCCTCACCTCCGTCGGCGGAGGCGTCGCGCTCCTTGCCCAGGCCGACGGCGACGATGACCGGCGCGGACAGCTTGCCGAACGTAGGGAGCCTGGTGACCTCTCCCTGCTTCCCGGTCGCACCCAGGCCGGCCAGGACCGCGGCGAGACCGCCGTCGAACGCCCGATCGACACTCTCGGCGCCGGGGGCGAGGCCTATGTCCGGCTCGTTACTGACAACGCCGATCACTACCGCGTCGACGTCTAGGGATGCGATTTCGAGATTGGCAAGCCTGAGGTTCGTCACGTGGCCAGATGCTAGTCGCCCTACTGACTGGTTTCGTCAATTCGATCAACAAGGCCCGCGCCGCTGCCTGCGGGTTTGCCGCCGCCCGTGTCCGTGACCGGCCACGGCGACCAGGCGTGTCCGCGCGTGACGGCCCGCGGTCAGCGCAGGACCATCACCAGCAGCGCGACCGTGACGGCCGTCTCGACCAGCGCGCCCAGCACGTCGCCGGTCACGCCGCCCAGCCGCCGTACGGCGTGCCGGAGCAGGGCCGCCGAGGCCGCCAGGCCGGCGAGGACCGCCAGGGCGCCGCGCAGCGCGTCGTACGCGCCGCCATCCGGGCCGGTCAGCGCCGCGAGCGCGCCCGCGGCCGCGGTGACCAGGACGGCCGTGACCGCGTCGCGGGAGCGTACGGTGCCGGCGACGAGCGCGCCGAGCCCCTCCGGCCGCGCGGCGCGGACGCGGGTGCGGCAGGCCCACGTGACGGCGAGCCGCCCGGTCATCCCGGCCACGACGACCGCGGCGACCGGGGCCTCGGCGATCGCGGCGACCTGGACGGCGAGCGTCAGCACGAGCGTGACCACGCCGAACGGCCCGATGTCGGACCTCTTCATGATCGCCAGCGCGTCGGCGGCGGGCCGGCCGCTGCCCAGGCCGTCGGCGAGATCGGCGAGGCCGTCCAGGTGCAGGCCGCGGGTCAGCACGGCCGTGGCGCCGACCGCGAGGGCCGCGGCGAGAAGCGAGCCGAAGCCCAGCCACCCGGAGACGACGAGTACCGCCGCGGCGACCGCACCGGCGAGGAGGCCGGCGACCGGCGCCAGCGTCATCGCCCACCGGGCGGTCTCCCGGTCCACCCGCCCGGCACGGACCGGAACGATCGTGAACAGCGACACGGCCAGCCGCAGCCCGTCGCCGACGGCCGGGTCCGAACGGGTTCTCACGGCAGCTCCAGCACGCTGCCGGCGACGACGAGGGCGGTCTCCTCGGACTCGGCGGCCAGCCGCTGGTTGAGCCGGCCGAGCAGGTCGCGGAACGCCCGGCCGACGGGGGTCTCGGGGACGACCGACAGCCCGACCTCGTCGCTGACCGCCACGACGTGGGCCCGCGTGGACCGCCAGGCCGTGACCAGCTCGTCCACGCGCGGCTGGACGGCGCGCGGGTACTCCCAGGCGCCGAGCGCGTCGAACATCGCGGTCAGCCACGTGCCCATGCCGTCGATGAGGAGGGTGCCGGACGCCGTACGGAGCAGGCCCGCCACGTCGATCGTCTCGGTGGTCTCCCACCAGCGGGGCCGCCGCGCGCGGTGCGCGGCGATGCGGGCGCGCCAGTCCGGGTCGTCGGGATGCATGACGCCCGTCGCGACGTAGGTCACGTCGGCGCCGGCCAGCACGCGTTTCTCGGCCTCCTCCGACTTGCCCGACCGCGCGCCGCCGAGGATCAGGGTCCGCCAGGGCGCGGTGAAGGGGCGCCGCCACCGTTCCAGGCGGCGTTCGAGCTCGGCCGGCGACGCGACGCGGTGGTCGACCTGCACGGCCTCGATCCGCGTCGCGGGCGTCACCGCGCCGATGTGCCGCAGCCAGCCCAGGTGCGCCGGATCACCGGCCAGGTCGAGCAGGACCGCGTCGTACGGCCCGGGGGAGGGCGGCCGGGGCCGGCCGCCCGGCCGGGAGGCGAACAGGACCCGGTGCCCCCGGGGCGTCCGTACCTCGTAGCCGCCCGGGATCTCCTCACGCCGGCACTGTTCGAGCGGCACGCCGTCGAGCAGGACCCGCGTCGGCTCGAACCGGCGCCGCGCGGCGCGCATGCGCGTGCAGGACGCGCACCGGCAGCCGGGCTCGGGCCAGCCGGCCGGCCCCGCGATGCCGAGCAGGTGGATCTCTAGGCCGTCCACGGCCGCCCCGCCTCCCGCACCCGTGCTCGCGCGGTCACGAGCCCTCCTCCGCCGGGGGAGTGACCATAAGGGCCGTGTCTTCGATTCCCTCGCTTCGCTCGGTCACGGTCGCCGGAAGTCCACGGGCGCCTCGAACGCGGCGCGGCGGGCGGCACGGCGCAGGGCCAACAGCACCGGGCGGGCGGTCACCGCGACCAGCACCGCGGTCGTCACCGCCCGCGGCACGTCGAACCCCAGCGACGTGGCGAGGTCGAACGCCACGAACCGGCCGAGGTTCGCGGTCACCGCCGCACCGGGTACATAAGCGATCGACGTCGACACTCCCGTCGCGAACGGCCACAAGGCCAGGTCCTGCAACGAACCATAGAGGAACGCGGCCACCGCGCCATAGCCCGCGAGCATCGCGACCTCGCCCCGGCCGCCGAGACGCGGCAGGCAGCCCGCGAAGAAGCCCACCCACGCCGCGCCGAGCATCTGGAACGGCAGCCACGGGCCCACCCCGGCGGTGAGCAGCGCGCTGGCGAACATCGTCACCGACCCGAGCAGGTACCCGAAGCCACGGCCGAGCACCCGGCCGCCGTGCACCAGCACGAAGAACATCGGCTCGAACCCGGCGACCCCCGTGCCGATCGGCCGCAGCGCCGCGCCGATCGCGGCGAGCACGCCGAGGAGCGCGACCGCCTTGGCGTCCACGCCGCCCTCAGAGATCTCGGCGAGCGCGACGAGCAACAGCAGCGGCAGCAGCAGCACGAACAGCCACGAGGCGGGCCCGGCCTGGGTGAGGCCCGCGCCCGGCGCCACGAACAGCGGCCAGCCGAACGCCACCAGGCCGGCCAGCGACACCAGCCCGACGGTCAGCGCCGACCGGGGCCGCAGACGCACCGCGACGGCGCGCGCCCTCACGCGAGCTCCACGAGCGCGGCGGTGGCCTGGGCGACGGTCAGCAGCGGCAGCGGCGCGAAGATCTTGCTCATCTGCGGCGCGAACGCGGGGGAGGAGACCAGGACCTCCTCGGTGGGGCCGTCGGAGACCACCTCTCCCTCGGCGATCACGACCACCCGGCCGGCCACCTCCGCGGCGAGTTCGACGTCATGGGTGGCGAGCACGATCGCGTGGCCCTCGGCGGACAGCTCCCGCAGGATCTCCACCAGCCGTGTCTTGGCCGCGTAGTCCAGGCCGCGGGTGGGCTCGTCGAGCAGGACGAGCGGCGGCCGCCCGGTGAGGATGACGGCGAGGGCGAGGCACAGCCGCTGCCCCTCCGACAGGTCGCGCGGATGGACGTCGCCGGAGACGCCGGGCGCGAGGCGCTCGAACAGCGCCCGGCAGGTGCCCTCGGGCGCGGACATGTCGCGGTCGGCGGCGCGGCACTCGGCCGTGACCGTCTCGGCGTACAGCAGGTCGGCCGGCTCCTGCGGGACGAGCCCGGCGCGCCGCACCATCGCACGGGCCCGCAGCCCGTGCGGCGCGGCGCCGAGCACCTCCACCCGGCCCGTCTCCGGCCGCACGAGGCCGACCAGCGACGACAGCAGCGAGGACTTGCCCGCGCCGTTGCGCCCCATGAGGGCGACGACCTCGCCGCGCGCGACGGTGAGGTCCACGCCCCGCAGCGCGGGCACCGGCCCGTACCGGACCCGCAGCCCTCGCACGGTGGCCACGGGCGCGGCGTCCGTACGGGCGGTGGGCGCGGCGTCGTTCTTCAGGGTGTCCTCGCGCGTCAGGCGGGCGCGCAGCGGCGCGGCGGCCCGGCGGGCGTCGCGCACCGACAGCGGCAGCGGTGACCAGCCCGCGGCCCGTCCGAGCCGTACGACCGGCGGGGCCACCGGCGCGTCGCCCATGACCGCCGCCGCCGGTCCGTACGCCGCGGGGCCGCCGTCGCCCGCCAGCACGACGACGGTGTCGGCGAGGTGGACGACGCGTTCGAGCCGGTGCTCGGCCAGGACGACGGTGAGCGCCAGGTCGTGCACGAGCCGCTGGAGGATGGCCAGCACGTCCTCGGCGCCGACCGGGTCGAGCGCGGAGGTGGGCTCGTCCAGCACGAGCGCCCGCGGATGCGCCGTCAGCACCGACCCGATGGCGACGCGTTGCGCCTGTCCGCCGGACAGCGTCGCCAGCGGCCGGTCCCGTACGCCCTCCAGGCCGAGGAGGTCGAGCGTCTCCTCGACGCGGCGCCGCATCACCGCGGGAGCCAGGCCGAGCGACTCCATCCCGTACGCGAGTTCCTCCTCGACCACGTCGGTGACGAACCCGGCGCGCGGGTCCTGGCCGACGTACCCGACGACGTCGGCGAGGTCACGCGGCGGATGGTCGCGGGTGTCGCGGCCGGCCACGGTGACGCGGCCGGACAGGATCCCGCCGGTGAAGTGCGGCACGAGCCCGTTGACGGCGCGCAGCAGCGTGGACTTGCCCGAGCCGGTACGGCCCACCACCAGGCACAGCTCGCCCTCGTCGACCTCCAGGTCGACGTCGGACAGCACCGGGGCGGCCTCCTCGGCGTACCGGAAGCCCACCCGTTCGAAGCGGATCATCCGGCCTCCCGCCGCGAGGGCGACGACAGCAGCGCCGCGGCCAGGGCCAGCACCAGTGCGGCGGCCGGAAGCGGCGGTGTGCCCGTGCGCGTGCCGGCGGCCGTCGCGGCGGCGGCCGCCAGGCCGCAGGCCGACACGGCCCACTCGGGCCACCTCCACGGGTCGGGGCGGTAGCGGGTGCGCGGCGAGCGGCGGCCGCCCAGCCACAGGCCCGCCGTCGCCGCGACGAGGCCCGGCACCAGCACCGGCGCGCCGAGCGCGGCCGGAGTGTCCGCGCCCAGCAGGCCGTACAGGCCGGCGCACACGGCCACCAGCCCGGCGAGCGTCAGCCCGGCCGTGGCGCGCCGGCGCGCGGGCGAGACCGCCGCGGCACGGCCGTACCCGCGGGAGTCCATCGCCGCCGCGAGCTCCACCGACCGCTCCAGCGCGCCCTCGATCACCGGCATGACCAGCCCGCGCACGGCCCGCAGCCCGCGGTCCGGGCGCCCGCGCAGCCGGTGCGCCGCCCGTACGCGGCGGACGTGCGTCACCGCCTGCGGCGCGAACGTCATCGCGACGACGACGGCGACGCCCATCTCGTACAGGGCACCGGGCACGGCCTTCAGCAGCCGGCTCGGGCTCGCCAGGGCGCTCGCCGCGCCCAGGCAGACGAGCACGGCGGCGAGACGCAGCCCGTCGTACAGACCGGCCCGCAGGCCGTCCGTGGTCACCGGGCCGCCGATCCGGGTGCCGGCCATCCAGTCCGGGAGGGTCACCGACGGCAGTGTGAACAGGACCGGGCCCGGCGCGGGCGCGGCGAACACCACCCAGAAGACGACGCGCACGACCACGACCAGCATGCCGAGACGAAGGAACACCGCGTACGAGCCCGCCCACGGGTCGCCCGTGCGCCGGACCGCCACGACCAGCCCGGTGGCGGCCACGACCAGGAGCAGGAGCAGGGGGCTCGCGGTGCGCGTGGCGGCGGTGGCCAGGCCGAGAGCCCACAGCCACCAGGCGCCGGGGTGCAGCGGCCGGGACCCTTTCACCGGCGGTCCCGCCCGCTCACAGCTTGGCGCGGCGGCGTACCGCCATCATGCTGCCGCCCGCGGCGAGCACGAGGATCAGGCCGATGACGATCGTCACCGCCTTGGAGCCGGTGCTCTTCTTCCCGGCCGGCGCGGCCGTGGCGCTCGGCGAGGAGGACGGCGCGGCCGCGGCGCAGGTGCCGAACGCGTCGATGGCGCAGACGAGGCCGGACTTGTCCGCTTGTGGCCGCGCCACCTTCGCCAGGACGTCGGAGCCGGTGGCGTTCTTCGGCACCGACGCGCACGCGGTCTTGGCGGCGGGCGGGGCGGCGCCGGCCGGAGCGTCGGCGGCCTCGCCGTAGTCGATGACGACGGCGACCCGCTTGGCGCCCGCCTGTTCCGGAGTGGAGCCGCAGACCTTGCCGAAGTCCGGGGCGCCGCGGGGCGGCGTGCCCGACTCCCCACTCGACTTGGCGAACCGCCAGCCCTCGACGGAGCCGTCCTTGGGGTGGGCGGACGCGGGGCCGGTCTGGGCGAACGCCCATTTGGAGCCGTCGGCCTGCCAGTAGCCCCAGAACGCGGTGGCGTCCGCGGACGCGGGGGCGGCGAGCGCCCAGACGAGCCCGAGCACGAGTGCCAGGACGAACCCCGGGGCCACGAGGACGCGGAAACGAGCCGTGAGCATGGGCGCCTTTCGGTGGGGTGGTGCCGATGGGACGGGCGCACCACGAGCCGCACGCGCCCGGACTCCCACCCGCAGACCACGACGGATTATCGGAGCCGCTCGCGCCGGCGCGGGCGTCCGGCTCGCCGTGCGGGCGGGCGCCCGTACGGCACACGGTTGCGGGTCAGCGCCGGATTCGGACCGGCTTTCCCCACGTCGGCGCGTGTGCTGCTGCCGATGAGTTGACCACGGAGGCCGAGACCTCGTCAAAACGGCCCACACCGGTAATCTGGCGATCCGTGAGCCAACCCCCTGGCGGCCCGCCCCCCGAGGGCCCCGAACCGCGGGACGCCGTGCCGTACGGAGCGCCGCCCGCATCGCCTTACGGGCCGTCTCATGGGCCGCCTCCGCAGGCAGGCTGGGGGCCGCCTCCCGGCGGCGCGCCGCCCTACGGCCCGCCGTTCGGGCCTCCGCCCGGAGCGCCGTACGGCGCTCCGCCGTACGGGCCGCCGCGCGGCCGTCGCGGTCTGGTCGTCGGTCTCGTCGCCGGGTTGGTCGTCGTGCTGGTGTGCGTGGCCGTCACGGTGTTCCTGCTGCGGCGCGACGCCCGGCACGGCGAGCCGGTGGCCCTCGCGCCGGGAGTGACCGTCACGACGGCGGGCGACGGCACCGTGACCATGGTCAAGAAGGGCGCCGGGCGTACGGTCGTGGACGTCTACGAGGACTTCCAGTGCCCGATCTGCAAGGAGTTCCACCGGGTCAACGACGCGACGCTGAAGAACCTCGCGGCCGAGGGCCGCGCCAAGGTCGTCTACCACCCTGTCGTGATCTTCAGCGGCGAGCCGCTGGCGGGCAACTCCACACGGGCCGCCGCGGCCGCGCACTGCGTCACCGACGGAGCGCGCTGGCTCGCCTACCAGGACCAGCTGTTCGCCCACCAGCCGGAAGAGGGAAGCCCGGGCTTCAGCCTCGCGGACCTGGTGTCGTACGGAACGGCCGCCGGGGAGACCGGTTCGGACTTCGCCTCCTGTGTGCGGAGCCAGCGGTACGCCGCCGAGGTGGGCCGGACCAGCCAGGCCGCGATCTCCGGCGGCCTGACCGGCACGCCGACGGTGAAGGTGAACGGCAGGGCCTTGCCCACGAATGAGACGATGACCGCGGAAGGCCTGCGCGGCGCGGTCGTCGCGGCCGGGTGAGGGAGCACGTGCGCGGAGGTAACAGGAGAGTCATGCCCTGGAGCTGGCGGTACGAGAAGGCGGACGGGTCACCGATCGACGCACCCGGCATCGGCGACGAGACCTGGACCACCCAGGCCGACGCCGAGTCATGGGTCGGCGAGAACTGGCGAAGCCTGGTGGAGTCCGGCGTCGACCAGGTCAGCCTGCTGGAGGACGGACGCGTCGTCTACGGCCCGATGAGCCTGCACCCACCGGAGGGCTGATCCAGCGTCCCGCCTCACCGTCGGACCGGGCGGGTGGCCGGTGCTGGTTCCCGGCGCTCGTCATCGACCACCCCTGACCTCCAGGGCGACGCGTCCAGGGCAGGGCCCTCCGGTGAGCCCGGCCGTCGGTGTGGCCGGGATCACCGGACGGTGGGTCACGGGCGGTGCGGGGGGCTGACCGTCCGGGCCGGGTCGCGCTCGATGACCGGGTCCAGGATCTCGTCGATGCGCTTGAGCAGCTCCGGGTCCAGCCGTACGCCGGACGCGCGCACGTTGTCGCGTACCTGCTCGGGTCGGCTCGCGCCGATGATGGCGGAGGAGACGTTCGGGTTCTGCAGGACCCACGCCACCGCGAGCTGGGCCATCGACAGGCCCGCCTCCTCGGCGACCGGTCGTAGCCGCTGCACCCGCGTCAGGACCTCGTCGCGCAGGACGCGCTTGATCATCGAGGCGCCGCCCTCCTGGTCGGTCGCGCGGGAGCCCGCCGGGGGAGCCTGGCCGGGTCGGTACTTGCCGGTCAGCACGCCCTGGGCGATCGGGGAGAAGACGATCTGCCCGAGGCCCTCACGCTCGGACAGCGGCATGACCTCGGACTCGATGACGCGCCACAGCATGCTGTACTGCGGCTGGTTGGACACGATGCGGTCCAGGCCCATCTCGTCGGCGATCTTCAGTGCCCGGGAGATCTCCTCGGCGCGCCACTCCGACACGCCGACGTAGAGGACCTTGCCCTGGCGTACGAGGTCGTCGAAGGCCCGCAGGGTCTCCTCGAGCGGCGTCTCGTGGTCGAACCGGTGGGCCTGGTACAGGTCGACGTAGTCGGTGCCCAGGCGGCGCAGGGAGCCGTGGATCGACTCGAAGATGTGCTTGCGCGACAGGCCGCGGTCGTTCCGGCCGGGACCGGTCGGCCAGAACACCTTGGTGAAGATCTCCAGCGACTCGCGGCGCCGGCCGCTGAGCGCGCGGCCGAGCACCTCCTCGGCCCGCGTGCCGGCGTAGACGTCGGCGGTGTCGAACGTCGTGATCCCCTCGTCGAGGGCGGCGTTCACGCACGCGACGGCGGCGTCCTCCTCGATCTGCGAACCGTGGGTGATCCAGTTACCGTAGGCGAGTTCACTGACCATGAGGCCGCTGCGGCCGAGATGACGAAACTCCATGTCCCGACCATAGACCGGGGACCGCTGAGGCCGGTTCAGGCGGTTTCAGACCTGGGCCTTCTGCCCCGGCTTGAGCCGCGGCTGCGGCATGCGCAGCCGCCGGATCTGCAGGGAGCGGGCCGCGGCGTAGAAGCCGACACCCTGCGTGCTCTCCTCGGGGTGGCGTTCGCGGGCCAGCTTCTTGACCTGGCTGGAGATCCACAGCGACTCGACGATCAATATGAGCAGGATCGCCGGCAGCGCGAATGTCTGCAGGTAGATGCGGACGACCAGCGGCGCGGCCATCGAGGCGACGAGGCTGAGGATGGTGAGGTACATGAAGAACTCGCCGAATGTCCGCCGGGCGTCGACGTAATCGCGGGCGAGCTTGCGTACCGGGCCTTTGTCGCGCCGGGGTAGATAACGATCGTCGCCCCGGGCGATGCCCTCGCGGATCTGCTTGGCGTCGCCGGTGCGCTGCGTGCGTTGCCGCCGCTCGCGGGCGAGGGCCTCCCGGCGCGTTCGCGGGGCCGTGATCGGCTGCCGATTGCGCTTTTCGGCGTCGCGGCGTTTGGGCGTGGGCCGGCCCTTGCCCACCGTCTTGGTGGTGCTGTCGGCCTCGGGGGCCTGGGGCGGCTCTTCGGTGGCGGTCTCGGTGCGGCGTCGGAACACGCAGATCAGCCTACCGGCGCTGGGACGCGAACATAATGACTGTCTTGGTCGTTAACGCGTAGGGTGGTGGCTAACCCCAGCAGCGTTTGCAGAGGCACCAGCACGAAGGGACCGGCCACGCGCGATGAGCGTGATGAAACGAATGTCGATGATCTTCAAGTCCAAGGCCAACAAGGCGCTGGACAAAATGGAGGATCCTCGAGAGACCCTTGACTATTCGTACCAGCGCCAGCTTGAGATGCTCCAGAAGGTGCGCCGCGGCGTGGCCGACGTGGCCACCTCACGCAAGCGCCTCGAACTGCAGATCAACCAGCTGGAGCAGCAGCAGGCCAAGCTGACCGACCAGGGCCGCAAGGCCCTCCAGGTCGGCCGTGAGGACCTCGCGCGCGAGGCGCTGACCCGCCGCGGCGGCCTCGACAGCCAGCTGAACGATCTGCGGGCGCAGTACCAGCAGCTCCAGGGCGAGGAGGAGAAGCTCACGCTCGCCTCCCAGCGGCTGCAGGCCAAGGTCGACTCCTTCCGCACGCGCAAGGAGACCATCAAGGCCACCTACACGGCGGCCGAGGCGCAGACCAAGATCAACGAGGCGTTCTCCGGCATCTCCGAGGAGATGGGCGACGTCGGCCTCGCGATCCAGCGCGCCGAGGAGAAGACCGAGAACATGAAGGCGCGCGCCGGCGCCATCGACGAGCTGCTCGCCTCGGGCGCCCTGGAGGACTACTCCGGTCCGCGCGACGACATCCAGGCCGAGCTCGACCGCATGGGCTCGGGCCCCGGCGTCGACCTCGAGCTGGAGCAGATGAAGGCCGAGCTGGGCATGGGTCCCGCGCCCAAGCAGCTCGACGCCGCCCAGGGACAGCAGCAGGGTCAGCAGGCCCCGCAGGCCCAGCCGCACCAGGCGCCGCAGCAGCCGCGGGAGGGCCAGTGATCGTCCGGATCATGGGCGAGGGCCAGGTCGACGTCGCCGACGGTGACCTGACCGCCCTCAACAAGCTCGACGGCGAGCTCGAAGCGGCGATCGAGTCGGGCGACGAGGAGAAGTTCCGCGGGGCGCTGCACGCCCTGCTGGAGCAGGTCCGCACGGTGGGCAAGGTCCTGCCGGCGGAGGAGATCGCGCCGTCGGACCTGATCCTGCCGCCGGCCGATGCCACGATGGACGAGGTGCGGGCGATGCTGGGTGATGAGGGACTCATCCCCGACTGACCGGAGCGCGACCATGGATAGGTGAGGCGAGCGCGACCAGAAACCTGGCACCTATCACGCAGCTCCGGCGTTAGTACGGGGTGTAACGCAGGTCGGGGGTAGGAGGAGCACGATGGCGCGTTCTCGTTTCGCACCGGATCGGGGACTCACGGCGCGCATGCTGGTGACGATGTTCCTGCTGGGGCTGCTCTACGTCGCCTTCATCGGTTTCTTCATCGTGTTCGTCCCCCGCCTGTGGGTGCTGGTCCTGGTCATCGCGGTGGGCTTCCTGCTGGTCCAGTACTTCTTCTCCGACAAGCTCGCCCTGTTCGCCATGCACGGACGGGTGGTCTCCGAGCAGGAGGCACCGGAGCTGCACGGCGTCATCGACCGCATCTGCGCGATGTCGGACATGCCGAAGCCGCGGGTGGCGGTGGCCGACACGGATGTGCCGAACGCCTTCGCCACCGGGCGCAACCAGGACAACGCGGTCGTCTGCGTCACGACGGGGCTGCTCCGCCGGCTCGACAACACCGAGCTGGAGGGCGTGCTCGCGCACGAGCTCGCGCACGTCGCCCACCGCGACGTCGCCGTGATGACGATCGCGTCGTTCCTGGGCATCCTGGCCGGCCTGCTCACGCGGTTCGGCCTCGAGTGGGGGCTGTGGGGCGGCTTCAACGACCGCAACCGCAACAACAACGACCAGAGCACGGCGATGGTGCTGCTGATCGTCATCGGGGTCAGCGCGGCGGTCTACGCGGTCAGCTTCCTGCTGACCCGTGCGCTGTCGCGCTACCGCGAGCTGTCCGCCGACCGGTCGGCCGCGGAGCTGACGGGGCAGCCGTCGGCGCTGGCCAGCGCGCTGACGAAGGTCACCGGCGACATGGCCCGCATCCCGACGAAGGACCTGCGGGCGGCCGAGCCGTTCAACGCCTTCTACTTCGCACCGGCCTTCTCGAAGGGGTTCAGCATCTCCACGCTCTTCTCCACGCACCCGTCGCTCGACCAGCGGCTCGAGCAGCTCGCGAAGATCTCGGCCCAGCTCGGCCGGGGCGTGTGACGTGGGTTTCCTCGACACTCTGCTCGGGCGCTCCAAGCCGAAGAAGCCCGACCTCGACCGGCTGTTCGCGCTGCCCACGGCCGCGATCACGCTGGAGGCCGCGGCCGGGCTCACACCCACGGGCGTCGGCTCGGTCTGCTTCCGCGCCGCCGAGGGCGCGGCGTTCGCCCAGATCGAGAAGGACGTGCGTGAGCTGCTCGACTCCGACGAGGGGCCCAAGGTCGAGCTGAGCAAGGACTCCTACGGCTACACCTGGCTCGTGAGCCGGCACGAGCCGACCGACCTCGTGGGGCTCGTCACCGACCTTCACGCGGTCAACTCCTCGCTGGAGTCCGGCGGGTTCGGCCCCCAGCTGCTGTGCTCGGTCGTGGCCTTCGCCACCCCGGACGGCCGCCGTACAGGCCTGGTCTACCTCTACAAGCGGGGCACGTTCTACCCGTTCGCGCCGACGTCGGGGGAGCGGCGCGACAACGCCCTGGAGCTCCAGGTCCGCGGCGCGGTCGGCGCCGACCTGCCGGTGGAGGGCGACCTGAGCCGCTGGTTCCCGGTCTGGGGCGCCCCCGGCCTGTGAGACCGCCGAAACCCTCGGGCCCTCACTCGGCATGAAGCGCCTGCGGCCGGTCGATCTGGCGCGGGAGCACGGCCTGTCCCCACAAGCCGTACGCAACTACGAAGAGGCGGGCATCCTCCCCGCGGCCGAGCGCACGCCCACCGGCTACCGGATCTACACGCCCCTGCACGCCCAGGCCCTGCGTGCCTTCGTCGCCCTCGTCCCGGGCCACGGCCACCGGACCGCCACGGCGATCATGGAGGCCGTCAACGAAGGGCGGACCGCCGACGCCCTGACGCTCGTCGACGAGAGCCACGAGCGGCTCCTGGAGGACCGGCGGACGCTGTCGGCGGTCGAGGCGGCGCTCCGCGACCTGACGGCCGCTCCGGAGCCGCCCGGCGGGGCGTACGACGGCCGTGGCGGCGTCGAGCCGTCCGGCCGGGACCGTACGGGGGGTGAGACGTCCGTGGGCCCGCTGGCACGGCGGCTCGGGCTCCGGCCGGCGACGCTGCGCAAGTGGGAGCGCGCCGGTCTGGTCCGTCCGCGGCGCGACCCGAGGACCGGTTACCGCGTCTACACCGACGCGGACGTACGGGACGCCCGGCTGGCTCACCAGCTGCGGCGGGGCGGCTACCTGCTGCGGCAGATCGCCCCGCTCCTGGAGCGGGTCCGCGAGGCCGGCGGCGTGGAACCCCTGCGGGCGACCCTGGACGAGTGGCGCGGCCGGCTCGACGCGCGCGGCCGCGCCCTGCTGGCGGGCGCGGCCGAACTCGACGCCTACCTGCGACAGCAGGCTCTCTAGGGGAGCGCCAGCATCCGGTCGAGGGCGACCCGGGCGTAGTGCGCGGTCTCGGCCTCCACCGTGATCTGGTTCACGACCTCCCCCTGCGCCAGGGACTCCAGCGACCAGACCAGGTGCGGCAGGTCGATGCGGTTCATGGTCGAGCAGAAGCAGACGGTCCGGTCCAGGAACACGACGGTCTTGTCCGGGTGGCGGCCGGCGAGGCGCTTGACGAGGTTCAGCTCGGTGCCGACCGCCCAGGCCGTACCGGCCGGGGCCTCGTCGATGGTGCGGATGATGTACTCCGTCGACCCGATCAGGTCGGCGGCCCGGACGACCTCGTGGCGGCATTCGGGGTGCACCAGCACGTTGACGCCGGGGATGCGGGCGCGCACCTCGTTCACCGAGTCGAGGCTGAACCGGCCGTGCACCGAGCAGTGCCCCCGCCAGAGGATCATCGTGGCGTCGCGCAGCTCGGCGGTCGACAGGCCGCCGTCCGGACGGTTCGGGCTGTAGACGACGCAGTCGTCCAGCGACAGGCCCATCTCCAGGACGGCCGTGTTGCGGCCGAGGTGCTGGTCGGGCAGGAAGAGCACCTTCGACCCCTTGGCGAAGGCCCACTCCAGCGCCCGCCGGGCGTTGGAGGACGTGCACACGACGCCCCCGTGGCGGCCGACGAAGGCCTTGATGTCGGCGGAGGAGTTCATGTACGTGATCGGCACCACGTCGTCGGCGATCCCGGCGTCCTCCAGGACCTCCCAGCACTCCTCGACCTGGTCGTAGGTGGCCATGTCGGCCATCGAGCAGCCGGCGGCCAGGTCGGGCAGGACCACCTGCTGGTCGGCCGAGGTGAGGATGTCGGCGGACTCGGCCATGAAGTGGACGCCGCAGAAGACGATGTAGGGGGCCTGCGGCCGTGCCGCGGCCTCTTGGGCGAGCTTGAACGAGTCGCCGGTCACGTCGGCGAACTGGATGACCTCGTCGCGCTGGTAGTGGTGGCCCAGCACGAAGAGCCGGTCGCCCAGTGCCGCCTTGGCGGCACGGGCACGCTCCACCAGTGCCGGGTCCGAAGCGGGCGGGAGCTCACCGGGGCAGGAGACCCCGCGTTCGCTGGCCGGGTCCGCCCCCTGTCCGAGAATCAGCAGGCTGCTGCCGGTGGTCACTTGGGGGTACCTCCTCCAACAGGACTTATCGTCGATTTGACGATACTGCACGAGCGGGCGTTATGGGCCTCCCAGGACCCGTCTGTGGCGATATGCGGCCAGGAACACAGCGGTGGACTTGGGGAATGGCCGGGGGCAGCGGGTACGTTGTGGAGGAGGGAAAGCCAACAGCGACGGCCGTCATGGGACGGCCGAGCCAACCGGGAGTTCGCACATGACGGTTTCAGCCGACACCTCCACGCAGAATGGCGTCATCCTCACCGACGCCGCGGCCGAGAAGGCCAAGAGCCTGCTCGAGCAGCAGGGCGAGGAAGGCCTCGCGCTGCGTGTGCAGGTCCAGCCCGGCGGCTGCTCGGGCCTGATCTACCAGCTCTACTTCGACGACCGCGAGGTGGACGGCGACCTGGTCCAGGACTTCAACGGGCTGGGCGTCCGGGTCGACCGGATGAGCGTGCCTTACCTCTCGGGCGCGAAGATCGACTTCGTCGACACGATCGAGAAGCAGGGCTTCACGATCGACAACCCGAACGCCGGCGGCTCCTGCGCGTGCGGCGACTCGTTCCACTGATCCTCTAGCGCTTCGCCGGATCATGGTGCCCGTGTTCCCGGGATCGCCCGGGTACACGGGCATTCGGCATGTCAGGGCGCCCAGAGGCAGTAGTCTTGCCGGGTTTTGACCACAGGCTTCGAGATGACCTCGCGGCTATGACGAGGTCGCCGATCGACCGAGGAGTACGACGTCGTGCGCATCGCTGTTGCCGGTTCCATCGCCACCGACCACCTGATGACGTTTCCAGGACGGTTCGCCGACCAGCTGATCCCCGACCAGCTGCACACCGTGTCCCTGTCCTTCCTGGTGGACGCGCTGGACATCCGGCGGGGCGGCGTCGCCGCCAACATCTGCTACGGGATGGGGTGCCTCGGCCAGAACCCCATCCTCGTCGGCGCCGTCGGCGACGACTTCGCCGACTACCGCTCCTGGCTCGACCGGCACGGCGTCGACACCTCCTCGGTGTACGTCTCCCAGCTCCACCACACGGCGCGCTTTCTGTGCACCACCGATGAGGACCACAACCAGATCGCCTCGTTCTACGCGGGCGCGATGAGCGAGGCCCGGGAGATCGAGCTCCAGCCCATCGTCGACCGCGTGGGCGGCCTGGACCTGGTCCTCATTGGCGCCGACGACCCCGACGGCATGCTCCGGCACACCGAGGAGTGCCGTACCCGCGGCATCCCGTTCGCCGCCGACCCGTCCCAGCAACTGGCCCGCATGAACGACGTACGGGAGCTGATCGACGGCGCCGCGTACCTGTTCACCAACGAGTACGAGAAGTCGCTCTGCGAGCAGAAGACCGGCTGGTCGGACGAGGAGGTCCTGGAGCGCGTCGGCGTGCGGGTGACCACCCTCGGTCCGAAGGGCGTGCGGATCGACCGCGCCGGCGAGCCCTCCCTGCACGTCGACGCCGCGCCGGAGGTTCGTAAGGTCGAGCCGACCGGCGTGGGCGACGCCTTCCGCGCCGGCTTCCTCACCGCGATCTCCTGGGAGCTGTCCCTCGAACGCGCCGCGCAGATGGGCAACCTCCTCGCCGCGCACGCGCTCGAGGTCGCCGGGCCGCAGGAGTACACCCTGCACCGCCAGCAGTTCGTCGACCGCTTCGTCGAGGCGTACGGCCGCGAGGCCGCGGACGAGATCGCCGGGCGCGTCCTGAACTGAGCCTCACCCGCGGGGCGGCCCATGCCGGGTCGCCCCGTACGGCCGGGTCAGTAGTTGCGGCGTACGTGGAAGGCCCAGCCGCGGGGGAGGGTCTCCTCCCAGACGAAGTCCTGCGACTTCATCCGGCACCACGCCGGGACGTCCGTGCGGGCCGCCACGTCGTCGGCCTTCACCGCGATGATCTCGCCGACCGGCACCTCGCCGATGCGCTCGGCGAGCATGATGATCGGGATCGGGCACTTGCGGCCCAGCGCGTCGATGGTGACCAGCGCCCGGGGGCCGGTGATCACCGGGGGCGTCTCCGGAGCCGGCGTCTCCCGGACGGCGCGGCGGCGCTTCAGGCCCATATGCCGATCTCCTCGTTCATGAGCCCTCCTTCGTCGGAGGAGTGACCAGGCGCGCGTGTTTCATCGGTTCGCTCGCTCCGCTCACTCACTCGACCGGTGCCGATCAACCCGTCACCCCGCTCGTCTGGCGGAGCCTGCGCACGGCCCCGGGAAGGACCGCGAGAAAACGGTCGACGTCGGCCGCTCTGGTCCCGCGGGAGAGCGATACCCGGACATTTCCATGAGTAATCACTCCCATCGCCTCCAGAACATGGCTCGGTCGGAGAGTATCCGCCGTACAGGAACTTCCGGACGAGACCTCGAATCCCAGCCGGTCGAGCTCGGTCAGCAGCGCCTCGCCCTCCACGTACAGGCACGAGAACGTGACCAGGTGGGGGAGGCGCTCGACCGGGTGACCGATGACCTCGACGTCCTCGACCAGACGGGGCGCGCGCTCACGGATCAGGCCGACCAGCGCCGAAAGGCGCGGGGCGTCCAGTTCCATCTCCGCACCGTACGCCTCCAGAGCCGCCGCCGCTGCCACGATCGCTGGAACGTTCTCAAATCCCGGGACGCGGCGGCTCTCCCGCTCGTCCTCGGGCAGCGGCGACCTCCAGCGGGTGTTCTTGCGCACGACCAGAACGCCCACGCCGGGCGGGCCGCCCCACTTGTGCGCCGAGGCCGTCAGCAGCGACCAGCCGCCCGGGATCGGCGCCCGGCCGGCCGACTGGGCCGCGTCGACCAGCAGCGGCACCCGGGCCGCGCGGCACGCCTCGGCGACCTCGGCCACGGGCTGGAGCGTGCCGACCTCGTGGTTGGCCGACTGCAGGCAGGCCAGTGCCGTGTCCGGGCGCAGCGCCGCGGCGAACTCCTCCGGATCGACCCGCCCCGTACGGTCGACGCCCACCGTGGTGACCGTGCCGCCCTCGCGCTCGTGCCGCCCGGCGGCGTGCAGCACGCTGGAGTGCTCGACGGCGCCCACGACGAGATGCCGGCCGGCGCGGCGGCGCGCGTGCAGGGTGCCGAGCACGCCGAGGTGGATCGCCTGGGTGCCGGAGGAGGTGAAGGACGTCTCGTCGGCGCGTGCCCCGAAGGCGGCCGCGACCTGCGCGCGGGCCCGTTCGAGCAGCATGCGCGAACGGCGCGCCGAGCCGTAAAGCCGCTGGGGATCGGCCCATCCGCCCTCCAGGGCACCCAGCAGCGCCTCGCGTGCCGCCGGGTGCAGGGGTTCGGTGGACGCGGCGTCGAAGTAGGCCACGACTACGACAGTAACGGGGGTACCACCGGGGTGTCCGGGACCCTCCGCTAATGTTTCCTCCACACGTGTGAACATCGACCTGATCGCCCGAGACTCGGGCTTCATCGTGGGAAGGCAATCCGTGAGTCCGACCCGCCGTAGAGAGCGGCGTACGCCCGCGAGCGCCGCCGCGCCCGGCGCCCGCCGACGCCTGCTGACGGGCGCCGCGGCGCTGTCGGCGCTGGCGTTCGCCGCGACGGCGTGCTCCGCTGAGAAAGTGCGCCTCGGCCTGCCGACGCCGGTCACCGAGCAGGGCAAGCGCGTCCTGACCCTCTGGCAGGGGTCCTGGGTCGCCGCGCTCGCCGTCGGCGCCCTCGTCTGGGGCTTGATCATCTGGGCGGTGCTCTTCCACCGCAAGCGGTCCGATCAGCTGCCGCCGCAGGTTCGCTACAACCTGCCGATCGAGATGCTGTACACCGTCGTGCCGTTCATCATCGTCGCGGTGCTGTTCTACTTCACCGCGCGCGACGAGACGTATCTCGAGAAGCTGACGCCGGCGTCCCAGGCCAGCGACGTGACCGTCGTCAACGTGACGGCGTTCCAATGGAGCTGGCAGTTCGACTATCCGCAGTACCACACCGCGCCGATCGTCGGACAGCCCGTCTCGCCCGACGACCCGCACAAGCCGACGTTCGAGATCCCGGTCGGCAAGAAGGTGCGGTTCCACCTGGTGTCCAAGGACGTCATCCACTCGTTCTGGGTCCCGTCCTTCATCTTCAAGCGCGACATCATCCCGGGGGCCAAGACCGGTCAGGACTTCGAGGTCACCCCCACGAAGACGGGCACGTACGAAGGACGCTGCGCCGAACTCTGCGGTGTCGAGCACGGCCGGATGCTCTTCCAGGTGAAGATCGTTCCGCAGGCGGAGTTCGACCAGTTCATCTCCAGCCATAAGGCGAGCGGGAGCACGCAGTGACCACCACCATCTCTCACCCGACCTCGTCGTCGGCGGGCGCGCCCCGGCGCACGAGCAAGGGCCAGATCATCGCGTCGTGGATGTCGTCCACGGACCACAAGGTGATCGGGTACATGTACCTGATCACGTCGTTCGTGTTCTTCGGCATCGGCGGCATCCTGGCCCTGGTCATGCGCGCCGAGCTGGCCCGGCCGGGCCTGCAGGTCGTCAGCGAGGAGCAGTTCAACCAGCTCTTCACGATGCACGGCACGATCATGCTGCTGCTGTTCGCGACGCCGCTGTTCGTCGGGTTCGGCAACGTGATCATGCCGCTGCAGATCGGCTCGCCCGACGTGGCGTTCCCCCGCATGAACATGTTCAGCTTCTACCTGTTCCTGTTCGGCGGGATCATCACGATCAGCGGGTTCCTGACCCCGGGCGGCGCCGCGAGCTTCGGCTGGTACGCCTACTCGCCACTGTCGAACGCCATCCGCTCACCCGAGGTCGGCGGCGACCTGTGGATCATGGGCCTGGTGCTGTCCGGCCTGGGCACGATCCTCGGTGGCGTCAACTTCGTCACCACGATCTTCTGCATGCGGGCGCCGGGCATGACGATGTTCCGGATGCCGATCTTCGTGTGGAACATCCTGCTGACGTCGATCCTCGTGCTCATGGCCTTCCCGGTGCTGGCCGCCGCGCTGCTGGCGCTGGAGGCCGACCGCAAGCTCGGCGCGCACGTGTTCGACGCCGCCAACGGCGGCGCGATGCTCTGGCAACACCTCTTCTGGTTCTTCGGCCATCCCGAGGTGTACATCGTCGCGTTGCCCTTCTTCGGGATCATCACCGAGATCCTGCCGGTGTTCTCCCGCAAGCCGGTCTTCGGCTACATCGGCCTGGTCAGCGCGACCGTCGCCATCGCCGGCCTGTCCGTGACCGTGTGGGCGCACCACATGTTCCCGACCGGCCAGGTGCTGCTGCCGTTCTTCTCGTTCATGACGTTCCTCATCGCGGTGCCCACCGGGGTGAAGTTCTTCAACTGGGTCGGCACGATCTGGCGAGGGCATCTGACGTTCGAGACACCGATGCTGTGGTCGCTGGGCTTCCTGGTGACGTTCCTCTTCGGTGGCCTGACCGGCATCATCCTGGCCTCGCCGCCGCTGGACTTCCACCTCAACGACAGCTACTTCGTCGTCGCGCACTTCCACTATGTGCTGTTCGGCACCGTGGTGTTCGCGATGTTCGCCGGCTTCTACTTCTGGTGGCCGAAGATGACGGGGAAGAAGCTCAACGAGTTCTGGGGCAAGGTCCACTTCTGGCTGCTGTTCATCGGCTTCCACACGACCTTCCTGGTCCAGCACTGGCTGGGCGCCGAGGGCATGCAGCGGCGCGTCCCCGACTACGCCAAGCAGTTCACCGGGCTCAATGAGGTCTCCAGCATCGGCGCGCTGATCCTGGCGATCTCGATGCTGCCGTTCCTGTGGAACGTCTACATCACCGCCCGCAGCGGCGAGCGGGTCCACGTCGACGACCCGTGGGGCTACGGCAACTCGCTCGAGTGGGCGACGTCCTGCCCGCCGCCGCGGCACAACTTCACCGCGATCCCGCGGATCCGCTCCGAGCGGCCCGCGTTCGACCTGCACTACCCGCACAGCGACGCCAAGCCCGCCGTGACGGCCGGTGCCGGAACGGAGGACTGACGATGAAGGTCGAAGGTTACCTGTTCGTCGGCTGCGCGCTGTTCTTCGCGGTGATGGACGTCATCTACTGGCTGTGGTCGCACGACCCGACCGGCACCACCGCGCTGGCCCTGACCGTGGGCCTGGCCGGGCTGGTCGGCTTCTACCTCCTGTTCACCGGCCGCCGGGTGGGTCCGCGGCCGGAGGACGACAAGGAGGGCGAGATCGCCGACGGCGCGGGCGAGCTGGGCTTCTTCAGCCCGCACAGCTGGTGGCCGCTGTTCGCCGCCGCCGCCGCGGCCACGGCGTCGCTCGGCGCGGTCATCGGCTGGTGGCTGCTGATGATCGGGCTGCTCGCGGTGGTCCTGGCCGCGATCGGATTCGTGTTCGAGTACTACCGGGGTCACTTCTCGCACTGAGGAACCCCAAGAAACGGTCACGAGGGCCGGTGTCGCCGAGAGGCGGCGCCGGCCCTCGTCGCATACTCGCCACGAACACTCACGGGTGGGGGTGCGTATGCGACGAGGGGCGGCCGCCGCCGGCGTGCTCCCGCTCGCCGTCCTGCTCGGGGCCTGCGCCCATCGGACTCCCGCGACGCGCCCGCCGGCCGCGGTGACGGTCCTGCCGGCGCAGGGAGCGAGCGCCGTGCCGCCGGACGCCCCGGTGAGCGTCCGGGTACGCGACGGGCGGATCCGCTCGGTCACGCTGGCCGACGGCGGGCGCCTGGAGGGGCGGACCAGCGCGGACGGCACCCTGTGGTGGCCACGGTGGGCGCTGACCCCCGGCCGCTCGTACACGCTCGTCGTCACGGTCGCGGGCGCCGACGGCCGCGTCGGCTCGGTCCGGAGCACGTTCCGTACGCGCCGGGTGGCGCACACGATCGGCGCGACCGTCGCCGCCCCGGAGCCCGGCGCCACGGTCGGGGTGGGAATGCCGATCATCATGCGCTTCGCGGAGCCGGTGCGGAACCGCACCGCCGTCGAGCGATCCCTGTCGCTGTGGACGTCGACGCCGGTGACGGGTGCGTGGCACTGGACCTCTCCGGCAGAGGTGATCTTCCGCCCACGCGAGTACTGGCCGGCGCACACCCGCGTACGCCTGCTGGCGCACCTGTCCGGCCTGCGGCTGGCAGGGGCCGCGTACGGCGCTGAGGACGTCGCCAGGGACTTCGCGGTCGGTGACGCGCACATCACCGTGGCCAGCGCCCGCAGCCACCACCAGGACGTCCGGGTGAACGGCCACAGAGTCCGCCGGATGCCGATCAGCATGGGAAAGGGGACGCGGCTCAAGTACACGACCACGAGCGGCATCCACCTGACCATGGAGAAGAGCCACCACGTCGTGATGGACTCGGCGTCGGTCGGCTGCCCGCCGGGCTGCCCGGACCACTACCGGCACGACGTCTACTTCGCCGTCCGGATCTCCGACAGCGGCGAGTACGAGCACAGCGCGCCGTGGTCGGTGGGGGACCAGGGCAGCCGCAACGTGAGCCACGGCTGCATCAACCTGGGCCCGCGCGACGCCCGCTGGTTCTTCCGCCAGACCCAGCCGGGAGACGTGGTCCAGGTCACCGGCACCCGCCGGCGCCTCGCACCGGGGAACGGCTGGGGCTTCTGGCAGCTGTCGTGGCCCGAATGGCTGTCCACGAGCCGCCTGGGCCCGTCGTACGGCCAGGGCATGCCCGCCCCGGCCCAGCCGCCCACGCTCACCCCGCGCTGAGGCCGCGCGACGCCCGACGAGGCCGCCACGACCAGGGGCGTCCCGCCGCGGACGGCGGTGGGTTCGCGTCAGGCGGCCAGGCGCTGAGTCAGTTCGGTCCAGCGGTCCAGGAGGGCCGCGGCGCTGCCGGAGTCGATGGCCTCCAGAGCGCGCGTGTACGCCGCTGTCATGGCCTCCGTGAGCCGCTCCGCGGGTGGGGCGCCGTCGCCCGCCACGAGCGCCGCGGCCGCGTTGAGGGCCACGATGTCGCGGACCGGTCCGGTCTCTCCGCCCAGCACCGCGCGTGCCACGCGGGCGTTGTGGCGGGCGTCCGCGCCGCGCAGGTCGTCCGGGGTCGCGCGGGGGATGCCCAGGTCGGCCGGGTCGAAGACGGTCTCGGTCGCCGTGCCGTCGCGGACCACCCACACGACCGACGTCGAGGTGGTGGTCAGCTCGTCCAGGCCGTCGTCGCCGCGGAACACCAGCGACGAGCAGCCGCGTTCGGCGAAGACGCCCGCGATGACGCCCGCCATGCGGGGGTGGTACACCCCGACCGCCTGGGCCGTGGGGCGGGCCGGGTTGGCCAGCGGGCCCAGGAAGTTGAAGATCGTCGGGGTGCCCAGCTCGCCGCGCGTACGCGCGGTGTGCTTCAGGGCCGGGTGGTACAGGGGCGCGAAGCAGAACGTGATGCCGATCTCGTCGGCGACACGGGCCGCGGCGGCCGGCGACAGGTTGATCACGACGCCGAGCTCTTCGAGCAGGTCGGCGGCGCCGCAGGAGGAGGACGCGGCCCGGTTGCCGTGCTTGACCATCCGCGCGCCCGCGGAGGCGGCGACGATCGCGCCCATGGTCGAGATGTTGACCGTGTGGGCCTGGTCGCCGCCCGTGCCGACGAGGTCGACCGCCGGGCCGGGGACGGTGATCGGCGTGGCGTGGGCCAGCATGCCCGTCGCGAGGCCGGTGACCTCGGCGACCGTCTCGCCCTTCGCCCGGAGCGCCACCGCGAAGCCCGCGATCTGAACGTCGCTGGCCTGGCCCGACATGATCTCCTGCATCGCCCAAGTGGTCTCGTCCGCCGACAGCGACTGCCCGTTGAGCAGCGCGTCGATCAGGGCGGGCCACGTCGTACGCGGGTCCATCCGGACGCTCCCTGGCGGCTATCGGGTTATCGGCGGGACAGCTCGGAGCCGGGTCCGGCCTGCCGCTTGCGCACCAGCTCGGCCACGCCCTCGGCGAGGGCGACGGCGTCGATGGGCTGGCTCGCGACGGCGTCGGCGCGCGACCAGGTGGCCAGCCAGCCGTCGTCGCGGCGGGCGATCAGGACCATGATCGGCGGGCAGTTGTAGATCTCGTCCTTGGCCTGGCGGCAGATGCCCATGCCACCGGCGGGCTGCGCCTCGCCGTCGAGCACGGCAACGTCGATGTCGCCCTTGTCGAGACGGGCGAAGACCGCGGGCTCGGTGGCGATCTCGACGTACTCCACCTCCGGGAGCCCGGCGGCGGGCCGCCGGCCGATCGCGAGGCGCACCTGCGTACGAGTGTTCGCGTCGTGGCTGTAAACAAGGATCTTCATCGTGGACTGCGGCGCGGAGGCCCCGGCGGTCAGGCCGAGGAGGGAATGCGCCTCCCCCTTCCGAAAGGACATGGTCGCGCCGCCGCACTGCCGGCGCCTGCGAGCCGGGTGATCACCGATCAGGCGATGACGCCCCGCGCACGTAGCGATGCTACCGGGCGCGACACGGCCCGTACGACCGGCCGGGCGCCAGGACCGGCCCGCAACGGAATGTTCCGGCGAAAACCGCCTGGAAGAGCCCTCGTGGCGGCGATCGGGGCGCGCCTGATGGGGGGTCCTGCGTCACCTACTCGGCAGGTGCCGTAATAATGCTTGCCGTGGCAACAGTATCCGCGACTGACAGCGCAGCACCCCGCACCCGCGCCAACCGGCCCAACCTCGTGAGTGTGGGCACGATCGTGTGGCTGTCGTCCGAGCTCATGTTCTTCGCGGCGCTGTTCGCGATGTACTTCACGATCCGGTCGGTGACCGTCGGAGACGGCGGCAAGTGGCCGGAGGCGAACCTCGACGTCCCGTACGCGTCGGTGAACACCTTCATCCTGCTGATGTCCAGTGTGACGTGCCAGCTGGGTGTGTTCGCGGCCGAGCGGGGCCAGGTCGGGCGCCTCGGAAGCATCGTGAACATGCGCAAGTGGGGCCTGCGCGAGTGGTACTTCTTGTCGTTCCTCATGGGCGCGGTGTTCGTCGCCGGGCAGCTCAACGAATACCGCTCGCTGATCCATGAGGGCACCACGATCTCGTCGAGCGCGTACGGATCGGTCTTCTACTTGACCACGGGCTTCCACGGTCTGCACGTGACCGGTGGCCTCATCGCGTTCCTGTTCATGCTCGGGCGGACGTACGCCGCGAAGCGCTGGACGCACGAGCAGGCGACCAGCGCCATCGTCGTGTCCTACTACTGGCACTTCGTCGATGCGGTGTGGGTCGGGCTGTTCTTCACGATTTACATCATCGAGCTGTTGCAATGATCCAGATGGGACCCTCTTCCGTGAAATGGTTCACCGCATGGCGCCGGCGCCCGTGGGCGGGCTACGCCGTCGTGCTGGCCGCGCTCGCGATCATCGCTGTCGCGTACGCCGGTGTCTCCTCGGGAGGCGATCGCGCGCAGGCGTCTGACACCCAGGCGTCGGCGCAGGACATCGCCAAGGGCAAGGAGCTTTTCAACCAGACCTGCTCGAGCTGCCACGGCGCGAACGCCCAGGGCACGCGCACGGCGCCCAGTCTGATCGGCGTCGGCGCGGCGTCCGTGGACTTCCAGGTCGGTACCGGCCGGATGCCCGCGATGAACCCCGGCGCGCAGATTCCGCGTAAGAAGCCGGTCTTCAACGAGGAGCAGACCCGCCAGATCGCGGCGTACATCGCCTCGCTCGGCGGCGGGCCGGCGGTCCCCTCCAGCGACCAGGTCGACCCGAAGACCGGCGACGCCGCGCTCGGCGGCAAGCTGTTCCGCGCCAACTGCGCCCAGTGCCACAACTTCGCCGGGTCCGGGGGAGCGCTCACGGGCGGCAAGTACGCCCCGCCGCTGGACAAGGCGACGCCCACGCAGATCTACGAGGCCATGGTGACCGGCCCGCAGGCGATGCCGGTCTTCAACGACACGACCATCACGCCGGCGCAGAAGCGCGCGATCATCGCGTACGTCACGCAGACCCGCAGTGAAGTGAACCCGGGTGGCAACGGCCTGGGCCGTGTCGGCCCGGTGGCCGAGGGCCTCGCCGGCTGGCTGGTCGGGATCGGTCTGATGGTCGTCGCAGCCGCGTGGCTCACCGCCAGGAAGCCCAAGAAGAAGCACAATGACTGACAACAACGAGACCAGCGGCGCGACCCCGGAAGAGGAGAGTCGCGTACCCAAGCGTGTGATCGGCACCCCGTCGCCGGCCGGCACTCAGGAGCTGCTTCCCGAGGAGAAGGCCAAGGAGGGCGGCAACGCCTACGTGCTCGACGAGACGAAGGCACGCAAGGCCGAGCGCGTCGCGGCCGCCTTCTTCACGCTCAGCTTCCTGGCCGGCATCGCGTTCATCGTGTTCTACGCCGTCTGGCCGGGCCACGTGGGCAACATCGACCGGGCCGCCCGGTCGAACTACACCCTCGGCACCGCGCTGACGGTCGTCTTCCTCGGGCTCGCGGTCGGGATGACCATCTGGGTGCGTCACCTGGTGACCACCAAGGAGATCGTCCAGGAGCGGCACGCGCTGTCCTCGACGCCGGAGGACCGCCAGGTCTTCAACCAGTACTTCCAGGAGGGCACCGACGAGAGCGGCCTGCTCAAGCGCCGGCTGCTGCGCCGCACGCTGCTGCTCGCCGCCGCGCCGCTCGGCCTGCTCCCGCTCATCCTGCTGCGCGACCTCGGCCCGCTGCCGGAGAAGAAGCTGCGCCACACGGCCTGGAAGCAGGGCACCCGCCTCGTCGTCGACGGCACCGGGCAGCCGCTGAAGGCGGCCGACTTCAACTCTCCGGGCGGCATCATCACGGTCGTCCCGGAGGGCTCCGAGGACAACCTCAATGAGATCGCGACGAGCACGGTCCTGCTGCTGAACCTCCCGGAGGACCAGCTCAAGGTCAAGAAGGGCCGGGAGAACTGGAACGTGGGCGGCATCGTCGCCTACTCCAAGATCTGCACGCACGTGGGCTGCCCGGCGGCCCTGTACGAGCAGACCACGCACCACATCCTGTGCCCGTGCCACCAGTCGACCTTCGACGCGCTTGACAGCGCCAAGGTCATCTTCGGCCCGGCGGCCCGTCCGCTTCCGCAGTTGCCCATCGGCGTCGACTCCGAGGGTTACCTCATCGCCGCGAGTGACTTCCACGAGCCGGTCGGCCCGAGCTTCTGGGAACGCGGGAGGCCGAAGGTATGAACGACATGACCCTCACCCCTGCACGCATCCGATGCGACGGCTCGCGGCACGCACCGATCGGTGAACCGCGCGGCGAGCGAGGAGCGGCGAAATGAGCACGACGACACCTCCCAAGGCCATCGACGGCGCGATTGGTTTCGCCGACGAACGCTTCGCCACCGCCGGGTTCCTCCGCGGCAAGATGAAGAAGGTCTTCCCCGACCACTGGTCGTTCATGCTGGGCGAGATCGCGCTGTACTCGTTCATCATCCTGCTGCTCAGCGGCACCTTCCTCACGCTGTGGTTCAAACCGAGCATGTCCGAGGTCGTGTACCACGGCAGCTACACGAAGCTCAACGGCGTCAGCATGAGCGAGGCGTACAGCTCGACGCTGCACATCAGCTTCGACGTCCGCGGTGGCCTGCTCATGCGCCAGATCCACCACTGGTCGGCGATCCTGTTCCTCGGGTCGATCATGGCGCACATGCTCCGGGTCTTCTTCACCGGCGCCTACCGCAAGCCGCGTGAGATCAACTGGCTCATCGGCATCACGATGTTCACCGTGGCCATCCTCGAGGGCCTGTTCGGTTACTCACTGCCGGACGACCTGCTGTCCGGCACGGGTCTGCGCATCACCCAGGGCGTGCTGCAGTCGATCCCGATCGTCGGCAGCTACCTGTACTTCTTCGCCTTCGGGGGCGAGTTCCCCGGCCAGGACTTCATCCCACGGCTCTACACCGTGCACGTGCTCCTCATCCCGGGCATCCTGCTGGCGCTGGTCGCGGCGCACTTCATGATCCTGTGGTTCCAGGGGCACACGCAGTTCCCGGGTAAGAACCGGGAGGAGAAGTCCGTGATGGGCAAGCCGTTCTACCCGGTGTTCCTCATCAAGACCACCGCGTTCTTCGTCTTCACCTTCATGGTCGTCGCCCTCCTGGGGACGTTCGCTCAGATCAACCCGATCTGGCTGTTCGGTCCGTACACCCCGGACTCCATCACGGCCGGTTCACAGCCCGACTTCTACATGGGCTTCCTCGAGGGCGCGCTGCGCATCATGCCCAACTGGGAGACGAACCTCTGGGGCCACACGGTCTCCTGGAACGTCCTGGTGCCGGCGCTCGTGCCACTGGGCCTGATCATGACGGGGGCCGCCGTCTGGCCGTTCGTCGAGCAGTGGGCGACCGGCGACCGGCGCATCCACCACATCGCCGACCGGCCGCGTAACGCGCCGTTCCGCACCGCGGTCGGCATGGCCGCCGTCGCCTTCTACGGGCTGCTGTGGCTGGCGGGAGGCAACGACGTCCTGGCCGACAAGTTCCACATCTCGCTGTACCAGACGACGTGGTTCTTCCGCTTCGCGGTCTTCATCGGCCCGGTCATCGCCTACATCGTGACCAAGCGCATCTGCCTGGGCCTGCAGCGCAAGGACGCGGCGGAGTACGGCCACGGCGTCGAGTCCGGCATCATCAAGATGCTGCCGAGCGGCGAGTTCATCGAGGTCCACGAGCCGGTCAAGGACGACGCCGAGGCGGTCCTCGCGAGCAAGCCGGCGGCGCCGGCGCTCATCGCGGGGCAGGAGGAGGACGAGAACGGCATCCCGTCGCCGGCCTCCCGCGGTCCGCTCGGCCGGGCCCGCCGGGCGCTGAACGGCGCCTTCGCGGCCGACGACATCCCGATCGGCAACGGTCACGCGGCCGGTCACGGCCCTGGTGAGCCCGGTGCGCCGGGCGACGACGACGGTGACGCCGTCGTCAAGCACCCGGAGACCGAGGGCGGCGAACACCGCGAGCTCAGCCGCGGCTGACCCGTACGTCCCGAAGGCCCGTCACCGCATCGCGGTGGCGGGCCTTCGGCCGTGAGCGGGCCGCTCGGGGGCGGGAACGGCTACGCTTGTGCCCTGCGGGCCGTGACTGGCGCTGAAGGTGGAGTCACCACCGGGGAGCGGCCCGGACACCGAGTGCCGTGCGCCTGGGCCGATCCACCGTGACACCCAGGAGCGACCCGATGTCCACGACGCACAGCGCCCGTCTCATGGACGGCACCGCCCTCGCCCGTCGCATCACCGAGCGCACCACCGCACGCGCGGCGGCGGTCACCCGGCGGCGCGGCACGGCCCCGTGCCTGGTCACCGTGCTGGTCGGCGATGACCCCGCCTCCGTGACCTACGTCCGGATGAAGCGCGCCCGGTGCGAGTCGGTGGGCATCACCTCCCGCCACGTTCCGCTGCCGGCCGCCACGACGACGGCAGAGCTGGTCGCCACGATCACCGCTCTGTCGGAGGACCCGGGCGTGGACGGCATCCTCCTGCAGCATCCGGCCGGGCCGCACATCGACGAGCGGGCCGCGTTCGAGGCGATCGACCCGGCCAAGGACGTCGACGGCGTCACCATGCGGTCCTTCGCCGCGATGAGCTTCGGCCTGCCGGGCTTCGTGTCCTGCACGCCCGGCGGGATCATGCGGCTGCTGGAGGAGTACGAGGTCGACCTCGCGGGCCGGCACGCGGTCGTCGTCGGCCGGAGCGCCATCCTGGGCCGGCCGGCCGGGATGCTGCTGCTCGGCCGCGACGCGACGGTCACGTACTGCCATTCCCGTACCGCCGACGTGGGGGCGCTCGTGCGGGAGGCGGACGTCGTCGTGGCGGCCGTGGGACGGCCGAGGTTCGTCCGGGGCGAGGACGTCAAGCCCGGCGCGGTCGTCATCGACGCCGGCTACAACGCGGGCAACGTCGGCGACGTCGACTTCGAGACGGCGAGGACCCGCGCGAGCCTCATCACCCCGGTGCCCGGCGGCGTCGGCCCGATGACCATCGCCGTCCTGCTCGAACAGACCGTCGAGGCGGCGGAGCGAAGCCTGCCCGCCTGACCGACCGTCGAGCGGCAGGGGCTCAGTCGGCGTCGGGGAGGCCGAGCGCGAAGGCGGCCTCCAGGTCGTGCTGGGAGTAGGTGCGGAAGGCGATGTGGGTCTCGGTGTGCGTGACCCCGGCGACCTTGTTGAGGCGGCCCGGGATGACGTCGGCGATCTGCTCGTACTGGCGGACCCGCACGAGCGCGACCAGGTCGAACTCGCCCGTCACCGAGTAGACCTCGCTGACCCCTTCGAGCCCGGCGATGGTCTCGGCGACCTCGGGGATGCGCGAGACGTCGGCCTTGATGAGCACGATGGCGGTGATCAAGAGGTCCTCCTGCGATAGGTCGAGCCGGCCGTGGCGGAAAGCCTAGTAGAGCGGTTTTCACCGCCAGCTGAGGGCCGCCGACTTGCGGGCGAAGCCGCCTCGTCGTACGAGCAGGCCGCAGATCATCCCCGCGACGAACCCGTAGATGTGCGCGACATAGGCGGTCTGGCTCTGGTCGCCGAGGCTGAACCACTGGAACACGAAGAACTGCACCAGCAGGGTCCAGGAGGGCAGCCGGAACGGCAGAAACGACAGGACCAGCGCGATCGTCTTCGAGCGCGGGTAGAGCACCAGGTGGGAGCCGAGCACGCCGGCGATCGCCCCCGAGGCCCCCACCAGCGGCGTCATCGAGCCGGGGTAGGTCACGGCGAAGCCGTACGCCGCGATGTAGCCCACGAGCAGGTAGAAGAGGAGGAACCGCAGGCGGCCCAGCCGGTCTTCGGTGGCGGCGCCGAAGATGAACAGGTAGACCATGTTGCCGAGGATGTGCGTGACGCCGCCGTGCAGGAACATCGACGACAGCGCGGACAGCCATGGGCGCTTGTGGTACGGCGCGGGGTGGCAGGCGGAGGCGACCTCGTCCGGCACCGGCGCCTGCCGGTCGTCGATCATCTCCTTGGGGATCGCGCCGTACTTGAGCAGGAACGTCGTCTGCTCGCAGTTGCGCTGGAGACGGCTCTCGCCGCCGTGGCCGATCGAGGCGATCGGCGAGAGGAGGAAGACGACGACGTTGACCGCGATGAGGAGATAGGTGACCAGCGGCGCGCGCCGTGTCGGCTGGTTGTCGTACAGCGGCAGCGCCACTCCCACTCCTAACGCGTCGGCCGTCCGGCCCGGTCAACCATACGGGAATCGGTGTCGCGATACGCGTCGTCGATCCAGCGCCGCACGCTCTCGGCGCCGTGGGCCGGGCAGCTCCACGTGCCGTCCACCTCGACCAGGCGTACGCCGGGGGAGTCGAGCCAGCGCAGGACGCACTCCATCTCCTCCGCGGAGGCCCGCGGCGCGGCGCCCGGACCGGGCCGTACGGTCTCGGCCGTGGCGACGAGCGCCTCGACGTAGGGCATCGGATGGGCGTAGGGCGGGACGGTGCCCGCGGCGGCGAGCCGGCCGTGCCGTACGACGTGCAGCTCCCAGCCGCCGTCGAAGGCGGGCCGGGCGGCGACGAGCTGGGCGATGCCGGCGAGGGAGGACAGCCGCTGGCAGCGCGCCGCCCCCCGGACGAAGGCGGCCAGCCGGTCGCGGAGGGCGGCGGCCTCCTCGTAGCGGAGCTGCTCGGCGAGCCGGTCGATGCGGGCGCGCGCCGCGGTCACCACCGGGCGGACGTCGCCGGTGAGGATCGCGCGGGCGTGGGCGGCGTGCTCGGCGTACGCCTCGGGGCTCTGCCGTCCCTCACAGGGAGCCCCGCACCGGCCGAGCTCGCCGAGCACGCACGTGCCGGCCCGGCCCTCGGAGATCACCCGCACGGTCAGCCGTTGCGTGCACTGGCGCAGCGGCACGGCGTCGTGCACGGCCGCGCGGGCCTCCTCGGCGACGCGCGTGCTGCCGAACGGGCCCAGGTAGACGCTGTCGTCGTCGCGCACCTCGCGGACGATGGACAGCCGGGGGAACGGCTCGGAGGTCAGCTTGAGCCACACGGCGCGCTCGGGATGGCGCGAGCGGCGGTTGTAGCGCGGCTTGTGCGCGGCGATCAGGCGCAGCTCGCGCACCTCGGCCTCCAGCGCGCTGGCGCAGACGATGGTGCGCACCCGCTCGGCGATGCCGATCATCTCGCGGATGCCCCGGCGCGTCTCGGAGGCGGTGAAGTAGGAGCGGACGCGCGTGCGCAACCGGCCGCTCTTGCCGACGTAGAGCGGCTCGCCGCGCGCGTCCTCGAAGATGTAGACGCCCGGCGAGGCCGGCACCGCGTCGGCGAGGTGGCGCTTGCGCCGCTGCTCCGGCGTCGGGGCCCGGGAGAAGCTCATCAGCTCCTCCAGCGACTCCACGCCGAACGCGCCGGCGCGCTCGAACAGCCCGTGCAGCACGTCGACCGTCGCCTTGGCGTCGGCGAGGGCCCGGTGGCACGGCTCGGTGGCCGTACGGAAGAACCGGGCGAGCGTGGACAGCTTGCAGTTGGGCACCTCGTCGCGGGTGAGCAGCCGCCGCGCCAGGTCGGCCGTGTCGACGACGGCCGGCGCGGGCCAGGGACGCTCCTGCGCGGCGCACGCGGCCTTGAGGAAGCCCATGTCGAACGGCGCGTTGTGCGCCACCAGCACGGCTCCGCGCGCGAACTCCAGGAACGCCGGCAGGACCTGCTCGACGGGCGGCGCCGCGACGACCATCTGCTGGGTGATGCCGGTCAGCACGGTGATGAACGGCGGGATCGGCATGCCCGGGTCGACGAGCGTGCCGAACTCGCCCAGAATCTCGCCGCCGCGCACCTTCACCGCGCCGATCTCGGTGATGGCGTCGTCGCGTGCCGACCCGCCGGTGGTCTCCAGGTCGACGACCACGAAGGTCACTCCGATGAGGGGGGTGCCGAGATCGTCGAGGGTGCCCTGCACGGCAGGGCCAACGGGGGCCATGGCTGGCACCGTACGGGCGGGCACCGACAAGCCGGCCCCCGCGACGCCTCTCGGGAGGGGCCGGCGACGAGGCGCGGGGCATTCGTCGGAGGATCGCCTACTCCGGGGTGTCCTGCCGTCTACGCTGGGCAGCGACGGCGGTACGGGCGAGCCGGCGGTATGTTCGCCGGACGCGCGACCCGACCACGCGTGAGGAGAAAGATCATCGACACCGGCCCGGGTGAGCATCTCGATCAGCCGTTGCCAGAGGCGGTCCGGCAACGCGTGGTCGAGATCGCCGCGTACGCCGTCGGCGTGCTGCCGGGCGATCAGGTCCCGGCGCCGCTGCGGCGCGTCGCGCGGTTCGAGCCACGCCGCCGGGCCCGGCTGGCGGCCACGCCGATCGCCGCCCAGCTGGCGAAGGACGACGTGTTCCGCGAGCGCGTCGCCGAGTCCGCCCGCGAGGACCAGGCCGAGCTGGCGGCGGCGCTCGAGTCGGGTACGGTTCCGGCCGCGGCCGACCCGGTGACCGTTGCCGCCCTCGCGTACCTCATGCGACCGGCGGGCTGGACCGAGCGGGTGGAGACGGCGCGGCGCGATCTCGAACGCTCCGCCCTCGCGGCCGACGAGGCCGAGACGATCCGCAAGGTGGCCGAGCTCCAGGAGCAGATCGCGGCGGCCAAGGCGACACGCTCGGAGGAGATCGAGAAGCTCCGCGCCGAACTGCGCGCCTCACGGGCGGAGAACGCCGAGCTGCGCAAGAAGCTGCACGAGAGCCGCACGCGCGCCAAGCGCGAGCACGCGCGGGCGGAGGAGCTGGACCGCCAGGCGGGGGAGGACCGCGCCGCCGCCACGGCCGCGGCGGCCGCCGCCGAGACGGAGCTGCGCCGGCTGCGGGCCCGGCTGTCGCAGGCCGAGTCGGCCGCCGAGAACGCCCGCCGCGCCGCCCGCGAGGGGCGCAACCTCGACGACACGCGGCTGCGGGTGCTGCTCGACGCCCTGACCGACGCGGCTCGGGGCCTGCGCGAGGAGATCGGGCTGCCGACCGGCATCACCCGGCCGGCCGACAACGTCGTGGCGGTCGCGCCCCAGCGGCCCGGCCACCGCACGCTGCCGGGCCGTGCGCTGGCCGACAGCGACCCCGCGCTGCTCGACCAGCTCCTCACGCTGCCGCAGGTGCACCTCATCATCGACGGCTACAACGTCACCAAGACCGGTTACGGCGACCTTCCCCTGTCGGACCAGCGGTCCCGCCTCGTGTCGGGCGTCGGCGTCCTGCACGCCCAGACCAAGGCCGAGGTGACCGTGGTGTTCGACGGCGCCGAGCTGGACGCCCCGGTCGCGGTGCAGGCGCCGCGCGGGGTGCGGGTGCTGTTCAGCGCGCCCGGCCAGACCGCCGACGACCTCATCGGCCAGCTCGTACGCGCGGAGCCGAGCGGGCGTGCGGTGGTGGTCATCTCCTCCGACCAGGAGGTGTGCGACGCCGCCCGCCGCGCCGACGCGCGGCCCGCGCCCGCGTCACTGCTGCTGAGGCGCCTCAACCGCACGTGATCCGGTTCCGTAGCTGGTTCTGTCGGCACGATTCTGTCACTGCCTCCTCCTACCGTCTGTGTCATGACGCCGACACGAGGAGGCACGATGCTCGTCGACTGCGAAAAGTGTGAGGTACGCAACGTCGGGTGCGCGGACTGCGTGATCTCGTTCATGCTGACCGATCCGGTCGCGGCCGTGGAGATCAGCGACGGTGAGCGCCGTGCGCTGGATGTTCTCGCGGAGGGCGGCATGCTTCCGCCGCTCCGCCTGACGATCTCCGATGAGCGCGCCTCGTAATCACCCGTGCGCACCCTGCTGCCAGATTGACGGAAATTGCGAGTATTCCCGTAGAAGCGGTTGTTACCAGGGTGATACTTGACTAGTCTCACGCGCTGAGTCAGTCGCTCGTTCGTCGCCCCCCAGGCGACGGCGACAGACTCCCGCCGAGTCGTCACGGCAACCCCGGGGACCTTCCGCCGAAGGCCGCCCATGCCGTACCGAGCCGGGGAACCAGGTTCCAGGGGTGAATCGGAGCGTTCGCGTTCCGTAGGGCGCCTTCCACGCCCGAATCCGTCAGCTAACCCGGTAGGCGGTCCTTGGGAGAGGGGCGTGCCGCAATCGTGGCGACACAGCGCAGTTCCGGCGGTGCCACCGCCGGTTGGCTGCCGGGAGGCAGAGTCGGGGCGCGTGCCCTGGCGACACTGTGCGTAGCAGCATCGGCGGCGTTGGTACTGCCGTCCGTGCCGGCCGAAGCAGCGCCGAAACCGACGCTGAAAGAGAGCCAGGCCAAGCTCAAGAAGCTTAATTCTCAGGTTGACCACCAGGACAACGTCTACAACAAGGCCAAGGAACAGCGCCAGGCCGCCAAGAAGAAGTACGACGCCCTGAACAAGTCGGTCGCCGAGGACCAGAAGACCTACGAGCGCCTCCGCGAGCGGGTCGCGCAGCTTGCCGCCGCCGCGTACAAGAGCGGCGACTCCGGCGACATTCCGAACCTCGTGTCGTCGAACAACCCGTCGGACGTTCTCGACCAGATCTCGGTCTTCACGCAGGTCGCGCACAACCGGTCGACCGAGGTCACCCAGTTCCTCAACGCGGCCCAGCTGCTGCAGCGCCAGAAGGCGCAGGCGCAGCAGGCCGCCGCCGACCTCAGTTCGAAGCTGAAGTCCGAGAAGGCGCAGCTCGACAAGCTGAAGAAGCAGGCCAGGCAGCAGCAGTCCCTGGTCAACAGGCTCGGCGGGGGCAGCACCTCGTCCGGCGGCCATGGCGGCACCTACAACGGGCCGGCGTCCGGCCCCGCCCGCCTCGCTCTCGAGTACGCGTACCAGCAGAAGGGCGCCCCGTACAAGTACGGCGGCACCGGCCCGTACAACTCCGGCTACGACTGCTCCGGGCTCATGATGATGGCCTGGCGGCACGCCGGCGTCAGCCTTCCCCGCGTCGTGCCGGACCAGTACAACGCCACCCGCCGCGTGGCGCGCTCGGACCTCCAGCCCGGTGACCTGGTCTTCTTCGACAACCTGAACCACGTCGGGATGTACGTCGGCAACAACCAGTTCATCCACGCGCCGCACACGGGCACGGTCGTCCAAATCGAGAGCCTGAGCGGCTACTACAGCTCCAACTTCTACGGCGCCGGCCGTCCGTAAGGGGCTGACCACAGTGGAGATGAAGCGTTCAACCATGTCCAGAACCAGTCGTTGGATCGTCGGCACCGCCGGAGCGGCCGTTGTCGCCGGGCTCGTCCTGCCCGCCAGCCCCGCCCAGGCGAAGCCCACTCCCTCGCTGAGCGCCGCCAAGCAGCAGCTCGCCAAGCTCAACGACCAGGTGGACCAGCTGGCCAACCAGTACAACAAGGCCAAGGAGGACTGGAAGGCCGCGCAGAGCCACCTCAAGGCGCTCAAGTCCTCCGTCACGGTCGAGCAGGAGACGTTCAACCAGCTGCACACCCGGGTCGCCCAGCTCGCCGCCGCGGCGTACAAGGAGGGCGGCGCGGGAGGGGACATCCCGCAGTTCGTGTCGGCCAAGGACCCTGAGTCCGTGCTCGACCAGATGACGGCCTTCACCAAGGTCTCCAGCAATCGCGCGGCGGAGCTGAACCAGTTCCTGGCGTCCGCGCAGCGGCTGGAGCGGCAGAAGGCGCTGGCGGAGCAGGCGGCCGAGCAGCTCAAGCAGCAGAAGGACCAGGTCGACAAGCAGCGGTCGGCGGCCAACTCGGCCATCAGGAAGCAGCTGCGCCTGATCGACAAGCTGGGCGCCAACATCGACCCGGGCTCGTCCAAGGCCAACTGCTCGATCCTGGCGACCGGCCGCGCCGAGACGGTGCTGAGGTACGCCTGCGCGCAGCTCGGCAAGCCGTACGTCTTCGGTGGCGCCGGCCCGAACGTCTTCGACTGCTCGGGCCTGACGATGATGGCCTACAAGCAGATCGGCATCAACCTCAGCCACTACGTGCCGAACCAGTACAGCGCGAGCCGGCGCGTGGCGAAGGCCGACCTCCAGCCGGGAGACCTCGTCTTCTTCAGCAACAACGACCACATGGGCATGTACGTCGGCAACGGCAAGTTCATCCAGGCGCCGCACACCGGCGATGTGGTGAAGATCTCCAGCCTCAGTGACGCGTACTACAGCCAGGTGTACTACGGCGGCGGTCGCCTGCTCTGACCGACCCGAACCTCACAGGCCCTCTGGCGATGCCCAGAGGGCCTGTTTCGGTCGGGGCCAATTCACCTTAGGTAATTCCTCTCGTACGCTCTGGCGACAAATTTGCGCATTCATTGGTGCCTTGTTAGCGTGCGCCGAGTTATGCGATACGCCCCATGTGTCGCATGCGGCCATCACGAGGGAATTCGTCCTCCGCTTTGGATGTGTTGTGGAACACATTCCGCCGGGCGACTTTCCTCTCGGCTTTCCGGAATGCAGAGATAAGCGGCCGGCCACAGTGAGAACCGCCCGGTGAGAGGGCGCGTCCGGCGGCCGCGAGCGCCGAGTCCGCGGGCACGCGGAGCCGGGGACCCACATGCGCGCGAAGGCGCAGATCCCCAGGGGTGAGTCGGTGCGCCTGCGCCATCACAGCAGACCGTAGTGCGGCGAACGGGCCGTGGTGCGGCGTGGTGCGCCGGGCGGACCGTAGGGCGGCTTCTTCCAGCCCGAACCCGTCAGCTAACCCGGTAGGCGCACACGGAAGGAGAGAACCCTGTCTCGCACCCCCTCGACCGCTTCGCCGAAGCGCGTCCGCCTCGCCGGCGGAATGCTGGCCGCGGGCGCGGTCCTCGCGCCGACGGTCCTGACGGCCTCGACGGCGTCCGCCTCATCGGACGCCGTCACGACCGTCACTCCGGTCGCCAACCCGGTGACCACCCCGGTCGCCACCCCCACGGCGGCCACGAGCGCGACGACGAAGCAGACGTCTTGGAGCAAGCGACACAAGGTCGGGCTGAAGGCGGTCGCCGCAGCCCGTAAGCAGATCGGCAAGCCGTACCGCTACGGTGGCAGCGGCCCGAGCAGTTTCGACTGCTCCGGTCTGGTCCAGTACGTCTACCGCAAGGCCGGAGTACGGCTCCCGCGCACCGCGGACGCCCAGCACCAGCACATCAAGCGGCACGTGAAGTTCTCCGACCTCGCCACCGGAGACCTGGTGTACTTCTACGGCGACGGCCACACGGGCATCGTCTCGAAGGTCAAGGGCAAGAAGATCTACATGATCCACGCCGCCCACTCCGGCACGCGCATCAAGCAGGTGCTGCTCAACAGCTACTACCGGGCACACTTCAACGGTGCCACCCGACCGTACTGAACCTGACGCACCCGCCGTACGACGACCGCCGGCGCCCGTCCGCGAGGCCGGGCCCGGCGGTCGCTCAGTGACGGTGGGCGTCATCGGCGGGGCACCCGGTCGTGGCGACTAGGATCGCGCGCATGCCGGCCAAGGGGAACGCGGACTCGCGGGTGACCACCGCGTCGGCCATGTTCGCCGGGCTCGCCGGGTTGGCGATCGTGGCCAATCTCGCCGTCGCGGTCGGTTACCTCGCGTTCCACGACGGTGCGGGCCGGGCCGCCGCCGCGTCTTCCCGGCCGGTCGCCGGGGCGCTGTCCGCCCCCAGCGTCGCCACGGTGAACGCCCTGCTCCAGCGCCGCTCGCGGGCCGTTCTCGCCCGCGACCGTGCCGCGTTCCTCGCCACCGTCGACCCGTCGGGACAGGCGTTCCGCGCCGGGCAGCAGGTGCTCTTCGACAACCTGGCCAAGGTGCCTCTCTCCGCCTGGAGGGAGTCCCTGGCCGACACGCGTCCCGCCGTGGCGGCCGATGACGGCTGGACGGCCCGGCTCAGGCTCACCTACCGGCTGCGCGGCTTCGACCGCCGCGACCTCGTCTACACCGAATACCTGACCTTCGACCGGCGCCCGGGCACCGGCTGGATGGTCTCCGGCGACGGCGCGGCGCACGGCCTGCGCGACGACCCGCAGATCTGGAACAGCGGCGGCCTCACCGTGGTCCACGGACGCCGCAGCCTCGTGCTCGCCGAGGACGGAGCCGTGGCCGGCGAGCTCCCCGCCGCCCGTACCGCCGAGCTCCGCGACATCGCCGCCCGTCTCGACGAGGGAGTCGGCGCCGTCTCCGGCGTCGTCGGCGACCGGTGGGCCCGGCACGCCGTGGCGCTCGTCCCCGCCACCGAGCAGAAGGCCGAAGAGCTCGCGGGAGACGTGCGCAACCTCGGCGACATCGCCGCGCTGGCCGCGGTCACCGGGGACGAGGGCGGCCAGGGTACGGGAGAGGACCGCCTCGTCATCACCCCCACCGCGTTCGGCCGGCTCACCGCCCTGGGCCGGCGCGTCGTCCTGACCCACGAACTCGTGCACGTCGCCATGGGCGGGGCGCGCGACGGCAAGACGCCGATGTGGCTGATCGAAGGACTCGCCGACTACGTCGGCTACAAGAAGGCGGGCGTCCCGACCAGGGCGGCCGGCCGCGAACTGGCCGACCTCATCGCCACCGGCGGCGTCCCGGCCACCCTGCCGGGCGCCACGGAGTTCGCCGGCTCGGGCGACCGGCTCTCGGCGGCGTACGAGGAGGCGTGGCTCGCCTGCCGCATGGTCGCCGAACGCTACGGTGAGGACCGGCTCGTCCGGCTCTACCGTACGGCCGAGGCGGAGCCGGAGGACTCGGGCGACCCGCGCCTCCAGGACCGCGCGCTCCGCAGCGTCCTGGGCGTCGGCACCGACCGGTTCGTCGCCCTGTGGCGTGCGTACGTCCGCCGCGAGCTCGCGTGAGCGGCGGACGAGGCGGTCAGGTGAGGAGCACGGGGTGTGTGCACGTCGTACCGGCGAGGCAAGGCGGGTGAACTCGGGTGATCCGCGTCGTCGAGACAGTGCGCTCCGCCGCGTCCGTCCGCTGCGGACCGGCGTGAGTCGCGGATGAGGCAGTCAGGTGAGGAGCACGGGGTGAACGCACGTCGTACGGCCGGGACCGCGGTCGTGGCCGAGGCGGAGGAGGGGCCCGGTCCCGCGCCGGATCGGCGCGGGGCGGCGATCGCCGCCGTGGTCCTGTGCGCGCTGCTGGCGGTGGTGATCCTCGTGACGACTCCCTGGCATCCGCTGCCCGGCGCCGGCCGGCCGGCCGACCCGGCGCTCGACTTCACGCGCGCGCAGATCGGCCGCGGCGACGCCTTCAACAGGGCCCTCGACCCGCCCGCGTACGCCGGGCTCGCCGCCGGGCTCCTGGTCGTGCTCCTGCTCGGGCTGACACCCCTGGGCGCGCGGCTGCTCGGCCCGGTCACGCGGCCCCTGCGGCGGTGGCCGCTGCGGCTGGTCGGCGTCGCGGTGGTGCTCGCGGTGCTGACCCGGCTCGCCGGCCTGCCGTTCGACGTGTGGTCCCAGACCGTGCTGCGCCGGTACGGGCTGTCCACCGAGCACTGGGGCGGCTGGTTCACCGACCAGCTCACCTCGCTCGGCGTCACCCTCGTCATCTGGATCGTCGTGCTGCTCGGCGTGCACCTGCTGGTCCGCCGATTCCCGCGCCGCTGGTGGGCGGGGGCGGCCGCGGGCGGGTTCGTGCTCGTCGCGGCGGCGTCGTTCGGCTATCCGGTGCTGGTCGAGCCGCTGTTCAACTCGTTCCACTCGATGCCCGCCGGGCCGCTGCGCACCGACCTGCTCGCGATGGCGCGGCGGGACGGCGTGCCGGTCGGCGACGTGCTCGTCGCCGACGCCTCCAAACGGACCACCGAGCTGAACGCCTACGTCTCCGGCTTCGGCTCCACCCGCCGGATCGTCGTCTACGACACGCTGCTCACCAGCGAGCCGCGCGCGGAGATCGAGCTCATCGTCGCGCACGAGCTCGGCCACGCCAAGCGCGACGACGTGCTGCACGGCACCCTCGTCGGCGCGCTCGGGGCGGCGGCCGGAGTCTGCGTGCTCTTCCTCGTCCTGACCTCCCCGCGGCTGCTGCGGCGCGCCGGGGCCGACTCACCGGCCGACCCGCGGTCGGTGGCGCTGCTGCTCGCCGCGGTCACCGTGCTCCTGCAGGTCGCCGGTCCGGTGGAGAACCTCGTCAGCCGCCGCATCGAGGCCCGCGCCGACATGCACGCGCTCGATCTGACGCGTGACCCGGAGACGTACGTGCGGATGCAGCGCTCGCTCAGCGCCCGCAACCTCGACGACCTGTCGCCGAACGCACTGGAGTACTCGCTGTGGAACAGCCACCCGACCGGTCCGCAGCGGATCGCCATGGGCCGCGACTGGGCCCGGCTCCACCACGTGCCGGTGCCCGCGCCGCTCGTGAACGGCACTTCGCCGTGACCGCGCGGTGAGCGCGGCCACGGCGAAGAAGGATGCGACTACTCCATCACCGGCTCGGCCGGGGCCGCGCGGCCGCCGAGCGGCGAGCCGACCGGCAGGGACAGCTTGCCCGGCATGCCGTTGGTCACCCCGGCCGCCGAGGTGTACCAGGCGACGAGCGCGGTCAGGACACCGATCCACCCACCGAGCTTGACCGTGCCGGTGCTGTGGGACAGGTTGCCGATGAACAGGACGATCTCGGTGACCTCAAGGGTCAGGAACACGCCGAACACCGCCGCGTTGACCTGGGTGCTCCAGAGCAACATGTAGGTGTTGAAGATGGCGAAGGCGAGCAGGATCCAGCCGAGGTCGTTCTGGATGAGCGACTCGGCGTTCGCTCCGCCGGCCTTGACGGCCGTCGGGGCGACGAGCTGGACGTACAGGCCCAGCCCGATCCAGAAGCCGCCGTACGTGGAGAACGCGGTGGCACCGAAGACGTTGCGGTTGCGGAACTCCCACATGCCGGCGAGCAGCTGGACGAGCCCGCCGTAGGCGAAGGCGTAGCCCAGCCAGGCGTCGGTGCCGTCCGTCCAGCCGGCGTTCTTGGCCGACAGGAGGAATGTGGTGAGTGCGAAGGCGGCGAGGCCGAGCGGGCCGGGGTCCGCGATGGACGATGCCGCCGGCGCGGGGGTTGAGGGGGTCTCGGTCAAGGTGGCTCCTCCTATATCCGTGGAGAACTCCACCGCCGTGCCTCGTCAGGTCCGCAGCGATCTCTCGCAGGCCGGGCGGGGTGAGGGCGGCCACGTGTTGACACCTGTAAAGATTAACGCCCTGTTTCGTTCCGGTCACTGGGCCGGGACCGAAATGTGATCACGCTTGCGATGCTGACAAAGCCATGACCGAGCGGAGCGAGGGAATCGAAGACACGCTGTGGTGGTCACTCCCTCCGACGCAGGAGGACTCATGACGAAGACGCTTGTGGTGACCAACGACTTCCCGCCGCGGCCGGGCGGGATCCAGGCCTTCGTGCACAACCTCGCCGTACGGCGGCCGCCCGGTTCGGTCATCGTGTACGCGCCCGCGTGGAAGGGCGCGGCGGACTTCGACGCCGCCCAGCCCTTCCCGGTCGTGCGCCACCCCGGCCGGCTGATGTTGCCGCTTCCCACGGTCCTGCGCCGGGCCGCCGGCATCGTACGGGCCGAGGGCTGTGACTCGGTGGTGTTCGGGGCGGCGGCGCCGCTCGGCCTGCTGGCGCCCGCGCTGCGGCGCGCCGGCGCGGACCGGATCGTCGGCCTCACGCACGGCCACGAGGCGGGCTGGGCGTCGCTGCCGGGCGCCCGCGGCCTGCTGCGTCGCATCGGCGACGGCGTCGACGTTCTCACCTACCTGGGGGAGTACACCCGCGGACGGATCGCCCGCGGCCTGTCGCCGTCCGCGGCGGCGCGCATGCGGCGGCTCGCGCCGGGTGTGGACGAGACGGTGTTCCGCGCCGGCGCCGGCGGCGAGGAGATCCGCGCGCGGTACGGCCTGGGAGACCGGCCGGTCGTCGTCTGCGTCTCCCGCCTCGTGCCGCGCAAGGGCCAGGACACCCTGATCCGGGCGTGGCCCCGGGTGTCGCGCGCGGTGCCGGACGCCGCGCTGCTGCTCGTCGGCGGCGGACCGTACCGGAAGGCGCTGGAGCGGCTCCGCGACGAGACGGGCGTGGCCGGGTCGGTGTGGATCACCGGCACCGTTCCGTGGGACGAACTGCCCGCGCACTACGACGCCGGCGACGTCTTCGCGATGCCGTGCCGGACCCGGCGGGCCGGCCTGGACGTCGAGGGGCTCGGCATCGTCTACCTGGAGGCCTCCGCGACCGGGCTGCCGGTCATCGCGGGCGACTCCGGCGGCGCGCCGGACGCCGTGCTCGCCGGCGAGACCGGCGTGGTCGTCGACGGCCACTCGGACGCCGCCGTGGCCCAGTCCGTCATCGACCTGCTGACCAACCGGGCCGAGGCGGCCGCGATGGGGCAGAAGGGTCGCTCGTGGATCGAGCACGAGTGGCGCTGGGAGGTCCAGGCCCGCCGCTTCGCGGCGCTGCTGGAGGGTTAGGGCCCAGTACCTGCGAAGCACCGCGTCGGCGACGAGCGACCTTCGCGCGGAGGGCAAAGTCTCTTGCACCGAGTTCGCTTAGCGATGTGACGGACGGCCCCCAGGAGATACCGCGTCGGCTTTCTCACCGTGTCGTACCATGTCGGGATCCAAAGCGGTGATCATGGAATTGCGGTGGTGATCCGACATCGGCGAGGTCGTTGTATCTCCGGAGCTCATCGCACAGTCGGCCGGCGGTATTAATGACGCGGGCTCGATGCTGGCCCATGGGCTGGTCGGTCTCGTCTACGCTCTGAACGCTTTGGGCTCGCCCTGGGGCGACGACGAATTGGGCCGGAACTTCTTCGATGGGGCACCAGACTCCCTGGGATTCCGGCAGGCCAGGGACGAGCTTCTGGATGGCGTCGCCCAATTGTCCGTGGCATTGAAGGGTCACGCCGTGGGCGCGGTGCGCATGGCCCATACCTGGCACCGGGCCGAGACCGGAGACGACCCGCGGTTCACCCTCACGGACGCCGGTCGGTCGGCGGCGGAGTCGGCGGCGCTGCGGGCGGTCGTGGGCTCGGCGGCCGACGGCCTGGTACGCGACGACCCACCGCCGCCGTGGTACGAGGAGATCGCGCCGCTCCTTGAGGAAATGGTCACGATGTGCCGCCTGCCCGCCGGTGACGCGGCCGGTATGGAGCAACTGGCGAGAGCGTTCGAGCGGATGGCCGACGTGGTCGACACGGTGACCGGCCACGCCTCAACACACGCTACGAAGATCACCTCCGGCAACGCCGGCGCCGACATCGAGGCGTTCACCAAGTCGTTCGCCCGGCTGGCCAGGGGCGGCGGCGGGCACCTACCCGACGCTGCGGATGCCTGCCGCGGGATGGCAGGGTTCTGCCGTTACATGGCCACGGAGATCAAGGTTGGCAAGGCCCAGTTCTACCTGTCGGGCGCCTACCTCTTCACGCTGTGGGCGATCGCGCGGATCTTCGCGCCCACTCCGGCGGGACCGTTCTACCTGGCGACCGCGACGGCCAAAACCCGCACAGCGGGGATGCGCCTGGCGGCTATGCTCCGGACTGCGGAGGGCCGGGCCGCCGTGTCCGGGGCGAGGTTCGTCGGTGGGCTCAACCTCGTCGGCCAGCTGACCCGGATGGGTTACGGCCTGCAGGACGGCCTGGACCTTGGTGATCTTGCCGAGAGCGGGCTGCTCGGCGCCGCGGGCGGTGGAGCGACCGGTGCCGTCTACCGGCGCCTGGGCGAGGCGGCGATGGACGGAAACTCGCTCGCCAAAATGCTCACCGGCACGCTCCCCGGCCGCCTGGCGACCCACATGGGCGTCAACAGCACGGTGTTCGTGGCCAACGACATCGCCGCGAACGCGATCCATAACGGTGGCACGGTCCACTGGGATGAAGTCAACGTCGGCAAGGATCTGTTGATGTCCGCCGGTATGGGCATCCACGGCGAGGTGATGCACGCGCTAAAAGGCTCCGATGTCGGCGCCGATCTCACGGCCCACGTTCCGCCCGCCGACCACTCTGCGCCGCCCGCCACAGGCGGGGGAGGCCCTCGGCCGGACGCCGGCTCCTCGCCGGAGGGACACGGCTCCGGAGACATGCAACTCGCCAGTGCTCCACATGACTCCGGGGACGTGCCGCACGCCCCGCCGCTCGTACGGGACGCGGGCGCCACGGGCCAGAGCCGCCCCGTCTACGACCGGAGCGGAGGGCCGGTCGTCGGCGGGCACGTCGGGGAGGCGAGCGCTCCGGTCTCCAGGCAGTACGGTCCCCGTGACGAGCCGACACCGGGCCGTGACCGGCCGGGCATGCCCGTGAAGGGAACCGTCGACGGATCAGCGAAGGTCGGCAGCCGGTCGCCGCGTCCGCCCCTGGTCGCCCGGCCGGAGTCCTCTGCTCACGCGGACGAGGGGACGCGGCCCGCGAACGGCGGCCGAACGAATGAGGCCGTGCCGTCGGAGTCCCGAGACCGGGAGGAGCCGATCGGCCCGACGGGCCGGGGCGAACCGGTGGATCAGGCGGACCGCGGGAATCATCTTGAGCGGTCCGACGACCGTGACGGGACCGAGTCGCGCGAACGCGGTGAGCCGACGGATCCTGTCGCGACCACCCAGCCCATCTCCATCCACGAGAGCGTCCCGAGCCCTCGGACGGAGCACCGAGCGGAGTCGTACGCACCGGCGGGCCACCCGGACACGGGGGCCGCACCCGAACGGCCGCTTCGCACCAAGCTCTCGGAGGACGGACTGCTGGTGCATATCGCCGCGCTCGAAGCGCGGCGTGCCGAACTGGCTGGTAGCGTCCGCGTCGCCGACCAGGCCGTTCTGCATCACCACGATCCCGACCCGGAGATCGCGGCGCTGGACGCCGCGATCCTCCGCGCGCGCCAGGAGCTGGGACCGTCCGGTGATCTCGCACTGGCCATCGGAGGCGCCACGGAGGTCCTCCGGATTCCGCCCAACGGTAAGGTGTCGCTCGGGCGCAGCCGCTACGACTCGCCCCTGCCGTACGACGAATACGTGTCGCGTGTGCACGCCACCTTCAGCGTCGACGCGGCGGGAGTTCCGTGGGTCCGTGACATGGGTTCCCTCAACGGAACCTTCGTCAACGAGAGACGCCTCCTAGACGACGAGAACGTCCGGCTGCGCGAAGGCGACGTGGTCCGGCTGGGCCTGGTTACCGAGCTGGAGGTCAAGGGCGTCCCGGTCGCCAGGGAAGCCGGGCACCTGACGCCGGCCACGGACCATGACGCGCACGACGGCTCGGCCGGCCATGAGAACGGGCGCGGCCCGGTGGCACCGGACCCCATGGTGCCCGCATCGCTGGAGCCGGGTCGCAACGCCGAGTCCGCGGGGCGGCGGATCGCCGAGCAGTACGGTTTGACCGCGGTCTCCGGCCGGGACGCGGCCCACTTCTTCCACGGCCTCACGGAGATCGTCGGCCCGGGCGAGAACCGCCCACTGGGCACCGGCCCGCTGACCGACCTCGCCCACGAGGTCATCGGACGGGACGCCTCGGTCGTCGACCTGCTCAACCTCCACCACGACGCCGTTCTGCTGGGTCACGAACCGTGGCGGGCGCGGGACCGCGACGAACTCGTCGAGATCCTGAGTTCGGCCCACGACCGGCCGGTCGACGACCCGTTCGAGGGCATCGGCCGCCGCCTCGCCCGTACCGTTGGGATGCGAGGGCTGAGCGACGCCGAGGCGAGGGGTCTGGGCATAATCCAGAACCACCTCACTCGAGGCAGCCCGGACATGCTGGCGAGCTATCGCCGCTTGGTCGAGATCGCCCACGCGGCCGGGCTCGGCGACGCGCGTGCGCACGAAGCGGGATTCGGGGAGCGGAGTGACCAGGACGCGGTGCTGCGCCTGGTGCGGCTGGCTGACGGCGACTCCCGCGTCGTCAGGTCCGGGCTGGAGCATCTCATCGAACAGGTGCGCGGCGAGGCGGTCCGTCCCATCCCCGAGCCGGTCCGCATGTCCGCTGCGGCCGGGGGCGAGGACTCGGCACGCGCCCTCGCGGACCACTACGGGCTCTGGTACGCCGACCATCACACGACACGCGTGATCCACGACCTGACCGTGCTCAGCGATCCGGCGTACGACCCCGCGCGAGGTCCCGCGCATGGCTCCTATCCGCTGCGCGACCTCGCGCACGACGTCCTCGGTCCCGATGCCACGGTCGCCGACCTGCTGGCCCTCCATCGAGACGCCCTTGAGATGGGGTTCGAGCCGTCGTACGCGCGCAGTCGTGCCGAACTCACCGACCTGCTCACGCTGGCCCGCCACGATGTGCCGGCCTTCCGGCTGGACCAGGACCGCCAGGCGTTCCGGGAGACCCAGAAGGTGTTCCTGATTCCGGAGCGGGATGACCACACGGTCCGGATCGTGAGCACCCTGAAACGGGTCGAGGTACCGGATCCCGGTGCGGCCGAGCGGGACCTCGGGCTCGCGGCACGCGACGGCCGGCTCGGGGCGTATGCAAAGGAGAGCGTGGACTACGGCGGGCCGAGGCCGGGAGACGCCGCCCTCTACGCTCTGGCCCGCGGTGTATCCCGTGATCTTGCCGTGCGGGACATGATCGAGTTGTACAAGTACGCGGAGGAGAAGTCCTTCCCCGGTCTCAGGGGCGATCACGATGGCATGCTCGCCGCCTTGCGGCGTGCCCGCGGCGAACTGGGCCCAGACCTGCTGACCGCCCGCCGGATCGCCGACAGCCTGGGCCTCGGTAAGGACGAGCCGACCGTACACGCGGTGGCCGAGCTGAACCGCGCGATGGACCCCGGCGGGGAGCGGAGCCTGCCGCGTGGCGTCGGCTTCCTCGATTGGCTGGCGAACCGCGTCCGTCCCGGTCTGTCGGTGCCCGACCTGATCGCTGTCTACCGGCACGTCGACGCCGAGGTGCGCGGGCAGCACGCCGATCCGCTCGAGCTGGTGCGGGCGCTGCGGCGCGCGGACGGCGAACTGCATCCCGCGTCCCACGTCGCGGAGGCGCCGTCGGCGCTGCGCGCACTGCCGCGGGTGCCGGCGAGCCCACGGTTCCTGCGGGACGACGCCGCTCCGGTCGAACGCTGGCCGCTGTCGGGCGGTTCGCCGCCGTCCGGTCCGATCGACCACACCGCCGCCGCGAACGGGAATCCGTCCCGTCTCAACGACTTGCTCAAGTGGTACCGCGATGAAGAGGAGTCACCCCAGTACTGGGGTGACAACGGTGACTACTCGGGTGAGCAGCCGAGACGATTGGAGGTCGGCTGGCGGCTCGACCGGAACGCACTGTTCCGCGGGGACCGCCGCGGACCGGAGCGGATCTTCGAAGAAGGTTTCGCGATGCAGAAAGGGGAGCGGGGCTTCGCCTCCGACCCGGAGCTCATCTGCACCTCTCGCCTGGTGGACACCGCGATCGAGTTCGCGAACCAATTCCGGCGCAAAGGCGCCGACCGGTGGGTGTACGTGATCGATGCCCCCGGCGGTTACGACATCGGCGGCGGACAGGACGAGGTGAAGTTCATCGGCGGCATCGACCGGCGGTACATCGTCGGGGCGCTGCGCATTCCGGGCGACCTTCCGATCCCGGGCAGCGTCTCCTACGACGGCCGGGTCTTCTTCCCCGGCCGCCCGCAGGACCAGGCCGAGTGGATCCAGAACCCGCATTACCGGCCAGACTAGGCCGTGTCCCGGAAGCGGTCCGGCAAGCGGGGGCCCAAGGAGCCGACGCGGGACCGGACCCTACGGGGCCGGTTCGGTCTCGGCCCTGAACAGCGACTCGCGTACCGCCGCGACCTCCTCGGCGAGGAACTCCGGCGGCTCACCCTCCTCCGGTGGCCCGGTGCCCTCGCGTACCGCCGCGGCCAGGTCCGCCAGCGTCGCGGGCAGGCCCGCCGCGCCGGGGACGGCCGGCTCGCCGTCCCGTTCGGCCGCCCAGCACGCGGCCGGCAGCCGGTACGCCGGCCGCTCCGTCGCGACCACCGCCGGCCACAGCCGCTCGGCCTCCCGGCGTACGGCGGCCGATGCGCCGGTGCTCGCGTCGTACGGCCGCGCACGCCAGTGTGAACATGTACGGCCCCGGCGGCCCGACCGCGAGCGCGTTGCACAGCAGGTCGCCGCCACCGCGATCACCGCGACGACGAGGACCGCGGCCCACCCGGTCGCGGCCGCCGCGACGACCGCGAGCAGCGCGGTGCGGCCCAGGTACGGACGCCCGCTGCCGTACAGCGCGGTGAAGCCGCCGATGGTGGCCATCAGCCGCGCCCGGACGTCCCCGGCGAGGTGGCCGGGCACAGGGATGTCCTGCGGGGCGTCGCGTCGTGAACTCAGCCGGCCGCGGGCACGCGTCCCAGGAGCCGGACCAGCAGGGCCACCGCCATGATGATCGCGGCGTTCACGCCGACCGCCGAGTGGATGCCCCCGGGCGCGGTGGCGATCGTGCTGAGCAGGGGGATGCCGACGGTCGTGCCGACCTGTTGCGCCATCGCGCTCAGCCCGGTGGCCAGTCCCTGCTCGTGGTCGGGCAGGCCGGAGGTGACGGCGACGACATAGGCCACGACGGCCACCGTGGATAGTCCCTGAACGACGCGGGCGGACAGCAGCGCGACGGGCGTGTGGGCCGTCCCGCCGTACACGGAGGCGGCGGCCAGCAGGCCGAGTCCGATCAGCAGCATTCTGCGTCGGCCCGCCAGGTCGGCGACCCGTCCGAACAGCAGCGTGAAGCCCGCGGCAGGGAGGGCGTAGGCGGTGGCCACCCACTGCAGGGTGTCAAGGGCGAGCCCGACGCCCCTGCCCACGGCGGGCAGGGCGACATTGAAGATGGAGAAGTCGGCGGCCAGCATGAACTGGGTTCCGAGCAGGAGCGCCAGCACCAGGATCGCGCCGCCGTGTCCCGGGACTGCGCCGCGAAGAACTCGCCCAGCTCACCGGGGTGAGCGTGGCGTACTACACCCGGTTGGAGCAGGGGCAGAGCGTGAACGCCTCAGACGCCGTACTCGACGCGATCGGGCGGGCGCTACGGCTGGACGACGAGGAGCAGGCACACCTACGCGGCCTGGCCGGGCCGCCGCGTAAGGGCGTGCGGCGGTACCGGCCCGAGCGCGTGCGGCCCGCCACGGTCGCCGTCCTGCGCTCGATGGACGTCAATCCGGCGCTCGTCCTCGGCAGGGCGGCCGACATCCTGGCCTGGAACCGCCCCGCTCATGCGCTGCCGGCTCCCCATCTCGCCCTGGACGCCCCGGACCGGCCAGGCGACCGTCCGAACATGGCTCGTCTGGTCTTCCTGGAGCCGCACACACGCGACCTGTACGCCGAGTGGCCGGCCAAGGCACGTGACACGGTGGCCTACCTCCGCAAGGCCGCCGGACAGTGGCCGGACGATCCGGCGCTGACGGAGCTGGTCGGGGAGCTGACGATGAACAGCGCGGAGTTCGCGGCCATGTGGGCGCGCCATCCCGTACGCGACTGCCACTCGGTCACGGTGACGTTCCGGCATCCGCTGGTGGGAGAGATGACCCTGGCGGAGGAGGTGTTCCGGCTGCAGGAGCAGCCCGGTCAGCGCCTGGCCGTCTTCGCCGCCGAGCCCGGCTCGGCGTCCGAGGCGGCCCTTCGCCTTCTCCTCGCCTCCTGACGGCGTCGCCTGGGCGCCGCGCAACAGGACGGCGGGCCTTCGCGACGGGCCCAAGCTAGGAGTAGAGCGCCTCGATCTCGTCCGCGAAGTCCTTGAGCACGACGTTGCGCTTGACCTTCAGGGTCGGCGTGAGGTGCCCGGTCTCCTCGGTGAAGTCGTTCGCCAGGATCCGGTACTTCTTGATCGCCTCGGCCCGCGACACCGACGCGTTGGTCTCGGCCACTGCGGCGTCGATCTCCCGTACGAGGTCGGGGTCCTCGGCCAGCTCGGCCGCCGACAGCGACGACTTGCCGTGCTCCTCCTTCCACGGCTCGATCGCCTCGGGGTCGAGCGTGATGAGGCAGCCGATGAACTTCCGGCCGTCGCCGACGACGAGGCACTGGCTGACGAGCGGGTGGGCGCGCAGCCGGTCCTCCAGCGGGCCGGGGGCGACGTTCTTGCCGCCGGCGGTGACGATGAGCTCCTTCTTCCGGCCGGTGATCTTCAGGTAGCCGTCGCCGTCGAGCTCGCCGATGTCGCCGGTGTGGAACCAGCCGTCCTCCAGGACCTGCTTGGTGGCCTCCTCGTTGTGCCAGTAGCCGGCGAAGATGTTCGGGCCCTTGGCCAGGACCTCGCCGTCGTCGGCGATGCGCACCGAGGTGCCGGGGATGGGCTTGCCGACCGTGCCGATGCGGTTGTCGCTCGGCAGGTTGACCGCGATCGGCGCGGTCGTCTCGGTCAGGCCGTACCCCTCGAGGATGGTGATGCCGACCCCGTTGAAGAAGTGGCCGAGGCGCTCGCCCAGGGCGGCGCCGCCGGACACGGCGTGGGTCACCCGGCCGCCGACCGCGGCCCGCAGCTTGGTGTACACGAGCCGGTCGAAGACCGCGTGCTTCAGCCGCAGGCCCAGGCCCGGGGAGGCGGCCCGGCTGTAGTCGATCGCGGTGTCGGCGGCGATGCGGAAGATCCTGCCCTTGCCGTCGGCGGCGGCCTTCTGCTCGGCCCCGTTGTAGACCTTCTCGAACACGCGAGGCACGGCGAGCAGGAAGGTCGGGCGGAACGACTCGAGGTCGCCGACGAGGTCGGTCAGGTCGGGGGTGTGGCCCAGGACCACGCCGGCCTCCACGCAGCCGACCTCGATGAGCCGGGCGAACACGTGGGCGAGCGGGAGGAACAGCAGCGTCGAGCCCTCGCTCAGGCCGAACACCTCCGTCAGGGCGCCCTCGATGGTGTTGCGCGCGGTCGCGAGGAGGTTCTCGTGGGTGATCTCACAGCCCTTCGGCCGGCCCGTCGTGCCCGAGGTGTAGATGACCGTGGCCAGGTCGCCGGAGGTACGGGAGGCACGCCGTTCGTCCAGGTCGGCGCCGACCGCCTCGTCGCCCTCGCCCGACGGCCGGGACGGCGGGGCATCGACCCGCCACACGTGGGCGAGCTCGGGCAGGTCGTCGCGTACGGACGCCACCGCCTTCTCGTGCTCGTCGCTCTCGACGAACATCGCCTTCGCGCCGGAGTCGCCGATGATCCACTGGATCTGCGAGGCGGAGGAGGTCTCATAGATCGGCACGGTCACCGCGCCGGCCGTCCAGATGGCGTAGTCGGCGACGGTCCACTCGTAGCGGGTGCGGGACATGAGGGCGACGCGGTCGCCGGGCTCGATGCCGGCCGCGACCAGGCCCTCGGCGACCCGGGCGACCTCGTCGCCGAACTCGCGGGCGCTGACGTCGCGCCATCCGGCACCGTCCTTGCGGCGGAAGACCGTACGGCCGGGCTCCTCGGCCGCCCGGGAGAAAAGCGTCTCGGTCAGATTCGCCGAGCCGGCGATCGTCACCTGCGCGGGAACGCTGAACTCACGCACGGATCTCTCCTTTGCGGGCATGGTGGCCAGGAACTGCACGGACGGTACCGCGTCTACTTACCGATCGGTAGCCTCCGGCGGGTGACGCGTCTCGCATTTCTTCTTATCACCGCTCGGCGCGCTTCCTCACCACCGTCGCATCGCGTCCGGTAGCGGGAATGGGAGCGGCCCGGCCGGACAAAGACCAGGTCAATCCGGCCCGCACGGCTCCCGGCCGTCGCGAGAATGCGCTCGCGGGGCGATCGGGGGAGAAAGATGTCGCTGCTCGAAGTGATCACACAGACCGAGGCCGACGCGGAGGCCGCCGAAGAGGGAGGCGCCGACCGGGTCGAGGTCGTGGCGGACCTGCGGGCCGGCGGACTGTCGCCCGACCCTCGCGTCGTCGCCGGGATGCGCCGCGCCACGTCCCTGCCGATGCGCGTCATGCTGCGGGCCAAGACCGGGTTCCGCACGAACGGCCCGGAGCTGGACCGGCTGCGGTGGGTGGCGGCCGAGCACGCCGAGGCCGGGGCGGACGGATTCGTCTTCGGTTTCCTGGAGGCGTCCGGCGCCGTCGACACGTCGGCCACCACGAAACTGGCCGAGGCCGTCGCGCCGCTGCCGTGGACCTTCCACCGGGCCGTCGACAGCGCCGTGTGCGCCGACGAGGCATGGCCGGCGATCGAAGAGCTGGCCGGTCTCGACGCCGTGCTCTGCGCCGGGTCCCCGCACGGCGTCGACGCCGGCATGGAGTCGCTGCTGCGGCGCGCCGCGGCGTACGCGCCGCTGATGCTGGTCGGCGGCGGGCTGCGGCGCAAGCACGTGGCCGTGCTCACCGCGGCGGGGGTGGACGCCTTCCACGTCGGCGCGGCCGTCCGGCGGCGCGACGCCTCGGGCGCCTCGGTGGTCGACGCCTCGCTCGTACGCGAATGGCGTGCGGTCGTCGACGCCTCCTGCACCTGATGCCGCGCTCGTGTCGATGGTCGCCGCTCGCTGCTCGTGTCCATGGCCGCTGCTGTGTCCATGGTCGCGCTCGCCTCCTCACTCGCTCCGCGGGCGGCTCGTCCCTCACCGCCCACTCCGCTCGCTCGTCGGCTCGCTGCTCGGCTGAGGACGGGGTTCGCGGAAGTAGGGTGCACCTATGCGGGTTCATGTGGTGAGCGACGTGCACGGGCGCGTGGACGCGCTCGCCGCGGCCGGCGACGGGGCCGACGCGCTCGTCTGTCTCGGGGATCTCATCCTCTTCATCGACTACGACGACCACGCCCAGGGCATCTTCGCCGACCTGTTCGGCGAACGACACGCCGACACGTTCATCTCCCTGCGCACGCAGAAGCGCTTCGACGAGGCGCGGGAGTTCTCCGGGCGGCTGTGGGCGTCGCTGGAGGGCGAGCCGAGGTCGCACATCGAGGCGGCGGTCCGCCGGCAGTACAAGGCGCTGTTCGGCGCCATGCCCACCCCGGCCTACCTCACGTACGGCAACGTCGACATCCCTCGCATGTGGTCGGAGAACCTCCGTGAGGGCCACCACGTGCTCGACGGGCAGACCGTCGACCTCGACGGCTGGCGGTTCGGCTTCGTCGGCGGGGGCCTGCGCACCCCGTACCGCACGCCGCACGAGATCGACGACGAGACCTACGCCGCGAAGGTCGCGGCCGTGGGCGAGGTCGACGTCCTGTGCTGCCACATCCCGCCGGCCGTGCCCGAACTGCTCTACGACACCGTGGCGCGCCGCTTCGAGCGGGGCAGCGAGGCCGTGCTGGACGCCATCCGCGACACGCAGCCGCGCTACGTGCTGTTCGGCCACGTCCACCAGCCGCTCGTACGCCGGACGCGGATCGGCCGCACCGAATGCGTCAACGTCGGGCACTTTCGCGCTCGCGGCGTTCCGTACGTTCTGGAGTGGTAACGGCTACGCTCCCGCAGGAAACGTTCGAGTGCCGAAGAAGGGACGCCCGCGATGGCGGATCGCACGAGTTCGAGCATTACGATCGGCGCCGCCGCACCAGAGATCATGGCGGTGATCGCCGACTTTCCGGCATACCCTGGATGGGCCGAGGGCATCACCGCCGCCGAGGTCCTCTCCACCGGAGATGACGGGCGCGCGGAGCAGGTACGGATCACGTTGGAGGCCGGGCCCATCAAGGACACCTATGTCCTCGCCTACGACTGGGACGGTGACGACGCGGTCCACTGGAAGCTCGCCGAGTCCGGCGCGATGCTGACCGGCATGACCGGGGCATATCGTCTCGCCCCGGTCGATGGGAGCACCGAGGTGACCTACGAGCTCGCGGTCGACGTACGGATCCCGATGATCGGAATGGTCCGGCGCAAAGCGGAGAAGCGGATAATCGAGACGGCGCTGAAAGGGTTGAAACAGCGCGTCGAAGCGTAGCTCACCTCCGGATGCCCGGCCTGTGTGCCACGCATCCCTCGCGGGACGGTACCGTTTCACGCCGAACGATTAGGTAGATGATGACCCCATGAGTGAACAGCCAGCATCGGCGCTGTTTGAGGCAATGCGTCTCGTCGACGTACTGCGGAGGCGCGTGAGCGGTGCCACGGGTGCCGGTTCCCGGTCCGATGACGTGTGGAGCGACGCCACCAGCGAAGCCTGGGGCGACCACATCGCGACCGGCGCGCCGGAGTGCCGCTACTGCCCGGTGTGCCGGGCGATCGCGGCGTCCCGTGAGTCCGGCCCCGACGTGGTGAGCCACGTGATGTCGGCGGGCGAGTCACTCTTCGCCGCTCTCCGCGAAGCGGTGGCGGGGTTCGAGCGTACGAAGCCGGCCGAGTCGTCGCGTCACGAGCCGGGTGGAGAACCGGCCGACGGCGGCCGGCCGCAGGGTGACTAGGGGGCCGCGTCGATGACGCTGACCATTGGTGTGGATGTCGGCGGCACGAAGGTCGCCGCCGGAGTGGTCGACGACCACGGCCGGATCATCGAGAAGCTCCGGCGCCCGACGCCCTCGACCAGCCCCCACGAGACGGCCGCGGTCATCGCCGAGGTCGTCGACATCCTCAAGGGCAAGTTCGACGAGGTGGAGGCGGTCGGCCTCGGGGCCGCGGGCTTCGTGGACGAGAGCCGCTCCATGGTGCTGTTCGCGCCGAACCTCGCCTGGCGTGACGAGCCGCTCAAGAAGAAGGTCGAGAGCCAGGTCGGCCTGCCGGTGATCGTGGAGAACGACGCCAACGCCACCGCGTGGGGCGAGGCGAAGTTCGGCGCGGGCCGCGGTGAGGACCACATCGTCCTGATCACGCTGGGCACCGGCATCGGCGGCGGGCTGATCATGGACGGCGAGCTGTACCGCGGCCGGTTCGGCATCGGCGGTGAGTTCGGGCACTTCCGCGTCGTTCCGGACGGGCGGCGCTGCGGCTGCGGCAACCGCGGATGCTGGGAGCAGTACGCCTCCGGCAACGCGCTCGTCGCCGAGGCGCGCGAGCTGGCACGCGTCTCCCCGGCCCTGGCCGGCCGGCTGCTGGAGCTCGGCGACGGCTCGCCCGAGGGCATCAGCGGCCCGGAGATCACCGAGGCGGCGCGCGGCGGCGACACCGCCGCGCTGGAGTGCTTCCGCAGCGTGGCCGTGTGGGTCGGCCAGGGCATGGCGGACCTGGCCGCCATCCTCGACCCGGGCGCGTTCATCATCGGCGGCGGCCTGTCGGAGGCGGGCGACCTGCTGCTCGACCCGGCACGCGCCGCGTTCGAGAACGCCCTGACCGGCCGGGGCCATCGCGTCTTCGCCGATATCCGGATGGCCGAGCTGGGCCCCGACGCCGGCATCGTCGGCGCCGCGGACCTGGCGCGCCTGCGCTGAGCCGCTTTTGTAACGGTCCGTTGACGACGATTCGGCTGCTCAGCTACAACGTCCGGTCGATGCGCGACGACCGGGCCGCGCTGGCCCGCGTGATCCGCAGGCTCGAGCCGGACGTCGCGTGCGTGCAGGAGGCGCCGAGGTTCGCGTTCTGGCTCCGCAAGCGTCGTTGGCTGGCCCGGCGCACGTCGCTGGGCCTGGCCGTACGCTCACGACCCGCCGGGCTGGAGCTGTACGCCGGGCCCCGCACGGCCCTCCTGCACCGGCGGCACCGCCTGCTGTCGCCCGTGCCGGGCCTGCACCGGCGCGGGCTGGTCTTCGGGCTGTTCGAGGTCGGCGGGGCGCGGTTCGTGGCGGCCAGCGTGCACCTGGACCTGGCCGACGGGCCGCGGCTGCGGCACGCCGAGGAGATCGTGACGGAGCTGGCGCGGATCCGCGAGCGGTTCGGCGCCCCGGTCGTGCTCGCCGGGGACGTCAACGAGGAGCCCGGGGGAGGGGCGTGGGAGCACCTGGCGTCGCGCTTCCAGGACGGATTCGCGACCGCGCCGTCGGGCCAGGGCGCGACGTACAGTTCCCGGACGCCGCGCACGCGTATCGACGGCGTCTTCGCCGATTCCGGGTTCGAGGTGCTGAGCTGCGGGGTGCCCGACGAACCGGAGCTGCTGGCCGACTATCCGGCGGCGACCGATCACCGCCCGCTGCTGGCCGAGCTCCGCGTCCGCGAGAGCTGATCAGACGACCGCGCCGTCGTCGTCCTCCGGCGGGTCGTCGCCCATGCGCAGGACCAGCGCCACGAAGCCGCCGATGAAGGCGGCGACCGCGACGAAGGCGGCCCAGCTCGGCACGTCCCAGCTCAGGAACACCGACGCCACGAGGTAGACCGGCCCCCCGAGGAGGGCGATCCAGGCGAACCGGGTCAGCGCGTCCGGTTTCGGGAGCGGGGGAGGGGGCGGCGGGACGAAGTGATCATCGTCCTCGTCATCGGTGGCGGGCTTGACGACGCGAGCGGTCATCAGCTCGCCGTTCGTCTCGGCGGGCGGGTCGTCGGCGGTGTCGTCGAGGGGATCGTCGATGTTCTCCTGGGCCGGCCACGGCGTCTCGCCGGGGGCCGAGGGGCGGTCGAAGGCCGCGACGATCTCGGCGAAGATCTGGTCCTCGTCGCGGGAGGCGGCGTAGTCCTCCCGCAGCTCGGGAAGCCGTGCCTCGAGGATCTCCTCGGCGGCGGCCTTGGCGCTGGCGTCGGCGTAGAGCCGGTCGGTGGGCTCCTCCGGCAGGCGGACGTCCAGATAACCCCCGGTCTCGCCCGGCGCCGGCACCGCGTACGCGGCGATCCCGGCCTCGCGCAGGGCGGCCAGCATCGCGTCCGCGAGCTGCGGTGTCAGATCGGCGACAGGAACGTACGCGTCCGCGGTCAGCCCGTTGCCGCGCCGGCTCATCGGCCGGCCCCCCTGTGTGCGAGACCGGAGTCGCCGGGTGCCGGGCCCGTCGCCTCCGACCTGACGCCTGGCGTGAGCGCCATGGCGCCTCCCCTCGGAACTCCCGTCGACCGCCGCTTCACGAAAGAGCCTACGGCCGGGACAACTCTGATTGACCAAAAGGTTGCGGGTGCGGATCGTGGGCGCGCGGGCCCGGGGTTGGGAAGATGACCATCATCTCTCAGATCGCTCTCCGGGCGTACACCTACGGTCGGGCGGGAGGTTGTTTTACCGGTTGTCACGTCGTCCTCACCGCCATTGTCCACCCGGAGGGCCCGGCCGGTACGGGGTGACGGCCCGGTGACCGCAACACGACCGCCGGCCGAACGCTTCCCGGCTTTACCCCCCGGTCGCGAAAAGTCAGGATGTTCTCCCCGTACGGAGCTGATGGGCGGGGGCGCTATCCGCTATGGTCTAGACCAATCGCGGTGCATCGTGCCTCGCGCGTGATGCCGCATCCACCGTTCCCGGCCCACTAGTCTGGTCGGGTCAGTCCATGGTTCGAAGAGGAGAAGGCATGCGTGTCGGAGTGCTGACCGGCGGCGGTGACTGCCCCGGCCTGAACGCCGTCATCCGCGCAGTGGTCCGCAAGGGCGTCCAGGAGTACGGGTACGAGTTCGTCGGCTTCCGCGACGGCTGGCGCGGTCCCCTCGAGGGTGACACCATTCCGCTGGACGTCCAAGCCGTACGCGGCATTCTGCCCCGCGGTGGCACCATCCTCGGATCGTCCCGCACCAACCCGATCAAGATCGAGGGCGGCGTCGAGCGGATCAAGGACAACCTCGCCGGGCTGGGCGTCGACGCGCTCATCGCCATCGGCGGCGAGGACACCCTGGGTGTCGCGCGGCAGCTGCACGACCGCGGCGTCAAGGTCGTCGGCGTGCCCAAGACGATCGACAACGACCTCAACGCGACCGACTACACCTTCGGTTTCGACACCGCGGTCAACATCGCGATGGAGGCCATCGACCGGCTGCACACCACGGCCGAGTCCCACCACCGCGCGCTGATCTGCGAGGTCATGGGCCGCCACGCGGGCTGGATCGCGCTGCACGCCGGCATGGCGTCCGGCGCCAACGTCATCCTGATCCCCGAGCGGCCGTTCGACATCGAGAAGGTCTGCGGCTACGTCGAGAGCCGGTTCAAGACCAAGTACGCGCCGATCATCGTCGTCGCCGAGGGCGCGCACCCGGCCGACGGCCAGATGGACGTGCAGACCCAGGAGCTCGACGCCTTCGGCCACGTGCGTCTCGGCGGCATCGGCGAGCGCCTGGCCGCGGAGATCGAGAAGCGCACCGGCAAGGAGGCGCGTACGACGGTCCTCGGCCACATTCAGCGCGGCGGCACCCCGACCGCGTTCGACCGGGTCCTGGCGACCCGCTTCGGCCTGCACGCGATCGACGCGGTGCACGACGGCGACTGGGGCAAGATGGTCGGCCTGAGCGGCACGGACATCGTGCGCGTCGACCTGAGCGCGGCGACGGACCAGCTCAAGACCGTCCCGGTCGAGCGTTACAGCGAGGCCGAGGTCTTCTTCGGCTGATTCCGGCCGGACACCGGGCCCTCGCCGCACGCGGCGGGGGCCTTTCGTCGTCCAGGGCGGGTGCGGTCAGGTCGTCATCGCCCGGCGGACGGCGTACGCGGCGGCGCCGGCGGCCAGCACGGCCGCGCCCGCGACCACCGAGGTGACCGGCAGGGCGAACGCGAGGACCACACAGCCGGCCAGCCCGGCGACCGGCACGGCGCGCGGAGGCCGGCCCTCGTCCGCGGTGAGGGTCGCGGCGGAGGCGTTGGCGATCGCGTAGTACGCCAGCACTCCGAAGGAGGAGAACCCGATCGCCCCGCGCACGTCCGTGGTCGCCGCGAGAACCGCGACGACGGCGCCCACGACCAGTGTGGCGCGGTGGGGGATCCCGAACCGGCGGTGGACCGCGGACAGCGCGTGCGGCAGGTGCCGGTCGCGGGCCATGGCCAGCGTCGTGCGCGACACCCCGAGGATCAGCGCGAGCAGCGACCCCGCCGACGCGACGGCCGCGCCGGCCCGTACGACCGGGGCCAGGCCCGGCATCCCCGCGGCGCGCACGGCGTCGGCCAGGGGAGCGGTCGCCGCGCCCAGCCCGCGGGGGCCGAGCACGGTCAGGGCCGCGACCGCCACCGCCGCGTAGACCACCAGGGTGATGCCCAGCGCGAGCGGGACGGCCCGGGGGATGGTCCGCCCGGGGTCGCGCACCTCCTCGCCCAGAGTGGCGATGCGCGCGTACCCGGCGAACGCGAAGAACAGCAGGCCCGCCGCCTGGAGCACCCCGCCGGCGGTGGCGTCCGTACCGACGTCGAGCCGTGCCGGATCCGCCGCGGCGGAGGTCAGGGCGGCGACCACGATGGTCGCCAGCACGGCCAGCACCACGGCGACGATGACGCGGGTGAGCCAGGCGGACTTGCGCACCCCGGCGTAGTCGACGGCGGTGAGCGCCACGACGGCACCGGCGGCGACGGCGTGGGCCCGCGCCGGCCAGGCGTACGAGCCGAGGGTCAGCGCCATGGCCGCGCAGGAAGCGGTCTTACCGGTCACGAATCCCCACCCGGCGAGGTAACCCCAGAACTCCCCGAGCCGCTCCCGCCCGTAGACGTACGTGCCGCCGGACGCCGGGTAGCGGGCCGCCAGCCGTGCCGAGGACGTGGCGTTGCAGTACGCGACGACGGCGGCCACGGCCAGGCCGAGGAGCAGCCCGGACCCGGCCGCCCGCGCCGCCGGGGCGAGCGCGGCGAAGATCCCGGCCCCGATCATCGACCCGAGCCCGATCACGACGGCGTCGAAGAGCCCGAGCCGCCGCCGCAACGCGGGCGCGGCGGCGGTCGCAGATGGCTCGCTCATGGCCCTCCCGAGTCGGTCCTCCAAGACTTCGAAGCCGATGATGCCCCATCGGCCCGGTTTCCTCCTCGACGGCGTACGACCGGCTTGCCGCACGCACATTCGATTGCGTTGACTTTGCGTTACCGATCGATTACTAATAGTCTCCCTATCGTGCCGATGCCGTGGTGACGTTCGGCCACGACGGAGCGCGGCTCGCCGTGCTTCCCGAGACGGCCCGCGGAATCCTGGAGGAGATCATGAAGACGCGAGCCCGCGAGTACAAGAGCGACTTCGCCCGTAGGTATGTCGCCGAAGGCGAGGCCAAGGGTGAGGCACGCGCGATCTTGCTTCTGCTCGCCGCTCGGGGGATCGAGGTTCCGGAGTCGGCGCGGGTGCGGATCAGTGAGACGACGGATCTGTCGCTGCTGGACTCCTGGGTGCGGCGCGCCGGCGGCGTCGAGTCGGTGGAAGAGCTGCTCGATCCGCGGTAGCCCGGGTCTCCGGCGGCTATCGGCGGGACGCGGTGACCAGGGTGTCGCCCGCCGGCGTGCGGTAGTACAGGACCGAGCGGCCCGTACGGCGGCGGGTCACCAGGCCCGCCTCCAGAAGGATCTTCAGGTGGCGGCCCACCGAGCCCAGGCCCTGTCCCGTCAGGGCGACCAGCTGTGTCGTGCTCTTCGGCGACGCGAGCAGTGTCAGGACGCCGGCCCGCGCCGGGCCGAGCAGGCGCCCCAGTGCCTGCGGCGCGCCGGATCCGGTGCCGTCCGCCAGGACGCCCGCGCACGGGTACACCACGGCGTACCGGTGCGGTGCCTCCCACGACACCCAGCCCCGGCCCGGCGTGACCGGCACGAACAGCAGTTGCGCGCCCGAGATCACCCGTGGTGAGTGGTCGTACATGTTGATCCGCAGACGGCCGTCGCCGAGCCAGCGCATCCCCGGGCGCATGTCGTCCAGGGCCCTCGCCCAGCCGCCCTCGCCGAGCTGTCGCGTACGGGCGAGGATGTCGGCCTCCAGCAGCCGCCGGCGGCGTGGCCAGTACGGCCGGACCGCCTCCGTCCACACCCACTCCAGCAGGCCGGCGGCGCGTGAGGGCAGGTCAGGGCGGTCCAGCATGGGCGGCAACGGGCCCTTCAGCGACACCGTCAGGTCCACGCGGGCGGTGTCCGGCGGTGTCTCCCAGATCCGGGCCACCTCATCGGCGAACGACGGGCCGCCCTCGCCGGGCGGTGTGGGCGTGAGGAAGGCGGCGTTCCAGCTGCCCATGAGACCGGCTCGTACGAGCAGGGCGGCGACCGGGTCGTCGCGGAGCCGTGCCCGGTACGCCGGCAGGTGGGCGTCGAGCCAGGCGCGTTCGCCGGGGTGGGCGGCGGTCGCGCGCTGCAGGGCGACCAGCGAGGCGATCGTCTCGTTCAGCTCCGAGACCACGAATCGGCTCCCGGCCAGCGTGTCCGCGTTGACCTGCCACAACCCCACTGAGTTTCGCCTCCCGGCGAAACCATAACGGTTGCCGCGCCGGCGAAGTCATATTTCCCGCTATGCGTACATACGGGGAGCTTTTTCGGACCGAGGAGTTCACGCCGCTGTTCGCGGCGAGCTCCCTTCAGGTCGCCGCGTCCACGCTGAGCGGGCTCGCGCTCGGCACCCTCGTCTACACCGCCACCCGGTCGCCGCTGCTGTCGGCGCTCAGCATGTTCGGCGCCTCCTTCGCCCAGCTGGCCGGCGCGGTGGCGTTGCTGTCGGCGGCGGACCGCCTGCCGCCGCGCGCGGCGATGACCGCGATCGGGCTGGTGTTCGGGCTGAGCACGCTGGTGCTGGCCGTGCCCGGCCTGCCGCTCGGCGCGATCTTCGCGATCGTCCTCGGCCAGGGGCTGGTCGCGTCGGTTGGTGGGGGAGTCCGGTACGGGCTGCTCAGCGAGATCCTCCCGGCCGACGGCTACCTGCTGGGCCGGTCGGTGCTGAACATGTCGGCCGGAACGTCGCAGATCTTCGGGTTCGCGGCCGGAGGCGTGCTGGTCGCCACGCTGTCCCCGCGAGGCACCCTGCTGGCGGGCGCGGCCCTCTTCCTCGCCGCCGCGGCCGTCTCCCGTACGGGCCTGGGGGCGCGCCCGCCGCGCGCCGCCGGCCGCCCCTCGGTGGCCGAGACCTGGAGGAGCAACGCGGTCCTGTGGTCCGACCGGTCCCGCCGCTGCGTCTACCTCGCGCTCTGGGTGCCCAACGGGTTGATCGTCGGCTGCGAGTCGCTCTTCGTCCCGTACGCGCCCGGCCACGCGGGCCTGCTGTTCACCGTCGCGGCGTTCGGCATGCTGGTCGGGGACACGCTGGCCGGCCGGTTCGTGGCCGACCGGTGGCGGCGACGTCTCGGCGCGCCGCTGCGCCTGCTGCTCGCCGTCCCGTACCTGATCTTCGCGGTGGACCCACCGGCGCCCGTCGCGGTCACCGCGGTCGTCCTCGCGTCGATCGGATACTCCGCGACGCTGTTGCTGCAGGAGCGGCTGATGGCCATCACGCCGGGTGAGATGCACGGGCACGCGCTGGGCCTGCACTCCTCCGGGATGCTCGCCATGCAGGGCGTCGGCGCGGTCCTCGCGGGGGCCGTCGCGCAGCACACCTCACCGGCGACGGCCATGGCCGTGATGGCGGCGGCGTCGGTGGCGGTCACGCTGGCCCTCGCGCCCGGCCTGCGGCCGGTGGAACGCTCGCCGGAGCCCGTCGGGGCCGGCTCGCCGCGGTGAGAAAACCGCGTGCGGCCGCCCCGCCTCCGATGTGAGGATCGCGAAATGGACACATCGTGGACCCTCGACGAACTCGCCCACGCCGGTGCCGAGCACCTCGATCCGGGGTTCGTCGCCCGGTACGAGACGAAGGCCGGATACGACCGAGACGTTCTGCCGGACGTCGAGGAGGACCTCGCCGAGCTCGCCGGGCTCGACGGCACCCTGGTCGACCTCGGCGCCGGCACCGGACGGCTGGCGTTCGCCGCCGCGCCGCGGTTCCGCCGCGTGGTCGCGGTCGACGTCTCGCCCGCCATGCAGGAGGTCCTGCGCGAACGGGCCGCCGGATTTCCCAACGTCGAGTGCGTACGCGCGGGCTTCCTGTCCTATGAGCACACCGGAGCGCCGGCGGACGCGGTCTGCAGCCGCAACGCGCTGCACCAGCTTCCGGACTTCTGGAAGGCACTCGCCCTGGAGCGCGCCGCGCGGATCCTGCGGCCCGGCGGCGTGCTGCGGCTGCGCGACCTGGTCTTCGACTTCCGCCCGGAGGAGGCCGACGAGGTCATCGCGCGCTGGTTCGACGGCGCGGCGGCCGATCCCACGCGGGGCTACACCCGCGAGGACTTCGCCGAACACCTCCGGACCGAGCACAGCACCTTCCGGTGGCTGCTGGAGCCGATGCTGGAGGCCGCCGGATTCGAGATCGTCCGGACCGGCTTCCGCGGCCGGATCTACGGCGCGTACACCTGCGTGAAACGGTGACGACACGGGAACACCGCGCCCGAGTCGCGATGTTGCACTTCTTGCGCGACACTAGGCGCGTCGCCCCTTCCCCGCTTCCCCTGCTGGAGGTCATCCATGCCCATGCTCGACGCGGCGGCCGAGAGCCCGAGCAGGCACACCCCTGTGAACGGTGAGCCCTGTGTGCTGCTCAAGCTGGGTGAGCTCGTTCTGAAGGGCAGAAACCGCGACCTGTTCGAGCGGCGGCTCCAGAACAACATCCGCGCCGCGGTCAAGGGCCTCGGGATCAAGATCCAGGTCTGGCAGCGCGAGGGCGTCATCGTCGTCCGCACCGAGAGCGGCGAGCTCGCCGACGTCGACGCGGTCGCGCGGCGCATGACCGACGTGATGGGCATCGTGTGGGTGCACCGTGCGTGGCGGGTGGACAAGGACCCCGACGCGGCCGTACGGGCGGCGCTCGACCTCGTCGGCCAGCACCCGGCGCTCGCGCACAAGGGCAAGTTCGCGATCCGGTCGCGGCGCCGTGACAAACGCTTCCCGATGACCTCCTCGGAGCTGAACATCCTGCTCGGCTCGAAGGTCCAGGAGCGCTACGACCTGCCGGTCGACCTGAAGCAGCCCGACATCGCGGTGTTCGTCGAGGTCGACCAGCGCGAGGTGTTCGTCTTCACCGACGGCATGCCGGGCGCGGGCGGCCTGCCGGTCGGCATGAGCGGCCGGGCGCTCGTCCTCATGTCGGGCGGCATCGACTCGCCCGTGGCCGCGTACCGCATGATGCGGCGCGGCCTGCGAGTGGACTTCCTCCACTTCTCCGGCATGCCCTTCACCGGCCCCGAGTCGATCTACAAGGCGTACGCCCTGGTCCGCGAGCTGGACAAGTTCCAGGGCGGCTCACGGCTGTTCGTGGTGCCGTTCGGCAAGGCGCAGCAGCAGATCAAGACCTCCGGCGCCGACCGGCTGCAGATCGTCGCGCAGCGACGGCTGATGCTGAAGACCGGCGAGATCGTCGCGCACAACCTCGGCGGAGCGGCGCTCGTGACCGGCGACTCGCTCGGCCAGGTGAGCAGCCAGACGCTCCAGAACATCACCGCCCTCGACGACGCGGTGGAGCTGCCGATCCTGCGTCCGCTCATCGGCATGGACAAGGTCGAGATCATGGATGAGGCCCGCCGCCTCCACACGCTCGCGATCTCCGAACTGCCGGACGAGGACTGCTGCACCGTCCTGACCCCGCGTCGTGCCGAGACCCGCGCCAAGATCGACGATCTCCGTCAGATCGAGAAGCGCCTCGACGCCGGCGAGATGGCCGAGCAGCTCGCCACGTCCCTGCAGGAGCACCGTCCGTCGTACGGCGAGCCGACCGCCTGACACTGCTGCTTGGCGCCATCGCGGCAATCGCGGTGTTCGCATCCAAGGGGGTCGGCGGGGTGGCCTGTGCCGGGCGTTCCCGAGGCGGGCGGGTAGGACGGTCGGCGCGCGGGTGGCCGTGATGGCGAGTTCGGCCGGGGTGGGCTTTTCGCATCCAGGGTGGTCTGTGCTGCTCGTGAGGACCGGCCGAACGGGCCGCGGCCGCGGCGGGCGCGTCTTCGCCGACGCGGACGTTGCGGCGGGCCGCGGGGCGTTCGGTCCGTCCAGGCCGGTCGCGGCTCCCACCGTCCGTTCCCGCGCAGGGGCCACCCGGGCGCATGATGCCGCCGGGCCGCCCCCACGCGGGTTACCGGCGGGGCCCGGACGGCCCCGCCGTGTCGATCACCGCCTCTGCCTGCCCTCCGGCAGGGTGAGGATCAGCAGGCTGATCACCAGCAGGGCGAGACCGGCCAGGGCGATCCCGCCGAGATGCTCGCCCAGCACGAACAGGCCGAGTACGGCGGCGACCGCCGGTTCTGCCAGGGTGAGCGTCGTCGCCGTGGCGACCGGGGTGGTGCGCAACCCCCGGCCGTACAGGACGTAGCCGACGCCCGTGGTGATCAGGCCGAGGTAGAGCGCCGCCGGGCCGCCGCGTACGGTGAACATCCAGCCGGCACCCTCGAACACGAGTACGGGCAGCAGCAGGATCCCGGCGCCGCCGAAGATGACACCGGTCACCGCCCGGTCCTCCTCTCCGCGCGTGATCAGCACGGACGCCGCGGTGGCGTACGCGGCGTACCCGAAGCCCGCCAGCAGGGCGAGACCGATCCCGACCGGCTCGACTCCGGCGGACCGGCCGCCGACGGTCAGCGCCGTGCAGCCGGCCACCGCGCCGACGGTGGACAGCAGCCAGCGGCGGCTCGGCGCGCCCATTCGCAGGGCGAGGGTGAGCAGCCCGGCGAACACCGGCCCGCTGCCGATCGTGACGACCGTGCCGGTGGCCACACCCGTACGGGCGACGGAGCTGAAGAACGCCACCTGGTAGATCGAGGCGAGGGCGGCGCCGAGGAAGAGGATCAGCCGGGTACGGCGGCCGGCGGCGATCAGCGGCCGCAGGCCACCGGAACGTACGGCGAGAACGAAGAGGAAGGCCCCGCCGATGAGCAGCCGGGCGGCGCCCACGACGACCGGACCGGCGTGCGTGAAGGTGCGCACGGTGCCGGTGGTGCCCCAGAGAGCGGCGGCGAGGACGATGTCGGCCGCCCCGCCGAACCGGCGTACGGGCGTGGTGGAACTGAGGGACGTACTGGTCACGAGAGAGACTCCAGGCTCGAACCGGATGATGAACACCGGATCCGGGGACGCGCCTGAACACGCTCACCACCACGCCGGGCGGTCTGCCGGACGTGGGGGAGGGGCGGCCCCGGTCAGAGCCGGGGCGGTCCGAGCTGAGCGGTGTAGTACGTCATGGCGAGCAGCCTAACCCGCCCACGACGCGCCACGCGAAGCGGGGCCGCGCCCTACCGGCGGCGCCGGCACGGGCCGGAGCGGGCCGCTCGTGCCGAATCCCGCCGAGCTGTGACGGCGGTCGGCGAGGCGGAAAATGACGGCCTCGTACCCGCACGGGAACACTCGTGCCGGAGGGCGGCGTGCGGCGTACGCGCGAAGCTCGGCGCGTTGTGGTGGCCGTCGGGAAGATCTGTGAGGTCGGAACGGGTGACTTCACGCCTGCGGCGGAGCGTCCGTGCCTGGGGCGCGGAGTGCCCGCTGCCCCGTGGTGGGGCGGGGGCGGGCCTTATGCCTGCGCCGGGGCGTTCGTGGTGGAGGGCAGGGCGGCGGGCCGGGGAGTGCTCAGTCCGTCCAGGACGACTCTCAGGTTGCGGTTCCACTGTCCGTCTCCGGCGTGCAGGCCGATCGTGCGTGGGCCGGTCGCGACGCCGGCGAGCAGGAAGGGGACGTCCGTCCAGGACACGTCCGGGCGCATGCGCCCGGACTCCTGGGCGCGTTCGACCAGGCGCCGGACGCGGTCGCGGACCTCGCCGAGGCACCGGTCGAGTGCGGGGCCGCAGGCGCCGCCCAGCGCCTCGCCCACGCCGCAGCTCTCCGCGCGAAGCCGGACGAACGCGGCGGCGAAGTCGCAGAAGCCGCGCCAGGGGTCGGGGTCGTCGAGCGCCCGGTCCGCCGTGGCCAGGATCTCGCCGAGCACCTCCTCCAGCACGGCGTACAGGAGGGCCTCGCGGGAGGAGACCCGGCGGTAGAAGGTGCCGATGCCGACGCCCGCCCGGCGGGCGATCTCGTGTGCGGTCACCTCGACGCCGTCCTCGGCGATCGCGGCGCGCGCGGCCGTCACCAGGCGTTCGAGGTTGCGGAGCGCGTCCGACCGCGGCCGGCGTCCCGCGTCACCGGCCAGCATCCGTTCCACGGCGCTCATGCCACGGAAGGCTAGCAAAGTGGACGCAGGCCGTCCGTTTATCCTAGGCTCCGGGCGTAAGCGGACGGCGTGCGTCCGCTTATGAGGGAAGGAGCCGGCCATGGCAGACCGCATCAGGGTGGGCATCATCGGGGCCACGCCCGGGCGCGGATGGGCCGCCCGCGCGCACGTCCCGGCCCTCCGCGCGCTGCCGGACCACGTGATCACGGCGGTCGGCACCACGCGGGAGGAGAGCGCGCGGGAGGCCGCACGGGCCTTCGGCGCCGAGCACGCCTTCACGGACGCGCGGCGGCTCGCCGAGCACGACGAGGTCGACCTGGTCGCCGTCACGGTCAAGGTGCCGGCGCACGCCGCGCTGGTCCGGGCGGCGATCGAGGCGGGCAAGCACGTGTACTGCGAGTGGCCGCTGGCGCTGACCACCGACGAGGCGGAGTCTCTGGCCGAGCTCGCCGACCGCGCCGGCGTGCGTCACGCGGTCGGCCTGCAGGCCCGCCACGCCCCGGAGATCCGTCAGGCGCGTGAACTGCTCACCGGCGGCCGGGTGGGACGGGTCACCTCGGCCACCGTGTACGCGGCCCGCGGCAAGGGCGCCGGCGGGCGGGTCCCGGCATGGGCCGCGTACACGCTCGATCGTCGCAACGGGGCCGGCATGCTGGAGGTGGCCGCAGGGCACACGCTGGACGCGCTGGAGTACCTGCTCGGCGACCTCACCGAGCTCTCGGCCCGTCTGTCGGTCCAGCGGCCCCGTCACGTCGTCGAGGAGACCGGCGAGGAGATCGAGGCGACCGGCCCCGACCACCTTCTCCTCAACGGCACCCTGGCGAGCGGCGCGGTCGTCTCGGCCCACGTCCACGATGGCAAGGAGACCGACGGCCGTACCCGGATCGAGATCGCCGGGACCGACGGCGACCTCGCCGTCGTGTCGGGCGCGCACGGCCCGGGCGGGGTGCAGCTGAGCGAGCTGCGCCTCCTCACCTCGCGGGACGGCCGGTGGGAGGAGACGCCGGCGCCCGATCCCGCCCCGATCCTCGGGATCGAGGCCCGCAACGTGGCCCGGCTGTACGCCGCGCTCGCCGCCGACATCCGCACGGGCACGCGCACCGCCCCGGACTTCCACGCCGGGGTGCGGGTGCACCGCCTGCTCGACGCCGTCCGGCGCTCCGACGAGACCGGGAGGCGGCTGACCGTCCAGCGCGCGTGACCGCGAGCCGCCTCTCCGGTCCGGTTCACACGGTGGTGAGGGTGCGGCCCACCAGCGGGGGCAGCTCGCGGACGGCCTTGGCCAGTTCGCGGAGATCGCCGTTGACGAGCGCCTGCGGACCGTCGCACAGCGCCTCTTCCGGATGCGGGTGCACGTCGATGATCACCCCGTCGGCCCCCACCGCGATCGCCGCGCGCGTGAGCGGCAGCACCAGCTCCCGGCGCCCGCCCGAGTGCGACGGGTCGATGATGACGGGCAGGTGCGACAGCCGCTGGGCGACCGGCACCGCGGAGATGTCCAGCGTGTTCCGCGTGGCCTTCTCGAACGTCCGGATGCCGCGCTCGCACAGGACGATGTCCAGGTTGCCCCGCTGCGCGATGTACTCGGCGGCCATCAGCCACTCCTCGATCGTCGCGTTGAAGCCGCGCTTGAGCATCACCGGCCTGCCCGCCCCGCCGACCGCCTGCAGCAGCGCGAAGTTCTGCATGTTGCGCGTGCCGACCTGCAACATGTCCGCGTAGGAGGAGACCAGCTCCACGTCGTGGGCGTCCACCACCTCCGTCACGATCGGCATGCCCGTCTCGGCCCGCACCTCGGCCAGGATCCGCAGGCCCTTCTCGCCCAGGCCCTGGAACGCGTACGGCGACGTCCGCGGCTTGAAGGCCCCGCCCCGCAGCAACGTCGCACCGGCGGCCTGCGCCATCTGTGCCGCCTGGAGGGTCTGCTCCGGCGTCTCCACCGCGCACGGCCCGGCGATCAGCGTCATCGTCCCCGGCCCGATCGGCACGCCGCCGACCCGTACGACCGAGCGGTCGGGGTGGTTCTCCCGGCTGACCAGCTTGTACGGCACCGAGATGCGCACGACGTCGGCGACGCCGCGCATCCCGCGCAGGTTCAGCGTGCCGAGCCGTTCCACGTCGCCGACCAGCCCGACGATCGTGCGGTTCACGCCCCGGCTGACGAACGCCTCGGCGCCCGCCGACTCGACGCGTTCGACGACGGCCTGGACATCGGCTTCCCCGGCCTCGGCGGCCATGACGACGACCATGCTGTTCTCTCTTCCCAGAAACGACGAATGCCCCGGGCCAGTCGGCCCGGGGCATTCGTCAGCGGTTGCCTTTAGTGCAGCGTCTTCCTGGCAGCCGCCCGTGACCCGGGCCCGCCATAGCTAAAGGAGAAGGCGTTGCTCACGCCGCACACAGTAGCCCATGCCGGGGGATGCGCGTGCGGTAGGGGCCCGCGTTGCCCGTCTCGGGGCGAATGGCAGGATGGCGGGCGATGAGGGACTGCGGGCGGAAGATACGTGATGGCGGCTGAAGAGCCGCTCCCGCCGGGACAGCACGTTCCGCGTAACTGGCCGGTACTCCACTACGGTCCGGTGCCGAAGTTCCGTCCCGAGCGCTGGGACCTGCGGGTGCAGGGCGCGACCGCCTCCGGGGAGGAGACCCGCTGGACCTGGCCCGAGGTCGCGGCGATGGCACGGGAGCGGGTCACGGCCGACTTCCACTGCGTCACGAAGTTCTCCATCCGGGACGTCGTGTGGGAGGGCGTCCGCGCGACGACGCTGGCCGCGCTCGCCCCGCCCGCGGACGACGCCACCCACGTGATGGTCTGGGCCGAGTACGGCTACAGCGCGAACGTGCGGATGTCGGACTTCCTCGCCGACACGTCCCTGCTGGCCACCCACCGCGACGGCGAGCCCCTCAGCCTTGAGCACGGCGGGCCGCTCCGCATGGTCGTCCCGCACCTGTACGCCTGGAAGAGCGTCAAATGGGTCCGCGCGATCGAGTACCTCGTCGCCGACCGGCGCGGCTTCTGGGAGGAACGCGGCTATCACAACATCGCCGACCCCTGGCTGGAGCAGCGCTACTCCTACCAGGAGGAGACCCCGCCGGCCTGACACGTCCGGGCACGGGAACCAGACCGCTTACGGGCAAAGACCCACGCGTATCGTGACTGCGGTATTACCTTCTGCTGTCATGCTCGTGACTTCCGCCGACGCGCTGATCGCCGTGGCGTCCGCCCTTACCGTGGGCGCCGCCGGCTGGTCGCTGTGCGCCATGCGGCAGCGCACCGGCAGGGGCGCTCTGGCCGACGAGGCGACCTTCGCCGCGCTGCACACCGTCTCGGTCGCCTCCACCTCGCTACGGGCGGGGCTGACCGAGGACTCCGCCCGCAAGGCCGTACGGCACTTACGCGACCTGCTCGGCGTCCCGGTCGTCGCGGTCACCGACACCGAGCGGCTCCTCGTCTGGGAGGGCGGCATCGCCCACTCCGACTCCACGCTCCGCCTCGCCGAGCCGGTCCTGACCTCCGCCCGGTCCCGGGTGATCGTCCGGGAGCTCGACCCCTGCGGCGACCCGCACTGCCAGGTCCGGGTCGCCATGATCGCGCCGCTGACCATCGACGGCCGGGTCGCGGGCGCCCTCGCGGCGTACGCCGAGCGCGCGCGGTTCCACCGGCTGCGGATCCTGGGCGAGGTGGCCCGCTGGATGTCCGGGCAGCTCGAACTCGCCGAGCTCGACTCCTCCAAGGCGCGGCTCATGGAGGCCGAGATGCGCGCGCTGCGTGCCCAGATCTCCCCGCACTTCGTCTACAACTCGCTGACCACGATCGCGTCGTTCGTGCGCACCGACCCCGAGCGCGCCCGCGAGCTGGTGCTCGACTTCGCCGACTTCGCCCGCTATTCGTTCCGCAACCCGCGCGACTTCACCACCCTGGCCGAGGAGCTCCGCTCGATCGACCGTTACCTGCTGCTCGAACGCGCGCGGTTCGGCGAGGACCGCCTGCGGTTCAGCGTCGAGATCGCGCCCGAGGTGCTGCCCGTCGCCGTGCCGTTCCTGTCGCTGCAGCCGTTGGTCGAGAACGCCATCCGCCACGGCATGGAGTGCGGCATGCCGCGGTTCCACGTGCGCATCGTGGCCCGCGACGCCGGTGCCGAGGCGGCGATCAGCATCGAGGACGACGGTGTCGGCATGGACCCCGACAAGCTGCGGGCCCTGCTCGAATCGGGCGACGACAGCGGTACGACGCGCGGCATCGGCCTGCTCAACGTGGACGACCGGCTGCGCCAGGTCTACGGCGAGGAGTACGGCCTGGTCATCGAGACCGCGGTCGGCGCGGGCATGAAAGTGAGCCTCCGAGTGCCCAAGTGCCACACCGATCTGTCCGCCGGGTAAGAGTCACGTCTTACTCCATGAAATCTATTGCACACGGAGAGTAAAGGGGGCAGTCTCCTGCCATGTTGCGCGTGCTCGCCGCAGACGACGAGGCCCCGGCCCTCGAGGAGCTCACCTACCTCCTCCGCCGGCACCCGCGCGTGCAGGCCGTCCAGCCCGCGGCCGACGCCGCTGAGGCGCTGCGCGACCTCGGCCGCATGGTGACCGAAGGCGACCGGCTCGACGCCGTCTTCCTCGACATCCGCATGCCGGGCCTCGACGGGCTCGACTTCACCCGGCTGGTCACCGGCTTCGCCGACCCGCCCGCCGTCGTCTTCGTCACCGCCCACGAGGAGTTCGCGGTGACCGCGTTCGAGCTCGGCGCGGTCGACTACCTCCTCAAGCCGGTCGACCCTGGCCGCCTCAGCGAGGCCGTTCGCCGCGTCGAGCAGACCGTTCGCCGCGACGCCGCAGCCGAGGAGCCCGAAGCCGACGAGATGATCCCGGTCGAACTCGGCGGCCGCACGCGGATGATCCCGCTCGCCGCCGTCACCCACGCCGAGGCGCACGGCGACTACGTACGACTCCACACCTTCGACGGCAGCTACCTCATCCGCGTGCCGCTCGCCGCACTGGCCGAGCGGTGGCGGCCGGTCGGATTCATCCGCATCCACCGCAAGACGCTGGTCTCCACGGCGCACATCAGCGAGCTGCGGTTCGACGACGGCCGCGCGGTCCTGCAGGTCGGCGAGCGCCCGCTGCTCGTGAGCCGGCGACATACCCGCGAGGTCCGCGACCTGCTCGTCCGCAGATTCCGGCAGGAGGCCCGCGGCCCGAGATGACCGAACGCGTCACCGTCACCGTTCGCGGGGCCCGCAGGCGTGGCCCCCGCCGAAGACCTCCCGACGAACATCTGGAGCCGGGCGCGGCACGGGTCAGATCCCTGATCCGCACGCAGGCCCGGCTGGCCCTCGCAACCCTCACGATCGTCTTTCTTCTCCTCGCCGGCCTGCCGATGTTGTTCGCCTGCGCCCCGGGCCTGTCCCACGTGCGGCTGCTGGGCGTCCGGTTGCCCTGGCTCATCCTCTGCGGTGGCGTCCAGCCCGTCTGGGTGGTCGCCGCGCATCGCCACGTACGTCTCGCCGAGCGCGCCGAGCGCGCCTTCACCGAACCGGCACGGCCCGAGTGACCACCACCTCGGTGCCGGAAGCGGGTGAGGAGCATTCATGATCACGGTGGTGGCGCTCGCGCTGCTCATCGCCTCTCTCCTGGGCGTCTCCGCGCGTACGCGGCCCGCGCACGCCTGCGACCTGTACGCCGCGTCACGCGAGGTCTCGCCGTGGTGGAACGCCTCGGCGATCAGCGGGGAGTACATCTCCGCCGCGGCCTTCCTGGGCATGGCCGGCCTCGTGCTCGCGTACGGCGCGGACATGCTGTGGCTGCCGATCGGCGCCGCCGCCGGCCATGTGGTGCTGCTGACACTCGTCACGGCTCCCCTCCGCCGCTCCGGCGCGTACACCCTGTCCGACTTCGCGGCCTGGCGGCTCGGATCGCGTACGGTCCGGCACGCCGTCAGCGCCTGCGTCGTCGTCATCGGCTGGTTCTACCTCCTTCCGCAGTTTCAGGGGGCGGGCGTAACACTGTCGGTAATAAGCGGGCTGCCCGTGTGGACCGGCTGGGTGGCCGTCGTCGTCGCGGTGGGCGTGATGATCCTGCCGGGCGGCATGCGCAGCATCACCGGTATGCAGGCCGTCCAGTTCTGGCTCAAGCTCATCGCGGTGGTCGTGCCGGGACTGATCTTCCTGGCCGTCTGGCGGCTGCAGAACGACGCCGACGCGGCGCGCGCGCCGTACTTCCACCGGCCGACGACGGTCACGGCCGGCACGAGCGCGGGGATGCGGCTCACCGCGCCCGCCGTCCTCACCGTCCGTGGCGTCGTCGACGGGCGGCACCACAACGGTGAGCCCGTGCGGCTGGACGCCGGGACGCATCGCGTACGTGCCGGGGCGCGGCTGCGCTTCCCGGCCGGCGCCACGGTGCCGCACACCGACCAGCTGACGCTCCTGCGCGGTGACCGGTGGGCGACGCCGTTCTCGGGCGGGCGCGACCATCCGCTCGCCGCGACGTACTCCGTGCTGCTCAGCGTCCTGCTCGGCACCATGGGCCTGCCGCACCTCGTCGTCCGCTTCTACTCCAACGCCGGCGGGCGCGCCGCACGCCGTACCGCGAAGATCGTGGTGCTGATGCTGGCCGCCTTCTACCTGTTCCCGGCGCTGTTCGGCACGCTCGGCCGGCTCTACACGCCCGAGCTCCTGATGACCGGCGAGACCGACGCGACGCTCCTGATGCTGCCCCACCGGATCCTGCCGGGCCTCGCGGGCGACCTGCTGACCATCCTCGTCGCCACCGGGGCGTTCGCGGCGTTCGCCTCCACCTCCTGCGGGGTGGTCGTCGCGGTCTCCGGCAGCATCTCCGGCAACTTCGGCGGCGGCGCGAGCGGCTTCCGGCTGTCCGCGGTGATCACCATGGCGGTCCCGCTCCTCCTCGCGGTGCTGACGTGCGTACCGCAGTCGATGGCCCTGATCACCCTCGCCTTCGCGGTCGCTGCGTCGTCGCTGTGCCCGCTGCTGGTCCTGGGCGTCTGGTGGTCGCGCCTCACCCCGGCGGGCGCGGTCGCGGGCGTGCTCGCGGGCGGCGGACCGGCCACCGCCGCCGGCCTCGCGCGGATCCTCGGCGGCCAGCGCCCCGGCTGGCTCGGCATGCTGATCGAACAGCCGGCGCTCGTCACGGTGCCGCTGGGGTTCGCCGCGATGATCGGAGTGTCGCTGCTGACGCGCGCGACCGTCCCCGCGCACACGCACCGGGCGATGGCTCGCATGCACCTCCCGGAGGACCGCCCGTGAACGCCGCCGTTCGTCGCACCGGAGCGACCGCTCAGACCGAGGTTGCCGAACGCATACCGCCGACTACTAACCGTTTACCGAGGCAAGGGCTTTATGGGTTTCGCCGCGGCACGTGCGGACCCTAGTGTTTCGGCACAGCAACGTTCTCGGGACGGCCGCCAGGCTCCGACTCGGGGGGGTGGAGGCCAGGCGGCGGCGCCTGGGTGCTGCTGAACGGTCGGGGGGTTGTTCAGCGGCACCCAGGCCTTTTTTCGTTCCGGCCCGGGGACGCCGGGAAGGCGCCGCCCGGCGTCTCGCATCAGGACGCGGCCGGCGGCGAGAGGCGGTACGAGCTCGCCCGTCCGGGGGTACGGATCGCCGCCCGGGCGCTTGCCCGGTTGTGCGCCTTCGGCGGTACGCGACGGCGCTGTGGAAGATGCCGGGCTGGATGCGCCCTCGATGACCGGCAGGACGTCCGGCTCCTGGACCTCTCCATCGGCGGCGCCGTGGTGATCGTCTCCCCGCCGCGCGTGGGGCCGTACCCACCGGCTGTCGCACCGCGCGTCCGGCTCTGGCAAGGCCCTGGAGAGCCCGCCGCCGCCGACGTCGAGGGCTTGTCTCGGCGGCGTCTCCGCGTTCGCCCACGTCGCCCACGATTCGCCCCGGCACCACGTCCTGGAGGCGTTCGTCCGCCGTCGCGTCGCCCGAGCCCGCACCTGCCGCCCGCGCTCGGGGTCGAATCGACCTCAGTGGCGCGCGTCTCACCGGGCCTTCGCTCCGCGTCCCTGGAAGACGCGCGTCTCCGGCGGCCGTGCGCCCGGGCGGCGCCGACCTGTTCGCGGTCCGTCTCACCGGTGGGGGCGCGTCAGGTCAGCGGTCGCGGAGGGCCTTCAGGGTCTCCACGTCCGCGCGGTGTGGTTCGGCGCTGCGGCCCGGGGTCTCGATCACCAGGGGCACGCCCCGGCTCACCGGGTGGCGGAACAGTTCGGCGAACGGCTCCGCCCCGATTCGGCCCTCGCCGATGTTCTCGTGCCGGTCCTTGGCCGAGCCGCAGCCGTCCTTGGAGTCGTTCGCGTGGATCAGCTTCAGCCGGTCGGCGCCGGCCGTCAGGGCGAGCGCGTCCAGCATCGCGGCCACGCCGCCCGGCGCGGCCAGGTCGTGGCCGGCCGCGAACGCGTGGCAGGTGTCCAGGCACACCCCGGCGCGCGGGTGGCGGTCCACGGTGTCCAGGTACGGGCCGAGGTCCTGGACGGTCGCGCACAGCATCGCGCCCTGCCCGGCCATCGGTTCGAACAGCAGGTCGGGGCCGTCCGCCGGGATCTCGTCGAGGAGGGGGAGCAGGTGCTCGCGCAGCTGGCGTACGGCGGCCTCACGCGCCTGGGACACCGCCGAGCCGGTGTGCACGACGACGCCGCGGGCGCCGATCGCGGCGCCGCGCACGAGCGAGTGCCGGATCGAGGCCACCGAACTGGCGACCGTCCGCGGGTTGGGCGACCCGACGTTGATGAGGTACGGGGAGTGCACGAACACCGGCATGCCGGTGCGTTCGGCGTGCTCCCGCAGCTTGTGGTCCTCGGCCTCCTTGCCGGCCGCCAGCGCCCATCCGCGCGGGTTGCTGACGAAGACCTGGATGGCCTCGGCGCCGATCTGCGCCGCGTAACGCAGCCCGCCGGTGGCCAGGCCGCCGGCCACCGGCACGTGTGCCCCGATGGGGTTGGTCAGCTGGGCAGTCATCGCCGCGCCAGCCTAGTGGGTGCGAGGAGCCCGCTCGCCGCGCACCGCGCCGCGGGCGCCGAAACCGCTCAGTGCCAGATGGTGATCGTGGCGCCGTGCGGCTGCGGGGTGCCGGGCGGAGGGTTCTGGCCGGTGACGATGTCACGGCCGCCGCCCTTGGTGACCTTCACCTGGAAGCCGTTCTGGCGCAGGAGCTGCCGCGCCAGCGCGATCGGCTGGCCCGTCACCTGGGGCACCGCCCCCTGGCCGCCGTCGTTGTCCTTGCAGAACGGGTTCCACCACTGGCACTGGCCCTTGGTCACCGTCACCTGCACCGAGTCACCGCGGTTGACCTGCTGGCCCGGCGGCGGGTTCTGGCCGACCACGATGTTCTCCGGCTGGTTCGGAGCCGGGTCCTGCTCCTGCCACTGGACGTTCAGGCCCAGTTTGGTCAGGGCCGCGTTGGCCTGGTCACGGCGCATGTTGACGAGGTTGGGCATCTTCATGCCGTTGCTGACCACCAGCGTGACCGGGTCGTCCGGGTTCTGCGACGTGCCGGCGGCCGGCTTGGTCCGGATGACGTAGCCGCGCGGGATCGTCGTGCTGTCCTGCGACACCTGGTCGCCGGCCTGCAGGCCGGCGCTCTGCAGCCGCTGCTTGGCCTGGTCGAGCGGGAGGTTGTGCACGTCCGGGACGTCCACGGGCTTCTTGCCCTTGGAGAACACCAGCGTGAGCACGGTGCCCTTCTTGACCTCCGTGCCGACCGCCGGCTGGACCTCGGCGACCCGGTCCTTGGGGATCTTCTGGTCGTAGCGGGAGTCACCGTGCTTGACCTTCAGGCCGATCTTGGCGGCCTCGACGCGCGCCTGCTCCTCGGAGAGGCCGACGAGCTTGGGCACCCGTTCGGTGTTGCCGACCGTCACGCTCCACACGACGCCGCCGAGGAGCAGCACCACCACGACGGCGGCGGCGATGACCCCGTACAGGCCGGGCGGGCGCAGGAGCCGGTCCTTCAGGCCCGCGGGCGGCGGTCCGGGGTCGGGCTGCGTGTGCTCGTCGCGCGGGATCGCCATCGTGTGCGGCCGCATCATCTGCGTGCCGGAGCCGGCCGGAGCCGAGAGCGCCTGTGTCGCGCCCTCCGGAGAGGAGGGGGCCGACGGGCCGGGCATGGGCGCGGTGACCGGGCTGACGCCCGCGAGGGACTCGTCGATGTCGTGCGGCAGCGTGCGGTAGACCTCGCCGGCCGCGGAGTGGAAGTGGACCGCGTCGGAGGGCCGCCGCGCCGGATCGCGGTTGGTCGCGCTGGCGACGAGGGCGTCGATCTGCGGCGGCAGGCCCGGGACCACGCTCGACGGCAGCGGCACGGCCTCGTTGACGTGCTTGTACGCCACGGACAGCGGCGTGCCGCCCTGGTGCGGCTGGCGGCCGGTCAGCAGCTCGAACAGCATGATGCCGGCCGCGTAGACGTCGGTGCGGGTGTCGGCGTCGCCGGAGATGACCTGCTCGGGGGCGAGATAGCCGACGGTGCCGATGAGCATGCCGGTCTTGGTCTGCTTGCTCGCCGACTCCGCGCGGGCGAGGCCGAAGTCGGCCACCTTGATGCGGCCGTCGGCGTTGAGCAGGACGTTCTCCGGCTTGACGTCGCGGTGGATGACGCCGGCGCGGTGCGCGGCGCCCAGCGCCGCGAGCACCGGCTGCATGATCTCCAGCGCCTCGCGCGGTCCGAGCCGGCCGCGCTCGGTCAGCAGCGCGCGGAGCGTGCGCCCGGGGACGTACTCCATCGCCAGGAACACGTGGCCCTTGCTGGTGCCCTGGTCGTAGACGGCCACCACGCTCGGGTGCGACAGCGCCGCGGCGTGCTTGGCCTCGGAGATGAAGCGCCGCACGAACTCCTCGTCGCCGACGAGGTTCGCGTGCATGACCTTGAGGGCCACCGTGCGATCGAGCTTCGTGTCATGGCCGACGTACACCGTGGCCATGCCGCCTTGGGCGACCCGCGACTGGACGCGATAGCGCCCATCGAGCACCTGCCCGACGAGCGGGTCCGCAACCGACGTATCCATCAGGAGGGAGTGTATTCGTGTTTAAACGTGATACTCGCCGCCGCTCCAAAGGAAAGCATCGATCCTTGACCGGATCGAGATCAACCGCCCGAGCTGAGTCCCTGCCACGGAGACGACGCCTGCGCGTACCGCCGCTTGGGGATGCGGCCGGCGAGCCGGGCCATCCGGCCGGCCGTCACGGCGTGCCGCATCGCCGACGCCATCAGGGCCGGCGACTGCGCACGGGTGACCGCGGTCGCGAGCAGAACCGCGTCGCAGCCCAGCTCCATGGCGAGCGCCGCGTCGCTGGCCGTGCCGAGCCCCGCGTCCAGGACGACCGGCACCTGCGCCCGCTCGACGATCAGCTCGATGTTGTGCGGGTTGCGGATGCCCAGGCCCGAGCCGATGGGGGAGCCGAGCGGCATCACCGCCGCGCAGCCGGCCTGCTCGAGCCGGTGGGCGAGCACCGGGTCGTCGTTGGTGTACGGCAGCACGACGAACCCGTCGTCGACGAGCTGCTCGGCCGCGTCCAGCAACTCGATCGGGTCCGGCAGCAGCGTCCGCTCGTCGGCGATGACCTCCAGCTTCACCCAGTTGGTCTCCAGCGCGTCGCGGGCGAGTTTGGCGGTGAGCACCGCCTCGCCCGCGGTGAAGCAGCCGGCGGTGTTCGGCAGCACCCGGATGCCGAAGCGGCCGAGCACGTCGAGCACCGAGCCGCGGGAGCCGGGGTCGACGCGCCGCATCGCGACGGTGGTCAGCTCGGTGCCGGACGCGGTCAGCGCCTCCTCCAGCACGTTCATGCTCGGGGCGCCGCCGGTCCCCATGATGAGCCGGGACTCGAACGTCTCTCCCGCGATGACGAGCGGGTCCTCCATCGTCAACCTCCCTGCACGGCGGTCAGCACCTCGATGCGGTCCGCCTCCCGAACGATCGTGGTCGGCCAGTCGCCGCGCGGGACGACCTGGTCGTTGAGGGCGACGGCCACGCCGGCCGGCGCCCGTGTCACGGAGGCGACCACGCCCGCGACGGTCGCGCCGTCCTCCGCCTCGCGCTCCGCGCCGTTCACAGTGATCTTCATCGGACCTTCACGAACTCCTCGTGCTCATTGGTCGTTCGCCCTTCTCGCTCGCTCCACCGGCGACCTCGTACCTCGGCCGCCGCCTCCGCTCGCTCCTGCGGGCTCACTCGTGCTCATTGGTCGTTCGCCCTTCTCGCTCGCTCCACCGGCGACCTCGTACCTCGGCCGCCGCCTCCGCTCGCTCCTTCGGGCTCACTCGTGCTCATTGGTCGTTCGCCCTTCTCACTCGCTCCACCGGCGACCTCGTACCTCGGCCGCCGCCTCCGCTCGCTCCTGCGAGCTCACTCCTGGAACCGGCCGGGTGAGAACGGCCGGGCGACCTCGGGCATCGAACCGGTCGCCAGCAGCTCGGCCATGGCCTCGCCGGTGACCGGCGCGAGCAGCACGCCGCCGCGGAAGTGGCCGGTGGCCAGCAGCAGGCCCGGCAGCGCGCTCGCGCCGAGCACCGGGGCGTTGTCCGGCGAGCCGGGCCGCAGACCGGCGCGCACCTCGGTGAACTCCAGCTCGGTCACGCCGGGCAGCAGTTCGCGGGCGTCGCGCAGCAGCTCCCAGACGCCGCCCGCGGTGACCGTCGTGTCGAAGCCCATCTCCTCCTGGGTGGCGCCGACGACGATCTCCCCGTCGGCCCGCGGCACGAGATAGACCGACGAGCCGCGCACGAGGCCGCGTACGCACCGTCCCAGGAACGGCGTCGCGCTCCGCAGCCGCACCACCTGGCCCTTGACCGGGCGTACCGGCGGCAGCGCGCCGTCCGGCACGCCCTTGACGTCCTGGCTCCACGGCCCGGCGGCGAGCACCACCTGATGCGCGCGGACCACGTCGCCGCCGTCGAGGCGGACGCCCACGGCCCGCCCGTCCTCGGTCAGCACCTCCGCGACCCGCTCGCGTACGAGCGTGCCGCCGAGCCGCTCGACGGCGGCCAGCAGCGCGGCCGTGAGGCGTCGCGGGTCGACGGAGCCGTCGGCGGGCGCGAGCAGGCCGCCGCGCACGGACGGCGCGAGCATGGGCTCCAGCCGCCGGCACTCGCGGCCGGTGAGCGTCTCGGCCGGGATCCCGAGCGACTCCTGGAAGCGCCGCAGCTCGCCGAGGAGGGCGAGGTCGTCGGAGTCGAGGGCGACCTGCAGCGTCCCGTCGTCGCGGAAGCCCGTGTCGCGCCCGGACACCTCCTCCAGCTCCGCCACGAACGCCGGATAACGGTCGCGTGAGGCGAGGCCGAGGTGCAGGAGCGCCTCCTCGCCGTAGGTGAGCTCGCTGACGGGGGTGAGCATCCCGGCGGCGACATAGGAGGCCTTGGCGGCCGGTTCGGGGTCGGCGACCGTGACCCGCAGCCCGCGTCCGAGCGAACGCCACGCCGTCGCCAGCCCGATGACACCGCCGCCGATGATGACCACGTCGTCCACTCTGGCGCTCCCTTCGCCGGCATGACCCGGATCAGGTTCAGCGGTCGGCGGCCTCATGCCGCCCTCTCAGCCCGGTTCGCCGGGCTCCCGCGCTGGGATCTTTCTCGGGGGCGTTCACCGGCCCGCTGCCGGCTCGGCGGCGGTCAGGGCCCGTGAAGCACCCCCTAGCCTACGTCGTATGGAGCGCGTGATCATTGTGGGTGGCGGACTGGCCGGGCTGCGGACGGCCGAGACCCTGCGGGCCCAGGGGTACGCGGGCGGTCTCACGCTGGTGGGGGCCGAGCCGCACGCACCGTACGACCGTCCGCCGCTGTCGAAGGCCGTGCTCCGGGGCGAGACCGACGACACGACCGTCGCCGCCGACTTCGACGCGCTCGGCTGCGCGACGCTCCTGGGGCGCCGCGCGACGGGCCTGGGCGAGGAACTGGAGACGACCGAGGGGCCACTCGCCTTCGACGGGCTGGTCATCGCGACCGGCGCGACACCGATCCGGCTGCCCGGCGACGGCCCGCAGCACGTGCTGCGCACCATCGACGACGCCCGCGCGCTCCGCGCCGCGCTGCGTCCCGGCGCGCGGCTGGTCATCGTCGGCGCGGGCTGGATCGGCGCCGAGGTCGCGACGGCCGCGGCCGCGGCGGGCTGCCGGGTGACGGTCGCCGAGGCGGCGGACGCGCCGCTCGCGGGCGCCGTCGGCGCCGAGGCCGGGACGCGGACCGCGCGCTGGTACGCCGAGGCCGGCGTCGAGCTGCGCCACGGCGTCAAGGCCGCCTCGGTGGAGGCGGGCGGCCTGGCGCTGGCCGGAGGCGGCTCGATCGAGGCCGACCTGGTCCTCACGGGCGTCGGCGTACGGCCCGAGACGGGCTGGCTGGAGGGCTCCGGGCTGGCGCTGGAGAACGGCGTCGTCGTCGACGAGGGGCTGCGCACGAGCCGGCCGGGCGTGTTCGCGGTGGGCGACTGCGCCGCGTGGTGGTCGGGCCGGTTCGGCCGCCGGCTGCGCGTCGAGCACTGGGACGTGGCACTGAACGCCCCCGACGTCGTGGCGGCGAACCTCCTCGGCGGCGAGCGGGCGTACGACGCCGTCCCGTACTTCTGGTCCGAGCAGTTCGGCCGGATGGTGCAGTACGCCGGCCATCACCCCGCCGCCGACACGACGGTCTGGCGCGAGGACCCCGAGGCGGACCGCTGGTCGCTGTGCTGGCTGGCGGGGGAGCGGCTCGTCGCGATCCTGACCGTCGACCGGCCGCGTGACCTGGTGCAGGGGCGGCGGCTGATAGCGTCGGGCGCCGCCGTCGACGCCGGGCGGCTCGCCGATCCCCAGATCCCGGTCAAGGCCACCGTGCGCGGCTGATACCTCACCCTGTGATTTCGCGACCGGAATAGAGGTTTCAGATGGTGCCGAAGATGGTAAGCAGGCAGGCGTGACGCACACCGTTGCCGAAATCGAGATCGATCGACAGACCGACACCCTGGTGGGCGAATGGCTCACCCTCCCTGAGACGGCCGAGCGCCTCGGCCTCGATCTCAAGCGGGTCAAGCAACTCCTCCGCGACCACAAGCTGCTGGGGGTGCAGCGCGAGGGCGGGTTGAGCGTGCCCGCCGCGTTCATCCAGGACGGCCAGCCGCTCAAGGGCCTGCACGGCACGCTCACCGTGCTCGCGGACGCCGGGTTCGATCGGGTCGAGGCACTGCGATGGCTGTTCACCGCAGACGACTCGCTGCCGGGCACGCCGGTTCAGGCGCTCACCGAGCACCGGGTCAAAGAGATCAACCGGCGCGCGCAGGCGCTCGCGCTTTGAGCCACGGCGACACCGCCCGGCGAGACGGAGGGCCGCGGTTTGCCCGCACGTCTTCCCACTGACCGGGCGGTGAGCCTGCGCTCCCGCCTCGGCCGCGCGCGCCTCTACCTGTGCACCGACGCGCGCGAGGCCCAGGGCGACCTGCCCGGGTTCCTCGACGCGGCGCTGGCCGGCGGGGTCGACATCGTCCAGCTCCGCCAGAAGGGGCTGGAGGCGCGCCGGGAGCTGGAGCACCTGGAGGTGTTCCGCGCGGCCTGCGACCGGCACGGCGCCCTGCTCGCGGTCAACGACCGGGCCGACATCGCGCACGCCGTCCGCGCCGACGTGCTGCACCTCGGCCAGGACGACCTGCCCGTACGCCGGGCACGCGCGATCGTCGGTGAGGACATGCTCATCGGCAGGTCCACGCACTCGGAGGAGCAGGCGGCCGCGGCGGCGAGCGAGCCCGGCGTCGACTACTTCTGTACGGGCCCGACCTGGCCGACGCCGACCAAGCCGGGCCGGCCGGCCCCGGGCCTCGGGCTGCTGTCCTCCACCGCGGAACGCCGGTTCGCCCGTCCGTGGTTCGCGATCGGCGGCATCGACGCCGGCAACCTCGACCAGGTGCTGGCGGCCGGGGCGACCCGCGTCGTCGTCGTGCGGGCGATCACCGAGGCCGACGACCCGCGGGCCGCGGCGGAGGCCCTGTCCCGGCGCCTGCGCCATGAGTGAATTTCACCCGTGGTTCACCCAGCCCACACCTCGCCGTGCGCGAGAATGGGAGCCATGATCGGCATTCCTGACGACGAACGCCCCGTCGAGCTCTCCGACGACGACGAACTTGACGTGCTGCCCGATCAGACGAGTGACGACACCGACACCGGATGGGGCGAGTGGCGCGCATCGGATGAGGACGCCCGGCTGCTGGAGGAGCGCCCTCCGCACTGGTAGCGGCCGTTACGGGTGGATCGGCAGGCCCAGGCCCAGAAGGAACCCGGCGAGGATGACGAGGGCCAGCCCGACGATGAGCTGACGGCTCCGGCGACGGCGGGCAGGCCGTGACGCCGGACGGGGACGCACCCGTGCGGGCCCGCGGGCCGTGACACGCCGGTGCTCTCCGGTGTCGAGTTTCATGGTGCTGACATCCGTGCTCATTCGGACGCTCGGTGGGTCATGCCCCATTCTTAACCGGGCAAGATCCTTCTGTCCGGCGAACGCTCGATTCACGGGCGTACGGAACGTTTCCGGCGGAGCGGCCGATGGCCGGTCAGACGGTACGTGCGGTCGCGGCCACGGTGAGTTCCGACAGGGCCGCACGTGCGTCGGCGGTCAGCGGGGCGGCGGCCAGCGCCGCGGAGGCCTCCGAGGCGTACCGGTCGATCATCTCCTCGCAGGCGTCCAGCGCGCCGGTCGTCACGATGATCTCGCGGAGCGTCTCCACGCCCGCGGCGTCCAGCTCCGGATCGCCCAGGAGGCGTTCGACGGTCGTGGCCTCCGCGGCCGAGGCGCGCTCCAGGGCCAGCGCGACGAGCACCGTGCGCTTGCCCTCGCGCAGGTCGTCACCGGCCGGTTTGCCGGTCTCCGCCGGGTCGCCGTACACCCCGAGGACGTCGTCGCGCAGCTGGAAGGCGATGCCCACCGGCATGCCGTACGCCGAGAGGGCCGCCACCGACGGCGAACCGGCCAGCGCCGCACCGAGCTGGAGCGGGCGCTCGACGGTGTACTTGGCGCTCTTGAACCGGACGACCCGCAACGCCGTCTCGACCATCTCGTGGGCGTCCGGCTGCCGGCCGCGGGCCTGGCCGAGCAGGTCGAGGTACTGCCCGCACATCACCTCGGTACGCATCTGGTTGAACAGCGGCCGCCCGCGCGTCAGCGCGTCGTCGGGCAGGCCACTGCCCTGGTACATCTCGTCGCACCAGGTCAGGCACACGTTGCCGAGCAGGATCGCCGCACCGGCGCCGAACCCCTCCGCCGAACCACGCCAGCCCGACTCGGCGTGCAGCGCCTCGAACCGCCGGTGCACGGCGGGCATCCCGCGCCGGGTGTCGCTGCCGTCCATCACGTCGTCGTGGATCAGCGCGCCGGCCTGGAGCAGTTCGAGTGAGGCCGCCGCGGTGAAGAACTCGGGGAGGTCGGCGCCGCCCGAGCCCCGCCAGCCCCAGTAGCAGAACGCCGGGCGCAACCGCTTGCCGCCCGACAGCAGCGCGTCCAGGGCGGTGAGAAGGGGCGTCAGATCGGCCGAGACGGCGCCAAGGAGGGGACGCCGGTCGTCCACGAACGCGTACAGCGCCTCGTCGACCCGTTTGCGAATTTCATGAGCGGCCACGTGATCGAGACTAGTGGCCCTCAAGCACGGGCCCGTTACCCTGTGGGACATGACGACCGCCCGCCGCCGCACCATCCGGGAAGTCCTCGCCGCCGGGGAGACGACCTTCTCGTTCGAGTTCTTTCCGCCCAAGACCGAGCAGGGGGCGCGAAACCTCTGGCAGGCGATCCGCCGGCTCGAGGTGCTCCAGCCGACCTTCGTCTCCGTGACCTACGGCGCCGGGGGTGGCACCCGCGACCGTACGGTGGAGATCGTCGAGCGGATCGCCACCGACACGACGCTCACCCCGGTCGCGCACTTCACCGCCGTCAACCACTCCGTCGCGGAGTTGCGGCAGCTCATCGGCAGGTTCGCGGCGGTGGGCGTGACCGACCTGCTGGCCCTGCGCGGCGACCCGCCCGGCGACCCGATGGGGGAGTGGGTGCGCCATCCCGACGGCGTGGAGTACGCCGAGGACGTCGTCCGGTTGATCAAGTCCGCGGGCGACTTCAGCGTCGGCGTGGCCGCCTTCCCGTACAAGCATCCGCGGTCGCCCGACATCGAAAGTGATACTCATCACTTCATTCGTAAGTGCCAGGCCGGGGCGGACTACGCGATCACGCAGATGTTCTTCCGGGCCGACGACTACCTGCGGCTGCGTGACCGCGTGGCGGCGGCCGGCTGCGACGTGCCGATCATCCCGGGCATCATGCCGGTCACCCGGCTCAGCACGATCGAGCGGTCCGAGCAGCTGTCCGGGGCGCCGTTCCCGCCGGAGCTGGCCGCCCAGTTCGCCGCGGTCGGCGACGACCCGGAGGCGGTACGGCGGCTCGGCATCGACCAGGCGGCCGAGCTGTGCCGGCGGCTGCTCGCCGAAGGGGTGCCCGGCATCCACTTCATCACGTTCAACAGTTCGACCGCGACGCGCGAGGTCTACTCCCGCCTGGAGCTCAGCGGGAACTCCGCGCCCATCACCGCGTAGGCCGGGCCGCCCCCGGGAAACCGGAAGTCGGTCAGCAGGTCGACCAGGCCGAGCGAACGGTACAGGTTGCGGGCCGGCGTCTGCGCGTCAAGCGTGGACAGCACCACGGTGCGCTCGGGCCGGCCCGCGCACAGCGAGGTGATCAGCCCGCGGCCCAGGCCCAGCCCCTGCGCGGCCGGATGCACGTGCAGCTCGGCCACCTCCCACGTGTCGTCCAGCCAGTGCCGGGCGTGCTCCTCGCCGCCGATCTTGACGAGTTCGGCGCGTACGACGTCGTGCCACCACTGCCCGGACTCGCCGTGGAAGCCGTAGCTGAACCCGACCACGCTCCGTGAACGCTCGGCGACGAAGGCGCGGAACGCCGGATAGCCGGTGTGCCGCTCCATGATCATGTGCCGGCCGGGCATCTGCCCCGGTGGAGGCAGCATCGCCGCCTCGTAGGTGGCGAGCAGCGCGTCGAGGCGCCGCAGGAAGTCACGGCGGCCGATCTCACGGATCTGGGGTGACGCCTCGCGGCGGGCCCTGAATGCTGGTCTCACGTGCCTCACTTGGGGATGTACGGCGGAACCTTCGACAGTGCGCCGTAAATGTCCCACAGAATCTGCGCCGCCGCCTTCTTCAACTGCCCGCGCCGGGCCTCCAGCTCACTCTGCCACGAGCGGGCGGCGGGCCCGACCCACGCGTCGCCGGCGGTGCGTACGGGCGGGTCGAGGGCGGTCTCCAGCGTCGAAGCGCTGTCGAACGCCCGCTGGTAGGCGTTGTAGAGCTCAGCGTACGCGGGGTTGGGCTGCTGAGTGCCGTCCGGCGGAGGCGGGTCGGAGGGCGAGCGCAACGTGGCCGGGGAGGGCGGATAAGTGGTCACGGGCCCTCCTGCGTCGGGAAAGCGACCAGGGGTCCGTGTTGTTTGGTTCGCTCGCTCCGCTCGTTCACGGGCCCTCCTGCGTCGGGAAAGCGACCAGGGGTCCGTGTTGTTTGGTTCGCTCGCTCCGCTCGTTCACGGGCCCTCCAATGGGAGCGTCATGCGGAGGTCTCCGGGGAGCGTGTCGCCTGGAAGGCGGCCAGGCGTGCGGCGTTGGCGCGTACGGCGGCGGGGTCGGCGTCGTGGGCGGTGGTCGCCTGGATGACCAGCCGGGCCAGCGCCTCCGACCGTGGCCCGTCCGCCAGCGCGCGGTGCAGGGTCTCCGGATGACGGGAGTACAGCTCGACCGCGGCGTGCGGATCGTCGGCCGCGGGCGCCAGCATGGCCTCGTGCGACGGAACCGGGGGCCCGTTCTCCGCGCCGGCGGGCTCCGACCCTCCGGTCTCCACGATCTCGGTCAGGCCCAGGTGGCCGAGCGCGACGCGGGTGCGGTGGGCGAGACCGGCCTGGGACAGCAGCGCGACCGCGTCGTCGCGTACGCCCCGCCGGAGCGCCTCGTCGAGCATCGCGCGCAGCCACTTCTCGTCCATCGTCAGGTGGTGGCTGGCCACGCCGAGCGAGGTGCGGACGTCCTTCAGGTGGTCCTTGCCCGCCGCTTCGATCAGCCGGGCGGTGCCGGCCGGGCCGAGCCGGCCGTACAGGCCGTGGGTGTAGTCGGGGTCGTCGGCGCTCGCGCGCAGGCGTTTCCAGACCTCGTCCGGCACCGGGCGGTGCGCCTCCCGCGCCTTGAGGAAGGCCGCCGCGTCGGCCGTCCCGGCCCTGGTCGCGGCGCGTACGTCAGGGAAGGCGCCGAGGTCGTGCCCGGCCCCGGCGGACGTCGCACGGCGGCGCGCGCCGGCGCCGAGCCGGCCCGCGCTGACCTTGGGCATCGTGGGCCCGCCCTGATTCAGGTGGGTGAGGGCGTAGTTGCGGCGTCGCGTGAGCATGCCCTGCTGGCCGCCGGTCCAGGCGTGCACGGCCTGCGCCTCGCGCAGCCCGGTGCGAGGGACTCCGGGCGGCAGAGTGGCATTGGTGCGCAACCAGGTGGAGATGGCCTGCGAGGCGCCGTTCATCTGCTGGATGAGCCGTGCCATCGCGTCGACGTCCACGCCGACGAAGTCCCTGTCACGCGCGGCGGCGGCGCGCAGATCCTCGTGTCCAGCCATAGGGGCCGCTCCGGAGAGTGCGCTCTAGCCTCAGGAGACCGTTGTACCACCGTCGGTCCCGCCTGTCTGTAGGCCGCGAGGGGCGGCCGTTTACGGCCCTTCCGCATGTCAGAAGGGGTCTGCCGCTAATGGCCGCCGGGGGGTGGCGGCGGTCAGGCGCGGCGCCGGCGGTAGGCGCGCATGCGGGCGTTGGCGCCGCAGCCCGCGACGTCGCACCAGCGGCCCGAGCGGTTGCGGGTGTGGTCGTAGAACGCGTAGTGACAGTCGTCGGCGGCGCACGCCTTCATCCGGGGCCACGTGCCGTCGGTCATCGCCCTGAGGACACCCGCCAGGACGGCGCCGAGCGCCAGGTCGCCCGGGTCCGCCTCGCGCTCGCCGGCCGGCCACCGTACGCCGTCGGCGGTGATCAGCGGCCGCACGCCGCAACGTACGATCTCCGCGTTGACCAGGTCGAACGCGTCGGGATCGGCGGGGCCGGCGTTGTTGGCGAGCAGCAGCGAGCGGAGCGCCTCCCGCAACCGCACGGCGCGCGGGTACGTCTCCGCCGCCACCTCGCCCGGCAGCCCGTACTCCGCGCGCCAGCGGTCGAGTCCGGCGGCGTCGGCCTCGTGCCGCGTCCGCAGGAACGCCTCCACCGATGCGAGCGGCCCGGGAGCCGACGGTCGCGATGACATGCGCCGATGTTACATCCGTACGACTTTGACACGTAACGAGTTACGTGCGTACCGTCTTTGCTCGTAACTCAGACCGGGAGGTTCCTGTGATCGAGCCGTTCCACATCGCCGTCGCGGACGAGGTCCTGGAGGATCTGGCCGCCCGTCTCGAACGGACGCGCCCGCCGTCGCCGCAGGTCCTCGACGGAGGAGAGAGCCCCGAGACCGTCGAGCGCATCGAGGACCTCGTCGCGTACTGGCGCTCGGGGTACGACTGGCGGGCGCAGGAGGCCCGGCTGAACGCGGTGCCGCACTTCCGCGCCGCCGTCGGCGACGCGCGCATCCACTTCGTGCACGTGCCCGGCTCGGGACCGGACCCGCTGCCGTTGCTGCTCACCAACGGCTGGCCCAGCTCGTTCGTGGAGTACCTCGGGGTGCTCGACCGGCTGACCGACCCCGCGGCGTACGGCGGCGATCCCGCCGACGCGTTCTCGGTCGTGGTGCCCGCGCTGCCGGGGTACGGATTCTCGGATCCCTATCCGGGGCGGCTCGACCGGGCCGTGATCGCCGGGCTGTTCGACCGGCTCATGGTCGACGGCCTGGGGTACGCGAGCTACGTCGCGCACGGCGACGACATCGGCGGCGGCGTGGTGAACCGCCTGGGCATGTACCACGCCGCGACCGTACGGGCCATCCAGACCACCAACTGGATCCGGCCGGCGGACCCGACTCCGCGCACGCCGGAGGAGGTGGCGTACGTGGAGGCCGGGCGCCGCTGGGAGCGGACCCGGGGCGCGTACGCGCACGTCCAGGCGACCCGGCCGCAGATCCTGGCGTACGGGCTGAACGACTCGCCCTCGGGCCTGGCGGCCTGGGTGCTGGAGAAGTGGTTGACGTGGAGCGACCCGGCGACGCGCGGCCGCCTCGCCGACGACGACCTGCTCACCAACGTGATGACGTACTGGGTGACGGGTTCGATCGGGTCCTCGTCACGCCTGTACGCGGTCGACGCCGTTCCGCCGCCCGAGGCGGTCTCGGTGCCCTCGTCCGTGCTGCTGACGCGCGAGCCGGAGCTCCCGATCCCGCCGGAGCCCTGGCTGCGGCGCGCGTACCCGCGGATGGCCCGCCTGGCCACGACGGACGAGGGCGGCCACTTCCTGGCTCTGGAGTCCCCCGAGCAGTTCGTACGGCACGTCCGCGAGGCGTTCCGGCCGTACCGCTCGGCCTACTCCACCTCGACGGGCGTGCCGCCGGTGATCCGTACGAGCTCGTCGTAGGAGGTCGGGAAGATCGTGTGCGGGTGGCCGGCCGCCGCCCAGACGACCTCGTGCTCGGCCAGCCACTTGTCGACGAGCGTGCGGACCGGGCGAGGGTGACCGACCGGCGCGACCCCGCCGATCGGATGGCCGGTGGCCGCGCGTACGAACTCGGGGTCGGCGCGCTTGACCTTCGCGACGCCGATCAGGGCGGCGACCTTGGCCGTGTCGACGCGGTGGGCGCCGCTGGTGAGGACGAGCAGGGGTTCGCCGTCGGCGGCAAAGATCAGGCTGTTCGCGATCGCGCCGACCTCGCAGCCGAGCTGCGCGGCGGCGGCCACGGCGGTCGGCGCGGCGTCCGGGAGCTCGCGCACCTCGCCGGTGGCGCCGAGTTCCCGCAGGCGAGCGGCGACGTTCGCGGTGTTGGGATGCATGGTCAGCACTTTAGAGCCTGGTTTTGTCGGTCCGCGTTCGTATCGTCGTCAGTGTCGTCGACGGACGGGTGCCGGGCGCACTGACAGCAGTCATGTTCGACCGCCCTGACCTGCGGCGACACGGCGTCATTCGAACATGTTGACGAATGGCGGCGACGCGGGTTTACTGGAGTCATCTCGAACCTGTGTTCGAGTATTCGGTGCGGATTCTCGCGGGTCCGCGCCGGAGGGGTTCGGCTCGCCGGGCAGCGCATGCCAGAGCGAGACGCGGCGGCCGGGCGGGACGAGGGGAAGCGTTTCGCCCGCGCCGTCCGCGAACCCCGACGAGCGGAAGGAGGCACGCCATGTCCGCAAGGTCCACGGCCGTCCCTCTGCGCCCCGTCCCAAGGCGCAGGCCGGCACCGCCGGCGATCACACTGTTGCAGACGGCCAGGCACGGCCTGGTCGAGGCGGCCGAGTCCGCCGTACCCGCCTCACGTTACGTCGCGGCCCACCTGGCCGCGCTGCGCGCCGCGGCCGCGGTGCTCGCGGCCCGGGGCGACCCGACGGACAAGCGCCGCGGCCGGCCCCGGAGCGTGTGGGTCCTGCTCCCGGAGGTCGAACCGGCCCTGCGGGAGTGGGCCGCCTTCTTCGCCGCGGGCGCGGGCAAACGAGCCGCGGCCGAGGCGGGCCTCCCCAGCGCCGTGACCGTACACGAGGCCAACGACCTGCTCCACGACGCGGAGATCTTCGTCGCGCTGGTCGAGACGACGCTGGGCATCGACAGCCAGCCGATGCTCCCGGTGGCCGGCTGACCCCGCCGGCCACCCCGGCCACGGCAGGCCGGGCTGCGAGGCGCGGCCGAGCCGATTGCGCGTGAGCGGTGGTGACGGCCGACCCTCGCGGTCGGTCGGGTCGCGGTTCGCGCTCAGGCCGGCGCGAGGGGTCGGCTGGGGTGCGAGGCGCGGCCGAGCCGATTGCGCGTGAGCGGTGGTGACGGCCGACCCTCGCGGTCGGTCGGGTCGCGGTTCGCGCTCAGGTCGGCCCGAGGGGTCGGCTGGGGTGCGGGGCGCGTCCGGGTGTGAGTGCCGCCGAGCCGTCCTGCACCGGCCACGCTCGCCATGAGCGCCGGGCCGTCCGGCGTCGAGGCGTAGGCAGGCGAGGCCGGAGCGGAACATCCGGCGGTGTCCGCGCCGGCCCGGTCGGTCGGCCGGGTGCGGTTCGTGTCCAGGCGCGAGTGCCGGCGGAGCCGCCCTGCGCGAACCGTGCCCGCCATGGGCGCCGGGCCGTCTGGCATCGAGGCGCGGGCCGGTGAGGCGGCGATGGATCCGGGGAGGCCACAGTGGAATATCCGGCGGTGTCCGCGCCGGCCCGGTCGGTTGGCTGGGGCGCGGCTCCTGTTCCGGGTGTCCGGTCGGTTGCGGGGGTGTCCAGGCCGGCTCGGCCGGTCGGCTGGGAACGAGTCTCGATCAGGTCGGCCCAGGGCTGACCTGGTCGGACGGTTGGAGGTGTGGTTCGTGTCCAGACTGGCCCGAGTGGTCGGCTGGAGTGTGGCGCGCGCCCGAGCTGGCCTGGCTACTCGGCCCCACCTTTTCGTCCAGGTTCGACGGGAGGCTTTCTCCTGCTCCGTCATGGTTTCATCGACGGTTCGTCGTTCGGCCGCGGCCGGGACCGGACCTTCACCTTGGATGCCTACCTACCTCCGGTCCGTACCTACCACCGGGCCGTCCTTCGAGCCATGTGGGGCGCGCGCGGGCTCTGGTCCGTGACCGGTCTTTCCTTCTGTTCGCTTTGAGTAGTCCATGAAGCGTCGTCATCCCCGCCGGGCGCCCCGGTCGGGATGGCGGTGGCCCCCGGGGCGCACGTGGTGACATTGCGGGATGTCCGGTGCGTCCCGGGCGGGCCGGCCTTCACCGGAGCGGCCGGTCTGGCCGCGGGTCCCGCCGAGATCTCTCCCCCCCAATCGGCGGGACCCGCAGGCCGTTACGACCGGAGCTACGAGCACCCGTTACACCGCCGAGCCGTACGGCGACGTCGCGGCTGTGTGGGGAGAGGCGGGCTCCTGAGCCTCACCGATCGGCTCCGTGCGGGTGCCCCAGCGTGACCACCGGTCAGGGCGGCGGAGGCGGGGCGGCGCAAGAGACGGGCCGCATTCCCAGGGCACGACCGTGAGACGTCGCCGCACGAGGTGATGTCGCGATGGGGGCGTTAGGGGACCGACGTCGCAGTAGGGGCACGACGGGGCGATGGCGCTGAGGGCGACATGTCGCTAAGGGATATGCGGCAATGCGAGGCGACGCAGTCATACGGGGCTGTGTGGCGTTGCGGGGCGCTACAGGGGATGTGCCACCAGCGGGCGTGCCGCCAGGGGGCGACGTGGCGCTGCGAGGCGACGTGGTCTGCCGTGCGGGGCGAGGTGGCGCTGCGAGGCGATTTGGTCTGCCGTGCGGGCGCGACGTGGCGTTGCGAGGCGACGTGGTCTGCCGCCACGTGGGGCGAGGTGGCGTTGCGAGGCGACGTGGTCTGTCGTGCGGGCCGACACGGTCTGCCGTGCGGGGGCGACGTGGCGTTGCGAAGGGACGTGGTCTTCCGCGCGATGCGATGTGGTCTTCCGCGCGGGCCGACGTGGTCCGCCGTGCGGGGCGACGTGGCGTAGAAGGCGATTGCCGTGCCCGGGAGATGTGGCGGTTGCGGGAGGTCGCCCTCCGGCGCGATGCGGTCTTCCGGGGCGATGCGGCCGTGCGAGTTCGGGCGGCCTGGCCGCGCGGGGGCTGGGCAGCGTCGTATGGCCCTCCGACGCGGTGCGGTGATCGGGTGGGATCACCGCACCACTTCGGGGGGTACGGCTCAGAACGCTTCTACGGCGCGGCGTGCCTCAGGGTCGAGGACACCCCAGCCGATGAGTTCCTCAGTCAGTTCGGTCGGTGACTTGTCATAGATCACCGCCAGGGATCGCAGATCCTCCTGCCGGATGGACAGGACCTTTCCGTTGTAGTCGCCCCGCTGGCTTTGGATCGTCGCGGCGTAACGGGCGAGTGGACCGGCCTTGTCCTTCGGAAGCTGCTGGAGTCGCTCCAGGTCGATCACAAGTTTCGGGGTCGGGCCGAGCGGGCTCGGCGCGGCTCCGCCGGGGAGCAACTCAGAGACGGGCACGCCATAGAACTCGGCGAGCTCGGACAGCTTCTGAACGGTGACGGCGCGGTCGCCCCGCTCGTACGAACCTACGACGACGGCCTTCCAGCGGCCACGTGATTTCTCCTCCACACCGTGCAGGGACAGGCCCTGCTGGGTGCGGATGGCGCGAAGCCTCGCGCCGAGAGCCTTTGCGTATTCAGACGGCATCGTTGCGGCCCCCAGGCTCACTTTCTCGTCGTCGACGTGACCCGGGAGGGGACCAAGGGGCGTACTGCCCCTGCCTCCACGAGAACGCGTGCGTCACAGGGGGCGCACTGTCAACCGGCCGGGGCCGGCTGCCCGAGGGGTCCATCTCCTGGGATGGTTACGGACAGTGACGGTAAAACGGGTACGCCTCCAGGTCAAGCCGATTGGAAAAAAGCGGTCGAATCCGTCATCACGCGTCTCGCGTGAACGTCGGCCGACGAAGCGGCGAAAACCCTTACGGCTCAAGGCTTTCCGTGACTGTCGAGGCCGACACCGTACCGTCTCTGCCTGGGCAAACGCCACGCCACCGGGTGACGTTGCCTCGGCAACGGGCTGCTACCGTGAAAACGCCGATCCTTTAAGGCCCGTCCAGTGAGGCGGGAAAGGAGGTTAGACGGTGAGTGCTGCCTCTGTGCCCCCGCACAGGTCCTCTCCCAATGGTGACATGAGTCACAAATCTGTACTCGAAGCGCCGGACATTCGTCGCGCTCTCACGCGTATCGCCCACGAGATCCTCGAACGCACCAAAGGCGGCGAGGACATCGTTCTCCTCGGAATCCCGACACGAGGGGTGACCCTGGCCGAGCGCCTCGCCCGGCGCATCGAGGAGGTCGAAGGGCGCCCGGTTCCGCAGGGCTCCCTCGACGTGACGATGTACCGCGACGATCTCCGCCTGCGGCCGGCGCGCGCCCTCGGGCGTACCGAACTGCCGCCCGAAGGCGTCGACGACCGCGTCGTGGTGCTCATCGACGACGTCCTGTACTCCGGTCGCACCGTGCGTGCGGCCCTCGACGCCCTGAACGACCTCGGCCGCCCGCGAGCGGTCCAGCTCGCCACGCTGGTCGACCGCGGCCACCGCGAGCTCCCCATCCGCGCCGACTACGTCGGGAAGAACCTCCCGACGAGCGCGAAGGAGACCGTGCGGGTGCTGGTCGAGGAGGTGGACGGCCGCGACGCCGTCCTGCTGGAGGCCGGCAAGTGAAACAGCATCTGATCTCCGCGGCCGACCTGACGAAGGACGACGCCCTGCTGATCCTCGACACCGCCGAGGAACTCGCGAGCGTCGCCGATCGGCCCATCAAGAAACTGCCCACGCTCCGCGGCCGTACGGTCGTCAACCTCTTCTTCGAGGACTCGACGAGGACCCGGATCTCCTTCGAGGCGGCCGCCAAGCGCCTGTCCGCGGATGTGATCAACTTCTCCGCCAAGGGGTCGAGCGTGTCCAAGGGCGAGAGCCTGAAGGACACCGCGCTGACGCTCGAGGCGATGGGCGCGGACGGCGTCGTGATCCGGCACAGCGCCTCGGGAGCGCCGCACCGCCTCGCCACGTGGGTCCGCGGCAGCGTGGTCAACGCCGGCGACGGCACGCACGAGCACCCGACCCAGGCCCTGCTCGACGCGTACACGATGAGGCGCCGGCTCGGCGACCTCGAGGGCCGCCGGATCACGATCGTCGGCGACATCCTCCATAGCCGCGTCGCGCGCTCCAACGTCCTGCTGCTGAACACGCTCGGCGCCGAGGTCACCCTGGTCGCGCCGCCCACGCTGTTCCCGGTCGCGGTCGGCACATGGCCGTGCGAGATCGCCTACGACTTCGACGCGGTCCTGCCCAAGAGCGACGTCGTCATGATGCTGCGGGTCCAGCAGGAGCGGATGAACGCCGCCTACTTCCCGACCGTGCGGGAGTACAGCAGGAGGTACGGGCTGGACGCCCGGCGCATGGACGCCCTGCCGGACCACGCCCTGGTCATGCACCCCGGCCCGATGAACCGCGGCGTCGAGATCGCCGCCGAGGTGGCCGACTCCACGCGCTCGACCATCGTCGAGCAGGTCGCCAACGGCGTGACCGTGCGCATGGCCGTCCTCTACCTCCTCCTGGGCGGCTCCGAGCCCGCGATCGGCAACTCCAGAACGGAAGGCGAATGACGTACCTGATCAAGGGCGCCCGCATTCTCGGCGGCGAGGCGCGGGACATCCGCATGGAAGACGGCGTCATCACCGAGATCGGCACGGGCCTGGCCCCCAAGGACGCCGAGACGATCGACGCGGACGGCCTCATCGCCCTGCCCGGCCTCGTCGACCTGCACACCCATCTGCGTGAGCCCGGCCGCGAGGACGCCGAGACGGTCGAGTCCGGCACGCGGGCCGCGGCGGCGGGCGGGTTCACCGCCGTGCACGCCATGGCCAACACCGAGCCCGTCGCCGACACGGCCGGCGTGGTCGAGCAGGTCTGGCGCCTCGGCCGCGAGGCCGGCCACTGCGACGTCCACCCGGTCGGCGCGGTCACCCGCGGCATCGAGGGCCGCCAGCTCGCAGAGCTCGGCGCCATGGCCGACTCCGCGGCGCACGTACGGGTCTTCTCCGACGACGGCCACTGCGTCGACGACGCGGTCCTGATGCGCCGCGCGCTGGAGTACGTCAAGGCCTTCGACGGCGTCGTCGCCCAGCACGCGCAGGAGCCGCGCCTGACCGAGCACGCACAGATGAACGAGGGGGAGGTCTCCGGGCGTCTCGGCCTGGCCGGCTGGCCGGCCGTGGCCGAGGAGGCGATCATCTCCCGCGACTGCCTGCTCGCCGCCCACGTCGGCTCCCGCCTGCACGTCTGCCACGTCTCCACGGCCGGCTCGGTGGAGATCATCCGGTGGGCGAAGAGCAAGGGCTGGCAGGTCACCGCCGAGGTGACGCCGCACCACCTGTTCCTCACCGACGAGCTCGCCGAGACCTACGACCCGATCTACAAGGTCAACCCGCCGCTCCGTACGAAGGCCGACGTCGAGGCGCTGCGCGAGGCGCTGGCCGACGGCACGATCGACTGCGTCGCGACCGACCACGCGCCGCACCCGGTCGAGGCCAAGGAGACCGAGTGGTCACCCGCGGCGATGGGCATGATCGGGCTCGAGACGGCCCTGTCCGTCGCGCAGGCGGCCATGGTCGACACGGGGCTGCTCGACTGGGCCGGCCTGGCCGACCGCATGTCCGTACGCCCGGCGCGCATCGGCCGCCTCGCCGGGCAGGGGCACCTGCCCGTCCCGGGAGCGCCGGCCAACCTCACCCTGTACGACCCCGGCGTGCGCAGGGTGGTCGACCCGGCGGCCTCGGTGTCCAAGAGCCGCAACACTCCGTTCGCCGGGCTCGAACTGCCCGGCCGCGTTCACGCGACGTTCCTGCGCGGGCGTCCTACCGTTCTGGAGGGGAAGACCGTATGAAGCAGGCGCTGCTCGTTCTGGAGGACGGGCGCACCTTTCGCGGCACCGCGTACGGGGCCGAGGGCGAGGCGTTCGGCGAGGTGGTCTTCAACACCGGCATGACCGGCTACCAGGAGACCCTCACCGACCCCTCCTACGCCCAGCAGATCGTCGCCATGACGGCCCCGCACATCGGCAACACCGGCGTCAACGACGAGGACCCCGAGTCGGGTCGCGTCCAGGTCGCCGGGTACGTCGTCCGTGAGCCCTCGCGCATCACGTCGAGCTGGCGGGCGCGGCGGTCCCTGGAGGACGAGCTGCGCGCGTACGGCGTGGTCGGCATCGCCGTGCAGGGCACCCGGGCGCTCACGCGTCACCTGCGCGACCGCGGTGCCATGCGGGCCGGCATCAGCACCGAGGAGACCGACCCGGACGCGCTGCTGAAGCGGGTCCTGGCCAGCCCCGACATGATCGGCGCCGACCTGGCCCGCGTCGTCTCCACCCCCGAGCCCTACGTCGTACGGCCCGACGGCGAGGTGCGCCACCGGGTCGCCGCCGTGGACCTGGGGATCAAGACGATGACCCCGCGCCGCATGGCCGAACGCGGCTGTGAGGTGCACGTGCTGCCCGCGACGGCGACCGCCGAGGAGATCCTCGCGCTGGAGCCCGACGGGATCTTCTACAGCAACGGGCCCGGCGACCCGGCCGCGTGCGGCTACGCCGTCGACTCGATGAAGGGCGTGCTGGAGGAGGGCCGGCCGGTCTTCGGCATCTGTCTGGGCAACCAGATGCTCGGCCGCGCCCTCGGCCTGGACACCTACAAGCTGAGGTTCGGCCACCGCGGGGTCAACCAGCCGGTGCAGGACCGCGCCACCGGCCGGGTCCACATCACCAGCCACAATCACGGGTTCGCCGTCGAGGCGCCCCTCGACGGGCCGTTCGACACCGAGTTCGGCCGCGCCGAGGTCACCCACGTCGACCTGAACGACGGCGTGGTCGAGGGCCTGCGGCTGCTCGACCGTCCCGCGTTCAGCGTCCAGTACCACCCCGAGGCCGCCCCCGGCCCGCACGACGCCACCGGCCTTTTCGAGACCTTCTGCGAGCTGATGAGCAAATGAGCGACGTTTCCAGCCACGAGGCCGACCACGCGTCCGACGCCGGGTCGCACGGCCACGTCCCGGTCGATCCCAACGACGCGGTGCTGCGCGCGAAGGCGCCCAGCCCGCGCGCGCTCCTCGCCGCGGCCGTCGCGGCACTGCTGACCGTGGCCGTTCTGGCCGCCGCCGCGATCGCGTCCGCACAGGGGGTCTGATGCCGCGCCGTACCGACATCAAGTCCGTCCTCGTCATCGGCTCCGGCCCGATCGTGATCGGCCAGGCCGCCGAGTTCGACTACTCCGGCACCCAGGCGTGCCGGGTCCTCAAGGCCGAGGGCCTTCGCGTCGCCCTGGTCAACAGCAACCCCGCGACGATCATGACCGACCCGGAGATCGCCGACGCGACGTACGTCGAGCCGATCACGCCCGCGACGGTCGAGCAGGTCATCGCCAAGGAACGCCCCGACGCGCTGCTGCCCACGCTGGGCGGCCAGACCGCGCTCAACACCGCGATCGCGCTGCACGAGTCCGGTGCCCTGGACAAGTACGGCGTCGAGCTGATCGGCGCGAACGTCGACGCCATCCAGGCGGGGGAGAACCGCGAGCGGTTCAAGCAGATCGTCGCCGACATCGGCGCCGAGTCCGCGCGCAGCGTGATCTGCCACAGCATGGACGACTGCCTCGCCGCCGCCGACACGCTCGGCTACCCCATGGTGGTGCGGCCCTCGTTCACGATGGGCGGCGCCGGATCCGGCATGGCCTACGACGAGGCGGACCTGCACCGCATCGCCGGCGCGGGCCTGGCCGCCAGCCCGACCACCGAGGTGCTCCTGGAGGAGTCCATCCTCGGCTGGAAGGAGTACGAGCTGGAGCTGATGCGCGACAAGCACGACAACGTCGTGGTCGTGTGCTCCATCGAGAACGTCGACCCGATGGGCGTGCACACCGGCGACTCGATCACCGTCGCGCCGGCCATGACGCTCACCGACCGCGAATACCAGCACATGCGCGACGTCGGCATCGCGGTGATCCGCGCCGTCGGCGTCGACACCGGCGGCTGCAACATCCAGTTCGCCATCGACCCGCGCACCGGCCGCATGATCGTCATCGAGATGAACCCGCGCGTCTCGCGGTCCAGCGCGCTCGCCTCCAAGGCCACGGGCTTCCCGATCGCCAAGATCGCCGCCCGGCTCGCGGTGGGGTACACCCTCGACGAGATCCGCAACGACATCACCCGCGAGACCCCGGCGAGCTTCGAGCCCAGCCTGGACTACGTCGTGGTGAAGGCTCCGCGGTTCGCGTTCGAGAAGTTCCCCGGCGCCGACGAGACCCTGACGACCCACATGAAGTCCGTGGGGGAGGCCATGGCGATCGGCCGGTCCTTCTCCGAGGCGCTGCAGAAGGCCCTGCGGTCCCTCGAACGGTCCGGGGCGTCGTTCTCCTGGGCCCCGGGGCCGGAGGCGCTGCCCGCGGACGAGCGCGCCGCGTTGAAGGACGACCTGCTCGAGCGCGCCTCCCGGCCCCACGACGGCCGGCTGCGCGCGGCCCAGCAGGCGATGCGGGCCGGCGCGACGATCGAGGAGGTGCACGAGGCGACCGCGATCGACCCGTGGTTCCTCGACCAGATCGCCGCGCTGGACGAGATCGCCGCGACGCTCACCGGCGAGCAGCTCGACCCCGAGGCGCTGCGCGAGGCGAAGCGGCACGGGTTCTCCGACGCGCAGATCGCCGAGATCCGCGGCGTGTCCGCCGAGCTGATCCGCGGGCTGCGGCACGCCCTCGGCGTCCGGCCGGTCTACCTGACCGTCGACACCTGCGCCGCGGAGTTCGCCGCCGAGACGCCGTACCTGTACTCCACCTACGACGAGGAGACCGAGGTCCCGCCGGGCGAGAAGCCCAAGGTGATCATCCTCGGCAGCGGGCCGAACCGCATCGGCCAGGGCATCGAGTTCGACTACAGCTGCGTGCACGCGTCCTTCACGCTCGCCGAGGCGGGCTACGAGACCGTCATGGTCAACTGCAACCCCGAGACCGTCTCGACCGACTACGACACCTCCGACCGGCTCTACTTCGAGCCGCTCACCCTGGAGGACGTCCTGGAGGTCGTGCACGCCGAGCAGGAGACCGGCGAGGTCGCCGGGGTGATCGTGCAGCTCGGCGGGCAGACGCCCCTCGGCCTCGCGCAGAGCCTCAAGGACGCCGGCGTGCCCGTGGTCGGCACCTCGCCGGAGAGCATCCACCTCGCCGAGGAGCGCGGCGCGTTCGGCCGCGTCCTCGAACGCGCCGGGCTGCCCGCGCCCAAGCACGGCACCGCCACGACGTACGAGGAGGCCGCGGAGATCGCCGGCGAGATCGGCTACCCGGTCCTCGTCCGGCCCTCCTACGTCCTCGGCGGGCGCGGCATGGAGATCGTCTACGACGCCGACACGCTGAAGTCCTACATCGAGCGGGCGTCGGGCGGCGGCGGCCAGTGGAGCCCCGAGCACCCCGTGCTGGTGGACCGGTTCCTCGACGACGCGATCGAGATCGACGTCGACGCGCTCTACGACGGCACCGAGCTGTACCTCGGCGGCGTCATGGAGCACATCGAGGAGGCCGGCATCCACTCCGGCGACTCCGCCTGCGCGCTGCCGCCGATCACGCTCGGGCACGAGGACATCTCCCGCATCCGGTCCTCCACCGAGGCCCTCGCCCGGGAGATCGGCGTCCGCGGCCTGATCAACGTGCAGTACGCCCTCGCCGCCGGCGTCCTGTACGTCCTGGAGGCCAACCCCCGCGCCTCCCGTACGGTGCCGTTCGTCTCCAAGGCGACCGCGGTGCCGCTCGCCAAGGCCGCCGCGCGCGTCATGCTGGGCACGCCGATCGCCCGGCTGCGCGCCGAGGGGCTGCTGCCCGCGACCGGCGACGGAGGCGACCTGCCCCTCGACGCGCCCATCGCGGTCAAGGAGGCGGTGCTGCCCTTCGACCGGTTCCGCACCCCCGAGGGGCGCGGCGTCGATACGATCCTCGGCCCGGAGATGCGTTCGACGGGAGAGGTCATGGGCATCGACGCCGACTTCGGCACGGCGTACGCCAAGTCGCAGGCGGCGGCGTACGGCTCGCTGCCGACCAAGGGACGCGCCTTCGTCTCCGTGGCCAACCGGGACAAACGAGCCATGATCTTCCCGGTCAAACGCCTCGCTGACCTAGGTTTTGAGATTCTCGCAACCGAGGGCACCGCCGAAGTCCTGCGGCGCAACGGCGTCCATGCCAAGATCGTTCGTAAGCACAGTGCCGGAACCGGGCCCGACGGCGAGCCGACGATCGTGCGGCGCATTCTCGACGGAGAGGTCGACCTCATCGTCAACACCCCGTTCGGCAGCCCGGGGCAGTCCGGCCCGCGGCTCGACGGATACGAGATCCGCACCGCGGCGGTGCTTCGCGGCGTTCCGTGCCTCACCACGGTGCAGGCGCTCAGCGCCGCGGTCCAGGGCATCGAGGCGATCACCGCCGGCAACGTCGGCGTGCGGTCGCTGCAAGAACACGCGGAGCATCTCAGGGGGAGCCGTTGAGCGGAGGAGGCGAGTGACGGACTCGTCGCCGGTGCAGGTGCCGGGAACCGTGCTCACCATGCGGCGGATCGGGGCGTACCAGACGATGACCCTCGTCGCCCCCGGCGTCGCGGAGCGTTTCCGGCCCGGCCAGTTCGTCGCCCTCGCGGTCGGCGGTGAACAGTCCAGCATGCTGCTGCGACGCTGTTTCGCCGTCCGCGAGGTCAAACCGGACTACGGCGGCACCGTCGAGATCGTCTTCTCGGTACGCGGCAAGGGCACGCAGTGGCTCGCCGGGCTGCGCCCGCGCGACATCGTGGATGTCGCCGGGCCGCTCGGCCGGCCCTTCCCGCTGCCGCGCTACCCGGTGACCTGCGTGCTGCTGGGCGTCGCGCACGCCAGCGCGGCGCTGTTCCCGCTCGCCGCCGTGCTGCGCCAGCGCGACTGCCCGCTGCACTTCCTCCTCGGCGGGGCCGGCACCGAGGAGGTGCACGGCGCGCGTGGCGCCCGCCGCGCCGGCGACTCGGTCGCGGTGGCCACGGAGGACGGTTCGCTGGGTTCGGCGGGCCGGGTCGAGGACCTCCTCGCCAGCGCCATCGAGGGCGCCCAGGCGGAGGTCGTGTACGCCTGCGCGCCGCTGGAGACGCTGCGGTCGGTCAGCCGCACCTGCGCGGGATACGGCATCCCGGCCCAGGTCGCGGTGGAGGAGCCGATGGCGTGCGGCACCGGGGTGTGCATGGCCTGCGTGCTCCCGGTGATCGGCGACGACGGCGCCACCCACATGGTCCGTACCTGCGTCGAGGGCCCGGTGTTCCGCGGCGAACGCGTGCGCTGGGACGACGTCGGCACCATCCCGTTCGACGCGCTGGGCGCCCCGCGCGCCCTGCGCCTGGGAGAACGCCCATGAGTGAGCGGAGCGAGCGAGTCGAACAACACGCGCGCATGGTCTCTCCTCGACGGAGGAGGGTTCCATGAGTGAGCGGAGCGAGCGAGTCAAAGAACACGCGCGCATGGTCTCTCCTCCGACGAAGGAGGGTTCATGAGCGTTGATCTGCGGACCCGGCTCGGTCCGGTCTCGCTGCCGAACCCGATCATGACCGCGTCCGGCTGTGGCGGCACCGGGCGCGAACTGGGCCGCTTCTTCCACGTCGCCAAGCTCGGCGCGATCGTCACGCCGTCGATCACTCCCGAACCGCGCGCCGGGCGCCCCGCGCCCCGGCTCGCCGAGACGCCGAGCGGCGTGCTCAACTCCACCGGCCTGCAGGGACCGGGGATCGACGTCTTCCTGGACCGCGACCTGCCGTGGCTCGACGAGCAGGGCGCCCGCACGATCGTCTCGATCGCCGGAAACAGCGTCGAGGAGTACGCCGAGGTCGCCAAGCGCCTCAACAGCGCGCCCGGCGTCACCGCGGTCGAGATCAACACCTCCTGCCCGAACGTCGAGGACCGCGGCCTGATGTTCGCCGCCCACCCGACGGCCGCCGCCGAGGTCGTCCGCGCCGTACGCACCAACACACGCCGGGGCGTGCCCGTCTTCGCCAAGCTGTCGGCGGACGTGACCGACGTGGTCGGCGTCGCGATGGCCTGCGCGGACGCCGGCGCCGACGGCCTGTCGATGATCAACACGCTGCACGGCATGGCCGTGGACACCTGGAGCTTCCGGCCACGTCTGGCCGGTGTCACCGGAGGGCTGTCCGGCCCGGCCATCCGGCCCGTCGCGGTCCGCTGCGTCTACCAGGTGCACGCGGCGCTGCCCGAGGTCCCGATCATCGGCATGGGCGGCGTGCGCACGGGAACCGACGCGCTGGAACTCATCCTGGCGGGCGCGTCGGCGGTCGCGGTCGGCACGGCGAACCTCCACGATCCGTCCGCGTGCACACGGATCCTCCGCGAACTGGACACCGCGCTGCGGGAGCGCGGCATCACCGGACTGGCCGACGCGGTCGGACTGGCCCACAAACCGGCGGGCACACTGATCCGGCGCATCGACCCCAACGTCGGTGTCGGTGAGCCGACGGAACAGGAGAGTCTGCAGTGAACCTCGCCCCCATCGCCGTCGCCCTGGACGCGCCGGACCTCGAGACGGCCGCCCGCTGGGCGACACTGGTGACACCTCACGTCAGCACGGTCAAGGTCGGGCTGGAGCTGTACCTCCGGTACGGGCCGGACGTGGTGGCCAGCGTCCGCGGCGCCACCGGTGTCCAGGTCTTCCTCGACCTGAAGCTGCACGACATCCCCGCCACGGTGGCCGGGGCGGCGCGTGCGGTGTCCCGCCTCAAGCCGGCGTACCTCACCGTCCACGCGGTCGGCGGCGCCTCGATGATCCGCGCCGCCGCCGAGGCCGCGCCGAACACCAAGATCGCCGCTGTGACGGTTCTCACGTCCCTGGCGGAGGACGACCTGACGAGCATCGGCCTGTCGGGCCCGGCGCTGGACGCCGTACGCCGGCTGTCCGCCCTCGCGGTCGGGGCGGGCGCCCAGGCGCTCGTGTGCTCCCCGATGGAGGCCGCCGCGGTACGCGCGGAGGTGGGCCCGGACGTGACTTTGATCACCCCGGGCGTCCGCCCACGCGGCGCCGCGACCCAGGACCAGGCCCGCGTGGCGACACCGGAGGAGGCCCTGGCGTCGGGTGCGGACCTGCTGGTGATCGGCCGCCCCATCACCGCCGCCCCGGACCCGGGCGCCGCGGCCGCGGACATCGCCGCCGCCCTGCGCCGCACGAGCGGCAGCGTCTGAACCTTTCCCCAGCCATGGGATGGCCGCCGCACTCTGGCGGGTGGCGTTCGGACTGGTGGTGTCGTCGCGGTGCTGGGCCGTCGGCCCTGCGAAGGCGCGCCCGGAGGTGACGGGGTTCCGCGGCGCCGCGACCCAGGACCAGGCCCGCGTGGCGACCCCTGAGGAGGCCCTGGCGTCGGGTGCGGACCTGCTGGTGATCGGCCGCCCCACCGCAGCCCTACGCCGTACGAGCGGCGGTGTCTGACCTTCTCCCGCCGCTGTGGGATGGCCGCCGCGCTCTGGGGCGGTGCGGGTGGTGGCGTTCGGGCTTCCGTCGTGGTGCTGGGCCGACGGCCCGGCGGAGGTGACTGGGCGCCGCGACCCAGGAGCAGGCCCGCGTGGCGACACCGGGGGCGATCGGCCGCCTCAGCACCGCTGCCTTTGATCCGGACGCCGTGACCCCGTGTGGCCTCGCCGGAGGAGGCTCGCGGACCTGCTCGTGAGTGGTCGCTCTGGACCGGGGCACGCGCATCGCTCTGCGCCGTACGAGCGGTGGCTTCTGAGCTTTTTGATCGCCGTGTGTCTCTCGTGGGATGCCGTTTCTGGCGCGTGCGGGTGGCGGCGTCCGGGGTTCGTCGCGGTGTGGGTGTGCTGGTCGTGGGTTGCCGGCCCTGCAGAGGCGGGCCCCAGATCACTTTGATCGCCCGGGCGTCGCCGCGAGCGAGGACGCCGTTAGAGGGCAGCGTCTGAGCCTCCGTCTCGTCGCCGCGGCGGTGTGGGGTCGTGGCGGGGCGGTTGCCGCCAGGGCGTGCGGGTGGTGGCGTTCGAGGATTCGTCGCGGTGGTGGTCGTGGGACGGTCGCCGACCCCTGCGGAGGTGGGCCCGAGGTGACTTTGATCACCCGGGAGCCCGCGCGACGCCGCGACTCGGACCAGGCCACGGTGACGCCGGAGGGTCCTGGCTTCAGGCCCGGACCTGCTGGTGATCGGCCGCCCAATGCTGGAAGCCCTGGCTTCAGGCGTGGACCTGCTGGTGATCGGCCGTCCCGCGCCGGAGGCCCCGGCTTCAGGCGTAAACCTGCTGGTGATCGGCCGCCCCATGCTGGACGCTCTGGCCGCGGGTGTGGGCCTGCTGGTGATCGGCCGCCTCATCGCCGCCGCCTCGGACTCGGGCGCCGCGGCCTCGTGTGGCCTCGCCGGAGGCGGCTCGCGCGTCGGACGCGGACCTGCCGGTGATCGGTCGCTCCGGACCGGGCGCCGGGGGCTCGCGCATCGCCGTGCGAGCGGTGACGTCTGAGCCTCTCCTCGCCGCGCATCGGTGTGGTCACGCCTCTGGGGCGCGGGCGGGGTGGCCGGGTGACCTCCGTCACTGGAGATGACCGGTGCCGTCCGAAGCGTCGCCTCGGTGACGCCGCCTGGGTGTCGGGCGTCACACCTCACCCCCGCTGCGATGCCCCGCCGGGCCCTCACCAAGCGTCGGCCGTGCGGGTCGAGACCCTCCATCGCCCGCCCGGCGGGCGAAGGCCCCACGGGCTCCGAGCCGCCGACGGCCGCGGCGCCTCGCTGACAGGTCGTCTGACCGCCGTGGACGGTGGCACCTGATGAACTCCGTGGGGTAGCGGGGGTTCGCGAGGCTGGGACGCTCTCAGGCACGAAAACGCGGCCCTCGCCGGCCGCGAGGGACCAGCGGAAACGGCGATCGGCCTGCTGGAACGTGCCAATTCCGCCTTAAACCCCCAGAAGGGTCGAGTGCCTCCGTACTGCGGCAGCGAGCGACGGCCGTGCGGCCGGGTTCTCCGCCGCGGACGGCGCGGCCACCGAGAGTTGCCGGCGGGTGACACAAACCGTCAACCCGTTATGACAGGGACCGCGCCGGGCGTGTCGTGAGCGCGGCGTCGCCGGGCCGGTCGCCGGCCGCCGTGCCGCGGGGATGTCGCGAGGCCCCGTCGCGTGTCGCCCCGAGCCTACGAGCCGCCCCGCGAGGGCCCTCAGGGGACCCCGAAGGGCAGCTTGTGGGGGTTTGGGAGTTAGATGGCGGAGGGTGACCGTCCCGAAGGAGGTGTTCGGCGGCGAAACGTGTCCCGCAGAGTGTCATCCGCCGCCGTTTCGTCTTGACTGAGCCGTTTGCCCCTCGCAAGAAACGCCAGGCCGTCGTACGGTTCGGGGTGAAGCAACCCCCCCGATTGGGTACTCTGCGTGTTCAGGACAGCTCATAGAGTGACATCTGCAATTTAATGACGGGCTAAACGGGCTTTCACGTTGCTTTATGGGCCCTGAACTCGCTAGGTTCCCAAGCCGTCCGACTCAATCGAGTGGAAACACGAGGTGACCCGGCGTGGCGCTTCCGCCCCTAACCCCTGAACAGCGCGCCGCAGCCCTGGAGAAGGCTGCCAAGGCCCGCAAAGAGCGTGCCGAGGTCAAAGACCGCCTGAAGCACGGGGGAACCTCCCTTGCCGAGGTTCTGAAAGATGGTCAGGCCGACGACGTAATCGGAAAGATGAAGGTGTCGGCTCTCCTGGAATCACTGCCTGGCGTCGGAAAGGTCCGCGCTAAGCAGATCATGGAGCGGCTCGGTATCGCCGAGTCCCGCCGCGTGCGGGGTCTTGGCGCCAACCAGCGCGCCGCTCTGGAGCGTGAGTTCGGCGGCGGTGGAAATCGCTGATCGACTTGCGCCGGACGGGCGCGGCGGCTCGGCCGCCGCGGCCAGTTCCGCCGCGTCCGCGGCGGGCGGCTCCATCTCGTCCAGGCGCCTGACGGTCCTTTCCGGGCCGTCCGGCGTCGGCAAGAGCACGGTCGTCGCCGAGATCCGGCGGGCCCACCCCGAGGTGTGGCTGTCGGTCTCGGTGACCACCCGTGCGCCCCGTCCCGGTGAAATCCACGGCGTGCATTACTTCTTCGCCGACGACGTCGAGTTCGATCGGCTCGTCGACGAAGGCGAACTGCTCGAGTGGGCCGAGTTCGCGGGGAATCGTTACGGTACGCCGCGGCGTGCGGTGCTGGAGCACCTCGCCGCCGGCGTGCCGGCACTGCTCGAGATCGACCTGCAGGGCGCCCGCCAGGTGCGCGCGTCCATGCCGGACGCACGGCTCGTCTTCCTGGCACCCCCGTCCTGGGAGGAGCTCGTGCGCCGTCTCGTCGGCCGTGGCACCGAGGCGCCCGAGGTGATCGAACGCCGGCTGGCGGCCGCCCGCGAGGAGCTCGCCGCCGAGAAGGAGTTCGATCTCACCCTGGTGAACACTTCGGTCAAGGACGTCTGCGCTGAGCTGATATCCTTGCTGGCTGTCCACCCATCTGACGACTGAGAGGCGCGGGAGTGGCTTCTAACGCCCCCGGCGGTGCCGACGGCATCACCAATCCGCCCATCGACGACCTGCTGAAGATCGTTGACAGCAAATACAGCCTTGTGATCATGGGTGCCAAGCGCGCCCGCCAGATCAACGCCTACTACGCGCAGCTCGGCGAGGGCCTGCTCGAGTACGTCGGTCCCCTCGTGGAGACCCAGGTGCAGGAAAAGCCGCTGTCCATCGCGCTGCGCGAGGTCCGCGAGGGCCTGCTCAACTCCGAGGCCATCGAAGGCCCGTAAGTGATCGCGACCGGCCACACCGCGGGACGTGGCGATGACGACCGCGGGTGAGGGGCCGCGCGTTCTGCTCGGCGTCGGCGGCGGCATCGCCGCGTACAAGGTCTGTGAACTGCTGCGGAGGCTGACCGAGTCGGGTCACCGGGTCCGGGTGATCCCGACGCGTGACGCACTGCGCTTCGTCGGCGAGCCCACATGGGCCGCGCTGTCCGGCGAACCGGTCACCACCGAGGTCTGGTCCGGCGTCGAAGAGGTTCCGCACGTACGCCTCGGGCAGGGCGCCGACCTGGTATTCGTCGCGCCCGCCACGGCGAACCTCCTGGCCAAGGCGGCGCACGGCATCGCCGACGACCTGCTGACCAACACGCTCCTCACGGCGCGGTGCCCGGTCGTGTTCGCTCCCGCGATGCACACGGAGATGTGGGAGCACCCCGCCACGCAGGCCAACGTCGAGACGCTCCGCCGGCGGGGGAGCATCGTGATCGAGCCCGCGGTCGGCCGGCTCACCGGCGCCGACTCCGGCAGGGGACGCCTGCCCGACCCGGACGCGCTCTTCGACGCCGCGCGCGGGGTGCTGGCCCGCGGCGGGACGGCGGCCGCGCGCGACCTCGCCGGCCGCCACGTCGTGGTCTCCGCGGGCGGCACCCGCGAGCCCATCGACCCCGTCCGGTTCATCGGCAACCGCTCCTCGGGCATGCAGGGGTACGCCCTGGCCCGTACGGCACTGGCCCGCGGCGCGCGGGTCACCCTGGTCGCCGCCAACGTCACCCTGCCCGACCCGGCCGGCGCCGAGATCGTGCGCACCGGGTCGACACGGGAGATGCGCGACGCCGTCCTGAAGGCCGCGGCCGACGCCGACGCGGTGGTCATGGCGGCGGCGGTGGCCGACTTCCGCCCGGCCGACTACGAGGACGTGAAGATAAAGAAGACGCCCGGTGCCGAGCCGGCGCCGATCCACCTCGTGGAGAATCCCGACATCCTGGCCGAACTCGTACGCGAGTCGCGCGACGTCGCCGGTCGGGTGATCGTCGGGTTCGCCGCCGAGACCCACGACGTCCTGGAGAACGGACGGCGGAAACTCGCCCGCAAGGGCTGTGACCTGCTGGTGGTCAACCAGGTGGGGGAGCACCTGGCGTTCGGCCGTCCGGACAACGCCGCGGTCATCCTCTCCGCCGACGGTGCGGCCGTCGACGTGCCGCGTGGATCGAAGGAGACTTTGTCCGACGTGGTTTGGGATCTGGTCGCCGCACGCATGACCTGAAGAGGCCGACACGGCCCCACCCGCGTTTTAATACGTTCTCGGTAGACTTCGCCACCGACAAACGCAAGTCCATCTCTGCTTACGTCAGTCAGCAGCCGCTGCAAGGAGTACACGCACGTGTCCCGTCGCCTGTTCACCTCAGAATCCGTGACCGAGGGTCACCCGGACAAGATCGCGGACCAGATCAGCGATGCGATCCTCGACGCGATGCTGAAGGACGATGCCAAGAGTCGCGTCGCCGTCGAGACCATGATCACTACCGGCCAGGTTCACGTCGCGGGTGAGGTCACCACCGAGACGTACGTGGACATCCCCGGTGTCATCCGGGAGAAGATCCTGGACATCGGGTACGACTCCTCCAGCAAGGGCTTTGACGGGCGTTCGTGCGGCGTGTCCGTGTCGATCGGCGCCCAGTCGCCCGACATCGCCCAGGGCGTCGACGACGCGTACGAGACCCGCGAGGGCGAGGGCACCGACGACCTCGACCGTCAGGGCGCCGGCGACCAGGGCCTGATGTTCGGCTACGCCTGCCGGGAGACCCCCGAGCTGATGCCGCTGCCGATCACCCTCGCCCACCGGCTCGCCGCCCGGCTGTCCGCGGTCCGCAACAACGGTGTGGTGCCATACCTGCGTCCGGATGGTAAGACTCAGGTCACCATCGAGTACGACGGCGACCGCCCGGTCCGCCTCGACACCGTCGTCGTCTCCTCCCAGCACGCCCCGGACATCAGCCTGAGCGACCTGCTGACGCCGGACATCAAGGAGCACGTGGTCGACCCGGTCGTCGCCGAGCTCGACCTGGAGACCGAGGGCTACCGCCTGCTGGTCAACCCGACCGGGCGCTTCGAGATCGGCGGCCCGATGGGCGACGCCGGCCTCACCGGCCGCAAGATCATCATCGACACCTACGGCGGCATGGCCCGCCACGGCGGCGGCGCCTTCTCCGGCAAGGACCCGTCCAAGGTCGACCGCTCCGCCGCGTACGCCATGCGCTGGGTGGCCAAGAACGTCGTCGCCGCGGGCCTGGCGGACCGCTGCGAGGCCCAGGTCGCGTACGCCATCGGCAAGGCGCACCCGGTCGGCCTGTTCGTCGAGACCTTCGGCACCGAGAAGCTCCCGGTCGAGAAGATCCAGGAGGCCGTGCTCGCGGTCTTCGACCTGCGCCCGGCCGCGATCATCCGCGACCTCGACCTGCTCCGCCCGATCTACTCCCAGACGGCGGCGTACGGCCACTTCGGCCGCGAGGAGCCGGACTTCGCGTGGGAGACCACGCACCGCGCCGACGCGCTGCGCGAGGCCGCCGGCCTCTGAGCCTCCGGTCATGAGGGCGGTCCCGGCATGTGCCGGGGCCGCCCTTTCGCGTGCTTGGACGCGTGTCCGGGCGGGCACAGTCGGTAGTGGCGGTGGGGCGGGAGGAGGAGGTGCCCGGTGGGTGAGCCGGAGGTCTTCCCGTACGACGACCCGGCGTTCGTCGCGGACCCGTTCCCCTTCTACAAGAGGCTGCGCCGCGAGGGCCCCGTACGCCGCGTGGCGACCGTACGCGGCATCGAGGCGTGGCTGGTCACCCGGTACGAGGACGGGCTGGCCGCGCTGTCGGACCCGCGCTTCAGCAGCGACCTGCGGGACGCGACCGACGGCCGCCTGCTGGACCTGCTGCCCTCGGCCGAGCGCGAGTCGTTCCTGCGGAGCATGATCAGGGTGGGGCCGCCCGACCACACCCGCCTGCGCCGCCTCGTCTCCAAGGCGTTCACCGCCCGCCGCGTCGCGGCGCTGCGCCCACGCGTCCAGGAGATCACCGACGGCCTGATCGACGCCGTCGCGCCCGCCGGCCGCGCCGACCTGGTCGCCGACATCGCGCTGCCGCTGCCGGTCACCGTCATCTGCGAACTGCTCGGCGTGCCCGTCACCGACCGCGCGCGCTTCCAGGAGTGGACCGACGACATTCTCGGCCAGGAGCAGCACTACGACCGCGACGTCGTGGACCGGGCGTGGCGCCGGATGTGGGGGTACCTCGAAGGGTTGATCGCGGACAAGCGCGGACACTCCGGCGACGACCTGCTCAGCGCGCTGATCACCGCGCGTGACGACGAGGGGAGCCTGGAGGAGGACGAGCTGGTCGCGATGGCCTTCCTCCTGCTCGTCGCCGGGTACATCACCACGGTCAACCTCATCGCCGGCGGCACCGCGACCCTGCTGGCCCATCCGCAGCAGCTCAAGCTCGTCCGCGACGACCCGGGCCTGCTGCCCGGCGCGGTGGAGGAGCTCCTGCGCTACGACGGGCCGGTCAACCCCGGGGTGATCCGGTTCCCGACGGAGGACGTGGAGATCGGCGGCGTGCGGATCCCGCAGGGCGACACCGTCATGATCGCCACGGCCATCGCGGACCGCGACCCGGAGCACTTCGCCGACCCGGACCGGCTCGACGTCACCCGTACGGAGAACACGCACCTGGCGTTCGGGCACGGCGCCCACTACTGCCTCGGCGCGCCTCTCGCCCGCCTGGAGGGCGAGATCGCCATCGGCGCGATCCTGCGGCGGCTGTCCGACCTGACCCTGGCCGTGCCGTTCGACGAACTGCGCTGGCACGTCGCGAGCCTGCGCGGCCCGAAGGCCGTACCGGTCACGTTCACCCCGGCCTGAGCGTCGCCGCGGTCTGTCGGTGCCCGGTGCCATGCTGAGGGCCGCCGCTACGGAGGAGGCCGCCCCATGGTCACGATCGACGACATCCGCCGCCTGACGTCCACCCTGCCGCGCTCGGAGGAACACCTCATCCGCGACCGGGTGAAGTTCCGCGTCGGCAAGATCGTCTACGCGGCCCTCTCCCGGGACGAGACCACGATGGGCTGTGGCTTCCCCAAGGAGGAGCGGGAGGCGATGATCGCCGCCGAGCCGGAGAAGTTCCTGATGCCCCGGGTGTCGGACCAGCGCTTCAACTGGATCGACGTCCGTCTGGACGCCATCTCGGTGGAGGAGATGCACGAACTCGTCCTGGACGCCTGGCGCGGCGTGGTCCCCAAACGCGTGGCGGCCGAGCACGCCTCGAAGACGGTCCGAGAAGACGCCTGACGACCGCCCGGGGAGGCGCCCGGATCCTTCGGCGCTACGGGCGCGGCCCACGGTCGTTTCCGTGTCGCGGGCCGTGATCGCCGGGTCGGGGCGGGCGGCCTGCCGGTCCGGGTCCGCGGCGGCGGGGCGTGGCCGCGATCGAGTCGGTAGCCGCCCGGGAGGGCCGTCCCGCTGGGGTGTCCCTGTGCTCCGGTACGCACGGGGACGGCGTGCGCGGGCAGTGGTCGCCGCCGGGTGTGCCTGTTCGTGCTCCGGCGCGTACGAGGACGGCGTGTTCAGGGCGTGGCCGCCGCCGGGGTGGCCGTCTCGGTCGGAGCGGGTGCGGTTCGTGCTCCCTGTGTACGGGGGTTGGCGTGTTCGGGTGGTGGTTGTCGCCGGGGTGGGTGTCTCGGTCGGGTGGAGTGTTCGTGCTCCCTGTGTTCGGGGGGTGGCGTGTTCGGGTCGTGGTCGCCGCTGGGATGGCCGCCCGGTCGGGGCGGGGTTCCTGTTCGTGCTCCCCGCGTACGGGTTGGCGTTCGGGTCGTGGTCGCCGCCCCGATGGCCGCCCGGTCGGGGTGGGTGGCGCGCCGGTTCGGCTCCGGCGCGTACGTTCGTGGGGCGGCGGGGCGTGGCCGTGGTCGCGCGTTCGCGGTGGGGAGGTCTGGTAGGACGGAGAGGTGACCGACGGCGTGGAGATGGGCGTGCTTCCCGGGATGGGCGACCTCCCGGAGCCGGCGGCACCCGCGCCGGCCGGCGGCGCGCGGGACCGCGGCCCCGGCCGGGGTAAGCGCACGACCAAGAAGAACACCCGCACGCCCGCCGAGGCGCTCCCGGTCGCGCGGGTGGCGGTGGACATGCCGCTCCCGCACCTCGACCGCCCCTTCGACTATCTGGTCCCCTCGGCGCTGGACGAGGCGGCCGTCCCCGGATGCCGGGTCCGGGTCCGGTTCGCGGGCCAGCTCATGGACGGCTTCCTGCTCGAACGCGTGGACAAGAGCGACCACGAGGGCCGGCTCGCGTACCTGGAGCGCGTCACCTCCCCGGAGCCGGTCCTGGCCCCGGAGATCGCCGCGCTCGCCCGAGAGATCGCCGACCGCTACGCGGGCACCCTCGCGGACGTCCTGCGCCTGGCCATCCCGCCCCGCCACGCCCGCGTCGAGAACGAGGACGCGCCCGCGCCCGCGAACGAAACCGGCCCATCGGCCCCTGGGCGCGAATCCGGAGGCGGAAACGTCTCAGCGAAGCCCGCGTCGGCGGATGAGGCCCTGGCCGACTCTGGGCGCGATCCCGGCCCGGCGGCACCCGAGGCGTCGGCCGATCCCGCGAGCGGGAGCGGTGCGGTGGAGTCCGGGTCGGTGGATGAGGCCCGGGCCGATTGTGGGCGCGGTACCGGTCTGGCGGAGTCCGGGTCGGCGTCCGAGGTGTTTGCCGATCCTGCGAGTGGGAGCGGCGCGGTGGAGTCCGGGTCGGTGGATGAGGCCCGGGTCGGCTGTGGGCGCGGTACCGGTCTGGCGGAGTCCGGGTCGGCGTCCGAGGTGTTGGCCGATCCCGCGAGCGGGACCGGTCCGGCGGAGTCCGGCACGGCGGACCAGGCCCCGGCCGACCCGGCAGGGCCGGCGACGACGAGCGGCACGGCGGGTCAGGGCGGCCGTGGGCGGGGGGAAACGGACCTGGCGCGGCCGGGCGACGACCACCCGGAGGGCCGAACGGCCGAGGAGACGGCCGGTTCGCCGGACGCCGCGGCCACCGCTGAGGCGTCGCGCGCCGATGTCCCGAGGGCGCCGGACACCGTCGCCTTCACGGACTCGGCACCCGTGGCACCGCCTGAGGTTCCCGACGACGACACCGGTGAGCCCTCTGCCGGTGGGATCTCTCCTGATGGCAGTGGGGAGGCCGGCGGTCGTAACAGCGGCATGCCCGGCGGCGGTGGGGTGTCCGCCGGCGGTGGTGACGACGCGTCCGCCGGTCGTGGCGGTGACGTGGCTGGTGGTGGCGTTCCCGCCGGTTCTGGTGAGGCCGGAGCCGACCGAGAAGCCTCCGCTCCCGGCGTTCTCGCCGTTCCTGACGCGTCGCACGGTGGAGACGACGCACCGGACGGCGGTGACGCGGCAAGCGGTGTCAGTGGGGCAGACGGTGGCGGTCAGGCCGGCCGTGGTGCCGGGACTGCCGGGGGCGACCAGGCCGGGGCCGGGCCCGTCCGGAGTGGCGGAACCGGCGGTGACGATGAGGCCGCCGGAGCGGGCGGTGTGACGGCGGGTTCCCTCATGGGGACCGGTGCCGTACCCGCATCCGGTGAGCCAGGTGGCGGTCAGGAGTCCGAGGCGGAGGCCGGTGACGCCGCGGCTTCGGAGGGCGTCGTGGTGACCGGGGCCGTACCCGCTCCCAGTGGGCGGAGCGGCGGACGGGAACACGGGGCGCGGACCCCTGACGTCACGGCTCCGGCGGCCGGGCCATGGGAGGCCTATCCCGCGGGTGCGTCGTTTCTCGAGGCGCTCACGGCGGGGCGGGCGCCGCGGGCCGTCTGGAACGCGCTGCCCGGCGGTGACTGGACGGCGGAGGTCGCGCTCGCGGTGCGGGCCGTGCTCGCCGGTGGGCGGGGGGCGCTCGTCATCGTTGCCGACGGTCGCGACGTGGCGCGTGTCGATCGGGCGCTGCGCCGGGAGCTCGGCGACGGCCGTCATGTGGCGCTCACCGCCGAGCTCGGGCCCGCCGAGCGCTACCGTCGCTGGCTCGCCGTACGTCGTGGGCGGGTGGCGGCCGTCGTCGGCACGCGGGCCGCGATGTTCGCGCCCGTTCGCGAGCTCGGGCTCGTCGTGCTCTGGGACGACGGTGACGACGTGCACGCCGAGCCGCACGCCCCTTATCCCCACGCTCGTGAGGTGCTCGCGCTCCGGGCGCACCGGGCGGGGGCGGGGGCGCTCATCGGCGGGTTCACCCGCACGACCGACGCCACGCAGCTCGTACGGGCCGGGTGGGCGCGGCCGCTCGTGCCCGGGCGGGAGCGGCTGCGCGCCTCCATGGCTTATGTGCGGCCCGCCGGGGACGACGCCGACCTGGCGCGCGACGAGGCCGCCCGCAGCGCGCGCCTGCCGCACATGGCGTTCCGCGCCGCGCGGCAGGGGCTCGAGCACGGGCCCGTCCTCGTGCAGGTGCCGCGGCGCGGCTACGTTCCCGCGCTCGCGTGTTCGCGCTGCCGCGGGCCGGCGCGCTGTCCCGAGTGCGAGGGTCCGCTGTCGCTGCGCTCCTCGCACGCCGCCCCGTACTGCCGCTGGTGCGGCCGGATCGCCGGGGCCTGGCGGTGCCCCGAGTGCGGCGGCGGCCAGGTGCGGGCGGTCGTCGTCGGCGCGCGGCGCACCGCCGAGGAGCTCGGCCGCGCGTTCCCCGGGGTGCCCGTGCGCACGTCCGGCCGCGACGGCGTGCTCGCCGAGGTTTCCGGCGAACCGGCGCTGGTGGTCGCGACGCCCGGTGCCGAGCCGGTGGCCGACGGCGGGTACGCCGCCGCGCTGCTGCTCGACGGCTGGGTGCTGCTCGGCCGCGCCGACCTGCGCGCCGGGGAGGAGGCGCTGCGGCGCTGGATGAACGCCGCCGCCCTCGTACGCCCGCGCGGCCCCGTCATCGTGCTCGCGGACGGGTCGCTCGCGCCGGTGCAGGCCCTGATCCGCTGGGACGCCGTCACGTACGCCGAGCGGGAGCTGGCCGAGCGCCGGGAGCTCGGGTTCCCGCCCGCCGTGCGGATGGCCTCGCTCACCGGCACGCCGCAGTCGATACGGGAGCTGGTCGAGGCCGCCCGGCTGCCGGACGACGCGGAGGTGCTCGGGCCGGTCGAGCTGGGGGAGGGCCAGGAGCGCGCGCTGGTACGGGTCGATCGGGGCCGGGGCGCCGCCCTGTCCCGGCTTCTCAAGGCGGCGCAGGCCACCCGCAGCACGCGCAAGACCGCCGACGTCGTGCGCGTCCGTGTCGACCCGCTCGAGCTGATCTGAACCGTAGACTGGTCCTGCCCAACTACGAGACGTGAACGGAGCCGTTCGTGGCCGTCAAGCCCATCCGCCTCTTCGGCGACCCGGTGCTGCGTACCCCGGCCGAGCCGGTGAAGGACTTCGACAAGGAGCTGCGCACGCTCGTCAAGGACCTTTCCGACACCATGATCGACGCGCCCGGCGTCGGCCTGGCCGCGCCGCAGCTCGGCGTGGGCCTGCGGGTGTTCACCTACTACGTCGACGAGCAGCTCGGCCACCTCGTCAACCCCAGCCTCCAGCTGACCGACGAACAGGAGGAGGGCGACGAGGGCTGCCTCTCGCTGCCCGGCCTGGTCTTCCCGGCCAAGCGCGCGATCGGCGTCGTGGCCAAGGGCTTCAACATGTACGGGGAGCCGGTGGTCCTCGAGGGCACCCACCTGCTGGCCCGCTGCGTGCAGCACGAGACCGACCACCTCGACGGCGTGATCTTCATCGACCGGCTCGACCCCGACCAGCGCAAGGCGGCGATGAAGGCGATCCGCGAGTCGGAGTGGTTCGGCGACGACGCTCCGGTGGTCAAGGACTCCCCGCACCCGATGTTCGGCAAGGCACTCTAGTGCGGCTCGTCTTCGCCGGCACGCCGGAGACCGCCGTACCCGCGCTCGACGCCCTGCTGAAGTCGCGCCACGAGGTCGTCGCGGTCATCACGCGGCCCGACGCCCCGGCCGGGCGCGGGCGAAGGCTCACGCCGAGCCCGGTGGCGCAGCGCGCCGCCGAGGCGGGCGTCGAGGTGCTCAAGCCCGCCAAGGTCAAGGAGCCGGAGTTCCTCGACCGGCTGCGCGCCATCGCCCCCGACTGCTGCCCGGTCGTGGCCTACGGTGCGCTGATCCCGCGCGTGGCGCTGGACATCCCCCGCCACGGGTGGATCAACCTGCACTTCTCGCTGCTGCCCGCCTGGCGCGGTGCCGCCCCGGTGCAGCGGGCCGTGCTGCACGGCGACGAGATCACCGGCGCCGCGACCTTCCAGATCGAGGAGGACCTCGACACCGGGCCGGTGTACGGCGTGGTGACCGAGCCGATCCAGCCGACCGACACGAGCGGCGACCTGCTCGCGCGGCTCGCCGAGACCGGCGCGCACCTGCTCGTCGCGACCATGGACGGCGTCGAGGAGGGCGAGCTCGAGCCCCGCCCGCAGCCCGCCGACGGCGTCTCGTACGCCTCCAAGCTCACCCCCGATGACGCCCACGTCGACTGGACGCTGCCCGCGCAGCACGTCGACCGGCGCGTCCGCGCCTGCACGCCCGCGCCGGGGGCCTGGACGACGTTCCGCGGCGACCGGCTCAAGCTCGGTCCCGTTCGCCCGGCGCCGGACGCCGAGCCGCTCGCCCCGGGTGAGCTGCGCGCCACCAAGGCCGAGGTCCTCGCCGGCACCGGCTCCCATCCCGTGGTCCTCGGCGACGTCCAGCCGCAGGGCAAGCAGCGCATGCCGGCCACCGCCTGGGCCCGCGGCGTGCGCCCGGCCGAAGGCGACGCGCTGATCTGATGCCGCAGCGATCCACCGGCTCCCGGCGAGGCAAGGGACAGGGCAGGGGACAGGGCCGGCCGGCCCCCCGGCGCTCTCGCGACCAGGTCCGCCGGACCGCGTTCGACGTCCTGCAGGCCGTCGACGAACGCGACGCCTACGCCAACCTCCTCCTGCCCTCCCTGCTGCGCGAACGCGGCCTGTCCGGGCGCGACGCCGCGCTCGCGACCGAGCTGACGTACGGCACGCTGCGCGGGCGCGGCACGTACGACGCCGTCCTCGGCATGTGCAGCGACCGCCCCGTGGCCAAGATCGACCAGCCGCTGCTCAACGTCCTGCGGCTCGGCACGCACCAGCTCCTCGGCACCCGCATCCCGCCGCACGCCGCCGTCGGCACCGCCGTCGACCTCGCCCGTTCGGTGGCCGGCCCGGGGCAGGCGAAGTTCGCCAACGCCGTGCTGCGCAAGGTGTCCGCCCGCGACCTGGACGCGTGGCTCGGCATCGTCGCGCCCGACGACGAGACCGGCCGGCTCTCGGTCGTGCACAGCCATCCGCGCTGGATCGTGAACGCCCTGCGCGACGCGGCCGGCGCCGGCGAGGTCGAGGCGCTGCTGGCCGCCGACAACGAACGCCCGCGCGTCACCCTGGTGGCCCGGCCCGGCCGCGCGACCGTCGCCGAGCTGGGCGGTGACCCCGCCGCCTACTCCCCGTACGCCGCGTACCTGCCCGAGGGCGACCCGGCGGCCGTACCCGCCGTGGCCGAGGGCCGCGCCGCGGTACAGGACGAGGCGAGCCAGCTCGTCGCGCTCGCCCTCACCCGCGCCGAGCTCGACGGCCCCGACGGACGCTGGCTCGACCTGTGCGCCGGGCCGGGCGGCAAGGCCGCGCTGCTGTCGGGGCTCGCGGCCGAGCGCGGCGCGCACCTGCTGGCCTGTGACCTGCAGCCGCACCGGGCCCGGCTGGTACGCCGCGCCGCCGATCCGGCCGCGGCCGTCACCGTCGTGGACGGCACCCGGCCCGCCTGGCGTCCCGGCACCTTCGACCGGGTCCTGGCCGACGTGCCCTGCACCGGCCTCGGCGCGCTCCGCCGCCGCCCGGAGGCCCGCTGGCGGCGCAGCCCGGAGTCGATCGCCGAACTCGGCCCGCTGCAACGGCGGCTCCTCGGCTCGGCCCTGGAGGCGGTACGCCCCGGCGGGGTGGTCGCGTACGTCACCTGCTCACCGCACCTGGCCGAGACCCGCGTGGTGGTCGACGACGTGCTGCGCGGCCGCGACGACATCGAGCGCCTGGACTCCCCGTCGTACCTGGAGGGCGTCCCGGACCTGGGCGAGGGCCCGTACGCCCAGTTCTGGCCGCACCGGCACGGCACCGACGCGATGTTCCTGGCACTGCTCCGCCGCCGGGCCTAACGCTCGTTCTCTCGTTCTTCCCGCGAATCTTGACCTGCTGACCGCCGATCGTGGTTCGCACGGAGGTGACCGACCCGCACCACACGGTGCGGGAGCTGGCCGCGATCGAACCGTCCCTGCCGCTGCGGGACCGTCTGGTCGCGCTGATCGAGGTCCTGCGCGCCCAGGCGGAACGGACCGGAGCGGTGGTGAACGCGGTCAGTCTCGCGGGCGCCGCGCGGCCACGCCGGCAGGAGTCGCTGTCCGATGAGGAGCACAGGCGCCTCTCGGCCGGCCGCACCGCCTCCTACCGGAGCCTGCACGCCGCGGTCGTCGCGACCTTCGAGGCCGACGCGGACACGTTGCGCGGGTCCCCGGAGGACGCCGCCACGCTCGTCCTCGCGATCGTGATGGCACTCGGCCGCGGCGGAGGCTGGGATGCCGGACCCGCCAGCGCCAGCACCGATGGGCCGGCCGACCTTCTCCTGCACGGCCTGGCGTCGTAACACCACTCGTCACCATCGCGTTCCTCCCACCCCCGAGAGGTGCCCCATGGCGTTCACCCGTGCCCGGATACTCCTGCTGGTGTTCAGCGCCCTCACCTTCGCCCTGAGCCCGATGGCCGTGCTGCTGACGCCGTACGTCGTGGACAGCGCTGGCGGCACTGATCGCCTCCCCCGCCTGGACCACGACCGTGGCGGGCCTGCCGGCGGCCTACCTCGTGTTCGGTCTCCTCACCGTCGCGATCCAGACGGGGATCGGGGCGCTGACACAGACGGAGGTGGACAACGCCCTGATGGGACTGATGTCGATCGTGCCGAGTACCGTCTCCGTACTCGCCATGACCTTCTCCGGTCTCGCGGGCGCCGCGTTGGGCATTCAGAACATCTTCCTGATCAGCGGGGCCGTTCTCGCCACCGCCACCGTGCTGTCCTGGCACACCTTCCGGCGCGCGGGCGGCGAGCGCCCCGCGGCGCGTGCGCCGATGGCGGGCGTCGGCTGATCCGGCCGGGTCTCACGCCGCGAAGCGGACCTCGACGATCGGCATGCGGAGCTTGCGGATGAGCGGGATGCGGCCGACCAGCGGGGCGATCGTCAGCAGGCCGCGGCCGCGCGGGTAGGGCAGGTCGCGGACGCCGGAGATCTTCGGGGAGTACTCCAGCACCTTCCGATGCTCACCCGGGTCGAGGCTCCAGTGCCAGGCCGGCGCCTGGTAGGCGGCACCGGGGTTCATCCCGCCCCGCCGGCTGCGCTCGGCCATGAAGTGGGGGACCGCGTCGAAGACCAGCGTGCCGCCGGGGAAGCGCTCGGCGCACGCGGCGATCAGCGACCGCACCTCGTCCGGCTGTAGGTACATCAGCAGCCCCTGCGTCGAGATCAGCACGCCCTCGTCCGCGTCCACCTCGTCCGTCCAGGCGAGGTCGAGCGCGGATCCGGCGAGCGTACGGCGGCGCGGCGGGTCGTCCGGGAGCAGTCGCCGGCGCACCTCGACCGTCTCCGGCAGGTCGACGGTCAGCCAGCGCACCCGGCCGTCGTCGACGCGCCAGAACTGCGTCTCCAGCCCCTCGCCGAGCGCGACCACCGTGCCGCCGGGGTGCGCCGTCATGAACCGGCGGACCGCGCGGTCGAAGCACAGCACCCGCAGCGCGTGCCACTGCGCCATCGCCGGCTCGCCGAACCGCTCGAAGGGGAAGTCGATCGCGTCGACCAGCTCGACCGCCCTGGGGTCGTCCAGGAGGCCGTCGGGCCAGCGGGCCTCGGCGGCGCGGTGGTAGAGGTTCCACAGCAGCGTCTGGGGGACACCGGTGAGCTCGACCCTGAGCTTGTCGGCCATCGCCCCAGGATGCCAGAACCGTTACCTGAAATGTGATCGCGTACGGCGCACTTGTCAGGCAGCCGTGGCCTTGCGGTCCGGCATTCCCCGTTTCCGGGGTTCCCGCTTCAGTGCCGAGGGCCCACCTGGGGTGGGTCTCACACCGGCTCCACCGGAACGGCCGTCCCGCCCGGTCTCCCGGGGGCGTTTTCCGTCTCCCCGCAACCCGAGCAGGTCTTGCTGGAGGGGAACCAGTGGTCGGCCACGACCAGCCGCCCGCCGTTCCAGGTGGTCTTGTAGATCAGCTGCCGCCGTACCTCGCCCATACCGACATCGGCCACCGCGCGGGCCATCACCGGTGGACAGCACCGCGAGATCCTTCACCCCGAGGTCCACCCCCACCACGGCGGCAGGGCGTGCGGGGACACGTTCGGCCGGCCCGCTCGACCTCGCAGGTGAAGGACACCAGCCCCCGCCCACCCTCGTACCGCACGGTGGCCGCCATGATCCGGCCGGTACCACGCTCCGGACGCCGGGCGAGTTCACGGGTGGACTCGCTCGTACGGATCGTGCCCAGCCGGGGGAGCGTCACATGACGCCGGTCGCTCAACCGCTCTTACCGAACCACCAATCAGCGGTCTGCGGACAAATGCCTCATGACCGCACCCACGCAGCAAGCTTCACGCAGTGACCAAAACCTATGTCGCCTACACAGGACCACGTTCTCGCGAGGACCCCCACCGGCGGTACCGCCCGTGGCGGGGGTCCTCGCGAGGCGGTCGCTCAGGCGGTGACGGCGACCCGTTCCTCGCGGGCGGAGGCGGTCAGATCGGTGAGCACCTCGGTCGCGCGGTCGAGGGCGGCGGCGATCCACGGCAGTCCGGCCGGGTCCGGGGACGTGAGTGCGGTGAGCCGCTGCTCGTCGGTCTCGCCGTAGAGCAGGCTGGTGGCCACCCGGAGGCGCAGGGCCTCCGGCGTGTCGCCGAAGGCGCTGCCCGGCAGGACGCCGACGCCGTACCGGTCGAGGAGGAGCGCCGCGAGCTCGGCCGACGTTTCCACGCCGAGCGTCTCGCGAAGGTCCTCGAAGTCGGGGTACAGGTAGAAGCCGCCCTGAGGACGCGGCACCCGCGCGCCGGCGGCGGTGAAGCGCTCCGCCATGGCGCGTGCGACGGTCTCATGCAGCCGCCGGCTGGCCGCGACGCGTTCGACGACCTCCGGTGGCTCGGCGAAGGCGTACGCCGCGGCCTGCTGCGTCGGGCCGGACGTGCTGGACCAGATCTCGCTGGCCACGCCGGCGAGCCGGTCGCGCAGCCCGCTGAGCGCCTCGGGCAGCAGGGCCACGCCGATGCGCCAGCCGCCGAGGGCGAGGTTCTTGCTCAGCGCGGTCGTGATGACGGTGCGCTCGGGGGCGTACCGCGTCGGGCACGGGAAGTCGGTGTGCTGGTCGAAGAGCAGGTCGCGGTAGATCTGGTCGGCGATGATGATCAGGTCGAGCTCGCGGGCGGCCTCGCACATGCGCCGCACCGTCTCCGGCCGGGCCAGCGTGCCGGTGGGGTTGTCGGGGAGCGTGACGACGAGGCAGCTCACCGGGCGCCCCGCCGCGCGTTCGAGCGTGACGGCGGCCCGCAGCGCGTCCGGGTCGGGCACGCCGCCCTCACCGGGAGGCGTCTCGACGAAGATCGGTTCGGCGCCCATGAGACGGGTCTGGGCGGCGTAGCTCACCCAGCTCGGGCGGGGCACGACGACGCCTCCGCCGATGGCGAGCAGCAGGCCGTACAGGAGCGGCTTGCTGCCGGGGCCCGCGACGATCAGGCCCGGGTCGGCCGGCAGGCCGCGGCGGTGCCAGTAACCCGCGGCGGCGGTGCGGAGGTCGGGGCTGCCGGCGACGGGGCCGTACGCGCCACGCCCGGCGGCGGTGCCGAGCTGCCGCTCCAGCGACGGCAGGACGGGCAGGCCCGCCTCTCCGAAGGCGAGGGGCAGCACCGGCAGCCCGATGCGGCGTCTGTGGTCGAGGGCCTCGTTGGCGGCGAGAGTCGCGGAGATGGCGACTGACATGAGTTCACTCCAAGGAGCTCTTCTGGCTGGTTGACCTGCGCGCGGCCGTACGTCTCCATGGTGTGGTGGAACGGTGCATCAGTACAAGCGAGGCTTTCCGCTGCCGGGCGTAAGCTGAACTTATGCTCGATGTACGACGACTGCGGCTGCTGCGGGAGTTCGCCGACCGCGGCAGCATCGCGGCGACCGCCAAGGCCCTCGGTTACACGCCGTCCGCCGTCTCACAGCAACTCGCCGTGCTCGAACGCGAGGTCGGCACCACACTGCTCGACCGCACGGCGCGCAGCGCCGAGCTCACCGACGCGGGCCGGCGGCTGTCCGACCACGCCGACCGCATCCTGCGGATGATCGAGTTCGCCGAGGCCGACCTGTCCGAGGCGGAGCCGACCGGGCAGATCGTGCTCACGGCGTTCCCCACGGCCGCGGTGGCGTTCGCGCCCGCTCTCGCGCACAGCCTGCGCCGCCACGAGGGTCTCACCTTCCAGCTGCGCCAGACCCGGCCGGGCGACGGGCTGCGGCAGGTGCGCTCCGGAGAGGTCGACCTCGCGCTGGTCGACGACTGGACCGGGCGGCTTCCCACGCGTGGGGGCGGCAGCCTGCGCTTCTCGCTGCTCCTGCACGACCCGCTCGTGCTCGTCGTGCCGTCCGGCCACTGGGCCGCCGATCCCGGCCGCGAGATCGACCTGTGGCGGCTGCGCGACGAGCCCTGGCTGGCGGCGCCGGCGGGCGAGCCGTCACGCCAGGCCTTCGACCGCCTGCTGGCCGACGTCGGCGGCGCGCCGCCGATGCCGTGGGAGTTCGAGGGGCTCGGCACGATCCTCGGCCTGGTCGCGCGCGGCGTCGGGATCGCGGCCGTGCCCAGCCTGGCGCTGACCGCCGCGGTGCCGGGCATCGCGGCACGCGAACTGCCCGGATCGCTGACCCGCTACGTGTACGCCGTCGCCCGTACGGCGAGCGTGCGCCGGCCGTCGGTCGCGGTTACGCTCGAGGCGCTGCGGGACGCCGTGGCCGAGATCGACGTCATGTCGGCGGGCGGCATGCGGGAGCGTGCGCCCAAGGACGGCGATTCGTAAGCTTCGGGGCCGAAGGAGGGCGCGGTGTGAGCGGCGCGGCCGATCGGCTCCACCGGCACTGGCGGAGAGGCCGCCTGGTCCCGGCCGTCTACGACTTCGGGGCCGAACACGAGCCGATCGCCCGGCTGGGCGGCCGGCTGCTGTGGGGCGCCGACATGCGCCCCCTCTACGACTCCTTCGCCGAGGCGGGGCGGCTGCCGCCGGGCGCCGTCGTGCTCGACGTGCCGTGCGGGGGCGGGGTGGCGTTCCGCGGCGTGCCGCGCGGCGCCGACCTGCGGTACGTCGCGGCGGACCTGTCACGTCTCATGCTCGGCCGGGCCCGAGCGGAGGCACGCCGCCGTGGACTGGACGCCGCGTTCGCGGGGGTGAGCGTGGACCGGCTGCCGTTCGCCGACGGGTCGTTCGACCGCTGCCTCACCTACAACGGGCTGCACTGCCTGCCCGACCCGGCCGGCGCGGTGACCGAGATGGCCCGGGTGCTGCGGCCTGGCGGCGTGCTGCGGGGCAGCGCGCTCGTGACCGGGGCCGGCCGCCGGCAGGACCTCCTCATCGCGCTCCTGCGGTCGCGCGGCGACTTCGGCCGGCCCGGGAGCCTCGCCGACCTGCGAGGCTGGCTGGACGACGCCGGGCTGGAGCCCGCGGACGTCACGGCCACCGGAGCGCTGGCGTGCTTCTCGGCGGTCAAGCCCGGCTGAGCCGGTGACGGACGGGGCGGTTCTCCCGAGGCCGTCCGAAGGCCTGGTGCGCGGCGTGCGGGGCGTCCCTACACTTGACCGCATCATGGCCGTGCAAATCGCTCCCAGCATTCTGTCCGCCGACTTCGCCCGGCTCGCCGACGAGGTCGCGGCGGTCGCCGACGCCGACTGGATCCACGTCGACGTGATGGACAACCACTTCGTGCCCAACCTCACCCTCGGCCTGCCGGTGGTCGAGGCGCTGCTCAAGGCGACGCCCCTTCCGGTGGACTGCCACCTCATGATCGAGGACCCCGACCGGTGGGCGCCCGGCTACGCCGAGGCGGGGGCGGCCAGCGTCACCATCCACGCCGAGGCGGCGAGCGCCCCGATCCGCACGCTGCGGGAGATCCGCTCCGCCGGCGCCCGCGCCGGTCTGGCGCTCAACCCGGGCACGGCCGTGGAGCCGTACGCCGACCTGCTCGCCGAGATCGACATGCTGCTCGTGATGACGGTCGAGCCGGGCTTCGGCGGCCAGCCGTTCCTCGACGTCGTGCTGCCGAAGATCAGCCGAGCCCGCGACCTCATCAAGGGCCGGGACCTCGACGTGTGGCTCCAGGTCGACGGGGGAGTGAACACCGAGACCATCGAGCGCTGCGCGGAGGCGGGCGCCGACGTGTTCGTGGCCGGTTCGGCCGTGTACTCCGCCGACGACCCGGCCGAGGCGGTCCGCTCGCTGCGCGCCCAGGCGACCCGGGCGTCCCGTCAGGGGGCGTAGACGGAGGCGCCGTCCTCGACGTGGCTCCTCAGGCGGCCCTGGGTGACCAGGACCTCCAGGTGGGCACGGGTCTCGGTGGTCGCCAGCATCTGGTTGAACATGTCCAGCTCGTCGAAGTGGCGTCCTCGCCGGGTCCAGGTCAGCGCGCGGGCCGTCTCGTACGCCGTGCCCGCCCCGGCGGCGACCGCCGCGGCGCAGGCGTCCAGGCGCTCGGCGTGGTGGTCCAGCAACGCGTCGACGCGGGAGTGCACGCTGTCGGTGACCGGTCCGTGCGCCGGCAGCAGCCGCAGGTCGGGCAGCTCACGTACGAGCTTGAGCGACGCGAGGTAGGAGCCGAGCGGTGAGGCCTCCGGCGCGCTCTCGAAGCCGATCGACGGGGTGATGTGCGGCAGCACGTGGTCGCCGGCGAACAGCAGCCCGGCGGTCAGGTCCGCGAAGACCAGGTGACCCCGCGTGTGGCCGGGCGTCGGCACGGCCAGCAGCTCGCGGCCGGTCAGCGGCACCGGGATCCGCCCCTCGATCCAGTCGTCCGGCATGGCCCATTCGGACGGGTTGTGCCCGCCTTCCTTCCACACCGCCCGCAGCCGTTCGATGAGGGGCGCCGCGCCGCAGGCGTTCAGTTGCTCCAGCTGAGGGGAGCGGTCGGTCGGCCCCGCGGCGGTCAGCAGTTCGAGGGTGGGGCGCTCGCCGATGCCCAGGCTCACCCGCGTGCCGAACTCCCGGCGTACCGCGACCGCCTGCGTGTAGTGGTCCCGGTGGACGTGGGTGACCAGGAAACGGCTGATGTCGGCGAGCCCGAACCCGATCTCCTTGAGCGAGGTCTCCAGCTGCCGCCGCGACTCCTCCAGCGACCAGCCGCCGTCGATCAGCACGAGGCCCTCGTCGTCCTCGATCGCGTAGACGTTGACCGCCCGGAGGCCGTCTGTGGGCAGCGGCAGCGGTATCCGGTGGACTCCAGGGGCGACCTGGAACGCTCCAGGCTCGATCCACTCAGATCGCTGCGACATCGGCTCGGTCCTCGGCTTTCCGGCGTGCGGTTTTAGAACGTCATTCGATCTATACCGGACTTCCCGCTCCGGGCACCACGGCTGGGACCGGTGAATCTCATTACTCTTCGCCGCGGCGCGTCCCGTACGGTCGGCGTCGAGGGGAGGCGGGGAGATGATCCAGGCGATCGGACTCGGGCTGGTCGTGTTCGTCGGCGCGGCGGCTCAGCGGATCACCGGGCTCGGCTTCTCGCTCGTGACCTCGCCGTACCTGGTGCTGCTCCTGGGTCCGTTCGACGGCGTCCTGGTGGTCAACGCCTGCGCCGTCCTCACCGCCTTCGTCGTCCTGACGCAGGTCTGGCGGGACGTGGACCCGCGCCGGGCCGCGCTGCTCATCGGCCCCGCGCTGCCGGCCGTGGCGGCCGGGGCCTGGATGGCGAGGAGCCTGCCGGCACCGCCGCTGGCCGTCGTCGTCGGCGTGCTCATCCTGTGCGCCCTGGTCGCCGTCGTGGCCAGCGAGAGGGCGCGGGTGCTGCGCGGCACACCGGGGGCGGTGGCCGCCGGAATCGGATCGGGCTTCCTCAACGCGACCGTCGGCGCGGGCGGGCCGGCGGTCGCGCTGTACGCGGTGTCCTCCGGCTGGGCGCAGCACCGGTTCGCGGCAACGGCCCAGCTGGTGTTCGGAGTCCTGGGCGTCGCGTCGCTGGCCGCCAAGGGCGGCCGGCCGTCGATGGCCGCGGCCGAATGGGCGACGGTCGCGGCGGGACTGACCGCCGGCGTTCTCACCGGGAACGGCCTGGCCGGGCGCTTCTCGCCGGCGCGGGGCCGCACCGCCGTGATCGCCTTGGCCATGGCGGGCGCCGCGCTCACGGTGGTCAAGGGCGTGGCGGCACTGTGCGGATGTCGGTGAACACCGATCGGCAGGTGCGGTCAAGCGGTCACGTGCGAGGACCGCTCGCTGGGCTCGGGGGGTGGGGCGTCAACGTGCTCTTCCTCACACAACGCGGGGAATGTCTCGCGTGGCACACTGGTTGGGAGTGTTCATCAGCGTGCTCCGGGGTCGGTGAAATTCCGAACCGGCGGTTACAGTCCGCGACCCGGCCGAAACCATCGGCCGGTTGACCCGGTGGAATTCCGGGACCGACGGTCAAAGTCCGGATGGGAGGCAGCGCGCGGCCGTGCCCTGTGCGGGGCACGGTAGTGGCGTCGGCACCATCACGCCGTCACATCCCGGAGCCTGGATCAGGAGGCCCGGGGTGACCGCATCTTCCGCGGAAGAGACGGCGATGCGCGACGCGATCGCGCTGGCGGCACGTGCGCTCGGTGAGACCAGTCCCAACCCCGTCGTCGGATGCGTCGTGCTCGACGCCGACGGAGCGCCCGTGGGACGGGGCTTCCACGCGTACGCGGGCGGTCCGCACGCCGAGGTCGTCGCGCTCCGCGAGGCCGGGGACCGCGCGCGGGGCGGCACGCTCCTCGTCACCCTCGAACCCTGCGATCATCAGGGACGCACCGGGCCCTGCAGCCGGGCCATCCTGGCCGCCGGTCTGCACCGGGTCGTGTACGCCGTCGGCGACCCCAGCGACCAGGCCCAGGGCGGCGGGCGGCGGCTCGCCGAGGCCGGTCTGTCCGTCGAGTCCGGGCTCCTCGCCGCCGAGGCCGAGCGGGTCAACGCCGAATGGCTCACCCACGCCCGCCTGCGCCGACCCCACGTGACCTGGAAGTTCGCCGCCACTCTGGACGGCCGGTCGGCCGCGGCCGACGGCACCAGCCAGTGGATCACCGGGGCCTCCGCGCGGGAGGACGTCCACCGCCTGCGCGCACGCGTCGACGCGATCATCGCCGGGTCCGGCACCGTACTGGCCGACGATCCCCGTCTCACCGTGCGCGGCTTCGAACCGCACGACCACCTGCGCACCCATCGCCGCCCGCTGCGCGTCGTCGCCGACGCCCGCGCCCGTACACCCCTGGACAGCCGCGTCCTGGACGACGCGGCGCCGACGCTGGTCGCGGTCGCCGATGACACCGACGCGTCCGCCCTGGAGTCCACGACCGCCGTCGTACGGGTGCCGCGCTCCCGGCGCGGACCCGGCCTGGACCTGTCCGCCCTGCTCGCGGAGCTGACCGAACGCGAGATCGTCTCCGTGCTCCTCGAAGGCGGTCCGTCCCTGGCCGGAGGGTTCCTGGCCGCGGGCCTGGTCGACCGCGTCGTCGCCTACCTGGCGCCGGCGCTGCTCGGCGCCGGGACCGCCGCCCTCGGCGACGCCGGGATCGCGACGCTCGCGGAGGCGTACCACCTCGACATCGACGACGTCACCACGATCGGGCCGGACCTGCGGATCACCGCGACGGTACGCGACCGGCCGGCACCGTCTCGAAGGGAGAACTGAAGTGTTCACCGGAATCGTCGAGGAGCTGGGGGAGATCGTCGCGCTCGAGCGCGAGGGCGACTCCGCCCGGCTCACCGTACGCGGCCCGCTGGTCGTCTCCGACGCCGTCCACGGCGCGTCCATCGCGGTCAACGGGGTCTGCCTCACGGTCACCGACGTCAAGGACGACGCCTTCACCGTCGACGTGATGAAGGAGACCCTCGACCGGTCCTCCCTCGCCGCGCTGGCCCCCGGCTCCCCGGTCAACCTCGAGCGGCCCGTACGCCCGTCGGACCGGCTCGGCGGCCACATCGTGCAGGGCCACGTCGACGGCGTCGGGGAGATCGTCTCCCGCGAGCCCGGTGACCGCTGGGAGGTCGTGACGATCGGCCTGCCGGCGGATCTGGCCCGCTACGTGGTGGAGAAGGGTTCGATCACCGTCGACGGCATCAGCCTGACCGTGGTCGAGGCCCGCGACGACGCCTTCACGGTCGCCCTGATCCCCACGACGCTGGAGCTGACCACGCTCGGCCGCAAGGGCCCCGGCGACCCGGTCAACCTCGAGGTCGACGTCGTGGCCAAGTACGTCGAGCGGCTCGTCGCCGCCGGAGTCCGGCCATGAGCGAACGAAGTGAGCGAATCGACGGCACAGCGTTCATGGCCGCTCCTCCGACGAAGGAGGCCTCATGAGTTCCTGGACGCAGGCGGGGGTGACGATCCTCGGCGAGAAGGTGCTGTGGACCGACCTGCTGGGCAACGTGTTCTCCCTGGCGACGGTCTGGCTGGCGATCAGGCGCACCATCTGGACGTGGCCGGTCCAGCTCGCCGGCGCGGTGCTGCTGTTCACCGCCTCGGTGAGCGCGCACGCGCCGGGCAACGCCCTGAAGCAGGTGCTGTTCGTCGCGCTGGTCTCCTACGGCTGGGTGAAGTGGCTGCGCGGCATCCGCGAGAGCGACGGCCTGCCGGTGCGCCCGGCCACCGGGCGCGAGCGCGTCGTGCTGGTGGTGGCCCTGGCCGGTGGCACGGCGGCCATGGCGCTGCTGTTCGCGAACATCTCCTGGCTGCAGATCACCTGGTCCCCGACGGCGAACGCGTACATCTTCGCGGGCAGCGCGGTCGCGACGTTCGCGCAGAGCCGCGCCCTCGTCGACTTCTGGGTCATCTGGGTGCTGGTGGACCTCGTGGGCGTTCCCCTGGCGATCAAGTCCGGCCTGTACGTCTCCGGGGCGGCGTACGTGATCTTCTTCGTGATGGTCCTCGCCGGGTTCCGTAACTGGATCAACCAATACCGCCGGCAGCGGCGGAGTGCCGAACTGGAGGCGGTCGCGGCATGAGCTTCGACACAGTGGAAGAGGCGATCGCGGACATCGCCGCGGGCAGGCCCGTGGTGGTGGTCGACGACGCCGACCGTGAGAACGAGGGCGACATCATCTTCGCGGCCGCCAAGGCGACCCCGGAGCTGCTCACCTTCACGATCCGCTACAGCAGCGGCGTGATCTGCGTGCCGATGGAGGGCGCGGATCTGGACCGCCTCGACATCCCGCTGATGACCACGCGGAACCGCGAGCGGATGCGCACGGCGTACACCATCAGCGTGGACGCGCGCGACGGCGTGACCACCGGCATCTCCGCGGCCGACCGCGCCACCACGATCCGGCGGCTGTGCGACTCGGCGACCGAACCGTACGAGCTGGTGCGGCCCGGCCACGTCTTCCCGCTGCGCTACCACGAGGGCGGCGTCCTGCGGCGGCGCGGCCACACCGAGGCGGCGGTGGACCTGGCCCGGCTCGCCGGGCTGACCCCGGCCGGGGTCCTCGCCGAGGTCGTCAACGACGACGGCACGATGTCCCGGCTGCCCCAGCTCGAGGTGTTCGCCAAGGAGCACGACCTGAAGCTGATCTCCATTGAGCAGCTCGTGGCGTACCGCAAGCGCACCGAGCGGATGGTCGCGCGGGTCGCCGAGACGCACATCCCGAACCGGCACGGCATGTGGCGCGCGGTGGGGTACTCCAGCGCCGTCGACGGCGGCGAGCACCTCGCGCTCGTCCTCGGCGATCTCGGCGACGGCGAGGACGTGCTGATCCGGGCGCACTCGGAGTGCCTGACCGGCGACGTGCTCGGCTCCCAGCGCTGCGACTGCGGCACCCAGCTCGACGCCGCGATGGCGGCGATCGCCGCGGAGGGCCGGGGTGTCGTCCTCTACCTGCGCGGGCACGAGGGCCGGGGGATCGGCCTGCTCGCCAAGCTGCGGGCCTACGCGCAGCAGGACAACGGCTCCGACACCGTGGACGCCAACATCGAGCTCGGCCTGCCAGTGGACTCGCGCGAGTACGTCAACGCGGCACAGATGCTGATCGACCTCGGCGTCCAGTCGGTGCGCGTGCTGACCAACAACCCGCTCAAGCTGGCGGGCCTGGAGGGCTTCGGCGTCGAGGTGCGCGGCCGTACCCCCCTGCCCGTCGTCGTCACCGAGTACAACCGTCGTTACCTCACGGCCAAGCGCGACCGCCTCGGCCACCACATCGGAGAGCTGTCATGAGCGGTGCGGGACGTCCCGAAGCCGCGGCCGTCGACGCGTCCGGGCTGAGCCTGGGCGTGGTCGCCGCCCGCTGGAACGGTCAGATCACCGACCAGTTGCTCGAACGCGCGCTGGCCGCCGCGAAGGAGTGCGGCCTGCCGGAGCCCGTCGTCGTACGGGTCGCGGGCGCCCTCGAACTTCCGGTCGTCGCCCAGCAGCTCGCCCGTGATCACGACGCGGTCGTCTGTCTCGGCGCCGTGATCAGGGGAGGTACGCCCCATTTTGACTATGTATGCGACTCGGTAACGGCGGGTTTGACGAGGGTTGCCCTTGATGAGGGCGCCCCCATCGGCAATGGCGTACTAACCTGTGAGACGCTTGACCAGGCACTGGACCGCTGCGGTCGGCCGGACAGCAGCGAAGACAAAGGATGGGAGGCGACCGTGGCCGCACTCGATACGGCACTGACCTTGAGGGGCCTGCGGCATCACGGTCACGCGCGGCATCACGAGGAGCATCAAGGCTCCTGAAGTCCCTCACGCCGCGACACCGATCTCTCATCCGTAGGAAGGTCTTTCACCGTGCTGTCACTCGTGCTTCCCAAGGGCTCGCTGGAGAAGGCGACGTTCGAGCTGTTCGACGCCGCCGATCTGACGGTCCGCCGTGGCTCCGATCGTGACTACCGCGCGTCGGTCGACGACCCGCGCATCGACCGCGTTCGCGTGCTGCGCCCGCAGGAGATCCCCACTTATCTGGAGCAGGGGCTCTTCGACCTCGGCATCACCGGGCGTGACTGGATCACCGAGACGCAGGCCGACGTCGTCTCGCTCGGCGAGCTGAAGTACTCCAAGGCGACCTCCAACCCGGTACGCGTCATCATGGCCGTGCCGAACGACGCCCCCTGGCAGTCGGTGGAGGACCTGCCGGAGGGCGTGCGGATCTCCACCGAGTTCCCGGCGCTGACCGAGCGTTTCCTGACCGAGCACGGCGTCAAGGCGCGAGTGGTGCCCTCGTACGGCGCCACCGAGGCGAAGGTGCCCGACATCGTCGACGCGATCGTCGACCTGACCGAGACCGGGTCCTCCCTGCGCAAGAACGGCCTGCGCATCCTCGACACGCTGCTGGTCAGCTACACCGAGCTGGTCGCCAACCGCGAGGCGTACGAGGACCCGAACAAGCGGGCCGCCATGGAGGACATCGCGCTGCTGCTGCAGGGCGCGATCCGGGCCCGCGGCAACGTCCTGCTCAAGCTCAACGTCCCCGACGCGCAGCTGCAGGACGTCCTGAGCATCATGCCGTCGTTGTCGTCCCCGACGGTCACCCGCCTGGCCGGCGGCGAGATGCACGCGGTGGAGAGCGTCGTGGCCAAGCACGGCGTCAACACCCTCATCCCGGCGATCAAGGCGGCCGGCGGCTGCGACATCCTCGAGATCCCGATCAGCAAGATCGTCGACTGACGTGACCGCGGCGACGTGGCGGCCGCACCGTGCCCGGATCATCCCGTACGTTCTCGCCGTGGTGGTCGTGGCAGGCTCGGTCGCCCTCGCCGTGGGCATGCCGTCCAACTGGGCCGTCGGCGACCGGATCGGCCTGGTCGTGATCGGCTTGATCCTCGCGGGGATCCTGCACATCCTCGCGCGCAGCCGGATCACCGCCGACGATCGCGGTGTGACGGTGGTCAACGGCCTGCGCACTCATGAGTACGAGTGGGCCGAGATCCTGGGCGTGTCGATGCCGGAGGGCGCGCCGTGGCCGATGCTGGATCTGGCCGACGGCTCGACCCTTCCGGCGATGGGCATCCAGGCGTCCGACGGCGACCGCGCCCGTCACGCGGTCGCCGAACTCGCCGCCCTGGTCCACGAGCGCGGCGAGGCCCGGGACGCCTGAGCGCGCCCCTCGGCCGCACATATGTCATCGGGAGACGGGATGCCGCTGGAGAACGAGGACCGGCCGTCGGACTCCCCGTACGTCCACCGCGTGTGGCGTAGCCGCGCGTCCGGCGTCGCGCGGATGACCTCGATCGCGACGTCGAACTGGGAGCTGGTCTTCTGGACGCACGAAGGCCACACGCACGCCGCCGTACGAGGGCCGGAGACCACGGCCTCGAGCGTCGACGTGCCCGACGGGTCGGAGTCCTTCGGCATCACGTTCGCGCACGGCACTTCGATGCCGCACCTGCCTCCCGCGCGCCTCGTCGACTCCGCGTGGGAGAGCCCGCACGCGACCGCGACGAGGTTCGCGCTCGGCGGTGAAGAGTGGTTCATCCCCGGCTTCGAGAGCGCGGAGCAGTTCGTCGGCCGGCTCGTGCGGGAGGGCGTCGTCATACGCGATCCTCTCGTCCAGGAGGTCATGGTGGGCAGGCCGCCGGCCGTCGGGACGAGGTCGGTGCAGCGTCGCGTCGCGGCGGCGACCGGGCTCACGCAGGGCGGCATCCGGCAGATCGAACGCGCCCGGCAGGCCGCGATCCTGCTCGGCGAGGGCGTCGCGTCCCTCGAGGTCGTCAACCGGCTCGGCTACTACGACCAGCCGCACCTCGCCCGTTCGCTGACGCGCTTCATCGGCCGCACCGCGACCGAACTGTGCCGGCAGGACGAGGCGGGGCAACCCCTGTCGCTTCTGTACAAGACCGGCGACGTCTCCGATTCCTAGCCTGACCAGGAGAGATTTCACATCCAGGTCAGGAAGGGCAAGTCAGATGACCGAGAACGTCAGTGCGGCCGCCGTGTCCGCCGATGGCACCGTGATCGCGTTCACCGCGTGGGGCGAGGGCGAGCCGCTCATCATCATCGACGGCGCGACCGCCTACCCCGCCATCAACCCGACGAACGAGGAGATCGGGCGGCTGCTGAGCGCGGATTTCCGGACTTACGCCTATGACCGTCGTGGGCGTGGTGAGAGCACCGACACCGCGCCGTACGCGGTGGAGCGCGAGGTCGAGGACCTCGCCGCGCTCATCGAGGTGGCGGGCGCGCCGGTGACGGTGTTCGGGTGGTCGTCCGGCGCGGTTCTCGCGCTGGACGCCGCGGCGGCGGGTCTGCCGATCGCCCGGCTGGCGCTGTTCGAGCCGCCGTTCGTCGTCGATGACAGCCGGCCGCCGTTGCCGGTGGACTATGTGGAGCGTCTCGACGCCGCCGTGGCCGACGGCCGTCCCGGGGACGCCGCGGAGCTGTTCCTGACGGCTGCGGTCGGTCTGCCCGGCGAGGCCGTCGGTGGGATGCGGGAGAGTGAGTTCTGGCCGGTCATGGAGGCGGTCGCGCCGACGATCGCCTATGACGGCCGGATCATGGGGACCACGATGTCGGGCGCCCCGTTGCCTCGTGATCGGTGGGCCGCCGTCACGGCGTCCACGCTGGTGATGCACGGTACCGGGACGTACCCGTTCATCGTCGCGGGTGCCCGTGCGCTCGCCGAGCTGCTGCCGACCGCGACTCTGCTCGCCGTCGAGGGCGAGCAGCACAGCGCCCCCGCCGGGGTGCTCGCCGCCGCGCTGCGCGACTTCGCCCACGCCCGCTGAAGGGAGGGTACGGACATGGGAAGAGTCGTGGTCACCGAGTTCGTCTCGCTCGACGGCGTCGCGGAAGCACCTGGCGGTGAGTACTTCAAGTACGCGAACTGGAGCTTCGAGTTCGACCGGGGGGAGGAGGGTGAGCGGTTCAAGCTCGATGAGGCGCTCGGCGCCGAGGCGTTGCTCCTCGGCCGCCGGACCTACGAGGGATTCGCCGCGGCCTGGCCGCACTACGAGGGCGAGCTCGCCGAGAAGTACAACGGGATGCCGAAGTTCGTGGTCTCCAGCACGCTCACCGACCCGGAGTGGAACAACACGCGCGTGCTCTCCGGCGGCCTGGCCGAGGAGGTGACCCGGCTCAAGGACGAGGTGGACGGCGACATCTCGGTCCCCGGCAGCATTCGGCTCGTACGGGGACTGCTCGAGCACGACCTGGTCGACGAACTCCACCTCATGACGTTCCCGGTCCTCCTCGGCACCGGGCGGCGCCTGTTCGGGGAGACCTCGGACAAGTCGACCTGGAAGCCGACCGAGTCGATCACCGTCGGCGACGGCGTACTCATCACGGTTCTCCAGCGAGCACGCTGACCATCCGACGACCGGCGTCCAGGCGTCCGATGGCGACCGCGCGCGGTTGCTCGGCCGGCCGAGCGGTAGAGCGCCCGGCCGCCCGGCCGGCGTTCGTCCGGCGAGGAGCCACCCCACCACCCCGTCCGCGTGGTTGAGGTGGTCGTGTTTCGGGGGCTGGGGCGTCGAGGGCGGCGGCGTGGGGTTCAGTGAGGATGCCGCCCACCACGCCCCGTCCGCCCGGCCGAAGCGATCACGCTTCCGGGCGGCTGGAACACGGAGGACGGCGACGTGGCAGTCGCACACGGCCGAACACTGGGGCGCGTCGCCGCTGATCCTCGACGCGATGGCGGACCTCGACGGGAATACCGTCGGCCGCCACCGTGCCTTCGGCCGGCCCGACACCTCGTACGCATCCTCGGTGACCGGCCGCGGCGCGGACGGCCCCGCGATCAGCTCGCCGAGGACGCGCGGTTCGGCTGGGCCTTGGGACGGCGCCGGAACGATGTACGTCACGATCCCGGCGAAGGTGTTCGCCGCGGCGGCTTCGGCGAGACGTCGGCGGCCATGCGCTGCCACTGAGCCGCGCACGGTCGGCTCGGGCGATGGGAGGACGGCGATCGACGTGGGCAGGGCCGGACCGGAGGCGCGCACCACGATCCGTTCAGCTCCGGATGCCCCGTCGGGCCGGTCCCACGGACCTGTTTCCTCTTCGCGACCGCTGCGACGGCGCATGACCGGCGTCCTCGCCTCCGGCGTCGTCCGTTCGTATCGCCGAGGCAGGTGCCCCACGGTGCTCGTGGTGTTCGCCGGCAGCCGGGGCGGGCCGCGGACGGCGACCGCCGGCGCGGTGGCCCGCCGTCGCCGGTCTGGAGACGCGATCAGGGCCGGCTACGACCGACGGACCCGACCGCGATCACCGATCCCCGGCTGGGCCCGGGAAACGGCTCCGCGTTCGCGTGGACGATCGCCATCGCGGGCCGTTGCCGAGGCCCGCGCGCCGCTCGCCGAGCGACCCGAGACCGACCGGGAGCGGTTCGACCGGGCGCTCGTTCGCCGCGGCCGTGATCGACATGGCCGTGCGGTGGATCGGCCGGCCGAGCCGGCGCATCATGGGTTCGCCTGATGCGCCGGGCAGCCGAGCAGTGCCGCGACGGCCTCGGCGGTCTCCGGGTGCCGGGCCGACAGCGCCGCCGCCTCGGCTTCGCCCGGCCGGAGCGGGGCGCCGGCCGTACGGTCGTAGCCGAGCAGGTCCGCCACCGCCTCGTACGACGCCGGGTGGGCGGCCAGCAGGTCCGCCACCGGCCCGGCCGGCACCGGTTCCGCCGGAGCAGGGGCGGGCCGCTCCGACCACGGCGGCACCCACGTGTCGACGCCCGCCAGGGTGCCGGGGAACGTGCGGCCCGCCTCGCGGACGAGGACCGGCACGAGTTCCCGTGCGTTGTCGCGCAGCGTGGTGATCAACGTGGGCAGCCAGGGGAGCAGGACGGTGTCGGGGAGCCGGGCGAACGCCTTGGAGATCACCTCGACCACCAGCGGCGTCAGCGCCGGTACCGGTTCGAGCGCCTGGACGAACCCGCTGATGTACTGAGGGAACGTCGGGACGATCAGCGGATTCGCCAGCAGGTCGTCGCACCGGGTGCGCAGGTCGGCCTGGGACAGCAGGCCCAGCTGGGAGCTCGCGGCCCACAGCAGCGCCACCTTCGCGGGCGCCTCCGGATGCGACTGGCGTACGGCGAGTTCGAGCTGGGCGTGGTCGCAGCCGAAGGACAGCGCCAGGCTCTCCATCCCGAACAGGAACCCGAGCATGGCCGCCACCTGCCGCACGCCGGTGTCGTCGTCGGTGAACGCGGTCGGCAACAGCGTGCAGTAGTGGGCGTACCCCGTGGTCACGAACGCCTCGCACCACCGGGGCAACGCGGGCCGCGTCGCCCGGTAGTGCGCGAGCAGCCGGCGCATGCGGCGAAGCACCTCCGGCGCGTCGTCGACCGTGCGTTCGGCGGACAGCAGCTCCACGGCCCGCGCGCCCAGCTCGTCGGTGAGCCGGCCGCCGCCGAGGTAGAGGAGGGACTGCTCGACCGCGTCGAGCGCGACGGACGCGGTGGCGTGCTCGGCGTGCACGGCGCGCCGGAGCCGCTGTTCGAGCACCTGCTCGACGCTGACGCCCTCGTACCCCAGCTCGATGAGCGAACGCTGGTTGCGGCCGATCGCGAGGTCCCAGCTCTCCTGGATCGAGCGCTCGCCGAGCCGGCGCGAGCCCATGATCGGGCGTACGGCGTCGTCGGGCAGCAGGTGACGCAGGATCCACAGCAGCTGGGAGCACGGCGCCAGCTCGGGCCGCGCGCCGAGGTCGATCAGGGCCCGCTGGATCGTGCGCTTCTCCAGGTCGAGCCCCAGGGGCGCGAGCCGGTCGAGGACATCGCGCGCCAGCGGCGGCAGCGCGTCGTACCCGACCTGGCCGATCCGGTCACCGCCGAGGAGGATCTCGCAGAGGCGGCGCACGTCGCGCCGGCCGGGCACGACGTCCTTCTCGATGCACGTGATCGCGGCGTCCTGGAAGTCGTACGGGGTGGGGCGCCGGCGGCCCCGCAGCCCGGCGAGCAGGACGGACGTCTCGAACACCGCGATCGCGTCGGCCGTGCTGGCGAGGTAGCCGTTGCGCCGGGCCAGCCCGACGATGCCGGTGCACCAGCCGAGCAGCTCGTCCTCGTCAACGGCGTCGAGTGCCGGCGGCGCGGCCAGGAAGCCGGACAGCCGGTCGGCGACCGGCTCCGGCGGCGCCGGGACGGGATTCTTCGCGGGTTCGCGGGTGCCCTTCTGGCCCTTCAGGCGGTACGGCGTGACGCGTGCGTGCCGTCGCGCCTTGTCCCACGTGGCGGCGGCGATCGACACCGAGCCGGAGGCCAGGCCGAACTGCGCCTCGATGGCCGCGTGGCTGGACGGGATCAGCCCGTAGAGCCAGCGGGTGCCCGTCCGCGGGCTGATCTCGAACGGCTCGGCGTCGCCGTCGAGGCCGAACTGCGCGACCGTGCTGGCCGCGTGGAAGGCGCCGCAGACGTACAGGCAGTCGGCCGGGTCGGCGCCGGAGGAGGCGAGGTGCTCGCGCATGCGGGTCCACATGTACCGTTCGCGGTCCTCTTCGACCCCGAGGCCGCGCCGGCCGGGCCGCAGCCGGCGGAACAGGCTGCCGATCAGGACCATGACCTGGCGGTACGTGGCGTAGTCCGCGCCGATCAGCGGCTGCTCGACGTACTGGTCCCACCACTCGGACCAGTGCCGGACCCGGCCGTGGTGGAGCAGGTGCTCCTCCAGCTCGGCGAAGCCGGGCCGCAGGTCGCCGATCTCGAGGCCGACGGCGTCGCCGTGCAGCGCCGCGTCGTCCTCAGAATCGGTCTCCGCCTCCGGGGCCGCCGTCCCGGCGGGCGCGTCCGGTTCCCACTGGAACACGTGGTCGGTCGAACGGTCCACCAGCACCAGCTCGACACCCGGAGTGTCGAGGGCGTACGCGATGGCCTGGTACTCCGCGGACGCCTCGGTGATGGGCGCCACCACGCTGAGCGGCGCCGCCTCCGGCGGGAACCCGTCGATCTCCGACGCGAACGCCTGCAACGCGACCGGCAGGCGGCAGTTGCGCAGCTCGTCCAGCAGCGGTCGCAGGTCCTCGCACAGCTCCAGGTAGACGACCTTGGGCTGCTTGTCGCGCAGCCGCTTCGCCATCGCGAGCGCCGACGCCGGCGAGTGGTGGCACACCGGAAAGATCTCGAGCCGCTCGGACAGCGCGCGGTCGACGTCGTCGACCATGCCCGAGAGGATCCCCGGCACGGCGCTCGGACCGCCGGCGAACGCCTCGGCGGCGGTCGTCAGCTGCTCGCGCAGCGCGTCGAAGGTGCCGGACGCACCATGCCGGTCGCTCATGACAGGGTGGCGATCGCCTCGCGGCCGCCTTCGAGGAAGGCGTGCCACGGACCGTCCTTGTCCTTCTTGCCGCGCGGCTCGACCACGCCGTGCCAGAACTTGTTCAAGATGGCGAGGTCCTCGGGGCTGCGCCGGGCCAGCGACCCGACGAGCGAGCTCGCGAGCGTCTCGGCGCGGAGCGAGCTGTCGCCGAAGAAGCGGCTGTGCAGGATGGCGTCTTCTAGCACGCCGATCTGCTCGGCGGTCGACAGCGCGGACTCCAGCCGCTCATCGTCGCTGGTGGCCGACGCCGAGGCCGCCCGCAGGTCGGCGAAGCTCTCCAGCAGGACGTCCAGCAGCGTGGGCGGCACCTCCAGCTCGATCCGGTGCCGGCGCATCAGCTCGGTGGTGCGGAACCGGATGATCTCGGCCTCGCTGCGCTTGTTGGTCACCACCGGGATGCGGACGAAGTTGAACCGGCGCTTCAGCGCCGAGGACAGGTCGTTGACGCCGCGGTCGCGGCTGTTGGCCGTCGCGATGATCGAGAACCCGGGCTGGGCGAAGACGATGTTGTCGCGGTCGAGCTCCGGGATGGAGACGTACTTCTCGGACAGGATCGAGATCAGCGCGTCCTGCACGTCACTGGTCGAGCGGGTCAGCTCCTCGAACCGGCCGATCACGCCCTGCTCCATCGCGGTCATGATCGGCGAAGGGATCATCGACTCGCGCGACTGGCCCTTGGCGATCACCATTGAGACGTTCCAGGAGTACTTGACGTGGTCCTCCGTGGTGCCCGCCGTACCCTGCACGACCAGGGTGGAGTTGCGGGAGATCGCGGCGGACAGCAGCTCGGCCAGCCAGCTCTTGCCGGTGCCCGGGTCGCCGATCAGCAGCAGGCCGCGGTCGGACGCCAGGGTGACGATGCCGCGCTCGACGAAGGTCCGGTCGCCGAACCACTTCTGCGGGATCTCCCGGTCGAGGCCGTCGGACCGCGTCGACCCGAGCACGAACGTGCGCACCATGCGGGGGCTGAGCCGCCAGGAGAACGGCTTTGGCCCGTCGTCGACGGACTCCAGCCAGTCGAGCTCCTCGGCGTACTTGACCTCGGCTGGGGCGCGGAGCATGTCATCGGTCATGATCGTTTCTCTCCTAGGCGAGGAAGTTCTTGAGCTCGAACACGAGCTTGCGGATGTGTCCTGAGATCACGGGAGTGCCGAGGTCCTTGAACCGCTGGCGGAACCAGGGGTTCACGCTCTGCCGGCCCGAGCTGTTCACCGAGCCGACCGGGATGAACTTCACCCCCGAGCGGTGCACCGCCTCGATGCCGTCGAACAGCGGCTGGGACCGGTCGAACTCGTAGAAGTCGGAGATCCACACCATCACGGTGTCGCGCGGGTTGGAGATCTTCGGCCGGGCCATCGCCATCGCCACCGGCCCGTCGTTGCCGCCGCCGAGGTTGGTCCGCAGCAGCACCTCGAACGGATCGTGCACCCATGGCGTCAGGTCGAGCGCCCGGGTGTCGTACGCGATCAGGTGCACGTCGACCTTGGGCAGGCCCGCGAAGATCGACGCGAGGATCGTGCAGTTGACCATCGAGTCGACCATCGAGCCCGACTGGTCGACCACCACGATCAGCCGGGCCGGCGTGGTGCGCTTGGCGGTGTGCCGGTAGAACAGCCGGTCGACGTAGAGGCGTTCGTCCTCGGGGCTGTAGTTGGTGAGGTTCTTCCAGATCGTGCGCTGGAGGTCGAGGTTGCGGAAGACCCGCTTCGGCGGCACCGAACGGTCGAGGGTGCCCGCGCTCGTCTGCTGGACCTGCGTGCGCAGCACCTGCGCGACCTCGTCGACGTAGCGGCGGATCAGCGACTTGGCGTTGGCGAGGGCGACGCCCGACAGGTTGGACTTGTCGCGCAGCAGCTGCTCGATCAGCGACATGCTGGGCGTCAGGCGGCTCGCCAGCGCCGGGTCGGCCAGCACCTCGCGGAGCCGCATGCGGCGTACGAGGTCGCCCTCCAGCTCCGACAGCGTGCCGGCCAGCCCGCCCGCGCACTCCTCGCCGAGCGCTTCGCGGAGCCGGCCCGCGTCCTTCTGCCAGCTCGCGAGCTGCGTGGCCGTGACGCTGCCCGAGCCGGTGGCGAACACGCTGAGGAGCAGCTTCGACATCAGCGCCGCCCGGCGTACGCGATCGCCTCCCCCCTCGCCACCCGCCATCAGGCCGCGCAGTTCGTCGCCCAGCTCGGGGAAGCGCTGGATGAGGTTGTCCACCGAGAGGGACGGGTCGAGCAGCGCGGTCGGCAGCCCGACGTCGTCGACGATGGCCACGCTCGCCGTCTCCAGCGCGGGCTGCTCGTCGGCGTCGAACACCCGGGCCAGCAGCCGCCAGTAGAGGACCTGACGGCGCGTCTCGTCGCCCGGGGCGGTGATGGGTGTCTCGGTCATCGTCGCAGCAGCCGTCCCGCCCGCTCTCGGAGCACGGCGACCGCGTCGCCGGCCTTGGCCTCGGCCTTCACGACCTTCGGGTCGGTGGGCCCCATCGCCCAGTCGCCGCCGTGCGCCTCGAACGGCTTGCGCTTCAGCGTGCCGCGTACGGCGAGCGGCTGGAGCGTCCACCGGCCGCCGTCCCAGCGGACCAGGCCGACGCACGCCTCGGCGGCGGTCACCATCGCCGGGGTCAGCGGCCCGAGGCCCGGCAGCCGGTCCAGGTCGAGCGCGAGCGTGTGGCCGTCCAGCTCGACGGCGCCGTCGCCGGTCCGATGGCCCTCCACCAGCACGGGCTCGGCGATGCGCACCGGGTGGCGCTCCAGCGGCGGCACGGCCGGGAAGGCGGCCTCCGGCAGCAGCACGCGGGCGGTGACGAACGGGTCGGCGGGTTCGGCCAGGGCGGCGCGGTCGTCGTGCCAGATCAGGTCGCCGCTCGCCGCCAGGGGCATGTCCGTGATGTCCAGACCGCGGCGCTCGGCCAGGGCGCCGAGCAGCGTCGGATGCGCGTCCAGCAGCCGCCACACCGCCGGGCCGACGATCGTGTCCACCTTCGCGGCGCCCACGCTGACGCGTACGACGCGCGGCCGAGCCCCTCCGGCGGGTTCGAGGACCGCGTGGACCTGCGCCTGGACCGCGGTGGCGTGCTCGTGCACGTCGACGCCGAGGATCAGCAGCCGCCCCGACACCTGCGTGGGCTCCTCCCGGCCGGCCGACCCCTGTTCTTCCCGACCAACCGGCCCCGACCGACCTCGCGGTTCTTCCCGACCAACCAGCCCCGACCGACCTCCCGGTTCTTCCCGACCAACCAGCCCCGACCGACCTCCCGGGCGGCAGAGCAGCAGTGCCCGTGCCCAGAGGTCGGCCCAGCGCCGCACCGGCAGCCGCTCCATCGTGGCCACGGGCGAGGAGGCCCGCAGTTCGGCGGCGAGGCCGTCGAGCAGCACCGCGAGCCGCCGCGCGCCGGGGTCGGCGAGCAGCGCCTCGACGGCCTGGTCGGAGGCGGAGACGAGATCGTGGTCGACGCCCCGCCATCCGGTGATGGCCAGCTCCTGGAGCCAGGAGCGGGCGGCGCCGAGCAGGGGAGCCTCGGCATCGGTCTCGATCGCGGCCTCGGCCCAGCCGGCCCTCGTACGGCCGAGCGCGGCGTCGAGCCGGCCGAGCAGGGCGTCGTGGACGGCGCCGAACAGCGCGGTGCGCCCTCCGGCCAGTGCCGCGAGGTGCTCGTCCGTGACGGAACCGGCGGCGATCTTTTCGGCGGCCTCGCGCACGGCCGGGCCGAGCGGTGTCGCGTCCAGGGCGCCGGCCAGCGCGGTCAGCGCCGCGGATCGCTCCCCGCCGAGCCGGCCGAGCCCGTGTGCGAGGGCGTCGTCGAACCCGGCCACCAGGTCGAGCGCCTCCTCCGTGCCGTCCGGCGCCGCGCCGGTCAGCTCGGCGAGCTGGACCCCGAGCATCAGCGGACCTCCGCGGAGACGGCCGGGAACCAGTGCATCTCGGCGATCGGCGCCGTGCTGCCGGGGAGCTCGAGGTAGGCCAGATGCCGCAGGAAACGGCTGAACACCCCGGCCGCCGGCGCGGCCTCGCGGGTGCCGTCCAGGCGGCTCATCAGGTCGTCGTCGTCACCGGCCTCCACGCGCAGGTAGCGGGTGACGCGGTCGAGGCCGTACTGCAGCACGGCCTCGTCGGCGAGCGCCCGCAGGTGCTTGCACGGGGAGCCGCCCGACAGCCCGCCGCACGGGCGGTTGTTGTTGGTGCTGCAGCTGAACCCGTGGGTGGCGGCGCTGATCGAGGAGACGTAGACGCGGGCGAGGTCCGAACCGCTCGACACGACGCCCTGCAGCCGTCCGTCCGCCAGTTCGACGAAGGGGACTTTGCCCAGCTTGCGGGGGCGTACGGGTCGCACGACCGGCTCGGCGCTGCGCCGCTCCCAGGCGGCTGTTTCGATCATGAACGGAAGCTATCGAAGGACCCCGACAGTTCCGCGTGACCGAGGCCGCGATGAATTCCGGGCGGCCGCCGGGTCCGTACCTGTGACGGGTCCGGACCACGGTGAAAGGGGACCGCATGACGGTGGACGTGGACGAGGGGGAGTTCGTCAGGCTCACCGGCTCATACCGGAGAGAACTTCTGGTCTTCTGCTACTCGATGCTCGGCTCGGCGGAGGACGCCGAGGACCTGGTGCAGGAGACCTACCTCCGGGCGTGGCGTTCATTCGGCGGCTTCGAGGGCCGGTCCTCGCCGCGCACCTGGCTCTATCGCATCGCCACGAACCGGTGCATGACCGCCCTCGAACGCCGGGAGCGCCGGCCGATGCCGTCCGGGCTCGGCGGTCCGGCGGAGGACCCGGAAACGCCGCTGACCACCGATCCCCGGGTCGTGTGGCTCCAGCCGCTGCCCGAGGTGGTGCCGGGCGACCCGGCGACGGTCGTCGAGCGGCGTGACGGAGTGCGGCTGGCGCTCGTGGCGGCCATGCAGCACCTGTCGGCCCGCCAGCGCGCCGTGCTGATCCTCCGGGAGGTGCTCGCCTGGCGCGCCGCCGAGGCGGCGGAGGTCCTCGGCATGACGCCGACGGCGGTCAACAGCGCCCTCCAGCACGCGCGAGCGCGCCTGGGCCGCGCCGCGGCCGTGGAGGAGGACCTCACCGAGCCCGCCGAGGCCGGCCGCCGCGCCCTGCTCGGACGCTATGTCAAGGCCTTCGAGAACGCCGACGTCGCCGGACTGGTGGCCCTGCTGCACGAGGACGCGGTGATGGAGATGCCGCCGTACCTGACCTGGTTCGCCGGACGCGCGGCGGTCACCGGCTTCCTCAGGCGCAGATGCCTGACGACGCCGGGGCGCTTCCGCATGGTCCCCGTGTCGGCCAATGGGCAGCCGGCGGCGGCCGCGTACGAGCGGGAACCGGACGGCATCTACCGGGCCCACGGAGTGCAGGTGCTGACCGTACGGGGCGGGGCGATCAGCCGGATCGACGCCTTCCTCGACCCCGGGCTGCCATCCGCCTTCGGGCTACCCGCCACCGCGTGATGAATCCGGCGCCCCACCCGGGTCCCTATTTCCGGCAGACCGAACCACGAAACGGAGCTCATGATGCCGGAAACGACACCGACGACCGCCCGGGTCGGCGGGCCGCCGCGGGAGCGCACCCGCGACGCCCCGATGCCCCGCGCCCGGGTGGTCTGGACGATGGTGCTGGCCCCCATCGGGGTCTTCCTGACCTCGCTCGACATCGTCGTGGTGGCTACGGCGTTGCCGGTGGTCCGCACGCACCTGCACGCGAGTCTCGCCGACCTCGAGTGGACGATCAACGCCTACAACCTGGTGCTCGCCTGCCTGCTGATGACGGGCGCGGCGCTGGGCGACCGGTTCGGCCGACGGCGGGTGTTCGTCATCGGGCTGGTGGCGTTCAGCCTGGCCTCGGCGGCGGCGGCACTGTCCTCGACCGCCGGGACGCTCATCACCGCCCGGATGGCACAGGGCGTCGGCGCCGCCGTGGTGATGCCGCTGACCCTGACCTTGATCATCGACGCGTTCCCGACCGGACGGCGCGGAGCGGCCATCGGCGTCTGGGGCGGGGTGACCGGGCTGGGGGTGGCGGCCGGCCCGGTCGTCGGCGGCGCCATCACCGAAGGACTGTCCTGGCAGTGGATCTTCTGGGTGAACGTCCCGATCGGCCTGGTGGTGGCACTGCTGTCGGCATTGCGTCTGCGGGAGAGCCACGGCCCGCGCACCACGCTGGATCTGCCCGGTCTCGTGCTGGTGGGCGCGGGTGCGTTCGCATTGACCTGGGCTCCCGTACGTGCGCCGTCGGCCGGCTGGGGCAGCGCCGAGGTACTCGGCGCGCTGGCGATCGGTGTGGCGCTGCTCGCGGCGTTCGCCGCCTGGGAACGGCGGACGGCCCACCCCCTGCTGCCCTTCGGGCACTTCACCCGGCGGGGGTTCGCCGTCGCCAACGCCGTCGCCTTCGGCCAGCAGGTCTCCCTCATCGGCTCGCTGTTCATGATCTCCCAGTTGCTGCAGATCGGGATGGGCTACTCGCCGTTCGCCGCCGGGCTGCGCATCCTCGTCTGGAACGGCACGCTCATGGTGGTCGCCCCGGTCGCGGGCGCCCTGGCGGACCGGTTCGGCGACCGCCCGATCATGGCCGTCGGCATGGCGCTGCAGGCCGCCGGGCTCGGCTGGCTCGCGGAGGTCACCCGGCCGGGGGTGACGTACGGCACCCTCGTGCTGCCGCTGATCGTGGCGGGTGTGGGCATCTCCATGGGCTTCCCGACAGTGGCCAACATGGTGACCGGCGCGGTGTCCACCGACGATGCCGGAGTGGCGGCGGGCACCAACAGCTCCCTCCGCGAGCTGGGCAGCGTCTTCGGCGTCGCGATCGTCGCGGTCGTCTTCGCCGGCCACGGCGGATACGCCTCGCCCGCGGTCTTCATCGACGGATTCCGGCCGGCCATGGCCGTCGCCGCCGCGATCGCCCTGGCCGCGGTCCTGCCCGCCGCACTCGGACCCGCACGACCCACCACGCGAAAGGACGCGTCATGATGAGGATCATCCGTTACCGGACCCGGCCCGAGGCGGCCGAGGAGAACCAGCGGCTCGTGGAGAAGGTGTTCGCCGAGCTGCGTGCGGAGAGGCCGGACGGGCTGCGCTATGCCACGTTCCGCCTGGCCGACGGGGTGAGCTTCGTCCACGTCGTCGCTTACGAGGGCGACGGCGATCCGCTCGGCGCATCGGCCGCCTTCGCGGCGTTCCAACAGGGCATCGGCGACCGGGTCGCCGCGCCGCCGGAGGCCGGCGAGGTCACGCTCGTGGGGTCCTACCGCCTCCTCGACTGAGCGGCGGGCGGAGGACCGGACACATCCGGCCCGATCGGTAGCCTTCTGCGGGTGACCGATGACGTGCAGGGCGACCGTCCGGCGGTGACGCGACCGGCCGGCTTCGTCGAGCCGGAGATCTACTACGCCGGGCTCCCCGCCGCCTACGTCGCGGCCGGAGCGCTGATCACCGACCCCACCGGGCGGGTCCTGCTGGTCAAACCCCACTATCTCGACCACTGGCTGATGCCCGGCGGCACGGCCGACGAGGGCGAGCCGCCCGAGGCCACCTGCGCCCGTGAGGTGAAGGAGGAGATCGGCCTCGACCTGCCGGTCGGGCCGCTGCTGCTCGTCGGCTGGGCGCCCGCCCGCGCTCCGCGGCCCCGCCCCATCGTGACCTTCATCTTCGACGGCGGCGAGCTCGACGGCCCCGAGCGGATCCGGCTGCAGGAGGACGAGCTGGACGACCACGCCTTCTTCCCGCCGGACGAGGCCCGTCGCAGGCTCGGCCGCGTCGGGCGCCGGCTTCCGCCCGCGCTGCACGCCCGCGAGACGAAGATCCCGTACTACCTGTCCGAGGCGTGAGCGTCCCGCCCCGGCGCGGGAAGTAGCCTTGATGCGTGCCGCATTCCACGTTGAACCCGGCGTCGGAGTTCGCGTCGCCGAAGGCTCTCAGTGAGGCCCTCGAAGCACACGCGTACCTGTCCGACGAGGGCCTCGCCACGGCCTGTTTCCTCGGCCTGCGCATGCGCCGGCCGCTGTTCCTGGAGGGGGAGGCGGGCGTCGGCAAGACCGAGCTGGCCAAGACGCTCGCCGCCGTCCTGGACGTCCCCCTGATCCGCCTGCAGTGCTATGAGGGCCTGGACGCCGCTCAGGCGCTGTACGACTGGGACTTCCCCCGCCAGCTCCTGCACCTGCGCGCCGCCGAGGCGGCCGGGGTCACGGACGTCGCGCGGCTGGAGTCGGAGCTGTACGACCGGCGCTTCCTCGTCTCGCGCCCCCTGCTACAGGCGCTGGAGACCTCGACGGAGGAGCGGCCGAGCGTCCTGCTCGTCGACGAGATCGACCGGGCCGACGACGAGTTCGAGGCGTTCCTGCTCGAAGTGCTGAGCGACTTCACGATCTCCATCCCCGAGCTCGGCACGATCAGTGCCCGGCGGCCCCCCGTGGTCGTCGTCACGTCGAACCGCACCCGCGAGGTGCACGACGCGCTCAAGCGCCGCTGCCTGTACCACTGGCTGGAGCACCCGGCCTTCGAACGCGAGGTGGCGATCATCCGCCGCAGGCTCCCGGAGGCGACCGAGACCCTCGTACGCCAGGTGGCGGGCGCCGCGGGCCGGCTGCGGGGGCTGGACCTGCTGAAGGCGCCGGGCATCGCGGAAAGCCTCGACTGGGCCGAGGCGCTCGTCGCCCTCGGCGCGCGCGACCTGGACCCGGAGACGGCCGCGGTGACGCTCGGCACCGTCCTGAAGTACCGCGAGGACACCGAGCGCGTCGTGCAGGGCGGCATCGAAGCGCTGTTCAACGGGGGCTGACCGTGCCCCGGGACGTGGTGGAGACGCTCACCGGCTTCGCCCGTACGCTCCGCGCCGCGGGCGTCGGCGCCGATCCCGAACGCGTCCAGGCGATGATCGACGCGGTGAGTCACCTCGACGTGCTCGATCCGGGTGACGTGTACTGGGCCGGGCGGCTGACCATGTGCGCCGACCCGGCCGACCTGCCGCGCTACGACCGGTGCTTCGCCGCGTACTTCACCGGCCGCACGCCCCCGGTGACCCGTACGATGCCGCCCCCGGTCACCGTCATCCGGCCGGCCGCCACGCCGGGCACGGCCGAGGGCGGCGACGAGCCCGACGACGTGTCCCTGGCGACCGCCAGCGAGATCGAGGTGCTGCGCTCGCGGGACGTGGCCCGGCTCAGCGCCGCCGAGCGTGCCGAGGTGCACCGGCTGCTCGCCCTGCTCGACGACGTCTCCGCCCGGCGCCGGTCGCGGCGCTTCACCGCGCGGCATCGCGGGCGTCTCGACCAGCACCGTACGGTCCGCTCCATCCTGCGGCGCGGCGGGGAGATCTCCGGCCTGCGCTACCGCGCCCACCGCACCCGGCCGCGGCGCGTCGTGCTGATCGTGGACGTGAGCGGCTCGATGAGCCCGTACGCCGACGTGCTCCTGCGCTTCGCGCACGCCGCCGTCCGCTCCGCGCCGCGTACGACGGAGGTCTTCAGCGCGGGCACCCGGCTGACCCGGGTCACGCGGGAGCTGCGGCACCGCGAGCCGGACGCCGCGATGCGGACGGTGTCGGCGGCGATCCCGGACTGGAGCGGCGGCACGAGGCTGGGGGAGGAGCTGAAGGAGTTCCTCGACCGCTTCGGGCAGCGCGGCATGGCCCGCGGCGCGATCGTCGTCATCGCCTCCGACGGCTGGGAACGCGGTGACCCGTCACTCCTCGGCGAGCAGATGGCGCGGCTGCGCCGGCTCGCGTACCGGGTGGTGTGGTCCAACCCGCACAAGGCCCAGCCGGGCTACGAACCGCTCACCGGAGGGATGCTCGCGGCGCTTCCGTACGTTGACCACTTCGTGGCCGGTCACAGCCTGGCCGCACTGGAAGAACTGGCAGGGGTGATCGGAAATGCGTGACGTCCTCGGCGATATCGCCAAGTGGTACGACGAGGGGGAGACGTTCGGGCTGGCGACCGTCGTGAACACCTTCCGCAGCGCCCCACGTCCCGCAGGGGCCGCGATGGCCGTCTCCGGTGGCGGTGAGGTCGTGGGCAGCGTGTCCGGCGGCTGCGTCGAGGGCGCGGTGTACGAGCTGGCGCAGGAGGTCGTGGAGTCGGGCCGGCCGGTCGTGCAGCGGTACGGCGTCAGCGACGACGACGCCTTCGCCGTCGGGCTGACCTGCGGCGGCATCCTCGACATCCTCGTCGAGCCGATCAGCCCGCGGACGTTCCCGCTGTTCGGCGAGATCGTCGCCTCCATCGAGCGGCACGAGCCGGTCGCGATCGCCACCGTGATCGAGGGCCCCGGCGAGATCGGCGCCCGGCGGATCGTGTGGGGGGACCGCGCGGAGGGCTCACTCGGCGTCGAGCGGCTGGACGAGGCCGTGGACGACGACGTGCGCGGCATGCTCGCCCAGGGCACCACCGGCATCCGCCGGTACGGCCGCAACGGCGAGCGCCGGCTCGACGAGCTGGGCGTGTTCGTCCACTCGTTCGCTCCGCCGCCGCGCATGCTGGTGTTCGGCGCGATCGACTTCGCCGCGGCCGTCGCCCGGATCGGCAAGTTCCTCGGCTACCACGTGACCGTCTGCGACGCCCGCCCGGTCTTCGCGACCGCCAAGCGGTTCCCCGAGGCGGACGAGGTCGTGGTGAAGTGGCCGCACAAGTTCCTCACCGAGGCCGAGGCGGACGTGGACGAGCGCACGGTGATCTGCGTGCTGACCCACGACCCGAAGTTCGACGTGCCGCTGCTGGAGGTGGCGCTGCGCACCCGCGCGGGCTACGTGGGCGCGATGGGCTCCCGCCGCACCCACGACGACCGCCTCGCGCGCCTCCGCGACGCGGGCGTCACGGACGCGGAGATCGCCCGCCTCCGCTCGCCGATCGGCCTGGACCTGGGCGCGCGCACCCCGGAGGAGACCGCGGTCTCGATCGCGGCCGAACTGATCCAGCTCCGCTGGGGCGGGACCGGCCAGGCCCTCACCGACACGGCGGGCCGCATCCACGGTGCCTGAACGGCCGGGCGCCAGGCACCGTGAAGACGGCCCGGGTGTCACCTGCGGGTGGTGCCGGCCTCGGCGAGCGGGCCTTCGCGCCCTCTGCCAGGCCCTTCCCCGATATGCCGGGATTGGCACGTGATCGCGGCACCGGGGCGATGATGATCAGCGATTCGGCCGGTCGGCGGCGCGGGACGTGGATACGCTGTCCGAGCATGGAGACCAGGCATGCGGGAGCGCCCGCGGGACTGTTGCTCGCCGCGGGGGAGGGGAGCAGGCTCGGTACGCCGAAGGCGCTCGTCGAGATCGACGGGACGCGCCTGGTGGACCGGGGCGTGCGGATGCTGCACGAGGCCGGCTGCACGCCGATCGTCGTGATCACCGGCGCGGCGCGCGTCGACGTCGCGGGCGCCGTGGTCGTGCACAACTCCGAATGGCGCAGTGGGATGGGCTCCTCGCTGCGGACCGGGCTGTCCGCGCTCGCGCCCGCCTGCCCGGCCGTGGTGATCGCCCTGGTCGACCAGCCCCACGTCACCGCCGCGGCCGTGCGGCGGCTGCGGGCGGCCTACGAGACCGGGGCGCGGGTCGCGGTGGCGACCTACGGCGGCCGTCCGCGCAACCCGGTCCTCATCGCCCACGAGTACTTCGACGAGGCCGCCGCGTACGCGAAGGGCGACGTGGGGGCGCGTGAGTTCCTGCGCGCCCGGTCCGACATCGTGGTTCCGGTGGCCTGCGATGACATCGCCGACCCCGGCGACATCGACACGCCCGAAGATCTTCAGAGGTACGGCGGGTCCCGGTGACAACCGGCCGCCGCGCTCGCGCGTCTTCCACAGGCCGGGGGCTCTGTGGCGTAAGTGACGAACAACGGTGCCGGGGCGACCGTGGGAAGGCGCGCGATGAGCAACTGGCCGGAAGAGCCCGGCTACCACTGGGTCACGCACAACGACAGCACGGCGGGTCACCTCGCCAAGGCGGCCGAGGCCATGAGCGCCCCCGTGCCGGACGTCGCCAAGGCCCAGGTCCATGCCACGATGGCGCAGGCGGAGGCCACGATGGTCGTGGTGCACACGCTGCGCGACATCATGGGCCGCATGTACGAGCAGACGGTCGCGGTGGAGAACCTCCGCCGGACGATCGCCGGGCTCGACGGCGCCGACGACGAGGGCCGCGGCGCCGATTCGATGATCTTCGGGCGCGAGGCGGATCTCAGGGAAGCGTGACGGCGTCGGCGTCGATCGCGCCGCAGTCGACCGCGCGCCTCAGCCGTGCGGTCAGCGCCTTGATGGTCGCCGGCTCGTCGAGCACGCCGTCCGCCGGGCCGTCGGCGCCTCCGGCGTCGTTCCACGCGCGGACCCGGTCGATGACGTCGTCCAGGCCGTTCAGGTGGAAGGCGTAGACGGTGGCGAACCGGCTGGCCAGGTGGGCCGCGTGCAGGTCCCAGCCCTGGTTGTAGCCGTGCAGCAGGGAGTAGCGCACCAGGGCGGAGTGGCGGCGCCACGCCTTGTGGACGTCGGCCGTCTCGTCACCCGCCGGGACGATGTTGGTCGAGCCGTCCGACAGGCGCACGCCCGTGCCGGCCAGCGTCACCTGCATGACGTGCCGGGCGTACTCGCAGGACGGGTGGTCCAGCCGCTGCTCCGACGGCGGCAGCCCCAGCGCGGCCGTGTAGTCATAGACGCCGAAGTGGGCGGCCCTCAGCCGGCCGCCGGCGGCCTCGACGATCGCGGGCAGGCCGGTGACCGACTCGGGGGTCTCGACCTGGATCTCGAAGCGCAGCATGTTCTCCGGCAGCCCGATCTCGTCCTCGAACCGGGACAGGAACTCGGTGAAGATCTTCACGTGCTCGGCCGTGATGATCTTCGGGAACGTCACCACGAAGCCGCCCGGCAGCTTGCCGAGGCGTTCGGCCAGCCCGGTGAGGAACCCGTCGAGAGTGCGCATCGACCGCGCGTGCCCGCCGTCCGCGAACGACCGGACCCGCAGTCCCCAGTAGTAGGGCAGCCGCCGCGTCTCGTACGCCCGCGCGACCTGCTCGACGGCGGCGGCGACGTGCGCGTCCTCCTCTTCGTCGTCGCGTACGCCGTAGCCGTCCTCGAAGTCGATCCGCACGTCCTCGACCGGGTCACGGGAGAGCTTGGCGGCGACCCGCTCGCGTACCGTCTCGGTCAGCGACGGCTCGACGCCGAACGCCGCGGTCAACGTGGAAGGGTCCGCGGCGTGGGCGTCCAGCAGCCGCAGCGCCTCCGCGCCCAGCTCGCCGGGGGTGTCCGCGGTGAAACGGTCCGCGGGCACGTACACCGTGTGCACCGGCTGCCGGTCCGCCGGCTCGCCGGGGTGGCGGCGTTCGTGCTCGGCGCGCGCCTCCTCGACGCGAGCGTTCAGATCGTCGAGCGAGGACAGAGTCAACTTCACCGCGGTTTCCCTCCCAGAGATGCTGCGGCCCACGTTACCGACCGGAACCGCCCCGAGACGGGTGATCACGTACGGCCGTCAGCCCGCGGTGACGCCCCACACGCCGGTGGTCTCCTCGCCGGGCTCGAGCGCGATGAGGTCGACGCCGGTGACGAAGGAGTTGGGCGGGCAGGTCATCGGCTCGGCACCGAGGCCGGTGCGCCACGTCTCGTCGGTCACCTCGTCGCGGGTGTAGACCTCCAGCCACGGGTGCCCCTCGCCCGCCCACAGCGCCACGGCCTGCTCGCCGTCACTGAGCCGTATCCACGCGCGGCCGTCGCCGTCGCGGACCAGCCCGGTGTAGGGGTTGTTGATCGCGGTGGCGCCGAGCCGCCGCGGCTCGCGGAAGTCGTACGGCGTGCCGGCGACGTCCTGCGGGGCGCCGACCGGGATGGCGCGCCGGTCGATCTCCAGGTAGCGCTCGGCGGTGACGAGCAGTTCGCACTCGTCCAGCGGCCGCCCGAGCGTGAGGTAGGGGTGCGCCCCGTGCCCGTACGGCGCGACGCGTGATCCGGCGTTGCGCGCCGACTGGCGCACCGTCAGCCCGCCGTCGGCGTCGAGGGCGTACTCCACGGTGAGGTCGAGGCGGAACGGATAGCCCGAGTACCCGAGCAGCCGGTGCGTGAGGGACACGCGGTGTCGTTCGTGCGCGGCGACGCGCCAGGGCGCGAACCGGACGAGCCCGTGGATCGCGTTGTCCAGCGGGCCCTCGTTGATCGGCAGGGCGTGGGTCTCGCCGCCGAAGGAGTAGCGGCCGTGGTCGATGCGGTTGGGCCAGGGCGCGAGCAGCTGCCCGGCGGCGGCCGGCGTCGGCTCGTCGGCGTCGTGGGAGAGGATCAGCGGACGGCCGTCGCAGGCGAGCGCGCGCAGGCTCGCGCCCTGCTCGGTCACGATCGCCGTGTAGGGCCCGGCGGAGATCTCGTACTGGTCACCCGAGAGCGTCATGGTGTGATTGTCGCCTCCTCGGCCAGGGCGCGCACGGCCTGGGGGAAGACCTCGGCCGGCGGGGACACCAGGCCGGCGCCCACCTGGCCGGTGCCGGCGACGCGGCCGGCGATACCGGTGTTGACGACCGGCAGCAGGCCGGTGCGGACGACCTTGGTGACGTCGATGCCCACCGGTGTGCCGCGAAAGTCCAGGATCGGCACCTGGAAGGCCGGGTGCTCGGCCAGCGTGATCTCGTACATCCGCTGTGTCGCGGCGAGCGCGTCGGGCACCTCGCCGCCGATGAACCGCACGATCGCCGGCGCCGCCGCCATGGCGAATCCGCCCACCCCGGTCGTCTCGGTGATGGTCGAGTCGCCGATGTCGGGGTTGGCGTCGGCCGGGCCGTACGAGCCCAGGTAGAGCCCGTCGGGCACGCCGGCCGGCCCGGTGAACCAGCGGTCTCCCGTGCCGGAGACCTGGACGCCGAAGTCCGTGCCGTTCCGCGCCATCGCCACGACCATCGACGAGCCGGGCACCCCGCGGGCCGCGTCCGCGCTCACCTTGCCCGCGGCCATGGCCAGGTTCAGGAAGAAGTGGTCGTTTCCGGCCGCGAACCGCAGCGCCTCCGCGCCGCCCGCCTCGGCCAGGTCGCCCGCCAGCTCGCGCACGAACAGGGAGGTCGCCGCGCGGTTGCGGTTGTGCAGCTCGTCGCCCATGTGCAGCGCCTGCGCCATGATCGCGCGCAGGTCGACGGGGCCGTGCGCCCGCACCGCGTCGCGCAGCGCCGGGCCGAGGTCGCCGGCCATCCAGCGCAGCCGCTCGATCACCTCCGGCCCGTACGCCCCGTAGCGCAGCACCTTGCCGAGCCCCTCGTTGAGCGAGCAGTACGCGGTGCCGCCGCTCTCGGCGTCCTCGACCACGAACATCCACATCGACGGGCTGACCACACCGGCCATCGGGCCGACCGCGCGGTGATGGTGACAGGGGTCGATGGGCGCCGTCCGCAGCATCCGCTCGGCGTCCTCCGGCGTGTCCGCCAGGCCCTCGAAGAGCGCCGCGCCGATGAGCGCGCCGCGCATCGGGCCCGAGGCGCGATCCCAGGTCAAAGGCGGTCCGGCGTGGAGGAACGCGCCGCGCTCGATGCCGAGGACCTCGCTCGCGGGCCGGACGTCGACCAGGTGGGGCCGGGCGTCGAGCATGCGGCGGACCGCCTCGGCGTTGGCCTCCGCCCGGCGCCGGTCGCCCATGACGACGGCCAGATCACCGGCCAGATCTTCGGCCGGCGGTCGCCACTCGACCGGCTCGACCGGTACCGCCTGCTCGGCGAGCGCGTCGGCCAGCACGGACGCGCCGGCCGCGACGACCTTCACCTCGCGGGTGAGCAGCCCGCCGAGCCCGGCGCCGTCGTCGTCTCTCCCGCGCATGGTCACGATCCTTCCGCGAGGGTGACGGCGTGACGCGTGGCCGCCGCGTTGGAGGCGAAGACCGCCGCGCCGGCGTCCGCGAGCGCCCGGGCCTGCCGGTCGCGGCCCTGCGGGTCGCCGGAGGTGCCGCACAGCGACACGACCACCGGCACCCGGGCGTCCCGCACGAGCGGGACCAGGGCGGCGGCGGGATCGGGGTCGGCACCGTGGCCGAGGACGACGTCGATGAGCACGACCGCGTTCGCGTCGCTCGCCGTCTCCGCGGCGAGGCGTTCGAGCCGCAGCGTCGGGTCGATCATCGGATGGGCGCGGCCACGGGTGTACCGGTCGTCGCCGAGGTCGGTCATCTCGTGCGGCGTCGCACCGGCGACGATCGACGCCTCCGCGCACAGCGTGCCTCCGGCGAACAGCCCGCGGATCCGGCCGCGCCGCGGCGCGTGCGCACGCGCCGCGGGTGTCCAGGACGGCCAGGACGGCACCGGCGCGCCGACGGCCTTCAGGGCGTCCTCGGCCACGGCGGTCAGATCCGCGCCGCCTTCGCCGAGCAGGCCGAAGCGGACCGGGGTGGCCAGCCGCCGCGCCGCGGCGCGGATGAGGTCGCCGACCTCCGGCGCGGGCGGCTTGGAGACCACGACGATCAGGTCGGTCGCCGGGTCGGCGTCCAGCGCCCGCAGGGCCTGGAGCGCCGAGCGGCCGCTGATCTCTGCGGACAGGTCGCGCCCGCCGACGCCCAGCACGTGGCTGATCCCCGCGCCGGCCTCGTCGAGCAGGCTCATGACCTGCTGGGCGCCGGTGCCGGAGGCGGCGACCAGGCCGATCGGGCCGGGACGCACGACGTTGGCGAAGCCGAGCCCGACGCCGCCGATCACGGCGGTGCCGCAGTCGGGGCCCATCACGAGCAGGCCCCGCCGCGCGGCCGTCTCCTTGAGCGCCAGCTCGTGCTCGACCGGCACGTTGTCGCTGAAGATCATGGGGTTCAGCCCGGTCTCCAGCGCGTCCATCGCCTCGGCGAAGACGTACGGTCCGGGCACCGAGATCAGCGCGACGGTGGCGTCGATCCGCCGGGCCGCCGACCCGGTGGTGCGGGCCGGGGGAGGGGCGCCGAACGCGCGGGGCGCGGCGCGGGTGGCGAGCAACTCGTCGACGGCGGCGCGGGCGGCCTCCAGCGCGGCCTCGTCGTCCGCGCGGATCGCCACGAGCAGGTCGTCGGGCCGCGCCCCGCGCGGAGGCGTGAAGCCCATCTCGGCGAGCAGGTCGACGTTGAGCGTGGTGGCCATGGCCGTCAGCGCGGCGCTCACCCCCGGGCGTTCGGTCAGGCGGCGGCCGGCCCGCATGAGCGTCACCGAGTCGTGGTACGCGCCGGGCCGTACCTCCACCAGTTCTTTGGTGCCCAGAGTGTCCAGCCTCCTGCTCGGTCGTGTCGGCTCGCTCACGGGTCCTCGCCGGGCGCGGGCCGGGCGGCGGAGCTCAGCGCCAGCGCGGCGCGGCAGCCGAGCAGCAGGCCCCACGTCAGGTCGGCGCCGGACGTGTGACCGGTGGCGAGCAGCCGCCGCGCGGCGGGGACAAGGGGGTCCTGGCCGGCGATGCCGCGCAGGACCGCCGCGGCCTCGAAACTCGCCTGGCCGCGCGCGGCGCAGTGCAGCAGGGTCGCGGCGAGCGACGTCGTACGGTCACCCGCGTGGGCGGTGACGGCGGCGCCGAGCCAGTCGGCGAGCCACACCGCGCGTCCGCCGCCGGGCACCGCGCCGCCGAGCAGGCGCAGCGCCAGCAGCAGGCCGGCCAGGGCGTCGTCGCCGCTGGGCGTCAGGCCCGGGCCGAGGCCGACGATGCGCTCGGCGGCGTCCACGGCGTGCGCGAGGTCGCCCGCCAGGCAGGCCTCCGCGAGCCTCTTCGGCGTCTCGTGGCCGGACAGGCCCCACGGCCCGGTGACGGCGCCGAGCGCGCGCTCACCGTGCGAGAGCCGGGCCAGCGACAGCGGCCCGAGCACGGGCGTGGGGTCCCACCAGCGGCGCACCCGCGCGCGCAGCCGCCCGTCGACCAGGGCGCAGCCGTCGCCGACGTACGCCTCGTCGCCCTCGCGCACCGCGCGGAACGGCTCCTGCCGGCCGGGGACGGCCAGCACGACCGCGTTCGGCGGGCGTACGGCGTCGGAGGTGGTCAGCGCGATCACCGCGGGCTCGGAGGACCGGTCGACCCGGAGGTAGACGGCGGTGGGGAACACGGCGATGACCCGGCCGTGACGCCGGGGCCCGCCGAGCGCGGAGCGGACGCCCAGGCTGGCGGCGCCGGCGAGAGTGGGCGCCGCCGCGTGGGAGCCACGCGTGCCGGTCCTGCGCCGGGCGGTGGACACCGTCACCAGATCGCCTCCCCGTGATGGCTCGCTCGTGGCGAACGTAGACCGGGCCGGGGTCCGGCCGTATGGAGAATTCTGCCAAGGATGGTTGCCATCGTTCGTGTCTCTTGTCATGGTTGTTCGCGCATAGGTGGTCAACTGCGGCAGATCGGGCACCCATGTCCTTCACCGAACCCCTCCCTCCCACACTGCGCCTCGCGAGCACCGGAACCCTGACCTACGGGCTGTCGGTCGGGGAGGTGCTCGGGGTTCCCGCGCTCTCCGGGGCTCGCGTGATCGCCGGTGAGAGCGGACTCGGCCGGGTGGTGCAGCGCCTCAACGTGATGGAGGTGCCGGACATCCTCGGCTGGGTGAAGCCGCACGAGCTGCTCCTCACCACCGGATACCCCCTGCGCAACACGCCGCAGTCACTCGGCCACCTGGTCGCCGACCTCGACGAGCGGGGTCTCGCGGCGATCGCGATCAAGCTCGGCCGCTACCTCGACGGCCTCCCGGACGAGATGCTGGAGCAGGCCGACCGGCTGGGCTTCCCGCTGATCCTGCTGCCCAACGACGTCGGGTTCGACGACGTCCTCAACCAGGTCCTGACCGACATCCTCAACCGGCAGGCCGCGATCCTCGCGCGCACCGAGGAGGTGCACCGGGCGCTCGTGCAGATCGTGCTGTGCGGCGGCGGACTGCAGGAGATCACCGACGAGGTCGCCGCGGTGATCGGCGCGGCCGTCGCGGTCGTCGACGGCGACGGGAACGAACTGGCCGCCTCCGGCGACGAGCGTCACCTGGCGGCGGTGCGGGAGGGCGGGCCCGGACCCGGGGACTACGGCGCGCACGGCGACCGTACGACCGTGCCGGTCGTGGCCGGCGGCTACACCTACGGCCGGATGACGGCGGTCGGCGACACCGCGCCCGAGGTCGGCATGTTGGAACGTGCCGCCACGGTCGCCGCGCTGGTCATCACCAAGCAGCAGGCCGTCTCGGCGGTGGAGAGCAAGTACCGCGCCGACTTCCTGCGCGACGTGCTCACCGGCCGGCCGGGAGGCGGTGACGAGCACGTCGTCGCGCACAGCGCGAGCTTCGGCTGGGACCTCGGCCGTCCCGTCATGGTGGTCGTGGCCGAGCTGGACCGCGGCCCGGCGGGCGTGCCGGACGAGCGGATGCTCCAGGACCGGCTGACCGCGGCGCTGACCTCGGCCGTACGCCGCCGCGACCGCAAGGGCGCCGTGGCCGGCTTCAGTCACGAGGTCGTCGCCGTCCTCGGCGCGGACACCTGCGACGTCACGGCGCTCGCCAAGGACGCCGCCGCGGTGTTCACCGACGCCGGGCGGACGTTCTCGATCGGCGTCAGCCGCACGGCCGCGGTGCCGGGCGACCTGCCGGCCGCCTACGACCAGGCGGTCAAGGCGGTGCGCGTGGGCCGCCAGCTCCACGGTGACGGGGCGGTCGCGCACTTCGACCAGCTCGGCGTCTTCCGGCTGCTGAGCCTGGTGGGCGACACCGCCGAGCTGCACGCGTTCGTCGAGGAGACCCTCGGCGAGCTCGCCGGCGACGGCGACCCGGAGGCCGTCGACCTGCGGCGCACGCTCCAGGTGCTGCTGGAGACGAACCTCAACGTGGCCGAGACGGCGCGCCGGCTGCACTTCCACTACAACACCCTGCGCTACCGGATCGGCAAGCTCGAACGGCTCCTCGGCCCGTTCACCGAGGACGCCCACCTCCGCCTCAACCTGACCCTCGCGCTCCACGTGCTGCGCATGCGGGGGATCTGACGACCGCCCCGGCGGTGTACCCCGCGCGTGGGGATTGTGAAACCCGCCCTGGTCACAACCGCCGATGTCCCGGTTTGGCAGTTCTCGACGATGTCCACGAGGACACACGGTTCTAGCGTGCCCGCAACTACATCCTGGAGGGCCGCCATGGCGATCGGATGGAAACTGCACGGTGACGGCCGCGGCCTCGGGCCGGGCGAGGTGGTCGCGCCCGGCGAGCGGCTCTCGTGGGACCGGACCATCGGCATCGGCGCCCAGCACGTCGTGGCGATGTTCGGCGCGACGTTCGTCTTCCCGGTCGTCATGGGCCTGGACCCCAACCTGGCGATCATGATGTCGGGCATCATGACGATCCTGTTCCTGCTGATCGTGAACGGGAAGGTGCCGAGCTACCTGGGCACCAGCGCGTCGTTCGTCGGCGCGGTCGCCTCGATCCGCGGGGTCGGCGGCTCGACCGCCGTCGTCACCGGCTCGATCCTGGTGGCCGGTCTCGTGCTCGCCGCGGTCGGCATGCTCATCCACTTCCTCGGGGCCGAGGTCATCCACCGGATCTTCCCGCCGGTCGTCACCGGCGCGGTCGTCATGCTGATCGGCTTCAACCTCGCGCCGGTCGTCGCGGACGTGTACTGGCCGCAGGACCAGTGGGTCGCGCTCGCCACGCTCGCGTTCGTGGTGTTCTGCGCGGTACTGCTGCGCGGCTTCTGGTCCCGTATCGCCATCCTGCTCGGCCTGATCTTCGGGTACGCCCTGTCGTGGGTCCTCGACCAGACCGCCGGCAAGATCACCGCGGTGGACGGCGCGGGAAAGATGGGCACGCACTACCGGGTGAACTTCGACGGCGTGCGGGCGGCCGACTGGTTCGGCTTCCCGCACCTGCACGGGCCCGGCTTCAAGACCTCGGCCATCCTCGTCGCGCTGCCCGCGGTCATCGCGCTGATCGCGGAGAACACCGGGCACGTCAAGGCGGTCGCCGCGATGACCGAGACGAACCTGGACCCCTACCTCGGCCGCGCCCTCGCCGCCGACGGCGTGGGCACGTTCCTGGCGAGCGCGGTCGGCGGCTCGCCGACGACCACGTACGCGGAGAACATCGGCGTCATGGCCGCCACCCGGATCTACTCGACCGCCGCGTACTACGTGGCCGCGATCGTGGCCATCCTGTTCGGCCTGTGCCCGAAGTTCGGCGCGCTCGTGGCGGCGACTCCGGGCGGTGTCCTCGGCGGCATCACGGTCGTGCTGTACGGCATGATCGGTCTGCTCGGGGCCAAAATCTGGATCGAGAACCGGGTGGACTTCGGCGATCCGGTCAACCTGGTCCCCGTCGCGGCGGGCATCATTCTCGCTGTGGGCGACGTCACGCTCAAGATCACCAAGGACTTCCCGCTCCAGGGCATCGCGCTCGGCACCATCGCGGTCCTGGTCGGATACCACCTGCTGTCCGCCGTCCCACGCGCGCCGCGCGACGCGGGCGGCGGCGTCATCGCGCCGGGCGAGCGCGACGACGTCACCGACACGCCCGGCCGGCCGGCCGCGGAGTGAGCCTCTCGTGAAACCGCCCCCGTTCGACCACCACGCCCCGGAGACGCTGGAGGAGGCCCTGGACGTCCTCGCCCGTACGGGAGAGGACGCGAAGGTCCTGGCCGGCGGGCAGAGCCTGATCCCGCTGCTCAACATGCGGCTGGCCGCCCCGGCCCACCTCGTCGACATCAACCGTGTCACCGCGCTGGACACTCTGGAGGCCACCGCGGAGGGGGTGCGTGTCGGGGCGCTCGCCCGGCACGCGCGCGTCGAACGGTCGGAGGAGGCGGCGGGCGTCCTCCCGCTGCTGCGCGCGGCGCTGCGGCAGGTCGCCCATCCCGTCGTGCGCAACCGCGGCACGGTCGTCGGCAGCCTCGCGCACGCCGACCCGGCCGCCGAACTGCCCGCCGTCCTCGCGCTCTGCGAGGGCACGGTCGAGGCGGCCTCGGCCGGCGGCCGGCGGACGATCCCGGCCGCGGAGTTCTTCGCCGGGCCGCTCGAGTCCTCTCTGCGGCCGGGCGAACTCGCGACGTCGGCGTTCTTCCCGACGCCGCCCGCCCGGTCCGGCACCGCGTTCGCCGAGGTGGCGCGGCGGCACGGCGACTACGCCATGGCCGGGGCCGCCGCGCTGGTGACCCTGGATGAGGACCAGCGGGTGAGCTCGGCCAAGGTCGCCTACCTCAGCGTGGCGGCCACCCCGCTCGTCCTGGACCTGACCGGACCGCTCGGCCACCGCCCGCCTGTCACCTGCGACTGGGCGGCCGCCGCGGCGTACGCCCGTGATCGCCTGGACACCGACGAGGACATCCACGCGAGCGCGGACTACCGCCGCCACCTCGCCGGCGTCCTCACCGAGCGCACCCTGCGCGCCGCCGCCCAGGAGGCCCTATGACCGAGCGAAGCGAGAGAATCGAAGACGCGCCCTTGTGGTCACCCTCCCCCGACGAAGGAGGGCCCATGACCAGGGAGATCAGCCTTAACGTGAACGGGGTGCCGCGGACGGCGTCGGCGGAGCCGCGGCGGCTGCTGTCGGACTTCCTCCGCCACGACCTGGGCCTCACCGGCACTCACGTGGGCTGCGAGCACGGCGTCTGCGGCTGCTGCACGGTGCTGTTCGACGGAGAGCCGGTCCGCTCGTGCCTGATGTTCGCCGTCACCGCGGCCGGGCACGAGGTCACCACGGTGGAGGGGCTCGGCGCGGACGGCGGGATGTCGCCGGTGCAGCGGGCGTTCTCCGAATGCCACGGCCTGCAGTGCGGCTTCTGCACGCCGGGGTTCCTGTGCACGGTCACCGCGCTCCTGCGGGACAACCCGCGGCCGAGCGAGGATGAGGTGCTGGAGGGCATCTCGGGCAACCTGTGCCGGTGCACCGGCTACCAGAACATCGTCAAGGCGGTGCACCGCGCCGCCGACCTGATCGCCGAAGAGAGGACGGACCGGTGACGTTCGGCGAGCCGATCGCCCGCCGGGAGGACCCGCGCCTGGTCACCGGCCAGGGGCGCTACGTCGACGACCTCGGGCGGGACGCGCTCGCCGCGGCGTTCGTCCGGTCGCCGCACGCGCACGCGCGGATCACCGGCATCGACGTGGACGACGCCCTCGACGTCGACGGCCTGGTCGCGATCTACACCTGGGAGGACCTGGACGGCCGCGTCGGGGAGCCCCTGCCACTGCTGATCCCGCATCCGGCGCTGACCCACGGCCGCACCGCCCACCCCCTGGCCCGCGACGTCGTACGGCACGTCGGCGAGGCGGTCGTCATGGTGGTCGCGCGCGACCGCTACCTCGCCGAGGACGCCGCCGAGCGGATCCGGGTGACGTACGAGCCGCTGCCGCCGGTCGTCGGCATAGAGAACGCGGTGAACGCCTCCTGTCGCGTCCATGACGACGTGCCCGGCAACGTCGGCGCGCACCTCGTGCAGGAGACCGGCGACGTGTCCGCCGCGATCGGCGCCGCGCCGCACGTGCTGGAGTTCCGGCTCGACATCGAGCGCAGCGCGTCGATGCCGTTGGAGGGGCGCGGCGTGTACGCCCGCTGGGACGCCGACGACGGGTCCCTGCGGGTGTACTCCTCCACGCAGACCTCCACGAGTGTGCGGATGGCGATCGCCGTCAAGCTCGGCCTGCCCGCGAACAAGGTCGAGGTCATCGCGCCCGACGTCGGCGGCGGCTTCGGCGTCAAGATCGTTCACCCGTGGCCGGAGGAGGTCCTCGTGCCGTGGGCGGCGCGGCTGCTCGGCCGGGAGGTCAAGTGGACCGAGGACCGGCGCGAGCACTTCGTCTCCGCCGCGCACGAGCGCGCCCAGGTGCACCACATCCGGGTCGGCTTCGACGACGAGGGCCGCCTCCTCGGCCTCGACGTGCGGATCCAGCACGACCACGGCGCCTACACCCCGTACGGCATCATCGTGCCGATCATCACCTCGACACAGCTGCTCGGGCCGTACAAGCCCGGCGCGTACCGGGTGGAGTTCACCAGCCTCTACACCAACACGGTCATCGTCACGCCGTACCGCGGCGCGGGTCGCCCGCAGGGCGCGTTCTGCATGGAGCGCACGATGGACCGGATCGCCGACGAGCTCGGCCTCGACCGGACGGCGGTCCGCGAGGTCAACCTGATCCGGCCGGAGGAGTTCCCCTACGACCAGGGCCTGATCTTCCAGGACGGCCGGCCGCTGATCTACGACTCCGGCGACTACCCGGAGATGCTGCGGCGCATCAAGGAGCTGATCGGCTGGGACGGCTTCGCGGCGTTCCGCGCCGAGGCGGAGCGGGCGGGCCGGCGCGTCGGCATCGGTCTCGCCTGCTACGTCGAGGGCACCGGCGTCGGCCCGTACGAGGGCGGCCACGTCGAGATCGACTCCAGCGGACGGGTGCACGTCTCCACCGGCCTGACCTCGCAGGGCCAGGGGCACCAGACCGTGTTCGCGCAGGTCGCCGCGGCCGAGCTGGGCGTGCCGATCGAGGACGTCACCGTGACGACCGGCGACACCCGCCGGTTCGGGTACGCGGTCGGCACGTTCGCCTCGCGCGCCGCCGTGATGAGCGGCAACGCCATCGCCCTGGCCGCTCGCAAGGTACGCGAGAAGGCGCTGCGCATCGCCGGCGAGGCGCTGGAGGCCGACCCGCGCGACCTGGAGATCGTCGACGGCGTCGTGCGCGTCAAGGGCAACGCGGCGGCGTCGATCCCGCTGCGCACCGTGGCGGTGCTGTCCAACCCGCTGCGGTACGCCTTCGACGAGGCGGCGCAGCAGGCGACGCAGTTCGCCGTCGGCGGCTCGCCGGACGACCCGCCGCTGACCGGCGAGCCGGGCCTGGAGGGCCGGGACTACTACTCGCCGCCGCGTTCGACGTTCGCCTACGGCATGCACGCCGCGATCGTGGAGACCGACCCGGACACCGCGGAGATACGCATCCTGCGGTACGCCGTGCTGCACGACTGCGGCCGGCTCATCAACCCCCGGATCGTCGAGGGCCAGATCCACGGGGGAGTGGCGCAGGGCGTCGGCGGTGCGCTCTACGAGCGGATGGTCTACGACGCCGAGGGCCAGTTGCTCAACGCGTCGTTCATGGACTTCCTCATGCCGTACGCGACCGAGGTGCCGCGGATCGAGACCGGCCACATGGAGACGGCGTCGCCGCTGAACCCGCTCGGCGTCAAGGGCGCGGGGGAGGCGGGCGTCATCCCCGGCTCGGCGGTGATCGCCGCCGCGATCGAGGACGCGGAGGGCATCCGGATCACCCGGATGCCGATCTCGCCGTCGGAGCTGTACCACCTGCGCCTCGCGGCCGCGTCCGGCGTCGCGGAACGCACGAACCGCGCCGGCTCGGCGAGCCCTTCCTGAGCCGAGGCTCCATCGCGTGCCTCGACGACCGATGGGCCACCGCGTCGATCGAGCGGATCACGGACCGGAGGTTCACCAACGGAACCGAGATGAGGCGCGCATGGAACGACTGCCTGGGCGTGGACCGCGCCGACGTCTCGTCGTACGCGGCCCCGGCCCGGGCGGCGGACCTGACCGGTCCGCCGCCCGGGTACGCGCCGACGTGCGGCCCGGACCCGGTTCGCGAGCTCTCCACCCGCCCGCCTCATCTCCGTGAGCGGCCTGGACATCCCGGCTCCTCACCCGGGCGTGCCGAACCAGGTGCGCAGGGCCTCCTCCAGCCCGTCGGTGTCCTCGCCCGCCCAGGCCACGTAGCCGTCGGGGCGGATGAGCACCGCCTCGGCCGGGGCGTCGGGGGTCGTGACCTCCTCGACGCGGCCGGCCCAGGCCTTCGCGGCGCCGTTCGTGCGGGTGAGGAGCAGCGGACGGGCGTCGCGCAGCAGCCTGGCGACCCGTGTGGTGCCCGACTCGGTGTGCAGGGTCAGGTCGGGCATCCAGCGGCCGGTCATCGAGTGGGCGTCGCCGTCGCCGTAGCGGACGTCGGCGCCGGACATGAGCTCGGCGATGTGCCGGATGTTGGCCGGGTCGGTGAGCAGTTCGCCCAGCAGCGCGCGCAGGGCGGTGATGCCCTCGCCGGGCGAGGTCAGCGCCATCTGGGCGCGGGTGTGCATGATGACGCGCTCGCCGACCGGGCGCCGCTCGCTCTCGTACGTGTCCAGCAGGCCCTCCGGCGCCCAGCCGTTGATCTCGCCGGCGAGTTTCCAGCCGAGGTTGAGCACGTCCTGCATGCCGAGGTTCAGGCCGGGACCGCCGATGCCGGAGTGCACGTGGGCGGCGTCGCCGACGAGGAACACCCGGCCCTGCCGGTAGCGCTCGGCCTGCCGGGAGTTGGCGCCCGCCGACCGGCGGAGCCCCGGGTCCACGCCGCCCACCACGCGCATGGGAAGGTCGGCGCCGAGCACCCGCCGCACGGCGTCGCGCAGTTCGTCCAGCGGCATCGACGTGCTGTCCTCCAGCGGCGAGGGCGACCACTCGACGGCGCTGACCCGGTAGAGGCCCGGCTGGAACATGCCATACGCGAACATGCCGTGCTCGGTGCGGGTGAACGTGGCGGGCCGCAGCCGGCCCAGCCCGGGCACCTCCAGCTCGCCGGTGCCCGGCACCGCGACGGGAGGGTCGATGGCGACCTGCCCCTGGCGGCTCGTGAAGCCCCGGTCGGTGATGCCGGGGAAGCCGATGCCGAGCCGTTTGCGCACCGTGCTGCGCCCGCCGTCGGCGCCGACGAGGAAGCGCGCGGTCAGCTCGTAGCCGCCTTCGGGGCCCGTGATCTCGGCGGTGACCTCGTCGGCGGTCTGGCTCAGCGCGGTCAGCTCGTGCCCCCGTCGGATCTCGACGCCGAGTTCGAGCGCACGCTCTTCCAGGAGCTCTTCCATCCGCCGCTGCGGGATCGGCAGGATGAACATCGGGTTGTCCTCCAGCCGGGACAGCTCCAGCGGCAGGGCGCCGAACTGGAAGCCCGGTACGGCGAACGGCGGGCCGTCGCCGCCGCTCAGCCGTTCGTGCAGACCCCGGCGGTCGAGTGCCTGGACGACGCGGCCCACCAGGCCGTTGGCCTTGGGCGTGGTGGCGCGTTCGGCCAGCCGTTCGAGGACGAGGGGGCGTACGCCGGCGAGCGCGAGCTCGCAGGAGAGCAGCAGGCCGTTGGGCCCACCGCCGATGATCACGACGTCGTGGGTCATGGGGTTCCTCCCGTGATGTGGGCAGGGCGAAATGGCGGCCTCGCGCGGAGGCCGTTGAGGGGAAAGGCCGTGCGTGATGTGGGCAGGCTGAGATGGCGGCCTCGCGCGCAGGCCGTTAGGGGGCAGGGTCAGATGGCGGCCTCGCGCGAGGCCGCTGATGGGGGAGAGGGCTACTCGGGGACGGGCAGGCCGGCGGCCAGCCGCTCCAGTGCGTCGCGGAGCAGCGTGGGCAGCGGCACCGGCGGATCGGTGCGCAGCCACTGCTCCCCGGCGATCCGGACGGCGGCGGTGACGGCCCCGGCCATCAACAGCGGGTACAGGTCGCGGTCGGCGTCGGTGCCGGTGCGCTCGGCGATCACGGCGGCGACCTCGTGCTCGACCGCCGCGCCGCCTTTGATCAGCTCCGCCTGCAGCTCGGGCTCGCCGAGCATGAGGCGCACGCCCTCGGTCCACCGCTGGTCGGGCAGGGCCTCGCCGTGGTCGAAGGTGGCCGTGACCGCGGCGGTGACGGCCTCCCAGAGAGGCTCGGCCGGCGGGCGCTCGCGGAGCAGGCCGGCGACGCGGCGCAGGCGGTCGAGCTGCCGCCAGACGATGGCCTCGGCCTTGCTGGAGAAGTAGTTGTTGAAGGTGCGCGGCGAGACGCCCGCCTCGGCGGCGATGTCCTCGACCAGGACGTTGCCGAGCCCGCGTTCGACCGTGAGGCGCAGCGCGGCCCAGCTGAGGGCCTCACGCGTCTGCTGCTTCTTGCGCTCCCGGTGGCCGGGCGCGCGTGCGGTGGTCATGCCATGACACTAACCCGAAAAGTGCGGACCCCGCAATCTTTCGGGGTGCGCAATTTTCAGCCCAGGTACTTCTCGAACCAGTGCTCGGCGTACGGGCCGTGCGAGTACGCCGGGATCTCGGCGTAGCCGTGCGCCGCGTACAGGGCGCGCGCCTCGACCAGGTCGTGCCGGGTGTCGAGCCGCATCGTGTGCGCCCGCAGGTCGTCGACCGCCGCGTCTTCGGCGGCGGCGAGCAGCGCGTGGCCCCCGCCGGTCCGCCGGGCCCTCGGATGGACGAACAGCCGGGTCAGCTCGGTGACGCCGGGACCGAGCAGCCGCAGGCCCACGCAGCCGGAGGGCGCCCCGCCGCGTCGGCCGACGAGGAAGCACACCAGATCGTCGCTCGGATCCTCGGCCAGCGCCGCGTCCACCTCCGCCTCGGTGGCCGGCCGGCCGTAGTACCGCGACGCCACGTCGGTGAAGTAGTCCCGCAGCAGACTCGTCGTCTCGACCGGCTCCCGGGTGATCACCCAGTGCGGCTCCGGCGCAGCCCCGGTGCGGGTCAGCACCCGGTCGACGTACGGCACGAGGCGCGAGCTCCCGCGGATGGCGTCGCGCTCGTCGGCCGGCAGGTCGCCGAGCGGGTCGGGCAGCACCTCGTCCTTCGGGACGTGCACCATCTGCCCGGCGTAGCGGCGGCACGGCGAGCACCAGACGTAGGACACGCAGCGTTCGTAGGACCCCGAACCGCGGGGGTGGTAGCGGTAGACGTAGGACCGCAGCGGTCCCCGGCATCGCCCGCACGTACCCGCGGCGCCGAGATCAGGTACCTGCCGCCAGCGTCTCACCCCGGCAGTATGACGGCAGGGCCGCCGGGCCGGCATCCGGATTACACCCGGATGCCCGATCAGCCGGTGCAGCCCGCGATGGTGTTGACCGGCGAGCAGTTGCCGGGGGTGTTGTCCCGTACGACCGACCGGCTGATGAGCACCTTGGTGTTCGCACTCGCGAGTCCGCCGCCGGCCGAACCCTGGTTGAACCGCACCACGGCCTGGTTCAGCGTGGTGTGCCCCAGGTTCGACAGGCCACCGCCCAGGCTGCCCGATGTGTTGTGTTCGACGGCGGTGCGGATGAGCCAGGTCGTGCCGCTCGGCTGGGTGTTGACGCCGCCCCCGTTGATCGGCGCGGTGTTGGACAGGAGGGCGCTGGCGAAGATCGTCGCCGTGCCCGCGTTGAGGATCCCGCCGCCACCGACACTGGTGGTGGTGTTCGCCTTCAGGACGCTGCGCGACACCGTCGCCCTCCCTCCCGCGAGGTTGGCGATCGCGCCGCCGTTGGCCGCGGTGTTCCCCGCCAGGGTGACCTGGCTGAGCACCAGGCGGCCCGCGTTCTGGACGCCGCCGCCCAGGCCGCTCGTCGCGCCGTTCAGGACGGAGACGCCGGCCATCCGCAGGCTCGCGCCCGCGGCGACCTCCAAGACGCGGAAGCGTGCGGCCGCGGACGGGGCGCGCCGGATCGTCGTGCCGGGCCCGCCCAGCAGGGTGACGTCCCGGGTGATGACCGGCAGCGCCGTCGCGGCGGTCGCGGGCGTCGTGATGTCGTAGACGCAGCGCGGCGCGAGGCTGAGGGGCGCGCTCGCCGAAGCGTTGGCCGCCGTCATCGCCGCGCTCAGCGCGGTCGCGCTGCACGGCACCCGCACGACGCGCGCCGCGGCCGTCGCGGGCGCCGGGACGGCCGCCACCACCATGCCCCCGGTGAGGACGGCGATGCCCGCGCCGCTCGTCGATCGCGTGAATGAGCCCATGAGACCGCCCCCGGCCGGAAAGAGTCACGTGTGGTCACGGCGGAAGACCATCCGTCGTTCGCCGACAGCAGGAGTACACGCACGTGGCCCGTCACGCGCCGTGCGACGACGCGTCCGGAGGCGAACATCGATCGGCCTTTGCGCTGCCTTTCCCCGCCGGTCCGCCGCCGCGGCGGTTCCTCAGGAACGGAAGTAGCCGGCGGGCAGGTGCTCCCTGATCGCGGCCGGCCGGAGGCCCTGCTCGCCGATGGTGCGCAGCAGCCGCTCGAAATCCGCCGTCATGTGCGGCTTGAAGTGCACGAGCAGGATGTCTCCGGGACGCAGCCGGTGGCCCGACTGGTAGGCGATCCGGCCGTTCGTGACCACCTCGCGCCAGAAGAGAACGGCCTTCATGCCGCAGTCGCGCGCGGCGCGGAGCGTGGCGCGGTCGGTCGCGCCGTACGGGGCGCGCAGCAGTGTCGGCCGCGTGCCGTACCGCCGGGCGTAGATGTCGGCCGGCGCGCAGATCTCCTCCCGCTGCCGCGCGTACGACAGCTTGGGCAGGTACGGGTGGGTCATCGTGTGGTCCTCGATGAGCGCGCCCGCGCGCCGCAGCCCGGTGAAGTAGCCGTAGTCGTCCTTGATGGCCGCGTTGGTGAGGAAGAGCGTCAGCGGGATCCGCCGTTCACGGACCAGCCGGACGAACGCCGGATCCTTCTCCCAGCCGTCGTCGATCGTGACGAACACGATCCGGCTTCGTACCGGGACGTGGCTGATGACCGGCGGGAGCGGGCCGTCGTCCGGCAGCGTACGGGACCCCGGGTTCGTCGTCCGCGTGCCCGTCGGCGGGGCCGCCGGCGAGGTCGTCGTCCGCGCCGGGGACCGGGTGGACCTGGGCCTGCGGTGACGGGTCGGGCCGCCGGAGGCGGAGGCGGACGGGGAGCGTCCGGCCTGCGGTGTCCGGGTGTCATGACAGGCCGTGAGGCCGCCGGCGGCGAGCAGGGTGCAGGCGGTCGCGGTCACGGTACGGGCCGGTGGCCGAAGCGCCATCGGATTCCTTCCTGTGGCGTCTGGTCTCCGCTTGTCTCGCTTTATCCCACGATAGGAGTGTGTTGATCGGTACTTGGCCGGATCGGGTACTGATCGCCGGTGGGGATTGTCAAAGGACGCGGCGGTCGCTCGGCAGTTGTTGCCCTTCGCCCGGCGCTCGGGCTTTTCTAGTGTCGGGGCTCACACAGGAGGTCGACGATGAAGGTCAACGGCAGCGTCAGCGTCGCCGCGCCCGTACCCGACGTGTGGCGGGCGCTGCGCGATCCCGCCGTGCTGGCCCGGACGATCCCGGGGTGCGAACGCCTCGACGAGGTGGGCCCCGACACGTACGCGATGACGATCCGGGCCGGGGTGGCGTCGATCAAGGGCACCTACGCCGGCCAGGTCGCCCTGTCCGACCCCGAGCCGCCGCACGCGTTCACCCTCCGCGCCCGCGGCCAGGGCGCGCCGGGCACCATCGACGCGACCGTACGGGTCCGCCTGTCCGAGGCGGACGGCGGCACCCGCGTGGACTACGACGCGGACGCCACGGTGGGCGGCATGATCGGCGGCGTCGGCCAGCGCATGCTCGCGAGCGTGGGCAGGCGGACGGCGGGGGAGTTCTTCTCCGCGGTCGAACACGCCATCGCCCGTCCCGTCCCGAGCGCCGAGGCCCCGGCCGCGTCCGTCCCCGCCCCGGCCGCCGGCCCGGTCGCGGCGCCCGCCCCGGCGTACGCGGGCGGCCGCGCGCCGTCGGACGCCTGGGCGATGGCGACGGCGTTCGGCACCGGCGGCCTCGTCGCGCTGGCCGGGGTGGCGCTCGGCTGGGCCATCGCCCGCCGCTCCCAGCGGCGCTGAGCGTTCAGCCGGACGTGCCCAGGGCGGCGGTGAGCGTGCGGGTCAGCGCGGTGACCACGTCGTCCGGCACCCGCTCCGCGTCCGGCCCCCCGGCGAAGTAGGCGAAGAAGGCCTGCTGGAAACACGCGCCGGTCAGCAGCGCGGCCACCGCGTGCGGGTCGGTGTGCTCCGGGACGCGGCCCAGCTCACGCTCGGCGCGGAAGTAGGCGGCGACGCGCTCGACCGCACGCCGGGGCCCGCCGCCGCGCCGGCTGATCGACGCGTGGTGCGCCGCCATCAGCCCGGGTTCGGACAGCAGCGAGGCCAGCATCGGGAACGTCTCGTGGTAAAAGTCGAGCGTCCCGCGGACCAGCCGGAAGACGTTGTCCTCGATCCGGCCTTGCCCGGCCGCGATCGCGATCTGGGCGACGCCCGGCACGCGCTCGCTCAGCACGCGCAGGAGGAGCTCCTCCTTGTCGCGAAAGTGCTTGTAGAGCGTCGCCTCGGAGAAGCCGGCCGCCTTGGCGATCTCCTTGGTGGTCGTACGGGCGATGCCGCGTGTCCGCATGAGTTCGGCGGCGGCGTCCAGGATGCGGTCGCGCGTCTCCAACGAATCCCCTTTGGTTAGTGAGTACTCACTGGCTAGTGTAGTGGGTGAGTGCTCACTAACCAGAACGCGAGACGATGGAAGGCGAGGCCCCGATGAGATTGACGATCCTCGGTGCGACAGGTGGCACCGGCACCCAGCTGGTCGGACAGGCGCTTGAGGAGGGCCACGACGTGACCGCGGTCGTACGGGACCCGGCGCGGCTCGACGTGCCCGCCCACGAGCGGCTTCGCGTGGTCACGGCGGACGTCACCGACGCCGCCTCCGTCGCGCCCGCCGTGGAGGGCGCCGATGCGGTCCTGTCGACGCTCGGCCACCGCGACAGGGGACCGACGACGATCTGCCGCGACGCCGCGCGCGCCGTCATCGAGGCGATGGGCAAGGCGGGTGTCCGCCGTCTGGTCGTGTGCAGCGCCGCGGGCGCGTTCGCGGACGGGGGAGACGGCCTGTTCACGCGTTACGTCGTCAAGCCGTTGATCCTGGGCCCGCTGCTCAAGAATGCCTTCGAGGACATGCGCGCCTGCGAGCGGGAGGTGCGGGACTCGGCGCTGGAGTGGACCCTCGTACGGCCGCCGCGGCTGCTCGACAAGGAGGCCACGGGCCGCTACCGCACCGCGATCGACGTCAACCTGCGCGGTGGCCGGACGATCTCCCGGGCCGACCTGGCCGCCTGCATGCTGGGCGTGGTCGGCGATGACGGCTCGGTACGCCACCACGTCTCGGTGGCGTACTGAGAGGCCGCCCGGAACCCCAGGGACCCGGGCGGCCTCTCAACGGCTCAGCCGACGCCCAGGAGGTCCACCACGAAGATCAGCGTCTCGCCGGGCTTGATGGCGCCCCCGCCGGCGCCGCGGTTGCCGTAGCCCAGGTGCGGCGGGATCACCAGCTTGCGGCGTCCGCCGACCTTCATGCCGGCCACGCCCTGGTCCCAGCCCTGGATGACCCGCCCGGCGCCGAGCGGGAAGTCGAAGGGCGCCCCACGGTTCCACGAGGCGTCGAACTCCTCGCCGGTCGAGTGGGAGACGCCGACGTAGTGCACGGTGACGGTGGAGCCGGGCCGCGCCTCGGGGCCGTCGCCGACCGTGATGTCGGTGATCTGAAGGTCGGCGGGCGGCTCGCCCTCGGGAAAGTCGATCTCGGGTCGCTCGAGTGCCATGAGAATCTTTCGCTGTTCGACGATGTACGAACCGCCCAGCGTAGCGATGCCTGTACGCGGCCGGGGAATGCGGGCGCGGCGGCCCGGGTTGGGCCGGACGTGAACATCGAGATCTTCTCCGACGTCGTGTGCCCGTGGTGCTACCTCGGCCGGGCCCGTTTCAGCACGGCCGCCGAGGCGTTCGGCGGTGACACCGTGGTGACCTGGCGTCCGTTCCAGCTCGACCCGGAGGCGACCGGCGGCGGGCTGACCACCGAGCGCATGGCCGACCGCTTCGGCGGCCCGGCCAGGGTCGCCGAGATGCACGAGCGGATGCGCGGCCTGCTGACCGCGGAGAACCTGCCGTACGAGCCGGAGAAGGCGATCAGCGCGAACACGCGCGACGCCCACCGGGTCATCGCGCTGGCGGGTGAGGCGGGCGTCCAGGACGCCGTCGTCGACCGGCTGTTCCGCGCCTACCACGCGGAGGGCCGCGACCTGAACGACCACGGCACGCTCGCCGATCTGGCCGCCGAGGCGGGGCTCGACGGGGTCGCGGAGCGACTCGCGGCCGGCGACGGCGAGACGGAGGTGGCCGAGCAGGTGGAGCGCGCGCGGGCGATGGGCGTGAGCGGGGTCCCGTTCTACGTCTTCGAGGGCACGTGGGCGGTCTCGGGCGCGCAGCCGGCCGAGGTCTTCGAGAGCGCGCTGCGCGAGGTGGCCGCCCAGGCATGAGCCGGTCCTGACGCGCGGCACCACCCGCTGAGCGCGCGCGGGCCGGGTGACCGAATACCGAAAAACGGTTCGCTCGTTGGCAGGAGTCGACGGTTCCCCCGTCCGTACCGTCCGGGTAGACACTGACTCATGGCGATCCGGATCGGCATTGACACTGGTGGGACGTTCACGGACGTGGTCTCGGTGGACGAGGACACCGGGGCGATCGTCACCACTAAGACGCCGTCGACGCCGGACGACCCGGCCGAGGGGTTCATGGCGGGCATCGGCCGGCTGGACGCCGCCGACATCGCGGCCGTGTGCCACGGCACGACCGTGGCCACCAACCGGCTCCTCGAGGGCCGCGTCGGCGATCTCGGCTTCGTCACCACCGAGGGTTTCGAGTTCCTGCTGGAGATCGCCCGCCAGAGCGTCCCGGACGGGTACGGCAACTCCTACTTCTGGGTCAAGCCGCCGCGGATCGTCCCGGCGCACCGGGTTCGGACGGTCGGCGGACGGCTCGACCACACCGGCGCGGAGGTGCGGCCGTTCGACGAGGCGTCTGCGGTGCGCGCCGCACGCTGGTTCCGCGACCAGGGCGTGACCGCGATCGGCGTGTGCTTCCTGCACTCCTACGCCGACCCCACGCACGAGCTGGCCATGCGCGAGGTGCTGCGCCGTGAGCACCCGGACGCGGTGGGGTCGCTGTCGCACGAGGTGCTGCGGGAGTACCGGGAGTACGAGCGTTCGGTCACCACCCTGGTCGACGCCGCGGTCAAGCCCGCCATCGGCCGCTACGTGGCGCGGATCTCCGAGCGACTCGGCGACGTGCCCCTGTACGTCATGACGAGCAATGGCGGCGTGCTGTCGGCGAGCGAGGTGGTGGACCGGCCGATCACGACCGTGCTGTCGGGCCCGGCCGCCGGCGCCCTCGGCGCCGCGTTCGTCGCGCGGGCGGCCGCCGAGCACGCGAACGTCATCACGCTCGACGGCGGCGGCACCTCCACCGACGTCGCCGTCGTGCTCGACGGCGAGCCGACGCTCACCACCGAGGGCACCGTCGGCGACTACCCGTCCAAGATCCCGATGATCGACATCGTCACGGTCGGCGCCGGCGGCGGCTCGATCGCCTGGATCTCGCCCGAGGGCACGCTCAAGGTCGGGCCGCGCTCGGCCGGCGCCGACCCCGGGCCGCTCTGCTACGGCCGGGGCGCGACGGACGTCACCGTCACCGACGCCCACGTCCACCTCGGGCGGATCCCGCCGCACCTGCTCGGCGGTGAGATCCCGCTCGACGTGCCGGCGGCAAGCGAAGGGGTCACCGCGCTCGCCTCGACCCTGGGCCTCAAGACCGAGGCGTGCGCCACCGGCATCCTGGAGATCAGCGCCTGGAACCAGGCCAACGCCATCCGCCGGATCACCGTCAAGCGGGGCCTCGACGTGCGCGACTTTCCCCTGGTCGCCTTCGGCGGCTCCGGCCCGCTGCTCGTCTGCCGTCTGATCGACATACTCGGGCTGCCGTCGGCGATCGTGCCGCGCGACCCGGGCAACCTGTCCGCGTTCGGCCTGCTCACCGTGGACGTGCGCAGCGAGTACGTGCGCACGCGCGTCACCCGCGACCCCGGCCCGGAGGAGCTGGAGGAGTTGTACACGGAGCTGGAGGCCCAGGCCGGCGCCGCGCTCGACCGGCAGGGGTTCGCCGAGCACCGCTACGTGCGCTCGGCCGACCTGCGTTACCACGGTCAGGCGTTCGAGGTGCGCGTCCCGGTCGGCCGCGCCGACGCCGCCGAGGTCGCCGCCCGCTTCCACGACGAGCACGAACGCCTGTACGGCTACTGCCACCGCGGCGACCCGGTCGAGTGGGTCAACCTGCGCGTCGCCGGCATCGGGCCGATCGAACGGCCGGAGCCGCCGGTACGGCCGCCGGGCGACGGCGACCCCGCCCGTGCCCGTACGGGCGTCCGCCGCGTCTTCTTCGACGACTGGGCCGAGGTGCCCGTGTACGCGCGCGAACGCCTCGAACCGGGCGACGTGCTGACCGGTCCGGCGGTGGTCGAGGAGTTCGGATCCACGCTGCCGCTCCACCCGGGCTTCTCCGCCCGCGTGGACGGCCACGGCAACCTGGTGGTGACCCGCTGATGAAGGCCGATCCGATCCTGGTGGAGATCGTGGAGGGCACGCTCGCCTCCGTCGAGAAGGAGGTCGAGACCGCGATCGCCCGTACGGCGCGCTCGCCGATGATCCGGGACGCGCACGACTTCCGCGCCGGCATCCACGACCGGCGGATGCGCAAGCTCACCGGCCGTTCGTACTCGGCGCTGGTGCAACCCGTCGTACGGGACTTCCCGATCGAGACGATGCGGCCCGGCGACGTCTTCTTCCACAACGACGTCTACCTGTCCGAGGGCGGCATCGGTCACCTGCCCGACCTGTGCGTCACCGTGCCGGTGTTCCTGGGGCCGGGAGGTCGGTCGGGGCCGGTTGGTCGGGGTGACACGGACGTGGTCGCGTTCGTGCAGGCGTTCGGGCATCACGACGACATCGGCGGGGCGGTGCCGGGCTCGATGCCCTCGCACGCGCGGTCGGCGTTCGAGGAGGGGCTCATGGTCCCGCCGATCAAGCTGTGGGACCAGGGCGTGCCGAACGACGCGGCGCTGCGCATCATGACCCGCAACTCCCGGATGCCCGACTCGCTCGCCGGCGACCTGGACGCCGAGTGCTCGGCGTGTCTCATGGGCGCGCGGCGGCTGGGCGAGCTGTTCGCCCGGTACGGGCGCGCGGCGGTCGAGGACTGCTTCGACGCGATCATCGACAAGACCACCGAGACGTTCCGGCGGGAGATCCTGGCCAAGATCCCCGACGGGACGCACGTCTGGGAGGACTACGCCGAGCACGACGGGGTCGACCCGCCCCGGCTGCACGCCCAGCGGATCACGCTCACCAAGACCCCCGAGAAGCTCGTCATCGACTTCACCGGCACGTCGCCGCAGGCCAAGGGGCCGATCAACCACGCGGGCGACTACGCGGACGGGGTGTTCCTGAAGAAGTGGCTGGCGCCCGTGCTGCGCAACCTCGCCGACTCACCGGAGCGGATGGCCGAGCTGGACGTCAACGAGGGCGTCGTGCCGCTCATCGAGATGCGTTTCCCGGAGAAGGGAACGCTGCTCACCCCGATCTTCCCGGCGCCGACGAACGCCCGCACGTTCGTGATCCTGCGGCTGCTCGGCGTCCTCGCGGGCGTGCTGGCCAAGGCGACCGGCGGCCGGATGCCGGCCGACCAGGAGACCATCCGGTACACCGGAGTGTACGGCGAGGACCCCGAGCCGTACCTGATGCGCGAGGTGCTCGGCGGCGGTTCGGGCGGGCGCTACTACGCCGACGGCGAGGACACGATCCACGTGGTGCCCGACTCGCGCAACATTCCGGTGGAGTTCGCCGAGGCGCGCTGGCCGTTCCGCGTCGAACGCCTCGGCCTGGCCGTCGACTCCGGCGGGCCGGGGGAGCACCGCGGCGGGCTCGGTTACGACAAGCACATCCGGATGCTCCGCGACGCGCACTACATGTCGATCGCCGACCGCTCGATCCTGTCCTGCTGGGGCGTGAACGGCGGCCGCGCGGGGCGGCCGTTCCGCGCCGAGGTGGCGGGCGTGCCGATGGAGGGCCTCGTCGACGACCATCCGGTACGGGCGGGCGAGGTGATCCGGATCCGTACGACGGGCGGCGGCGGGTGGGGCGACCCGCTGAACCGGCCGCCTGCGATGGTCGCCGCCGACGTACGGGACGGCAAGGTCTCGGCGGACGGCGCGCGCGACGACTACGGGGTCGTACTCACCGGCCCGCCGGAAGAACCGTCCGTGGACGAGGAGGCGACCGCCGCGCTGCGGACACGCCTGCGCGCCGGACGAGGCCCGGCCGCCTTCTTCGACCGCGGCCCCGGCTACGCGACGCTCGCCGGCGGGCGTACCCGCGCGGAGGTGGACGACCCGGCGTCCTGACCCCTCAGGGGCCGGTCGCGGCGAGGACCGCGCCGACCGCCAGGCAGGCCAGCTCGCCGGCCAGCCCGATGAGCGTCCAGCGGCGCATCCACGCGAGCGAGGACCACTTGACGCCGATGACGGACACCGCGCAGAAGGCGAGCGTGCCGAACACGCAGATCGGCGTGATGACGTTCTTGAGGCCGTCGTCGCAGATGGCGGCCGTGTCGTGCGGCGCGCAGCCGTGCGCGGCCGACGACATCCAGTCGATCACGATGCCGGCGCCCGCGAGCGCGACGATGAGCAGGAAAAGCCCCAGGGTCGTTTCCGAGCGCATTACCCATCGCCACACTTTCCCCATGTCCGCCATTATTACGGGATAGGTCGGGCGAGCTACGAGAAATTGCCGTCGATGATCAGGTCGGCCCGATCGCGGGTCCGGTCGGCGGTGAACAGTTTCGCCTCGGTCTCCGCCCAGTGATCCCACGCGGCCAGGTCGTCGCCGCGTCCGGCCGCGCGCCGCCTCCGTACCGCGAGCGGAGCCTCCACCCAGACGCGGAACGCCGCCGGCGACTCCTGGCGCGCCGCGCCGACCCCCTCGATGACGAGCACGGGCGCCACCGGGACCGTGACCTCCTCCGCGTACGCGCCGCGCCGCCAGTCGTACCGGCGGAACCGCCCGGGACGCCCGGCGCGCAGCGGCGCGAGCACGTGTGCGGTCAGCGGCGGCCACCAGGCGAGCGGCTCGCCGTCCCAGGGCACCGGGAAGTCGTCGGAGTGCACGACCGGCGCGTCGTCCAGAGCGGCCGCCAGAGCGCCGCTGAACGTCGTCTTGCCCGCCGCGCTCGGCCCGTCCACCGCGACGATCCGCACGGACCCGCACGACGGTCCGAGCGCACGGAGCCGCGCCACGAGCGCGGCGTCGACCGGGGGAACGGATGCGGCCATTCCGCCCATCCTGCCGGAGCCGTCGCCTCCATCGGCCCTGGCCCCGCCCCCCGGCCCGCCCGAGGCGGGAAATAGGGGATGGGCTATTTGTCCAGATCCGGTCAATACAGGCGTATTTACCGTCTGGTAACCATTTGGTTGACTCTGGGCGCGAGTCTCATGCGGGGAGCGGGATCCACGGATGAGAGGACCCCAGCAGTGCGACGTGCCGTTACGCTCGTGGCGACCCTGATCGGGATCGCGAGCCTCATCGGACCTTCCACCCAGGCGCTGGCCGACCCGCCACCGCCCCCGTCGGACTCGACCGCCCGGACCGAGCTCGCCTCGCTCACGGTCGGCACCCCGCACAGCATGGACGGCTACAGCCGCGACGCCTTCGACGTCTGGGCCGACCAGCCCGACGGCTGCACCACCCGCCAGGACGTGCTCGCCCGCGACGGCGAGAACGTCGTCGAGGGCGGCGACGGCTGCCAGCCGACCTCCGGCTCCTGGTACAGCGCCTACGACGACACGACGGTCACCGTGGTCTCGCAGGCGACGATCGACCACATCGTGCCGCTCGCCGACGCGTGGCGGACCGGCGCCGACCAGTGGACCGCCGCGCAGCGCAAGGCGTTCGGCAACGACCTGACCGACGCGCAGCTGATCATCGCCTCCAGCTCCAGCAACAGCTCCAAGAGCGACAAGGACCCCAGCGAGTGGAAGCCGTCGAACACGGCGTACTGGTGCACGTACGGCGAGGAGTACGTGAGCGTGAAGTACAAGTTCAAGCTGTTCGTGACCAGTGACGAGAAGGCCGCCCTGGGAGACCTGCTCGACGCCTGCTGAGCCGGTGCGCGGGCCCGCCCCCCGGGGGCGGGTCCGCTCATCCACAGCCGCACCGCCCTCTGGTCACGGCGGTGCGAGGGACTGGACAATGAGAGTGGGCTGGAGCCCCCGGGCGGGAGGGCCCCGCCGTGACCGGCCCGCCGTGACCGGCCCGCCGTGACCGGCCCGCCGTGACCGGCCCGCCGTGACCGGCCCGCCGTGACCGGCCCGCCGTGACCGGCCCGCCGTGACCGGCCCGCCGTGACCGGCCCGCCGTGACCGGCCCGTCATCGCCGGCGCCCGTGACACGCCCCGGCCGCTTCGCGGCCGGGGGCCGGCACCCGCGAGGCCATCGCCGTGCGGCCGAACCGGCCGCGCGAGGTCAGCGCGCCCAGGCATCGCCCGCGCGCGCCGCCGCCCGGGGCCACCGGGCTGGTGGCGGCGACTCCGCCTTCGCGGACGGGCGGCGGCGGCCCCCCGGCACGGCGCCGACCGGACGCGTCGCGGTCGGCCGGATGCCCGCGCCGGGCGCTTGCGGCGACCCACCCGGCCCGTCACCGCCGGCCCGTCACCGCCGGTCACACGGTCGGTGGCGCTGTCTCCACGAACGCTTCGGTCAGGTTCGCGAGGGTTTCGGAGATGATCGCCGGGTCCAGGGCGTCGAAGGCGGGGCCGTCGCGGTCCGGCCGGGGGTCGTCGGGCCGGCCGGCGAGCCGGACGTGCAGGACCTTCTGCTCGGGGTCGTCGATGCCGGCCCCGGCCACGATGCCCGGATCGAGACCGATCACCAGGTGACGGCCCGCCCCCATCTCCCGCGAGATCCAGCGCGTGACGCCGCGGTCCTGCGGCTCTCCCCGTTCCCAGCCGCGCCGGATCAGGCGCAGTACACCGCGGATCGGCATCGTGCGTCCCTCGAAGCGTTCCAGCCGGCCGCTCGGCCGCTCGTCCTCGGTCAGGGTGTGCACGGTCCGGCCGAGCTGGGGGAAGGGCTGCAGGATCTCGTAGTCGGCGAACAGTTCGGACCAGGCCGCCAGGTCGCGGCCGAGGTCGACCGGGTGCGCGATGTGGACCACGGCCGACTCGGGCAGGTCCAGCGCGCCGTCGGTGATGCCGGCGAGGGTGCGGTCCTCGGCGATCCGGAACGCCGTCGCCCGGTCTCCGTCCGAGGCGACCCATACCAGCCTGCGGGTGATGTGCCAGGTCAGCGGGTGTGCGACGAACAGGTCCCGGAATTCGGCGAGCGTCCAGCGGCGCCGGGTCACCATGGCGCTCTCGAGCCGGCGGACCTGATCGCCGGCGACCGTGCGGACGTCCTTCCTGAGCCCGGTGAACCTCCGGTACTCCGCCTCGGCGCGCTCGGGGTCGTCCTTCGCCCCGGGTCTCGGCAGTGTCTTGCGCCGTCTGCCGTGCTCGTCGGTGACGTACGGGCGGAGCTGTTCGTCGAAGCCGGCGACGAACCGCCGCGGTCCGTAGTCGAGGAGGAGAGTCCCGTCGGGGTCGAGCCCGAAGTCCGGCACCAGCCGGTCGGCGAGCCGCTCGGGTGTCAGCCCCAGCCGCGCGGCGACCTCATCGATCCGTGCCCGGGCCCGCGCCTTGAGCGCCGGGAACCGCACCTTCCGCGCGATTCCGTCCAGGTGCATCAGCGCGACGTCGGTGCCGATCTCGCCGAGCACGTCCAGGCCCTTGACCGCCTTGGCATGCCCGCCCTCGCCCGGCCAGGCCCGGATCACCGGCGCGAGCCGCCGCACCGTCTCGTCGTCGCCGAGCCAGCCGAGCTGCGTCAGCGCCCAGCCGTCCCGGGCCGGCGCGCCGGCCGCCTGCCAGCCGCGGAACAGCACCCAGGAGAACTCCGCCAGGGAGGCCGGGTCGCAGGCCTCGCGGACCGGCCCGATCCCCGGGTACATCGCGCCGGGCTTCGACAGCGCGAGCATGGTCAGGAGGTGGGCGGTCGCCTCGCGCGGCAGCGCCCGCGTGCGGTCGCGCAGCCGGACCTGCGGGAGCAACGCGGACTCGGCCCACCGCCCGATCGCCGGCATCCGGTCCGGGAGGAGCTCCGTCGGATCGATCGCCAGGAACCGTTCGATCGCGCGCGCGGCCTCGTCGCCGGACACGCGCGCGGCCGTCACGACCGCGTCGGCGCCGTGCTCGGACGCGAGGTGGCGAAGGGCGCCCTCGGCGTCCTCACGCCGCTGCCCGGGCTCGCCGAGCGCGGCCGGCACGAGGTACGGCACGGCGTCCGTGCCGTGCCGTCCGAACCAGCCGACGGCGGTCGCGCGCACCGACGCCGGCCGGGCCAGCCAGCCGGCCGCCAGCAGCGCGGCCTCGGCGTCCAGGAACGGCAGGAGAACGGCGGCGGCTCCGGACGGGTTCGTCCGGGCGGCGTACAGCGCGAGGGGGAGGGCGTCGAGCTCGAACCGCGCCACGACGGCCGGCATCCACGTCGCCGCCCCCGCGAGCCGCCCGGGTCGCCAGGTCCCGACCAGCGGCCGCAGCGACTCCTCCGGGCCCCATAGGAACAGCGCGGGGTCGCGGTCGGTCCTCGTTCCGGCCCGGTACTCCTCGATGGCCTTGATCGCGATCTCGCGTCGCTGATACCCGTAGGTGGCCGGCTCGGCTCCCGCCCACCGCTCCCGCTCGCCGTCGGCCCAGGTCACCGCCTGCCGGGCGGGCGGCGTCAGCCCGGCGACGACGGTGGGCTCCGGCGGCGTGAGCCTCCGGGACCACGGCGGCGTGAGCAGCACCGGCGGGAGGGCGTCGGCCGGGGCGTCCGGCACCCGCGTGTTCGCCGCCCCGAGCGAATCGATGACGGCACGGACGCCGGGCGGCAGATCCGGCAGCGCGGCCGCCGTACGCGCCGGAGCGGCCAGCAGGTGCCCGGCCAGCAGCTCGCGGGCGAGTTCGGCGGCACGCGACGACCCGCGGGTCGCGGGGGCGAGCAGGCGCATCGCGCGGATCGGGAAGCGTTTCATCGCGCCGAGCAGCGCGGGCTGGACGTACTTGCGGCCGAGGCGGTCCACCAGGGCCTGGAACGCCTCGTCCGACGGCAGCAGGGCGAGCGCGCCGAGCATCGTGCGGGTCTCGGGCACCGACAGGTCCTGGTCCAGGGCATCGGTGAGCAGCGGCGCCATCGCCGCACCGAGCCCGTCGACCATGGTGGCGACGACGCCCGTGGGGAAGTCCCACCATCGCGGCGGCACCCGGTCGCCGAGTGCGGCGAGCTGGTCCGCCGAGCTCAGGGCGAGCAGCGGCATCCACCGGAGCGGATCGTCCGGAGGGGCGGCGCAGCACTCGTCCACCCAGTCGCGCCGGTCCGGTACCAGGTAGGAGACGACGGCCCGTTGCGCGGGGTCGCGCCGGCAGCCCGCGAGCCGCTCCACGGCCTCCGCGTGAACCTCGTCGTCGGCGGCGGCCAGCCGGGTGCGGAGCCGGCGCGACGCGTACTCGTCGCGCCACCAGGCGCGCGTGTGCGCGCCGTGACGTGAGGCGGCGACCACCCGGGCCGGCCCGTTGCCGGGGATCCCGTCGACGGCGGCGGAACCGAACTCGGCGTACGCGCAGGCGGCGAACGGCAGACCATGGTCGATGACCCAGCCTTCGGTGTTCCCCCAGGCGACCCCGCCGACGCTCCGGTGCACCCTGACCGACGCGACCACCGCCGCACCCGGCGGGTTCGGGGAGCCGTGAAGATGGGCGAGCCCCCGATCGGCCAGCTCGGGATCGGATCCCGGGTCGCGGAGCACCCGCTCGATCTCGGCGCGGTCCTCCGGTGAGAGGGGTCGGCCCCGCGAGGGCTCGCCCACCGCGGCGATCGACGAATCGCCCCGCCGCGGATGCCGACGCGCTCTCCACGCGGCCGGAAGGGTCAGGGCGTCTTCGCCGGGCCGTCGGGAGCCGGCGGTGGATCGGACGTTCACGTCGGCACACCGTAGGGCAGCACCCCGACGAATCGCGGCACATCCCTGGAAATGATCGTTACGGGCCCCGGGAGCAGTGAGGCGCGTCACAGCGGCCTTCCCGAGGGCGGCGTTCATACTGCCGGTAGGCATTCACCCGATCACGGAGGCGTCATCTGATGAACGGTCCACTCGACGGCATCGTGGTGCTCGACCTCACCCGCGTCCTGTCCGGGCCGCACGCGACGATGATGCTCGCCGACCTCGGCGCGCGGGTGATCAAGGTCGAGCAGCCGGGCACCGGCGACGAGACGCGCCAGTGGGGCCCGCCGTTCGCCACCGCGCCCGGGCGGGAGGACGTGGACCCCGGCGTCAGCACGTACTTCCTGTCCTGCAACCGGAACAAGGAGTCGATCACCCTCGACCTGAAGTCCGAGGAGGGCAAGGAGACGCTCACCCGCCTGATCCGGCACGCCGACGTCCTCGCCGAGAACTTCCGTACCGGCGTCCTGGACCGGCTCGGGTTCTCCTTCGAGCGGATGCACGAGATCAACCCGGCCCTGGTCATCCTCTCGATCTCCGGGTTCGGGCACGACGGGCCGGAGGGCGGGCGGCCCGGCTACGACGCGATCGTGCAGGGCGAGGCCGGGATCATGAGCGTCACCGGGCCCGCGCCGGACCAGCCGACCAAGATGGGCCTGTCGATCTGCGACATCCTCGCCGGGGTGAACGGCGCGTACGGCATCGTCGCCGCGCTGTACGAGCGGACCCGTACCGGGCGCGGCCGGGTGGTCCGCACCTCCCTGCTCGCCTCCGTCGTGGGCGCGCACGCCTACCAGGCCACCCGGTGGACGGTCGCGGGCGAAGTGCCGCGGGCGATCGGCAACGACCACCCCTCGATCGCCCCGTACGGCAGCTACCGGTGCGCCGACGGCCTGATCCAGGTGGGCGTCGCGAACCAGGGGCTGTGGAGGAGGTTCGCGCCGGTCGTGGCGATCGACCCGGACGATCCGCGCTTCACGACCGGCGCCGACCGGTCCCGTAACCGCGGTGAGCTGGGCGTCCTGATCGAGAAGGCGCTGGCGACCGGAACGCGGGAGCACTGGCTGGCCCGGCTCACCGAGGCCGGCGTCCCCGCCGGGGCGATCCGCTCCATCGACGAGGTCTACGAGTGGGACCAGACCCGGTCGCAGGGGCTCGTCGTCGACGTGGAGCATCCCGAGCTCGGCCGCATCGAGCTGCCCGGCCCGTCGCTGCGCTTCGAGGGGACGCCGCCGCGAGAGCACACCGCCCCTCCGACGCTGGGCCAGCACACCGACGACGTCCTCGCCTGGTTGGACGAGGTGGACTAGCCGGGTCCATCGCTGGCGGCCGCGAGGAGTGGCACCACCAGATCGCTGATCGGCGTCGGGATGCCGTGGGCCCGTCCGCGGCGCCGCACGACACCGTTGCGGGTGTCCCATTCGAGCGGCCGGCCGGCTTCACGGTCGGCGAGGATGGAGGTGCCCATATCGGCCGGGTAGGCCTGGAGGCCGTCCACGATCTCTTGCGCCACCTCGTCGCTCAGTGCCGCGCCCTCGGCTCGGGCGACCTCCAGGCACTCCCGTAGATAGGCCAGAGACAGCTCGGCGATATCGGCTCTGGCGAACATGCCGGTGCGGCGGCCCGTGAGGACCATCAATCCGGCGACCGCGTTCTGCAGCAGCTTGCGCCACGCCACAGACGTGAAGTCCGTGGCCAGGTCGACCGAGCACCGAGTGCCGCGCAAAGCCTCGAGCACCACACGGGACGCCGGCGCGTCCGGCAGGGTGAGGCGCGCCTCGCCGCGCAACCACACAGAACCGTCGGGCTGCGCCTGGGCGGGGAACCACACGACCGAGGGGATGACGCGGGCGCCGGAGAGGTGAGACGCGACGATCGACCCTTGCTCGACGCCGTTCTGCAGAACACAGACAACGGTGTCCGCGCCGCACAATGCCGTCAACCAGGGTGCCGCCGCCTCGACCTGCGTCGACTTGACGGCAAGGAGAACAAGGTCGACCGCTCCGCCGGCCTGTGCCGGGTCGATCCGCACAGGCCCCGGCACGATGACGCGACCCTCGCCCACGTGCAGCTCAAGGCGTTCACGCGCTGTGCGGCCACAGATCCTCGGTGTACGGCCGACCTCGTGCAGGGCCGCCGCCACGGTCGTGCCGATCGCCCCCGGACCCACGACTGCGACGGTTGGACTCATCGACATCATCATCTCCCTTGAGCGTCCCGGCCGTCCTGGACGGCCACCGTACGGTCCCGAGTGTCACCATGTGCCCCAGGGTGTGCCCGCAGACCCGCCGGCCCCGCCTCCACACCGCAGCCGGTCCACCGATGACGTCCACACTCTGAGGGAGCAGGTAGATTCCTGACCTGCGCTTTTGTCTCGGATCGGGGGATTTGGATGGAGCCGCAGGTGCTCCGCCGCAGCCTGTCGTCGCGTGACCTGATCGTCTACGGGCTGTTGTTCATCGGGCCGCTCGCGCCGGTGGGCGTCTTCGGCGTCCTCGACGCCAGAAGCCACGGTTCCGTCGCCCTCGTCTACCTGGTGGCGACGCTCGCGATGGCGTTCACCGCGGTGTCGTACGCCCAGATGTCACGGAAGGTGCCGCAGGCCGGATCGGTGTACGCCTACGCGGGCATCGGCATCGGGCGGCCCGCCGGGTTCGCGGCCGGCTGGCTGGCGATGCTGGACTACCTGCTGATCCCCGCGGTCGGCTATCTGTTCTGCGGCATCGCGCTGCACTCGCTGGTGCCCTCGGTGCCGGCCTGGGTGTTCACCGCGCTCGCGTTCGTCTCGACCACGCTGCTCAACCTCTTCGGCGTGCGACTGGCCGCACGGGTGGGCTTCGTGGTGCTCGTGGTCGAGATCGTGCTGCTGGCGGTGTTCGTCGTCGCGGCGATCGTGGTGCTGATCATGGACGGTCCCGCCCGGCCGTGGACCTCACCCGCCCTCGGCGTCGGCGGCACGACCACGGCCGCGGTGATGGGCGCGGTCTCGGTGGCGGTGCTGTCCTTCCTCGGCTTCGACGCGATCGCCTCGTTCGCCGAGGAGAACACCGGCGACGAGCGCCAGGTCGGGCGGGCGGTGCTGTTCTGCCTGGGCGTCGCCGGCCTGCTGTTCGTCGTGCAGACCTACCTCGCCGGGCTGCTCATGCCGGTGAGCCCGCACCACCTCGCCCAGGCGCCGGCCGAGCAGGGCACCGCGTTCTACACGATGACCCGGACGGCGGTCGGCGTGTGGATGCAGCGGGCCTTCGCCGTGGTCAAGGGCGTCGGCCCGGCGTTCACGGCGATGGCGGCCGTGGCCGCGGCGTCCCGCCTGCTGTACGGCATGGCGCGCGACCGCGGCCTGCCGAAGGCGCTGGCGTCGGTGGACCCCCGCTCGCGGGTTCCGCGCGCCGCCCTGCTGACCACGGCCGCGGTCAGCCTGGTCGTGTCGGTGTGGGCGGCCCGCCGCGCGGACGGTCTGGACGTGCTCGTGTCGATCGTCAACATGGGCGCCCTGGCCGCCTTCACCCTCCTGCACGTCTCGGTGGTCGGCTACTACGTCATCCGCCGGGGCAGCCGCCGGTGGATCCCGCACCTGGTGGTCCCGGCCCTCGGCGCCGCGGTGTCGATCTGGATCATGGTCTCGGCGACCACGCCGGCCAAGCTCGTCGCCGCCGCCTGGCTGGTGGTGGGCGCCGTCGTCTACGTCGCCGGCGGCCGGACGAGGACCTCCCTCAGCCCAGCAGGTCGGGACGCCGGTGGGACAGAGACGGGAGCACCTTCCGTACCTGGTCGGTGACGCTCAGGTCGATCTCGGCGAGCCGTACGGACGGGGACGGGCCCAGGTCCGCCTGGACCACGCCCATCGGGTCCACCAGCATGCTCCGGCCCACGCCGCCCGGACGCCCCCGCGGCGGGGCGTTACGGTCCGGGGCCTTGCCCACGGCCGCGACCCACGTGGTGTTCTCGATCGCGCGGGCGCGGACCATCGTCACCCAGTGCTCCTCCTTGAACGGTCCCTGCGCCCAGGCCGCGATCACCGCGAACATCTCCGCGCCCGCGTCCACCAGCGCCCGCGCCAGCTCGGGGAAGCGCACGTCGTAGCAGGTGATCAGGCCGATCCGCGTGCCGCACAGCTCCACCACCACCGGCGCGTCGCCGGGATCGACGAACTCCGACTCGCGGTCGTGGAAGGCGTCGAACAGATGGATCTTGCGGTAGGAGCCCACGAGCTCGCCGGACGCGTCGAGGGCCACCGCGGTGTTGTACACCCGGCCCGGTGACGCCGGCTCGAACACGCCCGCGATCACCGCGGTGCCGTGCTCACGCGCCGCCTCGGCCAGGCCCGTCACCCACGGGCCGTCGAGCGGCTCGGCGATCGAGGCCAGGTCGCCGCCGAAGCGGACCAGCGCCGCCTCCGGGAGGATCGCCAGGTCCGCGTCCGCCGCGGAGGCCAGGGCCTCGCGGGCGCGTTCGAGGTTCTCCTTCGGGTCGTCGCCGATCGTGATCTGGCACAGCGCCACTCGCATCGCGGACTCCTTTCCTGGAGGAGAATCGGCGCCGCGCGCCGGCTCGGTGCTCACTCCTGCTCACTGGTCGCTCGCCCTCCTCACTCGCTCCGCGGCCGGACTCGTCCCTCGCCCGGCCACTCCACTCGCTACGTCGGGCTCGCTCCTGCTCGCTCCACTGTGGCACAGACCGGGCGTAGCGCCCGTGGGGTCGTCCTGTCCGCGTTGTTACCCTGAGCCGCGTGACGGTCAACATCGATCCGCTGGTCGCCCGGATGCGGGGCTTCGGCACCACCGTGTTCGCCGAGATGACCGCCCTGGCGGTCCGTACCGGAGCGGTCAACCTCGGCCAGGGGTTCCCCGACACCGACGGTCCGGCCAAGCTGCTGGAGACCGCCGTCGAGGCGATCCGCGGCGGCGCGAACCAGTACCCGCCCGGCCCCGGCGTGCCCGAGCTCAGGGAGGCCGTCGCCGCCCAGCGGTCCGGCCGTTACGGCCTGACCTACGACCCCGCGGACGAGGTGCTCGTCACCGTCGGCGCGACCGAGGCCATCGCCTCGACGCTCCTGGCCCTCTGCGAGACCGGCGACGAGGTCGTCGTGTTCGAGCCGTACTACGACTCCTACGCCGCGATCATCGCGCTGGCCGGAGCCGTGCGCCGTCCGGTCACGCTGCGGCCCGACGGCGACCGGTTCACCTTCGACCCCGCCGAGCTGCGCGCCGCCGTCACCCCGCGCACCCGGCTGATCCTGCTCAACTCCCCGCACAACCCGACCGGCACCGTGTTCTCCCGCGCGGAACTGGAGATCATCGCGGACCTGTGCCGCGAGCACGACCTCGTGGCCGTCACCGACGAGGTGTACGAGTACCTGACCTTCGACGGTTCCGAGCACGTGCCGATCGCCACGCTGCCCGGCATGCGCGAGCGCACGGTGGCGATCTCCTCGGCCGGCAAGACGTTCTCGGTCACCGGCTGGAAGACCGGCTGGATCACCGCGCCGCCGCGGTTCGTCCGCGCCGTGCAGACCGTCAAGCAGCACCTGACCTTCACCTGCAGCGCCCCGTACCAGCGGGCGGTCGCGTACGGGCTGGGCGCCGAGCTGGAGTGGGTCGAGGCGCAGCGGACCGCCCTGCAGTCCAAGCGCGACCGGCTCACCGCCGGCATCCAGGCGGCCGGGCTGACCCCGCTGTACACCCAGGGCACGTACTTCGTCCAGGCCGACATCCGCCCGCTCGGCTTCACCGAAGGGCTGGAGTTCTGCCGGGTGCTGCACGAGCGGGCCGGCATCGTCGCCATCCCCAGCCAGGTGTTCTACGACTCCGGCGCCGGCGACCCGTACGTCCGGTTCGCCTTCTGCAAGCGCGACGAGGTCATCGACGACGCCGCCGCGCGCCTTCCCCGCGTGGCCCCCTGAACACCGGGGGAGCGGCCCCGTACGCTCACACCTGACAAAGGAGGCGCGCTCGCTGGGCATACTCTGCCCATGAGCACACCACAGGTCAGAGACTAGGTTCGCCTTCGTGACCACCGCGAACGGCGAGCGCGTCGTCATCGCCCTCGGCGGCAACGCGATGACGGGACCGGACGGCGACGCCACGCCGGACGCCCAACTGTGCGCCGTGGAGGCGGCCGTCGGGCCGGTCGCGGACCTGGTCGCCGGGGGCGCGCAGGTCGTGCTGACCCACGGCAACGGGCCCCAGGTCGGCAACCTGCTGATCAAGAACCAGCTGGCCGCCCACGTGGTGCCGCCCGTGCCCCTCGACTGGTGCGGCGCGCAGACCCAGGCGACCATCGGCGTCCTCCTGCTCAACGCGCTGGACCGCGCCCTGGCCGCGCGCGGCGCGAACCGGCCGGTGGCCGTCGTGGCGACCCGCACCCTCGTGGACGCCGCCGATCCGGGCTTCGACGCCCCGGCCAAGCCGGTCGGCCGCTACTTCTCCGCCCACGAGGCCGAGCGGGGCCGCGCGCACGGCGAGGTCTGGCGGTCGTTCGGCGACCGGGGCTGGCGCCGGGTCGTCGCCTCGCCGGAACCCCAGGAGATCATCGACGCGCCCGCCGTGGACGCCCTGCTCGCGGCCGGGTTCATCGTCGTGGCGGCCGGGGGCGGCGGCGTCCCGGTGGTACGCGCCGACGGCGGCTTCCGCGGGGTCGAGGCGGTCATCGACAAGGACCTCGCCGCACAGTTGCTGGCCCGCCACGTCTCCGCCACGACCATGGTCATCGCCACGAACGTCGAGTACGCCATGACCGGGTACGGCACCCCGGACCAGCGGCCCATCCGGCGTACGACGCCCGCCCGGCTGCGGGCGTACGCGGCGGAGGGGGAGTTCGCCGGGGGCAGCATGGGCCCGAAGGTCGAGGCGGCGGTGCGCTTCGTCGAGACGGGCGGGAAACGGGCGGCGATCACTTCGCTGGAGCACATCGGCGACGCCGCGGACGGCAAGGCCGGAACAGTCATCGAGTTGTGAAGGGTGAGGACATGCCGGACCCGATTGAGATACGCAAGGTCGCCATCGAGAGCGTCACGGACGCGTCGGGGCTGGCCCGGCTGATCGACGACGGTGTGATCGAGGCCGATCGCGTCCTCGCCGTGATCGGCAAGACCGAGGGCAACGGCGGCGTCAACGACTACACGCGCATCCTCGCCGACCGGGCGTTCCGCGAGGTGCTCGTCGCCCGGGGCACGCGTACGCCGGAGGAGGTCGCCCAGGTGCCGCTCGTGTGGTCCGGCGGTACGGACGGGGTGCTCAGCCCGCACGCGACGATCTTCGCGACCGTCGACCCGTCCTCGGCGCCGGCGACCGACGAGCCCCGCGTCTCCGTCGGCGTCGCCATGAGCGAGGTGATCCTGCCCGAGGACATCGGCCGCCCCGCCATGGTGGAGAAGGTCGCCGGCGGCGTGCGCGACGCCATGAAGGCGGCCGGCATCCAGGACGCCGCCGACGTCCACTACGTGCAGACCAAGACGCCCCTGCTCACCCTCGACACGATCAACGACGCCAAGCGGCGCGGCCACGACGTCGTCACCGAGGACACCCTGAAGTCCATGGACATCTCCAACTCCACGACCGCGCTCGGCATCGCCGTCGCCCTCGGGGAGATCGAGATGCCGGAGGCGGAGCAAATACACAAGGACCTGTCGCTGTACTCCTCGGTCGCCTCCTGCTCCTCCGGAGTGGAGCTCGACCGGGCCCAGATCGTCGTGGTCGGCAACGTCCGGGGCATCGGCGGCCGCTACCGCATCGGCCACAGCGTGATGCGGGACGCCCTGGACGCCGACGGCATCTGGGCCGCGATCCGCTCATCAGGCATCGACCTGCCCGAACGCCCCCACCACGACGACCTGGACGGCCGGCTCGTCAACGTGTTCCTCAAGTGCGAGGCGGACCCGAGCGGGTCGGTGCGCGGCCGCCGCAACATCATGCTCGACGACTCCGACGTGCACTGGCACCGCCAGATCAAGGCGTGCGTCGGCGGTGTCACCGCGTCGGTGACGGGCGACCCGGCCGCGTTCGTCTCGGTGGCCGCCGTCCACCAGGGCCCCTCGGGCGGAGGCCCGGTCGCGGCGATCGCCGACCTCGGCTGATCCGGGGCCGTCCCGCCAGGCCGTCGCCCCGTGCGCGGTGCTCGTGGGACGGCCCTCACACCGGTCCTCGCACCGGCCATCCGCGCCAGGCCGGAGCGACCGGATCCATAGGCCTATACGCTGGTCTGTCGTGTCCGAAAGAACCATTCCTCAGCCCGAATTCCCCGACGATGACGGCATGGCACCCGCCAAGCTGGAGGCGGCGCTGCGCGCCTACTCCGGTGGGCACGGAGAGCACGCCGTCCTCGCCGCCCTCGCCGGATCACGCCTGTTCGTCCCCGTGGTCGCCGTCCTGACCGAGGATGAGACGGTGGACGGACTGCGCCGTGAGAAGGAGAGCGAGATGGCGCTGCCGACGCTCGTCGGCGACGACGGACGGCGCGGCGTGCTGGCCTTCACCTCGGCCGAGAGCCTCGCCCGCTGGCAGGCGGACGCGCGCCCCGTCGCGGTGCGCATCGCCCAGGCGTGCCAGGCCGCCCTCGACGAGGGCGCCGACGCCGTGGTCATCGACGTGGCGGGCCCGGTGCCGTACGCCATCGAGGGCCCGAGGCTGCGCGTCCTCGCCGAGGGCGGCACGATCACCGCCCCGCACGAGGACCCGGACGTCCTGGCCGCCGTCCAGGAGGCCGCCGGCGGGCTGCCGGGGATCACCGGCATCCAGGTACGGCCCGGGACGCAGAGCGACCTGGCGATCCGGCTGCGTCTCGCCCAGGACGCCGACGAGCAGGTGGTGCTGCGCGCGGCCGCCGACCGCCTGTCCGAACGCCTGAGCGGCCGCATCGCCGGAGGCCTCGAACTCGGCGTGGTCTTCTCCTGACGCTCGGCCCCGCCGCCCGGCTTCCGGTTCTCCGGCGCGCCGGGCGGCGGGCGCGCGGGGGGCGCCGTGTCTCGTTAGGCTCGGGACATGCCGACGACGCTGACGATGCAGGACGCCCTGATCCGCCTCACCGAATACTGGACCGGGCAGGGATGCGCCATCATCCAGCCGATGAACACCGAGGTCGGCGCCGGCACGCTCAACCCCGCCACCGCGCTGCGGGTCCTCGGGCCCGAGCCCTGGAGGGTCGGCTACGTCGAGCCCAGCGTCCGTCCGGACGACTCGCGGTACGGCGACAACCCCAACCGGCTCCAGACGCACACGCAGTACCAGGTGATCCTCAAGCCCGAGCCCGGTGACGCGCAGGAGCGCTACCTCGGCAGCCTGGAGGCCATCGGCATCGACCTGCGCGCCCACGACGTGCGGTTCGTCGAGGACAACTGGGCCTCCCCGGCGCTCGGCGCGTGGGGGCTCGGCTGGGAGGTCTGGCTCGACGGCCTGGAGATCACCCAGTTCACCTACTTCCAGCAGTCCGGCGGCATGGCCCTCGACCCGGTCTCGGTCGAGATCACCTACGGCATGGAGCGCATCATCATGGCGCTCCAGGGCGTCGGGCACTTCAAGGACATCGCGTACGCGCCCGGCCTGTCCTACGGCGAGGCGTTCGGGCAGGCCGAGTACGAGATGAGTCGCTACTACCTCGACGACGCCGACGTCGAGGCCAACCGGGGGCTGTTCGCCGCGTACGAGACCGAGGCGCGGCGCATGATCGAGGCGCGCCTGCCGGTGCCCGCCCACACGTACGTGCTCAAGTGCTCGCAGGCCTTCAACGTGCTCGACGCGCGCGGAGCCGTCGGCACCACCGAGCGCGCCAGCGCGTTCGCCCGTATGCGCTCCCTCGCCCACGACGTCGCGCGGCTGTGGGCCGAGCGCCGCGAGGAGCTCGGCCACCCGCTCGGCGACGCCGCCACCCGCCCGGTGCCCGAGCGCCGCGCGGACGCCTTCCCCGAGATCGGCGAGCCGTCGGCGCTGGCGTTCGAGATCGGCTTCGAGGAGCTGCCCGCCACCGAGACCGAGCGCGTCGCCGGTGCCGTGCGCGACAGCCTCACCGAACTCCTGGCCGGCACCCGGCTGCGCCACGGCGAGGTCCGGGTGATGTCCGCGCCGCGCCGCGTCGTCGCCGTCGTGGACGACGTCCAGCCGCGCGAGGACGACGTCGAGCGGACCGTACGCGGCCCGCGCCGGTCGGCGGCCTACGACGCCGACGGCGCGCCCACCAAGGCCGCGCTCGGGTTCGCCCGCGGCCAGGGCGCCGACGTCGCCGACCTGCGCGAGATCACCGTGAACGGCGGGGAGTACGTCGGCCTCGTCCGCACGGTCGCGGGCCGGCCGGCCGCGGAGGTGCTCGCCGAGGTCCTGCCCGGCGTCGTCACCGCGCTGCGCGCCGACCGGAACATGCGCTGGAACGCGCCCGGCCTGTCCTACAGCCGCCCGATCCGCTGGATCGCCGCGCTGCTCGGCTCCCACGTCGTGCCGTTCACGGTGTCGACGCTGGACAGCGGCCGTTCGACCCGCGTGCACCGCACCGCAGACGAGCCCGTCGTCGAGGTGGCGGAGGCGGGCCGGTTCCTGGACACGCTGCGCGCGCACGGCATCGAGCCGGACGCCGGGGTCCGCCTGCGGCGGATCGCCGAGGCCGCGGCCGAGCTCGCCGCCACGGCGGGCGGAATGCCCGACGAGACCGTCCTGCCCGAGGTCGTGAACCTCGTGGAGGAGCCGGTGGCCCTCCTCGGCTCCTTCGACGAGCGCTACCTCGAACTGCCCGCCGAGGTGCTCACCACGGTCATGCGCAAGCACCAGCGGTACCTGCCGGTCAGCGCCGCCGGCCGTCTCCTGCCGCACTTCGTCACGGTCGCGAACGGCGCCTGCGACCTCGGCGTGGTGCGCGCGGGCAACGAGGCGGTCCTGCGGGCCCGGTTCGAGGACGCCGCGTTCTTCTTCGCGGCCGACCTGCGCACGCCGCCGGAGGAGATGACGACGGGCCTGGCCGCGCTGACCTTCGAGGAGCGCCTCGGGTCGATGGCCGACCGCGCCGGCCGCATCCGCTCGATCGCGCTGACCCTCGCCGACCGCGCCGGCCTGGACGATGACGAGCGGGCGACGCTCGAACGCGCGGCGCGCCTCGCCAAGTTCGACCTCGCCTCGCACATGGTGATCGAGCTGTCCAGCCTCGCCGGGACGATGGCGGGGGAGTACGCCCGCCGCGCCGGCGAGCCGGAGCCGGTCGCGGAGGCGCTCGTGGAGATGGAGCTGCCCCGCTCGTCCGGCGACGCGCTCCCCGTCTCGCTGCCGGGGGCGCTGCTCGCCGTCGCCGACCGGCTCGACCTGCTCGCCGGCCTGTTCGGCGTCGGCGCCGAGCCGACCGGCAGCTCCGACCCGTACGGCCTGCGCCGGGCGGCGCTCGGCCTCACGGCGATCCTGCGGGCGCACGACCGCCTGGCCGGCATCCGGGTGGACGAGGGCCTGGCGGTCGCGGCCGCCTGCCAGCCGGTGGAGGTGAGCCCGGAGGCGGTGCGTGAGGCGGAGCGGCTGACCGCGCGCCGGCTGGAGCAGGCGCTCCTGGAGGCCGGCCGCCCGGTGCACGTGGTGCGCGCCGTCCTGCCGCACGCCGCCACACCCGCGCGCGCCGCACGTGACGCCGCCGACCTGGAGGGGCTGCTGGAGTCGGAGGAGTTCGCCCGGTTGACCGTCGCGCTCCAGCGGGTGCTGCGGATCGTGCCGCCGGACACGCCCGCGTCCTATGAGCCCGCGCTGTTCGAGGACGACGCGGAGCGGGCGCTGGCCACCGCCCTCGCGGGCGCCGCGGACAAGCTGCGCGGCGGCCCGCTGCCGCTGCCGGAGTTCGCCAACGTGGCCGAGGCGCTGGTCGAGCCCATCGACGACTACTTCGACAAGGTGCTGGTCATGGCCGAGGAGCCGGCCCTGCGCGCGAACCGGCTCGGCCTCCTCGCCGCCGTCCGCGACCTCGTCGCCGGCGTTCTCGACTGGCGAGAGATCGCCTGACCCATCACTTTCAGCGTTGAAACGGCAACGCCGAGTAGTGGCGTATGGGAATATGGGTCCATGGGTATGGTCGGCCATATGAAGACCACAGTGGAGATCTCCGATGGGCTCCTGCAGGAGGCGCGCCGGATCGCGAGTCAGGAGGGCGCCACGCTGAGATCGCTGATCGAAGAGGGCCTGAGAGCGGTTCTCGAACGGCGGGCGCGCGGCGGCCGATGGACTCTCCCGGACGCGGCCGTGGACGGAGAGGGCCTTCGCCCGGAGGCGCGCGGCGCTTCGTGGGAAGAGCTTCGAGCGATGGCGTACGGGGAACGTCTGTGATCGCTGTCGACACCAACGTTCTGGTTTACGCGCATCGGCGAGACAGTGCGTTTCATCTCGCTGCCGCGTCCCGCGTGCGGGAACTGGCCGAAGGGCGCGCTCCGTGGGCGATCCCGTGGCCATGCGTGCATGAGTTCTTCTCCGTCGTCACGCATCCGCGTATCTACGCCCCTCCCAGCACCGCCGAGCAGGCGATCGACCAGATCGAGGCGTGGCTCGCCTCGCCGTCGCTGGTGACGCTCGGCGAGGGGACCGGCTATTGGGACGCACTCCGGTCGATGCTCATGGAGGGCAAGATCGCCGGACCGCTCGTACACGACGGAAGGATCGCCGCTCTGTGCGCCGCGCACGGAGTGCGGGAGCTGTGGACCGTGGATCGTGACTTCAGCCGGTTCTCCGGCCTGAGCATCCGGAATCCGCTGTGACGACGACGCGCGGCCGGTCACGACCCCGAACGCGGCTGCCGTCGGGACCCCGGCACCCGGTTCCCGACGGCCGCCCGGGTCCGGATGCTGGGACGGCTGCGTGAGGCGCCGCTCGTACATGAAAGTATTTACCGCATGTTGCGCTGGCTGACCGCGGGGGAGTCGCATGGCCCGGCCCTCGCCGCGATCCTCGAAGGGCTGCCCTCCGGTGTGGCCGTGACCTCGGCCGACATCGCCGAGGCACTGCGCCGCCGGCGCCTGGGCTACGGACGCGGCGCCCGCATGAAGTTCGAGCAGGACGAAGTCGAGATCATCGGCGGCATCCGCCACGGCCGTACGCTCGGCGGCCCGATCGCGATCCGCGTGGGCAACACCGAGTGGCCCAAGTGGGAGACGGTGATGGCGGCCGACCCGGTCGACCCCGACGTGCTCGCCGAGCAGGCGCGCAACGCGCCGCTGTCGCGGCCCCGCCCGGGCCACGCCGACCTCGTCGGCATGCAGAAGTACGGCTTCGACGACGCCCGGCCGATCCTCGAACGCGCCAGCGCCCGCGAGACGGCCGCCCGGGTGGCGATCGGCGAGGTCGCGCGCGCCTTCTGCCGTCAGGCGCTCGGCGTGGAGATCCTCAGCCACGTGGTCGCGCTCGGTGAGGTGAGCGTCCCCGAGGGCGTGGTCCCCGAGCCCGGCGACCTCGAGCGCGTCGACGCCGACCCGGTCCGCTGCCTCGACCCGGACACCAGCGCCGCGATCGTGGCGCACATCGAGCAGGTCAAGAAGGACGGCGACACGCTCGGCGGCGTGGTCGAGGTCGTCGTGCACGGCCTGCCGCCGGGCCTGGGCAGCCACGTCCACTGGGACCGGCGCCTCGACTCGCGTCTCGCCGCGGCCCTCATGGGCATCCAGGCGATCAAGGGCGTCGAGGTCGGCGACGGCTTCCGCACCGCCGCGCGGCGGGGCTCGGAGGCACACGACGAGATCGTGCGCGACGGGGAGATCCGGCGGGTCACCAACCGCGCCGGCGGCGTCGAGGGCGGCATGACGACCGGGGAGACCCTGCGGGTCCGCGCCGCCATGAAGCCCATCTCCACGGTGCCGCGCGCACTGTCCACGATCGACGTGCTGTCCGGCGAGCCGGCCAAGGCCATCAACCAGCGCAGCGACGTCACCGCCGTCCCGGCCGCGGGCGTGGTGGCCGAGGCGATGGTGGCCCTGGTCATCGCCGAGGCCGCGGTCGAGAAGTTCGGCGGCGACTCCGTCGAGGAGACCGCCAGGAACCTGCAGGGCTACCTATCCTCACTGGTGATCAAATGAAACCCAAGGCCGTCGTCATCGGCCCGCCCGGGTCGGGCAAGACCACGGTCGGACGCCTCCTCGCGGAGCGGCTCGGAGTCGACTTCCGCGACACCGACCACGACGTCGAGGCCGTGGCCGGCAAGCCGATCGGGGAGATCTTCGTCGACGACGGCGAGGAGCGCTTCCGCGCACTCGAACGCGCGGCGGTTCAGGAGGCGCTCACCGCGCACGACGGGGTGCTCGCCCTCGGTGGCGGCTCCGTCCTCGACCCCGGCACCCAGGCCGACCTGGCGGAGGTGCCGGTCGTCTACCTGGAGGTCGGGCTGTCGGACGCGGTCAAGCGGGTCGGCCTCGCCTCGGCGCGCCCGCTCCTCGTGCTCAACCCGCGCAGCCAGTTCCGCAAGCTGATGGAGGAGCGCCGGCCGATCTACGAGGGTCTCGCCACGATCCGGGTCGCCACGGACGAGCGCGAGCCCGACGACATCGTCGACGAGATCGTCAAGGGGCTTTCATGAGCCGTGTCCGGGTCGGCGGCGACGCCCCCTACGACGTGGTGATCGGCACCGGGGTGCTCGGCGAGCTGCCCTCGCTGCTCGGCGAGGCCGGGACCGTCGCCGTCGTGCACGCCGAGGGGCTGCCGGAGGTCGCGCGGCCGGTCTGCCACGCGCTCGCCGGCGCCGGGTACGACGCGCGCCCGCTGCCGGTGCCCGACGGCGAGGCGGGCAAGGACGTCAACGTGCTGGCCGGGCTGTGGTCCGCGTTCGCCGGCCTGGGCATGACCCGGTCGGACGCGATCGTCGGCGTCGGCGGAGGGGCCACGACGGACCTCGCCGGGTTCGCCGCGGCGACCTGGCTGCGCGGCGTACGCGCCGTGCTGGTGCCGACCACGCTCCTCGGCATGGTCGACGCGGCCGTCGGCGGCAAGACCGCGATCGACATCCCCGAGGGCAAGAACCTCGTCGGGGCCTTCCATCCGCCCGCCGGCGTCCTGTGCGACCTGGCCACGCTCGTGACCATGCCGCGCGAGGACTACGTCGCCGGCCTCGCCGAGGTGATCAAGGCCGGGTTCATCGCCGATCCCCGCATCCTGGAGCTGATCGAGGAGGACCCGGAGGCGGCGGGCCGTCCGGACGGGCCGCACACGCTCGAACTGATCGAGCGCGCCATCGCGATCAAGGCGCGGGTCGTGTCGGAGGACCTGAGGGAGAGCGGTCTCCGGGAGATCCTCAACTACGGCCACACGCTCGGCCACGCGATCGAGAAGGTCGAGGGGTACCACTTCCGGCACGGCGACGCCGTCGCGATCGGCATGGTGTACGCCGCCGAGCTGGCCTGCCTGGCCGGGCGGCTGGACGCCGACGTCGTCAAGCGTCACCGGGAGATCCTCACCGCGGTGGGCCTGCCGACGTCGTACGCGGTCGAGGCCTGGGCGGAGCTGCGCGAGACGATGCGCGTCGACAAGAAGGCGCGCGGCGCCCGGCTCCGGTTCGTCGTGCTGGACGACCTGGCCGTCCCGGGCCGCCTGGAGAATCCGGACGAGGACCTGCTGAGGTCCGCCTACGAACGGGTGGCCCGATGAACCCCATGGCAGAGGTGCTGGTCCTGAACGGTCCCAACCTCGGCCGGCTGGGCAGCCGTGAGCCGGACGTGTACGGCGCCGCGACCTTCGACGACCTGGCCGGCCTGTGCCGCGACACGGCGCGCCGCCTGGGCCTGCACGCCGAGGTGCGCCAGACCGACGACGAGGCGGAGCTGATCGGCTGGCTGCACGAGGCCGCCGACGGGCACATCCCGGTCGTGCTGAACCCGGCCGCCTTCACGCACTACTCCTACGCCGTACGCGACGCCATCGCGCAGCGCACGGCGCCGCTGATCGAGGTGCACATCTCCAACCCGGCGGCCCGCGAGGAGTTCCGCCACACCTCGGTCGTCGCGGGCGTGGCGTCGGGCACCATCGCCGGCTTCGGCACCTTCTCGTACGTCCTCGCCCTCCAGGCCGTCGCCGAGCTCCTCGCCGAGTCGGCTTCCTAGCCACCTCGGCCCGGGAGGCGGCGCACGACGGCCCGGTCCTGACGGTGGGCTGAGCGAGGGTCACCAGCGGTCGAGGTGCAGGACCTCCTCCAGCGGCTGCCGCCGCGCCGGGCGGAACGTCTCCCCGGTGTAGTAGGCCGTCGGGATCAGCGAGCCCTGGCGGATGTCGTCCGGCAGCCCGAGCAGCCCGGCGACCTCCCGCTCGTACGCGAGATGCAGCGCCGTCCACGCGGTCCCGAGCCCTCGGGCGCGGGCGGCCAGCATGTAGCTCCACGTCGCCGGGTGCAGTGAGGCCCACAGCCCGGCCTGCCCGCCGCTCGGCACGGTGGTGACGCGCAGGCAGGGGATGACCAGCACCGGCACCTCCGCGATGTGCTCGGCGAGGTACGCGACGCCCTCACCGATGCGGCGCTGGACCGGCGCGCGCTCCGGGTCGTCGGCGAATAGCCGGGGCGCCGCGTGGTCCGACGCCAGGTACTCCCGCGCGGCCCGCGTGAACACCCGGCCGATCGCCGCGCGCTGGTCCGGGTCGGTGACGACGATCCAGTGCCAGCCCTGTTTGTTGCCGCCGCTCGGCGCCTGCAGCGCGATCTCCAGGCATTCGCGGATCAGCTCGGGCGGGACCGGGCGGGACAGGTCGAGCCGCCGGCGTACGGTGCGGGTGGTGGTGAGCAACTCGTCGGGCGTCATGCGCGCATGATCTCAGGGGCCCGCCCCGCTCTCACCCCTTCTCGCACGCCGAGGCGATGAGGTCCTCCAGTTCCGCCACCACGTCGTCGAACGGCTCTAGCGAACGGCGCGCCCGGCACAGCAGGGTCGCGCCCTCGGCCGAGGCGGTGACCAGCGTCGCGACCCGCGCGGCGCGTTCGGGCGTCGCCCCCGCGGAGACCAGGCCGGCCGCCAGCGCGTCCTGCCAGCGCCGGAACGCCGCCGCCGCGGCGTCGGCGAGCCGCGACTCCGTGATCACCGCGACGATCGGGCAGCCCGCGCGGAAGTCGCTGTCCACCAGCACGCGACGCCACCAGCCGCTGAACGCCCGGACCGCCGCCACCGGGTCGTCGTCGCGGGTGGCGGCGCGGACGCCGGCGGCCACGAAGTCGCCCGCGTACCGTACGGCCTCCTCGGCGAGCTGCTCCTTGCCGCCGGGGAAGTGGTGGTAGATCGAGCCGCGCGGCGCCCCGCTGTGCGCGATGACGTCGCTGAACGCCGTGCCGCTGTAGCCGTGTTCGCGCAGCAGGTAGGCCGCGCTGCGCACCATCCGCTCCCGGGAGTCGGAGGCCATGAGACGTTCACCACCTTGACTATGACGTCCATCATAGAAGAGCCTCACTATGCCGACCGTCATAGAGGAGGATGCCGTGCCGACCGGACTTGATCAGCTGAAGGCGTTGCTGGACGGGCGGGTGACGGGCATCGGGTCGCTGCTCGGCATGACGGTCGAGACGCTCGAACCCGGGCGGGTGGTGTTCACGCTGCGGACCCGGCCCGACTTCGGCAACCCGCTGGGCACGCTGCACGGCGGCGTGTGCAGCACCCTGCTCGACTCGGCGATGGGCTGCGCCGTGCACACCTCGCTGCCCGACGGCGCGGGTTACACGACGCTGGAGTTGAAGGTGAACTTCGTGCGTCCCGTACGGCTCGACGGCGTCGGGCTCCGCTGCGAGGGCACCACGATCCACCTGGGCGGCCGGATCGCCACCACCGAGGGGCGCGTCACGGACGAGGAGGGCCGCCTGGTCGCCCACGGCACGAGCACCTGCATGGTGTTCAGGCCGGCCTGACTACGCTATTACTGAACCTGATTCGGTTTTTGGACGGAACGGCTGAGAGGTGCCGCGGCATGCGTATCGGGATGTCCCTCAACTACGCGGGGGGCTTCAGGGAGACCGTCGATGAGCTCGCCGACTACGAGAAGGCCGGGCTCGACATCGTGTTCGTGCCGGAGGCGTACAGCTACGACGCCGTGAGCCAGCTCGGCTTCATCGCCGCGCGTACGGAGCGGCTGCAGATCGCCTCGGGCATCCTCCAGATCTACTCGCGTACCCCGACCCTGACCGCGATGACCGCCGCCGGCCTGGACTACGTCTCCGACGGCCGGTTCGTGCTGGGTATCGGCGCGTCGGGCCCGCAGGTCATCGAGGGCTGGCACGGCGTGCCGTACCACGCGCCCGTCGGCCGCACCCGGGAGATCATCGAGATCTGCCGCGCGGTGTGGCGCCGCGAGCGCCTGTCCTACGACGGCCGGTACTACAAGCTGCCGCTCCCCGCCGATCAGGGCACCGGCCTCGGCAAGCCACTGAAGCTGATCAACCATCCCGTGCGCGAGCGCATCCCGATCATCATCGCGTCGCTCGGCCCCAAGAACGTCGAGATGACCGCCGAGCTGGCCGAGGGCTGGGAGCCGATCTTCTACGTCCCGGAGAAGGCGGACCGCGTGTGGGGCGAGGCCCTGGCCAAGGGCAAGGCCAAGCGCGACCCCGCGCTCGGCGAGCTGGACGTCGTCGCGCAGGCGCCCCTGGCGATCGGCGACGACGTCGAGGGCTACCTCGACTTCGGCCGCCCCATGGCCGCCCTCTACATCGGCGGCATGGGCGCCAAGGGCCGCAACTTCTACAACGACCTCGCCTGCCGCTACGGCTACGAGCGGGAGGCCGAGGAGATCCAGGACCTCTATCTCGACGGCAAGAAGCAGGAGGCCGCCGAGAAGGTCCCGTACGAGCTGCTGCAGAAGACCTCGCTGATCGGCACCGAGGGCTTCGTGCGCGACCGGCTCGTGGCGCTGAAGGAGTCGGGCGTCACGACGCTCAACGTCACGCCGATCGCCGGCGACCACGCGGAGCGCGTCAAACTGATCGAGAAGGTGCGTGACCTGGCGGCCTCCGTCTGAGCGACCGCCCGGCCCGGTGTGCCGCCGGGCGCGCCGGCGCGTACAGTCGGGGCATGCCCGGGATCCATGAGACACGCCGCGCGCGCCTGGCCGCGCTCGTGGCCGACCAGGGAGCCGACTTCGCCCTGGTCACCCGGCTGGTCAACGTCCGTTACCTGTCCGGTCTGGCCAGCTCCAACGCCGCTCTCCTCGTGGGCGCCGACGGCACCGCGGTGCTCGGCACCGACGGGCGCTACGCGGGTACCGCGGCGCGCGTGTGCCCGGAGCTGGAGTGCGTCGTCGACCGCGACACCGCCGGCGCGCTGGGCTCACGCGCGTCCGGGCGGCTCGCCTTCGAGGCACACGACGTGACCGTGGAGGCGCACCGGGAGCTCGCCGCGAAGCTCGAGGGCGTCGAGCTGGTTCCGCTGGGCCGCGCCGTCGAGGAGCTGCGCCAGATCAAGGACGAGGACGAGATCGCGCTGCTGCGCGAGGCCTGCGCGATCACCGACCGCGCGTTCGACGCGGTGCTGCCGTTCATCCGGCCCGGCCGCACCGAGCGGGAGATCGCCGTCGCGCTGGAGCGGTCGATGGTCGACCTCGGCGCGGAGCGGCCCGCATTCGCCTCCATCGTGGCGAGCGGGCCGAACGGCGCGATCCCGCACCACGTGCCCGGCGCCCGCGTGATCGAGTCCGGCGACTTCGTCACCATGGACTTCGGCGCGCTGTACGGCGGCTACCACGCCGACATGACGCGCACCGTCGCCATCGGATCCGCCGCGGGCGCGCTGCGGGAGATCTACGACCTGGTCGCGGCCGCGCAACGCGCGGGCGTCGAGGCCGCGGTCCCGGAGGCCGCCACCAAGGACGTCGACGCCGCGTCGCGCGACGTCATCGACGCCGCCGGGCACGTCGACGACTTCCCGCACGGCCTCGGGCACGGTGTCGGACTGGAGATCCACGAGGCACCGCTCCTCGGGTACGACAAGACCGGTAAACTGACGGATCGAGTTCCGATCACCGTCGAGCCCGGCGTCTACCTCGCGGGGCGCGGCGGAGTGCGCATCGAAGACACTCTGGTCGTCCGTACGGACGGCGCGGAGCTGCTCACCAAGACGACCAAGGAACTGCTCGTCATCTAGACGCGGCAGGCCGCCGACGCAGGAGAACATCGCACGTGGCGACGACGAACGACCTCAAGAACGGCATGACGCTGAATCTCGACGGCCAGCTGTGGACCGTCACGGAGTTCCAGCACGTCAAGCCAGGCAAGGGCGGCGCGTTCGTCCGCACCAAGCTCAAGAACGTCCTTTCCGGGAAGGTCGTCGACAAGACCTTCAACGCCGGCACGAAGGTCGACGTGGCCAACGTCGACAAGCGGGAGATGCAGTACCTCTACCGCGAGGGCGAGGACTTCGTCTTCATGGACACCGAGACCTACGACCAGCCGCACATCCCCGGCGCCACCGTGGGTGACGCGGCCGACTACCTGCTGCCCGAGCAGAACGCCGTGATCGCGTTCAACAACGACACGCCGCTCTACATCGAGCTGCCCGCCGCGGTCGTCCTCGAGGTGACCGAGACCGAGCCGGGCCTGCAGGGCGACCGCTCCACCGGCGGCACCAAGCCGGCCACGGTCGAGACCGGCGCGGTCATCCAGGTCCCGCTGTTCATCACGACCGGCGAGAAGATCAAGGTCGACACCCGGTCGGGCGACTACCTGGGCCGCGGCTGACCGTGGCCGCACGCAGCAAGGCCCGCAGGCGAGCGCTGGAGATCCTGTACGAGGCCGAGGTCCGCGGCGATCCGCCGGCCGACGTGCTCGCCCGGCGCGCCGCCGACGCGAGCCAGCCGCTCGCCGAACAGGCGTTCCTCGGACGCCTGGTCGAGGGCGTGGCCCAGCACCGTGAGCGCATCGACGAGCTGATCGCGACGTACTCCGTCGGCTGGACCCTCGACCGCATGCCGATGGTCGACCGCAACATCCTGCGGCTGGGCGCCTTCGAGCTGCTCTGGAACGACGAGGTGCCCGACGGCGTGGCGATCAGCGAGGCGGTGGCCCTGGCCACCGAGCTGTCCACCGACGAGTCGCCCCGATTCGTCAACGGACTGCTGTCGCGCCTGCTCGAACTCAAGCCGTCATTGTCGTTGTAGGCGTTTAAGCTGGGCGTTGTGAGGCGAAAGAGGCTGGGGGCCACCGTCCGCGCAGGCGCCCGTGCACCTGGGGTCCGTCCGTGCCGCCCGGCATGGTGGGAGGCACGGTGAACGAGCGTCCGCGGACGCGTCCGGCGCGCGGCGTCGTCTGGGAGATTCTGCGCGAGGTCCTCGACGACAGCGCCAAGGCGTCCGGCCGGACCGCCCTCGACGTGCTCGACGCCGGGGGAGGCACCGGCGGGCTGGCCGTGCCGCTCGCCGAGCTGGGCCACCACGTCACCGTCGTCGACTCCAGCCCCGACGCCCTCGCCGGGCTGGAGCGCCGCGCCGCCGAGGCGGGCGTGCGGGTCCGCGCGCTGCAGGGCGACGCCGACGGGCTGCTGGAGACGGTCGGTCCCGACAGCGCCGACCTCGTGCTGTGCCACAGCGTGCTCGAATACGTCGACGACCCGGCCGCGGCGATGGCCTCCATCGCCCGCACCGTACGGCCCGGAGGCGCGGTGAGCGTGCTGGCGGCCAACCAGGTCGCCGCCGTGCTGCACCGGGCGCTCGCGGGCCGGTTCGACGACGCGCGGCGGCTGTTGTCCAGCGCGCAGGGCCGGTGGGGCGAGCACGACCCGATGCCCCGGAGGTTCACCTCCGGCATGCTGGCCGAGCTCATCGCGGGCTCCGGCCTGGGCGTCGGCGAGGTGCACGGCGTCCGCGTCTTCACCGACCTGGTGCCGAGCGGCCTGATCGACGGCGAGCGCGGCGCGGCCGAAGACCTCCTCGCCCTGGAGCGGGCGGTCGCGATGCATCCGGTGCTGAAGGACGTGGCCACCCAGCTCCACGCCCTCGCCCGGCGACGGTGACGGGCCACCCCGTGGTTCCCGTGCGCGGTCGGACACCGAGGTGAGCCGCAAGCAGCAGCTGCACCGGCCGGGGCCGCCGGCCGGGCCGCCGGGCGACGACACCGGCTGCGGCATCCTGCACGTCGACATGGACGCCTTCTTCGTGAGCGTCGAGCTGCTCGAACGCCCCGAGCTCCGCGGCCGTCCCGTGGTCGTCGGCGGCGCCGGCGGGCGCGGCGTCGTGGCCGCCGCGTCGTACGAGGCGCGCAAGTACGGCGTGCACTCGGCGATGCCGATGAGCCGGGCCCGGCGGCTGTGCCCGCAGGCGGTCGTCCTGCCGCCCCGGCACGACAAGTACGCCGCGGTCTCGGCGGGAGTCATGGAGATCTTCCGCTCCATCACGCCGCTGGTCGAGCCGCTCGCCCTCGACGAGGCGTTCCTCGACGTCACCGGCGCGCTCCGCCGCCTCGGCCGGCCCGCCGAGATCGGTCGGCTGATCCGCCGGCAGGTCGCCGAGCAGCAGGGCATCACCTGCTCGGTCGGCGTCGCGAGCACCAAGTTCGTCGCCAAGCTGGCCTCGACGCGGTGCAAGCCCGACGGCCTGCTCGTCGTGCCCGCCGACGGCGTCGTGGAGTTCCTGCACCCGCTTCCCGTCGCCGCGCTGTGGGGCGTGGGCGAGCGTACCGAGCAGATCCTGCTGCGCCTGGGCCTGCACACGGTCGGCGACCTGGCCGCGACCCCGCTCGACACCCTCCGGCGCGAGGTCGGCGAGGCGGCCGGGGAGCACCTGCACCACCTCGCGTGGGGCCGGGACGAACGCTCCGTCGTCTCCGCGGCCAAGGACAAGAGCATCGGGGCGGAGGAGACCTTCGACGTCGACATCGCCGACCCCGAGACCATCCGGCGCGAGCTGCTGCGCCTGTCCGACCGGGTGGGGGCGCGCCTGCGCGGCGCCGGCCACGTCGGCCGTACGGTCGCGGTCAAGCTCCGGCGGGCCGACTTCACCACGATCAGCCGCGCCCGCACCCTGCACGAGCCGACCGACCTGGCGCGTGAGATCTACGCCACGGCGTGCACGCTGTACGAGGCGTCCGGGTTGGAGCACATTCCGCTGCGGCTCGTCGGGGTACGTGTCGAAAATCTCATTGCCGCCGATGACGCCACCCGCCAGCTCACACTGGACGAGCCGGAGACGGGCTGGCGCGAGGCCGAGCAGGTCATGGACCTCGCGGCCCGTCGGTTCGGCACCGGAGCCGTACGCCCCGCCGCGCTGGTGCGCCCGGACGGCGAGCGCAGGGCGTACTACGGTAAGGAGTCGCCTCGTGACAAGTGAGGACGGTGTGGCCAATGCGACCACGTGCGGTGAACATGCTGATTGACTCGGCGATCGGCGCGTACACGCGGGAGCGTTTTCTTTCCCACGGTCGTTGCGGCTCGTATTCTGGGCATATCACCGATAGCCATGTCTCCGTCCGGCGTGGGTATACCCTTCGCGGGGCTGTCCTTGGGAGGCGCCGTGCCGCTCTCTGACCACGAGCAGCGCCAGCTCGACCAGATCGAGCGTGCGCTGTATGCCGAGGACCCGAAGTTCGTTTCCGCGGTCCGCTCGACCGATCCGAAGGTCCACTACAAGCGCAGGATCTGGAAGGCCGCGATCGGCTTCGTACTCGGCCTGATCGTGGTGATGGCGGGGCCGATCCTGAACACGATGCCGATCAGCATCGTGATCAGCGTCGCCGGCTTCCTCCTCATGGTCTTCTGCTGCGCCTGGGGCCTGACGAGCTGGAAGCGCATGACCGGCATCGGCGCCGAGCCCGACCCCCGGAAACGATCGCCCAAGCCGTCCCGCGGGCCGAAGTCGAGCTTCATGGAACGGATGGAGGAGCGCTGGCGCCGCCGCCACGAAGGCCCCTGACCGGGGCCTCACTTGACCCGGACGCGCCCGTCACGCCCCGGGGTTGAGGCCTGCGAGCCCACGGGTGAGGTCGTTCGTGGTGAGGGGCGGCGAGCCGTCAGCCCCTGTGGCCCTCAGGTCGGACGGCGGCGGCGCGGTGTGGCCACATCCAGCCACTCGAAGACGTCCATGATCCGGGTGCCCGCGCTCCGCAGGCTCATGGTGACCGACGGCGGGAACAGGCGGGCGCGCCACCGCACCCGCCGGCTCGCCCGGGCGCGGAGCGCCGCCCGCAGCAGGCGCACATCCTCGCGGGGCGTCGCCAGGGGCTCGGTCGACGGCGCGTAGCGCGCCCGCTCCTCCGCCCGTGCCAGTCGCGTCAGGGCCTCCGCCGCGGCCCCCTCCAGCGCGAGGGTCTCGGTCAGCCGCCGGCCCGTCGCGCGTGGTGTCTCGCTCGCCGGCCACCGGAGCCGGTGGTCGGCCGCGTCCGCGCGCAGTTCGTCCCAGGCGGCGTGGGCCACCGCGACGTCGGTCTTCGCCCGGCGCCACCGGCGCGCGCGGGTGAGCGCGCGCAGGGTGACCGGGGTCAGCAGCAGGAGCAGCACCACCAGACCGATCAGCAGCCACGTGACCGGCAGCTGCGACGTGTGCGACTCCGGTACGGCGCCCGGCGCCGCGCGCGAGTCGGCCAGAGTGTCGGTGCGGTGCCGCGGGACGGTCGGCGCGGACGATGGGGCGGACCCCGAGCCCGAGCCGGTCGTCGGCAGCTGGGTCTCCGGGTCGCTGCCCGGCGCGCCGGGCAGCAGCTGCGGGGCCGTGTACGACGGCACGGTGGCGCTGCCCTGCCCGCCGTCGCCACCGGGCGTGGGCTCGAACCGCAGCCAGCCGACGCCGGTGAAGTACAGCTCCGGCCACGCGTGGGCGTCCTTCGTGCGCACCAACCACTCGCCGTTCGACTGCTGGGTGCCGGCGGTGTACCCCATGCCGACGCGAGCCGGGATGCCGAGAATGCGGGCCAGCACCGCCATCGACGAGGCGAACTGCTCGCAGTACCCCGTACGGGAGGTGAACAGGAAGTCCCGCAGCGCGTTACCGCGCCGCGGCGGAGGCGTGGTGAGGCTGTAGGTGAAGTTCCCCGGCTTGGTGAACCAGTCCTGCAGCTTGACCGCCTGCTCGTACGGCGTCGACGCGCCCGCGGTCAGCTGGGCGGCCAGCTTGGCGACGTCGTCGCCGACCGAGTCGGGCACCGCCAGGTACCGCGAGGTGATCGAGTCCGGTGGGGCGGCCTCGGTCACCAGCTCCTGGTACGTCGGCTCGGGGCGGATGCTCGTCACCGTGTACGACCGGCCGCCCGCCGAGTCGTGCGTGGAGAACACCGTCAGCGACCGGGGGTCGACCCGCCAGTCGCCCTTGATGTTCACCTTGGTGGGCGGGTACGGCATCGGCAGCACGTCCAGCCCGTGCACCCGCGAGTCGATGCTGATGTTCGTGGTCACCGCACGCGCGGGGATGGCGGCCGTGCCCGGTTCGGCGGGCAGCTCCTTGTCCGCCACCCGCCCGTCCTGCCCGGCGCGCAGCGGCCCGATCGACCACGTCTCGCCGTTGAACCGGTCGAGGGAGTACATCCGCAGGTAGTCCGGTGCGCCGCCGTCCGTGGTGCGGTACTTCAGCACCTCGGCGTCCCCCTCGCGTACGAGCTGGCGCCGTACGCTCACGAGCGGGTTCAGGGCGTCCAGGCCGGTGATCGAGCCGGAGCCCTTCCCGGATCCGGAGCCGCCGTTCCCGCCGATGCCGAGCAGCCCGCGCGGTTCGATGCCGGGCACCGCGAACGGCAGCACGATCGCGACCGCCACCGCGGCCAGCCCGATGCGGCGCCCGGCGGCCGCGAGCGGGCTGGAGTCCGGCCGTTCGCCGGCGGGGACGGCCGCCGACCAGCGGGCGGTGAACACCGCCCGGCCCCAGCCGGCGAGCTGGTCCCGGGCGTCCGAGACCAGGAGCCCGAGGTACCCGCCCGCGCTCAGCAGGAACGCCAGCCAGCCGGCCGTCTGCTGGCGCACCGCCGCCGGCACACTGTAGATCGCCAGGAGCGGGAGCCCCGCGAGCGCCGCCCGGCGTGCGCGCACCGCCAGGAAGTCGATGAGGACGGCGACCAGTCCGATGCCCGTGCTCGTGAGCATGTTGATGGCGGGCAGCATCGGCACCGGCGCCGCGTAGGCGTTCGCGTCGTGCCAGCCCTCGCCGAGCAGCCGGCCGAGCCGCGCCGTGGAGGAGGGCGTCGGGACGACGGCGAGCAGCGCCTGCCCGGCGGCGAACCGCACGGTGAGGTAGAGGAACAGGGCGGCCAGCCCGATCAGCGGGCACAGTGCGGCCGCCACGCGGAACCGCCGGGTGAGCGCCCCGGCGACCCCCACCACCAGGATCGCGCCGCACCCGGTGCCGAACCATCCGCCGGACTCGTACAGCGGGTAGAGCCCGACCGTCCCCAGCAGCGTGGCCACACACGCCACGATCGTCAGCCGCAGCCTCATGGCGTTTCTCCCTGGACTCCCTGGACTCCCCGGCCCGCTCCGTCCGTACCGGCCCCGTTCACGTCGGCCGCCGAGCCGTTCGCCGGCGTGGCCGGCCCGGCGCCCGCGCGGTCCCGTACCGCCCGCAGCCGCGAGTTCTCCGACGCCTGGTCCGCTCCGGCCCACGCGGCCGGCAGGGAGGCCGCCGAGTCGACCGTCAGGACCCGCCAGCCCGCCGCGCGCAGCACCGAGGCCGCCCGTGCCGCCGCGTGCTCCTCGTCCCCGACCAGCACCGCGACGCACGTGGCGGTGCCCTGCCGGGACCGGGCCACGTCCTGCACGTCCTCGGCGGTCAGCCGGCCGAAGACGCCCACGACCAGGCCGTCGCCGTCGCGCGCCGTCGTGCGCAGCGCGGCCAGGCCGGTCCGCAGCGACCGGCCGGTGGAGGTGCGGGCGACCGCCAGCGAGTCCAGCAGCGCGCCTTCGAAGGCGGTGGTGGGGGAGAACGTCTCGCCCTCGTCCGTGACGTACCGCAGGCCGAGTCCCTCGCGCCCGAGCTGCACGCCGATCGAGGCGGCGACCGACACCGCCTGCTCGAAGGAGGAAGAGGCCCCGTCGCCCCAGTGCGCGATCCGGCGGGTGTCGAGGAAGAGGGTGCCGCGGCTCTGCCACTGCTGTTCCTCGCGCCGGACCATCAGCTCGCCGCGCCGGGCCGTCGAGCGCCAGTGCACCCGCCGCAGGTCGTCGCCGTGGCGGTACTCCCGCGGCGCGACGTCGTCCTCTCCCGCGGTGGAGATCGTCCGGGCCCGGCTCTCGCCGCCGCCCGTCCACGAGCCGGTCAGCCGGCCGTGCGGCAGCGGCACGATCGGCGGCGTGACCGTCAGCCGGTTGGAGGTCGTGAACGACCGGGCCAGCTCCACCAGGCCGAACGGGTCGGCGAGCCGTACCAGCAGCGGCCCGACCTGGTAGCGGCCCCGTACGTCCGGGCGGATCCGGTAGACCATCTCCCGCCCGCCGCCGGGCTCGATCCGGTCGACGACGAAGCGCGCGCGGTCGCCGAGCGTGTACGGGACCTGGTCCTCCACGAGCAGGATGCCCGTCGGCAGCCGCGAGATGTTCTGCAGGACGACGCCGACCTGGGCCTCGTGCCCCACGGGCAGCCGTGACGGCTCGGCGCGGCGCGTGCACGAGAGCCGGTAGCGCGTCCGCGACACGACCACCCCCGACAGCAGGGGCAGCGCGAGGATGAGCACGCCCGCCCGCAGCAGGTCGCGCTCGCCCAGGATGAACGCGCAGGCGATCGCGGTGATGCCCGCAGCGACGAACGACCGGCCGCGAGTGGTCAGCGAACCGAGCGCCCTGCGGACGGCGCGCCACGGCCGGAACGGCCCCGCGCCCCCGGTGCCGCGGCTCGTCGGCACGTCCACTAGCGCCGGGGGTCGGGCACCGGCACGTGGGCGACCAGCTCGGCGACCACGTGTTCGGGCAGACGGCGTTCGACCTGGGCCTCGGCGGTCGGCAGGAGCCGGTGAGCGAGCACCGGCCCGGCCAGGTACTGCAGGTCGTCGGGCAGGACGTAGTCCCGGTCCTCCAGCGCCGCGTACGCGCGAGCGGCCCGTACGAGGTGAAGCGTCGCCCGCGGCGAGGCGCCGAGGCGCAGCTCGGGGTGCTCACGGGTGGCGGTGACCAGGGCGATGGCGTAGTTGCGCACGGAGGTGGAGACGTGCACATTGCGGACGAGCTCGATCAGCTCCCGTACGTCACCGGCCCGCGCCACCGGGGACAGGTCCTCCAGCGGAGAGGTCCGGCCGTGCACGTCGAGCATCTCCAGTTCCGCGCCGGGCGCGGGGTAGCCCATCGAGATGCGGGCGGTGAAGCGGTCGCGCTGGGCCTCCGGGAGCGGGTAGGTGCCCTCCATCTCGACCGGGTTCTGGGTCGCGATGACCATGAACGGCCCGTCCAGACCGTACGTGTGGCCGTCCACGGTGACCTGGCGCTCCTCCATGCACTCCAGGAGCGCGGACTGCGTCTTGGGGGAGGCGCGGTTGATCTCGTCGCCCACCACGATGTTGGCGAACACCGGACCCGGCTTGAACTCGAACTCCCGTCGCTCCTGGTTGTAGGCGCTCACGCCGGTGATGTCGCTCGGCAGCAGGTCGGGGGTGAACTGGATGCGCCGCACCGAGCAGTCGATGGAGCGGGCGAGCGCCTTGGCGAGCATCGTCTTGCCGACGCCGGGCACGTCCTCGATGAGCAGGTGGCCCTCGGCGAGAAGAACGGTGAGCGCGAGCCGCACCACATCCGGCTTGCCCTCGATGACGGACTCGATGGCCCCGGAGATCCGGCCCGAGATCTTCGCGAGGCCTTCCAGCCCCCGTCCGACGTCACCGTGTGTGCTGACTGCCACTAACCCCTCCTCGGGCCATCCGTCCGGCCACGCGGCCCGCCGCCGGTCCGCGTCGGCCCGGCCCCGTCGCACACGGATGCGGATGGGGAGCTCCATCCGGTTTGTTCATGTTGTTGTGTTGCACCGACAGTACGTCTTTTGGGCTGGTTGGTGCGATGCCCCGTGCAGGAGAGTAACCCTCGATCCGGCTAACGGCCGCATCCGGGCCTTATCGGATTCACGCGCCATTTCAGATTCCCCACTCCGCTCCATCGGGCGCGCGAGGTTCGTGTGTTTCCCGTCATTCGGCGCCTTCCGTGTTCTCAATGCGCCGCGGCTCGTTCGTGACCGCCGTCGGCGGCGTCGTGGACGCCCCACACTGCTCCACCTCTCTGACCTGCGGCTTTGTCGTGGAGAACGCCGCGAGCCAGGCGTTTTGGTCGTTGACCGTGGGGCAGAGTGGAGTAGAGTGGGGCGCCGTGGGGCAGGGTGCATGGCCTCACGGGGGGCGGAGGTGAGGCCGGATGTTCCTCGGCACTCATTCACCGCGCCTTGACGACAAGGGACGGCTGTTCCTGCCGGCGAAGTACCGCGAGGAGCTCTCGGGGGGATTGGTGATCACGAAGGGTCAGGAGCGCTGCCTCTACGTCTTTCCTGAGGCGGAGTTCCAGCGCATCACCGAGGCGCTTCGCACCGCACCGGTCACCGCCAAGGCCGTCCGGGACTACAGCCGGGTCTTCTTCGCCAGCGCCTCAGATGAGGTTCCCGACAAACAGGGGCGGATCACCATTCCACCGGCTCTGCGCGCGTACGCCGGCCTGAGCCGCGACTGCGCCGTCATCGGAGCCAACACGCGCTTGGAGATCTGGGACGCGACCGCGTGGGAGACCTACCTGGCGGAGCAGGAGCCACAGTTCTCCGATCTGTCCGAGGAGGTGCTGCCCGGAATTCTCTGACCGCACCATCGCCGGTCGCGGATCCGTTCGGCGAGGTCTCCACCCGCTCCCAACTGGCGCACCTTCCCCGGTGCCAGATGGCCGTAGCACATCTTCCTCCACGGAACAGCGGATGGGGACCTGGCCGGGCGAAGTCCGTAACGGGGGCCGGCGAAGAAGCCATTGAGCGGTGAGCCGCAGAGCGCATCGGGGCGATCGCGTCCCGTGCGAGTCCGCATCGGCCGTCCGGGGTTGCCTTATGCGCGCCTCCGGTACGGCGGACCAGCAGGCGAGCGCGGCATCAGCGCCGTCCGCGAGCAGTGGCGTCATGTGAGAGGTACTCGATGCGAGGCGACGAAGAGCGCGAGGGGGGACCACGCGCGACGGGGCACGTGCCGGTCATGCTCGACCGGATCCTGGCACTGCTGGGGCCGGCCCTGTCGACGCCCTCCGATGAGGACGTGTTCTTCGTCGACGCGACCCTCGGCCTCGGCGGGCACGCCGCGGCCGTGCTCGAGGCCCACCCGCGTGTCACGCTCATCGGTCTGGACCGCGACACCAGCGCGATCGAGCGGTCCGGGCGGCGGCTCGAGGCCTACGCCGGGCGCACCCGTCTCGTCCACGCGGTCTACGACGAGATTCCCCGGGTTCTCGCCGAGCTCGGCATCCCCGGTGTCCACGCCGTGCTCTTCGACCTCGGAGTCTCCTCGCCGCAGCTCGACGAGGCCGAGCGCGGCTTCGCCTACTCCTACGACGCACCGCTCGACATGCGGATGGACCGCACCCAGGAGCTCACCGCCGAGCAGGTGGTCAACACATACTCCGCTTCGGACCTCACGCGCATCCTGCGCGACTACGGCGAGGAGCGGTTCGCGCGGCGCGTGGCGGAGGCGATCGTACGGGAGCGGGGGCGCGCCCCGCTGACCTCGACGGGCAGGCTCGTCGAGATCGTCCGTGACGCGATCCCCGCCGCCTCGCGCCGCACCGGAGGCCACCCGGGCAAGCGCACCTTCCAGGCCCTGCGCATGGAGGTCAACGGCGAGCTCCCCACGCTCGAGCGGGCCATCCCGGCCGCGCTCGACGCACTCGTGGTGGGCGGCCGCGTCGCGGTCCTGTCCTACCACTCGCTCGAGGACCGCATCGTCAAGCGGGCCTTCGCCGCGCAGACCACCGACACCACCCCACCCGACCTGCCGGTTCCCCTGCCGGAACTACAGCCGCGGTTCCGCCCGCTCACCCGGGGCGCGGAGCAACCGTCCGAGGAAGAGACCACGACCAACCCACGGGCGGCGTCGGCGCGTCTTCGCGCCGTCGAGCGGATCCGTGAGCGTGAGGGACGTCCGCGAGGCGGCACCAGGCCGCTCGACGAAGACCCGCCGAGCGGGCGGAGGCAAGCAGGAGGCACCACATGACCATCACGACTCCGCCGCAGGAGACCCGCACTCGCCGCCCGCGCGGGGACGATGACGCGGCGGCCTCGCGGTCGGCGCGCCGCCGCCGCCCGCCCGAGCCGGATGAGTCCCAGGACGACGCGGCCAGGGGCGGAGCGGTCAAGCAGCGTACGGCGAGGACCGGCGCCGCCCGGCCCGGTGCGCCGAAGAAGAAGGCCACCGCGAAGACCGGTGCCGCCAAGACCGGTGCCGCCAAGAGTGGCGCGGCGAAGAGCGGTGCCGCCAAGACCGGCCCCGCCAAGAGCGGCGCGGCCAAGGGGAGTGCCGTCAAGGCGCGTCCGGCGACCACTACGGAGCGCCGCCGGTCCGCGGCGACCCGCAAGCCGCCGCCGAAGGCCGCGGCGCGCCGGACCGCGCCACCGCCGCGCGCCCCGTTCGTGCTGCTCGTCGTCGGCCTGCTCGGCGGGGCCCTGGTGAGCCTCCTGCTCCTCAACACCGTGCTCGCCCAGGACGCGTTCAGCCTGAGCGAACTGCAGCGCGGCAACCAGCAGCTGAGCGAGCGCAAGGAGGCGCTGCAGGAGGACATCGACCGGGAAAGAAACCCGGCGGTGCTGCACGCCAAGGCGCGCGCGCTCGGCATGGTGGACGGCAAGCGGCCCGCGTTCATCGACGCGCGCACCGGCCGGGTCACCGAGAGCGGCGCCCGCCCGCCGGGAGTCTCCGACGAGGCCATGGCGGCGGCAGCCGGCGCCGGCGTGGCCGGAGCACCCGGCGCGATCATGCCGCCCGTCGGCGCGCCTGCCAACGCACCGGCCAAGGGCACACCGACGAGCAAGCCGCCCTCATCCACCGGGAACACTCCTCACGACGCCGGTCGGAAGGGAGGCGGCACGCGGTGACGGCACGCCGCGGCCGCGGCCCGGCCGCCCCACCCCCCGGCGGGCCGCGCGGCGCGGGCCCGGGAAAGAGCGGCCAGAACGGCCGCCCGTCCGGTCCGCGCGCCTCCGCGCCCCGCAGCGGCGGTGGCCGTGGCGCCGCGACCAAGGCGCCGCCGTCCCGACGCAGGCCTCCGCGCCCCGCGGCTCCGCCGCCGCGGCGTCCCGCGCGGCCGCGCGGCCTGATGATCCGCCGTGACCCGGTCAAGCGGCTCAACGTCGGCCTGTTGCTCGTCGCGTTCGTGCTGTCGCTGTTCGCCGGCCGGCTGGTCCAGCTTCAGGGCATCGAGGCCAAGGGCTACGCCGAGGCGGCCGTGCGCCAGCGGCTCAACCGCATCGACCTGCCCGCCGTCCGCGGGCCGATCAGCTTCGCCGACGGCCAGCCGCTCGCGATGACCGTCGACGCGCGGGTGATCTACGCCGACCCGGTGATGGTCGAACCCGGCCAGCGGCAGCGGATCGCCGCCACGATGGCGTCGATGTTCGGTCTCGACCAGGCCGATGTGATCAAGAAGCTCACGCCCGGCTCGAAGATGAACCGCTACGTGGAGCTGGTCCACCACGTCGAGCCCGACCGGGCCCGCATGGTGACCTCGATGGACTTCAAGGGCATCGGCTCGCTGCAGGAGTACCGCCGCGTCTACCCGGACGGCGATCTCGCCGCCAACGTCGCCGGTTTCGTCAACGGCGACGGCGACGGCGGCGCGGGCCTGGAGTCGAGCATGAACACCATGCTCAAGGGCAAGAGCGGCTGGCAGAAGGTCGAGCTCAGCGAGACCGGCCAGCGCATCCCGATGGGCGAGGACGAGATGAGCAAGCCGATCCCGGGCAAGGGCATCCGGCTCACCCTCGACCGCGACATCCAGTGGAAGGCCCAGGACGCGATCGCCAAGCAGGTCAAGGCGACCGGCGCGCAGAGCGGCAGCGTCATCGTCATGGACCCGCGGAACGGGCAGGTCGTCGCCATGGCCACCGCGCCCACCTTCGACCCGGCGACCTACTACAAGGCGCGCGCGGTCGACCTGGGCAACCGGGTGGTCCAGGAGGGCTTCGAACCGGGCAGCACCAGCAAGGTCATCACGGCCGCGGCGGCGATGGAGGCGGGCGGCGTCACGCCGAACACCCCGTTCACCGTGCCCGGCAGCCTGACCCGTTTCGACCGCACCTTCCATGATTCGGAGGTCCACGGCACCGAGCACCTCACCTTCGGCGGCGTGCTCGCCAAGTCGAGCAACATCGGCACCATCCTGGCCAGCGAAGAGGTCACGGCGACGCAGCTGTACCAGTACATGAAGGCGTTCGGGTACGGCGAGAAGACCGGGGTCGGCCTGCCCGGCGAGAGCCCGGGCATCCTCAAGCCGGTCGACCAGTGGTGGGGCACCGACCGCTACTCCATCGCGTTCGGCCAGTCGGTGTCGGTCAACGCGCTGCAGACCGCGAGCGTCTACGCCACGATCGCCAACGGCGGCGTGCGGGTGACGCCGAACCTCCTCGCCGGCACGACCGACGACAAGGGCGTCTTCACGCCGTCGGCCCGCCCGTCCTCCCGCCGGGTGATCAAGCAGTCCACGGCGAGCCAGCTGACCCGGATGCTCGAAGGCGTCACGAGCAAGGACGGCACCGCGCCGGAGGCGCAGATCCCCGGCTACCGTGTGGCGGGCAAGACCGGCACCGCGCAGAAGGTCAACCCCAACTGCGGCTGCTACACCGGGGGAGGCTACACCTCGACGTTCGTGGGCTTCGCGCCCGCCGACGACCCGCAGCTCGTGGTCGAGGTGGTGCTGCAGAAGCCGCAGAAGGGATACTACGGGGGCGAGGTCGCGGCACCCGTGTTCAAGGACGTCATGAGCTTCGCACTGCAGAGCCGCCGGGTTCCGCCGACCGGCAGCAAGTCTCCGAAGATCCGAATCTACGCAGACCACCGGTGACCGGCGGTACTCTCTCCGCCGTGTCCAACAGACCCGATCCCATGCGCCCCAAGTCCGTGCCCGCCCGCTCACTGTCCGGGCTCGTGTCCCTGCTCGGCCTGAGCGAGCAGGGACAGCCGATACGGGGGATGGTCACCGGGGTGACACACGACTCCAGGAGGGTCCTCAAGGGCGACCTGTACGCCGCGCTGCCCGGCAGCCGCTTCCACGGCGCCGTCTTCGCCGAGCAGGCCGCCGCCGCGGGGGCCACCGGCATCCTCACCGACCACGAGGGCCGGATCCGGGCCGAGCGCGCCGGGATCCCCGTGCTCGTCGTCGACGACCCGCGCGCGGTGCTCGGCGAGGTGGCCTCCTGGGTGTACGGGCGGCCGGTGCGCGACGTGGCCCTGCTGGGCGTCACGGGCACGAGCGGCAAGTCCACCACGACGTTCCTGCTGGAGGCGGGCCTGCGGGCGGCCGGTCACGAGACGGGCCTGATCGGCGGCATCGAGCTCCGGGTCGCCGGCGAGACCCTCCCCAGCACGCTGACCACGCCGGAGGCCACCGACCTGCACGCGCTGCTCGCGCTCATGCGCGAGCGCGGCGTGACGGCGGCGGCCATGGAGGTCTCCAGCCACGCGCTCGACTTCGGCCGCGTCGGCGGGGCCTTCTACGAGGTCGCCCTGTTCACGAACCTGTCCCAGGACCACCTCGACCACCACGGCACCATGGAGGCGTACTTCGCCGTCAAGGCGCGGCTGTTCACGCCCGAGCTCAGCCGCCTCGGCGTGGTCAACGTCGACGACGACTGGGGCCGCCGCCTCACCCACATCGCCAAGGTCCCGGTGACGACGTTCTCCGCCGAGGGCGACCCCGGCGCCGACTGGCGCGCCACCGACGTGCGCCTCGAGCCGTACGGCAGCACCTTCCGGGTGATCGGGCCGGGCGGCGTCGAGGCCGAGGCGCGGGTGCCGCTGCCGGGCCCGTTCAACGTCGCCAACGCCCTGGGCGCGATCGTGGCGCTCGTGGAGGCCGGGATCCCGCTGCAGGCCGCGGTGAACGGCATCGGACGCCTCACGGGCGTTCCCGGGCGCCTGGAGCCGGTGGACGAGGGACAGGACTTCACCGCCCTGGTCGACTACGCGCACAAACCCGGCGCGGTGGAGGCCGTGCTCGGCACCCTCCGCCCGCTGACCAAGGGCACACTCACCATCGTGCTCGGCTGCGGCGGCGACCGTGACAAGGGCAAACGCAAGGTCATGGGCGAGCTCGCGGCACGCAGGGCCGACGTGGCGGTGTTCACCAACGACAACCCCCGCACCGAAGACCCCTGGGCGATACTCAACGCTATGGTCGGGGGAGTACTCACCGTGCCGGAGGACGAACGGGCGCACATCGTCGTGGAGCCCGACCGGGCGGCGGCGATCGCGCTGGCGGTCGGCCGGGCCCGGCGGGGCGACGTGGTGCTCGTCGCCGGCAAAGGTCACGAACAGGGGCAGTACATCGCCGGTGAGGTCTTGCCGTTCGACGACCGTGAGGTCGTACGGCGGGCGCTGCGCGAGCGCCACGAGGCCCTCGGCGATGTCGCGAACACCACGGCCGCAGCGGCCGAGGACGAGGAGCAGTCTTGATCCCACTCTCGCTCGCGCGGATCGCGGAGATCACCCGCGGCAAGCTGGACGGGGCGTCCCCGGAGGCCGTCGTCGACGGGCCGGTCGTCATCGACTCGCGCAAGGCCGGGCCCGGCGCGCTGTTCGCGGCACTGCGCGGCGAACGCCTCGACGGCCACGACTTCGCCGGCCAGGCGGTGGCGGCGGGCGCCGTGGCGGTGCTCGCCGAGCGCGAGGTCGGCACGGCGGCCGTGATCGTGGACGACGTCCCGGCCGCGATGGGGGTGCTCGCCCGCGCGGTCGTCGACCGGCTGCCGCAGGTGACCGTGGCCGGCCTGACCGGCTCGGCGGGCAAGACCTCCACCAAGGACCTCCTCGCCCACCTGACGTCACGGCTGGGCCCGACCATCGCGCCGCCCGGCTCGTTCAACAACGAGATCGGCCATCCGCTCACCGTCCTGCGGGCCACGGAGGACACCCGTTACCTCGTCCTCGAGATGGGCGCGCGGGGCCTCGGGCACATCAGGCATCTCGCCCGGATCGCGCCGCCCGACATCGGCATCGTCCTCAACGTCGGCAGCGCGCACATCGGCGAGTTCGGCAGCCGGGAGGTCGTCGCCCAGGCCAAGGGCGAGCTGGTCGAGGCCCTGTCGGCGCAGGGCACCGCGATCCTCAACGCCGACGACCCGCTCGTACGCACGATGGCCGCCCGCACCTCGGCGCGGATCGTGACGTTCGGCCGGGCGCCGGACGCGACCGTGCGCGCGGTCGACGAGTCGCTGGACGAGGCGGGCCGGTCCCGGTTCACGCTGGTGACACCCGAGGGCTCGGCCGCGGTGCGGCTGCGGCTGCACGGCGCGCACGCGGTCGCCAACGCCCTCGCGGCCGCCGCCGCGGCGCGGTGCCTGGGCATGCCGGTCGCGGACGTCGCCGAGGGGCTTTCGGAGGCCGAGCCCGCCAGTCGCTGGCGCATGGAGGTCACCGAGCGCCCCGACGGGGTCACGGTGGTCAACGACGCCTACAACGCCAACCCCGAGTCCGTCCGCGCCGCCCTCGACACCGTCATTCACATGGCACGCGGGGGACGCGCGTACGCGGTGCTCGGCGGAATGGCGGAGTTGGGCGCGTCGACGGTCGAGGAGCACGAGAAGATCGGAGCCTACGCCGCCCGTGGCGGCCTGGCGGGTCTCGTCGCCGTCGGCGACACCGCCGAGGCCGTGCTGAAGGGCGCGGAGCAGGTGGGCACATGGACAGGAGAAGGCGTGCAGGTCGAGGATGTCGGCGCGGCGGTGGCCGCGCTGGGCGAACGGTTGCGGCCGGGTGACGTCGTGCTGATCAAGGGATCGCGCGTCGCCGGGCTCGAACGGGTCGCCGAGGCCGTGCTGGCGGCCGTACCCGTCGAGGGGAGCGACGACGCGTGAGGACCATCCTGGTCGCCTCGGCCCTCTCACTGATCATCGCGCTGCTCGGCACGCCCGTCTGGATCCGGCTCGTGCGCCGGCTCGGCTACGGACAGATGATCCGCGAGGAGGGCCCGCAGGCCCACCTCGGCAAGCGCGGCACGCCCACGATGGGCGGCACCGTCTTCATCGTCGCCGCGCTCGTCGGGTACTTCATCGCGCACCTGGCCACGACCACGCGGCCGACGGTCTCCGGCGTGCTCGTGCTGCTCCTCATGACCGGGCTCGGCGTCGTCGGGTTCGTCGACGACTACATCAAGGTCTTCAAACAGCGCAGCCTGGGCCTCCGCAGCGGCGCCAAGATGATCGGCATCATCATCGTCGGCGTGGTGTTCGCGCTGCTGTCCCTGCGCTTCCCCAACGGCTACGACATCACCCCCGCCACCACGCACCTGTCCTTCCTGCGTGACTTCGGCCCCTCGATCGGGCCGTACCTGTTCGTCGGCTGGGCGCTGCTCATGATCGCCGGCACGTCCAACGCGGTGAACCTCACCGACGGCCTGGACGGCCTGGCGGCCGGTGCGGTCGGCTCGGTCCTGGGCGCGTACGTGCTGATCGGCAACTGGCAGCTGCGCAACAGCTGCACCGAGGTCGCCCTCGCCCCGAACTGCTACACCGTCCGCGACCCGCTCGACCTGGCGGTCGTCGCCTCGGCCGTGCTCGGCGCCCTCGTCGGGTTCCTGTGGTGGAACGCCCCGCCGGCGAAGATCTTCATGGGCGACACCGGCTCGCTCGGCCTCGGCGGCGTGATCGTCGGTCTGGCCGTGATGACCCGCACCCAGATGCTGTTCATCGTCCTCGGCGGCCTGCCCGTGATCATCACGCTCTCGGTGATCATCCAGGTGGGGTCGTTCAAGCTGACCGGTAAACGGGTGTTCAAGATGGCGCCGTTGCAGCACCACTTCGAACTCTCCGGCTGGGCGGAGACCACGATCGTGGTGCGGTTCTGGCTGATCTCGGCGCTGTGCGTGGCCGCCGGGCTGGCACTGTTCTACATCGAATGGATGCCGGGCCATTGACCGGCGAGTGGCACGGCCGCGCCGTCTGCGTCGCGGGTGCGGGCATCTCGGGCCGGGCGGCGGCGCGCGTGCTGGCGGAGCGGGGCGCGCGGGTCACGGTCGTCGACGCGCGTGACGACGAGGCGCTGCGCGACAAGCTCGCGCTGCCCGGCGTCACGGTGCGCCTCGGCGACGGCGAGACGCTGCCGGACGGGACGGACCTCGTCGTCACGTCACCGGGCTGGCGGCCCGACGCGCCTCTGCTCGCCGCCGCGGCGAAGGCCGGCGTGGAGATCATCGGCGAGGTCGAGCTCGCCTGGCGTCTGCGCGGCCCCGGCGCCGCGCCGTGGCTGGCCATCACCGGCACCGACGGCAAGACCACCGTCGTGCGCATGCTCGCGTGCATGCTCGAGGCCGCCGGCCACCGCACGCTCGCCGTCGGCAACGTCGGCACCCCGATCGTGGAGGCCGTGACCGGCGACGGCGCCAAGCCGTACGACGTGCTGGCGGTCGAGCTGTCCAGCTTCCAGCTGCACTGGTCCGGCTCGGTCCGCCCGTACGCCGCGACCGTGCTCAACGTGGCGCCGGACCACATCGACTGGCACGGCTCCCTGGAGGCGTACGCCGCCGACAAGGGCAAGATCTTCGCTCCGGGCACCCTCGCCGTCGTGAACGCGGACGACGAGTGGTCCCTCCGGCTCGGCGAGCGCGCCGAGCGCTCGGTCGGGTTCACGCTGGGCTCGCCGCGGGCCGGTCAGCTCGGCGTGGTGGAGGACCTGCTGGTCGACCGGGCCTTCACCGGCGACCCGGCATGCGAGGCGGCCGAGCTGGCCGAACTGGCCGACGTGCGCCCCTACGCCCCGCACAACGTGGCCAACGCCCTGGCGGCCGGGGCCCTGGCCCGCGCGTTCGGCGTGCCGGCCGAAGCCGTACGCGAGGGGCTGCGCCGGTTCACGCCCGACCCGCACCGGATCGAGCTGATCGCCACCGTCCGCGACGTCGCCTACGTCAACGACTCCAAGGCCACCAACCCGCACGCCGCGGCCGCGTCGCTGGCCGCGTACCAGCCGATCGTGTGGATCGCCGGCGGCCTGCTGAAGGGCGCCGACGTCGACGAACTCGTCCGCTCGTGCGCCGGGCGGCTGCGCGGCGCGGTCCTCATGGGCCGTGACCGGGCACAGATCGCGACGGCACTTGCGCGACACGCGCCGAATGTCCCGGTGGTGGATGTCGCCGACACCGACACTGGGGCCATGGACCGTGTCGTCGCCGCGGCCACCGCCCTGGCGCGGCCCGGCGACACGGTGCTGCTCGCGCCGGTCGGAGCCTCCTTCGACATGTTCGCCGGCTACCCGGCACGCGGCGAGGCCTTCGCCGCCGCGGTCAGGCGTCTCACCGCGTCCTGAGCGACGGAGCGAGCCCGCCCGGAGGGGCGGCGGCGACCTGTGGGCACCGTGGGCGGGCGAGGAGAGTGAGCATGAGTGTCGGCGAGCTGAGGGCACGGGCCGACGAGGAGGAGCCGGGGCCGCGCGGCTGGTTCCCGGGTATGGCGGGCCTGCTCGACCGGCCGTTGACCTCGTACTACCTGGTGCTGGGCTGCTCGATGCTGCTGCTCGCGCTCGGCATGGTGATGGTGCTGTCGGCCTCCAGCGTCCGGCAGTACCAGAACACCGGCTCGGCGTTCACGCTGTTCGAGAAGCAGGCGCTGTGGGTGGCGATCGGGCTGCCGCTGATGTGGCTGGCGAGCCGGATGCCGGCCAAGATCTTCCGCACGCTGGCCTACCCGCTGATGCTGCTGTCGGCGCTGGCCCTGGTCGTGGTGCTCGTCCCCGGGCTCGGCCAGAGCACCAACGGCGCACAGCGCTGGATCAGCTTCGGCGGGCCGTTCCAGCTCCAGCCGTCGGAGCCGGCCAAGCTCGGGCTGGTCCTGTGGGGCGCCGACCTGCTGGCCCGTAAGGAGCGGCTCCGCCAGCTCACCGAGTGGCGGCAGCTGCTGATCCCGCTGCTGCCCGGAACCGGCGTCCTCGTCATGCTGGTGATGCTCGGCAGCGACCTGGGCACCACCCTCGTCCTGCTGACGATCTTCCTGGCCATCCTGTGGGTCGTGGGCGCCCCCGGCCGGCTCTTCGTCGGCCTGGCGGGCGTGACCGGCGTGCTCGTCGCCATCCTCATCGTCGTGGAGCCGTACCGCCTGCAACGGCTGACCGGGTTCCTCGACCAGTCCGGCAACCAGCTCTCCCTCAACTACCAGGGCATCCAGGGCCTGTACGCCATCGCGTCGGGAGGCTGGTTCGGCACCGGCCTGGGCGAGGGCCGCGCCAAGTGGAACTTCCTGCCCAACCCCGAGACCGACTTCATCTTCGCCATCATCGGCGAGGAGCTCGGCCTGATCGGCACGCTCGTCGTGCTCGGCCTGTTCGGCCTGCTGGCGTACGCCGGGCTGCGGATCGCCCGGCGCGTGAAGGACCCGTTCATGCAGCTCGCGGCGGCCGGGGCCACCGCCTGGCTGGCCGTCCAGGCGATCGTGAACATCGGCGCGGTGATCGGCGTCCTGCCCATTACGGGTATCCCTCTGCCATTGGTGTCGTACGGTGGGTCAGCACTGATCCCCACGCTGATCGTTCTGGGCATGCTGTTGTCGTTCGCCAAGCGCGAGCCCGGCGCCCGGCAGGCCCTGGCGGCGCGTGGTCCGGGTCCGGCCACGCTGGCTCTAAGCTGGCTGGGCCTGGCCAAGCGCTGAGCGTGCTTGTACCGAGGGCGACCGATGACCCGGCGAAGCGAGCGGCGTGGGCGGTCGAACCAGGCCGGCCACGCGGAGCTAGTGACGAGGTTGAGCGACCGATGAGCAGGAGCACGAGCATGAGGGTTGTCCTGGCCGGAGGCGGGACCGCAGGACACATCGAACCCGGCCTGGCCCTCGCCGACGCGTTGCGCCGCGAGGACCCCGGAGTCCAGGTCACCTGCCTGGGCACCGAGCGGGGCCTGGAGACCAGACTCGTGCCCCAGCGCGGTTACGAACTCGCGCTGATCCCGCCGGTGCCGCTGCCCCGCACGCTCACGCCGCGCCTGCTGACCGTGCCCGGCCGGCTCGCCGGCGCGATCAACACGGCCGCCGCCGTGCTCGACCGCGTCCAGGCCGACGTGCTGGTCGGCTTCGGCGGCTACGTCGCGACCCCGGGCTACCTCGCCGCCCGCCGCCGCAAGGTGCCGATCATCGTGCACGAGGCGAACCCGCGGCCCGGCCTGGCCAACCGCCTGGGCGCGCGGTTCACCGAGCACGTCGCGGTGGCCGCCCCCGACACGCCGCTGCCGCACGCCGAGGTCGTCGGCATCCCGCTGCGCCGGGAGATCGCCACCCTCGACCGGCTGGCCATGGGCGACAAGGCGCGGGCGCACTTCGGGCTGCGGTCGGATCTGCCGACCCTGCTGGTCTTCGGCGGGTCGCAGGGAGCGCGCTCGCTCAACCGCGCGCTCACCGCGACGGTGGACTCCCTGCGCGCCGCCGGCATCCAGATCCTGCACATCGTCGGCCCCAAGAACGCCAGCGAGCCCGAGGTCACGCCCGACGACCCCGCGTACATCATGCTTCCGTACTGCGACCGGATGGACCTGGCGTACGCCGCGGCCGACTTCGCGATGTGCCGGGCGGGCGCGATGACCTGCGCGGAGATGACCGCGGTGGGGCTGCCCGCGGCGTACGTCCCGCTCCCGATCGGCAACGGCGAGCAGCGCCTCAACGCCGAGCCGATCGTGGCGGGCAACGGCGGCCTGCTGGTCGAGGACGCCGAGCTGACCGCCGACTGGATCCGCGCCAACGTGCTGCCGGTCCTGTCCGACGCCGAGCGGGTCGCTCAGATGTCCGAGGCCGCGGCCCGCATGGGCCGCCGAGACGCCGACGTCGCCCTCGCCGCCATGGTCGCCCGGGTCGTGGCGGCCGGCGAGTGAACACCGGCGCCCGAACCGCAGGGAGAGAAACATGAGCCTGGTCACGCCGGTCGAGGTCGTGCCGGCCGATCGGCTGGGACGCGTCCACTTCGTCGGCATCGGCGGAGCCGGCATGTCGGGCATCGCCCGCATCATGCTGGGGCGCGGCATCCCGGTCTCCGGCAGTGACGCGAAAGACTCCGACCTGCTGGCGGACCTGCGCGAGCTGGGCGCGACGACGTACGTCGGCCACGCCGCCGAGCACGTCGGCGACGCGACCACGGTGGTCGTCTCCACGGCGATCCGCGAGACGAACCCGGAGCTGGCCGCCGCCCGCGAGCGCGGCCTGCTCGTCCTGCACCGCGCCGCCGCGCTGGCGTCCCTGATGGACGGCCGCCGGTCCGTGGCGGTCGCCGGCACGCACGGCAAGACCACGACCACCTCGATGCTGACGGTCGCCCTGCAGCACGCCGGCGCCGACCCGTCGTACTGCATCGGGGGCCAGCTCGTCACCACCGGCCTGGGCGCCGCCGACGGGTCCGGCGACCTGTTCGTCGCCGAGGCCGACGAGAGCGACGGCTCGTTCCTGATGTTCGCCCCGAAGGTCGCCATCGTGACCAACGTCGAGGCGGACCACCTGGACAACTACGCCAGCTTCGAGAAGGTGAAGGAGACCTTCGCCCGGTTCGCCGAGCGGGTCCGGCCGGGCGGGCTGCTCGTCGTGTGCGCGGACGACCCGGTCGCCCGGGCGCTGGGCGAGGACGGCGCGCGACGGGGCCTGACGGTCCGCACGTACGGCGAGGCCGCGGACGCCGACTACCGGGTGACGGGCTTCACACCTCAGGGGTTCGGCTCCCGGTTCACCGTCGGCGAGCGTGAGCTGCGGCTGTCGGTACCGGGACGCCACTACGCCCTCAACGCCACGGCGGCGTACGCCACCGCCGTCGAGCTGGGGGTGCCGGCGGACGCCGTCGCCGAGGGCCTGGCCGGGTTCACGGGGGCGCGGCGCCGCCTGGAGCCCAAGGGAGAGGCCGGGGACGTCAGGGTGTTCGACAGCTACGCCCACCACCCGACGGAGCTGGCCGCCGACCTGCGGGCGACCCGTGACTACGTCAGCGGTCTCGGCGGTGGCCGGATCATCGCGGTCTTCCAGCCGCACCTGTTCAGCCGCACGAAGTTCTTCGGGGCCGAGTTCGGCGCCGCGCTCGGCCTGGCCGACGAGGTCGTCGTGCTCGACGTCTTCCCGGCCCGCGAGGATCCCATTCCCGGCGTGACCGGTGAGCTGGTCGCCGACGCCGTGCCCCACGACGGCGTCGTCTACGAACCGGACGGAAACGCGGCGGCCGGGCGTGTCGCGGCGATGGCGAAGCCGGGGGACGTCATCATCACCATGGGCGCCGGAGACGTGACCGCGCTCGGGCCGAAGATTCTGGAGCTGCTCGGCGCCTGACCGCCGGTGGCGGCCGGGGCCCGTCCCGCCCGACGTCCGCGCAGGTGAGGAGACCCGGTGAGCATCGAGCCCGACGAACCCGGCGGTACGGAGGACGAGGACGCGCCACGTCCCCTCCCGCGACGACGGCGGGACCGGTCGAGCCGCTGGAAGGCGCTGTTCGTCGCGCTGCTCGTCACCGGGGTGCTCGGCACGGCGGCGTGGGTGCTGCTGGGCTCGCGGCTGCTCGTCGCTCGGCACATCGACGTGGTGGGGGAGCGGCTGGTGTCGCGCGACCAGGTGCTCGCCGTCGCCCGCGTACGCCTCGGCGAGCCGCTCATCAAGCTGAACACCGGGGCCGTGCGCGACCGGGTCGAGGCGGTCCAGGAGGTCGAGACCGCCCGGGTCGAGCGGCGCTGGCCGACCACGGTGCGCATCGTCGTGCGCGAGCGCACGCCGGTGGCCGCCGTGCAGCAGGACAACCGGTTCCTGCAGATCGACCGCTACGGCGTGACGGTTCTCACGTCGGCGGCGCGCCCGCGCGGCCTGCCGGAGCTCGTCGTGGCGACCCCGGTGTCGAGCGATCCGTCGCTGCGGGCGGGGCTCGCCGTCATCCGCGCCCTGCCCGCCTGGGTGTCCCGGCGCGTCGCGAGCGTCGAGGCGCGCTCGCCCGAGGCGGTCACGCTGCGGCTCAAAGAGGGCGTCGCCATCGTGTGGGGTGCGCCGGAACGCACCGAGGACAAGCTACGGTTGCTCCGCGGGCTGCTGAGCACGGCTTCGCAGCGCGAAACCAAGACCATCGACGTGAGCGCGCCGGAGGTTGTCACCACCGAGTAGCGGTGAACCCTTCGTACGCGCCACACTGGGGCGGCCGCATGACGGGGACATTCGCCATGTGGCGGGGGACGAAACAGGATTAGTGGGATGTCGCGCGACACGCCGATCGGCTCGGGGCCGGGTTAGTTGACCCTGCAGTGGTGCGCCCCTACTGTCCGTATCAGCCTTAGGTTGACATAACTGTAAGTCTCAACTTGAGGGTGAGGGTTCCGGCCCCGGTAGGAAACATGACGGTCGCCTTGACGGGCGGCCGATGGTCATAGAGATAGAGCGAGCGGAAGGGCCCCTCGTTGTGGCAGCACCGCAGAATTACCTAGCGGTCATCAAGGTCGTCGGCATCGGCGGTGGTGGCGTCAATGCCGTCAACCGCATGATCGAAGAGGGCCTCAAGGGCGTTGAATTCATCGCTATCAACACCGACGCCCAAGCGCTGCTCATGAGTGACGCCGACGTCAAGCTCGACGTCGGCCGCGAGCTCACCCGCGGTCTCGGCGCCGGCGCCAACCCCGACGTCGGTCGCAAGGCCGCCGAGGACCACCGCGAAGAGATCGAAGAGGTGCTCAAGGGCGCCGACATGGTCTTCGTCACGGCGGGCGAGGGCGGCGGCACCGGCACGGGCGGGGCGCCGGTCGTGGCCAACATCGCCCGGTCGCTCGGCGCGCTCACGATCGGCGTGGTGACACGCCCCTTCAGCTTCGAGGGCAAGCGCCGCGCGATGCAGGCCGAGGCCGGCATCGAGACGCTGCGCGACGAGGTCGACACCCTCATCGTCATCCCCAACGACCGGCTGCTGTCGATCTCCGACCGCCAGGTCAGTGTGCTCGACGCCTTCAAGGCCGCCGACCAGGTGCTCCTCTCCGGTGTTCAGGGCATCACCGACCTCATCACCACTCCGGGCCTGATCAACCTCGACTTCGCCGACGTCAAGTCGGTCATGTCCGGGGCCGGCTCGGCCCTGATGGGCATCGGCTCCGCACGCGGCGACGACCGGTCCGTCGCGGCGGCCGAGATGGCGATCTCCAGCCCGCTGCTGGAGGCCAGCATCGACGGCGCCCACGGCGTGCTGCTGTCGATCTCGGGCGGCTCCGACCTCGGCCTGTTCGAGATCAATGAGGCGGCGCAGCTGGTGTCCAACGCCGCGGCACCCGACGCCAACATCATCTTCGGCGCCGTCATCGACGACGCGCTCGGCGACGAGGTCCGCGTGACCGTCATCGCGGCGGGCTTCGACGACATCCGCCCGGACAACAGGCCCGGACCACAGTCCGAGCCCAAGCGCAACACCCCGGCGCGACCGCCGGTGGCCACGCCGCCCGTGGCGACGCCGCCGGTGGCCGCGCCCCGCCCCGTGGTCCCGCCGCAGACGCCCCCGCCGCCGCGCGTCACCCCGATGCCCGCCCCGCCGGCCCGGAGCGCCGAGCCGGAGGACGACCACAAGCCGCAGGCGCCGGCGGTCCCGGCTTCCGCCTCGCCCAAGGCGGAGCTGCCGAAGCCGACCGAGCCCAAGCACGAGCCGCCGGGCCCGGGCAAGCCGGGCGAGCCCGGCCGCGACTCCGGAGGACCGGCCGGAGCCCCGGCGAGCGGATCGGCCGGAGGAGCGGTCGGTGGGTCGGCCACCTCGCCCCGCTCGACGTCGAATGAGGCCGTCGCGGGCCCTAAGGTGCCGCGGCCGGCGACCGAGCCTGCCGCGGCGCGCCTGAACACCGACGCGTCCCGTCGCCGCCCCGTCGTCTTCGAAGAGGACGACGACCTCGACGTGCCGGACTTCCTGAAGTAGCCACCGAAGCGACGCCGGGCCGTTCTCCTGGCCCGGCACGCCGCGCGGACCTGCGGAATCCTTCCCGCCGATCGCGCGCCGGACGCCGACGCGGCACACCGTACGGACGTCCGGGCCCCGGTCGGCGCCGGGGGTGGGCAGGGCCCTCCCTCCCGGGGGTCCATCCCACTTCCATTGTCCAGGGTCGGAAGCGTCCGGGCAGGTGGGCGGCGCGATTGTGGATAACGTGACCGCGCGCCGCCTCGGCGAACGCGGCATTCTCGGACAGGAAGGCGTACGGCGTTCTCGGACAGGAAGGCGTACCCCGGGTGGACGGCGTCCGCGCCCGCGGCCCGCGCGGCGTCGAGGATCGCCTTCTGGCCCAGGTACGTCTCGGCGGGCGACGCGCCGGACAGGCGCACGGCGCGGCCGACCTCGGTCGCGTGTACGCGGTCGCCGCTCCCGGGCGGCACCGGCCGGTCCGCGCCATGTCGGCACGGCCGGGTCCGAGCCGGACCCGGCCGCACGCGCCGACCCCGCGTGATGGGGCGGTGACCCGGCGGGATACTCTGCCGCCGTCTCCCCGCGGAGGGTCGGAAAAGGGATGAGTCGTATCGAAGAACTGGCCGCGAACCTCGCCGCCGTACGTGAGCGGATCGCCAAGGCGTGTCACGCCGCCGGCCGTGCGCCGGATGAGATCACGCTCGTCGCCGTCACCAAGACCTTCCCCGCCTCCGACGTACGGCTCCTCGCCGAACTGGGGATCACCGACGTCGCGGAGAACCGCGACCAGGAGGCGGCCGCCAAGGTGTACGACTGCCGCGACCTCGATCTGACCTGGCACTTCGTCGGACAGCTGCAGACGAACAAGGCCCGCTCCGTCGTCTCGTACGCCGATGTGATCCACTCGGTCGACCGGGCGCGGCTGGTGAACGCGCTGTCACGGGCCGCGACCGACGCCGGGCGTTCGCCGCGCTGTCTCATCCAGGTCTCCCTGGACGAGGCCGGTACGGCGGAGGGCGGCCGCGGCGGCGTACGGCCCGACGGGGTGCTCGCGCTCGCTGAGGCGCTCAGCGCCGCCAAGGGGCTCCGGCTCGGCGGGCTGATGGCGGTGGCGCCGCTCGGCGCCGACCCGGCCCCCGCATTCGCTCGTCTGGCGGAGATCTCCGATTCTCTGCGCGCCGTCTATCCGGACGCCAAAACGGTATCGGCGGGCATGAGCGGTGATTTGGAGCACGCGATCGTGAGTGGCGCGACACACGTCCGCATTGGTACGGCGTTGCTCGGAGGTCGACGGGCAATCGTCAGGTAATGTCCCCACAGTGGACCTTGGTGTCCGTGTTCAAACGTAACGATCGACCAGTGGAAGCTTCCCGCAGGGATCTCTTGTCGGTGGACGACGGAGGGGGCGTATGGCCAGCGCGATGCGCAAGATGGCGGTCTACCTCGGCCTTGTGGAGGACGATCGCTACGATGATGAGTACGACGAGTACGACATCTACGACGACGATGCCGCGGACCGTCGCCGGGTGGATCGTGCCGACGACGAGTCATCCCCTCAGCAGTCCACGGGAGCCCCGGACCAGGCGGAAGGCGATCACAAGGCGTTCGTCTCGGAGCGTCGGCCGCCTCTTGCCGAGTCGGCGGTGTCAGACCTCGCTCGAATCACTACGCTTCATCCCAGGACCTACAACGAGGCCCGCACGATCGGAGAGCACTTCCGGGAAGGGACCCCGGTGATCATGAATCTCACCGAGATGGTCGACAGCGACGCGAAGCGTCTCGTCGACTTCGCGGCTGGTCTCATATTCGGCCTGCACGGAAGCATCGAGCGTGTTACGAACAAGGTGTTCCTGTTGTCCCCAGCCAATGTCGAGGTGACCGCCGAAGACAAGGCCCGTATGGCAGAACGAGGGTTCTTCAATCAGAGCTGACAGCCACATGCGAGAGTGTTCGTGAACCTTGGAAGCTACCTGAGCATCCCGCTCTACCTGTTCCTGCTCTTCCTCATCGGCAGGCTGGTACTCGAGACGCTTCAGGCGTTCGCCCGGTCGTGGAGGCCTACCGGGGTGGTGCTGGTGTTGGCGGAGACCACTTACACGGTCACCGATCCACCCCTTAGACTGCTACGCCGTTTCATCCCGTCCGTTCGGCTGGGTAACGTTGCGTTCGACCTGAGCTTCACGGTCCTCTTCTTCATGGTCTGGTTCTTGATCATCGTCGTCCAGCCGCTCTGATCGGGTACCGTCCGTTCGGGGACAGACTCCAAGCGCGCCAAGGAGACCAGATGCCGCTGACACCCGCGGATGTGCGGAACAAGCAGTTCAGTACCACCCGGCTTCGGCCGGGCTACGACGAAGAGGAGGTCGACGCTTTCCTCGACGAGGTCGAGGCGGAGCTCGACCGGCTCATCCAGGAGAACGAGGAGCTGCGGGCCAAGCTCGCCGAGTGCCTTCGTGGCAAGGTTCCGGCGATGGCCGCTCCCATCGTCGAGCCCAAGCCCGAGATGACGCACATGCCCGAGCCGCCCAAGCCTCCGGAGCCCAAGCCGGAGCCGGAGCCGATGCTGGGCAGCCTCGGCATACCCCCGGTCGCGCCGCAGCCGCCCGCGCCGGTGAGCAGCCCGGGTGAGGACAACATGGACACGGCCGCCCGCGTGCTCGCGCTCGCGCAGCAGACGGCCGACCAGGCGATCGCCGACGCGCGCCGCGAGGCCGACGAGACGCTGGGCCGCGCCCGCCGCGAGGCCGAGGAGATCCTCGGCAAGGCCCGCCGGCAGTCCGAGCAGATCGTCAGCGAGGCCCGAGCCCGCGCCGAGTCGCTCGAGCGCGACGCCCAGGACCGCCACCGTCAGGCGATGGGCTCCCTCGTGCAGCAGCGCGAAGAGCTCGAGCGCATGGTCGACGACCTCAACGCCTTCGAGCGTGAATACCGCAGCCGCCTGAAGGCCTACCTCGAGGGCCAGCTGCGCGAGCTGGAGGCCGGAGCCAGCCAGAACGCGCCGTTCGGCGTCGGCCCGGGCGGCACGGGTCCGCAGCCCGCACAGCCCTCCATGCCCCAGCACGCCGAGGTGCGCAACGGCCAGCCGTCGGTCGGACCGGCCAACACCGGCCAGAATCCCTTCCCGCAGCACCAGCCCGAGCCGCAGCACGCCCAGCACGCCACCGGAGGTTTCCACACCGCCGACAACCCGCCGCACGACCGCCGCTGATCAAGCGCGCGTCGCGAGAGGCGAATGTCCAGCCTCGAACAAAGTGGTAGCCGGTTGGAGGCGACCGAATCGGCCGAAGTTGCGCTAGCGTTGCTGCGCATCTCCGTACGACGGTCGGTTAGAGGGAGACCTGCGTGATCATCCTGAGTGGTGTGCTCGTCGTCCTGGCGATCGCCCTGCTAGTCACGGGCATCGTCACGGGCAACACCGGGCACGAGGTTGCGGGGCTTGACGGACTGAAACTGATCTACGTCTCCATCGGGATCAGCATCATCTCCGCCCTCTGCCTAGCCATCGGGGTGTTCCTACGCCGCAAGGAGCTGTTCGGCAGCGCCGAGGCGGAGTCGTCCGCCAAGAGGTCCGCGGCGCGGTCCAAGACCGCCCGTACGGCCAAGGCGAAGGCACGCGTGGGCGCGGGCGAGGAGGCACCGGTCTCGGTGGTCCCGACGACCGCGATCGACGTGCCCCCCGAGACGAGCGTCTATGTGATCCCCGGCCGTAAGCGCTACCACCTGGAGACCTGCCGCCAGCTGGCGGGCCGCGACAAGGAGGAGCTCACCTACGTCGAGGCGCGCGAGGAGGGCTTCACCGCCTGTACGGCCTGTCTCCCCGACACGGCATTGGCGGCCCGAGCGGCGGTCACGGAGACCGAGCCCGCCGCCGAGACACCCGCGTCCCCCGAGGACGCCCGCCCCACCGAGTCCCTGGAGACCGCGGCGGACACCGCCGAGCTCACCGCTCCCAGGGCCGACGACCCGGCCTCGGTGACGCGCACGGATCTGCCCGTCACCCGGCTCGACGACGACGAGACCGCACCCGCAGCCGAGTCCCCAGCGGCGGCCGAGTCGACCGTGACGTCCGAAGCCGACACCCTCCACGAGGCCGACCACCACACCGACCAGGAGACCGACGCGGAGCCGCAGTCGGAGGTCGCCGAGGAGCCGTCCGAACCGGCCGCCGAACGACCGCTGGCGCGCAGCCGGTCGTTCTTCGAGCCGCTGGACCGGGACGACGCCAGCACCAGCGACGAGACGCCCGCCGAGGACGACGACGCGGCCCGCGCCGAGGAGCCCGCCGAGCCCGAGGCCGCCACCCCGGCGCCGTCGGAGCCGGAGGCCGCCGAGGAGCCGGAGGCCGTGGAGGACTCCGAGACGGCGGAGCAGCCGTCCGAGACCGAGGATGAGCCGGCCGCCGAGGCCCCCGCGGAGACGGACTCGGCCGAGACGGATTCGGCCGAAACGGCGGTGACCGAGACCGGCCGGTCCGACGACGCCGACGACCGGGCGGCCGACGAGGCCGAGGACCGGCCCGACGACCAGGCCGACGAGGAGCCCGCCGACACGGACGAGTCCGCGACCGGCGACGAGGACGAGGACGAGGACGAGACGCCGAAGCCGGCCGACGACGCCGAGTCCGACGCCTCCGCCGACGACGCCTCTGACGACGACGCCTCCGAGGACGACGCGGCGTCGGACGACTCGCTCGTCCGCATCCTGAGCGGCACCAAGCGCTACCACCGTCCCAACTGCGCCCTCATCGAGGACATCGCGGACGACGCCGACGACCTGGAGTCGCTGACCCGTACCGAGGCGAAGGAGCGCGGCTGCACCCCCTGCCTGGTGTGCCAGCCCGACAAGGATCCCTCGGACGACTCCTACTGAGCTCGCCCACACCGCAGAGGACCCGGCTCCGCCCGGGTCCTTTTCGTATGCGCGGGACCGGCCTCCGCCGGTAACGGCCAGGCGCCGGAAGGCGGTGCGTCCTACGGAGGTGGACGTTCGGGCCCGCCTGCGGCAAGGGCCGCTTCAAGGCGCGCGATGTCCTCGGCGTCCTTGGCGCGGCGCGGACTGCCCGGCACCCAGACCGGCATCATCCGCTTGATCTCGATCTGCGCACGGGGAGCGATGATCGGACAGGAGAGGCTCCCGATGCGGCCGGTGTGCGGCTCCAGCAGGTCCTCCGGCCACGGCGAGCCCGCCCACGGGCCACCCCCGACCACGACGCGTCCCGATCCGTCGCGGCGGATCAGGTTGAAGCTCAGCTCCTGCCCGTCCTTGAGCATGTCGAGCTGCTGCTCCGGCGGCAGGCCCGCCACCGGCCGGTACCCCCGCCGGGCGAGCTCCGCGCCCAGACGTTCCGCGTCACCGGCCCAGGCGAACCAGTCGATGTCACGGTGGTCCCGTGTCACCTCGCCGAGGAAGAAGTCCATCGCCCAGCCGCCCCGGAGCCAGACCGGAACCTCGCATGCCGCACTCGTCGCCAGCACTTCGGCGATCAGCCGAAGCTGCCGGCCGGCACGGAAGGTGTCCACGGCCGCGGACGCTAACGTCCTCCGGCGGCCGACGGCAACCCGGAATCGTGCGGCCGGCGGTGAGGGCGGGGCGACGGAACGGCGCCGCTGCCTCCGGAAGCGCTCTCCGCGTTGGCTCTTCCTGCCTCGTGCGGAATGATGCCCCTGTGGAGCTTTCAGGAAAGCCTTCCGAGCCCGATCCGGCGCGCATGCGCGCCTCGGACGCCGACCGCGATCGGGTCGCCGAACAACTGCGGGAGGCGCTGGCCGAGGGCCGGCTGACGGCCGAGGAACACGCCGAACGCCTCGACGCGGTCTACGAGGCGAAGACGTATGCCGAGCTGGCGCCGATCGTGGAGGACCTGCCGGCGACCGGCGGCGTGCGCCCGCCGGAGACCGGGCCGTCCGTCCGTGACGACCTGCCCCCGCCCCAGTCCGGCACGCCGAACATCGTCGCGATCTTCAGCGGCGCCGATCGGCGGGGACGCTGGCTGATCGAGCCCCGGACCAACGTGGTCGCGGTCTGCGGCGGCGTCGAGCTCGACCTCCGGCAGGCGGTGCTGTCGCAGCGCGAGGTCACGATCAACATCGTCACCGTCATGGGCGGCGTGCAGATCACCGTTCCGCCGGGCGTGCGCGTGGTGAACTCGATCGCCGCGGTGCTCGGCGGCACGTCACTGCCGTCGGAGGACACGGTCGACGCGGCCGCCCCGGTCGTCCGGCTCACCGGATTCAACCTGCTCGGCGGCGTGGACGTGAAGCGCCGGACCGCGGACGGCGCCGACCTGTCCGGCAAGCCGGACCACCGCACGCTCCACGAGGAACAGCGCCGCATCCACCTGGAGTTCCGCGAGAAGCAGCGCGAGATCCACCGCGAGTTCCGCGACCAGCAGCGCGCACTACGCCGCCGCCGGCGCGGCTAGGGCCCTAGACCGTCGGGGTGGGCCGGTACCGTACGTTCACGGCCGACGTGGGGTCGCCTTCGCCCACCCGGTGCAGGCGGACGGGCTCACCGCCGGGGTTGTCGTACAGCCGGATGCCGTCGCCGAGCAGGACCGGGGCGACGTGCAGGTCGATCTCGTCGATCAGGCCCAGTTCGAGAAGCCGACGCCCGATGGTGGGCGAGAACACCTCGAGGTTCTTGCCGCCGGCCGCTTCCAGCCCGATGCGCACCGCCTCCGCCGGGTCGCAGTTCAGGAACGTGACCCCTTCGGCGGGCGTCGCGTCCTCGGGGTGGTGGGTGAGCACGAAGATCGGTCCCTCCCAGGCGCCGCCGTACGGGCGCTTGTCATCGATCGCGGCGTCCCAGCCGTCTCGCCCGCCGAGGATGGCGCCCGTGGTCTCGACGTACTCGTCGACCAGGCCGGGCCGGAACGAGGTGCCGGCCATCCAGTCCATCGCGTGGTCCGGCCCCGCCACGAAGCCGTCCAGCGACATCGTGAAGTGCCAGAGCACCTTCCCGCCCGCGATCTGCCGCTCGGTGTCGCCCATCATCGCCTCCGCCATCTGCTTGCATTTTGCAATCGGTAAGGCGACATTAGGTCATCCGGTTGTATATTGCAATCGGATGAGGGAGGGATCTGCGTTGGTGCAGTCAGCGCGTTCGGGATGTCCGATCAACGCCGCGGTCGAGGCGTTCGGCGACGGCTGGAGTCTGCTCGTGCTGCGGGACGTCATGTTCGGGAGCCGGCGCTACTTCAGGGAGCTGCTCGCAGGTTCGGAGGAGGGGATCGCCTCCAATATCCTCGCCGACCGGTTGAAACGGCTGGTGAACGCCGGCCTGCTGACCCGCGAGGACGCGGGGCCGGGACGGCGGGCGGCCTACAGCCTGACCGAGGCGGCGATCCAGCTGGTGCCCGTCTTCGCGCAGCTCGGCGACTGGGGGGTGCGCCACCGGCCGACCACGAAGCGGCTGCGCGTGCGGGCGGAGCTCCTCGCCGCCGGCGGCCCGGAGCTGTGGGCCGAGTTCATGGCCGAGCTGCGGACCATCCATCTCGGCGCGCCGCCGCCGGAACGCGACGGCCCGAGCGTGATGGAACGCCTGGCCGAGGCCTACGCCGCCGCGCTCTGACGGCCGTACGTGAACGGAGGCGGGGCCGCCCACGGCGACCCCGCCCCCCGCGAAGTGTCAGGACGCCTTGCGCAGCCAGAAGGTGAGGCGCAGGCCGTCGTCCCGGTTCGACGGGAGCTCCTCCTCCGGCTCGTCGTCGTGCCAGGTGTTCGCGAGCACCTCGCTCGCCACCTCGGCACCGTGTTCGGTCAGGGCCTCGTCCAGGTCGGCGTCCGTGGTGCGCCACCACAGCTCGATCCGGTCGGTGATCTCCAGGCCGGCGTTCTTGCGGGCGTCCTGCACCAGGCGGATCACCTCGCGTACGAGACCGGCGCGGCGGAGTTCCGGCGTGACGGTCAGGTCCAGGCCGATCGTCTCCCCGGCGGCGCTCTCCACCGCCCAGCCGCTCAGCGGCCGCTCGGTGACGATCACGTCGGACGGGGTCAGTTCGACCTTGCCGACCTCCGGCGCGTCGACCGTCGCGGTGAAGGACTCGCGCAGCGCGTGAGTGAGAGCCGCGGGCTCGGCGGACGTGATCGCCTGGGCGACCTGCGGCGTCTGCTTGCCGAACCGCTTGCCCAGCTCGCGGAAGTTCGGCTTGACGACGTACTCCACGAGGTCACGGCCGATCGAGGCGAGGGTGTCGAACCCCTGGACGTTCAGCTCGTCGGCGATCTGCGCGCGGAGCTCGCCGGGCAGCGTGTCCCAGCCCGGCGCGCCGACCAGAGCGCGGCCGAGCGGCTGGCGGGTACGGACGGCGGAGGAGGCCCGCGCCGCGCGGCCCAGCTCGACCAGCCGCCGTACGAGCGCCATCTGCTCGCTCAGCGCGGGGTCGACCAGCGTCTCGTCCACCGTCGGCCAGCTCGCCAGGTGCACCGAGTCCGGGGCGTCGTCCCGGCGTAGCACGTTCCAAACGTAGTCGGTCAGGAACGGGGCCATCGGCGCCATCAGCCGGCTCAGCGTCTCCAGGCACTCGTACAGGGTCGCGAAGGCGGCGGCGTTGGCCGGCCCGCCCTCCGGGCCCTCCCAGAACCGGCGTCGGGACCGGCGGACGTACCAGTTGGACAGGTCGTCGATGAACTCGGTGAGCCGCCGCCCGGCCGCCGTCGTGTCGAAGCCCTCCAGGGCCTCGTCGACCTCGCGTACGGTCCGGTGCAGCTCGGCGAGCACCCAGCGGTCCAGCAGCGGACGGTCCGCGGGCGCCGGGGCCGGCGTCTCGGTCGTCCAGTCCGAGGCGTTCGCGTAGAGGACGAAGAAGGAGACGGTGTTCCAGTACGTGAGGAGCACCTTGCGGACGATCTCCTCCAGCGCCGCGTCGCCGACCCGGCGGGCCGCCCACGGCTGGCCGGCCGCCGCCATGTACCAGCGCAGCGCGTCGGCGCCGTGCTTGTCCATGAGCGGGATCGGCTCCAGGACGTTGCCGAGGTGCTTGCTCATCTTGCGGCCGTCCTCGGCGAGGATGTGCCCGAGGCAGACGACGTTCTCATACGACGAGCGGTCGAAGACCAGCGTGCCGACCGTCATCATGGAGTAGAACCAGCCGCGGGTCTGGTCGATCGCCTCGCAGACGTACTGCGCGGGGTAGGACGACTCGAACGTCTCCTTCTGCCGGTGCGGGGCGCCCCACTGGGCGAACGGCATCGAGCCGGAGTCGTACCACGCGTCGATGACGTCGGGCACGCGGCGGGCCTCGTCACCGCACTCGGGGCAGGCGAAGGTGACGTCGTCGACGTACGGGCGGTGCGGGTCGAGCGCGCTCAGGTCCGTACCGGCCAGTTCGCCGAGCTCCTTCAGCGACCCCACGCACGTCACGTGGTCCGCGGCGCACAGCCACAGCGGCAGGGGAGTGCCCCAGTAGCGGCTGCGCGACAGCGACCAGTCGACGTTGTTGCGCAGCCACTCGCCGTACCGGCCCTCCTTGATCGTCTCGGGGAACCAGTTGGTGGCGGCGTTCTCCTCCAGCAGCCGGTCCTTGATCACGGTCGTCTTGATGTACCAGGCGGGCAGCGCGTAGTACAGGAGCGGCGTGTGGCAGCGCCAGCAGTGCGGGTAGCTGTGCTCGTACGCCTCGGTGCGGAAGAGCCGGCCGCGCTCCTTCAGCTCCTCGATGAGGCGCGGGTTGGCGTCGCGGAAGAAGACACCGCCGACGAGCGGCACGGTGAGGTCGAAGTGGCCGTCCGGCCGGACCGGGTTCACGACGGGCAGCCCGGCGGCGCGGCAGGCGTTGAAGTCGTCGGCGCCGAACGCGGGCGCCAGGTGCACCAGGCCGGTGCCGTCCTCGGTGGTGACGAAGTCGGCGGTCAGCACCCGGTGGGCGTCGGGCACCTCCACCAGGTCGAACGGGGGCCGGTAGGCGGTGCCGGCCAGCTCGGACCCGGAGTGCCGGGAGACGATGTGCCAGCCCTCGCCGAGGACGCGGGCGAACAGCGGCTCCGCGACGATCACGCGGCCGGGCTCGCCGGAGCGCGCCGCGACCACGTACGTCACGTCCGGGTGGACGGCCACGGCGGTGTTGGAGACGAGGGTCCAGGGCGTCGTGGTCCACACGAGCAGGTCGGTGCCCTCGAGCGGCCCCTCGGCGAGCGGGAAGCGCACGGTCACCGTCGGGTCGGTGACGGTCTCGTAGCCGCCCGGCTGGCCGAGCTCGTGGTCGGACAGGGGAGTGCCGCAGCGCGGGCAGTACGGGCTGATGCGGTGGTCGCGGACCAGCAGGCCCTTGTCGAAGACGACCTTGAGCGACCACCAGACGGACTCGACGTACTCGGGATCCATGGTGCGGTACGCCTGCGCGAGGTCGACCCAGTAGCCCATGCGCTCGGTCATCGCCTCGAACGCGTCGACGTGGCGGAGCACCGACTCGCGGCACCGGGCGTTGAACTCGGCGACGCCGTACTCCTCGATGTCCTTCTTGCCGGTCAGGCCCAGCTCGCGCTCCACGGCCACCTCGACGGGCAGTCCGTGGCAGTCCCAGCCGGCCTTGCGGCGGACGTGGAAGCCCTTCATGGTCTTGAACCGGGGGAACAGGTCCTTGAACACGCGCGCCTCGACGTGGTGCACGCCGGGCATGCCGTTGGCGGTCGGGGGGCCCTCGTAGAAGACCCAGGGGTCTCCGCCGGCGGTCTGGTCGAGCGAACGCTCGAAGACCTTGTCCTCGCGCCAGCGCGTGAGCACCTCGCGCTCCAGGGCGGGCAGGTCGACCTGGGTGGGAAGGGCGCGCATCCGGCGCGCTCGCAGCTCTTCGGCCATGGGACTCCTCCGGCGACACGGCATTGACACGTGGACCGGAGGGACGAGGCGCGTGGGCCCCGCGGTACCACCCTCCTTGGCCGCCCCGGAAAGGGAGCGACCCGCTCATTCATGCTCGGCGGCCGGGTCTACTGGGTCGAGGTGACCGTTCTGCCGGCGGCTACGGGGTGATCAGATCGCCGGGCACACCCCCGGACTCGCACCGTCTCCGGGTCGCTCATGGTTGCGTACGGCGGCAGGTGTCCCCATCAACGCCTTGCCGATAGCGACCATAACGCACAGAGGGCGATGACTTCTTCCCGGTTATGTACGGGCGGCGTACAGGACCCGGTCGCGTCCGGGGGTTTTCGGTCGGGTGATCGGGGAAAATCGGATGTTTGGCGGTTGAACGACGGCGTTCGGACCGGCGTTCCGCGCCAAGTTTGGGTAAGCGGCCGGTCGGCGTCGGCTTTGCTAACCGCCTGTATTAGGACATATGCGGCGTGTTACAAGACCTGGTCATTTGCCGTCTCGATGACGCGCGACCTATGCTTCCCGCACTGCCAGAGATGATCGGCGCAAGGGGGGCCCGACTATGGACGGCACTGCCGGCCCGAAGGATAGGAATCCCACGGCTGAGGCGCCTCGCGCGACACGCACCGGCACACGGCGCGCGTCCGCGACGGGACGAAAGATCTCCCCGGCGACCGCCAAGCGGTTGCCGGTCCGCCAGGGGGAAGGTCACTGGACGGCGGGCGAGCTCGCCGACGTACGTGACCGGCTGGAACTGGAGATGACGGCTCTGCGTTCGGAGATCGCCGCGGCCGAGTCGCAGATCGCCGAGCGGATGAACGATGTGACGGAGGGGGCCGGCGACGACCAGGCCGACGCCGGGGCCAAGACGTTCGAGCGTGAGCACGAGATGGCGCTCACCTACAACGCGCGGGATCTGCTCGCGCAGAACGAGCGCGCGGTCGACCGGATCGGCCAGGGCACCTATGGTGTGTGCGAGTCGTGCGGGCAGCCGATCGGGAAGGCGCGCCTGCAGGCCTTCCCGCGTGCGACCCTATGCGTGATATGCAAACAGAGAGAGGAGCGTCGCTGAGCGACGCCATGAACCCAGGGCAAGACGCCGGCGTCCGGCCACGGCGTATCGGCGTGCTCGTCGCCATCGCGATCGCCGCGTTCGCGCTCGACGTGATCAGCAAGGCGATCGTGGTGGCGACGCTGCCCGACCGGCCGCAGCCCGTCGAGCTGCTCGGCGGCCTGCTGACCCTGCGGGTGATCCGCAACAGCGGTGCCGCCTTCAACATCGGCACCGGCATGACGCTGGTGTTCACCGTGATCGCGGCGGGCGTGGTCGTGGCCATCCTGCGCTACGCGCGGCGGCTGCGCAGCCTGCCGTGGGCCGTCACGCTCGGCCTGCTGCTCGGCGGTGCCCTGGGCAACCTCGCCGACCGCCTGTTCCGCTCGCCCGGGGTGTTCCGCGGGCACGTGGTCGACTGGATCGAGCTGCCGCACTGGCCGGTGTTCAACCTGGCCGACGCGTCGATCGTCTGCGGCGGCGTGCTGGCCGTCCTGCTCGCCTCGCGAGGTCTGCAGGTGGACGGCACGGTGCAGCGCGACGACGAGCCCGAGAAACCTGAGAAACCTGAGAAACCCGAGCAGCCCGAGGCCGGTGCGCCCGGCGAGGCCGCCGAGCCGGAGACGCCGGCCGCGGACCGGCGGGAGGCCTCGGTGGCCGGCGACGACCAGAGCGGCGGCCCCCGACCGGACGCCGAACACTGATGGCCGAGCATCGCAGCCTGCCCGTGCCCGACGGGCTCGAGGGCGAGCGCCTCGACGCGGCGCTCGCGCGGTTGTTCGGGCTCTCGCGCACCCGCGCCGCCGAGGTGATCGCCGCCGGCGACGTGCTCGTCGACGGCCAGGCCGGCGCCAAGTCCGACCGCATGCAGGCGGGGTCCTGGCTCGAGGTCACCCTGCCCGCCCCGCCGTCGGCGCCGAAGCCGCGGCCGGAGCCGGTGCCGGGCATGACCATCCTGTACGAGGACGCCGACATCGTCGTGGTGAACAAGCCGATCGGCGTCGCCGCCCACCCGACCCCCGGCTGGACGGGGCCCACGGTGCTGGAGGGGCTGCTCGGTTCCGGCCACACGGTCGCCACCAGCGGAGCCGCCGAGCGCCAGGGCATCGTCCACCGCCTCGACGCGAACACCACCGGCGCGATGGTCGTGGCCAAGAGCGAGCTGGCCTACTCCATGCTGAAGCGCGCCTTCAAGGAGCGCACGGTCGACAAGCGCTACCAGGCGCTCGTCCAGGGACATCCGGACCCGCTGCGGGGCACGATCGACGCGCCCATCGACCGGCACCCCTCCGGCGACGGCCGGTTCGCCGTCGTCGCGGGCGGGCGCCCCTCGGTGACGCACTACGACACGATCGAGGCGTTCCGCGCGCTCAGCCTGCTCGACATCAAGCTGGAGACCGGCCGCACCCACCAGATCCGGGTGCACATGTCCGCCGTACGCCATCCGTGCGCGGGTGATCTCGCGTACGGCGCCGACCCGACGCTCGCGGCGCGGCTGGGGCTGCGGCGGCAGTGGCTGCACGCGGTCCGCCTCGGGTTCGACCACCCGTCCGACGGGCACTGGGTGGAGTTCGAGAGCCCCTACCCGGACGACCTGGCCCACGCCCTCGAGGTCGCCGCCGCCGAGTCCTGACCGGCGCGGCCGGCCCGGATCACTCGGCCGCGAGTGCCGCGAGTTCTTTGGGGGCCAGGACGACGACCGCGCCGGGCTCGGTCCGCACGAGCCCCACGAGCGGCGAGCCGACGAGCGAGCGGAGTGGGCGGTGAGGGACGAGCCGTCCGCGTAGTGAGTGAGGAGGCGAGCGCGACCATCGATACGAGCGGCGAGCCGACGAGCGAGCGGAGTGGGCGGTGAGGGACGAGCCGTCCGCGTAGTGAGTGAGGAGGCGAGCGCGACCATCGAAGCGGTGGCCGGCGCGCTCAGCGCGCGGTTGACCGCCACACGGGACGCGCCGACGCTCTCGGCGAGGCCGGTCTGAGATCCGGGGAGGATCACCCGGTCGCCGGGCCGTACGGCGGCGCGCGCGAGCCGGCCGGCGACGCGTGCGGTCGTGTCGCCGAACGCGACCCGCACCAGGTCGTCCTGGCGGTCGTGCAGCCGGCCGGCCAGGTGGCGCAGGACGTGGTGGCGCACGCCGGGCACCTCGTCGATGAGCGTGAGCAGGTCGCCCGCCGGGACGAGCCGGATCCGCGTGCGGGTCGCCGCGAGCCATGTCGCGGTGTGGGTCCGGCCGGCCAGGACGGCGGCCTTGTCGACCGTGCACGGCGCCGCGAACTCCCCGAGCCGCAGCCGCCGTCCCCGCGCCGGCCTCCACGACGATGAGGTGGCCGGCCGGGTCGCCCCGCAGGGCGACGACCGTACCGGCGGTGACGGTGCGGGCGGTGGACCGGCCGGGCAGGGAGGTGAGCCGCCGCCGGTCCAGGCCGGCGAAGAGCGGCACGGCCCGCAGCGTCGCGACGTCATCCGGCATGAACCGGAGTATCGGCCGATACAGCGCCGGCGCCCCGTCGCTCGCCGAAGCGTTGGGCGCCCTAAAGACGGGCGGCCAGTCCTGGTGGGATCCAGCCTTCGGCGGACTAAGAAATAACCCTCGAGTTCGTTGGCGCCCTCCTCGTCCCTGTAGTCCCAGGACCTGGCTCTTTCCTCTTGATCTATGCGGGTTCCGTTAGGTGAAGCCAGCTCAGGATTCCTAAACACCCGTCTCCGTAATCGGTTGTGTCCAATGCATGAAGGCGAGGAGGTCCGATTGAGCCTGGCGGTCGTGCGGGATCTTCGGGAGGCTCGTCCTCCGGCCACCGGTGAGGAGCTGGTGGGGCTCGAGACCGATGTGCTGGCAGGGTTCGTGCTGGCTCGGGCCGCGGTCGGGGGCAGATCCGGCAGGGGGATCATGCAGCATGCGCCCAGATGACTGGCACCTCACCGAAGACGTCGAAGACTTCCTCGCCCAAGCGGGAGACTTCCTGCGCTCACGTCCCGCCCTGCACAACACGCTGCTGACGGACATCGAGAGACTGCGAACACGCGCGGCGAACGGGCACAGCACCGAATCCACCCTCTTCGGCCGGCTGGAGTCAGAGGGCAAGGTCCGCGCCATCTTCTACCGCACTCCGCGCGACCGCCTGACCCTCACCCCACTCTCTACCGAGCAGGCCGGCACCCTCGCCGCTCACTTGGTCGGCCTCGGCCACTCACCCTCCGGCGTCATCGCGGACCACGACACCGCCACCGCGTTCGCCGAGGCATGGCGGCAGCACACGGGTGCAGCGCCGGTGCCCTTCTGGCGGGCTCATCTCTACCATCTCGGCGCACTCACCCCACCTCAGCCGCGCCCGGAGGGCCGGGGCCGCGTCGAGGGGAAGCAGGACCATGAGCGGGTCGTGCGCTGGTGCCGTGAGTTCTGCGCCAACGTCGGAGAGAGCGTCTCCATAGACGCGATTGATGCCGGCTCCTGGGCCGATACGCGTTTCGCGGACAAGCACTTCACCTTCTGGGAGACCCCGGACGGCACCCTCGTCTCCATGGCGGGCTCGACGTCGATGGTCGCCGGCATGGTCCGGGTGGACCCCGTCTTCACCCCGGCACCCTTCCGGAGCCGCGGCTACGCGGGCGCCGTGACGGTCGAGGTGAGCAGAGCCGCGCTGACCGCAGGAGCGACGGACGTCGTCCTGTTCGCAGACCCGACCAACCCCACCAGCAACGCCCTCTACCAGCGCATCGGATACGTCCACGTCACCGACTTCACCGGGTACGAATTCTCCTAACAACCGCTACGCCTCTACACCAGCCCGCCCGACGAGATCGCCGCCAGCTATATCGAGAACCTGTAGATCACCTACTCGGCGGCTGGGGACACGGTTCGGGGTAGAACGCAGGCCCTTGGGTTCCACCGAACCCAAGGGCCTGAATCCGCCATAGAGCCTGAAGGCCCATGGGTTCATCGTGAAGACCCTTCAGTTCACTCGAACTCCGGGGAATCCTGCGGTTGCGTTCGACGATCGAAAGCCGGCGGGACGGGCGGACCCCTCTAACTTGTACTCTACCTAGGGCTAGGTAGAGTAAGGGCATGCCCCAACGGTCTGTCCCACGGATGACACTCACGACGCAGCTGGTGCTGCGGGCACTACTTGAGGATCCCGACCAGGAGAAGTACGGGCTGCAGATCTGCGCAGCGGCGAACCTGGCCAGCGGTACGATCCATCCGATCCTGGCACGGCTTGAGGGCCTGGGGTGGGTGGAATCCCGCTGGGAGGACGGTAACCCCCACGAGCAGGGCCGCCCTCGGCGCCGCTACTACCGGCTCACTCCCGACGGCGCCGAACGAGCCCGAGACGCTCTGGCTACCGCCCGCACCTCGGTCAACGCGCTTCCTGGGCTCCGCCCCCGGCCTGCCGGTGGTGCGGCATGACCATGCCCCTCAGCGATCGCGAACTCGCCCACGACATCAAGCGGACCCTCCAAGCGGTCAGTGACACCCACAGCGACCTCCGCACCTTCATGAAGGCCAAGGATGTCCTCCACACCGCCAAGAGCCTCACCAACGTCCTCGACTTCGCCGATCACCCCCAGGCCACCGGCCACTGCGAAGAACTTGACCAAGCCGTTCGCTGGGTAATCGGTCGCTACCAGAAGCTGCCGGGCAGCCCCCGCAACGACGTCTTCGAGGCCGTCCTGCCCATGATCGGCGAACTCAAGGAAATCCTCGGCGCGCTTCCAGCGAACGGACATGACGGAGGTCGCCGACAGGTCGAGGGCGCGGCTTGGTCGGCGAGGCAACTGTTGCAGGTCGCGACACGCCTGCTACCCGGTTGCGATCGAGCCAGATACGCCGAAGAGTTCCGCAGCGAACTGTGGGACTTGGCCGGGGCGGGACGGTGGCAGCAGATCCTCTACGCTGCGCGGCAACTCCTCCGAGCGGGCCACCTGCGAATCGAGCTGAAGGCCCCACGCCGGAGTAAGGCGCCCTCATGAAGCGGGGCGCCCTGGTGACGCTAAAGATCGCCGGGGGACTGGCGGCCACCCCGATACTGCTCGCCTTCGACGAGCCCGTGCTGACAGCCAGCGCTGTCGTAATCGCGATCATCACCGTTGCGCTGTGCTGGGCGATCGCCGACGCCGAGCGCGCCGCCCGCCTGGCCCTACTGATCCAGGTCTGCCGCAACGGCAGCCAGAAGCGAGATGTGAAGCGTCGAAGCTAGCCGAAGTCCGCCATGAGACAGAACGCGCCTGGACAGCTTGACAGACGGCATAACGCCCTTCGTCTTCGACGATGACGAACGACGGCTCGCGGCGCGGCCGGCCCACCGGGAGCGGCTTTCCCGCCTGCGCGCCGAGGGGACCCTGACGATGGCCGGACCGTGGGCCGACGACTCGGGGGCGCTGCTGGTCTTCCGTACCGACGAGCGCGGCCTGCGGGACATCCTCGCCGCCGATCCCTACTACTCCACTCCCGGCGTGACCGTCGTCGGGTACCGCCGCTGGACACCCCTCGCACTTGACGACGAGGACGTTATGAACGTACGTTCATGAACATACGTTCATAACGATGTGGCGGGGGAGTGTCATGACGACGATCGTCAACACGGCGCAGGCCGAGGCGTGGAACGGCTACGAAGGGGGTCACTGGGCCGCCAACCAGAGCCGCTACGACGCCGTGAACAGCGGCTTCAACGAGCCGCTGCTGGAGGCCGCCGCCATCGGCGCGGGCGATCGGGTCCTGGACATCGGCTGCGGCAACGGCCAGCTCACCCGGCTGGCCGCGCGGCGCGGCCGGCACGCCACCGGCGTGGACCTGTCGGCGCCGATGCTGGAGCGGGCGCGGGCCACCGCGGCCGAGGAGCGAGTCGCCAACGTGACCTTCGAGCAGGCCGACGCCCAGGTCCACCCGTTCCCCGAGGGGGCGTTCGACGTGGCGGTCAGCCGGTTCGGCGTCATGTTCTTCGCCGATCCGGTCGCCGCGTTCGCCAACGTCGCCCGCGCGCTGCGGCCCGGCGGGCGGGTGGCCTTCCTGAGCCTGCGGCACCTCCGTGACAGCGACCTGGGGACGGTCTTCGCCGCGGTCGGCGGCCGGCGCTCGTCAGGCCCCGCCTCCGCGCCCGGCGCGAGCGGACCCGAGTCGCTGGCCGACCCCGACCACGTCCGCCGGCTTTTCACCGACGCCGGCCTGACGGACGTCACGTCCACACCCGTCGACGCCACCCAGGTGTGGGGGCACGACGCGGAGGACGCGGCCGCCTTCGTCGGCGCCTGGGGGCCGGTACGGTCCGCCCTGGACCAGATGGGCCCGGCCCTCGCCTCCCGGGCGCGCGACGCGCTGACCACGGCGATGCGCTCCTTCGAGAAGGACGGCGCGGTACGGCTGCGCGGGGCCGCCTGGCTGATCACGGCCACGCGCCCCTGACCCTCGGCCGGCGCGCGGCGCCAATACGATGCGACGTGATGTCACCGAGAAGAGCGTCCGCCCTGCGCGGCGGCGACCAGAGCCTGCGCGACCATCTGATCGCCGCCGCGGAGGCGCTCATGGCCCGGCGGGGCACCGCCGGGCTGACCGTGCGCGACATCGCCCGCGAGGCCAGGGTCGCCGACGGCGTCCTCTACAACCACTTCGCCGACAAGGAGGACCTGCTCGCCCAGGCGCTGCACGCCCACGTGAGCTCCGTCGAGCGCTCGCTGGGCACGCCGCCGGCGCGCGCCGGCGCCGGCGAGGTCGCGGACAACCTGCTGGCCTACGTCGAGCACGGCCTGCGGCTGCACGTCGCGATCCTGCCGGCCTTCGCGGGCCTGCTCGCCCAGCCGAAGGTGCTCACGCGATTCGCCGGCCTGCCGAACCCCATGGCCGGCGGCCGCGGCCTGCGCGCGCATCTCGCGGACTACCTGCGCGCGGAACGCGACCTCGGCCGCCTCGCGCCGGACGCCGATCCCGAGTCCGCCGCCGTCATGATCGTCGGCGCCTGCCACGAGATGGTCCTGCCGAACCTCCTGCGCGGCGTTCCCGCCGAGGAGATCGAGATCCCGTCCGGCTTCACCGACGGTCTCGTCGCCACGGTCATGCGCGGCATCGGCCCCGCCTGAGGCCGCCCGCTCCCCGATGGCCGTACGGCGCGCGAGGGGTTATCCTCAGGGCGGCGTCGATCCACCGCCGAACCTCCTTCGGCCCTCCCCGGCAGGGCCGCCTGGTGGAGGCAAAGGGGACTGGTCTTCCCGGATCGCTGGTCATCCGCCCGCCACGGGCTCCTCGCCGGGGGCCGAGTCCCGTGGTTCGCCGAGGGCCCTGATGACAGCGAACAAGCACTTCAAGCGCCGCGTCCGCGAACGCGCCCGCCGTACCGGCGAGTCCTACACCGCTGCCCTCAGGCACCTTCGGCGGATGGACGCCGAGGAGCAGCCCATGTCGTGGCAGCGCATCGAGAAATCCCAGTTCGGCTACGCCGTCCAGGTCCCCGAGGACTGGGACGAGCGGCCGCCGAACCTGAAGAACAGCCCGTGGGAGACGGCGCGGTTCGGCCAGCGCACGGATCGCCGGCACAGCCTGATCGTCTTCCGCGCGCCGAACCGGCGGACGGGAAGCCCGGGCGACATCGCGGCGGGCGCGCGTACCTCACTGGAGAGCTCGGGGTTCACCGACTTCCGGATCACCGACGCTCGGGTCGGTGGCCGGGAGGGAGCCCTCCTGGAGTGCGCGCTGCATGACGCGGGGCGGGTCTGGGCGGTCCGTGAGTACTTCGTCGCCGTCGACGGAGTCCACTTCTGCCTGGGGCTCGGCTCGTCCGTGCCCGAGGAGGACGCCGCCCTGTTCGGTGAGATCGCCACCCGGTTCGAGATCCTGCCCTGACGCGCACGGCGGTGACCCGCGCCGCGGGTCACCGCCGTAAGCCGGTCAGACTCCGACCAGCAACGTGCTCTCAGACGACTCGTCGACGAGGGCCACGCGGACCTCCTCGGGGAGGTAGTGCCGCAGCGGTACGGCGAAGACCGCGGTGGCGGCGGTGCCCTCGTACTCGGCCGTGTAGCAGAGGATCCGCGTGTCCTCCTCGTCCCACGTCTCCCGCAGACCCGACCTGAGCAGCGGGCTGACCTGCCGGTACGCCGGGCTGGCCAGGAGCTGTTGCAGGCTGGACTCCAGCGGCATCTCGAACGACCGGTCGGCGAGCGGGTGGCGCATGCGGATCCGCAGCCGCCGCAGCGGCAGCAGCCACAGGCCGTCCGCCTCCGGAGACAGCGCGAGAAGGGCCGCCACCTCGGCGACGAGCAGGACGGCGGTGCCCGCGCCGAGCCCGCCGGCCCACCAGGCGTCCGCCTGCGTGCCCAGCAGCGCCGCCGCCGTGACCAGCCCGGCGCGGGCGAAGGAACGCCAGGTCACGGGCGTACGCCGCTTGCTGAGGCAGCCGCAGGAGGAGTCCGGTGCGGCCACCTTGGCGTAGGTGAGGTACCCGAGGAACCCCACGCCGAGGACGACGGCCGCGACCGCCTCCGCGGCGTACGCGGGCGGGAGCAGGAGCACGGCGGCCAGCGCCAGTTCCAGCGCCCCGGTCAGCCGGTACGCGGCCAGGGCCCGGCCTTCGCCGACCAACGAGGGGAGCGCGGAGCGTTCGGCGGACCGCCGCGCGGACCGGCCGAGGCACTTGAGCCCGCCCGACCACAGCAGTGTGCCGCCGATGAACAGGGGCTGGACCGACGCCGGCCACTCGAGCATGGTGAACTCCCTCCTCAGATCCCGGCGTAGACGGTCGCGATGTCGACCTCGTTGGTGTCGGGCCGCCAGGCGCCGATCACCTTGACGTGCTTGCCGACCTGGAGCCCGGACAGGTCCGAGATGGCCGGCGTGTGGTTGTAGACCGCGGCGGTGGTGCCGGTCACCACGTGGCCGACGACCTTGTTGCCGTGGTGGTCGAGGTGCAGCCTGCCCGAGTCGATCGCGGTGATCGCGGCGTCCAGGTTGACGATGTTGACCCAGACGGCGTCGGCGGCGAGCGCGCCGTCGGGCATCTTCACACCGCGGGCGTACAGGCCGTCACCGACCTTGATCTCGTCGAACGTCGTGGGGCGGAGCTTCCAGACGCTCGTGCCGTGGGTGACGTAGACGCGGTGCAGCGCCTTGTCGGAGCCGGAGACCTTGAGGAGGGAACCGCTGATCGCGGTGATCCGGCCTTCGGCGAAGTTCGGGTCGCGGGCGCCGGGATCGAGGTCGATCCGCGGCGCGGCGAACGCGGTCTCCGGGGCGAGGGAGCCGAGCGCGGTGGCGCCGGCGACGGCGGTGCCGCCGAGCACCGCGGAGCTGAGGAACCGGCGGCGGTCGGTACTGGGCATGGCGGGGCCTCCGGCTAGCTGTCGATGCGTACGGGGGAGAGACCGGTGGAGAGGCTGGCGATCGCGCTGTACGCGGAGGGCGTCAGGTCGATGAGCCGGTTGCTGGCGCAGGCCGAGCCGCAGCAGGTCCGCTCGCCGCAGAACGAGTTGGTGTCCGGACCGCAGTCGGCGATCGAGACGCTGACGCACGAACCGCTGCACTGGCTGGTGACGTAGAAGACGTGGCCGCACGTACGCCGCGCCAGGCCCTCACCACACTGGTCGGGCCGGGTGATGTTGAAGCACGCGTCCGAGGCGTTCGGCCAGGCGCACTGGTGGGAGCTGGAGTTGCAGGTTCCACAGGCGCCGCCGCCGGCGCTGCCGCAGGGGCCCCAGGCGGCGCCGCAGCAGAACCACGACATCTCGCCGTAGGCGGGTGCACCGCTGTTAGAGCAACCCATGACTGCCTCCGTTCGGTAGATCCGAGAGGGATGGGATGTGGCAGGCCTGCCTGGGTGCCCCTGAGAGTGAAGAAGGAAAGTTTCGCTGTCAACGATCGAGTCAGGAGGTAATTTTCTACAAAGCGACGGGTGGCGCCTTAGCAGAATGGCCGCGCGGCGCTCGTCACCGAGGTTCCAGATCGACCGCGAAACGCCCCCCGTCCGACGGAACCGCAGGGGCGCATGGCCTGACCCGGCCAGAGCGACAGCCGGTTCCGCGCGGTCCGCGACTTCGCCGCCGGGGCGCTCAGACGCCGAGGAGGCGGAGGCCCGCCGTGAGCGCGGCGGCGACGAGGAGTACCACCAGGAACGGCGCGCGAAGGAGCAGGGCGATCACGGCGGCGGCCAGGCCGGCCAGCCGTGGCGCGTCCAGTTCGAGGGTTCGGCCGCTCGCCAGTGTCTGGACCACGACCAGCGCGGTCAGCAGGGCGACCGGTACCAGTTCGCTGAAGCGGCGAATCCGCGGGTCGTCCAGGACACGCTGCGGCACGACCAGGCCCGCCAGCTTGAGTCCGTAGCATCCCAGCCCGGTCGCGAGCAGGGCGATCCACACGTTCACGAGCACTCCTCCGTCAGGGAACACACTGTGTTCCGGCCTCCCACGGAGCTCATGAACGCTCCTCCCCGCGGCCGCCGGTCAGGACGGGCTCGGGTTCGGGGTCGGCCGCGTCGCGCGGGCGGTGCCGCGACACGCCGGCGAGGGCGGCCACCGCGGCGAGCATCACCGGGATGCCCGGCGGCAGCAGGGGAGTGGTGGCGATCGCCACCAGCGCGGCGAGGACCGCGACGCGCCGCTCGGCGGCGCCGCTCCGCAGACGGGGCCACAGCAGGGCGAGGAACGCCGCCGGGCCCACGACGTCGAGCCCGTACGTGTCCGGGTTCCCCAGTCGTGAGGCGCCCAGCGCGCCCAGCAGCGTCATCACGTTCCACACGATGAAGATGCTGATCGCGGTCGCCCAGAACCCGGCGCGCGTCGCCCGGCGGCCGTCCTGGGCGGTGGCCACGGCCGTCGTCTCGTCGATGACGACGTGCGCCGTGAGCGCCCGCCGCCAGCCGCGCACCCCCAGCGCCTCGGCGAGGCGAAGGCCGTACAGGGTGTTGCGCCCGCCGAGCAGCACGGCGCCGAGCGCCCCGGCGATCAGGTTCCCGCCGCCGGCCACCACGCCGACCAGCGCGAACTGCGAGGCCCCGGAGAACGCCGCCAGGCTGAGCGCGCACGCCTGCGCGACACTGAGCCCGGCGGCCACCGCGGCGGCGCCGAACGCCACCCCGGACAGCCCGACCGCGAACCCCACACCCAGCCCGTCCCGTACCGCGGGCCGCGTCGTCGAATCCATGCCCCGACCCTAGAAACCGCCCCGCACCACCGTCTTGCACGAAATTGCACGAACGGGAGGGGCTTCGAGCGGCGCGCCCGCGGAGGGTGGGCGGGACGCCGAACGGCGCGTTCGCGGTGGCGTGTCAGGGGTGGAGGTTCGGCTGGTGCGTGTGCGGGGGCGGGCCGCCGGCCGTGGGGAACGCGTGCGCAGCGGCGCGAGCGGCCGGATGATCGGCTCGTGCAAGCGCAGAGGCCGGGGGTCTCAGGCGGTGCGGCCGAGGGCGTAGGCGCCGGGTGGGACGCCGACGACGCGTTTGAAGTGGCGTGTCAGGTGGGCCTGGTCGGTGAAGCCGACCACGGTGGCCACCTCGGCCGGACGCAGGCCCGCGTCCAGCAGGGCCCGTGCCCGCTGCACGCGCAGGTTCGTCAGATACGCGTGCGGCGGCAGGCCGTATGCCGCGCGGAACGCGCGCAGCAGCACGAACGGGCGGCTCCCCACGGCCGCCGCGAGCTCGTCCAGCGACGGCGGGTCGTCCGGCCGCGCGTGCAGCAGGTCGCGTGCGGCGCGCACCGCCCGGGGCGCCGCGCCCTCGTCGTCCGCGTGGGGCGGCCGGGCCGCGTGCCGTCTCAGCACCGAGGCCAGCGCGGTGCGCAGCGCGGACGACGACGCGAGGGCGTCGCCGCGCGCGGCGCTGGCGTGGACCGAGCGCAGCAGGCGGGCCACCGCCGGGTCGTCCACGACCGTCGCGGGGAAGTGCGGCGTGCCGCCGGGCGCGCCCAGCTCGGCGGCGACCTCCCGCACCAGGTCCACGGCCGGGTACAGCACCCGGTAGCGCCAGCCCTCCGGCACGCCCGCCTGGCCGGTGTGCACCACCTGCGGGTTCAGCAGGGCCACCTGGCCCGACGTCACCCGCAGCAGGCTCCCGGCGTGCTGGAACTCCTCGACCCCGGACTCGATCAGCCCGATCGTGTACGTCGCGTGCGCGTGCCGGGTGTAGCGGTGGGTGACGAAGCGCGCGCTGAGCAGGTCGACGCCGGGCTCCGTGGGATGTTGCCGGTATTTCGCTACTTCCCGGTCCATTCCAGGAGGATATCCTCCCGTCCGTCTCAAATAACGAGACGGACGGTTCCGGTAGATGGCGCTCAAGGTGCACGGCCGGTTACCATCGGCACATGGATCGTCGCTATTTCGCGTTTACGTCGCCGGCTCCGGGTGAGCCGGTCGCCGTGACCTGACCGCGGCGACCTCCCGAGCCGGCACAAGGCAGAGCCCCACGAGGCTCTGCCTTTCGCTTTTTCCACGACACACGTGGGCGGCTCGTCTCCGGAGGGCGGGCCGCCCGAAGGGACACACCATGAACCTGTTGGATCCGGGCGGCGCCGTCATCATCGCCGGGCTCGCCGCCGAGCCGGACGTCGCGATGATCAGCCTCCGCCACCGCCACGGCCGCGCGGACGCCGCCGCCGAGCTGACCGCGCTGCGCCGGGCGTACGCCGGGCCGCTGCTCGTCGAGCCGTTCTCCGCCCTCGACCTGCCCGCGATCGCCGAGCACGCCGACGGCGTCCTGGTCGGCGCGGCCTGGATGCAGGACTTCCAGCTGCTACGCGCGGTCGCCCGTACCGGCCGTCCGGTGGTGATCCAGCGGGCCCCGGCGGCCACGCTGGAGGAGTGGCTGTCGGCCGCCGAGTACTGCGTCGCCGAGGGCAACCACGAGGTGGTCCTCTGCGAGACCGGAACGCGTACCCATCTGCCGCACCACACCCTCGACCTGGCCCTCGTGCGGGAGGCCGGTCGCCGCCGGCCCGTGTTCGTGGACGTGTCGTCCGACCCGGCGCTGGCCACGGCGGCCCTGTCCGCCGGGGCGCACGGCCTGCTGCTCGGCGAGGACGCCGAGGCCGGGCGGGTGGCCGAGGCGCGGGCCCGCGCGGCCCTGCTCGCACCGCTGCTCGCCGACGGCGAGCCCGCCACCGTCGTGGACGCGCGCGCCGAGATCGACCGGGTGGACGCGGCGCTCGCCACGCTCCTCGAACGCCGCGCCGAGCTGGCCGGGCTGGTGCAGCGGCTCAAGCCGGTGGGCGGCTTCGCCGGCCGCGACCTGGACCGGGAGCGTCAGATCGTCGAGGCGATGGCGGCGCGCGCGCCGGGGCTCGGCGCCGACCGGATCGCCCGCATCATGACCGCGGTGATCGAGGCGGGCCTGCAGGCGTCGGAGGAACGGGACCTGTCGCCGGCGTGAGCCGCCGGCGTACGACGCGCCAGCCCGCGAACAGCACCACGACCACCACCGGCAGGCACCAGAACGCGATCTGGTTGGCCTCGTCCGCGAACGGCATCAGCACGACCACGACGGCGAGGAAGGCGAGGGTCAGCCAGTTCGTGACGGGGGCGCCCGGCATGCGGAAGGAGGGCCGGGCGACCTCGCCGCGGTTGGCGGCGGCGCGGAGCCGGAGCTGGCACCACACCAGCGTCCCCCAGACGGCGACGACGCCGAGGGCGGACGCCGACGTGGCGATGTCGAAGGCCATCTTCGGCACCGCGTAGTTGAGCCCGACGCCGAGCGTCAGCACGATCGCGGTGAACAGGATCCCGCCGTACGGCACGTGCCGGGCGTTCATCCGGCCGGCGAACTCCGGGGCCTCGCCGCGCCTCGACAGGGAGCGCAGGATGCGGCCGGTGGCGTACAGGCCGGAGTTGCACGACGACAGGGCCGCGGTGAGCACGACGGCGTTCATGATGTCGCCGGCGCCGGGTACGCCGAGCCGGGAGAAGACGGTCACGAACGGGCTCTCCCCGGCGCTGTAGGCGGTCCAGGGCAGCACCATGGCGAGCAGGATCACCGAGCCGACGTAGAAGATGCCGATCCGCCAGATCACCCCGTTGATCGCCCGGGGCATGACCCGGCGCGGGTGCTGCGTCTCGCCGGCCGCGATGCCGACCATCTCGATGCCGGAGTAGGCGTAGACGACGGCCTGCAGGCTCATGAGGACGACGGGCAGCCCGCGCGGCAGGAAGCCGCCGTGCGCGGTGAGGTTCGCCGGGCTCGCGTGTTCGTGCCCGACGCCGGCGGCGGTCAGCACGAGGCCGAGCCCGACGACCAGGAAGGTGACGATCGCCAGCACCTTGATGACGGAGAACCAGAACTCCAGCTCCCCGAAGAGCCGTACGGACAGGAGGTTCACGGTGAGCAGGACCACCAGGGCGGCCAGCGCGACCATCCACTGCGGCACGCCGGGCAGCCAGCGGTGGACGTAGATCCCCACGGCGGTGGTCTCGGCGACGCCGGTCATCGCCCAGTTGAGCCAGTAGAGCCAGCCGCTGGCGAAGCCCGCCCAGGGACCGATGAACTCCCGCGCGTACGAGACGAAGCTGCCCGCGGTGGGCCGGTGCAGCACGAGCTCGCCGAGCGCCCGCATGACGAAGAAGGCGGCGATCCCGCACACGGCGTACGACAGGATCAGGCCGGGCCCGGCCGCGGCGAGCTTGCCGCCCGCGCCGAGGAACAGCCCGACGCCGATGGCGCCGCCGATCGCGATCATCCGGACCTGGCGGTTGCTCAGCGACTTGGCGTAGTCCTCGTCGCCCTCATGTCCCGGGTCGCCGGCGAGCGTGCCCGGGGGATCCATCGTCCTCGACACGTCCCGCCTCCGAGATTCACCGTTCGCACGGACTGGCTTGATGCCCGAATATGGGCCTGACCATACAAGACGCCGGAGCGTGCGCGGGTCGTTACGGGAGTGATCACGCCCGCGAACGCGGCGTTTCGGACATCTTGAGTGTCGAGTCCCGAACTCGTCGGTGGGACCCGTTAGGCTCTTGGGACCGCCGTGCGACCGGTGGTGCAAGAGACAACGAACCCTGCGACGACGGCGCGTGTCCCCCGGCACGCGTTGCTGCCGCATGCCCTGAGGAGGCGTCGCGCATGAGTGACTCGTTCGTGCATCTACACGTGCACACCGAGTACTCCATGCTTGACGGTGCGGCCCGTCTCAAAGAGATGTTCGCCGAGGTCGGCAAGCAGGGCATGCCCGCGGTGGCGATGACCGACCACGGCAACACCCACGGCGCGTACGACTTCTACAAGCAGGCCACCGCCGCCGAGGTCACGCCGATCATCGGCATCGAGGCCTACGTCGCGCCCACGTCGCGCTTCGTCAAGCAGCCGGTGCGCTGGGGCGAGCCCAGCCAGAAGAGCGACGACGTCTCCGGTGGCGGTCACTACACCCACAAGACGATCTGGGCGCGCGACAAAGTGGGCCTGCACAACCTCTTCAAGCTCACCAGCCGCGCCTACACCGAGGGGTTCGTGCGCAAGTGGGCGCGCATGGACTTCGAGCTGCTCCAGGAGCACTCGGCCGGCCTGATGGCCACCACCGGCTGCCCGTCGGGCGAGGTGCAGACCCGGCTGCGGCTCGGCCACTTCGACGAGGCGCTCGCCGCGGCGGCCAAATACCAGGAGGTCTTCGGGAAGAACAACTACTTCCTGGAGATCATGGACCACGGGCTGTCCATCGAGAAGCGGGTCCGCGACGGCCTCATCGAGATCAGCAAGAAGCTCGGCATCCCGCCCGTCGTCACCAACGACTCCCACTACACGCGCGAGGCCGAGTCGGCCGCGCACGACGCGCTGCTGTGCATCCAGACCGGCAAGCAGCTCGCCGACCCGGGCCGGTTCAAGTTCGACGGCTCCGGCTACTACCTCAAGTCCGCCGACGAGATGCGGGCGATCGACACCTCCGACATCTGGGCCGAAGGCTGCCGCAACACGCTGCTGGTCGCCGAGAAGGTCGACTCGACCGGCATGTTCGAGTTCCGCAACCTCATGCCCCGCTTCCCGGTCCCCGAGGGTGAGACCGAGGAGTCGTGGTTCCGCAAAGAGGTGTGGGCGGGCATGGAGCGGCGCTTCCCCGACGGGGTGGACGAGGAGCACCGCAAGCAGGTCGAGTACGAGATGGACGTCATCTGCCAGATGGGGTTCCCCTCCTACTTCCTCGTCGTCGCCGACTTCATCATGTGGTCCAAGAACAACGGCATCGCGGTGGGCCCGGGCCGTGGCTCCGCGGCGGGCTCCCTGGTCGCGTACGCCATGGGCATCACCGACCTCGACCCGCTGCCGCACGGACTGATCTTCGAGCGGTTCCTCAACCCCGACCGCGTGTCCATGCCCGACATCGACGTGGACTTCGACGAACGTGGGCGCGCCGACGCGATCCGCTACGTCACCGAGAAGTGGGGCGCCGACAAGGTCTCGATGATCGCCACCTTCGGCACCATCAAGGCGAAGGCCGCGATCAAGGACGCCGGCCGCGTCCTCGGCTTTCCGTACGCCCTCGGTGACCGCATCTCCAAGGCGTTCCCGCCCGCGGTCATGGGCAAGGACATCCCGCTGTCGGGCATCTTCGACGACAAGCACCCGCGCTACGGCGAGGCCGGTGAGCTGCGCAAGCTGTACGAAGAAGAGACCGACGTCAAGCAGATCATGGATCTGGCGCAGGGTCTGGAGGGCCTGATCCGCCAGACCGGCGTGCACGCCGCCGGTGTGATCATGTCGGCCGAGCCGCTGACCGACCACATCCCGATCATGCGCCGCGACAGCGACGGCGTCATCATCACGCAGTTCGACTATCCGACCTGCGAGACGCTCGGCCTGCTGAAGATGGACTTCCTGGGCCTGCGCAACCTGACGATCATGCAGGACTGCCTCAAGGCCATCAAGCTCAACAAGGGCGAGGACATCGACCTGCTCGAGCTGCCGCTCGACAACAAGAAGGCGTACGAGCTGCTGGCCCGCGGCGACACCCTGGGCATCTTCCAGCTGGACGGCGGCGGCATGCGCTCGCTGCTGCGGCTGATGCGCCCCGACAACTTCGAGGACATCTCCGCCGCCCTCGCGCTCTACCGGCCCGGTCCGATGGGCGCCAACTCCCACACCAACTACGCGCTCCGCAAGAACGGCCAGCAGCCGATCACGCCGATCCACGCCGAGCTGGAAGAGCCGCTCAAGGAGATCCTCGACACGACCTACGGCCTGATCGTCTATCAGGAGCAGGTCATGGCGATCGCGCAGAAGGTCGCGGGCTACACGCTCGGCCAGGCCGACCTGCTGCGCCGTGCGATGGGCAAGAAGAAGAAGGCGGAGCTGGACAAGCAGTACGCCACCTTCGAGTCCGGCATGAAGTCCAACGGCTTCTCCGCCGCGGCGATCAAGGCGCTGTGGGACATCCTGCTGCCCTTCTCCGACTACGCCTTCAACAAGGCGCACACCGCCGGCTACGGCCTGGTCTCGTACTGGACCGCCTACCTCAAGGCCAACTACGCGGCCGAGTACATGGCGGCGCTGCTCACCTCGGTCAAGGACGACAAGGACAAGAGCGCGCTCTACCTCAACGAGTGCCGCCGCATGGGCATCAAGGTGCTCCCGCCCGACGTCAACGAGTCCGACGCCGACTTCACCCCGAAGGGCGACACCGAGATCCTGTTCGGCCTGACCGCGATCCGCAACGTCGGCGGCAACGTCGTCGACGCGATCATCGCCTCGCGCAAGGAGAAGGGCCGCTTCACCGACTTCCAGGACTTCCTGCGCAAGGTGCCGCCGCAGGTCTGCAACAAGCGCGTCGTCGAGTCGCTGGTCAAGGCCGGTGCCTTCGACCACCTCGGCCACGAGCGCAAGGGCCTGGTGATGGTGCACGAGGCCGCCATCGACGCGATCATCGACATCAAGCGCAACGAGGCGATCGGGCAGGACTCCCTGTTCGGCGGGGCCGACGACGGCGTGGTCGACACGACCTTCGACGTCGCCATCCCGGCGGGGGAGTGGGACAAGACGACGCTGCTGGCCTTCGAGCGCGAGATGCTCGGCCTGTACGTCTCCGACCACCCGCTGCTCGGCATCGAGCACATCCTGTCGGCCAACGTCGACTGCTCCATCGCCGCCCTCACCGCCGACGAGCGCCCCGACGGCCAGATCGTCACGGTCGGCGGCCTGATCACCGGCCTGCAGCGCAAGATCACGAAGAAGGGCGACTCCTGGGCGCTGACCGTCCTGGAGGACCTCGAGGGCGCCATCGAGCTGATGATCTTCCCCTCGGCGTACCAGCTGTGCTCCACGCTCCTGGCCGAAGACGCGATCATCGTCGTCAAGGCGCGCCTGGACAAGCGCGAGGACACCGCGAAGCTGATCGCGATGGAGGTCACCCAGCCGGACCTGACCGTCAGCGACGCGGGCCGTCCCCTGACGGTGTCGCTGCCGGTCGCCCGCGTCACCCCGCCGGTCGTGCAGCGGCTGAAGGAGGTCCTGGGCACCCACCCGGGCCAGACCGAGGTCCACCTCCAGTTGCAGAACGGTCCCCGCACGACGGTCGTCCGTCTCGACGACAAGCTTCGCGTCACCGCGTCCCCGGCCCTGATGGGCGACCTGAAGCAGCTCCTCGGCCCGGCCTGCCTGACCTGAGGTCTCAGCCGGTGACGACCCACCGGACGGCGTGGGCCTCGGTCGGGTCCGGGGCCTCCCACCGGCCGATCAGGCGGTCGATCACCGGCTCGGGCACGGGGGCGCGGCGCGCCCGGTTGCGCTCGCGCAGCACCTGGGGCGGCGCCTCCAACGCGACCAGTTCGACGCGGGCGCGGTAGCCCGCGGCCAGGCCGACACACCGGTCGCGGAGCTGCCGGGACACGTTGGTGGCGTTCCACACGAACGGCCGGCCCGCCCGCAGGTGCTTCCGCGCCAGTCGGTACGCCGCGTCCACCACCGGACGCTGGTCGCCGGCCGGGTCCACCCCGAGGTCGGCGCGCAGCGCGTCGAGGCTGACCACCGGCCGCCCCGCGCCGTTCTCGCCGATCCAGTGGTCCTTGCCGGAACCCGGCAGGCCCGACAGGACGGTCACGGTCATCCGGGTGTCGTCGTACGCCGCGTAGCCCGGATCCCGGCCGGGCGTGCGGAAGTACCAGAAACGCGCGTGCTCGGACGGGAACCGGCGCGGCCGGTCCAGGCAGCCCTGGTCGGCGCAGTACTCACGGAACAGGGCGATGTTCTCCAGCACCTCCGCGGCGTCCCCGCAGATCCGGCCGAGAATGTCGGCCGTCGCCAGGATCGCGAGGTCGTCGTTGCGCGCCAGGAGGCTCGACCGGAACGCGATGCGCTCCAGGTCGGGACGCTCCAGCGCCCAGAACGGCACCTGGTGGTGCCGGACGAGCGCGGCCACGTGTTCCCGCCAGGCCACGGGGGCTCCCAGCTCCCACAGCACCCGCCGGGCGATCAGGTCGCCCCGCCGTGAGTGGCCGCGGGCGGTGATCCGCCCGTCGGCGTCATCCCTCGTGCAGTACGGCTTGGCGACGTCGTGCAGGAGCACGGCCGCGAACAGCCGTACCCGTTCGGCGGCCGGGCGCGCCCGCCATTCCGGCAGCGCGGCGAGCGCCTCGCAGGCCATCCGCGTGTGAGTGGCGACGTCACCCTCGCCGTGGTGTTCGGCGTCCTGCGGGACCCCGGACATGCGCCGTACCCACGCGAACGCGGCCTCGATCGCGGCCCAGGGCACGGTCCAGTGCGGCGGCGCGGGGCACAGGTCAGCGAACGGTCGCATAGAGCGCCTCCGGGTCGGTCAGGCGGTTCGCCACGATCGGCCGGTCCAGCCAGTGGCTGCCGGAGTCGAGCACCGCCGTGAGGAACCCCGGGCGTACCCACTTGTAGCGGCCGACGGTCTCGCCGTTCTCCTCGACCTTGACGTAGAGGCCCTCCATCTCCTCCGACAGGTCCGTCTCGGCCAGCACCTGATCGGGGTCGGCGCAGCCCTCCGCCGCCGCCTCGGCCAGCGCGTCCCGCCAGCCCGGCGTCCGGCAGGTCGACGGGCCGACCAGCGATGTCAGCGTCTCCAGCCGGTCGATCGGGCCGGTGCGCAGGACCGGCACCGACACCACGGGGGTGCCGGCCAGCAGCGCGCGGCGGCGCTCCGTCGACAGGAACACCTCCTCCCGCCGGTCCAGCACGTCGAACTCGCAGAAGTAGTGGGGGAGCGCGTCGTAGAAGACGGTGTGCTTGGCGTAGAGCCATTCGCCGTACATGACGTAGCGGTCGCCGAGCCGGGGCCACAGCAGGTGCTGGACCGTCGCCGCCCACGCCTTCAGCGGACCGAACTGCCGCTCGCGCGGCCCGCCGGTCAGGTAGTGCCCCCGACTCTGCAACCGCAGCCCGCCGTCGGCCGAGAAGCTGATCGCGGCGTTCGCCCCGTCCAGCTTCTCCTCCACTACCAGGTACCGTCCGGCGATCTCCGCGAACGGCACGGCGGCCAGGTCGAAGTCACCGGGCTGGAGCCGCGACCCCTCGATGTGAGGGGTTCGCGGGTATTTGCGGAGCATGACGTCCGTTGTAACGGACCGGCCTCCGCCCCACCAACCGGTTATCGGGCCGCGTCGGCCCGGACCTCGGCCGCGTCCCGGCTGAACGTCCGGCGGTAGGCGGTCGGGGAGACGCCCACGGCCGCGTGCAGGTGCTGGCGCAGCGACGTCGCCGTGCCGAAGCCGGCGCGGACGGCGACGCGGTCGATCGGCAGGTCCGTCGTCTCCAGCAGGCGGCGCGCCTCCTCCACCCGCTGGCCCAGCAGCCACTGCGCCGGGCTGACCCCCGTTTCCTCGCGGAACCGGCGCGTGAACGTCCGTACGCTCATGCCCGCCTGCCGGGCCAGCCGGGCCAGGCTCAGCGGCTCGTCCAGGTGGCCCAGCGCCCAGGCGCGGGTGGCGGCGGTCGAGGTGCCGGTCGGGTCGGGCAGCGGCCGTTCGATGAACTGGGCCTGCCCGCCGTCGCGCCAGGGCGGCACCACGGAGCGGCGGGCGGCGCGGTTGGCCACCTCGCTGCCGTGGTCGCGGCGGACCACGTGCAGGCACAGGTCGATGCCCGCGCCGACGCCCGCCGAGGTCAGCACGTCGCCGTCGTCGACGAACAGCACGTCGGCGTCCAGCCGCACCTTCGGATAGAGCGCGCGGAACCGGTCGGCGTGCCGCCAGTGCGTCGCGGCCCGGCGACCGTCGAGGACTCCCGCCGCCGCGAGCACGAACGCGCCCGTGCAGATCGACATCAGCCGCGCGTCCGGACGCCGCCGGGCCAGGGCCTCGGTCACGACCGGCTCCAGCCGGCCCTCCGTCAGCGCCGCGCCGTCGTGGATGCCGGTCACCACCACCGTGTCGGCCTCGGCCATCGCCTCCGGCCCCACGCAGGGCTGGACCAGGAAGCCGCCCGACGTGCGGACCGGACCACCGTCCGGCGTGCAGACGCGTACCCGGTAGAGCCGCCGGTCGTCGCCGTCACGGGCCCCGCCGAAGATCTGCGTCGGCACACCGAGGTCGAACGCCACGACGTCGTTCAGCGCGAGGACGACGATCTCATGGGGGGTCATGGCCCGATTATTGCTCATGATGGCTCTCCGGCCACTCGTCCGCCGGGCCCGGCCTGTACGAGGATCCTCGGGTGACTGCGACAATCCCTGACACTCCGCCCAAGACGCGCCCGCGGGTGCACCGTGCCTGGGTCGTGGCGGCGGTCGCACTCGTGGCCCTGGTGGGCGCCGCCGGATTCCGCGCCACACCCGGAGTGCTCATCGACCCGCTGAGCCAGGACTTCGGCTGGCCGCGCGGCACGATCTCCGCCGCCGTCTCGGTCAACCTGGTCCTGTACGGCCTGACCGCGCCGTTCGCGGCCGCGCTGATGGACCGGTTCGGCATGCGCAAGGTGGTCTCCGCCGCGCTGCTGCTCGTGGCGGTCGGCAGCGGGCTGACCGTCTTCATGACCGCGCCGTGGCAGCTCATCGCCTGCTGGGGCGTGCTGATCGGCCTGGGCACCGGGTCGATGGCGATGGTCTTCGTCGCGACGGTGACGAGCCGCTGGTTCGTCGCGCGCCGTGGCATCGTCACCGGCGTGCTCACCGCGGCGGGCGCGGCCGGCCAGCTCGTGTTCCTGCCGGTCCTGGCCAACCTGACCCACGCGTACGGCTGGCGGTCCGCCTCGGTGACGGTGTGCGTCGCCGCCCTGGCCGTCGTGCCGCTCGTCGTGCTGTTCCTGCGCGACCATCCCGCCGACGTCGGCGTGCTCCCGTACGGCGCGACGGAGCAGGTGCCGAAGGTGCGGTCGACCGGCGCGGCGCGCAACGCGCTCGGCATGCTCGACACGGCCGCGCGAACCCCGGTGTTCTGGCTGCTGTCCGGAAGTTTCGCGATCTGCGGAGCCTCCACCAACGGCCTGGTCGGCACCCACTTCATCCCCGCCGCGCACGACCACGGCATGCCGGAGACCACGGCCGCGAGCCTGCTGGCGCTCGTCGGCGTCTTCGACGTCGCCGGAACAATCTTCTCCGGGTGGCTCACCGACCGCGTCGACTCACGGGTGCTGCTCGGCGTCTACTACGCGCTGCGCGGCTGCTCGCTGCTCGTGCTGCCGAGCCTGTTCGCGGGGACGACCCACCCGAGCATGCTGGTCTTCATCATCTTCTACGGCCTCGACTGGGTGGCGACCGTGCCGCCGACCGTCACCCTGTGCCGGGAGAACTTCGGCATGTCCGGGCCGATCGTGTTCGGCTGGGTGTTCGCCTCGCACCAGGTCGGCGCGGCGATCGCGGCCGAGGCCGCCGGCGTCGTACGGGACCAGCTCGGTGACTACGCGGCGGCGTGGTACGGCGCGGGCGCGCTCTGCCTGATCGCGGCGGGGCTGTCGGTCCGGATACGACGAGGCCATATCGTGTCGCCGGACCCCGCCTGAAACACTTTGCCCGCTGTTTACCGAGCCGACAGCCGGGGCGTTTAGCGTTCCGAACGTGCCTGAGACGCTGGCAGAGGAACTGCTGCTCCTCGCTCACGACATCCGCGGCAAGTGCCGCATCGCTCCGACGGCGATGGACTGCGGGGTGGTCGGCGGGCTGCTGTCCGAACTCGCCCTGACCGGTCGCGTCACCGTGGACGAGGCCGGTGGGTCCGTCCTCGTGCCGTCCGGTGGACCGCCGACCGGCGACCCGGTCCTCGACGAACTGCTCGACGCGATCGCGGACACGCCCCGTACCGCCCTCGCGTGGGTCACCCGGCTGCGCGGCACCGGCCTGACCGACCGCCTGCTCAAGCGGATGGTCGACACCGGGCAGGTCGAGATCGACCAACACCGGAACTACGGCCTGTTCCCCGAGACCTGGTATCCGGTGCGCGACATCGTCTCGCTCTGGGAGGCCCACCAGCGGGTGGTGGACGCCGCGACCGCGAGCGTCACACCCGACGCCCGGACGCTCGCCCTGGGCGCCCTCGCCGCCGCGGCGGGCCTGGCCAAGGTCCTGCTGGCCACCTCGGGCGACTGGCGGGTCCTCGGCACGCGCATCCGGGAGAGGACCGCGGACGACTGGGCGGCCGACGCCGTCCGCCGCGCCGTCCTTCCCGAACACCGCGGCGCCACCGTCTGACCCGGTCTTCGTCCGGCGCGCGCGACCGTCCCCGGCGGGGCTATCTTTCGGGGAGGGATTGCTTCGGCCGGAGAGGCACGGTGAACATGGGCAGCGGTGACGGACGGCCGGGTGACGCCGAGGCGGTGCTGGCCGAGGCGCTCAAGGCGTTCTGGGTGATGGTCGGGGTGCTCGCGGTCATCTGGGTCGTCCAGGCGGTCAACTGGGCGGACGGCTACGGGCTCAGCCTGCACTACGGCATCCACGCGCGGGACGTCACCGGTCTCACGGGCGTGCTGACGGCGCCGTTCCTGCACCTGAGCTGGGCGCACATCGAAGGCAACTCCGGGCCCCTGTTCATCTTCGGCTTCCTGGCCGCCTTCCGCGGCGTGAAGAAGTTCCTGAGCCTCACGGTGCTGATCGTGCTGGTCAGCGGGTTGGGTGCCTGGCTGACCTCCGGCCCGGGCACCGTGACGGCCGGTGCGAGCGGCGTGGTGTTCGGCTACTTCGGGTACGTGATCGTGCGCGGCTTCTTCGACCGGCACCGGATCGACATCGCGGTCGGGCTCGTCATGGCGTTGTGCTTCGCGTACCAGTTCGCGGTCCTGCTGCCGCACCGCGGCATCAGCTGGCAGGGCCACCTGTTCGGTTTCATCGCGGGCATCGCGGGCGGCTGGATCCTCCGCGAACGCCGCCCCCGGGCGACCAAGCCGACCACGCCGGACGGCGGCACCCGCCCCCTCCCGTCCGGCACGACCCCCGGCTCACGCGCGGACCTGCTCAAAGAGCTGGACGACCTCGGCCTGTAGCACCGCACCCGGAGACCCCGCCGGAGCGGGGTCCCCAGGGCCTTCTCAGCCGAGCAGGGCGGTCACGGTGCCGGCGCCGACCGTGCGGCGGCCCTCGCGGATCGCGAAGCCCAGGCCCTCGTCCAGCGCCACCGCGCGGCCCAGGTTCACGGTCATGGTGACCGTGTCGCCGGGCAGCGCCATGCCGCCCTCGCCCAGTTCGATCTCGCCGGGCACGTCCGTCGTCCGGAGGTGGAACTGCGGCCGGTACCCGGAGAAGAACGGGCCGCTGCGGCCGCCCTCCTCCGTGCCGAGCACGTACACCTCGGCCCGGAACCGCGTGTGCGGCCGGATCGCGCCCGGCGCGGCCACGACCTGCCCACGGCGTACCTGCTCGCGTCGTACGCCGCGCAGCAGCACGGCCGTGTTGTCACCCGCCTCGGCGTGGTCCATCGTCTGGCCGAACGTCTCCAGACCGGTGGCGACCGTGGCGAGCGTCGCGCCCAGGCCGACCACCTCCACGTGGTCGCCTAGCCGGACCGTGCCCTGTTCGACCACCCCGGTCACGACGGTGCCGCGGCCGGTGATGGTCAGGACGTTCTCGATCGGCAGCAGGAACGGCCGGTCCAGGATCCTCGCCGGCACCGGCACGTACGCGTCGACCGCGGCGAGGAGGTCCTCGATCCGCCGGACCCAGTACGGGTCGCCCTCGAGCGCCCGCAGCCCGGACACCCGGACCACCGGGATCTCCTCACCGGGGAACCCGTATCGCGTCAGCAGCTCCCGCACCTCCAGCTCGACCAGGTCCAGCAGTTCGGCATCCTCGGCCGTGTCCGCCTTGTTGAGCGCCACGACGATGTGGCGGACGCCGACCTGCCGGGCGAGCACGACGTGCTCACGGGTCTGCGGCATCGCGCCGTCCTGCGCGGACACGACCAGGATCGCCCCGTCGACCTGGGCCGCGCCGGTGACCATGTTCTTGACGTAGTCGGCGTGGCCGGGCATGTCGACGTGGGCGTAGTGCCGGGTCGGCGTCTCGTACTCGACGTGCGCGATGTTGATGGTGATGCCGCGGTCCCGCTCCTCCGGGGCCCGGTCGATGCCCTCGAACGGCACGACCTTCGCCAGCCCCTGCCGGGCCAGCACCGCGGTGATCGCCGCGGTGAGCGTGGTCTTGCCGTGGTCGACGTGCCCCATCGTGCCGATGTTGAGGTGCGGCTTGCCGCGTTCGTACAACCGCTTGGCCATGGTGATGTCCTCGCGTCAGAAGAGATGGACGTGAGAACCAGGGCGGTCAGGGGACCGCCGCGCCACCCTCCTCCGCGGGTTCTCGAAGGACGGGGCGGAGGAGGGTCAGCGTCGCAGGCCGTCGGAGAGCACGACCGCGGCGCCCGGCGCATCGAAGTGCGCGGGCGTGCAGAACGCGGCCATGCCGAACATGCCCGCAGAGTACGGTCGCCGCCGGGGAACGGTCCAGCGATTTTCCGCCCAACGGCGGCTCAGCGCGCGATCAGCTCCATCGACAGGGAGACGAACCGGTCCTCTTCGTCGAACTCGGCCACGCAGGTGCCGCCCTCGGGCAGCGCCGCGACGATCGACGTCTCGTCCTCGCGGAAGGTCAGCCGGTGGTGGCTGAAGAACCGCGACACCGTCAGCCGGTGGTCGGCCGGGAAGAGCGTCAGCCCGCTGGTGATCATCCGGGGGGCGGTGAGGGAGTCCCAGCCGGGCACCGGAGCGGACGCGTCCTGGATGGCGAAGTAGGCCACACCGCCCTCGTAGCTGCCCGGGATCGTGCCCGGCGAGCCGATCAGGCCGGTGGCGGCCATCGCCACGATGTCGCCGCCGCTGCGCGCTGGACCGTCGTACCAGGACAGGTCCAGCTCCCGTGCGGTCAGTTCGGCGATGGCGAGGCGCGCCCCGATCGCCGTGGGGTTCACGACCGCCGGGTGGTCGGGGCCGAACTGCGGGTTCGCCCACCCCCACAGCCAGCTGCGGTTCTCCTCGGCGTAGCTGCCGAGAAGGGCGACCTTCAGCGTGACCTCACCCTGCGTGTACGTGCCGGTGGCCAGGTCGGCGCTCCAGTCGGCGGCGGGCAGGAAGTCGACGAGGGCCTCCTGCTGCTGGGCCGAGATCGCCGCGTACGCCGCTCCCAGCCGGTCGAACGCCGGGCTGAATCCAGACATGGCGGGCACACTATCTCAGAGACCGCCGGAGCCCCATGCCCTACCGCGCGACGGGCCGGGTTCCGGGTGGTCTCCGGGGCGGCTCGGGCCGGGGAACGACCGGTGGGCACGCGCTACGCTGCGATCATCAGCGAGAGGCGGGGGGAAGTACGGATGGCCGGCCAGCTTCGGATCGGAGTGGCGGCGACTCTCGTGATCGCGGTACTCGGCGTTCCCGCCGGGTTGCTGTGGACCACGGTCGCGCCGCGCACGACGTACGTGATCGCGGGCGGCAAGGCGCTCCTCGGCGACCCGGAGAGCCAGACCCTGATCGCCGCGGACGGCTGGTTCGCCGTGCTGACGGCGTGCGCCGGCCTGTTGTGCGGCGTCGTCGCCTACGTCCTGGCCGGACGGCTGCGGGAGATGGGGCTGCTCGCCGCGCTCGGCGTCGGCGGCACCGCCGCCGGGCTCATCGCGTGGTGGGCCGGCAGCATGGTCGGGCGGTCCTCCTTCCAGCACGTGGTGCGGACGGCGCGTGACGGCACGGCGGCCAAGGGCGCGCTCGGCCTGCACGCGGTCGGAGTGGTGATCGCCTGGCCGCTGATCGCGCTCGTGGTGTTCGGGCTGCTCGAGGCGCTGGACGTCGCCCGGCGCGAGTCACGCGCGACCGCGGGCGATGCCCGCGGTGGTGGCCTGGGTCAGGGTGACCAGGTCGGCGGGGGCCAGTTCGATCTGCAGGCCCCGCCGTCCGGCGGAGACGTAGATCGTCGGGAACCCTGACGCGGAGGAGTCCACGACCGTCGGCAGCCTCTTGCGCTGGCCCAGCGGGCTGATGCCGCCGCGGACGTACCCGGTCACGCGCTCGGCCGCCGCCGGGTCGGCCATGGCCGCGCGCTTGCCGCCCGCCGCGCCGGCGAGCGCCTTGAGGTCGAGCGTGGCCGACACCGGCACCACCGCGACGGTGAGGTCGCCGTCGACCTCGGTCACGAGCGTCTTGAACAGCCGGTCGTGCGGCACCCCGAGGGCGTCCGCGGCGGCCTCGCCGTAGGACTCCTCACCGCCGCCGGGCTCGTACGGATGCAGGGTGAAGGCGATCCCGGCGCGGGTCGCCGCGACGGTCGCGGGCGTGCCCTTGCCGCCGCTCTTCTTCGATCCCATCCGCCGTGACTCCTTAGTTGGGACTGACGCCTCCGCCGAGGAACTCCGACGCCGGCACGGTCGGGAACGTCTCGAGCAGGAGATTCTCCCGCCTCAGCAGTTCGTACTCCAACCGCAGCCGCGCCGCGGCGTGGTCGGCCTGCAGGAGACGCTGCTTGTCCGAGCGGTCCAGGACCAGCGAGGCCGCCACGAGGTAGGACAGCGACCCGGGGTCGGCCGGCAGGTCGTCGAGGTCGGCGACCTCCGCGCCGTGTGAGACGAGGCGGTCGCAGTAGCGCCGGAACTGGCCGGTCACCGGCGCGACCGCGTCCTGCGCGCCCGGCCCGTCCTCCTCCGGCAGCAGGGTCACCTCGGCGCGGAGGTAGGCGAGCGAGTCGTCGACGTCCTCGACGCGGAACCGGCTGCCGCCGGTCGCGACGACGTCGTACCGCCCGTCCTCGTGCTCCCGTACGTCGCGGACCTCGGCCGTGCAGCCCACGGGGGCGAGCCGGCGGGCGGCTCCGGGGCCGACCTCGTGGCCGAGTTCGATCGAGACCACTCCGAACCGGCGCGGCTCCTCACCGGAGAGCAGATCGCTCATCAGGAGGCGGTAGCGCTCCTCGAACACGTGCAGGGGCAGGACGAGCCCCGGGAAGAGCACGGCCCCCAGCGGGAAGATCGGCAGCCGTTCGGTCACCGCGCCAGAGTACGACCTCTCGGCGATCTTCGCTTCCCGCTGTTGATCTACAATGTAAAGGCGCGGGCCGCGGCGCCGGCCGCACGCGACCGCGCCGGCCGGGCACGGCGGCCCCTGCGAGTGGCGTCCGGGCGGGTGGCGCCATAACCGGGTGGTGTGACGCTAGTCACCTTGGACTAGATCGCGTCAACCTGCACACAGCACCGGAAGGGGCGGCGTTAACGTCGGACCGTCCGCGCGGCAGGCGGCGCGCGGCCCGGCGGGTCGAAGCCGAAGACGACACCGCCGGTTGCTCTCCCGCTGGGAGGCCATCATGTGGCTGAACTTCATCTTCCTCGTCCTCGCGTGCCTGTGTGTCGGATTCATCCTCGGCTGGGTGGTGGCCCGGCCGCGGCGCTGGGGTGTCTTCGTGGCGAACGCCCCCCAGCCGAGCGTCCCCCGGACGGACGCCCCTCAGGAGGGCGGCGACCAGGCGGACACCGACTCCTTCGCCCGGCGGGCCTGACGCGGTCCCAGGGCCTGTCTCGAAGCCCCGCTGTCCTACTGCGCGGCGCCCAGACGACGCCTCGCCGCGTTGTCGCCCCCACCCCACGAAACCGTGCCGAACGGCTCCGCCGCCCGGCACGCTTCCGCGGGGACCCCGGCAAGAGTCGCCAGCCAACACCAGGCTGACTCCCTCCTCCGCCTTGCGACGCGCCGCCTGGACACCGCTCGCTACGGACGGGGACCTCGAGACAGACCCTAGGGTGACGGCATGCGGATCCATGTCGTCGACGCGTTCACCGGCCGGCCGTTCGCCGGCAACCCCGCAGGGGTCTGCGTCCTGGCCGCTCCGGCCGACTCCGCCTGGATGCAGCGGGTCGCGATGGAGCTGAACCTCTCCGAGACCGCGTTCCCGCGCCCGATCGCCGGTTCCGGCGCCGACTTCGAGCTCCGCTGGTTCACCCCGGCGGTCGAGGTCGCCCTGTGCGGGCACGCGACGCTCGCCGCGGCCCACGTGCTGTACGAGACGGGCGCCGTGCCGGAGGACCGGCCGATCCGCTTCCACACCCTGCGCAGCGGCGTCCTGACCGTACGGCGGGAGGGCGGCCTGCTCGTGATGGACTTCCCGGCCTGCCCGCCGGAGCGGATCGACCCGCCCGCGGGCCTGGCGGAGGCGCTCGGCGCGTCGCCGTCCTGGACCGGGCGCAACGTCCAGAACGACATCCTCGCGGTCCTCGACGACGCCGAAACCGTGCGGTCGCTGACCCCGGACCTGTCCGCGCTCGCCGGCTACGACGCCCGGGGGATCTGTGTCACGGCGCCGGACTCCTCCTACGACTTCGTCTCGCGGTTCTTCGGCCCGGCCGTCGGCGTTCCGGAGGACCCGGTGACCGGGTCGGCGCACTGCATGCTGGCACCGTTCTGGGCCGGGCGCCTGGGCCGTACGGACCTGCGCGCCCACCAGGCCTCGGCGCGCGGAGGCGACGTCGGCGTCCAGGTGCGGGGCGACCGCGTCCTGCTCCTCGGGGAGGCCGTCACGGTGATCGAGGGCACGCTCCGCCCCGAAGAGGGCGGAGCCCCGTAAACGTCTCGAAAACTTCCTGGATCCGATCTCATTACCTGAGACCGGCGCCCGGGCCGCCGGGCGTCCTTCGTAGACTGATCAGGTGATATCCCGTATCGATCTGCGCGGGTCCCTGCCCGGCGACCTGCGCTCCGTACTGCCGCGAGCCGAGCTCGACGTCGAGGCCGCCCTGGAGAAGGTCCGGCCGATCTGCGACGACGTGCGACATCGCGGTGCCGCGGCGGTGCGGGAGTACACCGAACGCTTCGACGGCGTCGCCCTGGAGTCCGCGCGGGTGCCCGCGGAGGCGATCCGGCGGGCCCTCGACGAACTCAACCCGGCCGTGCGCGACGCGCTGGAGGAGTGCGTCCGCCGTGCCCGCCTGGTCCACCGTGATCAGCGGCGCGCCGACGTCACCACCCGGGTCGTGCCCGGAGGCACGGTCACCGAGCGGTGGGTGCCGGTCGAGCGGGTTGGGCTCTACGTCCCGGGCGGCCAGGCCGTCTACCCCTCCAGCGTGGTCATGAACGTCGTGCCCGCGCAGGAGGCCGGCGTCGGCTCGCTCGCGGTCACCTCGCCCGCGCAGCGGGAGTTCGGCGGGCTGCCGCACCCGGTGATCCTCGCCGCGTGCGCGCTGCTCGGCGTCGACGAGGTGTACGCCGTGGGCGGCGCGCAGGCGATCGCGATGTTCGCCTACGGCACCGAGGACTGCCGGCCGGCCGACCTGGTCACCGGGCCGGGCAACATCTACGTCGCCGCGGCGAAACGCCTGCTCAAGGGCGTGATCGGCATCGACTCCGAGGCCGGCCCGACCGAGATCGCGATCCTCGCCGACGCCACCGCCGACCCGGTCCTGGTCGCCGCCGACCTGATCAGCCAGGCCGAGCACGACACCCTCGCCGCCTCCGTGCTGGTGACCGACTCCACCGAGCTCGCCGACGCGGTCGAGCGCGAGCTCGCCGAACAGGTCGCCCGGACCAAGCACACCGAGCGCATCACCGCGGCGCTCGCCGGGCGGCAGTCGGGCATCGTGCTCGTGGACGACGTCGCGGCCGGGCTGAAGGTCGTCGACGCCTACGCCGCCGAGCACCTGGAGATCCAGACCGCGGACGCCGCCGCCGTCGCCGCGCGGGTGCGCAACGCCGGCGCGATCTTCGTCGGTCCGTACTCCCCGGTGTCGCTCGGCGACTACCTGGCCGGCTCCAACCACGTGCTGCCGACCGGCGGCTGCGCGTGCCATTCCGGCGGGCTGTCCGTGCAGACCTTCCTGCGCGGTATCCACGTCGTCGACTACGACGAGGCGGCCCTGGCCGAGGCGACCCGCCGGGTCGTCACGCTGGCCGAGGCCGAAGACCTGCCGGCCCACGGGGCCGCGCTCAAAGCGAGGTACGAGTGGGGGATCCCCGAGTGAGCGACAGTGCCATCTCGCTGAGCGACCTTCCGATCCGCGACGACCTGCGCGGCCAGGAGCCGTACGGCGCGCCGCAGCTGGACGTGCCGGTCCGGCTCAACACCAACGAGAACCCCTACCCGCCGTCGCCGCGGCTGGTCGCGGCCCTGTCGGAGGCGATCGCGGACATCGCGGGCGGGCTCAACCGCTACCCCGACCGCGACGCCGTCGAGCTGCGCAAGGACCTGGCCGACTACCTCGGGAACGGCGTCACCGCGCGGCAGGTGTGGGCGGCGAACGGCTCCAACGAGATCATCCAGCAGATCCTCCAGGCGTTCGGCGGCCCGGAGCGCACGGCGCTCGGCTTCGAGCCGTCGTACTCCATGCATCCGATCATCACCGCCGTGAGCGGCACCCGGTGGATCAACGCCCATCGCGACGAGGACTTCGGGCTGGAGGCCGAGCGCGCGGTCGCCGCGGTCGAGAAGCACCGGCCCGACATCGTGTTCCTCACCTCGCCGAACAACCCGACCGGCACGGCGCTGTCGCCGGCGGCGATCGAGGCGGTCCTGCGCGTCGCGCCGGGCATGGTCGTCGTGGACGAGGCGTACGCGGAGTTCCGGCGCGAGGGCACGCCGAGCGCGCTGTCGCTGCTGCCCGGCAACCCGCGGCTGATCGTCACCCGCACGATGAGCAAGGCGTTCGCGATGGCCGGCACGCGCGTCGGCTACCTCGCCGCCGATCCGGCGGTGGTCGACGCGCTGCTGCTCGTCCGCCTGCCGTACCACCTGTCGGCGGTCACCCAGGCGGTCGCGCGCACCGCGATCGCCCACCAGGAGGAGCTGCTGGGCGCGGTCCAGACGTTGCGGGACGAGCGCGACGCCCTGGTCGCGTGGCTGCGCGGCGAAGGCCTCACGGTGGCCGACTCCGACGCGAACTTCGTCCTGTTCGGCCGGTTCCCCGATCGGCACCGGGTCTGGCAGGGCATTCTTGATCGTGGCGTGCTGATCCGCGAGGTCGGCCCGCCGGAGTGGCTGCGCGTGAGCGTGGGCACCCCCGACGAGATGGCGGCCTTCCGTACCGCCCTGAAGGAGAGTCTTTGAGCGAGCGGAGCGAGGCGAAGCGCACCGGGCGAGTCGAGCGGGGCACCAAGGAGACCCGGGTCAGCGTCGAGGTCGACCTCGACGGCACCGGCCAGGTCGACGTGGCCACCGGTGTGGGGTTCTTCGACCACATGCTGGCCCAGCTCGGCAAGCACGGCTCGTTCGACCTGACCGTCAAGACCGCCGGCGACCTGCACATCGACAGCCATCACACGATCGAGGACACCGCGATCGCGCTGGGCCAGGCGTTCCGCGAGGCGTTGGGTGACAAGTCCGGCATCCAGCGGTTCGCCAACGCGAGCGTGCCGCTGGACGAGACGCTCGCGCAGGTCACCGTCGACCTGTCCGGCCGCCCGTACCTCGTGCACACCGAGCCCGAGGGCATCGCGCCGATGATCGGGCCCGACTACGACACGACGATGACCCGGCACATCTTCGAGGCGTTCGTCTTCAACGCCGCGATCTGCCTGCACATCCACGTGCCGTACGGGCGCAACGCGCATCACATCGTGGAGGCGCAGTTCAAGGCGCTGGCCCGCGCCCTGCGTGACGCGTGCGCGCACGACCCGCGGGCGCACGGCATCCCGTCCACCAAGGGCGCGCTCTGATGTCTCCGAAGATCGCCGTCCTGGACTACGGCTCGGGGAACCTCCGGTCGGCCGAGCGGGCGATCGCCCGGCTCGGCCCGGAGGTGACCGTCACCGCCGACTTCGACACCGCTCTGGAGGCCGACGGGCTGGTCGTGCCCGGCGTGGGCGCGTTCGCCGCGTGCATGAACGGCCTGCGCGGGGTCCGCGGCGAACAGATCATCGGCCGCCGGCTCTCGGGCGGCCGCCCGGTGCTGGGCATCTGCGTCGGCATGCAGATCCTGTTCGAGAAGGGCGTCGAGCACGGCATCACCACCGACGGCTGCGCCGAGTGGCCCGGGTCGGTGGAGCGGCTGAACGCGCCGATCCTGCCGCACATGGGCTGGAACACCGTCGAGGCGCCGGAGGGCTCGGTGCTGTTCCGCGGCCTGGACGCCGGCACGCGGTTCTACTTCGTGCACTCCTACGCCGCCCGGAGCTGGGAGCTGGAGCCGGGCCGGTTCGAGGCGCCGCTGGTGACCTGGGCCGAGCACGGGGAGCGCTTCGTCGCGGCGGTGGAGAACGGCGCGCTGTGCGCGACGCAGTTCCACCCGGAGAAGTCCGGCGACGCCGGAGCCGAGGTGCTGAAGAACTGGCTCTCGACCCTGTCATGAGCAAGGAACGCCAGCGGCGGCGGGCCGCGCTGGAGGCCGAGCGTGCCCGGGCGGCGGCGGAGAACGACCGTCGCAACGCCCGCCGGGCACGTCGCCGTGCGCGCCTCGCCCGGGTCTCCCGCCTGATGCCGCGCCGCTCCGGGCGGCCCGGCGGCCTGCTCGCGCGCCGCCGCCGTGAGCAGAACGCCATCGTGGTGGTGGCGTTCCTGCTGGTCCAGGTGCTGGCCTGGATATCACTCTCATCGTGGACCGGACGCCTGGCCGTATTCGTGCTGTCGGTGTTCCTGCTCCCGGTTTTCGTCACGCTCGCCTTCGACCGGAGGTCGTAGATATGTCGCTTGTCCTGTTGCCCGCCGTCGACGTCGCCGACGGGCAGGCCGTACGCCTCGTCCAGGGGGAGGCCGGCACCGAGACGTCGTACGGCGAGCCCCTCGACGCCGCGCTGGCCTGGCAGAGCGCGGGCGCCGAGTGGATCCATCTCGTCGACCTGGACGCCGCGTTCGGACGCGGTTCCAACCACGCGCTGCTCGCCGAGGTGACCGGCAAGCTCGACGTGAAGGTCGAGCTGTCCGGCGGCATCCGCGACGACGAGTCGCTCGCCGCGGCGCTCGCGACCGGCTGCGCCCGCGTCAACATCGGCACCGCCGCGCTGGAGAACCCCGCCTGGTGCCGCAAGATCATCGCCGAGTACGGCGACCGGATCGCGGTCGGCCTCGACGTGCGCGGCACGACGCTGGCGGCCCGCGGCTGGACCCGCGAGGGCGGCGACCTGTGGGAGGTGCTCGACCGCCTGGAGGCCGACGGCTGCCCCCGCTACGTCGTCACCGACGTCACCAAGGACGGCACTCTGCGCGGACCCAACACCGACCTGCTGCGCGAGGTCTGCGGCCGCACCGACAAGCCCGTGGTCGCCTCCGGCGGGGTCTCCTCGCTCGACGACCTGCGGGCGCTGGCCGGCCTCGTCCCGGACGGTGTGGAGGGTGCGATCGTCGGCAAGGCGCTGTACGCGGGCGCGTTCACCCTCCAGGAGGCCCTCGCGGCGGTGGCCACGTGATCCGGCGCATCTCCTCGGGCGGGCCGTGGGAGGCGTCCGCCGCCGACGTCGTACGGGTGGGCCGCGCGCACGCGGAGTTCTTCAAGGACGTACGCCCGGCCGCGACGACGGTCGAGGTCTCGGGCTTCGTCGACGGGCGGATACTGGTGGAGATCGAGGTGGACGCCTGCACGGCGGCGGGGGAGGTCGCATGAGCGTCGCGGTACGCGTGATCCCGTGCCTGGACGTGGACGCCGGGCGCGTGGTCAAGGGCGTCAACTTCGAGAACCTCCGGGACGCGGGCGACCCGGTCGAGCTGGCGCGCCGGTACGACGCGGAGGGCGCCGACGAGCTGACCTTCCTCGACATCACCGCTTCCAGCGGCGAGCGCGAGACCACCTACGACGTGGTCCGGCGTACCGCCGAGCAGGTGTTCATCCCGCTGACGGTCGGCGGCGGCATCCGCACCGTGGACGACGTCGACCGGCTGCTGCGGGCGGGCGCGGACAAGGTGTCGGTCAACACCGCCGCCATCGCCCGGCCGGAGTTCCTGCGCGAGGCCGCGCACCGGTTCGGCTCGCAGTGCGTCGTGCTGTCGGTGGACGCCCGCCGCTCCGGTGACGGTTTCGAGGTGACCACGCACGGCGGGCGGCGCGGCACCGGCATCGACGCCGTCGAGTGGGCCCGGCGCGGCGAGGAGCTCGGCGTCGGGGAGATCCTCCTCAACTCGATGGACGCCGACGGCACCAAGGCCGGCTTCGACCTGGAGATGCTCCGGGCCGTACGCGCGGTCGTGAGCGTGCCGGTGATCGCCAGCGGGGGAGCGGGCGCGGTCGCGCACTTCCCCCCGGCGATCGAGGCGGGCGCGGACGCCGTCCTGGCCGCCAGCGTCTTCCACTTCGGCGAGCTGAAGATCTCCGACGTCAAGGACTCCCTGCGGCAGGCGGGCCACCCGGTCCGCTGATTTTTCTGCCGGGGACGTGTCGAGAACGCCCGGCGGGCTCCGACTCCTTGGTGAAAGCGCCCATCCGGGGCGCCGGATCGTTCGGAGTCCCTTCGATGAACACCACCGCCGGGAAGCGGGAGTGGATCGGGCTGGCGGTTCTCGCGTTGCCCACCCTTCTCGTCTCCATCGACGTCTTCGTGCTGCTGCTCGCGCTGCCGCGCCTGAGCACCGACCTGCACGCCGGCAGCACCGCGCAGTTGTGGATCATGGATGTGTACGGCTTCATGGTGGCCGGCCTCCTGATCACCATGGGCACGCTGGGCGACCGGATCGGGCGCCGGAGGCTGCTGCTCATCGGGGCGGCCGGGTTCGGCGCCGCCTCGATCCTCGCGGCCTACTCCACCAGCGCCGCGATGCTCATCGCCGCCCGCGCGCTGCTCGGCGTCGCGGGGGCGACGCTGGCGCCCTCGACGCTCGGCCTGATCAGCAACATGTTCACCGATCCGCGCCGGCGGGCGGTGGCGATCAGCGTGTGGATGGCCTGCTTCATGTCCGGCGCGGCGCTCGGCCCGCTCGTCGCCGGGGTCATGCTGGACCACTTCTGGTGGGGGTCGGTGTTCCTGCTCGGCGTGCCCGCGATGGTGCTGCTGCTCGTGCTCGGCCCGGTGCTGCTGCCGGAGTTCCGCGACGCCGGGGCCGGGCGGATCGACCTGCCCAGCGTCGGCCTGTCCCTGGCCGCGATCCTGCCCCTGGTGTACGGCCTGAAGGAACTGGCCCGCAGCGGCTGGCACGTCGTCCCGGCCGCCTCCATCGTGGCCGGCACGGTCTTCGGGTGGGTGTTCGTGCGGCGTCAGCGCCGGCTGGAGGACCCGCTGCTGGACATGCGCCTGTTCGCCCGCCGGGCGTTCGGGGCGGCGCTCGGCAGCATGTTGTTCGGCACCATGCTCATGGGCGCGATCATGATGTTCATCGCCCAGTACTTCCAGCTCGTGCACGGGCTCTCCCCGCTGACGGCCGGGCTGTGCATGCTGCCCGGCGTGGGCGGCTCGCTGGTGAGCTTCCTGGTGTCACCGCATCTCACGCGCTGGGTCCGGCCCGCGTACCTCATCGGCGGCGGCATGGGCGTGTCGGTGTGCGGCCTGCTGCTGATCGCCCAGGCCGGCGCGACGTCCGGCCTCGCCGCGGTCATGCTGGGTTTCGCGATCGCCAACTTCGGCGCCGGTCCGATGGTGACGCTGGGCACGGACCTGGTGGTCGGCTCGGCGCCGCTGGAGAAGGCGAGTTCGGCGGGCGCACTGAACGAGACGAGCGGCGAGTTCGGTTTCGCCCTGGGCATCGCGGCGCTGGGCAGCCTCGGCACGGCCGTCTACCGGTCCCGGGTCTCGGTCCCCGCGGGCGTGCCGGCCGACGCCGCGCGGGCGACCCACGACACGCTGGCGGGCGCGACGACCGCGGCCGCCGGCCTGCCCGGCCGCCTCGGCGCGGAACTGCTCACCTCCGCCCGCGAGGCGTTCATGGGCGGCATGCACGTGGCCGCGACCGTCAGCGCGCTCCTTCTGGTCGCGGTCGCCGTGACCGTGGCGACCCTGCTCCGCGACGGACACCCGGCCGGCGGGCCGGAGACCCCGGAGCCGTCCGAGGCGCCGCCCGCCCTGAAGGCGGAGGCCGTCGAGGCGCCGGCCGTCTGAGGGCCGGATGACTCCGGCCGCCCAGGTCGGCCCGGAGCTCTAGTGTGCTCATCACGATCTTCCGCGAGGAGAGTGCGATGACGCCCCACGGAATGACGGAGAACGTGAGCTCCGTCCAGGACGGGTATGAGATGGTCGACCGCTACGTCAGGTTCTACCCGACGCTGGCGCTCGGGTCGCTGGCCCTGGCGTTCCTGCCGCTCTTCGACGACGTGACGGTCGACACGGGCCCGGTCACCATCCGGCAGACGTACGGGACGGTGTTCGACATGGCGGGCCGGCCCGGGGGAGGCCCGGCGGTCATCGGCGTGCTGTTGCTGTTCGGCCTGGTCGCGATGCTCGCCGTCGCCGCGTTCGCGTCGCCGCGGTCCGCCGGGCTGCCGTCGGCGATCGCCGTCGTCGCCGCGCTGATCGCGTTGCTGCTCATCACCAAGCCGGCGACCGATACTCCGAAGCCGCACCTGAGCGACGGGGGTACCGCCGGTCTCGTCCTGGTCATCTGCGCGACGGTGCTCGGCGCGGCCCACGCCGTCCACCTGACCGTCCTGGCCAGGCGCCCGCGGCCCGCCGCCTCGTAGTCGCCGGTCGTCCACGGCACCGGGGCGGCTCAGCGGCGTTGCTCGAGCACCCACTTGGCGATCTCCGTGCGGCTGCCGAAGCCCAGCCGCCGCAGGATGGCGCCGACGTGGGAGTGGACCGTACGCGGGCTGAGGAACAGCGCCGAGGCGATCTGCTTGTCCGTCCTGCCGTCGGCGATCAGCTCGGCCACGGCGCGCTGCTTCTCGCTGAGCACCGGCGCCGGGGAACGGGCGGGCGCCGGGGTGTCGGCCCTGTTCGCGGCCCGATGGCCCAGGGCCATGTCGATGGCGTGCTCGATCGGCATGTCCGCGCCGCGCCGTTCCGCGGCCTCGTAGCCTGCGCCCAGCGCGGTCCGTACCCGCTCGACGCAGGCGGTGTGCGCGGCCGCCCACGGCTTCAGCCGCCCGATCCGTACGCCCATGCGCCGTTGCATGGCGCTCGCGGCCCCCAGCAGCGGGGCGGCCGCCTCGTGCCGTCCGAGGGCCGCGGAGGTCCAGCCGAGGGCCTCCAGGCACCACAGCGAGCCCCACCGGTCGCCGATGTCCCAGTGCGCGCGCAGCACCGCCCGGAACATCTCCGCGGCGGTCTCCGCCTCGCCGTGGCGGAGTTCGGCCAGGGCGCGCGCCCACTGCGCCCAGGAGGTCGTCCACCGCGCTTCGCGGGCCCGCGCGTCGGTCAGGTGTGCCTCGGTGACGGCGATCGCCTCGTGCCGGTCCGCCGCGAACGCGGCCTGGATGGCGCCCAGCAGGTCCGCCATCGGCACGGTGCCGCCGTCCCCGGCCGCGGCCAGATCGGCGCCGACGGCGGCGAAGGTCGGCGGCTCGACCGGGGCGGTGCCGGTGAGCATCGCCGCGGCGGCGGTGAGGAACCCCAGGTTGGCCAGCGCGGCCTCGCCGCCAGGTTCGGACGCCGCCGGATCCGCCAGCGACCGGCAGGCCGTCAGCAGCTCCGCGGCGGTGGTGTCCTCGCCCAGGCACAGCGCCATCCAGCCGGCCTTCGCCAGGACGGTGAGCCGCGCGGCGGACGGGCCGCCGGTGCGCCGCAGCGCCTCGTCGGTGCGCAGCAGGGCACGCAGGCCCTCGCCGAGCGTCCCGGCGAAGAACCACAGGCGCACGGCGGTGAGGGCGCTCGCGATCCGCGCCCCGGCCTCCGCCTCGCCGACGGTGGTCGCGTCGGCGCACCGGTCGAGGATGGCGCGGTAGTTGGGCAGGTCCTGGGCCGCCTCCCAGAGGTAACGGCTCTCGTCGGGGCCGTACCAGTCGGCGCCGTGGCGCGTGGCCTGCTCGCCGTAGTAACGGCTGAACCGCCGCCGCGCCGCGACCTCGTCGCCGGACGGGTCCGGCCGCGGGTCCGGCAACGGCGGCTCGGCCCGGCGCAGCCGCTCCAAGCCGTACTCCCGCACCGTCGCCAGCATGGAGTAGCGCGTGGGCGCCGCATCGGTGTCGGCGGTCACCACGCTCTTGGTGACGAGGGTGCGCAGGAGCGCCGGTATCCGGTCGCCCGGGAGTCCGGCGTCGCCCGCGACCGCGACCGCGGCCTCCATGGTGAAGCCGCCCGCGAAGACCGCCAGGCGCGCCCACAGCAGCCGCTCCTCCGGTGAGCAGAGCTGGTGGCTCCACTCGAAGGTGTGCCAGAGCGTCCGGTGGTGGCCGGGGTGGTGCGGCCCGTCGGTCAGGAGGCCGAGCCGGAACGCCGACAGCGCGGACACGATCTCCGGGAGCGCCATCGACCGGACCAGCGGCGCCGCGAGCTCGATCGCCAGGGGGACGCCGTCCAGCAGCCGTACGAGGCGCCCGGCGTCCGCCGCGTTGTCCGCGCCGACGGTGAAGCCCTCCCGTACCGCCGCGGCCCGCTCCTCGAACAGGCGTACCGCCTCGTACTCGCGGGCCACGGCGTGGTCGGGGTCGGTCGGCGTGCTCATCGGGGGTACGTCGAGGAGGTGCTCGCCGGGGCAGCGGAGCGGGAAGCGGCTGGTGGCGAGGATCCGGAGCCGGGGACACCGGGTGAGCAGCCGGACCACCAGCGGGGCGACGCCCGCCGCGAGATGCTCGCAGTTGTCGAGGATGAGCAGCGCCTCGCGGCCGGCGAGGGCGGCGGTCAGCACCGCACCGGAGTCCGGGGAGGAGATGTCGTCGACGGGCAGCGCGTCCAGCACGGCCCGTCCCACCATGCCCGTGTCGGTCACGGACGCGAGGTCGACCCACCAGACCCCGTCCGCGTAGGACCGGCGGACGGCGTGCGCGAGGTGGACGGCGAGCCGGGTCTTGCCCGTACCGCCTCCGCCGGTGAGCGACAGCAGGCGCAGCCGCGGATCGCCCAGCTTCGCGCGGGCGGACGCGAGGAGCTCACGTCGCCCGACGAAGCGGTTCAGCTCGGCGGGGACGTACCCGCCCCGCCAGCTGGGCTCCGCGGACCCGGTCATGAACGCACCGTCATGTCCGCGTGCTCGCCTTCGTCTCCGTCGGGGGGTGATGAATCGAGGTCGATCGTAGTGCGGGGTGTTCCGGCCGTCGGCGAAAGCCCGGATCGGTATCGAACTCGGTAGGACTACCGATGGCAGCGCGCCGGCGGCCGCCAATGATGATCTTTGTCGTCTCCGCCCCGCCGCGCTGGAAGATCAAGGAGTCCCTCAGTGTCATCGGTCCTGGCACGTACGCGAGGAGCCGCGCCCGCGTCCCCGAAGTCGCGGGCGGACGTGGTGAGGGTGCGGGCCGGCCAGGTGACCGTCGCCCGCGTCCGTGGCCTGCCGCGTCCGGTGGCGGACGAGGTACGCCGGCTCGGCGCCGCCGACCGCGACCTGCTCACGGTGGCGCTGTACCACGGTGGCCTGGCGGAGGCCGGACGCGACGAGCGCAGACCCCAGGCGAAGCCGGGCGACATCGTCGTCTTCGACCACGAGAGGCCCTACGACCCGGCGGTCATCAACGCCCGTGACGTCGTGGTCGTCGTCGTACCCGGGACCATGCTGGGCGCGGGCGCCGACCTGGTCCGCCGCCAGGCGGCGCGGCCGCAGCCGTGCGAGTCCGGGATGCGCGCGGTGCTGGCCGCGATCCTGTCCAGGCTGGCCGACCACCTCGGCGACCTGACCGGCACGGCGGCCGCGCACCTGGCGGACGCGCTGGTCTGCATGCTCGTCACGGCCGTCACCGAGGCTCCGGCCGAACGCGCCGCCGCGACGACCGGCCTGGCCGACCGGATCCGCGCGTACGTGCTCGCCGAGCTGAGCGATCCCGGGCTGTGCGTCGAGACCGTCGCCCGCCGGTTCGCGATCTCCCCGCGCTACCTGCACGAGGTGTTCCGGCGGCAGGGCGCCACGTTCGCCGCGTGGGTCAGGTACGAGCGCCTGGTCCGCATCCGCCGCGACCTCGGCGACCCGGCGCTGGCCGACCGGACCGCCACGGCGATCGCCGCCCGCTGGGGCGTGTACGACACCGGCCACCTGAGCCGTGCCCTGAAGCGGGAGTTCGGCCAGACGGCCACCGAGATCCGCGCGAACCCGCCGGCCTGAGCCCGGGGGAGGTCCGCGCCGGTCCCGGGCCGGACGTCACGAATCTCCCAAGACGGCCGTCCCGGGTACCCCTGGACCGTTAACGTGCGGACGGTCCGGGATGATGACGGCGGAGGGGATCATCATGCGTGCTCTGACCGTGGTGCCGCGCCAGGCCGGTTCGCTCGCGGTGTCGGAGGTGCCCGAGCCGGTGGCGGGGGAGGGCGAGCTGCTCGTCGACGGGCTCGCGCTCGGCGTGTGCGGTACCGACCGGGAGATCGCCGGCGGGCAGTACGGCTGGGCGCCGGCCGGCGAGGAGCGTCTCATCCTCGGCCACGAATCGCTCGGCCGGGTCCGTGAGGCGCCCGCCGGGAGCGGGTTCGACCCCGGCGACCTGGTCGTCGGCATCGTACGGCGGCCCGACCCGGTGCCGTGCGGCGCGTGCGCGCACGGTGAGTTCGACATGTGCCGCAACGGCCGCTACCGCGAGCACGGCATCAAGGAGATCCACGGCTACGGCTCGCAGCGGTGGACGGTCGAGGCCGACTACGCCGTACGCCTCGACCCGTCGCTGGAAGACGTCGGGATGCTGGTGGAGCCGACCACGGTCGTGGCCAAGGCGTGGGAGCACATCGAGCACATCGGGCGGCGCGCCTGGTTCGAGCCGCGCTCCGTGCTCGTCGCCGGCGCCGGGCCGATCGGCCTGCTCGCCGCGCTCCTGGGCGCCCAGCGCGGCCTCGACGTCCACGTCCTGGACCGGGTCGAGCGCGGGCCCAAACCGAAGCTGGTGGCCGCGCTCGGCGCGACGTACCACACCGGGTCGCTCCCGGAGGCCGCGGCCAAGGCCGATCCGGACATCGTCATCGAGGCCACCGGGGTGCCGCGGCTGGTGCTCGACGCCATGGCCAACAACGCCGCGGCGGGCGTGGTCTGCCTGACCGGAGTGTCCCCGACGGGACGGCCGGTGGAGGTCGACGCGGGCTCGCTCAACCGCGGCATCGTGCTGCAGAACGACGTGGTCTTCGGCACGGTGAACGCCAACCACCGCCACTACCGGCAGGCCGTGCACGCGCTGGGCGAGGCCGACCACGCGTGGCTGGCCGGCCTGGTCACGCGCCGGCTCCCGCTAGAGCGGGCGCAGGAGGCGTTCGAGCAGGGCGAGGACGAGGTCAAGGTCGTCGTCGACCTGGCCTGATCAGACCGGTTCGGTGAGGTACCGCTCGACGGTGGGCGCGAGCGAGGCGACGAGCGCCTCGGTGTCCAGGGCGACGATCTGGGGCAGCCGGAGAATGTAGCGGCACAGGGCGACGCCCAGCAGCTGGGTGGCGACGAGGGCCGCGCGCACCGTCCCCTCCTCCGTCGACGGGCCGAGCGTCGTGCCCACCTGGCCGGCGAAGACGTCCCGCATGCGCTCGGCGGCGGCCTCATTGGTGATGGCCGAGCGGAGCAGCACGGTCAGCACGCCGCTGGAGCGTTCGCCCTCCCACAGTGCGAAGAAGTGCCGTACGAGGGTCTCGGCGCGCCGTTCGGGCGGCAGGTCGCCGACGGCGGGCAGGTCCAGGTCGACGTCGACGGCGGCCGCGAACAGACCGTCCTTGGAGCCGTAGTAGCGCATCACCATCGACGGGTCGATGCCCGCGTCGGCCGCGATCGCGCGGATGGTGGCGCGTTCGTAGCCGTCCTCGGCGAAGCGGCGGCGGGCGGCGGTGAGGATCGCGGTGCGGGTCTCCTCCGAGCGCTGCGTGAAGGCCATGCAACGAGTGTAGGCCAACGCGTGTTGGCAAACAGGATGCCGACGCGTACAGTCAATGCCAACAAGCGTTGGCCATCAACCGTTGGCCTCAGGAGGTCCAAGATGCCGAAGCTTCCCGCCACCGCCGACGTCGTGGTCGTCGGCGCCGGCCCCACCGGGCTCACGCTCGCGGCGTTCCTCGCCCAGGAGGGCGGCGACGTAGTGCTGCTCGACCGGGCCGCCGAGGGCGCGAACACCTCGCGCGCCGCCGTCGTGCACGCCCGCACGCTGGAGGTCCTCGAAGGGCTGGGCGTCACCGGGGAGCTGGTGGCCCGCGGGGTGATCACGCCGGTCTTCACCGTCCGCGACCGGGACCGCGTGCTGCTGACCGTGCCCTTCGAGGGGCTGCCGACCGCGCACCCGTACACGCTGATGGTCCCGCAGGACGTCACCGAGCAGGTGCTGCTGGCCCGGCTCGGCACGCTCGGCGGCCGGGTGCACCGGCCGCACGAGGTGGTCGCGGTCGCCCAGGACGACACCGGCGCGACCGTCACGACCGCGACCGGCGAGCGGATCCGGGCCCGCCACGTCGTCGGCGCCGACGGCATGCACAGCGTGGTCCGCGAGCAGGCCGGCATCGGTTTCCCCGGGGGCGGCTACGAACAGACGTTCGTGCTCGCCGACACGCGCCTGGACTGGGCCCTCCCGGGCGATGAGGTCCAGCTCTTCTTCGGCGCCGAGGGGCTCGTCGTCGTCGCGCCGCTACCGGGCGGCCGGCACCGGATCGTCGCGACCGCCGACGACGCGCCCGAGCGGCCCGGCCCGGCCGACGTGCAGGCGCTCCTCGACGCCCGCGGCCCGCGCACGGACCCGGCGCGCGTACGGGAGGTGCTGTGGAGCTCGCGGTTCCACGTCCACCACCGGATCGCCGACCGCTACCGCGCCGGGCGGATCCTCCTCGCCGGCGACGCGGCGCACGTGCACAGCCCGGCCGGCGGCCAGGGCATGAACACCGGCATCCAGGACGCCGCCGAGCTCGCCCGGCGTCTCCTCGAGGGCGCCGAGGACGGCTACGAGGCGGCGCGACGCCCGGTCGCGGAGGGCGTGGTCGCGATGACCGACCGGATGACCCGCGCCGCCACCGTCAACAACGCCGCCGCCCGCGCCATCCGCAACACCGTGCTGACGGTCGCGGGCCACAATGCCGCGGTGCGCCGCACCCTCGCCATGCGCCTCTCCGAACTCAGCGTCGGCCGCTGACCAGCCGGCCGGAGGCCGCGGAGCGTACGCACGGCTCTTCGGCGTCCTCGTGCCGCAGGCGCCGCAGCCGGTCCCGTGCCTCGCCCTCGAGAGGCACGGCCCCGGCGGCGATCCGGCGCGCGCCGTCCTCGCAGTCCCACAGGGCCTCCAGCAGGTACGGCTCGGCCACGTGCGGGTCGATCGCGGTGAGCGCGCCGAGGACGTGGACGCGCAGTCCGGAGCTCGCGCTGTGCTCCCAGGCGTGGAGCAGCGGCGGGATCGCCCGGCGTGATCGCAGCCGGCCGAGCCCGTCGGCGGGCACGCCCGCCAGGTCCCAGTCCTCTTCGGCGAGACAGGTCTCCAGCGCCTCCAGCAGCGGCGGCGCGTCCAGCTCCGTGCCGTGCGCGGCGAGCACGTCGATGCCGACGTCTTGGTAGGAGCGCCGCTCGGCGGTCCACTCGCGCGCCCGGGGGAGCGCGCGGGCGCCCAGGTCGCGTACGGCCCGGCACAGCGGGCCGTCGTGGGCGCCGCCCGGCAGGAGTTCCTCGGCCAGGTCCAGGACGAGGGGGCTGCGGCGGCGGCCGAGTTCGAGGATGGCCGCGGTAACCTCCTCGCCGTGCCCGCGGGCGAGGGCGGCCAGGTCGTCGTCGGTACGCCCGGAGAGCGCGGGCCGTGGCTCGTGCGAGCGTAGCTCGGGCCTGCGGGCGGCGGCGATGCGCGGGTGGCGTGCGGCCCATTTTCGCGTCACCGCGCCGTCGACGCCGCACAACCAGGCCAGTTCGTGGTCGTCACATCGGGCCGCGGCGACCTCGTCCAGCCCCTCGGCCAGCGTCGGGTCGTCCAGCTCGACGAGTTCGGCGAGGGCGGCGTACCAGTTGCCGCCCTCGCGGGCATATCGGCGCAGGGGAGCGGCCGCCTCCAGCCGGCCGAGCCGGACCAGCCGGGCCAGGACGTCGACGGCGAGGTTGGTCCGGTCCTCGTCGGGGTCGTCGTGGTCCACCGGATCGAACAGGTGGGCGACGAGGGGGCCGAGGCCGAGTTCGAGGTCACATATCAGCCGCGCGTAGTACAGGCCGCGGTCTTCGAGCGTGTCCCACCGGGGGTCGTGGACGACGCAGTCGTAGACGAGTTCGCCCGTACCGGGTGTGCCGGCCGCGCGGCGTGCCGCGCAGCCCCGACCGCGCTGCAGGCGGCCGTGCAGCGATTCCGCTGGATGAAGGACGATGTCTGTCACGTTCGCAGGATGCGCACCGGACTACAAAACGGGCAAGCAAATTACGGCTTCAGGACCGGCCCGCCTCGCTTGACGGTGCGGATCACCGGTGCCGTCTCCAGCCGCTCGACGCCCTCCAGCGCGCCGATCCGCTCGGTCAGATAGCGGTAGAGGGCCTGGTCATCGCGGCAGACCACGCCCGCCATGAGGTTCGTCGGGCCGGTGGTCGCGGCCGCGAAGGTGACCTCGACGTGGCCGGCGAGCGCCCGGCCCACCGCCGCCAGGTCCGCCGGCCGTACCGACATCCACAGCCGGGCCTCGGCGTGGTAGCCGAGCGCCTCCGGCGGGACGTCGACGTCGTAGAACAGCACGCCTCCGGCGACGAGCCGGTCCATGCGCCGCCGGACGGTCGACTCCGACCAGCCGGTGGCCGCCGCCAGCTCCGCGTGGCCGGTGCGCCCGTCCAGGGCGAGCGCGTCGAGCAGCGCCCGGTCGCCGTCGTCGAGCACGACCGGGCCCTCGCCCGGAGGCGGCGGGGGCTCGGGCCGCAGCCGGTCCGCCTCCTCCGCCGACAGGGCCGCGACGGCGCCCGGCCAGGTGATCCGGCCGCCCACGTAGAGGTGGAGCTGGGAGTGCGCGGTGACCGACGACACCCGGCCGGTGCGCGGCAGACGCTGGAGCAGCAGCGCGCCGCGTTCCTCCGCCGTGCGCACCGTGGTGCCGCAGGCGATCTCCGTGCCGCCGGACAGCAGGTGCACCCAGAACGTGTCCGTGCGCCGGGCCAGCGCCGCGGACACCGGGCCGGCGGCGTCGGGCGTGCACCGCAGCCGGATCACCCACGTGGTGTAGCCGAGCCGCGCGGTGTCCACCGAGCCGACCACCCGCACCAGCCCGGAGGCGCGCAGCCTCCGGTAGCGGCGCGCGATGGTCTGGTCCGAGACGTCGAGCACGTCGGCGATGCGGCCGAAGGGCGCGCGCGGGTCGATGTTCAGCGCGTGCACCAGGCGCCGGTCGAGGTCGTCCAGAATGACGGATTCCACCGCCAGAGCGTATCCAGAGTCGAGAACCGCCGTTCATCGCCGTCCGGCTATGTCGGTTCGCCGTCGGCCGGGATCGTGGGAGGCCCCGACGGAGGAAGGGAAACACCGATGCGCAAGTGGTTGCCCCTCGTGGCGATCTGCCTGGGGGCGTTCATGTTGCTCGTGGACGTCACGATCGTCACGGTCGCACTGCCGCCGATGGCGCGGAGCCTGCGGGCCTCGTTCTCGGGCCTGCAGTGGGTGCTGGACATCTACGCGCTCTCGCTGGCCGCACTGCTGCTCGGCGCCGGTGCGCTGGCCGACCTGCTGGGCCGGCGGCGCGTGTACGTGGCCGGGCTGGTGATCTTCGCCGCCGCCTCGCTGGCGTGCGGCCTGGCCCCGAACGCCGCGACCCTGATCACCGCCCGCGCCGTGCAGGGGATCGGCGGGGCGGCGATGTTCACGACCACACTGGCCCTGCTCAACAGCACCTACCACGGCCGGGACCGCGGCGTGGCCTTCGGCGTGTGGGGCGCGGTCAACGGCGTCGCCGCGGCCGGCGGCCCGGTCCTCGGCGGCCTGCTCACCGAACACGTGAGCTGGCGGGCGATCTTCCTGGTCAACCTGCCGGTCACCGCCGTGACCGTCGCGCTCACGCTCGCCCGCGTCCGCGAGACGGGACGCACGCCCGGCGCGCGGCCGGACGTGGGCGGCCTGTGCTCGTTCACGGTCTGCGCGGGCGCGCTGACATACGGGCTGATCCGCGCGGGTGGCGACGGGTTCGGCGCCGTGATCCCGCTGGCGATGTTCGGCCTGGCCGCCCTGGCTCTGGTCGTCTTCGTCGCCGTCGAACTGCGGACCCGCCGCCCGCTGCTGGACCTGGCGCTGTTCCGCAGCCCCTCATTCAGCGCGATCATGCTCGGCGGCGCGCTGCTGATGGCCTCGGCGTTCGCCTGCCTGGCCTTCACCTCGGTCTGGCTCCAGACCGTCCTGGGCCTCGGCCCGGTGAAGGCCGGGCTGGCGCTCGTGCCCATGGCGGCGACGTCGTTCGTCGTCTCCGCCGCCGGCGCGCGGGTCCTGCACCGCGTCCCGCCGCGGCTGACCATCGGGATCGGCCTGCTGCTGATCGGAGCCGGGGCGGGCCTGCAGGGCGTGCTGTCCGCCGGATCCACGTGGACCGCGATCACGCCGGGCCTGGTGGTCGGCGGCGTCGGCGTGGGCCTGGCGATCCCGTCGCTGTCGTCGGCGGCGATGGCGGCGGCCCCGCACGAGCGCGGCGGCATGGCCGGCGGCGCGCTGAACACCTCGCGCCAGCTCGGGTACGCCCTCGGCGTCGCGGTGCTGGGCGTCCTCATGCGAGCGCGCGTCGAGCACGTCCTCACCGGCCACGTGCCCGACCCGCACGGCATGGCCGGTGCGGTCGGCGGCGGACGGGCGCCGCACCTGCCGATCGTGCGTTCCGCCGCCGCCTCCGGCCTGAACACGGTCTACGCGGTCGCGGCCGGGCTGGGCCTGGCCGCCGGGATCATCGTCCTGCTGCTGGTGCGCTCCCCGCAGCCGTCGGCCGCGCCGGAACCCGACCGCGAGGCCGTCGCCGCCTGACCGCGCCGTGACCGGTCCGCGACGTGGGGCCGGTCACATGCGCCAGCGCGACTGGGACAGCACGTTGACGGCCTCGGCCTCGCCGGTCACCTCGACCCGCGCCGCCCGCCCGCGGCCCGCCGTCCAGAGCGTCAGCTCGCTCGGCAGGCCGTGGACGCGGGCCTGCTTGCCGTTCTTGGTCAGCCGCTGGGTACGTCCCTCCGGCTCGGCCAGGGTGACCTGGACCGGCACGCGCCGCAGGAGGAACCGGCCCGCCGACAGCCGCCGCCACAGCAGGTCCTCGAAGGCGGCGGACAGCTGACGGGGCTCCCACTCGGACCGCGCCCGGCGTACGTCCTCGTGGTGGACGAAGAACTCCACCGTGTTGGCCACGCCGTCGATCCCGGGCAGCCCCATCGGCGACCAGGCCGGCGGTCCCTGGCGGAGCAGGCCGACCAGCCGGGGGAAGGGCGTCTCGGCGAGGATCCGCCGCTGCACCCGTTCGGTGCGCCCGGCCAGCAGCGGCACCATGATGCCCGGCGCCGCGTCCGGACGGCGTTCGCGCAACACCAGGTGGGCCGCCAGGTCACCGGTGGTCCAGCCCTCGCAGAGCGTCGGGGCGTCCGGGCCGGTCTCGGCCAGCAGGTCGCACAGCGCATCGCGCTCGGCACGTGCCCAGTTCTGGTTCGCCACCCTCGTGATCGTAAGCCTCGTGGCCCGGCAGCGGAATAACCCGGCGGTTTCGCGTGATAGGGATTATCGGCCCTGTTACCGGCCGCGAGAGGGGATTTGATGCCGCAGAAGGTGACATCCGACATCCTGCGCAAAGGGATGCGGGTGCTGGGAGTCGCCGTCCGGGCCGAACCGCTCCTCTTCGTCCTCGCCGTCGTCTTCAGCGGCCTGTACGCCGCCATGACCGTCGCGAGCGCGTGGGTCCTCGGCCGGGTCACCGAGAAGGTCGTCCTGCCGGCCTTCGAGCACGGCCACACGACCGCCGGAGTGCTGACGCTCGGCGCCCTGTCCATCGTCGGCGTGGCCGCGCTGAAGGCCCTCGGCGTCGCCGGCCGGCGCCTGTTCGCCGGGATGATGCAGTACAACATGCAGGCGACCTACCGCCGGGCCGTCACCCGCCAGTACCTCCGCCTGCCGCTCGCCTGGCACCACCGCCACCCCACCGGGCAGCTGCTGTCCAACGCCAACGCCGACGTGGAGGCCGCGTGGGCGCCGATCGCGCCCCTGCCGATGGCCACCGGCGTCGTCCTGATGCTCCTCATCGCCGCGATCGAGATCCTCGCGACCGACGTCATGGTCGCCGTCGTCGGCTTCCTCGTCTTCCCCGCGATCGCCGGGCTCAACGTCGTCTACCAGCGGCGTCTCGCGCCGATCGCGGCACGGGCACAGCAGCTGCGCGCGGAGGTCAGCGAGGTCGCGCACGAGAGCTTCGACGGTGCCCTCGTCGTCAAGACCCTGGGCCGCGAGGCCGACGAGACCGAGCGGTTCGCCGCGGTCGCCGACGAACTGCGCGACGCCAACATCGCGGTCGGCCGCGTGCGAGGCCTGTTCGACCCGATCCTGGAGGCGCTGCCGAACCTCGGCGTGCTCGCCGTCCTGCTCGTCGGCTCGATCCGCCTGCGCGCCGGCGACCTGACCGCGGGCGACCTCGTGCACGTGGCGTACCTGTTCACGCTGCTGGCCTTCCCGATCCGCGCGCTCGGCTGGGTGCTCGCCGAGGTGCCGCGCAGCGTGGTCGGCTGGGACCGCGTCCGCGGCGTCCTCGACGCCACCGGCGAGCTCCCGTACGGCGACCGGACGCTGACCGGCGACGGCCCGGCCCGCCTGGAGGTGCGCGCCATCCGGTTCGGCTACACCGACGGCGACGTCCTGCACGACGTGGCCTTCACCGCCGAGCCGGGCCACACCATCGCCCTGGTCGGCCCCACCGGCTCGGGCAAGTCCACCCTCACGAACCTTCTCGTACGGCTCGTCGACCCGGCGAGCGGCGACGTGCTCCTCGACGGCGTCGACGTGCGCGACGTCGAACGTGGCGGCCTCGCGCACACGACCGCGGTGGTGCCGCAGCAGACCTACCTGTTCGACGACACGGTGCGCGGCAACGTCACGCTCGGACTCGACGTCCCGGACGCCGACGTGTGGGAGGCGCTCCGGCTCGCCCAGGCCGACGGTTTCGTCTCCGCGCTGGAGGACGGCCTCGACACGCGGGTGGGGGAGCGCGGCGCGACCCTGTCCGGCGGGCAGCGGCAGCGGCTCGCCCTCGCCCGCGCCCTCGTACGCCGGCCCCGCCTGCTCATCCTCGACGACGCGACCTCCAGCGTGGACCCGCAGGTCGAGGCACGCATCCTCAGCGGCCTGCGCGACTCGGAGGCGACCGTGGTCGTCGTGGCGTACCGCAAGGCGACGATCGAGCTCGCCGACGATGTCATCTACCTCGAACGCGGCCGGGTCGCCGGCCAGGGCCCGCACGCGGAGCTGCTCGAACGCTCCGTGGGCTACCGAAACCTCGTCACCGCCTACGAACGCGACGAGGACGACGAGAGCGAAGGGGTGCCGGCGTGAGCGTCACGGACACCAGGACGGCGGACGCCGGACCGGACGAGGAGGCGCCGGCGAACCGCCGGGGCGGCACCGGCATCGGGACGGGCAAGGCGTCCGGCCTGGCCACGCTGCGTACCGGCCTGAGCCTGACCCCGGAGTTCCACCGCGGGATCGGCGTCACGCTGGCGCTCGCGTTCGTCGCCACCGTGGGACGCATCGTCGTGCCGGTGGCGGTCCAGCAGACCCTCGACCGCGGGTTGAGCTCGCCCGGCGGCCCGGACATCGGCTTCATCCGCACCGCCGTGCTGGTCTGCGGCGCCGCCGTGCTCGTCACCGCGCTCGCGGCGTACCGGATGAACGTCCGTCTGTACCGGACCAGCGAGAGCGGCCTGGCGGCCCTGCGCGTCCGCGCGTTCCGGCACGTCCACGACCTGTCGACGCTGACCCAGAGCGCGGAGCGGCGCGGCGGCCTGGTCTCGCGGGTGACCACCGACGTCGACCAGATCAGCAACTTCATGCAGTACGGCGGACTGATGATCATCATCGCGGGCGGGCAGCTCGTGGTGGCCAGCGTCCTCATGCTGGTCTACTCCTGGCCGCTGGCGCTGCTCGTGTGGGTGGTGTTCCTGCCCCTGGCGTTCACGCTGCGGTACTTCCAGCGCTGGCTGTCGCGGGCGTACGGCGTCGTGCGCGAGCGGGTCGGCGAGATGCTGTCGGCCGTCGGCGAGTCGGTCGTCGGCGCCTCGGTGATCCGCGCGTACGGGGCGGAGGACCGCACCGCGCGCCGCATCGACGCGTCCGTCGACTCCTACCGCGACGCCCAGACCCGGGCCCAGACCCTCGTCGCCGCGACGTTCCCCTCGACCGAACTGGTCGCCGCCCTCGCGACGGCCGGCGTGGTCGTGGCGGGCACCGCGATGGGCGTCGGCGGCCACCTGACCGCCGGCCGTCTCGTCGCGTTCCTGTTCCTCGTCACTCTCTTCGTCAGCCCCATGCAGGTGGCCACCGAGGTGCTCACCGACGCGCAGAACGCCATCGCCGGCTGGCGGCGCGTCCTCGACGTCCTCGACACCGAGCCGGACGTGGCCGACCCCGGCGAGGACGGCGTGGAGCTGCCGCGCGGCGCGATCGAGGTGGTCTTCGACGACGTCTCCTTCGCCTATCCGGGCGGGCCCACCGTGCTGCACGAGGTGTCCGCGCGCATCGCGCCGCGGGCGAGAGTCGCGATCGTGGGTGAGACGGGTTCGGGCAAGACGACGTTCGCCAAGCTGCTGACCCGCCTGATGGACCCGACGTCGGGGCGGGTGCGCATCGACGGGGTGCCACTGCCGGAGGTGCGGTTCTCCTCGCTGCGCGAGCGGATCGTGATGGTGCCGCAGGACGGGTACCTGTTCGACGCCACGCTCGCCGACAACATCCGGTACGGGCGGCCCGGCGCCACCGACGAGGACGTCATGCTCGCGCTCACCGAGCTCGGCCTGGCCGACTGGGTGGAGAGCCTGCCGGACGGGCTCGGCAGCGCCGTCGGCCAGCGCGGGGAGTCGCTGTCGGCCGGCGAACGGCAGCTCGTCGCCCTGGCCCGCGCCTACCTCGCCGACCCCGACCTGCTGGTGCTCGACGAGGCGACCTCCGCCGTCGACCCGGCCACGGAGGTGCGGCTCCAGCGGGCGCTGGAGGGCATCACCCGGGGCCGTACCGCGATCTCCATCGCCCACCGGCTCTCCACGGCCGAGGCCGCCGACGAGGTCATCGTGTTCGACCGGGGGCGCATCGTGCAGCGGGGCCCGCACGCGGAACTCGTCGAGCGGCCGGGCCGGTACGCCGAGCTGTACGCCTCGTGGGCTACCCAGCTCCGCTCCTGACCATGAAAGAACTATTTGCGGATATATAAATCGCGACTGGTGAGCGGCCGGTTTCGCGGGCGGGGAGAGACGGCGAAAAGCCGATTTTCGCCCGGCCATGTGTGAGAGGGCCCCGATGTTGGTAGGCTCCCCAGCGGTTGTAGTCGTAGTTCCAGCGTTCGTTTGCCAGACGCCCGCGGACCGATGACTAGCGGGCGTGTTTCTGCCTCTCAGGGACACCACGCTTCGCAGCAACCGATAAGTGGCCCATGAAGTGTGGGTCTGTTTGTCCCACAAGGAGTAAGGCATGGCGCAGGGCACCGTGAAGTGGTTCAACGCCGACAAGGGCTTCGGCTTCATCGCCATTGACGGCGGCGGACCGGATGTCTTCGTGCACTACTCGGCGATCGCCACCTCCGGCTTCCGTTCGCTCGAGGACAATCAGCGTGTGGAGTTCGAGGTCGTCCAAGGCGACCGCGGCCCGCAGGCGGACCAGGTCCGCCCGCTGTAGTTCGCCGACATCCACCCGTTGGGGTCCGTGCCGTTCTCGGTACGGGCCTCTTCATTTTCCGCCGTCCTCTTTCTTAAATTTCGGTTAAGGAATTATCGGGTGTCCGGGCGGCGCCCGAGCGGGCCGGCGTTCGGGGCGGCACCCGGCGATCTCGCGTTCGCGCACCCCAGCGACGTTGTCCGGCGGTGAACCGGCACAATGGTTGTCATGTCCCTGGACCCTAAGATCGCTGACCGTCTCAAGCGGAACTCCGACGGTCTCGTCCCCGCCATCGCCCAGCAGTACGACACCGGCGAGGTGCTCATGCTCGCCTGGATGGACGACGAGGCCCTGCACCGCACGCTGACCACCGGCCGCGCCACGTACTGGTCGCGCAGCCGCCAGGAGTACTGGGTGAAGGGCGAGTCCTCCGGCCACCAGCAGTGGGTCAAGGAGGTCGCGCTCGACTGCGACGCCGACGCCATCCTGGTCAAGGTCGACCAGGTCGGCGCCGCCTGCCACACCGGCGACCGCACGTGCTGGGACGCCGACGTCCTCGAGCCGGTCGTGGGCGAGCGTCCGCAGTGACCGGCCGCCGCGAACTCGCCGTCGCCACGTTGCTGGGCGCGGCGGGCGCGGCCGTCATCGTCGGGTTCGCCGGCCGTACCTGGGCGACCGTCGCCGAGCACGCGGGCGGCCTGGAGGCGCTGAACCAGCGACTCTCCGGGCGGTCCCTCAGCGGAGTGATCGCCGCCCTGGGCTGGGCCGGCCTCGCCGGGATCGCCGCGCTCCTGGCGACACGCGGCTGGGTGCGCGTCGCCGTCGGCGCGCTGCTCGCGGCGTTCGGGGTGATCGTGGCGATCGCCTCCCCGGCCGCCGTACGCCACGCCCACGTCGTCGCGACCGCCGGCGAGAAGAGCAACCTGGCCCGGCTGGGCGGCGAGGTCGCCGTCCACGTCAACGCCTGGTGGATCCTGTCGCTGGCCGGCGGCGTCCTGCTGGCCGCCGCCGGGCTGCTCACGATCGTGCGCGGACGCCGCTGGCCGGGAATGTCGGCCCGGTACGATCGCCCCGGCGCCGCGCCACCCGCCGGCGACGACCCCGCGTCGTTGTGGAAGGCACTCGACCGGGGCGATGACCCCACCGACGCCTCGTCGCCTGGCGGCACCCGGACGGAGGGCCGAGATGCACACCCCGGCGGAGACCGACCGAGACGGGCGTGAGGGGATCGTGCTCGTCATCGAGCACGATCCCGGCGTCGCCGACCTGGCGCGGCTGTACCTGTCACGCGAAGGCTTCGACGTGCACGTGGTGACCGACCCGGCGTGCGCCGCCGCGCAGGCCCACCGGCTGCGGCCGGACGCCGTCGTGCTCGATCTGTCCACGGGTGCGGGGGAGACCCTCATCCGCGAGCTGGGCGACACGCCGGTCGTCTGCGTCGTCCCGGACGGCGAGACGGGCACGAGCCCGTACGCCGTGCCACGCCCGTTCAGCCCGCGCGTCCTCGTCGCGATGGTCGCCCGCGCGCTGCGCGGCCAGGCACCCGACCCCGCGCGCGAGGGACTCCTGCGCGCGGGCCAGGTCACCCTCGACACCGCGACGCGCACGGTGACGGCCGCCGGCGCGGCCAAGTCGCTGACGGCCACGGAGTTCGACCTGCTGGCCTTCTTGATGGAACGACCGGGCCGCGTGTTCACCCGCGAACAGCTCCTCGCGGCGGTGTGGGGCTCGGCGGAGTCGGCCGGCACCCGCACCGTCGACGTGCACATCGCCCAACTCCGCGCCAAACTGGGCGCCCTCAGCCCACTGCGCACGGTCCGCGGCATCGGCTACGCCGCCGACCCGTGATCGAGCCGGCGAGGCTCGGGGAGGGGCCACGGGAGCCGGCCAGGAGCCGGCGCGCAGCCCGTGACCCGCTGCACCCCGCGTGCTCTGCGGCTCCGAATCCCTTACCGCCGGGTTCTCCACAGCCGTCCGACCGTCTTCCGCTGATCGAGCACGGGTCTGGACAATGAGAGTGGAGTCGGCTCCTGGGCGGGCTTCGGCAAGGCGATCGTCTCGGGAGGAGAGCAAGCACGGCCTCTGGTCGATCACAGTTCCCTGATCGCGGTGCAGCATCTCCTGCGAGACCGATGGGCGGCCTCGCAGATCTGCGGATCTCCTGGCACGTGTGCCGGCTCCGCAGCGTCTCACCGAGGCGGCCACAGGGATGCGCGAGGGCGGTGACGAAGCACGCCGACCGAGTAGCGAAGTCTGCGGCGCTCGGCTTCAGCGCCATCGGGTGCGCGGACCGGCGGATCGCGCACCTGCGGCGTGGTCGCGGTGGCGCTCGGGAATCTTGGCAGCCGAAACGTCGCGGTAGGACCGGGCCGGATGGGGGCTGGCGTTCGGAGCAGTAGACGGCCTCCGATGAGTCCATCGGGTGGCCGGTGCCGACGGCCATCGACGGTGATGCGTTCGGCCGCGCGATCAGCGCCTACATCGGCACCGCACTCCGCGCCTGCACCGGCACCGGCACCGCACTCCGCGCCTGCACCGGCACCGGCACCGCACTCCGCGCCGTGGCCTACCCCTGCGCCATCGGCACTCACGCCCGAGGACTTCGCCGGGGTTCGCGCCACCGGCCCGGCCAGCGCCACCCGGCGCGCTGGGGCGCCCGCCCGGCCTGGTCGTCGCCGTCGCCACCGGCCGGCGGGTCCGGCCGGCAGAGGGCGGCCGCACGCGTTGCGAGCCGTCGCCGCCGGATGCGGGCGGTCGCGTCACCGGGCGGCCGAGTCGGGGGCGGTTCGGTGGGGTTCGACCGGCGGAGGGGGCGGCCGCCGCACGCGCTGCGAGTCGCCGCCGGAGGCGGGCGGGGGTCCCTCGGCGGGCCGGGGTCGGGGCGGTTCCGGTTCGGCGGATTTTCCTTCGCTTGCGTTCGGGCTTTTTCGGTCGGCCGCTTTGCCGTCGGTGGGCCGGTCGGGCTGGAGCACTCGCACTCGGCGGACGCGGATCGCCGTTCGCGCGCCCGTCTCGCGGCCTAACCTTGGGGTGTGACCACCGTGCGTACGTGGAGAGGGAGTCAGAGCCGCTGGGCGCCGTACGCGGTGCTGGCCGTCGTCGCGGGGGCCGCCGGGTACCTCGCGGTCGTCGACCCCAACCAGCCCGGCCACTACCCGACCTGCCCGTTCTACGCCATCACCGGCTATTACTGCCCCGGCTGCGGCTCGCTGCGCATGATCCACGCCCTCACGCACGGGCACGTGGCCGAGGCGTTCGGGCGCAACGCGCTGGCGTTCGTGACGCTGCCGCTCCTCGCCTATCTGTGGGTCCGGTGGGCGGTCGCCCTCCGGCGCGGTCGGCCGCTGCGCGCCGGCATCCTCCGGCCCTGGTTGATCATCATCTTTTCCGTGGTCGGCATCGTTTTCTGGATCGTCCGTAACCTGCCCGCCGGGCATGCTCTCGCTCCCTGACCGAGTACCCGGGGCGGGGACGGCGGTTCGACCGGGCTACGATCGGGAGACACGACGTCACGAATGAAGGGGACCGATCACGTTGAGCGGAGCGGACCGAAGGGCCTTCGGGGCCCGCTCACGGGGCGTCCTTCGTCGGTCCCGCGAGCGAAGCCGCCATGCCCAGTGGGTCGCTCGTGCGGGCGAGGAGGCCAGGTGACCGTTCTCGATGACATCCTCGACGGGGTGCGAGCCGACCTCGCGGAGCGCCAGCAGGCGGTCTCGCTCGACGCGCTGAAGGAGATGGCCGTCCACGCGCCGTCGCCCAAGGACGGCCACGCCGCGCTCCGCGGCCAGGGCGTCGCCGTGATCGCCGAGGTGAAGCGCAGCAGCCCCTCCAAGGGCGCGCTCGCCGCGATCGCCGATCCGGCCGCGCTCGCCGCCGACTACGAGTCCGGCGGCGCCTCCGTCATAAGCGTGCTGACCGAACGCCGCAGGTTCGGCGGCGACATCGACGACCTCGCGCAGGTGCGCAACCGCGTCGACGTGCCGGTGCTGCGCAAGGACTTCATCGTCACCTCCTACCAGCTGTGGGAGGCCCGGGCGTACGGAGCCGACCTCGCGCTGCTCATCGTCGCGGCGCTGGAGCAGCAGGCCCTGATCTCGCTGATCGAGCGGGCCGAGTCGATCGGCCTCACGCCGCTCGTCGAGGTGCACACCGAAGAGGAGCTGTCCCGGGCGGTCGACGCCGGGGCGCGGGTCATCGGCGTCAACGCGCGCAACCTCGCGACGCTGGAGGTCGACCGCACCGCCTTCGCCCGTATCGCGCCGAAGATCCCCTCCAACATCGTCAAGATCGCCGAGTCCGGCGTACGCGGGCCGCACGACCTGCTGGCCTACGCGTCCGCGGGCGCCGACGCCGTTCTCGTCGGCGAGAGCCTCGTCACGGGGAAGGATCCCCGATCGGCCGTCGCCGACCTCGTCGCCGCCGGAACCCACCCGGCATTGCGCCAGGGCAAGTAGGGTATGGCCATGAGCCTGCGCGAGCGATGGCGTCGATCCGCGTCACTACCGACCGGATAGGCCCCTTTTTCTTCTTCACACGCGACAGGACGACAACTCATGACCACGCATGCCACGGGCATTTCGCTGCCCGATGTCTCGGGCCACTTCGGCCGCTTCGGCGGGCGGTTCGCCCCCGAGGCGCTCATGGCCGCCCTCGACGAGCTGACCACCGCCCACGCCAAGGCGATGGCCGACCCGGGTTTCCGCGGTGAGCTCGACCATCTGCTCGCCACGTACGCGGGCCGGCCCAGCCTCCTCACTGAGGCCAGGCGCTTCGGCGAGAAGGCCGGCGTCCGGGTGCTGCTCAAGCGCGAGGACCTCAACCACACCGGCTCTCACAAGATCAACAATGTGCTGGGGCAGGCCCTCCTCACCAAGCGGATGGGCAAGACCCGCATCATCGCCGAGACCGGCGCCGGCCAGCACGGCGTCGCCACCGCGACGGCCGCGGCGCTGCTCGGCCTGGACTGCACGGTCTACATGGGCGAGGTCGACACCGTGCGCCAGTCGCTCAACGTCGCCCGCATGCGCATGCTCGGCGCCGAGGTCATCCCGGTGACGACCGGCAGCCGTACGCTCAAGGACGCCGTCAACGAGGCGTTCCGCGACTGGGTCGCCAGCGTGGACCACACCCACTACTGCATCGGCTCGACGATGGGCCCGCACCCGTTCCCGATGATGGTCCGCGACTTCCACCGCGTCATCGGCGAGGAGGCGCGCCGGCAGGTCCTGGAGCTGACCGGCCGGCTGCCCGACGCCGTCACGGCCTGCGTCGGCGGCGGCTCCAACGCCATCGGCGCCTTCCACGCGTTCGTGCCCGACGAGAGCGTGCGCCTCTACGGCTTCGAGGCGGGCGGCGACGGCCTGGACACCGGACGGCACGCCGCCACGCTCGCCGGCGGGTCGATCGGCGTGATCCACGGCATGCGCACCTACCTGCTGCAGGACGACGACGGGCAGACCCTCGAGACGCACTCGGTCTCGGCCGGGCTCGACTATCCGGGCGTCGGCCCGGAGCACTCATGGCTGCGCGACAGCGGCCGGGCGATCTACCAGGCGGTCACCGACGCCGAGGCCATGGACGCGTTCGCGCTGCTGTGCCGCACGGAGGGCATCATCCCGGCGATCGAGTCCGCGCACGCGCTCGCCGGCACGCTGCGGATCGGCCCGGAGCTGGCGGCCGGCGCCGACGAGGAGCCGATCGTGGTGGTCTGCCTGTCCGGACGCGGTGACAAGGACATGCACACGGCCGCCGAGTGGTTCGGGCTCGTCGGCCGGGACGGGGGCGCGCGATGAGCGAGCGAATCAAAGGGCACGCGCCAGTGGTCACCCCCTCCGACGAAGGAGGTCCCATGAGCGGCGGACGTACGGTCGCGACGGCGTTCGACAAGGCCGACGCGGAGGGCCGCGCGGCCCTCGTCGGCTATCTGCCGGCCGGCTTTCCCACCTATGAGGGGTCGATCGCGGCGGCCAAGGCCATGGTCGAGGCGGGCTGTGACGTCATCGAGATCGGCCTGCCCTACTCCGACCCGGTGATGGACGGCCCCACGATCCAGGACGCCGTCCACCAGGCACTCGTCGGAGGCGCCCGGGTCGCCGACGTGTTCCGCACCGTCGAGGCGGTCGCCGCCACCGGCGTGCCGACACTCGTGATGACCTACTGGAACCCGGTCGACCACTACGGCGTCGACGCGTTCGCCCGCGACCTGGCCTCGGCCGGCGGCGCCGGGCTGATCACCCCGGACCTCACGCCGGAGGAGGGCGGCGACTGGCTGGCCGCCGCCGACGCGCACGATCTCGACCGGGTCTTCCTCGTCGCGCTCAGCTCCACCGACGAACGCCTCGCCGAGATCACCGAGGCCTGCCGCGGTTTCGTCTACGCCGCGTCCCTCATGGGGGTGACCGGCGCCCGGTCCGCCGTCGACACGGGCGCGGCGCGGCTGGTCGAGCGCACCCGCAAGGCCACGCCGGCGGGCATGCGGCTTCCGGTCGGCCTGGGCCTGGGCGTGAGCAACGGCGCGCAGGCCGCCGAGGTCGCCGCCTTCGCCGACGGTGTCATCGTCGGCTCCGCCTTCATCCGCCGGCTGCTCGACGCGCCGTCGCCGCAGGAGGGACTGGGCGCCGTACGCGCGCTCGGAGAGGAACTCGCCGCCGGCGTCCGGCACCGTCCGTAACGGGCGGTAAGCCCGGTTCTCGGCGTACGACGCCCCCGGTGCCGCGGGGCGTCCTCGGCCCACCGCGTACGGTTTCGGCTGTCCGCGGTGGGCCAAAGATCCGCCTGATACCCCCTTGATCACTCACGGCGCGCGGCAAAGTGACAGGATGTGCCCGCGTGCTTGACGGCACACTTATGGCTCACCGCCTATGCTGGCGCGCGGCCGGATCGCGAGACCGATAGGAAACGACTGTGGCTGGAGAAGCAGCGGCCGCCGGAGGCGCAGCGAGATTCCCGCAAGTGCGGGAATGGATCACCCTTGTGGTGCGTGTCCTCCTCGCGGCTATTCTCGGTATTGCGGGATACGCCAAGTTCAGTGAGGCCTCGGGCCTGCAGAAGGTGGCGGTGTCCTCCTATCGGATCCTGCCGCAGAGCATGGTCGGGCCCGTCGCGCTCGGTCTTCCGGTGCTGGAGATGGCGCTCGCCGCGCTGATCCTCATCGGGTTCGCGACGCGGACGATGGCGATCTGCGTCGGCGTGCTGTTCATCGTCTTCATCGCCGGGATCATCTCGGTGTGGGCGCGCGGACTGACCATCGACTGTGGCTGCTTCGGTGGCGGAGGCCAGGTCGCCAAGGGCCAGACCCACTATCTGCGGGAGATCTTCCGGGATACCGGGTTCCTCGTCCTGGCCGCCTGGCTGATGGTGTTCCCGCGCGGCAAGCTCGCGCTCGACCGGTGGCTCGGACTGTAGCCGCCACAGCTTCCACGAATTTTCAGAGGAGACCAGATGAGTAAGGCCGCTCGACAGCGGTCGGCCCGCGAGCGGCTGGCGGAGGAACGCAAGAAGCAGGCGCAGAAGCAGCAGCGGATGCGCCGGCTGATGATCACCCTCAGCGGGCTGGTCGTCGTGGCGTTGGCCGTGGTCATCACGGTGTACTTCGTCAACAAGAAGGACGCGGGCTCCTACACCGGTGCGCTCGCCCCCACGACCCGTCAGGCCGACGGGGCGATCCTCGCGTCCAAGCCGGGGGCCAAGGCGCCCAAGCTGGAGCTGTTCGAAGACTTCCAGTGCCCGATCTGCCATGAGTTCGAGAAGTCCAGCGGCGCCACGATCAAGCGGCTCGCCGCGGAGGGCAAGGTCAACGTCCTCTACTACCCGTTCTGGCTGTTCAAGCAGCAGGCCGAGCCGATCAAGGGCAACTCCCAGCGCGCCGCCAACGCGGCACTGTGCGCGCCGGCGGACAAGTGGATCCAGTACCACGACGCGATCTACAAGCACCAGCCGGCCGAGGGCTCGAACGGCTTCTCGAACAAGGACCTGATCGGGTGGGCCAAGGACCTCGGGTTCGACACCCCGCAGTTCGAACAGTGCGTCAACGGCGGCCAGAAGCAGAGCCAGATCGACAGCATGACGAACTACGCCGAGCAGACCCGCCAGGTGACCGGCACGCCGACCGTCTTCCTCAACGGCCAGTCGGTGGACCTCAACAGCACGCTGCTCAACGCGAAGAACCTTGAGAAGGCCATCCTCGCGGCCAAGCCGGTGGACATCTCACCGAGCCCGACGGCGAGCGGTTCGGCGACTCCGTCCACGAGCCCGTCCGCGACGCCCAAGAAGTAACGAACGCGACGAATGCCCCGTTGTCGGCCGGTCGTGCACCGGCCGACGACGGGCACTTCGCCACCTGATCGTCATCGCCCCGTACCCCAAGGCCGGTAGTGTCACATCCCATGCAGCAGCCGCTCGCCTCGATTCCCAGCCCGTCTCAAGGGGTCGTCCATCTCGGGCCCCTGCCCCTGCGCGGATACGCCCTGATGATCATCCTCGGGGTGATCGTCGCCGTATGGCTCGGGGAGCGGCGCTGGGTCGCGCGGGGCGGCACCGCCGGCACCGTCGTGGACATCGCGGTCTGGGCGGTCCCCTTCGGACTCGTCGGCGGCCGCCTCTACCACGTCATCACCGACTACCAGCTCTACTTCGGTAAGAACTGGCACCCCGTCGGGGCCCTGGAGGTCTGGAACGGCGGCCTCGGCATCTGGGGCGCCGTCGCCGCGGGCGCGCTCGGCGCCTACCTCGGCTGCCGTCGCCGCGGCATCTCCCTGCGCGCCTTCGCCGACGCCGCCGCGCCGGGCATCGCGCTGGCCCAGGCCATCGGCCGCTGGGGCAACTGGTTCAACCAGGAGCTGTACGGCCGTCCCACCAAGCTTCCATGGGCCGTGAAGATCGACCCCGCGCACCGTCCGGCGAATACCCCGGACATCGCCACGTACCACCCCACGTTCCTGTACGAGTCGCTGTGGTGCATCGGGGTGGCCCTGCTGGTCATCTGGGCGGAGAAGCGGTTCCGCCTGGCGTACGGCCGCACCTTCGCGCTGTACGTCGCGGCCTACACGGTCGGCCGGGCGTGGACCGAGTGGCTGCGCGTCGACCCCGCCCACCACGTCCTCGGCCTGCGCCTGAACGACTGGACCGCGCTGATCGTCTTCCTCGGCGCGGCCGCCTACATGTACTTCTACCGCGACCGTACGGAGATCCCCGAGGGCGCCGTCGGCGCGCCCGCGCCGGAGACCGAGCCCGGATCCGAGCCGGAGATCGAGCCGGAGACCGAGCCGGAGACCAAGTCCGACGCCGAGCCCGGATCCGAGAGCGTGGCCGCCGCCGGGGCTGAGGAGCCCGTCGAGGAGGAGGCCTCCGAGAAGGCTCCCGAGGAGGAGCCCGGCGAGGAGGAGCCCGACGCCGAGGCGTCCGACGACGCCGAGACCCCTGAGGTCGCCGACGCCGAGGACGAGGCCGAGCCGGACGGCGAAGACGCCGACAAGGACGCCGGCAAGGACGACGGCAGGGAGAAGGCCTCGACCGGCGCGGAGCCGGGCGAGGGAAAGCAGTGACCCCCGGGGGGAGTACATGAGTGCCGTCGAGGGGGCGGCGAGCCGCCCGCGCGCCGAGATCCACCATGAGCACCGTGACGTCACCGGCGGATGGCTGCGTCCGGCCGTGTTCGGTGCCATGGACGGCCTGGTGTCCAACTTCGCCCTGATCGCGGGGGTGGCCGGCGGTCGCGTCCACCATCAGGTGATCGTGCTCACCGGTCTGGCCGGGCTGGCGGCCGGCGCGTTCTCCATGGCGGCGGGGGAGTACATCTCCGTCGCGTCCCAGTCGGAGCTCGCGCAGGCCGAGATCGAGGTCGAACGCCGCGAGCTGGAGCACAACTCCGAGGCGGAGGAGCTCGAGCTCGCCCAGCTGTACGAGGCGCGCGGCCTGGACCCGGAGCTGGCCCGTGAGGTCGCCCGGCAGCTGTCCCGCGACCCCGAGGAGGCCCTCGGCGTCCACGCCCGCGAGGAGCTCGGCATCGACCCCGGCGACCTGCCGTCGCCGGTGCTCGCCGCCGGGTCCTCGTTCCTGTCGTTCGCGATCGGCGCGTGCCTGCCCGTCCTGCCCTACCTCCTGGGCGCGGAGAGCCTGTGGCCGGCCGCGGCGCTGGCGGCGATCGGGCTGTTCGCGGCGGGAGCGCTGGTCTCGCGGGTGACGGCGCGGTCGTGGTGGTTCGGCGGGCTGCGGCAGCTGGCCCTCGGAGGTGCCGCGGCGGCCCTCACTTTCGGGGTCGGATCCCTGATCGGCACGAACACCGTCTGACGTGCGATAACCCTTCCTCGGGCGGCCGGGCGGGGTGAGGCTCCCGGCCGATATGGACTTGCCGGGGTCCGACCTTCGCTAAGCTCACCGCTCGTGAGCGAGATGGGATACGTCGACGCCGAGGAGCGGGAGCGGAAGCCCTCGCGCAGGCGCCGTCCGGCACGTGGGTCCAACCGCAACCTTCTGATCATCGGTGGTGCGGCGGTGGTCGTGCTCATCGTGGTCGTCGTCATCGCCGTGGTGACGATGGGCGGCGGTGACGACAAGAAGGGCCAGGCGGCCGCCGCCGCGCGGGTGACGCCGAAGGTGTACGTCAACACCCCGGCCAACTCGCTGGTCAACAAGCTCAACGAGCGCAGCAAGGACAAGCGCCCGCTCAACAAGAGCGAGGTCTTCGGCGACGACGCCAAGTCGGTCAGCCACGGCAACTACCACTTCACGCTGGTGGGCTCGCAGCTGTCGGACTGCGCCTCGGTGACCTGGGGCCAGGAGCTCCAGAACGACCTGCGCAAGTACGGCTGCACGCAGGTGGCGCGCGGCGCGTACGTCAGCCAGGACAAGAAGTACCTCGGCCAGTTCGTCGCGATGAACCTCGAGCAGCTGCAGGGCGCCGAGCAGATCGTCCGCGACCTCGACCCGAACAGCAAGGCCGGTTTCGTCTCCCCGCTGGCCGCCCAGGGCGCCGAGAACTTCGGTAGCGGGTTCAGCGCGGCCTACAGCCAGTCCTTCGGCCACTACGTGGTCATCAGCTGGGTCGAACGGGCCGGCGGCGCGCAGCCGCAGACCATGAACGAACTGCTCGACGCGAGCATCGCCATCGAGAGGGCCGACGACTTCGTCTGGGAGCGGCTCGTCCTCGCCGGCGGTTAGCGGGATGGCCGGTCGGATCGGCCCACGGCGGAGCCGGGATGGGCGCCGCCGCGGAGGGCCCCCGCCGCCGTACGAGGGAGCCCCTCCGTACGACGGAGGGCCGCCCCCGTACGAGGAGGCCCCTCCCTACGGCGGAGGCTTCCCGCCCCGGTACGACGGAGCGCCGCCCTACGAGGGCGCGCCCGAGTACGAGGAGGCGCCGCCGTACGGCGAAGCACCCCCGTACGACGCGGCGCCGCCGTACGGCCACGAGCCCCGTTACGACGCGGGCCCGCCGTACGGTGAGGAGCTCCCGTACGACGCGGCGCCGCCGTACGGCCACGAGCCCCGTTACGACGGGGCTCCGTCGTACGGCGAGGAGCCCCCGTACGACGCGCCCCTTCACCAGGACGGGCCGCACGACGAGGAGGCTCAGGGACCGCCGCGACGCCGCCCGCCACGGCGTGCGGAGTTCCCGCCCCTCGCCTACTTCGTCGCCGCCGGTGTCGTCGTGCTCGTCGCCGTGATCGTGGTGGTCGCCGTGACGGTCTTCGGCGGTGACGACGGCAAGCCCGGCACGGCGCCGCCGCCCTCGGTGGCGAACGTGCGCACCGAAGGGCCGGGCGCGTCCGCGTACTCCCAGGCGGCCTCGACCGCGGCGTTCAACGCGATCGCCGACCGTAGGAAGGACGCCAAGCCCCTCACCGCGGCGGAGGTCTTCACCCCCAAGAAGATCACCGATGACGACGCGAAGGCGACGCTGAAGCTGACCGCCTCCGAGCTGGACGCGCAGTGCCTGTCGTCCGTCTGGGGTACCCGGCTGGCCGGGGTGCTCCAGCAGGCTCGTTGCACCCAGGTAGCGCGCGCCACCTACTCCGACGACCGGTTCGCCGCGATGGTCACGATCTTCAACCTGGCCGACGCGCGTGGCGCCGACCAGGTGGTCGCCCAGGCCGACCCGCGCACGGGCGGCGGCTTTCCGCTCGTGCCGCCTCGTTCGGTGGCGTTCGGGCGGGCCTTCAGCACGGCGCGCGGCGTCGCGATGGGCCACTACGCGGTGATCACCTGGGTGCAGCGCACGGACGGTTCGGGCGACGAGAGCGACGCCGCGCTGCTGTCCCTGCTGGTCACCACGGGCCGCCCCAACGCCGTGCTCATACGCGCGACCGGTACGGGTCAGCACTCCTAGGGATTTCCCGGAGCCCACGGCCCACCGGGGAACGAGGAACTCCCGAGCCCGGCACGCCGCGAACAACAGGGCGGGAACACGGCAAACGCCGCGAACCACGCTCTAAGCTCTATGCCAACCACCGACGCGCGGTGTGTTCCCCCGAGGAGATCCGATGAGTTACCCCTACCCGCCGATGGATCCTGGCCAGCCGCCCTCCGGAGGCCAGCCGTGGGGCACTCCTCCGCCGGGTGGGTACGGGACGCCGCCGGGTGGGGGCTACCCGCAGTCGCCGATCTCGGGCTGGCAGGGACCGGAGACGCTGCCGGGCGGTCCGCCCATGGGCCAGCCCCCGATGGGGCAGCCGCCGATGGGCCAGTTCCCTCCGCCCAAGAAGAGCAGCGCGGGCCTCATCACCCTCGCGATCGTCGGTGCGCTGATCCTCGTCGGCGGTGTGCTGGGCGGGGCGTACTACCTGGCCGCCTCCGGGGGCAGCGACGGTGACGAGGCGTCCTCCAGCGCCTCGGCGACACCGCGTAGCTCGTCCTCGGGCGGAGCGCCGCCGGCCGCCTCGAGCGGCGCGGGCAAGCCGGTGACCTACAACTCGATGAAGTCCTGGTCGCTGTGGGACTCCCTGAACACCGCGAGCAAGGACTCCAAGCCGCTGACCCTCGATGAGGTGTTCGCCGACCCCGAGGCCAAGTCGTACAAGGACAGCAGCGACAACACCGTCTTCAACGTCCAGGGCACGGGCCGGCTCGACACCAACTGCGTCGGCACCGTGTCGGGCTCGGCGCTGCAGACGGCGCTGCAGGGCTACGGCTGCACCCAGGTGGTCCGCGCGGCGTACGTGTCGGCCGACCAGAAATGGGTGGGGCAGATGGCGATCTTCAACCTGAAGGACGTCACCTCGGCCAACGCGTTCATCGACGATCTCGACCCCAAGGCGAACAAGGGCTTCTTCCTGCCCGTCACCGGTCCTTCGCCGGTGGACAAGTTCGGCACGTCGACGACGGGCGCGGAGAGCGGCGCGTACGGTCACTTCGTCGTGGTCGGCTGGGCCGGGCGCGCGGACGGCGGCCACGGCGACAGCTACGGCATCGACACGATCAGCCCCAGCTCGACGGTGCTCCAGGCGGGCAAGCAGTTCCTCTTCCACCGCCACTGATCTCCGTCCGGCGCGGCCCCCGCTTTTCGGTCTTGTCCTTTGGGGCCCGCCGGCGCCCGGCGCACCGGCCGCCGGGCGTGGCAGGAGGGCTCCCGGGATCCGGCGGCGCGGCTGGGCGTGACCGCGGCATCGTCCGAGGCAGGAGAGCGCATGCGGACGGTAAAGTGGCACCTGATGCGCCAGGCGGCCGCCGTCCGGGGGAGTGATCGGCATCACCGTGCCGACTCGCTTTTCGGGGGAATTTATCCGTGTACGCCGTGCATTGAGGCTGGATGGGCGCAGTTAAGTAAGTTTCGCGATCATGTCGCGTCGGGGATGAAACAGACAGTGCTGTAACCTCTAGTCACCGCAGCAGGGCCAACGTCGTCCCAAGACTGCACTGATGAAGGAGCAGACCGAGACGACGGGAGGGCTGATGGTGCCTGCCGCCATGACTCCAGGTCAAGGACGCGTTGAGCGTCAGGGCCTTTACGACCCGGCCAACGAGCATGACGCCTGTGGCGTCGGCATGGTCGCTGACCTGGGCGGACGTAAGAGCCACGATATCGTGGTCAAAGCCTTGACCGTCCTGCGGAACCTCGATCACCGTGGCGCCAAGGGCGCCGAGCCCGACGACGGCGACGGTGCGGGGATCCTCACCCAGATCCCGGACGAACTCTTCCGCGAGGCCGTGGACTTCACGCTGCCCGAGCTCGGCGCGTACGCCGCGGGCATCGCGTTCCTGCCGGCCGACGCGGGCGAGCGCGCCGAGGCCGTCGAGACGATCGAGCGGATCGCCGACGAAGAGGGCCTCACCGTCCTGGGCTGGCGGGAGCTGCCGTACGACCCGCACTTCTGCGGGCCCACGGCGCGCCGGGTCATGCCGCACTTCGCCCAGCTGTTCCTCACCGCGCGCAGCGGCGCACGCGAGCTGGAGCTGGACCGCGTCGTCTTCTGCGCCCGCGAGCGCATGGAGCAGGACGCGCGGGTGTACTTCCCGAGCCTGTCCAGCCGCACGATCGTCTACAAGGGGATGCTGACCACTCCGCAGCTGGAGCCGTTCTTCCCCGACCTGTCCGACCGGCGGTACGCCAGCGCGATCGCCCTGGTGCACTCGCGGTTCTCCACCAACACCTTCCCGGCCTGGGAACTGGCCCACCCGTACCGCTTCATCGCGCACAACGGTGAGATCAACACGGTCAAGGGCAACCGCAACTGGATGCGGGCGCGGGAGGCGCTGCTGTCCTCCGACGTCCTCGCGGGCGACCTGTCGCGGATCTTCCCCGTCATCGACATCGACGCCAGCGACACCGCCTCGTTCGACGAGTGCCTCGAACTGCTCCACCTCGGCGGCCGGTCGCTGCCGCACGCGGTGCTCATGATGATCCCCGAGGCCTGGGAGAACCACGCGGAGATGGACCCGGCGCGCCGGGCCTTCTATGAGTTCCACTCCACCCTGATGGAGGCCTGGGACGGCCCGGCCAGCGTCACCTTCACCGACGGCACCGTCGTCGGCGCCGTGCTCGACCGCAACGGCCTGCGCCCGGGACGCTTCTGGGTCACCGACGACGGCTTCGTCGTCCTGGCCAGCGAGGCCGGCGTGCTCGACATCGAGCCGTCCAAGGTCGTCCGCAAGGGCCGCCTGCAGCCCGGCCGGATCTTCCTCGTCGACACCGCGCAGGGACGCATCGTCGAGGACGACGAGATCAAGGCCGAGCTGGCCGCCGAACACCCGTACGAGGAGTGGCTGCACGCCGGGCTGATCCGCTTCGAGGAGCTGCCGCAGCGCGAGCTGCAGCACACCACGCACGAGACCCTGGTCCGGCGCCAGCAGATCTTCGGCTACACCTCCGAGGAGCTGAAGATCCTCCTCGCGCCGATGGCGCGCACCGGCGCCGAGCCGATCGGCTCGATGGGCACCGACACGCCCCCGGCCGTGCTGTCCAGCCGCTCGCGTCAGCTGTTCGACTACTTCAAGCAGCTGTTCGCGCAGGTCACCAACCCACCGCTCGACGCGATCCGCGAAGAGCTGGTGACGAGCCTGCAGTCCACCCTCGGCCCGGAGGGCAACCTGCTCGCGCCCGGCCCGCACTCGTGCCGGCGGCTCGTGCTGCCCACGCCGATCCTCGACAACGAGGAACTGGCCAAGATCCTCCACGTGAACGACGAGGGCGACCTGCCCGGGTTCGCCCCGTACGTGGTGTCCGGCCTGTACGACGTGGCCGGCGGGGGAGCGGCGCTGTCGCAGCGGCTCGAGGAGATCTGCGACGAGGTCTCGGCCGCGATCGAGAACGGCGCGCGCATCCTCGTGCTGTCCGACCGCGGCGCCGGGCACTCCCGCGCCCCGGTCCCGTCGCTGCTGCTCACCGGCGCGGTCCACCACCACCTGATCCGTGAGAAGAGCCGTACCCGGGTCGGCCTGGTCGTCGAGACCGCCGACGCCCGCGAGTGCCACCACATGGCGCTGCTCATCGGGTACGGCGCGTCCGCGGTCAACCCCTACCTCGCCATCGAGACGGTCGAGGACCTGGTGGAGGCCGGCGACCTCGCCGTCGACCGGACCACCGCGGTGCGCAACCTGGTCAAGGCGTACGGCAAGGGCGTACTGAAGATCATGTCCAAGATGGGCGTGTCCACGGTCGCCTCCTACACCGGCGCGCAGATCTTCGAGGCGATCGGCCTGGGCGCCGAGGTCATCGACGAGTGCTTCGCCGGCACCACCTCCCGGCTGGGCGGCGTCGGCTTCGACGTGCTCGCCGAGGAGGTCGCCCAGCGGCACCGGCGCGCGTACCCGCCGAACGGCAACGGGCCCGCGCACCGCACCCTGGAGGTCGGCGGGGAGTACCAGTGGCGCCGCGAGGGCGAGCACCACCTGTTCAACCCCGAGACGGTCTTCAAGCTCCAGCACTCGACCCGCACCCGCCGCTACGAGCTGTTCAAGGACTACACCCGGCTCGTCGACGACCAGGCGGCCCGGCTGATGACCCTGCGCGGGCTGTTCGAACTGCGCGAGGGCGCACGGCCGCCGGTGCCGATCGAGGAGGTCGAGCCGGTCGAGTCGATCGTCAAGCGGTTCTCCACCGGCGCGATGTCCTACGGCTCCATCTCCGCCGAGGCACACGAGAACCTCGCCATCGCGATGAACCGCATCGGCGGCAAGTCCAACACCGGCGAGGGCGGGGAGGACCCCGAGCGGTTCATCCCGGACGGCAACGGCGACCTGCGCCGTTCGGCGATCAAGCAGGTGGCCTCCGGCCGGTTCGGCGTGACGTCGGAGTACCTGACCAACGCCGACGACCTGCAGATCAAGATGGCCCAGGGGGCCAAGCCCGGCGAGGGCGGCCAGCTCCCGGCGCACAAGGTGTACCCCTGGATCGCCAAGACCCGGCACTCCACACCCGGCGTCGGCCTTATCTCGCCGCCGCCGCACCACGACATCTACTCCATCGAGGACCTCGCCCAGCTCATCCACGACCTGAAGAACGCCAACCCCGCGGCGCGCGTGCACGTCAAGCTCGTCGCCGAGGTCGGCGTCGGCACGGTCGCGGCCGGCGTGTCCAAGGCGCACGCGGACGTCGTGCTCATCTCCGGCCACGACGGCGGCACCGGCGCCTCACCGCTGACCTCGATCAAGCACGCCGGCGCGCCCTGGGAGCTCGGCCTCGCCGAGACCCAGCAGACGCTGCTGCTCAACGGCCTGCGCGACCGCATCGTCGTGCAGACCGACGGGCAGATGAAGACCGGCCGCGACGTGGTCATCGCGGCGCTGCTCGGCGCCGAGGAGTTCGGTTTCGCCACCGCGCCCCTCGTCGTGTCCGGCTGCGTCATGATGCGCGTCTGCCACCTCGACACCTGCCCGGTGGGCGTCGCGACCCAGAACCCGGAGCTGCGCAAGCGCTTCAGCGGCAAGCCGGAGTTCGTCGTCAACTTCTTCGAGTTCATCGCCGAAGAGGTGCGCGAGTACCTGGCCGCGCTCGGCTTCCGCAGCATCGACGAGGCGATCGGCCACGTCGAGCTGATCGACACCGCCAAGGCCGTCGACCACTGGAAGGCCTCCGGCCTGGACCTCACGCCGATCCTGCACAAGCCGGACCTGCCCGAGGGCACGCCGCTGCGCAACACCACCGGCCAGGACCACGGCCTGGAGAAGGCACTGGACAACACGCTGATCCAGCTCGCCGAGGGCGCCATCGCCTACGGGCACGCCACGAAGCTGGAGATGCCGGTCCGCAACGTCAACCGCACCGTCGGGACCATGCTCGGCCACGAGGTCACCCGCAAGTGGGGGGCCGGCGGACTGCCCGACGACACGATCGACATCACCTTCACCGGATCGGCCGGTCAGTCGTTCGGCGCCTTCGTCCCGCGCGGCGTCACGCTCCGCCTCATCGGCGACGCCAACGACTACCTCGGCAAGGGCCTGTCCGGCGGGCGCATCACCGTACGGCCGCCCGCCGACTCGCCGTTCGCCGCCGAAGAACAGATCATCGCCGGCAACGTCATGCTGTACGGCGCCACCTCCGGCGAGGCGTTCATCCGCGGGGTCGTCGGTGAGCGGTTCTGCGTCCGCAACTCCGGCGCCACCGCTGTCGTCGAGGGCGTCGGCGACCACGGCTGCGAGTACATGACCGGCGGCCGGGCGGTCGTGCTCGGCCCGACCGGCCGCAACTTCGCGGCCGGCATGTCCGGCGGCATCGCCTACGTGCTGGACCTGCACCGTGAACGCATCAACCTGGAGATGGTCGACCTCGAACCGCTGGAGGAGGACGACCGCGCGTACCTGCGCGACATCGTCACCCGCCACCACGCCGAGACCGGCTCGGAGGTGGCCGCCGGGCTGCTCGCCGACTGGGACGCGGCCGTGACGCGCTTCGGAAAGATCATGCCGCGCGACTACAAGCGTGTGCTGACCGCACGGGCCAGGGCCGAGGCCGAGGGCCGCGACATCGACGAGGCGGTCATGGCCGCCAGCAACGGGTGAAGGGGGAGACGACATGGCCGACCCGAAGGGGTTTTTGACCCATCAGCGCGAGCTCCCGAATCGTCGCCCGGTCGACGTGCGGATCCGTGACTGGCGCGAGGTGTACGAGGACTTCCCCGAAGGCTCGCTGAACAAGCAGGCGGCACGCTGCATGGACTGCGGCATCCCGTTCTGCCACAACGGCTGCCCGCTGGGGAACCTCATCCCGGAGTGGAACGACCTGGTCCACCGGGGCACGTGGCGCGAGGCGATCGAACGCCTCCACGCCACGAACAACTTCCCGGAGTTCACCGGCCGGCTCTGCCCGGCGCCGTGCGAGTCCGCGTGCGTGCTCGGCATCAACTCCGACCCCGTCACGATCAAGCGGGTCGAGGTCGAGATCATCGACCGGGCGTTCGCCGAGGGCTGGGTGACGCCGCAGCCGCCCGCGGCCCGTACGGGCAAGAAGGTCGCGGTGATCGGCTCCGGCCCGGCCGGGCTGGCCGCCGCCCAGCAGCTCACCCGCGCCGGCCACGACGTCGTCGTGTACGAGCGCGCCGACCGGATCGGCGGGCTGCTGCGCTACGGCATCCCCGAGTTCAAGATGGAGAAGGCGCATCTGGACCGGCGGCTCGCGCAGATGCGCGCCGAGGGCACCGAGTTCCGCACCTCGGTCAACGTCGGCGTCGACGTGACCGCCGAAGAGCTCCGCGCGTCCCACGACGCCGTGGTGCTGGCCGGCGGCGCCACCGTCTGGCGCGACCTGGCCGTCCCCGGCCGCGAGCTGGACGGCGTCCACCAGGCGATGGAGTACCTGCCGCCGTCCAACCGGGTCCAGGAGGGCGACCTGGCGGCCTCACCGATCAGCGCCGAGGGTAAGAACGTCGTCGTCATCGGTGGCGGCGACACCGGCGCCGACTGCATCGGCACGGCCGTACGCCAGGGCGCGCGCTCCATCACCCAGCTGGAGATCATGCCGCGGCCGCCCGAGGCGCGGCCCGCGGGCCAGCCGTGGCCGACCTACCCCATGCTGTTCAAGATGGAGTCGGCCCACGAAGAGCTGCACGGCATGGGCGGCGACCGCGCCTACGCGGTGAACACCCTGGAGTTCGTCGGCGACGAGAACGGCCACGTGAAGGCCCTGCGCGTCGTCGAGGTCGAGGGCCCGGAGACCCGCTTCAAGCCGATCCCCGGCACCGAGCGGGAGATCCCGGCCGAGCTGGTCACGCTCGCCATGGGCTTCCTCGGCCCGCAGCGCGAGGGACTGCTCGACCAGCTCGGCGTCGAGCTGGACCAGCGCGGCAACGTCGTACGCGACGGCGCGTACGCCACCTCCGTCGACGGCGTCTTCGCCGCCGGCGACATGGGCCGAGGCCAGTCGCTGATCGTCTGGGCGATCGCCGAGGGCCGCTCCGCGGCGGCCGGCGTCGACCAGTGGCTCATGGGCCGCACCGCCCTGCCGACCGCGATCCCGCCGACCGCACGGCCGCTCGTCTGATCGACACCTGACGCCCTGCCGCGCCCTCCGGGGTACGGCAGGGCGTCTGTCATTTCACGGTCTCGCCGGCGCCGAAATCCCCCTGTCGTGGCGGAAGTACGGACAGACCGACCACTTACCACGAGTGCCCTCTGTGACGCGAATCGACGGTTGATGTGCGTTCTTGCCGCCGTTTCAACTACCCTGGTGCGCTCTACAGCGCGGCTTCGGGAAAGAAGGACATGACGGAGACCATCACCGCACCGGAGATCACCGCCGGCACCTGGCGGATCGATCCGGACCACTCGGAGATCACCTTCAGCGTCCGGCACTTGATGACGACCGTGCGCGGCGTGTTCACCGAGTTCGGCGGACGCATCGACATCGCCGACGACGTCTTCGCCTCCACTGCCGGCGCCGAGATCGTCATCGCCTCCATCGACACGAGGAACGCCGAACGCGACGAGCTCATCCGCTCCTCCCAGATCCTCGACGCGGCGAACCACCCGGCCATGACCTTCGCGACGACCGCCGTCGCCCCCGCCCGCACCGGCCGCCGGGCCCGTCATCCCCGCTACACCGTCGACGGCGACCTGACGATCCGCGGCGTCACCCGCCCGGTCAGCCTGCTCACCGAGTTCCACGGCGCCGGCACCGACCAGCGGGGCGGCCTGCGGGCCGGCTTCACCGCCTCCACCCGCATCTCGCGCTCCGACTACGGCATCGAGTTCAACGTCCCGCTGCAGGGCGACCGGCTCATGCTCGGCGACGAGATCGAGATCGGCCTGGAGATCCAGGCCGTGCACGGTTTTTGACCGGGCTCCGGCGCGGAGCGCCGGAGCCCGGTCAGATCTCTTCCTGCGAAGAGTTACCGCGCATCACGACGGCGTACGGCCGAAAACGATCCCGAGCGGAGCCGCGCCGACCGGCTTGGTGCCGGTGCCACCCGCGATCGTTGCGGAGACCGTGCCGGAGGCGACGTCGATCACCGAGACGCTGCCGGAGAAGATGTTCCCCACCCACACCTCCGAGCCGTCCGGCGTCACCGCGACCGACGCGGGCAGCCTCCCCACAGCGATCGTCGCACGCACCCGGCCGCTCGCCGTGTCGGCCACGGCGACGGTGTTGTCGTTCATCTGCGCGATGTAGGCCTTCGTGCCGTCCGGGGTGACGTCCACCGCCCACGGCTCGTCACCCGCGGCGATCCGGCCCCGCACCCGGCCGGTCGCCGTGTCGAACACCGACACCCGCCCCGCGGGCGGCTCGGCCACGTACAGCCTCCGCCCGGCCGGGTCGAGCGCGATCCCCTGTGGGCAGAACGGGTCGCGGATGGACCGCACCACCGTGTCGCTCGCCACGTCGATCACCGCGATGCCGCCGTCGTGGGAGACGTACGCCCGCCGGCCGTCCGTGCTGAAGACCACCTGGCGTGGGGCCGTCCCCGCGCGGATCTCCCGTACCACCTGGTCGGTGGCCGGGTCGATCACCGCGACGACGTCCGAGCCGCCAGGGCCGGTGTCGCCGCCGGTCACCGCCGCGTACACCTTACGGCCGTCGGGGGAGACCGCGACGTCGCGCGGGAACGGGCCGACGTGCACCGGCCGGGTCTCGCCGGTGACCGTGTCGGCGACCAGCACGTCGTACTGGCCGGTGTCGGCGATGTAGACCTTGCGGCCGTCCGGCGCGACCGCCACGCCCTGCGCCGCGTCGGTCACGATGTTCCGCCCCACGGCCGTCCGCGTCGCCACGTCGAGCGCGACCACCCGGTAGTCACCGGCCAGCGCGACGTACGCGCGGTATTCACCGGCGGCCAGCCGGGACGCCGACGGCGGCCTCGGCTGCGGGTCCGGATCCCACCGGGGCATGCCCGGAGCGCTGTTGACCGGCCTCGGCCGCGGCGGGCCCGGCCGCCCCCGCGTCGCCCCGGCCGGTATCGCCAGCGCGAGGAGACCCGCCGCGCCACCGGCCATCAGGAAGAGGCGCTGCCGCCGTGATGTCTGCTTCGGCACGTCGAATCCCTTCTTGCTCGGCGTGTTCACCCGCGCGGCCGAGGCAGGGCCTGGGTGCGCGGCCCGGGGCGGGGGCGGGGCCGTGGGCCCTTCTCCTGCCGCGGCGGGGTCTGGTCCTCTTCGGGGAAGAGCGGGGCCGGCAACGTCGCGACGTCGCGCACGGCCTCGTCCAGGCGCCGCTTGGTGCCCGGCAGCCGCGGCGGACGGCCCGGCACCGGGAACCCCAGGGCCGAGGTCAGATCGCCGAACGCCGTACGCCGCCACGCGCTGAGGTTCGGGACCCGTACGCCGGTCAGCCGTTCGAGGAACCGCAGGACGGACGTGTGGTCGAAGGGCTCACGGGCGACCCAGCCGCCCATGGTCCACGGCGAGATGAGCAGGCACGGCACGCGGAACCCGCCGCCGATCGGCAGGCCGGCCACGAACTCCTCCGGCGTGCCCGCGGGCGGCACCGGGGGAGGGACGTGGTCGAACAGGCCGTCGTTCTCGTCGTAGTTGAGGATGAACAGCGTCTTTCGCCACACGTCCGGGTGGGACGCGATCGCGTCGATCTTGCTCGCGACGTAGTCGGCGCCGGCCGCCGGCGTGTAGTCGGGATGCTCGGACTGGAAACTCGTCGGAATGATCCACGAGACGGTCGGCAGCCGGTCGTTCGCGGCGTCGTACTCGAACTGGCCGGCCGCGTACGTGCGCAGGCCGTTGCGGAACAGCGGGGACGCCGTGGAGGCGTTCTGGAACGCCGCGAAGTACTCCAGGACGTTGCAGCCGTAGTTGTCGACCTCCTGGTAGACCTTCCAGCTCACGTCCGCGGCGGTCAGCGCCTCCGGATACGTCGGCCAGGTGAACGGGTGCGGGTCGCGGTTGCTGATCACCGGCCCGCCCCGCGTACCGCCCGGGTCGATCGTGGCGGTCATGTGGTAGAGGCGGTTCGGCCAGGTCGGCCCCAGCACCGAGCAGAAGTACTGGTCGCACACGGTGAACGACTCCGCCAGCGCGAACTGGAACGGGATGTCCTCCCGCGTGTGGTAGCCCATGACGTACGGGGCGTTCACGCCGTCCGCGGCGCGGTGCGCGGGCAGCCAGTTGTCCATCCGCCCGGAGTTCCAGGCGCTGTGCTGCACCGACCACGCGTGGCTGGTCGAGGGGATCGCCTGCGCGTTGCTCGTCCGTGTGTCGAGGTGGAACGGCAGCAGGTAACCGGCCGGGTTCACCACGTCGGGCTGGTAGAACACCGGACGGCCGGTGCTCAGCGTGATCGCCTCCGGGTCGGAGAATCCCCGCACCCCCGGAAGAGTCCCGAAGTAATGGTCGAACGAACGGTTTTCCTGCATCAAAATCACGACGTGCTGGATGTCGGAGAGTTTCCCTTTGACGTCGTCCGGAGTGCCGGCCATCGCCCGTCGTACGTTCGGCGGCAGGAACTCCGCGGCGAAGGCCGCCGCGGCGGCGATCGCGCCCGCCCTGCTGAACAGACGGCGACGGGTCAGGTCCGGCATCTGTCACGCTCCCGTACGGTCGGCATCTCGAAAACCCCCACGACAAAATGGCGCATGAAACGGGGCGGACGCAAATCATCGCCGGAATGCCATGACATTTAATTCGAAAAGGAACGACAAATTAGGTCATGAGCGCCGGCCTCTGCGCGGTGACGCGTGTCACCCGCCGCTCCCGCGCCTCCGTGCATGACGAGCTCCATCGAGGGCAGGGCTCACAGGAGCGAACGATCCATCAGGGGAGGTTTCAACTCATGAGCACACAGCTTGAGGGCAAGACGATCGCGTTCCTCGTCGCTCCGGACGGAATCGAACAGGTCGAGTTGACCGAGCCCTGGAAGGCGATCGAACAGGCGGGCGGCACGCCCCGGCTCGTCTCCACCAAGTCCGGCGAGGTCCAGGGCCGCAACCACCTGGAGAAGGCGGACACCTTCCCGGTCGACGCGACCGTCGACGAGGTGTCGGTCGACGACTTCGACGGCCTCGCGCTGCCCGGAGGCGTCGCCAACCCCGACTTCCTCCGGATGAACGGCAAGGCCGTCGCGTTCGTACGCGCGTTCTTCGACGCGGCCAAGCCGGTCGCCGCGATCTGCCACGCGCCATGGACCCTGGTCGAGGCCGACGTCGTACGCGGCCGGACCCTCACGTCCTGGCCGAGCCTGCGGACCGACATCCGCAACGCCGGCGGCACCTGGGTCGACGAAGAGGTGAAGGTCTGCACGGCGGGGCCCAACACCCTGGTGACCAGCCGCAAGCCCGACGACCTCAAGGCGTTCTGCCAGGAGGCGGTCGAGGTGTTCGCGTCGGCATGATCCGTGGACGTGCCCGGGGACTCGAAGGTCCCCGGGCGTCCGTCCCGGCGGCGCCGCCCGACGGCGCCGCCGGGAGGTCCCGTGAGCGTGCGGCGGCGGGCGTCCGCGAGGGTGTCCGGTTTCCGACCGCACGAGCCCCACACCCCGTTCGGTCTAGACCATTGGGTGAACAGCGGGCAACGGTGACCTGCACGAATACACGTACTCGTCGGTAACTACCTAAAGTTGTAGATGTGAGTCGCCGAGCAAAGATCGTCAGCACCATAGGCCCCGCCTGCTCCAGCCCTGAGCGCATCACCGCGTTGGTGGAGGCCGGCATCGATATCGCCCGGCTCAACATGAGCCACGGCACCCAGCAGCAGCACGAGGACGTCTACCGCCTCTTGCGCGAGGCCGCGAACACCACCGGCCGCGCCCTCGGCATCCTCGCCGACCTCCAGGGTCCCAAGATCCGGCTCGGCACCTTCGCCGACGGCCCCGTACGCCTCACTCTCGGCGACGAGTTCACCGTCACCACCGAAGACGTGCCCGGCGACCGCTCGCAGGTCTCCACCACCTACGGCGGCCTCCCCGGTGATGTGGGCGCGGGCGACACCATCCTCATCGACGACGGCCGCGTCGTCCTCAACGTCACCGCCGTCGAGGGTCCGCGTGTCCGCACCCGCGTCCTCGTCGGCGGCATGGTCTCCAACCACAAGGGCCTCAACCTGCCGGGCGTCGCCGTCAGCGTGCCCGCCCTCACCGAGAAGGACGAAGAGGACCTCCGCTTCGCCCTCCGCCTGGGCGTCGACATGGTCGCCCTGTCCTTCGTCCGCACCCCCGAAGACGCCGAGCCGGTCCGCCGCATCATGGACGAGGAAGGCCGGGTCGTCCCCGTCCTCGCCAAGATCGAAAAGCCGCAGGCCGTCGAGCACCTCGAAGAGATCGTCGAAGCCTTCGACGGCATCATGGTCGCCCGCGGCGACCTCGGCGTCGAGCTCCCGCTCGAGCAGGTGCCCATCGTCCAGAAGCGCGCCATCGAGCTCACCCGCGAGAAGGCCCGCCCCGTCATCGTCGCGACCCAGATGCTCGAGTCGATGATCAGCGCCCCACGGCCCACGCGCGCGGAGGTCTCCGACGTCGCCGGCGCCGTCTTCGAGGGCGCCGACGCGGTCATGCTGTCCGGCGAGACCAGCGTCGGCGACTATCCCATCGAGTCCGTGCAGACGATGAGCCGCATCGTGTGCGCCGCCGAAGAGACGACGCTGCGCGCGACGCACTCCCTCGACCGCGTCCCGGAGACCGTCGGCGGCGCGATCGCCCGAGCGGCCGCCGAGGTCGGCGCGACGATCGGCGCGAAGGCCCTGGTGGCCTTCACGATGACGGGCGAGACGGCGCGACGGCTGTCGCGATATCGCTCGCCGATCCCGCTGCTGGCCTTCACCGCCCGCCCGGAGACCCGCAGCCAGCTGGCCCTGGTCTGGGGTGTCGAGACGTTCACGGTGCCGGAGGTCTACCACACCGACGAGATGGTGCAGCAGGTCGAGTCGGCCCTGCTGGAGATCGGCCGCTGCCAGAAGGGCGACCGCGTCGTCATCGTCGCCGGCTCCCCTCCCGGCACCGCGGGCTCCACGAACGCCCTGCGCGTCCACCGCATCGGCGACGCCATCGCCCAGGCCCGCCCGATCTGATCTCCTGCCTCAACACCGCCGGTCGAGTGCCGAGGCCGTCCGGACGACGTCCGAGCGCACGGCCCCGACACTGACCGGCGGTCGCCCGAGGCGCCGCCACGGACACGTGAACCGGCCGGCGGCTCAGTACTTGGGTCCCACGAACTCATCCAGCCGCGCCACCGCCTCCTTCTTGGTGATCGAGATGATCCGCTTGTTGGATCGCTTCCACTCGATGCCGAGCCGGTCGAGCGTGTCGGTGAAGAGCTCGCGGATGTCGTCGGAGGCGTTGGTGAAGAAGTAGCGGGGGTACTCGTACCACCGATCACCACCCTTGAGCGGCCGACGCACGCGGTTGACGGCCCGGCACCCGTCGGAATGGATCAGCCCACGGACGAACTCCTCACCGAATTCTGAAACGATCTCGTCCTGCCACCCCTTGAGGACGATCGCACGCGTGTGCTTCATCCCGGGACCGTGCTGAGGGAAGATGCACGGCCAGTGCTTCGAGGTCATGTTCACGATCGTGCACCCGGTCCGCTGGCGCTGCCCGACCGAGTTCGTGGGCAGGACGGCGGCGAGAGCCTGCACGGCCGCCTCGGTGAGACCCGGCCAGTCGTCGCAGCAGGCGATGTCCAGCCGGAAGACGCCTTTGCGTCCATGGGCGATGTGCCCGTCGCCTAAGTACAGGCCCAGGAGATAGGCGTAGGCGCTGCCGTCGAGAGGGCAGCCGTGGCAGCGAGGACAACTCCGTTTGGATTCCGGTATTTTGTCGGGGACCGCCATCCAGTTGCGCAATGTCGACTGCCCCACGCCCAGCCGGTGGTGGACCTCGCGAACGGTCAATCCCGAAGAAATGAGTCGGAGTGCCGTGCGTCGCACTGTGCTCGAATACATGCGGACAGTGTGATGGCGGGGTACGACAGAACTGCTGCCTAGAGGAGCGCCGGACTCCTGGGGAAGTGCCCCGAGTGGGATTCGAACCCACACTCGATGGTGTTTGAGACCATTCCCTCTGCCGTTGGGGTATCGGGGCCTTATGGAGTTGTTGTTATTAAATGCCCGGTTCGACCCGGTAGTGCCTCCCCGGACGGATACAAGAGTAGCGGGTCCGGGTACGCTCGTGCGCGTGACCGAGACCCCGCGCCGCGTTGTGATCGCCGAGGATGAGGCCCTCATCAGGCTGGACCTCAAGGAGATGCTCGAAGAAGACGGCTATGAGGTCGTCGGGGAGGCAGGAGACGGCGAGTCCGCCATCCGCCTCACCGCCGAACACGTGCCCGATCTCGTCATCCTCGACGTCAAGATGCCCATCCTCGACGGCATCTCGGCCGCGGAGCGCATCGCGGTGGACCGCGTCGCCCCCGTCGTGATCCTCACCGCCTTCTCCCAGCGCGAGCTGGTCGAGCGGGCCCGGGAGGCCGGCGCGATGGCGTACCTCGTCAAGCCCTTCACCAAGGCCGACCTGGTGCCCGCGATCGAGATGGCGGTGAGCCGGTTCCAGGAGATCAAGAGCCTGGAGGCCGAGGTCGGCACCCTGGAGGAGCGCCTGGAGACGCGCAAGGCCGTCGACCGGGCCAAGGGGCTGCTGCAGACCGCCCGGGGCTGGTCCGAGCCGGAGGCCTTCCGGTTCATCCAGAAGACCTCGATGGACCGGCGGATGACGATGCGTGCGGTGGCCGAGGCGGTCATCGCCGGCGGGCTCGGCCGGCCGCCCGCGGACGACGCCGAGTGAACGCGCGGTAACCGGCTCCCTGACAAACCCTGACCCTCGTTGGCGGCGGCGCATGCCGCCGCCAACGGCGTTTGGCCTGCTCTCGTACGTGCGCCGCCGGTTCAGTCAACTGTTCGACGGTTCGGGCACAAGTCCGTAACGAAGTGAAAACACCATGTCGAATGGCTGTCCATGATGCCCAGCGGATCGGTGTACTACAGGCTTGGCCCCCAGGAACCATGAAAAAGCGCCCGAAGTGCCCAGATGAGCGTCCTGGGGAGGTACCCGGCATCCCCCCGTGCAAACGGTTACGGAAGGAAGTAGCGGCCTTGCGGAGCAAGACTGTGAAGTTCACCGGCGTTATCGCGGTGAGCGCGGCGTTGGCGCTCGGCGCGTCCGCCTGCGGAGACTCTGGCAGCGGTGGCAGCAAAGGCGACACCGTCACGATCGGCTTCTTGGGTGACCTGACCGGGGAGAACTCCGGCATCGTCATCCCGCCCAAGCAGGGCGCGCAGCTGGCGTTCGACCAGTACAACGCGACGAACCCGAAGGTCAAGATCCAGTTCAAGACCTACGACAGCCAGGGCAAGGGCGAGCAGGCCGTGCCCCTGGTCAAGCAGGCGATCACCAAGGACAAGATCGCGGGTCTGATCGGGCCGACGTTCTCCGGCGAGTCCGCCCAGGCGGACCCGGTCCTGGAAGAGGGCAAGATCCCCAACATCTCGTCGTCGGCCACCAACGTCGCGCTGGCCCAGCACGGCTGGAAGTTCTGGCACCGGCTCATCGCCAACGACAACGTGCAGGGCGCCGGCATCGGCAACTTCATCGCCTCGAACCTGAAGGCCAAGAAGGTCTTCATCATCCACGACAGCTCCGAGTACGGTAAGCCGCTCGCCGAGACGGTGAAGGCGAACGTCGAGAAGGCCGGCGCCACGACCTCCGAGGACGCGACCGACCCGCAGGGGTCGGACTACTCCGCGACGGTCAACAAGGCCAAGGCGTTCAACCCGGACGCGATCTTCTTCGGCGGCTACTACGCGCAGGCCGGAAAGCTGATCAAGCAGCTCCGTGAGGGCGGCGTGAAGGGCCGGTTCCTCTCGGGTGACGGTTCGCTGGACAAGGGCCTCGCCAAGGGCGCGGGCGGCACGACCGCCGACGGCACGATCGTCGGCTGCCCCTGCCTGATCGACCCGACCGGGTCCGCGGGCGCGGCGAGCAAGAAGTTCGCGCAGGACTACAAGGCCAAGTTCAACGCCGACCCGGGGGTTTACTCTGCCGAGGCGTACGACGCCGCGACCGCGTTCATCGCGGCCGTGAAGGCGGGCAACACCACCCCGGAGAAGATCAACTCCTTCCTGTCGACGATCGACCAGCCGGGTGTCTCGAAGCAGATCAAGTTCAGCTCGGCCGGTGAGCCGACCGCGACGGACGTCTACGTGTACGAGGTCAAGGGAGACCAGCTGCCCCTCCTGGGCAACTCCAAGACCGCCACTGTCAAGTAATCCGTCCGCCGTCAGGTGGGCTTACGTAACGCCAGGAGCGGGAGCGCACCGCGCTCCCGCTCCTGCGGCGAAGGCGATCAACTTGAACAACCTCATCAGCCAGTTCTGGCCGTACACCATCGACGGACTGTCCCTGGGCGCGATCTACGCACTGGTGGCACTCGGCTACACGATGGTCTACGGCGTTCTTCGTCTCATCAACTTCGCGCATTCCGAGATCTTCATGATCGGCACGTTCGCCGTGCTGGGAATGCTTCATCTGTTCGGCATGCCGTCCAACGTGGGTGGTTTCGCGCTGGTCGGGCTGCTGATCGTCCTGGCGGTCGCGGGTGGACTGGCCTCGGGCGGCAGCGCGGTGATCCTCGAGTACGTGGCATACCGGCCGTTGCGTCGCCACGGGGCGTCCCGCCTGGCGGCGCTCATCTCGGCGATCGGCGCGTCGCTGTTCCTGCAGCAGCTCTTCGCGCGCATCGTCGTGCCCTGGGCGTTCGACCTGCCGAAGGAGAAGGGCGCGCTCCCGATCCAGGGCCACTTCGTGGAGAAGTCCGACGTGATCCACATCGGAAGCTTCGAACTCTCCAACGACCGTCTCATCGTGATCGTCGGCGCGGTGCTGATGATGGTGCTGCTCGACGTCTTCGTGAACCGTACGAAGCTGGGCCGCGGCATCCGCGCGACCGCGCAGGACCCGGAGACGGCGGTGCTGATGGGCGTCAACATCGACCGGATCGTGACCGCGACGTTCGCGATCGGCGGTGCCATGGCGGGTGTCGCGGCGGCGCTCTACATGCTGCGGTTCGAGGAGACCCGGTTCGACGTCGGGTTCCTGCTGGGCATCAAGGCGTTCACCGCGGCGGTGCTCGGCGGTATCGGCAACCTGCGCGGCGCGCTGGTCGGCGGTATCGTCCTCGGGCTCTTCGAAATGTACGGCTCGGCGATCTTCGGCTCGGAATGGCAGAATGTCGTGGCATTCAGCGTTCTGGTGCTGGTCCTCATGTTCCGTCCCACCGGAATTCTCGGTGAGTCTCTCCAACAGGCGCGCGCATGAACGATTCCTCTTCTGGAAACCCGCTCACTCGAGTACGCGGCGCGTACTCCTCGGCGACCGACTCGATTCGTGACCGCTGGTCGGGCGCTCCCTCGTGGGTGCGCTGGCTCGTCTACGCGGTCCTGATCGTCCTCGCGCTGTTCCTTCCGGCGGACGGTATCGGCAGTTTCATGTCGCCGTACACGGACTGGCCGACGCTGCTGTTCTTCCCGATCGGCGGCTACATCCTGCTCGGCATCGGGCTGAACGTCGTGGTGGGCCAGGCCGGCCTGCTCGACCTTGGCTATGTCGCGTTCTTCGCCATCGGCGGCTACGCGATGGCGGTGTTCGGGGTGAAGTTCGGCTGGAGCTTCTGGGAGATCCTGCTGGTCGGCATCGTGTTGTCGGCGCTGTCGGGCATCATCCTGGGCGCGCCGACGCTGCGGCTGCGCGGTGACTATCTGGCGATCGTCACGCTGGGCTTCGGTGAGATCGTGCGGATCACTGCGAACAACACCAACTACATCGGCGGGCCGAACGGCATCGGCGGCATCCCGCATCCGCCGTCCTTCTCGGAGTGGACGATCCCGGACAACGGGCTGTTCGACGCGCTGGGCATCGGCGGTGTGCAGCCGTTCAAGTACGGCGCGCTGGACGGCAAGCCGTACTACTACCTGATGCTGCTCGTGATCGTGTTGGCGATCATCTTCGTGAAGCGTCTGGAGAACAGCAGGGTCGGCCGGGCCTGGGCCTCGATCCGGGAGGACGAGGACGCGGCCGAGCTGATGGGCGTGCCGACGTTCAAGTTCAAGCTGGCGGCGTTCGCGATCGGCGCGGCGATCGGCGGGGCGACCGGTGTCGTGTACGCCTCGCAGGCGGTGTCGATCATTCCGACGAACTTCCCGTTCATCCTGTCGGCGACCATCCTGGCGGCGGTCGTGCTCGGCGGTTCGGGGAACCTTCCCGGTGTCATCCTCGGGTCGTTCCTCGTGGCCTGGATCCCGGAGCGGATCCGTGGGCTCCAGGAGTACCGCGTCCTCGTCTTCGGTGCGGTGCTGGTGCTGCTGATGGTCTTCCGGCCGGAGGGCCTGCTGCCGTCGCGGCGGCGTAAGGCGGAGCTCGCCGAGGGTTCGGGAGGCATGGGATCCATGGGGGCCGAGGTGGCCGGTCCGGCCACCGTCGCAGCCGGTGAGGTGAGCGAATGAGTCACACGGCGGCGGGCGCCGCGGGTCCCGTGCTGGATCTGCGGGGCGTGACGATGCGCTTCGGTGGTGTGGTCGCCATCAACGGCCTGGACCTGACGATCGACGAGGGTGAGATCTTCGCGTTGATCGGTCCGAACGGCGCGGGGAAGACGACCGTGTTCAACGTGGTCACCGGGGTGTACCGGCCGACCGAGGGCAGGGTGGTCTTCGCCGGCTCGCGGATCGACGGGCAGAAGCGGTTCAAGGTGACCAAGCGCGGCGTGGCCCGTACGTTCCAGAACGTCCGGCTGTTCCACAACATGTCGGCGTTGGAGAACGTCATGGTCGGCGCGGACGCGAACCACCGTACGGGCCTGGCGGGGGCGGCTCTGGGGCTGCCCTGGCACCGCCGGGAGGAGCGTCAGGGCCGGGCGAAGGCCGAAGAGATCATGGAGTTCGTCGGCATCGGGCACCGCATCCATGAGACGGCCAAGAACCTCCCGTACGGCGACCAGCGGCGGCTGGAGATCGCCCGGGCTCTCGCGACGGACCCGAAGCTGTTGCTGCTCGACGAGCCGGCGGCGGGGATGAACCCGACCGAGAAGGAGGCCCTGCAGGGGCTCATCCGCAGGATCCGCGACGCGGGCCGCACCGTGCTGCTGATCGAGCATGACATGAGCCTGATCATGGGCATCAGCGACCGGATCGCCGTGCTGGACTTCGGCCAGAAGATCGCGGAGGGTCTGCCGGCCGACATCCAGAACAATCCGCGGGTCATCGAGGCGTATCTGGGGGCTCCTGCCGATGCTTCTTGAGATCAGGGACATCCACGTCCACTATGGCAAGATCGCGGCCCTCAAGGGCGTGTCCGTGGACGTCGACGAGGGCGAGATCGTCACGCTGATCGGCGCGAACGGCGCCGGCAAGTCGACGACTCTGAAGACGATCTCGGGTCTGCGTCCGCTGTCGTCGGGGCGGATCGTGTTCGGCGGCCGGAACATCAGCAAGGTGGCCGGGCACAAGCGGGTGCTCATGGGCATCGGGCAGGCGCCGGAGGGCCGGGGGATCTTCCCCGGCATGACGGTCACCGAGAACCTGTTCATGGGCGCGTACGCGCGTAAGGGCAATGTCGAGAAGGACCTCAAGGAGGTCTTCGACCTGTTCCCCCGGCTGGCGGAGCGCAAGGACCAGGCCGGCGGCACGATGTCCGGCGGGGAGCAGCAGATGCTCGCCATCGGTCGCGCGCTGATGACCCAGCCGAAGGTCCTGTTGCTGGACGAGCCGTCGATGGGGCTGGCACCCAAGCTCATCCAGCAGATCTTCTCGATCATCCAGGAGATCAACCGGCGTGGCACCACGGTGCTGCTGGTCGAGCAGAACGCGCAGCAGGCGCTGCAGATCGCGCACCGGGCGTACGTGCTCGAGACGGGTGCGGTGGTGAAGTCGGCTCCGGCCGGTGAGCTGCTGGACGACCCGCAGGTGCGCGCGGCGTACCTCGGGGGCGGAGCCGAGTCGGCGATCTGACCTCCTGCCGGGTGGTGGCCGCAGTGGCGGCCGCCACCCGGTCTATTTCAGGAGGATGTCGACGGGGTTCCTGGCGCCCGCGGCCGGAGCGTTCTTGAGCTGGTCGCCCAGCCGGGACGATGAGGGGTCGCCGTAGACGCGCAGTGCGCGGACGGCCGCCTTCTTCGGGACGTCGAACCACAGGTCGAAGGCGCACAGCTCGTGCGAGGCGATGGTCTGCGTGCCGGAGACCGCGCGGGAGATCTGCATCGCGTCGGTGTTCGGCGCGTACGTCCTGCCGTCCGTGGTGACGAGGAGTTGCCGACCGGGCTCGAAGTCGTGGCGTTCGCGTCCGTTGTTCACCATGAGGAGCCGCACCCGCACGTACTGGCCGTGGGGGATCCAGCTTCCGTGTGAGCCGATGACCTCGCCGAGTTCGGTCCGGAGGCCGATGACGGTGTAGGTGACCTCGCCGATCGCGGAGGTACGGCCGGACAGCGGTGTCTCGCCGCTGGGCACCGGCTGGGGCGGGATCTCGTAGTGGCGGGCCGGCGAGCCGCAGCCGGCGAGCGTGAGGACGGCGGCCGCGAGCAGGGCCGTCGTTGCGGACAGCCGGCGCAGGGGGCGATGCACAGCGCGACGGTAGACGAGCGCGGGCCCGCGGGGCGATGAACTTCGCCGAATCGCGACCGGAATGCGATGAGCCCGGAGCGCCTTTGGTGCCGTCCCGCCGGTGGGCCCATGCAGGCCTTCCCCGGCCCTGCACAGGCCCGGCGGTACGTTTTCTACTCAGCGCTCCGGGCTCTTACGGTGCAACGGTAGCGAGACTGGTGTGATGGGTGCAAAGTCTGGGGCATACCCGTTGGGCCTCGATCGGAAACGATTCGGCCACGAACGACGAACCCGCAGGTCACCGAGGGGTGGCCGGAACGAGAAATTTACGGCCGATCGCGGACCGCGCATGTGAGACGTGCCGTGCATATCCGGCGATCACGGTCGTCGGTGATGACGATCTCGTAGGTGGCGAGCGTGCGCCCACCGTGCAGCCGGGTCGCGACGCCGGTGACGTACCCCTCCGAGGCGGACCGGTGATGGCTCGCGCTGATCTCGATGCCCATCGCGATGCGATCGGGTCCGGCGTGCAGGGTCGCGCCGACCGAGCCGATGGTCTCGGCGAGGACGCAAGAGGCGCCGCCGTGCAGGAGCCCGTACGGCTGGGTGTTGCCCTTGACCGGCATCCGCGCGACGACGCGTTCGGCGGACGCCTCGGTGATCTCGATCCCCATCGATTTGGGGAGTCCCTCGTACGCGTTCAGATCGAGCTCGCCGGGCGCGATCGCGCTCGCGTCGTCCACGAAACCTCCAGTGACCTTCTCGGCCTGCTCTGAATTGTCCTAGGCGAAGGCTAGGCTGCCTGCGTGGTGATGACGGAAGCGACCCCTGAAACTCCCCGCCTGCTGCTCATGGACGGGCACTCGCTCGCGTACCGGGCGTTCTTCGCCCTGCCGATCGAGAACTTCTCGACGACGACGGGCCAGCCGACCAACGCCGTGTACGGCTTCACGTCCATGTTGATCAACGTCCTGCGGGACGAGGGGCCCACCCACGTGGCGGTGTGCTTCGACCGGAGCGAGCCGACGTTCCGCCACGAGACCTACGTCGAGTACAAGGCGAACCGGCGGGAGACGCCGGACGACTTCCGCAGCCAGATCAGCCTGATCTTCGAGGTGCTCGACGCGCTGCGCATCCCGCGGCTGTCGGTGGCCGGGTACGAGGCCGACGACCTGATCGCGACGCTGGCCACCCAGGCCGTCGGGCAGGGGATGGAGGTCTCGATCGTCACCGGCGACCGTGACGCCTTCCAGCTCGTCGGCGAGCACTGCACGGTGCTCTACCCGCGCAAGGGCGTGTCCGACCTGGCGCGCATGACGCCGGCGGCGGTCGAGGAGAAGTACGGCGTGCCGCCCGAGCGGCACCGGGAGCTGGCCGCGCTGGTGGGGGAGACCAGCGACAACCTGCCGGGCGTGCCGGGGGTCGGGCCCAAGACCGCGGCCAAGTGGCTCACCAAGTACGGCGGCCTGGACGAGCTGGTCGCGCACGTCGACGAGATCACCGGCAAGGCCGGCGCGAATCTCCGCGAGCATCTCGGCGACGTCCTGCGCAACCAGCAGATCAACAAGCTCGACTGCGAGGTGCCGCTCGACCGGGGGCCCGCCGACCTCACGCTGGGCCAGTGGGACCGCGACGAGATCCACACGCTGTTCGACACGCTGCAGTTCCGCGTGCTGCGCGAGCGGCTCTACGCGACGCTGTCGGCGGTCGAGCCGGAGGCCGAGGAGGGGTTCGAGGTCGAGATGGCCCGGCCCGGCCCCGGCGAGGTGGCCGCGTGGCTGGCCGAGCACGCGAGCGGTCCCGGGCGCGTCGGCGTCGCGGTGACCGGCGCGTGGGGGCGCGGCACCGGAGACATCACCGGCGTCGCGCTGGCCACCCAGGCGGGTGTGGGCGCGTACCTCGACCCGGTGGAGCTGCCCGAGGAGGACGAGCGGGCGCTCGCCGCGTGGCTGGCCGACCCCAAGCAGCCGAAGGCCATGCACGACGCGAAGGGTCCGATGCTGGCGTTCGCGGCGCGGGGCATGGAGCTCGGCGGGCTGACCAGCGACACGGCTCTGGCCGCCTACCTCGCCCTGCCGGGCCAGCGGTCGTTCGACCTGGGCGACCTGGTGCTGCGCTACCTCCACCGCGAGCTGCGCAAGGAGGCCGACGACAGCGGCCAGCTGACCCTCGACGGTTCCGGCGAGCAGGAGGCCGCCTTCGACCTGGTCGTACGGGCCCGCGCGGTGGTGGACCTGGCCGAGGCGCTCGACAAGGACCTGGAGCGGCGCGGTGCGGTGGCGCTGCTGCGCGACGTGGAGATGCCGCTGGTGGAGGTCCTGGCGGGCATGGAGCGCCTGGGCGTCGCCCTGGACATCGACTACCTGGCGCGGCTGTCGGCGACGTTCGGCGGCGAGGTCAAGTCGGTCGAGGAGGCCGCCTGGGAGGCGATCGGCCGCGAGTTCAACCTCGGCTCGCCCAAGCAGATCCAGCAGATCCTCTTCGACGAGCTGGGGCTGCCCAAGACGCGCCGTACCAAGACCGGCTACACCACCGACTCCGAGGCGCTGACCAGCCTCTACGCCCAGACCGCCCATCCGGTGCTGGAGGCGCTGCTCCGGCACCGTGAGGTGGCCAAGCTCAAGAGCATGGTCGACTCGCTGATCCCGATGGCCGACGAGCACCGGCGCATCCACACGACCTTCGGGCAGATGGTGGCGGCGACGGGGCGGCTGTCCTCGGCCGACCCCAACCTGCAGAACATCCCGATCCGCACGGCCGAGGGCCGTCAGATCCGCGAGGGTTTCGTGGTCGGCGACGGGTTCGCGTGCCTGCTGACCGCCGACTACAGCCAGATCGAGCTGCGGATCATGGCCCACCTGTCCGGTGACGAGGCGCTGATCGACGCGTTCGGGTCGGGCATCGACTTCCACACGGTCACGGCGTCGCGCGTGTTCGACCTGCCGGCCGAGCAGATCGACGGTGAGCTGCGGTCGCGCATCAAGGCGATGAACTACGGCCTGGCGTACGGCCTGTCGGCGTTCGGCCTGTCCCAGCAGCTGCGCATCACCCCGGACGAGGCCCGCGGGCTGATGGAGGAGTACTTCGAGCAGTTCGGCGGCGTCCGCGACTACCTGCGTGACATCGTCTCCCAGGCCCGCCGCGACGGCTACACCGAGACGATCATGGGCCGCCGCCGCTACCTGCCCGACCTGACGTCGGACAACCGCCAGCGCCGTGAGATGGCCGAACGCATGGCGCTGAACGCGCCGATCCAGGGCTCGGCCGCGGACATCATCAAGGTCGCCATGCTGCGCGTCGACCGCGCGCTCCGCGACGAGGGCCTGCGTTCCCGCATGCTGCTGCAGGTCCACGACGAACTGATCTTCGAGGTGGCCGAGGGAGAGCTGGACACTCTGCGTGACCTGGTCACCCGCGAGATGGGCGCCGCGTACGACCTGCGCGTGCCGCTGGAGGTCTCGATGGGCACCGGCCGCACCTGGCACGAAGCCGGCCACTGACCCCGAGGCCTGGCGGTGGCCATGACCCGGGGGAGTGCGGACGGGTCTTCTTCGCCGTAATCCAGACCTTCACCGTAAGTAGCCGAGCGGTTACATGATCGTGGTAGCGGGAAGCAACCCTGAGCAGGCTCTTGTGGGCACCGCGTGCAGGATCGCTAGGGGACAACCGTGCCGCATCTCGACAAACTGGCCGCCGCTTTGATCGTGATCGCCGTGGTGGTGGGCTTCGTGGCCCCCCGTGACCGGCATGGGGGCGCTGAGCCTCGCGCCAACGCGCCCGCCGCCGGTGGTGCGGCGGTCCACGCGGGGGCGTCCAGGACGGCCGCGGCCGTGCCGCGCAAGCAGCCGCAGAAGAAGAAGGCGCCGCCGTTCAACATGGCCAAGGCGGCGGCCGCGGCTCGCGCCGCCGGCGCGAACGAGCTCGGCATGGTCCCGATCCTGATGATCCACCGGGTGATGGCCAAGCCGCAGGTCTCGCTCGACCGCTCGACCAAGGACCTGTACGACGAGTTCACCGGCATGGCCAAGCAGGGCTATGTGCCGATCACCGCGGCGGAGTTCGTCAAAGGCCAGATCGACATCCCGGCGGGCCGGCATCCCGTCGTGCTGACCTTCGACGACGGGTCGATCACGCACGCCGACTTCGACGGCGCGGGGAACCCCAAGCCCGACACGGCGATCGGGGTGATCCAGCGGGTGGCGAAGGAGAATCCCGGGTTCCGTCCGGTCGCGACGTTCTTCGTGAACCGCGACCCGTTCTACGGCGGCTCCAAGCCGGGCGTGGAGACGATGCGCTGGCTGGTCCGCAACGGGTTCGAGATCGCGAACCACACGACCAACCACAAGGACATGCGCACGATGAGCCATGAGGAGGTGGCCAAGGAGATCGGCACCGACGAGCAGATGATCGAAAGCGCCACCGGCAAGCCGGCGACCACCTTCGCGTTCCCGTTCGGCTCGCTGTCGGAGGCACACCTCGACTGGGCCCAGCACGGCACCAAGCCGGTGCCGTGGAACTTCACGGGCATGTTCCTGGCCGGGTGGAAGCCCGCCGACTCGCCGTACGCCAGTTCCTTCGACCCGCGGCAGATCCCGCGGATCCGGGACAAGGAAAAGATCAAAGAAGATGACTGCAAGCAGTACTGTTCGACGGCGTGGTTGGAGTGGCTGGCGAAGAATCCCGACAAGCGGTACACCTCCGACGGGAACCCGGCCACGATCGCCTTCCCGCAGGATAAGATGATCTACCTCTACACGCGTTACAAGGAGTGGGCCTGCCCCTACTGACCACTCTCGAGATTGACCGCTGCCCATGGCCTCCCATATCCTGATCGCTGCGCTGTGGGCCTGTGCGCGCCTCGGACAGAGCAGGCTCGCGCTCGGTCAAGTCGACATCGGACTGGTCACATCGCCGGTTCATCGGCAGGGACGATAACTGGCCCTCCGCGCAACACACGCAACTACGCATGTCCGTATCCGGAGCCATCCCACACATGACGAGCAGCACCGAGGCCACCTCGAGTACCCCGCAGGTAGCGGTCAATGACATCGGGTCCGAGGAAGCCTTCCTCGCGGCGATCGACGAGACCATCAAGTACTTCAACGACGGCGACATTGTCGAAGGCACTGTCGTCAAGGTCGACCGAGACGAGGTCTTGCTCGACATCGGCTACAAGACCGAGGGCGTCATCCCCTCGCGAGAGCTGTCCATCAAGCACGATGTCGACCCGAACGAGGTCGTCAAGGTCGGTGACCACGTCGAGGCCCTCGTCCTCCAGAAGGAGGACAAGGAAGGTCGGCTCATCCTGTCCAAGAAGCGCGCTCAGTACGAGCGCGCCTGGGGCACGATCGAGAAGATCAAGGACGAGGACGGCATCGTCACCGGTACGGTCATCGAGGTCGTCAAGGGCGGCCTGATCCTCGACATCGGGCTGCGCGGCTTCCTTCCCGCGTCCCTGGTGGAGATGCGCCGAGTGCGCGACCTTCAGCCGTACGTCGGGCGCGAGCTCGAGGCGAAGATCATCGAGCTGGACAAGAACCGCAACAACGTGGTGCTGTCCCGCCGCGCATGGCTGGAGCAGACTCAGAGCGAGGTCCGCCAGACCTTCCTCAACACGCTTCAGAAGGGCCAGGTCCGCAAGGGCGTCGTGTCCAGCATCGTCAACTTCGGTGCGTTCGTGGACCTCGGCGGCGTCGACGGTCTGGTGCACGTGTCCGAGCTGTCCTGGAAGCACATCGACCACCCCTCCGAGGTCGTCGAGGTGGGCCAGGAGGTCACCGTCGAGGTTCTCGACGTGGACATGGAGCGCGAGCGGGTCTCCCTGTCGCTCAAGGCGACGCAGGAGGACCCCTGGCAGCAGTTCGCCCGCACCCACCAGATCGGCCAGGTCGTGCCGGGTCGCGTCACCAAGCTGGTGCCGTTCGGCGCGTTCGTCCGGGTCGAGGAGGGCATCGAGGGCCTGGTGCACATCTCCGAGCTGGCCGAGCGCCACGTGGAGATCCCGGAGCAGGTCGTCCAGGTCGGCGACGAGATCTTCGTGAAGATCATCGACATCGACCTCGACCGGCGCCGCATCAGCCTCTCGCTGAAGCAGGCCAACGAGGGTGGCGGGACGTTCACCGACGAGGAGTTCGACCCGACGCTCTACGGCATGCCGGCCGAGTACGACGCCGAGGGCAACTACAAGTACCCCGAGGGCTTCGACTCCGAGACCGGAGACTGGCTCGAGGGCTTCGACCAGCAGCGTGAGACGTGGGAGCGGCAGTACGCGGAGGCGCGTGCCCGCTTCGACGCCCACAAGAAGCAGGTCGAGGAGGCCCGCAAGGCCGAGGCCGAGGCGGCCGGTCCGCAGTCGTACAACACCGAGGGCGACCAGCCCGGCGGTGGCGGCGACACGGGCGGCGCGCTGGCGTCCGACGAGGCCCTCGCGGCCCTGCGCGAGAAGCTGTCCGGCGGCCAGGAGTAAGCGGAGTTAAATAACCGCATATGGTCGATTCCGACACACGCGTACGTCCTGGGGGTCCCGCCGGATCGGCGGGGCCCCCGGTCGTTCCGCAGGAGTTCTCCCGCATTCTGCTGATCGCGGTGACCGTCGCCGTGCTGACCGAGGTGCTGCGGGCCGCGTTCCCTTCGTTCGGTCACTTCGCGGCGGCCTCCGGCGCGGTCACCGCCGCGGCGGCGATCGTGATCGTCAGCCTGGCCGGCTTCCTGGCCCCCGTGGCACGCGCCGTGGCCGGGCCGCGCGGTCTGCTGGTGGCCGGCGTCGGCGGCCTGCTCGCCGTACGGCTCGCCACGCAGGCGCTGCCGGCCGCGCTGTGGCTGGCGCTGGCCGGGGCCGCGTTCGGCATGCTCGCCCTCACCGCCCTGTACGAGACGGCGCGTGGCCTGTCCGGCACCGGGTTCGCGGTGGCCGTGGTCGCCGGGCTGACCGGTGACACGGCGCTGTCCCTGGCCTTCGGCACCTGGGACCCGGCGGCCCGCAGTGGCGTCCTTCCGTGGCTGGCCTGCCTGATCATCGTCGGTGCCGGAGCGTTCACCCTCGTACGGCAGACGCGGGTGCCGCCGATCGAGGCGCCCGCGATCGGCTGGCGTGACGCGCTCGGCGCCGCGGCGCTCGGGCCGTTCCTGGCGTTGCAGATCCTCGTGCTGGCCAGCCCGGCGTTCGCGGCCTCCAGCGGATGGCTGTCGCTGCCGGTCGCCGGCGCGGTCGTCCTCGCCGCGCAGGCCCTCACGCTGGCGTTCCTGTCCTCCGGCCTGGCCGTCGCGGCCGTACCGGGCGGCGTGTGCGTCTTCGGCGGCGCCCTGCTGGGCGTGGGCGCGGGCGCGGTGACCGGACGGTACGGGCTGACCGGCGTGGTCGCGGTCGTGGTCGTCGTCGCGGGCCAGGTGCTGTCGGCGTGGCTGCTCGCGGTCGCCTGCCGGGTGCCGCTGCGCCGCGGCGGCTACCGCGGCCGTCGCGTGCCCGTACCGGCCGGGGCCGCTTCGGCGCCGCCGCGTCCGCGCGACCTCGGCGGCCGTGCCTGGCGCATCGACCTGGGCGTCGCGGTGGGCGGCCTGCTCGCCACCCTGATCCTGCTGCCGTACCAGGCGCACTACACCGAACCGCTCCCGCTGCCGAACAAGGTGCTGCCCGGCGCGGCCGGCATCGTCCTCGGCCTGCTCTCGGCGATCGCGGCGGCGCGCGGCGGCCCGCTGCCCGCGCGGTCGTGGGCGCGTGCGCTCGGCGCCGGAGGCGGGGCGCTGGTGCTGCTCGTCGTGCCGGCCGCGTACGCGATGACCGCCCCGGAGACCTCTCGTACGGCCGCGCAGCCCGGGACGTTCCGGCTCGCGGCCTACGACATCGACCAGGCCGTCGACGCCGACGGGCGGCTCGACCCGGAGGCGGTCGCCCGCACCATCGAGGCGCAGCACGCCGATGTGGTCGCGCTGCAGTCCGTCGGCCGCGGCTGGCCGCTGTCGGGAACCGCCGACGTCGGCTCCTGGCTGGCCCGCCGGCTCGGCATGCGGCTCGTGTGGGGACCGGCCGCCGACCAGCAGTACGGCAACGCCGTGCTGTCCCGGCTCCCGGTGAAGGCGACCGGCAACGGGCGGCTGCCCGTGGGCGCCGGTCCGCAGGCGCGCGGCTATGTCTGGGCGCGGGTCGACGCCGGCGGCGGCCGTACGGCCGACGTGTGGTCGGTGGACGTCCAGCACGGCGCCGGCCGCACCCGGACCCGGCTCGCCGAGATCGGCAGGCTCCTCCAGGCGTGGAGCGGCGCCCCGCACACCGTGATCGCGGGGAACCTGGACACGGCGAACGGCGGGCCGGAGGCGGACCAGATCACCGGGCAGGGCGACCTGCGCGCCGCCGGCGGTGGCGCCGTCGTCTCGATCTTCGGCACCGGCGACCTGGGGCTGGGCGACACCGTGACGGGCCCGCACCGGTCGGTGCTGGCGGCCACCGTACGGGTCGTAGGCTGAGCGCCCATGGACGACGTGCGGATCGAGCGGGCCGAGAAGGCGGACGCGGGGGAGATCCTCACCCTCCAGCGCGCCGCGTACGTGACCGAGGCGCAGCTGCACGGCGACCCGTTCCTGCCGCCGCTGGTCGAGTCGATCGACCAGGTGCGCGAGATGATCGCCGGCTCGCTCGTGCTGAAGGCCGTCCTCGGCACGCGCATCGCCGGGTCCGTGCGCGGCCGGTTCAACGACCGGACCTGCCTCGTCGGCCGGCTCGTCGTCGCCCCCGACCTGCAGGGCCGGGGCATCGGCCGGGCGCTGATGGGCGCCCTGGAGGAGGAGGCGGCCGGGCGGGCCGACGCCTGCGTGCTGTTCACCGGTCACCTGAGCGAGTCAAACCTTCGGCTCTACCGGCATCTGGGGTACGGCGAGACGCACCGGGAGCGGGTCGCCGACCACCTGATGCTCGTCCACATGCGCAAACCCCTCGTGGCCGCGGAGGCGGCGGAATGAGTACTCTCGCCTCGTGCTGAGAGTGGGATTGACCGGCGGCATCGGTTCGGGCAAGAGCGAGGTGTCGCGGCGGCTGGTCGCGCTCGGCGCCGTCCTGGTCGACGCCGACGCGGTCGCGCGTGAGGTGGTCGAGCCCGGCACGCCCGGTCTGGCCGCGGTCGTGGAGGAGTTCGGCGAGCAGATCCTGCTCCCGGACGGAGGGCTGGACCGCGAGCGGCTGGGCGAGATCGTCTTCGCCGACGACGCCCGCCGCGCACGCCTCAACGCGATCGTGCACCCGCTCGTCGGGCGGCGGATGCAGGAGCTGGTCGACGAGGCGCCCGCGGACGCCATCGTCGTCTACGACGTGCCGCTGCTCACCGAGAACGACCTGGCCGGCCTGTACGACCTCGTGGTCGTCGTTGACGCCCCGGTCGAGGAGCAGGTACGGCGGCTCACGGAGCTGCGCGGCATGACCGAGGACGCGGCGCGCGCCCGCATCGCCGCCCAGGCCACCCGGGAACGACGCCGGGCGATCGCCGATCGGATCATCGACAACTCCGGCACGCTGGAGTCACTCGCGGCACAGGTGGACGACCTGTGGGCCGAGCTGGCCCGCCGCGCGGCCTGACGGCGGAGGGCGTCGCCCCGGACCCTTCTGTACGGCGTTGAGGAGGGCACCTCGCCGCGTTCTCGCCGGTGGACGGTGCACGACACCAGAACGCGCCCCTTTCCGCCTCAACGCGCCCTGGGGCCGCTCGGGGTCAGTGCGGCACGGCCTCGGGGCGGTTGCTGACGATCCCGTCGACCCTGTCGACGATCAGCCGCCGCACGGTCGCCGGGCTGTCGGCGACCCAGGCGAAGACCTTCATGTGCCGGGCGTGCACCGCGCGTACGTAGGCGGCGGTGACGGTGTCGTAGCGCGGGTTGACGTAGCCGGCGTAGCGGGCGACGGCGGGCAGCTGCCGGGCGGTGGGGGTGCCGATCACGCCGGTCGGCACCGAGGGGAGCAGCCGGTGGAAGCTCTCCACTGAGGGCCAGTCGAAGCTCTGCACGACCGTACGGTCCGGGAGCGTCCAGCCGGGCTGGGCGCGCAGCTCGTCCGCGACGCGGCCGGGCAGGCCCGGGTAGAGCGCGGGATTCTTGAGTTCCAGGAGCAGCTTCATGTCGCTGCCCTCCATCTCCCGCAGCGTCTCGGCCAGCGTGGGGACGCGTTCGCCCGCGTACCGGGGGGAGAACCACGACCCCGCGTCGAGCCGCTTGACCTGGGCGAGCGTGAAGTCGCCGACCCGCCACGGCGACCGGCCGGGGAACACCTTCTCGGCATCGGTCGTACGGCCCAGTGTCGCGTCGTGCATGATGATCGGCACGTGGTCGCGCGTCTGCTGCACGTCGAGCTCGAAGTAGTCGGCGTACGCGGCCCTGGCCTCGCGGAACGCGGCCAGGGTGTTCTCCGGGGCGTGCGCGGAGGCGCCCCGATGCGCGATGTCGGCCACGCCCGCCGGTTGTCGCGCGGCCGGGACGAACGCCATGCCGGCATAGGTGAGGGGCAGAGCCGAGACGAGGGCGGCGATGCGGTGGGCCATGACGACCTCCGGCGCTTTGACGGAGCGTGACGTTCCGATTACTTTACGGTGACCGCCGGGGAGTCCGCGAGAGCCGCACCGGAATGTCACCGGCGGGTCGTACGGTTGACATACACGGGCGGCCGGGGGAGCCGTCCGCTTCGCCGCCCCCTCTGGGCGGCGACCACAGACTCACCGGAGGAAACAGCGTGCGGCCTGTCACCGATCTTCAGCGCAAGGTGGCGCCCTTCGAGGTCGTCACCGACATGAGTCCGTCCGGCGACCAGCCGCAGGCGATCGGCGAGCTCGAGCAACGGGTCAAGCGGGGCGACAAGGACTCGGTGCTCCTGGGCGCCACCGGCACCGGCAAGACCGCGACCGTGGCCTGGCTGATCGAGAAGGTCCAGCGTCCGACGCTGGTCATGCAGCCGAACAAGACGCTCGCCGCGCAGTTCGCCAACGAGCTGCGGGAGATGCTGCCGAACAACGCGATCGAATACTTCGTCTCCTACTACGACTACTACCAGCCCGAGGCGTACGTCCCGCAGACCGACACCTACATCGAGAAGGACTCCTCGATCAACGACGAGGTGGAGCGGCTGCGGCACTCGGCGACCAACTCGCTGCTGACCCGCCGCGACACGATCGTGGTCGCGTCGGTGTCGTGCATCTACGGCCTGGGCACCCCGCAGGAGTACGTCGACCGCATGGTGCGGCTGCGCGTGGGCGACGAGATCGAGCGCGACGAGCTGCTGCGGCGCCTGGTCGGCATGCAGTACGCCCGCAACGACCTGGCGTTCACCCGCGGCACGTTCCGGGTGCGCGGCGACACGGTCGAGATCATCCCGCAGTACGAGGAGCTCGCCGTCCGCATCGAGATGTTCGGCGACGAGATCGAGAAGCTCGCGACCCTGCACCCGCTGACCGGCGAGGTCGTCACCGAGGACGACGAGCTCTACATCTTCCCCGCCTCCCACTACGTCGCCGGCCCGGAGCGGATGGAGCGGGCGATCAAGGGCATCGAGCAGGAGCTCGAGCAGCGCCTGGGCGAGCTGGAGCGGCACGGCAAGCTGCTGGAGGCCCAGCGCCTGCGGATGCGCACCACGTACGACATCGAGATGATGCGGCAGGTCGGCACCTGCTCCGGCATCGAGAACTACTCCCGCCACATCGACGGCCGTGGCCCCGGCACCCCGCCCAACACCCTCCTCGACTACTTCCCCGAGGACTTCCTCCTCGTGATCGACGAGTCGCACCAGACGACGCCGCAGATCGGCGCGATGTACGAGGGCGACATGTCGCGTAAGCGCACGCTGGTGGACCACGGGTTCCGGCTGCCGAGCGCGCAGGACAACCGGCCACTCAAGTGGGAGGAGTTCCTCGAACGGATCGGCCAGACGATCTACCTGTCGGCGACGCCGGGACCGTACGAGCTGGGGCGCGTCAGGGGAGACGTGGTCGAGCAGGTGATCCGCCCGACCGGCCTGGTCGACCCGGAGGTGGTCATCAAGCCGACCAAGGGCCAGATCGACGACCTGGTCCACGAGATCCGGGTGCGAGCCGACCGCGACGAGCGGGTCCTGGTCACCACGCTGACCAAGAAGATGGCCGAGGACCTGACCGACTACCTCCTGGAGCTGGGCATCCGGGTGCGCTACCTGCACAGCGAGGTCGACACGCTCCGCCGGGTGGAGCTCCTGCGCGAGCTGCGGCTGGGCGAGTTCGACGTGCTGGTCGGCATCAACCTGCTCCGCGAGGGCCTCGACCTGCCCGAGGTGTCGCTGGTGTCGATCCTCGACGCCGACAAGGAGGGCTTCCTGCGGTCGGAGACGTCACTGATCCAGACGATCGGCCGCGCGGCGCGTAACGTGTCCGGCCAGGTCCACATGTACGCCGACAAGGTCACCCCGTCGATGGAACGCGCGATCGACGAGACCAACCGCCGCCGCGCCAAGCAGATGGCCTACAACGAGGCGAACGGCATCGAGCCCACCGCCCTCCGCAAGAAGATCGCCGACATCCTCGACATGCTGGCCCGCGAAGACGCCGACACCGAAGAGCTCATCGGCGCCGGCCGCCAGCAGAGCCGCGGCAAGGCCCCGGTCCCGGGCCTGTCCGCCAAGCGCACGGGCCGCCACGCCGCCGACCTGGTCGGCGAACGCCCGCGCGAGGAGATGGAATCCCTGATCGACCAGATGACCCAGCAGATGCATCACGCGGCCGAAGAACTCCAGTTCGAAGTCGCCGCCCGCCTCCGCGACGAGATCAAAGAACTGAAACGCGAACTCCGCGACATGAAGGAAGCCGGCGTCCGGTAACCAACGACACTCCTCGACCACCCACCAGAAAGTCCCGCTCCCCTTGCCACCGGCCCACACCACGCGCAAGCCTCGCTCGGGGCAGCGGGGCAGCGGGGCAGCGGGGCAGCGGGGCAGCGGGGCAGCGGGGCAGCGGGGCAGCGGGGCAGCGGGGCAGCGGGGCAGCGGGGCAGCGGGGCAGCGGGGCAGCGGGGCAGCGGGGCAGCGGGGCAGCGGGGCAGCGGGGCAGCGGGGCAGCGGGGCAGCGGGGCAGCGGGGCAGCGAGGCAGCGAGGCAGCGAGGCAGCGAGGCAGCGAGGCAGCGAGGCAGCGAGGCAGCGAGGCAGCGAGGCAGCGAGGCAGCGAGGCAGCGAGGCGGCGGGCGTCGAGTTCGCCGGGCGTGACGCGGAGATCGCCGCCTTGCTGGAGCGGGACCTGGCCCGGCGGCTGGAGGCGCTCCGTACCGTCATCGAGATCGGCCGGCGCGCCGGGGACATCACCTTCACGCGGGACTCGGGTGACCTGGCCCGGTTCCTCAACGCCGTGATCGCCGGGATCCGGGTGACCGCCCAAGGAGGTGCCGACCGTGCCGCGCTGGAGTCGATCGCGGCGACGGCCGTTGACGCCCTGACGGCCTGATCTCCGGCTTTCGTTGAGTGCCACGACCGCTCCCGAAAACTCCTCCCCAGCCGGCGAAAGGCAACCGGCCTGGGGCGCGGTCGTGTAGGCGGGTTGTTGCTGGGCGGCGCGTTGTTCGGCGAGATCGAGTCGCTCGGTCTCCTGAGGCGTGGGATCGGCCGAGTAAGTGGCCGATGACCCGGCCGAGGGCGCCCTGCTGTCGGAGCGCCGGCACGGCGTGTCGCGCCGGGTTCGTAAGCGGGTGAAAAGCAGGCCGGGCCCGCACCGACGTGAGTCGGTGGGGCCCAGCCTTGGTCGTCCTAAGTCTAGATCGGCGTGACCTGCTCCGCCTGGGGGCCCTTGGGACCCTGGGTCGTCTCGAAGCTCACGCGCTGGTTCTCCTCCAGCGTACGGAAGCCGCTGGAGGTGATCGCCGAGTAGTGCACGAACACGTCCGGGCCGCCGCCGTCAGGTGCGATGAACCCGAAGCCCTTGTCGGCGTTGAACCACTTGACGGTGCCTTCTGCCACTTTCTCTCCTTGCTTGAGAACCTCTACCGGGGCGCCGGTTGGCGGACCGGGGCTGCATCACGGACTTCGGCTTACTTCCGCGAAGACTATCCCGGAGAAGCGAAAACGCCCGCCGTCACTTCCGCGGGCGTTCAAGACGAACTCAATACGTACGAGGAAACTTCGACTGCAACGCATACCATGCTATCGGCTCTCCGTATGAGCGGCAACCGACCGCAGCGGGCGCTATGGGCCTCCGGCAGGCTCTCTCATCGCCACCGTCCTGAGCAGCGCGAACGCCGACTTTCAGTGCCGACGGGCACCCGCCGGTCAGGGGCTCGAGGATCCTCCCAGAGGGGCCCGCGCCCTGCCTGAGACCAAGATCGACGGCCCCGGATCACCCACGGCGATGCGTCTTCTCACAACCGGAACCGGTTCCGGGTCACGCGGGCCACTGTGGCGCGCGTTTTTCCAGGAACGCCCGAATTCCTTCCTGGGCCTCGGGGGTCTGACTCGACGCGGCCATCACCTCCACCGCGTACGTGTAGGCGTCCGCCTCCGGGTGACCGAGCTGGGCGTACATGGCCTGCTTGCCAAGGGCCTTGCTGCGCCGGCTGCCACGCGTGGCGCGTTCGAGCAGCTCGCGTGTTGCCTTCTCCAGCTCCTCCGGGGGCACGGCGCGGTTGATCAGGCCCCAGTCGAGCGCGGTGCCGGCGTCGATGACATCACCGGTCAGCGCCATCTCCATCGCCCGCTTGCGCCCGACGTTGCGGGCGATGGGCACCATCGGCGTGTGGCAGAACCAGCCGCCCTTGCCGCCCGGGGCGGCGAACCCCGCGCTCCACGTCGCCACGGCCAGGTCGCAGGTGGCCACGAGCTGGCAGCCGGCGGCGGTCGCCAGCCCGTGCACCCGGGCGATCACGACCTGCGGTACGGACTGGATGGTCTCCATCAGCTCCCGGCAGGTGAGGAGCAGCTCACGCGCGGTGCCGAGGTCCGCGCCGGCCAGGTCGGCGAAGTCGTGCCCCGCGGAGAAGACCGGGCCGTTGCCGGCCAGCACCGTACCCGTCGCGTCCGTCTCGCCGACCTGCCGGAACGCCGAGGTCAGCGCGCGCATGTGGGACAGGGACAGAGCGTTGCGGCGCTCGGGCCGGTTCATCGTGATGACGGCGAACGGGCCGTCGCTCTCGACCAGTACCTCGTCAGAGCTCATGTCCGCACGGTACGTCGCGAGTCGCCCGGATTACCACCGTCCAGGCCCGGCACTCGCTCGGGCCGAGCGTCAACGGCGCCCTCAAGAGGTCGCGGACCGGCTTGCCGGACGGCGGGAAAGTGCGGCCGATCGTCGCGCGCACCAGGGCCGGCAGGCCCGCCGCGATGCCGGCGTAGCCGAACAGCGCTCGCAGGTAGAGCGGCGCGAGCAGCCCGTCGAGCACACGTGAGCCCGGTGGGCAGGTCCGCCACGTCGAGCAGTCGGCGCGGTGGTCGGGAGATGGTGCTTTGTCGGTGGCGGTGGGGTCGGTGGGGTGGGTGCGTCGTGTCGTGGTGGCGGCGTGGCTGGTCGGTGCGGTGGTCGGGAGACGGTGCTTTGTCGGTGGCGGTGGGGTCGGCGGGTGGGACCGTCGTGTTGAGGAGCCGGTGCGGCTGGCGGACGCGGTTGTCAAGAGACAGTGCTGTCGCGTCGTCCGTCGCCGGGTGGCGGTGGGTGCCGGGCACGGAGGCGAACAGCGCTCGGCCCCGGACGGTCCGCCTCCGGGCCTCGGCGCGCGCGCCCAGCCGAGCAGATCGGCGGCCAGATCGCCGGGACGAGTACCGCGGTCGTGCTTAAGGATCGCGAGCGGCGTGTGCACCGCCGAAGGGCCGATCCGTGGCCACTCGGACCGCCGTCCATGGCCGGACGGCCGATGCGCACCGTTCCTCCCCGGCCGACCGGAGACGCCGTGACCGACGAAGGATGCCGGGGCGGTGGGCAGGGTGACCACACCGGTCTGGCCGATCGCCCGACGTCGCCGGCCGCCCGCCGTTCCTACGCTGAGGCGCGTGACCGGACGACATTCCCTCCGGGGCGGGACGGGGCGGGCCGTCGCCCTGTTCTTCCTCGCGCCGCTGGTGGGCGAGTACCTGCTCGGCAACACTCCCATCACGGACGTGTCCTCGTTGTTCCTCTTCGCCCCCCTGTACGGCGGCGGGGCGCTGCTGATCCGGGAGACGGCCCGGCGCCGCGGGCGCTGCTGGCCGACGATCATTCTCCTCGCGGCGGCCTATGCCCTGCTGGAGGAGGGACCGGTCGACATGATGCTCTGGAACCCCTCCTACGGCGGCTTCGACATCGCCGCCGCCTACTCCGGCACCTACGTCCCCGCGCTCGGCACCAGCGTCCAGATGCTCCAGGATGTGCTGTCGATGCACACCGTCTGGAGCGTCTGCGTGCCGATCGCGCTCGTGGAGTCCTTCGGCCGGGACCACGACCACGCCGTCCCCTGGCTCGGACGCTTCGGCGTCACGGTGACCGCCGTGCTGTTCGTGGCCGGGGCGGCCCTGCTCGCCGCCGCGCAGATCGCCCAGACGCGCTTCGTCGCGGCACCGGGCGAGCTCGCCTGGTGCTCCGCCGCCATCGTCGCGCTCGTCGTCGCGGCGTTCGCCCTGCGACCACGGCCGGCGGCCGCGGTCGCGGTCGCGGCGCCGCCGGCTCCGTGGATGGTGGGCGCCACCGCGTTCGGGGTGACGAGCGTGTACTGGGGCCGGGAGTTCCTGGGCGACGGGGTGTCGCAGTGGGCGGTGGCGGCCGCCTGGTTCGTGCTGGTGGCGGTGAGCGTGGCGTTGGGCGTGCGCTGGTGCCGCCGCCCCGGCTGGGGCGCGGCGCACCGTCTCGCCCTGGCCGGCGGCGCGCTGCTCACCTACGCCTGGGTCGGCGTCTCGCACGCCCGTGACCTGGATGTCCCGCGCACCGTCGCGCTCACCGGGAACATCGTGTTCGGCGTGGGCGCGGTCGTCCTGTTGGCCATCGGCGCCCGGGCGGTACGCCGGCGGGGCTCCGCCGCGGCGATCTGACCGGTTCAGCCGGCGCCGAGCTCGGCCAGGCGTTCCAGCGCGTCGCCGAACTCCTCGATCATGTCGTAGACGACCTGGCGTGCGGGCCGGACGGTGTTCATCCGGCCGACGACCTGGCCGACGAAGTAGTTGACCAGCTGCCGGGCGCCCTCGTTGCCGTTCTCGGCGGCCGTGCCGATCGGGCCCATCGCGCCCTCGGCGACGATCATCTGGAGGGGCATCGGCAGCGCGCCGGGGCTGTCGGGTGAGGTGTCCCACTCGTCGGTCCACGCCGATCGCAGCTGCCGCGCGGGCTTGCCCGTACGGGACCGGGAGCGCACCGTGTCGCTCGACGAGGCCGCGAGCATCTTGGCCTTCACGGCCGGGAGCGTCTCGGCCTCCTCGGTGGTCAGCCACACCGAGCCGCACCACACGCCCTGCGCGCCGAGCGCCATCGCCGCGGCCATCTGCCGGCCCGACGCGATGCCGCCCGCCGCGAGCACGGGCAGCGGCGCCACGGCGTCCACGACCTCCGGCACGAGCACCATCGTGGAGATCTCGCCCGTGTGCCCGCCTGCCTCCGAGCCCTGCGCGACGATCAGGTCGGCGCCGGCCTGAACCTGGCGGCGCGCGTGCTCGACGGTGCCGACGAGCGCGGCGACCGGCACGCCCGCGGCCCGCGCGCGTTCGACCATGACCGGCGGGGGCGGGCCGAGGGCGCTGGCGATGAGGCGGATCGGGTGGCGCAGCGCGACGTCGATCAGCTCGGTGGCGCCCTCCTCGGTGACCTGGCGGCCGCCGCGGCGGGCGTCCCGGCGGCCGGCCGACAGGTCGGGCGCCGGCACGCCGTACCGCTCGAACAGCCCGGCGAGGAACTCCCAGTGCCCCGGCGGGATCGCCGACAGCAGGTCACCGGACGCCTCGGCCTCTTTGGCGATCTTCCCGGGCACGAGGACGTCGACGCCGTACGGCCGGCCGCCCACGTGGTCGTCGATCCAGCGCAGCTCCTCCTCGAGCCGGCCGGGGGAGAAGGCGACCGCGCCGAGCACGCCGAACCCGCCCGCGTTGGTGACCGCCGCGACCACGTCACGGCAGTGGCTGAAGGCGAAGAGCGGGAACTCGATCCCGAACGTCTCGCACAGGTCTGTTCTCACCGGTCGCGCTCCTCGAACACCGGATAGCTCTCGCCCTCGTCCGGATGGACGAACCTCGCCCGCAGGGGCAGCCCCGCCCGTGGCGAGTCCGTCTCCAGCCGCGTGTACATCCACGGGCCCTCGGCCAGCTCGACCAAGGCCAGCGGCGCCGTCTCGCCCGTACGGGAGTGGGTGACCGCCCAGGAGACCAGCATCGCCTCGCCGGTCGCCTCCGCCCAGGTCAGGTCGTCGGTGCCGCATCCGGGGCAGCCGGTCGCGTCCGGGGCGAACCACCGCTCGCAGGAGGCGCAGCGGGGCACCACCAGCCGGTCCTCGGCGGCGCCGTCGAAGAACGGGTCGCCGCGGCCGTCGCGCCGGATCGGGCCGGCCGCCGTCATGAATCCTCCTGTGTCGGAGGGCGTGACCACGGGGCCGTGTTTTTTGATGCCCTCGCTTCGCTCGGTCATGGGCCCTCCTTCGCGTGCGGGCTGACGACCAGCGTCGCGTGGTGGTCGAGGATGCCGCCGTTGCCGCTGACGAGGATCACGTCGTTGCGAGGAGCCTGCCGCTCACCGCCGTGGCCGCGGGCCTGGATCACGGCCTCGGACAGCGGGGTCATGCCCCACATGTAGTAGCCCGACAGCTGCCCGCCGCCGGTGTTGACCGGCAGCGTGCCGCCCGGACCGAGAGCGCCGCTCGCGGCGAACGGCCCACCCTCGCCCTTGGCGCAGAAGCCGTAGTCCTCCAGCGTCACCAGGACGGTGAAGGTGTAGCAGTCATAGATTTGGCAGCTGTCGACGTCGGCCGTGGTGATGCCCGCCATCTTCATCGCCGCCGGGCCGGACAGCGCCGCCCCGGTGGCCAGCCCGAAGTCGCTGCCGCGCTCCATGCGGCGGCCGGGGTGGCCCTGCCCCCACCCCCACACGTGCACGGGCGGCTGTGCCAGGTCGCGGGCGCGCTCGGCGCTCGTGACGATCACGGCGACGCCGCCGTTGGAGACGAGGCAGCAGTCGAGCAGGTGCAGCGGTTCGACCACCCAGCGGGACTCCTGGTGGTCGCGCAGCGAGATGGGCTCGCGCATCTGGGCGAGCGGGTTGCCGGCGGCCCAGGCGCGGGTGGCCACCGCGATCGCGCCGAGCTGCTCGCTCGTGGTGCCGTAGCGTTCCATGTGCCGCCGCGCCGCGAGGGCGTAGAAGGCGTTGACGCTGCGGAAGCCCAGCGCGGCCTGCAGCCCGCCGACGCCGTGCCACTCCGCCGCCTCGCGGTGGTAGGCCGAGCCGGAGGAGCGTTCGGGGCGCAGCGGCGCGTCGGCGAAGACGCACGCGACCGCCGACGCGGCGCCACTGCCGATCATCGCGGCGGCGTGGGAGACCATGCCGATCGCGGTCGCGCCGTAGGAGTTCATCTGGGTGAGCAGCCGCAGGTCCCGCAGGCCGAGCACGCCGGCCAGGTCGATGCCGGGGGAGCCGGACAGGCCGTGGCTGACGATCAGCCCGTCGAGGTCGGACAGGGCGAGGCCGGCGTCATCGGCGGCGGCGCGTACGGCGTCGGCGGCCAGCCGGCGCGGGCTGCGGCCGTACACCTTCCCGAGCTCGGTCGTCCCGAGCCCGGCGATCGCCGTCCCGGTCATCGCCACGCGACCCCCCTCCCCGGAGACGGCCCGGAGCCCTCGCGATGGGCGAGAGCCGGGGACGGCTCTCCGCGTTCCGTCCGCTCCCACGGTACCGAATCCGATTCGGGCTCGGCCAGACGGGATGCGGGCGGAGACCGGCTCAGGGACGGGCGAACCGGTCGGTGGCCTCGATCAGGCGGTGCAGGATGCCCGGCTCGCTGTACGCGTGGCCGGCGTCGGCGACGAGGTGGAAGTCCGCCTCGGGCCAGGCCTGGTGCAGGTCCCACGCGGTCGCCGCCGGCGTCGCGACGTCGTACCGGCCCTGCACGATCACGCAGGGGATGTGCCGGATCTTCTTCACGTCGCGCAGGAGCTGGTCCTCCTCAAGGAACCCGCCGTTGAGGAAGTAGTGGTTCTCGATGCGGGAGAACGCCACCGCGTAGTCGTCGGCCGCGTGCTCCTCGATCAGCCTCTCGTCCGGCAGCAGCGTGATCGTCGACCCCTCCCAGACGCTCCAGGCCCGTGCCGCCGGCAGGCGCACCGCGGGGTCCGGGTCGTTCAGCCGCGTGTGGAAGGCCGCGATCAGGTCGTCGCGCTCGTCCTCCGGGATCGGCTCGACGAACCTCTCCCACAGGTCGGGGAACAGCAGTGACGCGCCTTCCTGGTAGAACCAGTACAGCTCGAACGGCCGCAGCGTGAAGATCCCGCGCAGCACCATCTCGGTGACCCGCTCCGGATGCGTCTCGGCGTACGCGAGGGCGAGCGCGCTGCCCCAGGAGCCGCCGAAGACCATCCACCGGTCGATGCCCAGGTGCTCGCGCAGGAGCTCCATGTCGGCGACGAGATGCCACGTGGTGTTGCGTTCGAGCGAGACCGACGGGTCGCTCGCGCTCGGCCCGCTGCGCCCGCAGTTGCGCTGGTCGAACAGGACGATGCGGTACGCCTCCGGGTCGAACAGCCGGCGGTGGCCGGGACCGCACCCGTCGCCCGGGCCGCCGTGGAGCATCACGACCGGCTTGCCGGCCGGGTTGCCGCAGACCTCCCAGTAGATCCGTTCCCCGTCTCCGGGGTCGAGGAATCCGGAGTCGTACGGCTCGATCGGCGGATACAAGGTCTTCATGACCGGCATTCTCTCATCGCGCGAATGACGGTTTCGGACAGTGACGCCTAAGCGCCCGTGTGTTCCTCCGCCCAGGTCACGGCCCTTTCACAGGGGACGTGACCTGGGGAGCAATTCACGAGTGATGCGCCACACGTTCCCGGACATGGCAGACAGCCTTGCGAGACGCCCTTAGAGTTCCCTATGTGAGCGATCTCAATGGTTCGGGCGGTTCTTACTCCGCGGACAGCGGCGGGTCGTCGTGGTTGCCGGGCAACGGCAGCCGGCCGGCCCGTGGCGGCGACGTGGAACAGCCGGGCGAGGTCGTCGACCGGCTGCGGCAGATGGCGGACATGCTCGCCGGCGCGTTGGCGCAGGGTGAGCAGAAGGTCGCCGAGGCGAAACAGGAGGCCGCGGTCCAGATCGCGGCCGTCCAGGCGGAGCACGAGAAGACCAAGCAGGAGGCCACCTCGGCCTGGCAGGAGGTCGAGCGCCTCCGCACCCAGGTGCAGCAGGCTCAGGCCACCGCCCGCCAGATGCTCGCCGAGCGCGAGAGCGCCAAGCAGGACGCCGCGGCGGCGATGCAGGAGATCGAGCGGGTCGGCGCCCAGAACGAACAGCTCGATCAGCGCGCCGAACAGGCCGAGGCGGCCGTCCGGCAGCTCATGACCGAGCGCGAGGCCGCCCAGCGCGACGCCGCCGCGATGCGCCAGGAGGCGCAGTCCGTACGGCAGCAGAAGGAGCAGGCCGAGGCGACCGGGCGCCAGCTCATGGCCGAGCGCGAGTCGGCCAAGCAGGACGCCGCGGCGATGCAGCAGGAGCTCGACCGCGTACGCGCGCAGCTGGAGGAGATGAACCAGCGCGTCGAGCAGTCCGAGGCCGCCGTGCGCCAGGCGATCTCCGAGCGCGAGTCGGCCAAGCAGGAGGCCAACACCGCCTGGCAGGAGGGCCTGCGGGCCCGTGCGCAGGCCGAGCAGTCCGAGGCCGCCATGCGGCAGGCCATCGGCGAGCGCGACAACGCCCAGAGTGAGGCGGTCGGGGCCCGGCAGCAGACCGACCAGGCGCTCGCCCAGGCGCGTACGGCGGAGCAGCAGGCCCGTGCGGCCGAGCAGCGCGCCGAGCAGTCCGAGGCCGCGATGCGCCAGATGATGACCGAGCGGGACAACGCCCAGCGCGAGGCGGTCGGGGCCCGGCAGGAGACCGACAAGACGCTCGTCCAGCTGCGTGCGGCCGAGCAGCGTGCGGAGCAGTCCGAGGCCGCCGTGCGCCAGATGATGTCCGAGCGCGAGGCGGCCCAGCGCGAGGCCGCCGGCGCCTGGCAGGAGGCCGAGCGTCTGCGCAGCAAGGCGGAGCAGTCCGAGGCCGCGATGCGGCAGGCCTTCACCGAGCGCGACCAGGCCCGTTCGCAGGCCGAGCAGTTCGAGGTCGCCGCCCGCCAGGCGATGTCCGAGCGTGACCAGATGCGCGAGGACCGCGACGAGGCACACCGCTCCGCCGGCGAGGCGCAGACCGGGCGCAAGGCCCTCGAGGGCGAGCGCGACCGGATCTCCAAGCACGCCGCCGACCTGGCCCAGGCGCTGGAGACCGCGCAGGCCGAGCTGAACACCCTGCGCAGCAGGGTCGTCGACCTGGAGGCCGCCTCCAAGGACGCCGACTCCCTCCGGCGCCGCGTCCAGGACCTCGACGCCGAGCGCCGGCGGGCGCTCGACAGCGCCAAGCAGATCGAGAACGACCGCGACAGCGCCGAGCTCGCGCAGGCCCGCGCCGCGTCGGAGCTGGCCCAGACCCAGCGCCGCGTGGAGGACCTGATCCGCGAGCGCGACACGGCGCTCACCCAGGTCCGCCAGGCCAACGCCGAGCGCGACTCGGTGAGCGAGAAGCTCAAGGAACGCGAGCAGTGGGTCGACCAGCTCGCCGAGGCCGTCACCCAGCAGCGCGACGCCCTGTCGGCGCTGTCGGCCGAGCGCGACCAGGCGCGTTCGTCGGCGGACCAGGCGAGGAAGCTGATCGACGAGCTGACCGGGCAGCTCCGCACCATGTCGCCGGGGGCCGCCGGAAGCGCCCACAGCGGAAGTTACGCGGGAGGCTACAGCTGATCTGATCGGCCGGCGGCTGATCAGGTACGCCGCCTGTTATCCTGGTGGCCCGTGGAGATTGGCCGTTCACCGATCAGGTGGACGTCGCCGCGACAACGACCACGGGAGCGTCCCTCTTGGCTTCGGCAGTAATTGGTGGGTCCGCAAAGGCCACCAAGCATCTCTTCGTCACCGGCGGTGTCGCCTCCAGCCTCGGTAAGGGGCTCACGGCATCCAGCCTCGGCCGGCTACTCAAATTGCGCGGCCTGCGGGTCACGATGCAAAAGCTCGATCCTTACCTCAACGTCGACCCCGGCACGATGAACCCCTTCCAGCACGGCGAGGTGTTCGTCACCGACGACGGCGCCGAGACCGACCTCGACGTGGGCCACTACGAGCGGTTCCTCGACACCGAGCTGCACGGCTCGGCGAACGTCACCACCGGCCAGGTGTACTCCAATGTGATCGCCAAAGAGCGGCGCGGGGAGTACCTCGGCGACACCGTGCAGGTCATCCCGCACATCACCAACGAGATCAAGGACCGGATCCGCGGTATGGCCGGTCCCGACGTCGACGTCGTCATCACCGAGGTCGGCGGCACGGTCGGCGACATCGAGTCGCTGCCGTTCCTGGAGGCCGTACGCCAGATCCGGCACGAGATCGGCCGCGACAACTGCTTCTTCCTGCACGTGTCGCTGCTGCCCTACATCGGGCCGTCCGGTGAGCTGAAGACCAAGCCGACGCAGCACTCCGTCGCCGCGCTGCGCAGCATCGGCATCCAGCCCGACGCGATCGTCTGCCGTTCGGACCGGCCGATCACCCAGGGCCTGAAGAACAAGATCAGCCTGATGTGCGACGTGGACGCCGAGGCGGTGGTGTCCGCGATCGACGCCCCCAGCATCTACGACATCCCCAAGGTGCTGCACACCGAGGGCCTGGACGCCTACGTCGTACGCCGTCTCGGGCTGCCGTTCCGCGACGTCGACTGGCGCGAGTGGGACGACCTGCTGGGCCGGGTCCACCAGCCCTCCCGTGAGGTCACGATCGCGCTCGTCGGCAAGTACATCGACCTGCCCGACGCGTACCTGTCGGTCACCGAGGCGCTGCGCCACGGCGGGTTCGCCCACGACACCCGGGTCAACATCCGCTGGGTCAAGAGCGACCGGTGCACCACACCCGAGTCGGCCGCCCGCGAGCTGCAGGGCGTCGACGGCGTCCTGATCCCCGGCGGCTTCGGCGTGCGCGGCATCGAGGGCAAGGTCGGCGCCGCCCGGCACGCCCGCGAGAACCGCATCCCCACGCTCGGCATCTGCCTGGGCCTGCAGTGCATGGTCATCGAGGCCGCCCGTAGCCTCGCCGGGATCACCGGCGCCAACAGCGCCGAGTTCGACGAGAAGGCCGCCGACCCGGTCATCGCGACCATGGCCGACCAGGTCGACGTCGTCGCCGGCGAGCGCGACATGGGCGGCACGATGCGCCTGGGCCTGTATCCGGCCAACCTCGCCGAGGACTCCGTCGTCCGCGAGGTCTACGGCGACGCGGAGAAGGTCGAAGAACGCCACCGGCACCGCTACGAGGTCAACAACGCCTACCGCGAGGAGCTGACCGCCGCCGGCGTCGTCTTCTCCGGCCTGTCGCCCGACGGACGCCTCGTCGAGTACGCCGAGCTGCCCCGTGAGACGCACCCGTTCTACGTCGGCACGCAGGCGCACCCGGAGTTCCGGTCCCGTCCCACCCGGCCGCACCCGCTCTTCGCGGGCCTGGTCGCCGCGGCCCTGGACAACGCCAAGTGAGCGCGGCGGAGGAACTGGTCGACACTCCGGAGTCGTGGGCGGTCGAGGGCCGCGAGGAGCGCTTCAAGGGCCGCATCGTCCAGGTCCGCACCGACCGGGTGCGGATGCCGAACGGCGACACGACCGAGGTCGTCGAGCGCGACGTCGTCAGCCACCCCGGCGCCGTCGGCGTGATCGGCCTGGATGAGCAGGACCGCGTCCTGCTCATCCGCCAGTACCGCCACCCGGTCGGCCGCCTGCTCTGGGAGCCGCCGGCGGGGCTCCGTGACGTCGACGGCGAGCCGTTGTGGCGTACGGCGGCCCGCGAGCTCGCCGAGGAGGCCGGCTACCGGGCCCGCGAGTGGCACACGCTCGTCGACGTCTTCACCTCTCCGGGCATGACCAACGAGCGCGTGCGCATCTTCCTCGCCCGCGGGCTCAGCGAGATCCCCGAGGAGGAGGCCGACTTCGAGCGGATCCACGAGGAGGCCGGGATGCCGGTCGCGTGGGTGCCGCTCGACGAGGCGGTCGCAGCGGTGCGGCGCGGGCACATCCACAACCCCCTCGCGGTCATGGGTATCTTGTCGGTCTACGCCGCACGGGAGACGGGTTACCGTGACCTTCGCGCGCCCGACGCCCCGGAAGGATGACACGTCGAGCCCCCTCGACCCGCCTGGATGAGGTGTCGCGCTGATATCAGCCGCCGGAGAAGAGCTCGGACGAGCGCTGCGGGCCGAGGTCCGCGCGTACCTCGATCATCTCGCGGTCGACCGCGGCCTGGCAGCCAACACCCTCAGTTCCTACCGGCGTGACCTGCGGCGCTACGTCGACACGCTCGTCGCTCGCGGCCGTACGGCGATCGGGCAGGTCGGGGAGGACGACGTCGTGTCCTTCCTGGACCGGCTGCGTGAGGGCGACGACCGGCACCCGCCCCTCGCCGCCGGGTCCGCGGCCCGCGCGGTCGTCGCCGTCCGCGGCCTGCACCGGTTCGCCGTGCGCGAGGGGCTGTCGGCCGCCGACCCGGCGCGCGACGTACGGCCGCCGTCGCCGCCGCGCCGGCTGCCCAAGGCGATCACGATCGAGGAGGCCGAGCGTCTCCTCGCCGCGGCCGGCCGGGGTGACACGCCGCGCGACCTGCGCGACCGGGCGCTGCTGGAGGTGCTGTACGGCACCGGCGCCCGGATCTCCGAGGCGGTCGGGCTCGAGGTCGGCGACGTCGACCTCTCTCGCGCCGTCGTCCGGCTGCACGGCACCGGGGCCCGGGCCCGCCTCGTGCCGGTCGGCCGGTACACCCGCGAGGCGCTCGAGGCCTATCTCACCCGGGCGCGCCCGGCGCTCGGCCCGCCGGGCGACGGCGGCGGCCCGCTGTTCCTCAACGCGCGCGGCGGGCGGCTGTCGCGCCAGAGCGCCTGGTCGACGCTGCGGACGGCGGCCGGGCGCGCGGAGCTGCAGGACGTCTCACCGCACACGCTGCGGCACTCTTTCGCGGCACATCTCCTCGGCGGCGGCGCCGACGTCCGGGCGGTCCAGGAACTGCTGGGCCACGCGTCCGTGACCACGACCCAGATCTACACGCTGGTCACCGTCGACCGGCTGCGGGAGGCCTACGCTTCGGCGTACCCGCGGGCCGGTGCCTGAGCTGCGGGAACGCTCCTTCGCCGGCGCCGGCCGGCGGCGGGAGGTTCCGATTCGGCGTACGCGCGGGCCGGGGTCTGAGAGACTGCCCGGGACTCTGTTTCACGGCGAGCGGCAGCGAAGCATGGCATTCCGGCCGGTCTCCGAACAATGGCGTGGCCGTCGGTGTGCCGCCTTGCCGCTGTACTTGACAGGCCATAGAGTCCCCATCTTGACGGCAAACCTAGGTCGCCGGGGAGGTTCGAGGAGCTGGTGACTGACATCAGCGCGCAGCAGGAGAGAGCACGATCGGAGAGTGTGCTCTCGACCGCGATCGCGACCGATCCGCGAGACGCCGCGCCACTAGGCCCGACGCAGCGTCCCATCCCGTCGTTCCCCGATCCGCCCCCGCTGTCCGAGCACGGGCCCGCCCGCATCGTCTCGGTCTGCAACCAGAAGGGCGGCGTCGGCAAGACGACGACCACCATCAACCTGGGCGCGTCCCTGGCCGAGCAGGGCCGGCGCGTGCTGCTCGTCGACTTCGACCCGCAGGGGGCGCTGTCGGTGGGCCTGGGCAAGGGCGACCCACGCCAGCTCGACCTCACGATCTACAACCTGCTCATGGAGCAGGGAGTGGAGACCGAAGAGGTCATCCTGGAGACCAGCGTCGAGGGCATGGACCTGCTGCCCAGCAACATCGACCTGTCCGGCGCGGAGGTCCAGCTCGTCCACGAGGTCGGCCGCGAGTACATCCTCGGCGGCCTGCTCAAGCCGGTCGTGGCCGACTACGACTACATCATGATCGACTGTCAGCCGTCGCTGGGCCTGCTGACCGTCAACGCGCTGACCGCGAGTCAGGGCGTCCTCGTCCCCCTCGAGTGCGAATACTTCGCGATGCGCGGTGTCGCGCTGCTCATGGAGACGATCGAGAAGGTTCAGGGGCGGCTCAACCAGGATCTGGCCATCGACGGCTTCCTCGCGACGATGTACGACTCGCGTACGCTCCACACCCGCGAGGTGCTCGGCCGCATCGTGGACGCCTTCGGTGAGAAGGTCTTCCACACGGTCATCAACCGCACCGTACGGTTCCCGGACGCGACGGTCGTGGGTGAGCCGATCACCCGCTTCGACCCGTCGTCCATGGGCGCCAATGCCTACCGGGAGCTCGCCAAGGAGGTACTCCAGAGGTGGCATCACCTCACGTGACCGGTCCCGGTGCGGCGCCTGACCGCACCGGACCGCCGAGGGGTGCACCCGGACGTCGCGCTCCCCTGTGGCAGGGGAGTGCGTGACCTCCACTACCGTTGGCGAGGTGAGCGAGCCGGCCGCGGAGGAACGCAAGCACGGATTCGAAGTGCACCTCGACAACTTCGAGGGTCCCTTCGACCTGCTCCTCGGCTTGATCGCCAAGCACAAACTGGACATCACCGAGGTGGCCCTGCACAAGGTCACCGACGAGTTCATCGCCCACATCCGCTCGCACGGCCGCGAGTGGGACCTCGACCAGGCGAGCTACTTCCTGCTGGTCGCCGCGACTCTGCTCGACCTGAAGGCCGCGCGGCTGCTCCCCTCCGGGGAGGTCGAGGACGAAGAGGACCTCGCCCTGCTGGAGGCTCGCGACCTGCTGTTCGCGCGGCTGCTGCAGTACCGCGCGTACAAGGAGGTCGCGGCGGTCTTCTCGGGCCGGATCGCCCGCGAGTCGCGCCGCTTCGCCCGTACGGTGCCGATGGAGCCGCAGTTCGCGAACCTCCTGCCCGAGGTGCTCATCGGCCTGGGCCCGGCCGCGTTCGCCCGGCTGGCCGCCCGGACCCTGGCGCCCAAGCCCGTGCCGACGGTGTCGACCACGCACATCTACGCGCCGCAGGCGAGCGTCAAGGAGCAGGCCGCCCTGCTCGTGGAGCGCCTGCGCCGGCTGGAGACCGCCACCTTCCGCGTGCTGACCGCCGACTGCGCCGGCACGTTCGAGATCGTCGCGCGGTTCCTGGCCGTGCTCGAGCTCTACCGGGAGAAGGCCGTGGCGCTCGAACAGGCCGAGCCGCTCGGCGAGCTGTACATCACCTGGACCGGTGCCGAAGAGGGCGAGGTCGTCGTCGGCGACGACTACTCAGGACGACCCGCGGAGAAGAAGGACGATGACTGACACCCCCGAGCCGGACCCGGCGGCCCCACCGGCCCCCGAACAGGCGACGCCCGAGCCGAGCGCGGAGGATCCGGCCCTACCGCGGCCGGTCGTGCCCGAGCCGCGTGCGCCGGAGCCGGTCGCGTCCGGTTCCCCGGACGGAACGTTGTTCGACGCGCCGGAGACCGAGCCCGGCGCGTCCGAGCCGCCCCTGCGGGCGGGGCTGGAGGCCATCCTGCTGGTCGTGGACGAGCCGGTACCGGAGGTGACGCTCGCCCAGATCCTCGAACGGCCCCGCGACGAGGTCGCCGCCACGCTGCGGGAGCTGGCCGCGGAATACACCGCGCAGGGCCGGGGGTTCGACCTGAGGGAGATCGCCGGTGGCTGGCGGTTCTACACTCGAGATGTCTGCGCCCCCCTCGTCGAGCGGTTCGTTCGCGACGGACAGCAGGCGCGGCTGACGCAGGCGGCGCTGGAGACGCTCGCCGTCATCGCCTACCGGCAGCCGGTGAGCAGGGCACGGGTGTCGGCGATCCGCGGAGTCAACAGCGACGGCGTGATCCGCACCCTGACCGTACGAGGTCTCATCGAGGAGGCGGGGCACGACCCGGAGCACCAGGCGGTGCTCTACCGGACGACGACCTACTTCCTGGAGCGGCTCGGCCTCAACTCCGTTGACGAGCTGCCCGAGCTCGCCCCCTACCTGCCCGATGACCTGGAAGGCATAGAGGAACTTCAGCAGTGAACACGACCAACGACGGCGTACGGCTCCAGAAGGTGCTCGCCGACGCGGGTGTGGCCAGCCGCCGCGCCTGCGAGGAGCTCATCGCGGCCGGGCGGGTCACCGTCGACGGCGAGAAGATCACCTGGTTCGGCGCGCGCGTCGACCCGCAGCAGGCCGTCATCCATGTCGACGGCAAGCGCATCCCCACCCGTGCCGAGCTGCGTTACTACATGCTCAACAAGCCCACCGGTGTCGTCAGCACCATGTCCGACCCCAGGGGCCGCAAGACCCTCGCCGCGTACGTCGGTGACGTGCCCGAGCGGCTCTTCCACGTCGGCCGGCTCGACACCGACACCGAGGGCCTCCTCCTGCTCACCAACGACGGTGAACTGGCGAATCGCCTCATGCACCCGCGATACGGTGTTTCCAAGACCTACCTCGCCGAAATCCACGGGCCGATCGGCCGTGATCTCGGCAAGAGGCTCAAGCAGGGCGTCAAACTCGCGGACGGTTTCGCCAAGGCGGATGAGTTCCGCGTGTTCGACCAGGTCGGCAAGCGGATTCTCGTCGAGGTGACCCTTCACGAGGGCCGTAAGCACATCGTGCGCCGCCTGCTCGCCGAGGTCGGTCATCCGGTTCAGCAGCTCGCCCGCACCGAGTTCGGCCCGGTCAAGCTGGGCCGCCTGAGGTCGGGCACGATCCGGGCGCTCACCACCAAGGAGATCGGCGAGCTGTACGCGGCGGTCGAGCTCTGACCTGCCGCCGATCAAGGGAGGTTTTGTGGGGGTACTAGCCGTACGCGGGGCCGTCCAGGTCGACGCCGACGATCGTGACCAGGTTCTCGAGGCGACGGCCGAACTGGTCACCGAGGTGATGACCCGCAACGCTCTCACCACCGACGACGTCATCAGCGTGATCTTCACCGCGACCCCGGACCTGACCGCGGAGTTCCCGGCACTGGCCGCGCGCAAGCTCGGCTTCCACGACGTGCCGCTGCTGTGCGCCAGCGAGATCAACGTGCCGCACGCCCTACCGCGGGTGATCCGCCTGATGGCGCACATCCAGAGCGACCGCCCGCGCTCGGACATCCAGCACGTCTACCTGCGCGGCGCGACCGCGCTGCGCCTGGACATCGCGCAGTAGCCATCGGTCACGGCCATCGGCCACCGGCCACGGCCCCCGGCCACGGGCCCCGGCAGGTTGGGCCAGCCGCCACCGGTCGCCGGCAGGTTCGGCCAGCGGCCATCGGCCGCTCATGAGATCGTGCCTTCCGCCGAAGCCACGGCTCACGCGGCCGATGGACCGGGTTGCGGCGGTTCGCCGCGAGCGTTGCGGATACGCTTCGAGAACTCACGCGGAGGTGGAGTCATCGGCGGGACACGACAGGTCGTCGTCATCGGCACCGGGTTGATCGGTACGTCGGTGGCGCTCGCGCTGCGCGAGCGCGGCGACGAGGTGCGGCTGACCGACCGGGATCCGGTGTCCGTGCGGATGGCGGCCGAGCTCGGCGCCGGCGTTCCGCTGGAGGACGGTGACGGGCCCGCCGACGTCGCGGTGATCGCGGTGCCGCCGGCGGCCGTCGCGGCGACACTGCTCGACGCGCAGAAGCGCGGCCTCGCCCGTGTCTACACCGACGTCGCGAGCGTCAAGTCCCGGCCGTTGCGCGAGGCCGCCGAGCTGGGCTGCGACCTGACGTGTTACGTCGCCGGACATCCCCTCGCCGGCCGTGAGCGCTCCGGGCCCGCCGCGGCGCGCGGGGACCTGTTCGTCGGCCGTCCGTGGGCGCTGTGCCCCACCCCGAAGACCCTGCCGGAGGCGGTCGAGGCCGTGACCGCGCTGGCCGAGGCGTGCGGCGCGCAGACCGTGGTGGTCGGCGCCGAGGAGCACGACCGGGCCGTCGCGCTGGTGTCGCACGGCCCCCATGTGGCCGCCGCCGCGGTGGCCGCCCGGCTGGAGGCCGCACCGGAGGTCGCGCTGGGCCTCGCCGGGCAGGGTGTACGCGACGTCACCCGCATCGCCGCGAGCGACCCGTCACTCTGGATCGGCATCCTCAGCTCCAACGCGGAGCCCGTCGCCGACGTCATCGACGCTGTCGCCGCCGACCTGGCCGCGACCGCCGCGGCGCTGCGCGCCGGCGCCGAGACCGACGTGACCGAACTGCTGAGGCGCGGCGGCACCGGCCGCCGCCGCCTGCCGGGAAAGCACGGCGACCGCGCCGGCACCTACGCGGTGGTGTCCGTTCTCATCCCCGACCGGCCGGGCGAACTGGCGTTGCTGTTCCAGGCGGCCGGGGTGGCGGGGGTCAACATCGAGGACGTGACGATCGAGCATTCGCCCGGCCGCCCGGTCGGTGTGGTCGAGTTGAGCGTGACACCCGCGGCGGCACAGCGCTTGGCGGACGAGCTGCGGGCGCGTGGTTGGTCGGTGCCGGGCTGAGCGGAGGCCTGGTGCGGTCACCGAGTGCCGGCAAAGCCTGGTGACCGGGCCGGCGCCTAGGGCCTGTTTTGTGGATCTTGGTTGAGCCACAAGATGAGGCTGGCGATGGTCACCACACTCCGATAATGAGCAGCGAGTTTTTCATAGCGGGTGGCGAGTCCGCGGAAGCGTTTGAGCTGGTTGAAGCAGCGTTCGACGACGTTACGGCGCCGGTAGATCTCCTTGTCGAAGCCGCAGCGGCGCCATCCGCGGCGGGCACGGGCGGCGAGCTGGTCACGGCGTTCGGGGATGGTGTGGGCGATCCGGCGGCGGCGCAGGTAGAGGCGGATCTTGTTGGTGGAATAGCCCTTGTCGGCGATGAGGTGCAACGGCCGGATGCGAGGCCGCCCCACGTGCTTACGGGGAATCCGGATCGCTTCGATGACCTCGATCAGACGGGTGCAATCGTTGATGTTGCCCCCCGTGATCACGAATGACAGTGGCAGGCCGCGGCCATCGCAGGCCAGGTGGATCTTGGTGGTCAGCCCACCGCGGGATCGTCCGAGCGCCCGGTCCGTTTGGTGATCTTGCTGCCCGTTCGTCCCGGCGGTGTCCCCTTTTTGCGGGCGCCGGCGGCGTGCTGGTGAGCGCGCACGATGGTCGAGTCCACGCAAACGCCCGTCATGTCCACTTCACCGATCGCGTCGTCGTGGACCTGGACATGTTCCAACAGGCGATCCCATGTCCCATCGGCTGACCAGCGGCGGAACCGTTGATAGACCGTCTGCCAGGGCCCGTACCGCTCCGGGATGTCCCGCCAATCAGCGCCCGTGCGGATCTTCCACACGATCCCGTTGACCACCTGCCGGTGATCCCGCCACCGTCCGCCCTGACGCGGATGAGCAGGCAACAACGGCTCAATCCGCGCCCACGCGGCATCACTCAGCTCATGACGACGCACCATGACACGCCATCAACCCACACTCCTCGCCCAAGATCCACAAAACACGCCCTAGGCGGTGGTGTCCGTTCTCATCCCCGACCGGCCCGCGCCGTCCGCGTCCACCCGGTGGAGAACGCGTCCGTGCCTTCCGGCAGCCGCGCCCGGCCGCGGCCGCGCCCGCGATCGCGGTGAGCCCCCGCGCCCCTCACGGTGCCGTCGGGCGGGCTGTGCCCGTCGGCACGCCCTCGGCGTCGTGGCTCGGCTCGCCGGACCGTCGCCACGGCGGCGGCATAGCGGCCGACGAGGCGCTCGTTCCCGCCGGTAGCACCGCCGACGGCGACGACGCCATCGAGTGCGCGGCGCTACGTCCACCGCGATTGCTGTTCCAAGCGCCGGAGGTCAGCACCCAGGTCGCGACGATCGAGTAGCCCGACCGGCGGGAGGTGGGTGTTCCTCCCCGCCATCGGATCCACCTGCCTTCGGCGCGTGATGCACAAGTGGTGACGCATCACCAGGAATCACTCGTTCAGATGAGCGTGACACCCACGGCGGCACAGCGCTTGGCGGACGAGTCGCGGGCGCGTCGGAGGCCCGGTGCGACCATCGGGCGCCGGCAGAGCATGGCGACCGGGCCGGCGCCTAGGCGGTGGTGTCGGTTCGAATCCCTGACCGGTGCGGTGGTGCTGTTCCTAGCACCGGGGCCGCGGTGATCGAGCCCGGCCGGCCGGTCGGTGGGGTCGAGTCGGGTGTGGCTTCCGGTGTGGTGCGGCGCTTGGTGGACGAGTCGCGGGCGTGTGGGTGGTCGGTGCCGGGCTGAGCGGTCGCGCGGCGCGTTCGCCGGTGCGTTCGCCGGGTGCCGGCCGGAGCCGCCGCCACGGGCGCAGTAGCAGCGTCAGCCGTACGGTGCCGATGACGATCATGCAGGTGATCGGGGCGAAGGCGAGCTGGAACGACGGGGCGTCGTAGGTGCCCCCGGCGGCGTCGAGCAGCGTTCCGGCGCTCAGTGAGGCGCTCATCGCCGCGGAGAAGCCGCCGATGTTGACCACACCCGAGGCGATGCCGCCCCGGCTCGGCGGGTTCGCGTCCCGGGCCAGGTCGAAGGCGAGCATCGACGCCGCGCTGCCGACGGCGCTGACGAGGACGAGGACGACCGCGAACGCCACGGGCAGGTGTCCGCCCGGCCAGGTGACCGCGGTGACCCAGACGACGGCCAGGGCTGCGGCGACGGAGACGATCAGCCGCCCGCGCAGCTGAGGCCGGCGGCCGGCCAGCCAGCCGAAGGCGGGCGCGACCACCAGCGGCGCCGCGGCGGTCAGCGTGAGCGTCAGCCGGGCGGGTCCGGCGCCCATGCCGAGGCCCTTGACCAGGTACGGGTAGCCCCACAGCGTCGCCAGCACCATGAACGCCGACATGAGTGTGAAGTGCGCCCACACGGCGGTGCGCGTCCCGCGTTGCCGGACCACCTCGCGCAGGTCGGCCAGTATCGGGTTCGCCGCGCTGGAACGCTCCATCGCCGGTGCCGGGTGGTCGGCGATCCACCACCACACGACGATGGCGAGAGCGGCGCTGAGCACGGCGGTGCCGAGGAAGGTCGGGGTCCAGCCGAACGAGCGCAGGGCGGCCGACAGCGGGACGGTGCCGCCGACCTGGCCGAGCGATCCGGTCATCGCGGTCAGCGCGGTGAGCACCGCGAACCTCCGCCGGGGGAACCAGGAGGCGGCCAGGCGCACCACGCTGATGAAGGTGAAGGCGTCACCTAGGCCGACCAGGCCACGGCCGAGGACGGCGAGCGGCAGCGAGGCCGCGAAGGCGAACAGGGTCTCGCCGAGGGCCATGCACAGCAGCGCGGCGCCGAGCATCCGGCGCGGGCCGAACCGGTCGGCCATGATGCCGCTCGGGACCTGCATGACCAGGTACACGCCGAGCTGCAGGATCGCGAAGCTGGACAGCGCGGTCGCGCCGACGCCGAAGCGCTGCTGGGCGGCGAGGGCCGCGACGCCGAGGCTCGTACGGTGGAAGAAGGCCACGAGGTAGACGAGGGCGCCGACGCCCCACACGCTCCACGCGCGGCGGCCGCCGAGGGGATGGGACGAGGACTGCGGACGGGGCGGCGACAAAACCGCGACGTTCACTTTTCACCTTTCGGGGGGCAGGGGTGTGCTCGGCGGGATGCGGTGGCGGGGTTCGGTCAGGAGCGGGCGCGCAGGGCGGATCCGGCGGTCTGCAGATGCCGGTGGATCGCGGCGCGGATCCGGCGGCGGTCGCCCGAGCGGACGGCGTCCAGGATCTCGGTGTGGTCCCGGATCGCGTCCGCGGCGCGTACGGGGTCGTCGGCGGTGAGGCGGGCCATGCGCAGCTGACGGTCGCGCAGCGAGTCGTACAGCTGGGTGAGGATCTCGTTGCCGGCCGCGGCGACGAGCGAGCGGTGGAAGCACCGGTCGGCGTAGGCGAACTCCCGGCCGTCGCCTGCGGCGGCGTGCCGTCGCATGTCCTCCAGGAGCCGCGTGAGCTCGCCGACGAGCTCGGGCCCGATGTCGGCCCGGCCGGCGGTGAAGGTCTCCACCAGCTCGCGGGTCTCCAGCACGTCGGAGATCTCCTGTGGGGAGACCGGCAGGACCAGTGCGCCGCGCTTGGGGTAGAGGCGTACGAGGCCTTCGGTCTCCAGGCGGAGGAGGGCCTCGCGCACCGGGGTACGGGACACCCCGACCGCCGTGGCGATCTCACCCTCGCTCAGCAGCGCGCCGCCCGGGTAGGCGCGATCGAGGATGGCCTGCTTCACGTGGTCGTAGGCCCGGGAGGTCGCAGTGCTCATCTTGTATCTATGTTACATACAAGACGCATGCGACGTCGCGCGGGCTTGCCGAAGTGCGGATCAAGCCGGCCCGCCGTACCGGTAGCCTCAGACGTTGGCCGGTCGGTACGGGAGAGGAAGCACACGAGATGCTCGTCATCGCCATGGACGGCCCCTCGGGTTCGGGCAAGTCCAGCGTGTCCAAGGGTGTGGCACGTGCCCTGGGGCTGCGTTACCTCGACACGGGCGCGATGTACCGCGCGGTGACGTGGTGGATGCTACGCCAGGGCGTCCCGCTCGACGACCAGGCCGCGATGGCCGCTCGCGCGGGCGAGCCCGTGCTGAGCGTCGGCACCGACCCCGACGCCCCGTCGATCTCGGTCGATGGCACGGACGTCGCGGGGCCCATCCGCACCGGCGAGGTCACCGGCGCCGTCAGCGCCGTGGCCGCGGTCCCGGAGGTGCGCCGGCGCCTCGTCGCGCTGCAGCAGGAGATCATCGGCACCGGCGGTATCGTGGTGGAGGGTCGTGACATCGGCACGGTCGTCGCGCCGGACGCGGCGGTCAAGATCTACCTCACCGCGAGCGCCGAGGCCCGCGCGCAGCGCCGCAGCAAGGAGCTGACCGGCGCCTCCGTCTCCGCGACCCAGGCCGACCTGGCCCGCCGTGACCACCTCGACTCCACCCGCAAGACCGACCCGCTGGCGCGCGCGGCCGACGCCGTGGAGGTCGACACCACCAGCCTGACCCTTTCCGAGGTCATCACCGAGGTCGTACGGATCGCGAAGGGCGCCGACGCCGGCGACGCGGTGCGGGAGGCCGTGTACGGCGAGGAGCGCCCGTGACCGAGATGGAGCACGCCGATGTCCTGGACATCGGCGACAATGTGGAGCACGACGTCGCGCCGCCACCGGTCGTGGCCGTCGTCGGCCGGCCGAACGTCGGCAAGTCCACGTTGGTCAACCGCATTCTGGGCCGCCGTGAGGCGGTCGTGGAGGACGTGCCCGGCGTGACCCGCGACCGGGTCGCCTACGACGCCGCGTGGGGCGGCCGCCGCTTCACCGTGCTCGACACCGGCGGCTGGGAGCCGAAGGCCGAGGGCCTCGCCGCCGCCGTCGCCGACCAGGCGCGCCTGGCGGTCGACGCCGCGGACGTCGTGCTGTTCGTGGTCGACGCGACGGTCGGCGCCACCGACACCGACGAGGCCGTCGTGGGCGTCCTGCGGCGCGCCGACAAGCCGGTCGTGCTGGCGGCCAACAAGGTCGACGACGCGCGGGCGGAGGCGGACGCCGCGACGCTGTGGTCCCTCGGACTGGGCGAGCCGCTCGTCGTCTCCGCCCTGCACGGGCGGGGGAGCGGCGACCTGCTCGACGCCGTGCTGAACGCCCTGCCGGAGGAGGCGCCGCCGGAGACGTACGGTGTCGCGGGCGGGCCACGCCGCGTCGCGCTGCTCGGCCGGCCCAACGTCGGCAAGTCCAGCCTGCTCAACCAGCTCGCCGGTGAGAACCGCGTCGTCGTCGACTCCGTCGCCGGCACGACGCGTGACCCGGTCGACGAGCTGATCGAGCTGGGCGGCCGCACCTGGAAGTTCGTCGACACGGCCGGCATCCGGCGGCGGGCCCGCGAGTCGCAGGGCGCCGACTTCTACGCCACGCTGCGCACCCAGTCGGCGCTGGACCGGTCCGAGGTCGCGGTCGTGCTCATCGACGCGAGCGAGCCGCTCGCCGAGCAGGATCTGCGGATCATCACCATGGTGATCGAGTCGGGCCGCGCGCTGGTCCTGGCCTTCAACAAGTGGGACCTGGTGGACGAGGAGCGCCGTCACTTCATCGACCGCGAGATCGACCGGCAGCTCCACCACGCGCGCTGGGCGCCGCGGGTCAACATCTCGGCCCGTACGGGACGGCACGTCGAAAAGCTCGTGCCCGCCATCGAAACGGCGCTGGAGGGCTGGGGTGAGCGCGTGCCGACCGCACGGCTCAACTCCTTCATGACCGACCTGGTGGCGGCCAAGCCGCACCCCGTACGCGGCGGAAAGCAGCCGCGCGTCATGTTCGCCACGCAGGCGGGCGTGCAGCCGCCGCGGTTCGTGCTGTTCACGACGGGGTTCCTTGAGGCGGGCTACCGGCGATTCGTCGAGCGCCGGCTGCGCGAGGACTTCGGCTTCGAGGGCACGCCCATCGAGATCAGCATGAAGATCCGGGAGAAGCGCCAGCGCAAGTGAGACGAGCGAGCCCCCGGCCCGGCGCGTGGCCGGGCCGGGGGCTCGCGGCGCCGTCTCAGACGGAGGCGCCGACCTTGCGGCTCTCCATCGCGTGCTGGACCAGCGCGATCAGCACCTTCTTGCCCGACTCCCGCACCCGCGCGTCGCAGAGCATCACCGGCACCTTGGAGCCGAGGTTCAGCGCGGCCTCGACCTCCTCCAGCTCGTACTGCTTGGCGCCCTCGAAGCAGTTCACCGCGACGATGAACGGGATGTTGCGCCGCTCGAAGTAGTCGACGGCGGGGAAGCAGTCCGCGAGCCGTCGTGTGTCGGCGAGCACGACCGCGCCGAGAGAGCCGATCGCCACCTCGTCCCACATGAACCAGAACCGCTCCTGCCCGGGCGTGCCGAACAGGTACAGCATGAACTGGTCCTTGATGGTGATGCGGCCGAAGTCCATCGCGACGGTGGTGGTGGTCTTGCCCTCCACGCCCGCGATGTCGTCGACGCGTACACCCTTGTCGGTGAGGATCTCCTCGGTGCGGAGCGGTTTCGTCTCCGAGACGGCCCCGACCATGGTGGTCTTTCCGGCGCCGAAGCCGCCGGCGATGAGGATCTTGATCGCCTTGGGCAGTCTCCGGCCCTGTCGATCAAAGCGCATGGAGTCCATCGATCACTGCCCTGTACATCTGCTCGTCGGTCATGAAGTCGGTGTCGGTCTGCGGGTCCTGAACCGTGATGAGCCCCTTGTCGAGGAGGTCGCCGAGCAGCACGCGTACGGTGACGGTCGGGAGCTTGAGGTGGCCCGCGATCTCGGCGACCGACAGCACCTGCTCGCAGAGGCGCACCACGGCCTGGTGCTCCGGGCCCAGGCCGAGTTCCGGCGACGCGGGCAGGCCCGTGGCCTCCACCATCGTCACCAGGTCGAACTTGCCGCGTACCGGCTGCATCCGCCCGCTGGTCATCACGTACGGCCGGACCAGCGGCCCGGCCTGGTCGTCCAGCCAGCGTTCTTCGTCGTCGACCCCGCCGGCGGGAGGCTCGGCCGGCCGACCGGCAATGCTGTCTTCGCCGGCCTCCGTGCCCGGGAACTCCTCGCCGGGGGGTTCGCCGGGCGAGGTCACGACGAAGCCTGCTCGGAACTACGGGACGCGGCGGTCAGATGGTGGCCGAGTCCGGTGACGAGCATGGCCATCTCGTAGGCGATGAGTCCGATGTCGGCCTCCTCGGTGCTGAGCACCGCCAGGCAGGCACCCTGCCCGGCGACGGTCACCAGGAGGTACGCCGACCGCATCTCGACGACGGTCTGCCGGACGGGACCGCCGTCGAAGCGCTCGCCCACTCCCTTGGCGAGCGACTGGATGCCGGCCGCGACCGCCGCCAGATGCTCGGCGTCCTCGTGTTCGAACTCCCGTGAGGCCGCCATCAGCAGGCCGTCCGCGGACAGCACGATGGCGTGCTGCGCCTCGGGTACGCGTTTGATCAGGTCGTCGAGCAACCAGGCCAGATCGGCGGAGGGGTCTGTCTTTTGCGTCACTGGTTGTCCTCTTGGGCGTCTTCATCGGGTGTGGAGGTGTCGTCGGTCGCGTCGGTCCGCGACCGCGCCGCGTCGGTTCTGCCTCGGCGGGTGCCCGCCTGGAGTCCGCCGAACGACTTGCGGATCTCCTCCGGCGTGGGAACGTCGTCGTCCTGGGCCTCGCCGTCCGCGTCGGACGCCGAGGTCGGGCCGTCGGTGCGCAGCGCGGGGGAGATGCTGGCCTGGGGCACGCGGACCGGCAGGCCGCCGGGAGTGGTCTGTGAGGAGGACGCGGACGCCGGCTCGGCCGGCTCCGCGGGCTCGGCCTCTCGCGGCGTCGTGGACGTACGCCGGGGGAGCGGCGGCAGGGTGCCGGACTTGCCGTTGGCCGACGCCGTGCTGGGCGCGGCGGCCGAGGGCTCGCTCGCCGGCCCCGTCGCCTCGGCGGACGCCGAAGTGGCCGACCGCGCCGACGCTGGGGTGGACGGCTCGGCTGGGGACGGCAGGGCGGGGGGCTCGAGCACGGTGGCCTCCGTGACGCGGGCGGGCACGTCGTCGTACGACGTGGCGGTCATGCCGCCGGCCGTGACCCCGACGGGTACGCCGGCGGCCGCGGCTCTGGTCTCGCGCTCGCCGTCGGCGCCCTCGACCACCAGTTCGTGCGGGATGAGCACGACCGCGGTGGTGCCGCCATAGGAGGAGTGCTTGAGCGAGACCTTGACGTCGTAACGCATGGCCAGCCGGCCGACCACGTACAGCCCGAGGTGGGCCGAGCTGGACAGGTTGAACTCGGGCGGGTCGGTGACACGTTCGTTGATGTCGGCGAGGATCTCGTCGGTCATGCCGAGCCCGCGGTCCTCGATCTCCACGGCGTACCCGTGGGCGACCGGGTGGCCGCTGACCTGCGCCTGGGTGTACGGCGGCGAGAAGGAGACGGCGTTCTCGATCAGTTCGGCGAGGAGGTGGACGATGTCACCGACGGCCCGGCCGGCCAGGGCGACCTCGCCCATCGGCATCACCGTGACCCGGGTGTAGTCCTCGACCTCGGCGACGGCGGAGCGGACCACGTCGATCATCGGCACCGGGCGGCGCCAGCCACGGGCGGGCGTCGCGCCGGAGAGGACGATGAGGTTCTCGGCGTTGCGCCGCATCCGGGTGGCAAGGTGGTCGACGTGGAACAGGTCCTCCAGCTCAGCGGAGTCGTCCTGGCGGCGCTCCATGGTGTCCAGCAGGGTCAGCTGCCGGTGGACGAGCGCCTGGGAGCGGCGCGCCAGGCTGAGGAGGATGTCGCGGATGCCGCGGCGCAGCTCGGCCTGCTCGACTGCGGTGCGGATCGCGGTCTCCTGCACGGAGTTGAACGCGTGGCCCACCTGGCCGACCTCGTCCTCGCCGAATCGCAGCGGTGGCGCCTCGGAGGCGACGTCCACCTTCTCGCCGCGTCCGAGCCGTTCCACGACGCCGGGCAGCCGTTTGTCGGCCAGCTCGCGGGCGGCGATGCGCAGCTTCTCCAGCTGTCGCATGAGGTCACGTGCCGTGGTGATCGACACGATGATCGACGCGATGACCGCCAGGAGACCGAGACCACCGGCGAGCAGGAGGCGGACGATGACCCCGATCGCGATCGGCGTGGCGCGATCGACCAGCTTGTCGCCGTAGTCGAAGACCGCCTTGGACAGCTGCGTGGTGGTCGGGTCGGCGACGGCACGCCACTGGGCCGAGGTGACCGGCGCGGGGTGGTTCAGCCTGCTCTTGTTCAGCAGGGTGTTCTCGAGAGCGCGCATACGCGTGAAGGGACCGTCCGAGGTCAGTACCTCGTAGGTGGCGCGGTCGCTGCCCTCGATGGCCTCGAGCGCCTTGCCGAAGGTGTACCGCTGGGCTCCGATGACCTGGACGAGCTGGAGGTATTCGCTGCGGGCCAGCCGTCCGGACGCGAGGACCCCCGAGACCAGCGCGTTCTCCTGCGACACGACCTCCGCCGCCCGGTTGAGCTGGAGGGAGACACGCACGTCCTTGGCGTACTTCTTGTCGTCGAGGCTCGCCAGCGAGTCGTCGATCGTGAACAGGCTCTCGACGGCCGCGCTGTAGGCGTTCTGCGCCTCCTCGAAGCCGATCATGCCGGAGTCGACCTTGGCCCGGTCCTGGGGAAGCTGGGAGAGCTGGGCCAACCCGGCGGCGATCGCCTGCTTCAGCGTCTTGTCCTGGGCCAGCTTCACGCGCCCCGCCTGCGCCAGTTTCCGGAACTTCGCCACGGCGTTGTCCGTGCGGAGCCGCTGGGAGCTGAGCGCGGCGCGCTGCTGGACGCCCGGAGCGCCCAGGCGGATCAGGGACAGCTGGCGCTCACGCTGGAGCTCGGGCTGCAGATCGACGATCGGCTGGGCGACGTTGCTGTTGAGCGTGGACACCCACAGCAGGTTCACGCCCTCCCGCAGGGTGACCCATGCCGCGAACACCCAGAGGGCGACCAGGGACATGAGCAGCGCGGTGATCTTGGTTCGCAGACGGGCGTTGCGCAAGCGCATTACAGCGGCCTCGGCAATATGAGGAGGGGGAACCGGAGGGCTGGATCGGGCTTCCAGCGGAATTGCAGCGAAATACCTATGACCCGTTTATGTCAATCTTACTTTGACCTCGCCATAGCGATCATGAACTCTAGCAACCGGAGATATCGGGTTCAAGGCGAATGGAGAGTTGCGAGACTTCTGTAACCCTTAATGCCCAGATGTCCGTTTTATTGGCAACTCAAGCTTCGAGAGTGAGCCCGTCTCGATGACTGAGATGAAGTGCCGCCAGCACGCCGGCCTTGACAACGGCGGTCGGCTGGTAAAGGTCTTTGTCATGCCATAGTGCCGGGCCTTCGGACTCGCGCGGACACCGAATGAGGTATGCGAATCCGCGGGTCGCCGCCCGCCGTATCTCATCCCATCCCACTTCTCGCCCGTGCCCGGTCGCGAGAAGGAGCTGCAGCGCGTAGGCGGTCTCCTCGGCCGTGCCGGCCCACCGGCCCCACGACCCGTCCGCCCGCTGCGTGGCCAGCGCCCAGCGTACGGCATGGCGAACCGCCTCGGCGGACCGAGGTCCGCCGAAGGCGTCCAGCGCGAGCGCCGTGCAGAAGGTGGCGTAAAAGGGTGAGGCGTGCCAGCGGTCGCGCCAGCTGCCGTCGGCGCGCTGCTGCCGACGCAGCCAGGCCGCCACCTTCGTGACCGTGTTCGCGCGCCGGGCGTCCTCCGGGCCACCCGCCACCCGTTGATACTGGCCGAAGGCCTCCAGCACATGGGCGTTCGTCGTGATCGAGACGCCGTCCTCCCCGGGCCAGGTGGAGAAGTGGTCGCCGGACTCGTACGCCCACAGCGGGTCGGGCGGCAGCGGGGTACCGGCCAGGGCGAGTGCGTAGAGCGCCACCGAGGTGGTGTCGGCGTCCTCCGGCAGGCCGGCCGCGGCCGCCGTTCCCCTCGGGCCGAGCGAGGTCGCCAGGCCGGCCACGAGCTCGGCGGGCGGATCGACCGGGACACCGGCGCGGATCAGCCAGGCGAGCACCCAGCCGCGCTCGAACACCGTCACGGGCAGGCCGCAGGGGACCGGCCCGGCGTGCGGTCGCACGGCCTCGCGGAGGAAGGCGACCGCCGGGGAGGCCGCCTCATCGTCCGGGTGGCCCAGCCACGCTGCGGTGGCGGCGGGCGAGGCGCCGACGCTGCCGGTCGTGTCGGGCCGGAACAGGGGATGGCGGTGCGCGGCGGGGGTGGCGACCTCCAACGCGTGGGCCAGCTTCTGCGGGAGGGGCTGCCCGGCGGACAGCCGGCTCCGGATCAGCCGGAGGGGCGCATCGCTGATGCCGGCGGGGACGCGCAGGCGTTCGGCGCCCGGCCACCGCCCCGCGGCGTCGCCCATGTCGTCCAGCCGCCGGTTGACGGACATGACCAGGCTCGGCACGATCAGCTCGATCGCGGGCATATCGGGAAGGTCGGCGGCGGTCAGCGCGCCGGGTCCGCGCAACCAGCGGAACAGAACGCGCAGTCCGACGGTCGCGGCGTCCTCCGTGCCGGGACGCCTCGCCGACAGGAGCGCGTCGGTCGCGCTCAGGGTCGGCACCAATGCGTACCCGGGTTCGGGGGAACCCCAGCCGCCGTCCGGCCGCTGGCTGAGCAGAAGGTGGTCGATCCGCTGGTCGTGTCCGGTCAGCCACGGGCTGAGGGCGACCAGGCGTCCCGTCTCGTACACCGAGGGGGAGACCTGGCCCCAGGGCTCGCGCAGAAGCCCGGCGAGGAGGTTCTCCGCCTCGGCCAGGATGTCGATGGCCGGGGTGGGCGGGACGGCGACGGTCGCCGTGCGCTCGGGGCTCACCGGGTGCCCCAGTAGTCGGTCGTGCCGTAGAAGCCCACATTGTGGCCGACCTGGCGCCGTAGATAGGCCGCCGGCTCGGGGAACCGCAGGGCCAGTTCCTCGCACATCTCGTCGCAGCGGGCGATGAGCTCCTCGGCCCGGCGGGTGACCTCCGCGGGCCCGAGTCCGAGCATGAGGCTGTTGAGGTCGCCCCACTCGACGTCGCGTGCGTGGCTGGCCAGATCGTTCAGCAGGCGCAGAGCCTGCTGCGCCTGCGCGCTGACCTCGGCCAGCCGGTCCATCTCCTCGGCGGTCGCCACGGCGTCGGTGTACGTCCAGTGCGAGACGTTGACGAGCGAGGCGCCGATGTTGTCGGCATTCGCGAGGTACTGCTCGAAGGTCGGGAGCGCCGCCCCGTCTCCGGCCGCATGGGCGGTCTTCCAGGTCCACTCGCGTGCGTTGGCGGACAGGTAGCGGTCGAGGTGCTCGGCCCAGACGCGCCGCAGCTCGCTCCAGTGCGGCCGGGCGGCCAGCTCGTCGCGCAGCCCCGCGAGCAGGCACTCCAGGGGCATGTCGGGATCCGGCGCCCCGCCCCGCCCCACCCGTGCGCAGCCGGCCACGATGGCATTGATCTCCTCGGCCGACGACGCCACGTAGTCCAGGAGCCAGTCGGCGGCGAAGCCCCACAGCGTGAAGCGCGTGGCCATCCTGAGCTCCTTCGCCGTGGCGTCGGGCGAGCCGAACGCGTGGGCGAGCGCGACGCCGCTGAACACCGTCGCGCCGAGCGGCCGGGCCGAGAACAGCGCCGGGTAGGCGGACACGCAGTCCTGCATGTCACGAAGACACTCCATCGCGACCGCGCAGATCTTGCCCCTGGCCTCAGCGGTGTCCAGCCCATCGCGTCTGGCGACGGAAGATGTCATCAACCTCTCCTGTCCGGGAACACGGTCAACGTCGCGCCAATGGATCACCCACGGAAAACGCGGGTGATGCGCGGTGAAACGCCGCGGCTTTCAGACGGTTGTCAGAATGAGTTCCACGCTTTCTTTCGGCCGGAGCGTGGCGCCGACGCGAGGAATGCGAGAGACGGCCGTACAGGACGTCGGCCGGAAACGCGCCAGAATGCCGGCGATGATGAGTTCGGCCTCCATATTGAACACATGCAGCCCGATGCATTTGTGTGGACCGGCGCCGAAGGGCACGTAGGCGTAACGATGATGTCCGGGCTCTCCGCCGAGGGCGGGATCGAACCGATCGGGATCGAATTCGAGCGGGCGTTCCCAGAACGCCTCGAGCCGATGGGTCAGGAACGGGCTGACGAGGACCGACTCGCCGGCCTTGATCGTGACGTCGCCCAGCGTCGTGGACTCGACGGCCCGCCGAGGGAACACCCACCCGGCCGGGTAGAGCCGGAGCAGCTCCTGCACGATCTGCCGGGTGTAGGTCAGGCCGGACAGGTGCTCGGCGCGTACCGGGCCGGACCCCACGACCGTGTCGATCTCCTCGTAGAGCCTCCGCGTCACCTCGGGATGGTCGTCGAGGAGCGGCCACAGCCAGGTCAGGGCGCCGATCGTCGTCTCGGTTCCGGTGGCGAACATGGCGAAGAGGTTGTCGCGGACCCATCGATCGCTGACCTCGGCGCCGTCGGCCTCGTGCGCGCGGCAGAGCACGGAGAAGAAGTCGCGTACCTCGTCGTCGCGCCAGCGCTGTTCGCGGATCAGCGGGTAGAGGACCTCGTCGAAGAGCCGTATGGCGCGCCGGAGCGCCCGGTCGCCCGGCACCGGGACCGAGAACGGCAGGAAGGGCAGGAGGAAACGGAACGCGATGGCCTTCACCACGGTCTCGAAGGCAGGTGTCAGCCGGGCGGCGTCCGCGGGCGTGATCTTGTTCCCGAAGAAGACACGAATGACGGTGTGGCTGACGATGTCGGACAGCTCGGCCATCGCGGCCACCGGTCGCCCGGTGCGTGCGTGCTCGGCGAGCCCGTCGAGAGACTCGTTGATGGCGGCGGCCATCTGGTCGGCCATCGAGTGGACGTACCGCCGGGTGAGTACGGGCTGGAGTGTCCTGCGGCTGAGTTTCCAGTCCGAGCCCTCGGACATGATGCTCCGGCCGAACAGCCGGCTCAGCGGCCGCCAGTACGTGCCCTCGCGCAGGAAGTTCGCGGCGTCGTCCAGCAGGATTTGCTGGACGTGGTCCGGGTGGGTCGCCAGGTAGACGTCGGCCACGCCGAAGTCGAGGCGAGCGACGCGACCGGCCGCCGCCCTTCCCATGCTTTCCACTTCCCCCATGGGATCGCGCAGTAGTCGCGGCAGATTGCGGTAGAGGCGGAAAGTTTCGGCCTGTGCGGCTGGGTCTGCGACGGCGATAGACATGACCGGACCTATGCTCCGCATCGATGTTTCGGCGGCGCGCACGCGTCCGTAACCCAAATGGTTTCGGAAGTGCTGCTGCGAGGACTGTCGGGGGAAGACTGCGTCGGTTGTCGAGCATCCGTGAGCAATTGGTTACAGTGAATCTGTATCACACGGCAGATTGGATTGGCGAGATCCATCTGTCTCTTGCATTTTGGACATCGTTGTGCTTTCTAGGGCCTGACCGAAACTATTTGCGCTGACAGACAGTCTTTGTTTCGGTCATTCGCTCTGCTCAGGGCGGTGGTCGGCGCGGTGCCGGGCGCGGCGATACGGACCTCGCGTGACGAGTGTCACAAATCGCCCACGCTCCGTGACGCCGAACACTCCGGCAGTCTTGACAAAAAAGTTTGTCGGTGCGAGGCTCCTCGCATGTTCGAAGTGGCAGTGATCGAGGACCCGGCCGCGGCCGAGGTCTCACTCGACCCCATCCGGGCCCGCCTGCTGGCCGAGCTGGCCGAGCCCGCCTCCGCGACGATGCTGGCCGCCAAGGTCGGCCTGCCGCGACAGAAGGTGAACTACCACCTCAAGGCGCTCGAACGGCACGGCCTGGTCGAGCTGGTCGAGGAGCGCCGCAAGGGCAACGTCAACGAGCGGCTCATGCGGGCGACCGCCACGTCGTACGTCATCTCGCCGGCCGCGCTCGCCGCCGTCCAGCCCGACCCCGCGCGCTCGCCCGACCAGCTCTCCGCGCGCTGGCTGCTCGCCGTCGCCGCCCGTCTCGTACGCGACGTCGGCGAGCTGATCACCGGCGCGGCCAAGGCGCGCAAGCGCGTGGCGACGTTCGCGATCGACGGCGAGGTCAGGTTCGCCTCGGCGGCCGACCGGTCCGCCTTCGCCGAGGAGCTGGCGAACGCCGTGGCCGCCCTGGTCGCCAAGTACCACGACGCGACGGCCGAGGGCGGGCGCGAGCACCGCGTGGTCGTCGCCGTCCACCCGAGTACCCGCCCCCGCGAGGACGGGGCCGCCGCCCCGGCGGAAGAAGAGCGCTGACCGGACCGCCGGCGGCATCCCCGTACCGGCATGGAGAAAGAGACGACGATGACGCACGAGTTCGAAGTACGCAAAGAGATCACGCTGGACGCCACCCCCGAGCAGGTCTGGGACGCCATCGCGACCGGTCCCGGCATCGACTCCTGGTACATGGGCCGCAACGAACTGGAGCCCCGCGTGGGCGGCAGGGGCGGCCTGACGCTCGGCGGCCACACCGAGGAGTCCACCGTGACCTCCTGGGAGCCGGGGGAGCGGCTGGCGTACCGCACGCCGGAGAACCCCGACGGCACCTTCATGGCCTTCGAGTACCTCATCGAGGGCCGCGACGGAGGCGGTGCGGTGCTGCGGCTGGTGCACAACGGCTTCCTCGGCGACGACTGGGAGACCGAGTACGAGGCGATGAAGACCGGCTGGGACATGTACCTCGCCAAGCTGGCGGAGTACCTCACCCACTTCCGCGGCCGCGTGGCCACACCCGTCTTCGCGGCGCGTCCGCAGGGCCCGGCGCCGGAGCGCCTCTGGGCGGTACTGCGGAAGGAGCTGGGCCTGACCGGCGATGTCAAGGAGGGCGACCGGGCGGCGCTGACCGTCGAGGGCCTCCCGCCGATCGACGGCGTGATCGACTACGTGGACCGGCCCCACTTCCTCGGCATCCGCACCGAGGACGCGATGTACCGCTTCATCCACTCCGGCGCCGACCGCGGCAACGTCATCGTCCTCGGCCACCACCTGTTCGCCGGCACGGCCGGGCAGAAGGAGGCCGAGCACGCCTGGCAGGGCTGGCTCGACGGCCTGACCTTCGCCTGACGCCCGCTCGCGTACGGCCGGGCGACGGCCCGCGGCCCGCGCCCTGCGCGACCAGATCATCGGCCACGCTGTGCTAGCCTTTTAACGCGTTCTCGGGACGTAGCGCAGCTTGGTAGCGCATTTGACTGGGGGTCAAAGGGTCGTGGGTTCGAATCCCGCCGTCCCGACCGAGATCACAGGCCTCAGCGATCATCATGGATGACCGCTGAGTGTCCAACTGAGTGACCAACGCACGAAGGGGCGCCCGTACGGGCGCCCCTTCGTGCGTGTTGCCTCACTCCGCCGCGTCGTCGGGGCCTTCCCCGCGGCGTTGTATCAGCTCCTGGTCGGCGTAAGCCTGCCAGCCGTACCGGGTGAACCATTCTGCCCGGCGGCGGTCCTGTTCCGTTCGATCCAACTCCCGCAAACGGCTCGCGGCCTCTACCGCTACTTCCGGATGGCCGGTGTCGACGGCCTTTCGGTGCCAGCGCCGGGCCTCCTCGAGGTTCCCCTGGCCCGCCTCCAGCAACCCGAGGTTGTTCATCGCCTTCGGTGCGGCGTCGGTGTGATCGGTGGCGGCGGCCTGCCGCCACCAGCGCCGGGCCGCCTCGATGTTCCTCCGCTTCGCCTCGAGAAGCCCGAGATTGGTCATCGCCGTGGGGACGGTGTCAGGGTGGCCGGAGTCGATGGCCTGCCGGTACCAGCGGCGGGCCGCCGTGGTGTCACCGATGCCATGGAGCCACGCGGCGACCTGGTTAAGCGCATCAGGGGCGATGGTGGTGCCGGGGTGTCCCAGCAGGCGGTGGGCGGCGGAATGGGCACCCATGCGCAGGGCGGTGTATCCGATGTCGCGGCGCTGGTCGCCATCGAAGAAACGGTCGGCATAGGCCCACAAGGCGTCCTGGACGGGCCAGTGGACCGAGGCGGACCCATCGTCGGCGACGACGCTCAGCAGCGAGTGCGGAGCGTACCGCCGGCACCGGCCACGGTCTGCACGTCGATCAGACGCGGCCTGTCGGGCCTGACCGCGGTCGCCCATTCCAGTGCCCGGGCGTAGCCGGCGGCCGACGCTGGGGCGATGACGCTCTGCCCGGCCGGCTCACGCCGATAGGCCCCGTACAGGTGCGTGAGGACGTCGGTGGTGAGGAGACGGGGCAGCCGGGCCCGGTACCAGTCGGTGACCGCGTGCAGCAACGCGACCCGATCGGTGGTCTCTTCCCCGGCCGGTGTCAAGGCGTCGTGGATCTGCTCCCACGCCACCATCAGCCGGCCCATCAGCACGTCGGCGTCCTCGTCCAGGACCGGTCGCAGGCCGGCGTACGTGTCCTGGGCTCGCAGCTCGGCTCGCTCGGTGCGGGTCAGCACGCCCAACTCGACCTGAACGGCATGTTCTTCGAGCGCCTTGACCTGGTATTCGGGGATCCGTAGTCCCTCCAGCTCACCGGTGTCGATGGTGGCCAGCACCCGCAGCCCGTCCGGGAGCCGGTCGGCCGGCAGGAGCGCGAGTTCGGTGAATCGATCCGGCGTCAGCCCATCCAGCCACAGCACCGCACCAGGCCCGTGGCCGGCCCACCGGCGGGAGCATTCGATCATGTCGGTGAGCCGGACGCGCGGGTCATCGACGAAGCCGAGGACGTAGTGGTCGGGGAGCTGCGATTGGGCGGCCTGGGCGAGGGTGCTGGTGGTCCCGGCCAGCCGGGGGCCGGCCACCACGACGATGGGCCGGCGTCCGCCGGTGAGCGCCTCATCCAGGGCGTCGTCGACGTCACGGGGGATGTAGAGCGCTTCGCCTTCGGGGCCGAATCGGTTGGGGTGCACACCCAGATCTCGGGGGGTGACCTCCGTCAGTCGCCGTGGCGACTCGTCCGGGGCGGTCAGGGTCGGCCAGAGTGTCGGCCGGATCTGCTCGTCGCGGACGTCCGAGCGAACCAGCCATCGGTTGACGCCTTCGGCGAGCGTCGCGAGCGTCAGCGCGGCGGCCAGCGCCCACCAGTTCCACCGGCCGCCGTTGAGGATCTGGTTGACCGCGGTGCCGACCGCCACGGCCATCGCGGCCACGCCGATGACCCGGGCCAGCAGGCGTATCGGCTTCATGCCCGCTTCCCGGTCGAGCCGAGAAAGGCGCGCCCAGGCGGGAAAGGACTGTCACGGAGACGTCGTGCCATGGCTTGACGCTACGGCGTGGCGGACACAGCAGGTGCACCATTGCGGCAGAAACGAGACCATGCGCTGACACGCGTCGGTCGGATTACATTTTCCGACGGTTCCGTCGGCATTTCCGTCCGGTGTCTCAGCGCAGCTCCCACAGGCGTACGGCGGCGTCGTCTCCGGCCGTGGCGAGGGTCCGGCCGTCCGGGCTGAAGGCGATCGCGTCGACCGTGCCGGTGCGCGCGTCCAGCCGGGCGGCGGCGGTGCGGCTCCGGACGTTCCACAGCAGCACGGTCTCGTCGCTCGCGCAGGCCAGCGTGCGGCCGTCCGGGCTGAACGCCACCGCGTTCACCCGCCCCGTGAACCGGGGCACGGTGGCCGTCAGCCGGCGCCCGCGGACGTCCCACAGGCGTACCGTGCGGTCGTCGCCGCCCGTGGCGAGGGTCCGTCCGTCGGGGCTGAACGCCATGTCACCGACGAGCGAGGTCAGCCTGGTGAGCGTCGTGGGCCGTGGCCGCGCCGAGACGTCCCAGAGGCGTACGGCCCGGCTGCCCGCCGTGGCCAGGGTCCGCCCGCGCGGGGCGAACACCGCGCTCAGCAGGGTCTCCCCGGGATCCGGCAGCGACCGTGTCGTACGCCGGGTGCCGACGTCCCACAGGCGCACGGCGTCGCCGGAGGTCGCGAGGACGGCCCCGTCGGGGCTGAAGCTGGGCGTGCCGGCTCCCCGGCCGTGGGTGCCGAACGTCGCGACCGCACGGCGGGTGTGGACGTTCCAGAGGACGACCCTGCCGTCGTAGCCGCCGGTCGCGAGCGTGCGGCCGTCCGGGCTGAACACGGCGCCGGCGACCGGGTGCCCGCGACCGGTCAGCATGGCGGCCGGGATGGCGGACGGGTGGCCCGCGGCGGTGTTCCACAGCCGTACGGCGTGGTCCTGGCCCGTCGCGGCGAGAGCGCGCCCGTCAGGGCTGAACGCCACGTCGAGCACCTCGCCGCCGCCCGCGGGCAGCGTGGCGGCCAGGCGCGGACGGGGGACCGGCGTGCGGTACGACGCGGTGGGGCGGCGCCGTGGGTCGTCCACGCGAAGGCCGTTGCTCAGCAGCAGGAGGGCGAGCGTCGTCAGGGAGGCGACGGTCACGACGGGCCGCCGGCGCGGCCGGGGTGACCGTACGCTCCGCGCCGCCGGGCGGGGCGGCGGGGCGGCGGCCGTTCCGGGCGTCGGCCGGGTCGGCTCGCGCCACTTCTCCCGTACGCGCCGCGTCCGGCGCGCCGTCGCGGCGGAGGAGGCGCGTTCGCCGGCGGCGTCCGCGAGCAGTTCCGCGGCCTCGCCGGCGGTCATCCGTTCGGCGGGGTCCCGGCGCATCAGCCCGTCGACGACCGCGCGGAGCGGCCCGGCGTGGCGGGCCGGCGCGGGCTCGCCCGTGAGGATGGCGTGGAAGGTCGCGTTGGCGTTCGGGCCGCTGAAGGCGCGCCGTCCCTCGACGGCGTAGAAGAGCGTGGCGCCGAGCGACCACAGGTCGGAGGCGGCGACGGCGGGTTCGCCCCGCGCGCGTTCGGGCGCGGTGTAGGACGGGGCGCCCATGACGATGCCGTTCCCGGTGATCTCGTCGCCCGCGCCGCCCTCCGTACGGGCGATGCCGAAGTCGCCGAGCACGACCCGGTCGTCGCCGACGATGACGTTGCTGGGCTTCACGTCGCGGTGGAGGACGCCGTGGGCGTGCGCGGCGCGGAGGGCGTCGAGCACCCGCAGGCCGATGCGCGCGGCCCGCGCCGGCGCCAGCGGACCCTCCATGCGGACGATCTGGCTCAGGGTACGGCCCGGAACGTACTCCATGATGATCCACGGCACGCCGTCGTGCTCGACGACGTCGTGCACGGTCACCACGCCCGGATGGGTGAGCCGCGCCGCCGACCGGGCCTCGCGGAAGGTGCGTTCCCGGTGCTCGCGGCGCTGCTCCTCGGTGAAGTGCGGCGGGAGGAAGAGTTGCTTGGCGGCGACGTCGCGCCGCAGCCGGTCGTCGCGGGCCCGCCAGACCACCGCGAACCCGCCCCTGCCGATCTGCTCGATGAGTAAGTACTGCCCGGCGATCAGGCTCTCCCTCATGCGAGGACCTTAACCACGGCGGGCGCGCCTGCCACAGGGACGCCGGACTCGGCATCGATGAGCGGCCGTACGGCGTCGGCGGACGGTGACCGCGCGGGCCCGGCAGGCAACTCCCGATGTTTCCAGTTGACTTAGTAGGCAATCTGTCCCAAGCTGGGGGAATGCTTTTCGGTGCTCCTCTTCACGCGCGCCTGCACGTCGACCTTCGGCGGCAGGCCAGCGCGCTGTGTCGGTGATCGAGCTCGTACGCCCGCGCCGTTCACCGAGGTTCGATTCAGGAGCATCATCATGACCACCGCCACCATCAGCTCGACCACGTCCCGGCTCGGCGAGATCGCCCGGTCCCTCGCCGACCGGTCCGAGGAGTGGCTCCACCGCGTCCGTCTCAGCGCCGACGGCCGCTGGTACGAGCGCCTGCACCACGACGACGACCACGAGGTCTGGCTGATCAGCTGGCTCCCGGGACAGTCGACGGGGTTCCACGACCACGGCGACTCCGAAGGCGCCTTCACCGTCGTGCTGGGCAGCCTCGAAGAGCGTGCGCCCGGTCGGACGCGCACCGTCGACTCGGGCGATTCCTGGGCCTTCGGCCCTGACTACGTCCACGACGTGCGCAACGTCACGGACGCTCCCACGGTCAGCGTGCACGTCTACTCCCCGCCGCTGAGCACGATGCGGCGTTTCGAGGAGACGCCCGACGGCCTGGTGGAGGTCGCCGTCGAGCAGACCGAGGACTGGTGACGCCGAGCGAATGTCCGCGGCCGCGGCGACCGAGCGGAGCCTGATTTGGGCGAGTTGCCACCAAGGTAACTAATGTGGTGCCATTTACCTTCTCGGGGAATTGCTCCATGAGCGGTGCTTGGTGCACACGCGCAAAACCGATAAGGCTGTCATGGCTTCCTCCAAGCATTCCGCAAGGTCGCTGCGGCTGAGGTTGTTGGTACTGCTCCTGATCCCGCTGCTCTCCCTCGCGGCGCTGTGGGCATTCGCCGCCTATCTCACCTCGCGCGATGCGCTCGGGAAGTACGAGGCGTCGACGACGTACGAGAAGGTCGCCGTGCCGGGGGCCACGCTCACCACCGCCCTGGAGCAGGAGCGCGTCGCCGCCGCCGGCTTAGTGAGTGCCGATGGCAGTGGCGAGCGCGGCGGGATCAACACCGCGCGGGCGAGCACGGACGCCGCACAGGCGGCGTTCCGCCGGTCGGCCCTGTCCGGCGCGGCGCGCCGGACGATGAGCGGGACGACGCGGCAGCGACTCAACCAGCTGCTCACCCAGCTCGACGGGCTGGCCGGCGTCCGGGCCAAGGTCGACGCGGGCAGCGTGGACGCCCTGGGCGCGATCAACGACTACGACGCGGTCGTCGACGCGCTCCTGCGGCTGTTCGGCGGCATGGCGCCGATCAACGATCCGGACGTCTACCGGCAGGGCACCGCGCTCATCGCGGTGAGCACCGCGCGTGAGTTCATGATGCGTGAGAACGCGCTGGTGACGGCCGCGCTGGCCCGGCGCGCCAAGCGCTTCACCGGGCCGGAGTACACGATGTTCACCCGGAACTCCGCGAACGAACGCTACCTGTTCGACGGCGCCCTGGCCGAGGTGAAACCGAGCCTGCGGGAACCGCTCCAGCAGCTCGCCGGCTCCTCGGAGTTCAACACGCTCCGCAGCCTGGAGGACGCCATCGTCGCCGGCGGCCCCACGGCGTCGCTGGCCCCACGGGCGAAGGACTGGCACGCCACGGTCGCGCCGCTGACCACGACCTGGACGCAGACCGCCAGCCGGGCCGGCGCCATTCTCACCGCGGACACCAAGCCCATCGGCGACCGGATCATGTTCATGCTGTACGCGACCGCCGGGTTCGGTCTGCTGGCCGTCGTCTGCTCGATCGTGGTCTCGGTGCTGTTCGGCCGGAGCCTCGCCCGCGAGCTGACCGGCCTGCAGCGCGCCGCGCTCGACCTGGCGGGGGAGCGGCTCCCTCAGGTGATCAGGCGGTTGCGAGCCGGTGAGAAGGTCGACGTCGAGGCGGAGGTGCCCCCGGTACGGGTCGGCCGGAGCCGGGAGGTGACCAAGGTCGCCGACGCCCTGACCACGTTGCAGCGGACCGCCGTGCAGGCCGCGATCGGCGAGGCGCGTCTGCGCCAGGGCATCAACCAGGTCTTCCTCAACCTCGCGTGGCGGAGCCAGTCGCTGCTGCACCGCCAGCTCAGCATGCTGGACACGATGGAGCGCCAGGCCACCGACCCGGACTCGCTGGAGGGCCTGTTCGCGCTCGACCACCTCACCACCCGCATGCGGCGTCACGCGGAGGGCCTGGTGATCCTCTCCGGGGCCGCACCCGCCCGCGGGTGGCACAACCCGGTGGCGGTGCGCGACATCCTGCGTGCCGCGATCGCCGAGGTCGAGGACTACACGCGGGTCGTCGTCGAGGCGGCCGCGCCCGCGGCCCTCGACGGAACCGTCGTCGCCGACATCACCCACCTGCTCGCCGAGCTCATCGAGAACGCCACCGCCTTCTCTCCGCCGCCCACTCAGGTGCACGTACGCGGTGAGCTGGCGGCCAGGGGCTATGCCGTCGAGATCGAGGACCGCGGCATCGGGATGAACGACGCCGAGCTCGCCGACGCCAACCACCGGCTGGCCCACCCCCCGGAGTTCGACCTGGCCGACAGCGACCGGCTGGGCCTGTTCATCGTGGGCCGGCTGGCCGAGCGGCACGGCATCGACGTCCGGCTGACCGCGTCGCCGTACGGCGGTGCGCGCGCCGTCGTCATGATCCCGCTCGACTTCATCGCCGGCGACGGCGGTGAAGACTACGAGCAGGCATGGTACGACGAGCCGTCCGACGGCGCGGCGTGGCCGGCGACGCCTCCGTGGCGGCCGCCCGGCCGGGCCATGCCCCCGCTGCCCGCGGCGGCGGGGACGATCGGCCTCGCCACCTCCGACGGCTCGGACCCGGACGCGCCCGAGCTGCCCCGGCGTGTCCGGCAGGCGAACCTCGTTCCGCAGCTGCGCGACGACACCTTCGCGCCGGGGCCGGCGGTGCCCGGGCGGGCGGACGCCGGACCCGGGGAGGCCGGGCCACCGCCGAGCAACGTGGACACCGGACCGACCACCCGGCCGCCGGAGGAGACCCGGTCGATGATGACCGCGCTCCAGCAGGGCTGGCAGCGCGGGCGCGAGGAAGAGGACCCGGACGAGTGAGTTCCTTTGGGAAGGCGGCGAGCGGATGCTCGAAACAACCGGTGAGCTGAGCTGGTTGCTGGACGACCTCGTCGGCCGGGTGCACTCGGTGCGGCAGGCGATGATCCTCTCCGGCGACGGGTTGCCCATGGGCCTGTCGCACGGCATCGCGCCGGCGGACGCCGAGCACTTCGCCGCGCTCTCGGCCGGGTTCCACAGCCTGGCGCGCAGCGTCAGCGACACCTTCGGCGGCGGCGACATCCGCCAGACGGTCGTCGAGCTCGAGTCGGCCTTCGTCTTCGTGATGGCGGCCGGGGCCGGGTCGTGCCTGGCCGTGCACGCCGAGGGCGACGTGAACATCGGAGTGATCGCGTACGAGATGACCCGGCTGGTCAAACGGGTGCGCCGACATCTCGGCGCCGCCCCGCGGTCGGCGGGCGGAACGCCGGGCGGAGCGTGATCTCCGGTGAACGAACGGCGACGGCGCTGGTTCGACGACGCCGCGGGACCCGTGGTCCGTCCCTACGCCGTCACCCGGGGGCGGACGCGCTCCGGCGGAGGACCGCTGGACCTGGTCTCCATCGTGGTCGGTGGCGTACCGTCGGCGGCGGACCGGATGTGGCTCGAGTCCGAGCATCTGCGTCTGCTCGCCCGCTGCCGCAGGCCGACCACGGTCGTGGACCTCGCCTCGGACACGGACCTGCCGCTCGGCGTCGTCCGGGTCCTGCTCGGGGACCTCAGAGACCGGGGGCTCGCCACGGTCCGGGCCCCGGCGCCGTCAGAATACGCACGCGACGAGACGGTACTCCGAATGGTGTTGGATGAGCTTCACTCTCTTTGAACCGCAGGCCGACGCGCGACCGAGGGCGATCAAGATTTTGATCGCCGGCGGCTTCGGCGCCGGCAAGACCACGCTCGTGGGCACGGCCAGCGAGATCCGCCCGCTGCGCACCGAGAGCGGCCGGTCCGCGTACGGGCGCGCGATCGACGGCCCCATCGGCATGGACTCCAAGGAGTCCACCACGGTGGCGATGGACTTCGGCCGGGTGACCCTCCCGAACAACGTCATGCTGTACCTGTACGGCACGCCGGGGCAGCGTCGCTTCTGGTTCATGTGGGACGGCCTCGCGCGCGGAGCGGCGGGCGCGATCGTGCTCGCCGACACGCGGCGGCTGCCGGACTGCTTCGGCGCGATCGACTACTTCGAGCAGCGGGGCACGCCGTTCGCCGTGGCGGTGAACTGCTTCGACGACGCCCCGAGGTACGGCGAGGCGCGCGTCCGGGTGGCCCTGGACCTCGACCCGGGCGTGCCCATCATCATGTGCGACGCCCGCTCGCGCGACTCGGTGATCCAGGTGCTCATCGCGGTGGTGGAGCACGCTCTGCGCGTCAACGGCTCGTTCGTCTAGGGCCGGTCGCCCAGCGGGGGCCCGAATCCCGGCCTGCTCGCCGTTCCACACGACCGGTGAGCGAGGCGGATCCCACGCCCCGGCGGGTCCTCGATGGCCGATATCCGGCATGGCGCCAGACCGGATCACGGCTCCCGCACGCCATTCGATCATGAACGGTTTCATGATCAGTAATTGTGGTGAGCGAAAAAATGATCACTGAATTGTGAGATCGATTTCCTAGCCACAGCGGGATTCGATACTGTTCATACCGCTTTGTTACAAGCCCACGTGCGTGTGGACCAGGGTCCTTGTGATCTTTCTCCCCCAGCAGTGACTCACGAAAGGACGCCACCGTGGGAACCGCAGTGCCCCCCGCCGCATTGCCGCGAGGATGTGTCCGGGGCGACGCGAGCATGACCGTGGACGCCGAGTCATGATCGTCTCAGTCGTCATCCTGCCCATCGCCCTCCTCAGCCTGGTTCCGGTCATGGCGGTCCGCCGCCGGGACGGCGTTTCCCGAGGTGCCGCCTGGCGACATCCGGAATCGATGACCGCCAACCTCGCCGCCGACGCCGAGGAGTACCTCGCCTGGCTGGCCGACCATCACTGGCCCGACGACGAGTACCTCGAACTCGAGCGTGGCTGGCGGTCCGAACTCGACCCCTTCGAGCCGTACGACGACCGTCCCGTGTGCCCCGGCTGCCATCGCCCCGGCAACGACGTGTGGCCGTGCCACGAGTGCGGGCTGATGATGCACTCGACTTGCGGCTACGGAATGCGGCGAAAAAAGATCTCCAAGCCGTACCGTACGCGCGACATGGGCGCGGAGTCGGTCATCGCCGAATGGCGGTGCAATCGGTGCATGTCGGTCGTCGGCCTCGATGTCGACCGGGGTGACGAGAAGGGCCGCGCCCAGTAACCGCACCGGTGGCCCGTGGGGTTCCGGACATCGGCGCCCGGCCACCGCTCAGGGTTCCCGGGAGAAGGCCGCCAGGGTGTGGGCGGCCTCCCGGGTCGCGGGATAGAGGTCGCGGTAGAGCCGGTACAGCTCGGCGTAGACCTCGCCGGCCGCGGGGTCGGGCTCGACCGTGTCCGCCGGCGGGTTCCAGTCCGCGCCGTCGGACAGGCCCGCCGCGCGGGCGGCCAGCAGTGCGTCGCCGTAACACGCCCCGATCGTCACCGAGGGGATGACCTGTGGCCGGCCCAGCACGTCCGAGACGATCTGGGTCCACAGCCCGCCCTTCGTGCCGCCGCCGACCGCGACCAGCCGCCGTGCCTCGCCGCCCGCCGACCGCATCGCCTCCAGGTTGTGCCGGACGCCGAAGGCGGTGCCCTCCAGGGCCGCGCGGTACAGGTGGCCGCGACCGTGGCCCAGGGTCAGGCCGAGCACGAGGCCGCGCGCGTCGGGGTCGAACAGCGGGGTCCGCTCGCCGGCGAAGTAGGGCAGCATGATCAGCCCGCCGGCGCCGTGCCCGGCGGCCCGTGCCTCCTCGGTCAGTTCCTCATAGGCCGCGCCGGTGAGCTGCCGCAGCCAGTCGGTGACGGCGCCGGAGGTGGCCATGCCCGCCGCGAGGTCGTAGGTGCCGGGCGTGACGCCGACCGTGCCCCACAGGCCCGGCCAGGTGCGGCGTGAGTCGAGGACCTCGATGAGGAACATGGTCGTGCCGTACATGACCATGACGTCGCCGGGCTCGGTCACGCCGACGCTGACCGCCTCGGCCCACGCGTCGATGGTGCCGGCGACGACGGGTGTGCCCGCGGCGAGTCCCGTACGCTCCGCCGCTCCCTCCGTGACCGTGCCGGCCACCTCGCCCGGCCACGCGAGCGGCGGCAGGTCCAGGCCCGGGGCGATCTCCTGCGCCCAGTCGCCGATCCAGGCGTGCTCGCGGCTGTCGTACAGCGGTGAGCACTGGCTCGCCGAATGGTGGTCGAGGACGTACACGCCGGTCAGCTCGTGCACGAGGTAGGAGCTCGCCATGAACAGCCGGCCGGTGCGCTCCCACACCTCCGGCTCGTGGCGGCGCAGCCAGGCCAGCTTGGGCCCCACCGCCTGCGTGGTCAGCGGCGAGCCCCCGCGCGAGACGATCGCCTCGGCGCCGTACCGCGCGGTCAGCTCCTCGATCTCGGCGACCGCGCGCGTGTCGACGCCGTACAGGATGGCGGGGCGCAGCGGCACGCCCTCGGCGGTCGCGGGCAGCGCGCACGGGCCGATCCCGCTGACGCCGACGGCGGCGACCGGTTCGCCGCCGGCCTGGGGGAGCAGCTCGCGGGTGACGGCGGCGAACCCCTCCCACCACACCTCGCGGGCGTCGTGCTCGGCCCAGCCCGGATGGGGCCGCGACACGGTGTGTTCGCGGACCGCGGTCGCGACCACGGTGCCGTCCGGAGTGGTCAGCACCCCCTTCGTGCTGGACGTACCGATGTCGACTCCAAGCAGGAGACTCACGCGCCACCCTTTCCCCGCCGAGGGGCGCGGTCCGTCGACCGCGCCCTGGGGCCTGTCTCAAAGCCCCGCTGTCCTACTGCGCGGCGGACGAGGACTTTGAGACAGGCCCCCGATCCTCACGCGTCAGCCGCTGATTTTCCCGGACATGTCGTACTGCTTGTAGAGCTGTGCCGCGTTCTCCTTGGTCACCTGGGTGGTGTGCAGCACCTGCTTCTTGCCCACCTGCTGGCCGTGCGCGATGGCGTACGCGGTGGCGGCGGCCTCCTTCGCACACGTCGGGTAGACGAACGTGCTGGTCAGCTCGCCGAGCTGGACCGCGCGGATGCCGCCGTCGGGGATCGCCAGGCCGTCGATGCCGATGAACTTGATCTGGCTCTCCCGGTGCTGCGCCTTGGCGGCCAGGTACGCGCCGAGCGTCATCGGGTCGTTGTGTCCGTACACCAGGTCGATCTTGGGGTACTTGCTCAGCCACTGCTGCATGATCGGCACCGCGGAGTCCTTGAGCCACTTCGCCTCGCGGTCCGCGACGATCTTGATCTTCGGGTTGGCCTTGACGGCGTCGCGGAAGCCCTTGTCCCGGTCGATCTGCGGCTGGTCGGACATGATGCCGCGCAGCTCAACCACGTTGCCGCCGTTCGGCAGCTGCTTGACGGCCTCCTGTCCGGCCAGCTTGCCGATCTCGTAGTTGTCGCCGCCGATGAAGGAGGTGTAGCAGTCGGTGTTGACGCTGCGGTCCAGGATGATGACCGGGATCTTCGCCTGGCACGCCTGCTGCACCGCCGCGGTGAGCGGGGCCGGCTCGTTCGGCGAGACGATCAGCACGTCCACCTTCTGCTGAATGAAGTTCTGCACCTGGCTGACCTGCGTCGCGCTCGACTGGTGCGCGTCGGCGATCGGCAGCAGCTTCATGTCGGGGTGCTGCTTCATGAAGTACTCGAGCTGCAGGTTGAGCTGCGCGCGGTACGGCTCGGCGTTGTTGGACTGGGAGTAGCCGACGACGAACTGCTTCTTGCCGCCGGCACCGGAGCCGCCCGAGGCCGACGGCGCCTTCGACGCGCAGCCCGCGGCGAGTGTCACCACCGCCACGACCGCCACGAGCGGGCGAATCAAAGATTTCACTTTTCGTCTCCTTCTCGGGGTGAAGAACCGATCAGGCGTCTGACCGGTGTGAGAGCGGCGGCGAAGAAGCCGGGCCGCTGGAGGACGACCGCCGCGACGACGATCAGGCCCTTGATGACGAGCTGCCAGTTGTCGCTGACCGCGTTGAGTCCCAGCACGTTGTCCAGCAGCGTGAGGATCAGCGCGCCGACGAACGTGCCGACGATCGTGCCCCGGCCGCCGGCCAGGCTCGTACCCCCGATGACGGCCGCCGCGATGGCGTCCAGTTCGTACGAGGTGCCGGCGAGCGGGTCGGCCGAGGCGCTGTAGGCCGCGTCGATCGGTCCCGCGAACCCGGCGAGCAGCCCGGACAGCACGAACACGGTGATCGTCACCGCGGTGACGTTGACCCCGGAGAGGCGGGCCGCCGTCGCGTTGCCGCCGACCGCGTACACGTGACGGCCGAACCGCGTCTTGGACAGGATCAGCTGGAACACGACGCAGACGACGACCAGGGCGAGCACCGGGTAGTAGACGCCCTGGCCGAGGACGCCGGTCAGCACGTTGTGCCCCGGCGTGCCCAAATCCTGGAACTGCGCCGAGTGCGGCGTCAGGTGCCCCTGGTCGTTGACCACCTGCGTGCCGACGCTGACGTTGTTGGAGTACTGCCGGTCGAGCCCGCGCACCACCGACAGCATCGCGAGCGTCATCACGAACGACTGGATCCGCAGCCACGTCGTGCCGACGCCGTTGCACAGCCCGAAGAACGCCCCGACGAGCATGCAGATCGGCACGATCTCCCAGGGCGTCATGTTGTGGTGGACGAGCATCATGGCCGAGACCATCGAGCCGATGCCGAGGATGGACCCGACCGACAGGTCGATGCCGCCGGTGAGGATCACCAGGGTCACGCCCACCGCGAGGATGCCGCGGGAGGCGAACGCGCCGACCGCGTTGGTGAGGTTGGTCTGGTTCCAGAACACCTCGCCCTTGGTGGCGAGCCCCAGCACGATCACGAGGATCAGGCCGATGTAGCCCTGCAGCGAGCCGAGCACCGGCAGCAGCCGCCGCATCCGGGTCCGCAACCGCGGCGGCGACCCGCCGGTCTCCGCGGCCACGGTCTCCTCTTCGGTCGCGGTCTGGTCAGGCATCAGCTGTCTCCTGGTCGAGTACGGCCTGGCGCGCCATCGCGGCGGCCAGGATGTCCTCCTGGTTCGCCGGCGGGCCGTGGGCCGGGTCACGGTGGAACTCTCCGGTGAGGCGCCCCTCGCAGAGCACGAGGATCCGGTCGCACATGGCGATGAGCTCGGGAAGTTCGGAGGAGACCACCAGCAGGGCGGTCCCGTTCGCGGCGAGCCGGCTCATCAGCGCGTGGATCTCCGCCTTGGCGCCCACGTCGATGCCGCGCGTCGGCTCGTCCATGAGCAGCAGCGCCGGCTCAGTGAGCAGGCACTTGGCCAGCACCACCTTCTGCTGGTTGCCACCCGAGAGATTGCGCACCGTCGCGTTCAGGCCTGGTGCCTTCACCCGCAGGTCGCGAACCTGCCCGGCCACCGCGGCGCGCTCCCGCCGCCGGTCCACGAACAGCCGGGTGTAGCGGCCGAGCGCCGCCAGGCTCGCGTTGAACGCGACGGTGTTGCCGAGCACGAGGCTCTGCGCCTTGCGGTCCTCGGCGACCAGCGCCAGACCGCGCCGGATCGCGTACCGCGGCGAACGCGGCCGGTACGGCCTGCCGTCCAGCTCGATCCGCCCGGCCGAGGGCCGGTGGGCGCCGTACAGCGTCTCCAGCACCTCGGTGCGGCCCGCGCCCATGAGGCCGGCCAGCCCGACGATCTCCCCGGCGCGTACGGTCAGGTCGACGTCGTGCAGCGCGGTCCGGCCCGCCTCGGCCCGCAACGACAGGCCCTCGACCCGCAGCCGCACGTCGCCGCCACCGTGCTCCCCGCTCTCGCGGGGGAACAGGTCGCCCAGCGGACGGCCGACCATCATCTGGATCAGCTCGGCCCGCGTCGTGCCCGCCATGTCACGCCGCCCGATGTACGCGCCGTCGCGCAGCACGGTCACCGAGTCGGCGATCTTCTCCAGCTCCTCCAGCCGGTGGGAGATGTAGATGACGGCCACACCACGGCCGGTCAGGTCGCGGATCACCTCGAACAGCCGCTGTACCTCGGCGTCGGCCAGCGCGGACGTCGGCTCGTCCATGACGAGGATGCGCACGTTGTTGCTGAGCGCCTTGGCCACCTCGATGAGCTGCTGCTCGGCGATGCGGCAGCTGCGGACCAGGCGGCGCGGGGACAACCGCAGGCCGAGGCCGGCCAGCAGCTCCGCGGTACGGGCGTGCGCCACGGACCGGTCGCGGGTGCCCCACCGGGTGCGGGGTTCCCGGCCGAGGAAGATGTTGTCCGCGATGGACAGGTCGGGCACGAGGTTGAGCTCCTGGTGGATCATGGCGATCCCGTGCCGCGCCGCGTCCTTGGGGGAGTGGATCGCCGCCTCGTCCCCGCCCACCTCGATGACGCCGTCGTAGTCGCCGTGCACGCCGGCCAGGACGTTCATCAGCGTCGACTTGCCCGCCCCGTTCTCGCCGAGCAGGGCGGCCACCTCCCCGGCGTGCACCGTCAGGTCGACGCCGGACAGCGCCCGCACGCCGGGGAAGCTCTTGCCGATGCCCCGCATCCGGAGCACGACTTCCCTTGTCACCGGCTGGGTCACCGGTTGCTCCACGCCTGGTAGGACGCGGCCGGCCACGGCGGGCCGTCCGGCGTCAGGGTGACGGTGATCGAGCGCCGGCCGGCGGTGACGCTCGCGGGCACCTGGTAGGTGTCGTCCAGCCAGCGGTGGGTGGTGTTACCGAGCGGCTGGAGCCAGTCCGGCAGCGCGTGCCCGTTCACGCTCACCTTCGCGTGCTGGTACGGGGTGTTCTGGTCGCTCGTCCGCAGGAGCGTCACGCCCCGGTTGGCCGGGTCGACGGCGAGCCGGAACGTGACCGGTGCCGTCGCGGGCCGTACGTTCGCGGTGAGCGCGGTGTTCGTGCCCTCGAAGTTCGAGCTCAGGCTGGTCACCGGGGCGGTCCCGGTGTAGCCGTGCGCCTTCTCGCTCGCCGCGTCGCCGAGGGTCAGCGTGTCCGTACGGCGGGACGCGTCGGAGTCCTGGCCGTACCAGAAGGCGGTCGTGGAGTAGTTCGCCGCCACGTCGTCGCCGGGCCCGTGCTCGATGCCGAACGTGATCGCCGAGCCGAACGGCACCGCCTCGTTGATCATGAATCGGTACGCCCCGGTGCAGTCGGAGCCGGCGGCGCAGCCGGTCGTGGAGGTCAGGTGCGCCGGGTCGCCGTTGAACGGCTCGGTGTAGGTGTCGCGGTTGAAGTACCAGCCGCTCTGGTAGAAGTCCTCGGTGCCGGTCCCGTGGATCTGCGGGCTGCGCGAGCCGTCGGTGTAGACGCGCTCGTCGCCCTCCAGGAACGCTCGCGACGCCGGGCCCCGCATCGAGGAGACGACGCCGACGAACTTGCCCTGGCCGGTGGCCTGCAGGTATGTCCAGTCCTTGCCGTTCTCGGTGGCACCGGACCGCGACTGCGTGCGGAAGTAGCCCTCACCGGTCATGACGTGGCGTCCGGAGGTGACCTCGGCGTCCCCGGCGGTCACCGCCAGCGGCGAGCCGTTGTACAGCTCGACCGTCGCGTCGTGCCGGTACGGCATCGGCCACCAGGCGGCGTAGGAGTGCGCGGCCGGGTCGATGCCGGTGAACAGGGACCGTACCGGCGCGACCGCGAAGCCGGAGCCGAAGAACTCCCCGAGCGGCGAGTCGACGGTCCGTTTCCCGTCGAAGGTGATCCGCACCCGCAGGCCCTGCAGGAGCTGCTGCGCGGTGTGCAGCCTGGCCAGCTGGTCGTCGCTCAGCGGGTAGGCGTACACGCGGTCGCCCTGCCAGGTCTGGCCGGTGATGGCGTACCCGTGGGCGGCCTCGTCGGCGGTGTCGCCCACGTCGACCGTGTCGGTGCGGGTCAGCGAGCCGCCGACGTGGCTGTCGGCCCAGTAGGTGAACTCGTTGAAGTCGAAGTCGGAGGAGATGAAGGTGTTCTTGATGGTGAGCCTGGACTTCCCGGCGGTCAGGCTCGCCGGGAGCTCGACCGAATCCTCGGCCCACTCCCCGATGCCCTTCGGTTCCGTCGGCCCCCACTGGCCCGCGTCCTGGCCGTCGACCGTGATCGAGGCGCGCTGGTGGCCGATCCCCGGGTCGTAGCGGCGGGTCAGCCGCACGCCCGTGTTGGCCGGGTCGACCTTGACGGTGAAGGTGCTGGAGCCGTTCGCCCCGAACGCGCGGCCGTCGTCCTCGACGCTGCTGTGGGCCGAGACCGGTTCGGCCTGCGGCAGCGTGAGCCGCAGGGCGGACAGCTCGCCGGCGCCGGTCGCGCGCGCCAGCGTCGTGGTCGCGCCGGGAGCGAGGCGCAGCGCCGACTTCCGCGTACGGGCGCCGGGCAGCGGTGCCTTGGGGTCCCGGGTGCCGGCGGCCTTCAGCTTGGCGATGACGTCCATGGCGTGGTCGGACGGATCGAAGGTCCGCACGCCGGCGTCGTCGGCGAAGGTCCGGTAGGTGACGTGGTAGAAGATCGGGTTCTTGTCGGTGGTGATCCGCATCGAGTGCCGGAACGGCATCGGCACCTCGACGTACACGCCGCCGGAGGTCTGGTCCGCGTTGGCGACGAGCGGGTTCACGAACGGCGCGCCGACCTTGCCGTCGACCAGGTCCTGGAGCGACGCGTGCACCACGTCACGGCCGTCGAGGGTGATGGTGATGTTCCCGGTGGCGCGCACGTCGCCCTCGTCGCGGGTGAACCAGATCGCGTCCACCTCGCCGGCGCCGTCGTGCTCGGCGATGACGCAGCCGTCCGCGGTGGTGCGCAGGCAGGAGTACGTCCCGTTGAAGCCGTCGTTGTTGCCGCCGGTGCGGTCGAAGCTGGAGAACTGCTTGGTCTGCACGCCGGTGGTCAGCCGGGCGAGCCGGTCGGGGTGGCGGTAGAGGTCCCAGCCGACCGGGCCCTTGGCGCTCACGGGGGCCGCCTGGGCGTGGGTCGTGACGCCGGTCAGCGTGCCGGCGGCGAGGAGGAGGACGGCGAGGCGTCTCAGGCGAGGTCTCATCGAAGTTCACCGAACCCGTCGAAGTCGATGGCCAGCAGTTCGCAGACGGCACGCAGCTCCGCGACGTACTCGCCGGGGACCGCGTGGATGTGGTTGGCGCCGAACCGGGACAGGAACTCCTCGCTGTCCACGCGCAATCGGGCGAACGCGTGCGGCCACTCGTACGTCGACTGGCGCATCATCGCCTCGTTCGTCGCGTCGTCGTACTGCTCGAAGGCGCCGCGCATGACGTGCATCCGGTACCGCCCGTCGTAGCGGGTGAGCCGGGCGAACGTCATCTCGCCGGGCGCGGCGAGGTGCTGCACGGAGGCGCCGCCGGCCGGGAAGTAGAACACCTCCGGGTGGAAGTGGACCTTCGCGAGGTTCTCCGCCGGGTCGGCCGAGCGCGCGGCGTACCAGGTCGCGTGCTGACCCGAGTTGCACAGGTCCCACACGTCCTTGTCGGCGTGGTAGTGGCGCACGTCGGCGAACAGCACCGGGTCGCCGGACAGGAGCTTGAGGATCTGCATCGTCAGCGCGCCGTCCATGTCGGCCTCGGTCGCGGTGACGTGGGTCTCCTTCGGGCCCTCCCAGTCGTACGGGTCGTTCAGGAACGCCTCGGTGACGTCCATGGTGGTGAAGTGGGTGGTCAGCTCGGGCTGGCCCTTGATGCCGGAGAAGTCCAGGTTCCACTCGTCGATCAGCTCGCGCACGGCGTAGTAGGAGCGGATCTGGCGTTCGAGCAGCTCGGGGGTCAGCTGCTTGCCGTCGTAGTGGACGTTGCCGTGCTTCTCCAGCCAGTCACGCCCGGCCGTGACGCGGGAGGCGTCGGCGTTCTCGGCGCGGCGGACGACCTCCCACTGGTCGATCTCCTCGACGTCGACGCCGAACTGGCGCATCCACTGGTCGGTGTTGGCGGTCGCGGTGTACATGCCCATCGGCCGGCCGCCGATCCGGCCGAACGTCGAGCCGCGCAGGCCGGTCACCGCCGTCGCGGCCCGGACGCTGGTGAGGATCCGGTCGGTGATGGCCTCCGGGTCGCCCCACACGCGGGAGTGGACGCGGCCGGCCTGGTCGAGCGCGCCGCCGCCGGCCAGCATGCCGACCATGCCGGGGTACTGCGGGTCGATGTTGCCGACGAGCAGCAGCGGACCGGGGGTGGCGTCCGCGGCGAGCATGGTGAAGTGCGGGAACGCCCACACCGGGTAGTTGAAGATGATCAGGTCGGGTCGCTGTCCGGCCACCCACCGCGCCTCGGTGGTGGCGAGTTCGTTGGTCCAGATGACGTCGCGGGCGGTGATCACCTCGTGCCCGTGCGCCCGCAGCAACTCGGCCAGGGTCCGTGTCGACTCGCTCACATGGCCGGCGACGTCGCGCGCGACGAAGTCACGCCCGTCCGACATGCTGAGTAGACCGATTCGCGCCACGCGTGACCTCCGGTTGGACGTCCCGGCCGCCTTCTCCGACCCGGCGCCGGGGGTGGGGTACAGTCGTCGAGAAATCGATTTCTGAAATCGATTTCTCGGAACGTAGATCGTGGCTTCCGGAGCTGTCAACCCCCGGCACTCAGGTGACCGTGGACAATGTTCCGGATGGCGAAGAGGGGGGCGGCATCATGGCGCAGGTGACGATCCGTGAGGTCGCGCGGACGGCGGGCGTGTCGCCCGCCACGGTGTCGCGCGTGCTCAACACCTCCGAGACGGTGTCACCCGATCTCAAGGAGCGCGTGCTCGCCGCCGTACGCGACCTCGGTTACCGCCCGAACAGCCAGGCCCGCAGCCTGCGCACCCGGGCGACGACGGTGCTCGGCGTGATCATCTCCGACATCACCAACCCGTTCTTCACCGCGATGGTCCGGGGTGTGGAGGACGTCGCCAGCGCCGCCGGCTACTCCGTGGTGCTGGCCAACGCCGACGAGGACCTGCGCAAGGAGCAGCGCTACCTCGAGGTGGCCGCCGCCGAGCAGATGGCGGGCGTGCTGCTGTCGCCCGCCTCGGCCACCGAGACCTCCATCGACGTGCTGGCCGAGCGCGGCATCCCGGTGGTCACCATCGACCGGCGGCTCAAGAGCGCCGACGTCGACTGGGTGATGGTCGACAACCACCGGGCCGCCAAGGAGGCGACGCTCCACCTCGTCGAGCAGGGCTGCCGCCGGATCGGCTTCATCGCCGGCCGTCTGGGCACCACCACCGGCGCCGGCCGCCTGGCCGGCTACCGCGCGGGCCTGCGGGCGGCGGGCCTGCCGTCGGCGCGCGAGCTCGTGGTGAGCGGTGAGTTCCGCATCGACGGAGGCCGGGAGGCGACCGAGCGGCTGCTCGCCCTGCCCGACCGCCCGGACGGCCTGTTCGTGTCCAACAACCTGATGACGATCGGCGCCGTGGACGCGCTCGACACGGCGGGGGTGCGCTTCCCGGACGACATCGCCCTGGTCGGCTTCGACGACATGATGCCGGCGCTGAGCCTGCGCTCGCAGATCACGGCGGTGAGCCAGCCGACGTACGAGATCGGCCGTCAGGCGACGGAGCTCCTGCTCAGGCGGGTGAGCGGTGAGCCGTTCCCCGAACGCCACATCACCCTGAACGCCGAGCTCAAGGTGCGGGAGAGCTCGATCCGCTCCTGACCCGGCCGGGACCGGTCACCCGGACGACCGCGCGACCGCTTCCGGTGGCATCGTCGCGTTCTGCTCGTCGGACGCCGCGACGGCCGTGGCCGCTCGCACGAAGGCGGCGACGGCCGGTGAGTGTGAGTTCTGCGGCCAGGCCACGGCGAGCGTGACCGGCAGGAGGTCGTCGGCGGGGCGGTAGACGATGCCGGGTCGCGGGTAGCGGCGTGTCACGCAGGCGGGCAGGAAGGCCACGGTGTCGCCGAGCTCGATCAGCTTGAAGATCTGGGTCAGGTCGGAGGCCGCCCGGTGAGTCACGACCGCGGGCTCACGGTCGGTCTTCGGCGGCCGCTCGCCGCTGCCGACGGGCGGTCCGAGGTCGTCCCGGTCCGCCGGGGACCCGTCGGGACGCGTCCGCCCGGCGAGGTCGGCCAGTCGCAGCGATGATCGGGCGGCCAGCGGATCGGCCGCCGACAGGGCGACCAGGCGGGGCTCGGTCAGCAGCGGTTCGACGTCGAGGCCGCGCTCGTCGCAGGGAACGGCGAGCAACGCGACGTCCGCCCGGCCGTCGCGCAGCGCCTGGTCCTGTTCTCCCCGTCCGCCCAGCAGCAGCTCGACCGGTGGCGCGGCCTCCTCCCGCCGGTACGCGGCGAGGATCCGCGGCAGCAGCCCGCCGTCATGGTCGGCCTTGAGCGCGAGCCGCAGCCGTGGTGCGGGCCGGCCGGCGTGCCTCGCGCGGCGGGCGGCCGCGGCGATCGCCGCCAGCACGTCCCGGGCGTCCCGCAAGAGGACCTCTCCGGCCGCCGTGAGCGTGACCTGACGTGTCGTCCGCTCGAACAGCGTCACGCCCAGCCGGCGCTCCAGTTCTCGTATCGACCGGGACAGCGGCGGCTGTGCCATGCCCAGCCGGGCCGCCGCCCGGCCGAAGTGCAGCTCCTCGGCGACGGCCACGAAGTATCGGAGTTGCCGCACCTCCAGATCATTCATATCCGCAAGGTATCAACGGTGATCCGATCGGTCCTTCAGGTCCGCGCCCGCGACGGGTTGACTGGCCGCTGCCGTGGAGGAAGGACCAGCTGACAGCGGGGAGTGCCCATGACGGACTCGGTGACCGGCGATCGCTGGCTGCCCCACGTGAGCGTGCTGGCCGTCGGCGCCTTCGTGGTCGGCACCGACGCCTTCGTCATCGCCGGCCTGCTCCCCGACATCAGCCGTTCGCTGTCCGTCAGCGTCGCGGCGGCGGGCCAGCTGGTCAGCGTGTTCTCCATCGCGTACGCGGTGCTCTCACCGGTGCTCGCCGCGCTGACCGGCGGCTGGTCCCGGCGTACCGGCCTGGTCACGGCACTGCTGGTGTTCGCGGCCGGCAACGTGGCGACGGCGCTGGCGCCCGGCTACCCGCTGGTCCTGGCCGCCCGGGTCGTCGCCGCCGCGGGCGCGGCCATGTTCACGCCCAACGCCGGGGCCACCGCCGCGACCGTCGCCGGTGAGCGGCGGCGCGGTCAGGCCATCGCCGTGGTCACCGTGGGTCTGACCTCCTCGCTGGTGGTGGGCGCCCCGCTGGGCACCGCCATCGGTGACGCCTGGGGCTGGCGGGCCACCGTGTGGTTCGTCACCGCCCTGACCGTCGTGGTGACGCCGATCATCGCGCTGCGCCTGCCGCACATCCGGCTCGCCGGCGCGGCCGGCCTGCGGCAGAGATTCGCACCGCTGGCCGATGCCGGGGTGGTCCGGGTACTGGCCGGCACACTGCTGGCCTTCATCGGCATCTACCTGCCCTACACCTACATCGGCGCCGTGTTCGCTCCGGCGCCGGCCGGTCACGGCGACCGGGTGGCGCTCCTGCTGTTCGCCTTCGGCGTGACCGGCACGGCGGGCAACCTGGTCGCGGGCAGGCTCGCCGACCGGTACGGGCCGCGCCGGGTGGTGATCACCGCCACCCTCTCGCTGGTGGTGGTGTTCCTGGTCATGCCGCTGATCAGCGGGGTGTTCACCGCGGCGGTGCCGGTGGTCGCGTTGTCCGGGTTCGCCTCCTGGTCGGTCACCGCTCCGCAGCAGCACCGGACCATCGCGCTCTCGCCCGCCGGGGCCGGGCCGCTGGCGGTCTCCCTCAACGCGGCGGTGCTGTACCTGGCGATCTCGCTGTCCGGCCTGATCGGCGCGGTCGGCCTGAAGTCCGGCGGAGCCGCGGCGCTTCCGGTCATCGCGGCCGTCTTCGTCCTGGCGGCGGCCATTCTGACCTGGCTGTCCGGCCCGGCCGAACGGCGGGCGACGGCCAGGACGGTGAGGGAGCGGTCGCGCGAACCGGACGAAGGTGTCCGTTGACGTGCTCCGGCGTACGGACCTACGGTGACGCCATACCGACTGGTCGGTATGCACGGCATCCGCGGTGGAGAGGAACGGCATGGACTTCGGGTTCGACGCGACGACCGGCGACTACCGGGACCGGCTGCTGGAGTTCATGGACGCCCACGTCTACCCGGCCGAGCCGGTCTACGCCGCCCAGGCGGCCGAGCGGACCGACCCGTGGTCGACGCCGCCGGTCATCGAGGATCTCAAGGCCGAGGCGCGCAAGCGCGGCCTGTGGAACCTGTTCATGCCGCACGAGCCGTACGGCGCCGGGCTGACGAACCTGCAGTACGCGCCGCTCGCCGAGATCATGGGACGGTCGCCGAAGATCGCGCCGGTCGCCCTCAACTGCGCCGCGCCCGACACCGGCAACATGGAGATCCTCGCCATGTTCGGCACCCAGGAGCAGCGGCAGCGGTGGCTGGAGCCGCTGCTGGACGGGGCGATCCGCTCGGCGTTCTGCATGACCGAGCCGGCGGTGGCCTCCTCCGACGCCTCCAACATCGCGCTGCGCATCGAACGCGACGGCGACGAGTACGTGCTCAACGGGCGCAAGTGGTGGTCCTCGGGCGCGCTCAGCCCCGAGTGCGAGATCTTCATCGTGATGGGCGTCACCGACCCGGACGGGCCCGCGTACCGGCGGCAGAGCATGGTGCTGGTGCCCAAGGACACCCCCGGCGTCACGGTCGAGCGGGGACTGTCGGTCTTCGGCTACGACGACGGCACCCACGGCGGGCACGCCGAGGTCGGCTTCGAGAACGTGCGCGTGCCGGCGGACAACATCCTGCTCGGCGAGGGTGAGGGCTTCCGCATCGCCCAGGAGCGCCTCGGCCCCGGCCGCATCCACCACTGCATGCGCGCCATCGGCATGGCCGAGCGGGCGCTGGAGCTGATGTGCGAGCGGGTCACCTCCCGCGTCGCCTTCGGCGCCCCGATCGCCGACCACGGCGTCGTCCAGGACTGGATCGCCGAGTCGCGCATCCGCATCGAGCAGGCCCGGCTGCTGGTGTTCAAGACCGCGTGGCTGATGGACACCGTCGGCAACAAGGGCGCGCGCGTGGAGATCTCGGCGATCAAGGCGGCGGTGCCGGAGATGGCGAGCTGGGTCATCGACCGCGCCATCCAGGCCCACGGCGGCGGCGGCGTGTCCCAGGACTTCCCGCTGGCCGAGCTGTGGGCCGGCATGCGCACGCTGCACCTGGCGGACGGGCCCGACGAGGTGCACAAGCGCTCCATCGCCCGCCGCGAACTCGCCCCGTACCGGAACCGCTGAGCGGCCCGGATGGCGCAGGGGACGGCGGAGGTTCCCGGGCGGGCGCGGCCGCTGCCGGAGCGGCTGCTCGAGGCGGCCACGCGCCTGTTCGCCGGGAACGGCTACGAGAACACCTCCGTGCAGGAGATCGTCGCGGCGGCGGGCGTCACCAAGGGCGCGATGTACCACTACTTCGCGGCAAAGGACGATCTGCTGTATGAGATCTACCACCGCCTGCTCGCGCTGCAGACCGAACGCCTGGAGCAGATCGCCGGCGGTCCGGGCACCCCGGAGGAGCGGCTGCGCGACGCCGTCCTCGACGTGATCGAGACGAGCTGCGCCCACCTGGACGAGCTGACCGTCTTCTTCCGCTCCATGCACCTGCTGCCGGAGGACAAGCGCCGGGCCGTACGCGCGGAGCGGCGGCGCTACCACGAGCGGTTCCGCGCCCTGGTCGAGGAGGGCCGGCGGGACGGGACGTTCCGTACGGACGCGCCGGCCGACCTGGCGGTCAACTTCCTGTTCGGCGCGGTGCACCAGATCAGCACCTGGTGGCACCCGGACGGCGCGCTGGGCCCCCGCGACGTCGGCCGTCACTACGTCGCGCTGTTCCTCGACGGCCTGCGCCGCGCCGGGGACACGGGGGTCTGGCCGCCGTCGGGGGCGGCACTGTAAGACTGGCGTAATGCAGAGGAAGATGTCACTGGAGGCTCTGGCGCGCGAACTCGCGGCCCGGGCGGGCGCCGACACCACGGGACGCAGCTCGGAGACCGTCTTCGGCGGACACGAGCGGACGCTGCGGCAGACCGCCATCGCCTTCACCGCGGGCCGGTCGATGGCGGAGCACGAGAGCCCGGGCGACGCGACGCTGTACGTCCTGCAGGGCCGGGTCCGCCTCACCGCCGACGGGGACGCGTGGGACGCACGGACCGGAGACCTGCTGATCCTCCCCGACGTACGGCACGGCCTGGAGGCCCTGGAGGACTCCGTCATCCTGCTGACCGTCGCCAAGACCTGAACGCCTGAACCGTCCCGCCCGAGCCGGCTCAGTCATGCCCGGCGGACACGGAACGCCGGACGAACACCTGACGGAAGAGCCCTCCCGCAGGGAGCCCCCTCCCGCCCAGGGGGGCACCCCACTTCCATTGTCCAATTCCGAGGGCGTCGGGCGGTAGTCCGCCGATTCGGCTGTGGACAACCGCGGACGCGAGGAGGCGCACGTGACCGAGCGAAGCAAGGGAACCGGCAAGCACAGTACCGTGGTCACTTTTCCGACGGAGGAGGGCCCGTGACCGTACAGGTCTTCTGCTATCCCGAGGACGCCCTGCTCACCGGGCCGGCCGAGCTGTGCGCGCTGGCCGCCGGGCTCGGCGCCGACGCGATCGCGGTGGCGGTCCGTTACCACCCGGCGCGGCGCTGGTTCGCCCGCCATGGCCTCGTACGGCACTCACCGCCCGGGATCACCTACTTCCCTCCTGCCGAGGATCGGTACGGGCGGCTGCGGCCGCTCACGGTCGCGGGTGAGGAGGAGATCACGGCGCTGCGCGAGCTGCGGGAGGAGGCGCCGCGGCACGGTCTGGCCTTCCACGCCTGGACGGTCGTGCTGCACGACGACCCGGTGGTGGCCGCGCACCCCGAGCTCGCCGCGCGCACGCTCGACGGCACGCCCACGATCCACGCGTTGTGCCCGAGCCACCCGGACGTGGTCGAGTACGCCTCCGCGCTGGTCGCCGACGTTTGCGCCCGGTTCTCCCCGGACGTGGTCGAGCTGGAGTCCGCCCTGTACGCCGCGTGGGACCCGTCGTACGTCATCTCGCTGGAGCTGGCGCCCCTGACCGGGATGGCGCGGGCGATGGCGGGGCAGTGCTTCTGCGGCGCCTGCGTACGGCTGATGGAGGAGCTCGGCCACGACCCGGCGGAGCTTCGGGATCTCGCGCTCGCCGGCGAGGGCGCCCCGACGTTGCGGACGGTGCGCGCCCACGGCGTGCGGCGCGTCATGGAGGCGACGGCGGCCGCCGCGCACGAGCATGACGCGGCCGTCCGTCCGCTGATCTTCGACGACCCGGACATGGCGGCGCTCCAGGGGTCGGGCCCCGACGCGTTCGCGCCGGCCGACCGTGTCGGCCTCGGCTGCGGCACGCTGACCGGCGACGCGCTCGCCGCCCGGTACGGCGGGCTGGCGGCCCTGGCCGGCGACCGGCCGCTGCTGGCGTCGCTGAACTGGAGCCCGGACCGCACCGGAGGCCGCCTGGCGGACGACGTCCGAGCGCTGCGGGGAGTGGGGGCGGCCGACATCGCGCTGTACAACCTGTCGCTGGTCCCGGAGAGCGCCCTGCCGGACCTCGCCGCCGCCGCGCGAGCCGCCAAAGGGGGATGAAAGACTCGGACGCGACACCCACGGTTGAGGAGGAGTCGTGACCGTAGTACGTCCTGGGTTCCATCTGGCCATACCGGTGGACGACATCGGCCGCGCCCGTGCCTTCTACGGCGGCGTGCTCGGCCTGCCCGAGGGGCGCTCGTCGGACGCGTGGGTGGACTGGAACTTCTACGGTCACCAGGTGGTCACCCACCGGGTGCCGGTCACGGCCGACGCGGAGGGGAGCAACCCGGTCGACGGGCATGACGTGCCGGTGCCGCACTTCGGCCTCATCCTGCCGCCGGAGGACTTCCACGCGCTGGCGGGGCGGCTGCGCGACGCGGGCGTGGAGTTCGTCATCGAGCCGTACGTCCGGTTCGCCGGCGAGCCGGGGGAGCAGTGGACGATGTTCCTGCGCGATCCGGCGGGCAACGCGCTGGAGTTCAAGGCGTTCGCCGACGAGTCACAGCTGTTCGCCAAGTAGCCGCCGCATCCACCTGCCCGCCGGGGGCGACCCGCGGCCTTTTCCCCATGGGCCGGATGTGCTTCACTGTAATTGGTCGCTTACTTGGGTGGTGTCGCATGACGACCGAGTCGCCCCCGGGACTCGAAGATCTCGACCTGTCCGGCCTGGACTTCTGGGCGCGCCCGCTCGACGAGCGGATGGCCGCCTTCGCGGCGTTGCGCGCGCGGGAGCATCCGGCGTTCTTCCCCGAGATGTCCGTGCCGCTCGTGCCCGCCGGCAAGGGCTACTGGGCGCTCGTACGGCACGCCGACGTGAGCGAGGCGAGCCGCCGCCAGGACGTCTTCAGCAGCGAGCCGAGCGCCACCACGATCCCGGACCTCCCGGCGTACATGGGGCGCTACTTCGGTTCGCTCATCAACATGGACGATCCGCGGCACGCCAAGATCCGCCGTATCGTCTCCCGCGCCTTCACCCCGAGGATGCTCGCCAAGACCGAGGACGACGTACGCCGGCGTGCCGCGCGCATCGTCGACGAGCTGATCGACTCCGGGCCCGGAGACTTCGTGGCCAAGGTCGCCGTTCGCCTGCCGGTCGAGGTGATCTGCGACATGCTCGGCATCCCCGAGCGTGACTACGCCCGGGTCATCGCCCGGACCAACGTCATCCTCGGCAACTCCGACGCCGAGTACACCGGGGTCGACCCGGACCGGATCGACCGGTTCACGATGGCCCGCGCCCTGTTCCGCATCGTGCGCGCCGCCCGCGACCTCCACCGCTTGGCGGCCCGCCTCGGCCGCGAGCGCATCAAGAACCCGACCGACGACCTGACCTCGGCACTCGTCAACGCCAACGTCGACGGCGAGCGGCTGACCACGCGTGAGCTCGGCTCGTTCTTCCTGCTCCTCGTCGTGGCCGGCAACGAGACGACGCGTACGGCCCTGAGCCACGCGCTGAAGCTGTTCACCGACTTCCCCGAGCAGCGGAGGCTGCTCCTGGAGGACTTCCACGGGCGGATCGGCGGCGCGGTGGAGGAGGTCGTCCGCTATGCCACGCCGGTCATCTTCATGCGCCGCAACGTGACCCGCGACCACGAGATGAACGGGCACACGTACCACGCGGGCGACAAGGTGCTGCTCTTCTACAACGCGGCCAACCGCGACGAGGCGGTCTTCCCGGACCCGGACACGTTCGACATCACCCGTACGCCCAACCCCCACGTCGGGTTCGGCGGTCCGGGCCCGCACTTCTGCCTCGGCGCGAACCTGGCCCGCCGGGAGATCACCATCATGCTGGAGGAGCTGTTCACCCGCCTCCCGGACATCCACGCCGCCGGTGAGCCCGACCGTCTGCTGTCGGGCTTCATCAACGGCTACAAACGGCTGCCCTGCGCGTTCACCTCTCCGGCCTAGCACCAAACGGTGACGAGGTTGAATTTGTTCGCCGACTCCGAACCGAGGTTCGTCGAGGTCCAGGTGTTGACGGTGCCGGTGTTCCGAAGACCGGCGCTGTCCTTGTAGCAGAACGTAATGCCGTCATGCTGCTCAGCGTCCAGGCGGACGGACGGATCCGGTCATCCCTTGATCGCCCCCGCCGTCAGCCCTCTGGTGATGTGCCGCTGCATGAACGCGAAGACCAGCAGGACGGGCACCGAGGTGATCATGATGCCGGAGAACAGCGCGACCCAGTTCGTCCCGTAGTCCGCGGCCTGGCCGAGCTGGAACAGCCCCAACGGCAGTGTCATCTTCCCCGGCGTGTGGATGAGCACCAGCCCGTAGAAGAACTCGTTCCAGTTGTTCAAGAAGCTGAGGATGGTCACCGACGCGAGGCCGGGCCCCAGCAGCGGAAGGATGATCTTCAGGAAGGTCCGGGTCGGCCCGGCGCCGTCGACCGCTGCCGACTCCTCCAGTTCGCGGGGGAGTGTCTTCATGAACCCGACGAGGACGAAGATGTTCAGGGGAAGGTTGTAGGTGGCGTACACGAGGATCAGCCCGAGCCGGGAGTCCAGCAGCCCCACATCGTCCACGGTCATGTACAGCGGGATGAAGGTGACCATCCACGGCACCATCAGGCCGAGCAGGAACACCATCAGGACCAGGTTGTTGACCTTGAACTCCACCCGGGCGATGGGGTACGCCGCGAAGGCCGCCACCGCCACCCCCAGGACCGTGGCGCACACGCTGACCAGAACGCTGTTGAGGAAGAAGTCTCCGATACTCGCGTTCGTCCACGCGGTCACGTAGTTGCTCCATCGCCACCCGTCGGCCAGCGACCACGGCGCGGTCGTGAGGAACTCCCGGTTGGTCTTCAGTGAGGCGTTGAACACCCACAGGAAAGCGCTCAGCGACGAGAACGCGAAGCAGACCAGGAACAGGTACAGGGCCAGGTGATACGTCCGGAAGGGTGCGCGGCCCGTCGCGCGCACGCTCCGTCGGCGCCGGGTGGCCGCGCCCCTCGCGGCGGCCACGGGCGGGTTTCGCGTCTCAGTACTGGATGACATCGCGCTTGAGCACCTTATTGACGATCACTGTGAGAGCCAGCATGACGAAGAGCAGGGTGACGCCCATCGCGGCGGCGTACCCGAAATCGGCCTGGTCGAAGGCGGTGCGGTACATCAGGGTCGACACCACGTCGGTGGAGCCGAACGGACCGCCCCGGGTCATGATCTGGACGAACGCGAAGGACTGCATGCTCTGCACCACCCACAGGACGAGCAGGATGCGCATCAGATCGCGCAGCATCGGCAGCATGATCCGCCGGAACAGCGCCCATTCGCCGGCGCCGTCGACCCGCCCGGCCTCGAGCACCTCGACCGGCAGCCGCTCGAAACCGGCGGAGAGCAGCACCACCCAGATCCCGATCCCCTGCCAGACCACGGTGAAGGCGATCGCGGGCAGCGCCGTGGTCGGGTCCCCCAGCCAGGTACGCGCCAGCGCGCCGAGCCCCGCCGAGCGCAGGGCCGGGTCGATGAGGCCGATCGTCGGGTGGTAGATGAACTTCCACATCAACGCCACGACCGCGGTCGAGAGCACTGCGGGGGCGAACACCACGAACCGGAAGAAGCTCTCCCCGTACAGCTTCTGGTGCAGTGCCCAGGCGACCGCCACGGCCGGTGGGAACAGCATGCAGGCGCCGATGAACGTCAGCAGGAAGGTGTTCTTCAGCGCTCGCGTGTACGAGGGGTCGTCGACCAGCTTGCGGTACTGCTCTCCTCCGGTGAAGGACGTACGCCCGGTGCGGGAGAAGTGTTCGAACGAGATGATGCCGGCCCGCACCAGCGGATAAAGGAAGAACAAGCCCGTCAGGATCAGCGCGGGCAGCAGGAAGGGAATCACGATCCTTCGCTGCGATCTACGGAACATCGTCACCTCCTGCTTTCGTCGAAGGGCGTGCGGGTGGGGCGGCGAGGCCGGCCCCACCCGCGTTGGCGGGCCGGTTCTCAGTTGCCGCAGACACGCGACAGGTTGCTCTTCAGGTGGTTCAGGGTCTGCTGGGCGTCCGACTTGCCGAAGAACAGCTTGGCGATCTCCGGGTAGACCGCGTCCTTGGTCTTCGAGTCGGGGATGCCGTAGTAGCGCGGCACCATCGTGGACGCCGACTTCATCACCTTGTCCATCCCGGGCATTTCCGGGGGCGCGCCCACGTCGTTCACGGCCGACACCTCGCCGATCTCCTTGGCGCGCGCGGTCTGCGTCTGCTTGCTGGTGAGCCGTTTCAGCCACTCGATGGCGAGCGGGATGACGTCGCTCTTGGCGTTGAGCGAGACCAGCTGCTCGCCGCCCATGAGCGCGGTCTGGTCCCCGTGACCACCCGGCAGCGAGGGGAAACCGATGGCGCCGAGCTGGAAGTCCGGCGGTATGGACTTCTTCATCTCGCTGACGAGCCAGCTTCCCATCAAGATCATTCCGGCCTTCCCCTGGAAGAAGGACGCCTGGGCCGCGGTGAAGTCGGTGCCCTGGAAGCCCTTGAGGAAGGCGCCTTTGTCCCGTAGCTGCTGGAGCTTGGTCAGGCCGTCGGCGAAGCCGGGATCGTCGAGTTTGCCGGTGCAGTCGCTGAGCGCGGCGCGTGTCTTGGCATAGCCGACGCTGCGGAGGAAGAGATAGTCGCTCCACATGCCCATGTACGGCTCGAAGAGACCCGTGACCGCGATCGGGTCCACTCCCGCGGCCTTGAGCTGGTCCACGGCGGTCAAGAGCTCGTCCCATGTGGCGGGCGGCTTGATGTCGTGGTCCTTGAATATCTTCGCGTTGTAGAACAGGACGGTCAGCGAAGCCTCGGTCGGTACGGCGTAGTACTTGCCGTCCTTGTTCTTCATGAACGGCTGGGCGGTGGAGCTGAAGGAGTCCAGCCAGGGCTTTCCGGTCTGCGGATTCTGCTGCTTGAGGTAGGGGGTGAGGTCGACCAGGAAATCGTCATTCGCCCAGTCCTGCAGGTTGGGGTTCGTGCCGTCGAACATTCCGTAGTCGAGGTCCGGGCCCTTCCCGGACCGCCAGCGCTGTTCGAGGCCCGGACGCGCCTCGGTGTTGGCGAAGGTCAGCGTCATCTTGGTCCCTGGATAGTCCTTCTCCAGGCCATTCGCGAGATCGCGGAGGAAGTTGTAGGACGGCGTTCCCTTAGCCGGTATGACACCGGCCTCGATGGGCCCGCCCTTGACCGGCTGGGTAACCGAGGCGGCATGTGATGATCCCCCCTTGCCGCCGCTACACGCGGCGGTGGCCAGGAATGCCGCCGAGAGGGCTGCCATGATGGCGCGAGCTCTGGCGCTCATTTCGAACACCTCTCTTCATTGTTCAGACTAGATTTGAATAGCGGGGAGCTCCTCGGTGAACTCGGCGAAGAACTGGTCCACCATGCGCACCTCTTCTTCGTCCAGGACACGGCCGGGAGCGCGGCACATCGGTGATGTGAAAAGCCCCCTTCGGACGGATATCAACTTCTCTGCCGCGATGATGAGCTCGGTGTCGAGCATCCAGTACGCGATGTACGGCAGCAGCCGGCGGTGCAGCTCGTACCCTCCCTTTTCGTCTCCCGCCGCGAGACGTCTCCAGATCTCGACGTAGATCTCGGTGAATGAGCAGCCGGGCTGGGTACCGACCGCGCCGCGGCGGAACGCGTCCGGCAGTTGCACGCCGGCGTATCCCTCGACACAGGAGATCGACGGATCGCCGTTGGACAGTTCGGCGATCAGGCGGCCGGGGGGACTCGACTCGACCTTCACGAGCTTCAGATTCGGATGCGCGGCGGCGATCTCCAGGATGCTGTCGGCGGAGATGTGGCTGGCGGTCTCGGTCGGCGCGTACTGCAGGACGACCGGTGTGGGCGCGATGGCGTCCAGGACGGTCCGGATGTGTTCGCCGACCGCCTGGCCCGACGGCTGGAGCTGATAGGGCGGGAGCAGGTTGATGAGGTCGGCGCCGGCCGCCACGACCTCGTGCGCACGCCGCACCGCCAGGTGAGTCGCGTGGTCCTGCACCGCGACGATGGCCGACACGTCCGGCCGGGCGGAGGTCTCGGCCAGCAGCAGGGCGGTGAGCTCGGACCGCTCGGTTTCGGACAGCTTGAGGAACTCGGAGGCGAACCCGGGGAACATCACGCTGGTCACGCCGGTGTTCAGCACATGACGGACGACCCGCTGGAACCCGTTGAAGTCGACCTCGCCGGTGGCGGTGAAAGGCACCTCCAGGACGGGTGACACGCCTCGTACGTTCACCGCGGCATCCGCCGCCGAGGTTGTCGCAGCCGCCGTTGACACGATCCGCTTCCTCCTGTGGCTTTCGGTGGTGATCGGTGGCCTCTGGGCCGTCATCGGCCGAGCAGCCGGGAGATGGTCCCGCCGAAGACCGCGTGCCGGTCCTCCTCGGACAGCGGCAACTGCGACGTCCGGGAGAGCTCGGCCGCCGGAATGGTGTAGGGGGCGTCGGTGGCGAACACGATCCGTCCGGGGCCGATCTCCTCGTCCTGCGTCAGCTCGGTGAGGAGGGTGTCCCACGGCGCGTAGCTGGTGTCGGCGTACAGGTTGGGGGCATGACGGAGCGCCGGCGCGGCGTCGATCCAGAAGTCGGTCGCGCCGCTGCGACCCATGACGAATGCCAGCTCCGGATGGCGGCGGGCGAGTGTGGCGAGGGGCAGCGGCAGCGCGTTCGGCGGGGTCCCGGTCCGTACGTAGACCGGCCAGCCCGCCGAGGCGGCGAAGTCCAGGAGAGGTTCGACCATGCCGTCGAGCAGGTCGAAGCCTTGCAGCACCGGGTCGATCGCCAGTGCCCCCGCGCCGGCGTCGCGGGCGCGACGGAGCTCGTCGACGGCGGCCTCGCCGCCGAGCCACGGCGTGGCCACCGCGTAGGCGATCAGCCGTCCGCCGGCCGATGCCGCGGCGCCCGTCGTCGCCTCGTTGCCCGCCCTGACGTGATAGGCGATCTGGGCCTCGGCCGGTGCGACCAGGGCGCGTTCGATGCCGAGTGCGTCCATGCCCGTCAGCAGCTCTTCGACGCTCAGCTCGACGTCGCGGCCGACCCCGATCCGTACGTGCGCGTCAACGACCATTGGGGGCTCCCGGAGAGAGGCCGAGCGCGCCGAGCGCGTCGGCGTGCACGATGCCTTCGATCACTTCGCTCGATATGCGCGGCATGCCGGTGCCCTCGACGACGTCGTTGACCCGGCGGAGTCCCGCGATGGCCTCACCGGTGTTGGCGATGGGGAAGTCCGATCCGAGGAGGAGCTTGCCCGCCGCCCCCCACTCCGTGGCGTACAGCAGCGACTCGTAACAGACCCATGGACGCAGGTAGATGGAGGAGACATCCGCGTAGACGTGGGGATGCTTGCGGATCGTCACGACCGTTTCGCGCGCCCAGGGGTGCCCCATGTGCGCCAGGACGATGCGCAGCTCCGGATGCCGTATGGCGATCTCGTCCATGACCAGGGGGTAGGTGTAGCGCAGCGGTGCCTTCCGGATGGGTGACGCGCCGCAGTGGAAGAGAATCGGCAGGCCGTGGCGCTCGCAGTACCGGTAGAACTCCTGGGCCGGCTCTCCCAGCGGGTCGAACTCCTGGTAGTTCGGGCCGAGCTTGACGCCGACCAGCCCGAGGTCACGGCATCTGTCGGCCTCGTCGAGCGCGCCCGGACGCGTCGGGTTGACGGACATGAACCCGATCCGCCGGGCCGGGTCGGCGGCGACGAAAGCGGCCGTGTTGTCGTTGGTCAGCGCCGGGTCGTAGGGGAGCCCGGTCGCCGCCTCGGGGTCATCGACCGCGATGTTGAACACCACACAGATGTCGGCGTCCGCCATCGACGAGTCGAAGTCCGCCCAGGAGTTGGTCGTCGCCACGGGACGGTCGTTCCGCCATTCGTGGTAGACGCGCCGCTCTCCTTCCGGCACCGCGTCCCGATGCGTGGGCGTGTGCGCGTGAACGTCGACGATCATCTGAAGCCTTCCGTGATCTCCGGACGGGGCTGGACGCCCAAGCCGGGCGCGTCGCCGAGCCGGACCGTCCGGCCATCGGAGTCCAGCGGCTCGGCGAGGATGTCCTCGGTGTAGTAGAAGGCGCCGATGATGTCCGACGGGATCGCGGAGAGGGCCGGCAGTGCACAGGCCACGTGCAGCTGCGCCGCCGCCCCGATGCCAAGCTCCCCGTTGGAGCCGATGAGAGTGTCGACGCCGAAGGCGCCGGCCAGCCGGCCCATCTGCACGGCGCGGCCGGGGCCACCGCTCTTGCCCACATAGACGCTGACGACGTCGGCGGCGTCGGCGCGTACCACGCTCACCAGGTCGTCGGTGCCGAACACCGACTCATCGGCCACGACCGGCACCCCGGCGCCGCGCAGATCGCCGAGCCCGCGAAGGTCGCCGGGCGCCACCGGCTGTTCCAGGAAGGCGATGCCGGACCGGGACATCGCCACCGCCGCGGCGGCGGCCTGGGTCCGTGTCCACCCCCCGTTCGCGTCGACGCCCAGGAGGGTGTCCTCGCCGACCAGCGCGCGGGCGGCGGCCACCCGGTCGATGTCCCCGGCCACGCCGAGCCCCACCTTGACCTTGAAGGCGGAGAAACCCGCCGCCCGCGCCGCACGGTAGGCGCGCTCCAGACCGGCGCCGTCGCCGGACAGGGAAAGCTTGATCGGCACGCTGGTGCGGTACGGCCCGCCGAGGGCCACCGCCAGCGGTACGTCCAGCGCGCGGGCGTAGGCGTCCCAGAGCGCGATCGACACGCCGGCCTTGGTGAAGGGGTTGCCGGCCAGCACGCGGTCCATCGATGACTCCAGCCGGCCGACGGGCGTCAGCGGCTGTCCGATCAGCGCCCCAGCGAGCACGGTACGGATGAAGTGCTCCGCGCTGGCTCCGTCCTCGCCACTCCACAGCGGAGTGGCGCTGACCTCGCCGTAGCCGACGACGCCGGTGTCGGTGACGACCCGTACGAGCAGGAAGTCCGACCGGTCGTGCGCCCCCTTCGCGCCGTGTACGACCAGTTCGGGATGGGCGGCCAGACTGACCGCCACGGTCTGGACGGCGTCGATGCGCGCCGTGGTGACGCTCATGACGTCATCCCCAGCAGCCGGCGCGGATTGTCGACCAGAACGGCCTGCCGCCGGGTCTCGGGAATGCCCCAGAGCTCGACCTCGCGGGCCCGGGCCACGGCGTAGTCCTGGGACGCCCGGTCCGAGAGGCCGGCGTCGCTACCGAACAGCACCTTGTGCGCGGGGGCCTGAGTGACGATTCTGCGCGCCGCGTAGGGAGGAGTGCCGCACAGGCACAGGTAGAGGTTCTCGGTCTCGCACGTCATGGCCAGGGCCTCCCGCCACAGGTCGTGCAGCCCGCCGTGACCGAGAACCACGGGCAGACGCGGATGCCGCCGGGCCAGCGCCGCGATCTGGGCGGGGGTCGAGTACGGCGGGGTGCCGTCGTGCGACAGCAGGATCCCGCCATGCGCGGCGAGGATCTCGCAGACGGGGTCCAGCATCGCCTCGTGCGGGCTGAAGCCCTGCAACCATGGGTGGATCTTCATGCCCCGCAGGCCGAGCTCGCCCAGCATCCGTTCGGTCTCCGCGACGGCTTCGGAGGGTCGCCGGATGTTCACCGTGCCCATCCCGAAGAGCCGGTCCGGATACGCGGCGACGAAGCCGGCGAGGTCGTCGTTCGCCTGGGGCGTGAAGTCGAACAGGCCGTCGTGGCTCAGCACCACGGCCGCCTCGATGCCGGCGCCGTCCATGAACTGGACGAACTGCTCGGCGGTGAACGGCGCGCCGCCCAGCCAGCTCGTGGTGCGCCACAAGGGCGTGTGCGTGTGGAAATCGATCACAGTGTCCTCGCCAGTAGCACGAGCCGTTCGGCCAGAGCCGTGATGACCGCGTCCAGACGGGCGTGGCCGTCCGCGGCGGTGGCGCGGTGTGGCAGATCGGTGTAGCCGTCGATGGACGACCATGCCGTCGCATCGTGCAGCTCCAGGCCTGGTGGCGCCGGCGGCGCCGGCGGGCTGTCACGCTGTGGCGCCGGCCTTACCAGGTCCGGGCGTACCGCCATGACCAGCGCGGTCTCGAAGGCACCCGCGTGACCGGGGACCGGCGGCCCGATGTCGGAGACCTGCGCCGTCGCGGCGTCGCGTGGCTCGACCAGCCGCCAGTAGTCCACGTGCGCCACCGCGATCGGGTGGTGGGCGGCGGCCGTGGACGCCGCGGCGTGGCAGACACCGGTGTTGCCGCCGTGCCCGTTGACGATCACCAACCGGCGTACGCCGCCGGCGACGGCCGAGCGGATCACCTCGGCCAGCACGGCCGTGAGCGTCTGCGTCGACACCGACAGCGTGCCGCCGAACGGCAGGTGGTGGTCGGAGCAGCCGTACGGGAGCGGCGGGGCCAGCACGATCGGACGCGGACTCGTCTCGGCGGCCTGGTCGGCGGCGCGCTCGGCCACGGTGGCCGCGAGCAGCGCGTCGGTGCCGGTGGGCAGGTGCGGCCCATGCTGCTCGGTCGACCCGATCGGCAGGACCACGAGAGCCTCGCCGGCCAGCGCCGCCAGCCTCTCCCGGTCCGTCTCCGCCCAGCGTGTCGCGGCGTTCACGCGGCCACCCCCTCGGCGCACGCGGCGACCCGCTCACTCGTCGCCAACGCGGACAGGCCGTCCTCCAGGCTCGGCTCCGCCGCGGGCGTCTCGCCGCGGGCCAGCGCGGCGAACCGGCTCAGTTGCCGGTCGAAGGAACGCTCCATCCGCTCGCCGGGGAACCGGACCGTCCGCCGTTCGGTGGCCGTGGCCAGCTCCAGCGTGAAGGTGCGCCCGTCGAGCGTGGCGAGGCCGCGCGGCCCGAGCACGGTGATCTCGCACCGTGGTAGCGCCTCGACGAGCCAGCCGAACTCGACCAGCGCGGTCGCACCGCCCGGGTAGCGCAACCGGGCTCCGGCCAGGTTGGCCCGTGGCCAGTCCGGATCCGTCCGCACCTGCCAGCCCCCTTCCACCTTCTCCGCCGGGCCGCCGAACAGGTGGGCGAGCCAGTCGAAGACATGTGAGCCCTCGTGCGTCACCGGGCTGCCGTGTTCGAGCGTGGCGCGGATGCGGTCGAGGTGCTCCTGGTCGGCCCGGTCCAGCGGTTCGTCGTAGATGTGTGCGCGCGCCATGAGGGGCTCGCCGAGCACGCCGGAGACGATCCACTCTCTGAGGCGTGCGATGGCCGGGTCGTGACGGTAGGTGAGGCCGGCCTGCAGCCGGCCACGTTGAGGGCCGGTGAGCTCTCGGTACACCGCGGCGTCCGCGGACGACGTGGCGAGCGGCTTCTCCGCGAGTACGTACAGGTCGGCTCGCAGGGCCCGTACGGCCAGCCGGGGCGTGACCCACGGCGGGGTGGCGAGCACGATCCCTCGTACGCCGGCTTCGGCGAGTACGGGCCAGGGGTCGTCGACCACTCTGGCCTTTCCGGCGAGCAGTTCTTTAGCCTGCTCTCTCCGCCTCGCGTCGAGGTCGGCGGCGACGACGATCTCGGCCTCAGTCGAGCGGAGCACGGCCGGTAGGTGGGCGCCCAGGCCGATGTCACCGAGGCCGATCAGAGCGAGGCGGACGGACATCTGCCACCTTCTTCGAAATACTAAAAACTAATCCGGCAATCGGAAGATAGCAGCACCCCCTCCGGGTGGACAAGAGTCAGATATCGGCCCGTTCCGGGCCGGATTCACGCAGCCTGGGCTGGTCAGTCGGCCTGGCCGGAGCGGTGGCCGAGCCGCATGGAGACCTGGCCGGCCACCTCAAGAACTCCGTCGACGACCTGGCGCAGACGATCCCCGTGCAGGTCCCGGGCGAAGCCGGTCACTCCGACGGCGCCCGCCACCCGGCCCTCGTTGTCGAAGAACGGCGCGGCCACACAGCCGATGTCGGCCTGTTCTTCTTCGTCCTCGACGGCGTAGCCGTCCTGGCGCACCTTCTCCAGGTCGCGTAGGAAGGCCGCCGGGTCCGGCGCGTGGGCGTTCGGCCCGCTGCCGGTCGTCAACTGGGACAGCAGCGGGGCCAGCTCGTCCTCGGGCAGGTAGGCGGCGATGGCCCTTCCCAGGGCGGTGAGGTCGAAGGGCGAGACCTTGCCCAGATAGGTGTTGAACTGGATGAAGGCGTCGCCGGCCTCCTTGGCCACGTACACCACGGACGACCCGGTCAGCATGCCGATGTGCACCGGCATCGTCAGCCGGTCCGCCAGTGCGCGCATCTCGTCACGGGCCACCGTCGACACGTCCGCCTTGCGTACGAGCTGGGCGCCCAGCCCGTACAGGCGGAAGGTCGCCCGCCAGAAGTGGCTGCGGCCCACGACGCGGCGGGCGGCGTACCCCCGCTCCTCCAGGGTGTTCACGATCGCCGCGCAGGTGGCGAGCGGGATGCCCGTGCGCCGCGCGAGGGTGGTCAGCGTCATCCCGTCGTTCTCGGCCACGAGCGTCTCCAGCACCGTCAGGGCACGCCCGACCGCGGGGGAGGAGGCGCGGGTCGGCGACGGGCGGTCCGGCCGGGGTCGCTCGCGTGCCGGCGGCTCCTCAGGCGGCATCTGCGGATACGCCGATCGCGATCCGTCATCGCTGACGCTCTCCTGCCGGCTGCGGCTCATCCCGTCCGTCCTTGGGTGTGCTCGGGGAACGGACTGGTGCTCCAGTCCGTCATTCGTGACCCGGCCGCCGGGCGACGAACTCGATACGGCCACAACGGGGCCGCGGGGGCTGTGAGAGTTCTGCACGATGATCCGGCAGCCAGCCACAGCGTAGACCCGCCGGCCGGCAGGGGCCTCCATGCCACGGGCGGAGGGCCGGGGACGCCAGGACGGCGACCCGCCCGGCCCGGTGCCTTCTCGACGACCGGCTCCGCGGTCGAAGTTCGCGAGGTCGAGGTCTTGCCTCGCCGATACGCCACTGACACACTCCCTTCCACGACATATCGATCATATATCCAATATTTGGGAGATAAAATTGCGCCGGATGGCACCGGTGGACGCCTCAGCGGTGTACGTCTTCCCGGAGGACGTGCTGCTCACGGGGGCGGAGCGGATCTGCGAGCTCGCCCACGAGCTCGGGGTGGGCGCGGTGTCGGTGTGCCTGCGCTACCACGCCTCCCGACGATGGATGCCGCGGCACCGTACGTTCGCGCACAGCCGCTCCGGCGCGATGTACTGGCAGGCCGAGGCCGGCGCGTACGGCGCGCTGCGGCCGGGACGGGTCGTCGACGAGGCGATCGAGGCGGCGCTGCATCGCCTCCGACGGACGACCGACCGTCACGGCCTGGCGTTCCACGGCTGGCTCGTCGTCCTCCAGGACGCCGGCGTGGTCGCCGCGCACCCCGACACCGCGACCACCACATTCGACGGCCGTCCGCATACGGAGCTGCTCTGCCCGGCCGGCGAGCGCGTCCGCGGGTTCGCGGCCGACCTCGTCCGCGACGTCTGCGCCCGGTTCGCACCGCGCCTGCTCGACCTCGAAGCCGTCTTCTTCCCCTCCTGGCAGCAGAGCTACGCCGTAGCGGTGGAGATCGACACGGTCCGCGAGGAAACACGGCGGCTGGTCACGCAGTGCGCGTGCGCGAACTGCCGTTCGCTGCTCGCGCGCCACGGCGTGGAGCCGGGTGACCTGCGCGCCGCGGTCGAGGCGTCGGCCTCGTACGGGTCCGCCGCCGGGCCGGAGGCCGGCCCGCTGCTCGACCGGATCGCCCTGGCGCGGGCCGAAGGCGTACACGCGCTCCTCGACGAGGTACGCGACGCGGCGCGCGCCACCGGGACGCTGATCCGCCCGCTGGTGTTCGCCGACGCGGACGGCGCCCGCCTGCAGGGGGCATGGGGACGGGGGCTGGCGGCGGCCGACGCGGTGGGGATCGGCGCGGACCTGACCGGCGGTCTCGACGCCGACGTACGCGAGGTGATCGCCCCGCCCCCGACGCCGGTCACCGTCTCACTCACCTGGAGCCCCGGTTGGACGCCGGACGTCGTCGACGCGGGCGTCGCGGCGCTGATGTCCCAGGGCGTCCACGCGGTGAACCTCTACAACCTCTCGCTGGTCCCTTCCGGCCGGCTGGAGGATCTGGCAGGTGTGGCGCGCCGGTTCCGGCCGGCCATCGGAAAACTGGGAGGTGCTGGATGGTAGTGCTGAAGGCGGCGAGTACGACGGCCCCGGCGCAGCGGACGGCCGTGGCCGACGTGGTGACGGGCATCATCGAGGACGTCCGCGCGCGTGGTGACGAAGCGGTGCGGGCCTACTCGGAGAGATTCGACTCCTGGTCGCCGTCGAGCTTCCGGCTCGGCGAGGAGGAGATCGCGCGGATCGTGGGGCGCGTACCCGAGACGGTTCTCGACGACATCCGTTTCGTGCAGACGCAGGTGCGGGAGTTCGCCCGGTACCAGCGTGACTCGTTGACCGACATCGAGGTCGAGACCCTGCCGGGCGTACGCCTGGGCCACCGGCACATCCCCGTCTCCGCGGCCGGCGCGTACGTGCCGGGCGGCCGGTACCCGTTGGTGGCATCGGCCCACATGACGGTGGTGACGGCGAAGGTGGCCGGCGTACGGCGGGTCGCCGCCTGCACGCCGCCGATCCGCGGTGCGGTACCCGACGCCACGGTGGCGGCGATGCACCTGGCCGGCGCCGATGAGATCTATCTGCTCGGTGGCGTGCAGGCCGTGGTGGCGATGGCCCTGGGCACCGAGTCCATCGCCCGGGTGGACATGCTCGCGGGGCCGGGCAACGCCTACGTCGCGGAGGCGAAACGCCAGTTGTTCGGGGAGGTGGGCATCGACCTGTTCGCCGGGCCGACCGAGATCCTCGTGCTCGCCGACCACACCGCCGACCCGTTCGTGGTCGCGGTGGACCTGCTCAGCCAGGCCGAACACGGGCCGGACTCGCCGGCCATCCTGATCACCACGTCTCGTTCCGTCGCCGACCAGGTGATCGGGCACATCGCCGAGATCCTTCCCGGGATGCCCACACGGGACATGGCCGAGCCGGCCTGGCGCGACCACGGCCAGGTGCACGTCGTGTCCGACCTGGACGAGCTGTACCGGCTGGCCGACGAGTTCGCCAGCGAACACGTCGAGGTGCTCACCGCGTCGCCCCGCGAGGCGCTGGACCGGATGCGGAACTACGGCGCGCTGTTCCTCGGCGAGGGCACGTGCGTGTCGTACGGGGACAAGGTGATCGGCACGAACCATGTCCTGCCGACCCGCGGAGCCGCCCGCTACACCGGTGGGTTGTGGGTCGGTAAGTATTTGAAGACGGTGACCTACCAGGAGGTGCTCGACCGGCAGGCGAGCGCGCGTCTTGGCCGGGTGTGCGGCCGGGCCAGCCGGGTGGAGTTGTTCGAGGGGCACGCACGTTCGGGCGACGTGCGTGCGGCGAAGTACGCCGGCGACTCGTTGCCGTGGTCCCAGCACGACGTCTCGGCCGGCCAGAGCTGAGCCGATGTCCGGTACGCCCGAGGTCGTGACATGCGGCGAGGCGATGTTGCTCTTGCTGGCCGAGCCGGGCGTGCCGCTGGCGCGGGCACGCCGCTTCGGGTCCTCGGTCGCCGGGGCCGAGAGCAATGTCGCCATCGGGCTGGCCCGCCTCGGCCACTCGGTGCGCTGGATCGGTTCGGTGGGGTCGGACCCGGCAGGGGACGCGGTGCTGAGCATGATGCGCGCGGAAGGCGTCGACGTCTCCACGGTCGCCGTTCACCCAACGGCTCCCACCGGCCTCCTGCTGCGCGACAGCCACGCGACGCGCGGCATCGACGTGCAGTACCACCGCGCCGGCTCGGCGGCGTCGGCGCTCGCGCCGGAGTCGGTGCACGCGCCGCTGCCCTCCGGCACCAGGCTGCTCCACCTCACCGGCATCACCGCCATGCTCTCCGACTCGACCCACCGGCTGACCAGACACTTGATCGACACGGCGCGCGACGAGGGAGTGATGGTCTCGTTCGACCCGAACGTCCGCCACAAACTCGGCGCTCCGGATCGCTGGCGCACGGTAGTGGGTCCCCTGCTCGGCCAGGCCGATCTGGTGCTGGCCGGCGCCGACGAGTTGGAGATGCTGACCGGACAGGACGCGGAACGCGCGGTGCGCACGTTGCGCGACGGCGGTGTCGAGGGCGTGGTGGTCAAGTACCCCGACAAGTCGACGGTGCTGACGAACGCCGCCGGCACGTGGGCACGGCCCGCGTTCCCCGTACCGGTGACGGATCCGGTGGGCGCGGGCGACGCCTTCGCGGCCGGGCTGCTCTCCGCGCTGTTGCGCGAGGTCCCGCCCGACCGCGCGCTGGCGGAGGCGGCGACCGTCGCGGCGCTGGTCGTCCAGTCCGCCACCGACATCGACGGTCTGCCCACGTCCGCCCAACTGGCTCGGGCGCTCGCGCACCTCGCCGGCCATTCCGATCCGGTGTACCGCTGACGGCGCGGGAGATGTGATGTGTCGCGGGGAGGTCATGCCGAGACCCTGATCGACGCCGGGGGAGTGGGTTCGCGCCATGGAGATGGGCGCCGACGCCGTCAAGCTCTTCCCGGCGTCCGCCTCCTCGCCGGCGGTGCTGCGCGACATGCTCACCGCGCTGCCGCGGGTACCCGTCGCCCTCCGGCCGGAGCGATCGCGTGCGGAATCGGCTCGGCGCTGACGGCGGCGACGCGACCGGTGATCTGCTGGATCGGCGGCCGCGGCACGCCGAGCGCTCGCGGACCGTCGGCCCACCATGCGCCGGCCGCGCCGACCCTCCGCGCACGTCACGGAGCCGGCGGAACGCCGGTGCCACGGTGGGCGCGATGCCGTCCTGAACGGCTCTTGCGTGGTCCACGTCACCCTGATACACATATTCAGTAAGCCGAATATATTTACGAAATACCGAATAAAGCGGGATGCGCGAAGGAGGGCGCGCTCCCGGAGTGCCACGACCACCGCCGGTCGGGCCTGACCTCGGCGGTCGTGTTCCCCAAGCCGTTCTCTCCCGACTCCCACCCGCCGGCCGGGCACGCCCCACCTCGCGCGGATCGCCTCCGCTCCCGTCGCACCGACCGGTCCGGGCCGGACGTCACGTCCCGGCCCACCTCATCGACCGCTTCTCCTGACGTCCCCCACGAAGGAGTCACGATGCGAAGATCCCTCACCTCCACCGCCCGGCTCGCCGTCACCGCCGCGCTCGCCGCGGTCCTCACCACCGGCGGCGCCGCGAGCGCCGCCCACCCGGCGCGTACGGCGCGTACGGCGCGCCCGGCCGCCCTTCCGGCCGCGCCGACCACGAACCGGCCCTGGGTCCCCGCCGACGGTGTCCGGGCCACGCACCCCGGCGGCAACACGATCGGCACGCAGGTGCGGGAGGCCAAGCCGCGCAAGGACGGGTACCGGCACATCGACACGCCCCGGCTCATCAAGCGGCTGAAGGAACTACACGTCAACACCTTCTACTACACGGTGTGGGACATGCCCACCGACTGGGCCGACTTGAAGGACGAGTTCGCCCCGGCCGCCCAGCGCGCCGGCATTCGCGTCTGGGTGGGCCTCGCGCCGCCCAGCGAATGCTTCCCCAACGACGACGCGCACCTCGCGGGCCGCTGCTCCCGCCCGTACGAGACCGACTTCCTCACCTGGGCCGACCAGGTCGCGCGGCTGTCGAAGACGTACTCGAACGTGGTCGCCTGGGCCATCGACGACTTCCTGGCTTCCGACAACGCCAAGCTCTTCACCCACGACTACCTCAGCCGCATGCGGCAGATCACCAAGTCGATCAACCCGGACCTGGGCCTGTACACGATCGCGTACTACGGCACCGCCACGAACCCGGGCTTCTACGCGACGTACGGCGACGTCATCGACGGCGTCGTGTACCCCTACCTGGGCAAGGACAACAACACCAACGACGCGTCGGCCGTCGCGGCGAACCTCGACGCCATCCGGACGCTCACCGAGCAGAAGCACCTCAGCCTCATCCTGCTCGACTACTCCGGCCGGCTGCTCGACAGCGTGCTCGCGCCCACGGCGCGGTACGTCAACGACGTGCTGGACGTCGGCATGCGCTACACCCGCGAGCACAAGATCGACGGCGTGATCTCGTACGGCACCCAGCTCACCGGCGAGAACCTCACCGACCCCAGCCAGGGCCCGCGCCAGGGCGACGGACGCCTCGCGCTGACCGTCGCCCCGCATGTCGGCACCAGAACCGGCGACTACGCGGAGGCCTCCCAGGAGGTCACCGTCGACCCGACGTCGCCGCGGTACGAGCTGTCGTGGTGGCACCGCGACCCGTTCTACGGCGGCCTGGGCGGCTATCACTTCAAGCAGGTGCTGATCGATGACCAGGTCATCTGGGAGTCCGACGTCACCGACTGGTTCAACTTCATGTGGATCAACGGCTCGGACCGGCAGGGCCCGGTGGACGTCACCCAGTTCGTGAAGGGCAAGAAGAAGGTGAAGCTGTCCTTCCGTCTGTACGAGAGGCAGGGTGTGGGCGACTACTACACCGACGCGACCTTCGACGACCTGTCCTCGATCGGCCTGGACATCCGCGACCCCGGGTTCGAGCACCCGTCGGCCTGGCAGATCAGCGGCAACAGCGATCACGTCAACGCGACCGTGCACGTGTACCACCACGACGAGCCGGAGCGGATCTTCCGGACCGTCGCCAGGCAGTTCGCACGGCACTGACGGCCGCCGGCGGTCATCAGGGCGGTGTCGCGCCGGGTCGGACTCACGTCCGTGAGTCCGACCCGGCCGGACGCCGGCGGCCGCCGGAACCTCGGATCGGCGCCTCCACGGGTACGGGAATGTCCGGGCCGTCGCCGTGGAGCAGGACGGACGCGTCGAGGACGCGGGCGCGTAGAGCCGCGACCGGCGGCAGACCACCCGTGACCAGATCGACCAACGTCCCAGGGCGGTGGACCTAGCTCGGTACGCCGAGGACGGCCGCGAGCCGGCGGAGCCGGTCCACGCCCGGCGGGATGTGCTCGGGCGTGAGGCGGTGCCTCTCGACGACCATGAGTTCGCCGCCGCTGATGCTCCAGTTCGGCGCCTGGTCGCGCAGGTGCGCGTCGATGAGGGCGGGGGACAGGAGCGCCCGCGCCGCGTACGGGTCGGCCGCGTCCACGCGGAAGCGCCGGTCGAACTCCGGATGCCCGATCTCGGTCCCCGAATGCCCGCCGAGGGACTGGAGTACCCGCGAGCCCAGGCTGCGGTTGCCGACCGTGATCTCGGGCCACATCCCCGGCAGCGTCGCGACGAACACCGCCAGGTTGACCTCGATCGTCTGCGTGCCCTGGGAGTTGGTGCTCGTGGTCTCGTACCGGCAGTCGGCGGCGGTCACCGGCAGCACGCCAACGGTCCCGTACGCGAACCGCCGCATCCGGAATCCCCGCAGGTGAGCGAGTCGTGGCCGCCAGCGGGTGGCGGCGTCGCCCTCGTGCATCCGCCACCCGCTGGCCATGGTCCAGGCGTAGAGCGCGTCGAGGCGGCGCCGCTCGGCCTTCATGCTCGCGGCACCCAAGGCGCGGAAGAGCACGACGGTCCCGGCGACCACGACACCGGCGACGAACAGCAGCACGATTATCAAAGCCACGAACCCGCCCATGGCAGCATGATCGCGGATGCCGCCGGTTCCCGCGACGAATCGGTCAGGGCAGGGTGACGTACTTGCCGAGGAACGCCCGCGCCGTGGGCGTGTCGAGCCGGTAGTCGAGGTTGGTCATCCGGCACGCGTCGTCGTCACCGCTGATCGTGGTGGCCACGACCAGGTCGGAGGTGGGCCCGCCGAGGAAGTTGGGGCCGCCCGAGTCGCCGAAGCAGGTGCTGCCGTCCTTCTTTCCGTCCATCGACAGCTTGAGCCACGAGCGGGTGAGGCTGCCGAAGGAGATCGACGTGAGACGGCGGGTGTCGGAGTAGTGGTACGTCTTCCCGTCGCCGGTCGGCAGGGCCGAGCCGTAGCCCACCGGGGTGAACACCGACTTGCCCAGGGTGCCGTTGGCCTCGAGCCGGTCCAGCAGCCCCGCGGTCGGCAGGCGTGCGGGCTTGATGCCGGCGATGGGAGTGCTGAAGACGACGACCGCGATGTCGTGGAGATCGGACTTCTCGGTGTAGTCGGGGTCGGCCACGTAACGGCCGACGTAGACGCCGGAGCCGAGCTGGTAGTGGCTGGAGAACGAGACCAGCGCGGTCTTCTGGCCGTTCTTACCGCAGTGGGCGGCGGTGAGGAAGACGGTCGGCGAGATCAGCGTGCCGGTGCAGTACGACCAGGTGCCGTCGGCGTACGCCTTGGCGTTGACCATGGCGCCCACGGCCGGGTGCGTCTCGCCGTCGGGCGTGCCATTGGTGATCGCTGATGCAGGAGCAGGGAGGAGGACCGCGATCAGGGCGGCAAAGACCGCGGCAAGGGGGACAAAACGCATGCACGCACCTTAATGCCGCAGGTCACCGTATGGGTAGGCAAGTTACCATCTGATGTAGATATGAGTAAAAAATCTACCTAAGTGCTCGCTCGTGTCCTGAGTGACGGAGGAGACGGGGCGGGATTCTCAGCCCTTGACGTCGTCGGCCACGGTGGAGGTCGAGGTGCTGAGGATGCCGTCGAACGCCTCCAGGACGGGGGTGTGCACGTAGGCGCTCTGGATCCGGATGCGGTCGGGACCGGTGCCGCCGGGGAGTTCGCGGCGGGCCCGGCGGAGATCGGCGACGGCGAGCCCGAGGCCGGCGTCGGCGAAGGCGGCTTCGACGCTTCCCGGCTCGGGCGGCTCCAGCGGGGTGTCGTCGACGACGAAGCCGAACCGCGCGTTCTCGTCGCGGCGCATCTCCGCCGTGTGGCCGGCGGTGCTCGTCAGGCCGAGGGCGAAGTAGTCGTCGCCCAGCATGCCGCGCAGGTGCTGTCCCATCGGCAGTCCCGTGAGGTGACCGTCGAAGGAGATCGGCGACGTCTGGAGGTGGGCGTTGTGGGCCGCCAGCACGACGCGGGTCCCCGGTTCGAGGCGCTCCAGGTGCCAGCGGACCGAACCGGCCATGTAGACCTCCCGGGCCGAGGTGTCGGCGGTCAGGCCGGTGCCGGCGAACAGCTCGGCCATGGCGCGGAACGTGTAGTCCCCGTGGCAGGCGCCTTCGAGGCGTCGCAGGGCGATGTCGTAGCTCCGCTGGTCGCCGCGGGAGACGTACAGCGGTTCGACGGAGCGGAACCGGATGAGCAGCCGCATCAGGACCGCGCTGAGGGCGTCCTGGTCGGCGGTGGCCAGGCGCGCCCACGCGGGCGCGGCCACGGCCGCGGAGTCGCCGGCGAACGTCTCGGCGATCCGCATCGCCGTCTCGACCGCCGGCAGGACCTCGGGATCGATCTCGCGCAGGTAGTCGGCGACCGGAGCCAGGGCGGGAAGCAGCGACCCGCCGGCCGCCGGAACGTCGATCCCGGCGAAACGCACCGGTCGCGAGGTCGTGCGGTTGTGCCGGCGGATCCAGCGCAGCGGCTCGTCGAGGCCCACGGGGATCGCCGCGGCCGTGCGGGCCGACAGGTCGTCGTCCGTGCCCTCGCCCCGCGCCCACGCGTCGAGGGGGAAGCCTTCGCTGAAGCCGTACTCGAAGGCCAGGACGGCGAAGCCGCGGCGTTCGACCAGGAACCGCAGGATGCGCCGGCGCAGAAGCGCGAACTCGTTGATGAAGTGGGAGTTCTCGCCGATCGCGACGACACGCGCGTCGCCGATGACGTCGCCCAGCGGCTCGAGGTCGTCGAGCGGCGCCTCGGGGTCGAGGTGGGTGAGCGGGACGGCATGGCCGCGAAGCCAGCCGGCGAACGGGTCGTGATGGGGGGAGGCAGGCACGTCGGCAACTCGATTCTCAGTGACTGGTCGTCCTTCGCCGGGGCCGGTCAGCGGTCCGCGGCGTTCTCCAGGTCGTCGATGCCGCCGGAGATGATCGTGGGAATGTGCTCGGTGATGTGCTGGAGCGGCCAGTCCCACCAGGCCAGGGCCAGGAGGCGGTCGATGTCCGCGTCGCTGTAGCGGCGGCGGATGAGCCTGGCCGGGTTGCCGCCGACGATGCCGTAGTCGGGGACGTCGTCGACGACGACGGAACCGGAGGCGACGATCGCCCCGTGGCCGATGCGGACGCCGGGCATCACCATGGCCCGGTAGCCGATCCAGACGTCGTTGCCCACCACGGTGTCACCCCGCCCGGGCAGGCCGGTGATGAGGTCGAAGTGCTCGGCCCACGAACCACCCATGATCGGGAACGGGAACGTCGAGGGGCCGTCCATGCGGTGGTTGGCGCCGTTCATGATGAACCGCACGCCCTCACCCAGCGCGCAGAACTTCCCGATGACCAGTTTCTCCGGCCCGTAGTGGTACAGCACGTTACGGGTCTCGAAGGCGGTCGGGTCGTCCGGATCGTCGTAGTAGGAGAACTCCCCGACCTCGATCAGCGGCGAGGTGATCAGCGGCTTCAGCAGCACCACCCGCGGCTGCCCGGGCATCGGATGCAGCACGGTCGGGTCGGCGGGAACGGCCGGCATCGAGTCTCCCTCCTGAGAAGATGTGTCTTAGTGCGACAAGCGACGCATTAAGATACTGGCATGACACCGTCCGACCGAGCAAACGGGTTACCGGCGATGACTTCCGCAGCGCCAGGACCGAACGACGCCCCGCCGACCCGGCGCCGGCCCGGTGGCCGTACCGCCCGCATCCGTACGCAGGTGCTCGACGCGGTCCGCGCGGAGCTCGGCGAGCACGGCTACGACGGGCTCACCATGGACGCCGTCGCGGCCCGCGCGGGCGTGCACCGCGCGACCGTGTACCGGCGCTGGGGCGACGTCGGCGGCCTGCTCGCCGACGTCCTCGACGCGGCCGGCGACGACGACTGGCAGCCGCCGGACACCGCCTCGCTGACCGGCGACCTGGCGGCGCTGAACCAGGAGATCCAGGCGGCCCTGACCGCGGAGCCGCCGGTCATGGCGGCCCTGATCGCCGCGTCGTTCCGCTCGGAGCAGGCCGACCACGCGCAGCGGCGGCTCTGGGAGGACCGGTACGCCCGCTGCGAGGTCATCGTCGACCGCGCCGTCCGGCGCGGCGAACTCCCGCCGCACACCGACGCCCGGCGGCTGCTCATCGCCGCGACCGCGCCGGTGTACCACCAGCTGGTGCTTCTGCGCACGCCACCGGACCCGCACCTGCCCGACCACGCGGCCAGGACCGCCGCTCTCGCCGCGTCCGCCGGTGCCTTCGCCGTGCCCCCGCCGGCCGGCGGGGGATGAGCTCTACGGCAGGCCGATGCGCGCGGCGGCGCGGTCCCAGGCGGTCTCGTCGCCGCGTGGCTCGTACGTGACGAGCTCCTGGGTGCGGCGGACGAGATCGCGGGGGTCACCGTCGTAGCCGTCCGCGCGGGCCTGGACCAGTGCGTTGCCGATGGCGGTGGCCTCCACCGGGCCGGCGACGACCGGCAGGCCGCAGGCGTCGGCGGTCAGCCGGCACAGCAGCGCGTGGCGTGCCCCGCCGCCCACGATGTGCACCACGTCGACCGCGCGCCCGGACAGCCGCGACGCCTCACGGATCGCCGCGCGGTGGCCGAGGGCCAGGCTCTCCAGGATGCAGCGGACCGTCTCGGCGCGGCCGGCCGGCGGACGCTGTCCGGTGCGCTCGCAGTGCGCGGCGATGCGGGCCGGCATATCGCCCGGCGGCAGGAACTCCTGGTCACCCGGGTCGACGAGCGCGGCGAACGGCGGCGCCTCGGCCGCGGCGGCCAGCAGGGACGACAGCGACGACGCCGTCTCGCCCCACGCGCGCAGCGACTCCTGCAGCAGCCACAGGCCCATGATGTTGCGCAGGTAGCGGATCGTCCCGTCGACGCCGACCTCGTTGGTGAACCCGGCGGCGCGGCTCTCGGCGGACAGCACCGGAGCGGTCAGCTCCACCCCGGCCAGCGACCACGTGCCGCACGAGACGTACCCGAAACGCTCGTCGGCGGCGGGTACCGCGAAGACGGCCGAGGCCGTGTCGTGCGAGCCGACGGCGGTGACGGGCAGCGAGGACGGCAGACCGGCGCCCGCGGCGACGTCGGCGCGCAGCGTGCCCACGGGGGAGCCGGTCGGCCGCAGCGGCGGGAACAGGGAGGGCGGCAGGCCGAGCCGCTCGATCAGCGGGTACGCCCACGCGCCGGCCCGCACGTCGTACAGGCCGGTGGTCGAGGCGTTCGTCACCTCGGCGCCGATCGCGCCGGTCAGCCAGTACGCGAGCAGGTCCGGGACCATCAGCAGCGTACGGGCCTGCGGGGGCAGCGGGGAGGACAGCAGCTGGTAGACGGTGTTGAACGGCAGGAACTGCAGGCCGCTCACGCCGTACAGGGTGTCCGCGCCGACCTCGGCGACCACGCGTTCCAGGACGCCGTCCGTACGGCCGTCGCGGTAGTGGACCGGGTTGCCGATGAGGGCGCCGTCCTCGTCGAGCAGGCCGTAGTCGACCGCCCAGGAGTCGACGCCAACCCCGTCGCAGGCGTCGGCCGCCCGCAGCCCGGCGAGCACCTCGCGGTACAGGCCGAGCACGTCCCAGTGCAGCGTCCCGGCGACGCGCACCGGCTCGTTGGGGAACCGGTGCGCCTCGCGGAGGACGAGTTCGCCGGCGCCGACGCGTGCCACCATCACCCGGCCGCTGGAGGCACCGAGGTCGACCGCGGCGTAGGTACCCGCCATCTCAGCCGCTCGACTCGCGGACGACCAGCTCGGGCTGGAACATGATCTGCTGGTGCGCGTGGCCGGCCGGGTCGTCGCACTCGTCCAGGAGCAGCTCGGTGGCGATCTTGCCGAGCTGGTACGTCGGCTGACGGATCGAGCTGAGGGGTACGGCGGCGGCCGAGCTGAACTCGATGTCGTCGTAGCCGATGAGCGCGACGTCCTCGGGGACGCGCACGCCCGCCTGGAGCAGGACGCGCAGCACGCCGAGGGCGAGCAGGTCGTTCGCGCAGAACACGGCGTCCGGCAGCCCCTCGTCGAGGAGGGTACGGGCGGCGAGTTGCCCGCCGTGCGCGTTCATCTCCGGGACGACGATGTCGGTCAGGTCGCCGGGCAGAAGGTCGGACGTCTCCAGCGCCCGCAGGGCTCCGCGCCGCCGGTCGCTGCACTGGCGTATCGCCTTCGGGCCGCTGACGAACGCGAGCCGCCGCGCGCCTTTCTCGATCAGGTGACGCACCGCGAGCTCGCCGCCGGCGACGTCGTCCACGGCGACCGAGCACACGTCACCGGAGGCCGAATGGTCGACGAACACGACCGCGACGCCGTGTTCGCGGAGCCGCAATAGATCGGAGGTGTCGTCGCCCGCCGGAGTGATGAGCACACCGCGGACCCGCTGTTCGGCCAGGACCCGCAGGTTGCGCGCCTCCTTCTCCGGCGACTCGCCCGAGTTGCACAGGATGACCGCGTGGTCGCGGTCGCTGACGACGTCCTCGACGCCGCGCGCGACCTCGACGAAGAACGGGTTGCCGACGTCGAGCACGACGAGCCCCACCGCCCGGCTCTGTCCCGCGCGCAGGGTCGACGCCGAGCCGTTCCGGACGAAGCCGAGTTCGCGGATGGCCTCTTCGACGCGCGAGCGGGTCGCGGCGGCGACGCGCTCGGGGCGGTTCAGCACGTTCGAGACCGTGCCGGGAGACACACCGGCCCGCCGCGCGACATCCTTGATGCCCACGGTCACCATCGCCGCGCCTCCTCCAGCCAGTGGCGTTCACTAAAGCGAACTCATTAAAACGTGTCAACCGGGACCGGGCGAAGCGGCCGACGCAGTGCCGATGGTGACTTTCTCGTTATCTGTTCCGCATAACAGCAGCTCAGAGCCTTGATGGCCACGGAGGGTCAGGGGCGGGGGGCGGATCGACCCCTTGACGTAGCTCCCGGTCAGACTTAGCGTCCCGGGTCAACTTCGTTAAAACGTTTTTACATCGTTCACTTCCGGGAGCGAAGCATGAGCGAGCCGCCTCCGATCCTGGCTCTGGAGAACGTCGGCAAGTCGTTCGGCGCCGTCCAGGCCCTGCGGGGCGTGTCGCTCGACCTGCGCGGCGGCGAGATCCACGCGCTCGCCGGGGAGAACGGCGCGGGCAAGTCCACGCTGGTGAAGATCCTGGCCGGGGTGCACCGGCCGGACGAGGGCACCGTCCTGCTCGACGGGCGGCCGCGGGAGTTCCGCGGCCCCGGTGACGCGCAGCAGGCGGGTGTCGCGGTGATCTATCAGGAGCCGACGTTGTTCCCCGATCTGTCGGTCGCGGAGAACATCTTCATGGGCCGTCAGCCGCGGGCGAGTTTCGGGCGGATCGATCGTCGGGCGTTGCGTGCGGAGACGGCGAGGTTGTTCGAGCGGCTGGGTGTGGCGTTGGATCCGGACCGTCCCGCGCGTGGGTTGTCGATCGCGGACCAGCAGATCGTGGAGATCGCGAAGGCGATTTCTCGTGATGCCCGGGTGTTGATCATGGATGAGCCGACGGCGGCGCTGTCGGGTAATGAGGTCGCGCGGCTGTTCACGGTTTCCCGCACTCTTCAGGACCAGGGTTGTGCGCTGCTGTTCATCTCCCACCGGTTGGAGGAGATCTTCGAGATCTGCCAGCGGGTGACGACACTGCGCGACGGGCGGCTGATCGCCACCGAGGACCTCGACGGCCTCACGCCCGACGACCTCGTCCAGCGGATGGTCGGCCGCGAACTGGACACGCTCTATCCCAAGCAGGACACCACACTCGGCGACCCCGTGCTGGAGGTGTCCCGGCTGACCCGCGAGGGCGTCTTCACCGATGTGTCCTTCGAGGTGCGCGCCGGAGAGATCGTCGCGCTCGCCGGGCTCGTCGGGGCGGGTCGCAGCGAGGTCGCCCGCGCCGTGTTCGGCATCGACCGCTACGACGCCGGGGCCGTCATGGTCGGCGGTCGGCGGCTGCCGGGCGGCAGTCCCACCGCCGCGATGTCGGCGGGAATCGCGCTGGTGCCGGAGGATCGGCGTCAGCAGGGGCTGGTCATGGACGGTTCGATCGAGCGCAACATCGGTCTGACGCAGTTGAGCTCCCTGCGTCGCGGACCGGTGATCTCCCGGAAGGTCGAACGGGATCGGGCGGCCGACTGGGCGATCCGGCTCCAGCTCAAGTACGCCCGTCTCAGCGACACCGTCGGCGTGCTGTCCGGCGGCAACCAGCAGAAGGTCGTGCTCGCCAAGTGGCTGTCCACCGAGCCGGTCGCGCTGATCGTGGACGAGCCGACCCGGGGCATCGACGTGGGCACCAAGGCGGAGGTGCACCGGCTGCTGTCGCAACTCGCCGCCGACGGCCTCGCCGTGCTGATGATCTCTTCCGACCTGCCGGAGGTGCTCGGGATGGCCGACCGGGTGCTCGTCATGCACGAGGGCCGGCTCGCCGCCGAGATCCCACGGGACGAGGCGACCGAGGAGACCGTGATGGCGGCCGCGACCGGCCGTACCCGGGAGGAGGCGGTCTGATGGCCACGACCACCGCGACCACCGCCGCGGCCGGACCCGGCGACGCCGGCGGACGGCGCCTCGTCGACACCGTCCTGCGCGCCCGCGAGCTGAGCATCGTCGCCGCGCTCATCGTCCTCGTCGGAGTCACGACCGCCGTCAACTCCTCGTTCCTGTCGACGCAGGGCGTGAAGGACATCTTCCTGAACGCCTCGATCCTGGCGTTGCTGGCGGTCGGGCAGACGATGGTGGTGGTGACCCGCAACATCGATCTGTCGGTCGGGTCGGTGGTGGGGCTCGTCGCGTTCGCGTCGGGCAAGTTCGTGCTCGGTCATGACCGGAACATCGTCTTGGTGCTGGTGTTGGGCATGGCGATCGGTGCGGTGTGCGGGCTGGTCAACGGGGTGTTGGTCAGTTTCTTCAAGGTGCCGGCGCTGGTGGTGACGCTTGGGACGCTGTATGTGATCCAGGGCCTGGATTACTACTGGGCGCACGGGCAGCAGATCAACGCCGCGGACGTGCCGTCTTCGCTGCTGGAGCTGGGTAGCGGGAGTGTGCTGGGGATCCCGTATCTGCCGTTGATCACGCTCGTGGTGATGGTGGGTGTGGGGTACTACCTGCGTTCGTTCCCCTCGGGCCGGGAGTTCTACGCGATCGGTTCCAATCCCGACGCGGCGCGGCTGGCGGGGATCGCGATCCGCAAGCGGATCCTGACGGCCTATGTGGTCAGCGGTGTGCTGGCCGGGTTGGCCGGGGTGTTGTGGCTGGCGCGGTTCGGCACGGTGGTGGCGGATGCGGCGCACGGCTGGGAGTTGAAGGTGGTCTCGGCGGTCGTGGTCGGTGGTGTGGCGATCGTGGGCGGGCTGGGCAGTGTGTACGGCGCGGCGTTGGGTGCGTTGTTGCTGACCACGATCGGCAGTGTCCTGGTGGTGTTGAAGGTCAACTCCTTCTGGCAGGACGCCATCGCCGGCCTGCTGCTCCTCCTGGCCATCAGCGTCGATCGTCTGCTGTCCCTGCGCGTCACCCGCGCGCTGCGAAGGAGGAACGCCCGCCATGGCGCCTGACGCGTCCGCCAAGACCGCACCGGCTCTCCGTACCCGGCTGATCCGCTGGGACGTCATCGTCACGGCGCTGCTCATCGTGGTGTTCGTCGGCGGTTCCCTCGGCACGCCCGACTTCGCCACGAGCGACAACCTCTCCTTCGCCCTCGATGACCTGTCCGAGATCGCGCTGATCGCATTGCCCATGACCCTGCTGGTCGTGGCGGCCGAGGTGGATCTGTCCGTCGCCTCCGTACTCGGCATGTCCAGCGCGCTGCTCGGTGCCCTGTGGGACGCCGGCTGGGCGATCGAGACGATCGTCCCGCTGCTGATCGTCGTCGGCGCGGTCGCCGGGCTGGTCAACGGACTGCTCGTCACGCGGCTCGGGTTGCCGTCGCTGGCCGTCACGATCGGCACGATGACCCTCTACCGCGGGCTCGCCTACGTCCTGCTGGGGACCAAGGCGGTCGCGGAGTTCCCGCAGAACTACGCGGACCTGGCCACCAAGACCGTGCCCGGCACCCCGATCCCGTACCCCTTCGCGCTGTTCGTCGTGCTGGCCCTGCTCACCGCGGCGGTCCTGCACGCGACCGGTGCGGGCCGGGCGATCTTCGCGATCGGTGCGCAGGAGGAGGCCGCGTTCTTCGCCGGCATCCGGGTCAAGCGCATCAAGCTGCTGCTCTTCGTCATCTCCGGTGTGGTCTCGGCCTTCGCCGGAGTGATCTACACCCTGCGGTACGGCAGTGCCCGCGCCGACAACGGCCTGGGCATGGAGCTGGCCGTCATCGCGGCGGTGCTGCTGGGCGGGGTCGACTTCGACGGCGGCAAGGGCACCCTCGGCGGCGTCGTCGCCGGCGTCCTGCTGATCGGCCTGCTCCGCAACCTGCTCATGCTCCGCGACGTCGCGACCGAGATCCAGTCGATCGTCACGGGACTGCTCCTCATCGTCTCGGTGCTCACGCCGCGGATCGTGGCGGCGGTACGCGAGGCGCGGCGAATTCCCCGCGGGTCCCTCACCGCCTCCTCCTCCACGCAAGGGAGTTGACATGCTGAAACGTCCAATGGCGGCCGTGGCGCTCGTGGCCGCGCTCGCCGTGGGAGCCGCCGCGTGCGGCGGCACGACCAAGAACTCGACCGCGAAGGACGGCGGCAACGCCGCGACGAGCGGCAAGAAGGCCGACCCGAACGCCCCGATCAAGCAGAACCTGAAGCTGGCGTTCCTGCCGAAGCAGGTCAACAACCCGTACGAGACGATCGTCGACAACGCCGGCATCGCCGCGGCCAAGGGCTTCTACGCCCAGGCCAAGGAGGTCGGCCCGTCCGACGCGTCGGCGTCGTCGCAGATCTCCTACCTCAACACGCTGATCCAGCAGCGGCAGGACGCGATCCTCATCGCGGCCAACGACCCGAACGCCGTATGCGGGCCGTTGAAGCAGGCGATGTCGCGGAAGATCGCGGTGGTGTCGTATGACTCCGATGCCGCCAAGGAGTGCCGGGACGTCTTCATCAACCAGGCGAGTTCCGAGGAGATCGGGCGTAGCGAGATCAAGGTGATGTCGGACCTGATCGGCGGCAAGGGCAAGATCGCGATCTTGTCGGCGACGGCGAACGCGACGAACCAGAACACCTGGATCGAGTTCATGAAGGACGAGTTGAAGAAGCCGGAGTACTCCGGCATCCAGCTCGTCAAGGTCGCCTACGGCGATGACGATGACCAGAAGTCGTTCCAGCAGACCCAGGGTCTGCTCCAGGCATACCCGGACCTGAAGGGCATCATCGCCCCGACCACGGTCGGCATCGCCGCCGCGGCCCGTTACGTCTCGAGCTCGAAGTACAAGGGCAAGGTCGAGGTCTCCGGCCTGGGCACGCCGAACCAGATGCGCAAGTTCGTCAAGGACGGCACCGTGCACAAGTTCGAGCTGTGGGACCCGGGCAACCTGGGCTACCTCGCGGCGTACGCGGCCGCGGCGCTCGTCTCCGGGCAGATCACCGGCGCCCAGGGGGAGACGTTCAAGGCCGGCAAGCTCGGCTCGCGCACGATCGGCAAGGACGGCGAGGTCATCCTCGGCCCGCCGACCGTCTTCGACAAGAGCAACATCGACAACTACCACTTCTAGGACGCTCGGCGCGGGGGCGGGGCCGGTGGCCCCGCCCCGTGCGTCCGACGGCTTTCCACCTGGCATGAAGCTCGTAGGAACCGGGGTTTCTTGTGACCGACACAAAGGCCGTCAAAGCGGCACTGCGCACCCAGCACATCGAGACGCCGTCGTGGGCGTACGGGAACTCGGGCACGCGTTTCAAGGTGTTTTCGCAGGAGGGTGTGCCGCGTACGCCGCAGGAGAAGATCGATGATGCGGCGCAGGTGCATCGGTTCACGGGTGTGGCGCCGACGGTGGCGTTGCACATCCCGTGGGATCGGGTGGAGGACTACGCCGCGCTGGCCGTCTACGCCCGTGACCGTGGTGTGCGGGTGGGGGCGATCAACTCGAACGTCTTCCAGGACAACGACTACATGCTGGGCAGTGTCACCAACCCGGATCCGGCCGTACGTAAGAAGGCGTTGAACCATCTGCTGGATTGCGTCGACATCATGGACGCGACCGGGTCGCGGGACTTGAAGCTGTGGTTCTCCGACGGCACGAACTATCCGGGTCAGGACGACATCCGGGCCCGGCAGGACCGGCTCGCCGAGGCCTTGGCCGCCGTCTATGAGCGGCTCGGAGACGACCAGCGGTTCCTGTTGGAGTACAAGCTGTTCGAGCCGGCGTTCTACAGCACCGATGTGCCGGACTGGGGCACCTCCTACGCCCACTGCCTCAAGCTCGGGCCCAAGGCGCAGGTGGTCGTCGACACCGGGCATCACGCGCCGGGGACGAACATCGAGTTCATCGTGGCGTTCTTGTTGCGGGAGGGGAAGCTCGGCGGGTTCGACTTCAACTCCCGGTTCTACGCCGATGATGACCTGATGGTCGGTGCGGCCGATCCGTTCCAGTTGTTCCGGATCATGCACGAGGTCATCCAGGGCGGCGGGTTCAGCGACGAGATCGCGTTCATGCTCGATCAGTGTCACAACATCGAGCCGAAGATTCCCGGTCAGATCCGTTCGGTGATGAACGTTCAGGAGGCCACGGCCAAGGCGCTGCTGGTCGATGGGGAGGCGTTGGGTTCCGCGCAGCGGGCCGGGGATGTGCTGGGCGCCAACGCGGTGTTCATGGACGCCTACAACACCGACGTCCGCCCGCTCCTCGCGGAGTTGCGTGAGGAGATGGGCCTGGATCCGGACCCGATGGCGGCCTACGCCCGGTCCGGCTACTTCGAAAAGGTCCGCGACGAGCGAAGAGAAGGGCAGGCGGCGGGATGGGGCGCCTAGCACCGGTCCTGGCCGCCGCCGTACTGGTGGTCGCGGCGGCGCCGGCGGCGCACGCCGACACCGGGCTGCGCGTGTCGGACCTGGAGACCGAGCACGCGACGAACCCGATCGCGGTCGCCGCGGCCAAGCCCCGGCTGGGCTGGCTGCTCGGCTCCGCCGAGCGCGGCCAGCGGCAGACCGCGTACCGGATCGAGGTCCGTGCGGGTGGACACCGTGTCTGGGACTCCGGGAAGGTCGCCGGCGCGCGCAGCTACGACGTGTCGTACGGCGGGCCCGCGCTCAGCCCCGCCACCCGGTACACCTGGCGCGTCCGCGTCGCCGACGCGCACGGCCGATGGTCGCCGTGGAGCGGCACCGCCTGGTTCGAGACCGCGTTCACCGGCTGGCACGCGTCGTGGATCGGCGCACCGGCACAGGACTCCACCGCGCCGGACCTGACCGGCACGAACTGGATCTGGTATCCCGAGGGCGACCCCGCCACGAGCGCCCCCGCCGGCACCCGCTACTTCCGGCGCACCTTCGACCTGACGAGCGTGCCGGCCGGGTCGCGCCTGGTGATGACCGGCGACGACGGATTCACCGCGTGGGTGAACGGCACCGAGGTGGGCGGCCGCGAGCCCGATCCGAACCTGGAGAACTGGCGCCACCCCATCGTCGTGGACGTCACGGACCAGCTCCGTACCGGCACCAACACCATCGCCGTCGCCGACACGAACGGCAAGGTCAGCGCCGCCGGGCTGCTCGGCCGGCTGGAGCTGGGCGAACAGAGGATCGACACGGACGGCTCGTGGAAGGTCACCGACAAGGAGCCGTCGGGCGACTGGAAGGCGGCCGGCTTCGACGACTCGGCCTGGCCGGCGGCCAAGGTGCTCACCGCCTGGGGCGGGGCGCCGTGGGGAAAGGTGTACGCGGACGCGCCCACGCTGCCCGAGCCGCTGCTGCGCAAGGACTTCACCGCCGGGCCCAAGAAGATCGCCCGCGCCCGCCTGTACGCGGCCGCCGGCGGCTACGAGGAGCTGAGCCTCAACGGCCGTAAGGTCGGCGACGAGGTCCTCGAACCCGGCTTCACCCGGTACGACAAGCGCGTCGAGTTCGTCACGCACGACGTCACCGCGATGCTGCGGAGCGGCGCCAACACCATCGGCGCCCGCCTCGGCCGCGGCTTCTACGGCATGACGCAGCAGAACACGTGGAACTGGCACCAGGCGCCCTGGCACGGCGAGCCGAGGCTGCTCGCCCAGCTCGTCCTCACCTACACGGACGGCAGCACGCAGACGGTGGCCAGCGACGGCACCTGGCAGTACGCCGAGGGCCCGGTGCGCTTCGACTCCCTGTACGGCGGAGAGAACTACGACGCCCGCGCCGACCGGCCCGGCTGGAACACTCCCGGCTACGACGCCACGACGTGGCGACCGGCCGCCACACTGCCCGCGCCCGCCGGCGCCGTCGTTCCGGAGGAACACGAGCCGATCCGCGTCACGGACACCATCCGGCCCGTCTCGGTCACCAGCCCCAAGCAGGGCACGTACGTGGTGAAGCTGCCGGCCAACATCGCGGGCTGGGCGCGCATCCGCGTGCACGGCCCGGCCGGCACGACGGTGAGCATGAAGTACGGCGAGAAGCTGAACGCCGACGGCACCGTGAACTCCGTCAACGGCTTCGTCACCGGACAGTTCCAGACCGACCAGTACACGCTGTCCGGCCGGGGCACCGAGACGTGGGAGCCGCGCTACAGCTATCAGGGCTTCCAGTACATCGAGGTCACCGGTTGGCCGGGCACGCTGACCGCCGACGACATCGATGGCCGCGAGGTCCACTCCGACGTCCGCTCGGTCGGCTCGTTCGACAGCTCCAACGCGCTGTTCGACCGGCTGCACCAGATGACCCGGCAGACGGTCCTGAACAACTGGTACGGCATCCCGACCGACACACCGATGTACGAGAAGAACGGCTGGACCGGCGACGCCCAGCTCATGGCCGCCACCGACACGGACGAGTTCGACCTGCGCCGCCTGTACGAGAAGTGGCTCACCGACATCCGTGACAGCCAGGGTTCGAACGGCATCGTCCCCGGCATCGCGCCGGACAACGGCTGGGGACTCGGCTACTACGGCCAGGCGCCGCCGTGGCACGCCGCGTTCACCATGATCCCCTGGCTGATGTACGAGCGTTACGGCGACCGCGACACGCTGAGCGCCAACTACCCGGCGATGCGCAGGTATCTCGACGGCTGGCTGGCGACCTCCACGAGCGGCGTGTACGGCAGTTCGCTCAACGACTACCTCGCACCCGGGTACGGCGGGAACAGCCCGGAGGACCCGAAGCTGGCCGGTACCGCCTACACCTACGCCAACACGCTCGCGGTGGCGAACGCCGCGGAGGCACTCGGCCACCCGGACGACGCCGCCCGGTACCGCGCGGCCGCCGCGAAGATCCAGACCGCGTTCAACGACACGTTCCTGCGCGGCGACGCCTACGTGACCGGCTCGGACCCCGACTACCGGCAGACGAACGCGCTGCTGCCCCTGGCGTTCGGCATGGTGCCGACGGCGTCGGTGAAGGCGGTCACCGACCGGCTGGTCAAGGACATCACCGACCGCGGCGACCACCTGAACACCGGCGCGCTCGGCACCCGGTTCATCCTCGACGAGCTGACCAAGCGCGGCCAGGGCGAGCTGGCGTACCAGGTCGCGAACCAGCAGACCTATCCCGGCTGGGGCTACTGGGTGAACAACGGCGCGACCACGCTGTGGGAGCGCTGGGACCTCGACGCGCGCTCCCACGACCACGTGTTCCTCGGCGGCGCCGTCGACGACTGGTTCTTCACGAGCCTGGCGGGCATCTCACCCGCCGCGCCCGGCTACGACCGGATCGCGATCGCGCCACAGCCGCTCGGCGACCTGACGTACGTCGACGCGGCCACCCGCACGCCGCACGGCCGGGTGGCCGTGCACTGGAAGCGCGCCGGTGGGGTGCTCACCCTCAGCGTCGAGGTGCCGGTCGGGGCGACCGCCGAGGTCACCGTGCCCGGCACCGGACCGGTCGGCCTGCCACCCGGGGCGCGTCCGCTGGACGGCCGGCGGTACGAGGTGGGCTCGGGTTCGTACGAGTTCCAGGTGAGGAGCGTGCGGTGACGGACGATCCGCCCGAAGTACAGCGGTCGCTCCGACCGCACCTGCCGGTGGACGCGGAAACGGCCGCCGTCTTCGTCCGCTGAGGCCGGCACGTGGCCACAGGCCGGCCGCGGCGCGCTGCCACGCGCCGAGCCCGGCCGGCCGGTGGTCACATCGGGGCCCACATCCATGGCATAACCCCGAGGAAGAGATAACGATGCGCCTGGTACCAAAGTTCCGCCGACGATCGCTGCCCGTCCTGTCCTCCTACATCGTCGCCACCACCGTCCTCCTCACGGCCGGTGCGTCCGCCCTACCGGCGGACGCCACGAGCGCGAGCCGCGGTGTGGTCGGTCCCTCCGCGCCCACCGCCCTGGTCACGAACTCCCTGCCGGCGCCGATGGACGTGGACGCGGCCGGGGGCATCGAACTCGGCTGGCAGTCGACGCTGCGGCGCCAGACCGCCTACAAGATCGAGCTGACCAAGCCGGGATCCGGCACGCCGCTGTGGGACACCGACAAGGTCACCTCGGCACGTTCGACCGCGGTGCCCTACACGGGCCCGCGGCTCCGGCAGGGCGAGCGGTACTCCTGGCGGGTGAAGCTGTGGGACCAGGACCACCATCCGTCGAACTGGTCCGAGCCGGCGGTCTTCGGCACCGGACCGGGTCAGTGGGGTGACTCCGTGCCGATCTGGTCCGCCCCGCCGGCCGGCGCCAGGTGGACCGACTACCGGCTCGACGTCAAGCTGAAGATCACCCGCACCGCGATGGGGATCCAGTTCCGGTCGCCCGATGCCCGGAACGGTTACATGTGGCAGTTCCGGGCCTCGAACGCCAGCCAGCCGAACACCCTGGTGCCGCACACGCAGACCGGCGGCACCTACAAGGCCGGCACCGCCGTGCCCCTCGGTGTGGCCCTGGACGTCGGGACGGTGCACGCGGTCGGCATCGAGGCCGTCGGGTCGACGATCACCACCTCGGTCGACGGGAAGACGGTCGACCGACGGACGGACACCACGTTCGCCGACGGCGCCGTGGGCTTCCGCACCGGCGGCAGCGAGACCGGCGTCCTGGACGACGTCACCGTGACCAGCCTTGCCGCGGACAGCACAGGAAAGGTGCTGTACAGCAACGACTTCAACGACGCCCAGGCGTCCTTCCCGTGCGGCACCGTCGAGAACCAGGCGCTCACGATCGGCACCAGCACCGCCTGCCTGAACGCCGTCCTCACCAACGACTGGGCGCTGATGCGCCACGACTTCTCCCTCGAGCCGGCGAAGAAGGTCGCGTGGGCGTCGGCCTTCGCGACGGGCTCCTCCTTCGACTCGGCCAAGCAGTACGTCTACAAGATGTACCTCGACGGACGGTTCGTCGGCCTCGGGCCCACGCGTGCGCTGGGCAACGAGACCCGCTACGACGGATTCGACGTCAAGGACGCCCTGAGCAGACCAGGGCGGCACACCCTCTCCGCCATCGCCTACGCGTCGAAGGACCAGCGCTTCCAGGCGTATGTCATCGTGCGCTACACCGACGGCACGACGCAGACCATCGGCACCGGACCGGACTGGAAGACCCTCTCGGGCAACGAGATCTGGACCTCCACCGGCAGCATCGGGACCGGCTACTGGAGCATGCCCAGCGAGAACTTCTCCGCGGCCCACTACCCGTACGGGTTCGACAAGCCCGGCTTCGACGACACCGGCTGGTCCACGGCCGTGACGAAGAAGCCCTTCGACTCGCTGTCGCCGACGCCGTTCGCCAAGGTCCAGGAGCAGCTGCACGCCCCGGCGAAGATCGTCGACCTGGGCGGCGGCGACTACTTCGTCGACTTCGGCCGTACCTGGATGGGTGGCGCGCACCTCACGCTCGACGGCCGGGCGGGCCGACAGGTACGGCTCCGGTTCGGAGAGGAGACCTCCGCGCCGAACACCACGCGCTACCAGTTGCGCGCCGGAAACAAGTACGAGGACGTCCTCACCCTCCGCGACGGCGCCCAGACCGTCGACACCTGGGGCATGCGGGTCTTCCGGTACATGAACATCGTGGGCTCTCCGGTCCCGATCACGAAGGACAACCTGCAGGCGCTCGCGTCGGTCTACCCGTTCGACGCGTCCGCCGCACGGCTCACGTCCTCGGACCCGAACCTCGTCCCGGTCTGGCAGCTGTCGAAGAACACCATCGAGTCGGTCAACCAGAACTTCTTCACCGACTCCTGGACGCGAGAGCGCACCGACTACGAGGCCGACGCCTACATCCAGCTGCTGTCCAACCTCTACCTGACGGACGACCCGACGCTGGGCCGGTACTCGATCGACTACTTCGAGAACCACAGCACGTGGCCGACCGAGTGGCCGATGTACGTGATCAGCGCCGTCTACGACACCTGGCAGCGAACGGGCTCCACGGCGCAGATCGAGCACGCCTACGACACGCTCGTGCCCAAGCTGCTCGACAAGTACTACGACCCCGCCACCGGCACCATCGTGCGCTCCGACGCCATCGTCGACTGGCCGGAGGGCGAGCGCGACGGTTACCGGTTCACCGACCGGAACACCATCCTCAACGCCCTGGCCTACCGGAACTACACCGACATGGCGGTCATCGCCCGCCGGCTCGGACGCGACACCGACGCCGCGGGCTTCGAGCAGAAGGCCACGACGCTCCGGACCGCGCTGAACACGCGGTTCTACGAACCGAAGCAGGGCGCCTACGACGACGGTCTCAGCAAGGACGACGTCCCGACCGGTCACTACGCGGTCCAGGCGAGTGCCTTCCCGGGCGCCTTCGGGGTGCCCGCGGACAAGGCGCAGTACGACGCGCTGGCGAAGTACATCGTCTCCCGCGGCATGGCCTGCAGCGTCTACTGCTCGGGCTTCCTCCTCCAGGCCCTGTACAACGCCGGGCACGGTCAGGACGCGCTGAACCTGCTGACATCGTCGGAGACGAACAGCTGGCTGCACATGATCGAGCTCGGCGCCGGAGCGACCGGGGAGGCCTGGGACCCCGCCCAGAAGAGCAACATGACCTGGTCGCATCCCTGGGCCACGGCACCCGCCTACGTCATCCCACGGGACATGTACGGCATCCAGCCCACCTCGCCCGGATACGCGACGTTCCAGATCGCGCCCCAGACCGGGAACCAGGAGTTCGGCTCCGTCACGGTGCCCAGCGTCAAGGGCCGGATCGGTGTCGCCTTCCACACCGTGAGCGGTCGTTACGACCTCGGTGTCGCCATCCCCGGCAACACCACGAGCACGGTCAGCGTGCCGGTTCCCGGCACCTACTCCGGGACGACCGTCTACCTCGACGGCCGGCCGGTGACGGGCGAGCGCGCCGGCGAGCGCGTCGTCGTGCAGGTCGGCGCGGGCTGCCACACGCTCAGCACGTCGGCGTCCGCACAGGCCGGCGCCGACGAGAAGCTCACCGACATCTGCCGCACGTCGAGTTGACGATCCCGCCGAGAAAGGGACACCGATGCGAGTGGTAACGAGGTTCCGCCGACGATCGATCCCCGCCCTGATCTCCGTCGGCGTCACGACGGCCCTCCTCACCGGCCTGCCCGCCGGACCGGCGTCCGCGCGGACCGCCTCGCCCGTACGGGTGTCGGCGACGACGACCGAGCGGGCGACGAACCCGGTCGGGATCGACGCCGCCCGGCCACGCCTCGGCTGGCGGCTCGACTCGTCGGCGCGCGGACAGGCTCAGACGGCCTACCAGGTCGTGGTCTCCTCCAAGAAGGATGCCAAGGCCGCCGACGTCTGGGACAGCGGCCGGGTCGCGAGCGCGCAGTCCGTGGACGTGCCGTACGGCGGTTCCGCGCCGGCGTCCGGGCGGCGCTACTACTGGCGCGTCCGCGTCTGGGACGCCCAGGGCAGGCCGTCGGCGTGGAGCAAGACGTCCTTCTTCGAGACCGGCCTTGCCCGGCAGGACTGGACGGCCAAGTGGATCGGCAGCCCGGAGACGACGCCGAGCCTGACCGGCGCGCACTGGATCTGGTACCCCGAGGGCGACCCGGCGTCCAGTGAGCCCGCCTCCACCCGCTACTTCCGCCGTACCGTCGATCTGGGCTCCGGCGCGATCACCAAGGCGTCGTTCACCCTGACCGCCGACGACGAGTTCACCCTGTACGTCAACGGCACCCGCGCCGCGTCGTCACCGCAGGTCACGGACGGCTGGAAGCAGGGGCAGCTCGCCGACGTCACGTCCCTGCTGCGCCCCGGCGCCAACACCCTCGCGATCCAGGCGGTCAACACCTCCGAGAGCCCGGCCGGCGTGATCGGGCGGCTGCACGTCGAACGCGCCGACGGAGACCCGGTCGACTTCGTCACCGACTCATCGTTCAGGTCGGCGCAGAGCGCGCCGGACGGGTGGGAGAAGCCGGGCTTCGACGACTCCTCCTGGAGCGCCGCCAAGGACGCCGCCGCGTACGGCTCGGGGCCGTGGGGTAACCAGGTCGTCCAGCCGTCGCCGCCGGTGCCGTACCTGCGGCACGGGTTCCGGGTCGCCAAGCCGGTCGCGGCGGCCCGCCTGTACGTGACCTCGCTCGGCCTGTACGAGGCGCACCTCAACGGCCGGCGCGTCGGCGACGACGACTTCACGCCGGGCTGGACGGACTACAACAAGCGTGTCCAGTACCAGACCTACGACGTGACCTCGATGCTGCACCGCGGGGACAACGCCATCGGGGCGCTGCTGGCACCCGGCTGGTACTCCGGCAACATCGGCTTCGCCGGCACGCACGTCTACGGGCAACAGCCGTGGTTCCTCGCCCAGCTCCGCGTGGACTACACCGACGGCACCGCGCAGACGGTCGGCACCGACGACTCCTGGAAGACCACCGCCAGCCCCCTGACCTCGGCCGACATCTACCAGGGTGAGGTCTACGACGCGCGGAACGAGCGTGCGGGCTGGGACGGTCCCGGCTATGACGACTCCGGCTGGTCGGGGGTCGAAGTCGGCACCGTGACGCCGAACCTCGTCGCCCAGACCGGTCCGCCGGTCCGCGTCGACACCGTCCTGCACCCGGTCAAGCTGACGCGGCCCAAACCGGGCACCTACGTCTTCGACATGGGCCAGAACCTGGTCGGCTGGAACCGGCTGCGCGTGTCCGGGCCCGCCGGCACCACGGTGACCATCCGCAACGGCGAGGTGCTGAACACCGACGGCACGCTCTACACCGCGAACCTGCGCGGCGCCGCCGACACCGACCGCTACACGCTCAAGGGCGGCGGCGCCGAGACGTACGAGTCGCGGTTCACCTACCGCGGCTACCGGTACGTCGAGGTCACCGGCTTCCCAGGCACGCCGACCCTGTCGTCGGTCGACGGCGTGGTCGCGCACGCCGACGCGCCGCCGAACGGCACCCTGACCACCTCTGACCCGCTGGTCGACCAGATCCAGCACAACATCGTGTGGGGCCAGAAGGGCAACTTCTTCAGCGTCCCCACCGACTGCCCGCAGCGCGACGAGCGGCTCGGCTGGACCGGCGACATCGCGGCGTTCGCGCCGACCTCGACGTTCAACATGGACGCCGACACGTTCCTGGCCAAGTTCACCACCGACCTGGCCGACGACCAGACGGCCGACGGGGCGTTCACCGACGTCGTTCCCGCCGTGTCCGCGGGCTCGGGCACGGCCGGCTGGGGAGACGCGGGCGTGATCATCCCGTACACGCTGTGGCAGCGCTACGGCGACGTGCAGGTCGTACGCGACCGCTACCCGGCGATGAAGAAGTGGATCGACTACCTCAAGGCGCACAGCACCGGGCTGATCCGGCCCGCCCAGGGGTACGGCGACTGGCTCAACGTCGGTGACGACACCCCGCTCGACCTGATCGGCACCGCGTACTTCGCGCACTCCACCGATCTCGTCGCGCGGATGGCGGACGCGATCGGAGACCACGACGCCGCGGCCGCGTACCGGACCCTCTGGGGACAGATCCGGGACGCCTTCGACGCCAAGTACGTCAAGTCCGACGGCACGGTCGGCGGCGGCAGCCAGACGGCGTACGTCCTCGCGCTGTCGGACGACCTGCTGCCCGACGCGCAGGTGACCCCGGCCGCGGACAAGCTGGTGGCCAACATCGCCGCGCACGACGGGCACCTGACCACCGGCTTCCTCGGCACCGAGGAACTGCTGCCGACGCTCACCCGTACGGGCCACAACGACGTGGCGTACCGGCTCCTGCAGCAGAAGACGTTCCCGTCCTGGGGCTATGAGATCGGCCGGGGCGCGACCACCATCTGGGAGCGCTGGGACGGCATCAAGCCGGACGGCACGTTCAACGACCCGGGCATGAACTCCTTCAACCACTACGGGCTCGGCTCGGTCGGCGACTGGATGTACCAGAACATCGGCGGCATCGCCCCGGCGTCGCCGGGCTACCGGAGCGTCGTCATCCACCCGAGGCCCGGCGGGACCCTCACGAAGGCGTCGGCGACCTACCGGTCCGACTACGGCGAGATCGCGAGCCGCTGGTCGGTCTCCGGAGGCCGGTTCACGCTCGACGTCACCGTGCCGGTGAACACGACCGCCGAGGTGTGGGTGCCCGCGGCGAACGTTTCCGACGTCACCCGGGACGGCGCGAAGTTCGTGCGCACGCAGGACGGCGCCGCCGTGTTCACCGTCGGCTCCGGCCACTGGCACTTCAGCGCCTGACCCCCGCTTCGTCCGAGGTGCGGCGAACCCACCGTGCGGGTTCGCCACACCTCGACCAGGAAGGACTTCGATGAGATCGCTGCACCTGCTGACCGCCCTCGCCCTGGGCACGACGGGCGTCATCGCGGCCATGCCGCCGGCCGGGGCGGACCCGTCGCTCGGGCTGCCGTCGCTGTCGCGGGCGGACCACTACGTCATGGCGCCCTCCTCCCGCACCGTACGCCCGGCCGGCGTCGCCGAGGCCTACGCGACCAACGGTGACTACGTGACGGCCGACTCGGCCGCGTCCGAGACGGACGGGCACGACCTCCAGGCCGACCCGTCGAGCAGCACCGCGAAGGTCGACGGGGTCATGGTCCGGCAGGCCGGCCCGGACACGGCGGGCGCCTCGTTCGGCTACCGCCTGCGCGTGCCGCGCGGACACGACGTACGGCTCCGCGTCGAGGAGGCGGGCAGCGCGACCGCGCACTACGAGGTGCTGGTGGGCGGCCAGGTCGTCCATGAGCGCGAGCCGGACCCGGCCCAGGCCGGCACGTGGAGCGGCCTGGCCGGCCTGGTCCACTACGACGTCACGGTGCCGGCCCGGCTGGTCGGCTCGTCGGGCGAGATACGGGTCACCTTCCGCAACGCCGCCGACCCCGGACCCGGTGCCCGGGTGCACGCCGTCTGGACGCTGGGTGACGGCGGAGCGCCCGCCGCCCCCTACGGCGGAACGGTCCAGGACCCGGGCGGGGCGCTGCGCGGCGGCACCACGACGTTGCGCGCCGCCACGTACGGACGCCCGTACGTCATCTACGACTTCGGTGAGGAGGTGGCCGGGCAGGTCCGGCTGAGGCTCACCGGAGTGAGCGGGACGCCCAGGATCGGGCTGGCCTTCAGCGAGAGCACCGAGTACCTCACCACCGCCTCGGACTACAGCCAGGACCCCACCGGCCTCGCGACCGAGACGCACTATCTCACCGCGCGGAACGGCGAGCTGACCGACCCGGTGATCCGCGGCGGGTTCCGCTACCTCATGCTCTTCCTCGCCGACCCCGGTGAGGTACGACTGTCCGGCCTTCGCCTGAACTTCACCGCCGATCCGGCGAACCCGGCATTGGACCGTTACAAGGGCGCCTTCCTGTCCAGCGACGACACGCTGAACCGGCTCTGGTACTCCGGCGCGTACACCGTGCAGCTCGCGACCATCGACCCGAAGACCGGGCGGCCCTACCCGGGACAGGCCGGGCCGGTGCGCAACGACGCGGTCGTCGGCGACGGGCCGAGCGTGATCAGCGACGGCGCCAAGCGCGACCGCATGATCTGGGGCGGCGACAACGCGATCTCCGACCCGGTGTCGTACCTGACCACGGGCCAGAGCCGTCCGGCCGCCGACTCGGTCGCGTTCATGGCCAAGGGCCAGGCCGCGAGCGGGCAGATCCCCGGTCTCTACCTGACCGACAAGTTCGGCTACAACCTCGGCTGGGGCGAGTACGCCGAATGGTGGGTGCACAACTACTGGACCCACTACCTCTACACCGGCGACCGCGCCTTCCTGGACCAGTGGTACGACGCGATGAAGAAGGACGTCGCGTGGCTGGAGTCGAAGACCGGCGGCGACGGGCTGGTCGACATGGCGGGCGCGGGCGGCACCTGGGGCTACGGCAACGAGGGCAAGGGCACCTACACCAGCTCGCTGTACGTCTACGTGCTCGGCATGGCCGCGCGGGCGGCCGAGGCGGAGGGCGAGCCGGACCTGGCGAAGAGCTACCGCGACCACGCCGCCCGCACCGCCTCGGCGGTCAACGCGTCGCTGTGGGACGCCGCGGCCGGCGCGTACAAGGTGGGCCCGGCCGACGGCACCCACCCGCAGGACGGCAACGCGATGGCGGTGGTCTCCGGCGTCGCGACCGGCGCCCGGGCCACGTCCGTCCTGCGCTTCTTCGACACCCGGCTCGCGGGCCCGTACGGCGACGTCACCGTCGACAAGGCGGGCACGGTGCCGCGCTACGTGAGCCCGTTCGTCGGCTACCAGGCGCTGCTCGCCCACACCGCCCAGGGCGACACCGCGGGCGCGATGTCGCTGCTCGACCGGACCTGGGCGCACATGCTGGGCAAGAGCGACCCCGGCACGCTGTGGGAGAACGTCTCCACGACCGGCGACCCGCAGCTCGGCGCGTACACGAGCCTGTCGCACGGCTGGGCGGCCGGGCCCACCGAGTTCCTCACCGAACAGGTGCTCGGCGTGACCCCTGCCTCCGGCGGGTTCGCCGCCTTCAGCGTGCTGCCGCACCCGAGCGCCGGCGTGCGCTGGGCCGAGGGCCGGGTGCCCACGCCGCACGGCGCCATCACGGCCGCGTGGAAGCGGAGCGGCGGCACGTTCACGCTCCGCGTCGAGGCCCCGAACGGCACCACGGCCACCGCAGGCGTCCCGGTCGGCAAGGAGGTGCGCGTCGGCGGTACCGCGGTCTGGCGCGACGGCCGGGCGCTGCGCGCCGGTGTCGTGCTCCGCGACGGATATGTCCAGGTGCCCGGTCTCACCGGCACGTCGACCGTGACCGCCCAAGGCTGAAGGAGAACCCCCGATGCGAAAGTCACGAGCGCTCGCCGTCGCCGCCCTGGTCGCGGCGGGTCTCGCCGTCCCGGCCGTCCCGGCGGCGGCGACCGGCGACGACCCCTGGCACGCCTCGTCGTACACGCCGCACCGCGGCGACTGGCGAGCGTACGTGCTGGCGCCCGCCGGGCACACCGTCCGGCCGGTGTCGGTGCTGAAGACCGTGGCCCGCCAGGGCCGCGTCGAGGGCGACCCGCGGAACGCCCTGAAGGCCGACGGCCGGTCGGTACGGCTCGTCGGCGCCGCCGACCGGGCCGGATCCCCGCTGCTGATCCTCGACTTCGGCAAGGAGGTCGCGGGCCGGGTGACGGTGCGCGGCACCGGCACCGGCCGGCTGCACGCCTGCTTCAGCGAGTCGCGCCGGTATCTGGCCGAGGCGCCGGACGACAACGACGGCGAAGGAAAGATCGCGCCCGGGTGCGACACCGCCAACATCTGGAACGGCTTCCCCGGCGTGGCCTACACCGAGGACACCGACAGCCACGAGCTGACCCTGAACACGCCCGACCGGCGGATCCGCGGCGGCTTCCGGTACCTGACGCTCTTCCTCGACGGCCCCGGCCAGGTCGACGTCGACGCCGTCTCCGCCGAGTTCACCGCCGCTCCGCTGCAGCCGCGCCCGGACGCCTACCAGGGCCACTTCCTGTCCAGCGACGACCTGCTGAACAAGATCTGGTACGCGGGCGCGTACACCGTGCAGATCAACACCGCCCTGGCGGACACCGCCAAGAGCTGGCCGTACACCTCCGGCGAGCAGGACCACGCCGACACCGCCGTGCCGTACGCCGACCCGGACCAGGAGGTCATCTACGACGGCGGCAAGCGCGACCGCATCGTCTGGCAGGGCGACCTCGCCGTGCAGGCGCCGGTCACCTACCTGACCACGCACGACGTGGCCGCGGTGGACAACTCCCTGTCCTCGCTGGCGGCCCAGCAGCTCCCGGACGGCTTCATGCCCGCCGAGAGCCAGGCCGGCCAGCACAACAAGGACGAGCTGCGCACCTACGGCGAGTACGTGACGTGGTTCGTGAACAACATGTACGAGCACTGGCTCTACACCGGCGACCGGGCCTACCTCGACAAGTGGTGGCCCGCCCTGACGAGGACGATGAGCTGGCTGGAGTCGGTACGGGCGCAGGACCCCCAGGGGCTGATCGCGTTCGGCGCGGTCGGTTCCTGCGGCCACTACGGCTACTCCGACTGCGGCCACGAGACCTACGTCAACGCCCTGTACGCGCGCAACCTCACGCAGATGGCCGAGCTCGCCACGGCGCGCGGCGAGTCCGGCGCCGCCTACGCGGACCGCGCGGCGGCGGTGAGGAAGGCCGTCAACGACCAGCTGTGGGACGAGAACGCCGGCGCGTACCGGATGTCGCGGGAGATCCCCGACGCCTACCCGCAGGACGCGAACGCGACCGCCGTGCTGACCGGGGTCGCCGACGCCACGCGGGCCGGGCGCTCGCTGGCGTACCTGCGCGCCCACAACTGGTCGAGCCTCGGCTCGCTGACGGTCGGCACGGCGAACGCCTCGCTCAGCCCGTTCTACGCGCCGCTGCCCAGCGGGTTCGAGGCGGACGCCCGGCTCGGCACCGGTGACACGTCCGGCCTCGACCTGATCAAGAAGTTCTGGGGCTGGCAGCTCGCCCAGGACCCGGGCTCGACCTTCTGGGAGCACGTCCAGCCGGACGGCACGCCGAACCTGAAGCAGTTCTCCAGCCTCGCGCACGGCTGGGCGTCCGCGCCGACGACGATCCTGACCACACGCGTGCTCGGCGTCCAGCCGACCGCCGCCGGCTTCGCCTCCTACGCGGTCGTCCCGCACACCGGGGACCTGAAATGGGCCGAGGGCACGGTCCCGACGCCGAAGGGGAACATCACCGCCTCCTGGCGGAACACCGGACACGGCGTCCGCCTGGAGGTCACCGCGCACGCGACGGGCCGTCTCGGGATTCCCGCCGCCGGCCGCGTCACGCTCGACGGGCACGTGGTCTGGGCCGGCGGAAGGGCCACCGCGAAGGGCGTGACCGGCGAGGGCGGTTACGTCTACGTGGACGGCGTGGCGCCCGGACACCACACGCTGGAGTCGCGATGAGGAGGCTGGTCGCGGCGGCGGCCCTGCTCGCGGTCTCGGTGCCGACGCAGGTCGCCCGCGCCGACGCGCGCTCCTGGCGCGACGAGGTGCAGGCGCCGGCGAGCCGCACCGTACGGCCGACGGCCGTCACGGCCGCCGACCCGCGCGGAGGCGCGATCGACGGCGCGCCCGCCGCCGCGCTGCGCCAGGACGGCAAGGCGGTGCGCCTCACCAGCACGGGCGAGCGCGGCACCTCACCGCTGCTCACGCTCGACTTCGGCGGCGAGGTCGCGGGCAGGGCGCTGGTCCGGGTGCTCGGCGCCTCCGCGGACCGGCCCGGCCTGCACGTCTGCTACTCCGAGTCGCGCCGCTACATGGCGACCGCGCCCGGCCAGAACGGCGGTCAGACCGCGTTCGCCCCCGGGTGCGACACGGCCAACATCTGGAGCGGTTACCCGGGGCAGCCCTACCAGTGGGACGCCGACAGCCACACCCTGCCGCTCGGCTCCGCGCACCTGCCGGCGACTCTGGAGGACGGGCAACTGCGCGGCGGCTTCCGCTACGCGACGATCTTCCTCGACGAGCCCGGCTGGGTGGACGTCGACGCCGTGGCGGCCGACTTCACGGCCGCGCCCGGCCAGGCGAACCTTCGCGGGTACCGGGGCCACTTCCTGTCCAGCGACGAGGAGCTCAACCGGATCTGGTACGCGGGCGCGTACACCGTGCAGATCGACACCGACCTGCCGACGCGGGTCAAGGGCAACATCGCCGTGGACCCGGCCGCCCCCTGCTGGCCGTACCAGCCGGGGGAGGCGGACCACGCCGACAACACGCTGCACTACGCCGACCCGAAGACCGCGATCGTGCTGGACGGCGGCAAGCGGGACCGCGATCCGTTCACCGGTGACCTCGGGGTGGAGGGGCCGGTCGCGTACCTGTCCACCGGCGACGTGGCCGCCGTGCGCAACACGCTCGACGCGCTGGCGCGGCAGCGGACCGCCGACGGGTTCGTGCCCGGCAACGGGCAGGTGTGCCCGGACCAGTCCGGCCACTTCAGCGGCGACTACGACCTGTGGTTCGTGCACGACGTGTACCTGCACTGGCTGTACACCGCGGACCCGAAGGCGCTCGGCGACTGGTGGCCGGCGGTCACCGGCGCCCTCGACTGGGCGGTGCGCCAGATCGACGACAGCGGGCTCGTCGCCTTCGGCGCGTACGGTGGCGACGGCGGCTGCGGCACGTACGCCTACAGCAGCTGCGACCACCTCACCTACACGAACGCCGGCCTGTACCGGGCGCTGCGGGAGACCGCGCGGATGGCGCGGGCCAAGGGCCGGACCGGCCTGGCCTCCTCCTACGAGGCGACGGCGGCGAGCCTGCGCACGGCGGTCGAGGCGAAGCTGTGGGACGACACGGCGGGCGCGTACCGGCAGAGCGTCGAGCACCCGGACGTGCATCCGCAGGACGCGACGGCGTTCGCGGTCTCCTCCGGGCTGGCCGCGCCCGGCCGCGCGCAGCGGTCGCTGGCCTGGCTGCGCTCGCACGACTGGGGGCCGTACGGGTCGCTGACCGTGCCGGCGGGCACGCAGGGCGCCGCGGTCGACTCGCACTACGAGCCGCTGCCGTCCGGCACCGAGGCGGACGCGCGGTTCGGCGTCGACGACGCGAGCGGGCTGGAACTCATCCGCAGGGGCTGGGGCTACCAGCTCGCCCAGGACCCGGGGAACACGTTCTGGGAGAAGACCGCGGCCGACGGCACACCCGGTCTCGCGTCGTTCACCAGCCTCGCGCACGGCTGGGCGAGCCAGCCGACCGTCACCCTGACCAACCGCGTCCTGGGCGTCACGCCGACCGACGCCGGGTTCGCCCGCTTCACGGTGCAGCCGCACCCGGCCGGGCTGACGTGGGCGGAGGGCACGGTTCCGACGCCGCGCGGCGACATCGCCGCGTCCTGGCGCGACGGCGCGGACGGCTTCCGGCTGGCGGTGACGGTGCCGGGCCGGACCACCGGCCGGCTCGCCGTCCCCATTCATTCCCGCGTCACCCTCGACGGCCGTGTCGTCTGGGCCGGTGGAAGAGCCACCGCGAAGGGCGTGACCAGCGACGGCGCCTACGTCCATGTCGACGGCGTGGCGCCCGGGCACCACACGATGGAAGGAACGAGATGACCTTGATGAGCGGACGCGTTCGCGTCGGCAAGGGGGACCGCCGGTGGCTCCGGCGAAATGTCAGATACGGCGGCCTGAGACGCGCCCCCGGGCGGATCGCGGGGGCGGTCGTCCTGGCCCTGTCCGCGGCCGTCGTCGCGCCGGTCCCGGCGGGAGCGGCGCAGGGCTCGCCGGCGTCCGCCACGGCCGCCCCCGTCCTGACCCGCGCCACCTTCGCCGACCCTCCGGCCTCCGTCCGGCCCAAGTACCGCTGGTGGCAGCCGCTCGCCTACACCGAGGACGGTGAGCTGGCCGACGAGCTCGACCAGATCAAGAAGGCGGGAGGCGGCGGCGCCGAGGTCGCGCCGTTCAACGTCGAGGGCACGGGCAACAACACCAACCCGTTCCTGGAGAAGTACGGCTGGGGCACCCCGCTGTGGGCGAGCAAGACGCGGACGATGCTGGCGGCGGCCAAAAAGGAGGGGCTCAGCCTCGACTTCACGATCGGCCCCCGCTGGCCCGCGACCGTGCCCTCGGTGACCGACGTCAACGACCCCGCCGCGCAGCAGCAGATCGTCTTCTCCCATGAGTTCGACCGCGGCGGCACCAGCAGGTCCGGGCCGCTGCCGGCGAACCTCAACGTCGCGCCGCCCGCGGGGGCGAAGAAGACCCTCATCGCGGCGCTCCTCGCCAAGTGCTCCGACGCGGGCTGCGCCGACTCCTCCAGCGCCCCGCGGATGCTCGACCGGGCCGGCGTCACCGACGTCACCTCGAAGGTGGACGCGCAGGGCGACCTCTCGATCGACCTTCCCGGCGACGCGAACAGCACCTACGCGCTGATCGCCTTCTACCAGGCGCCCACCGGCCAGTCCCTGTCCGGCTACACCGCCACCGGCACCAACTACGCCCTGGACACGTTCGGCAAGGCCGGCGCCGAGGCGACCACGGACTTCTACGACGAGCACATCCTCACCCCGGACGTGCGGAAGCTGCTCACGCAGATGGGCAGCAGCGACCTGTTCGAGGACTCCCTCGAACTCGGCAGCACCCAGAAGTGGACGCCCGGCATGGTCGCGCAGTGGCAGAAGCTGCGCGGATACTCCCCGATCGACGTTCTCCCGGCGCTGGCCGACGCGGGCGACCAGGGCATCACCGACCGGCCGTTCTTCGACTTCGCCGACGGCCTCGGCGCACGCGTCCGCACCGACTACCGGCAGACCCTCAGCGACCTGTACATCGCCAACCGGCTCGACGTGCTGCGTCAGTGGGCCCACAAGCACCACATGAGCACCCGCATCCAGCCGTACGGCGTCCCGGTGGACATCTCCGACGCGGCCTCGCACATCGACGTCCCCGAAGGCGAGTCGCTCGCGTTCGGGCAGTCGACCGGCGCCTACAGCAACGTGCAGGACTACCGGGTGGTCGCCACGGGAGCGCACCTGTCCGGAGAGCCCGTGGTATCCGACGAGTGCTGCGCCTTCTCCGGCGCGGTCTGGGGGTCGACGGCCGGCGCGGGTTCGGACGCCTCGAACCTGCAGGCGGTGTACCGCGGGTTCGCGGGCGGGGTGAACCAGGTCGTCTGGCACGGCTTCCCCTACCTGACCAGGGGACCACAGGGCGCCGGCGCGCAGGAGGTGTGGCCCGGCATGACCTACGGCGGCAACACCTCCTACTCCGAGGCGTGGGGCGCCAAGGGCGGCCCGAACTGGGCCGACTACCGGTCGATCAACGACAACCTGGCCCGCATGCAGCTCGTGCTCCGGCAGGGCGATCCGCGGTTCGACCTGGCCGTGTACTGGCAGGACTTCGGCATGAACGGCACCGGGACCACCGGAAGCGGTGCGAACAAGCAGATCCAGAGCTCGTCGGCGCTGGCGTCGGCCGGATACACCTATGAGTACCTCAGCCCGGCCCAGCTCCGGCGCAAGGACGCCTCCTACGACAAGGGCGCCCTGTTCGGCGACGGCTCGGCGTACCACGCGGTGCTGCTGAACGACCAGACGACCATGCCCCTCGACGTCGCGCAGAAGCTCCTTGAGCTGGCGCGGCGGGGACTGCCCGTCATCATCGCCGGCGACCTGCCGAGCACCGTGCCCGGCGCCGGCGACGCGGCGGCCCGGGACACGAAGCTCAAGTCCGTGATGGCCCAGCTGGCCGGGCAGCGCAGCGTCGTGCGGGTGGCGAGCGAGCAGGACGCGCCGGCCGCGCTGAAGCGGCTGAACGTCACGCCCGCCGCCACACCGGGGAGCGACTCGGGCGCGATCCTCGACGTCCGCAGGCAGGCCGGCCCGACCGACTACTACTACCTGTACAACCAGACGAACACCGCGACCGCGCAGACGCTCACCCTCACCGGTGACGGCGTACCGTACAAGCTGGACACCTGGACCGGGCAGATCACCCCGATCACGAACTACACGTCCGGGCACGGCACGGTCACCGTCCCGATACAGCTGAACGGTAACGACGCCGAGGTCATCGCGGTCACGCCACGGCACGACGCCACCTTCCGCGGCGCGCCGGCGCGACCGGACACGGCGAGCGCATCGTCCGGCACGCCGAAGCCGGCGGCGCTGGGCGACTGGTCGCTCTCGGTGGACGCCTGGGGGCCTGGCAAGTCCGACCTTCCTGGCGACACCGCGCACACGGAGCTCGGGCCGGTCACGCTCAAGGCCGGATCGGACGGCAAACTGCCGGCCTGGTCGGCGATCACACCCGCCAACGGCTACTCCGCGGACCTGAAGGACGTGTCCGGGAGGGGCACCTACACCGCACACGTCACCCTGGGCGACGAGTGGACGGGCGTCAGCGGCGCGAACCTCGATCTCGGCACCCCGGTGGACACCGTGACCGTGAACGTCAACGGGCACGACCTGCCGCCGCTCGACCAGGCCGACCTGCGCCATGTCGAGGTCGGCCGGTACCTGCACGCCGGTGACAACACGATCACCGTCCGAGTCGCCTCCACGCTGCTGAACGCGGTCCGGGTCGCGCCGGGCACGGGCGCGTCGTCGCGGACGCCGATGGACTACGGGCTGTTCGGGCCGGTCACCCTCACGCCGTACGCCGGGACCCGGCCGCTGCTGACCGCCTCGGCGCTGGAGACGTCGCTGCCGCTGGCGAAGGGCGGGTACAACCGCGCCACCGTGCTGGTGCACAACGGCTCCGGTCGGCCGGTCGGCGTGACCCTCAGCGCGTCCGCCGCCTCGGGGATCACCGCGACACCGCAGCAGGACCGTACGACCGTCCCGGCCGGCGGCTCGGTGACGGTGCCCGTCGACCTGCGTGACTCCGGCGTCGCGACCGGCACGGACACCCTGACGGTGACGGCGCGCAGTGACACCGGGCTGACCTCGACGACGACGGTGGCGCTGCGGCACTCCGACGACCTGGCGCTCAACCCCGGCGGCACGCCGTTCCCGCGCGTGGTCGCGGACGCGAGCCAGGACCGCTACCCGGCCGCCCTCGCGGTGGACGGGTCGGACAGCACGTTCTGGGTGTCGTGGGGGAGGGCCGCCGGCCAGGGACCCACCGTGGCCCGCCCGGTGCGGTACGGGCTCGACTTCGGCGCGGCCGTCGACGTCGGCTCGGTCACCGTCGGCGGACGCTCCAACTACGGGCCGCGCGACTACGACGTCCAGGTGTCCTCGGACGGCCGGAACTGGCGCACGGTGGCGAGCGCCACCGACACCCCCAAGGCGGGCGGAACGACGACCTTCACCCCGGTCAAGGCCCGCTACCTGCGGCTCAGCATCACCAAGAGCTGGGACGCCGTCAACGCCAACGTGCAGATGAGCGGGCTCACGGTGCGGCCGTGACGACACACGAACGAGACACACGGCACCGGAGGTCATGCGGATGAGGGGCCGAGGCAGGCGATGGACGGTCGCGCTCGCCGTGACCGCGCTGGTCGTGACCGGCACACCCGGCGCGGCCCGGGCGACTCCCGGCGAGTCGAGGGGAGACGCCACGGCGCACCGCTCCAGCGGGACCGTCGTCGTCGCCAAACCGAATGCGTCCGGCCGGATCGAGACCGTCGGGACCTCGACCGTCACCGTCCGGAACGGTACGACCGTCCAGCAGGTCAAGGCGCAGATCCGCGCCAAGGACGACTCGCGGCAGAACTACGTCGTGGCGGACAAGGACGGCGAGGAGAAGCGGTCGGGCGCGGTGGTCGACGGAGACCGGCTCCAGGTCGCCGCGGAGGACGGTCAGAGCCGGTTCACCTATCGGCTGGCGATCGGCGACGCCCATGCCCAGCAGAAAGACGGTGTGTACTGGAACAAGGATCTCTACGACAAGATAGATCAGACGGTCAACGCCAACACCCCGGTATTCAACGACAACCGTTGTGACATCACCAGCCCGAAATACGCCGGGCTGGTGCGACGGGTCACCGAGAAGTTCTATGTCGGCAATCAGGCCGGCGACCCGGCGGAAAAGACATCTCCGCTGGTCGCGAGTTCGCAGGAAGTCTGGTACTACACCGATGCGATCGAGGCCGCGATCAGAGATTGTCACAAGGCCGGCGGTGGGATCGTCGTCGTCCCGGCCGGGGGCTCACGGAACGCCAACGGAGCCTACTACTCCGGGGCGATAACCCTCCTGAGCAACGTCAATCTGCATGTCGACACCGGTGCCGTGGTCAAGTTCATGCGGAACAAGACCAACGAGTACTACCCCGTCGTCCTGACCAGCTATGAGGGCACCGATCTCTACAATTTCTCGCCGCTGATCTACGCCCTCGGCCAGACGAACATCGCGATCACCGGCGGTGGGACGCTGGACGGCCAGGAGGACATGTGGAACTGGCGGCCCTGGAAGAAGGGCTACTGGGGCGAGCCGTCGGTGGAGAACAAGAGCCTCGACGCTCCGTACGGCGAGAACGGCATTCTGAACGAGATGAACTTCCAGGATGTGCCGATCACGAAGCGCGTGTTCACCGACGACGGGCATATGCCCGCCTCGATTCCGGTGATCGACGGGAAGACGGTCAAGCATGTCCCGCCGCCGGCGGACGCGGTGGCCATGAAGTCCACCTTCCGGCCGCAGTTCATCGAGACCAACCATTCCCGCAACGTCCTCATCGAGGACGTGAAGATCAGGAACACCCCGTTCTGGATCGTTCATCCGCTCAACTCCCAGAACGTGCTGGTCCGGAACCTCGACATCTACAGCGACAAGACGAAGGACTTCGAGGCGACCGGCTGGAACAACGACGACGGGGTCGACCCCGAGTCCTGCGAGAACGTCGTCCTGGAGGGAAATCACGTCACCACCAGCGACGACGGTGCCGCCATCAAGGCCGGCCGCAATGTCAACGGCAGGCTGCACCGGGGGCCGAGCGAGAATCTCATCGTCCGGGACTCGGTGTACGACAACGACAACATCGGCACCTACTCCGCCGCGGTATCGATGGGCAGCGAGATGTCCGGAGGCATCCGGAACGTGTTCATCGAACATAACGAGTTCGGTGGACCGGGGCTGGCGATGATCTTGAAGATCAAGACGAACTCGTACCGGGGTGGGGCGGTCGAGAACATCTATCTCCGGCACAACCTGCTGAAGGCGGCACGCTCGGCAATGGTTCAGCTCGACGGCAACTATTCCGAAACCGTGTCGTTCCCCAACGCCGACGTCTTCAATCCGACCGTCCGGAACATCTTCATCGACGACGTCAACACCACGCCGACGATGACCCCCGGCAAGGCCACGTTCCAGTTCTCCAGCGCGGCCTCGCGTTCGCCGGTGGAGAATGTCCGCTACCGGAACTCGGTCTTCTACACGACCAGCACGCTCCAGGCGGCCTTCAACGCGAACAAGAACATCAAGAACCTGGTCGTGGAGAACGTGAAGTACATCGACCCCTCCACCGGGGCGGAGACGGTGTACAACACGACGCCGTTGAACCTGCTCGATCAGACGACGGCACAGGCCGGCGATGAGAATGACCGGCTCGCCGCCGATCCGAACGTGGTCACCAAGGTCCCGGCGCACACCTTCACGGTCAGCGGCAAGGTCGACCTCGCGGCATATCCAGGTTTCGTCAGCGGTGGCACGGTGCGGATCTTCGTGGACCGGAGCACCACGGCGATCCCGGTGACACTGAGCCCGGATGGCTCTTTCACGAGTGGGCCGATCACGCTCGACGACGACCAGTACTGGTACGTCGATCGGCACTATGTCGCGGTGAATCTCTTCAACGGCATCAACATCAACACCGTCGTTTTTCCGGTGGAGGCATCGTGATCAGACGTCGATCCGTTCTGCAGGGCATGGGCGGCCTGGGAATGGCGGGCCTGCTCGCCGGGACGCCGGCCGCGCGTGCCGACGCGGCGGCGGGCGCCATCGACCGCCGCGCACTGGTCGGACGGCATGACATCGAACGCACCGCGAGCGACCCGGATCTGCCGGTCCAGGTCGGCAACGGGCGGTTCGCCTTCGGCGCCGACATCACCGGCCTGCAGACGTTCCTGCCCTTCGCCACGATGTCGGACTGGGGCTGGCACGAGGACGCGTTGCCGCCCGGCCAGACCCCGGCGGACTACGTCGGCACGGCCTGGGACACCCACGGCCGCCAGGTCTACTACTGGACGGACGACAAGCAACACCCGCAGCTGAACCAGTGGCTACGGGAGAATCCGCACCGGATCAACCTCGCGCGCATCGGCATGCGGCTGCTTCGCGGCGACGGCCGGGAGGCCACGGAGGCCGACCTGACCGATCGTCACCAGCGGCTGGATCTGTGGTCCGGCACCCTGCACAGTACGTTCGCCCTGGACGGCGTGCCGGTCTCCGTGACGACGGCCTGCCATCCCGAACTCGACGTGGTGGGGGTACGCGTCGACTCGCCCCTGGTCGCCGCCGGCCGCCTGACCGTTTCCATCGACTTCCCGTACGCCACCGCCGGGTCGAAGTTCTCCGCGCCGTTCGTCGGCGTGTGGGACCGGCCCGACGCGCATCAGACGCAGCTGCGACGCCGTGGTGCCCAGCGGGCCGACATCACCCATCGCCTCGACGCGACCACGTACCACGCGTCGCTGGTGTGGCAGGGGCCCGGTGAGCTGACCACCGACGCGGCGCATCCGCACCGGTACGTCCTCGACGGCCGCCGGACGCGGCGGTTGGAGGTGTCATTCGGCTTCTCACCCGACGAGCCGCGTCCGGCTCCGCCGGCACCGGAGGTGTCGGCGGCCTCCGCGGCGTGGTGGCCGAGGTTCTGGCGTTCCGGCGGCGCCATCGACCTGTCACAGAGCGCCGACCCCCGGTGGGTGGAGCTCGAACGCCGCATCGTGCGGAGCCAGTACGCCATGGCGGTCAACGAGGCGGGCGCCTGGCCGCCACAGGAGTCCGGCCTGGTCAACAACGGCTGGTACGGCAAGTTCCACATGGAGATGTACTGGTGGCACGCCGCGCACTACGCGCTGTGGAACCGCTGGCCGTTGCTCGACCGCAGCGCGGCCGTGTACGAACACTTCCTCGCGTCGTCCCGGGACCGGGCACAAGACCAGGGCTATCGCGGGGCACGCTGGCCGAAGATGACGACCCCGGCCGGACTCGACTCGCCCGGTCTGCAGAACGCGTTGCTGCTCTGGCAGCAGCCGCATCCCATCTTCCTCGCCGAACTGGACTACCGTGCCCACCCCGACAAGAGCACCCTGGAGAAGTGGCGCGAGGTGGTCTTCGCCTCCGCCGACTTCCTGGCGTCGTACGCGTTCTACGATTCCGCGACTCACCGGTACGTGCTCGGCCCACCGCTGGTCATCGCGAATGAGCGCCCCGACCCGCGGACGACGATCAACCCGACCTTCGAGCTGGCTTACTGCCGCTTCGCCCTGCGTACCGCACAGCGGTGGCGCAGGCGCCTGGGCCTGGCTCCGGACTCGACGTACGCGGCCGTCCTGGCCGGCCTTGCCCCCCTGCCCGTGCAGGACGGCGTCTACGTGTTCCACGAAGGCATCCAGGACATGTGGACCAAATGGAACACCAACCACCCCGACCCCGTGGCCGCGTACGGCATGTTGCCCGGGGACGGCGTGGACGTGCCCACCATGCGGGCGACGGCCCAGAAGGTCTACGCCACCTGGGATGTGGACAATCTGTACAGCTGGGACTTCCCGCTGCTGGCGATGAACGCCGCGCGGCTCGGCGACCCCGGCGGAGCCGTCGACTTCCTGCTCCACGAACGGTTCGGCTTCACCGACACCGGCCTGCCCGCGAGCGGGTTCGCCGGGGTGCCGTCACCGTACTTCCCCGGAGCGGGGGGCCTGCTGTACGCGGCCGCCATGATGGCCGCGGGATGGGACCGGGGGCCGGAGACCGCCGCGCCCGGGTTCCCGTCGGACGGCAGGTGGACGGTTCGCAGCGAAGGCCTCAGCCGGGCGATATGAGCATGACGCAGACTCGGGAACCACGAGCCTCGGCCGTCACCGGCCTCTGTCACCGAAGATAGGGAGAGAACGAATGAGCACGAACGAACGACGCGTACGCGTCGGGCTGGTCGCCGGAGGACTCGGGACGTACTGGCCGCAGTTCCCCGACCTGCTGCCGCAGCTGCGGCGGTCCGCCGAACGCGTGTCGGAGCGCATGGGCCTGCTGGGCGCCGACGTCGTCGACGCCGGCTTCATCTCCGACGAGCGCGAGGGCGCCGCGGCGGCGGAGAAGCTGCGCACGGCGGGCTGCGACCTCATCGTCGGGTTCCTCACGACGTACATGACCGCGACCATGCTCGTGCCGATCGCCCAGCGCAGCGGTGCGCCGGTCCTGCTGATCAACCTGCAGCCGACCGAGTCGATGGACCACGAGACGTTCGACACCGGGCAGTGGCTGGCCTACTGCGGCGCCTGCCCGCTGCCCGAGATGGCCAACGCGTTCCTGCGCTCCGGCATCCCGTTCCGCTCGGTCTCGGGGTACCTGGAGGACGAGCGGGCCTGGGACCGGATCGCGCGCTGGGTGCGGGCGGCCGGCGTGCGCGGGGCGCTGCGGCACGGACGGCACGGCCTCATGGGCCACCTGTACCCGGGCATGCTCGACGTCGCGACCGACCTGACGCTGGTGCCGGCCCAGTTCGGCGGCCACGTGGAGGTCCTGGAGTTCGACGACCTGCGGGTGCGGGTGGAGAAGGTCACCGACGCCGAGGCCGAGGCCAAGAGGAAGGAGGCCACGGACGTCTTCGCGCTGGACGAGTCGGTGAACGAGGAGGACCTCGGCTGGGCGGCGCGCGTCGCGGTCGGCCTGGACCGGCTCGTGGAGGACTTCGGGCTGGACAGCCTCGCGTACTACCACCGGGGCCTGGACGGCGAGGTGCACGAACGGCTCGGCGCGGGCATGATCCTCGGCGCCTCGCTGCTCACCGCGCGCGGCGTCCCGGCGGCGGGGGAGTACGAGCTGCGCACCTCGCTCGCCATGCTGATCATGGACCGGCTCGGCGCGGGCGGCTCGTTCACCGAGTTCCAGGCGCTGGACTTCGAGCGCGGGCACGTCGAGATGGGCCACGACGGCCCCGCGCACCTGGCCATCAGCGACGGCCGGCCGCTGCTGCGCGGGCTCGGCGTCTACCACGGCAAACGGGGCTACGGCGTGTCGGTGGAGTTCGACGTCAAGCACGGCCCGGTCACCGCGTTCGGCCTCCGGCAGGGACGCGACGGCCGGTTCGCGTTCGTCGTCTCGGAGGGCGAGGTCGTCGACGGCCCGCTGCTGCGGATCGGCAACACCACCTCACGCGTGGACTTCGGCGCCGACCCGGGGGAGTGGACCGACGCCTGGAGCGCCACCGGCATCTCCCACCACTGGGCACTCGGCACCGGCCACCGGATCGCCGACCTCCGCGCCCTCGCGGACCTGATGGACGTGGAACTGATCGACGTCCGGCCCTAGCCAGGGCCGGTCCAACGGAGTCGGGGGACTCGAGCACCAGGAGACGAAGTGATGACTGTCTTCGGCACGTCCGGATTCCTCCGCAAGGCCACGACCGCGGCCGGAATCCTCACCGGTACGGTCGCGCTGACCTCGTCGGTCAGCGCGCCGGCCGGCGCGGAGCCGCCCGGCTCCGTCACGGCCGCCGGCCTGCGGGCCGACGGCCTGAGCTCACCGCTCGGCATCGACGACCCCGCTCCGGCGCTGAGCTGGCGGCTCGCCTCCCACGAGCGGGGCGCGGCGCAGACCGGTTATGAGATCCGGGCCGCGAGCAGCGAGAGCCGGCTGGCCCACCCCGACCTGTGGGACTCCGGCCGGGTCGCCTCGACCGCGGTCGGCGCGGCGTACGGCGGCCCCGCGCCGGGTTCGCGGTCGCGCGTCTTCTGGCAGGTACGCGTCTGGGACGGCCACGGCCGCGCGTCCGCGTGGAGTACGGCGGCGCACTGGGAGACGGGCCTGCTGAAGCCCGGCGACTGGACGGCGAAGTGGCTCGCCAACCCCGAGTGGACGGGCCGGCAGCCCACCCCGGTCGCCGTCTCCCTGCCCGCGCAGACCGCGCGGTACGTCCGGCTGGACGTCACCCGGCTGGGACTGCCGATCAAGGAGGGCTGGCCGTACAAGGTCTCGCGGCTGCAACTCGCCGAGATCGCGGTCACCGACGCCTCGGCTCCCGGCACGGACCTGGCGCTGGGCGCGCCGGTGACGGCGACGGACGTCTACACCGCCCCGGGCCAGTGGGAGCCGCGGTTCGTCACGGACGGTTCGCTGACCACGGACAAGGCGCCGTTCGGCTACACGAGCCTGGAACACCAGGACCAGGACCTGACCACCCCGATCGACGTCACGATCGACCTGGGCGCGGCGCGGCACTTCGACCGGATCCTGCTCTACCCGCGGACCGACACGCTGACCGACGACGGCAGGACGCCGAACTTCCCGGAGAACTTCACCGTCCAGGCCTCCGGCGACGGCACGGCGTTCGCCACGGCCGCCACGGTGAAGGGGCAGGAGGCGCCGCCGCCGATGCACGGGCGGCCGGGCGCGCTGCCGGTCTTCGCCAAGGACTTCGCGGTGACCCGGAAGGTCCGCAGCGCGCGGCTGTACGCCACCGGGCTCGGCGTGATCGACGCGTCGGTCAACGGCCGGCCGGTCGGCGACGCGGTCCTCGAACCGCCGAACACGGACTACGCCGATCGCGTCGTGTACTCCACCTACGACGTGACCCGCCTGCTGCGCCACGGCGCCAACCGCGTGAGCGCCGACGTGGGCAACGGCATGGCGAACGTGCCGTCCACGCCCGGCCGGTACGAGAAACTCACCCGGTCCGACGGCGCGCCGGAGTTCCTCGGCCAGCTGGAGATCACCTACACCGACGGCAGCCGTACGACGATCGCCACCGACTCCTCGTGGCGCACCGGGCTCGGCGCGACGACCTTCACCAACTGGTACGGCGGTGAGGACTACGACGCGCGGCGCGCGCCCGGCGACTGGACGGCCCCCGTCGAGGTGGCCTCGCCGACGAAGGCGCTCACCGCCCGGGCCGACCCGCCGATCGAGGTCACCCAGACCCTGCACGCGAAGAAGATCAGCGAACCGAAGCCCGGCGTCTACGTCGTCGACCTCGGCACGAACTTCGCGGGCTGGGAACGGCTGCGCGTCAGCGGCCCGGCCGGTACGAAGGTCACGATGCGGCCGGGCGAGCTGCTGAACTCCGACGGAACGGTCAGCCAGGCCACCACCGGCTCGCCCATCTGGGACACCTACACGCTGTCCGGCAAAGGCATGGAGACCTGGCATCCGCGCTTCGCCTACCACGGCTTCCGCTACCTGCAGGTCGAGGGGCTGCCCGCCGCGCCGGACGAGGACACCGTGACCGGCCTCGTGCTGCGCGCCGCCAACGACACCGCCGGCACGTTCACCAGCTCCAACCCGCTCATCAACGACATCCACACGATCATCGACCGGGCGATCCAGAGCAACATGTACTCCGTCCTGACCGACTGTCCCCATCGGGAGAAGCTCGGCTGGCTGGAGGAGGACAACCTCGTCTTCGGCTCGGTCGCCCGCAACTACGACGTCGCCGCCTACTACCGCGAGCTCGTCCGCAACATGGCCGAGGCGCAGACCGCCGACGGCCTCGTGCCGGACATCGCACCGGAGTACACGGTGTTCTCCGGCGGCTTCCGCGACGACCCGAACTGGGGCGGCTCGCTCGTCCTCGCGCCGTGGCAGCTGTACGAGACCTACGGCGACACCGCGACGATGCGGGCCTACTACCCGAACATGCAGCGGTACCTGGACTACCTGACGTCCAAGGCGACCGGCGACCTGCTCGACTACGGCCTCGGTGACTGGATCACGTTCGACGACAGCACGCCCGTCGGCGTGACGGCCTCCTTCGGCTACTACCGGATCGCCTCGGCCATGAGCGGCATCGCCCGGGTGCTCGGCAAGGCCGACGACGCGCGGCGCTACGCCGCGCTCGCCACCCGCGTCGGCGCGGCGTTCAACGACAAGTACCTCAAGAGCGACACGTACGCGTCCGGCAGCCAGGCGAGCGACGCGCTCGCGCTCGACATGGGCGTCGTGCCCGCCGACCAAAGGCAGGCCGTCCTCGACCACCTGACCGCGAGCATCAAGGCGAACGGCTACCACCTGACCGTGGGGGAGATCGCGCTCCCGTCGGTGTTCCGCGTGCTGTCGGCGGCCGGCCGGGACGACCTGATCTACACGGTCGCCACGCAGACCGGCAACCCGAGCTACGGCTACCAGGTGACGCACGGCGCGACGTCGCTCACCGAGAACTGGGACGGTCCCACGTCCGGCAACTCCCAGAACCACTTCATGCTCGGCGCGATCGACGAGTGGTTCGGGTCCGGGCTCGCGGGCATCGGCCAGGCCGACGGCTCGGTCGCGTTCGAGCACCTGCGCGTCCGCCCGGCCGTCGTCGGCGACCTGACCCACGCGGCCGCCTCGTACGAGACACCGCGGGGCACCGTCGCCAGCTCGTGGAACCGCTCCGGGAGCACACTCCGGCTCGACGTGACCGTCCCGCCGGGCGCGCCCGCGCGCGTCGAGGTCCCGCTGCTCGGCGGTACCGGCCGGCCCCGGGCCACGCCCGGCGCCACCTGGATCGGCGTCCAGGACGGCCGCGGCGTCTTCGAGGTCGGCTCCGGCCACTGGACCTTCACCGCGACGGCGGCGTAGCCGCCGTCGCGCGGCCGTACCCATGGTGTCGTTCCCGCCGGCGCCGTCCGGCGGCACCACAGAGACGAGGTCCCCATGACCACGAGGATCCGGCAGGCCGCCGTCGCCGCCTGCACCGCGCTGCTCACCCTGACCGCCGCGCCGCCAACGGCCTTCGCCCAGGCCGAGACGGCGGGCGGCGCCGCCTGGGTGGGCACGTGGACGGCGAGCCCCATGCCCCATTCCAGCGACGAGACATCCGAGAACGGCTTCACGGGCCAGACGATCCGCGAGGTGCTGCACACGAGCGTCGGCGGCGGGCTACTGCGGCTCCGCCTGACGAACACCTTCGGCACCGCGCCGCTGACGGTCGGCCGCGTCACGGTCGCGCTTCCCGGCGGGCCCGGCACGATCCGGCCGGACACCGCCCGGACGCTGACGTTCGGCGGCGGCCGGTCGGTGACGATCCGGGCGGGCGCGCGGACGGTCAGCGACCCGGTGGCGCTGCCGGTCGGCGCCGACGGCGACGTCACCGTGAGCCTCTACCTGCCCGGCGTGACCGGGCCGGTCACCTGGCACCGGCAGAGCATGGAGACGACGTACGTCTCCGGCGCCGGGGACCACACCGGCGATCCGGACGCCGCGGCGTTCCCCACCCGGCTCGCGTCGTTCTTCTTCGTCGACGGGCTCGACGTGACCCCGGCCACCGCCGCCCGAGGCGCCGTCGTCACGTTCGGGGACTCGATCACCGATGGGGACCAGTCCACCGTCGACGCGAACAACCGGTACCCGAACTTCCTGGCCCGCCGCGAGCTCGCGCTGCCGCCCGGCCGGCGGGAGGCGGTGCTGAACGCCGGGATCGGCGCCAACCGGGTGCTGAACGACTCGCGGCTGGGCGGGCCGAAGGCCCTCGACCGGTTCGACCGCGACGTCCTGGGTCAGACCGGCGTCCGTGACGTGATCCTGCTGGAGGGCATCAACGACATCAACTTCCCGTGGTTCGGGTCCGAGCCGGACGCCCAGCCGACGACGCCGGTGACGGCCGGCCAGATCATCGCGGGGTACGAGCGGCTCATCGACCGGGCGCACCGGCACGGGCTGCGCATCCTCATCGGCACGATGATGCCGGTGCAGGGCTCCTTCTACTACACCGCCGTGGGGGAGGCCGAACGCCAGGACGTGAACCGCTGGATCCGCGGCCAGCGGCGCGCCGACGGCGTCATCGACTTCGACCGGGTGATGCGCGACCCGGCGAACCCGCTGCGGCTGCTTCCCGCCTACGACAGCGGCGACCACCTTCACCCGGGTGACGCCGGGTACCGGGCCATGGCGGCGGCCGTCCGGCTCGACTGCCTCGGTTCCGGTGCGCACGCGGCGGCCGGCGGAACCGACTGCACCGGCTCACCCGCCCCCTGACCGGTGCTGTGGCCGGGTGGGCCGCGCGCCTCCGCCGTGGTGCGGACCCGGCTGATCGACGACCTGCTCGGCGCCGCCCTCGCCGGCGGCGCCCGGCAGGTGGTGCTGCTCGGCGCGGGGTATGACAGCCGCGCCTACCGGCTGCCGGCCGCGCGCCGTGCGACGGTCTTCGAGGTCGACCATCCCGCGACCCAGGAGCGCAAACGCCGCCTGGTCGAACGGGCCGTGCCGGCCGGCGAACGCGCGCACGTCCGCTTCGTGCCGGCCGACCTGAAGGAGGCGGACCTCGCGTCGCTCCTGCGGGACGCCGGCGTGCGCCGGGAGCGTACGGCGGTGGTGTGGGAGGGCGTGACGAACTACCTCGACGCGCGCTCGGTCGACGCCACCTTCACCGCCCTCGCCGGGGTGACGGCGCCCGGCAGCCGCGTCATCTTCACGTACATGGACCGCCGGGCGCTGGACGGGTCGGGCACGTTCACCGGCATCGCCGAATGGGCCGCCTCGGTCAGCGCCGCCGGCGAGCCGTTCACCTTCGGTCTCCTGCCGGACGAACTGCCGGGCCACCTCGCCGAGCAGGGGCTGAACCTGGTCATCGACCGTTCGGCCCGAGAGGCGGCGGCGGACTACCTCGCGCCGCTCGGCCGGGCCGAACCGGCCGCGCCGTTCTACCACGTCGCCGAGGCGGAGGTGGCCTAGTGCCGAAGGTCAGCGAGGAGCACCGGCGGGCGCGCCGCCAGGAGATCCTCGGCGCCGCCGCGCGTTGCTTCGCCCGCGCCGGATTCCACCGGACGACGATCCAGGACATCGCCGTGGAGTCCGGGCTGAGTCCCGGCCTGGTCTACCGCTACTTCGCGGACAAGGACGCCATGATCACCGCGATCGCCGCCCAGTGGCACGAGGACCAGGCCGGGCTCCTGCGCGCGGACGGAGCCGTCGGTGACCTCGTACCCGGCTGTCTCGACCTGCTGCGGTCCCTGGCCGCTCCCGCCGAGCGAGAGCGGGTGCGCCTGGGCGTGCAGATCTGGGCCGAGGCGCTGCGCGCGCCGGAGGTGGAGGCGGTGGCCCGCGCGGGGGTGGACGCCCCGCGCGAGGTCGTCGCACGCCTCGTGCGCGTCGCGCAGGACCGCGGCGAGCTGCCCGCCGGGCTGCCGCCCGACGGCCTCGCCCGGGTGTTCATCGCGATCTACCAGGGGCTGGCCCTGCAGACCGCCTGGGACGCCGGGCTGGACAACGACGCGTACGTCCGCGCGGTCGAGGGGCTGGTGTCGCTGCTGACCTCGTGAAACGGCTGTGAAGGGCATCCACTAAGGTTCTCTGAGTAACTCAGGAAATCTGTGAAGGAGTGCTTCATCGTGGCCAAGCTGGAGATCATCGTCGCGAGCACCCGTCCCGGGCGGGTCGGCCTGCCGATCGGTCAGTGGGTCGAGAAGGAGGCGGCGGCGCACGGCGGCTTCGCCGAGGTCGAACTGGTCGACCTCGCCGAGGTGAATCTCCCGTTCATGAACGAGCCCAACCACCCGCGGCTCCGCCGGTACACGCACCAGCACACGCTCGACTGGAGCGCGAAGGTCGACGAGGCGGACGCGTTCGTCTTCGTCATGCCGGAGTACAACAGCGGCATCAACGCGCCGCTGAAGAACGCCCTCGACTACCTGAACCACGAATGGCACTACAAGCCGGTCGGCCTGGTCAGCTACGGTGGCGTCTCGGCGGGAGTCCGTGCCGCCCAGATGGTCAAGCAGGTGGTGACGACGCTGCGGATGACCCCGATCTTCGAGGCCGTCGCCATCCCGTTCGTCACGCAGTTCTTCGACGAGGAGGACAACCTCGTGCCGAACGACATCATGACCACGTCGGCCAAGGCGATGTTCGACGAACTGGTCCGGGTGGCCGAGGCACTACGCCCGCTGCGTGAGCCCGCCGAGACGAGATGAGAGAGGGCCATGGCCGACGTTCACCGGGTCTGCCGGCGTTACCACGCCGCGATCGAGCTGATCGGCGCTCGCTGGAGCGGAGCGATCCTCCGCGTCCTGTTCACCGGCCGGCACCGGTACGCCCAGATCAAGGCGGCGGTGCCGGGCCTCAGTGACACGATGCTGGCCGAGCGCCTGCGCAGTCTGGAGGCCGACGGCCTCATCGAGCGGCGCGTGATCCCGTCCTCACCGGTCCAGGTCGAGTACCACCTGACGGACAAGGGCCGTGACCTCGAACCGGTGCTGGACGCGGTGATCTCCTGGGCGCACAAGTGGATCGAGCTACCGGACGACGCGCACGCCCCGGCCGGCTGAGCGCCGGTCCGGAATGGCACTGGCGCCGGCGGCGGCGCCGGCGGTGAACCGCGTGACCGGGCCGCGCCGTGCCATGACCGTCGCCTGGGCGAGCACGATCGCGGTCAGGGCGCCGATGACCACGTCGTACGGCGCGGCCGGCACGCGGGCGTGGACCATCGACAGGTGGCCGAGGAGCAGCAGGATCATGCTGCGGCCGATCACGGCGATCGCCGAGATGAGCCGCTCGTCCCTCCGCACGCCCCGGCCGGCCGCCAGGGCGCGGATGAGGGCGAGGGCCACCGCGAGGCAGACGGCCTCGGCCGCGAGCAGCGCGCCGGCCGGCCGCCGCGTCGCGGCCAGGATCAGCGCGGTTCCGGCCGTCCAGCAGCAGGCGCTGAACACGCACGTCCACCCGCGGCCGTGGCGGACCAGGAACGTGCGCTTGCCGAACATCGCGTCGCCGCGGACGTCACGGAAGTCCTTCAGCAGGATCCGGCCGACGAATCCCGCGTACAGGCCCGCGAGCAGCAGCAGGTCCCCCGGGCGCGGGACCTCCCGTACGGCGAACACGCCCAGCAGGTACGGGACCGCGACGTAGCACGCCGGCAGCATGAGCGAGGCCACCGCGCCCCGCTCGGCGAGGCGTACCGGGCGCAGTGAGTAGCCGGCGCTCAGCGCCAGGCCGGCGACGGTGACGACGACCGCCGGCCAGCGCAGCGTCGCGCTCACCGCGAGCGCGCCGGCGGCCCCGACCACACCCGTCACCACGAGGTCGCGGCGGCTCGCCGCGCCGGTCACCAGCGGGCGGCGCACGTCGCCCGGCAGGTTCACCCGGTCGATCGCCTCGTCGGCGAGGTCGTTGCACGCGACCGAGAAGATGAGGAAGCCGGCGACGACGGCCAGCACGCGGACCAGGAGCAAACGGTCCTCGCCGTGCCCGGCCTGGGCCAGCCCGGTCGCGGCGAACAGCCCGAGCAGCATGACGACCGCCGGGCGGGCGACGAGCACGAGCAGGCGCAGACGGCGCATCATTTGTTGCTCCCGAAGCCGTTCATGATCAGTACGAGGGCGCCCATCACCACGAGGACGAGGAGGCCGTAGATGAACGCGGCGGTGATCACGGCGGCGGCCAGGCCGGCGATGCCGATCAGCACGGTGCGGGGCCACGACCGTCGGCGTGGCGGTGAAAGAGTTCCGGAAGGGTCCATGGACCCGAGCATCCGCCGCCGTGTCGTCGCTCGCCTGAGTACGATGGCTCGACTTCGGCTGGGTACTTCTACCTAATCGATGCCCTTCTCAAGGGCGTAGCGGACGAGCTGGGCCTTGTTGCGCAGCTGCAGCTTCGTCAACGTGTTGCGCACGTGGTTCTGCACCGTACGCGGCGACAGGACGAGCCGCTCGGCGATCTGCGGGTACGTCAGGCCCTTGGCGACCAGCCGCAGCACCTCGGTCTCCCGCGCCGTCAGCCGGGGTGTGTCCGGTGCCGGGCCGGCGGCGAGCCTGCGGTACTCCCCGAGCACCAGGCCCGCCAGCCCCGGCGTGAAGACCGCCTCGCCGGCGGCCGTCGCGCGCACCGCCGCGACGAGCTCCTCCAGCCGCGCGGACTTCACCAGGTAGCCCGTCGCGCCCGCGGTGACGGCGTCCAGGACGTCCTGGCGCTCGCCGCTCGCCGACAGGACGAGGATCCGAAGCGACGGCCCCCGCATCCGTGCGATGAGCTCCGCGCCGGAAAGACCGGGGAGGTTCAGGTCGAGCAGGACCACCTGCGGGCGCGTCGCGGCGGCCACCCGCAGCGCCTGGGCTCCGTCGCCCGCCGTGCCCACCACCGCGAAACCCGCCTCGGTGAGGTCCCGCGCGACTCCGTCGCGCCACATCGGGTGGTCGTCCACCACCAGCACGCGAACGGGCTCGTCCGGCTCGTGTTCATCGCGTGACACGGAGCTCCACCTCGGTCCCCTGACCCGGCGACGACGTGACCTGGGCCGTACCGCCGGCGTCCCGCATCCGGCCCACGATCGACTGTGCCACGCCGAGGCGCCCCGCCTCCACCGCCCGCGCGAGCCGGTCCGCCGCGAACCCGGCGCCGTCGTCGCGGACGCTCACCGTCACGACGTCGCCCTCGTCCTCGACGAGCACCCACGCCGAGGCGCCCGCACCCGCGTGGCGGCGCACGTTGTCCAGCGCGGCGCCCACCGCCGCGGCGACCGCCTCCGCGGCGGCGGCCGGCAGCGGCACCGGGCCGGCCGGGCCGGAGACGGTGACGCGTTCGGCGGCGTACGGCTCCAGGAGGGCGCGCAGCTCCAGCTCTCCGGAGGCGGCGGCGGGCGGGGTCGCCACGAGCGTGCGCAGCGCCGTCTCGCCCTCACCGGCGAGCCGGCCCAGCTCCGCCGCCTCGCCGCCCAGCTCCCGGCCGCGCCGGCTCACCAGCGACAGCACCTGCAGCACCGAGTCGTGCACCTCGCGGGCGATCCGCTCCCGCTCGGCCGTGGCCGCCTCCAGCCGGGCCACGCGCTCCACGGCGGTCTCGGCGCGGGTGCCGAGGCGTACGACGTAGCCGCCGACCACCCCGGTGATCAGCAGGAGCACGACGCCGTTGAAGGTGTTCGGCGCGAGGGCCGCCCGCTCGACCACGTCGGCGGCCGAGACGGCCGCCGCCCCGGCCAGGCCCGCCCACGGGCCGCCGGTGACCGCGCAGGCGAGGACGGGCGCCGCCGCCCACGACACCGGCAGCGTCGGCGCGCCGTGGTCGATGTGGACGCCCGTGTCGACCCAGCGTGTGCCCAGGATCAGCGCCACCGCGACCAGGACGTCGGCGACGACGAACGCGCGGCGGCGCAGCCTGGGCCGCGCGTACCCGGCGGTCGCCAGGACGGTCCACCCGGCCATCGCCGCGAGGGCGAGCAGACCGCCCAGCGGGTGCGCGTAGCCGTGCCGGTGGCGGAGGATGAGCGCGGCGGCGTACACGAGTGTGGCCAGGCGAAACGCCGCGGTGGCCCGCCACAGCTGCGCCACCACGGCCGAACGGGCCGCCCGGTCAGGCGTTCCAGGCCTCAGCGAACTCCGCCTGGTTGATCTTTCCGTCCTTGTCCTTGTCGGCGTGGGCCCAGATCGAGTCGATCTCGTCCCCGGTCACCTGCTGGCGGCGGGCGGTCATGGCGAGCTTGAACTCCACGGCGGTGACGTAGCCGTCCCCGTCGTAGTCGAATTCCTTGAACGTCGCGGCGGCGTCGTCGGGCGTGGTCACGGCGGGCTCCCGGTGCTCGGAGTACTGCGGCGTTCAGCATGAAAGCACACATTCGGGTCGACACACGCCGAAAACCCGGCGGCCGGTGGAAGACACCCACCGGCCGCCGGTCCGGGGTCGTCAGGTGCAGGGGCCCTCGTCGGACCAGACGTCGGCCGTGCCCGGCGTCTCACCCTGGGTCCACCACTTGGCCTTGTACGTGTGCTTGGAGTAGGTCACCTCCATGCCGCCCGTGTAGACGCTGGTGGCGTTCCAGGCCGGCGCCGTGCACGCGCCCGGCGGCGGGTCGGTGGGCGGGGGAGAGGCCGGCGCGCCGCCGAACGCCGCGGTGAACCTGGTGAAGTCCCAGGCGCCCTGCGTGACGCTGGAGCAGGTGCCGGAGGTCTGCCCGTTGTTGTCCGGCGGGCTGCACTGCCGGTCCCGGTTGACCGACCAGAACGTGAAGCGCGACAGGCCGTGCGAGGTGGCGTAGTTCAGCACCGCCTGGAAGTCGGCCTGCCGGAAGTACTCGCCGGTGTCGGAGCGCCCGTTCATCAGCGACACGCCCTCGTGGGCGTACGCGGTGGCGCTGCTCCAGCCGAACGTGTTCATCAGCGTCGAGTGGAAGCCCTCCAGTGCGCTGATCTGCGCCGCCGAGCCGTTGAACCCGCCGTCGAACGGCATGATCGCGTAGTTGGCCGGCGTGAAGCCCTGGCTCTTGGCCTCGGCCAGCAGCTGCTTGCCGAACCAGCCGGTGCCCTCGCCGCCGGTCGTGCCGGCCGTGGTGACCGAGACGTACAGGCCGGGATTGTTCTGCTGCAGGATCTTGGCCGCGCCGATCTCGTTGTGGATCGCGGTCGCGTTCTCGTACTCCGGCTCCTCCAGGTCGAAGTCGATCGCCTTGAGCGCGTACTTGCTGATCACCTGCTGGTACGCCGCCGCGGTGGAGGACGGGTCGCCGCAGGTCTGGCCGAGCTTCGTGCCGCCGTAGCCGCCGGCCGAGACGGTCACGTCGCCGCCGGCCGCCCGGATCCCGTCGATCATCGACTTGGCCTGCGTGTCGGAGGAGACGGCGTGGGTGCCGTCCCAGGTCGGGCTGCATCCACCGCCGTTCGGAGCGAGGATGAACGCGAGCTGGAACGACTTCTGCCCGGTCGCGCTCATCACCGGGCCGAGGTCGGGCGGGCTGTTGTCGAACGGCATGACGTACGGCGCCGCGCCGTACCAGTTGCCGCCGAGCGCGGCGGGCGCGGCTGTGTGCTCACTCGCGGACGCGGCGGTGACGCCGGTGACGGCCGAGGCCGTGCCGAGCGCCAGCGCGACCGCGCCGACCGCGGCGGTCGCGGCGGCGACGAGCCCGCGCCGCCGTCCGGTCCTGGGTGCCTTCCATCGCATGGTCGCTTCTCCTTCGGGGGTGAACGTACGGACCGGCCGCAGTCCTGGCGGGGACCAACCGGGGGTGGAAGCGTTCTCTTAAGCTTCTCTTAGGAAACCTTCCTATTTGTTTGTCGTGAGAGTACCCCGCGCGAGGGCGTTTGCGGAGACCCCACTTTCGATTCCGGCGGACTGGCCCCGGTCCGGGTCACGAACAGCCGGCCGTACGCGATCGTCTCCGCCGTGCCCGGCACCCCGCTGGACCTCCGGGCCGGCACGCGGCTCGTGGACGACGGTTACCGGGTGCTGGTCGATCCGGGGCTCGCGCCGGGGCGGCACCGGCTAGAGATCCGCGCCCCCGGGATGGAGCGGCTGCGGACCCCGGTCGCCTCGTGAGGTCCGCCGGCGTACGGCGTCGAGGTAGGCGCTGATCGCGTCGCGGTTCCTCGTCAGGCAGGCGATCTTGTCGTCCATCTGCTCACGCTGGTGTTCGAGGGCGGCGATGAGGTCCGGGTCCGCGTCGCGTACGTGGATCGTGCACGGGTCGTCCAGGCACGGCAGGATCTGGCGGATGATGCTCGTCGTCAGCCCGGCGTCGAGCAGCCCGCGGATCTGCGCGACCCGGCCGACCAGGTGCTCGCCGTAGTCGCGGTAGCCGTTCGGCAGGCGCTCGGGGGTCAGGAGGCCCTGCTCCTCGTAGTACCGCAGCAGGCGTGCGGGGACGCCGGTTCGCTCGGTCAGCCGGCCGATCCACACCCTGCCTCCCGGTGGACGTCTTGCCTTCACACTAGTGTGAACGTCCGAGCATGGGGCTCTACCCCGCGTGAGCGAGAGGAGGGGCGCCGCCGTCGGCCGGAAGCGGCCGGGTCAGTGCCGTCGGGCATGCGCGGTCAGCGACGGTGCCCGGCCACCCGTACTCTCGGCGGCATCCACGCCTCTCCCGAAGACGGAGACCTTGTGACGAAGCGAACCGATGGGCACGGCGGCGTTCTTCCGCCCGTGGCATCGACGAAGGTGGCGCCGTGAGCGTCGTGACCGCGCCGGCGGCGCCGGTGACCGTACGCCGGCCCGCGACCCTGGCCGTCCTGTCCGTGGCGCAGTTCCTCATCGCCCTCGACTACTCGATCATCTACATCGCCCTGCCGAGCATCGCCGCGGACCTCGGGCTCGACTCGGCGCTCGCGCAGTGGGTGGTCAGCGCCTACGCGGTGCTGTTCGCCGGATTCCTGGTCGTCGGCGGCCGGCTGACGGACCGCGTCGGCCCGGCCCGGCTCTTCATCGGCGCCATCGTCGCCTTCGGGATCGCCAGCGCGGTCGGAGGCGCGGCCGAGGACGGTGCGGTGCTGCTGGCCGCGCGCGGCGTGCAGGGGCTCGGCGCGGCACTGCTGCAACCCGCGGTCCTCGGGCTCATCGGCACGACCTTTCCCGCGGGTCCGCAGCGCAGCCGCGCGCTGGTGGTCTGGGGTTCGGTCGGGGCGTCGGGCCTGGCCGCCGGCGCCGTCCTCGGGGGTCTGCTGACGACGGCGTCGTGGCGGCTCACCTTCGTCGTGAACGTGCCGCTCACGCTCCTGTGCGCGCTCGGCGCCGCCGTGTGGATCGGCGTCGGCCGGGGGCGGCTGCCGGCCGGCCGCATCCCGGTGCTCGCCTCGGTGTTCGGCACGGGCACCGTGCTCACGCTCGTCATCGGTCTCAGCCTCGGGCCCGATCGCGGCTGGGCCTCCGCGCCGACGCTCGTCTGCCTCGGCCTGGCGGTGGTGCTGTTCGCGATGTTCGTCCGCAACGAGCGGGTCTCGCCCAACGTCCTGATCGAACACGTGCTGCGGCGCACGCGTTCGCTGCGGTCCGGTGCGACGGCCACCGCGCTGTACATGGCCAGCGTCGGCTCGGAGTTCTACCTGCTCACGCTGCTGCTTCAGACGACGAAGGGCTACTCGCCGTTCGAGGCGGGGGCCGCGTTCCTGCCGATGGCCGCGATGGTGACGCTCGGCAACACCGCCGCGGGCCGCGCCGTACGGCGGATCGGCGCCGACGGCGTACTCGTCGGCGGGTTCGCCATCGCCACCACAGGCCTGCTGTGGCTGTCCCTCGGCCTGAGCGGTCCCTCGTACGCCGCCGACCTGCTGCCCGGCCTGCTGATCAGCGGCTTCGGGCACGGAGTCATCTACACCGGGATGTTCATCATCGGCACCCACGACGTGTCGCCGGAGCACCAGGGCACGGCGGGCGCGCTGCTGACGACGTCCCAGTACCTCGCCGGCGCGCTCACGGTCGCCGTGCTGACCCTCGCGCTCGGCCCGTCACCGGACGACACGCGGTTCCGCGTGGCCTTCCTGTTCACCACCGCCGCTGCGGCGGCGGGCACGGTCCTCGCCGCCGCGATCCGCCGCAGAGGTTCCTCGACGTCCTAGTCACGGAGTTCTCTGCGGCGCGGGCGTGGTCCACGCGCGCACCTGCTCGGCCAGGGCGGTGACATGCTCCGGGGGCGTGGTCTTGACGATGCCGTGTCCCAGGTTGAACACGAACGGCCCCCCGCTCAGGGCGCGCAGGATGCGCTCCGTCTCGGCGTGGAGCGCAGGGCCGCCGGCGACCAGGAGCTGGGGATCGAGGTTGCCCTGCACACAGCGGCCCAGGCCGCGCTGGAGTTTCCGCGCGGCCCATTCGAGGGGAACCGTGGCATCCAGGCCGATACAGTCCGCGCCGGTCGCCTCGGCGAAGCCGTCGTAGGCGAGCCCGGCGCCCCGGGGGAAGGCGATGACGGGAACGTCCGGATGCTGCGTCTTCAGCGCCGCGATGATGGTGGCGACCGGCTTGACGCACCAGCGTTCGAAGAAGGCGTCCGGGAGTATCCCGGCCCAGGTGTCGAACAACTGGACCGCTTCCGCGCCCGCCTCGATCTGGCGGTCGAGGAACTGGATGACAGCGGTCGTGAGCAGGTCGATCAGGGGCTGGAATCCATCGGGGTCGCTCAGCGCCCACTGCTTGACGACGGAGTGCTCCGACGTGGCGCCGCCGCGTCCTTCGACCATGTAGGTGGCGATGGTCCACGGTGCGCCGGCATAGCCGATCAGGGCCGTCTCGGCCGGCAGGGCGCGGGTCAGCTGCCGGACCGTCTCATAGATCGGGGCCAGTTCCTCGTGGAGGCGGGAGACGCTCAGGAAGTCGGCCATGTCCGCTGCCGAGCGGACAGGAGGCGTCAGAACCGGCCCGTCGCCGGGCCGGTAGTCCAGGGTCTGACCCAGTGCGGCGGCGACCTGCGGAAGGTCCGCGAAGAGGATGGCGGCGTCGAGCGGGAAGCGGCGGATCGGCTGCAGGGTGACCTCGACGGCGTGCTCGGGCGAATTGCAGAGCCCCACCATGCCCCCGGCGGCCTCACGGACCCGGTGATACTCGGGCAGGTACCGTCCCGCCTGTCGCATCAGCCATATCGGCGGCCGCTCGGTCCGCTCTCCCGCGAGCGCGCGCAGGAGCAGCTTCTTGGACCGGACGCCGCCGGACACCGGCTTCGCACCGACTTCTTCCCGGGTACCGAGGTCCACGCTGTTCCATCCTGTTGAATCGCCCCGGGTATCGACGGGACTCGATGAGCAGACTCCAGCCCCCCGTAAAGGGACGTCGTCATCGTAGCGGCGCTCCGGTCCGGGCGGCCCGGCGGGCGTCAGAGCCGAGCGGCGCCGGGGTTCTAGGCCGACGGGGCGTCGGCCGTGGCGGCCATCGCCTCGGTGGCCTTCTCCGCCTCCTCGACGGTGTGCCGGCCGAGGCCGCAGGCCGTGGCGACCGCGTACGCCTCGCGGCCGACGGCGGTCTCGAACCGTCGCAGGCTCTCGGCGCCGCCCGCGGGGTCGGCCGCCGACACGATCCCGGCCATGATCCGCCACTCCGGGTCGAGCCGCCGCAGCGGCCGGTAGAACTCCTCGTTCCGCGGCGCGGGGTGGGCGCCGTACGCCGCCGGAAGGTGGACCGGCGGCAGCGGGCGTCCGCGGCGGCGCAGGGCGGTGGCCAGGAGGTCGAGGTAGGTGACGGCCGGGCCGAGGTCGCGCGGGGCGAACATCTCGGTGTTCTGGTAGTTGCCGTAGCACAGGTGCAGGATCGTCTCCGCGTCCGCGGGGAAACGCGCGAGCAGGGCGGCGACCTGCCGGGCCAGGAAACGGGCGCCGAGGGAGGGGCCGCCGGGCACCCGCCGGGCCATGTCCATGCCGATCAGCACGGAGGGCGTCTCCAGCTGCCACACGATGTCCGGGCCGGCCTCGGCGGTCAGCTCGGTCACCTCGTCCACGACCGCCTGGGTGAACACCGGCAGGTACCGCAGCGACAGCCATGGCCGGCCGGCGAACACGAAGATCGCCATATCGAGCGGGTTGGGCAGGCTGATCTGCAGGCGGATGCCGTCCAGCTCGGGGTGTTCGGCGCGCACCGCGCGGAACTCCTCCAGCGCCTCCCGCAGCCGGTCCGTACGGCCCATGGAGACGTCCTCCGGGCGAAGCCGGTGGCCGCGCCGTACGCCGTAGGTGCGCATGTCCTCGTACGAGGCGTACTCGCCGGGACGCGTGACCTCGAACGCCGGTCGCCCGGCGAGGTCGCGCAGGTAGCCGACGACCCAGTTCGGATCCAGGTCGCAGGGCAGCGTCGTCAGCCGGTGGCCACGGCGTTGCTGGATGATCCATTCCATGGCCTGGCGGGGAGTGCCGCACACGTCCGCTGGCAGGCTGCCGACAAAGTGGATAGACCGGGACATGGCGCTACCTTCGCATAAATGGCATCCGCTACTGACGGAAATCACAGAGTCACCCTTCCGAAATTCGCCGATGGAGGCGCGGGGCGTCTGAAATTCCGCCAGTCGCCTCGCCGGACCATGATCGAACATGTGTTTGAATCCGTCACGTAGACTGAGGTCATGAGGCTTGCGCTCCAGGGTTCGCTGCTGGACTGCGGCGACGAGATCGAGCTCGGCCCGCTCGGCTCGTCGGTGCGCCGCACGGTGCTCGACCGCGGGGCGTGGATCGACGTGCGGCCGGGCTGGGTGACCGGTTCCGACGCCCTGTTCGACCGCCTCGCCGGCTCCGTGCCGTGGCGCGCGGAGCGGCGGCACATGTACGACCGCGTCGTGGACGTGCCGCGCCTGCTGAAGTTCTACGGCGAGGACGAGGAGCTGCCCGAGCCGATCCTGCGCGAGGCACGAGACGCGCTGAGCGCGCACTACGCCCGCGAGCTCGGCGAACCGTTCCGCACCGCGGGGCTCTGCCTCTACCGCGACGGCGCCGACAGCGTCGCCTGGCACGGCGACCGCATCGGGCGCGGCAGTCGCGAGGACACCATGGTGGCGATCGTCTCGATCGGCGCGCCGCGCAGCCTGCTGCTGCGTCCGCGCGGCGGCGGCCCCACGCTGCGCCACGACCTCGGTCACGGCGACCTTCTCGTCATGGGCGGCAGCTGCCAGCGCACCTGGGAGCACGCCGTGCCCAAGACCGCCCGCCCGACCGGCCCGCGGATCAGCATCCAGTTCCGCCCCAGCGGCGTCCGCTGACGGCGCCGACGCGCGAGGGCCCGCGGCGGGGGACAGGCGGAGATTGCCGGATCCGGCCAATTTCCTCCGGCCGTTCCGGCTCAGTTCTTGCACCTGAGCTGGGAAAAGCGGCGAATCGACGATTTCACCGGCACGGTCGGGACACTTTTCCACCTTTTCTAATACACCTTCGGAAGATATCTACTACCTACTAACGGGTATGCAACGCCGACCCGAAGGGAGAGAAGCACCCCGCCGCTTCACCCCCGCGGTCCCCTGCCGCCGCGATCCTCAAGCGCGAGCGCATCGCCCGCGGGAGTGCATCACAGTCCTCAGGTCTCCCCCTCCTTGGAGGATCACGTGGCACTACGCAAGCGCTCATCCCAGACGGCGCGTAAGTCGCGTTTCGCCGCCCTGTCCGCGGCGACCCTGCTGTGCGGCGCGCTCATGGCGGCCGCCCAGCCCGCCGGAGCCTCCGCCGACCCGGTCACCCATCCCGAACGTGACTGGCTGGGCTCGCAGGTCGCCAAGCACGAGCCGGGCTCCGGCCGCATGATCGTCCGGCCGAACGTCGTCCAGACGCCCGGCCTCGACGTGAGCGGCTGGCAGGGCAACGTCAACTGGGCCTCGGTGGCGGCCAACGGCGCCCGGTTCGCCTATGTCAAGGCGACCGAGTCGACCAACTACACCAACCCGTACTTCTCCCAGCAGTACACCGGCGCGTACAACGTGGGCATCGTGCACGGCGCCTACCACTTCGCCACGCCCAACACCTCGTCCGGGGCGGCGCAGGCCGACTACTTCGTCGCGCACGGAGGCGGCTGGTCCAAGGACGGCAAGACCTTCCCCGGCATGCTCGACATCGAGTGGAACCCCTACGGCGCCACCTGCTACGGCCTGTCCGCCGCCGGGATGGTGAACTGGATCCTCTCGTTCAGCAACGAGTACCACGCGAAGACCAGCCGCTGGCCGGTCATCTACACCGCGACCAGCTGGTGGAGCCAGTGCACCGGCAACACCGGCGACTTCTCCTCCACCAACCCGCTGATGCTCGCCAACTACAACGGCTCACCGGGCGCGATGCCGTACAACTGGAGTTTCCAGACCATCTGGCAGTACGCCGACTCCGGCGTCTTCCCCGGGGACCAGGACTACTTCAACGGCGACTACTCGCGCGTCCAGGCCCTCGCGAACGGCTGACCGATCAGCCCGGGTTCCGTTCCGCCGGGCGTGCCTCGTGGGCACGCCCGGCCCGGCACGTCCTCCCCTGACCTCCGGCGTGAGCCGGAGCCCCGCCCCGCCGCCCCGGCGGCACCACACAGGAAGAGAGGCAGCGCACCCTCCGGTCGCGGCCGGAGTCCCGTGCGCGGACAAATCAGATGAACGAAAACTCGATCACCCGGCGCAACGCCCTGCTCGCCGGCGCCGGCGCGGCCTTCGCGACGGTCGGCCTGGCCGGGACCGCGCGGGCCGCCGGGCGGAGCACCGTACGGCCCGCCGCCCTGACGCCGGAGCAGCAGGCCGGCCAGCGGGTCATCTACTCCTACTCGGGCACGACCGTCCCGCAGTCGCTGCTGGACGCGATCTCCGGTGGCCGGGCCGCGGGCGTGATCTTCTTCGGCGACAACATCAGCGGCCTCGACCAGATCGCCTCGGTCTGCGAGCAGCTGAACGAGGCCAACGCCGCCAGTCCGGTCGGGGCGCCGCTGCTGCTGATGACCGACCAGGAGGGCGGCCAGGTGCGCCGCCTGCCCGGCGGGCCGACGCTGTCGGAGAAGCAGATCGGCCAGTCGTCCGACCCGGTCTCGGCGGCGACCAGCGCCGGTGACGAGGCCGGTGCGCTCCTCGCGAGCGTCGGTATGAACGTCAACCTCGCCCCGGTGCTCGACGTGTACCGCACGGCCGGTGACTTCGAGGACCAGTACGGCCGCTCGTACAGCAAGGACCCGGCCGTCTGCGGGCAGCTGGGCAGCGCGTTCATCACCGCGCAGCAGCGGCACAAGGTGGCGGCGACCGCCAAGCACTTCCCGGGCCTGGGCTCGGCGACCAAGAACCAGAACACCGACTCCGCGCCCGTCACCCTCACCGCCTCCGCGTCCACGCTGCGCTCGGTCGACGAGGCGCCGTACGCGCCGGCGATCAGCGCGGGCGTCAAGCTCGTCATGCTGTCCTGGGCCACCTATCCCTCGCTCGACCCGAACTACCCGGCCGGGCTGTCGTCGACCATCGTCCAGAACGAGCTGCGCGGACGCCTCGGGTTCACGGGCGTCACCATCACCGACTCGCTCACCGCCGGCGGCCTGTCGAACTTCGGCACCACGGCGCAGCGCGCGGTCGCCGCCGCCAAGGCGGGCATGGACCTGCTGCTGGTGTGCGGGGAGAGCCCGACGTACGGCCAGAGCGCGGTCACCGGACTGGCCAACGCGCTGCGGGCCGGCACCCTCGGCCAGAGCGCCTTCGACGCCGCCCGCACCCGCGTCACCAACCTGCGTAACAGCCTGGCCTGACGGCGTGGCCGGGGGGCCGCGGACCCTCGGCTATTCGCCGGTCGTGCCGTCGACGAGCTCGCGCGCGATGTCGAGGTGGCCCGCGTGGCGGGCGTACTCCTGGAGCAGGTGGAACAGGATCCGCGCGAGCGGCGGCGCCTGCTCCGGCTCGGTGAACCGGCCGCCGAGGCGCGCGACGTCGGTCAGCGCCGCGCCCGCCGCGAGCTCGCGCGACCGCCGTACCTCATCGTCGTAGGCGGCCAGGATCTCGGCCGTCGGCGCGCGCACGCCGAACTCCTCGGCGTCGCCGCCGGCCGGCCACGGCTCGACGTCCTCGGCGGCGAACCCCCAGCGCATCCAGCGACGCTCGACCCAGCCGAGGTGCTGGACCAGGCCCAGCGGCGACCACCCCATCGGCTCGACGGGGGACCGCAGCCCGTCCTCGGACAGCCTGTCGATCTTGCGTCGTACGGTCTCGCGGTACCAGTCGAGGTAGCCGAGCAGCAGCTCACGCGGGTCGGAGACCTTCATGCCGGGCCCGTCGAGCGGGGCCGTCACCCACTCCGGCCGCGTCACCGCTCACCCGGCGTACGGGCGGGGGCCTCCTCGGCCGGGAACAGGATCGGGCTGAGCAGGTGCCGCGTGCGCTCCGGGGACGGGTCGTGCCTCATCCGCGGCGCGATCACCTCGCGCAACTCCTCGATCATCGCGGCGCGTTCCTCCTCGCTGAGCCAGATCGCGTGCTGACGGTAGCCCACGAGGTCGGCGACCGGGTCGGCGCCGTCCCGGTCGAGGTAGGCGTTGTACTCCGCGAGCAGCGTGGCCATGGCCACGGCGAACACCCGGCGGTGGTCCTCCACCGACACCGACGCGGCGGTCTCGGCGTCGACGGCCGCCCGCGCCCGGTGCAGCCGGTACCGGCGTTCGACGGCGCCGCGCGTCCGGTGCTCGCCCGCGACCTCGAGCAGGCCGCCGTCGGCCAGCAGGCCGACGTGCCGGTAGACCGTCGCCTTGGAGACGTCGGGCAGCAGGTCGCACAGCTGTGACGTCGTCAGCGTCCGGCCGCCGGACATCGCGTGCACGATCCGCATCCGCACCGGATGCAGCAGCAGGTCCACGGCGTCCATGGACCGCATGATCTCACTTCTGATACCTTTCTCAAAGTTGAGAACAGGGGGTTCCATCGATGCCGATCACGCCACCGGAGAGCCGATCCGAGACCATGCCGCCGAGAGGACGTCCGCACGCCGTCGGCGGGCGGAGGCTGATGCTGCACCGATCCGGCACCGGCGGCCCGGCCGTGGTGCTCCTGCCGGGTTCGGGCATGGTCGGCCTGGACTACCTCAACCTGCACGAGCGCCTCGCCGGGCGGACCACCAGCGTCCTGTACGACCGGGCGGGCACCGGCTGGAGCGACCCGGCGGAGCTGCCCCGCACCGCCGCCGAGGTGACCGGCGAACTGCGCGACCTCTTGGAGACCGCCGGCGTGCCCGGACCGTACCTGCTCGCCGGGCACTCGCTGGGCGGGGCGTACGCGCGTCACTTCGCCCAGCGCTTTCCGGACGCGGTGGCCGGGCTGCTCCTGCTGGACCCCTTCCACGAGGACCTGGTCAGCCGCGCGCCCCGGCAGGTGCTCGACCTGCTGGCCCAGATGAAGGGCCGGGAGCTGCCCGAGCCGTCACCGGAGCAACTCGCGGCCGCGCGCGAGCAGCTCATCGCGTTCTTCCATGCCTGGCCGGACGACGTCCGGGTCCCGCTCGCCGAACACCACCTCGCCTCGTGGCGGACGGCCTGGCAGGAGGACGGCAACCTCTACGACGAGGTCTCCGCCGAACTCCGCGACGCACCGGGCCTGCCCGACGTGCCGACGATCGTGCTCAGCGCCATGGGGCGCGACGCGGTCCAGGCCCACCTGTGGCCGGAGGACCTGCTCCGGGAGATCAACGACGCCAAGCGCTCCCTGCACGCGGAACTGGCCGCCTCGGTCCCACGCGGCGAGCACCGCGTCATCGACGACGCCGGCCACGGCTGGCTCCACGAGGAACGCCCCGACGCCGTGCTCCAGGCCGTCACCGACCTGCTCCACCGGACGGCGCCCTGAGCCCGGCACAGCGTGAGCACCTGAACTCACGACCCTGCCGTCCGGTTACTGACCGCGCTTCTAGCTCAGGGCGGCGACGAAGCGCTCCGCGTCCGCCGCGGACATCCCGGTCTCCGTCTGGACGAGCGAGACGGCGCCCGGCAGGTCGCCGGCGTCCCGCAGGTGCCGCGCCCGGTCGGCGACGTTGCCGTGACCGCCCGGAGCGTACGGTGCCGGCTCGGGGAGCGGCCCGCTCTTGAGCGCGTCGACGAGCCGCTTGGCGTCGGCGAGACCCAGGCCCGTGGCCTGCCGGACCTCCTTCACGGCCAGGATCGGTTTGTTCTCTCCCAGCAGCGCCCGCACGCGTAGCTGCAGGTCGGCCGGCAGCGCCATGGGCGGGTACACCCCGGGCGTCGCCTGCCGACTGCCTCCCCGGGCAAGACCCATGAGCAGTGCGATGACTCCCACGACCAAGAAGAGGCAGGCCAGGAGCTCCAGTGCGGTCATGGCCGGATTCTGTCAGACCGGAGACTTCTCGCCGGGCGGCGTTCAGGCCGGGGCGGTCCGTGCGGGCGCCGTCCAGCTGTCGAGCAGCCGGATCGCCTCCGCGGTCGGCGAGTTCGGTTCGACGTTGTAGACGCAGAGCGTCTGCTCGGTGTCGCCGGCGGGTTGGAACGACTCGTAGGAGAAGACGAGGTCGCCGGCCAGAGGGTGGCGGTAGCGCTTGGTGCCGTGGGTGCGCCGGAGCACCCGGTGGTCGTTCCACCAGGTGGTGAACTCGGGCGAGCACAGGGTGAGCTCGCCGATGAGGTCGGCGAGCCGGCGGTCGTCGGGGTGGCGGCCGGCCTCCAGGCGCAGCATCGCGACGGTCTCGGCGGAGAGTTGTTCCCAGTCGACCACGCGTTCCCGAGCGGCGGGGTCCAGGAGGTAGAAGCGGGCGAGGTTCCGCTGGGGGACGGGCAGGACGTCGAAGTCGGTGAGGATCGCCCGGGCGAGCCGGTTGGCGGCGAGGACGTCGGTTCGCCGGCCGAGGATGAAGGCCGGTACGTGGTCGAGAGTCTGGAGCGTCAGGTGCAGGCCGGGGCGGACGCGCTGCGGAGCGCCGGAGGCGCCGCGGCGTGCCGGAGCCGGGCGGGAGCACAGGTCGGTGAGGTGCTCTCGTTCGGCCTCGTCCAGTTCGAGGGCGCGGGCCAGTGCGTTCAGGACCTCGGGGGAGGGGTTCGCGGCCCGGCCCTGCTCCAGCCGCGTGTAGTACTCGGTGCTGATACCGGCCAGCCGGGCGACCTCGTCTCTACGGAGACCGGGCACGCGCCGTGGACGGGCGTCGGCGGGTAGCCCCGCCCGGTCCGGGGTGATCCGCGCCCGGCGCGAGCGCAGAAAGCCGGCGATCTCCGAGGTGCGGTCCATACCTCCAGTGTGGCCGGGCCCCGCGGGTGACCGGTCGGCGGAGGGTGGTCCTGCCGGTACCTGTTCCGGCGTTGCCTGCCCGGTCAGGGCCTGCCGTGCCGCCGTGACGACGCCTCCGGAGTGGTGGGGTTGAGGAGTGCGGGGACCACGACGGTCGCTCCGCGAACACGACTTCCACCGGAGGTACAGCACATGTCCAAGGAGTCAACACCCCTGTCCGGCCGGGTGGCGGTGGTCACCGGCGCGTCCAGCGGTATCGGCGAGGCATCCGCGGAACGGCTGGCGATGCTCGGCGCGAAGGTCGCCGTGCTCGCGCGCCGAGCCGAGCGGCTCGACGACCTGGTCGCGGGGATCGGCGCGCGCGGTGGCACCGCGCTGGCGGTCGCCGTCGACGTGACCGACGCGGAGGCGGTCCGCGCGGCGGCCGAACGGGTGGAGGCGGAGCTCGGCGCCGCCGACCTGCTGTTCAACAACGCCGGAGTGATGCTGCCCGCGCCGGTCGAGGAGCTGCGGACGGACCAGTGGCGGCACCAGATCGACCTGAACATCACCGGACTGATGAACGTCATCGGGGCGTTCGTCCCGCAGCTGGTCGCGTCCGCGGCCCGCCTGGGGGTGGCCGACCTGATCAACACGTCGTCGATCGCGGCGCGGAACATCTTCCCCAACTTCGCCGTCTACTCCGGGACGAAGGCCTACGTCACGCAGCTGTCCCGGCACCTGCGGGTCGAGCTGGGGCCGAAGAACGTTCGGGTCTCGGCGATCGAGCCGGGCATCGTCGGCACCGAGCTGCAGAGCCACGTGACCGATGAGGGCGCCCTGGAGTGGCTCGACGGTTCGAAGGAGACGATGGAGTGGCTCGCCCCACAGGACGTCGCGGAGACCGTCGGCTTCCTCGCCGCCCTGCCGCCGAGGGCGAACCTCCAGCAGGTCACCATCATGCCCACCGGCCAGCCGGCCTGATCCCGTCGGCCTCGTCGCGCCGTTGCCGGTCACTCGTCAGGCGCGCCGGGCGTCCGTGAGGAGAGCGCGCCGGTGGCGCCAGGTCGCGACCGCCTCCTCGTGACCGGGCTGCTCGGCGCGGAACGTGATGCCGCTCGTCACCGCCATGCCGGCATGCGCGTCCTCCCGTACGCCCGTGACGGTCAGTTCGAAGCACTCCAGGTCCGCCGGCGTGTCCAGCGGCTCCGGGCGCAGGCGCACGTAGACCACCGAGCCGGGGGAGACCGCGCCGAACAGGGCGGCGCCGCCACGCCCGAGGTTGCGTGCGGTGTGCGTACCCGGCCACAGCGCGACGCGCAGGGTCCGGTCGTCGCGCACCAGCAGTTCCCCGGCGCCGACCATGCCGATCCGCGGATCCCCGTCCTCGTCGGTGGTGACGAGCAGAAAAGCGGGCTGCTCCGGTGCATCGAGCGCCGCATCGTCCAGGGCCCGCAGGAGAACGCTGGGCAGGCGGTCGCCGGGCTGCTCGGCCATGACAGAAATGCTTTCACACGGCCGGACCACTCCCCGGACCGCACCGATGCCGCCGGCGGCGAGCGGGGCCGGTGAAACGCGACAGGAGCGCCCCCGTACGGGGACGCTCCTGTCGCGTGATCGGCTGCGAGGGTCAGTCGCGCCAGACCTTGCGGCGCTTGCCGCCCAGCGGCTCGGTCGAGGCCCAGATGCGGCGCCAGTGCGCCACCTGCTCGCCCGGCGACCCGGCGGCCTTGCCGTTCTCCTCCGCCTTGGGCTCCTCGGCCGGCTTCAGCGCGCCCGGCCGGGTCGGACGGGCGCCGCCCGGGATCTGCAGCCGGTCGTCCGCCGCCGCGCGCAGCGCGCCGTACCAGCCGATGTCCTCCTCGGCCGCGAGCTGGCTGACCGCCTTGGCCATCCGCACTCGGAAGGAACGGACGTCCTCGCCCTCCTCCGGCGTGAGCGGGCGGCCGTAGCGCACCGTCACCCGCGGCTTGCCCGGCTGGGGCCAGTTGCGCCCCCGCGGCATCGCGGCGTACGAGCCCCGCAGCGCGATCGGCACGCACGGGATGCCCTTCGTCACGCACAGCGCCGCGGCGCCGAGCTTGAAGGGGTTCATCCAGCCGTCCTCCGAGCGCGTGCCCTCGGGATAGAGCAGCAGGCTCCAGCCCTGGTCCACCAGGTCGAGGGCCAGGCTGCGCAGCCGCCGCGAACCGTAGCGCTCGACCGGGAACGCGTTGAAGAAGATCGCGGTCAGGGTCGCGCGCCAGCGGACGTCGAAGAAGTAGTCCGACGCCGCGCCCGTCGCCACCCGGTCGGCGAACCGCTCCGGCATCGAGCCGAGGATCAGTGGTGTGTCGAGGTGGCTCGAGTGGTTGGCGACGAAGACCACCGGGCCCTTGACGCCGTCGAGGTATTCGGTGCCTTCGACGACCGGAGTCGTCTGGCCCCAGACGACCGGCTTGAGCAGCGTACGTCGCAACCCCGCGCGAGCCGCGACCGCGACCCGCGTACGGGCCCAGGCGGTCGGGAACTCCCGGTCCTCGTGCTCAAGCTCGTGCGGCTGCGCCGACTTCGGCACGGTCGACCGGCCGCGCCAGTCGCGCCCGTGCCGCAGCAGCTTGACCTCCCGGCGGATGCTCATCGCACATCCGCCAGGGTCAGCGGCGGGTTGTGCTGATAGGTGATCGACGGGCTGGAGCCGACCGTGTCCTTGGCCATCTCCAGGGCGTCCGCGAGGGTCGTCGCGGAGCGGAAGCCCATGCGGGCGGTGGTCTTCCGGTTGCCGCCCACGAAGATCACGTCACCGAGGTGCTCCAGCGCGTGGGCGCCCCAGTACCACATGTAGAACGGGTGCACGCCGTGGTAGGCGTAGCTGTTCCGGTAGAGCTGGATGTACCAGGGGTCGGTGGCGAACTGCTCCTCGTACTTGGTCTCCAGCAGCACCGGGTCGGTGCTCTCGGTGAGGATCTCCTCGAAGAAGTCGATGTAGCTCGGGTGGTGCACCGGGTGGAACTCGTTCGGCACCGGGTGGTAGAAGATCGCCACCCCGCCCTGCCGGACGATCGGCTTGTTCTTGTACAGGTTGAAGAAGTAGCCGAGCCCGAGCGACATCACCAGGATCGGGTTCATCACGGAGTTGACGTTGTACGGGCAGATGTAGGGAAGCCCGTAGATCGCGACGTCGGACTGGCCGTTCACCTCGGTGAGCTGCTGGCGGTGCACGTTGCCCAGCGTGATCGGGTGCACCTCGGACTGCAGGCCCGCGTGGACGCCCGTCACCCCGTACGGCGCGGCGGTCGACTGCCAGATGCGCCGCCGGGTCTTGGCCGGCAGCAGTTCGTTGGCCCGCTTCACCGCGACGTACGACGCCTGGTCGCGGAGATTCCACTCCCACTCGCGCTTGTTGAGGAAGCCCATCGAGGACGGGAACGTCTCGTTGTTGAGCGTCGTCTCGATCGTGAAGACCTTGACGTGCTCGTCGATCAGGCCCTTCATCCGCTCGTACGAGTGGTGCATCGCGGAGTTCGGCGGGTCGTTGAAGGAGTTCGAGTGCCGCAGCGTGTGCACGTTGTGGTGGTGCTTGAGGCTCTTGTAGCTCGCCAGCCCGACCGACACCGACTTCGCGCCGCCGCTCATCGCCGTCAGCGTGATGTTCACGTAGACGATCAGGTCGCTCTCCGCGGCCCGGCGGTTGATCTCGACGTCCTCGCCGTGCTTGGTCTTGCCCATGTGCAGGAGGTTGTCGTGGTCCTCCGCGTCATGGTTCTTCAGGTGCTCGGGGAAGAACGCCTGGAAGACACGGTCGCCGACGGTGCGCCGCAGCTCGGCCGGGGTCATCCGGCGGTGCAGGGCGTTGCCGGCGATCAGCTCGACGTCGTCCACGCCCTTGGCCGCGGCCATCTCCAGCACCTGCTCGATGATGCGCTGCCGGACGTCCGGCGTCTGCATCGGCGGCAGCGGCAGCGACAGGTCGTCGAAGACGATGGTCAGCCGCATCCCGGGCGTGAGGAGCTCGGGCAGCGGGTCGGTGCCGTGCGGGTTGAGCAGTGCGTGCTTGATGGCGGCGTCGACGTTCCGGATCCCGGGCAGGGAGTCCGGCGGGTAGATGACCTTCGCGCCGAGCGGCAGCCGCTCCAGCCGGAAGCCCTCACCCTGGTGCATGAGCAGCGGTGGTGTCCGCTCATCCACGTCGAGTACGAAGCCTGGTCTGCTCACTCTCAACCTTCCTAACGGGCCGGATCAAAGGCGACTTTGACAGTTCCGAGACGCCCCGCGTCCGCCGCGTGGGTCAGGGCCTCGCGCCAGCGGGCGAGGGGGTAGGTCGTACCGACGTAGCCGTCGAGGGGCGCGGATTCGGCGAGCCGGATGGCGTCGGCGAAGTCGGCCCCGTCGGCGCCGGAGGCGTACGCCCCGACGAGCTGCAGCTCGCGGTACCACAGCGGGGTCAGGTCGACGTTGCCCGACGGCATGCCGGACACGACGACGGTACCCCCGGCCTGGACCAGCCGGAGCGCGGTGTCGAGGCCGCCGGCGCCGCCGGTGCACTCGAAGGCCAGGTCGACGCCGCCGAGGAGGAAGTCATCGCCGCGCTCGGGCGAGTGCATCCGGGCGGTGGTGACGCGCCGCAGCGCGCGTACGGCCTTGCGGGGCTCGATGATGGCGGTGGCGCCGAGCGCCTTCGCCTTCTCCTGCTGGTGGCCGTGCTTGGCGACGACGTACACCGCGCCGACGTCGGTGAGCTGGCGCAGCGCGAGCAGCGTGAGCAGGCCGACCGTGCCCGCGCCGATGATGACGGCGGTGGACCCGGACGCGACCTTCACACGGCGTACCGAGTGCACCGCGCAGGCGAGCGGCTCGGCCAGGACGGCGCGTTCGTCCGACAGCGCGTCGGGCACGACGTGCAGCTGGCTGACGTGCGCGACGAACTGCCGGCTCCAGCCGCCGCCGGTGTCGGCGCAGAACCCGGTCTGCAGCCCGGCGGAGATCCGGCCCGTCGTGATGTGGTCGCAGCGGCTCTGCTGGCCCGAGGCGCACCAGCGGCACTCGGTGGTGCCGCGCGCGGCGCAGGAGAGCACCGGGTCGATCACCACCCGGGAGCCCTTCGGCACGCCGGGCACGTCGTCCTGCGTCTCACCGACGACCTCGTGACCGGGAACGAACGGCATCGAGGTCATCGGCGACAGGTACGGAGAGGACCGCCCGGTCAGCATCCCGAGGTCGGAGCCGCAGATGCCGGACAGCCGGGGCGTCACGCGCGTCCAGCCCTCGCCGGGCAGCTCGGGCGCATGCCGGTTGACGAGGCGCATCGGCGACACGTTGCCGGCGATCATGCCGCTCATCTTGCCGCCGGCGCGGGTCGCCGTGAGCCCGCGCGCCGCCATGAAGCGGGCCGGCGAGCGGTGGTACTCGAGCGCGAGGATCATCGGGCGCTCACCGTCCCGGTGATGGTGTCGAGCAGAACATCTCCGCGTCCACGGGTATGGGCGCCCCATTCGTAGATGCGCCAGTGCTTGCGTTTGGCGTGGCGGTACAGCGACGGGTCGGGGTTGACCGCACCCGGGTTGCCGACCGCCTCCAGGAGCGGCCGGTCGGAGTAGCTGTCCGCGTAGGCGTAGGAGCCGTCGAGGTCGATGCCGGTGTCGGTGGCGTGCCGGCGCAGCCAGGCGGCGCGGGCCTCGTCCACGAGCGGCGGCGAGTCGAGGTAACCGGTGAGCACGCCGTCGCGGGTGTGCATCCGGCTGGCCACGACCTCGTCGAACAGGCCGGCGAGCGGCCGGACGAACACGTCGACCGTGCCGGTGATCAGGATCGTCTTGTGCCCGGCGGCGCGGTGCGCGCGGATCCGGCGCACGGCCTCGGGCATGACCCGCTGGAGCAGCGCGTCGCCGAGCGTGTCGTCGACCAGGTCACGCAGCCCGGCCATGTCGGCGCCCTCGTAGCGGCGCAGGAACGCGCGGACGAAGTCGCCCCGGTCGCGGCGCTCGGCCCGCAGGTAGCGGGGGAGCGAACGGGCCAGGTCGGCCAGCTCACCGCTCCACTGCGACCGCGGCAGCGACGACAGCCGGGCCCACAGGTAGGACTCGATGAGGTTCGAGGCGACGATCGTGCCCTCGAGGTCGAACACGGCCGCGATGTCGGTGCGCTCGGGCAGCGCGGGCGCGGCCGTACGGCGGCTGCCGCCGCGTCCGCGCGAGAAGCCGCGCATCAGCTCGGTCACACTGGGGGAGTGCACCTCCTGGAGGTAGTGCCCCCAGTCGATGACCGACGGGTCGAAGCCGAATTCGTCCACCAGCTCCGGCGGGATCGTGCGGTGCAGCGCGTGTGTGCGGCTGTCGTCGTAGATGACCTCCGCCTGGGTGTAGGCCTGGTAGAGGTCGGCGTAGCGGCGCAGGAAGTCGAGGTTGGTCTGCTGCCGGTGCACCGCGGTCATCCACTCGCGGGTCTTGCCCGAGGCCGGCAGCCGCAGCAGCGCGCGCTCGGCCACCGCGGTGGCGCGCTCGCTGCCGCTGAGCATCATCTCGACCTGCCGGCTGCCGGGGAACCGCCACTGCGGCACTCGGATGTGACCGCGCTCGCCGGCCGGCATCGGGTGCTTGCGGAAGTAGTCGCGGACGTTCTCGTACAGGCCGCGGAAGGACAGCGGGTTGCGCGAGCCGGACCCGACGTGGAAGTAGGCGGGCGTGCCGCGCTCGGGCGGCGCCGCGGCGACCGCGAGCGTGGCGTTGACGACGTGGTCGACCGGGATGATGTCGACGACGCTGTCGGGCAGGCCGGGGAACTCCGGCAGGATGCCGCGCCCGTACGCGATGATCAGCGGGTCGGCCATCTTGTAGCCGTCGATCCAGCCCGGGTGCGGGTGCCGCAGCGAGCTCTCCACGATCGCCGGGCGGACGATCGACAGACGGCGCTCGCCCCACATCTCCTCGGCCGCGCGCTCGCCCAGGGCCTTGGTGAAGGTGTAGACGTCCGGCCAGCCGAGGCTCTGCGCGCGGGCGCGGCCGTAGTCGACCAGACGGTCGGTCACCCACGCCTGCCGCGCCTCCTCGGCGGCGGCGACGACCGACTGCGGGCCCGCCTTGCGGTGCTCGCCCTGCGCCCGCGACACGGACTTGCGCAACACCTCCGGGCGGCGCGAGTCGCGTTCGACGTCGGCGCGGGTGGCCAGCGCGCCCTCCAGCTCCGTGCGCCAGTCGACCGTGTGGTCGAGCCGGTCCTCCGGCACCACGCCCTTGCGCACGCCCGCGACGTACGCGGTGGACACGTGCACCACGTGCGGGTCGGCGCCGGCCCGTTGCAGCGCCTCGTAGAGGGTGACCACGCCGGAGACGTTCGTGCGGAACGCCTCGTCGATGGGCGGGTCGAAGGAGACCGTCGACGCGCCGTGCACCACCACGTCGATGTCGCCCGGCAGCGTCACCTCACCCAGGTCGCCCTCGATCACGGTGACGCGCTCGGCGGCGATGCGGCGCAGCTCCTCCTCGCCGAGTTGCTCGCGCAGCCGGCGGAAGACGGGCTTGCGGAGCAGGCCGTCGAAGCGGCGCTGCGCCGGCTGGTTCGGCCGGGGCCGGATCAGCACCGAGACCCGGGTCTCCGGGTGAGAGGACAGGAGTTTCTCGAGCGTCGCCTGTCCGAGGAAGCCGGTGGCGCCGGTGAGAAGTACATGTGAGCTGCCGAGACGGTGAAACTCATGTCGGTCTGGCGTCATCCGCTGGCTTTCTCCGATCGTGGGCATGAGCCGTCCCGTCGCGAGCTGTACCGGGCAAGACTAACGGCTGGAAGTCCGGCGACCAACGGCCGGGAGGGTCCGACCGAATTCAGGTCTCGTTCATTCTCCAGTATCCGAATCCACCAACACGTCGTTCATGGATCCGGAGCGAAAAATCTCCACGCTGATGGGTGCCGAGGCGAACCCCGCGTCGCGGATCGCGACGCCGACCGCGTGGTCCTCGCGGGCGCGTTCGACCAGCTCAGAGTCGACTTCGAGGCGCACGGCGTCGCCGAGGTCGCGGACCCGCAGGTCGCGCACGGCGCCGCCCAGGACGCCGCGGACCGCCGACTCGGCCCGCTCGATGCGCGCCAGCCGGGCGGGTGTGACCGAAATCCCGTACGCGACGCGGCTCGCCATGCAGGCCGCGGCCGGTTTGTCCCAGACGGGCAGCCCCCAGTGGCGCGCGACGGCGCGTACCGCCGCCTTGTCGAGCCCCGCGTCGGCGAGCGGCGTGCGCGCGCCGCGCTCGGCCGCCGCGCCGATGCCGGGCCGGAACCCGGCGGCGATGTCCGAGGCGTTCGTGCCGGTGGTGATCGTCTCGAAGCCGAGGTCGGCGGCGAGCGCGTTCGCGGTGTCGAGCAGGACGCTCTTGCAGAAGTAGCAGCGCCGCGGACCGTTCTCGCGGTAGCCGGGCACGTCCATCTCGTTGGTGGCGGGCGTGTGGTGCGTCACGCCGAGACCGGCGCAGAACTCCCGTGCCGCGTCGAGTTCGGCGGCCGGCAGCGACGGCGAGACCGCGGTGACCGCGGCCACCTGTCCGGCGCCGAGCGCGCGTACCGCCGCGGCGAGGACGACACTGGAGTCCACACCACCGGAGAACGCGACGAGAGTTCTGCCGTAGCCTGCCATCTCGGCCAGCAGATCCTGGGAGAGGACCGCAACGTCCACCATGCAACACCTATCAGTCGAGGGACTCCGATGACGGTATCTCAGCCTGACGGAGTCACCGACCTGGGCTTCGCACGTCTTGACACCGCACGCGCCGCACGCACCGGCGACCCGGAGGTGGTGTTCGGGCAGGGCAAGACGCCCGGGCAGATCGTCGCCGCGCTGCGCGCCCTGCACGAGGCGCATCCGGACCGCGCCATCCTCGCGACACGGTTGTCCGAGGACGCGCTCGCCGCGTGCGCCGAGCACCTGCCGGACGCGGTGCTGGATCCGGTCGGCCGCACGGCCGTGCTCGGCCGCACCGAGACGCGGGGCCGGGTCGCGGTGGTCGCCGCCGGCACGTCGGACCTGCCGGTGGTCCGCGAGTGCGCCACGACCATCGCCGTGTTCGGCGCCGAGCCCGACGAGATCGTGGACGTCGGCGTCGCGGGCATCCACCGGCTGCTCGCCCAGCGCGACCGGATCGACGAGGCCGACGTCGTCGTCGCCGTGGCCGGGATGGAGGCCGCCCTGCCGTCGGTGCTCGGCGGCCTGGTCGGCGTGCCGTTGATCGCCGTGCCGACCAGCGTCGGCTACGGCTGGAACCTCGAGGGCGTCACCGCCTGGCTCGCCACCGTCAACAGCTGCGCGCCCGGTGTCGTCTCGGTCAACGTCGACAACGGGTTCGGCGCCGGAGTGGCCGCCGCCCGGATCGCGCGCCGGACCGCCAGGACCGCAGGGTGAGGGCGCTCTGGGTCGACGCGGGCAACGGCGCGGCCGGTGACATGCTGCTCGCGGCGCTGCTCGACGCCGGCGCCGACCTCGAGGCCGTACGCTCCGGGCTGCGCGGTCTCGCCGTGGGCCCGCTCGAGGTCGAGGCCACGCCGGTGCGGCGGCACGGCCTGCGCGCCCTGCACGCCGACGTGCGCGTGCCGCCGGACGACGTGTCACGGAACCTGGCGGACGTCACCGCGGTGCTGTCGGCGGCCGAGCTGCCGGAGGAGGTGCGCGCGTTCGCGCTGGCGGTCTTCGAACGGCTGGCCCGCGCCGAGGCGCGGGTGCACGGCGTGGACGTCTCGCGGATCCACTTCCACGAGGTCGGCGCGCTGGACGCGATCGCCGACGTCACCGGCTGCGCGCTCGCGCTGCACAGCCTGGACCTGCTCGACGCGCCGGTACGCGTCGTGTCGCCGGTGGCGGCCGGGTCCGGCGTCGTACGGGCCGCGCACGGGCCGCTGCCCGTCCCGGTGCCCGCCGTGCTGGAGCTGCTGACGGAGGCCGGCGCGCCGCTGCGGTCGCATCCGGCGAGCATGGAGCTGTGCACGCCGACGGGCGCGGCGCTGCTCGCGACGCTCGCCACCGGCTGGGGCCCGATGCCCGACTGCACGCCCACCGCGGTCGGCACGGGCGCCGGCACCGCCGACCCCGAGGGGCATCCCAACGTCGTGCGCGTCGTCGTGGGATCCGCGTCGTCCTCGTCCGCGGATTGGGCGTCGGCGGAGCTGCACCGCGTGGACAGCACCATCGACGACCTGGACCCGCGGCTGTGGCCGGACGTGCTGGACGAACTCCGCACGGCCGGGGCGGCGGACGCCTGGTGCTCACCGGCGCTGATGCGGAAGGGACGGCCGGGTCAGGTACTCAGCGTCCTGGTCGAGCCGTCGCGCCTCGACGCGGTGTGCCGCGTGGTGTTCGAACGGACGACGAGCCTCGGCGTGCGGGTGTCCTCGGTCGAACGACGCTCGCTGCGCCGTGACCGCGTCGAGGTGGACGTCGGCGGCGCCGTCGTGGGCGTCAAACGCGGACTGCTCGGCGGCCGGGTGGTGACCGCCCAGCCGGAGTACGACGAGGCCCGCGCGGCTGCTCTCGCCTCGGGCCGCCCGGTGCACGAGGTGCTGAACGAGGCACGGACCCTGGCGTCCGAGAGCTGAGAACCGCGCGAGATCATCCCTGATCGGGACCGTGCGGGGAGACCGGCCGCTCGACGAGCGTCTCCAGCACCACCGTGGCCTGCGTCCCGCTGACTCCGTTGATCGCGTAGATCCGGCGCAGCACGTCCTGTAGTTGCTCGGTGGTCGCGGTCCTGACTTTCACCAGCACCGATGCGCTCCCGGCGATGACGTGCGCCTCCAGGATCTCCGGGATCGCGGCGAAGTCCTGCGCCGAATCGCCCATCCACGAGACCGAGTCGATCATCACGTAGGCCAGGACGGCGTTGCCCACTGCCACCGGGTCGACGTCGACGGTGGTGTGCCGGATCACGCCGCGCTCCCGTAGCTTCCGCACGCGTTCGTGCGCCGCTCCGGCGGACAGGCCCACGGCCTGGCCCAGCGCGGCATAGGACTGGGTGGCGTCCTGCTGGAGATGCGCCAGCAGGGCACGATCGATCCGATCCACGGCGCTCCATTCAGATTTGTCTTGCGGTGACCATATCTCATCCTGTTATCTTCCAGATGTGCCGAAGTTGATTCGGTGGATGTCTGGATGGAGAGGACCCCTATGGCCGGCGAGCGCCCCGCGCTGTACGAGATGTTCGACGACCGGTTCCGTACCGGCCGGTGCATGTCCGGTGACGGTGGTCTGGAGGTCCTGTACACCGGCTGCCGCTGGGCCGAGGGACCGATCTACCTGCCCGCCTGGCGGCAGGTGATCTGGAGTGACATTCCCAATGACCGGATGCTGCGTTGGGATGAGGAGACCGGCGCCGTCAGTGTCTTCCGCCACACCGCCGGGCACACCAACGGCAACACCCTCGACCGCCAGGGCCGGCTGGTCACCTGCGAGCAGGGCAACCGCCGGGTCACCCGGACCGAGCACGACGGCACGGTCACGGTGCTGGCCGAGCGCTGGCAGGGCAAGCGCCTGAACAGCCCGAACGACGCGGCGGTCAAGTCTGACGGCTCGATCTGGTTCTCCGACCCGGACTTCGGCATCACCAGCGACTACGAGGGCCATCGCGCGCCGAGCGAGATCGGCTCCAACAACGTCTACCGCGTCGATCCCGCCACCGGCGAAGTGCGACTGGTCGCCGACTGCTTCGGCGCCCCGAACGGCCTCGTCTTCTCGCCCGACGAGCGGCGGCTCTTCGTTTCCGACACCCGGGCGGGCCGCATCCGGGTCTTCGACGTCCGCGATGACGGCACGCTGTCGACCGACCGGACCTTCGCCGAAGCCCGGGGGACGGCTCGCTTCGACAACCTTCGTTTCGACGACGCCGGCCGGCTCTGGGCGGCCGCGATGGACGACGGAGTGCACTGCTACGACCCCGACGGCACCCTGCTCGGACGGCTGAACGTCCCCGAGAGGGTCGCCAACATCGCCTGGGGCGGAGCCAAGCGCAACCGCCTGTTCATCACCGCGCGGACCAGCCTCTACTCGGTGGTCATGGGCGTCACTGGCACGCACCCGACCGGACCGGGACGCAGACGCTGGCCGGACCCGGAGGGCTGAGCGGGTCCGGTCAGCTCGGGGCGGCGGCGACCATGAGCCACTCCGCCCCCTTGACGGAGTAGTCGAACTCCGCCCGCAGGTGTTCGACGACGGCCGGCATGTGCGCGGCCCCGTACACCACCGCCACCGCGATCGGCCGCTCGCGATGCTCCTGGTAGAGCGCTGACAGGCGGTGGTTGAGCGCGTCGTCCCGCCGGTCGACGACGCGGTCCCGGAACCACCGCGCCGTACGTCCCTCCACCCAGCGCTCGTCGTACGACTCGGCCTGGTCGCGGCTCGGCAGGCTGAGCGGGTCCCCGTACCGCCCCAGGAGGCGCAGCGCGACCGCGCCGAAGGCGTCCTCGGCCGTGTTCCGGATCCGCTCGGCGTGCGTCCGTGGGGGAGGCGGCACGGCCTCCCAGAAGACCGGGATGCCCAGCGACCCGAGGTCCAGCGCGTTGTTCTGGTCGACGAGACGGTCGAGGCGCAGCCGTGACATCCGCTCCTGCACCGGTGCGGTGCCGGCCGGTGCCCCCTCGGCGACGATGATCGCGCACTCGCGCACACGCGCCGTGACCTCGGCGTAGAACGAGGGCTCTCCCACGTGGACCATGGGGAAGAGCACGAACCGCAGCGGGCTCGTACGGCACGTCAGCGTGATGACCGCCGACCGCAGCCCGACGATGCTCGACTCGATGAACTGCACCGGCCCCCCTGTCATGTCGGCCGCCCCATCAGTGAGACGGCCGGGGGCCTCGTGCGGTTCACTCCGGGCGGCGTCCCCAGGCCGCGACCATCGGCGCGGTCGCCAGGTCCATTCCGCCGGCCGCCACGTTGGCCAGGTGGCGCTCGATCTCCTCCTCGGTCGCGTGACCGCCGGCGACCAGCCCGTCGCGGATGTGGGCGACGGTCGCCGTCTCCAGCAGGTCGCAGGCGGGGGAGGCGATCGGGAAGTGCGCCTCGGCCGCGACGCCGGTCAGCCCGGCCGCCCGGAGCGACGCGGGGAGCCGCCGCCCGTACGCGAGGTCGGCGCCGCGTTCGGCCAGCATCGCGCGGAACCCGGTGCGGATCCGGTTGGCCAGCCGTTCGCGCGGCCCGTGTTCGTACGGGGAGGCGAGCGGCTGCAGAGCGGGGTCGGCGTCCTCCAGGAGGATCCGGCCGCCGGGCCGCAGGGCGGCGACCATCGAGCGGAGCGCCCGCTCGCGGTCGGCGACGTGCACCAGCACCAGACGCGCGTGCACCAGGTCGAACCCCTCGTCCGGCGGGTCGTCGCGGGCGACGTCGTGCCGGCGCACCTCGACCACCTCGCTCGCGGCCGCACGCGCCCAGCGGACGTCGATGTCGGTCGCCAGGACCCGTCCGGTGGGGCCGACGCGGTCGGCGAGCCCCCTCGGGACGGACGCCCCTCCGGCCCCCACCTCCCAGCACCGCCACCCGGCCGCGATCCCCAGCGCGTCGATCCGCCGGAACGTCGGCGGGTCGAATATCGCCGACAGCGCCTCGAACCGCGTCCCGGCCTCCGCCCGCGCGTTGGCGAGCAGGTAGCCGTCCTCATCCGCCATGGACACGATGATGCCCGCCCCCATCAAGGCGGACACCCGCGGCGGCCGTCATGGGTTGGAGTAGACCCGGTCCGGAGTGAGGAGGACGGCGGTACGGCCTTCCGACGCCATGGCGCGGTCGTAGTCGGCCCAGTCGTCGTGTTCGCCGCCCGCGGCGGTGAACACGTCTCTCAGCAGCCACCGGAGGTCTTCCGGGCCGAGACCGGGGAGCGGGTCGGCGGGCCCGGCGAGCTCGACCGGCCCCTCAGCGGTGACCCACTGCCATCCGGCGCGGATCGTGACGGTGGCGCGCGGGCGCTCGCGGAGGTTGGCGAGTTTCCGCGTGCCTCCGCGTATGACGAAGGCGACGACCTCGTGGCCGCCCACCGGATGCGGGAGCACGCCGGCGTTGACCACGGTCGACTGCACGCTGCCGTCGGCCCGGAGCGTCGAGACGACCACCAGGCCGTGCTCCGCGGCGACCAGCCCGCGGAAGTCAGTGATATCGGTCATCATCGGACCGTAACCGACGATGTCGGCTCTGTTCCGGCCGCCGCGCCGCTACGGTGGTGCGGCGAACCCACCGGTATGAGTGATCGGCGGGTGGATCAGGCATGGAATCAGTGCGGAGGGCAAGCGAAGGGTCATGAGTGGCTTCCGGAAGTTCATCCTGCGTGGGAACCTCGTCGACCTCGCCGTAGCGGTGGTGATCGGGACGCAGTTCAGCAGCCTGGTCAAGCAGTTCGTCGACTCGTTCATCACCCCGCTTCTCGCGCTCGTCGGGGGCCAGCCGAACTTCGACGACCTCGTGCTCCACGTCGGCAAGACCCCGTTCGAGTACGGCAAGTTCCTCACCGCGGCGATCTCGTTCCTGATCTCGGCGGCGGTCGTGTACTTCGTGATCGTGCTGCCGGTCGCCCGCCTGCTTCAGCTGTTCGAGCGCGACGTGGAGGCCACCGAGCGCGAGTGCCCGGAGTGCACGCGCAGCATCCCGATCAGGGCGCGGCGCTGCCCGGAGTGCACCGCGGAGATCGCCGCGACCGGTCCGGCGCAGACGGTGCCCGCTCCGCGTTAAAAACCGATCGTGCCGGGAAGTATCGATCACGATTCGGCATTGAAACCGCGCGGCTGACGTTCACGTCAAAGGTGAACTTGCCATGCTCTGTTACCCGGCCGACGCCCCGTAGGGGCCGGCCGGGCCCGGGGGGAAGAGGTGTTGGGACAAATGAATGAGGGCGTCAGCCCACTGTGGAAGGCCGGCGGAAAGCCGCTCTCACAGCTCACGAGTGAAGAACTGGCCGAGGCCATCCAGTACGTCGGCGGGCGTGAGGAGGCCGACGCTCCGCTGCTGAAGGCCCTGCGCGAGCTTCAGGCCCAGCGCGCCCTCGGCGAGGAGACGCCGGAGCAGCAGGACGACTCCGGCCCGCCGCTGCTGGCCTGCGGCTGACCTGGTGACGCACGGCTGCCGGCGCGAGGCGGCGCCGGGCCGGTTAGGGTCGCGGTGTCATGGCGCGAACACGAGGACGGGCGGCGGCCGCCGCGCTGGTCGCCGGCGGGCTGACGGCCGCGTCGTGCGGGCACCACGCGCGGACGACGCCGCCGATACGGGTCGGCACGCCGCGGATCGCGGCCTCGACGCTGAAGCTGGCCCCGGCCGAGGCCGACGGCCTGACGCGGTTCGACAGCTGGCCGAAGGCCTGTGAGCTGCTGACCGCCGATGACCTCAGGGCGGTGCTGCCGCAGGTCACCAAGGTCGAGCAGACCCCGCGCGAGCAGCAGATCCGCGTCACCAACCTCGGCGAGGGCGCCGGAGACGACGACCGTGACGCCCCCGGCACCGCCTGCGAGACGCGGTTCTGGGTCGCCGGCGACGAGAAGAGGCCGCGCTCCCAGCCCGACCTCGTACGCGTCGAGGACGTCGCCGTCGGCGACACCGACACGGTCAAGGACAACTACGACACGCTGGCCCAGGGCCGGCCACGCGTGCCCGGGGGGCTCGGCGCGCGCGAGTGCGTGCACGCCGGCACCGACTACTACTGCCGCATGCCCCACATCGCCTTCTCGGTCGGGGCCGGGCCGACGCTCTTCATCGGCAGCTTCGCCGGCCAGCCGAAGCGGACCGACGCGCACGCCTACTGGGTGAACACCGTGCTGCCCGAGCTCGTACGGTCGGTCGCGTCCAAGCTCCCCGCGAGCTGAGCCTGGACGCGATCGCGCGCGAGGGAAAACGAACCCTTCCGCCTCCGGTGCTGCCAGGAAATATCGCGCACGGGTTCGATTCCATAAGCGGATGACAATGTCCGGAGCCGATGCTGGCCGCCGGGCCCGTAACGGGGGTGGCGGCGGCGTGCTTCCCGGCGCCCGGACGTCGGCCGAAGATCATCAATGGCGAGAAAACGCACGTCAGCGCCATGATTGGCGATCGCTATTTAATCACCGTCAAGTGCCGATTAAGTGCAACATCGCGCGCGACCATAACATATTTCCGGTCATGCCGGAACCTCCGTGACCTCAGCTGGTCTTCAGGGTTGAGGTTCTCTCGAAAAACTTCGCACAATCCGATCAATGGCGGATTCCTGAATAGTGTTGTCAACGAGAGCTGCCCGTCCCCCACTCGCGGGAGGTCCTGTTGGGAACGTCACCGGACGCGTTGCGACGCTCGTCGGCGGTCGCCGCACCCCCGGACCCCTCAGGTCGCGCGGCCGCCCGCCGTCGCACCGGCGGGCTGCTCACCGCCGCGCCGCACCGCGTCGTCGCGGACTTCGCCGGCGAGCGGCGTCTGGCCGCCGACCTGGAGGAGTGCGTGGGGGGCGTCGCGCGCGCCGTCGCCGGGGACGTGCCGATCATCGGCGAGGCCGTGGCCGAGATCCTCGCGGGCGGCAAGCGGCTCCGCCCGCTGCTGGTGCTCGCCGCCGCGTACGCCGGTTCGGGGGAGCGGGAACGCTCCGTCGCCTCGGGCGTCGTCGTCGAGCTGCTGCACCTGGCGAGCCTCGTGCACGACGACGTCATGGACGAGGCGGCCCAGCGGCACGGCGTCACCAGCGCCAACGCCCGCATGGGCAACGTGCGCGCGGTACTCGCCGGCGACTATCTGCTGGGCCGCGCCCTGGCCGTCGCGTGCGAGCTGGGCGGCACCGAGGGCGCGCTGGCGGCCGGGACGTTCATCCGGCTGTGCGACGGCCAGGCGCGCGAGTCCGCCGCGCTGTTCGACCCCGCGCGGTCGGAGAACGACTACTACGCGGCGATCGAGGGCAAGACCGCGGCGCTGTTCGCGACCTCCTGCCGGCTGGGCGCGATGGCCGGCGGCCTCGGCGAGGAGGCGACCGCCGCCCTGGCCGAGTACGGCCTGCAGATCGGCATGGCGTTCCAGATCGTCGACGACCTGCTCGACCTCACCGCGACCTCGGGCGTGATGGGCAAGCCGGCCGGCCACGACATCGCCGAGGGCGTCTACACGCTGCCGGTCCTGTGCGCGCTGCGGGAGCGACCGGAGCTCGCCGGCGTCCTCGCCCGCGCCCGGCCCGACGCCCCCGACCCGGAGGCCGTACGCGAGGCGGCCGACATCGTACGGAACAGCGGCGGCATGGCCGCCGCGCGCCGCGCGGCCGAACGGCGCACCGACCGGGCGGTCGCCGCGCTCTCCGGCGCGGCCGGTGAGGTCGGAGCGGAGCGGGTCGCGATGCTGACCGACCTGGCGGCCGCCCTGGCGGGCCGGGGAAGCTGAGACGTCCCGTGCCCGCCACGGGCGGGCGGCTCAGTACCAGTGGTGCGCCTGCCAGAAGCCCCAGGCCTTGCAGGGGTCCCCGTAGCGGGAGCCGACGTAGGCGAGCCCCCAGGCGATCTGGGTCATCGCGTTGTTGCGCCAGTCGGCTCCGGCCGAGGCCATCTTCGAGCCCGGCAGGGCCTGCGGGATCCCGTACGCGCCGCTGCCGGGGTTGGTGGCGTGCTCGTTCCAGCCGCTCTCGTGGTTCCACATCGTCAGCAGGGAACCCCAGCAGCCGCCCCAGCCCTTGAGCGCGTTCATCTTCTTGGCGTACGCCTGGTTCTCGGCCGCGCTCGGGTTGTTGCTCATCCGCTTCTTGAGCGCCTCCCACTCGCGCTTCTCCTTGAGCGCCTTGGCGCGGGCGGCCGCCTTCTTCTTCGCCGCCTTCTCCGCCGCGACCGCCTTCTCGTACGCGCGGCGCTTGGCCTGGGCCTCGGCGCCGGCGACGACGGGGTCCATCTGGTACCCCGACAGCTCCTTCAGCATCTCGTTGGTGGAGATGTCGGCCGCACCGGGCGGCGGCTTGCCCTTGCCGAAGTTGGTCTTGGCCACGATGACGAAGACGATCACGATGACGAGCGTCATGATCACGACAGTGCTCGTGGCCGCCCGCTTGACCAGACGAAGAGCGCGTACGCCCTTGGGCTCCGCGAAGTCTCCGGCGTAGGGGTCGCGCTCTGAGTCGTATGAACCGGTGAGTTCATCCAAGTCGTAGGCGCGCGGGGGTCGCCGCGTCTCCTGGTGCCGATGTTGCATAGCACCATAGCTTGCACCATCTAAACGCTTCTATGGTCGTTTGTCCGTGTAGTTGGGGCACAGATCTCATCCGTGCCGGGACGAACGGCCTCGCCGGAGTCAGCCGGACGTGGGGTGGAACGCGTCGAGTTCGGCCCGGGTCGGCGGGTCGGCGCCCCGCCGCGAGCAGGTCAGCGCGGCCGCGCGCGCCGCCTCGTCGAACACCGCGACCAGGTCCGGGGCGTCGAGCGCCGCGAGCGCGTCCCGTCGGCCGGCGCCGAGCAGCCCGCGACGGCCGAGCCCGGCCAGGACCGCGCTCATGTACGAGTCGCCGGCGCCCACCGTGTCGACCACGTCCACGCGGTAGGCCGGCACCCGGCGCGGGGGACACCGCCGCCCGGCGACGATCGAGCCACGCGCGCCGTACGTCACGGCGACCACGCTCACCCCGGCCGACAGCAGTTCCTCGGTGAGCTCCTCGGGCCCGCAGCCCGGACGCAGCCAGTCGAGGTCGGCGTCGCTCAGCTTGACCACGTCCGCGAGCCGCAGCAGCGCCTCGACCCGGACCCGGGCGTCCGGGACGCCCTCCATCACCGCCGGCCGGCAGTTGGGGTCGTAACTGATCGTCGCCACCGAGCGCATCCGGCGGGCCAGCGCGGCCAGCACGTCCGCGCCCGGCGGCATCACGAGCGCCAGCGACCCGACGTGCAGCGCGGCCAGGTCGCCGAGCCGCAGCCCGGCCGCCTCCTCCTCGGTCCACTGCCAGTCCGCGGTGCCCTGGATCCGCAGGTCGAACGAGGGCACCCCGTCCGCGTCGTGATGAACGAGGGCCAGCGACGAGGGCTCATGCGCGGTGACGACGGTCTCGGTGGCGACGCCGTTGGCGGTGAGGTGGTCGCGGAGTGTTCGGCCGAGGGGGTCGGCGCCGATCCGGGCCACCATCCGGGTCGGCGTGCCGAGCCGCGCCAGGCCTACGGCGACGTTGGCCGGGCTTCCGCCCGGCACGGCGACGTAGGCGCCTGCCGGCTGGTCGGCGACCAGGTCGGCGACGGCCTCCCCGGCCACCGCCACGACCTGGCGCCGGCGCGCCGGCGTCTCATCGGACGGCACGGATTCCCTCCTGGTGTTCGCGGTCGGTTCGCAGGCCGTCCGCGTCGTGGTGCATGCGGGCCGGCGACGAGGGTGCGGTCACGACGGTCTCGGCGCCGATGGCGTTGGCGGTGAGGTGGTCGCGGAGTGTTCGGCCGAGGGGGTCGGCGCCGATCCGGGCCACCATCCGGGTCGGCGTGCCGGGCCGCGCCGACCCGACGGCGATGTCCGCCGCGTTTCCGCCAGGCAAGGCGACATTCGCCGGGCTGTCGCCAGGCACGGCGATGTTCGCCGGGCTGCCGTTTGATATGGGGATGTTCGCCGGGCTTCCGCCGGGTACGGCGATGTTCGCCGGGCTTCCGCCGGGTACGGCGATGTTCGCCGGGACTTCGCCCGGCACGGCGACGTAGGCGCCTCCTGGCTGGTCGGCGACCAGGTCGGCGACGGCCTCCCCGGCCATCGCCACGACCTGGTGCCGGCGCGCCGCTGTCATCCGCCCGGTACGGCGATGTTCGCCGGGCACCTGGTGTCGGCGTGCCGACGTCTCGTCGGGCGGCAACGAACCCCTCCTTCTGCTCGCGGCGACCATCGCCGACCCCTGCCCGACGGGCGACGTGCGGTCGCTCAGTCGCGGCGCGTGGTGTTGCCGGGCGCGGCTCCCGTCATGATCGCCACGGCTTCGGCCATGTCGACGTCCCCGGGTCCCACGACGGCCACGCGCCGGCCCAGGCGCTGGATGTGGATGCGGTCGGCGACGTCGAACACGGTCGGGATGTCGTGACTGATCAGTATGACCGGTAGCCCGCGTTCTCGTACCTCACGGATCAGGTCGACCACCATGCCGGACTCCTTGACGCCGAGCGCGGCAGTCGGCTCGTCCATGATGACGACGTGGCGGGCGAACGCCGCGCTGCGGGCGACCGCGACGCCCTGCCGCTGGCCGCCGGACAGTGTCTCCACCGCCTGGCTCATCGAGCCGATCCCGATTTTCAGGTCCCGCATGTGCGCGTCGGCCTCGGACTGCATCCGTCGGGTGTCCAGCAGGCGGAAGACCTTCCCGAGCACGCCCTTGCGCCGTACCTCGCGTCCGAGGAACAGGTTCGCGGCGATGTCCAGCGCCGGCGCGACCGCGAGGTCCTGGTAGACGGTCTCGATGCCCGCGCGCCGCGCGTCGGCCGGGCTGTGGAAGTGCACCGGGCGCCCGTCGAGCAGGATCCGTCCCTCGTCCGGGACGAGCGCGCCGGAGAGCGCCTTGATCAGGGTGGACTTGCCCGCGCCGTTGTCGCCGATGACGGCGAGGATCTCGCCCGGCAGCAGCTCGAAGTCCGCGCCGTCCAGTGCCGTCACGTGCCCGTACCGCTTGACCAGCCCATGGGCCTCCAGAATGGGGCTCACTGACGCCTCCTCCGTGCGAGCCGGTCGACGCCGACGGCGAGGATGACCAGGATCCCGGTGATCAACACCTGGTACACCGACGCGACGCCCATCAGCTGCAGGCCGTTGCGGATCACGCCCACGATGAGCGCGCCGAACAGCACGCCGACGATGCTGCCGCGCCCGCCGAACAGGCTCACTCCGCCCAGCACGACCGCGGTGATGCTGTCGAGGTTGTCGGTCTGGCCGGCCTGCGGGTCGCCGACCGTCGTACGGCCGACCAGGAGCAGCCCGGCCAGGCCGTACACCGCGCCCGCGACCGTGTAGACGGTGATCAGCAGCCGGCGGGTGGAGACGCCGGTGAGCCGCGCCGCCTCCGGGTTGTCGCCGACGGCGTACACGTGGCGGCCCGCGGCGGTGAACCGGAGCACGTACCAGGCGACGGCGAACAGGACGAGCATGACCACCGACCCGTACGTCACGTCGGTGTCGCCGAGCGGGAACGTCTCACCGAGCGCGGTCAGCGCCTTCGGCAGCCCCGTCACGGTCTGTTCGTGGGAGTAGATGTGGGTGAGGGCGAAGGCGATGTTCAGGGTGCCGAGCGTGACGATGAAGGAGGGCAGCCGCGCCATCGTCACCAGGCCTCCGTTGACCGCGCCGAACGCCGCGCAGACCACGACGCCGATGACGATCGCGAGGGGCGCCGGCACGTCGCCGCCGACCGCGAGGCGGGTCATCACGATCGTGCCGAACGCCATGACGGCGCCGTTGGACAGGTCGATGCCGGCGGTCAGGATCACGACGGTCTGACCGACGGCGAGCGTGCCCACCTCCATCACCTGCTGCACGACGAGGGAGAGGTTGCCGCCGGTGAGGAACCGGTCGGTGCTCAGCGAGAAGAACAGGCAGGCGAGGAGGAGTGCCGCGAGGGGGCCGACGGTCGGCACCGCGGCGAACCGGGCGACCGCCGCGGCGGCGTCACGGCTCCGCCCGGCCCGGTCCGCGACGGCGGGACCGCTCGGCTCGGTGCTGGTGGTCTCCGGCATCGGCGTCAGCCCCAGCAGTTCGCCAGGCCGAAGGCGACGTCCTTGGACGCCAGGCCCGCCTGCGGCTTCGCGGTGATCAGGTTGACGCCGGTGTCGGTGTAGCCGCTCGCCTTCTTGCCTCCGCGCGCCCAGGCGACGATGGAGTCCACGCCCTGCGCTGCCATCTTCAGCGGGTACTGCTGCGCGGTCGCCGCGATCTGCCCGGCCTGCACCGCCTTGACCCCCGTGCACCCGCCGTCGATCGAGACGATCATCGTGGAGCCGGTCCGGCCGGCCGCCTTCAGCGCGGTGTACGCCCCGAGCGCCGCCGGTTCGTTGATGGTGTAGACGAGGTTGATGCCGGGGTCCTTCTGCAGGCAGTTCTCCATGGCGGTCTGGCCCTTGGCCTGGTCGCCGGCGGTGTACTGCGTGCAGACGATGCTCGGATCGCCGTCCTTGACGCCGTACCCCTGCAGGAAGCCGTTGTGCCGGAGCACGCCGACGGTGATGCCCGGGTTCAGGTCGAGCATCGCGATCCTGACCGGCTTGGCGCCCTCGACGCTCTTGGCGTACCGGCCGATCAGCGTGCCGGCGGTGAGGTTGTTCGTGGCGAAGAGCGCGTCGGCGGCGCTCTGCGGGTCCGGCGGCGTGTCCAGGGCGATGACGTCGATGCCCTTGGCGCGCGCCTTGGCGAGGCTCGGCACGATCGCCTTCGTGTCGCTCGGCACGATCAGGATGCCCTTGACCCCGGCGGCGGTCATGTTCTCCATCGCGGTGACCTGGCTGGCGTTGTCGCCGTCGAACCTGCCGGCCGCGGTCATCAGCTTGACGCCCTTGGCCTTGGCCTCCTTCTCGGCGCCCTCCTTCATCTTCACGAAGAACGGGTTGGTGTCGGTCTTGGTGATCAGGCCGATGGTGATGTCCTTGCCGGAGCCCTTCGCTCCGCTGCCGCATCCGGCCGCGGCGAGCGTCAGGGCCACGAGCGCGGCGAGAGACCGGGAGAGGGGGCCTGGAGCGGGGAATCTGCGTTTCATACCGACTCCTCCCAGCGCACCGCGCTGGCCGTGCGGCGCGTGTTCTTGACAGTGGGCGGCACCTGGGAAACGTTTCCTGGAAACGTTTCCCAGAAGGTAGATCGGCTTTTGGGAACTGTCCAGAGGGAGAATTGACCGGCTTAGTGCCCTAGGCGGGGGAGGGGCGGCATGCAGGACGGTGAACGGGCGGCGACGATGCGCGACGTCGCACGGCAGGCCGGTGTGGGCCTGGCGACCGTGTCCCGGGTGATCAACGGCAAGCCGGGCGTGGCCCCCGAACTGGTCCGGCGCGTCACCGAGACCGCCCGCGCCCTCGGTTACCGCCACGACCTCACCGCCAGCAGCCTGCGGCGGGCCGACCGGCGCACCGCCACCATCGCGCTGGTGCTGGAGGACGTCGCGAACCCGTTCTCCTCGGTGCTGCACCGCGCGGTCGAGGACGCCGCGCGGGAGGAGGGCATCCTCGTCCTGGCGGGCAGCAGCGACGAGCACCCCGACCGCGAACGCGAGCTCATCGACGCCTTCACCCTGCGGCGGGTGGACGGCCTGATCGTGCTTCCCACGGGTGGCACGGACGAGCAGCTCGCCGCGGTTCGCGGGCACGGAACACCGATCGTGTGCGCCGACCGGCTCGTGGAGATCGACCGCGTCGACACGGTCACCGTCGACAACCGCGACGGCACGTGGTCCGCCGTACGCCGCCTGCGGGCGCTCGGGCACCGCCGGATCGCCTTCCTCGGCGACTCGGACTCGATCTGGACGGCGCGGCAGCGGTACGCCGGTTTCGCCGACGCGCACGCGGAGGCGGGGGAGCCGGTCGACGAGCGGCTGGTGCGCCGCGGCCTGCGCAGCGAGGAGGCGGCGCGGGCGGCGACGACCGGGCTGCTGACCGGCAGCGAGCCGCCCTCGGCGGTGTTCGCGGCGCAGAACCTGCTGACGATGGGCGCCCGCCGCGCGCTGCAGGACCTGGGCGCCCAGGAGGAGGTCGCGCTGATCGGCTTCGACGACTTCCCGGTCGCCGACCTGCTGACCCCCGGGGTCTCGGTGGTCGCCCAGGACCCGGCGAGCGTCGGCCGGACCGCCGCCCGCCTGCTCCTGGCACGGATACGGGGCGGCGACGACCACCTGCCGTCGCGGCACGTGGTGGTCCCGACCCGCTACGTGCCCCGCGGCTCCGGCGAGATCCGTCCGAGAACCTGAGGCGAAGCGCCGCGGGTCAGGCGTCCAGGCGGAAGTCCGGGTCCGGCTCGATGACGGCCACGTCCATCTGCGCCTTCTGCAGACGGCCGGAGTAGTCCCAGTTCAGCGACTGCCAGCGGGTGAACTGGTCGAGGACCCACTGGCCCGACTGGCGGCTGCCGTTGCCCGAACGGCCGTTGCCGCCGAACGGCAGGTGTGCCTCGGCGCCGGAGGTGGAGTTGTTCACGCTCACCATTCCCGCGCCGATGCCGGCCCGGAACGCGAACACCTTCGCCGGGTCGGTCGTGTAGATCGACGAGGACAGGCCGTACCCCGGCAGGTCGGCCAGCTCGATGGCCTCATCCAGCGTGCCGTACGGCATCACGCCCACGATCGGGCCGAACGTCTCGTGCCGGAACAGCTCGTCCTCGACCTCCAGGCCGTCGACGATCACCGGGTGGTAGTACAGCCCGGTGGACGGATCGCCGACGAACCCCTCCCGCGGGTTGTCCGCCGTGATACGGCCGACGCCGGTCGAGCCGTACGTCGCGCGGTCCCCGATCCAGCCGAGGTACTTCTCGTACGACTCGGCGAAGCGCTCGGCCAGCAGCGGGCCGTACACCACGTCCTGAGCCGGATCGCCGACCGGGGCCGAGCGCGTGACGGCGTCGAAGCGGCGGACGAACTCCCGGTGCACCGACTCGTGCACGATCACGGTGCCGAGCGAGGTGCAGCGCTGCCCGGCGGTGCCGAAGCCGGAGAACAGCGCGGCCTCCACCGCCAGGTCCAGATCGGCGTCCTCGGCCACGACCATGGGGTTCTTCCCGCCCAGTTCGAGGCAGGGCGTCTGCAGGTGCAGGCCGCAGAGAGAACCGATGCGCGACCCCACCCGGGACGAGCCGGTGAACCCGACCTTGTCCACGACCTTGGCGACGAGCGCGTCGGACAGCCCGGCGAAGGTGTCCGGTCCGTCGGCGTGGACGATGTTGAGCACGCCCTCGGGCAGTCCCGCGTGCGCGAACAGTTCGTACAGCGCGTGGGCGGAGGCGGCGGCGTACTCGGCGGGCTTCCAGACCACGGTGTTCCCGCAGAGCAGCGCCGGCACCAGGTACCACGACGGCACCGCGACCGGGAAGTTGCCGGCCGTGATGATCATGGCGGTGCCGACCGGCACGCGGAAGGTGAACAGCTGCTTGTCGGGCATCTCCGACGGCACCGTCTGCCCGTACAGCCGGCGGCCCTCGCCGAGGAAGAAGTCGCAGGTGTCGATGATCTCCTGCACCTCGCCGAGCGCCTCGGCGTACGGCTTGCCGATCTCGCGGGTGACGAGCCGCGCGAGGCGGTCCTTGTTCGCCTCGACCAGCCGGCCGATGCTCGACACGACGCGGCCGCGTACGGGCGCGGGCACGGCGGCCCACGCCGCCTGCGCCTCGTGCGCCGTACGGCACGCGCCGACGATCTCATGCGGCCGGGCCAGGCTCACCGCGGCCACGACATCGGACAGGTCGGCGGGGTTGACGGAGCGCACGGTCCGGTCCGCGACCGGGAGCGGCCGGCCGCTCACCACCGACGTGACGGTCTGCATCGCTGAATCCTCCTCCGAGACCAGGTTCGTCACATCGTGCCGCGTCCGGCCGCCGCCCACGAACCGCGTGGGCTCATTCGTGATCGTCTCGAGGTCCTTCCTCGGGCAGCAGGACCTCGGCGAGGTGGACGGCCTCACGGCCGGTGAGCTGCGCGATCTGCGTACGGCAGCTGAACCCGTCGGCGAGCACGATCGTGCCGGGCGCGGCGTCGCGGACCGCGGGTGCGAGGCCGCGTTCGGCGATCTTCACCGACACGTCGTAGTGGCCCTTCTCGAAGCCGAAGTTGCCGGCCAGCCCGCAGCAGCCGGACTCGGGCCGGGTGATCTCCACCCCGGCCTTGGCGAGCAGCCGCAGGTCGGCGTCCTGGCCCAGCTCGGCGTGCTGGTGGCAGTGGATCTGCGCGATCGCGGTGCGCTCCCGGTGCGGCGGTGACCAGCCGGCCTCCTCCAGCAGCTCGGCGAACGTGCGGACCTTCAGGTCGGCGAGACGCTCGTCGCCGGGCAGCAGCTTCTCCCAGTCGCCGCGCAGCGCGGCGGTGCAGCTCGGCTCCAGGCCGACGATCGGGATGCCGCGCGCGGCGTACGGGTGGATCGCCTCCAGCGACCGGCGCGCGACGCGGCGCGCCATCGTGAGCTGCCCGGTGCTCATCCACGTCAGCCCGCAGCAGACCTGGGCCTGCGGCACGATCACCTCGTACCCGGCGTCCTCCAGCACCCGTACGGCGGCCCGCGCCGCCGAGGGGGTGAAGTGGTTGGTGAAGGTGTCCGGCCAGAGCAGGACCTGGCGCCGGTCGCCGCCGGGCGCCCGGTGGTGGCGCCGGAACCAGCGCGTGAACGACTGCTTCGCCGGCGCGGGCAGGTCGCGCTCGGGCGCGACGCCGCCGAGACGTTTGCCCAGCCCGGCGAGCGACCGTGCGAGGCGGCCGGGGGAGGAGGCGGCGCGGAGCGGGCCACGGGCCAGCCGCAGCCACAACGGCAGCCAGCCCATCGAGTAGTGCGCCATCGGGCGGAGCCGCCGCCGGTAGTGGTGGTGCAGGAACTCCGACTTGTACGTCGCCATGTCCACGTTCACCGGGCAGTCGGAGGCGCAGCCCTTGCAGGCCAGGCACAGGTCCAGGGCGTCGTGCACGGACTCCGAACGCCAGCCCTCGGTGTCCAGGTCGCCGCGCAGCATCTCCTCCAGCGCGCGGGCTCGGCCACGGGTGGAGTCCTTCTCGTCGTGGGTGGCGCGGTAGCTCGGGCACATGACGCCGCCGTGGTCACTGCGGCACTTGCCGACGCCGACGCACCGGTGCAGCGCCTGCCGGAAGTCGCCGTTGTCCGCCGCGAACGGCAGGAACGTACGCGGGCGTGGCCGCATGCCCTCGGTGCGCAGCCGGTCGTCGATCGGTTCGGGGTCGACGAGGATGCCGGGGTTCATCCGGCCCTCGGGATCCCAGACGCCCTTGAACTCGCGGAACGCCTTCAGGACGGCGTCGTCGTAGACCAGCGGCAGCACCTCCGAACGGGCCCGGCCGTCACCGTGCTCGCCCGACGGCGACCCGCCGTGCGCCGCGACGAGCCGGGTGGCCTCCTCGATGACCTCGCGGAACGTCTTCCGGCCGCGTTCGGTGGCCAGGTCGAAGTCGATGCGGATGTGCAGGCAGCCCTCGCCGAAGTGCCCGTACGCCGCGCCGTGCACGCCGAACCGGGCGAACAGCTGCCGCAGCTCGCCGAGGTACGCGCCGAGGCGGTCCGGCGGCACCGCCGAGTCCTCCCAGCCGGGCCACGCCTGCGAGCCGTCGGGCGCCCGGGTGGCCAGGCCCGCGCCGTCCGTGCGGATCTTCCAGACGGCGGCCTGCCGGAGCGGGTCGGTCTCGACGACCGCGCCGGGGAACTCCCGCGCCAGGGCCCGCGCCCGGTCCTCCGCGTCGTCCCCGGTGAGCTCGATGAGCAGCCAGGACGTGCCCTCCGGCAGGCCGGCGCGGTCGCTGCCGCGCGCCATCGCCACGATCTGCGCGTCCAGCCCCTCGCAGGCGTCGGGCCCGAACTCCAGCACCCGCGGAACGGCCTCGCCGGCCGCCACGAAGTCGGGGAAACCCGCGATCACCAGGACCTTGGTGTCGGGCTCGGAGACGAGACGGAGCGTCGCGCCGAGCGTGAACGCGCACGTGCCCTCGCTGCCCACGAGCGCCCGTGCGACGTGGAAGTCGTTCTCCGGCAGCAGGTGCTCCAGGCCGTAGCCGGACACCTGGCGGGGGAAGCGCCCCAGCGACGTGCGGATCGTGGCCAGGTGCCGGTCGCGCAGCGCCCGCAGCTCCTCGATGAACGGGTCGGCGGGCTCCTTGCCGTGGGCGCCGACCGTCAGCGCCGTGCCGTCGTAGCGGAGCACGTCGAGGGACTCGACGTTGTCGGACGTGCGGCCGTAGACGAGCGCCCGGGTGCCGCAGGCGTTGTTGCCGATCATCCCGGCGAGCACACAGCGGCTCCGGGAGGACGGGTCGGGGCCGAACCGCAGGCCGTGCCGGCCCGCCGCCCGGTTGAGGTCGTCCAGCACGACACCGGGCTCGACGCGAGCGATCCGCCGCTCGGGGTCCAGCTCGACGATCCGGTTCATGTGCCGGGAGAAGTCCACGACGAGTCCCTCGCCGATGGCGTTGCCGGCGATGCTCGTGCCCGCGCCGCGCGCGGTGATCGACACGTCGTGCTCACGCGCCGCGCGCACGGCGGCGGCGACGTCGTCGGCGGTCCGGGGGAACACCACGCCGACCGGCACGCGCCGGTAGACGGACGCGTCGTAGGAGTACTCGGCCCGGCACCGTACGGAGAAGTCGACCTCGCCGTCGAGCGCGGCGCGCAGGTCGTTTTCGAGTGTGCTCATCATGCCCAGCGTCGCAGATCGGGAGCCGGCGGTGACCGGCGGGCCGCTCAATCCGCGCACCGCCCGGGGCCCGTGAAGGCCCGCAGCAGATCGCGGAGCGCGGCGCGCAGCTCATCGGGCTTGAGTTCGAGTGCGCCGGCGCCCGCGAGGTGATCGAAGATCAGGCCGTCGAGGCAGGCGACGAAGATCGGTGCCTGCCGTGCGGGCTCGGCCGCGTCCATGGCCGTGAGCAGGCTCTCGGCGATGGCGCGGAAGCGGACGCCGGCCGCGACGAGCGTGGCGCGCAGCTCGCTCCGGCGCGTGGCCTCCAGGGCGAGCTCGTACCGGGCGAGCATCTGGACGCGCCCGGTGGTCACCCAGCGCTCGACCATCCTCGCCAACGCCTCGACGGCGTCGTTCTCGCCGAGCTCGGTGGGATCCGGAGGGGCGGGCAGCGCGGCGATGTCGGCGGCGTCGAGCTCGGCCAGCCGGTCGAGGGCCGCCGTCAGGAGCGCCTGCCGGGTCCGGAAGTAGTACGAGCAGGATCCCTCCGGTACGCCCGCCGCCCGGTCGACCGCGCGATGCGTCAGCCCGCGCAGGCCCTCCCGGGCCAGCGTGTCGATGGCCGCGTCGGCCAGCCGTTCCCGCCGTGCGGTGGCCACGGTCACTCTCCCCCCTGTCCTCTACAAGCGTAGAGTAGGAACCGAATACTACAGATGTAGAGGGGGAGTCATGGAGCGGACGGCGATCATCGCGGGCGGGGGCATCGGCGGGCTCGCGGCGGCGGTGGCCCTCGGCCGGCGCGGCTGGCGTGTCGAAGTGCTCGAGCGCGCCCCGGCGATCGGCGAGGTCGGCGCGGGACTGTCGCTGTGGCCCAACGGCGTGCGCGCGCTGGACGCGCTCGGGCTGGGCGAACGGGTGCGGGAGATCGCGATGCCCGAGACGGCGGGCGGGGTGCGGGACCGGTCGGGCCGCTGGCTGCTGCGTTCCGACAGCGCCGAGCTGGAGCGCCGGTACGGCCCGGTCGTGATGATCCACCGGGCGCGCCTGCTCGACCTCCTGCGGGAGGCGGCTCCGCCCGGCGCCCTGCGCCTCGGCGCGGAGGTCTCCGGCGTCCGCGACGACGGAACCCATGTGGAGGTCGCGCACGGGGAAGGCGTCTCTCGCGCCGCTCTCCTGGTGGGCGCCGACGGCCTGCGCAGCGCCGTGCGCCGCTCCGTCTGGCCCGAGGCGCCCGGCCCCCGCTACGCCGGCTACACGGCCTGGCGGCTGGTCGTCGATCCCCCCGGCGGGCGCCTGGACGCGGGCGGTGAGTCGTGGGGCCGCGGTGAGCGGGTCGGCCTCGTCCCGCTCGCGGGGGGCGGGGTCTACCTGTTCGCCGTGGCCAACGCTCCTGAGGGGGAGCGAAGCGCCGACGGGGAGACGGCCGAGCTGCGGCGGAGGTTCGGCGGCTGGCACGCTCCGATTCCCGCCCTGCTGGACGCCGCCGCCGAGGAGGCGGTGCTGCGGGGCGACATCTACGACCTGCCGCCGCTGGAGTCCTACGTGAGCGGCCGGGTCGCGCTGCTCGGCGACGCCGCGCACGCGATGACCCCGGATCAGGGGCAGGGCGCCAACCAGGCGCTGGAGGACGCCGTCACACTGGCCGCGCTCCTCGACGCCGATCCGTCGGTGCCGGCCGCGCTGGCCGCCTACGACCGCGAGCGCCGGCCCCGCACCCAGACGATCGCCCGCCGCTCCCGCCGTACGGGTGTCGTGGCCCAGTGGAGCTCGGCACCCGCCGTCGCGGTACGGGACCGGCTGCTCCGCCTCGTCCCGCCGGGAGCGGTGCTGAGGGCGCTCGGCCCGGTGCTGAGCTGGTGCCCGCCGGACACGCCGTGACCGGCGCGGGGGCCCGTGAACAGGTTGTTCGCTGGTTCAGGGGCCCAAACCCGGGGTAACGCCCTTATTGTTCATCTATGTGCATGTGGTCCGGTAACGGGCCGTCGCGGTCCAAAAGAGAGGCCGCCCCTGACGTTGTCTCATACAAGGGGGGTCTCGATGGTCCATCCCATACCTTCGGCCTTGCCGACCTGGCAGACCAGCCGTTATGTCGTCGCCACGATGCCGGTGGAGATCGACATCTCCAATGCTTATGACATACGGGCGCAGCTGTTCCACCTGCTGGACGAGGGGGGAGCCGGCGCCGCCCCGCTGATCGTGGACCTGACCGACACCCGGTTCTGCGACTCGACGGCCGTGAGCGCCCTGCTGAACGCGCGCACCCGGGCCACGGCTCTGGGCCGCCGGCTGTACGCGGTGGTGAACCCGCGGGGTTCGGTGCGGCGGATCTTCGACATCACCGCCCTTCCCGTTCTCATCCAGACCTTCGACGATCTCGGCTCGGCGATCGCCCTGGCCGTCGTCACGGCACTCGACGAGACGAACGACGACGGAGGCGATGGAAGCCATGAGGGCGACGACGCGCCTCGCCCGCCGGCCGGGACCCACGATGACGCCTGAATTCTCTGTTCCCAGGAGAAGCCCGTCATCGACTACCCGCCTCTGGCGCGTGATCCATCGACGGTGACGCTTCACTGAAGATCACTCGTTGAGCCGGGACGAATCCTCGGGTCGGCCGGGCGGCGCCGCTCAGGCCGTGGCGTTCGCCGGCAGGAGCGCGTCGCCGAGCAGCCGCCAGTAGGGCATCGCGGACCGGCCGGGTTCGACGCCGATCACCTGGATGCCGACGTGGTCGGCGCCCGCGTCGAGGTGGGCGTTCAGCTTCTCGACGATCGTGTCCGGGTCGCCCCAGAACACGAGGTCGTCGACGATCCGGTCGCTGCCGCCGTGCGCGAGGTCCTCCTCCGAGTAGCCCAGCCGGCGGAACTTCGCGATGTTGTACTTCGAGCCGAGGTAGAGGCGCAGGTGCTCGCGCGCGACCTCGCGGGCCCGGCGGGGGTCGGACTCGAACAGCACCGCGTGTTCGACGCCGAGGAACGCCTCCGACCCGAGGATCTCCCGCGCCTGCGCGGTGTGCGCGACATTGACGTGGTACGCGTGCGCCCCGGCGGAGCGGTCGCGAGCCAGCGCGAGCATCTTCGGCCCGTACGCCGCGAGAAGCCGGTGCATCGGCCCGGCGGGCGCGGGAGCGGGCGTCTCGGCGGCGTCCATGGCGTCGAGGTACTCGGCCATGGCCGCCAGCGGCCGGACCCCGGGCCGCTCGCCGCCGAACCCGAGCCCGAGCACGTGCCGTCCGGGGTAGGCGTCGGCCAGCAGCCGCGCGGCACCGTGCGTCCACCGGGCCTCCCGCGCCCAGATCTGCGCGATGCCGTTGACGATCCGCATCTCTCGGGTGCAGGAGAGCAGGTAGGAGGCGTGGGTGAGTGCCTCCCGCCCGAGAAGTTCCGGGATCCAGAAGGCTCGCCACCCGCGATCCTCCAGCTCCTGGACCGAGTCCCGCATCATCGTGGCCGGCTGGTGCTCGAAGTCGAAGGTCCAGATTCCGAACGTCCCCAGCCCGAGCCGATCGCCGCCCATGAGGTCTCCCTTGCGCTCATCCTTAAATCGTCATATCGGAATATTGCAGATTCACGATATGAAGGCAAGTCCAGAGCTCGCGGATGCCTTGCGAAGACGTGCTACAGCGTCCGGCCCAGCTCCGCGACGAGCTGGGCGATGCGCTCCTCATCGCGCTTGTAGTGCGTCCACTTGCCCACCCGGGTGGCGCGGACCAGGCCCGCTCGCTGGAGTTCGGCCATGTACGACGACACCGTGGACTGGGCCAGGCCCGCCTTGGCCTGCAGGTGACTCACGCACACGCCCACCTCGGCCGGGTCGGCGATCGCCTCCTCGCGCGGGAAGTGGCGCTCGGGGTCGCGCAGCCAGGTCAGCAACCGCAGCCGCACGGGGTTCGCCAGTGCCTGCAGCGCGCGGACCAGATCGGGGTCCGGTGTGTCCGCCATGGATCTCAGCCTACAGCGACGTATCGGAGTACCTCGATGCGTCAGTCGCCGAACTCGTTCTGCACGCCGGGCGGGGTCAGGGCGGCGATGTAGTGCTGGGGCCCGTGGTCCTCGAAGGAGTACACCACGGGCAGCGCGCCCAGCGGCCGCACCCGGCTGCCCGCGAAGGCCAGAGCGGCGAGGCCGAGCCCGCCGAGGAAGGTGACCGCCTGCCCGGTGAAGCGGGTGTGCTCACGCAGGTCACCGCGGCGGACGTCGTACGTGTGGCCGAGGTGCCGTGCCAGGCCCAGCACGCCGTGGCGCAGGCGGGGCACCTCGTACCGGTATTCGCGGCCGAAGTGGCGGTACGGCCCGGCGGTCCGCGGCGGGAGATGCGGGACGACGTCGTTGTCGTAGATGTAACGGATCATCGCGCGGGCGAGGAAGGGGTCCGCCTCGCAGGCGCGGGCGAAACGGGGATCGCCGATCATGGGCTGGCCGTACGTGTAGGCGGCCCGGAACCGGCCGGTCACGTCGTCCTCGTCCCGGAACTTGCGTTCGTGCCGGAGCATGACCGCCATCATCGCGGCCATCGCGCCGCCGAGGCTGTGCCCGGTGACGTACAGCGCCTCGAGCTCCGCCATGTTCGCGACGTCCGGCTCGCCGGGAAGGAGCGCGCGCACCGACCGGCCCCGGCAGGCGCGCTTCAGCGCGGTCATCACCTCATAGCGCGTCGCCCGTACGTTCCGGTAGAACCCGGCGTGCACGGTGGCGCGCGGGTCGCCGAACCGGTACGGCATCCGCTCCGGCTGGACGTCGGCGTCGGTCATCCAGGCGATGCCGTCCGCCGGCGGCGTGCCCCGGTAGCAGAGGATCGCGACCCGCCCGCTCGCGCTCTGCACGAGGAACGCGGTGGAGCGGACGAACATCGCGTCGACCGACGTGCCGATCATCCGGCAGTGGTTCTGCTCCAGGCCCATCCAGGCCATGATCATGGAGACGGTCTCGGCGCCGGCGTAGGCGTACGCCGCGCAGGTGGCCAGGACGTGGGCGATGACGGGGTCCGGGTGCCGCCGGGCGCGCAGCAGCCGCTCCTCCAGGTGCGGGTGGACGGGGAAGCCGGCCGTGGTGCGCGGCCCGTACGGCCTGAGCCGCGCGTACGACGGGCCGCGGATGTCCCGGGTCCACAGGCCGCCGATCTCGAGCTGCTCCCGCAGCCGTTCCTCCCACTCGGGGAAGGACGGAGGCCCGGCGAGGGGCTCGCCGTCGGGCGGTGTCGTGCGCGGACGCCGGCCGTCGGTCGTCACACCGCACCTCCGGCTCGTGGATGAGCACTTTCACCAGGGTGATTTCCCGGCGCCCCGTACCGAACCCCAAGCGCGACTCTGCTTCGTGCACAGAAACCGGACCGCTCCTCAGCGGAAGTCGCGGCTGCGGGTCATCGTGGTCACCGGGAGGCGTCGCAGGCGGGTCGCGACCAGATTCGTGGCGCCGTCGTGGCGTTCGAGGCGGGCGTGCACGAGCATCGCCTGGGCCTGGAAGGCCATGGACCGGTAGCGCTCCCAGACCTGCGGGCGGCAGATGACGTTGGCCATGCCGGTCTCGTCCTCCAGGTTGAAGAAGATCACCCCGCCCGCCGTCCCCGGGCGCTGCCGGTGGGTGACCACGCCGGCGACCAGGATGTTCGTCTCGCCGGGTACGTCGGCGAGCGCGCCCAGCGGGACGACGTCGCGCTCGTCGAGCAGGTCCCGTACGTGGGCGATCGGGTGATGTTCCGCCGTGCCGGTGGCCCACATGTCGGCGATGGTCTCCTCGATCGGGGTCATGGCGGGCAGCTCGGGCGCGGACGTGCCCGGCGTCGTGCCCGGCAGCCGTTCGGCGCGCCAGGACGACGAGGCCGGGGGAGCGGCGCCGCGTGACAGCGCGCCCGCGGCCCACAGCGCCTCACGGCGGCCGAGGCCGAAGCAGCCGAACGCGCCCGCGGTGGCGAGGGCCTCCAGGGCCGCGGTGGGCAGCGGTACCCGCCGGACCAGCTCCTCCAGGCTCTCGTACGGCCGCCCGGCGGCGATCCGTTCCGCGCCCTCGGCCCCGAGCCCCCGCACGTACTCCAGGCCCACCCGGACCGCCGGCTGCTCGGCGGAGGGCGAGTGCGGGGACCCTCCGGCGGGGGTGTACGGGTCTTCGAGCGTGGCCTTGGCCGCGCTCGCGTTCACGTCCACGCCGAGGACGCGGACCCCGTGCCGCCGCGCGTCGCCGATCAGGGTCTGCGGGGCGTAGAAGCCCATCGGCTGGTTGGCCAGCAACGCCGCCGTGAACGCCGCGGGGTAGTGCCGCTTGAGGTACGCGCTGGCGTACACCAGGTGGGCGAAGCTCTGCGCGTGCGACTCGGGGAAGCCGAAGCTCGCGAAACCGAGGATCTTGGTGTAGACCTCCTCGGCGATCTCACCGGAGATGCCGCGTTCGGCCATGCCGGTCAGCAGGCGCTCGCGGAGCTTCTCGATGCGCTCGGGCGCGCGCTTGGCGCTCATCGCCTGCCGCAGCGCGTCCGACTCCGCCGGGGTGAAGCCCGCGCAGTCCACGGCGAGCTGCATCATCTGCTCCTGGAACAGCGGCACGCCCATGGTCCGGGACAGCGCGTTCCGCATCAGCGGGTGCGGGATGTCGGGCGGTTCCTGCCCGCTGCGACGGCGCAGGTACGGGTGGACCGACCCGCCCTGGATCGGGCCGGGCCGGATCAGCGCGACCTCCACGACCAGGTCGTAGAAGCGGTCGGGCTTGAGCCGGGGCAGCGTGGCCATCTGGGCGCGCGACTCGACCTGGAACACCCCGACCGTGTCGGCGTCGCGCAGCATGGCGTACACGTCCGGGTCCTCTTCGGGGATGTTGTGCAGGTCGAAGCGGCGGTCGTGGAAGGCGGCCACGAGGTCGAACGTGTCGTGCAGCACCGACAGCATGCCGAGGCCGAGCAGGTCGAACTTGACCAGTCCCTCGGCGGCGCAGTCGTCCTTGTCCCACTGCAGCACGGTGCGGCCCGGCATGCGGGCCCACTCGACCGGGCAGACCTCCCCGATCGGCCGGTCGCAGATCACCATGCCGCCCGAGTGGATGCCGAGGTGACGGGGGAGGCGCTGCATCCGGTCGGCCAGCGCGGTGACCGCCTCGGGGATGCCGTCCGGCGGCAGCGGTTCGTGAGGCGAGAGCTGCCGCGACCAGGCGTCCTGCTGCCCGGGGGAGAACCCGAGGGCGCGCGCCGCGTCGCGTACGGCCATGCGGGGCCGGTAGCTGATCACGTTGGCGACCTGCGCGGCGCGGTCCCGCCCGTACTTGTCGTAGACGTGCTGGATGACCTCCTCACGGCGGCGGTGCTCGATGTCGAGGTCGATGTCGGGCGGCCCGTCGCGGCCGGGCGACAGGAACCGCTCGAACAGCAGGTTGTGCCGGACCGCGTCGACCCCGGTGATGCCGAGGGCGTAGCAGACCGCGGAGTTGGCCGCCGAGCCGCGGCCCTGGCACAGGATGTCGGCGTCGCGGCAGAACTCCACGATCTCCTGCACGATCAGGAAGTAGCCGGGGAAGCCGAGGCCGTCGATGACGTTCAGCTCCTCGTCGATCTGCCGGTACGCCCTGCGCGCCCGCCGCCGCGGCCCGTACCGTTCGGCGGCGCCCTCGGCGACGAGGTGCCGCAGCCAGGTCGACTCGGTGTGCCCCTCGGGCACGAGCCAGTCCGGCAGGTCGGGCGCGACCAGCGTCAGGTCGAAGACGCACGACCGGGCCAGCTCGACGGTGCGCTCGACGACACCGGGGAAACGCGCCATCCGCGCCCGCATCTCCCCGGCCGACCTCAGGTGCGCGGTCCCCGTGGCCGGCAGCCAGGACTCCAGGTCGTCCAGCCCCCGCCGGGCGCGTACCGCGGCGAGCGCCTCGGCGAGCGACGCGTCCTTCGGCGCGGCGTAGTGCACGTTGTTCGAGGCGACGACGCCGATCCCGCGCTTTTCCGCGAGGTCGTACAGGGCGTCGTTGCGCGCGTCGTCCAGGGGCTGGTCGTGGTCGATCAGCTCGGCGTAGACGTTCTCCCGCCCGAACAGGTCGATCAGCGTGCGCAGCCCCGTCTCCTGGTCACCGCCGCCGTGCACCACGCTCTTGCGGCAGCCGGTGAGGACCGCCCAGTGCCCGCCGTGCGCGTCCGCCAGATCGGCCAGGTCGTAGACCGGGCGGCCCTTCTCACCGCCCGCGAGCTGCGCCCGGCTGATCGCGCCGCTCAGCCGCCCGTACCCCTCGACGTCACGGGCCAGCACCAGCAGATGCCGGCCGCCCGGGTCCGGCTCACCCTGCTTCGCCGGCAGGTCGAGGCTCAGCTCCGCGCCGAAGATCGTGCCGACGCCGGTGCCCCTGGCGGCCTCCTTGAGCTGCACCGCCCCGTACATGCCGTCGTGGTCGGTCACGGCCACGGCCTCCACGTCGAGCCGGATCGCCTCGTCGATCAGCTCGCGGGGGCTGGAGACGCCGTCGAGGAAGCTGTAGGACGAGTGACAGTGCAGCTCCGCCCAGCCGCCCGCGCCCTCACGCCGCCGCGGCGGAGCCACCGGAGGCGGCACGACGGCCTTCGGCTCCCGGCCACCCCACGACAGCCGCCGCTCGAACTCCCGCCAGGGGATGTCCGGGTTGTTCCAGCCCATGGGTCACTCGCCCTCTTCGTTCACTCCGCGGACGACCTCGTTCCTCGGCCGTCCACTCCGTTCACTCATCGGGGTCGCTCCAGCCCATGGGTCACTCGCCCTCTTCGTTCACTCCGCGGACGACCTCGTTCCTCGGCCGTCCACTCCGTTCACTCATCGGGGTCGCTCCAGCCCATGGGTCACTCGTCCTCTTCGTTCACTCCGCGGACGACCTCGTTCCTCGGCCGTCCACTCCGTTCACTCATCGGGGTCGCTCCAGCCCATCGGTCCCCCTACGTGTATCCGGCCTCGACGTGCCAGTGGCCGCCCTCGAAGACGAGCAGGTGGGCCCGGTCGTCGCCGGTGACGACCTGGAACCGGGCCCGGCGGCGCGCGCGGGCGGGGTCCCACCAGCGTTCGCGGGCCGGCCAGGGGCCCGCCCACGCCGTCACCACGTGACGGCGTCCGGCGATCTCCACCTCGTGCGGCGGCGCGGACACCGCGCACCGGGCGTCGACCATGACGGGCGCGCCGTCGGCGTCGGTCACCGTCGCGGGCAGCGGCTCGGGATGGACGGCGGCCGGCGGCGGGTCGGGGACCCGGCCCGGCCACGGACCCTCGGCGGCCGGTTCCGGCGGCAGGTCGCCGAAGGGCACCTGGACGAGGCGTTCGCCGGGGCCGCGGCCGCCGGCCGGGAACGGCCGGGTGATCGCCTGATGGCCGAGCATCGCCTGGACCCGCGCCGCGGCCCGCGCGATCTGGTCGGAGACCGTGGCCTCGCCCCACAGGGCCTCCTGCCGCCCGTCGTCGGCGACGAGCTGGTCGGGCAGGAGCCGCAGCAGCGCGACGCCGCCCTCCTGGCCGTCCTCGCCCTGGGTCTCCCAGGACGCCAGCTGCCAGCGGACCCGTTCGGCGACGGCGAGGGCGGACAGCGCCCCGTCGTGCCGCCAGAGCCGGGTCAGCGTACGGCCGTCGGCGCCGGTCACCTCGACCCCGATGCGGACGCAGGTCAGCGCCTCGGCGGCGAGCGCCTCGTGCAGCCGTTCGGCGAGGGACTTGGCGGCGAAGATGACCTGCTCGGCCGCCACGGCGGGCGGGTCGAACTCCGTCGAGACGCTCAGGTCGGCGAGCGGCGGCCGCGGGGCCGGCGGCCGGGGGTACAGGCCGCGGGCCAGCCGGTGCGCCCGTATCTCGTCGACGCCGAAACGAGCCGTCACGTCGCGTACCGGCAGGGCCGCGAACGCGCCGAGCGTGCGGATGCCGAGCCGGCCGAGCAGGTCGGTGAGCTCGGGCCGGCCGAGGACGCTCACCGGGTACGGGGCGAGGAAGGCGGGGGTCTCGCCCGGGGGCACGACGACGCCGCCCTCGCCGGCCCGCGCCGCCAGGTCCGCCGCGAACAGGCCGTCGGCGATGCCCGCGCCGCAGTCGAAGCCCTGCTCCACGACGGTGTCCTGCACGTGGACCCGCAGCGACTCCTCGTCGTCGGCCCCGCCGCCGTGGTAGCGGGCCGCGCCGCGAACCGGGATGGCGCAGACCCCTGGGCGTACGACCTCGACCCACGGGGTGACGCCGGAGACGGCCGCCGCCACCGACTCGAAGAGCCGTCCCTCGGCGTCGGTGTCCCGTTCCCGTACGACGAGCTCGGGGCAGTGCCGCTGCGCGTCCCGCACCCGCTGCCCCCGCCGTACGCCCGAGGCGCGCGCCGCCGCCGAGCACGCCTCGACCAGGGCGCCGGAGACGACGGCGGCGGGAGTGGCGGCGTCCAGCCCGATCGCGGTGACCGGCCAGTCGGGACACCAGACCACGAGAGCACGCGGCGGGATCACCCGACCACCGCCACCGGGGCGTGGGTGGGAGCCCCGAGCCGGTTTCGCGGGCCGGGGGCCATGGGGACCGGCAGGGCGGGGGACGGGATCATCCGGCCACCACCAGGGCGTGTGCGGGAGTCCCGGCGGGGGCCGCGGGGACCGGCAGGGCGGGGGACGGGATCATCCGGCCACCGCCACCGGGGCGCGGACCGGTGTCTCCGGAGTCTCCGCGGCGGGGGCGACGGTGCCGTCCGGGGCGGGGAGCCAGAGCCAGACCCGCCGGCCGGGACCCGCCGCGCCGCGGCCCGAGGAGACCACCAGGGCGCGGCGGCCGCGCAGATGCCCCGTGCCGGTGCCGAGCCCGGACCAGTGACCCTCCTCGACGCGGAGCCGGAGGTTCGCGCCCTCCCAGGGCCCGGTCACGACGAGCGCGCACCCGTTGCGGCGGGCCAGCGCGGTCAGCCGGCGCACCACCTGAGGGGCCGGCCGGTCCGGCGGGCGGGTGAGCACCAGCGCGCAGCCGTCGGTCAGCGCCGCGACGACGTCGGCCCACCGCCGGCCCGGATCGTCCACGAGCAGAACCCTCATCGGGTCGCCTCCCATCGACGCGGCGGCGGGGATGTGCGCCTCCGGCAGCCCGACGACGGCGCACCATCGCTCCCCGAGACAGGCCGTCAACGCCAGGGCGAGTGTGGGCGAACCCTCGACGACGGTGACCGAGCCCGGCCGCAGCCCGCCCTCGGGGACCACCTCGTGCAACACCGGGAGCACCGGTACCAACGCAGATCGTGACAGAGTCGAAAATCCCTCTGTGACCTGCGTCGATAGCTCACTCACGCGACCATCATCGAACAGAGGTTCGAGTGAAATCAAGTCGCGCCGCGGTCGGCTATCTCCCTTTTGCGGGCCTCCCGGCGATGGCCGGCGGTCCGGAGGCCATGCCTGCGACGTCTCGCCGGCGCCGTGTCAGCCGGTGTCCGCGTCCGCCGGCAGCCACGCGAAATCGTCGGTCCGGTGCCGGGCCGGGGCGAGCCAGCGCAGGTACGGGTCGGCGAGGGCGAGCAGGGCGTCGTCGCGCTGCCCGGAGCCGCGCAGACTGGCCCCGATCAGGTAGCGGGAATTGCGCCGGGCCAAGGAGCCCTCCGGCACGATCAGGCCGTCGGTGGTCGCGACGAGACCGGGGGCCTCCGCGAAGACCCACGCCACCGGCCGGCGTGCGGCGGCCTGCCGGAGCTGGGCGGCGAAGGCCGTCCTGGCGTCGAAGTCGAGGTAGCTGAGCAGGGAGGCGGTGAAGACCACGACGGGCTCGCGCCCCGGCAGTTCCCCGATCAGCCGGGCGGTGTCGGTGGTCGCGTCGCCGGGGGCGACGGTCACGGTCGCGGACGAGACGGCGAGATCCATGGCGCCGCGCAGAACGGCGAGGTCGTCGAGGCGTTCGGGCCAGACGAACGCCTCCAGCCAGGCCCGGGCTCCGGGATCGGCCAGGTCGACCGGGTGCCGGTCGATTCCCCGCCGGCTGGTGATCTCCGGGACCGGTCCGAGGATCCGTTCGTGCGGGGAGCCGCCCCGCACCTCGCAGGTGATCAGCACCGGCGAGGCGTCCGAGACGGATGCCTCCTGACCGCCGACGCGGTAGCGGTAGCGGTCCACGAGCAGGTTCAGGCCCGCGCTGGCGCCCGCCTCGACCAGGGCGAGCGGTCCCGGCCAGCGACGCCGCACGTGGTCGAGGCCGAGGCGAAGGGCCACGCAGCGGCGGATCTCGTTGGTCTGGGTGGACCCGGTGCGCAGGAGCCGGCCGAGTTCGTCGCGGTGCTCGGCGCAGAACGCGGCGAAGGCCGGCATGAGCCGGTCGTCGACCGGCCGCCGGCCGCCGTGCACCGGGTAGTAGCCGGCGAGCGCCGAACCGGGATCGGACGCGAGGAGCAGGTTTACCGCCGCGAACAGCAGGCTGGGCCGCCGCTGGTCGCGCGGCGTGGCCATGAGCAGGTCCAGCAGGCCGTCGTCGTCGGCGACGCCCTCGCTCAGCGCCTCGTACACCGGGGAACGGCCGCGGCACTGCGTCGCCCCGAAGATCCGGAAGAGCCGCCGGAGCCGCCGGACCTCGATGTCCCTGTCACCTGCCGGGTCGCCCGGCCCTTCTGCCACCGTCCGAACCTACCGCCGGGAACGCCCCGCAACCGCAACGTTGCCGTTGGAATGGCCTAAGCTCTGACCCCATGGCCTGGGACACCGAGGGGACGCGACGCCGCCTGAAGGAGGCGGCGACCATCGAGTTCGCCGAGCGCGGCCCGGACGGCACGACCATGGCCCGGATCGCCGAGCGGGCCGGCATCAACAAAGAGCGCCTCTACAAGTACTTCGGCGACAAACAGGCCCTGTTCGAGACCGTGCTCCGCGACGAGCTGGACAAGCTCGCCGCCGGAGTCGACCTGCCGCCGGGGGGCCTGGCCGACATCGGGGAGTTCGCCGGGCGCACGTTCGACTACCACGCCGCGCACCCGCACCTGGCCCGGCTGCTCCAGTGGGAGGGCCTGGCCGGCGGGCCCCCGGCCGACGAGAAGAACCGCACCGCGCACTACCGCGACAAGGTCGAGGCCTTCGCGGCCGCCCAGCGCGACGGCGTCCTCGACGACGAGCTCGACCCCGCTCACCTGGCCTTCCTGATCATCGCGCTCGCCGCCTGGTGGTTCTCCGTGCCGCAGGTCGCGTACATGCTCACCGGCGCCGACGCCGCCGACCCGGCCGAGCGTGCCCGCCGTCGCGCCTTCGTCGTACGCGCCGCGGAGCGTCTCGCCCTCCCGTCCCGCTGAGGGACGGCCCGGGAACCCCCGAGGGGTCCCCGGGCGGTCTCTCACAGCACGTCGGCGAGCCGGTCGACCTGGTCCGGGTCGCGGGCCCAGCAGTACAGCATGACCTCGTCCGCGCCGAGGCCGGTGAACGCGGTGACCGCGGCACGGATCTCCCGCGGCGTGGTGAGCAGGCCGACGCGACCCGGGTTGTCGAGGAACCGGTAGTAGGCGCCGATCGCCGCCCGCCCGTCCTCGATCGTGTCGTCCGGGCCAAGGGCCACGTTGACCTGGGCGACCAGACGTGGCCGTCCCGCGCGGCCCGCCGCCGACCAGGAGCGCTCCACGCTGCGGAACAGCCCGTCGGCCATCGGGAGCGGCGCGGCGCACAGGAAGCCGTCACCCCAGCGGGCGACGCGTTCGAGGGCGGCCGGGGCGAAGGCGCCGATGAGCACCTCCGGGCCGCCCTCGCGGGCGGGCGCCGGGCCGATCGGGCCGGCACCCTCACCGTACGGCTCTCCCGACCAGACCCGCCGCAGGGTCGTGAGCTGCGCGTCCATACGGCGCCCGCGCGTCCGGATGTCGGTGCCGGCGGCGACGTGATCGTCGGCCCGCCCGCCGACGCCGACGCCGAGCGTGAACCGGCCGCCGGACATCAGGTCCAGCGTCGCGGTCTGCTTGGCGAGCAGCGCCGTCTCGCGCAGCGGGCCGAGGAGCACCTCGGTCTGTAGCCGGACGCGCGTCGTGGCTCCGGCGAGGGCGGCGAGTGTCACGAGCGGTTCGGGATTGGCGTAGACGAGACGGTCGAGCAGGCCGAGCGTCGAGAAGGGGCCGGCGTCGGCGCGCCGCGCCCACGAGAGCAACGACGGCGGATCGGTGATCGGCAGGCCGAGACCCACGTTCATGAGAGGAACCTCCGGAAGGGCATGCGAACAACGGTTGTCGCCCCTCCACCGCCGCGAACCGCGGCGGGCTCCCGTTCTGCGACGCCGTTCCCAGGGAGCATTCGGATCGTGATCACTGTACCGGGCGCGCGACGCCGGCCGGGCGCGTGGTCAGCGGCGGACCGCGCAGAGCACGCGGTTGTTCCCGTTCTGCCAGAGCGGGCCCACCTCGCCGAAACCCGCGTCGTGGAGCGCCGCGACGTGCACCGCCAGCCCGCCGGACTCCGAGCCGTGGTGCCCGGCGGCGGCCGTACGGGCCGCGGTGAGCGCGGCCAGCGCCGGGTCCGCCGCGGCGGCGTCCCACCACTGCCGCCAGTCCTCGGGCCGGTCGTCGCCGAACCGGCGGCGCGTGGCGCGGTCGGCCAGAGCGCGTTCGAGCCGGCGCAGCGTGGGCTCGCCGACGTCGAGGTGGTCGCCGTTGAGGAACAGCCCGCCCGGCCGGAGCGCCGACGCCAGTTCGGCGTACGCGGTGCGGAGGGCCGGCTCGGGCAGCCAGTGCAGCGCGGTGGTGCTGACCGCCGCGTCGGCCGGACGGTCCAGGTCGAGCGCGGCCGCCCAGCCCGGGGTGCCCAGGTCGTGGTCGGCGAACCGTAGCGCCATCCGGCCGGCGTGGGCGCCCCGGCCGAGCGCGAGCAGGAGCGGGTCGGTGTCGATCGCGACGACGGTGGCGTTCGGGATGCGGTCGAGGATCCGGGTGGCCAGCGAGCCGGGCCCGCAGCCGAGATCGAGGATGAGCGGGTCCGGCCGCCCGGTGCCGGCCTCGACCGCGTCGATCAGCGCGGTGAAGCGCTCCTCGCGGTCGGGCAGGTACCCCTCCTGCTGACGGTCCCAGCGGGAGATCCACGCCTGTGCCACCGTGGTCGTGAGCATGAGCGACTCCTGTAACTGTCGTCTATGATTTCGACAGTCACAAACTAGATGAAGCGGTGTAACTGGTCAAGTGAATTTCAACAGTCACATGGACTTGGTCGTCCGTCTCGCCGTCGGCCTGGTGAACACGCTCACCGAGGGGGAGCGGCGCGGCCGCCCGTACACCCCGCCGGTCGGTGAGGCGCGCCGTACGGCCCTCATCGAGATCGGCGCCGGCGACCTCGGTGAGCAGGACACCACCGTCCTCGCCGAGATGGCCGTCGAGCTGCGCGCCGTCTTCACCGCGGTCGCGGGCGGCGACCTCGACGCCGCCGCCCACCAGGTCAACCACCTGCTGGAGGTGACCCACGCGCGCCCGCACCTGAACCGGCACGACGGCGAGCCGTGGCACCTGCACTTCCACGGCTCCGGCGGCACCGTGTCCACCGACTGGGTGGCCGGCTGCGCGACCGGCCTGGCGGTGGTCCTGGGCAGCGAGTTCCACGACCGGCTGGGCGTGTGCACGGCGCCGCACTGCGACCGCGTCTACGTCGACACCTCCCGCAACGGCACCCGCCGCTTCTGCTCCACCGCCTGCCAGAACCGCGTCAAGACCGCCGCGTTCCGCGCCCGAGGCCGGTGAGCTCCGGAGCTCACCTGCGCGATGTCACACAACGGGCGGCGGCGTCGTCTTCTCGGCATGAGAATCGCGATAACCGGAGGCACGGGGACACTCGGCGGGCACACCGCGGCGGAGCTGCGAGCGCGGGGACACGAGGTCCGCGTGCTCAGCCGCCGCGCGCCCGAGTACCCCGTCGACCTCGAGACGGGTGACGGGCTGGCGGCCGCGCTGGAGGGCTGCGACGTCGTGGTCGACGCGAGCAACAACTCCTCGAAACGGGCCGGGCGGGTCCTGGTGGACGGCTCGCGGCGGCTGCTCGCCGCCGAGGAGACCGCCGGCGTCGGCCATCACGTGTGCGTCTCGATCGTCGGATGCGAGCGGGTGCCGATGGCCTACTTCCGCGTCAAGACCGAGCAGGAGCGCGTGGTCGAGAACGGGCCGGTGCCGTGGAGCATCGTGCGCGCGACCCAGTTCCACGAGTACGTCGCCGCGACGCTGACCGTGGCCGGACGCCGGGGCGTGCTGCCGGTGCCCAGGGCCCGCCTGCAGACGGTCGCCGCCACCGAGGCCGCCCGCGCGGTCGCCGACGTCGCGGAGGGCCCCACGCGGCGCGGACGGGTCGCGGTCGCCGGTCCGGAGATCGCGGACGCGCGCGACCTGGCCCGTACGTGGCGTTCGGCCACCGGCCGCCGTGCGCCGCTGCTGCCCCTGCCGCTGCCGGGCCGGCTGGGCCGGGCGCTGCGCGCGGGGGCGCTCACCGCCGAACGGCCCGACGTGCGGGGCACGGTGCCGTTCGCGGCCTGGCTGACGGCCACGCGATGACGGCGGCCGAGGAGACGCTCGCGCGGGCGTTCGAGCGACAGCGGCCACGGCTGCTGCGGGTGGCGTACGCGACGACCGGGTCGCTGGCCGAGGCGGAGGACTGCGTCCAGGAGGCCTGGCTGCGGCTGCGCGGCGTCCCGGACCCGCTCGCCATCCGCGACCTGCCCTCCTGGCTGACCCGCACGGTCGGGCGGCTCGCGCTCGACGCACTGGGCAGCGCCCGCGCCCGCCGCGAGCGTTACGTCGGCACGTGGCTGCCCGAGCCGCTCGTCGAGAGCGACGATCCGGCCGAGCGCGTGACGCTGGACGAGTCGGTCAGCATGGCGCTGCTCGTGGTCCTCGAACAGCTCACCCCGGCCGAGCGCACCGCGTTCCTGCTGCACGACGTCTTCGGGCTCCCGTTCGAGGAGGTCGCGGCCGTCGTCGGCCGGACGCCGGCGGCCGTGCGTCAGCTCGCCTCACGCGCCCGGCGGCACGTCGAGCGTGGCCTTCCGCGGTTCCCGCCCACGCACGGCGAGCAGGCCGCGCTGGTCGCGGCCTTCGCCGAGGCATGCCGGGACGGCGACCTGAAGCGGTTGATCACGCTGCTCGATCCGGACGTGGTCGTCCGTGGCGACGGCGGCGGCCGGGTCAGCGCCCTGCCGGAGCCCGTACGGGGAGTCGAGGACGTCGCGCGGTGGCTGCTCGCCTTCACCCGCCGCCCGCCCCGCCGTGTACGGACGGCGCTGGTCAACGGCGCGGTCGGCCTGGTGCTGGAGGACGCGGACGGGGTCCGGTCGGTGCTGGCGGCGACCGTCGACGCCGGGCGGATCACCGCTCTGGACGTCGTACGGAACCCGGACAAGCTCACCGCCGTCCGCGACTGAGCCCGACGGGTCAGCGCGGCGAGGCCGTCCACGCGCCGAGGAGCCGCAGGGCCTCCTCGGCGCCGGCGTCCTCGGCGTTGTACACGTGCAGCTCCTGGCCCGTCTGACCCGCGGACACCGGAAGCTGGAGGGTCTCATAGCGCAGGGTCAGCTCCCCGACCGCCGGATGGCGGAAGCGCTTGGTCCCGCTCCCGCACACCATCACGTCGGCGGACGCCCACAGCGCGCCGAACTCCTCGCTGCGCACCGAGAGTTCGCCGACCAGCTCGCGCAGCCGCTCGTCGTCGGCGTGCCGCCCCGCGGCGAGGCGCAGCACCGCCACGGTCTCCCGCGTGCGCTGCGCCCAGTCGGGGAACGTCTCCCGTGAGGCCGGATCCAGGAACAGATAACGCGCGTTGTTGCGGTCGCGCCGGCCCTCGTCGAGCCCGCCGGCCAGCTCCGAGCCCAGCCGGTTCCAGGCCAGCACGTCCTGGCGGTGCCCGGTGACCAGGGCCGGCAGGCCGTACATCGCGTCGAGCAGCCGCTGCAACTCCGGCCGTACCCGCTCCGGCCGCCGCCGGGACGACCTGCGGACCTTCCGCGGCGCCGCGGTCAGCGCGCGCAGGTGCTCGCGTTCGGTGCGGCCGAGGCCGAGCACGTCCGCGAGCGCGTCGAGGATCTCCGGGGACGGCTGCGTCGCGCGCCCCTGCTCCAGCCGTACGTAGTAGTCGACGCTGATCCCGGCGAGCTGCGCCAGCTCCTCTCGTCGCAGGCCCGGCACGCGGCGGCGCGAGCCCACCGCGATGCCCATGCTCTCGGGGGCCACCCGTGCGCGTCGTGAGCGCAGGAACGCGCCGAGCTCCCGGCCGTCGTCATCCATGCGTTTCAGTATGCGCATCTCCCGGGTGTTGAACGTGGCCCTGTGAGTACCAGGACACCGCGACCGGTGGAAACACCGGGCACTGGTTCCGCGCGCCGGACGGCGCGACAACGGATACATGAACATCCTCATCGTCACCGCGCACCCCGAGCCGCGCTCCCTCAACGGCGCGCTCACCGCCTTCGCCGCCGCCGAGCTGCGCCGCGCCGGTCATGACGTCCGCGTCTCCGACCTGTACGCCATGAGCTGGCGGCCCGGCGTCGAGGCCGGGGACTTCCCCGGCCACGACCCGGACGAGCGGCTCGACGTGATCGGCGCCTCCGGCCGCGCGTACGCCGAGGGACGCCTGGCATCGGACATCGCCGCGGAGCAGGAGAAGCTGCTGTGGTCCGACGCGCTGATCCTGCAGTTCCCGATGTGGTGGTTCTCGATGCCGGCCGTGCTCAAGGGCTGGGTGGACCGGGTCTTCACGCACGGGTTCGGCTACGGCGTGGGCACGAAGGGCCGGGCCCTGTACGGCGACGGCACGCTCGCCGGCCGCCGGGCCATGGTGTCGCTGACCATCGGCGCCGCCGAACGGTCGTTCTCGGCGCGCGGCGTCCACGGGCACCTGGACGACCTGCTGTTCCCGATCCAGCACGGGCTCCTCTACTACACCGGCATGGACGTGCTGCCGCCGTTCGCCGTCTGGGACTCCATCGAGATCGGCGAGGCGAGGTTCGCCGCGATCACGGAGGCGTACGCGGCGCGGCTGCGCGTCCTGTTCACCGACGAGCCGATCGCGTACCGGCCGCTGGCGGGCGGCGACTACACGCGGACGATGGAGCTGCGCCCCGAGCTGGATTCCGGCGCCGGCGGCCTCGCGGTCCACGTCAGGCGCCACGGCCCCAGATGAACAGGCCCGCGCCGACGGAGAGCACGCTGAGCAGGCTCGACAGGGTGCGTACATGGTTCCACGCGGTCCACCGGGAGGAGTAGTCGGACCAGACACGTGCCGTCTCCCCGGCCGACGGCCGCGCGGCGTCCAGCGCGTCGTTCATCGGGATGTTGACCGCGAAGCTCGGCACGAGCACCCCCAGGACGTACACCGCCGTCGCGGCGAAGAAGAGCATGCCCGCCGTGCGCTGCCCGGAGACGAGCAGCAGCACGCCCGTGACCGCCCCCGCCACCGGCATCAGCAGGAACGCCATGAGGAACAGGGGATTCTGGATCTTCACGTTGATGGCACGCATCGCGGCGATGGCATGGTCCGGCTTGACGGCGTCGAGCCCGATCATCACCGATATCGAGTAGGCGAAGAAGACTCCGGCCAGCGCGGCGGCGAACAGCAGCGTCGCGGTGGCGGAGAGCCCTGTCAGGATCTTCATGCCGCTCAGTGAACCGCCGGCCGCGGCGCGGCGACCATGGCCGAGACGCTCGTGCGCATGTCCGTGCGTCCAGGTCCGTCGACGAGGCACTTAAAGTGAGCGCATGGATCCGCTCGCGCGCCTGCTCGACGGGCCGAGGGCCCGGGACGCGTTCCTGCTGCGGTCGATCCTGACACCGCCGTGGTCGCTGCGGATCGAGGACCGGGCGCCGCTGACCGTGGCGTCGGTCGTGCGCGGCGAGGCGTGGCTGGTGCCGGACGACGACGCCGCCGTACGCCTCGGTCCCGGCGACGTCGCCGTCATCCGCGGTCCGCACCCGTACACGGTCGCCGACGATCCGGCGACGCCGCCCCGTGTCGTGATCCACCCGGGGCAGCGCTGTGCCACGCCGGAGGGGGAGTCGCTGTCCGCGGCCATGGCACTCGGCCTGCGGACCTGGGGCGACCGGACGGACGACGCGGCCGGAGCCACCGAGTTGTTCACCGGCGTCTACGAGTTCGAGGGTGAGATCAACGGGCGGCTGTCGCGGGTGCTGCCGCAGCGCATCGTGCTCCCGGCCGACGCCTGGGACTCACCGCTGCTGCCGCTGCTCGGCGAGGAACTGCACCGCGACGCGCCGGGCCAGCAGGCGCTGCTCGACCGGTTGCTGGACCTGCTGCTCACCGCCGTCCTGCGGGCGTGGTTCTCCCGCCCGGAGGCCGAGGTGCCGGGCTGGTACCGAGCGCAGGGCGACCCGGTGGTCGGCGCGGCGCTGCGGCTGCTGCACGGCGAGCCGGCCCATCCGTGGACCGTGGCCGAGCTGGCGGCACGGACGGGCGTCTCACGGGCCGCCCTGGCGCGGCGGTTCAGCGACCTGGTCGGCGAGCCGCCGATGACGTACCTCACCGATCTACGTCTGGCGTTGGCCGCCGACCTGCTGCGCGAGCCGGACGCGACGGTCGCGGCGGTCGCACGGCAGGTCGGGTACGGCAGCGCGTTCGCGTTGAGCGCCGCCTTCAAACGCGAGCGGGGGATCAGCCCGCAGGAGCATCGCGCCGCGGGGTTCGGCTGAGCGCCTCCGCGAGCAGCGGCGCGAACCCGTCGGGGCGTTCGCGCGCCGGGAGCGGGTCGACGTAGAACGTCTGGATCCCGACCGCCTCGGCGCCGCCGTCGGCCCGCCGGTCGTCGCCCACCATGAGCGTACGGCCGGGGTCGGCGTCCAGCCGCGCGCAGGCGGTCTTGAACAGTACGGGATCGGGCTTGCAGTGGCCCTCCTCGTACGACAGGAGGACGGCGTCGAACAGGTCGGCGACGCCGTGGGCGGCGAGTACCGGCCGCGGGTCCCAGCCGACGTTGCTGACCACGGCCGTGCGGATCCCGTGCTCCTTCAGCGCGCGCAGGGTGGGGAGCGTGTCGGGGTAGGGCGTCCACGCGTCTGGCCGTGTACAACCGTCGTAGACCGCGTCGGCCAGCTCGGGCCACGGCCAGCCGGCGTGGCGGATCAGCCACGTGTAGGAGCGCCGGTGCGCGGCGGGCTCGAGGTCACGCCGCTCCCAGGTGGCGCGGATCTCCTCCGGGATGACCGTGGAGGAGTGCCCGCCCGGCAGCCCGCCGGACCTCTCCAGGCGCCGGGCCCACTCGTGGACCTCCGCCTCCGTCAGCTCGATCCCCGCGTCTTCGAGCAACGCGGCCAGCCGCCGGTCGGGCGGGCCGGTGACCATGAGAGTCCCGGAGAAGTCGAAAAGCACCGCTTCCACTGGTTCAGGCATGAGGCCGGACCCTACCGTCCCACCTCGGCGCGGCCGCGACGCGCCTCACCGGTCACGGCATGGACGGTGAGGCGCGCCGCCGGGGTCAGTCGCGGTCGGAACGGCCGCGCAGCCGCGCGAACAGCCGCCGGAACATGCCCGCCACCACGACCTTGATCATGGTGCTCGCCTTGATGGCGCTCGCGGGCTCGGCGGACGATGCCGGGGACGAGGCGGGGGCCTTTCCGGTCGCCTCGGCCGGAGCGGCCGATTCGCCCTTCTCCGCGGCCGGCGGTGCGGTCGGGACGGGCGCCTCGGTCTCGGTGGTGCCCGGGGACGTGCCCCCCTCGGACGGCGCGGCGTCGGCCGCCGTCCCGGAGCCCGCGTCCGTGGCGGGCTTCGTCGTGGCCGGTGGTGCGGTCGGGACGGGCGCCTCGGTCTCGGTGGTGCCCGCGGACGTGCCCGCCTCGGACGGCGCGGCGTCGGCCGCCGCCGTCTCGGTCGCCGGAGTCTCCGTCGCCGGGGAGGCCGCCGGAGCCTCGGTCGCGGGAGTCTTCGGGGTCTCCGTGGCCGGAGCGTCGGCCGTCCCGCTCTCCTGTTCGGCCTCGATGCGATCCCGTACCCGTGCCGCCAGGTCGCCCACCATCCGGTTGGACACGTCGGCCATGATGCCGCGCCCGAACTGCGCCAGCCTGCCGGAGATCGTCAGGTCGGTCTTCAGCAGGACGCTGGACCCGCCGTCCTCCTTCGGCTCCACGCGCATCGTCGCGGTCGCCTTGGCCGTTCCCGATCCGCGGGCGTCCTTGCCCTCGGCGACCAGCACCGCGACCCGCGCGGTCTCGTCCTTCTCGGTGATCCGGGCGGTACCGGAGAAGGACGCCGTCACCGGGCCGAGCTTGATCTTGACCTTGCCCTTGTACCGGTCGTCGCCGAGGTCCTCGGTGAGCTCCGCGCCGGGGAAGCAGGTGGCGACGTTGTGCGGGTTCTGCAGGAAGTCGAACACCCGATCCGGGTCGGCGTCGACGTCGAAGGAGTTCTCGATGATCATGGGGGTCCTTCCGGGGAGAGAGGCCGTCGCCGTAGATCGCCTCCACGGTGCGCGGGGGAGCCGGGATCGTACCGCTACTGTCCGGTATGCGTGACGCCCGGGAGCGTGACCCGCGGCAGGAATCCCGGTCCTCCGGAGCGGGGAGGACGTCAACAGGACGTTCATCCATCGAGGCGAGGTCCGGTGACAAGGCCCCGGCGGGAAGAGACGCGGACGATCATCGTCGCGATCACGGGCGCCAGCGGCGCCCCGTACGGCCTGCGCATGCTCACACTGCTGCGCGAGCACCGGGGGATCGAGACCCACCTCATCGTGTCGCGCGCCGGGCGCATGACGCTGCGCCACGAGTGCGGCATGTCGATCCGTGAGGTGGAGGCGCTCGCCGACGTGACGTACCGGCCGGGCGATGTCGGCGCGGCCATCGCCTCCGGCTCCTTCCCCGCCGACGCGATGGTGGTCGCGCCCTGTTCGATCAAGACGCTCAGCGCGATCGCCTACACCTACGCCGACGACCTGATCAGCCGCGCCGCCGACGTGTGCCTGAAAGAGGGCCGCCCGGTGCTGCTCCTCGTCCGCGAGACGCCGCTGCACCTCGGGCACCTGCGGGCCATGACCGCCGCGGCCGAGGCGGGTGCGATCATCGCGCCGCCGGTCCCCGCCTTCTACGCGCAGCCCGTCTCGATCGAGGAGATGGTCGACCACACGGCCCGGCGGGCCCTGGCCAGAGTGGGCGTCCGCGAACTCGCCCCCCAGCCCTGGCAGGGGGAGATCGGCGGGAGCCCGGCGGACCGGTGAGGCATGGAGGCCACCGCGCCCCCGGTCGCGTCAACCGATCGCGCGAAGAGTGCCTCCGGGCCGGCGGCGCAGCCGTTCCACGGCCTCCGCCGTCGTCTCGTCGGCGGGCAGCAGGACGACCAGCTGCTGCGCGTCGGCGCGCGGCAGCTCCAGTCGTTCCCGATGCCACCGCAGCTCGTGCGCGGTGTCGTGGTTGAGCCGAAGCGGGACTCGCGGCGGGGGCAGCTGACGGTCGAGCCGCCGGGTGAACTCCTGCCCGGCGAGAGGGGCGAGCTCGGCCTTGAACCATTCCGCGGTCTCCACGGACGGTCCGAGCCACAGGTCGAAGGCCTGTTCGTCGGCCACCTGGTGCCAGTCGGCGAAGAACGTCCGGGCCCGCGGGTCGGTGAACACGTAGCGCGTCAGGTTCGGCTCCGGGGTCTCCAGCAGCCCGCTTCCGCGCATTACCGCCTCGAACCCGCCGGTGTGCGCGAGCACGTCACCCAGGCGGTTGGTGACGAACGCGACCGCGGGTTCGAGGAGCCGGAGGGTCGCCAGCACGGTGGGACGCACGTCGCGGCTGAGCGGCTCCGGCCGCTGAAGCCCGGTGCAGGCCCCGCCGCTGATCTTGGCGAGGTAGCGCAGGTGGTCGCGTTCCGCGGCATCCAGGCTCAGGGCGTCGGCGAGAGCGTGGACCACGGCGGGGGAGGGGTTGCGGTCTCGTCCCTGCTCGATGCGGGTGAGGTACTCGACGCTGATCCCGGCGCGCGTGGCCAGGTCCGAGCGTCGCAACCCCGGGGAGCGCCGACGGCCGTGCTCGGGGAGCCCGTACGACTCGGGCTGGATGCTGTCGCGCTTCGCGCGGACGAAGTCGCCCAGTGGCGTGCCCATGGCCGGAGTCTAGGCGCGGCGCGAATGCGCGAGAACGGCGCAGGGTGGCCCTGTGGGGGCCAGCCTGCGCCCGGCCTGGCTGCCGCCGCGGCGGAGGTGGACCGTGGAGCACATGAGCGAGAAGCACACGTTGGTCATCATCGTCGGGAGCGTCCGCGAGGGCCGGTTCGGGCCCGTCGTCGCCTCCTGGGTCGCCGAGCAGGCACGCGCGCACGGTGGGTTCGACGTCGAGGTCGTCGACCTCGCCGACGTCGAGATCCCGCTGTCGTTGCCGGCGGCGTCGCCGAAGTTCGCCGGCGACTCCTACCCGCGCCCCGAAGGGATGGGGCCCCTGACGTCCCGCCTGGAAGAGGCGGAGGCGGTCATCCTGGTCACGCCCGAGTACAACCACAGCTACCCGGCCTCGCTGAAGGCCGCCATCGACTGGCACTTCACCCAGTGGACGGCCAAGCCGGTGGCCTTCGTCAGCTACGGCGGCGCGGCCGGAGGCCGGCATGCCGTCCTCCACCTGGAGAACGTCCTCACCGAACTGCACGCGGTGACCATCCGCGACGGTCTGGCGTTCCCGAACTACTTCACCGCGTGGCAGGACGGCCGGCCACTGGACCCCGAGGCGCCCGGGTACGCCAAGGTCCTGCTGGACCAGCTCGCCTGGTGGACCGCCGCCCTGAGCGCCGCGCGCGAGGCGAGCCCGTACCCGGCCTGACGGAGCGGCGGCACCGCCGAGTCGGGAGGCGCACGGTGGTGTCGCCGCGCGACCCCCTGTCCTGGCGGACGTCAGTCGGCGAGGGCGGGTCTGGTGACGATGTCGTCGGCGAGCGGGGCCACGGCCGCGATGATCTGGTCGATCGTGGGGTCGGGTACGCCCGCTCCGCGCAACGCGTCCACGAGGTGCCCCGCGACGAGGTCGAAGTGCTCCTGCTCGATCCCCCGTCCGCGGTGCACCTTCTTCATCGGGGCGCCGGTGTAGGTCATCGGGCCGCCGAGCGCCGCGCCGAAGAACTCCACCTGCCGGCCCTTGAGCCGGGGCAGGCCGGTGCCGACGAAGAAGCCGGAGAGCCGGTCGTCGGCCAGGATCCGGACGTAGAGATCGTCGACCACGCTCACCAGCGCCGCCTCGCCGCCGATCGACTCGTAGATGGTTGGCTCTGCCACGGGAACTCCTTCGGAGGGACACGTCGTCGTGCGGTCAATGACAGAGCGCGGCCGTTACGTCGCGATCAATCGGCCGTAAGCGGGATGAGACACTCCGTGCACAAGCGAGGGTCGGGCGCCGTGAGACCGGGCATAGGGGGACACGCTGCGGTACGCGCGCCGAAATTGCGGTTAATTCCGGCGGGGGAGGTCAACCCGCGACCCGATCATGTGCCGATACGCGCTTGCGTGAATGGCGCGAGCATGTGCACGATGCCAAATGTCGGGAAAGGCGAACACCCAGAGGCGATTTCATGCGCGAACCGCGCCGGCGGTCGGGGGCGGCCGGCCCGCCTTCGCGCGTGCGCCGCGACAGTACGATCCGGCTGGCCACGCCATTGGCGGTCGCCGCTCTGACAGTGCTGGTCACAGCCCTGACGACGGCCCTCGACGCGTTCAAACTGCCGCCTTTCGCGCGGCTGGCGATCGTCACGGGCGGGTCGGTCCTCGCCGGGCTGATCGCCCTGGTGTCCCAGCGCGAGGCGCGCGATTCCGCCCGTGAACGGCCGGTGCCCATCGGCGGAGCCGTCGCGCCCGCCCAGTTGCCTCCGGTCGTCGCGCATTTCACCGGCCGCGCCGATCATTTGGCCAGACTTCATCAGGTGTTCACCGAACAGGCCGCGGGCAAGAAAGCGCGGGAATGGAGCGGGTGCGTCGTCGTCTCCGTACACGGGCCTGGAGGCGTCGGAAAGTCGGCGCTGGCGACGCGGTTCGCGCACGAGGTGGCCGGGCGTTACCCGGACGGCCAGCTCTACTGCGACCTCCGCGGCACCGGTGACGTGCGGGTGCGGGCCGAAGACGTGCTGACCGGCTTCCTGCTCGCCCTCGGCGTCCGGCTCACCACCGACCCGGGCGGCCTGGCCGACCTGCAGAAGTTGTGGTGGACCTGGGTGAAGGGCCGCCGCATCCTGATCTTCCTGGACAACGCGCAGTTCGCCGACCAGGTGCAGGCGATCGTGCCGCCCGAGACCGGCTGCGCCGTGCTCGTCACCTCGCGGCAGCCGCTCTACCTGCGCAACACCCTGGACGTACGGTTGCAGGAGTTCACCGAGCCGCAGGCGGTGGAGCTGCTGGCCCGCCTGGCCGGCGACGACCGGGTGGCCGCCGACGCCGAGGCGGCCGTGCGCGTCGCGGCCCTGTGCGACCACCTGCCGCTGGCGGTCAGCATCTGCGGCGGGCGGCTCGCCGCGCGCCGCACCTGGTCGCTGGCCGAGATGGCCGACCGGCTCAGTGACGAGCGCCGCCGGCGGCTCGACGAGCTGGAGATCGACGGCGACCAGATCGACAAGAGCGTCCGCGCGACCCTGTGGCTGAGCTACGAGGATTGTACGGACCTGCAGCGGCGGCTGCTGCGGTCCTTCGCCCTGCTGTCCGCGCCCGACCTGCCCTCGTGGGCGGCCGGTTCGCTGCTCGGCACCTCCAAGCTGGACGGCGTCGACCAGCTCGAGGCGCTGGTCGACGCCCAGCTCGTGGAGTACTCCGGCAAGGACGCCACCGGCACGGGCCGCTACCGCCTGCACGACCTGGTCCGGCTCTACGCCCGCGAACGGGCCGAGCACGAGGACACCGGCGAGCAGCGTCGCGCGGTCATCGACCGTACGCTCGCGGGCTACCGTCGGCGGGCCGAACTGGCCGCCGCCGCGCGCTGGCCGCAGGACTGGCGCCGTCATGCGCGACGCGGCGAGCAGGACTCCGGCGAGATCGCCCCCGAGCCGTGGTTCTACGCCGAGCGCCTGACGCTCGTGGCCGGGGTGAACCAGGCGGCGAGCCTGGAGATGTGGGAGGAGGCCTGGCGGCTCGGCCGGGCGTTCTGCTCGCTGTGCCACTCGATGCGGCTGTTCTGGCAGGAGTGGCGGGCCGTGGCGGAGACGACGCTGCTGGCGGCCGGCCGGCTCGGGGACCGGCGCTCGGTCGGCATCGCCCTGATGGAACGCGCCGCGGTCTCGGGCGGGTTGGGCCGCGGTGACCTGGCCCGTACGAGCGCCGAGGAGGCCTTGGCGATCTTCGAGGGGCTGCGCGAACCGTGGTGGGCGGCGCGCGCGGTGCGCACGGTCGGCGTCTGCCTGCGGGACGCCGGCAACCTGGACGAGGGGCAGCGCCATCTGCTGGCGGCGATCGCCGGGTTCGCCTCCGTGGGCGACCGCTGGTGGCACGCGCGCACGCAGCGCAACCTGGCCGAGCTGCGGCTCGCGCAGGGCCGGCACCAGGAGGCCCGCGCCCTGCTGGACGAGGCGCTCGGCGTCTTCGAGAGCGACGGCAACCGCTACTCGGAGGCGCAGACCCTCCGCGCGATGGGCGACGTCAGCGCCGCCGAGGCGGCCGACCTGCGGGCCCGCGGCGACGGCCTCGCGGCGGACGCCGCGTTCAACCGGGCGGCGCAGGTCCTGGAGCGGGCCGCGGAGATGTTCCGGCTGCGGCACGAGCAGTGGGAGGAGGCGCGCTGCCTGCGCGCCGCGGGCGAGGTCGGCGACCCGAAGAACGGCCTGCGCGAGCTGGCGTTCGTCCGCCGCGCCATGGACACGCTCGAAGGCCTCGGCGACACGTGGGGCGTCGCCCGTACCGAGCTGTCGGAGGGACGGGCGCTGAGCCGGCTCGGCCGGACCGAGGAGGCGGTCACCGCGCTCCGGCACACCGCCGGGACCTTCCGCGAGCTCGGCGACCGCTGGTTCCAGGCACGGTGCCTGCGCACGCTCGCGGAGATCCTCATCGACGCCGGCCGGCCCGCCGAGGCGCGCGAGCCGGCCGAGGAGGCCGTACGGATCTACCAGAGCCTCGGCAACGAGGTCGGCGAGGCGCGGGCGGAGCACATCCTGGCCAGGACGCGGCGGCCGGAGGAGCGCTGAGCTCCCGCGCGGCCGTTCGGGTCAGCGGGCGAGCCGGTGGAGCCAGTCGCGCAGGAGGGCGGTCTCGGCCGGGCGGAGCGGGAAAGCGGCCTCGCCCGCGTCGGTGAGGGCGGCGTCGAGGGCAAGGGCTCGGGCGGCGAGGCCGGGGTCCATGGCCGGGGGCGGGTCGGTGGTGATGGAGTCGATGAGGGTGTCGCGGGTTCTCGAGGAGATCTCCGGGTCGCGGTCCTCAGCGGGGGTGCCGACCAGCGACAGGGTGACGCCGGTGACGGCGGCCAGACAGAGGCGGGCGGCGAGGGCGGGCGGGACCCGGAGGCGGCCGGCGGCGGCGACGCGGTCGAGGAACTTCAGCAGGAGGCCGCCTGCCTCGTCGGCGGCGGGCGGGCGGCGGCCGGGACGGCCGGTGCCGAACATCAGCAGGTAGAAGGCGGGGTGGCGTAGGCCGAAGTCGACGTGCATGTCCCAGCCGCGGCGCATGTCTTCGACCGGGTCGTCGGTGTGCGCCAAGTCCTGCTTCTCGGCCAGGTATAGGTCGAAGCCGTGGATGGCCAGGGCCGCGAGGAGGCCGTCCTTGTCGCCGAAGAGCTGGTAGAGGGAGGCGGCGCGAATGCCGGCCGCCGCGGCGACCGAGCGCGTGGAGACCGCCTGGGCGCCCTCCCGTTCCAGGAGGTCGGCCGCCACCTCGAGGATCTGCCGCCGGGTACGGGTCTTCGCGTCGTCCACGGTTGCGGCGATACATCGAGGGAGAAACCAGTGAATCGTGTCGGATACGGCGCCATGCAGCTCGCCGGACCGAACGTATGGGGGCCGCCGGACGACCCCGAGTCGGCGCGGCGGGTGTTGCGCCTGGCGGTCGAGCTGGGAGTCACGTTCCTCGACACCGCGAACGCGTACGGGCCGCGTACGGTGAACCGGCTGATCGGGGAGGCGCTGCGGCCGTTCCCGGAGGGGCTGATCGTCGGCAACAAGGTCGGCGCCGGGCGCGGCCCGGACGGGTCGTGGATCATCACCGACCACCCGGACACGGTCCGCCGGCAGGTGCACGAGGCGCTGGCCGACCTGGGTGCGGAGGCGAGCGAGTTGACGTACCTGCGGCTCGGCGGCGACGGTCCGGCACCGCCGAGCGACGTGCCGCTGGAGGACGCGCTCGGCGTGCTCGTCGAGCTGCGCGATCAGGGGCTCATCCGCCGCATCGGCCTGTCCGGCGCGTCGCCGGAGATGCTGGCCCGCGCGCAGAAGATGACGCCGATCGCGGCCGTGCAGAACCGCTTCAACCTGCTCGACCGCAGCGGCGTCCAGGTTCTCGCCGACTGCGAGGCGCAGGACATCATGTTCGTCCCCTACTTCCCGCTGGCCTCCGGGCGGCTCACCGGCCACGAAGAGCTGAGCGGCCCCGCGGAGCGCCTCGGCGCGACACCGGCCCAGGTCGCGCTGGCCTGGCTGCTGCGCCGTTCCCCCGCCGTGGTCGTCATCCCCGGCACGGCGAACCCCGATCACCTGCGCGCCAACATCGCCGCGGCGGAGGTCGCCGAGAACCTGACCGATGCCGAGGTGGCCCGCCTGACCGGCCTCGCCGACGAGTCAAAGGCCGTCATCGACCAGCCGCACCGATCCACGCTCGACGCGCTCAGATCCGCGGCGGAGAGCCGCCGCTGAGCAACCGTTCGACATCACGCTCGGTCTCGGGGGCGGGCCGGCCGCCGGCATGGAGCGAGCGACGGCAGCCGCGCGGGCTCCGGGTCAGCGCGGGCTCCCCCACGGCACGGTCTGCCACGGGCCGCCGTCGGCCTCGGTGAGGGTCCGGTGGGCGGCGAGCGCCGCGTCGTATCCCTCGTCGCCGAGACGCAGCGCCTGCCCCAGCGCCCATGCCGCCGACAGCTCCGCCCACGAGCCGTACCGGCGCCGGCACCGCTCGCCGGCCTCGACGATCAGCCGCTCGGCGGTGATCTGGTCGCAGAAGTGCGCCTCCAGGCCCCAGCGCGCCATGTGCACCGCCCGGCCCAGGGCGTGGGCCGACGTGTCGCGGACCGGACCGTCCGGCGGAGGAAGGCCGTCGGCGCGGAGGCGTTCCTCGTACCGGCCGACCCGCTCGTCCAGGTCCGGCCCGGCGTCCGCGCCGCCGAGCAGCGCGTTCATCGTCCCGCGCCACTCTTCGGCGTTCGTGACCTCCCACAGGTCGCGCAGCGAGCGCAGGCCGCCGATGTAGTCGCCGTACACGGGGCCGGCGTCGTTCCAGGGCACCGAGGCCTGGACCGCGAGCGGCGCGCCGCACGCCAGGCCGAACGTCAGCGCCCCGTCGGGCGGGCCGTCGATTCTCGTGACGAGCCGTCCGCCCGTGGGCCGTACGGCGTCGCGCGCGGCCTCGGCGAGCACGTCGGGGGAGAAGGACCATTCGAGCGCCGGCACACCGCGGTTGAACAGCACCCGCCACTCCGGGTCGGGCCACTCGCGTACCAGCGTGGCGATCGACCGCATCAGGCACACGGTGTCGGGCTGGCGGGGGATCGCGCCCCGCGTGAAGACCTGGGCGTGCTCGCGGCCGTCCACGGTGCGCACCAGCCACTGGATGACGTCGTGCCGCCCGGCGATCACGTCGTCGGCGCGTCTCTTCGGCGCGAGCACGAACAGGTCGAGGTCGGCGAGCAGCCGCAGGTACGCGGCGGCGTCCCCCCGCGCCTTCGCCTCGGCGAGGCGTTCCTCCACCGGGTAGCGCGGCTCCCAGCGGGGCGGGCGGGCGTCGTCGAGGTTGAACCGCACCTTCCGGGTGAGCTCGTGACCGGCGCCGAGGGCGTGCTCGCAGTCCGCGAGCACCTCCTCGTACAGCGCGACGGCCTCGTCGAGCCGGCCCGTCTCCTCGTACAGCAGGGCGAGGTGGTTGCGCGACCGCAGGGTGTCGACGTGGTCGGGGCCGAGCACCCGCCGCCGCCCGTCGACCACCGCGCACAGGGCCGCGACGGCCTCGGCGTGGCGGCCGAGCTCGCGGTAGGTCAGCGCGACGTTGCTGCGGGACAGCAGCGTCGCGGGATGGTCGGGTCCGAGCACGCGCTCCCGGTCGGCGAGCGTGCGTTCGTACGCCGCGATGGCCTCGTCCTTGCGGCCGGTGTCGTCGTAGGTCAGCGCGAGGAGGTTGCGCACCGCCATCGTCTCGCGGTCGTCCCGCCCGAGGATCCGCTCCCAGTCCGACACGACGCGTTCGAGCAGCGGGACGGCGTCGGCCGGACGGTCCACCTCGCGGTAGGCCTCGGCGAGGTCGCGGCGGCACCGGACCGTGTCGGGGTGGTCGGAGTCGAAGAGCCGTTCGCAGCCGGCGAGCGCGTCCTCGAGCAGCGCGACGCCCTCCTCCTGGCGCCCGGCGGACAGATAGACGTGCGCGAGCCGGATACGGACCCGCAGGACGTCGCGGTGGTCCGGGCCGTACAGCCGCCGCAGGCCCGCCAGGGCGCGCTCGGTCAGCCCGATGGCCTCCACGGCCCGCCCGGTGTCCTTGTACATCGCGCCGAGCGTGGCCGCGGACATCAGCGTGTCCGGATGGCCGGGTCCCAGGACGCGTTCGCGGTCCTTCAGCGCCCGCTCGTACGCCGCGGCGGCCTCTTCCGTCCGGCCCAGGTCGTCATAGAGCGACGCGAGGTTGGCCCGGATGGTGAGGACACCCTCGTGGTCGGCGCCCATGGCGCGCTCGGCGTCGGAGAGGGCGGCCTCCATGAGCGGCACCGCCTCGTCGAGCCGGCCGGCGTCGCGGTAGGCGAGCGCGAGGTTGTTGCGGGCGCCGATGGTGTCCAGGTCGTCCGGCCCGAGGGTGCGCTCGCGGGCCGCGAGCACCTCCAGGAGCAGCTCGATGGCCTCGTCGACGCGCTCGGCGGCGGAGTAGGCGTCGGCGAGATGGTTGATCAGCGTGATCGACATCGGGTCGTCGCGGCCGAGGCTGCGCTCCGCCTGGGTGAGGGTCTGGATGCAGATGGCGATCGACCGGTCGAGGCGGCCCGCCTCGCGGTAGGCGGAGGCGAGGTTGTTCCCGGCGATCAGTGTGTCGTGGGCGTCGGGTCCCAGGAGCCGCGTGCACTCGGCGAACGCCTGCTCGCCCAGGGTGATCGCCTCGTCCACGCGCCCCACCTCGTAGTACGCGTGGGCGAGGTTGATCCGGCACGTGAGCGTGTCCGGATGGTCGGGGCCGAGCGTGTGCTCCGCGGTCGCGAGGGCCTGCAGGTCGTCCAGCACCGCGTCGTCCAGCCGGCCGCCCGTCCGATAGGAGTTCTCCAGGATGTCCTGGAAATCGTCTTCCACCACCGGGGGAACCTCCGTCGATACGGGCACGGCCGAGACCGACCAGTACAACAATCCACCGTAACGGGCGAACCGTAATCAGATCGGATGAACCCTCACAGGTATCCCGTTGAGTACGGCGTTGCCGGACAGCGGGTCGCGGGCCCGCGGGTCGGTGAGAGCGTTGGCGCTGACGCCGGCGTGGGCCGCCGCGACCGAGCCGCGGGTGCCGGGCCGCCCGTGTCCCCAGCCGTGCGGGAGGCTGACCACGCCCGGCATGACCTCGTCGGTGATCTCCACCTCGACTTTCACGGCGCCGGCGTCGCTGGTCACCTCGGCCGTCCCCGCGTCGGCGAGGCCGAGCCGCCGTGCGTCGTCGGGGTGGATCTGGAGCGTGCAGCGGTTCGAGCCGCGCACGAGACCGGGCAGGTTGTGCATCCAGCTGTTGTTGGACCGCAGGTGGCGGCGGCCGATCAGGACGAGCCCGGTCGCGCGGCGTTCGGCGAGGCCGTCGCGCAGGCGCGCGACGTCTTCGGCGATGGGCGGCGGGCACAGCTCGATCCGCCCCGAGGGCGTCCGCAGCACCTCGGGCAGGCGTGGGCGCAGCGACCCGAGGTCGACGCCGTGCGGCGCGCGCCGGAGCGCCTCCAGCGACAGGCCGCCCGGCTCCGCGCCGAAGCCGTCGCCGTACGCCCCGAGCCGCAGCATCAGGTCCAGGCGCCGCAGGGCCGGGCTGTCGCCGGTGAGCCGGGCCGCGAGCGCGGCCGGGTCCGCACCGTGCACCGGCGAGGCCGGGTCGGCGGTGGCCGCGGCCAGCGTGCGCGTCATGATCGCCTCGTCCACGTCGGTGTCCTGGCCCGAGGCGATCCGGATGAGCCGGGCGAGGATCGCGCACTCGTCCGGCACGCCGTCCGGCAACGGCAGGACGGGCGGTGAGTAGCGCGCGGTGTTGCGGACGGCCAGGTCGCTGAGGGCGAGGTCGTAGTGCGGCGACCGGCTGGGCGGAGGCGGCGGCAGGACGACGTGCGCGTGCCGGGTGGTCTCGTTCAGGTACGGGTCGACGCTGACCATGAACTCCAGCGTGCCGAGCGCCTCGCCGAGCCGATCGCCGCCCGGCGTGGACAGCACCGGGTTGCCCGCGACGGTGACGAGGGCGCGCACCTGGCCGTCACCGGGCGTGACGATCTCGTCGACCAGCGTGGTGGCGGGCAGCTCGCCGAGGACCTCGGGCAGCTTGCCGACCCGGCTGTGCCAGCGGCCCAGCCGGAACCGCCGCCGGGACCGCGCGCCGGCCGGCCGGTGCGGCGCGAGCGGGAACATGGCGCCGCCGGGCCGGTCCAGGTTGCCGGTGAGGACGTTGATGACGTCGACCAGCCAGCTCGTCAGCGTGCCGAACGCGGCCGTGGAGGTGCCGATCCGCGCGTACACGGCGGCGCTGGGCGCGGCGGCCAGCTCCCGGGCCAGCCGCCGGATCTCCGGCGCGGCGACGCCGCAGACTCCGGCGACGCGCTCGGGGGTGAAGTCGCGCGCCAGGGCGGCGACGTCGTCCACGCCGTCCGCGTCGTCCCGGCGTTCGGCCAGGCCCTCCTCGAACAGCGTGTGCACGACGGCGAACAGCAGGTACGCGTCGGCGCCCGGCCGGATGGCGAGGTGCCGGTCGGCGAGACGCGCGGTGCGGGTACGGCGCGGGTCGACCACGACGAGCGTGCCGCCGCGCTCGCGGAGCGCGCGGAGCCGGCCGGGGAAGTCCGCGGCGGTGCACAGGCTGCCGCCGGAGTCGACCGGGTTGGCGCCCAGGACGAGCAGGCAGGAGGTGCGGTCGAGGTCGGGCACGGGGATGGCGAGCGCGTCGCCGAACAGCAGGCCGCTCGACACGTGCTTGGGCATCTGGTCGACCGTGCTCGCGCTGTAGACGTTGGTGGTGCCGAGCGACTTGGCGAGCAGCCCGCCGTACAGTCCGCCCGCGAGCGTGTGCGCGTTCGGGTTGCCGAGGTAGATCGCGAGCGCCTGCCGCCCGTGGCGGCCGGCGACGGCGGTCAGCCCTCGCTCGACGGCCGCGAACGCCTCGTCCCAGGTGGCCTCGTGCCAGCCGTCCTCAGTGCGGACCATGGGCGCGCGCAGCCGGTCGGGGTCGTTCTCCAGCTCGTCGAAGGTCGCGCCCTTGGGACAGATGAAGCCGTGGCTGAACACGTCGTCGCGGTCGCCCCGCGCCCCCGTCACCCGGCCTTCCGTGATCGTCAGCTCCAGCCCGCAGGTGGCCTCGCAGAGCGGGCAGATCCGGTACGCGGTCGCCATGGGCGCTCCCCTCATCCGCCCACACGATAAGCGCGCGGGGCGTTGAACGGAACCGCGTTCGGCGGTCACCGCGTCAGACCCGCCGACCGGGGGGCCGAGCCCGGTTACGGCCGGGTGCGCCAGCCGTCGAGGACGCGGTCGACGTCCGCGCGAATGCGCTCGCGTGCCTCCGCACGGGGGACGCCCGACATCAGCAGCGCGTCGTAGTCGGTGTCCTCGTGCCGTACGGACGCGACGACGGCGGCCCGTACGGCCGTCTCGTCCAGCGCGCGTCCGGCGGCCGAGCGGCCGACCCGGCCGCTGCCGCGGGTGCCGGTGTGCAGGGCGATCGCCTCGGCGCGTTCGGCCGGGCAGCCGGGGAACACCCGCCGGATCTCGCGCGCCGTCCGCGCCTGGAGCTCGACGTCCTCAGCCGCGCGGCGCTCACGGTCGCGCTCACGCCGTCGCGCGCGTACGTCCTCGTCGGCGAGACACTGCTCCTCGGCGAGCTCCAGCGCGGCCTCCTCGACGAGCAGGCCCTGGCGTTCGTACCGCTTGCGGCGGCGGTTGAGGCGGACCACCACGGCCGACAGGCCGCTCGCCTTCTTCGCGCGGCGGGTCAGCGCCGCGTCGCCGGCCGGCAAGAAGATCAGATGGTCCAAGTCGGCGCAGGTCAGACAGGTCGGACTGCCGTCCTCCATGACCAGGAAGTCACCCGTGCCGTGGCAGCCGGCACAGGTCCACTCCTTGAGCGGCACGACCACCACCAGGTCCGGTGCCGCGCTCTCCCGCTGGATCACCCGCTCGCGCTTCGCCTCGGACAGGTCCGGGGAGAGCCAGTGCGTACGGTAGGCGAGCTCGGCGGCCTCGTCGCCGTCGGCGGTGAACCGCAGCGGGGCGCGGTCGCGCGTGGCCGAGACGTACGGCACCTCGACCGGCCGCAGGCCGTTGTCCTCGGCCCACCGGCGCAGGGCCGTCATCACCTTGGAGATCCGGTCCGGACGCGCGCTGAGCGCCTGCTCCAGGTGGCCGAGACGGCCCTGCCGCCACTCGTCGATCCGGTTCGGGGGCAGCCAGCCGATGCCGTTCAGGACGTCGATCGGCGAGACGGTCTTCGAGCGCGCCAGCGCCGCCTCCGCGGCGGAGGAGACCCGGCTCTGGAGGGAATCACGGCTCATGGCGGCCCCAACCTATCCGACCCGCCGGCACTGCCATGCTGGAGAGATGACCGGAACTCAGCGGTGGCGCGTCGCCCCGGTGCCGACGCTGGCCAAGTTCGCCGGGGCGCTGTTCCTGGCCCTCCTGGCCGTCCTCTCGTGGAACGAGCGCGAGTGGCTCCTGCTCTGCGCGGTCGGCGCGCTGGCCCTCGGCGTGTACGGCCTGCGCGACGTGCTGGCCCCGGTCCGGCTGTCCGCCGACTCCGCGGGAGTGACCGTCGTCAACGGGTTCGCCGGCCACCGGCACATCCCGTGGCACGAGGTCGAGCGCGTCACCGTGACCGAACGCCGCTCCCACGGCCTGCGCACCGAACTCCTGGAGATCGACACGGGGGAGTCGCTCCACCTGTTCAGCCGGCACGACCTCGGCGCGCCGCTCCAGGAGGTGGAGGAGGCCCTGCGGGAGCTGCGGCCCGCGGCCGACCGGGAGCGGTGAGCGACACCCGCTGAGCGGGCGTCGTGCTTCAGCGGACGGTCAGCGGTCGAGGACGTGGTCGCGGGCCTCGGCGTAGCGCTCGCGGAGCGCCGGGTACGGGTCGGCCTCGTACGTGGTCAGGCCCGGGCGTTCCCAGCGCGGCGGCTCGGGTGTCTCCGACAGGGCCCACGCAGCCTGGACGGCCGCGCCCTCCGCGACGTACTCGCCGGCCGGCGGGACCAGCACCGGCCGGCCGAACACCGTCGGCGCGATGCGTCGCACCGCGTCCGAGCGGGCCGCCCCGCCGATGAGGAGGACCCGATCGGCCCGTACGCCCTGGCGGAGCAGGGACTCCAGGCCGTCGGCCAGGCCGCACAGCATGCCCTCGATCGCGGCCCGTGCGAGGTGGGCGGGTGTCGCGTTGTCCAGGCGCAGCCCGTGCACCGCGCCGGTCGCGTCGGGCCGGTTCGGCGTGCGCTCGCCCTCCAGGTAGGGGACCAGCGTGAGGCCGTCCGCGCCGGGCGGGGCGGACAGCGCCAGCCGGGAGAGCTCCTCGTGGTCGACGCCCAGGAGCCGCGTCGCGGCGTCCAGCACCCGCGCGGCGTTGAGCGTGCACACCAGGGGCAGGAAGCGGCCGGTCGCGTCCGCGAAGCCGGCCACCTCGCCGGAGGGGTCGGCGCACGACCGCTCCGCCACGGTGAACACCGTCCCGGACGTGCCGAGCGAGACGACGACGTCACCGGGGCGGATGCCGAGGCCGAGCGCGGCGCCCATGTTGTCGCCGGTGCCGGCCGACACGAGGACGCCCGACGCCGTGCGCCCCGCCGCCTCGGCCGGGGCGAGCACCCGGGGGAGGGCGGGCGCGCGTCCCATGGCGAGTTCGAGCAGGTCGGCCCGGTAGCCGTCGTCGGCCGGCGACCAGTAGCCGGTGCCGGACGCGTCACCCCGGTCGGTCGTGAACGCGCCCGTCAGCTTCCACGTGAGGTAGTCGTGGGGGAGGCAGACCGAGGCCGTACGGGCGGCCGCCTCGGGCTCGTGGCTCGCCAGCCAGCGCAGCTTGGTCACGGTGAACGACGCGACCGGGACGCTGCCGACCGCCTCGGCCCACTTGCCCGGCCCGCCCAGCTCGGCGACGAGGTCGTCCGCCGCGCCCGCCGAGCGCGTGTCGTTCCACAGCAGCGCGGGCCGTACGACCTCGCCGTCGCCGGACAGGCAGACCATGCCGTGCTGCTGCCCCGCGATGCCGAGGGCCGCGACGTCGTCCAGGCCACCGGCGGCGTCGAGCGCCTCATCCAACGCCGCCAGCCAGGCGGCGGGGTCGGCCTCGGTGCCGTCCGGATGCGGCGCCTGGCCGACCCGCGTGATCTCCCCGGTCTCGGCGTCGGCCACGACCACCTTGCACGACTGGGTGGAGGAGTCGACGCCCGCGACCAGAGTCATCGCGCGCCGAGCAGGTGCTCGACGGCGAGCTGGTCCAGCCGCTCGTAGTGGTAGCCCCGTGCGGCGGCGGCGTCCAGGTCGAACTCCTCGTTCCGCAGCGAGTCGAAACTCTCGCCGGGCTCCAGCGTGGGCACCGAGAGCTCGTCCACGCGCGAGGCCGCGAGCGCCTCCTGGACCTCCGGGTCCGCGCGGAAGGCGCGGGCCCGCTCCCTGAGGATGAGGTACGTGCGCATGTTCGCCTCGGCGCTCGCCCACACGCCCGAGATGTCCTCGGTACGGGTCGGCTTGTAGTCGAAGTGGCGCGGCCCGTCGTATCCGCCGTTCTCCAGCAGGTCGACGAGGAAGAACGCGCTCTTCAGGTCGCCGTGCCCGAACACCAGGTCCTGGTCGTACTTGTTGCCGTGCTGGCCGTTCAGGTCGATGTGGAAGAGCTTGCCGTGCCACAGCGCCTGGCCGATGGCGTGCACGAAGTTGAGCCCGGCCATCTGCTCGTGCCCGACCTCGGGGTTGAGGCCGACCATGTCGGCGTGCTCCAGCGAGCCGATGAACGCCAGCGCGTGGCCGACCGTGGGCAGCAGGATGTCGCCGCGCGGCTCGTTCGGCTTGGGCTCCAGCGCGAACCGGATGCCGTAGCCGCGCTCGGTGACATAGGAGGCCAGCGTGTCGATCGCCTCGCGGAACCGGTCGAGCGCGGCCCGTACGTCCTTGGCGGCGTCGGACTCCGCGCCCTCGCGGCCGCCCCAGAACACATAGGTCTTCGCGCCCAGCTCGGCGGCCAGGTCGAGGTTGCGCATCACCTTGCGGATCGCGTACCGCCGGATGTCGCGGTCGTTGGAGGTGAACGCGCCGTCCTTGAACACCGGGTGGGTGAACAGGTTGGTCGTCGCCATCGGCACGACGAGGCCGGTCTCGTCGAGGGCCTTGCGGAAGGAGGCGATCGCCCGGTCGCGGTCCGGCTCGACAGCGAGGAGGTCGTCGTCGTGGAAGGTCACGCCGTACGCGCCGAGTTCGGCCAGCCGGTGCACCGACTCCACCGGGTCGAGCGGCGGCCGCGTGGCGTCGCCGAACGGGTCGCGCGCCTGCCAGCCGACGGTCCAGAGACCGAAGGTGAACCGGTCCTCGCGCGTGGGCTGGAACTGACTGGACATGCGGGCTCCTTAATTCGTACGCGACCTGGACTAATTAAAGCGCGCATGCCCAGAGTGTCAACATGTCCGGAGGTACGGGATTAGTCTGGGACGATGCGCCATGAGGTCGCGCCCCTGCGCCACGGCACCATGCGAGAACGCAACCTGGCCGTGGTGCTCGGTGAGATCGCCCGCCGCCAGCCGGTCAGCCGCGCCCGCCTCGCCGAGGCGACCGGCTTCACCAAGACGACCGTGTCCAGTCTCGTCGCGTCGCTGGCCGGCGCCGGCCTGGTGCGCGAGGACGGGCCCGTACGCGACGGCGAGCGCGGCCGGCCCGCGACCGCCGTCTCGGTCAACGGCGACCGCGTCGCGGGCCTGGGACTGGAGATCAACGTCGACTATCTGGCCGCGTGCGTGCTCGACCTCGGCCGCCGGATCCGGCACCGGCACATCGTCGCCGCCGACAACCGCGACCGCGCCCCCGAGCGCGTCATCGCCGCGCTGACCGGCCTCGCCGCCCGCGCGATCGCCGCCGCGGGCGAGCAGGGGCTGTCGGTGGCGGGCGCGGTCGTGGCGTTGCCCGGCACGCTCGACCAGGGCGGCGGACGCCTGCGCAGCGCGCCCAACCTCGGCTGGGACGACGTGCCGGCCGGCGAACTGCTGGACGCCGGCCTGCCCGCGCTCCCGCTGGCCGCCGACTACGACAATGAGGCCAATCTGGCCGCGCTCGGCGAGCTGTGGTTCGGCGACGGCCCGGCGCTGGGCTCGTACGTGCACGTGTCGGGGGAGATCGGCATCGGCGCGGGCATCGTTGTGGACGGCCGGGTGTTCCGCGGTGCGCACGGCTTCGCCGGCGAACTCGGCCACGTCGTGGTCGAGCCCGGCGGATCGCCCTGCGCCTGCGGCGGGCGCGGCTGTCTCGAACAGGTGGCCGGCCAGGAGGCGATCCTGCGCGGGGCGGGCATCGCCGCGGTCACCGCGACGTCGTCGGCGAGTCCGGACGGCCCCCTGTCGGCGCTGGTCGCCCGGTTGGAACGGGGCGACGAGCGGGCGCTGACCGCCGTACGGCGGGCGGGGGAGGCCCTGGGGCAGGCCCTGGCCACGGCCGTGAACCTGCTCGACCCGGACACGATCGTGCTCGGCGGCATCTTCTCCGGCCTCGCCCCGTGGGCGCGTCCCGCGACGGAGGCGGCGCTGGCCGATGGCGCGGGCCTCGTCCGGCGCTCGCCGCCGCGGCTCACGGTGTCACGACTCGGCGGCGACGCCGCCGCGCTGGGCGCCGCGTCTCTCGTCGTAGAACGGGTTCTGGACGACCCCTCGCGCCTGGTGACCCGGTGCTGATCCCCCGATCCGCGAGTACACCATCCCCCGGAAGGGGACCGGGCCTCGCCGCTCGTGGATGCACCCGCGGCGTCCGTACGCTCAGGCCGGATACGCGCAGAGCCGCCGTGTCCTGGGCGCCCGCCGGGCCAGGCCGCAGGTCGCGGCCGTGTTCACCGGCTGGTCGTAGGTCGGGTCGGTGAGTTCGACGGCCGCCCCTGAAGAAGATGGGGCGGCCGCGTGGCCGTACGTTCAGGCTGGGGGTTCGCAGAGTCGGCGGGCCAGTTCGGCGTTGGCGGCCGCGTCCTCGGGGCTGCGTCGGGCCAGGCCGCAGCTCGCGGCCACGTCCACCGGCTGCCCGTAGGCCGCGTCGGCGAGTTCGACCGCACGTCGCAGGTCGGACTCGCTGCTCGTCTCCTGGACCAGGCCCGCGACGAACCGGGTGCCCGCGCCGAGCTTCAGGTCGCGCAGCGGTGCGTAGAAGGGCGGGTCGGTCGGCGCCGGGTCGGTGCCGCCGGTGAACGGCGCGTGCACGTACTCCAGCGGCCGGTCGGCCGGCCACCGGCGCACCAGCGCGTTGGCGAGCTGGACGAACGGGCGCGCGTCGCTCAGCCTTCCGAGGTTCTCGTGGTTGAGGTCGCCCAGGCACAGGTGCAGGCCGAAACGGGCGCCGGCCGGGGCCTCCCGGGCCAGCCGCGCCACGCCGCCGGCCAGGAAGCCGGCCATCGCCGCGCGGAGCGGGCCGGGCATCCGGCACACGAAGATCAGCTCGACCGGGACCTCGATCTGGAAGATGACGTCGTCGCCGGCCTCGGCGTGGACCCGGCGCATCTCACGCCCGAGCACCTCCCGGAACACCGCACGGTGTTGGAACGCTCCAGCCGGGCCGAAGGTGAACAACGACAGATCCAGATCGCCGGGAATGCCGACCTGGAAGGACAGGTCGTCGCGCCCGCGCTCGGCGCGCAGCTTGCGGAACGCGGGAAGCGCCGCCAGCGCGTCCGTGTCATGCCGGAGGTCCAGAGCGTCGGCGGTGAGCGTGTGCCCGCGCCGCACCCGGTACTTGGGGGTGTCGTCGAACGACGTCCAGGCGCCCTTCCGCACGAGGACGAAGTCCGGGTGCTCGGAGAAGCCGTTGATGAGGTTGACGATCCAGTGGTAGCGGTCACCGACCTCGCCGTCGGTGATGGAACGGACGTGGGGACCGGCCCAGTCGAGCATGGACCGCATGGCATCTTCGGTGTTCTCCGCCGGAATACTTCCCACAAAATGGAGCATTCGGGACATATCTCCGCCCCTTCTTCGCCCCGGAATCCGCCGTCCGCCCCGGCCTCGGCCGGAATATCGGACAGATCAGAATGGGCGTCTCGCCGTGTTCGGCTGAGAACTTACAGTGACTTAGGAGGGAAATGCCAGCCCTGCGGGTAAATCTTCTAAGTCCGTTATCGGCCGGTCAGCTCACGCCAGCGGCACTGAGCGACGTCGGACCATTCGGCATGCCGGTCGGCGAACAGCCGGCGCGACTGGTCGCCGATCCAGTTTTCGGGTAGCAACTCGGCCGGCAGCCGGGGATCGAGGAACGGGAACCGGCGCCACTCGTGCACGAGGCGCGCCTGGGCGAGCATCGTGTCGTGGGCCGTGGCGGGCTGCAGGCCGCCGAACGTCTCGGCGAACGCGGCGTACTGCGCGGCGACCGCGTCGAGGTCCCACGCCCGGAGCACCATCTCCCGCTCGCTGCCGATCGCGGCGAACCGTGCGGTGAACGACATGGCGCCCTGGTCGAGGCCGAGCCCCTGCACGACCGACAGGACCTCCGGCTCGCGCGACGGCATCGGCGAGATCCACATGCCCGGGCCCGGCGAGCCGAAGCCGGCCCAGGTCAGCTTCGTGCGGAGCCGGTGCCGGAGCCGGCGCTTGGACTCGGGGACCGAGACGTAGAGGATCAGCCACACGCCGTCCCAGGCGGGGGCCGGCGTGCCGAAGGCGTAGATGCGCTCGGCGCCCTCGGTGAGCAGCCGCCGGCCGGACGGCGTCAGCGACCAGCGGACGCTGCGCCCGACGCGCTCGGAACACAGCCACCCGTCGCCCGCCGTGCGCGCGAGGGCCTGGCGCGCCGACTTCTCCTCGACCCCGAGGCTGTCGAGCACCTCGACGATCGTGGCGGTCCACACCGGGGAGTTCTGCGGCAGGACGAACTCGCCGAGGACCGTCAGCAGCAGGGAACGCGCGCTCGTCTCGCCCACGGCATGGCGCCGGGTCAACGTGGGTCGAGTGGCTGTCACCCGTGTCACTCTACAGTTACGTGTTGCATCATGGCCGATAAGTAAAAACCGATGTCAACGAACGGACGGCTTCGTGCTCGATGGTCACGTTCTCGTCGACGCCCACACGCATCCGGCGCGGCTGCCGACGCTGAAACGCGCCTGGCACGACTGGGCCGCCGACTTCGGCGACGCCGAGATGCTGGGCCGCGTGTACGACGCGGAGGGCGCCGTGGTGCCCTCGCGGTTCGGTGAGCTGCTCGACGCCGAGGGCGTCGACGTCGTGCTCATGTTCAGCGAGTACAGCCCGAAGGCGACCGGGATCCAGCCCATCGAGGACCTGTTGCCGCTGGCCGCCCACGATCCGGCGCGCATGCGCCCGGTCGCCAACCTCAACCCCCACGTGCACTTCCCGGTCGCCGAGGAGGTCGAGCGCCAGCTCGCGCTCGGCGCGGTCGCGTTGAAGCTGCACCCGGTGCACGGCGGTTTCCCGGCCAACGAGCGCGCGCTGTACCCGGCGTACGAGGTGTGCCGCGACCGCGGCGTGCCGGTCGTCGTGCACTGCGGCACGAGCAGCTTCCCCGGGTCGATGAACGGTTACGCCGACCCGGTGCTGCTCGACGAGGTGCTGCGGGACTTCCCGACGCTGAACATCGTCCTCGCCCACGGCGGGCGCGGCTGGTGGTACGACGCGGCGGCCTTCCTGGCCCTGTCCCGCGAGACGGTGTGGATCGAACTGTCGGGCCTGCCCCCGAGACGGCTGCCCGAGTACTACGCGCGACACGACTTCGCCCGGCTGAGCCGCCGCTTCATCTTCGGCACCGACTGGCCGGGAGTCCCGGGGATCGCCTCGAACGCCCGCGCGGTCGCCAAGCTGTGCCCGGACGAGGAGACCGCGGCACTGGCCCTGGGCGGCAACGCGTTGCGCGTCTACAACCTCACCTGACGTCCGGAATCAGGTGGGGAGGGACCGCCCCTCGTCATGGGTGAAGGCGACCGTCCCGGCGGCCCAGCCGCGGAAGAGCGCACGGAAGCGGTCGTTCACCGGAAGGTCGGGTAGCCGCACGTCCTGACCGCGTCGCCGCCTCAGATAGGGGACGAAGGCGCCGAGATGGGGGGTGGCGGCCGCGAGCTCGCTCAAGGCGTCGGCGTCCACCTCGACCTCGGCGGTCGCGAACAGCAGGACGCCCATCGCGACGGCGGTGTTCCCATGCGGCGTGGTGAGCCCGCTCTGCGGCAGCCGGGGGAAGAAACGCCGACATGACATGTCCATGTCGCTTTCCCCGGAGTTGGCCCAGGGTGGATCCGGGTAACCGTTCAGGAGGTCGCCGAGGCGCCGCAACTGCTCCTCGATCCACGGCCACCACGTCTCCTCGTCCGGCCGGTGATACGAGTAACCGAGTGGCCCGCCCAGAAGCTCGGAGACGAGCGGCCGATAGCGGTAGTAGCCGTAGTAACGGTCGCTGGCGATGTGCACCAGGTGGGGGATGGACCGCAGCAGGCCGGTCAGGGCGGGACCGTGACACTCCACGAAGCAGGTGACGCCGATGCGCCGCTCGAGAAAGGCGTTCGCCGCCAGCGACAGATCCCGCCGCGCCAGCTCGGCGATCTCGTCGCCGTACCTCCTGCTGAACTCTTCGGAGACGTCCTGCCACGGCCGCCACAGGGCGCTGTTGGACCGGCTCACGTCGACGTCGCTCACGATCATCGGCAGGTCCGCGAGGGAGAGCGCGAGCTTCAGCGCGCGGATCCGCTCGTCCTCGTTCGACCGGTCGATGCGGCTCTCCAGCGCGCTGATGATCTCCGAGCGGACGATCTCCCGGTGGTCGACGCCGCCGTACATGACCCAGCCGAGCGCGGTGAGCCGGCTCGATCCGTGACCGTTGTCGCGGAACGCCAGGTCGGCCGCGGCGCGGACGAGCCGGCGGACCGTTTCGGCGGGAACCGTGCTGAAGGCGAGACAGCGGCCGAGGAAGGCCAGCGTCGTCTCCCGCCGCTCTTCGTCCTGGCCCTGGTCGGCCAGAAGCGCATGGTAGAAGCGTTCCGCGCCCCGGTCGGAGTGCCGGTCCTTGAGCTGGAGCGCGAGCTGAGCCACCACGTCCCAATCGGGTTCGGCCAGATGGGGCGCGACGGCGTGGGCGAGTTCGGCGGGAGAGTCGTGCCGGGCGGAGATCCGGGCGGCCGTGAAGTACTCCAGGAACGTGCGGTGGGTGAAGGCGTACAGTTCCTGTCCGTCCGAGGTGAGCCCGACGTCGCTGAAGACCCAGGCGCGCCCGCGGGTGAAGGCGATGAGCTCGGCCGCTGCCGCGGCGGCCTCGTCGCGGTGCCCGAAACCGCGGCCGAGCAGAAACTCCGTGGCCTCGGCGACCAGCGCGCGCTCCGTCATCGGATGGGCGGGGCGGCCGCCCGTGAACAGCCAGTACGCCAGGTGCCGCAGCAGCGGTTCGACGAGGTCACGGGCCCGTACGTCGCTGTGAATCCGCCGCCGCGCGTCCCAGCGCCGGAACATCAGTGTCGCGCACTGCTCGTAGATCTCGGGCCGGCTCCTCGGGAGCGAGCCCTCACCCCGGTAGAGGATGCACATCAGCGACAGCATGAGGGGGTTGGCGCGTAGGTCGGCCATCGCGGCGCTCCCGGCGATGAAGTCGGCGGCACCGCGGTCGCGCTCGTCCGGCGTGAGCGTCTCCTCTTGCGCGAACCACTTGGCGACGTACTCGGCGACCTGGGGCTGGTCGAACCCTCGGATGCGGTGGCAGGAGAACTGCCGGCGGTCGAGTCCGGCCTGCTCGTAGCCGACGACGCGGGAGGTCACGAGAATCGACGTGAGCGGGTACTCGGCGGCGAAGCGTTCGACGATCGACGCGACGCCGGCCCGGTGCCCGCTGTCCAGGAGCTCGTCCAGCCCGTCGAATATCACCATGGCCATGCCGCTGAGCAGCAGCCGTTCGACCAGGCCCGCGGGAGCGGGGCACTGGTAGAAGGTACGGAGCGTGTGATCGAGGTACTCGGCCACCGACCACGCCGGCCGGTCCTGGACGGCGAACTCCCGGAGGGTCACCAGGAAGGGCACGCGGTCACGGGGCTGAGCGGCGTACAGGTGCATCAGCGCGTGCGAGGTCGTCGTCTTGCCCCCGCCGGGGTCTCCGAGCAGGACCGAACGGTCGACGACCTCCGCGAACTCCAGGACGCTCAGCCGCTGCGGATCCTCCTCGAAAGACGCGGACCTGCCGCCGTCGGGTAACACCGGAGTGATCACCGGGGAGACGAAGATCTCGTCGATCGGAACGCGCCGCCTGCGCTCGAAGTCGGGCGGCTCCAGCCTCCCGTGGAAATCCAGCACCTGACGCCGGTAGGCGTCGAGGAACCTCCGCTCGGCCGCGGGATCGGCCGTACCGGCGAGCGCCGCGGTGTGCCGGGAGATCGCCGCGACGGTCGCCTTGATCGCCGAAAGCCGGGAGTCGTTGCGGATGGCCCAGAACTCGGTGGCGTGCGCCTTGCGGAACTCCTCGACAGCCGCGGAGATCCGTGCGTCGAAGTATCCGAACAGGGCGTCCGACGCCGCTGACAGCTCACCGGGCGGAGCCCAGGGCAGGCAGGAGCCGAGCGCGAGCCGGAACGACGTCCTCGCCTGGTCGAGCTCCTCGGCCGGGGCGCCGGACATCCGTACGGCGAACAGCTCATGCACTGCGCCGCGTACGCGTGGATCCGCGAGTGCCTCGGCGAGCCCGGGCGGCGCCTGGCGAAGCAGGCCCTCGTCGAGTGGCGGCGCCCCGCCCGCGGCGTACGCGTCGAAGAACTCCTCGATGGGGAACCGTCCGGACCTCTTCGACCGGGTGGCGCGGCCCGCCGCGATGGCCGCCCGCCGGCCGCCGGCCACGATGGCCTCGGTCAGCACGGTCGAGATCACTTCCGCCAGGATCAGCATCCGGCACCTCCGTGACAGTACGACGCGTGGCCCGGCCGCGCGGTGCCCGTACGGACGCCGACACTGACGGATGTTCAGGAAAGCCGGCGACAGGGCACAGACGGCGAACGGCAAACCGTTCTAAGGTGGGCGCGTGCTCCAGCCCCCGGCGCGGCGTCCCTCCAACGCCGCGGTCATGCTCATCCTCGGCTTCGTCGTGGCGACCGTCGTCCTGTTCGTCGTCGAGCTCGGGCTCGACTACACGTTGAAGCTGCACTCGGCCGCCGCGGCCAACGTCGTCTCGGTCGTGCTCGACCTTCTGCTGGGAGCGCTGGTCGGCGGCGCCATGTGCCTGGCCCGGCCACGCAACTACGGCCTGGCCGCCGTGGCGGCCGTCGTCGCGGCCGTCGCCGGGTTCGTGGCCGACGAGGCCTCCTTGATGGTGTACTTCGCCCTGCACCACTATCCGGTCGGCGCGGACCTGATCACCGACTACTTCACGCACGCGCGAGCGATCCTGTGGATCGGCATGGTCATCGAGATGGCCGTCGCCGCGGGTCTCACCGCGCTGCGCGTCCGCTCGGTCATCGCGGCCGACGGCCGCCCGGCCGGCCCCCAGTGGGGACCGCCCGGGCCACCCGCGGGCCCGTGGGCGCCACCCCCGTACGGCGCACCCCCGAATAACTGGCCGCCACCGCCGGGACCGCAGGCGCCACCGCCCGGCCCGTACGGCCCGTACGGCCCGCCTCCGGCGGGACCCGGCGCCTGACCGGGCGGCGGCTCCGAGGTCAGACGCGGCGCCAGCGCGCCTCGCAGAAGGAGTACACGCCGAACACGATGAGGCCGGCCGCGACCAGGACCAGCAGCCACGGCCCGGCGCCGGTGTGCGCGAACTGGCGCAGCGTGCCGTCCACGCCCTTGGCCTTGCCCGGGTCGAACTTGACGGCCGCGTAGACGATGAACGCGCCCGCCGCCGTGTAGACGAGCGCGCGGGTGGACTTGCCGATGACGCCGACCGTCCTGACCGCCTTGCGGACCCCGGGGCTCATCTGGTGGGTGTTGAGCTTCTTCTCGAACTTGGTCCGGAGGGCGGCGACGGCGATGCCGATGCCGATGGCGACCACGCCGAGCCCGGCGATGAGCACGATCCAGCGCCCGGCCGGCAGGTCGTGCATCGCCTTCCCGGTCCAGTCCTTGCTCTTCTTGTCGCTGGAGCCCGGTCCGCCCGAGCCGGTGGCGAAGGCGACCGTGCTCGCGCAGACCACGGCGTAGAACACGCCGCGGGCGAGGGAGGACAGGCGCTTGGTGGCCTTGTCGCCCTCGGGTGCGGCCTGGCCCCAGATCGCCTCGCTGAAGCGCCAGATCGCCATGCCCGCGAGGCCGATCGCCAGCAGCCAGAGCAGAACCGTGCCGCCGGGGGTCGAGGCGACGGTCTGCAGCGCCCCCTGCCGGTCGGCCTCCTTGCCGCCCTTGCCGAAGGCGATCTGGACCGCCAGCGCCCCGACGATGATGTAGATGACGCCACGCGCGGCCAGACCGGCGCGGCCGAGCGCGCGGAACGTACCGCTGGATGACGCCCGGCTGCCCGCGGCTCTGAAACGCGCACCTTGTGCGGTCATGCTCCCTACCTCCCGAAGTCTGCAGCCAGAGTCCCCGGAAGAGGAAGCGCCAAACACGGGTACGGGCGTCAGGGCGTGAAGCCGCGCTCCCGCAACGCGTCGCGCAGGACGTACCGCTGGATCTTGCCGGTCGCGGTGGTCGGCAGGGAGTCGAGGAACAGGACCGCGCGCGGGCGTTTGAACGCCGCCAGCTCCTCGCGGCAGAACGTGATGATCTCCTCTTCGGTCACCGTGGAGCCCTCGGCCCGTACGACGCCGGCGACCGGTTTGTCCAGGCCGTCGCCGTCGGGCATCGCGACCACCACGGCCTGCGCGACGCCCGGATGCTCCAGCAGCCGCGCCTCCACCTCACTCGGGGAGACCCAGATGCCCGCCGCCTTGATCATGTCGTCGGAGCGGCCGAGGAACCGCAGCGAGCCGTCCTCGTCCGCGACATAAGTGTCACCGGTGCGCAGCCACTCACCCTGGAAGACGCGGCGCGTCACCTCGGTACGGCACCAGTAGCCGGTCGCGATCGAGTCGCCGCGCACCATCAGGTGCCCCGGGCTTCCGTGGGGGACGTCGGCCCCGGAGTCGTCGACGATGCGCACGTCGTAGCCGGGCACCGGCAGGCCGGTCGCGCCGGGACGCACCTCGCCGGGACGGTTGGAGACGAAGATGTGCAGCGCCTCCGTCGCCCCGATGCCGTCGAGGATCTCCACGCCGAACCGTTCGGCGAACCGCCGGAAGATCGGCGCGGGCAGCGGCTCCCCGGCCGACACCGCCTGCCGTACGGACGCGAACGTCTCCGAGGGCAGGCCGGCGGACAGGAGCGCGGCGTAGAAGGTCGGCACGCCGAAGAACAGCGTGGGGCGTTCGGCGAGGAGCCGCTCGGCGATGCCGGCGGGCGTCGGGCGGGCCGGTTCGAGCACGGCCGACGCCCCGGCGGAGAGCGGGAAGAAGCAGGAGTTGCCGATGCCGTAGGCGAAGAACAGCTTGGGCACGGACAGACAGCGGTCGTCCGGCCGGATGCCCAGCACCCGCGCGCCGTACGTCTCGCACACCGACCGGATCGACGCGTGCCGGTGGATCGCGCCCTTCGGCAGGCCGGTCGTGCCGGAGGTGTAGAGCCACAGCGCGGTGGAGTCCGGGCTCGTCGGGTACGGGTCGCCGGCGCCTTCGCTCTCGGCGATCTTGCTCAGCAGGTGGCTCTGCGCCCAGGCCGGCGCCCGCGGCGGCGTCTCCCCGGTGAGGGCGAACACCGCGAGGTCCGGCGCGGACTCGGCGGCCTCCTCCGCGACGGCGGCGAACTCCGCGCCCGCCGCGAGCACGCGGGCCCGCGAGTCGCGGAGCACCCCGGCGAGGTCGCGCGCGGTCATCATCGTCGACACGGGGACCGGCACCGCGCCGATCCGCATCGCGCCGAGGATGAGCGCGAGCATGTCGGGGGAGTCCGGCATCGAGATCATGACGCGTTCTTCGGGCCGCACGCCCAGCTCACGCAGGCCCGAGGCCATGCGCTGGACGCGGTCGAGCAGCTCGGAGTAGGTGAGGGTCCCCCCGGGCCCGGTCACCGCCGTACGGTCGCCGTCGCCGGACTCGACATGAGTGTCGACGAGGTAGGTGGAGGCGTTGAACACCGGACCACGCCCTTTTAGAGGAAGTGAACGTATTCGTAGTCGAACGGCTTGCCGTTGATTCCGTTACGCGGGGGTTCGAGCCAACTTGCGATCTTACCGGGCTCGTACACCGGGTGCATGAGAGACGCGACGAACGTCTTGTCCGCGTCGGTGGGGAGCCAGGCGCTCCTGCGCGCCTCCCACTCGTCGTCCGTCAGCACCTCGCCGGCGGGCGAGACGTTGATCCCGGCGAACGCCCCGACGTAGCGGTTGAAGGCGCGGTGCGGCAGGGCGAGCCGGTGGGGGAGACCGGCGTCGGCGAGGATGCGGTTCCACCGTTTGACGCCGCTCTCGCAGTCGGCGATGTACTCGTCGCGGAGGTCGGTGTTGAGCGCGGTCAGCGCCTCGACCTCCGCGCGCGCCGGCCGGCCCTCCTCGACGGCGTCCACGTACGCGCCCCGGTCGGTGAGGCGGTGGTCGTCCTTGCGGCGCTCCTCCTGCCAGCGGCCCTTCAGCCCGGCGGAGAAGTAGTTGGCGACGTTCGTGGAGGTCTCGCCGCCGAACAGGTCCAGGCTGACGCTGTAGTGGAAGTTCAGGTACTTCTGGATGACGTTCAACGGGATCGCGCCGTGCGGCCCCGCGTCGTCGGTGTCGTGCTCGACCATCAGCCGCGCGGTGCGCCCGACGACGCGGTCCACGCCGGTGGTGCCCACGAACATGTGGTGGGCCTCCTCCTTGAGCATGAACTCACACGTGCGCGACAGCGGGTCGAAGCCGCTCTCCTTCAGCGTGCCGAGCTGGTACTTGCCGTCCCGGTCGGTGAAGTAGGTGAACATGAAGAACGACAGCCAGTCGGGCGTCTCCTCGTTGAACGCGCCGAGGATGCGCGGGGAGTCCTCGCTGCCGGAGTTGCGGCGCAGCAGCTCCCCGGCCTCCTCCCGGCCCTCGCGGCCGAAGAACGCGTGCAGGAGGTAGACCATCGCCCACAGGTGACGGCCCTCCTCGACGTTGACCTGGAACAGGTTGCGCAGGTCGTACAGGCTGGGCGCGGTGTAGCCGAGGCGGCGCTGCTGCTCGACGCTCGCCGGCTCGGTGTCGCCCTGGATCACGATGAGGCGCTGCAGCGCCGAGCGGTACTCCCCGGGCACCTTCTGCCAGGCCGGCTCGCCCTTGTGCTCGCCGAACGCGATGCGCCGGTCGGGGCGCGGCTCGGCGAGGAAGATGCCCCAGCGGTACTCGCTCACCGGCACGTGCCCGAAGTGCGCCCAGCCCTCGCGCCCGACGTTCACCGCCGTACGGAGGTAGACGTCCTCGGTCGGCAGCTCGGGCCCCATCTCGGCCCACCAGTCGCGGAACCCCGGCTGCCACGACTCCAGCGCCCGCTGCAACCGCCGGTCATCGGCCAGCCCGACGTTGTTCGGAATCTTCTCCTGATAGTCGGCGGTACTCATTGGTCGCTCACCCTCCTCACTCGCTCCGCGGGCGGCTTGCTTCGCGGCGCCGCCCACTCCGCTCGCTGCGTCGGGATCGCTTCGTGCTCATTGGTCGCTCACCCTCCTCACTCGCTCCGCGGGCGGCTTGCTTCGCGGCGCCGCCCACTCCGCTCGCTGCGTCGGGATCGCTTCGCTCATGTTCTTCTCCGGTCGAAGGTCGCTCGTACGCCGGTGCCGTACTTGCTCAGGGCGCCGTCGGGGCCGGACGCGCCCGGCCTGGTGAAGATCCAGTTCTGCCAGGCGGAGAGCCGGCCGAAGATCTTGGTCTCCATCGTCTCCGGGCCGGCGAACCGGTGGTTGGCCTCCATGCCGGTCAGCGCGTCGGGGCTGAGCGAGGCGCGTTCCTCCAGCGCGATCCGGATCTCGTCGTCCCAGTCGATGTCGTCGAGGGCGAGCGTGACCAGGCCGAGCTCCTCGGCCTCCTCCGAGCCGAGCCGCCGCCCGCGCACGTCGCGCAGCGGCTCGTCCTCGCCGTGGAACCGCGACGCCAGCCGGCTCCAGCCGTTCGCCATCGGGAACGCGCCGAAGTTCGCCTCGGTGACCACGATCTCCGCGCCCTCGAGCATGTACTGCCGGTCGCACGCGAGCGCCGTCTCCAGCAGGGCCCCGGCGAAGCAGCTCCCCGGCTCGACGAGCGCGACCAGGCTGCGGCTCGTTACGTCGAGTCGCTTCAGGGTGCGCTTGTAGTAGTGCCGGATCTCGGCGGCGAGCCAGTCCTTGTCGCCGGTCATCGCCTCCTCGTACGCGAGCACGGCGTCGATGTCGCCCGTCGTCTTGACCACCCAGGTGCCGCGTTCGGGCTCGTTGGTGCGCAGCCAGAGGATGAGGTCGTCGAGCTCCCGCGTCATGGCGAGCGGCCAGAAGTCCGCGTCGACGACCTCGGGCGGCACCGTGTCCTCCGGCGCGCGGATCGTGACGGTCACCCGGTCGCCGTCGAGCTCGGCGGTCACGTGCTGGTACGCGACGCGGTCGGCGCTGATCTCCGGTTCGAGCATCGGGAGCGTGACGCCGCGGTCCCCGGCGCGCGCCGACTCGGTGGCGGCCTGCCGCGCACGCTCGCGTACGGTCTGCTCGAATCTGCTGCGGGGGACCGCCTCGTCGACCAGCCCCCACTCGACCGCGGTGCGGCCCTTGACGCCCTCCGGCTTGGTCGCGAAGACGTCGGCCCGGTCCCGGCGCACCCGGCGCTTGTCCACGACGCGGGTCAGGCCGCCGGTGCCCGGCAGCACGCCGAGCAGCGGCACCTCCGGGAGTGACACGGCCGCGGAGCGGTCGTCGATCAGCAGGATGCGGTCGCACGCGAGCGCGATCTCGTAGCCGCCGCCGGAGGCGGTGCCGTTCACCGCGGCGATGTAGGTCTGGCCGGAGTGCTCGGAGGCGTCCTCGATGCCGCACCGGGTCTCGTTGGTGAACTTGCAGAAGTTCACCTTCCAGGGGTGGTCGGCGGCGGCCAGCATGCGGATGTTGGCTCCGGCGCAGAACACCTTCTCGTCGCCGCTCGTGATGACGACGGCGCGGACCTCGGGATGCTCGAACCGCAGCCGCTGCACGGCGTCGTACAGCTCGATGTCGACGCCGAGGTCGTAGGAGTTGAGCTTCAGCTCGTATCCGGGCCGCAGCCCGCCCTGCTCGTCGACGTCCATCACGAGGTAGGCGACGTCGTCGTCGAACTCCATCCGCCAGTGGCGGTAGCGGTCGGGACGGGTCTGGAACGACACCGGTGGCTCGGAGCCGGACATGGTCTCCTCCTCGCTCGGCCTGCCGCTCATTCTAAAGTTTCCTCGACGTGCGTCTAGATTTTGTAGAAAAAAGGGTGGGTGTTTCGCCCGGCTTGTCCCGCGCCGTGGCAGGGACGAGAGTGGAGGCGACGGCCGGCCGGCCGCCCACGCCCCGGAGGTCGTCCTGATGCCCGCCTCGTCCTACCCCGAGGAGCTCGCCCGGCTCATCGCCGTGCTCGACTGGGCCGTGGAGATCCAGCCCGAGGCCGACCGGATCGTACGGATCTGCGCCGCCGAGCCGAACGACGTGCCCGCCCGGCTGGCCCGTGGGGCGACCCGGCTGGCGTACGCGTTCGTGCGGATGGCCGGTCAGCTGGAGGAGCCGGTGGGGATCCCCGAACTCGACGAGTACCGCACGCGGGCGCTCGGGCTGATCCGGTACCACGTGTTCATGCTGCACGGCTCGCTCGACCTGGCGTTCAACAGCACGCTGCGGGACCGGCGCACCGACCCGCGCGCCGCCGCCCACGGTCTCGACCAGCCCGGCGCCGACCTGCGCGACCTGTGCCTGGAGGTGCGCGCGGCGCAGCACCGGTACGCCCACCCCGGCTGAGCGGCCGGCGCGGGGCTCATCGCGGCGGTGCCACCAGGCCGGCCTCGTAGGCGATGATGACGAGCTGGACCCGGTCCCGCGCGTCGAGTTTGGTGAGCAGCCGCGCCACGTGGGCCTTGGCGGTGGCCACGCTGATGAACAGCTGGGCGGCGATCTCGCCGTTGGACATGCCGCGCCCGACCAGGGTCAGCACCTCGCGCTCCCTCTCGGTGACGCCGCCGAGGGCGCGCCGTGGCGGGGCGGGCTCGGGCCGGCCGGCGAACTCCTCGATGAGGCGGCGCGTGACGCTCGGTGCGATCAGGGCGTCTCCGGCGGCGACCACGCGGATCGCGGCGAGGATGTCCTCCAGGGCCATGTCCTTGACGAGGAACCCGCTCGCGCCGGCGCGCAGCGCGCCGTACACATAGTCGTCATCGTCGAAGGTCGTGAGGATGAGGACGCGGGCCGGCTCCGGGCCCGCCGTGATGATCCGGGTGGCCTCGATGCCGTCCACGTCGGGCATGCGGATGTCCATCACCACCACGTCCGGGCGGGTCTCCTCCACCAGGCGGACCGCCTGCGCGCCCGTCCCGGCCTCTCCCACGATGGCGAGGTCGGGATGGTCGGCGACGAGCACGCGCAGGCCCGCCCGGACCAGCGGCTGGTCGTCGGCGAGCACGACCCGGACCGTCATCGGACCCCGGCGGGGATCGGCAGCCGCACCGAGACGAAGAACCCGCCCTCGGGGCGTGGCCCCGCGCTGAAGCGACCGTCGAGCAGCGCGGCCCGTTCGCGCATCCCCGCGATGCCGTACCCGGTGCCCGGGGTGCCGGCGGCGCCCCGCCCGTCGTCGGTGACCTCGATGCGGAGCTCCTCGTCCCGGTGGTCCAGGACCACTCGGCACTCGTCCGCTCCCGCGTGGCGGATCACGTTGGTGACGGCCTCCTGGACGATGCGGAACGCGGACAGATCGATGTCGGCGGGCAGGTCGAGCTCCTCGCCGAGCCGTCGTACGTCGACCCGTACGCCGGCCTCCGCCGAGCGCGCGACCAGGCCGTCCAGGTCCGCCAGGCCCGGCGAGGGGTCCCGCGGCGCGGAGCCGGGTTCGGTCCGGCGGAGCGCGCCCAGCATCCGGCGCAGCCCGGCCAGTGTCTCCCGGCTGGTGCCCTCGATGGCGTTCAGCGCGTTGCGGGCCTCGGCCGGCTGGGTGTCCATGACCCGGCTTCCCACACCGGCCTGGATGGCGATGACGCCGATGCTGTGCGCGATCATGTCGTGCAGCTCGCGGGCGATGCGGAGCCGTTCGGCCTGGACCGCCTGCGTGGCGGCCTGTTCCCGCCGAGCCTCGGCGTACTCGCGGCGTTGCCGGACCGAATGGCCGATCTGCCAGACGACGACGAGTACCAGTGCCATGCCCGCTGCGGTCGTGGGCAGTCGCTGGTCGGCGACCATGGGAAAGGGGCCTGCTTCGTAGAACGTGGCGCAGGCGACCTGGACGAGCAGGGCCACGACCGCGGCGGTGACCGAGACTTTGCGTCGGTGGCCGGCCGCGATGACGCCCACCGCGACGTCGATCGCCAGCACCTGAATGTTCCGGACGACCAACTGGTACCCGAAGTCCTCGAAACGGACGAGACGCGTCGCCACGAGAACCAGCGGAACGAGCATCAGCGTGAGGCCGGTCAGCGGCCGGCGTCGCAACAGGCCGGCGGGCGCGAGCACGACCAGGGCGGGCAGGAGGTAGCGCGTGCCGAACAGCCCGGGGGCGGGGTCGTGCGGCCCGGACACGGCCTGGAGGCACAGCAGGATCGGATACGCGCCGACCCCGCACCACGCCAGGACCGTGCGCACCCGAGGCGGCATCCGCCTGAGCAGTGGGGGACGTGGCGCGGTCGGCATGCGCCGATCGTAGCCAGCGGCGTCCCGCCAGGTCATCGGCCCGTGGGCGTACGCCTGCGGGCTACCCGCGACCGCGGCGAATACGGCCGACGGGCCGATGCCCCGCCGCTGCGGCTCGCGCCACCGTTGGCGGCGTGATCGAAGCCGACGAACTGAACGGAACCGCGAGCGGCCCGGCCCTCACGGCCCACCTGACCGAGCGGATCCTCGTCCACGGGCGGGCCCGGTGAGCGGCGGCCTGGTGGCGCGCGGGTGCACGGCCCTGGCCGCCGTCGCCGTGACGGTGGCGCCGGCGGCGTCCACACTGCTGGCCGCGCCGGGCGTCGTACGGGTCACGGCTCCGGCCGGCACCGCCGCATGGCGAGCCGACCACCGGCGCCTGCCGGATCCGGTGTCCGCCGATCCCGTCGCGGTGCACGACTTCCTGACCGCGGCCGGTACGGCCGGGCAGCGCGAGCTGGCCGCCGAGTACCCGGGTGTGGTCGGCGACCTGGACGGCGCGCCGGTGGCGCTGCGGTACGCGGCGAACCGGCGGGCGATGGACGCGGCCGGCCCGCCGTACCGGGGCCGGGCCGGGCGGTTCCTGCTGTTCGACCCGCGCGGTGACGGGCGGGTCGCGCAGGTGTTCGGCGACCTGGCGACGGCGGACCGGATCGCGGTGCTGGTGCCCGGCGCGAGCGTCCGTGGGGCGAACTTCTGGACCGGCGCGGGCGGCCGGCGGTTCCGCTCACTGTCGGTGCAGGCGGACGGGCTCTACCGGGAGGGCGCCCGGTACCGTCCTGGCCGGTTCGCGGTGATCGCCTGGCTCGGCTACGAGACCCCGAAGGGCGTCAACGCCGCCGAGGCGCGCGAGGACCTGGCGCGGGCGGGCGCCGTCGCGCTGGACCGGTTCGTGGCCGGGCTGGTCGCGGACCGTCCCCGGGCGACCGTCGCGCTCCTGGGGCACAGCTACGGCTCGCCGGTGATCGGGTTGGCCGCGCGCCGGCTGCCCCGGCAGGTGACCGACATCGCCGTGTTCGGCAGCCCGGGGATGGGCGTGACCGACGTGACCCGGCTCGGCACCACCGCGCGGGTCTGGGCCGGACAGTCCAGGCGGGACTGGATCCGGTGGGTGCCGGGCATCCGGCTGTTCGGGCTCGGTCACGGGACCAAGCCCGCCGATCCGGCCTTCGGCGCCCGCGTGTTCGCCACCGCGGACGTGTCCGACCACGACCACTACCTCGCCCCCGACACCGACTCGCTGGCCGCCCTGGCCCGCATCGCCGCGTCCGGAGTCCGGCGATGACCGCCGCCCTGGCGCCGGGTTGGACGGTGCGCGTCGAGGCGGCCACACCGCCGTCCCGGGACCGGACGGTGGACGCGCTGCGGGCCGTGGCGATGCTCGGCGTGGTCCTCGGGCACTGGCTGGTGTCGGCCGTGGTGAGCGACCCGTACCGGCCGGCGGCGTTGCACGGCGCGAGCCCGCTGTCGTACGCCTCGGTGCTCAGCCCGGTGAGCTGGTTCTTCCAGACGCTGGGACCGTTCTTCTTCGCCGGCGGGTACGCGGCGGCGCGCAGCGTCGGGAGAGGGGATCGCCGGTCCTGGCTGGGGTCCCGGCTCTCCCGGCTGGTCCGGCCGGTCCTGGTGCTCGCCGCCGTCTGGCTGCCGGCCCTGCTGCTGCTCTCCGCGGCCGGCGCGCCCCACGGCACCCGGCAGGTGGTCTGGTCGCTGGTGACGCACCCGCTGTGGTTCCTGCTGGTGTACCTGGTGCTGACCGCGCTCACACCGATACTGCGCGCCGCGGTGCTGCGATGGGGGCCGTGGCCGGCACTGGCGCCGGTGGCGCTGGTCGCGGTGACCGACGCGGTCCGCGGCCGTGGACTGCCAACGTGGCTGGAGCTGCTGACCGTGCCGGTGGCGTGGGCGGGGCCGTACCTGCTGGGTGTCGCGCTGGCCGAGCGCAGGCTGCCCCGCGTGGCCGGCGCCGTGCTGCTGCCGCTGGGCGTGACCGGTGGCGCCGCGCTGGTGCTGCTCGCCGGTTACCCGGCCAGCGCGGTCGGCGTCCCCGGCCACGACTGGTCCAACCTCGATCCGCCGTCGCTGTTCACGCTGGCCCTGGCGGCCGCGCAACTCGGCGCGTTCCTGCTGGTGAGACCGTCGCTGGCGCGACTGCTGCGCCGTCCCGCGGCCTGGGCGCCGGTCGCCCTGCTCAACCTCGCCGCGATGACGGTCTACTGCTGGCACCAGACCGCGCTGCTGATGGTCACGTTCGCCGCCCTGCCGGCCGGCGGGGCGCCGGGGCTGCTCGACGCGCCCACCGGCGACTGGCTCGCGTACCGGCTGTGCTGGCTGCCGGTCTTCGCCCTCACCCTGGCCGGCCTGTGCGCGCTGTTCCACCGCTTCGAGCGTTCGGCGAGCTGACCGGGCGGCCGGCACACCCTGGGGGTCGGCAGCCGTCTGCTGTACGCGCCCGGCGACGAGCCGGTCGCCGGGCACGACCCGCGCCGGCGGCTCCTGGTCTTCGGCATGCATCTGGAGGTGCGGACGGCCGACGGCACACCGGCCGCCCCGGCCGACGTCGTGCTCGCGGAGCGCCACTGCCGGCTGCGCGACCCGGCGCTGGCCGCCGCCCTGGCGAGCCGCTGCGACGCCGCGCACCGGCTCGGCGTCCGGCAGAGCCTGCTGTGTCTCGAACAGCTGCTGTACCCGTTGTGGGACGACGCGACCCGGCCCGCTACCTGATCCGCGCCCGTATCGACCGCGCCCGCCAGTTGCCGGCCGAGACGCGCATGTCCGTGAGCCAGGTCGCGGCGACGCTCGGCTACACCGACCTGGCCTACTTCAGCCGACAGTACAAGCAGTACACCGGCCACTCGCCGGGCCGGCGGCGCGTCGGGCCGGGACGACCCATCGTTTGAGGGTTTCACTCCACCGGCCTGCTGATTTCGCGGCGAAGTGCCAATAGTTTGTTCAACGGTACCGTTGAGGGACATGACCTCCGGTATCGAAGACACCGCTCATGTCGTGGACGCCGCCTCTGTCATGGGGCTGTTTCCGGCTCGGCCACGGCTCCTCGCCCTGGGCGAGCCCACCCACGGCGAGGACGTCCTGCTCGAACTGCGAAACGAGCTCTTCCGGCAACTCGTCGAGCGCGAGGCCTACCAGACGATCGCGATCGAGAGCGACTGCCTGATGGGCCTGGTCGTGGACGACTACGTCACCTCGGGCACGGGCACCCTCGACGACGTCATGGAGCGCGGCTTCAGCCACGGGTTCGGCGCGTCGCCGGCCAACCGCGAGCTGGTGCGCTGGATGCGCGCGTACAACGACGGACGACCCGAGTCCGAGCGCCTGCGCTTCGCCGGCTTCGACGGCCCGCTGGAGATCACCGGCGCCGCGAGCCCCCGGCAGGCCCTCACCGCGCTCCACGCCTACCTCACCGCTCGGGTCGGCGCCGACCTGCTTCCCTGCACCGCGGAGACGCTCGACCTCCTGCTCGGCACCGACGACCGGTGGCCCGATCCCGCCGCGATGATGGACCCGTCCCGCTCCGTGGGGCGTACGCCCGAGGCCGCACAGTTGCGGTCGCTCGCCGACGACCTGGTGGCCCTGCTCGACGCGGAGACGCCGCACCTGATGGCGGCGTCCTCGCGGGACGACTGGGAGCGGGCGCGCATGTACGGTCGTACCGCCATCGGGCTGCTGCGGTACCACTTCTGGATGGCCGACACGTCACCGGGCCGCATTCCGCGGCTGCTGGGCCTGCGGGCCTCGATGATGGCCGCGAACCTGCTCGCCGTCGCCGAGCGGGGCCCGGCGCTGGTGTACGCCCACAACGGGCATCTCCAGCGGGACAAGAGCACCATGCGGATGGGCGACCTGCCGCAGGAATGGTGGAGCGCCGGGGCGATCGCCGGCGCGCGGCTGGGCCAGGAGTACGCCTTCCTGCCCACGGCCCTGGGCACGATCCGCCACCGCGGGGTGGAGACACCGCCCCCGGACACCCTCGAAGGGCTCCTGTACGCGCTGCCGGAGGACCGGTACGTCGTCGACGCCCGCCGGCTGGCCGTCGCCCTCGGCGACCTGCCGCCCGCTCCTCGCGTGTCCTCCTGGTTCGGCTACGCCCCGCTCGACCCGGCCCACCTGGCCGGCAGTGACGGGATCGTGTTCGTCAAGGACGCCCCCGCGGAGGAGAGCTGGTGGCCGGTGCCCTGACCGGTCATCGACGGTCCGGGTGACGCCCGGAGGCCGTCGGCCGCTCGCCGACGGCCTCCGGGCCACGCGGCGCCGGTGACCGCACGTAGAGGCGGAGCGCCGGCGAGAAGCGCCGGGCAGCCCACCTCGGGGCGGTCGCGGTCCGGCGCCTGGTGGCGGGCGTCACGGCCAGCCCGCCCCGGGCACGTCGACCTCGGTGGTGAGCACCTGGCCGGTGCCGGGCGTCACCATTTCGGACATGCCCCGCCATTTGGCTGCCACGATGAACAGAGTCGTCCCGTCGGGGCCGCCGAGGGCGCAGGCGAAGCCACCACGGTCCAGATCGACGGTCCGCAGCACCGCGCCTCCCTCCGCGACGCGCACGCATCGCTTGTTGGGCACGTCGGCGTACCAGACGGCGTTCTGGGCATCGACGCAGATGCCGTCCGGGGTGCCCTCCCCGAGGTCCGCCCAGATCCGCCGGTCGGACAGCCCTCCGTCGGCGCCGATGTCGAAGGCCACCAGGTGGTGGCGGTGTGAGTCCGCGACGATCAGGGTGGAGCCGTCGGGAGTCACCGCCATGCCATTGGGCAGCGCGAAGTCGTCGGCCACTTCGCGCACCGAGCCGTCCGCCGTGACCAGAGCGATGGAGCCCGGCTTGAAGGCCTCCCCGGCCATCAGATCGAAGCCGACGCGGTTGACGTAGGCGTTTCCGCGGCCGTCCACCACGATGTCGTTCCAGCCGGTCCCACCGAGGTCCGCCCGGGTGACCAGGGACCCATCGGGCTCCCGGCGCAGCAGGCGCCCGCCCTGAGATGAGACGATCACCAGCCGGCCGTCCGGAAGCCACGCTGTACACAGCGGCAATGACTCCACGCGTGCGATCACCTCGCTGCGAGCGGCGAGGTCGACGGCGATGACCTCGCCCGCGGACCAGTCGGAGAAGTACAACCGGTCACCGTGCCAGCGCGGCGACTCGACCAGACCTCGACCGGTGAGCAGCACCCGTACCTCGTTCATCTCATCAGAGCCCTTCTCGACCGCCGGCACGGCGCCGGCGCCTCAACACCTGTACGAACGAGGGCCGGTCGGATCGACACACGACGACCTAGTCGGCGGGTTTCTGCCAGACCGAGACATGTTGACGGCTCTCGCTCGTGAAGGCGTCCCGCGTCCAGCCGTCCCATCGCTCGCGGAGGTGCAGCCCGGCGAGCTGGGCCATCAGGTCGAGTTCCGATGGCCACACGTACCGGAAGGGGATCGAGCGGTACTCGCCGCGGCCGTCGACGACCTCGACGTAGTTCGAACTCGTCGCCTGGGTGGCGACGTCGTAGATGTCGAAGGCCCATCGCGTCGGACTCACGTGGAAGGGCACGACGTTCTGCCCGGCCGGCAGCCTTCGCAGTTCGGGGATCACGACCTCGACGACGAAACAGCCTCCGGGCTCGAGGTGGGCCGCGGCGTTGCGGAAGCACGCCACCTGCTCCGCCTGCGTCGTCAGATTCATGATCGTGTTGAAGAGCAGATACACGACGGAGAACGTCCCGTCCACTCTTGTCGTAGCGAAGTCGCCGATCGTGACGCCGATGGAGTCACCGCCCGGCTTGGCGCGCAGCCGGGAGACCATCGCCCGTGACAGGTCGATGCCGTGGACCGGGACTCCGCGACGTGCCAGCGGCAACGCGATGCGCCCCGTCCCGATGCCCAACTCGAGGGCCCGGCCGCCGTCGGCCAGCCCCGCCAGGAAGTCGACCGTCGCGTCCACGACGCCGGGCTCGAACATGTCCGCTGACGACTCGTCGTAGGCCGCCGCGACACGCTCCCCGAAGAAACCGTCTTGATCGTCCATCGTCGGACCGTACGGCGGGAGCCCCGCGGAACGCACGTGGATTTCGCCGTCATCGCGGGACGCCGGCAGCGGCCCGGCCGGGCCATGACAGCGCGCCACGAAGCCTGATCCTTCGTCAGGGCAGCCGGTGGTGCACCCAGACGCACGGTTCGCAGTAGACGGCGTGGTCGTGCACGGTGTCGCAGTGCACCGGGACCAAGGCACCCGGCACCTCGATGGGTCCGGTGGTGTCGAACGGCAGTCCGGTCCAGTCACGCCAGTCCGCGAGGCTACCGGCGATGGTCATCGCCCGTGCTGATGTCCCGGTGATCTGGCCTCCGGCCCGGATATGGACCCGTAGCCACGGATCGACCGGCAGGCCGTCATCGCGGCGCAGATTCGCGTAATCGACGATCGACATCTGCGGGTGGCGATGTTTGGCATTGGGCCTGACCGGCGCGACCAGATCGGCATAGCCCTGGACGGCGGCGTTGCGGCGCATCGCGGCGAGCATGATCGACGACAGGCCCCTGCCTTTGAGGTCCGCCCGGATGGAGATCTCCAGTGCGGACACCATCGTGCCCCGGCGGCCTTCCCGCCGGTCGAGCGCCGCGGTGAGGATGACCTGGTCCCAGCCGCCGGCCGGCAGCGACTCGGCCGGGTCGCCCTCCCAGGTGAACGGCACGCTGTAGCCCTTGGCGACCAAGCGGTCCGGACGATCCCGGTCGATCCCGATCAACACGAACTCGGGGTAGGCCGTGACAGGGTCGCCGTAGTACAGCGGAGCGACCGGATCCTGGCGCATGAACGCCGGCCAGCCGTTGAAGTCCTCCAGCAACGGCACGAGATCAGGCCGCTGCCCGGCGGTGGTCACCAGCAGATCCATCTCCCGCTCCCTCCCGCGCCCGCCTGCAAGCCCGGCGCACGCTACTGGGCCGGCGCCGGGTACGCATCCGGTTTCCGCCGTGGCCAGTCACACTCGTTGTGCCTGGGAGCCGTTGTTGGCGGACGGCGCCTGGAACGGCTCTGTCGCTGATCTTGTGACGTCAAAGCCGAAAGGGCCAAAGGGTGATCTTGTCCGCTTCGGCGCTGATCTCTACCCAAGCGCGGTCGATACTCTCAGGCGGCGGCGCGGCGAGATTGAACAAGATCTGCGAGTCGCCCATCTCGAGTACGGCAGCGCCGTCCTCAGTGAAGTGAACTCGGCCACGCATGACAACCTGGTCGCCGTGCTGCCAGAAGCCCGGCTTGGCGAGCGCGGCCGGCTGAGTGTTGTGCCCCCACCGGATGTCCTCGTCGACGCTCCACTCGACGTTGTGCCGGCCCTCCGCTTCCTCCGGATCACCACCCCAGAGCACCACGGCGTGGCCGACGGACGAGTGAACTCGAACCTTCGTCGGCCGATGATGCGGCGTCTTCGCCAAACGGACCAGCATCCCTCGATCCTCCACGATCCGCCCGCGCAGCCGATGAAAGTGCAGAGGCTGAGGGAGCGTCATCCGGGTTGAAAAGCCGATGCGGTGACCGGTCTGAGCTGTGATGATCTCGCGATGGAAACACCTCGGGTGAAGAAAGAGATCATCGAGTTCTACACGTCACGCTATGACGAGGACGCCCGCCTGTCCTCCACGGCCCCCGGAGCCCTGGAGTTCGCCCGCACACAGGAACTCCTGCGGCGGCACCTGCCCGACGCGCCGGCCTCGGTGCTCGACATCGGAGGCGGCCCCGCCACCCACGCCCGATGGCTGATGGCCGACGGCTACTCCGTCCACCTGATCGACCCCGTCGAGCGCCACCTTCGGCAGGCGCGCTCACGCTGCTCGTGCACGACAGAACTGGGTGACGCCCGCGCACTCACCGCGTCGGATCAGACCTACGACGCAGCTCTCCTGCTCGGCCCGCTCTACCACCTGCCTGACCGGACCGACCGTCTTCAGGCCCTCCACGAAGCACGCCGAGTCCTTCGCCCTGGCGGCCTGACGGCTGCTGCCGTGATCAGCAGGCACTCCGCACTACTCGACCTCGCTGCCACCGACCGACTCGGCTCGGACGCAGTGATGCGGACCATCCTGGACAGCGGACACCACGACCCGGCGCTTGGTTTCACCACCGCCTACTTCCACACGGCCGAGGAGCTCGTTTCCGAGATGACCGAGGCCGGCTTCACCGACGTTCGCCTCTACGGCATTGAAGGCCCGCTCTGGCCCGTCCTCAAGGGGATCGAGACCCACACCGGAGATTCACTCACCGGCTCCCCGCTGCTCGGTTCCGTATCCACGGCCGCCCGTCTCACGGAAACCGATCCGGCGATCATCGCCGCGAGCGCCCACATCATGGCCATCGGCTACCGCGGACCACGCGAAGATCGCTGACTCCTCCCAGCCCCTCGGCCTGTGCACGACCATGACTCAATTTATGGCTGTTCGGCCAGGTGAGAATGTCAGTGGTCGAACGTATGATCGAGGCATGGCCGAGAACGTGATGTTCGATGTCCGCACCCGTCCGAGCCTGACCGCCGCCGAGATCGCCGCCCTGGGTCTCTCCCTCGCCCACCTCGGGGCCGGTCCCCAGTCCGCCACCGCCCGCCGTGCCCTGCGGCGTCTGTTCGACGACATGGAGGCGCCGAGCGACGTCATCGCGACCACGCTGGCCACGCTGACCAGCCCCCTCGACCCGGCCACCGCCCGCCGGGCCCGCACCGCCGCCGGCGCGATCACCGCGCGGCTCGTCGTCCGCCTCCACTACGCCGACGCGCGAGGAGACGTGACGATCCGCGAGGTCGAGCCGGTGACCTGCCTGGTCCACCGCGACCACTGGTACCTCGTGGCCTGGTGCCGCCTCCGCCAGGGCGTCCGGGCGTTCCGATTCGACCGCCTGCTGGCCGTGGAGGCGACGGAGATCCCGGCCCGTCCCCACCGCGCGGAGCGCTTCCTGCCGTTCCAGCCGAGGCCCAAGCCGGGGGTGCACGCCGTGTCCCACCGGTGAGGTGAGTCGCCCGCCCCGTGCCTCCGTTCCGCGCCGGCGGAGGCTCGGAGGCGGGCGGCGGCGGTCACAGGCCGAGGAAGGCCGCGATCGCGTAGGGCGCCGTCTCGCAGGAGTGCCACGGGTCGCCCTCCGACCGCGGATCGGCGTGACCGAGCAGGCACTGGACGTCGCGGAGCGGTACGCCGGCCTCCAGCGCCAGGTTCGCGCAGGCGTCCCGCAGGGCGCGTGGGGTGACCTCGACGCCGGCCGCCTGCCCGGTGAGCCGGACGGTACGGAACACCTGCGAGTCGGCGACGCGCCTGCCGTTCCGCGTCGTCACGACCGGGCCGCGGGTGCGCGCGCCGACCGTACGGACGATCGCGCGCGCCGCTCCGGCGGGCAGCGCCACACGATGCCGCACCCCGCCTCGGCGCGTCACGCTCAGCGTGTGACGGCGGCCGGCCGGCACGCATCCCGAAGCGGCACGCCCGCGCCCCGGCCGCGGGCGGTCAGGTCGTTCCAGGTCTTCCACGCGTGCGCCGGTGATGTCGCGTACGCCGCAGCCGGCCTGGAGGATCAGGCGGACGATGACGGCGGCGCGTGGGCCCGCCGCGTCGGCGGCACGGAGCACCGCGCGTGCGTCGTCCACGCTCAGGCGGTGGTCCGCCCCGGCGGTGCGGTCGACGTACGGGCGGTGGGCGCGGGCGGTCGGGTCGCGGGTCACCGTCAGCCCGAACCGCCGCCCCTCGTCGATGGCGTACGTGTAGAACGAGCCGATGCTCGACAGCTTCCGCGTCCTGGTCGCCGGCGCCCTGCCGTCTCGCTCCAGGGAGGCCGTCCACGCCTCGACGTGCGACCTGTTCGCGGTGAGCGGCTCCGCGTCGCGATCGCGGAGCCAGGCCGTCCACTCGCGCAGATCCTGCCGGTACGCGCGTCGCGTGTTGGCCGACCGGACCGACGACAGCCAGGCGTCCACCATCGGCGCCGGAGGGGCCGCCTCGCGTGACCGCGCGTCCGCGGTGGTCATCGCAGGACCTTCGCGAAACACCGGGAGAACCAGACCGTCGCGTACGACGGGAGGATCGGGATCGGCGTGTACCCCTCGCGTTCGTAGAGCCGGACGGCGTCGGGCTGGCGGTCGCCGGTCTGCAGGACGATCCGCCGCGCGCCGCGCCGTCGCGCCTCCTCCTCGGCCGCCCGCAGCAGCGCGCCCGCCACGCCCTTGCCCCGGTAGGGCGGCGCCACGTACATCCGCTTGAGCTCGACGTCCTCCCCGGCCCGGCGCAGGGTGAGGTGACCGACCGGCAGGCCGTCGCCGGTGACCGCGATCGCCGTGTACACGACCGTGCCGGGCTCGACGTCCATCGCCGGCGGGCGGACGGCCGGATCCGCCACCCGGTCGGCGTACCGGCGCTTCATCTCCGTGGTCAGGGCCCGGCGGAGCGCGACCGCGGCCGGGTCGGCGTAGTCGACGGGGATCACGGTGATGCGCGGTGGCCGCAGCGGAACCGGGTGCACCGGATCGCCGATCACCCGAACCCCCTCGCCGTACGTCCCGATGGCGCCGCGTGAGAGAGCCCCAGGATGTTCTCCATGAAGGGCACCTTAGGCATATTATCTACTAAATTGGTAGACATAGTCTCCTAGGTGGAGGTTCCGGGATGCCCGTCGACGCCGCCGTCCTCCGATGAGCGCCCGTCCCGTCGTCCTGGTCGTCGTCGGCGCCGGGCCGGGCGGCACCGTCCTAACCGAGCGGCTCAGCGCCAACGCCGCCGAGTTCGCCGGCGACCGGCCGGTCGAGATCCACGTAGCCGACCCGTACCCGCCGGGCGGCGGCCGGGTCTGGCGGCTGGACCAGCCGGACCTGCTCTGGATGAACTCCCAGGCCGCCGACGTCACGATGTTCACCGACGAGACCGTACGGATCGACGGCCCGATCCGCCCCGGTCCCACACTGTGCGAGTGGGACGACGTCGAACCCGGCCGGTTCCCGACGCGGCGGCTGCAGAACGCCTACCTGTCCTGGTGCTTCCGGCGCGTCGCCGACACCCCGCCGGAACCGGCGACCGTGCACGTCCACGCCGCGCGCGTCCTGGACGTCGCCGACGGCGCCGGCGGGGCGCAGCTCGTACGGATCGAGGGCCGCGCCGAACCGATCCACGCCGACGCGGTGATCCTGGCGCAGGGGCACCTGGACGTGACGCCCGGGCCCGAGCACCGGCGCCTGGCCGACTTCGCGGCGGCGCACGGCCTGACCTACGTCCCGCCGCACTACGCCGCCGACACCGACCTCGGCGTCCTGCGCCCGGGGGAGCCGGTCGTCATGCGGGGGATGGGCCTCGGCTTCATCGACGACATGGTGCTGCTCACCGAGGGGCGCGGCGGCCGGTTCACGGCACGCCCCGACGGCCGCCTGACCTACCACCCGTCCGGCCGGGAGCCGATCCTGTACGCGGGGTCGCGGCGCGGCGTGCCGTACCACTCGAAGATCACCTACGAGCTCTCCGGCGAGCGCCCGCCGGGCCCGCGCCACTTCACCCCGGCCGTCACCGAGGAGCTGTACGACCGGCGCGGCCCGCTCGACCTGCGCACCGACCTGTGGCCGCTGATGGCGCGGGAGCTCGCGTGGCACCACTACCACGAGCTGTTCGGCGCCCATCCGGACCGGGTCGCCCTGTCGTGGCCGGAGTTCGAGGCGCGCCTGGACGCCGGCCCGGCGGAGCTCGACGCCCTGGTCGAGGAGGCCGTGCCCAAACGCGAGGACCGGCTCGACCTGGACCGGCTCCTCGACCCGCTCGCCGGGGAGCGCTTCGAGGACGCCGAGGCCCTGCAGGAGCGGATCCGTGCGTACGTCACCGCCGACGTCGAACGCCACGCCGATCCCGCGCACAGCGCCGACCTGGCCGTCTTCTACGGCCTGCTCACCGTGTTCGGCGTGCTGGTCGACGCGGTGAACAACGGACGGCTGGCCGCCCGCTCCCAGGCGGAGGACGTCGGCGCGTGGCTGCACGGCGTGTTCGGCTACTACGCGAGCGGCCCGCCGCCGCGCCGCCTGCGAGAGCTGGAGGCCCTGTCCCGCGCCGGGATCGTCCGTTTCCTCGGCCCCGGCATCACCGTCGCCGCCGAGGACGGCCGGTTCCGCGCCGGCGGCACCGCGACCCCGGCCACCGTCGACGCCCGCGCGCTCGTCGAGGCACGGCTGCCCTCCGCCAGCGTCGCCCGCACTACCGACCCGCTCCTGCGCGCGTTGTACGACCGCGGCGAGGCCGCCGAGGAGGAACTGACCGACGCGGACGGCACGCGATACCCGCTGGGCAAACTCGCCGTCCGCGACGGCCGCCTCGTCACCGCCACCGGCCGAACCCACCCGCGGCGGTTCGCTCTCGGCTCATGGGCGGGCCGCGGCTTCGCCGTCGTCGGCTTCACCCGCCCACGCACCAACGCCCTGCCGTTCCGCCTGGCCGACGCCCTCGCCCGCGCCGCCCTGAAAGAGGCCACCGGCCCTCGCGCGTAGGAGCGCCTCCCCGCCATGCTCGGCCGTGTCTAAGGTCGTGCAGCATGACGTCGCCGCACGAGCCGCCCCTCTTCGGCGCCCTGAGGGGCTCAGACCGGGTCCCGGTGGCCGGCGAGGGAGGCGGCTTCGACGTCTACGCCGGGCTGCCGCCGGCGTTCGCGCTGATGGACCTCGGCAAGTCCGTGCATCTGGCGAACCTGTCGTTCAGCGCGCTGGACCTGCTCGATGTCGACGACTGGTGCGAGCCGAACCTGGCCGCCATCACGCCCCTCACGAGGGGCTCACGTACTGGAGAACCTCGCCGCGCTGGACCGGGACGGCGCGTACCTGGGGGCGCTGACCATCCCGAGCGCCGGCCGGGAGGCGAAGCTCTACCTCGACGCGGTCGCGCACGCACAACGGCACACGCCGACGAGACCCGGCATCGTCAACGGCCAGATCGCCGCCGCGATCCGCGGCGAGTTCGGCGACGTCCGGTTCACCGAACGCACCCGGGGCAGTGAGCTGTGCGTCAACCCCCTGATGGCGATGTACTTCACCGTCGATCTCGCGGGGCTGGCAGACCGGCTTCTCTACCGGGACCGGCTCGCTGACACGGAAACCCAGGACGAGGTCCGCGCGGTGATCGAGTGGTTCCGCCAAGACGTCGAACGGCGTGCGCGACGGAGCATCCCGCACTGACGAGCGTCCGCGCCAGGCGTGGACGGGCTCAGCTCGCGCGGATGTCGTCGCCGGCCTTTCGTAGTGCCTCGACGACCGCCGTGGCCTCCTCGGAGGGGTCCTTCGGTGTGACGGCCACCGTCACGCGGCCCAGCCAGTTCGGGTCATCGACGCGGATCGTCGTGACGCCGGCCGGTATCGACAGCGCGGCGACCTCGGGTACCAGGCAGACACCCAGTCCCGCGGCGACGAGGCCCAGCCGTGCGGGCCAGCCCTTGACGGCGTGCGCGATGACGGGGTCGGTCAGGGTCGGCCACGCCCGGAACTGCGGGTCGCCGGTGGAGTCCTCTCCGGCGATCCACGCCTCGCCGGCCAGGTCGCGTACCGGGACGACGTCCGCCCTGGCCAGCCGGTGACCGGAGGGTACGGCGACGCAGAGGTGGCCGGAGAACACGACCTCGTGGCGGAAGTCATCGAGCTCGTAGTCGGGGAGGCCGGCGCCGACCCCGATCACGGCCACGCCCACGCGTCCGGCGCGTAGTTGCCGCAGCAGCGTCGGTGTCGAGCCCTCGCTCAGCCGTACGTCGAGGCCGGGGTGCTCGACGCGGAGCCTCGCCAGCGCGCGGGGGACGAGCACCGCCGTCGCGGCCGGGAACGCGCCCACCTTGACGCGGCCCGCCAGCCGGTCGCCCAGGCTCACGAGATCCTGTTGCAGGGCGTCGACGCTCGCCAGCACCCGGCCTGCGTGTTCGACCACGACGGCGCCGGCCGCGCTGACCCGTACGCCACGGGGCTCGCGGACGAACAGCGGATGGCCGGCGGCCGCCTCCATCGCCGCGACCTGCCGCGAGATGGCGGGCTGGGAGTAGCCGAGCAGCCGCGCCGCCGCGGTGAACGATCCCGACAGCGCTATCTCGCGGACGACTCGCAGCCCGGCGATTGTCAGCTCGCTCATGCGACGAGCTTAGCCATGAAGAAACCGTATGGCTGCGCACCGGAACTCTCATCGCGCGTATGGATTCTCGCGTCGCTCCGGACGGTTGGCCCAAGGGAAGGCTCACCAGAGAGGAAACCCTGAACATGGCGAAGACATGGTTCGTGACCGGCGCCTCCCGGGGGATGGGCCGTGAGCTGGTCGAGCAGTTGCTCGCCCGCGGCGATCGCGTCGCCGCCACGCTGCGGCGGCCGGGAGCACTCGACGACCTCGCGGCGCGATACGGCGACCGCCTGTGGGTGAGAGCGCTGGACGTCACCGACATGGCCCGGCTGCGCGCCGTCGCCGACGAGGCGTTCGCCGCGCACGACCGCATCGACGTCGTCGTCTCGAACGCCGGCTACGGCGTGTTCGCCACCGCCGAGGACCTGACCGACGAGCAGATCGACCAGATGATCGCGACCAACCTCACCGGCTCCATCCAGCTCGCCCGGGCCGTGGTGCCGCACCTGCGCGCGCAGGGCGGCGGGCACCTGATGCAGATGTCGAGCATGGGTGGGCAGATCACGTTCCCCGCCTTCTCGATGTACCACGTCACCAAGTGGGGCATCGAGGGCTTCTATGACAGCCTGGCCGCCGAGGTGGAGCCGTTCGGCATCCGCACCACCCTCATCGAGCCGGGAATGGTGCGCACGGGCTTCTTCGACGCGGCCGCGCGCGTGCCGGTCAGCGCGCCGTACCGCGGCGGACCGGCCGACAGGGACCCCATCCCCGTCGAGGACATGACCGACAGCCCGGAGAACACGACCGCCGCCGTCATCCGCGCCGCGGAATCGAGCGATCCGCCCCGCCGCCTCGTCCTCGGCTCGGACGCGTGGGAACTCATGACCACCACGCTGCGGCGGCGCCTCGCCGACATTGAGGCCCAGCGCGACAACGCCGCCACCGCCGACGTCGCATGAGCCGCGGCGGCGGACGCCCGCTCAGCCGGTGGATTCCGGTGTCTTGGCCGGCGGTGTCTTCCCCGGTATCGGGCGGTCCGTCCCGCTCGGCTTGGTCACCGACGGCCGCTTCGGCGGGGCGGTCGGCCCGGTCGATGCCGGCGGCGTCGTCCGGACCGGCGTGGGCGGCGGAGTGGTCGGCGGGGGAGACGGCGGGGCGAAGTTCCGCGTCGACCCGACCCAGGCGGGCGGCGGGAAGGGCCGGGCGGGCACGCCCGTCTCGGCGTTCTCGGTGACCGCGCGCCAGATCTTCGCCGGTACGTCCGCGCTGCTCCGCTGCGGTGCGTCGCCGATGTTGACCACCGGCCGGTTGCTGGCCCGGTACACGACGACGGCGGTGGCCCGGTCCGGCGTGTAGCCGCAGAACCAGCCCGCCGCGTTGTGGTCCGTGGTGCCGATGGTGCCCGCCGCCGGCCGGCCCGGGAGGAACGGCCGGGCCGCGTGGTCCGCCTTCGCGTCCGTCCGGAGCGCCTCCTGCAGGGCGAAGGTCACGTCCGCCGCGACCGCCGGGGAGAACGCCGCACGCGTGCGCGGCCGGACGTCGAGGAGCACCTTGCCCGACCGGTCCGTCACCTTCGCGAGGATGTGCGGTGCGGCGTAGGTCCCGTTCACCAGCGCGGCGTACGCCGCGGCCTGGTCGACGGCGTGGACGCCCGAGGGCGGCAGGCGGCCGGGCAGGCCCGCCCGCGCCGCCGCGGACGCCCCCACCTTCGCGCCGAGGCGGGAGAACACCGTGGCGTACGAACGGACGGTCGCGGTGAGCAGGGTCGCCGACGTGGCCTTGGCGTCGTCGTCGTTGACGACCGGTCCGGCCGGCGTGGCGGCGAACGTGCTGCGCAGGCCGATCCCGGCGCGCAGGCCCGTCGCCAGCACGAAGGGGGAGAAGGACGAGCCCGGCGGCAGCGCGGCGAGGAAGGCGTTGTCGTACTGGTGGGTCAGGTAGTCGCGGCCTCCGTAGGCGGCCAGGATCTCGCCGGTTCCCGGCCGTACGGAGGCCAGCCCGACCTCCAGGTCGCGGTCGCCGCCGACGGCGTGGCCGACCTCCTCCGGCAGCGCCGCCTGCGTCCGCTGGTCGATCGTGCTGGTCACGCGCAGGCCGCGCCGGTAGATCTGGTCGTCGTCGAAGCCGTGAGCGTGCAGTTCGCCGATGACCCGTTCGATGAGGTACCCCCGCTGCCCGGCGTAGGTCGACTCGGTGTGCGCCGGGGCGACCGGGGGGAACGCCGGCGGCGGCCCCTTGGGCAGCACGCCGGTGCTCATCATCCCGTCGATCACGTAGCGCCAGCGCGCCCGGGTCTGCGCGGTGTGCCCGAGCGCGGGGTCGAGGTAGGAGGGCGCCTGGATGAGCCCGGCCAGCAGCGCGCCTTCGGCGGGGGTCAGCGCGCCCACGTTCTTGCGGAAGTACGCCTGCGAGGCGGCCTGGACGCCGTACGCGCCCCGGCCGAAGTAGACCGTGTTGAGGTACTGCTCGAAGATCCAGTCCTTGGACCGCGAACGGCTGAGCTTGACCGCGATGAACAGCTCCTTCACCTTGCGGGACATCGTCTGTTGCGGGTTGAGGTAGGCCACCTTCACGTACTGCTGGGCGATGCCGGAGCCGCCCTGGCGCGACCCGCCGGACACCGCCGCCCAGACCGCGCGCCCCAGCCCGGACGGCGAGACGACGGGATCGTGGTAGAAGCCGCGGTCCTCGGCGGCGAGCACGGCGCCGCGCACGTACGGCGGCACGTCCCGCAGCGGCACGGCCACCCGGTTCAGCCTCCCGACCTGGGCGAGCGTGGTGCCGTCGCGGTAGGTGAAGGTGCTCGACTGGGCCCGTGCGGCGGCGTTCACCGGCGGCACCTTGGTCCGCGCGTACATGATGCCGATCGCCACGCACAGGCCCCCGGCGCCGACGGCCAGGACGTACAGGGTGCGCCGGACCAGCCGCCACCGCCGGCTGCCTTTCGGGGTTCGTGCCATGTTGATCAAGCCTTGGCGCGGGACGTCCGGCTGGTGTCGCGGCGCCGTCACGGTTCCCGGGTAATGTCCCGATTCTGTGACGTAGCGCCGAGCGCCCGATGGTCAGCTCGATAATGGGGCGATGTCCGCGATTCTGCTCGTGGAGGACGATCCCTCGGTCCGTACGGGACTGGAGCTCGCCCTCACCCGCCAGGGACACTCGGTCACCGCGTGCACGACCGGCGAGGAAGGGCTGGAACACGCACGCGCACGCCGGCCGGAGATCGTCATCCTCGACGTGATGCTGCCCGGCATCGACGGGTTCGAGTTCTGCCGCCGCGTCCGGCGCACCGATCAGATGCCGATCATCTTGCTGACCGCCCGCAGCGACAACCTCGACGTGGTCGTCGGGCTGGAGGCGGGCGCGGACGACTACGTGATCAAGCCGGTCGAGCCCGCCGTGCTCGACGCCCGCATCCGCGCCGTGCTGCGGCGGGCCGTGGGCGGCACCGCGGACCGGTCGACCTACGGCGACCTGGTCATCGACCGCGGCGCGCTGCGCGTGTCGCGGGCGGGCGCCGACGTCCATCTGACCCCGACCGAGCTGCGGCTGCTGCTGGAGCTGACCCGCCACCCCGGCCAGGTGCTCAGCCGGAGCCACCTGCTGCGGGCGGTGTGGGACCACGGGTACGCCGGCGACTCGCGGCTCGTGGACGCCTCCGTGCAGCGGCTCCGCGCCAAGGTCGAGCGGGACGCCGCGGCCCCCACCCTGATCCAGACGGTCCGCGGGTTCGGCTACCGGTTCGTGGCCCCTTGATCACCGGACTCCGCGGGCGGATGTTCGCCTCGTTCATCGTCGCCTGCCTGGCCTCGACCGCGCTCGTGGCCGGCATCGGTTACGTCCTCGTCCGCCGGGCGGTGCTGCAGCGGACACAGGACCTGGTGCTCACCGAGACCCGTGACACACTCGCCCGCGTCGTCCCCGGCACCCTCGCCGACCCCGTGCCGGACGACACCTTGCGCGACGTGGCCCAGGCCCTCGTACGCCCCGACCGCACCGTGGTCGTCAGCTCCGGCGCGACGAGCCTGAGCACCGGGGAGTTCGGGACCGCGGACGTGCCGCCGGCGCTGGCCGCCCGGGCGAAGGACGGCCTGTACTTCCAGCGCGTCGTCCGGAACGGCGAGCCATGGCTGGTGATCGCCACGCGCGTCTATACCGCCAACGACAGTCCCTCGTCGCTGACCGTGTACGTGTTCGCCTCGCTCACCGGGGAGCGCGACGACCTCGACGGCATCCAGCGCGCGCTCATCCGCGCGGGCGCGCTCACCCTCGTGCTGGCCCTGGTCCTCGCCCTGCTGCTCGGCGGCAGCGTGCTCCGGCCGCTGCGCCGGCTCGGCCGGGCCGCCCGTGCCCTCGGCGCCGGCGATCTCGGTGCGCGCGTCGAGGTACGCGGCCGCGACGAGCTGGCCGACGTCGCCCGCGCCTTCAACGAGAGTGCCTCCTCCCTGGAGTACACCGTGCGCGAACTGCGCCGGATGGAGGCCAACGCGCGGCGGTTCGCCGCCGACGTGTCCCACGAGCTGCGCACCCCGATCGCGGCGATGACCGCCGTCACGGACGTGCTGGAGGAGGACGCCGCGGCCCTGCCCGCCGACACCGGCACGGCGGCCCGGCTCATCGCCGGCCAGACCCGGCGGCTGGGCGCGCTCGTGGAGGACCTGCTGGAGATCAGCCGGATGGACGCCGGTACCGCACACCTCGACCTGGACGAGGTACCGCTCGCCGACCTGGTCCGCGAGTGCGTGGAGACCCGCGGCTGGACGGACCAGGTCGTCATCGAGGTACCGGCGGACCTGCGGGTCCGCCTGGATCCCCGCCGGTTCCAGGTGATCCTCGCCAACCTCATCGGCAACGGACTGCTGCACGGGGCGCCGCCGGTCCGCGTCACCGGACGGCCTGGACTGGAGGTACGCGTCATGGACCAGGGCGAGGGAATCCCCGATGAGCTGCTGCCACGGGTGTTCGACCGGTTCTTCAAGGCGGACCAGGCCCGCCCCGCGGGCCGGGGCAGCGGCCTCGGCCTGGCCATCGCCCAGGCCAACGCGGAGCTGCACGGCGGCCGGATCGAGGCCGCCAACGCGCCGGGCGGCGGGGCCGTCTTCACCGTGCGGATCCCCGCGTGAGGCGCCCCGCCGCCGCGGTCCTGACGATGCTGTCGCTCGCGGGCTGCGGTGTGCGCCCCAGCGGCGTGGTGTACGCGGGTGACGCCCCGGTCGCCACCGCCGCGGCGTCGCCGCGGTCCCAGGTGTACTTCCTGCTACGGGGAGTGCCGACGCCCGTGGCCCGCGAGACCAACCCCTGGGACGCCCAGCTGGTCTTCGACGATCTGCTCCGCGGGCCCAACGCGCAGGAGCGCGCCAAGGGCATGACGACGGCGCTGACCGGGATCGAGCAGATCGCCGTACGCGACATCGGCGGCCGGGCGTTCCTCATCGACACGGTTCCGCCCCTGCCCAAGATCTCGCCGGCGGCGTACGCGCAGATCTACTGCACCGGGCTCGTGCTGCCCGACCAACCCGTCCTGAAGTTCTCGTCCTCCTATCCGGGCCTTTCCCGACCGGATTGCTTCATGAGCCCGGTGCCCAAGCCGAGCACGGGCGCCCCTTGACGCGGGCGCAGGAAGGCCTCAGCCGAGGATCTCGGCGCGCAGGTGGGTCTTGAGGATCTTGCCGCCCGGGTTGCGGGGCAGCTCGCTCTCGCGGAACCACACGTGGGACGGCACCTTGAACTTCGCGATCCTCTCGCGCAGGAACGCCTGGAGCTCCTCGGCGGTCAGGGACTCGCCCGGCCGCAGGCGGACGACCGCGCCGACCTCCTCGCCCAGCTCATCGTGGGGGACGCCGATGACGGCCGCGTCCGCGACGGCGGGGTGCTCGTAGAGGGCCGCCTCGACCTCGGCGCAGTAGACGTTCTCTCCGCCGCGGATCAGCATGTCCTTCGCCCGGTCGACGATGTAGACGAAGCCCTCCTCGTCGACGCGCGCCAGGTCGCCGCTGTGGAACCAGCCGTCGATGAACGCCTGGGCGGTGGCGTCCGGGCGGTTCCAGTAGCCCTTGATGACGTTCGGGCCCCTGATGAGCAGCTCGCCCACCTCGCCGGCCGGGAGTTCGTCGCCGGCCGGTCCGACGACCTTCACGTCGCACACCGCGACCGGCGGGCCGACGCTGTCGGGGTGCGACAGGTAGTTGACGCCGGAGTTGTAGGTCGTCACCGAGGACGTCTCCGTCAGCCCGTACCCGTTGCCCGGGACCCGGTCGGGCAGCAGCTCCTTGATCTTCTCCACCAGCTTCGGCGGCGCGGGCGCGCCGCCGTAGGAGACGGACGTGAGGCTGGAGGTGTCGTACTTGTCGAAGTGCGGGGACGTGAGGACCTGCCACGCCATCGTCGGCACGCCGCCGAACATCGTGGCGCGCTCGCGTTCGATCAGCTCCAGGGCCCGCTCGGGGTTCCACTTGTGCATCAGCACGATCGTGCTGCCGGCCAGCGCGCTGGCGACGAGCACGGAGTGGCAGCCGGTCGCGTGGAAGAACGGCACGCTGAGCAGCGACACCCGGCGCGGTGCCCCGACCACCTCCTCCAGGTCGCGGCCGACGCGCAGGCCCGCCGCCGCCATCGCGTACGCGAGGCTCACCGGGTTGCCGGTGATGTTGCGCTGGGTGCCGAGCGCGCCCTTCGAGCGGCCGGTCGTGCCGGAGGTGTAGAAGATCGTGGCGTCGTCGTCCGGGTCGATGGCGACCTCCGGCAGGGCGTCGCCGAGTTCGCCGAGCACCGCTTCGAACGCCTCGGCGCCCGCGGGCGGGTCGCCCTCGGCCCGCGCGACGATCGTGGGGACGCCGAGGCCGGGCAGCACGCCGGCGAGACGTTCGGCGCGCTCCTGGTCGGCGACGAGGACCTTCGCGCCGCTGTCGCGCAGGCCGTACTCCAGCTCCGGCGCGGTCCACCAGGCGTTGAGCGGCACGACGACGGCCCCGGCCGCCGCGGCACCGAAGAAGGCCACCGACCACTCGGGGAAGTTGCGCATCGCGATGGCGACGCGGTCGCCCTTCGTCACGCCGTACCGCTCGGTGAGCCGGCGGGCGAACGTGGCCGCCCGCAGGAAGTGCTCCTCGAACGTCAGCCGGTCGTCCTCGTACACGAGGAACGTCGCGTCGCCGTGCAGCCGGGTGACCTCCAGGAGCGAGCGCAGCGACGGCAAGGCGTTCTTCCACACGCGCGTGCGCGTCCCGCGGATCTCGACCTCGTCCATCTCGAACAGCTGTCCCGGCGCGGTCAGGGCGGCCGTGACGTCTTCCAGGCTCCGCATCATCAGACTCCGTACTTCTCGCGGGCGGCGGCGATCTTGTCCGGCAGGTACTCGGTGGGCCAGGGCCCGGGGGAGGGCTCGTACCCGCGCAGCACGCGGCGGGCGATGGAGGCCTGGTGCACCTCGGTCGGGCCGTCCATGATCCCCATGAGCGGCGCGGCCTGCCAGAGCCGCGCCAGGGGAGTGTCGCCGGACACCCCGAGCGCGCCGTGGATGTGCATCGCCCGGTACACCACGTCGTGGAAGACGCGCGCCGCCGCCACCTTGCAGGCGGCGATCTGGGTACGCGCCTCCTTGGTGGAGGAACGGTCGATCAGCCAGGCCGTGTGCAGGATCAGCAGCCGGAACTGCTGGATCTGGAGGTACGAGTCGGCGATCGCCGCCTGGACGAGCTGCTTGCCGGCGAGGGTGCCGTCATGGGTCTCCCGCGACAGGGCCCGCTCGCACATCATGTCGAAGGCCTTCTTCACCGCCGCGACCGTCCGCATCGCGTGGTGGATCCGCCCGCCGCCGAGCCGCGCCTGCGAGATGGCGAACGCCCCGCCCACCTCGCCGAGCAGCGCGTCCGGCCCGACCGCGACGTCGTTGTAGCGGATGTGCGCGTGGCCGCCGTCGCCGCGGTGACCCATCGTGGACACGTTGCGCAGGATCTCCACGCCCGGCGTGTCCGCCGGCACCAGGAACATCGACATCCGCTGGTACGGGTGGGCGTCCGGGTCGGTCACCGCCATCACGATGAGGAACGCCGCGTTGGCCGCGTTGGAGGTGAAGTACTTCTCCCCGCTGATCACCCAGCCGTCGCCGTCGCGGACCGCGCGCGTACGGAACAGGCGCGGGTCCGAGCCGGCGTGCGGTTCGGTCATCGAGAAGCCGGAGAAGCACTCGCCGTCGAGCAGCGGCTTGAGGTAGCGGGCCTTCTGCTCCTCGGTGCCGTACATCGCGATGATCTCGGCGTTGCCGGTGTCCGGCGCCTGGCAGCCGAAGATGACCGACGCCCACGGGGAGCGGCCGATGAGCTCGTTCATCAGCGCGAGCCTGAGCTGCCCGTACCCCTGTCCGCCCAGTTCAGGGCCCAGGTGGCAGGCCCACAGCCCCTGCTCCCGCACGCGCGCCTTGAGCGGTTCGACGATGCCGCGCAGCTCGTCACCGAGCGGCTCGTACGCCTTGCCGCCGTAGACCAGGTCGAGCGGCTCGACCTCGTCCCGGATGAACGCGTCCATCCAGTCGAGCTTCGCCTGGAACTCGGGCTCGGTGGAAAAGTCCCACATCAGGTCTCCATGAAGGTGCGGGCGCGGGCGAACAGCCCGAGCGTGGTCGCGTGCAGCAGGTCGCCGACGTCCTTGGACGCCTTGCCGGCGAACGCGCGGGCGTGCGTGCCCTCCAGCACGATGCCGAGCTTGAAGCAGGCGAGCACGGCGTACCAGGTGAGCGCGGACAGGTCCCGGTCCGTACGGGCCGCGTAGACGTCGACCAGCTCGTCGGTCGCGGGCAGCCCGCCCGCCGTGCCGATGGCGCCGGCCAGCGGCGCGGCCTCCCCGGCGGGCCAGGTCGCGATCAGCCAGCCCAGGTCGAGCAGCGGATCGCCGATCGTGCACATCTCCCAGTCGACGATCGCCGCCACCCGGGGATGGTCGGGGTCGTAGAGCAGGTTGGCGAGGTGGTAGTCGCCGTGCATGATCCCGGGCCGCCACTCGCGCGGCCGGCGCTCCTCCAGCCAGGCCGCGACCTCGGTCAGCCCGGGGATGTCCGCGCCGGGGTACCCGTCCAGCGCGTTGTAGGACTCCAGCTCCGAGAGCCACCGGCCGACCTGGCGTTCGAGGAACCCCTCCGGATGGCCCACGTCGCCCAGGCCGACGGCGACGTGGTCGACCGCGCCCAGCTCGGCGAGCGCGGCGGCGGCGTCCAGGCCCATGCGGTGCCGTACGGCGGGGTCTTCGGCGTACGGCCGGGGGAGCGTCGTCGTGGGGTTGAAGCCGCGCACCGACTCCATGAGGTAGAAGACCACGCCGTTCATGACCGTCTCGTCCGTACAGGCGGCGATCAGGCGCGGCGCGCGCACGCCCGTGCCGTCGAGGGCGGCCAGCACGCGCGCCTCCCGGCGCAGCGCGTCGTTGCTCCGGGGCCGGGGGTGAACGGGCGGGCGGCGGAGGACGTACGGGCGGTCGCCACGGCAGAACCGGACCAGGACGTTCTGCGTGCCGCCACCGAGCCGCTCGACCCGCTCGAACGCGCCACCGGGCAGGCCCTCGCCGTCCATCCAGCGCGCCAGAACGCCGAAGTCGACCAGCGACGGATCGATGTCATCAGGCTGCATCCAGGGAGAACCTCCGCGGAGACGAGCCTATGATTCACGTGCATTAAAGGTCAATGTGCTTGAATTCCCCCATGGGCACCGCCGGACGTGAGACGCGGGAGCGCCTCATCGAGACGGCGGAGCGGCTCTTCGCCGCCGAGGGCGTCTACGGCGTCTCCCTGCGGGAGATCGTGCGCGCCTCCGGGGCGCGCAACGTCACCGCCCTGCAGTACCACTTCGGCGACCGGCACGGTCTGCTGCGCGCCGTGCTCGAACGGCATCGCGCCGAGGTGGAGTCGGCGCGTCACGCCCTGCTGGACGCGTACGAGGCCGGCGAACCCGACGACGTCCGCGCGCTGTCGGCCGCCCTGGTCCGCCCGCTCGCGGCCAAGCTCGCCTACCCCAGCGGCCGCGCGTACCTGCGGATCCTCGGCGAGCTGGTGAACCGCCCCGAGCCGCTGATCGGCCGCGCGAGCGTCAGCGACCCGGCCGACAGCACCTACCGCTGGCGGGCCCTGACCGCGCCGCTCCTGGAAGAGGACGCCGCCCGCCTGCACCGCCGGTTCGTCGCGGTGCGCTTCACGATGATCGAGCTGGCCCGCCGCGCCCAGTCAGGGCCGCACGCCGACGACCGGCTGTTCACCAGCCACCTGATCGACCTGGTCGCGGCGGTCCTGCTCGCCCCGCTGTCCGCGGAGACACACCGCCTGGCCGCCGAACGCGACCGCGAACGCACACCCTGATCAGGCCGTCCGCGACAGGAGAAAGGCACTCGCGAGTGCTGCGCGATCTGTCGACCGATCCGGATGGTGTGCGGCTGCTCGGGGCGTTTACGCCACAGCCACGGCGAACGCGTCGCGACACCTGCCCGCTGTGGCGGACCGGTACGGCTGCTGATCGCAGCCCGGCCGACGAGACCGGCTCGACGCGCCGCGCGGCACTCCCCGGTCTTCTGCTCAGGTCCGGCGCAGGAGGCCGTTGACCAGATCGTCGAAGAGCGCGGCGAGTTCGTCGTCGGTGATGGCGTCGGGGCGGGTCAGCACCAGGCGTCCGAAGTGCTCGGCGGCGGCGACCACGGCGTGAGCCGTCCAGAGGTGACGTCGGGCGGTGGCGGCGTCCAGGTCGCGGCCCCTGCCGATGAAGTCGGCGATGGCTTTGCGCACGACCTCGCGCCCCTGTTCGATCCGGTCGAGGACGGGCGCCGGTGTCTGCGCACCGGTGCTCAGGACGGGCGTCCAGGTCTGCGGGTTCTCGCGTACGGTCCGTGCCCACGCGCGGGCGATGTCTCCTGCGAGGTGCTTCGAGGTGAGGCGACGCGGATCCTGCGGGAAGGCGGCCAGGAGCTGGGCGACGGCATCGCTCTGGGTCCGGTCGAGGAGCGCGGTGAGCAGGAGTGGGAGGTTGGCGTACGCGCCGTAGACGACCGGCTTGGTGACCCCGGCCTCCTGGGCGATCGCGTCGACGGTGACGCCGGCGTACCCCTCGCGGACGATGAGCGCGAGTGCCGCGTCGAGCAGCTGCCGGCGGCGCTGCTCAAGGGGCATCCGGGGTGCGTACGCGCGTCGCTTGCGTCGCGCGCCCGCCTCTGCCTTCGTCACGCCGGACAGGGTAGCGGCCTTTGGAGCGGGCCCCTCTTGACAATTACTACCATGACGTAGCAATTTACTACGACGCGGTAGTAAATGCACTCACAGGAGACCCGTGAAGGTGAACGCTCGCTCGTTGATGGTGCTGCCCGTCCTTGCGCTGGTGCTCGCGTCCGCTGCCGCGGCGCCCGCTCGATCGGCCTCGGCGCCGCTCACCGGCGGCTGGAAACCGCGACCCGCGCAGTGGCACGACACCGTGACGCGCAAGGACCTGGCGATCCGGATGAGTGACGGGAAGATCCTGCGCGGTGACCTCACGCTCCCGGCGACCGCCGACGGCAAGGCCGTGAAGCAGAAGCTGCCCGTGCTGGTGACGATCACGCCGTACAACAAGCGGCTGCCGATCGGCACCAACAGCGGCGCCCTCCTCGGCACCAACGTCCCCGCCGACTACTTCGTCGAGCGCGGCTACGCGGAGCTGTGGGTCGACGCGCGTGGCACGGGCAGCTCCGAGGGCCGGTGGTCCGCGTTCGGCGAGAGGGAGAACAAGGACGCCGGCGAGGTCGTGACCTGGGCGCACAGGCAGCCGTGGAGCAACGGCAAGGTGGGCATGCAGGGCGGTTCCTACCTCGGCATCGAGCAGCTCTTCGCCGCCGAGCAGCAGCCACCCGGGCTGAAGGCGATCTTCCCGACGGTGCCGGCCGCCGATCCCTACCGCGACGTCACCGCCGCGGGCGGGGAGTTGGACGCAGGGTTCCTGCCGCAGTGGTTCATGCTCGTCTCCGCGGCCGGCGCGATTCCCCCCGCGTTCAGCCTCACGGACCCGAGGTCGGCCCTGACCATGGCGGTCGACCACCTCGCCGGCGGCGTCGGCGGCACACTGCCGGAGGTGCTCTCGGGAGTGCTGGGCGGGGATGTGGCGTACGACGGTCCGTACTGGGCGGAGCGCAAACCGATCACGCGGATCGACAAGGTGAAGGTCCCGACGTTCATCATCGGCGGTGAGTACGACATCTTCCAGCGCGGCGAGCCCCTGCTCTTCGAAGGGATCCAGCGCAACGGGACACCCGTGAAGTTCATCGACGGGCCGTGGAACCACCTCCAGGCCGGGTCGGGCAGGGGCACGGAGTTCGGCGCCGCCGGCTACGGGTCACTGGCCGAGCTCGAGCTGCGCTGGTTCGACCACTGGATCATGGGGCAGGACACCGACCTGGACCAGATCGCGCCGGTGACCTACTACGAGCAGGGCACCGGCCGATGGGTGCGGACGCAGAAGTGGATCGCGAGCGACCTGTCCGCGAAGACCTTCAAGCTCTCCGGGTCCTCGACCGCCGGGGTCGAGTCCGGTGGCCTGACCACCGGCACCCCGACCTCGGGAAGGTCGACCCTCCAGCCGCTGCCGGTCAGCGGCCTGTGCACGCGCTCGACCGACCAGTGGACCGGCGGCCTGGCGAGCGCGGTGCTCAATGACCTGCCGTGCTGGACCGACAACCGGCTCAACGATGCGACCGGACTCACCTTCGACTCCGCGCCCGCGACGAAGACGCTGCGCTTCCAGGGGCCGATCGACGCCCACCTGTACGTCTCGACCAGCACCGGCGACGGCATGCTGTCGCTGGCGGTCGAGGACGTCGCACCCGACGGCGGCGTCCACCGGATCACCGGCGGCTGGGAGAGCATCTCCCAGCGGGCGCTGGACAAGAAGAGGTCGCGCTACCTGGACGGCAAGATGATCCAGCCCTGGCACCCGTTTCTGAAGTCGACCAGGAAGGACCTGACGCCGGGCACGATCGCGCCGGTGGACGTGGAGATCTTCCCGACAGGTGCGGCCATCAGGCCCGGGCACCGACTGCGGCTGGCGGTCGAGGGCTTCGACGTACCTCACCTGGCGCCGCTGCCGGACGGCGGCCTGAAGACTCTCGGGCCGATGACCATCTACACCGGCGGCGATCACCCGTCGTCGGTGACTATGCCGGTTTCCCTAACCGAATAGACGAAAGAATTGCGTCTGATGGCGTTTCATCCGATTGAGAATGTTCCAGCGGTTCGACTGGCCCACATGCTCGGTAAGACCGAGCGGGTCAGATCGACGACCTACCACTACATGACGTACCCGATCGACAGCCCCCGACCGGCCGATGGTGTCGCGACCGTCCGCGTCTATTGCGGCAACTGCGACACCACCGTGCAGGTCACCATTCCCTCCGCAGCGGAGGTACGAAAGCTGCGGTCGCGTCGGCTCGCCGTCGCGGTTCCCGGCCTGATCTTCGGCATCGCGATGATCGCCGCGTACAACAGCTCGGTCGGCGGCGGGAACGGGTTGTGGGTGCTCTTCGGCCTCGCCGGCTTCATCGTCGCGCTCGTGGCGTTCGGCATGTGGTGGAGCGACCACGGGGTCAGGGTATCCAAGAGCGAGTCGGTGGCCTCACAAGGCATGCATTCGGTCCGAACCCGTCAGCGCGACAGGGCCAACGTCCGCTCCTGACCCGGACGCTCTTGAGTGGCTGCAAATAAAAGGCAAATCCAGATGCCGCCTTAAATGGGCTTTTTCGGCAGCCGGACACGCAGATCACGAGAGTGGAGGGCGCGGTTACGCTCCGTGTACGGTTCGGTCCGTGGAGAACCTGCGGATTGGCGTCGTCGAGGTGGAGCACGACGAACAGACCTCCCACGACCACCTGAGCTGCGCGGTCTGCTCATGGCAACTGGGAGTCTCGCCGCGCGAGTATGCCGTGCGCATCGCTCACCGCCACGACGACTCTCACCAACAGGGCGGTTTGATCCGGCCCCGCGCCGACGGCTCCGCGGCGGAGGACTGACCGCCGCGCCTCCGGATGACGCGGCGGTCGGATACGTTCGCCGGGTGACCGACGAGCCGTACGCGTACCGCTACGTGGGCCCCGCCGACCTGCTCGCCGCCGTACGGCCCGATGCCACCGGGCGCCCGATCAGGTCGCCGGGCGACCTCGCCGCCTGGCTGGCGTCGCGCGACGCGGACGAGCGGGCCGAGCCCTTCACCTTCGTCGTCGATCGCGGCGGGTCGCTGCGGCTCGCGCCCCGGCGGAGCGAGCACGTCGCCTGCGCCGGCGGCGCGTCCGTGCTGAGCGCCGGAGAGATGACCTTCGTGCACGAGCAGGGCCGCTGGACCGTCAGCGAGGTCGGCAACCACTCGACCGGCTACTGCCCCGACCCTGACTCCTGGCCCGCCGTCGCCGCCGCCCTCGACGCCGCGGGCCTGCCGCACCCCGGCCGTTTCACCGACCCGGTCGTCTTCCGCCACTGCCCCCGGTGCCGCGAGCGCAACCTGGTCAAGGATCACGACTTCGTCTGCGCCCTCTGCGGCGCCGACCTGCCCCGTACGGCCAGCCGAACCGCTCGATGAGCGCCTGGTACGCCGCGAAGGCGGGCTTCGGCCGGTAGTCGTCGGTCAGCAGGCCGAAGGTGTGGAAGAGCCCGGGCGCCGAGCTGTCGGCGTCGCGCAGGGCGAAGTGCGTGTAGACGCCGATGGCGGCTGGAAGACGTCGGGGAAGAGGTCGAGACCGACGTAGCCGAGGGCGGCCGTGAACTCCGTGCCGCCGTGGTCGGTGAGCGCCGCGACGAAATCCTCGCCCGGGCCGGACAACGGGGTCGTGTCGAACCCGACGCGGAGAGGGTCGAAGCCCTGCCGCCGGGCCTCGTCGTCGGCGGCGAGCACGCTCCGCGCCATGTGCAGCGCGTACTCGGCCTCGATCACGTACCACCGCGGCGTTCGCCCGCACCGCAGCGCCTTCTCCAGCTCCCGCTCGCCGTCCGGGCCCAGGGCCCCGAGGTAGGCGACGGCGGTGAGAAGACGGGGATACTCCTGCCGCGGATTGCGGATCCGAAGGACTCTCAGTCGATCCAGCGAACGACCTGATCCAGGGGCAGCCGCCCGGCGGGGATCGCGGATCTGCCCCGCGGCGCCCGCGTGGGGTGGCCGAGCGCGATCGCGGTCCGCACCTTCCACGGAGCCTCGACGCCGACCAGCCGCCCCGCCTGCTCGGCGTTGGGAGCGGGGAAGAACGACACCGGGCAGCTGCCCAGGCCCAGGCCGTGCGCGGCGAGCATGAGGCTCTGGGCGGCCCGGCCGGCGTCGAACTCCGCGTCCTCACCCCCGGTCGCGTGGTCCACCGCGAGCAGTACGACCACCGGAGCGGCGGCCAGGTGTGCCGCGTAGCCGCCCAGCAGGCTCAGCTCCTCCCGCAGGCCGCGGTCCCGGACGACGATGAACCGCCACGGCTGGCGGTTGCGCGCCGACCCGGTCCAGCGCGCCGCCTCGAGCACTCGTACGATCTCGCGCGTCGGCACCGGCGCGTCCGCGAACCACCGCGTGGCCCGCAGCGACCCCACCTCCGCACGCAACGGCTCATCCACCCGTCCCGGCCTCCGATCCCTCACATCGCGCCGCGCGCCTGAAAAACCGTTTGCTCTGGATCCTGGCAGGTGTTTCCTTGGTCTCGTCCTCGGTCCCCAACCCCGGAGACCTGTGCGCACACACCAGTACACCCCGCAGGGGATCGCCTACGAACGTGCCGGGCGCGGTGACGGCACTCCGATCGTCCTCATTCACGCCGGCGTGGCCGACCGGACCATGTGGGATGCCCAGTGGGAGGCGCTCGCGGCCGAGTACGAAGTCGTCCGCCTCGACCTTCGCGGCTTCGGTGAGTCCAGTAGGCCACCCGGCGCTCGCTGGTCACACGCCGAGGACGTCCTGTCCGCGTTGGAGCACCTCGGTATCACTCGATGTCACCTCGTGGCGGGCTCGCTCGGAGCCGGGGTCGCGACCGAGGCCGCCCTCTCCCGACCGGGGCTGGCCGTGTCCCTGCTGCTCTGCCCGCCGGGCGGCAGTCTGCTGGCGGAGTCGACCGAGGATCTCGAGCGCTTCTTCGAAGCGGAGAAGAACGCCCTGGCCGCACGCGACCTCGATGCGGCGGTGGAGGCCAACATCGCCACGTGGGTGGTCGGCCGCGGCCGCGAGCCATCCGATGTGGCATCCGGCGTCCAAGACCACGTGCGCCGTATGCAGTGGCGCGCGTTCGAGGTCACCGAGTCACTGGGGGAGACCGACGAGGCAGAGTTCGCCCCACCTGCGTTCGAACGCCTGCCTGATCTCACCATCCCGGTCCTTGTCCTGGTCGGAGGGCGCGACCTCGACACCACTCTGGACTCCGCTGAGCGGATCTGCCGGGCCCTGCCCGACGCTCGCCGTGTCGACTGGCCCGACGTCGCCCACCTGCCCTCTTTGGAGCGGCCCGACGACTTCCTCGCACTTCTGCGGGAGTGGGTGGCTCAAGAACGCTAGGCGGACTCGGCGGCGCGGACGGCGAGGGTGGTCAGGTCGTCGGCGGTCAGGCCCGGCCAGCCGTGCACCTTCGCCCGCCACTCCTCCGGTACGGCCGACGCGCCGTGGCGTGCGCCCAGGAGCGCGCCCGCGATCGCGGCGACCGTGTCGGTGTCGTCGCCGGCCCGTACCGCGGCGAACAGGCCGTCCGGCAGCGACGACGTGTGCGTCACCGCCGACCACGCCGCCTGCAGCGCCGGGACGACGAAGCCGTTCGGGCTGAACCGCTGCGGGGGCGCGGCCTCGGCCTCGGCCAGCCGGGAGGCCCACGCGTCGCGGCGCGACGGCGGCAGGTACGCCAGCCCCTCGCGTACGCCGTCGTAGGTGCCCTCCAGCACCGCGCGGCGTACACCCGCGCACCACAGCACGCACGCGTCGCCGGCCAGGTCGTCGGCGTGGGTCAGGCCGCTGACCAGCCGGGCCGCCTCCATCATGGCGGCCGGGTCCTCCAGGTACGGCAGCGCGACGACGGCGGTGCGCATCAGCGACCCGTTGCCCGCGCTGCGGCCCGTACGGGCGTGCAGGTCGTCGGCGGCGCGGCGCATCTCCGATGACAGGCCGCCGGTCCGGTCGACGGACCCGAGCACCGCGCGGGTCTGGTTGCCGATGTCGCTGGCGCCCTCGCGGTACCACCGCAGGAACCGGACCGCGACCCCGTCCAGCGCGAGGTCCGACCGCAGGCCGCGTCCTCTCGCCGCGACCTCGGCGACGCACACCTGCATCTGGGTGTCGTCGCTGTACTCGCCCGGCGCGTACGGGCCGAGGCCGCCGCCGATCATCGCGGGGACGGCCGTGGGGGACAGGGGAGCGGCGAACTCGTACGGCACGCCGAGCGCGTCGCCGCAGGCCGCGCCCAGGAGCACTCCGGCCGCCCGGTCTCGCTGTTCACTGGTGAGCGTCACCACTGTGCGACGACCGGACGGCCGGAGAGGTTCCCTCAGGAGGCGCCGGTGAGGCGGGCGACCTCGCGTTCGTGCGCCTCGGCGTCGGCCTTGGCCGCCTTCGGGCTCCAGCGGCCGACCAGCGGCAGCATCAGGCCGAGGAACAGGATCTCGGCCACGATGCACACCCACCACCAGGCCTGCCACTGGTGCGGCGCGTCGGCGGCGGCGCTCTTGATCTTCCCGACCTCGGCGAGCAGCGCGGGTGGCGGATTGGCGCCGGCGGCCTTCACCTGGGCCAGTACGGCCGGAGCCTCGACCAGTTTGTCCACCGCGCTGACGACGTACGGGAGGACGAAGAAGGCCAGGCAGACCACGATGCGCAGGATCCAGCCCCAGATCGCCAGGCCGGTCGCGGTCAGCGCCGGGTTGCGCCTCTCGATCGTCTCGGTGAACGCCGCCATCCACGGGGCGTACGCCGTCGCGAGGCCGAGCGAGAGCAGGGCGATGATCACGATGAGCGTGGTCGAGCTCGTGTCCGGGTGCGTCGTGCGGGTCATGAAGATGAACGTCATCACCACCGCGAGCACGGTGCCGGCCACCATGAACGGCTTGCGCACCCGCAGCCGGTCCGACAGGGCGCCGACGACCACGAGGCTGATCGCGTTGATCGCCCAGTACCAGGTGTTGATGCCGTTGGCCTTCGACGTGGTGAAGCCGAAGTTGGAGGTCAGGTAGACGGTGAAGAAGCCGACCGCGGTGTAGTAGATCAGCAGGAAGATGCTGATCCCGAGCGCGGGGGCGAGGATGTCCAGGCGCAGCATCTGCGCCCACGGCCGGTCGAGGTCGACCGTCCGCTCGGCGCTGTCGGCGCGTGCCTCGATGAGCGCGCGGTCGCCGGCGCTGACCATCACCTGGTCGCGGAGCCCGGGTTTGAGCTCGCGCAGCCCGAACAGCGCGATCACGAACGCCACGAGGCCGACGACGCCGACGATGTAGAACTGGCTGGACCAGGAGTTGTCCAGGTGCGGCAGCGTGCGGTTGGCGACGAAGCTGACGACCAGGCTGCCGACGACGGGCCCGAGCGTCCAGAAGCCCATCGCGGACGCGCGGCCGATCTGCGGGGAGAAGTCGCGGACGAGCGCCGGCGTCGCGACCAGGCACATGCCCTCGACGACGCCGCCGATCACAGCGAACAGCCCGAAGACGAACTTGTTCGGTGCGAGCGGGGTGATCAGGGCGAGCACGCCGGTGACGAGCAGGCCGTACGCGACCAGGTTGGCGCGGCCCCAGCGGTCGGCGAGGCCGGCCGCGAGAGAGCCGAACGCGCCGACGAGGTTGGCCAGCACGAGGATGTTGACGTAGTAGATGAACGACATCTTGAAGTGCTCGAGCACGAGCGGGGCGACGCCGCCGGCCACGTAGAGCTCGTAGTACAAGATGATCGTGACGAACACCGCCACGGCCAGGTACCAGTAGCGCGATCCTGTGCTCGGATACCGGTCGAGGCCGCGGCGCCAGAGCCGGTCGATGGTGAATCCCGCCGCCGCGGGAGCCGTCGGGTCAGATGGAGCCATCGCTTCCTCTTTTTCCATTAGGCGAGCTGCTCCAGAGCGCCATTAGACGCCCCGCCCCCGAGGCCGATGTGCCGCATGACCTGTGCCATCATGGGTAAATAAGCGTTCATTCACGCGTTGGAAATATTAGTACGCTCGAATTAAGTGGCATGTCAAGGCGGGAGAGTGACACGGTGACGGATACCGGCCTGCCCGTCGGGGGATCCCCGCTCCAGCAGCGTCTGGCCGCCGCCGCAGTCGAGCTGTTCTACCGGCAGGGCGCGATCGTGACGTCGGTCCGGCAGATCACCGAGGCGTGCGGCCTGACACCCGGCGCGCTCTACAACCACTTCGAGTCCAAGGACGAGCTGCTCTACACCGTGGTGCGCGACATCCACCTGCGGCTGGAGAGCGTTCTGACGGCGGCGGTGGGGGCGGTCGCGGGCGACCCGGTCGCCGAGCTCAGCGCGATCGTGCGCGTCTACGTCGCCCGGCACTCCGACCACCGGGAGACCGCTCGCGTGGCCAACCGGGAGTTCCCGCTACTGACCGGGGCGCACTACGACGAGGTCGTCGCGATCCGGCGCCGCCTGCGCGACACCGTGGTCGACGTGCTGCTCGCCGGTCAGAAGAAGCAGGTCTTCGACCTGGTCGGGGGCGACGACCGTACGGCGGCCGTGCTCACCGCGCTGCCGATCCTTGACATGTGTGTCCACATCAGCGAATGGTTCCACGAGCACCGGCCCTTGAGTCACGCCGAGCTGGAGGCCCGCTACGTCGGGCTCGCGCTGCGCATGGCGGGGGCCCGGACCCACTGAACACCGGGAGGTCCCGATGGCCGAACTGCTCCGCCCGTACGCCGAGGCACGACCGGATGAGCCGGCCGTCACCGACGAGCGCGGCGTCACCACGTGGCGGGAGTTCCGGGCGCGCGTCGACCGCCTCGCGGGTGCGCTGCGGGGCCTCGGCCTGGACGACGGCGACGCCATCGCGATCCACTCGGGCAACCGCCGGGAGTACTTCGAGCTGATGGCCGCGGCCACCCACATCGGCCTGCGGTACGTCCTGGTCAACTGGCACTGGACCGCCGACGAGCTGCGGTACGTCCTCGCCGACTCCGGAGCGAAGGCGCTGTTCTCCGAGGACGCCTTCGCGGACGTGGCGGCCGAGGCGGCGGTGGACACGCCGTTCCGGATCGGCATCGGCGAGGTCCCGGGCTTCCAGCCGTACGAGGAGTTCCTCGCCGGCGGACCGGACGGGGAGCCGTCCGGGCAGGTCATGGGCTGGCCGATGATCTACACGTCGGGCACGACCGGGCGCCCGAAGGGCGTGCGGCGCAAGCTCGTCACGACCGGCGCCCCGCTGGAGACGATGAAGGGCGTCGCCGAGGGGTCCGCGCAGCTGCTCTCCATCCCGGAGGGCGGGCGGTCGCTGCTGGTCGGACCGGTCTACCACTCGGCGCAGTGGCTGTGGTCGCACGTCATGCTCTGCGCGGGGCGCTCGGTCGTCATGCGGCAGTCGTTCGACCCCGAGGAGACGCTGCGCCTCATCGAGGAGCACCGGATCACCAACGTCCACCTGGTGCCGACCCAGTTCGTCCGCCTGCTGCGCCTGGACGAGGAGATCCGGCGCGGGTACGACCTGTCGAGCCTCGCCGCCGTCTGGCACGGCGCCGCGCCGTGCTCGCCCGAGGTCAAGCGGCGGATGATCGACTGGCTGGGCCCGGTCGTGTACGAGTACTACGGCTCCACCGAGTCGTCGGTGAACACCGTCGTGTCGTCGCGGGAGTGGCTGGAGCGGCCCGGCACGGTCGGGCGCGCGCTGCCGATGGCCGAGATCCACGTGCTGCGCGAGGACGGCTCGCCGGCCGCGGCGGGGGAGCGCGGCCAGCTCTGGTTCCGCTACACCAGCGGCGACGACGTGGAGTACTGGGGCGACCCGGACAAGACCGCCTCCGTGCACCGCGACGGGCTGTTCACCACCGGCGACGTCGGCCACCTCGACGAGGACGGCTACCTGTTCCTCTCCGACCGCGTCATCGACATGATCATCAGCGGCGGGGTGAACATCTATCCGGCCGAGATCGAGGGCGTGCTCATCACCCACCCGGCCGTACGCGACGTCGCCGTCTTCGGCGTGCCGGACCAGGAGTACGGCGAGCAGGTGAAGGCGGCGGTCGAGCTGGAGGACGGTTACGAGCCCTCGGACGCGCTGGAGGAGGAGCTGATCGCCTTCTCCCGGCGCACGCTGGCCGGCTACAAGGCGCCCCGGTCGGTGGACTTCCCCGACGCGCTGCCGCGGACGCCGACCGGCAAGCTCTACAAGCGCCTCATCCGCGATCCGTACTGGACGGGCCGGGAGAAGTCGATCTGACGGGTGATCGGTCAGGAATGAAGAAGCCGCCGCGGCGCCGCCGACCCTAGCGTGATCTGCGGTGGAGCCCTCCGGGGGTTCTGTCCCGACCAGCAAGGAGCACGCCATGACCGATGGCATCAAGACGATCATCTACCCCGTGTCCGACCTCGCGGCGGCCAAGGCCCTGTACGGCGGGCTGGCGGGCGTCGAGCCGTACGCGGACACGCCGTACTACGTCGGCTACAAGGTCGGCGGCCAGGACGTCGGCCTGGACCCGAACGGCCACCGTGAAGGCGGCGCCGGGCCCGTCGCCTACTGGCACGTCGAGGACATCAAGGCGAGCCTCCAGGCGCTGGTCGAGGGCGGCGCGGAGACGCTCCAGGACGTCCGCGACGTCGGCGGCGGCACCCTGATCGCCACGGTGAAGGACGCGGACGGCAACGTCGTCGGCCTGCGCCAGGTGGCCTGACATTCTGGACCGGTCCGGCCCCGCGGCGGGGCCGGACCCCGTCTTCCACGGAAAGGACCCTCGATGCCCGAGCCCGCCCGTACGCCCGAGCAGCGCAAGCAGGACACGCTGCGCCGCCTCGAAGTCGACGAGGACGCATGGGTGGCCACCGCCGGTGACGACGGGCCATACCTCGTGCCGCTGTCGTTCCTGTGGGACGGTGCCACGCTGCTGCTGTCCACGCCCTCGTCGTCGCCGACCGCCCGCAACCTGAGCGCCACCGGACGGGCCCGCCTCGGCGTCGGCCCGACCCGGGACGTGGTCATGATCGAGGGCACGGTGGAGATGGTGGAGGTCGACCGGGATGCCGGTGACGCGTTCGCGGCCAAGAACGGTTTCGACCCGCGCGGGCTCACCGGCTACGCCTACTTCCGCGTCCGGCCGACGCGGATCCAGGCGTGGCGCGAGGCCAACGAGATCGCCGGCCGCGACCTCATGCGCGACGGGCGGTGGACCGTCGCCTGACCGGCGGGCCTCCGCGTCCTTCCGCGCCGCGACGAAACCGAGTAGCGTTCGGTTTCGTGCACCTGGGACAGATCGCGGCCCTGACGCCGGACAAACCAGCAGTGATCATGGCGGGCTCGGGCAAGGTCATCACCTTCCGCGAGCTGGACGAGGAGTCCAACCGGCTCGCCCAGCTGCTGCGGGCCGAGGGGCTGCGGCCCGGCGACCACGTGGCCTTCATGCTGGAGAACCACCCGTCGTTCCTGGCGATCGCGTGGGCGGCGCAGCGCTCCGGGCTGTACTACACCGCGATCAGCTCCCGCCTGCAGGCCGACGAGCTCGCCTACATCATCGACAACTGCGGGGCGCGCGTCTTCCTCACCTCGGCGCGGCTGGCGGAGGTGGCGACCGCGGTCGGCGACCGGACGCCCGGTGTCGAGCTGCGGCTCATGCTCGACGGCGTGGCGCCGGGCTTCGACTCGTACGAGGAGCGGATCGCCGGGCAGCCCGCCGGGCCGATCGAGGACGAGTGCGAGGGCGTGGACATGCTCTACTCCTCGGGCACGACCGGACGGCCCAAGGGGGTCAAGCCCACGCTGTCGCTCGCCCCGGCCGGCTCGCCGAACAAGCTCACCCAGCTGGTGTCCTTCCTCTTCCAGCCGGACGAGCAGTCGGTCTACCTGTCACCGGCCCCGCTGTACCACGCCGCGCCGCTGCGCTACTGCCTCACCTTCCACCGCTTCGGCTCGACCGTCGTGGTGATGGAGCGGTTCGACCCGGAGGAGGCGCTGCGGCTGATCGAGCGGTACGGGGTGACGCACAGCCAGTGGGTGCCGACGATGTTCATCCGCATGCTCAAGCTGCCGGAGGCGACCCGGACGGGGTACGACCTGTCGAGCCTGCGGTACGCCGTGCACGCCGCCGCGCCCTGCCCGGTCGAGGTCAAGCGGCAGATGATCGACTGGTGGGGGCCGGTGCTGCACGAGTACTACGCCGGCACCGAGGGCAACTGCTTCGTCTACGCCGACTCCAAGGCGTGGCTGGAGCACCCGGGCACGGTCGGCCGGCCGCTGCTCGGTGAGATCCACGTCTGCGACGAGGAGGGCGAGGAGCTTCCGGTGGGCCGGACCGGGACGCTGTACTTCGCGGGCGGCCCGGAGTTCGAGTACCACGACGATCCGGCGAAGACCGCGTCGTCCCGCGACCCGCACGGCCGTGGCTGGACCACGCTGGGCGACGTCGGGTACGTGGACGAGGAGGGCTTCCTCTACCTCACCGACCGGCTATCGTACATGATCATCAGCGGCGGGGTGAACGTCTACCCGCAGGAGGCGGAGAACCTCCTCGCCGTCCATCCGAAGGTCGCCGACGTGGCGGTGATCGGCGTACCGGACCCGGAGATGGGCGAGGCGGTCAAGGCCGTCGTGCAGCCGATGGACCTCACCGAGGCGGGCCCGGAGCTGGAACGGGAGCTCATCGAGCACTGCCGGGCGAACCTGGCGCACTACAAGTGCCCGCGTACGGTCGACTTCCGCGCCGAACTGCCCCGCCATCCGACCGGCAAGCTCTACAAGCGCCTGCTGAAGGACGAGTACTGGAAATAGCCCGCACTCGCGGCCATCGTGGGCTCCATGCGCGTCGCGATCGGTGACATCTCCCTGTACTTCGACGTCGACGGCTGCGGGCTCGTCCCCGACGGCCCCGCGATGGTCGAACGCCCGACGGTCATCGCCCTGCACGGCGGGCCCGGCGCCGACCACACGACGTTCAAGCCGGTGCTCGACGGCGTCACCGAACACGCCCAGGTGATCTACCTGGACCAGAGGGGGAGCGGGCGCTCGGACCGCGGCGGCCCCGAGTCCTGGACCTGGGACCGCTGGGCCGACGACGTCATCGCCTTCTGCGACGCGCTGGACATCGCCGAACCCGTTCTGCTCGGCACCTCCGCCGGCGGCTGGGTGGCGCTGACGGCCGCCATCCGGCATTCCGCCCGGCTGGGCGGAGTGGTGCTCGACAGCGTGATGCCCGGCGAGACGGACGAACGGCTCGCCATCATGGAACGGCTCGGCGGCGCCGAGGCCCGCGAGATCGCGCGGCGCTACTGGGAGGGCGAGGACTCCGACGAGATCCGGGAGGCGTACCCGCGCGTCTGTCTTCCCCTCTACTCGCAGCGACCCGGTGGCGACCCCGACGGCCCCGACCGGCTGCGGCGCATCCGCTGGAACCCCGACGTGCTCGAACACTTCCGCCAGGTCCTCTACGACGACTTCGACCCCTGGCCACGGCTCGGTCAGGTCACCTGCCCGACGATGATCCTGGCCGGCGAGCACGACCCGGTGGCCACCGTGCCCGCCGCCCGGCGCCTCGCCGCCGAGCTGCCGGGCGCGCGGCTGCACGTCGTACCGGACGCCGGCCACGGGCTCTTCCGCGAGGATCCGGCGACCGCGACCGCGCTGCTTCGCGACTTCCTGACGGGTATTGAGTGGACGCGGGCGTACGGATGACCTGATCATTGACTTCATGTCCGATCTCCTGCCGATCAACGGGTCCGAACCGGAGCCTCCCGTGGTGTTCCAGCTCGACACCACCGACACCCTCGGTGACGTGATCGACGTGCTGGCCATGGAGGCGTTCGCGGCCGGGCGGCAGCCGTTCGCCCGGTCCAAGCGGATGGAGCGCATCCGGCCCGACGCGCTGCTGCGGCCGGCCGGGGCGCGGGTGCTGCGCACGTCGCGCGAGGACAACCGCGAGGCGTTGCTCGCCCGCGGTGACGGCTGGACGCTGCGGTCCGTGCGCTGGCGCGGCGGGTCGGGCATGGTCGAGGTGACCGCGGTCAGCGACGAGCTGTGCACCTCCGTGCTGGAGGAGGCGATCCGCGACGCCGTCGAGCCGCCGCCTCCGGAGGAGGACCGGGTCGAGATGGGCTTCTGGCACCTGGGGTCGCACGGCGCGGCGCGCAGCCAGCGCTCCATCACCGCCGCGACCTGGGCGGAGATCCGCGACAACTACACCGCGGCGGCGGCAACCGCCGTCGACCGGCTGACCGAGGTGACCCCCGACGACATCGGCGGACGCCTGGTGCTCCTGCACGGCCCGCCGGGCACGGGCAAGACCACCGCGCTGCGCGCCATGGCCCGCGAGTGGTCCAAGTGGTGCCAGTTCGACTGCGTGCTCGATCCGGAGCAGCTCTTCAGCAACCCCGCGTACCTCATGGAGGTCGCGGTCGGCGAGGACGACGACGACCGGCGCTGGCGGCTCCTCGTCGTCGAGGACTGCGACGAGCTGATCAGCGGTGACGCCAAGGCCGCCACCGGACAGGGGCTGTCCCGGCTGCTCAACCTGACCGACGGCCTGCTCGGCCAGGGCCGCGACGTGCTCGTCGCGATCACCACGAACGAGCCGCTCGCGGCCCTGCACCCCGCCGTCGTACGGCCGGGGCGCTGCCTGGCCCAGGTGGAGGTGGGCCGGATGTCACCGGCGGAGGCCACGGCCTGGCTCGGCGCCGACGCCGCCGCACACGACCTGGGCCACGGCGCGACGCTCGCCGAGCTGTACGCCCTGCGCGACGGGCGCGACGCGGGCACCCCGCCACCGGCCACCGAGACCGGCTTCTACCTGTAAGAAGACGCTGCCGGAGTCAGCCCCTTGGCGGACCCGCGAGTGCGGCGTGGTCCGACTCCGGGAGCCAGTCACGCTCCGGCGCGTAGTCCAGCCAGCGCCGGGTGCGGCCCGCTTCGGCGAAACCGCGCAGCAGGGTGTCGAGCAGCGGATGGCGGTGCGACTCGCGCCAGGCGACCGACCACGCGTACAGCGGGGTCGGCGCGACGATCGGGACGGAGCGCAGACCCGCGTCGCCGGGCGGCGGCGCGTCGGCGGGGAAGAGCGTGAAGCACGTCGCATCGGTGCGGATGCGCTGAACGAGGTGGTCGAGGCCCAGGTTGGGGCCGTCCTCGCGTCGGGTGACGCCGAACTCGTCGGCGAAGCGCCGTAGGAAGTCCAGACGGGTCAGCTCGGCCGGGCACCACAGTGTGCTGTCCCGCAGGTCGGCGGGGCGCAGTTCGCCCGCGCCGGCCAGCGGGTGGGACGTGCTGACCACCGCGTCGACGGGCTCCAGGCGCACGAGCCGCTGGGCGAGGCCCGCGTCGCGGCCGCCGGGCAGCGGGTGCACCCGGCCGAAACCCAGGTCGGTGTCGCCGCGCAGCAGCGCCTCCGCGGCCGACGGCCAGTCACGTGCCGGGCCCGGCTCCAACCGGATCGCGCCGAGGGCCTCCACCGCCTGCGCGACGGTGCGCATTGGCGCGTAGAGGTGGCCCCACACGTCGATCCGTACGAGCTGCCCGACGCCCAGCGCCGCCGCGACCGCGCGCTCACCCGCGGCGAGAGCCTCGCGCGCGGCCGGTTCGAACCGCTCACCGGCCTCGGTCAACCGCGTGCCGCCCTCGCGTTCGAACAGCCGCACGGTGAGCAGCGACTCCAGGCGCGCGATGCGCTTCGACAGCGCCTGCTGGCTGGTGTTCAGCCGCTTGGCGGCAAGCCCGAAGTGCAGCGTCTCGGCGGTCGCGACGAACGCACGGACCAGGGCGAGGTCGAGGTCCACGCCGCCGACCATATGCGACAACGCGGCGTTGTCGGCCGTGCGGCTCCGTTGTTGGCCCCGCCACCGCCGCACCCGGTGAAGTGTCCTCAGGAATTACCAGGGAGGCATCACGATGAAAGCTCTCATCCCGACCGGGGATCCCGCCGAACAGGTCGTGCTCGCCGACGTGCCCGAGCCGGTGCCGCGCGCGAACGAGGCGCTCGTGAAGGTCGAGGCGTTCTCGGCCAACCGGGGCGAGACGTTCAAGCTGGAGGCGCCCGCGCCCGGCGAGCGGCCCGGCAAGGACATCGCGGGGCTCGTCGTGCAGCCCGCCGCCGACGGGAGCGGGCCGGCCGGTATCGCCCGCGTCGTCGGCCATCCCATGGCGGGCGGCTGGGCGGAGTTCGCGGCCGTGCCGGCCGACGCGCTCGCGGTGCTGCCGGACACCGTGTCCGCGCTCCAGGGCGCCGCGCTGCCGCTCGCGGGGCTCACCGCGTTGCGGCTGCTGCGGACGGCCGGGCCCGTGCTGGGGCGGCGCCTGCTGGTGACCGGTGCGTCCGGGGGCGTGGGCCACTTCGTGACCGAGCTCGCGGCCGCCGCCGGCGCGGAGGTCACCGCCGTGACCCGGGACGCCGTACGCGGCGCTCGGCTCACCGAGCTCGGCGCCGCCGCGATCGTCCACGACCCGGCGGACGCGCGGGGGCGGTACGACATCGTCCTGGAGTCGACGGGCGGCGAGACACTTCCCGTCGTCCTCGCGCGGCTGGCGAAGCGCGGCACGCTCGTCTGGTTCGGGCAGGCCAGCCGTACCCCGGCGACGCTCGACTTCTTCGACTTCTTCGACGGGCCCGAGTCGGCCGTCATCCGCCACTTCCACTACCTCGACGCGGACACCGGCCTCGGCGACGACCTCGCGGCGCTCGTCCGGCTCACCGCCGAAGGCCGCCTGCACCCCGAGATCGGCCGCGTCGCGGACTGGGCCGACACCGCGACCGTCCTCACCGACCTGCGCGACCGCCGCATCCGCGGCAAGGCCGTGCTCACCCTCTCCTGAACAGATCGAACGGACCAAGGAGTACGACCATGACCACCGACCCCCGAGCCGTCGTCGTCCGCTACGTCGAGGCCGTCCGCGACGGCGACGCCGACGTCGTCTACGAGAGCTTCGCCGAGGACGCGACCTGGCACTACCCGGGCGACCTGCCGATCTCGAAGGTGTGGCGGGGCCGCGACGCGATCGTCGGCGAATTCCTGGGCGGCATGGGACCGCTCCTCGTCCCCGGCACGATGAGGATCGAGCTGATCGGCACGATCGCCGAGGGCGACCGCGTGGTCGCCGAGTGGACCTCGACGGCGCGGACCGTGTACGGCGGCACGTACGACAACCGCTGCATCGGTGTCTACACGGTCCGCGACGGCCGGATCGCCTCCGTCGTCGAGTACGCGGACACCCGGCATGTGGCGGCGGCCCTCTTCCCCGGGCACCGCGCGTAGCCGGGCCCGGCCGGCGGCACCGCGTACGCCCGGCTCACCCGGCGGTGAAGGAGTGGCCTTGCTCCAGGTCGGCGACGAGGCCGGGTCGGACCGGCTTCCGGCCCAGCAGCCGCCGGGTCGCCGCGGGAGCGCGCGGCGTTCAAGCGCGCCGGCCTCGCCGTGGCCATGGCCGGGGCACTCGAGAAGCGCGGCGTGCCGGACCCGGCCGAGCAGCTGGCGTTCGGCGTGCTCGCAGGTCAGACGCTCCACGAGCGGTGGGCGCGACCGCCGCGCTCGGCTGAGCCGGCCGGCGTTGATTCCGCGTTGATCGGACGTTGATCGCCGCCCCGCAGAATTCTTCACGTGGACGGGCCGAGGGGGTAAAGGCCCGGCCATTCGCCCGGAGGCCAATGCCGCTGCGTTGCCGGGCGAGGACGGGGGAGGCGACCCGCGCCGTACCAGGCCGGGAAGCCGGAGCCCTGCACCGGAGGTGACGGACCGGTGCAGGGCTCTCTTTCTCGACACGCTCACACGGAGGAACCTGTGATGCCGTACCGGCTTCCGCCGGACATCGGGGACTTCGTCGGGCGGAGCGGCGCCGTCGCCGAGCTGACCGGCGTGCTCCAGTCCGGCGGGCCGGTGCCGATCGCCGCCGTGAACGGCATGGGCGGCGTCGGCAAGACCGCTCTCGCCGTGCACGTCGCGCACGCCGTGCGGCGACGCTTCTCCGGGGGACCGCTCTACGTCGACCTGCGCGGCATGGCCGATCGCCCGGCCGAGCCGTACGCCCTGCTCGGCGGGCTGTTGCGCGCCTTCGGCCGGCGCGAGGTCCCCGACGCGCTCGAGGAACGCGCGGCGCTCTACCGGTCCGAGCTGGCCGGCCGGCGGATGCTCGTGCTGCTGGACGACGCGCGCAGTCCCGCGCAGGTACGGCCGCTGCTGCCCGGGTCGTCCGGGTCCGCGGTGCTGGTGACGAGTCGTGCCACGATGGCCGGGCTGCCCGGGGCCCGGCGGCTCGACCTCGACGTGCTGGAGCCGTACGAGGCGGTGGCGCTCCTGGAGAGCGCGGCCGGCGCGGAACGCGTGGCGGCCGAGCGCGCCGCGGCACTCGACCTGGTGGCCGCCTGCGGGTTCCTGCCGCTGGCGGTACGCGGCGCCGGGGCGTGGCTGGCGGCCCGTCCCTCGCTGCGGATCGACGCCCTGGCACGCCGTCTCGCCCGCGGCCGGATGGAGGAACTGCCCGCGGCCGTCGCCTGTTTCCGGCTGGGCTATGACCTGCTGGGACGGGACGAGGCGCGGGCGTTCCGGCTGCTGGCGCTGGCCGACGGGCCCGGCTTCTCGACCGGCGCCGCCGGCGCCGCGCTCGGCCTGCGGCCCCAGCGCGCCGACGACATCCTGGAGACGCTGGCCGACCTGAGCCTGCTGGAGAGCTGCGCCCCGGACCGGTACCGCTTCCACGACCTGCTCCGGCTCTTCGCCCTGAACCGTTCCTGCACCCGTGAGGAACGCGTACGCGCCGTGCGCGGCCTGCTCGACCACTACCTCGCGGCGGCGCGTGAGGCGACCGGGGTCCTCGGCGGGGCGCCGTCGAAGCGCCTCACCCGCGAGGCCGCGCGCGCCTGGCTGTTCGTCGAGCAGGACGCCATCCTCACCGCGGTCGAGCGCGCCGCGAGGGAGCCCGGTGGGCCGCTCGCCCAGGCGGCGGAGCTCCTGCTGATCGTGGCGCAGGTCATCGACCGGGAGTGGAGCCCCGGCCACCTGCGCAACGCCGTGCGAGCGGTCCGCGCGGCGACGCGCCGCCGTGCCTCGGTCGCCGGGTTCGCCGAGGCGGAGCAATTACGTGCCGACGAGGCGGTCCGGTAGCCGGTCGCGAAGCCGGAAGCTTGGAAGCCGGAAGCCTGAGAGTCAGGACGGCGGGGGCGTATGGCTCATGTCGATGATGCAGAAGCGGTTGCCCTCGGTGTCGGCCAGCACGACGAAGTCGGGGTCGTCCGGGTACCGGTCCCAGTCGACCCGCTCGGCGCCGAGCGCGACCAGCCTCCGTACCTCGGCGGCCTGCTCCGCCGCGTCGTCCGCGTACAGGTCGAGGTGGACGCGCGGGTGCTCCTGCGCCGGCGTCTCGCTGAACCCGAGCGCCAGGCCGGCACCGGAGCCGTTCGCCGGCACCAGCATCGTCCAGGCGTCCTCCACCACCCCGCCGCGGGGCACGTAGTCCAGCGCCCGGCACCAGAAGTCCGCCGCGCGCCGGACGTCCGCCGCGCCCATCACGATCGTTCCGATGTTCAGCATGCGCCGATCCTGACAGACCAGGACCCGCCGCCCTCCGCGAGAAGACCGATGGCGTCCTGCTCGTCGAACAGGACGCCATCCTCACCGCGGGACGTCCCTAGCGGTCACCTCCGGACGTGGTCGGCTTGGCGGACGTCGCCCAGGGCAGGGTGAGCTTCGCCGCGAAGATGGTGTTGGAGCCGCCGGGATAGGTGGTCTGGAACGCACCGGGCGTCACCGGGAAGTCGGGCGCCGTCGTCGTGCCCGCGAGGTACACGCTCCCGGAGCGGACATCGGGTGCGATGTCGACGAAACCCGCGATGAGGCCGCAGAGCGCGCCGGCGCAGGCGGTGCTCGTGCCGCCGAAGTACGTCGAGTACCGCAGCGCGTGGTTCTCGAAGACGGCCAGGAAGTACGGCATCTCGTAACCGCCCGGCGTGGTGGAGTAGGCGTCCGGCGTGGTGGGCAGGCCCGGACCGGTCATGCCGGCCACGTACACGCGTCCGTCGTCGTCGACCTCGACACCCCCGAAGGGCGTGGTCTGCCCGTCGCCGGCGGCGGCGAAGTAGGTGCTGTGAACCACGTGGCCGGAGCCGTCGAACTCGGTGAGCGTCGCGCATCTCGGGTAGTCGGCGGCCGACACGCATTCCGTGGCGTAGGCGTCCGGGGTGGGGGAGACCGAGCCGGGCGGCGCGTCGCCGACCACCCAGGCGTGCCCGTCACGGTCCACCGCCACGCCGTCGGTGCGCATGATGTCGCTGTCCAGGTCGCCGATGTAGGTGGCGTAGTCGGCCTTGTGCCCGGTGGGATCGAGCTTGACCAGGATGCTGGCCAGCCCCTTCTTCGTCGCCTGGAAACCGCCGGGGGTCGTCGGGAGACCGTTGACGCATCCGCCCGTGGCGTAGGTCGCCCCCGCGTGATCGACCGCGATCGCGTAGACGTAACAGCCCGGATCCCACCCGTACTTCGCCACCTGGTCGGTGATCGGCGCGCCCAGGTACGTACCGAAGAGGAGATCCGAACCGGCCGGATCGAGGCGTACGAGGTAGCCGCTCACCTGGCCACCGGGGTAGTCGGCCAGGTACGCGTCCGCCGTCGTCGGGGCGTAGTCCGACGTGGTGGACCCGCCGACGGTGAGCGAGCCGTCGGCGCCGGCCTCGACGTCGCTCACGGTGAGGTCCGGGGCGAGATAGGTGCCGTAGGACAGCCGTGATCCGGCCGGGTCGAGCTTGAAGGCGACGCTCTGGCCCGGCGCCTGGTAGGGCGTCTTCCGGAAGGCGCCCGTGGTGGTGGGGAAGTCCGCGGAGGACGAGACGCCGCTGACGTAGACCGCGCCGTCGCCGCCCACCGCACCGCGGGACCCCGCCTCGGCGCCCGAACCGCCGACGAACGTGGAGTAGATCAGGCGGCTGCCGGTGGGGTCGAGCTTGGCGACGACGAAGTCGGGCGACTCACCGTCCGGTCGGTGCGATGTCTGGGTGGTGGGGAAGGCGGGCGAGGACGACTGGCCGAAGACGTACAGATTTCCGGCGTCGTCGTGGCCGACGGAGAAGGAGCTGGCCGGCATGCCGTCGGTGGAACCGAGATAGGTGCTGTAGTCGAGTCCCGGGTCGAGGGTGAGCGGGGCGTCGTGACGGTACCGGGCGAGGGTGAACCCGAAGTCCGTGCCGCCGAGCAGCCGGTACCCGGTCGTGACCCGACCGGCGCCCTGGTAGCTGACCGGAGCCTGGTCGTGCAGGACCGTACGGCCCGTGGCGACGGCGAGGTCGCCGCCCCGGTCGACCGAGACGCGGTCGGCTCCGGCGTAGGACAGCCGGATGTCGTCCGGGTCCGCGCCGGGATCGAGCGCGAAGGAGTACTTCAGCGTCCCGTTCCTGACGCTGAAGATCCCGTCGATGCCGGGCCACAGGTCGTGGTAGACGACCTGCCCGAACGTCGGGATGCCGGTGTGCCAGCGGGCCGGGTCCGCGCCGTGGAAGTCGTTGACGACCGCGGACGAGCGCTGCGCGCCGGTGACCTCGGGATGCCGGGCGGCGTGGACGAACCGCAGCGTGACCGACGCCTTCGACGGCGTGCGCGAGTCCGCGCCGGAGCTCTTCGTCAGGTCGATGCTCACACCGGAGTCGGTGAAGGCGACGCCGACGCCCGCGGACGCGCCGAGGTAGCGGACGCCGCCGGGTGCCTGCCCCTCGTTGCGGGCGAAGGTCATCGGGGCGGCCGTCACCGAGGTCTTTTTCGCGGCGGGCCGGTGCGCCGTCGCGGCGGACGCGCTCCCCGCGGTGAACCCGGCGAACGCGGGGATCAGCACGGCCGCCGACAGCAGGCTCAGTGATCGTGCGTAGTGAACACGCATGAGCGTCTCCTCAGTGGCGGGCGAGGTAGGTGTCGATCCCGGCACGCGGGCTGCCCTTCCCGGTGACCAGGTCGTAGCCGGGACCGGCGAAGCAGGTGTCGCAGAGCCCGTTGGCGCCGGCGATGATGTCGGCCGGCTGCTTCGCCTTCCCGGCGTAGACGGCGGCGTGGACCTGCCCGGCGGTCAGCGGCGGTTCGCGGTGCGCGGCGCGCTGCTGGTCGGCCACCGCGGCGATCGCCGACCAGATCGGCGCCCCGGCGCTGGTGCCCCCGATCATCGCCCAGTCGTCGTAGTAGATCGGGAACGGGGAGACGTCGATGACGACGTAGACGGCGAAGCCGGACTGGGGGTCGGCGTCGAAGCTGACGTCGGGGACGCCCCGGCCGATGCCGTTCGGGACGGCGGCGCGCTGGTAGGCGGGCCGCGGCTCGAAGGGGCTGATCCCGCCGCCGCTGCCCTGCCAGGCCACCTCCGAGCGGACCTTCCCGGCCGAGTCCATGTCGAGGGTGGTGCCCCCGACCGCGAGCACGTCCGGGGCGGCCGCCGGCCAGAGTCCCGGGTTCCCCGCGTCGCCGGAGGCGAACACGCACAGCACGCCCGTCGCCGTACAGCGGCCGTCGAGGTCCCGCTCGCCCTCGAACTCGTCCATGCCGTAGCTGTTGTTGATCACGGCCGGGTGCAGCGAGACCGCGTGGTCGAGCGCGGCCATCATCGCTTCGGTCGAGTTGTCGTACCCCTCCACCACGGTGATGGCGGCGTCCGGCGCGACGGCGTGCACCATCTCGACGTCCAGGTCCGCCTCGACCTGGAAGGAGCGCGCGGGAAGCGCGGTGTCGGCGTCGATCGGCGCGGTGCCGTTCGGGGCGACGACCTTCAGCGGGAAGCAGCCGGACGTCACGGTCTCCGAGCACGGCGGCTTCAGGCCGTACCACTCGCTGTAGCTCGTCACCGCCTTGGTGACCGCCGCGCTGACGTCGAAGGCCACGACGATCGCCACGGTCTGGCCCTTCCCGGTGCCGCTCAGCCGGAGGTGGGCGCGCAGCACGTCCGGGTCGTAGCCGCCGGGCACGCCGATGGTGCGCGGCGTCGCGCCCGTGGTCGTCGCGGGCTGCCAGAGCGGCCGCATGCGCCCGGCCGGGGCGCCGGCCATCTCGGTCTGGATCGTGGCGAGCCGGCTCGCGGTGCCGGATGACGGGGTCGGCGGCGGGGTCTCGGCCGAGGCCGGCACCGCCGTGCCGATCAGGGTCGCCGCGGCGACGCCGGCCAGCCAGGTGGATGTGCGCATCATGTCCCTCTTCGTGGTGTCGGAAGGCCGGATCACGGTGCCGCCGCGAGGGCGGTGTCGATGCCGGCGCGGGGGCTGCCCAGGCCGGTGACGAAGTCGTAGCCGGGGCCCGCCGTGCAGACGGCGCCGCAGCTGCCGTTGCCGCCGGTGGTGACGTCGGCCAGTCCGCTCTTCAGCCCGTACACGGCTTTCTGCGTCTGGTCGTCCGCCGAGGTGAGCGCGGGCTTTCCGGCCGCGGCGCGCAACTGGTCGGCGGCGGCGAGGATCCCGGCCCAGGCCGGCGCTCCGGCGCTGGTCCCGCCGACCTCGACCCATCCGTTGGCCCCGGTGAAGTAGACCGCGACGCCGCTGTCCGGGTCGGCGTCGAAGCTGACGTCCGGGATACCGCGGTGCTCGTCGGAGTTGACCTGGTCCTGGTATGCCGGGCGCGGTTCGTACTGGCTGATCCCGCCGCCGCCGAGGGACCAGGCGGTCTCGCCCAGCACGTTCCCGGCGCGGCCGAGGCTGAGTTCGGTGCCGCCGACGGCCAGCACGTGCGGGTTGTACGCCGGGTAGCCGCCCGGGTTTCCGGAGTCGCCCGCCGAGAAGACGCACACGCTGTCGTCGAGGTCGCAGTGCCGGTCGTAGGTGGTCTCGTCATCCGCCTCGCCGTCGACGCCCCAGCTGTTGCTGATCGTCGGCGCGCCCAGCGACGCCGCGTGGTCCAGGGCCTGGAACATCGCGTCGACGGAGTTGTCGTACGCCTCGACGAGGACGATGTGCGCGTCCGGCGCGAGCGCGTGCACCATCTGGACGTCGAGCGAGGACTCCATCCCCCAACCCGGGTCGTAGCCGCCGATACCGTCCGGCTGCACCTGCGTGAACGAGAAACAGTTCTTCTGCTTCTTGCGGGTGCAGACGCCCGGCAGTCCCATCTGCGCGCTGTAGGTGTTCAGGTCCTCCAGGGCGTACGGGTCGTTGAAGGCGTCCACGACCGCCACGGTCTGGCCCTTGCCGGTGCCCTTCAGCCCGGTCGCGGCGCGCAGCTGGGCGGCCGTGTACCCGCCGGGCGCTCCGGCGGCCAGCAGCGGGCGGCCCTTCGCGTCATGGCCTCGCACCCGGGCCATGAGCGGGTGCCGTACGGTGCGCACTCCGGGCGGACCGGCGTGCTGCGGCACGGCCGTCACCTCGGGCCCGGGTGTCGCCGGTCCGGAGATCTGTTGTGCCTGCGCCGTGACGGGGGAGAGGCAGAGCCCTCCGGCGAGTGCGGCCAGCGCGAGGCCACCGCGAAGCCTGCTGATGAATCGGGGGGGATGCATGGGTGACTCCTGGAGGTCGGTCTGGTGGGGGTGCCCTAACGGGCGGCGGCCAGGGCCACGTCGATGCCGGAGCCGGGGCTGCCCCAGCCGGTGACGGTGTCGTAGCCGCTCTTGGCCCGGCAGGTACGGACCTCGCCGGTGCACTGGATGAGGTTGCCGGCACCACGGGTGATGTCACGGAACGCGGTGTGCGGCATGCTGTAGATCAACTTCTGGGCCTGGAAGTTCGCGCCCGTGAGCGGTGGCCGCTTGGCCTTGGCGCGCAACTGGTCGGCCGCGGCGACGATGCCCGCCCACGCGGGAGCTCCCGCGCTGGTGCCGCCGAGCTGGAACCAGCCGTTTTGCCCGTTCACGCCGGCGGTGTCATAGACCGGCACGCCGGTGTACGGGTCGGCGTTGAAGCTGACGTCGGGGATGCCGCGGTGTTCGTCGGGGTTGACCCCGTCCTGGTAGGCCGGGCGGGGTTCGTACGCGCTGACGCCGCCACCGGTCGCCCCGGTTGAGCAGCACCAGGCGACCTCGAAGTCGACCTCGCCGTCCTGGGTGAGGCCGAGCGTGGTGCCGCCCACCGACAGGACGTACGGGTTGTAGCTCGGGTAGCCGCCGGGGTTGCCGTTGTCACCGGCGGAGAACACGCACAACGCCGACGCCAGCGCGCAGTGCCGATCGGCGCCGGTCTCCCCGTCGAACTCCCCGTCGGCGCCCCAGCTGTTGCTGATCACGCCGGCGCCCAGGCCCGTGGCGTAGTCGAGCGCCTGGAACATGCTGGTGAAGGCGTTGTCCCGCGCCTCGACCAGCACGATGTTCGCTTCCGGGGCCAGCGCGTGCACCGTCTGCACGTCCAGGCTCGACTCCAGTGCCCAGCCCGGGTCGGCGCCCGCGACCCCGTACGGCTTGGCCACCGTGAAGGTGAAACACCCCGACTTGACCTGCTTGGTGCATGGCACGGGAAGCCCGAACTGCTTGCTGTAGGTCGTCAGGTCCTGCGCGGCGTACGGGTTGTCGAACGCGTTGACGACCGCCACCGTCTGGCCCTTCCCGGTGCCGGTCAGGTGCAGCGACGCGCGCAGCCGCGCCGGGGTGTACCCGGTCGGTGTGGTGCGGGTGAGCTGCGGTGTCGTCCCCGACTTCCAGCCCTGCACGCTGGCCATGAGAGGGTGCGTGGTCCATCCGGAGCCGGTGTGCGCCGCCTGCGGTACGGCGACCGCGGCGGGACGCGCCTGGCCCGACCGCACGTCGGAGAGCGTCCCGCCGGGCGACGTCAGGACCCGGGGCGGCCCGTCGTTCCCGGCCGGCTTGGTGGTGGCGGTCGCGCCGCCGACGCCCGCGCTCGCGGCGAGGGCGACCGAGGCCACCACCACCGCGACGCGGCGCCGTCGGCCGGACAGGCGCCCGCCCAGACTCGTCGATGGCCGCCGTTCTCTCATCAGGTCTCCTTGGGATCTCGGCAGCCCCGGCACGCCGGGACCGGCGGGTCAGAGGGGTTCGTAGTCGTCGGGTATCGCGTCGGCCGGCCGGCCGACGCCTGGGAGGTCCTCGTCGGGTGGCTCGGCAGGACCGGGATCTCCCGGTCGGCCGGAGGGATCCGTGGGGTCGGATGGCTCGGGGGAACCGGTGCCGGCCGGCTGGTTCATCGGCGGTACTCCTCGTGATCACGGTGATCTGGAGTCTCGCCCGTGCCGGATCGCCCGGCCATTGGTCAGGTGGGGGATCTTTTTCCGCCGCGCGGAGCGGATGATTTATTCGTCGTCGTGCGGAGCCCGGCCGTCGCGGGCCAGTCCGCGCTCGACCGCGCTGACCGCCAGCGCCGTCCGCGACGAGACGCGCAGCTTGCGCATTGCCGAGCCCACATGGCTGTTGACGGTCTGCCGTGACAGCACGAGCGCCTCGGCGATCTGCGGGTTGGTCTTCCCGTCGATGAGAAGCCGTACGACCTCGAGCTCACGCGGGGACAACCGGTCGCCGTAGCCGGGACGGCCCCGTCGCCGCCGCTCCCCGTTCCCGCTGGCGTCGTCCACGGTCGTCCGGCGCCCTTCCGGTTCCGCCGCGCCGTGCTCCCGCGGCCCGTACGTCGTCAGGCACTCGCGCAGCCGTTCGGCGTCGGCGGACGCACCCAGGTCGGACAGCCCCGCGGCGACCTCGGCGAGCGACGACAGCCCGGCGTCGCGCCGTCCCGCCGCGAGCAGGCAGCGGGCACGGCGTTCACGGGCCAGCAGCGCGTCGTACGGCCGAGGCAGCGCCTCCCAGGCGGCCGCGGCGCGGGTGAACGCCGTCGCGGCACGCTCCGGCGCGCCCTGCCCGGCTGCGAGGATTCCCTCACACAGCGCCAGAGCGGCCTGCGGCGCCGGCGCGTTCCGGCCGAGTACCCCGGCCTCGAAGGCGGCCACCAGCTCCGCCGCGTCCTCGGCCCGGCCCGCCGCGAGCAGCGCGTCGACGCGCGCCGGCGCCAGGTCGGTGGCCCACAGCCAGGCCTCCTTGAGCGCGACGACGCCGATCGGCTGGGCGGTCACCCGCAGGGCGTCCTCGACGCGACCGGCGGCCAGGTGGAGCCGCGCCAGGGCCGCGGCCGGTTCCACCACCGCGTGCACGGCGCCGAGCTCTCCCATCTGGGTCATGACTTCGGCCAGCGCGCACTCCGCCTCGGAGCGCCGGCCGTTCGCCGCCAGCATCAAGCCGGTGACCAGGGAGACCTCGAGCCGGTTCAGGGGCATGGCCTCGCCGGACGCCTCGTAGGCCGAGGTGCGGGCGGTCAGGCCGTCCCAGCGTCCGGTGAACCAGTCCAGGTGGAGCAGGTTGGCGCGGGCGACCTCGCCGTAGCGGGGGTAGCCGTGCTCCTCGGCGAGCGCCCAGGCGTTGTCCAGCCGGGCGCGGGCCTCCGCGTACCGTCCCCACCGCATCGCCAGGTCGCCCATGTTCATGTCGCGGAACGCGACGCTGCGCCGCTGCGCGGGCGTGGCGAACTCGTCCGGAACCGTCGCCGCGACCGCCCAGCCGTCGGGATCGTCGAGCAGCAACAGCCCGACGGCACGCTTCGTGGCGAGGTCCGGTCGTTCCGCCGCCGGCACCAGACTCGCGGCGTCCGCCGCGCGGCGCAGCCAGTCACGGTGCGCCCGGCCGGGACGGCTCGCGCCCAGCGGCCAGCCGAGGAGCGTCATCGCATGGGACAGCGCGACCGATCCCGGCCGGAGACCGGGGACCGCCAGTTCCAACTCGCGCTGTGCGTCGTCGTAGTCGTAGTTGGACGCGAGGAGCATGCCGAGCCGGTATCGCGTCGCCGCCTGCTCCCCGGCGTCGAGGGCGCCGGAGTCGAGTGCCGTCCGGAGCGCCGCCACGACGCCCCGCAGACGGGACCTCCCGGTCAGGGAGCCGGGCCGGATCTTGGCGGCCAGCGGCGCCATGGCGGCCGGCGGCAGGCCGGCGCTCGTCAGCAGGCCGTGCAGCAGCACCGAGGCGGCGACCCAGTCGCCCGCCTCGGTGGCGACGTCGGCGGCCCGCTCGGCGTAGCGGGCCCAGGAACCGGTGTCGTCGGCCTCCCGGAAGTGGTGGGCCAGCCGTACCACCGGTTGTGGTGTCATCCCTTCGAGTGCCCGGCCCGCCCGCAGGTGCATCGCCCGGCGCAGCGGCCGGGGCGTCGCCTCGTACACCGCGCGGCAGGCCAGCCCGTGCCGGAACGACACCAGCCCGCGCTCGTCGTCCCGCAACAGCCCGCAGTCCAGCGCCTCGGCCAGGCCGGCGGCGGAGTGGTCGGCGGTCAGTTCGCCCACCGCGGCCAGCGTCGCCTCGTTCGCGGGTTCGGCGAGGACCGCGGCCGCCCGCAGCATCGCCTGGGCGTCCTCGCCCAGCCGCCCGCTGCGTTCCACCACCGAGTCCCGCACCGTCGGCGGAACGTCGATGTCCGCCAGATGCCGGCGGATCCACCCGCCTCCGTACGGAGTCACGTCGGCGCGGTCGTGCATCAGCCGCACCGACTCCTCCACCGCCAGCGGCACGCCGTCGGTGTGCTGGTGCAGGAACGCGGCGAACTCCGCCGACATCCGCTCCCCGCCCAGCATCGAGGACACCAGGTTCGCCGTCTCCGCGACGTCCAGCGGATCGAGGGCCAGCCGCGCTCGCGTCGTACCCGGCGGCAGCCGCGACGACAGCCGCAGCAGCAGCGAACCGGCGGGCACGTCCTCGGGCCGGTAGGTCACCACCAGGCTCACCGGCTGCGGCCTACGCGAGGTGACGAACAGCAGGAACTCCAGCGTCGCGTCGTCGGCCCAGTGCACGTCCTCGACCACCAGCACCGCCACGTCCAGGCGGTCGAGCAACTCGACCAGCGCCCGGAACAGCCGGTGGCGGGCGGCCCGTGCGTCCTCGGCCGGCTCCGGCGCCGGAGGGAGGTCGGCGGCCCACTCCGGGAACAGCGGCCGCAACGCTCCCGCCAGGTCGCTCAGCCCCAGCCCCGCCACCCCGTCGGTGGCCTGGTGCACCGCGTCGACCACCGGACCCAGCGTGTACGGATCATGGAGCGGGGGACACTCGGCCGTCGGCATCAGCCGCACCGCCGACGCCGCACGGAACTCCCGCAGCAACCGGCTCTTGCCGATCCCCGCCTCGCCCTCCACCAGCACGACCGCCGGAGGGCTCGCCAGGGTCTCGGCCAGGACCGCCAGCTCGCGCCGCCGTCCCACGAAAGCGGGTGGTGCGACCATCGGGGCGTGATCGCTCCGGTCGCGCGGCACCGCTGCGGCCATATCCCGCCTCTCGCCGAACCGGCAGATCAGTGCATTCTGGTTGAATCTTGATCAAATCTCCATGCTTTTGGTGTGACCGAAAGTGTCCAGAGGTGCGGGACTGACGGCGGAGCCCGTGCCGGCCACGCGCTCGCCGACTCTGACGGTTCACCGCCACGGCCCCGGCCGAGAGCGGCGGCTACCACGCCCGGCGGGGCCGGCCGCGTGCTCGCCGACGATGAGGGTTCACGACCACGGCCCGGCCGAGAGCGGCGGCGACCGCGCCCGGACGGGTACCGCGGATACGGGCACCGCCAGGACAGGTCCTACGCGCCACGCGGAATGAGGCGGCCGACCGGGTGCGAACGCCGTCCCGGTGATGGTGCCGTCGCCGTACGCCTGGGGGCGTTGCGTGTTCGCTCAGGGTGGCGGTTCACCGCCGCGGCGCGGCTGGCGGCCGCGCCTGGCCCGGTACTGCGGATGCGGCCGTCGCGCTGCGTTGCCTGGGGGTGGTGGCCGGTCGCTGAAGCCGCCGTTCGGTGCGGACGCCATCCCGGCGACGGTGCCGTCACCGTACGCCCGGCGGGGCCGGCCGCCGGGGAGCGCCATCGGCACGAAGCGGTGGAGCCGCCTCCACGGACCGCGCCGCCGTCCGTGGGACCGGCGGTGTTCCGCGAGACTGATGGCGTGCGTTCCTTCGACCTCCCGGTGGCCGCCGCGCTGCCCGCCCTGCGCGACGCGCTCGACGACTCGGGCACCGCCGTGCTCGCCGCGCCGCCCGGCACCGGCAAGACCACGCTCGTGCCGCCGGCCCTCGCCGAGACCGGACGGCGGGTCATCGTGGCCGAACCGCGCCGGCTGGCCGCGCGGGCCGCCGCCCGCCGGATGGCCTGGATGCTCGGTGAGCCGGTCGGCGAGCGGATCGGATACGCCATCCGCGGGGAGCGGCGGCCCGGCAGCGCGGTCGAGGTGGTCACCACCGGCCTGCTGCTGCAACGACTCCAGCACGACCCCGACGTGCGCGCGGACGTCGTCATCCTCGACGAATGCCACGAACGCCACCTCGACGCCGACACGGCGCTGGCGTTCCTGCTCGACATACGTGCGGCGCTCCGGCCCGACCTGGGCCTGATCGCCGCGTCGGCCACGGCGGGCACCGCCGCGTGGGCGCGGCTGCTGGGCGGCGCACCGGTGGTGACGGCCGACGCGGCCGTGCATCCGGTGGAGACGATCTGGACGCCACCGCCCCGGCCCGTACGCCCGCCGCACGGGCTGTCGGTCGATCCCGCGTTGCTCGACCACGTCGCACGGACCGTACGCCGGGCGCTGGAGGAGGGGGACGGCGACGTGCTGTGCTTCCTGCCCGGCGTACGTGAGCTGGGGCGGGTGGCCGGCGCCCTCGGCGGTCTGGAGGTGCTCCAGCTGCACGGCCGCGCGCCCGCGGAGGTCCAGGAGGCGGCCCTTCGACCGCGCGAGGGCGGCGCCCGGCGGGTCGTGCTCGCCACCTCGGTCGCCGAGTCGTCCCTGACCGTGCCGGGCGTGCGCGCCGTGGTGGACTCCGGCCTGTCGCGCGAACCTCGCGTGGACCATGCGCGCGGCCTCGGCGCGCTGGCCACCGTACGTTCCTCGCGGGCGACGGCGGACCAGCGGGCCGGCCGTGCCGGGCGCGAGGCACCGGGCCGGGTGTACCGCTGCTGGTCCGCGGCCGAACACGACCGGCTGCCCGAACAGCCACGCCCCGAGATCGAACTGGCCGACCTGACCGGCTTCGCACTCCAGGCGGCGTGCTGGGGAGATCCGGACGCCGCCGGGCTGGCGCTGCTCGACCCGCCGCCGCCCGCCGCGCTGCGAGCGGCCCGCGCCACACTCCGTGCCATCGGCGCCGTGGACGATGCCGGGCGCGCGACCGAACGCGGACGTGAGATGGCGCGCGTCGGCGTCCACCCACGGCTGGCCCGCGCCCTCATCGACGGCGCCGCGCACGTGGGCGAACGCGCCGCCGAGATCGTGGCACTGCTGTCGGACGACCGCCGAACCGGCGACGACGACCTGGTCGCCCAGTGGCGCGCCCGGCGACACGACGGCTCCTTCCGCGACGAGGCACGCCGCCTACGACGCGCCCTGCCCCGCGACGCGGCAGCGTCAGATGGGGCGGTGGCGTCTGGAGGCGCGGTGGCGTCTCATACGGGGGCGTCCGGTAGCGCCGCGCCGTCGCGTGTGTCGGCGTCCGGCGGTGCCGAAGCGTCTCCTGGGCGGAGGCCGTCCGGTGGCGCGTCGGCGTCTGGTGGTGCTGGAACGTCAGGCGATGCGGCGACGTCCAGGGCGAAAGTGTCCGGTGACGCCGGGACGTCCGGGGGCGCCGCGGCGTCGCGTATGTCGGCACCCGGCGGTGCCGGGGCGTCTCGCGGGCAGGGAGCGTCTGGTGTTGCTGGGGCGTCTCGTGCGGGGCTATCCGGTGACGCCGGGACGTCCGGCGGTGCCGCGGCGTCGCGTATGTCGGCGTCCGGTGCGGCGGCGTCTCGCGAGCGGGGAGGGTCTGGTGCTGGTGCGTCTCGTGCGGGGGTGTCCGGTGACGCCGGGACCTCTGGGGGCGCCGCGGCGTCGCGTGTGTCGGCGTCCGGCGGTGCGGGGGCGTCCGGAGCGGCGGGACGCTCCGGCGGCGTGAGGGCTCCCGGGCCGGATGACGAGACGGCCGCCGGGATCGTGGTCGCGCTCGCCTTCCCCGAACGGGTGGCGCGGGCGCGGGACGGCGGCTACCTGATGGCGTCGGGGACGGCGGCCGTCCCCGAGCGCGGGTCGCGGCTGACCGGGTCCGGCTGGCTCGCCATCGCGGTCGCCGACCGGCCGGCGGGTGCTCCGTCGGCCCGCATCCGCCAGGCCGTACCGATCGATGAGGAGACCGCGCGGCTCGCCGTCGGGGCGTCCGTGGAGGAGGAGGTCGTCTGGCGCGACGGCGACGTGGTGGCCCGCCGGGTCGAGCGGCTCGGCGCCATCGAACTCGGCGCCGTACCCCTGGACGATCCCCGCCCCGAACTCGTCCGCGCCGCGCTGCGAGAGGGGCTGCGCCGCGAGGGGCTGGGCCTGCTGTCCTGGACACGTGACGCGGAGACGCTGCGCGCGCGGCTCGCCTTCTGCCATCGCGCGCTCGGCCCGCCCTGGCCCGCGATGGACGACGACGCCCTGCTCGCGTCGCTGGACCTGGCGTCCGCCGCCCGCGACCGCGCCGGCCTGCGGCGCCTCGACGTGGCGGCGGCACTGCGCGGCCTGCTGCCGTGGGAGTGCGCGGCGCGCCTCGACGACGTCGCGCCGGAACGCGTCACCGTGCCCAGCGGCTCGCGAATCCGAATCGACTACACGGGCGAACGGCCGGTGCTCGCGGCCAAGCTGCAGGAGCTGTTCGGCTGGCAGGAGGCCCCACGCGTCGCCGGGGTACCGCTCGTCGTACACCTGCTGTCACCGGCCGGCCGCCCCGCCGCGGTCACCGCGGACCTGGCCTCCTTCTGGCGCGAGGGCTACCGGAGCGTACGAGCGGAGCTACGCGGACGCTATCCACGCCATCCGTGGCCGGAGGACCCGGCCACCGCGGAGCCGACCCGCCGCACCAACACCCGCCGCCGAGGCTGAGAGACCGAAGGAAGTAGTCTCAATCAGCCTGTGCACAGGCTAAATATGAAAGAAGGCCCGCCCGGTTTCCCAGGAGGGGCCTTCTTTCGTTTTTGGGAAACGATCCCGGCATCCGCCGAGTCTCCGGATCGAACGAGACAACGACCTCTCGTACCGGCCGGCACGGCGGATCGTCCTGGCATCCGCGAACGGCCCCGATGATGTCGTGGCCGTGTGGGATCCGTTCGGACATGTGGTCGCGGTGCGCTTCCGCGACCGTTGCCAGCTCCGTTACCAGCCCTTGTCTCCGAGCTCTTGAAGGATTCTCACCAGCTCATCGTTCGCCATTGCTCACCCTTCTTTGTTGCTCTGCCTACCTGGAGATGATAAACACGCCACGCCGTTTCGGCGGGTTATTCAAGAATAATTCAAGTGAATCGCTGTATTCATTCGTGGGTAGAGGCGGCATGACCGAAGGGAGTCGTCATGGCCACGGGCTTCACGCCTGGGGAGGAACGCTGGCGTGGTCGGCTGGGAACGCTGCGCCAGGTCGTCCGGCAGGAACTGATGGCGAGGCAGCTCGCCGCGCACCTTCCCGGCGGCCCGGCCCTTCGGGTGCTCGACGTGGGGTGCGGGCAGGGCACTCAGCTCCTGCGGCTCGCCCGCCTCGGCCACCACGTGACCGGCGTGGACGCCTCCGCGGCGCTCCTCGCCGACCTGACGGCCGCGATCGAGGAGGAGCCCGCCGAGGTACGGGAGCGGGCGCGGATCGTGCACGGCGACGTCGCCGAACTCGCGGACCTGGTCCCCGACGCGGGTTTCGACGCGGTGTTGTGCCACGGCGTCCTCATGTACTTCGAGGACCCGGGCCCTCCGCTGGCCGCCCTCGCCCGTACGGTCGTCCCCGGGGGACTGGTCTCCCTGCTGGTACGGAACGGCGACGCGCTCGCGATGCGCCCCGGCCTCCAGGGCGACTGGGAGACGGCGGAAGCGGCCTTCGACCGGATGTCCTACGGCAACCGCATCGGGGTCATCGCCCGCGCCGACCGGCTCGCCGACCTGACCGCGGCGCTGGCCGAACGCGGTCTGGCGGTGCGGGCGTGGTACGGCGTGCGGGTGTTCACCGACCTCGCTTCCTCCGACGCTCCGCCTCCGGAGGGTGCGGAGCTCGACACGCTCCTCGCGTGCGAGGAACGCGCCGGGCGTACCGACCCGTATCGCCGTGTCGCCGCCCTCACCCACGTGATCGCCGCCCCGGCCTGACCGTGGGGCGGCGCGGGCGGTGATCGCCGACCGGCGGCTTCACGCCAGACGCCGCAGCGGGCCACGCGGCCGGCGCGGGGGTGCCCGTCGGGGAGTCCGCCGCTCGGCGAACGCTGTTGGTCGGTGCCGACCGTCGGCGCGGTGGGCAGTGGCGTCAGAGCAGCTGTTCGGCCTCGGCGAGGATCTCCACCACGCGGAGGCCGAAGCGTACGTCGCATGCGTGTGCGCGGCCCGTGCGTGCCGACTCGAGCAGTGCGTCGATCGCGCGGCCCAGCGCGGTCACCGAGGTCTCCTCGTTCTTCGGGAGCGAGACGACGCCGGACTCGCCGCGGAACTCCGCGCCGTTGCCCGCGGCGGGGCGCGGGGCCGTCAGGCTGAGCGTCGCCGTGCTCGACGCGCCGCTCGCGTGCCGCAGGACCAGATTGACCGTGTCGCCGGCGCCGGGGACGGCCGCCGCGACCTTCTCGACGTCGCCGAGTATCGGCAGCAGCACCGACAGGGCGTGCGGGCCGACGTCCCACAGCCCGCCCTTCTGCCGCCGCCACGGTGAGTTCGCGAACGGGCTGTCGCCGCTGTCCAGCGCGCCCAGCCAGTCCGCGTGACCGGTGAACCAGCCACCGCGTTCCGCCTGCTCGTCGATCCATCTGGCCGGCTCGCCGGTGAAGCGCGTGGTGAAGAAGACGACCGACGCGACGCCCGACTCGGTGGCCGCGTCCACGACGGCCCGCGCGTCCGCGACGTCCACGGCGAGCGGCTTGTCCAGCAGCAGGTGGCGTCCGGCCCGTGCGGCGCGCGCGGCCAGCGGCGCCTGGACGGCCGGGGGAAGCGCGATCGCGATCGCCTCGGAGTCGGCGATCAGAGCGTCCGCGTCCGCGTACGGGCGGCCGCCGAAGGTCTCGGCGATCGCGGCCGCCGCCTCCGGCCGGCGCCCCCAGGTTCCGATGAACTCGACCTCGGGGTGGTCGCGGAGCGCGGGCCCGTACGCGATCTCCGCCCATGGTCCGGTCCCCAGCAGCCCGATGCGCACGTCGCCGCCCTCTGTCGGAGTGATGGTCGCCGACCAGCATGATCGATGCGCAACGAAGCCGTCAAACCCGGACATCTAGCCCGGAACCACTACCGAACGGAGCCCGCGGTGAGGCCCGCCATGAGGAGATCTAGCAGCCGCCCGGCGAGGTCGCGCTGGTCCTGGTCGCCCGCGATGAGCGCGATGCCGCCGAGTGCCATGACGACGTCGGCCGGGTCGAGGCCGTCGCGTACCGTCCCCTGCTCCTCGCTCTCGCGCAGCAGCAGCCCCAGAGCGTCGATCAGCATGCCGCGCGTCTTCAGTCGCAGGTCGTCGTCGTTGGTCAGTACGGCGCGCAGTGACTCGGCCATGCCGCGCTTGGTCGCCAGGTAGCCGAGGAACCGCTCCATCCACACGCGCAGGGCGTCGACCGCGGGCATGTGCCGCAGGAGGTCGCCGGCGGAGGCGCAGAGCCGAGCCGACTCGCTGCGGTACGTGGCCTCGACGAGGATCTCCCGCGTCGGAAAGCGCCGGTAGAGCGTCCCGATGCCGACGCCCGCCTCCTTGGCGATCGCCTTCAGCGACGCATCGGCCCCGTCCTCGGCGAACGCCTTGGCCGCGACCTCCAGGAGGCGGTCGTGATTGGCCTGGGCGTCGGCGCGCAGCGACCGTCCCGCACCGTCGGATGAAGCCACGAAGCGTCCCCTCCATGTCGAACGACTTGCCATCCGGAGCCGACTCCGCTTAGTCTCGCCTGTGTAAGCGGACCCGGCTCCGCTTAACAGCATAGCGATCGCGAGGAGCGGAGCGACATGACAAGTACGCGGATCACCACGGGCTTCGGCGCCGAATCGACGGCCTCCGACGTCATCGAGGGTGTGGACCTGACCGGCCGCCGAGCCGTCGTGACCGGCGCCTCCTCGGGTATCGGCGTCGAGACCGCCCGCGCCCTGGCCGCCGCGAACGCCGAAGTCACCCTGGCCGTCCGTGACGTCGAGGCGGGCGAGAAGGTCGCGGCCGAAATCACCGGGAACGGCGGCGTGCTCGTCGCGCCCCTCGACCTCGCCGACCAGGGATCGGTCGGCGCGTTCGTGGCCGGCTGGCACGGGCCGCTGCACATCCTCGTCAACAACGCCGGCGTCATGGCCACCCCCGAGACCCGCACGTCCGAGGGCTGGGAGCTGCAGTTCGCCACCAACCACCTCGGCCACTTCGCCCTCGCCACCGGCCTGCACGACGCACTTCGTACGGCCGGCGGGGCGCGCGTCGTCGTGGTCGGCTCCGTGGGCCATGTCAACGGCGAGGTCCGCTTCGACGACATCCACTTCACGCACCGCCCCTACGACCCGTGGGCCGCCTACTCCCAGTCCAAGACGGCGAACGTCCTCTTCGCCGTGGAGGCCGCCAAGCGGTGGGCCGGCGACGGCGTCGCCGTGAACGCGCTCAACCCCGGCCGGATCTGGAGCACCGGCCTGTCCCGGCACATGCCCCCCGCGCCGGCGTCGTTCGACCCGGGCGCCGCCACCGGCGTCTCGGTCAAGAACGTCGAACAGGGCGCGGCGACGTCCGTCCTGCTCGCCGCGTCGCCGCTCGTCCAGGGTGTCGCCGGCAGGTACTTCGAGGACTGCCAGGAGGCCGTGCCCTTCACGCCGGGCGTACGCCGCGGCGTGGCGGACCACGCCCTCGACCCGCGAAAGGCGGAACGCCTCTGGAAGGTCTCGGTCGACCTGCTCGCCGCCGCGCACCGGTCCTCCTGAGAGGTCGGCCACTGCAATTCCGGGGAAAAGGCGAATGCGCGCGAGCGGATTCTGCTCTCATGGCGGAATGGCAGAATCACCGGACGCGCGTTATGTCGCAATAAACCAGGATGAACGCTTTATAGTTCTGAGGCGGCGAATGGGGCGAGCTGTGCTGGTCGTCAGTGCTCTGTTCTTCGCGTGGTATCTCCTTTTCGTCGTCGCGTGCGTCTTCGCCCGCGGCCTGATGGGCCACCGCCTGGCCGGGCACGTCAACGTCGCCCTGGTGTTCGGGATCCTCCAGTTCGCGGCCACGTTCGTGCTGGCCCGGCGCTACTCCCGCCACTCCCGCGAGACGCTCGACCCGTCGGCGGCGCAGGTCGTCGCCGACGCGACGGCCCCGGAGCGCACCGGGCGGAGGAGGTGACGACGGACGCCGTCTCCGGCGACGCGCGCCTGCTCACCTTCGTGCTCTTCGCCGGGTTCGTCTGCGTCACGCTCGGCATCACACTCTGGGCGCGTTCGCACACCGGCGGCGCCGCCGACTTCTACGCGGGCGGTCGTGCGTTCTCGGCGCGGCAGAACGGCTTCGCGCTCGCCGGCGACTATATGTCGGCGGCCTCATTTCTCGGCATTTCCGGGATGATCGCGCTGTCCGGCTTTGACGGTTTCATCTATTCGGTCGGTTCGCTCGTGGCCTGGGTTCCGGTGCTCCTGCTGGCCGGGCCGCTGCGCAACGCCGGACGGTTCACCCTCGCCGACGTGCCCGCGTCCCGCGCGCGGCGGCCGGGGCCGGTGCGCGTCGCGGGAGCCGTCTCCACGGTCACGGTGTCGGTGTTCTACCTCGTCGCCCAGATGGTCGGCGCCGGAGCGCTGGTCGCGCTGCTGCTCGGCGTCCGGCCGGGCACGACCTTCCTCGGCGTGTCCGCCGGAACGGCGGAGACGCTGACGATCACGGTCGTCGGCGCGCTCATGGTCCTCTACGTCGGGTTCGGCGGGATGAAGGGCACGACCTGGGTGCAGATCGTCAAGACCGTGCTGCTGATGACGGCCGGCGTCGCGCTGACCGGCCTCGTCCTCGGGCGCTTCGGCTTCGACGTGAGCGGCCTGCTCGGGGCGGCGGGACGGGAGAGCGGTCACGGCGACGCCTTCCTGGGGCCGAGCCTGCGGCTGGGGCGCCCGGCCGGCGACCTGGACCTCATCAGCCTCGCCCTGGCGCTCGGGCTCGGCCCCGCCGGCCTCCCGCACATTGCCGGCCGCGTCTTCACGGTGCCGGACGCCCCGACCGCCCGGGCGTCGGTGAACTGGGCGATCGGGCTCATCGGCGCCTTCTTCCTGATGACCCCGATCCTCGGCTTCGGCGCCGCCGCGCTGGTCGGCCGGCGCGAGATCGCCACCCAGGACCCGGCCGGCAACGCGGCCGTGCCCCAGCTCGCCGGCGCGCTGGGGCGGCATCTCGCCGGGCCGGCCGGCGGCGACGTGCTGCTCGCCTTCGTCGCCGCCGTGGCCTGCGCGACCATCCTGGCCGTGGTCGCGGGCCTGATGATGGCCGCCTCGACCTCGCTGGCGCACGACCTGTTCGGGCACGTGCTGATGCTCGGCCGGCCACGGGAGCGTCAGGAGATCGCCGTCGCGCGGGTCGCCGCCGTGCTCGTCGGCGCGACCGCCGTCGCGCTGGCGGTCTTCGCGCGGCACCTCAACGTGGCGTTCCTCGTCGGCCTGGCGTTCGCCGTGGCCGCCTCGGCACACCTGCCCGCCATCGTCCTGAGCCTGTGCTGGCGGCGTTTCAACGGCGGCGGCGCGGTGGCCGGCATCTACGGCGGCCTGCTGACCGCCGTGCTGCTCGTGGTCTTCTCACCCGTGGTCTCCGGCGGCGTCGACCCGGTCACAGGCGCGCACCGGTCCCTGTTGCCGGCCGGCGTCGACTTCTCGTGGTTCCCGTTGGAGAACCCGGCGCTGGTCTCGATCCCGGCCGGCTTCCTGTGCGCGATCGCCGGGACGTACCTGAGCCGGGAGAAGCCCGATCCGGCCCGCTTCGCCGCCCTCTCCGCCCGCGCCGTCACGGGGGCCGGCGCGTCTTAGACAACCCAACGGTTGTGCAATCGATCGGTTGTGAGTACGGTCGGCGCATGACAGTCGTGGAAGACGATCTGAGCCTGGTGTTCTCGGCCCTGGCCGATCCCACCCGGCGTGCGATCCTGGAGCGCCTCGCGCGCGGCGACGCGACGGTGAACCAGCTCGCCGAACCCTTCGCGATGACGCAGCAGGCGGTCTCCAAGCACCTGAAGGTGCTCGAACGGGCCCGGCTCATCTCCCGGACCCGTACCGGCCAGTCCCGGCCCTGTGTCCTGGAGCCCGTCCGTCTCGACGCGGCCGTCGGCTGGATCGAAGACCATCGGCGGGTCTGGGCCGACCGCCACGACCGCCTCGACGCGCACCTCGCGGCCCTGCGCGCCGCACGGGACGAGGGTGAGGGGACAGGACGATGACCGAGACGGGGGAGCTCACCTTCCGGCGCGTGCACCGGGCGTCGCCGGAGCTGTTGTTCGACTGCATGACCACGCCGGAACACCTGGCCCACTTCTGGGGCCCGGCCGGCACGACCACCCCGGTCGAGAACATCGTCATCGACCTGCGTCCGGGTGGCGCCTTCGAGACCACCATGGTGAGCGACGCCGACGGCGGCACGTACACCATGCGAGCCGTGTACACGGAGGTCAACCGGCCGCACCGCCTCGGGTGGATCGAGTCGGACGTCGAGGGCGGCATGCACACCACGATCACCTTCACCGACCTCGGTGACGGGCGCACCGAGGTCGTCACCCACCAGACGAACGTCCCCGAGGCGTACCGCAGCGCAGAGGCGCAGGCCGGCTTCGCCACCAGCCTCGACCGCTTCGACGCCTACCTGGCCGGTCTCGACGACTGAGGAGCACGCCATGCCGAAAGTGACGTCCGCCGACGGCACCACGATCGCCTACGAGCGCGACGGCAGCGGACCGCCGCTCATCCTCGTGGACGGGGCCATGTGCCACCGGGGCGGGGGACCGATGCGGCCGCTCGCCGCCCGGCTGCGACACGCGTTCACCGTCTACGCGTACGACCGCCGCGGCCGGGGCGAGAGCACGGACACCCCGCCGTACGCGGTGGCGCGGGAGGTCGAGGACCTGCGCGCGCTGATCGTGGAGGCCGGCGGTGCGGCTCATGTCTACGCGATCTCCTCCGGCGCCGCCCTCGCGCTCGCGGCGGCGGCGTCCGGGCCGGGCATCGTCCGGCTGGCGCTGTACGAGCCGCCCTTCACGTCCGAGGCCGACGTCGAGGGCGGGGCGCGGCGGCGCGAGTACACCGGGCGGCTCACCGAGCTGCTCGCCGCCGGCCGTAGGGGCGACGCGGTGGCCCTGTTCATGACGAACGTGGGCGTCCCGCCGTACGCGGTGGAGGGCATGCGCGCGCAGCCGGGCTGGTCCGCGCTGGAGGCGATCGCCCCGACGCTCGCCTACGACGACGCGCTGCTCGGAGACGGCCGGGTGCCCCGGAGCCTGGCCTCGGCGGTGACCGTGCCGACTCTGGTCCTCTCCGGCGGAGCGAGCCCGGAGGTCCTCCGGCACGCGGCGAAGGCCACCGCGGACGCGATCCCGCAGGCCGGGCACCGGACGCTGGACGGCCAGACCCACGACGTGTCCCCGGACGCCCTCGCCCCCGCGCTGACGGACTTCTTCGGCGCCTGAGCCACCGAGCCCGCGCGGCTTCTAGGCTGTACGCCGGAACGGCGCCCGGAGGTAGCGATGATCGAACGCCTGTACGGCCCCGCCAGGGGATGGGTCGTGGCGAGCTGGGCCTGTAGCGCGGTCTTCTTCGTCCTCCTCGCGTACGACGTGTTCTCCGGCCGGTTGCTCGCGCCGCCCCGGTGGCTCATCGCCGCCATGGCGGTGACTCTGATCGCCGGCGCCGGCACGCAGTCCGTGGCCCTCCGCCGCGAGCGCCGGCGCCGCTCCCGCACGTCGTAACGGTGATCTCTCAGGAGAGCAGGCCGCGTTTGTACGCCTCGCCGACGGCGGCGGCGCGGTCGCGGACGCCGAGTTTCTCGTAGATGTGCAGCAGGTGCGTCTTGATGGTCGCCTCGCTGACGAACAGGCGCTTGGCCGCCTCGCGGTTCGTGGTGCCGTCGGCGATGAGGGCGAGCACCTCGCGCTCGCGCTTGCTCAGCGCGCCGTCGGACGGCCGCCGGACCCGCCCCATCAGGCGGCCCGCGACCGCCGGCGACAGCACCGACTCGCCCCGGTGGGCGGAGCGGACCGCGCGCAGCAGTTCCTCGCGCGGCGCGTCCTTGAGCAGGTAGCCCGTCGCTCCCGCCTCGATGGCGGGTAGGACGTCGCTGTCGGTGTCGAACGTGGTCAGCACCAGCACGCGTACGTCGGGGACCGTCTCACGCAGCCGCTCGATCGCCGCCACGCCGCCCATGCCGGGCATGCGCAGGTCCATGAGCACGACGTCGGCGTCGCCGGCCCGGCGCACCGCCTCCGCGCCGTCGGCCGCCTCGGCCACCACCTCCAGGTCGGGCTCGGCGGCGAAGACGCCGCGCAGGCCGTCGCGGACGATCGGGTGGTCGTCGACGATGAGTAGACGGATCATGCTCCTCCTCCGGCGGGAAGGGCGGGGACGCTCGCGTTCACCGCGGTCCCCTCCCCGGGACTGCTCTCGACGGCCAGGTTCCCCGCGACGCGCAGCAGCCGCTGCCGCATCGACGACAGACCGAACCCGCCTCCCGCGTCGCCGGGCTCGAAGCCGACGCCGTCGTCGCGTACGTCGAGCAGCACGACGTCGTCCATGTACGACAGCGTGAGCCCGACCCGGGTGGCCTTGGCGTGCTTGGCGACGTTGGTCAGGGCCTCCTGCGCGACGCGGAACAGCGCGACCTCCACGTCCGCGAGCATCGGCCGCGGCTCGCCGGTGGTCTCGACCCCGACCGCGACGCCGGTGGTCTGCGACCAGCGTTCGCTCATGCCGGTGATCGCCTCGGGCAGGTGCGCCTGCTCCAGCCGTTCGGGCCGCAGCGCCGCCACGGACCGGCGGGCCTCGGAGAGGTTCTCCCGCGCCAGGGCCTGGGCCTGATCGGCGAAACGCCGCCACTGGTCCGGGTTCTGCCGCGCGGCCTCGATCTGGGCGATGATCCCGGTGAACCCCTGCGCGAGGGTGTCGTGGATCTCCCGCGCCATCCGGGCGCGCTCGTCCAGGACGCCGGCCTCGCGCGCCTGGAGCAGCAACTGGGCGTGCAGCCCGGCGTTCTCGGCGAGGGCGGCCTCCAACTGGGCGTTGGCCTCGGCGAGGTCGTCGAGCATCTCCCGCTGCCGGTCGTGCTGGCGGCCGAGCATCGTGTTCACGAACAGGAATCCGCCGCCGAGACCGACGTTCGCCGCCGTGAAGATGAGGAAGAGGGCGACCGTGGACCCGTCGATGTGCTGGAACCCGCCGACGTAGGTGCTGGAGACGATCGCCGCCGTGGCGACCACGCCGGCCCACCGCGCGCGGGCCGGCAGGGCCGGCACCTGGAGGTAGCCGCTCCAGGCGAAGAACCCGTAGAGCGGGTTCAGATAGACGAGCGCGGCGGACAGGAGCGTGAACACCGCGAAGTGCACGGCCCTCGCGCTCGGCCGCCGGGTCCACGCGGGGCCGTGGCCGTTCATCAGGAGCAGCCAGACCTCGGCGACCAGCGTGAGGCCGAGCGCGGTGAGCAGGCGCGGTAGCGGGCTGGACCGCGAGAAGAGCAGCAGCATGACCGAGACCGCGAGCGCGCAGTGCGGAATGACGCGAAGCATGAGGGCCTCGCGTCGTTCCCATCCGCCGAGCGGCAGCGGCACGGTCATTCCCACCTGAAGAGCTTGGTCGCGGCGAACCCGGCGACGACGGCGTACGCCGCCATTATGGCCAACTGGGCGACCCGCGGTTCCGTCCCCATCCAGGCGTCCCGCATCGTCTTGAGGGTCGCGCCGAGCGGTGAGTAGTCGCCGATGTCCCGCAGCACCGCCGGCATCGCCTCGCGGGGGATGTAGACGCCGCCGAGGAACAGGTTCGGGAAGAAGAGGATCATGCCGATTCCCTGGCCGGCCCTACCGCTGGGCGCCACGGCCGCGACCAGCAGCCCGATCGCGAACAGGGCCGCGATCCCGAGCAGCAGTGCGGCGAGGAAGGCGGGGAGGGCCTTGGGCACCGGAGTGCCGAACAGCACGTTCCCGACCGCGATGAGGACCGCCACGGTGAACAGGGCCGCCGCCGCGTACAGGACGATCTGGGCGGCGAGCAGGTAGACGGGGCGTACGGGCGTGGTGGCCAGGCGGCGCAGCACGCCCTTCTCGCGGTAGCCGGCCAGCGCGGTGGGCAGCACGTTCAGCCCGAGGATGGCGAGGCAGATGCCCGCGCCGATCGCGGCGATGTACGCGGCGCTGGTCTGCCCGCCCAGGTGGGCGTCCGGGTGCCGGCTGCCGGGCTGGAAGCCGAAGCCGAGCAGCAACCCCAGCGGCAGCACCAGCACGAACAGCGGCACGACGACTTCGCGGAGGGTGAGCTTGAGCTCCATGAGGGTGATCCGGGCGAACATCTCAGGCCTCCTGGGTGATGCGACGACCGGTGAGGGCGACGAAGGCGTCGTCGAGACTGGTCTGCTCGACCCGGAGGTCGGCGGCGATGATGTCGTTGCGGGCGAGCATGGAGGTGACCGCCTGGAGCAGGGCGCCCGTGCCGGTCACCGTGAGGTGGTCGCCGGACCGCACCACGGTGTGCACCTCGGGCAGTTCCCTGAGCATCCGGTCGTCCAGCGCCGGCGAGGGCCGGAACCGGATGCGCTGCTCGGGATCGACGCGTGACACGAGCCCGGCGGGCGTGTCGATCGCCACGACCCGGCCCGAGTCGATCACCGCGATGCGGTCGCAGAGCCGCTCGGCCTCCTCCATGAAGTGCGTGACCAGCAGGATCGTGACGCCCCGATCCCGTACCTGCTCGATGAGCTGCCAGGTGTCCCGGCGAGCCTGCGGGTCGAGCCCGGTGGTCAGCTCGTCCAGCACCGCGATCTCGGGGCTGCCCGCCAGTGCCAGCGCGATCGACACGCGCTGCTTCTGGCCGCCGGACAGCTTGCCGAACCGGGTGTCACGCTTGTCGGCGAGGCCGAGCTCGTCGATGAGCCGCGCCCCGTCGGCGGGCCGGCGGTAGAAGGAGCCGTACAGCGCGACGGCCTCGGCGACCTTCATCTTCTCCGGCAGCTCGCTCTCCTGGAGCTGCACGCCGACCCGCTGGGTGAGCTCGGCGCGGTCGCGCCGCGGATCCAGCCCGAGCACCGAGACGCGGCCCCGGTCGGGGGCGCGCAGTCCCTCCACGCATTCGACGGTGGTGGTCTTGCCGGCGCCGTTGGGGCCGAGGATCCCGAAGATCTCGCCCCTCTCGACGCTGAACGAGACGTCGTCGACGGCGACGGTGTCGCCGTAGCGTTTGTGCAGGTTGGTGACTTCGATGACCGGCATGACCGTGCTCCTCGGGTGTCCTGGGTACGGTCATGAGCATCGCCCGCGGGGACACAGCGCCGGATCGACCACCAGGGTGCGCTCCGGTTGGATCCGGGCATCAACCGATCGGTCGATGCCGCCGCCGCACGGCCGATCCCGGCTCAGCCCGCCGGGCGGTGGCCCCTGGCCAGAGCGGCGAGCAGGACGATGCCCATGGCCGCCGAGGCGGCGATGACGATCGCCATCGGCGCGGCCGAGTGGCCGCCGGCCAGCCCGACCAGTGGTGCGGCGAGGGCGCCGACGACGTACTGCAGCAGGCCGAACAGGGCCGACGCGCTGCCCGCGACGTTCGCCGGCCGGCCCGTCAGGGCGAGCGCGGTGGAGTTCGGCAGGGTGAGGCCGATCGCGGAGACCACGAGGAACAGGGCCGGCAGCACCCCCGGCAGGCCCAGCCCGCCGAACACGGCGACGAGGAGCAGCACGCCCCCGGCCAGCGAGACCAGCAGCCCCGCGTGCAGCAGCGTGATCAGCCGCACCCGGCCGACCAGAAGGCCGCTGACCTGTCCGAACGCCACGATGCCCAGGGAGTTCACGGCGAAGATCAGGCTGTAGTCCTGGGGCGAGAGGCCGTAGATGTTCTGCACCACGAACGGTGATCCGGAGATGTAGGCGAACATCGCCGCGAACGCGAATCCGCCCGCCAGCGCGTACCCCATGAAGATCCGGTCGGCACAGAGTTCCCCGAAGGTCCGTACGGCCGCCCGGAGCCCGCCCGTGTGCCGCTGCTCGGCCGGGAGCGTCTCACGCAACCCGAGCATCGACAGCGTCATCAGCAGGCCGAGGAGGGCGAGGACGCCGAACACGCCCCGCCAGTCCGTGAAACGCAGCACCTGCGCGCCGATCACCGGGGCGGCCACCGGCGCGATGCCGTTGACCAGCATCAGCAGCGAGAAGAACCGGGCCGCGGCCGGCCCGTCGTGCATGTCGCGGACCACCGCCCGGGAGATCACGATGCACGCCGCGCCGGACACGCCCTGGATCAGCCGCAGCGCCACCAGCAGTTCCACGTTGGGCGCGACGACGCATGCCAGCGAGGCGACCGTGTAGATCGCGATGCCGGCGAACATCGGCCGCCGGCGGCCCCACATGTCGCTGATCGGACCGGCGATCACCTGGCCGGCGGCCAGGCCGATCATGCACGCCGTGAGCGTGAGCTGGACGAGGGAGGGGCCGGCCGACAGGTCACGGGTCAGCTTCGGCAGGGCCGGCAGGTACATGTCGATCGACAGGGGGCCGATGGCGCTCAGCGCACCCAGAATGAGGAATACGCGGATCCGCTCCGCCCTGCCCGCCGCGTGCCTGGTGCGCTCGGCGATCGCCGTCACCCGATCTCCTTCCGGTCTGGAGGACCTCAGGAGCTAAACGAACCGCTCTGACCTGGGCATTCCCGGCAAACGAGCCGATCAGGGCTGCGGGCGGAGACCGTCCAGGAGGTAGGAGAGCAGGCGCTCGGTGGTCTCCGGGGCCGACTGGGTCGCCACGGAGAGCCCGTGGGTGAGGCGCAGCAGGTCCTCGACGGTCACCTCGGGGCGTACGGTGCCGGCCTGCTGGGCCTCGGCGAGCACCGCGCCGGCCGCGCCCCGGATCTCGTCGTGGCAGCGGGCGAACAGGTCCGAGCGCGTGTCGATGACCTCTTTCAGCGTCTGCATCAGCCCGCGCCTGCTCGTGGCGTACTCGGCGAACGAGCGCATCCAGGCCGCCAGCGCGTTCCCGCTCCGCTCGTCGTCGAGCAGTTCGTACGCCTTGGCGCACAGGTCGTCGACCTGCTCCTGGTACACGGCGGCCTGGAGCGCCAGGCGGGTCGGGAAGTGGCGGTAGAGCGTGCCGATGCCCACTTCCGCGCGCCGGGCGATGTCCTCCAGCGGGGCGTCGGCGCCGTGTTCGAGGAAGGCGACCTTGGCCTCGTCGAGCAGCCGCTGGTAGTTGCGGCGCGCGTCGGCGCGCATGGGGCGCTGATCGGCGGTCGTCATCGCTCCTCCGGACACGGTTGCGTACCGGAGGATACCTCCGTATCGTAACGGAGGCACCCTCCGGTTAGTTCCGGGCGGCCCCGACAGCCACTTCGGGGGACACCCGGTGCACTTCCAGCAGTAAGGAGTCTATGACTCATGTCCCAGCAGACCGTCTCCCCGCGGGGCACGCCGCTCACCGGCGGACCGGCGCGGCACGCGCGTCATCCCGGGATCTCGCTGGCCGTGATCGTCGCGTGCCAGCTCATGGTCGTGCTCGACGCGACCGTCGTCTTCGTCGCCCTGCCCAAGATCCAGCTCAGCCTGCACTTCTCCGCGACCGGCCTTTCGTGGGTCAGCAACGCCTACTCGCTCACGTTCGGCGGCCTGCTGCTGCTCGGCGGGCGCGCCGGCGACATCCTCGGCCGCCGCCGGGTGTTCGTCACCGGCATCGCGGTGTTCACTCTCGCCTCACTGGCGGGCGGGTTCGCCACCTCGGCCGCGTGGCTGCTCGCCGCCCGCGCGGTCCAGGGCGCGGGCGCGGCGCTCGCGGCGCCCGGCGCGCTCGCCCTCATCACCACCAACTTCGCCGAGGGACCCGAACGCAACCGCGCTCTCAGCATCTTCTCCGCGACCAGTTCGGCGGGCGCGTCCGTCGGCCTGATCCTGGGCGGAGTTCTCACCGACTGGGCCTCCTGGCGGTGGGTCCTGTTCATCAACGTGCCGGTGGGAGCGCTGGTGCTGCTGCTCGCCCCGGTGTTCCTGGAGGAGACCGAACGGCACCGGGGCCGGCTCGACCTCGCCGGCGCGGTCACCTCCGTCACGGGCATGGTGGCCCTCGTCTACGCGTTCATCCGCGCCGCCGACGCGGGCTGGGGCGACACGACGACGCTCCTGGCGATCACCGCCGGGGTGGTCCTGCTCGCGGCGTTCGTGGCGGTCGAGGCACGGGCCGCGCAGCCGGTGGTGCCGCTCCGCCTGTTCGCCGACCGGGCCCGCGCGGGCGCCTACTCCGGCATGCTGCTGCTCGCAGCGGCCATGTTCGGGATGTTCTTCTTCCTCGTCCAGTTCCTGCAGAACTCCCTCGGCTTCAGCCCGCTGAAGGCCGGGCTCGCGTTCCTGCCGATGACCGGGCTGCTGTTCGGCGTCGCGCGCCTGGCGCCGCGGCTCGTGCCGAGGTTCGGCGCGCGGCGGCTGATGCTGGCGGGCCTGCCGGTCATGCTGGCCGGGATGGGCTGGCTGACGCGCCTGTCGGCCTCGAGCGGGTACGCGGGGGCCCTGCTCGGGCCGCTGATCCTCTTCGGCGTCGGGGCCGGCATCGTGTTCCTGCCCCTCACCCTCACGATCCTGTCCGGCGTGCGCCGGGAGGACTCCGGGGCGGCGTCCGGGCTGCTGCAGACCATGCAGCAGGTCGGCGGGGCCCTGGGGATGGCCGTGCTGGTCTCGGTCTTCGGCACGGCGAGCCGGCACGGCGGCGCCGTCCACGGCACCGGGGTCGCCTTCACGGTGGCGACGGCGTTCGTCGCGGTGGCCCTTGTCGTCGCGCTCGCCTTCATGCGGCCCGTCGCACGCTGAACGCGGCTGGGCCGGCCGTTCCCGCAACGGCCGGCCCACGGCGCGGGCGGGCATGGTGTTCCACGCCAGTCGAATCGGATCGCGCCGCAGAGGTTCCGGGCGGCCGCCCGGTCCTCGTAGGCCGTGGCGATCTCCTCCAGTCCATACGACCGGCTCACCAGCTCCGCGATCCGCCACGCGTCGGACCGGTGGTGCCGCAGGACCTCGGTCACGCCGACCCGCCGGCTGACGGAGCCGTACACCGAACCGATCATCGTCTGCTGCCCGCGCAGCAAGTCGATCGGCGCGACTGGCATCCGTTCGATGGCCTCGAGGAACAGCGCGCTGACCACGATGGTCCCGCCTGACGCGGTCGGCCGTACCGCCGGCTCGAGCGCGTCGTCCGCGCCGACGCACGTGAACGCGTGCTCCATAGCGGCCTCACCGCTCAGTACCCGCATGTATCGAGCGGGCTCTTCGTCGGTCGGGGCCAAAAGGGTGTCGGTCGCGGTGAAATGCCTCGCCTCCCGCAGCCTCCACTCCTGCGCGTCCGCGGCGATGATCCGGCCGACGCCGGACAGCCGAGCGGCAGGTCGCGGTCGACCACCACGACACTGACCTGGGCCGTAGAGCAGGAGCCTCGACGCAGCGGTGATGTGCCCTCGCGGGCGGGTCGCGCAGCCGCCGCAGGACGTGGCTGAGCACATGCGGCACCGAGGCGAGGTCGAACGACTCATGTGAGGGCTTTGGACGGGTGGCGGCCCGGCGACGGTTCAACCGAATTCGTGCGTGGGACGGTCCGCCGTTCGACTCGGGCGCGAGCGGCCTGGAGAGCGCACACGCGAGCCGGCGCCGAGGAACGGACCGGGCGGCGGAGTGATGCTCCGCCGCCGGCCGTGAGTCACCCCTCGCTTGTCAATGCTGCTCGACCTGGAGCGGAATCTCTCCGGAGAAGAGCTCCGGCGGTTCTTCCTCACGCGTCGGGAAATGTAGCGGAAGCGGCTGGACGTCGGCGACGTGTGCATTCTCGTCGGACCACTCGCCATAGGCGGTGCCGCACTCCCTCAGACACATCGTGTCCGGAAGCAGCTCGGGACCGAAATCGTGTTCACATGGGGGAACGTGGGTGGTGAACCACGCAGTCATCAGCAACCCCCCTGGTGAGGTGGGTCACTGACGGGGCGGGTGCTTGTTGCGGCGGTTGACGGCTGGGGAACCTGTTGCTTACATGGCACAGCGAACTCCTCTGTAGTGCCTGGACGAGGGCGAGACCGGGGTAGTTCGTTGAGGGCCGGTTAGGAGAGTGGCTGCTCTCCCGACCGGCCCGCCGTAGCTACGGGGGCAGGGCTCTTGCCATTAGTGATCCTCGAAATAGGCCAATGGCCAGACGGCCGATTACCGGATCACTCTAGTTAGTCCGGCGGTCCCTCAAAAGTCGGGCATTAAATGACAAATCGCCTAATTCGTTCACTGTGGTGATCAAGGAATTAGTGCTCTACCTGCGGTTTCATGATGTCTCGAGGACATCGACATCCGGTGACCTGTAGCTGCGATCGGCGTGTCCGGCGGGGTTTATGGTGCTGATGTGATCCAGCGGCCACAGCGTTGAGACCTCCGCGCCACATCCCGTCCACGACAGGTTTCTTCGAGGAGCGCGCCGGCGAGCCACGCGCCCCTACTGCCCGCCGCGACGCGGACGGGCCGGCGGTGACTCATCGCCGGCCGCGGCGGTCCTTCAGCACCTGGCGTACGACGTTGCGGCCCGGTACGCCCGTGACGCCTCCGCCGCCGTGGGTCGCCGAGCCGGCCTGGTACAGCCCGGTGATCGGCGTGCGCAGGTCGGCGTAACCGGCCGCGGGACGTGCGTGGAACATCTGGCCGGGGGTCAGCTCGCCGTGGAAGATGTTGCCGCCGATGAGGTGGTACTCGTGCTCCATGTCGTACGGGCCGATCACCTGGCGGTGCAGCACCGACGAGGTGAAGCCCGGCGCGACCGCCTCCATCCGGGCGACCACCCGGTCGGCGTAGGCCTCCAGTTCCGCGCGCGGCTGCGACGCGTGCCACGTGTGCGGCACCCACTGGGTGAACATCGAGACGATGTGGTGGCCCTCCGGCGCGAGCGAGTCGTCGAACACGCTGGGGATGCAGACGTCGGCGAACGGCAGTGCCGCAGGACGTCCGGCGACCGCGTCCTGGAAGGCGCCCTCGACGTCGTCCAGGGACTCGGCCAGCACGATCGTGCCGCCGTGCGCCTCGGGATCGAACCCGTCGACTCCCCGGAACCGCGGCAGCCGGTCCACCGCCAGATTGATCTTGACGGTGCCGCTGCGGGTCCGCCAGCGCTCGATGTCGGTGACGAAGTCCTCCGGCAGGTCGCCGCGGTCCAGCAACCGCAGGAACGCGATGGCCGGGTGGGTCGTGGTGATGACGGTACGCGCGGACAGATCCTCGCCGGACTCCAGTGTGACGCCGGTGACCTGCCCGCCGGAGACGTCGATCCGGGCCACCGGCGCCGACGTGCGGATCTCCGCGCCGAAGTCGCGGGCCGCGGCCGCGAGGGCCTTGGTCACCCCGCCCATGCCGCCGCGCGGGAACCCCCACGTGGTCTCGCCGACGTGGTGATGGAGCATGACGTACGCGGTGCCGGCCGAGCGCGGCCCCGCCCACGTGCCGATCACCCCGCTGACCGACAGCACGCCCCGCATCGCGTCGGACTCGAACCGGTCCTCGACCAGGTCGGCGATGCTGTCGGTGAGGATGCGGGTGACGTCGACGGCCGAGCGCACGTCGATGTTCTTCAGCACGCGCAGCAGCCTGGCCTGGCCGAGCAGATCGGCGGGGCGGCGCGAGCCGAGCCGGGGCGGGATCCGTTCGAGCAGCGGGCCGAGGACGGCGCCCAACTCGTCCATCCACGCGTCCCAGCGCTCGTACGCCGCGGCGTCCCGAGGGGAGAACCGGCCGATCTCCTCCCGCCGCCGCCCCGGATCGCCGGGCAGCCGGAGATGGCCGCCGTCGGCGCGCGGCGCGAAGTAGGGACCCTGCGGGTAGACGTGGTACCCGTGGCGGTCCAGCCGCAGATCGCGGATCAGCGCGGGAGGAAGCAGGCTGACCACGTACGACAGGGACGTGACCGTGTAGTCGGGGCCGAACGGATGCTCGCTCACCGCCGCGCCGCCCACCACGTCGCGCGCCTCGCAGACGCACACCGACAGTCCGGCCTTCGCGAGGTACGCGGCGGCGACGAGGCCGTTGTGCCCGCCACCGACCACCAGAACGTCGTACACCGGCGACTCCTCGCTGACTCGTCGATCAGAGTCGATCGTCGCTCGTGAGGCCGGGAGACACAAGACGATCATCGGTGGAAAGCGCCGCGGCCGCGACGCCCCGCGGCCACGGCGCTCTCCGGTTCCCTCAGCTCAGGCCAGCGTCCGGCACAGGTTCTCCACGTCCGCGTGCCGATCCCAGATCTTTCGGGCGCCGTCCGGCTGGATCGTGTACCAGGATCGGCCGTGCACGATGTACTCGCCTGGCGGGTAGGCGGTGTTGCCGATCGGAATGCCGATGGCCGCGCCTTCGCCGAAATACCAGACGGATCCGCCGTTCTCCTTGTTCTCGACCCGGCCGTAGCCGGACACGTCGCGAACGACCGACCTGCCGTTGCCCGTGTTGGTGAAGCGGATCACGAGCGGTCCGCGGAACTCCTGGATCCGCGGCGAGCCGTCCGGGAACGTCGCGTCGGTCCGGACCTCCTCCTCGTCCTGGACGATGTCGCCGTGGACGGTGAAGGAGCATCGGCCGACGGCGTCGAAGGGCTGGGTGCGGTACGGCACCCAGCCCTTGCCGTCGGCCGCCCCGGCGACCGGAGCGGCCAGCACGACGGTGATTCCGGTGACGGCGGCGATGGTGGATAGTCTGCGCATTGCCTGCCTTTCGGGAGAGCTTTCCGCGCATCGTCGTCTCGCCCGTCCCGGGGGTGCCATGGTTTAGATCCAGGGCGAAAGGTCGCGAGAGTGCTTCGACTGCGCTTCACCGCCGAGGACCTGATGAACGTCCGGTTCGCCGCCCGGCCGGCCCCGCTGCTGGAGCTGGGCATGGCGGTCGCCACCTACCAGCGCGACGACGCCGTGTTCGCCCGCTGGACCCGCCGTGCGCGGCTGACGGGCGAGGCGCGGGCGCTGCTGGAGCTGATCCCGCCCGGGGCGAACGGGCCGCTGTTCCTCGACCCGTACAGCGACGGCCTGGAGGACGGCCTGGAGACGGTCCTGTCCACGCCGCCGGTCCACGTACGGGCCGAGCTCGTGCGCACGACCCGGCCGACGCCGTGGACCACGAGACTGGCCGGCCGTGACCGTGAGGCGTGGCGGACCCTCGAACGGGCGCTGCGCGGGGCGTACGCCACCCTGATCGTGCCCGACCGGGAGCGGGTCCGCGCGAGCTTCGACGCCGACCTCGCCTGGCGGCGGGCCCTTCTCGCGGAGCGGGGCGTGGCCGCGGCCCTGGCGAGTCTCTACCCCGGTTCACGCTGGGACGGCACCACGCTGGAGGTCGAGGTGCCCGAGGAGTCCGCGCACGCACCGGCCGGCCGCGGCCTGACGCTGATGCCGTCGGCGTTCTGGACCGGCCGGCCGATGATCGGCCGGCACTCCGACGGATCGATGCTGCTGCTCTACCCGGCGCTCACCCCGTTGCCGCTGGTCGACGTCAGGGCCCGCGACGCGCTCGCCGCCCTGCTCGGCCGCACCCGCGCGGCGATCCTGTCTCTCGTCACCGAGGGACGGACGACGAGCGAACTCGCGGCCGAACTGGGTGTCAGCGCGGCGTCCGTGTCGGCGCACACCAAGACCCTGCGCGGCGCGGGCCTGATCGTCACGCTCCGTACGGGCAAGGCGGTGAACCACGTGGCCACCCCGCTCGGAATGCGCCTGCTGCGCGAGAGCTGAGCCCCTTGCCGCGCGTGTCAGCGGTCGACCGGCCGCCACGTGGACCGGTCACCGTCGCGGTGGACGCGGCCGAACACCACGTCGGCGAAATGGACACCGAAGCCGATGGTGTCCGGCATCGCCAGTTCGGCGACGAGGCTCCGGCGTTGCCGCGCGGCCGGTCCGGGAGCGAGATCGACCGCGACCGGCCATTCCGGGTGGTCCACCTGGATCGGCGAGTGCATGGCGTCACCGAAGGCGATCAGCCGACGACCACCACCCCTGATGACGTAACCGGCGTGCCCGGAGGTGTGGCCCGGGGTGAGCAGCACGCGCACGCCGGGGAAGACCTCCTGACCATCGGTCACGGTACGTACACGTGGTGCCATGACCTGGAGGATCTCGTCGGTGACGCCACGTGCTCGGAGGCGGTGGCGCTGTGCCCATTCGGCCTCGGCGACCAGATGGTCGGAGCCGGCGAACGGAGGCCGATCGCGGCCGGGGACGGAGTGCCATGCCCAGCCGATGTGGTCGAGATGCAGATGGGTGAAGGCCACCGCTTCGATCTCCGCCGGTGCGCGACCGTGGGCGGCCAGGTTGTCCAGCAGCGCGCCGCCGTGGATGGCACCGCGCGGGTTGCCGGGCCGTGCCGGAACCGACTGGGGGCCGAACCCTGTGTCGATCAGCAGCGCACGCTCGCCACGTTCCACCAGCAGCGCACCGACGCCGGCCACGAGTTGGCCCGAGTCGTTCAGGTACTCGGGGTGCGCGGCCCACGCCTCGTCCGTGGTGCCGGGAAACCAGGCGCGCGGGTTGAGCCACACCGCCCCGTCGGGCACGTACGTCAACGTCAGGTCACCGAGCCGAAGTGACCGCATCGTCGACGGTCGCAGCAGGCGCTCGCCATGGCCCGTGGCGGAACTCGTCATGATTCCTCGCGTGTGTGATTCGGATACCGAGCGAGTCCGGCCGCACCAGGCGGCGGAGACTCCTGGTGTCCAGTCCACTCCCGTTGGCTTCAGCGAACCAGAAGCAACCCGAGCACATAGCGATCACGAATCGTGATCGTCGGCTGCGGCCTCCTGGCAGGCGGCCAACAACGGGCGGACGCGATCGGGATCGGCGGCACCGCGCACCGCCAGCACCGTGGGCAGCGAAAGCGCGTCCGCGACGCCGTCCGGCGAGCGCACCGGAAGGAACGCCACCCGGCCGCCGCGCAGCCGGCGGGCGTGCACGGCGTACAGCACCGTCCACCCGGGCAGGCCCGCGCCCAGTGCCGCCAAGGTGTCCTGCAGAGAGCTGTGCGACGGGCCGAGAACCGGCTCGAACCCCGCGTCCTGGCACGCGCCCATGACCAGATCGACCAGCGAGGGATTGTTCCGGCGAGCCGTCAGGTAGAGCGGCAGGTCGGCCAGCGCGGCGAGATCGACGGCGTCCCCACGAGCCAGCGGGTGGCGGGCCGGCAGGGAGACCACCAGTTCGTCTCGCCAGACCGGGATTCGCCGCACGTCTTCGGACGCCTCCACCACCCCGCGTACGAAAGCCGCGTCCCACTGAGCGTCGGCGACGCGTCGCAGCCGCTCTCCCGGCGGCGCCGACGCCAACTCCACGCGTGTGCCGGGCGCTTGCCGTTCCAGCGCCTCTAGCACCCGTTCCAGCCGCTCACCCATGCCGCTGCTCGTGCCGATGCGCAGTACGGTCCTGCGCGCGGCGGCGAAATCGCCGATCGTGGCCAGCGCGCGCCGCTCGGTCGCCAGCACCGCGCGGGCCTCAGGCAGGAAGGCGGCCCCGGCCTCGGTCAGCCGCACCCGCCGGGGCGACCGGTCGAACAGCGCGACGCCCAGTTCCCGTTCGAGGCGGCGGATCTGCTGGCTGACCGCGGACTGCACGATCGTCAGCCGCTCGGCCGCGCGTCCGAAGTGCAGCTCCTCCGCCACGATGACGAAGTACCTCAGTTGACGAAGCTCCATGACCTTGGGCTCGCTCGGCGCGTACGAACCAGACGCCCGCCGGCCCTTACAGGCGGACGATCATCTTGCCGAGGTTCTCGCCTCGCAGCATGGCGAGGAACGCGTCGACGGCATGGTCGACGCCGTCGAAGAAGGTCTCCTCAAAGGTGATCTTTCCGTCGCGGATCCAGCCGCCCACGTCGCGGACGAAGTCGCCGTACCGGTCGCTGTGGTCGGTGACGATGAACCCCCGGAGGGTGCACCGCTTGCCCACGAGCAGCCGGAGGTTGCGCGGGCCGGACGGTGGCTCGGTGATGTTGTACTCCGAGATCGCGCCGCACAGCGCGGCCCGCCCGCCCTGGTTGAACGCGTCGATCGCCGCCTCGAGGTGGTCGCCGCCGACGTTGTCGAAGTAGACGTCGATGCCGTCGGGGGCGCTGTCGGCCAGCAGCCGGTGCACCGGGCCGGTCTTGTAGTTGAAGGCGGCGTCGAAGCCGAGACGGCCGGTGAGGTAGGCGACCTTCTCATCCGAGCCCGCGCTGCCGATCACGCGCCGGGCACCCTTGATCCGGGCGATCTGCCCGGCCATCGAGCCGACCGCGCCCGCGGCGCCGGAGACGAAGACGGTGTCGCCCTCCTTCATCCCGGCGATGTCCAGCAGCCCGACGTACGCCGTCAGGGCGGGCATGCCGAGCGCGCCGAGGTACGCCGACAGCGGCACGCCCTCGATCGGGGTCAGCCGCCGGAACCGCTTCGCCGGGCCCCAGGCGTGTTCGCGCCAGCCGTAGTCGTGCTGGACGATGTCGCCCTCCGCCAGATCGGGGGAGCGGGACTCGACGATCTCGCCGATGGCGCGGCCGGCCATCACCTCGCCCAGCCGGAACGGCGGCACATAAGACTTGGCGTCGTTCATCCGGCCCCGCATGTACGGGTCGACCGACATGAACAGGTTGCGGACGAGCACCTCGCCCTCGTCCGGCGCGGGCCGGTCGACCTCGACGAGGGCGAAGTCGTCGGCCGTCGGCCAGCCCTGCGGGCGCGCCGTGAGATGGACCTCGCGCGTCTTCACCGTCTCTGCTCCTCCGTGAGCGTTCGCTGGGTGGTCTGCCTGCCACGCTAGTGCCGTGTCAGTCAGCGTTGGCCTCGTGGGGGGAGGTAAGTCGGCGGATCCTCGCTCTGGTGGGCGAGCGACTCCCCACTTTTGGTGGGGCGGGCCACGGCCGGCCAGGGGACCCCGTTGCGGTGCCGTGATGGGGGACCGTCTGGGGTCACGCCGGGACCGGGAAGGTGCCGTCCGGCTCGACGGTGCGTGATCACCACCGGAAACGGATTGCCGGTGGTGATGGTGCCGCCCGGTCCGCATGACCACCCGCCCACCATCATCACGTCGAGGCACCAGATGATTACGGCAAGTGCCTACGACGCCGCAGCGCCAGCCGCGGGGTCCGGGGGCACCCACACGCGGGGCGGGCCCGCCTACTGCCGCCGGCCGACGGCGCAGAGCATCCAGACCGAGTCCCCGTCCGCCGCGGCGTCCGGGATGCTCGGGCGCCACTGCGGCAGGTACACCAGGCCGGGATCGACCAGGTCGTACCCGTCGAACAGGGCGCCGATCTCCTTCGGCGTGCGCAGGATGGCCGGGGACGTCGCACGGGACTTGTACACGTCCGCGGCGGCCGCCGCGCCGCTGCTGTTCACCTCCGGCGAGGTGATGTGGGACAGCGCGAGATGGCTGCCGGGCACCGTACGGTCGCGGAAGGCCGCCACCAGGCCGTGCGGGTCGTCCTCGTCGGCGATGAAGTGCAGCACCGACATGAACAGCACGGCGACCGGTTCGGTGAAGTCGATGAGCCGGTGCAGGTCCGGATGGTCCAGGATCGGGCCCGGGTCGCGCATGTCGGCCTCGATGACCGTCGTGGTGCCGTCGGAGGGCAGCAGCGCGTTCGCGTGGGCGCGCACGATCGGGTCGTTGTCGATATAGACCACGCGCGCGGTCGGGTCGACGGCCTGGGCGACCTCGTGCACGTTGCCCCGGGTCGGCAGCCCGGTGCCGACATCGATGAACTGGCGGATGCCCGCCTCGGCGGCGAGGTATCGCACCGCCCGGCCGAGGAACGCCCGGTTCTCCTGCGCCAGGATCCGCACCTCGGGCGCCGCGCTCAGTACCTGTTCGGCCGCTTCCCGATCGACGGCGAAATTGTCCTTGCCGCCGAGGTAGTAGTCGTACATCCGCGCGGGAGTCGGCCGGTCGGTCCGCAGGTCCCGGATTGTGGAGCGCTCGTCGGGCATGCTGGAAGCGTATTTGATATTGCTTCCCACTCGGCACCGGATCCGGCCTCATGGGTGGAATGTCATATAAAGTCGCCTTTGAGGTTCTCGCTGCCGAGGGTGCGGACCTGGGAGGAGAGCATCGCCCCGGACGTCGCCAGGACGGAGAAGGCGGCGCAGCCGATGAGGGCGATATTCGAGCCGAAGGCGGACGCCGGCGGCCCGGCGGCGAATACTCCGCAGGACGCCAACGCGAGTGACCCGAACCAATCGTAGGAACTGACGCGGGAGAGCGCCGCCGGCGGAACCCGTCTTTGCAGCGTGGTCGTCCACAACGCGAGGAACACGTCACTGCCGGCGCCGGAGACGAACATCGCACCGGCAACGGTCCACAAAGGTGCCCGTATGCCGAGTAGCGGCATCGGGAACGCGATGGGAAGAGTGGCCAGGGCGCCGATGAGCACGGGTCGTGCCGGACGGATTCGGGTGGCGATCCCGGCGCCTGCGACGCTGCCGACGGCTTGTGCGCCCACGATCAGCGACCACGCCGTCGCCCCGCCCAGGTCGCGCTGTGCCGTGAGCTGGCCCAATACGACAATGGTGGCGTTCGACGCCGCCACGACCAGAGAGTATTGCAGCACGATGATCCAAAGCCATTGACGGGAACAGAACTCACGCCATCCGTCCGCGGCGCGAGTGTGCGCCTTCTCCATGGACCCCAACGAGAGGGTGGCCAATCCGGAGAGCGCGGCCAGAATCGCCAGTGCGAGGATCGACACATGGCCGGCCAGGAACATCGCGGCCATGGTCGCGTAAGCCGCGAAATTCAGCAGATGCGTCACGGCCAGAAGTGCGCCGCGCGAGCGGCGCTCGGCGATCATCCCGCCGATGAGGACGAACATCACCTGGGAAGGCGCGACACCGTGGGAGGGGCGAAGTAGGACCACGAATGGAAGACCCCGCGTATTGATGTCGAAGACCAGCAACCCGCCGGGGGCGAGGAGATTCGCCACTCCCCGAAGGGCGCTACCGAGCTCTTCCTCGTTCCGGAGGTAGTCGAACGGCTCGCCGAGCGCGATGGCCACGTCGAACTCGCCCAGGTCCGGGAGGCGGCGAAGGTCGGCGACCGTGAACCTGACCCGTCCGGCTCCGGGCTTGGCCTGAGCGATGCGCAGCATCTCCGGGGAGATGCCCACGCCGGTCACCGCGTAGCCGGAGGCGGCGAAGCGGATGGCCGCCTTCCCGGTGCCGGACCCCAGATCCACGAGCCGTTTTCCGGGCGCTCCGTATCGGCCGATGAGGCGCTGATACATGGCAACCCATACGTCGTAGTCGTTCCGGCGGGTGTCCGCGTCGTAATTGACCGCCAAGGCGTCATAAAGATTTCGGACGGAATCTCCGGTCGATTTAACGAACTCGAATTCTGCGCCAAATCGTTCACCTTCAGCCAGGCGTGTGACTGTGTTTGCGGTCTCATCCATGACAACGGCTCCCGGAGCGCGAAGGGTTCACCACAAATGTTCACCTTCCGGACGGCGGGCGGACGGGGACCGGTGGGGAAGCGAACCGCTAACCTCCACTCGCCCTTGTCATGGAGGCATACATGCGCATACGTTCCCTGGTCGCCGTCGGCGGTCTCACCCTCACCGCCTTCGCCGGCGCGGTACCCGTCGCCCAGGCGCGTACCGTCCCCGCACCCCCCGCGTACCAGACCGCCGTGCCTGGGGAGTCGGTCGAGGCCGACCGGGTGGACCAGCCGGTCGCGCCCGGCATCGTACGGACCACCTTCGACACGTTCGGCCGCACCGGCTGGACTCGCGTCCACGTCCTGAACGCGGACCTGCGGAACCGCGCGGTCGGCGTCGACCTGGTCGCGGGCAAGGTGAGCGAGGCCCGGCCCCTGTCCCAGGCGGCCGACGCCCAGCGTGCGGTCGCGGCCGTCAACGGGGACTACTTCGACATCACCGAGACCAACGCCGCCAACGGGCCGGAGATCCAGAACGGCACGCCACGCAAGGGCACCGCCCAGCCCTCGACGGTCGCGGCCGTCGGCGACGACGGCATCGCCCGGCTCGCCGACCTCGCCCTCCAGGGCACGGTCACCGTCGCGGGCACGGAGCGGCCGCTCGCCGCCCTCAACTCCGCCTCCGCCCCGGCCGACGGCATCGACGCCTTCACCCCCCAGTGGGGTCCCGGCCTGCGCACGCTGATCCACGACCCCGGCCCGTACACCGAGGTCGTGGCGCGGAACGGCAAGGTGACGCAGGTCAACGACCACGTCACGACGACTCCCGTACCGGACGGCGGGCTCGTCCTGCTCGGCCGCGGCGCCGCGGCCGCACAACTCGCCGCCGCCAAGCCCGGAGACGCCGCCGCGCTGTCCTTCCAGTCCCGGTCCGACGCGAAACTCCGCATGGCCCTGGGCAGCGGCGCGGTGCTCGTACGGGACGGCAAGGCGATCGACTTCCCGCCCGGCACCGGCAACGACGAGGCCAAGCCGCGGACCGCGATCGGCTGGGCGGACGGCGGGCGCCGCCTGCTCCTCGTCACCGTCGACGGGTCGGCCACCTTCTCGCCGGGGCTGAGCTTCGACGCGACCGCCCAGCTGATGGTCCGCCTGGGCGCCACCACCGCGATGATGCTCGACGGTGGTGGCTCCAGCGAACTCGTCGCGCGCCGCCCCGGCGACGCCGGCGTCGGTGTCGTCAACACGCCCTCCGACGGCAGCGAACGGCCGGTGCCGAACGGCGTCGGCCTGTTCAGCCGAACGGGCTCGGGCACCCTCCAGGGACTGGACGTACGGCCGCGGGCCGACCGCGTCTTCCCGGGGCTCACCCGTGACGTGACCGCCGCCGGATACGACGAGACGTACGCCCCGGTGCGGACGCGGAAGGTCTCCTGGCAGGCGGTGCCGGGCCGGCTGGGCCGGGTCGGCGGAGGCGTCTTCCGCGCGGGCGCGTCCGGCCAGGGCACGCTGCGGGCACGGGACGGGTCGGCCACCGGTGAGCACGCGCTGCGGGTCCTCGGCCCTCTGCACCGGCTCGCGTTCACCCGGCGTGCCGTCACGCTCGACGCGGGCAAGCCGGTGGACCTCGGGCTCACCGGGTACGACGCCGACGGCTTCGACGCGCCCGTCGCGCCGCGCGACGTCACGCTCGACTACGACCACGACGCGATCGACGTGACGACCACGCCCGACGGCTCGATCCGGATCACGGGCCGCGCGGACGCCACGGGCAAGGGCACCACCCTGACCGCGACCGTCGGCGGCGTGACGGCGAAGCTGCCGGTGGCGGTCGGGCTGACGGACAGGTCGCTCGCCGAGTTCGAGCCGGACGAGACGTGGACGGCGTCGGCGGCGCGCGCGACCGCCAAGGTCGCCACCGTCGAGGCGGACGACCGGCCGGGCGCGCCCGCCGGCAACCACGCGCTGCGGCTCACCTACGACTTCACCGGCCAGTCGGCGACCTCGGCCGGGTACGCGGTGGCCCAGCCCGCACCGCTCACCCTGCCCGCCGGTGCGAGCGGTCTCGCGCTCTGGGTGAAGGGCGACGGCAAGGAACACTGGCTGCGCGCCACGCTGCGGTCGCAGGGCACCACGAACGTGCCGTTCACGTTCGCGCTGAGCGTCGACTGGACCGGCTGGCGCCGCGTCACCGGCACACTGCCGACCGGGTTCGCCACGCCGATCACGCTGCTGAACGTCTACGTCGTCGAGACGGCACAGGACAAGAAGGACGCCGGCGAGCTGGAGTTCGACGGCCTCGCCGCCCAGGTCGGGCAGCAGCCCGACACGCAGGAACCGCCGATGCCCGACCCGTACGTCGTCGAACAGGGCGCTGTCGACGGGAAGCGCTGGACGTACGCCGTCATGTCGGATCTGCACGTCAGCGCGGCGGCCGGCCCGGACTCGTTCGCCGCGAAGCAGGCGGCCACCGCGCTCGACCAGGCGGTCGCGGCCAAGCCCGACTTCCTGCTCCTGAACGGCGACTTCGTGGACAGCGACGCGCCCGCGGACTTCGCGTTCGCGAACGGCCTGCTGCACGACCACGTACCGGCCGGGCTGCCGGTCTACTGGGTGCCGGGCAACCATGAGGCCGGCGCCTCGGACGGCGGCACGCTCGACGCGTTCAAGGCCGGCACCGGCCGCCCGACCCGGCAGGTGTTCGACCACAAGGGCACCCGCTTCCTCCTGCTGGACTCCCACTCCGGCAGCCTCCGCACCTCCGACTGGGACCAGGTGCCGGCGCTGCGGGAGCAGCTCGACAAGGCGGCGAAGGACCGTACGGTCAAGGACGTCGTCGTCGTCTTCCACCACCCGCCGCACGACCCGTCGGGCGCCGGCTCCTCCCAGCTGTCCGACCAGCTGGAGGCGGGCCTGGTCGAGCGGTGGCTGGCAGCGTTCCGCGAGTCGTCGGGCAAGCCGGTCGCGGTGTTCAGCGGGCACGCGCACACCGCCGCGGTGAACCGGGTGGACGGTGTCCTGGAGGTCAACACCCCCGCCGTGGGCAAGACCCCGTACAGCTCGCCGGACCAGGGCGGCTTCTTCGGCTGGATGAGGGTCGGCGTCGACGCGAGCCCGAGCCCGGCCGACTGGCTGCGGGCCGAGAGCCGGCCGGTGATCGACGGCATCCAGCTGACCGCTCCGGCCCGGCTGACGGCGGGCACGTCCGGCCCGGTCTCGGCGAACGGCGTGACGAGCGGCTTCGGCCTCACCTTCCCGCTCCGGTACCCGGCGAGCGTGACCTGGAGCGGCGGCGACGGCCTGGTGGTCGCCGCGTCGAAGCGGGAGGTGGAGGCGGCGCGTCGCCGTCGCGGGACGGTCGCGGTCCTGGACCTCGCGGACGGCACCCTGACCGCCGTACGGCCGGGCGCGGTCACCGTGACCGTCGCCTCGGGCGGGCAGACCAAGTCGGCCATCGTGACCGTCGAACGCTGATCGCGCGTCTCTTGGGTAATTCGGATGACCGCCCGGGCTCCGGGCGGTCATCCTGGAGGGCGTGGGACACAGGACACGGGTGCGCTGGGCGGCTCTCCTCGCCGGGATGGCGTGCGTCGCCGGCGGGATCGCTCTGGGGTCCGGTCCGTACCACGATCTCCGGGCGTTCGAGAAGGCCGGTTACTGCGGATCCGTCGCCCGGGACGACTGCGTGACGCGGCTGTCCATGACCGTCATCTCGCGCTCGACCTACACGACCGAGGATCCCGATCCGCAGCCCCCGCCGCAGCCACCCCCGCAGCCGCCGCCCCAGATCCCCGGCCCGTACTACTGGGGTCCGTCGGTCGCGGCCCTGCCGGTGGGGCGGATCGTGGCGGCCCTGCCGATGTCCCAGACCACGCACTACCAGCTGGTCGTGCGCACCGCGGACGGCAAATCACACACGTTCGGGGTCAGCGGGGACATGTACGACATGGCGCGCGCGGGGACGCGGGGCACGGCCGAGGTCTGGCACGGCCGTATCGTGCGGCTCCGGATCGGCTCCCACAGCGCCGACCAGTGGTCGTACTGGTCGCTGGGTCTGGCCTGGGCGCTCGGCTGGATCGGCGTGATGCTGATCGCCGCCTGGGGCGTGCCGCTCGCCGACGCGGCGCCGCACCTCGCCGCGTTCACCTGGTGGATCGGCATCATCGCGTTCGTCGCGCTGCACACGTGGCGTCCCGCGTTCTGGGTCGTCCCGCTGGCCGGCGGCGGTCTGTTCCTGCTGTACCGCGTCCGTCTCAGCGTCGGCCACCGGAACCGCCGGCCGGCGCGCTGGTGAATTCCGTGTCCGCCGGCCGGCCGGCGGCGGTACGGTCGGTCCTCTAAACGATCTTGGAGGGGTCATGGCCACCGAATCGGCGTGGGAGCGGCTCGACGCCGGTGACGTGGCGGGCGCGATGCGGTCGCTGCGGCTCACCGCGAACGAGCTGCCCATCGGCGAACTGGCCCGGGTCACCGGTCGGGCGGCGGAGATGATGGGCTTCGGCGACCTCGCGGAGGCGTCGTCGGCCTTGGCCGCCGACCCCGATCGGCCGCAGGCGCTGTACGAGTTCGGGTACGCCTGCATCGAGCGGGGGGCCGGGTACTTGGCGATCCCGGCGCTGTCCGCGGCGCTGCGGCTGCTGCCGGAGGAAGTGGCGATCCGCGCCGAGCTGGTGGTCGCGCTCGAACGCGAGGGCCGCCACGGCGAGGCGGTCGGCCTCCTGGAGGAGCGCGCCGGGACGCTGAGCCCCTGGCCGTACCGATATCTGCTGGTGTTCAACGCCATCCTGGCCGGCGACCTGGCCACGGCGAGGCGTCACGCCGACCTGCTCCCGCCGCCCGAGGACGACCAGTGGGCGTCGGCTCACGACAAGGTGCTCCGGATGCTCGCCCGCGCGGCGGTGGCGGGTCCGCGCGACGACCGCGACCTGCGCGGCTGGCACTTCGTGCTCACCGGCGGCGTCCTCGCCACCCTCTCCCCGTACGGCTTCGACCAGGGCATGACCGGCCGGTACGCCTACACGCAGGACGACTACGGACGCTGCCGGCACGGGCTGGAGCGGCTGAGGCTCATCCTGGCCGCGGCCGGAACGCGGCCCGCGACCGTGTCGCTGCTGCCCGACCGCTCCAGCGAGATCCTCGGCCTGGCCGCGGCCGGGATGCTCGGCGTGCCGGCCGTGCCGTTCGCCCCGGGGCGGCCGGACACGGTCGTGGTCGCCTACGACCTGAGCGAGGCCGACGCCGCACCCGCCCTGCGCGAGCGGGCGCCGGGCCAGGTGCTGTACGAGCACGCGACCTGCTGGACCACGCCACCGGCGGTGCCGGCGGACGTGTCCGGCTATCTCCACCAGGTCTCCGTACCGCCGTGGGGCGAGACGCTGCGCCGGACGCCGGACGGCTCCGTGGAACGGACGCCCGCCGACGACCGGCCCGCCGAAGAACTCGCCACCGAGATCGCCGGCGCGAACCCCGAACCCGACCCGGGCGACGGCGAGACCCCCGCCGACCCGGACGAGGCCCTGGCGGAGTTCACCAGGACCGTGGCAGGGGAGTGGCGGACGGGAGTCCGCCACCACGTCGCGTCGGCCGGCCCGGTGCGCAGCAACCGCTTCGGGTAGACCACGACGGCCAGGCGGCGCGCCGGTCAGGCGAAGGCGGCACGGTGGTCGTGGACCCAGGTGGCGAACGTCCGGGGCGGGCGGCCGAGGACGCGCTCGACGTCGTCGGTCAGGACCGCGTTGCCGCCGGCGGCGACGAGGCGTGCGCCACCGACGGCGGTCTCGACGAACACCGGGTCCAGGCCGGCGCCGAGCAGGCTGTCGCGGTACTCCTCCGGGGACAGCGCGACGGTCTCGACGGTACGGCCGAGGGCCTCGCCCAGTCGTGCGGCCATGTCCGGGACGCTCAGCGGCTCCGGCCCGGTCAGGGTGTGGACGTGCCCGTCGAGGGCGGGTGAGGTCAGTGCGCGTGCCGCGACCTCCGCGACGTCCCGCGGGTCGACGACGCCCTGCGCGCCGTCGCCCATCGGGTTCGGGATCGGGGCGCCGGAGCGGATCGCGCCGGCCCAGCCCAGCACGTTGGAGGCGAAGCTGGACGGCCGCAGCACCGACCACGCCAGGCCGCTCGACCGTACGGCCCGCTCTCCGGACAGATGCCAGTCGCCGACGCCCGGATGGTCGCCGGTGCCGATCGCCGACAGCTTGACCACCTTGCGCGCGCCCGCCGACCGCGCCGCCGCGAGGATCGCCTCGTCGTGCCGCTCCACCCAGGGCCCCGGCGCGCTCAGCATGAACACGACCTCGGCGCCCTTCGCCGCGTCCGCCAGCGACGACGGGTCGTCGAAGTCTCCCCGTACGACCTCCACGCCGGGCGGCGAGGCCGCCTTGGCGGGGTCGCGCGTCATCGCTCGTGTCCGTGTACCGCCGGCCGCCAGCAGCCGGACCACTTCTCTGCCGATGGTGCCCGTGGCACCCGTGATCAGGATCATGGACTCCACGCTGCCAGTGCGGGCAGCGGCCGATCTTGTAAAAATCGGCGCTACCGTGTCGCCATGACCAGCGCGTTGATCGAGGAAGCCCACGACCTCAGCGGCCGCGCCGACGAACGGCTCGTGCACGTTCCGGACACCGCCACCGCGCTGGTGTTCCGTACGAGGGCGGACGGCCGCGGCGACCTGGTCGTGGTGGGGCCGCGCACCCGGGCCGCCTACTTCGCCGGCAAGGACCTGCCGGTCTGCCTCCGGGTGCGCCTGCGGCCCGGTACGGCCCGGCCGTTGCTGGGAGTGCCGATCAGCGCGCTCGTGGACCGGGTGACGCCGCTCGCCGACCTGTGGGGCGACGCCGCGGTCCGCCTCGAACGCCGGCTGACGCGGCTCGACGGCGACCGCCCCCTCATCCTCCATCAGCTGGAGGCGGCCCTGGCCGCCCGGACGCGCGGGCCGGACGCCCGCGACGGCCTGGTCGGCGCCGCCGCCGCGGCGCTGGCGGCCCGGCGGCCGGAACGCCTGAGCGACCTCGCCCGGCGGATGGGCGTCAGCGAACGCCACCTGCGCGACCTGCTCGCCGAGGGCGCCGGGCTCACCCCCAAGGCCTTCGCCCGCATCGCCCGCCTCCGCGACGCGCTCGCCCACGGCGGCCGTTCGCCGGGGCTGGCGCAACTCGCCGCGGCCACCGGCTACTACGACCAGTCCCACATGACCGCGGAGTTCCGCAGCATGATGGGCGTGCCTCCCGGAGCGTTCTTCGCGGGCCGCCTCCCCACCCTCCAACGCTGCTGACCGCCGCGCCATGGACATTCCCGGTCATCGCCGCGAAGCTGAACCGGGCGCGCCCTCGTCGCGATGACCGGTACGGGTTCGCCAGGTGATCAGGAGGCACGCCGTGACCGTGGACTCGTCCGGTTCGCCGCCGTACGTCGCCCGGTTCCAGCGCACCGCCATCGCTCTGATGATCCTCTTCGGTCCCGGTTCGGCGGTCGTGATCTCGGCGCTCACCGACGTCGGGGTGATCACCGCCCGTCAGGGGGGCTTACTCGGACTCGTCGTCTCGATTCCCGCGCTGGTCACGATGGGCCTCGGCGTCGCCCGCCTGTTCCGGAGCCTGCGCAGCGGCGGCGTGGCTCTCGCCGTCGACGCCCACGGGATCTACTTCGGCGCCCAGCCGCTCGACGCACCCCGAAGGTTCTCCTGGGATGAGATAAGCGCGCTCGTCCTCTTCTCCCGGCGCACCGAATTCGTCCAGGGCACCGTGAGATGCGTCGGCGTCCGTCTCCACCCCTGCGCGGCCGGCTCCCCGGAACGTCACCTCCGGGATCTGGACCAGGCACTGGCCGATTCCCGGCTCTCGGCGCGGGAGCGGGAGGAACTGAACCGGCTGCGGGACTTCGACCTGGAGACGGCGGTCAGTTTTCACATCGAGGTCCGCGGCTGGCGGCGCCGCCCGGCTCAGTTGAGGAAGGCGATGCGCGGGCACGCTCCCGGCGTGCCCGTCATCGAAAGACGCTCCGACGCCTATCACGAGCTGGTCGGCTGGCGCGCCGCCCGGGACCTGACCGAACGGGTCAGGACGACGTGGCCCTGATCGTTCACCGGAAAGTGCTTTCCCTCCCTCGTATTCCGGTTTAGCGTCCCGGGTGCGCGAATCGACTCCCCGGATTCCCCGCTGCCCTCGGGAGGTTTGATGCCGTTCCACCGAACCATTCGCCGGGCCGTCACCGCCGTCGCGCAGCCACGACAAGCCGACCAGCAACGACAACAACTGCGTCGACGCTTCGAGCTCCGCCGGCATCTATTCGGGCAGTGCCAACAAAGACCTCGGCTCGTGCCTGGACGACATCAAGTACTGGCTCGCCGCACATCCCGCCCAGGGGCCGGTCTTCGTCAAAGTGGAGCTGAAGGCCGGTTTCCAGAACAATTACGGAATGGGACCGAGCGCATTCGACGCCGAGGTGAACTCCCATCTCGGGAACGTCCTCTTCCGCCCCGCCGACCTGCTCGGATCCCACGCGACCCTCGACGACGCCGCCAAGGCGAACGCCTGGCCGAGCCGGTCCGCGCTGGCCGGCAAGGTCATCGTCTACGTCATCCCCGGCACGGTCGAGCTGGGCAACCCGACCGACACCCTGCACACGGACGTCGAGTACGCCACCTACCTGAAGAACCTCAAGGCGGCCGGGAACGTCCGGACCGCCACGACCTTCCCCGCCGTGCTCGGCGCGCTGACCGGGGACCCTCGCGAGCAGTACACCGACGCGAGCATCCGGCCGTGGTTCGTGGTCTTCGACGGGGACGCCGCGACGTACGTCGCCGGGGTCGACACCTCCTGGTACGACACGAACCACTACCTGCTGACCATGACCGACGCCCACAACGTGCCGCCGGCCCTGTCCGACACCGACCCGCCGGTGGCGGACGCCAAGGACCGGGTCGCCGAGCTGGCCGGTGACCACGCGAGCGTGGTGTCCTGCGACTGGTACGGCCTGCCGTCCGTGCTGTCGGAGACGCTGCCGCGCGGCTGAGACGAGAGGACCTCCCGGCACGGACCATGCCGGGAGGTCTCGCGTACGCGGCTCAGTCGTCGCCGGACGAGAGGCCGAGCTGCTTGACGTCGTCGTTCTCGGGAACGCGGCGGCGGGCGGGGGAAGAACCCCCGCCCGCCGCCGTCGTCCGCTCCTACGGGGTCAGCCGCAGGACCTGGGGGTCGTGGTCGCTCGTCTGCTCGGTGTACTCGGCGTTGATGTGGACGACCTGGTACCGCACCCCGCGTACGCCGGGGCTCACCAGGATGTGGTCGAGCACCTCGGAGATGCCGTCGTACACGTAGGTGTACCGCTCGTCACGGGGGAGCGTGCTGATCAGGTCGGTGAGGATCGGCCGGCCGTGACCGGTGGGCGAGCCGGTCCGAAGGACGGACAGCGCCGGGCTGAACTGGTAGTCGTTCAGGTCGCCGAGCACCACCACGTTCGCCTTCCGGTCGACCCGTTGGAGCTCGCCGACGAAGTCGTGCACGGCGGTGGCCTGGGCCGCGCGCTGCTCCGCCGACGCCTGCGCGGGGTACTGGAAGCGGCCGTCCGCGTTCTGGTCGCCCAGCTTGGAGTCGAAGTGGTTGGCGATGACGAACACCGGTTCGTTCCGGAAGCGGAACTCGCCCGCGAGCGGCTTGCGGCTGGCGTTCCACGCAGCGTTGGCCGGGTCGATCCGGCCCGGCGACAGGCTGAGCGCGGGCTTGCCCCTGAGCTTCTGCACCGCGGTCGGGGTGGTCGAGCGGTTCACCGAGGACGAGCCCCGGTCCACGAACGACACCCGCGCCGGGTTGAACAGGAACACCACCCGGATGTTGCCGCCGGGCTGCCCGCCGTCCTGGTCGTTGACCGGGTCGATCTCACGCCAGTCGTACTTCGGCCCGCCCGCCGCGACGATCGCCGCGGTCAGCTTGGTCAGCGTCTGGTCGGCCGCGACCACGCCGTTGTCGGTGGCGCCGGTGTTGTCCTGCACCTCCTCGACCGCGACGATGTCGGGCTTCGCCAGGTTCGTCACGACGCCCTGCGCGAGCCGCGTGTACTTGTCGGCCGGGTCGCCGGGCGCGAGGTTCTCCACGTTGTACGTCGCGACCGCGAGCTGCCTGCGGCTCTGCGGAGTGGCGACGACGGGCGGCAGGTTCTTGTGCCGGACGGTGCCGACCTGCGTCGCGGCGATCGTGTAGCCGCCGTACAGCGAGTAGTCGACCGGCCCGCCGGTCGCGCCCTGGAAGACGTCGCCGACCGAGACGCCCGGGTCGCTCCCGTCGACGGGGACGACCTCGACCCGGCCGGACGGCACGGCGTTCTCGGCACGCAGCTCGGTGCCACCGCGGTACGTCGGCGCCTGCGACGGCTTGGTGGTGACGTACTGCTCGCCGTAGGCGTTGGAGGGGCCGACCACGCGGGCGTCGTCGACCTCGACGCGCATGCCCTCGCGCGACTCCCAGAAGTCCAGCGCCGAGCGGTCCGGCGTGACCGGCGTCGACTCGATGTTCGCCCCGCCGAGATCCGGGGCGTACGCCGACGGCACGGTGGTGGGCGTGATGACCTCGGCGGCCGGCAGGGCGTCGCCGTGGGACAGGACGCTCGCGGACGCGCCGCTGATCTCGGTCACCGACAGGTTCGAGGTGTTCTGGACCGTGTCGCCGCTCGCGAGCGGGTAGTAGTCCTTGACCGTGCCCGAGACGAGCACGGAGTCGCCGACCGCCACGCCCGGCGAGGTCGAGTAGACGAACAGGCCCTCGCTGGTGGCCGGGTCCGCGTCCGGCGTCGGGTCCTGGATCCAGTAGCCGCGGCTGCTGCCCGTCGTACGGATCGCGGTCACGATGCCGGGCACGTTCGTGACGTGCTCGTTGTTGTGCGGGGACAGCCAGCTCGCGCCCTGGATGTCGTGGATGCGGAGCGGGCCGGGCTCCCCGCCGCCACCGTCCCCTCCGCCACCGCCGGCGTTGGCGGCGCCGGGCGTCGGGTCGCCCGCGGTGAAGTCGGCGGAGTTGTCGTCGCTGTCCGCCTTGTCGGAACGTTGCACCGAGGCGGTGTTGGACGCGCCCGCAGCGGGGGCCGTCTCTCGCAGCGCCGCCGTCCCGTAGCCGACCAGGTCGACCGAGGCGCTCTGGCAGGCCGCCGGGTCCGCGCAGGTCAGGGCCGTGGTGCCGGAGACGAGGGCGACCGTGCCGGAGGTGGCGGACATCGCGATGCCGCCGCTCGCCTGCGTCTCCGGCAGCGCCTGCGTGCCGCCCGCCCCCTTCGCCTCGCCGACCAGGTAGAAGCCGCCCGGGGCGATCGAACCGCTGAGCGTGGTGACCTGCCACGTGCCGGTCGCGCCGCCGGCGTGGTACTGGACCGACCAGCCGTCGAGGCTCACCGCGGCGTCGCTCCGGTTCGTGAGCTCGATGAAGTCATTGGTGTAGGTGGCGCCCGAGTTCCCCCCGCCGCCGTACACCTCGTTGATCACCACCGACGTCGCCGGCGTGGCGTTCGCCGGTGCGTCGCCGCCGGCCACCAGCGCGGCGAGCACGAGTCCGCACACGGCGGTACCCGCGGTCGCCCGCGTCAGCCCGGACATGACATGGACGCGCAAGAGATCCTCCGATGACCGTTTTATGTCGGTCACCCATGATGGAGGGGAGATGACCGCGATGAAATGGCGCGGAAGCGTCTATCTCGCGAACGGTCGGCCCGTGCCGTAACGGTCGTTCAGGCCGCCGGGGACGCAGCGTGAGCGAGCGGACACTCAGGCGCCGTACGGTGGGCGAACCCGCCCAACCGGTGCCGCCAGAACCGGCGAATTCCGCCGTCGCCGACCCGCCCCGGCTCCGCTAGAGGCCCCCTGGGCATGGCCGCCCGAGGTGGCCGGAATCGGCCGATCCCTCGCCGACCGTCACCGAACACAATGCCCCCGGAGAAAAGTGTTATCCGCCGGACCTCCGCGGCGTCTCCTGACCATGAGAGAGTTCAGTGCCGTGGTGACCCCGCCCCTGCCCAGCGTCAGGACGGTCCGCGCGGCCCAGCGTGGTGATCAGCGGGCGCTCGCGGACGTCGCCTCCGGTTGTCTTCCGCTCCTCTACAACATCGTCGGCCGGGCGTTGAACGGCCACCCGGACGTGGACGACGTCGTGCAGGAGACGGTGCTGCGCGCGCTGCGCGGCATCTCCTCGCTCCGGCGGCCCGGCGCGTTCCGTTCGTGGCTGGTCGCGGTGGCGGTCCGCCAGATCCGCGACCACCACCGGGCCCGGCCGCCCGTGACCCCGCTCGACGACGTGCCCGAGGTGGCCGACCCGGGCGGCGACTTCGCCGACGTCACGATCCTGCGGCTGAGCCTGTCCGGCCAGCGCAAGGAGATCGCCGAGGCGACCCGCTGGCTCGATCCCGACGACCGGGAACTGCTGTCGCTGTGGTGGCTCGAGGAGGGCGGCGTGCTCGACCGCGCCGACCTCGTGGCCGCGCTCGACCAGCCCGGCCCGCACGTCGCCGTACGCGTCCAGCGGATGAAGCGGCAGCTCGACCTCGCCCGCGCCATCGTACGGGCGCTCGGTGATCCGGAGCGGTGCGCCGGACTCGCGGCGCTCGCGGCGGACTGGGACGGACGGCCCGTGCCGCTGTGGCGCAAGCGGTTCGCCCGGCACATCCGCGACTGCGCGGGCTGCTCGGCCCGCTCCTCGGACCTGATCCCGGCGGAGCGGCTGCTGGCCTCGCTGCCTCTGGTGCCCGCCCCGGCCGCCCTCGCGCACCCGAGCCCGCCCGGCCACGGCCTTCCCCGTACCGGCAGGGCGGTCCACCTGCCGGTGAAGGCGCTCATCGCCGTGCCCCTGGCCGCCGGGGCCGTCGCGGGTCTCGTGGGGTTCGCCACGATCGGCCACGGCGGCGAGCGCCCCGCCGCCGCGTCCCGGCCCGCCGCCCCCCGCTCCCCGGCCGCCGCCGACCCGGCGCGCCCGCCGGTCCGTACCCCGGCCGCGCCGGCCCTGGTGCCCAAGGGCCACCCGCCGGCCGCGCACGCGGCGGGCTCGTGCGCGAAGGGTGTCGCCACCTGGAAGGCGGCGGGGGTGAGCCCGGCGCTCAAGGCCTCCGGCGCCTGCTGGTACTACGACTGGGGCGCGGACAGCACCGGGATCACCACACCGCGCGGCGTCGAGTTCGTGCCGATGATCTGGGGTGCGGACTCGGTCACCGCCACGACCCTCGCCCGGGTCAAGGCGCGGGGCCGTACGCTGCTCGGCTTCAACGAACCGGACTGGAAGGGGCAGGCGGAGATGACGCCCGCCCAGGCGCTCAAGCTGTGGCCGAAGCTCATGGGCACCGGGATGCGGCTCGGCAGCCCGGCGGTCGCGGCGAACGGCGACAAGGCGGGCGGCTGGCTGGATGAGTTCATGAGCGGTGCGGCCGCGCGCCACTACCGCGTCGACTTCATCACGCTGCACTGGTACGGCACGGACTTCACCACGCCGGACGCGGTCGCCCGGCTTCGCCGCTACGTGCGGGCGGTGTACGCGCGCTACCACAAGCCGATCTGGCTGACGGAGTTCGCGCTGATCCGCTTCGGCTCGCCCAACGTGTACCCCACGGGGCCACAGCAGGCCGCCTTCCTCAAGGCGTCGACGGCGATGCTCACGCGTCTGCACGGCGTCGAGCGCTACGCCTGGTTCGCCCTGCCGACCCCGAAGGACGGCGGCACCGGGCTGTTCACCGCGACGGGCACGCCCACGACCGTCGGCAGGGCATTCCAGGACCTGCCGCGCACTTCGCCCTGACTCGTGAGCTCGCGGGTGCCCGGTCTCCGCGGAACACGACCGACCCGGTGCCAGGTACTTACCCGACCGGCCCGGTCAGGAAGAGCCGGACGGGTACAACGACGACGGCGAGCGATCACCCAACCGCGAGAACGGACCCTGAAAATGACATCTTTCCGGCTCGATGAGGAGGCGGCGCGTGACTGGGTGACCGGCCTGATCATTGCCTATGAGCTCGCCGGGCTGAACGGCGGTGACGACGATTCCGACTTCGATTCCGACTTCGCGTCGACGCCGCAGCTCGGCATGGACTGGCGGCCGCGCGAACCCGGCCAGGAGGACGCCGTCGCCGCGCTGGTGCGCTGTGCCCAGAAACAGCCCGGAATTCTGGTTCCCGCGCAGAACGCGGAAGTGGCCATCGAATTCGTCGACGACGGGGACGACTGGAGCTATCGCTTCCTGTTCCAGGTCCGGGCGCCGGTGCCGGTGACGCTCATCTCCCCGCCCAGAGAGGTCTACCGCATCGGCGAGGACCGCGCGTTCGGCGTCGACGCGGCCATCGGAGTGCTGCGTGAGGCGGCATCGGCCGCGGCGGCCCTGCAGGAGCGGCTGGAGGCGTTCGTCGAAGCGTCCACCCGCGTCCGGCGTCCGGCTCGGTGACGACGGGATCCCGTCCGTGAACCATTCATAAGAGGCATCCGGTCGGCGTTGTCCACCCCCGTGTCCGGTTGAGGACGCGGGGCGTTCTTTACCTCCCTTTGGGTTGACCGTTTTCTGGTGAAGGATCACGATTCCCCGGGTTGACAACGTTGTCATTGACTCCGGAAGGGGAGCACATGAGGCGACCGGCGGCGCGCCTGGCGACCGCGGTGGCACTCGCCACGGCAGTGGTTCTCGGCAGCGGCCTGCCCGCCATGGCGCAGGGCCCGAAACCCTCACCCAGCACCGAATCCCAGCTTCGCAACGCTCGTACGGTCACCTGCGCCAAGGCGGCCGACGGGCGTCTGATCGACTGCCCGAAACCCCTTGCGGCCAAGGCACTGCCGAAGGCCGCCAAGGACACCTCCACCCTCGCGTCCGTGAGCGACCCCGCGACGCTCGTCGACACGCGTACCTGGACCACCGGCGGCGGCAACACCTTCCCCGGCGCCGACGTGCCGTACGGGATGATCCAGTGGAGCCCCGACACCATGCCGCACCGGAACGCGGGCGGCGGCTACAACTACGGTGACGAGGAGCTCACCGGCTACAGCCTCACGCACGTCAGCGGTCCCGGCTGCGGCGCGGCGCAGGACGTGCCGATCCTGCCGATCACCGGCGACCTGCCGAGCGGCGACCCGAACGACGCGACCACCGCCTTCACCAACGCCGGCGAGGTCGCCCAGGCCGGGTACTACTCGGCGCAGAGCAACCTTCCCGACACCATCACCACGCAGCTGACCGAGACGCCGCACAGCGCGATGGGACGCTTCACGTTCCCGTCCACCACGCAGGCCGGCTTCCTCATCAAGCTCATGGACAGCCAGAACGGCGACTCCGCGTCCAGCGCGCGGATCGTCGGCACCAACGAGATCAAGGGCTCGGACACGAGCGGCGGCTTCTGCGGCGACTCGCACCAGTACACGGTGTACTACGACATCGTCTTCGACCACCCGTTCACCACGTCGAAGGTGATCACGGGATCGGGTTCGAGCCCGCAGGCGGTGTCGGTCGGGTTCGACGCCACCAAGACCCCGACGGTCCAGGCGAAGGTCGGCATCTCGTACGTGAGCGCCGACAACGCGAACCTGAACTGGCGTACGGAGAACCCGGGCTGGAACTTCGACGCGGTCAAGAAGGCCGCGCAGAAGTCCTGGAACAGCCTGCTGGGCCGGATCAACGTGTCCGGTGGTTCCACCGCGACCACCCAGGAGTTCTACAGCCTGCTCTACAAGGACTTCCTCCAGCCGAACATCACCAGTGACGTCAACGGCCAGTTCATGGGCTCCGACGTCAAGACGCACTCGGTGTCGGGAAGCCAGAAGCAGCAGTACGGCATGTACTCCGGCTGGGACACGTACCACTCGCTCGCCCAGCTCCAGGCGATGCTGACGCCGAAGGAGGCGAGCGACCAGGCGCAGTCCCAGGTCAACTACTACGCCGAGAACGGCATCATCCAGCAGTGGGGCTACCTCCACCTGGACAACTGGGTGATGGCCGGCGACCCGGGCACGGCCCTGATCGCGGACTACTACGCGTTCGGCGCGAAGGACTTCGACGGCAAGACGGCGCTCGCCGACATGCTCAAGCAGGCCTACTCCGTCAATGACGTACGGCCGGGTGAGGCGCTGGAGGAGAAGTACGGCTACATGCCGGAGGACGGGACGTACGGCTGCTGCAACCCGCACGCCCAGGTGTCCTCATTGCTGGAGTACGACAACGCCGACTTCGCGCTGTCCCGCTTCGCGGCGTCCCTCGGCGACTCCGCCAACGCGGCGAAGCTGCAGGACCGCGCGAACAACTGGGCGAACGTCTTCAACACCTCGACGGGCCTGCTGACGCCACGCCTCACCAACGGTGCGTTCCTCAGCGGCATCACGCCGTCGACGACGAGCCACTACATCGAGGGGAGCGCCGAGGAGTACCTCTGGGACGTGCCGAACGACTACGCCGGTCTGTTCTCGCTCCTGGGCGGTTCGTCGAAGGTCAAGCCGGCGCTGCGCAAGTTCCTGTCCCGGCCGGACGGGTACGGCGAGTACGCCCAGCTGTCCAACGAGTTCAGCTTCGGTGAGGAGTACGCGCTGGACTACGCGGGCGACCCGGCAGGGGCTCAGCAGGCCGCCAACACCCTGCGGTACGGCCTCTACCTGCCCGGCCCGTCCGGTCTGCCGGACAACGACGACCTGGGCGCGAACAGCTCCGCGTTCGTCTGGTCGATGCTGGGGATGTACCCGGAGAACCCGGGCAGCGACACGCTGGTCTTCGGCAGCCCCGGCTTCCCGCACGCGACGATCTCGCTGCCGAGCGGGAAGACCATCAAGATCAACGCTCCGAACGCCTCGCCGTCGGAGTACTACGTCAAGTCGATGAAGCTCAACGGGAAGGCGAACAGCAAGCTGTACGTGCCGTTCTCGACGCTGGCCAAGGGCGCGACGCTGGACTGGACGATGAGCCCGACGGAGACGTCGTGGGGGACCGGGGCGGACAACGCCCCGCCGTCGTACGGCCCGACGTTCGCCGCCATCGGCTCGACGAACCCGTCGTCGCTGATCCTCTCGCCGGGCGAGTCGGCGAAGACGACGCTGACGGTCAAGTCGGTCGCCTCGGCCGACCAGTCGGTGCAGTGGACCGCCACGGCGCCGTCGGGCGTCACGGTCAGCCCGTCGAGCGGAACACTCAAGGTGTCACCGGACGGCAGCGCGAGCGCGGACCTTACGGTGGCGGCCGGTGACGTGGACGGGAACTATCCGGTGAAGTTCACTCTGACCAGCGCGGCGGGGAAGATCCTGCCGGTGTCGCTGTCGGTCATCGTGGCCAAGCCGGGCGACCTGGGCCCGTTCTACGACAACACCGGCATCAGCGACGACAGCGCCCCGTCCTCCGCCAACTATGACGGCGGTGGATGGAGCTACTCGTCGCAGGCGCTGACCGCGGCGGGCCTGACGCCGGGCGCCTCGGTGACCGCGGGCGGCCTGACCTACCAGTGGCCCGACGTGGCGGCCGGCAAACCGGACAACATCACGGTGGGCGGCCAGACCATCCCGGTGAGCGCCCCCGCGGGAGCGACGAAGCTGGGCTTCCTGGGCAGCGCGTACAACGCGGGCACGGAAGGCTCATCCGGCACGGCGACGATCACGTACACGGACGGGTCGACGTCGACGGCGTCGCTCGGCTTCAGCGACTGGACCCTGTCGGCGGGCAAGGGCACGCCGTCGTTCGGAAACGTGATCGCGGGAACCGCCGCATACCGCAACCACACGAGCGGAAAGGACAACGTGAAGACGTACGTCTTCGCCCAGACCATCCCGATCAGCAGCGGAAAGACGGTCGCCAGCGTGACCCTGCCGCCGTCCCTGAGCCAGGGTTCGATCGGCGTCTTCGCCATCGCGGCCGGCTGACCCGGTAGCCGAAAGGCCGGGGCCGATGACGGCCCCGGCCTTTTCCGTGCCGGGGGTCAGCGGGACGAAGCGCCGTCGTTCCCCAGGTGCCGGACCCCGCGTGGGGTGAGGAGCTTGCGGACCATGCCGAGCAGCGCGTCGGCCACCAGGGCGAGCACCGCGACCCACAGGGCCGCCGCGATCACGCCGGACAGGCCGTACGCGACCTGGTTGAGGATGATGTCGCCCAGACCGCCGCCGCCGGCGACGGCGGCCAGCGTGGCGCTGGAGATGACGTACACGACCGCGATGCGGATGCCGGTGAACAGCACGGGCAGCGCGAGGGGCAGCTCGATGCGGAACAGGATCTGCCATGGGGTGAGACCCATTCCGCGAGCCGCCCGTACGAGGTCGGGGTCCACCTGCTCCACCGCGAGGTAGGCGTTGGTGAGGATGGGCGGCACCGCCATGATCACCAACGCGACGAGGACGTTGGTGAAGCCGATGCCGAGCAGGCCGAGGAAGATCGCGATGAGCGCGAGGCTGGGCAGCGCGCGGCCCACGTTGGAGACGCTGATCGCGATGAAGCCGCCCCTGCGCCGGTGGCCGAGCCAGATGCCCAGCGGGGCGGCGATGACCAGCGCGACCACGAAGGCCGCCGCGGAGAGCACGAGGTGGCTCCAGGCCTTGCCGAGCAGCAGGCCGAGATGTCCGCCCATGAAGGTGAAGCTGTCGAGGAAGGTGTTCATCAGACGGCCCTACGCGCGTGAGTCCACGGGGTGAGCAGGCGGCCGACGAGGACGATCAGGCCGTCCGCGGCGAGCGCGAGTGCGACGGCGAGGGCGCCGGCGGCCACGAACTGGGTGTTGAAGGGCGACTGCAGACCCTGCAGGATCGGTGACCCGAGCCCCTGGTCGATGATGAACGCCGCGATCTCGACGGTGCTGATGGTGGTGACGGTCGCGATCCGCAGCCCGCTGAGGATCGAGGGGATCGCCAGCGGCAGTTCGATCCGCACCAGGATCTGCCGGCGCGTCAGCCCCATCCCCTCGCCGACCCGCCGGACGTCGGGTGGCACCTCGCGCAGGCCGGTCAGGGTGTTCTTGAACAGCACCATGAGCGTGTAGGCGACCAACGCGATCTCGACGGTGAGCACCGAGACGCCGGTGCCCGGGACGAGCAGCTCGAACAGCGCCAGCGGCGGGATCGTGTAGAGGAACGCGGTGAACCCGCCGACCGGCCGTTCCAGCCAGCCCTTGAAGTGGGCCAGCAGGGCGGCCGCGAAGGCGAGGACGAAACCGATCCCCACCGCCATGACGGTGAGCCGGACGTGCTGGACCAGGGCGGGCCAGAAGACGCTGTCCCAGTTGGCGGTGAACCAGTCGGCGCAGAAGAAGCCATTGTCCTGGACGCAGCGGCTGACCGGGCCGAAGTCCGGAATCACCGGGTGGGGTCCGGCGGCGGCGATCATGCCACCTCCCCTTCGTGCGGTGCCGGGCGTCCGGCCTCCGCGCGGATCAGGTCGAGGGTCACGGTCCCGACGAGGCGCCCGTCGCCGTCCGCGACCGGCAGCCGGTCCGTACCCGACGTCATCAACGCGGACAGGGCCGTGTGGAGGGTCTCCGTGGCCGCGAGCGGCGCCGTGTCCGGCGTGGCGTCCGCGGGCTCCAGCGGAAGGTCGCCCACACGCCGCAGGGTGAGCGCCTTGAGTCCCCGGTCGGCTCCGATGAAACGAGCGACGAAGTCGTCGGCGGGAGCGGTGAGGATCCGCTCGGGGGCGTCGTACTGCACCAGGTGGCCGCCCTCGCGGAAGATCGCGATGCGATCCCCCATCTTGACCGCCTCGTCCATGTCGTGGCTGACGAAGAGGGTGGTCTTGCGGACCTGCTCGTGCAGCCGCAGGAACTCATCCTGCATGTGCTCGCGGGTGATCGGGTCGAGCGCGCCGAAGGGTTCGTCCATGAGCATCACCGGCGGGTCCGCGGCGAGCGCCCGTGCGATTCCGACCCGCTGCCGCTGCCCGCCCGACAGCTGAGCCGGATAGCGGCCGCCGTACTCCCGGGGTGGGAGCCCGACGAGGTCGAGCAGCTCGCGTACGCGGTCCCGGATGCGGTCCCGCTTCCAGCCGAGGACCTGCGGCACGGTGGCCACGTTCTCCTCGATGGTCATGTGCGGGAACAGCCCGATCTGCTGGATGACATAGCCGATGCGGCGGCGCAGGCCCGTCGCGTCCTGCTCGGCCACGCTGACGCCGTCGATGCGGATGTCGCCCGAGGTGGGCTCGACCAGACGGTTCACCATGGTCAGAGCGGTCGTCTTGCCGCTGCCGGACGGACCGAGCAGCACGCAGATCTCTCCGGCCGGCACCGTCATCGACAGCTCGTCCACGGCGGGGGCCGGGGCGCCTCGGTACACCTTGGTCGCCCGGTCGAAGACGATCTCGGCCGCGCTCTGCCCTTGGTTCGCCATGAGGTCCTTCTCCATTCGTACGTCCGTCGGCGGGCGCGAGACGCGGCTCACGTCAGGTGGTTGGCCACGAGGAACCGGCGGGCCACCTCGGCCGGGCTGAGGCGCTTGATCGCGACGGCCTCGTTGAGCGCCTGCATCGCCGGCTCCGTGAGCAGCGCGTCGACCTGGTCGAGCGGCTCGGTCAGCCGGGTCCCGTACCGCTCGACGAGTTGCCGGCGGATGACCGGCGCCACGTTCTGGAAGCCGAACACGTGCTTGTCGTCCTCGAGGATCGTGAAGTCGTAGTGGCGCAGCTGCGGGTCGGTGGTGAACACGTCGGCGGCCTGCACCTTGCCGGTCTGCAGCGCCGGGTACTGCAGGCCGATGTTCAGCGGCCGTACCTTCATCCGGTGCAGGCCGTAGGCCTTGACGATCGCGTCGTAGCCGAGCGGGCCGGTGATGTTGTCCGGATATTCCGCGTACGAGATGTCGCCCATGCGTGTCAGGTCGGCGATGGTCCGCAGGTTGTACCGCCGGGCGTCCGAGGTGCGTACGGCCACGGCGTTGCGGTTCTGGAAGGGCGTCGACGCGAGCAGGGTCAGCCCGCGGGTCTCCTCGTAGCGCTTGGCCGCCGCGTACGTGCCCTCCGCGGTGTCCGGGAGTGTCTTCGCGGTCGCCAGGCTCTGCAGGATCACGCCGGTGTACTCGGGGTACAGGTCGAGCTCCCGGCTCCGTACGGCACGGTCGATGAGGGTGGCGCTGCCGACGTTGGACTTGAGCGCCACCCGGAACCCGCGGGCGGTCAGCACCTGCGCGTACAGCTCGCCCATCACCCACGACTCGCTGAACTCCTTGGAACCGATGGTGATCGTGGGTCCGCTGCCGGCTACCGACCAGGCGGAGGCGCCGACGCAGGCGCCCGCCGCGACCAGCAGTCCGCCCGTCAGGAAGGTCCGGCGCCTCATCAGACTCCCGTCCTCGGGATGACGGCGTTCCAGGTCCGATGGAAGACGCGCTCGTCCCCCTCGTAGGCGGTGAGACCGTTGCTCACCGAGAACGCCTCCGCGTCACCGCTCATCCGGCTGTAGGTGACGATCCGGGTGCGCCACTCACCGCGGCCGATCTCCTCGGTGCGCTCGCACTCCACGAGAGCCGACGCGGGGTCGCCCTCGGTCAGGGTGAAGCGGTCGACCGAGTCCGCTCGCCGGTATCCGCCGTCGGTGAGGTCGGTGAAGCGGCCGTCGTCCCCGCGCAGCGTGATCTCGATCCGGCCCGCGACGGGGTCGTACCGGACCGTACGATCCGAGGTTCCCGGCTCCTGCCGGATGGGGGCGGGCGGGTCGGCGAGCGGCGGCCCGTACGGGCGCAGCCGCGCGTCCTCAGGCCGGCCGGGGCGTTCGGGCAGGTGGAGGGCTGATGGGCCACCGGGTGACAGCGTCACGGTGACGGGCTCCGGCGACGGCCACGCGAGCGGCCAGTACGCCGCCGACACCGACACGCGGATGCGGTGGCCGGTGGCGAAGGCGTGCGCGGTCGCGATCAACGGCACCGTCACGTCGTACGCCCGGCCGGGGTCGAGCGGCCGGGACCGTTCGTGCCCGTCCCGGTGGGTGAGGTTGAGCAGCCCCCGCGTCACCAGCCGCGAGGAGCCGTCCGGCGCCACGTCGCACAGCCGTACGGCGAGAAGAGCGGCCGGCCGGTCGGCGGTGACCCGCAGGCCGACCGAGGGGACGCCCAGGATCTCCACCCGCTCCGCCAGCGGGTCCGAGGTGAACGTGTGGGACAGGCCGTCATCGGCGCCCTGCGGCAGGAACTGCCCGGCGGCGTCACCGAACTGCAGCCAGCTTCCGCCGTACGCCCCGACCGTGCGCGGGCTTTCGAGCGGAATCTCGGCGTCCTTTCGCGGGTCGGTGCGGATGGCCGGGCCGAGGCTGTCCCCGGCGAGCGGGTACTCGCCCGCGTCGAGACGCGGCGACGGCCAGGCGTCCTCGGCGACCCAGCGTCCGGGCCGTTCGTCGAGATCGGCACCGGGCGCCGCCCACTCGGGCATCCAGGCGCGCAGCGCCGGCTCGTCCATCACGCCGGTGTCCCGGCCCCGCAGCCACTGGTCGAACCAGCGGATGACCTCGGCGTGGAAGTCGATGGCAGGCCCGGGCACGCCCTGGTGCGGGTAGTTGTGCGCCCACGGCCCGATGAGGCCGCGCGCGGGAGCGTCCAGCCCTTCGAGCAGGCGCAGCACGGCACCGCAGTAGGAGTCGTACCAGCCGCCCACCGCGAAGACGGCGGCCTCGATCGCGCCGTAGTCCTCGCAGACCGAACCGTGTTTCCAGTACGCGTCCCGCTCCTGGTGGGCGAGCCACTCCTCGATGTAGGCCGGAGTGTCGTTCATCCGCCGCAGCCACTGCTCCCGCCAGCCGGCGCCGACGACCGCGGGGTCCGGCGGCCGCGCGTTGAAGGCGAGCATGGTCGAGGCCCACGGCAGCATCTCGGAGGCGATCAGCGCGCCGCCGGTGTAGTGCACGTCCTCGGCGTAGCGATCGTCGGTCGAGCAGACGGTGACGATGGCCTTCAGCGCGGGCGGCCGGAGCGCGGCGATCTGCAGACCGTTGAAGCCGCCCCACGACTTGCCGATCATCCCGACGTTTCCGTCGCACCACGGCTGCTTCGACAGCCAGTCGATGACCTCGACCCCGTCGGTGAGCTCCAGCTGCGCGTACTCGTCCTGCATCTGGCCGTCGGAGTCGCCGCTGCCCCGCAGGTCGACCCGCACGGAGACGTACCCGGCGCGGGCGAACTGCGCGTGGAGGCTGTTGTCCCGCGCGGCGGTGAAGTCATTCTTGCGATAGGGGATGTACTCGAGGATCACCGGGCACGGTCGGCGCTCGGCGTGGGCCGGCATCCAGATCCGCGCGGCGAGGCGCGTGCCGTCCGCCAGCGGAATCCATACGTGTCGCAGGACCCGGACCGAAGGTGTGCTGTCCGCCGTGGCACTCGAGTTCGACACCTACCGCATCCTCCATCGGCCAGGGGGCAAGTCCGCAATATCGGCGTATCTTGCCAGGTATCTTCGGGCGGACCAAAACCGGCCTCCGGCGGAACCGCAGTGCTGTGGCCTGGATCGACGAGCGTCCGTCGCCTTCCGTGCGACGCGGGAACCGCTTCATGGCGGCGACAGCGAGCCCGCTCGCGGGCGACTCGGTCATTGACTTGACGGATTCTGTCGTCAATAGTCAATCATGTCGTTATCGCGGACCGCTCGTTTCCTGCTGTCGGCCCTCCTGCCGCTCGTGGCCGTCGTGATCTCCGCGCCGACCGGTGCGAGTGCGGCCGCCGCGTCGATCTGCGACCGGTACTGCGACGGTCGCGACCCCGCGCTCACCGTCGGGGACCGTACGCCCGTCCAGGCCACCATTTACTCGCGGCGGATCGTGCTGCATCTCGACGACGCCGACGACATGGCCTGGGGGAGCATCGACACCGGCAACCCGGGCGACGAGGTGTGGCTGGACCGTTCGTTCGACGGCGGCCGGAGCTGGAGCCAGGGCAGCAGGCTCGGCGACACCACGGTCCCGAGCGGTCAGCGCGGCCGGCGCACGCTCATGTACAACGTCGACGACTGGAACAACCGGGGCGTCGGCGCGATCCGCGCCTGCGGAAAGGCCGGCGACCGCGCCGAGATCGCCTGCACACCGTGGGCGCGTACGACCTGGAACGCCGGCATCCGGTCGACCGCCGCGGCCACCGCGCTGATGGAGTTCTACGGCAACGGCACCGGGCTGTGGGCCACCACCAACTGGTGGAACTCCGCGAACGCGCTCACCGCGATCATCGACAACATCCGGGTCAGCGGAATGGGCAGCTACAAGTACGCGGTCGCCACGACGTACGACGCCAACCTGTCCGCGCAGGGCGGGCAGTTCCGCAACGACTACCTGGACGACACCGGCTGGTGGGGCCTGGCCTGGGTGGACGCCTACGACCTGACCGGCGACAGCCGCTACCTGAACACCGCCCGCGCCGACGCGGACTGGATGACGTCCTACGCCGACGGCGTCTGCGGCGGCGGCGTCTACTGGCGCACCCAGCGCGACTACAAGAACGCCATCCCCAACGAGCTGTACCTGCAGCTGACAGCCGCCCTGCACAACCGCATCCCCGGCGACACGGCCTACCTGAACCTGGCGACCAAGGAGTGGTCGTGGTTCAAGGCCTCCGGAATGATCAACTCCTCCCACCTGATCAACGACGGCCTGGACCTGTCGACGTGTAAGAACAACGGCCAGCCGGTCTACTCGTACAACCAGGGCGTCATCCTGACCGGCCTCACCGAGCTGTACCGGGCCACCGGGGACGCGAGCCTGCTCACCTCCGCGCGCGGGCTCGCCGACGCCTCCACGACCGACCCGGCGCTGAACCCGAACGGCATCCTCGCCGACCCGGGCGAACCGCAGTCCAACGGGGGAGCGGACGGCCCGTCGTTCAAGGGCGTGTACGCGCGCGGGCTGGCCGCGCTCAACAAGGCGCTCGGCGACCACCCGTACACCGCCTATCTGAACCGGCAGGCGGACTCGGCGTACGCCCACGACCGCAACGCCCTCGACCAGTACGGCTATCACTGGGCCGGGCCGTTGGACTCCACCGACGCGGCCCGTCAGCAGAGCGCCGTGGACCTGATGAACGCCACCGCCGCCGGCGGCACGTGACGGCCTCCGGCTCCGGGACGGAACCCGCGCGGTGATCCACGAGTCCAAGCATCGGATCGGGGGATGTGCGGAAGCAGGACATCCGGCGTGATCCGGTCGGCGTACGGCCGTCCGGATCACGCCGCGTCCGAGACAGCCGAATAGGAGAGAGTTCGTGGTCTACGGAGCACCGCCACCCCAGGGGCCAACTCCCGGAGGACCGCCTTTTCCCCCGCCCGGCGGGCCGGGCTTCCCGCCTCCGATCCCGCCGCGCCGGAGCCGGGGACCGCTGATCGGGGTGATCGCCGCCGTCGCCCTCCTTGTCGTCGTCGGCGCGGTCGTCATCGTGCTCACGACCGGCGGGGACGAGCACCCGGCCGCGGCCCCGACGAGCGCCGCGCCGACGCCGAGCCCTCCCGCGACAACCACCCCCACGCCCACGCCGACCAACCAGTTCCCGCCGACGGTGCCGGGCTGGCAGGTGATCGTGGCCTCCCAGAAGAACGGCCTGTCGTACGACGTGCCGGCCGACTGGGAGAACAAGGGTGAGGGCAGCATGATCGGCCTGGACGACGGCAGCGCCGTCCCCGAGACCGCCGTGGACTACAGCGCGGAGTCCGAGAAAGGCGACTGCAGACTCGGCGGCGCGGGCTTCCGCGCGTCGGACGTGGACAGCGTCAAGGACTCGGTGGTCCAGGGCGCCCGCATGTGGGCGAAGGCCGCCGCCCGCAAGCAGGCCTCCCCGCGGCAGAGCATCGGCGCCCCGCAGAGGATGAAGCTCAGGAGCGGGGGATGGGTCGAACAGATCACCGCCCGGGTCACGACGGCCCCGGACAGGGACAACTGCGGCTCAACGGGCACGACCATCCACATGGTCGCGCTGCCGGTGACCGGCGGCGGCTCGCTCAGGTTCGTCCTCTACGTCCACACGGGCCAACCGGGTGCCCTCAGCGACGCGGACATGGACAAGGTGGTCCACAGCGTCCGCCTCGCCAAGTGACCCTTCTGGTAGGTATCTTCTGCCGAATCTCGCGCAGGAGCAGTCGTCAGCCGGCCGACAGGCTGATCGCTCGCTGATGTAGTCCCATCCGGTTGGGTCTTCCGTCTCGGGCGGACAGCAGGGCTATCGCCGCTGCCGCGAACAAGGGTGCCGTGGAGTCGTCAACCGAGACCATTGAGAGTCGGTCTGACGCCCCACCGGCGACGGCCGCCTCAGATGAGGCGACCACCGCCATGGAGTTGGGTGAGGCGGATGACGGAGAGCTGTCGGACTCCGATGCTGATACGCAGACCGAGGATGTACAGAGCAGGACGATCACTGGTGACGGACTGCCCGATGACAACATCCGTGCGGCTGTTCTCGAAGACGCTGTAGTCGAGCGAGGTCTTCTCGACCGCCTCAAACAGGCGGCATCCAAGCTCGATCGAAGCGACGTCCCGCATGAACTGTCCGAGACCGTCGACAGGCCGGACTTCCAAGACCCCGGTGAGAAGCCGGAGCGTGTACCGGATCGCTACAGCACACCGTTGGAGCGACCTGATGGGACGCGTACACCGCTCTTCGATGGAGTGCCTGTCCGAGAGCAGACCAAGCAAGGTGTTCTTGGTGACTGCGGGATCATCGCCACTCTCGGAGCCGTCGCCGGGCATCGACCAGATGCCATCCGTGAATGTGTGCGCGAGGGGAATGACGGGAATTATCAGGTATGTCTCCACGAGGCCAAATACTCGATGTCGCGCATGCGATATGAACCCACCGGTAGAACCATCAATCTCGTCGTGACTCCTGAGCTGCCGATTCACGACGACGAGCCCGAGAGGCCTTCGCTCGCTGATGCGGGCGGTGTCGGGGCCGCGTGGGCTCCGGTGCTGGAGAAAGCCATTGCGGGAGTCGACCAGACATGGAGTGATGGACGTCGGGAGAAGTGGGGGGAGCGCTGGAAGGTTCAGGGAGGGGGAAGGGACCTGCCGACCGGCTATGTTCGGCTCAACCAGGGCAGCAATCCAAGTGATCGCGCTGAACTGCTCACCCAGCTGACCGGGAGTCCTGCGCGAACGTTCGAGCTTCCGACCGGCTATGACCTCAATGGTCGAAGCGCCGACCGGCAACTCAAGTACTCTGGAGTAGTCGTGTCAGTTACTGAGATTCATCTGGGACAAGGTCGTCAACGAAACACTTCGCTTGGTAGTTTCGGTGTGGTGTACGTAAATCCCGGAAAAGACGGGGACCCTCCCGAAGTCCTCCTTAGTGTGGACACAGACGACGAGCAAGATTTTAAATTGCGTCCTGGTGACACCTTCCCGGTTCGAGACCAGACCTGGAAGCTCGATCGCGTAGAAACTTCCAGTGGTAGCGACTGGACCGTCGTACTGACAAGAGTCGAGTGACGCGAGTGGAGCACCGCGCGCCCTGGAGCAGAGCACCGCGGACGATTCAGGTAGCCTGACAGGCGTGTTCACCAAGTGAACACGCCTGTCAGCTCTCGACCATCGTCAGGCGGAGGCTCCCGTGACCAAATCGACGCGGTCGCCGGATGCCGCCCGTGCCGACCGTGGCGACCAGGCCGACATCCAGGCGGTGAGTCGTGTCAGCCAGATTCTGTCGCTCTTCGATCCGGCCACGCCGGAGGTGACCGCGAGCGAGGTCGCCGAGCGGCTCAGCCTCAACCGCACGACGGCGTACCGCTACTGCACGTCGCTCGTCGCGGCCGGGCTGCTCGAACGCAGCCCCGAGGGCGGCTACGTCCCCGGTGGTCTGCTGCTCCAGCTGGGCGCCTTCGCCATCGGCCGTCGTCGCGTCGTCAACCTCGCGCCGCGTCACATGCAGGCGCTCTCCCGCGCCACGCAGACCAGCGTGGTGCTCAGTCTCTGGGGTCTCACCGGTCCGGTGGTCTCCCGGGTCGAGGAGAACGTCTCCACCGTCGTCATCGTCTCCGTACGGGTCGGCAGCCACCTGCCGCTGGACACGGCGCAGAGCAAGATCTTCCTCGCCTACCACGTCGACCAGCTGTCCATGGAACGGCTGACGGCGAACCTCCCCGGTCCGGCGCGTGACGAGCTCCGTGCCGACGTCGAACGGGTCCGCGCCGTCGGTCACTGTTCCGCGATGAGCACTCCCGGCGTCGTCGCGGTGGCGGCGCCCGTCTTCGACGAGTACGGCATCTGCGCCACCATCGCCATCGTCGGCCCGGACAACACCCTGTCGATGTCCGATGAGGCTCCCGAGCTACGCGTCGTCGTCGACACCGCGCGTGAGCTCACCCGCGAGCTCGGCGGCCACTACCGGCCCGACGACCTCGACCAGCGGGCGGTGTAGGGCAGCCACGCGGGCGGCCGCACCGGCGGGATGTCCTTGTACTCGCGCGCTCCGGCGAGTGCGCTGCCGACGAACTCGTCCGGGTCGCGGGCGTCGAGATACGCGTCGACCCCGGCGACCAGCTCCGCGAGCGCCGCGGGTCCGCCGATCCACAGCGCGGTGACGACCTCGACGGCGCGCGCGCCCGAGGCGAGGAACCGCAGCACGTCGGTCGCGGTGCGCGCGCCGTTGGTGCCGACCAGGGGCACGTCGGCGCCGAGCGCCGTACGCGCCTTGGCGACCCAGTACAGGCTCATCGGCAGGCACGCCGGAGATCCCCACGCCCCCCAGGACCCGAGCACCGCGCCGCCGCCGAGGTCGGGCAGGAAGCCCGGGTAACGCCCGACCAGCCCGACGGCGTCCGCACCGGCCGAGCGGGCGGCACGGGCGAGCGCGACGACGTCGGACGCCTGCCCGGGAAGCTTGACGAACAGCGGCGCGTCCACGGCGGCCCGTACGACCCGTACGGCGTCGTGCACGGCGTCCGCCTCGGTCAGCTGCCGTACGGCGGGTGCCTCGCGGCCGTGGGGGGCGCCGATGTTGAGTTCGACGGCGGGCACCGCACCCGCCATCGCGTGCGCGATGCGCGCGGCCGCGACCGGGTCGCCCAGGGTGATGCTGCCGATCACCGGGCAACCGCGGGCCGCGCCGTGCTCGACCCCGGCGGCCAGTAGCGCGAGCCAGTCGTCCAGGTCCACCTGCGCGAGCCCGGAGCGGTTCAGCAGGCCGTCACCGCGCCGCGCCGCGCCGGCGGGCCGTACCCGCCCGCCGGCGGAGACGAAGGCGTAGTCCGCGATGTCCAGCTGCCGCCGGGCGGCGGCGCTCTCGTTCACCGACTTCGCCACCACCGCACCGGCGCCCGCGTCGACGCAGGTGATCAGCCCGTCGAGCGTCATGGTCAGCTCGGACGAGCCGACCCACACCGGATTGGCGGTGACCAGGCCGCCGACCGTCGTCTTCCGTCCGGTCAAGACAGCGCGGGGATCGTGTCGTCGTCGGCCATGTCCACGTCCTTGGTCTCCGGGCCGAGGAAGCCGCCGAGGCTGATCAGTACGCCGGCGAGCGCGATCAGGACGGCCGGGGCGAGGTGAGCCGAGACGACGCCGTCGAACTGCCGCAGGTAGAACTGGTAGAACGCCGGCGCGATGAGCGCGAGGCTGTAACCGACGCCGTACCCGGTCGAACGGATGCTCGCCGGGAACCGCTCGGTCAGGTACGCGGCGATCGGGCCGAACGTGCCGACGGTGAAGACGCCGATCAGGATGGCCCAGCCGAGCGCCGCGCCGAGGCCACCGTTCGAGACCATCAGCAGCGAGTACGAACCGGCGCCCACCACCAGGACCGACAGGCCGTAGCCGATGTAGAACCGCCGTCGCCCGATGCGCTGGGACAGCACGCCGAAGACGGGATAGGCCAGTGCGGCGGACGCGTTGATCACGAGCATGGTCAGCGTGACCTGCTTGCTGGACAGCAGAAGGTGCGCCTTCAGCTGCGCGGGTGTCACGGCGGCCTCCATGTTGGTCGCGAGCCACGTGCCGGTCATCAGCACGAACACCTGCGCCAGCGCCTTCGGGTACCGCACCAGCAGCCGTACGAACGGCAGTTTGTGTCGCTCACCGGTCAGCTCCGCCGGCGGCTCGTGCACCTGCCTGAGGTAGTAGCGGAACAGCAGGGCCGACAGCAGCGCGCCGACCAGGAACGGCACCCGCCAGCCCCACTGCACGTAGCCGCTGTGCAGCCCGGCGGACGGCAGCAGCTGCAGCATCAGCAGCGTGATCGCGGCGATCACGACGTACGCGCCGGGGGAGGTCGAGGTGATGATCGAGGCGTAGAGGCCGCGCTTGTGCTTCGGGCTCCACTCCATCGCCAGCGGGACCGCGGTCGTGTACTCGCCGCCGAGGAAGATCCCGTCGACGAACCGCAGCGCGATCAGCAGGCCGACCGACCACGTCCCGATCGTCTCGTGGCCCGGCAGGCACGCGGTCGCCAGGGTGATGGTGCCGAAGCCGCCGACCGCGACCAGTGTCGTGCGCTTGCGCCCGACGGTGTCGGCGAAGTGGCCGAAGATCAGCGCGCCGAGCGGACGGCCGATGAGCGTCGACGCGAACACCAGCGACGACAGCAGGGCCGTCGTGCTCGCGCTCAGAGACGCCGACTGGAAGTAGACCGTCGCCGGCGCCAGCACGACGATCGGCAGGTAGATGTCGAACTGGTCGACGAAGTAGGCGAGCGCCCCGCCGCGCACCGCGGCGCGCACCTTGGCCATGTCCGGGCCGTGTGAGGGGTGGGGGCGAGCGTCGTCCGGCGCCGCTGGGTGCGGCACTGCTGCGTGGGGCGGTGTGGACATGGTCGTCCTCCGAGGTCGGCTGCCCGGTACCGCAGCTCGTCGACACCACAGTCGGCGTCGCCCCGAACTGCGTGTTCACAAAGTGAACGTCCTAATAGTGCAGCATGTGATCTCCGTGACACAAGACCGTAATAAGGGTTGACATCCGGTCCTATAGTGAACAGTGACTTCACATTGCGAACGAAGGGTGGCTCCATGACTCAGAGTCCCGCCATCGCCTCCGTCCTGGACGGCCTGGTCGACATGCACGTCCACTCCGGGCCCAGCCCGTTCCCCCGCCGCTTCGACCACGTCGAGGCCGCGCAGGACGGCGCCCGGATCGGGATGCGCGCCATGGTCGCCAAGTCCCACCACCACAACACCCAGATGGACATCCTCGCGATGAAGGGACGTCTCGCCGACGTCGCCGCCACCGCGTACGGCGGCGTCGCGCTCAACAGCACCGTCGGCGGGCTCAACGTGCACGCGGTGCGCATGTGCCTGCGCATGGGCGGCAAGGTCGTCTGGTTCCCGACCATCTCCTCCGGCCGCCACATCGAGTGCCACCCCGAGGACGGGGCCTTCCCGACCACCACGGTGCCCCTGACGCTGGAGCGCATCGACATCGTCGACGAGGACGGCGAGCTGAAGCACGAAGTGATCGAGATCCTCGACGAGATCAAGGCGCAGGAGGCCGTCGTCAACGGCGGCCACATGTACCCCGCCTACATCCGCACGCTGTTCCAGGCCGCGCACGAGCGAGGGATGACGCGGATGGTCGTCAGCCACCCCGACTTCGTGATCGGCGCTGACCCCGACCTGTGCCGCGAGCTCATCGACCTCGGCGCGTACGTCGAACACGAGATCGGCATGTACGACCCCGAGGGAACGCAGAAGTGGGACCCGAGGAAGCTGCTGACCTGGATCGAGACGCTCGGCCCCGAGCACACGGTGCTGGCCTCGGACTTCGGGCAGGCGGCCAACCCGAAACCGGTGGACGCGTGGATGCGGGTGGCCGGGGCGCTGCTCGACCTCGGCCTGGCCGAGAAGGACCTGCGGCGCATGGTCCGCGACAACCCCACCTACCTGCTGAACCTCGACGCCTGAGCGAAAGGACATACCACCGTGTACGAGAAGGACGACCCCCGTTCATCGCTCGCGACGGCGACCACGCCGCGGCCGGACAGCGGTGCGGCGATCGCGGCCCCGCAGTACTTCGACTTCCACCGGCTCGCGTCGCCGGACGCCGGGACACCGGACGGGCGCACCGCGATCGTCCGCGGTCAGAACGTCGTGCTCGTGCACACCGACGCACGGGCCGGCGACGACCTCGACAACGGCACGCTCGACGGCGAACTCGCCGTGGTGGTCACCGGTGACTCTCCCGCCTTCTCGGTGATCACCGACGACGGCGCCACGTTGATCGACGCGCCCGGGCTCGTCGTGGTGCCGCCCGGCGCCTCGCGGATCGGCGTGCACGGCGACGGCCCGCTCATCCGCCTGGTCGAGGCCACCGAGCCCGCGTGGCGGGACCGGGCCGCCAACGCCGCCGCGTACGCCGAGGACCACCCGCGCGTGGCCCTGCTCCGGCGATGGCCGGAGCCCCCTGGCGGGCCGGCGGTGCGGTACTACCGGCTCGCGGACGTGCCGGACGACCCGGCCCGGTTCGGCCGCATCTTCCGCACCCGCTCGTTCATGGTCAACTTCCTGCCCGAGGTCACCGGCCCGCGCGACCCGCACAAGCTCTCACCGCACACGCACGACGACTTCGAGCAGCTGTCCCTGGCGGTACGGGGCGAGTACGTCCACCACATCCGCACCCCCTGGCTGAGCGACAGCACCGGATGGCGCGACGACGATCACGTACGGCTCGGCAGCCCGTCCGTCGCGATCATCCCGCCGCCCACCGTGCACACCTCCGCGGCCGCCGATCCGGGCGTGAACCAGCTGATCGACATCTTCAGCCCCCCGCGTGCGGACTTCTCCGCCAAGCCCGGCTGGGTGCTCAACGCCGACGACTACCCGATGCCATGAGCGCCGCTCGTACGGGTGCGGGGCTGTTCGCACCGGACCGCGACGCCGTCCCGCTCGGCACCTGGCTGAAGATCGCCTCGGGCGAGCCGGTGGAGATCATGGCGTTCGCCGGGTTCGACTTCGTCGTGATCGACATGGAGCACGCGCCGCTCGACCTGCAGACCGCGTACCGGCTGATCAACTCGGCCGCGGCGCTGGGCATGGTGCCCCTCGTACGGGTGCCGGACACGACGGCGTCGACGATCCAGAAGATCCTCGACGCGGGCGCCATGGGCATCCTCGTACCGCACGTCGACACGGTCCAGCAGGCCGCCGCCGTCGGGCGGGCGTGCCGGTTCCCGCCCCACGGCGTCCGCGGCGCGGGCGGCACCAGCCGCGCCGGAGCGTGGGGACTGCGCCCGAACGCCGACTACCTCGCCACCGGCAACGACGACGTGCTGTGCGTCCCGCAGCTGGAGAGCGTCGACGCGATCAAGGCCGCGCCGGAGATCCTCGCCCTCGACTCCATCGACGCGGTGTTCGTCGGCGCCGCGGACCTCTCGATGTCGATGGGGTCCACGCCGGCCTCGCCCGACGTGCTCGAACTGATCGGCTCGGCGCTCGACGCCGCGCACGCCGCCGGCAAGAGATGCGGGCTCGCGTTCGGCGGCGTGCCCGAGCGGGCCGCGCGGGCGGCACGCGACGGCTGCGACTTCGTCCTGCTCAGCAACGACACGTCGATGCTGGCGGAGGCCGCGCGCGATCTGGTCACGGCGTTCCGGGAAGCGATGTGACCCTGTCATGACGCTGTCCCTGCCGTCGGCCGCCCTGTCGATCGCCGAGCTGGACGGCCTCGACCACGAAGAAGTGGCGCGCTTCGTCCGGGTGCTCGAGGAGAGCGGCCACCGCATGGTCTGGATCCCCGAGGTCGCCGGGCGTGAGGCGTTCACGACCGCCGCCCTCGTGCTCGGCTCGACGCGACGGCTGATCGTCGGCAACGGCGTCGCCCGCGCGCTCGAACGCGTACCGAAGTCAGCCGCGTCCGCCGCCCGCGACCTCGCCGCCGGATATCCCGGGCGCTACGTGCTCGGGCTCGGCGTCAGCGGCGCGGTCCGCGAGCGCGGGATCGGCCCGCTGCCGTTCCTGCGTGACTACCTCGACGGGATCGACGCGACGCTCGCGCGCCGCGGCGGCACCGTACCGCGAGTCCTCGGTGCGTACTCGGCCGGGATCACGCGGCTGGCCGCGGAGCGCGCCGACGGGCTGATCACGTTCCTCGTCACCCCGGAGCACACCCGCTGGGCGCGCGAGAAGATCGGGCCGGACCTGTTCCTGTCGGTCGTCCAGTGGGCGGTGGTCGGCCGTGACCGCGCCGCGGCCCGTGACGTCGCGCGCGCACGCCTCGCCTACTACCTGACGCTGCCGCACCAGATCGCCAAGCTGACGCGGCTCGGGTTCACCGAGGCCGACCTCGCACCGCCGGGGTCCGACCGGCTCGTCGACGCCCTCGTCGCCTGCGGCACGCCGGAGCAGGTACGCGAGGCGCTGCGACGGCAGTACGACGCGGGCGCCACACAGGTCGCGCTCAGCCTGGTCGGCCCGCTCGACGAGGCGAAGCTCGACGCGTACCGGGCACTCGCCGCCGATCATCGAACAGCCATGGAGAGGACGTACTGATGCGGGCTGCGGAGAAGGTCATGATCACCACGGCGGTGACGGGCTCGGTGAACGTGCCGTCCCAGAGCCCGTACCTGCCGCTGTCCGCCGCGCAGGTGACCGAGGCGGCGCTGGAGGCGATCGAGGCCGGCTCGGCCATCGTGCACCTGCACGCCCGGCAGCCGGACGGCCGGCCGACGCCCTCGCCCGAGGTCTTCGAGGAGATCGTCGAGCCCATCACCGCGAACACCGACGCCGTCATCAACATCACCACCGGCGGCTCGTCGGCGATGACGATGGAGCAGCGGCTGGCCGCCGCCGTACGCCTCCGGCCCGAGCTGGCGTCGATGAACATGGGCACGATGAACTTCGTGTACGCGGGGATCGCCGACAAGGTCACCGAGTGGCGGCACGACTGGGAGGAGCCGTACGTGCGGGCCACCTACTCCAAGCCGTTCCTGAACACCTTCGACCGGATCGAGCACGCGCTGCGGACGCTCGGTGAGTTCGGCACCCGGTTCGAGTACGAGTGCTACGACATCGGGCACCTGTACTCCCTCGCGTACTTCGTCGACAAGGGCCTGGCCAAGCCGCCGCTGATGATCCAGGGCGTGTTCGGCGTCCTCGGCGGCATCGGCGCCGACCACGAGAACCTGGAGCACATGGTGCGGATCGCCGACAAGCTCTTCGGCGACGACTACACCTTCTCCGCCTTCGCCGCCGGCCGCGACCAGCTGAGCTTCGGCACCCACAGCGCCTGGCTCGGCGGCCACGTACGGGTGGGCCTGGAGGACAGCCTGTGGATCGGCAAGGGGCGGCTCGCGGAGAGCAACGCCCAGCAGGTCAGGAAGATCCGGGCCGTCATCGAGGACCTGGGCAAACAGATCGCCACACCAGCCGATGCCCGCGCGATGCTCGCGCTCCGGGGCATCACGGACGGAGTCTCATGAGCACACCGCCGCTCGCCGGCAAGGTCATCGTCCTCGTCGGAGCCAGTACGGGCATCGGAGCCGACGCCGCGCGCGTCCTCGCCGGGGACGGCGCCGCCCTCATGCTCGTCGCGCGCGGCGAGGAACCGCTCGCCAAGCTCACCGCGGAGCTCACCTCGGCGGGCCACGACGTGGCGTACACGACCGGCGACGTCGCGAACGCGGCGGACGTCGCCCGCTTCATCGACGCCACCGTCACCCGGTTCGGCCGCCTCGACGGGGCGTACAACAACGCCGCGATGGGCGGCGCCGGGCGCCTCGACGCGGTCTCCGAGGAGGACTTCGACCGCATCATGACCGTGAACGTGAAGGGCACGTGGCTGTGCATCCGCGAGGAGGTGCGCGTCATGGAGCGGCAGGGCTCCGGCTCGATCGTCAACGTGAGCAGCATCGGCGGCCTCCGCGGCAGCTCCGGAATGGGCGCCTACCAGGCGACGAAACACGCGGTCATCGGCCTGACCCGAACGGCGGCCCACGACTTCGGCCCGCTCGGCATCCGGGTGAACGTGATAGCCCCCGGCCCGACCGAGAGCCCGATGCTCGCCGAACTGCGCCGCACGATCCCCGGCGGCGTGGAGGCCCGGATCGCCGCCACACCGCTGCGCAAGGTGGGGACGGGGGAGGAGGTCGGAGCGACCGCGGCGTTCCTGCTGAGCGACCGGGCGAGCCACATCAGCGGCGTCGTACTGCCGGTCGACGGGGGATTCCTCGCCTGAGGGCACTCCGGGTCAACCGCAGACGTGCTGGAAACTCTGGCCAGGCACGTACCGGTCCCACTCGGCGCGCGTGAGGGACCGTCCGGCGACGGCGCAGAGTGAGGCCGGTGGGTCGCCCGGCGCGCTCACGTCCCACAGCCGTGCGGTCCCGTCGGCTCCGGCGGTGGCGAGGACTCCGCCGCCGGGGCCGAACGCCACGTCCGTGACGGAACCCGAGTGGCCGATGAGCGGTCCGCCGAGTTGATTGTGCGTGGCGGTGTCCCACAACCGGGCCTTGCCGTCGCTGCCCGCCGTCGCGAAGGTCCGGCCGTCCGGGCTGAACGCGAGGCCGAAGACGTCGAGGTGATGTCCGGTGGGGATGGTCCTGCCGGCCGGGCCGGACGGCACCGCGTCGGCCTGCTCGTCCTGGCCGATCAGCGGGGCGCCGATCTGGCGATGGGTCGCGACGTCCCACAGCCGCGCGGTTCCGTCACGTCCCACCGTCGCGAGCGTCCTGGCGTCGGGGCTGAACGCCACCGCGCCGACGGGCCCGTTGTGCCCGGTGAACGGCGTGCCGATCCGGCGGCCGGTGCGGGCGTCCCACAGGCGGACGGCGCCGTCGGCGTCGCCGGTCGCGAGCAGGCGGCCGTCCCGGCTGAACGCGATCACGTCGATGCCGGCGCCGTCGACCAGTACGAGGACCACGGCGTGGGTGGTGATGTCCCACAGCCGGGCCGTCCCGTCGCCGTCCGTGGCGGCCAGCCTCCTGCCGTCGGGGCTGAACACCACGTTGTCCACGCTCGTGCCCTGCCCGGCGACGAACGAGCTGATCAAGCGGTGTGCGGTGACGTCCCAGAGCCGCGCGACGCCCTCGCTGTCGCCGGTGGCGAGCGTGCGGCCGTCCGGGCTGAGGGCCACGTCGTAGAAGAACCCCGTGGGACTGGTCACCGGCATGCCGATCTGGCGATGGGTGCGGGTGTCCCAGAGCCGTGCCGTACGGTCCTCGCTCGCGGTGGCGAGGACGTTCCCTCCCCGGCTGTAGGCCACCGAGTAGACCGCGTTGCCGTGGCCGGTGAGCGGCGCGCCCGTCTGACGGTGGACGGAGACGCTCCACAGGCGCGCCGTCCGGTCCGCACTCGCGGTGGCGAGACCGCGGCCGTCGGGGCTGAACGCCACCGCTTTGACGTCGCCGGTATGGCCGGTGAGCGGTGAGCCGGTCTGGCGCCGCGTGGCGACGTCCCACAGGCGCACCGTGTCGTCGGTGCCGCCGGTGGCGAGCGTACGGCCGTCCGGGCTGAACGCCACGGCGTTCACGAAGACGCCTCCGGTGACGAGCGGTTCGCCGATCTGCCGGCGGGCGGCGACGTCCCACAGGCGCGCGGTACGGTCGGCGCCGCCGGTGGCCAGCGTGCGGCCGTCCGGGCTGAACGCCACCGCCTCGACACCCTTCGGGCGGAAGAGGGAGCCGGGTACCGCGGCGGGCCGGACCGTGATCGGCCGGCCGGTCCGGTGGTGGGTGGCGACGTCCCACAGCCGCACCGTCCCGGCGCTGTCACCGGTCGCGAGCGTACGGCCGTCGGGGCTGAACGCCACCGTCCCACCGTGAGCGATGAGCGGTGCGCCGACCTGGCGGCGGGTGGCGACGTCCCACAGCCGTACGGTTCCGTCGTCGCCCGCAGTGGCGATGGTCCGTCCATCCGGGCTGAACCTCGCGGAGCGGACGACTCCGTGGCCGGTGGCGATCGGCGGCCCGATCTGGCGGCGAGAGGCCGTGTCCCACAGCCGTACGCCTCCCGTGGGACCGAGGTGGACGGTGGCGAGCGTCCTGCCGCGAGGGCTGAACGCGACCGTGCTCACCGCGCCGTCCTTCGCGGCGAGCGGCGCTCCGCTCTGGCGGCGGGTGGCGACGTCCCACAGCCGTGCGGTCCCGTCGGCGCCGCCCGTCGCCAGAGTCCTGCCGTCGGGGCTGAACGCCACGGAGTCGACCGGCCCGTCATGGCCGGTGAACGCTCCCCGGTCGGGTTCCTGGAGGAGGTTGAGCATGGCGTACCGGGCGTCGTCCGTGTGCGCGGTGCGCCAGGCCGCCGCGGCCAGCAGCGCGGAGGTGACGGGATCGGTCCGCTCCATGGTCTCGCTCTGCGCCGCCAACTGGCGGGAGACCGCGAGTGCACGCTGATGGTTCGCGTCGCCCGCCGCCGACACGGCGGTGACGGCCGCGATGAGCGCGACCACCGTCAGCCCGGCCAGCGTGGCGAGCACGGCTCGTCTCCGGCGGGCGGCGCGCTGGGCCGCGTACTCCGAGGCCGTCACGAAGTCGAGCGGGTCCGCCGTGACCGGATAGCGCGCCGGGTCGGCCTCCCACGTGACGCGGGCCTCCTGCACGGCCACCAGTTCGGCGCCCCGGTACAGGTACGACGGATTCCGGCCGTTGCCATTCCACTCCGCGGCCCGCTTCAGGAGCCGGCCGTACACCGCGGCGACGGTGACGTCGGGCTCCAGCCAGTCGCGCAGCCGTGACCAGGAGCGCAGCAGCTCGTCATGGGAGATCTGAACGCTGTCCTCGCTCAGGACGAGGAGCCGCTGCGCCGCGAACGCCTCCAGCACGGCGTCCACGTCGCCGCGCTCGGCCTCGGGACGGCCGGCGTACAGGTCCGTCCGGAGCCGTTCGCGGCGCGACAGCCGTAGATCGCCCGAGACGTCCGTGAGGGCGTGGAAGAGGTCGCCGGCGATCTCCGGCCTGGCGCCCGTGAGACTCTCGTAGACGTCTTCGGCGCTCGTCTGGATCGCCCCGCGGACCCCGCCGGACCTCCCGTAACCGTGGGCGGTCAGCCGGTCGCCCTCTCTGTGCCGCCACGTGATGAGCATGGCCTGGGACAGCCACGGCAACGCCCCGGCCTCGTACGCGCCGGGTGCCGCACTGGAGCGCAGGTCGGCCAGGATCATCTCGGTGAGGCCCGGATCGATCCGCAGCCCGGCGGCCATGGCCGGGCCGACGATCGCCTGCCTCAGCTCCGGCTCTTCCATCGGGCCGACGACGAAGTTGCCGTTCGACAACGCCTCCCGCAACGCGGGATACGCCGCGCAGCGGCCCAGGAAGTCACTGCGAAGCGCGATCAGCACGACCGCGGGCGGCTGCTCCGCCGGCCCGTACGGCGTGCCGGCCATCACCCGCAGCGCGGCGACGAACGCCGAGCGTTCGGACTCCTCCACCCGAGGGGCGAAGACCTCCTCGAACTGGTCGACCACGAGGACGAGCCGCTGCCGCGCGGCGGACGCCGCCGGGATCCCACGGCGGTTCGCGTCCGCCAGCACCGCCTGACGGGCCAGCAGATACGCCTGGTCGGGGTGTCCGGCCAGGCGCTCGCGGGCGAGGGCGGCGTCCGTACCGGCCATGGTGGCCAGGTGGGTGGCCAGCTCCAACAGCGGCGACCGCGCCGGCGTGATCGCCACGCGGGGCCACGCGGCGGACTGCGGGGACAGCGAACCACGGGCGAGCGCGGGCAGCAGACCGGCCCGGAGCAGCGAGGACTTGCCGACGCCAGACGGACCGTTGACGATCACGAGCGAAGTCCCGGCCAGGCGTTCGCCGAGCGTGCCGACCAGCTCCGCGGTGACCAGGTCGCGCCCGTAGAAGATCTCGCCGTCGTCCTCCTCGAACGGCGCGAGCCCGCGGTACGGCGACCCGTCCGGCCACCGTACGGGGTCGTCCGGCGGGTGCGCGCCGTCGTCGGCGCGGACGCGGCGCTCGATCACCGCGACGGTCTCCCGCATCATGCGCAGGTCGGTGTTCTGCGTGCGCAACATGTCGACCATCTGCCGGTGCGCGGCCCCCTGCTCGTTCAGCTCCTCCTGAATGGCCGCGAGGACCTCGCCCACCTCGTCCAGCAGGAACCGGAACTCGGCGAACTCCTCGCCGAGCCCGGTCATCGCGCCGGTCAGCAGCGCCTGCAACTCCCGATCGCCGCTCGCGACCGCCTCCTCCAGCGCGGCTCCCGTCGCCCCGACCGTCCGCACCACCGAGGCGATCTCGCTCCGCAGCTCCAGCGCCCGGTCGCCGCCGGCCTCCAGGATCTCCCCGATCAGCCGCTCGACCTCGGCCTCGATCTGCTCCTGGCCCGCACTGTGTTCAGCGCCGCGCAGCCGGTCGATCCCGGTACTGATCACGTCGGCGAGGAGGTTTCCGCCCACGGAGGCCGCTGTCTCGATGGCCGCCGCCGCGACCCCCGCCCCGGCGACACTGAGCGCCGTGGCGACCAGCGGCCCGAACGCGCCGCCGCACAGAACGCACAACAGCGTCGCCGGCGACCACCGCAGCAAGCCACCCCCGGCACCGCGCGCCGCCCGAGCGATGCGGGCCCGAACACCGGCCCGCATCCGCCGTACGTGCTCATCCTCCCCCACGCCTGGATATCGCCGCCGGCGACGGAAACGTGGACGGGGGAGACTGGCCGACTCCGGCCGGTCGTTCTCGGAGGACGGGCCGGGCCTCGACCTGCGGGGGGAAGTCGCAGGTGAGCGGCCCTGTTCGGTTGAGGTCGAAAAGAGACGGCGCGGATCCAGCGGTCGTTCCGCATGGCACCCGTTGAGTCGGTGAGATCGCCGAGCGTTTCTACGAGCACATGTTCAGCGCCCATCCCGAACTCCTGGACGGCGTCTTCAATCGGGGGAACCAGGCGAGCGGGGAGCAGCAACGGGCACTGGCCGGCTCGGTGGCGGCGTACGCCACCAAACTGCTGGAGACCCCGAGGGAACACCGGAGCACCTGCTCTCCTGGATCGCGCACAAGCACGCGTCCCTCGGCATCCGCCCCGATCAGTACCAGATCGTCAACCATCACTCGATGTGGGCGATCGCCGGGAGACCCGGGACGTCGTCACCTTCGTGGTGAAGCGCATCGACGACCGCCTGGTGAGAACCTCACTGCCCGGCCAAAACGTCACGGTCCGGCTGCGGATGCCGGATGGGGTACTCCAACCGCGCCAGTACAACCTGACCCGAGCCGACGACGGGGCGCACCGCCAGTTCTCGGTCAAACGGGTCGAGGGAGGCGACGGCCGGCCACCGGGCGAGATATCGACGCTCCTGCACGATTCGGTGGACGTGGGCGACATGCTGACGCTGTCCCTCCCGTACGGGAACGTCGTGCTCGACGACTCCGGGCGACCGGCCGTCTTCGCCTCGGCGGGAATCGGCATCACGCCGGTGGCCGGGATGCTCTCCCACCTCGCGCAGGTCGAGTCCAGACCGCCCATCACGATGCTCGATGCCGACCTGGAGGAGGCCGTCTTCCCGCTGCGCCGCCAGGTGGTCAACGACGTCGTGGAACTGCCGCACGCGGAGCTGTACGTCTGGTACGAGAACGACGCTCACGGCATCGAACCGGTGAACGGCGTCTTCCACGGGACCATGGATCTCTCGGTGGTCGACCTGCCGGACAACGCGATCTACTACCTGTGCGGCCCGCTGCCTTTCATGCGCGCCCTGCGAGGCACACTCCTCACGCGAGGTGTCGTATCTGACGACATCCACTACGAGGTCTTCGGCCCTGACCTCTGGCAGGCCGACCTGGAGTAGCGCGTTCGGTTCGGTTCTCAGCGGAGGCGCCGGCGCTCAGCGGCCACGACCTGCGTCAGCTTCTCGTCTCTCCGAGCAACTCGGCGAGGAACTCCTGCGTTCCCGGATCGACGGCGTAGACCACGGTGCCGACCATTCCCCGCGTCAGCAGCACCTTGTAGATGTTGCGGATGTGCCGTGCGTATTGCGCGTCCGTGATCGTGCGCCGCTTGAAGTCGGGATCCTTGTTCGCCTGGCGTACGGTGACCAGCCGACCGTCGCGGGCGACGATGTCGGGTCCGAGGATCACACCCGACCAGTCGTACTCGAAGCCCTGGGCGGTGTACACACAACCCACCTGCTCGAACCCGCCATCGAAGGTCGCCCACAGCGCGCTGGCCGGTGCGTCGCCGACGGCCCGCTCGCCCTTGACGTTCCACGGTCTGGCCCAGTCGCCGATACGGACGTCGTCGACGAGACGACCGTCCTGCGGATCACTCCACGGCCAGCAGTAGCCGGCCGAGATCCGCGCGGAGTACCCGTCTTTCAGCTTGTTTTGGAGGGTATCTTCCAGCTCCCACGGTGACTCGGCGAGCCGTACCTCGAAGTGGTCGTCACCGGTCCACGGCTCAGGCCCTCCTGGTTCGAGGTCGAGCAGGCGCAGGACCCAGGCCTCATACTTTCGGCTGCCGCCGCACCGGAACTGCCCATCGAGCGGAACGTGGCGGACCTTGAGGCCCAGCTTCGCCGCGTGGGACTCGATGGCCTCGACCGTGCCGATTTCGTTCGGTTTCACGACCTGGTGCTCGTCGAGGAGGAACACCGGCACCCGCGCGGCGGCGATCAGCTCGTCCACCTGCGGTCGCCCGGTCCGCTGCGCCGCCCGGGTGAAACGGTTCGCGGAGGTCTCACGAATCCGGTGCGCCTCATCGCAGATGAGTACGTCGAGCCGGTTCTTCTCGGCCTGCATGAAGCTGTTGAAGTACATGAACATGTTCTTCACACGGGACGAGCCCTTGCCGACGTGACGCCGCATCGTCTGGGTGAACGATCGCGATCCGGTCGCGTGCAGCACGGAGACACCACGTCGGGACAGGTCGCCCAGCAGGGAGAGCGCAATGACGCTCTTCCCGCTGCCAGGACCGCCCGTGACGATGACGACCTCCTTGCTGTCGGAATGCTCCGCGTTGCGCACTGCATGCTGCACAAGGTCGTACGCCACCCGCTGCTCGGCGAGCAGCGTGAACTGTTCCCGATCCTTGATCTCGGCGGCGGCCAGTTTGAGTAGCTGCTTCGACGGCCGAGTCGCACTGTCCAGGAGCCGGTCGGCTGCCTTGGCCCCGGCCGCGGGGGCGAACTGCGACCGCAGGTACTCGAGGAACGCGCCACGACGCGTTTTGGTGAACAGCCTGGTGCGCTCGGTCGAGGCGAGCTGGAACAGATCCTGGACGTCGAGGTCCGCGGCGTTGTGCAGGTACGCGACGCCGCGTACGGCCTCCGGTCGTTCGCTCACGTAGCCGACGAAGTCGGTGATGTAGTCGCAGTAGCCCTGTACCTGAAGCAGCGGATGACCGTGCTCACCGCGGTAACCCTCGACCAGAACGAGATGTTCGTCCTCCTCGTACAGCTCCGCATGGCTCCATTGCTTGAGTTCGACGACGACGTAGGCGTCCTCACCGGTCCGTGCGTCCACTCCTGCGAGGACCACGTCCGCCCGTCGGCTCGTGAGCGGAAGCTGGTACTCGATGAGCATCTCGACCTTGCCGAGCCCTGCATCGACCAGGTCGCGAGCCAGCACCGGCAGGCTCCGCTCCCACGACCTTCGCTCCGGCTCGGGGGTCCAGCGGCCTGTGATCTTCTGAAGATTTTCGGCGAGGATCTCGGAGAGCCGGTCTTCCACCTTCGAGCCGATCAGATTCTCAGCGGGCATCCGCAGCGCCGTCACGCATTTCCCCCAGGCAGCACGAAGTGGCTCGTGCGGGTGGGGGCATGTCCGCGCTCGGAGCCGACCGTCGGAAGCCCGTCGGGCCGCATGTCTTAGCACGTGCAGACTACAACTGCCGGGTGTCCTGGAAGGAGTGAGTCGGCTTCCTCGCGAAGAACGTCGGCGTCTGCTATTACCGTCCGCATATGTCGATCTTGAAGGGTTTCGTGCGAGATGTCGCCAGGAGGGTCGCCTCCCCCGCGGAGGCGGCCACGGCGGCTGCGCGCCGTTTCGCAGCTCAGTACGGCGAGCCGCCTGGCCATGCTGAGTACCGCAGCTGGCTGAACAGCTGGCCGCCGCTCCTCGACCTCTTGGTCGGAGCCGGCCTGTCGGACCTCTGGCTGGAGCTGGAGTACGAACTTCCGGGCAGCGGAGAGCGGATCGACGCGCTTCTGCTCGGGGCCGACCCCGATGGCGTGCTGGTGGCCGTCGTCGTGGAGCTGAAGCAGTGGGACGACGCCGAGCCCAGGCCCCTGTCGTCGGTGCTGGTCGGCGGCGAGCTCCGCCCGCATCCCTGCCGGCAGGCCGGGGGATACATGCGTTATCTCCGCACGTGGATCAGCCCTGCGGAAGTCGCGTTGCAGGTACACGGGCTGGTATTTCTGCACAACGCGGACCGGCAGGTGGTCGACAAGCTCGGCCATGCGGTGGTGGGTAGACAGGAATCGGAAGTCGCGCTGCTGGGCCGTGAGGATGCGGCGGATCCGGGGGGCCTGCGACGTTTGGGGGAGCGCCTGGCATGGCCGCGACTGACCACGCCCGACGCGGCTCTCGTCCAGGCGTTCGAGAACGCTCGGCATAAGCCGTCGTTCGATCTCTTTGACCGGCTCAGGGACGTTCTCGCCAACGACTCGGACTTCGTTCTGGTCGGTGCCCAGCAGGAGGCGCAACTTCACGTCCTGCGCGGTATACGTACGGCGCTGGGACATGGAGAGAAGCACGTCATCGCGGTGAGGGGTGGACCCGGCACCGGCAAGACCGTCATCGCGGTACGTCTTGTCGCCGATATCCCGAAGCAAGGTGAGGACGTCCGGGCCCGCTACCTGACGCCCTCGGGCACGCTTCGCAGACAGTTGATCCGTGCGGCCGGGGATCCTGCGGCGAAGGGTCTGTTCCTCCATCCGAAGGACTACCCCCGTCGGCGCCCGTCGCGCGAGGTCCTGCTTGTCGACGAAGCGCATCGGATGGGCACCAGGGGCCCTGAGGACCAAGTGGCGGCTCTCATCGCGAGCACACAGGTGTGCGTCTTCTTTCTGGACGAGCGTCAGATCATCCGGCCGCACGAGGGTGTGACCGTCGATTACATCAGCAAGGCGGCGGAAGCCGCGGAAGCGACGTTCACGCTGGTCGATCTCCAGACACAGTTCCGCTGCGGCGGCTCTCAGTACTACCTGGCATGGATCGACCAACTGCTCTCGCGGGAAGCGCGACCGGGGGAGTGGCGTGGTGACGACTATGACTTCGACGTAATGGCCGACCCTGGCGAGCTACAGGCATGGGTCGACGACCACACGGTGAACGGGGCCGTCGCTCGTATTTCGGCCGGGTTCTGCTGGCCCTGGCCAAAACCGCGATCCCAGAAGACGCTGCACAACGATGTGGACATCGTCTACATCGACCGCCGGTCCGAACTCTCTGTCCGATGGACGTATCCATGGAACTCGCGGCACGCGTTCATCGAACCTGACGGAGCGGACGTTCCGGGCAAGGAGTTCTGGGCCACCGATCCGGGCGGCCATCGCCAGGTGGGATGCATCTACACCGCGCAAGGGCTCGAGTACGACTACAGCGCGGTCATCATGGGGCCCGACCTGGTGCGCCGCGGCGCGCGCTGGGAAGTCGAGCCGGTTGAGAGCCATGACCCTGCCATGTATCAGATCACGCCTGACAAGTACCTTCCGCTGGCGCTCAACACCTACCGCGTCCTGATGACGCGCGGCACCCGAGGGTGCCGGCTGTACTCCACCGACGCCGAGACACAGCAGTACCTGGAAGGTCTGCGTAGGCCGACGTGAGTGGTGCGCCTCTTGGCCGGTGTTGACCCGGCGCGTTGACCCGGCGCTATGGGTTCTACCGTGCTGGGAGCGAACGTCCGGCGCTGGCTCGCCCCGTCGCGGCACGCAGGACCGCGTGGGCGCGTTCGGTGCCGTCATCCTTACGCCGGCTGGAGAGTTCCATTTTGTTGGCCCGCGCACGAAGCCTGTTCTCGGCCAGGTTGCCGACGCGGGCGCTCGGTTGTCCCACCTTTTACGACACGGCACGGCCGGCACGCCACGGGTCGGCCGTGCCATGGGTCACGTGGTCGGGTCCGTGCCCGGAGCGGTCACGAGCATTGTGTCGCGTCGCCTGCCGGGTGCCTGGTGGGTGTCTGGAGCGTCTTGCCGGGTGTGACCTTGCGTACGCTGCCGTCCGCGGTCCGTACCGGGAGGGGCGGGCCGGATCGCAGGGTCAGCTTCGTCGCCTGCTGCCCCACCGAAAGGTCGAACGTGCGCCCCTGCCACTTCACTCCCGTGATGTCGACGCCCGGTAGCTGCGGCGGCAGGAACGGGTTGATGGTGATCGAGTCGGTTCCCCAGCGCAGCCCGGTGAATCCGTACAGGAACTCCTGCAGGTAGCCGCCCTCACCGGTGGTGAAGGTGAACGCTCCGCCGTTGCGGGTCTCGTACCACTGGTTGAACGGTGCGGCCAGGAACGGGTCCGCGCTGTCGCGCAGGTAGGTGTAGACCGTGCAGCCGGGCGATCCGAGGGCGGCGCTGTTGATGGCGGCGATCGCGTCGGTCATCGACGGGCCGTTCGGGTCGGTGTGCTGCTTGTAGTAGTCGAGGTCGTTCTGCGCCAGGCCGGACGACATCGGCACACCCCACGGGTACTGCAGCAGGGTGACGTCGGCCTGCTTGACGGTCTGCCCGTTGTATCCCGAGAACTCCGGATGAATATTGGCCGTTGCGTCCACCGGGATCTTCAGGCCGTCCGCGACCTTGCTCCATGCCGGATCGGCGGTCCGGCCGAGGATGCCGGCGGCGCGGATGGCGATACGCAGGGACGCCTGCGCGCCGGCGTTGGTCGTCGCGCTGTTGTTCACGTTGTCGTGGTACTCATCCGGGCCCATGACGTCGTTGATGTCGTATCCGCCGGTCGGGTCGGGCACGGCACGCGTGGCCCAGTAGTCGGCGATGTCCCTCAGCACCGGCCAGGCCTTGTCCCGCAGCCACGTTCTGTCGCCGCTCGCCTCGTAGTACTGCCACTGCGCCAGAGCGACGTCGGAGTTGATGTGGATCTCGCTCTTGCCCGTGGTGCAGCACGGCGGGGTCTGCTCCGTGCCGCTCTGCGCGCTCTCCCACGGGAACTTCGCGCCCTTGATCGGCTGGGTGGGAGTGGACAGCTTCGCGGCGTCGGCCTCGGCGCCGGGCAGGAGTTTCTGCCGGTAGGTGTTCGCGCCGACCGCGATGTCGGGGAACTGGGCGAGCAGCGCCGGGTACATCCAGGTCTCCATGTCCCAGAACACGTGACCGGCGTAGCCGTCCGAGGACAGCCCGCCCGGGCTGGCGCTCCACGTGACACCGGCGCGCATGCTCGCGAGCAGGTAGAACATCGACGCGTGGATCCGCGCGGTCGTGGTCGTGTCACCCGGGATCGAGATGCCGGACCGCCACAGGCGTGCCCAGGCGCCGTCGTTGCGGGCGAGCGCCTGCTGGTAGCCGCCCTTGGCGGCGCGGGACGCGGTGTCCGCGGCGGCCCGCTGCGGGCTCGCGGCCTTGAGCGACCGGTCGGTGTCGGCGCTGGAGGCCACGCCGACGTACTTGGTGATCCGGTACGTCCGACCGGCGTGGACGGGGAAGGCCGCGCTCTGCCCGGCGCTGCCGTCGCCGGACGCGGCGATCGTCTCCGTGGGCATGGTCTTGTCATTGACGCGCAGCACCGAGTTCAGCCCGGCGGTGACCAGCTTCCCGTCGCTCACGACGGTCTGTGACAGCGTCGCGGTCCTGCCGTCCACATGTGGGTCCGAGGTGGAGGCGTGGTTCAGTCCCCGGCCGTCGAACTCGTCCACGACGGTGGCCGTTCCGCTCCAGTGCGGCACGGCCTTCACGCTCACCGTGCCCAGATGACCGTCGGCGCGGTTGGCGTTGACCTCGTAGGCGAAGCTGGTCGTGTCACCCGCGGGCGAGGTCCAGTCGAACGACGTGCTCAGCACCCCGGTGCGCAGGTCGAGCGACTGTTCGTACTCATTGGTGGTGCCGATCGCGTCGGTGGCGACCTGGGTCGGTCGTTGCCCGCCGTCCGGATACAGCGCGAGGTAGTCGACGTTCACCCGCGCCTCGTCACCCTGGGCGACGGTGACCTCGAGCGTGTTCGCGCCCGCGTTCAGCGTCACCGGCACGGTCACCACCCCCCAGTCGTCCCAACTGGACAGGCTGGGCACGGTCAGCTGCTGGCGCGTGCCATTCACGCCGAGGTGGATGGACTGCGGGCCGCCGCTCGCGTTGCCGTACCGCACCGCCAGGGTCGCCGTGCCGGCCGGCGCGTCGCGGATCTCGATGACGTCGGTGCCGCCGACCGTCGGTTGGCCGTTGGTGTTCAGGCCGGCCAGGTAGCCGCCGACGGTCGAGCCGGAGTGGGAGCTCTCGACGAACGCGCCGCCGGAGATCTTCCCGTACGCCGCCGGGCACAGCTGGTCGAACGCGCAGGACCAGTTCCCCGTCCCGTAGACGCCGCCGCTGCGGCCGAAGCCGAGCGTGGTCCAGCTCGGCAGGCTGGCTCGCTGCTCGTTCTGGCCGGCGGGACGGGCGTAGAAGCCGGCGAGCTCGGACTGGGTGACGATGGGCTTGCTGCTGTACCCCTCGCCCGCCGCCGGCACCCGCGCGGCCAGGTAACCATTGCCGACGAACGTCGGGGAATAGTTCTTCGAGGCGTCGGTCGTGCTCAGCACCCAGCCTTCGCCGGTGAGCCGGCCCGGCGGCGGCGCGGCCGAGGCCGGCACCGCCACCGCGCCCAGCACCACGCAGGCGAGCGCCGACAGGACGGACGCCGCGCTCTGTACGAGGCGGCGGGGTCGATCACGATGGAAACGCGATCTCGTCATTCGACGCACATCCTTGCCCGGTTGATTCGGTGGATATGTCCAGGTGGAGGGCCCGGGTCAACGTACGGTCCGGCCGAATATGCCGTCAAGAGTGCATAAAGGGCGATTTTCACTCTTTTCGGGCGGCGCGAACCTCGTTCGGCTGGGGCGCCGCGGACGGGCGCAGATGGAGGGTGACCGCCGCCGTTCCGAGCGCGGGCACGTCGACCGGGATGGCGCCGTCCGGTTCCGGGTCCAGCTCGCTCGGGGCAAGGCCGAGAAGGTTGGTACGGAGCGCTCGGGTGACGGTGAACGGGGTGCTCAGGCGGCAGGTGATCGGGGTGTCGGTCAGGGACTGCAGGCGGATCAGGAGGAGGTCCTCGCCCGGGGAGGTCAGGCCCACGAGACGAACGCGAGGATCGTCCACGGTCAGGAACCGGGTCTGCGACGGTGGCCGTGCCAGGGCTTCGGCACGGGCACGGACCGGCACGAGCGGGTGGCCGGTGACGGCCGCGACGCGAACGGCCGCCTGCTCGCCGAGTCCCGCGGAGGCGTCCGCGGCGGTGAAACCGACGCTGTAGCGGAAGACGTGGTCGAACGCCTGCTGGGACGGGAAGTTCGTGTCCCAGATGTTGTTGTGCACCCAGGAGAAGACGGTGGCCGGCTCCTCCTGCGGCAACGACCGCGGGTAGGGAACGTACGGGATCGCGATTCCGCCGAGCTGGACGAGGGGAGCGTCGGTCGTGGCCAGCGCGGCATGGTGAGTGCCGTCGCTCAGGCTGATCCAACGCCGGACGGCCCGCATGTGGGTGGCGGACCCCGGCACGGTCGCCAGCCCGGTGCCGGTGACGCCCCCGGTGGCCTCCATGCGCACCGCGGGCTCGTCCAGGGCGAAGGGGAAGGCGAAGAACGCGCTCTCCTTGGTCAGCGTCGCGGTCTTGTCGATGCGGTTCTCGATGTCGATGCGAGCCGCGTCGTGAGGCAGGTGCACCTTCACGCGGAGCCGGCGGGTGCCGGCCGGGGCGCATTCGTAGACGATCGTCTGGCCGGTGGCGTCCGAGGTGCGGTCGACGAGTGCCGCAGGGGGCGCGGTCCGGCGTGAGGCGAGCAGATGCATCGAGTCGTCGGCGACGGTCTTGCTCGACTGGTGGTTGAACGCGCCGGCCGTGGCGTACTCGTCGTACACGTAGCCGTTGAAGCCGATGACGGCGTCCTGCCGGACGAGCTCGCGCCCGGTGCGCTTGTCGAGGATGGAGCCGATGCAGGCCTGCCTCAGGTCGACCGTGACGCGCAGGTGGTCGTTCTCCAGGACGGCCGGGTCCGCGGGTACGCCGGTGCCGTCACCGTCGGTCGCGGGAGAGGAGGCGCCGGGCACGATGTCCAGGCGCACGGTGCCGCAGGCCGGCACGTCGGTGAGGGGAACGCGCAGGAACCGGCCGGCCGCACGGTGGCGTTCGTTGCTCTGTGCCTCCTCCGTGAACGGCAGGGAGGCGCCGGTGCGCGCGTCGAGGACCTGGACGGCGTCGCCCGGCGCCACGGTGCTCTCGGGCAGGAAGATCCGTGCCGTTTCGGTACGCGGCCAGCTGCAGGTGTTCACGACGTAGTAGGAGGCCAGAGCGCCGGTGAGGGGCGCGAAGGCTTCGCCGAGCAGCGCGGCGGCGGAGTCCAGCATCGCCTCCGCGTCGTCGTGGGCGCGCAGGGCCTGGGAGTACTTCCAGTGCCACTGCTTCTCGCCGGAGCCGTGACCGTGTTCGCCATGGGTCCAGGGATCGCCGCCGCCCCAGGTGTGTTCGTTGAACAGCGAGGCCGCGCGGTAGACGGCCGGCGCCGTCGCGGCGACGGCCGTGCTGCCGGGCACGCCCATCAGCTGGGCGTAGCCGGCCACGGTCTGGGCTTCGGCGAGGGCGGCCTGGCCACGGCGCGTGGCGGCGAGCGGGACGGCTCCGGCGCCGATTCCGTCGACCCACCAGTCGCTCCAGTCTCCCTGGAAGGTCTCCAGCCGGTCACCGATCCGCTTCTCGGCGTCCTCGAAGAAGTCCTGGTTGCGGGAGGCGCGCAGTCGCGGGAAGGCCCACTGCTCGTTCCAGCGGCGCACCGTGTCGGAGATGATCCGGCGGGGCGGGCCGTTGTCCGCGAACTTGCCCAGCACACGCAGGTGCAGCACGTCCCATGGATAGGGCTCGGAGGTGACGGTGTGGTCGAGGATGGGGAAGCCGGGGATCCCGCGGCCCTCGTGCGGATAGGCGAACTCGGCCAGCGCGCTGAGATAGGCGGGCAGAAGGTCGTCGACGTGGTCGTAGGACTCGTCGAAACCGAGGACGGAGCCTTCCATGTAGGCCAGGCCGTGCGGCGTGTCCGTACGCCAGACCAGGACGCTGTTGCCGCTGGGCGCCTGCCAGCGGAACAGCCGTGGCAGGTGTTCCCCGCCCACGAGGTGCGGTACGGCACGCCCGGCCCAGTTGTGCGCCACGGAGAGGTACCGGACGCCGTTGGTGGCCAGGACGTCGGGCAGGCCGACGACCTGGCCGGGCACGTCGGTCTGCATGGCGGTGCGGATGTCGATGCCGTGCCGGTCGCGTAGGTCCGCCACGGGGCGGATGAGCTCGTGCAGTTCGTCCGTGGAGCAGGTCTCGGTATGGAGGTTGAACGGCAGCGCCGTGAGTTCGATGCGGCCTTCGCGTACCCGGTCGAGGAAGTGCTCGACCCGGCGGCGGGGTCGGTGCGCCTGCCAGTCCTGGAAGGAGTGGAAGCCCTCGACGGCCCAGCGGAACCGGGCGGGTTCCGGGCGGTCGTCGGTGTCGCGGCACAGCTCGAGCAGCGAGTCGAGATAGGTGCGGTGCTCGGCCATGACCCGCCCCTGCGGGTCGGTGTAGCCGATGTCGAGATGGGAGTGCTGCACCAGGTGCAACGTCCAGTGACGCTGCGGGCGCGCCTCGAACGCGAACCGGCGGCCTTCTTCCAGGTCGGGAAGCTCGATCAGCAGGGGCGTCGGCTCGTCCACCTCCGGCACCAGGATGCGGGTGTCGGCCCCGGGGCCGGAAAGGACCTCGCAGTGGACGGGCGTGCCCCCACTGGTGGTGTCCCGGGCCCGGGTGATGCGCGGCGGAGTGTCGTGCGCGGGGCGCACACGGAGCCGGATCGACTGGAGCAGCCCATCGCCGCCGTCGCGGCGGCGCAGCAGGGGCTCGCCGGACAGCCGCACCTCCGTGTCGCCGATGCCGGCGGTGGTGGTGACCACACGGTCACGCAGGATGTCGCGCGCGATGTCGGAGTCCCACCAGGAAGGCCGGGTCAGCGGTGGCTTGGACATGGTGCCTTGGTGTCCTTCGCGTTGCGGAATGGTGATGGGTGCCGGATCAGGAGCCCGGCTAGGGGCGCTGGGACCCGTGGGTGCGAGCCAGGATGGCGAAGATCTGGACCATGGCGGACTGCTCGAGGGTTTCGGCCGGAGCCGCGGGGTCGTAGTCGCCGCCGCCCGACGGCTGGAAGCGGAACAGTCCGGTGGCGGCGTCCCGGTTGGTGTCGTAGGTGTCGTCCGCGTAGGCGCTCACGGCCTTCCGGTACGCCGGGTCGGGACGGACGGCGTCGAGGCCGAGCAGGTCCTTGAAGTAGAAGGCGTTGAAGATGGCCGGCTGATCGTGCAGACGGGTGCCCTGCGTCCAGTACGCCAGGGAGGCGTGGGCGTCGTCGACGGCCTTCTTCAGGTAGCCGGCGTCGCCGGTGCCGCGGTAGAGAGCGGTGGCCGTGCCGATCATCGCGCCCGAGTTGTAGGTCCACAGGGTCGGGTTGGTGCTGCCGTCGTCCGCACGGTCGTTGGCGTACAGGCCCGGCGCCGTGCGCATGCATGAGTACACCCATCCGTACCACCGCTCGGCCTTGTCGAGGTAGGCGCGGTCGTGCGTGTGCTCGTAGAGCCTGGCGGCGAGCTGGGCGGACAGGGCGGTGACGTTGGTGGCACGGATGTTGTTGCCGGGCGCGTCGAACCAGTCCATGCCGCCGGGGCAGGTCTTGGTGGTGTCGCCGTCCCAGGCGCGGGCGACGATGGGCACGACCTGCTCGGCCCGGGTCAGGAACCCGCGGTCACCGGTGCGCTCGTACTGGTCGAGCTCGCTCAGGCCGACCACGGCGTTGTCGTCGTAGTACACGTCACCGCCTGATCCCAGCGGGGCGGGCAGGTAGGAGTGGTAGCCCGGCCGATCGCCGGACGCGAAGTACAGCTCCAGGGTGTCGAAGCGTTCGGCCGCGTCCGGGCGGTAGGCCGAGCCCGTGCGGGGGAGTCGCTCCATGTCCACGGCCGCCGCGGCGGCCTCGCGCATCGGCCACAGGTAGGAGTGTTCCGGGTCCGTGGCCTGCCGGGGCGTGCGTTCCAGGTACAGGCCGTGGTCGCCGGGGCCTTGGTACAGATGTGCCTGCAAAGCGTCGTAGGCGTTGGTGGCGCGGTCCGCCCACAGGGCGGCGGAGGTGGGACGTACGGGGTGACCGGCTCGGGCGTACGCGGGGGCGGCGCCGCAGAGCAGGCCCGCGCAGGCGGCGGTGACGATGGCATGGCGGAGCAGCGATCGCGGCATGGTCGATCCTTCGGGGCGAGGAGGGGGGCGTGCGGGAGTCAGCGGTGGATCTTGAGGCCGCTGACGAAGAAACGTTGTGCGGAGAAGAACAGCACCAGGGTCGGCAGGGACACGAGAAGGGCTCCGGCCAGTACGACCGGGGGCCCGACGTTGGAGTAGTTGCCCTGCAGGTCGGCGAGCGCGGCCATGATGGGCCGGATGTTGCGGCTCGTGGTCAGCGTGATGCCGAACATCAGGTCATTCCAGACCGCCACGAACTGGAACACGAAGACGGCGATCATGGCGGACCTGGTCAGCGGGACATGAATCCGCCAGAACAGCCGCCACCACGACGCACCGTCCATGCGCGCGGCCTCGACGACCTCCCGCGGCAGCGTCAGGGCGTAGTTGCGCATGACGAAGAACGCGAAGGGAATCGCGATGGCCGCGTAGATCAGAACGAGACCGATCTGGGTGTCGTACAGGGACGACTTCGCGTAGGAGAGGAACAGCGGCCGGATGAAGACCTGCAGGGGCAGCAGCGTGCCGGAATAGATCACCCAGAACCACAGCACCCGCCGCCTCACGGGCATGACGACGGTGGCGAAGGCGGCGAACGAGGCCACCACCACGGCGGCCAGCGCGCTCACGACGGCGTACAGCAGGCTGTTGGCGAGTGCCGGCCCGAGGTGGGCCTGGTCCCAGGCCTGGGACATGTTGTCGAACAGCCCGAAGCCCTCGGGCAGCCAGTGCGGGCCGCCGGAGTAACTCTCGCTCGGCACCAGCGCGTTGACCACGAGGAGCCAGGTCGGGATCAGCCACAGCACGGCGAGCACCGCGACGGTGCCGTTGCGCAGGACTCGGCCAAGGGACATAGGTCATTCGCCTTTCACGTCGAGCTGACGGCGCAGATAGAGCCAGGAGGCCGCCAGCACGATCACGGTGAGGACGACCGCGATCGCCGCTCCGGCGCCGGGCCGCAGCTCCAGGAAGGTCTCGTTGTACATGGACACCGCAAGGGTCTCCGTGGCCCGTCCGGGGCCTCCCTGGGTGAGCACCCAGATCAGGTCGAACGATTTGAGGCCGTTGACGAGGCTCATGCCGATCACGATGATCGAGATGGGCCGGAGCTGGGGCAGGACGATGTGACGGAACTGCTGCCAGCTTCCCGCGCCGTCCAGGGCGCCGGCCTCGAGCGTCTCCGGCGGGATGGACTGCAGGCCGACCAGAAAGAGGATGACGGCCACGCCGGTGGCCTGCCAGGCGTTGGCGAGGATCATCACCAGGGTGTTGCCCGGCCAGGTCAGCAGCCACCCGTGAGCCAGTGAGCCCAGACCCAGGGTGGTCAGGACCTGGTTGACGGCGCCGTCGGTGGTGAGCATGAAGTTCCAGACCACCGCCACCGCGGAACCCGAGAGCGCGTAGGGGAGCACCACGCACAGCCGCGCGAGACGCGACCAGCGGGTGGCGTTGGTCATGCAGGCGATGGCCAGCCCGAGCACGAGGGGGAGCAGGACCGTGCCCACCACCCACATCGCGGTGTTCACGATGGAGCGGGACAGCGCCGGGTCGGAGACGAACCTCGTGTAGTTGCCGAACCAGCTGAACCCTGAGGTCCGGCTGTCGCTGAAGAAGCTGCGGTAGATGGTCCACACGAACGGAACGAGCAGGAAGACGGTGACCAGGAGCACGGCCGGAGCCATGAATCCCCCGGCGGTCAGGCGCTCACGCCTCCTGCGCCAGGCGTTCGCCGGCGGCGTACGCCGTGCGCCGCCGGAGGGCGCTGCCGGCCTTCCGCCGCCGGCGGCAGGGGTGGGCAGGTCGGTCGTCGATGTACTCATGCCTCGTCACGCCTCCAGGCCGCCCATTCGTCTTGCGCACGCTCCTGCATCCGGCGCAGCGTCGTGGCCGGAGAGGTCTGCCCGGCCATGAATCCGCCCAGGTCATCGGCGTTGCCCTGAATGAGGCTCGGCGGACTGGCCTCCCAGTAGCGGACCAGCGGGATCCGCTGCTCCCGGGCGATGTCCAGCTGGAGCCGGGCCACGACCGGGTTGCTCGACCGCACCGTCGGATTGGCGGAGCTGTCCTCCAGGAAATCGCTCCACACCCGCTGGACGGACGGGTCGAGCCACGCCCCGACATTCGCCATGGCGGCCTCGTGCGAGGAGGCACGGCTGGGCACCGTGAAGACACCCGACTCGGCGATCACGCTCTTCGGGGTGGACGGCCGCACCGTGGGAAGGATGAAGGCGCCGTAGTCGACGTCCGCCTTCATGCCCGCGGCGGTCATCCCCTGCGCCTGCCATGTGCCGTGCAGGAACATGCCCACCGTGCCGGCCTTCAGCGCGCCGGGGCCACGTGCCTGGTCGAAGTCGGGGGACGTCATCCAGCCCTTGCGCATGAAGTCGTACCAGATGTTCATCGCCTGGCGGGCCGCGTCGTCCGTGTAGGACGCCTGGCCCGCCACCAGTCGCTGGTAGAAGCGCGGGTCGACCTTGGTGACCAGCTCCTGGAACCACTCGATCGCGGGCCAACCGCCGACCTGGCTGGCGAGGAACGGCGTGATCTTGTTGCCCTTGAGCACCTCCGCGCAGTGCAGCAGTTCGGCCCAGCTGCCCGGGGCGGACAGTCCCAGCCTCTGGAACACCGGCTTGCTGTAGAACAGCACGTAGTACGACTCGTACAGCGGGACGCCGTAGACCTTCCCGTGATACGACATCGCCTCGCGTGCGCTGCCGCGCACCCACCCCTTGGCCGCGTAGTTCCCCCAGACCTTCGTCAGATCCGTCAGCCCGCCCGCACGCGCCAGGCGCTTGAGCTGGTAGCCGGAAGCCCATTTGACCAGGTCGGTGGCCTTCGAGGTCTGCAGGGTCATCTGAACGACCTGCTGATAGGAGGTCACCGAGGGATTCGACAACGGCCGCAGCGCATAGCCGGTGATCTTCTTCAGCTCACGTCCGGCCGAGCGGTACCCCTCGTCCCAGGTGGCGTTGTCGTTGGAGATGCTGGTGGTCCCCGGCTGCGCCGACGTGCTGTCTCCGCGAGCGCACCCCTCCACCGCGAGCGTGGCCGCGCCTGCGGCCATCCCGGCGAGGAAGCGACGCCGGGCGAGCGGCACGGCCGCGCGGCGGGTCCTGCCCGATGCTGACATTGATCACCTTTATCGAATCGGCCCACGCGCATGACGTGAACCACTGGGCACACACGGGACCCCAAAGCACCTGGAGTCGCCGGATGCGTGTTGCGTGGATGTTAACGACACCATTCCAACGTGGCAAGAGTCACGACGCAGATGGCGTCGAGCTCTTGTTATCGTTAACGAAGTCATGGAGTCCAGTGAGGAGCAGATGTGCAGTCCGCGCCGCGTTCGTACGAGCCCCACCCCAGCTACCGGCCGGTCGACGGGCCGGTGATCACGGGCTGGCCCGCTGCCGTCGCCGAACTGCCGGCCGGCCCGCTGGTCCTCTCGGTCGACGGTCCCGCCGCCCTGGACTGGGAGGCGCTGGCCGACGGGCTGGCGGCGGCCGCGCGCTCGGCGGGGCGCGCGGTGGAGTTGCTGGACGTGCGCGGCCACCATGCACCGTCGGCCGCGGAGCGCATCGTCGCTCGGCCCGTCCCCGCCGACGACCCGTTCTTCACCCCGCTGTCCGAGGCGCGGATCACGGACCTGTTCGACTCCGTTCCCCGGCCCGGCCGGCCCGTGGACGACGGCATCGTGGTGGCGTTCGGGCCGGGCGCGGCGCTGTGTGAGCCGGACGTGTTGTGGTACGCGGACCTGCCGAAACGGTACGCCGAGGCCGCAGTGGCGCAGGGCGAGCCGCCGGTGGGCGTCAACCTGGGCCGCCCCGGCGAACCCGGTGACCTGGTGCGCCTGTTCTACACCGACTGGCCCATCCTGGACCGGCACCGCGACGCGATCGCGGGACGGATCGATCGGTGGTTCGACATGCAGGATGCCGCTTCGCCCACCTCGCTGGCCGGCGCCACGTTGCGCGGCACCCTGGCCCACCTCGTCCAGGGCCCGGTGCGCACCCGCCCGTACTTCAACTCCACCCCGTGGGGAGGCCAGTGGGCCGCGAGCGAACTGGGCTTCACGCCGCAGGCCGGCAACACGGCCCTGGGCTACGAACTGATCGCCCCTGAGGCGGGGATCCTCGTCGAAGACGAGAGCGGGGCGCGGGTCGAAATCCCGTTCCAGCTGCTGTGCGTCCGCCACCCGAGGGACCTGCTCGGCGAGGAGGTGCACCGCCGTTTCGGCACCTCCTTCCCCATCCGGTTCGACTACCTCGACACGATGGGAGGCGGCAACCTGTCCCTGCACTGCCACCCGCAGGAGCAGTACATGCGGGAGGTGTTCGGCTGGCCGTACACCCAGCACGAGACGTACTACGTCACGGCCAGCGAAGCGGGCGCCCAAGTGCTACTCGGCCTCACCGAGCACGCGGACGTCGACCTCATGCGGCGCCAGGTGGAAGACGCCATCGCGAACGGCACCCCCATGCCCGTCGAGGACCACGTCCAGACCCACCCGGCCACGGTGGGCCGGCTGTTCATGATCCCTGCGGGCACCCCGCACGCCTCCGGGGCGGGCAACCTGGTGCTGGAGGTCAGCGCGACGCCGTACCTGTACTCCCTGCGCTTCTACGACTGGCTCCGCAGGGACGCCGCCGGAGCCTCCCGGCCCTTGCCCTACGAGCACGGGTTCGCCAATCTGGACACCTCTCGGCGCGGGGAGGACGTGACGAAGGACCTGATCCAGCAACCGCGTACGCTGCGCGCGGGCGAGGGCTGGCGCGAAGAGGTCGTCGGTGCCCTGCCGGAGATGTTCTACGCCGTGCACCGCCTGGTCGTGTCCCCGGACGCCGACATCGCCGACGACACCGCCGGTCGCTTCCACATTCTCAACCTCGCCGCGGGCCAGGGCGCGGTCATCGAGACCCGCGACGGCCGCACCCACTCTCTGGCCTTCGCGGAGACCATCACGGTGCCCGCCGCGGTCGGTCCCTACCGGGTCCGCTCTGTGGGCACCGAGGAGGTGCACCTCGTGAAGGCCCTGGTGGTCGAGCCGTGACCGTGTCGCCGGTCCCCGTTCTCGACGTCGGCGGTACGCACGTCACCGCCGCTCTCGTCGATCCCGCGACCAGTCGCCCCATCCCGTCCTCGGTGACGCGCAGGCCGCTGGGCTCCAACGCCGCGGCCGCCCGCATCCTCGACGCCATCGCTCTGGCGGCTGTGGAACTGCCCGCCGACCACCGGCCGTGCTGGGGCGTGGCCATGCCGGGCCCCTTCGACTACGACACCGGGATCGGCCGCTTCGCGGGCATCGGGAAGTTCGAGTCCCTGTCCGGCGTCGATGTCGGGGCCGGTCTGCGGCGGCGGCTGGATCACCGGGCCGAGCGCCTGCGCTTCCTCAACGACGCCGACGCCTTCGCCATCGGCGAATACCACGCAGGCGCCGCCGCCGGGCACGACCGCGCGGTGTGCCTGACGCTGGGCACGGGCGTGGGCTCCTCGTTCCTGCGCACCGGCCGGCCCGTGCACGACGGCGCCACGGTGCCACCCGCCGGGCACGTCCACCGGCTGACCGTGCGCCACCGGCCGCTGGAGGACACGGTGTCGCGCCGGGCCATCCGCGCCCACTACGCCCGTCTCGAGGCACTCCCCGCCGACCGCGCGCTCCCGGACGTCCACGAGATCGCCGTACGGGCCGAGGAAGGCAACGCCGCCGCGGCGGAGGCTTTCCGCTACGCTTTCGACACCCTTGGCCAGGCCCTGGCTCCGTGGATCGACCGTTTCGAAGCCACCGCCGTGGTCGTCGGCGGTTCCATGGCCCAGTCGTGGGGCTTGATCCATCCTGCGTTCTCGGCGGGGCTTGCCGTGGCCGGCGGGACGGCGGTGCGGGTCCTGCCCGCCCGGCGGCCCGCGGAGGCACCGTTGATCGGGGCCGCCCACTGGGCACAGGACGCACCGAGCGCTCCATGAGGTCCGGGACGCCGCCGCAGGCAGGAGGAAGGAGAAGGGGCATGACCGCTCGCCGAGGCGGCGGGCCGACCATGCACGACGTCGGGAAACTCGCCCAGGTCAGTGCCATGACCGTCTCGCGGGTACTCAAGAACGACCCCGGCGTGTCCGAGGAGACTCGCGAACGCGTCTTCGCCGCGGTGGACCGTCTCGGCTACCGCCGCAACGAGACCGCGCGCAGCCTGCGGCTCGGCGGCAGCGGGATGATCGGTCTCGTCGTCACCAACCTCGCCAACCCGTTCTATTCGCGTCTCGCGCTCGGCGTCCAGGAAGTCGCGACCGAACACGGCTTTCGGATGCTGCTCAGCAACTCCGCCGAACAGGCCGGACGCGAGCCCGGCATCATCGACGGCCTCATCGATCATCAGGTCGAGGGGTTGATCGTCGTTCCCGCCGGAAGCCGGCAGCAGCACCTGGCCGCCGCCATGCGCCATGTCCCGGTCGTCCTCGCGGCCCGGCCGCCCGCCGGACTCGACACCGACTGCGTGCTGGTCGAAGACTTCCACGGGGCCTTCGAGGCCACCGCGTGCCTTCTGGCCGAAGGGCACTCCCGTATCGCCTTCCTCGGCAACCCGCCGGCGCTCTACACCGGCGCCGAACGCCTGCGCGGATTCTGGGCGGCACACGAGGAGGCCGGCATCGAGCCCGACAACGCCCTCATCCACCAGGGCCTCGTCGACGCCGCGACGGCCGAACGAGCAGCCCACGAACTCCTCGACCGGCCCGAAGGGCCCACGGCACTGTTCTGCACCAACAACCGCATCAGCCAAGGCGCGATCCGGGCCCTCTACAAAAGGGGGACCGCTCTTCCCCTGGCGGGATTCGACGACTTCGACCTCTCCGACGTCCTCGGCCTGCCCCTGACGCTCGTCTCCTACGACGCCGACGAGATCGGCCGGCAGGCCGCACGCCTGCTGATCGACCGCCTCCACCACCAGGACGCCGAGCCACCCGCCTCCCGACGCGTCACTGTTCCGACCCGCGTCATCCGCCACGGCACCCGCTCCGGCGATCACCCGAGCAGCGCACCGCCCCCCGGTGCATGACGCCCGTCAGGTACTCCCGACAGCCCCCGGCTCCCACCGCGGCGGACGCCTGTTCCTCCTGCTCGGCGGTTTCGCCGGCCTCTGCGAACGGCTCGTGCGGCTGCACCGGTAATAGGCGGCCCATCGGCTCCAACGTCTACCAGCTCGCCGCTAGCCGTGGGTGGTCCACCAGCTCATCACCGCGCGGACCAGGGCGCCGGTGCGATTGTCGGACTCGATCGTGACCGCATAGCCCGCGTCGTGGGCGCCGTCGCGGGTCACGGGGCCGACCGTGGCCACGGCGACCGGGCCGTTCAGTGCCTCGCGTACCTCGTCGCCCATCCCCGCCGCGGACGCCAGTGTCGCCAGGCCGCGGGCGGCGCCCGGGGACATGAAGGTGACCACGTCGAGGTCACCCGCGACGATCGCCTCGGCGAGGCGGGTGCCCGGTCCCGGATCGTCGGGTGGGGCCGAGACGTACGGGGCGAGCGTCTCCACGACCGCTCCGACCCGGGTGAGCCGTCCGTACGGGTCGCCGCCCGCGCCGTGGAGCTGCACGGCGGCGACCTCGCCAGGCCGGACGCGTTCGGCCAGCCAGGCCTCGACCTGGAAGTCACGCTCGTCCGGGGCGGTCCACACCGGGGTCACGCCCAGGCGCCTCAGCCCGCCGGAGGCCTTCTGGCCGCGGGCGACGACGGTCGCGTGCTCCAGTACCTGTACCAGGGCGTCTCGGCGGCCGGTGCGGTCGGCGGCCTCACCGAGCAGGCGCATGCCCATGCCGGTCGAGGCGGCGAACCACTTCGGCCGGAGTTCGGCCAGCCGGTCGATGGCCGTGGCGATCACCTCGTCGTCGACCGGGCGGTCGCCGCCGAGCGTCGGACCGCGCAGGACCTTCGCACCGCGGCGCTCGAACGACGTGGCCAGCTCGGCGCCTTTGCGGGCGGCGGTCACCCCGACCCGGGGCCCGAGCCTGGCCGGTTCGCCCTTCATAGGTCCTCACATCAGGTCGGAAGGTGTAGACGGCGCCTGCGAGCACCGCGCCTTCGACCAGATTACCGAGGCCGCGGTACGACCGACGGTCGAGAATCACCGCTGGCGGGGGCCGGCGACGACCGTCTGGCTGGAGGGTATCCAGGTGGTCATGTCGCCGCCGGCACGGAGGCCGTCCAGCGCTCCGGCGAGGTCGTCGGCCAGGACGCGGAGCGTCCGCGCCCGCCCGCAGCGGGGGAGCGGCGCCGGAGGCCTCCGCAGAGGCGCGTACGGCGTGTCGATCCTCAGCGTGTAGTCGCCGGTCAGCCGGCGAAGGGGCATGGTCAGCGGGGCCACCAGGTCGAGGTCCGGGACCGGTTTGGGCTCCATGGCGGCAGCCGTGGCCAGGGCCTTGGCGCGTACCGTGATCGCGCTGTACGAGGCGAGCCGGCGGGCCACCGGTGCGGTGTCGATTCCGGCGAGGGCGGCGCCGCCCCAGGGGTGGGTGGCGAGGGCGAGCTGGTGCATCCGTGCGTCGAGGCGGCGGGCCGACATCAGCAGGTCCGTTCCGCAGCCTCGGCCGGCCGTCTTGTCCCGTACCTCCTTCACCAGATCCACGAGGTCGCGGACGAAGGCGTCGCGTGCGGCGGCCGTGGTGTTCCGGTTGTGCACCGGCAGGATCAGTACGGCGATGAGGGCCGCGACGCCGGCGCCGACGGCGGTCTCCTCGAGCCGGGTGAGGATCAGCGTGTCGGTGAACTCGCCCAGCGCGTTGTACAGCAGCCCCATCAGCGTGGTGATCGAGAAGGCGAGGATTCCGTACGCGACGCGGAAGAAGTACACGGCGAGGAAGACGCACACCGCCATGACCGTGACCACGAGCGTGTCGTGGCCGCGGGTGAGGTGTACGGCCACGATCGCCGCCACCGCTCCCAGCGCCGTTCCCAGCACCCGGTGGGCGCCCTTGACCAGCGTCTCGCCGGAAGTGGCGGTGCCGGTGAGGACGATCAGGCAGGCGAGCATCGCCCAGTAGAACCGTACGGGCGAGACCGGGAGCGCGCACAGCAGGGTGAGCAGGGAGGCCAGCCCGGCCTGGACGCACTGGCGGCTGTTCAGGGACAGGCGCAGCCATCGCGGACCCGCCTCCAGCGCGTCGGCGGCGGTACCGGCCGAACCCGGCAGGTTTCCGGCGATCAGCTGGACGCCCGGCTCGAAGGCCGGCGTCGGCGAATCGTCGTCCGTGGCGTGCCTGGGGCCCGTATGCGGCCGGAGGGCGTCGCAGAGCCGGTCGGCCGCGTCCGCCAGGCTGGCCAGCGGGAGGCCGTCGCTCTCGCTGAGGCCGCGCCCGTCCAGCTCACGTGCGTGTTCGCGAGCGCGGTCCGGGTCGCGTACGGCCAGGGCGCGGAGCGTGGCGGTCGAGGCCGAGAGCACCGGCTCCGGCAGTCCGCCCGAATCGGCGAGTGCGATCGTGGCCGTGGCGAGTTCTTCGACGGCGAGCTCGGTGGCCAGCAGGCCGGTACGCAGCCGGTACGCGTGATCGGCCTCGGCCGCCGCCGGGGAGGCCAGATGTCCCTCGGCGATGAGGGCGGCCTCCAGCACGTAGAACCTGCGAGCGTGCAGCTCGCGTGCGTTCTTGGCACTCGGCTCGGTGAGCAGGTCGGCGCAGGCACGGGCCACCGCCGCGATCCGCAGGTCGAACGCGCGCAGCGCCGCGCCGAGCTGGGTCCGGGGACGTTGGTACGCGACCCCGGCCATCAGGATGACGAGGATCGCCACCGCGGAAAGGAACACCAGACTCAGGGGCAGGAGCTGGTCCGGGCGGACCCGCGAGAACGTGCCGAACATGTACGCGAACCAGCCCAGGAGCCCGTAGTTCAGGCCGCGGATGCCGAAGCGACGCACGTAGACCGCGACCACGGTCAGCACGACGAAGCCCAGCCGCGATGCGAGGAGGTGACCGTCGACCAGGACGGCGAGCAGTACTCCGGCGAACGCGACGAACGGCATCCCGAGGGCCGTGAGGACGGCGTCGAGGCGTGGCCTGCCCGCCAGCAGGAACGCGCCGTTCATGGCGATCATGCCGCCCAGCAGCATCGCGACCAGGGCCGGCAGCCCGGCGGCCGACCCCACCCAGTGCTCGGCCACGGCCACGCACGCCACCGCGAGCGTGGCACGCCACGCGAGATGCCATCGTGTCAGTCCGGGATCGGCGGCGACCATTCTGTCGACGGTGGTGCGGGCTCGTTGACCGGCCCGGCCTGTCCACCCGGACGTCATCGTGTGGCTCCTTACCGCGATGGGGGATAGGTGCCAATCCTATCGACGCTCCTTACAGGAGCATCGCCGAGGTGCCCCTCCTCCTATGCGGTGGCGCTGAAGACGGGGCGAAGCCTCTCGCCGAGGGCGTGACCGTCCAGCGGCTTGAGGATGACGGTGTGGCCGGTGTCCAGGACGAAGCTCGGGCAGTCGCCATCGTCGGTGGTCGTGCCCGGCACGCTGAAGGTGGTCACCTTCTTGCCGGTACGGGCCTCCCGCACGATCACCTCGTAACGGGACTCGTAGAACGGGTACTTCCTGGTCTCATCGACGTTGTCGAAGTGGCACCTCACCGTGCCGGACCGACGTGTGGGGTGCCCGTGGTACACGCATGCGATGAGCTGCCAGCCGTCCGGCACCCGCTCATGGGGGATCTCCATGTCGCCGGGGATCGTGGACAGGTCCTTGTCGTCCATCGCGTCCTTCGGCGCGTCGGGGTCCAGCTGGACACGGATCGGGTAGACGTAGTGCGGACCCGGCCCGGTGTACGGGTCGTTGGACGGCCGCCACGGCTTCGGATTCTTCTTCCGGCAGGCGGCCTCCTCATCGTCCGCCTGAGGGGTCCAGGTCCGCTGTGTGGTCGGGGCCGGCGGCCCCGATGGCGAGGCGACCCGGGTCGGTCGTGGGTCCGGCGCCTCGCCGGAGCACGCGCCCGAGACGCACGACATCGCCAGCGCGGTGGCCACCAGGCCGCTTCTGCGGAAACGGCCGGAAGCCGGCTGAGCGGTCATCTTCGTCCGGCGGCGGTGTGCCACCGATCTTTTGGCCGTGTGCATTTCGCTCCGCATTCAGGTCCGGCGGGGGTGGCTCCCTCGTCGCTCACGCGGTCGGCGGCCACGGGTCCAGTCCTATCGCAACGGGCGCAGGGCCGGCAGGCTCGTCGCCGAGAACGGGCCTGCCGACCCTGGAAGCCGGAGAGGGCTAGCGGTAGCTGATCGTCGTGGCGGTTCGGACCGATCGTGCCGGGACCGTCACCGTCAACGTGCGGTGGTCCGGGTCGTACTTCCAGGTTCCGGTCGGGGCCGTGGCGCCGTTGACGCGTACGGTCGTCGGAGCGTCGGCGTCGGTGAAGACGGCGGTCCACTGGCGGCTGTCGGGCCGGCCCTCGAACGAACCCTTCGCCGCTTCGATCCGCAGCGTGTGGCTCTTGTCCGTGTAGCGCACGCGGGTCGTCGCGGACTTCGGGGACGCGGACCGGCCGTCGTCCTCGTACAGCGAGTACGTGCCGTTCGCGCCGCCCGACACCGTCAGCGTCACCTTGTTCAGCGGGTTCTGCACGTCGTTCGTCACGTTGTCCGTACGCGTCGGGACGATGCCGCCCGCCTTCACGAACACCGGCATCGAGTTCCAGTCCGACGTCACGTCCTTCACCGCCGGGCCCGTGTACGTCTTGCCGGTGAAGTAGTCCGTCCACGTGCCCGGCGGGAACCACACCGACGTCGTCGACGACGCGCCCGCCGACGTCGCCGGGGCGACCAGGACGTCCGAGCCGTAGAAGTACTCCCGCGACGCCGCGTCGTACGCGCCCGGCTGGTCCGGGTACTCCAGGTACGTCGCGCGCACCGCCGGGATGCCGGAGACCGCGGCCTCGTGGGCCAGCGTGTACGTGTACGGCACCAGGTTCTCGCGCAGGTTCAGGAACTTCTCCGCCGCCGTACGCGCCTGGTCGCCGTACTGCCACGGCAGGCGGTCGCTGTGGTTGCCGTGCAACCGCATGATCGGCTGGAACGCACCCAGCTGCATCCACCGGACGTACAGGTCGTCGGCGAGGTGGGACGGGCCGTTGAAGCCGCCGAGGTCGTGGCTGACCGCCGACAGGCCCGTGGCCGCCGACTCGCCCGGCGTGTAGCCCACCTCGAAGCGCAGTGTGTCCCAGCTCGACGTCGTGTCGCCCGTGAAGTGCACCGTCGTGCGCTTGTCCGCCCACGGGCCCGTGGGCACTCCCGCCTGGCCGCTGTAGCCGCCCGCCTGCAGCGAGCCGAACGCCCGGGAGAAGGCGAAGCCGCGGCCCACGTTCTTGGCCGTGTCATCGGCGTACTGCTGGTTGATCCACGCGTCCGGGGTGACGCCGGCCAGCGACGAGCGGGAGTCCTCGCAGCACCAGTCGAGCCACCAGAAGTCCGCTCCCTGCTTCTCCATCGTCTGGTGCAGGTCGAGGTATGCCTTGAGCTGGGCCGGGTCGCCCCAGTCGAACACGTGGCAGGTCTGGCCCGTGTTGGCCGTGCAGCCGCTCGCGGCCAGCTTCCCGTCGGAAGTGGCCTGGGCCTTGGCGTACTGCGCGTCGTCGCTGCCGATGCTCGGGTGGATGTTCAGCGTGTTGTGCAGCCCCTGCTGCTGAGCCCAGGAGAAGAACGCCGCCGGGTCGGGGAACTTCTTCGGGTCCATCTCCCAGCCGTTCCAGGTGGAGGGCGACTTGAAGTCCGTGTCGGTGACCAGGACGTCCAGCGGCACCCCCTCGGAGCGGAACCGGGGCAGCACGGTGTTCTCGTAGTCGGCGGCGGTGAAGTCGTAGTACTCCGAGAACCACACGCCGTACGCCCACCGCGGCAGCAGGTTCGGCGGGCCGGTCAGCGTCGCCAGGTCGGTCAGGGCGCGCTTGTAGTCCTGCCCGTACCCGAACAGGTACGAGTCCTGGTACGCCTTCTGGGCGGGCCGCTGGTGTACGGCGTGCGTCGCCGGGTCGTACAGCGCCGACGGGGTGTCGTCGAGCAGCTCCCAGCCGTCGCGGTACAGCAGGCCCGGGGTGGTGACGGCGCTGCCGTTCACGCCGTCGAGGCCGCGTCGGTACCCGCCCAGCGGGCTGTGGGCCGGCAGGACCGGCGACGTGGCCGAGGTGACGGCGACCGTGTCGAGGTTGACGTGGCAGCTGTCGGCGGTCGGGCAGCCGATCGCGACGGTGTCGGAGCCCTTGGTCAACGTGACCGGGATCGTGGCCGTGGACCAGCTGTCCCAGTCGGCGGTCTGCGGGAGGCTGCTGGAGGTGGCCGCCCCGCCGTTCACCGAGGTCGAGACCGTGCGCGCGGAGCCGCTCGCGTTCGCGTACCGGATCTGCAGCGCGTACCGGCCGTCGGCGGGCACGTTCCGCAGCGCGACGGTGTCCGTGGCGCCGGCCCGCTCCAGACCGGCGACGAAGCCGCTGCCGGCGTAGCCGTTGTGGTCGGCGCCGACTTTGGCTCCTCCGGTGAGCGCGCCGTCCTCGGCCTCGCACACGGTGCCGTAGTCGCAGGGGGTCGCCGTGGCGGACGGCGACGGGTACGGCGCGCCGGGCGCGGTGACGGCGAGGCTGTCGATGTTGACGTTCCCGGAGTCCTTCGCGCCCCGGGAGACCACCAGCGTGTGCCGTCCGGCGGACAGTTGCAGCGACGTCGTGGCGAACGCCCAGGTGTTCCAGTCGGCGGTCGTCGGCAGCGTCAGCGTCGTCGCGTCGCCGTCGTCGACGGCCGCGCTCAGCGTACGGGTGGTGTTCCCGCCGTCGCCGCCCACGCTGTTGGCGTACCGGAGCCGCAGGTCGTACGTTCCGGCGGAGGGCACGTCGAGCTGGTACGTGAGCGACGCGCCCACGCTCTGGAACCCCGCGGCGAACCCGGTGCCGGTGAAGCCGGTGTGGTCCGAGGCGACGCTGACCCCGCCCGCGAGGGTGGTCTTCTCCGCCTCGCACAGCGCGCCGACGGCGCAGACGGCCGGCGCCGGCCAGGCGGGGCGCGCGGTCACGCCGGTACGGAGGTTCACCGACACGTTCTCTGAGGTGAACGGTCCGGAGCCGACCTTGTACCGCAGTGTCAGCCGGTCGGTGGCGATGGTCAGCCAGCCGTCCTTCACCTGGTGCGTGAAGTGCGTCCGCGCGAAGTCGTCCCGGCCGATCGCGTTGAAGGTCGCGGCGTCGGTGAACTTCTCGTCGCCGGCGTACTCCATCCGGATGAGCGTGGGGGAGAGGACCTCGAACCGCGCGTCGCCCGAGCGGACCGCCCGCTGCCGTGCCCCGTCGCCGGGGGAGGCGGCGGCGGGTGGCGCCACCGCGATGGCGAGCACACCGGCCAGAGCGGTGCCCAGCGCGACCATTTTCGTACGTGGCGACCGGAGCCGCCACGCTCGTCCAACCCGCCTGCGAGCCGTTCTCATCCAACGCCTCCGGTGTTTGAAAATGTTCGATTAACTTCGCAGGGGGAGATCAACTACCCGGTGCAGAGGCAAAATGGCACGCGTTCGTACAAAGATCAAGAGCTTGGAACGTGCCGGGATCGGCCAGACCCGCTACCAGTCGTGCCCGTGATCCCCGTCGTGGTGGTCATCCGAGTCGGATGCGTGGTCGTGCTGCCCGTCGTCGTGTCCGGTGTCAGGAGCGGGGTCGTGACCCGGCTGCGACGCGAGGCGGCGCTCCAGAACCTCCTGGAGGTAGTCCACGAGCGCGTCCGCGTGATCGTCGAAGCGGTCGATCCGCTCCTGGTCCTCGAGGAACTCGCCGATGAGGCGCGCCTGGTCCGGCTCCGCGTCATCGTCGGGCCGGGCGGCCTTCCGCCCGCCGCCTCCGGCATGCTCTCCGGCGACGAGAAGGTAGGAGGCGTGGCGTGAGGCGAACTCCGCCGCCCTCGGATCGCCGCGACGCGCGGCCTCGGCCTCGGCCCGCAGGCGGCGCAGGAAACGGCGGAGCCGGGCGCGGCGCCGGCGATCCGGGCGTCCGCGCTCCTCTCCGACGTCCGCGCGCACGGCCGCGACGGTCACCGCGGCGAACCAGAACGCGAGCGCCGTGACGCCCCATCCCCGGTATCCGAACAGCCAGAAGTGCCCGTGGACGAGCCCGACGAGCGCGAAGAAGGTCGTCAGCCCGCCGGCCCACAGCAGGCCGGGAACGACTCCGAGGTGCTCCGGCCGGCGCCTCGGACGGTCGAACGGCCGATCCCACCCGCGTTCGCGCGCCGTCCTCCGGAGCTCATCCGCGACCGCCGGCGCGATGGAGCGCAACGCGTCCGGGTCGAGCGTCGAAGCGCTGCCGCCCGTACCGAACAGCGTGTTCACCACCAGCCTTTCGTAGCCGGTGAGCGGCGCCTCCCGGGCGGCGTACGCCAGCCGCCACGAGCCGCGACCGTCATCCTCGGCGTGCACGACACGGCGGTGGACCAGATCGGCCAGGACCACCATCGGCGCCCTGTCCCGGGCATTTCCGCGGAGTCCGGTCCAGGTCAGCAGGGCGAGCCCCGGATCGACACCGCGCGGAGGCCGGCGACGGGTGCGTTCTCTCGCGTCGGAGCCCGGCCGGCGGCTCGCCCACCACAGCGCCACGAGCGCGACGAGCGTGCCGCCGGCCAGCGACCCCGCGACGACTCTCAGCACCGTGTACTCCCGCCGGTCCTCTTCAGAGGCCCTGCTGGTCGAGGATCCGCAAGAGGTTCCGCTTGCGGCGCTGGGCGGTACGGAGGCCGGTGACGTACGAGGCGAACTCGCTCTCCGTGCCCAGGCGTTCGTGGCAGTCGCGGGCCGACCGGAGCAGGCGTGCGATCTCGCGGTAGTTCCCGTCCCCGGTGAGCCGCGAGCGTGACTCGATGGCCCGCCGGTACACCGTCAGCGCGTCGGCCGGACGGTCGTCGCGGGTCAGGTCGGCGAGGGCCAGCCACTGCCGGTCGCCGGCCCCTTCCTCGGCGGCCCGCCACGCGGCGTCGGTGTCCCCGTCGTCGATCAGCGCGTCCACGAGCAGCGGCCCGTCGCCGAGGACGTCCAAAGCGGCCGTGCGTTCGCCATCCCAGGACCCGGCCTTCCGGGCGGCGTCGCGCAGATCCCGGTAGCCGGCGAGCGACGGCGACGCGTGGAACCGTTCCCGCCGTACGGCGACCACGTCGGCGAGGCGCCCGTCGCGGTCGTACCGCTCGGTCACGTAGTCGCCGAGCGGGTCCGCGCCGAACGGGTGGCGTGCCGTCTCGCGCAGGCCGCGTACGGCCCACTCCAGTGCCTCGGCGCCTCGCCCGGCCCGGTCGAGTTCCTGAGCGATGGTCAGGTGCGTCTGCCCGTACGGTGCGAGGTCGGCCGCGAGCGTGGCGACCAGTGTGTCCACGTCCCCGCCGAGCCGGGCGATGTCCTTGGTGACCTGCGCGACCGCCCAGCCCGACCCGCCGTGGCGCGAGGCTTCGGCGACCAGCTCGGCGAGCCGGGAACGTCCCGCGTCCCCCAGCAGTCCCCAGTAGTCGCCGAGATAGACCTCCGGGTACGACCCGTCGTCGAGCAGGTGCGCGGCGAGCCACTCGGCGGTCTTCGCCGGGTCGACGTCAGAGGTGGCGCAGGCCTCCCGATGTACCTCTTCGAGTTCCGCGGCGACCTCGCCGACGGCGCCCGAAGAGTCGTCGATCTGGTCGTACACCTGACGGAGACGTTCGATCGCCTCCCTGGCCAGCGACACCCGGTGGTCGGCGGAGGGCAGCGATCGAAGGGCGTCCACCGCCCCCGCGACCTGCTCGGCATAGGCGAAGGCGTCCGCGTATTCGATGTGTCCGTAGCGGCTGAACGGTGCCGGGTCGAGCAGCGTCATGATCTGCGGTCGCAGGACGGTGATGTCCGCGCCGGCGTCGGTCGCGGCCCGTATCTCCAGGCGGTGGCGCAGCGCGTTGTCCCCGGTGAGTTGTTCGCGGAGTAGCGCGAGAAGCTCCTCGCGCGGCAGGGCCTCGAGCCACGCGTCCAGCCGCTCGCCGCGATCCCGGGCGGCGGCCCGCGCCTCCGCCAGGTCGAGACCGCGGTTCAGCACGGTCAGCCCGACCGCGACGCAGTGCTTGCAGAAGTTGCCGTCCCGCCCGTACGGGCAGCCGCATTCGCCGGACAGGCCCTCGCCGGCGTCGAACGTCAGGGCGACCCCATAGACGTCTCCGCCGTAGACCGTGGCGGTGACGCCGCCCGCCGTGACCTCCAGACCGGTGACGGCGCCGAGGTAGCCCACCCCCCGCTCGAACGACCGCTCTCCCGCCAAAGCCCGCAGATCATCCTTCGTGAATCCCGACGCGGTCGCCATAGGACAATCCAAGCGAATCCCAACCGCTTCCTGAAGACGATTCCGCCCGCGTCTACGATCGCGGGCATGCGGGATGACGAATTTCTCAGCCATGTCAGTGGGCGGCTCGCCGGGCTTCCGCACGTCCAGGCGGTGGCGCTCGGCGGGTCGCGGGCGGCCGGGACGCATCGGCCGGACAGCGACTGGGATCTGTCCGTCTACTACCGCGGTGACTTTCAGCCCGCCGACCTGCGGGCGCTCGGGTGGGAGGGCGAGGTCTCCGAGATCGGCGGATGGGGCGGCGGCGTCTTCAACGGCGGCGCGTGGCTGCGGATCGACGGCCGGAAGGTCGACGTGCACTACCGCGACCTCGACGACGTCGAGCACCGCCTGGCCGAGGCGCGTGAGGGGCGTTTCGGGGTCGAGTGGCTCCTGTTCCACCTCGCCGGCGTTCCGACCTACATCGTCGTCGCCGAGCTGGCCGGCAACCGGGTGCTGCACGGCACGCTGCCGAACCCGGAGTACCCGGAGGCGCTGCGGGAGAGCGCGAAGGAACGCTGGCGCGCCGACGCGCGGCTCACCCTCGACTACGCGCGGGCGGCGCACGCCCTGAACGGGCACGTCGCCGAGACCGCCGGTGCGATCGCGACCGCCGCCTGCCAGACGGCGCACGCGGTGCTGGCGGAGCGAGGGGAGTGGGTCACCAACGAGAAGACGCTGCTCGACCGGGCCGGGCTCCGCGGCGTCGACGCGATCCTCGCCGAGGTCCCGCGAGAGCCGGTGAAGGCGATCGACGACGCCGCGCGTCTCTTCGGCTGAATCAGCCGCAGCCCTCGAACTGCGGCACCGTGGTCGTCAGGTGCAGACCCGTCGCGCCGAACCATCGCTGCAGGAGCTTGGCCGCCGTCCCGTCCAGGTACATCTCGGTGATCGCCTTGTTGATGTCCTCGCAGCCGGTGATGTCGTCCTGGCGGATGCCGACGCCGTACCGCTCGTCGGAGATGGGCGCGTTGACGAAGCGCACCGAGCGGCCCTCCTGGGCGGCGAATCCGGCGAGGATCAGGTCGTCGGTCGAGACGGCGTCGAGGCTGTTTCCGGTGAGCTTGGTCATGCAGTCCCCGTACGTCGGGGCCTTGACCACGTGGGCCGCGACACCCCGTTCGACCGTGACACGTTGCCAGGACACCGACCCGGTGACCGCGCACAGGCGCCGGCCGGCCAGGTCGCGGACGTTCTTGATCCCGGTGTCGGCGGCGCGGACCAGCGTGTCCTGGTGGGCGACGTAGTACGGCCCGGCGAAGGAGACCTTCGTCTTCCGCTCGGGCGTGATCGAGTAACTGGAGATGACCAGGTCGACCTTGCCCGTCTGGATCGAGCTCTCCCGCTGGGAGTACTGCGTGACCTTGAAGTCGACCTTCTTCGGCTTCTTCTCCATGTGCGCGGCGATGTAGCGCGCCACGTCGACGTCGAAACCCTGGAAGGTGCCGTCGGGCTGCTGCTTTCCCAGGCCCGGCTGGTCCTTCGAGACACCGATCACCAGCGTGTCCTTGTCCGCGACGGACGTGCCGCCGCCGGTGCCGCACCCGCCCACGGTGAGGAGCAGCGCCAGCGCGGCACCGACCCGACTCAGAGCTACTCGCATGACTCGCTCCCTTACCGGAACTCGGACAGCCGCGGACGTACGCCGACCAGGACGAGGATCGCGATGACGACCGCGGCGACGGGCAGGCCGACGCTCCAGCCGCTCAGGCCGTCGTCGCCGTCGCGGATGGCGCTCGCGAACGCCTTCTGGTGGATGGCGGTGAGGGACACGAGCGACTGGTCGTACGTGGCGAAGTCGCGCGAGGCCGTGCCCATGCGCAGGACGATCGCGTCGTGGCGTCCTCCGGCCGTGGTGGCCAGCGTCCGCAGGCGGGCGTCGTCGTGCTGGACCGTCTGGTAGCCCTGGAGCGTCCGGTCGACGGCGGCGCGCTGGCCCGCCAGTGTGACGTGCTGCGACTCCAGGCCGAGGAAGCCCGTGAACCCGCTGTGGGCCGCCACCCGCTGGTCGACCTGCTGGTAGTACTGGTGGAGGTTGCCGGCCGTGACGGAGAAGATCTCCTGCGACTTGTCCAGGTAGACCTGTTCGTACGTGTCGGCCTGCTCCGGGTCGAGCAGGTACCGCGTCTCGTCGGCGTCCGCGTTGTTGCTGATCGCCCGCGCCCGCGACAGCGACAGCACCGAGTCGAAGCCGTCCTTCTTGGCCTTGCTCAGGTGGCTCGCCTCGCTCGTCAGCAGCCCGACCGTGGCCACGACGAGCACCAGCGAGGCAAGCGTCGCCAGTGCGAGCACCGGGTTGACGAGCCGGCGGAAGCGGCGGGTCAGGTACACCTGCAGGCCGACGAGGATCGCGATGAGCACCAGGCCGGTGATCACGACCCAGGCGATGCCGTCCAGCACCGCCCCGTGCTTGGACTCGTACGTGCGCCGCACCGTCGTGCCGTTGTCGAGCGTGAGGTTGTACGCCTTGGGCAGCACGTCGAGCTTCATCAGGTCGGTCGCCTGCCGGTACAGCGCGCGGACCTGGTCGCTCGGCGGTCCGGCCGCGTGGGGCTGCTGCTGGTCGAGCTGCAGCGCCTGGCCCGCGAGCTGCTCGTACCGGCCCAGCGCGTCGAGGATCGAGCGCGCGGTCTGCTGCTCGGCCGGGTCGTCGCTCGCCAGGTTGGAGCCCTGGAGCAGGGCCCGGTGCGCCTCGGAGCGCCGCTGGTCGTACACCTGAAGGGCCTTCGCCCGGCCCGCGCCGAGGTTCTGCTCGCGGCCCATCAGGAGGACGGCGGCGAGCTGGGCGTCCATGTCGCTGAGCGCGTAGTACAGGTCGCCGGTGGCGACCACCTGCGGGCCGGCGTCGTGCCCGATGACCTTGAGGCCGTCGCGGGCGTCCTGGACGGCGAACGCCGCCACCGTGAACACCGCGGCGACGGCCAGGACGGCCAGGAGCGCGAACCCCCGGATCCGTCCGGGCAGCGTCCGGATCCGCACCACCCGTGCCACGCCGGCCAGGCGCGCCGGCGGCCGGGACGGCGGAGCTTCTGTCATGGTCACCGGGCTCAGCCCTTCCGCAGCGTGATGGTCGTCCAGACGCCGATGTGGATGCGGTCGCCGTCGCGCATCGGCACCTCGACGTTGACGGGGATCGGCTCTTCCGAGCCGTTGACGGTGGTGCCGTTGGTGGAGCCCGGGTCGACGAGCGTCACCGTGCCGTCCGGACGGCAGAGCAGGACCGCGTGCGTGTGCGACGCCCCCGGGTCCTGCGGCGGCTCGCTCAGGTCGATCTCCGGGACGGTGCCCTGGGAGGCGCTCCGCCGTCCGATGCGCACCTGCGGCCGGTCCAGCGGGATCCGGCGCTCGGGGCAGTACGGCGGGAACGTGAAGGCGCGGTTGTCCTCGTTCTGCCGCAGCACCGTCTCGTAGTAGTCACGGTCGGCGGCGACGACCGCGGTCCACGCGGCCGCGGTCGGCTGCGCGCCGGATCCGCTCGTTCCCCACCGGCCGGTCGACGGGTCCTCCGCCTCCTCCGGCGGCTCCGGAGGGACCGGGCCGGGCGGGGGACCGGTCCGCACCGGGCCCGTCGCCTCCGAGCGTCCGGCGCCGACCGCGAAGTCGTACCCGCAGCCCTCGCAGAACCGGCCCGTACGCGGCGTCCCGCAGTCCGGGCACGGCCCATCCGCGCCCGTCGCCGGGGGAGCGGCCGCCGCGGCACCGCCCCCGGTGCCGGGTCCGGTGAGGGCCGAGGACACCGTGGGCCCCGTCATGCGGGTGCCGCAGACGTCGCAGTAGTCGTCGGCGCCGGAGGAGTGTCCGGCCGGACAGGTCGGCATGGATCAGGCTCCGCCCTTCCGCGTCCGTACGGTCTTGCTCGACCGGGTGTCCAGGGACATCTCGTCGGCCTTGTCGACGTTCTTCTTCAGCCGTACGGTGCCGGTCGCGTGGTCGTCGACGTCGACGACCTTGTCCAGCAGGCCGGCGATCGCGTCGTTGCCCGACTCGTGGGCGAGCTTGACCGCACGGCCCAGCCGGGCGGTCGCGGTGTCGACGTCGCCGCTCTTGCGGGCCGCCAGGCCCTCCTGGATCGCCTCGGCGAGCTCGGCCTGCCCGGTGAAGTGCGCGACCTTGGGGTTGATGCGGGTGGACTGGGCCTCGTCGTCGGTCCACTCGGCCAGGACGTTGCCGGTGGCGAGCACCTGCTCCTCGCCGCCGGTGCCCGGCAGCACCAGCTTGACCCAGGCCGCGCGCAGCTCCTGGCCGATCATCCCGGGGGGCACCTCGACGCAGATGTGGTAGTCGCGGCTCTCCGCGCCCCACGCGCCGATCGGGTAGTCGCCGGCGCGCGGGCCGGCGTCGACGCGCTTGCCGGTGAGGTCCTCGACGGAGGGCGTCACCTGTTTGACGAAGCGCAGCCGCGCGGCCTGCGGTGTCCAGACCCGCAGCGCCACGTCGGCGACGGCCTTGCCCATGGCCGCCTCGGTCATCGCGCGGAAGTCGGCGACCAGGTCGTTCGGGCTGGCGACGATGTCGACGCTGCCGAGCATGGCCGAGGCCACCTTGCGCAGCTCGGCGACCTCCCAGTCGGTGCCGACGCCGCGGCAGTCGCACACGAAGTGGCCGACGCACGACTGGAGCACGGCGTCGAGCTGCTCCGGGCTCTCGTGCTGGTTCTTGCCGTCGGTGAGGAGGATGGCGTGCCGGATGCCCTCCTGGTGGGCGGCGAACAGCCGGTCGGCCAGCCCCAGCCACGCGCCGATCGCGGTGCCGCCGGCCGGGCGCACGCGCTCCAGCGCGGCCTTGGCCTCCTGCCGGGTCTGCGGGTTCGCGGGAACGAGCTGCTCACCGGCCGGGTAGACCATCCGGGCCCGTGCGGAGCCGGAGACCACCGCGAAGGCGACGCCGTCGCGGAGCGAGTCCACCGCGGTCTGCGCGGCCCGGATCGCCGCGGACATCTTGGTGCGCGGGTAGTCCATCGAACCGGAGGTGTCGATGATGATCACCTCGGCGGCGGACGTCGACCGCACGGCCCCGGCGGCGGGCACGCCGCTCGCCTCGACCGTCACGATCGCGTGTACCTCCTGGCCCCCTTCGGGGAGGTACTTGTTCTGGTCGATCGTGAGAGTGAAATCGGGGTTGCCCGTCATGCGCCTTCCTTCGTGGGAGGGGTGACCGGAGCGCTCATCGGGACGGCTCCTGAGTCGGTGGTACGGGAGGCGGCGTGTGCGGCCGGAGGGGGATGACAACGACGGTGATGTTGTCGCGTCCGCCGGCCTCGTTCGCCAGGCGGGTCAGCGTCCGCGCCGCCTCCAGGGGCTCCGACGCCGCGGCGGGGGCGGCCGCGGCGAGCCGGGCGGGGTCGGGGAAGTAGTTCCACAGCCCGTCGCTGCACACGAGGAGCACTCCCGGCGTGTCCGGGGTGAGGGTGCGCACGTGCGGCTCCACGTCGGTGGCGTCCGCGCCGAGCCAGGCGGTGATCACGTGCGCGTTCGGGTGCCGCTCGGCCTCCTCCTCGGTGAGCGTCCCAGAGGCGATCATCTGGCCGGCCCACGAGTCGTCCTCCGTCAGCTGCGCGCCCTCGCCGCTCTCCGGCAGCCAGTAGGCGCGGCTGTCGCCGATCCAGCCGACGGTCACCGAGTCGCCGTGCACGAGCGCCGAGACGTAGGTGCACGACGGCGGCTCGGTCGGCTGGGTGTCGTCCCCGTCTCCGCCGCCCAGGCGGGCCACGGCCTCGGCCGCCCGTGCGGCGGCCGTACGGGTGGCGGACTCGGGGTCCTGCCCGGCGGCGCGCAGCTCGGCGAGCGCGGCGGCCCCGGTGTCGGCGGCGACGCGGGAGGCGTCCTCGGGGCGGGTGGAGGAGGAGACTCCGTCGCACACCACCCCGGCGACGCCGTCGGTGGTGGCGGCCAGCGCCATCGCGTCCTCGTTGCGGCTGTGCCGCAGGCCGCGGTCGCTCACCCCGGCCGCCCCGGGAATCTCCAGCTCGACGTGGTCGGTGCCGTCGGGCTGGCGCAGCCCGCACTGCTCGCAGTAGCCGTCGCTGATCGCGGTGCCGCCGCATCCCGGGCAGCGGGGGACGGGCGCGTCGAGGCGGTGGCCGCACGCCTCGCAGTAGTCCTCGTCCGGGTACACCGGCAGATCGCAGACGGGGCAGGCCCGCTCTTCGGTCGTCGCGGCCATCAGACCAGCGTCCTCGGGCGCGCGGCGTTGGCGCGGATGACGAGCGCGTGGCGTTCGGCCGGGGTGTCGGCGAGACGGGCCAGCGCGCGGTAGGTCTCCTCCAGCCGGCCGCGCAGTGCGCGTTCGGTCAGGGCCGCGTCGAACAGGGTGCCCTGCCGTGGCGCCTCCCCGGTCGCGTGCGCCCAGGTGAGGGCGGTCTCCAGGACCTCGGCCACGAGCCGGCCGCGCTGCTCGCCGTCGAGCTTGAGCGTGGCCAGCCGGCCGCCCGCGCCGATGAGCTCGGGCTCGGTCAGCTCGGCCGGGTTGCGGCCGCGGATCGCGGTCGCCACCGCGGCGACCTGCGCGGCGACGTGGTGGCTGGAGATGCTCGGCACGGAGTCGAGCACGGCCACGGCGGCGGCGCGGTCGCCGGCCGCCAGCCGCGCGCGGGCCAGCCCGAACGCGGCGCTGATGTAGCCGTTGTCGGTGCGCCAGACCCGCTCGTACAGGTCGGCCGCCCCGGCGTGGTCGCCGCGGTGTGCCCGGCAGTAGGCGAGCGCCAGCTTGGGCGGCGCCTCCCCGGGCAGCAGGGAGTACATCTCGTCGAACAGCCCTTCGGCCCGCGCGACGTCTCCGGCCGCCAGCACGGCCACCGCCTCGTACCACGGGATCCGCCAGTCACCGGGGCGTTCGGCGGCCAGCTCGCCCAGGAGCCGGTGCGCCTCGGCGATGTCACCGAGCTCGATCCGCACGCGCGCCAGCGTCAGGCGCACCTCCGGTGAGGGGCTCTGCGCGGCGGACAGCGCGGCCACGAGCTGCTCCGGCTCGGCGCTGGTGAGGCCGGCCAGGAACCCCGCGGCCGGGTCGGTGCCGTCCACCAGCGGAGTCGGCAGCGCGGCCGCCACCTCCGCCGGGGTGGGCGGGTCGAGCACCGAGCCGGAGCCGTCGGCCAGCTCGGTGCCGATGGTCCGCAGCTCCATGCCGAACAGCGACGAGGGGCCGGGGCGTGGCTGCCCGTCCTCGGCCGACAGGACCTCCCGCAGCACGCCGGTGAGCTGGTCGGCCATGTCCGTGGCGTCGGCGAACCGCGCCTCGGGGTCGGCGTGGGTGGCCCGCCGCAGCAGCCGGTCGTAGGACTCGAACCGCTGGAGCAGCGGGATCTCCGCCCGGTCCGGCAGGCGGGTCGCGTAGGTGGTGGTGAAGTGCTTGAACGGGAAGCTGAGCACCGCGAGCGTACGGCCGACGGTGTACAGGTCGGAGCTGACCGAGGGCCCCTGCTCGGCGATCTCCGGCGCCTGGTAGCCGACCGTGCCGTAGATCGCGCTGTCCATGTCGTCGACGCGGCGGACCCCGCCCAGGTCGATGAGCTTGAGCTGCTCGTCGGACTGGATGGCGTTGTCCGGCTTGAGGTCGCAGTAGAGGAGGCCGACGCCGTGCAGGTAGCCGAGCGCGCGCAGCAGCTCCAGCCCGTACGCGATGGACTGCCCGAGCGGCAGCGCGTCCTCGCCGGCCTTGCGGCGTTCGAGCAGCACGTCCTTCAGCGGCTTGCCGCCGACGTACTCCATGACGATGTAACCGGAGCCGCCGTGCTGGACGAAGTTGTAGATCTTGACGATGTTCGGGTGCTCGACCTCGGCGAGAAACGAGCGCTCCGCGGCGGCCGCCGCGAGGGCGTCCGTGTCACCGGTGTCGAGCAGGCCCTTGAGCACGACCCAGCGGTCGTTGACGTTGCGGTCGCGGGCGAGGTAGATCCAGCCGAGGCCGCCGTGCGCGAGGCAGCCGAGCACCTCGTACTGCCCGCCGACCAGGTCGCCCGGCTTGAGCTTGGGGGTGAAGGAGTACCCGGCGCCGCAGTTCGGGCAGAAGCCCTCCGTACGGCCGGGCCGGCCGCCGCGCGCCCGCCCGACCGGCTCGCCGCAGCCGCCGCAGAACCGCTTGTGCTCGGCGACCTCGGGATTCTCCTTGATCGCCGAGGCCGGGTCGCGGTAGGGGACGCGGGGCACCTCGACCAGCCCGGCGCCCAGCATGCCGCGCCCCGACGCCCGCGAGCGCGTTGACCCGGTCCGGACACTGCGAGTGGACCGCACGCTGCCGGTGATCGAGCTGCCGGTGGTGACGCTCGGCGTGCTCCCGCTCGTGACCGGACGCGACGCGGGAGGCGACCCGCAGGTGGAGCAGTAGCCGTCCTCGATGACTCCGCCGCAGCCCGGCTGCCCGCACCTTCCGTCGGGCACGGCGGGGGGAACGGGAGCCGCCGCCTTCGGCGTGGAGACGGGGGGCTGCGGCGCGGACGCGGCGGGAGCGGGCGCCATGCCGCAGGTCGTGCAGTAGCCGTCCTCGATGGTGCCGCCGCACCCGGGCTGGGCGCAGCGGCCCGCCGGGGCGCTCGCGGGTGACGCGCTCGGTGCCGCTGGTCCAGGTGCCATACCGCATTGGACGCAGTAACCGTCCTCCACCGTTCCCGTGCATCCCGGTTGGGTGCACCGAATCATCGACTCGTCCCCTCCGCGCGCGATGCGATCGCCCGCTGGTAGTCCGCCAGCGCCTTGGTGGCCCCGCGCAGGTCGCACGGTGAGGTCCACAGCAGGTCATGCGCCCGCTGGTGCAGGCCGGTCAGCTCGGTGTCCTCGGCCAGCCCGAGCCGGCCCGCCTTGGCCTTGTACGCGTCGAGCCGTCCGCGCAGTTCGTCGCGGCGGTCCAGCACGCCGGTGATGAGCGCGGTCGTCTGGCGCGCCTGGTCGAGCGCGGTGGCGGCGGCCTGCTCGACCTCGGCGGCGCGCGACGCCAGCTCGACCCACCGGCCCTCGCCGCGCAGCCCCTCCAGGGCCGCGAGCCGGTCGCGGAGCGCGACCGAGGTCACCGGGATGTCGGGCAGCTGCGGTGAGTCGATCTTGGCGAGGACCCGGTCGCGGGCGTCGGCGGCCTCGTGTTCGGCCGTCTCGACCAGGCCGATCGTGGCCTCGATGCCGCGGGCCCGCGCGTCGTGCTCGTCGCGGATCCGCAGGGCGTCCTCCAGCCGGCCGCGCAGGGCCGTCAGGTCGGTCCCGATCGCGTCGATCCGCGCGGTGTCGGCCTGCCCGCCGGACGTGAGCGACATCGGGTCGGACCGTACGGTCTCGCGCACCGCCGCGAGGAGCCGGGACAGCTCGTCGAACGCCGGCTCGTGCGCGCCGAGGGCGCCGTGCAGGGCCGCCACGGCGCGCGCCGTCTCCTCCACCTCGCCCAGCCGGGTGAGCAGGGCCGACCAGATCTCGTTCACCGAGGCGACCAGGCCGGCGGTCTCCTCGTACAGGGGCGTCATCCGCTCGATCACGCCGTCGAGCGTCAGCCACTCGCCGGTCGGGCCGAGCAGGGTCCGCTCCTCGAGGGGGATCTCCTCGCTCACCAGCTCGACGGAGGTGCCGGTGAGCAGGCGGGTCAGCTCGGCGAGCTGGGCCTGACCGGGCTTGGAATGCCGCTCGCGGAGTTCTTCGGCCTCACCGAGCACCTTTCCGTGGGCGTCGAACAGTTTCCACAGCGTGGCCATCCGGCCGTTGATGCCGACCCAGGATCGCTCGGTCTCGCCGGTCAGCCGGGTGCCCTTCAGCATCTGGTAGCCCTGGTGGGCCTCAAGCTCCAGCAGGCCCTGGGTGATGCGTTCGTGCTCGCCCTTCAGGCGTGTCAGCGTACGGTCGATCTCGTCCCGGCTCATCGACCGGCCGACTCCCGCGTCCCCCAGCAAACCGACCCTCGTCCGTGCTCGACCCCGTGTGCACCCGTAGAGAAAGGCGGCTCGACGCATTGTTCCGATGCCGCGCTTATCGGTGGATCAGTTTCCACCAAGAACCCTGGTCATCACAAGCGATCTGCACATTCCGGGAGCAAAGCGCGGTTACGGAGTGGTCGGCGAATGCCACGTGGGACGCTTGGACCGTCGTTCTGGGGAGCCTGGGGTAGGGGAACATGCCGATCACTGATGAGGCGATCGAAAAGATCAAGGGGATGATCGTTTCGGGTGAGCTCCGGCCCGGCGACCGGCTGCCGAAAGAGGCCGACCTCGCCGCCCAGCTGGGGTTGTCCCGCAACTCACTGCGCGAGGCCGTGCGCGCGCTGTCGCTCGTGCGCATCCTCGACGTGCGCCAGGGCGACGGCACGTACGTCACGAGCCTGGAGCCCAAGGCCCTTCTCGACGGGTTGAGCTTCATCGTCGACCTGCACCACGACGCCACGGTCCTGGAGTTCTTCGAGGTCCGCCGCATCCTCGAACCCGCCGCGACGGCCCTCGCCGCGCAGCAGATCAGCCTGGAGGCGGTGGACTCGCTGCGCGACCACCTCGGCCGCGTCACCGGCGAGTCCTCCGTGGAGGACCTCGTCGAGAACGACCTGGAGTTCCACCGCCGCATCGCCGAGGCGGCCGGCAACTCGGTGCTCTACTCCCTGGTCGACACGCTGTGCGGGCCGACCATCCGGGCGCGGGTGTGGCGCGGGCTCACCCAGGAGGGCGCGCTCAGGCGCACGCTGGACGAACACCACGCGATCCTCGACGCGCTCGCCGCCCGGCAGGCGGACGTCGCACGCGCCCTGGCGACCGTGCACATCGCCGGCGTGGAGCAGTGGCTGCGCAAGGCCCTCTGAGCGCGCGGAGACGGGGCGTCCGGCGGTCGCTGGCGCGGCGCCGGGAGGCGTTCTAGAGTCGATCTTCAGCCTCCCTGCCCGGAGAACCCCCGCCATGGCATTTCCCGGATTCCGCGGCAAGACGCAGCGCGCGCGGGCCGACGACGACGAACGCGCCATCGCGGCGCTCTACCGTGAGTACCACCGGCCGCTGTTCACCCTCGTCATGCGGGCGACCGGCGGTGACCGCCAGTGGGCCGAGGACGTCGTCCAGGAGACGATGATCCGGGCCTGGCGCAGCATCGACCGGCTCGACCCGGACGGAGGAAGCCTGCTGCCCTGGCTGGCGACGGTCGCCCGCCGGATCGTGATCGACGACCGGCGCCGCAGGAACGCCCGGCCGCCCGAGACCGGCGAGGCCGAGCTGGAGGCGCTGCCGGACCTGGAAGACGGCCTGGAGGACCTCCTGCGCACCATCCTCGTGACCGAGGCGCTGAAGGAGCTGTCCCCGGCGCACCGGGAGATCCTGAACGAGACGATCCTGCGCGACCGTACGGTCAACCAGGCCGCCGAGACCCTCGGCATTCCCGTGGGCACGGTCAAGTCACGCGTCTACTACGCCGTACGGGCGCTGCGCGTCGTCCTGGAGGAGAAGGGGGTGACGACATGAGCGAGCGCGTCGACGCCACGGCCGCGCACACCGACGTCGGGGCGTACGCCCTGGGCCTGCTGGAAGAGGACGACCGGCGGGCCTTCGAGGCCCACCTGACCGGCTGTGACCGGTGCGCGCGCGAACTCGGGGAGTTCGCGGGCATGCGGGAGCTCCTCTCCGGCGTCGCGCCGCCGGAGGATGACGACAGGGACCCACCGTCGGCCGGTCGCGCGGGCGGGCCGGGCGAGCTGTCCCGGCTGCTCCGCCGCCGCGGGATCGACGAGCGTCGCCGCCGCCGCGGTACGACGATCGTCGGTCTGGTGGCCGGCGCCGCGCTCCTCGCCGGCGGGGCCGCCGTGGGCGCGTCGGTCACCGGCTCCGGGCACGACCACGGCGACGTGCCGGCGGACCTGCTGGCCTGGGGTGAGATCCGGCGCGCCACCGATCCGAGGACCGGCGTCGCGGGCGTCGTCGCGATGGAGGACAAGGGCTGGGGCACCCACATCGCCCTGGACCTCACCCACGTCACCGGCCCGCGGACCTGCGAGCTGATCGCGGTCTCCACCACGGGGGCGCGGCACGTCATGACCGAGTGGGCCGTCCCCCGGGCCGGATACGGCACACCCGGCGCGCCGGATCACCTCCAGGTGCACGGCGGCACGGCGCTGCGGCGCTCGGACCTGCGGCGGTTCGAGGTGCGCGACCAGAACGACGGAATCCTCCTCGTCATCCCGGTACAGAAGGGGCCGGGGTGGACTGGATCACCGGGCGCGCCCACGCCAGACTAGGGGTGTGTACGACTTCGACGTACTTGTCCTGGGATCCGGGCCCGGAGGGCAGAAAGCGGCGATCGCCGCGGCGAAGCTCGGCCGCCGGGTGGCGGTCGTCGAACGCCGGAACATGATCGGCGGCGTCTGCATCAACACCGGCACCATCCCCTCCAAGACGCTCCGCGAGGCGGTGCTCTACCTGACCGGCCTCAACCAGCGCGAGCTGTACGGCCAGAGCTACCGGGTCAAGGAGGAGATCACCGTCGCCGACCTCGCGGCGCGCACCCAGCACGTGGTGGGCCGCGAGATCGACGTGATCCGGAGCCAGCTCTCCCGTAACCACGTCGCCCTCCTGGACGGCACCGCGCACTTCACCGACCCGCACACCGTCGAGGTGAGCGATCCGCTGACGGGGCGCGAGAACAAGTTCACCGCCGACAAGATCATCATCGCCACCGGCACGCGTCCGGCGCGCCCCGACACGGTCGAGTTCGACGACAGCACGATCATCGACTCGGACGGCATCATCCGCCTCGATCACCTGCCGCAGACCATGGTCGTCGTCGGCGCCGGTGTGATCGGCATCGAGTACGCCTCGATGTTCGCCGCCCTCGGCACCAAGGTCACCGTGGTCGAACGCCGGGAACGCATGCTCGAGTTCTGCGACCTGGAGATCGTCGAGGCGCTCAAATACCACCTGCGCGACCTCGCGGTGACGTTCCGGTTCGGCGAGACCGTCGCCGCGGTGGAGCGCCGGTCCTTCGGCGGGACGCGGAACGGCGCGATGACCATCCTGGAGAGCGGCAAGAAGATCCCGGCGGACACGGTCATGTACTCCGCGGGCCGCCAGGGCGCCACCGACGAACTCGACCTGGACCGGGCCGGCCTGACCGCGGACGCCCGCGGGCGCATCGAGGTCGACGAGTACTTCCGCACCGCCGTGCCGCACATCTACGCGGTCGGCGACGTGATCGGCTTCCCGGCCCTCGCGGCGACGTCCATGGAACAGGGCCGCCTGGCCGGCCACCACGCGTGCGGCGAGCCGGCCCGCGAGATGCACCAGCTGCAGCCGATCGGCATCTACACGATCCCCGAGATCAGCTTCGTCGGCCGCACGGAGGACCAGCTGACCGCCGAGCGCATCCCGTTCGAGGTCGGCGTCTCCCGCTACCGCGAGCTGGCGCGAGGGCAGATCATCGGTGACTCGTACGGCATGTTGAAACTCCTGGTGTCCCCGGAGGACCGCCGCCTGCTGGGCGTGCACGTCTTCGGCACGGGCGCGACCGAGCTCGTGCACATCGGCCAGACCGTGATGGGCTGCGGAGGGACCATCGACTACCTGGTCGACGCCGTCTTCAACTACCCGACCCTGGCGGAGTCCTACAAGGTCGCCGCGCTGGACACCATCAACAAGATGCGCCAGGTCGCCGCGCTGTCCGAGTAGGACCCGCACCGACGTCGGCCGGGAGGCACGCGCGTGGACGTGGAAGACCTGTCGGAGGCGGAGCGAGCCCTCTGGGACGCCTTCCCGCGTGCGCAGACGGTCGATCTGGGCGGCACCGGTGAGGTGCGCGCGGAGGTCGTCGCCGCGCTGCTGCTGGCCGCCCAGCCGGCCGAGGCGTGGCGGGTGCCCGCCGTGCGCCTGACCGGCGCGCGGATCACCGGCACGCTCGACCTGTCCTTCGCCGAGGTGCGGCACGCGGCGCTGCTGCGCGGATGCGTGTTCGCCGAGCCGGTGGACCTGTACGGCGCGCGGTTACGGCAGGTCAACCTGGCCCGCTCGCGCCTGCCCGGCCTGCGCGCCTCGGACGCGCAGGTCGACGGGCTGCTCTGGCTGGAGGAGTGCCGGTTCGACGGCCCGCTGCAACTCGTCGGCACCCTCATCGACGGCGCGCTGTCACTGCGGTCGGCGCGGCTCACGGGCGCGCTGCGGGCGGACGCCCTGACCGTGGCCCGTACGCTCGACGCCACGGACCTGCGGGTCACGGGTGAGGTCATGCTGCGCGGCGCCCGCGTCGGCGGCGCGCTCACGCTCGACCGCGCCCGCCTGGCCAACCCCGGAGCCGTGGCGGTCAACGCGGACGGCATCGTCCTGGACGACGGCCTGTTCGGCCATGAGCTCGTGGCCGAGGGCGAGGTGCGCCTCCCCGACGCCCGCGTCGCCCGGCAGCTCGTCCTGTCCGGGGCGCGCCTGGCCAACCCCGGCGGCAAGGCGCTGAACGCGGACCGGCTGCGCGTGGACGGCGCCGCCACCCTCGACGGCGGATTCCGCGCCGAGGGCCAGGTCTCGCTGCGGTCGGCGGCGATCGGCGGCACCCTCATGATGCGCGGCGCGCGGCTGGACGACTCCGGCGGCATGGCGTTGAACGCCCACCTGATCACCATCGGGAGCAGCCTGCGGGCGTCGAGCGGTTTCCACGCACGAGGGCGGGTCTCCTTCGACGCGGCGCAGATCCACGGATCGGCCGATTTCCACGGCGCGCGGCTCGTCAACCCCGGAGAGCAGGCGCTCAGCGCCTGCCGGGCGACGGTGACCGGCGGGCTCTTCTGCGACCGGGGATTCCGCGCCGAGGGCCAGATCCGGCTGATCGACTCCACGGTCGGGGCGAGTGCGGAGTTCACCGGCGCGCGCCTGTCCAACCCCGGCGGGCGGTCGCTCACCGCGTACGGCCTGTCCGTCGGCAGCGTGCTGGACTGCTGCGGCGGGTTCCACGCGGAGGGCCGGATGTCGTTCGCCGGCGCGAGGATCGGCGGCGAGATGTGCTTCGACGACGCGCGGATCAGCGCGCCGGGAGAGATCGCGCTGGGCTGCCGGCAGGTCCGCGCGGCGGTGCTGCGGCTGACCACCCGCGACCCCGTCGACGGCACGATCGACCTGCGGCACACCCGGATCGAGGTGCTCCGCGACGACCCCGCGCGCTGGCCCGCGCACACCCGGCTCGACGGCTTCACGTACGAGACGATCGAGACGCCCGGCTCCGTCGGAGCGCGGCTCGGCTGGCTGGAGGACACCGAGGGATACCACCCGCAGCCGTACGAGCAGCTCGCCGCGGCCTACCGCGCCGTGGGCCGCGACGCGGAGGCGCGGACGGTCCAGCTCGCGCGGCAGCGGCGCCGGCGGCGTACGCTCCCGCCGCTCGCCCGCGCCTGGGGGTTCGTACAGGAGTGGACGGTCGGCTACGGCTACCGGCCGCTGCGCGCCGCGCTGTGGCTGGTCGCGCTGCTGGTCGTCGGGACGGCGGTGTTCGGCGCGCACCATCCGGCTCCGCTGCACCGGGACGAGGCGCCGGACTTCAACCCGCCGCTGTACACGCTGGACCTGCTGCTGCCCGTCATCAGCCTCGGCCAGGAGAGCGCCTTCAACCCGCGCGGCGGTCAGCAGTGGCTGGCCGCCCTGCTGATCGCGGCCGGCTGGGTCCTGGCGACCACGATCGTGGCCGGCGCCGGCCGGGTGCTGTCCCGTCAGTGATCGGCGCGTCCGGTTGCGCGCAGCGCGGGCACGGCGAGCAGGAGCGACGCGCCGGCCGCGCCGAAGGCGCGGGACGGCGCCGCGTGGTAGAGCGGCAGCCACGCCACGGGCGCCAGGGCGGCGCCCGCGAAGCGGAACGCCGACACCGCCGACAGCGCGCCGCCGCGGTTGCCGGGGACGGCGCGCATCGTCAGGTTCTGCAGGGCCACGGTGAGCATCGACGCACCCGCGCCCGCCGCCGTCCAGCACACGATCAGGGCCGGCACCGATCCGGTGCGGCCGATGGCCGCGACGAACGCCGCGGTGGCGACGGTGGCGAGGACGCCGCACACGCGTGGGCCGAAGCGGTCGGTCACGCTGCCCCAGACCGAGCCCAGCAGCAGGCCCGCGACGCCGAAGCCGACCAGCGCGAGCCCGGTCAGGTCCGGCCGCAGGCTCAGCGCGTCACCGGCGTACAGGGCCACGAGGAACGGCAGCGCCGACGCGCAGATGTAGGACAGGAAGGCGCCCGCGGACAGCAGGCCCATGCGGCCGCTGAGCAGCGGACGCCACTCGGGGGCCTCGGCGCCCGGACGCGCGTCACCCGGCGGCGGCGCGAACGCCAGCAGCACGGCCGTCGCGGCCACGACGACGAACCCCAGCCGCCACGACCACACCGCGGCGACCCCGCCGAGGAGCGGCGCGAACGACTGCCCGGCGGCCTGGAAGCTGGAGTAGATCCCGACGGACCGGCTGAGTCGTCCGGGCGGCACCGCCGCGCCGAGCCCGGCGAGCAGGAGCGGCGAGGTGAAGGCGTTGGCGCCTCCCATGAGCGCCCGCCCGGCGAGGAAGGCCGGCAGCGTGGGCGCCAGCGCGCAGCCCGCCGAGGCGAGCGCGTACACCAGGTAGGCGACCTGGACGGTGCGGCGGACGCCCCAGCGCTCGCCGAGCGTGCCGGACGCCAGCTGGAGCACCGCGAACGGCACGAAGTAGGCGGTCAATGAGGTGGCGACGGCGGAGCTGGAGGCGTGCACGGACCCGCCGATCTGCGGCAGCATCGGCGCCACCACGCCGCCGCCCAGCGGCCCCAGCAGGCCGCCGGCGTACAGCGCCGCGATCTTGAACCGCCGCCGCACCCCGGTCAGCCGGCTCGCGTCGCGGTGAAGGTCAGCCGCACGTAGTCCACGACCGGCTCGTCCAGCCGCGCCGCCACCGCCTCCACGAATGCGCGGTGCTCGGCCGGCGGGATCCGGTCCAGGTGCGCGCCGAGCACGACGATCGCCAGGTAGCCGTGGAACTGCTCGCCCGGCTCCAGCCGCGCCGGATCCTCCACCAGGGCGACCTCGACGTCGGTGAAACCGGCGCGTTCGAGGCGTTCGCGCGTCTCGTCGGTACCGGCGAAGTTCCACATGTCGGTGCGCTCGCCGAGCACGTCCTCGATGGCGGCCCGTACGCGGGCGACGTTGCCCTCGCCGCCGCAGTCGACGGCGAACCGGGCGCCCGGCCGGAGCGCGCGGGCGATGTTCGCGAACAGCGTGTCGTGGTCGTGGATCCAGTGGAAGGTCGCCACGCTGAACGCCGCGTCGGCCGGTTCGGCGACGGGCAACGGCGCGAGAAGGTCGGCCTGGATCGCCTCGACCCGGTCGAGCCGGTCCGCGAGCCGCTCGCGCAGCCGTTCGAGCATCCGGGCCGATCCGTCGACGGCGACGACGCGGCCGCGGGGAAGCCGGTCGAGCAGCGCCTCGGTGTCGCGGCCGGTGCCGCAGCCCGCCTCAAGGACCGTCTCGTCACCGGCGAACGACAGCCGTTCGAGCGTGCGCCGTCCCCACCGAAGATGCGGCAGCGGAAGCGAGTCGTACGCGGCGGCGTCCCATTCTCGGAGCATCGTTTTCACCTTACCTTTCGGTGATGACCGTACTCCGAGTCTCGCTGGATGAGAGAATTCGTCTCGTTATATGGGATTCATGGCGTCGCTCAGCCGGGCCAGGCCCGCCTCGATCCGGGCCGCCGGGATGGCGCCGTAACCCAGGACGAGGCCCGGCCGGGCGGCCGGGTCCATGGCCACCTCGGCGAGCGTGTGCACCTGGGCGCCGGCCGCCCGTGCGCGCTCCGCCGCGGCCTCGGGGTCGGCGGTCGTGAAGGCGCTGATGTGCAGGCCCGCCGTCGAGGGGACCGGATCGAGCCGGCCGGCGAACTCGCGCCGCAGCGTGCTCATCAGCAGCGCGTGGCGGCCCTCGTACTCGTGCCGCATCCGGCGGACGTGCCGGGCGAGCGCCCCCTCGTCGATGAAGCGGGCCAGGGCGGCCTGCGCCGGCAGCGGGGAGTGCCAGTCGGTGACGAACTTGGCCGCGACCAGCGCCGCCCGCAGCGACGCCGGCGCCACGAGGAAGCCGATGCGCGTCCGCGGCACCAGCACCTTGGAGAACGAGCCGGTGTAGAGCACCAGCCCGCCCCGGTCGAGGTTCTGCAGGGGCTCGATCGGGCGGCCGCCGAAGCGGAACTCGCTGTCGTAGTCGTCCTCGATCACCGCGGCGCCGTGGCGCCCGGCCCACGCGAGCAGCGCCGTACGGCGGGCCAGCGACATCGGCATGCCGAGCGGGAACTGGTGGGACGGCGTGACGTAGACGGCGCGCGCGTCGTCGGGCAGGGCGTCCACCCGCAGCCCCTCCGCGTCCACCGGTACGCCGGCCACGCGCAGGCCGAGCGACCGGAACAGCATGCGCGCCGGCGGGTATCCGGGCCGCTCCACCGCCACGAGGTCGCCGGGTTCGAGCAGGACCCGCCCGACCAGGTCGAGCGCCTGCTGGATGCCGCCGGTCACGATGACGTCGTCGGCCGACGCGCGCACGCCGCGGGACACCCCGACGTGCCGGGCGATCGCCGCGCGCAGCGCCGGGAGCCCGGCCGGGTCCGCGGACGCCGAGGCCGGTTCCCGCAGCTCGCGCGCCATCATCCGCCGCCACGTCTCGTACGGGAACAGGCGGGGGTCCGGCAGGCCGACACGGAAGTCGAACGCGGGCCGCGCGCCCAGCCAGCCCGGCCACGGCGCGACCGACTCCCACCGGGCACGCGGGCGCAGCGGCGACGCGGCGGGCGCGCCGCGCGGCGCGGAACCGGTCTCCTGGACGAACGTGCCCGCGCCGACCCGGCCGGCGACGAACCCCTCCGCGGCGAGCCGGTCGTAGGCGACGCCGACCGTGTTGCGGGCGACGTCGAGCCGCCGGGCCAGCTCGCGGGTCGCCGGCAGCGCGTCGCCCGGACGCAGCCGGCCGTCGAGGATGGCCTCCCGCAGCCGCCGGTAGATCTGCCCGGAGAGGTCGCCGCGCCCGTCGAGGCCGATGTGGAAGTCCATAATGGCTCAACGATATTGCGCGGTTTTGGACCTGGCGCTGAGCCTTTGCGCCTTCCTACGCTCCCGTCCATGGACATCCGCGAACTGAACCGGCGCGCCCTCGCGTACGCCGGGCACGTCATCGAGGGCGCCGGAGAGGCGCGGCCGACCCTGCCGACTCCCTGCGCCGACTGGACCCTGCACGGACTGCTCCGGCACATCGTCAGTCAGAACGAGGGCTTCGCCGCCGCCGCGCGCGGCAGGGGAGCGGCCCTGTCCGTGTGGCGCGACGGGCGGCTGGGCGCGGACCCGTACGGCGCCTTCGCGGCGTCGGCGAAGCTCGTCACCGAGGCGTTCGGCGAGGAGGGCGTGCTCGACCGGCCGTTCGACCTGCCCGAGGTCCGCGACGGTCTGACGATTCCCGGTGCGGTCGCGATCGGCTTCCACTTCCTGGACACCCTGGTGCACGCCTGGGACGTCGCCGCCACGGTCGGCGCCGTGTGGGAACCCGACGGCGAGCTCGTCACGGCGGCCCTCCCCATCGCCGCCCGGGTACCGCGCGATCCGGAGTCGCGCGGCCCCGGCCTCGCCTTCGAGCCGGTCGTCCCGGTGCCCGACGGCGCGCCGGACCGCGACCGGCTGCTCGCCCTGCTCGGCCGCTCGCCCGGCTGGGAAATCCGTTGACCTCCGCGCGAAGGGTCGGCACCGTGGCCGGATGCTGATCCGACGAGAGACGCCGGCCGACGTCGCGGCGGTCCACGCGGTGACCTCCGCGGCGTTCGCCCGGCCCGGGACGGCGGGCGAGGTGACCGAGGCCCGCCTGCTGGGCGAGCTGCGCGCCTGCGACGCGTGGCTCCCCGCCCTGGCCTTCGTCGCCGAGGGCCGCGGCGGGGAGGTGCTCGGCCACGTCGTCTGCACCCGCGGGCGGGTGGACGCGGTGCCCGTCCTCGCGCTCGGCCCGCTGAGCGTCCGGCCGGAGGACCAGCGGCGCGGCGTCGGGCTGGCGCTCGTCCACGCCGTCCTGGGCGCGGCGGACGCCCTCGGCGAGCCGCTGGTCGCCCTGCTCGGCAGCCCCGCCTACTACGCGCGGTTCGGCTTCCGCCCGTCGGCGGAGTACCGGATCACCCCGCCCGTCCCCGAGTGGGACGCCCACTTCCAGGTGCGCGCCCTGTCGGCCCACGACACCGGGATCCACGGCACGTTCGCCTACCCCGAGCCGTTCGACCGGGTCTGAGCGCACACTCCGTTCACTCGGCGACCGCGCGCAGGATGTCCATCCGGCCGGCCCGGCGTGCCGGGCGGAGCGCGGCCAGCACACCGGCGAGCGCGCCGATGACGGCGATCACCACGAGCCGGCCGGCGGGCACGGCGAACGTGCCGCCGGTCGCCGCGCGGGCCAGCGCCCAGCCGGGCAGCAGCCCGATCCCGAGGCCGCCGGCCGTGCCGAACACCGCGACGATGAGCGACTCTCCGCGGATCATCGATCGGATCTGGCCGCGGGTCGCGCCGACCGCGCGGAGCAGTCCCAGCTCGCGGGCCCGCTCGTGGACCGACAGCGACAGCGTGTTGGCGATGCCGAGCAGCGCGATGACGATGGCGAGTGCCAGCATGACGTACACCAGGGTCAGCAGGGAGTTCACCCCGGACGCCTGGGCCTCGACGTAGTCCGCCCGCGTCCGCACGTCGGGGGCCGCGTACGGCCGGGCGGCCGCGGTGACCGCGCGTTCGCCCTCCGTCGTGCCGACGCCCGGCCGCAGGGCGATCAGCACGGTCGTGTCCTGCGGTTGCGGGTCGTGCGCGAGCCAGTCCGCGCGGGGCATCAGGTAGTCGCCCGCCGGACCGCCCGGCTCGTACGTGCCGCCGACCGTGAGCGTGCGGCGGGCGCCGTCGGCGAACAGGACCGTCAGCGGGGTCCCGGTGCCCCAGCCGTGCGCGCGGGCGACCGTGCGGGAGACCGCCAGCCGTCCCGGCGCCAGGCTCGCGGCCGAGCCCAGGTCGAGCATGCGGGCCAGCGCGGCCGGGTCGGCGTAGGCGACGCGCACCGCCCGGCCGTCGATCCGCACACCGCCGGTGCCCAGGCCGGCGGCCGCCCGGACCTGCGGCAGCCGGGCCACGTCTCCGGCGAGCCGCGGGTCGAACCCGCCGCCGATGCTCGAACCCGTCGTGATCACCAGGTCGCCGCCGAACGACCGCGCGACCGTGTCCCGCACCGACGTGCGCGCGGACGCGGCGAGCACGGTGAGCAGCGTCACCACGCCGATGCCGACCATGAGCGCGGTCGCGGCGCCCGCCACGCGGCGCGGCTCACGCGCCGTGCTCCGCCGCGCCAGCGCGCCGGTCACGCCCCGCAGCGGCACGCCGAGCAGCGCCCCCGCGGGCCGTGCGGCGACCGGGCCGAGCACGACCATGCCCGCGACGCAGGCGACCGCGCCGGCGCCGGCCGCCGCCATCGAGTCGCCGGCGGCCACCGAGCCGGCGAGCAGCGCCACACCGGCGGCGGTCAGCGTCCCGCCGCAGACGGCGCGGCCACGGGACACGCCGGGCCGCTCCGCCTCGGTCTCGCGCAGCGCGGCGACCGGCGGCGTACGGGAGGCGCGGACCGCCGGGAGCAGGCACGACAGGAGCGTGACCACGACCCCGGCCGCGACGGCGACGGCCACCGTCACCGTCGTGACGACCAGCCCGCCGACCGGCAGGGCGGCGCCCATCGCGGTGAACACCTCCTCCAGCAACGCCGCGAAGCCGAGCCCGCCGAACACACCGGCCACGGACGCGGTCAGCCCGAGCACGAGCGCCTCGGCGATCACCGAGGCCAGCACCTGCCGCCGGGACGCCCCGACCGCCCGCAGCAGCGCGGACTCCCGGCTCCGCTGCGCCACGGTGATCGCGAAGGTGTTGTGGATGCCGAGCGTGCCCACCAGCAGTGCGATCCCGGCGAACGCCAGCAGGAACGCGCGGAACATGGTGAGAAAGCCCTTCGTCACCGCGTTCATGCCCTCCCGGCTGAGCGCCCGGCCGGTGACCGCCTCGGTCCCCGCGGGCAGCACGCCCCGCAGCCGGCGCACCAGCTCGCCCTGCGAAACCCCGCTCGCGGCCCGGACCGACACGCCGCTGACGCGGTCCGGCGTCCGCGCGACGTACCGCCGCGCGCCCGCCAGCGTGAACGCCGTGAACGACGTCCCGCCGAAGCCGTCCTCGTCGCCGAACCTCGCGATGCCCACGACGCGCACCGGCACCCGCTGCGGCGTGAGCACCGCCGTGAGGTCGCCCACGCGCAGCCGTCCCTTAATCGCGGTCGCGCGGTTGACCACGACCTCGTCGTCGGCGCGCGGCGCACGGCCCTGGACCACGTGGTACGGGTTGAGCCGCGGGTCGGTGAGCCAGTTGCCGGCCGTCCTCGGCCCGAGCACGGCGATCGCCCGGCCGTCGCGGCCGAGCAGCTGACCGGAGCCGCTGATCACCGGCTCTGCGGTGGCCACGCCCGGCACCCGGCGTACCCGGTCCACGACGCCCGCGTCGATCGTGCCCCGTTCGCCGGTCGGCGCGTCGCTGACGTTCGTCGCGCCGCGCACGGAGGCGTCCGTCCCGGCGTACGCCTGGCCGAAGAACCGCCCGATGCTCGCGTTCATCGTGTCGCCGAGCACGAGTGCCCCGGCGAGGAACGCCACCCCGAGGAAGACGGCGGCGAACGAGCCCACGAGACGGCGCCGGCGGGCCCACAGACCCTTGAGCGCGATGCGCGTCACCGCGACCTCCCCATGGTCTCGGCCTCGAAGGCGCTCATGCGGTCGAGCACCGTACGGGCGGTCGGGCCCTCGACGCGGTCGCGGACCCGGCCGTCGGCGAGGAAGACCGCGGCGTCGGCGTACGCGGCCGCGACCGGGTCGTGCGTGACCATGACGATCGTCTGGCCGAGCTCGTCCACGGCCTCGCGCAGGAAGGTCAGGATCTCCGCGCCGGTGCGCGAGTCCAGGTTGCCGGTCGGTTCGTCGGCGAAGATGATCTGCGGCCGCGAGGCGAGCGCCCGGGCGACCGCCACCCGCTGCCGCTGGCCCCCGGACAGCTCGGCGGGGCGGTGCGAGAGCCGGTCGCCGAGCCCGACCGTGGTGACCACGGCGTCGATCCAGGCGCGGTCGGGCCGCGTGCCGGCGAGCGTCAGCGGCAGGGTGATGTTCTCCTCCGCGTCGAGGGCGGGCAGCAGGTTGAACGACTGGAAGACGAACCCGATCCGCTCGCGCCGCAGCACGGTCAGCTGCCGGTCCGACAGGGACCCCAGCTCGACGTCGCCGACGAACACCTGCCCGGAGGACAACGTGTCCAGCCCGGCGACGCAGTGCATCAGCGTCGACTTCCCGGCGCCGGACGGCCCCATGATCGCGGTGAACCGCCCGGCGTCGAACGCGATCGTCACGTCGTCGATCGCCCGTACCTCGGCCGCGCCCGACCCGTACACCTTGGTGGCGCCCACCGCTCGCGCCGCGGCGCTCCGTTCGCCCGTCATCTCGTCTCTTCTCCTCGGGAGTTTCCCCGAGGGTCCCGGCGCGGCACCGCCGGTGTCGTCGCACGGACAGCGGCACCACGGCTGCGTCCGGCAGGGTAGGGGCGCCCGCGCCGGGCTACGCCACGGGGCGTACTCGCGGCGAGCGGCCCGGGGAACCGGCGGAACGGTCCGGTTCCGCGCGCCGTGGACGGGGCATGCTCGCGGCGACACGGGAAAAGTTGCCGTGATCACGGGGTCCGGTTCGGCGTTTCTTCGCTGGACCGCCGCTCACCCGGATGTGTGTACTGACAGGCACCCGAACATTGTGAGGAGGACGCGGTGCGGTTCGACGGCCTGTCCCGCGCGGACGCCGAGGCGGAGCTCCTGACGTGCTGCGCGTCACGGCGCTGGGCGGCGGCCATGGCGGACGGACGGCCGTACGGCTCGGCGGAGCGGCTGCTCGCCGCGGCGGGCCGTGCGGTGCGCGACCTGGACTGGCCGGACGTCGAGGAGGCACTCCACGCCCACCCGAGGATCGGCGAGCGCGCCGCCTCGGCCCTTTCGCGCGCGGAACAGTCGGGCGTCGGCGACGGCGACCGGGCCGCGTTCGCCGCGGCCAACGCCGAGTACGAAGAGCGGTTCGGTCACGTTTTTCTCATCCGCGCCAGTGGGCGCGGCGCGGACGAGATGCTCGCCGAGCTGCGCGAACGCCTCGGCCACGACCCGGCGAAGGAGCGCGAGGTCGTACGCGCGGAGCTGGCCGAGATCACCGAGCTGAGGCTGAGGAGACTGGTGTCATGAGCGAACGGAAGGAGGGTCCATGAGCCTCTCCACGCACGTTCTCGACGCCGCGAGGGGCCGCCCGGCGGCCGGCGTGCCGGTGCGGCTGGAACGCCGCGACGGTGCCGGGTGGCGGCACGTCGCGGACGCCCGTACCGATGAGGACGGCCGGGTGCGTGACCTGCCGGCGCCCGGTGAGGGCGTCCACCGGCTCGTCTTCGACACCACAGGCCAATCGGACTTCTACCCCGAGGTGGCCGTGGCCTTCACGGTCACCGACCCCGGCGAGCACTACCACGTGCCGCTGCTGCTCAGCCCGTACGCCTACTCCACCTACCGGGGGAGCTGACCATGTCACGGAGCCGGCTCGGCCCCAACCGCTACGGCAAGGCCGAGACCCACGTCGTACGCGTGACCCGGGACGGCGACGTCCACCACATCCGGGACCTCACGGTGAGCGTCGCGCTGTCCGGGGCCATGGAGGCGGTCCACCTGACCGGCGACAACTCCGCGGTCCTCACCACGGACACGCAGAAGAACACCGTCTTCGCGTTCGCCCGCAAGCACGGCGTCGACTCGCCCGAGGCGTTCGGGCTGCTCCTCGCCCGGCACTTCGTCGGCTCGCAGCCGAGCGTCGACCACGCGCGCGTGTCGGTCGAGGAGCACCTCTGGGACCGGATCGGCGCGGGACCGCACTCCTTCGTACGCCGGGGCGGCGAGACACGCACCGCGCTCATCCACCACGACGCCACGGCCACTCACGTCGTCTCCGGCATCAGGGACCTCGTCGTGCTCAACTCGACGGACTCGGAGTTCTGGGGGTACGTCAAGGACGAGTACACGACGTTGCCGGAGACCCGGGACCGGATCCTGGCCACCGAGGTGACCGCCCAGTGGCGGCACACGTCGGCCGAGGCAGACTGGGAGGGTACCTACCCCGAGGCACGGCGGCACCTGCTGGAGGCCTTCGCCGGCACCTACAGCCTGTCCCTGCAACAGACCCTGTACGCCATGGGCGACCGGCTCCTCGACGGGCTGCCGGAGGTCTGCGAGGTGCGCCTGTCGCTGCCGAACCGGCACCACTTCACCGTCGACCTCGAACCGTTCGGCCTGGACAACGACAACGAGGTCTTCTACGCGGCGGACCGGCCGTACGGGCTGATCGAGGGCGCCGTCGTCCGTGACGGCGCGCCCGACGCCGGCGCCGCCTGGACCTGACCCGGAGCCCGCCATGGAATTCCTGCAGCCCACAACCTGGGACGAGGCGCTCGCCGCGAAGGCCGAGCACCCGGAGGCCGTCCCGATCCAGGGCGGCACCGACGTCATGGTCGAGCTGAACTTCGACGTCCGCCGCCCGGAGCACCTGCTCGACCTGGGCCGGGTCGCCGGGCTGGACCGCTGGGAGCAGACCGGCGACCGGTTGCGGATCGGCGCCGGCGTGACGTACGCGCGGATCATCGGCGAGCTCGGCGACCGGCTGCCCGGCCTGGCCCAGGCGGCCCGTACGGTCGGGTCGCCCCAGATCCGCAACCGCGGCACCGTCGGCGGCAACCTGGGCGCGGCGTCCCCGGCCGGCGACGGCCATCCGCCGCTGCTCGCCGCCGACGCCGTGGTCGAGGTCGAGTCCCGGCGCGGCATCCGCATGATCGCGGCGACCGACTTCTACCAGGGCGTCAAGCGGAGCGCGCTGGAGCCCGACGAGCTGATCCGCGCGTTCTGGCTGGCTCCCGCCACCGGCCCGCAGTACTTCTCCAAGATCGGCACGCGGAACGCCATGGTGATCGCGGTCTGCTCGTTCGCCGTCGCGCTGCACCCGGGGGAGCGCCGGGTCGGCACCGGCATCGGCTCCGCCGCACCAACACCGATCCGGGCGGCCGCCGCCGAGGACTTCCTGGCCCGCGAACTCGACTGGGACGCGCCGCTGGACGAGGCCGTGGCGCGGGAGTTCGGCGCTCTCGTCGGGGCCGCGGCCACGCCGATCGACGACGTGCGCGGCACCGCCGCGTACCGCCGGCACGCCCTCGCGGTGATGGCGCGCCGCACGCTGACCTGGGCGTGGCGCGACCATCGCGGGCCGGGCGACGCCGAGAATCCGGGAAGGGGGGCCGCCTGATGCGGGTGAGCTTCACCGTCAACGGCTCGCGGGAGACCGTCGACGGCGTGTGGGAGGGCGAGAGCCTGCTGTACGTCCTGCGTGAGCGGATGGGACTGCCCGGCTCGAAGAACGCCTGTGAACAGGGCGAATGCGGCTCGTGCACGGTCTACCTCGACGGCACGCCGGTGTGCGCGTGCCTCGTCGCGGCCGGCCAGGCGGAGGGCCGCCGCGTCCGTACGGTCGAGGGCCTCGCCGAGGGGGACCGGCTCGCACCGATCCAGCAGGCGTTCGTGGACGCGGGCGCGGTCCAGTGCGGGTTCTGCACGCCGGGCCTGCTGGTCCAGGCGCACGACCTGCTCGAACACCGGCCGGACCCGTCGGACGCGGAGATCCGCGAGGCGCTCGCCGGCAACCTGTGCCGTTGCACCGGTTATGAGAAGATTCTCGACGCCGTACGGCTCGCTGCGGCGCGGAAGGCGGGGACATGACGGACGGCCCGATCGTCATCGAGAACGCCCACGTCGCGCCGGTGCGCGGTCCGGAGATCGCCGGCGGCCACGTGGTCGTCGAGGGCGACCGGATCACCGCCGTCGGCGCCGGCCCGGCGCCCGTGACCGGCGCCGGGCGCCGGATCGACGCGAGCGGCTGCCTGGTGACGCCCGGCCTGGTCAACACGCATCACCACCTCTACCAGTGGGCCACACAGGGGCTGTTCCAGGACGCCACGCTGTTCGACTGGCTCACCGGCCTGTACGACATGTGGGCCGGGATCGACGCGGCGGTCGTGTACGACGCGGCCACCGCCGGGCTCGGCTGGCTGGCGCTCGGCGGCTGCACGACCACCACCGACCACCACTATGTGTTCCCCCGGGGCCGGGGCGACCTGTTCGACGCCGAGGTACGCGCAGCGCGGGAGCTGCACGTCCGGTTCCACCCGACCCGGGGTTCGATGGACCGGGGACGCTCTGCGGGCGGCCTGCCGCCGGATGAGATCGTCGAGGACCGCGAGGAGATCCTCGTGGCCACCGAGGCGGCCATCGACGCCCACCACGACCCGTCGTTCTCCTCCATGCTGCGGGTGGCCGTCGCCCCCTGCTCGCCGTTCTCGGTGAGCGAGGAGCTGATGAGCGAGGCCGCCGCCCTCGCCCGCCGCAAGGGTGTACGCCTGCACACCCACCTCGCCGAGACGCTCGACGAGGAGGAGCACTGCCGCGAGCAGTTCGGGTGCACGCCCGGCGAGTACATGGAGAAACTCGGCTGGCTGGGTCCCGACGTCTGGTTCGCGCACTGCGTGCACCTGCACGACGCCGACATCCGGCGGTTCGCGGCCACCGGCACCGGCACCGCGCACTGCCCGACCTCCAACGGACGGCTCGGCTCGGGCGTCGCCCGGGTGAGCGAGCTGCTGGCGGCGGGCGCGCCGGTCGGCCTCGGCGTGGACGGCACCGCCTCCAGCGAGCTGACCTCCCTGGCCGGGGAGATGCACCAGGCCCTGCTGTTCCAGCGCGTGGTGCGCGGACCCGCGGCGCTCACCGCCCGGCAGGCGCTGGAGCTGGGCACCCTCGGCGGCGCGGCGTGCCTCGGCCGCCAGGACGAGATCGGCTCCCTCGAACCCGGCAAGCTCGCCGACCTCGCCGTGTGGCGCGTCGACGGCTACCGCGCGGCCGTCGAGGACCCGGTCTGCGCCCTCGTCTTCGGCCCGACCCCGCCGCTCGACCTGCTGCTCGTCGGCGGCCGTACGGTGGTCGAGCGCGGCGAACTGCGCACCACCACGGCGGACCCCGCACAGGCGGGCGTACGGGCCCGCCGCCGGCTGATCGGAGACCGTACTTGACCACTCCTCGTCCCGGCGACGGTCACGTGGTGATCGCACCGGACAAGTTCAAGGGGTCGCTCGACGCCCCGGAGGTGGCCCGGCGCATCGGCGCCGGGCTGCGGCGCGCCCGCCCCGAGGTGCGCCTGCTGGAGCTGCCCGTGGCCGACGGCGGGGACGGCACGGTGGACGCGGCGGTCGCGGCCGGTTTCACGCGCGTGCGCGCGGAGGTGAGCGGTCCGACCGGTGAGCCGGTCCCGGCCTCCTACGCCGTCCGCGGCGACGTCGCGGTGGTGGAGCTGGCCGAGGCCGCCGGGCTGCGGAGGCTGCCCGGCGGCCGGCTCGCGCCGCTGACCGCGTCCAGCCGGGGCACCGGCGAGCTGATCGACGACGCCGTGCGCCGCGGCGCACGGCGCGTCGTGCTCGGCCTGGGCGGCAGCGCCTGCACGGACGGCGGCGCGGGCATGGCCGCCGCGCTCGGCGCCCGCCTGCTCGACGCGGACGGGCGGGAACTGCCGCCGGGCGGCGCCGCGCTGCGCGACCTCGACCGCGTCGACGCCGCCGCCCTGCGCGAGCGGATGCGGGGGGTCACCGTCGTGGTCGCGAGCGACGTGGACAGCCCGCTCCTCGGACCGGACGGCGCCGCGCACGTGTTCGGGCCGCAGAAGGGGGCCGGGCCCCATGACGTCGACCTGCTGGAGGAGGCCCTGACCCGGCTCGACGCCGTGGTCCGCCGCGACCTCGGCGTGAGCGCGGCGGAGCGGCCGGGCGCCGGCGCGGCGGGCGGCGCCGGGTTCGGCGCGATGGCCTTCTGCTCCGCGACCGTCGAGCCCGGCATCACCTACCTCCTCGACCTCCTGGGCTTCTCCTCCCACCTCGCCGGCGCGCGTCTCGTCATCACCGGCGAGGGCGCGCTGGACCGCCAGACGCTGCGCGGCAAGGCCCCCGCGGGCGTCGCGCGGGCGGCCGGCGGCGCCGGCGTGCCGGTGCTGGCCGTGGCCGGACGCAGCACGCTGTCGGAGGACGAACTGCGGGCCGCGGGTTTCCTCGGCGCGTACGCCCTCACCGACCTCGAGCCCGACCCCGCCCGGTGCATGCGGGAGGCGGGTCCCCTGCTCGAACGCCTCTCCGAACAGGTCGGCCAGGCCTGGCTGGACGACACACGGGACGACCCCGCAGTGATCCCATGACGTACGACCTGGTCGTGCGCTCCCGCCGTACGGTGCTGCCGGACGGGGAACGGCCGGCGGCGGTCGCGGTGCGCGACGGCCGGATCGCCGCGGTCGCCGCGTACGACGCGCCGCTCACCGCACGCGAGGACGTCGAGCTGGCCGACCGTGCGCTGCTGCCCGGCCTGGTCGACAGCCACGTGCACGTCAACGAGCCGGGCCGTACGGAGTGGGAGGGGTTCGCCACCGCCACCCGGGCCGCGGCGGCCGGCGGGGTGACCACGATCGTCGACATGCCGCTGAACTCGCTGCCGCCGACCGTCACCGCCGACGCCCTCGCGGTCAAACGCGCCGCGGCCGAGGGACGCTGCGCGGTCGACGTCGGATTCTGGGGCGGGGCGGTTCCCGGCAACCGGGCGGAACTGCGCGCCCTGCACGACGCGGGCGTGTACGGCTTCAAGTGCTTCCTGTCGCCGTCGGGCGTGGAGGAGTTCCCCGAGCTGGACGAGGTGGGGCTGCGGGAGGCCATGACGGAGATCGCGGGCTTCGGCGGGCTGCTGATCGCGCACGCCGAGGATCCGGGGCACCTGTCGGAGCCGGACGGGCCCGGGTACGCGGAGTTCCTGGCGTCCCGGCCGCCGGGCGCGGAGGCGGCGGCGATCGCGCGGGTCGCCCGGCTCGCCGCCGAGACGGGCTGCCGCGCGCACATCGTGCACCTGTCCGACGCGGAGTCGCTGCCGCTGCTCGCCGAGTGGCGGGTTCGCGGCGCGCGGATCAGCGCCGAGACCTGCCCGCACTACCTCACGCTCACCGCGGAGCAGGTGCCCGACGGCGGCACCGCGTTCAAGTGCTGCCCGCCGATCCGCGACGCGGAGAACCGCGAGGGGCTGTGGCGCGGCCTGGCGGACGGGTCGATCGGCTGCGTCGTCTCCGACCACTCGCCGTGTGCGCCGGAGCTGAAGAAGGGCGGCTTCGACACGGCCTGGGGCGGGATCTCCTCGCTGCAGCTCGGCCTGCCGGTGATCTGGACCGCGGCGCGCGCCCGCGGCCACGACCTCTGCGACGTCGCGCGCTGGATGGCCTCCGGCCCGGCGGAGCTGACCGGGCTCACCGGCAAGGGACGCGTCGAGGAGGGGTACGACGCCGACCTCGTCGCCTTCGCCCCCGATCGGGGGTTCGTCGTCGACCCCGGCGCGCTGCGCCAGCGGCACCCCGTCACGCCGTACGCCGGGATGAGCCTGACCGGCGTGGTGGAACGAGTGTGGCTGCGCGGCGAGCCGGCCGGCCACGGCCGGCTGCTCAGGAGGAGAGCATGACCTTCACCGCTCTGCCCGACCTGGCTCTGCGCACGCTCGGCGGCACGGTGATGGCGGCGAGCGACGAGTCGTTCGCCGCCAAGGAGAACCTCCTCAACCCCGGCCCGGCGGGCTTCCGCGAGCAGACGTTCGGCGTCAAGGGCCAGGAGTACGACGGCTGGGAGACCCGGCGGCGCCGCTCGCCGGGTCACGACTGGGCGGTCGTCCGGCTCGGACTGCCGGGCGTGATCCGCGGCGTGGTCGTCGACACCGCCTGGTTCAAGGGCAACTACCCGCCGCAGGCGATGGTGGAGGCGTGCGCGGCCGAGGGGTACCCGTCCGCCGGCGAGCTGACGGGCTGGACCGAGATCGTGCCGAAAAGCCCGCTGACCGGCGACGCGGCGCGGGAGTTCGCGGTCGTGGACGAGCGGCGTTTCACCCACGTGCGCCTGAACATCTTCCCCGACGGCGGCGTGGCCCGGCTGCGCGTGCACGGCGAGGTCGTGCCGGACCCGTGGCTGCTCACCGGGCTGACCGTCGACCTCGCCGCGCTCGCCAACGGCGCCACCGTCGTCGGCTGCTCCGACATGTTCTACTCCTCGCCGGCGAACCTCATCATGCCCGGCCTCGCGCGGCATCAGGCCGAGGGCTGGGAGACGGCGCGCCGCCGCGACGGGGGCAACGACTGGGTGATCCTGCGCCTGGCCGGGCCGGGCGTCGTCGAACTGGCCGAACTGGACACCGCCAACCTGCGGTTCAACGCGCCGGGGGAGGCGCGGATCCGCGGCGCGGACGCGCGCACGGCCTCGCTGGAGGACGACGCGGCCTGGTTCGACGTGCTGCCGCGCACCCGGCTGCAACCCGACACCGCGCACCGTTTCCGCCTCGACGCCGGCCGTCCGATGACGCACGCCCGCGTCGACATCTACCCCGACGGCGGCCTGGCCCGTGTACGGCTGCACGGCTCGCTGACCGCCGACGGCGAACGCGAACTGCTCAGCCGCTGGCGGGCCCGGCGCTGACCGAGGGCCGGTCTCACGGCCACCGGTCCTCGGCGACCAGCGCGCCGAGCCGTCCGGTGGCGGCGGCGAAGGCCACGTGGTCGGCGTAGTCGCGGGACTCGACGATCAGCCCGTCGCGTACGCGGAGCACGAAGACGTTCGGCACGGTGAACCGCCGGCCGGTCGCGGTGACCGTTCCCTCGTACGCGAACTCGCCGATGACCACCTCCGGGTCGCCCGTCTCGTGCACGACGACGTCGCGCGCGGTCATCGTGACGCCCAGGCCGGCGCCCGCCGCGAAGTGCCGTCGGAGCGCCTCGCGTCCGGTCAGCGGCTCGCCCGCGGGGGCGAAGGGATGGATCACGAAGGCGTCCTCGGCGTACAGCGCGGGCAGTTCGTCCCACCGGCCGTGCGTCACCCCGTCGATGACGCGCTCGAAGACCTCCCGGGGTGTCACGCGCCGGCCGCCGCGAGCAGGGCGGGCAGCCCGCCGGTCATGCGGGCGATCGCCAGGTGGTCGTGGTAGTCGCGGGTGGCGGTGATCAGGCCGTCGCGGACGCGGAGCACCTGGATGTTCGCGGCGGTCGTGGTGCCCTCGCGGCCGGTGATCTCGTAGTCGAACTCCGCCACGACCACCTCGGGGTCGGCCGTCTCGTGGATCACCGTGTTCCGCGCGACGAGGCTCAGCCCCATGGCGGCGGCACCGGCGAAGTGCGCGCGGATGGTCTCGCGGCCCTCGATCCGGCCGGGCGCGGCGGACACGAAGGGCTGCTCGACCACGGCGTCCTCGGCGTACAGGTCGGCGAGGTCGTGCCAGCGCCCCTCGGAAATGCCGCGGCTGAGGCGTTCGAACACCGCACGTGGAGTGGTTTCGGACATGGGAAACTCCTTGAAGCACGAAGAGAACGTAGAATCGGAGTGATGGCTCCGATTAATCAGGAACATACGGAGCGGAGACTCCACTTGTCAATGAAAGAGTCGCGGTGACCCAGTCGCGGGCCGGCCGGCCGCTGCGCGCCGACGCGATGCGCAACCGGCTCAAGGTCCTCGAGGCGGCCGAGGCGGTGTTCGACGCACGGGGTACGACCGCGTCCACCGAGGAGGTCGCGCGCGCCGCGGGCGTGGGGATTGGAACGGTCTTCCGGCACTTCCCGACCAAGGAGGCGCTGCTCGAGGCGGTGTACGTGTCCGGCCTGCGCAAACTGGCGGAAGAGGCCGAGGCGCTGGCCTCCGCCGACGACCCGGGCGCGGCCTTCTTCACCTTCTTCACCCGCGTGGTCGGCCACGCCGCGACCAAGAACGCCCTCTCGGCCGCGTTGACGGAGGCGGGCGTGGATGTGCCCGAGACCGGCCAGGGCCTGAAACAGGCCCTCGCCGCGCTGCTGTCCCGCGCCCAGGACGCCGGGGCGGTCCGCGGCGACGTGGGGCTGCCGGAGGTGATGGCGCTGCTGGTCGGCGTCTCACGGGCCGCCGAGCGCGCCCAGGGTGAGGTCCGCGACCGTGCCCTGAACGTCGTCTTCGACGGCCTTCGCGGGAGCCACCGGACCTGAGTCCGCCGGGCGACGAGCCGGCCTCAGCGGGTCACGCGGGCCACTTGGAGTTCAGGATGGTCTCGACGAAGTCGCCGCGGGTGAAGCCCGGCAGGCAGTGGGCCAGGACGTCGGCGTTCACGGTGCCGAACGTGCTGTCCGGGCGGTGCGCCATTCCCTCGGTGAAGGCCTTGAGGATCTCTCGTTTGAAGTCGGGTCGCGGGTGCGCCGCCGTCACCTCGGCCCGCTCGTCCTCGGTGATCTCGTCGTAGCCGAGGCCGAGCACGTCCAGTTCGACGCCGGCCGTGACGAGGGCGACCTCGGGTGCCATGCGCCAGGGGATCTCCGGCGTGGTGTGCAGCGCGATGCCCTGCCACACCAGGTCGGCGCGCTCCGGCGGCACACCGTGGTCGAGCAGGACGCGGCGTGCCTCGTCGGCGCCGTCGAGCTCGAAGCGCTGCCGGGACTCGGCGAACCGGCCGGTCAGCCCGAGGTCGTGGCAGACCGCTCCGGCGTAGAGCAGCTCCGGGTCGTACGTCAGGCCGCGCCGGCGTCCGCGCAGCGAACCCCAGAAGAACACCCGGCGGGAGTGGTGGTAGATCAGGTCGGTCGCGGAGTCCCGTAGCAGCGCGGTCAGGTCGCGGGCCAGCGGCGAGCCGGGCACCTCGACCCCGGCGAGGACGGTCGCGGACATCGGTCTCCTTCCCCGTGCACGAGGCGTCGCCGCCCCCGGACGGCCGGCGCGCCCGTCCACGGGGCGCGGTCAGCCGCTCAGGGCCATCGTGGCGAGGTGGCGGTTGATCCCGTTGACGTCGGTGGTCTGGACGTTGCTGAGCACGACGACCGCGATGTCGTCGTCGGGCAGGTAGCCGTTGCTCGTGTGATACCCCTGCAGCAGGCCCGGGTGGTAGACGTAGCGGTGGCCCTTCAGCTTGTCGATGAGCCAGCCGAAGCCGTACGCGCTGGAGGGGGAGTCGAGGCAGCCTCCGGACGGGCAGGGCGCCTGCGGGCTCAGCGCCTCCTTGACCGTCGAGGCGGGCGCGACCTTGGCGGTGCCGAACGCCCGGTCCCAGCGGCTGAGGTCGTCCACGGTGGAGTACACCCCGCCCGCGGCGTTCGCCTGGGAGCCGTTGATCGGCGGCGCCGGCGTGCCGGGCTTGAGGTAGCCCTTGGCGTACGGGGAGGGCGGGTAACCGTTGGTGTAGCCGGTGCGGCCGAGCCCGAGCGGACCGGCGATGTCGTCGTGCAGGACGGTGCCGAACGGCTTCTTGGCGACCTTCTCGACGATCGCGCCCGCGAGGATGTAGCCGGAGTTGCTGTACTTCCAGTTCGTGCCGGGCTTGAAGTCGAGCGGCTTGTTCACGAACCGCTGGATGATCTCCTGGGTGTTCGTGGGCTTCGACAACTTGGGGAAGAAGTCCGGCATCTCAGAGATATCCGGGATCCCGGACGTGTGGTCGAGGATCTCCTTGATCGTGATGGCGCCCCAGGCCTTCGGACACGACTTGACGTATGTGGGCACGAGGTACGGGCAGATCTTGTCGCTCAGCCGCAGGCGTCCCTGATCGCGCTGCTTGAGCACCAGCATCGCGGTGAACTGCTTGCTCACCGAGGCGAGACGGAAGATCGTGTCCGGGCGGTTCGGGACGTTCTTGGCCGCGTCGGCCTTCCCGGCGGCGAAACGCGTCAGCACCTGCCCGTGGCGGACCACGATCGCCGCGCCGGTGAACTTCTTGTCGGCCACCAGACCCTGCAGGTAGGACGTCATCGCCGCCCCCGTCTTGTCACCCGGGGGCGCGGGGGAGGTCGCCAGCGGGTCCGGGGGGTGCGCCCGCCGGGCGGCGGGCGGGGTGGCCGTGCCGCCCCCGCCGCCGGAACCACTGCAGGCCACGCCCGCGGTGAGGACCGCGCACACCGCGACAGCGGATCGACCGACACGCATATTCACCATGGTTCCCCCGCCACCTGTTCCCCGCACCGTCCGATCGGGCCAAGAATCCTCCACCGCCACGTCCGGCAGGCTACCCGCAGACGCGGAAAGTGGGATCATGGTCCGGCCCCGGGGGATGGGCCTCGACGGCCAGGGGTAGGGACCGTCCGCGTTGACGATTCGGGGGGATGCATGCGCGCTGTCACCGTGACCGGCTTCGGAGCCGAACCCGAGGTGACCGACCAGCCGGTGCCCGAGCCCGGCCCCGGCGAGGTGCTGGTGCGGCTGACCGCCGCCGGGCTGAACCCGTTCGACTGGAAGGTCGTCGACGGCGCCATCCCGAGCGTGCGGTTCCCGCTCACCATCGGCACCGACGGCGCCGGCACCGTCGAGCGGGTCGGCGCCGACGTCACCGGCTTCCAGCCGGGCGACGCGGTCTTCGGCCAGTTCAGCAACGCGAAGGAGGGGCGCGGATCGTACGCCGAGCTGGCCGTCGCGCGACAGGACGCGATCGCCGCGGCCCCGCGTACGGTCGCGCTGAGCGAGGCCGCCGCCGTGCCCACCGCGGGCATGACCGCCCTCAACCTCGTCGACCGCGTGGCCGAAGCCGGCGCCGGACGGCTGCTGGTGGTCGGCGCCACCGGAGGCGTCGGCACCTTCGCGACGCAGCTGGCGGCCGCCCGCGGCATCGCCGTCGTCGCCACCGCGGGGCCGGACAAGGCCGACCTGATGCACGCCCTGGGCGCCACCGAGGTGGTCGACCACACCGCGGGCCCGATCGCCGACCAGGTCGAAGCACCGGTGGACGCCATCATCGACCTGGCGAGCGACACCGAGCGGCTGCGCGCGCTGCTGCCGGCGATCCGTCCCGGCGGCACGATCCTCAGCCCGGTCTTCGCCGTGCCGGACGAGGGTCTGCCGGGGGTCGAGGCGGCCAACTTCAGCAACGCGTCAAGCGCCGATCTCCTCGAACGCCTCGCCCGCGAGATCGACGCCGGGCACGTCAGGGTGGTCATCGGCGACACGGTGACACTCTCCCAGGCACCCGATGCCCTGGCGCGCAGCCGCGCCGGGCGGGCGCGGGGCAAGACCGTCATCGTGATCTGAGCCCGCGATAATCATGGCCCATGGACGACGTCACCGAGATCCGCGAAGGCGTGCATCTCGCCCGCGGAAGCGACACCAACTGGGTCATCCTCACCGAGGGTGACGCGGTCACGCTCGTGGACACCGGCTATCCCGGCGACCGCGAGCGGGTCATCGCCTCCCTGGCGGCGGTGGGGCGTCGCCCCGAGGACCTCGCGGCCATCCTCATCACCCACGCCCACTCCGACCACCTCGGCTCCGCGGAGCACCTCCGCGCGACGTACGGCGTGCCCGTGCTGATGCACGAGGAGGAGGTCCCGCACGCCCGCCGGGAGTTCCTCCACCAGGTCTCCGCCGGTCAGATCGCGCGGAACGCCTGGCGTCCGGGCGTGCTGCCGTGGGCGGTGCGCGCGGTCCGCTCGGGCGGCCTGACGGACGTACGCGTCGCGGCGCCGGAGGCGTTCCCGGCCCCGCTGGACGTGCCCGGCCGCCCGGTGCCGGTGCACACGCCCGGCCACACGGCGGGCCACTGCGCCTACCACCTGCCGGAGGCCGGCGTCCTGATCACCGGCGACGCGCTCGTGACCGGCCACCCCACCTCACGCGCACAAGGCCCGCAGCTGCTGCCGGACTACTTCCACCACGACCGTGAGGAGGCGCTGGCGAGCCTGCGGGCGCTGGGACGGCTGGAGGCGGACGTCCTGCTGCCCGGCCACGGCCCGGCCCACGACGGCCCCGCCGCCGCGGCCGCCGAGCACGCCCGCGGCCTCGCCACCCCGTGACCGCGGGAGGCGGGTCCACCGAATCCGCCGGGTAGAGGTCATTTCACGGAGTACCGAGCCCGGACTCGGTAGGTTGACCGCATGGATCATGATCAACTCGGTTCCCCGTTAACCGGCATGCCGCTCACCAGTGTCCTCGTCGGACCGCCGGTGGGCGGCCACATCGCGCTGTGGGACGAGGATGACGTCAGCTTCTGGCGGCTGTCCGGCGCTCCGCCCAGCATGCTGGGGACGGGCGCGATGCTACGGGTGGACGACGAGACCGGCCGTTACCGCGAAGTCGGCCTCCTCGACCGGGAGACCGGTCTGCTGGTGCTGCGTGACCGTGAGCCGGGCCCGGGGGACACGCCCGTGTCCCAGCTCGTCCAACTCTCACCGGTCGGGACGGATGAGGCGAAAGCCGAGTCCATGCGGGGCGACGTCACCGCGGCGGAATGGCTCGGGGACGTGGCCTTCGCCGCCGCCACCCGCGGCGAGTGGCTGGCGATCCACCTGGGGAGCTGGGCGGGGCCATTCACGCCGGTCGTGGTGATCGAGCTGCTGCGGGACCCCGGCGGCGCATGGCTGTCCGCCGTGCGCGCGACACCGGTTCCGGCCGGCGCACAGTTCTGGAGCGACCACGCGGTCGCGCCGGGGGCGGAGCGTCAGCAGGTCACGGCGCCGGCGAGCCACAAGGCGTTGACCCTCGGTGGGGCCCTGGCCCTCTCGGCGTTCCTCGAGTGGGGCATTCACCCGCTCATGCTCGGGATGACGTTCGGCCCGAATCCGCTCGGACCGTGGTCGGAGTCGGCTCACTGACCGTCAGGCCGGGGGACCCGGCCGGGTCCGCGCCCCCGGGCCGATGCGGGCAGACTGGGGCGCATGCGCGCGAGCCGGCTGGTGTCCCTTCTCCTGCTTCTGCAGGCGCGTGGGCGGATGACCGCGCAGCAGCTCGCCGACGAGCTGGAGGTCTCGCTGCGGACGATCTACCGGGACGTCGAGTCGCTGTCCGCCGCGGGCGTGCCGGTCTACGCCGACCGGGGGCCGGCCGGCGGTTACCAGCTGCTCGACGGCTACCGCACCCGCCTCACCGGGCTGACCGCGGCGGAGGCCGAGTCGCTGTTCTTCGCCGGCATGCCGGGGCCCGCCGCCGAGCTGGGCCTGGGCACCGTCCTCGCCGCCGCCGAGCTGAAGCTCATGGCGGCGCTGCCCAAGGGCCTGGCCGAACGCGCCGGCCGCGTACGCGAGCGTTTCCACCTGGACGTGCCCGGCTGGTTCCACGGCGGGGAGCCGACGCCGTACCTGGCCGCCGTCGCGGACGCCGTGTGGAACCAGCACCGCGTCCGGATGCTCTACCGGCGCTGGAAGGCCCCGACGCCGATCACCCGTACGATCGAGCCGCTCGGGCTGGTCCTCAAGGCGGGCAACTGGTACCTCATCGCCCGGTCCGACGGAGGCGACCGTACGTACCGCGTCGACCGGGTGCGGGAGCTGGAGACGCTCGACGAGGTCTTCGAACGCCCCGCCGACTTCGACCTCGCCGCGTTCTGGCGTGCCTATCTCGACCGCTTCCAGCGTGAGATGTTCTCCGGCGAGGCCGTCGTCCGCTTCTCGCCCGAGGGGATGCGCCGTCTCCTGCACCTGCTCACCCCGGCGGTGATCCAGGCGGCGCGGGAGAACGCCGGCGAGCCCGACGAGGCGGGCTGGGTGCGCACCGTGATCCCCATCGAGTCCGTCCGGCACGCCCACGCGGAGCTGCTGCGGTTCGGCGGCGAGGTGGAGGTGCTGGAACCCGCCGAGCTGCGCGAGTGCGTGATCGCCTCCGCGCGGACCCTGCTGGACCTGTACGGCGGCTGAGCCCGGACGTCCCACGGCCCCCGTCCGCCTGGGGGAAGCGGACGGGGGCCGTGGAAACGGGGGTCAGGCGCCGGGGCCCGGCCGTTCGGCTCCGCGAGCCGCGTCGGTCCGGCCGGCCACCTTCACGTCGGTCGGGCCCATGGTCTGCGGCGCGGTCGGCTGAGGCGCCGTGCCCGGGACCCGCTCGGGCAGCGGTCCGCGCGGCGGCGGGACGGTGGCGTCCTCCGGTCGCGACGGACGATGCCCCAGCGGCGGACGCGGGCCGGGGGAGGCCTCGCCCACCGGCCGCTCCTCGGTCACCGGCGACGGCCGGTCGGCCTGCTCGGCCAGCGCGGCGTCCCGTACGCCGACCACCGCGAGGCGGCCGAGGGCGACGGCGGCGAGGAAGACGGAGACCACACCGAGGCCGTACAGCAGCGTGACCTGCTCGGCGACCTGGCGCGTCGTGCCGCCGAGCGCCGGGCCGAGGGTCGTACGGCCCTGGTCGGCCCACAGGCCGCTGAGCGGAACGCCGACGGCGAACCACGCGCCGCCGACCGCGGCGAGCCAGGCGCCGAATGCCGCGAAGGCGCGGTTGGCGCTGGCCAGCGCGATCAGGCCGCCGAGGAAGACGGCGGCACCGGGCACGACCTGCAGCCACACCCGGCCGGACGTGAGGTGCCAGGCCTTGTCGGGGGCGAAGGCGAAGTGGAAGTACGGCCCGATGAGAGGCATGAGCGCCCCCCACAGGCCGAGCAACACCAGCAGCAACCCGCTGAGGGCGCCGCGGGTGCGGGGGACTCGTAGCGTTGCGGACATTTTGGCGATCAACTCCCTGGACGGCTGAAGCGCCTACGGGGTACCCGGTGAAAAACCGTTCATGCACCCCGATACAGAGACATCACCGGTAATGGCCGTCCGGTATAACAGCCGAATGGTCGTTACTAGGGGATTCGGTGGCTGAGCCGGAAGAAACCGTTCCGTACGAGTCCGACCTCGAGCTGCTGCGCAGGTACGAACCGGTCCTGTCCTACACCGACGGTGAGCGCTTCTTCCCGGTCGCCGTGGAGGACTACCTGGCCTGCTGCGGCCTCTGGCGGGGGGAGGAACAGCTCGTCCCGGCGGGTGAGCTGACCGCCGAGGTGCTGGTCGCGACGGCCGAGCGGTATCCGGAGTCGCAGCTGTCGCTCCTGCTCGTCCAGGAGCCGTTCCACCGCAAGGAGGTCCGCCGGTACACGCGCGCCAAGCCGCCCATCGCCAAGTCCGGGCGGCTCGCCGCGGTCGGCCTGTTCGGCCGGGTCTTCGACGTGCTGCTCCGCGCGTCGCTGTTCCTGCGCGGCTCGGTGCCCGGCGGCGTCGCCGCGGCCGCCGCGGACCTGTACGAGCGCCGCATGAACCCGGCCCGCTGCACCTATTACGGCCGGGTCGTGCGCGAGGGCGGCTACGTGGCCCTCCAGTACTACTTCCTGTACGCGATGAACGACTGGCGTACGACCTTCAGCGGGGTCAACGACCACGAGGCGGACTGGGAGGCCGTCACGATCTACCTCGCCGAGTCCCCCGCCGGGCCGCGGCCGGCGTGGGTGGCGGTGTCCGCGCACGACGAGTCGGGCGACGATCTGCGCCGCCGCTGGGACGACCCCGACCTGCGGCTGGCCGGCGAGCATCCGGTGATCTACGTCGGCGCGGGCTCGCACTCGGGCGCGTTCGTCCGCGGCCGGTACCTGGTCACCGTCAACCCCGCGCGGCTGCGCCCGATCCTCCGCGGCACGCGGCGGGTCACGGCCTTCGCCTTCCCGTGGACGCGGGAGGGGCGCCGGCACTCCGGCGTCGGCATCCCCTTCATCGACTACGCCCTGGGCGACGGGGAGGAGGTCGGCCCCTCCCGTGCCCGCGGCTGGCATCCGGTCGTCATCTCCGACGAGACGCCGTGGGTGAGCGGCTTCCACGGGCTGTGGGGCCGCGACACGCGTGACTGGGTCGGCGGCGAGCGCGCCCCGGCGGGCCCGCGCTATGACCGCGACGGCCGGGTGCGCACTCTCTGGGCGGACCCGCTCGGCTGGGCCGGGCTGCAGAAGGTGCCGCCCGAGCCCGAGGACGACGTCCGGGCGCTGCGCGACCGGATCGCGATCCTGGACAAGGAGATCGCGGACGCCGACGCCACGATCGAGCACGACCGCGAGGAACTCCGGCGGCTGCGCGCGGCCGCGGTCTCCCTCGGCCGTCACGAGAACGCCCGTGGCCTCGCGCGGCAGCGGTCGGCGGAGGTGGTCAAGGCCGAGAACGCCCTCCGCGCGCTGGTCCGCACGCGTACGGACCTGGCGGAGGAGCGCGCCGCGCACGACGCGACACTCGCACGGCCGCCGGCCGTCGGGAGACCACAGGAGCACCTGCGCGAGCCGAACGTGCCGTACACGCCGACGCGTGGCTCGCGCACCCGCTTCCTCAACGTCTGGGCCGCGCTGAGCACACCCCTGTTCATCCTCGCCGTCGTCGGCGTCTTCGTCGTGCCGCACGAGCCCGTGTCGATCCTTCTCGCCGGGGTGGTCTTCCTCTTCCTGACGATGGAGGCCTGGGCCCGCCGCCGGATGCTCGCCCTCGCGACGGGTCTGCTGATGCTGGCCGGGGCGGTGGCCGTCGTGGTGGGACTGAGCTTCGCGGTCGTGTACGGGGGCCGGTACGTGCTGCTCGGCCCGATGGTCGTGGTCGCCGCCGTGCTTCTCGTGGTCAACCTGCGGGAGCTGTTCCGAAGTTGACGCGTCGCCGCCCGATCAAAAGAACGCTCTTGTCTTTTCGACGTTGGGGTCCGTAGCGTGTGACCGGCGCGAAGGGAGCATGCCGCATGATCAGGACCATCTCGCGTGGGCTCGTCGCCGGGCTCGCGGCGCTGGCGCTCACCGCGGCACCGGCGCAGGCGGCGAGGCGTTATCCGGTCGGTGACCTGAAGACGGCCGTGGCGAACTTCTTCGTCAGCCCGGATGCCGTCGCGGGCGCCAACGACTGGTCGTGCCGGCCCTCCCGCGCGCATCCGTACCCGGTCGTGCTGGTCCACGGCACCACGTCCAACCTCGGCTCGGCCTGGGTCGCGCTCGCCCCGACCCTGGCCGACGCCGGATTCTGCGTGTACGCCTTCAACTACGGCGAGACCTACTCCTCGCTGTTCGGCCACCTGTACGGCCTGGGGGAGATCTCGCGGTCGGCCGCGACCATGAGCGCCTTCGTCGACCGGGTGCTGGCCGCCACCGGCGCCGCCAGGGTGGACGTGGTCGGCCACTCACAGGGCGGGATGATGCCCAACTACTACATCAAACGGCTGGGCGGCGCGGCCAAGGTGCACACCATGATCGGCCTGGCGCCCACGAACCACGGCACGACGCTCGGCGGGCTCGTCGACCTCGGCCGTACGTTCCACGTGCTGGGACTGGTCAACGGCGCCTACACGCTGATCGGCGCGCCCGCCGAGTCCGAACAGGAGGAGGGCTCGCCCTTCCAGACGGCGCTGTTCGCCGAGGGCGACACCGTGCCCGGCCCGCGCTACGTGGTGATCGCCAGCTCCCGTGACGGCACGGTCACGCCGTACACCAACTCCTTCCTCAATGGCGCCGACGTCACCGACATCCTGCTGCAGGACCAGTGCCCCGGCGATGCCGTCGGCCACGTCGGGCTCTCCCTCGACGGCCCCGCCATCCAGAACGTGCTCAACGCCCTCGGCCCCGCCACCCCGCACTTCCAGGCCGACTGCACCGGCTACGGCCCGGAGTTCTGACCTCAGGTCGCGGATTCACCAGAGCAGTTCGTCGAGCTGGTCGGCGAGCGGCCGGGCCGTCGCGCGGTTGTCCAGCGCGATGTGGGGGACCGGCGGCGGCTCACCGGCGCGGATCGCGGCGGCGAACTCCTCGAAGCGCTCCAGCTTGCGCTGGTCGCGCTCCAGGCCACGGCTCTTGAGCCGCTCGCGCAGCGTCTCGCGGTCCGCGCGTATCCAGACCAGGTGCACCGGCGAGCCGCCCAGCTCCTCGGTCCACGCGCGCCACCGCCGAGGGTCGTGGATCTGCCCGGTGAACGGGCCGCTGAGCAGCACCGGGCATCCGTGCGAGCGGATCTCGCGGGCGGTGGCGGTCATCCCGGCGTACTCATGGACCTTGATGTGCTCGTCGTACCAGGGACCCTCGCGCTCGCCCTCCGGGCGGCCGTTCGCGCGCAGCATCGCCGAGACGAAGGAGCCGTAGAGCGTGTCCTTGTCGATCAGCGCGGGCACGGGCCGCAGCCGGCTCAGGAGCAGGTCGGCCACTGTCGACTTCCCGCTGCCCGGTGGCCCGGCCACGATCCACACCGCACTCGGAAGGGGTTCCATGCGTCGCATCATCTCCCGCTGAGTGCCAGGTCAGGTGCCCGACGCTCCGAAACCTTCGGCGTGCGGAAGCATTATGCGCGGGAAATCGCCTTCTGTGGCGCTTCTCCGGCCCGGCCGTATGCGGCCGCCGCCTCGTCGTAACGGCGGAGAATCAGGGCCGCGAGCGCGTCGTGGACGCCGATCGGCGGGCTGACCGCGTTCGCGCCGCAGTCGAGGATTCGCCGGTGGAAGAACCCGGGCGCGAGCAGGTACGAGGCGACGACGACCCGCCGGGCGCCGCGCCTTCGCAGGGTGCCGACGACCTCCGGGAGCGACGGCTCCGCCGACGCGGCGAACCCGTGCGCCACCGGACGCCCCAGATACCGGCCGAGCATCCGCGCCGCGGCGCGCACGTCGGCCATCCCGGACGGATCGGACGTGCCGGCGGCGCCGAGCACCACGGCGTCCGCCGGCGGCGTCGCCCGCAGCCGGTCGACGAGCGCGCGGGCCAGCAGCGCGTGGGGGCCGAGCGGCCGGGTGACCACGGCGCCTGGGCCGGCGCGTCCGGGGACGTCCACCAGGGAGTGGTAGCCGCGGCCCAGCATCAGCGGCACGGCCACCGCGGGCCCGGTCAGGCCCGCCACGGCGTCCTCGAGGGAGGGCGCGCAGATCTCGGCGAAGCACTCCGCCACGTGCAGCCACGGCCGCCGCGCGCGCACCCGGTCCAGCAGGGCGCGGATCGTGGCGACTCCCGCCGGGTCGCGTGTGCCGTGGCCCACGGCCAGGAGTACCGGAGCCGCGCTCACGAATCCTCTTTCGTCGGTGGGGTGACCGGGGCGCGTGTTCGTTGGTTCACTCGCTTCGCTCGCTCACGGGGCCCTCCTTCGTCGGTGGGGTGACCGGGGCGCGTGCTTGCTGGTTCACTCGCTTCGCTCGCTCGCGGGGCCCTCCTTCGTCGGTGGGGTGACCGGGGCGCGTGTTTGCCGGTTCACTCGCTTCGCTCGCTCGCGGGGCCCTCCTTCGTCGGTGGGGTGACCGGGGCGCGTGCTTGCCGGTTCGCTCGCTCACGGGCCGGCGCTCTCCGCGGCGGGTTCGCAGGCGAGCCGGTAGCCGCGCTTGACCACCGTCTCGATCAGGCCCGGCCGTCCGAGGACGCGCCGCAGCCGCGCCACCGCCATCTCGACCGCGTGCTCGTCGGGCTGGAGGCGCGCCTGCCACGGCCCGCCCGGCCCGGTGCCGCTCGGCAGCACACCGCACAGGTCCGTGCGGGAGACGACGTGCCCGGGCCGCTCCGCCAGCGCCCGCAGCACCGCCATCGGCGCCCGCGTCACCGGCCGCAGCCGCCCGTCGACGAGCACGGCGTGCCCGCGCAGTTCGAGCGTGTGGCCGCGCACCACGATCCGGTCCGAGCGCCGTACCGGCAGGTCGGCGGCGAGGGCACGGACGAGCGCGCCGATCCGCGCGCGGTCGGGCCGTACGGTGGGCACGCGCCGGCGCTCCAGCGGCGCGGCGGTCACCGCGCCGACGCAGGCGGCGACCACCCGTGTGCGCAGCGCGTCGAGCAGCGGTTCGCCGCTGCCGCGCTCGTCGGCAACGGCCAGCGTCGCTGCGACCGCGGGCGCGCTCGTGAAGGTGATCGCGTCCAGCGTGCCCGCCACCGCCTGCTCGACGAGGCGCCGGAGCGGTTCGGGATCCTCCGCCGGCGCCCACTGGTACACCGGGACCTCCAGCACCGTGGCGCCGGCACGCCGCAGCCCGTCGGTGAGGTCCGGGCAGGGCTCGCCGTAGAGCTGCACCGCGATCCGGCGGCCGGTGAGGTCCTCCCGCAGCAGGTGGCGCAGGACCTCCTCACAGCTCTCCGACTCCGGCGACCACGCCTCGGCCATCCCGGCCGCGCGGACCGCGCCGCGCGCCTTGGGGCCGCGGGCGAGGATCCGGGCGTCGTTCAGTCTCTTGATCAGGTCGTCGCGCAGCCCCCAGCCGTCGGCCGTCTCCAGCCACGTACGGAATCCGATGCCGGTGGTGACGACGACGTCGTCGACCGGGCTCGCCAGCATCTGCCGCGTCGCGGACAGGAGCAGGGCGTCGTCGGACAGCGACACCAGCCGGATCGCGGGGGCGTAGACCACCCGGGCGCCTCGCCGCTCCAGCAGCGCCGAGAGCTCCTCGTGCCGGCGCGCCGCCGTCACGCCCACCGTGAAGCCGGCCAGGGGCTCGGCGTTCACGTCCGGGCCACCTCCACCCGCGTGCCGCTGACGCGCACGCGGTACACCGGCACCCGGACCGCCGGGTCGTCCAGGCAGCGGCCCGTCGTCAGGTCGAAGACCTGCTTGTACATCGGGGAGGCGACGGTCGGCACGCCGCCGCGGGAGCCCACGATGCCGCGCGCGAGCACGTACGCGCCGCTGAACGGGTCGAGGTTCGACAGCGCGTGCACCCGTCCGTCGTGGGTGCGGAAGAGCGCCACCTGCTCTCCGCCGACGAGCGCGCACACGCCGTCCTCCGGCGGCAGGTCGTCGTAGTCGCAGACGTCCTGCCAGCGCACGGACACAGGCGCGAGGTCGAGTACCTGAGTCATGAGTCCTCCTGCGTCGGAAAGTGTGACCACCGGGGCACGCCTGTGACTCCCTCGCTTCGCGAGGTCATCGGGACACCACCTCCGGGATGACGGGTTTGATCTGGTCGCGTTCGGGCTCGAAGACGATGCTCGGGTCGGGTGTGCCGGGCGCGTTGACGAAGGACACGAAGCGGCGCAGCCGCTCGGGGTCCTCCAGCGTCGCCCGCCATTCGTCGGTGTAGTCCTCCACGTGCCGGGCCATCGCGGCGTCGAGCGAGTCGCAGATGCCGAGCCGGTCCGCGACGATGACGTCCCGCAGGTACTCGATGCCGCCGTCGAGGCTCTCCAGCCACGACGCGGTGCGCTGGAGCCGGTCCGCGGTGCGGATGTAGAACATCAGGAACCGGTCGATGTAGCGGATCAGGGTGTCGGTGTCCAGATCGGTGGCGAACAGGTCGGCGTGCCGCGGTCGCATCCCGCCGTTCCCGGCGACGTAGAGGTTCCAGCCCTTCTCGGTGGCGATGACGCCGAAGTCCTTGCTCTGCGCCTCCGCGCACTCCCGCGCGCATCCGGACACCGCCGACTTGATCTTGTGCGGGGCGCGCAGGCCCCGGTAGCGCAGCTCCAACCGGATCGCCAGCCCGACCGAGTCCTGCACGCCGTAGCGGCACCAGGTGGAGCCCACACAGGACTTGACCGTGCGCAGCGCCTTGCCGTACGCGTGCCCGGACTCGAATCCGGCCTCGGTCAGCCGCTTCCAGATCTGGGGGAGCTGTTCGACGCGGGCCCCGAACATGTCGATCCGCTGGCCCCCGGTGATCTTGGTGTAGAGGCCGAAGTCGCGCGCCACCTCGCCGATGACGATCAGCTTCTCCGGCGTGATCTCCCCGCCGGGCACGCGTGGCACCACCGAGTAGGTGCCGTTCTTCTGCATGTTCGCCAGGAACTGGTCGTTGGTGTCCTGCAGGCCGGCCCGTTCGCCGTCGAGGATGTGCCCGGTGCCGAGGCTGGCCAGGATGGAGGCGACCACCGGCTTGCAGATGTCGCACCCGCGGCCCCGGCCGCATTCGGCGATGAGCCCGCTGAACGTCGTGATGCCCCGCACCCGGACGATGTCGAACAGCTCCGCGCGGGTGTGGTCGAAGTGCTCGCACAGCGCCCGGCTCACCGGGATGCCCGCGGAGGTGAGCTCCTCGTCGAGGATCCGTTTCACCAGCGGGACGCAGCTGCCGCAGCCGGTGCCCGCGCGGGTGCACGCCTTCACCGTGGGCAGGTCGGTGAGGCCTCCGTCGGCGATCGCGGACCGGATGGTGCCGGCGCTGACGCCGTTGCAGCTGCACACCATCGTCTCTTCGGTCATCGCGCCGGCCACGGCCTCGGTGCCGCCGAACAGGAGCCGGTCGGGCGCCGCGGGCAGGCTCGCGCCGACGCAGGCGCGCAGCGTGGGATAGGCCGACGCGTCCCCGACGAGCACGCCGCCGAGCAGCGTCCCCGCGTCGTCGCTGACGACGAGCCGCTTGTACGTCCCGGCGACCGGGTCGGTGTAGCTGACGTTCAGCGCGTCGGCCGAGGGGTCGCCGAAGCTCGCGACGTCGACGCCCATGAGCTTGAGCTGCGTCGAGGTGTCGGCGCCCGCGAACCGGGCCGCCCCGCCGAACAGCGCGTCCGCCACCACCTCGGCCATCGACAGGCAAGGGCCGACCAGCCCGTACACCTGCCCGCCGACGAGCGCGCACTCGCCGATCGCGTAGATCCGCGGGTCGCCGGTGCGGCAGGCGTCGTCCACCACGACGCCGCCGCGCTCGCCGACCTCCAGCCCGGCTGCGCGGGCCAGCTCGTCGCGGGGGCGGATGCCGGCGGAGAAGACGACGACGTCGGCCGGCAGGACCGTGTCGCCGGCGAGACGGACGGCGTCCGCCTCGACGCGGTCCAGCATGACGCCCGTGTGCACGCGCAGGCCGAGCGCCTCGATGTGGCGCCGCAGCATCGCCCCGCCGCCCTCGTCGAGCTGGCGGGCCATCAGCCAGGGCGCCATCTCCACGATGTGCGTCTCCAGGCCGAGTCCCTGCAAAGCGCGGGCCGCCTCCAGGCCCAGGAGCCCGCCGCCGACGACGACGCCGCTCGCGCGGCCCGCGGCCCGCGCCCGCAGGGCGTCCAGGTCGTCGATGGTGCGGTACACGAAGGCGGTGCCGGCCCCGGGCACGGGCGGGACGAACGGCACCGATCCCGTGGCGAGCACCAGGGTGTCGTACCCCAGCGTCTCTCCGGCGTCCGTCGTGACCGTGCGGCCGGCACGGTCGATCGCGGTGACCCGCTCTCCCGTACGGACGCGCACGGCGTCGTCGTGGGCGGGGTACCCCAGGTCGGCGCCGTCGGTAAGGTAGGAGGTCAGCGCGACCCGGTCGTAGGCCGGACGCGGTTCCTCGCCCACGACGGTGATCTGCCAGTAATCCTCGGTGTCCCGCTCGCGGACCGCCTCGATCAGGCGGTGCGCGGCCGGACCATGGCCGATGACGACAAGGTGACCGGTCTTCGTAGGAGTCGGCGGCATGGTGCCGATCCTGAGTTCGGAGCGTTTCACCATCGAGTCCGCTGTATTACCGTGAGGTCACAAGCGCTTCACCCGGGGTCTGGCGGGCCGGTGCGCGACCTCACGGCACCGCGCCGCGCGGCGTGCACGGAACGTAGCACCGCCGACTCCTGCGCCACATCCACGGGAAACGTCGGGTTCCTACCGTCCGGGACGGCCCTACGGACCCGCAGGAGGCTCCCATGACCACCGTCGAGCGACGTGCGCCGGCGACCGCGCCAGGCCGGATCACGGACTGGCGTCCCGAGGACGCGACGTTCTGGACGGCGACCGGGGCGAGAGTCGCCCGGCGCAACCTCGTCCTGTCCATCTTCAGCGAGCACATCGGCTTCTCGGTCTGGAGCCTGTGGTCGGTCCTCGTGCTGTTCCTCGGCCCGGCGTACCACATCGACCCGGCGGGCAAGTTCGTCCTCACCACGGTCCCCACGGCGATCGGCGCGGCGCTGCGCCTGCCGTACACCTTCGCGGTGGCCCGGTTCGGCGGCCGCAACTGGACGGTGATCAGCGCCAGTCTGCTGCTGGTGCCCGCCGTGGCCGCCGCCGTCGTCATCCGGCCCGGTGTGTCGTACGGCACCCTGCTGATCATCGCCGCCGTCGCGGGCGTCGGCGGCGGCAACTTCGCCTCCTCGATGGCGAACATCAACGCCTTCTTTCCCCAGCGGCTCAAGGGCTGGGCGCTCGGCGTCAACGCCGGCGGCGGCAACCTCGGGGTGGCCGTGGTACAGCTCGTGGGTCTGGCCGTCCTGGCCACGGCGGGCGCCGGCCACCCGCGACTGGTGGCGGGCATCTACATTCCGCTCATCGTCCTGGCCGCCCTCGGCGCGGCGCTGTGGATGGACAACCTGCCCGGGCTGCGCAACGACGGGCGGGCCATGCGCGACGTCTCGCGGGACGCGCACACCTGGATCGTCTCGCTGCTCTACATCGGCACGTTCGGGTCGTTCATCGGCTTCGGGTTCGCCTTCGGCCAGGTGCTCCAGGTGCAGTTCGCCGCCGACTTCACCACCCCGGTCAAGGCCGCGTACCTGACGTTCCTCGGCCCGCTGCTCGGTTCCCTCGTCCGCCCGGTGGGCGGCCGGCTGGCGGACCGGCTCGGCGGCGCGCGGGTGACGTTCTGGAACTTCACCGCCATGGCGCTGGGCGCCGCCGTCGTCCTGCTCGCCTCGGCGCAACGGTCGCTGCCGTTGTTCATCGTGGGGTTCGTGCTGCTGTTCGTGCTCAGCGGCGTCGGCAACGGCTCGACGTACAAGATGATCCCGGCGATCTTCCGCGCGAAGTGCGCGGAGGAGACGGAGGCCCGGCGCCTGTCCAGCGCGCTGATCGGCCTCGCCGGCGCCATCGGCGCGTTCGGCGGCGTCCTGGTGAACCTGGCCTTCCGGCAGTCGTTCCTCGCGTACGGGTCCGGCACCGGCGCCTACGTCGCCTTCATCGGTTTCTACGTGCTCTGCGCCGTCGTGACCTGGATCGTGTACCTGCGGCGCTCCGCCCGGCTCGCCGGAGTCTGAGGCGCGGCCCGGGCGGGATCACGCCGGGATGCGCAGGCTCTGGCGCGCGAGGCGGGCGACCATCGCCTCGTCGATGTCGTGGCCGAGGCCCGGCTGGGTGAGGGGGACGGCGACGACGCCGCCGTTCACGCTCACCGGCGGGGACACCACCGCCGTGGCGGTCGGGGTCTCGGTCACGTCGCTCGGCAGGTCGCACCCCGGCAGGCTGGCCACCGCGACCGCCGCCGCCTGGCCGACGCCGAACCCGTCCGCGCCGCCGCACCACGCCTCCCAGCCGGCCGCGAGGGCGCGGTCGTGGGCGCCGCGGGCCGCGGTCAGGCCGCCCAGCCGGGCGATGCGCAGGCCCAGCATGCGGCCGGCGCCCATGGCGAGGGCGCTGTCGACGGTGTCCAGGTCGGCCGGATCGAGGCACACCGCCGTGGCGATCCGCCGCTGCAGCCGTGCGTACGCGGGCAGGTCGTCGCCGGCGAACGGCCGCTCGATCGCCACGAGGCCGTACGCGTCCAGGGCGTCCAGCGCGTCGAGGTGGGCCTTCGCCTCGGTGTACGCCTCTCCGGCGTCGGCCTGGAGGGCGAGCGCGGGGAACGCCCGGCGTACGGTGCGGACGGGCTCGACGTCCCAGCCGGGGTGCACCGCGAGGGTGACCCGCGTGTAGCCGGCGCCGACGAGGCGGTTGACGCGGGTGAGCAGCACGTCGAGCGTGGGCTCGGCGCCGAGCCGGGCGCCCGCCATCACCGAGGTGCGGGTGCCGCCGAGGGAATAGGACAGCGGGCTGCCCTGGCGGCGGCACCACAGGTCCCAGCAGGCGATGTCGGTCGCCGAGGCCGCCGCGCTCCCGCCGAGCCCGCCGACGCCGCCGACCTCCTCGGGCAGCTCCCAGTCGAGGCCGAGCAGGGCGGGGCCGACGCGCTCCTCGATGTCGGCCCAGCAGACGTCGGAGGCGGCCACCTCGCCCCAGCCCGCGAGGCCGTCGTCGTCCGTCACCCGGACGAGAATGCTCTCCGGGCGCCGGCCGCGCGGCATCGCCATGCGGTAAGCCTCGAACCCCTGGATACGGGGCATGTCACCGTCCTCGCCTCGACGTCCCTTCTATGATCCACCCATCCCGGACATGCTCCGGGCGGTGGCCCGTCACCAGCTGACGTGCAGCGGCTCGCCCTCCGCGTAGCCCGAGGAGCTCTGCACCCCGACCAGCGCCCGCTCGTGGAACTCCTCCAGCGTCCGCGCGCCCGCGTACGTGCAGGCGCTCCGCAGCCCCGCGATGATCGTGTCGAGCAGGTCCTCGACGCCGGGCGACTGCGGATCGACGTACATCCGCGAGGTGGAGATCCCCTCCTCGAACAGCGCCTTGCGGGCGCGTTCGAACGGCGAGTCGTCGGCCGTGCGCAGGCGCACCGCACGCGCCGAGGCCATCCCGAAGCTCTCCTTGTACAGCCGCCCGTCGGTGGCGCGCTGCAGATCGCCCGGAGACTCCAGGGTCCCGGCGAACCACGAGCCGATCATGACGTTCGCCGCGCCGGCCGCGAGGGCCAGGGCCACGTCGCGCGGGTGGCGTACGCCGCCGTCCGCCCAGATGTGGCGGCCCAGCCGGCGGGCCTCCGCCGCGCACTCGAGGACCGCGGAGAACTGCGGCCTGCCCACGCCGGTCATCATGCGGGTCGTGCACATCGCGCCCGGCCCGACCCCGACCTTGACGACGTCGGCGCCCGCCTCGACGAGGTCGCGCACGCCGTCGGCGGTCACGACGTTGCCGGCGACGACGGGCACCTGCGGGCGGAGCGCGCGTACGCGCCGCAGTGCGCCGAGCATCTTCTCCTGGTGCCCGTGCGCGGTGTCGATGACCAGCACGTCCGCGCCGGCCGCCAGCAGCGCCTCGGCCTTCTCCTCCACCTCGCCGTTCACGCCGATCGCGGCGGCCACACGCAGCCGCCCGCCCGCGTCCACCGCCGGCTCGTACAGCGTGGCGCGCAGCGCGCCCGTACGCGTCAGGACGCCGGTCAGCCGGCCCTCGCCGTCGACCACGGGCGCGAGCCGGTGTCCGCGCCCGTGCAGCGTCTCGAAGGCCTTCTGCGGGTCGACGGTGTCCGGGAGCGTGAGCAGATCGCGGGACATCACCTCGCTGAGCTGGGTGAACCGGTCGACGCTCAGGCAGTCGGCCTCGGTGACCACGCCGACGGGACGATGGTCCTCGACGACGATGACGGCGCCGTGCGCGCGCTTGGACAGCAGGCCGAGCGCCTCGCCGACCGTGCCGCCGGGACCGAGCCGGATCGCGGTGTCGACGATGAGGTGACGTGTCTTGACCCAGCCGATGACGTCGGCGACGACGTCCACCGGGATGTCCTGGGGGATCACCGCGAGGCCGCCGCGGCGGGCGATCGTCTCGGCCATCCGGCGGCCCGAGACGGCGGTCATGTTGGCGACGACGATGGGGATCGTCGTGCCGCTGCCGTCACTGGTCGACAGGTCGACCGCGAGCCGGGAGCCGACGTCGGACCGGCGCGGCACCATGAACACGTCGTTGTAGGTCAGGTCGTGAACCGGTTGCTCACCGTTCAGCAGGCGCACGTTCGTCAACACCGTCCGTCATCTGGGCGAATGGCCGGAAAGGCCACCCTCCATTGTGATGGATACCCGCCGGTGCCCGGTTCAATGGGCCTTGAGCAGCTCCGACACCTTGACCAGGCGCAGCCCGCGCGCCCGCAGGCCGGTGATGATCCCGGGCAGCGCCGCGTGGGTCTCCGGTGCGGTGGGCGCACCGTTGAGGTGCATGACCACGATCGAGCCGCCCTTCGCCTCCTTCAGGACCGTACGCGTGATCGCGTGGGGGTCGTGGCCGAACGCGTCGCCGCTGATGACGTCCCACTGCACCGGTGTCACCCCGGCGGCGAGCACCGCCCGTACCGCCCCCTGGTCGTGACATCCGCCGGGGAAGCGGAAGTAGGGCGTGGGCGCCGGAACGTGGTCGCGCAGGATCCGCGCGGCGTGCCGCACGTCCTCCGTACGGTCGTGGGCGGGCAGGACCGGCAGGCCGTAACACGGGGCCGTGAAGGCGCTGTGCTCGTAGGAATGGTTGGCGAACTCCAGCAGCGGGTCGGCCGCGAGCGTTTTCGTCACCGCCGGATAACGCCGGATCCACATGCCGGTGGCGAATATGGTCGCCGGGGTGTGCGTGGCGTCGAGCGTGCCGATGATGCGGCGGTCATAGGAGGACTTGATCCGTCCCGCGTCGAGCGATCGCCACATGCCGGGCGTCATGTCGGCGTCGAACGTGAGCGCCACCATGCCGGAGTCGCGCGCCCCGTGGAAGACCATGTGCCGGGGGCTCGGCGGCGCGGGCGTGGCCGCTACCGCCGGGCCGGTGCGCCGCGGGGCCGGGGCCCGGCCGCGCGGCGGGCGGGCGACCGTGTGCTCGTGCCCCGCCGAGCAGGCCGAGGCGGAGAGCAGGAGCACCGCGATCAGGTGTCGCAATCGCATCCGGACAGTGTGCCCCGCGCACCGCCGAAAGTCCCTTTCCCGGGTGCCGAGTCGGTGTCGTGGCGGGCCGCCGAAACGGCGATATGGAATCTTTCCTGCCATCCATGTTGACCATGAGTGATTTATTCATGCGACACTTACGTTCTGAGCTGAGCTATGGAGCTTGCCGGCGCCCTGGCACGGCGCATCCTCCGGTGCCGTGCGTGTCGGTCGGAACCCCTCGCTGAGAGGCATGCATGCAGGTCAGGCTCTTGGGTCCGGTGGAGCTGTGGGACGGCGCCGTCTCCGCTCCGCTCGGTCCCCGCGCGCGTGCCGTGCTGGCCGCGCTCGCGCTGGACCCTGGACGCGTGCGCAGCGTGGACCGCCTGATCGAGGCCGTCTGGGGGGAGCGCGCGCCCACGACCGCGACGGCGCAGATCCAGGCGTGCGTCTCCGCGCTCCGGCGGGCGTGGCGGCTCGCCGACCCCGACGGCGAGCCGGTCCGCGACGTCATCGTGACCGTTCCGCCGGGTTACGTCCTGCGCACGGACCAGGTCGACCTCCTGGAGTTCGAGCGCCGCATCGGCGCCGCGCGGGGCATGGACCCGGCGCGCGCCGCGGAGGAGCTGCGGGCCGCCCTCGCGCTGTGGCGCGGGCCCGCCCTCGGTGGCCTGCCGAGTCTCGCGGCCGAGGCGGCGCGCCTGGAGGAGCGGCGGCTGACCGCGATCGAGGAGCGCATCGACGCCGACCTGGCCGTCGGCCGGGCCGGTGATCTCATCCCGGAGGTCGTCTCCCTCGTCGCGGCCCACCCGTTGCGCGAGCGTTTCCGCGGCCAGCTGATGCGCGCCCTCCACCGCGCGGGACGCCGTTCGGAGGCGCTCGACGCCTACCAGGAGGCACGCGAGACACTGGTCGCCGAGCTCGGCCTGGAGCCGGGACCCGACCTGCGCCGCATCCAGCAGGCGATCCTCGCCGACGACACCGGCCCGGCCGGGCCGGTGGGCGAGCCGGCGCCGTCCGCCGGGCCTTCGCCGCTGCCGCCCGACATCGCCGACTTCACCGGCCGCGCGAAGCAGGTCGCCGAGATCGCCGCCGCGCTGACCTGGCGCCCCGAGCCGTACGCCGCCGTGCCGATCATCGCGATCAGCGGGCGCGGCGGCGTCGGCAAGACCACGCTCGCCGTGCACGTCGCGCACCGGCTGCGCCAGGAGTTCCCCGACGGGCGCCTCTACGTCGGGCTGCACGGCAGCGAGGCCACGCCGGCCGACCCCGGCGACGTCCTCGGCCGCCTGCTGCGGGCGCTCGGCGTCGACGGCGCGGCCATCCCCGCCGACCCGGACGAGCGCGCGGACCTGTACCGGGCCCGCCTCGACGGGCGGCGTGCCCTCATCGTCCTGGACAACGCCGCTGACGAACGACAGGTGCGCCCGCTGCTGCCGGGCAGCCCGCTGTGTGCGGTCCTGGTCACCTCGCGGCGGCGCCTGACCGGGCTGGCCGGCGCCACGCGCATCGAACTGGACGCCTTCGACCCGGTACAGGCGGCCGAACTGCTCACCCGAGTGGCCGGCCCCGAGCGCGTCGCCGCGGAGCCGGAGGCCGCCGACCGCGTGACCGCGCTGTGCGACCGGCTGCCGCTGGCCCTGCGGATCGCGGCGGCGCGGCTGGCCGCCAAGCCGCACTGGACCCTCGACCGCCTCGCGCGGCGGCTCGCCGACGAGCACCGGCGGCTCGACGAGCTGGTCCACGCCGACCTGGAGGTGCGCGGCAGCCTCGCGCTGGGCCACCGGGGCCTGTCCGCGGCGGCCCAGCGGGCGTTCCGGCTGCTCGGTGTGCTGGAGGTGGCCGACTTCGCGGCCTGGACGGCCGCCGCGCTGGTCGACGTGCCGATGCAGGAGGGCGAGGACCTGGTCGAGGAGCTGGTGGACGCCCGCCTGCTGGAGGTGGCCGGCCGCGACGCGACCGACCAGCCGCGCTACCGCTTCCACGACCTGCTGCGGGTGTACGCGCGCGAGCGCGCCGTCGCCGAGGAGACCCCGTCCGAGCGCGGGGCCGCGCTGGCCCGTGTGGCCGGGGCGTGGCTGGCGCTGGTCGACGAGGCCGAACGCCGGCTGCCCAACTGCTACTACGCGCCGCTGTCCGGCGACGCGCCGCGCATGCCGCTCGACCCGGAGAGCACCGACGTCCTGCTGCGCGACCCGCTCGCGTGGTTCGAGAGCGAACGGTCCGCGATCACCGCGATGGTGGAGCAGGCGCACGCGGCCGGGATGCCCGGCCCGTGCTGGGAGCTCGCCAGCGCCAGCCTCCCGTTCTTCGAGTTCTGCGGCGACCTGGTCGAGTGGCGCCGCTGCTGCGACCACGCGCTGGCCGCCGCGCGAGAGTCCGGTGACCTGCGCGGCGAGGCGGCCTCGGAGATCAACCTCGGCGCGATGCTGTACGTCCAGAGCGAGTTCGGCGAGGCGCGAGGCCACTTCGAGCGCGCGGCGACGCTCTGCGAGCGGATCGGCGAGCGCTACGGCCGGGCCGGCGCGCTGTGCGGTGTGGCCGGGACGGTCCGGATCAACGGCGACCCGGAGGGTTCCCGGCCGCTGTGGGCCGACGCGCTGCGGCTGTTCGGCGAGCTGGGCGACCGGCGCGCCGAGGCGTACGCCGTGGAGGGACTCGGCCTGTGCGACCTCGACCAGGGCCGGGCCGAGCCGGCGCGGGCGCGGTTCGAGGAGATGTTGCGGCTCTACCGGAGCGCGGGCAACGGCATGGGCGAGGCGCACGCGCTGCGCCGCATCGCGGGCGTCGAGCTCGAACTCGGCCGGTACGGCGAGGCGCTGCGGCTGCTGGAGGAGGCGCTGCCGACGTTCCGCGCGATCGGTGACCGGCTGAGTGAGGCGGTGGTGCAGATGCGGATGGGGGAGTGTCTCGTCCGGCAGAAGCGCCACGACGACGCGAGGCCGGTCCTGGACCGGGTCATGACGACCTTTCGCGATGTCGGCTGGCGCACGTGTGAGGGACACGTGCTGCGGCTCACCGGAGAGATGCTCCTCGCCGACGGCGACCCGGACGCCGCGGCCGCACAGCTGGGGGAGTCTCTGCGGATCTTCCGCGACCTCCAGGAGTCGCTCGACGTGGCCGAGACCCTGCGCTGCCTGGCCGAGACGCACGTGGCGAAGGGGAACGAGGAGGCGGCCGCGGCCGCGCGGGACGAGGCTCGCGGAATCCTCGTCGAATTGGGACGCGAGCTTTAGCCGATGATGCCCGGACGTTGCCACGCCGGCGGCCGACGAAACGCGCCGCTTTCGGCACCGACGCCGCGCCTCACCGACAGATCGGTGGTCCTTTGGCGGACGAACACGAACAACGCTCCGTTTTCGCGACGAAGACGTCAGTAATGAAATGATCATGCAAGCCAATGCAGGAACATACAGGCTCTGAGGAGGACCCCCGTGCTGGATGCGGTCGACGCTGTGCTCGTACGCGAGCTGCAGCGGGATGGAAGGGCGACCTTCCAGGCGCTGGCCGACCGTGTGGGCCTGTCGCGTACGGCCGTGCGCACGCGCGTGCAGCATCTTCTGGATTCAGGGATCGTGCGCGTGGTCGGCATCGTGCACGCATCCGTGATCGGAACCGGCGCCATCGGGCATATCTTCATCGACGTCGACGGTCCGGCGCGTCATGTGGTCGACGCCGTGGCCAGAAAGTCGGCGGCCTGGTTCGCCGCCCTGGCCACGGGGGCGCACGCCGTCGTCGCCGAGGTGCGCGTCCGTGACGACGCCAAGCTCGCCCAGGAGGTCGACGGTGTGCGCTCGCTGCCCGGCGTGCGCGGAGTCGAGGTCTTCCGCGTCATCTCCGTGGTGAAGGACGCGCACTCCGTCGTCACCGAACTGCCCGACGTGTCGCTCGACGAGATCGACTGGCGGCTGCTGCGCGAGCTGACGCGCGACGGCCGCACCCCGTACACCCGGCTGGCCGAAGTGGTCGGCCTGTCCCAGGCGGCGACCCGCGCGCGTGCCGTACGGCTCATGCGCACCGGAGTGATCCACGTGAGCGGGATCGTCGACTCGCGCGCCCTCGGCTCCGGCGAACTCGCCGGAGTGGGCGTCCGCGTCTCGTCGGATGTCGACACGGCGGCCGGCCGCATCGCCCGGCTCTCCGGGATCAACTATGTGGTCACCGGCTTCGGCCGGTACGACCTCGTGTGTGGGATCGACGCCACCTCCCGCGACGTGCTGCTGAGCACGCTCGAAGCGGTTCGCGCGGTGCCGGGCGTCTGGGTCGGGGAGTCGTGGCACCACCTCGACGTGGTGAAACAGACGTACGGCGCCGACCTCGACTGATCACACCTTTTCCGCCGATTCCGGGGCGTGTCACCGCGCCCCGTGAATGTCCGGGCCCATTCCGGCTATGTCCAGGACTGGGCACGGCGCCTTGCCCTACCGTCGTGCCATGAATCTGCGGCAGCTGCGCTATGTCGTGGCGACCGCCGACCACGGCACGATGACCGCGGCGGCTCAGGCCCTGTTCGTCGCACAGCCGGCGTTGTCGCGGGCGATCAGGGAGCTCGAACGCGAGCTGGGCGTCGAGCTGTTCGCCCGAGCCGGTCGCGGTGTCGCGCTCACCGACTCCGGGGAGCAGATCGTCCGGTACGCGCGCGATGCCCTGAGGGCGGTCGACGCCATCGAGGCGTTCTCCGCCGCGCCCGCCGGCGGGCGGCCCGGCGAACTGCGGGTCGCCTCGACGTCCTCCCTGGAGCCCGAGCTCACCGCACGGCTGCTGCCGGGGTTCGCCCGCGAACAGCCCGCCGCTCGCATCCGAGTGGTCCGGTGTGACGGCCGTGAGTCGGTGGGCGCCGCCGTACGCGAAGGGCGCGCCGACCTCGCCCTGACCGACCTGCCGGTGCCCGGCGACCTGGCGGCGCATCCGCTCGAACAGCGGGAGATCGTCCTGATCTCCCCGCCCGGGCTGAACCTGCGCGAGCCGGTCCCGCAGTCGGCACTGGACGGCCTGCGCCTGGTCATGCCGGCCCGGGGCAGCGCCCGGCGAACCGAGCTGGACGGCGTGCTGGCCCGCATCGGCGTCACCCCGATCCCGGCGGTGGAGTCGAACGAGCGGGGGGCGTGGCTCACGTGGGTACGCGCCGGGGTCGGGTCGTTAATGTGGTACCGAAACCAGGTGGAGGCCGTCGACGGCCTCGCGGTCCGCTCCTTCATGCCCCCGATCACCACGACGATCGGCCTGGTCCACATGCGCCGCCCCCTGCCTCCGGTCGCCCGCGACTTCCTCGCCTTCGCCAAGAGCCGCGGCTGAGCCGACCCCTTCGGCGTCCGAGCTCGGGTGGGCGTCTCCGGCGATCCCGCGGCGGCGGGTCGCCTAGCAATCGGGCGCGCCCCCGGCCGATCATCGACGCCGATAATCGGCAGGTCGCAGACACGGAAGGCCGACGCGCCGGCATGGGCTCGCTCGGAGCGGAGTGTCGGTCTGGCGCTGTCCTGCCGGTTATCAACGTCGACGACCTGTCCGGGGCGCGTCCGGACTCCCGCGCGCCTGCCTGATGGTGTTCGGCCAGGAAGCCCCATGTCTTTCCGCGAAGGCCGTCGCGTACCACCGGCGCCGGGCCGCTTACCGGGCTGTCCCCGCGCCGGTTTTTCCACAGCCCCCCGCCGCCCTTCCCTGCTCAGACCGCGGCGCTGGACAATGGAAGTGGGATGGCGCCCCTGGGCGGGAGGGGTCTGCGACCCGGCGGTGGGTTAGTTCTCCTGTTTGTCCGAGGTCTTTCGGGTGCCGGAGGAGCGCTTCGTGCCGGAGGACGAGCCCTTGCTCGATGAGCCGCCGGAGGACGAGCTGCTGGAGGGCGAACTGCTGGAGGAGCGCTTCGTGTTCGACGAGCGGCCGGTGTTCGACGACTTCCGGGAGCGGGTGGAGCCGCTCGACTTGCCGGTGTCGCCGGCGCCGCCGGACTTGTCGTTGTTCTGCTGCTTCTTCTCCTCGGCCACGGCGGTCTCGTGGCTCTTGACGACCTCGCTGTCGCGGATCTCGCCGCGCCAGCCCTCGGTGTCGTCCTCCTTGGCCAGCACCGCGTGGGCCATCACGTGCCGCTGGAAGTGCTTGAGTTCCAGCCGGACCCGCCGGCCCTGCGCTCTCCACAGGTTGCCGGTCCTCTCGAACAGGCCCTTCGGGTGGTACTCCAGGACGAGCAGGACGCGGGTGAGGTCCGGGGTCAGCTCGTGGAAGGTCACCGCGCCGTCCACGTGTCCCTTGGCGCCCGTCGAGCGCCAGACGACCCGTTCGTCGGGGATCTGCTCGATGATGGTGGACTCCCATGAGCGGGACGACCAGAAGATCTTCGCCTTCCACCGGAGCTTCTCGTCCGAGACCTGCTCGGTGCCCTCGACCTTCTTCGTGAACCCCGGGAAGTCCTGGAATCGGGTCCACTGGTCGTAGACGAGCCGGCGCGGTGCCCCGACGTCGATCTCCTCGAGGATGTTGGTGATCTTGGAGGGGTTCTCGCTCGTCTGACCGCTCTTCTTGCCGAGTACCTTCTCGCCGGCCTTCTTCAGCGTGTCGAGGCCGCCGGAAACGGCGTGCTTCGCGGTCGAGCCGCCGGATCCCAGTGATTTGGCCGCGCTTATCGCGGCTTTCGGGGCTGCCTTTCCACGGTTGACCGCGTTGGTGGCCGCCTTCACGGTTTTCGTCGCAGTCTCCACGGTGCCCTTCAGCTCCTTCAGACGAGTGAGATTGGTGTGTTCAGTGGGTTTCTTCGTGTCTTTCTTGGAGGCCGATCGCGTCGCCATCTCAGTGTCCTTCCTCGTAGGACCCCGGCTTCGGCGCCGGGGGCCGCCGGTCGTGGGGTACCCGCTCATGCGGAGAACAATCACCGGTTAAGAAGGTCGCAGCAGAATGTCACTCCGGGTGTTTTCTCGGCCACCAAACGTTGGTCATGATGGATGCGAGGCGCTTCTCATGAATGGTTCTCGCCTCTCGGGTATGACGGCTGAAGAGGCGGAACCCCTGAATAAGGAGATGGCATATGGCTGAGAAATCGACGCCGGTCGGCAAGGTGACGGAAACGGCTTCGCCGGAGCGCGTCAAGGGTTCGATGGGCAAGGTGCGACAGGTGCCCTCCCCGAAGAAGGCGCTGCAGGGCTCGGTGATGGGCGCGCTCAAGCTGCCGGGTCTGCGCAAGGTCCTGCACACTCTGGCGTTCGCCCGGCTCATGAAGGTTCTACGCGCGATCGTGGGATTCGTCGGGATACGCGCCCTGCCCGTCGTCGCGCTGATCCTCGGTGGCTGGCTCTTCCGGCGCTCCCGCAGAAGAAGATGACACACGGTCCCGGGCGGGATCCGGCCCTCGCGCCGGATCCCGCCCGGTCTTCGTTCGTATCCCCAGGACGTGAAGAGGCCCGCCGCCATGGTCGACGGGCGAGCCGGCGGGCGTTCAGTGCTCCGGCAGCAGCGGTCCGAGGGGGCCGAGGTCGAGGTTGAGGTCGTGGTCGTCCAGGCCGAAGTGGTCCTTCAGCCGGCCCATCGCCTCGTCCAGGCGCATCAGCGCGAGGCCGAGCTGCTCGACCTGGTCCTCGGACAGCCCGCCGCCCTCGACACGGCGTATCGCCTGGCGTTCCATGAGCTGCCGGATCAGCTCAACCAGCGTGAGGACGAGTTTGACCAGGTCACGCTCTACGGTGTCGGGGTCGGTGTGCAGCCGCTGCATCGTGCGGGACGTGCCGGAGCCGGTGCGGGCCGGCGTCTCCTCTGGCGGCGTGCGGCCGTGGAGGATGGCGTCGGTGACGGGGTCGCCGGTCGTCAGGTCCGTCGCCGTGACGTTCCCGGTCACCGGGGCGCGGTCGTCGGAACGGCTCACGGCTCATCTCCCTCCGACATGCCGTCGCCGTCGCGTACGGCCATGATCAGTGCGCGTAGCGAGACGTGGACGAGGTCGACCTCGGCGATGGAGATCACCAGGTCGCCGGTCAGGACGGCCCCGCCGGCCAGCAGCCGGTCGAGCAGGTCGACGAGCGCGACGCGCTCGGTTCCGTTGCCGGTCGGGCCGACGTCGAGAGGGACCGTCATCGCTCACCCCCCGTCCGTCTCGATGAAGGAGTACGGCGGCCAGGGCCCCGTCGCCTCGATCTCGATGCCGGGCGACCGCTCGCCGATCTCGCGCACCAGCGCCTGGAACTCCGGCACCCGCGCGTCGTCCAGCAGGTACGCCATGTTGAGGATCGGCGTGCCGGGGTGCCCGGACAGCTTCGGATCCTGCGGGGGATGCCTCCGCACCGCCACCGCGTGGACCCGGAGTTCGGCGTCGATGGCCTGGGCGCGCTCGGTGAGCCGGCGCCCCGCCTCGTTCTGGCGGCGCCGCTGCTCCTGGCGTCGCCGCAGGTACGCGGTGCCGACCCCGGTACCCGCGGCCGGCGTCATCGCCTCCTCCTCGGGCCGTTCGTCCTCCGGGTGGGCGTACGCCTTGACCCCCCACTCCGAGCGGCCCGTGATCCGGTCCAGCGCCGCGCCGAACCGTTCGCGTCCCTCGTGGAGGACCTGCGCCACGCGCTCGTCGTCGTGGTAGACGGTGGCGATCCGCACGGGCGCCGTCGGGGCCAGGCGGGCGGCACGGTCGACCACGGCGTGGTGCGCGCGTGCGGTCGCCTCGATCCACCCCAGGTCCTCCAGGTTGGCGCGCAGGGCGTCCTCGCCGTACTCGTCCAGCCGTACGGTGCTGACCAGGGCGGTGAGGTCGCCGGCGACGACGTCGCGCACCGCGGCGCCCGCCACGCCGGGCGAGCCGCCCAGCGCCGCGAGATCCAGCCCCCGGGTGACGCCGTACAGGTAGACGGCGTTTTCGGAAGAGTCAGTCACTGTTCTTACGCTTCCTCGTGCTCGCCGATCGCGCGGACGTCGTGCGCTTTCCGTCTCCGGCGGCGCCGTCCGCGGGCGTGTCGCCGTCGTGGGGGTGCTCCTCGATCGCGGCCAGGCGTTCCCGCAGCCGCCGGTTCTCCTCCTCCAGCGCCTCGCGGGAGGAGTCCTGGCCGTCGCTCACCTCACCGCGCGAGGCGCGGGAGGACAGCGAGGGATCGTGCTCCCACCAGTCGATGCCCATCTCCTTGGCGCGGTCGACCGAGGCGACGAGCAGCCGCAGCTTGATGGTCAGCAGCTCGATGTCGAGGAGGTTCACCCGGATGTCCCCGACGATCACGATTCCCTTGTCGAGGATGCGCTCGAGAAGGTCGGCGAGATTGGCGCTCGGCTGCTCGCCCGCCATCGGACGAGCGGCCGAACGCGATCCCGTCCATGACATCTCCGACAATGTGCTCAGCCTCTTTCACTTCCGCTCGACTTGCCCGCGCAGGTAGCGTCCGACGCGCCGATAGGACACCAGCTCGCCGTCCGCGTCGACCTCGACCTCATAGGTGGCGAGGATGTCGGCGGAGTCGGGGATTCTCTGGGTCTCGACGACCTCGACGGTCACGCTCCACCCGTCGTCGGAGCGCTTGATCCCGACGACTCCCTCGGTGGACCGGCCGGTCATCTCGGTGACGTGGTGCGCCGCCACTTCGGCGGCGTCGGACGCGCTGAGCATCGCTAGCCTCTCTGATAACCGAGTCTGTGGCCTTCGTGCAGGCGGTGGATCAGATCCTCCTCCCGCTCGGCCGCCTCCTCTTCGGTGATCGCTCCGCTGGCGACGTCATCGGCGACCTGCTGCATCTCCGCGGCGATCCGGCCGGGGTCGTACAGCTGTGCCTCGGCCTGCTCCTTGAGCACCCCGGCGAGCCACATCACCCCCCGCGCGGGTGCCAGGGGGAACGTCACCAGCCCTGTGAACAGTCCCATTCATTCCTCCGGGACGAAGCTGTAGGGCGGTAGCGGTCCGACGAGGCGCAGGGTCAACCGGCCCTCGGTGTCACCGGCGAGCGCGTCCACGGCCCGCTGGAAGTCCGCCAGCTTGCCCCGCTCCACCAGGAACGACGCGTCGAGCACGTCCTCCTCGCGTACGGGCGGGTGGGCGGCGACCGCCGAGGCGGCGGGGGCCAGGCCGTCCAGCAGCCGGGCGCCCTCCTCGTCGCGGCGGCGCTTGACGCTCTGCGCGACGAGTTCGCCGAGCCGGACGCGGTCGTAGTAGACGGCGTCCGAGGCGTCCTCGGGCACGTTGCGCACGCGTTCGTTGAGCTCGGCCACCTCCGGCTCTTCGGTCATGACCTCGCGCAGGATCGCCTCCTGGACGTAGGTGGCCTTGACGCGGAGCTCCTGCCGGCCCTTCAGCCCGTCCAGGACCTGTGACAGGCGCTCACCGTTCTCGGTCAGCAGTTCCTTCTCCACGGCCTCCCGGCTGCCCAGGGCGGCTCCGAACCGGAAGGGCAGGATGTCCACGCCGGCCGAGACGAACACGTCCAGCACGCGCTGGTGCGCGAGCAGGTCGGCGCGCTCGCCCAGGGGACGCTGCTGCGCCAGGTCGCTGACGAGGGCCGCGCACGGACCGTGCGCGACCACCGACACGGGCTGGTCGTCCACGCCGGTGAGGTCGTCGGGTATCGAGGCGTCGGCACGGATGATGCCGTAGACGTACTGGGTCGCCCCGGATGTCTGCGGGGTGGTCACTCGTCATCCTCCTCGTTCTTCTTCGATGAGCGACGCCGCGCGGGCTGCTTCTTCTCGTCGTCCTCGTCGTCCGAGGGGGCGAAGGTCTCTTCGAGCCGTTCCCGCGCTCCTTCCAGAGCGCCACGGGTCTTCTTCTTGGCGCCCGACTCCTGCATGCCGCCGACGAACTGCGGCAGGCCCTGCGACGTTCCGTCATGGGCGATGTCGAGCCGGTTGCAGGCCGCGGCGAACCGCAGGTAGGTGTCCACACTCGCGACGACGATCCGCACGTCGACCGTGAGGATCTCGATTCCGACCAGCGAGACTCGGGCGTAAAGGTCGATGACCAGACCCTTTTCCAGGATCAGGTCCACCACATCGGCCAAACTGCTGGAGCCGCCCCCTGCTCTGCTGGGCGAACCGCCGGAGGTCTGCTGGGCGATGGGCCCAGTCATGGCATCCACTCCCTTGGTGTGTCTGGTTCAGGTGTGCACCTCACGTACCCCGATAAATCTCGCTAAACGGGATGGATGGCTTTATGTGGGAGGCACCGGCCAAATGCCGCAATCTGATGGTTGTGGCTGGTCACGGGATGCTCCCGGCTGGTTTCTGAGCGTTGATGAGCGCCTGCGTGCCTTTTCGGTCAGGGGTGTTCTCCGAACGGCGCGTCCGGAGAACACCCCTACGACCTCAGGCCCGGTACGGGGCGACCGGTCACTGTTCGACTTCCGGGGACTGCCGGTCGGCGATCGCGTCGGCGAACCGCCGCGCGGTCTCGACCGGCAGAGGCGCTGGAGTCTCCCGCAGCCGGCGGAGGGTGATCATGGCGGCGCAACCGGCGCCGCCGCCGTACGCGACCGTCGCCGTCAGTGCGGCGGCCTCCGACGGCATCACCTTCTCCAGCAGGAGGACGCTCAGGCGGTAGGACGCCGCGGCGGCGAGTACGCCGAGGGTGCCGGCGACCGCGCCCATCCTCAGCGCGGGCACGCTCTTCCGTGCCTTGTCCGCCACCTCTTGATGGGCGGAATCAATAACATACTGCGTAAGTGGCTGCAAATCGGTCATGGCTCCGGGGTACCCACGAGAAGCCGATGCACGCAGCCTCTGTTCCGGTTGTCCCACGGCGTCCGAGGTCAGGTCGGGCTCGAGAGCGACGCCATTGCCAATAGACCGATCATCGGTATATAAAGATCAACATGAGCAGGCAGATGCAGGAGCCCACGTTCTTGATCCTTACGGCTCTGGCCGCTCGGTCTCAGCACGGCTACGGGATCATGTGCGACGCGGAACAGATCTCCGACGGCCGGGTGCGGCTGCGCGCCGGCACGCTGTACGCCGCGCTGGACCGGCTGCAGGCCGACGGCCTTGTCGCCGCCGACCGCGAGGAGGTCGTCGACGGCCGGTTGCGCCGTTACTACCGCCTGACCGACGACGGCGCCGCCGCGCTCGCGACGGAGGTCGAACGGCTGCGGAGGCGGGCCGAGGCCGCTGCCGCGCGGCTGGGGCCGGCCCGGCTGCGCGGGGCGCAGGCGACCTTCCCCGCCGTGTGACGCGCCGCCAGTGCACGACGACCGCCCTGCTCGATGGTTCCCTCTTGCCCGACAAGCCCGAGGAAGGTCTGCCCATATGAGTGCTCTCGAAGACCGTTATCGCAGGTGGCTCCGCTGGTATCCGGCGGAGCACCGCCGGGCGCACGAGGAGGAGATGCTGGGCGTGCTCCTCGCGGCGGCCGGTCCGGACCAGACGCGTCCGGCCGTACGCGACGTACTCGACCTGGTGCGGGGCGGACTCGGGATCCGGATCCGTCGGGCGCCGGGCGCACTCGCGCGCGGCGGCTGGCGTGACGCGACCGCGCTGCTCGGCGTCATCGCCCCGCTCCTCCTGCTCGCCGGCACCGCCAGGTACGCCGCGCAGGCGATCCTGTCGCTCCCGGACGCGGCCTTCGCCGCCGCGCACGGCTCGAGCTGGTGGATCATGTACCACTCGGCGCCGTCCCACCTTGCGTGGGGGATCGCCGCCGTCGTCGCGCTGCGCGGTGCCCCGCGGGCGACCTCGGCCGCCGTGCTCGGCGCCGTCGTCCTGAACGTCGCCGTGCTCGCGGCGAACGACGACTACACCGGAGCAGGAGCGGCCGCGCCTCTCCTGCTCGGCCTCATCACGGCCGGCGCGCTCCTCGCCGGGCCCGGTGCCGCCCGTGGGCGGGAGGTGCTCGGCCGTCCGCGCCTCATCGGCCTTGTCGTCCTCCTGGCCGTGGCGGTCTTCTTCGAGACGGCGATGGTGTGGGAGGCACTGGGCGTCACGTTGGAAGCCGGACTCGCGGGCCTGGCGGGCGCGGCGCTGCTTGCCACCGTCTGGCTGGCGCGCGGCGCCGCCGGGCGGCGGGCACTGGTCGCCCTGGCCGTCCCGTTGCTCCCGATCATGACCGTGCCCTACTACCCGGGCTACGTGGAGGACCCGCTCGCTCGATGCCTCATCACCATGGTCGCGGTTCCGGCGGTGACCGGTCTGGTGTCCCTCGTCGCGCTCGCCGCACTGGAGCTGCTGGTGATCCGGCCGGTGACGGCCCGCCGGAGGCAGTCGGCCGGGTGAACGCGACGGCCGTCAGGCGTTCGCGGCCGTGCCGGGTTCGAGGGGCGGGGCGCCGACCGGGCAGCTGTACTCGCACTCCGGACTGGCCGTGGCCTGGTCGGGGCTGAGCACGTCGTCGTGGACGATGAGGAACGTCAGCACCGCCCCGACGAGGAGCAGTACGGCCGCGATCGCCATCGCCGTGTGAAAGCCGTGACCGAACACCGCCGGGTCGTTGTACGCGGTGCCCCTGAGCCCGACCGCGGGCGGGATGCCGGCCACCGCCAGCAGACCGGCCGCGCGGGCCACGGCGTTGTTCACCCCGCTGGCCACGCCCGCGTGCCGCGGGTCGGCCGTCGCGAGCACCGTGGCGGTCAGCGGCGCGACCACACCCGAGAGGCCGAGGCCGAAGACCACCGCGGCCGGCAGGACGTCGGCGACGTACGAGGCATGCGGGCCGATGCGCAGCGTCAGCGTCATCCCCGCCGCCGCGACGATCAGCCCGCCGGTCATCAGGTACCGCGGCCCGAACCGCTGGGCCAGCGCGCCCGCGCGGGCGGACAGCAGGAGCATCAGGATCGTCACCGGGAGCAGCGCGGTGCCCGCGACGATGGGGGAGTAGCCCGCCACGACCTGCAGGTCGACCACGAGGAGGAAGAACTGCACGCCCATGCCGCCGTACACGATGAACGTCACGATGTTGACAGCGGTGAACTGGCGGGAGCCGAAGACGCCGAGCGGCAGCATGGGGCTCGGGCCGTGCCCGGCCGAGCGTCGCCGTTCGACCAGCACGAAGGCCACGCCGGCCGCGACTCCCAGCACCGCCGCGACCACCACGGCGGCGGCCGGGCCCGAGGGCGCCTCGGTGAGGGCGTAGGTCACACCGGCGAGCGCGGCGGCCGCGAGGACGGCGCCGAGCACGTCGAAGCCGTGGTGCTCGGACTCGTCACGGCTCTCCGGCACGTGCCGCGCCGCGACGGCCACGACGAGGGCGGCGAGCGGGAGGTTGAGCAGGAACGCCCAGCGCCAGCCCGCCGCGGCGATGAGCCAGCCACCGAGGAACGGGCCGATCGCGCCCGCGACGCCGCCGAGGCCCGACCAGGCGCCGATCGCCCGTGACCGGTCCGCGGGATCGAAGGACGACTGGATGATGGCCAGCGCGCCGGGTGTCAGCAGGGCGCCGCCGATGCCCTGCAGGGCGCGTGCCGTGACCAGCACGCCGATGTCCGACGCGCCGCCGCACAGCGCGGACGCGAGGGCGAACCAGATCACGCCGATCTGGAACACCCGCCGGCGCCCGAACCGGTCGCCGAGCGAGCCGCCGAGCAGGATCAGCCCGGCGAGCGTGAGTGTGTAGGCGTTGACGGTCCACTGCAGGCCGGCCAGCGAGGCGCCGAAATCCCGCCCGATGCGGGGCAGTGCGACGTTGACGATGGTGGCGTCGAGCATCGCCAGGCTGGAGCCCAGCACCGTCGCGGTGAGGACCCAGCGGCCGGGCGCCGTGGAGAGCGTGAGCCGGCCGGTGGCGGTGTCGACCTGATCGGAGGGCACCTGGTCATCGTCGCACGCGTTGGAGGCCCCGCTCACCAGTGGTCGAAGCTGAGCGGCTCGTCCGCCGGCCGGTCGGAGCGGGACAGCAGGGCCAGGTCCGACTCGACCATCATCGTGACGAGCTCTTCGAACGTGACGCCCGGTTCCCAGCCGAGCTGGTCACGGGCCTTCTTCGGGTCGCCGCACAGGAGGTCGACCTCGGCGGGCCGGGTCAGCGCGGAGTCGGTGATCACATGGTGGCGCCAGTCGAGCCCGGCCGTCGCGAACGCCAGCTCGACCAGCTCCCGTACGGACTGGGTGCGGCCGGTGCCGATCACGTAGTCCTCCGGCGTCGCGGCGGCGAGCATGAGCCGCATCGCCCGGACGTAGTCGCCGGCGTAGCCCCAGTCGCGCCGGGCCTCCAGGTTCCCCAGCGTGAGCTTGTCGGTCAGGCCGAGCTTGATCCGGGCCACGCCGAGCGAGATCTTGCGGGTCACGAACTCCGCGCCCCGCCGCGGCGACTCGTGGTTGAACAGGATGCCGCTGACCGCGAACATGCCGTACGACTCGCGGTAGTTCTGCGTGATGAAGTGCCCGTAGGTCTTGGCGACGCCGTACGGGCTGCGCGGGTGGAAGGGCGTGCGCTCGTTCTGCGGCGTCTCGCGCACCTGGCCGAACATCTCCGAGGAGGACGCCTGGTAGAAGCGGATCTGGCCGCCGCCGGGGGTGCGCGATCCGCTGATGCCGCTGACGACGCGGATCGCCTCGAGCATGCGCAGCACGCCCATCCCGGTGACCTCGGCGGTGATCTCCGCCTGCTGCCACGACATGGGCACGAAGGAGATCGCGCCGAGGTTGTAGACCTCGTCGGGCCGCACCTTCTCCACGGCGGATATGAGGCTGCCCTGGTCCAGCAGGTCGCCGTGGACCAGCCGCACGTCGCCGATGTGCTTGCGCAGCCTCGAGACGTGCGGGTTGGCCTGCCCCCGGACCAGGCCCCAGACCTCGTACCCCTGCTCCAGCAGATGCTCGGCGAGGTAGGAGCCGTCCTGCCCGGTGATCCCGGTGATGAGCGCTCGCGTGGTCAGCGGAACCTCCCAGCTCACGGGACTATGCCCGTTACGTGAGAAAAGAGATTATCCGTCCGGCCGGGGGCGCGGCGACCGAAGAGGGGCCCCCGGGACCGAATCGCGTTCGAGATCTCGCTCACGCTCGGGCCCCACCATGCTGGATCGCGCCGTTGATGTGCGAGAGGATCACGGCATCATGCTGCGCGTCGCGGGGATGCTGAGACGCCGCCGCCGCCGCGACGACGCGGGGCTGGTCCTGGTGTGCGCGGACGGCGATCTGGCCGACGGCGAGATCCGCCGCGTCGACGGGCTGCCCGTCGTGCTGTGCCGCTCCCGCGGCGCCCTCTACGCCCTCGGTCTGCGCTGCCCGCACGCCGGCGCGCTCCTGGTGAAGGGCGCGATCGTCGACGACTGCCTGGAGTGCCCGCTGCACGGCGGCCGGTTCGCCCTGGACGGCGGCGCGGTGCGCGGCGGGCCGCCCCGCCACGGAGTGCCCGTCCACGACGTGCTGGTGAGCGACGGTCTCGTCTACGTCTCGCGGCGCCCGCGGAAGATCCCGCGCCGCTCGTGGGGCGCTCGCCGCTTACCGAAGCCGGCGGGTCAGCCCGCGGCCGCCTCGCGCTGGCGCGCCCGGTAGGCCGCCACGTGCATGCGGTTGCCGCACGTACGGCTGTCGCAGTAGCGGCGGCAGCGGTTGCGGGACAGGTCGACCAGCACGCGGTCGCAGTCCGGGGCCTCGCAGACGCGCAGCCGGTCGAGCTCGCCGGCGGCCACCACGAAGGCGAGCGCGATGCCGCACTCCGCGGCGAGGCGCTCGGCCAGCTGCGAGCCGGGGGCGGAGAAGTGCACGTGCCAGTCGTAGTCGTCGTGGTCGGTCAGGTGCGGCATCGTCCGCGCCTCGGCGATGATCGCGTTGATCCGGCGTACGGTCAGCCCGGTGTCGTCCGGCGTGCGGAAGACGTCGTGGAACCGGTCGCGCAGGCGCAGGACCGCCTCCAGGTCGTCGCCGTCGAGGTCGCGGACGTCGCTGACCTCGCAGCGCTCGACCAGTGACTGGAGCGCCACGAGGTCGGACAGGTGCTCGTCACCGGTCGCCGCCGGTCCGGTGTTGACCAGCTCGACCACGTTGCCGAGCGCGTGCTCGGTGTCATGACTGAAAAGCACTGGGACTCCCGTTCGCGTCGGCCCGACGCCGGCGTCGCCGTTAATCCTGCCACTACCGTCACGGTACGCGGCGCGTTCCGCTCGTCAGCGTGCGTAGTGGGGGTCCGCGAGCACCGGGTAGAGGGCGTCGGCGTCCCGGTGCCGCACCGTCATCACGATCGTCGTGCCCTCCAGGTGGTACTCCGCGGGGATCGCGCGGTACAGCGAGTCATAGCCCCAGGGGGAGTAGAACCGGCCGACCGTCGCTCCGTAGCGGTCGTGGACCACGTCGTACCCGCCCGAGGGCGTGGGGTCCAGCGAGAGGCCCTCGCCGAGCCGGAGCGGAAACCGGAACTCCTCCGGTGCGCCGGGTCCGTGCAACACGGTGATGAACCGGACGCCGGCCGTCGTGGTCTGGCCGATGACGTCGGTCTCGGCCTCCAGCCCCGGGAAGACGCGCATGCTGGGCCTGATCACGCTGGCCAGACGGTCCTCGGCGGCCGCCCCCGCGACGCCGATGTGGACGCGCTGTCCGTCGCGCGTCGGCGCCCAGACGCCTTCGCTCGCCAGTTCTCCCCAGCTCACGTCGGGATTCTCGAATTCGGGAGGTTCGGAACGCCCGCTGATCGAGAGGACACGGGTGGCGGCCTCGACGGCCGTGGTCACCTCGTCACGCGCATGTTTCATGGCGGATCCCCTTCGCCCTGTATCTATCCGTATGTCTGATGCTGCCCCGTAGAAGTATCAGATCCAGGCACTCTGCAACGAAATCGGGGTGGGTTCTGGCTGTTTCGCCGAAGTGGAGGTTGCAAATTAATTACATTGCGCGGCGTGTCGGCGTGGACGCCGTCATTTCGGACGATCGACTGGCGATCGAGTGGCGTCACCGGCGTTTTCGCACGTGAGAGACGTGTTCCGCGCACCGGCCGATACCGGGGCGTGGCCGCGTCCAGAACGGGCGCGGTGTCCAGGAAGCTGGGATCCTGGGGCGGTGCCCGGTGAGCGGGGTACGCACGTCGTGGGCGTGAAGACGTCGGCGCGAGTCGAAGGAGTCCTATGACGGACCAGCACATGGCGGACCAGGAGACGCCGGAGCGGCAGACGCCGGACCGGCAGATGACCGACGCGCCGGCCGTCGGCGACCCGGCGGCCGGTCGGCCGGAGATCAAACGGGTCAGGCAGCCGGAGATGCCCTCCGGCACAGTCCGGATCGTCGACCTGCCCGAGTCCGACCGGGAGTTCGTGCGTTCCGCGCTCCGCCGGGACACACCGCTGCACGACCTGCTCGGCCTGGAGATCGTGGAGATGGGGGACGACTACGCCGTCCTGTCCATGCCGGTACGCCCGGAGGCGTTCAACAGCACGGGCAACCTGCACGGCGGCGCGATCGCCACGCTGATCGACGTGGCGGCGGGCACGGCGGCGGCGCGGGGGAGCGGGTTCGAACCGGGGCGGCAGAGCCTGGTCACCGCCGACCTGCACGTGCGTTACCTGGGGCGGCCGCACGGCGACACGGTGTTCGCGCGGGCCGACCTTCTCAAGGCGGGGCGTCAGCTCATCGTCGTCGAGTGCCGGGTGACCGACGTGGAGGAGCGGGTCATCGCCTCGGCCGACTTCAGCATGATGATCGTGCCGTTGCGCAAACCGCTGCGGCCGGTGGCCAGCGCCAAGGACACCGACCCGGACCTGTGAGCGTCACCTGCCGCGGGGACCGGTGCGCGGCCGTACGGTGACGGCCCCGCACCGGGAGCGGACTCCTGCCCGCCGGCTCAGTTCGAGTTCAGCAGGATGTTGAACAGGTTCGGGGCGTTGGGGGTGCCCAGGCCGGTCGACAGGTCGTAGCCGGCGGTCGCGGGGTAGTAGAGGTTGTTGCCCGTCGCCACGTCGAAGTACGGGGTGTTGGCGCCGCCCTGCCCGACCACGTGGTAGAAGGTGTCCGGCCCGTACCAGAAGACGCGCTTGCGGGTCAGCAGGCCCTGGTTCACCAGCGTCATCCCGGCCGCCCAGATCGGGGTGGCCGCGCTCGTGCCGCCGAACCCGACCCACTGGCCGCGGTAGACCACCGGCAGGTCGATCGCGGCCGCCGACACGTCCGGCACCTGCCGGTAGCCGGTGCTGTACTGGTTCTGCACGCCCGGCGCGGTCTGGTACCACGGCTTGGGGAAGACCTTGCTGACGCCGCCGCCGCTGCCCCACTGGTTCTCGCACTTGGACAGGTCCGACCGGTCCGACCAGACCTCCTCCAGCGTGCGGGCGCCCGTCGGGGCGAACTGCATGTGGGTGCCGCCGACCGCGACCGCCCAGGAGGACGTCGACGGGAAGGACACGTCGAGCGGCCCGTACACCCGGTCGCCGTACGCGCCGCAGTCACCGGTGGCGACGTAGACGGTCATGTGCTCGGCCTGGGTCAGGATGCGCAGGTTCTGGTCCACCGCCTGCATGGTGGCCTGCGACATGTAACCCTCCGACCCGCCCAGGCTGATGCTGACGGCGCTGCCCGGCCGGGGGTTGTCGGAGTTGTCGTCGATGATGCGCTGCAGGGCGTTGTTGAAGGCCGTCCAGGAGTCGGTCCCGGAGCCGGTGCTCAGCAGCGCGGGGTCCTCCTGGTAGTCGACGATGCGGGCGTTCGGGGCCAGGCCGGCGATCATCTCGATGTCCAGCGTCGCCTCGCCGCCGGGCGTGGGGGCGGAGGCGCCGAGGTTGACGTTCTGCAGGGAGATGTGGGCCCCGGTGCAGGCGACGTACTTCTGGATGTCGGTCGGGTCGTACCCGTCCATCTCCACGAGGTTGATGGTCATGTTCTCGCCGTGCCAGCCCTGCTGCCAGAGCTTGTCATAGCCGTACGCGGCGGCGACCTTCTGGTTCGACGCGATCCGCTGCGGGAACTGCGGGCACTGCCCGGCCCTCGTGGGCGTGGCCAGCGGCGTCGACGCCATGGCACGGGAGTGCGGCGCCTCGCTGTAGCTGTCCAGGCCCGTGACGGACAGGATGTAGCCCGCGACCTGCGTGGGGACCATCGGCGGGTGCGCCGGGTCGGGCGTGAAGAAGCTCCGGCCCTTGAGCTTGTGCGTCACGAACGAGGTCTTCAGGAGCTGGCCCGCCACGCCCGCCTTGGCGTCGAACGTCAGGCTCGTACGCGTCTTGCTGGGCTTGGCCTGGATGTGCGCGCTGGCGAAGTACTGGTTGAGCTTCTTCAGCTCTTCGTCGCTGACGCCCAGCTTGCCGGCGAGGCCCTTGGCGCCGTCGGTGGTGCTCTTGCCGTGGCCGAGCTGCTTCCACGTCGCGTCGCTGATCTTGAGCGTGACGCCGATGTGCAGCGTCCTGTCGCTGGGGACCTTCCCGGTGACGGGCGCGTTCAGCGCCTCCTTGGGCAGGCCGAGGTTCAGCGGGGTGTACTGGACGGACGGGCCGTCGACCGGCGTCGATGACGGCTTGCTCGAGTGCCCCGAGCCCCCGCACCCGCTCAACACCGTGAGCGCGAGCAGGACGCGGAGCATTGCGGTCCGGCGATTACGCACGGATCTCCCCTGTTCCCTGATTGTGGTTCGTCGCGCACGTCCTGGCCTGTCGACGCCGGTTTCCCCGCGGTGCCGGCCCGTGGGCCTCGCGACCGGTGGGCGGCCGGTACGGAGCCCGGTAGCCGCCCCGCTACACCTGGTACGTGTGCACCGATACCTTGACAGAACGCAAAACGTACTAGCAACACTTCGAAGAACCTAGAAACGGACTTTTTTCGGTCGTATACAGCTATGTCGTCAGACGCACGCTGTGCCCGTACGGTGCCGCCGACCTCGTGCGACTTTTCGGCCTGAGCTGTATCGTTCGTTGCGGTTTGGTGCTTGGAGGGTGCTTCGTGGCTGATCCGCGAGTGGGCTCCGGTTTCGTGAACGGCGAGGTCTCCTTCTGGTACCGCCAGGCCGGCCTGCCGTCCGCCCGCGCCCCGCTGCCTGGCGCGCGTGAGTACGACGTGTGCGTGGTCGGCGGCGGGTTCACCGGTCTGTGGACCGCCTACTACCTGAAGCGCGCGCGGCCTTCGCTGCGAATCGCGGTGCTGGAGCGGGAGTTCGCCGGGTTCGGCGCCTCCGGGCGCAACGGGGGCTGGCTGACCGCCGAGCTGGCCGGCTCCGCCACGCGGTACGCCCGCGACCGCGGCGAGGCGGCGGTCGTGGCGCAGCAGCGGGCCATGTTCGGAGCGGTCGACGAGGTCATCCGGGTCGCCTCCGCCGAGGGCATCGAGGCCGACATCGTCAAGTCCGGCGTGCTGAACGTCGCGACCAACCCGGCCCAGCGGCGCCGGCTGCACGCCGAGCTCGCCGCGGCGCGCGACCAGGGTTTCACCGAGGCCGACCTGCGCCTGCTCTCACCCGATGAGCGGGAGGAACGGCTGCGCGTCGCCGGCGCGCTCGACGCGACGTACAGCCCGCACTGCGCGCGGGTGCAACCGGCCCGGCTCGTCCAGGGCCTGGCGCGCGTCGTCGCCGGCCTCGGCGTGGACATCTTCGAGGGCACGACGGTCACCGAGATCCGCCCGCGTTCGGAGGGACGCCCGGCCGTGGCGGTGACCGCCAGGGGAGACGTGCGCGCGGAGTACGTGATCCGGGCGACGGAGGGTTTCACCGCCGGCCTGGCGGGCCAGCGGCGGCAGTGGCTGCCGATGAACAGCTCGATGATCGTCACCGCGCCGCTTCCCGAGGACACCTGGGAGCGCATCGGCTGGACGGGCTGTGAGCTGCTCGGCGACCACGCTCACGCGTACATCTACGCGCAGCGCACCGCGGACGGCCGGATCGCCCTCGGCGGGCGCGGCGTACCGTACCGGTTCGGCTCGGGCTGGGACCGGCGGGGCGCGACCCAGCCGAAGACGGTCACCGCGCTCGCGCGGATGCTCGCCGCGCTGTTTCCGGCGGCGGCCGACACGACGATCGAGCACGCCTGGTGCGGCGTGCTGGGCGTACCGCGCGACTGGTGCTCGACGGCGCACGTCGACCACGAGACGGGCGTGGGCTGGGCGGGCGGTTACGTGGGCACGGGCGTGGCGACGACCAACCTGGCCGGCCGTACGCTGCGCGACCTGATCCTGCGCGAGGACACGGAACTGACCACGCTGCCGTGGGTCGGCCGCCGGGTCCGCCCGTGGGAACCGGAACCGCTGCGGTGGATGGGCGTACAACTGATCTACGCGCTGTACCGCACCGCCGACCGCCGGGAGAACCGCGACCGCGGCGGGGACCGCACGTCGGCGTACGCCCGGCTGGCCGGCCTGATCTCCGGCCGCTGACGCCGCCGGCTCCCGGGTCCTACGGGCCGGGTGGCCACCGGATGAGCGCGGCGTGGTCGGCCTCCTGGACCCGGAAGGTGACCTGCCGGCCGCGCTCCCGAGGAGTCCAGCCCTGTCGGATCGCTTCGCGGATGACCCACGCGACCAGTCCGGGTGCGACGACCGTGCCGTGCTCGACCCACGTGACCATCCGCCGGCCGGGTCCGTCGGCCCGCTCGACGACGATCGCCAGGCCCGGCTCGTCATCCGGAGCGACGACCCAGCGGAACCGCTCACCGTCGACGACGATGATTCGCGTTCCCTTTCTCGCCAGCGTCACATCGACAGGTGATACCACGAGCCGGCCCGTGGAAGCGCGCCCCTCTCGGCCGTGTGAACCGCGGGGGTCACGGTGTCAGCACGATCCGGCCGAACACCTCGCCGGCGTCCATCTTCCGATGGGCCTGCACGGCCTGCTCCAACGGCAGCAGCTCGTGCACCACCGTCTCCAGCTCGCCGCGACCCGCGGCGGCGAACTGCTCCGTCCGTACGGCGCGTCGATCGGCCGGGGACACCGTCGCGGAGCTGAATGTGGCGAACGACATCGACTTCTGGAACGCCGCCATCATCGTCATGCCGAAGTCCGCCTGCGGCGGGCCGCCGACCGCGCCGACGGCCACCATGCGACCGTTCGGGTTCAGCCGGGCGAAGAAGGAAGACATGTCCGCGCCGGCGACGACGTCGATGATGACGTCGTAGCCCGCGGGAGCGTCCTCGCCTCCCTCGCCGGAGCGGTCCAGCACGTGGGTCGCGCCGAGCCGGCGCAGCCGATCGCCGCGCTCGGCCGACGACGTCGTGACGGCCACCGCGCCGGCGCCGGCACGGGCGGCGAGCTGCACCGTCATGATCCCGATGCTGCCGGCCGCGCCGCGCACCAGCACCGACTCGCCAGGGGTGAAACGGGCGTGGGAGAGCCCGAAGTGGGCCACCACTCCCGAGCCGCCGAGCGTCACGGCGTCGGCGGCCGGCAGGTTCGCGGGGAGGTCGAGGATCTCCTCGACCGGAGCGATGGCGTGTTCGACGTAGCCGCCGCCCACGCCGGTGAACGCCCACACGCGTCGGCCGATCCATGAGGCGTCGACGCCGCCGCCGACCGCGGTGACGGTGCCCGCCACCTCGCTGCCGGGGACATGGCCTTCCCGGAAGCCGTACGCGGCGAGAGCGCCGCTGCGGACCACGGCGTCGACCCCGCCGACGCCGATCGCCTCCACGGCGATCAGCACCTCGCCGTCGGCGGGAGCCGGGACCGGGAGGTCGATGACCGCCAGACCTTCGGGGCCGCCGAACGCCTGGATCGTGACTGCTTTCAAGATCGCCTCCATGCTTCGGCGCCGATCGGGACTGTTCTCGCACGCCGTACGCCGGGACGTTAACGGACGCCGCCGTCCGATTAGCCGAAGTGAGAGCGGTGAGCGCTCGTTTGCCTCACACCCCGCCTTGTATGCTGGCGAACTCGAAGGGGAGTAGCCCTGTGAACCGGTCGTCGACATCCTGGAACCGTGAGGTTCCCGGTGGCCGGGCCGGCGGGTGGGCGAGACCTTCGATCCCGAACGATGACGCTGAGGCGTGTTCGTTGGGGGTCGGGGTCGCCGGCGCTCCTCGCTGACAGCTTCGACCTCCGCGACTCGCGGAAGGTTGAGGGCTGTGGCGGTGTGGCACTTCATTCTGCCGATCCGGAGAATTCGAGGCCGATGGCCGTGGGGCGCGTTCGGAACGGCACCGCCTGAGCCGGTGGTCACGGCGACCACCGGGGCCGCCTCCGGGCAAGAGGACATCGGCGTCGGCGCCGCGGTGGGCGGCCTCCTGGTGCCGGCCACGGTCACCTACGGTGCGACCGGCGCGGCGCTACTGATCGGTGGAAACCGGACATCGCTCTCGCGATCAACTGATCGACGGAGCCTGTGATGACCCAGCGAACCCCGACCTCCGCGACCGTTCTCGACCTGCGCGGAAAGACGATTGAGCAGGTCGCCTACCCGTCCGACGCGGTCATTCTCGTGGCCGGTGTTCCCGGCGCGGGAAAGAGCACGCTGCTACGCCGCGTCTTTCCCGGCCGGTCCGCGACGGGCCGTGCCGCGCAGGACAGCGTGGCGATCATCGACTCGCACGACGACCGTGACCGGTGGCGGCGTCGGCTCGGACGATTTCCGTATCCGTTGTGGCGGCCGCTCGTACACCTCAATCACTACCGGCGCATTCGCTCCGCGATCAGTGCCGTGCCCGGCCCGGTGGTCGTCCACGAGTGCGGAACGAGACGCATGACGTTGGCGCTCATCCGTCTTTGGGCCGCACGTCACCGCCGCCCCCTCCACCTGCTGCTCCTCGACGTCACGCCGACCTCGGCGCTCGCGGGCCAGCGCACCCGGCGACGTCTGGTCTCCGCACGCCGCTTCACCGCCCACTGCCGTCGCTGGCGACGAATGATCGTCGATATCAACGATCGTCCGCCCCACGGCGCGGCCTCCGTCGTCATCATCGACCGCCCGGCGGCCGACGGATTGCGTCGCATCGGGTTCGGGCCGCCGAGTGGGAGGACCGAACCAGGGGTCTGCTAACGTTCCTGCCGGCGAAGGGGAGTAGCTCCCTCACCGGTGCGTCGACATACTGGTCCGTTTCCGCGGACCCGGCGACCGGGGCACAGGGCGTGACGGCACTGTGCTGAGCGAGACCTTCGGCCGCAGCCGACCGCTGCCGTGCCGAAGCGTCCCCTGCGTTCCGGCTCGGCCTGTCCCCAAGGAGCCGATTTGAACATCGCCGTCATGGCGACCGTGTTCGGAATCATCTTCCCCGCCGAACTTCCGGACAAGACCGCCTTGGCCAGCCTGGTGCTCGGTTCGCGGTATCGCCCGCTGTACGTGTTCGTCGGCGTCGCACTGGCGTTCGCGGTGCACGCGGCTCTGGCGGTCGCGGCGGGCAGCCTGCTCAGCCTGCTGCCCCACCGGATCCTGGAGGGCGTCGTCGCGGCGTTGTTCCTGCTGGGCGCGGTGCTGCTGCTACGCGGGCGGCATGAGGACGATGAGGATCACGGTCTGCCGGGTGGGCGGAGCGCGAACCTGCCGCGGGTCGCGTTCATGAGCTTCATGGTCATCCTCGTCGCCGAGTTCGGCGACCTCACGCAGATCGTGACGGCGAACCTCGCGGCCAAGTACCACGACCCACTCGCCGTGGGAATCGGCAGCGTGCTGGGCCTGTGGGCGGTCGCCGGACTGGCCATCGCGGGAGGCCGTAACCTGCTGCGGCTGATTCCGATCACCTGGATCAGCCGCATCGCCGCCGCCGTCATGGCGATCATGGCCGTCTTCAGCATCGTCAGCGCGGTACGCGGCTGACCGCCCGCCCGCTCGCACCGCCGCCAGGCGCGCCGGCCCGCTGATGCCAGGAGCCGCGCCTGGCGGCGCCGTCCGGTCAGGTGCGGTCTCTGCCGGCCCGCCCGCGGGCATCGGCGGGCGAGAGCCGGACGCAGCATTCGCCGGGCTGGGGTGACAGGACCGCCTGCAGGCCGGTGACCTGCAGGCCGTCGAGGTAGCCGGTGATGAAGGCGTGGTTCATGGCGCAGGCCAGGCCAGGTGCCTTGGCGGCGAGCGGGTGGAAGGGGCAGTTGCGCAGCCGCAGCCGCGTGGTGGTCTCGCGGACGGGCTCGAAGCCGTGGTGCTCCAGCATGCGTTCGCAGACCGTCAGTCCACGCTCGGCGCCCAGGCGTCCCGGGCGGGTCGTCCGGCGTTCGGTCGCGCCGAGGTCGTGACCGCGTTCCCCGGCCACGCGTACGGCTGCCTGCTGAGCGTCCTCGGCGCGGGTCTCGGTGAGGACGGCGTCCATGAGCAGGTCGGCGAGGAGTTCGTGGCGGCGCTCGGGGATGGAGACCTGGATCGTGGCGTCCGACGGTTCGTAGCGCTTGGGCTGGCGCCCGACCTTGCGCAGGCCGCCCGGGCGTTCGTAGTGGGCGCGGAGCAGGCCGGCGTCGACCAGCTTGTCCAGATGGAACGCGGCCAGTTTCCGGGAGCTCCCGACAACGGCGGCCGCCTCGTCGCGGGTCACCGGCCGGCCGGCACGGCGGACGAAGGCGTACATGCGCCGCCGGGTCTCCTCGCCCAGCACGTTGACCGACCTCAGGGCGGTATCCACCGGGACGGGCGGGTTCGGATCGGATGCCACGTCATCCACGTGATCTCCTGCCGCCGTGGGTAAAAAGCCGCACGCACTCAGCACGCGCAGGGTATCGACCTCCGGCGGAGATAAGTCCAATACTCATTGGCGAAACGGAGGTGAGTCGGTGTGACCGGCGAACCACAGTTCTCACGGGCGATGCAGCCGGTCAGCGCCGCGCCGGCCCGTACGGGCATCCGTTCCATCCGATCCTGGCCACGGTGCCCATCGGCGCCTGGGTGGCGAGCCTGGTCTTCGACATCGCCTCCCGCTTTCCCCACGACCACCGTGGCGTACGCGGTCGACTTCGCCTGGCGGCACAACCACAGCCTCGACGAACGGCCCCGCCTGTTCTCCATGCACTTCTGGGCCACCGGCGACGGCGTCACCCTGGCCAAGACGCTACGCCCGGCCGTGGACGCCACCAACCCGGCCACCGGCTGAGCAGACGGGCGGATCCCGCACCTCGGCGCGGATTGCCGAAAGTGGCCACATGGCCACTTTCCGTAGCAGGTCGAGCGCGGCGCGGGTTACAACCATGACCAGGCACGTCCATTTCAGGGAGGCTCGTCATGCCGCTCACCGAGTCCCAGGCGCACGCGCTGGCGCTGCGGTTCCAGCACTGGGATCGCGACCGCAACGGGTTCATCGAGTGGTCCGACCTGGAAGCGGCCGTGGCGCGGCTCGCGGAGGCCTTCGGGCGAAACCCGGGCGCGCCCGAACGCGGTGCGCTCGTGAGCTCCTGCCGTAAGTTCTGGCGGGTGCTCCTCCGGCACGCCGACGCCGACCACGACGGACGGATCAGCCAGGACGAGTACGTCGCCGCCTTCGGCAGTGGAGTGATGGGCGACCCGGGCGTCTTCGATGACGTGTTCCGCGCCCTGCTCGCCGACGTGATGCGGCTCGCCGACGCCGACGGCGACGGCCGCCTGGGGGAGGAGGAGTTCGTCCGCCTCATGGGCAGCTGGTACAACGCCGGCGAGGCCGACGCCGCCGCGCTGTTCGAGCTGCTCGACACCGACGGTGACGGCCACCTGAGCCACGGCGAGTTCGTACGCGCGGCCTCGGACAGGTTCGTCGACGAGAAGTCGGTCTCACACGCGCCGCCCGCGAGCCGCTGACCGGCGCCGCGCGTCACCCGGCGAACCGCCGCACGGCCTGCCCTCGGACCCCGACGGTCGCGTGGAAGACGCAGCCGGCCAGCGGGTCGTCATCGGGTGCCAGTCCCTCGCGCGATGTCGTGACGAACAGTTCGTCGCCGCCCGGGCCGCCCAGGGCGCAGGCGGTGACCTGCCGCGCCGCGACGGTGACGACCTCGTCGAGCCGGCCGTCGGGGGCGTAGCGGCGTACGGCCGAGCCACCCCACAGCGCGACCCAGACGCCGCCCTCGCCGTCGACGGTCAGCCCGTCCGGGGTGCCGTCGGCCGGGGCGATCTCCGCGAAGGTCCGCCGGCGGGTCAGCCCATCGTCGGGGGACCAGTCGAACAGGTCGATGCGTCCCGTCGGCGTGTCCACGTAGTAGGCGGTCGTGCCGTCGGGGTGCCAGTCCAGACCGTTCGAGATCGTCACATCGGTCAGCTCGCGGGTCACCGACAGGTCGGGGGCCAGCCGGTACAGCGCACCACGTCCGGGGCCGGCGTCGTAGGCCATCGACCCGCACCAGAAGCTGCCGTCCGGGGCGCACGCGCCTTCGTTCATGCGCACCCCCGGATCGCCCCACACCGGCTCGAGCGTCCGTACTGACCCGTCCGGGTCGCACAGGGCGAAGCCGCGCTCGACCCCGGTGACCGCGCCGCCGCCGATCCGCGGCCGCAGCGCCGCGACCACGTCGCCGACGTGGTGTCGCTCGACCCGTCCGTCCGCCTCCAGGCTCAGTACGTCGCCGGCCAGCATGTCCACCCACCGCAGGCGGCCGTCGGGCCACCAGACCGGCCCCTCGCCGTGCTGAGCGACGGGTGCGGTCAACGTCCGAGCCTCCACCGGCACCTCCCATATATTTTCATAATTTATGTTGACTTGCTGTATCGCGCAGGTTAACACTGGTCACCGCCTCGATCGAGGCAGGTCAGCAAGCCGATGGGCTTCCTCGTGTGTTGGAGGTTTGGGTTGGACAGACGTCCCCGGCGCTTGGCCGCGCTTGCCGCGGCCGCCGCCGCATTCGTACTCCTCGTGGGTCTCTCGGCGTGCAGCAGTGGCACGGCGAGCGGAGGCTCTTCCGGTTCCAGCGGATCGGTGAAGGGCAAGTCACTGCGCATCGGCGCGGTCTTCCTTGACTCGCAGGGCTTCTACGGCGGCGTCAAGGCCGGGTTCCGGTCCGCCGCCTCGGCATCCGGCGCCAAGCTCAAACTCGTCGAGAGCAACCCCGGCGACGACGCGTCCAAGGAGGCTTCGTTCGTCTCCACGCTGGTCAGTTCCAGAGTGGACGCCCTGATCATCTCGGCCAGTTCCCAGACCGGCTCGGTGCCGGCCATCCGGTCCGCGGCCAAGGCCGGCATCCCGGTCATCTGTTACAACACCTGCATCGACCAGGCCGACCTCGGCAAGTACGTGTCGGCCTACGTCCAGGGCGACCCGGTCGCCTTCGGCAAGAACACGGGGAACGCGGCGGCCGACTACTTCCTGAAGGCCGGGATCACCCACCCCAAGATCGCCGTCGTCAACTGCGAGTTCGTCCAGGTGTGCACGCTGCGCCGGCAGGGCTTCGAAGAGGCGTTGAAGGCCAAGGTGCCCGGCTACCAGATCGTGTCGAACCAGGCCGGTACGACCGAGGACAAGTCCGTCAGCGTGGCGACCAACCAGCTGCAGGCCCACCCTGACCTCAACGCGTTCTACGGTGAGTCCGGCGGGGCCACCTTCGGCGCCTACAAGGCGATCCAGTCGGGGAAGAAGGCCGGAAAGGTCGTCGTGTTCGGCAGCGACATGACCACCGACATCGCCAACGCGCTCGCGGACGGCACGGTGATCAAGAGCATCACCGACATCTCCGGCAAGGTCACCGGCAAGCTGGCCTGGGAGCAGGTCCAGCGCGTCCTCCAGGGCGACCACTCGCTGGGCAAGACCGTGGATGACCCGATCACCGGGTACACCGCGGACGACAAGACGGCCGTCCAGCAGTGGCTGACGGCGCACGCAGACGGTCTGCCGTAACCATGGCGTCGATCAACGATCAACCTGTGGCCCGGGGCGCCGGGTCGGAGCGCGGCTCCGACCCGGTGGCCCGGACCCGGGGAGCGGTCCGCCGCTACCCCGGCGTCCTCGCGCTCGATCACGTCGACTTCGAGGTGCACCCCGGCGAGGTGCGCGCACTGCTCGGCAAGAACGGCGCGGGCAAGTCGACGCTGATCCGGCTGCTGTCCGGGGTCGAGAAGGCCGACGAGGGAACGGTCGAGATCGCGGGCACGGCGCTCACCGGCGGCGGCAGCCGCGAGGCGAGCCAGCTCGGCGTCGCCACCGTGTACCAGGAGCTCAGCCTCATCCCGAAGCTCAGCGTGGCCGAGAACTACCACCTCGGCGCGCTGCCGACCGGGCGGGGCGGTCTCGTGCGGACCGCGCACATGAAGGACGCCGCGGACGCCGCGCTGGTGGAACTCGGCGTGAAGGTCGACCCGGGCATGCCCGTGGGAGCGCTGCCCGTGGCCGAGCAGCAGATGGTGGAGATCGCGCGGGCTCTTCGCGGATCGCCGAAGCTGCTGATCCTCGATGAGCCGACGAGTTCGCTGGCCGCCGCGGCGGTCGACGTGGTGCTTCAGGCGGTGACCCGGATCGCCGCGACGGGCGTGGCCATCATCTACGTCAGCCACCGGCTGAACGAGATCAGGCAGATCGCGCACTCCGCCTCGGTCATGCGCGACGGCCGCCTCGTCGAGACCGTCAACACCAAGGGCGCCAGCAGCGACGAGATCGTCTCATTGATGCTCGGCGACGCCGCGAGCGCCACCGAGGCGACGGCACGCCACACGTCCGCGCCGGCGACGGACCGGCCGGTCGTCCTGTCGGTACGCGAACTCTCGGTGCCGCCCAAGGTGCGCGACGTCAGCTTCGACGTGCATGAGGGGGAGATCCTCGGCATCGCCGGCGTGCTGGGATCGGGCCGTAGCGAGCTGCTCCGGTCGATCGCCGGGCTCCTGCCGCCCGCGTCCGGCACCCTCACGGTCTTCGGTGAGGAGCTTCGCCGCTGGTCGATCCGGGACATGATCCGTCGCGGCGTCGGGCTCACACCGGAGGAGCGCAAGACCGACGGCATCGTCCCGCTGCTCGGCGTCGACGAGAACATCGTCCTCGCCGATCGCGGCTCGGTGCGCCGGGGACCGCTGCTGTCCACCGGGCGTCAGCGCGCGGCGGCCGCGAAGCTGGTGTCCGCGCTGTCGGTCCGCACCCCGGACGTCGGCGTGCCGATCGGCGCGCTGTCGGGCGGCAACCAGCAGAAGGCCGTGATCGCCCGGTGGCTGCACCGCGGCAGTCGCGTGCTGCTGCTGGACGAGCCGACCCGCGGCGTCGACGTGCAGGCCAAAGCCCAGATCTACGACCTGGTGCGCAAACTGGCCGACGACGGCGTCAGCATCGTGTTCGTCTCGAACGAGCTCGAGGAACTGCCGCTGGTCTGCAGCCGCGTCGTCGTACTGCGCGACGGTGCGATCGCCACGGAGCTGACCGGCGCCGACATCACCGAATCGGCAATCTTCGCCGCCACCCTGGCCGACGGCACCGGGAGCGCGGCCGCGTCCACCACCGGGGAGTCAGAGTGAGTTCGACCGTGCAGACCCAAACGGCGACCGTCGACGCGCAGCGACAGGCACGCCGGATGAGACTGAGCCGAGGCGTCAACGAGCTCGGCCTCCTCGCCGCCATCATCGTGTTGTACATCGTGCTGGGCACGAAGGCGGGCGGCTTCCTCACCAGCGGCAACCAACTGGGCATCCTGCGCGACGCCGCACAGATCGGCATCGCCGCCTGGGGCATGACCCTGGTCATCATCGCCGGTGACATCGACATCTCGATCGGCCCGGCGGTGGCGTTCGGGTCGGTGATGGTGGCCAAGGGCGCGACGGCCTGGGGACTCGGAGTGCCGCTGGCGGTCGTCCTGACGCTGGTGATCGGCAGCGCCATCGGCGCGTTCGCCGGCTTCCTACGGGCGCAGTACAACGTCCCGGCCTTCATCGCCACGCTGGGCGTGTACAGCGCGCTGCGCGGTCTCGCCCAGTTCATCAGCAACGCGTTGCCGGTCCCGCTGCCGGACTCGGGGTTCTTCGACTTCCTGGCCGGATCCGTGGCCGGCGTACCGACCCCCGCCGTGGTGATGATCCTGCTCCTGGTCGTCTTCCTCGTCATCGCCCTGAAGACGCCGTACGGCCGAGCGGTCTACGCGCTGGGAGGCAACCCCCGCGCCGCCGAACTGGCCGGCATCGCCGTCAAGCGGATCCGGATCTCGCTGTTCGCCGTGAACGGCCTTCTCGCCGCCATCACCGGTGTGCTGCTCGCCGCCCGCCTCGGCTCGGGCAACGGCGGGGCGGCGATGGGCCTCGAGTTCGACGTCATCGCGGCGGTCGTCATCGGCGGCACGGCGCTGGCCGGCGGTTCGGGATCGATCCTGGCCACCGCTCTGGGCGTCATCTTCATCACGCTGATCGGCAACGGCCTGGTCCTGCTGGGCGTCAACCAGTTCCTCCAGGACGTGGTTCGCGGCGTCATCATCGTGCTCGCCGTGCTGGTCAACGTCCTGCTCGGCCGTCGCAACCGATTGACCTCCTGACGACAGCCACCATCAACCTCGACTTGAAAGTGTGACCATGTCCGACATCCCGCAGCGCATGCGCGGCGTTTACCTACCCGGCGACTCCACCGCGGTCGTCCGCGACGTCGAGGTCCCCGAGCCGGGCCCGGGCGAACTGCTGGTACGTGTCGGCGCGTCCGGCATCTGCGGCAGCGACATCGGCTATATCTATCGCGGCTACAAGGGCCATCGCGGTGAGGAGGGCGCCGCGTACCGCGGCGTGGTGGCCGGGCACGAGCCCGCCGGGACCGTCGTCGCCGCCGGCCCGCGGACGCGGCGCTTCGGCGCCGGCGACCGGATCCTGGCGTACCACATCGTCGGGTGCGGGGTATGCCACAACTGCCGGGGCGGCTGGATGATCAGCTGCACCGGGTCGACCCGCGCGGCCTACGGCTGGCAGCGCGACGGCGGCCACGCCGACTACATCCTGGTGGACGAACGCACCGCGATCGCGCTTCCCGACGAGCTGTCGTTCGTCGACGGCGCGCTGATCGCCTGCGGCTTCGGCACCGCGTACGAGGGGCTGCACCGGCTGGGCGTAGCGGGTGCCGACGACGTGGTCGTGGTGGGGCTCGGCCCGGTCGGCCTGGCCGCGGGAATGATCGCCCGGGGCATGGGCGCGCGGCGTGTCATCGGCATCGAGCCCAGCGCCGTCCGGCGCGGCTGGGCCGACGGCCTGAAGCTGTTCGACGCGACCGCCCACCCGAACGACGCCGCCGAGTCGGTCGCCCAGGTGACCTCTGGAGTCGGCGCCCAGGCCGTCATCGACTGCTCGGGCAGCCGGGCCGGTCGCGGCACCGCGATCGAGTCGGCGGCCGAGTGGGGCCGGGTGTCGCTGGTCGGTGAGGGCGGGACGCTGGAGACCGAGGTGTCCGACGCCCTGCTGCACAAGCAGCTCACGCTGTACGCGTCGTGGGTCACCTCGGTGCAGGGGATGGAGCAGATCACCGCCGACCTGGTGCGCTGGGGCCTGCGTCCGGAGACCGTCGTCAGCGACCGGTTCGACCTCGACCAGGCGGACGACGCGTACCGGCTCGCGGCGGGGGAGAGCCGCGGCAAGGTCGTGCTGATCCCGGGGTACCAACCTCATGACTGACGTCCCATCAGGGTCCGTCGAGGTCAGCGCCGACACGTCCGGACCCGACGAGGTCGTCTGGCTGCGCGCGGGAGCGATCGAGCTGGGCGCGGTGCCCGCGCTGGGCGGACGCGTTCTCGCGCTCCGCCTCGCCGGCCGCGAGGTGCTCTACCGCAACGACGCGCTGCTCGACGAACGCCTGCACCGCCGGCCCGACCACGGCCCGGAGCCCGACGGCACGATGGCCACCTGGCGCAACTACGGCGGCGACAAGACCTGGCCGGCGCCGCAGGGCTGGGACGGCCCCGGGCAGTGGGCCGGCCCGCCCGACCCCGTGCTGGATTCCGGCCCCTACGGCTGGACGGTCGCCGAGTACGGCGGGCGCGCCCGGCTCACCATGACCAGCGACGCCGATCCGCGCAGCGGCCTGACCGTCGTACGGGAGGTCGACGTCGAGACCGGCACCAGCACGGTCACGGTCACCCACCGGCTGGTCAACACCGGTGGTCGCCCGGTGCGATGGGCGCCGTGGAACGTGCTCCAACTGCCCGGGCCGGTGGCCGGCGACGGCTGGTTCGCCGGGGTGGACGACAGCGCGGCACCGGTCCGCGGGCTGCTCGCCGGCACCGGTCTGCCGGCGTGGACGGTCGACGCCGGCGTCGCCCGCGTCGAAGGCCAGGACGTGGTCGGCAAGCTGGCGCTGCCCGGGGCGTCGGGCTGGCTCGCCACGGTCAGTGGCGGGTACACCGTCACCCAGCACTTCGCCGTCGACCCGGCCGGGCTGTACCCCGACGACGGGGCGCGCGCCGAGGTGTGGCTGGAGTGCCCGCAGGAGCGGGGCATCGAGTCGCTCGGCGGCCTGCGACCCACCGCCCGAATCCTGGAGAGCGAGGTGGTGGGCCGGCTCGCGGACCTCGCACCCGGCGAGCACACCGAGCTGACCGTACGGCTGTCGGTCTGCCGCAGTGCCGGTACGCCGCGCCGCGTCCGCCCGGCGGGCGTCGTGTTGCGCGACCTGACCGCGGAGAACACCGCCACCGGCCTGCGGCTCACCGGCGGCTACGCCACATTCGCCGACGGCGACGTGCTCTGCCGGGTCCTCGGCGCCGACGGCCGGCCGCTCGCCGAGCGTCCCGTCGCGGCCGCCCGGGCCGGTGGTGAGCTGTCGTTCGACGTCCGCCTGACGGCTCAGCCCGGAGCGCACGCCGTCGAGCTCCGGGTGGCGCGTCCGATGGGACCCGCCTCGGCGCTCGACAATGCGATGATCAGCCCGACGCTGCGAGACTCTGGGAGTACCTCATCGTGACAGCCTCGGATTTCGACCGACGCGTCGTCGTCGTCACCGGCGCGGCCGCCGGTATCGGAGCGGCGGCCGCCCGGCACGTCGCCGCGCAGGGCGCGGCCGTGCTGGTGTGCGACGTCGATCCGCGCGGTGAACAGGTCGTCGCCGCGATCGCCGCCGACGGCGGCACCGCCTCGTACATCTCCGCCGACGCCGCCTCGGAGAACGACTGGCAGCGGGTCGTCGACCTCGCGGTCGGCAGCTTCGGTGGTCTCGACGTCCTGGTCAGCAACGCGGGCACCGTCGAAGTGGCGCCCGCCGACCGGCTGAGCCTGGCGTCGTGGGACCGGCAGCTCGCCGTGAACCTGACCGGAACGTTCCTCGGAGTCCGGGCCTGCCTGCCGTACCTGCGGGAGAGGCACGGCAACGTCGTCGTGATCTCGTCGGTGCACGCCGTCGTCGGCCTGCCCGGGCATCCCGCCTACGCGGCGGCCAAGGGCGGGCTCACCGCGCTCACCCGGCAGCTCGCGGTCGAGTACGGACCCGATGTGCGGGTCAACTGCGTCGTGCCCGGTCCGATCCTGACCCGAGCGTGGGACCGGGTCTCCGAACCGGACCGCCAGGCGAGCATCGAGGCCACCGTGCTGCGCCGGTTCGGGCAGCCGGAGGAGATCGCCGAGGCGATCGGGTTCCTGGCGTCCCCCCGAGCGTCTTTCGTTACCGGTGCCACCCTGACCGTCGACGGCGGGTGGAGTGTCGTGAAGGACTCCGCATGAGTGAGAGCGCCCGAGTCGAGCCGGCATCCGAGCCGGACGGCGGATCACCGACCCGCGCCTCGAGGCGCCGTCGCGGACTGCACGGCGAGGTCGTCGAGATCATCGGCCATCGCATCGTGAGCGGCGAGCTGCCCGAAGGCGCCACCATCAACGTCAACGCGCTGGAGGAGGAGCTCGACATCAGCCTGACGGCGGTGCGAGAGGCGTTGAAGGTGCTGGGCGCGAAGGGCCTGGTGGACGCGAGGCAGAAGCGGGGCACGTTCGTCCAGCCGCGCGCCAACTGGCACCTGCTGGACGCGGACGTCATCCGGTGGCGGTTCGCCGACGGCGTCGACCACCGGTTCCTGGCGCAGCTCGACGAGGTACGGGAGATCATCGAGCCGGCGGCGGCGCGGCTCGCCGCCGAACGCCGCACCGACGCCGACCTCGAACGGCTGGAACGCGCGCTGAACGCGATGGTGGCGGCCGACGGCCCCGAGCCGGCGGTCTCCGCGGACCTGGCGTTCCACCGCGCGCTGCTGGTGGCGACGCATAACGAACTGCTGGAACAGATGGAGATCGTGCTGGAGGTCGGCCTCGCACGACGTGACCAGATCGTGCACGCGGCCGGCCACATCGACGACGCGATCCCCAGCCACGCGGCGGTGCTGAGCGCGGTCCGCGACGGTAGTCCCGCCGCGGCCGAGCGGGCGGTACGAGACCTGCTGAACAAGGCGCAGGCCGACTCGCAGCGGGCTGCGGCGTCGCGACAGCACGGGGAGGAACCGCGTGAGGATTGAACGGATCGAGACCTTCCTCGTCCCGCCGCGATGGCTGTTCTGCCGCGTCGAGACCGACGACGGCGTCGTCGGCTGGGGCGAGCCCGTCGTCGAAGGGCGCGCGGAGGTCGTCCGCACGGCGGTGGAACTGTTCGCGGAGTACCTGGTCGGCCGCGATCCCATGCGCATCCAGGACCACTGGCAGGTGATGACCAAGGGCGGCTTCTACCGCGGCGGCCCGGAGATCTCCAGCGCGGTGGCCGGGCTGGACCAGGCCCTGTGGGACATCGCCGGAAAGTCGCTCGGCCTGCCGGTGCACGCCCTGCTCGGCGGCCAGGTCCGCGACCGGGTCCGGATGTACTCCTGGGTCGGCGGCGACGAGCCCGCGGAGCTTCGCGACGCGGTCCAGGAACAGATCGAGCACGGTTTCACCGCGGTCAAGATGAACGCCTCCGGCCCGTTCCCGTCCGCGGCCTCGCCGGCCGACACCCGGGCGGTGATCGAGCGCGCGGAGACGGTCCGCGAGGTACTCGGGCCGGAGCGCGACATGGCCCTGGACTTCCACGGCCGCGTGAGCGTCGCCGACGCCAAGCGCCTGCTCGTCGCGCTCGCGCCCCTGCATCCGCTGTTCGCCGAGGAGCCCGTGCTACCCGAGCACGGAGGGCGGCTCGCCGAGGTCGTCGCGTGCAGCAGCGTGCCCATCGCCTGCGGGGAACGGCTCTACTCGCGGTCGGAGTTCCTGGGGTCGCTGCAGGCGGGTATCGCGGTGGCGCAGCCGGACCTGTCGCATGCCGGCGGCATCACCGAGGTCCGCCGGATCGCGGCACTGGCCGAGACGTTCGACGTGCTGCTCGCCCCCCACTGTCCGCTCGGGCCGATCGCGTTGGCCGCGAGCCTGCAGGTGGCGTTCACGACGCCGAACTTCCTGATCCAGGAGCAGAGCGCCGGCATCCACTACAACCAGGGCGCCGACCTGCTCGACTACGTCACCGACCGCCGCCCGTTCGACTTCACCGGCGGTTACGCGTCGCTGCCCACCGGTCCCGGCCTCGGCGTCGAGATCGACGAGGCCGGCGTCCGGCGTGCCGACAAGACCGGCCACGCCTGGCGCAACCCGATCTGGCGCGACGAGAATGGAGCATTCACCGCATGGTAGCCACTGACGACCTCAGATCCCTGCTCCGGAGCGATGGGCTGCTGGCGATCGTCCGCGGCACCGACCCCGATGCGTGTGTCGCCTCGGTCGAGGTGCTCGCCGATGCCGGCATCCGACTGGTCGAGGTATCCCTCACCAGCACCGACGCTGCGAAGATCATCACGCGGCTGGCGGCCGCCGACCTCGGGATCACCCTCGGCGCCGGCACCGTGCTCACCGCGGCCGACGCCCGCCGCGTCCAGGACGCCGGCGCCACGTTCGTCGTCACGCCCGGCTCCGGCCCCGGCGTCGACGAGGCCGCTCGGCTCGGCATGCCGGTCCTCGCGGGATGCCTCACCCCGACCGAGGTGATCGCGGCGGACCAGGCCGGCCACATCGTCAAGTTGTTCCCCGCGTCGGCGTTCGGCCCGTCGTACCTGCGCGCGCTGCGCGACCCGCTGCCGCACACCGACGTCGTACCGGTCGGTGGCGTCGATCTGGACGCCGCTCGGGAGTACCTGGCCTGCGGAGCGATCGCCGTGGGCGCCGCGTCGCCTCTGCTCGGCGACGCACCACGCGGCGGAGATCTGACCGCGCTCGCCGCTCGGGCGTCGGCCTTCCGCGCCGCCGTCGACGAGGCGCGCCGGCCGTGACCGACGTTCTCACCGTCGGCGAGACCATGGCCTCGATGCGGGCGGTCGCGCCACTGCGGCTCGGCGGAGCGATGTCGCTGTCGGTCGCGGGCGCGGAGAGCAACGTGGCCATCGGCCTCGCCCGGCTCGGCCACCGCGTCAGCTGGGTGGGCGTCGTCGGCGCCGACGAGCTCGGCGCGCTGGTACTCCGGACGCTGCGCGCCGAGGGCGTCACGCTGGAGGCGGTTCGAGTCGACGCGGACCGCCAGACGGGGGTCATGGTCGTCGAACGTCGAATCAGCGACCTCAGCGGCGTCATCTATCACCGTTCCGGATCCGCCGGCTCCACCGTGTCCGCCGAGGACGTCACGGCCGGCTTCCGCCCACCGCCGTCCTGGGTGCACCTGACCGGGATCACCCCGGCGCTCGGCGACCGAGCACGGGGAGCCGTCGACGCCGCGGTCGCGCAGGCGCGCCGCACCGGCATACCGATCAGTCTCGATGTGAACTTCCGGCGCCGGCTGTGGACGGAGAGCGCGGCGGGGGAGTGCCTGCGCCGGTTGGCACCCCACGCGCGTCTGCTGGTCGCCTCCGAGGACGAGCTGCATCTGGCGGCGCCGGCGGACGCTCGTAACGAGGAGGACCGGGTCGCCGCGCTGCTCGCCGCCGGCGTCGCCGAGGTCGTCATCAAGCGAGGAGCGCGCGGCGCGTCACTGTACGGCGCCGACGGCCGGGTCGACCGCCCGGCCCACAGGGTGCGGGTGGCCGACACGATCGGCGCCGGTGACGCGTTCGTCGCGGGGCTGCTGTCCGCGACGCTCGAGAACCTTTCCGTGCCCGACCGGCTCGAGCGGGCGGCCGCCTGCGGAGCGTTCGCCGTGGCCTCCACCGGTGACTGGGAGGGCCTGCCGACCCGCGCCGAGCTGTCACTGCTCGACCTGGAGGCCGGAACCACGCAGCGCTGAGAAGCGGTCAGTCGATGGGGATCTCCGCGTGCAGAGAGGTTCCCTTCCCGGCGGGGCTGGTGAGGTCGATGCGCCCGCCCAGGGCCTCAACGCGATCTCGGATACCGATGAGACCCGAGCCTTCGCCGAAGTCGGCCCCGCCGACGCCGTCGTCGCGGACGCACAGGTGTACGGTCCCGTCCCTTACCTGCATGGCGACGTGGACGGCGGACGCGTTCGCGTGTTTGGTCGCGTTGGTCACCGCCTCGGACACCGTGTAGTAGGCGGCCACCTCGGCGGGCTCGGGCAGGCGGCCGGGGAGGTTCAGGTCCAGCTCGATCGGGAGGCTGGAGCGGTGCCGGAGCGCCTTGAGCGCCGTCTCGAGTCCGCTGCGTGACAGGATCGCCGGGTGCAGGCCGCGGGAGATCTCCCGCAGGTCCTCGACGATCTCGGTCAACCGGCGGGAGGACGCCGCCAGCCGTTGTCTGGCCTGGCCGGCCGGCACCAGTTCTTGGATGGCGCACAGTTCCAGGCCGAGTGAGATGAGGTGCTGCTGCGTGCTGTCGTGCAGATTGCGTTCGATACGGCGGCGCGTCGCGTCGGAGGCGGTCACCATGCGTGCGCGGGACGCCCGCAGCTGTTCGCGGCTTTCGGCACTGGCGATCGCGGTGCCGATGAGCTCGGTGAACTCCACCATGCGCTTCTCAGTGCCTTCGGGCATCGGATCGTCGGACTTGCTGAGGACGAACACCATGCCCCAAAGTCGTCGGTCCACCACGATCGGGCAGCCGACTCCGGACTTGAAGCCGTGTTCGTGGCACCACCGGGCGATGTCGCTGGTGGCGTCACCGTAGGTGATCCGCGCAGGCCGGCCGGTCCGCATGATCTGTGACGCCACGGTCTCCCCCTCCAGGGGCCACCGTGAGCCGATGGGGACCACCGGCTCCGCCACGCCCCACGCGCCGAGGACGGTGAAAGTGCTGTCGGGTTCGAAGCGTTCTGTCACGCCGTACATCAGGCCCAGGACGCGGCCCATCTCAGCCGCCGCCGCGTTGAATATCGCCTCCGGCGGGGCACTTCGCGTGACGAGGGTGGCGATGCGCTTCAGCGCCCGCTGCTCCTCGGCGTTTCTCTGGACGGTGGCGCAGCTCTCCTCGAGGACGCCGGCGATCGTGTTGAAGGAGCGTTCGAGGACACCGATCTCACCGGGCGAGGTCTCGGGTACCCGCACCGTGAGCTCGCCCCGGGCAAGATCAGCGGCCATCGCGGAGACGCGGCGGACGGGCCGTACGACCGTCCGGCTCAGATGACCGGCGAAGAGAGGGACCGAGAGGAGGCACATCGCCGCGCCGATCAGAGAGATGATCACAGTGCGGGTCGCCGCGGCGTTCGCGTTCGCGGACTCCACCTCGATGGCTTCGCGCTGCGCGGCCGCGAAACCATCGAACCGCGTCCGAAGGTCACCCAGACCCCGCTCTCCTTCGTCGCCCCGGGGATCGACGCTCGTCGCCGAGGGGTTTCGTTGAGCGGCCAGGTAGGAGGAGCTCACTCGAACGATCTCGGCGGCGCGCGTGCGCTGGGCCGGACCGGCCGCCTCGGCGTGCCGCCGCAGCTCGGCGGACTCGGCGGCGAAGGCGGCGCGAGCGGTGTTCCACGGCTGCGAGAAGCGCTTGTCGCCGGTCATGATGAAGCCGCGCTTGTCCCTTTCCAAGTCGGCGGCCAGTCGTTCGAGGCGGTCAGCCGAGATAAGCAGCGCCTTCGAATGTCTCACCCGGCTTGTCGAGTCATTCAAATTGGCGATCGTCGTATATAGCACTCCGAGTACGCCGACGATGACCAGCAAGAACACGCAGCTCACAGTCAACATACGACGGCCGGTGACGCTGCCCGGCCGTAGCAGTGGTATCACCGCGCCCCCCTGATAACCGAAAACCACAAAACGCATCGGCCCCAATGTTTTTTACTCTACGGGGCGGCTCGCCACGTGCGGACCGCAGTTACTCACGTGGCGACGGGTGACGCGTGAAAAACCGGTTCCCGGTCGCAGATCACGAATCCCGGTGCCGGGGTGGCCTGCCGATGGCGGCCGTGGCGACGACAGCGGCCGTGGCAGCGTTTTGTCCAATATCGGACACCCTGTGCCTGATGACGCGCGCCTGTCTGATCTTTACCGTCTGGCCGGGAACCACGCCGACGGCCAGGAGGCGCAATGACGGACGATCATCCAGGCGAGACCGGACACGGCGCACCGGACTCGCCCCCTGAACTGCGGCAACGCTGGACCACTCCGAGACTCATCCTCGCGAGCGTGCTCTCCCTCGCGATCGTTGCTCTCTTCGTCCACGGGCTCACCGCAGCGAACAACGCGAGCGGCGGCGATCGGAGCGAAGCCGCCGCCGAACGCGTACACGGCGATGCCGACGGCGGAAAAGACGAAGGAGAAGAAGAGGGCGGGGAGGAAGAGGAGGAAGACGGCGGTCCGACGGCTCCGGCCGAGTACCTCACGCAGAAGTTCACCTCCGGCCACGACGTCGAGCCGGACCAGATCAAGCGCGCCCGGACGCAGGCCAGGGCGCTGAAGCCCGGCGGCGGGAACTGGGGGCAGGTCGGACCCACCAACGTCGGCGGCCGGGTCACCGACCTCGTCGTGGACCCGAACCACCCCAACACGTTCTACGTGGCGGTGTCGGGCGGCGGCATCTGGAGGAGCATCGACGCCGGTAAGACCTTCACCCCGGCCTGGCCGGTGGACCAGACGCAGACGATGGGGGCCATCGCGCTCGGCTCCGACGGCGCACTGTGGGCCGGCACCGGTGAGGCGAACCCGTCCGGCGGCGGCCTGACGTTCTTCGGCGACGGCGTCTACAAGTCGACCGACGGCGGTGCGCACTGGAAGCAGTGGGGTCTCACCGACAGCGGCGCGATCGGGAAGATCGTCGTCGATCCGGCGAACCCGAAGCGTGTCTTCGTCGCGGCCGCCGGCAACCTGTCCGGCACGGCCGGTCAGCGGGGCGTCTACCGGCTCGGTCCCGACGGCAAGAGCTGGAACCTGGTGCTCAAGACGCCGAACAACACCACGGGCGGCATCGACCTGGCGCTCGACCCGACGAACGGCGACCGCGTCTACGCCGTGTTGTGGGACCACAAGCGCAACAACGGCGCGCGGGTGTACGGCGGGGTCGGCTCCGGCCTGTTCCGCTCCGACGACGGCGGCGACCACTGGAAGCGGCTGGAGAACGTCGTCGGCACGCACCCGGCCGACACCACCGGCACCGGCCTGAAGAGCGACGCGAGTCTCGGCCGGATCGGTGTCGCGATCGCCCCGAACGATCCCAAGCGCGTGTACGTGGTCAGCGGCAGCCCGTACGGTCCGGACAAGGGTTTCTACGTTTCCAATGACGGCGGCGACACCTTCACGCCCGGCGGCCGGCCCGGCTCCTCGGGTGGCTACCAGTGGTGGTTCGGGCGCATGTGGGTGGATCCGAAGGACGAGAACCACCTCTTCAGCGCCGACGTCAGCCTGCGTGAGTCCAAGGACGGCGGCGCCACGTGGTCCGACTCGGGCGGCGTGCATTCGGACCAGCACGCGATGCAGTGGGACCCGAAGGTGGCCGACCGGATCTACCTCGGCAACGACGGCGGGATCTACCGTTCGGACAGGAACGGCGCGAGCGGCTCCTGGGTCCATGCGACGTACGCGCCGTGGAACCAGTCGTACCACCTCGCGGTGGCGGCGGACGACCCGAACCGGCTCGTCTCGGGCCTCCAGGACAACGGCAGCGTCCGTACCTGGACCAACACCGCCGGCGCGTCGGACCTGTCGCAGTGGAACGCCTACGGCGGCGGCGACGGGCACAACGTCCTGATCGACCCGAGCGACCACGACATCTACTACGAGTGCTCGCAGGTCGGCGTGTGCACGCGGCACGAGGACAGCGACGGCACCTCACGCGGTTTCCGGTTCGGGCAGCGGCATTCCGCGCGCATCACGACGGACGCCCCGATCGTGCTCGACCCGAGCAACCCGTCGGTGCTGTACTTCGGCGGCAACGTGCTGGACCGCTCGACCGACCGCGGCGCGACGTTCACCCAGATCAGCCCGCCCGGTGACTACCTGACCGGCCCGGTGCCGCCGGACGAGGACGACCAGGGACCGTTCTACGCGAACCAGTACGCCACGATCACCTCGATCGCGCCGGCCAAGGCGGACGGAAACACGATCTACGTGGGCACCGACACCGGCCGGCTGTGGAGGACGACCGACCTCGGCGCGCACTGGACCGAGTTCACGGGCAAGGGACTCCCGGTCCGGTGGGTCAACGCGATCGTCGTCGACCCCGCCGACGCCGGCCATGTGTACGTCGCCTACTCCGGCTACCGGGAAGGCGACACCGCGGCGAACGTGTGGGAGACCACGAACGGCGGCGACAGCTGGCACAACATCAGCGGCAAACTGCCGAACGCGCCGGTCGAGATGCTCACCTACGACCAGGTGAGCCACCAGCTGTACGCGGCGACCGACTACGGCATCTTCTACGACAAGAACGACAAGAAGAACTGGAAGCGCCTCGGCAACGGCCTGCCCGACACCCCGGTGTTCGACATCAAGATCACCGGAGACCACCGCACGATCTACGCGGCGACGTTCGGCCGCAGCGTGTGGAAGATCCCGGTTCCGAACAACTGACCACGGCGGGCGGGGACGGACCTGACATCCGTCCCCGCCCGTGTGGCTCATTCAGGTCCGCTGTCGGAACGGCCGTGCCAGTCGATGGTGTACGAGGGCCCGTAGTACTTCTGAAGGTGCTGCCCTTCGGAGCGGTACAGCGGGAACTTGAACTTGGAGCCGTCGGGCCAGGTGATGGCGCGGGTGCGGAGGTTGATCTCCGGGCACTGTGGCTTTCGCGCCTGCCAGAGGATTCGGGGCGGCTCGGCGTCGGCCGGATCCATGTAGGTGGATCCGGTGTCCACCACCGCGAGGCTCGACGGCGAACAGACCAGCCAGGGCCCCTTCGCGCGCCGGAGCTTGTCCAGGAGGTCGAGTGCCATCGCGTCCGCCGGGCCGGTCACCCGGATCTCCCGCCGGAACGGGTTTCCCACGCCGCCGGCGGTGAAGAGCATGAAAACGTTGATGACGAGGCCGGCCATGCCGCGTGCGATGTTCCAGAAGAAACGGCGGACGAGCCGCTTCCCCTTGACGGTGCCGTCCAGCCGCCTGCCGGGCACGTCGAATCCGGGGTCGCAGTTCTCGTCCATGCGTAGCGCGATCACGGGTTCGCGCCACTGGCCTCGCATCAGCTGCTCGACACTTTCCCGGAACTCGGGACGCACCAGAATCCGGTCCACTTTGGCCTGCGTCCGCTGCTCGAATCCGGCCGGCCGCGGAGATTTCCGCGGTTCCGCTCCGTGCTCCGGCCCTCGTCGATTACTTGGTGGAACCACGGCTCGCACTCCAGGGGTTGGCGGTGTTCATCTGTTGACGCCCTTGGTTCGCCTGCCGGCGGTCTGATGGACATGGTCTCGTCATCTTCGCGGCTTGGCGGGTCTGGCAGGCTACACGTCGTTCTGGATGAGAATTTCTCATAATCGAGCGTGCTGGGGAGTGGCCGGTGTCCGGTCCGGCGGAGCCTTCGTCCGTTGAGCGTCGCGTCGTGGTCGGTCGTGTGCCGGCGGACTGGTGGGGTTCGCATCGGGGGTTCGCCTGTGTGCTGGCCGCCGCGGCGTTGTTGCGGGTCGTCGCGTTGGTGGCCTTCCCGCCGTTGTGGTTCAACGACAGTTTCGACTACACGCGGATCGGGTTGCATCCGTTCCCACATCCGTTGCGGCCGGACGGCTACGGGTTCTTTCTGTGGTTCCTGCGTCCGTTCCGCAGTTTCGTCCTTGTCGTGGCCGTGCAGCACCTGATGGGGCTGGCCATGGGGGTCATGGTGTACGCGCTGGTGCGTCGCCGCTACGGACGTGCGCGTTGGGTGGCGTGCCTGGCCGCGGCACCGGTGCTGTTCGACGCGTACCAGGTGCAGCTCGAGCAGCTGGTGATGTCGGACGTGTTGTTCATGTTCCTCAGCCTCAGCGCGGTGACCGTGGCGCTCTGGCGGCGGAGGCCGACCTGGCGGGCCGGGATCGCCTCCGGTCTCCTTCTGGCGCTGGCGGGCTTGACCCGTACCGTCGGCCTGCCGCTCGTCGCGCTGCTCGTCGTCTTCCTGCTGGTGCGGCGTGCGGGCTGGCGTACGGTCGTCGCCGTCGCCGGGGCCGCGGCGCTTCCGGTCGCCGCGTACGCGTTGTGGTTCCAGTCCGCGACGGGGCATTTCGCGATCACGAACGTGGACGGTGTCTTCCTGTGGGGCCGTACGGCCGCGTTCGCCGACTGTTCGAAGATCAAGCCGCCGCCTGATCTGGCGATGATGTGCCCCCGCCGGCCGGTGGGGGAGCGGGAGGCCTCGTCGTCGCAGATCTGGGAGAAGGGCTCGCCGGTCGCGAGCCTGGACGACGCGGCGAACGTGCGTGGCCGCCGGTTCGCGCTGGCGGCGATCGAGGCCCAGCCGTGGGACTACGCCGCCACCGTCGGCGACGGGCTGAAGCTCACCTTCGGCTGGACCCGCCATGACTACCCCAAACACAGCGTGTCGCGGCTGTACGAGTTCCCTGTCGACACCAGAACACAGCCGGGTTATCCGCTCATGCAGGGCAAGGAGTCCGCGGCCGTCGTCGCCTATGCCGGCCCGGGGCCGACCGGGTCGATCCACGGTCCGTACGCGGGCTGGCTGCGGACCTACCAGGGCTGGATCTTCGTCCGGGGTCCCGTCCTGGCCTTCATCCTCCTGCTGGGCCTCACGGCCCTGCGCCGGCGGGAGCGTCTGGACGCGGCCCTGGCCTGGTCGGTGGCCGCCGGCCTGCTGATGGTTCCGTTGCTGACCGCCGACTTCGACTACCGGTACATCCTCCCGGCCACCCCCATCGCCTGCGTCGCCGCGGCACTCGCCACCCGCAGGACCCGGCCGAGCGAAGCGGGAGAAGGCGAGTCGTCCGCCGGACAACGAGCCCGGGTACCCGCCGAACCCCGGTAGAAAAGGTCGGCCGGACCCCGGCGGCCTCAGATGCGGGCCTCCGCTGGCGTCGCCAAGGCTCGGCACGGTCAATTCCTCGGGAGTTCATGAGGCGGCCGGAGTGGAGCTATGTCTGCTTTCGGGTGGTTTCTGAAGATCAGGCGCGCCCAAAGATCGATTTGGGCGTAGCGGGGTGGCGTTGCCCCCCGTTCCTTGTCTGATTCGAGGTACATGTGAGAAAGATGGTCTTGAGCCATCGGTCGTTGCTGGTGGCGTTCGCCGCGGCGACCATCGCGGTGGCCTCCCCGGTCGCCGCGCACGCGCAGGGCAGTCCGCCCGCGCCGGTCACCGGTGGGATCCCACTGATCGACACGACCGAGATGATCGGTCCGGGCATCAGCCTGCGGCACCTGAAGGCGCTCGCCCAGTCAGGCTGGTACGACGGGCAGTTCATGACGGTGGACCTGTCCAACAGCGCCGTCAGCACCGACCTGCTGACCTCCGGACCGGTCGCATCCGGCGGGCCGCTCAGCACGGCCGCCAACAAGGCCGGCGCCGTCGGGGGCGTCAACGGCGAGTTCTTCGACATCGGCAACTCCAACGCGGCGCTCGGTGGCGAGATCCAGGACGGGCGGCTCGTCAAGACCGCCGACATCGGCGGCCGCCAGCACGTCGGCGTCAGCGCCGACGGCATCGCCCAGCTCGTGGACCTCACGGTCAACACGGCCGCGAACTTCGCGGGCGCGGACCACAAGGTCCTGTCGATCAACGCCGCGAACGGCGGCGGGGTCCCCGCGGACGGCATGATCGCGTTCACGTCCGCGTGGGGCACCTACAGCCGCAACCGTGGCCTGACGAGCGTGGCCAACGACCAGATCGCCGAGGTCCTGGTGGAGAACGGCAAGGTCGTGTCCGTCACGCCGAACGGTCCCGCGGGCTCGGGGACGATCCCGGGCGACGGCTTCGTACTCGTCGGGCGCGGTGCCGCGGCGACCGCGATCCGCGCGCTGAGGCCCGGCGACCCGGCGACGCTCAGTTACGCGCTCGCCGACAACCTCGCCAAGAAGATGAAATTCGCGCTCGGCGACGGTGGCACCATCGTCTCCGGCGGCAAGGTCGTCGACGGTCTCGACACCTCGATCGCCCCGCGTACCGCGCTCGGCTTCAAGGACGGCGGCCACACGCTCGTGCTCGCCACCTGGGACGGCCCGGGCGGCACCGGCAAGGGCGGCATCGGGATCGACGAGGAGGCGCGTGAGCTCGTCACGATGGGCGTGCAGACCGCGGTCAACCTCGACGGCGGCGGCTCGACCACGATGGTCGCCCGCGCGCTCGGCGCGGACGACGCGACCGTCCGCAACGTCCCGTCCGACGGACACGAACGCGACGACCCGAACGGCGTGGGGGTGTTCGTCTCCAAGGGCGACGGCAAGCTGCACCAGCTCCTCGTCAACCCCGCGCCGGGTGCGGCGTCCGCCGACGGTGGCGTCAAGACCTTCCCCGGGCTGCACCGTACGCTCGTCGCGGAGGGCATCGACGACCACCAGACGCCGGTGACGGTCAACCCGAAGTCCGTGCGGTGGTCCGCGCCCGGAGCGTCCGTCACGGGCGGCACGCTCAAGGCCCCGGCCAAGGCCGGGCCGCACGGCACGATCACGGTCAACGCGCAGGTGGGGCACGAGAAGGCGCGACAGAAGGTGACCGTCCTCGGCCCGGTCGACAGCGTCGAGCCGTCGTCCGAGCGCCTGTCGATCGCCGACGCGACGCCCGCCGACGCGACCACCGTCTCCGTGACCGGCCGCGACGACCAGGGCTACACGGCCCCGATCGACCCGCAGGACCTCGCGCTCGACTACGACCACGGCGTCGTCGCCATCCAGCCCGTGGACGGCAAGCTGAAGATCACCCCGCTCACCGACGCGGCCACGATCCTCACGGTCTCGGTGGGCGGCAAGTCGGTCCGGCTCCCGATCACGGTCGGCGTTCAGACCAAGACCGTCTACGACTTCGACGACGACGTGCTCGCGCGCTGGCGCAACAACAGCACCGCGGCCACGAAGTTCTCGGTGGATCCCGACGGCCTGCGGATCGACTTCGACGCGATGCGCAACGTGGGCATCACGGCGGCATCGGCGGCCCAGCGCATCCAGGTGTCCGGCCAGCCGCTGCGCCTGCGGGTACGGATCAAGTCGAGCATCAACGTGCCGAGCGGGCTGACCTACCTGGCCTACACGGACGCGAACGGCAAGGGCAACGGCGTCTACGGCACCGCCCTGACCGCGAGCGACGACTGGCAGTACGCGACGTTCACGCTGCCGGCCAACGCGGCGTTCCCGATCGCGATCTCGGGCTTCCAGGGCATCAACACGAGCGTCGCCCAGCAGAAGGCGGGCACGTTCGTCCTGGACCGCGTCGAGGCCGACGTTCCGACGTCGATCGACCTGCCCGCCCAGCCCGACCTGCGGCCCGACCCGCTCGTCTCCGACGACGGCTCGCTGCTCCAGGGCCACGACACGTGGCAGTTCGCGACGCTGTCGGACGTGCAGTTCACGGCCGACAACCCGGCGCTGTCCCAGGTCGCGACGGCCGCCATCGAACGGATCCGCAAGACTCACCCGGACCTGATCGTCCTCAACGGTGACATCACCGACCGTGGCCTGCCGCAGGACCTCGCGCTCGCCCGCCAGGTGCTCACCAACGCCGGGTGCGACCTCATCCCGGTGGGCAAGGAGCCGTCGGCGAACAGCACGCCGGATCCGAAGACCGGCTCGATCCCGTGCTACTACGTGCCGGGCAACCACGAGTCCTACGGCCTGGGCAACGTCCAGTCCGATCTGACGAACTTCATCAAGGAGTTCGGCCGGCCGTACCGGACGTTCGACCACAAGGGCACGCGGTTCATCCTCCTCGCCAGCTCCCTCGGGTCGCTGCACGGGACCGCGTGGGACCAGCTCCCGATGATGCGGAAGGCGCTCGCCGACGCGAAGAAGGACCCGTCGGTGCACAACGTCATGGTCTTCGCCCACCATCCGGTGGACGACCCGAGCGAGACGAAGGCCAGCCAGCTCGGCGACCGCGACGAGGTCGGGCTCATCGAGAAGATGCTCACGGGCTTCCGCGACTCCACCGGCAAGGGCGCCGCGATGGTCGGATCCCACGCCCAGGTCGCCAACGTCCACCGCGTCGAGGGCGTCCCGTACACGGTGCTGCCGTCGTCGGGCAAGGACCCGTACGGCACGCCGGATCGGGGCGGTTTCACCGGCTGGGTCGACTGGTCCGTCGACTCGAGGAAGAGCGCGGACCAGCGGTGGATCGAGGCCGACGTCCGCGCCTTCGCGCAGGGCATCACGCTCGACGCCCCGGACTCGGTCGAGGTGAGCGAGACCGCGCAGATCTCGGGCAGCATCGTTCAGCCGGAGGGTGTCTCGACCGGCACGCGTGTGGTGCCGCTGCGGTACCCGATGTCGGTCGGCTGGAGTGGCTCGTCCAACCTGGCGATCGGCAGCGGGAAGGCGGCCATCGACGAGGCTCGCCACAAGGGCAGGGTCGCGATCCTCGACCCGCGGACCCGGACGCTCACCGCGCTGCGAAGCGGCTCGGTGACCGTATCGGTGACGAACGACTCGATGCGCCCCTACACCGACGACGGCTCGCTCGCACCGATCACGACCTCGAAGACCATCAAGGTCGTGCCGTCCACGGGCGACGGGCCACGGTGAGGATCGGTGCCGCCGGCCCGGCGGGTCGGCCGACACCGTGACCGCACCGGGGTGGACGCGGCCTGCGTCCACCCCGGTGCCGGCCGGCGGGCGACGCGGTCAGGTGTCCTCCTGCCGTCGCGGGTCGTCGCGGTAGTGCAGGGGCGGCCGATGCCAGGCCGCGCGCAGGCCGGTCGAGACGACGGCGGCGGGCGAGGTGACGACCAGGCCGCCGTCGACCGGCAGATCGACGCCGGTGACGAACGCGCTGCGGGATCCGGCCAGGAACGCCACGGCCTCCGCGACGTCGTCCGGCCGGCCCACCCGGCCCAGCGGGTACGGCTCGACCAGCAGCGCGCGGTCGACGGCGTCGTCGGGCCCGTCCTCGCCTTCGGGGAGGACCAGACCGGGCGACACACTGTTGACACGGATCCCGTGCGGGCCGTACTCGACGGCGAGCTGCCGGGTCAGGGCGTGCACCGCGCCCTTGGCGGCCGTGTACGCCGCGTGCCCCGGATTGCCGACGAGCCCGTTCACCGACGCAACGTTGACGATCGAACCGGACCGGGCCCGCAGCATCGCCGGCAGCACCGCCCGGGTCGCGGCCTCGACCGGCTTCAGCACTCCGGCGAGCGTGGCCTGCCAGTCCTCCGCCGACGACTCGTGCAGGGCCCCCCGCCGGTACGCCGCGGCGTTGTTGACCAGTGCGGCGATCGGTCCGGCGCCGAGCACGCCCGCCATGGCCGTGGCGTCGGTGGCGTCGGCGGTGACAGCCCGGACGTTCGCCGTACCCGTGAACCCGCGCAGGCCGTCCTGGTCGCGGTCGACGGCGACGACGTCGAAGCCGTCGCGGACGAGTGCCTCGACGACGGCCGCGCCGATGCCACGGGCCGCCCCGGTGACGACGGCGGTGGGTCGGGTCATCCCTTCGTCGCCCCCGAGGTGAGGCCGCGAACGAGCATCGGCTCCAAGAGGACGAACAGGACGATCATCGGGATCATCGACAGCGTGCCGGCGGCGAGCATGCCGCTCCAGTCGATGTCGTGGGCGCCGATGAACGAGGTGACGCCGACGGGCATCGTCCAGCCGTCGGGGTTGGTGATCAGCGTGCGGGCGAACAGCAGGTCGCTCCACGAGAGGATCGCGGCGTACACGGCGGTGGCGCCGAGGCCGGGCAAGGTCAGCGGCATCACGACCCGCACCAGCGCGCCGAGCCGCGTGGTCCCGTCGATCATCGCGGCCTGCTCCAGTTCGCGCGGCACGCTGTCGATGAAGCTCTTCAGCATCCACGTGGTGAACGGCACTGTGATCGTGATGTCGGCGAGGATGAGCGAGCCGAGGCTGTCGATGAGGCCGAGCTTGCCGAACACCACGAACAGCGGGATGGACAGCATCGTGCCGGGCAGCATGCGGGCGAGCAGGAGGGTGTACCCCACGCTCGTCGGCCCCACGCCGCTGAAGCGGGACAGGCTGTAGCCGGCGAGCAGCGAGATCACCATGCTGATCACGCTGACCGCGGCGGTGACGATGAGCGAGTTCAGCATCCAGTGCGCCACCGGGCGCGCGGTCAGGTCCTGGACGAAGGCGTGCAGGGTCAGCCCGTGCGTCGGGATCAGCGGCGGATCGGTCGAGAGCGTGATCGACGTCGGCAGGAGCGCGCCGACGATCATCCAGTACACGGGGAAGATCACGATCGCCGCGACCACGGCCGTGACGACGAAGGTGATACCCCGGCGCCGGCCGGAGCCGGCCGCCGCTCGCGTCGATGCCATCAGAAGAACTGCTTTCTCATGATCGGGAACACCGAGGCGACCACCACGAGGGCCAGCACGACCGACAGGATGCCGAGGGCGCTGGCCGAGCCCGGGTGGAAGAAGGAGAACGCTTCGGTGTAGATGCGGATCGCCCAGGTCTCGGTGGCGCCGTCCGGCCCGCCGCCGGTGAGCGGATAGATGAGGTCGAACGTGTGGAACGTCCACAGGCCGGTGAGGATGATGCCCAGGACGGTCGTCCCGCGGATCGCCGGCCAGGTGATGTAGCGGAACCGCGCCGCCGCCGAGGCGCCGTCCACGCGGGCGGCCTCGTACAGCTCGTCCGGGATCGCCTGCAGCGCGGCGAGCAGGATCAGAGTGAAGAACGGGAAGCCCTTCCACACGGTCGGCGCGATGACGGCCGCGAGCGCGGTGGACGGGTCGAAGTACCACTGGGGGCCGTGCTCGGTCAGCCCCACCGATCGCAGGATCCAGTTCACGACGCCGTACGACCCGTCGAGCATGAAGAGGAAGACCACGCTGGCCACCACCCCCGGCACCGCCCAGGGCACCAGGATCAGTGTCCGCAGGAGCCGGCGGGCGGGCATGTCGCGGCTCAGGAGCAGCGCGGTGCCGAGCCCGATCAGCAGGCTCAGGAACGTCGAGATGACCGTGTAGAGCGCCGTGATCCAGAGGCTGTGGTAGGTGTCGCCGTCGGTGAGGACGTCGACGTAGTTGCTGATCGACCACGGTTCCTGGCCGATCGCCGAGATGTTCATCGCCCGGCCGTCGCGCAGGCTCATCTCGACGACGAGCACGACCGGGTAGGCGATGAGGCCGAGGACGAGCAGTGCGGGCGGGCTCAGCAGCGCGTAGGGGTACCCGCGCTCCCGCACGCGCCCCCACCGCGTCCGAGGGCCTCGGCGCCGGACGCCGCGGCCGGCGGCTGTCAGGTCCGTCATTACTTGATCGCTCCGTTGACCTTGTTCTGCAGATCGGCCATGACCGTCGCGGTCGGGGTCGACGACGTCTGCAGGCGGACGCAGGCGTCCATGATGAGCTTCTGGACTTCGCTGAAGTTGGTCACGATGTCCTTGTTGTCCGGTGTGGCGTCGACCGCGCTGTCGGTCACCGACTGGAACAGGCCCAGCTCAGGCCGCTTGTCGATCATCGCCTGGGTGACGGCTCCCCTGCGCGGCGACGGCACGCCGTAGAGCTGCGCGTACGACGCCTGCGTCTGGGGCGTGGTGAGCGACTTGATGAACTCCCACGCCATGTCGGCCTTCTTCTTGCTGGCCTGGGTGGAGACGTGGATGCTGTTGGACGGGTAGCCGGGCTGCTGGACGAACGGCGCCTTCGCGAGCTTGACGTGCGACTTCACGGACGCGGCCGCCTTGTCGAGGCCGGCGTACACGAACGGTCCCTCGATCATCATCGCGATCTTGCCGTCGAAGAACAGCGTGCGCTTCTGCTCGGACGGCACACCCTTGGGGGAGTACCTCGCCAGCGTGCGGTAGTCGTCCATCGCCTTGACCACGGCGGGGTCGGTGAAGCGCAGTTTCTCCCCGGCGCTCCAGCCGCCGCCCGCGCCGTAGACCATCCAGGTGGCCTCGCTGTACGTGCCGGGATGCGAGGTCGTGGTGGCGCCGTAGCCGTACACCCCGCCGCTGGTGAGCTTCGCCGCCGCGGCGATCAGCTCGGGGAACGTGGTCGGCACCGCCACGCCCGCGTCCTTCAGCAGCTTCTCGTTGTAGTAGAGGACCGGGGCGTACCCGAGGACGAGGAGGCCGACGTTGTGGCCGTCCCACATCATGGTCTTCTGGACCTTGGTCCAGTTGCCCAGTATGTCGGTGCCCTTGAGCCGGTCATCGAGGTTCGCCAGCCAGCCCTGCGCGGCGAACGAGCCGAACGTGGTCGTCGGCAGGTGCACGATGTCGGGCGCCTTGCCGGCCGAGAACCGCGAGGTCAGCGTGTCGGTGTAGGTGGCGAACGGCACCTGCTGCAGTTTGATCGTCACCTTGGGGTGCGTCTGCTGGAACGACGCGATGGCCTGTCGCCACCAGGTCTTGACGCCGGCCTCGTCGCCCTGCCAGGTGGGGAAGTCCAGCGTCATGGTGCCGTCGGAGGAGGTATCACCGCCGCCGCACGCGCCGAGCGCGCCGGCGCCCGCGACCGCGAGGGTGCCGAGTCCGGCCCTGTGCAGGAACTGTCGTCGATCCAAATTCATGGCTACCTCCGGCGGATGGAGAGAGGGGGGTGACGGGATCAGGCCGAGCGGGCAGCCCACGCGGTGACGGCGCGGTCCACCATGTCGTCGTAGCGGAGGGCCGGGCGGAAGCCGAGCAGCTCCCGCGCACGCGCGTTGAGCGTCCAGTAGTTGGCGGCGGTGTCGGGAACGGTGATCTCGGCGACCCGCAGCCCCGTCCGCCGCCCCATCTCACGGGCCAGCTCGGCCAGGTCGACCGGCTCGTCGGGGCCGACGCCCAGCGTCTGTCCGACGGCGCGTGGCGACTCCAGCGCGAGCAGAACGGCCGTGGCCATGTCGGAGGCGGCCAGGATACCCATGCGCACGGGCATGCCGTCCTCCCTGGTGGCCGCGATGAGGGCGTCCTTGTCGCCGTCGGCGTGCGCGGCGAGGGCGGCGGCGGACCGCTCGTTGCCCGCCGCGCGCTCCCGCGCGATCCGCCGGCTGAGGAAGAAGCGCGGGCCGGAGAAGAAGCTCTCCGGGTCGAGCAGCTCTTCGGGATCCTGCACGTGCGAGAAGCGGAGGGTGACCGCGGGCAGGCCGTGCTTGCGCTCGTAGAAGCGCACCAGCTCCTCGCCGAGCGCCTTGGTCATGCCGTAGTAGCTGGTCGGGCGGCGCGGGTGATGCTCGTCGATCGGGAGATACACCGGCGTCAGCTCCGGGTACACCTCGCCGGTGCTGGCGAACACGAACCGGCGCAGCGGCCGCCGGGCCACGGACTCGAGCAGCCGGAACGTACCCGTCACGTTCGAGTCCACCATCGCGGCCGCCTCGGTGTCGTTCCACGACATCAGCGCCCCCAGGTGGATCACCGCGTCGACGTCGTCGAACACGGCGTCCGCCGGGGTGAGATCCTCCAGCCGCCCGGTGACGTACCGCACCCCGGCGACGGGCGACAGCGGCGCTCGCGCGTCCAGGCCGGTCACCGCGTGACCCGCGGCGGCCAGCGCCGCGACGACGTGCTGTCCGATGCGTCCGGCGGCTCCGGTGACCAGCACCCGGGGTGTGTTCATGAGACCTTCCTTCGCGGTGTTCGTCACTGTCGGCTCGATGAGGACGCCGTACCGGCCGACGGCCCGGCGTGCGGGCCGAGATAGCCGAGGCCGATGCTGATGCGGTCCGCGCTCTCGATCACGATCTGGGCCAGCTCGGTCTCCCTGGTGGACAGGTCGAGCAGGGAGAGCGGGCCCGACAACGAGATGGCGGCGGTGACCTGGGAGTCGCGGCCGCGGATGGGGGCGGCGATGCATGCGCGACCGGCGGCCAGTTCCTCCAGCTCCATCGCGTACGAGCGCTGCCCGACCAGGGCGAGCTCGTCGTCCAGCGCCTCATGCGTGGTGATGGTGTTGCGGGTGAAGCCGTGCAGGCCGGACTCGCCGAGCAGGTCGCGGCGCTCTGCCGCCGAAAGGCCGAGCAGCAGGCACTTGCCGAGGCCGGTGGCGTGCAGCGGGTTGCTCTGCCCCATCAGCGTGTACGACTTGCCCGCGATGGGGCCTTCGGCGTTGAGCAGGTAGAACACCTTGTCGCCGCGGCGGATGGCGACGTTCGCGCCGAACCCGTACTTCGAGGCGAGCATCTGCACGACCGGCCGCGCCTCCCGGTGGACGGGGTGCTGGTTGACCGCGGCGCCGCCCAGTGTGATCAGCGCCGGTCCCAGCCGGTAGAGCTGGCTGACCGGATCGCGTTCGACGTACGCGACCGACTCGAGCGTGGCGAGCAGCCGGGACGTGGTCGACACCCCGAGGCCCACCGTGCGGGCCACATCCGCGACGCGCAGCTCGGCCCGGCCGCCGACACCGCCGTCCAGGAACGCGCGGAGCACCGCGGCCGAGCGCTCGACGCTCTGGTTGGTGCCGCTGTCCCGCGATCCCGAACCCTCCGTCGTCGCCAATTCATACTCCTGACAGTGGTTGATGGGTCCCATAATGTGCAAGGGCCGTGCAATATGCAGACAGAGTATGCGTAATATGGTCGCTGTCAAGCGTTATCTGCATGATTGGGGTCTGATGAGGATCTCCGAGGTACGGACCTACACGCTCAAGCTCGCGCCCGACGACGAGGAGGGGGTGTATCTCGGACGCCGTCGCGACGGAGGCGCCCTCGCCCCGGACGACGGCTATGTGATCCGTGAGCCGTGGCGCAGCCTGTACTCGGCACGGTACGAGACCGTGCTCGTCGAGCTGGTCACCGAGTCCGGCGTCTCCGGCTGGGGTGAGGCGCTCGCACCGGTGGGCCCCGAGATCGTCCAGACGGCGATCGACACCCTGCTCGCGCCACAGCTGCTCGGCGCCGACCCGCGCCAGGTGCGGCCCGTGTCGTTCGCGTTGCGCGAGCTCATGCGCGAGCGCGGTCACCTCGTCGGGCACCAGGCCGACGCACTCGCGGCGGTGGACATCGCGCTGTGGGACCTCGCCGGCCGGTCGCACGGTCTGCCGGTCGCGGTCCTGCTCGGCGGGGCGTACCGGGACCGGCTGCCCTGCTACGTATCAGGGCTGCCGGTACCGACCGACGCCGAACGGGCGAGGCTCGCCGCCGACTGGGCCGGGCGTGGAGTGACCGCGATCAAGCTGCACCTCGGCCACGGCGTCGAGGCGGACCTCGCGACGTACGACACGGTCGCCGCCGCGGCCCCCGGCGTGCGCGTCGCGGTCGACGCGCACTGGGCCTACGATCGGCGCGACGCCATCCGCCTCGGCCGTGCGCTGGACGAGCGCGGCGCGTTGTTCCTGGAGGCACCGCTCCCGCCGGAGGACGTCGCCGGACACGCCGAGTTGCAGGGCCTGCTCGCCACGCCGGTCGCGGTGGGGGAGACGCTGCGCAACCGGTACGAGTTCGACCAGTGGCTCGGCGCGCGGGCGCTGTCCGTGGCCCAGCCCGACGTCGGGCGCACCGGCATCACCGAGGCGATGGCGATCGCGGAACTCGCGGCCGCCCGGCACCTGCCGGTGGCGCCACACCACTCGGTCGGCCTGGCCGTGTCCCTCGCCGCCGGCCTGCACGTGGCCGCCGCGGTCGAGAACCTGCTGCTGTTCGAGTACCAGCCCTCGACCCTGCGCGCGGCCACCCGCATCCTTCGAGAGCCGCTCGACCTGCCGCCCGACGCCGTGCCGCTACCGACCGGGCCGGGGCTCGGCGTCGACGTCGACGCCGAGTTCGTGCGCCGTGAGGCCGTGTCGACGACCAGCGTGAAGGAAGGCTGACCATGACGCATGCCGTAGCCGGGCTGATACCGATCCTCGCGACGCCGTTCCACTCCGACGGCTCGCTCGACACCGAGTCGCTCGCGCGGCTGGTCGACTTCTCGCTGTGGTGCGGAGTCGACGGCGTGGCGACGTTCGGGATGGCCAGTGAGGGGTTCGCGCTGACGGCGGACGAGCGGGCGCGGATGCTGGAGGTGTTCACGGCGCGGGTGCCGTCGGGCATGCCGATCGTGGCGGGGATCGGCGCGACGAGCACGGTCACCGCCGTGGAGCAGGCACAGCTGTCCCGCGACGCCGGCGCCACCGCGCTGATGGTGCTGCCGCCGTTCATGGTGAAGGCGTCGCCCGCACAACTGGTCGACTTCTACGGCACGGTGGCGAGCACGAGCGGCCTGCCGGTGATGGTGCAGGACGCGCCGGCCGTGACCGGCGTCTCGATGCCGGTGCCGACCCTGGTCGAGCTGAGCAAGCTCGACGGCGTGACCTCCGCCAAGATCGAGGCGCAGCCGACCGCGCCGAAGGTCGCGGCGCTCGTCGACGCCGTCGACGACTTCGCCGTCCTCGGCGGGCAGAACGCGCTGTTCGCGCTGGAGGAGTACGGACGGGGCGCGGTGGGGACCATGCCGGCCTGCGAGTTCGCCGACGTGTTCGCCGCGGTCCTGTCGGCGTGGGCGGAGGGCCGCGACGCGGACGCGCGGGAGCGGTTCGCGCGCCTGCTGCCGTTGATCAGGTTCGGCATGCAGGGTCCGATCGCCTGGGCGGTGCACAAGCACGTGCTCGTCCACCGCGGGGTGATCTCCGACCCCGCCGTACGCGCCCCGGCGGCTCCGCTGGACGCCGCGAGCGAACGCGACCTGCGACTCATCCTCGACGACCTGCGGCTGCCGAGTTTCCCGTGAGCGACCACGGGCCTTGGCGTGGGCCTTCCGAGGCCCGGCCTCCGCGTCGAGCCGGGGCGCCACCGGACGGCGGGCGTCCGCTTCACCGAGCTGAGCAGGCGGCCGGAGGCGGCCGCGGAACGGGAAGGGCGATGGCTGGACAGGCAGAACGGGACGAGGCAGCCGAAAAGCTGCGGGAGGCGTTGGCCGCCCGGCGGATGCTGGCCATCGTGCGGGGCGGCGACGCCGATGCCGCCCTGCGCACGGTGATCACGCTCGTCGAGGAGGGCGTGGAGCTGGTGGAAGTGTCCCTGGTGTCCGCGGACGCGCTGGGAGTGATCCGCCGGGCGCGGGCGGCCCTGGGGGATGGCGTCCGGCTCGGTGCCGGCACCGTGGTCACCGCCGAGGACGCGGAACGGTCCGCCGAGGCGGGGGCGTCCTATCTGGTCACCCCCGCGCTCGGGGAGGGGGTGACCGCCGGACGCCGGCTCGGCCTGCCCGTCCTCGCGGGCGCGCTCACGCCCACCGAGGTCGTGGCCGCGCTGGAGGCGGGGGCGGCCGCCGTCAAGCTGTTCCCCGCCTCACTCGGCGGCGTCCCGTACCTGCGCGCGCTGCGCGATCCGTTCCCCCACGTGCCGTTCATGCCGGTGGGAGGCGTGGACGCCGCGGCGGCGGCCGGTTACCTGCAGGCGGGCGCGATCGCCGTCGGGGTGGGCTCGCCACTGGTGGGCGACGCCGCGAATGGGGGAAGCACCGAGGAACTCCGGGCCCGCATCCGCGCCTTCAAGGACATCCTGTGATCGACGTGGCCACATTCGGGGAGACCATGGCCGCACTGCGCGCCCTGGATCCGATCAGACTCGGCGGGGCGATGCGGCTTTCGGTCGCGGGAGCCGAGTCCAACGTCGCGATCGGCCTGGCTCGCCTGGGGCACCGGGTGCGGTGGACCGGCCTGGTCGGCGCCGACGAGACCGGCGAGCTCGTGGTACGCACCCTGCGGGCCGAGGCGGTCGACGTGACGTACTGCCGGGTCGACCAGCGCGGACCCACCGGGCTGATCCTGTTCGAGCGGCGGGTGGGCGAACTCACCCGGGTGATCTATCACCGGGCCGGCTCGGCCGCGTCCTTCCTGACGCCCGCCGACGTGCTGCCCGCGCTGGACCCGCCGCCACGGATCCTGCACGTCACCGGCATCACCCCGGCGCTCGGACCCGAGCCCGCCGAGGCCGTCGAAGCGGCGGTGACCACCGCCGCCTCGGCCGGAGCCGCCGTGTCTCTCGACGTCAACTACCGCTCCGCCCTCTGGGACCGGTCCCGGGCGGCCCGGACGCTCCGCCCGCTGGCGCCCCGGCTCTCGGTCGTGGTCGCCTCGGAGGACGAGCTGGAACTGGTCGCCCCGGCCCCGGCCACAACCGAGGCCGATCGGGTGGCGGCGCTGCTGGAGGCCGGGGTCGCCGAGATAGTGATCAAGCGCGGCGCGGACGGTGCCACCGTCCACACCACGGCGGCGACCGCGCATTCGCCGGCCCGCCAGGTGCCGGTGGCCGACCCGGTCGGGGCAGGGGACGCCTTCGTCGCCGGATACCTGTCCGGCCTGCTCGACGGGCTGGATCCGGCCGCCCGCCTGGGCCGAGCCGTCACCACCGGCGCCTTCGCCGTCGCCTCCTCCGGCGACTGGGAGGGCCTGCCCACTCGCGACGAACTCAGCCTCCTGGACTCCTTGCCCGGCACCACCCTGCGCTGACGGGTTCGCTCGTCCCGTGGGCGATGGGCCCGAAGGGGGGATCGACGCTCCGTGGCTGGCGTGCGCGTACCTGCGGTAGGAACGATGGAGCATCGGGGAGAGAGGGAGGCAGGTCGTGATCGACCGGGCTGGACTGGCCGAGTTCCTGTGGCGCCGCCGGGAGTCGCTGCAACCGGAGGACGTCGGTCTCCCGCGTGGGCGACGCCGCAGGACCAGCGGGCTACGTCGGGAGGAGGTGGCCTCGCTGTGCCACATGTCGACGGACTATTACGCGCGACTGGAGCGGGAACGCGGGCCCCAGCCCTCCGAGCAGATGATCGCCTCGATCGCGCAGGGGTTGCACCTCTCGCTCGACGAGCGTGATCACCTGTTCCGGCTCGCCGGGCACAATCCCCCCGCCCGGGGCGCGACCAGTGAGCACATCAGCCCCGGCCTGCTGCGCGTGCTCGATCGTCTCGCTGACACTCCCGCGGAGATCGTCACCGAGCTGGGTGAGACGCTGCGGCAGAGCCCGCTCGGCGTCGCGCTCACAGGTGACACGACCGGATACACCGGCCCGGCGCGCAGCCGCGGCTACCGCTGGTTCACCGACCCGGCGACCCGGGAGCTGTACGCGCCCGAAGACCACCCGTTCCTCTCACGGATGTTCGTCTCGGGTCTGCGCGGGATCGTCACACTGCGCGGACCCGGTTCGCGGGCGGCGCATCTCGCCGACCTTCTCCTCGCCCAGAGTGAGGAGTTTCGGAGCCTGTGGAAGAACCACGAGATCGGCATCCGTCCCGACGCGTCCAAGCGCTTCGTCCACCCCGAGCTCGGCGCGCTGGAACTGAACTGCCAGACGCTGCTCGACCCGGAGCAGGGGCACCTCCTGTTCGTCTACACCGCGGTTCCGGGCAGCGAGAGCCACGACAAGCTGCAGCTGTTGTCCGTGATCGGCACGCAGGCGCTTCGCAGCGGAAATGGATGAGCGGCCGCGCGGCCGTTCTCGGCCTGTTCAGCGGAAGAGCTGGGCGCCGAGCGGGTGTTGTCGGTCGAAGCCGGGAAGTATGAGGAAGGTCCCACTGGCAGTCGTGGTCGTGAATTTCATCAGTGCGTCGGAATCATCCATATGAGTGAGGGTGCTGGTGAATGTTCGTATGTCGTTCTGGAAGCTCATGAAGAGCAGGCCGGGGGAGGGTTCGTCGGTACTGTAGGAGCGACGGAGCATGAGGCCGACGCCGACCACGTTGGGGTTCGCTCTGCGGACGTGGGCGTCCGCCGGGACGAGGTAGCGTCCGTCCGGCGTTTTGGCGCCGAGGTCAGGGTCCGAGACGATGGTGTCACCCGACAGGGGCACGCCAGTGGCTCGGTGTCGGCCGAAGACGGCCTCCTGGTCGGCGACGGACAGCTTGGCGAACCGCGGCAGGTCGAGTTCCATGCGTCGTAGTACGGCAAGGGTGCCGCCGGCGACTGGAGCCGGCCCGGCCAACCACAAATGGCGTTGTTGTTCGACCGGCGTGTGGGGGCCCACGATGCCGTCGATGAAACCGAGCAGATTGCGTGGCGCGGTAAGGCCCTGACCTACTGGAATGTTCGAACCGCGGCGTCCGGACTGCCGCCAGCGTTCGTGTATCCGGTCACCGGCCTGGTCCAGGAGCGCGGCGGCGACGATCGGTATCACCAAGGCGTCGCCGGCGCAGATCTGTATCAGCAGATCACCGCCGCGTGCCTGTGGGGCGATCTTCTCGCGGGAGAATCGCGGGAGGTCCACCGCGCCGGGCAGGGAAGGATCGACCGTGCGCACCAGCCGGGGGCCCACCCCGATCGTCACGGTGAGATCGCCCGGCGGCAGGCCCAGCAGTCGTGCATCGGTCCCCGAGGTGAGTGTGCGGATGGTCTGGCCGAGTTCGACCAGCAACGGGCCGACGGCCACGGCGTCACCGACGTCGGCCACCACGGCCAGCAGGTTCGGTTGGGCCGGTTGCGGGAGCGTGACGCCCGCCTGGTACCGGCCCGTTGGTGACACCGATGGGGTCGGCGCGGGGGCATCGGACGGGTCTGACTGGGCGGAACGCGATTCGCACCCGGCGGTGAGGCCAGCGGCCGCCACGGTGCCGGCCGCCACGGTGCCGGTGGCACTGAGGAACGTGCGGCGTGACGGGCGGGAGTCGGGTAGGCGCACAGTGTGAACAATGCCATATCCGTCCTGACGCCGCCGAATCCGGCGGACGCCCGTGCCAGGATGCGGCCATGCCTCGTCTCGGTTTTCGAGTGTCGGCCGCCGTGCTGGGCGCACTGGCACTCGTACTGGCCGGCTGCGGCTCCGGCGATGACGGATCGAGCCCCGGCCGACGACCGTCCGGTGTGCATGTGACGATCAAAGTGCCGGCCGACGCCCCGACGATCTCGGCTGCGGTGTCTCTGGCTCGGCCCGGCGATCTCGTGTTGGTCGCGCCGGGCGTTTACCACGAGTCGGTGAAGATCTCCACGGCTCGCATCACTCTTCGGGGCGAGTCTCGGGACAAGGTCGTCATCGACGGGCGGTTGCAGCAGCCGAACGGCATCGTCGTCGCCGCTCCCGGAGTAGCCGTGGAGAACCTGACCGTGGAGAACAACACGCAGAACGGGGTCCTGGTCACCGGTTCGGCGGAGGCGGTCGCCGGGTTGCCGGGGCGGTCGGGCGGCTACGACACCGGCGATGAGCCCGTCGCCTTCCTGAAATCATTCCTGGTCTCCTACGTGACCGCGACCCGCAACGGGCTGTACGGCATCTACTCGTTCTCCGCGCAGGACGGTGTCATCGAGCACTCGTACGCGTCGGGCGGGGCCGACTCGGGGATCTACGTCGGACAGTGCAGGCCGTGTCGCGTCGTGGTGCGGGACAACATCGCCGAACTCAACGCGGTCGGTTACGAAGGCACCAATGCCAGTGGCGACATGTACGTGGTCGGCAACCGCCTTGTCGGTAACCGGGTCGGACTCACCACCGACTCCGACCACCAGGAGAAGCTGCTCCCGCAGCAGGGTGCCGTCATCGCGGGCAACCTGATCGCGGCCAACCAGCAGACGGCGACCCCCGAACAGGCCGACGGCGGGTGGGGCATCGGCATCGGCATCGATGGCGGCACCGACAACCGGTTCGTCCGCAACCGAATCGCCGACAACGGCAACGCCGGGCTGGTGATCACCGCGACCGCTGACATACCGCCGGACGGCAACCAGATCCTGGACAACACCTTCGCCGCCAATGGCGTTGACGTCGGCTGGACGTTCCCCACCGCCACGCGGGGACGGAGCAACTGCCTGCGCGGCAACGATCTACGAACCACGGTGCCCGCCCATCTCGCGAAGACCGCGTCCTGCCCGCTTCCCGCCCGGTCGTCCTCGCCGTCCGGAACGTGGGCGACGCCGAAGGCGCCTCGCGGTATTCCGTTCACCAATGTGGCGGCGCCCGCCACTCAGCCACAGTTCCCGAACGCCACCACCACGGGCGCCACCGCCGTTCCGGCCGTTCCAGCCCTGCCGGACACGAAAGGCATCCCGCTGCCGCCGGCGTCACTGCTCGCCGCGGGCGCGCGGGTGCAGACGTCCTGAGTGGCGGCTACCGCGTCGGGGTGATGCCGGGCACCGGCCGGACCGGAACGTACTTCTGGGTGTCGAAATCGATGAGCACCGGCTGCGATTCGGAAGCCACACCGACGTGAACCTGGTACATGGTGCCGTCCGAGCCGATCCAGTAGCGCACGGAACCCGCCGTGCCGGACGTGGCACGGGCGCTCGGCCCGGTCATGACGTCCACCTGGTGCCCGTTCAACCGGTCCTTTCCGACCCAGGCGGCACCGTTCTGCGGCAGTAGTTCGGCATTGTCCGGCCTGTCGCTACCGAGACTCAGTGCGATGGCCAGCGAACTGTCCAGCGAACTGCCGGACGCCCGCAGCGCACGGCCGTACCAACCCGACCCCGGCGGCGATGCCGGGGCCTCCGCCGGGGCGTCCGCCATCGGGTGGACGAACACGGTGGTGGCCGTCCATTCGATCAGCCCGTCGCTGGACGTATCGCGTCCGGTGCCGTGCACCGCGCCGTAACCGAGTTTGTCGCGGTAGTCGATGGATCCGGTGATGATCAGCCCGCCGGCGGTGCCCGGCACGTTGATGGTCACGGCGCGACCGCCCGCCTGGTAGTTGCGGAACCGCATGATCGCCATACGGTTGGCCTGATCCGAGGTCAATGCGCGCGGACCGGTAGGGGTGGAGTCGTTACCGGCGACCAGGAGGGCGGCCACCGTAACGGCCGCACCGGCGATGACGGCTGCCGCCCAGCGTGGCCGCAGCCATCGGCGCCGGCCGGCCGCACGCCGCGAATGATCCTGCTGGGTTCTTATGCTCCGCACGCGGCGCAACGCTACACGTTCCACGCATTCATCCTCTGATTTCCCCGATCTTACTCTTGGCGCACACGCGGTACAGTATTGTGCTCGGTGGGGTTCTTGGGACGACCATTCTGACTCTGTTCCATTTCTGCGAGTCGTTAACTGTGATGGTTTCGGGGCGAATGTCGTGTCCTGTCCAGGTTCCCGCCGGGTGAAGGCAGGGTTCGACGGCGTCGAGTACGGTGTACGCGCCGCTGGCGTATGGCGATCGGTGCTGGGGGCGATAACACGGTGATTGAGTTGCGCAGCAAACCGCGCAATCGGAGCGGAGATTCTGTGCACCGCAGCCGCTTCCATCGCCCCGATCGGCACCGTGTTCCACCGTGTTCTCCCCACGATAAGCCTGGGCGAAGTCCCGTCCCCGGCCACGAACGCGCGTGCGTTTACTGACCCGTGCGCCCACAGCCTGGATACGCCGATCGGCATGACGCCCTCACGCGCGGCGGACTCTGACTCAACCTTCGGGAAAATCGCGAAGCAGGGCCCACGGAAACAGCGGTGGGCCTCTTTTCGTGGTCGGCATGTCACCCGGGGCCGCGAAGCGAATGTGCAGCTCGAAGCGGGTGTCTGGTTCACATGACAAGGGAGTGATGGCCTATGGGCCGAGTCGATACAAGAATGCGCCGGACGGCCGGGAAGCGTACGGGTCCGCTGGCGCGAGTGGGCATTAGCGTTCTCTTGCTGGCGGGTAGCACCATGGCCGCGACGCCGGGGACGGCCGCCGCTTCGACTGGCGACGGCACACTGACAGTTCAGGTGCTGCGGGATTTCTTCGGCACGGGCGTGATCAACGCGACCATGGACGCGCCGCAGCGGGGCATGAAGGTCCAGTTGACCGACCCGGCCGGCCATCATGTCACCGGCATCACGGATGCCACCGGAAAGGTGGCGGTCTCCCGGTCGACCGCGCTGACCGGCGGCCACTACCGCGTGGATGTCACCGTCCCGGCGCCGTACAGCAATTATCTGCGGGCGGCGCCGGCCTCGACGGCGGCGAACCACTTCGACAGCTTCACGACCTTCGTGGACGTGTCGGGTGGTAAGAACGCCTCGGTGATCACCGGGGTCTGGGACGCGGCCGACTATGCGCTGCCGGACTCGCGGTATTTCGTGCCGATCCAGAATGGTCCCGGCGGGAAAGACACCCGGTCATTGGTGGCGTTCGGGACGAACGTTCGGGGTACGTGTCCTGACCACGCGGCGTGCCCGAGCGTGCTCGACACGCAATCCCAGGTGGGCACGACGTACGCGCTGGCCTACGACAGGTACCGGCACCGGCTGTTCCAGGGCGCGTTCGCCCGGCGGCACAGCCCGTACGGGCCGAACGGCGGTAACGCGATCTACACCGTACCGGCCAACGGCGGGGGCGCACCGACCCTGTTCGCGAAGGTGCCGGGCGCCGCGGTGACGCCGCACGACACCGCCAACCTGAACAAGGACCCTGGGTTCACCAATGCGCCAGGTAAGGAGAGCATCGGCGGCCTGGCTCTGTCGGAGGACGGCTCGACGCTGTACGCGGTGAACCTGCGGACCCGGACCCTGGTCAGCTTCAACGCGACCAGGGCCGCCGCATCCGCACCCCGAGCGACGGTGCCCATCCCGAACCCGGGCTGCGCGGCGCGCACCGACTGGCGGCCGTTCGGACTCACCACGCACAACAACACGCTCTACGTCGGCGGCGTGTGTAACGCCGAGAGCACGCAGAACCGCGGAGACCTGAAAGCCGTCGTCTACGCCTACGACGGCAAGCGGTTCGCCACGGTGATGACCCACCCGCTCACCGGCGAGCGCGGTTCCGTCTATCGCGGTGCCGAGGGAATCGCCCAGGCCAACCAGTGGAACCCGTGGAACACCAACCTGTTGACCTGGGACAAGCACAGGATCAGCAATGTCATCGTCGATCCGCAGCCCGAGCTCGCCAGCCTCGCCTTCACGCGGGACGGGTCGATGATCCTCGGTTTCCGCGACCGGCTCATGGATGTCGGTGCGGGTGGACAGGACCCCCGGCCGCTCAACAACACCCCGGAAAGCGGCATGTCCGGTGGTGACATCAACATGGCCTGCGCCAAACCCACCGGTGGATACTCGTGGGAAGGCACCGGAAATTGCCCCAACCACGCTAAATACGCCACCGACGGCGGCGAGAACAGCGGCGTCGTCGAATACTTCCCGGGCGACTACGTTCGGAACAACGGCGCACCGAACGATCCCGTCGGGGTGCACAACGAAGCCTCGCAAGGGTCGGTTGCCTACATTCCGCAGCAGCAATGGGTCATCAGCACAGAGATGGACCCGACCGACAACTACGGCACTGACGGGACCGGTTACTACAACGTCGAGACCGGTCAGGGGCCCGGTAACAACCACTCCGCCAACGCGTACCAGTTCGTCGGTGCGAGCCAGAACGGGTTCGGTAAGGCCGGCGGGCTCGGCGATATCGCGTACGCGGCGGCGAACGCTCCGATCCAGATCGGCAACCTGGTGTGGTTCGACGGCGACCACAACGGGATCCAGGATCCGGCGGAAGTGCCGCTGCCGAACGCGACGATCAACCTGGTGAGCGCCAGTGGCAGGCAGGTCGCCACGACCAAGACCGATGCCGCCGGCGAGTACTACTTCGGTGGGGTCGGCGCCGCCCAGCAGCTCACGCCGGGTGCGAAGTACACGGTGCAGTTCGACGTGTGCACCGCGAACACCGGCAATGTGCCGGGTCGGCCGCCGGCCGCCATGCTGCGGTTCACGCTCCCGCTGGCCGGTAACGACCGGGCACATGACTCCAACGTGATCCCGCCGACGACCGGGCAGCCGTGCAACGGACACGCACCTGTCACGGCGCCGGGCAAACCAGGAGAGGTCGACCACACGATCGACGCCGGCGTGTACGTCTCCAAGGCGCCGCCGACTTCTCCGCCTCCCACCTCTCCGCCGCCCACCAAGCCGCCGCCCCGGCATGGCGCAAGCCCGGGTCCGCTGCCCTTCACCGGTATGTCCCACTTCCTACAGATGATCTCTATCGGTGCCTTGCTGCTCGTTGCGGGCGTGGCACTCGCGTACCTGGGCCGGAAGCGTCGCGCCAGGCGACTGGAACAAGGCTGAAAGACGGGTCGTCTGCCCGCCCACGATCCCCTGCGGGCACGGGCGGGCAGACGACGCCTTCAGGTCACGTTCGGCGGCCGGTCAAGCGTTCACCCCGGATCAGTGTTGGACGACACGCCGGCCTCATCGAGGTCGCCGACGAGCGCGTCCGGCGCACGCATGCGCCACGCGTCGGTGATGAGTTCTTTCAGGCGTTCGAACCCCACCTCTGCCAGGCGCAGCATCACCAGGGGCAAGCCGTCGTAGCCGGGCGTGGTGAAGAAGAGGTCGGGCTCGCCGAGGAGGAGAGCCTGCTTCTCGGCCTCGTCGCCGACGAAGAGCACCGCGATATCGGTTCGGATGAGGCGCGGCTTCCCCGGCGTGCGCTCGGGATAGGACCAGACGAACCCTTTGTCGGCCACCCGGAAATCGAAGCCGTCACTGTCGATCTCCACCACGTGAGGCAGAGACAGCGCCAACCGGCGCACATCGTCGGCGTCAGCCACCGAGATCCCTCCCAGAGCGCACGATCCGCATGTGCAGAGGCTAGCGCCGGCCGCCGAACTGCGGACGAGGGGTACCTTCAGCAGCCACCTGTGTGCCGTCTTCGCGAAACTCGGCATCCAGTCGCGCGTGCAGCTGGCGAATGTGTTCCACGCCGAGATGACGAACTAGAGCCGAAAACAGCACAGTCCTTCACCTTTCATCGGTTTTCATTAATGCCGCGTCCGGCGGCCGATGAACGTGCAGGTGAGAGGCCTTCCCATGGATCGGCCGCCGAGGTCGCTTGATATGTCGCGGGAAAGCACGATTCTCGTGCTGAGAGCGCATTCGCCACCCTCTGCCGACGGTCGAAGGGAAGAATCTTGAGGAGACAACGGAGAAAGTTACTCGCCTGCGTGCTGTCGATGCTCGTCGCGGCACTGGTGGGCACGAATCTGCTGACCGCCCGGCCGGCCCTGGCGCACGGCGCTTTCATGAAGCCGGGCAGCCGTACGTTCCTGTGCTGGGAGGACGGGCTCACCGAGACGGGCGAGATCGTCCCGAAGAACCCGGCGTGCGCGGCCGCGGTCGCGCAGAGCGGCACGAACTCGCTCTACAACTGGTTCGCGGTGCTCCGCTCGGACGGCGCCGGCCGCACCCGCGGGTTCATCCCGGACGGGCAGTTGTGCGCCGGCGGCAACCCGAACTACACCGGCTTCGACCTGCCGAGCGCGGACTGGCCGGTCACCCACCTGACGAGCGGGGCGAACTTCGACTTCCGCTACAACAAGTGGGCCGCGCATCCCGGCAGCTTCTACCTGTACGTCACGAAAGACGGCTGGGACCCGACCAAGCCGCTGACCTGGGACGAGATGGAGTCCTCCCCGTTCCTCGTCGCCGACCACCCGCCGAGCACCGGCCCGACCGGCAGCGTCGACGGCTACTACTACTGGTCCGGCGCTCTGCCGGCGAACAAGACCGGACGGCACATCATCTACTCCGTCTGGCAGCGGTCCGACAGCAACGAGACCTTCTACGGATGTTCCGACGTCGTCTTCGACGGCGGTAACGGCCAGGTCACCGGCGTCGGCCAGGGAGGCGACCCGGGCACCAGGCCCTGCGACGCCACTTTCGCGGTCACGAACTCCTGGTCCGGCGGGTTCCAGGCCGAGGTGACCGTGAGCAACCCGGGCGACACGGCGCTGAACGGGTGGACGGTGAGCTGGCTGCCGCCGAGCGGTCAGACGGTGAACAGCGTCTGGAACGGCACCCTCACCGTCAACGGCGACCTGGCGAGCGTACGGAACGCCGACTGGAACCGGTCGGTCCCTGTGGGCGGATCGACCACGTTCGGGCTGGTCGCCAACGGCCCGACCACGGCCCCCACCCTCACCTGTGCCAGCCCGTAGGCCCGGCCCCGTCATGAGGAGGAGAAACGCGATGCCATCCCGGCGAGGACCGGTGGCCGTCCTGGCCTTACTGGCCGTACTGGTCACCGTCCTCGCGGCGCTCACGACACCGGCGGCCGTCGCCGCGTCGACGCTGAACCAGCTCGCCCGGGCCCAGGGCAAGTACTTCGGATCGGCCACCGACAACCCCGAACTCTCCGACAGCGCGTACACCGCGATCCTCGGCGGGGGGGAGTTCGGCTCGACCACTCCCGGCAACTCGATGAAGTGGGACGCGACCGAGCCCCAGCAGAACCAGTTCAGCTACGCCCAGGGCGACGCCGTCGTCGACTTCGCCGACGCACACGACATGATGGTGCGCGCCCACACGCTGGTCTGGCACAACCAGCTCCCGAACTGGCTCACCTCCGGCAACTGGAGCGCCCCCCAGCTCACCTCGATCCTGCAGAACCACATCGCCAACGTCGCGGGACACTACAAGGGCGAGGTCTACTCCTGGGACGTCGTCAACGAGCCGTTCAACGAGGATGGGACGTACCGGTCCGACCTCTGGTACAACACGCTCGGCTCCGGTTACGTCGCCACCGCCCTGCGCGCCGCCCGCGCGGCCGACCCGAACGCCAAGCTGTACATCAACGACTACAACACCGAAGGCAGCGGCGCGAAGAGCGACGCGATGTACGACCTGGTCAAATCGCTGAAAGCGCAGGGCGTGCCCATCGACGGCGTCGGCTTCCAGGCGCACCTCGCGGTGCAGTACGGGTTCCCGTCGGGCATGCAGGCCAACCTGCAGCGCTTCGCCGATCTCGGAGTGGACGTCGCCATCACCGAACTCGACGTGCGGATGGAACTGCCCGCGGATTCCGCCAAGGTCGCCACGCAGGCCACCTACTACGCGAACGTCACCAAGGCGTGCATGGCCGTCGCCCGGTGCGTCGGGATCACCATCTGGGACTACACCGACAAGTACTCGTGGGTGCCGGGGACGTTCAGCGGCCAGGGTTCGGCGCTGCCGTGGGACGAGAACCTCAACAAGAAGCCCTCCGTCTACGATGCCATCGCCACCGCCCTGGGCGGCTCCGGTGACGGCGGGGGCGGCGGCACCGCGAACTGCGAGGTCGCCTACTCGACGAACGACTGGGGATCCGGCTTCACCGCGAACATCACCCTCACCAACCAGGGCCCGGCCATCAGCGGCTGGACCCTGAAATACTCCTACGCCGGCGACCAGCGGCTGTCGCAGGGCTGGAGCGGCACCTGGTCGCAGTCCGGCAAGGACGTCTCGGTCACCAACGCCGGGTGGAACGGCACCCTCGCCACCGGTGCCTCGACCTCGATCGGCGCCAACTTCACCTACAGCGGTTCCAACACCGCGCCGACCGCGTTCACGCTCAACGGCACGCCCTGCGACTGACCACCGCAACACGCGATCACCCAGGACGCCCCAGGGCGCCTGGGTGATCGCATCTCGCGTGGGCGACCTGCCAAGACGGCGGCGATGAAAGGAGGCAGCGGATGTCTGAGATCGTTGACGGCGTCGTCCCTCTGCGAGGAGGCCGCATCGCCCGCGGCGTCGTCCGCATCGGTGACACGGTCCGGAGGCCGGCCTCGGGTGCCTCGCCGTTCGTCGCCTCCTTGCTTGATCTGTTGGAGAGCCGAGGGTTCACCGGGGCCCCGCGATATCTCGGTCGGGATCAGGCAGGCCGGGACATCTTCAGTTACGTGCCGGGCTGGGTTCCGGCCAAGTTCCAGCCATGGACCGACGCGCAGGTCGCCGCGGCCGGCGCCCTGGCGCGAGCCATGCACGATGCCACCCGGGGCAGCGATCTTGCCGGTCGGCATCAGGTCGTGTGCCATCACGACCTGGGGCCGAACAACGCCGTCTTTCAGGACGAGAGGCCGGTCGCCTTCATCGATTTCGACATGGCTGCGCCGGGCAGTCCGCTGGAAGACGTCGGGTACATGTCCTGGCTGTGGTGCGTGTCCTGGAAGGCGGGGGCTCCTTCCGCGGACGTCCAGGCCACCCAGGTGCGCGTGCTGGCCGACGCCTATGGTCTGGCTGGTCCTGAGCGTGCTGTTCTGGTCGACGCGATGCTGGAACGGCAAGTCCGCAATGCCCGTTTCTGGGCGGAGGTGCAGGCCGGCTTCCCGGTCGTCGAAGTAACTGACGAGCAGATCTCGGATCGCATCACCTGGTCCCGGCGCGAGCACGGGCACGTCGCTGAGCACCGCAAGGTGTTCGAAGACGCCCTGAAGTGACGCACCGGGGAGATCACCTGATCAGGCGACTCCTGTCGCTCGTTCACCCCTGTCGCAAGCACAGATGATCTTGTATAGTGAACGCTACATACACAGAGGATGGTGCTCCTGTGACAAGCACGCTTGATGTCGGGGATCTCGAACTGGCCTACACCGAGTCCGGTACGGGCGCTCCCGTCGTGTGGCTGCACGGCTCCGGGCCGGGCGCCACGGGGATGAGCAATTTCGGCGCGAATCTCCCGGCCTTCGATGACTTCCGCAACATCGTGGTGGACCTTCCCGGGTGGGGGCGTTCCCCGCGGCCCGCGATGGATGAGCCGCTGATCTTCCACGCGGCCGAGCGCGTCGGCCGGGCCATGACGGCGCTCGGGATCGACCGGGCTCATCTGGTCGGCAACTCCTACGGCGGCGCCGTCGCGATGCGGATCGCCATGAGCCACCCCGAACGGGTCGACCGGCTCGTCCTCATGGCGCCCGGTGGCGTGCTCCCCGCGGACGGGCCGCCGTGGCCCGTCGGGCTCGAGCGCCTCTTCGGTTACATGGCGGCGGAGAGACCTTCACGGGAGGCGATGAGCGAGTTCGTGCACCTCATGGTGTACGACGAGACCCTGGCCACCGACGCCCTCATCGACGAGCGATACGAGTCGAGCCTGCGGGCGCACCCCGAGCTGCCGGTCCCCCCGAACTTCGGCGACCTGACGCCGGACCTGGGGCTCATCGGCGCACCCACGCTGCTGCTGTGGGGACGCGAGGACCAGACGGTGCCGCTGAGCTGGGCGACCAAGATCCTCAACGGCATCCCCGATGCCGAACTGCGGGTGCTGCCGAACTGCCGCCACTGGGTGCAGTACGAGCGCGCGCCCGAGTTCAACCAGATCGTTCGCGAGTTCCTGACGCGCGCCGCCGCGGGTGTCACGCCGAAGGAGTAAGACGGTCATGGGCATTCGCAAGCTGGGGTACGTCGGCCTCGACGTCACCGACGTCGACGCCTGGGCCGACCTGCTCGGCCGCACTCTGGAAGTCGGCGTCACGGCCGAGAAGGACGTGACCCTCGCCGAGCTGGACGAGTTCAAGTACCGGCTCGCGCTGCATCCCGCCGCCGAGGACAGGCCGAAGCACGTGGGGTGGATCGTCGACTCACCACACGAACTCGACAGGCTCACCGGCCGGTTGACGGACGCCGGCTACGCGGTCACGGAAGGGTCCGCGGACGAGGCGGGGCTGCGCGGCGCCACGCGATTCCGGTGGTTCACCGATCCGGTCGGGTACCGCGTGGAGCTCGTACTCGGCGAGGCCAAGGTCCGCACCGGCCCGGGCCGCGGCGTCATCGGTCTCGGTCACCTCGTGCTCGCCGGCCCGAAGCTCGCCGAGCTTCGCGAACTCTACGAGTCGGTGCTCGAGTTCAGGCTGACGGACTACCGCGCGCCGGGCCTCTACTTCTACCGCTGCAACTCCACCCACCACAGCATCGCGCTGGCGCACGCGGAATCGCCCTCGATCCATCATCTCGAGCTCGAACACGGCTGCCTCGACGACGTCGGGCGCGCCTACGACCGCGCTCGGACCAACGGCGTTCCGATCTCGATCAGCCTGGGCCGGCACATGAACGACAAGGCCGTCTCCTTCTACGTCAAGAACCCCAGCGGGTTCCACCTCGAGATCGGCTGCGGCGGCATCGAGGTCGGTGACGACTGGGTTCCGCATGACTTCGGGGTTTCCGACATCTGGGGGCATCACCACGCCGATGCCAACCCCTTCGCCTCGCCGGCCTCGTGATGGACACGCCGATGGTTCCCGACCTGTCGGACAGGCGCGCCGTGGTGACCGGCGCCGCGAGCGGCATCGGTGCTGCGGTGGCGGGCCGGCTCGCCGGTCTGGGCGCCCACGTCGTCGTGTGTGACGTCGACGCGGACGGTGCGGCACGCACGGCCGAGCGGGTCGGCGGCGAGGCGCTGGTCCTGGATCTGAGCCGGACCGCCGATCTGGCCGATCTGCGCCTCGACGCGGACATCCTCGTCAACAACGCCGGGGTGCAACACGTCTCACCGATCGAGCAGTTCAGCCCGGAGCGGTTCGCCTTCGTGCTGAGGCTGATGCTCGAGGCCCCGTTCCTGCTCAGCCGCGCGGTCGTCCCGGGCATGTACGAACGGGGCTGGGGCCGGATCATCCACATGTCCAGCGCGCACGGCATCCGGGCCAGTGCGTACAAATCCGCCTACGTCAGCGCGAAACACGGCCTCGAAGGGCTTTCGAAAGTCATCGCGCTCGAGGGCGCGGCCCGGGGTGTCACGAGCAACTGCGTGTGCCCCGGCTACGTCCGTACCCCCTTGGTCGAAGAACAGCTCGCGGATCAAGCAGAGGTCCACGGCCTCGGCGTGGACGAGGTGGTCTCGGAGGTCCTGCTGGCGCGGTCGGCGGTGAAACGGCTCATCGAGCCCGAAGAAGTCGCCGGCGCGGTCGCGTACCTGTGCTCACCGGAGGCCGTCTCCGTCACCGGCACCCGGCTGGTGCTCGACGGCGGATGGTCCGCCTCCTGACCGTCGCACCGAGGCTGGTGAAAGCCCCGGCACATCCATTCCTTAAGCCCCCTGAGCGGAGGAGGTCGTGGTGACCGCACCCGTGATCGACGTGGACCGCACGGCGGTTCTCGTCATCGACATGCAGAACGATTTCATGGAGGAAGGCGCGCCTCTGGAATTTCCCGAAGGCCGCCGCGTCGTCCCGAACATCCAGAAGGTGCTCCACGCGGTACGCGAACGCGGGATGCCCGTGCTCTACGCCGCTCACGTCCACCGCCGTGGCGGCGCCGACATGGGAATCCATCGCGACCTCTATCCACCCGTCGCGGCCGGAGAGGCGCTGGTCGACGGCGAGCGGGGAGGGGAGATCCATCGTGACCTGGCGCCGCGACCGGGTGAGCCGGTGATCAAGAAGCATCGCTACAACGCCTTCTACGCCACCGATCTGGAGCTGTTGCTGCGCGGGCTCGACGTCGAGACGGTGGTCCTCGCCGGGATGACGACTGAGTGCTGTGTGCTGGGGACGGCGCGCGGCGCGCTGGAGCGCGGGTTCCGGTCCGTGGTGATCGCGGACGCGTGCGCCTCGTGCGACTACCCTGACCTGGGATTCGGCGCCATGTCCGCCGCTGACATGCACGAGGCGGCGCTGCGGGTGATGACCCTGACGTCGTCGGAGGTCGTCGGCACCGACGAGTACCTGTCGCGGCTGCCGTGACGGAGCAGGCGACAGCGGGCGCCACCGGCCTCGTGCTGCTCCACGGCGGCGGGCCGGGGGTCGACGCCGCGAGCAACTGGGCCACGGTGTGGCCCAGGCTCACGTCCCGGTTCACGTGCCTGGCCCCCGACCTGCTCGGCTTCGGCGCGCGGATCACGGATGTCGTGGGCGCCGAGCGGCCACGCGGCCCGCGCGCCTGGGCACGAGCCCGTGCCCGGCAGGTGCTGGAGTCGCTCGACCGGTCCGGCATGACCCGTGTCCATCTCGTCGGCAACTCGGCCGCAGGCGGCGCGGCGGCCCTGGCCCTCATGGCCGAGGCGCCCGAGCGGGTCGGGCGTGCCGTTCTCATGGGCGGCGCGGGCACCGGACCGCTGCCGGCCGCCGTCCCGTTCTACGACCGGCCCACGAGGGAGTCCATGCGCGCCACGCTCGCTCGGCTGGTCGCGGACGAGAGCGCGCACCGCGAGCTGCTCGACGAACTCGCGGACCTGCGGGTACGTCAGGCGCTGCGCCCCGGCGCGGAGGCGGACTTCCGCGCGATGTTCGCCGATGTCGCCGGCCAGCCGCCACCTGTCGACCTCGGGAGCATCACCTGCCCGGTCCTGGCCCTGCACGGGGAACACGACCACGTCGCGCCGGTCGAGGTCTCCGCGCGGCTCGTCGAGGCGCTGCCGTACGGGCGCTTCGAGGTCGTGGCGGGCGCCGGGCACTGGATCCACGTCGACCGGCCGAAAGAGTTCTGTGACCTGGTGGAAGACTTCGTGAACACATGAGACGAACAGCGAGCGGTGACGGCGAACGCGTCGGTGTCCTCATCGTGGGGGCCGGGCCCACCGGCCTGACCCTTGCCATCGATCTCGCCCGGCGAGGCGTCGAGTGCCATGTCGTGGAGGCGACGGAGCAGCGCGCCGTCAACCCACGGTGCAACACCACGTCCGCCCGGTCGATGGAGATCTTCAGACGGCTCGGGCTCTCCGGCGACATCCGGCGCTCCGGCCTGCCGGCGGATCACCCGACCTCGATCCAGTACCGCACGAGCCTGCGCGGCGAGGAGATCTTCCGCATCGACCTGCCTTCCGCCGGCGAGGTGCTGGCGGGCGCGGGCAGGGACGGCTGGCCCACGCCGGAACCGCAGCACAGGATCTCGCAACTGTTCCTCGAACCCGTCCTGGAACGGCACGCGAACAGCCTCCCCGGGCTGACCCTCGAACGCGGCGCACGGCTGACCGGACTGCGGCAGGACGAGGACCAGGTCGAGGCGGTGGTGGAGTCCGCCGCCGGGACCCGGGTCCTGCACTGCGACCACGTCGTCGGCTGTGACGGCGCCCACAGCACCGTCCGGCGGCACCTCGGGATCCGCTACCAGGGTGTCGACGCCGTCCAGAAGTTCGTGTCGACGTTCGTCCGATCACCGGAGCTGGGCCGTCTCGCGGCCCGGGACCGGGCCTGGACCTACTGGACCTATGGACGCCGGCCCGCGTCCATCATCGCGATCGACGGGCGCGACCTGTGGCTCAACCACGTGGCCTTCGATCCCGATCACGACACGGAGCACGAGGACCCCGAACGGCTTCTCCGGGAGGCGGTCGGCGGCCCCGTCGAGCACGAGGTACTCGGCGTCGTGCGCTGGACCGGCCGCCGGCTCGTGGCCGAGCGGTACCACGAGGGGAGGGTGTTCCTGGCCGGGGACGCCGCGCACATCTGGATCCCCGTCGGCGGATTCGGCATGAACGCCGGCATCCAGGACGCGGCGACGCTGGCCTGGATGCTGGCCGCGGTCCACCACGGGTGGGCGCCCGCGGACCTGCTCACCGCCTACGAGCTGGAGCGCAAGCCGGTCGGCGAACAGTTCGCCCGCGCGGTGGGCGCGGCCGCTCGCGTCTCACTCGCGGACGTCTCACCCGACATCCACCTGCCCGGCGCGGAGGGCGCGCGCGCCCGTGCCGAGCTCGCGCGACGGCTGGCGGCCACGGAACCGCATCGATACTCACCCGACGGTTTCAGTTTCGGGTACCACTACGCCGGTTCCCCGCTCGTGATCGGCGGCACGGAACAGGCCGCCATCGACATGGGCGGCTACGAACAACGGGCCCAGGCGGGTTTCCGGCTGCCCCATGTCTGGCTCGACGACACCCGGTCGGTACTCGACGTGCTGGGAACCGGTTTCACGCTCCTGCGGACCGACCCCGGCGTCGAGGTGACCGCCTGGGCCGGCGCCGCGAGTGAGCTGGGCATCCCGCTGACGGTGGTCGACCTGCCCGGGCTACCGCCCGACCGTTACCCCGGGCCGCTCCTGCTCGTGCGCCCTGACCAGCACGTCGCCTGGATCGGTGGGGCGGACGCCCGCCCCGGCGAACTGCTGCGGACGGCCACGGGGCGCTTCGTTTCCCAGCGGCGGTGACACATCGTGAGGAGAAAGCACATGCCATACGCACTGGGCATCGACGTCGGCGGCACGTTCACCGACGCCGTCGCCTCCGACGGCGCCGGCCGGATCGTGTCGGCCAAGACCCCGACGACCCCGTCCCACCGCGAGGTCGGCGTCCTCAACGCGATCGAGGAACTCGCGGGCGAACTCGGGATCGGCGTCGAGGAGCTGCTCACGCAGACCGACTACATCGCCCACGGCACCACGGCGTCGATCAACGCCCTCGTCCAGGGGACAGTCGCCGACGTGGGGCTCATCGCCACCAAGGGTCACCGGGACTCGATCTACATCATGAACGCCGAGGGCCGCACCCTCGGCAGGTCGGCGCACGAGATCCAGGACACCCTCCGCCGGCGCAAACCGGCCGCCCTGATCCCGAAATACCGCGCCCTCGAGGTCACCGAGCGGATCGACTACGCCGGCCGGGTCCTGGTACCCCTCGATGAGGACGAGGTACGCGAGGTCGCGCGGTCCCTCGTCGACCAGGGAGTCGAGGCGATCGCGGTCTGCCTGCTGTGGTCGTTCAAGAACGACGCCCATGAACGGCGGGTCCGGGAGCTGATCCACGAGATCGCCCCGCAGCTGTACGTGACGCTCTCTTCGGAGGTCAGCCCGCGGATCCGGGAGTTCGCGCGCACCTCCACCACCATCATGAACGCCCAGGTGGGCCCGCGGCTGCGCAGCTACCTGACCCCCCTGCGGCAGCGCCTGGAGGACGGGGGGCTCAAGGGGCCGCTCCTGGTCATGCAGAGCGAGGGCGGGACCATCACGGCCGAGCGCGCGCCGGAGCAGGCCATCACCACCGTCGGCTCCGTGCTCTCGGGCGGCGTCATCGGCGGAATGCGCCTGGCCGAGCAGCTCGGGCACCGCAACGTCATCACCACCGACGTCGGCGGCACCACGTTCCTCGCCGGACTGATCGTCGACGGAGAACCGGTCATGGCGCCGGGCTCCATCGTGAACCAGTTCCCGATCAACGCGGCGACCATACGGGTGCACACCATCGGCTCCGGCGGCGGGGCGCTCGCGTCGGTGGACACGGGCGGGAACCTGCGCCTGGGCCCGCAGAGCGCCGAGGCCGTTCCCGGCCCGGCCTGCTACGGAAACGGCGGCACCCGGCCCACCAACACCGACGCCAACCTGGTCCTCGGGATCCTGAGCGAGCGCGGTCTGCTCGGCGGCAGGAAGCCGTTGCGGATGGACCTCGCGCGGCAGGCCATCGGCGAGCACGTGGCCGCGCCGCTCGGGCTCACGGTCGAAGAAGCGGCCATCGCCATCCACGAGGTGCAGAACGCGCAGGCGGGAGACCTCCTGCGGCGGGCCGTGGTGCAGGCCGGCTACGACCCTCGTGACTTCGTCGCCTACGCCTTCGGCGGCGCCGGTCCCGCCCACTGCGCCGGCTACTGCCGTGACCTGGGGGTGAGCGAGGTGGTCGTGCCTCTCGGCCCCGTCGCCTCCGCCTTCTCCGCCTACGGCCTCGCGGCCTCGGACGTCGCCGTGAGCACCGAGCTGTCCGATCCGTCCGCCTTCCCGATCGACCACCGGGCGCTCGAGTCGCACTACACCCGGCTCGAAGCCGATCTGCAGCGCGCGCTCGACCGCCAGAAGGTGAAGTTCCACGACGTCACGCTGCATCGCGAGATCGACCTGCGCTACTCGATGCAGGTCAACGAGCTCGCGGTCGCCATCCCCGACACGCGGTTCACGGAGCGCACCGGCGAGGAGATCCTCGAACGCTTCGAGGAACAGTACGAGCGCATCAACGGATCCGGGGCCGGCTATCGCGAGGCCGGCGTGCAGGCGATCACCTATCGCGTACGGGCCAAGGCCACGCTGGGCTTTCCCGTCGTGCTCCCCGAGATCGAGCAGGCCGACGGAACCGACGCGTCCGAGGCGCTGCTCGAAGAACGCCCCGTCTGCCTGGACTCGCAGACCGGCTTCGTCTCCACCCCCGTCTACGACTACGCACGACTGCGCGCGGGACACGAACTGGTGGGACCGGCCGTCGTCGAGGTGCCGACCACCGTGGTGGTGGTCCCCGCCGGAGTCACGGGCCGCGTCGACCGTCTCGGCAACCTCGTACTGAGCTACCAGTGAGGACCATTCGATGAAATCCACCATTCCCGGGTCGGATGAGTTCACCAGCCGGCCGTTGCCCCGGGCGGAGCTGCTCAGCCGGATCTCGCCCCGGCTGCCGCTCCACCAGCTCGACGACGAGCAGACGCATCAGGTCAACGCCCTGACGTACGAGGTCGTCCGGCACCGGCTGTGGGCGATCACCCAGGAGATGGGCGAGACGCTTCGCAGGATGTCGGGCTCGCACGTCGTCACCGAGTCCAACGACTTCAACTTCTCCATCTGCGATGAGCTCGGCGAGCAGGTCCAGGTCGGCACCTACAACATCGGGCTGATCGGGTCCATGGACCTCGCCGTCACCTGGACGCTCCAGCACCGCAGCGACAACCCGGGCATCGCCGAAGGCGACATGTTCCTGTGCAACGACCCGTGGATCGGCGGCGGGCTCCACCAGAACGACGCCGCCGTCCTGGCTCCGATCTTCCACGACGGCAAGCTGTTCGGCTGGACCACGGCCATCGCCCACCAGGTCGACCTTGGGGGTCCGCGTCCCGGCTCCTTCAGCCCGTCGGCGCACGACGTGTTCGGGGAGGCGGTGCCCACACCACCGGTCAAGGTCGTACGTGACGGCGTGCTGCAACGCGACATCGCCGACGCCTGGGTGCGCCGGTCGCGCCTGCCGCACCTGGTGGGGCTCGATCTGCGGGCCAAGATCGCCGCGAACAAGAACGCGGGGGAGCAGATCCTGCGGCTCATCGGCAAGTACGGCGCCGACACCGTCAAGGCCGTCATGCGCCGGATGATGAACGACGCCGAGCGCCGCCTGCGGGCCAAGCTCGAGACCCTGCCCGACGGCACCTGGACCGCGGTGGGGTATCAGGAGCAGGCGCACACCGGCGACCGCGGCCTCCATCCCATCAAGGTGGCGATGACGAAGGAACGCGACAGGCTCGTCTTCGACTTCCGCGGGACGGCCGGGCAGACCGGCATCATCAACTGCCCCTACCCGGGGCTGCGCGCCGGGATCGTCTTCACCGTGCTGCCGCTGCTGGCGGGGGACATCCCGTGGGCGGCGGGCGGGCTCATGCGGTGCTTCGAGATCATCACCGACGAGGACACCATCACCAACGCCTCGTTCCCGGCCGCGGTCGGCAAGGGACCGTTCGGGCCGGCGTGGGGAGCGGGCAACCTCGTCGCCGAGGTGCTCGCCAAGATGCTGGACGCCGAACCGGCGCGCCGCGGCGACGTGCAGTCGATCTGCAACGGCACCACCGACCTGTGCGTGGTGTCCGGCGTCGACGTCCGGAGCGGCGCCCGCAAAGGATTCGTGTCGCCCGTCTTCGACGTCATGGCCGGCGGCTACGGCGCCCAGGTGCACTACGACGGCGTGGACACCGGCGGGCGGCTCATCATCCCGTCCGCGCGGGCGCCCGACGTCGAGATGACCGAGTACCTGTATCCCCTCGTCGCCCTGTGGCGCCGCGAGCAGACCGACTCCGGCGGACCGGGGCGGCAGCGCGGCGGGATGAGCGGTTCGGTCTGCTACGTGCAGCACCCGGACCAGACCGGGACGATGTCGCTGGTCGTGTCCGGCACCGGCAAGGCCGCGAACCAGAACGTCGGCCTGGCCGGAGGCCATCCGGGCAACTCCCAGCTCGATCTGGTGGTGCGCGGCATCGACGCGCCCCGTCTCGCCGGGGCGACGGCCATCCCGGCCGGCCTGGACGAGCTCGGCGGCGCCATCGAGGTGCTGCCCTGCGAGGGGGAGTCCCACCTCGGCCCCGACGACGCGCTCTACCTGCACTGGCAGGCGGGCGGCGGCTACGGCGACCCGCTGCTTCGCCCGGCCGGGAACGTACGGGACGACGTGCTGCACGCCCGCGTCTCGGCCGAGGCCGCGCGGGACGTCTACGGCGTCGTCCTCCGGGAGGACGGCGAGGTGGACCCGGCCGCGACCGACGAGACGCGCGGGAGGCTCCGGCAGCAGCGCGCGACCGGCTCCGGTCTGCCGGGCACGCGGCCCGCCCCGATCGGCGCGCCGGATCTGAGCGGCGCCCGCCGGCTCGACGACAACCTCGCCGTCCTGGAGTCGCCGGACGGCGGGACCGTCGTGTGCACCCACTGCGGCACGGGGATCGGGCCGCTGGCCGGGGGAGCGTTCGTCGCGGCGCTGGCCCGCCGCGACGCGGCCCCGGCCGACGCCGGCCCCCACATCTGGCGCGACCCGTCGGTGTACGTCGACGCGGAGATCGTCTTCCGTCAGCTCTTCTGCCCCGGCTGCCTGACCGCCGTCTACTCCAGGGTGGTTCCGGTGCATCACCCGCTCCCCGACGACGACTACCGAAGCTGGACGTGACCGTCTGACGGTCGCTCATCGACGACCGGGTGGCCATGCCGTTCGCCCTATCATTGACTGGTGGTGAGGGAATCCAGCTCTGCGGCGCCTGCTGTCGGCTCGAGCAGCCGTGACATCATCCTGGATACGGCTCGGGCCCTCATCACGAGCAGAGGGTACGACGGCATGGCCATCTCGGACCTGAGCGCGCGGTCCGGGCTGCCGCCCAGTTCGATCTACTACCACTTCGGCAACAAGCTCGGCGTCCTGGCGGCGCTGCTCGACCGCACCTTCGACGAACTGCACGCCTTGTTCCCGAACCCGTCGTCGTTCGACGACCGCGAGCCGCTGGAGCGCTTCGAGACGTGGGTCACGGCGGCGTGCGCCTCTCTCGACCGGCGGCCCGAATACCTCCGCATCCTGCTGGCCATCAGCGTCGGCCCGCACAAGGACACGGAGCCGGTGCGGAACACCGTGCGCCGGATCCGCGACTACGCGCACGCCTCCTGGGTGGAAGCCCTCACCCCGATCTTCGCGCCGAACGGCGGCGAGGACGACGAGGCCTTCGTGGACCAGCTGGCCGTACTCGGGCGGGCCATGACCGACGGGCTGTCGGTGACCAACAGCTTCGACGGCGTGAGCTACAGCTCGCACGTCGCCGCCTTCGTGTCCCTGATCCGTGGTCTCGCAGAACAGCGAGACCACGGATCAGTACCTCCGATTCACTGACTCGAAGCCGCAGACAGGGCACGTCCGATCAGCGGCCGATCAGCCGCATGTCGGCTTCTTATGCGGCGCGGGGAGGCCAAGCCGTTCCGCCATCCGCGAGTCGGAGAACGCCTCCCGGTAGCTTCCACGATGGCGAGCGAAATCACGCCGGAGGCGCGGGTACCCGGTCGCCGTCCAGTTCGGAAAGGGCCAGCACGGTGATCGCGCCGGTCCAGACGAGGGGTACGACGGACGCCGGCGTACCGGTCATGTCGATCTTCTCCGGGAGCTCACCCAGCGTGTCGCGGTGGTCGAGCAGCCAGTCGACGACCTGCCCGGCCTTCTTTCGCTCTCCCGTCGATGACCAGGCGAGGGCGAAGAACGCGGTCTCCGGGCCCCACGCCGTAGGCCACTGATGGTCGGGGTCGTCGCCCGGGACCACGCCTCCGTTGGGCTGGAGCAGTGCCTCGTACGTGCTGTCGATCGCGGTCGAGAGGTGAGCCGGGGCGTGGTTGAAGGGCGGGGCCATGAACGTGACCGCCGAGTCCCGGCCGTGCGTCCCGTCGACGGTACGGGGATAGCCGAGCGGCGCGAAGTACTTCTTGATGCCCGCCGTCAGGCGCCGGGCCGCCCGGTCCCACGTACGCGCGTCCTGCGGGTGGCCGCTGTGGCGGGCCAGGTCGGCCGAGGCGTGCAGTCCGGCCAGCAGCGGGGCGGCCGTTCCGATGTTCGGCGTGGTGGTGGCGACCTCCCAGTAGTCCGGGCCGGCCGGCGGCAGTCCGTGGGCGTCCAACGAGTCCGCGGCGTACGCGGCGGCCTTGTGAACCGTGGGATAGAGCGCCTCGAGCAGCCGGCCGCGCTCCTGTGCGGGCGCCGCCTGGTACCACTGCCACACCGCCCAGGGGACCCAGCCGTTGGCGTCGAGCTGCCACTGCCGGCCGTCCGGGGGGCCCGAGCCGTCGAGCTTGGTCCGGGCGTCCCAGGTGCCGTCCGACCGTTGGGTTCGCGCGTTGTAGCCGAGGATCTCATACGCCTCCGTGAGGTGGCCCGTACGAGCCAGCGCCGCCGCGACGAAGCTCGAATCACGAGGCCAGGAGTACTCCCACGCGCCGTACCACGCGGCCGCGACCGCGCCGTTGGGCCGGGTCAGCAGGCGCATCGACAGGAGTGCCCGCTCGGCGGCCGACTTCTCCTCCGCCGTACGTCCGGGGATCGTCCCGGCCGCCAGCCAGGCGCGGGACTCCGCGATCTGGGCCTCCGCGTCCTTGTCACCGGCCGGGACCGTCACCGGCTGACCGCCTTCGGGCAGGTAACGCCACCGGCCGTCCGGCAGCCGCAGCACATTGCCGCCCGGCACATAGGACGCGCCGTTCGCCTCGGCAGGCGACACGGCGGCCGTGGTCTGCCGCGTACCGATGAGTCCGGCCGTGTACGCGGGCGACTGGTCGGCGAACGCCGTGGGCAGGCCGGTCGCGGCGGATTCGATGACCGCCAGCAGCGACACCGCGGCCAGCGCCGCGGGAAGACGCCGGACCGTGCGTGGGCGGCGGCGTCCGAGGGGATCGGGGGCCGGAATCGGACGACGGGGGTGCTCACTCGACATGCCCTGCGCTCCTGCGAGTAGATCGCGAACCACCGGCCCCCGCCCGGCGAAGATCGAACAAGAGGTAAGCAGTCCGGCTGATCACGCGTCAAGGACGGTGTCCGCGATCACCGACGGTCGCCGCTCACCGCGGTCCGACCGTCTCCACGCCGAGCTGGGTGAGCAGCTCCACCTGGTCGTAGTAGAGCCGGATGTAGGAGACGACGTCGTCACGGACCACCCAGCGCTCGGCGTAGTGCACGACGACGCGGTTGCCGGTGGGGGCGACGACCCGGCCGTCGGCCAGCTTCAGCTCACCCAGGTGGGTGCCGGTGAACGTGCCCTCGACGCAGCCCTGCTCGCCGTCGGTGAACATGTTCTCCGGCCGCAGCTCACAGTCCGGGAACGCCGAGTGGTAGGTGTCGTAGAACAGCGCGGCACCCTTCACGCCGCTCAGCGTCGACCCGCCCGGGCCGGTGAACCCGGAGCCGGGGCCGTACCGGGTCAGGAACGACTCCCTGTTCCCGGCGTTCCAGTCCTTCACCCCGGCCAGCACGAACTCGCCGAACTCCATCCGTTCCTCCTCGGTCATGCCGGATCGTGCTCATGGACGATCAGGTGGCGGACTCCGTGCCCGCCGTGCAACCGGCGATAGCCCTCGCTGATGTCGGCGAGCCGGTAGCGGCCGCTGACCAGGCTGTCCAGCTGAATCTCTCCGCGCCGGTAGAGGTCCACGATCAGCGGGACGTCCGTGAGGGTGTTGACGCCGCCGAACAGCGCGCCCTGCAGTCGCTTGTGGCGCAGCGCGAGCAGGGTGCCGTTGAGCTGCACGGTGTTCTCGGTCGGGTCGCCGATCCCGGCCAGGGTCACCGTGCCGCCACGGCCGATCACGTCGACGGCCCGGGACACCACCTCGGGGGTGACCGTGCCGACCAGCACCACGCAGTGGTCGGCCAGGCGCCCCGCGGTGAGCTGGGCGACGATGCGATGCGCCTGCTCGGCATCGGCGGCGGTATGAGTGGCGCCGAGTTCCTCGGCGGTGTCCCGCCGCGAGGCGACCGGGTCGACGGCCACGATGTGCCGGGCCCCCGCCCAGCGCGCGCCCTGGACCGCGTGCACGCCGCTGCCGCCGATGCCATAGATCACCACTGTCTCGTCCGGTCGTACCTCGGCGGCCCGGACCACCGTGCCCCACCCGGTGAGTACGCTGCATCCGATGAGCGCCGCCGCCTCGAACGGGATGTCCGGGCCGACCGGCACCAGCGAGGCCTCGGCCACCACCGCGTACTGGGCGAAGGTGCCCAGGTAGCTCATCCCGCCGAAATCCTGCCCGCCGGCGTGGAACCGGTACCCGCCGGCCGGCGTGTAGAGCGCGCCGTCGAGGCCGTTGCCCCCCAGCTCGCACAGGTTCTGCCGGCCCTGCCCGCAGCGTCGGCAGGTGCCGCACGCCGGCACCGAGGAGCAGACCACGTGGTCGCCCGGACGGACCCGGGTCACGCCCGCACCGACCTCCTCCACCACGCCGGCGCCCTCGTGACCGCCGACCATCGGGTAGCGGACCGGCAGTGTGCCGGCCGGCAGGTGCCGCAGATGCTCGTCGGAGTGGCAGAGCCCGGCCACGAGCATCCGCACCCGGACCTCGCGCGGGGCCGGCGGGTCGAGGTCCAGCTCGGCGATCTCCCACTCCCGCCCGGTTCCCCGGATCACGGCCGCCTCGGTGCGCACCGTCCTCACCCGCCCCTCGTGTCGGTCGCGTGGCCCGACCCCCAGCCGGAGAGGTCGAGCGGTACGTGGTGGGCGTGCAGCCGGCTCAGCGCCCGCACCAGCGAGGACTGCGCGTCCACCCCTCTGCGGTCGAGCGGGATCGCCACGTGGTCCTGGCCGGCGAGGGTCGCCTCGACCAGCCGGGTGAGCATCCCCGCCGGGCCGACCTCGACGAACACCCGCGCCCCCGCCGCGTGGGCGCGCTCCACCAGGGCCCGGAAGTCCAGATGGCGGACCGACATCTCGGCCAGCCGGTGCGCCACCGACTCGGCCTCGAGCTCCAGGGGCCCGGCGACCGCGGCGGACAGGAACACCGGCCGGTCCACCGCCGTGGTGACGTTGCGGTTGAGGGTGACGAACGCGGCGAGCTCGGATTCCGCCGGCGGGGCGTGCAGCACCTGCTGGTAGGGCAGCCGGACGTGCTCGCAGCCCAGCCGCGCGACCAGCTTCGCGCAACCGCCGGGGTCGCCGCACACCACCACCTCGCGCGGCCCGTTGATGATGGAGATCCAGGTACGGTCCGGTGCGGTGATCGCGGCCCGAACCTCGTCCGGAGCGGCGAGCAGCACCAGCACCTCCCACCCAGGCCGCGCGGGTGGTTCCGGCAGCCGGGCCCAGTACTCCCGCACCGCATCCAGTGGCCCGCTGAGCCGGGTGCGGAACAGCGGGGAATCGCGGAGCTCGGCCATCCGCGCGTCGGCGTCCGGGGCGGCCCAGACACCGAGGGCGCGCAGCATGCTGGACTCGCCGAGGCTGTAGCCGAACGCCACCGCCGGCCGCACTCCGAACACCTCGCGCAGCGCGCGCGTGAACAACACCGCGTAGGACATGCTCGCCGCCATGAGAGCGGAGGGTTCGGCGGCCAGCGCCCGCTCGGTGGCCACGATCTCCCGGGCCGTCGGACGCCCCGAGAAGCACGGGTACAGCCGGTCCACCGCGAATATCCCGGCGGGGTCGGAGGTCATGGCCGCCATGCCGTGCAGGGTCGGCTCGAACAGCCGGAAGGCGTTCCGCGCGGCACCCGGATAAGCGGAGAACGCACCCGGGTACATGAACGCCACCGATCCCGCGCCGCCGAGCGGGCGGCCGGTCAGCGCACTGCCCCTCGGGGTGGACAGCTCCAGCCGCCCCTCGCCGAGCGCCCGCCGGCAGGCCTCGACCTCGGCGCGCAGCTGAGCGGCGTCCGCGGCGACCACCCCCAGGTGCAGCGCCCCGGCCGGGGGTCCCTCGACGTGCCCGGTCCGGGCCCGGCTCAGGGCGGCCCCCGGGTCGTCGTCCAGCGCGTCCAGCCGGGCCGCCAGGTCGGACGGGTCGGCGGCGCGCACCGCCACCAGGGTCACCGGCGTGGTCGGCACCAGGGCGGTACGGCGCGGCTGCGGGACGGCCGTGTCGGTGAACACCAGCAGCCGCGCGGGCTCAACGGCCAGCACCGCCGACCGGCGCGGCTCTCGGCCCCCGCGCAGCCACGGTCGTGGCGCCACCGGGAATCGCCGCTCGATGCCGGCCTGGCGGGCCGTTGCCCGCACCGGGTCGTCCGCCCGGGTGCCCGGAATGAAGTTGCCGCGCAGCGCGAGGACGGCGCGCACCACCGCCTCGGCCCAGCCCAGCGCCTGCTCCACCGCGCGCCCCGGGACCGCGCCGAGGGCCGGGGCCGGGGCCGGGATCAGCGCGTCCAGCACTGCGGCTGCCCGGTCCAACGCCGACGGCGGGCAGTCCAGCTCGACGTGGCTCGATCCGAGCGGGGACCGGGTCGCCGGGAACGGCGCCGTCACCACTTCCTCCAGCACGGCGTAGCCGGTGGCTCCGGCGGTGGCCGGCGCCAGCACGAACGCCACCCCGCCGCCGCGCCTGTCGGTGGCGACGAGCAGCACCTGGGCGGCCGTCCCGGAGCGCAGCGGTTCGGCGGCGTCGTCCGGCCACCCGGTGCGCAGCACCGACAGCGCCCGTCCCCGCGTCGGGCCGGTGAGCCGCAGACGGGCGGAGACCAGGGCGGCGATGCCATCGGCGGCGCCGGGGTCGGCCGCGCCGGCCAGTACCGCGATCGGGCCGCCGGCCGGCGCCCGGCAGTCGGTCAGCGCCGCCCGGGCGAGCGCGGTGGCCGGCTCCGGTTCGGCCGTTTCGGCGGCCGCGGCGGTGTTCTCGGAGGGTTCGGCCGGACGACGGCGGCCGTCGTACAGCGCGGCCTCCACGGCGTCGAGGTCGCCGAACCCGCCGAAGCGGGCGGCGAGGCCGATCACGGCCAGCGGCATCGTCGCCATGTCAGGCCCGCGAGGGGCCGGCGGCGAGAGCGCTCTCGGCGGCCAGGTCGTCCGCGATGGCCCGAGCCACCTCGTCGATCGTCGGGTACTCGACGAGGACCGCCGGAGCGATCTCCCAGTCCAGCCAGGCGGACATCTCGGCGATCAGCTGCACGATCGCGAGCGACTCCAGCGGGTAGGCGTCCAGCGGCGCGTCCGCGTCGACCTCCGCCACCGCCAGGCCCAGCCGCCGGGCCACCTGAGCGCGCATCCAGTCTCGGATCTCGGCATGGTCCGGCACCCCGGCGAGGAGCGGACCGGCGTGCGTCGGCGCGGCCGGCGGCGGCGCGGACGCCGGCTCGGCCCCGGGCGTTCCGGCGAGAGCCGGGAAGTGCCGGCGCACCAGCTCCCGAGCGTGTACCGCCGTCGGCTCCACCAGCTCGAACGCGAGCAGCGACCCGGCATACCAGGTGTTCCGCGCGCCCTGCAGCCCTTCCAACCGGGAGAAGAACCCTGCGGCGGCGTCGGAGGCCTCGACGTGCGGGAAATAGTCCCAGCGGCGCGAGGTGTGCACCGCTTCGAGCCGCCCGCCCATCCGCCGCACGTCCTCCGCGAGCGTCCGCTGCAGCTCGCCGGCCGTCTGCCCGGGGCGGCCGTAGCCGTAGAAGGTGTACACGTCGGTGTCCGGGTAGCGGTGGTGGAACGACACGCAGTGGCCGACGGTGGCCGGGTCGTCGACGTGCCGGTCCACCAGGTAGAAGCCCTCACGCGGCAGCCCCGTCGCCTCGGCCACCACCGTCCAGTAGTCCAGGTACCGGATGCGGGCGAACAGCTCGCGCTCCTCGTCGCCGAGGTCGAGGAACTCTCCGGTCCGGTCCAGCGGCATCGCCAGCACCAGGTCGTCGAACTCCTCCTCACCGTCCCGGGTGCGCACCCGCACCCGGCCGTCGGCGCGGGTCACCGACTCCACCCGCTGACCGACGCGTACGTCCGGCAGCCGGGCGGCCACCCGCCGCCAGAGGTCCATGAACCCGCCGGCGACCGTCCACCGGGTGTGCCGGGCGGCCGACTCGGCGTCCGCGCCCAGGAAGGAGAACACCCCGGCGAACTCGGCGAACCGCAGCGGGTACAGGGCGGGCAGCGTAGCTGAGCCGAGGAAGCCATAACCGGAGCCGGTGTAGCCGGGAACCAGCGCGGTCAACGCCGCGAAGTTCCGGTCCGTGGCCCACCGCGCCGCCGGCAGGTCCAGGCTCCGACCGGCGTCCACCAGCCCTGAGCCGCCGATCCCCGGGAACTCGGCGTCCCGCAGCCGCTGGTACGTCCGGATGGCGGCGGTGTCCAGCAGCAGCCCCCGCCTCCGTACGATCGAGCCGGTCCCGGCGTCGACGACGTGCGCGGGTGTGGCCGGCTCGGTCCCGGCGCCGACCTCGGCGGCCAGCCGCCGCACGTACGTGTGCTCACCGATGCACAGATGCCCGCCGAGGTCGTACCAGCGGCCGTCCACCGCGACCGAGGCGCATTTGCCGGCCACCGCGTCCGCCTGCTCCAGGACGGTCACCCGGTGGCCACGCCGGTGCAACTCGTGTGCCGCGACCAGCCCGGCAGGCCCGGCGCCGATCACGCACACCCGGCGTGGGCCGTCGTCGAAGCGGGCCAGCGCGTGCTCCCACTCCTCGACCAGCAGCCCGGCGGCCACGGCGAGAGCCAGCTTGGCGTGCCGCTCGGCCTGGTCGACCGGCCGGGCGAAGTAGTCCTCGACCACCGTGTCGGCGTCCTGCTCGGCGGTGACCGGCCGCTCCAGGTACTCGGTCTCCAGCACCGCACGCAACGCCCACCGGTCGCCGTCCCGCACCGCCGTGCAGGTGTACTCCGACAGCACGGCGCTCGCGGTGCCCGGGTCGACGCTGGCGAACCGGGCGACGGCGAGCACCTGGTCGTCGCCCACCGGCACCGCCAGGGCCAGCCGGGACAGCGCCGGCAGCACCCGGGTGACCCGCTCGGCGTAGGCCAGGTACTCGCCGTGGTCGCGGTAGTACCGGCAGGTCAGTACCCCGTTCCAGAAGATCGTCTCCATGCACACCGGGCGGTAGGCGGTGAGCACGTCCGCCAGCGCGGCCATGCTCCCCGCTTCGGCGCGGTGGAAGCCGGCGGTCAGCCGGTCCAGCATGGCCCGGAAGCCGTCGGGGACCGCGCCGGCGTCCGGGCGGCCGGCGTCGGCCGCGGCCCGCAGCCCCGTGGCCACGCGGGCCAGCGCCGGCTCGTGCCGGGCGAGCGGTCCGCCGGCCAGCACGGCCAGGATGTCCGCCACCGGGTCGGCGGAATCCTGCCAGCGAAGCCGGTGCATGTCGAGGGTGGCACCGACCAGGGCCTCTCGCAGCCCGGCGAGCGGGGGTGGCAGGTCGTCCACCGGCCGCCGCCCGGCGACCAGCGCACTCAGCGTCGCGTCGATGGGCAGGCCCAGCCGGGCGTGTGCGGAGGCCCGGTAGGCGACCGCCCGGACATGGTTGACCGACGCCGGGTCGGTGGCCGAGGTGGCCGGGATCAGGGCCAGCTCCGGCGGGGCGTGGCCTGGATTGAAGGTCAGCATCTCGGCCGCGGCGGGGTCGGTCAGGTGGTCGAGCTCCACCTCGGCGGCTGCCACCCAGGCGAACCGCTCGGGCGGCCAGGGCCGGGTCGGATCCAGTGCCTCCCGGTCGCCCTCGTCGGGTCGCAGCTGCAGCTCCAGCAGGTACCGGGCGTCGCCGCGCCGCACCCGCCGGCGGAACTCGTCGCGCAGGTGGTCGCCGGCACGCGGGTCACCGTCCCGGCGGGGCGCGTAGTCCTGCGGCAGCCGCAGGTGCGCCGGGTCGACGCGGCCGCCGTCCGGACCGCCGTCGGCGCTCCGCAGCCGGTACCGGACCAGCCTGGGGATCCCGTCACGGCCGATGAACCGGTAGGCGACCTGCGAGTAGTAGTACACGTCCAGGTAGGAGTCCGGGTCCCGGATCAGCTCGGTGAGGGCCTGCGCGATGCCCGGGTCGTCCGCCATCAGGGCGGACCGTCCGGCTGCCGTCGCCCGGGTCCACTCGGCGAACGCGGCGGCGTGCGGGGACACGAACCGCTCCCCGGTGACCAGCACCAGATCCACCAGCGGCGACGTGTCGCCGGCGGGCCCCAGCAGCCGCAGCGCGGCGCCCCGGCCGTCCAGCACCGCGTCGTCGGCGAAGCCGCGGGCGTTGGAATGCCGGAGCAGCACCCGGTACTCCGCGCCCGGGTCGAGCACCCGGTGCGCCGGCAGCGCGGGGTCGTCGAGCACCCGCAGCCGGCCGCCGGCGGCGACCCCGACACCGTGCGCCGCGCGGCTCGAGCGAGTGCGCGCCACCCGGTAGGCGGCCGACACCAGCTCGCCCAGCACCTGCCGCAGCCCGGGATCGGAGACATCGCTCCAGTCCGGTGTGACATCCACGGTCACCGTGGTACCTCCGTCCCGGCCAGCACGGCCTCCAGTCGGTCGGCGAGGACTCGCACCCTCGGCTCGCGCAGGAAACTCCAGTGGTGCCCGGGCACGTCGACCACGTCGAACCCCGCCCTGGTCACCGAGGCCCACCGGCGCGCGGACACGTACACCCCGCTCGGCGTCAGTCCGCGCAGCCGCCACACCTGGGCCCGGAACAGCACCACCGGGCCGGGGTAGGGCGCCGGGCGGTACCCGGCCGTGGCCCGCACGTGAACCTCGTGGCCCCGGTCGGTCCACATCGCGTACGCGGTCCGTATCCAGCCGGGCGCACCGTCCCGGCCGGCGAAGCTCGCGCGCCGGGCCAGCCACCGGCCGAACCGGTCGGCCGCGTAGCCGGCGCCGGTGATCCGGCAGGGTGTGTCCAGCAGCGCGACCAGCGGGGGAGGGCCGTCGTGGCGCATGCGACGCGCCAGCTCGAGGGCCAGGTAGCCGCCGCAGGAGTTACCCGCGAGCACCAGTGGTCCGGCCGGAGCGACCGACGCGATGTCGGCCAGGTAGCGGTTCAGCAGGGCGTCGAACAGCTCGGCGCGGGGCAGGTCCAGGTCGAGCGGCGCCTGCAGGGCATAACACGGCTGCTCGTCGTCCAGCAGCCGGGCCAGCTGCGCGACCGCGAGCACGTCGCCGTGTCCGGCGCACACCACGAACAGCGGCGGGCTGCTCCCGGTGCGCCGCAGGGCCACCAGCGTCGAGACCCGGCCCCGGCGACGCCCCGGCCGGTGTGCCGTGGCGGAGCGGGAAGCGTACGGATCGCGCCCGGCACCCGGCCGTTCGGGCCGGGGCGCCCGGCCCCGGGTCAGCACGGCATCGCCCGGGGCGCCGGTGCCCCGGGTTCCGGCCGGTAGCGCCGCAGCGCGGCCGGCAGCGTCACGCCCAGCGCGTCCAGGTGCGCCACCCGGCGCAGATAGGCCGCCCCGGTCATCAGGTGCCGAGCCACGTCCACCACCCGGCGGTCGGCCGGGTCGGCGAGGTGGCTGCCGCGCACCCAGTCGTTGAAGGCACCCATCGCCGGGCCGCACCAGATCTGGTAGTCACCCTCCCGGCCCGGCTCACCGACGTTCGACCAGCGCGACGAGCGGCCCAGGTACCAGCGGAACACCAGCGCCATCCGCCGCTTCGGGTCCTGCTCGGCTCGGACCACCTGGGCCGGGTCCCGGGCCGCGAAGTACTCCCGGGTGCCGCGCCATACCTCGTCGAGACTCTGCCGGAAGACCTGCCGCTCCAGCCTGGCCCGTTCGTCCGCGGGGATCTGCTCCAGCCCGTCGTACGCCCGGTACAGCGCGTACAGCCGCTGCGCCCGTACCGGGAACAGCGTTCCCCGCTTCACCACCTGCAGCCGTACGCCGAGCTCGAACATGTCGGCGGCCGGCGCCATCGCCACGTCGGCCAGGTCCACCTCGGCCAGCAGCCGCTTGGTGTGCGCCGACGCGGCGGCCTCGACGCACGACTGGTTGACCGACCCGGTGACCACGTACCCGGCGCCCAGGACGAACGCGGCCAGCGTGGCGTGCGGGGTGCCGATCCCGCCGGCCGCACCCACGCCGACCGGCTCGGCGAAGCGGTACCTGGCCTGCAGCTCGTCGCGCAGCTCCACGATCGAGGGCAGCAGCACCACGAGCGGCCGGTTGTCGGTGTGCCCCGCGGAGTCGGCCTCCACGGTGACGTCGTCGGCCATCGGCACCCGGGCCGCCAGCTCCGCCTGCCGGGCGGTGACCAGCCCCTGACCGGCCAGCGCCGCCACCAGCTCCGGCGGGGGCGGGCTGAGGAAGTGCCGGGCCACCTCGCGGCGGGACACCTTGGCGATCACCCGGTTGCCGATACGGACCGCTCCGGACGGCTCCTCGGACAGCCCGGCCACCCGATACCGCACCACGTGCGGGGTGAGCGTGAGGAACGCGGCCGCCTCAACGGTACGGACGCCGTGGGCGAGGTAAAGCTCGACGGTCCGGCGTTCCAGGGCCTCCTCGGCCGGGCTGTGGATCAGGTTGAAGGCGTACGGCCCGCACGGGAGCGCGTCGGTGATCCGGGCGATGGCCGCCTCGATCCGGTCCGGCAGCAGGCCGGCCGCGCCGAAGGAGCCAAGGACGCGGTCGCGGCCGAGCGCGATCACCAGTTCCTCGGTGGCGATACCGCCTGCCATCGCGCCGGCGGCGTAGCACCGCGCCACCCCGTGGCGGCGGCGGAAGCCGGGATCGCCAAGGGTCTCCGGCGGCGCCGCCGGCGCCTCGGCCAGCACCTCCGTGCCGGACCGCTCGCCCGCGCCACCGAGTACGCCGATCCCCGACGCGTCCCGGACCACCTGGACCGGCTCGTCCAGCTGGGCCAGCAGGCGACGCATGCCGGCCTCGTCCCGGGCCGGCCCGGGACGGCCCGCGACCAGCGCGCCCGGGGAGGTCATGCGCCCGCCTCGACGACGGCCACCGCCAGGCCGGCGACGTGGTAGATCCGCAGGCCGTCCTTCCAGAGGTCGCCGTCGCCGATCACCACCACCCGGTCGTCCTCATCCCGGACCTCGGTGACGTGCACCTCCACCAGCATCTCCCGGTCGGTGCGCACGATCTGCCCCCGGTACTTCCAGACGGTGCGATGTTCGACCGCCTGGGCGAACCGCGGCCGGGCGAACCGCGCACCCAGTCCGGCCGCCGCGGTGTAGGCCTTGAGGGCCTGCAGAAGGGCCTCGACCCCGAGCGAGCCGGGCATCACCGGGTCCTGGAAGAAGTGCGCGTCGAAGAACCAGCTCGACGGGTCGACCTTGGTCCGGCCCCAGGCGCAGCCGCGCCGCCGGGTGCCGCCGTCGAGTGCCACGGTCACCTCGTCGAGCAGGTCGAGCTGCCCGTCCGGCATCGGCAGGCGCGAGCCGGCGGGATCGAACGGGGCCGCAGTGCCGGTCGACCACGCCGGCTTCCGCCGGCCTCCGTCCAGGCCGATCTGGTTGGCCAGCGCGTCTCGGCGGAAGTAGCCGAAGGCCGTGCTACCGCGGTAGATCGGGACGTCCGCGCAGCCGAGCACGAAGTCGAACTTCTGGATGATCACGCCCTCCAGGGCGGTCGAGGCGCACAGCCGGGCCCGGGTCCACACGGTCCGCCCGGCCAGGGCCGGGTCGGCGAGCAGGCGGGCGTCCCCGTCGAGGTTGCGGAAGTAGAGGTCCTCGTCCGGGGTGGCCAGCGTCGAGCCCAGCCACCCGGAGAGAAATCCGCACGGTTGCAGGGCGATCTCCATCAGCATCGAGTACGGCAGCGAGTCGCGGCCACCGTCCGGGTCGAACCACGGCCGGGCCGGCACGTCGTACTCCGCGAGCAGCTCGGTGCCGGTCCGGAAGTCGTGGCGGGTGCCGTCGATCGAGACCACCCGGCTCATCAGGTGCAGGTCGCCGTTCGGGATCCGGGGGACGCGGCGTTCGGCGTAGCAGTCGTACTCCGGTCCGAAGCAGGCCGTCATCGACCCGGTCGCGAACTCGGCCAGCTCCCGCGGCCCGAACAGCGCCCGGCTCGCTCGGACCGGGGTGCCGGCCAGGCGTACCGCGAGACCCTCGAACGCGACGATCACCCGGCCGTCCAGCACCACGTCGACGTCGGCCTTCGCGTACGGGTTCGGTTCCAGCTCCACCTCGACCAGGCGCGCCCGGTAGGTCAGCAGCCGATCGGCCGGCGTGACCTGGCCGCGGCAGCGCACCCGCTGCGGCACCCCGACCACCGGTTCGAACGTGGCGTCCTCGACCAGGGTCTGCAGGCCCAGCGCCAGCAGGTGGGTCTGGAGCAGCTGAACGCAGCCCTCGGCCATCAGGGACCCGGCGAGCACGGGGTCGCCGAGGAAATGGCAGGGGAAGTACCAGTCGTCCGGCCGCAGGTCCTTCTCACCGACGATCTCACCCAGCCCGCGCGGGCCACCGGCCGGGTCCAGCCGGACGATCCGGTCCAGCATCCGAATCCTCGACGGCGCCAGCCGCAGCGCGGGGTTGCGCCCGCCCTGGTCGTACTCCGGTCCGAACACCGCCGCCAACGCGCCGTCGCTGAGCCGGTCCAGGTCGGCGGCGTCCAGGGTGACCCGGTCGGTGCGCAGCGGGGGCTCGAACCGGGCCCGCCCGAGATCCACCCGGGACCGCCCGCCGAGCACCCCTTTGCCCTGCGCCAGCTCCTCGTCGGTGAAGAACCCGGCGCACCCGCCGCGCATCTCCATGATCTTGCGCTCGCCCGCGAAGCAGTCGTAGTGGAAGAAGAACAGCAGCGTGTCGGCGGTGCGGGCGAAGGAGTCGATGTGGATGTCGTAACGCAGGGTGTCGCCCTCGCGGGGCAGCCGGCCGAGGAAGGTGAGGGTGCAGTCCAGCAGCCGATAGACCCGCTCGCCCCGGTTGCCGAAGTCGACTCCGAGGTAGGAGATCAGCAGCAGGTCGCACTGACCGGACTCGATCGTGACCGACCACGGAACCTGGCCGTCGACGGCGTACCAGGCCGCCCTCGGCACGTCGTACTCCGTGGTCAACGCCGAGGGCCCCAGCACGTTCGGGGTGGCGTCCAGCCGGGTCACCCGATCGACCAGCAGGTACGGCGGCATCGGCAGCCGGACCCGGCGCCGGTGCTGGTCGATCTCGGCGAACTCCGGACCGAACACCGCCGCCGCGTCACCGCGCGCGAACTCCAGCAGGTCCTGCCGGTCCCAGACCACGCCGGCCGCCCGAGGACCGCCCTCACGCCGGCCCCGGCCACCCGCCGGCGCGATCCGGCCGGCTTGGCGGGCGCGCAGGAAGTCCTCGTGACCGGGTCCGGTGGCGGCCTGCGGCGGCGGGGCGGCGGGCGCCGGCCGCGCCCCCGACACGCCGGGTGCCCGCCGGGGCCGCGGCAACCCGGCGGCGGCCAGCGATTCGCGCAGCCGGGGACCGCCGGTGGCGATCCGGGTGGCGACCCGGGGCATGACCGCGACCTCGCGCTGGTGAGCCACCGCATACGCGGCCAGGGCCCGGCAGTCGTCCAGCCCGTCGGGCAGCTCGTACCGGCGCCCGCGCGGGTCGGCGGGGCCTCCGGCCGGCACCACGACCAGCGCGGCGGCGCAGTCCACCGGCTCGCCGGCCGGACCGGTGGCCAGCACCACCTCCGGGGCACCGGCGAGGTCCACGGCCGCCACCACCGCCGCGTCGACCTCACCGCGGGCCAGCATGCCCTCGGCGGCCGCCCGGGCTTCGCGCAGCCCGCCCGAGCCGGCGGCGGTGACGGTGAACGCCGGGCCACGCAGGTCCCACAGGCCGGCCACCCGGGTGGCCATGATGTTGCCGATGTAGCTCAGGTACCGGTTGACGCCCAGCTCCTCATGCAGCGCGTCGCGCGCGGCCGCGATGAGCGTGGCCAGCTCGTCCGGCTCCGCGGCCAGGCCGGCCCGTGCGAGCAAGTGCGGCAGCCGCCGGCCGGCCTCCAGCCGGGCCACGAACCGGTGCAGGGTCGGGTCGCCGGCCATCGCCACCACCACGGCGACCGTCGTACCGGGCTCGACGCCGGAATCCCGCAGCGCCCTGTCGGCCACGTCCAGCACCATCATCTGCTGCGCGACCGGCACGTCGGCCGCGCCCGGTGGGGCCTTGAACCGCAGCGCGTCCACCACCACCGCGTCCAGGTAGCGGCCAGGCGGTGGGTCGCCGGCGAATCCGTGCGCGCGGAGCAGCTCGTCGTCGTCCAGCCCCCGCCAGCGCCCGGCGGGCAGCTCCCGCCGGTCCCCGAGCAGGCCCGCCAGGCCGACGACGGCCACGTCCGCCGGCCGGGGGCGCACGGGCGGCCGCCCGCTCAGGGACGCGCCGTCCGGCGCCGCGTCCACGACCAGGTGCGCGTTCGCGCCGCCGAAGCCGAAGGCGTTCACCGAGGCCCGGCGGGGTCCGGCGCCGGTGGGCCACTCCCGGGCCGCGCCGACGATCCGCTCCGGCCCCACCGCGCCGCCGTCGGAGACCAGCGGGGTCCGCAGGCCGGCGGTCGCCGGGATCACGCCGGCCCGCATGGCGAGGATCACCTTGAGCGTGCCGGCCATCCCGGCGGCGGTCAGCAGGTGGCCGACGTTCGACTTCACCGCGCCGACGAGCGGGACCCGGGCGCCGAAGACCCGCTCGATGGTGTTCAGCTCGGTGAGGTCACCGAGCGGGGTGCCGGTCGCGTGGCACTCGACGTAGTCGACCGTGGCGGGATCGATCCGGGCCGCCGCGTACGCCCGCTCCAGGGCCGTCCGCTGGGTGGCCGGGTTCGGCGCCAGCGGGTGCCGGCCCGCGCCGTCGTTGGACATGCCGATCGCCCGGATCACCGCGTGGATCTCATCGCCGTCGCGCTCGGCGTCCCGCAGCCGCTTGAGTGCGATCACGCCCGCGCCCTCGCCGGCGAGCAACCCCTGTGACGAGCCGTCCAGCGGGAGGCTCGACACCCCATCGCGGGGGTAGGCCTGGAACGTGCTGAACGCGACATGGATCAGCAGCCGGTGTGAGCCGCTGACCCCGCCGGCCAGTGCGAGGTCGCAGCGTCCGGCGGCGAGCAGATCACAGCCGAGCTTGATCGCGTAGAGCGAGGAGGCGCAGGCGGCGTCCAGCACCAGCCGGGGCCCGCCCAGTCCGAGGGCCGCGCAGACCGACTCGACGAGGTCGGCGCCGAGCATCGACCCCTCAAGACGCCCGATCCGGGTCCGCTCCGCCGGTCGTAGCGCCGGCACGTCGAGCACATCGGCGAGCGCCGCGGCCAGCCCCTGCTCGTAGACCGGACCGAGCGCCGCCACCGACGCCTGCGTGGGGAACGCCAGACAGCCCAGCACGAGCCCGCAGCGCCGCCGGCTGGACTCGTCCAGGTGCCCGAGGCCGGCCAGCGCCTGCCGCGCCGCGTCCAGGGTCCACAGCCCGGACGGGTCGAAACCGGCGATCCGGTCGGCCGGCAGCCGGTAGCCGTCGAGGTTGAAGTCGCGCTGGCGGACGTACCCGCCGTTCAGGCAGTAGGTGCGGTCGGGGGTCGGCTCGGAGGCCAGGAACACGGCCGGATCGGCCCCGAGGTCGGCGGCGGTCGCCCGCGTGATCGACCGTTTCCCGGCCAGGAGGTTGCGCCAGAGGGCAGCCGGATCGGGCGCGTCCGGGAAGACGCAGCCGAGGCCGACCACCGCCACCGGATCGTTCATGCCGGCGCTCCCACCGCGCGGAAGCGCTCCGCGAGCCGCGCGCTGACCGTGACCTCGGCGCCGGCCAGCCGCAGGTGGACCCGCCCGCCGGCGTCGCACAGGACGACGTCGGCCGCCATCGAACCGGCGTCGTGGCGGCGCACCTCGGCCCGGGCGTAGAAGGTACGGTCGAACGGCAGCGGCCGATAGATGTCGCTGCCGGCGCAGCTCAGCGGGAGAGAGGCCATCCCGGTGTGCAACCGGACCCACACGAGCATGGCCTGGAACCCCACGTCGGCCACGAAGTGGTTCACCGACCGGACCGGGAACTGGCCCTGCGCGGAGACCGGCACCTCGGGCAGCCGGCACTCGAGCCAGATGTGCGAGGCGTCGTGGGAGAGCACCCGCCGGATGCCGCGGAACAGCGGTCCGTGGAACAACGTCCCGTCCTGGTAGAGCCGCTCGCCCTCGGCCGCTCCCGGCACCGGCGACGGCGGGGCGTCGACCCGGGGGGCTCTGGGCGGGTGCGGGCTGAGGGCGAGGCGTGCCCCGTACCGGGGACGCGACCCGGAACCGGTCTCCGACCACACCTTGGCGGCGAGCACCACGTCGTCGCCGCCCATGCTCACCGGGGCCGCCTCGGGCGTGAGCTCCAACGTCAGCTCCACCGGGGTGTCGTCGGTCAGCACCACCCCGTTGAACACCCGGAAGTCCCGGATTGCGACGACCCGGAGCCGGGGTAGCAGTTCCTCGGCGGAGTTGACCAGCCACGAGCCGCTCACGACGGCCGGGAGCACCCGGCGGCCGTCGACGACGTGGTCACGCAGGAACGGGTTCGCCGCCGGGTCCAGCCGGCGACGGACCCGGTGCACGGCCGGCGGTCCGATCGGGGACGGGCGTGCCGCCGGCGCCCGGCCGACCACGACCTCCACGTCCCCGCCCGGATGCCGGGCCAGCTCACGGGCCAGCAGGTCGGCACCGGCGGCCGGATCGATCAACGGGACGTCGCGCCCCGCGAACAGTGCCTTCAGGGAACCGGTCACCATGCCGCCATCCCACGGGCCCCAGTTCAGCACCAGCATCCGGCACCCCGGCCGGCGCCGGCGCAGCAGCAGCGCGGCCTTGTTCAGCACCTCGTTGGCCAGCGCGTAGTCCGACTGGCCGGGATTGCCGAAGAACCCGGCCGCCGAGGAGAACAGCACGACCTGGCGGAGCCGCTCCTCCGGCAGGCACGCCAGCAGGTTGACCAAGCCGGTGACCTTCGGTCCGACCACCCGTTCGTAGTCGGCGACGGTCTTGCGCCCGATCGGCCGGTCGGCCAGCACGCCTGCGCCGTGCACGAGCACCACCTCGCCGGCGCCGTCGGCGAGGGCCGGCGTCAGCGCACGCCGCAGCGCCGCCGCGTCGGTGACGTCGACGGGCAGGTACTCCGCACGGCCGCCGGCGTGCGTGACCGCGTCCAGGGTGGCCCGCACCTCGCGGCTCGCCACGACCTCCGCCACCGACCGCTCCAGCTCGGTCGGCGTCGTCGGGCGTCCATGTTCACCGCGGGCGCGCAGCGCGGCCTCCCGCAGTTCCGCCGGGCCGGACGCGCCCGCCGACCAGATCGGCTCGGGCGCTCCCGGGTCGGTGCGCCCGAGCAGCAGGTACCGGCCGCCGAACCGGCCCGCGAGCTCGACGACACAGCGCGCGGTGATCCCCCGCCCTCCGCCGCTGACCACGAAAAGCGTGTCCGGGCCCGGAGGGCTCATCCCCTCACCGCCGGGGCCGGCTCGGCCGATCCCTCGTCCGCGGCCACGAGCTGAACCCGGCGGTCGGCGGTCAGTGCCACCTCGGCGACCGTGCGGTCCGGATCGCGCAGCTCGGCGATCACCAGCTCGGCCGCGCGCTCGGCGGGGACCTCGGGATGCAGATCGACTGCGCGGCAGAACACGCCCGGCCACTCCAGCGCCAGCGTCTTGACGAGCCCGAACAGCCCGCCGGCGGCGGCGGAGAAGTCCCGGTCGCCGGCCAGCCCGAAGCCGCCGTCGAGACGAGCGACGGTGGCGAACACCGGCCGGCCCGGGCCGTGGTAGCGCGCCAGGCCGGCATCCAGCGACCGGGCCGCCACGAACACCTGTCGCAGGAGGGTCTGCTCATGCTCGCCGAACAGCTCGTGGGGGCCCGGCGGCGTCGCGGGATGCAGGTGCACGAAGCCGCCGATGGGCCCGTGTTCCCGCTCCACACCCACCAGCGCGTCGCTGATCGCCTCGTCGCGACCGTCGGCCGGCGCCGGTGCCCCCTGGGTGGCGTCGAACAGCGGCAGGACGGCCACGTGCGACCATCCCCACGCCCGAAGGGCCCGCGCCAGTGAGTCGGCGAGTGGCGACCCGTCGGAGGTCAGCACGCAGACGTGCCCTTCGGGCGGCGGGACGAGCAGGGTGTCGGGCCGGGGCAGCGTACGCAGCCGGGCCCCGTCGGCGGTCAGGCGCTCGATCGCAGCGGCACCGTTCCCGACCGGGGCGGCACCGTTCCCCGCCGGCGTGGACGCCGGCGTCCCGGCCGCGGCGGGGAGGCCGAGCAACTGCTCCATCCGCTCCACGATCTGGCCGAGCCTGCGCAGCTCGCCGACCTCCTCCTGGCGGAACGGCGGCAGCTCCGGGTACCGGGTGCTCAATGCCCCCAGGATCTCCACCCGCTTGATCGAGTCGATGCCGAGATCCGCCTCGATGTCCATGTCGAGGTCGAGCATGTCGACCGGGTAGCCGGTCTTGTCCGCCACGATCTCCAGCAACGTCGCGCCGGCCTCCCCGTCGGCCGGACCGGATCCCGGCTCGGCCACCGAGGCCGCCGGCTCCGCAACCGGGACCAAGGGCTCGGCCAACGCGGTCGCGGGCTCCTCCTCCGCCGCCGGGGGAGTGGCCGCACGCTCCGCGACCGGAGCGACCGGCGGTTCCAGCACCGGCGGTTCCAGTACCGGCGGGGCGGTGTGGACCACCGGGCCGGGCACCGTGCCGTCGGCTGAGCCGAGAAGCGCGCGGAGGAACTGCTGCCGCTGACCGAGGTGCGTTCCATGGTTGCGCGAGACCGCCAGCTGCTGCTCGTGCAGCATCTCCATCGCCCGGGCCAACGTGGTCCGGCCTTCCGGCGCGATGCCGTTGGCCGCCGTCCGCGCGAGATCGGTGATCATCCGGGCGGCCTCGCGCTGGTGGTGCAGGTAGTGCTCGTGGGTGCGCTCGGATTCCCGTTGCGCCGCGAACGGAGCGGGCTCCGCGGCGGTCGCCGGGGCCGCCTGCGCGACGGCGACGGGCGGTGGCACGGGCGGTGGCACGGGCGGTGGCGGAACCGGGTCGGCGGAGTCCGGGGCGGCTGGTGTCGGGTTCATGGGCGCGCGTACCTCCGTTGCGTCCCGATGGCGCTGAATCGTGAAGCCGTCGGCGAGGGCGGCTTCGAACCTCTCGGTGGTGCGCGAGCTCACGTGGTTGGCGCCGTTGATGCGCACCGTCGCCGGGCCGCGAGCCTTTGCCGGCGGCGGAAGGGCCGCGTACCGGTCCAACGGGCGCAGCGCCAGCCCCGCGACGCGCAGCCGCATGGCCGCGACCTGCAGCTGTCGCACTGGACAGGACCGCTGATCCGGGTTGACCGACACCACCAGGGCGGGCCGGCCGGCCAGTGTCTGCCGGACCAGGCCGGCCAAGGTGCCGCCCGGACCCACTTCCACGAAGCACCGCGCCCCGGCGGCGTACAGGTTCTCCACGGTCTTCGCGAACAGCACCGGGTTCAGGATCTGGTCGACCAACTGGTCGCGGACCGCCTCCGGCTCGGCGGGGTAGGGCGCCGCCGTCGCGTTGGCGTAGACCGGAATCGCGGGCGCGGCGAAGCCGACTTCGGCGGCCGCCGCCGCGAACGGTTCCCGGGCGTGCGCCACCAGGGGAGTGTGGAACGCGGCCGCGACCGGTAGGTCGGTGACGCCGATCCCGGCGCTGACCAGCGCGTCCCGTACCGTCGCGAGCTCGGCGTGGGCCCCGGCCAGCACCACCTGCCTCGGCGCGTTGATGTTCGCGACCCGCACGCCCGTGCCGGAGGCGGCGAGCAGCCGCCGTACCTCGTCCTCACCCGCGAGCGCGGCCAGCATGCCGCCGGGGCCGGCCCCGGGCGTCGGCGCGGCCATCGCACGACCACGGGCGTCGGCCAGCGCCGCGATGTCCCGCTCGCCCACCGCCCCGGCCGCCCACAGCGCGGTCAGCTCGCCGAAGCTGTGCCCGGCCAGCATGTCGGCGCCGAACCCCGCCCGGACCAACAGCGTCCACAGCCCACGGCTGACCGCTCCGATGGCCGGCTGCGCGTGCTGGGTCTGACGCAGGCGGTCAGCCCCGGCCCGGGGGTCCGCGTCCGGCACCGGCGGCGGGTGGATCACCTCCGAGATCGGCGAGCCGCCGGCGGCCAGGGCGACCTCGTCGGCCAGCGCCAGCGCGGCGCGCAGCTCGGGGAACGCGGCCGTCGTCGCCCCGGCCATGCCCACGTACTGCGAGCCCTGCCCGGGGAACAGCGCCGCCACCCGCCCGGTCGGCTCGAGTGCCGCCCGCCGGTAGCCGATCGCGAGGTCCTCGCGGTGCCAGTCCTGCGCGTCCGGCTCGGCGCCGATCAGCTCTGCCGCCCTGGTCAGCCGTTCCGCCGCCGAGGCGGCGTCGGTCACCACCGTGCCCACCCGAGGTGCGGCCGGAGGCGGCGGAGGCAGCGCCACCAGCTCGGCCAGAGCGGCGCCCGGCTCCGGTCCGGCCAGTCGGCCCGCCAGCTCGCGGCACCGGTCCGCGAGCGCGCTCGGCGTGTCGGCCCACACCACGACCGCCTCCGGTAGCCGCTGCCACCGATAGGGCCCGTCGTGGTCCCCGCCGTACTCCTCCAGCACGACGTGGTAGTTGGTGCCGCCGAACCCGAAGGAGCTGACGCCGCCCCGGCGGGGCGCCCCGGGGCTCAGCCAGGGCCGGGCGACGGTGCTCAGGTAGAACGGCGAGCCCGGATCGCGGAGCCGCTCGGCCGGGACGTCCACGTTGATCGTCGGCGGCAGCACCTTGTGGTGCAGCGCCAGCGCCACCTTGATCAGCCCGGCGGCGCCGGCCGCCGACTTGGCGTGCCCGATCTGCGACTTGACCGAGCCGAGCCCGACGCGGTGCGGAGGGGCCGAGGCGAAGACCTCGTGCAGCGTGGTCAGCTCGCAGGAATCGCCGGCGGCGGTGCCGGTGCCGTGCGCCTCGACCAGCCCGACGCTGTCCGGTTCGCAGCCGGCGTCCCGGTACGCCCTGCGCAGCGCGACCGCCTGGCCGGAGGACAGCGGCGCGTAGATGCTCGTGCTGCGGCCGTCGCTGGAGCTGCCGATGCCCCGGATCACCGCGTAGATCCGGTCCCTGTCACGTTCGGCGTCGGCCAGCCGCTTCAGCACGTACATGCCGAGGCCCTCGCCGATCATCGTGCCGGTGGCGTCGGCGTCGAACGGGCGGACCTGTTCCCGCCGGCTGAACGCCGGGGTCTTGCTGAAGCACATGTACATGAGGATGGTGTTGTCGGTGTCGACCCCACCGCTGATCACCAGGTCGGCCCGGTGCTCGACCAGCTCGCTGACCGCCATCTTGAGGGCGGCGAAGCTGGACGCGCAGGCGGCGTCGACCACGCAGTTCGTCCCGCCCAGGTCGAGCCGGTTGGCGACCCTCCCCGCGATCACGTTGCCCAGCATTCCGGGGAAGGACGCCTCCACCCAGGGCACGTACGCGAGCTTGATCTTCTCCACCAGCACGGCGGTCTCCGGCTCGGTCAGGCCGGCGGCGCGCAGTACCCGCTGCCACACCGGGTACTGCAGGCGGGAGGTGAGCGGGGTGAGCAGCTTCTGGCCACCGCCGATCCCGAGCACCACGGCGGTTCGCTCCCGCAGCGCGGCATCCGCCTCGGCGTACCCGGCGTCCCGCAATGCCTCCTTGGCCACCATCAGCGACAGCAGCTGTGCGACGTCGGTGACCTCCAGGCTGTTGGGGGGCAGGCCGAACTCCAGGGGGTCGAACTCCACGTCCGGGATGAATCCGCCGCGCCGGCAGTAGGTCTTGTCCTCGGCACCGGGGTCGGGGTCGTAGTAGTCCTCGATCCGCCAGCGGTCGGCCGGCACCTCGCTGGTGCAGTCGACGGCGCCGAGGATGTTGCTCCAGTAGGTACGCAGGTCAGGCGCCTGGGGGAAGATCCCGGAGAGCCCGACGATCGCAATGGGCTGGTCGCCAAGCCGGAACTCGCCTTCGCGGTTCCGAACCTCCGCCACGGCCACGTTCCGCCCCCGTCCGCCGTCCCGACCCCGCAGCCATGCTCGGGATCGCGGCAGAGCCGATTTCTCCCTTGCCGCCGGACCATCGTGGGTCGTGTGCCCTGAGGTCTGCATCGGGGACTGTCCCGTAGTTTTAGGCACTGTCCGCGGCCGGCGGCGGCGCCGATCCGACCGGGCGGGCTGGTGGCGAGGCCCGCTCGGGGCACCCTTGCGTCGGGGGGATGCCCTGATCTTTATCCGAGCCCGGACCAATGGTCGGCAGGTTCCGGCCGAGGGAGATGGGCCCGCAGCTCTCGCTTGGAGCGCACGCTCAGCTTGCGGTAGATCCGGGTCAGGTGTGTTTCGATCGTCTTCACCGACAGGGACAGTTGGTGCGCCACCTCGGCGTTCGTCAGACCCTGCGAGGCCAGCGATGCCACTCGCGTCTCCTGGGCCGTGAGCTGCCCGCGCGGCTCCCGCTGGGAACGGCGACGTCCTCCGGCCACCCGCAGCTCGGCCGCGGCACGCGCCGCGAGCCCGACCGCGCCGGCCCGTTCCGCGATCCCGAGCGCCTCGGCGAGATGCTCGCGGGCCGCCAGAGGTTGGTTGACGCGCCGCAGCCATGATCCGGAGTCCAGCAGCACGCGGGCACGTTCCAACGGCAGCGGAACGGGAAGGGCCACCGCTTCGGTGTACAGCGCCAACGCGCTCCGCCTGTCGCCCCTGGCCGCGGCCAGGCCCGCTCGCCCGGCCGACGCGGTCAGGCGGGGCCACATGCCGGGCAGATCATGCATCACCGCCTCGACCCGGCCGCAGACGCGCTCGGCGTCCTCCAGGCGGTCCGAACGCAGATGTGCGCGGATGGCGAACGACGCCCAGGGAACAACGCACGGGTCCCGCACGCCCAGCTCGTCGATCAGCCGTTCCAGCTCGAGATAACCGGCGGAGGCCGCGTCGGTGTCCTCGTCGTTCAGCCTGATCACGGCTTCCAGATGAGCTGCCCACACCCGGCTCATCCACATCAGGTGCGGTGGGCCGGCGGCGGTCAAGAGCGCGCGGGCCCGTCCGGTGTCACCGAACTCACAGGCCAGGGCGGCACGGCTGAGGTCGATCGTTTCGTGCATCAACGGCACCACGTCCGCGACCCGCCCGCAATCGTCGAGCACGCCTCGCGCCTCGGTCAGCCGGCCCTGGCGCAACAGGCTGTCGACCTTGGAGATGTCCAAGGCGAGCTGCGCATGAATGAGTCCCCGGGCCGCCGCCCGCTCCCGAGCTCGACCGCGCACCCGCTCCTCGTCGTCGAACCGCTCACTGAGGCAGGCGATGCTGAGGTAGAGCAGCGTGGGGTCGAAGGGCGAGTTCTGGTCCTCACCGATGTTCAGATCCGTATCGTCGCCCACGAGCGCGCTCAACTCATCGAGGGCGCCGGCGTCCGCATGGGCGTAGTAGTTGACGAAGCTCCGCATCGCGCGCAGCCCGGGGTCGCGGAGCTCGCTCTCGCCGTACAGAGCGTCGATCAGGACGGACGCCGGTGCCGGGCCGGAGCTCTGCCACACCGCGTGTACCTGCTCGACGATGACCGAGCCCACCGTCTCCGGAGCGGACGCGCGGGCGTACTCCAGCGCCTCCTCGGCGGCCCGTCCGGAGCTCGGGATGTCGCTGGCGAAGGCCATCGCCCTTGCGAGCAGCCGCAACGCGCGCACCCTGGGCGCACCGACCAGGTCCGCGGTCGAGGCGGCCGAGCGGCAGCATTCGGCGGCCCGTGCCGGCTGCCCAGCGGCCAGCCAGGCCTCCCCGAGCCGCAGCCACAGCATCCCGGGAACCTCGCCCGCGCACAGTTCGACGGCGGCCTGCAGGTGCTCCACCGCACGCCGCACCGCGCCGGCGCACATCGAGGCGTCGCCCGCCGCGGTCACCGCCGCGATCGCGGCCGGGTCGCCCACCAGGTCGGCCGCCACGGCGTGATGTGCGGCGAGGGAGACCTCACCCAGGCCGGCCAGACGCTCGAAGGCGCGCGCGTGCAGCCGGATTCGACGCACCGGGGACAGGTCCTCGTAGACGGCTCGCGCGATCAGTGGATGGGCGAAAGCCGCCCAACCACGTCGGGTCTCGGTCAGCAGGCCGTTCCCGAAGAGCGCTTCGAGACCGTCGGCTGCCTGTTCGGGATCCAGGCTCGCCACGGGTGGTACGAGGGCCAGCCGGAACTCGCTGCCGAGCACCGAGGCGGCGCGGGCGTACTCGATGGCCTGCGAAGGCAGCGCCGCGAACGTCGACAGCAGTAGCACCCTGCGGAACTCGCCGAGATCGATGCCCTCGGGCTCGGGCAGGCCCCCCTCCGAGATGACGATCTTTGCCAGCTGCTCGATGAGGAACGGGTTCCCCCCGGCCAGGGTCCACGCCCGGCTCGCGAGGTCTCCGCCGTCCGGCCCATCGACCCGGACGCGGTGTTCGGACTGCCGCGAGAGCAGCTCCGCGAGCATCAACTGCGCGCCCGGCCGCGACAGCGGCGCCAGCTCGACGCTGTCCGCGGTGCCGTCGGCCACCAGCTGATCCACCAGCTCCCGCGCGGCGGGCGGCCACGGCCGCAGCCCGGCGATGATCCCGACGGGGACCTCTCGGATCCGCCGGCTGAGGAATGCGATCAGCTCCAGCGAGTCCGGGTCGGACCAGTGCAGGTCATCCAGGAGCAGCAGAACGGGGGTGGTCGACGCGGTCGTCTCCAGCCATGCCCGGGCTCGAAGCCATACCGCCACCCGGGACTCGGCAGGCTCCGCCGCGATCGCGGACGGACCCAGGCGCAGCCCGCCCAGCGGCTCCAGGGCCTGGGCGGCCAGCCCGAGACGGAGCTCCACCTCCATCGCCTGCCCGCGTGCCCGGGCGACCTTCACCCGCGGCCCGGCGCGGTGCGCGGCCAGGTTGAGCAGCGTCGTCTTGCCGAGCCCCGTGTCACCCGTGAGAAACAGTGCACCGCCGCCACCCTTTCTGAGCGCGTGGAGCAACCGGTCGATCGCGCGAAGGCCAGCTGATCGCTCGTGTAAGCGGGCCCGTGAAACCGATTGATCCATCAGCGCCCGAGCGCGGAGTGACGGCGGATCGTGTGGCAGCGGGTCACGTCGGGAGATGGGCGGAGGGAGAGAAGACGGCGAATGGAGCTGGCCACAGGCGTCTCCAGGTGGGGGCTCATGATTTCGCACGGAGGTTATCCCGAAGCGGAGATCGTGATAACGATCCTCTCCGTGACGATCACGTCACCTGTCGTACGGCGCGGGCGGGCGTCCCAGACCGAGAACGCACACCGGTCGAGGGGCGCCCGATCCGCTATCGGGCCCCTTCCCAGAGCCTGCGTTCGCGGCCTGACGGGTCGCGCACGACGGCGGAGTCCGTGCCGGTGAAGCGGAGGACCGAGCGATGCGGAAGGTAGGAGGGCCAGGCGGGTAGCCGGTCCGTGTCGGGCCGTCCGTGGCGGGCGAAGGAGGTCCACGCGGCGCGCATCCGGTCGGACAGATCGTGGGGAGCACCCGGCCCGCGGAGGGGATCAGTGGGATTGCCGAAGACGAAGCCGATCTCGGCCATGTGGCAGGCGCCCAGGCGTCCGTCCCGGGCAGGCGAAGGCCAGGCGAACTCGTAGACGAAGGTCGGCGCGCCGTGGGCGGCGCGGGCTTCGGCGAGGCGGATGGCGGGGATGCGATAGGCCATGTCGGTCATCGCGGTGGAGAACAGATCACCAGACGAGGCGTCCGGACGTGCCGCGCGGTAGACGGCGAGCGCGTTCACGGCGTCCAGACCGAAGGCGGAGAGAAAGCCACGCACGAGGTCGTCCGTGATGTGATCGGCGATGCCCAACGGCACGAGGAACAGCCGGAACTCCTCGGCGTTGGTGCCGGTGAGCACGTCGACCTCGTGGCCGGCTCCCGCGGCGATCGCGTCGATGGGACGGGCCGGCAGAGTGGTTCCGTCGACGACCGGCAGCACGGTGGTGCCGCCGCCGGCGGACTCGCCCCACTCGCCCGGGTCGGCGGCTCGGGAGATCTCCTGGGAGAGGGCGGCGTTGGCGGCGATGAGGCGCTCGGGCGGTGTCGTGGCCAGGGCCTCGGTGGTGTGCTCGACACCGGCGAGGGCGGCGAGTCGTTCGGTGATCTTGCGCCCGAGGTGCGCGGAATGGGCGTGGTGTCCGGCACCGCTTTGCAGGATGGCGCGGCGGAACAATCCCTTTCCCCGGGGCATGGTCATCAGGGTGGCGATACTGATGGCACCGGCCGACTGGCCGAAGACGGTGACGTTGTCCGGGTCGCCGCCGAATCCCGCGATGTTCTCGTGGACCCACCGCAGGGCGGCGATCTGGTCGAGCAGGCCGAGGTTGGCGGTGCCGTCGGGTAGGAGGAGAAAGCCCTCGGCGCCGAGCCGGTAGTTGATACTGACGCAGACCACGCCGTCAGCGGCGAGTTTCCCGCCGTCGTAGGTGGGAAGCGAGCCGGACCCGTTACGGAACGCGCCTCCGTGAATCCAGACCAGCACGGGAAGGCGACCGCCGGCGCGCCCGGGAGCCGGGGTCCAGATGTTCAGGTTCAGGCAGTCCTCACCGGGACCTTCCGCCGCCACCAGGAGTCCGGCCAGAGCGGGAAGATAACCCGGCTGGAACATCGAGTTCCCGTGCCGGCGGCAGTCGCGCTCGCCGGACCACGACTCGGGAGGCAGCGGAGGCCGCATGCGGCGAAGGCCGTACGGAGGAGCCGCATACGGAATTCCCAGAAAGGCCGCGACACCGTCCCGCTCCAGTCCGCGTACCCTGCCATGGACGGTAGAGACAGTGATATCCAATATGTGGCTCCTTCGTTCCAACGCTCAGCGGTGATTGTAAACGCGCTCGGGGTTGCTTATCGGACCACCTCGATCACGATACTGACGGTCTTGATCACCGTGGCCGCCGGCCTTGGCGTGCGGTCCGTCCCGGCCGTCCTGTGGCAGACCGGCGAAGGGCTCGAGCGCGACCTTGAGCCGCTTCCCGGCACGGGTCAGGCGCCAGGTGCCCGCTGTGCGCTTCAAATTGTTGCTTCTGGGTGCATTTACTTATTGTTCGGATCTTTACTCCGGTCGAGTCGGGTGGAAATTCTCAGTCCCTGGTGTCTGGGAAGCCGGCAGGCACTAGCGTCAGATCGTCGTCTTAGGGCCACCACGCTCCATATCGACACCCGCAACGGTTTACGGACGCAGGAGAGGAGTTGGCATGGAGACGGGATATGTGACCAGAATTACGGCGCGGCGGCGTCGGCGTTGCGCCCTCACGGCCAAAGTCGTCATGGTCATGGCGTGCACGGCGGCCGGCTTCACGGCAGGAGCGATATACGTACTCAAGGCGACGGCGGGCACGGCCGGACTCCTGGACAAGTAGGCCCGGCCGTCCTCATCGCCGCCGTCGACCCTGACGGCGATATCCAATGTGACGTCACCCCTGAGGAGCCGTCCGATGTCGTCGGCCTCGGCATCCGGCCCTGTCGCAGGCGCCGGCCGGCCGCATCGCGGTCATCACCTGACCACGGCCACACGCAGTGCTATAACGTACTAGTTCGTACATTGCGACCGGTCGCTCCGGCGTCTGTCCTGGCTGTCCGAGAAGGAACGGGCATGACTTCATACCTGATCGGGCCGATCGAGTCCGACATCGGGACCTCATCACCCGCCGACCTGCTGGCGGACGCGGACGGTCTCGTCAACGCGACGTCGGTCGGCATGGCCGCGCATCCCGGACGGTGCCGCCGCCCTGCTCCGGCCGGATCTGTGGGTGGCCGACGTGGTCTGTCGCCCGCTGGAGACCGCGCTGCTCCGTGAGGCGCGGCGGCTCGGCGGCGGGGAACGGGTCGTCTTCCAGGCCGACGGCGCCTTCCGGCTCTTCACCGGAATCAGGCCCGACGCCGAGCGGATGCTCGTCCACCTGGCCGAACTCATCGGTTCCTGACCCGGAGGAAGGCATGCGCAAATCCATCGCCACTGTGTCGCTCAGCGGCCCGCTGACCGGCAAGCTCCCCGCCGCCGCCGATGCCGGGTTCGACGGCGTGGAGATCTTCGAGGCCGACCTGCTCTCCAGCCCGTCGGCGCCTGAGGAGATACGGGCCAGAGCGGCTGACCTCGGCCTGAGCATCGACCTGTTCCAGCCGTTCCGGGACTTCGAGGCGGTGCCGTCCGACATCCTCGGCCGTAACCTGCGCCGCGCCGAACACAAGTTCGCGGTGATGGAACGCCTCGGAGCCGACCTGCTCCTGGTGTGCTCGAGCGTCTCGCCCGACACGATCGCCGATGACGGGCTCGCCGCTGAACAGCTGCGTCTTCTCGCCGGCCGGGCCGCCGAGCACGGCATCCGCGTCGCCTACGAAGCACTCGCGTGGGGGCGGCACGTCGACGACTACCGGCACGCCTGGCGGATCGTGGAACTGGCCGACCATCCGGCCCTGGGCGTCTGCCTGGACAGCTTCCACATCCTTTCGCGGGGCTCGGACCCGGCCGGCATCGAGGAGATCCCGGCCGAGAAGATCTTCTTCCTCCAGCTCGCCGACGCGCCGTACCTGTCCATGGACGTCCTGCAGTGGAGCCGCCACTACCGCTGTTTCCCCGGGCAGGGCGCCTTCGACGTGGCCGGGCTGGTGGGCCACGTCCTGCGGGCCGGCTACCGGGGACCCCTGTCGCTGGAGGTCTTCAACGACATCTTCCGGCAGGCCGACGCCGGCCGTACCGCTCGCGACGCCATGCGCTCCCTGATCGCATTGGAGGAGTCCGTCTCCGCGCGCCTCGGGCCGGAGGCGACCGGCCTCGTCCCGCCGCCCGCTCCCGTCGTGCCGACCGGCTTCGCGTTCGCGGAGCTGGCCACGCCCGACACCGGGCGGCTGAGCGGGCTCCTGACCGCCCTCGGGTTCGCCCGTACCGGCGGACACCCCACCAAACCGGTTGAGCTATGGGAGCAGGACCAGGCCCGCATCCTGCTGAACACCGGCGACCCGGACAGCGCGACCGGCCCGGCCCTGTCCGCGATCGGTCTGGAGACGCCCGACCCGGCGGGTTCGGTCAAGCGCGCGGAGTCGCTGCTCGCACCGGTCCTGCCGAGGCGCCGCGGTCCTCGCGAGGCGCCCCTGGACGCGATCGCGGCGCCGGACGGCACCGCACTGTTCTTCTGTCGTACGGCGCGGCCGGACCATCCGAGCTGGACCGACGACTTCACCGAGGTGCCGAGCGACCCGGTGCCGTCCGCCGGGATCACCCACATCGACCATGTGGCGCTCACCCAGCCATGGCACTACTTCGACGAGGCGTCGCTGTTCTACCGCAGCGTGCTGGGGCTGCGACCGGACGAGAGCCTGGAGCTCGCCGACCCGTACGGCCTGCTGCGCAGCCGGGCGGTGGCCGGCCCGGACGGCGCCGTACGCGTCGCGCTCAACGTGGCGTATGTCGGGGCGCGACCGGGTGCGCCGCAGATCCCGTGGCAGCACGTCGCACTGGGCAGCCGGGACATCGTGGCCACCGCACGGCGGCTGCGCGCGGTCGGGGACCTGCTGCTGCCCATCCCCGCCAACTACTACGACGACCTCGAAGCCCGCCACGACCTGGGCGCCGAGCGGCACCGGACCCTCCGCGAGCTCGGCCTGCTGTACGACCGCGACGACCACGGGGAGTTTCTCCACCTCTACACGCGGACCACCGGGCACGTCTTCTTCGAGATCGTGCAGCGCGTCGGAGACTACCGAGGGTACGGAGCGGTCAACGCGCCCGTGCGACTGGCCGCCCAGCACACCGGCTCGGACTGAGCCCGGACACTACGGTACGGCGGTTCGCTCGATGAGAGGAGAATCGTGTACCGCCGGTGAAGACCCGATCTCGTCCCCGTGGAGTCACATGTCCTCGCAGCCCGCCACCGCCGCCTCGGAGGAACGCCGCCGCGACGCCGACCGCACCAGGGCCGAGATCCTCGAGGTCGCCCACCGGGAGTTCGCCCGGCAGGGATACGCCGGCGCCCGGGTGGACGAGATCGCCGCCCTGACGCGGACGACCAAGCGGATGATCTACTACTACTTCGGCGGCAAGGAGAACCTGTACATCGCCGTTCTGGAGAAGGCCTACGCCGAGGTCCGCGCCGCGGAGTCGGCCATCGACGTCGAGCACCTCGCGCCGGTGGAGGCGATCCGCACCCTGGCCGAGCTGACCTTCGACCACCACGACGCGCACCAGGACTTCATCAAGCTGGTGAGCATCGAGAACATCCACCGCGCCGAACATCTCCGGCGGTCCCAGACGCTGGTGAACCTCGGCACGCCGGTGACCGACCTGATCTCGCGCATCCTCGACGCCGGCCGGGCCGCCGGCGACTTCGTCGCCGCCGCCGACGCCATCGACGTGCACATGATGATCAGCTCGTTCTGCTTCTTCCGCATCGCCAACCAGCACACCTTCGGCGCGCTCTTCGGACGGGATCTGACCGCGCCGGAACACCGGGAGCGGCACCGGACCATGGTCGGCGAGATGACCGTCGCCTACCTCACCGGAGCGGGCGTACGACCGGAGTGACGGCGACGCCGTCAGGCGATGTGGGCGGGGAGGATCGAGCGGGGGATCGGGCCCTTGTTGCGCCGCCCCTGCTCCATCTCCTCCCACGCGTGCGCGAGGATGCCGATGCTCCGGCTCAGGACGAACAGCCCGCGTGCGAGTGGGGCCGGGAAGCCCAGCTCCGCGTAGACGATGGCGGTGGCGCCGTCGATGTTCATCGGCACCGGTCTGCTGCGCTCGCGGCCCAGGACGGTCTCGACCGCCCGGCCCGCACGTAGATGGTCTCCGGCGACCACACCGTCGGCCACCGCCGCGTCCACCAGGGACAGCAGGGGGCCGCGGCGGGGGTCGACGGGATGGAACCGGTGCCCGTAACCGGGCAGATAGCGCGGGCGTGACGCGATGACCCGTCCGGCGGCGGCCTCGATGTCGAGGCCGCCGGCCTCGGCCGCGAGGACGTCGGTGAGCAACTCGACGCACTGTTCGCCCGCTCCGCCGTGCGAGTCGCCGAGGCTGTTGACGCCGGTGGCCATGGCGTTGTTGAGGCCGACCCCGCAGGTCGCCGCCATGCGCGCGATGGCGATCGAGGGAGCCTGCGGTCCGTGGTCGACGGCGGAGACCAGGGCCGCCTCGAGCAGCGCCGCCTGTGCCGGATCGGGTGTCTCTCCCCGCAACATGAGCCAGATCATGGAGCTGAGGCTCGTGGTCCCGATGAGGTCCTGGACGGGACGTCCCCGCAGTTCGATCACACCGGGCTCCATGTGGGAGACGGCGGTCGCCCACCACCCGGCGACCTCTCCGGTCGGGTCGACATCACTCATGAAGCCTCCGCACCCTTCCACCGCGCCGCGAGTGCGGGCAGTTCGTCGTTGTCCTGGCCGAGGAGGGGCGGCGGCGCGGCAGGACGCAGGGGTTCGCCGTCGTGCAGCACTCCACTGCCGGTGACGCGTACGGTGCGGGCGGACCCGTCGGGAAACGGCAGGTCGGTCAGGAACCCGCGATGGCGCAGCTGCTCCAGCCGGAGGGCCTGCGGCACGGTGGCGATCCGGGCGGCCGGCACACCGGCGGACGTCAGGATCCGTTCCCATTCTTCGGCGGTACGGCGGCGCAGCGCGGTGTTGAGCTCCCGACCCAGCGCGCCGCGGTGGCGTTTGCGTGCCTCCCGGTCGGCGAACCGGGGGTCGGTGGCGAGTTCGGGCCGGTCGACCAGCCGGCAGAGCGTCTCGAACTGCCGTTGCTGGTTGGCCGCGATGTTGAGCGGTCCGTCCGCGGCCGTGAAGGTGCCCGACGGGGCGGCCGTGGCGTTCTGGTCGCCCATCGGTTCGGGTGCGGCGCCGCTCACCAGGTAGTTGGAGACCGTCCACCCCATGGCGGAGATGGCCGCCTCGAGCATGGACACGTCGAGGAACGTCCCCGTGCCGGTCACCGAGCGCCTCGCGAGCGCCGCGGCGACGTGCAGGGCGGCGGCCAGGCCGCCGACCGTGTCACAGACCGGGAAGCCGACCCGCAGCGGCGCCGTCTCCGGTGTCCCGGTGACGCTCATCATCCCGGACAGGCCCTGGATGATCTGGTCGTACGCGGGCGCCTGACTCATCGGGCCCGTCTGCCCGAAGCCGGAGATGGCGCAGTAGACGAGGCGTGGATTGATCTCCTGCAGCCGCGGCCAGCCGAAGCCCAGGCGGCCGAGGGTGCCGGCCCGGAAGTTCTCCAGCAGCACGTCCGCGCCGCGGAGCATCTCGGTGAACCCGTCCCGGTCAGCCGGGTCCTTCAGGTCCAGTTCGACGGACTTCTTGCCGGCGTTCTGGGCGAGGAAGGAGGCGCCCAGCCCGGCGCCGTTGAGCGCCGGGTCCGGGCCGAGACGCCGGGCCAGGTCGCCCTGGCCGGGCAGCTCGACCTTGACGACCTCGGCCCCGAGCAGCATGAGCTGGTAGCTGCAGTACGGCCCGGCGAGCACGTTGGTCAGGTCGAGTACCCGGACTCCGCTGAGCGGGCGTTCGTGCATTCGTGGACTCCTTCGGCGGGCCGCGCGTCGGTCAGATCGTGGGACTGAGCGGATGGTCGAAACCGCGTTCGGACATCTGCCGGGCGGCGTCGCGCAGGTCCTTGGCGAACTGCTCGACCTGCTGGTCGGAGAACCGGACGGTGGGGCCGCTGAGTGACAGCGCGGCGACGACCGTGCCGGACCGCCCCACGACCGGGACGGCGACGGCCGACAGGCCGTCCTCCCGCTCGCCGTGGCTCGCCGCCCACCCGCGATGGGCGGCCTCCTCGATCCACTCGGTGAGCCGCTTGACATGCCCTTCTCCGTACGGGGAACTGCGCGCCACACGCCGCAGGAGGCTTTCCGGAGCGTCGCGGAGCAGCACCTTCGAGGAGGCTCCCGCCCACAGCGGGAGCTCGTCGCCGACGTGCACCACGTGGCGCAGCGGCTGAGGGCTCTCCTGCTGGGCGATGCAGACGCGGTGGATGTCGCGGAGCATGTAGAGGTTGACGGTCTCCCGCCGGCGCGCGCCGAGGTCGCGCATGAGCTTCTGCGTCTCGGGTGGCAGCTCCCAGCTGCTGCGCGCCAGGTGCGCCCACCGCCAGAGTCCTGGCCCGGCGAGGTAGCCGCTGGGCGCGGCCCACAACAGGCCGTTCTGCTCCAGTGTGTGGACCAGGCGGATCACTGTGGTCTTGGCCAGGCCCGTCGCCTCGACGATGTCCCGGATCGACACCGAGGGCCGCTCCTCGCTCAGCAGCGACAGGATGTCCAGGGCCCGCTGGACGCTGCGGACGCCGGGAGCCTCGGCCGATGATCCGTTCTCTGTGCTCACTGCTCTTCATCCCCGATCGTGACTGCGGACGGTCCGTGTCCGATGGTGCCTTCCACGCCGGCGGCCGTCCGCAGAACCCGTCCGGACTGAGGACGGTTCGTACGGTACACCCCGTCCATGAAGCGGTCTAGCGAGACCGCCTGACGGTCCCCGGCGAGGCGGGGATTGGGTCTTCCCTCGGTTCGGCGCTTCCCCTATAACTAACTCACTGGTTCGAACATTGGGTCCCGTCCTTCGATCGCGGCCCTGACCGATGGTCGCGCGGTCCGCGATTTTCGGGGCGGTGACTGTTGCCAGAACCGGCCGGAGCGGCCTACCGTGGCCCGGCAGTCCGTGCAGTGGTTCGATAAGTCCGCTCAGTGGTCCAGGAGGATCAATGCTGCAGACGCTCCTGAAGGTCGGAGACGATCTCGTGCAGGCCGCCGCGCTGGTGGCCGGGGAGTGGGGCGGTGAGGGGCCGCAGACCGTACGGGCCGGACCGTACCTGCGCCGTCCGGTCAGCCGGGCGCCCGTGGCGCGCCCGGCCGACGTCGCCGCCGTCCGCGACTACGCGCGGGACGCCGCCCGCCGGGTCGCCCGGCTGTCCCCGGCCGCCCGCGCCGACATCCTCGAACACGCCTCGGCCGGCGCCGTGCGAAACCGCGACGCTCTCGCCCGGCTCCTCGCGCTCGAGCTGGGCAAGCCCGTCAGGGACGGGCGCGGCGAGATCGATCGGGTGGCCGACACCTTCGCGGTCTGCGCCGCCGAGGCACGGCGGATCGGCGGGGAGAACCTGCCGGTCGCGGGCTGGGGGAGAGGGGTCGGCACCACCGCCTTCACGTACCGCGCGCCGGTGGGCGTCGCACTGGCGATCACCCCCTTCAACGCCCCGGCCAACCTCCTGGCCCACAAGCTCGGCGCCTCGTTCGCCGCGGGCAACACCACGATCGTCAAGGCGCCGCCCCAGGCGCCCGCGACCTCGACGGCGATCGTGGCGCTGCTGCTCGAGGCCGGCATGCCGTACGAGGCCGTCCAGCTGCTGCACGGCGGAGGCGAGGTGGGAGCCGCGCTGTGCGCCGCCGAGGAGGTCGGCGTCATCAGCTTCACCGGCAGCGCGGAGACCGGCGACGCCGTCGCCCGGGCCGCGGGGGCCAAGCGGCTGGTGCTGGAGCTGGGCGGAAACGCGGCCACGATCGTGTGCGAGGACGCGGACATCGCCAAGGCCGCGCGCGTCTGCGCGCGCACCGGCTACACCAACTCCGGGCAGAGCTGCATCTCCGTGCAGCGTGTCTACGTGCAGCGGACCCGGATCGCCGAGTTCCTCGAGCACTTCACCGCGGCGGTGGGCGCGCTCAGGGTCGGCGACCCGCTCGACGACGGCACCGACGTCGGTTCGATGGTCGACGACGAGGCCGCGGAACGCGTCGTGCGCTGGAGCGCAGAGGCCGCCGCCGGGGGCGGCCGGATCCTGCTCGGCGGAACACGGGAGGGTGCGACCGCCGCGCCGACCATCGTGGCGGAGCCGCCACCGGACGCCTCCGTCATCACCCGCGAGGTCTTCGGGGCGCTGGTCGCGGTGCAGCCCTACGACACGCTTCCCGAGGTGATCGACCGCTGCAACGCGAGCCGGTTCGGGCTGCAGGCCGGGCTGTTCACCCGCGACATCGATCGGATCGTCACGGCCTGGCGGGACCTGGAGGTCGGCGGGCTCGTGGTCAACGGATCCTCCAACTTCCGCCTGGACCACGTGCCGTTCGGCGGCGTCAAGGACTCCGGCTTCGGGCGCGAGTCGCCCCGCTGGATGATCGAGGACTACACGACCGTCAAGACCCTGCTGCTGCGCGGCACCTCCCTCTGGGGTGACCACGCGTGAGGGCCGTCACCCTCGTCTCCCCGGGCGCCGTCGCCGTCATGGACGACTGGCCGGAGCCGGTCTGCGGGCCCGGTGAGGTCGTCGTCGCCGTCCACGGCGTCGGGCTGTGCGGGTCCGACCTGGCCGTGGTCGCGGGCCACCGTCCGGTGCCCGCTCTGCCCTGGGTGCTCGGCCATGAGGCGTTCGGCGTGATCCTGTCCACCGGCCGGGAGGTCACCGACCGGCGTCCGGGCCAGCGCGTGGTGGTGGAGCCGAACTACCCCTGTCTGGCCTGCGGACCCTGCCGCGCCGGCGTCACGTCGGGCTGCCGGGCGCGTCGCGCGGCCGGCATCTCCGAGCACGGCCTGCTGGCCGAGCGCGTCGCGGTCCCCGCGCGGTTCACCTGGCCCGTGCCCGACTCGTGGGACGCCGCCGATGTCGTCTGCGTCGAACCGCTCACCGTCGCGGTCGGCGCGGTCCGGGCCGGCGGCCTGCGCGCCGGCGATCCGTGCCTCGTCGTCGGGGCCGGGGCGCAGGGACTTCTCGTGTGCCTGGCGGTCCGGCAGGCCGGCGGGGTGCCGTACGTCGTCGAACCGCACGAAGGCCGCCGGGCGCTCGCGTCCGAGGTCGGCGCCGGGATCGCCGCCGAGGGCACGAGGTTCCCGGTCGCGATCGAGACCTCCGGCGTCCCCGAGGCGTTCGAGGCCACGGTGGACCGCGTCGCCGACGGCGGCCGCCTCATCGTCGTCGGGCAGAGCAGCCGGCCCGCACGGCTGTCCACGTTCACGCTGGTGCAGCGGCGGCTCACCCTGCGGGGCCGCCTCATCTACGACCACCCCGGCGACTTCGCCCACACGATCGCGCTGCTGCGCGACCACGACCTGCGGCCGGGGCGCGTCCTGCGCGCCCGGTTCGAGCTCGCCGACGCTCCGGCCGCCTTCGCCCAGGCAGCCGATGTGCCCGGCAAGTCCTGGATCAGCCTGCCCCGTACGGAGGCCTCATGACTGTGGAGACCCGGTCCGCTATGAGCGACCCCGCCGGTGACCCCCCGAGCGTTCCGGCGGCGCAGGCCCTCGTCGGCCAGCTGGAGTCGTACGGCGTGGAGTACGTCTTCGGCACCTGCGGGCACACCAACATCGCGTTGCTCGACGCGCTGAGCCGCAGCTCGATCGGCTTCGTCATCGCCCGGCACGAGCAGGCCGCCGCGCACGCGGCGGACGGCTACGCCCGCGCCTCCGGGCGACCGGGGGTCCTCCTCACGCACGTCGGGCCGGGGATGATGAACGCCGTCACCGGGGTCGCGACCGCCGCGCTCGACTCGGTGCCCCTGGTGGCGATCTCCGGCGACGTGCCGTCGTACTACCACGGCCGGCATCCGCACCAGGAGGTCAACCTCCACGCCGACGCCGACCAGACCGCGATCTTCCGGCCCTTCGTCAAGCGCGCCTGGCACGTCCACCGCGCGCAGGACCTGGGCCGGTTCGCCGAGCGTGCGTTCTGGACCGCGACGTCGGGCCGTCCCGGGGCGGTGTTGCTCAACGTCCCGATGGACCTGTTCTCCCGCCCGGTACGGCCGACGGCCCGTCCGCTGCCGGTCACGGCCCCGGCGCCCGCCCTGCCCGAGGAGGACGCCCGGCGGATCGCCGGCCTGCTGGCGGAGGCCGAACGGCCCCTGATCTACCTCGGCGGCGGCCTGCGGCGAGGCGAGGGCCGGGCCGCCCTGCTGTCGATCGCCGAGCGGTTGGACATCCCGATCGCACACTCGCTCATGGGCAAGGGCGCGATCCCCGACGACCACCCGCTCCTGCTCGGCATGCCCGGGTTCTGGGGACTGGAGCTCACCAACGCCCGCACTCGTGAGGCCGACGTCGTGCTGGCGCTGGCCACCCGGTTCGCCGAGACCGACGCCAGCTCCTGGGAACCGGAGTACAACTGGAACTTCCCCGCCTCCCGGCTGATCCAGATCGACGTCGACCCCGCCGAGATCGGCCGCAACTACCCCGTGGAGATCGGCGCGGTCGCCGACGTGACGCTCGCGGTGCGGGCGATCGACGCCGCGCTGCGGGAACTCCGGCCCGAGCCGGTCGCCCGGCCGGCCCTGCGCGAGCGGATCCGCGCCGCCCGCGGCGAGCTGTTCGCGGGCAGCCGCGAGCGCGGCCGCAGCGACGCCTTCCCGCTGCGTCCCGAACGCATCCTGAACGACCTGCGCGAGGCGCTTCCCGCCGACGCCGTGCTGGTCACCGACGTGGGATGGAACAAGAACGGCGTCGCCCAGTGCTACCCGCTGCCGCCCGAGGGGTGTTTCGTCACGCCCGGCGGCGCGTCCACGATGGGCTTCGGGCCCGCTGCCGCCGTGGGCGTGCAGATCGCCGAGCCCGGCCGCGTCGTGGTGGCCCTCGTCGGCGACGGCGGCATGAGCGCCCAGCTGCCGGCAGTGCCGATGGCGGTCGAGCAGGGGCTCCCGGTCATCTTCGTGGTGATGAACAACCGCGCCCACGGGACCATCGCGGACCTGCAGGCGACGAGCTTCGGCGGCACCTACGGATGCGAGTTCCGCGATCCGGACGGCCGGGCCTACAGCCCGGACTTCGCCGCGTACGCCCGCGCCTGTGGGGCGGACGGCCACGCGGTGGCCTCGCCCGGCGAGCTCCTGCCGGCGCTGCGCTCGGCGGTGAGCCGGCGGCGCCCCGCCGTGCTCGACGTGCCCATGGTCAACGAGCCGGTGCCCACTCCCGGGCACTGGAACATCAAGGACATCTACCAGGGCGTCTTCCCCGACGACGACGCGTCCTGATCCTCCAACCGCCCCCCACCACAGAGGTGACCTCCATGTCCCATCGTGTCGGCCCGACCAGGATCGGTTCTCGCGCGTTCGCCGCGGTGGCCATGGCCGCCGTCCTCGCCGGAGGTTGTGCGGCTCCCGGCGAGTCCAAGGGCTCCGGCTCCAGCGGATCCGGCCCCATCAAGATCGCAGTCATCGACGCCCAGAGCGGGCAGCTGAGCTCGCTCGGCAAGTGGGAGTACAAGGGCGCCAAGCTCGCCGTCGACGAGTGGAACAAGGCCGGTGGCGTGAACGGCCGGAAGATCCGGCTCGACGTCTTCGACGACCAGGGCGACCCCACCGTGGGCACCACTCTGGCCCGCAAGATCGACAGCCAGAAGTACATCGCGATGCTCGGCACGGCCGAGAGCGCCGTCACGATCGCGATGGCCCCCACGCTCCGCCAGGCCGAGATCCCCAACATCGCCTCGGGTCAGTCGCCGGGGATGGTGGCGCTGAAGAGCCCCTTCCTGTTCCTCAACGGGCCGACCAGCACGACGTACGACGACACGCTCGCCAAGTACCTCATCGACGGCAAGAAGCTGAAGAAGATCGCGATGATCAGCAACAACGGCGCCTACGGCAAGGGTGAGCACGACGCGTTCCTCAAGGCCCTGTCCGGCCGGGGGATCACCCCGGTGGCCGACCAGGTCGTCACGACCGACCAGAAGGACTTCAGCGCGCAGCTCACCAAGATCCGCCAGAAGCAGCCCCAGGCGGTCTTCATCGGCTCGGAGGAGGTGGAGTCCGGACTGATCGTCAAGCAGGCCCGGGACCTGGGGATCACCGCGCCCTTCGCGGGAGCGGCGCCGCAGGGCACGCCGGTGTTCCGCGACACCGCGGGCGTCGCCAACGTCGAGGGCACCATCGTCAGCTCGCCGTACCTCAGCAACGACACGAGCGACGCAACGAAGAAGTTCGCCGCCGCCTACAAGGCGGCCTACGGCGAGGAGGCCGAGTTGCACGGCGCGAAGGCCTACGACGGCGCGCAGATCCTGCTGACCGCGCTGAAGAACTCGGGCGTCGCGACCGGCAGGAAGCTCGCCGACGCGATCCGCGCGGTGAGGTATCAGGGCCTGATGGGCGACTTCGCCTTCGACCAGACCGGGGTGGGCATCTCCGCCACCTCCATCGGGGTCATCAAGAAGGGGAACCTGGTCAAGGCCGAGGGCTGACGAACCATGCAGGTCTTCCTTCAGACGCTGATCGGCGGGCTCAGCCTCGGCGCCGTCTACGCGCTGGTCGCCATGGGCTTCTCCCTGGTCTACCGGACCATGGGGCTGGTCAACTTCGCGCACGCCGACGTCCTGATGATCGGGGCGTACACCGCGTCGACGTTCTACACCTCCACCCGGCTGCCCTTCGCCGTCGCCATGGTGTCGGCGATCGCCGTCACCGGCCTCATCGGGCTCGTCATCGAGCGGGTGCTGCGTCCGCTGGAGAACAAGGACGTCACCCTAATGCTGATCGGCACGATCGGGTTCGGCATGGTCCTGCAGGCGGTCGCCATCCTCATCTGGGGCGCGACCGGGCGGGCCGTCCCCTCGCCGGTCAAGGCGGCGCCGCTCCAGGTCCTCGGGCTGCGGATCCGGACCTACGACCTGGTCGTCGTGGCCGTCGCCGCGGTCGCCGTCGTCCTGCTCGTGGCCTTCCTGCAGCGCACCAAGCGCGGCGCCGCGATGCAGGCGGTCGCGATGGACCACGAGGCGGCCACCGCGGTCGGCATCCACGTCGGGCGCAGCAACGCGATCGCGTTCGCGATCGGCGCCGGGCTGGCGGCCCTCGCCGGCGGCCTGATCGGCCCGATGCTGTACGTGAGCCCGACGATGGGCGGCACGCTCGGCATCAAGGGGTTCGCCGCGGCCATGCTCGGCGGCTGCGGCAACATCCCCGGCGCCGTCGTCGGCGGCCTGGCCATCGGCGTCCTGGACTCCTACGCCGCCGGGCACTTCCAGGGGTACTCCGAGCTGGTGGTGTTCCTCGTCTTCACCGCGATCATCATGATCCGCCCGACCGGCCTGTTCGGCGAGACGACGGTGAGCCGCGCATGAGCCTCTCACCCCGACGTTTCATCCGCCCGGCGGGCCTGGTGGCGCTGGTGGTGGTGGCCTGGGCCCTGCCGTACGGGCTGGGCGGCTATGCCATTCACGTCGTCGACATCGCGCTCGTGTTCGCGCTGCTGGCGATCGGGATGGGCCTGGCCATGGGCATCGCCGGCCAGATCAACCTGGCGCAGATCGCCTTCTTCGGCGTGGCCGCGTACGCGACGGCGATCCTCACCACGCGAAGCGGCCTGGGCTTCTGGACGGCCGCGGTGCTGGCCGTGCTCGCGACCGGGCTGATCGGCCTGCTCGTGGCGATTCCGGCGCTGCGCATGCAGTCGCACTACCTGGGCATCGTCACGCTCGGCCTGGCCCTCGGCTTCATCAACTGGACCACGAACGCCGAGCTGGCCGGCGGCGCGGACGGCATCTCCGCGATCCCGGTGCCGCCGCTGTTCGGCGTCGACCTGTCGAGTGAGTACCTCTACTACTACCTGGAAGTGGTGGTGTTCGCGGTCGCTCTGGCGTTCGGCCTGTTCGTGGTCCGTACGTCGCTCGGCCGCCGGATGCGGGCGATGCGCGACGACCCCCTGGCCGCGGGAGCGGTCGGGGCGCAGATCCCGCTGCTGCGGATGACCGCGTTCCTGCTCGCCAGCGTGTACGGGGGAGTGGCGGGCGTGCTGTACGCGGGTCTGGTCCGTTTCGTCGCGCCCGACACGTTCAACATCGCCAACATGTTCCTGCTGCTGGCGATGGTCGTCATCGGCGGGCGGCAGAGCCTGGTCGGCTGTGTCATCGGCGCCGCCGGCCTGTCGCTGGTCCGCGAGCAGCTCGTGGACCACGCCACCTACGCCCAGCTGGGCTTCGGCGTCGTCGTGGTCGGCATGGTCGTCTTCGCGCCCACCGGCCTGGCCGGAATCCCGGCGCGGCTGCGCGGCGTGCTGGAGCGGCGGCGGGGCTCGGCCGTACGCGCGACGCTGCGACCCTTCCAGCCGTACGAGCCGGCCGGAGAGACGGAGAGGGACGACGGGCCGCCGATCCTGGAGGTCCGCGAGGTCGGCAAGCGGTTCCGGGGGCTGAAGGCCCTGGACGGCGTGTCGCTGACCGTGCGTCACGGCGAGATCCGGGGCATCGTCGGGCCCAACGGCTCGGGCAAGACGACGCTGTTCAACGTGGTCAGCGGGTTCTACCGCGCGTCGGCCGGGCAGATCGCCCTGGCCGGGCGGCCCGTGTCCGGCGCCCGCCCGTACCGGCTGTCCCTGCTCGGCCTGGCCCGCACCTTCCAGAACCTGCGGCTGTTCGACGACCTGACGGTCAAGGACAACGTGCTGGTCGCCCTGGACCGGACGCCGACGCGGGCGATCTGGCGGTACGTCCTGTGGCCGGTGGCCATCTGGCGGCGGGAACGCCGGCTCGACCACGGGGCCGACGAGCTGCTCGCCCGCTTCGGGCTGACCGAGTTCGCCGCGACGCGGCCGAGCTCCCTGCCGTACGGGATCCAGCGCCGGATCGAGATCGCACGCGCCATGGCGGGATCGCCGCGGCTCCTGCTGCTGGACGAGCCGGCCGCCGGCCTCAACGGTGAGGAGGTGCGGCAGCTCGCCGAGATCGTCCGCTCCATCCGCGACAGCGGCGTCACCGTCGTGCTCATCGAGCACAACATGGGCCTGGTCATGTCGCTGTGCGAACGCGTGACCGTGCTGGCGGGCGGCTCGGTCATCGCCGAAGGCACCCCGGCCGAGGTGGTCGGCCACCCCAAGGTGATCGAGGCCTACCTCGGCGACTCGGCAATGGCCGACCTGCCGCTGCCGGAGGTGACCCAGTGAACGAGCCCAGGACCGTACCGGCCGAGAAGGAGACCCCGCCGGGCGACACGCTCACCGTGGAGGGGCTGTCGGTGCACTACGGCGGCGTCCGCGCGGTCCGGTCGGTCGACTTCACCGTGGCCCCCGGCCAGGCGGTCGGCATCATCGGCGCCAACGGAGCGGGGAAGACCTCGACCCTGAAGGCGCTGATGGGCCTGGTGCCGCGCAGCGGGCGGATCCGGTTCGGCGACACCGACATGACGGCGGTGCGGGCGCGAGACGTCGTCCGCCACGGCATCGGGTACGTCCCCGAGGGCCGGCACGTCTTTCCCGGCCTGACGGTCGAGCGGAACCTGCTGCTCGGGGCGTACACCCGTCCGTGGCGATCCGGGCGGACCCGGCGAGCCCTGGGCGAGGCGTACGAGCTGTTCCCGGTGCTGGGGGAGATGCGCGGCCGGCTGGCCGGCGCGCTGTCGGGAGGCCAGCAGCAGATGCTGGCGGTGGGCCGAGCGCTCATGGCCGAGCCGAGGCTGCTGCTTCTCGACGAGCCGTCGATGGGCCTGTCGCCCAAGCTCGTCGAGGACATCCTGGCGGTGCTGCGCCGGCTGCGGGAGGAGGGCCTGAGCCTGCTGCTGGTGGAGCAGAACGCCAAGCTCACCTTCGAGGCGACCAGTGACTGCCTGGTCATGGAGAACGGCGAGGTCGTCATGACCGGCACCTCCGCCGAGCTGCGCGACGACGTCCGCGTCCGCCGGATCTACCTGGGGCTCTGAACGTCGGTGGCGGCCGGCGAGCCGGCCGCCACCGGCGCGGGTCAGCGACAGAAGGGTTTCATTCCCATGGCCGACTCGATGCCGCCGAGGACGAGCCGCTGGAACGACGGGGCGCCGGCGAACGCGCCGCCGTCGTCGGTGTAGGCCTTCGCGTCGTGTCCGAGCGTGGTGAGCCAGGCGCGGCCGCCGTCGTAGTACTGGCACCAGGCGACCGGGTGGAAGTCCCCGTGGCCCGGGTGTCCCTGCGAGCCTCGGACGCCGTTCGGCAGGGAACTCTCGTCGACCGTGGCCAGGAACCGTACGCGGGAGGGGAAGGGGACCAGGTTGTACCACTCGTCGCTGAAGTCCCACCGGGCCGGCAGTGCGGCCGTGGAGACGTCCTTGTGGTCGAGCGTCTGGACGGTGCCGGGCTGGGCGGGACCGTGGTCGTAGTAGTTCGCGCCGCCGAGCAGGCCTTCGTACCAGGGCCAGTTGTACTCGGTGCCGAACGCGTTGTGGATGCCCACGAAGCCGCCACCGCCGCGGATGTACTGGCGCAGGGACGTCTGCGCGGCGTCGTCCAGCGCGTCGCGCGTCGTGCTGAGGAAGACGACGGCGTTGTAGCGGAACAGCTGCTGCGGGGTGGCGAGCTGCGCGACGTCCTCGGTCCAGTCGACGCCGAAGCCGTTCGCCTTGCCCATCGCGACCAGGGCGTTCTGCGCGACGTTGGCCGATGCCAGCGGCGGGTCGAGGCCGGGGCCGAGGGCCGGCCCGAGGTTGGCGTGCCGGGGGCCGGCGGTACGGCTGTAGACCAGGATCCGATAGCCCTTGGCCGGGTCGAAGTCGCCCCAGTCGTGGTAGCAGCGCGGATCGGTGCCGCGGCAGACGCCGTAGTCCGGGTCGCCGAGTTCCTGCGCGCCGCGGTCCTTGGAGCCGGCCGCGCCGCCCGCGGCCGGAAGGCCGCCGAGCAGGGCCGTCGCGACGAGGACGGCGGCGGTACCCGCGGCGGTCGCCGCCACGGTGGCCAGGTGGGAAAAGGGTCTCCTCATGCCACGATGTCCTTCCTGGCGTGAAACGCCAAGGTCCGTCTAGTGGTACAGGCGAACCATCTAGAGGTGCGGTTACCATCTCACGGCGAATCCGTGTCGGCAATGCCGATGTCCCGCTGATTCGGCAGAATCTGGGCCTTGTCAGACGCAGGGAGGGCGGCTTACGGTGTCGACCGCTGCACGGTAGAGCAGGTCCGCAGAGTGGACCAGTTGGGGAGGACGGCATGAGACGACGGAGATTCCTCACCGGCGCCGCGGTCGCCGGAGGCGCGGCCGCTCTTCACCCGCTCGGCGACCGGGCGGATGCCGAGGCGGACGCCGTCCCGGCGCAACCCGCCGGTCTCGTGGCGGCCGGCCGGGACTTCCCCAAGGTCGGCGGGAACCTCGGCAACCACAACCACTCGACGCTCGCGCAGGTCAACCGGCACAACGTCCACCGGCTCGGCGGCGCGTGGCACGTCAACCTCGAGGGCGGCAGCACGAGCAGCGCCCAGCAGAGCACCGTCGTCGCGCAGGACGGCGTGCTCTACGTCCAGACGACCCAGCAGAACGTCTTCGCGATCGACGGCCGGACGGGCGCCGTGAAGTGGAGGACCAACGTCGGCTCCGAGCCGACCAACATGCGAGGCGTGGGCCTCGGCGACGGCCTGGTCTTCACCACCTCCGGCGCGAACATCGTGTACGCCCTGGACCAGGAGACGGGCGCGGTCGTCTGGCAGCGCGAACTGCTGATCCCCGGCGAGGGCGACCCCGGCTGCGACCCCCAGAACGGGCAGTGCGGAGGCAACCGCGGCGGCCTGGCCGGGGCCATCGTGTACTGGGACGGGCTGATCTACGTCGGCACCGAGGGCAGCACGGCCGGCGCGCGCGGCCGCGCGTACGCCCTGAACGCCCGCACCGGCGAGGTCGCGTGGACCTTCTGGGGCCCTCCGGGACCGGGGGAGTACGGCAACGACACCTGGGAGGGCGACACCTGGAAGACCGGCGGCGCGGTCTGCTGGATCCACCCGGGCCTCGACCCCGAGCTCGGCCTGGTCTACTGGACCTTCGGCAACCCGTATCCGCGTACGAACGGTTCGACCCGCGCCGGGACGAACCTGTTCGCCAACTGCCTCGTCGCGATCGAGGCGAAGACCGGGAAGCGGCGCTGGCACTTCCAGTCGGTGCACCACGACATCTGGGACTACGACGGCGTGATGTCGCCGGTCCTCATCGATCTGCGGATCGAGGGACGCCGGCGCAAGGTCGTCGTGTACGGCAGCAAGACCGGGATGTACTACATCCTCGACCGGGCGACGGGCGCGCCGATCCACGGCATGACCGAACGCCCGGTGCCCCAGGACCCGCGGCAGAAGACCTGGCCGACCCAGCCGTTCCCCGGCGGGGAGCCGTTCGTGCACCAGGGGCCGCGGTTCGACGACAGCACCCGGCCGGTGCCGTACTACCGGACCGGAGGGATCTTCACGCCGTTCTGGGACGACGCGACGATCCTGTTCCCGGGCGCCGGCGGCGGCGCCGACTGGTCACACGTCTCCTTCAGCCCGCACACCGGGTTCGTCTACGTCGGGTACGGGCTCATCAACTCCTCCTACTCCGACACGAACGGTGGCCGGGTCAACACCGCGCGCCCGCTGGGGGAGTACTTCTCCGGCGGCCTCGTCGCGGTGGACCCGCGGACGAACCGGCCCGTGTGGCGTAAGGAGGGCGACTGGTCGCTGGCCCACGGCAACGGCATCCTCAGCACCGCGGGCCGGCTCCTGTTCCAGGGCGGGCCGGACGGCGTGCTGCGCGCCATGGACGACCGCGACGGCCGGGAGCTGTGGAGCTGGCAGTGCGGCGCGGGCGTGCACACCAGCCCGGTCGGCTACGAGATCGACGGCGAGCAGTACATCGCGGTGTTCGCCGGCGGCAACGGGCTGCCGTACCCCGACATCCCCAAGGGCGACCACCTGTGGGCGTTCCGGCTCGGCGGCACGGTGCGCCCGGCCCCGGCGCCGACCCCGCCGTCCAAGCGCAACCAGATCCGTACGGCGGCGGTCACGGGCGAGACCGCGCACGACACGGTCACCCTCGGCAGGATCTGGGACTCCGCCGCCGGCGCGCCCGGCGCCACCGAGAACATCGTGGCGCAGAACGCCATGGCCCCGCAGCACCTGACCGTGCCCGCGGGCACGACCGTCACCTTCGTCAACCCGGCCGACAACGCCCACAGCCACGGCGCGGCGTCGTTCTTCGAGCAGGTGTTCAACACCGGCCGGCTCAGCCCGGGGCAGTCGCACACCCACACCTTCGACCGGCCCGGCGAGTACTTCTACAACGATCCCGTCTTTCCCCAGAGCACCGGCAAGATCGTCGTCCGTTGAGACGGCCGCGGTCGACGCCGGGTACCAGATGAGTGAGCGAAAGGAGCACCAGATGGCCGTCCACGGAGCGAACGGGAAGCAGCGGCAGGGCGGAGAGCGGACCACCTGCTGGAGCCGCCCCGACTACCAGGCGATCGAGACGTCGATGGAGGTCACGGCCTACTTCGTCGCGAAGGGCTGACCCGGTACCGATGCGGGTGCGGATACTCGGCACCGCGGCGGGCGGGGGCGTGCCCCAGTGGAACTGCGCGTGCGGCGGGTGTGCCACCGCACGCGACGACCCCGCCCGGCGCCGCCGGCACGCCTCCCTCGCCGTCCAGGGCGGCGCGGGCTGGTGGGTCGTGAACGCCACCCCGGATGTGACCGAACAGATCGAGGCCACCGCGGACCTGCGCCCGTACGCCGGCACCCGCCGGAGCCCGGTGGCCGGCGTGATCCTCACCGACGCCGAACTCGACCACACCCTCGGTCTGCCCCGGCTCCGGGAGGCGGCGAGCCTGCGGGTCGCGGCGACCCGTACGGTCCGCGGGGCGCTGTCGGCGGGGCTGCGGCTGGACACCGTCCTCGCCCCCTACACCGACCTGACCTGGACCGAACTCGACGACGGACCGGTCCGGCTCGACGGCGGCCTGGAGGTCCAGGCCGTCCCGGTGTCCGCGAAGCGCCCGCGCTACGCCGCGGACCTCGACGTGCCCGGCGACTCCTGGGTGGTCGCGCTTCGCGTCACCTCCGGCGGCCGGTCGCTGCTCTACGCTCCCTGCCTCGCCGCCTGGCCCGCCGAACTCGACGCGGCGGTGCGCGACGCCGACTGTGCCGTTCTGGACGGCACGTTCTGGGACGACGACGAACCCCGGCGCACGGGCATCTCCCGGCGCACCGCGACCGAGATGGGACATCTGCCGATCAACGGCCCCGGCGGGACGGCCGAGCGCGTGGCCGCCCTGTCCGGCCCGCAAGTCCTCTACACCCACCTCAACAACACCAATCCGCTGGCCGACCGCGATGGCGACGAGCACCAGGCCCTCGTCGCCATGGGACTCGGCGTCGCGGCGGAAAGGACGGCGATCGAGCTGTGACCACACCCGTGCCCTGGACACCGGACGAGCTGACGGCGCGGCTCCGCACCCTGGCCGACGAGCGCTACCACCATCGCCACCCGTTCAACCTGCGCATGCACGACGGTGATTTGTCCCCGCAGGAGCTGCGGTGCTGGGTCCTCAACCGCTTCCACTACCAGCGGCACATCCCGGTCAAGGACGCGCTCATCCTGGCCAAGCTGCACACCCGCGAGCAGCGGCAGGGCTGGATCCGGCGGATCCACGACCACGACGGACGTCCCGGCGAGGAGGGCGGCATCGAACGCTGGCTGCGGCTCGGCGAGGCCGTCGGCCTCGACCGCGTGCTCCTGCTGTCGGGCGAGGGCGTGCTCCCCGCCGTACGGCTGGCGGTGGACGGCTACGTGAACTACTGCCGGAGCGGTACGCCGCTGCAGGCGGTCGCCTCCTCGCTGACCGAGCTCTTCGCACCCGACCTCATGAAGGCGCGGATCGGCGCCTGGGAACGCCACTATCCCTGGATCGAACCGTCCGGTCTGCACTACTTCCAGGTACGCGTCCGGCAGGGACGCCAGGACGCCGAGGAGGCGCTGGCCCTGGTCGGCGAATGGGCACGGACGCGAGCCGACCAGGAGCAGGTCCTGGCCGCGTTCACCTTCAAGTGCGACGTCCTGTGGTCCCTGCTCGACGCGGTCGAGCACGCCTCCTCGGTGCGGGCCGATGCCCGCTGAGCCCCCCGGCTGGCGGCCGTCGCTGGCCCGCTCGATCGTCCTGCGCCACGACCGCGTCCGCGACGCCGACCTCCTGCTCATGCCGGAGCGCGCCGTACTGCTCAACGTCGAGGCCGGTCACATCCTCCGGCTGTGCGACGGCCATCGCACCGTCGCCGAGATCGTCGCCCACCTCGCCGAGACGTTCCCCGGCGCACCCGTCGCCGAGGACGTGCCGGAGTTCCTGGACCGCGTACGCGGGGAGGGGTGGGTGCGGTGACCGAGGCTCCCTGGGCCCTGCTCGCGGAGGTCACGCACGCCTGCCCGCTGCACTGCCCGTACTGCTCCAACCCGCTGGAGCTGGTCCGCCGTCGCACCGAGCTGACCACCGCCGAGTGGTCCCGCGTGCTGGCCGAGGCCGCCGACCTGGGCGTCGTCCAGGCGCACGTCTCCGGCGGCGAGCCACTGCTGCGCGCCGACCTCGCCGAGATCGTCGCCGCCGCGCACGCGGCGGGCATCTACACCCAGCTCGTCACCAGCGGGCTCGGACTGGAGGCGGGCCGCCTGGACGAACTGGTCCGGGCCGGCCTGGACGCGGTGCAGCTCTCGGTCCAGGACTCGCGCGCGGAGGGCTCGGACCGCATCGCGGGAAGACGGTCGTTCGCCGCCAAGGAGCGGGCGGCAGGCGTGATACGCCGCGCCGGCCTGCCGTTCGGCCTCAACGTCGTCCTCCACCGGCACAACCTCGACCACATCGCGGAGATCATCGAACTCGGCGTCCGCTGGGGCGCCGACCGGATCGAGCTCGCCAACACCCAGTTCTACGGCTGGGCACTGCGGAACCGCACCGCGCTCCTGCCCACGCGAGAGCAACTGGAGTCCGCGAAGGACACGGTCGCCACCTGGCGGGAACGCCTGGGCGGACGGCCGGAACTCATCTGGGTCGTGCCGGACTACTACGAGGGCGTGGCCAAACCCTGCATGGGCGGCTGGGGCGCCCGGTCCATCACCGTCGGCCCCGACGGCGCCGCCCTGCCGTGCCCGGCGGCCTACGCGCTCCCGGACCTGTCACCGCCGAACGTGCGAGACCACTCTCTCGCCTGGATCTGGGCTCGATCGGCCGCCTTCAACGCCTACCGCGGAACCGCCTGGATGCCCACGCCGTGCCGCGAATGCCCGCGACGCGAGATCGACTTCGGCGGCTGCCGCTGCCAGGCGTACGCCCTCACCGGAGACGCCGCCCGCACCGACCCCGCCTGCGCCCTGTCCCCCGACCACCGGCTCGTACGCGATCCCGCGACGACCGCGAGCCGCGGCGGCCCGGAGCAGAACCTCACCTACCGCCGCCCCGCCCGGAACGGATGACCTGGACCGTCGCCGATGACGGTCATCCGGCCAAGTCGAGAGCGGATCGGATAATGGAGTCGGTGTCGATGCCGTGGTGGCGGTAGACGTCCTCCAGCGAGCCTGACTGGCCGAACCGCGTGACGCCCAGGGCCATGCCGCGGACGTTGTTGACCCCGGTCAGGAACGCCAGCGTGTGGGGGTGGCCGTCCAGGACGGTCACCAGCGGCGTGGCACGGGCGGATGGGAACACCTGGTCCAGGATCCAGCTCGGCCCCTCGGCGCTGCCCTGCCGGGACAGCAGCGCCTCGAAGAGCAGGCCGGGGCTGGTCACGCAGATCACGTCGGTACCGACTCCGGCCGATTCCAGGCGCTCCGCGGCGGCCAGCGCCTCGGGCACCAACGCCCCCATCGCGGCGATCGTCACGGCCGGATCGTCGGCACGGCGCAGCGGGTAGGCGCCGGCCACGACCTGGCGTCGGCGGCGTTCACGCGCTGCGGGGTCGGCGGGGACCGAGGCCAGTGTCTGGTCCACCGGACGGGTCGACAGGCGGAGATAGGCCGAACCGCCGTCGGGCCGGCCGAGCCTCGCCAGGCTCGCCAGCAGGGTCCATTCGACGTCGATGGCGAAGGCCGGTTCGTAGGCGACGCAGCCCGGCTGTTCCAGCGCGATCGACGGGGTGGTGATGGACTGGTGCGCTCCTCCTTCGGGTGCCAGCGTCACGCCGGAGGGAGTGCCGATCAGAATCGACTGTCCTCCCGCGTAGATGCCGAACGACCAGGGTTCCAGCGCCCGTCCCACGAACGGGTCGTACAGCACGCCGATGGGGAGCAGCGGCTGGTTCCAGCGGCTCCAGGTCGCGCCGAGTTCGCCCAGCAGCCCGACCAGGTTCGTCTCGGCGATGCCGAGTTCGATGTGCTGCCCGGCGGGGGACTCCCGCCAGTGCAGGATCGTCTCGGCGTCGTCGGCGAACCAGTCCCGCCGATCCGTCGGTGACCAGACACCGATCTTGTTGACCCAGCCGCCGAGGTTGGTGGTCGAGGTCACGTCCGGGCTCACCGTCACGATGCGCTTCGCGGCCTCGGGTGCCTCGCGGGTCAGGTCGAGCAGCACTCGGCCCAGGGCCGCCTGGCTCGTCGCGGCTCCGGTCGGGGTGCGCCCGATATCCACGGGCAGTGCCGGCGGCGGCTGGAGCGGCGTCGGCTCGCGCCGCAGTCGTGCGGCCGTCGCCGCGCACGACTCCGCTGCGGGTGAACCCGCCGCGAAGCGCCGCCACGGGTCGTCCAGGTCGGTCCCCAGGCTGGCCGCGAGCTCCCGCATCTGCTTCTCGCTCAGCAGCGAGGAGTGGTTCTGCGGATGCCCCTGCGTCGGCAGGCCGTGGCCCTTCACGGTGTAGGCGAAGATCACTGTCGGTCGGGTGTCCTCGATCGCCTCGATCGCCGCGCTCAGGCTGTCGAGATCGTGTCCGCCGAGATTGCGTACCGCGGCCACGAGTGTCGCGTCGTCCAGGTCTACGATCAGCCGGGCGATGGTGGGATCGCCGCCCGGCAGCCGCCTGCGCAGCTCACCGGCTTCGCAGCGCAACAGCCGCTGGTACTCGGGATTCGGCATGGCGTCGATCCGGGTCCGCAGCGCGTCCCCGCCGGGACGGGCGAACAGGTCCTCCAGCAGCCGCCCGTACTTCACGGTGAGCACCTGCCATCCGGCGGCGGCGAACATCACCCGCAACCGGTCGGCGGCCAGGTGCGGTACCACCCGGTCGAGCGACTGGCGGTTCAGGTCGACGATCCACACGACCTCGCCGAGCTCGGCCACGCCGGGGTCCAGGACCGCCTCCCACACGGCGCCCTCGTCCAGTTCGGCGTCTCCGACCAGCGAGTACTGCCGGCCGCCGGGCGTACTGGGGATCTTTCCGTCCAGGTAGCGGCGGGCGAGCGCGCCCCAGATCGGGGCCGTCGCGCCGATCCCGACCGACCCGGTGGAGTAGTCCACCGGATCAGGGTCCTTCGACCGGCTCGGATAGCTCTGCAGGCCGCCGAACTCGCGCAGCGTCGTCAGGTAGGACTCGTCCAGGTTCCCCAGCAGGTAGTTGATCGCATGCAGCACCGGGGAGGCGTGGGGCTTGACCGACACACGGTCCTCGGCCCGTAGATGGCGGAACCACAGCGAGGTCATGATCGAGACGGTCGACGCCGACGACGCCTGGTGCCCGCCGACCTTCAGCCCCGACGGGTTGGGGCGCACCCGGTTGGCATGGTCCACGATCGCCGTGGACAACCAGAGGACTCTCCGCTCGATCTCCCGGATCGCCTCGGCGTCCTGAGCCGTTCGCGCGGAACCCGTCGCCGTACTGATCATGCTTTCCTCCACAAGATTCCCGCGGCCGGGCGGGTCAGCGCCAGGGGGATGTCAGGCTGATGGAGATCGACTGCAACTCGGTCACCGTCTCGGCCGCGTGCCTGCCGCCGAGACGTCCCTGTCCGCTGGCCCGGCCCGGCGCCCCACCGAACGGAAGGTGCAGTTCCCAGTAGTTACTGGTGTCGTTGATGGTCACTTGGCCGACCCGCAGGCGGCCGGCCACGGAGAGCGTACGGTCCAGGTCCTGTCCGAAGACGGCCGAGCTGAGACCGTGGACTCCGGTGTTGGCGACCCCCACGATCGCGTCGATGTCGTCATCGACCCGGTGGATGGGGGCGATCGGCCCGAAGGTCTCCTCCCGCATGACCGCGGTGTCGGCGCGCACGTCGGTGAGAACGGTCGGCTGCCAGTAGAGGGGGGTCGGGCGGTCGGGCAGCGCGGCGCCGCCGAAGACGACGCGCGCCCCGCGGGACCCCGCGTCCGCGACGTGCCGGGCCATCGTGTCCGCCACGCCTCGTGAGTGGACCGGGCCCATGGTGGTCGCCGGATCGAAGGGTGATCCGACGATCTCTCGCCTCGCCTGTTCGACGAGACGTTCTTCGAGTTCCGCGGCGACCGAACCGGCCACGATGACCCGGCCGGCCGCCGAGCACGACTGGCCGGAGTTCATGAACGCCGAGGAGGCGACCGCGGCGGCGGTGCGTTCCAGGTCCGCGTCGGGGAGCACGACGATGGGCCCGTTGCCGCCCAGCTCCATCAGCTGCGTCTTGCTGGCCGCGAGCTCGGCGATCTCCGCGCCCGTCCTCGAGCTGCCGGTGAAGCACACGCCGACGACCTTCGGATGCGACACGAGCGTCCGGGCCGGTCCGACGTCGGTGCCGGTGACAAGGTTGATCAGGCCGGGTGGCACGTCGGCGGCCTCGACGCAGTCGTACAGGGCCCCCGCGACGGCGGCGGTCGACGGGGCGGGCCGCCACACCACGGCGTTTCCGCAGGCCAGCAGCGGGCCGAGATATTCGACCGGGATGTTCACCGGAAAGTTGAACGGGGTGATCGCGGCGAACACCCCGCGCGGCTTGCGGGTGGTCAGGACGAGCTTGTTCTGGTCCTGGACGGGAATCGTCTCGCCGGTCAGCCGCTTGGCCTCCTCCGCCGCCAGCCGGAATCCCTGGGCCGACAGCATGACCTCGGCTTCGGCCTGGGCGAGAGGCTTTCCGTGTTCGAGAGAGAGAAGCCGGCCGAGCTCGGCCATGCGGCTCTCGATCACGTCGGCGATGCGGTGACACCACGCCGCTCGTGTGAACGCGGTCTCCTGCAGGTGCGCCTCGAACGCCGCGGCCGCGGCCGAGACGGCGGCCTCGACGTCCTCCTCACCCGCCTGCGCGATACGCGTGAAGCCCTGACCGGTCACCGGGCTGACCGCCTCGTACGTCGCTTCGCCGGCCGCGGGCCGGGTGCGGCCGCCGATCCGGAGCAGGACGGTTTCAGACATGCCGACCTTCCTTCGCCATTTCCGTTCGGGGGAGTGCGTCACCGCTGCCGGAGTCGAACAGGTGCGCCTTGCCGGCCCGGATCCCCATCGTCACGTCCGCGCCGGTGTCGAACTCGGTGTCGGGGTCGGTCCGGGCGACGATGTCGCCGAACGGGAACGCGGTCACGACGATGGCCTCGATGCCGAGCCGCTCGACCATCCGTACCCGCCCGGACGTCTCGCCCGTACCGGGCGACAGCGTGACGTCCTCGGGGCGTACGCCGAGCGTGACGTTCTCGTGGGACGGCCCGGACCAGCCGGTCGGGACGGACCAGCCGTCCCCGGCGAACAGCCCGTCGTCGCCGAGGGAGCCGGTGACGAGGTTCATCGTGGGCGTGCCGACGAATCCGGCGACGAACCGGTTGGCCGGCCGCCGGTAGAGGTCGAGGGGCGGCGCGTCCTGCTGAACGATGCCGCCGTTCATCACCACGACCTGGTCCGCCATGCTCATGGCCTCGCTCTGATCGTGCGTGACGTAGACGAACGTCCCGCCCAGTTCCTTCTGCAGTTCGCGCAGGCCGATCCGCATGTCGGCGCGCAGCTTGGCGTCGAGGTTGCTCAGCGGCTCGTCGAGGAGGAAGACGTTCGGACGGCGTACGATCGCGCGGGCGAGGGCGACGCGCTGCTGCTGGCCGCCGGACAGCTGCCGGGGCTTGCGGCCGAGGAGTTCCTTGATGTTCAGCAGCTCCGCGGCCTCCTGGATGCGGTGCTGAATCTCATCCGCGGGCATCTTCCGCAGCTTGAGGGCGAAGGCGATGTTCTCCCGGACCGTCCGGTTGGGGTACAGCGCGTACGACTGGAAGACCATGGCGACGTCGCGCTTGTGCGGCGGAAGGTGCTGTATCTCCCGGCCGTCGAACAGGATCTTCCCGGCCGACACCTCCTCGAGGCCGGAGATCATGTTCAGCGTCGTCGTCTTGCCGCAGCCGCTCGGTCCCAGCAGCACGGTGAAGCTGCCGTCCTCGATGGTCAGGTCGATCGCGTCGACGATCAGTGTCTCGCCGAACCGCTTGCTGACCTGCTGGAGTTCGATACCGGACACCGGTCACACCTTTCCGACGCCTGAAGTCAGGCCACGCACGAGGAATCGCTGCGATATGAGGGCGAGCAGCATCGTCGGCAGGGCGGCCAGCAGGGTGCCGGCGGCCATGATGCCGAAGGACTGTTCGCGCACGTTGTAGAGCCCGGAGATCGCCGGCTGGATCAGGGTCGAGTCCGTCTTGGAGTTCAGGACCAGCGCGAAGAGGAAGTCGTTCCAGGACACCATGAAGGAGAACAGGCCGACGCTGATGATCCCCGGCCGGGCGAGCGGCAGCACGACCCGGTAGAACACCTGCCACCGCGTACAGCCGTCGATCATCGCGGCCCGGTCGACCTCGATGGGGATGCCGGCGAAGAACGAGCGCATCATCCATACCGAGAACGGCACCGTGAAGCTCAGGTGCGCGATCACGATGCCCACCGTGGAGTCCGTGAGGCGCAGCGAGTGCAGGATGACGTAGAAGGGCACGACGAGCGCGAAGACCGGCACGAGCTGGCTGCCGAGCATCAGGCCCGGGATGAACTTGGACCCGGGGAACCGGAAGCGCGCGAAGGCGTAGCCGGCCATGCTGCCGATCACGACGTTCAGCACGGCTACACAGACGGCGACCACCGCGCTGTTCTGGATGCCGGGCAGGATCAGGTCGCTGGGGTTGGACGGCGGCGCCGAGCTGAACGCCGACCTGAAGATGCTGTGGAAGCTGCCGAAGTCCATGGTCGGGATCCACCGTGGCGGGGTCCGCAGCGAATCGGACTTGGAGGTCAGCGCGACCAGCAGCAGGAAGTAGAACGGCAGCAGCACCCACAGCAGCAGAGCCGTCACGACGAGCGCTCTCAGGACGCGCGTGAGCAGGCGTCCACGGGTTCCGGCGGCCATCACGCGGCCCTCCTTTGCCGGCCGCGCCCGCTGATGGCGAACGCGGTCAACGATGCGAGGATCACCATCGCCAGGGTCATCAGGTAGAAGATCGCCGCGCCCCGGCCGAGGTCGAGGTCGCGGAACGCCGTCGTGTATCCCCACCAGGACAACAGCGTGGTCTCGGTGCCGGGACCGCCGCCGGTGAGAATGTAGATCAGCGCGAAGGCCAGGAACGCGTTGATCAGCGCGAGGACGGCCACCACGAGCACGGTGTCGCGGATCCAGGGCAGAGTGACGAAGAAGAACCGGCGTACCGGCCCGGCGCCGTCGATGCGGGCCGCCTTGTGCAGGTCCTCGGGCACCGTCTGCAGCGCTCCGAGGAGGAGCAGCGTGGCGAAGGGCACGAGGCTCCAGATAAACGCCACGGCCATGACGATGAGCGCCACCCGCCCGGAGGCGAACCAGGCGACGTACTTGTCGATCAGGCCGGCGTCGAAGAGGGCGCCGTTCAGCGGGCCGAAGGTCGAGTTGAAGATCCAGCCGAAGGTCAGGGCCAGCGTGATCTGCGACAGCGACCAGGGCAGGATCAGCACGCCGCGGACGATCGACCGTCCAGGGAACTCCTGGTTCAGGGCCAGGGCGAAGGTCATCCCCAGCAGCAGGGTGCCGGCGACGACCGCCACGGCGAACAGCACGGTCCGGGTCAGCGACGGAAAGAACGTCGGATCCGTGACGACGGAGGTGTAGTTGTCGATGCCGACCCACTTCGCCGGCCGGCGGCTGCCCAGCGTCTGCTCGTGCAGGCTGACCCAGAACGAGTACACGAGCGGATACGCGAGCAGTGCCACGGTGACAAGGAGGGCCGGCATGGCCATGGCCATGCCGAACCTCGCCTCGCCTCGCCCGCGACCGGTGCGGCCGGGTTGCCGGCTCCTGAGTGTCATCATGTGCAGGGGTTCCGCTTCCGTTACGGCTACTTCTGCGCGGTGACGAAGTCGTTCATCGTCTTCAGACCGTCGTCCGACGACTTCTTGCCGAGTACGACCTCCTGCAGGGTGGCGCAGGCCATGTCGGCGAACTTCGGGTACCACGACCTGGTCGTGACGGTGCCGAGGCTGACCGTCTTGCCGAGTTGTTCGGTCAGCGCGTCGACGTCCGCCCACTTGGCCCACGACTTCAGGACGGCGGGGTCATGGTCGACGCTCCGGTAGCCGCTGGACAGGCCGAGGTCGGTGGCGACCAGGTTCTTCGGCACGTGGTACGACCCGTCCTTTCCGGCGCCCCCGAGGTAGTCGATCAGCGTGAGGGCGTTCTCGCTGTTCTTCGATGTGTCGGACACCATCCACGATGCGCCAAAGCTATGCGTTTGTCGGGTTTGTCCTGGCATCAGCGTGTTCTTGACGGCCTTGGCCACCCTGCTCTGCTTCGGGTCCCTCCATCCGACGACCTGGGCCTGATAGCGCATGGAGAAGCTGCTCTTGCCCCCGCCGAAGATGTTCGTCACGCCGCCGTAGTCGGTCGTGAACAGGTCCTTGGGGACGAGCCCTTCCTGGTAGAGCGTCCGCCACCGCTCAAGCGTGGCGCGGGCGACCTGGTTGCCGACGAGGTTGGGCTTGGCGTCCGCGCCGAACAGGGCGCCGCCCCCTTCGGAAGCCGTCTCGGCGGCGAACTGGTGCCACATCAGGAAGGCGTACTTGATCCAGTACGGGGAGTACGGCGTGGCGCTCACCCCCTTGCGCTTCAGCTCGCGCACCTGGTCGAGGAACTCGCCCCAGGTCGTGGGTGCCTTGGCGTTGATCTTCTTGAGGTGGTCGGTGTTGACCACGAACAACTCGGCGCCCTGGAAGTAGGGCAACGCGTAGAACTCGCCGTCGGGGCCCTTGAGACCGTCCGCGACGCCCGGGTTCATGTCCGCGACGAGCTTGTCCAGCCCGGAGTGCCCCTTCAGCGAGCTCACCCAGCCGTTCTTCGACCACGACTCCAGGTAGCCCTCGTCGGCGAAGAGCACGTCGTAGGAGGCGTTGCCGCCGGCGAGTTGCTGGTTGGTGACCGTCAGGTAGTCCTGCGCCACGTACGACGTGCTCAGTCGAAGCGGCTTGTAGTTGGTGTTGAAGTAGGTGACGTAGGGCGCGAACAGCGGGCCGACCGCCGCGTCATGGTGCATCTGCAGGTCGTTGGTCGGCTTGGACCCGTCCGACGACGAACAGGCGGCCAGCAGGCCGGTGGAACCGAGGCCCGCCGCCACGCCGAGCATCGTGGAGCCTCTGAGGAACGAGCGCCGGTTCATCGGCGGGAAACCGTTGGTGGCCATGGGGTGCTCTCTTCCGTTTCGTGCCGAGGGATCATGAGGCGCGCAGGACCTGTCCGGGGCGCCGGCCGGTGGGCTTGGCGTCCTCGATGACGGCCTGGCCGTTCACGAAAACCCAGCGCATGAGGTCGGGGTAGGAGTGGGCGGATTCGTTGTCCGGCTGCCGGGCGGCTCTCGCCGGGTCCGCGATGACGACGTCGGCATAGGAACCGGGCCGGAGGGTGCCCCGATCCGTGAGGCTCAGCCGCCGGGCGGGGGCGGTGGCCAGCCGGCGCACCGCCTGGATGATCGAGGTGCGCCCGAGCAGGGCCGGGGCGAGCACCCGGATCGTGCTGAACAGGTTGCGCGGGTGTTCGTACCGTGCCCGCGCCGCGGTCATGAGCCAGCCGTCACTGCCGTGCATGGCGGTGGGGTGGGCGGAGACACCGGCGAGGTCGTCCTCGGACGCGGCCGGCACGATCATGGTGAGGCGCTCGCCCTCGTCCAGAATGAGCTTGAGCAACGCCTCCACTTCGGTACGGCCGTCGGTTCCCGCGAGGTCTTGGAGGGCCCGGCCGGAGGCCTCCGGCCAGGTGCGGGAACGGCCGATGATGATCTCGTCGGGCCGAAACTGGGCCGAGCTCTCCAGGTGCCGGAGCAGGCGCAGACGCTCGGCGCTCTCGTCGGCTCGCTCGCGCAGGGTCGTCCAGCCGCCGTCCAGTGAGCCGTCCGGCAGCAGACTCGACACCCCCGTGCTCCCGGAGGTGTACGGATAGTAGTCGACGGCGACATCGCTGACGCCGCGGCGGTTGGCCTCGTCGATCATGGAGAGCGTCTGCCGGGTACGGCCCCAGTTCGCCCGGCCCAGCGCCTTGTGGTGGGAGACCTGGAGGGCGACGCCGGCCGCCTCCGCGGTGGAGATGGCCTCCGCGACGGAGTCGACGAGGCCGTCCCGCTCGTCCCGCAGGTGCGTCGCGTACAGGCGTCCGGCCCGCGCGACCGGGGCGAGGACGTCGCGGATCTCGGCCGCGTCGGCGTACCTGCCCGGCGTGTAGACCAGCCCGCTCGAGACTCCGAAGGCGCCTTGTTCGAGCGCCTGCTCGACGAGGCGCCGCATCGCCGCGGCCTCGGCGGCGTCCGGCGGCCGGGGCGCAGGCCCGAGGACGTGCTCCCGCACGGCGCCCAGCCCCACCAGCGGCGCTATGTTGACGGTCGGGCGTTGTCTCCGCAGGTGGGCGGCGTAGGAGTCGAGATCCGGCCACCCGTGGGTGATGCGCGAATTGAAGAACGAGCCGAAGCCGATGCACCCGGCGGGCAGCGGAAACGGGGAGAACCCGCAGTTTCCGGTCACGTCGGTGGTGATCCCCTGATGGAGCCGGGCTTCGGCGGCCGGGTCGTCCTGCAGGGTGAAGTCGCTGTGCGTGTGCATGTCGACGAAGCCCGGCAGGACGACGAGTCCGGCGGCGTCGATCACCGTGGCGCCGTTGGGCGGGGCGATGCGCGGCGCGGCCGAGATCACCCGCTCCTCGTCGATGAGCAGGTCGAGCACCGCGTCCGTCCCGGAGTCCGGGTCGACCACGCGTCCCCGCCGGATGAGTATCGCCAAGATCATTCCACTCTGTGGGATGGTATTCCGCTAAGTGAGATAATGTGGCAACCTAATCACGTCGTGCGCTCCGGTCAAGAGATTCAGGAGGCGGCAATGGTCCAGGTAGTCGACCGTGTCGGTGCGCTGCTCAACGCGTTCTCCCAACAGGAGCCGGTGCTCGGGCTCGCCGAGTGCGCCGAACGGGCCGGGCTCAGCAAGAGCTCCGCGCACCGGCTTCTCATGGGGATGGTCGACATCGGGTTGCTCGAACGCGACGCCGCGGGCAACTGGCAGATCGGGGACCTTCCCCTCCGGCTCGCCGCGATCCGGCTGTCCCATCGCAACATGCGTGCCGAGGCCGGCGCGGCTCTGGTCCAGCTCGGGCAGCGGTACCAGGCGGCGACGGCCTTCTCGGTGCCCAACGGCAACGAGATGGTCTACATCGAGCGCACCGACAGCAGCATCCCGTTCGCGCCCAGCGCGCGGCTCGGCAGCACGGCGGCGATGTGGGCGGGCGCCGCCGGGCGCGCGGTGCTGGCCACGCTCGCCCCCGCCGACCGCGAGACCCGTTGCGCGTCACCGGAGTGGGACGCCCTGTCCGACGCCGTACGGGTGCGGATCACCGAGGAGGTCGCCCAGGCCGCCGAGCGCGGCTACTCCGTGGACCGGGAAGAGTTCTTCGACGGGGTCGCGGGGGTCGCGGCGGCGCTCGGGCATCCGGGCGAGCCGGTCGCGGCGATCAGCCTGATCGTGTCGCCTGAGCGGATGTCGGCCGAGCTCGAACGAGAGATGGGCGAGGCGGTACGCCGCCTGGCCGCCGAGATCACCGTACGGACGACCCTCCCGACGATGGGCTGAGTAGGAGTCATCATGTGGACAGCGGCCTGCGCGGACCAGGGGCGGCCGACCCCGTTCCTCGCGGTGGATCACACCCGGATCGAACGGAACATCCGGGACATGGCCGATCGCGTCGCCGGATACGGGGGACGATCGACGCCGCACCTCAAGACGCACAAGTGCCTGGAGATCGCCCGGATGCAGGCGGCCGCCGGGGCGCGTACGGCGACGGTCGCCACCGTCACCGAGGCGCATCTGGCGTTCGACGCGGGGTTCGAGTCGGTGCTGGTGGCCTATCCGCCGGTGCCGGACTGGCGGGCCCGCGCGCTGCGTGAGCTGACCGAGCGCGGCTCCGTGGGGGTCGTCTGCTGCCGGGCCGAACACGTCCGTTCCCTGGAGCGCACCGGCGCGTCCTTCGACGTCTACTGGGAGGTCGACTCCGGCGCCGCCCGGCTCGGCACCCCGCCGGGGGAGGCGACCGCCGCGGCGATCGCCTCCGCCCCGTTCGGCGACCGGCTGCCGCTGCGCGGGCTGATGACGTTCGCGGGTCACGCCTACGGCGCCCACGACGCCGCGTCGCTGGCCGCCGTACTCGACGAGCAGGATCGCGCTCTGCGGGAGAGCGCCGCCGCGCTCGCCGCCCACGGCGTCGGCGCACCGGTGCGAAGCGTCGGCGTCACCCCGCTGGCCCGGCTGGAGTCGGGCGAGGCCGATGAGTACCGCTACGGCAACTACGTCTTCTACGACGCCACGCAGGTCGCGCTGGGCGGCCCGGGCGTCGACGAGTGCGCGCTGGCGGTGGTCACCACGGTGGTGGACGTCCCCGCCCCGGACCGGTTCGTCGTCGACGCGGGAAGCAAGAGCCTGCCGGCCGAGCGGATGACGAGCCTGACCGAGGGGTTCGGGTCGGTCGCCGGCCGCCCCGGTCTGGTACTCGCCAAGTTGTACGAGGAGCACGGCCTGGGCACCGCCTCCGCGCCCCACGGCCTGCGGCCGGGGGAGCGGATCGCGGTCATCCCCAACCACGCCTGTACCGCGGTGAACCTCTACCACCAGTACGCCGTCTACGACGACTCCTCTTTCGTGGAGACCTGGCCCGTCCACGCCCGCCGGCAGTGACAGCAGATCGGAGCTCCTTGTGATTCAGGTGGACCACCTGGCGGCCGGACCGGACCTGTCGCTGGAGGCCGTACGCATCGGCGCCGGAGGAGGGCCGCGAGTCGCGATCCTCGGCGGCGTGCACGGTGACGAGATCGAGGGCGTGCTGGCCGCCCAGCGGCTGATCGCCGTGCTCGGCGCGCGGCCGGTCGGCGGCACGGTGACGGTGCTCGCCCGCGCCAACCCGCCGGCCCTCGTCGCCGGGACACGGCTCGGCGCGGACTCGGAGAACCTGGCCCGCGTATTTCCCGGCGACGCGCGGGGCAGCCTGAGCTCCAGAATCGCGGACACGATCAGCAGGGAGCTCATCGACGAATGTGACCTGCTGATCGACCTGCACTCGGCCGGCCGCCGGTACCGGATGCCGGCCCTGTGCGGCCTGCCCGCCCAGGGGGAGATCGGCGGGCGGCCGCTCCTGGACCTGGCCCGGGTGACGACGTTCCCCTTCCTGTGGTCGCACCCGTCGATCGGGCCCGGGAGATCCGTCAGCCACGCCGAGGCCCGCGGCACGCCGTGGCTGTACTTCGAGTGCGGCGGAAGCGGTTCCCTGCTGGAACCTGACATCGACCGCTACGTCACGAGCACGCTGCGTCTCCTGACGGAGATCGGCGTACTCGGCGGGGAGCCGGTGCCGCCCAGCGACCGCCAGGTGGTCGTGACGGACGGGAACGGCGACACCGACGCGGGCATCGCCTTCCGCTCGTCGGGCTTCTTCGTCTCGCGGGTCGCCGCCGGCGACACCGTCGAGCCCGGCCGGCCCCTCGGCGCGGTGTACGACCAGACGGGCGCCGAGCGGGAGATCGTACGCGCGGTCTCGGCCGGGGTCGTGATGATGCTGCGGCACGACTACCGCGTGGAGGTGGGCGACGTGGCCGCGATCGTCGCCGGGACGGACGACCGTGCGGCTTGACGAGACCGTCGATCTGGTCGGCGGCGGACGGCTCGGTTCCGGCCTGACCAACGCCTACGACTGCAACGTCTACCTGCTGCGCGCCGGAGACGACACGTGGATGGTCGACACCGGGTGCGGCCTCGAACCCGACCTGCTCATGGGGCGGGTGCGCGACTCGCTCGCCGGGAGGCCGCTGTCCGGCGCCCTGCTCACCCACGCCCACCCGGACCACGCGGGCGGCAGCGCGGCGCTGGCCGAGCGGGGGATAGCCGTCGTGGCGGGGAGCGAGACGGCCGCGCTCGTGCGCTCCGGCGACGCCGACCGGCTGGGGCTCACCGCAGCGCTCCGTGCCGGGATCTATCCCGCCGACTATCGCTTCCGCGCGTGCGAGGCGGTACGGACCGTCGGTGAGACCGGCCTGTCGTCCACGGCGGGCCCGCTCCGCGCGGTGGCGACCCCCGGGCACAGCGCCGATCACACGGCCTACGTCTTCACCGGCGGCGGCACGACGTACCTCTTCACCGGCGACCTGCTGTTCAGCCGGGGCCGGGTCGTGGTGCTCGGCACGGACGACAGCGACGTTCGCGCCCTCAGGACCTCGCTGGAACTGCTCCGCGACCTGCGTCCTGACGTGCTCCTTCCCGGGCACGGCACGCCCATCATGTCCGACGCCCGATGGCACATCGAGCGGGCGCTCGAGGCCTTCGAGCTTGGCCGGCTCCCGGCCGCGTTCAGCTGATCGAGGGATGGTCCATGAGTCGAAGCGTGATAGTCACCGGCGGCGGGGGCGGCATCGGATCCGCCATCGCCCGCCGTCTGTGCGCCGAGAACCGCGTCGTCGTGGTCTTCGAGCACGATGCCGAGACCGTCGAGCGGGCCCGTGAGGCACTGCCCGGTGTCGAGGTGACCCAGGTCGACGTCGCCGATCCGGCCGCCATCGCGGGCGCGGTGAGCGAGGTCGCCGCGGCCCACGGCCCGCCGGAGATCCTCGTGAACTGCGCGGCGGTCACCGGTCTGCCCGCCAAGGCGTCCCTGCTGGAGACCGGCGATGACCTGCTGCGGAGAATCCTGGCGGTCAACACGCTCGGCCCGTTCGTCTGCGCTCGTGAGGTGGCCCGGCACATGGTGGCCGAGAAGTCCGGCACCATCGTCACCATCGGCTCGATCGCCGCCCACCGCGGCCAGATCGACGCGTCCGCGTACACCGTCAGCAAGTCCGCCCTGGTGGGGCTGACCCGTGCGCTCGCGCTGGAGCTGGGACCGTACGGCATCCGGGTGGTCCAGGTCGATCCGGGCGACATCAGCACTCCGGGCAGTGACCGCTTGGTGGAGATGGTCGACGCCGAGCAGGTCCGGTCAGGTGTGTCGGGGTTGCCTCCCCTCGGGCGGCGCGGCCGGCCGGAGGAGATCGCCGACGTCGTGTACTTCCTCTGTTCCCCCGGAGCCTCTTTCATCTCGGGAACGCAGATCGTCGTCGACGGCGGATACCTCGGCGGATAGGAGACCCAGTGACCTCGATCGATTTGCGGTCGGACGTGATGACCCTGCCCACGCAGGGCATGCTGCGGGCGATGACCAACGCCCCCCTCGGCGATGAGCAGGAGCGCGAGGACCCCACGGTGCTCCGGCTCGAGGAGGAACTCGTCGAACTGCTGGGCCAGGAGGCCGCCGTCTTCGTGCCCAGCGCCACGATGGCCAACCAGCTCGCGTTGCTGTGCCAGGTTCAGCGCGGGCAGGAGATTCTGGGCGAACAGCACAGCCACATGTTCCGGTACGAAGCGGGCGGACCGGCCTTCCTGGCCGGTGCGGTGGTCACCGGCCTGAACGGCGACGCGGGCGTCTTCACCGGCGACGACGTACGAAGAATCGCGCAGGTACGTGACTCCGAGCACCGACCCAGGACCGCGATGGCCGTGGTCGAGGACACGCACAACGTCTCAGGCGCCCGGGTCTGGCCGCTGGGAGCCCTCGACGAGCTGTACGACACGTGCGCGGAGCTCGGGCTCGCGGTACACATCGACGGTGCCCGGGTGTTCAACGCGGCCGTCGCACAGCGGGTACCGGTCGCGCGCATCACCGGGCGGGCACAGACCGTCGCCGTCTGCTTCTCGAAGGGGCTCGGCTGCCCGGCGGGTGCCGCTCTCGTCGGCCGGGCAGACGTCCTGGCCCCCGCGCGCCGCCTGCGCCAGATGCTCGGCGGCTCGCTACGCCAGGCCGGTGTGCTCGCCGGCGCCGCCCGGTACGCGCTGGCGCATCATGTGGACCGGCTGGCCACCGACCACGCTCACGCGCGCGAGTTCGCCGACCGGTTGGCCGAGGCGGACCTGCCGGTGGACCCCGGCACGGTGGAGACCAACTTCGTCTTCATGGACCTGTCCGCCACCGGGCTCTCCCGCGACGCCGCCCGAGAGCGGCTCGCCCAGGAGGGGGTCCTGTGGTCCAACGCCCACCATCCCGGCGTGCTGCGCGCCGTTACGCATCTGAATATCGGCGCCGCCGACATCGGGACGGCCGCCGACCGCACCATCAGAGCCATCCGGGCGGCACGCGAAGACTGAGCCGCCGACGGGCAGATCGAGGTCGGCCTGGTGCGGGCGCCGCGCTTGGAAACTCGGCTGCGTGTCGTGAGCCGACGTTTCGCTTTGCGCCCAGCGGGCCGAACAGGCTGGTCGGCGGCAGCAGGGGTGGCGGTGGCGGGCGGTTCGACGTCACAGGGCGTCCCGGACATCGTTCAGCGGGCGCGTAACGGCGGGGCGAACTCGATGTGGCGACCGGTGGCGCAGTCCGACGGGTCGTGGGCGTTCCAGAACCAGAACAGAGGCCTGTGCCTGGACGTCCACGGCGCGGGTCAGCAACTGGACCAGTGGCCGTGCGAGAACGCGGCCGGCACCAATTAGGACTTCGCCCCCACTGAGCCCTGACCGGCCTGAACCGGTCATTTCCCATCCCCGGCAGGCAGGCGGGCGGACGTCGACGTCACGCACGCCTGCCGGCCCTCCGCCGCGAACGTGACCGCCGCGGTCGGCAACTGCGTCGGCCGGCCGGGGAGGCGCGCGACCTGCCGCCGGCTGTTCCATGGCGCGTTCTCCGTGGGTTCTAGCCGCCGCTCGCGCGATGTGCGTCGCCGATTCGTTTTCACTGGTTTTCACGCCGGTGTCACCGGCGCCGACGCACGGCACGGGGCGTTTCCAGGCGTGTCTCCTCGTCGGTTACACCTCATTAACAAGCCGGACATCTCCCTCTTGACATGAATTCGTACGCCTTGGAAGGTGTGGGAGCGCTCCCACACCCGCCGGCCGAGCCCTCGTGCCCGAAGGGAGTCCTCGCCGTGACCCGGACGGAAACCACCACGCCCTCCGAAATGCGGCAACGCCCTCAACGGCAACAGCCCGTCCGGCGCACTGGCGAACGCCCGCTGTCCGGGCACTGGTTTTCGCCCAGTTGCCGCAGAACGCCCATCCGGCGGCACGCGACGGGGCGAGGACTCGCCCTCGCCGTGTCGCCGGCCGTCGCCCCCGGTGCCGTACGCGCCGGAGGCCTGAATCGCACAACGCGAGATGAGGTGGTGTCATGCTCGTCCCCCGAACACACCCAAGGACCAGGTCCTTGTTGGTGGTGGCCTTTCTCCTGACGTTGCTCGCCGCCTTCACCGGCGGTGTCTCCCTCGCGCCGAAGGCTCGCGCCGCGGGTGGTGGTTACTGGCACACCAGCGGCCGGCAGATCCTCGACGCGAGCGGCCATCCGGTGCGCATCGCGGGCATCAACTGGTTCGGTTTCGAGACGGCGAACCACGTGGTGCACGGACTCTGGAGCCGGGACTACAAGGACCTGCTGAACCAGGTGAAGTCGCTCGGCTACAACACACTCCGGCTGCCGTACTCCGACGACATCCTCAAATCCGGCACGGTACCCGACAGCATCGACTTCTCCAGCGGTAAGAACGCCGACCTGCAGGGCCTCACGTCGCTCCAGGTGATGGACCACATCGTCGACTACGCGGGGTCCGTCGGGCTGCGGGTCATCCTGGACCGGCACCGCCCCGACTCCTCCGGTCAGTCCGCCCTCTGGTACACCTCCAGCGTCAGCGAGGCCACCTGGATCGCTGACCTGAAGGCGCTCGCGACCCGGTACGCGAACAACCCGGCGGTCGTGGGCATCGACCTGCACAACGAGCCGCACGACCCGGCCTGCTGGGGCTGCGGAGACACCTCGATCGACTGGCGGCTGGCCGCCGAACGAGGAGGCAACGCGGTGCTCTCGGTCAACCCCGACCTGCTCATCTTCGTCGAGGGCATCCAGACCTACAACGGCGACTCCGGCTGGTGGGGCGGCAATCTCGAGGGTGCGGGCACATACCCGGTGCGCCTTTCGGTGGCGAACCGGCTGGTCTACTCCGCGCACGACTACGCCACCAGCGTGGCCGACCAGACCTGGTTCCACGATTCTTCGTTCCCGGCCAACCTGCCCGGCGTCTGGAACCGGTTCTGGGGCTATCTGTTCACCCAGAACGTCGCGCCGGTCTGGGTCGGTGAGTTCGGCACCACGCTGCAGTCCGGCATCGACCAGCAGTGGCTCGCCGCGCTGGTGAAGTATCTGCGTCCCACCGCGCAGTACGGCGCGGACGCGTTCCAGTGGACGTTCTGGAGCCTCAACCCGAACTCCGGTGACACCGGCGGGATCCTCAACGACGACTGGACGTCCGTCAACACCACGAAGGACGCCTACCTCGCCTCCGTCAAGTCCGCCGCCTTCGATCCGGTCGGCGACGGGGGAAACGGCGGCGGGGGAGGGTCGGGCAGCGCTGCCTGCGTCGCCTCCTACCATGTGGACAACGACTGGGGCTCCGGCTTCACCGCCACCGTGACCGTGACCGATTCCGGAACCACCGCCACGAAGAACTGGAAGGTGACCTGGTCCTTCGGCGGCAACCAGTCCATCACGAACGCCTGGAACGCCACCGCCACCCAGTCCGGCGCGAACGTGACGGCGACGAGCGTCTCCCACAACGGCGCTCTCAACCCCGGCACGTCGACGACGTTCGGAGTGCAGGCGACCTACTCGGGCGCCAACCCCGCCGTCACCCCGGTATGCACCGCCGCATGACCCGTGCCTGATCGCGGTCCGAGGAGGCGTCCGGCCGCGGTGACCGCGCGACCGCGTCCACCGACCGGCCCGTTGGCCGAGAACGGGTCGGTCTCGGTGGAGAGGCGCCCTGGTGTCGACCGGCGACCGACGACGCGGTGAGCCGCCGCGCCGCCGGACAGGGGCTTGTCGGACACGCCCCTGGTGCGTGAGGGCGGCACTTCCTCGACGACCGCCTTCGCGAGAGGGTCAAGCGCCGTTGGACCTAGGCCGCACGGTTCCCTCGCTGGCCTGGGACCAGGGCTCAGAGATGAGCCTGCACCATGAGGCGAACTCAACTCCGGACCACGCAAAACGCTCGGCTGGCAAACCCCAGCCGAGCGCCTCGCTGAACTCCTGACCGCAACCAATTGACCACCGTTGAAGCCGTTGTCGCCACCGGCGCTCACGCTGATCGAAGCGCCGGACGCGACCTCGGGCGCGGTGGGCGGAATGTCATCGCTGACGATCCGGACGGTCGATCGAGCTCCTTTCTTTCGCGGGTCGGTCGAAGGTGGTGGTGGGGCGGAGCAAATATGAGTCTTGGAGGTATGTCAAGCGCCCGCTGCGCATCGCGAAAAACGCGACAGGGCTGACTGTGCCTCAGCTGGTGTTATGGGCGTTGATGCGCCTGGCCGGTGAAGCGCCGTCATGAAAGTTTTCATTGGCGAGTCCCTCTCAGGGGGAGATCCTCGAAAGGTTTCGGTGGCATACCTGCCCACTGGAAGAGGTAGGGGACGGGGGCAGACCATGATCAGAAGCCGAAACATTTTCGAAAGCCTTGACACGTTTTCCGGGCGCTATTCACACTGATTCTCCGAGGCGGTTGGGCGTGCCCGGCGTGGCAAGGCCCACCAACTGGCGATGCCTTGGTGGTGTGCGTTCCCGGCGAAGGAACGCGGCGTCGATTCTGCGGGGCTGTCCCCGCGTTTCCGGCATTTCCCGTGCTTCAGTTATGGAGGCTCAGGAGTGAGCACCAGAAAAACACTTTCGCCCGGAACCCGGCGATCGGTCCGCCGTTTCCGCCGGGCCCTGGTCGCCCTCGCCCTCGGCGTCGTCGGGACGACGACCGTTGAGCTGGCGGTGGCGGTTCCTTCGAATGCCGCGGCGAGTACGCTCGGCGCGGCGGCGGCGCAGAGCGGGCGGTACTTCGGCACCGCCATCGCCGCCGGCAGGCTCGGCGACTCGGCGTACACCACGATCGCGGGCCGCGAATTCACCATGGTGACGCCCGAGAACGAGATGAAGATCGACGCCACCGAACCCCAGCAGGGACAGTTCAACTTCAGCGCCGGTGACCAGGTCTACAACTGGGCGGTGCAGCACGGAATGCAGGTCCGCGGCCACACCCTGGCCTGGCACAACCAGCAGCCCGGCTGGATGCAGAGCCTCAGCGGCAGCGCCCTGCGCCAAGCGATGATCAACCACATCAACGGTGTGATGGCCCATTACAAGGGCAAGCTCGCCTACTGGGACGTGGTGAACGAGGCATTCGCCGACGACGGCTCCGGCGGCCGGCGCGATTCCAACCTGCAGCGGACCGGCAACGACTGGATCGAGGTCGCCTTCCGCACCGCGCGGGCGGCCGACCCGAACGTCAAGCTCTGCTACAACGACTACAACATCGAGAACTGGAACGCCGCCAAGACCCAAGGCGTCTACAACATGGTCAGGGACTTCAAGTCCCGCGGCGTCCCGATCGACTGCGTCGGCTTCCAGTCCCACTTCAACAGCGGCGACCCCTACAACGGCAACTTCCGCACCACCCTGCAGAACTTCGCTGCCCTGGGCGTCGACGTGGCCATCACCGAGCTGGACGTCCAGGGCGCCTCGCCCACGACCTACGCCAACCTGACCAACGACTGTCTGGCCGTCTCGCGCTGCGTCGGCATCACCGTCTGGGGAGTACGGGACAGCGACTCCTGGCGGTCCGGCGACACTCCACTCCTCTTCGACGGGAACGGCAACAAGAAGGCCGCCTACACCGCCGTCCTCAACGCCCTCAACGGCGGGTCGTCCTCCCCGCCGCCCACTGGCGGTGGACAGATCAAGGGCGTCGCCTCCGGCCGCTGCCTGGACGTGCCCAACGCGAGCACGACCGATGGAACCCAGGTGCAGCTGTGGGACTGCAACGGCAACAGCAACCAGCAGTGGGCCTACACCTCCGCCAGCGAGCTCCAGGTCTACGGAAACAAGTGCCTGGACGCCGCCGGCACCGGCAACGGCGTCAAGGTACAGATCTACTCCTGCCACGGCGGCGACAACCAGAAATGGCGCGTCAACTCCGACGGAACCATTGTCGGCGTCCAGTCCGGACTGTGCCTGGACGCCGCCGGCCAGGGCACCGGAAACGGCACCCAGATCCAGCTGTACTCCTGCTGGGGCGGCAGCAACCAGAAGTGGTCCGTCTCCAGCTGACCCGTGAGGAGGGTCCCCATGTACAGATCACGTATCAGGAAGAAGGGCCGCGCGCTGACTTCGGCGCTGGCAACGGTGGCCACGACCGCGGCCGTTCTCGCGGCCGCCCCGATGGCCACCCCCGCTCGGGCCGACGTCACCGGTGCCCTGCGCGGCGTCGGCTCCAACCGGTGTCTGGACGTGCTGGGGCAGAGCCAGACCGACGGCACCTACCTGCAGCTTTATGACTGCTGGGGCGGCGCGAACCAGCAGTGGACCTCGACCACCGGCGGCCAGCTGACCGTGTACGGCAGCAAGTGCCTGGATGTGCCGAACCACGCGACCGCCGCCGGCACGCGGGTGGAGATCTGGACCTGCAACGGTGGTACCAACCAGCAGTGGCGCGTGAACGCCGACGGCACGGTGGTCGGCGTGGAGTCGGGGCTGTGCCTGGAAGCCGTGGGCGCCGGCACGGCCAACGGCACCGCGGTGGACATCGGGACGTGCAACGGCGGTGCCGGCCAGCAGTGGACCGGCCTGTCGGGCACGACCCCGACGTGCTCTCTTCCGTCGACGTACCGCTGGACGTCGACGGGTGCGTTGGCGACGCCGAAGAACGGGTGGGTCTCGCTCAAGGACTTCACCGACGTCGTCTACAACGGCAAGCACCTGGTCTACGCGTCGAACGTGTCGGGATCGTCGTACGGTTCGATGGCTTTCAGTCCCTTCACGAACTGGTCCGACATGGCCTCGGCCGGCCAGACCGGGATGAGCCAGGCCGCGGTGGCGCCCACGCTGTTCTACTTCGCGCCCAAGAACATCTGGGTGCTGGCGTACCAGTGGGGTGCGTGGCCCTTCATCTACCGGACGTCGAGCGACCCCACCAATCCCAATGGCTGGTCCTCGCCGCAGGCGCTGTTCACCGGGAGCATCTCGGGTTCCGGCACCGGCCCGATCGACCAGACGCTGATCGGTGACGGTTCGAACATGTACCTGTTCTTCGCCGGTGACAACGGCAAGATCTACCGGGCGAGCATGCCGATCGGGAACTTCCCGGGCAGCTTCGGCTCGTCGTACACGACGGTGATGAGCGACTCGACGGCCAACCTGTTCGAGGCGGTCCAGGTCTACAAGGTCCAGGGTCAGAACCAGTACCTGATGATCGTTGAGGCGATGGGGGCGAATGGGCGGTACTTCCGCTCGTTCACGGCCTCCAGCCTGAGCGGTTCGTGGACTCCGCAGGCCGCCAGCGAGAGCAACCCGTTCGCGGGCAAGGCCAACAGCGGGGCCACCTGGACCAACGACATCAGCCATGGTGACCTGGTCCGCAGCAACCCCGACCAGACCATGACCATCGATCCCTGTAACCTGCAGTTCCTCTACCAGGGCAAGTCCCCCAGCGCCGGCGGCCCGTACGACCAACTGCCGTGGCGTCCGGGTCTGCTGACGCTGCAGCGCTAGCCTGCGTGCTCCACGGTGATCGCGAGCCGGTGACCGCCGGCGTGCAGGTGAGCCGGGTGCCCCTCCCGCAAAGGAACCGACGGTGTCGAGTCGACCAGGTTCCCGCGCCGGAGGGGCACCTTCGCAGCGGTTCACGGCTGGCGACCGGGTCTACACCTGCACACCCTGCCCGATTCCTCAAGACGGATCGAATGGACTCGGGCGGTCACTCGGTGCGGAGGGCGACGGCGGTCCGGGTGCGAGTCGCCCACCCGGCGGGCAGCAGAGCGCCTGCGGTCGCGATCACCAGTCCGCCCAGGAGCAGCGGGATCACGAGCGGCAGGTCGTAGACCGCCGCGTCGACGGCCGGAATGTCGGTCCCCGCGGCGCGGCCCATGATCGGAACGACGACACCGTGGAGGGCGACGCCGATGGGAACGCCGACCACGCCGGCGATGAGACCGACACCGCCCACGGACGTGATGATCATGGCTGTCGTCTGCCGCGGTGACATGCCGAGTGCCTTGAGAACACCGAGATCGTGTACTCGTTCGCGGGTGTCGAGGACGGCGGTGTTGAGCACCCCGAGACCGGCGACGCAGAGCAGAAGAATGGTGAGGGCGCCGGCCAGAGCATCCATGGAGACCACGGTGTCGCTGAGCTTGTCGCTGTTCCGGGTCGCCGAGACGCCGAATGGCTCCAGGTCCCGGTTCACCGCCTGGATGTAGTCGTCACGGTTCACGCCCGCCTTCAGGCGGACGTCGAACTGGTACGAGAGAGGGTCCATCTGCGGCCGCAGTGCGGCGATCGACGTCCGGTCGAGCACGATGAGCATGCCCTCCTGGCGGACGCCCAGGACTTCTCCCACGATCTTGACGGTCGACGACCGGGATCCGTTGACGAGCGTGATGCCGTCGCCGATGCGCGTGCCGGTCGCATGCAGGAAACCGGACGCTGCGACGACCTCGCCCGCCCCGTGGAACCAGCGTCCCCGGATCATCTGCCATGACGCCCAGGAGGAATCACCCTGGTAGGAGATCACCGTGGTCGCGCCGGCCAGACCGGCCACCCCGAGATCCGCCTCGGCGCTGTTGAACCACTGCCCGGTGCCCGGCTGCCGGGTGATCGCGGCGTCGACCTTGTCGGTGTTCACGGGCGAGGTCAGGTCGCTGACCACCACGTCACCCGGAGATCGGAGGTTGATGCCGCTCTGAATGCCGTTGAGGGAGAGCGCCAGCCCGATTCCGAACGTGGCGCCGATCGTGCCGATCGCCACGGCGACCGCCATCGTCGCCGAGCGACCGGGACGCGCGAACGGTGTGGCGAGGCCGAGCGTCAGCGGGCGGGGGAGAGGAAGCCGCCCGAGCACCCGTCGGGCCACGCGACCCCGGTCGCCACTCGGCGTGCGACCCACGGCGATGGCCTCGACGGTGCGCAGGTTCCCCGCTCGGCGAGCCGGAGCCCAGGCGCTGGTGGCGATGGCGACAAGGGTCACCGCCGCGACGAGGGCGTCCACCCAGGGGGCGATGCCGGCTCGGCCGACGCCGTACACCTCTGCCGTGTCGCCCATCACCGGGATTGCCGCGAGGTTCCCGAGGACCAGACCGAGCAGGATTCCCGCACCACCGGGGATGAGAGCCTGCCCCAGGTAGGCCCGCACCACCTGACCGGGCGTGAATCCGAGCGACTTGAGGATCCCGATGCGACGTGTGCCGGCCGCCACCGCGCCGCCCACGACGATCCCGACGACCAGGATCGACATGACGAGACCGAGGATGCCGAACACAACGATGAAGGGCGCGAACGTCGCCGAGGCACGGGTCGCGGCCAGCCGTACCTTGAGCCAGGACTGCACTCCGACCAGCGACTTCCCGGGTGCCAGGGCGGCGACCGCGGTCCGGTCCGCGTCCAGCTGGGCGTTGGTCGAAGCCTTCTTGAACCGGTAGAGCATCTGGTAGTCCGGCCGGCCGCCGGAGGCCGTGAGCGAGGGAATCGTCGTCCGCGGGACCCAGGCATCGGCCGTCTCGCCGGCCGAACGGGCGATGCCGACGACCTTGAACAGCGGGTCGCCCGGCACCCCCGGGAAGCGCATGGTGTTGCCCAGGACGAAGGGCTCGTTGTGGGCGCTCATCACGATCTCGCCCGGCTTGGTGGCCCAGCGCCCCTTGGTGAGGGTCAGGTCGTCGACCGAGCCGCCGGGTCGACGACCCACGACCGTCAGGTACGTCAGCTGGATGCCCGACGGCAGACCCCCGCCGGTGTCCACCGGGGTCGGCTTGACCGACACCAGCGGGTAGGGGCCGGCGGCGGCCGTGACCTGGCGGGCCCGCGCGGTGGCGGCCACTTGGGCCGAGGTGATCTGCGACGAGTCGAAGCGCGCCGACAGGTGGGCTCCGTGCTTCCGGTTGAACGCGTGGTCGAACGGGCCCTCGGACGCGACGATCAAACCGGCGGCCAGTACGGACGCGGTGACCGCGAGCGTGGCCGTGAGACCCATGACCACGGTCTGGACGCGCCGGCGCCCGACGCCCGCGCGCACGATGGTGCCGAGGCCCCCGGTCATCTGGTGACCGCCGCGCCGTCTCGGGCGAGCCGGCCGTCCACCAGCTCGATCGTACGCGTGGCGCAACTCGCCGCGAGGCCGGTGTCGTGAGTGACCAGCAGGATGGTCTGACCGCGTTCGTTGAGCTCGCGGATGAGCCGGACGACGCTGCCGGCGGACGCACGATCCAGCGCACCGGTCGGCTCGTCGGCCAGGATCAGGGGCGGGCGGTTCATGAGCGCACGGGCCAGAGCGACACGCTGGCGCTCGCCGCCGGAGAGGCGCCCCGGGAAGGTGCCCCGGTACTGCTCGATGCCGAGGTCGGCCAGCAGTTCGAAGGCGCGCTCGTGGGCCTCGGCCCGGGGCATGCCGGCCAGTTGGGCCGGCAGCAGCACGTTGTCCTGGACGGTCAGGTCGTCCAGCAGGTTGAAGAACTGGAAGACCATGCCGATCGTCGCCCGGCGGTACTTGGCAGAGCCGGCCTCACCGAGCCGGTCGACACGGACGCCGTCCACGGTCACCGTGCCCTCGTCGGGCTCGTCGAGTCCCGCGATCATGTTGAGCAAGGTCGACTTGCCGCTGCCGGAGGGCCCCAGCACGGCCAGCGCCTCGCCGCGCCGAACCTCCAAAGTGAGGTCGCTCAGCGCGGGATCTCCGGCCTCATACCGCTTTGTCAGATGACTGATTGAAATAAGGGGGCCAGCCCCCGAGCTGGTCGTCTTCTCCATACCTCGACGCTAGAAGCGGATCACCGGCCGCCGCGTCGTCCGCGATGTGGAACCCGGTCCGAGGTCATCCTCACGATGTACATCGCTCGGACCGGCCGTGTGGTCACCGCGGGCGATGCGTGTCGGCGGGTGCCCCTGCGACACTGTCAAGGTGCACGAAGTCCTTGGCCGATGGAGGGCGAGTATCGCCGCCTTAGGGCGCCCGGGCGGCCCCGCCGGGCCGGTGCCCCGCCGCGCCCTGCTGCTGGACGGCGGGCTGGCGTTCCTGGTCGCCCTCCTGATCGCCGCTCGCGCGGGCGTCCACGGCGACCTGGCCGACTCCACGGCCGCCCTCGCCAGTTCGAGGCGGGCCTGGGGGATCGTGATCGGCCTCGCGGTCGCGGCACCCCTCGTGTTCCGACGGCGGGTGCCACTGACCACGTTCTGGCTGGTCCTGCTCGTGGTGCACTTCAGCCGTCACGCCTCAGGGGTGGATCCGACATTCCTGGTGGTGGCCACGGTGATCGCGGCCTACAGCGCCGCGATGCACAGTCCGTACCAGATGCCGGCGATCAGCAGTGTCCTGCTCGGCACCGTGGTGCTGCTGGCCGACTACCGGCCCGATCTGACGTCGGTTCGTCCTGGCATTCTCATGGTCGGATTCCTCGTGCCGGTGGTGCTGGCGGCGGCCACCATCCACACCTGGAGGCGGCAGATCCGCGCCCTGGAACTCCAGCAGCGACTCGCCACCCGGCGGGCCGTCGAGGAGGAGAGGTCGCGCATCGCCCGCGATCTCCACGACGTCGTCACCCACAACGTGAGTGTGCTCGTGATACAGGCCGGGGCCGCTCGCAAGGTCATGGACAGCCGGCCGGAACTGGCCCGAGAGGCCCTGCTCGCCGTCGAGAGCGGCGGCCGGGCCGCCATGACCGAGTTGCGGCACGTCATGGGGCTGCTCACGATGGACGGCGACGAAGCCCACATCGAGCCGCTCGGCGCAGGCCAGGAGAGCGGGAGCGGCGCGGACAGGACCATGCTCGCACCGCGGCCGGGCGTCGATCAGATCGCGGACATGGTCGGCCGGGTACGCGACACCGGCGCGACCGTGGAGCTGCAGGTCACAGGGCCCGTTACGCCGCTGCCGCCGGGTGTCGACCTCGCGGCCTACCGGGTGGTGCAGGAGGCGCTCACCAACACCCTGAAGCATGCCCCGGGCTCGCAGGTCACCGTGCTGGTCGAATACCTTCCCCGGACGGTCCGGCTCCGCATCACCAACACCGCCGGCGACGCGAACGGTGCCGGGGACCCCCAGCGCACCCGCATGGACGACATGGGAGGTGGGCACGGCCTCGTCGGGCTTCGAGAGCGCGTCGGGATCTACGGAGGAACCTTGGAGACCGAACACCTGCCGAGTGGCGGCTACCGCCTGGAGGCCCAGATCCCGACGGACGCCGGATGAGCGACGCCCTCCGGGTCGTCATCGCCGACGACCAGGCCCTGGTGCGGAGCGGATTCACCATGATCCTGGTCGCGGACGGCATCGAGGTCGTCGGTCAGGCCGGCGACGGCGAGGAAGCGCTCGAACTCGTACGCCGAACAAGCCCGGACGTGGTGCTGATGGACATCCGGATGCCGCGGGTCGACGGACTGGAGGCGACCCGGCAGATCCTTGGTCGTGGTGGCCCGGCCCCGCGCATCGTCATCCTGACGACCTTCGACCTCGACCAGTACGTGTACGCCGCGATGGCCGCGGGCGCGAGCGGGTTCCTGCTCAAGGACGTGTCGCCGGAACAGCTGGTCACGGCGGTGCGACTGGTGCGGACCGGCGATGCCCTGCTCGCACCGGTGATCACCCGTCGGCTGATCCAGCGCTATGCCCGGCGGGATCGTCGGTCCTTTCCCCTCACCGGCGATCTGTCCGCGCTGACGGCCCGGGAACTGGAGGTCTTGACGGTCCTGGCCCGGGGCCAGAACAACGCCGAGATCGCGCAGACCCTGCGGCTCAGCGAGACGACCGTGAAGACGCACGTCACCCGGATCCTGGGCAAGCTGAACCTACGGGACCGAGCCCAGGCGATCGTCCTGGCCTACGAGGTGGGGCTCGTGACGCCAGGCTCGGAGACCTGAGACAAACCGGTCGCGCCCAGGATACGGATCCGGCGGCTGTGGTGTTCGATCATCGCCAGCACGTACGCATCCTCCGCCAATAGCTCACCCTCGGTCACCACCGAAAGAGCGACAGAGCCGAACGTGTGTCTTACAGTCCCTAGAGATCGAGCATCAGGGCACGGTGGTCGGACACCTCAGGTCGAGCAATGATGTCGAACCGCTGAACGGCGCTGGGTTCGGATACCAGCATGTAGCTCGCGTGTCGTAGTGGCTTGGGGTAGCGCGAGGTTCTGGTGTCGGCATCCTGGACAAGGTCGACCAGTCCGAGCTTGGCGAGGATCTGGAACGTCTCGCTGTTGGGCAGTAGGTTGAAGTCGCCGCAGACCACGATCAGGTCGCCTTCTTGGCTGACGCTGGTGATGAGGTCTGCGAGTCGGTCGGCCTGTGCTCGCCGCGCTGGGCTGTCGGTCTTCCCGTTCGGATCCCGCAGGCCGTGCAGGTGGGTGACGGTGACAAACCGCTGTGCTTGGCGGTCGAAGACACGTAGGGCCTGAGCCGCACGGGGGCGATCACCGGCCGGCCAGTGGCTCTGGTACTCGACGTAGGCGCCGTGTATGAAGGTCGATCGTATGCCGACGAGGGGAAGGCCGGGAGCGGTGAGGGCCATCAGACCGAACTCCTGCTGGTGCAGGCCACCGGTCTGATCGTGGACCGGGCCGGCGTCGTTGGCGGTGAAGAGCGCCTGGTGGCTTGGGAGCAGGGAGCGGATGTCGGATAGGAGATCTGCCCGCTGTGGCAGTGACCGCTCGGCGTCCTCGAAGCGTGTCCAGCCGTTGGCCGTCGGGGTGTGGGTCACTTCTTGGAGGCACAGGATGTCGGTGTCGCAGGTGGCGAGCCAGCGGGTGAGGTCGTCGAACACCGCGCCGCCCCAGGCGTTGAGGGAGATAATTCGCACGGGATATGAACCCTAGTCTCGGTTTTGAGGTGGCGGGGAAGTCCAGGCGGGTGTGTTGTGGCGCTTGGCCCAGCGTAGGAGGTTCCCGGTGGTGCCGCGTTGAGCGGTGCCGGAGGGAACGGGACGGACTGGCTTAGGCATTCGTTGCATGGGGTGCCCGTGAGTTGGTGGGCGGTCTACTTATCGCCGTCGTGCTGAGGAAAGCGAGTGCGAGAACGGCCGCGCATGTCCGTACGGCATGTGCGATCTGCCAGCGGTCGCGAACGCTCGCCCAATCCGCGGGAGGCGCTTTTACGCTCCAGCCGGTCTGGTCGCTGTTGATCGGCAGGTTGAAGATGATTGTCGTGACGAAGACACTCAGGAGGAGGATGAGTGCCGCCAGGGTCAGCCACAAGAAACGCCCTCTCATCTTGATCGCGGCGGCGACCAGGACCGCTGTGGTGATCACAGCGGGGATGAGGGTTACGGAGGCGAGAGTGTCTAGACGGTCAAGCTCGACCTGCCGAACCTGGGTGTAGACGAAGCGGTCATAGTGGCGCAGGGACGACTCGAGGACAAGGACCCCGACAAGGAACCCCGCAAATATTCCCGCGAAAGTGAGACTCAAGAAACGTGTCAGTCTGATGATCGAAGTTCTTCTCATGGCTGGTCTTCCTTGCTGTTGGCGGCGTTGACAGATCGTCTTGCCGCCTGAACGGATGCTGCATGTGTCGTGTGTGCTCTCGCGGCGGCCGGCGGCCGGCGGCCGGCGGCTCAGGCCGCCGCGAGACTCTCGTCGGAATGTTTGCTATTTCGTCGAGTGGATGAATTCGTCGATGACGGTGGCGAGCATGGGACCTCGGTCCTCCTGTACGAAGTGGCCCGCGTCGGTAATGGTGGTGTGCGGTCGTCCTGCGGCGCCTGGAATACGCTGCCGTAGGATCCGTTCGCCGTCGCCGACTCCGTAATCTCGGTCGCTGAACGCGCACAGGAACGGTGTCTGCAACGTTTCCAGCACGGCCCACGCCCGCCGGTTCGCCGGTGCCGCCTCGTCGAACGGAGCAATGGGGACGAGCAAAGGGAACTGGCGGGCGCCCTGCAAGTACGACTCGTCGGGGAACGGAGCGTTGTACGCCGCCAACACCGCGGGGTCAAGCTCGGTGACGGTGCCCCTGTCGGTGCTCCGCCAGCAGACGCAGCCCCAGCAGGCCACCCCAGTCTTGGCACACCATGGTGATATCGCGGAGATCAACGCGATCGAACACGGTCTCAGCCAGCCATTCGACGTGGCGCTGATAGGTGTAGGTGAAACGATCGGCAGGCTTGTCGGATTTGCCGAAGCCGATGAGGTCTGGGGCTACGCAGCGGTGCCCGGCGGCGACAAGTGGCGGGATGACGTGCCGGTAAAGGTAGCTCCACGACGGTTCGCCGTGCAGGAGCAGAACTGTCTCTCCTGACGTCTTCGCCGGATCGTCCGGCCGTTCGTCAAGGTAGTGCACCCGCAGCCGAGTGCCAGCACCATCGCCGGCGTCAATCTCGACGTAGTGGGGCGCGAATGGGTACTCCGGCAAGGCCTCGAACCGAGACTCCGGCGTGCGCAGCACCTTCATGGCAGGCGGATCCTCTGTCGGAGCGCCGGCGCGGACGTCCGTATCCATCATGTGTTGCGATTCCATGGACGTCATCGACTCTGGAAGGCCGCGGCGTGGTCGGCGACCCACTCGGCATAAGTGCGCGCGGGCCGGCCAAGGATCCTTTCCACCTCGCCGGTGACGGCCTCGGCCGGCCCGGTTCCCCGCGCGTACCTGGCCATCAGGGCATCGACGAACGGTTCAGGGATCCCACGCTGGACCATGCCCTGCCGGACCGCCACCGGAGGAATCTCGACGTACTTCAGGGGCCTGCCGAGCACCTCGCCGATAACGGCCACCAGTGCCTCGTGGGAGAGGGACTGCGGGCCGGTGAGCGACAGTTTCTTGCCGGTCAGGTCGGCGCCGAGCAGCGCGCGGGCGGCGACCTCCGCTAGATCCAGTTCGTGAATCAGCGGTTCGGCGAAGCGTGCATACGGGCCGCGAACGACATCGCCGACACGGACCTGAGGCGCCCACGTACGAAGAGTGTTGATGGCAAAGGAGGCGGCCCGGAGGCTCACCCATTGCAGGCCGCTCCCGACGGCGGCGTCCTCAGCTTCCTTGTTCCTATCTCCCTGGAAGCGCGACGGTTGCTCGGCCGGGTCGTCGTCGACGTTGATCGCTGCGAGCGTCACGACGCGAGCCACGCCTCGCTCCCTGCCGAGTGCGAGAAGCTCACCGGCGGCCTCACCGACGGCGCGGGGGTGAAGGAAGATCGAGGTGACGCCCTCCAAGAACGGGACGATCGTCTCGGGGCGTGACGGGTCGCCCCTCACCACCTCGATGTCGGCGGGAAGGCCGGCGGCGTGCGGATCGCGGGAAACGGCACGCACCACGGTGCCTTCGCTGGCGAGCAGGTCGATCAGCGGGCGTCCGACAGTGCCGGACGCCCCGGTTACCAAGATCATGAAGACAGCCTCCTGAGGATCGTATCCGACTCATAAACTATGAGATTCATACTATATGGCCTCCGGTAAGCCGCTTACGGTCGGCTCAGGTCAGGCAGATTCAAGCTTCGATGTCGCGACATCGATCCCAGGAGGGATGCGTCGGCCGGTCCGGAACAAAGGCGGATTCGCGGCTCACCGCCGGCTGCGACCGCTACGCCCAGGCCGGCGTGGTGGCCTGGGGCCGTGACTCGGCCTGGGTGCATAGGTGCAGGACCCAGCCGTGGACCGTGTTCCCTCGCGGGTCCGGGTTTAGGCGAGGCGATGCGCCACCGAGCCGCCCCTCGGCTGCGGTGGTCGTGGTGACCGGCGCGGAAGGTGAGGCGAGTGTCCGCGCGCCGTGCCACATCAGGCAGCCGCCGCCAAGGACGGTCAGCGCGGTAAGCGCCTTGGGGTTCTCCGCGACCAAGGCACCGACACCGACCGCGACGATGACGGTCATGCCCGCGTAACCGAGTACGAGCCCGCCCACAGCGGGGACCACGGACCGGCCGCGCAGTCCCGCACTGATGGTGAACGCCCAGTCCGCGCCCGGCACGACGATGAGCGGCAGGGCGACACCCAGAAAACGGCTATGGAACCGGCGGGCCTGGGCATGTCTCCACTCCGTGGCGTTGTACGTGTCGGATCCGGGGGCGGATCACGGCCGAACTGCGCGATGCGGGCCAGCAGGTGAACCATGAGCGCGTCGAGCGGGTGATGCGGATCTTCGGAATCGTCGGGGTGCATCTGCGCCGCAAGGTCCGCACCACGGTGCCCGCCCCCTCACACCAGACGGTGCCGGACCTGATCAAGCGGGAGTTCACCGCCCCGACGCCAAATCAGCGTTACGCCGGCGACATGACCTATCTCCCGGTCGGTGACGGGCGGTTCCTCTACCTCGCGAGACGGTGATGCGGCTAAGGGCGCGTCCCGGGGGCTGGTAAAGCGTATCGATGGAGGTATCAACCATAGGTGGGAAGTTTGGCCGCCACGACGTCGGTGTAGGTGAAGGACGGCGGCGCGGCGAACAAGTCCATGGCCGCGTCGTCGGTAACCCGAATCTTCCCGGCCTCGAGATGGAACTGTCGGCCGGCTTCGTCCGGGAATGCGTCGACCACTGCGAAGCTGGTCGGGCCAAGACGGATCGCCAGCCAGGCAATGGTGTCGGGTTCCTCAAGGACCGCGGTGAGACCGGCCTTGAGGAGTGCCTCAACCTCTGTCTCCCGCCCGGGCTTGGCTTCGACTCGGACCATGAGTCCCTTGGTCACCTTCGCTTCGGTGTTCTGGGGATGCTGGATGTCCATCTCTGACGCCCTTTCTGTCGTCTTCATGCCGCTTACAGTTCTGTTCCTGTAGGTCAGGAATGCGGTACGGCACCAGTCGTCGGAAATCGCGGTCCGCTGAGATCTCGCTGCGGCGCCGGCCTTCGTCTGTCACCGCCTGGAACAAGGTCTCGACGCCGCGGAAGAGCCGTCCGGCCGCCTGCCCGTCCCTCGCAAGGGGTCAGGACGTTTGCTGCGACGCCGAGTGTTGGATGAGGAAATGGGTGATTTCAGCGGCGATCACCTCGGGTGCCTGGAGGTACAGAAGGTGGTTGGTGCCGGGAATGTCGGCGTCCGTGCAGCGCTGGAATCGCTGATGGATGAGTTGCCGGCCCTCGCTGAAGAACGGCCCACTGCGCGTCCCGAGGACCGAGAGCACGGGAGCGCTCACTGCGGCGGCGCGCGTCGGGCTGAACGTCCAGGCGGTCAACTCAGGCCACTCCGCCCGGTAGAACATCTCGGTGTCCCGGACGGCCATGTCGAATGCGTCTGGGGCGGCGGTCGCGACGAGTTCCGGCCAGTTCTCGCCGCCGAGCGCGGCGAAGGTCGCGGTGGCAGCGCCCGCCATGTCGCCGGCGGCGTAAAGGCTCATCACCGGGTCCATACCGCTGAAGAACGCCTGGGAACTGGGCGCCTCACTGAGGATCGGTTCCACGAGGATCAGGCTTCGCGTGCGGTCGGGTGCCGCGAGCGCGGCCTCGATGGCGACCGTCGCTCCGTAGGAGTACCCCAGGATGTGCGCGGACGGCAGGTCGAGCGCGTCCAGCAGGCCGAGGGCATCGGAGGCCTGCTGCTCAGTGCTGATCGGCCAATCCCGGCCAGTGCTGCCGCCCATCCCGCGCCGGTGGTACCGCACCAGGCTCAGCGAGGGTGCGCGTCGGCTCAAGGCGGTTGCCAGGGGTCGGAGCCCGGTCGCGATGTTGGAGCCGTGGATTAGCAGCAGCGGCTCACCCTCGCCCGTCAGCTCGTACCGGATGTCGATGTCGTTGACGCGCGCTGTCTTCATGACGCCTTCTTTGAATGGGTTGGTCATGCGGTGTTTTGCTGATGCCTGCCGCACGCTGTCGTGGGGCGCGGCGTGCGGCGGGTGGTCATCTTTGATTGAGGGAGGTCACTCGCCGGGGACCAAGCTGGCGACCACGTCGATGTGCTCGACGGTGGGCGGTTCGGTGAACAGGCCAACACCGGCCGCCTGCAGCGCCGGGAGGTTGGCGTCCAGGTGGGCCTGGCGGTCCGCGTCGTTGGCGAACGCGTCGTAGATCGCGAACGTCGTCGGACCCAGTCGCAGTGCGAACCAGACGACGGCCTTGCCCTCCTTGCGCACGATCTCCACCACCGACTTGAACCTCTCCTCGACCTCCTCGACCTTGTCCGGCTTGGCCTCGACGCGGATGAACAGTCCTACGGTGACCATCAGGCACTCCTCACTTCTGTAACGATCGCTGCAGAAGAAGCTATCAGCCTTTGAGAACGATCGCTATAGAATGCGCTGTATGAGAACGGGACGGCCTCGGTCCTTCGACCGCGACAAAGCACTCGAAGACGCCATCACCGTGTTCTGGGAACACGGCTACGACGCCACCTCCATCTCCCTGCTCACCAAGGCGCTCGGCATCGGTGCGGCCAGCCTCTATGCCGCGTTCGGCGACAAACGGGCACTGTTCGTCGAGGCGCTCGATCGCTACATGCGCACCTACGCCGCGTTCACCGAGCGTGCCTTGGCCGAAGAACTCGGCGCCCGCGACGCCGTCCAACGCCTGTTGCGCGAGGCCGCTACCGCCTACACCAGGCCCGACCGTCCACGCGGCTGCATGCTGATCAGCGCCGCGACCAACTGCTCCCCGCAATCCGCCGACATCGCCGCCCATCTGCGGGATCTGCGCGCCGCCGGAGTACGCGCGCTGGAAGACAAGGTCGCCGCCGCCATCCGCGCGGGCGACCTCCCCACCCGCACCGACACCCACGCTCTCGCGACGTTCTACGCGGCCGTCCTCCAAGGCATGTCCGCCCAAGCTCGCGACGGCGCCACCACGACCGACCTGCGGCACATCGCCGAGGCGGCCCTCCACGCCTGGCCGCGAACCGCGAGCCAACAGACTGTTCCCAGCGCGGATGCGGCACCGAAGGAAAGTGGGAGCCGAGGTTGAGTGTGGTCGCCGAGGCGTAGTGTCTTTTAGGGCATTTCGGCGATATCGCCAGACGAACCGGCAGTCACCACGGTGGGGCGTTCGGGCCGGCCCATCGTCGCTGTTCCCCACCGGACGTACTCCGGGTGGGCGTCGGCCTCGTACGTGCCGGCGTGATCCGCGCCCGTAAAGGCGGTGACCACTCCCTGGCCGGGCTCAAGTCCATCCGAACCGCACGCCCTGACGGCGCACCCCCGCCATCCGCACCCTAGACCGCGAACGCGCCCGCATCCGCAGCCAACGACAACAACGCTGGGGCCGACCGCGGCCAAAGGCCGCATGATCAAACCCGGCGAACGTATGTGGTCACCGCACCAGCCGACACGACGGCCGCCCCAGGACGTGACATCCCTCACGGGACCGGCGTCTCACGCCCGGTCGGCAGGCCGGCAATCCCTGCAGGTAGTTGTGGTGTGGATCACTGTCCTGGTTGTCACGCGGAGACGGACTGGCTCGTCTGGCTTTCGTATCTGACGGAGCCCGGCGTGGTTAGCCGGGAGGGATCAAGGAGTGATTCATGCGAGTTCTACTCGCGGGAGCCACTGGGGTGATCGGTAACCGGATGGTTCCGCTGCTGACCGCCGTGGGACATGAGGTGCTGGGCCTGGCCCGGCCGGGATCCGACACGACCGCGCTGCAGGCGGCAGGGGCCCGGACAGTGGTCGCGGACGCCCTGGACAGGGACGGCCTGCGCCGGGCGGTACGGCAGGCGGCGCCCGACGTGGTGGTGAACATGCTCACGGCGATCCCGGCCGAGATCAGCCCCAAGCACTTGGCGCGCGACTTCGCGACGACCAACCGGCTGCGTACCGAGAGCACCCGGAACTTGATCGACGCGGCCGCCGGGGCGCGGATCATCAGCCAGGGCCTGGCCTACGCCTACCAGCCGGGCGAGGGCTTGGCCGCAGAGGACGCCCCGCTGTGGCGGGCCGGCACCCCCAAGCAGTTCGTGCCCGTCCTCGACGCGCTAATCGAGCTCGAACAGCTGACCAGGCAGGCGGGCGGACTGGTGCTGCGGTTGGGTCATCTCTACGGACCCGGCACCATCTATGCTCCCGACGGCTCATTCGTCCGGCAGGTGCGTGCCGGGAAGGTGCCGCTGGTCGGCGGAGGGAACGCGGTGTTCTCCTTCACCCACGCCGACGACGTGGCGGCCGCCGTGGCCGCCACGCTCGACAAGCCGGACGTCGCCGGCGTGCTGAATATCGTCGACGACCGGCCCACGCCGCTGCGCGAATGGCTGCCGGAGCTGGCCACCGTCCTCGGTGCTCCGGCACCGAAGAAGGCACCCGCCTCCCTGGCCCGGCTCGCAGTCGGAAGCTGGGGCGTGGCGTTCATGAACCGGCTGCGCGGCGCCGCCAACACCCAGGCCCGGCTGCACCTGGACTGGCGCCCCCGCTATGCGTCGGTGACCGAAGGGTTCGCCGCCGAGTTGGCCTCCGAGACGCGCGTAACCGCGTAAACATCGAACTTAGGGACAATCCGTGATGAAGTCTTCGCTGAAAACGCTACTCGCCGCCCTGGTCGCCGGCGTAACGGCAACCGCCGCCCTGGCCCCGGCGCGCGCCGACGTGGTCTGTGACGAGTCGTGCGAGGCGGCGTGGGCGCGGCAACGCGCCGACGCCCTGCCCCGTACCGCCTTCTACGACGCGCCCAGCCCACTGCGGTGGGCACCGGCCGGAACCCCGATCCGGCAGCAGTCCGCGACCGACTACACCGTGCCCGCGGGGACTAAGGTCACCCGTTTGCTTTACCACTCGCGCACTGCCCATGGACGGGACGTGGCCGCGTCCGCCGTCGTGCTGGTCCCTTCCGGTGCCTCACCGCGTAGAGGCCGGCCGGTCGTCCTCGACGCCCACGGCACCAGCGGAATGGCCGAGGACTGCGCCCCGTCCCTGATGCGGGACCTGTACCACGGCGACCAGATGGCTCGCTTCCTGGCCAACGGCTATGCCGTCGTCGCGCCCGATTACGCCGGGCTGGGCACCGACGGCGGGCACGCCCTCGGTGACAAGACGGCGGCCGCGAACGACGTCCTCGACGCACTGTCGGCGGCCTGCCGTACCGTACCGGGCCTCTCCCGCGACTGGGTGCTATGGGGACACTCCCAGGGCGGCGCCGCCGCGCTCGCGGTCGCCGAACGCCTGGTGCGGTACCCCGTGAACGGCTATCGCGGTGCCGTGGTGACCTCCCCGACCGCGAATCTGGCCCAGCTCGCCGACCACACCGCCACGGTGCCGGGGTTGGGCGTCTTCATCGCCCTAATCACCGCCGGCGCGCATGCCGGCGACCCGGCGATCGATCCCGGGCGACTGCTCACCACCGAGGCGAACAGCCGCTTGGAGGTAACCCGTTCCGGCTGCCTGGGCGTGGTCAGCGCCGTCTTCAGCGACCTGACCGGCCCGAGTCTGGTCCGTCCCGGCTACCTGACCGAGCCGCGCTTCGCCCGCTTCCTCAAGGCCAACAGCACCGGAACCCAGCCCGTGGCCGGCCCCATCCTGCTGCTACAGGGGCAGTCCGACACCGTCGTACCCGTCTCGATGACCGACGAGGTGGCCACCGCGCTTCGCCGCACCGGATCCAAAGTCGACTACCGCACGTACCCCGGCCTGCAGCATGACACCTACCCTGGCCAGACCGTCGGCATTGACGACGGCGCCATGACTGACATCCTCACCTGGATCGCCGGCAGGTTCGCCGGCGGAATCGGCACGGCCGGGTGAACGTTCTAGCTCCCTGGCGCGGAGGCGAGCCCGCCGCGCCAGGAAAGGCAGGGAGCACAAGGTGGACACCGTCTTCGAAGAGCACCGCCGGCTCCTCCTCGGCTTGGGCTACCGGTTGCTGGGCAGCATGTGGGACGCCGAGGACGTGGTACAAGAGGCATTCCTGCGCTGGATGAACACCGACCGATCGCGGATTCGCGAGCCACGCTCGTTCCTGGTGACGGTCGTGACCCGCCTTGCGCTCGACCAACTCCGCTCGGCGCGGGTGACACGTCAGGCCTACACCGGACCGTGGCTGCCCGAACCGGTTGACGAGCAGGAGTTCGGACCGCTGGAGACCGTCGAGCTACGCGACACGCTGTCTTACGCGACGCTGCATCTCATGGAGCGACTCTCGCCGCCCGAACGCGCGGTTTTCGTGCTTCGGGAGGCTTTCGAACTGCCCTATCACGAGATCGCCGAAATCCTCGACCATCCCGTCGCGACCTGCCGCCAGTGGTACCGCCGCGCGGCCAAGTACGTGGAGCGAGATGCGAAGCCGTTCGTCCCGCACCCGTCCGACCATGCCGAACTGCTCACCCGGTTCCTGGCCGCGGCACGGGGCGGCGACATGACCGCTCTCACCGACATGCTGGCCGAGGATGTGGTCGCCTACAACGACGGCGGAGGCAGGGTCCGCGCCGCGCTGCGTCCGATCGTCGGGCGCGACCACGTGCTGGCGTTCGTGGCCGGACTGATGTCGCGCTACCCGCTGCAGGAGGCCCACCTGACCTGGGCCAACGGCGAACCGGCGGTCTGGACGGTGATCGGCCGCCAGCGGCAACTGGTCACCTTCGACGTCCGCGAGGGGCGCATCCACGCAATCTACGGCGTCCTCAACCCTGACAAGCTCACTCGTATCCGGACCGACGAATACGCGGGCGGCGCTCCCGGGCGAGGATGTCACGCGCCGATGCCGTAATACCGATCTCCCAGTGTGACGGCGTTCTTGACAGTGCGGACGACCGGCGCGGACTCAAGGTGGGTCACAGCGGGTAGCACAGCGATGCGCCGGGTGATGTAGTCGTACAGATCGCTGACGGTGGAGCAGACCACGCTGGCCAGGAGGTTGGTCGAGCCCGTCGTCGCCGCGGTGTAGGCGACCTCGGGGTGTTGTGCGAGCAGCTCTCCGACACGATGGAGCTGGGAGGGGGGCACCGACAGCCAGAGCAGCGCCCGGAAACGCAGCCCGAGCAGGGTGGGGTCGAAGTCGACGTCGAAATACAGCACACCGGCGTCCTGAAGGTCGGCCATCCGGCGGCGCGCGGTGCTCGGCGACCACCGTGTGACCTTCGCGAGATAGTGGAGCGGAGTCCGGCCGTCCTCGCGCAGCGCGGCCATCAGGCGGTGGTCGCCATCCGTGAGGTCGAGCCGCCGGCCGCTCGGCGACGCCGCCCGGAGGCGCCGTGCCTGCTCCGGGCCCAGGATCTCGGCCTTCTCGAGCAGGCCGTGAGCGCCGCCGAGGAAGACGTGGAGCACACAGTGCGCGGTTACGTTGAGGACCCGGGGAGTCCGAGGCAGCCGGCGCAACAGCAGTGATTCCCCGTCGCCTGAATCTTTGGCGCGGACGGCGCAGAGGATGTCGGTGCCGCCCGAGGTGAGCTGGACCCAAGAGGTGTCGCGACGACGGGCGAGCGCCTCGGCGATCGTCGTCGCGGCATCCGGTGTGCAGCGCACACGTGTGAGCCATACGACCTCATCGACGAGGCGGGGGTCGGTCAGACCGATGACGCGCAGTGTGCCTGACTCCCTCAGCCGTGCGTACCGGCGGGCGATGGTCTGGCCTGAAACGCCCAGCACCTCTCCCACCCGGCTGAATGAGATGCGGCCGTTCAGCTGGAGCGCATGGATCAACTGGCTGCTTTCGATCCAGTCACCGTCGAGGATCTGACGCTGCCGAACCGCGTCGTCATGGCCCCGATGACCCGCAGCCGGGCGTACGGCCCAGGGCAGTCGCCGACCTCGCTGATGGCGGAGTATTACGCGCAGCGTGCTTCGGCCGGTCTGATCATCAGTGAAGGAACGCAACCGTCGGTGGTCGGCCAGGGTTACCCCAGCACACCTGGATTGCACAGCGACGAACAGACCGCGGCCTGGCGTGAGGTCACCGACGCGGTGCACGCGGCGGGAGGGCGCATCTTCGCCCAGCTGCTGCACACCGGCCGCATCGGTCACCCGTTGCTGATCGACGGCCGGCGCCCGGTGGCTCCGTCCGCCGTAAGGCCCAAGGTGTCGGTGTTCACCCCCCAGGGTCTCAAGGATTGCATCACCCCCCAGGCGATGACCGGTGAGGCGATCGAGCAGACCCTGAACGACTTCGTCGTCGCCGCGCGGAACGCAGTCGCGGCGGGGTTCGACGGTATCGAGGTCCATGGGGCCAACGGCTACCTCGTGCACCAGTTCCTCGATCCCACGACCAACCTTCGTACCGACGGTTGGGGTGGTTCGGTCGAGAGGCGGATCCGGTTCGCGGCCGAGCTCATACGGCGGATCGCCGACGCGATTGGGCCAAGCCGGACCGCCATGCGGGTCTCGCCGGGAAACCCCTACAACGACATGTCCGAATCGGATCCCCATGCCACCTACCTCGCGCTCGCAGAAACGCTGCGGACGCTGGGCCTGGCGTATCTGCACGTGGTGGAGACCGGCGACCGAGACCTCACACGGAAGCTGCGTGCGGAGTTCGGCGGGGTGTTCATCCTCAACGCGCACACGGCGCCGCGGCCGACCGGGCCTGAGGAGCTTGCTCTGGTCGAGGACGGTACGACGGATCTGCTGTCCTTCGGTGCGCTGTTTCTAGCCAATCCCGATCTGCCGCGCCGGCTGGCGACCGGCGGCCCGTTCAACACTCCGGCTCGAGAGCGGTTCTACGGCGGTGACGAGCGGGGTTACACCGACTATCCGGCGCTGCCCGATCAGCCGCTTGACGGCAGCGGCGTGTCAGGGTGAAAGATCACTGATCTGCCTCGCCGCCGCCGATCCGCTTGCCGGCTTCAGACCGTAGTGGTCGTTGATCAGGACGGTGTCGGATTCCCGCAGCGCTCCGGCGACCGCACTTGGGCCGACCGTCTCACGGCGCATCCGGGCGGCTGGAAAACGGCTGCCCCGACATGGCCTCCGGAAGATGCGACGTCCGGGGGAGCGGCTCTTCGCGCCGCCGGATAGAGCCGGCCGTGCGATCCCGCGGCCGGCGGCGTCACGGGGTGAGGACGACCTTCAGGCAGTCGTCCTGCTTGTTCTTGAAGATGTCGTAGCCCTCCGGGGCGTCGGCCAGGCGCATCCGGTGGCTGATCACGAAGCTCGGATCGATGTCGCCGGCCCGGATGCGGTCGAGCAGCGGCCGCAGGTACCGCTGGACGTGGCACTGCGCGCCGCGCAGCGTGATCGAGCGGTTCATCAGCGAGCCCATCGGGAACTTGTCGACCAGGCCGCCGTACACGCCGATGACCGAGACCACGCCGCCGTTGCGGCAGGCCATGATGGCCTCGCGGAGCGCGAAGGGCCGGTCCGTCTCCGCCCGCACCAGCTGCTTGGCCCGGTCGTAGCCGTACATCATCGGGGCGGGATGGTGCGCCTCGACGCCGACCGCGTCGATGCACGCGTCGGGGCCCCGGCCGCCCGTCATGTCCCGCAGGGCGTCGAGGACGTCGACGTCGCGGTAGTCGAGGGTCTCGGCGCCCGTGCTCTCGGCCTTGCGCAGCCGGTACGGGAAGCGGTCGATGGCGATGACGCGTTCGGCGCCCATGAGGAAGGCCGACGCGATCGCGAACTGTCCGACCGGTCCGGCACCCCACACGGCGATCACGTCGCCGGGTGTGATGTCGCACATCTCGGCTCCCATCCACCCGGTGGGGAAGATGTCGGACAGGAACAGGACCTTCTCGTCCGGCAGATCGTCCTCGATCTTGATCGGCCCGACGTCGGCGAACGGCACCCGGGCGTACTCCGCCTGGCCGCCCGGGAAGCCGCCCAGCATGTGGGAGTAGCCGAAGATGCCCGCCGGGGCGTGCCCCAGCAGCTTCTCCGCCATCCCGGCGTTGGGGTTGGAGTTCTCGCAGACCGAGAACAGCCCGTGCTGGCACGAGTCACAGGCTCCGCAGGCGATCGGGAACGGCACGACGACGCGGTCACCCGGCTTGAGATTCGACACGTCCGAGCCGGTCTCGACCACCTCGCCCATGAACTCGTGGCCGAGGACGTCGCCCTTCTTCATCGTCGGGATGAACCCGTTGTACAGGTGCAGGTCGGATCCGCAGATCGCGGTGCGGGTGATCCGAACGATCGCGTCCCGTGAGTTGAGCGGCCGGGGGTCGGGCACCTCCCGCACCTCGACGTTGTTCCGGCCCATCCAGCAGGTGCCTTTCACGATCGCCTCCCTGACATCATGGGTTGCGCGGGACGCTGCCGGAGCTGGCGGATCGCGTGTACGCCCTCCGGGCTGCCCTCCGAGCGGACCACCTCGCCGGTCTCCATGACCTGCTTGAATCTCCGCAGGTCATCACGGACCTGCTGGTCGGGATGCTCGCCGATCAGGCGGGCGAAGGCGGCGCCGACCACCCCGCCGGGCGGCTCGCAGCGCAGCTCCACATGCACCTCGGTGCCCCGGCCGCCCGGCGCGTCGACGAAGCGGACCGTCCCGGTGTTGTGCAGGGCTCCGTCGGTGGAGCGCCAGGTGATGAGCTCCTCCGGCCGGTCGTCGACGATGGCGGCGTCCCACTCGATGGCCCGGCCGACCGGCCCCCGGACGGTCCAGTGCGAACGCCGCTGGTCGATCACGCGGACCGACTCCAGGTGGATCATGAACCGCGGCAGGTTCTCCAAGTCCCGCCAGAACCCGTACACCTCTCCGCGAGGCCGCTTGACCGTGATCGACGCGTGCAGCGCCAGGCCCCGGCTCCACAGGCGCCGGTCTCCGCGCGCGGCGATGTACACGTCAAGGGCGGTGATGGCGGCGACCGCAGCGGTGGCGGCCATCGCCCGGCGACGCCGCGCCCCCCGGCGCCGGGAGACCGCGCAGCCCAACGCGGTGAGGTCCACGGCGTCCCCCGCCACGCGCGTCCACACCCAGCGTTCCGGCAGGCGGCTGCCGAGCAGCGCGGCCGTGTGCAACAACTCCCTGGCGCCGACGAGCGGCACCATGACGCCGGCCACGGTGGAGTCGTCGACCCCTCCCACGCGGCGTACGGTGTTCGGCGCGCCCAGTTGGACCGCGCCGAGCCCCAGGCTGGCCCAGCCGAGACCTCGGGCCAGGGTCCTCAGTCGGTGATCGTTCATGACGTCCCCCCGTGTCTCTTCTTCCACGGGACCTCCTGACCCGGGGGCAGGTCAAAGGGACGCCGGGAAACTTAGGTCAGGCTTTGCCGATGGCGGGCGGCACGGTGGGTACGCCCCAGGGGGACACGGGGACCGCTGGCCGGGACCGATCGGCTGGGTCGGTATGACCGAATGGAGCTCAAGAGAGCCCGACCGCGCCGACTCCGGGCACGGTCACGTTGGTGGAGGGCACCGCGTTCCGCGCTTGCTCGATGTCCGCCGGGATCTGAATCAGGCGGCCTGTTGGGCGGCGGCGGTCCTGGGCGACAGGTCGGTGAGCTGCAGCCGATGCGCGGGCTCCTCGGGTAGGGCGATCCGGCTGGTGACACGCGGGCCGGGTCCGACGTGGAGGAGTTCACCGGGCTCCAGCAGGCGCCAGCCGGGGCTGTCGTCCATCGGTTCGCTGGCGATCACTACGGCGGGAACGCGGGCCATGTCGGCGCAGTGCACGCGCATGCGGCCCGCGGTGCCGCTCTGGTCCAGGTGCCGGGCGCCGTGCTGGCCACCGCTGGGACGCTGAAGCACGTACAGATGATGGGTGTCGGGGTAGCGAAGCGCCCAGAGTTCGTCCGCGCTCGCGAGGATGAGGTTGAGTGAGTAGAGCCGCAGATTCCGGGCTATCCACCGTGCGGCGTGTTCGATGCCGACGGCGACATCGCCGTGCGTTCTGATCTCTCGGGTGATCAGCGCGAAGAAACGTTCAGAATCGGTCTCTCCTTCGACCATGGCCAGGTCCGGCCCCAGCTCCGCGTCGAGTTCGGCCAGATCCTCGATCACTCCGTTGTGCGCGAACAGCCGCCCGTCCTGCTCGAACGGCTGGGTATTGCGGTAATCCACTCCGCCGGTGGTCGCGTAGCGAAGGTGGGCCACGAAAACGGCCGATCTCACCTGCTTGGCCTGCTCGGCGAAACACCGGTCCTGGTACGCGGCGATGGGAGCCTTGTAAATGTGAGGGGTCCTGTCGGCGTCGAAGAAACCCAGGCCGGCCCCGTCAGGATTGCGATGACTCTGGTCACTGAGGCTGTCCGGTGCGTCCAGCAGCCAGAAGGTGGCACAAGTACGCTCAGGGGCACTGCTCATTCCGAACAGACGGCACATGCCACGACCTCCCCCTGGCCGGACGACCGGGCCTAGTGATGGAAACTCGTCGCTTCGGCAGGGCCGTGGAAAGGCGCCGGCTGACGTTGTAGCCACGGGAGCAGGCTCCGTAGATCCTCCACGAGCCGGTCGGCCAGGTCGAATGAGAAGCCGTTGCGGCACACCACGCGCAGAACCCCCAGATCCTGGCGGTTCGCCGGGAAGGTGTAGGCCGGCATCAGCCAGCCGAACTCCCGCAGCCGCCGCGACACGTCGAAGACGCTGAACTGGGTGACGTCGTCGGTGGTGGTGAAGGCGAATACCGGCAGCTGGTCACCACGCGTCAGCAGCCGGAAACAGCCGAGGGCCTCGATCTGCCCGGCCAGGTACATCGCCACCTCCCGGAGAACCCCCTGCACTGCGCGGTAGCCCTGGTGACCCAGGCGCAGGAAGTTGTAGTACTGCGCGATGACCGGGGCGCCGGGTCGGGAGAAATTGAGAGTGAAGGTGGGCACGTCACCGCCGAGGTAATTCACTCGTTCCACCAGGTCCTCCGGCAGTGCGTCACCATCGCGCCAGATCACCCAGGCTATTCCGGGATACACCAGCCCGTACTTGTGCCCCGAGGTGTTGATCGAGGCGACCCGGGCCTGCCGGAAATCCCATTCCAGCTCCGGCTCAAGGAACGGCGCGATCATGCCGCCCGACGCGGCGTCCACGTGAACCGGAACGTACCAGCCCGTACGCTCCTGCAGTGCGTCGAGCGCGAGGCAGATGTCGGCGACCGGCTCGTAGCTGCCGTCCATCGTCGATCCCAGGATGGCGACCACGCCGATCGTGTTCTCGTCGCACGCCTCGGCCGCCTGTTCCGCGCCCAGGTGGAACCGGTCTCCTTCCATCGGTACGACGCGCGCGTCCACGTCCCAGTAGTTACAGAACTTCTTCCAGCACACCTGGGCGTTGGCGCCCATCACCAGGTTGGGGCGGGCGCCGGCGGCGTAGCGAACGGCGTTCCGGCGTGTCCAGCGGCGCTTCAGCGCGATTCCGCCGAGCATGCAGGCCTCGCTGGACCCGACGGTGGAGGTGCCGATCGGGTGCCCTTGGCCGGGGACGTTCCACAGTCGGCCCAGCATCGCGATGCAGCGCTGTTCCATGTCGGCCGTCGCTGGATATTCGTCCCTGTCGACGAGGTTCCTGTCGGCGGCGTCGCCCATGAGCGCGCGAGCTTCCGGCTCCATCCAGGTGGTCACGAAGGTCGCCAGGTTCAGCCGGGGGTTCACGTCCAGCATCAGCTCGTCGCGGATCAGCCGCGACGCGGTCGACGGCGTCGTGGGACCATCCGGCAACGTGTGTCGTGGCAGGACCCTCTTAACGCCGGACACCGGGTCGGCCTCTCCGAGCAGCGGGTTCACCCAGATCGGCCGTCGCCGGCCGTGCTCGCCCGTCTCCGACGCCATTGGCGCTCCCCCCCGAACCCGGCGCTATCGAGGAGAGTCTCGCAGGCGGCCACTACAGGCCGGGCAAGCCGTAGCTAAAGCCGGGTCATGGCTCTGGGGGAGCAGAGGCGATGGATCGCAAGATCTCGGACGCGGTCGGCGCTGGTTCCCGTGCCAGTGCTGATCATGGCATCGACGATGATGCTTGGCTCGACAGCACTGTCCCCACCAGCGCCGGTACCGCCCAAAGGTTCGTCGTCGGTCGAGAACGGCCTCGCGAGGACAGGGTGGCGATTCACGCGCATCAATTTGTTAGCCAGGACAAATGGCCTGGGCGGGCTATTGCCGGGTGGCGCCACTGTTCTCGTTGGGTCTTCTGTTAATGGAGAGCCTCTTCTGGCGGGAAAGGTAAAAAAGCCGTCGTTGCGTTGACATGGGCTGCATAGGTGAGAAGCTCGAAAAGGGGGATGTACCTGCGGGGATTGTTTTTCGCGCCGGGTGCTCGACGACATGCGGCCTCTGGCCGCTTTTCGTTAATCGAGGGGATCGAGGTTCGCTATGAGAGGCGTGGTGTACGAAGGGCCGCGGACGGTGAGGGTCGAGGACGTGCCGGACGCGAGGGTCGAACGGCCGACGGACGCGCTGGTGAAGATAACCACCACCAACATCTGCGGCTCTGACCTGCACATGTACGAAGGCCGTACGGACCTGGAGACCGGTCGCGTGCTCGGCCACGAGAACCTGGGGGAGGTGGTTGAGGTCGGCGAGGCGGTGGACCGGGTCAAGGTCGGGGATCTCGTGTGCATGCCCTTCAACATCAGCTGTGGCTTCTGTGAGAACTGTGAGAACGGCCTCACCGCCTTCTGTCTCATCGCGAACCCGGATCCGAACATGGCGGGCGCCGCGTACGGCTTCGCGGACATGGGGCCCTACAACGGCGGGCAGGCCGAACTGCTCCGCGTTCCCTACGCGGACTTCAACTGCCTCGTCCTGCCGCCAGAGGCGGAGGAGCGACAGACCGACTACGTCATGCTGTCCGACATCTTCCCGACGGGCTGGCACGCCACGCAGCTCGCCTGCGTGCGGGCGGGAGAGACGGTCGCCATCTACGGTGCCGGGCCGGTCGGCCTGATGGCGGCGCTGTCAGCGACGCTCAAGAGCGCAAGCAAGGTCTTCGTCGTCGACCGGCATCCGGACCGCCTCCGGCTCGCGGAGGAGATCGGCGCCATCCCGATCGACGACTCGAAGGGTTCGCCCGTCGACCAGATCCTCGACCAGACCGACGGCGTCGGAGCCGATCGCGGCTGCGAGTGCGTCGGTTACCAGGCCCATGACCCGGAGGGGCACGAGCATCCGAACATGACCTTGAACAACCTGGTCAAGTCGGTACGTTTCACCGGCTCCATCGGCGTTGTCGGGGTCTACGTGCCGCAGGACCCGCAGAGCCCCGACCCGCTGTACAAGGAGGGTGAGGTCGCCTTCGACTACGGCCTCTTCTGGTTCAAGGGGCAGAGCATCGGCAACGGCCAGTGCAACGTCAAGGCCTACAACCGCAAGCTGATGCACCTCATCCAGACGGGGCAGGCCAAGCCGTCGTGGATCGTGTCACACGAGCTGCCGCTGAATCAGGCGCCGGAGGGTTATGAGCACTTCGACCACCGCGACACCGGCTGGACGAAGGTGGTACTCCACCCGAACTCCGGCTGACCCGCAGCGCCGCGCTGAATGACCAGACCCGGTGGAGCCAGCCGAACCGGCTCCACCGGGTCGCGCGTGTCGGAAGGCGATCGGTCCGGACGGATCACGCCGCGCAGAACCGTCACGGCGCGGCGTCGAGCGGAACGACGTCGATCAGCTTCTTGTTGACGAACTCCTGGATGCCGAGCCAGGACAGCTCTCGCCCGTAGCCGGACCGCTTGATGCCGCCGAACGGCAGCTCGGGCGCGGTCCAGGTCGGATGGTTGATGAAGACCATGCCGCTCTCGATGCGGTGGGCGATCTCCTTGCCGTGCTCGATGTCGGAGGTGAAGACCGCGCCACCGAGGCCGAAGCCGGTGTCGTTGGCGATGGCGATCGCCTCATCCTCGTCCCGGACGCCGAAGAACATCGCCACCGGGCCGAAGAGCTCCTGGCCGTAGACCGGGTTGTCGCGGCTCACGTCGGTGAGGATCGTCGGCTGGACGAACGCTCCGGTCTCCGGCACCGGAGGGCCGACCTCGGTCGCCCGGGCACCGTGCGCGACCGCCTCGGTCACCTGCGCCTTCAGCTTGTCGGCGGCCGCCTGGGACGACATCGGCGGCAGGGTGGTCCGCTCGTCCATCGGGTCCCCGGCGACCAGACCACTCAGGGCCGCGGTGAACTCCTCGAGGAACTTGTCGGCGATCTGTTCGTGGATGAGGAGCCGCTTGGTTGCCACGCAACACTGCCCGCAGTTGTTGAGGCGGCCCCACGCGGCCCAGTGGACCGTCGGACCCAGATCGGCGTCGGGCATGGCGATCAGCGGGTCGCTACCACCCAGCTCGAGGGTGATCTTCTTGATCGCCTTGCCGGCACGCGCCGCGACGACACTGCCCGCCTCATCGCTGCCGGTCAGGGCCACGCCCATGACGCGCGGGTCGTCGATCACCTTCCCGACCTGCTCCTTGTTGATGAAGAGGTTGGTGTAAACGCCGTCCGGCGCCCCGGCTTCGCGGTAGAGGTCTTCGAAGGCCAGCGCGCACCGGGGGACGCCCGATGCGTGTTTGACCATGACGACGTTGCCCGCCATCACGTTGGGAACCGCGAACCGCGCCAGCTGGTAGTACGGGAAGTTCCACGGCTGCACCCCGAACAGGACACCCAGCGGGCTGCTGACGACGACCGCCTCGCCCTCGCGCGTGTCGATCGGGATCGGCTTGAGGAAGTCCTCGGCGTTGTCGGCGTAGTAGTCGAATATGTCCGCGCTCAGGAGCACCTCTTCGATGCTCTCGCCGATCAGCTTTCCCATCTCCAGGGTCATCAGGCGGGCGAACTCGTCACGCCGGTCCCGCAGAATCCGGGCCGCAGACCTGGTGACAGCCGCTCGCTCGTCGAAGCTCCGCCGACGCCACTCCTCGTACGCCGACCGGGCACGTGACAGGGCGTCCTCGACCTCCGCGTCGGTGATCTCCGCGAATCTGGCGACGACCTCGCCACTGTAAGGATTGACCGATTGATAAGGCATGATTCCCCCCTGAATATGCCTATCTAGGGCTGATCCCCGCCTTGCCGACGGCCGAAACGGCGCGAGGGGAGCCCAAGGAGCATTCGGATCTCCTCCTGGACGGTGTCCGGATCGCGGCTCGCGTCGACGACGAAGACCGGAACCTTGCGCCGGAGCCGGTCCAGCAGGGCGGCGATGCTCTCCCGGTGGTCCTCGATCCTGGCGGTGAGCGCTTCCGGGGTGTCGTCCTCGCGCGTCTCGAGGCGGCCGCCGCAGGAGTCGCAGACGCCCTCACGCCGGGGCCGGCCTCCGATCAGGTTGTAGTCGAGGCCACAGTCGCCGCACAGCCGTCGCGACAGCGCCCGGTCCCGAGCCTGCGCGTCGGGCACGTCAAGGCAGATGACGGCGTCGAGGTCGTACCGCTCGAGGAAGAACTCCGCCTGCCGCCGGTTCCGCGGGAACCCGTCGAGGACGAACCCGTGGTTCCAATCGTGCTGCTCCAGGCGCACACGCATGATCCCTTCCACGAGCGAGTCATCGACGAGCCGGCCGGCCGCCATGACCTCACGCACGCGTGCGCCGATCTTGGTGTGGTGGCTGACATGCCAGCGAAGGATGTCCCCGGCGCTGATCCGCACGAGATCGAAGTCGCGGGTCAGCAGGGCGGTGTGGGTGCTCTTGCCGCTCCCCGGCACTCCTACCAGCAGATACTTACGCACCGTAAGACCATCACACACGCCATGTATCCCATGCCAGGAGGGCGAGCGCCGCTGGACGTTTCCCCGGTCCGCGAACTCGGCGTTTCCGGGTGGGAACGCGGCGAGGCCCCTGAGACCAACCCCTTCGTGGTTTGAAGACCGGCCGCCGGCCAGGACACGTCAGGCGGTGAACGAGCGGGCGACAACCGCGAGCTCGTCCAGCGTCCGGCGCGTCTCCTCGTCCGGCAGCGTGGGTAGATCGAAGAGCACCCGGTCGACGCCGGCGTCGGCGAGCCGGGCGACGGCCTCACGCTCGCCCGGCACGGCGTAGACGGATACGGGGACCCGGCCTCGGCCGGTCTCCATGGCGCATCGCTCCAGCTCGGCGATCCTGCGGGCGATCTCCTCGGGCCCCAGCCCGTACGTCGGCATCCAGCCGTCGCCGTACTCCAGTGTGCGGTCGAGCGCCTTCGGCCCGTTGCCGCCCACGACGATCGGCGGATGCGGGCGCTGTACGGGCTTGGGCCAGCAGAAGATCGGGTCGAAGTTCACGAACGTCCCGTGGTACTCGGCCTGGTCCTTGGTCCAGATCTCCTTCATCGCCTGCACACGCTCGCGCAGCAGCGCCATCCGGGTCTTCGGGTCGGTGCCGTGGTTCCGCATCTCCTCCAGGTTCCAGCCGGCCCCGATCCCGACGACGGCCCGGCCGCCGGAGACCTGGTCGAGGCTCGCGATCTCCTTGGCCGAGATGATGGGATCCCGTTCGACCAGCAGGAGGATGCCGGTGCCGAGCAGGAGGCGCTCGGTCACCACGGCCGCCGCCGTGAGGGTCACGAACGGATCGAGGGTCCGGTAGTACTTTCGCGGGAGCTCGCCCTCCTCGGGCCATTGCGACTGCCGTTCGACGGTGATGTGGGTGTGCTCGGCGACGAACAGCGACGCGAAACCGCGTTCCTCCAGCGCCTCCCCGAGCCGGGCCGGTGCGATGCCCTCATCGGTTACGAACGTCGCGACCCCGAATTCCATCTGGCCCCCCGGTTGTCCTCTAGAGCGACTCATTCCAGCCCGGACTCCCAGGCAAACGCGGCCGGACGCCGTGGAATGCAGTCCGGCCGGACCCTCGTTGTCCCTGGAGATGCCCGTACGAGCGTTGCGGGGGTGCACCGTGGACCTCAGACGGTCGAAGGTCAGGTTGAGTCGTGCCCTCGGGGTGGCACTGACTCCGAAGGCGGCCCGGGTGATGGAACGCCGGCCGACCCGTCCCGGTCAGCACGGCCGCGGGCGGGTCAAGGACACGGACTACAAGGCGCGGCTGCTGGAGAAGCAGCGATTGTCCGCCCAGTACAACATCGGCGAACGACAACTGCGCCGTGCCGTCAAGCGTGCGGTACGGCGGCCCGGCCGAACCGGTGAGGAACTGCTGTGCGATCTGGAGACCCGGCTGGACGCCCTGGTACTCCGCGCCGGTTTCGCTCCGACCATCTACCAGGCACGCCAGGCCGTCAGCCACGGCCACATCCGCGTCGACGGGCACAAGGTCGACAAGCCCGCCTACCGACTGCGCCCAGGTCAGGTGATCGAGGTCGCGGAGCGTAGCAAGGCCAAGACGCCGTTCCTCATCGCCGCGACCGGTGAGTACGCCGCGGAGCATCCGGCGTACCTGCGGGTCGACCGGGACGCTCTGCGGGCCCAGCTGCTGCGACCGCCGGCCCGCCTGGAGATCCCGGTCATCTGCGACGACCGGCTCGTCGTCGAGTACTACGCGCGCTGACGGCCGCCAGGACCTTCATCCAGCTGATGTCCTCGCCCCTGGGCCTCGATCGGGGGATCCGGCAGCTGGTCGACCCGTACGTCTCGGGACTCCTGGGTCCACGACTGCCTTCATGACGTCCCCCCGATGCGCGCGTGGTGCGCTCATTCCCATCACGACACCCGGGCGGGCGAGACCTACCGCAGGACGCGGGGCGGGCGGTGGCTACGGTGGAGGTCATGGCCGTATCGATCGGTCTCGCCGATGCGGGTCGCTCGGCGATCGAGGTTTCGCGTTGTCCCTGACCGATTGACCGAATACGCGCTCGTGGGCGTGTGGTCGCGTTCGTCGCACGCCGCCGAGACGCTCCTGAGCGGGGGAGGAGCGACCGTGGACTACTGTGAGTTCATCCAGGTCACGCAGCGCGAGGGTGGCATCGGCGGCGATTTGGCCGAGCGCGCCGCGCGGGCGACCCTGGTGACGCTGGCCGAGCGCCTGTCGCCCGGACAGGCGCGTGACCTCCTCGAACAGCTCCCCGCGGAGATGAAGCCCTGGCTCTACACCGAACGCGCAGCCGAAGGCTTCGACATCGATGAGTTCCTGCGCCGCGTCGCCGAGCGCGAGGGTGTTGACGTCGAGACCGCCGAGCGGCACGCGCATGCCGTGTTCTTCGCGCTCGGGCAGGCGGTGAGCCGCGACGAGATCGCCGACGTCGCCGACGAGCTGCCCCAGGACTTCGAACCGCTGGTCGCCGAGGCCCAGTGCAGGTTCTTCGACGTGATGCCGGCCGAAGACTTCCTGGCCAAGGTCGCCGAACGCGCGGGCCTCGACGCCGACGAGGCACGCCGCGCCACCGAGGCCGTACTGGAGGCGCTCGCCGAACGCATCGCCGGTGGGGAGGTGGACGACCTGATCCCGCGGCTTCCCCTCGCGCTGCACGGTCCGCTCAGACGCGGCCGGGCCACGAGCGGCGGGGCGGCGCGACGGATGTCGCTCGATCGGTTCGTGGACCGCATCGCCGAGCTGGCGGGGGTGGACCCGCTCGAGGCGCGCGAGTACGCCCGCGCGGTCTTCGCCACGTTGCGCGAGGCGGTACGGGACGAAGAGTACTTCGACGTCACCGTCCAGCTGCCGCCGGACTACCACGTGCTGCTGCCGGAGCCATGATGTCCACCCTTCCGGCGTACTGCACCGAGGAGGCTCACGGGCCGGCGACGATGCGCGGTCGTGCGGCCGAATGGAGCGCCGCCCTCGATCTGCTGGCCGCGGCGCACGAGGGGCGCTCCGGAGTCCTGCTCGTCGAGGGCGAGCCCGGCATGGGCAAGAGCCGTCTCCTCCGCGAGGTGACGCGTACGGCCCGTGCGCGCGGCTTCTCGTTGGTGACGGCCGGCGCGCTCGAGCTCGGCCGGATACCGCTCGTGGAGTCGCTGCTTTCGGCCCTTGGCGAGGACGTGGTCGCCGAGGGCGGGGGACCGTCCGCCGAGCCGGACCGGCGCATGTGGCGGGTTGAGAGGATCCGCGCCGGCCTCGATGAACGGGCAGGAGCCGGTCCCGTGCTGGTTAGCCTCGACGACCTTCAGCTGGTGGCGCCGGCGGCCCTCGTGACGCTGCGGGCCTGGATGTCACAGCTCGCGGGCCGGCCCGTCGCGTGGCTGCTGGCCCGCAGCACGGTGAAGGTGGGGAAGGCCGCCGGCCGCCTCTTCGACCTCCTCGAATACGGCGGTGCGCGGCGGATCACGCTGCCGCCCCTCGACGACGACGCGCTGACCGGGATCGTCATCGACATGCTCGGTGCCGTGCCCGATCCGCCGTTGGCGGCGTTCGTCGCCCAGTCAGGCGGTAACCCGTACCTGCTCACCGGGCTCATCGCCGGGCTGCGCGGCGAGGACGGGATCCAGATCTGCGACGGTGGCGCACGTCTCGTCGCGGTCGGCCTGCCGCGGCGGTTCCAGGCGGCGGTACGGCACCTGCTCGACCAGCTGAGTCCGCGGACCCGTCATCTGCTGACCGTGACCGCGATTCTGGGCCGCTCGTTCTCGCCGGACACCGCGGCCGCGGTGCTTGGCACGACCACGGCCGCGATCGTCCCACGGCTCGACGAGGCGCTGTCGGCGGGTGTGCTCACCGTCGCGAGGGAGGAGCTGGCCTTCCGGCACGGCCTGCTGTGGCAGGCGGTCACCGACGCCGTTCCGGTTCCCATCCGGAAGGCGCTGCATCGGGAGATCGGCGACGTCCTGTTCGGCCGGGGCGGGCCCGCGACGGCGGCCGCGGCGCATCTGATGCAGGGCGTCCGCGCAGCCGATTCCCGTGGCCTCGCCGCGCTGGACCGGCTGGTCGACGACGTCCTGCCGGTCTCACCGCGGACCGCGGCGGACATCGCGCTGCGGGTGGTGATCCTCACCGATCCCGCCGAACCGGCCTGGACCGTCCGCACGCTCACCGCCGTCCGCACGCTCATCGAGGCGGGCCGGCTGGACGAGGCGGCCGGTCTCACCGAGTCGGCCCTCACCCAACCGCTGACCGCCGCCACCCACGCGGGCCTGTGCTGCCTCCGGTCGGAGATCCTGCACATGCAGGGCCGGGCGGCCGAGGCCGCGGCGGACGCCGCGACCGTACTGGCCGAACCGGGCCTGCCGGACCGGCTCCGCGACGCCGCCGAACTCGCACTGCTCAACGCCCAGGTCGCCGACCGTGACAACACGCTCGCGCGCCAGCACGCGCAGGCGATCGTCGAGGCGTCCGGCGACCACGGCGACGCCCTCGTCACCGGGGCGTTCATCACGCTCGCGCTGGCCGCGTGGGACGCGGACGAGCTGGCCGAGGGCCTGCGGCTCGCCCACGAGGCCGTCCGCCGGGCGGCGTCCACCGACGCTTGGTGCCTTCACCCCCGGATGATCCTGGCGATGCTCCTGACCGACGTCCGGCGGCTGGACGAGGCACGGTCGGTGATGGCGAGCGCCGGCGACGACACCAAGGTGCGCGGACGTCTCGTGTGGGCGGCGGCGCCCGCCGTGCTCCACGCGCGCCTGCATCTGGCCGCGGGCCGCTTCGACGACGCGATCGCCGTGGCCGAGGCGGGCCTGGCGGCCAGCAGCGGGCCGGGCCCGCACGTGCTGATGTCGTCCGCGCTGGGGGTGCTCGCCGTCGCCGCGTTGCGGTCCGGGGACCCGAACGCCGCACAGCGGTACGCCGACCGGGCACGGCCGGGGCTGTCGGAGTACGGTTCGCCGCACGCGGAGGCCCGCTTCGCACTCGTGACGAGCCAGATCGCGATGGCGCGCGATGGCGCCGGTGCCGTGGCGACGGCGCTCGCGGAGCTGTGCGAGCAGGTGCCGGAGCACTCCTGGGTGTTGGTCAGCGACCCCACCGCGGCGGCCTGGCTGGTACGCACCGCGCTCGCCCTGGACGATCGCGCGCGAGCCGAGATCGTGGTCGGCGCCGCGGAACGGCTCGCCCGCCACAACCCGGGCTTTCCCACCGTCGCGGCGGCCGCCGAACACGCTCGCGGTCTGCTCGACGGGGACGCGTGCGCACTGGACCGCGCCTCCATGGACCACGCCGACCCGTGGGCACGCGCGTCCGCGGCGGAGGACCTCGGCGCTTTGGCCGCGAGCCGGGGCACCGGGTCACGCCAGTCGGCCATCGCCGGCCTTGACCAGGCCCTGGCCGGCTACGACGGCATCGGCGCGGCCCGGGACGCAGCCCGGGTGCGCCGCCGGCTTCGCCGGCTGGGCGTGCGGCGCCGCCACTGGACACAGGGCGACCGTCCCGTCTCGGGCTGGGGCAGCCTCACCGACACCGAGCGCCGGATCTCCGGGTTGGTCGCCCAGGGACTGACCAACCGGCAGGTGGCCGACCAACTGTTCATCAGCGTGCACACGACCGCCTTCCACCTCCGTCACATCTTCCGCAAGCTCCAGATCGGCTCACGCCTCGAGCTGGCCCGGCGGGTCATGGAGGAGAACCGGCAACGGACGCCCCCCGATGGCGACCGGCCGGACCAGGGAGGAAGGACCCGTGTCGGCAGGAGTACGGCCGGGTATCCGCAAGGGGACGCCCCGTCGGCGACCGTACGCCCTTAGCCGGTCGCGGTGACCGTGGATCTACGGGGACAGCGGACGTCGATATGGGCGCCACTCACGAGAAAATTGGGGGTATGCCATGACTTTGCCGATGAGGCGTGCCAGAACTGGCCGACTACACGGGATGGAGCCGGCCACGATGCTGCGGCGGGATCCTTTCGCGGACGTGCAGGAGCTGGTCAACCGCATGACAGGGCTCATCCAGCCCGGGGTCGAGACCGAGGCCGAACGGCCCTGGGTGCCGGTCGCGGAGATCGACGAGAACGAAGAGGGCTACGTCGTCCGGCTGGAACTGCCCGGCATCGCGCCTGCGGACATCGACATCGCCATTCGTGACCGTGAGCTGTGTGTGAACGGCGAGGTCAGAGAGGAAGAAGAGGGCTCGAACGCACTGCGGCTACGGACCGGGCGGTTTCACTATCACGCCTCGCTGCCCTCCGATGTCGACGCGGACAACGTGGAGGCGTCCATGGACGAGGGAGTCCTGACGCTGCGCATTCCCAAGGCCAAGCGAGGCCAGGGTCACCGCATCGAGATCACGGATGGCCGGTCCGGACGCAAACGGTCCGAAGGCGAACGGTCCGAAGGCGAACGGTCCGAAGGCGAGCGCTGACGACATCACACCCCGCTGCGCAGCTGCCCGGGGTGACCTAGGACGGTGCCCGGCACGCCCGCCCCGGGCGGCCCGAGCAGCTGGTGAGGGGAAGCCATGGCAGTGAAGCTGAGTGAGCGGTCCTTCGAGTACGCGAAGAAACTGATCGACGAGGGGAGAGCAGTCGTCGACGAGATGGGCGAATGGAGCGAACACCAGCCGTCCACACAGCAGGAGAACGAGTTCATCGAGAAGTTCGGATTCGACGCCTACGGCAGGTGGTACCTCGGCATCGACGACGACTACTCCCAGGACCAGAAGTCCAGATACAAGTTCCCCTACGGGGACTTGGACAGAGTCCACCGGTGCGGTGTGATCGCCGCGGAGGTGCGGGCGGCGCAGCGGAAGTACGACGACATCGAGGTCGCCGCGGCCCACCTGCACGGCATGCTCGACAAGGCGAAGTAACGCCTCCGAGGTCTACCGCTGCGCGTACCGGGCGACCGCCGCGAACTCGTCCAGCGCCCATACGGTTTCGTCCGTGGGGAGGCGGCGGGCCGACGCGGAGGTCTGATCGGTGCTCGCACCGGCGTGGCGGGCGGCCGCGAGCCTCAGTCGTGCAGCGGGATCTTGAGCAGCAGCGACGTGCCCTCGCCCAGGGGGCTCTCGAGCTGCAACGTGCCGCCGAGGGCCTCGGTCCGGTCCCTCAGGCCGATGAGCCCTGATCCGCCGCCGAGCTCGACGCCGCCGATTCCGTCATCGTGGACCGAGACGCGCACCGCTCCGCTGTCTATGGACAGGTCGACGCGAACCCTGTTCGCCTGCGCGTGTCTGAGCGCGTTGGTCAATGCTTCGGACACGATGTAGTAGACCGCCACCTCGACGGGCTCGGGCAGGCGTTCGTCGATGCTCACGTTGAGCTCGACCGGCATCGCGAATCGGCGCACCAGCGACTTGAGGGCGGGCCGCAGCCCACCACGCGAGAGCGACGCCGGATGGAGCCCGCGCGAGATCTCGCGCAGGTCCTCCAGCACGTCCGTCAAACCCTGAGCGGTCCGGGCCAGCTGGTTCCGGAGCACGGCCTGCCCGGGTTCGAGGCACGCCTCCGCCGCGCGTAGCTGAAGGCCGAGTGAGATAAGCCGCTGCTGCACCCCGTCGTGAAGATTGCGTTCGATGCGGCGGCGGGTCGCGTCGGAGGCGGCGATGACGCGGGCACGGGAGGCATGCAGCTCGGTACCGGTCTCGGCGCTGTCGATGGCGGCGCTGGCGAACACGCCGAGCTCGAGGATGCGTGCCTCCGTGTCCTCGGGCTGCGCTTCGGTGCTGAGAGAGGCGATCATCCCCCAAACCCGTCCCTTGACCATGACGGGGCAGGCGACGACGGACCTGATACCACGCTCGCGCGCCCATTCGCCCATCTCGGTCTCGGCGTGGAGGTAGTCGGCGATGCGCGCCGGCTTGCCGGTCCGTGCCACGATCTCGGTCACGGAGCCGTTCTGGATCGGCCAGTGTCCGGCCAGGGGCGGCATGACGTCGGGGCTCCCCGGCCTGCCCCAGTGGCCGACCGATGTCGTGGTGTCGTCCGGCCCGTAGCGGTTGATGACCACGTAGTCGGTCCCGAGAAGCTCGCCGATCTCGCGGGACACCGCGCCGAAGATCTTCTCCGGCGGTACTGCCTGGGCGGCCAGCACCGCCATCCGGCGGAGCGCCACCTGCTCGTCCGCGAGACTCCTGACCTGGATCTGGCAGAGCTCCAGCTTCGCCAGCAGAGACTCGAAGGCGCCTTCGCAGTCGGCCTCGCCCAGAGGGCCGTCGGGTTCGTCGGATTCAGGGTCCCGTTCCGCGGTCGTCACGCATCGGCGGAGGGGCGCGAGGATGGCGCGGACGGCCCGGGCGAACCTGTGGTCAGCGGTCTGTGCGCGAGGGCGCCGGACTTTCATCGGGGCGTCACCGCTGGATACCGGTCATCGATCCGCATAATGGCAGCGTACGACGCTGGGTGAAACCGATGCGCCTAGCAGTTGGCTGGGGCGCGGGGGCCCGAATCCGCGCGTCGACGTCGACCTGCGGTCACGCGGCTTGGTCGTCGGTCACTGGAAGCACTGGGACCGAGACGCGCCTGGACGCCGCCGCGGCTGATACCCCGTCCGATCGTGGGATGCCGCGAACCCGTCCCGAGTCAAGGCTGGGGGCAGGAGGTGATACCCATGCCCCCGACCGGCATCCCGCAGTTTCAGCGCCTGTTTCGTGCGGCCGCGAGCCTGGACATCGACAAGGACGACCTCAAGCGCTACGACGACTTCGTCGACGGCAAGATCTACGACCTGATCCTCATCGGTCAGGCACACGCGAAGGCCAACGCCCGCGACATCATTCAGCCGCACGATCTACCCGTGACCAAGGGCTTGCAGGAGAGCATCCATGAGTTCCGCAAGCTCGAGGAGGAGATCGAGCTCGCGTCGCTCCTCGAGCGGCTCGCCAAGCATCCGCCGTTCGAGCTGATGGTCGCGGACGAGACCGAGGCCGGCCTGCCACAGATCGCCGGAGGGCTGAGTGTCGCGCTCGCTCGTGCGTTCAAACTGATCGATCCGAAGCTGAAGAACCCGCAAACCGAGCATTGGGAACGCGTCGCCCGCGTGTTCGACCTCCTGCTGTAGGCCGGCACGAGGCCACCCGGCGCCGGCCGCACTACACGATCGGGGATGTCACACCGCGCCATGGCCGGGCAACAGAACCGCCATGTCTACCCAGGCTGAGGATGCGACCGGCCCCACGATGGGCGAGCGTCGAGATGTAGGCGTATCGACACAGGACCTCGGGCATCTGAGCCGGTCAGGTTCCCTCCGAAGTCGAGGCTCCGCCGGACCGGCCGGGAGGATGGCATGGCTAAGGCAGTCGGAATAGATCTCGGTACCACGAACTCCGTCATCGCCACGACGGAGGACGGCCACCCCACCGTGGTCCCGAACAGCGAGGGGTCGCGTACGACGCCGTCTGTGGTGGCCTTCACCGAACAGGGCGAGCGCCTGGTGGGGCAGCTCGCGCGCCGGCAGGCGATCCTCAACCCCAAAGGCACCATCTACTCGGCCAAGCGGTTCATCGGCCGCCGGTACGACGAGGTGGCCAGCGAGATCAACGCCGTATCGTTCGACGTGGTGTCCGGCCCGGACGGAGCCGTCCGTTTCGATGTGCGGGGCAAGCTGTACGCACCGGAGGAGATCTCCGCGCTGGTGCTGCGCAAGCTCGCCGACGACGCCGGCAAGTTCCTCGGCGAGAGGGTGACCGAGGCGGTCATCACGGTCCCCGCCTACTTCAACGACGCGCAGCGCCAGGCCACGAGGGACGCCGGGAAGATCGCCGGCCTCGAGGTGCTGCGGATCATCAATGAGCCGACCGCGGCGGCGCTGGCCTACGGGCTGGACAAGGGCGCGAATGAGACGGTCCTCATCTTCGACCTCGGCGGCGGCACGTTCGACGTGAGCCTGCTCAGCATCGGCGAGGGGGTCGTGGAGGTCCTCGCGACGGCCGGTGACGGGCACCTCGGCGGCGACGATTTCGACCGCCGGATCGTCGACCACATCGCCGATGAGTTCCAGCGGGACAACGGCATCGACCTGCGCAATGATCCGCAGGCGTTGCAGCGCCTGTTCGAGGCGGCGGAGAAGGCCAAGGTCGAGCTGTCCTCGGTTACCCAGACGACGATCAACCTCCCTTTCATCACCGCGGACGCGACCGGCCCCAAGCATCTGAACACCACGCTGATGCGCTCGACGTTCGAGCAGATCACGGGTGACCTGATCGAACGCACCGTCGGCCCGGTGGAGACGGTCATGGCCGACGCCAAGGTCACCGCGAACGACATCGACGAGGTGATCCTCGTCGGTGGGTCCACACGCATCCCGGCTGTGCAGGCTCTGGTGCGGCGCCTGACCGGCGGCAAGGACCCGAACATGACGGTCAACCCGGACGAGGTCGTCGCGCTGGGCGCCGCGGCCCAGGCCGGCGTCATCAAGGGCGAGGTGGAGGACGTCGTCCTGCTCGACGTCACCCCGCTGTCGCTGGGCCTGGAGACGCTCGGCGGTGTCATGACCAAGATCATCGAGCGGAACACCACGATTCCCGCCCGGCGCACGGAGACCTTCAGCACCGCGGAAGACAACCAGACCGCTGTCGACGTGGTGGTCCTACAGGGCGAGCGCGAGCGGGCCGCCGACAACCGGGTCCTGGCACGGTTCCGGCTGGAGAACATTCGGCCGGCCCCGCGCGGCGTACCGCAGATCGAGGTCACCTTCGACATCGATGCCAATGGCATCCTCAACGTCTCCGCCCGCGACAAGGACACCGGCGCCGAGCAGAAGGTCACGATCAGCGAGACCACGAACCTCGACCAGTCCGAGATCGAGCGGATGGTCAAGGACGCCGAGCAGCACCGCTCCGAGGACGAGCGCCTGCGCGAGATGATCGACGCTCGCAACCAGCTCGACTCGATCGCGTACCAGGTCGAGAAGCGGCTGCAGGAGCTCGGCGAGAGCGTCCCCACGCACGAGAAGGCGCGTGCGGAGATGCTCGTCGGCGACGCCCGCCAGGCGATCAAGGAGGAGGCGCCGGTCGAGCGGCTCCGGAACCTGGCCGCCGAGCTGCAGCAGGTCTTCTACGGCCTCACCAGTGCCGCCGCCGGGGCGGGCCCGTCCGGGCCCGGCGGACCGGGCGGACCGGGCGCGCCGGGCGGACCGGGCGCCGGTGGGGGCCCCGAAAGCGGTCCCGGGGCCGGGGGCGACGAGGACGTGATCGATGCGGAGTTCACGACCGATGAGTGAGATGCGGCCGGAGGAAGAGGGCACGGGCTCGGCGACGAAGATCGCCGAGCTGGAGGACCGCTGGAAGCGTGCCCTCGCCGATCTCGACAACCACCGCAAGCGGGCCGCCCGCGACGCCGAGCGGCAGCGCTTCGCCGAACGGGCCCGTACCGTCGCGGAGTGGCTGCCCGTCGTGGACAACCTCGAACGGGCGATCGAGCACGGCGGCGCCGACTGCGCGGTACTCCTCGAGGGAGTGCGGGCCGTACGCGACCAGGCGCTCGAGCTGCTCACCCGGCTCGGCTTCCCGCAGCAGGACGATGTGGGGCGGACGTTCGACCCGACCCGGCATCAGGCGGTGGCCACCGTTCCCGATGCGGACGTGCCGGAGGGGACGGTCGTCCAGGTGACCCGCCCCGGGTACGGCTCGGGGGACGCCCAGTTGCGCCCGGCGCAGGTCGTGGTATCGAAGGGACCACAGGCCGATGGCCCCGGCTCGTGACTTCTACGAGGTCCTCGGGGTGCCGAGGACGGCGAGCCAGGATGAGATCCAGCGGGCGTACCGCAAACTGGCCCGCAAGTACCACCCCGACGTCAACAAGGCCCCGGAAGCGGAGGACCGCTTCAAGGAGGCGTCCGAGGCGTACGCCGTTCTGTCCGACCCGGAGCAGCGCAAACGCTATGACGCGTTCGGCGAGGACTTTCGCCGGGTGCCGCCGGACGTCGACCCGGAGACCTGGGCCCGCGCCGGCGCCGGCGCCGGCGGGCGGGCGGGTGCCGGGGCCGGAGGGTTCGGCGGTTTCGGAGGCGGCTTCGGCGCCCGCGGGGCCGAGGAGGTGGACCTGGAGGACCTGCTCGGCGGCATCTTCGGCGGGCGCGCGGGGGCGAGGCGCCGCCAAGGCGGCTTCGGATGGGGCACGATCCAGGGGGCCGACCAGGAGGCCGAGCTGGAGCTGTCCGTGGAGGAGGCGTACCGCGGCGGGCACCGCAGGATCACGCTCACCGGGCCCGGCGGCCCGCACACCATCGACGTGGACATTCCTCCCGGCGTCACCGACGGCCAGCGCATCCGGCTCGGCGGGCAGGGCGGTCACGGCTCGGACGGCGGGCAGCGGGGTGACCTCTACCTCGTCGTCCGGATCATGCCGCATCCGCGGTACCGCGTCGACGGCCGCGACATCACCGTACGGCTGCCGCTCACTCCCTGGGAGGCCGCGCTCGGCACCACCGCTCCCGTCGACACGCCGGGTGGCGAGGCGAAGGTCAAGGTGCCGGGCGGCACGTCGTGCGGCCGGCGGTTGCGGCTGCGCGGACGCGGGCTGCCCAATCCGCGCGGCCGGCCGGGCGACCTGTTCGCCGAGGTGCAGATCATGGTGCCGCACCAGCTGAGCCCCGAGGAGAGACGGTTGTTCCAGGAGCTCGCCGCCACGTCCTCCTTCGATCCGAGGAGGCGTTGATGAGATACGCGCTGGTGCGGCCGGCCCGTCCCGTGCGGCTCGACCTCGAGACGTTCGCCCGCGACGCGTGCGTCCATCCGGAGCTGGTCCGCCGTCTGGTCACCCTGGGCGTTCTCGACGCCGAACGGGACGCCTCCGGCGCGCTGTGGTTCACCCGCGACCAGCTCGCGGCCCTCGCACGCATCCAGCGGCTCCACGCCGGCTTCTCGTTGAACTACGCCGCGCTCGGCCTCGTATGCGACCTACTCGACCGCATCGCCGCTCTCGAGGCGGCGCAGAGACGACGCGCCCACATACGCTCCGGAGGCCGACCATGGACCTGAACCGACTGACCGAGAAATCCCAGGAAGCCCTGCATGACGCGCAGACCAAGGCCCTGCGCTTCGGGCACACCGAGGTGGACGCCGAGCACCTCCTGCTGGCCCTGCTCGACCAGCCGGACGGCCTTGCCCCCCGGCTGCTCGCGGGGGCCGGCGTGGACACCGACCTGCTGCAGAAGGAGGTCGAATCGCAGCTCGGCAGACGTCCTCGGGTCAGCGGCCCGGGCGCCGCGCCCGGCCAGGTCTACGTCACGCAGCGGCTCTCCCGGCTGTTCGACACGGCCGAGCGCGAGGCGAAACGGCTGAAGGACGAGTACGTCTCGGTCGAGCACCTCGTCCTGGCTCTCATCGAGGACGGGTTGATCAAGGGGGTCACCCGTGACCGGTTCCTCGAGGAGCTGACGAAGGTCCGCGGCAACCAGCGGGTTACCTCGTCGATGCCGGAGGCCGCCTACGAGGCCCTGGAGAAGTACGGCCGCGACCTGGTCGCCGAGGCCCGTACCGGAAAGCTCGACCCGGTCATCGGCCGGGACACCGAGATTCGCCGCGTCATCCAGATCCTGTCCCGCAAGACGAAGAACAACCCGGTGCTCGTCGGCGACCCGGGCGTCGGCAAGACCGCGATCGTGGAAGGCCTCGCCCAGCGCATCGACCAGGGCGACGTGCCGGAAGGGTTGCGGGACAAGACCGTCTGGGCTCTCGACATGGGCTCGCTCGTCGCGGGCGCGAAGTACCGCGGCGAATTCGAGGAACGCCTCAAGGCGGTGCTCAACGAGGTCAAGGCGGCCGAGGGCCGCATCCTGCTGTTCGTCGACGAGCTGCACAACGTCGTCGGCGCCGGCGCGGCCGAGGGCGCGATGGACGCCGGCAACATGCTCAAGCCCATGCTCGCCCGCGGCGAGCTGCACATGATCGGCGCCACCACGCTGCAGGAGTACCGCAAGCACATTGAGAAGGACGCCGCCCTCGAACGCCGCTTCCAGCCGGTGATGGTCGACGAGCCGTCGGTCGAGGACGCCATCTCCATCCTCCGTGGACTGCGCGAACGCCTGGAGGTCTTCCACGGGGTGAAGATCCAGGACTCTGCGATCGTCGCCGCGGTGACGCTCAGCCACCGCTACATCTCCGACCGGTTCCTGCCGGACAAGGCCATCGACCTGGTCGACGAGGCGTGCGCGAAGCTGCGTACGGAGATCGACTCGATGCCCGCCGAGCTCGACGAGCTCACGCGGCGGGTGATGCGCCTGGAGATCGAGGAGGCGGCGCTGTCCAAGGAGGAGGACCCGGCCAGCCGGGCGCGGCTGGATGACCTGCGCAAGGAGCTGGCCGACCTGCGGGCCGAGGCCGACGCCATGCGGGCCCAGTGGGAGGCCGAACGGCAGGCGCTTCGCAAGGTGCAGGACCTGCGCCAGGAGATCGAACGCGTCCGCCGGGAGGCCGACCAGGCCGAACGGAACTACGATCTGAACCGTGCCGCCGAGCTGCGCCACGGCCTGCTGCCGGAGCTGCAGCGCAGGCTGGAGGCCGAGGAACGGCGGCTGTCCGACAAGCAGGGCGGCCGGCGCCTGCTGCGCGAGGTCGTGACCGAGGACGAGATCGCCGAGATCGTGGCTCGCTGGACCGGCATCCCGGTGAGCCGCCTCAAAGAGGGCGAGCGCGAGAAGCTGCTCCGGCTCGACGAGGTGCTGCACCAGCGCGTCGTCGGCCAGGACGAGGCCGTGCGGCTGGTCACCGACGCCATCATCCGGGCCCGGGCCGGGATCAAGGATCCACGCCGCCCGATCGGCTCGTTCATCTTCCTCGGCCCGACCGGCGTCGGCAAGACGGAGCTGGCCAAGGCACTGGCCGCGGCGCTGTTCGATACCGAGGACAACATGATCCGGCTGGACATGAGCGAATACCAGGAGCGGCACACCGTCAGCCGCCTGGTCGGCGCCCCGCCCGGTTACGTCGGCTACGAGGAGGGCGGCCAGCTCACCGAGGCCGTGCGGCGCAAGCCGTACTCCGTCGTGCTGCTCGACGAGATCGAGAAGGCCCATACCGACGTCTTCAACACGCTGCTGCAGGTGCTCGACGACGGCCGGCTCACCGACGCGCAGGGCCGCACCGTCGACTTCCGCAACACCGTGTTGATCATGACGTCCAACATCGGCTCGGACTACCTGCTGGTCGGCGTCACGTCCGACGGCGAGCTCAAGCCCGACGCGCGCGAGGCCGTCATGGACGCGCTGCGCTCGCACTTCCGGCCCGAGTTCCTCAACCGGGTCGACGACACCGTGCTGTTCAAACCGTTGACGCAGCGCGAGATCGAACAGATCGTCGATCTGATGTTCAACGACCTGCGGGCTCGCCTCGCCGACCGCCGGATGACGCTGGACGTCACACCCGAGGCGTGCGCCTTCATCGCCCGACAGGGCTTCGACCCGGTGTACGGTGCCCGGCCGCTGCGCCGGTTCATCGCCCACGAGGTCGAGACCCGGATCGGCCGCGCACTGCTGTCCGGGGAGATCCTCGACGGCGCGGTCATCCGCGTGGACCTGGAGGACGGCGAGCTCAAGGTCTCCTACGAGAACCCGTGAGGGGGGCATCGATGACCGTCCAATGCCCGCACTGCGGCAAGCGCAACCGCGTGTCGGCGGTGGCCGACGGTACGCCGCGGTGCGGAAACTGCCACCGGCCGCTTCCATGGATCGCCGACGCCGGCGACGACGACTTCGCCGACGTCGCCGAGCGCGCCTCCGTGCCGGTCGTGGTCGACCTGTGGGCGACCTGGTGCGGTCCATGCCGCATGGTCAGCCCGGCGCTCGAACAGCTCGCCCGCGAGATGGCCGGCCGGCTCAAGCTCGTGAAGGTCGACGTCGACCGGGCGCCGAAGGTCCAGGAGCGGTTCGCCGTCCAGGCCGTGCCGACCCTGCTCCTCATGCGGGACGGCAAGGTGATCGATCGGCAGGCCGGAGCCGCGCCCGCTCCGGTCCTGCGCGCATGGGTGGAGAAGAACATTGCAAGAGACACCTGACGTGCACGGCGCGTGGCCGCGGCTGGACCCCGAGCAGATCCAGCGCCTGTCCGCGCACGGTGAGCGGATCCCGACCCGGCAGGGCGACGTTCTGTTCCGGCAGGGGGAGCCGGACTACGACTTCTTCGTGGTTGTGGACGGCTCGGTCGCGATGGTCGACGCCGACGAGGTCATCCGTGTGCACGGCCCTGGCCGGTTCCTCGGCGAGCTCGGTTTGCTCACCGGGCAGGCTGCGCTCGTCGGCGCCGTGGTCGACGAGCCGGGTGCGGTCCTGCGGATCCCGGTGGATCGCCTGCGCCTGCTGATCGCCCGGGACCCCACGCTCGGGGACCTCGTCCTGCGCGCCTACTTCATCCGGCGTTCGCTGCTGATCGAGCTCGGCGCCGGGCTGCGGATCATCGGCTCCCGGTTCTCACCCGACACCCGGCGGCTGCGGGACTTCGCGGCGCGCAACCGGCTCCCGCATCGGTGGATCGACCTGGAACAGGACACACAGGCCGAGCAGGCGCTGCGGCGGCTGCACGTCCGGCCCGAGGACACCCCGATGGTGATCCTCAACGGCGACCGGATCCTGCGCAACCCGAGCAACGCCGAGCTGGCTCGCGCGATCGGCCTGCCGACACCGGCCGCCCACGGCGACGTCGCCGACCTTGTGATCGTCGGTGCCGGGCCCGCCGGGCTGGCCGCCGCCGTCTACGGCGCCTCCGAGGGCCTGAGCACGGTCGCCGTCGACGCGATCGCCATCGGCGGCCAGGCCGGCACGTCCTCCTGCATCGAGAACTACCTTGGGTTCCCCTCTGGCATCTCCGGCGCCGAGCTCGCCGAGCGCGCGGTCATCCAGGCCGAGAAGTTCGGCGCGCGGCTCGGCGTCCCGGCGAAGGCCACCGCGCTGGAGGTCGAGAACGCCGGCTACGGCATCGCCCTCGGCGACGGCGGCCGGATCAAAGCCCGCACGGTGGTGCTCGCCACCGGTGCCCGCTACCGGCGGCTCGACGTCCCTGGCCTCGAACGGTTCGAGGGCTGCGGCGTCTACTACGCCGCCACCGAGGTCGAGGCGCTGCAGTGTGTCCATGTGCCCGTCGCGGTCGTCGGCGGCGGCAACTCGGCCGGCCAGGCCGCCCTCTATCTCGCCAAGCGCGCGGAGCGGGTCAGGCTGGTGGTCCGGGACGGTGACCTGAGCAAGAACATGTCCCGCTACTTGATCGACCAGATCGAGCGCTCCCCGAACATCGAAGTCCACCTGCGCACCGAGGTACGCGAACTGGTCGGCGACGAGACGCTGGAGGCGGTCGTCGTCGAGGACGACCGCACCGGCGAACGGCGTGTCCACGAGGCCCGGAACCTGTTCATCTTCATCGGTGCCGACCCCTGTGTCGGCTGGCTGGCCGGCCAGGTGGAGCTGGACGCGAAAGGCTTCATCCGCACCGGTGACGACGCGCTGCCCCTGGAGACCAGCCTGCCGGGCGTGTTCGCGGTCGGCGACGTCAGGAGCGGGTCCATCAAGCGGGTCGCGTCGGCCGTGGGTGAAGGCGCGATGGCCGTACGCCTGGTCCACGAGCGTCTCAGCGGTTGATTCGGAGCGCCGCCCGGAGCGTATGGTCTTCATGGCCCGCCGGGGCCGGCGGCACCAGACGGTCGCCGCACGGCGTCCACCAGTGTGCTCAGGAAGGCAGGGCGGGTTTCGGACGCAGGCGCAGCAGAGTCGTGGTCCCGTCGTCGCCGACGATCCGGACGTCGGTCTCGGCCGGTTCGGGGACCGTCAAGTCGATCTCCGTGGGATGGTCGATCATGTGACGGAGCAGAACCGGGAATCGTGCCGAGTTCCCCCCGACTCCGATGACGACCACATCGTCGCGGGGATCGTAGGAGGCGTACGCGAACGGCAGCCGCTCGGTCTCGAACTGGTCGCCGAAGTCGGCATCGAGCAGTTCGATGGCGGCGCTTTGACCGGCGTGATCCGCGCTCAGCGTGTCGAAGAACTCCGTCCACTTGCCGTGGTCGACCGTCGTGGCCTGGCTCATCTCGATCTCCTCCCGAAGGGTCACAGCGGCCGGCTCGCGCTGTCGGCCGGGGCCACCCGGGCCGCGGCCAGCACGCGTCGCGCCTCCTCGGCGAACGGTGCGTCGACCAGCACCTGGTAACGGTCGGCGACGACAGCGGGCACCGCGACGAACGACCGCCGCCGCCACATGTATGCGACCACCGCCCAGATGAGGCCGAACACGATGCCCATCACGACGGCGGAGATCACCGCTGCCGCCGCCCACGGACTGACGATCAGGAACACGAACCCGACCAGAAGCCCGATCCAGCCGCCGGTGACCGCTCCGGAGGCCAAGGTCCGGCCCAGGGTGAGGCGGCCGAGTACGGCCTCCTGCAGCCTGAGGCCCGTGCCCACGATCTCCACGTGTTCCACCGGGAACTTCTTCTCGGCCAGAACGTCCACGATGTGCTGGGCCGCCTCGTGGCTACCGTACGTACCCAGCACTGCCTTGTGCGGGCCTTCCTCGGCCCTGCCGGTTGACATGTGCCGTCGACCTCCTCTCGGATGATGCCGTGATGCCTGGTCGAATGCGGCACTGCGCGCGCCGACGGGATGGCTCCCACCCGGTCCCGCGTCTACGCCGTCACGCCTCCCTGCCGTCTCGGACCGCCGTCGCCACACCGTCCAGCGCCGACGCGATCGCGAGTGTGGCCTCGACCTGAGCGGCAATGAGCTTCTCGTGACTCATCCTGGGATCCAAGGTGAGCGCCTCCGTGATGAAGAGACGGGCGGCGCTCGTGTGGTCCTCAACGGTTTCCATGCTCTGAACGCTACGTACTGCGGCCTCGGGCGACATCCCCTAATCGGCCAGACCGTCCCAGATGGGTCCTGGGTCACCGGCCGAATCGGTGGTCCCGTCCTTGATCACTTGCCCGCCTTCACGACGAGCGGGATCAGCTCCACCCGCGAGGTCACCTAGAGCGGCCCATCGTGGGGCCGGTCGCATCCTCAGCCTGGGTAGACATGGCGGTTCTGTTGCCCGGCCATGGCGCGGGCGCGCGCAGTCCCCTGATCGGGCCGGGGCGTGGAAAAACGCGTTCCCAATGCCCGGTGTTCGGGGGAGTGGCCGACAAGCCTCCAGCCATACCGCCGTGCGGGTACCGGCAGACTGGGGCGCGTGCCCAGGCGATGACCGAGCACGCCTGCGAAAGGGCCTGCGGCGGGACCGGGCACCTGTCCTGACCGCGTGCCGGACCGCCCAGAGCGGCGGGCGCCATGCGGCGGAATCCGTGTGGAGAGCCGGGGCCGGGGGACGACCACTCGGCCCGGCTAGATTGGACACCACAAGCCAGGACATCGGGCTGTTCCCGGGCCGTGGCCGAAAGGCGCCGTGGCAGGATGGGAATCGTCCGGTGTCACGGCGCGAGTGGGGCCGTACGGAACCGCCGATCTGTTCGTCTTCCCCGTGGGCGGGATCCTGCGGCCGCCGAGCTCGACCGGCCCCACGACGAGGTCACCGGCGCGGTGACCGAGGCGGAGCCGCGCAACCCCAGCGCCGTGCTGCTGGGCGGATGGCCCGGCCGGCTCGGCGTGTCATGCGAGCCGTCGTTCTCGCGCGGGCTGCACCGGCGCCGCGAGGCCGAACTGTTCGCCGAGGAACTGCGGCGCCTCGAACCGGATGACGTCTACCGAGAGGCCCTCCAGGGGTGGCCGCGGAGTGTCGTCGTGCGCGGTCCCCTGAGCATGATCTGAGATGAACTCGGAGGTGCGATGACCATGCTGGTCGATGTCGCGGTCGAGCGCTACAGGTTCGTGTGCGGGCGCTGCGGCCGTGCCTGGACCGCCGACTACGACGTGCAGTACGTGAGCGACGACGTCGGCGCGACATTCGCGTTCTACCGGCTGGACGGCGTGCCGGTGCCACCGCCTACCGGAGGCGAGGTGACCTGTCCGAACTGCGGTGCCATGGGGGTCGCCGTGATCCCCGAGGGGCGTCGCGACAGCTCGCCCGCGCGGCTGGACAGCGACGAGCCCCGCCTCCGCGTCACCACCACCGGCGAACAGCGCCGCGCGACCGCCCCCCACCTGCCGGCCGTGGTGAGCCGGACATAGGGGATCTGGCCCGGTGCCGGTGCCGGCCTGGCGGCGGGGTGGTCGCGGTCGGCGGGCCGGGCGTGCTCCACCGGTCATTCGACGTCCCGGATGGCAGCATGCCCTCGCCGCGGGTGCCGAGGGAGAAGCCCGCGGTAACGGTGGGGAGGACCCCGGACAGGCCGAGCCGGTCGGCCGGGACGAACGCGAGATACGGCGTCAGTAATGACCCGATGATCTGGCCGCCGGCATCTCCTGGTCAGTGGCCGGCGAGCAGATCGGTCTCCGCGGCGTCGAGCAGCCGCTGAAGGTGGAGACCGTGTCGCACGTCCAACGGGTGCGGCCTGCGGTGCCCGACCGCGTCCGCGAACTCCTCGACCATCGTCCCGACAGCCTCGCGCTCGGTCACGTCGCCGCAGTCGATCACGGCGGAGCCGCCCGGCCCGAAGATCTCGATCTCCGCGCGGGCGGGTTGGTCGGCCGGCGCGGTGGCCAGCAGCGAGGCCTCGCTGTACCGGCCGCCCTCGTGTTCCAGCAGCAGGCCCACCCAGCCGCGCGGATCGCCGTGCGCGCGGACGAGCGCCGTGTGGCCGAGGGCGGCGTCGAGAAGGTCTACCACGTCCACCCCCACGTCCATGAGCACGCCCCGCTCGGCCCGCCACGCCGGCGCGTCCGAGGCCAGCGTCGCGGAGATCAGGCGGGCGGTGCCGCCGATGGGCCGCGCCCGCTTGACCTGCGTGCCGAGGTAGGTCCGAACGGCGGGTGCGTAGCGCCACGTCAACGCCACCTGGGAGACCACGTCGTCGGCGACGGCCTCGGCCAGCTCCTCAGCCCCGGCCAGGTCGCCGGCGATCGGCCTGCTCAGCAGGAGGGCCACATGCCGTCCCGCCGCCGTCGCGGCGAGGGACGGCTGCGCGGCGGGCGGCACGGCGAACGCGACCGCGTCGCAATGGTCGAGCATTTCGGCGAAGCCGCCGAAGGAGGGGACCGAATATCGCGCGGCGAGGCTCCGCGCGGTTTCCGGCGACCTCGACCAGACGCCCGCGAACCGGCTCGCGGGGGCGGACGTCAGCGAGGGCGCGTACAACTCGGCCGCCGAGCGGCCCGCGCCGGCCAGCCCCACCGACACCCTCATACACCCACCGTAATCACCGGCCACGTCGCGGAGGAGGCGGGAAGGCCTGTGCCCTTCACCCAGGCGGGAACTCATCGGCGATATACGCGGGCCCGGCCTGAACGTAAGGGCTGATGTGACCGACCCTAGCCGGCCGAGCACTTCGGCCGGCTAGAGGCCTAAGGGCCCCCGCCCCGGCCACGCGGGCCAAGCGCCTTAGCCGACCGCAGCGCCGGGCATCGTGGTGGGTAAGGGACGGAGACCGCCGCCACGTCGCCAGGGGAGCAGGCCGTGTCATCGCTGTTGTGGCTGCGCCGGGCGTTCGCCACGTTCGAGGGCGGCGCGGCGCCGGTCTACGGGCTGGTGACCGCGGCCGGCGTGTGTGTCCCGCTGGTGGCGGGCCTGATCACCGGGCGTGTCGCCGAGAGCCAGCTCGTCGCCCTGGGTGCCTTTTACGTCGGGGTCATCGCCCCGCAGGGGCGCCAGGGAGCCCGGGCCCGCTCGATGATCATCAGGGTGGCCGTCGTGACACTGTTCTCCTGGCTCGGCGGCCTGGTCAGCGGCCATGACTGGCTGATGGTTGTGGTCACATCCGCGGTCGCAGCGCTGGGCGCGGCCATTCCCGAGCTGGGACCGATGGCGGCGCTGTGCACGCTGGTTGCGGCGCTGCGACCGGCGACCAGCCCAGCGCTGTATGGCGGATTGCTGGAGACGCTGGGCGGTGTGTGGATCTGTGTGCTGCTGCTGGCACCGTGGGTCGCACAGAGGCTTCGGCCGCTGCGCGCCGGTGTCGTCGCCGCCGCATGTTCGGTCGCCGACATGCTCGACGGTCTGGCGGGCCCTGACCTGGACCCGGGCGAATGGTCCCGTCGGCGCGCAACCGCGTATTCGGACCTTCACTCCGCTCGGGTCGCCTACGGCCTCTACCGCTCGGGCGGCTTCGAGGAACAGCGGCGACCGGCTCGGATCATCGCGGCGATCCACGAGATGATGGACGAGGCAGCCGTCCTGGGCGCGCTGCGCCTGGAAAGCCGACCGTATCCAACGGAGTGGCAGGCCGAATTCGGGGCCGCCCTCACCACCGTCGCCGTCCGGCTGCGCACGCTCGGCCTGGCGATCGAGACGGATACGGACGCGCCGCCCGACACTGTGGCGGCGGGCTCGGTCCCGATGGGCCGGTCGGGCGAACACGACAGCCGGGGTATCAGCGGGAGGGCCGGTCCGCCCACCATCGCGCTGCGCCTCCACGCTGACCGGATCATCGGCCGGATGAACGCGTCGGCCGACACGGCGTGCCGGGCCCTGGCGCAAGAGCGGCGCATCGCCGGGCGACGACTGCCCGGGATCCGGGCCTGGTGGGGGCGGTGCGTCGAAGCGGTCAGGATCCGGTCACCCCGGTTCCGGCACGCCGCACGCCTGGGTACGGCGCTGGCGCTGACCATGATTCTGGCTGTCGGACTGCACCTGTCTCACCCGCACTGGCTGATCCTCACCGTACTGTTCAGCCTGCGCGACTCGTACACCGGCACGGTACGGATGGTCCTGCAGCAGGCCGTCGGCACCACAGTCGGCGCCACAGCCGCCGCCGGTGCCCTGGCACTCATGCCTGGGCGGATCACCCTCCTCGCCTTGATCTTCATCAGTGGCGCACTCGGGTTCACGCTCAAACCGGTGAACACGGGTTATTGGATCATGTTCGGCACGCCGATGACCATGCTCCTCATCGACTTCACCGCGCCGCTGAACTGGCAGGCCGGGATCCTGCGCATCGTACTCAGTCTCGCGGGCGCCCTGCTCGCGCTGCTCTTCGCACAGCTGTTGTTTCCGGCCGGGATCCAGCGGCGGACAGCCGAGCGGCTGGCTCGGCTGCTGCATACCCATGCCGCTCTCGCGCGTGCGGTCGCCGAACCGTCCAGGGGCCGCGAGGCCCGGATCCGCGGCGCGGACCGGAAGGCGGCGTCGGCCGCCGCCACGCTCGAAGCGGCCGGCACCAGACTCAGGCGGAAGGCCGGGTCACCCGACGAACAGATCTCGCGCATCGGTGAGACGGGCAGAGCCGCGCGGCGGCTACGAGATCGCCTGACGTCGCCGGCGTCCTTCGCCGCCGTCCCGGTCGGTCCCATCGCTACGGCCGCGCGTAAAGTCGCCGACCATCTTGACCAGGGCGCCGACGAGGTCCTCGCCTTTCCTGATCCGGGTCCTGATCCGGGCTCTGCAACGCCGCAGGCCGAAGTCGGCATCCGCGATCAGCGCCCACCGGCGCCACCCGGCCGTAGCCGGCCCGGACTCCGCGGCCACATCGCCCCCGATGCGACTTCGGCGGAGCCTGCGGGTGCTGCGGGCACCCGCGACATGGTGTCCGGGCTGATCGCTGACGCCGAGCGACTCAGGGAACTCAGCCACGCGACGGTGACCGGCCGGCCCGGCGGACGTTGACCGCGCGACGCATGGGTGGCTGCGCTCGCGTCGATGGCGGCTCGCGAGGAACAGGGAGGCGGAGAACCGGGGAACTGGGCACCGGCCGGCGGATCTCACCCTTGCGGGGGAATCATGCCTGATTCCCGTCTCGGATCGGCGCTCGTTAGAGCGAGAAGGTGATCGGCGGCGTCCTCTCTCGACAGCCCCTTGGCGATCGGCCTCCGAAAACGCTGCCGCTCCTCACACCGATTGACCGGTGACGTCAGCCGGCGACGGTCGCCACGGCCGTCAGAATCGCCCGTGGGTTGGCCGGCACGGACATGCCGTCGACAGTGACCGTGGGTGTCGCGCCGACCCCGCGCCGACCGGCCATGAAGGTCACGTAGGCGGACCAGGCCAGGTACGCCCGGCCGAGCACGCATCGCGCGAACGATGGTTCGGCCAGTCCGACTGAGCGGCCGATCTCGACCAGCGTCTCGTCAGTGAGGCCCGGTCCGCCCTCCGGCGGTTGCCTGGCGAACAGCGCGCGGCCGTACTCCCTGAACCGGCCGCCGTCTGCCGCGCAGCCTGAGGAGGACGACGCACGGGACGAGTAGTGGTCGGTCGACAGACGATCCAGAAACGTCATCGGGTGGAAGACGATGGTGGTCAACCCCTCGGCGACCAGGCGGTCGAGCGTCGGTCCGGCCGTCTCTTCGAACTGCTTGCAGAACGGGCACAGGAAGTCGATGTAGGTGTCGATGGTGACCGGGCCGGCGCCGATGACGATGCCGTCTCCCTCCGCCGACGCCCCGGCCGGAACGCGCTCCGGCGCTGGCGCTTGTGGCATCCATGTGGTCATGCGATCCTCCCTATCGCGGCAGGACATGTGGCTTGACCTTGCAGGTCTTTCCATGCTACGTGGCCGGGTCCGGGGTGCTTCTCCGGTCCCGCGTTCACCCACGCCAAAGGGATGAGAGAGCCTGAACCTTAGGAGCCGCCGGGTGCCCGGCAGGCGCGTTCCGCGTCGGATGTCTGAGATCAGGTCGTGGATACCTCCGCGCTCGCGAGCAACGCACGTTGCCGGCGCCAGTCCGCGATCGCGGTGGCGTGGTCGGGCTGATCGGCGCGGAACGTGATGCCGCTGGTAACGGGCATTCCGGCGTGGACGTCCGCCTCGACGCTCTTCACGGTCAGTTCGAAGCACTCCAGGTTCGCCGTCTCCGGGACCGCCAGCGGGGCGGGTTCGGCCCGGACGTAGATTACGGACCCGGGGGAGATGGCGGCCAGGAGCGCGGTACCGCTGCGGCCGAGGTTGTGCGCGGTGCGCGAGCCGTGCCACAACGCGACCCGCAGGGTCCGCTCGTCGCATATGAGCAGCTCGCCGGCACTGACAACGCAGATCCGCGGCGCTCCGTTCTCGTCGGTGGTGACCAGCAGGAAGCCGGTCTGGTCCTCGTCGGTGAGCGCTTCGTCGTCCAGGGCGTGGACGAGTTCGTCCGGGAGCCGGTCGCCGAGCGTGTCAGCCATGCTGATCGGCCTTTCGTGTCGGGGACGCGCGTGCTGGTGAGGGGCACCCTGACCGGGGTGGGCGCGTCCGGCGGCGGTCAGCGGCGTCGCGGGGGGACGGTCGGGATCGCGGGGATGGACGGGATGTCCGCAGGGTCGATCTTGAACTCCGCGGGGTAGGCCAGCGGGTCCGTGGCGGAGCGGGGCTCGGTCGAGCGCCAGCTGTAGATGCAGGTGTCGCAGACGTACATGGTCCACCGGCCGGGTACGGGCGAGGTGGTCAGGACCCGGACGTTCTCAGCGTCGCAGCGCGGGCAGATGGTGTCGTTCACTGTGGTGTCGTTCACTTCAGGAGTCCCTTGATGATGTTCTCCCAGTCGGCGGTGCCCTCGGGGTTGCCGACCACCTGGGAGTAGTGACCGCGCTCTTCGGGCGCGACGGGAGTCGTGGCGTCCAGTACGACCTTGTGCGTGATGCCGGCCGGGTCGGAGCTGGGGTCCAGCGCGAGCACCGAGAGGTTCGGGATCGTGACGGTGTCGTGCAGGGGGTGGTAGTGCACCGAGAGGGCCCACATCACCTGCGCGAGGTTGAACGGGTCGACATCCTCGTCGACCAGGATGATCACTTTGCAGTAGGCCAGGCCGTGCGGGACGGTCATCGCCCGCATGCCGACCGCCTTGGCGAACCCGCCGAAGCGCTGCTTGACCGAGATGATGCCCAGCAGGCCCTGGGTGTACATGGCGTTGACCGCCGCCACTTCGGGGAACTCGGCCTTCAGCTGCCGGTACAGCAGCACGCTGGTGTTGAGCGCCAGGGTGTAGTCCATCTCGGTCCACGGCATGCCGAGGTAGAGGTGCTCGAAGATCGGGTTATGGCGGTGCATCACCCGGTGGATCTTGATCACCGGCTGCCGGCGGGCACCGGAGTAGTGGCCGGTGAACTCGCCGAACGGTCCCTCGATCTCCCGCTCACCGGCGATGATCTCGCCCTCGATGACGACCTCGGAGCCCCATGGCACGTCGAGGCCGGTCACCGGCGCCTTCGTGATGCGGTACGGGGCGCCCTGGATGGCGGCCGCCATCTCGTACTCGGACTGGTCGTAGGCCAGCGGCATGCCGGCCACCGTGGTGATCACCGGCTCGTTGCCGAGGGCAATGGCGACGGGCAGGTTCTCGCCCCGCTCCTCTGCCCGCTGGAGATGCAGTCCGATGTCGTGCGCCGCGAGGGGCTGGATGCCGAGCCGGTCCTTGTCCTTGACCTGGATCCGGTAGATGCCGACGTTCTGCTTGCCGAAGTTGTCCGGGTCGTCGGGGTCCCGGCTGATGACGGCGGCCTTGTCGATGTAGCAGCCGACGTCGTAGCTGTTGAGCCGGAACAGCGGCAGCAGTTGGAACAGGTCGATGCCCTCGGTGAGGGTCACCTCCTGCCACGGCGCGTCGTCACGCCGCTCGATCGGACCGGGGAAGGCGTCCCAGCGGCCGGCGAACTCGAAGAACTGGTCCTTGACCGTGGTGTTCTTGTCCAGGCCCAGCATGAGTGCGTGGTTGGGCCAGGACCCGACGGTGTTGAGGGCCACACGTCCCTTGCCGGGCTCGTAGCCGTTGATGTCATCGAACAGCAGGGCCGGACCGCGGTCGGTGAGGTTCGCGGTGGCGCGGGCCGCCGCTGCCAGGTCGGGCTCGGGGTTGACGGGGTCGGAGTAACGGAGCAGCTGACCGTCGCGGTCCAGTGTCGCGAGGAACTCCCGCAGATCGGCATAGGCCATGTTCGGATCTTCTTTCGAGTGGAGTGGCCCGGGAGAGCGAGGCTTCCCATCGGTCTGGGAGCCCGGGCCGGTGAGGCGGTGGAGCCGCGCCCATCAGGCCGTGGCGACCACGGTGTCGTCGATCGGCGCGTGGCCGGCGGCAGCGGTCGCTGTGCGCCGGTCGTAGGACGGAGCGGAGGCTCTTGGGCGCGCGCCCTCCCGCATTCCAGTCCAGCGGCGCGCCGTGGGCAGGTCCAGCTCGAACTGGTCGAGCGTGCGTCCGACGATGTGCTCGACGATGTCGCCGATGGTCGAAGGGTGGTTGTAGAACGCGGGCGCGGGGGGCAGCACCGTGGCGCCCATCTGGGAGAGCGCGAGGAGGTTCTCCAGGTGGATCGTTGACAGCGGGGTCTCGCGTGCCAGCAGCACCAGCCGGCGACGCTCCTTCAGCGTGACGTCCGCCGCACGGCCGATCAGGTCGTTGGCGTAGCCGGTACGGATGCCGGCGACCGTCTTCATGCTGCACGGCACGACCACCATGCCGTCCGTGCGGAACGAGCCACTGGAGATGGCCGCACCTTGGTCGTCCGGCGGATAGCTCACGCTCGCCAGGCTGGTCACTTCGCGCACGGTGTACGGAGTCTCCTCCGTGATGGTGGCCCGAGCCCAGCGGCTCACCACCAGATGGGTCTCCACGTCGAGCTCACGCAGGGCAGTCAGCAGGCGTACCCCGATGATCGCGCCGGTGGCCCCCGTCATGCCAACAACGAGTCGCACGGCAACCTTCCAGAACAGATCAGTCACACACAGTTAGAACGTGTACGTCCTAATACGCTCACACGATACTCCGTGTACGTCCTAACGCAAGTCCGGGGTTCGGAAGGCCGCCTGGCCGGTTACGGTGCCCCGGTGTGCTCTCGCCGGGCCGGCGTGCTGGAGCCGTCCCACCGGTACCGGTCGGTGTGCCTCAGTCCCAGCAGCTGCAACACGCGCTCGACGAGTTCGTCCTGCAGCTCGCCCAGCGTCTGCGGGACGTTGTAATAGGTCGGGATCATCGGATACACGATGGCGCCGGCCTCGGTGACCGAGACCATGTTGCGCAGGTGGATCAGGTGCAGGGGCGTCTCCCGCAGGCAGAGCACGAGCCTGCGGCCTTCTTTCAGTGCCACGTCGGCCGCCCGCTCGATCAGGTCCAGCGCCAGGCCTTGGGCGATGCGGCCGAGCACTCCGGCCGCGCACGGCAGGATCACCATCGCGTCATACGGGTAGCTGCCGCTGGTCACGGGGCCTGCGAGGTCAGTCGGGTCCAGCATCCGTACCTTCGGCGATGTGCCCCCCAGCGCCTGCGCGACCGACTCCGGATCCTCCTGCGTACCGAACTCCAGCGCCGCCAGCTTGCGGCCGTTGGCTGACACCAGCAGGTCAACGTGCGTGACGCGGTCATCCTCCTGGAGTGCCGCCAGCAGCCGCTTGGCCGCACCGGTGCCCCCGGCGCCGGTGACCGCCACCGTTATTCTCCGGTCTTCGGGCATGGTGTCCGCTCCTTCGCGAGCGCAGGCAGTCCCGGATATCCGAGGAGGTCGATCGCAAGACTTCCCGTGCGGAAGACAGCGAAAACCTTGCGCGTCGCGCCCGGTAGGGGATGCCCTGACCAGGGCGGATATGGCTGCCCTCGGGACCAAATGCGCACACCGGAGCGCCGTGCGCACGACGCGTGCACGACCTCCCGGAGCGTCCGGGCTCAGCGCGATTCTTCGGTGTCCAGCACGCGGTCCGTCAGCCGCAAGAACTCCTCGCGCTCGGCCGCGCTCAGCGCCCCGAGCAGCTGTTCGTCGACATGGGCGGCGAACGGAGCGGTATGGGTCACGATCTGCCGGCCCTCCGGGGTGAGGTCCAGCAGTTTGCGCCGCGCGTCGGCGGTGTCCCGTGTGATGACGAGCAGGCCGCGACCGCGCAGCCGTTCGACGATCGGGGCGGCGGTGGACTTGTCCAGACCCGCATGCTGGCCCAAGGTGCCCTGGTCCATGCTGCCGTGTACGTACAAGGTGCCCAGCACGGTGAACTGCGGGCCCGTGAGGTCGTAGGGCACCGTCTCCTGCCACATCCGCGTCCGGAGCTGGTACAGCCGCCGGATGATGTGCCCCGCGCCGCTGGTCCCCTGCTGTACGAGCGCCCGGATCTCCCCCTCATCGGGGCGGGTGGCCGGACTGGAGCCGGCGACTCCGGGTGTGTCGTCCGCACCGGTCATGCGGGCACTCCTTCGCGTTCTTCGGACGTGCACGGAGTATAGAGCGCGCGTTGCTCCGCACGATGTCCAGGCCGCAGTAGCCTGGCGGGAACGGCATGGCCACGTGCTCGGCCAACATCTGCGAGAGTGCGTCGATCTTCACGACCGCGTTGAACGATCAGATCGTTTTCCTGCATCCGTGCCGTGGGGTGACGGGTCCGCCGGTGGCGAAGAAACCGCTGCGGATCGTTACGCCGACTGAGTTCGAGTCGATCGTCGATGCGTTGCCCGGCGAGCAGTGGAGCCTGGGCCGTCGACGAGATCCGCTACGCGACCGATCAGCTGCAGGCTGACGGGTTCGCCGCCGTGACCAACTACGACGGCGTGTACTTCGGCGACAGCCGTTTCGAGGCCGCACGGACTACCCGCCGGCGGGTTCCGACACCATCGCCGACACGTCAAAGAAGCTCCGGACCGCCCTCGACCGTGCCGCGCAGCGGCACGGTCGAGGGCGCCTTCGCCCACCTGTTCCCGCGCGCGGCCGGGACTCGCCGCCGCACCGGGCACGCCCAGAACGGGCGATGGAGACCGCCGATGACACCGGCTCGACACCGGTCCCCGATCCTCGGAACGGGTGGCTCCCGCCCCACATCGCCGGACCGCGTGCGGATGTCGCGGTTACGGGAGAGGGAGCGACCCGAAAGTCGGAAGAGACTGCGTCAGGCGAGCTTGATGACGGTGTCCAGCCTGCCCCCATGAGGAATGCGCAGCACGTGGATGAGGCGTTCGCCGTCGCGGAAGTACGTCGACGCGCCGTGCTGGAGAGTGGCGGGCCGGGCCGTGCCCCAGCGGATGGCGATCACGGTGTTTCCGCGGCGTAGGTCCAGGCCCGTGGCGGTCGCGCCGGTGTCGGCGCCGTACGTCGCGCGGGTGCCGTCGGTGAAGGTCACCTTGTCGGTGGGGTGCAGGATCAGCGGGATCTGTTCGGTGGCGGCCGATGTGGCCTGCACTGAGCGGCGTACGGTGTCGTGAGTGAGGATCACGTCGGTTCGGACGCTGGAGTTCGCCGTGTGGTAACGGATCCCGAACGTGCCCTCGCTGTGCGAGCGTTTCCCGGTCCAGGCCGGTCCGCCCGGCTCGCCGTCGAAGTACTCCGCCGGCTGGTTCGCCGCGGCGTCCGGGTTGCCGTTGCTCAGCACCGTGGCCCAGCAGGTTTCGTTACTGTCGTTGAGCGAGTGCACCACCATGCCTGCGGCGGGATGCCACAGGAAGGTCAGGCCGGTACGCGTGTGGGTCGTCGCGCGGGTGCCGAAGTAGCCACCGACGTAGAGGCCGGGACGCCGGACGTACAGGAAGTCCTGCCCCAGGTCACTGCGCAACTCCACGAAGTGGGTCTTCTTCAGGTACGGCAGGTCCGCGACGGCCTTCTTCTTCTCCTTCCTGGTCGGGAAGTTCTCGCCGTAGATCGCGTGGGTGAGGATGCGCGGTGAGGTGTCCTGCTTCTGCAGCGGGGGCACCGGTGCCGGGTCGGCCGCCCAGGCGGCACGCGTGGCGGCGAGGTCCTCCCGCGTGGTCAGGAACGCGCCCAGTTCGGGCACCTCCCGGACGAACGTCCAGTTCAGCGCGGTCCGGTCAGGGTCGGACCGGATGTCGTCGTAGTAACGGCTGCTGGTGCGCGTGGACGGGGCGATGTTGGCGATGTAGCCGGAACCGTCGGGCTCGCGAACCAGGTTGTAGCCGAGCCAGTCGGCGAAGGCGCGCGCCATCGACACGAACGTCTTGTCTCCGGTCTGGTGATAGGCGTCGGCCGTCTCCGGCAGCATGACCTCGAAGTTGTAGTTCATGTCCATGCCGCGCTGCTCGATGAAGAACCCGGCGGGGCTCTGGCCCGTGCGGGCGAGCCGCGCGATGGCGTCCGTCAGACGCTGCCGCAGGAACGAGTCGGGGTCGAGGTTCAGCGCGAGGGACGCGCCGGCCAGCCCGGCGGTGGCCTGGTTGGCGTACGCCAGAGGTGTCTGCCAGATCGCGGTGGTGGCCGGATCCAGAAACCACGTCATGGCGGACCGCAGGGCCGTCCGGATCTGAGCCTGACGCTCGGGCAGGACGCGAGCCTTCCGCAGGATGCCCAGAGTCTTGCTCAGGTACCCCATGGCGAAGCCGGTGGCCGGCATCGAGTGCTCGCCGATGGAGTACTCCGGCCACGAACCGTCGCCGTGCTGCAGGCTCAGGTAGTGGCCGAGGCCGGCGTCCAGCGCGGCGAGCAGCGCGGAGTCGCCGGCGTAGGGGTTCCAACGCCGGGCGTTCGCGTAGAACCAGCTCAGGGTGTAGACGTGCTCCTGGACGCGAGCGTTGTACGGCGCGGCGGGCGACCGCCACCAGCCGCCGGCGAAGAAGCCGTCGTCGTCCATGTCGTCGACCATCGGCGCGAGGGTCACCAGGTACGGCGCGTAGCGCTGCTCGGCCGGGGCGAACACCTTGCGGTCCGGCGCTCCCGGCGGCAACGGCGCCAGGTCCGGCAGGGCGCCCGGCGCCGAGGCGCCCGCCCGGCTCACCGGCAGGGCGACGAGCAGGGCCGCTCCACCGGCCGTTGTGAGCAGGCCACGGCGGCTCAGGGGGCGTGTCGAGGGCAGGGGAGAGTGCGGTTTCACGGAAGACCAACTCCTTGGGGACGGAACACTTCCGGGATTCGTCGGTTACTTGAGGCCCGTGTGCGCGAGTCCTTCGATGAACTGCCGCTGCGCGATCACGAAGACGATGATCACTGGAACGGCCGTGAGCGAGGCCGCGGCCAACTGCACGTTCCACATCGGCCCGCCGTACGCGTCGACGTACTGGGTGAGCGCCTGGGGCAGGGTGAACCTCTCCGGTGAGGAGAGGTAGACGATCGGTTCGAGGTAGAGATTCCAGCTCTGCAGGAAGGTGAAGATGGCGACCGCGCCGAGCGCGGGGCGCGCCAGGGGCAGCGCGATCCGCCAGAAGGTGGCCAGCCGGCCCAGCCCGTCGACCTGAGCCGCCTCCTCCAGTTCCTTCGGCAGGACCAGGAAGAACTGGCGCATGATGAAGGTGGCGAGCACGCTCGGCGCACCGAAGATGGGCACCAGGATCAGCGGCCAGTGCGTGTTGATCAGGCCCCACCGGTGGAACATCTGGAACAGCGGCACGATGGTGACCTCGCTGGGGATCAGCAGGCCGACCAGGATCACGAAGAACAGGGCGTTCGCGCCGCGGAACCGGATGCGCGCGAACGCGTACCCGGCGAGTGAGGAGACCGCCATCGTGCCGATGGTGACGACGGCGGCGATGTAGAGACTGTTGACGTACTGCCGTGCGAACGGCTGGAGGGTGAAGACCTGGCGGTAGGCCCCGGCGTCGATGCCGGAGGGGAACAGCGACGGCGGCGAGGCGAAGATCTGGCCGACCGGTTTGAGCGACGAGGTGACCATCCACCAGGTCGGGAAGACGAACGGGACGCACAGCACGCAGAGCAGCCCGTACAGCACGGTCTTACGCCTCATGGAAGACCCACCTCCTCCGGAGGCGCCACTGGAGCAGCGTGAGCACCAGGACGATCGCGAACAGCAGCACCGCGAGGGCCGACCCGTAGCCGAACTGGTGGAACTGGAAGGCCTGCTGGTACAGGTAGTAGACGAGCACCGTGGTCGACGTGCCCGGCCCGCCCTGCGTGAGGACCGCGATCTGGGCGAAGACCTGCAGCGAGCCGACCACGGTGATGATCGAGGTGAGCAGCAGTGTCGGGCTGATCAGCGGCACGGTGATGGAGCGGAACCGCCGCCAGGCCCCCGCCCCGTCGATCCGCGCCGCTTCGTACACCGACGCCGGCACGTCCTGGAGAGCGGCGAGGAACAGCACCATGTTCAGGCCCACGTTCTTGAAGACCTGCACCATGATCACGGAGAACATGGCCCCGCCGCCCGTGCGCAGCCAGTTGGGACCGGTCACGCCGACCACGGACAGCAGACCGTTGATCCCGCCGTTCTTCTGCAGGAGGAAACCCCACACGATCGTCCACGCCACCAGCGAGACGACCACCGGGGAGAAGAACAGGGTGCGGAAGACCGCGGTGCCGCGCAGCCTCTGGTTGAGCAGGACCGCCAGGAGCAGGGCCAGGGTCAGGTTGACCGCGACCAGCCCGGCCGAGAACAGGGCCGACGCCGTGAGTACGGAGGGCAGCTTGGGGTCCTCGGCCAGCCGCCGGTAGTTGTCCGCGCCGACGAAGTCGAACGTGCCCGCCAGCACATTCCACTCGTTCAGGCTGTACCAGACCACCATGCCGAGGGGCACCAGGACGAAGATCACGCTGCCGATGAGCTGTGGCGCGACGAACAGGTAGCCGACGAGGTGGTCGCGGCGCCGGGCGGTCCAGAACCGCCCGGCTTTTCGGGGGGCGCTCGTACGGCCGGTGACGGCCGTACGAGCGGGAGTCCGAACCGTCATCACTTGGCCAGCAGCGGTTGGACGGAGCCGCACACCGAGGCCATCACCTTCGGGACGTCGGCCCCCGGCCGCCAGAGCGGGTCGAGCGCGGCGCGCACCGTCTGGGCGATTTCGGCCTCGCCGGTGTGGTTGGGCTTGACCCGGCCGTTCGCGATGCCGTCGAGGACGACCTTCTGCAGTTGGTCGGGCTTGAGCAGCGGGTTGCTCTTGGCCAGGGCGTCGGCCGTCAGCAGCGATGTGCGCGGCGGCGGGAAGTACTGCGCGAGCTTGGCGGAGTTGGCCGGGTCGGTGAAGAAGGCCAGGAAGTCCGCCGCCGCGTCCGCATGCTTGCCATTCTTCAGCACCCCGAGCCCGCCCTGGCCGATGACGTTGTACGCGCCGTTCGGCCCGGCCGGAAGCGGCACCAGATCCCAGTGGAACTTCGCGCCCTTGAGTAGGGCGGCTCGGCTGATCTGGGTGATGGTCATGGCGGCGTCGCCGGCGAAGAAGTCCGGTGACGTGCCGGGGCCGGGCATCGCCTTCTGGTCGAAGATCGCCTTGTGCAGGAAGGTCATCGCCTGGACCATCTGGGGCTTGGTGAAGCCGCAGGTCTTACCGTCCTCGCTCCACGCCTCGGCGCCCCACCCGCCCCATACGGTGGCCAGGTTGTCCCACGCCTTGTAGTCGAAGTCGCGGACCACCAGGCCCGCCTTTCCGGTCCGCTGGTGCACCGCGGACGCGGACGCGATCGCCTGGTCCCAGGTCCAGCCGGCGGCGGGGGGCTTCTGGCCGGCCTTCTTGAGCAGGTCGGTGTTGACGAAGACGCCGAACGGCGAGGTGGAGAACGGGTAGGCGTAGAGCGATCCGTCCTGGCGCCACAGCCGGGTCGGGCCGGCGGCCAGGTCGCCGTACTGGTAGCCGGGGTACTTCTTCAGCTTGTCATCGAGCGGGAGCAGCGCGTGAGAGGCGACGAAGTCGGGCGCCGTGTTCTCCAGGATCCAGGCGAGGTCCGGCGGGTTTCCACCGGCGATCTGCGTGGTCAGCGCGGTGCTGTAGGTCTCCACCGGCAACGGGTCGAACCTGATGGAGGCGACGTTCGGGTGCGTCCGGCGGTACTCGTCGGCGATCCCGTTGAACAGCTTGAGATGGTCGGCGTTGTTGGTCCAGATGGTCATGCGCAGCGAGACTTCGCCCTTGTCCTTGCCCGACCCGCCGCCCCCACAGGCGGCCAGGCCGAGCAGGATCGCGAGCCCGAGGCTCAGCAACCTGGTGATCTTCATTGGGGGCTCCTTAGTAGCCGACGATGTCCGGCCAGTGGAGTTCGACTCCTTGGTCCTCGAGGCGGGCCTGGAAGTCGGTGAGCAGCCCGGGATCCTCACGGACCGCCCTGGGGGTGGTCCCGAGATCCAGGCAGAAGGCGGCCAGCGCGCCGGCGGCCTCGCCGATGTTCCATTCGACGGGGTGCAGGCGATAGCAGCCGTTGGTGATGTGCGTCGTGCCGATGTTCTTGCCGGCGGCGAGCAGGTTGTCGACACGCTGGGGGAGGAGCGCGCCGAGAGGGATCTCGAACGGGCTGTTCGCCACGTCGAAGTAGTTGTCGCCGCCGGTCGAGGGATGCAGGTCGATGCGGTACATCCCGATGCCGACCGAGTCGGGGTAGCGTACGGCGCCCTTGTCGCCGCGCACGGCGATCGACAGATCCTGCTCGACGATGGTGCGTTCGGCCCGGATCCGGCGGCTCTCCCTGATGTACGGTGCCTGCGCCAGCCCGTCGGGTGACCCCGTGACGTCACCGCGCAACCGCAGGCCGGGGAAGCCGGTGCCGCCGTCCGGACGCGGTGCCTCGGTCTGCAGCCAGTAGAGCACGCACCGGGACAGTTCCCTGACTCCCCGGAGATGCCGGTCCGCGTCGTCGATGTCGAAGACCGGGCCGAGGAAGTAGTCGATCATCGGCCAGTTGACCAGCGTGATGTCGCTTTCGTACGCCCCCTCGGTGAACAGCCGGCGAGCGGCGATTCTGCGGAAGGTCCACAGGTTGCCGTCCCCGGGGTTGCGCCGCTGGTCGGCCCGGACGGCCAGGGGATCGTCGTCCGGGTTGGGGGTGAAGCTCCGCTCGGTGATCTCCAGCGTGCGAGGGTGGGGTGAACGCCAGCCGAGCAGGTTGCCGCCCCAGAACGGCGGGGCGTAGTCGCGCCAGAACGCGTAGTTCGGAGGCCGGTCGATGGTGTGGTCCCCGGGCACGTGGTCGATCGCGAAGCATACGGAGACCGCCTGCATGTTGTGCGGCTGCGCCTCGGCGGGAGCGCCGGGTTCGCCGGTGTCGGACTCCGCCTCGAACCCGGTCACGTACTCGGTGCCCGTCAGCGGCAGCAGCTCCCCGGTCTCGGTGGCGTCCAGGACGTACGGCGCGGAGATCGTGATCTCGTCGCCGCCGTACCGATGGGCGACCTGTACCGCCGTCACCCGGTCCCCGTCCGTGTCCGCCGCGACCGGCCGGTACGGCTGCAGCACGACAAGCCTGCCGCCGCCCCGGTACGGTGCGAGCATCGCCTCCAGCACGGCCACGGCGACGCGCGGCTCGTGGCAGAGCGGGCTGACCCAGCCGGCCCCTGGATTGAGCTCCCGCCATGCACGTGCCCGTTCGGTGAGCGGGAAGTGCCTCCGGTAGAACGCGCGGATTCCGTTCCGCAGCTCCCGGTAGCCGGCGGTGACGCCGAAGTGTTCCACCCAGGTGTGCTCATCCGGCGGCACCGCCTGGCTGGTGAGCTGACCGCCCAGCCAGTCGTACTCCTCGGTGAGGACGACACGGCGCCCCGCGCGCAGCGCGGCGAGCGCCGCCGCGACTCCGCCGAGCCCTCCCCCGACGACCAGCACGTCGGTCTCCATCTCCGTCAACATGGCTCCTTTCACGCCGCGGGGCCGCTGAGTGTCGAGCCCACGACCAGTTCGCAGGGCAGCAGTCGCTGCACGAGAGGGCCGCCCTCCAGCAGCCGGGTCAGAACCTGGATGGCCTGCCGGCCCATCTCCCGGCGGGGGATGCGGAAGCCGGTGAAGTCGATGTCGGTGCGCGCCGGGCGCGTCGGATCGCCCAGGGTCACGATCGACAGGTCGGCCGGTACGGAAAGACCGCGCCCGAAGGCCTCGTCGACGAGCGCCACCGCGTCCGCGTACTCCTCGGCGAAGACGACCGTGACCCCCTCCAGCGCGTCGAGCCACTCGGCCGGGCCGCCGGCGGTCGGGCGTACGTGTCGTACCGGCAGGTCACCCGCACCTTCGCGGAAGCCGACCATCCGGTCCGCCAGGGACTCGGCTCCTTCGCCATGGCCGAGGTAGGCGAGGCGGGTGTGCCCGAGCGCCCTGGCCCGCTCGACGAGCGCGCGGACGGCCGGACCGTAGGCGGTCCCGACGTACGGCACGGGGCCGCCCGCGTCGTCGCGCCGCCCGACCGAGACGAACGGGAAGTTCTCCGAGACCAGGCGGGCGAGCTCGTCGCGGTCGAGAGAGCGGCCGAGCAGGACGCAGCCGTCGGCGAGACGAAGGCGGTTGGCCTCGTGGTAGATGCGGCGCCGCCCGTCGATGACCGGCACGCTGGTCAGCAGCAGCAGGTCGCAGCCCAGCCTTTCGGCGCATTCCTCGATGCCGACCAGGAACGGATGGTAGAAGTCGGCCGTGGCGCTGGGGAAGACCGGTTCGTACGTGAAGACGCCAAGGATCCGGTTGTGTCGGTCCGCCAGGCGTCGCGCGACGGGATCGGCCACGTATCCGGTCTCCCGGATCACCGAGAGCACCCGGTCCCTCGTCTCCCGGGGAATCCGTGTCTCGTCGCCGGGCCGGTTGTTGAGCACCAGAGAGACGGTCGTCTGGCTGACCCCCGCGAGTCTTGCGATGTCACGCTGGGTGATCCGTCTCGACGCCGCGTCCGACATCCGGCCCCCTCCTGCTAATACGTATTAACCTGGCCTAATGAACGGATCTTGGAGGATGGGCACGGGCTGCGTCAAGGGTGCTAATACGAATTAGCGATCGGCCGTGCCATTGACCATCCGATCGCCGAGAGTCGAGACTCTCCGGGAAACTCGCGCTTCGAGCAAGGAGGCCGGCGATGCCCGAGATGTACCTGGACCCCGAGTTGGCCGCGGGCCTGGCCGCGGCACCGGTCCGCCCGTTCGACGCGTCCGAGGTCCGGTACGAGGACCTGCCGGCGTTCCGGAAGGAGCGCGCGGCCCTCGTGGTCCCCGAGGCGTCCGACGAGCGGATCACCATCACCGAGCGCCACACCCCGGTCCGACTTCGGATCTACCGCCCGGTCGGCCCGCCGGGGACGCTTCCGTGCCTGTACTGGATTCACGGCGGAGGCATGATCATGGGGAACGTCGAGGCGGACGACGCCCGGCTCGTCGAGTACGCGCTCGCCGTGGGCTGCGTGGTGGTGTCGGTCGACTACCGGCTGGCACCGGAGCACCCGTACCCGGCGGGGGTGGAGGACTGCTACGCGGGGTTGGTGTGGACGGCCGACCATTCGGACGAGCTCGGAATCGGCGCGATCGCCGTCGGCGGCGCGAGCGCGGGAGGCGGCCTGGCGGCCGCGGCCGCGCTGCTGGCGCGTGACCGCGGAGGCCCCGACCTGGTGTTCCAGCTGCTGTGCTACCCGATGCTCGACGACCGCAACGAGACGCCGTCCAGCTTCATGGAGGTTCCGTCCTGGGGCCGGCGGGAGAACGTCTTCGCCTGGACGGCCCTGCTCGGCCCCTCTCCCGACGAGGTGCCGCCGTACGCCGCGCCGGCGCGGGCCACCGACCTGTCCGGACTGCCGCCCGCGTTCATCGACGTCGGCCAGGTGGACATCTTCCGGGACGAGTGCCTCGACTACGCTCGCCGTCTCGCCCAGGCCGGCGTGCCGACCGAGTTCCATCTGTACCCCGGCGCTTACCACGGCTGGGACTCCCTTGTGCCCGACGCGGCCCTCAGTCGCCGCGCGGTCCGGGAGCGGATCCGGGCCCTGCGCGAGCGCGTCGCCCCCTGTCCCTCTTCCCCGTACGGTCCCGGCGTCGGCCCATAGGCCGGATGGCCGACGTAAGCCAGGAACGATACGTAGGCCAGGAACGATGGCGACAGCATGGCGGGGTCTGCGATGCGCCAGTCGGCGATGGACAGGGGCAGCCGGCGAGCTCGATGTCCCGGCCCGATCGGTCCTACGCTGCTGGAGACATACCTGTCCGCTCGCCGCTGCCGCCTCGTCTTCGCCCGACGCCGGTTTCGCGGGCCGGCTGGTCGAATGAGCGGCCCGCGTGCTCGGCATCATCGTCCGCAAATCCGAAGGCCGGAAAGGTTTCAATGTCCTACCGCGCCGGTGGGCGGTCGAACGGACCCTGTGCCTGAATCACCACCCACCGCCGCCTGGCCCGCGACCACGAACGCCTCCCCGCCGCATCGTGCTTGTCATAGCCGACGTGATCGGTGATCTCACGCTCCAAAGCCGACTCCAGTACCCGCTTGGTCAGCTGCTAGTTCTACAGTCCCCGCGTTGGTGGTCGTCTTGGGATCGCGCCTTGCTACTATTCGGGTAGTAGATCGCGTGTCTCCCGTGGTGAGGACGTCTGTCGATGTCGAGTGCTCGTCTTGGTGTCCTGGCCGGTGCCGTCCTTCTCCTCGTCATCGCTTCGACGGTCGGCTGGTATGTGTTCCGCGTTGTCCTCAAGTCCGGGCCGGGTTGCGTGGTCACCGCCGTGTCGGGCACGGGCTCGGGCGACTACACGCTCACGACCACGCAGGCCGACAACGCGGCGACGATCGCCGGCGTCGGTATGCGGATGGGCGTTCCCGATCGCGCCGTGTCCGTCGCGCTTGCCACGGCGATGCAGGAGTCCGGGCTCGTTAACCTGGCCGGCGGCGATCGGGACTCTGCCGGGCTTTTCCAGCAACGCCCGAGTGAAGGCTGGGGGACCCACGGGCAAGTCACCGATCCCGTGCACGCGAGCATGGCGTTTTATGAGCATCTGCTGCGGCAGCCCGGCTGGATGACGATCAGCTTCACCCGGGCCGCCCAGCTCGTCCAGCATTCGGCGAAGCCGGACGCGTACGCCAAATGGGAGCCGGAGGCGCGAGCCCTCGCGAGCGCTCTCACCGGTGAGAGGGCCGCCGCGCTGAGCTGTCACGACCTTGCGGCCACCACGGCGGCGGTCACGCTGAGGTCGACCGCGCTCACCGAGCTCGGCACCACGAGTATCAGTGGCACGCATGGCCGCGCGCGCGGCTGGGCCCTCAGCGGCTGGCTGGTCGCCCACGCGGCGCGGCTCCGTATCGAGCAGGTGAGCTTCGGCGGTGACACCTGGACGGCGAGCTCTGGGAAGTGGTCTCCCGCGTCTGTCGCGACGGATGTCCTGAGTCTCCGCGAGGTGGCGGATTCCCGATCCTAAAATTTCATTTACTTAATGGCCCTACTTGGGTCGTCTAAGAATGTGCAATCATTCCTTTTCGTGACAACAACGCAACTCGACCGGAATGGAAGTTTTGCTCATTCGCGGCGTGCGATGAGCAAGGTGCCGGAAGTCGCGATCTACTTCTGGATCGTAAAGGTTCTGACCACCGGGATGGGTGAGACCACCTCGGACTTCCTCGCCCATCAAATCAATCCGATCATCGCCGTCGGCTGCGCGGGAGCCGTTCTGGCGATTTCTCTTTCAGTGCAATTCTATGTGCGGCGGTATATTGCGTGGATCTACTGGAGCGGCATCGTCGCGGTGAGCGTCTTCGGAACGATGGCGGCCGACGTGCTCCACGTCGGACTGGGCGTTCCGTACTTCGCCTCGACCGCTGTCTTCATCGTCGTTCTGGCGGTGATCTTCGTGGTCTGGTACTGCACCGAGAGAACGCTGTCCATCCACAGCATCCACACCTGGCGGAGAGAGTTCTTCTACTGGGCCACGGTCATCGCGACCTTCGCCCTCGGCACCGCCACCGGTGACATGACCGCGGTAACGCTGCACCTGGGCTATTTCACCTCCGGCCTGATGTTCGCCGCGCTGATCGCCGTCCCCGCCGTGGCCTACCGGCTCGGCCTGAACCCCGTCTTCTCCTTCTGGCTCGCGTACGTGATCACCCGTCCGCTGGGCGCCTCGTTCGCGGACTGGGCGGGAGTGTCGCGAGCGCGCGGCGGCCTCGGCCTGGGCACGGGACCGGTGAGCCTCGCCCTGGCCGTCGTGATCGTCGTGTTCGTGGGCTATCTCGCCGTCAGCCGGAAGGACGTCGAGCGAGGCTCGCACCGCCGCAGGTGAGCCGCCGGAACGGCGTAGCCGGTGGGCGGCGCCATCCCGTTCCGCCTGCCGGGCCGCTGACCGCCACGCCTGTCTACCTGATCTAGCCGCAGGCGTGAGCGGCGCCCGCATCATGTCCGCTCATCGGACGGCGGCTGCCGGGAAGCAGCGTGACCGCGACCACGACGAGAACGTATCCGACCCGCAGCAACCCGAGAACATGCAGTGAGATCGGTGCGACGTGTGCCACGAGACGTGCGACGTGCAGCATCAGCAGACCGCCGGTCGTCAGCCAGGGCCATCGCCGATCGGAGACCACCAGGTCGTACGCTACGGCGCCGAGCAGGATTCCGGCCGTGTAGTAGGAGTACACCTCCGGGTCGAGCAGGATCCGCGCGGCCGTGGCGAGCACGATGACCGCGGGCCATCGGCCTCGGATCACCGCGAGCGTACCGAGCAGGCAGCCGAGTGCCAGCTGGGCCGGCCGGTCCCATGAGGGGGTGCGCGGGTAGGTGAAGCCGAGCGCGCGCAGGCCCGACGACGTCGCTGTCGGGATGGTGAAGCTCGCCGCGGTCAGCGTGTGCCCGTCGTAGAGCAGGAACGGCAGCCAGGCCACCGCCACGCCGGCCGCGCACGCGGCCGCCGCACGCCATCGACCGGGGCGCGCGACCGCGAGCAGGAGGGGAGCGAAGGCCGCGGCCCACGGCTTGGCGTCGGCGGAGGCCGCGACCAGCAGGCCGGCGGCGACCGGATGGCCGGATCTGACCGCGTGCAGGGCCGCGACCGCGAAGAGCAGCGCCAGGACGTCGTCCAGGTGGCCGGCGTGGGTGACCAGTTCGGCCCAGACCGGAAGGAAGAGCAGTCCGGTGGTGAGCAGCCGTGATGGTTGCCGCGTACCCGCCGGGGCCAGGCGCCACAGTGCGTACAGGACGAGCGGCCCGGTGAGGCTCATCGCGGTGAGCGCCAGGAGACGGCCAGGTGTGGCTCCGAGTAGCCGCAGTGGTGTTGCGACCAGGAAGGCGATCGGCCCGATCTGCAGGTCGGGATGGGCGGCGTACAGGTGGAGGCCCTGGCCTGGATCGTCGCCGAACAACAGCCGGCTGCCCTGGGCGAAATAGTGCCACGAGCCGCCGCCGCCCGGCAGGCGCAGGCCGGTCCATATCGCCGTCCAGGTCCACAGGCACCACCACACGGCTCGGGACCGCCGATCGTGATCCGGGCTCGTTTCGCTGGCCGTAGGTGAGGCTCCGCCGTGTACGACCTCCTGTTCGATCATCGCGCCACGTCGTGGTGATGCCATGATGACCTGTGCATTCTCCGGCTCCTCCCTAGTGGTGTGGCCAACGTAGGGAGAGCCGGGTAAGAGGCTGGAAAGACGGCGGCAAGCGACCGGCTTACTGGAGCCGCGGAGTAAGCGGGCAGTCGCCAGGTAACGTCGCGCTCGGTTCGTACTGGTGCTGGTCAGACTTGAACATGCCGGCCGTCCGCCGGGCACTCCTCCGTCCGTGAGACGGCCGGGTAGATGACCAGCACGAGGATCGTTACCAGGAGGAGTGCGCTGGTCACGACGGTGCCCGGGCTGCGGGCCGGCACGTCACGTACGCCGTGATCGTCCTCCACGACCAGCACCGGATGGGCCGCCACCTGGTCCGTTCGCCCGGTCACCGTACGCACCCGTCGCCGTCGGACGCCGGTCGCCGCCCTACGATGTGGGCATGGCACGGCTGCTCATCGTGGAGGACGACGAGACGATCGGGAACATGCTCGAGTCGCGTCTCCGCATGCATGATCACGAGGTGGTGTGGCAACGCACCGGCCGGGGGGCGGTGCGCGAGGCGACCGTCACGGACTTCGATCTGGTGCTGCTGGATCTCGGCCTGCCCGATCTGGACGGCATCGAGGTGTGCGGGCAGATTCGCCATGTCCAGCCGGAGTGTGTGCTGGTGATGCTCACCGCCCGGCAGGAGGAGATGGACATCATCGTGGGGCTGGAGGCGGGCGCCGATGACTATCTCACCAAGCCGTTCAGCCTCGCCGAGGTGCTGGCCCGCATCCGGGCGCACCTGCGCCGTGGTGCCCCGTCCGGCCCGGCGCGCCAGGAGCTCCGGATCGGTGACCTGATGGTGGACGCCGGGGCTCGCCGGTGCTTCATCGGTGATCGCGAGGTCGCCTTGCGCGCGAAGGAGTTCGACCTGCTGCGCCGTCTCGCCGCGGACGCCGGCAAGGCCGTCAGCCGCGAGGATCTGATGGCGGACGTGTGGGACGAGAACTGGTTCGGGTCGACCAAGACGCTCGACGTCCATATCGCGGCGGTACGGGCGAAGCTGACCGAGGCGGCCGGCGGCGAGTCGGAGACCATGCCGAGGATCGTCACGCTTCGCGGTCACGGCTATCGTCTGGACGGCCCGCGCCGCTGAGGCGCCCGTCCGCCGGAGTCTCACAGTTCCCGCAGAACGCTGATGGCGGGCCGTCGAGCCGTCCGCACCGCCGCGGCGGACGCCAGCGCCAAGGCGGCGATGGTGACCACGCCGACCGTCGTGAGGTACGGCCACGGCACGGCAGGCACTGACGGCGGCGGGTCGAAGACCCCGGTCAGCACCTTGACCAGCATCTGGGACAGCAGCGTCCCGATCGCCGCGCCGGCGGCGAGACCACCGACGACGAGGACCGCCGTCTCACCGAAGACGAACGCGCGGAGCTGGCGTCTCGTGCCGCCGAGCGCTGTGGCGATCGCGAACGTGCGACGGCGTTCGGCCAGACCCAGCGCTAGGACCAGCCCTCCGGCCACCGCCGACAGCAGCAACGCGAACACGAGCTCGACGCGGGTCAGGCCGGCCAGGTCCACCGCGGTGAGGCTGGAGCCCACCACCGTACGCGTGGTGGCCAGGTCGGTCACCGTTGCCGATGGTCCGAGCGCGCCGCGGACGCGGTTCGCGGCCGTCGCGATGCGGTGGCCTCCGGTGTCGACGAGGAAGGCACCGACGGCGTCGTTGCCGGTCCGCTGCGCGACATAGGCGGCGTTCGCGACGAAGAAACTGTCCTTGGGCGCGGTCGGAAACTCTTTGACCACGCCTACGTAGTGGAACGGGACCGTTGTGAACTGTTTGGTCCGCCCGTCCTGCAACCGTAGGTTGAACAGGTCGCCCGGGCTGAGCTGGAAATCCTTGACCGTCTCGGCTGATACCAGGATGGAGTCGGGTCTGGCCGCCAGAGTGCGCATGAGCTCCCGGGCGGTTCCACCGGTGAAGTAGGCGTCCTGCAGCGCGGTGGCCCGGGTGATCGTGCTGGGCCTCACGCCGTACAGGTCCTGCAGGTCCGCGCCGACATAGGCGAACCGGTGCTGGAGTGGCTCGACTCCCTTGACCCCCGGTACGGCCGCCAGCCGGCCGGCCAGGTCAGGACCGGCAGAGGCGCCGGGGGACTCGGTGACGGTTACGTCGGCGCCGTTGGTGAGCAGCGCGTCGGCCTCGGCCTGTTGCCGGTAGGTGGCGTTGAAGACGGCGGTGGAGGCGGCGAACGACACGGCCAGGGCGACGAGCACGATCGAGCGGCCGAGCACCTGGCGTTGCCGCGACATGCCGCTCGCGACCGTGCCGGACAGGCCGCCGGCGAGCGGGCGCAAGCCGGCTCCGACGATGCGTCGGCCACACCCGAGCAGCAGGTCGAAGAGGCGCCAAGTGAGCAGCCCGGCGCCCACCCACAGCAGGGCCGGTCCGCCGAAAGCCCAGTAGGAGACCGAGATCGTCGGCACCCCTTCGGGAGCCAGCACCAACTGGTATCCGTTGTTTCCGGTCAGCACGAAGACGGCACCCGCTGCGGCCAGCAGGATCAGGTCCAGCCCGTACCGACGCCACCACGGCCCGCGGACCCGGCCGACCGTCAGACGACCAGTGGCGACGGTGGAGGTGCGCGCGTCGCGGCGGGCGGGCAGCAGCACGGTCAGAGCGGCGATGGCCAGGCCGAGGGCCGCCGCGATCGCCGTCCAGACGACGGCGGTCGCGGTGGTGGCGCCGAACCGTGCCGACCCGAACGCCAGGATTCCCACGATCGCGGCGCCGCCCAGCCCTCCGAGGCTGCCGGCGACACCGACAGCCGCTGCCTCGACGGCGGCCAGCCGCATCAACCGGCCATAGGAGGCGCCGCGGGCCCGCAACAGCGCCTGTTCCCGGCGGCGTCGTGTGGCACCGGCGCCGGTGACGGCCGCGGTCAGCAGCGCGGCGAGGACCGCACCCGGCAGCCCGAGGAACAGGAACAGCACCTGGGCGTACGCCGCGTCCTGCCGGGCGGAGTCCAGCGCTGCCCCCAGGTTGTTCCCGACGACCGCGCCGCCGGACGCGCGCGCCTCGAGGTTGTGCGCGGCCGCGGTGATGACGGTATAAGCGGCCGCGGGGTCGGCGGGCAGCCGATGCGAGCGCGCGACATGGATCTGGGTGGTGACCAGGTCCGGGCGGCCCTTGGCGAGCGGATCGAAGATCTGATGCCAGCCTGCCTGAGGCAGGAGAAGCACGTTGTCCGGTGGCGCGGACGGCTGCGAACCAGGGGGCGCGCCGACCTTCTGGAAGAGGGAGTCGGCCTGTGGCAGGTCGACCACGCCGTCGACGCGGACCTGTGCTGTGCCGAGCCCGGCCCGGCCGACGCTCACCGTGTCGCCGGGCCGGGCGTGCAGGTTGGCCGCCGTCTGCTGGGCGAGCAGCACGCCGGACGCGGAGCCGGCGAGCGAGCGCAGCTCTTTGGGGAACGCGCGCGCGTAGCCGTCCGGAAGGCCCAGGACGACACCGGGACCGGTCGTCTGCGTCGTGGCGCCGATGGTGGAGAACCCGCTGCTCTGACCGAAGTTCACCGGCAGCGCCGTACGGACGCCAGGGGCGGATCTGACGGCGGCGAGTACGGCGTTCGGATCGGCGCCGCCGCTCTCCTGCACCTGCCAGTCGACTCCCACGTCGGCTGCCGCTCGCCTGGTCATCGTCGCCTTGGACGCCGCGAGGAAGGCTCCCAGAGAGCCGAGCAGGGCGACGGCGACGGCGATGCCGCCCGCAGTGGCGACCAGCCGGGAAGAACGCCTGCGAAGCAGGCCGTACAGCCAGATCCAGGTCATCGCGCAGAGCCGTTCTGTTGCGTGAGCTCGCCGTCGGACATGGTCCACCGCTCCGGCAGGCGTGCTGCGATCTTCGGGTCGTGGGTGCTGACGACGACGGCCGCGCCGAGCTCGTCGGCGGCCCGCAGCAGCACGGAGATGACGTGGTCCGCGGCCTCGTGGTCGAGCTGACCGGTGGGCTCGTCGGCCAGGATGAGCCGGGGACGGCTCGCCAGCGCGCGGGCGACCGCCACACGCTGGGCCTGACCGCCGGACAGTTCCTCGGGGAGTTTGGCGGCCATCTCCGCGATCCCGAGCTGGTCGAGCGCGCGCGCCGCACGCTCGCTCGCGGCGGCGGCCGAGATGCCGGCGAACTGCAGGGGGAGCGCGACGTTCTCGGTGACGTTCAGCGTGGGAATCAGACTGGGCCCCTGGAAGATCATCCCGATCAGCCCCGGGCGTCCCTGCGGGAGGCCGCCCAGCCCGGGCCAGTCGACCGTGCCGCCGGTCGGGATCTCCAGTCCGGCGATCAGATGCAGGAGAGTCGACTTGCCTGATCCCGACGGGCCGGTCACCGCGATCCGCGCCTCCGGCCACACCGCGCAGGACAGGTCGTGCACGGCGACGACGGACGCGACGCCGAACCCGAAGGTGCGGGCGACACCGGTGCAGCGTGCCAGCGCCTGGTCGGAGGGGTCGGGTGGTGTGTCCGGTGTGGCCGAGACGGGGCTGTGGCCCGAGGTCATGCCAGTACCTTTCCGTCGTCCAGCCGGATGACGCGGTCCGCGGCGGCGGACACGGCCGGGCTGTGGCTGGCCACCAGAACCGCCACCCCCTCTCGCGCGCGGCTGAGTAGCAGGTCGAGGATCTGTGTCTCCGCGGCCGAGTCGACCTCTCCGGTCGGCTCGTCGGCGAGGAGCACGGCGGGGTCGTTGGCCAGGGCGAGAGCCAGGCCCGCCCGTGCCGACTCCCCGCCGGACAGCTCGCCGGGATAGGCGTGGCCTCGCTTGGCCAGGCCGACCGAGTCGAGCAGCGACCCGATGCCGAGGGCGCCGCGCCGGCCCGCGAGGCGCTGGGCCAGGCCGACGTTCTGCCGGACGGTCAGGTGCGCGAAGAGGTTCGCGGACTGGAAGAGCAGGCCGATATGGCGGGCGCGCAGGCCGGCGCGGATCGGTTCGGACCGGTGACTGATCCGCTGCCCCGCGACCAGGACGGCGCCGCCGTCGGGTTCGTCGATGCCGGCCAGGCACGACAGCAGGGTCGACTTACCCGATCCCGACGGCCCGGTCACCGCGACCAGCTCACCCGGCTCCAGGGTCAGGGAGACGCCTTGCAACGCGAGCGTTTCCTCCTCACCGGCCCGGAAGAACCGGTAGAGGGTGCGGGCCTGGAGCGCGCTCGGACGCTGTTCGGTGGTCATCACGTCCACCGCAGCGAGTCGCTGACCAGCTTCCAGGGATCGACGTTGTCCGCTCCCGTCGGGCCGGACAGGGTGAGGACGACCTCCCGGCCGGCGTGCCAGAAGTCGTAGCGTTCGACGGCGTCGGTGACCGTCTTGCCGGTCACCGGGTCGGGTGCCGAGTCGGCGCGATAGGTGATGAGCACCGCTTGCCCGGCCTTGCGGTGCACTGTCGTGACCTTGCCGGGGACGAAGCCGTGTGCCCCGGACCTGATCTTCGGCACCTCTTGTGTCGTGGCCGAGCCGATCGTTGGCGCGGCCGAGGCGCTCATCGTCTCGATTCGGATGCTGTTCAGCTTGTCGGTGAAGGTGGTGGCCGTACCGCTCTGGCTGCGCGCCCAGCCCTCGGGGACCTTGATCGAGAACCCGCCACCGGGCGGGGAGAACGGTACGTAGACCTGATTGTCGGGGATGTCGCCGGCCGGATTGTTCTCCGATGTCGACGAGGGAACCGGTGTGGTCGGTGGCGCCTTTGTGGAGGAGGAGCCGGACGAGCCGTCTCCGCAGGCGCTGAAGATGGCGGTCGCGGCCAAGAGGCCGCCGCTCCAAAGAAGAGCACGGCGGGCATACGTCATGGTCGCCCTCCTATCTACGAGACAGGGCCAGCGCCGACGACGCTAGGAACGTGGCGGCCAGAGGAGCCCTCACCGAGGGCCAGCGGACGGCAAAATCGGGCATCGGCGGCCTTCCGCGCAGGCGGGGGAAGGCAGACTGTCCCAAGCATGGTCGGAAGGCTCGAGGGGAGGCCGTATGCGCAGGCGGATCGTGATGCTCACCGTGCTGTCGGCCGTCCTGGCCATCAGCCTGTTCGGCATTCCGCTCGCCGCCGGAGTCGCCCACTACTACATGGCCGATGAGCGAAGCGAGCTGACGCGTTTCGCCACCGAGGCGACCGTGACCGTTTCCGGAGCGCAGCTGAGCGGGCGAGACCCCACCGAGTTGCCATCGACCGAGCCAGGTGTCCAACTGGCCGTCTACGACCGCGCCGGGCGGCGGATCGGGGGCCACGGGCCCGCGGTGGCCGATGCCGCCGTGCGCGGCGCCCTGCACGGCGTCCCCGCCAACGGGCAGGACGGATCCGACCTCATCGTCACCGTGCCGGTCGCGAACAACGAGCACGTCACCGGTGCGATACGCGCGGCCGCCGGCAAGATGTTCGTCTATCGGCGGATTGCAAGGAGCTGGCTCCTGATGCTGGCGGTCGCCTGCGCGGCCGTCCTCATCACCGCCCTGCTCGCGCGCCGGCAGGCCCGGCGCCTCGCCCGGCCGCTGGAGGAGATGTCGGCAATGGCCGAACGGCTCGGCGACGGTGACTTCAGCGTGCGCGCCCGGCCCAGCGGCATACCGGAGATCGATTCCACCGGCGCCAGCCTCTCGACCACGGCCGAACGTCTCGGCGACCTTCTCGCCCGCGAACGCGCCTTCTCCGCCGACGCCTCACACCAGTTGCGCACGCCGCTGACCGGCCTGCGGCTCCAGCTGGAGAGCATGCTCGACGCCCCGGACAAGACGCGGGCGGAGGAGATCAACCAGGCCATGGCCGAAGCGGACCGGCTCCAGCGGACCATCGACGACCTCCTCGCCCTGGCCCGCGACGTACCCCGCCACAAAGAGCCGCTCGACCTGGACGGCCTCCTCGAAGAGGCACGGGAGACCTGGCACGCCGACCTGGCCGAAAAGGGGCGCCCACTGCGGATCCGGGTCGCTCCCGACCTGCCCACCACGGATGCCTCCACCGCCGCCGCCCGCCAGATCCTCCGCGTGCTCCTCGAAAACGCCATCCGCCACGGCGCCGGCACCGTCACGGTCAACGTCCGCGACGCCGGCGACGCACTGGCGATCGACGTCAGCGACCAGGGACCGGGCATCGACCGCTCAGACGATGAACTGTTCCGCCGCCGTACGGCGACCGCCGGGCACGGCATCGGCCTGGCCATGGCCCGCCGCCTCGCCGAGGCCGAAGGCGGACGCCTGCGCCTGGCTCGCCCGTCACCGCCGACATTCACCCTCCTGCTCCCCGGTGCGTGAGGCGGCTCGCAGAAGCACTATCCGGCGCTTCCTCGGTGGTCGCCATCGGGGCGGTGCTCGGGTACCGGGTGATCACTGTCTGGCTGCCGTTGCCGCCCGCCGCCTGCACCTTCGCCGTCCTGTGGCGCCGCCGGGCCATCTGACCGTGACCAGTCGAGAGAGTGTCACCGACTCCGCGAGGTGCTGACCGAACTCGCGCGCATGGCGGGCGCCCTCTTCGTCACCGTTCCACCGGGCAACTGGCGCCTGAGGTCGGGTTCGCGGTTTGCCTCCAGGTAACCATCGCACTACTACGGTCCCGGTAGTACTGCCGCAATAGTGACAATTCCCCCTCGAATCAGGGCGATGAGTGTGAGCCTGTTGGTTTCAGAACCCGATGTGACGATCATCGTCATCGTCTATAACGACGCAGGCCGCCTGGCTCGCGCGGTCCAATCGGCGTTGGACCAGTCGCTGGCCGAAGTCGAAATCGTCATCGTTGACGACGCCAGCACCGACGCGACGCCACGGGTGGCGGAGCGGCTGGCCGCAGCCCGGCCCGACCGCGTGCGGGTGGTCACCCTGCCGGAGAACTCCGGCGGTTGCGGCCGGCCACGCAACGTCGGAATGGATCACGCGAACGGCCGGTACGTGATGTTCCTCGACAGCGACGACACGCTCGACCCGCACGCGTGCCGGAACCTCGTCACCGCCGCCGAGGAGACCGGCGCCGATCTGGTCTCCGGACGCTGCGTCCGCGTGCAGCCGGAACGTGAGCAGAGCTGGTACCCGTCCCTGTATCGAGAGTCACGAGTCCTCACGAGCATCTCGGACGAACCCGACCTGCTCTACGACACCCTCTCGACCAACAAGTGTTATCGGCGCGAGTTCCTCGATCGCGAGGACCTGCGATTCGTCGACCGGCTCCACTACGAGGACCTGCTGTTCAGCGCGCAGGCCTATGCCGGCGCACGAAAGATCGCGATCATCCCGCACCGGGTCTACAACTGGATCGTCGTCCCGCGCGGCGAGACCCTTTCGATCACGCACCGCCGGTCCGAACTGCGTAACTTCGCCGATCGGCTGGAGATCCACCGGCGGATCGACGCGACCTTCCGGCTGCGCGGTGCCACAGACCTGATCAAGCACAAGAACGTCAAGTTCCTCAACCACGACTTGCTGCTCTACCTCCGCGAGCTGGGTAGTCGCGATCGGGAGTATCGCGAAACCTTTCTCGACCTGGCCCAGGCATACCTCGAGACGATGGACACCGCGGTCTTCGAGGAGTGCAACCCGATGATGGGCGTCGCCGCCTATCTGATCGTGCAGGGCGATTTGCGTGCGGCGATGGCGGCGGCCGACCACGCGCCGAGGAAGGGCAGCGCGCCGACGCTGTCGATCAGTCCGGTCGAGCGAGACGGGCGGATCTACTGGTCCGGCGCCTACCTCAGTACGGAGGTGGGCCGTCGGATTCTCGACGTCACCGATCTCGGTATCCACTCCGCGCCGCTCGGCACGCTCACCCTCGGCGGCCGGCTGACCGAGGCGCGGCAGGCAGGGCGCGAACTTCTCCTCACCGGTGACTTCGTCAACCCGCTTGGCCGGATCGATGCCGGCACGGAGCTCGCCGGGAAGCTGGAGATCCGGGATCGCCGCAGGAAGGGGCGTGCCTTCCGCGTTCCGGTGACGCTGTGGCACGACGGCGAGCGGATCGGCTGGCGGGCCGGGTTCACGCCGGGCCGCGCCATACGGCCGATCGGCCTCGTGGACCAGACCTGGGGACTGTGGCTGCGCGTGGACGCCGGCGATGAGACGGTCGGCGTTCGCGTGACCTCTCCGTGGACCGCCCACGAGGACATCACGGTGCCGGTACGGCCACGGCTGACCCGGGTCGTCGGCGACCACCTGGAGGCGTACGTCGCCGACTCGGGCGAGCTCGCCTTCCGTATCGTCGGTCGCCGCTTTCCCGCCCGGACCGTCCTGCCCCTGCTGCGCGGGCTGGCCCGTACGGACCTCGGCGTCAAGGTGTGGCGATTCCTTGTCCACGCCGAGAAAATGCTGGTCAAGCGGCTGACCGGCCGTGCCACGAAAATCGCGGTTTTCAACCGGGTCTTGGTACGGCTTCCGGTCAAGAAGGGCACTGTCGTGTTCGAGAGCCACCTCGGCGCCCAGTACTCCGACAACCCGAAGTACATCTACCGGGAACTGCGCGAGCGCGGCACACCGCACCAGGCGATCTGGTCCTACAGCACCAGCAAGCAGGGCTTCCCGGCCGAGGCGACCCTGGTCCGGCGAGGCTCGTGGGCGTACTTCCACGCGCTCGCCCGGGCCGAGTACTGGGTCGACAACCAGGGCTTTCCGACCGGACTCACCAAACGCCGCCAGACCACCTACCTCCAGACCTGGCACGGCTCGGCGTACAAACGGATGGGCTTCGACGAGCCCTCGGTCAAGCAGAGCACCTGGGCCGAGCACGTACGCCGGCGGCTGATGGCCGGCCGGTTCGACCACTTCCTCGTACGGTCCGAGCACGACGTCCGGACACTGGCCACGGGTCTCGGCGTGACCTCACCCATGATGCGGGTCGGATACCCACGCAACGACCGGCTGGTGAACGGCGGCGACCCGGAAGAGACGGCCGCGCTGCGGGAGAGCTTGGGGCTCGCGGACGACACCCGTACCGTCGTGCTCTACGCACCCACGTTCCGCGCGGACGAGAACGACCGGCCGACCCGGCGCTTCGCGGCGCCGTTCGACCTCGAACGCTTCGCCCGTGAGTTCGGGGACTCCCACGTGCTCCTCGTTCGCTCGCACTACCTGAGCACGGCGGTGGTTCCTCCCGGGCTGCGCGGCACCGTCATCGACGTGAGTGGCGTGCACGACGTCACGCCGCTGCTGCTCCTCGCCGACGCCCTGATCACCGACTACTCGTCGGTCATGTTCGACTACGCGCTCCGTGACCGCCCGGTGATCCTTTACACCCCCGACCTCGACGAATACGTCCTCCGGCGGGGCACGTACTTCGACCTCGCCGAGCACGCGCCCGGGCCGGTGATCCGCGACGAGGAAGGGCTGTTCGCCATCCTCGCCGATCTCGACCGCGTCCATCGTGACCACGCCGAGCGGCGGCACCGGTTCGTCGAGCGGTTCGGCGAGTACGACACCGGCACCGCCGCCAAGGCCATCGTCGAACGCTTCTTCTCCGGAGGCCCCCGTGGCTGACGCTCGCGACATCTTCATCGTGTGCAACAACGTGGACGAGCTCGGCGGCCTGCAGCGCTGGGCGCATCAGATCGCACGCCTGTTCACCGAGCAGGGGCATCGCGTCCATCTCGTCGGCGTCACCCGTGCCGACCGTGCTCACGACTATGGCGAGAACCCGCCGTACGCCGTCACCGTGCTGCACGAGCGCCGGCCCCGGCCGCGGCGCGGGGCCGCGTCCCGGCTCGCGCATCGGGCCACGGTCCGCCGCGGCGCCGCGCGGCTGAGCGCGCTGTTCCGGACCGCCTCACCGGGCGGCATCGTGATCGCGGCGCAGGTCTGGGCGATGGAGTGGGTCGCGCGCGCCGACACCGCCGGAATGCCGGTGATCGGCATGAGCCATGAGTCGTACGCCGCGACCCGGCAGTCCTCGCGGTATCGGCGCGTCAAACGTTACTTCGCACGGGCCGACCAGTTGCTCGCGCTCACGCAGGCCGACGCCGACGCATGGGCCTTCGACGACATGTCGAACGCCGCCGCGATGCCCAACCCCCTCCATGTCGAACCGGCGTCGACCTCCCCGCGTACCGATCCGGTGGTCGTACGGCTCGGGCGGCTGTCCTTCGAGAAGGGGCAGGACATGCTGCTCGAAGCCTGGGCGGAGATCGCCGTTCGCCACCCATCGTGGCGGCTGCGCCTGTACGGATCGGGCCCGGAGGAGGACGCCCTTCGCCGCCGCGCGGCCGAACTCGGCGTCGCAGCGAGTGTGGAGTTCCCCGGCCCGACCTCCGACCTGGAGGGCGCGCTGACCGGCGCATCGATCTTCGCGCTGTCCTCGCGCGAGGAGGGCTTCCCGATGTCGATCATCGAGGCGATGGCGTACGGGCTGCCGACCGTCGCCTTCGACTGCGCGCCGGGCGTACGGGAACTGCTCACGGACGGGCAAGACGGGCTGGTGGCGACACCGGGAAACGTGACCGCGTTCGCCGCCGCGCTGGAGCGCCTGATGGACGATGAGCACCTGCGCGACTCGTTCGGGGAGGCGGCCCGTGTCTCGGTCCGCAGATACGCCCCGGACATCGTCGTCGACCGCTGGGAACGGACGTTCACGCTCGTGACCGAACGCGCCGGCCTGACCATCTGAGGAAAGGTCAGGCCGCGTCCTGCGCCCGGCGCCGTCGGACGAAAACGCCTACCGCGACAAGGGCGATGACGGCGACGACGCCGGCGACGACGTACGTCGGACCGTGAAAGGCGTCGGCGATACGCTGCCAGTTCCGGCCGACCGCGTAGCCTGCGACACCCAGCGCCGCCGTCCATGGAATGCAACCGGCAAGTGTGTATATGCCGAAACGCACGGGGGGCATGGCGGCGAACCCGGCGGGCAGGGAGACGAACGTGCGCACCACCGGCAGCATGCGGCCGAAGAACACCGCCGCCGCGCCGTAGCGGTCGAACCAGCGGGCGGCGCGATCGATGTCATCCTCCCTGAGCCAGACGTAGCGGCCCCAACGGCGCAGTGTCGCCTGGCCGGCGTACCGGCCCGCCGCCCATGCGACGTAACTGCCGGCCACGTTGCCGAGTGCGCCGGCGACGATGATCAGGGTGATGTCGGGGTGGGCGCCGTTCACCGCCCCTGCGGCCAGTGCACCGCCGAACAGCATGATGAGTTCTGAGGGCACCGGGATACAGGCCGACTCGGCGGCCATGAGGAGGAAGACCGCGAGGTAGGTGTAAGTAGCGATGAAGTGCTGCATTGCCTCGAATCCACGCATGGCCGTCATTGAAACTATCGAGCCGATAGTACTACTGAGATAGTATGCAGCACTCTGTGATCGCGTGACGTCCGGGCGATCATCGTGGGATCTTCATCTGGCATCTACATCGATGTAGAGATTTGGGAGGGGCGCGGTCCTGGTGTTCTCAGGGTTCGACGACGGCGCTTACCGCGAGATGGTCACGCTGGCCCGCCACACCCCGTGGCTGAACGCGGCGGTGAATCTGTGGAGCGACTACGGCTTGGTGCTCTTCATAGTGCTGGCGGCGGCCGGACTCCGGCGGGGCGGTGGTGTCTGGCGCGCCTTGTGGGTCCCGGGAGCGATGGCGGTGGCCTACCTGGTCAGTGCCGTCGTCAAGCTAGGGATCGGTGAGCAACGCCCGTGTCGGACGCTGCCGGCCGTCGGGCACATTGTGAGCGCCTGCCCGCCGCTGGGCGATTACTCCTTCCCGAGCAACCATGCCGTCCTCGCGGCGGCGGCCGCCGTTGCCGTATGGCGGATCGATCGCAGGCTCGGAGTCGTGGCCGCGGTGAACGCCGTCGTGATCGCCGCCTCCCGTGTGTACATCGGTGTGCACTACCCTCACGACGTCGTGGCCGGGCTACTGCTCGGCGCCCTCGTCGCATGGGCGGGAGAACAGGTCGGCCTGCCCATCGTGAAGCGTTTCGCCGGCCCAGCTCGACTGCGGCCACGTGGGAGCGGGACGCGGGATTCGGCCAGCTCGTGCGCTGGCCGAGACGACGATCGCATCGGCGAAGAACCTGGGTATCGGGTGGAGGAAGATGCCTCAAGCCGTAATCGCCCCACTGCCGAGTCAGCGCCCTGAGGTCAGCGGACGCATCACCGCGATACCGTCTCGGCCAGCTCGATCAGCCTGTGGACATACAGGACCACTGCGGCTGTGCTGGTCCAGCACAGCATCGTGGCGATGGCCAGTGCGACAGCGGCATCGATACGTCGCCTCGGGGGTTCCAGCAGGTCACGAACTCGATCCACGACATCGTGGTGAGCCGCGCCGAGAGACCGTACCGGCGGGGCGCTTCGGGAAAGGGCTGCGACGCCGAGCGCATGAGCCACTGTGCTCGGATCGCCGACCGCACGGGCCGCCGCGGCATCGGCCCACCGTTCGAGAGAGCCGTCCACGGCGCGCGCGACGGGATGGATGAGGGGGTTGGCTGACGCCGCGAGCCTCGCCAGCTGTGCGTAGAGGTGATGGTGATAACGCAAATGTGTGCGCTCGTGCGCGAGGAGAGCCCGTCGCTGGGGCCCGGACAGGGACCGGAGCAGCCCTTTGGAGACGACGATGAGCTGACGACGGCCAGGAACCGCATAGGCATGCATGGCGTCGTCGTCGACGATCGCAAGATCGCCCAACGGCGACAGGGCGGCGGCCGCGATCGCGGTTCGTCGTGTGCCGGCTACGACCCGCGCGACGTGGATGCAGGCTCGGCTGAGGAGGACGACGGCAAGCGCGCCGGCCGCCATGCCGGCTGCGGCTGGGATCGGGATGGAGGCGTGGAGGACCGTGACGGACCAGTCGTGCGGGTGCAGCGCGGGCAGCAGCTCAAGTGTTCCGAGGTAGGCGGCCAGGCACAGCATCAGGCCGGTGGCCAGCGATACCGTCAGCGCGAGTCCGGTCAGCAGCACGGTCGCGGCCACCGGGTGGATGTGCCGGGCGAACCGCGTCGCAACCGGGGAACAGGCGATGCCGATGAGTGCCGGGACGACGGCGAGCAGCGGTACCGCGATCGGCCCGATCATGACTTTCGCCGGCTGTGGGCCTGGGCGCTGTCCGCCGGGCTCTGATCGTCAGCCGAACCCCGCGTGAGCAGGCTGAGCAGAATCTGCTCCGCTTCTTCATCGAGACCATCGACGAAGCGCGAGAGCACACTGGCTCGATCGATGCCGGCCTGGAGCAGCTTCTGCATTTGGTGTGCGGTAATGCTCGCCGAGACCCCGTCTGGACCGCCGACCAGTTCGTAAGCGTAGGAACGGCCGTGCGGCTTCCGGGTCAACGCGCGCTTTGAGTACAGACGCGTCAAGGTGGTCATGACCGTCGTGTAGGCCAGATCGCCACCGAGCTCGGCCTGGACTTCCGCGGGCGTCAGCGGCCGGTCGGCGGCCGCAAGACAGGCCACGATCTCGCTCTCAAGGCTCCCGCTCGGTCGTGGGTTAGGTCGGCCAGCCATCCCCTCTCCCAGCTCTGATGTCGTCTGGTGCAGCGCATGCCCCCTGGAGGCGGAACCGCCCACTGGCCATTGTGGCAGCGCCCGATCGGAAACGGAGAGTTCGAGCGTCGTTGGCACGATTCCTCAGGCACCGTAACGGCGTTGTCGGGCGGCGAAGCTGCGCAGGGCCCGGAGGAAGTCGATCTCGCGGAACGCGGGCCAGTTGGCCTCGCAGAAGTACAGCTCCGAGTAGGCGCTCTGCCAGAGCAGGAAGTTCGACATCCGCTGTTCGCCGCTGGTGCGGATGATGAGGTCCGGGTCGGGCTGCCCGGCCGTGTAGAGATGCCGGGCGATGTCGTCCACCGTCAGGGCCGAGGCCGCGTCGGCCAAGGACTCCCCGGCCTCGGCCCGCTCGTACAGATGCTCGCGCAGGGCGTCGATGACCTCCTGCCGGCCTCCGTAGCCGACGGCGAGGGTGACGTGTGCGCCGGTCGCGCAGTCGCGGGTGGCCTCCACCGCGTCCTTGAGGGCACGGGCCGTCGTATCGGGCAGCGCATCCAGCATGCCGGCGACGTGGACCTGCCAGCGGGCGTCCCGGCGGCCGAGCCGGTTCGCCACCATCTGCTCGATGACCCGCATGAGGAAGGCGACCTCGGCGTCACCACGGTTCTGGAGGTTCTCCGTCGAGCACAGGAACACGCTGACGTGCTTGATCCCCACGCTCTCGCACCAGGACAGGACGTTCTCGGCGTGCTCGGCGCCGTACTTGTGCCCGAGGCTCGGGTTCTCCAGGCCCATCTGCCGGGCCCAGCGGCGGTTGCCGTCCATGATCATCCCGACGTGCTCGGGCAGCGGACCCGCCATGACCTGCCTGCGCAGGCGACGCGCGTAGAACGAGTAGAACGGACCGATCATCGGACACCTTTCGCTTTCGGGCGCCGTCACCGGCGCGCTTCGGAGTCGTGAGGGGAACGTGCGACTGGCCCGGGAACGCTGTGGAGCGTCTTTCAGTCGGCAGGCGACAGGTGGCGAATGTCGTGAAGTGTTCCGACGAAGGCCGGCGCCAGGACGAGCAGCCCGGCACCCGACGCGGCGGACAGCAGGTCGAGGTGTCCGCTGGTCGTGGAAGCCCGGAGGAGGATGGGGCCAGGCGCGGTCACCGCGGCGGCCAGGACCCACAGGCCGATCCGTAGGCGTCCGGGGTGGGGTGGCACGACCACGGCCTGACCAAGCGCTGCGACGATCCGACAACTCTGGATCGCCGCGAGCGCCAGCACGGTCCACCAGCAGGCGAGCAGCGCCGGTTTCAGCAGCGTCGGTGCGGCGACGTAGACGCGGGTGTTGACGCAGAGCACCACGCCCGCGCCGACCGTCACCGGTACGGCGAATCGCATGGCGGCGCAGCGGACCACCGCGATCACGGCCTTGAGGGTCATGCGGGGACGAGGTGCGACGAGGCCGAGCCCGAGGAGCATCAGGAGGCTACAGGCGCTCATCGGCCAGGACCGGGCGACCTTCGCCGACGGCGGGGTGTGCAACTCCACGACCGCGTGCGTGACGAACCAGCAGACGGCCGAGATCGCGACCGCCATCGTCGCCGCCCGCTGGCAGCGCTGCGCGCGGGACTCGGCGGGCCAGACGACCGGGTGCAGCCACATGTCGGCGATCCCGGCCACCAGGTTGGGCCAGGACCTCCACCCGCCGGCCCGGATCTCGTGTTCCAGGGCCGGACCCCATCGACTCCGAAAGGCCGCCGGGTAGAGCCCGACCAGCGTCCTCGCGAGGTTCACGCCGGACCGAACCCGAGTTTCCGCAGGCCCTCGGTGGCGACCCGTTCCATGGTCCGCAGCTCCTGTTCCAGGACCTGGCGGCCTTGGGGCGTCAGCCGCACTGGACGCTGACGGCCGCTCTCGTCGAGCGACTCGATCAACCCTTTGGCCTCCAGACGGGTCAGGGCCCCGTACAGGCTGCCGGGCCCCAACCGCCGCCCGGCGAGCTCCTCGATCGCGGTGTTGATGGCGTAACCGTGCAGCGGCCCTTCGGCCAGCACACACAACACCAGCGTTTGAGCGTCGTTGGCTTGCATCAGTGGCTCCTTCCGAAGTCACCTTACTACGCACCGAGTATTACGCGATGAGTACTACGCGGCGTGTACTATCTGCGGCCATGAACGACGAATCTCCCGTGGCCGTAACGGGCGTGACCAAGAAGTTCAGATCCGCGACCGCCGTCCGCTCGGTCTCCTGGTCGCCCCAGCGCGGCGAGGTGACAGCCCTTGTCGGCCTCAACGGCGCCGGCAAATCGACCCTCATGCGCGTCATGACCGGCCTGATCAAGCCGACGCAGGGTTCGGTGACGGTGCCGACCGGGCAGGGACGACGCCCGCTGTCGGCGATGATCGAGGCTCCTGCGCTGTTCACCGGGCTGACGGTGCGTCACAACCTTCGTATTCATCGCATCCTCACCGGCGCGAACCCGGACGACGTCGAATCCGTGGCGGCGCTCACTCGGATCGAGCAGGTCATGTCGCGCCGCGTCCGTGCTCTGTCCCAGGGCTATCGGCAGCGAGTGGCCATCGCCGTCGCACTGTTGGGGTCACCGGCCGTGCTCCTGCTGGACGAGCCGACCAACGCCCTTGACCCCGAGGCCACCGCCGACCTCCGCTTGATGATCCGACGCATCGCCGACCGCGGCACCGCGGTGATCGTGTCGACGCATATGCTCCGAGAGCTCGAAGGGGTCGCCGACACCCTCGCCGTCCTGCACGACGGTCAGGTCCTCTACGACGGCCCGTTCACTTCGTTCGTGGGGCCGCCAAGCCTGCGCGTCCGAGCGCAGGACGCCGAGGCGACGGCCCGGCTCACCGCACTGCTCCGGGACGAGGGAATCCCGGCACGGCAGGTCACGGATGGCGTCCGAGTCCCGGCCGACGGCCGACACCCCGACCGGACGGCCCGGCGGATCTTCACCACCGCGGCCGCCTCCGGCATCGGCCTGGTCGAACTCGGCCACCTCACACCAACTCTGGAAGAGGCGTTCCACGCAGCGATCTCCGGAGCCCGCTCATGAGGACCTACCGCGCCGAACTACTCCGTTCCACCAGCCGAGCCACCGGCTGCCTGCTGCTGCTCTGCCTCTGCCTGGCCATCTTCAGCATGTCGAACGCCGGCCCACAGCACGAGCCGCCACTGTGGGGATTCCGCCAGGCCGCCATCTTCGTCGCGACTCTGCTCATGGGCCGAGCCGCGACCGTCACGGCCGGCGATTTCAGTAGCGGGACCATCCGCCCGTGGATCATCTCCACTCGATCGCGAGGCCCGGTGTTCCTTGGAAAGCTCGCCGCCTCGCTCACCATCGCGGTGGGCACCGCCCTCATCATGGGGTTGAGCGCCTACCTGGTCAGCGGAGTGTTCGGCCCTGTTCCCTCCGGCGGAGCGACGGCGATCGCGACGGCGCAACTTGCTGTGGCCTGCGCGGCCCTCACGGTCTTCGGGCACGCCGTGGGAGTGATGACCCGGTCGGTGCCCGTCGCCCTCACCGTGACCCTCGGCTGGATCCTGCCCGCCGAAGCCGTCCTGCAAGGCCGCTCCGCCCAACTGGACAGGTGGCTGCCGGGCTCTGTCCTACACGACCTCACCCTCGGTCACGTCGCGCCGGGCGGTACGACGGCCGGGGCCGTGTTCCATGCCACCCTCCCGCTTCTCCTGCTGGACGCGGCCGCGCTGGTGCTCTTCCTGCGCCGTGACATCAACAGCTGAAAGGCGTCCATTGTCGACGGAATCTGAAATGCGGGTACTCCCAGCCGGGCACCGGGCACGATCGGCCGTGGCGACGGCGTTGTGGGTCTCGGTCGTCGAGGCAGCGGCCTTCACGGTGTTCGCCTTCCTCACGACCCAGGTCCACGCAGTTCGCGCGGGCAGCCCCTGGCAGGACGACCCCTACGACGGTGTCGTGTCCTTCACCCAGTTCATCGTCCCGGGGCTGGCCGTGTTGACCATGATGCGCGCTCGGCTGCTGCGTGGACGCGGCCCCCAGCCGGTGTTCCGGGTCGCACAGCTGCTGCGGGCCGCGCTCGTATGCACCCTGCTGGTCGCGGCCACGGTCGTCACCGACTGGCTCGCGGTCACCGTACGGGCCGACCACCGGCTCTGGAACCACACCACACCCTGGCTCATAGCAGCGCTTGCCCCCCTCACCGCGGCGGTGGCAGCAGGACTGTTGACGCAGCGGTGGGCGTTCCGCCGGCTGCCGCCCCGCGACGCCCGCGGTCCGGAAGGCGACTGGCTGGACGATCTCCCGGCCCTGACCGAGGCGTCTCGGACCACACGTCGGATCGCCGGCGTGGTGAGCCGTGACGACGTGATCAGATTCGCCCGGCGGTACGTCATGACGCTCGCGGCGGCAGCCGCGCTGGTCATCGGACTCATGCTCAGCACCGGGATGACGCTCGGCGAACACTGGACCGACCCCCTGTTGTTCGCCACCGCGACCGCGATCGGCGCGGGCGGGTTCTTCGGCCTGTTCATGGTCTGCAACAGGGCGCTACGGATCGTCGTACCGCATGCGGACGATCGAACGCTGTCCGGGCGCCCGGGCAGAGCACGCCGCTCGGCCCGGATCGCCGCCGTCAGCGGAGCACTGGCCCTGCCCACGTTCGCGGTGCTTCGCGGCGGCATCCGGCCGATGCTCGGAGGCGGAGGCCGGCTGCCCGAACCGGTCGTGCTGGCCACGATCACCTTCACCGGCGCGGCCATCACCACGCTGGTCATCTTCGGGACCGTCCTGATCCTCAGCCGACCGGCCAGGCGGCACCGACAGTCGAGAGGGTGGCGCAGGTGGGTTCGCCGTACGGTCAGATCGATCACGGCGGCCGCGATCGTGTTGGTGGTCGCGAGCGCCGGTTACGTCACCGCCGCGGCGACATTGCACGCGCAACCGGTCACGCTTCCCGCCCCGACAGGTCCGTACCGCGTCGGCCGCACGATGTTCGACTGGACCGACCACACCCGCGCCGATCCGCTCGCCCCCACAGTTCGGAACGCCAGGGAGCTGTCCGTGTGGGTGTGGTACCCCGCAGCGCCCGACGCCCGTAGCCGCCGTGCGCCATACGCCCCGGGCGGCTGGAACCGACTGCATCTGCCGAGCCTGCCGGGGCTGGGGGAGACCGACTTCACCGCGGTCCGGACACACGCGCTGGAGGACGTCCCACCGGCCGGCGGCCGCTTCCCGATCGTCGTGCTCCTACCGGGCCTCGGGTTCGCCGCACCGCAGTACACCACGCTGGCCGAGAACCTGGCGAGCCATGGCTACCTCGTCGCCGGCGTCACTCCCACCTACAGCGCGAACGTCACCCTTCTGCGCGGGCATCCGGTTCACGCGACCACCTCCGGAGACCCGCCGGCGTTCGACGGCACCGACCTGCACGGCGTCGCCGCCACCCGGGCCGGTGACCGGCTGGCCGAAATCTGGGCCGCCGACGCGCGCTTCGCCACCACCCAGGTCGCACGGCTAGGCACAAGCGGCCGGTTCGCCGGGCGCGTCGACGTGGCGCGCACCGCCTATGTCGGCCATTCCTTCGGCGGCGCGGCCGCATTGGAAGCGTGCCGCACCGACCCGCACTGCGCGAGTGCCGTCGACCTCGACGGCACCCAGTACGGACCGGTCGCGCGCACCGGCCTGAACAAGCCCATGATGATCATCGCGGCCCAGGACTCCTGCGTGACCGGTATCTGCGGGCCCACCGATACCGCGACCCGATCCGACCGCGCCACGGCCCGCGCGATGGTCACCGCCGGCACCGGACCCGCCTGGCGCTTCCAGATCGTGGGAGCCCGGCACTTCAACTTCACCGACTACGCCGCCTACTACCTGGCCGCCCCCATTCACCACCTGCTCGCGTTGGGCACCATCGACGGCGACCTCGGGCTCCAGATCACCAACGCCTACCTGAGCGCGTTCGTCGACCACACCCTGCACGCCAGCCGCGAACCGCTCCTCACCGGACAAGCCTCGCCCTACCCGCAGATACAGGCTCAGCAAACGAGGCCGTGAACGAGCGGCCACAGTCGGATGGCGGGCGTCGACACCATCACGGCCAAGGCGGCGAGTCACCGTCACGCCCCCGGATTCCCCCAAGCGAACCAACGCGCCCACTGGTCACAGCCGGCATTGGCGTCACCGCCATACATCGCGCGAGCCGGTCCCTGAAGGAAGCGCGTTTCTCGCCATGCCCCAAGGAAACGGCAGGCATGCTGCGTGTTGAACGGACCGCCCAACTGTTCCGCATCCGCACCCTCATCGCGTTCGCCTGCCTGGCCGCCGGCCCGGTGACGGCCGGGCTCGCGACGGCCTCCCATGCCGGGCACCGCAATGACACCCAGGGCGGCTTGTTCGGCGCGTCCACCTACTCCGCGCTCAACCACACGATGGCGAGCCTGCGGCTCATCGCCCCCCTGCTACTCACCATCGTGGTCGCGCCGCTCGTCACGGCGATCGGATCCGCCGACCGAGACTGAGGGGGCACTGCACCATCTCTACGTCGCCCCCGTCACTCGATCACGACTGCGGTGGGGTCGGTTGCCGGGCCGTTTCGATCACCCAGCAGGATCGTGGCATGACCGTACAGAACGGGCTCGGCTCGGCCACGGAGGTCACGAAGTTCTCCACGTTGCTGCCGGTCAGCCCGGTTCTCGGTGTCGTGATGGTGGTGCTGGCGCTCGCCGCGACCGCCGTGGCGGCCGTCGGCCGGCTGGGGCACGGTCCGGCCGTGCTGCGTTCCGCCGTGCGCGCGGCGGTGCAACTCGCGCTCGTGTCCGTCGTGATCGCCACGATCACCCGGTCGATTCCGCTGACGGCGGCCTTCGTCGTGTTGATGTACCTGGTGGCCGCCCGGGTCGCCGGGCGGCGGATCACCACCGGCCGCGCCGCGTGGTGGGCGGCGGTGCCGATCGGCGTCGCCACCGCGCCGGTCATCGTCCTGCTGCTGGCGACCGGTCTGGTGCCGCCGCACGGCATCACCGTGATCCCGATCGCCGGCATCCTCATCGGCGGCGCCCTCACCGCCACGACCCTCGCGGGCCGCCGCGCCGTCGAGGAGCTGATCCACCGGCGCGGAGAGGTCGAAGCCGCCCTGTCCATCGGCTTGAGCGACCGTGACGCCGCGATGGAGATCTGCCGGCACCACGCGGCCACCGCGCTCATCCCGGCCCTGGACCAGACCCGGACCGTCGGCCTGGTCACGTTGCCCGGCGCCTTCGTCGGCATGCTGCTGGGCGGCGCGTCGCCGATCGCCGCCGGCGCGGTCCAACTGTTCGTCCTCATCGCCCTGCTGGCGGTCGAGGCCGTCGCGATCGTGCTCACCATCGAACTGGCCGCACGCGGGAGATTCAGTTGATCCGGTCGCGATCGGCGAGACGGCGCGTCCTCCGCGGGGCGCACGAAAACAGTGCGTGCGAATGAGCCCTGCGAACTGGTGCCGCATCCGCGGTTGGGCACGCCAGAATGCAACGTCTTCACGGGCGGGGACCATGAGGAATCGGACGCCCGCCGGTGAGCGTTTGCGCTGGTAGCCGACCGTGGACGGTGCAGATCGGATTGTGGTCATGCGCGTTGATGATCCTCGGCACCCGACCAGAAATCGCAACGTGCTTCATGGAGTAATTTCCCGTGGTCAACGCTTCTTTGCGGGTAGGAAATCAGCTTTCGTTTCGTCGCCGTTTGGTGTGGCTGCCCATCATCCTTCTGGCATGTGTGGCAGGAGAGGCCGCAGAATCGGTCGTACCCGCCTCGCATCTGCTCATCCCGCTGGCCATCGGGTTCACGGCAGCGATCAGCGGACTCATCACCGGTCAGGTCCCACCGCGGGTCAACCACATCTCCCACGCGGTGCTCGGGGTGATGATCGGTGCCTCTTTGAGCCCGGCGGCCCTGCACCAGTCGGCCGGAGCGATTCTCCCGCTGGTCGCTGTCACGGTGATGACCGTGCTGTTCAGCCTGGCCGCCGCGCTGTTGCTGCACCTTGCCGGCCGGGTCGACCGCGCCACGGCGTTCCTGGGCATGATCGCGGGAGGATCCGCCGCCGTGCTCTCCTGTGCTGAAGACCTGAAGGCCGACGCACGGATGGTCGCCATCATGCAATACCTCCGCGTGGGCCTGGTCGCCGCCACCGCTCCCGTACTCACCGGCTGGTTGCTGACCTCACCCGGTCCGCCCGCCGGCGCCGGTCACACCGCACAGCCGGGTTGGTATCCCGTATCCGGCTCGAATCAGGGCGCCGGGCTGATGCTGTTGGCGGCCGTCGCCCTCGCCGGAGCGAAGGCCGGCCGCCGGCTTCGCCTGCCCAGCGCCGGGCTGCTGGGACCGATGCTGATCGCCGCGGCACTCACCATGACCGGAGCGGCCACCGGGTTCGCCCCTTCCGGCGCGTTGCGGAGCGTACTGTTCACCATCATCGGCCTCGATGTCGGCCTGCGGTTCAACCGGTCGGCCATCACCCGGATGGGACGCCTCCTGCCGTTGGCACTGGCATGCACCGTCGCGGTGAGCATCGGCTGCGCCGCTGCGGCCTGGGTGCTGTCCAGGCTGGCGCACATCCCGCTGCTGGACGCCTACCTGGCCACCACGCCCGGCGGCATCAACGCCGTTCTCGCCACCGCCGCGACCTCCCACGCCGACATCTCCTTGATCTCAAGCGTGCAGAGCCTGCGCCTGTTCTCCATGGTGCTGCTCGCCCCACTTCTCATCCGTATGACGGCGCGATGGAGCGACCGGCCATGCCCACGCCGTGACGACTGACACGCTGGCCTGCGGATGGTCGGGCTGGCAATGGGTACCGGGCGTGCGAGTATGTCAACGCCCCGGTTCCAGCCCATGAACCCGGCCGGTGGTATGGACGCCAAGAAGGCATCACCCGGTTCACCGTCGGCACCGGCGGTGAGGAACTCGACAGGTTGCTGACCGGACAGGCGCTGACGGCCGCGCACGTGGTGACCGGTGAGGACAATACGTACGGGGGTGCTGAAGCTGCCCCTGGAACGCAGCGGCTACCTGCGGAAGTTCACGTCGGCCGCAGCCGACAAGGGCCAGGACCCGAAGGTGCTGAACTACTCCGACGCCGGATCGCGGCGCTGTCACGGCCCAGCGAACCACGGCGGCTGACCCCTTTGCTGGACCGGTGTACCGGGATCCTGCGGCAGCGGTGCACTGACCTGAGCACCGGGAACGCCTGTGGGTTGGCAGGAAGAAGAGTCTTGGTCAGGCGCCGGCGGCGGTGACGATGGCGTCGGTGACGAAACCGGCGACCAAGCCCAGGAAGATCCCCCAGGTGGTGATCACCTTGAGGTTCAACCTGCGGCCGACGGCGAGCAGCTCGATGACGACGTACAGGATGGAGCCTGCGGCCAGCGCGAGGAAGGCGATCGACAGAGTGTCGCTGACGAGGTGCTGGCCCAGCAGCGTGCCGACGAAGGTGGGGCCGCCGCCGATCAGACCGAGCAGCGCGAGGTAGCCCCAGGACGGGCGAGATCCCCCCGCCGCCATTGGAGCGACGATGCCGAATCCCTCCGTGGCGTTGTGAGCGCCGAAGCCGATGACGAGCAGGAGGGCGAGGCCGAGCTCGCCCTTGGCCGCGGAGTTGCCGATGGCCAGGCCCTCGGCGAAGTTGTGCAGGCCGATGCCGACGGCGATCATCATCGCCAGCTCGCCGGCCTGGCCGCGCGCGCCGGAGGGACGGTCTGTGCCGAGTTCGACGGCGGCCGGGGTGCCAGGCCCGGCACCCCGCCGGGTGCGCCGTGCCACCCATCGGTCGAAATGCACCAGGCTGATCAGCCCGGCGCCAACACCGATCATGAGCACGACGCCGTTGCCCACCGCGGGGCCGTAGTGGTGATTGGACAGGGCGCCGTCGATGGGTTCCCAAGCGTGGGCCAGGATGTCCCAGAGCAGGAAGATGAGCACGCCCGTGGCGACCGCGTTGAGCATCGCGCGGAGTCGGGGGATCGGGGACCGCAGGCGGCCTACTGGCAGCCCGAGGTAGATTGTGAACCCGGCGATGGCTCCGAGCAGGGCGATTTTCTCAGCCGACATGAGCACGTGTTCCCTGGATGACGACAGTGGATCATCCGATAAGGTAAGCCTCTCCTAATTCTTTGTCGAGTCCGGCTTTCTGCTGGTCGACACCCACTTCGCGCTCGCCGACGACCTACTCCCCAGGCATGTCACAGTGGCGTCGTGCGGGGACCAGCGCCCGGTCGCCTCCGCCACCGGCAAGGCCGCCCTGGCCATCGGTCCCACAGATCACCGAGCCCGCCCTCCGGATGAGGCACCCGCCGAGAGCCAACCATCACGCCCGGTAAAGATCCGTTACGACGGGGATATCGGTGCGTCAACGGACGGCAAACGCCCTTCTATTCGCTGGTCTGGACACGGTAGACCGGGTCTAGCCGTCTTGCGAGCCCGCGGCGGCCGTATCGGAGTCAGGGGGGGTGCGGTGGGTCTGCTGGGCTGGCCGCTCCTTGCGTTGATGCTCATGCTCGCCGTGGGATGCCCGGCGGCGTGCGTCCTGCTGTGGGTGCGCGTACACGGTCTGTTCGCGCTGCCGGCACGCGTGTCGCTGGTCGTGGCCAGCCAGGTCGCGGCCGTGCTCGCGGTGGGCGTGGTGGTCAACGACAAGTACCAGTTCTTCGCCTCGTGGAGTGACCTGATCGGCGGGCAGAACGGCACGAATACGCCGATCGAGCAGCCGAACTACGGCGGCCCGCCGATGGCGGGCGGCCCGCCGCGCAACGACTTCCGCCCGGGTCCGGACCACACGCTGGAGGCGACGGTCGTCGGGACGGGATCGCGGATCCGCAGCAAGATCTGGGTGTGGCTGCCGCCGCAGTACCGCACCCAGCCGCGGCGGCGATTCCCGGTGGTCGAGCTGTTCAGCGGTTACCCGGGCACCCCGGAAACGTGGTTCCACGCCATGCAGGGGCCCAAGAAGCTGCAGAAGGCCATGAACACCGGGGCCGCGCAGCCGTACATCCTGGTGGCGCCGACGATCACCGTGCAGCCGGGCCACGACACCGAGTGCGTCAACGTCCCGCACGGCCCGAAGGTCGCCACCTGGCTGACCGAGGACGTACGGCGGATCATCACGTCGAACTTCCGCACACTGCCCGGCACGGACTCCTGGGGCACGATGGGGTACTCCACGGGCGGGTTCTGCGCCGCGAAACTGCCGGTCCAGTACCCGAAGCTGTTCCGCGCCGGGGTCAGCATCGCCGGGTACTTCAGCCCGTTCACCTCCGCTCTCGCGAGGCTGCCCGGTGAGAACGTACCGGCGCTGATCCGGCAGCGGCATCCCCACGTCGACCTGCTCCTCGCGGCGAGCAAGCAGGACCCCGGCACCGTCGGCTCGGTCGGCACCATGGTGAAGGTGGCCAGGCCGCCGACGCTCGTCTACACGTACGTGGTGCCCCGCGGCGGGCACAACACCGGAGTCTGGGCCGCCATGCTGCCCAAGTGCTTTCAGTGGCTGACGACGGAACTGGCGCACGGACACTGATGCGAGAGGCCACGACGCAAGAGACGACGCGGCCGCCGGTCGCGTCCCTGGCCGATCCGCTTCGGTGGCCGGCGCTGCCGCTCGCGGGGGTGGCAGCGCTGCTGACCGCGGCCCACCTCGCCGTGGTGACCCGGCACGGCGGGGTGGGCTGGGACGAGGCGCTGTACATCAGCCAGGTGAGCCCGCGGTTCCCGGCGGCCGCGTTCAGCGCGCCGCGGGCGCGCGGCATCACCTACCTCATCGTCCCCGCGGTCCAACTGACCGGGTCACTGAACCTTCTCCGCGCCTACCTGACCGTGCTCGGCGGCGCGGCACTCTTCCTCGCGTACTGGCCATGGCTCGCGCTGACCTCGCGGCGGTCGATCGTCACGCTGGCGGCGCTGCTGTTCGGAGGCCTCTGGGTCACCGGGTTCTACGGCTCCGAGGTCATCCCGAACTTCTGGGTCGCGGTGGCCGGCCTCGCCATGACCGGCTGGTTCGTCCGATGCGCGCGCTCGGGCGGGCGGGCCGCTCACACCGGGCTGGTGGTCTCCGGAGCGGTCGCGGCCCTGATGCGGCCGGGCGACGCCTTCTGGATCTGGCTGCCGCTGCCGGTGGCCGCGCTTTTCGTGCGCCGGTGGCGGCGGCCGGGGCTCCTGCTCGCCGTGGTGGCGGCGCCGGTGCTCGGCCTCGCGCAGTGGACCGTCGAGTCGTTCCAGCGGTACGGCGGGCCGCTCGAACGGCTGCGGCGGTCGAGCGCGATCGAGGGTGGTCTCGGCTGGCATCCGCGGGCGATCTTGTTCGAGCTGCACGCGATCAATGGGCCGCTTGAGTGCCGTCCGTGCGGCACGAGCGTCCCGCACACCCCGATCATCCTGTGGTGGCTCGCCGTCCCGCTGCTCGCGGCGGGAGGTGTGGTCCTGGCCGTGCGCGCCCGCCGGGCGGAGCCGACGGTGATGGCCGCCGTGTGCGGCGTGTCCGCAGGAGTGCCCTACCTGCTGCTGGTCGGGTACTCCGCACCGCGATTCCTGCTGCCCGCGTACGCGCTGCTGGCGCTGCCCGTCGCGGATTGCCTGGCGGACCTGCCGTCACGCCTGCCGAGGTTCCGCTGGGCCGTGGCCGGCCTGGTCGGCGTTGCGCTCGTCGCCCAGGTCGGTAGCCAGCAGGTCGAGCTACTCCGGACGGCGCGGCAGAACGCCGCCCAGCGCAGGATCTACGCGAACGGCGCCGCGGGCCTGCGCCGGCTCGGCCTGCGGGCACCCTGCCTGCTAAGCGGCTCGCGCTCCGTGCCGGTGGCGTTCTACCTGGGCTGCCGGACGGACCAGCCGGGCGGGATCCTCCAGTCGACGACGCCAGAACGGATCGTCGCGGACGCACACCGCGTGCCGACCGGCGTCCTGGTGCGCGGCGCCCGGCCGCCCGTCTACGCGGCGGACTGGGTCCGGCATCCGCTGTCCGGGCTCGGCCGGCACTGGTCGGTCTACCTTCCGCCCTGGTATCGGCCGTCGTGATCGCGACGGTGCTGCGCGTGACGGGGCCGCTGGCCGCCGGCCTCCTGCTCGTCGGGTGCACCGGCGACGGCGCGCATCCGGCGCAGCCGCCCGCTCCCGCGCCGACGACGAGCCAAGCCTCGGTACCGACGCAGGCGGCGCGGTTCCGGATCGCCCGCCGGACCTCGGCCGGCCCGATTCTCGTCACGTCGCTGAAGGGCGCCAAGTCCGGGATGACCGGCAAGGTCTGGGTGTGGCTGCCGCCGCAGTACCGCGATCCCGCGTACGCCAAGACGCGCTTCCCGGTGCTCATGCTGTACCCGGGCGGCAGCGGCGCCGGCTACAACTACTGGACCGACCCGAAGGTCGAGCCGATCCAGGAGGAAGACATGCTTCTCGCCCGGCAGGGCCGGGCCCACCCGTTCATCATGGTGATGCCGATCATGCAGCCGTCCACGCGCGAGGACACCGAGTGCAGTGACATCCCCGGACACGTCCGGATCGGCACCTGGCTGGCCGACGACGTGCCCGCTCTGGTGCGCGCGTCCTTCCACACCCTGACGAGCCGGAACGGCTGGGGCACGGTCGGCGCGTCGTCCGGGGCCTTCTGCGCCGTGAAGATGGCCGCCGAGCGCTCTGGCACGTACACGGCGGCAGTGTCGTGGGGCGGCTATTTCACGCCCGACACGACCCTGAGCTGGTCCCAGCGCGACCGGCAGGCCAACCGCCCGGACCTGATCCTCCAGCGGACCAGGCCCGACCTCCGGCTGTTCCTCCTCGCAGGCGGCGACCCGAAGATCCACGCGGACGTGGTGCGGATCGAGGCGCTGACCAAGACGCTCCGGCCGCCCACCGCCGTCACCACCTACATCCAGCCACACGGCCTGCACCAGACCTCCGACCTGAAGAAACTCCTGCCGGCGATCCTGGAGTTCCTCACCCGGAACTTGGCCGGCCCCTCCTCCCGATAGGCCGTCCCGACCCTGATCGTGCGAGGCGCACCGCCCGGCGGCCGAGGGATCAGACCATCGCGCGGATGATTCCCACTCGGCGGGCCGGTTTGGCAGGCACGTCGACGACCGTGATCTGATTCTCGGCGCGGCGGGCCGAGGTCGTGATCGGTGGGGGTTGCGCTGGGGTGAGCTGGTCGAGCTGCGCCTACTGAGCCCCGGAGATCACTGTCACGGGTCCCGTCCTCTCCTGGGGATCTCGGTGTTACGGCTCCGAATGCGGCGGGGCGCCGGTATCGGCATGGCACGTTGAGCGGATACTCGATGGGCCGATGTCGATGTCCGCATTGCCGAGGTACGTACGTTCGCTACCGGGCGATGCGTCGCGCGGCCGGTATGGACCATCCACGGTCCCGACGCCTGCCGGACACCGATGGGCATAGCCCGCGCGATTGGTTCCGCAAGCAGGCATGGGACCCGACGATCGGAGCCGCCAACGTCGGACGCCGTGTGCGGGATCCGCGGCACGCGCACGCGTCCTGGGTACCGGCTGGGGGAGCGGACCTGCAGATCGTCACGGAACGACTTGGGCACGCCGGCCTGCGGGCCACCGAACGTTACCTGCACACCCTGCCCGACGCCGACGACACGGCCCTGGCGGCCTTCGCACGGACCCGGGCCGGCGCCGGCCGAACGGTGGCGTCGTGACACCGGCCACGGTCAAATGACGGTCGAACGAGCGAAAGCCCGGCCACCGTATCCGGTGTCCGGGCTGCTGACCAGGCATTACCTGGTGGGCGATACTGGGATTGAACCAGTGACCTCTACCGTGTCAAGGTAGCGCTCTCCCACTGAGCTAATCGCCCTCATGAAGCCGAGTGCTTCAGAGGTGGAGACGGGATTTGAACCCGTGTACACGGCTTTGCAGGCCGTTGCCTCGCCTCTCGGCCACTCCACCGAGTGAGGCCTTTGGCAAGACCTCTCCGAGCGGACGACGGGATTCGAACCCGCGACCCTCACCTTGGCAAGGTGATGCTCTACCAACTGAGCCACGTCCGCGTGGTGTCTCCTGGGAGGCTGTCCCCCCTGGCGACACGCCAAACACTAGCGGATTCTCAGCCCTACCCCCAACTCGGTTACGCCTTCGGGCCCACCGGCGTGGCGTTCTTTCGACGGGCGTCTAAGCATCCTGGGCGTAACGTCGTCCTATGCCCGAACCCTACGGCTCCGATATCGCGCCGGTGGCGGCGCTGCTCGCCGATCGTGCGCGGGCGGCGATGCTCACGGTGCTGCTCGACGGGAGGCCGCTGTCCGCCGGTGAGCTGGCCCGTACGGCCGGGGTCAGTCCGGCCACGGCGAGCTCGCATCTCGGCAAGCTCCTCGACGGTGGGCTCGTGAGCGTCGTCAAGCAGGGGCGGCACCGCTACTACCGGCTCAAGGGCGCCGAGGTCGCCTCGGTGATCGAGACGCTGAGCCTGATCAGCCCGCGGGTGCAGGTGCGCAGCCTGCGGCAGTCGAGGCAGGCGGTGGCGCTGGGGGAGGCGCGTACCTGTTACGACCACCTCGCCGGCCGGGCCGGGGTCGCGCTGTTCGACGCGATGATCACCCGTGGGCTGCTCGAACCCGCGCTGGACGCCGTCGCCGACGAGCCTGAGCGCAGCGCGTACGAGGTGAGTGACAAGGGGGAGAAGAGTCTCGGCGCCATCGGCGTCGACGTGGCCGCGGTCCGCGCGTCGCGGCGGAGGTTCGCCGGGCACTGTCTCGACTGGACCGAGCGCCGTCCACACCTCAACGGCGCTCTCGGCGCCGCGGTGACGGCCGGCATGATCGAGCACGGCTGGTTCGAGCGGGGCCGGTCCCGCCGCTCCCTCCTCCTCACCGAGAGCGGGCGCACCGGCCTCGCCGACGTTTTCGGCTGCGTCATCTGAGAACGGAGCCGGCGGAGAAGCGGAGGAACCGGCTCGCCTGTTCGTACGTCCAAGCGCTCGAAGCAGGGGCCTACAGGACGTCCTCTTCCACGGAAAGCGACGTCCATTTCGGTCACTCACCGTCGCTGGTCAGAGAAGTGTGTCACCAATTGGGCACTACCGACATTTGACCGGCTTGGACACATTAAGGTGACCCTTGCATCACCGATGGGCCGGGGTGCGACGCGCGGGAGGTAGGAAACGGTGAGCGGGGAGCGCAGGTTCTTCCGTCGTGATCGGCTGACCGGGCATATCGCGATCGGAGTCGTGGGCGTGCTGTGCGCCGCCGCCGTCGTGTTCGGCGTCGGAATGGCCAGTGCGAAGTACCACCTGTCGGACGTCGGCGGCTGGCTGACCTCCGTCCACCGGGGCGAGCTCGTCCACGTCAACGGGCTGTCCGGCAAGGTGGACGGCAAGGTCACGCTGTCCGGCTCGACCGGTCACCCGATGAAGGTGATCCAGCAGGGCGGCGTCGTCCTCATCGTCGACGAGGTGACCGGCGTGGTCAGCCGCGTCGACCCGGCGCATCTCAACGTCGTGCAGGGCGCCACGTTCCGCGGCGCCGCCGGTATGCAGGTGGTGTCCGGATCGGGCCAGGCGTACGCGCTGGACCAGCAGAAGGGCAGCGTTCAGCGGCTCGACCCGATGACTCTCGCGACGATGGGCTCGCCGCTCGGCCTCACCGGCCCGCTCGGCTCGGCCGGCATCGACGCGACCTCGGTGCTGTGGGTCCCGGTGCCCACCAACGGCCAGGCCGCGCCCGTACGCAGCGGGCAGGCCGCGCAGCCGATCGGCATCGGCCGGGCGGGTGACGACCTGTCGCTCACGATCGCCGCGGGCGCTCCGGTGATCACCGACTTCACGTCCGCGCAGGCCGTGATCATCGGCAAGAACGGCACCCAGATCAAGGTGCGCCTGCCCTCGACCGTCGCCCAGGTGGGCAAGGGCTCGGTGCTGGCGCCCGCGAGCACCGACGGCCAGCTCGTCCCGCTGCTCGCCGGCAACTCCCTCGTCGTGCTGAACACGGGCAGTGGCTCGATCAGCAGCGTCGCGCTGAAGTTGCCGCCCAAGCACAAGCTCGCCGCGCCGCAGGCCCTCGGCCAGAAGGTCTACATCCCGGACCAGAGCTCGGGCGGCCTCATCGTGTACGACTCGGCGACCAACCGGATGGCCCCGCAGGTGCCGGTCACCGGGCAGGCCGGCCCGCTCGACGCCTTCGTCAAGGACGGCCTGCTCTGGGTGAACGGCCCGGACAGCGCCAAGGGCGTCGTGGTCGACGGCGCGGGCGGGCACAAGCCGATCCAGAAGTACACGCCGGACGTGCCGGGCAGCCAGAAGAGCCCCGTGCCCCGAGTGGGCGTGCCGGCCGGCGGCGCCAGCGGCCGGCCGAAGCCCGGCGGCGGCGCCCCGACCGCCCCGAGTCACCCGCGGCTGCCCACCAAGCCGCCCGTGACCCCGCCGACGCACAAGCCCGACCCGCCCAAGGTCACGCCGCCGAACGCGCCGACCAACCTGCGGGCGACCCCGCAGCCGGACGGCACGATCAAGGTCGACTTCCAGCCGGGCGGCGGAGGCGACGCGACCGGGTACAAGCTGCTCACGTCGGACGGGCTGACCGCCACGCCGGACAAGATCGGCGCGAACGGTCCCGACTACACGTTCACGGTCAACGGCGGCACCTGCGGCCAGGAGTACCAGTTCGCCGTGGCCGCGCTGTACCACAACCGCGACCACGACTCGGAGGTCGACTCCGAGTACACGACGCCCACCCTGTCGTGCACCGAGCCGGACGCGCCGAGCAACATCACGGGTACGGGCACGGCCCAGGGCGCGAAGATCGACTGGCAGGCGCCGCCGAACGCCGACAACAAGAAGGTCACCTACGCGGTGAACGTGACCGGCCCGAAGACCGGCTCCAACCCGAACCTCACCGGCACCTCGGTGACCTTCGGCGACATCTGGAAGAACGGCACGTACAACGTGAAGGTCACCGCCACGAACCCGGCGGGCACCAAGACGGCCACCCAGTCCGTCGACCTCGCGGGCCCGGTGAACACCTACGGAATCCACCACGGCGGCAACCCGTCGGACATCAGCTACGTCACAAAGACGCCGGACGCCAACAACCTCAATGACAGCAACGTCTCCGAGAAGATCCCCAACGCCAACACCCAGACCATCCAGGTCAGGTGCCAGAAGATGGGCACGCACTACGCACACTCCAACGGCGATCCGGATTTCGCCGGGAGCCTGTACGACTACATCGACCACAACGGTCACATCGGCTACATGATCGGCTACCTGCCGAACACACCCCACACCCCGTGGCAGGAGCTCGCCGGACCGACGATCTGGGAGTGTGCTGACTGATGACGGCGGAGGCGTACGGGGCGCCTGACGCGGAGGCCTTGGTCGGACGGTTCGCCCAGTTGTTCGGCGCGCTCGCCGGCAACATCGAGCGGGTGATCCGCGGTAAGCGGGAGAACGTCGAGCTGGCGATGCTCTGCCTGCTCAGCGAGGGGCATCTGCTCCTGGAGGACGTGCCGGGCGTGGGCAAGACCACGCTCGCCCGTGCGATCGCGGCGAGCGTGGACGCGCAGTGGACGCGCATCCAGTTCACGCCCGACCTGCTGCCCTCCGACGTGACCGGTGTCTCGATCTTCAACCAGGCCACCAGCAAGTTCGAGTTCCATCCCGGGCCGATCTTCGCCAACATCGTCGTCGCCGACGAGATCAACCGCGGTTCGCCGAAGACCCAGTCGGCGCTGCTGGAGGTCATGGAGGAGCGTCGGGTGTCGGTGGACGGGCGGCCGCAGCCGGTGCCGCGGCCGTTCATGGTGATCGCGACGCAGAACCCGGTCGACATGGACGGCACGTACCCGCTGCCGGAGGCGCAGCTCGACCGGTTCCTGATGAAGATCTCCATGGGCTACCCCGACCACACGTCGGAGGTCGCCGTCCTGACCGGCATGCCGTCCGGGCCGGCCGTCGACCACCTGCCCAAGGTCGCCGGACGCGACGACGTCAAGAACATGATCGACTTCGCGAGCCGGATCCACGTCGTGCCGCCGCTGTACGACTACCTCGTGCACATCGTCGCCGCCACGCGCCAGCACCCCGACATCCGGCTCGGCGCGAGCCCGCGTGCCAGCCTGGCGCTGCTGCGCGCGGTCCGCGTCCGCGCCGCCGCGGCCGGCCGGTCGTACGTCGTCCCGGAGGACATCAAGGCCCTCGCGCCGCACGTGATCGCGCACCGGCTCATGCTCACGCCGGAGGCGGAGCTGCGCGGCCGTACGGCCGCCGAGCTGGTCGCCGAGGTGCTCGGCCGGGTTCCCGTGCCGCAGGCGGCCGGGGTCTGACCGTGCTGACACGGCTCGGCTGGGGGATCGCCGTGCTCTCGGTGCTGCTGTACGCCGCCGGGGCGTGGCTCGGGTACGCCGAGCCGGTCGTGCTGGCCACCGGTGGCCTGGTGGCCGTCGTCGCGGCCGTGCTGTGGACGCTGCCGCGGCCGCGGCTCACCGTCCGGCGGGAGATCACGCCGGACCGGGTCGCGCGCGGCGAGGCGGCCGGCGGCGTGCTGCACGTCACCAACACCGGGCGGCTCCGTCGCGCCGGGATGCGCGCCCACGACGCGTGCGGCGCGGACGCCATCGACGTCGAGCTGCCCGGCCTGCGGCCGAACCGGCCCGAGACGGTGAGGTACGCGCTGCCCACGGACCGGCGCGGGGAGATCCCGGTCGGTCCGCTGCGTCTCGTGCGCGCCGACCCGTTCGGCCTGGCACGGCGCGTACGGGAGTACGGTGACGTCCAGAACCTCCTCGTACGCCCGCGGACCGTCGGGCTCCCGCTGATGCCCTCGGGCCGCAACCACCACCTGGAGGGCCCGACGACCGACACCGCCCCGGCCGGCACGGTCACCTTCCACGCGCTGCGCGAGTACGTCGTGGGCGACGACCTGCGGTACATCCACTGGCGGTCCAGCGCGCGCACCGGCACCCTCATGGTCCGCCAGCTCGTGGACGCGAGCCTGCCGCAGACGACCATCGTGATCGACACGAACGAGAACGCCTACCCCGACCCGGACGACTTCGAGCTGGCCGTCGACGCCGCCGCCTCGGTCGCGGCCGGCGCCTCCGCCGCGAACTTCCCGGTACGCATCCTGACCGGCGACGGGCCTCTCGTGGAGACCCGCGGCGGGCCGCACGACATCGAGCTGATCCTCGACCGCCTGGCCGTGCTCAAGGCGCACGACGTGCCGCACGAGGCGCTCGACGTCGCCCGCCGGGTACGCGCGGGCGGGTCGCTCGTGGTCCTCACCGGCGCGCGGGGGGAGATCTCGCGGGCGGGCACGCTGCGACGCCGGTTCGACCGGGTCGTGTGCGTGCGGATCCGCCCGGAGGCCCCCGGCCCCGGGCTGCCGGGCATCGCGCTGATCGAGATGGCGAACCTCGACGAGCTGCGCGCGGCGTGGGCGGGAGCCGTTCGATGACCACTCCGGACGACGCGCCGCCGCCTCAGGCCCCCGGCCCCCCGCCGGCACCGGAATCGGAACCGGCGGCCGCTCCTCCGGCCGACGACCGGTCCAAAGGCGAGGCGCCGCCGGACCCCGGACCGTACGGCCCGGGCCCTGGTAGCGCCCACGGCTCCGCCGGGAACGGGCCGGAGCGGCCAGCCGCGAAGACCCCGCCCGTACGGCGTGCTCCGGCTCCCCGGCCGGTCTCCGCCGTGCGCCTGGGCCTCGCGCTCGTCGTCACGGCGGCGCTGGCGGCGGCCGCCGGACTCGGCTTCCAGCGGGTCTTCGCCCTCCGCGACATCGGACCGGTCGTCGCGGTCGCGGCCGTCGTCCCCGTGCTCCTGTCGGCGCTGGTCTCGTGGCCCCGGCGCCGCGGTTGGCCGCTCTGGATCGCGATCCTGCTGACGGTGGGCGGCTGGACGCTCGTCACCGGCCTCGTCCTGTTCCACGGCGACTTCGGGGTGATCGGCGGGTCCCTGCGCGACTCCTGGAAGGCCATCCTCACCACGCTCATGCCCGCTCCGGGCCGCCCGGAGCTGCTCGTGCTGCCGCAGGCGCTGACCTGGTTCGCGGCGGCCACCGGGGCCGAGACGGTGCTGCGGTCGAGGACGAAGGCGCTCCCGGCGCTGCCGTCCGTGGCCGTCTTCGGGGTCGCGCTCCTGCTCGGCGTCGGCGGTCCCGGCTCGAACCTGCCGGTCGCGGCCGCGCTGGTCGGCCTCGCCGCCGTGCTCGTCGTCGTCCGGGGCGACGGCCGGGCCGGGCGCGCGCCCGTCGGTGTCGCCGCGGCGGTCGCGCTCGGCCTGGTCGCGGTGTTCGCCGGGCCCCTCCTGCCCGTCGCCGGCACGCCGTACGACCCGCGCCAGTCCGTGGAGGCGCCGCCGCCGGAACAGCGCGACAGCGTCAGCCCGCTCGACCGGGTCTCGGCGTGGCTACAGACGCCGGACCAGCAGATGTTCACCGTGCACACCACCGCGCCGGAGAACTGGCGGCTCGCCGTGCTCGACCGGTTCGACGGCGTGACCTGGACCTCCGGCGGGAACTTCGTCGCGGCCGGCAACCGGATCCCCGCGCCGGAGCACGTGACCAGGCACCGGTCCAGCACCCGCGTCGACCAGCGCTTCACCATCCAGAATCTGCCCGGCGTGTGGGTGCCGGCCGCCGACCGGCCCACGACCATCACCGGCCTGGGCGTCACGGTCGACCCCGGCAGCGGTGTGCTCACCACCGTCCAGCCGCTGCGCACGGGCCAGACGTACGCGGTGCGATCGGCGGCCCGCGACTACGACGCGGACGAGCTCGCCGACGCCGAGCCGGCCCGCGATCCCGAGGCGCTGGCCGCGACGTCCCTGCCCGAGTCGCCCGGCACGACCGCCGCGAACGCCCAGGTGCCGGCGTTCCACAAGCTCGCCGAGCAGATCACCGCCGGGCAGAGCACGGGTTTCCTGCGGGCGGCCAAGCTCGCCGACTACCTGCGCGCGACGGACAAGTACGACGTGTCCGGCCTGCCCGGCCACACCTACGCGCAGCTCCAGTACTTCCTCACCCGGTCCAAGCGCGGCACGTCGGAGCAGTTCGCCACCGCGTACGCCGTCCTGGCCCGCTCGCTCGGCCTGCCCACGCGCGTGGTCGTCGGCTTCCGTCCGGGCGTCGGCGGCGACGGTGAGTTCCAGGTGCGCTCCGGCGACGTGCTGGTCTGGCCGGAGGTCGACTTCACCGGGCTGGGCTGGGTGCCGTTCTACCCGACGCCCGAACAGCAGGGCCGCTCGCAGAAGTCCGGCTCGGTGCCGGCGGGGGACACCCAGCAGAAGCTGGAGCAGGCGCAGAAGAACGCCGCGGCCAAGAACAAGGGCAACGGCGGCTCCACGCAGCCCAAGCAGCCGACCCCGCCGCCCGCCACCAAGAAGACGCCGCACAAGGCGACGCCCTGGTGGATGTACGCCTCGGCCGCCGCTCCGCTCATCCCGATCGTCTACCTGGTGGCCGTGCTCGTCCTGCCGATGCTGCGGCGTCGCCGCAGGCGCTCGGCGGCCACGCCCGCCGAGCGGATCGCCGGAGCGTGGGAGCAGACCGTCGAGACGCTGAACGCCGTCGGGCTCCCGCGGGCGACCTCGTTGACCGCGCACGAGGTGGCCGGCTTCGGCGGGCGTGCCGTCGCCGGCACCGAGTCCCACCTGCGCCCGCTCGCGGACCTGGTCAACCGCGCGGAGTACGCGGAGCGGCCACCGGACCCGGCCGCGGCGGAGGCCGCCTGGCGGCACACGGACCAGATCGGCCGTCTCGTCGCCCGCGCGGCGAGCCCGCTACGCCGCGCCGGCCGCCGCCTGCACCCGCGCAGGCTGCGAGCGCGCTGAGCGGCGTGTCCTAGAGTCGGGATCATGCTCAGACTCGGATTCCCGGTGATCGGTGTGACCGACCTTCCCCGCGCAGTGGCCTTCTGGACGTCCGCGCTGGACCTGGTGCCCACTTCGGAGTGGGAGAGCGAGACCTGGAGAACACTGGAACACGCGGACGGGTCAGGCCGGGCCCTCGGGCTGATGCGCAGCGAGTCACCCGCCCAGGCGCGTCCGCGGATCCATCTGGACCTGCTGGTGGACACGACCGCCGAGCAGGAAACCGAGGTCGAACGCCTGATCGAGCTTGGAGCCGACCGGATCGCCTGGGACCTGTACCCGCCGAACCCCGACTTCGTCGTCCTCGCGGACCCGGACGGCAACGCCTTCTGCGTCGTGGACCTGAGCAGGGCCCCGTCCGGCACGGCGTAGGCCGCGCGGCCGTCAGGTTCGGTTCGTGACGGACCGGCGGCCGGCCGCCTCGACGGCCCGGGTGGTCTCGTCTCGAACGGGCCGGGGCTCGGGAACCCCAATGGCCGGGCAGGCCGGGCCCTATCCCGCGTGCGCGCCGCGGACGCAGGCCGGTTTCGACCAGGCGACCGTGGCGGGCTGGCGGTCGCCCTGCCCCATGGCGACCATCGCGCCCACGACGAAGCAGTAGCCCTTGGTGGGGTCGAGGCCGCTGATGGTGGTGCTGAGCGTGCGAGGCGGGAGGGCCTGCGGGGGCTCCGAGCCCGCCTGGTCGGCCTGCTGCACGAAGATCGGGTAGTCGTTGTTCTTCGCCAGCCTCCAGCGCAGGCTGACGAGCTGGCCCTTGCCGACCGCGTGGACGGAGCGGGGCGTCGCGGCGCGGATGACGGCCGTCGGGACCGCGGGGCTCGTGTTCGGGGTCGACGGCGTCGTCGGAGCCGCCGTGGTCGGGTTCGGCGTCGGCGTCGGCGGCTTCTTGTCGCCGCCGAACATCAGCACACCGGTGATGCCGGCGCCCGTCCCCACGACCACCACCGCCAGCACACCGGCGATGAGGCCGGCGCGGCCCTTCAGGCCGCCGGACGGGGACGTGCCGCCGGTCTGCTGGAGCATGCGGGGCGTCGGCGTGTGCGTCGGGGGAGAGGTCGTCTGCGCCGGCCCCAGCGCGGGCCGCGGCTGAGGCGCCCACGTCTGCGTCATCGGCTGCGCCTGCGGTTGTGCCTGAGGCTGAGCCTGCGGGTGGGACGGCGCCGGCGGCGTCGTCGGGGGCTTCGGCGGCGGCCCGGACGGTCCGGTGTCGGAGCCCGGCGGCCGCTGCGGCGCGGCATTGGGGTGGGCGGCCGGCACGTGCGGCTCGAACGAGCGCACCAGCAGGTCGAACCCGGGGCCGGTGAAGCCGGAGTGGTCGACCTCCGACGGGGACGCGGCCGGCCCGGAGACGGCGCCGCTGCTCGCCAGCTCGGTCACCGGCAGCCGCAGCTCCATCTGCAGGTGCTGCAGCCGTGTGGCGAACGCGACCGCGCTGGGGTAGCGGTCGCTGGGCGACTTGGCCATGGCCTTGGCGATGACCTCGAAGACCTGCGGTGGCACGTCCGCGCGGTCGATCGGCGGCGGCGGCTCGTTGAGGATGCGCATCATCAGCGGGCCGATGCCCGAGCCCGAACCGGCGCGGAAGGCCGGCCGGCCCGCCAGCAGCTGGTACATCGACGAGGCCAGCGCGTAGATGTCGGAGGTCACGCCCGGCGGCTGCCCGTTGACCACCTCCGGCGCGGCGTGGTGCGGCGTGAACGCGTTGGTGTGCGTGGCCTCGGAGGAGTCGACCAGCCGCGCGACGCCGAAGTCGGCCAGCGCCGGCTCGCCGTAGCGGGAGACGAGGATGTTCTGCGGCTTTACGTCGCGGTGCAGCACCTCGGCCTCGTGCGTGGCGGCGAGCGCTCCGGCGATCTTCACGCCGATGCGCAGGACGTCCGGCAGCGGCAGCGGGCCCTCGTTCCTCAGCCGGTCGCGCAACGAGCCGTGCTCGAAGTAGTCCATCGAGATGTACGGCTTACCGGAGCTCGTCATGCCGGTGTCGAGGACGGTGACGACGTTCGGGTGACCGGTGAGACGCCCGGTGATCTGGCACTCGCGTTCGAACCGGCGCATCGTGTCGTCGTCGACCGCGTCGACGGACAGCACCTTCAGCGCGACGATGCGGTCGAGTCGCTCCTGGTGGGCGCGGTAGACGACGCTGAAGCCGCCTTCCCCCGCCCGTTCGAGGATGCGGTAGCCGGGGACCTCGTCGATCATGCGGTCCCTTCTTCGTCGATCACGGGCATGAGAGGCAGCGGGGGGTGTGTCGTGTTGATGGTAGTACGTGTCCCTGACAACGGAGAGAGGTTGCAGCGCATGGACACGACCCCCGTCACGGCGCCCCTGCAGGGCATTGTCGTCAGTATCGACGTGACCCCCGGCCAATCCGTTCCCGCCGGCGCCCCGCTGGTCGTGCTCGAGTCGATGAAGATGGAGTACGTCGTGGTCGCGCCGGTCCCCGGTGTCGTACGCGACGTCGCGGCCGTCGCCGGCGCGCTCGTCGGCGAGAACGACACGCTGGTCGCCATCGAGGAGGGAGAGGTCGAGGCGGAGGACGCCCCGGCCGACGCCGCGGCGGGGGAGCGGCCCGACCTGGCGGAGGTACGCCGCCGCCACGAGATCGGCCTGGACGCCGCGCGCCCGGACGCCGTACGGCGCCGGCGCGCCACCGGGCACCGTACGGCACGGGAGAACGTCGCGGACCTGTGCGAGACGTTCACCGAGTACGGCGCGCTGGCCGTCGCCGCGCAGCGGGCGCGCCGGCCCCTGGACGAGCTGATCGACAAGACCCCCGCGGACGGCCTGGTCGCGGGGGTCGGGGACGTGAACGGCCGGCACGCGGTCGTGCTCGCCTACGACTACACGGTCCTGGCGGGCACGCAGGGCGCGATGAACCACTACAAGAAGGACCGGATGCTGGAGCTCGCCGAGCGCCGGCGGCTGCCCGTCGTCCTGTTCGCCGAGGGCGGCGGCGGGCGGCCCGGCGACACCGACACCGCGTCCATCTCGGGTCTGGACACCATGGCGTTCCACCTGTTCGCGCGGCTCAGCGGCCAGGTGCCGCTGGTCGGCATCGCCTCGGGGCGGTGCTTCGCCGGCAACGCCGCGCTGCTCGGCTGCTGCGACGTCGTGATCGCCACCGAGGACGCCAACATCGGCATGGGCGGACCGGCCATGATCGAGGGCGGTGGCCTGGGCGTGTTCGCGCCGGAGGAGATCGGCCCGATGGCGGTCCAGGTGCCGAACGGGGTCGTGGACGTCCCGGTCGCCGACGAGGCCGAGGCCGTCCGCGTCGCCCGGCGCTACCTCGGCTACTTCCAGGGACCGGCCGACGCCTGGGAGGTCACCGGGCAGGAGGCGCTGCGCGACCTCGTCCCGCTGGACCGCAAGCGCGTCTACGAGGTCCGTACGGTGATCGAGACGCTCGCCGACGCCGGCTCGGTGCTGGAGCTGAGGGCGGCGTACGGGCCCGGGATCGTCACCGCCCTCGCCCGGATCGAGGGCGTGCCGGTCGGCGTGATCGCCAACAGCCCCGCCCATCTCGGCGGCGCGATCGACGCCGACGGCGCGGACAAGGCCTCCCGGTTCATGAAGCTGTGCGACGCGTTCGGCCTGCCGCTGGTGTCGCTGTGCGACACGCCGGGGTTCATGGTCGGCCCGGACGCCGAGAAGACCGCGACCGTACGGCACTTCGCCCGCATGTTCGTCACCGGCGCGAACCTCGGCGTCCCTCTCGTCATGGTCATCCTGCGCAAGGCGTACGGGCTCGGCGCGCAGGCCATGGCCGGCGGCAGCCTCAAGGTGCCGGTCGCGACCGTGGCCTGGCCGACCGGCGAACTCGGCGGCATGGGCCTGGAGGGCGCCGTGCGCCTGGGGTACCGCCGGGAACTGGCCGCCGCCGAGGACCCCGACGCCCTGTTCGACGACCTCGTCGCCCGCGCGTACGAGCGGGGCAGGGCCCTGTCCGCCGCGACGGTCTATGAGATCGACGACGTGATCGACCCGGCCGAGACCCGCCGCTGGATCGCCATGGCGCTGCACGCGGCACCGCGCCGCGAACGCCGGACCCCGCTCGACACCTGGTGACGGCAGACTGGTGCCATGTTCGCCCACGCCGGCGGGTTGCTGGCCACCGAACTGACAGATGTGACCAGCGATCTGACCGCCCTCGACTCATCGGGGCACTGGGCCGTCGTCGTCACGTACGAGGGCGAGGTCACCTGCGCGCGGTTCGGCACCGTACGCCGGGCACCGCTCCCGTACGCGCCCTGGCAGGGGCCGCCGCGCGAGTCCTGGACCAGCTCGCTCGGCCGGGACGCCTACGTCGCCGGGGTGGAGACGATCCGCGCGGCGATCGCGGAGGGCACCGTCTACCAGGCCAACCTGTGCCGCGTGCTGTCCGCGCCGCTGCCCGGGAGCGACCTGCTCGGGCTGGGCCACGCCCTCGCCCGCGGCAATCCCTCCCCGTACGGCGCGGTCATGCGGCTGCCGGGGCTCCAGATCGCCTCCGCCTCGCCGGAGCTTTACCTGTCCCGTGCGGGAGACGTGGTCGAGTCGCGCCCGATCAAGGGCACCGCCCGTACGCCGGAGGAGCTCCTGCCCAAGGACCGGGCCGAGAACGTCATGATCGTCGATCTGGTCCGCAACGATCTCGGCCGGGTGGCCGAACCAGGGTCGGTTTCGGTTCCCGCCCTGTGCGCGCTGGAGGAACATCCCGGTCTGGTGCACCTTGTCTCGACGGTACGGAGTCGGCTCCCGGCCGGAACGGGGTGGCCGGAGCTGATCGCCGCGACCTTCCCGCCCGGATCGGTGACCGGCGCGCCCAAGTCCAGCGCGCTGACCCTCCTCAATGAGCTCGAACCGGTGCCCCGCGGCCCGTACTGTGGAGCCATCGGCTGGGTGGACGCGGATTCCCGGCGTGGTGCGCTCGCGGTCGGCATCCGTACCTTCTGGGCAACCGGTGATCTGCTCAGGTTCGGCACCGGAGCGGGCATCACGTGGCATTCCGACCCCCGGCGCGAATGGCAGGAGACCGAGCTGAAGGCGGCTCGGCTATTGGAGGTAGCTTCGCGATGAGTTCCGGTCCGGTATGGATCAATGGGGCGCTGCACGCCCCCGAGGACGCACGAGTATCCGTGTTCGACCACGGCATCCTCGTGGGTGACGGCGTCTTCGAGACGATCAAGGCCGTGCGCGGCCGGTCGTTCGCCCTCACCCGTCACCTGGACCGGCTCGCCGTCTCGGCCGCCGGGCTCGGCCTGCCCGAGCCGGACCTGGACGCCATCCGCCAGGGCACCCTCGACGTCCTCGAGGCCGCGCCCAAGTGGGAGCTCGCCCGCATCCGCATCACCTACACCAGCGGCGAGGGCCCGCTCGGCTCCGACCGCGGCACGACCGGCGCGACCGCGATCGTGGCCGTCGCCGAGCAGCAGCCGTTCCCGGCCACCGGCGACGTCTCGGTCGTGCCGTGGCCGCGCAACGAGCGGGGCGCCCTGTCCGGGCTGAAGACGACCTCCTACGGCGACAACGCCAAGGCCCTCGCGTACGCCCACGACCACGGCGGCGCCGAGGCGATCTTCGGCAACCTCGCCGGAAACCTCTGCGAGGGCACCGGTTCCAACGTCTTCCTGGTCCGCGGCGGCCGGCTGATCACCCCGCCGCTGTCCTCCGGCTGCCTTGCCGGGATCACCCGCGCGCTCGTGCTCGAGTGGGTCGGCGGGGAGGAGACGGACGTGCCGCTGGGGGAGTTCACCGAGGCGGAGGAGGCCTTCCTGACCTCCACGACCCGTGACGTGCAGCCGATCAGGGCGGTCGACGGCACGGTGCTGCCGGCCGCGCCGGGTCCCGTCACCCGCAAGGCCATCGAGGCGTTCGCCGAGCGGGGCGCGGCCGACCTCGACCCGTGATCGTGCGTACGGCCCCGCGCCGTCGGGTGTGGGCCAGCGCTGGGAGGCGCTTGGCGCGGGGCCGTACGGTCCGTTGGGTCAGGAGTGCCAGAGCAGGTCGTCCAGTTCCGCCTCGATGTCGATGAAGTCCGACTCCCGGCCCGCGGCCACGATCTCGTACGTGCGGTTGAGAAAGTCGGTCAGGGGCGTGAGCGGAGCCTCGAAATGGGCGGTACCAAAGGGTGACGAAAGAGACAGGTTCAACGAGCGGTCGCGGACGTCGTCCGCGGGCCACACCTGAACGTCCCCGTCCCCGACCCGCCGCACCACACCAACGGTCAGCAACTCGCGAGCAAAGATCCACTCGACTGGATCATCATCACCGACGTGAAACGCGACACGGATGGCATAGGGGTCGTCGGCGGCGTATTCAAGGGTCGCGAGCAGCGGGACCGTCGTGCGGTCGGGAACGACGAGCCGAAGGCCGACCTCGGCCGAGGCGGTGCTGCTGCTGTTCATCGGGCCATTCCTTCAGGCATCGGACCCGCATCGCGGGCTCTGGGTGAGGACGTCGCTCCCTCCAACGGGTGTCCCCTTCGGTCTCTGACCCGTAACTGCGAGAACTCCTAAGAACATTCCGCCCCCCGAACACAGAGCTGACCGGCCTCACCGACCTGATACCCGCTCTGACCTGCGCGGAAGCGCTATGGTCGATGCGTGTCCGAGCACCTGACCCGCTGGCGCGAGCGCGTACGACGTAACACTCTGTTGAACAACGCGTGGCGTGTCGCGGTGTTCACCGTGGGCACGGCGGTGCTGCTGGCCGGCGTCGCGATGCTCGTCCTGCCCGGCCCGGGCTGGGCCGCGATCTTCGTCGGCTTCGCCATCCTGGCCACGGAGTTCGCCTGGGCCCGCGTCGCCCTCCTGTGGGCCAAGGACACGGCCACCAAGGCGAAGGACAAGGCCCTCGACCCGGAGACCCGCAGAAGAAACCAACTGATCGCCATCGGCGGGGGAGTGGCGATCGCGGCCAGCGTGATCATCTACCTGGAGCGGTACGGCCTGAACCTGCCGTGGACCGCGCGCTGACCGACACCGCACCACCGGGCGGCGCGCGAAGAGGTGCCGGAATGCGCTAATCTTTGCTGGCGACGGGGAAACCCGTCCGGGGCGATTAGCTCAGTGGGAGAGCGCTTCGTTCACACCGAAGAGGTCACTGGTTCGAACCCAGTATCGCCCACCCACCTCGAAGGCCGGTTCCGATCAAGGAACCGGCCTTTTCTGTGCGTACGGCCGCGTGGTCCAGCGGTAGGGCTGGTAGCGGCGGCGGATACGATCCGATCGGGTCAGTCGTGCGGCTCGCCGCGGGGCGCGCTGCCGCTCGCGGTGAGAACGCGTGGAGGGGGCGGATCTGAGGATAGTCAGCGCGGTGATCCTTCTGGCGGTCGCTGGTTTCGCATTCTTCATGGCGCGCGCCGTGTTGGTGGCGGCATCATCCGGCATGTACCTCAAGCTGCGCGGTGTTCGGGCACGGGGCACGTGCGTCGGGAGTGTCCCCGGACGGTACGGGAGCGGAGTGGCGGTGCGGTTCGAGGACCTCGCCGGGACCACTCGGACGGCGAGCGTCTACGGGTGGAACGGCACGCTGTTGCCGGAGACGGGAGAGCCCGTGGAGATCGTCTACAGCCGCCGCAACCCCCGGAACGCCGATCGTTGGCCGGTGCGGACGCAGAATGCGGTCGGTAACGTCCTCTATCTAAGCCTGTGCGGCTTGGTGATCGGCGCGTTGGGCGCCGGAGCATTCTGGGTGGCCGTTCTGGCGGCTTGGTCGGCATTCTGACTTACTAGCGAGATCCGAGACAGGACAAGCCGAACGGCGCCGGCCGGAGGCACTGCTGGGGTGGCCACGGCGCTCGTTCCGGGTGCGGCAGTGCATGACGAACCGCCCGCGTGCCGTGGTGCCTAGCCGACCGGGTCGAGCGTTCGGCCTCGGCCTCTCAGTCGGTCCGGCTGTGTCGACAGCGCGACAAGGATGTCCTCGACCCGTGCCTTGGCGTCGCCGAAGAGCATCTGGCTGTTGTCGCGGAAGAAGAGGGGGTTCTGCACCCCGGCGTAGCCGACCGCCATCGAGCGCTTGAAGACGATGACATCCCTGGCCTCCCAGACCCGCAGCACCGGCATGCCGGCGATGGGGGAGTCGGGGTCCTCGGTGGCGGCCGGGTTGACGGTGTCGTTGGCGCCGATGACCAGGACGACATCGGTGTCGGCGAGGTCGTCGTTGATCTCGTCCATCTCCAGGACGATGTCGTAGGGCACCTTGGCCTCGGCGAGCAGCACGTTCATGTGCCCGGGCAGACGTCCGGCGACCGGGTGGATGCCGAAGCGGACGTCGACGCCGCGTTCGCGCAGCTTCTTGGTCAGCTCGGCCACCGGGTACTGCGCCTGGGCGACCGCCATGCCGTAGCCGGGCGTGATCACCACCGACGAGGCGTCGCGTAGCAACTCGGCCGCGCCGACGGCGTCGATCTCGCGGTGTTCGCCGTAGTCGGTGTCGTCGGCCGGTCCGGCTTCGACGCCGAAGCCGCCGGCGATGACGGAGATGAACGAGCGGTTCATCGCCTGGCACATGATGTAGCTCAGGTAGGCGCCGGACGAGCCGACCAGCGCACCGGTGACGATGAGCAGGTTGTTGTCGAGCAGGAAACCCGACGCCGCCGCGGCCCAGCCCGAGTAGCTGTTGAGCATCGACACGACGACCGGCATGTCGCCGCCTCCGATGGAGGCGACCAGGTGCCAGCCGAGGGAGAGCGCGACCGCGGTGACGGCGATCAGCAACGGCAGGTTCGGTGAGTGGACGAAGAAGACGGTGAGCACGACGAACGCGGCCAGGGCGCCGAGGTTGATGTAGTTCTTGCCCGGCAGCATCAGTGGGGACGAATTGATCCGCGCCGACAGCTTGAGGTTGGCGACGATCGAACCGGTGAGGGTGACGGCACCGATGAAGACGCCGATGAACACCTCGGCGTGGTGGATGCGCAGCAGCGATCCGGCGAATTCGCGCTGGCCGCTGTTGTGCTCGACCGAGTAGTAGCCGTCCCAGCCGACCAGTGCGGCGGCCAGGCCGACGAAGCTGTGCAGCAGCGCGATCAGTTCGGGCATGCCGGTCATCTCGACGACCCGGGCCCGCCACAGGCCGATGCCGGCGCCGACGACGATCGCGACGACCAGCAGCACGACGGCCACGGTACGCGCGTGCTCGGTGGCCACGCCGATGGTGGCGGCCAGGGCGATGACCATGCCCGAGATGCCGAAGACGATGCCCTGCTTGGCGGTCTCGTGCTTGCTCAGGCCGGCGAGGGACAGGACGAACAGCAGCGCGGCGACGATGTACGCCGCGTCCGCGACCGAATGAGTGCTCACTTTGACGCCCCGTGGTGTTTCTGGCTGTGGAGAGGTTCGTGGTCGGACCGTGCCGTAGTGCGCTACTCCCTCGTGAACATGCTCAGCATGCGTCGGGTCACGGCGAAGCCGCCGAAGATGTTGATGGACGCCAGCAGGATGGCGACGGCCGACAGCACGATGACGACGGTGTCGTCGCCGCTGCCCTGGATGCCGATCTGCAACATGGCGCCGACGACGATGATCCCGGAAATGGCGTTGGTGACCGACATCAGCGGCGTGTGCAGCGCGTGGTGCACCTTGCCGATCACGTAGTAGCCGATCACCACCGCCAGCATCAGCACGGTGAAGTGCTCGGGGATCGGCGGCGGGGCCAGTGCCGAGATCAGCCACAGCACGACGATTCCGACGCCCACGGCGGCGAACTTCACCCAGGCCGGGCGAGGCGCCTTCGCCGGCTTGAGTTCGGCCGCCGGGCCGGGGGCCGCGGCCGGGGTCGCGGACACCTGGACGGGCGGTGGCGGCCACAGCTTCTCGCCGTCGCGGACCACCGTGATGCCGCGCTGGACGACGTCGTCGAGGTCGAGCACGACCTTCCCGTCCTTGTCCGGCGTCAGCAGCTTCATGAGGTTGACCAGGTTGGTGCCGTACAGCTGACTGGCCTGCGCGGGCAGTCGCCCGGCGAGATCGGTGTAGCCGATGATCGTCACGCCGTTGCCGGTGGTGACGACCTCTCCGGCCACCGAGCCCTCGACGTTGCCGCCCTGTGCCGCGGCCATGTCGACGATCACCGAGCCCGGCTTCATCGTCGCGACCTGTTCGGCGCTCAGCAGCTTGGGCGCCGGTCGCCCCGGGATCAGCGCGGTGGTGATGACGATGTCGACGTCGGCGGCCTGCTCGGAGTAGATCTCGGCGGCCCGCCGATCGTAGTCCTCGCTCGTCGCCCGGGCGTAGCCGTCGCTGGACGCCTTCTGCTCGGCCTCGACGGCCAGGAACTCACCCCCCAGCGACCGCACCTGGTCGGCCACTTCCGGCCGCGGGTCGGTGGCCCGTACGATCGCGCCCAGACTCGACGCCGCGCCGATCGCGGCCAGTCCGGCCACTCCGGCGCCGGCCACCAGCACCTTGGCCGGCGGCACCTTGCCCGCGGCCGTCACCTGGCCGGTGAAGAACCGGCCGAAGACGTGGGCCGCCTCGACCACCGCGCGATATCCGGCGATGTTGGCCATCGAACTCAGCACGTCCAGTGACTGCGCCCGCGAGATCCGCGGCACCGCGTCCATCGCCAGCGCGGTGATCGGCCGCGCCGCCAGGGCATCGAGCAGCTCCGGGTTCAGCGCCGGAGCCAGCAGCGACACCAGGATCGCGCCGTCGTGCAGCCGGGCGATCTCCTCGGTCGTCGGGGCGTTGACCTTGAACACGACGTCGGCGGCCCACGGGTCGCCGATCGTGGCCCCGGCCTCGGCGTAGGCGTCATCGGTGAAGCTCGACCGCTCACCTGCCCCGGCCTCGACGACCACGTCGTACCCCAGGCCCTGTAACTGCCTGGCCGTCTTCGGGGTCGCGGCTACCCGAGTCTCGTCCTGGCTCTCGTTGACAACACCAATGAGCATCCTGCGGGTCCATTCGGAAACCGGCGTGGCGCGTAGGCCAGCCGCAGAATTTTCATGACCGAGTCATCCAACCATTTCGGTGGCGGCAACGTGTCCCCGGGTCTGCCGAACCAGTGGTATAGGGGACGTTTGCGCGGTCCAGCACACGGGCGCGGCCTGGTCAGGCGGGGCGGGGCGTGTGGGGAAGGCCGCCTCGGTGGAGCATGACGCTCACGCGGCTCTTCGCCCGGGCGAGGGCGGCCGTGAAGTACGGCGACCGTCGTGGACGCCGTCGGTCTCCGGCCGGACCAAGATCGGACTCAAGGGGCTTCCGGCGACATCCCGGGGCCTCGACCGGTTCCGTGCGCATCGCGTGTCATGCCGCGGATCTCGTGCCGGACGATCTGTGGGAACCGGTGGCTCCCGCTCCCGAGAGGCGCCACCACTTCGCGGCGGCTTGCCGTGATCAGCGGTTCAGCAGGCGGAAACAGTCCCCAGAGGGGTGCGGTGAGCAGCGCGGCTGGGGGGTGAGCGCAGACGTAGAAAGAAAGGAGCTTTTCGGCGTCGGACGCAAGAAGCCGCCCATCGCGGGCGGTGCTATTTCGCCGTCTGAAGAAATGATATCGACTCTCGGCTGTACGAGCACGGGTCTAGCGGACGTATCTATCATTCTGTGAATGCGATATGGAAGGCGTCCTTCGATATGCCGTCATCTCCGTCGGTCGCGCCACCGTCTTCTGCGCCACATCGGAGCGCTCCATTAGTGCAGGTCAGCCATGTTCTTCCGGTGGCTCGGCGGGCGGTGGCCCGCCCGCCGGCCTGATTGGCGCTGAGACTCAGCCGCCCTCGCCGCTGACACCGGTGGTCTGCTTCTTGTCGAGCAGCTTGATCTTAATCTTCTCCATTGTCGCCCTCCTTTCCGTGTGAGTGGTAATGCGACTGACACAACAGGTAATTACCTTCTCCTCATGATTAATGTGAGGTATGAACGTGTCAAGGGTTTCGTCTGGAGCGGAGGTTCTTTGCGATGATGCTGCGGCCGCGGATTAAACCTGAGCACGCCGCCTACCGGACGGTCTCCGGCGCCGTGCGGATGGGCAGTGTGATTTTCGGGATCGGGGTGGAGATCGACGACCCGGACGGCTGGGTCTGGACGTTGACGCAGGCTCTGGACGGTGCCCGTACTTCCGGCGAGATCGCGGAGCAGGTCGCCGCGGCGCACTCGGAGGTGACCGTCGCGGAGGTTCTTCAGGCCGTGGCGGATCTTCAAGCGGCGGGCCATCTGGAAGACGTCGACGCCCCGCCGCCGTCGTTGTCCTCGGCGGAGCAGGAGCGTTACAGCCGCGGCGTCACGCTGCTGCGCTGGCTCGACCGCAGCCCCCGCCGCAGCGCGTGGGAGATGCAGGAACGGCTGCGGGACGGGCGGGTACTGCTGGTCGGCCTGGGCGGCACCGGAGGTTTCTGCGCGCAGGCCCTGGTGGCCTCGGGTGTCGGGCACCTCCACTGCGTCGACCACGACACCGTGGAGTTGTCCAATCTCAATCGCCAGCCTTTGTACCGTCAACGGGACATCGGCCGGCCCAAGCTCGACGCGGCGCTGGAGGATCTGCGAGCCCTCAACCACCACCCGGAGATCACCGGCGAGCAGCGCCGCGTGTCCGGTCCCGAGGACCTCGCGATGCTCCTGGACGCCGGCCCGGCGCCGTACGACCTGCTCGTCATGTGCGCCGACCAGCCGCCCGAGATCCGCCGCTGGGCCAACCGCGTCTGCCTGGGCACGGGTACGCCCTGGGTCGACGGCGGCTACCACGGCCCGCTGGCCACCGCGGGCATACACGTCCCCGGCGACGGGGCCTGCTGGGAGTGCCAGCGCGCGGGAGAGGCCGACCGCCGCGATCTCGGTCTGGCGCCAGGTCAGGAGGAGGAGGCGGCTTCACCGCGGATGGCGTGGCACCCTGTCACGGCGGTCACCGCCGGCCTTTCCGGTTCGCTGGTCGCGCACGCCGCCCTGGCGTTGCTCACCGGCGCCCCGCCGATGGAGCCCGGCTTCCGGTACGGCATCAACCTCGCAGCCTTGGACGATACGGTCCTGCAGCGCTTCCCGCGTCGGCCGGACTGTCCTGCCTGCGGTGAATCGTCGACGGCCGGTGACGCGACACCGCCGGCCGGAGCGGTGCGATGACGACCCGCGTCTCCCCGCCGAAGGTCGGGGACGGCACCCGCATCCGGCTGCACGAGCTGGCCTCCCGGCCGGACGGCGAGGAGGTGATCGTCGGGCGGCTCGACACCGGCGACTTCGTCGTGTTACCCGCTGTCGGCGCCCGGGCGATCGAGCTGCTCGAACAGGACCTGACCGCCGGGGAGGCCCGGCGCGTCCTTGCCGAAGAGACCGGCGCTGACCTCGACATCTGCGACTTCGTCAGTGACCTGGCGGCGCTCGGTTTCGTGGCCGAGGTCGACGGTGTCCTTCTGCCCGATCCCGCGCCGCCACGAGCCACCTTCCCGTGGCTCACGCCCCGCCTCGTGGCCTGGTCGCTGAGCCCGATCGTGCCGATCGCACTGGGCGCGGTGGTCGCGGCCGCTTTGATCGTCCTGGCCGCTCGCCCCCGCCTGATGCCCGGTTACCACGACCTGCTCTGGAGCCCGTACGGCAGCCTGGTCCTGCTGGTGGTGTTCGCGGTCGGCTGGCCCTTGCTGTTCCTCCACGAGACCGCGCATCTGATCGTCGCCCGCGCGGCCGGGGTGCCCGCCCGGATCGAACTCGGAACCCGGTTGCAGTTCCTGGTCGTGCAGACCGACATGAGCGGGATCGACCTGGCCCCGCGCCGCCATCGGCTCACCGCGTACCTTGCCGGCAGCACCGTCAACCTCACCATCGCCGCTACGGGCATCCTCGTGCTGGCAGCGACCGGTCCCCACACCCCTGCCTACCGGGCGCTCGCGATCCTGGTACTTCTGGCGCTGATTCCGCTGCCGTTCGAAGGCATGATCTTCATGCGGACCGACGTGTACTTCGTCGTGCAGGACCTCACCGGCTGCCGCGATCTGTTCGGGGACGGCCGCGCCTACATGCGTTACCTCGCCCGTCGCGTGCTGTCGCGCGGCAAGCCCCGGGTCGCGGACCCCAGTCGCCAACTGGCCCCGGCGCAGCGACACGCGGTTCGCGTCTACAGCGTCGTCCTCCTCACCGGAACCGCGCTGGCCTTGGCCGCGCTGGCCACGGTCACCGTCCCCACCGACCTCACGATGCTGTCCCACGCCGTCCGCCGCGCCGGGCCCGGCCACGGCTCCGGCGAACGCCTCGACGGCCTCGCGGTACTGCTCTTTCTCGGCGGGCCGCAGGCCCTCTGGGTCCGTACGAAATGGCGTCAGTACCGCGCTCGAAAAGTCGCCCATCGGCTCGGGAGCAGCCGCTGAGCACCGGGAAGGAGCTTTTCTTGCTACTTCATCCCATGTGTCCCACTTCCTATTGACACAGAAGGAGGCGCCCGCCAAAGTTGCCTGCGAGCGCCCATTCAAGAGCCGGTCGGTCCGCTTTACGAGGCCGCTGTGGGCGCCGTTTCCACGTGTAGGTGGGGGGTGAGACGGAATGGACAACACGCAGAACTGGGTTCCCGAGAACTGGGTCCCGAAGAACTGGGTTCCCAAGAACTGGGTGCCTCGCTGACCAGGCGTTTCTCTGGGAGCGATGCCGGTCCGGGGTGCGGGCTCCGATGCCCTGGTACACAACTCCCCGGACCGGCCGATGAGATATGCGCCGGTAGGGAAAGTGGGGCATCATTTACATGGTGGCGTCCTCTTCGTCCACTGAATCGGACCAGTCGCTCACCGGCGCGCGGGGCGACGAAAGCGCCAGGGCCGGATATGGCGCCGTGTTCGCGGTCAAGGAATTCCGTGCCGTCTTCGTCGCTCATATTCTTTCCGTGCTGGGCGGCGTCCTCGCCGAGGTCTCGCTGGCCGTCCTGGTCTTCCGGCAGACCGGCTCGGCGCTGTTGACGGCTCTCGTCTTCGCCCTCGGTTTCCTGCCCTACGCGCTCAGCGGGGTCGCGCTGTCCGGCATCGCCGACCGGTATCCGCCCCGCCGTGTGCTGGTCGCCTGCGACCTGCTGTCGGCGGGCTGTGTGATGCTGATGGCGATCCCGGCGACCCCGATCGCCGTCCTGTTCCTGCTGCGTTTCGCCGTCTCGATGATCTCACCGCTGTTCACCGGCACCCGGGCGGCGAGCCTCGCGGACATCCTGCAGGGGGACCGGTACGTCCTGGGGCGCTCGCTGATCCGGATCGTCTCGCAGGGTTCCCAGGTCATCGGCTACGGTCTGGGCGGCCTGGCGCTGGCGTGGGTGTCGCCCCGCACCGCGCTTCGCGTCACCATCCTCACGTTCCTCTGTTCCGCTCTGTTGCTACGCCTGGGCACCCGTGACCGGCCCGCGCGGGTGTCGGGAGGCGGCGCGATGACACGTGACTCGATCGCCTCGGCCGGACGGTTGCTCGGCGACGCTCGCATTCGCGCGCTGCTGCTGATGTGGTGGGTGCCGCCGATGTTCTTCGTGGTCGCCGAAGGGGTCGCCGCGCCCTTGGCCGCCGCCTCTGGGGCGGGCTCCGCCGGCTTCGGCCTGTTCCTGGCCGCGATGCCCGTCGGCACCGTGGTGAGCGAGGCGCTGATCGGCACCCTGCTCGGCCCCGCCGCCCGCGACCGCCTCACGCTGCCGCTCGCGGCCGTGTCGCTGCTACCGATGATCGCGTTCGCGGTCCACCCGCCGTTGCCGCTCGCGACCGGATTGATGCTGCTCACCGGGCTGTGCGCCGCGTACACGCTCGGCATGGACAGGTGGTTCGTCGAGGCGGTTCCAGAAACGATGCGAGGTCAGGCCATGTCCCTGTTGGGCGCCGGCATCATGACCCTCCAGGGTCTCGGTATGGCCGTCGGCGGCGCCATCGCCGCCGTGGTCCCTCCCTTCATGGTGATCTGCGCGGCCGGGCTGCTGGGCACGGTGAGCGTCCTCGGCGTGCTGCGCTCGGTCCGCAGACAGCTGCTATGCGGGAGGCAGCAGTAGCCCCGGGGGCGGGTCCGTGGCGAGGTCCTTGCTGAGGCCGCCCCGGCGGCCGGAGAACGTCGCGTCGGTGAAGTCGACGGTGGCGCCGGAGAAGGTCGCGCGGGTGAAGGCGATGGCGGTGCCGGAGAACTCCGCGTCGGTGAAACGGAGGGTGCCGCCGGACAATGTCGTGTCGGTGAAGTCGAGAGTGCCGCCCGAGAACGTCGCGTCGGCGAATGCGGCGGTGGTGCCGGAGAACTCCGCGCCGGTGAAGCCGATGACGCCGCCGGAGAGCGCCGTGCCGGTGAAGTGCACGGTGCCGCCGGAGAACTCCGCGCCGGTGAAGTCGACGGCGCCGCCCGAGAAGACGGCGCCGGAGAAGTCGATGGAGGCGCCGGAGAACACCGCGCCGATGAAGTGGTGGGTGGCGCCGGAGAACGTCGCGTCGCCGAAGTGGACGGTGCCGCCGGAGAACTCCGCGCCGACGAAGTGGACGGGGCCGCGGGAGAACTCCGCGCCGGTGAAGTCGATGGCGGCGCCGGAGAACCGCGCGCCGGTGAAGTCGACCGTGGCGCCCGAGAACACGGCGCCGGTGAAGTCGAGGGTGCCGCCGGAGAACACGGCCTCACGGAAGTCGACGGTGCCGCCGGAGAACACCGCGCCGCTGAAGTCGCCTCCGTCGAAGCGGACACCGGTGAAGTCGAAGTCATGGCCTCGCCAGGAGACCCGAGCGTCGTCGCGCAGGTGCGCGGTGATGATCGAGATGACGGTGTGGTGCACCTCCTGGCTGCCGCCGAACGACAGCTGTTCGGCGGCCGGAGGGCCGTCCGGCGGATGTTCGTAGGGCATCCGCAGATAGGCGCACAGCTCGTCGATGCAGGTCTGCCGGCTGTCCTGCCAGTCGTCGGCCAGGCCGGCCAGCGCGTAAACCCCGGCCAGGCGTACCGCGGTGTCGGCGTGTTCGAGCCGCCTCGTCGCCGTGGCGAACCGTCTGTTGAACACCCGCACCCGGTCATCCTCTCCGCGCCGCTGCTCCGGTATTTTCCCGTCTCGGGCACCGGCCTGGGAACCCTGGGACACGGCTCGACGCGTCAGTGCCAGGACTGGTGGGAGAGCACTCTGCTCACCATCGCGGGCGTGGCGACTTTCAGCTCGCAGGCGAGAGCGATCGCGGCCTCGTAGTCAGGGCCGCCGATGATGCACGGTTCGTCCAGGTCGCGCAGGTTCTGGGTCTGAACCCGGTAAGGGTGGGTCCAAGGGGCCCATGGCGCGTCGTTGCTCCAGTAGCGGTCGATCGCGGCCTCGGTCATGACCTCGCCCACGCCCGCTCCGCGATCGTAGGCGACGGATCTGCGGAAGGAGTGGTCACTGGCCTCGGTGACCGGCCATTCACGGACGACGCGCCCATCGACCACGATCGCCAGCTTCTCCACGATGGCGAGGTACCGGTATCCCATCGGGATGTCGTCGTAGACGGAACCGGGTACCACCCGCTCGTCCCCCGGCACCCAGCCGTAACCCCAGCCGCGTGCCTCCACCACGTGCTGCGTACGGGCCTCATCGACGTCGAACGGGTCCAGTCCGCCCTTCGGCGTCTCATACGTGACCTTCGTCGGCGGAACGCGCGGAGTATTCATCGGTCGATTCCTACCCGTTCCAGCCGGGAGCCGCCAGTGCCGAGCGCGGAGAAACGGGCGTCACCCGCCGACTACCCCTGGGCGTGACCCCTCCACGGCTCCCGGTCTGATCACTGCTGGTCCCAGGCCGTTAACCGGCTGGCCGGGCTGGGCCCCTACGTTCTGACGAATGGATAAAGGATCGCAGGCCGGCGCGCTGTCGCGCCGGGCCGTGCTCGGGGGCGTCGCCGGTGCGGCGGGCGTGGTCGCGGTGGGCGGCTCGGCGTGGGCATCGCCACGGCCGCGCCCGCTCCGCGTACTGATCGCGACGAACGAGCCGTGGGGCACCTATCACGTCCAGCCGCTGCTGGCCGAGGCCGCGCGGCGCGGCGCGCGGCTCACCCAGCTGGTTCCCGACCTGTCGCAGATCGCGCCGGGCGACCCGGTGCCGGTCGCGACGCCGGCCGATGCGCCGCTCGCCGACCTGCTCGTGGTGACCGGCGCGGGCGACTGGCCGCTGGAGTGCGCGGCGCGTTTCCGGCGGCTGCCGGCGGTCGCCAGTTCGCTGGCCTACCTCGGGCCCGAGGAGGCGGCCGGAGCCCGGCGGCTCCGGGGGCGGCTACGCGTCATCACCTCGTCGTCGCGGGCGGAAGGCCGCGCGTTCGTCGGTTACCTGGGCACCCGGCGTCCTGTACGCGTCGTCGGTTCGCCGCAGACCGACGTGCTGCCGGTGCGCACGCCGGAGCCGGGACTGGTGCTGGTCGTCACCAGCGTGACCCACCCCGATGGGACCGGTGGCGCGGCGCCGGGTGCCGAGTTGCTGCTGGCGTCCGCGGAGCGGCTGCGGGCGGCGGGGCGGTCGATCCTGGTCGGCCTCCACCCCCGAGAGGACCGCAGCCTCTGGGAGCAGTACGAGATCAGCACGGTGCCGACGCTGCAGGCCTCGGCGCGCGCCGAGGCGGCGGTCGGGATTCCCGGCACGGTGTTCCCGATGATCACCGCGGTCGGCACTCCGGTGGTCGGATGCGTTGATCCCGCGCTGACGGTGCCCGACTATCTACTCTCGGTGTGCTCGTCCACGATCGACGACGCCGCGGACGCGGTACCGGCGATCGAGACGGCGCATCTTCCGGACGCGACCACACTGGCAGACGCCGTCGGTCCGATCGGCGGTTCCGCGCGTCGGCTGCTGGATGTCTGGGCACACGCGGCGCACGGTCAGCCCGGCTAGACGGGCATCGGCTCTCGTTCGGGTCCGGGATGGGGAGCGGGCGTCACCTGCCCACCACCCCTGGGCCGACTCCCGGAAAGCGGGAGGGTCCAGACGGTGACGGAGGCGGGCCCGCCTGGAGTGGGCGGGGGAGTGGATGAGGGCGCGTTGAGCGGGCAGGGGGTCAGGCTGTGTCGCCGGCCCACCAGTTCGCCAGGCGGCGCCACCAGCGGGCCGGTGGCCGGGGCATCGGTGCCTCCTCGGCGGCGGGGCCGGCCGGCGGCTCCGCGACGGCACCTGGTCCGGCCGGCGGGCCCGGGTCGCCGGGCAGAGGCTGCGGGGGTCCGGGAGCGGGCGGGAAGCGGACCGGTAGCGAGGACAGGGCGCGCTGGATGAAGCCCGGTCGCCACGTGAGCTCCTCGGCGGGGACGGCCAGCTCCATGTCCGGCAGCCCGTCGAGGAGCCTCTCGATGGCGACCGTGGCGATGACGCGCGCCTGTCCCTGAGCCGGGCAGGCGTGTGGGCCGATGCCCCACGACAGGTGGGCGCGGTTGCCGGCTCGGTCCTCGGCCCGGGTCGCCGGATCGTTGTTGGCCGCCGCGAAGCTGATGACGACCGGCTGGTCGGCCGGCAGCCTCACACCGTGGAAGTCGAGCGGCTCGACCGGATAGCTGATGCCGAAGTTCGCGAGCGGCGGGTCCGTCCAGAGGACCTCGTCGAGGGCGTCCTCGACGGACAGGCTTCCGCCGGACAGGCCACCCCTGAACCGCTCGTCGGACAGCAGCAGCCGCAACGTGTTGACGATCAGGTTCTGCGCGAGTTCGCTGCCCGCGCCGACGAGCATCACGATCTGGTGCGCGACCTCCTCGTCCGTGAGCTCGGCCGGGTGGTCCATCAGCCATGTCGTCAGGTCCGGGCCCGGGTTCTCGCGCTTGAGCGCCATGAGCTCCAGGACGGCGAGGCCGAGAGTCATGTTCGCCTCTTCGGAGTTCTCCCACTTGAGGACCTCCCGTACGGCCGCGACCATCCGCTCGCCGAGCTCGGCCGGGCAGCCGCACAGTTCGTTGAACACCAGCAACGGCAGGACCAGGGCGTACTCGGTGCGCAGGTCCACCTCGCCCAAGGGGCTCATCCGGCCGACGAGACGGTTCGCGCTGCGTTCGACGAAGGTGCGTAGCGCGTTGTGGTCGACCCGGTCCAAGGTGTCGGTCACGGCCTCGCGCAGCCGCGAGCGGAGGGGGTCGTCGGTCAGGTTGCACGTCGGCCGGTACGCCATGATCGGCAGGACCGGGCAGTCGGACGGGATCCCTTGTTGCCACCGGCGGGCGTCGCGGGGGAACCTCACCTGGTCGCGCAGGATTTCGAGGGCGACCTGGTAGTCGGTGACGAGCATCCCGGGCACGCCGGGGGACAGCTCGACCGGCGCGATCGGGCCGTACGCACGGAGCCTGCGGTACACGCCTTCGGGATCGGCCGCGAACTCCGGGCCGTGCAGCGAAAGCAGCGAACCGTTCGGCGACGGTGACGGATTGTGATCGGGCGAGGTCATGTGCGCTCCTGGCCATGTGCCTGCGAACGAAGCCTCGTGCAGGGTCAGAGGCTCATGGTGATCATCGGGCCACGCATTGAAGCCGACAACCTACACTCGGCGATCTTGCCGTCGCAAACCGCTCAATCCGCCGGAATGGGGAGCGGGCGAGGAGGGACCGGCGTGGAGACGACGATCGAGGTCGTCGTCTGCCCGTGGATGAGGAAGCGGTCGATGACCTCCTCCAGCTCGGCGATCGACGGTGCGTGGACCTTGAGGAAGAAGCAGTCCTCTCCCGTGATCCGATGGCACTCGACCACCTGCGGGGTGCGGAGGGCGGCCTCGGCGACCTTGGGGAGCTGTCCCGGGCCCGGCCGGACGCGTACGAGCGCGGTGACGGCCATCCCGAGGGCCTCAGGCGCGACGTCCATGTGGAAGCCGGTGATGACGCCCGCGCGTTCGAGGCGCTGTACGCGTTCGGTGACCGCGGGCGCGGACATTCCGACCCGGCGGGCGAGCTCGGACATCGACAGGCGGGGGTCGGCGTGCAGCTCGGCGAGGAGCCGCGCGTTGACCCCGTCGATCATGCCGGGATCATAGGCGTCACGGCCGTTACGGCGTGAATTCAACGGCAATCCGCGTCTCCCGCCTTCAAAGAGCCATTCAGGTTCGCGTCCAGGCTTGTCACGCTACTCCGGTGAAGTCGTCCATCACCACACCGGTTCTCGGGCCGTCGCGCCTCCGTGACCGCGTGCCCCCGCAGGCGTACTTCGGTGTGAGCGCGATCTTCCACTACCTCGGGCCCTCGTTCGCCGTCCTGCTGTTCGCCCACGTCGGCGTGCTCGGGGTCGCGTGGCTCCGGATCGTCGGCGCGGCGGTCGTCTTCGCCGTCTGGCGGCGCCCGTGGCGGCTGGTCGGGCGGATGCGGCCCGCGCGACTCGGCGTTCTCGTCGCGCTGGGCGTGGTGCTGGCGGCGATGAACACGGTGTTCTATCTGGCCTGCGCGCGGATTCCGCTGTCGACGGTCGGGGCGATCGAGTTCCTCGGCACGGTGCTGCTGGCCGCGGTCGGTGTGCGGAACGGCCGTAACCTGCTCGCTCTCGCGTTCGCCGTCGGCGGGGTCGCCATGCTCGCCGAGATCAGGTTCGTCGACGCGCCGCTGGGGTTCGCGTTCGCCCTCGCGAACTGCGCGTTGTTCGTGGTGTACGTCATCCTCGGCCATCGGATCGCCAACACCGGTGCGGGCCTGAACGGGATCGACCAGCTCGGTGCCGCCATGCTGGTCGCCGCCATCGCGGTGACGCCGTACGGCCTCGGCGGCGCGACCCGTGTCTTCGCGCACCCGTCCTGGTTGCCGGCGGGCATCGGCGTCGGCGTGTGCTCCTCGGTCATCCCCTATGTCACCGACCAGCTCGCGATGGCCCGCCTGCGCCGGGCGACATTCGCGCTCATGCTCAGCATCCTGCCGGCGACCGCGACCGTCATCGGCCTGGTGGTGCTGGCCCAGCGCCCCACCATCGAGGACCTTGCCGGCATCGCGCTGATCACGGCCGGTGTCGCGCTCCACCAGGAACCGGCACGGAAGGAGTCTCCATGAGGTACGTCCGGCTCGGTGCGTCGGGTCTGAAGGTGTCACGGGTCTGCCTGGGCATGATGACCTTCGGCGACACGGCCACCCGGAAGTGGCACCTGGAAGAGGAGGCCGCCGAGCCGATCGTCGAGCAGGCGGTCGAGGCGGGGGTGACCTTCTTCGACACCGCCGACATGTACTCGGGCGGCATGAGCGAGGAGATCACCGGACGGTTGCTCGCCCGGCTGTTCCCGCGCCGCGACGACTATGTGCTCGCCACGAAGGTCTATTACCCGACCGGGTCCGGGCCGGGCGACGGCGGGCTGTCGCGCAAGCACGTCATGGCCGCCATCGACGCGTCGCTGCGTCGCCTCGGCACGGACCACGTCGACCTGTACCAGATCCACCGCCTGGACCGTGAGACGCCGGTCGAGGAGACGATGGAGGCCCTGCACGACATCGTGAAGGCCGGAAAGGCCCGGTACATCGGGGCGTCCAGCATGTACGCCTGGGAGTTCGCCAAGGCGCAGTACACCGCGCGGGCGGCGGGCTGGACGCGATTCGTGTCCATGCAGAACCACTACAACCTCATCTACCGAGAGGAGGAGCGGGAGATGATCCCGCTCTGCCGCGACCAGGGGGTCGGAGTGATCCCTTACAGCCCGCTCGCGCGCGGCGTACTGGCCGGAAACCGCGCTCGGGACGGCAGGCCCGTCACGGTACGCGCCGGCAGCGACCCGCTCGCCGAGTCGAGGCACGACGAGACCGACTTCGAGGTCGTCGACGTTGTACGGGCGATCGCCGGCGAACGCGGCCTCGCTCCGGCCCAGGTGTCCCTCGCGTGGCTCTTCGGCCGGCCCGGCGTGGTGGCACCGGTCGTCGGCGCCACGAAGCCGCACCATGTGGACGACGCCGTCGCGGCCCTGGAGGTCACCCTGACCGAAGAGGAGATCGCGCGGCTGGAGGCGCCCTACCGGCCCCACCCGGTCATCGGCCACTCCTGATCGTCCTGAGCGCCGGACTTACTACGTAAAGGCGGTGCCCTGGAACGGCCGCCCCGCGCGCGGGCGCCATGCTCATCCCCCCGGGCAAGCAGGATGTTTCCCCTATGTCCGGCACCGGTCACAGCCCCCCGCTCCCGTCATCCGCGTCGACGCAACTCGCGTCACACAGGCACCAACGACGGGAGATCTCATGCGCCGATCCTTGATCATGCTGCTCGCCGCGTGTATGGCGGGTGTGCTGTTGTTGACGGGGTGTAAGTCACCACAGGACGCGAGCGGACCGGTGCCGTCCGCGTGGCCGGGGGACTCGGCTTCGGCGGAAAGCTCGCCGGACCCCGTGCCGTCGATGGTGACGCCGTCGGATCCGCCATCGAGGACGGCGCCGAGCTCACCGCCGAGAAGGACGCATCGGGTGACGCATCGCCCGGTGACGCGTCGCCCCGTCGTCCGCCGGCGGCCCACGCATCGTGCGTCCGCGCCGAAGGTGCCCTCTCATCCGTCCGGTGCCACCGCGAGATGCAATGACGGCACCTTCTCGTACTCCCAGCACCACCAGGGCACGTGCTCCCACCACGGCGGCGTCGCGGTCTGGTACAAGTGACGCCGCCCGTGCGTGCAAGGCCGGGCCAACGGCCGTTGAAATCCGGGTGATCCCCGGCCGGTTCCGCTGCTCGCCGGGCCCCCGAACACGTACACCCGGTAGGTGACAGGAGAGCCATCGGCTCTTTGGTGCGGGTTGAAGGGATCCGACGTGAAGCTCAGGACTCTTGCCGTCGCGGCCACGGCGGGCGCCGCCACTCTGCTGCCCACCAGCGCCGTGGCCGCCACCGGAGGTTTCTACTGGAGCCCGGACGGCAGCGGCGTACAGTCCGCTTCGATCGCGAATCCGGTGTCCGGCCGCTGCTACGTCCTGCGGGGCAGCCGGCCCCCCTTCTACGCGGTCAACGTCACCAACAGCACCGCGCACTACTACCGTTCGGCCGGCTGCTCTGACGAGGTGGGATCGCTGACCCCGAACATGACCGGCAACGTCACGCCGTACGTGAAGTTCGACTGATCAGGTCCAGCCGAGGGCCCGGTCGACCGCGGCCGGGGCGAAGACGGCGTCGCCCAGCAGATGGGCCGCACCGACGATGGCCGCCTCCTCGCCCAGGCCGGTGCGCACGATGGACAGGTCGCGCGTCACCAGCGGTGACGACTGCCGGTAGACCACCTCGCGGACCGTCGCGAGGAACGACTCGTCCGCGTCGACGAGCGGGCCGGCGACGGCGATCACGTGGGGGTTGATCAGGCTGGCCACGTCGGCGACGGCGTGGCCGATGATCCGGCCTGAGCGGCGGACCAGCCGCCGTACCTCGGGATCGCGGGCCCGGGCCAGGCGCACGACGTCGCGCACCGACGCGGCCTCTCGGCCCAGCTCACGCAGGTCGCGGACCAGCGCCCAGCCCGAGGCGTACGCCTCGACGCATCCGCTGTTGCCGCAGCGGCACAGCGGCGGGTCGCCGGTGCGGCCGGACTCGATCGCGGGGATGTGGCCGATGTCGCCGGCCGCGCCGAGCGCGCCGCGGTGGATGCGGCCGCCGAGCATGAGGCCCGCCCCCACGCCGGTCGCGGCCTTGACGAGCAGCAGGTCCTGCTCGCCGGGATGGCAGGCGCGGTGTTCGCCGAGGGCCATGAGATTGGCGTCGTTGTCGACGAGCAACGGGCCGGCGAACTCTCCGGCGAAGAACTCCGGCACGCGGTAGTCGTCCCAGCCGGTCATGATCGGCGGACTGACCACGGTGCCGCTGCCGAACTCCACGGGGCCGGGCACGCCCAGCGCGACGCCACGGACCGCGTCGCGATCGCGGCCGCACTCGGCGAGCAGTGCGCCGAAGTGACGGCGGACCGTGCCCAACACCCGGCGCGGCCCGGTCGCCACGTCGAGGTTCACGGTGCGGCGGGCGAGCGGGCGGGCCACGAGGTCGGTGACCGCGGTGCGTACGTGGCTGCCGCCGATGTCGGCCACCAGCAGCACTCCGGCGGCGGCGTCCACCTCGAACGATCCGGCCGGGCGTCCCCTCGTCGAGTCGCCGCCGGCGGACTCGACGACGTACCGGGCGCGGGTGAGCGCGTCGAGCCGCTGCGCGACGGTCGACCGGGAGAGCCCGGTGTGCGCCATGATCTGCGCGCGCGTGGTGGCCCGCCCCGAACGGATCAGTTCGAGGAGCGCTCCCGGCCCCGTCGGACCGCCTGCGGCGACCTGTGCCACGGCGCTCCCTTCCACGACCTCGCCGGGCGTCCGTCCGCCCGTACGGGGAGAGCATAAACCGCCTTATGCGTTCTCATCAGGCGAATATGCGCAGCATCACATCCACTTTTGCTTGTCGATTACGCATAAGTCGGACTAGCTTCGCGTGGCAGGAGCCAAGGAGGTGACCGTGAACCCTCTGGGCGTGCACTCACTGGTGTGGGTCGGAGATCTGTCGCCCGAACCGCTGCGCGGCGCGGTCGAACGGTCGCGCGAGGCCGGGTTCGACCTGATCGAGCTGTCCCTGCACGACCCCGGCGTCATGGACGTCGCGGACACGCGCGCCGCCCTCGCCGCGGCCGGCCTGGACGTCGCCTGCTCGCGCGGGCTCGACTTCGACGCCGACATCTCCAGCGACGACCCGCGGACCGTCGGGCGCGGCGCCGTCCAGCTCGCCGAGTCGGTACGGCTGACCCGCGAGCTGGGCGGCCGTTACTTCGGCGGGGCGCTGTACAGCGCGCTCGGCAAGTACCCCCGCCCGGTCACCGCCCGCGGGCGGGCGAACTGCGTGGCGGTCCTGCGCGACCTCGCCGCCGAGGCCGCCGGCGTCACGCTGGGGCTCGAGGTCGTGAACCGGTACGAGAGCAACGTCGTCAACACCGCCCGGCAGGCCCTCGACCTCATCGACGACATCGGCGCCGACGGCGTGGTGGTCCACCTGGACACGTACCACATGAACATCGAGGAGGGCGACCTCGCCCGCCCGGTGCACGAGTGCGCCGAGCGGCTCGGCTACGTCCACGTCGGCGAGAGCCACCGCGGCTACCTGGGCTCCGGGACGATCGACTTCCCCCGGTTCTTCCGCGCCCTCGCGGCGATCGGCTACCAGGGGCCCATCACGTTCGAGAGCTTCTCCTCCGCCGTCGTCGCGGAGGGCCTGTCCAACAACCTCGCGATCTGGCGGAACCTGTGGGACGACGGGGCGGACCTCGCGCGGCACGCTCGCGCGTTCGTCACCGAACAGCTCACCGCCGCCCGGATGAACCGCCGCTGACCCCCGGAGGCGTCCCCCCCATGGCGCAAGAGTCCCTCGTTCGCCGGGCCCGCGCGCTCGCCCCGCCCGGAGGGCGCGCCCTGCTCGGCATCACCGGGCCACCAGGCGCCGGGAAGACGACGATGGCCGAGGCGCTGCGCCAGCGGCTCGGCGCGGCGGCGGCGTACGTGCCGATGGACGGGTTCCACCTCGCCGACGTCGAACTCGACCGGCTCGGCCGCCGCGATCGCAAGGGGGCGCCGGACACCTTCGACGCCGCCGGCTACGTCGCGCTGCTGCGGCGCCTGCGCGAGAACACCGACGAGGTGGTGTACGCCCCCGCGTTCGAACGCGACCTCGAGCAGCCGATCGCGGGCAGCATCCCGGTTCCCCGTTCCGTGCCGCTGATCATCACCGAGGGCAACTACCTGCTGCTCGACGACCCGCCGTGGCGCGCCGTACGCGACCTGCTCGACGAGGTGTGGTTCGTCGACGCCGACGAGGCGACCCGCGTCGACCGCCTCGTGCGCCGCCACGTCCGCTTCGGCAAGTCCCCTCCGGCCGCCCGAGCGTGGGTTCGGCGGGTGGACCTGCGCAACGCGGCCACGATCCTGGCCGGGCGTGAGCGCGCCGACCTCGTCGTGACCTCCCCGATGGCGCCGCGAGACCCCGAGGAGGAAGAAGTGATCGCCGAATGAACGTGTCGGCCGCCGGAACGCTGGACGTCAACGGCCTGGACTACACGATCCTCGCCATCTACTTCGCCGTCGTCGTGGCGATCGGCCTGCTCGCCAGACGGGCGATCGCCACCAGCGAGGACTTCTTCCTGTCCGGCAGATCCCTGCCCGCGTGGGTGACCGGCCTGGCGTTCATCTCCGCCAACCTCGGCGCGCTGGAGATCCTGGGCAACGCGGCCAACGGGGCGCAGTACGGCTTCGCCGCCGTGCACTTCTACTGGGTCGGCGCGATCCCCGCGATGGTGTTCCTCGGCCTGTTCATGATGCCGTTCTACTACGGCAACAAGGTGCACAGCGTGCCGGAGTACCTGCGGCGGCGGTTCAACGCGCCGACGCACTTCTTCAACGCGCTGACGTTCGCGGTCGCCCAGGTGCTGATCGCGGGGGTCAACCTCTACGCCCTCGCGCTGGTCGTGAAGAGCCTGCTCGGCTGGCCGCTCTGGCTGGCGATCATCGTGTCGGCCGGGCTGGTGCTCGTGTACATCACCCTGGGCGGTCTGTCGGGCGCCATCTACACCGAGGTCCTGCAGTTCTTCGTCATCCTGGCCGGGCTGATCCCGATCGTCGTGATCGGGCTGCACCAGGTCGGCGGGTTCGGCGGCCTGGTGGACCGGGTGCACGACCGTACGCTGCTCGACACCTGGCAGCAGAGCGGCGTCGGGCACTGGAAGAACCCGCTCGGCGACTGGCTCGGCCTGGTCCTCGGTGAGGGCTTCGTCCTGTCGTTCGGATACTGGACGACCAACTTCGCGGAGGTCCAGCGGGCGCTGTCCGCCAAGGACATGTCCGCCGCGCGCCGTACGCCGCTCATCGGCGCCTTCCCGAAGATCTTCTTTCCGCTCCTGACGATCGTCCCCGGCATGATCGCGCTGGTCACGATCCCGCACTTCGGCGGCGAGGGCGGCCTCGACTACAACGACGCGATCCCGGCGCTGATGGGCCGGCTGTTGCCGAACGGCGTGCTCGGCATCGCGCTCACCGGCCTGCTCGCGGCGTTCATGGCCGGCATGGCGGCCAACGCCAGCGGCTTCAACACCGTCTTCACGTACGACATCTGGAAGCCGTACGTCGCCCGGGACCGGTCCGACCGCTACTACCTGAACGTCGGCCGGATCGCCACCGTGGTCGGCATCCTCATCAGCGTGGGCACGGCGTTCATCGCGTCCGGCTACGGCAACATCATGAACTACATCCAGTTGCTGTTCTCGTTCTTCAACTCGCCGCTGTTCGCCACGTTCGTGCTCGGCCTGTTCTGGAAGCGCACGACGCCGTGGGCCGGCTTCTGGGGCCTGGTCGCGGGCACCGCCGCGGCGGCCGCCATGCACTTCGCGGCCTTCCACATCGGATACTTCTATCCGGGCGGGCATCTCGACCCGACGCACGCCACCATCAACGCGCAGATGGCGAACTTCTACGGCGCGATCGTGGCCTTCGTGGTCGACGTGATGGTGACCGTCGCCGTGACCGCGGTGACCCGGCCGAAGCCGGACCGCGAACTCGCCGGCCTGGTGTGGCGGCTGCCGTCGGAGGGCGGCCTGGTGGAGGCGCGCGAGCCGCGCCGGCACTGGTGGGAGTCCGAGCCCCTGCTGGGCTCCGGCGCACTCGGCATCGCGCTCGTGCTCTCGATCATCGTGCTGTTCGTCAAGTAGACCTCGGAAGGGTGCTTCGATGTCCGAACAATCCGGCACCGGCTCGGCCAACCGCTCGCGGCGGCTGTTCGACCTCCGGTACCTGATCAGCGGCCTGTTCCTCGTCTACGGCGCGATCGAGGTCGTCACGGGACTGCTGGACTCCGCCGCGGAACTCGCCAAGGCCGACGGCATCCGGATCAACCTCTGGCTGGGCATCGCCATGCTGGTCCTCGGCCTGGTCTTCCTGCTCTGGGCGAGGCTACGGCCGCTACGACCCGCCGACCACGACGACGCAGGAGCGGGCAACACGTGAGGTGGATGCCACCCAGCCCGCTCTCATAGGACGAGAGCGCTCAACGTCGACAGATCGCACAGGTTCAGGAGAATGTCCTTCGCTTCCGAGGAGCTTACATCTCGCAAGGCGTCCTTTGCGTCCTCAATGAACGCTTCGGCCATGGCCTCAGCCCTCTTGTGTGCTCCAGACGCCAATATCAGTGAACGTAATTCCCGGATGCTGCTCTCCGCCAAAGGAGAGGTCTGGGTGAGAAGATCGTTCATTCGGGCACGTATGTGATAGGCGGCCGCACTTCTCGCCATTGCGACGAGAATGTTGTTCCGCTGATTACGTAAGTCGGTATTCGTGACCTGTCTGCGCGAACGATGTTGAACGGCTCCCACGAGATTGCCGACATCGTTAAGAAGCTGTAGCGCGTCACCGATGCTGCTGCCAAAGCGGGCGAGCGCGTCGGCTGTCTCGCTCTGTGCGCCACCGCAGATCGCACCGCCGCGAAAGGCGGTGCTGACCAATGATGCGGTTTTCATGTTGTTGGTCTCCAATGCGAATTCCACCGCTGCTTGGGGCATGCCCGGTGCTGCGGCATCAGGCATGGCGTCGCGGAACTGGCCCATGGCCATTCGTCGATAGGCCTCGACGATGAGCGTACACAGTGTTCTTTTGCTTCCGCCCCCGTATTCTGCCATCACCAGCTGGAGTGCCGCACTGAGGAGAAGGTCGCTTATCGTGATGGCAGAGTCGATTCCGATTCGCTCGTGTAGGGTCGGAAACCCATCGCGATACTTGTCGTCATCGACGATGTCATCTCGAACGACCGAGGCCTTGTGCATAAATTCGATGGATGCGGCAAAGGGAAAGGCTCGGTCGGGTTCGCCGCCGGCCGCCTGGCATGCCAACAGGCAGCCGATCACTCTGGTCCGCCGCCCGGGGAGGATGACCTCTCGCGCTTGCTCGGGGAGGCCCAACTCCTTCGTGACAAGTCGTGAGAATCGCTCATTGAACCACCCGGCCATCTCCGCCATGCGCGTCGCCACGTCGGCTGTGGACATCAATCGGACGACCTTTCTGTATCACTCAGCTCATAACGTCTCTCGAGAACGCAGTTGGTATCTGAATTCCCGAGGTGCGATGAAAAGCTGGATAATGAGTACCGCAAGGAGGAGATAGACCCATATCGGCTTTTTAATGGTATGATCACTCGTGAGTGTCAAAACCGATATGGCGACCGCCAGTTCTCCAAGATCGCGGAATGCCCATAGGACGCGTGCACTGTTCTGGGTGACAACGCCGAGATAGACCGGGAGCATGAGGTCTGCGGAGATGATGAGGCATACGGCGAAGACCTGTACTCGTGACGGTGGGCCGAGGGAGGCGCCGAAGAAGTAGAAGGCGCCGAAGGAGAGCGTCAGGCCCGCGTACGACATGATGCGTCTTCGCGCCGGCCGTTCGGGCAACAACATATAGAGCCGGGCGTTGTATAAAAAGAACAGCGACAGCCACAATACGTAGCCTGCGAGAAGCGCCACGACCAGAGAGCTGTCGCTCGACGGACTGTTATGCGTCAACAGTGTGTCGAAGGGGACGGGGTGCCGCTGAAAATAGGAATAGACGGAGTCGAACCCACGCTGCAGACATAATGCATACAGGGTGCCCAGTGCGATCTTGAAAGGCTCCCAGTAGGGGTCGGACCAGTCGGATAAGGACTGCTGGCGTCTGTCGTCGGAGGCCTTCGGGCTCTGCCGCGAAGCAGTGTAACGCGGCGCGGTGGCAGTACGTCGTTCGTTGTTGGCGTGGCGGCGGAAGCAATACCTCAACCCTGCCGCCAGCAGGATCACAGTCCATGCCGTCATCTTCGCCATGAGCTCGTCCTCGGCCAAGAAAGTGTAAGTCGTGACAACTATAGACGGGGAAGGATCGGTGACGCTAGACTCACATGCCGCGCTAAAACGGCGAGGGATCGATGAGTATGGCGAGATCGGTCATTGCTCTCTGGGGTCGATCCATTCGACCGGCCCTGTTATCCGCGACCATGGCGTTCTATGTGGCTGGCGCCGCCATTGCTGGAGCGGGCCCGTCGCCGAAGTCGGCGCGTGGAGCGCTTGCTGTGCTGTTCTTCCATGCTGGTGTTTACATCGCCAACGACGCCGTCGATGCTCTACTGGACCGTACGGAAGCGCGTCGCGCTCGCGATCTCGTCGCATCTGGAGAGGTCTCGTCGAAAAGTGCGGGCTTGATGAGCGGGGGCATGATTTCAGCGGGCACGTTGGTGGCGCTGGCAAATGGAGTGCTGGCTGCGGGCACCTATTTGCTCGCCGTGATATGCCTCATGGCGTACAACTTTTTCGGGAAGTGCTGCCCTTTTCCGCCCGTGATGGACGTCATTCAGGGATTCGGCTGGGGTGGTCTGACGGTTCTCGGTGCGGAGAATGCGCGGTTTGAGCCTTGGCCCACTGTGCTCATGACGCTTGGAGTGGTTGTCTATATAACACTTATAAATGGCTTTCATGGTGCTCTTCGTGATTACCGGAATGACTCCGCGCATCATGTACGTACCACGGCGACGTTTTTTCTTGGTGAGGCATCCGCGAAGCGACGAACCGAGCCCACGCCAATATATATCGCCTACGGGCTGATGCTCCACGCTGCTCAGGCGGTTCTTGTGATCAGTGCTGTCATGCTAGCCGGGCAGGCGATCCCGCGGGCTGTCATCGTGGCGGCGGCGCTGACGGAGCTCGTGACGATGTCACTGTTTTCCGTTGCCGTTCTGAGGTTTGCCGAGAATGATCGTACCTGGCGGTTGGGCATCGCGGATGTCGTGCTTGGGCCTGCGGCTATGTTGATGGTGGTGTGGATTCGATCAGGGCTGTTGATCTACTGCGTGATCTTGATTTTTTATACGACCATATGGGCGTTTAGTAAGACGCTGCGGTCCCAAGTGCGGCGAATGATCGCGAGAGGGGCTTAGCTCTTGGCCGCTCAGGGCCCAATGGTCGCGCTTCGTATGTGGTTGTGGCGCACCGGACAGCTTGGCAGCCTCGTGGCAGGGTGCTACCGTCCGGCCATGGGCTCGGCGCTGACCGTGGTGATTCCCACTCTGAACGAGGAGCATTATTTACCACGCCTTCTCGATTCTTTAATCCGCCAGAAATATTCTGGTGAGCTTGAGGTGCTAGTGGTCGACGGTGGATCGAGTGATTCGACCGTCGCCAGGGCAGAGGCGTACGTCCCGCGGCTGGATGTGAGGATCTTGCGCGCCCCGAGAGCTGACATCGGCGCGCAGCGGAACCTGGGTGTGCGGCACGCTTCACACGATCTTCTTCTTTTCCTGGACGCGGACGTCCGATTGCCGGCACGTGCGCTCGCGGCCACGGTGGAATGCGTGCGTGGTCGAAACAAATTCGTACTCGCCGTCCCTCACCGTACGGCTTCGCTCACTCTCGCCGACATCGTACTAGGCGCCGTCTTGTACTTTTTTGTCTTGCTGGCGAGACTCATGCGAATACCGGTGACCAACGGTGATTTCCTGCTTACGACCAAGTCTGTGCACTATTCGATTGGGGGATTCGCTGAAGGCGCGGTCCTCGGCGAGGATACGGATTATGGGATACGCGCGGTCAAGTCAGGTGCCTCATACATATTCTGCTTCTCTGCGTTCGTCATAGCGTCGGCTAGGCGGCTCCAGAAGATGAGTTTCTGGACGATCGGACGCATCTGGGTGTCGGCATCGTTTCACGTGCTTCGGCACGGACCTGTCTATGACCGATCCCGGTGGGAGTACCCGTTCGGGGACTACAAGGCCCCAGAAGGCGAAGTAAGGTTCTGACGCCGAGCCTGGTCGGGGGTGGGCTGCTGGTCGCGGCCGGGGCTTCGCGTCCTCTGAGCTCGACGACATGGGGTAAGCGGGCGGCGCCCAGCGGTTACAGCGTGCGGAACGCCTACGCGTTCCGCGCCGCTCGCACGAGTTCGCGTGAGGTCTTCACGTCCGGCGTCTCCTCGGTGGGACCGGCCCGTACGGTCTGGCCATGGAAAAGGGAATTCAGGGCATTCCCATACGTTCCACGGTGCCGCCCAGAACCGGTCTCATCCCGTTCGCGCTGTCCGCTTCCGCCTTCATGGCAACCCTCGATCTGCTCATCGTCAACGTGGCGTTCCCCGACATCGGCTGGGCCTTCCGCGGCGCCTCGCTGTCGGACCTGAGCTGGATCCTCAACGGTTACGCGATCGTCTATGCCGCCCTGCTCGCCCCCCCTCGGCCGGATGGCCGACCGCGCCACGCCGCCCGAGCGGCGCGGGCGGGCGGTCCGCGTCTGGTCGGCCATCGGTGCGCTCGCGGGCGCGTTCGGATCGGTCGTGGGCGGGCTGCTGGTCGACGCTTCGTGGCGGTGGGTATTCCTGGTGAACCTCCCGGTCGGTGTCGCCGCGATGGCCGGGGCCGTCCGCTGGGTGCCCGACTCCCGCGACGAGACGGCCGGCCGTACGCCGGACGTGTTCGGGGCCGTCAACCTGGCCGTGGCGATCGGGGCGGTGGCGCTGGGACTGGTGAAGGGACCCGACTGGGGAGGGCGGGCGACCGGCATCACGGCCGCCTTCGTCTGCGCGGTGCTGGCCGGGGTTGTGTTCACCGTACGGACCTGGCGGCACCCGTCGCCCGTGGTCGAACCCGCCCTGGTCCGGCCGCGCATCTTCGTCTGGGCCAACGTGACCACGCTGCTGTTCAGCGTGGCCTTCGGCGCCGCGGTGCTCAGCATGATCATGTGGAGCCAAGACGTGTGGCACTACAGCGCCCTGCGCACCGGACTGTGCGTGGTCCCCGGCCCGCTCCTGCTGCCGGTCCTCGCGGCCGTCGGCCAGCGGGTCGCCCATCGCGTCCCGGCCGCCCTGGTCGCCGGCGCCGGGTGCGTCGTCTTCGGCGCCGGCACCGTCGTCATCGTCCTCAGCCTCGGGACCGAGCCGAACTACGCGACCGAACTGCTGCCCGGATGGTTGATCACCGGAGCCGGCGTGGGACTCGCCCTGCCCGCGATCCTGTCGGCCTCGACCTCCGATCTGCCGCCGGGTCGTACCGCGACCGGCAGCGCCGTCGTGACCATGAGCCGCCAGATCGGCACCGTGCTCGGCGTCTCCGTGCTCGTGGCCGTCCTTGGCACACCGGTCGGCGCCGACCAGGCCCTGACCGGCTTCACCCACGTACGGTGGGTCATCGCGGGTGTCACCGTGCTCGCGGCCCTCACCGCCGCCGGCATGACCGTACGGACGACGCCCGCCGCCTGGATCCCTCCCTCACCGGGGACCGAGCGGATCGGCGAACCGACTTCGCCCGCTGCCTGACCCGCCGGAGTCCGCGTCAGGTGTCGGACGTCGGCGCCACCAGGACGTGGCCGGGAATGTCGGTGCGCTCGGAGCGGTACCAGTCCACGATCGCGGCGGCCCAGTGGTCGACCGCGATCCGGCCTTCGCCCGATGGGTCCAGCTCCTCGAACACGGTCGCGCTGGCGGCGCTCGGGAATCCGCTCGCGGTCATGCAGGTGAGAAAGTCGTCGCGTTCGACGTACCCGTCGTCGTCCCGGTCGACCAGCGCGGCGATCGAGGTCGCGTAGTCGGTCACGGTCTGTTCGGCGTCGCCGGGGTCGCCCAGCTTGGCGAGGTACTCCTCGCGGCTGATCCGGCCGTCCGCGTCGGTGTCGAGGGTCGCGCGCAGGCCCGCCCAGAAGCGGCGATGTCCGTTGAGGACCGCCTGGCCCTTGGCCGACTCGCGCGGCTCGCCCATCGCGCTGAGCACTTCGGCGGCGAGCCGGTCGAAGTCGCTCTCGTCGAGGTAGCCGTTGCCGTCGGCGTCGAGGATGCGGAACCGTAGCAGCACCCGCTCGCGGGCGCCGGAACCGTCCTGCGCGGACCCGTGACTCATCGAGACCTCCTGGTCACCTTATGTGACCATTAACGTACACTAAGTAGGTGTCGGCGAGAAGGTCTCGGTGGCGCCGGGCTTCCAGCGCGTGAAATGGCGACAAGGCGTGCGCGAAACGGCGAGCCGGAGCAGAGGCCGGTCATTACCGTCCCCCGTGACCGAGGCCCCGCGGAGGCGGTCCGGCGAAAGAGGGGGCGTGAGATGACGGCGCGGGCGGTGCTGACCGCGGGCCTGGTGCTCTCGATCCTTGCCTTCGCCGCCGCCTGTGGCGGCGACCACGTCGACCGGGCGAAGCTCAAGGCCGGCCTCGAGAATTCGCTCTTCCCGGTCGGTCCGGGGTTGTACAAGGACGGTCAGGTCGACTGCTATGCGGGTCTGCTGATCAAAACGGCGAACCGTTCGGACTTGAACTCCTTCATTGCCGGCAAGAAGCGATACGCGCAGATCAGGCCGCGCAGCGACGGCGCCAAGCGTGAATTCCACGGGAACGTGAACACCTGCATTCCCAAGGGGCAGGGATACGTTCTCCCGAATGGATGGTAGACGTGTGACCGTGCCGGTGGGCGGCCGCTGGGGCTCATCGTCATGTTCGCGGTGGCGGCGCCATTGCATTCGCTGATCGGCATGTACTCGCTGGGGGATCGAGGCGGTCGCCGGCATGGTGGTGCTCATGGTCATCAAGGCGGTGGAGGCCGAGGCGCCGCCCGACGCGATCAACGCGGGAGCCGGGATGCGCGCGATCCGGGCGCTCATCCTGCTGGGCACCGTGATCGCCGGGACGGCACGTCGGCTGGACCTGGACGGTCATCGATGCCGGGCTGGCCGCGCTCGCCATCGCCTGCGTGGCGTTGCGCGTGCTGCCCAGGACATGGACCGAATGGCACCTGCGGAAGCCCGCCGCGCGTACCGGATCTATGGCGTCCTGACGGTGCGGAGGGCGGGGTGGCGTTCACGGCCGGCACGGTACGCCCCGTGTGGCCGGGAGGGCCGATCCAAGCGAGGCGCAGCCGAAACCGCCGGACCGTCGTCATGACGGCCGGGCGGAGCCCGTCTACTCCAGGGCCGCGTGCGCCTTCCGGTGCGCCTGCCGAGCCAGGCGTACGGCATCCGCCCTGGTGACGTTCGTGCCGACGAGCTCCGTCGTCCCCAGGTACCCGGAGCCGGTGAACAGGACCTGCCACGCGCGCAGCCGCGTGCCGCCGGTGACCTCATCGGTCTGGACGATCCGCCCGCCGTCTCCGATGTCGAGGGGCTGATCGGAGATCACCTTGGCCGTGATGGTCGTACCGCCCGCACGCGCCTTGACGGTCCGGCACGCCCGCGGGATCGGCTGGGTGACCGCCTGCTCGGCCGCCGGGCCGGAGGCCGCGACGAGCAGTTCCGAAGGGGACCGGCCCACCTGCGCGAAACTCACGAAGGCGCTGGGCGCGGAGCCGGCGACGTTGATGCCGGTACGGCCGGGACCGCCGCACGAAAGGTCGCCGGTGACCGGCGGCGCACCCCCGGAGAGCTTCTTGGTCACCGTCTCGAACGGACCGCTCCCTCGGGAGACCGCGACGGCTCCGGCAGGTGGTTCGATCAGCGCGCCGGCGAGCTGCCGCGCCGTGTGGCCCGGCGACGTGGATGCCGATCCGCTCTGTCCACCATGCGGCGACGCCGTGGCCGGCGTCGCGCTCTTCTCACCTCCGTGACATCCCGTCATCGCCGTCACCGCGACCACCGCGACGGTCGCCGCCCGTGCTGCCCTGGTCTCCATTGCCACGCTCCGCTGGCCGATTCGGCGGGGTATTGACTAGGACGCACTGGCGGCAGGCCCCGTTGACCGACCCTGCCCGGACGATCGCGGGGCGTGGTGCCCCGCTCAACGTGAAGGAGACGGGAGTGACCGGTCTTCAGGAGCTCGCCGCCGCGATCGCCGAACGCCTGCGGGAGCATTTCCCGGACACGGACCTCGCCCAGCAGCAGGTGCTGTGTCTCGCCGAGGAGGCGGGGGAGTTCGTCGGCGCGTACCGCCGCTGGGCGGGCATGGCTCGCCGTACCGGCTCGTGGGACGACGTGATGGCGGAGCTCGCGGACGTGGTCGTGACCGCCTACGTGGCCGCGAACGTCCTCGGGCTCGCCGACGGGATGGAGGCCGCCCGTCGGCCCGCCGGCGAGCCGGCGGCCCACGACGTGTTGCGGCAGGTTCGAGCCCTGTTCTGCGCGGCGGCCGAGGTGGTCGCGGCCTTCGACCGCGGGGACGGGGACGGGCCGCCGCTCGCGACGCGTCTCGCGGGTGTCGTCGACCTCGGGGCCGAGACCGCGCGGGTGCTGGGGATCGATCTGGATGAGGCCGTGCGGACGAAAACCGCTGTGATCATGACCCGGGGCTGGCGGGACGACCCTGCCGAGACCGCCGGGTGAAAGGCGCCGGAGCACGCCCGGGAATCCCGGGCGCGCTCCGGCGCCGAACAAGCCTCGCCGCCGGGCCCGGTCAGCCGGTGACGAACGTGACGTAGCTGGAGCCGCCCTGGCCGCTCACGCCCGAGTTCGGTCCCAGGCGTACCTGACCGGCCGGCACGGTCTTCTTGAAGACCGCGAGTGGCCGGTCGCTCGTCTGGACCGTCATGTCGGTGCGCGTGAAGCCCTGGCCGGCCGGCCAGCCCGGCCACCACGATCCCTCCCCGCGCGTGTCGAAGGCCACGTACACCGTCGCCGGACGCGTCAGGTCGAACGTCAGGTAGTCCGCGGGCTCGGTCAGCTTGGAGTCGTCGTTCGCGCCGCGGATCATGACCGCGCCGTCGAGGGCGCCCGGCAGATCCGTGACCGTGTAGCCGCGATCGACGTAGACCGGGGCTCCGACGGCCGCGCGGACCAGGGCGTGCAGCTTGTCCGGCTGCTCGACGGTCACCAGGTCGCTGTTGATCTGCGGGATGCTGTGCGCGACTCCGAGCGTGCGCTGCCCGAGGGTCTTCACCTTGTCCGCGGGCTGCCCGCCCAGTTCGCCGAACGTGAAGGACGAGTAGGGCTGTGCCGTACGTTCCAGCAGGTAGCTCGCGCCGCGCTTGATCGGCAGCGTGATCTGCGCCGCCGTGGTCGCCGCGACGACGGGTCGGCCGCAGGCGCAGTCGCCGTCCACGACCTGGATCTGCCGGCCGGGCCACGGATTCTGGATCTTCAGCGTGTCCGTGCTGCCGGCCTGGATGCCGACGAGTGACGGTGTGCCGCCGCGCGTCTCCACGCTGACGCGGTGGCCGCCGGGGATCTCTACGGCGCCCGTGGCGTTCCAGTCCGCCGGCCACGCCGGGGCGACGCGGACGGTGCCCTCGTAGGACTGCACGAGGGACTCCTGCAAGGCGGACGCCACCACGGCCCCCCATCCGTCGTAGTACCCGCCGCCGCGCACCGGATCGGAGTTGCGGCTGTGCGCGGCGAAGCCGTTCGGGAAGATCTGGAAGTCGGACGTGCCCTGGACCAGCAGGTTCTTCATGTCGGAGGCCCGGCCGAGCCGGGCGGCCCACACCGAGTCCGACGCCCATTCCCGCGTCTGGACGTACACGCGGTTGGTGAACGTCGACTGCATGAGCGAGGAGTCCGCGCCGTACCGCCCCCACGGCCACAGCGCCTCCAGGTCCGGGTCCTGGGTGTTGTGCGCCGCCTCGTCCGTGCCCGACCAGGCGAGCACGGGCTGGCCGCCCCGCGTCGTCGTACGGAACGGCGGGAGCTTGGCGACCGCCTGCCGGAGCCGCTTGGCGAGGTCGTGGTCGCCGTGCTGGTCCGCCAGGCCGGCGACGATCGGGAAGATCGTCCGCATCGCGGCGAGGTCGGGGGTGGGGTCGGTGGTGTCCCACTGCACCTCGAGGGCGTTGACGTGCTGCAGGTGCAGGTACCCGTCGTCGCCGGGGCGCAGCACGGACAGGTAGAACCGGGCGACCCCGCTCATCAGCGGATACCCGGCGTCGAGGAGCGCCCGGTCACCGGTGTAGCGGTACTGCGACCACAGGTTGGCGACGACCTCCGGGCCGGTCGACAGGATGCGGTTGACCCAGTCGGGGGCCATGCCGCTGTCGCACGATCCGGCGGTGCCGTCGAAGCGCAGGAACTCCGGCACGCACACGCCCTCGGCGCCCGGCCAGTGCTCGGCGGTCCACTTCCGCATCTTGGCGAGGCGGTCCAGGTACAGCCGGAAGTAGGGAGTGTTGAGCGCGGCGGTGCCGGCCCCGAGGTTGGTGTACACCGGCTGCCTCAGGTTGAAATGCCACCAGTTGGCCGCCGACCAGTGGATGTCGTCGCGCCACGGAGAGAACAGGCTGGTGACGCCGCCGTGGCTGCTCGGCACCGATGAGCGCATCGACGCCGCGGACATGTACAGCTGCGTCGCCCGCAGGTTCTCCAGGTACTCGCCGGTGCCGTCCGGCGAGCTGATCTCCATCGGCGCCGCGTCGTTCCAGAACCGATGCCACCACCGCAGGTGGCTCGCGTCGGCGCCGGCGTCGAAACCTCCGCGCACCGCGGACCGCGCCGCACTCGCCACGTCGCCGCCCTTGTAGGCCGGAACGCCGACCACGATGCGGAAGCGGCCGTCCTGGCGGGGCTTGAAGGTGAGGTGGACGGTCAGGTCGCCGGTCACCGAGGCGTGCACCTGGCGTCCGTCCGCGGTCACCGCGGTGATCGCCCCCGACGTGGTGCCGGAGGGATCGTCGTGGAACGTCTCGGCCAGTGCCGCCACGCCGCCCGACGCGTACGTGACGGGGCTGCGGCCCCGCCACAGCTTCAGGTCGGCGGTCTGCGTCCGGTCCGGGTCGGCGCCGGTGACGTCCAGGATGAACTGGTCCGCGCCGGCGCGGACGCGGGCACTCGCCGTCATGCCCCCGCCGCGCTGCTCCAGGTCGGCGTCGTACAGGCCGAGCCGGCCGCGGTAGTCGGCGGCGCTCATCAGCGGGAACAGCCCGGGGACGACCAGCTGGCCCGCGCTCTTGAGGTCGGGGAACGTGTCGCTGCGGTTGAGCTGCGCGGTGAGTCCGTCCGCGGACCAGACCGCGGCGCCGAGCCGGCCGTTGCCGAGCGGCATGCTCTGGTGGTTCTGCCACGGCGGGCTCTGGAGGACCAGGTCCGAACGTGACACGACCCCGCGCGGATCCGTCTGCAACGCGCCGTGCCGCCAGGCCGTCGTGGGTGGTGGTGCCGCGCCGGCGGGGGCGATGGGAGCCACCATCGCCGCCGTGACCGCCGCGCAGGCGATGAGGATGGACAACCGGCCGCGTCTCATGACGTCATGCACCTCGTAGGTCAATCGATTGACTGAGGTCGAGCGTTCCGGATTGTGACCCTGGTGCCGTCGAGCCGTCAAGGTCTGGCGGTCCAGAGGAGTGGAGCGAGACGAAAACGGGCACACGTCACAGACGCCCCCTTGTTTTCGCCGTGTTTCCGCTGTTACGTTCCAGTCAATCGTTTGAACGAAGCGAAGGAGGACGCCCGGATGGGGGTCGCGATCGACCTGACGGGGCGTACCGCGCTGGTCACCGGTGCGGCGGGAGGTCTCGGGTCCGCGTGCGCCAGGGCGCTGGCCGAGGCGGGAGCCGAGCTGGTCCTCACCGATCTCGATGAGGAGCGGCTCGCCGGGAGCGCGGCCGGGCTCGAGGCGCGCGTGCGGGCCACCGACCTGACCGACCAGGAACGGGCGACCGCGCTGATCGAGGAGGTCGGCGAGCTGGACATCCTGGTGAACTGCGCCGGGATCATGCGGACCACGCCGTTCCTGGAGGTGTCACCGCAGGAGTGGCGGCGGATCGTCGACGTCAATCTCAACGCGACGTTCTGGATCACGCAGGCGGCCGGCCGCCGGATGGTGGAGCGCGGCGGCGGATCGATCGTGACGCTCGCCTCCGTCGCCGCGCGGTCCGGCCGGCCGAACGCCCCGCACTACTCGGCCACCAAGACCGCGCTGCTGTCCCTGACGAAGTCGGCGGCCGAGGCGTTCGCGCCGGTACGGGTCAACGCGGTCTGCCCGGGCGTCTTCCTCACGCCCATGTGGGAGGAGATCATCGCCGACCGGGACCGGAGGTTCGGCGCCGGTGCGGGACAGGGCTATCTGAAAGAGGTCGGCGACCGGGCGCCGCTGCGCCGTCCCGGCCGCGCGGAGGAACTCGCGTCCGTGGTGCTCTTCCTGGCCAGCGACCTCGCGTCGTACGTGACCGGCCAGGCGCTCAACGTCGATGGCGGACTGGAGATGGACTGACGGATGGCGACGCCGAGGATGACGCAGACCTTCAAGCTGCTGCCCGAGCTGTTCGGCGACGGCGGCATGGCGGATGTCTTCTCCGCCGAGCGCACGGTGTCGGCGTGGCTCCGGGTCGAGGCGGCGCTCGCACGGGCGCAGGCCGACTCCGGGGTGCTCACCGAGAGCGAGGCCGAGGCCATCGCCGGGGCGTGCGTGCTCACCAACATCGACCTGGACCGTCTCTGGCGTGAGGCGGTCAACGTGGGCTATCCGATCCTGCCGCTGGTCCGGATGATCGCGGCCGCGCTGCCGGAGGGCCCCAACGGCCGGGTCCACTACGGCGCCACGACGCAGGACATCATGGACAGCGGCCTGTCTCTTCAGATGGGGGAGGCGCTGGACCGCCTGCTCGTGCTGGTCGGGGAGTTCGGCGACGCGCTCGCCCGGCTGGTGGAGGAACACGCGGGCACCGTCATCGCCGCGCGCACCCACGCCCAGCAGGCGGTTCCCACGACCTTCGGGGCCAAGATCGCCGTGCTGCTCGCGGAGGTGACCCGGCAGCGCGAACGGCTCAGGGCCGCCGCGCGGACGGTACGGATCGTCTCGCTCTTCGGCGCCGGGGGGACCTCGGCGGCGCTGGGCGAGAAGGCCGGCGCGGTACGGGAGGGGATGGCGCGCCGGCTCGGCCTGCGCACCACCGACGTGCCCTGGCACGTGGCCAGGGACGGCGTCGTGGAGTTCGGCGTCGCCTGCGCGGGGGTGACCGCGACGGCCGCCCGGTTCGCGCGTGAGGTCGTCGACCTGTCCAGGACGGAGGTCGCCGAGGTCCGCGAGGCCGACGGTCACCACCGCGGCGCCTCCTCCACCATGCCGCAGAAGGCCAACCCGATCGGCTGCGAGGCGATCATCGGCATGTCCGGCACCGCCGGAGCGCTCAGCTCGGCCCTGTTCCGCGCGATGGAGGCGGGCCATGAGCGGGCGGCGGGGGAGTGGCAGGTCGAGTGGTACGTCGTGCCGCAGCTCGCGGAGCTCGGCGCCGGCGGGCTGGCCACGGCCGCCCAGGTCGCCGGGGGACTGCGGGTCTTCCCCCAGGCGATGAGGGACAACCTCGACGCCGAGGGCGGACTGATCATGGCCGAGGCCTACATGATGCGGCTCGCTCCGGCCCTCGGCCGGGAGCGGGCCCACGATCTGGTGTACGAGGCGGCCCACCGGGCACGGGCCGAGCGCCGCCCGCTGGCGGAGACCTTGCGGGAGCTGGCCACGCCCGGCGACTCGGCCGCCCTGGAAGAGATCCCGATCGCCCCCGACTCCTATCTCGGTGACGTCGAGGCGATCTGCACGGCCGCGCTGGCGGCGTGGCGAAGGGAGGGTGCCGACGATGAGTGAGCGGCGGCTCGCGGACCTGCTGGCCATGTGGCGGATCCGCGCTTTCGAGGAAAAGGTGCGCGACCTGCGGGCCGAGGGGTCGATCGTCGGCTCCGTGCACCTGTGCATCGGCCAGGAGGCCATCCCGGTCGGCGCCTGCGACGCCCTGGAACCGGAGGACGCGCTGTTCGCGACGTACCGCGGCCACGGCTGGGCGATCGCCAGGGGCGTGCCGGTCACGCCGCTGTTCGCCGAGCTGATGGGCCGGGCCACCGGCGTGAACGGCGGCCGGGGCGGCTCGGCCTACTTCACCGCGGCCGACCACGGTTTCCACGGCGAGAACTCCATCGTCGGCGCCGGCGCGCCGATCGCGTGCGGCGCCGCGCTCGCGGGCCGGTTCGACGGCTCCGGCCGCGCGGCGGTGACCGTGTTCGGCGACGGCGCGATGAACCAGGGCGCGGTGCACGAGGCGATGAACTTCGCCGCGGCCTTCGACCTGCCCGTGGTCTTCGTCTGCGAGAACAACGGCTACTCGGAGCTGACGCCGATCGCCGACATGGTCCGCAGCGACCGTCTGGCGGGCCGGGCCGCGGCCTACGGCATGCCCGGTCACCGGATCGACGGCAACGACGCGGAGGCGGTCCGCTTCCACATGCGCGACGCGCTCGAGGTCGCGCGCGAGGGAGGCGGACCGACGCTGCTCGAATGCGTGACCGAGCGCATCGCGGGCCACTACATCGGCGACGCCGAGACCTACCGGCGCCCGGGGGAGATGGACCGGATCCGGCGGAGAGAGCCGATCACCCGGCTGCGGGAGGGCCTGCTCGCCGACGGCGTCCCCGCCGCGGAGATCGACGCGGTCGAGACGCGGGCCAGAGGCGAGATCGACACGGCCGCCCGTACCGCCCTGGCGGCGCCGCTCGCCGACCCGGCGACCGTGAAGGAGCACCTGTATGCCTGAGATGAGCGGGACCGGTGAGGTCCGCAAGCTCTCCTACGGCGAGGCCGTCAACGCGGCCCTGCACCGCCTGATGGAGGAACTCCCCGAGACCCTGGTCTACGGAGAGGACGTCGGCGAGCCCGGAGGCGTCTTCGGCGTCACCCGCGGCTTGCGCAAGCAGTACGGCGACCGCGCGTTCGACACCCCGATCAGCGAGTCGGCGATCCTGGGCAGCGCGGTCGGGGCGGCGATGATGGGCCGGCGCCCGATCGTCGAGATCATGTGGGCGGACTTCTCCCTCGTGGCCCTCGACCAGATCGTGAACCAGGCCGCGAACGTCCGGTACGTCTCGAACGGCAGGCTCGCCGCCCCGCTGACGATCCGCACCCAGCAGGGCGGCGCCCCGGGCGCGTGCGCGCAGCACAGCCAGTGCCTCGAGGCGCTCTTCCTGCACGTCCCGGGCCTTCGGGTCTGCATGCCGTCCACCCCGCAGGACGCCTACGACCTGCTGGTGACGGCGGTGCACAGCGACGACCCGGTGCTGGTGGTGGAGAACCGGACGCTCTACTTCGGGGCCAAGGAAGAGGTACGGGTCGGCGGCGCGGCGGGACCGATGGGCGGAGCGCGCGTCCGCCGCTCCGGCACCGACGCCACGGTCGTCACGTGGGGCGCGATCACCGCCCGGGTGCTCGAGGCCGCGGAGTCCCTCGCCGGTGAGGGCGTCGACGTGGAGGTGCTGGAGACGCCCTGGCTCAACCCGTTCGACACCGAGGCGGTCACGGCCGGCGCCGCCCGCACGGGCCGGCTCGCGGTGGTGCACGAGGCCAACGTCACCGGAGGGTTCGGCGCCGAGGTCGTGGCGCGCGTCACGGAGTCGGGAGTGCCACTGTCGGCCCCGCCGCTCCGCGTCGGCACCCCCGACACGCGGATGCCGGCCGCGCCGGTCCTGGCGGAGGCGCTGGTGCCCGATGCCGCGCGCATCGCACGCGAGCTGCGGGCGCTCGTGCGAGGCGCCTCCTGAGCAGACCGTCCGGAGCCTCGGGGTGCCTTTATTAGTCAATCGTTTGACCTTCAGGAGAACCCAGTGCGCAAGCCAATCCTCGTCGCGGTCGCCCTCGCGGCCGCCGTGACCGCCTGCAGCAGCTCGACCGGTTCCACGTCCGCGCAGAGCGGAGGGAAGAAGCACTACACGATCGGCGTCTCCAACCTCGGGCTGAGCTTCCCCTTCCCGGCGGCGATCAGCAAGGGGATCAAGGAGCAGGCCGCGACGCTCGGCGTCCGGCTCGTCGAGCTGGACGCGCAGGGCAAGGCCGACAAGCAGAGCAACGACGTCCAGGACCTGATCGCCCAGCAGCCGGACGGCGTCCTCATGCTGCCCGTGGACTCCGGTGTCGCCCAGGGCCTGGCGGACCGGCTCAGCGCCGCCAAGATCCCGACGGTCGCCGTGGCCTCGCAGGTCGGCGATCCCAAGCAGCGCAAGCTCAAGGACGTCTACCCGAGCCTGGTCGCCCTGGCCACCCAGGACGAGTACGCCGCCGGCGCCCAGGCGGGGCAACTCGCGGCCAAGATCGTGCCCGGCGGCGGGAAGATGGCCGTCGTGGAGGGCCAGGCGGGCTTCGCCGAGGTCACGAACCGCTGGCAGGACTTCCCCCAGGCGGCCGCGTCCAAGGGCGGGACGTTCACCGTCGTGGCCCGCCAGCCGGGCGACTGGGTCCAGGACAAGGCGCAGTCGGCGTGCCAGAACATGCTGGCCTCCAACTCCGACATCCGCCTCTTCTACGCCGAGTCCGACGACATGTCGGTCGGCTGCGCCAAGGCGGTGGCGGCCGCCGGCTCCAAGGCGAAGGTCATCGGCATCGGCGGCAGCAAACTCGGCATCGACGCGATCAAGTCGGGTCAGGTCGCCGGCACCGTCTGCTTCAAGCCGGAGGACCTCGGCAAACTCGCGCTGAACACGCTCTACCAGGACCTGACCGGCCAGAAGAAGCAGAAAGCCGCGTTCGTCACCTACGACACGCCGGTCATCACCAAGGACAACCTCAACGACTGCACGCCGCAATGGTGACCACGCTGCTGTCCCTCGAGGGCGTCGGCAAGACGTTCCCGAGCGGCACCGTCGCCCTCCGCGACGTCCGGCTGGACGTCCGGCCCGGCAGCGTCCACGGCCTCGTGGGCGCCAACGGCGCCGGCAAGTCGACGATGATCAAGGTCATAGCGGGGGCACACGCGCCGACGGCCGGCACGATGCGCTGGAAGGGCGAGGAGGCCCGCTGGCGGAATCCCGGGGCCGCCCGGAACGCCGGCATCGCCACGATCATGCAGCACGTGCCGCTGGCGCCGGCGCTGACGGTCCTGGAGAACGTCTTCCTCGGCAGCCCGGGCCCCTGGCGGCTCCAGCGCGGCCGGCGCGCGGAGCTGGACCGGCTGCTGGACCGCGTGGGCTACGCGATCGACCCCGACGCCGAAGTGGCCGGCCTGGCCATCGGCGAACGGCAGATGGTGGCGATCCTGCAGGCACTGGCCACCGGCGCCGAGCTCGTCGTCATGGACGAGCCGACGGCCTCACTCGCCGACGCCGAACGTCAGGTGGTCTTCGACGTGGTCCGGCGGCTGTCCGCGCAGGGCACCGCGTTCCTGTACGTCTCGCACTTCCTCGACGAGGTGCTCGACCTGACCGACCAGGTGACGGTGCTGCGGGACGGCACCGTCGTGGAGGACGGCGCGACCGCCGCGTACGACGAGGACCGCCTGGTCCAGGCGATCGTCGGCCGGGACCTGCTCGCCGCCGAACGCCGCGCGCCCACGCCCGTCAAGACCGGCCGCCCGCCGCTGCTCACCGTCCACGGCCTCGACTCGCCGGCCGGCGTGCACGAGGTCTCCTTCGAGGTACGGCCCGGTGAGGTCGTCGGCCTCGCCGGACTGCTCGGCTCCGGCCGGTCGGAGATCCTGCACGCGGTCTACGGGGCCGACCCCCGCGCGCGTGGCGAGGTGCTCGTCGACGGGCGGCGCGTTCGCCGTGGCCCCCGTGCCGCGGTCGCCGCCGGCATGGCGCTCGTCCCCGAGGACCGGAACGCGCAGGGCCTGGTGGGGGCGTTCCCGATCTGGAAGAACATCTCCCTGCCCGACCTGTGCTCGCTCGCCTCGGGCCGGGCCCTGCCGAAGGAGGGGGCCGAGCGGCGGCGCGCCGTCCGGGCCATCGAGGACCTCGGCATCGTCTGCCCGGGACCCGACGCCGCCGTCACCGAGCTGTCCGGCGGCAACGCGCAGAAGGTCGTGTTCGGCAAGTGGCTGTACGGCGGCGCCCGGGTGTTCCTGCTCGACGAACCCACGGCCGGGGTCGACGTCGGTGCCAAGGCCGACATCCTCGACCTCATCCGCGGGTTCACCGCCGAGAGCGGCGCCGTGCTCATCGTGAGCAGCGAGTTCGAGGAACTGCTGGCCGTGGCGACCCGCGTCCTCGTCATCCGCGAGGGGCGCGTCGTCGCCGAGCGCGCCGCCCATGAGACCTCCGAGGAGGAACTGCTGATGCTCGCCAATGGTTTCGACGGCGGAGGAGCCCCGGATGCCGACTGAGACGCGTCATCGCTCACTCACCCTCGTGGCGACCCGCTCGCGGCTGGCCGCCGCGTTCCGGCCCGGCAACGCCGGCGTTGTGTACGCCCTCGTGCTCATCGTCATCGTGCTGACGGCCCTGTCCGCCCAGATGGGCCGGCCGAGCTACCTGTCGGCGACCAACATCACCAACATCCTCGACCAGTCGTCGCTGGTCGCGATCCTCGCCGTCTTCACGACGGTCGTGCTGATCAGCGGGAACTTCGACCTGTCCATCGCCTCGGTCGCGGCGTTCTCCGCGGCCACCGCGCTCAGCCTGGTGAGCTCGCTCGGACTGCCGCTGGCCATGGCCATCGCCCTGGGCGCCGGTCTCGTGTGCGGCGTCGTCAACGGCATGATCGTCCAACTGGTGGGGATCAACGCGTTCATCGTGACGCTCGGCACCATGACGGCCGTCCGCGGCCTGGTGCTCATCGTCACGAACGGCCGTACGATCACCGCCAAGGACCCGGACGCGCAGCGGTCCCTGATCTCCTTGCAGGCCGGCTACTGGACGCTCTCGCACCTTCTGGCGATCATCGGCGTCCTCGCGCTGGTGGCCGGGGCCGTCGTGCTGATCCGCCGGAGGGACCGCAGGGCCGGCATCGTCGCGGTGGCGGTGGGCGTCGTGCTGATCGCGCTCGACCCGGTGTTCGGGTACGAGGTGCGGCTCAGCAAGCCGACCTACTACCTCATCGTCATCGCCGCCGTCACGTGGGCGGTGCTGCGGCACACCGTGATCGGCCGCCGCCTGTACGCGGTGGGCAGCAACGCCGAGGCGGCCCGCCTGTCGGGCATCAACGTCAACCGGTACAAGATCGGCGCGTTCGTCCTCAACGGGCTCGGCTCCGGGTTCGTCGGCGTGCTGTTCGCCGCGAAGCTGCTCGCCATCAACCCGACCGGCCTGCAGGGCACCGAGCTGACCGTCCTCGCGGCGGCCATCCTCGGCGGCACCTCGCTGTTCGGCGGCATCGGCAGCGTGCTGAAGTCCGTGGTCGGCGCGCTGATACTTTTCACTCTCGACAACGGCTTCAACGTGCTGAACCTGGGCGCCAACTACCAGGGGGTCATCGTCGGTACGGTCCTCATCGTGGCCGCCGCGATCTACACGATCGCCGGCCGCCAGCGTCAGGCCCGCGGCGGGCGCAGGTCGGCGGCGCGGGCCACACCCGGTCCGAAGAAGCAGGAGGCCCTGCGGTGAACGGCGTCTGGCACTTCTCCTTCACCGTCGCGGACCTCGACCGGTCGGTGGCCTTCTACCGGGACCTGCTCGGCTTCACCCTCGTGCACCGCCAGGACCAGGACAACGACTACACGCGCCGGCTCGTCGGCTACCCCGACGCCGTGCTCCGCGTGGCACAGCTCGCCGTCCCCGGCCAGCCCCGCGGCGTCTCCAGCCACGACCTGGAACTCGTGGAGTACGTACGGCCACGGGGCGCGCCCCGGGACCCGGCGCGCCACCTGCCGGGCGCCGCCCACATGGCCCTCACCGTCGAGGACGCACGGGCGGAGTACACGCGGCTGTCCGCGGCGGGGGTCCGGTTCGTCTCCCCGCCGAACGAGATCACCGCGGGAGTCAACGCGGGCGGGGCGGCCTGCTACTTCCTCGACCCCGACGACATCACCCTGGAGCTCGTACAGCCGCCGCCGAGGGAGGACTCATGGCCGTGATCGACGCTCACCTGCACTTCTGGGATCTGGAGACGGGCTCCTACCCGTGGCTGACGCCCGCCTCCGGTTCGATCTTCCGCACCTTCGCGCCCCCGGAGGTGCTCCCACAGCTCGACGCCGCGGGAGTGGACCGCGTGGTGCTGGTGCAGGCCGCCGGCACCTACGCCGACACCGACGCGATGCTCGCGCAGGCGGACGCCCATGACGTCATCGCCGCCGTCGTCGGCTGGGTGCCGCTGAACCGCCCCGCCGAGGCCGCCCGGGCCCTCGAACGGTACGCCGCGCATCCCAAGTTCGCGGGGGTGCGGCATCTCATCCACGACGAGACCGATCCCGACTGGGTGGTCCAGGACCCGGTGATCGAGGGCCTCGGCCTGCTCGCCGAGGCCGGGCTGCCGTTCGACGTGGTCGCGGTGCTCCCACGGCACCTGGAGCACGTGCCGACGCTCGCCGAACGCGTGCCGGGCCTGCGCATGGTCATCGACCATCTCGCCAAGCCGCCGATCAGGGAGAAGGGGTGGGAGCCGTGGGCCTCGCTCCTCGCCCGCGCGGCCGAGTACCCCGACGTGTACGCCAAGGTCTCCGGGCTGAACACCGCCGCCGACCCCGAGACCTGGACCGCCGAGGACCTGCGGCCGTACGTCGACCACGCGCTCGGGCTCTTCGGGGCGGACCGGCTGATGTTCGGCGGTGACTGGCCGGTGGCGACACTGGCCGGCGACTACGCCAAGGTGTGGAGGGAGACCGGCGTGCTGCTGCGGGACCTGCCGGAGACCGAACGGGCCGCCGTCCTGGGCGGAACCGCCGCGCGCTTCTACGGCATCGGGGGCTGACCGTGCTCGACGTCTTCGCCCCCATCGCCGCCGCCGTCGACCTCACCATTCCGCCCGAGCACCGGCTGCCCGTCGCCGTCGTCGGCGCGGGCGCCATCGTCGACGTCGCCCACCTGCCCGCCTACCGCGCGGCCGGGCTGGAGATCACCGGCCTGTTCGACCTCGACACCGGCAAGGCGCGGGCCACGGCGCGCGACCACGGCATCGAGCGGGTCTACGGATCGCTGGAGGAGCTGCTCGCCGACGAACGGGTGGCCGTCGTGGACATCGCGGTCGCGCCGAACGCCCAGCCGGGCATCGCCAGGACCGCGATCGAGGCCGGCAAGCACCTGCTCTGCCAGAAACCCTTCGCGCCCGACGCCGCCACCGGCCGGGAACTGGTCGACCTCGCCCGCGAACGCGGCGTGAAGGTCGCGGTGAACCAGCAGCTGCGCTTCGACGAGGGAATCGCCGCCGCGCGGGCCATGGTCAGGGCCGGCTGGATCGGCGAGCCGACGGCGATGACCTTCACCGTGAACATCTACACCGACTGGAGCGCGTGGGACTGGCTCGTCGCCTCCGACCGGCTGGAGATCGCCTACCACTCGATCCACTACCTGGACGCGGTCCGCTCGATCCTCGGCGACCCGGAGCGCGTGTTCTGCACCGGGAGCCGCACGCCCGGCCAGGTCGCCAAGGGCGAGACCCGGACGATGAGCACGCTGGTCTATCCGGGCGACGTACGCGCGCTGGTCCACGCCACACACGAGAACCGGACGGGCGACTACGAGGCCGCCTTCCGGATCGACGGCGCCGAAGGGGCGATCAAGGGCACGCTCGGGCTGCTCTACGACTACCCGCACGGGCGTCCCGACACCCTGGAGGTCAACAGCCGGACCCTGCCGACCGACGGCTGGCTGCCCTACCCGGTGACCACCCGGTGGCTGCCCGACGCCGTCGCCGGGCCGATGGGGTCGCTGCTGGCCGCGATCGCCGAAGGCGGCGAGCCGGAGACGGCGGCGGCGGACAATCTCCGTACCCTCGATCTCATGGACGCGCTGTATCGATCCATGCGGACCGGAGAGAGTGAAAGACTCGGTTCGTTTTGACGTCCTCCTCCGTCTGAAGGCGGGGGATTCCAACCCGATTCCCCTACCGAGAGGAGGGAACAGGTTGAGGTTCGCGGTTCATGGCCCCGCCCAGCGGCTGGAGGGCTCCCCGCACGGGAGGTCGGTCGGGGTCGGTTGGTCGGGGCAGGCACGTCACCGTCCGTCCGACGGCGATGTTCTTGGCCGCGTTCACATCCGCGTGATCGGTATGCCCGCAGGCGCGACAGCGAAAAACCGCTTGGCCCTCACGGCTGTCCGCTGCGCAATGCCCACAAACATGACAGGTCTGAGACGTATACGCCGGATTGATCTTCTCCACCCGGCCGACCGCTTTGTGCTCCAGACGCCTTGCCAGATGACCCCATCCGGCCGCGTGGATGGAACGGTTGAGTCCGGCCTTGGCCCGCACGTTCACACCCGGCGCAGCGATGGTGCCGCGTGCGGAACGGACCATATTGCCGATCTTCAAATCTTCGATGCGGATCAGGTCGAAGCGGCGGGCCAGATCGGTGGAGGTCTTCTCGGCCCAGTCCGGCGGGCATGTCGCGGGACCAGCGGACGGGTACCCAGCCCACCTTCGGTATCCGAACTTCACCGACCTTGCGGGACAGCCGCCGTACATCCCAGTGGTTACCGCGCTGTCCGACGATCCGGAACCCTTCATGGATGCCCGTCTTACGCCATGTTGGACGCCGATGGGTCCCAGCGAAGAAGTTCGCCATGGCTTGGGCGAAATCCCGCAACGCCTGCTGCTGCACCGTCTGCGATCCCGCCGCCAGCCACGCGCACTCTCTCCTGGCCTCGGTCAGCTGACGGGACTGTTCGGCATAGCCCGGCGCACTCGCCCGCCCCGGCCGCCAATGCCGATGCTGCTCCACTGCGAGATTCCACACATACCGGGCATGCGCGCAGTGCTCCAGCAACGCCGCCTCCTGAGCGGGCGTGGGCTGGAGCCGAAATCGCATGCCAGCACGCTAACCACCACCACCGACATTCTGAGGAGGGAGCGGCGTTTAGACCCCGGCCGCAAGGCCGGGGTCTCCACGCCACGTAGCCGATGAGAACGGCCCGTGTGACTCTGGCGGACGTCGCCGCGATGGCCAAGGTGGACCGCGCGGTCGTGTCCCGGGTGGTCAATGACGATCCCACCCTCAACATCCGGCCGGAGACCCGCCAGCGGGTCCTGGCGGCGATCAAGGAGCTCGGTTACCGGCCCAACGTGACCGCCCGCAGTCTCCGTACCGCGCGGGCCCACATGTTCGGGCTGTTCATCCCCGACTTCGCCAACCCCGTGTACGCGGAGATCATCAAGGGCGCCGAGGCCGCCGCCGCGGCGCTGGGGTGCGTGCTGGTCACCGGCAGCGCCACCGGCGCCGGGCTGGGCGGCTACATGGACCTGCTCGGCCCCGGCCGGATCGACGGCCTGCTGCTGGCGGGGTCGGGGGAGGACACCGGGCTGATCGAGCAGCTCGACCGTGCCGCCGTGCCATGGATCATGCTCAACCGGCGCAGCCCGGCCGTCGACCGCTACGTGATCCTGGACGACGAGCGTGCGGCCCGGCTCGCCGTCGGGCATCTCGTCGGGCTCGGCCACCGGCGCATCGCCCATCTCGCCGGCCCGTCCGGCGCGGACACGGCGCAGCGGCGGTTCGCCGGCTACTCCGCGGCGATGCGTGAGGCCGGGCTGCCGGACGGGCCGATCGCCGCCGCCGACTACACGCCGGCCGGCGGGGCCGCGGCGATGGGCTCGCTGCTCGCCGACCCCCATCCGCCGACCGCCGTCTTCGTGGCCAATGTGGCGTCCGCCATCGGCGCGATGGAGCGGGTGCGCGAGGAGGGGCTGGAGATACCCCGCCAGATGTCCATCGTGGCCGTGCACGACCTGGACCTCGCCAGCTATCTGGCGCCGCCCCTGACCACGGTGCGGATGCCGCTGGAGGAGCTGGGTCGCCGTGGTGTCTCGCTGCTGAACGGCCTCAAGCCCGACGACAGCGTCGAGGAGATCCTCGCCGGCCCGATGGCGCTGATCACCCGGGCCTCCACCGCTCCTCCGCCCGAGGACTGACGACCGCGGCGCCCCGGAGCGTGGGCGGTGCCGACGTCGGCCAATCCGGATCAAACGATTGACCTGCGTGGCACCGCACGATAGGACCGGGGTTTAGGAAAACCTTTTCCCGACGAAGGGATGGGCCGATGGCGATCCGGCGGCCTCTTCTGGCCCTGGTGCTCGCGTGCCTGCTGACGACCGGCCTTCTCGCCGGGCCCGTGCACGCCGAGAGCGGGGCCGGACGGCACACGGTCGGCTATGACCGTTACTCGCTGACGATCGACGGCAAGCGGATCTTTCTGTGGTCCGGTGAGTTCCACTACTGGCGGTTGCCCAGCCCCGCCCTGTGGCGTGACGTCCTGGAGAAGATGAAGGCCGCCGGGTTCAACGCGGTGTCCATCTACTTCGACTGGGGCTACCACTCACCGCGCCAGGGCGTGTACGACTTCACCGGGGTGCGTGACGTCGACCGGCTGCTGGACATCGCCGACCAGGTCGGGCTGTACGTCATCGCCCGCCCGGGCCCGTACATCAACGCCGAGACCGACTCCGGCGGCTTCCCCGGCTGGCTGACGACGCTCAAGGGCAAGGCCCGCTCCACCGATCCGGCCTACCTCGCCGCCGCGAACGAGTGGCTCGGCCGGATCGACCGGATCCTCGCCCGGCACCAGGTCACCGACGGCCGCGGCCCCGTGCTCCTCTACCAGGTGGAGAACGAGCTCTACAACGTGAAGCAGAGCGAGGAGGAGAGCCGGGCGTACCTGAGCGCGCTGGAGAAGAAGGTCCGCTCCGACGGCATCACGGTGCCGTTCACCGGCGCGAACGACGCCAGGTTCACCTCCGGCACGGGCGCCGCCGACCTCGAGGGGTACACGGTCTACCCGCAGAGCTTCAACTGCGCCGAGCCCGGCAAGTGGAAGCCGGTCCCCGACGACTACGGGCAGTACCGTGCGGGGCTCCCCGACACACCGGTGAACTTCGCCGAGTTCCAGGGCGGCGCGTTCGACCAGTGGGGCGGCGCGGGCCATGAGAACTGCCGGACGCTGACCGGCCCCGACTTCGAGCGGGTCTTCGAGGAGGCCAACATCGCCGCGGGCGCGACGATGCAGAACTTCTACATGACCTACGGCGGTACGAACTGGGGCTGGCTCGCCACGGACTTCGACTACACGTCCTACGACTACGGCGCCGCGATCGACGAGGCGCGGCGGCTCACTCCCAAGTACACCGAGCAGAAGTTCCTCGGCTACCTGGTCCAGTCCGTGGCCCCGCTGCGGACCACGGATCCGCTCACCACCGCGCCGCCGGACAACACCGCGGTCCGGATGGACGCGCGGGTCGACCCGAACACCGGGACGCGGTTCTACGTCGTGCGCCACGCCGACTCGACCTCCACCGCCGACGACCGGACGCACCTCGCGCTCGACCTCGGCGCGGTGGGCCGCTACCCGAGCGTGCCGAGCGCGCCCGGCACCGACCTGACCCTCGCCGGGCGGGACTCGAAGCTGCTCGTCGCCGCGTACCGGTTCGGTGGCCAGGAGCTGGTCTATTCGACGTCGGAGCTGATGACGCAGGGGACGTTCGCCCAGCCCTCCGGCACCGGCGAGCAGAACATCGCGGTGCTGTACGGCCGCCACGGCCAGGACGGGGAGACCGTCCTGCGCTACGCCTCCCAGCCGAAGGTCACCGTGCTGTCCGGCTCGGTGCGGGCGAGCTGGGACGCCGGCCGGCACGACCTGCGACTCGACTACGAGCACGACGGCCTGGCCCGCGTGCTCGTCCACGGCGGCACGCGCGACCTGCTGTTGCTGATCGGCGACGACCAGGCCGCCGGGAGCTTCTGGCGTGTCGACACGAGCGCCGGGCCGATCCTCGCCCGCGGCCCCTACCTGGTACGCGGCGGATCCGTCTCGGGCCGCAGCGGGGAGGTCGCGCTGACCGGCGACACCGACCGGGCCGGACCGCTGGAGGTCTTCACCCCGCAGGGCGCGCGTTCGGTGAGCTGGAACGGCCGCCCGGTCCGCGTGACGCCGACGAGTTCCGGCAGCCTCAGCGGGGAGCTGGCCGGGCCGCGCCCGGTGTCGCTGCCGGCGCTGACGAACTGGCGGTACCGCTACGAGACGCCGGAGGCCCAGCCGGGCTTCGACGACTCCGCCTGGCGGGCCGCCGACCACACCACGACGGACAACCCGTACTGGGACGGCAAGGCGCCGGTCCTGTACCCGGACGACTACGGCTTCCACCACGGCGACACGTGGTACCGCGGGCACTTCACCGCGACCGGAGGCCAGACCGGCATCACGCTGTCCGCCACGGTCACCGACCACGGCGCGTACGCCGTCTGGCTGAACGGCCACTACCTCGGCAGCGGCGGCGACGGGAGCAAGCACTTCGACTTCCCCGCCTCGGCGCTCCGGCCGGGCGCGGACAACGTCGTGTCCGTGCTGGCCGAGAACATGGGCCACGACCAGGACCGGGCCGCCGACGACTCGTACCGGGAGCCGCGCGGTCTCACCGGCGCCGAGCTCACCGGCTCGGCCACGACGGTCAAGTGGCGGCTCCAGGGCGACCAGGGCGGCGAGAAGCCGGCCGACCCGATGCGCGGCCCGTACAACAACGGTGGCCTGTACGGGGAGCGGGCCGGCTGGTACCTGCCGGGCCGCCAGGACGCGGCCTGGCCGACGGTGAGCCTGCCGCACGCGGAGCCGACCCCCGGCGTGGGCTGGTACCGGACGACGTTCCGGCTGAACGTCCCCAAGGGACAGGACGTCCCGGTCGGGCTCCGGATCGACGACGACGCGGCACGTCACTACCGGGCACTGATCTTCGTCAACGGCTGGCAGGTCGGCCGGTACATCAATGACGTGGGTCCGCAGCACGTGTTCCAGGTGCCCGCCGGAATCCTGCGGACCGACGGCGAGAACACGATCGCGATCGCGGCCTGGGGCCTGGACGGCTCCGGCGGGCTCGGTGACGTCTCGCTCGTGCGGGAGGGCGACTACGCCGGTCCCGTCTCCGATTCTTCGCGATGAAAGGAATCCCCCCGATGACCTCACACGACTGGTCGCGCAGGACGGTGCTCGGGACGGCCGGCGGCCTGTTCCTGGCCGGAGCCGCCGTGGCGGTGAGCGGGCCCGCCGGGGCCGCGACCACCGGTGGCCACGGGCGGCCCGGGTGGGGGTACGCCGAGGGCATCGCGCGGCGCGTGCGGCCGCCGCGGTTCCCGGACCGCCGTTTCCCGGTCACCTCCTACGGCGCGGTGGGCGACGGGCGGACCGCGTGCACCGAGGCGTTCGACCGGGCCGTCAAGGCCTGCAACGCCGCGGGCGGCGGGCACGTCATCGTCCCGGCCGGTACGTACGCGACCGGGCCGATCCACCTGCTGGACAACGTCGACCTGCACCTGGAGAAGGGCGCGCGGATCACCTTCAGCACGAACCCCGCCGACTACCTGCCGGTGGTCTACAGCCGGTGGCAGGGCATCGAGTGTTACAACTACTCGTCGCTCATCTACGCCTACGGCCGCGAGAACATCGCGGTCACCGGATCGGGCACGCTCGACGGCCAGGCCGGGTACGACAACTGGTGGTCCTGGAACGGCGACGACGCGGCGGACGCGGCGTGGGCCACGCTGCAGAAGATGGCCGCCGACGGTGTCCCGGTGAAGCAACGGGTGTTCGGCGCCGGATCCGACCTGCGGCCGAACTTCATCCAGTTCTACCGGTGCCGGAACGTCCTCATCGACGGGGTCACGATCGTCGACTCACCGATGTGGGAGATCCACCCGGTCCTCTCGGAGAACGTCACCGTCCAGAACGTCACCGTCGTCAGCAAGGGCCCGAACAACGACGGCTGCGACCCGGAGTCCTGCCGGTCCGTGGTGATCCGCGGCTGCTCGTTCGACGTCGGCGACGACTGCATCGCGATCAAGTCCGGTCGCGACGCCGACGGCCGCCGGGTCGGCGTCCCGTGCTCGGACGTGCTCATCGAGGACACCGAGATGATCAACCGGTACGGCGCGATCGCCATCGGCAGCGAGACCTCGGGCGGCGTGGCGAACGTGTACGTGAGGAACTGCCGGATGGGCGGCTCCGATCTGCACTACGGCCTCTACGTGAAGACGAACTCGGTGCGCGGCGGGCTGATCGAGAACATCTACCTGAGGGGCATCGCGGTCAGCGGCATCAACCACGAGTTCATCTCCATGAACCTCAACCACGGCGAGGGGGACACCGGGGACCACGACCCGATCGTGCGCAACGTCGAGGTGCGCGACCTGACCTGTGACAAGGCGCGTGCCGTCGCGAGCATGGTCGGCTACGAACGCGACCCGATCACGAATGTCCGGCTCCGCGACTGCGTGTTCAGCGAAATCCAGCAGGACAGCCAGATCCAGTACGTCGAGGGCCTGTCAATTCGCGACGTCCTGGTCAACGGCGAGCCCATGACTCGTTGATTTTCGCGGAATGCAGCGATGCGTGGCGGCGGGAGCGCGCGGAGCGCCGCCACGCAGTTCAATTTCAGTCGAAATGGATCTGTGAGAACACTATCCCGGCCGGACCGAAGTACTTCTCCTGGTATTTCTTGAAGCCCACGTGCGTGCCGTTGTCCGCGCGCACGAGGTAGCCGCGGTGGTCGCCGGACCGGATGAGGTCGACGCCGACGGAGGGCATGTCATACGTGACGTCGTGCCCTTCCGTGCACTCACTCGTCGGCGTTCCGCCGGCGTAAAGGATGAAGAATGTGTCGGGAGTGCAGACGACGTCGGCGTGTGCCGGGGCGGCCATTGTGGCCGAGGCCGCGGCGATGCCGGCCGCGGTCACTCCGGCGGCGACGAGTCGTTTGATCATCGGGCTCCTTTCGAAAAGCCTCCGAACGTTTCATTGGGTAAGACGTGGGCGCGCTCGGAAAGGTTTACCGATGATGACTCGTGAATTTTTCATGTCGTGACGCGCGGGCCGCGAACGAAGTTCGCCGACTCGACCCGGAGTGGGCCGCGGCCGCCGCGAAACGGCGAAACGGCAGGTCGCTCGCTTTCTCGCCGGAAAGGGTTGCGCGAGACCCGTCGATGGGCGATCCTCTCTGCTGGCCGACGGAAGGAGCGATCTTTCGCGTGCTGGCGTCAGTCCTGCGGATCCCCATGGGCGACGCCACCCCTGCCGCCGCGGTGATGCCGGGGCCGGTGAGTACGGGGAGTGCGGAACAGCACGCATGCCGCCCCGTGGTTCTCCGTCTCACGAGGAGCGTTCATGCGTCATCGAGTACGCCTCATCGTCGCCGCTCTCGCGGCCCTCTTCACCTGTCTGGCGCCGGCCGTGCCGGTCCAGGCCGCCGCCGCCCTCCCGGCTCCGGTCTCGTGTGCCGGCTGCTGGCATCCGGCCTTGAACACCAGCTGGCAGTGGCAGCTCTCATCGGTGCCGTCCGCGCCGTACCTGGACGTCACCATGTACGACATCGACGGCTTCGACGCCACGGCCGGTGACGTCTCCCAGCTGCACTCCACCAAGTCCGGCCGCAAGGTCGTCTGCTACATCAGCGCGGGCACGTACGAGGACTGGCGGCCGGACGCCGGGAAGTTCCCGAGCGGCGTCCTCGGCGACGACGTCGACGGCTGGGCGGGCGAGCGCTGGCTGGACATCCGGCAGTACGCCGGAACACTCGGCACGATCCTCAAGGCGCGCATGGACATGTGCGCGTCCAAGGGCTTCGACGCCATCGAGTTCGACAACGTCGACGGCTACACCAACGACTCCGGCTTCCCGCTCACCGCGAACGACCAGCTGAACTTCAACGCCTGGCTGGCGAACCAGGCGCACAGCCGTGGTCTGTCGGTCGGGCTGAAGAACGACAACGGCCAGCTCAAGACCCTCCAACCGTACTTCGACTGGGCCCTCAACGAGGAGTGCTGGACCTACGGCGAGTGCACCAGCGCGCAGACCGGCGGCTACGGCTATGACAAGTACGTCGCCGCGGGCAAGGCCGTCTTCAACGTCGAGTACGACCTGGCCACCTCGAAGTTCTGCTCGAAGGCCAACGCGCAGAACTTCAACTCTTTGAAGAAGGACCTGGACCTGACCGCCTACCGGGTTCCCTGCCGCGGCGTCTGACCGTTCCGGCCGTACCGGCCCCGCCGGATCGCCTCCTCGGCGTTCCGGTGGGGCCCGTCGCATGTAAGCGGTTCGGCCGATGTCAGATCGGCATGGCACGCCCCGTAATCGGTCGAACCGATTACGGGAAGAGGTGGTCAGATGATCGACAGGCGGGCGTTCGGGAAGCTCATCGGAACCCGGACTACGTGCGTTGTCATCCGGCGCCATCGCGCCGTGGTCATCGTCGCGACGAGTCGCCGGGTTCCCGCAGGAGGGCCTCCTGGGCCACCGAGGCGACCAGGGTTCCGTCGAGGGTCCGTACCGAGCCCTGAGCCAGGCCGCGGGCGCCCACGTGGGCGACGGGGTTCATGGAGTACAGCAGCCACTGGTCGACGCGCGGCGGGCGGTGGAACCAGACCGCGTGGTCGAGGCTCACTCCCAGTGCCCCGGACTCGGGCGACCGGGCCGCCCGTACGACGGCGAGGTCCGACAGGTAGGTGAGCACGCACGCGTGCCGTGCCGGATCCGCGCCGACCGGCGTCGTCACCCGCGCCCAGAAGGGATGGGCGACCGGGAAGGGACCCTCGGGCGGGGCGACCGGCCGGATCTCGACCGGCTGGTCGTCGCCGAACAGCAGGGACAGCCGCACCGGGCGGAGACCGTCGGGCGGCGGTACGGGCGCGGGAGCGGCCGCCTGCCAGTCCTCACCCGGCTCGGGATCGTGGAAGGAGGCGATCATCTCGAAGATCGGCTTCCCTTCCTGGCGGGCGGTGACGTCGCGCGTGGAGAAGGCGCGTCCGTCGCGCGTCCGGGTCACCTCGAACCGCAGCGGCAGGCCCGGCCGGCCGGGCCGCAGGAAGTAGGCGTGAAGGGAGTGCGCCCGCCGTCGCGCGTCGACGGTGAGACCCGCGGCACGCAGGGCCTGCGCCGCCACCTGCCCGCCGAAGGACCGCTCCAGCGCGCCGTCCTGCGGGGCGGAGAGGAACGAATCGCCGTCGAGTCGTTGGAGTTCGAGTGAGTCCCAGAACAGCGCTGCGTCGGTCACGGGTCCCTTTCGTCCGGACGAGGCGGGCGCGGGACATTCTCCCCCAGACCGGGCGCGCGGACCCGCGCGGCATCGCTACTCGGCGTCGGTCGCCCTCCGTCCGAGCAGGTCGTATCCCACGAAGGTGAACATGGACTCGCCCGCCGCCAGAGGTCGTGGTTCGGCCGTGAAGCGGTGCACGCCGACCCCGAAGCCCGCGTCGGGCGGCGACAGCCAGAGCCGCTCGAACCCGGACTGTTCGAACCAGTCGCAGATCAGCGGCACGCGGTCGGGGGCCGAGCGATGCCGGGTCCAGATGACGGTTCCTCCGGTCTTGGTGAGCTGGGGGCCGAATGTGATGGTGCGCTGGATGTCCTCGTCGGTGAGGTTGCCGAACAGGCCGCACATCAGGACCACGTCGGCCGGGACCATGCCGCGGTAATGGTCGATGAGCGCGGCGTCGGCCGTGAGCACCTCCACCTGGTCGAGCCCCGCGGCTTCGACCGCCGCCGAGGCAGACGCGGTGTTGCGTTCGTCCAGTTCCACCAGCCGCGCTCGAACGTCGGCCCGGCGGGAATGGCCGTCGAGCACGTCCAGCAGGTCCCGGCCCTGGCCGGCGCACAGGCTGACGACCCGCAGCGGCCCGGGCGGGCAGGCGTCCAAAGCGGCGCCGACCTGTCGTCGCACCACTTTCAGCCGCCGGGCCAGCGATGAATCCGGACGGTCGTACTCGTCGTGCCAGGCCCGCCAGTCCACGAGCGTCACCCTAACCGCCGGATGGGACGGCCGCCGGCCTGTCGAAGGGGTGTCCCGGGCCGGTCATACGGTCATCGTCTTCAGCTACACGTACGTGGCGAGGCCGGCGGCGCCGTACTCGCGGCCGAGGCCGCTGGACTTGCGGCCGCCGAACGGTCCGTCGAAGCTGATGGGCCTGCCGTTGACGCCGACCGTGCCGGTGCGCAGGCGGCGGGCGACCGCGACGGCGCGGGCCTCGTCGGCCGACCAGACGCCGCCGGACAGGCCGTACTCGGCCCGCAGGTCGACGTCGTCCAGCAGCACCGCCGCGGACTTGCCGGCCAGCTCCAGGCTCACGCGCTTGAGCTGCTCGCCGGCGATGGCGGCGATGCGGCGGCCCGCGCGGGTGGAGCAGGTGAAGGAGATCTCGTCGACGCCGGGGTGCGCGACGAGGTGCTCGCTGGTCTCCCGGTCGGCCGGCAGCACGCTCATCACGCCCTCGGGCAGGCCGAGCCGGTCGACCAGGTCCGCGAACAGCGCCATGCTGAGGGAGTTCTCCGGCGACACCTTGAGCACGACGGTGTTGCCCGCGAGGAGTGCCGGGACCACCTTGGCGAGCGCGGCGGACAACGGGGAGTTCCACGGGATCACCGCCGCGACCACGCCGATCGGCTCGCGCCGTACGACGGTGCGGAACGCCTGCGCGGGGTCGGAGGGCGTCAGTTCCTCCTCCCAGCCGAACTCCTCCGCCGCCCTGACGTAGGCGTTCACCGGCCGGCCCATGCGGCCCTGCCCGGCGCGGGTGAACCACAGCGCCGAGCCGTTCTCGGCCGTGATCAGCGCGGCGATCTCATCGGCGCGTTCCTCGCGCAGCGTTGAGGCGGCGGATCAGCGCGATGCGCTCGCCCGGTCCGGTGCGCGGCCAGGGGCCGTGGTCGAACGCGGCGCGCGCGACGGCCACCGCCCGGTCCACATCCGCCGGCGCGGCGCGAACGCCGTCGCCGCCGGCGGAACCTGGAACCGTCGCGCGGCCATCCGATAGGGGACGTGAGGAGCAGTGCATGACGTTCATGGATCAGCTGCCGACCCTGGCCGGTGTGATCGTCGGCGCCGTCGGCTCGTACGCCGCGTCGAGTCTCACCGAGCGGGCCCGATGGCGGCGGGCGCACGCCGAACGCTGGGACCAGCCGAGGTTCCAGGCCTACGCGAGTTACGCCAACCTTCTGAAGGCCCAGCTCCGCATCTCACTGAGGATCGGGGCGGCACGAGGCTTCGACCATGTCGTGGATCCCCTGGATCCGGAGGAGGGGCTGCAGAGGCTCGCCGAGGCGGAGTCGCGACGCGCGGCCGAATGGGAGTCCATGCTGCTGGTCGGCGACGCGTCCACCGTCGCCGCGGCCCGGACCTGGCATGAGGCCGTGTGGGCCGTGGAGTCGTACGCCCGCGGCCTGAAGGACGACTCGGCCGGCTGGGAGGGCGCGCTCAGGCGGGCGAGCCAGGCCAGAGACGCCTTCTATCACCACGCGCGCAGGGATCTCGGGATCGAGGGCCCGCCGCCGCCCTCGGGGAACTGGCCGAGATCCTGGGCCGACGAACCGGCCTGATCAGCGTACGGACATGCGCGAACCGGTCGGCGTACGCCCCGCCGGCCGTCACACCTTGCGGGCCACGCCGCCGAACGTGGACACCTCGGACGGCGGGCCGAACGGGCTGGGCTCGGGCCGCCAGCGTGACACCGACACCACGCCCGGCTCCAGGAGTTCGAGGCCGTCGAAGAAGCGGGCGAGCCGCTCGGGACTGCGGAGCAGGTAGGGGACCGCGCCGCCCGAGTTGTAGCGCCGGTGGGCCTCCTCGCGCGCCTTGTCGACGTCGGTGCCGTCGCTGAGCACCAGGTGGCTGCCGGGCGGCAGGGCGTCCAGCAAGCGGTCCAGGATCGACCGTGCCTCGTCGTCATCGCTGATGTGCGCCATGATCCCCAGCAGGATCAGGCCGACGGGCCGGCTGAAGTCCAGGGTGCGGGCCGCCGCCTCCAGGATCGTCTCCGGCGCGCGGACGTCGGCGTCGATGTAGTCGGTGGCGCCCGGCGGTGTGCTCGTGAGCAGGGCGCGCGCGTGCGCGAGCACGAGCGGGTCGTTGTCCACGTAGACGATCCGGGACTCCGGGGCCACCCGCTGGGCGATCTCGTGGGTGTTGTCGACCGTGGGCAGGCCGGTGCCGATGTCCAGGAACTGCCGGATCCCCACGTCATCGGCGAGGTGGCGGACGGCGCGGGCGAGGAAGTGCCGGACCGCTCGCGCGACCTCCGGCATCCCGGGGAAGATCTCGCAGAACGCGTCACCGGCCTCGCGGTCCGCCGGGTAGTTGTCCTTGCCCCCGAGCCAGTAGTTCCAGATCCGGGCCGAGTGCGGGACGCCGGTGTCGAACGCGGACTGCGGTGTCCCGGTGGGGCTGAGCGAGTCGTCGGTCACGGAAACTCTTCCCTCATTGGCGCGATCTTCGGACATCTCCGAATTACGGGTATCCAACCGTTGTGACGCTGAAACCATTATTCCGGGTCGTTCGCCCGGCCGGACCGATGAGTTTCGCCGGCGCTCGAAGTCCGCACCGGGGAAGGACGAGGATCACCGGCAGGGGAGAGCGACCATGACCGAACCGAAGACGGACACGCTGGCCGTACCCGGCGCCGTGCTGCACTACGACGTCCGGCGTCACGACTCCGGCGACCACCCGGTCCTGCTCCTCATCGGCTCGCCGATGGGCGCCGCGTATTTCGCCACCCTGGCCGGGCACTTCACCGACCGTACGGTCGTGACCTACGACCCGCGCGGGGCCGAGCGCAGCAGGCGTACCGACGGCGCCGCCGAGTCCACACCCGACGAGCACGCCGACGACCTGCACCGGCTGATCGCCACGCTGGACGCCGGCCCGGTGGAGATCTTCGCCAGCAGCGGCGGAGCCGTCAACGCCCTGGCCCTGGTGGCGCGGCACCCGGAGCAGGTCCGCACGCTCGTGGCGCACGAGCCGCCCGTGTCGCAGGAACTGCCGGACCGCGCGCCGGTGCTGGCCGCGTGCGTCGACATCCACGAGACGTACCTGCGCGGCGGCACGGGCCCCGCGATGGCGAAGTTCATCGCGCTCCTCAGCCACGAAGGACCGGTCCCGGACGGGTTCGCCGACCGGCCGGCGCCCGACCCCGCCGCCTTCGGCCTGCCGGCCGAGGACGACGGCTCCCGCGACGATCCGCTGCTCGGGCAGAACATGGTGTCGTGCAACCACTACCGGCACGACTTCGCGGCGCTGCGCGCGGCGCCGACCCGGATCGTCATCGGGGTGGGCGCCGAGTCCGGCCGGGTGCTGACCGGCCGCGCGGCCGTGGCGGTGGCCGACCGCCTCGGGACGAGGCCCGTGACGTTCCCGGGCGGCCACGGCGGGTTCCTCGGCGGTGAGTACGGCGGTGGCGGCGAACCGGACGCGTTCGCCGCCACCCTCCGCGAGGTCCTCGCCGGCTGACCTCTAGGCGGGCACAGCGTCCATGCCGTCCAGGCCTTCCACGATCGCGGTGACGGCCGGATGCCAGGGGCGCCCGGGCGGGCCGGTGAGCACCAGCCGGCGGGTGCTCTCCTGGGCGAGGGGCACCATGACCAGCCGTGGGACGAGCATCGCACCGGCCAGGGCCGGGACGATCGAGACGCCGATCCCGGCCCGGACCATCGCCATCAGCGTGCCCATGTCGCGGATGCGGTGCGTCGGGTCGAACGGAACGCCCGCCCGGCGGTGCAGCTCGCGGATGTGGCGTTCGCAGCCGCCGAGCGAGAGCAGGAACGCGTCGTCGGCGAGGTCGGCGACGTCGACGGCCGCCTCGCCGGCGAGCGGATGGTCGGCCGCGAGCAGGGCGTGGAAGCGGTCCCGGCCGATGGTCGCGCCCGGCCCGGGCGGCGGGTCGACGAGGACGGCGAGGTCGACGGTGCCGTCGCCGAGCCAGCCGCCGACCTCATCGTCCTCGCCCTCGAACAGGGCGATGTCGACTCGGGGGAAGTCGGCGCGCCACCGGGTCATCAGCTCGGGCAGCAGGCCCTGGCACACCGTGGTGGGCGCGGCGAGCCGGAGACCGCCGCCCGGCCTCCCGTCCCGTTCGTCCGCGAGGTCGTGGATGGCGGCCGCCGCCGCGACCGCGGCACGAGCGTGGGGCAGGACGCGCTCGCCGAAGGCGGTCGGCCGCGGGGGCGCCTGGCGGGTGAGCACGGCCGAGCCGAGGCCGCGTTCGAGCGCAGCGACCGCGTGGGAGACGGCGGACTGGCTGATCCGCAACGTCTCGGCCGCCGCGCCGAACCCGCCCTCGTCGAGCACCGTCACGAACGCCCGCAGCTGGCTGAGATTCAGGGTCATGAGTGACTCTCATGAGAGGTGGCACGCTACTTGTTGGACTCATAGTGCCAGTCCGGCGCATCATCCGATGCCGTGATCGAGATACGACGAACGCGAGCGGCGCGCCGGACGGCCGGCGACGGCGCCGGGCTGCGCTGGATTCCGGGCTTCGCACTGCTGTCGCTGGTCTGGGGTGCGAGTTTCGCGCTGATCAAGATCGCGGTGGACGCGGGGGTCGCGCCGATGTGGGTGGCCCTGTGGCGCTGCTTCTTCGGGGCCGTGGCCCTGGGCGCGGTGTGCGCCGTACAACGGCTGGCGCCGCCGCGCGACCGGGCCACGTGGGCGCACGCGCTGGTGGTGGCGCTGCTGTTCAACGCGGTGCCGTTCGCGCTGTTCTCCTACGGCGAGACGCGGGTCAGCTCGGTGCTGGCCGGCGTCTGGAACGCCACCACCCCGCTGACCACGCTGGTCTTCGTCCTCGCGCTGATGCCGGGGGAGCGGCCCACCGTACGGCGCGTGCTCGGCCTGCTGACCGGGTTCGGCGGCGTCCTGGTGGTCCTCGGCGTCTGGCACGGGCTCCGGGGCGGCACGATCTCGGGCGACCTGGCGTGCCTGGGCGCGACCACCTGTTACGGCGCGGCGTTCGCCTACACGCGGAGGTACTTCTCCGGCCGGGGCGACGCGGCGCCGGCACTGGCGCTGACGCAGGTCCTCTGCGCGACCGTGGAACTGGCCCTCGTCACGCCGCTGCTCGCCGGGCCGCCGTCATGGCCCGGCGTGCGCGCCGGCGTCGCCCTGGTGGTGCTGGGCGCCGCCGGCACCGGGCTGGCCTACATCATCAACCTGTCGGTGATCCGCGCGGCGGGGACGACCGTGGCCGCGTCGGTCACCTACGTCACTCCGGTCTGGTCGACGCTGCTGGGCGCCTGGCTTCTCGGGGAGCCGCCGGGCTGGAACACCCTCGTCGGCGGCGCGCTGGTGCTGGCCGGCGTGGTCGTGTCGCGGTGAGGCGTCGCCGGGCGGCCTCAGACGGCGGTCGGCCGGAGGCGGTGCGGCATCTGCCAGCCGCCGGCGAGCCGCGACGGGTGCACGTTGTGGCCGCCGCCGAAGAACTCGCAGAACTTCATGATCAGCGGGTCCCAGCCGACCGGGTCCACATAGTGCGTTCCCGGAATGACCAGGTCCTCCTCGACGTGGGACCGTACGACCTCGACCTCGAAGGCGGTCGCGTGCGCCGAGTCGCCGCCGAACGGGTGCGTCGCGACGAGCCGGCACTCCAGCTGGATCGGGCACTCGGCGACCCGGGGCGGCGCGACCAGCTCCGACGGCTGCTCGGTCAGTCCCGCCACGGCGAACTTGCCCGGCTCGTGCCGGTAGCCCTGCCGCGCCTTGTACTCGGGCACGACCGGCTTGCCGGTGGTGAGCGCGAGCCGGTCGACGGCCTCGGCCATCGCCGACGACGGCAGGTTCAGGACGCACTCGCGTTCGCGCCGCAGGTTCGCCGTCGTCTGGCCACTGTCGCCCAGACCGAGCATGCAGTTGCGGCCCAGCCACCAGGCGGACGACATCGGCGCGAGGTTCGCGGTGCCGTCCTCGTTGCGTGAGCTGATCAGTACGACCGGGGTGCCGAAGTACAGCACCTTCAGATCGGGATCGATGTGCACTCTTCCGTCTCTCGTCCGGTGAGGGAACGGCCCCGGCCGGGGCCGGTCACCACTGTGCGTGACACCGGCCCGCGGTCGCTGGCGGGAATCCGACCTCGCGTTCGGCGGGGGCGAGCGGCCGGTGTCTCGGGGCGCGGTCCGCCCCCTGGGCCGTGGCATCTGGACGGTACGCTCGGCCGTGAGGTGGCCGGGGGACGCGGCCCCCGCGCCGATCCCGCCGTCCTCCGGGAGCCAGCCGTATGTTCGCCTCCGTGCCGCCCGTGGGCGCCCCGAGCCATCCGCCCCGATCGGCGCGGCCGCAGCCGGTGCCCCGGCTCGCCGATCCGGTGCTCGCCCTGCCCGGCCCGGATGACGTCGCGGAGTTCTGGGCGGACGTCCGCCGGCGCGGCACGCCGCTGGTCGCGCCCGACCCGCGGGGCGGCCCGGGCCGGCTGGCCGTGACGTTCCTGTGGCGGGGCACTCCCGCCACGCGCGCCGTGCAGGTGCTGCCCAACAAGCTCGGCGACCCGCGTGACCCCGAGCGCAACCTGATGGAGCGCGCGCCCGGCACCGACGTGTGGCACTGGACGGTCCGGCTGCGCGACGACTGGCGCGGCACCTACGACTTCTTCGTCGACGAGGGCGGAGGCCCGGAGCCGGGCGGGCCCGACTACTGGCGATGGCTCCGCACGCGGCGCCGGGCCGACCCGTTCAACGCCCGTACGCTGCCGCGCCGCTGGAGCGGCGACCCCGTCTCCTACGCCGAGCTGCCGGCCGCGCCGCGCGCGGTGCAATGGGAGCCGCGGCCGGACGTCGCGCGCGGCGCCGTGGCCGAGCACGAGGTGGCGAGCGAGCACCTCGGCGGCCACCGGCGCGTCTGGCTGTACACCCCGCCGGGCGCCGAGTCCTCGGCCGGCCTCCCGGTCCTCGTCCTGCTCGACGGCGAGCACTGGCAGCCGCGGCTCGGCGTCGCGCGCCTCCTCGACAACCTCATCGCGGACGGGCGGATCCCGCCGCTCGCCGCCGTTCTGCCCGACTCGGTGGACGGCGACACCCGGTGGGCGGAGCTGACGTGCCGGCCGGAGTTCGTCGCCTTCCTCACCGACGAGCTGCTGCCCTGGGCGGCCGCGCGGCTGCCGCTCACCGACGACCCCGCCCGTACCGTGGTGGCCGGGCAGAGTCTCGGCGGGCTCACCGCGGCCTTCGCCGGGCTCTCGGCACCGCACCGTTTCGGCAACGTCCTGGCCCAGTCGGGGTCGTTCTGGTGGCCCGACGGCCCGGAGCCGGAGTGGCTCACCGGCCGCATCGCGCACGGCCCCCGGCTGCCGGTGCGCTTCTGGCTCTCCTCCGGCGAGCAGGAATGGGTGCTGCTCCCGGCCGCCCGCCGCCTGCGCGACACCCTCGCCGCCGCGGGGTACGACGACGCCGTCTACCGCGAGTTCAACGGCGGCCACGACTACCTGTGCTGGCGTACGGAACTGGCCGACGGCCTGGCGGGCCTGCTGTCCGGCGGCTGAGCAGGAACGCACCCGCCAGGCCGGTCAGGGGCCGAGCTCCTTCAGGCGCGCGGCCAGCACCGCGGCGATGTCGTCGAGCCACCGGTCGCGGATCAGCTCGGGATGGGTGCAGGGCAGGTCGTGGTCGGCGATCGAACCGGTCACGTGCGGTGCCCACGCCTCGCGGGTGAGCCAGTCCTCGGCCCGGGGCGCGGCGGCGGTGAAGAACAGCAGGTCACCGTCGTAGACCCGGTGCCGGTGCTCGCGCATCATGCGCGCGTGGCCGGGCACGATCTCGACGATTCTTGACAGCGTGCGGTCGCCGAGGCCGGCGAGGGGGCTGCCCGCCCGGCGCAGTGTGGCCAGCACGTCCTCGCGGTCGCGTTCGTCCGTGCGCTCGAAGCCGGCCATGCGCAGCACCGCGGTGAGGGCGTCGCCCTCCTCCGGAGCGGGCCGCTCGCGCCACTGCTCGGCCGGGAACGCGTCGAGCAGCGCCACCAGGTCGACCCGTTCACCGGCCTCCTGGAGCGACACGGCCACCTCGTGCGCGAGGACACCCCCGACCGACCAGCCCAGCAGCCGGTACGGTCCGTGCGGCCGGACCGCGCGGATGCGGCGGACGTAGCCGGCCGCCTGCTCGCGCAGCGTGCGCGGCAGCGGCTCCTCGCGGACCAGACCCGGGGCCTGGACGCCGTACACGGGCTGGTCCGGGCCGAGGCGCGCGGCCAGGCCCGCATAGCACCAGGCGATGCCGCCCGCCGGATGGAACGCGAAGAGCGGCGGCCGGTCGCCGTCGGCGCGCAGCGGCAGCAGGACGTCCAGCGCGTCCTGCGACGCCGGCGCCGCCCCGTCGAGGCGCGCGGCGAGCGCGGCCGGGGTCGGCGCCTCGAACAGCGAGCCGATCGTCAGCTCGGTCCCGAGTTCCTCCCGCACGCGCGACACCAGCCGCGCCGCCAGCAGTGACGTGCCGCCCAGGTCGAAGAAGGCGTCGTCGGGGCCGACCCGCTCGACCCCGAGCACCTCCGCGTACAGCCGGGTCAGTGTCGCCTCGTGCGGTCCGGACGGCGGCCGCGCGTCCCCGCCGCCGGTGAACTCCGGGGCGGGCAACGCGTCGCGGTCCAGCTTGCCGCTGGGGCTCAGCGGGAAGGCGTCGAGGGCGACGACCGCCGCCGGGACCATGTGCTCGGGAAGCACCCGCGCCAGCTCCGCCCGCACGGACGCCGGGTCGGCGCCGCCCGTGACGTAGCCGACGAGCCACTGCCGTCCCGGCCGGTCCTCCCGCACCACGGCGCAGGCGCCGTCCACGCCGGGCCGCGCCGTCAGCGCCGCCTCGACCTCGCCTAGCTCGACGCGCTGTCCCCGCAGCTTCACCTGGTGGTCGGTGCGGCCCAGGTACTCCACCTCGCCCTGCTCGGTCCAGCGGGCCAGGTCGCCGGTCCGGTACATGCGCCCGTCCGCTGGACCGTACGGGTCGTCGACGAACCGTGACGCCGTCAGCTCCGCGCGGTTCAGGTAACCGTCGGCGAGCTGCCGTCCCGCCAGGTAGAGCTCGCCCGGCACGCCCGGCGGGCAGGGCCGCAGCGCCGCGTCGAGCACGTACAGGCGGGTGTTCCAGACCGGCCGGCCGATCGGCACCGGGCCGGAGCCGTCCGTCGCGCAGGCGTGGTAGGTGACGTCGACCGCCGCCTCCGTCGGCCCGTACAGGTTGTGCAGTTCGACCCCGGGCAGCGCGCGCCCGAAGGCGTTCGCGGTCTCGCGCGGCAGCGCCTCGCCGCTGCAGAAGACCCGGCGCAGGCCGCCGCACCGCGACACGTCGGCCTCGGCCAGGAAGACCTGGAGCATCGCCGGCACGAAGTGGCAGGTGGTGACGCCCTGCTCCCGGATCAGGCGGGCCAGGTAGGCCGGGTCCCGGTGGCCGCCGGGCTCGGCGACGACGAGCGTCGCGCCCTCGCGCAGCGGCCAGAAGAACTCCCACACGGACACGTCGAACGACGACGGTGTCTTCTGCAGCACCCGGTCCTCCGCGGTCAGCCGGTACTCGTGCTGCATCCAGCGCAGCCGGTTGTCGATCGCCCGGTGCGAGACGACGACGCCCTTGGGCCGTCCCGTCGAACCGGAGGTGTAGATGACGTACGCGGCGTGTGCGGGCGTGAGCGGCCGTGCGGGATCGATCGGCGGGTACGCGGACACGTCGAGGCCGTCGAGGGCGACGACCGGGGTGCCGGTGTCGTCCGGGAGACGCCCCTCGTGGTCGGTGACCGCGCACACCGGCGCGGCGTCCTCCAGCATGAACGCCAGCCGCGGGGCCGGATAGCCGGGGTCGAGCGGCAGGTACGCCGCGCCCGTCTTCAGCACGGCGAGCAGGGCGATGACCAGCTCCGCCGAGCGCGGCACCGACACCGCCACCACCGCCCCGGGCCGGGCGCCGAGGGACTGCAGGTGGCGGGCCAGCCGGTTCGCGCGGGCGTTCAGCTCCGCGTAGGTGAGGCGGGTGTCGCCGTACACCAGCGCGGTCGCGTGCGGGCTCCGCATCACGCGCGACTCGATGGGCCCGATGAGCGTCGTCGGCGGCACCGCGTGGTCCGTGCGGTTGAACTTCTCGACGACGCGGACGTGTTCGGCCGGCGTCGCGATGCCGTGCGCGGACAGCGGGGCCGACGGGTCGGCACCGGAGAGCCGGTCCACGAGGTGGAGGAGGCGCTCCTGGTGCGCGGCGAGCGCGGCGCCGTCGTACAGCGCCGGGTTGCCGTCGTGGTCGACGCGCAGGCCCCGGCCGTCGGCGCGGTCGTAGACGTTGACGGTGAGGTCGTCGACGGGACCGGCGGACAGGTTCCGCGCCCGCGCGGGCGCGCCGGCGAAGTCCACGCCGTAGTCGAAGGGCATGACGTTGACGAGGGGGCCGACCAGCCCGCGGTTCCCGCCGAGGAGGCCCAGGTCGCGGCGGATGTCCTCGTAGCGGTAGCGCTGGTGACGGCGCAGCTCCCGGATGCCGAGCACGACCTGCCGGACGAGCTCGGCGAACGTCGCCTCGGGGGAGACGGTGAGCCGCAGCGGCAGCACGTTCATCACCATCGCGGGCACGCGCAGCGCGACCGACCCCATGCGGCCCATCATGGGCAGCCCGAGCACCACGTCGGTGCGTGCGGTGGCGCGGGAGGTGTAGAGGGCCTGCGCGGCGATCAGGACGTCCGGCCAGGTCGCGCGGAGCCGGCCGGCGAGAGCGCGCACGCGTTCGGCGGACTCGGGCGGCAGGTACGCCGTGTGACGCAGGAACGTGCGGGAGGACGCCGCGCCGCGTCCGGCGAGCCGCGGAGGCTCGGGCGGGTCGGCCAGGGACTCCGCCCAGTGGGCGCGGTCGGCGGCGAAGGCGTCCGAGGAGCGGTACTCGGCGTCCTGCGCGACGAGTTCGGCCAGGGACCCGAAGGTCCGCGGGCCGGGCTCCTCGCCGCGTGTGAGCGCCCCGTACACCTCGGCGGTCCGCCGCACGAGCAGGGAGTAGCCGTAGCCGTCCATGACGATGTGGTGGATGCGCTGGTACCACAGCCACCGCTCCTCGCCGACGCGGAGCAGGGCGTGACCGAACAGCGGGCCGGCGGCCAGGTCGACGGGCTCGGCCAGGTCGGCGCGCATCCACTCCTCGGCCCGCCGGCCGGCGTCACCGGTCCGGTGCAGGTCCCGTACGGTCAGCGGCGGCTCGACCGCGGCGCGCACGTGCTGGCGCGGGCCCTCCGGCGTGTCCTCGACGCGGACCCGCAGCGCGTCGGTCTCGGCCACCACCCGCCGCAGGGCCGCGGCGAACAGCTCCGGGTCCAGCGGTCCGTCGATCTCCAGGCATTCCGCGGTGTTCTGCGCCGGGCTGAGCGGGTCGAGCGCCTGCGCGTACCACATGCCCGACTGCGCCGCCGTGAGCGGCAGCACGGTGTTCGCCGGGTCGGTCATCGGTTCCGCGGTGTGGGGACCCCGGCCTTCGGGCCGGGGTCCCCACACCGCTCCCTCCTCAGAATGTCGGTGGTGGTGGTTAGCGTGCTGGTATGCGATTTCGGCTTCAGCCCACGTCCGCTCAGGAGGCGGTGTTGCTGGAGCACTGTGCGCATGCCCGGTATGTGTGGAATCTGGCGTGTGAGCAGCATCTGCATTGGCGGCCGGGGCGGGCGAGTGCGCCGGGGTATGTCGAGCAGTCTCGGCAGTTGACCGAGGCCAGGAGGGACTTCGCGTGGTTGGCGGAGGGGTCTCAGACGGTGCAGCAGCAGGCGTTGCGGGATTTCGCTCAGGCCATGGCGCGTTTCTTCGCTGGGACTCATCGGCGTCCGAGGTGGCGTAAGGCGGGGGTGCATGAGGGGTTCCGGATCGTGGGCCGCCGTGGGGGCCAATGGGATGTTCGGCGGCTGTCTCGCAAGGTCGGTGAGGTTCGGATTCCGAAGGTGGGCTGGGTGCGGTTCCGCTGGTCCCGCGACGTCCCCGACGAGGCCAGGTCGTTCCGGGTGAACCGGGATCGGGCGGGCCGCTGGCATGTCTGTTTTGCGGTGATCCCACCGCCGGTCGAGGGGCCGGGTACGGGTGCGGTCGTGGGTGTGGATCGTGGTGTGGCTGTCTCGGCCGCCCTGTCTACCGGTGAGTTGTCCTCGGTGCCGGGCCTGCGCGACAGCGAGGCCGAACGCCTGGGGCGGCTGCAACGCCGGCTGGCCCGGGCGCAGCGGGGGTCGAACCGGCGCAGGCGTATCAAGACCGCGATCGCCCGGTTGAAAGCCCGCCAAACCGACCGTCGCAAAGATTGGGTCGAAAAGACTTCCACCGATCTGGCTCGCCGTTTCGACCTGATCCGCGTCGAAGATTTGAAGATCGGGGCCATGGTCCGTTCGGCGCGCGGCACGATCGCCGCGCCGGGGGTGAACGTGCGGGCCAAAACGGGACTCAACCGTTCCATCCACGCGGCCGGATGGGGCCACTTGGCGATCCGGCTGGAGCACAAAGCCGTCGGCCGGGTCGAAAAGATCAACCCCGCGTACACCTCCCAGACCTGTCATGCCTGTGGGCATTGCGCAGCGGACAACCGTGAGAGCCAAACGGGTTTCCGCTGTCGCGCCTGCGGGCATGTCGATCACGCGGATGTGAACGCGGCCAAGAACATCGCGGCAGGACGTGCCGTGACGTGCCTGCCCCGACCAACCGACCCCGACCGACCTCCCGTGCGGGGAGCCCTCCAGCCGTTGGGCGGGGCCTTGAACCGCGAACCTCAACCTGTTCTCTCCTCTGCGTAGGGGGATCGGGTTGGAAATCCCCCGCCTTCGAACGGGGGAGGACGTCAAGAAACCCCCAGGAGCGGGGCCCAGGACTCGATGGCCGGTTGCTCGGCGAGGTCGGCGAAGGCCGCCTCGACGCCGTGCTCGCGGCGCCAGCGTTCCAGCAGCGTCATGATGCGCACCGAGTCGATGCCGTAGTCCACGAGGTTCTCGTCGACCGGGATGTCCGCGGGGTCCTCGCCGAGGGAGTCGGCGACGTCGGCGCGGATCCGTTCCACGGTGAGGCCCGTGCCGCCCAGCGGCCCGCTCAGGAGCGCGTCCGTGGTGGTCACGACGGCGCAGCGGCCGGCCGCCCAGCGCAGCGCCATGTCGTGCTCCTCGCGGGAGAAGTCGGCGACGGCGTCGGCGACGACGAACGCCTGGATGTCCCGCATCCACGCGTCGCAGGCGCTCATCAGCACCCCGATGTGCGCGTACACGCCGACGACGATCAGCTGGTCGCGGCCCGACTCGCGCAGCAGCGCCTCCAGATCGGTGCGTACGAACGCGCTGTACTTCCACTTGGTGATGACGGTGTCCCCGTCCTCGGGCGCGACCGGCTCCGGCATGGCGAGCGCCTGCGGGTCGTCCGCGACGCCCCGGCCCCAGAAGTCGAGCTGGAGCCCGCGCTCCTCCGGTGTCTGGCCGCCGCGCTGGGCCGAGTAGACGACCGGCACGCCGAGGCGGCGGCAGCGCCGCAGCAGGCCGGTCGTGTTGGCGAGCATGCCGGAGACGGGCTGCTCGCCGGACGGGAACGCGCCGAGGAAGTGGTTCTGCAGGTCGTGGACGAGTAGTACGGCGCGCGCGGGGTCCACGGTCCAGGCGGCGCGGTTGGCGGGCAGCTCGTCCTCGACCGGGAGCGGGTAGGAGGCGATGGCGGGAAGTGCCATGGTGTGGCCTTTCACTGCTGTTCGTAGGTGACCGCGGTGGATCGCAACCGCTTCTTGCTGACCTTGCCGACGCCGGTGTGCGGGAAGGCGTCGACGAACTCGACGAGGTCGGGGACCTTGTAGGCGGCGACGCCGCGCTCGCGGACGAACCGCTTGATGGCGACGGGCTTCAGCGGCGCCGCGCCCGCGCGCAGGATGACGTAGGCGAGGGAGCGCTCACCGAGGTACTCGTCGGCCACCGCGACGACCGACACGTCGTGCACGGACGGATGGGCGAGGATGATGTTCTCGATCTCCGCCGGCGCCACCTTCTCGCCGCCCCGGTTGATCTGGTCCTTGGCCCGGCCCTCGACGACGAGATGGCCGGTCGGGGTACGGCGGACGATGTCTCCGGTGCGGTAGAAACCGTCCTCGGTGAAGGCCGTCGCGTTGTGCGCGGGCGCCCGCCAGTAGCCCCGGACGGTGTACGGGCCGCGCGTCAGCAGGTGCCCGAACTCGCCCTCGGCGACCTCGTTCCCCGCGTCGTCGACGATGCGGATCTCATCGTCCGGGGAGATCGGCCGGCCTTGCGTCGTGACGACGGTCTCCTCGTCGTCGTCCAGCCGCGTGTAGTTGACCAGGCCCTCGGCCGTGCCGAACACCTGCATGAGCCGGCCGCCCAGCGCGGGCGCCAGCCGCCGTGCCGCCTCCTCGCCGTACTTGGCGCCGCCGACGAGCACGAGCTCCAGGCTCGACAGGTCGTACCTCGTGGCCGGGCCGGCCTCCGTCCACACCAGGGCGAGCGGCGGCACCAGCCCGGTCATCGTGATCCCCTCCCGCTCGATCAGCGGGAAGGCGGTCGCCGGGTCGGGCCGGGGGCACAGCACGACGGTGCCCCCGGCGTACAGCGTGCCCAGCCAGCCGGGCGAGCTCATCGGGAAGTTGTGCGCGGCCGGCAGCACGACGAGGAAACGGGTGTCCGCGCCGACGTCGCAGATCTCGTTCGAGCCCCGCAGCGAGTAGATGTAGTCGTCGTGGGTGCGGGGGATGAGCTTCGGCACGCCGGTGGTGCCGCCCGACAGCTGCAGGAACGCCAGTTCGTGCGGTTCCGGCCCGGCCTCCGGCGGGTCCGCGGCGACGGGCACGTCCGCCAGCGCGGTGTGGACGCCCGGCTCGCCGGCGACGAAGACGTGCCGCAGGCTCGGCGTGCGCTCCTGGACCCGGGCCGCGAGCGCGCGGTGGTCGAAGCCCGCGTGCCGGTCGGGGATGACGTAGGCGACCGCCTCGGTGAAGGAGCAGAAGTAGCCGATCTCTGTGCCGCGGTGCGCGGGCAGCGCGTACACGGGCAGCGCGCCGATCCGGAACAGCGCGAAGACGACCTCGACGAACTCGCCGACATTCGGCAGCTGCAGGACCACCCGGTCGCCCCGGCCGATCCCGCGCGCCGCGAACCCGGCGGCCAGCCGGTCGGCGCGCTCGTCCAGCTCCCGGTACGTCCAGGTGCGCCGCTCGGGCGCCGGGTCGACCAGCGCGGTCCGGTCCGGGTGCGCGGCGGCGCGCTCGCGCAGCATGCGGCCGAAGGTCTCCCCGCGCCAGTAGCCCGCCGCGCGGTAGCGCTCGGCGAACTCCGGCGGCCAGGTGGGCGCGTCGACACCCGGCGTGGTGGCCGGTGCCTCACTCACAGGGCGGCCCCCACGGCGTTGAGGAACGTGCGGAACTTGGCGCTCGTCTCGGCGGTCTCGGTCTCCGGCGTGGAGGCGGCCACCACGCCCGCGCCCGCGAACAGCCGCAGCGACCGGCCCTCGGCCTCGGCGCAGCGGATCGTCACGACCCACTCGCCGTCGCCGTCGGCGTCCTGCCAGCCGACCATGCCGGTGTACGGGCCGCGGTCGAAGGGCTCGGACTCGGCGATGACCGTGTGCGCGAGTTCGGTCGGCGTGCCGCACACCGCCGGGGTGGGGTGCAGGGCCGAGGCCAGGTCCAGGGCGGTGACGCCCGGGTCGGCGAGCGCGCCGGTGACGGTGGTGGACAGGTGCCACATGTCCGCGGTGCGGGCCAGCGTCGGCCGCGCGGGCACGTCCAGGCGGGAGCAGAACGGCGCGAGCGCCTCGCGTACGGCGTCCACGACGACGGCGTGCTCGTGTAGGTCCTTCGGCGACTCCAGGAGCGCGGCCGCGCGCCGGACGTCCTCGGCCAGGTCCGCGCTGCGGGGCGCGGAACCGGCGAGCGGGTTGGCGATGAGCCGCCCGTTCCGCCGGGCGACGAGGAGCTCGGGACTGGCGCCGATCAGCAGCCGGCCCGGCGCGCTGGGCACGGCGAACGTGTAGCCGGCCGGGTCGCGGCGGGCCAGGCGGCGCAGCATGGCCGGCAGGTCCGGCTCGCGCGGCGCCGTCAGCTCGAGCGTGCGGGCGAGGACCACCTTGGCGAACTCCCCGGCGCGCATCCGCTCGACCGCGGCGGCGACCGCCGCGCCGTAAAGCTCCGGCGCGGGCACCTCCCGCACCTGCCAGCCGGCGGGCTCGTCCTCGCGTACGGGCAGCGCGATCAGCGGGTCCTGGTGCAGCGGCGGCGCCCACCGTACGGACTCGGGCACGGCCAGCGCGGGCGGCGCGTCCGGGGCGAAGGGCAGCGAGCCGACGACGACCGGTGCCGGGTCGCCCGCGCGCCGCCGTGCGTCGAGGACGTCCCGTACCCGTCGCGTGAGCGGCCGGGCGTCATGGGGCACGTCGGCGGCGGTACCGCGGCCCAGCAGCGTGGCGCGGGGCGAGGCGAGGAACCGGTCGGTGCCGGGCTGGTAGGCGTCGAGCAGGGCGGTCGCCTCGCCGGGTGACAGCAGCCGGCGGCCGGAAGCCGGGGGAGGAGCGTGGTGCAGGGAGGTGGACATGGGGTCTCCAGTCGGGGGAGGGCACGAGCCGGCGGAGCGGGGGCGGTCGCTCAGGCCCGAAGGGTGGCTCCGCCGTCGACGTACAGGTCGTGCATGGTGATGTGACGGGCACGGTCGGAGACGAGGAACAGGACGGCGTCGGCGATGTCGGCCGGGTCGGCGATCCGGCCGAGGGGGATGCCCGTGCGGTGCGCCGCGAGGTCGCCCTCGATGACACGCCGCGCGGCGGCCTCCTCGTCCTGGACGCCGGCGGCCGCCCACATCGAACGCTGCATGTCGGTGAGGGTCGAGCCGGGCGAGACGGTGTTGCAGCGGACCCCGCGGGCGGCCACCTCCAGGCCGAGGCACTTGGTGAACATCACCGCGGCGGCCTTGGAGGCGGCGTAGGCGGACATGCCCGCCCGAGGCACGCCGGCCGCGTTCGAGGCGACGGTGACGATGCTGCCGCGGCCGCGTGCGGCCATGCGGCGCGCGGCGGACCGTGAGACGTGGAAGACGCCGTCGGTGTTGACGGCGAACGTGTGCGCCCAGTCCTCGTCCGTCAGTTCCGTGACGTCCGAGCGGCGCAGTACGCCCGCGACGTTGACCGCGACGTCCAGCGGGCCGAGCGTGCGCTCGGCCTCCTCGACGAGCGACTCGACGGCGGCCGCGTCGGTGACGTCGAGCGCCCGGGCGGTGACCTGACCGGGGTACGTGCCGGCGAGCGCCTCGGCGCCTTCGAGGTCCAGGTCGGTGGCGAGGACGCGGGCACCGTCGCCGGCCAGGCGCGCGACCACCGCGGCGCCGATCCCCCCGCCCGCCCCGGTGATCAGGGCGAACCGTCCGTCGAGTTCCGGACCGGCGCTCACCTGACCATCGCCTTGCGGATGTCGTCCAGGACCGAGACGGCCGCCTGCGGACCGCCCAGGCTCGTCCACTTCGACCCGTCGATCACCGTGGCGTGCTTGTCGCGGACGGCGTTCAGCTGCCGGTAGGCGGGCTTGCCGGCCAGTTCGCCGAGCAGTCCGGCGTCCGGGCCGGTGGAGGAGAGAGTGCCGATGAACAGCCAGTCGCCGTCGATCTGCTCGAGGTTCTCGTCGCTGATCGGGGTGGAGTGGCCCGCGCCCTTCTCGTTCTGGATGCCCGGACGCTTGAAGCCCAGGTCCGCCAGGACGTCGCTGACGAACACGCCCTGCTGCATGACGGCGGTGCCCTTGGCCGAGTAGCGGGCCACGGACACGCACGCGCCGGCCTCCGGGCCGAGGTCCTTCTTCAGCGCCGCGACCTTCGTGCCGTAGTCGGCGACGAACTTCTCCGCCTGGGCGGACCGGCCGAGCACCTTGCCGGTGAGCTGGACGGACTTCTTCCAGTCCTTGGTGGCGTCGGTCGTCAGGACGGTCGGGGCGACCTTCCGCAGCCGCCCGAGCACCTGCTTGTCGGCGAGCTGCCCGGCGAGGATGACGTCGGGTCTGGCCCGTACGACCTTCTCGAGGTCCGGGCCGGTCACCGCGCCCACGAGCGGGATGCCCTTCGCCTGTGCCGCCAGGTACTCCGGCGCGCCCTGCCGGCCGCGGCCCGCGGTGAGGCCCACCGGCCTGACGCCCAGGGCGAGCGCCGAGTCCAGGTCGAGTTCGCTGAGCACCACGACCCGTTTCGGCGCGGCGGGCACCTCCACCGTCGCACCGGTCGCGTCGGTCACCGCGGTGGTGGCCCCCTTCGCGTCACCGGCGTCCGCGGATCCGCAGGCGGTCGCGGCCAGCGCGCAGGCGGTGAGGAAGGCGGCCGCGACGGCGGGGCGGGCGCGGCCGCGTGAAGAGAAGAGCACGGTGAATCTCCCTGTTTCGGCGGTGAGCGGGCGGGGGAAACGCGGTGAAAGGCCGGGCACTGGCCGGAAACCGGCATGGCGAAAGGGGCGTTCTCGGGCAGACGTCTGCCGTTCGAAATCGCCAGGTTCGGGCGGGCGAACTTAGGTTAGGCTAACCTCATGTCGATCGCGCAAGGGGTGCGGCCGAAAAGATCCGGATCCGGTCATCACGGACCCCGCCCGTCGCCGGTGCGGCCCGCCTTCTGGGCCCTGGCCGCACTCGCCCTCCTGCTGGTCCTGGTGTTGTCGTCCCTGCTCATCGGCACCGGATCGAGCTCTCCCCGCGACGCCTGGAACTACCTCGCCGGCGATCCCGCCACCCGCGCCGACGCCCGGCTGCGGCTCGCCGTCGTCGGCGTACGCCTGCCGCGCACCCTCGCCGCCGTGCTCGTCGGCGCCTGTCTCGGCACGGCCGGATGCCTGCTCCAGGCCGCGACCCGCAACCCGCTGGCCGAGACCGGGCTGCTCGGCGTCAACTCCGGCGCGGCCTTCGCGGTCGTCCTCGGCCTGACCTTCTTCGGCGCGTCATCGTCGGCCGCGCTGCTGGTGTGGGCCCTGGTCGGCGGGATGGCCGCGAGCGCGGTGGTCCTCCTGCTCGCCGCGTCGGGGCGGACCGCCGGGTCGCCGCTGCGGCTGGTCCTCGCGGGCTCCGCGCTCGGCGCCACCTTCCACGGCCTCACCTCGTACGTCCTGCTCGGCACGCAGTCGACCTTCGACACGTACCGGTACTGGACGATCGGCTCGCTCGCCGGGGTGCGGACCTCCGAACTGGCGCCGCTCCTGCCGCTGGCCACCGTTGGCCTGCTCGCGGCGCTCTGCTGCGCCCGGCCCCTGGCGGCGCTCGGCCTCGGCGACGACGGCGCCCGCTCGCTCGGCCACCACCCCGGCCGGATCCGGCTGGCCGTCGCCGGGACCGTGTCGCTGCTCGTCGGCTGCGCCGTCGCCGTCGCCGGGCCGATCGCCTTCCTCGGGCTCCTCGCCCCGTACGCCGCGCGGGTCCTGACCGGGGCGCGGATGGCCGCGCAGCTCGTCCTGTCCGCGCTGATCGCGGCCGATGTCATGATCCTCGCCGACGTGCTCGCCCGGATCGTCATCCGGCCCTGGGAGACTCCGGTCAGCGTGCTGCTCGCCTTCGTCGGTGGTCCGCTGCTCGTGTGGATCGCCCGATCGTCCCGGCTGTCGACCGCGGGAGCCTCGGCATGACGGACGTCACTCCGCCCGACAGCACGCCCCTGCGCACGGAGACCCTCTCGTGGCTCTTTCCCCGGCGCAGCGCGCTCGCCGCGGCGTTCCTCGTGCCCCTCGTCGCCGTCCTCGTCGTCGTCGCGGTGACGGCGAGCTCGACCGGCATGAGCCTGGAGCAGACCGTCTCCGGCCTGCTCCGCGCGGGCGACCCCGGAAGCATCATGATCGTCTGGGATCTGCGGCTGCCTCGCGTCTTCGCGGGCCTCATGGTGGGCGCCGCCCTCGGCGTCTCGGGCTGCCTCACCCAGACCCTCGCCGGCAACCGGCTGGCCACCCCCGACCTCGTCGGCGTCAACGAGGGCGCGACCGCCGCCGTCGTCGCCTCCGCGGCCGGCTCGGCGACCGGCATGGTCGGTGACTGGTGGCTCGGCCCGCTCGGCGCGGTCGCCGCCGCGGTGCTGGTCGTGCTGTGCGCGGGCGGCGCCGGCGTGGCCGGCCACCGCCTCCTCGTCGTCGGCATCGGCGTCTCCACGTTCGTCGGCGCCGTCAGCGACCTCGTCATGTCCCGCCAGAACGACAACACCGCGGGCGGCGTGTTCCTGTGGGCCGTCGGCAGCCTCAACGGGCGCGACTGGAGCGTCGGCGGGCCGCTGCTGATCGCGCTGCTGTTCCTCCTGCCGCTCTCGCTCGCGGCAGGGCACCGCCTCCAGCTCCTGCGCTTCGACGACGACATGGCGGCCTCCCTCGGCGTCGACCTGCAGCGGGTACGGGCCGAGGCCCTCGCCCTCGCGGTCGCCCTCGCCGGGGTCGCCGTCGGTGTCGGCGGGCCGATCGCCTTCGTCGCCCTCGCCGCTCCGATCCTCGCCCAGCGACTCGCCGGCCCCACGCGCGTCCCGGTGACCGGCTCCGCCCTGACCGGCGCCGCGCTCGTCACCGCCGCCGACGCGCTGGGCCGGGTCGTCGCACCCGTCGAGCTGCCGGTGGGCGTCGTCACGAGCGTCCTCGGCGGGCCGTTCCTCCTCTGGGTTCTCTTCCGCTCGCACCGGACCACCGAAAAGGCATGACCTCCCTCATGACACCTGGCCTCGAAGTGCGGTCGCTGCACGCCGGCTACCCCGGCCGTCCCGTCGTCAAGGACGTCGACCTGACCGTCCCCGCCGGGCGGGTCGCCGCGATCGTCGGCCCCAACGGCTGCGGGAAGTCGACCCTGCTGCGCGCCGTCGCCCGCCTGCACCGGCCCGGCTCCGGCACCGTCCACGCGGACGGGGACGACGTCTGGCGGCTCAGCCGGCGGCAGGCCGCGCACCGCATCGCCCTGCTGCCCCAGTCACCGCGCGCCCCCGAGGCCGTGACCGTCGCCGGACTCGTCCGGTACGGCCGCCATCCCCACCAGGGCCTGCTGCGCCAGTGGTCGCGCGAGGACGAAGACGCGGTGCGCGAGGCGCTGGAGGCCACCGGCACCGCGGAGCTGGCCGGCGAACGCCTCGACCGGCTCTCGGGCGGGCAGCGGCAGCGCTGCTGGCTCGCGATGGTGCTCGCCCAGCGCACGCCCGTCGTCCTGCTCGACGAGCCCACCAGCGCCCTCGACCTCGGCCACGTCGTCGACGTCCTCGAACTGGTCCGCGAGGTCGCGGCGGCGGGCCGTACGGTCGTCATGGTCCAGCACGACCTGGCCGCCGCCGCGCGCTACGCCGACACCGTCGCCGCGATGAAGGACGGCCGGGTCATCGCGACCGGCGCGCCTCGCGACACCGTGGACGAGGCGCTGGTGAAGGAGCTGTACTCCGTGGAGGCCGACATCCTGCGCGCGCCCGGGGACGGCTCGCCGGTCGTCGTACCGCGGGCGCGGCCACCGGTGACCGAACCCGGTGCCGAGCTGTGATCTTCGTCTCCTCGCCGCCGGACCGGCGGCGAGGGATCAGTGCGGAATTCACCGAGACGCAGCTCGTCCGTGGTGCACACTGTGCGTATGGTGACCTCGCGCCCGCTGGCGGCGGCTTGGCGGTCGGCGGTGCTCGTCGCCGTCGTCGTCGGGCTCGCCCTGCTTCGCGTTCCGCGCCCGCCGACGTTGTGCCTGCTACGGGAAGCGACGGGGATCCCGTGCCCGATGTGCGGGTTCACCACGGCCGCGGTCCGTCTCGGGCACGCCGACCTCGTCGGGGCGGCCGGTGCCTCCCCTTTGGCGGTCGCCGTGTGCGCCGGGTTCGTTCTCGTGCCGTTCATCCGGCGTTCCAGAGCGGCGACTTTTTGGCGTGAGCTACCGAATCGATGGCGACAGTTGCTGCCTGTATTCGCTATTGTCGCGATTCTTGCTTTCGCGGAGATCTGGCAGCTCCAGCGCTTCGGCATTATCTAACGGGAGGAATTATGGGATACCCGCCTCAGCCGCCGCCCCCTGGTTACGGTGGTGCGGGCTACCCGCAGCAGGCCCCGCAGTCCAGCACGCCTCAGGTCCTGGCGATCATCGGCATCGTGTGCTGGTTCTGCTGCTCGCCGGCGGCGATCGTGCTCGGGCTCGTCGCCCAGAGCCAGTTCCGCGCCCAGGGGAGGCCGGACACGATCGCCAAGGTGGCGTGGATCGGCGGCATCGTCGCCGTCGTGCTCGGCATCCTGAGCTTCATCGTCCGGATGTCGGCCATGAACTCCAGCTGACCGACGACACACCGAAGCCGGGCCGGGATCGTCCCTCGGCCCGGCTTCGCCGTTGTGTGAGGTCGCTGCCTCCGTACGGTGGTGACACGCGCCGCGACCGGCGCGCCACCACACGGAGGGAGAGCCGTGGAGATCATCGTTGTCGGCGCGGGCATCGTCGGGGCCAGCACCGCCTACCACCTGGCCGCGGCCGGGGGGCGGGTGACGCTGGTCGACCGGGCGGACGAAGGGCAGGCGACGGCGGCCGGAGCCGGCATCGTCTGCCCGTGGCTGTCCCGGGGAACCGACCCGGCGCGATACCGGCTCGCGAGCGCGGGCGCGCGCTACTACCCGGAGCTGGTCGGCCGGCTGAACGCCGACGGCCGGTCCGACACCGGGTACGCCCGTACCGGCGCGCTGGCCGTGGCCGGCTCGGCCGAGCGGGTACGGGAGAGCGCCGAACGGGCCCGGCGCCGACGGGCCGACGAGCCGGAGGTCGGCGAGGTCACCGTGCTCGACCCCGGTGAGGCGAGGCGGCTGTTCCCGCCGCTACGGGATAACTGGCCGGCGGTCCACGTCACCGGCGCGGCCCGCGTGGACGGTGCGCGGCTGCGCGACACGCTGCTGGCCGCCGCCGAGCGGCGGGGGACGGTCCGCCGGAGCGGCTCCGCGCGCGTCACGCTGACCGAGGACGGCCGGTGGACCGTGGCGGTCGACGGAGACGCCGTCCCGGCCGACGCGGTCGTCCTGGCGGCGGGTGCCTGGTCCGCCGACGTTCTCGCGTCGCCCGCGACGCCCCTGCCGGTCGTCCCGCAGCGGGGGCAGATCGTGCACCTGCGGCTGCCCGGCGCCGACACCCGCCGATGGCCGATCGTGCTGCCCGAGGGCGACCACTACATGCTGGCCTTCGACGACTCACGGATCGTGGTCGGGGCGACCCGTGAGCACGGCACCGGATTCGACCACCGGGTGACCGCCGCGGGACTGCGCGAGGTGCTGGATGAGGCCATCTCCGTCGCGCCGGGCCTGGCCGACGCCACGGTCGCCGACATCCGCGTGGGCTTCCGCCCGGCGAGCCTGGACGAGCGCCCGCTCCTCGGCGCGGTCGCGGGAGCCCCGGGAGTCATCGTGGCGACCGGGTTCGGCCCGACCGGCCTGACGATGGGGCCGTACGCCGGAGCGGTGGCGGCCGAACTCGCCCTCGGCCGTACGCCGGAGCTCGACCTGAGCCCGTACGACCCGTCTCGTGTGGTCGAAGCTCGCGGTTGACGCCTGCGCCCGGCTACTTGGGGCCCTTCTTGTGGTTATGCTGCTTGCCCTTGGCCTTGCCGTGCGACGAGGGCGCGTGACCGCCGGCGGGCTTCGTGGTGGGGGTGGTGTCCTCCGGCCGGCCGAGGGTCCGGGTGCCCCGCTGCGGGGTCCTGGCCGGCTCGCGGGAGATCACGGCGACGTCCGCGGCGCTCGGCGGCCGATGCGTCTGCTGGACGGGGGCGCTGCCGCCGGCCGACGTCGCCGGCTGTACCGCCTGCGGCAGGATCCACGTGCCCGCGGCGACGGCGGCGACCGACGCCGCGCACGCCGCGGCCAGCATCCTCGGCCTCCGGCGGGTGTCGGTGATCGGTGTCAGGTTCGTCGCGGTGTCGTCCGCCAGGTCGCCGGCCGCGAGTGGGTCGGCCGGGTCCAGGCGGGCGAGCAGCTGGGCGGCGGTGGGCCGGTCGTCGGGGTCCTTGGCGAGCGCGGAGGTCACCAGGGACCGCAGGGACGGGTCGAGGCCGCCCAGGTCGGGCTGCTCGAAGAGGGCCCGGCCGGCCATCTCCAGGGCGTCGCCCTCGCCGAACGGGTTCCGTGCGGTGCCGGCGTAGGCGACGAGACATCCCCAGCAGAAGACGTCGGAGGCGGGCGAGGCGGGCCGGCGGGCCAGGCGTTCGGGCGCGATCCAGCCGACGCTTCCGACGACCTTGCCGGTCTCGGTGGGCCCACCCGCGGCGGAGACGCTCTGGGCGATACCGAAGTCGATGACGCGAGGGCCGGTCGGTCCCATCAGGACGTTCGCCGGCTTCAGGTCGCGGTGGACCAGGCCCGCCCGGTGAATCGCGGCCAGCGCGCGCAGCACGCCCGTGGCGAGCGTGCGCAGCCGTTCCGGCGGCAGCGCGCCGTCCCTGGCGATGATCTCCTTCAGCGAGGGGCCCGCGACGTACTCGGTGACGATGTAGGGCGGGGTCTGCGCGGTGCCGTCCGCCAGCGGGCGGGCCGTGTAGTGCGAGGGGACCCGGATCAGGGACGCCACCTCGTCCCGGAACCGGGCCCGCGCCTCCTCCTCGCCGACCGTTCCCGTGTGCGCGACCTTGACCGCCGCCAGGCGGCCGTTCTCGTCGCGGCCGAGGTACACCACGCCCATGCCCCCGGCGCCGAGCCGCCCGATCAGCGTGTGGCCTCCGACCGTGACCGGATCCCCGGGTGCCAGCGGGAGTACGTCTGCCGGCAGGACCGCACTCCCGCCCCCGACCAGTACCGGTGTTCCGTCCATCCGCGTCCCTCCTTTGGGATGCTTCGGATTCCCCCGTCTTCCCGTCCTAATCGTGATGAACGGGATGAACTGCCGTTTCTCACGGATCAACCGGGCGGCGACGCCGGCGATCCGCCTATCGTGGGAACGTGGGTGACGTGCTGGTCGGCACGGCGTCATGGACCGACGAGACACTGCTCACCTCGGGGTGGTATCCGCCCGGGGCCCGTACGCCGGCCGAGCGCCTGCGCTACTACGCGAGCCGGTTCCCGGTGGTGGAGGTCGACTCGACCTACTACGCGCTGCCCGGCGAACGGACCACGCGGCTGTGGGCGCGGCGGACGCCGGCCGGCTTCACATTCGACGTCAAGGCGTTCTCCCTGCTCACCTGTCATCCCACCCGCGCCGCGGCGTTCCCGAAGGACCTGCGCACGGCGCTGCCGCCCAAGGAGGGGAACCTCTACCTCCGCGACCTCGACCCGGAGGTCGTCGAGCAGGTCTGGCGGCGCTTCGTGACCGCGCTGACGCCGCTCCGCGAGGCCGGCCGGTTCGGGGCGGTGCTGTTCTCCTTCCCGCGCTGGTTCCCCATCGGCCGGCACAACAAGGACTACGTCGTGGAGTGCGGGCGGCGCTGCGAACCGCTGCCGATCGCGGCGGAGTTCCGCAACCGGACCTGGATGAGCGAGGAGAACCGGGAGGAGACGCTCGGCTTCCTCCGCTCGCACGCCATCGCGTACGTGTGCGTCGACATGCCCCAGGGCCGTCCCTGGTCCATTCCGCCCGTGACGGCCGCCACCGCGGGCCTGGCGGAGGTCCGCTTCCACGGCCGTGGCCGGTGGACCGGCGACGACCGGTACGAGCGCTACGGATACCTGTACTCCACCCGGGAGCTGGCGGAGTGGGCGCCGCGCATCTGTGAGCTCGCCCGGGAGACGTCGAGCACGCACGTGATCATGAAGAACGCCTACCGCGACCACGCCCCGCGCAGCGCGCGCCGGCTCACCGAGCTGCTGGAGGCGATGCCGGACTGCCCGGTCCGGTCACCGGGCGTCACGGGGCGGCGGTGAGCGGCGCGGATCCGGCGGGCGGGTGACGGCCGTCGAGGCTCCCGCGCCCTGCCGGAAGAACGTACGGGCCGCCCCGCCGGGGAGGCGGCCCGCACCGCGATCCGTGTCGTGTCCGGGAGGCGTGCTCCGGGCCACGGCGGACCGTCACCGGTGAGAGGTCACACGAGGGTCGTCCCCGCCAGGCACCGGCCCACGACGTCTCCGGTCGGAACGGTCTCGGCGTCCAGAGCGGAACAGACGGGGGAGTCCCCGCTGAGGCCCGAGACGCCGCTGTCGTTTCCGTCGTCGCCCCCCGTCTGAAGGGCCGCGATCGTCCGGCCGGGCTGCGCGGCCGGGGCCGCCGCGGCGAAGGCGGGCGCCGCGAATCCGATGGTCATGGTCGCCAGCGTGGTGCCGGCCAGGACCATTGTCTTGAGTCCCATGTCTCCCCTTAGATGTGAGTAGGTGCAGGCCAGTGCCTTGCTACCGGCATCGCCACGCGTTTCGCTGATTACCCGCGGATCCGGCCTTCGCCCAGGTTGTGTACTGGTTTTGGGGAAGATCTAGGCGCGCTTCACGCCCGATGCGCCACTTCCCGCGCCATTCCGGCCTCACGCCCGAGCCAGACGAACGGCGCGAAAGCGGGATCGCGCGCAGATTTCACCGATCGTCCTGTTCACCCGCGCGAGGCGGGACCCACCTTCACCCGGGCGAGCCGGAACCGCCGCCTGTGGACTCGGGCCGGCGAGCCCCCGACGCGGCAGGAGGCGCGCGTCTCCAGACCCGGGTTTTGACCGTCGTCGGCCCGCACTCGAACGGCCGCCTGCGAGACCGACTTTTCGGCGCGGCTGCCAGGGGAGCGAAGATGGCGCTGAGGAGTAACGACCGGGAGCGGCACCGGCATCGGCCGCTCCAGGTGAGCCCGCTGTTCGGGGCCGCAGATCCGGCGTCCGGCACCACGACGGTCCTTCCTCGGCACGAACCGCCCGACGCCCGATGACGCCGGCGACCGTCGCGCGGCTGATCCGCGAGCGCACCGATCGGCACCTCAACCGTCGGTTCCAGCGGCGTGCATGCTCGGCGGGCTGGCGCTCAAGCGCCGCTGGGCGCGACGCAACGCCGGCCGGTATGGCGCCGGCGCCCGGCCCAACCTCGTGATGGGCGTCAACGTCCAGGTGTGCTGGAAGAAGTTCTGCGACTACTGGGAGATCGAACCCCGCCTCGTGCCCATGGAGGGCGACCGGTTCCACCTCGGCGCCGAGGAGGCCGTCGAGGCGTGCGACGAGAACGCGATCGGCATGGTCGCCGGAGCGGGTCAACTACCTCGGCGGCGATCTGCCGACCTTCACCCTCATTCTCCCGGCCTGTTCCCAGGTCATCGCTCAGCATCACACCTTCCTACGGCTCTGCCACGAGGGTTACGGCGCGGTCCAGGCGGCGCTGCGGGAGGTGGCGACGTATCTCGCCGGACGGATCGAGGAGCCTTCCGCCACTGACGGCCGCGGCCGGGTGATGGCGGCGGGTCGTCAGCGGCCGGTGAGCAGGTCGGTGGTCGCGGCGTCGAGCAGCCGCTGGAGATGGAGGCCGTGCCGGACGTCCAGCGGGTGCGGCGCATGCCTCTCGATCGCGTCCGCGAACTCTTCGACCATCGTCGCGTACGCCTCCGGTCCGGTGACCTCCGCACCGTCGATCACGGCGGAGCCGCCCGAGCCGAAGACCTCGACCTCCGCGCGGGCCGGTTCGTCCGCCGACGCGGTCGCGTACAGCGAGACCTCGCTGAAGCGACCGCCCTCGTGTTCGAGCAGCAATCCGACCCACCCCCACGGCTCGCCGTGTGCGCGGATCGACGCCGTGTGGCCGAGTGCGGCGTCGAGCAGGTCCAGGACGTCGACCCCCATGTCCATGAGCACGCCGCGGTCGGGCCGCCAGGGCCGGGCTGGAGTGTCGCCGGCCAGAGCGGCGGAGATGAGCCGTCCGGTGCCGCCTTGCGGGTGCGTCCGCTCGACCTGGGACGACAGAAACGAGCGCACGGTCGGAGAGTAACGCCAGGTCAACGCGATCTGAGAGATCACATCGGTGGCGGCGACCACGTCCGCCAGCTCCTCGGCACCGGCCAGCTCACCGGCGATCGGCGGTCTCAGCAGCACGTGCTTGTGCCGTCCCGCCGCGATCACGGCCAGGGGCGACTGCGCGGCCGGCGGCACGGCGAACGCGACGGCGTCGCAGTGGTCGAGCAACTCGGCGAACCGGTCGTACGCGGGCACGGAGTGGCGTTCGGCGAGAGCGCGGGTGGCGTCGGGAGACGGCGACCACACGCCCGCGAACGCGGTCTTCGGCCACGATGCCAGCGACGGCGCGTAGATCTCGGCGGCCGAGCGGCCGGTACCGGCGAGGCCGATCGCCCTGGTCATGGTCTCACCGTCACGTAGACCGGGGCCGGCACGGTCAGCCGACCAGGACGGGTGCGAGGGTCCGCAGGTGCTCGACCTGCTCGGCGAAGGTCCGGGCGATCGGCTGCACGCAGACATGGTCGGCGCCGGCGTCGTGGTGGGCGCGGACACGTTCGGTGATGGCGTCCGGATCACCGTGGCACACGATGGCATCGATGAGCGCGTCGCTGCCGCCGTTCTTGAAGTCGGCGTCGGAGAAGCCTAGCTCGCGCAGGTTGTTGAGGTAGTTGGGCAGCGCGAGATAGAAGGCCGCGTAGTCGCGGGCGGCGGCCCGCGCCCGGTCCGCGTCGGTGTCGAGCACGACGGCCTGTTCGGGCACCAGGAGCGGCTCCGGGCCGAGGATTTCGCGGGCCCGCCTGGTGTGCTCGGGCGGGACGAAGTAGGTGTGCGCGCCCTGGGCCCGGCTCGCCGCAAGCTCCAGCATCGAGCGGCGGAGCGCGGCCAGCAGCCGCGGCGGCGCCTCGGGCAGCGGTGGCCCGAACTTGGTGGCGTCCATGGCGTCGAGGTAGGCACGCATGGTGGACACAGGTCTGGTGTAGTCGTGGCCCCGAGGGTTGACCAGCGGTGCGTGGCTCACCCCCATGCCCAGCGTGAACCGGCCGGGCCACGCGTCGGCCAGCGTGTTGGCTCCGTTGGCCGCCGCGATCGCGTCCCGGCCGAAGATGTTGGCGATGCCCGTGGCGACGTTCAGCCGCTCCGTGCCGGACAGCAGCACGGCCGCGTGCGTGAAGGACTCCCTGGTGTCCGGGCCCTCACCGAACCAGAACGTCGAGTAGCCCAGCTCCTCGATGGTCGCCGCCCCTTGCTGTTCCTCTTCCGCCGAGATCTCCGCGACGGTCGTCATGAACCAGACGCCGATCCGGCCCAGTCGTTTCCTGACCGCCGTCAGGTCGGACGGAGATGGTGGTCTGCCTTCGGCCATGCCGGTTCCCTTCCACATCGGCTACCGCCGTGTCCCTCCAGCGTTACGTGGACGGAGGCCGCGCCGGGTCAGGGCCGGTTCAATCTTGGCAAAGAACTGCTCGTCGGGCCGTGGGTGGGCATATCCGTAACAAGGCGTAGCCGCGAACGGCAGGAGAACGGAATGTCCAGAGGCCGGGTCGTGATCGTCGGAGCCGGTTTCGCCGGGTTCCACGCCGCGCGGACCTTGTCTCGCCTGGCCGGACATCTGGTCGAGGTCGTGTTGATCAACCCGGCCGACTACTTCCTTTACCTTCCGCTGCTCCCCGAGGTCGCCGCCGGGATCCTGGAGCCCCGGCGGGTGGCCGTCCCGCTCAGCGGATGTCACGCCGGTGTCCGGCTCGTGCTGGGCGCTGTGGGCGGCATCGACATCGCGGGTCGCCGGGTCGTCTGCACAGCGCCGGACGGGAGCCGGCGTCGGCTGGACTATGACCGGCTGATCCTGGCCGTGGGCAGCGTCAACAAGCTCCTTCCCATCCCGGGCATCGCCGAGCACGCGTACGGTTTCCGCAGCCTGGCCGAGGCGATCTACCTGCGCGACGCCATCCTGCGCGACATCGAGCTGGCGGGCACGACCGACGACGCCGCCGAACGCAGGGCACGCTGCACGTTCGTCGTCGTGGGCGCGGGATACACCGGGACCGAGGTCGCCGCGCACGGCCAGCTGCTCACCGAACAGGCAGCCGGGCGCTGGCCGAACCTCCGGGGCCGGCCGATCCGATGGCTGCTCGTCGACCTCGCCGAGCGCGTGTTGCCGGAGCTGGACCTACGGCTGTCGGCCACCGCCCACCATGTCCTGACTCGCCGGGGCGTGGAGATCCGTACGCGGACCACGGTGGAGGAGGCCTCCCACGAGGGAGTGCGCCTGTCGGACGGGGAGTTCGTGGCGACCCGCACGCTGATCTGGTGCGTCGGTGTCCGCCCCGACCCCCTGGTCGAGGCGCTGGGCCTGCCCACCGTCCAGGGCCGACTCGTGGTGGACGAGTATCTGAGCGTGCCGGGCCATCCCGAGGTGTACGCCTGCGGCGACGCCGCGGCCGTGCCGGACCTCACGCGCCCCGGCCGGATCACCGCGATGACGGCGCAGCACGCGCACAGACAGGGCGTCACCGCGGGCAGGAACGTCGCCGCCTCCTACGGCCACGGCCACCGCCGGCCCTACCGCCACCACGATCTGGGCTTCGTCGTCGACCTCGGCGGCGCCAAGGCCGCGGCGCACGTGACGGGGCTGTCGCTGGCGGGCGTGCCCGCCAAGGCCGTCACCCGCGGCTACCATCTACTGGCCGTCCCGCACAACCGGCTGCGCATCTCCTGCGACTGGCTGCTCGACGTGCTGCTGTCTCGCCAGCTCGTGCAGCTGGGCGTGGTGCCCGCCACGGCCGTCCGCCTCGCCGCCACCGCCGAACACGCCGCACCGCGCGGAGCCCGGCCTCCACTTTGACGTGGCGGTCGTGCGAATACACCGCCGCGGCACCTACCCCAGCGCGGGGTAACGTGACGGATACCGGGCTCCGGCCCGTACCACGAACGGCACGGCATCCCCGGGGCCGCACTCGGCATCCTGCGCCTGACGCCCGGCGGCGACGAGGTCGCCGAGGCGGCCACGGGCGTCCTCAACCGGAGACCGGCGTGGCGGTGACCGCCGACTCGCTGTTCCAGATCGGATCGGTCTCGAAGGTCTGGACGACCACCCTCGTCCTGCAACTCGTCGACGAGGGGCGGCCCCGAGCTGAGGCTGGCCGGCGCGGAGACCGTCGCGAAGCTGACCATGCGTCATCTGCTCACCCACACGACCGGTGTCGACGGCGACGTGTTCACCGACACCGGGCGGGGCGACGACTGCCTGGCGAAGTACGCCGAGGCGCTGGCGGAGCCCGAGCCGTTCGCGGCACCGGCCGAGCCGGCCTCCGCCGACGTGGACCGGCACGCGGGCACGTACGAACGGGCGGGTGAGCGCCTGGAGATGGTCGGAGGCGAGCGCCCGCGCCTGCGAAGGACCGCCACCCGAGCGCCGGCCGCGCTCCTCCCCGAGAGCGAGCGGGAGCAGGAGCACGACCTGGTACCGGTGGAGGAGGACCTGTTCGCCGTCCGCGCCCCGCGGACGGGGATGTGGCTGCCCGTGACCTTCTACGCCCTGCCGACCGGCGAGCGGTACCTGCACCTCGCCGGCCGCGCCACCCCGAAGGTGCCGTGAGACCGCCTGCGTCGCATGGGGGACCCGGTAGCGTTGCCGGTCATGAGCCGGATCGCGCGATACGGGAAGTTGGTCGCTCACGAGGGGCGCGGGGCGGAACCCGCGGAGCTGCTCCTGACGGCCGCCGCCGGTCTGGAGGGGGAGCCGGGCTGTGAGCTGTACCTCGTCAACCGGCAGGCGGACGCGCCCGACACCATCTGGGTGACCGAGCTGTGGCGCGACCAGGACGCGCTGGACGCCGTACTCGAGGCGATCAAGGGCAGTCCCGAGACGGCCGCCGCGATGAAGCTCGTCGAGGCGGCGGAGATGATCGAACTGGATCCGCTGGGCGGCAAGGGGCCCACGCCGCGGGTCGCCTGAGACCCCGCGACGACACCCCCCTGTGCGGGACCGGACGCACCGCTCCCCGAGACGTCGGTACCCGCGCCGGGTGGGTCAGGCGGCGGTGAGGTGATAGGTCGTGCCCGAGCTGCTCGCCACCCAGGCGCCGGGCAGCGCCGCCGCGAGCGCGTGCTGGGCGCGCCAGCCGGTGCAGTGGCCCGGTACCACCAGGTCCGGCGCGAGTCCGGTCAGTGCCTCGACGGTGGGCGCGATGACCGGCTCGAAAGCCGGTCCGCCCAGGTGGAGGCCGCCGGCCAGCGCGTGCAGCCGGTCGACGCCCGTCAGCCGCTGGGCGTGGCGCACGATGTTGATCGCGCCGGCGTGGCCGCAGCCCGTCAAGACCACCAGGCCACGGCCGCGGACGTGCACGACCAGCGCCTGGTCGTCGGCTACGGCCGGGTCGTGGACCCACTCGGTGCCGGTCCAGGCCTGGTGCGGCGGAGGCATGCCGCGTTCGAACTCGGTGGTGCGGTCCACCTCACCGGTGATCAGCACGGATCCGTCCACGAGCAGTGAGGGGTCGCGCCGTTCGATGACCTCGAAGCCCTCCGCGTCCAGTGACCGGCGACTCAGGGTCGGCAGCTCCTCCGCCGGGCGTCCGGGTACCGCGAGCCGGCGCCGGGTCCACACTCCCGGATGCACCACCATCGGCAGCGAGCGGACGCCGCGCCGGCCGGCCAGCCCCGCCAGCCCGCCCGCGTGGTCGAAGTGGCCGTGGCTGAGCACGACGCCGTGGATGTCGTCGAGCGCGACGCCGAGACGGCTCGCGTTGACGACCATCGCGTCGGGCGACAGGCCGGTGTCGAACAGCAGCGTGGTGACCCGGCCGGCCCGGCGGACCCGGACGAGCGCGGAGAAACCGTGCTCGGCGATCATCCCGGCGGGCGTGCGGCCGCCCTCGAACTGCGGCGCGGCCACCATGCCCATCCCCATCGGAGGCCGGCGGGTGCGCTCGTCACCGGTCAGCAGCCCGTCGAAGACGTTGTCCACCAGAGTGACGATCTCGACCTCGTCGACCGGCTCCAGCGTGATCGGGTCGACCGCCGTGCCCGGCGCCGGGCGTGGAAGGGAGGCCGCCGGCTCGTCCGGTCCGGCCGTCGTGTCGCACATACGGGCAGCGTAGGGGAGCGACGGATGGGCGTCGTCCCCGCCTCGTCGCTCAGTCGCGGTCCGGTGGGGCGATGATCCGCCACGCCTTGGGGACGACGCGCCAGGAGCGCTCGGTGAACGGCCCGGACACCTCGCCGTCGCTGTTGACGAGGAACTCCTCTCCGCTGATGGTCGCGCACGTCGCCGCGGTGTACACGACGTCGTCGTGGTGCTTGTGCGCGCCACTGCGCAGGCCGAGCGCGTACCGGACCCTGGCCAGCGGGCCGGTGGCGGCCGAGACCACCAGTTCGACGCGGCCGTCGCCGGGGGAGGCGTCCGGGGCGAGCAGCGCGCTGCCGCCGGCGATGCCCGGCGCGTTGCTCAGCCCAACCATGAGCAGCTTGTCCTCGGCGACGATCTCGCCGTCGGCCTCGACCTTGAGCCGCCAGCCCCCGGCTCGCGCCCCCGCCAGGACGGCGCCCACCGGGAAGGCGGCGGACTTGAGCCAGGGCTTGAACCGGGCGGCCTGGGTCGCGGCGACGGCGCCCACTCCGGCGTGGACGGCGTTGAGCACCACGCCGCTCTCGTCGTCGGCGAGGAGGTCGAGCTCACGGGTGCGTCCTTCGCGGAGCACGCGCGCCGCCTCGTCCGGGTCCAGGGGGATGCGGAGGTTGCGGGCGAGGTCGTTGCCGGTGCCGAGCGGCAGCAGGCCGACGGTCCGCCGGTCCAGTTCGCCCCGCGCGTAGAGGGTGGCGACGAGCCGGTTGATCGACCCGTCGCCGCCGGCCGCGACGACGGTCTCGTCACCGGGCTCTCGCCGGTCCAGCGCCCGTTCGAGCTCGTCGGCCGAATCGCACTCGCAGACGGTCACGGGCTCCTCGCCTCCGGCCCGCAGACGCTCGCGCACACGCTCCAGCGTCCCGGAGTCGAAGCGCCCGGCACCGCCGTGCGTGATGATCAGCATCTGTTCCTCCCGTTCCGCGAACATCCCGTACGGGCACGGAACACCCGTTTCCGGCCCTCGCCCCTTTCTGCCTCCGAGCAGGCGTTCTAATCATCAGGCGCGGGTGAGCGCCTGGGCCGGTGGGGTGCGCAGGGCGCGGCGGGTGGGCACCTCCATCGTGAGGAAGGCCAGCGCGGCGACCACGGCCGCGATGGCGGGGAACAGCCACAGCGGCCCGGCCGGCCACGGGCGGTGCAGGAATCCGGCGGCCAGGAGCACGAGCGGTACGACGGACAGCAGCAGTCCCGTGCCGAGCGCGACGACGCAGATCAGCGTCGCCTCCCGGCGCATCATCGAGCGGATCTGCCCGGGCGTCGCGCCGATCAGCTGCAGCGCGGCGATCTCGTGACGGCGCTGGACGGTACTCGCGATCAGCTTGTTGGCGATGCCGAGGAGGAGGTAGCCGAGCAGCACCGCGAGGATCGCGATGTTGATCCACAGCTCCGGCGGCACCCCGTACGCGCCGTCCGGCGCGCCGTACGCCCGGCCGAGCGCCAGCCCCGGGCGCCCGGAGGCGAGGGCGGTCAGGCCGCGCGCGGCCGCGTCCGAGCCGTCGGTGCGGATCAGCAGGCTCTGGTCGAGCCCCGTGGTGGTGTGCCCGGCGGCGAGGTCACGGGAGATCACCACCGGGCCGAATCCCAGGCCGCGCGAGTAGATCGCCACGACGCGGGCGGTGACCGGGGCGCCGTCGCCGAGCACCAGGTTCACCGTGCCGCCCAGCGACGCGTTCCGCGACCTGGCGGCCCCGGCGTCCACGGCGACCGTCGCGCCGGTGAGATGCGCCAGGTCGCCGGACCGTACGCCGAGGTCGAGGACCGACGACGCGGCCGGGGACAGGATCGGCGCGGAGTGGTAGTCGGTCTCGTCGTCGCCCAGCATCTTGTAGGTCCAGATGACCGTGGTGCCGCTGACCGGGGCGACGGCCCGCACGCCAGGCGTGGCCCGTACGGCGGCCGCCAGGTCGTCGGGCAGCCCGCCCAGCCCGGGCGCGGTCATCGTGAACTGGGCGCGGGTGGCGGACGCGACGTCGTTCGACGTGGCCTTGAGCATCGTCGTCTGGGTCAGCGCGTAGGTCAGCGTGAACACCACCGCCATGGCGAGTGTGGTGACGGCGCTCGCGACGCGCAGGGCGTACCCGCGGCTGTTCGCCACGGCCAGCCACGTCGGCGCGGACACCCCGGCGGGCAGCCTCCGCGCGAGCGTCCGGCTGATCCGGCCGACCACCACCGGCCCGGCGAGCCCGAGGCCGATCGTCGCGACGATGCCGGCGAAGGCGGTCACGGCGGCGCCCTGCTCCGTCCGCGTCAGCAGGGGGGCGACGGACATGACGGTGGCCGCGGCCATCAGCAGGAACCCGGCGAGGGCACGGCCACGGGACGGCGTACGGGGCTCGCTGCGCGACTCGGCGACCGCCTCGGTGGCCGCCATCCGCGACGTGCGCAGCGCCGCGCACCAGGCCGAGGCCCGTACGACGAGGAGCAGCAGGAGGGCGGCGGCGACCGCGGGCAGCGGGCTGAAGGTCAGCGGCAGCGAGGAGGGGACCATGCCGGCGAACACCAGCAGCGCCCGGAGCCGGTCGGCCAGCAGGTACCCGAGGGGGATGCCGGGGACCAGCGCGGCGGCCGCGACGACGACGGCCTGCGCGGCGGCGAGACGGCGGACCTGGCGGGGCGTCGCGCCGACGGCGCGGAGGAGGGCGAGGTCCCGTCGCTGGGCGCCGATCGAGACGGCCAGCGAGCCGCCCACGATGAACCCGACGACGAGCAGGGTGACCCCGGCGAGCGAACCGGCGAACAGCGGCAGGGCGCCGCGCCCGGCCATCGCGTCGGGGGCCTCGACGTCGCCCCGCGCCGCCCCGGTGGACACGACCAGCCCGGCCGGCCCCGCGATGGCACGGGCCCGCTCCGCGACGGAGTCGCGGGCGCCGGGGGCGGTCCGCAGCGCGACCAGGTCGACCCGGCCCCGCCCGCCCAGGCTCGCCGCGGTCGCGTCGGTGAAGAAGATCCCGCCGCCGGAGCCGCCGACCACGGCCGAGACCCGGTACGTCGCGCGGTGACCGGCCGCGACCACGGACACCCGGCCACCCGGCGCCACGCCCGCGGCGGCCGCGGTGCGCGCGTCCAGGGCGACGTCACCGGGACCCGCCGGGGCCGCGCCGGACACCCGAAGGCGGTCCGGCAGCCCGGTCGAGGACCATCCGTGCCCGGCGGTGGCCGGGTCCCCGGTGACCGCGGCGGGCAGGACCGCGCCGCGCCGGTCGAGGACGGCGGCCGGGAAGCTCACGTCGCCGACCGCCGCGGTCACGCCGGGCAGCCGCGCCAGCCGCGCGGTCAGCTCACGCGGCACCCGGGCGCGCTCGGGCAGCCCGACGGCCAGGTCGCCCTTCGGGCGGTACGTCTGGGCGGCCGAGACGACGACATCGGCCCCGGCGAGCCGCTCGACCGGGGCGTGCGAGCGGAACCCCGACTCGGCCAGCACCCCGATGCCGGTGACGAAGGCCGCGCCGCCGAGGGCGGCGCAGGCGATCGCCGCCAACGCGGCGATCCGGTGGCGGGCCATGCGCAACGCCAGGTGCAGCATCGCTTACTCCGATTCCAGGGTGGTGATGCGGTGTGCCAGCTCGGTGGCGGTGGGCCGGTGCAGCGTCTCTCGCAGGCGTCCGTCCGCCATGACCAGGACCTGGTCGGCGCGGGCGGCGGCGGCCGGGTCGTGGGTCACCATCACGACGGTCTGACCCAGGCCCGAGACGAGGTCCCGCAGCAGGCCGAGCACCTCACGCGCGGTCTTCAGGTCCAGCGCGCCGGTCGGTTCGTCGCCGAACACGACCGCGGGCCGGGTCACCAGCGCGCGGGCGATGGCGGCGCGCTGCTGCTGCCCGCCGGACAGCTCGGCCGGCCGGTGTCCGAGCCGGCCGCCCAGCCCGACCCGTTCGACCAGCAGACGCACCCAGTCGTGGTCGGGCGCCCGGCCCGCCAGCCGCAGCGGCAGCGTGATGTTGTCCGCGACGCTGAGCGAGGGCACCAGGTTGTACGACTGGAACACGAACCCGACGCGTTCGCGGCGCAGCTCGGTGCGCCGGGTCTCGTTCAGCCCGTCGATGGCGACGCCGTCGACGGAGACGCTCCCACCGGTCGGCGTGTCCAGGCCGGCGGCACAATGCATCAGCGTGCTCTTGCCCGATCCGGACGGGCCCATGATCGCGACGAACGCGCCGCGCTCCACGGTGACGGACACGCCGTCGAGGGCGCGGACGCCGCCCGGGTAGACCTTGGTGACGTCCCGCAGCGCCACGGCGGGCGCCTGACGCGCCGTGGGCGCGGGCCCGCGCTCGGCCACGGTCCTCATTCGGACCGCCGCCGGTAGTGCTGGATGATCAGGGCGGCGCCGCAGGCCAGCGTGGCCACCCCGAACGCCACGCCCACGAACACGTTGACGCCGGTGGTCGAGGTCACCATGTTGCCGGCCGCGCTGACCACCAGCAGCAGCCACAGCACCGGCCGTACGATCCCGCCCCGCTCGTTCGGGGAGTCGGGCGGCGTCTCATGTGCCTCGGTGATGCGGTACGGATCGGTCACGGCGTGCTCCTCGCTCGCTGGGGGGTGACGGGCCACAACGCTAGGAGCGGCGATCCGCCGAGACGATCCAGCCAACGAGTCGATCGCGGTACAGCAGGCTGTACTCCTTTCCCGGGGAACTGACAGGGATCGGCCCGGTGTCCTAAGGTCACTCGCCGAAGGAGGTACCGATGCCGGCGAACCCGCCAGAAACGGTCGCCCCGGCACGGACCGGCCGGCGGCACGTGAAGACGCGCGTCCGTGCGCTCATCGACGCGCTCGAACATCTCGTCGGCGGTTTCGGCACCGCCCTGCTGGCGTTCGCCGCACTGCTGTGGCTGGCGGTCGTCGCACTGGGGTGCCTCGCCGGCCTGCGCCGGCTGCTGGCGCCCAGCGCGCCGCGGGTCGTACGCTCCATCGCCGAGCGGGAGCGCGCCCGGCTCTCCCGGTGGGGGCCGGCGATCATCGGTCCGGCGACGCCTCCGCCCACCCATATCCGCGCCGCTCTCGCCGACCCGGACGGCCGGCGGGAGGTGCGCTGGCTGTTCGTCCACGGCACGCTCGGGCTGTTGCTCAGCGTCACGGCGGTGGTGCTCGTGGTGTACACCGTGCAGGACGTCACGTTCCCGCTGTGGTGGCGGTGGCTGCCGGCCGACGAGCCCAATACACCGACCGTGGTGTCCTGGACCGTGAACGACGAGTCCGGCGCGCTGGTGGTCGCGCTCCTCGGCGTGGCGCTGTGCGTCCTCTTCGTGATCCTCGGGCCCGGAATGGCACGGCTGCAGGCGCGGCCGGGGACGCGGCTCCTTGCGCCCTCGGGTGAGGTCGACCTGTCGCTGCGCGTCGCCCAGCTGTCCGCGACCCGCGCGGCCGCGCTCGACGCCCACGCCACGGAGCTGCGGCGGATCGAACGCTCGCTGCACGACGGCACGCAGAACCGGCTCGTCGCCGTCACCGTACTGCTCGGCGCGACCCGCCGTGCCCTCGCCCGGGACCCCTCGAGCGCCGACGAGATGCTCGAACGCGCGCAGCAGGCCGCCGAACAGGCGCTCGCCGAACTGCGCACGGTCGTCCGCGGCATCCTGCCGCCCGTACTCGCCGACCGGGGGCTCGCCGGCGCGCTGGCCGGGCTCGCGTCGGACTGCGGCGTCGACTGCAGGGTCGACGTCGACGTGCCCGGCCGGTGCGCCGCCTCCGTCGAGGCGACCACGTACTTCGTGGCGGCCGAGGCACTCACCAACATCGCCAAGCACAGCCGGGCCCGGCACGCCACGGTGACCGTACGCCGGCAGGGGCAGGAGCTGTCCCTGCGGATCGAGGACGACGGCGTCGGCGGCGCGGACGAGCACGAGGGCTCCGGCATCACCGGTATACGCCGCCGGGTCGAGGCCCACGACGGTCGCCTCGCCCTGACCAGCCCGCCCGGCGGCCCGACGATTCTCCAGGTGGAACTGCCATGCGGATTGTGATCGCCGAAGACGACCCGCTGCTGCGCGAGGGGCTGGCGCTGCTGCTGCGCGCCGAGTCGCTCGACGTGGTGGCCACGACGGAGGACCCGGAGTCCTTCCTGACGGCCGTCGACACGCACGGGCCCGACGTCGCCATCGTCGACGTACGGATGCCGCCGACCCACACCGACGAGGGCATCAAGGCGGCCGTCGAGGCGCGGCACCGCCTGCCCGGCCTCGCCGTGCTGGTGCTGTCGGCGTACGTGGAACAGGCGTTCGCCACCGACCTGCTCGCGGGCGGCGCGGCCCGTCTCGGGTACCTGCTGAAGGAACGGGTCGGCCGGGTGGAGCAGTTCCTCGACGCGCTGCACCGGGTGGCGGACGGGGGCACGGCCATCGACCCGGAGGTCGTCGCCCAGCTGCTCACCCGCACCCGCCCGGACACCGCACTGGACCGCCTGACCGCCCGCGAACGCGACGTACTCGCCCTGATGGCCGAGGGCCTGGGCAACACGGCGATCGCCGAACGCCTGTTCGTGACCGAGGGCGCGGTGCACAAGCACATCCGGAGCATCTTCGCCAAACTCGACCTGGCCCCGACCGATCGCGCCGACCGCCGTGTCACCGCGGTCCTGCGCTACCTGGAGAACACCCAGCGCCGCGCCTGAACGACTCAGCCCGCGCGGTCGCCGGGTTCGGGCGGGGGACGGCGGCCGGGCTGGCCGGACATGCCGGCGGTGAAGACGAAGCTGCGGTCGGCGGTCGAGCCGGGGGTGCGGCCGCGGCCCCAGCCGATCGCCCGGCGGTACGCTCCCAGGCGGCCCGAGCGGCTCAGCCAGGCCTCGTCGGTGTAGGCCGAGCCCGCCGGCGCGGGGGCGGACAGCGGCGCGACGAACAGGGCGTCGACCGGGCAGTAGGCCTCGCATATGAAGCACGTCTGGCAGTCGGACTGCCGGGCGATGACCGGGACGCCGTCCGGCCCCCGCTCGAAGACGTCCATCGGGCAGACCTTGACGCAGACGTCGCAGGCGACGCACCGCTCGTGGCTCACGACCTCGATCACGCGGTCCTCCCCGTCCCGGCCACGGCGGGCGGACCGACCGGAGCGACCGGGTCGAGGGCGGTCCAGACCTCGTCCAGCCCGCCGGTGAGGATCCGGCGCCGCAGCGCCGGATCGCGTTCCGGCCGGTCGTCCCGCAGGTGCACGCCGCGCGACTCCTCGCGGACCAGGGCGGCCCGGTACATCCACCTGGCGTGTGCCACCAGCGACGCGGCCTCGCGCGCCCGCAGTGTCGTACGGCCGTCCGTTCCGGCGAGGCCGGTCTTCGCACGCTCCCACAGCGGGTCCAGGGAGGCGAGCGAGGCCGCGAGCCCCTCGGCGTCGCGGAAGAGGTTGCGCTCCAGCGGCAGCACCTCCTCCTGCACCGCCCGTACGACGTCGGCCCCCGAGAGCCCGGTGTCGCCTGCGGGCCGCAGCCCCGCCCGCCCGTTCGCCCGCGGTTCCCCGCGGGGCGTCCCGCGGGCGGCGGCGAACCGTGCCGCGGCCGCCCCCGCCCAGGTGCCCGAGGAGATCGCCCAGGCGCCGTTGAAGCTGCCGCCGCCGCTCGCCGCCCCGGTGATCAGCTCGCGGGTGGCCACGTCACCGGCCGCGTACAGGCCGGGGACGGTCGTCGCGCATCCGGCGTCGACGATCCGCAGCCCGCCCGTGCCGCGGACGGTGCCCTCATAGACGAACCGCACCGGATAACGCGTGGTGAACGGGTCGATGCCGGCCTTGTCCAGAGGCAGGAAGTAGTTCGGCTGTGAGTCGCGCATCAGCCGGCGGAGCGCCGGGGGAGCCCGGTCGAGCCGGGCGTACACCGGCCGGCCCTCGGCCGCCAGCCGCGCGAGCCGGACGCGGGCGTCGCCGGGCGCGTCGAACGCGATCGGCGTGCCGTCCGGCTCGTAGTAGCTGGCGTAGTGCATCATCAGGCCCTTGGTGTGGTTCCCGTACGCGGGGGAGAGGCCGTACACCGCGGAGAACTCCATCCCCGACAGCTCCGCCCCGAGCTCGGCCGCCATGAGGTGCCCGTCGCCGGTGTCGACGTTGAGCCCGAAGGCGCCGGACAGGAACGCGCACCCGCCGGTGGCCAGCACGACCGCCCCGGCCCGTACCTCGTAGCGCTCCCAGCCCTCCTGACGGCGCAGCCCGGCCGCGCCCGACACGACCCCGGCGGAGTCGGTCAGCAGCTCCAGCGCCGGATGGTGGTCGAGGACGCGGACACCGGACCGCCGCACCCGGCCGCGCATGCGGCGCATGTACTCCGGCCCCTGCAGCGTGTTGCGCCGCTCTCGCCCGTGCTCGTCCGACGGAAACCGGTACCCCCAGCCGGCGAGCCGGTTGACCTGGCGGTACGTCTCCTCCTGCACACGGGTCATCCAGGTGCGGTCGGTGAGACCGCCCCCGGCCGCCTCCCGCTCGGCCATCGCGGCGTCGCGGACGTCCGGGTCCTCCGGCAGGTACCACAGGTTGTTGCCGCCGGAGGCGGTCGCGCCGCTGGTGCCGCAGTAGCCCTTGTCGGCGAGGACCACGTCGGCGCCCGCGCCCGCCGCCGCGATCGCCGCCCAGGCCCCGGCCGGGCCGCCACCCAGCACGAGCACGTCGGTGTGGAGCCGCATGTCCGATCATTTGCCCTTCTCGGTAATGATCCAGTCATCGATCGAGAAATCGCGCTTGGCGATCGTGATTCCGGCGTGGCCGAGGATCTCGGAGATCACGTGCGGCGGCGCCCCGGACGAGGATCGGCGAGCCGCCGGCGGTGTGAACGCGGCTACCGCTTCGGAGCCGTGGTCGAAGTTCGGAAGATCTCGGCTGGCGCTGAGACAAGGCGAGTTACGGTGATGGTCAACCGATGGGGGAAAGGAACGTATTTGTGAGCGGTCAGGCCGATCGGAGCGAGCGGGCTCCTCTGCGGACGATGCCCTGGTGGGTCGCGGTCATCAGTGCCGCAGCCGTTGCCCTTTCCGCAACGGTCACGACGCTTTGGCTATTGTCGATCGCCAGGCGTGATGCTTCGTTACGGCTTGAAGCGATCAAGGATGGCCTGACCGTCGGGGCCGGGACGGGCGGTGCCGCCGCGTTACTGCTCGCGATGCGCCGTCAGTGGCTGAGCGAACGGACTCAGGCGCACGCCGAAGACCTCGCCCATGTCACCCAGGCCCATGCCGAGGAAGTCGCTCGGGATACCGCCTATGACGCGACCCAGCGTCGCGTCACCGAGCCGTACGCCAGAGCCGTTGAGCAGCTCGGACACGTCAACGCCCCGGTTCGTCTCGGTGGCCTGTACTCCCTCGAACGTCTCGCTCAAGACCACCAGGAACACCGGCAAACTGTCATTGATGTCGTCTGTGCCTATCTTCGAATGCCCTTCGATCCAGCTCCGTTGGCACCTATCGGTGGCCGACAGTCTTCTTCGGCGAAGAGCCTGGTGACATGATGGAGGGAAACGGCCACGATGACAGCGACGTCAAACAAGAACTCCAGGTGCGAATCGCTGCTCAACGTCTCCTGGCCCGCCACCTCGCTCTGCCGCACGACGGCATTGCCACCGAGCAGAAAATGACTGCACCAGAGACATACTGGGCCAGCCACCCCAACAGCAATCACGTATGGCCGGCCGACTGGCAAGTCGCGCCTTCCGGGCCCCCCGGAATGGCGCCGTTGGTCCGACGACCGTGATGCGGACTCCAGCAACATCGCCGAGGCGACGGCGCTGAACCCGACAGCCGCACCCGGCCGTGATTATCCCCTTCCCACCGCAACGCCGAGTGTGTCCGCCCTTCGGCGACCGACGGCCCGACGGCTCGCCGTCCCGCGACCGGCTCTCAGCCGATGATCTCCTCGCGGTAGATCCGGAGGCGGATGTCGCGGGCCTTGGTCATGTGCCGGCCGGCCAGTTCCGCGGCCTTCTCCCGGTCGCCCGCGCCGACGGCGGTGATGATCTCCTCGTGCTCCCGCAGGGCCTCCTCCCACCGGCCGGTGCTGGAGAGGGTCGTGGCGGGGTAGCGGGTGAGGTGGTTGTTGAGCCGGGTCAGCAGGTCGACGATCGTCCCGTTGTGTCCGGCCGCCCAGATGGCCTCGTGCACGGCGCGGTTCGCCATCGCCATCGCCACCGGGTCGTCGGTCGAGGTCGCGGCCATGGCGTCCTGTGCGGCGCGGACGCGGATCAGGTCCAGTTCGGTGCGGCGCTCGGCCGCGGCGCCGGCCGCCGTGGCCTCCAGCGCGATCCGGGCCTCATAGATCTCCAGGATCTCCTCCGGGCTGCGTCCGCGCACGCGCATGCCGCGGTCGCCCCGCTCCACCAGGCCGTCCTGTTCGAGACGCCGCAGCGCCTCCCGCACGGGAGTGCGGGAGGTGCCGTAGCGATCGGCGAGCGCGACCTCGGGCAGCGGAGCGCCCGCGTCGAACACCCCGGCCACGATCTCCGCCCGCAACCGTTCGTAGACATCCGCCTGCACTGACCCTCACCTCTCGCATACACCCGTATGCAGTCAGGCTATCCGGGCGGCGATCCCCTCGAGGCCCGTCACGGCGGGGAACCGGTCGAGCACCCGCGGGTCGTGGCCCGGGACGATGAGCTCCTCCGCGCCGGCCAGCGCCCGCATCGCGTCGAACGCCTCGTACATCGACGGCAGGTGGTTGACCACGGCGTACGGCCGGTCGCGCCCGATGTTCTCGTAGAAGTGCGAGCCGTCCGCGGCCAGCACGACGTGCCCCGCCTCGGTGGCCACGCGCAGGACCTGCAGGCCGGGGGTGTGCCCGCCGAGACGGTGCGCGGTCACCCCCGGCGCCACCTCGTGCACGCCGTCGACCAGCCGCACGCGGCCGGTGAGATTCTGCTCCACGAGGTAGGCGACGTCCCCGGGTTCGGCCAGGTGAGCGTGCTCGCCCCGGGACGCGTGCCGGGACGTCCAGAACGCCAGCTCGCGTTCCTGCAGCACGATCCGTGCCCCCGGGAAGTCGCGGAGGTGCCCGGTGTGGTCGTAGTGCAGGTGGCTGAGCACGACGTGGGGGATCGTGTCCGGGTCGACGCCCAGCGACCGGATGGTGTCCATCGGGGACCGCAGGTACTCGCGGTTCCCCCGGCGGGCCGCGGTCTCCGGCGTGAACCCGGCGTCGAACAGCACCGCCTCGTCGCCGGACACCGCCAGCCACACGTAGTACGAGATCGGGAACCTGTCCAGGGCGCACGGATCGTGCCCGTAGAAGTGCTCGCCGCGGACCGACGCGTCCCGGTGGGCGAACCGGACGGCGTACACCTGCCAGGTCATCGGGCCCCCGCCGCGTGGAGGCCGGCCAGCCGGCCGAACACCGCGCCCGAGGTGAGGCCGCTGCCGCCGGGGTAGTTGCCGGAGAACAGCCCGCCGACCATCTCTCCCGCGGCGTACAGGCCCTCGATCGGGCGGCCGGCGCCGTCGAGCACGTTCGCCGACTCGTCGATGTGCAGCCCGCCGAACGTGAAGGTGATGCCGCAGCCCACGGAGTAACCGTGGTACGGCGGGGTGTCCAGCGCCTGCGCCCAGTTCGACTTGGGCGGCTCGACGCGCGCGGCGCGGCCGTCCTTCACCGCCGGGTCGAACGGGACGTCGACGATGGACGCGTTGAACTCGCGGACGGTCCGCGCCAGGCCCGCCGGGTCGATGCCGAGCTCGGCGGCCAGTTCGTCCAGGCTGCCGGCCTGCGCTCCGGTGATCGGCGTCGAGTCGTACTCCTCACTGCGCAGCAGCGGCCGGGTCTTGGCGTCGAAGAGCTGGAACGCGCGGCCGCCCGGCTGCTTGAGGATCTCCCGGCCGTACTTGGCGTAGGTGTAGTTGCGGTAGTCGGCGCCCTCGTCCAGGAACCGGCGGCCGTCCCGGTTGACGACGATGCCGATCGGGTAGCTCTGCCGCGTCAGCTGGTTGGTCAGCACCCGGTCGCCGCCGGCCGGGTCCGCGCCGGCGTCCCAGGCCGTGCTGTGGCAGGAGGCCCAGTCGCCGTACGGCGCGGCGCCGGCCTCCAGCGCCAGCCGCAGGAGGTCACCGGTGTTCGTCGGGCAGCCGCGGACGTAGGCGTGCCGCCACTCCTCGCCCATGTGCCGCGCCCGCATCTCCGGGTCCGCCTCGAACCCGCCGGCGGCCAGCACGATCGCGTCCGCGGTCACCGTGTGCTCGGCGCCGTCGGCGTCGCGGTAGGCCACACCGCGGCCGGCGCCCAGGTCGAGCCGGTCCACGCGCGCGCCGTACCTGATCTGCACGCCCTCCCGGAGCGCGGCCTCCGTGTGCTGGGCGATCAGGCCCTTGCCACCGTCCACGGAGCCGATGTAGAGGCCGCCGAAGAAGACCCACTTGCCGTGGGAGACATAGGACTGGCGTTCGTACATCAGCCGCCACCGCAGCCCCTTGCCCGCGAGCCACCGCAGCGTCTCCGCGGACCGGGTCACGAGCAGCTTGGTCAGCACGGGATCGCAGCGGCCCTCGGTGACCCGCTCCATGTCGTGCTCGAAGGCGCCGGCGGGATAGGCCGGGACGACCGTCTCGGCCATCCGGCCGGTCGTCGCCGGGTCGAGCAGGTCGGCCAGGTCCGCGATGTCGTCGAACGCGACGCGGAAGGCCCCCGCCGTGTAGAAGGAGTTCCCGCCGGCCTCCTCGGCCGGCGCCTTCTCCAGCAGCAGGACCCGCGCCCCCCGTTCGGAGGCCGCGTGCGCCGCGCTGAATCCGGCGTTGCCGCCCCCGACCACGATCACGTCGTAATCGGTTGGGAGTCCTCCTTCGCCGGAGGAGTGACCAGGCACGCGTGTTTCTTTGGTTCGCTCGCTTCGCTCACTCACGAGTCATCCCCTGTTTCCTGTGTCGTCTCGTTCATCGGGCGGCCGGTCCACTGCTCCCACAGCGTCGCGATCGCGGCGTAGTCCAGCCGGCCGAGTCCCTGGGCGACGCCCAGCTCGTAGACCGTGTGCGCGCTCTGCACGGCGAACAGCGGCACGCCGGTCTGCTGCGCCATCGCCAGCGCGAGGGTCGAGTCCTTGCGGGCGGCCTCGGTGGGCATCCCGCCCTCGTAGTCCCCGCGCAGGATCCGCTCGGCGAACCGGTGGGTCAGCGGGCGGGTCAGCCCGGCGTCCGGTCCGGTGAGCAGCTCGACCAGCTCGCCGCCGGACACCCCGGTCGCCGCCGCCAGCGCCCCGGCCTCGACCAGCACGACCATGACCGCGTGCGCCACCGCGTTGTTGATCACCTTGGCGGCCATGCCGCTGCCGGGTTCGCCGAAGCGCATGATCCGCTCCGACATCGCCCGCAGGACCGGCTCCGCCTTGCGCACGTCCGGCTCGCGCCCGCCGACCAGCAGCGTGGCCCTGCCGTTCGCCATCTGGGCGACTCCGGACAGGATCGCCGCGTCGACCAGGCCGACACCGTGCTCGTCGCACCGGCGTACCTGCTCGTGGACATCGGCGGGGTTGACCGTGCTGGTCTCGACGATCACGCTGCCGGGGCGCATCTTCGGCGCGAGCGTGCCGATGACCTCCAGTGAGATCTTCGGTGTCGGCAACGACAGCACGACGATGTCCGAGGAGGACAGTCCGGCGAGTTCGGCGGGCGTGACGTTCGGTGTCTCCGCCGCCCGCGCGACGCGCTCGGCGTCGACGTCGTAGGCCAGCAGCGTGTCGTGGGCGGCGAGGCGGCCGGCGATCGCACCGCCCATGTTGCCCAGCCCGCACAGCGAGATGGTCATCGGGCTCCTCTCGTCAGGTCGGCGTGCTTGGTCTCCGGGCCCATCAGCGCCCCGGCCAGCGCGAGCAGCCCGCCGAGCACCACGAGAGGGATCTGCGTGTACTTGTAGGGCAGCAGGGCGTCCAGCCAGAGGAGGAAGAAGCTGTAGCAGGAGGGGATCAGCACGGCGAAGGTGTAACCCACGCCGAAGCCCGACGCGCGGACCCCGGGCGGGAAGCGTTCCGGCAGGTAGGCGCTGAGGATGCACCACGGCGCGTTCGCGATCACGACCACCACTCCGGCGAGCACGAGCGTGCCGACGCTGCCCCCGCCCGGGTCGGAGTTCGCGATCATCACCCAGTACACGACGGGCACCACGGTCGCGGTGAGGGCGGCGAACAGGACCAGCACCGCCCGCCGCCCGATCCGCTCGGCGAGCCGGCCCACGCCGAGGTAGACGACCGCCAGTACGGCGAACATCGTCATCGTGCCGACGGTGACCGCGGTGCTCGGCAGCTTCAGCACCTTCGTCAGCAGGCCGGGCATCATCGACACCGCCGTCTGCAGCGACAGCCACATGCCCGTCATCAGCAGGAAGATCTGCCCGAGGCTGCGGCGGTTCGGCCCTCGCGCGAACAGCGCGCGCAGCGGCGACTCCGGTGATCCGGCCGCGGCGGGCTCGTCGTCCTCGACGCGGCGGAAGTACAGCAGCACCGCCACCGACAGCAGCGCGCCGACGAAGAACGGCACCCGCCAGCCCCAGCTCAGGTACGCCCCGGACGCGGTCGGCGCGACGAACAGCATGAGCGTGGTCAGCGCGCTGATCGCGATGAACGCGAACGGGTAGCCCAGCATGATCCGCGCCGACACCTCGGCGCGGCGGCTCTGGGGCGCGCGCTCCATCGCCAGGGGCACCGCGGCGGTGTACTCACCGCCGAGGAACACCCCGTCGACGAACCGCAGCAGGATCAGCGCGACGATCGCGAACCAGCCCCACGACCCGTACCCGGGCAGAAGGCCGATCAGCAGCGTGACGACGCCGAAGCCGCCGATGGCGACGACGGTGGTGCGCTTCCGGCCGATCGAGTCGGCCAGGTGACCGAAGAACGCCGCGCCGACGGGCCGGCCGATCAGGGTCACGACGAAGGTGACGTAGTAGATCGTCGTGCTCGCGACCGTGCCGAGGTCCTTGGGCTGGAAGTAGGCCAGCGCGGGCGCGAGCGCGATCGTGGGCAGGTAGATGTCGTAGAAGTCGACGAAGTAGCCGAGGAAGGCGCCCACGGTGCTCCGCCTGCTCTCGGCGGACAGGCGTTCGCGTGGGGGCGCGGTGGGGATGACGGCTTCGGTCATGGTCGTCTCCGGCGTGGTGCCTCAGGTGCGAATGGAGAAGGGGTCTCCGCTGGTCCCGGAAAGGTCGATCATCACGTTCTTGGTGGTCAGGTACTCGCTCAGCGCCTCGGCGCCGCGTTCCCGGCCGTAGCCGGACTTCTTCGTGCCGCCGAACGGAGCCTGCGCGGCGCTGGACCGGTAGGTGTTGACCCAGACGGTGCCGGCGACGATCCGCCTGGCGACCCGGTGGGCGCGGGTCAGGTCATTGGTCCACACGCCGGAGGCGAGGCCGAACTCGCTGTCGTTGGCGATGGCGACGGCCTCGTCCTCGTCGCTGAAGCGGATCGCGCTCAGCACGGGACCGAAGATCTCCTCACGTGCCAGCGGCGAGGCGTTGTCCACCTCGGCGAACACGGTCGGCCGGACGAACAGCCCGGCGCCCAGCTCCGGGTCGGCCAGGGGTTCCAGCCCGGTCAGGGCCACGGCGCCGCCGTCGGCGCCGTTCGTGATCGCCCGCCGGATCCGGTCGAACTGCGGGCGGTTCGCGACCGGGCCGAGCTGGGTGGGCTCGAGCATCGGGTCGCCGAGGCGGATCGCGCGGGCCCGCTCGGCCACCGCCGCGACCACCTTGTCGTAGACGGAGTCCTGCACGAGCAGCCGGCTGCCCGCGATGCAGGTCTGCCCGCCCGCCGCGAAGATCCCGGCCACCGCGCCGATCACTGCGCGGTCGAGATCGGCGTCGGCGAAGACGATGTTGGGCGACTTTCCGCCGAGCTCCAGCGTCACCGGCACGAGGTTCTTCGCGGCCGCCGTGGCGATGGCCTGCCCGGTCGGCACGCTGCCGGTGAAGCTGATCCGGTCGAGGCCGGGGTGCCCGGACAGGGCCTGCCCGGCGTCGGCCCCGCCCGTCACGATGTTCACCACGCCCGGCGGGAAGCCGGCCTCCTCGACCAGGTCCGCCATCGCCAGGGTGGTCAGCGACGCGTGCTCGGACGGCTTGATCACCACGCAGTTGCCCGCCGCCAGCGCCGGGGCGAGCTTGTTGGCCAGCAGCTGCATCGGGGAGTTCCACGCGGTGATCAGCGCGGCGACGCCGATCGGCTCGGCCGTCGTGTAGTCCAGCGTGTCCGGAGAGTCGAGCGGGATCGTGCGGCCGTACAGCTTGTCGGCGTAGCCGGCGAAGAACCGGTAGTTGCGGGCGGCGAACCGCGCCTGGTTGCTCGTCTCGCGCAGCAGCTTGCCGTTGTCGCTGGTCTCCAGCCGGGCGAAGTCACCGGCACGCTCGACCAGCAGGTCGGCCAGGCGGTGCAGCAGCTCCGCGCGGCGCACGCCGGGTGTGGTGGACCATCCGCCGTCGAAGGCCGCCCGCGCGGCGGCCACGGCGTCGGCGACGTCCGCCGGTGAGGCGTCGGGGATGCGGGCGATCTCCGTGCCCCGGAACGGGTCGGTGGCGGGCAGGGTCCGCCCGGCCGACGCGGGCACCCGTTGCCCGCCGATGAGCATCAACTGGTTCATGCGAGCCGCTCCGTACGGTCGTCGATCAGGGAAAGGGCGTCCAGCAGGTGCGGGACGAACAGCGGAGGGTTCTCGGCGTGCGGGAAGTGGCCGAGCCGGGGCATCACCGCGAACGCGGCGCCGGGGATCTTCTCCGCGGTGCGACGGGACATCTCCGCGGTGCACGAGTAGTCGTACTCCCCGGTCAGCATCACCACGGGGCAGCGGCCGGTGTCGATGCCGGCCACGCGGTCGGTGGCGTCCCAGTCCCCACTGTAGAAGAGGATGTCACCGGCGAATGTGCCGTGTCCGCCCTGGCTGTAGCCCCACCAGACCTCGGCGCGGTACTCGGCCGGGCTCTGCGGGGCCATCAGCCCGTCGACCCACTCCGGCACGAACAGCGTCTGGTCGACGCGCGGGTCGCGGGCCCAGGAGACCTGGCGGCCGGGCACCTTGTCGCTGGCCTCGCAGGCGACGACCCCGCCGAACCGGTCCGGGTGACGGAGCGCCAGCTCCAGGCAGATCTCCCCGGCCATCGAGGCGCCGACCACCACCGGGCGGTGCAGGCCCAGCGCGTCCGCCAGCGCCACCACCGTCTCGGCGTAGCGGTCCGTGGTCAGCGCGTACGTCCCCGGCGCCGCGCCGGGCGGCGGCGCCGAACGGCCGTGCCACGGCAGGTCGAAGGCGACCATGTGGCGGTTCGCGCGCAGCCGGTCGTCGTTCATCAGGTACGTGAACTGGCGGGAGTCGGCGCCGGCGGTGTGCAGGAAGATCATGTCCGGCCCCGTCCCCGACTCCTCGTAGAAGACGCGGTGCGGCACGCCGTCCAGCCGCACGGTCGTGTAGCCGCCGGTCGTGGCGTGCGCCTCGGGCAGCGGGCCGGCCACCGGCTCCGGCTCACCGGACGCGAGGGTCCGGCCGATCTCGAGCACCCGGCGTACGAGGTGCGCGTGCTGGGCGAAGGCGAGTTCGTCGCCGTGGATCTCCGTGCCGGGAACCCGCATGAGCATGCCGAAGAAGCTCTGGTACCAGGGCGGCGGGACGCGCTGGAAGAAGCGTTGCCAGGCGGCGTCGGGCGCCCGCAGCTCGAAGGCCGGCGCGCCGGACCCCGCTCCGAAGACGAAGTCGACACCGCAGGCCGTGAAGGACACCTCCGCGCCGGACGCGAGGGCCAGGCGCTCGTCCGTCGCGCAGGTCTCCCGCCAGAGCTTTCCGTCGATCATCTCGTCTCCTCGCACACCGTTGTATCCCTTTGTATACAGAGGCATGCCGTCCAAAGTCAACGGCATGTTTCCGGGTGAGAGCCGTTTACCTATATTCCTTGTCGGAAATACCAACTAAGCTGCTACGGTGACTCTTTCTCCAGCCAGGGCGGGTGCCGTGCGGCACCGCGTGCCCGTGGTCGCCATCGTCGGCGGAGGTGCGAGCGGCACCCTGACCGCCGTGCACCTGCTGCGCCGCGCGACCGGCTCCGGGGTGCCGCTCCGGGTCGCGCTGATCGACCGCGACGGGCGGCACGGCATGGGACAGGCGTACGCGACGACCGATCCCCGGCACCTCCTGAACGCCGGCGCGGCCGCGATGAGCGCCCTGGCCGACGACCCCGACCACCTGCGGCGCTGGACCGGGCGGGCCGGGCTGGAGGCGGCCGGATCGACCTTCATCCCACGGGGCGAGTACGGACGCTACCTGCGGGAACTGCTCGACGACGTGGCCGGCCGCACCCTCCCGGGCGGACGGCTGGCGCGGCTCACGGGCACGGTCACCGCGCTGAACCGGCCGGAGCCGTACGGGCCGGTGCGCGCGCACCTGGCGAACGGCGGCCGGATCGACGCCGACGCCGTCGTGCTCGCCACGGGCAACCGCCCGCCCGCCGCGGGACGGGTCACCGCGTACGGCCGCCGTCACATCGCCGATCCGTGGGCGCCCGGCGCGCTCGCCCCGATCCACGACGGCGCCCCGGTCCTCATCCTCGGCACCGGACTGACCATGGTCGACGTGGCGATCAGCGTGCTGGGCGCGCATCCGGACGCCGTGGTGTACGCGGTCTCGCGGCACGGTCTGCTGCCCCGGCGGCACCGATGTACGCCGGCGCCTCCGGTGGAGGCGCCCGTACCCGAGGGCGAGCTACGGCTGTCCGGTCTCCTCGCCGCGGTCCGCGCCGCCGTCACGGCGGCAGGCGGCGACTGGCACGGCGTGGTCGACGCCCTGCGGCCCCAGGTCCCGTCGCTGTGGGCACGCCTCAGCGTCGAGGACCGGCGCCGTTTCCTGACGCTGGTGGCCCGCTACTGGGAGGTCCACCGGCACCGCATTCCTCCCGCCACGGCCGACCGGATCGACGCGTTCCGCGCCGCCGGCCGTCTCCGGCTGCTGCGCGGACGGCTGCTGTCCGCCACGCCCGGCCCGGACGAGGTGACGGTCCGGCTCGATGAGGGCGGCGGCGAACGCGAACTGCGCGTCGGCTGGTTCGTGAACGGCACCGGCCCGGCCGCCGACGTCAGCGGCGACCCGCTCCTGTGCGGCCTCATCACCGCGGGGCTGGCGCGACCCGACCCGCTGCGACTCGGCCTGGACGCCGACGAGACCGGCGCGCTCCTCGACGGCGCGGGCCGGCCGCAGGAGAAGATCTTCGCTCTCGGTCCGCCGCTGCGCGGCCTGCGGTACGAGACCACGGCGATCCCGGAGATCCGGGCGCAGGCGGCGGCGCTCGCGCCGCACGTTCTCCACGCGGTCGCCGCCACGCCGGTTCCGGCCCAGGTCCGCCCGGCCGCGCGTACTCCGGCGACCCTTCACGACGGCTTCCCGGTGACGGGTTCCCGAGCGACGGCGGGCTGACCGGCGCCGCCGGGTCAGCGCAGCGTCGCCCGGACGGCCTGCCAGGCGGGGACGCTCAGGAGGGCACGCCACGAGGTGAACAGGTCGAGAAGCTCCGGCCCGTACCGGGCGTGAAGGTCGGGGTTCGCCCGCATGACGTCCAGCTCGTTCGCGGCGGTGAGCTCGGCGAAGTCCCGCCGCAGGGCGAGCGGCGGTTGCAGCACGGCTCCGGTGAAGCGGTCACGGAACGGCCCCGCGGGATCGGCGAGGCCGGGGTGGGAGAAACGGCGGTCGCAGCCGGCGTAGAAGTGGACGAGGCCTTCCGCCTCCTCGCCGATGAGGGCGGTCAGCTCGTCCCGGTGGTCCGGGTCGCCGAGCGCGGTGGCGAAGCCGTCGGTGCCGTAGTAGGCGTGACAGAGCCCGGCGAGGCGTAGCGCCGGCCGTGCGCCCCACTCCGCGAGCAGCGCGTGCACCCGCTCCAGATGGGCCAGCAGAGTGCCGCCCGGATGCGCGATCTCGGCCGCGCCGCGCGAGGCCAGCCTCTCGACCACGGGGGCGATCCGCGGCTCCTCGTCGGCGATGTCCGGCTCCGGATCGCGCGGGCGGTCGCACAGCATCGAGGTGACCCGCGCCGTGCAGACCCTGCGGTCCTGCTCGTCGGTGATGACGACGTCGCAGGTGACCAGCGTCCGCCCGGCGTGCGACACCGTGGCCACGGCCGTGACGTGGCCGGAGCCGGCGGGCCGGTGGTGGGTCGCGTTGATCTCGATGCCGACGGCCGTCCGGCCCGGACCCGCGTGGATCGCGGCGGCGCAGGAACCGACGGCCTCGGCGAGGGCGCACGACGCGCCGCCGTGCAGCACGCCGTACACCTGCGTGTTGCCCTCCACCGGCATCCGGGCGACCACCCGGCCGGTCGTGGCCTCCAGGTACTCGATGCCCAGCCGGCCGTCCAGCGGGCTGCTCGCGCCGCCGAGCTCCCGGCTCAGCCTCTCCAGCTCGTGCAGGGTCATGTCGCGTGTCCTCACTGACAAGTCGGTCGGCGCCCGCCCGCGACGCCACCGGTGCCGGTGACCGTACGCCCCGGGGTCGCCGGACGGCGCCGGACCGGCGCCACGAGCGGGTTGCCGCCACGGCCGCGGGCCCTGGGGCCCGGCCGTTGCCGCCATCCTCGAAGCCGGGTGTGGCCCGAGTCAATTCCTGGCTTTCCTGGGGATCACCCCAGCGATAGCTTGGGTCGGTGACTCTCGACGACCTGCGGGTGTTCATCGCCGTGTACGAGGCCGGAAATCTCAGCGCCGTCGCCCGCGCCCATTCCTGCACCCAGTCGGCGGTGAGCCAGCACGTCAAACGCCTCGAACGGGAGACCGGCGTGGCGCTGATCGAACGACGGCCCCGCGGCGTGGCGGCGACTCCGGCGGGACGGATCCTGTACGAGGCGGCGCTCGGCGGTATCGGCGCCCTCGACGTCGCGCTCCGGCGGCTCGGCGAGCTCCGCGACGGGCACGGCGGCACGGTCAGCGTCACCACCGGCGGCGTCACCGTACGCCACTTCATGGCCGGCGCGATCTCCGCCTTCCGCCACCGGTATCCGCACGTCGGCCTGGAGTTCCGTTCGGCCCAGTCGACGCGGCGATGCGTCGAGCTGCTGCACGGCGGGGGCGCCGACCTGGCGTGGGTCACCCTCGATCGGCCGTTGCCCCAGATCCGGCAGCGGCCGGTCGTCGACCTGCCCTGGGTGCTGGTGGTCCACGCCGACGATCCGCTGGCCGCGCGGGACTCGCTCGAGCCCGCCGACCTGGCGGCCATCCGCTACATCGCCCACCCGGAGAACTCGGCCTCCCGGCGCCGCCTGGAGGAGGACTTCATCCGGCTGGGGGCGGGCCCGCCCACACCGGCCGGGGTGGCCGACTGGGACACCGCGGTGCTGCTCGCCGAGCTCGGCATCGGCCATGCGATCCTGCCCGCCCTGCCGAGGCTCGTCACCCCGCCCGACAGCCCGATCCGCGCCGTTCCCATCCCCGCCCTGACCCCGCTCACCGTCGGCTGGGCCGTCCGCCAGTGGAACGTCCTCAGCCCTCTCGCCACCGAGTTCGCCGAGCTCGTCGCCGCCGACAACGGGTCGTGCCGTGACGGGGGCGAGGGGGAGACGTGAGCGTGGGGGACGATCTGGCCACGCCCCTGCGCGTGCTGGAGGGCGTCGCGGAGTTCGTCGTCACGACACGCGACCCGGTCTGCGGTGAGCGGCTCGTGCCGATGGGCCGGCGGCCGGCCGGTGACGGTTCCTACGTCCGGCGGCTCTCCGCGACCGGCGACGTCGCCCGCGGCGAAGGCGGTGCCGAACGAGTTCGGGCGGTGGGCCGCGGCCTCCCTGGAGACGGTCGCGTGGCGGGGCCGCCGGGTGCGTGTGCCACCGCTCGACCTGCGGCTCGCCATCGCCCGCCGGCGCGGCCTCACCGACCGCGCGGCGGTGATCCGCGGGCTGATGCGGTGACCCGGCGGTGTCGGGCGACCACCGTGAGGCTTTCGTCGGCTTGTACCAGATTTAGGTAAATTTCCGCCAGCGTGACCGACTCTGCTGCACAATGACGCCCGGTGCCAAGCCTCGCTGCCCGCCTCAGCGAGCCCCGTGCGCTGATCTCGCATGAGACGCGACGAGCAGAGGAGATGTCATGGCACGACGTGGCGGCCGCCCGCCCGTTCCCATCGCCGGGCTCTGGCGCGCCCTCGGACTGACCCTCGCCTCGGCGGTGGTCTGGGGCGTCGCCCACGTCGCGGCGGGACGCCGCGCCGCGGGGTTCTCGCTCATGGCCCTGCTCGGGTTGCTGGTGTTCGGCGCGGCAACGGCGGCGCTGGCCTTTCAGGAGCGGCTCAAGCAGATGGTGGTCCAGGGCGCCTGGCTGAACGCGATCGCCGCCGGCATCCTGCTGCTGGCCGTCGTCTGGGCGTTGATCGTGATCCGGTCCTTCCAGGTCGTGTGCCCGCGGGGGCTGCCGGGCGCGATGCGGGTCACCGCCGGCGCCCTCGTCGTGACCCTGGCGCTGGTGGTCTGCACCCCACTGGTGTACGCGGCGAACGCGACGTACGTGCTGCGCGACACGCTGTCGAGCATCTTCCCCGGCGACGACAAGTCCGGCGGGGCCGTCAACGCCGCCGACCCGTGGAAGAACCGGCCGCGCGTCAACATCCTGCTGCTGGGCGGGGACGGGGGTAAGGACCGCACCGGCATCCGCACGGACAGCATGACGGTCGCGAGCGTCGACACCAAGACCGGCAACACGGTGCTCCTCAGCCTTCCGCGCGCGCTCTACCGGTTCCAGGTGCCGCCGCGGCTGCGCTCGGTCTGGCCGAACGGCTACACGGGCGACTACCCGCCGAACGGCACCTGCCCGGCCGGCGCCTGCCTGCTCAACGAGCTGTACATCCAGGGCGAGAAGAGGCATCCCGAACTCGAGCCCGGCTACAAGAAGGGCCAGCGTGGCCCGCACCTGCTCGAGGAGGTCATCGGCTATCTCACCGGCCTGAAACTCGACTACTACGTGCTGGTCAACCTCGAGGGCTTCAGGGACATCGTGGACGCGATGGGCGGAGTCAAGGTGCACGTGCAGGCGTCGGCCGACGGGAAACCGCTCCCGATCGGCGGCGACCCGGACCGTGGGATCCCGCCGTCGGGCTACCTGACGCCCGGCTGGCACCACCTGGACGGCGAGCACGCCCTCTGGTACGGCCGTACCCGCCACGCGGACGACGACTTCCACCGCATGGACCGGCAGAAGTGCCTGATGCGGGACATCGCGAACCAGGCCGACCCGCAGAAGGTGGTCACCCACTTCGAGAAGCTGGCGAACGCGGCCAAGAGCACCATCTCCACCAACATCCCGGCCGCGCTCCTGCCCGCCCTGGTCAAACTGGCCGGCACGGTCAAGCGCGGCGCCGACATCAGCAGCCTCTCCTACGACCCGTCGAAGATCCCGGGGTTCCACACCGACCGGCCGGCGGACGCGGCGATCGTCTCGGTGATGCGCCGCGCGGCGGCCCAGGCCATCGCCAAGAGCGCTCAGCCACCCGCCCCGCCGGCGAGCACGACGCCCGGAGCGCGCCGGACACCGGCCGCCGGGAAGACGTCGTCCGGCGCGTCGGTCTCGCTGAAGAACGCCTGCTGAGGCCGCTCAGCCGCTCGTACGCGCGCGCAGCGCGTACGCGCCGGCGGCCAGGGTGCCCGCGCACAGCGCGGCGGAACTGAGGCCGAGCGACCAGTGCACGCCGATGGCGGCGGCGGCGAGGCCGACGGTGAAGCCGCTTCCGGCCCGCAGCCCGTTCGCGGACATGCCGTACAGGCCGATGACCCGGCCGCGGTCGGCGGCGGACGCGCGCAGCTGTACGACGGTCTGCCCGATCGACATCGACGCCAGGTTGGCCACCCCGCCGGCCACCAGCAGCAGCACGGCGAGCGGATAGCTGGTGGTGGTGGCGAAGAACAGGCTGGTCACGCCGTAGATCGTGGTGCTGATGACGGCGGCCTTGGCGGTCGGCCGGATGCGGCCGGTGACCTCGAGCAGGATGCCGCCGATGACGCCGCCCGCGCCGTTGGCGAACAGCAGGATCCCGTACGCCGCCCCCGCGCTGCCGGCCCCGAGGTCGTGGGCGAAGATCGGCATCACCGACTGCAGCGAGGCGCCGACGAAGAACGACCCGAGCCCGGCCAGGATGATCATGCTGACCATGGTGTGGTCGGAGCGAACGTCGCGCAGGACGCGCAGCGAGCCGAGGACGCCGACCCGCGGCCGGGCCGCACCCTGGTCTCGGGTGTGACCGGTGAACCGGGTGCGGAACAGGAACAGGGCCAGCGGCAGGTAGAACGCCACGTTGGCGAAGATGCCGGCGGTGGGGCCGAGCCCGAGCAGCAGCGCCGAGCCGACGACCGGGCCGAACAGGACGCCGAGGCTGCGGAAGGTCGCGTTGAGCCGTACCGCGCTGGGCAGTTCGTCGCGGCCGGCGAAGTCGTGCAGCATCAGCTGTTCGGCGGGCGCCCACAGCGAGCCCGCGCACCCGTGCAGCACGAGCAGCAGGCAGGCCTCCCACACGCGCAGCGATCCGGTGAGGAAGAGCACGCCCCAGGCGATGGAGACGAACATGAACAGCGCCTGCGCGCCCTGGATGAGACGGCGGCAGTCGTACCGGTCGGCCCAGGAGCCGAACAGGACCGACAGCAGCAGGAAGGGCACCCAGTGGCTGATGACCTCGAAGCCGGTCAGCGCGGGGGAGTGGAACTTCTGCCACAGCACCCAGTACGTGATGACGTGCTCGATGTTGTCGGCCATCATCGCCAGGCCGGCGCCGAACAGGTACGGGCGGCAGTCGCGGTTTCGCAGGGCCGCGAATCTCGGCACGGCGCGGCCGCCCGCCGGGGAGCCGGTCGCGAGGTCCGGCTCGGGTGGGATGACGGCCGGTCGGCCGGTCCCGGCTTCGGGCATGTGGGTGGGGATGCCGCAGGCGGCGCACATGGGGATACCTCACGCCGATGGTCGGGGGGATGGGTTGCCGCGGCGCCGGGTCGGCGTTTCCCACTTACGGCTCACGGTGACTCGTAAGTCAACGTATCATAGCGAGACATGGTGTCTCGCTACACTCGCGGTGTGGTCCTCAACACCGACCCGGCCGCGCCCGGCGCCCGGATGGGGCGGCCCCGGAGCGAGCGCGCCCGCCGGGCGGTGCTCCACGCCGTCGACGACCTCCTGGTCGACGTCGGCTACGCGGCGATGACGATGAAGGGCATCGCCGAGCGGGCCGGCGTGGGGCGGCAGACGGTGTACCGGTGGTGGTCCACCAAGGCCGAGATCCTCCTGGAGGCGTGCCTCACCGACGCCCGTGAGGAACTCGTCGTCCCGCCGCACGCGGACCCGGCCGGCGACCTGCTCGCCTACCTGACCGCCCTGACCGAGTTCCTCACCACCTCGCCTCCGGGGCTCGCCTACCGGGCGCTGGTCGGCGAGGCGCAGCACGATCCCGCCGTACGCGAGCTGGTCCACGGCGCCGACCTGCTGACCGAGAGCGCCCGCGGCGTCCTCGACCGCGTCCGCCGGAGCGCGCCGGACATGCCGGAGACCGCCCTGAGCGCCGCTCAGCTCGCCGGCCCGGTCGTCACGCGGATCCTCACGACGCCCGCGCCGCTGCCGGAGCCGCTGCTCGAAGCCCACGTCGCGTCGCTCCTGCGCGCCTGGGGACGCTGACCGGGGAGGTCTCCTCTCGGCGGTCGCTCAGGCCTGGCGCAAACGTTCGCTGCGGTCCTGGAGGCGGTCGATCAGCTCCGACGCCTCGGCCTTGGACAGCCCTCCGGGCACCTCCTCTCCCGCCTCGCGGGCGAGAGTTCGCAGGTACGACTCCTGTGGACCGGTCATCGGCTCGTCGCCGGTGGCCCAGTCGCCGGGATCCTTCTCCACGGGTCCGTGGCTCATCGTCATCACTCCTTCGAACTGAGGTTCGAACCCCTACCCCCCTGCGCGGCGGCCCTAACCTCTCGGCGCCTCGAAGGAGGGTGGGGCCAGCACCACCATGGGAGCGGTGGTACACGCACCCCGGTACGGGTGCTGACCGGCTGGGACGCCGAGCCCGCCGTTCCTACGGTTTCAGTCAACCGATCACGGCCTCCGAACCCCGGAGGGGCGGGTGCGCCCCGGCGCCGTACCGAGGAGATATCGATGACCCTGACATCCGACGTCACCGTGGCCCGGAGCGGGTTCGCGCCACTGGTCCAGCAGATCCGCGCCCACGGGCTGCTGGACCGCCGCCGAGGCCGCTACGCGTGGCTGATCGGGCTGGACCTGCTCGCCTATGGCGCGGTCTGGGTCGCGGTCGCGCTGACCGGCGTCTCGTGGTGGCAGGCCGTGCTGGTGCTGCCGGCGGCCTTGTTCACGACACGCCTGTACTTCATCGGGCACGACGCCGGGCACGGGCAGATCGCGGCCACGCGGCGGGCCAACCGGCTGCTGGGCCTCCTCGTCGGGAACCTGGGGCTCGGGCTGAGCTACGGCTGGTGGACCGACAAGCACAACCGGCACCACGCCAACCCCAACCACCAGGACAAGGACCCGGACGTCAGCCCGGGCGTCCTCGTCTGGTCCACGGACCAGGCGGCCGGCCGCCGAGGCGCGTTCACCCGCTGGTTCACCCGCAACCAGGGCCGGCTGTTCGTTCCCCTGCTGCTTCTGGAGGGCATCAACCTCAAGGTGAGCAGCGTCCGGTACATCGTGGGCCGCTGCCGTCGCGGCGACCGGCGCGGGCAGGCGTGGGTCGAGGCGCTGCTGCTGTGCGCGCACTTCGGTGGTTACCTCGGGCTGCTGTTCACCGTGCTGTCGCCGGGCGCGGCGATCGCGTTCGTCCTCGCGCACCAGGCGCTGCTCGGCCTCCACCTCGGCTGCGCGTTCGCCCCGAACCACAAGGGCATGCCGATGCCGGGACCGGGGGAGCGCTGGGACCACCTGCGCAAGCAGGTCCTCACCTCGCGGAACGTCCGCGGGGGCGCGGTGACCGACTGGTTCCTCGGCGGCCTGAACTACCAGATCGAGCACCACCTGTTCCCGAGCATGCCGCGCCCTCACCTGAGGCGCGCGCAGCCGCTCGTCCGCGAGCACTGCCGCCTCGTCGGCCTCCCGTACACCGAGGAGGGGCCCATCGAGTCCTACGTCACGGCGCTCCGCCACCTGCACGCCGTCGGTGGTGGCGCAAAGGCGGCCTGACCAGGGGGGATACCATGTGGGATGGCTTGCGAGTCCGCCCAACGAGGGAGCGTTCGCGATGGGTGTCCTCTGATTCCCGGCGATCGTCCTGGGGACCGTCGGCGTCACGGTCAGGGGGCTCTCCCAACTCCTCGCCATCGGGGCGCTGATCCTCCTGATCGACATCGTCGGCGGCCTCCGGTTCGGCCGCCGGCGTGGTCCCCGCTCCGCGCGCCGACGGCGCGGCCCACACGAGGGAGCGGGGGAACGGGAGACCAGATGAGCCGCCCGCCGGCCCGATCTCACACTGAGGCGCGTCCGCTGCCCGGATCCGCGGACGGGACCCGTCAGACGCCACCGAGGAGGGCGGCGAGCCGCCGGAAGACGCCGGGCGCCGCGCCCCTGAGCCGGGCGGGCGCCTCCAGCCAGCCCGGCACGTACACCTCGGCCCGCTCGCGCTCGACCGCGCCGACGATGGCCCGTGCCACCCGCGCGGCCGGCACCGGGACGGGCCGGGACCGCTCGTACGGCGCGCCGCGCCGGTCGAAGAAGGGCGTGTCCACGACGCCGGGAAGCACCACGGACACGCCGACGGCCGTCTCGGCGCGCAGCGCCTCGGCGAAGGCGATCAGGCCGGCCTTCGCGGCGGAGTACACCGCCTCGCCCGGCACACCGACGACGCCCGCGATGGAGGCCACGAACACGAGGTGGCCGCGGCCCCGGGCGACCATTCCCGGCAGCAGGAGCCGCGTCAGCCGCATCGGTGCGGCGAGGTCGACGGCCAGCAGGTCGTCGATGGTCCGTTCCGGCATGGTGGCGAACGCTCCGGCCCAGCCCGCCCCGGCGTTGGCCACGAGCACGTCGACCGGCCCCGCCTCGGACGCGAGCGCCGTGGCGCCGGCCGGCAGGTCGGCGGCGATCGCCCGCCCGCCGGTCTCGGCCGCCACCGCGTCCAGGGCCGCGCGGTTCCGCCCGGTCAGCAGCAGCCGCGCCTGGGCGTCCGCCATCGCCCGTGCGGTCGCCGCGCCGATGCCGGAGGAGGCGCCCGTGATCAGTACCAGGCGGTCGTCGAGCCTCATGAGCCGATCCTGCCCACCCGTGCGGCGATGCTCACGGACCGGCTGACCGGCGGCCCGGCCCAATGAAGATCTTTTTCGCGCTGGCGGCGGCCGTCCTCATCGGAATCGGCTTCGTCGCCCAGCAGCACGCCGCCTACCGGGAGCCGCTCGGCGAGATGCTGCACCTGAAGCTGCTCAGCCATCTGGCGCGCAACCGCCTGTGGCTGCTGGGCATCGCGGCGATGGTCTGCGGCCAGGTGCTGGGCGCGACCGCCCTGGACGAGTCCGACGTGTCCTCGGTCGAGCCGATCCTGGCCACCAACCTGCTGTTCGCGCTGGTCTTCGCCCACGTTCTGTACCGCGAGCCGTTGAACCGCAGGGTCTGGCAGGGCGGTCTCCTCGTGACGGCCGGGTCCGGGCTGTTCCTCGCCTTCGGCCGCCCCCATGCCGGGCAGCCCCCGGGCCCGGAGTCGACGCGCTGGCTCGTCGCCGCAGTCGTCGTCGTCCTCGTGGTGTTGCTCGTGCTGACGGCGCGGCCACGGTCGCTGCGTACGAAGGCCATGCTGCTCGCCGCGTCCGCCGGAATGCTGTGGGGCATCCAGGACGTGCTGACCCGCGGCTCCCTGCTCGTGCTCGGGCACGGCGTGGGCGGACTGGTGCGGAGCTGGCTGCCCTACGGGATGATCCTCGTCGCGGTCGCCGGGCTGCTGCTCGCCCAGAGCGCCTTCGACGCCGCCCCGCTGCGGATCTCGCTGCCCGCCGCGACCGCGGCCGAACCGCTGATCGGCATCATCCTGGGCATCTTGATCTTCTACGAGCGCGTCCGGACCACCCCGGAGGCCCTTGCCGCGATGGTCGCCGGTCTGCTGATGATGGTCGGCGGCATCGTCGTCCTCGGCCGGTCGCCGTACCTGGGCAAGCGGGAGACGGTCGAGACGGAGAGGCAGCGATGATCGCGGTCGCGCTGGCCGTGCTGGCCGCCGCGAGCAACGCACTCGCGTCCGTGCTCCAGCGGCGTGCGGCGCGTACGGCCCCGGCGGGCCAGGCGTTCCGGCTCGGCCTCATCGCCTACCTCATCCACCGGCCCGCGTGGCTCGGCGGCATCGCCGCGCTCATCGGCGGGTTCGCGTTCCAGGCCGGCGCTCTCCTGTTCGGCGGGCTCGCCCTGGTCCAGCCGATCCTCGTGGTGGAGCTTCCGATCACGATGATGTTCATCGGCTGCGTGTTCCGCGTCCGGCTGGACCGGCGGTCGTGGCTGGCCGTCGGCGTGCTCACCGGGGGGCTGGTGATGCTCCTGCTGGGGGCCATGCCGTCGGAGGGCCACCAGGTCCCCAGCCGGATGCTGTGGGCGGTCGCCACCCTCGTCACGCTCGGGCTGGTCGCCCTTCTGCTGACGGTGGCGCGGCTGGCGACCGGCGCGGGCCGCGCCGCGATCCTCGGGGTCGCGGCCGGCCTGGGCTTCTCCTTCACCGCCGCGCTGATGAAGCAGGCCGTGCGCGAGGTGGAACGGCCGTCCACTCTGTTCACGACCTGGACGGTGTACGCCATGGTCCTGGCCGGGCTGGTCAGCCTCTTCCTGCTGCAGAACGCCTTCCAGAGCGGGCCGCTCGTCGCCGTGCAACCGGCGCTGACCGTCGCCGACCCGGTCGCGAGCATCGGGTACGGCGTGGGCCTGTTCGGCGAGACCATCCGACTGGGCGCCTGGTCGGTGCTGGAGCTGTTCGCCGTCGGGCTGATCGTGTACGGCAGCACGCTGCTGTCCCAGTCGCCGCCGCTCCGCCGGCAGAAGGTCATGGCAGCAGGCACCTGAGCAGGTCCTCCACCGGCCGCCGCTCGAACAGGGCGCCCGCCCGCTTGAGCCGCCGGCCGCGTTCGAGGGGCGACCGCAGCCGGTCCAGCGAGGCGAGCAGCTCCGCGCCGTCCCGCGCGTGGACGCCCACCCCGGCGCGCGCCATCGCCCGCGCGCCCGCCAGACCGTGCCCGGGGATCGGCCGGTAGCAGATCACCGGGACCCCGGCGGCGACCGCCTCCTCGCAGGTCAGCCCGGACGCGTTGTCGATGACCGCGTACGAGGCGGCCATCAGCTCGGGCACGTCCTCACGCCAGCCGAGCGCGACACAGCCGCCGGTACGGTCCAGGCTCCGGCGCAGCCGCCGGTTCGCCCCGCACAGGACGACCGGCAGATAGCGGCCCGAGTCCGACAGCACCCGCGTCGTCTCCTCGACCCGGCCCACGCCCCACGACCCGGCGGTGACGAGCACGCGCGGCCGGCCACCGGGCGCGAGCGCCGGCGCGGCGCGGAGGCGCCGGAACTCCGGCCGTACGACGGGCGCGTGACACCACGCCGGGCGTCCGGTCGCCGCCCGTACCTCGCGGACGGCGGCGGGCGTCAGGCACAGGTGGCCGTCGTTGCCCGGATGCAGCCAGAGCCCGTGGACCGCGAAGTCGGTCACCATCACCAGGCTCGGCACCGGGAGCCGGCCGTGCGCGCGCAGGTGCCCGGCGGCCTGCGCGGCCACGTGGAACGTCGAGATCAGCGCGGACGGCGCCCGCCGGCGGACCAGGTCCTCCAGCCGCGCCGCGACCAGGGCGGTGAGCGGCGAGATCGCGGGTGCGCGCGGCGAGGCGAAGAAGACCCGGTAGATCCCGGCGTACAGCCACGGCGCGTGACGCACGGTCCAGCCGTACCCGCGGCGCATCCCGTGTCCTGACCGCAGCGGCAGCAGGTCGAGGACGTCGGTCACCTCGGCGTCGATCCCCATCGTGGTCAGGCGGCGCGCGAGCTCGCCCGCGACCCGGTCGTGCCCCGCGCCCATCCCCGCACTCAGGATCAGCACGGGTCGGGTCGACACCGGCGGGCCCTTTCCGCAGACTGGAGACCGTGGGGCACGCGCCGATCGCGATCGCGGCGGCCGCGGTCGCCGCGGTCCACGTCGCGCCGGCCGCGACCTGGCTGCCGGCCGTCCGCCGCGCCTTTCCCGGGCTGGCCGGGACCGGCGCCGCCGACCACGTCGCCCTGACCTTCGACGACGGGCCCGATCCGCGCTCGACGCCGTGTTTCCTGGACGAGCTGCGACGGCTCGGCTGCTCGGCGACCTTCTTCGTGCTGGGCGAACTGCTCGAACGCCATCCCGGCCTCGGCCGCCGCCTCGTCGCGGAGGGCCATGAGGTCGCCGTCCACGGCTGGCGGCACCGGTACGCCCTCACCACCCGGCCCGGCCGGACCGCGGCCGAGATCCGCGCGACCGCCGCGCTGGTCACCGAGGTCACCGGGGCACGCCCGTCGTGGTACCGCCCGCCCTACGGCGTGCTCAGCGCCGAGGCCCTCGCACAGGCCGGCCGGTGCGGCCTGCGGCCGGTGCTGTGGAGCGCGTGGGGCCGGGACTGGACGGCCGACGCCTCCCCCCGGTCGGTGCTGGCGACGCTGGAGCCGGACCTGCGAGGCGGGGCCACCGTCCTGCTGCACGACTCCGACCACACCGCCGCTCCCGGAGCGTGGCGGTCGGCGCTCGGCGCCCTGCCGGAGCTCGTGGGCCGCTGCCGCGCGGCCGGTCTTCGCGTGGGGGCGCTGCGGGACCACGAAGTGGTCTGACCGGCCGCCGGGCGGTCGCCGGACGCCACCGCGAGACCGGCGCGCGAATCGTTGGCCCGGACTTGGTTTCGCATTTACCATAAGCGTGCCATTCGCATCCGATAATGCGTTGTCTAAATTGGGTAATGTGCAGGGTGCTGGTCTGCGTCTGAGTTTATTCGACGGCATGCCGGAGATCATTCCTTCATGCTGTCCAGCGTGCCCACCAGGCGAGATGTCGTGCGCAAGGCCCGGCACGAGAACTTTCCCGTCGCCTCACGCCTGCTGCCACGCCGTTATCGCGGCCACCTTATGAACGTTTATTTGTTCGCTCGTTCGGTGGACGACGCCGGGGATGAGTCCGCACCCGCGTGGCGGCTTTCGTACCTCGACGCGATCGACGCCGACCTCACGCGCCTCTACGCGGGGTCGGCGCCGCGTCTGCCCTTCGTCCGCGCGCTCGCCGGCACGGTCGAGGCCTGCGCGATCCCGCCGGAACCGTTCCGCCGGCTCGTGGAGGCCAACCGCCGGGACCAGTCGGTGTCGCGGTACACCACCTACGACGAGCTGCTCGGCTACTGCGAGCTGTCCGCCAACCCGGTCGGGCACATTGTCCTGCACGTCTTCGGCCGGGCCGACCCGTCGCGGTTCGCCCTGTCGGACCACGTCTGCACGGCGCTGCAGATCATCGAGCACTGCCAGGACGTCGCCGAGGATCACGCGCGGGGCCGGGTCTACCTGCCGGCCGAGGACCTGCGCCGCTTCGGCGCCACCGAGGAGGACCTGGTCCGGGCGCCGACGTCCGTGCCGCTGCGCCGGGTCCTGGCGCTGCAGACCGGCCGGGCGAAGGCCCTGCTGGACTCCGGCGGACCGCTCGCGGCCTCGCTGACCGGGTTCGCGCGGTTCGCGGTGGCGGGGTACGTCGCCGGCGGGCGCGCCGCCGTCGCGGCGCTCGAACGGGCCGACCACGACGTGGTGGGCCGGGCCGTACGCCCCGCCACCCGCAGGCTGCTGGCCGAATGGCCGGTGGCGGCCGTGGGCCGCACGGCACTGGGACGAGAGGCGGCACGGTGAGCACGGCCGAGGCCTACCGGCACTGCGAGCAGGTCGTCCGTGAACGGGCGCGCAACTTCGCCTACGGCATCCGCCTGCTGCCGCCCGCCAAGCGCCGCGCGCTCAGCGCGGTGTACGCCTTCGCCCGCCGCATCGACGACATCGGGGACGGCAGCGGGCCCGCCGCCCAGCGGCTGACGCGTCTGTCCGAGGCCCGCACCGCGCTGCACCGGGCCGAGCCGGACCCGGGCGACCCCGTGCTGGTCGCCCTGCGCGACGCCGCGCGGCGGTTCCCGATCCCGGTGCGCGTCTTCGACGAGCTGATCGACGGCTGCGCGGCGGACGTCGAGGGCGTGTCGTACGAGCGGTTCGGCAGCCTGCTGGCCTACTGCCGGTGCGTCGCCGGGTCCGTCGGGCGGCTGTCGCTCGGCGTCTTCGGCACCTCCGACCCCGACACGGCCGAGCCGCTGGCGGACGCGCTCGGCGTAGCGCTGCAGATCACCAACATCCTGCGCGACATCCGTGAAGACCGGCTCGCGGGCCGGATCTACCTGCCCGCGGAGGACCTGGAGCGGTTCGGGTGCACGCTCGACATGGACGCGGCCGGCGAGTTCACCGACCCGCCGGACCGGCTCGCCGCGCTCATCCGCTTCCAGGCCGAACGCGCGCGCACCTGGTACGAGCACGGAGACCGGCTGGTGCCGATGCTCGATCGCCGCAGCGCCGCCTGTACGGCGGCGATGGCCGGGATCTACCGGCGCCTGCTGGCGCGCATCGCCACCGACCCCGCCGGGGCGCTCAGCACCCGCCTGTCGCTGTCGCGCTGGGACAAGACCATGGTCGCCGCCCGCTCGCTCACCGGGGCGCAACTATGACCGAGCGAAGCGAGGGAGTCAAAAGGCGCGGCCCTGTGGTCACGTCCTCCGACGGAGGAGGGCCCGTGACCGAGCGGAGCGAGGGAGTCGAAAGGCGCGGCCCTGTGGTCACGTCCTCCGACGGAGGAGGGCCCGTGACCGAGCGAAGCGAGGGAATCGAAGGCGCGGCCCTGTGGTCACGTCCTCCGACGGAGGAGGGCCCGTGACCGAGCGAAGCGAGGGAATCGAAGGCGCGGGCCTGTGGTCGCTCCCTCCGACGGAGGAAGACTCATGACCGCCCGGTCACTCTTGCCGACGAAGGGGGTTTCATGACGGGGCGCGTCGCCGTCGTCGGCGGCGGGCTGGCGGGCATCGCCGCCGCCCTCGCCGTGGCCGAGACGGGCCGGCCCGTGACGCTGTACGAGGCGCGCCCGCGGCTGGGCGGCGCGACGTACTCGTTCGAGCGGGACGGGCTCACCGTCGACAACGGCCAGCACGTCTTCCTGCGCTGCTGCACCGCGTACCGGACCCTGCTGGAGCGGATCGGCTCGGCCGGGTACGTGCGGATCCAGGATCGGTTCGAGGTGCCGGTGCTCGGCCCGCACGGGCGCTCCGCCCGGCTGCGGCGCGGACGGCTCCCCGGCCCGTTCCACCTGCTGCCGGCTCTGGCCCGCTACCCGATGCTGCCGCCGGCCGCCCGGCTGCGTGCCGTACGGGCCGCCGTGGCGCTCGGCCGGGCCGACCCGGCCGACCCCGCGCTCGACGCGATCGACCTGGACACCTGGCTGGCCGCCCACGGGCAGGACGGGCCCGCGCGGCGCCTGCTGTGGGAGCTGTTCGCGGTCGCCGCGCTCAACATCGGCATGGACCAGGCGGCCGTGGGTCCGGCGGCGATGGTGTTCCGGACGGCCCTGTTCGGGCGCGCGGACGCCGCCGACATCGGCGTGCCCGCCGTCCCGCTGGGCGAGCTGCACGGCGTGCCGGCCCGCGCCGCCATCGAGGCCCGCGGCGGCGAGGTGCGCCTGTCCGCGAAGGTCAAGGCCATCGAGCCGGGCCCGACGGTGCTGCTGGACGGCGTACGGGAGGAGGCCTCGGCCGTGGTGGTCGCCACGCCGCACCGGCAGGCCGCCGAACTCGTCCCGCGCGAGGCGGCGCCGGACCGCGACCGGTGGAGCGGCCTGGGCGCCAGTCCGATCGTCAACGTCCACGTGGTCTACGACCGGCGGGTCACCGATCTGCCGTTCGCCGCCGTCGTCGACTCGCCGGTGCAGTGGGTCTTCGACCGGACCGCCGCCGGCGGCCCGGACCGCGGCCAGTACCTCACCGTCTCGGTGTCGGCGGCACGCGACTGGATCGACCGGCCCGCGGCGGAGGTCCGCGCGGCCTTCCTGCCGGCGCTCGAACGGGTCTTCCCGGCCGCCCGCGCCGCGCGCGTCACCGACTTCTTCGTCACCCGCGAGCGCCACGCCACCTTCCGGCAGGGGCCGGGAAGCGGCGCGCTCCGCCCGCCCCCCGCCACCCGGTGGCCGGGGCTCTACCTCGCCGGCGCGTGGACCGACACCGGCTGGCCCGACACGATGGAGGGTGCCGTGCGCAGCGGCCTGACCGCCGCCGCCCTCGTCCGGCGGCACCTTGACCGGAACGGCCCGTCATGACGGGCGACATGTCGGATTCCGTGCAGACCGCGCGGCAGGTGGCCGAGCCGGTGCTGCGCGAGGCCGTCGACCGGCTCGACCGGCTCACCGCGCGGGTGGCCGGCTACCACCTCGGCTGGAACGACGCGGAGGGCCGCCCGGTGCGCACGGGCGGCAAGAGCCTGCGGCTCACCCTGGCCGTGCTGTCCGCGCGGGCCGCCGGGGCGGACGCGCGGCGCGGCGCGACGGCCGCGGCCGCCGTGGAGCTGGTGCACGCCTTCTCCCTGCTCCACGACGACATCATGGACGACGACCGCACGCGGCGGCACCGGCCGACGGCCTGGGTCGTCTTCGGCCGGTCGGCCGCGATCCTCGCCGGTGACGCCCTGCTCGTCCTGGCCATGGACCTCCTGCTCGGACAGGGCACCCGCGGCGCCGTCGGCGCGGCCCGCTGCCTGAGCGCCGCCACGCAGCGGCTCATCGCCGGTCAGGCCGCGGACCTGGACTTCGAGCACCGGCAGGACGTCGGGGTGGAGGAGTGCCGCCAGATGGCGGCCGACAAGACCGGGGCGCTGCTGTCCTGCGCCTGCGCGATCGGCGCCCTGTCCGTCGAGGCGCCCCAGCCGCTGGTGACGGCGCTGGCGGCGTACGGAGCCGAGCTCGGCATGGCCTTCCAGCTGTCCGATGACCTGCTCGGCATCTGGGGCGACCCGCGGACCACCGGCAAGCCCGCCCTGTCGGACCTGCGGGCCCGCAAGAAGACCCTTCCGGCCGTGGCCGCGCTGACCAGCGACACCGTCGCCGGCCGCCGGCTGGCCGAACTCCTCGCCTGTTCCGGGCCGCTGTCCGAGGCGGACCTGCACGAGGCCGCGCAGCTCATCGACCAGGCCGGCGGCCGCGCATGGGCCGAGAAACAGGCCCAGCACCACCTCGACGCCTCCGAACGCATCCTCGGGGGCACGCCGATGCCCGCCGACGTACGCGCCGAGTTCTCCGACATCGCCCGCTTCATCACCTCTCGGGACCACTAGATGACCACTCTCCAGACCTCGCACCCCGCCGCCCGTACGCGGGCCGCCCTCGACGCGGCGACCGGCCACCTCCTCGACCTGCGGTCCCCGCGGGGCTGGTGGAAGGGCGAACTGCAGACGAACGTCACGATGGACGCCGAGGACCTGCTCCTGCGGGAGTTCCTCGGCGTCCGCACACCGCGCGAGACCGCGGAGGCGGCCCGGTGGATCCGCTCACAGCAGCGCGAGGACGGCACATGGGCCAACTTCCACGGCGGCCCCGGCGACCTTTCCACCACCGTCGAGGCGTACGCCGCGCTGCGGCTGGCCGGCGACGCGCCCGACGGCCCGCACATGCGGGCCGCGCGTGAGTTCGTCCGCCGGGAGGGCGGGATCGAGGCGAGCCGGGTGTTCACCCGGATCTGGCTGGCGATGTTCGGCCAGTGGTCCTGGGACGACCTGCCCGTCCTGCCGCCGGAGCTGATGTTCCTGCCGCCGTGGTTCCCGCTCAACGTCTACGACTGGGCGTGCTGGGCCCGGCAGACCATCGTGCCGCTCACGGTCGTCAGCGCGCACCGGCCGGTGCGGCCGCTGCCGTTCGACCTGGCCGAACTGCGTACCGGCCGTCCCGCCGCCCGGCGCCCCGCGCCGGGGTGGGAGACGTTCTTCACCGCGTTGGACCGCGCCCTGCACCGCTACGAACGGCGGCCGCTGCCGGGACTGCGCCGTGCCGCGCTCCGGCGCGCGGTCGAGTGGATCGTGACACGCCAGGAGGCCGACGGCTCCTGGGGCGGGATCCAGCCGCCGTGGGTGTACTCCCTGATCGCCCTGAACCTGGCGGGCTATGACGTGGACCACCCGGTGATGCGCGACGGGCTGCGGGGGCTGGCCCGGTTCGCCATCGAGGACGAGCAGGGCCGTCGTCTGGAGGCCTGCCAGTCACCGGTCTGGGACACCGCGCTGGCCATGAGCGCCCTGCTGGACGCCGGTACGCCCGGCGATCACCCGGCCCTCGTCCAGGCCGCCGGGTGGCTGCTCGGCGAGGAGGTCCGCGGACCCGGAGACTGGTCCGTACGCCGGCCGTCGCTGCCACCGGGCGGCTGGGCGTTCGAGTTCGACAACGACGGCTACCCCGACACCGACGACACCGCCGAGGTGATCCTCGCGCTGCGGCGCGTCGCGCACCCGGACGCGCGTCCGGCGATCGAGCGCGGCGTGCGGTGGATGTCGGGCATGGCGACCCGCGACGGAGGCTTCGGCGCGTTCGACGCCGACAACACCCGCACGCTCTGCACCAAGCTGCCGTTCTGCGACTTCGGCGCCGTCATCGACCCGCCGTCGGCCGACGTGACCGCCCACGTCGTCGAGGCCCTGGTGGCCGAGGGCCGCGGCGGGGAGGCGGTCACGCGCCGCGCGGTCACGTGGCTGCTGAAGGCACAGGAACCGGACGGATCCTGGTACGGCCGCTGGGGCGCGAACCACGTCTACGGCACCGGATCGGTGGTTCCCGCCCTCGTCGCGGCCGGCATCCGGCCGGGCGCGGCGTGCGTGCGGCGTGCCGTCGCGTGGCTGGAGGCCCACCAGAACGAGGACGGCGGCTGGGGCGAGGACCTGCGCTCCTACGACGACCCCGCGTGGGTCGGCCGCGGTGCCTCCACCGCCTCACAGACCGCCTGGGCGCTGCTCGCCCTGATCGCCGCGGGGGAGCGGAGCCCGGCCCTCGAACGGGGTGTGGCCTGGCTCGTCGACCACCAGAACGACGACGGCACCTGGGACGAGCCGTACTTCACCGGCACCGGTTTCCCCGGCGACTTCTACATCAACTACCACCTGTACCGGCTGGTCTTCCCGATCAGCGCGCTCGGCCGCTACCTGCGGGCGGTCGAGTCCTGATGCGCCTCCTGGTCTGTGCGCCGCTGGCCATCGAGGCCCGCGCGGTACGTCACGGCCTGCCCGTCCGGCCGCCGGAGGCCCTGGTGATCCGCACCGGTCTCGGGACCCGCCGCGCCCCATACCTGCACGGCTGTGACGCCATGGCGGTCACGGGCTTCGGCGGTGCGCTGGACGCGACGCTGCGCCCGGGTGACGTGCTCGTGGCGACCGAGGTCTGGTTCGAGGACCGCCGGCTGCCGTGCGCCGCCGCCGAGACGCTCGCGTACGAGCTGGCGCGGCTGGGGGTCCGCGCGCAGACCGGGCCGCTGATCACCACCGGCCACCTGGTGCGCGAGCGCGAACGGCGGAGGCTGGCTCGTACCGGGGCGCGGGCGGTCGACATGGAGGCGGGGCCGCTCGTGGCCGCAGCGGACGGCCGGCCGGTGACGGTCGTGCGGGCGATCGTCGACACGCCGGGCCGTCCGCTGCTCAGCCCGGCCGCCGTCCCGGGCGGCCTCGCCGCCCGCCGTACGTTGCGCCGCATCGGGCCGGCGCTGGTCAACTGGGCGAAGGCCGCGGAGTTCGCGTCGGCGGCCTCCTCGGAGAAGGGCGGCCGGTGATGGCCATGCCGCTGCGCCAGGCGGTCCGCGTCGCCGGGTACATCCTCGGCCAGAAGCTCCGGCGGCGGGCCAGATACCCGTTGCTCGTGGAGCTGGAGCCGCTGTTCGCCTGCAACCTCAAGTGCGCCGGCTGCGGGAAGATCCAGCATCCCGCCGACGTGCTGCGCCGGCGCATGCCGGTCGAGCAGGCCGTGGCCGCGATCGAGGAGTGCGGCGCGCCGATGGTCTCCATCGCCGGCGGCGAACCGCTCATGCACCCGCAGATCGGCGAGCTGGTCCGCGAGCTCGTCGCCCGCAAGAAGTACGTCTTCCTCTGCACGAACGCGCTGCTCATCCCGAAGAAGATCGATGAGTTCGAGCCGTCGCCGTACTTCGCCTGGACGGTGCACATCGACGGTCTGCGCGAGCGCCACGACGCGTCCGTGTGCAAGGAGGGCGTCTTCGACGACGCGGTCGAGGCGATCCGCGAGTGCCAGCGGCGCGGTTTCCGGGTCACCACGAACACGACCTTCTTCAACACTGACAGCCCGGAGTCGGTGATCGAGGTGCTCGACTACCTCAACGACGACCTGCGGGTGGACGAGATCATGGTCTCCCCGGGCTACGCGTACGAGAAGGCGCCGGACCAGGACCACTTCCTCGGTGTCCGACAGACGCGCCGGCTGTTCCAGGAGGTGTTCGCCCGGGGGAACCGCCGCCGGTGGCGGTTCAACCACACGCCCCTGTTCCTGGACTTCCTCGAGGGCAAGGTCGACTTTCCCTGCACGGCGTGGGCGATCCCGTCCTACTCGCTGTACGGCTGGCAGCGTCCGTGTTACCTGATGGCGGACGGGTACGCGCAAACGTACCGGGAGCTGGTCGAGGACACCGACTGGAGCCGTTACGGCCGGGGCAACGACCCGCGGTGCGCCAACTGCATGGCTCACTGTGGGTATGAGCCGACCGCGGTTTTCGCTACGCTCGGTTCCTTGCGTGAGTCGCTGCGCGCGCTGCGTCAAAGTTGAACACCAGGTGATCGCGGCGAAAAGCATTGGCCCTACTATGTCGATAGGTTTGATTGACATCACGGGGGGCCTGTGGATGCCGACAGAGAAAAGCTGCAAGCCGAACTCCGGCAGATCGAGGAGCGGGCCGGCAAGATACGCGAGGAGCTATCGGCCCTCGCGATCGAGGCCAAGAGCAACGACGGACTGATCGAGGTGACGGTCGTCGGCCAGGGGCGGCTGCACGCGCTCACCCTCGATCCCCGGGTGAAGCGCCTCGACGTGGAGGAGCTCGCCGAACGCATCGTCGGGATGACGAACGACGCCCTCGACCTGCTGCACCACGAGACGGCGGCCAAGATGCGCGAGGCGTTCCCCGAGTTCACCGACGACCTGCCGTTCGGCGGCGAGGAGAGCCCATGGCGGGTCTGAGCGGAGTGCGCGGAAACCTCTTCATCGGCGGCAACATCGCGCTCCTGGTCTTCTCCATGCTGGCCACCCCGTACCCCGAGGGCGACCCCGCCCGGGCGCGCCAGGCGGGCCAGATCTGGGCCGAGCTCGCCGGTGACATCGAGGAGTGGGGACGCGACGGCGACGACGCCGCGAACGCGGTCACGAAGAACAACGCCGGCGCGGGCGTCGACGCCTTCGGCAAGTTCTGGCACAAGTACGCCGCGCCCGACCCTCCGGCCAAGGGCGAGGCGACGCGGCTCGCCGACCTGTGCCGGCGCATGAGCGAGGCCTGCGAGGGTTACGCTTCGCTCGTCGAGAAGGCCCAGCACACCTTCGTCACTCTGGCGTGGGCCAACTTCGCGAGCGCGCTGTTCATCACCACGTTCCCCTGGCAGGCGGGCGCCGCGTACGAGATCACGCAGTTCCTCATGCGGCGGGCGCAGGCCGGGATCCTGGCCCGGCTCCTGGAGAGCGCGATCGCCCGCACACTGCTCGCCAAGCTGACGGAGTACTCCATCGGCAGCGCGTTCTTCGCCGTCGGCGACGTCGCCGTGATGGACGGCGTCAAGGCGCTGCGGGGCGACGACGTCGGCTCGTGGGGCGACAACATCGATGAGGTCATGAAGGAGTTCGCCGCCTCCGTCGCCTTCTACGGCGTGTTCGACGTCGCGGTCAAGCCCGCGAGCATGATCACCAAGAACAAGGACGTGCAGTACTTCGTGTCCCGCCTGGCGGGCGGGACCATCGGCTACGGGCCCACCTACGGCTTCCTCAACGGCAAGCGCGGCGACGACCTGGAGCCCACCGTCAAGGACACGACGCTGCGGACCCTGCTCTACACGACCATGGCGCACAAGCCGGCCGGCTGACCGGCCCCCGGACCTCGAAGGAAGCCCTACCGTGACTCCTCCCACCCTGCCCCCGGACCCGCCGACCCACGTCACCGTCACGCCGTGGGACACGCCCCACAGCACGCTGTCGGGCATCGCCGAAGACCTGTACGAGGACAGCGCCAAGTGGCGCGACATCTACGCGGCCAACCGCGACCTCATCGGCGACGACCCGGGCGGACTGCGGATCGGCATGCAACTCGCCCTGCCGCCCATGGAGTTCTACCCCGCTCATGTCCGCTCCGTCGCCGGCGTCCTGGACCAGGAAGGCGGCGCCATCGGCACGAAGCTCGCGGACGCGATGCGCAGGCTGGACGCCATCGGCAACTTCTGGGGCGGCGACGACCTCGGCACGAAGTTCTACAAGGGCGCCGAGGGACATTCCGGCTACGAGACCGGGACCGGTCGCGCCCTCGACGGCGTCGTCGCGTTCGCGGACTTCTACCACAACGTCGCCGGGGGCCTGCGCGCCATGGCGGACCGTCACGACGACTTCGAGTGGGAGAACACGGTCCGGGTCCTGGAGACCGCCCTGAAGGCCGCCGAGAAGTAGGGCCTGTCACGGTCCGTGGCGGGTGGTTGCCGGCCGGACCCCTGCGGCTCGGTATCGTGGCGCGAACCGGACGAGAGCAGGGAAGAGACGCCAATGGGGGAGCCGAACGGCCGCGCCGAGCCGCAGGCGGTGCTCAGCCCGCTGACCAGGGCCGCGATATTCCTGGTCGTGACGATCGACCCGGGCGGGGAGCCCGTCGTACGCGAGCTGCTGCCCGACCTGGCCGGTCTCCAGCGCTCGATCGGGTTCCCCGCGCCCGAGGACCGGCTGAGCTGTGTCACGGGCATCGGCTCGGAGGCGTGGGACCGCCTGTTCGGCGGGCCGCGCCCCGCCGAACTGCACCCGTTCCAGGAGCTGACCGGCCCGGTGCACCACGCCGTCTCCACCCCCGGCGACCTGCTGTTCCACATCCGGGCCCAGCGGCACGACCTGTGCTTCGCCCTGGCGGCGCAGATCATGAAGCGGCTGCGCGGTGTGGTGACCGTACGCGACGAGGTGCACGGCTTCAAGTACCTGGACGTTCGCGACCTGCTCGGCTTCGTCGACGGCACCGAGAACCCGGTCGGGCCGGCCGCGGCGGACGCGGTGCTCATCGGCGACGAGGACGCGGACTTCGCCGGCGGCGGCTACGTCATCGTGCAGAAGTACCTGCACGACCTCCAGGCGTGGAACGACATGACGGTCGAGGCGCAGGAGCGGGCCATCGGCCGTACGAAGCTCGACGACATCGAACTGGACGACGACGTCAAGCCGGCCGACTCCCACGTGGCGCTCACCACGATCGTCGACCCCGACGGCACCGAACGCCAGATCCTGCGCGACAACATGCCCTTCGGCTCTGTGGGACGCGGCGAGTTCGGCACGTACTTCATCGGTTACTCCCGTACGCCCGAGGTCACCGAGCGGATGCTCGAACGCATGTTCCTCGGCGACGGTACGGCGAGCCACGACCGGATCCTCGACTTCTCCACAGCCGTGACCGGCACCCTGTTCTTCGTCCCGAGCGCCGACCTGCTCGAGGATCCGCCCGGCCCGCCCGCGGCGCCGGCCGGACCGGTCGAGACCCGGCCCGCGACGATCACCGACGCCCCGGCCGACGGCTCGCTGGGGATCGGCGACCTGAAAGGAAGAACGACGCGATGAACAACCTGCACCGCGAACTCGCCCCGATCTCCTCCGCCGCCTGGGCCGACCTTGAGGAGGAGGCCCGGCGGACGTTCGAGCGCCACGTGGCCGCCCGCCGGATCGTCGACGTGCCCGAGCCCGGAGGCGTCGAGCTGTCGGCGGTGCCGACCGGGCACCTGGACGACGTCGCCGCGCCCGCCGAGGGCGTCATCGCCCGCACGCGCCGGGTGCAGCCCATCGTCGAGCTGCGGGTGCCGTTCACCGTCGACCGCCGCCAGGTCGACGACGTCGAGCGCGGGGCCAAGGACGCCGACTGGCAGCCGGTGAAGGACGCCGCCCGCCAGATCGCCTTCGCCGAGGACCGCGCGGTCTTCGAGGGCTACGCGCAGGCCGGCATCACCGGCCTGCGCGCCGGCTCGTCCAACCCGGCGATCGCCCTGCCGGACGACGTCCGCGACTATCCGGACGCCGTCAGCCAGGCCGTGAGCACCCTCCGCCTGGCGGGCGTCGGCGGCCCGTACACCCTCGCGCTCAGCGCCGACGCCTACACCGCGGTGAGTGAGACCTCCGACCACGGTTACCCGATCCACCAGCACATCGCCCGCCTGCTGGACGGGGAGATCGTCTGGGCTCCGGCCATCGACGGCGCGTTCCTGCTGTCCTCGCGGGGTGGCGACTTCGAGCTCCGCATCGGCCAGGACGTCTCGATCGGCTACCTGTCGCACGACGCGACGAGCGTCGAGCTGTACTTCCAGGAGTCGTTCACCTTCCTCGCCTACACGAGCGAGGCCGTGGTGCCGTTCCGGGGAGCGTGACGGACGGTCGTCCACATGGTGAGACGGCCGGCTTGCCCCTGACGTGCGGGTCAGGAGTTAGCGTCGCGGCGCTGTTTGTCGTCACGCGTTCTCCTGAGGAGTCAACGATGCCCGAACACCCCCGTACGTCACGTGAGGTACGCCTCGCCGCGGTGCCGTCCGGGATCCCGAGGCCGGAGGACTTCACCGTCGCCGAGGCGCCGGTGCCCGAGCCCGGACCCGGCGAGGTGCTGGTGAAGAACCGCTTCTTCCACGTGTTCGCCGCGCTGCGCACGCTGATCGGCGGCAGCGTCGAAGGGGCGCCGTTCGCCGGGCTGCGCCCCGGTGACCCGCTGTTCGGCCCGGCGATCGGCGAGGTCGTCACGGCCCCGGCCGGCGGTGACCCGCGCCCTGGCGAGCTGGTCGCGCACTGGCGCGGATGGCGTGAGTACGCCGTCCTGGACGCTGAGGGGTGCGAGCCCCTCGGCGCCGCCCTGCCGGACCCGGTCGCGCACCTCTCCCAGGCCCGCACCGCCTACGAGGCCCTCACCCGCGCGCAGATGCGGCCCGGCGACGTGGTGTTCGTCTCCGGCGGCGCCGGATCGGTGGGGTCGATGGCCGGCCAGATCGCCCGCCTGCTCGGCGCGGGCCGGGTCGTCGGAAGCACGGGCTCCCCGGCCAAGGCGGAGCGGATGGTGGCCGAGTTCGGCTACGACGCGGCCGTGGTCCGCGGCGCCGGGCCGCTGGAGGAACAGCTCGCCAAGGCCGCGCCGGACGGCGTCGACGTCCTGTTCGACAACGTCGGCGGCGAGGACCTGCGCGCCGCCGTGGCGGCGGCCCGCCAGGACGCCAGGTTCGTGCTGGTCGGAGCCTTGTCGGGACAGATGTCCGACCGCGGCGGCGGCACGACGTCCCCGGTCGAGCTCGACTCCTTCCAGCTCATCGTCAAGCAGATCACGATGATCGGCTACAGCAACCCGGGCCGGGCCGGCGTGGACGCCGAGTGGCTGGACCGGTTCGCCGGCTGGCTGCGCTCCGGTGAGATCGCCTTCCCGTACGTCCGCGTTCCGGGCATCGAGAACGCTCCCCGTGCGTTGCACGACATGATGAGCGGACGGCACCTGGGCACGGTCGTGGTGACACTGGAGGACTGATGCGCATCGGCGACGCGGCGGCAGCGGCGGGCACCACGCCCCGAGCTCTGCGGTTCTACGAGCAGAACGGGCTGTTGCCGCCGCTGCGGCGCACCGCGACCGGACAGCGGGAGTACGGACCGCGCGACGTCGCCCGCGTGCGGATCATCCGCCAGCTGCTCTCGCTCGGCCTGACGGTCGCCGACGTCCGCAGCTGCGCCGACCGCCTCGACATCTTCGAGGGCGACACCCTGCCGCCGTACGGGGACCCGGCCGCGTGCAAGTGGGGCTCGGGAGTCGTCCAGCGGCGGATCGCCGCGCTGGACGAGGAGATCGCCCGCCTGACCCGCCTCCGCGAGAACCTCGCGGCCCGCGTCGCCCCGGTCGAGGCGCGCACCTGAGCGACCCCGGTCCGCGTCACCGGGGTGCCGCCCCGCGCGGCGGGCCCGTGGCCGTGGCCGATTTTCTGGCGCCCCGCCTTGGGGACCCCGCGCCGTGCGACGGGCATCAGCACCGCGCGGCGGTGTCCCCGGGGCGCAGCGGTTCGCGGTAGCGGGGTGCCGCCTTCGCGTGGTGGGTCAGTGGCCGCGGAGGCGGTCCATCTCCCGGCGCTCGCGCTTGGTGGGGCGGCCGGCGCCGCGCTCTCGGCGCGCGACCGGCATCAGCAGCTCGCGCGGCGGCGGGGGCGGGCTGTTGTCGGTGAGGCACTCCTGCGCGACGGCCGCGCCCACGCGCTTGCTCACGATGCGGCGCACGACCACGATCCGCTCGCGTCCGTCGTGGCGCAGCCGTACCTCGTCGCCCGGCCGTACGGCGGACGCCGGCTTGACGCGCTGGTCGTTGACGCGGACATGTCCGGCCCGGCACGCCGCCGTCGCCATCGACCGCGTCTTCACGAGCCGTACCGACCAGATCCAGACGTCGACCCGAACGGATCCCTCATCCTCCGCCATGTCTCGACGATAACGGCCGGAACCGGCGCGGGCAGCCCGCGGGCACACTGGAACCGTGGATCTCAACGATGCGGTGCTTCTGTGGGAGCCCGAGCCGGGCTGGCTGAACACGGCGAGCTACGGCCTGCCCCCGAGACCGACGGTCGAGGCGGTACGCCGGGCGCTGGACGAGTGGCAGCGGGGCGCCCGGCCGTGGGCCGAGTGGGACGTCTCGACGGGGCGTTCTCGGGCGGCGTTCGCGCGGCTGGTCGGGGCCTCCGCCGACGATGTCGCGGTCGGCGCCACGGTCTCGCAGCTGCTGGCGCCCGTCGCCGCGTCCCTGCCGCCCGGAGCGGACGTGGTCGTGCCCGACATCGAGTTCACCTCCAACCTGTTCCCCTGGCTCGTCCAGGACCTCAACGTACGGACCGTGCCGCCGGACCGGCTGGCCGACGCGATCGACCGGCGTACGGCGGCGGTGGCCTTCAGCGTCGTGCAGTCGGCGACGGGTGAGCTCGCGCCGGTGGAGGACGTCCTGGCCGCCGCTCGATCCGCGGGCGCGCTGGTCGTCGCGGACGCCACTCAGGCGGTCGGCTGGCTGCCGGTGGACGCGACGCGCTACGACGTGCTCGTCTGCGCGGCGTACAAGTGGCTGATGGCCCCGCGCGGCGCCGCGTTCTGCTACGTCGGCGAGGCGGTACGCGACCGGTTCCGCCCGGTCGCCGCCGGCTGGTACGCGGGGGAGGAGCACGCCTACTACGGCCCGCCGCTCCGGCTGGCCGCCTCGGCCCGGCGCTTCGACATCTCGCCCGCGTGGTTCTCCTACGTCGGCGCCGCACCGTCGTTGGACCTGCTGAACGACATCGGCGTCGAGCCGATCAGGGCGCACAACGTGGCGCTCGCGAACCGTTTCCGCGCGGGCCTCGGCCTGCCCCCGTCGGACAGCGCGATCCTGAGCGTGGACGTCCCCGGAGCGGAGGAGCGCCTGGAGGCCGCGGGCGTCCGCGCGGCGGTGAGAGACGGCCGCCTGCGCGTGTCCTTCCACCTCTACACCACGGAGGCGGACGTCGACGCCGCCCTCGACGCGCTCACCTCGCCCTGACCCGGTCCTGAGCCACCAGGGATCGGCGGAGTCGGTGTTCGCCGACGAGACGCCCTGACCGTACGCCTCGCCGGGAGCGGCGCCACGCGGTTCAGGATCGGCCGCGTCTCCGTTTCGGCGGCCGCTCGATCCTCACCTGAGCGAGACGGCTCCGGTCGGCCTCGCCTCTGCCCGACATGTAGGGATTTTCGGGTTTTCTCCCGAGATGAGTGCGTTGATTCGGACGAGCTCTTACACTCCTCGCATCGGTTTTGGATCACTTCAGGTCCCCCAGGAGGTGGTTCGATGCCCAGCCGTCACCGAAAAGTGGCGTCGCCCGGTTCACCGCGTAGCGCGCGTTTATTGCTCTCGCTGGTCAACCGGGCCGGCGCGGTCAGCACGGCGCTTGTCGTCGCCGTCGGCCTCGTGCTGGCCGCCATCGTCGAGGAGAAGGTGCTTCCGGTCGGCCCCCGCCACCGCCCGGTCGCCGCTCCCGGCCCCACGCGCGGTGGCGCGCGGCACACGCCACCGTCGCGTTCGAAGCAGCGCCGCAAGCCGGTCAGCCCGGCCACACTGCTCGACCGCCAGGTCAAGAAGCTGGTGCTGGACCGCCGTGGTGCCGCCGCGCGCAGCGAGTACGGCGTGCGGACGGTCGCCTCACCCGTCGTCCACCAGAGCCGGTTCGACAAGAAGCGGATGTGGGTGCTCGGTACGGAGGCGATACCGCCGCCGGACGACAGCACCGCGATGCCCGAGGCTTCGCTCTTCCTCGCCCACGCCACCGGCACGACGTGGCAGGCGGCCCTGGCCGGCACCCCGGACTTCGCCGCCATGGTGGCCAAGGCGCCCACCTCGATCCTGTCCGCCGGTGAGCGCACCACCCTGCAGAAATTCGGCAAGGCCCGGAGCGCTCCGGCGGGAACGCGGCTGATGCTGCCCTGGACCATCGGCCAGTCGTGGGCGCTGGTGCCCACGGACCACGGCCTGTCCTTCGGCGGCGGCGACGGCCGGGTCCTCGCCGCCTCGTCGGGACGGATCTACCGGCTGTGCTCCTCCTCGCCGGACCGCGGCCTGGTGCTGGTGATCGGTGACGACGGCACCACCACCGAGTACTACCAGCTGGACCGGCTCACCGAGGTACCCGACGGCGAGCCGGTACGGCAGGGCGACTACCTCGGGCACACCGGCACCGACCAGCCCTGCGGCGGCGGTGGAGCGTCCCGCCCGCTCGTCCGCTTCGGGCTGCGGGACGCCGGCGGTCCGGTCTCGCTGGACGGAAGGCGGATCGGAGGATGGACGGTGCACGACGCTCCCGGTGAGGCGTTCGCCGAACGCGACGGCGTACGCGTCGACGCGGGCAACCCGCTGCTCAACTTCGGCATCGACGTCTCGCCCAGCCCCACCCCGGCCAAGCCCAAGACCGACCCGGACCGCTCGCCGGACCCGGCCGCCGGACCCGGGGGTGTCGATGCCCAGACCTGACGCCGCGCTCGCCGGTGAACGCCGGCGCGTCCGGCCCGCGGTCGTGACCCTGCTGCTCCTCGTCGCCGTCCTCGCCGTGGCGCGCACGAGGCCCGGCGCCTCGGCGGTCCTGTGGGCACAGGACTTCCTGGAGTTCTTCTCCGGCGTCTTCACGCTGGTCGCGCTGACGGCCGCGGTCACCGCCGGCGTGGGTGCGGCGCAGCACCGCGTGCCGATCCGGTTCCGGATCCTCTTCCAGGCGGCGCACCGCGCGATGGCGGTGCTGGCCGTCGGATTCCTGGTGACGCACATCCTGCTGAAGATCATGGAGGCGCACGCCGGCGTCCTGGAGGCCGTCGTCCCGTTCGCCGGCGGAGCGGGCCGCCTGTACGTCGGCCTGGGCACCATCGCCGGTGACCTGCTGGTCCTGGCGCTGGTGACCGGCGTCCTCCGCGGCCGCTTCGTGGCCCGCTCCCGGCCCTGGCTGTGGCGGGCCGTGCACGCTACCGCGTACGTCATGTGGCCGCTGGCGATGATCCACGGACTGTCGGCCGGCCGCGCGCCCAAGTCCTGGGTGACGTGGAGCTACGTCATCTGCTTCGCGGTCGTGATGGCCGCGGCGGCGAGCCGGCTGCCGCGCATGGCACGTGACCGCCGCATGCTCGGCGCGCGAGCGCACGCGCGGCCCCAGGCGGCGACGCCCCGTACCCGCTCGGAGGCCGACGTGCCCGACGAGAAGTTCTGGGCGTCACTGCGGGCGGAGACCGGCGCCCGGTCCGGTGATCGGCGATGACCGAGTTCCGACACCTCAGCCCCGTACGGCTCGGCGCCGGGCTCGACCGCCTCCAGCGCATCGACCAGGCCACGCACCGGGCCGTCCACGGCGCGTTCCGCCGCCGTCGCCTGCGCGAGATGATCGATCTGGCCGAGAAGGTCGACCTGCGGGGACGCGGCGGGGCGGCGTTCCCGTTCGCCCGCAAGGTGGCCGCGGTCGTCTCGTCCGTGCGCCGCCGGGACTGCCGGCCGGTGGTCCTGGTCAACGCCACCGAGGGCGAGCCCGCGAGCCACAAGGACAAGTTCCTGCTCGACCGCACGCCGCACCTGATCCTGGACGGCGCGCTCCTGGCCGCCAAGGCGCTCGGCGCCCGTGAGGTCGTCGTCGCCGTCACCGACCAGGGCCGGCCCGCACGCTCGATGCGCACCGCGATCGCCGAGAGCGGCCTCGGCGGCTTCGTGCGCATGGTCCGCCTGCCCGAACGGTTCGTCACCGGCGAGGGCGGAGCGCTCGTCAATGGGGTCAACGGCAATCCCGCCGTGCCGCCCGGCCGCAAGGTGCGGGCCGCCGACTCCGGCGTGGACGGGCTGCCGACCCTGCTGTCCAACGCCGAGACCTTCGCCCAGCTGGCGCTGGTCTCGCAGCTCGGCCCGGACCTGTACTCCGCGGTCGGCACGGCCGCGGAACCGGGCACCGTGCTGCTGACCGTCTGGGGCGCCGACGGGCGGCCGCGCGTCATCGAGACACCGGCCGGCGTACCGCTGGCGCAGATCCTCGACCTCGGCGGCGCCAAGGTCGGTCAGGGCGTCCTCGTCGGCGGGTACCACGGCACCTGGATCACCCCGCCCGCCGCGAACCGCGCGCTCGTGTCGCGCGAGGGCATCGCCAAGGCGGGCGGCGCGCTCGGGGCCGGCATCATCCTGCCGCTTCCCAAGGGCGTCTGCCCGCTCGGCGAGGTCGCCCGCGTCGCGGCGTACCTCGGGGAGGAGTCGGCGCGCCAGTGCGGGCCCTGCCGGCTCGGGGTGCCGGCCATCGCCCGGTCGCTGAACGCCCTGGCGTCCGGCCGGCGCGGCCGCGAGGCGCTGGCGGCCGTACGGCAGGGGACGCAGACCGTGAAGGGCCGGGGAGCCTGCCACCATCCGGACGGTTCCGCCCGGTTCGTCACCTCGGCGCTGACCGCGTTCGCCGCCGACGTCGAGAAGCACCTGGCGGACGGCACCTGCGGCCGTCCCGTACGCGGGCTGCTGCCGATCGAGGAGGAGCCGGCGGTCGCGCATGCCGAGGACACGGGCCTGCGGCTCACCGTCGACTGGACGCGCTGCGCGGCCCACGGCCTGTGCGGGCACCTGCTGCCGGACCTGGTGCGCCTGGACGAACACGGCTTCCCGGTCATCGACGGCGCGAACGTGCCCCGCCGGTTGCTGGCCGACACTCGCCAGGCGGTCGAGATGTGCCCGGCGCTCGCCCTGCGCCTCAGCGGTGCGAACACCGGCGTACGCACCGCCGGAGCGGCCCGCTGACGGTGCGGCGCCGGCCTCACCGGCGGACGGCGGTGAAGTCGATCGGCCTCGGCCGTAGCCCTCGGCTGTGGTCGGCCGGCGCTCGCAGCCGCCGGGACATCTCATCGGCGGCGAGGCGGCGGCGGTCACCGTGGCCCGGCAGGATCCACTCGAACCGCGGCCGGCCGTCCTGGCTCGTCCAAGGCCATCGGAAAGGGGTCGAGGGCCGGGTCCGGCCGCCCTGACGCCGGGCGGATGGAGCGGGTGGGACAGGCGAAGGCGGCCGCGTGGAGCCGCCGGGTCTCCGCCTCATCGTCCGGCGGGCGCAGGATCCGTGCCCGGCCGTCCGCCTCGCCGATCAGGCCGGGCGCGAGCTGCCGGGAACGACCAGACCGACGCACCGGCCGACCGGATCATCGCGGCCATGACAGACCTCGCCGGAGCCCTGGCGCGCCTGAACGACCTGATCGCCCAGCGTCTCGCCATCGCGCCGACCGGCCTGTTCTGCCTGCACGTGCTCGGCCGCGCCGGAACCTCCACCGTGGCGAGCTCGGTTCCCGGCTCGGCCGCACCACCGGCGTGGTCACGCACATGATCGACCGCCTGGAGAAGGCGGGATACGTCCGGCGCTGACCGGACCCGCGGGACCGCCGCCGCGCACTCGTCGAGCCCTCGGCTCCAGGACTCGAACGGATCGCCTCGTTCTACCAGGGGATGGACGCCCGCAGCCGAGAATCGCCGGCCGCCTTCTCCGCCGACCAGCTGAGGGCGCGACCGAGGAATGTCACCGCCTGATCGGCGGGCCGTCCTCTAGGCTCCGGCCATGAGCGACAGGAAATGCACGCACTGCGGTACGAGCGGTCTGGAGCCGGGTTTCATCCGGGACGCGGGAGAAGGCTCCCAGGGCTTCGCGCGGTGGGTCGAGGGGGCGCTGCAACGGGGCGTCTTCGGCGGCGCGAAGGTGATGGGCCGCCCGCAGTGGGCGATCGACGTGTACCGCTGCCCACGGTGCCGTCACCTGGAACTGTTCGCCGAGAGCCCGGTATAGGCGGCCCTCGCCGAGCGGCTCCGGCGGCGGATCGCCGTCAGGGACCGCTCGAGTTCGGCCGGCTTTCGTCAACGAACTCGTAGTAGCTCATCGATCTGGGCTCCAGCAGGGCGCGCATGAACGCCTCCGCCTCGCTGCGGGGAACCGTGCGCATCTCGGTGACGAGCGGAACGCCGCGGCGGTAGTACTGCTCGGCGAGGGTGCCCCAATCCGGGTCGAAAACGGTGAGCTCCACCGCTGAACCGGGACTCCAGCGGAACTCCGCGACGCGCTCGTCGGTGCCTGACGCGGATACGTACAGGGCGACGCGAGTCGGCGCGTTATCCGACATCAGACAGCCTCCAGTCGCTTCACAGCCATTCCGGCGGAAGGTTCACCCTTCGGACCGGGACGCGGAAGGAATCCTGGATCATGCCGGGCCATGCCGTCCCTTGGATCCTGCCCGGTTCCCGTTGCTGCACCTCGCGCAGACGCGCCGCCGCCCCGGCGACCGCGTCTTCGTCGAGCCCGCAGGAGCGTAGCTCATCCGCGAGCCGTTGCGGGCTCACGGATCTCACCTGCGCGATGACCTCATCACTGATCGGCCGGTCGAACCGGTCGGCCACGAAGTCGGAAATGATCGGGCTCTTGTCGGAGCTGGGGAAGCAATATCCGTGATCGATGGCCAACGGCCGACCGTTGTCCCTCCGGGTCAGATAATTTCCGGAATGCCGGTCGGTGTTACCGGCCACATAGTCAAAGATCGCCATCCGTTCTCGATCGGCCATTGCATAGGAATTGACCGAAAGGCCACCTTTAACGTCCTTTGCCCAGTCCTGTAGTGAGCCGCGCCCGTTTTTTCCCGCCCAGAACTCGGTCTTCGGGACCAGGTCGAATCCGAGGAGCCTGTCCAACCGATAAGCGGCGACCTCGCGATTCGTGATTCCGTCGGCCGGAACGGAAGCGCGGGCGCTCGACCTGGGGTTCACTTTGTAGATCTTCCTGGCGCCGTCCGAGAGGGTGACCTTCAACGGCCGGGTCGATCCCTTGCCGACTTTCAGGTAGTGGACTCCGTCAGCGGCCACCTTGCCGCCGACCTTCGGCGAACGCAGAAAACGGAACGCGGCTCGGAATATCGAGTCACCCGCGATGTGTCCAACGCTGCTCAAATGGCTTCCCCGTGCCGCATTGCGCCCTCTGGATGCGTGTCCTCTGCACGGTACTGAGGCCGGGAACTTCTGCGGGCATGGTGCAATGATTCTCAAAATGTGCACGGCGTCGAGAGCGGGGCGCCCGAGCGGTGGGATCAGCGCGGTCGCGGTTCGGCGGGCCCCTGCCGCGAGTTTCGGATGACCGCCTTGCCGGAGTCGAGGTCGACCTCGCTGCGGGGCGGCGCGCCGTCGCCTTCCTCGTCACGGAGCATGAGTGAGGTCCGCCGTTCGTCGAGCTCGTGCCGTTTGGTGGCATAGAAGATCGCTTGCATCTCGTCGAGCCCGGGCGCCGCGAGCGCCTGCCCGGACTCCGGCGAGCGCCAGGGCAGCCGCAGCCGACGGTGCGCGGCCCGGCCCATCCGGTCGATCGAGGCGAGGGCGACGAGCAGCAGCACCAGCCCGGGGATCGAGATCACGGCCATGAGCGCGAGGACGGCGGTCATGTGCCACTCAACGTACGGCCGCGGCGGTCGGTTCCGCGGCCGTGGGCGGTGCGACCCGGGTGCGAGGGGCGTCACGGCCTCGGGGGACAGGACGCCCCTCGCAGTGGGATCCGCGCGGTCGCGGTTCGGCGGCCCCTCGCCACGAACAAGGGGTCGCCCTTTCGATGGAATCTCCCCGAAGGCACACATGCTTCCGGAGCTCCCGCGACAAAGTCTAAAGGCGATCGGACGCTTCTCTGGCGGCTTCCCGAAAGGTCCAGAATATCCCCCTGGTAAATCCCTATTTAGGACTGCAGAAATCGTACATTCAGGCGGGGCGGGGGTGCTCGTCCACGTCACTCCGCCGGCGAGGTCGCCGAGGCCTCGTCACGGCACCGCCGTGCGGCCCTTCGCCGGGCGTGGAGGGCTCCGTCCTGAACCGGACCTCCGAGGGCGCCGGTGAACGGGGCATTCCGTGGATCCGCTCCCACGTGAGCTCCAATTCTCCTCGATTTTCGTCGCCGGTCATATTCGGGTAATCGGCAGTTCGAAAACCGCGCCCAATTCCGCGAAGAGGGTGGCGTAGCCTTCGCGGCCGAACGACGTGACGGCGGACAGCGGGTGCGGCTCGACCGTGCAGCCGACGTTCCCCGTGTGCAGGCCGGGGATCAGGGACAACGATCCGGGCGACGCCGCCCCGCACAGGCCACATGCCACCAGGCCCGGACGAAAAGGAGGCGCGGTGGTCTAGCCTGCCATCCATCCTGGTACGGAAAGAGGCGTCCATGACGAGGTTCGCGCCGCTCGGGCGGCTGCCCCGCCCGGCCCGCTGGCTGGTCCGCGTCCTGATCGTGCTCCTGATCCTCGCCCTGGTGCTCACCCTGTACGCGCGGTGGACGGTCCGGCGGTCCTATCCGCGGACGAGCGGCCGGATCGCCGTCCCGGGGCTGAGCAAGGACGTCACCGTCTACCGCGACCGGTACGGCATCCCGCAGATTTACGCCGACGACGCCGACGACCTGATGCGCGCCGAGGGTTACGTGCACGCGCAGGACCGGTTCTGGGAGATGGACTTCCGCCGCCACGTCACCGCCGGCCGGCTCTCGGAGCTGTTCGGCCGGACGACGCTCGACACCGACAAGGTCGTGCGGACGATGGGCTGGCGCCGCGTGGCCGAGCGGGAGCTGCCCCTCCTCCGTCCCGAAACGCGGCGCTACCTCCAGGCGTACGCCCAGGGCGTCAACGCGTGGCTGCGGCAGCATCCGAACACCGCGACGCAGAGCCTGGAGTACTCCGTGCTGGGTCTCCAGCGCACCGGCTACCACCCTGAGCCGTGGACGCCGGTCGACTCGCTCGCCTGGCTCAAGGCCATGGCCTGGGACCTGCGCAGCAACATGGACGACGAGCTCGGCCGCGCGCTGGCCGCCACGAAGGTGCCCAGGGACCGCGTCGACCAGCTCTACCCGGCCTACCCGTACGACCGGAACCCGGTCATCGTCTCCGGCGGCAAGGAGGCAAGGGGCGGCCCGGTGAACGAGCCCCGCGCGCGTACGCTGCCGCCCGCGCTGGCGAAGGTCTCCGCCGCCGTCAACGCCATGCCGACGCTGATGGGCAACGGCGCGCCCGGTCTCGGCTCGAACTCCTGGGTGGTCGCGGGCAGCCGGACCGCCACCGGAAAGCCGCTCCTCGCCAACGACCCGCACCTCGCGCCCGCCATGCCCTCGCTCTGGTACCAGGCCGGCCTGCACTGCCGGCAGGTGGGCCAGGCCTGCCCGTTCGACGTCAGCGGCTTCACCTTCTCCGGCGTCCCCGGCGTCGTCATCGGGCACAACCAGCGCGTCGCCTGGGGCTTCACGAACCTCGGCCCGGACGTCACCGATCTGTACCTGGAGCGCGTGAGCGGCGGGACGTACGAGTACAAGGGCCGCCGGGAGCCGCTCCAGACGCGGACCGAGCAGATCAAGGTCGCGGGCGGCAGGCCGGTCACCATCACCGTACGGGCGACCCGGCACGGCCCGCTGCTGTCGGACGCGATGGACGACGCGCGCCAGGCCGGGAACGGGCTCGCCGTCGCGCTCCGCTGGACGGCGCTGGACCCGGGCCGTACGGCCGACGCCATCGGGCTGATCGACACCGCGCGGAACTGGTCCGAGTTCCGCACCGCCGCGGCGTCCTTCGACGTGCCCGCGCAGAACCTCGTGTACGCCGACGTCGACGGGAACATCGGCTACCAGGCGCCGGGGCGCATCCCGATCCGTACGAAGGGGGACGGCACCTGGCCCGCCGAGGGCTGGACGGGGGAGCAGGAGTGGAAGGGCTACCTCCCCTTCGACCGGCTGCCCGCGGTCTACGACCCCGAACAGGGCTACATCGTCACCGCGAACAACGCCGCCACCGGGCCCGGCTACCCGGACCTGCTGACCAAGGACTGGACGTACGGCTACCGCGCCGCGCGGATCCAGGAGCTCGTCCGGCAGACGCCGGTGATGGACGCCGCGGGGATGGCGCGGATCCAGATGGACGACCGCAACGGGTTCGCGCCGACGCTCGTGCCGCACCTGCTCCGCGTCGGCTCGGGCGCGGCGGTGAACCTGCTGCGCGGCTGGGACTTCACCCAGGGCGCCGATTCCGCGCCCGCGGCGTACTACAACGCGGTCTACCGGCACCTGCTCATCCGCACCTTCAACGACGAGCTGCCGGAGGGCGCCCGTCCCGACGGCGGCGACCGCTGGTTCGAGGTGCTGCGGAACCTGCTCGGCCGGCCCGACGACCCCTGGTGGGACGACGTGCGGACGGCCGGGGTGAGGGAGACCCGCGACGACGTCCTGCGCGCGGCCATGAAGGACGCCGACGCCGAGCTGCGCCACCGCCTCGGCGGCGACCCCGCCAAGTGGAAGTGGGGCGACCTGCACCGGCTGGAGCTGACCAACGAGACGTTCGGCGACTCGGGGATCGGGCCGATCGAGTGGCTGTTCAACCGCGGCCCGCTGCGCCTGGCCGGCGGCGACTCGCTCGTCGACGCCACCGGCTCGAACGCCCAGACCGGCTACGGGGTCGACTGGGTGCCCTCCATGCGGATGATCGTCGACCTCGCGGACCTCGACCGGTCGCGATGGATCAACCTGACCGGCGAGTCCGGGCACGCCTTCGACACGCACTACTGGGACCAGGCGAAACTCTGGGCGCGGGGCGAGACGGTCCCGATGCGCGCCACGCCGGAGACGATCCGGCGCGAGGCCCGGCGGACGCTCACGCTGACGCCCTGAGAGTCCGCCGCCACGCACGCCGGGTGGCGGAAAGAACCCGGTCCGGCGCCGGCCGGACGTTATCCTGCCGCAGGGGGATGACGGGGGTGGCGCCATCACTGATCTGGGGGGATCCGGGGGACCCGGGCCGTGGCTTCGCTGGTTGCCGTTCCTGGCGATGGGCGTCGTCGGGCTGAGCGACCTGCTCGCGGGCCCGGACGTACGGTTCCGGCCGCTGCTCGCGCTCGGGCCGGCGTTCGCGGCGCTGTGGTGCGGCATGCGGCGCACCGCGCTCGTGGGCATGGCCGCGCTCGTCCTCGACGTGCTGCTCAGCTCCCACAGCCACGCGCTCGGCCGGCGGCAGAACACCCTCATGCTCGCCATGGTGGCCGGCATCACGGTCGCGAGCGTGTTCGCCAGCTCCGGACGGCAGAAGCGCGAGCGGCTGCTCGCGGAGGTCCGCTCGGTCGCCGAGGTGGCCCAGCAGGTGCTGCTGCGCCCGGTGCCGCGCCGGGTCGGCCCGGTGCACGTCGCGGTCAGCTACACCTCCGCGACCGCCGAGGCACGCATCGGCGGTGACCTGTACGAGGTCGCCTCGACCCGCTCGGGGGTCCGGGTGATCGTGGGCGACGTCCAGGGCAAGGGCCTGGAGGCGGTGGAGACCGCGGCGGCCGTCCTCGGCGCCTTCCGCGAGGCCGCCTACGACGAGCCCGAGCTCACCGGGGTGGTGGCGCGCATCGAGGCGTCGCTGGGCCGGCAGCTGTCGGGGGAGAAGTTCGTCACCGCCGTGCTGGCCGAGTTCGACGAGGGCGACACCGCGACGCTCGTCAACTGCGGTCACCCGTCGCCGCTCATCCTGCGCCAGGGCGGCGTCGGCGCGTTCGCCGAACCGGACGACGTCGCGCCGCCGCTGGGCCTGACCGGGCTCGCCGACATCCGGCCGCGGCCGTACACCATCGGATTCGCGCCCGGCGACCGGCTGCTCTTCTACACCGACGGCGTGATCGAGGCACGCGACAGCGAGGGCCGCTTCTACCCCCTGGCCGACCGCAGCGGGCTGCTGAAGGCCGCCGACCCGGAGAAGGCGCTGGAGGAGATGCGCTCCGACGTGCTGCGTCACGTCGGCGGGCGGATCACCGACGACGCAGCGATGCTGCTGGTCCGCCGCCGCTGATGCCGGTGGGGCCGCTGTGGACGCTGATGTCTCCTGAAGGGTAGTGCGGTACACCCGCGCGGCTACTCCTCACGCATGGCAAAGAGCCCACTACTAAGAGTAGTGGGCTACTGAAAGTAATCAGCGCAGGTCACGGGGGTCAGAACATCGCTGGCCTCCGGTCCGTCGTGCCATTCGATAGGAGCGGAGATGTCGGGGATCACACTCGACCACGGAGTCCGGGAGGGGCCGGACGCGCCCGCGGCGACGCGATGTCGTCGTCCACGCGTGCGCGTGCCGGCCCCACCGCCGGCCGTCCGGCCGGCGACGCCGGGGTTACCGCCGGGGGCGTGTCCGGGCGACCGGACGGGGGGCGCCCCCGGTCGGCCGCCGGACGGCCCGCCGGCACGCCGTGGAGGTGGCGCATGATCGCGACCCTGCGGCAGTTCCGGTCCTTCGGCCGGCCCGCCCAGATCCTGTTCATCAACGAGATCGGCGTGAGCATCGCCCTTCTCATGCTCGTGCCCTACCTCGCCGACCACCTGGTGCACGGGGTCGGGGTGGCGGTCTGGATCGTCGGCATCGTGATGAGCCTGCGCCATTTCAGCGAGGGCCTCTTCGTCATCGGCGGCACGCTCGCCGACCGCATCGGGTACAAGCCGATGATCATCGCGGGCTGCCTGCTGAAGGCCGTCGGCTGCGGAATGTACGCGGCGTTCGGCAGCCTCCCGTGGGTGATCGCCGCGTCGGTGCTGACGGGAGTCTCCAGCGCGCTGTTCATCCCGGCCAACCGCGCCTACCTCGCGCACGAGGAGAGCGAGCGGATCGTCGACGCGTTCGCGGTCTTCAGCGTCTGCCGTCGCCTGGGTGTGCTGGTCGGCCCACTCGTCGGCATCCCGCTCATCGCCTTCGGCTTCCGCACGGTGAGCCTGGCCTCGGTCGTCATCCTGCTCGCGCTCGCGGCGGCGCAGTGGCGTTTCCTGCCCGCCGTCTCCGGGCCGGAGACCGGCTCGTCCCGGCCGATCTGGGCCGACTGGCGGGAGGCGCTGAGCAACCGGCCGTTCCTGGCCTTCGCGGGGACGATGTTCGCCTCCTACGCGCTGACGTTCCAGATCACGTTCGGGCTGCCACTCGAGATCCGGCACGTCTCCGCCGGGCACGCGGGGATGACCGTGCTGTTCGTGATGTCCGCGATCCTCGGCCTCGCCCTTCAGGTCCGCCTGATCACCTGGTGCGAGAAGCGCTGGACGGCGGGTCAGGCGATGGTCCGCGGCCTGATCCTCATGGGCGTGGCGTTCGTGCCGCTGATGCTGCCGCCGCTGCAGGGCTCGACGGTCGTCCGGCTGCTGCCGATCCTCCTGTGCGCGGCGACGCTCAGCATCGGGTCGATGATGCTGCACCCGTTCGAGATGGCGACGATCGCCAACCTCTCGGGCGGCCGGGTGATCGGCACGTACTACAGCGTCAACAACCTGCTGTCGGGCTTCGGCGGCGTCTTCGGCAACCTGGTCAGCGCGGCCGCGCTCGGCCTGTCGCACAGTATGGGCATGGCGAGCCTGCCCTGGCTGGTGCTGCTGCTTCTCGGCCTGCTGTCCGCGGCCTGCCTGCGGCTCGTGGACCGCGGCGACCGGCTGTCGCCGGTGCCGCTGCGACCGCAGAGCGCGGCGGCGGCGCCGTGAGGAACCGCGGGGTGACCGGCCCGCACCGGTCACCCCGCGCGTTCCGGTCAGGCGGGCGGCGGGAACGGCGCGCCGTGGCCCGGCACGATGAGGGCGGGGCGCAGCGCGAGCACGCGTTCGCGTGAGGCGCGGAGCGCGGCCGGGTCCTCGGCCAGCGGGTCCTCCTCCGGCCCTTCGGAGGTCCACCACAGGTGTGTGGCGGCCACCAGGCCGGTGGCGGTCTCGGCGAGAGTCGTGACGTCCTCGGCGGTGTGCCCCGGGGTGCGCGCCAGATGCACCGACGGCGAGAGCCGGAAGCCCTCCGCGTCGCGGCTCTCCCACAGGTCGCCGGAGTAGATCGCCCAGTGGTCGTGGAAACGGGCCGCCGGGAACAGCGCGGCGTTGAGCGTGTGGTCGGGATGGTGGTGGGAGAACACCACGTCGGTGACGTCGCCGACGCCGAAGCCGGCCTCGGCGAGCGGATCGAGGATCATCCGGCGGTCGGCGACCATGCCGGGGTCGACGACGGCGACCAGGTCGCCGTCGTGGATCAGGGTCACGGTCCCGGCGACGCGCTCACCGGCGTAGCCGCAGGTCAGAATGGTCACCGTGGCGGTCATGACACCCTCCAGAAACGACGGAACCCGTGGGGTGTGTCCCCACGGGTTCCATTGTCGTGCGCGGTGCTCAGTTCGGGGAGGCCGCGGGTGGCGTGGTCGGGGTGGTGTCCCCGCCGGTCGCCACGGTCGTCACCGACCTCTTCAGGGCGCTGCCCTTGACCCAGGTCTTCCAGGGCATCTGGTAGAAGCCCCAGCCGTTGTTCCACTCCAGCTTCCGGGTGGACCCGGTGATGTTGATGACGTCGCCCCGCAGGCTGAGGTTGAAGAACCAGCGGGCGCCGGCGACGCTCTGGCGGACGCAGCCGTGGCTGCAGTTGCTGTGGCCGAGGCACTGGTACTCGCCGGGGCTCTGGTGGAGGTACTCACCGCTGTTGCTGATCTGTACGTCCTTCAGCACCAGCTCGTGGTAGTAGCCCGACTCGCCCTTCTTGATGTTGGGCGAGGTCATCCAGACCTCGGGGAGCTTGCCCATCGCGAGGTGGATGCCGCTCGTCGTGCGGAAGTCGTTGCCGTGGGAGTCGCCGCCGCCCATGCCGCCGCTGACCGGAATGGTCTTGGCGAGCCTGCCGTCGACGTAGACCTTGCTCTTGTGCGTCTTGAGGCTGACCTTCGCGATATGCGAGGCGCCGATCTTGAAGGTGCGGGTGAAGTCCTTCGTGCCGTACGACTTGGACGAGGCGCGGACACCCGCCATGTGCGCCACCACCGACACCGACGTGTGGGCGGGCCAGTACGACTTCGTGCGGAAGATGACCTCCTGCGAGGTGATCCAGCGCCAGGCGCCCTCGACCGGCTTGGTCGAACGCACCTCCAGGGCCTTCTCCACCGCCGCCTTGTTCGTGACCGGGCTGTCGAAATTGATCATGATCGGCATGCCGATGCCGACCGTCTCCTTCGCGCGCGGCGTCACGTCGCTGACCGAGATGGTGGACGACGCCTTCATCGTGGTGAACTTGCTCGTCGCCGTGGTGACCTTGCCGCCGGCGTTCTTGGCGGTCGCCGTCACCGTGTAGGCGGTGCCCGGCTTGAGCGTCCACTTGGTCTGCCAGCTCTTCTTGTCCGCCGACAGGACACCCTCGACGGTACGCCCGCCGCCCTGCACCGTGACCTGGTCGATCTCGCCGCTCGACGCCGTCACCTGCACACCCTTGTCCGGGCGGACCTTCGAGACCCCGTTCGCCGGGGTGATCGTCGCGGCCGCGTCCGGAGCCTTGGCCGCCGACTGGCTGGCGTTACCGCTCGACGAGCAGGCCGCGATCGGGGCGAGGAGCACCCCGGCCGCCAGCGGCGCGAACCAACGACTCGACCATGTCACTTTCATCCTGCGATGCACCCCTGGGACCCCACTCTGCTGCAGACCATGCCAACTCAGCACAGAGAACGTTCGAGCCGTACATGTGATCGACCCCGCACAATCCGGGCATCATACTATCGATCACTGAAAGGCCATTCCGGGGTTTCTCAGGTATCTCCCAGTCGCTGGTGCCACGTCGGAAATCGCCCGGTGATTACGGTGAGCGACATTAGGCGGGGCGACCGTTCCTTATCCGCGGTCCCGGCCGAGGTCGAACGCGCTCTACCGGCCGCGTGGAGCGTTTCCATTTCGAGATCTTTCGCGCCCGGCGCCGCGTGCGGGTGGTGCATTTCCGCCGCCGCGCCAGGTCGCGATCCCTCGCGCGCTCAGCCGCGTACGGCGGCCTGGTAGGCGCGCAGCGCGTCGGGGTCGTCGACGCTGCCGTGATGGTGGATCTGCCGCCACCGTCCGTCATCGGGAACCCAGGCGAAGAAACGGCTCGTGCGGAACTCCACCGGCACCCGTCCGCGCTCGGGGTCGGTGTACTCACAGCGTTCGCGGCCGGCGAAGACCGCGGTGTCCGCCGTGAGGTAGGTCGCGGCGTCGGTGAAGGTGACACTCAGGTCCATGCCGCTCGCGAAGATCCGGCGGTACAGGCCGGCGATGGCCGCCCCGGACCGGATGATGCCGCCGACCGGATTATCGAGCTGGGCGAGCTCGTCGTCGGACCAGACCTCGGCGAGCGCGTCGGCGTCGGCGTTGTTCAGCGCGTAATAGAAGGTCTCCAGCGCGGCGACCGCCCCCTCGCGGCCGCGCCGGGTCGTATCGGCGAGCCGGTTGCGGGCCGCCGGGCCGAAGTCGTAGTCGACCACGTCGTACATGTCGCTCCTTGAGGAACTCACCGGGCCCGGCCCTCCTCGGCCCACGCGGGGTCGGTGACCTCCCGGGTGAGGTCGTCGGCGTGGACCCGCTCGCCGCAGGTGGTGCAGACCGTCACCGGCTCCAGCGGGTGGTCGTGGTGCAGGATCCGCACCGGCGGCGCGGTGACGGCCCACCGGTTGCCCCACGTCAGGAGTGCGCGGATGACCGGGCCGAGGTCGCGGCCCGCGTCCGTGAGGTGGTAGCCGTCGTATCGCCCGCCCTCCTCCGACGGCCGGCGTTCGAGCACTCCCGCCTCGACCAGGCTCTTCAGCCGCGCGGCGAGCCGGTCGCGCGGCGCGCCGGTGCCCCGCGCGATCTGGCTGAACCGGTGGTTGCCGAGCAGCACCTCGCGTACGGCCAGCAGCGCCCACCGGTCGCCGACGATCTCCAGCGCGGAGGCCGCCGAGCAGGGGCGGCCGGGAAGGGTGGCGGGATCGATGCGCGTACCGGTCATGGCTCCACGATAGGGGAGTAGAGGTTTGATTATCAAACCAGTTTGCGCCTAAGGTCTCCTTCATGACCTCTGTGGTTGGATTCTCAAACCGCTCTCGTGTGGCCGCCGGCGTCGTGGTGCTGGCCGTCTTCATGACCAACCTCGACCTGTGGATCGTCAACGTCGCGCTGCCCGCGATGGGCGCGAGCTTCTCTCACGGCGGACGCCCCGCGTCGCTGGCCGACCTGTCCTGGGTGCTCAACGCCTACGCCATCACCCTGGCCGCGCTGCTCGTCGTGCTCGGCCGGGCCGGCGACCGCATCGGACAGCGGCCCGTGTTCATCGCCGGGATCGTCGTGTTCACGGTCGCGTCGGTCGGCTGCGCGCTGGCGCCGGACCTGGGGGTCCTGGTCGTCGCGCGGGTCGTGCAGGCCGCCGGTGCGGCCGCCCAGCTGCCGACCTCGCTCGCCCTGCTCCTCGCCACCGTGCCCGCCGAGCGCCGGACCGGCGCCACCCGCGCCTGGGCCGCGTTCGGCGGCCTGGCCGCGGCGGCCGGACCGGTCATCGGCGGGCTGCTCGTCGAGGTCGACTGGCGCTGGGTCTTCGTGGTGAACCTGCCCGTCGGCGTCGTCGCCGTCGTCGCGGGGCTGATCGCCCTGCCCGCCCCCGAGGCGCGCGAGACCGGGCCGCTGCCCGACGTGTGGGGGGCGGTGCTGGTCACCGTCGCGGTCGCCGCGCTGACCGGGGCGCTCGTCGAGGCGCCCGGCTGGGGATGGACCTCCGGACGCACGCTCGGGCTGCTCGCCGCCGCGCTCGTGGTCGGTTCGTGGTTCGGGTGGCGGTCCGCGCGCCACGCGACGCCGCTGCTGGAGCTGCACCTGCTCCGCCTGCCCCGGTTCGGCGTGGCCGGCGCCGGCACGTTCCTGTTCGGCGTCGCGTTCGCCGTGATGCTGCTGTCCAACGTGCTGTGGTGCCAGGACGTCTGGCACTGGAGCGCGCTGCGCACCGGCGTCGCGCTGGTGCCCGGCCCCGCGCTGGTCCCGATCGTCACCGCGCTCACCGCGCGGGCCGCGCGCCGGTTCGGCCACGGCCCGCTCGTCGTGGCGGGCGGCCTGCTGTTCGCCGCCGGCATGCTGTGGCGGGTCGCCATGGTCTCCACCGCGCCGGACTACGCGCGCGACCTGCTGCCCAGCATGGTCCTCGGCGGCATCGGGGTCGGCCTGACGCTCGGCACGCTGATCGCGGCGGGCGTCCAGTCACTGCCCGCGGCCCGTACCGCCACCGGCTCCGCGCTGGTCAACTCCTTCCGGCAGATCTCCTCCGCCCTCGGCGTCGCGGTGCTGGTCACCCTGCTGGGCTCACGCGTGGACGCGGGGTCGGCCGGCGACTTCCGCCTGGCGTGGGCGTTCGCCGCCGGGCTGAGCGTCCTCACCTCTCTTCTCGGCGTCCTGCTCGTACGCGCCCGGACACCGGCCGCCGTTCCCGTACGACCCGGGCGGGAACGGGCGTCAAAGCGGACTTCAGTGTGACTCGCGGCGGACCTCGCTGCCGCTGGAGCCGGTGAGGAAGTCCAGGTCGGCGCCCTGGTCGGCCTGGAGGACGTGGTCGACGTACAGGCGCTCCCATCCCCGCACCGGGGCGGCGTGCGCGGAGGAGGACGCGGGCTCCCGCGCCGCCAGCTCGTCATCGGGCAGCTCGACGTCGAGCCGCCGGGCCGCCACGTCCAGGACGATCATGTCGCCGGTGCGCACCTTGGCCAGCGGGCCGCCCGCGGCCGACTCCGGAGCGGTGTGCAGCACGACCGTGCCGTACGCGGTGCCGCTCATGCGCGCGTCGCTGATCCGCACCATGTCGCGGACCCCGCGGGCGAGCAGCTTGGCCGGCAGCGGCATGTTCCCGACCTCGGGCATCCCGGGGTACCCCTTCGGACCGCACCCCCGCAGCACCAGGACGCTGTCCTCGTCGACGTCCAGATCCGGGTCGTCCAGGGCCGCGCGCAGGTCCTCGATGCTGTCGAAGACCACCGCGCGGCCCCGGTGGCGCAGCAGCGACGGCGACGCGGCGGCCGGCTTGATCACCGCGCCGTCGGGGCACAGGTTGCCGCGCAACACGGCGATGCCCGCCTCCTCCTGGAGCGGCGCCGTACGGCGGCGGATGACCGTCTCGTCCTGGACCTCGGCGTCGGCCAGGCCCTCGCCGATCGGCCGCCCGGTGACCGTCGGCGCCGAACCGTCGAGCAGGTCGGCCACCTCGTTCAGCACCGCCCGCAGCCCGCCCGCGCGGTGGAAGTCCTCCATCAGGTGCGCGCCGGCCGGCTGCAGGTCGACGAGCAGCGGCACCTTGGCCCCGGTCTGGTCGAAGTCGTCCAGGGTCAGCGGCACGCCCGCCCGGCCGGCGATCGCCAGCAGGTGGACGACGGCGTTGGTGGAGCCGCCGATCGCGGCGAGGGCCACGATCGCGTTGAGGAACGATCCGCGCGTCAGGACCGTGCTGGGCCGCCGGTCGCTCGCCACCATCTCGATGATCGTGCGGCCGGCCTGGTGGGCGCGTTCGAGCAGCCGGCTGTCCGGCGCCGGGATGCCCGCGACGCCCGGCAGCGTCATGCCCAGCGCCTCGGCCATGCAGGCCATCGTCGAGGCGGTCCCCATCGTGTTGCAGTGGCCGCGGCTGCGGATCATCGACGACTCCGCCTCCAGAAACCGCTCCTGCGACAGCGTGCCCGCCCGCACCTCCTCGCTGAGCCGCCACACGTCGGTGCCGCAGCCGAGCGGCACGCCGCGGAAGTGCCCGGTCAGCATCGGCCCGCCCGGCACGACGATCGCCGGCAGGTCGACCGACGCCGCGGCCATGAGCAGCGCGGGAATGGTCTTGTCGCACCCGCCGAGCAGGACGACGCCGTCGACGGGGTTGGCGCGGATCATCTCCTCGGCCGCCATCGCCGCCAGATTGCGGAACAGCATCGCGGTCGGCCGCAGCTGCGTCTCGCCCAGCGAGGGCACCGGCAGCTCCAGCGGCACGCCGCCGGCCTCCCACACACCGGCCTTCACACTCGCGGCGACCTCACCCAGGTGGCTGTTGCACGGCGACAGGTCGGAGGCGGTGTTGGCGATCGCGATGTGCGGCCGCCCGTCGAACGCGTCGGAGGGGAGCCCGCGCCGCATCCAGGCGCGGTGGATGAAGGCGTTCCGGTCGGTCCCGGCGTACCAGTGCTGACTGCGCGGCGTCATGGCGTGCTCCTGCGATCGGCGGCGTCTACCGCCCATACTCGTCCCTGGCCTCCCGGATTGCGACCGTCCGGTGATCACGAGAGTCTGGGCGGATGGACGATCAGGCCATCCTCGGCACCGCCTACCGCGACGTCGTCGCCGCCGTGAGCGACCTTGACGGCGAGCAGGAGTGGCTGCCGACCGGATGCTCCGGTTGGTCAGTACGCGACCTGGTCTTCCACATGCGCGGCGACGCCCAGCGGGCGCTCGTGGCGCTCGCCACTCCGGCCGGCGCCGTCCCCGACACCGACGCGGTCTCCTACTGGTCGCACTGGCGGCCGGGCACCGAGGGCGCGCGCACCAACCTGCGCATGACGCGGATCAGCGCGAGCGTCTACTCCGGGCTGCGCCCGATTCTGGACAGCTTCGCCGAGACCACCGAGGCCGTCGTGTACGCCGCGGCGCACACCGACCCCGCGATGCCGGTCCGTACGCAGGGACACGTCCTGACCGCCGGAGACCTCATACGGACCCTGGTCGTCGAGGCGGCGGTCCACCACCTGGACCTCGTCGTGGCGCTGGACCGCCCGCTGCCGTCCGCCGGGCCGCTGCGGGTCGTGCGCGAGACCCTCGACGGACTGCTCGGCGAGCCGCTGCCCCTGTCCTGGGACGACGTCGCCTACGCCCGTACGGGAACCGGCCGCGCGCCGCTCTCGGCGGCGGACCGCCGGGCCCTCGGCCCGCTCGCGGACCGCCTCCCGCTGTTCGGCTGAGAGCCGATTGGGGCGCGAGTTGTCGGTGGTGTTGCCTAACCTTCCTTGGTCGGGCGGATGAATGACGGGGGAGATGGCTGTGAGTGGCCGTAGGGCGCTGGACTTGGACTCGCTGGTGGTCAGCGACCGGTTCCGGCTGTTCAACTTCACCCGGCGCGACGACCACGTCGCCTACCTCTGGGTGCTGCGGGCCATGGACAGGCTGCGCGCCGTCCACCAGGTCCAGGTCGACAGCGACCAGGTCGGGGCGGCCCTCGCGGAGCTGGCCGAGCAGTACGACGACGTGCCCACGCTCGACGGCAACCTGCGCAGCCGCCTCGACGCGCTGTACGAGGACCGGGTGGTCCACCGGTTCGACGACGCCTCGCGGGCCGGCAACCTCGTCCGCTACCGCAACCGGCAGTCGGTCTACCAGTTCAGCGAGCTGGGCTACTGGGCCTACACCGCGGTCGAGGACCTCCTCGAGGCCCGCATCCAGGACGCCAACCTGTCCCGCCTGGTCTTCTCCGACATCCTGGAAGACCTCAAGGCCCTCGCCGCGGCCAACCGCGCGGGCGAGACCGAGCAGGTCTACCGCCGCCTGTCCCGGCTCGACTCGGTGATGGAGGACATGGGGCGGCGCTCGGCGCAGTTCCACGTGACCCTCGGGGAGATCGTCCGCTCCACCGACACCTCGCCGGACCTGTTCCTCCGCTACAAGAACGCCCTGCTCACGCACATGACCGACTTCATGGCCGAGCTCGACCGCTACCTCGCGCGGCTCGCCCGCGCGGTGCACGAGGTCGAGGACACCGGGCTCGGCACCCTCCTGGCCCGTGCCGCCGAGGCCGACGAGCGGCCGTTCATGCCGTACACCGAGCGGCTCGACGAGTGGGAGCGTCGCTGGGCCGCCCTGCGCGAGTGGTTCGCCGCCGAGGGCGACTCCCGCGCCGGCGAGCTGCGCGCGGCGACCCGCACGGCGGTCTCGGGCGTGATCGCGCTGCTGCGGCAGATCACCGAGGCCCAGCGCGGCGGCGTCAACCGCGCGACGCAGCTGCGGCACCTGGCCGAGTGGGTGTGGCGCGCCCCCGACACCGACGCCGCGCACGCGCTGATGTCGGCGGCGTTCAACCTGCGCTCGGCCCGTCACCTCGGCGGCGCGCACGACGACGCGGAGGAGATCTCCGACCGTGCCACCTGGTGGGACGCGCCCGGAGTCGAGCTGTCGATCAGTCTCTTCCGCACCGGCAAGGCGCCCACGACGGGCGTGCCGCAGCCCGTGCGGGCCAACGCCGGCGCCCGTGTCGAGCTGCGACGCCGGCAGGCGGCCGAGCGCGCCGCCGAGCGCGAGGCGGCCGGCCGGCTGCTGGGTTCCGGCGCGTACGACCGGGTGCTCGACGATGACGAGACGCGGGTCCTGCTCCGGCTCCTGACCCGCGCCCTGGAGGCCCGCACGGTCGTCGCCGGCCGGCTCGGCGGCGGATCCGGCGCGAGCGACACGGTGATGATGCGTCTCTCACCGTCCGAGGAGGGCAGCACGGTCGCCACCACCCGGGGGCGGCTGCACCTGCCCGGCTTCCGGGTCGAGCTGGCGCCCGCCCGGCGGGGGAGGTCCTGATGCGACGCCCCCGTGCGGCGGCCGGAGTCCAGGTCACCGACCTCGGCGCCTACCAGCAGGCGGTCCGCCGCGTGCTGACCTGCGACCTGATCACCGCCACCCGGCCGCGGCCGGGCGTGCTCGAACAGGTGCTCCGCTGGGCCGACGAGATGACCCACGACTTCCGTGAGCTGCTCGGCTACACCCTCATCGCCGACACGCGCCAGGTCCGGCTCGTACGCCGGCTCGACCGGCTCGACCCGACCCAGGGCCTGATGTTCGCCCGCAAGGGCGGCCGGCCCTTCGACCAGCGGCGGATGGCCTACCTCTGCCTCGTGCTGGCCTCGTTCCAGCGGTCCCGGGTGGAGATCAGCCTGGCCGACCTGGTCCGGGTCTTCACCCCGGCCGCCAACGCCATCGAGGGCCTCGGCTTCGACCCGACGGTGAACGCGCACAAGGCGGCCGTGGTCGACGTGCTCGGCTGGCTCGTCGACCGCGGCGCCCTGCGCCTGTCCGACGGCTCGCTGGAGGCGTGGGCCCGTGACAGCGAGCACGGCGACGCGCTCTACGACATCGACCACGACATCTGCGCCGTCCTGTTCAAGCCCGCCCGGCCGGTGCAGCACCTGACGAGCGCGGCCGGCCTGCTCGACGACCCGCTGTCGCGCGTGGACGGCGCCGTGCACCCGCAGGCGGTGGCGCAGCGGGCGCGGAGACTGCTCACCGAGTGGCCCGTGGTCTACTACGACGACGTCGAGCCCGCCATCGCCGACCTGCTCCGCCGGCCGGGACTCGCCGAGGACCTGGCCCGCTTCACCGGCCTGGTGGTCGAGCGCCGCGCGGAGGGCGTCATGCTCGCCGACGCGGGCGGGGTGTTCACCGACCGGCCGTTCCCCGGGCGCGGCGGCGCCGTCAACCGGACGGCCGGGCTGCTGCTCGCCAAGATCGCCGATCTGCTCGAAGACCCCGAACAGGAGCCGGCGCTCATCGAGACGCCGAGCGAGGCCGACGACCACGCCGCGCTCGTGGCGCGGATCGACGCCGGCCTGCCGGAGGCCGGCGTCGTACGCGAGCTGGCCTGGACGCCGCCCGAGACGGCCGAACCCGCGCCCGGACCCGCCGGCACCGCGCCCCTGGTCGAGCGCACCCGGCTGGAGACGATGATCGACGAGTTGTTCGACGAGTTCGGCGCGGCGTCCTTCACCAGCGCCTGGCAGGGAGATCCGCGCGGCCTGCTCGACGCGGCGCTGACGTTCCTGGCCGAGCTGAGCCTCGTACGGCCGGTGCCGGGCGGGGTGCTCGTCCGGCCGGCGGCCGTGCGCTACCGCAACATCACGCTGGCCCTCGCCGACACCGCGCAGCTTCCGCTACCCGCGCCCGCAGGAGGAGAGACGTCATGACGGCACGGTTCCGCCCTTCTCGCGCGGGCGTCATCAACGTCTGGGACTACGCCGACGAGGAGTTCGTCTTCGCCGACGGACGGCTGGTCCTGCGCGGTCACAACGGGTCGGGCAAGACCAAGGCCCTCGAAGTGCTGTTCCCGTTCGTCCTCGACGGGGTCGCCGACGCCCGGCGGCTCGACCCGTTCAGCGGCGACAACCGGACGATGAAGTCCAACCTGCTCTACCGCGGCCAGGAGTCCGAGTACGGCTACGTGTGGATGGAGTTCGCCCGAGCGGAAGCGACCGAGCGCGCGGAGTGGGCGGTGAGGGACGAAGGGGCGGATCAAGGGCGCGATCAGGCCGGTCCGGACGAGACGGTGACCCTGGTCATCGGCTTGCGGGCGCATCGCAACCGCGACGGCGTGCGCTCCTCCTTCTTCGTCACCGGCAAGCGGCTCGGCGTCGACTTCGGCCTGCTGGGTCCCGACTCACGGCCGCTGACCGACCGGCAGCTGCGGGAGTCGCTGGAGCCGGGCGCCTCCTGCAAGACGGCCACCGAATACCGCGACGCCGTCGACGCGCGCCTGTTCGGCCTGGGCCGCGAGCGCTACACCCAGCTGCTCGACCTGCTCCTGGCGCTGCGGCGCCCGCTGCTGGCCAAGGACCTCGACCCCGGCAAGGTGTCCGACACGCTCACCGCCGGCCTCAGCCCGGTCGATGAGGACCTGGTCGACCAGGCGGCGCGCGACTTCGAGAACCTCGCCGCCGTACAGCGCCTCTTCGACGACCTGACCGCCGCCGACAGCGCGGTCACGGCGTTCATGGCCGACTACACGACCTATCTGCAGGTGCACGCGAAGGCCAAGCTCGACCGCGTCGAGTCGGGGTTCCAGGGCGCGACCGCGCACGCGCGGGGCGTCGCCGAGGCGCTGGCCGAGGTCGAGCGGGCCACGGCCGCGCACGCGGCGGCGGTCGCGGCCCGCGACGCCGCCGAAGAGGAGCGCGCCACGCTCGGCGCCCGGCTGGGCGCGCTGAAGAGCCACGACGCGTACCGCAGGCAGGGCGACCTCGACCGCATGCGCACGCAGATCGCCGCCACCGCGGCCGAGATCGACAAAGAACGTGCCCGCCTCGACCGCGCCGGGGAGACCGTACGCGCCCTGACCCGCGAGGCGGACGAGGCCGACGAACGCCTGCGGTCCTCACGGCAGGCGGTCGGCCGCTGGACGGACGCGCTGGAGGACGCCGCCGAACGGGCCGGCATCGCCACCGACGGCGACGGCCCCGCCGACAGCGGCGAGGAGCTGCTGGTCGACGCCTCCGCGCGGAGCACCGCGCGACGCGACGATGTGGCTCGCGTGCGCGAGCACCTGGCCCTGGTCGGCGCCGCCGAGACCGAGCGCGCCCGCGCGGAGGAGGCGGTGGCGGAGGCCGGTGACAAGCTGGCCCGGCGGGAGGCCGAGTGCGCCGAGGCCGACGCGCACCTCGCCGCCGTACGCGACCAGGCCTCCTCGGCGCTCGCCGACTGGGCGTCGCGCTGGTCCGGCGGCGAGGAACCGGTCGCCGAGGCCGCCGACGTCGAGGCGCTGACGGCCGCGCTGGAGTCGATCGGCGAGGCGGGCGCGCGGAGCCTGGCGGAGGTGTTCGCCGACCGGACGGACGACCGGCGCCTCGCCGTGGCCTCGCGTCGTCAGGAGCTGGCCGGGCGGCGTAGGCAACTGGCGGCCGACCTGGCCGAGCAGCGCGCGCTGCGCGTCGAGATCGAGGCCGAGCGCGACGACGCGCCGCAGGAGAACGACCTGCGCACCGCCGACCGGTCCGCCCGGCCCGGCGCGCCGCTGTGGCGGCTCGTCCGCTTCGCCGACGACGTCGAGCCGTCGCGGGCGGCCGGCATCGAGGGCGCGCTGTACGGCGCGGGCATGCTCACCGCCTGGGTCCACCCCGACCCCGCGCAGACGATGGCGGCGGTGGCCGCGGCCGAGTCCGACGGCTACCTCGTCCCGGTCTCCCCGGGTCCGGAGGGGCCGACGCTCGCCGACGTGCTGGTCCCCGAAGAACAGGACCTCGTGCCCGCCGCGGCCGTCGCGGCGGTGCTGGGCTCGATCGCGCTCACCGCCGACCTGGCCGGCCACACCGCCTCGGCGGCCGTCACCGACCGGGGCCAGTTCGGCCACGGCGTCCATGTCGGCGCCCGGCCCAAGGAGGCGCCGGAGTTCATCGGCGCCACCAACCGCGAACAACGCCGCCGGGCCCGCCTGGCCGCCTGCGACGAGGCGATCGCGGAGCTGGTGGCACGCGACGCCGAGGCCGCCGCCGAGTCGGAACGGCTGGAGGAGCTGCTCGGCGACTTCAAGCGCGCCCAGCGTGAACTGCCCCCGGCCAAGCCGGTGGTGGGCGCGCTCAAGCGGGTGGCCGACAACGCCATCCTGCTGACCGTCGCCCGTACCGCGGAGACGGAGGCGCGCAAGGCACTCGAAGGCGCGTCCGCCGAGGTCGACGCCCGCCGGCGGCGCCTGCGCCAGACGGCCGCCGAGCGGGGCATGCCGGCCACGGCCGAGGCGGTCGACGCGGTCGCCCAGGCGGTCGAGGACTTCACCGCGGCCGCCGGTCACCTCGACGCCGAACGGCGCAACGCCGCGTTCCTGGTGAACGACGTCGCCGGCCGCCGCGACAACATCGAACGCCTCGCCTCCGACCGCGCCGAGAGCGCCGAGGCCCTGGCCGACAAGGAGAAGACGCACGCCGCGGCGGTCGAGGAGCTCGCCGAGCGGGAAAATGCGCTGGACGCTCCGCTGAAGGAGGTCCTCGCCCGGATCGAGGAGACCGAGGCGCTGATCAGCGCGACCGACGAGGAGTTCCGGCGGCAGCGGTCCGAGGCGGAGCGGCAGGACCGGCGCCTCATCAAGGCCGAGGCCGACCTGACCAACGGCCGCAAGCTGGTCACCGAGGCGATGAACGGCCTGTTCGAACAGGCGGCGTCCTTCGCCCCGTACGCCCACCGCGACCTGCGGATCCTCCTGGGCGTCGCCGACGCGCGCCCCTGGCCCTCCGACGCGAGCTGGGAGCCGGCCCGCGCCGCCGAGGCGGTCATCGAGGCCCTGTGCCGCCCCACCGCCCCGGAGACCGCCACCGGGGGTGCGGCGGGCGAGGCCGGTTCGGGCGGGCCGGGCGCGGCCGGGGCGGGCCCGGTGAGGGTCGGTGTCCCTGCTCCGGTCGCCCTGGGGGAGGCCGGTTTCGGTTCAGGCGGGTCCGGCGCGGTGGGAGCCGCGCCCGGCGCGGCCGGGGTGGGTGCCTCTGCTCCGGGCGGGGCCGGTGAGGCCGGTTCCGATACCGCCGGTTCGCGTGGGTCCGGCGCGGTGGGAGCCGTGTCCGGGGCGGCCATGGCCCCGCTGGATCCCGAGGCGGCGGTGCGGGCGGCGTTCCCGGCCGGTGTGGTGGAGCTGCTCGACGCGTTCCGCGTCGAGATCGGCGGGGGCCGCCCGGTCACGGACGGCGCGCTCAAGAGCGCCGCCGGGCGGATGTCCGACGCGCTGCGGACCTTCGGTGACGCGCTCACCTCCTGCGAGGCCGACTACCGTCTCGACTACGACCCCACCGGCGTCGTGATGGTCTTCGTCATCGACGAGGACGGCCGCAACCCGGTCGGAGTCTTCGCCGGCCGGGTCGCCGAGCGTGCCCGCGAGCAGGGCGTCCTGCTGGAGCAGCGCGAGCGTACGGTCCTGGAGGACGAGCTGCTCACCGGCCTGGCCCAGCAGATCCACGGCCGGGTCCTCGCCGCGCGCGACCTCGTCCGCGGCATGAACGCCGACACGCGGTCCCGCCCGATGTCGTCGGGCACCGCGATCGGCATCCGCTGGGCCCACTCGGACAAGATCGACGACCGGCAGCGCGCCACCTCACGGCTGCTCACCCGCGACGCCCAGGGCCTGGGCCCCTCCGGCCTGGCCGAGCTGCGCGGCACCCTCCGCGAGATGATCCGCGACTACCGCGCCACCCATCCGCGCGCCACCTACAAAGAGGTGCTGTCCGAGGTCCTCGACTACCGCACCTGGCACACGTTCGAGCTGCTGCTCGTCGTGCCGGGCGATCCGGAGGTCCGGCTGACCCGGGCCCGGCACTCGGTGATGTCGGGCGGTGAGAAGTCCGCCGCGATCCACCTGCCCCTGTTCGCCGCCGCGAACGCCCTCTACTCCTCGGCCCGCCCGGACTGCCCGCGCATGATCGCCCTGGACGAGGCGTTCGCCGGCATCGACGACAAGTACAAGCCGGACCTGCTCGGCCTCACGGTCAAGTTCGACCTGGACCTGTTCATGACCGGGCACGACCTGTGGGTGCACCACGAGACGGTGCCGATGGCCGCCCACTACGACATGCACCACGACAAGACCGCGCACGCCGTGTCGGCGATGCTCGTCCTGTGGGACGGCACCCAGCTGGTCGACGCCGAGGCCGGGTTCGCGGGCAACGACGAGCTGGCCGAAGAACTCCTCGGCATCAAACCCCGCCGCCACGTCCCGCCCGCCGCCGACGACTCGCTCCTGAGCGCGCTGCCGGAGGGCGAGGACGAGGAGGACGAGCCGTGACGCTCGAGGAGCGGGCGATCGAACGCTTCCGCGGTCCGGACTACCGGCGGCTGCTGGACCGCGCACGCGACCGGCTCGAACGCCGCGGCGGATCCCTGAGCGGCACGATCAGCCTGCCCGACCTCACACACGAGGAGCGGAGGGCGCTCGACGGCCTCCTCGGCGGCGCGCGGCGGCCGGGAGCCAGGAGCACCTCGGTGGACCTGACCCGGCTGGACGCCGCCGTCCGTACGTCCTGCGGCCTGAGCCTCGCCGGGTTACTGGAGACGGTCTTCGGCCGGCCGCTGAGCGACCGCCCCGCCGAGAGGGCGGCCAAGGAGGCCGCGCGTGCCGAACTGCTCCGCCGGGTGGAGGAGAGCCCGCTGTACGCCTCGGCGGACTGGTTCCGCGACTGGGCCGGCGCCCGGGGCAGGCTGACCCGGCTCGTCACGCGGGACGACGCGCACCTGTTCGCCAACGCGGTCGCGGTCCTCGAACGCCTGGAGAGCTCCACGGGTACGGTCGAGCTGACGACGCTCGCCGACGAGGTGACCGGCGACACCAAGGCACTCGGCCCGAGGTCTCCGCTGTCCAGGCTGGTCCTCGACGCGCTGGCACGCCGCGTCGGCGTGCCCCGCCCGGAGGCGGCGGAGGACTGCCGGCGACTGTGGGAGGTCTTCGGCGTTCTCCCGGACGACCTGGCGAGCCGCGTTCTCGTGCTCAATCTCCCGGCCGAGGGTGCGGGGCTGGGGGAGTGGCTCACCGGCGCCGCGCGGTACGGCACCCCGTTCCCGGTCACGCTGAACCAGCTCAGGAAGCACCCGGTCACCGCTGCCCGCCCCGTCGTGTACGTCTGCGAGAACCCCACCATCGTCCGGCGCGCGGCGGCCGAGCTGGGCGCGGCCGCGCCGCCTCTCCTGTGCACCGAAGGACTGCCGTCGCTCGCGTTCCACCGCCTCGCGAGCACCGTCATCACGGGCGGAGGCACGCTGCGCTACCACGGCGACTTCGACTGGCCGGGCCTGGCAATCGCGCACGCGGTGATGCGGCGTCACGGCGCCGAACCCTGGCGCATGTCGGCCGCCGACTACCTCGCCGGAGTCCGCGGCGCCGACCGTCACCTGCCGCTGAAGGGCCGGGAGTCCCCGAGCCCGTGGGCGCCCGACCTGGCCACGACCATGGCCGGGACCGGCTTGGTCGTCTCCGAGGAGACGGTCGCCGACCGCCTGATCGCCGACCTTCGGTCGGCCTCGGGAACACCGTAGTGCCGGCGCCATGGCGCAGAGTGCGTACGGCGGCCTACGTTTCGCGGCGCACCCGCTCAGGTTGTCGGCCTGTGTTTCGTGGCGACTAGGGTTGTCGGCCCGCATTTCCTCCTGGGAGTGCCGGGATGGCCGCTTGTTGTAACACGTCCTGTCCGTCCGGCCGTGGGCGCGGTACCGGCCTTGTGCGGCGAAACGCGGCCGCGGCTTCTCACCGGCGGTCGCCGCCGAAGCGGCCGGGCACCACCTCGTCCAGGCACGCTACGGAAATCTCGCCTGCCCGGTCGTCCGCGCCCTGGTGTGCTCCGCCGCGTACGTGCCGGGTGATCGTCCACTGCTCCCTGACGTGGATCAAGCCAGCAGCAGCACCCCGAACAGGGCGACGCCCGCCAGCAGCCAGGCCACATAGTCGCCGACGTGCCCGGAGTGCAGGCGGTGCAGCACCCTCGCGCGCGGGACGTACCCCCGGACGCCCAGCACGGCGATCGCGAACGCCAGGGCCACCGCCGGCAGGCCCGACACCACGCTCGTCGCCGTCCACGCCACCGGCTTCGCGCCCGGCAGGAGCGGCGCGACGGCGTGGCCCAGCACCGTACCCGGCAGCAGGCCGACCAGCAGTCCCGCGAGCACCAGCAGCAGTCCCGGTGCCAGCATCGTCCACGGCAGCCGGGACAGCTTGAACTCCGTCTCCGGCTCGTGGTGCTCGGTGGCGCCCGGCACCGGCCGCCCCGCGCCGTGGAACACCCGCAGCCACACCCGCAGCACCGCCCCCGCCGTCAGCGCGGACGCGGTGATCCCGAGGGCCAGGATCCAGTGCCCGCCCTCCTCCTCGATCAGGGCCTTGCCCGCCCAGGTGCCCGACGGCGCCAGGCCCGCCAGGCCGATGCCGCCGAGGAGGAAGATCGCGCCGGTGACGGGCATCGATCGTCCACGGCCGTGCAGGTCGTACTCGTCGACCGTCTCGTACCGGTTCAGCAGCGCCCCCGCCCCGACGAACAGGCCCGCCTTCACGCCCGCGTGGCCGATCAGGTACCAGGCGGCGCCGGCCAGCGCGTCCGCGCGCAGCAGGCCGAGGCCGACGAGGAGAAGGCCGACGTGACTGACCGTGGAGTATGCGAGCAGCCGCTTGATGTGCCGTTGCAGTACGCACATGATCCCGCCGAGCAGCGCCGCCGCCGACCCGAAGACGATCAGCGCCGTACGGACCGGGGCGGCCGGGACGGCGTGCGCGAAACTCGTCAGGTACGTCCGGGCCACCGCGTACACGCCGAGTTCCACCATCACGCCGGAGAACAGCATGCAGACCGGCGTCGGCGCCACGGCGTGCGCGTCCGCCAGCCAGAAGTGGAAGGGCACCGCCGCCGCCTTCACCAGGAATCCGGTGCAGATGAGGACGAAGGAGACGGTCACCAGCGCGTCGTGGCCGTGCAGGTGCCGGCCCACCGCGGCGAAGCCGAGCTGGCCCGTACGGGCGTAGACGAGCGCGATGCCGGTGAGGGTGAGGTAGGCCCCGAGGGAGTTCACGATGCCGAAGTTCAACGCGCCGTGCACGGTCTCCGGCTCCTCGGACTGGTACCCGGTCAGCGCGTACGCGACCACGCTCATCAGCTCGAAGAACACGAACGCGTCGAACAGGTCCCCGGTGAGCGTGAACGCGCACATCGCCCCGGTGAACAGCAGCACCAGCGTGTGGAAGACGGCCTGGAGGTCGTCGAAGTAGTGCCAGGAGACGATGAGCGCGCACAGCGCCACGACGGCGACCGTCAGCGCCAGCCCGGCCCCGACGGTGTCGCCGACCAGAGCGATGCCGACGCCCTCGCCCCAGCCGCCCATCCACACCGTGGTGCCGCCGTGGGCGAGCACCAGCGCGAGCAGCACGATCTGCGCGGCGACCGTGCCCGTGGCCAGGGCGTCGGCGGCGAACCGCGGCAGCCGCCGCCCGACCGCCGCGAGCAGCGCCGCCACCGCGAACGGCAGCCCGATCGCCAACGGGAGGATCACGGTTCGAGGGAGCGCAGCTGGTCCGGGTCGACCGTGCCGCGGCGCTTGGCCACCTGCACCGTGAGCGCGAGGAGCAGCGCGGTCACCGTCGCCCCGACGACGATGTCGGTGAGCGTCATCGCCTGCACCAGCGGGTCGACGACGTTCCGCGTCGGCTTGATGTCGGAGAAGACCGGCGCGGTCGCCTTCTTCTGATAGCCGACGGCGAGCAGCAGCACGTACGTGGCGGACTGCGCCACCGACAGGCACACCACGGCGTGCACGAGGTTCCGGCTGGTCACGATGCCGTAGACGCCGACCAGCAGAATCCAGCCGGGGATCAGGTAGGGGAGATGGGTCATGAGTCCTTCCTCACGAGGAGGGCCTGCTCGAAGAACTTGGCCAGCGCGAGCACGAACGCGCAGCCGACCTCCAGGCCGACCACCGCGTTCATGGCCTTGACCTGGCCGGCGAACCACAGCGCCAGCACGACGAACGCGCCCGCCGCGAGCGCCTCGCCGGCCTCGAACATCGGCACCGGCCGGATCCGGGCGAGCGCGGGGTAGTCGCCGGCCAGGTAGACCAGGTGGATCGCGCTGCCGAGCACCACACCGCCCTGGAAACCGCCGCCGGGGGAGAGGTAACCGTGCGCGACGATGTAGACGCCCGTCATGAGCGTGACCGGCAGCAGCAGGTACCCGGTGATCCGCAGCGCGTCGAAGACCTGGGCGGGGCCGTACGCGTGCTCGCCCGCGGAGTCCTCCTGCTCGGCCCGTACGGTCCGCAGCACGAGGACGGCGGCGAGCGCGGAGGCCATGAGGATCAGCTCCTCGCCGAGCGTGTCGAGCGCCCGCTGGTCGAAGTTGATCGAGGAGATGACGTTGGGGGTGTGGCGGGCCAGCGCGTTCGGCAGTGTCCGCTGACCGTACGGGTGGAAGGTGCCGCCGAACCGGGGCAGCCGGAACGCGGCCAGTGCGAACAGCACCGCCAGCCCCGCCCCGCCGACGCCCAGCACGAGCAACCGCAACCGTCGGCTCACGGGTCCTCCTTCGTCGGGAAGGTGACCAGGGCGCTGTGCTTGTCGGTTCGCTCGCTCCGCTCGTTCACGACCGGTCCTTCTCGTCCGGCTCGCGTGTGTGGTGGCGGCGGATCGCGTGGATGGCCAGCATCACGATGAGGGGGACGACCACCGTGCCGACTCCGGTCTGCGACATCGCCACGTCGGGCGCCTGGAGCACCACGAACAGGACCGTCAGCACGATGCCGTACCCGGACAGCACGATCGCCTGCCGTGCCGGGTCACGTGTGAGCACCACCGCGGTCGCCATGAACGCCGTCAGCAGCAGGACCGCGACGATCAGTACCTCATTCATGGGAGACCCGCCTCCCGGCACGCGCGGTGGTGATCACGGTCGCCGGCCCGGTGACGAGGAGCAGCAGCCCGATGAAAACGATCTTCGCGACGTCGTGCCAGGACGACCACGGCGCGAGGGCGAGCCCGGCGGTCACCAGCGGCGCGGCGATCACCGAGCCGATCGAGACGAAGTGCAGTCGCAGGAAGCGGCCGCGGATCAGCAGCAGCCGTAGGGTGGCGAAGGTGGTCAGCGCCGTGCCCGCCCAGATCAGCACGGTGCTCGCCACGTTCACGCGGTGCCGCCGAGGAAGCGCGCGTACACCAGCGAACCGGCGAACGACAGCAGCGCCACGACGAACGCCGCGTCGAGGTAGGCCGGTCGCCCGTACCCGGCGGCCAGCAGCATGAGTACGAGCGTCGCGGCCGGCCCGGCGAGGATGAGCCCGGCGAGCCGGTCCACCGGCTCGCCTCGCAGCGTCGCGAGCAGGCAGGGGAACAGCGCGGCCACCAGCAGCGCGAATGCCGCGGGCAGCCCGACGGCCAGGGCGGTCATCGCGTCACCTCGCGTTCGAGCGCGGACGGCCGGTCGCCGACCCGGTGGACGATGAGCACGTCGCGGTCCGGGTCGACGTCGGCGACGTAGGTGTTCGGTGCGACGGAGAGGGCCAGCGCGGTGTACCCGCGTCGTGTCGCCGGCTGCTCGTCCCGGGGCAGGGGGATCTCGGTGAACGCCCCGCGCGGGCGCCACAGCAGGCGCGCGAACCCGCTGACGGTCTGGTCCGGCAGGCGCAAGAGCCATCGCAGCCATCCGGCGCGGGGCCAGTACGTCTCGTCGTTGTCGGTCGCCAGCAGCGTCCGGCGGGTCAGGACCGCCGCCACGCCGCACGCGACCCCGGTGGCCGCTCCGACCACGATCTCGGTCGGGGAGATGGTGGAGATGATCGCCAGGTACACGGCGAACAGGACCACGGCCCAGATCGCCGCTTCGATGAACTCCCGTCGTCTCATGCCGCCGTTAGTTCCCAGGTACGTGGCGTGAATGCACCGATGACGCCACGACCCGGAGACCGCGAGAACGGATGACGGACGGTCGCCGCCGAGGTGAAATGGCCGGATTGGGACGTTCCAATCCCCTTGCGCGTGGTTTACAAACCTTGTCAAGGTTTCTGATGGCTAGGCAGCCGGTTCTCACCCCCCGCTCCGGCAGCCGCAGGGAATGCCACTCGTCGTGTCGGCATGCCCTGGGCCGCCGGGAGCCGAGCGCCAGTGCCCATGCCACCCGGGGCGCGCCACACGGGCGTGCCCGACACACTGGGAGGCACGTTGAAGTCCATTCCCCTGTCCCGGCGTACCGGTATGGCCGTCGCGGCCGCCGGAGTCCTCGCGATCGCGGTCGCCCCCGCGGCCCAGGCGGCGACTCCGAGCCCCACCGCGCAGGCGAAGGTCGCCTCCGAGCTGGCGCGGCAGCTCGGATCCCGCTCCGCCGGCTCGTATCTCGACTCTTCGCGCACGCTGGTCGTCACGGTGACGAACGCGGCCGACGCGAAGACCGTCAAGGCCGCCGGGGCGACCCCGAAGACCGTCGCGCGTACGGGCGCGCAACTGCGGACGGCGAAGAAGGCCCTGGACGCCGCCGCGGTGCCGGGCACCGCGCGGATGATCGACCCGAAGACGAACCAGGTCGTCGTCGCGGTCGACAGCACCGTCACGGGCGACCGTCTCAGCAAGGTCGAGAAGGCCGCGTCCGCACAGGGCGCCGCCGTCCGCATCCGGCACGTGAGCGGTGAGTTCCGTCCGCTCATCGCCGGTGGCGACGCCATCTGGGGCAGCGGCTACCGCTGCTCGCTCGGGTTCAACGTGACCACCAGCAGTGGTGCCGCCGGCTTCATCACCGCCGGGCACTGCGGCAACGTGGTCAGCACGTGGTACTCCGACCAGGGCGAGAGCAGTGAGCTCGCCACGACCGGAAAGAGCGTGTTCCCGGGCAACGACTACTCGATCGCCACGTACACGGGCGGCGGCTCGCACCCCAGCGAGGTCGACCTGTACAACGGTTCCACCCAGGCGATCACCGGTGCCGGTGACGCGACGGTCGGCGAGTCCGTCCAGCGCAGCGGCAGCACCACCAACGTGCACGGCGGCACCGTGACCGCCGTCGACGCGTCGGTGACGTACGAGGAGGGCACGGTCAACGGGCTCATCGACACGAACGTGTGCGCCGAGCCCGGTGACAGCGGCGGCGCGCTGTTCGACGGCGGCACCGCGCTGGGTCTCACCTCCGGCGGCAGCGGCGACTGCAGCTCCGGTGGCGAGACGTTCTTCCAGCCGGTCCCGGCCGCGCTGAGCGCCCTGGGCGCCAGCATCGGCTGAGTCCCCGACGGGACCCCTCCGGCGTAATCCGGAGGGGTCCTTCGCGTTATTTGACAGCGCAGTCCATTACCGCCTAGCGTCAGCGCCATGCCCCGTACGAAGGAGTTCGACCGCGACGAGGCGCTGCGGCGCGCCGTCGAGGTGTTCTGGGACCGCGGCTACGAGGCCGCCTCCACCGAAGAGCTGCTCGCGGCGATGGGGATCGGCCGGCAGAGCATGTACAACGCGTTCGGCGACAAGCGGCGGCTCTACCTGGAGGCGCTGCGGCGCTATCAGGCCGAGACGAGCGCCGACATGTTCGAGCGGCTGAGCGCCGCCGAGTCGCCGTTGTCGGCGCTGGCCGGGGTGCTGCTCGAGGTCGCGCGCCAAAGCGACGACGAGCGCCGCCGCAGCTGCATGGCGGTCAACGCCGCGGCGGAGTTCGGCCGGTCCGACCAGGAGGTCGCCGCGATCCTCGACTCCGGGAGCGACCTGTGCCACACCGCGTACGCGCGGCTCGTGGCCCAGGCGAAGCGCAAGGGCGAGGCGCGCTCTGACCTGGACGAACAGGCGGCGGCACGTTTCCTGCACTCCACGCTCGTGGGGCTGCGCCTGCGAGCGCGTGCCGGTGCCTCGCCCGAGGTGCTGCACGACATCGCGACCATCGCCATCGACGGTCTTCGGGCCCGCTAGGAGATCCACGCGCCGCACCCGTGACGGGGCGGCGCATTCGTTCGCACTGTTTTTGGACTGTGCTGTCAAATAAGGACGAGAAAATGAGTGCACGGCTGGACGGCAGGACGGCGCTGGTGACGGGGTCGACGAGCGGCCTGGGGCGGGCGATGGCGGACGCCATGGCCGCGGCGGGCGCGCACGTCGTGCTCACCGGGCGCAGCAAGGAGGCGGGGGAGCGGGCCGTCGCCGAGCTGCGGGACGCCGGTCACACGGCCGACTACGTGGCGGCCGACCTGGCCGAGGGACGGCTGGAGGCGCTGCGCCTGGCCGACGAGGCCGAGTCCCTGCTGGGCGGCCGGGTCGACATCCTCGTGAACAACGCCGGGATCGTCCCCGTCGGCCCGACCGCCGACCTGGACGAGGAGCTCTACGACCGTGCGTGGACCGTGAACGTCAAGTCGGCGTTCTTCCTGACCGCCCGCCTGGCCCCGGCGATGGCCGCCCGCGGCGCGGGCGTCATCATCAACACCGGCTCGATCGTGGTGCGCCACGGCTTCGTGGGCTCGGCGCTCTACAGCGCGACGAAAGCCGCGATCGAGTCGCTGACCATGTCCTGGGCCGCGGAGTTCGGCCCGAGTGGCGTCCGGGTCAACGCCATCGCCCCGGGCTTCGTGGCGACGGAGACGTCACCGTCGGAGCGCCTGGTGGGAGCGATGACCGCCTCCCCGGCGGGCCGGCCCGGCCGGGCGGAGGAGATCGGCCCGCTGGCCGTCTACCTGGCCGGCGACGACGCCGCGTACGTCCACGGCGCGTCCTTCGTCCTGGACGGCGGCTGGACCACCGCCCGCAGGTAGTGGGCAGCCGACACGGTGCGGCGACCCCGCCCGCCGCACCGAAGCCGCCGGCGTGGCGAGACACGGACGCCGGGCGCGCCCGGGGACCTCAGCGGGCGACGGCCCGGCCGGCGTCGGCCGAGGCGGGCGTGCCGCGGTGCTGTAGGCACGTCGCGCCAGTTCGGCACGGCGGTGCTGTGGCTGGGCGCACTGGTCCGGCACGCGGCCCGGTCGGCGTCGGCTGAGGCGGGCCTACGGCGGTGCTGTGGGTGCGTGGTGCCGGTGCGGTACGGCGGCGCCCCCGAGCTCTCGCCGGGTGGTGGTCCGGTCGGCGTTGGCGGAGGTGGGTGTTTCGCGGTGCTGTGGGTGCGTCGTGCCGGTGCGGCGGCGCGCCTGAAGACCTCGCCGGGCGGCGCCCGGTCGGCGTCGGCCGAGGCGGGCGTACCGCAGTGCTCTGGGCGCGCCGGGCCGGTCCGGTACGCCGGGTGCGTCCGGCTCAGCGAACGGGCGGCGCGTCGGTGTGTTCGTGCAGTTCCCGCGAGAGCGCCTGGATGGCGTGGGTGAGCAGAGCCACCTTCGTCTCGAGTTGAAGGATGCGTTCCTCCAGGTGGGCGGCCGAAGGGGCGCGGAAACCGATGTTGATCTGGCGTGTCATCCTGCCTTCTCTCGTTCGCTGAAGGGCCCCGCCGGCCCACTCGGCGGCGCCGTCGGCGCCCGGCACCGCAGGCGGCGGGGCGTCCGGGTCAGCGTGGTGCCGCGCCGCCCTCGGCGTACCGGTTCGGCAGCACCGGCTCGATGCGGTACAGCGTCGGACGCTCCAGGTGGCCCGGCGTCGGCCGGTGCCTGCGTCCCGCGACGGCGGCGACCAGGTCCCGTGCGGTGATCAGGCCCACGAGCCGGTCCTCGCCGTCGGTGACGGCCACGAAGTCCAGCTGGGCGGCGAGCATCGCCCGTGCCGCCGCGGCGATGGAGTCCGAGACGCCGACGTGAGGCATGAGGCGGTGGCCCACGACCGTGCTCACCGGCATGCGCATGCGGTCCGGACCGCCGCCGTCCCACGCGGCGGCCATCGTCTCGGCGTCCAGGACGCCGATGCAGTGACCGTCGGTGCTGACCACCGGTACGTGGTGGTACCCACCCTGGCGCATCAGCTCCCAAGCCATGAGCGTGGTCTCCTCGGCCGCGACGGTGAGCACCTCGGTGGACATCACGTCGCCAACGAGGCTTTCCTCGAAGCTCGAGGTCATCGTGTGGCCTCCAGATAGGTCGGGTGGATCCGTCGTCCGCTGACGTATTCGCCGCGGATGCGGATGAAGTAGCCGAGGCCTCGCGGGGCCCACGATCTCAGCGGGAGCCGGGAGAGGCGCTCGATCTCGGTGGCGACGCGGACGACCCGTGCTTCCCCGATCACGGTGACCGACCAACCCGAGCGGCTGCCCGGTTCGAAGGCGTCGGCCTCGAAGGCGACGACCGCACCGCGGGTGGCCGAGGCCAGCTTCGAGCCCGGCGGCATCGAGATGATCACGTCATCGCCGTCGAACACGAAGTGGACCGGCTCGATCGCGGGCAGCGCGCGGTCGGTGAAGACCACCCGGCCGAGGGTCACGGACCGCATCAGCGCCAGGCAGTCGTCGCGATCAAGGACCTCGATCCCGTTCGCGTCGAGTCTCATGGCTCGATACTCCCCGTGGCCCCGACCGGCGGGCAGGGGCGAAGGTCCCGGCCGGGCCCGCCATTCCTCAGCATCGGGCCCCGGCGCGGAGGACCTTCGCCCGGCACCGCGTCAAGGGTGCGGACCACCGGGGCCGAGGCCGGGCAGGACCTGGGACGGTCCTGCCGAAATGCCGTCTGACCTCGTCTTTCATACTGGTCTCAGCAGGACTTGCCGCTCGGGGCAGGACGTGGACGCGGAGGACGGGAGGCATACGCCGTGTGCCCTGAAGGGCAGCCCGGGGACGATCGCGCCGGCATGGTGCTGCCGCAGCTACGGCTCGACGATCTTCTCTCTGAGCTGCAGTCGCGGCTCGCGGCGGTGCTCGCCACCCGCGACCGGGTGCACGCGCTGCTCGAGGCGGTCGTCTCGATCGAGAGCGATCTGGAGCTGGACACCGTTCTGTACCGGATCGTCGAGGCGGCGACCACCCTCGTCGACGCCCGGTACGGCGCACTCGGGGTGATCGGCAAGGACGACCGGCTGTCCCGGTTCGTGACCGTCGGCATCACCGAGGAGGAGATCAAGGCGATCGGCTCCTGGCCGACGGGTCAGGGCATCCTCGGCCTGCTGATCAGGGAACCGGCCCCGATCCGGCTGGCCGACCTGTCCGCGCACCCGGCCTCCTCGGGGTTCCCGCCCGCCCATCCGCCGATGCACCGGTTCCTGGGCGTGCCCGTACGCGTGCGCGACGAGGTGTTCGGCAACCTCTACCTGACCGAGAAGGCCGGCGGCGGAGAGTTCGACGAGGACGACGAGAGCGTGGTCGCCGCCCTCGCCACGGCGGCCGGTGTGGCGATCGAGAACGCCCGCCTCTACGAGGAGGCCCGGCGGCGCGAACGCTGGCGGGAGGCCTCGGCCGAGGTGTCCACCTCGCTGCTGTCCGGCACCGCGCCGGCCGAGGTCCTCACGCTGGTGGCCCGGCGTGCCCGGGAGATCTGCGACGCGGACTACGCCATGGTGGCGCTCGCGGAGGGAGAGGAGCTCACCGTCCAGGCGGCCGACGGCGAGCACGCCGACCTGATCGCCGGGCGCCGCCCCCGGATCGACGACGTGCTGGCCGGACGGGTGTTCCGCACCGGCGAGTCCCTGATGCTCGCCGACGCCGGGGAGGCGGCCCGTACGGTCAGGTCCCCGCCGCCCATACCGCTGGAGGCCATCCTGGCCGTGCCGCTGGGGACCGGGCCGGAGGTACGCGGCGTGCTCGCGGTGGCCAACGCCCCGAGCCGGCCGGCCTTCACCGAGTCCGCCCGGCGGCTGCTGGAGGCGTTCGCCGCCCAGGCCGCCGTCGCCATCGAGCTGGCCGAACGCCGCCGTGACGCGGAGCGCCTCGTCCTGCTGGAGGATCGGGACCGGATCGCCAAGGACCTGCACGACACCGTCATCCAGCGCCTGTTCGCCACCGCGATGACGTTGATGAGCGCGATGAAGATGACCGACCGGCCCGACGTCGCCGTACGGGTCCAGCGCGCGGTCGACGATCTGGACGAGACGATCCGCCAGATCCGCTCGACGATCTTCGCGCTGCAGGCGGTACCCGGCGCCCGCCTCGGGCTGCGCGAACGAATCCTGGAGGTGGTCGAGGGGACGACGGAGTGCCTGGGGTTCGCGCCCGCCGTACGCCTCGAAGGGCTGCTGGACACCACGGTGAACGCCGAGACCGGCGAACATCTGATCGCCGCGCTCCGGGAGGCTCTGTCCAACGTCGCACGGCACGCGCACGCGCGCCACGTGTTCGTGACCGTCGACGCCGGCGACTCCCTCACGCTCGTGGTCGAGGACGACGGCACCGGCATCCCGCCGGGCGGCCGGCGCAGCGGCCTGCGCAACCTCGCCGAACGGGCCCGCTCCCTCGGCGGCTCCTTCGAGTTCCGCGACCGGGAGGGCGGCGGAAGCGTCCTGGACTGGCGGGTCCCGCTGCGCCACGACTGACCCGGACGCCTCCCGGCCGAGGCGAGCGGCCCCGGACCAGGGGACCTTCGGCCTCTATCTGACGTCCGGCCGCCGCCGAGACGCTGGGGAGAGCAGCGGCGGCGGCCGAGGGGGTGCCCGCCGCGCGCCGACCACCAGGAGACATCATGATCCAGCCGATCGTCGTCGGAACCGACGGCTCGTCCCGAGCCGACCTCGCCGTGGAATGGGCCGCGGACGAGGCGACGCTGAGACACCGGCCGCTGCACATCGTGCACGCGGCCGAACGCTGGGACCACGACATGCCGTTCTACGCGACGCCCGGGACCTGCGAGTCACTGACGGAGACGGGCGAGCACGTGCTCGCCGAGGCCGTCGAACGCGCCGCCAAGGCCCGTCCCGGCCTGCCGGTCACCAGCGAACTGGTCTTCGACGCGCCCGTACGCGCGCTGCGGTCACAGGGCCGCCGTTCGTGCGAGATCGTGGTCGGCCACCGGGGTCTCGGCGGATTCACCGGGATGCTGCTCGGCTCCACCGGCCTGCGGCTGGCCGCCTACGTCCCGGTGCCGACGATCGTCGTGCGCGGCGAACCCCGGGAACGCCGTCACGAGGTGCTCGCCGGCGTGGACCTGTCCGAGACGCCGGGGGCGTCGGAGGAGGTGCTCCGGTACGCCTTCGAGGCCGCGGCACTGCGCGACGCGTGGGTCCACGTGGTGCACGCCTGGCAGGTACCCGCCATCCTGCCCACCGTCTCGGTGTGCGAGGCCGAGGCCGTGACACGTGACCGCCTCGACGACGCGCTCGCCCCCTGGCGGGCGCGCTATCCGGACGTCGGCGTGGTCGAGCAGACACCGCGCGGACACCCGGTCGGCGCGCTCACGGCCTGTTCCTCCCGTGCGGCCCTTCTCGTCATCGGACCCGGCTGCCGCGAGACCCGCCTCGGGTCCGTCGCCCATGGCGTCATCCACCATGCCGACTGCCCCGTCGCCATCGTCGGCCCGCCCCGGTAACCGGCTCCGGGAAGACGTCACGTGCGGCGGGGGTCAGTCGTCGACCATGTCCACGAGGTCGGCGATCGAGTCGGTGATGCGGGACGGGCGGAACGGGAAGCGGTCCACGTCGCCCGCCTGGGTCACGCCCGTCAGGACCAGGATCGTGTAGAGGCCCGCCTCCATGCCCGAGACCACGTCGGTGTCCATCCGGTCGCCGATCATGGCCGTCGTCTCCGAGTGGCCGCCCACGGTGTTGAGGGCGCTGCGCATCATCAGCGGGTTCGGCTTGCCGACGAAGTACGGGGTCACGTTGGTGGCCTTGGTGATCAGCGCGGCGACCGCGCCCGTCGCCGGGAGGGAGCCCTCGGCCGAGGGGCCGATCGGGTCCGGGTTGGTGGCGATGAACCGCGCGCCGCCGTCGATGAGGCGGATCGCCCGGGTGATCGAGGTGAAGCTGTACGTGCGGGTCTCGCCGAGGACGACGTAGTCGGGGTCGATGTCGGTCAGGACGTACCCGACCTCGTGGAGCGCGGTGGTCAGCCCCGACTCGCCCAGGACGAACGCCGACCCGTGCGGTCGCTGGTCGTTCAGGAACTGCGCGGTCGCCAGTGCGGACGTGTAGATCGACTCGACCGGGACGTCGAGCCCGGCCGCTCGCAGCCGTACGTGAAGGTCTCCGGGCGTGTAGATCGAGTTGTTCGTCAGGACGAGGAACCGCCGCCCCGCCTTGGTCAGCCGCTCCAGGAACTCCCGCGCTCCGGGTACCGGACGGCCCTCGTGGACCAGGACACCGTCCATGTCGGTCAACCAGCATTCGATCTCTTTGCGCTCACTCATGCGATCAATATCCCGCAATGACGTGAACGCACGGTACGCCGGGGCGGGGTCTTCTTCGCCGGTCACAGCGCGAGTTCGAACCAGACCGCCTTGCCCGCCGCCGTGTGGCTGGCGCCCCATCGGCTGGAGAGTCTGTCGACGAGGTAGATGCCGCGGCCGGCCTCGTCGTCGTCACCGGGTTCGCACAGGACGGGCAGGTGGTGATCGTCGTCGGTGACCTCGCACAGCAGCGTCTCGGTGCGCAGCAGCCGCATGGTGATCGGGCGCGTGGTGTAGCGGATCGCGTTGGTGACGAGTTCGGTCGCGAGGAGCGAGGCGGCGTCGATCTGGTCCTCCAGCCCCCAGCCGGTGAGCGTGTTGGCGATCAGTCCCCGTACGTGACGTGCCGCCTGGGCGTGCGGGCGCATGATCCAGTTGGCGACGCTGGCGCTCGGGATGCCGTCGAACCGGGCGATGAGGAGCGCGACGTCGTCCTCGCGTTCGCCGGTGCGCAGGGCGCGCAGGACGTTCTCGCACAGGTCGTCGGGCGGGTCGGACACCTTCGCCAGGCTCTCGCGCAGCTCGTCGAGCCCCTCGGTGATGTCCTGGTCGCGGGACTCGACCAGGCCGTCGGTGCACAGCGCGATCAGCGTGCCGTCCGGCGCGGGCACCTCGATGGTCTCGAACGCGACGTTGCCGACGCCGAGCGGAACGCCGGCCGGCACCGGGACCAGCTCGGTACGGCCGTCGGCATAGGCGAAGACCGGCGGGACGTGCCCGGCGTTCGCGATCGCGCAGCGTCGGGCGACCGGGTCGTACACGCAGTAGACGCAGGTGGCGAGGAACTGTTCGCCGGCCTGCCCGACGGTCTCCTCGAAGAGCTGGTCGAGGTGGCGGAGCACCTGGTCCGGGGGAGGGTCGAGGGCGGCGAGGGTGCGCACGGCGGTACGGAGCTGGCCCATCGTGGCGGCCGAGTGCACCCCGTGCCCCATGACGTCGCCGACGATGAGCGCGACCCGGCTGCCGGGGAGCGGGACCGCGTCGAACCAGTCGCCGCCGACCTGCGCGGCGGGGTTGCCCGGCAGGTAGCGGTAGGCGATCTCCACGCCAGGCAGCCGCGGCGGGTGCTTGGGCAGCATGCTGCGCTGGAGCGCGTCCGCGACGCGCGCCTCCCGCTGGTACAGCAACGCCTTGTGCGCGCCGAGCGCCGCCTGGTCGGCCATCAGCGTGGCGGTCAGCACGGCGGTCTCGTCGAAGCCGGGGCGTCCGGCCGAGCGCAGCAGCAACGCGAACCCGAGCAGGTGCCGCCCCGCGCGGAGCGGGACGACGACGAGCGACCCCGACCGTGCCGCCGGCAGCAGGCAGCCGACGTCGTCCTGGTCACGCGAGCCCGTGCCGTCCGGGCTCGGGTCGGGCCACATGACGAGCTGCCCGCTGCCGACGCTCGCCGCGAACGGGCCGGTCAGCTCGGAGACTGCGACCTTGCCGGGGAGCGCGCGGACCGTGCGCCGGGCGTCGCCGTCCGGTGCGGCGTGGCGGGCGACCTTGCACAGCACGCCGTCGGCCGGGGCGCCGGGTGACTCGGGTGGTTCGCCGTCGGTGAGCACCGTCTCGTACAGGTACGTCGCGGCGAGGTCGGCGACGCGCGGCACCGCCGTCTCGCAGAGCGAGGTCATGACCTGGGTCAGCTCCAGGTCACCGCCGATCCGTACCGTCGCGGCGTGCAGGAAGGCGAGATGCTCGTGTACGTCGGACGGGTCGGGCCGCCCGTGACCCCGCCACCTCACCGAAGGCCGTCGCGGCGGCAGAACAGGAACAGCTGCACCTCGGGCAGGAGCTCGGCGCTGGCCGGGGCGTACGTCAGGTGGTGCAGCTCGGTGACCTCGAACCCCGCCTCGGTGACGAGCGACACGAGTTCGTCGCGCATGTACCCGCTCACCCGTACGGGACTGCCGAGGAACTGGATCGGCGTGTCGTCGAGGTCCGCCTCCACCATGCCGAGCACCAGATGACCTCCCGGCGCGAGCAGGTCGTGAAAGTGCTCGAGCGCGGGCGGGATCTCCACGCGCGGCAGCATCAGCAGCGAGAAAAATGCGACAACTGCCGCGAATTCCCCCAAGGATGCATCAAGTTCCTCTATGGGGCGGCGGAGGAATTCCGCTTCCGGCACGTCCCGGCGGGCCAGGCGGAGCATCTCGTCGGAGATGTCGATCCCGACCACCGAGTGCCCGGCGTCGGCGAGCTGCCGCGCGGTCGGAGTGCCCGTGCCGCATCCGGCGTCGAGGATCCGCGCCCCGGGCGGAAGCCGGTCGAGTAGCCGGCGCACGGCCGAGAGCTGCCCGTCCTTGTGCGGGAACGCCTCGTCGTACCGCTCCCCGATCCGGTCGAACGCCCATGCCTGAGCGGTCTGCCGATCGGCCCGGGAACCCACGACGTACGGAGCCTGGGTCATCACACCGTCCCTCCTAGCCCCTCCGGCTGCGTCGAGCGTGGTGCCTATTCAACACGGATTCCGGCTCAAGCTCCGCAGAACCCCGCTTACACGTGTTGACAGAATTGGTATCCATTAGCGGACGTGCGGCGAGAACCCGTTGCAGCAGGCCGGAAAGCGTTTTCCATAGGAGCCGGAACTCCCTCACGACGCACGCCGGGAATGCGGCAATGGGACGTTTTCTGGCTACTTGCGGTGGTTGAGGAGGCGCAGGACCCGCTGGATCGTGCCCGGGGGAGGCGGGCCGAACGGCGAGGCGAGGCGGGTACGGGCGGGGCGGCCGCGCAGGGTCACCGTGTTGCCCAGGCGCCAGCGGGACGCCTCGCCCTGGTGCGCCGCGCCGACCACCGTGGCCGACGCCAGGAGGCGTTCGTCGGTGCTCTTGGCCAGGTCGCTCAGCCGGGCCGCCTCGTTGACCGGGTCGCCGATGACGGTGTACTCCAGCCGCTGTTCGGCGCCGATGTGCCCGGCCACGACCTGTCCCGAGGACACCCCGATGCCCGCGTGCAGCTGCGGCAGTTCGGCCCGCAGCCGGTGGGACAGCTTCCGGGCGGCGGCGAGCGCCTGACCGGCCGGGTCCTCCAGCTGCTGCGGCGCGCCGAAGACGGCCAGCGCCGCGTCGCCCTGGAACTTGTTGATCAGCCCGCCGTGCGCGGCCACGACCTCCACGACGATGCCGAAGTAGGCGTTGAGCAGGCCGACGACCTCGCCGGGCGGCCGGGTCGCGGCCAGCCGGGTCGAGCCCTTCAGGTCGGCGAAGATGACGGCCGCCTCGCAGACCTCGCCGCCGAGGGCGACGCCGTGTTCGAGCGCGTGCCGGGCGACGTCCTCGCCGACGTGCCGGCCGAACAGGTCGCGGATCCGCTCGTTCTCGCGCAGGCCGGTGGCCATGTGGTTGAACCCCGCCTGCAGGCCGCCCAGCTCGCCCGCGTCGTACACGGGCACGGACGCCTGAAGGTCGCCGCGTTCGACCCGGGCCAGGCCCTCCCGTACGGACCGGACCGGGTCGGCGACCGCGCGCGCGGCGATGTAGGTGACCTCGAACCCGACCAGCAGCGCCACCCCGCCGAGCACCAGGATGGTGACCGCGAGCTGCGTCAGCGACATGCCGGTCACCACCAGCGCGGCCACCGCGGTGATGACCAGGCCGAGCAGCGGCACGCCGGTGCCGAGCGCCCAGGCGAGCATGGTGCGCGGCGTAATGCCGAACCATCCGTCGTGGGGAGTGGGCCGCGACGCCATCACGATGGCCGCGAACGGGCGCAGCAGGCGTTCGGCGAGCAGGTAGACGAGCGCGCAGGTCGTGATGGCGCCGAGCAGGGTGATCATGCTCACCTTGAGCGCGAGCAACGGGGAGTAGGCCAGGTCGATGACGGCCCACCCGGCCGCGCCGCACGCCCACAGCGTCGCCTGCATCGCCATCAGCCGCAGCGGCCCGCGCAGGACCGCCCGGCGTTCGATCTCGTCCGGCTCGCCGTCGTGCGCGGCGAACGTGCGCAACGGCCGGCACAGCCGGATCCCCCACGCGATGCCGATCGGCGCGCCGAACAGGACGTACGCGGAGAACACCACCAGGTTGACCAGGCGCACGCGCGCGGGGTCGGCCAGACCCGGCGGGTCGGGCATCACGAAGGTCGAGAACAGCAGGACGAACAGCGCGCCGGCGAGGTTGGCGCCGCCGACCGCGACGATGAGCATCCACCGCGTACGGCGTTCGAGGCCGACGCGAGAGACGCCGGACGGCCCGTCGAGCCACGTCCGGAGCCGCTCGGCCCGATTCCTGCCGCCCACCGCCATCCCTCCCGTCGCGGGACATTCGGGGACACTAGTGTTACCGAAAGCCGGGGAGCGGACGACGGTGGGCGGCCGATTGGCCGCGGGACATGGGCGGAATCGGGGGAACGGTACGGATGCGGATGGGGATCGGCCTGGCGGCCCTGGGCCGGCCGGCCTACATCAACGTCGGCCGTGAGGGCGCGCTGCCCGCGGAGCGCACGGTTGAGGCGATGCGCGCGGCGACGTGGCGGGTGCTCGACGCCGCGTACGCGGCCGGGGTGCGGTGGATCGACGCCGCGCGGTCCTACGGCCGGTCGGAGGAGTTCCTCGCGGGGTGGCTGGACGAGCGCGGCCACGCCGACGTCACGGTCTCCAGCAAGTGGGGGTACGCCTACGTCGGCGGCTGGCGTTCCGACGCCGCCGTGCACGAGGTCAAGGAGCACTCCCTGGACCGGTTCCGCACGCAGCTCGCCGAGACGCGGGGGCTCCTCGGCGACCGGCTCGACGTGTACCAGGTGCACTCGCTGACCGCCGACAGCCCGCTCTTCGGCGACGCCGCGCTGCTCGACGCCCTGGCGGAGCTGGCCGCCGAGGGCGTGCGGGTCGGGTTCTCCACCTCCGGGCCCGCCCAGGCCGACACCGTACGCCGGGCGCTCGCGCTGGAGGTCGGAGGGCGGCGTCTGTTCACGACGGTCCAGTCGACGTGGAACGTCCTGGAGTCCTCCGTCGGCGACGCCCTGGCCGAGGCCCATGCCGCCGGCGCCCACGTGATCGTCAAGGAGGGGCTCGCCAACGGCCGCCTGGCGGCCGAGCCGCCCGAGACCGTACGGCGGGTGGCGGCCGGGCGCGGCCTGACCGCGGACGCGGTCGCGCTGGCGGCGATCCTGACGGAGCCGTGGGCGGACACGGTGCTGTCCGGGGCGGTGAGCGTGGAGCAGATTCGCACGAATCTCGGCGCGGAGTCCGTTCCCCTTTCGCCGGGCGAATTGCGTGATTTGTCCGCCCTTGCCATGCCGCCGGACGCATACTGGCAGGCCAGGGCCGCGTTGCCCTGGAACTGACAGCGGCGGAGGGCGCGAAGTCGCCGTCCGAGGTCGGTCGAATGTCGGGACATGGGCGTTTCCATGCGCGAATATGACTCTTGATACCCGATGAGTTACCCGCGATCATCGGGGCCCGTGAGACGAGGAAAGCCGATGCCCAGTCGACGCCGCTCGGAAGGCCCGGCGCATGGGCGCCTCTGACCTCAAGGGAGCCATCCTCGCGGCGATGGCGACGATCATTTACTACCTGGGGTTCATCGTCTTCCGGGTCGCGGCGAACCGCATGCCCGTGCTGCGCGGCACCCGTCCGCTGCGCCTGATCAGGCATACCTACACCAACCGGCTGTGGCTCACCGGCCTGGTCATCGTCCTGTCCGGCGTCGCGACACAGGTCGAGGCGCTGACGATGCTGCCGCTCAGCCTGGCCGAGCCGATCTTCGTCGCGAGCCTGGCGTTCATCCTCTTCTACGCCGGCGTGTTCTTCCGCGAACGGCTGACCGGCCGCGAGTGGTTCAGCATCGCGCTGTTCGGGGTCGCGACCGCGTTCATCGGCGTCTCCAACGGCGCCCGCGAGGTGCTCACCAGCAGCGTCGCCGGTCCGGCCGTGCTGGCCGCCGTGGTCGTCCCGGGCGTGCTGATCAGCGCGGTCGTGCTGGTGGGCGGCGACGTGCGCGCGTTCGGCCGCCACGCCCGGCCGCTCGCCGGGGTCGCGTACGGGTTCGGGTCCGGCATCAGCCTCGGCATCTCCGAACTGGCGATCAAGGGAGTCGCGTCGGTCTACAGCACGCACGGCCTGGCCGCCGCGGCGTACACGACGCCCTATCCGTACGTCGCGGTGGGGATGGCGGTGTTCGGCCTGGCCCAGCTGCAGATCGGGCTGCAGCGATGCCGGATGTCGATCGTGGTGACGGTGCTGACGGTGGCGGCGAAGACGGAGCTGGCGGTGTTCGGGCCGCTGCTGTACAAGGAGCCGTGGCCGGACGACCGGCTCCTGCTGGCACTGCGCATGAGCGGTTTCGGCCTGGCCCTGGTGGCCCTGGTGCTGTTCCCCCGGCACGAGGCCGTCCAGGAAGCCGACGGCCTCCCCGTACTGGCCGCCCGAGAACGCGCCTGACCACCGATCCGTCCGCCTTCATCGCGCATCCGCGGATCCGCGGGTGTGGGCCTCCAGAGCATCGATGATCTCGGGCCAGAGCTCGCGCGGGCGGTCGTGACCCATGTCGGGGATCAGCAGAAGCTCGGCTCCGGGCACCAGCTCCGCGGTGCGCCGCCCGCCACTGGGGTCGATCAGTGTGTCGTCCAGACCGTGGATCACCAGAGTCGGCACCTGGAGCTCGCGGAGCGCGTCGGCACGCGAGCCACTGAGGATCATCGCGCCGAGCTGACGCCCGACCCCGGCGGGGTGGTAGGCGCGGTCGTAGCCGGCAGCGGCCAGCTCTCGAAGGGCCGCGGGGTCGCCGTAGCGCTTGGAGGCCCACACGAGGTCCCGGTCCGCCGCTGCGACGTACCCGTCGCGGTCTCCCGGCCTCGGGCCGAACAGCACCGCCCGGGCTTCGGGACTGGGCCGGCCGTATTCACTCTCGCCGGTCGAGGACATCATCGACGTCAGGGTCAGCACCCGCTCCGGCCGGGTGATGGCCATCGTCTGAGCGATCATCCCGCCCATCGAGGCTCCGACCACATGAGCTCGTTCGATGCCGAGCGCGGTGAGCAGGCCCAGGCCGTCGTCGGCCATGTCCTGCAGCCGGTAGGGAACCATCGCGAGGGCGGAGGGAAGGTCTCCCGAGCTCACCGCGGCGATGAACCGCCCCATGTCGACCGGGTGATCGTCGAACTTGGTGGACAGCCCGCAGTCGCGGTTGTCGTAACGGATCACATGGCGGCCGCGGTCCGCCAGCGCACGACAGAAGTCCTCGTGCCAGGCGATCATCTGAGCGCCGAAGCCCATGACGAGCAGAACCGGGACGTCACGGGGATCGCCGAAGCTCTCGTAGGCGATGGACACTCCGGACGACACGTCAACGATCGGCATACGTGGACCTTGCCAGGATCGGCCGTCATCCGGCACCTGGATTACCGGCGCGCCGGCCGCCGCACCAGCGGAGACCGTGAGCGACATCGGGGCAAGGCGAACCTCGGCCGCCTTCCCGCAGCTGCCCTCACCTGGCAACTCAGCGAGCCGGTCACGGCCGGCGCCAGCGCCTGCGCCTCGCCGCCGCCGGTGTACGCCGGCGGGAGGACCAGCGTGGTGAGCGGCCACGGAGGAGAGAAGCCGCAGCCACTGACGACCGACACGAGAACCACGCCGATGGCCGTGACGCCCGAACTCCACCATCGGTCCAGTCGTATCCGGTGAGGCATCGTCACCCCGCCCGAGCCCAGCCGAAACGCCCGCCGAAGCACCCTTGCCGAGACCACTTTCGGTGGGATGAGGCGGTGGCGGGATGGGCCCGTTGGGGGCACGGCCGGTGGCGAGACGGCCGTGGCGAGACGGTCTGCGGGGACAGCCTGCGGGGGGACAGCCGGTGAGGGCGGGCGGTGGTCTGATGGCTGGTGGCGGGGCGGCCTGTGGCGGGATGGGCCTGTAGGCGTGGGCCTGCGGGGGTGATGGGTGCCGTTTTGTGACGACAGTCCACGCTCTGCCCGCGCATCCGCGGCAGGGATCGGCTGCGGGCCGGAGCCGATGAGGCCTAGGGTGAGGATTGGACGGTCAGCGCCGATTCGACCATTGCCCGCGCTCACCAGCACGCGGCCGGCGCTCGCCATGTCCTGGCCGCCAATGCGCCCACAGGGGCACCGGCGAATGACAAGAATCCCGATGCCGGCCGATCGCCCGGATCCTCAGTCCTGGCCAGCACGGTGATTCACCGCGTTTCATCCCGCTGATGGATCAGAGGGGGAGAAGGCGGGTGGTGGGGCCGTCCGCATTCGGAGACCGTCCATGACCAGTGAAAGTAGCTGGTCGGCTTCGCCTGGCGTCTCTTCGGTAGCCAGGGCGATCGCGTGGGTGAACCTGAGCAGCTGTGAGGTGCCGATGTCAGGACGGACAGCTCCGGATTGTTGGGCCCGGATGAGCAGGGACTTTCCAGCCGCGCGTATCAACTCCTGGCATGAGGCCGGGGACTGCTCTTGTCCGGTCGCGGTGGACATGAGCCAGGCTGCCAGGCCTCGGTAGGTGGTGACGTGCACGACGAGGGCCCGTAGCCAGGTGACGAGCGCGTCATGGGGTGACTCGCGGCCGAGCAACTCCTCCGCCTGAGCGCACAGCGTCTGGACTCGGTCCCGGAAGACCGCGTCCAGTAGGGCCTCTCGGCTGGGGAAATGCCGGTACAGCGTAGCGTTGCCGACCCCCGCGTTACGGGCGATGTCGTCCAGGGAGGCATCGGCTCCGTAGGCGGTGAAGGCGTCCCTCGCCGCCACGAGGAGCCGATCGTAGTTTCGGCGTGCATCGGCGCGCATGGGGCGTTGTGCCGCTTCGGGCGCGCCGGTCTCCGGCTTGATCACGTACGTTCCTCGGTCGGTGTTGCAAATCGGGGAGTGTCCCCATATTGTACTGGCATCGAACCGGGGACGCTCCCCGGTTATGTCCCTTGCGTCAGCGAGGGGCGTTGGATTTGGAGGTGCGGGCCGATGCCCAAGGAAGTGGATGAGTGGCATGACCGTCTGGGCGGATTCGTCGGGCGGCCGGCGTTGGATGAGTATGCAGATAAGTACTCCGACCATTTTGTCGTAGAGCGTAACGGCGGGGTCATAGAACTACGAATGCACTCCAAGGGCGGCCCCGCCGTCTACTCCCTGGGACTTCACAACGCTTGGGGTCAGGCGTGGCAGGAGATCGGCAACGACCCCCGCAACGAGGTCGTGATCCTGACGGGAACCGGTAACGCGTGGCTGGCCGGCATCGACCCTGCCTCCTTCGCCCAGCCGTTTCATGAATGGCCCGGCGATATCGCCCACGAACTCTACTACGACGGGATGAAGCTCCTGGAGAACCTTGTCTTCGGAGTCGATGTCCCCACCATCGGGGTGGTCAACGGTCCCGGCTTCCACACCGAGCTCGCCCTATTCTGCGACATCACACTCGCCGCCGAGGACGCGGTCTTCTCCGACGGGCACTTCGCCGCCGGGCAGGCGCCGGGCGACGGTCTGCAACTGGCCTTCCAATCCTTGCTGGGGCCCAAACGGGCCGCTCATGCCTTGTACACCAGCGAGCGGATCGACGCTCGCAAGGCGCTGGACCTGGGACTGGTCAACGAGGTGCTGCCCACCGACGATCTGTTGCCTCGCGCACGACAGATCGCCCAGACGATGATGGACAGGCCCCGATCCACGCGACGCCTGACCCACGCCATCGTCCAGCGCCCCTTCCGGCGGCGATTGCTGGAGGATCATGGTTTCGGCATGGCCCATGAGCTCTTCGGCGTCTTTACGGACCGGCCCGGAAATCGGGGTTAGCAGTGGCCGGCGATGATGGCGGCACCGCCGAGGCGACCCTGGATTGGTACGGCTGCGCGACCTTCCGCCTGACCGTCGGCGAGCTGGTCGTCTTCCTCGATGCCTACATCGATCGGTTTCCCGGTGCGCCGGGACCCGACGTGCGCACCGACGATATCGACAGAGCCGACTGGATCGTGATCGGCCACTCCCATTTTGATCATTTGTGGGGCGCGGAACGCATCGCCCGGCGCACCGGCGCCACGATCATCGGCAGCCACGAAACCATCCGGATCATGGAACGAGAGGGCGTTCCCGACGATCAACTGCTACCGGTCAGCGGAGGCGAACGCATCCGGCTGTCGGCCGACGTGACCGTCGCGGTCTACCCCAGCTTGCATTCCTCGGTCTGGACCCACCAATTCCCCGCATCCGACGAAGCATGCCTGGGCGATCTGTGGCTCACCTACCAGGAACGCCAAGTCCGACAGGCCGAACGGCCCCCGGCCACCGGGCTGGCCGGCCTCTCTCCCCAGATGCTCGCCCACTTCCAACTCAGCAACCAGCACCCGCGCGGCGATGGCGGCGCACTTCTCTACCTGTTCGAAACCAGCCAAGGCCGCCTGCTGTTCCAAGACACCTCTGGACACTGGAGTGGAATCCTGCGCGACCTACGCCCCGACGTGGCCATCCTCGCTGCAACCGGCAGGCCCACCATCGACGGCGAACCGATCCAGGGCAGCCTCGCCGACTTCATCACCCGGCAGGCCCAGCTCCTCCATCCCGCACGCGTGATTCTCAGCCACCACGACGACTTCCTGCCCGGCCGCACCATTCCCGCCGACATCGGCCCGATCCGCGCCGCACTGGCCCGGGCAGCCCCCCGTACCGAACTGATCGAACTGACCTACACCAGCGGCTACCCGCCGTTCGCCAAATCGTGACAGCAATCCGAACCGGTCGATTGCCGGAATTTGAATGCGTATAGGTGCATTGTGACTTTTCATCACGATCCGGCAAGGACCGGCCTGCTGCTGGTCGACCCCTACAACGACTTCCTCAGCGAGGACGGCAAACTGTGGCCGCGGCTAAAGGAAGTTGCCGGGGAAGTGCATGCGCTGGACCATCTGCGCACCATCGTGGACACCGCGCGGCGGGTCGGTGTCCAGGTTTTCTTCGTGCCCCATCACCGCTGGGAACCGGGCGACTACGAGGATTGGAAGTTCCCGACCCCCACCCAGGTGGCCTCTGCCGAGCTTCAGACCTTCGCCAAGGGTACCTGGGGCGGTGCCTTCCACGACGATTTCCAGGTCCAGCCGGGCGACGTCGTAATCAAGGAGCACTGGGCGCAGAGCGGTTTCGCCAACACTGATCTGGACCACCAACTCAGGCAGCGTGGGATCGATCACGTCGTGACCGTCGGCATGCTCGCCAACACCTGCATCGAGTCCACCTCGCGTTCTGCGACGGAGCTGGGCTACCACACGACCCTGGTCAGGGATGCGACTGCTGCCCTCAGCCGTGAGGGGATGCATACCGCCCACGAGATCAACGGGCCCACCTTCGCACATGCGATCGTGACCACCGACGAACTCGTCACCGCTTGAAGACCCGGGACAGACCGGGTGCCCTCGTTGCCGTACTCGACTGTCGGCGGCGGCACCGCCTCTGCTTTCGCGGCCGACCGGCCTGCTGCGATCAAACGCTCGATCACTTGGCGTAGCTGGCCGGCCGTGACCGTTGCGGCATCCTCACCCGGTCCCAGCCGATTCTCCTGTCAGGAGAACCCCTTGAGAGGAACACCCGCCTCTCGCCCGGTCCGACTCGTCCGGCTGCCTACGACTCTCAATGACGTTGTCAAGCCGCAGCAGCGAGCGGGGGCGTGAGTTGGTAGATGCGTCCATCGCGCAGCAGGGCCCACAAGACGTTGACGCGGCGTCTGGCCAGGGCGAGCACGGCCTGGGTATGGCGTTTGCCTTCGGCGCGCTTGCGGTCGTGGAAGCGCCGGGAGTCCGGGCAGCAGCGGACGCTGATCAGCGCGGAGGTGTAGAACACCCGTTGCAGTGCGCGGTTGTAGCGCTGGGGTCGGTGCAGGTTGCCGCTGACGCGTCCGGAGTCGCGGGGCACGGGTGTGACGCCGGCGAAGCTGGCAAGCTTGTCGGCCGGGCCGAATCGATCCATGTCACCGCCGGTGGCGGCCAGGAACTCGGCACCGAGCAGGACACCGATGCCCGGCAGGCTGGTGATCACCTCGGCGGAAAGGTGGCGGTGAAACCGGTCCTCGATGAGCTGGTCGATGTCCTTGATCTGCTCGGTGAGGGTGATCACCCCCTCGGCGAGCTGGGCCACCAGACGTGCGGCCATCTGCTCGCCAGGAAGCGCCCTCATCTGGGACTTCGCAGAGGTGACCGCTTTGGCGGCCAGCGCGGCGGCGCCGCGGACCCTGCGGACACGCAGCCATTCGGTCAGACCGGCGACACCGATCTCGCGCAGCGCCGCGGGTGTCTGAAAGCCGGTCAGCAGCACCAGCGGACCGCGGTTGGTCAGGTCCAAGGCACGCTGCAGTGCCGGGCAGATGGCCGGCACCTGGTCGTGCAACCGGTTGACCGCGCGGGTGCGGTCGGCGGCCAAGTCCCGGCGGCGGGCCACCAGCAGCCGCAGCTCGACGATGAGCTCGTCATCGGCATCCAGCACCGTCAGGTCGAGGCGTATCCGGGCCTGGTCAGCGATGATCAAGGCGTCCTTGGCATCGGTCTTGCCCGCTCCCCGGTACCCCTCAGCGGCCCGGTTGACGGTCATCCCAGGCACGTAGACGACGTTCTGGCCGTGATCGAGCAACAGCGCCAGCAGCAACGCCGACTCGCTGCCATGCAGATCGATTGCCCAGGTCACCCGTCCAGCCAGAGCCAGGACCTGCCCGATCATCTCCAGCAGCGCAGCCTCGTCGTTGGCGATCCGTCGCGACAGCACCCGTTCACCATCGATGTCGACCACAGCGACGTGATGGTGTTCCCGGCCGATGTCGACGCCGGCCCACGCGCGTTCCAACCCATGCCTCCCACGGTGGTGGTTCCGACCCTGCCCGCAGACGACCTCGCCGTCAGGTCCCTACACAGCGATGTGCTCGCAACTTTCAATCAGAGGCCGAGTCCGTCACGGAGAGGCGGGCGGCGAGTCGTTGGAAGCCACCGATGGGCAGACCACTGAAAGCCACACCCGCCCCTCCCGGGGCATCCGAACCCTATGCCGGGCCGGATGCTTCAACGGTAGGGACCACTGACACCAAGCCCTCGGAATCACCCATCTGGTGCGGCCCGGAAGGCGGCGCAGGTGGGGCGCCTGCGCGCGAGCGGCGGTGTGCCGGCCGCGCCTGAGCGCGGTGCCGCTGTGGGCCTCGCAGGCGGGCGCACGCGGCGTCGGCTACACCGTCGGCCGGGCGTGGGGCGCACTGGCCGGGGTGCGGTGCGGTGGGTGGGTGGTCAGTGGCCTCGGAAGGCCTCCTCCAGCCACCAGGCGGGGCGGCCGGGGGTGACCTTTGCGTCGATCAGCAGGGGGTGGTCGCGGGGCCCGGTGAGCCAGTCGGTCAGCGGGGTGAGGTCATCGCGTCGGCGGGCGGTGATCGCCGTGCAGCCGAAGCCGCGTCCGATCTCGGCGATGTCCGCCGGGGGGAACCGGACCGTGTCGAGCCGGTGGCCGTGCGGGCCGAAGTGGTGGACCTCCGCGCCGTACGCCTCGTCGTCGTAGACCACGATGACGAGGCCCAGCCCGAGGCGTACCGCCGTCTCCAACTCGGCGATGCTCATCAGCGCGCCGCCGTCACCCAAAGCGGCGACGGTCAGCCGGTCCGGCCGGGCGATGGCCGCGCCGATGGCGGTGGCCAGCCCGAGCCCGATCGACTGGTACGCCTGGGTGAAGACCAGGCCGTCAGCGTCGGGGACCTCGAGGTACATCGCCGGGTAGCCCATGAAGTTTCCGGAGTCGACCGCGACCGTGCGCTCGGCCGGCAGCAGGTCGTCCAGGGCGATGGACAGTGTCCGGGGATCGATCGAGACGTCGTCGGAGTCGTCGTCGTAGGGGATGTCGCGCCAGCGTCGCTCCCGGGCCAGTCGTGCGGCCAGCGCGGGGGAGCGGGCGCCGTCGGACGCGTGGCCGCGCCGGGCCAGCTCCGCCTCGGCCGCCGCCGCGGTGCCGGCGACGTCGCCGACGAGCCCGAGGTCGATCGGCCGGTTGGCACCGAGGGCCTCGGTGTCGAGATCGACCTGGACGACCGTCGTGTCCTCGCCGACCAGGGTGCCGTGCCGCAGCGTCCACATGTTCAGCGAACACCCCCAGCCGACGAGCACGTCGGCGCCCCGCACCAGCTCGGCCGTCACCGGCGAGGCGAAGCCCCCGCTCACGTCGAGGTCGAACTCCTCGCCGCGGAACAGCCCGCGCGCCACGGCGGAGGTGGCGAGCAGCGCCCCGGTGCGCGCGGCCAGCGCCACGAGAGCCTCCCGCGCTCCGCGCGCGCCCCGGCCCGCCAGGAACACCGGACGCTCGGCTCCGGCCAGGACGTCGGCCAGCCGCGCGACCCCCTCCGGCCCGGGAACGGGCACGGACGGGACGGGCGGACCGGACGTCGGAGCGGGTGCGGCGGGGAGCTCGGCGGACTGGACGTCGAGCGGCAGGCCCAGGACGACCGTGCGGCGTTCGACGACCGCGGTGCGCCAGGCGCGGGCCAGGTCGGCGAGGGCCGAGGACGGGGAGTGCACCCGCTCGGGGACCGCGCCGACCGCGGCGGCCAGTGCGGCCTGGTCGACGCGGAAGTTGGACCGCACCGCCGACCCGGCGGTCTCGGCGGCCAGCACGAGGAGCGGCGTGCGGCTCTTGGCCGCCTCGGTGATCCCGGTGAGCGCGTTGGTCAGGCCGGGGCCCTGGTGCACGGACAGCACCCCCACACCGCCGCCCGCCCGCGCGAACGCGTCGGCCATCGTGGCCGCCCCGCCCTCGTGGCGGGCCGCGACGAACCGCGCCCCACCCGCCACCAGAGCGTTGGTGACGTGGAAGTTGCCGCTGCCCACGACGCCGAAGACCGTGCGCACGCCCAGGCCGATGAGCGCCTCGCCCACCGCCTCCGCGACGATCAACGCTCGACCAGGGCGAGAACCCGGGCCGGGCTGCCCGAGCCGCCCACGATCGGCAGCGGTGAGGCGATCACCGCGGCGCCGCGCACGGGCAGGCGGTCGAGGTTGCGCAGCTGGGTCAGCCCGTACTTCCCCGCGCCCAGCAGGAACGAATGGCAGGGGAACGGCGGGTCCAGTCCGGGCGCGCCTCCGGCGTCGGTGCCGACCGTCTCCACTCCGAGCCCGAGGATCGGCGTCTCCTCGGCCAGCCAGCGCGCGCACTCCGCCGATATGCCCGGTGTGTGCGAGTGGCCGCTCTCGTCGGCGTTGAGGAACGCGTCCTGGTCGCCTGAGCGCGCGTCCCAGCCGGTGCGGTAGAGCAGCCAGCCGCCCTCGGGCAGCGGCCCGTTGGCCTTCGTCCAGTCGCGTACGTCGTCGATCTCGAGCAGGAAGTCGGGGTCACCGGCCACCCGGTCGGCGACGTCCAGCACCACCGCGGGGGCGAGGAGCCGTCGCGGCGCCACCTGGGAGACGTCGTCGCCGTCGCGGCCGGTGATCCAGTGCACCGGGGCGTCGAAGTGGGTGCCGGTGTGCTCTCCGGTGACGATGTCGTTCCAGTACCAGGCAGGCCCGCGGTCGTCGTACCGGCTGATCTCCCGCAGGGAGAAGTGCACCGTGTTGCCGAACGGCTCCGGCAGCCGGAGGATCGGCGTGTCCTCCGAGAGCGGCGCGGTCAGGTCGATGACCTCGATCGAGCCGTCACCGATCGCGGCGGTCAGTTGAGCGAGCAGCGACATTGCGTCCTCCCACCGGCCCGTACGCGGAGGGCGTCCCCGCGGGCAGTGGCCCGAACGTACCCGGACCGGAACGGCGTCGGCCAGCCTGAGAAGTGTCCTGTGGAAAACCTTGAGCATCCGGATTCCGCGCTTCGCGCAGTAGACCGTTAATGTCTGCCATCGGCGGCTTTACCGACTTATGGACAACGAGTCGCGGTCGTGCTGCGTCCAACGGGTGAGCGGAACTTCTCGTACGGCCACGGCCTGCGAACGGACTGATGAGGTGTGATGGCGGACAACGACGCCGACGGCCCGGCCAAGGAAACGGGCCCACGGGCCGAGACGGACCCGCCCGAGTCCACCGAGCCCAAGGCCGAGTCCACGGAGCCGGACGAGGCCGAGGAGACCGGGGCGCACGAACCCGAGAACGCCGACGAGGCGAAACCCGAGCCCGAGCCCGAGCCCGCGCCGCCCGGCCGTAAGCGCCGCCGCGGCCTGCGGTGGGTCGCCGCCATCGCCGCGATCGTCGTGCTCGCCGCCGGCGGGACCGTCGTGTTCCTGTACGAGCGTCTCCAGGGCAACATCCACAAGGAGCACGTCGAGGACCAGCTCGGCGCCAACCGCCCGGCCAAGCTGAACAAGTCGATGAACATCCTGCTGCTCGGCTCGGACTCCCGCGACGGGGCGAACAAGGCCTACTGGTCGCCCGACATCAGCGGCGAGCGCTCCGACACGACGATCCTGCTGCACATCTCGCCCAACCGCGACCACGCCGTCGCCGTCAGCTTCCCGCGCGACTCCATGGTCCAGGTGCCCGGCTGCACGAAGAAGAACGGCCAGAAGGTCGCGCCGTACTTCGGCATGCTCAACTCCGCCTTCGCGTACGCGGGCGCGCCCTGCACGTGGAAGACGATCGAGTCCACCACCGACATCCACATCGACCACTACGTGAAGATCGACTTCACCGGTTTCAAGCGGGTCGTCGACGCCCTCGGCGGGGTGGAGATCTGCGTGCCGCACGCGGTGTACGACCCGCGCGCCAACCTCAACCTCAAGGCCGGCCGCCAGGTCGTCAAGGGCAACGACGCCCTCGGCTACGTGCGGACGAGGTACGGCCTGGGCGACGGCTCGGACCTGGAGCGCATCCAGCGGCAGCAGAAGTTCATGGCCTCGGTGGTCAACAAGGCCACGAGCACCAGCATGCTCACCGACCCGGCCAAGACGTACCGGTTCCTGAACGCCGTGACCAAGTCGATCGCGACCGACGACAAGCTGAACGTGTCGGCGATGCGCAAGCTGGCCACGAGCCTGCGGGGGATGACCGCGGGCACCGTGCGGTTCGTCACCGTCCCGACCCAGGTCTACCCGAGGGACCCGAACCGCGTGCAGTGGAACACGGCCGAGGCCAAACCGCTGTTCGACGCCATCCGCAAGGACGACGCGCTGCCCGCGCCCGCCCCGGCACCACCGCAGGCCGAGCAGCCCAAACCCCAGGAGGTGAAGGTCCACGTCGTCAACGGCTCCAAGCAGGTCGTCAAGGACCTGCGAGCCCGCCACTTCCGGGTGACGGCGGCCAAGGGCCCCGTGCAGCAGGAGACCAAGATCCTCTACGGCACCGGCGCGGAGCGCCAGGCGGACGCGCTGGGCGTCGCCGTCCCGGGCGTGCGGATCCTGCCCGACCCGACGGTGCCTCCGGGCACGGTCTCCCTGGTCGTCGCGCCGGCGGGCGTTCAGGTGACCCCGGAGATCCCGAAGGTCAACGGCGAGATCAAGGCCGACCAGGTTCCCTGCTAGCCGCCGGAAGCACCACGGCGTTGGGCCGGGGTCCGGACCGGACCCCGGCCCACAGGCCGCGGACCAGCTCGCGCACCAGCCGGCCCCGGCCGGACGACCGGGCGAACGCGCGGGCCCACCGCCGCAGCGTCGCCCCGGCGTACAGCAGCCGCTCGCCCGGCCCCAGGCACCGGCTGCGGGTGAACAGCCACACCTTGTTGCGCACCTCGTGGAAGAAACGCGTGCTCACGTCGAACACCGGCGCGGCCGTGTGGTGCACCACGACGCTGCGCGGGCACAGCAGGCCGAGCCGCCCGCGCAGCAGCCGCAGCGTGTACTCGAAGTCGTCGTTCCACAGGAAGTAGTCCGCCACCGGCGGCCCGCACTCCCGTACGACGGTGGCGTCGAGCAGAACCGACACGAACGAGGCCGAGCGGACGCGCGGGTGACCGGCGACGTCCGACGGCCGCGAGCGCGGCGTGTTCATCGGATGGTCGCGCCCGTCGGTCCACAGCACCCGGCTGGCGGCGAGCGCGGGCCGGTGCTGTCCGAACGTGGACAGCAACTCCTCCAGCGCCGAGGGCCGGGGGAGGGTGTCGTCGTCCATCAGCCACAGCGCCGTCGCGCCTAGGTCGAGCGCCCGCGCGATGCCGGCCGCGAAGCCGCCGGCGCCACCCGTGTTGTACGGCAGGGCGAGGAGGTCGACCGCGGGAAAACGGGAGCGCACCAGTTCGGCGGTGCCGTCGGTGGAGGCGTTGTCGACGACGATCACCACGTCCGGCGGGCGGGTCTGCGCGTCGATCGCCGCGAGCGCGCGGGCCAGGAGATCACGCCGCTCGTACGTGACAACCACGGACGCGACATAGGCGTCCTTAAGCCTGGTACCTACTGTTACCTCACTATTACCGTTTAATGCCGGTAAAACCCTGGAAAGTGAGTCCGCAAACTTAGCATAAGATGCATTCCGCCTAACTGGCCCCAGCTCTTCCGTACCAGGAACATCGCCCTTCGAGATGGATGCATGGCCGAACCCTTCTCGCTCCTCCTCACCGTCTACGCGGGGGACCGCGCGGACTATGTCCGCGACGCCTTCCGCAGCGCGGTGGACGCGCAGACCCGCCGCCCCGAGCAGGTCGTCCTCGTGCAGGACGGTCCGGTCTCGGCGGAGCTCGACGCGTGCCTGGCGGAGGTACGGGCGGGCAGCCCGGTGGAGGTGACGTTCCTGCGCCTCGAGCGCAACGCCGGCCTCGGCGTCGCGCTGGACGAGGGGCTCGCGGCCAGCCGGCACGACGTCGTGGCCCGCATGGACGCCGACGACATCGCGATGCCGCAGCGGTTCGCGGTCCAGCTTCCGGTCATCGAGGAGGGCGCGGACCTGGTCGGCGCGGGCATGCTGGAGTTCGGCACGGACCGGCAGGACATCGTGGGCCGGCGCACGCCGGTGTCCGCGCCCGCCGACATCGCCAGGTACGCCCGCCTGCACGACCCCTTCAACCACCCGACCGTGGTGTACCGGCGGCGCGCCGTGCTCGCGGCGGGCGGCTACGGCGATCTGCCGCTGATGGAGGACTACTGGCTCTTCGCCCGTATGATCGCCACCGGCGCGACGGTCGTGAACCTGCCCGAGCCGCTGGTGTACTACCGCGTGGGCGACGGGGCGTACGAGCGGCGCGGCGGCATGGCACTACTGCGCGCCGAGCTGCGGCTGCAGCGCGAACTGCTGCGCGGCGGGTTCACCACCCGCGCCCAGTACGTCCGCAACGTGAGTGTCCGCGGCGGATACCGGCTGACGCCGGCGTGGATCCGCCGTCCGCTGTACCGGCGGTTCGTGGCCCCGAGAGGGGCGCGCGAGACGCCGGCCGTCCTTCCCGGGGATGTCGGTGAACGCTGATCTGGTCATCGCGGGCTCCGGCCTGTTCGGCCTCACCGTGGCCGAGCGCTGCGCCCGCGACCTGGGGCTGCGCGTGCTCGTGGTCGAGCGCCGCGACCACGTCGGCGGCAACGCCTACAGCGAGACCGAACCCTCGACCGGCATCGAGGTGCACCGCTACGGCGCCCACCTGTTCCACACCTCCAACGAGCGCGTGTGGGAGTACGTCAACCGGTTCACCTCCTTCACCGGCTACCGGCACCGGGTCTTCACGGTCTTCAAGGGCCGCGTCTACCCGATGCCGATCAACCTGGGCACCATCTGCGCGTACTTCGGCCGTGTCATGTCCCCGGACGAGGCGCGCGCGCTCGTCGCCGCGCAGGCCGCCGAGGTCACCGACCCGCGCAACCTGGAGGAGAAGGCGATCTCGCTGGTCGGCCGCCCGCTGTACGAGGCGTTCATCCGCGGGTACACGGCCAAGCAGTGGCAGACCGATCCGCGCGAGCTGCCCCCGGAGATCATCACGCGGCTGCCGGTGCGGTACACCTTCGACGACCGCTACTTCAACGACCGGTACGAGGGCCTGCCGACCGGCGGCTACACCTCCTGGCTCGAACGCATGGCCGATCACCCGAACATCGAGGTGCGCCTCGGCACCGACTTCTTCGACCTGGACGCCGCCGGCAACGTCCCGGTCGTCTACACCGGCCCGCTGGACCGCTACTTCGACCACGCCGAGGGGCGGCTGGGCTGGCGCACCCTCGACTTCGCGCCCGAGGTCGTGGCGACCGGCGACTTCCAGGGCACGCCGGTGATGAACTACGCCGACGAGGACGTGCCGTACACGCGGATCCACGAGTTCCGCCACTTCCATCCCGAGCGCGAGTACCCGCCGGACCGCACCGTGATCGTCCGGGAGTACTCCCGGTTCGCCGACGCGGGCGACGAGCCGTACTACCCGATCGACACCGCCGCCGACCGGGCCAAGCTCGTCCGCTACCGGGAGCTCGCCCGCGCCGAGAAGGGCGTGTGGTTCGGCGGCCGCCTCGGCACGTACCAGTACCTCGACATGCACATGGCGATCGCGTCGGCGCTGACCATGTACGACAACCGCCTGCGCCCGCACTTCGCGGCCCGCGGCACCAAGGGGGCCAGATGAGAGTTCTGCAGCGGGTCGTGCTGCCCGCCGACCGCGACCTCGACGTGCAGAAGCTGTACGTCGAGAGCCGGGGCGGACGGGGCGGGACGGCCACCGCGGGCCCGGGCGCCCGCGAGGTGCGGATCGCCGGGCGCCGCGGCGTCGTCGTCGCCCCCGGCGGCCGGGCCTCGTTCTGCACCTACTTCAACGCGTTCCCGGCGAGCTACTGGCGTCGCTGGACCGTCGTGGAGTCGGTACGCCTGCGCCTGCGGCTGCGGGGCGACGCCATCGTGGTGGTCTACCGCTCGACCGGCAAGGGCTTCACCCAGCGCGTCACCCAGCTCGAGGTCGACGCGGACACGGCCGTCGACCGTGAGCTGGAGCTGCCGCTGGAGCCGTTCATCGACGGCGGCTGGTACTGGTTCGACGTCGCCGCCGGCGACCGCGAGGTCGTGCTCGACCGCGCCGAGTGGTGCGCCGACGCCGACCGGCCGCACGGCAGCGCCAGCATCGGCATCACCACCTTCAACCGGCCGGACTACTGTGTCGACCAGCTCCACGCGCTCGGCGAGGCGAGCGACGTCCTGGACGTCATCGACGAGATCTTCGTGATCGACCAGGGCACCCGGCGGGTGGCGGACCGGCCGGACTTCGCGGCGGCCGAGCGGGCGCTGGGCGGGCGGCTCCGGCTCATCGACCAGGGCAACATCGGCGGCTCCGGTGGGTTCTCCCGCGCGATGACCGAGACCCTCGACGCCGGCCGCAGCGACTACGTCCTGCTCCTGGACGACGACGTCGTGGTCGAGCCCGAAGGCGTCCTGCGCGCCGTCGTGTTCGCCGACCTCGCCCGTACGCCGACGATCGTCGGCGGCCACATGATGGACATCTTCCACCGGTCGGTGCTGCACGTCTTCGGCGAGACGATCGCCCGTTACCGCTGGTGGATGACGCCGGCCCCGCACACCTTCCTCGGCCACGACCTGGCCGCCCACCCGCTGCGCGAGACCCCGTGGCTGCACCGGCGCGTCGACGTCGACTACAACGCCTGGTGGATGTGCCTGATCCCGCTCGACGTGATCCGCAAGGTCGGCCTGTCGCTGCCGTTCTTCATCAAGTGGGACGACATCGAGTACGGCGTGCGGGCCCGCGAGGCGGGGTTCCCCACCGTCTCCCTGCCGGGGGCGGCGGTCTGGCACGTGCCCTGGCACTCCAAGGACGACACGCTCGACTGGCAGGCCTACTTCACCGAGCGGAACCGCCTCATCACCGCGCTGATGTACTCCCCGTACGCGCGGGGCGGCAACATGCTCAAGGAGAGCCTGTTCATCGCCACCAAGCACGCGCTCGCCATGCAGTACTCCACGGCCGAACTGATGCTCAGGGCGGTCGAGGACGTGCTGCGCGGCCCCGCGGAGCTGCACCGGTCGATGACGACGAAGATGGCCGAGCTGCGCGCCCTGCGCGCGGGCTTCACCGACGCGCGCGCCGAGCCGGACGTCGACGAGTTCCCCGAGATCAAACGCCGCAGGCCGCCGAAGAAGGGCCGCGCGCCGGTGGCCCCCGAAGGGCGGCGGGCGATGATCCGGACGGCCCTGTCCGGGGCGGCGCGCCAGCTCCGGCCGGTCGACTCCTACTCACGCGAGCACCCCGAGGTCGCGGTGCCGCACGTCGACCAGACGTGGTGGCTGCTGTCGCGGTACGACAGCGCCCTGGTGTCCTCGGCCGACGGCACGAAGGCGGCCTGGTACCAGCGCGACCCGAAGCGGTTCCGGTCGCTCGTGCAGCGGAACATGGCCCTGCACGCGCGGCTCATGCGCGAGTGGCCCGAGCTGAGCCGGCGCTACCGCGAGGCGATCCCCGAGCTCGCGTCCGTCGACCAGTGGCGGGAGACGTTCGAGGCCGCCCGCCGGGAGGATACGTGACCGAGCGGAGCGAGAGAACCGGGAAGCACAGCACGTTCGTCACGGGGCTGACGAAGGAGGCCCCGTGACAGTACCGCCATTGGTCGCTCCCGGTCGCGGGGGCGGGCTGCACGACGTCGTGCGGCGGCGCTACCTCCTGCGCCTGCTCGTCCGGCGGGAGCTGCGCAGCCGCTACCAGGGGTCGCTGCTCGGGCTCGGCTGGTCCTACGTGCGGCCGGCGGTCAACTTCGCGGTCTACTTCTTCGTCGTCGGCATCTTCCTGAAGATGAGCAAGGCGATCCCGAACTTCCCGGTGTTCCTGTTCTCCGGGATGGTGCTGGTCAGTTTCTTCACCGAGACGCTGATCACGACGGCGTGGTCGGTCGTCGGCAACGCCTCGCTCGTGAAGAAGGTCTACCTGCCGCGCGAGCTGTTCCCGGTCTCCTCGATGCTGGTGTCCGGCGTGCACATGCTGCCGGCGCTGGGCGTGCTCATGGGCGGCGCCGTCTGGGCCGGGTGGACGCCGTCATGGGTCGCGACCGGCTCGATCGTCCTGGCGTTCGCCATCGTCGCGGCCCTGGCCATGGCGTTCGGCCTGCTGTTCGCCGCGGTGAACGTTTTCTTCCGCGACTTCGGGCAGGTCGTGGACATCATCAACATCGTCGTCCCCTGGTCGGTCCCGATGATCTACCCGTGGACGACCGTGCAGGAGGCGGCGCACGGCGGCTGGCCGCTCCAGGTGTACCTGGCCAACCCGCTGACGAGCGCGGTGCTGCTGTTCGAGCGGGCGTTCTGGTGGCCCACCAACGACCAGGCCGCCACCCTGCCCAACGGCGCGCCGGCCCTGCCCGGCGGCCTGCTCGCCTTCCCCTACCACCTGACCGTCCGCGGGCTGGTGAGCCTGCTCGCCGCGCTGCTGCTGCTGGCCGTGGCCCAGCTCGTCTTCGCCCGCCTGCAGCGGCGCTTCGCCCAGGAGCTCTGAAGATGGAATCGATCGTCGTCGACGGGGTGTCCAAGCACTTCACCCTGCGGCACGCGCACTCCATCAAGGAGATCACCGTACGGGCGGTGCGCCGGCAGAGCCTGTCCGAGCGGTTCACCGCGCTGGACGAGGTGTCGCTCACGGTCGCGCAGGGGGAGTCGCTGGCCCTCATGGGCCTCAACGGCTCGGGCAAGAGCACGCTGCTCAAGCTCATCTCCGGCGTCATGCAGCCGGACGCGGGGTCGGTGCGCGTACGGGGCCGGGTGGCCGGCCTGATCGAGGTCGGCGCGGGACTGCACCCGGACCTCACCGGGCGGGAGAACATCTTCCTCAACGCCGCCATCCTCGGCATGACCAAGGCCGAGACCGAGGCGCGCTACGACGAGATCGTGGCGTTCTCCGAGATCGAGGACTTCCTCGACACGCAGGTGAAGTTCTACTCCTCCGGCATGTTCATGCGGCTCGGGTTCGCCGTCGCCGTGCACACCGACCCGGAGATCTTCCTCGTCGACGAGGTGCTCGCGGTCGGCGACCCGCCGTTCCAGAAGAAGTGCCTCGAACGCATCAAGGAGTTCCACGCCGAGGGCCGCACGCTCGTCATCGTCTCCCACGACATGGGAACGCTGGAGCGGGTCTGCGGGCGCGGCGTCGTGCTGGAGCGCGGCCGCACCGCGTACGAGGGCGGCATCGAGGGCGCGGTCGACTTCCTCGCGCCGCCCGCGACGCCGCTGGAGGCCGAGCAGCGGAGGCGCGCCCGCGAGGAGGCGACGCTCGCCGCGCTGCCGGCCGACGACGTGGCGCGGGCCGAGGCCGAACTGCTCGTCCGGGAGATCATGCCCGACGCGCCGCGCCTGCCGGACCCGCGCGCGACGCTGGAGTACGCCCTGTCGCTCGCCGCCGGGCAGGACGGCATGGCGCTGGAGTTCGGCGTGCACACCGGCGGCACGCTCGCGGTCGTCGCCGAGGCGCGCGAGGGCAAGAACGTCTTCGGCTTCGACTCGTTCGCGGGGCTGCCGGAAGACTGGCGTGAGGGGTTCCCGGCCGGCCACTTCGCCGTCGACGAGCCGCCGGAGGTCCTCGGCGCCGAACTCGTCGCCGGGCTGTTCGAGGACACGCTTCCGGGCTTCCTCGCCGAGCATCCCGAGCCGGTGGCGTTCGTGCACGTCGACGCCGACCTGTACTCCTCGGCCCGTACCGTCCTCACGCACCTCGGCCCCCGGCTGAGCGTGGGCACGGTGATCGTCTTCGACGAGTTCTTCGGCTATCCGGGCTGGCGGGAGCACGAGTACCGGGCGTGGGAGGAGTTCGTGTCCGCGTCGGGCGTGCGGTTCGACTACGAGGGGTTCACCGAGGGGAACGAGCAGGTCATCGTGCGAATCACGGGTATCTGATGGACGCCGGGACGACGCGGTCCGACGCGGTGCCGACGGAGGCGGTGCCGACGCGGACGCCGTCGGAGGAGACCTCGCCGGCGCAGGCCGAGCGTCGCGCCATGGGCCGGCTCCGCGAGCTCGACGTGCTGCGCTTCGTCGCCGCGGCGGTGGTCATGCTGCACCACTACACCGGCGTGCCGGCCCCGGAGTGGCCCGGCGGCAACGCCCGGCGGATCTTCCCCGGGCTGGCGCCGTTCACCCGGTACGGCTTCCTGGGCGTCGAGCTGTTCTTCCTCATCAGCGGGTTCGTCATCCTGCTGAGCGCGTGGGGCCGCAGGCCGGGAGACTTCATGGTGTCGCGTTTCCTGCGGCTGTTCCCGGCGTACTGGGTCGGCGTGGTGCTGTCGCTCGCCGCGTACCTGGCGTTCGACTCGTGGGTGTCCTTCGGCCCGAACACCGACGGCCCGCTCAAGCGGTTCCTGCCGAACCTGACCATGCTGCAGGAGGGCGTCGGCTCCCAGCGCATGGAGGTCGTCTACTGGACCCTCTACGTCGAGCTGCACTTCTACGTGCTGATCGCGCTGTTCACCTGGTGGGGGATCACGTTCAACCGGTGCGTGGCCTTCATGACGGGCTGGCTGATGTTCAGCGTCTTCGCGCTGGAGTCGGGGGAGAACTTCCTCAAGGTCGTCCTGCTGTGGCGGTACGCGCCGTTCTTCGTGGCCGGGATGGGCTTCTTCCTCATCTACCGGTACGGGTCGAACATCATCGTCTGGCTGCTGATCGCCCTCTCGTGGGCGCTCGGCTGCTACTACGACGTCAAGTACAACTTCCCCGACTTCACCGCGGCGCCGCACTCGCTGTACATCATCCCGGCCGGGGTGACCGTGGTGTTCGCCGTCATGGCCCTGGTCGCGACGCACCGGCTGTCGTGGCTGCGCTGGCGCGGTCTCACCGTACTCGGCCTGCTGACCTACCCGCTGTACCTGGTCCACCAGACGGTCTCCCGCACGTTCGTCCCGCGCCTGCTGCCGCACATGGGCCGCTGGGAGGTGCTCGCCGTGCTCATCGTGACCGCGCTCGTGGCGTCGTACCTGATCCACGTGCTGATCGAACGCCCGGCCCAGCGCCTGCTGCGCCCCAGGCTGAAGGCGGCGCTGACGAGGATCCGTACCGCCGACAAGTCATGATGCCGAGAGGCATCCGCTTTTTTCTGTCCGCATGTCACAGTCGTTCGCGTCAGCGCCTTTCGGCTCGCGGTCGGTCAGCCCATCGTACGGTGACAGAATATGGGGGGAATACGTCGAAAAAATGGCTGGCAGGCACTACATGGCCATCGACACGTACAGCTCGAATGAGCGCTACATCAACAGATACCTGCGAGATGCCGACTACTTCGATCGCCTGGAGCAGGTCTGGAGCATGGCGCCGACCATAAGGGAATCGACACTAGCTCAGATCCAGGCCATCCGCGAGGTGATGCGGCTCCGGCCGGTGCCGGACACGATCGATGTTTTTCGCGCGGTCAAGATGAAGCCCGGTATTTTCACGGTGCCGATCGAGGAACTTCCCGGAACTATTCAGCGAGATCCGGCTTTCCTGTCGACCAATCTGGGCGACCGTCCGGCGTACGAGCGCGACATCATTCTGCATCTACGTGTCCCGGAGGGCACCCCGGGGTTCTACATCGAGCCGATCAGCAAAATGGGTGAACACGAGTTGCTGCTCGACGCGGGAAGGTCCTGGTTCGCCGAGGACGTGCTTCGCCGCGAGCGACAATGGCACGTCTACGGATGGGTGCTTCCCGACTGACAGGACAAGCCGGCCTTCGCCGACCTGGGAAGAGGCAGTACCATCCGCTCCGTCTCCTCGGGCGATGGTCTCGTCGCGTTCACAGGGACGCGAGGAGGCGGGCGAGCGCGGTGAAGCGCCCGGCCCGCGGGTGAAGATGTCCCTGAGGCGCGGCCGAAACGAGGTGAGGGACGCCCACGGCCTAGCGGGCCGGGGCGAGGGCGATGGCGTCGATCTCGGCGCTGCAGGTCGCCCTGGTGAGGCGCAGTGTGTCGCGGCCGGCGTTCAGGGCGACGTCGGCCGCGGTGATGGTCCACCGGTCCCAGCCGTACGCCGGGTAGCGCAGTCGCCCGTCCTCCCGGCCGTTCACGGTCAGTCGCTGTTCGCACGGCTCGCCCGTGCCGTTGCCCGCCCGTACGTAGAGGCGGTAGCGACCGGTCCGCGGCATCTCCAGGGTGAACTGCAGGAAGCTGCCCGCCGCCGCGAGATAGCCGACCTTGCCGTCGCCGGAGGCGTTGGCGGTCTCCAGCCGTTCGCCGTCGCTGACCGTCGCGTACGACGGCGACTCCGCCTCCCACCGGGTCATCGGCTCGCCGGTGATGGCGGAGTACCAGCGCGCGGCCATCTTCGCGTAGCCGCCGTTCGTCGGATGGATGCCGTCGGCGAACAGGTCGTCCTTGCCCAGCGCCGCGTGCATGTCGACCAGGTGGACGTGGCGGCCCGCGGACGCCCTCGCCGCGACGATCGCCGGGATCGCGGCGTTGTACGCGCGGGCCCGCGCTTCGTTCGCCCGGCCGGCCAGCGGCGTGATCGTCGCGACGTACACCTGCGCGGTCGGCGTCGTCGTGGTGATCAGGTCGACCAGCGCGGCCAGCCGCGCGGGCGCGGCGCGCAGGTCGCGGCGCTGGATGACGTCGTTGGTGCCGATCTGCAGGAGCACGACGTCGGGCCGGTACTTCAACAGCCAGTCGCGGGTGTGCGTCGTCAGCTGGTGGATGCGCCAGCCGGGATGGCCCTCGTTGTCGCGGTCGGCGAGCTGCGGCGGGCCGCTCGACCGCGAGCCGACGAAGTCGACCTTCCTCCCGTCGGCCTTCATGTACTGCCACAGGTCGCTGCGGTAACCGCCCAGCGACTGCAACCCGTCGGTGATCGAGTCGCCGAGCGGCATCACGCGTGTCGGGAACACCGCCGGATCGGCCTTCGGCGCGGCCAGCGGCTCGCGGTGCGGACCGTCCCCGCTCGCCGTCATGCGCACACCGGCACAGGCCGCGAGGCAGAGCAGCGACGCGACCGTGGCGAGGAGGGTCCGGACCAGGCGCGTCACGAAGGGCGTTCCCGGGGGTAGGAGGCGCTCACGGCGATGGGACTTCCGGCAGTATCGCTCACGGCAGGGGTCGCCGCCACAGGGTCGGTTGTTCGCCCCGGTGATCGGCGTTGATCCCGACGCCGAGCAGGTCGGCGCCGGATGAGGTCAGCCCGGTGAGCCACTGGTCGCCGCGCCCGGACAGCCCGGTTCCCTGCGGCGTCTGCGCCGCCCACGCGTGGCCGTCTGCCGAGGTCCACAGCACCACGTCCGTACGTCCCGCGCGTCCGGCCGCGCCCGCGATGACGAAACCGTGCGGCGTGGCGGTCAGGGCGGTGGCGGCGGAGTTGCGGTCGCTGGAGTCCGCGCCGTCCTGTCCCGCCTTCGGCAGCCCGACCTCCTGCCACGACGCGCCGCCGTCGGAGGAGACGAAGGCGAACGCCGTACGGCCGGAGGCGGTGCCGGCCGTGCCGGTCGCCACCAGCGCGTTGCCGTGGACCGCGACCCGGTCGAACCATCCCTCCGCGGCGCCGGACGGCTGCGGGAGCTGTTTCAGCGTCCACTTCAGCCCGTCGGTGGAGGTCCAGACGGCGGGGCGGCCCTGCGGCGCGTCCTTGACCGACGGGTCGCTGACCCCGCCGACCGCGACGTAGCCGGACGGTCCGGCGGCGACGCTCCGCATCCAGCGGTTCGCCGTCCTGGTGCCCTCCAGGTCGCCGCCGCTGCCGGGTTTCCAGGACTTGAGGTCGGAGGAGACCCAGGTGCCGGCCGAGAACCCCGACTCTCCGACGATCACGTATCCGGCCTTGCCGTAGGCGGCCGCGTAGGTGGCGGCGTGGCCCGAGCCCGGGTCGAACCCGGCGGCGGAGCGCCAGCTCGTGCCGTCCGGCGAGGTGACCGCGAGCGGCCGGTCCCCGTCGTAGCCCACGGCGAGCCAGCCCGCCGCGCCCGAGGCCGCGTTGATGAGCCGCTGCTTGCCGGGCCGCGCCAGGGCGCCGCCCGTGTCACTCGCGCGGGTCCACCGGGAACCGTCGGGTGAGGTCCACACGGCCCCGTCGCCGTTCGTGCCGCCGACGGCGACCCGCAGGTTCGCCGAGCTCGCGACGTACGCCACGGTCTGGTCCGGCCGGACCGCGCCCGGGATCGCCGACACGTCGACCGGGATCTCCTGGCCCAGCGTGTCGCGTACGGCGAGGACGGCGTCGGCGTCCTGCCCGTCGTCCTCGCGTGCGGCGACGATCGTCGCGCCGGCGGTGACCGCCACGCCCTCGATCGTGCGGCCGGAGGAGAGCGGTACCTCACCGCCGTTCTGCCAGGTGCCGCCGTCGTCGCTGCGGGCGATCAGCACCTTCTTGTCCCCGCCGATGACGGCGGCCATGCCCCGGTCGGAGGACGCGAGCCGCTGGAGGCCGCCGTACCCGGGCAGGTGGATCTCGCCGGCCTTACGCCAGCTCTGGCCGTCCGCCGACGTGAGCATGACACCGTACTGCTCGGACTTGCTGTGGGCGTTGCGGCCCGCGATGAACCCGGTGGGCGTGGCCGCGACGGCGATGCCCGGGCCCGCGGTGCCCTTCGGGTGCGGCACGTCGGCCGCGGCCCACGTGCGGCCGCCGTCGGCCGAGCGCCACACGCCGTCCTTGACGATCTGCCCTTTGCCGTCGGTCGACCAGCCGTACGCGAGGACGAGGTCGCCGTGCGCGGCGACGTCGATCAGCGAGAGCGGACCGCCCGGCAGCGACATCTTCAGCTGGTCGTTGCCCAGCCGCTGCCACTGCCGGCCGTCGGAGGACAGCCACACGACCGGGACGGCGTCGCTGTAGTCGCCCTTCTGGGAGGTGTCGCCGACCGCGACGAAGCCGTTCGCGGTGCGGGCGACCCGGGTGATCTTGTCCCGGCCGAAGACCGCGCCGGTCGAGTCGGGCTGGCGGATCCAGGTCCGGCCGTCGCGGCTCGTCCACACCGCCGTTCCGGCGTGCGAGCCGCCCAGCGCGACCCACGCGCCGGCCGAACCGGCGATCACCCGCGGCGTGTCGCCGTATCCGGGCTCGGCGCCGTCGGGCGTACGGACGTCGGCGAGGCGGAAGGAACGCCCGCCGTCGCTGGAGACCAGGAACTCTCCGCGGTAGTCGGCGGTCTCGGTCTCACCGCCGACCGCGACGACGATGGAGCCGGCCGACGCCACCCCGAGCAGCTCCTGGTCGTGACCGTCGGCCTTGGCGGCCGGGTCCGGCGCGAACGTCGCCCCCGCGAGCTGTGCCGCGGGCCCGGTCGTCGTGTGGTGCAGCGGCCCGCGCCCGGTCAGGAACACCACTCCACCGGCGATCAGCGCGACGACGACCAGGCCGGCCACCGCGAGCAGGATCGGCTTCAGGCGGATGGTCCGGCGGGCGCGCTGGGGCGTGTCCCGCCGCCACGGCTCGTCGTACATCGTCGGCGGGCCGGCCGGCTGCCACGGCTGGGGCCGGTCGTAGCCCGGACCGCCGTGGCCGCCGCCGGGCATCCGGGGGTCGGGCGGGCGCGGCGTCGAGCGGCTGGTCGCCGACGGAGGCAGGTCGAAGACCGTGGCGGGCGGTTCCGCCGGCGGCGGGACGGTCTGGTCCGGCACCGGGGGAGGCTGGTACGCCGCCGCCCGGTCACCCGGAGCGGGCTCCGGCGCCGGGACGTCGGTCACGGTGCGCTGGGTCGGCGGAGGCTCGTGCGCCGGGTTCCAGGGGGGCTGCGGCGGGATCCGCCACGGGTCGGTCTCGCCGGCGAACGCCGTCTCGTCGGTGGCCGCCTCGCCGTGCGCGTTCTCGGCGGGCGGCGGTGAGGCGGGCGGGTGCGGTGGGACGGGCGGCGCGGCCCAGGGTGGGAGAGCGGCGGGCGGCGCGGCGTTGCCGTGACCCCAGCCGACGGGCGGCGGGGGAGGGAACGCCCAGGGGTCCTCCGGCGGTGGGTCCGCGTTCGGATCGTCGTCAGGCTCGTGGCCGGTCACGCTCACCCTCCCCGCTCCTCGCCGTGAATGGCGACCCCCCTCGACCTTCTTAATAAAAGTCGTGGCGGCATCTTATCGGGGCAAACAGGTCAAGTGGGTTCTCCGAGGGCGGGTGTGACCTATCCGCCGCTTTTCCCGTCTGACCGAAACGGTTCTGCGGCCATTCCGCGGACGCCGGTGGGCGGCGGGTCGCTCGGCAAGGCTCCCAAGAAACTCGACACGGTTTCCTACCTGAGGTTCCCGACGGTCTCCAAGAACGTCCGCCCCGTGCTGCGAAACCACAGCGTGCGCGCCTATCGGCCGGCCGGGCCCGAGGGTCCGGAAATCGACGTCGACGTCGTACCCCGGATGACGCCGATCGCCGGGAGCTCGCCGGCCCACCCGGCGTCAAGGTCGCCTGGTTCCCGCGCGCCACCACCGGCCTGCCCGTGGGGCGGTTCGCTCATCGGCGCGAGCGGTCACCTCCGCGCCGTGGCCTCCTGGACGTGCGCGGCGAGCAGCGGCCGGTACCGCATGCCCAGCCCCTGGTAGAGCCGTACGGCGGCCCGGTTCCACTCGTCCACCATCAGGGCCGCGGTGCCGTGCCGGGCCACGGCCTCCGCGGCGACGAACGCGCAGACCGTACGGCCGAGTCCCAGCCCACGGGCGTCGGGGTGCACCGCGACTCCGGCGATCAGCCCGACGGACGGCGCCGGCCAGACGAGCGCGGCCAGCGCCACGAGCCGTCCCGCGTCGTCGCGGAGACCCGCCCAGCGTTCGTCGGCGCGGCTCCCAGGCCGGGCGTCCGACGTCGGGAAGGCCACGTCGAGGAGCGCCGCGGCCTCGGGCAGCTCCGGCCGGGTGAGCCATCGGGCCCCGCCGGCCGCCGCAGGCGCCTCCGTGGTCTCCATCCAGCCGAACGCCCTGGTCGGGGCGAGCACGGGCACCCCGGCGACGACCGCGCCGATGAGGCCGGGGTCCCCGAGCGGCCGGTAGGTCGGTCCCACCTCGGCCAGGACCTGCTCGACCAGGGGAACGGCGGCGTCGGCCTGCCCGTGGACGGCGATCCGGTCCCGGCGGGAGATGTCGTGACCGGCGACGGCGACCGCACGCCCGTCGTCGCTCGCCCAGGCGCGCCCGCGCCCGTCGAGGTCCTGGGCCGCCCAGAGACACAGCGTGTCGCCCGCGCACAGCGCGGTCAGCTCGTCATGGTCGTGGATCGCCCGCATCGGACGGCAGTCTGCCAGGACCGGACGCGCCGCCGGTGACCGGCGTGGCCGCTCGGAGGGTCAGGCCGCCTCGGAGGAGATGAGGCGGATGACGTCGTCGCGCAGGGCGGTGAGCTCGACGCCGGACTCCACGAGCACACGGGCGGCCAGGCCCTCGCCCTCGCGGATGAGGCCGAGCAGCAGGTGGCCCGTGCCGAGGTGGTTGTGGCCGAGGCGCAGGGCCTCGCGCAGCGAGAGCTCGAGGACCTTCTTCGCCCGCCTGCCGAACGGAATGTGACCCGCCCGGTACGGTTTGCGGCGCCGTGCGTCGAGCGCGCCCGGGCCGAAGGTCGCCTCGGTGACCCGGCGGACCTCGTCGAGGTCGATCCCCAGCGTCGCCAGGGCGTCCGGGTCGAGGTCGTCCCGTGACGGGCCGGCGATGCCGGCGATCCGCCGCCGGAGCTCGTCCGGGTCGGCGCCCCGGTCGCGCAGCGCCCGGGCGGCCGGTCCGGCGCCGGCGTCCAGCATCGCCAGCAGGAGGTGCTCGGTGTCGATGAACGGCGCGCGCAGCCGCCGGGCCTCCTCCTGTGCCCGCACCACGACCGCGCGGGCCTCCTTGGTGAACCGTTCGAACATCCCTACCGCTCCTTACCGAGAATCCGCCGGCCGCCGCCGTGTTTCTTGTGCACCGCCTGCCGGCTGACGCCGAGGCAGACCGCGATCTCCTGCCAGGACCATCCCTGCTCGCGCGCGTTGCCGACCTGCAGCGCCTCCAGCCGCTCGGCGAGCTCGCGCAACGCGCGGACCGCCCGCAGCCCGACCGCCGGGTCACGGCTGCTCGCCTCCTGGGCGAGCTGGACTCCATCGCTCATGGTGTCAACATAGGTTGACGGCTGGCGCATGTCAACCAAAGTTGACGCGGCGCCGGGCGGGCCGCCCTCGCGCGGCCGGCTCGATCCCGAATGAGATTCGTTTCATCGGTGCGCGATCTTTTCCCGCGCACGGCGCTTGGCCATACTCGATCACGGGCCCACGCCGGAGGCCCGTGCCGACGAAGGACGAGGAATGACGGTTCTCACCAGCGCGCTCGACCCCGGGGGCGACGCCTACGCCGAGCGGCGGGCGGCGATGCTGGCCAAGGTCGCCGAGCTCGAGGCCGAGCACGCCAAGGCCGTGGCCGGGGGCGGGCCCAAGTACGTCGATCGGCACCGCGCCCGCGGGAAGCTTCTCGCCCGCGAGCGCGTCGAGCTGCTCATCGATCCCGACTCGCCCTTCCTGGAGCTGTCCCCGCTCGCCGCCTGGGGCAGCGACTTCTCCGTCGGCGCGAGCCTGGTCAGTGGCATCGGTGTGGTCGAGGGCGTCGAGTGCGTGATCGTCGCGAGCGACCCGACCGTACGCGGCGGATCCAGCAACCCCTGGACCGTGGCCAAGACGTTCCGCGCCGCCGACATCGCGCTGGAGAACCGCCTCCCGCTGATCAACCTGGTCGAGTCCGGCGGCGCCGACCTGCCCACGCAGAAGGAGATCTTCATCCCCGGCGGCCGGATCTTCCGCGACCTCACGCGGCTGTCCGCCGCCGGAATCCCGACGATCGCGCTGGTCTTCGGCAACTCGACCGCGGGCGGCGCGTACCTGCCCGGGATGAGCGACCACGTCGTGATGGTCAAGGACCGCGCCAAGGTCTTCCTCGGCGGCCCGCCGCTGGTGAAGATGGCCACCGGTGAGGAGTCCGGCGACGAGGAGCTCGGCGGCGCCGAGATGCACGCCCGCACCAGCGGCCTGGCCGACCACATGGCGGCCGACGAGTACGACGCGCTGCGGATCGGCCGCCGGATCGTCGCCCGGCTCAACTGGCGCAAGCGCGGCCGCGCGCCGCTGCCCGTACGGCCACCGCGGTACGACGAGGAAGAGCTGCTCGGCATCGTCCCGGAGGATTTGAAGATCCCCTTCGACCCGCGCGAGGTGATCGCCCGGATCGCCGACGGGTCGGACTTCGACGAGTTCAAGCCGCTGTACGGCACCAGCCTCGTCACCGGCTGGGCCACCCTGCACGGCTATCCGATCGGCGTGCTCGCCAACGCGCGCGGCGTGCTGTTCGGGCCGGAGTCGCAGAAGGCGGCGCAGTTCATCCAGCTCGCGAACCAGACCGGCACCCCGCTGCTCTTCCTGCAGAACACCACCGGCTACATGGTCGGCCGGGAGTACGAGCAGAGCGGCATCATCAAGCACGGCGCCACGATGATCAACGCGGTGTCCAACAGCCGGGTGCCGCACCTGACCGTCGTCATGGGCGCCTCGTACGGCGCGGGCAACTACGGCATGTGCGGCCGGGCGTACGACCCCCGCTTCCTGTTCACCTGGCCGAGCGCCAAGTCGGCGGTCATGGGCCCGGCGCAGCTCGCCGGCGTGCTGTCCATCGTCGGCCGGCAGGCCGCGCAGGCGCGCGGCCAGAACTTCGACGAGGAGGCCGACGCGCAGATGCGCGCGATGGTCGAGGCACAGATCGAGTCGGAGTCGCTGCCGTTCTTCCTGTCCGGACGGCTGTACGACGACGGCGTGATCGACCCGCGCGACACCCGTACCGTCCTCGGACTGTGCCTGTCCGCGATCAACAGCGCCGCCGAGCCTGCCGCGCAGGCGGGCGGCTTCGGCGTCTTCAGGATTTGAGCGAATGATCTCCAGACTGCTGGTGGCCAACCGGGGCGAGATCGCCCGCCGGGTCTTCCGTACCTGCCGCGATCTCGGCATCGAGACCGTCGCGGTGTTCTCCGACCCGGACGCCGCCCTGCCGCACGCGACCGAGGCCGACCGCGCCGTGCGCCTGCCCGGCGCGTCGCCCGCCGAGACGTACCTGGACCAGAAGGCGATCCTCGACGCCGCGCGGGCCGCGGGCGCGGACGCGGTCCACCCGGGGTACGGATTCCTGTCCGAGAACGCCGCGTTCGCCGAGGCGGTCCTCGCCGCCGGCCTGACGTGGGTGGGCCCGCCGCCGAAGGCGATCGCGGCGATGGGCCTCAAGACCGAGGCCAAGCGGCTCATGCGCGAGGCGGGCGTGCCCGTGCTGCCCGACCTCGATCCCGGCGCGGTCAGCGACTTCCCCGTGCTCATCAAGGCGTCGGCGGGAGGCGGCGGACGCGGCATGCGGGTGGTGCGGGACGCCGCCGAGCTGGCCGGGGCGCTGGAGTCGGCGCGCCGCGAGGCGGAGTCGGCGTTCGGCGATCCGGCCGTCTTCTGCGAGCCGCTGCTGACCGGCGCGCGCCACATCGAGGTGCAGGTGCTCGCCGACACCCACGGCACGGTCTGGACGCTGGGGGAGCGGGAGTGCTCGATCCAGCGCCGTCACCAGAAGGTGATCGAGGAGGCGCCCTCACCCGCGATCGACACCGCGCTGCGCCAGCGCCTGTGCGAGGCGGCCGCCGCGGCCGCCCGCGCGATCGGCTACGAGGGCGCCGGCACCGTGGAGTTCATGCTGGCCCCGGACGGCGGTTTCTTCTTCCTGGAGGTCAACACGCGTCTCCAGGTGGAGCATCCGGTCACCGAGTGCGTGTACGGCGTGGACCTGGTGGCCCTGCAGATCGAGGTGGCCGAGGGCACCGCGCTGAAGGACCCGCCGCGCCCGTCCGGCCACGCGATCGAGGCACGTCTCTACGCCGAGGATCCCGCGGAGGGGTACCGGCCGCACAGCGGCGCCCTGCACACGTTCGCCGTCCCCGGCGTGGACGCGGAGTTCCGCGTGCCCGGCGCGTACGGGCTGCGGCTGGACTCCGGCGTCGTGTCCGGCAGCGTGATCTCCACCCACTACGACCCGATGCTCGCCAAGGTGATCGCGTACGCGCCCACCCGCGTCGCGGCCGCCCGCCGTCTGGCCGCGGCTCTGGCCGGAACGCGCGTCCACGGCCCGGTGACCAACCGCGACCAGCTCGTCGCCGCACTCTGGCACGAGGCGTTCCTCGCCGGCGCCACCGACACGGGCTTCCTCGACCGCCACGACACCACCGGCCGCCGCGCCGATGCCGGGACCGTACGGCTGTCCGCGCTGGCCGCCGCGCTCGCCCAGGCCGCCGCCAACCGCTCGGAGGCCACCGTGCTGGGCGGCCTGCCGAGCGGCTGGCGCAACGTGCCCTCACAGCCCCAACGCGTCGCCTTCGACGAGTCCGGGACCGTGCACGAGGTCGCCTACCGCCTCACGCGCGCGGGCCTGGTCGCCGAGGGGCACGAGGACGTCTCGCTCGTCTCCGCCTCCCCGGACGCGGTCGTCCTGACGGCCGGGGGCGTGCGCCTGCGGTTCACGGTCGCGCGGCACGGGCACGGGGTGTACGTCGACTCGGTGCTCGGCGCGGTGACGTTCACGCGGGTCGAGCGTTTGCCCGACCCCGCCGAGCAGGTGGCGCCCGGCACCCTGCTCGCGCCCATGCCCGGCTCGGTGATCCGGGTCGCGGTGAGCGAGGGCGACACGGTCGAACGCGGCCAGCCGATGCTGTGGCTGGAGGCGATGAAGATGGAACACCAGATCCTCGCCCCGGCGGGCGGCGTGGTGACCGCGCTGCACGCCGAGGTCGGAGCCCAGGTCGAGACCGGCGCGGTCCTCGCCGTCGTCACGGAGGAGTAACCATGGATCCCCTCGTCCGGTACGCCGAGGACGGCGGCACGGCGACGATCACCCTTGACTCGCCGCGCAACCGCAACGCCCTGTCCCGGCGTCTCGTCGCCGAGCTGCGCGAGGCGCTGACGACCGCGCTCGGCGACGACGGCGTCCGGGTCATCGTGCTGACCGGCACCGGCACGGTGTTCTGCGCGGGCGCCGACCTGAAGGAGCAGTCGGCCGGTGAGCCCCCGCCGGACGTGCCCGGCCTCGTCGGGCTCATCTGGGACAGTCCCAAGCCGGTCGTGGCCCGCCTCAACGGCCCGGCGCGGGCGGGCGGGCTCGGCCTGGTGACCGCCTGCGACCTCGCGGTCGCCCCGGACACCGCGACGTTCGCCTTCACCGAGGTCCGCCTGGGAGTCGTGCCCGCCATGATCGCGGTGACGTGCCTGCGGCGCATGGACCCCCGCGCGGCGGCCGAGTACTTCCTCACCGGAGAGGTCTTCGACGCGTGCCGCGCCCAGGAGATCGGCCTGATCAACCGCGCCGTCCCGGCCGAGGAGCTGGACGCCGCGGTGGCCCACTACACCGGGATGCTCCTACGCGGCGCCCCGGAGGCCCTGGCCATCGCCAAGCGGCTGCCGCGCACGGTGCCGGCCATGACGGTCGAGGAGGGCTTCGCCCGGATGGCGGAGCTGTCCGCCGAGCGCTTCGGCTCCGACGAGGCCAAGGAGGGCATCGCCGCCTTCCTGGAGAAGCGTGATCCCCGGTGGCTGCCCTGACCTGCTGCTACGGTGCGCGTTGTGACCCGTATCCTCCCGCCGGTCGCGGGCGTTCCGCGGCCGGACGCTGAGCCTCGCCCGTGTCCTGGCGTCCGGTGGACCGCGTGACGCTGGCCCCGGAGGCGCCCGTGGTGAGCCGGCGGCTGCTCACCGCCGAGATCTGGGTGGTCTTCGCCCTCTCGCTCGGGGCCAGCGGCGTCAGCGCGCTGCTGCAGCTCATCGCCTCCCTCACGGCGCCCAAGCCGCTGGCCCGGCAGAAGGCGCTGCTGGTCGGCTCCCTGGCACCCGGCCGCCCCTGGATCGACCTCGCCTTCCAGCTGTTCAACATCGCCGTCGCGGTGGCGCCCGTGGCCCTCGTGGCGTACCTGCTGGTGCGCTCGGGGGAGTCGCTCGCCACTCTCGGCGTCGACCGGCGCCGGCCGGCGCAGGACGCCGTGCGCGGCGCCGCGCTGGCCGCGGTGATCGGCGGCGGCGGGCTGGCGCTGTACCTGATCGCCTACCACTCCGGCGCGAACCTCACCGTCGTGCCCGCGCAGCTGCCGCCGGTGTGGTGGCGCGTTCCCGTGCTCCTGCTGGCCGCCGCGCAGAACGGCGTGCTGGAGGAGGTGCTGGTCGCCGGTTACCTGCTGCACCGGCTCTCCCAGCTCGGCTGGCGGCCGGGTCGCGCCCTGACGGTCAGCGCGCTGCTGCGCGGCTCGTACCACCTGTACCAGGGCTTCGGCGGCTTCGCCGGCAACGTGGTGATGGGTGTGATCTTCGGCCGGCTCTACCAGCGCTGGGGCCGTGCGACGCCGCTGATCGTCGCGCACACCCTCATCGACGGCGTGACGTTCGTCGGATACACGCTCCTGCACGGGCACGTGTCCTGGCTGCCGTGACCGGCGACGCGAGCGGGTGGCACGGCGACATCTGCCGAAAAGTGCGCTCGGTTGCTGAAAAGGACGCTGGGTGAACCGATAGCTTCTAACTTATGAGACTCGGTGTCCTCGATGTGGGCTCCAATACCGTGCACCTGCTGGTCGTGGACGCACACCAGGGCGCGGCGCCGTTGCCGGCCTTCTCACATAAGAACGAACTGCGGCTCGCCGCGCACCTGGATGACGGCGACCGGCTGTCCGAGGCGGGCGCCCACCGGTTGCGCGCGTTCGTCGACGACGCTCTCCGCGTCGCCGAGGACAAGGGCGTCGAGGAGGTCGTCGCCTTCGCCACCTCGGCGATCCGCGAGGCGGTGAACGGCGAGGAGGTCCTCGGCGACATCCGCGACCACAGCGGCATCGACATCCCGGTGCTGTCGGGGGAGGACGAGGCGCGGCTGACGTTCCTGGCCGCGCGCCGCTGGTTCGGCTGGTCGTCCGGGCGGCTGCTGGTCCTGGACATCGGCGGCGGCTCCCTGGAGATCGCCTCCGGCGCCGACGAGGAGCCCGACGCGGCCGTGTCCCTGCCGCTGGGCGCCGGCCGCCTGACCCGCGACTGGTTCACCGCCGATCCGCCGCCGCCCGAAGAGGTGCGCCAGCTCCGCAAGCACGTCCGTACGACGATCGCCCGCGAGGTCGGTGGTGTGGTCCGGTACGGCGCGCCCGACCACGCCGTGGCGACCTCCAAGACGTTCCGCCAGCTCTCCCGCATCGCCGGCGCGGCCCCCTCCAACCAGGGGCCCCTCGTCCGCCGAGTGCTGTCCCACCACCAGGTCACCGACTGGGCCGAACGGCTGCCGTCCATGACCGCGGCCGAACGCGCGGAGCTCCCGGGCGTCTCCCAGGGCCGCGCCCCGCAGCTCCCGGCCGGCGCGATCGTGGCGGACGCCGCGATGGACCTCCTGGGCGTCGCCGAGGCCGCCGTCTGCCCGTGGGCGCTGCGCGAAGGTGTGATCCTGCGCCGCCTGGACCTGCTGCCCCAGGAGCGTTCCTAGCTGTACTGACCATGGACGTGGCGTGCACTGGTCTTCTCGCCCGGGTCAGCGGCCGGGCGGCCTTTCGTCATGGCCTCCGTGCCGGTGTGACCAGGTGCTTCACCGGATGGGCCGAATTCGCGTAAGGGACCGGTTCACCGGCGTGGTCAGTGCCACCGGTCAGGAGCGGGGCCCGTCGACGGGCCCCGCCTGAGGTCGGTCAGTGGTGGCGGACGACGTGGTGGACCACGCGGTGGTGGACGACGACGTGGTGGTGGACGACGTGGTGGTGGGAGTGGCCGCAGGCCGAGAGTCCCAGAAGTGCCGGCACCAGTGCCATGCCCGCCACGGTCGCCTTACGAAGCCGCTTGACCTTCACGTTGCCCTCCGATTTCAGGCTTTTCTCAGCGTCTATCCAGAAAGTCTGGATGAGCGTACAAGATCAGAGACGCAACGCGCGGACGCGCGGTTCCATGGAGGACACCGCGCGTCCGGGTTCTGTGCGTCGGGCGAGCCGTCAGCGGCCTCATCGAAGATCCGTGCGGTCACGAGCTCCTTACGGTGAGGGGAGAACGGGCGAAGGTCGATGGTGACGTCCTCACAGGTCCATGCAGGACAGGGCGCGCTGGAAGGCGGCCTTCTGGCCGTCGGGCCGCCCGGCCGCGCCCAGCAGCTCGGCCAGGCCGAACCACGCGCGAGCCGCCGGACGATGCGCGTCCATCTTCTCCAGGTACTCCCCGGCCTGTGAGAGGGCCATCACGGCCTCCTCACGCTGTCCCAGGCGCTCGTACGCCTCGCCCAGGGCGATGTAGGCGTTCGCGGTCGTGATGCCGCCGGGGCTCTCCAGGAGGTCGAGCGCGCGGCGCGCCAGCGCCGCCGCCTCCTCCGGGCGGCCGAGCAGGAGCTCGGCGCGGGCCTGGACGGTGAAGTTCAGGCTCAGGTCGACCGTGCTGGCGGAGCTGGCGTCCAGGCCGCGCTCGGCCTTGAGCAGCACCTCTTTGGCCTCTTCCGCGCGCTCGGGGTGCGCGTCGAGCAGGAAGATCGCGTAGGCGTTGCGGATCCGGCTGAGGTTACGCGGGTCGTCCTCCTCGCCGAGCAGCGCCATGGCGCGTTCGGCGAGCCGGAGCGCGTGGTCGTACTCGCCGCGGGACTCGGCGACGAAGCCCGCGTTCCAGTACGCCGCCATGAGCGCCTTCGGACTGCCGATGGCCTCGGCCCGGTCGATGAGGCTCTGCGCGAACTGGTTGGCGTACGCCAGGTCCCCGCGGAGGATGTACGCGGCGAGAACGGTGGCGCCGAGCATCACCATCGAGTCGGACCACTGGCCGGTCGTGTCGGACAGGCTCCGCAGCGCGGCCTCGCCGACGTCGATGGCGATGGCGAAGTCGCCGCGCTCACGGTGGCAGCGGCTCAGCGCGATGTGCAGCTCGGCCCACGGGTCGGGGTCGGAGTGCGGCGAGATCAGCTCGGCGGCCCGGTTGAGCTCGACGATCGCCTCGTCCAGGTCACCCGTCGCCTCCAGCGCGAGGGCGTGCCCCCAGCGCGCCTCGTGCGCGAGGGCGGGCAGGTCGGCGAGCGCCGGGTGGGTGAGCACCTCGGCGAAGCACGCGCGAGCCTCCTCGGTGGCGCCGTTCTCCAGGGCGATCTTGGCGTACCGAAGGGTTTCCTGCAGCCCGGTCATCGCCTCCTCGGTGACCCCCGTCGTCAGGTAGGCCGCGGAGCAGTCGAGCTTGCGGGCCAGGAGAGCCACCATGCTGGGCGCCGGAGTCCGCTTGCCGCTTTCAATGAGTGACACATAGCTGTCGGAGAGTTCCGGCCACGCGAGCTGCGCCTGCGACATGTTCCTTCGCAGCCGCAGGTTACGGATCCGTTCGCCCAGCGATTCTTGACTTGGCATCCCGCCCGCCTCTACAAGAAAGTGACAGAACAACACGAAAGGATAGAAAAGAATGTCACACCTGCGCAGGGGCCTGGCCCTGATCCTGCTCGCGCTAGTTGGCTGGCTTGTCGCCTTTGGAGCCGCCGGCACCGTCTCGGCCTCGGCCTCCACCGACACTCCCGCATCGACCAAGAGCAGCTCCTCCATGTGCTGCTGACCTGCTGATCAGCCAAAAGGCCGGCAGACATGTAGCAACGGGTGGTGCGATTCGCGCCCGGTCGGAGCAGGTCCATCGGCGACCCGCGAGAGCCGAACCCTGTGTCCCGGGCAGCTTCGGAACAGGCCGGCGGTGGCCTAGAGTGGCCGCGGCCGGCCGTCTCCCGTCGCGACGTCCGATGGCATGTGGGTGTCTGCCGGCCCGCGCCGCGGCCCCGGCGGAATGAGCCGGGCGCACGGGCTGTTCTCGCATGTGCGGCACGCGTCGGGTGCCGCACCGTTACGAGCCGAGGAGCTGACGAGATGGCCACGACCACACTGACCGCCGCGAACTTTGACAAGACGGCGGCCGGCGAGGGCATCGTGCTGGTCGATTTCTGGGCGAGCTGGTGCGGCCCGTGCCGGATGTTCGCGCCCGTCTACGAGAAGGCGGCCGAAACGCACGAGGACATCGTCTTCGGCAAGGTCGACACCGAGGCCGAGCAGGACCTGGCCGCGCGGTTCGACATCACCTCGATCCCCACGATCATGGCGATCCGCGACGGCGTCATCGTCTTCGCCCAGCCGGGCGCGCTGCCCGAGCCGGCCCTGGAGAACCTGATCGAGCAGGTGCGCGCCCTCGACATGGACGACGTGCGCAGCCGCCTCGCCAAATCCTGAACGCTCAGACCAGGATCGGGATCAGGCAGGCCGCGAACACCCCGTAGAAGGCCGCCGCCCACGTGAGCGTACGGCCGGTGAAGCGGCCCGTGTTCAGCGCGACCAGCAAGAAAAGTATCGCGATGATCGTGACGACCCCGGACAGCAGCAGCGGGCCGTCGAAGCGCCAGCGCGTGAACAGGATGCCCAGCCCGGAGGGGACGGTCGCCTGGATCATCATCGCGCCGCTGATGTTCGCCAGGGCGAGGTGGGTCTTGCCCTGGCGGACCCAGATGATGGCGTTCATGATCTCGGGCAGCTCGGTGGCGATCGGAGAGAGCAGCAGCGCGGTCACCGCCGCGGGCAGGCCGATCATCGGCCCGATCGCCTCCAGCGCGTGCACGAACAGCTGCGAGGCCACGAAGATGATCACCAGGGTGACGAGGGCCTGGGTGACGACCGCCCAGGTGGCCGGCGTCGCGCGGCGCCGCTGCAGGCGCAGGGGCTCGAGGTCGACCGCGTCGTCCCCGCCGCCGGGCTCCGCGCGCAGCTCGCGCCAGAAGTAGACGCCGTACGCGGCGAAGAAGAGCAGCCCGAGCGCGGGCTTGAACGCGAAGGTGACCAGCCCGAGCGCCACCTTGACCACGAAGATCGTCAGGAACCAGCGCTGGTCACGGGCCAGCTTCCGCGTGTCGCCGACGTCCTCGCCGCGTGCGGCGTTCGTTTCCGCGGAGGCCACTTTGCGGCGGCGGGTCAGGAGCATGAAGCCCGTCACCCCGTACGCCGCCGTGGCGAGGGCCAGCGGGCCGCCCATGGCCGCCCCGACCCCGATGTCCTTCTGCTCGGACCCGGAACCGAAGACGACCGCCACGAACGTGACGACGCTCTCGGGCAGGGCGGTCCCGAAGGCCGCCAGCACCGTGCCGACCGCGAGCGGGCCGACCTTCAGGCGCAGTCCCAGCCACTCGACCGCGTTGACGAACCACTCGCAGGAAAGGTAGATCGCGACCGCACACGCAAGGAGGGTCACCACGTGCAGCATGAGAATCCCATCGATCATGTTGCCGTGAGACGAGAAAGAGACCCCGGCCCACGGCGACAGACGTCACCCATTGGCCGAAGGTCTCGTCCACCCCAGAGGGGCCCGGGCACCGGGAGCGAGTGCTCCAGTATGTCGATGGCCGGCGAGCGGGACTACTCCCCTTCGCGACACTCAGCTTACCGCCCGATACCGGTCACGTGCACGAACCCGGCGCGGGACTCCTTTTACCCGGGCGCGCGGCGCCCGGATCGGTTAACCTGGGCACATGCCAGGCGTGCAGGTGACGACGACGCCGGGGACTCCCCGGCGCATCGCTCGCGCGCACTGACCGACGCGACGACGAGGCCCCGGGAGCGATCCCGGGGCCTCGTCGCGTCCCGTGGCCGCTCCCGCCGACAGGAGGAAGTTGACCATGGAGCACGACGCGTCCCACGCCGGCGCACAGTCGGTAGCATTCGATGTCGATATCACTGACCATCGAGGAGATCCCGTGTCTGAACTGCGCATCACCCTCGGCGGAGACGAGCGTGTGGTGGCGGCAGGCACCACTGCGGGTGAGGCGCTCGAGGCCGACGGCCGCACCGTCATCGCGGCCCGCGTGGGCGGGCAGGCCCGCGACCTGGCGCACGTCCTCGCCGACGGCGACGTCGTCGAGCCCATCGAGATCGGCTCCGACGAGGGCCTCGCCATCGTCCGCCACTCGGCGGCGCACGTCATGGCCCAGGCCGTGCAGGAGCTGTTCCCCAAGGCCCGGCTGGGCATCGGCCCGCCGGTGGAGAACGGCTTCTACTACGACTTCGACGTCGAACAGCCGTTCCAGCCCGAGGACCTCAAGCGCATCGAGAAGCGCATGCGCGAGATCGTCAAGCAGGGCCAGGCCTTCTCCCGCCGGGCCGTCACCGACGACGGCGCCCGCGAGGAGCTCGCCGACGAGCCGTACAAGCTGGAGCTGATCGGCCTCAAGGGCAAGGCCGCCGACGAGGAGAGCGTCGAGGTCGGCGGGGGAGAGCTGACCATCTACGACAACCTCGACGCCAAGACCGGCGAGCTGTGCTGGAAGGACCTGTGCCGCGGCCCGCACCTGCCCAGCACCCGCGTGATCCCGGCGTTCAAGCTGATGCGCTCCGGCGGCGCGTACTGGCGCGGCAGCGAGAAGAACCCCCAGCTGCAGCGGATCTACGGCACCGCCTGGGAGTCGCGCGAACGGCAGGACGCCTACCTGAAGATGCTGGAGGAGGCCGAGAAGCGGGATCACCGCAGGCTCGGCGCCGAGCTCGACCTGTTCTCCTTCCCGAACGACATCGGCAGTGGTCTCGCGGTCTTCCACCCCAAGGGCGGCATCGTCCGCCGGGTCATGGAGGACTACTCCCGCCGGCGCCACGAGCAGGGCGGGTACGAGTTCGTCAACACCCCGCACATCACCAAGGGCGACCTGTTCAACACCTCGGGGCACCTCGGCTGGTACAAGGACGACATGTTCCCGCCGATGGAGCTCGACGGCGCGGAGTACTACCTCAAGCCGATGAACTGCCCGATGCACAACCTGATCTTCCGGGCGCGCGGGCGGTCCTACCGTGAGCTGCCGCTCCGGCTGTTCGAGTTCGGCACCGTGTACCGGTACGAGAAGTCCGGTGTCGTGCACGGGCTCACCCGCGTACGCGGCATGACCCAGGACGACTCCCACATCTACTGCACCAAGGAGCAGATGGTCGGGGAGCTGAAGAACCTCCTCACCTTCGTGCTCGACCTGCTGCGCGACTACGGCCTCAGCGAGTTCTTCCTGGAGCTGTCCACCCGCGACGAGTCGGAGAAGTTCATCGGGTCCCAGGAGGACTGGGACGAGGCCACCGCCGCGCTGCGGGAGGCCGCCGACGAGTCCGGGCTCGACCTGGTCGCCGACCCGGGCGGCGCGGCGTTCTACGGGCCGAAGATCTCCGTGCAGGCCAAGGACGCCATCGGCCGCACCTGGCAGTTGTCGACCATCCAGGTCGACTTCAACCAGCCGAAGCGCTTCGGCCTCGAGTACCAGGCCGCCGACGGCACCCGGCAGCAGCCGGTGATGATCCACCGGGCGCTGTTCGGCTCGATCGAGCGGTTCTTCGGCGTGCTCCTGGAGCACTACGCGGGCGCGCTGCCGCCCTGGCTGGCGCCGGTGCAGGTGGTGGGCATCCCGATCTCCGACGACCACGTGCCGCACCTGGAGCAGGTCGCCGCGCGGCTGCGCGAGCGCGGCATCCGTGTGGAGGTCGACACCTCCTCCGACCGGATGCAGAAGAAGATCCGCAACGCGCAGAAGCAGAAGGTCCCGTACATGCTGCTCGCGGGCGACGACGACGTGGCCAAGGGCGCGGTGTCGTTCCGCTACCGCAGCGGTGAGCAGAACAACGCCGTTCCCGTCGCCGACGCGATCGAAGAGATCGCCAAGGCCGTCGAGGAGCGCGTGCAGGTCTGAGCGACGCCTGGCGGGCCGCGCCGTACGCGCGGCCCGCGGGCGACGATTCCAGAGCTCGGGTCAGTCCGACGTTCGGTCAGAAAAGGACCAGAAGGTGTGGGCTGTCCAGGTAGAAGAGGGTCAGGCCGGTGGCCACGCAGAGCGCCGAGACCAGCCAGAACCGCACCACGATGGTGGTCTCGGCCCAGCCGGAGAGCTCGAAGTGGTGCTGTAGCGGGGCCATCTTGAAGACGCGTCTCCTCGTCATCTTGAAGGAGCCGACCTGGACGATCACCGACAGGGTGATGATCACCGGCAGTCCGGCGAGGATGACCAGGAGCATCTCGGTCTGGGTGCTCAGGGCGAGGCCGACGATGACGCCGCCGAGCGCGAGCGACCCGGTGTCGCCCATGAAGACCTTGGCCGGCGGGGCGTTCCACCACAGGAAACCGATCAGGGCGCCGAGCGCCGCGGCGGCGACCACGGCGAGGTCGAGCGGGTCGCGGACCGTGTAGCAGTGGGGTTCGAGCGTGAGCTTGCAACTGCCACGGAGTTGCCGGTCGCTGATCAGGATGTACGCGCCGAGCACCATGCCCACCGCGCCGGCGGCGAGACCGTCCAGCCCATCGGTGAGGTTCACCGCGTTGGACGTGCCGGCGATCATGGCGAGCGCCCAGAGCACGAAGGGCAGGGAGCCGAGAGAGGGCCCGAAGTCGCGCAGGAACGACAGGTGAGTGGTGGCGGGGGTGATGGCGTACTCGTCGGGGAACCGCAGCGACAGCAGCGCGAAGACCACGCCGACGATGAGGATGCCGATCATCTTCGCGCCACTGCGCAGGCCCAGGCTGCGCTGCTTGAAGACCTTGATGTAGTCGTCGACGAAGCCGACCAGGCCGAGGCCCGCCATCAAGAACAGGACGAGCACGCCGGAGACGGTCGGCGGCGTGAGCGTGGCCAGGTGCGCGATCGCGTACCCGGCGAGCGCGGCGACGATCAACACGGTGCCGCCCATCGTGGGCGTGCCGCGTTTGCTGAGATGGGCCTGCGGGCCCTCCTCACGCACCATCTGGCCGTAACCGAGCCGGCGCACGACGCGAATCCAGACGGGCGTGGCCAGCAACCCGATGATCAGCGAAAGTGCCGAGGCCACGATGATGGTCCTCATGCGTCGTCATCCCTTCTGACCGCGGGACCATCGCCCGCACCGTCCCGATCCCTGATCGACGGATCGTCCCATCCGCATGGGCGGGGCGCACCTTCCATGCCGGAACTCACCTCGTCGCCGGGTCGTTCCGCGTTGGCCGGGTCACCCGGGAGGGGCGGGGCGGTCCGGGCGGTCCTATGCTTCTGGCATGACCGAGCCCAAGCCTGAGGAGCAGTTCGGCGTCGGGGACCCCGACCAGTTCCAGCGTCTGTGGACTCCCCACCGGATGGCGTACATCAAGGGAGAGAGCAAGCCCACCGGCTTGGGCCCGGACGACGGCTGCCCGTTCTGCGAGATCCCCAGGATGGACGACGAGGAGGGCCTGGTCGTCCGGCGCGGGGAGTACGCCTACGCGGTGCTCAACCTGTACCCGTACAACTCCGGGCATCTGCTCGTGTGCCCGTTCCGCCACGTGAGCGACTACACCGAACTCGACGAGGCCGAGACCGCGGAGCTGGCACTGCTCACCAAGCGGTCCCTGACCGCGCTGCGCAAGGCGAGCGGCGCGCACGGCTTCAACGTCGGCATGAACCTCGGCACCGTCGCGGGCGCCGGCATCGCCGCCCACCTCCACCAGCACGTCGTCCCCCGCTGGGGCGGCGACACCAACTTCATGCCGGTCATCGGCCAGACCCGCGTGCTGCCGCAGCTGCTCCGCGACACCCGCCAGATCATCGCGGACGCCTGGCCCCTGGACTGAGCGGGCAGCCCCCCTCATGCACCCGATCCTGCTGTACGACGGCGACTGCGGCTTCTGCACGGCCTCGGCGCGGTTCATCGAGCGGCACATCCCGACGAAGGCGCGGATGAGCCCGTACCAGTCGGCGGACCTGGCGGCGCTCGGCACGACCGCCGAACGCGCGAGCGGCGAGGTGCTCTGGGCGGAGCCGGGCCGCGTACGCGGCGGCGCGCAGGCGATCGCGAGCCTCCTCATCGACGCGGGCGGCCTCTGGCGGCCGCTCGGCCTGCTGATCCGCGTGCCGCCGGTCCGCTGGATCGCCGCGGGCGTCTACCACCTCGTCACCGTCAACCGCTTCCGCCTGCCCGGCGGCACTCCCGCGTGCGGGCTGCCCCCGTCCGAACGCCCCGGGGCGGGCGGCCCGGCCGGCTGAGCGGCCCTGGTCAGGTCTTGGCGGCCCCGGTGCCCGCTGCGGCGAGCAGGTCGGGAACGGTGACGAACTCGAACCCCTTCGCCCGCAGGCCGCGGATCATCGCGGGCAGCCCGCGGATGGCGATCAGGCGGTCGCGGTGGCCGGTGTCGTGGGCGAGCAGGATGGTGCCGGGCTCGGTGTTGTCGACGATGTAGTCGATGAGCCGCCCGGGCGGGTGCCCGAGATACGACTCCCGCATCTTCAGCGACCACAGCACCACGTGGTAGCCGAGCGCGCCCGCGGCGCTCAGCGTGGTGCCGCCGATGTTGCCCATCGGGGGCCGCAGCAGTTCCGGCTCCTTGCCGGTGACCTCGGCGATCGTGGTGTGCGCCCGGTGCATCGCCCGGTACGCCTGCGGGTGGGTCATGCGGGTCAGGTCCTTGTGCGCCCAGGTGTGGTTGCCGACCGCGTGCCGGTCCATGCGACCGTGGATCAGCCGCGCGTTCTCCTGCACACGCTGCCCGACGAGGAAGAACGTCGCGGGGATCCGCGCCTCGTCGAGAATGTCGTGCACCATCGGCGTCCAGTTCGGCATCGGCCCGTCGTCGAACGTCAGGGCCACCAGCCGCTGCGACGTGTCGACCGCCCAGGAGACGTCGACGTGGGCGGGGGAGGGGCGCCAGGGCCCGTCCGTCGGCACGCCGATCGCCGAGACGGGCGTTCCCGGCATCGCGTCGGCGTCGTCGAGTAACCCGCCCGCCGCGAGCCCGCCCATCGTGCCGGCCGCGCCCGCCGCCAGCCCCGCGATCGTCCCTGCTCCGGTCAGCGCCCGCAGCACCGACCGCCGTGAGCTCTTCGGCTCGACGGCCCCCGTATCGCCCATACAGGAGATGGTCGCAAACCGCTGGTTAACGCCGCGTCATCCGCGAGGACGAACGTGGGTCTGCCGTGAGGAGGAGACGCGCCGGCCCCATGGCCCTCACGGAGGACACGGGGCCGGCCGCGGCTCACGAGTCGGCGATCACCTTGTCGGCGAGCTGCGACGGCAGCGGCTCGTACCGCAGGAACGTCCGGCTGAACGTGCCCGTGCCGTGCGACATGGACCGCAGGTCGATCGCGTACCGCGTGATCTCCAGCTGCGGCACCTCCGCCTTGATGAGGCAGCGGCCGCCCGCGACCGTCTCGCTGCCCAGCACGCGCCCGCGCCGCGACGACAGGTCCGACATCACCGCGCCGACGTAGTCGTCGGCCACGAGCACCGCGACCTCGTCCACCGGCTCGAGCAGCAGGACCTTCGCCTTGGCGGCGGCGTCCTTGAGGGCGAGCTGGCCCGCCGTCTGGAAGGCCATGTCGGAGGAGTCGACCGAGTGCGCCTTGCCGTCGTACAGGGTCACCTTGATGTCGACCATCGGGTATCCGGCCGAGACGCCCCGGTCCATCTGGATGCGCACGCCCTTCTCGACCGACGGGATGAACTGCCGCGGCACGACGCCGCCGACGATCTTGTCGGCGAACTCGAAGCCCGTGCCCGACGACAGCGGCTCCACCTCGATGTGGCAGATGGCGTACTGCCCGTGCCCGCCGCTCTGCTTGACGTGCCGGCCGAGGCCCTGGGCCGTGCCGCCGAACGTCTCGCGCAGCGGCACCCGCAGCGGCACGGTCTCGACCTCGACGCCGTAGCGGCTGCTCAGCCGGTCCAGCAGCACGTCGGCGTGGGCCTCGCCCATGTTCCACAGCACCAGCTGGCGGGTCTCGGAGTTGTTCTCCAGCCGCAGCGTCGGGTCCTCGGCCACGAGCCGCCCCAGCGCCTGGGACAGCTTGTCCTCATCGGCCTTCGACTTGGCCTGGATCGCCGTCGGCAGCAACGGGTCCGGCATCGACCACGGCGCCATCAGCAGCGGCTGCTCCTTGGCCGAGATGGTGTCGCCGGTCTCGGCGTGGGTGAGCTTGGCCACCGCGCAGATGTCGCCGGCCACGCAGGAGGAGACCGTGCGTTGCACCTTGCCGAGCGGCGAGGTCAGCGCGCCGACGCGTTCGTCGATGTCGTGGTCCTCGTGCCCGCGGTCCTCCATGCCGTGCCCGGAGACGTGGACCGTGGCGTCGGGCGTGAGCGTGCCGCTGAACACCCGGACCAGCGAGATCCGCCCGACGTACGGGTCGGAGGCCGTCTTGACCACCTCGGCCACGAGCGGCCCGTCGGCGTCGCAGGTCAGGGCGCCGACCGGCGAGCCGTCGGTCGTGGTCACCTCCGGGATGCCGTGCTCCAGCGGCGACGGGAACGCCTGCGTGATCACCTCGAGCAGCTCCATCATGCCGATCACCGGGCCGGGGTGGTCGCCGTGGGGCACGGAGGTGGTGAGGACCGGGTAGAAACTGCCACGCGCGACCGCCTTCTCCAGGTCCTCCACGAGCGCCTTGACGTCGATCTCCTCACCGGACAGGTAGCGGTCCATGAGGGTCTCGTCCTCGCTCTCCTGGATGATGCCCTCGATCAGCGCGCCGCGCTGCTCGGACAGGCGGTCCAGGAACTCCGCGTCGGGCTCGCGCTCGGTGCGGGTGCCGGAGGAGTAGTCGAGGCACTTCTGCGAGAGCAGTGCGATCAGGCCCGCCTCGCACGGGAAGTAACACGGCAGGACTCCCTCACCGAAGGCGTCCTGGCACTCGGTCAGCACCTCGTCGAAGTCGCCCCGCTGCTGGTCGATCTTGGTGATGACCACGGCGCGCGGCATGCCGACCGCGGCGCACTCCTCCCACAGGTTGCGCGTGACGCCGTCGATGCCGTCGACCGCCGAGACCACGAACAGCGCGGCGTCCGCGGCGCGCAGCCCGGCGCGCAGGTCGCCGACGAAGTCGGCGTAGCCGGGGGTGTCCAGCAGGTTGACCTTGATGCCCGCGTGCTCGAACGACGCCAGGGAGAGGTTCACCGAGCGCTGCTGGCGCATCTCCACTTCGTCGTAGTCACTGACCGTCGAGCCGTCCTCGACGCGACCGGGCCGCTGGATCGTACCGGTCGCAGCGAGCAGCGCCTCGACGAGAGTCGTCTTCCCCGCCCCGGAATGGCCGACCAACGCGATATTGCGTATCTTCTCGGGTTGGTCGACCGATGGTGCCCTGCCGGCGGCTCCTTGGGGACCAGCTTTATCCGCCACGCGCCCACCTCCATTGGGAGACCTGGGTGTGACGGGCGCCACACCCGTGGTCACCACCCTTACGGTCTTGGCCGCATATCACAAGGGGGTGACCGGCAAACGCTCGAGTCCTCCTGTATTCAGCCCTTCCCACCTGGGCCGACGTCACGCACTACGATTGGCCCGCCGGGGGAGTTCGGGCACGATCGGGCGGGATCCGCCGGTTGCGCGCGCAGTCACGAGCGTGAACACCGCAACCGCATCACATGACAAGGACGGGAATGCTCAACCAAATACGGCCGGCGCTCTCACGGGTCACCTCGCCGGTCGGACACGCGCTGGCCCGCACCGGCGTGACACCCAACACGGTCACCATCATCGGCACCCTCGGGGTCGTCGTCGGCGCGCTGGCCTTCTACCCCTTCGGACAGTTCTTCTGGGGGACGATCGTCATTACGATCTTCGTCTTCTTCGACCTGTTCGACGGGGCCGTGGCGCGGGTGACCGGGAAGACGAGCCGTTTCGGCGCCTTCCTCGACTCCAACATGGACCGCGTCTCGGACGCGGCGATCTTCACGGGGCTGATCCTGCGCTACGCCGGCCGGGATCACAACGACATGCTCCTCGTCTGCCTCGCCCTGTTCTGCCTGATCTCGGGGGTGCTCGTGTCGTACGCGCGCGCCCGCGCGGAGGGCATGGGCCTCAACGCCACGATCGGCATCGCCGAGCGCGGCGAGCGCCTGATCGTCAGCCTGGTCGCGATCGGACTGACCGGCCTCGGCGTGCCGTACGTCCTGGCGATCGGCCTGTGGGTGCTCTCCATCGCCAGCGTGATCACGGTCGCCCAGCGCTACATCGCCGTACGGCGCCAGGTGGAGGCCGGAGAGCTGTCGTGAGGATCCGATGAGGGACGAGGTGGCCGACGCCGCGTACGGCCTGGGCTGGGCGGCGGTCCGCCACATGCCGGAGCCGGTCGCGCGTGAGATCTTCATGCTCATCGCCGACCGCGTCTGGCAGCGCCACGGCCGCGGCGTGCGCCAGCTCGAGAAGAACCTCCGGCGGGTCGTCGGCGACGACACGCCGGACGACGAGCTGCGCGAGCTGAGCCGCCGAGGCATGCGCTCCTACTTCCGCTACTGGCTGGAGTCCTTCCGCCTGCCGTCGATGAGCCGCGAGCGCATCCTGTCCGGCATGCGCATCACCGGCGTCGAGGAGATCTACAAGGACCTCGACGCCGGGCGCGGCGTGGTCGCCGCGCTGCCGCACATGGGCAACTGGGACCACGCCGGCGCGTGGATCGCGCTGTCGGGCACGCCGTTCACCACCGTCATGGAACGCCTCCGGCCCGAGTCCCTGTACGACCGGTTCGTCGCCTACCGGGCCGGCCTCGGCATGGAGGTGCTGCCCGCCACGGGCGGGGCGGACGACGTGTTCGCCACCCTGTCCCGGCGGCTGGACGGCGGCGGGCTGGTCTGCCTCGTCGCCGACCGCGACCTGACCAGGACCGGCGTCGAGGTCGACTTCTTCGGCCGTCCGGCGAAGTTCCCGGCCGGCCCGGCCGCCCTGGCCGTGCGCACCGGCGCCGCGCTCCGTCCGGTCACCCTGTGGTACGAAGGTGACGACTGGGGGGTCCGGGTGCACGACGAGATCGCCGTGCCCGGCGGCGACGACGATGTCGCGACGATGACGCAGTCGGTCGCCGACACCTTCCAGCAGGGCGTCGCAGCCCATCCGCAAGACTGGCACATGCTCCAACGCGTCTGGGTTGAGGATCTTTGACCGCCGAGGGATGAGAGAGGCGAGCGGCCCTTGAGGATCGGCATCGTCTGCCCGTACACCTGGGACGTCCCCGGTGGCGTCCAGTCGCACGTGCGCGATCTCACCGAGGCGCTGTTCGCCTCCGGGCACGAGGTCTCGGTGATCGCGCCGGCCGACGACACCGAGGTGTCCTCCGGCGCGGCTCCGCTGCCGCCGTACGTCGTGTCGGCCGGGCGCGCGGTGCCGGTGCCCTTCAACGGGTCGGTCGCGCGGCTGTCGTTCGGCTTCCTGTCCGCGAGCCGCGTGCGCCGCTGGATCCGCGACGGCCGGTTCGACGTCCTCCACGTGCACGAGCCGGCGTCGCCGTCGCTCGGCCTGCTGGCCTGCTGGGCCGCCGACGGGCCGATCGTCGCCACCTTCCACGCGTCGTTCGAACGCTCCCGCGCCCTGTCGGCGGCCGGCCCGATCCTGCAGAGCGCGCTGGAGAAGATCACCGCCCGGATCGCGGTGTCGGAGAAGGCGCGCAAGACCCTCGTCGAACACCTCGGCGGAGACGCCGTGCTCATCCCCAACGGGGTGACGACCGAGCGGTACGCCATGGCCGAGCCGCTGCCCGGCTGGCCCGGAGACGACGGGGCGCTCGGCTTCCTCGGCCGCATGGACGAGCACCGCAAGGGCCTGCCCGTGCTGCTGCGGGCGTTCGAGACGCTCGGCCGCGAGCGCCCCGGGCTGCGGCTGCTGGTGGCCGGTCCCGGCGACGCGGCCGAGGTGCGCGCCCGGGTCGCCCCGGAGCTGCGCGACCGCGTCGTCATCCTCGGCCTGGTCAGCGAGGCCGACAAGGTCCGCATGCTGCACTCGGTCGACGTCTTCGTCGCGCCCAACACCGGAGGTGAGAGCTTCGGCATCGTGCTCGCCGAGGCGATGTCGGCCGGGGCGCCCATCCTGGCCAGCGACATCCCGGCGTTCAGCCGCGTGCTGCTCGGCGGGCGCGCGGGCGCGCTGTTCCCGGTCGGCGACTCGGCGGCGCTGGCCGCCACCGCCGCGGAGCTGCTCGACGACGCCCCGCGCCGCAAACAGCTGTCCGACGACGCCAGGGCGGCCGTACGCGCCTACGACTGGTCGACGGTGGCCCGGGACGTGGTCCGTGTCTATGAGACCGTCGTCGGCGACGGCGTCGTCGGGACCTCGTCGAGCTGACCATGCCCGAGATCCTCCTTCACATCGCCCTGATCGCCGCGGTCCTCCTGCTGATCGGGGTGTACGTCTCGTGGCGCGCGACGCGCCTCGACCGGCTGCACGTGCGCCTGGAGACCGCCCGCGCCGGCCTGGACGCCGCGCTCGTACGGCGTGCGGCCGTCGCCCTGGAGCTGGCCGCCTCCCGGCAGCTCGATCCGGCCACGAGCCTGCTGCTCGCCGCCGCCGCGCACGAGGCCCGCATCGCCGACGCCGACAACCGGGAGTTCGCCGAGAGCGACCTGTCGCGTGCTCTGCGCGCCGTCGTCGGCCAGCCGGACTTCCGCCCCACTCTGGAGGCCGGTGAGGACGGGGCGGCCCTCCTGGAGGACCTCGACGCGGCCGTGCGCAAGGTCACCTACGCGCGCAGCTTCTACAACAACGCGGTGACCGCCACCCGGACGGCGCGCCGGAAGCTGCTGCCCCGGGTCCTTCCGCTGCACGGCCGGGCGCCGCTGCCGGACTTCTTCGAGATCGACGACGCCCCTCCGGAGAGCTGAGACCCCCACTCAGGGGACCCCTGTGACCGGTGGGACGCATGGTCATACCGGGCCCGCCAAGGAGGGTTCGAGCAGCCTGTTCTTCGGCTAGCCTCGCGACCTCAGGACGTCTGATTTGTCCGGAGGTGCAGGTAGTGCGCTGTTTCCGTACGACGCCGGCCCCGGCCGCCGTGCTCGTCACCACGTTCGTCACGGCGGCCCTCGCGGCCTGTTCGAAGGGACCGGTCACGGCCGCCGCGTCGCCTCCGCCGCCGGTCTCGGCCGGCTCGTCGCCGTCGTCCACGCCGTCGCCCGCCCGGACCCACCCGTTCACCGGCGCGCCGGGCGGCGCGGACGGCCCGGTCCTCGCCGTCAAGATCGACAACACCCGGTCCGCCAAGCCGCAGCTCGGCCTGCGGTCGGCCGACATCGTCTACGTCGAGCAGGTCGAGGGCGGCCTCAGCCGGATCATGGCGGTCTTCTCCTCCAAGCTGCCGTCCCGCGTCGGCCCGGTCCGCAGCGCCCGCATCTCCGACCTGCACCTGCTGCCGCAGTTCGGCCGCCCCGCGTTCGCCTACTCCGGGGTGCAGAGCAAGATGAAGCCCTACGTCGCCCAGGCGCCCCTCCTGGACGTCTCCCAGGACCGTTCGAACACCGGTTACACCCGTACCGGGCCGCACGCCGCCCCGTACAACCTCTACGGCACCCCGCAGCAGCTCCTCGCCCGCGCGCCGGGCGCCTCCAGGGCCGGCGACATCGGTTTCCGGTTCGGCCCGGCCCCGGACGGCGGCAAGGCGGTCCCGAGCTTCACCGCCCGCTACCCGGCCGCGACGCTGAAGTTCACCTGGTCACCGGGGGAGAAGCGGTGGCTGCTCACCCAGGACGGCCGCGCCGACCGCGCCGGCGAGGGCGGCCGGGTCGGCGGCGCGACGATCGTGATCCAGCGGGCCCACACGACCCGCTCGCAGTTCCACGACTTCCTCGGCAACTACACGCCGCTCGTCCAGACCGTGGGCACCGGCGGGGCGACCGTGCTGCGCGACGGCAAGGCCTACGACGCGCGCTGGTCGCGGCTGTCGGAGAAGGACGGGACGACCTTCACCACCGCCTCCGGCGCGCCCATGACGTTCGCCACCGGCCAGGTCTGGGTGGTCCTCGTCAACGACGGGAAGCCGACGACGCCCTGAGTCGTACATCATGTCGGATGACGGCCTGATTCCTGACGACATGGCAGGGCGGTCGCGCCGGTCAGCTGCCCCTACCATGGATACGACAGCTTGATCGACTCATTCGAAGAGGTAGCCGTGTCCACCGCCACTCCCGACGCCGCCCCCGACCAGACCAACGCCGTTCCCGAGACCGGCACCGCCCGCGTCAAGCGGGGCATGGCGGAGATGCTCAAGGGTGGCGTGATCATGGACGTCGTCACACCCGAGCAGGCGAAGATCGCCGAGGACGCCGGCGCCGTCGCCGTGATGGCCCTCGAGCGCGTGCCCGCCGACATTCGCGCCGAAGGCGGCGTGTCGCGGATGAGCGACCCCGACATGATCGAGGGCATCATCAACGCCGTCTCGATCCCGGTCATGGCCAAGGCGCGCATCGGCCACTTCGTCGAGGCGCAGGTCCTGCAGGCCCTCGGCGTCGACTACATCGACGAGTCCGAGGTGCTCACCCCGGCCGACTACGACAACCACATCGACAAGTGGGCCTTCACCGTGCCCTTCGTGTGCGGCGCCACCAACCTCGGCGAGGCGCTCCGCCGCATCACCGAGGGGGCGGCGATGATCCGCTCCAAGGGCGAGGCCGGCACCGGTGACGTCTCCAACGCCACCACCCACATGCGGCAGCTCCGCCAGCAGATCCGGCGGCTCGGCTCGCTGCCCGAAGACGAGCTGTTCGTCGCCGCCAAGGAGCTGCAGGCCCCGTACGAGCTGGTCAAGGAGGTGGCGCGGGCCGGCAAGCTGCCGGTGGTGCTGTTCACCGCGGGCGGCATCGCGACGCCCGCCGACGCCGCCATGATGATGCAGCTCGGCGCCGAGGGCGTGTTCGTCGGCTCGGGCATCTTCAAGTCCGGCGACCCGGCCAAGCGCGCCGAGGCGATCGTGAAGGCCACCACCTTCTACGACGACCCCGACGTGATCGCCAAGGTCTCGCGCGGGCTCGGCGAGGCGATGGTCGGCATCAACGTCTCCTCCCTGGCCGAGAGCGACCGGCTCGCGGTCCGGGGCTGGTAGCGGCCGCGTACCGTCCGGAACGGCCGCCGCCGAGGGCAAACGAAGTGTGTTCTCCCCTCCACAGCGCGGGAAAGGCGGGTTACCCTGGGCCGCGACTGAACGCTGGTGCCGCCGGCAGGGTCCGCCGAGCGCGGGAGGGGACGACGCCCATGGGTTGGTCGGTCGCGTTGGCGTGTTCGCGTGTGAACGGAGCCTCCTTCGGGCCGGGGTTGGTTCCGGACGCGGACCGCGCCGTGGCGCTGGCCCGTCGGCTCTACCCGGAGCACTCGGTCACCGAGACCGGCGACACCGTGCTCGACTTCGCGCTCTGGCCCTACGAGGACGAGCTGTTCGTCGGCGCGTACGGCGACGCGCTGGTCGTGTGCGACCGCCGGCTGTTCTGCGTCGACGACCGGGCGCGCCGCCTCGCCGACGAGATCGCCCGCGCGCTGCCGGGCGGCTCGTGCGGCGTGCTGGTCCTGCACAGCGTCGTGTCCGGCTGCTGGTTCCGGTGGTACTCCGGTGACCGGGCGCGCCGCGACGTCTACGTCACCGCCGAGGACGGGGTCGTGGTCGACCTAGGCGAGCGGCTGCCGGCCGAGGCCCCGTTCTGGAAGGCCATCGACGACGGCGCGTCCGACGTCCCCCTGCCGTTCGACTACGAGGAGTACGGCATGGCGCTCGCGCGCGAGCACCTGTTCGGCCGCGACATCGCCGAGCGCGGCGCCGACGGTTTCCTCCCGCTCGAGCTCCCGCTGCGCCGCTTCAAGCTCGCCTGACACGGGGGGCCCGGGGAAGCCGGCGCGCGCCGCGGGTGTTGTCACTGGCACTAAGCTCATTGGTACAACTCGACGTGAAGGGCTGGTTCGTGGCTGCTGTCCCGACGGTCGGCGTGCTCGCACTGCAGGGTGACGTCCGCGAGCATCGCCGTGTCCTGGAGTCCTGCGGCGCCGCCACCGCGGTCGTCCGCCGTCCGGAGGAGCTGGAGCGTGTTCAGGCGCTCGTGATCCCCGGCGGTGAGTCCACCACGATGTGGCGGCTCGCCCGGACGTTCGACCTGCTGGAGCCTTTGCGCAAGCGTGTCGAGCAGGGCATGCCCGCCTACGGTTCCTGCGCCGGCATGATCATGCTGGCCGACCGCATCCTCGACGGCGCGGCCGGGCAGGAGACCATCGGCGGCATCGACATGGTCGTACGCCGCAACGCCTTCGGCCGCCAGGTCGACTCCTTCGAGAGCGACGTCGAGATGGGCGGCCTCGACCGGCCCTTCCACGCGGTCTTCATCCGCGCGCCGTGGGTGGAGTCGGTCGGTGCGGGCGCCGACGCGCTCGGCCGTGCCGCGAGCGGCGATTCCGCCGGTAGGATCGTCGCCGTCCGGCAGGGGAACCTCCTGGCGACCTCGTTCCATCCCGAGCTGACCGGCGATCCCCGGATCCACGCCTACTTCCTCGAGATGGTGAAGGAAGCCTCGTGACCTCCGGCCTCCCTCGGGGGTGGGGAGCCGCGTCCGGGGGATCCCGCCGCGCACGGCGTCCAGGCAGTGTGCTGTGACGTTCTGAGACTTTCGGAGATTGGAGGAAGGGGCTCACCTCTTCGGCGGCTCGCCGGGTGGCCCCGCGAAACGCATGAGTGGCCACTCCAAATGGGCGACGACGAAGCACAAGAAGGCGGTTGTCGACGCCAAACGGGGCAAGCTGTTCGCCAAGCTCATCAAGAACATCGAGGTGGCGGCCCGCACCGGCGGCGGCGACCCGGACGGCAACCCGACGCTGTACGACGCCATTCAGAAGGCGCGCAAGAACTCCGTGCCCCTCGACAACATCGAGCGGGCGCGTAAGCGCGGCGCCGGTGAGGAGGCCGGTGGCGCCGAGTGGCAGACGATCATGTACGAGGGGTACGCGCCCGGCGGCGTCGCGGTGCTCATCGAGTGCCTGACCGACAACCGCAACCGCGCCGCCTCCGACGTCCGTACCGCGCTGACCCGCAACGGCGGCTCGCTCGCCGACCCCAACTCGGTGTCGTACCTGTTCACCCGCAAGGGCGTCATCCTGGTGCCCAAGGACGGCACCACCGAGGACGACGTGATGATGGCGGTCCTGGACGCCGGCGCCGAGGAGGTCAACGACCTCGGTGAGTCGTTCGAGGTGATCAGCGAGGCCGGCGACCTGGTGACGGTGCGCAAGGCCCTGCAGGACGCCGGCCTCGACTACGAGTCCGCCGAGGCGAACTTCCTGCCCAGCGTCAGCGTGCCCGTCGACGAGGACAACGCCAAGAAGGTCTTCCGCCTCATCGAGGCGCTGGAGGACAGCGACGACGTGCAGAACGTCTTCGCCAACTTCGACGTCTCCGACGAGATCATGGAGAAGATCGAGGCCTGACGGCCGTTCGTGAACGCCCCCTGCCGCCCGGCAGGGGGCGTTTCCGGCGCGCTTCCGACGCTCCGCTCGTGGCGAGCCGGCGGCCCGCGGAAATCCCCTTGATGCCGCGTCCGGGCCATGCCGTAGCGTCGTGGTCCGTGGAGACGCGCACCCTCGAACCCGCCGACCTCGACGCCGTCCATGATTTGTGGACCCGTGCGTTCGGGCCCTCCGACCGCGATGACGCGTGGACCCTGCGGGCCATGGGGGAGGGCCGCTTCCTCGGGGTCCGCGACGGCCGCCGCCTCGTCGCCGTCGGGCACTATCACCCGTTCGAACAGTGGTGGCACGGCCGCGCCGTGCCGATGGGCGGCGTCGGCGGCGTCTGCGTCGCGCCCGAGGACCGCGGCCGCGGCGTCGGCCGGCGGCTCGCCGCCGGGCTGCTGGACCTGATGGACGGCCGTCCGCTGTCGGCGCTGTACCCGGCCACCGCTCCGGTCTACCGATCCGTCGGCTACGAGCACGCCGGCGCGCAGTATCGCCTCACCCTGCCGCCCGCACCGCTGCGCACCCTCGCGTCCGGGCCGGTCGAGGTACGCCGGGCCGGGCCCGCCGACACCGGCGAGGTCATCGCCCTGCTACGCCGCCTGCACGCCGAGGCGCGGCACCACGGCCCGATCGTCCCCGGTGAGGACCAGGTCCGCGATTTCCTCCAGAACGAGCGCGTCTACTCCTATCTGGCCGCCGACGGCTTCCTGGCGTACGGCTGGGACGGCGGCCGAGAGGACATCGCCGTGCACCGCTGCGTCGCCGGGTCCGCCGCGACCGCACGCGCGCTCTGGGCGGTGGTCGGATCCGGTTCCTCCATCGCCCGGACGGTACGGGCCAACGTGGCGCCCGACGACCCGATGCTGTGGCTGCTGCGCGACCGCTCCGAAGACGAGGTGCGCCGCGTCGGCTGGATGCTGCGCGTCCTCGACGCGCCCGCGGCGATCGCCGCGCGCGGCTTTCCCGTCGCGGTCTCGGTGGAGGTGCCGCTGCTCGTCGAGGACGAGCTGCGGCCCGCCAACGCCGGGAGCTGGACGCTGACGGTGCGCGAGGGGCGGGGACGCCTGGAGCACGCGGCGGAGCGGCGCGACGCGACCCGGCTGCCCGCGCGCGGCCTCGCCGCCCTCTACGCGGGCGTGCCGATGGCGACGCTGCGCGGCGCGGGCATCGTCACCGGCGACGCCGGGGCCGACCCGCTCCTCGACGCGGCGTTCGCCGGAAAGCCGTTCATGCTGGACTATTTCTGAACGCGACACGCCGCGTGCGAGCCGGGCGGCGGGGCCCATCGGCCGAGTAGCCTCACTGCGAACACGTGTTCGGAGCCGGAGAGGAGCACACGTGCGGGTGCTGGGCGTCGATCCCGGTCTGACCAGGTGCGGAGTCGGCGTCGTCGACGGTGCCCCCGGCAAGCCGCTGCGGCTGGTGAGCGTCGGTGTCATCCGTACGAGCCCGGACGACGACATCGGCACGCGCCTCGTCGAGCTCGAGCGCGGCATCGAGGAGCTGATCGAGCAGACCAGCCCCGACGCCGTGGCCGTCGAGCGGGTGTTCAGCCAGCACAACGTCTCCACGGTGATGGGCACCGCACAGGCCGGGGCGATCGCCATCGCCTGCGGCGCCCGGCGCGGGCTGCCGGTCGCCCTGCACACCCCGAGTGAGGCCAAGGCGGCGGTGACCGGAAGCGGCCGCGCCGACAAGCTCCAGGTCACCACTATGGTGACCAGACTGCTCCGGCTGGACGCGCCGCCCAAGCCGGCCGACGCCGCCGACGCGCTCGCGCTGGCGATCTGCCACGTCTGGCGCGGCGGCGCGCAGGCCCGGCTCCAGGCGGCGCGGACCCGGGCGACCGGGCCGGCACACGACATGAGGCAGGGAAGGACGCGGTAGTGATCGCATTCGTCAACGGCAGGGTCGCCGCGGCGGGGCCCGACGGGGCCGTGGTCGAGGTCGGCGGGGTCGGGCTCGCGGTCCAGTGCACGCCCGCCACGCTGGCCGGCCTGCGCGTGGGCGAAAGGGCGCACGTGCCCACCTCACTCGTCGTGCGCGAGGACTCCCTCACGCTGTACGGCTTCGCCGACGACGACGAGAAGACCGTCTTCGAACTCCTGCAGACCGCCAGCGGCGTCGGGCCCCGGCTGGCGCTCGCGATGCTCGCCGTGCACGACCCGAACGCCCTGCGCCGCGCCGTCGCCACCGAGGACCTGAACGCGCTGACCAAGGTCCCCGGCATCGGCCGCAAGGGCGCCCAGCGCATCGTGCTCGAGCTGAAGGACCGCCTCGGCATGCCCCTCGACGGGGCCGACGGCGACACGCCCGCCCCGTCGTTCGCCGCCGCGGCCTGGCGCGCGCAGGTCCACGCCGGTCTCACCAACCTCGGCTGGACCGCCCGCGACGCCGAAGCGGCCGTGGACGCGGTCGCCGCGGAGGTGGACGGCCAGGACACCTCCGACATCGCCGCCCTGCTGAAGCTGGCGATGAGGAAGCTCAGCCGATGACCGCCCCGGGGGACCGCCCGTCCACCTCGCCCACGGCGCCGACGAAAGAGACGCCGTGACCGAGTGGAGCGAGCGCGAGGAGGAGCGTTTCGTCTCGCCGGTCGCCGACGGCGAGGAGAAGGTCATCGAGGCGGCGCTGCGCCCCAAGCGCCTCGACGAGTTCATCGGGCAGGCGCGCGTACGCGAGCAGCTCTCGCTCGTGCTGCACAGCGCGCTCCGGCGCGGCCGGCCGCCGGACCACCTGCTCATGTCCGGGCCTCCGGGCCTGGGCAAGACCACCCTCGCGATGATCATCGCCAGCGAGCTGGGCATGCCCCTGCGCATCTCCTCCGGTCCGGCGATCGAGCGGGCCGGCGACCTCGCGGCCGTGCTGTCCACGCTGTCCGAGGGCGAGGTGCTGTTCCTCGACGAGATCCACCGGATGGCCCGGCCCGCCGAGGAGATGCTCTACGTCGCGATGGAGGACTTCCGCGTCGACGTGGTCGTCGGCAAGGGACCGGGCGCGACCGCCATCCCGCTCGACATCGCGCCGTTCACGCTCGTCGGCGCGACCACGAGGGCCGGCCTGCTGCCGGCGCCGCTGCGCGACCGGTTCGGCTTCGTCGCGCACATGGACTTCTACGAGCCGGCCGATCTCCAGCGGATCATCGACCGCTCGGCGCGGCTGCTCGACGTGCGGATGGACGAGGCGGGTGCCGCCGAGATCGCCCGGCGCTCCCGCGGCACGCCACGTATCGCCAACCGGCTCCTGCGCCGCGTCCGCGACTTCGCCGAGGTTCGCGCCGACGGCGTGATCACCGAGGGGATCGCCCGCGACGCCCTGGCGCTGTACGAGGTCGACGCCGAGGGACTGGACCGGCTCGACCGTGCGGTGCTCGACGCGCTGCTGCGAAAGTTCGGCGGTGGGCCGGTGGGGCTGTCGACACTGGCGGTCGCGGTGGGGGAGGAGCCAGAGACGGTGGAGGTGGTCGCCGAGCCGTTCCTGGTGCGTAAGGGACTCATCGCCCGCACCCCCCGTGGCCGGATCGCGACTCCTTCGGCCTGGCGGCACCTGGGTATCACCCCGCCGCCCACGGTTGAAGGTACCCTTTTCGAAGTGACGGAGGAGTGACGAGGAACTTCCCGCCGTGCCCAGTCGTCAGCTCGTTGCCGGGGTTTCGTCAAGTCCTTTACACTCCGGAGCTTGTCGCCGTCGTCAGGCGACACGCCTTTCGCACGCGAATCGTCGGCGGCGGGCTGAACCCCATATCGGAAGGATGCCCCGGTGCAGGGCAACACTGAACTCATAGCGCTCACGCAACTCGCTGCCCAGAAGAGCAACCCTCTGGTCACGCTTCTGCCGATCATCCTCATCGGCGTCGTGTTCTATTTCCTGCTCTTCCGCCCGCAGCGCAAGCGACAGCAACAGCAACTGCAGATGCAGCGTCAAATAGAGCCGGGCCAGCGCGTCATGACGACCGCGGGCATGCTCGCCGACGTCGTCGCCATCGAGGACGACCACGTCGTGCTGGAGATCGCCCCCGGGGTCGAGGTCCGCTACGTCAAGCAGGCCATCGCCCAGGTCGTGCCCGACGAAGACCCCGAGGAGATCGAGGACGAGGCCGAGGCCGAGGACGACGCCGAGGAGACCGGCGAGTCCACCCACGCCGAAGAGCCCGAAGAGGAAGAGGCGCCCAAAGCCGGCGAGACGCTGCAGGACGAGGTCGAGGTCGAGGCCAAGACCGAGACTCTTCCCGGCGCGACCGGGAAGAAGACCGGAGACGCGCCGCTGAACGACGGCGAGGACAAGTCCGGCAAGAGGCCCTCGGCCTGACCAGAGCCTGACCGCAGACAAAGGACGAAAGACGACCGTGGCTCCGCCAAGCAGAAACGTTTCGAGACCAGGGCGCGTGCTCCTCGCGCTGTTCGTGATCGCCGCCGCCCTGGTGGGCCTGATGTTCTGGCAGGGCCAAAAGACGCCCAAGCTGGCCCTCGACCTGGCCGGCGGCACCACCGTGACGCTCACGGCGGAGCCCTCGCGGCCAGGCGCGAAGATCGGCGACTCCGAGATGACCCAGGCGATCAACATCATGCGCGAGCGCGTGAACGGCCTGGGCGTCTCTGAGGCCGAGGTGACCAAGCAGGGCAACAACGTCATCGTCGTCCAGGTCCCCGGTCAGGGACAGGAGCGGGTCGTCAAGCTCATCGGCACCACCGCCAAGCTGGAGTTCCGGCAGGTGATGGTGGCCGAGCCGGTCGGCGCCGCTCAGCAGCCGGCCCCCACGCCCACCCCGACCCCGTCGGGCAAGGCCTCCAAGTCGCCCAAGCCGTCGGGCAGCCCGTCGGCGAGCGGCAAGCCGTCCACGAGCTCCTCGCCCAAGGGGCGTGCGCTCGCCCAGGCCCTGACCACCACGCCGAAGCCGTCGGACAAGGCGTCCGCCAAGGCCACGCCGAAGCCGAGTGCCTCACAGTCGCTCACCCCCGAGCAGCTCCAGCAGTTGCAGCAGCTCCAGCAACAGCAGCAGGCGGGCGCCGAGGACTTCACCGGCGTCGATCCGGCGGTCAAGGCGCAGTTCAGCAAGCTCACCTGCACGGGCAACGACATCGGCCAGGGCCAGACGCTGAACCCGGCCAAGCAGGCCGCGATCTGCGCCCGGCCCGACCCGAAGACGCACAAGAGCGACTACAAGTTCATCCTGGCGCCGGCGCAGATCTCCGGTGAGCAGGTCACCAAGGCGCAGGCGCTGCCGCCGGACCCGCAGAACGGCCGGGTCCAGTGGACGGTCAGCCTCGACCTCAACGGTGCCGCCACCAAGACGTTCGCGGACTTCACGTCCAAGGCCGCGGCGCTGGGCGAGAACAACACGCGCAACCACTTCGCGATCGTGCTCGACGGCACCGTCTACTCCTGGCCGAGCGTCAAGGAGGCCATCACCTCCGGCAACGCCCAGATCGAGGGCCAGTTCAGCCAGGAGGACGCCACCGACCTGGCCAACGTGCTCAAGTACGGCGCACTGCCGCTGAAGTTCGTGCCGAGCTCGATCGAGTCGGTGTCGGCCACGCTGGGCAAGGACCAGCTGAGCGCCGGCCTGATCGCGGGCGCGATCGGCCTGGGCCTGGTCGTGCTCTATTGCCTGCTCTACTACCGGGGCCTGGGCTTCGTGGCGATCTCCAGTTTGATCGTCGCGGGCGTCCTGACGTACGAGTCGGTGGTGTTGCTCGGCAAGTTCATCGACTTCCGGATGTCGCTCGCCGGCATCGCGGGCGCGATCGTCGCGATCGGCATCACGGCGGACTCGTTCGTGGTCTTCTTCGAACGATTGCGCGACGAGGTCCGGGAGGGGCGCAGCCTGCGCACGGCCGTCGAGCGCGGATGGCACCGCGCCCGGCGTACGATCATCGTGGCGGACGCGGTCTCGTTCATCGCCGCGCTGCTGCTGTACTGGTTCGCCATCGGCGGGGTCAAGGGCTTCGCGTTCACGCTGGGCCTGACCACCCTCATCGACGTGGCGGTGGTGTTCTTCTTCACCAAGCCGCTCGTCACGATGCTGGCCCGCACGAAGTTCTTCGGGCGTGGCCACCGGTGGTCCGGACTCGATCCGTCCACACTGGGTGTCACCAAGCGGCCCACGGTCCGCCCGGCCAGCACCAAGGAGGCCTGATGTCACGCCTGGGCACCATCGGCGGCCGGCTTCACCGAGGGGAGATCTCCCTCAACTTCGTGGGGCGGCAGAAGCTCTGGTACTCCATCTCCGGCCTCATCCTGGTCATCAGCGTCGTCTCGCTGCTGACCCTCGGGTTGAACTTCGGCGTCGAGTTCAAGGGCGGCACCGTCTTCCAGTTCCCGACCAAGCCGGGCACCACCACGTCGGACGCGCGTGCGGCGGTCGCGGACTCCGGGGTCGTCAAGGAGGACCCCATCGTCCAGAAGACCGGGGCCGGCTGGCGTGTCCAGACCGAGAGCCTCACCTCCGCTCAGGTGACGAAGGTGCAGGAGACGGTCCAGCACAGGTTCGGACTGCCCAAGCCCGACGACGTCAGCCCGCAGTCGGTCGGTGCGAGCTGGGGTAAGGACATCTCCCAGAAGGCGCTCCAGGGCCTGGTCATCTTCCTGGTCGCGATCATCATCTACCTGTCCATCGCCTTCGAGTGGCGCATGGCGGTCGCGGCGTTGATCGCGCTCGCGCACGACATTTTGATCACGATCGGCGTCTACTCGCTCGTGCAGTTCGAGGTGACGCCCTCCTCGGTGGTCGGCCTGCTGACCATCCTCGGTTACTCGCTGTACGACACGGTCGTGGTCTTCGACAAGGTGCGGGAGAACACCCGCCCGCTGCTCACGACGAAGTCCATGACGTACAGCCAGGCGGCCAACCTCGGCCTGAACCAGACCCTGGTCCGGTCGATCAACACCTCGGTGATCGCCCTGCTGCCCGTGGCCGGCCTGCTGTTCATCGGCGCCGGGGTCATGGGCGCGGGCACGCTCAAGGACCTGGCGCTCGTGCTGTTCGTCGGCATGCTGGCCGGTGCGTACTCCTCGATCTGCATCGCGACGCCGATCCTGGCGGACCTGCAGGAACGCCAGGCCAAGTACCGGGACCTCGCCAAGAGGGTGAAGAGCAAGGCCGGCAGCGCCAAGCGGCAGTCGCGTGCGGCGAACGCCGAGGCCACGGCCAAGCCCGCCGCCGACGGACCGGAGAGCGAGCCCCAGGACACGGTCCCGGGCGAGGAGGAGGGCGACGCGGCCACCTCGGTCGGCGCGGGCATCCGGCTGGTCCAGCAGGGTCCGCGGCAGCAGCCGCGCCGCACCGGTTCCAAGGGACACCCGAGCGGCAAGAAGAAGCGCTGACCCGGCCGTAGCGACTCAGGCATTCGGCGGGCGGTATCTCCCGATAAGGGAGGTACCGCCCGCCGAAGCGTGTACGGTGTCCGATGCGTCCATGAGGAACTCCGCGCGCCGGGTTCGGCGAAGCGCGGCCAGAGGAGGCCAGAGAACGATCGTGACCAGGCGACCCGTCGACCTGACGCAGATGATCAACGATCGCATCAGGGACGTCCCCGACTATCCCAAGCCCGGCGTGATGTTCAAGGACATCACCCCGCTGCTCGCCGACCACACCGCCTTCGCCGCCGTCGTCGACGCCATCGTCGCCTACTACGGCCGGGGCACGATCGACAAGGTGGCCGGCATCGAGGCGCGCGGCTTCATCCTCGCCGCGCCCGTGGCGTACCACTTCGGCGCCGGGTTCGTGCCGATCCGTAAGCAGGGCAAGCTCCCGGCCGCCACGTACGCGGAGAATTACGACCTGGAGTACGGCAGCGAGACGATCGAGGTGCACAAGGACGCGTTCGCGCCGGGGGAGCAGGTGCTGATCGTCGACGACGTCCTGGCCACGGGCGGCACCGCCAAGGCCACCGCCGCGCTCATCGGCCGTACCGGCGCGGAGGTCGCCGGGATCTCGGTGCTGATGGAGCTGGGCTTCCTGGGCGGCCGCGACCGGCTCTCGGACCTCGACGTGCACGCCCTGGTGACCGTCTGAGAGCCCTCAGAGGGTTTCCGGTCGTCGAGCGGGAGCCGTCTGACTCGGACGGCCCAGGGCGAAGGCAGGGTACGGATGGGGGTAAAGGTGCTCGTGAGAGGCGGGGTGTCGGTGGCGCGGGATCACCGTCGGAGGTGATCCGGACATCCACCGGTCACCGGTGTTCGGTCCGGAATGGTGGATCGGCACCGACTGGAATTCAGCTGCCGCTAAACTGGTGTTCCGACGCAGGCATGGGGAGGCTGGGTGCGCGGTGAGGTGGTGTCTACCGACGCGGCGTCCGATGCCGCGCTGACACCACGCATCAACCCCCACACGTTGCCGGCACCCGACGGCGAGCCCGCTTCCGCGCCCGATGAGGGCGACCGGACTCCCCCGAGGACCCCCTCAAGCCCGGCCGCGCCGTCGGCCGCCCGGGTCCGCCGGCGGCTCGCCCGGCTCGGCGCCCAGCGTGGACCCACCATGAATCCTGTACTCGAACCTCTGATCAAGACGCTCCGGAACACACATCCCAAGGCGGACGTGCGTCTCGTCGAGCGCGCCTACGACGTCGCGGCGCACCATCACCGCGACCAGAAACGCAAGAGCGGCGATCCGTACATCACGCACCCGCTCGCCGTGGCCACGATCCTGGCCGAGCTCGGCATGAACACCGAGACGCTGTGCGCCGCCCTCCTGCACGACACGGTCGAGGACACGACCTACACCCTCGACCAGCTCCGCACCGACTTCGGCGACGTGATCGCCGCCCTGGTCGACGGGGTGACCAAGCTCGACAAGGTCAAGTACGGCGAGGCGGCCGAGGCCGAGACGGTCCGCAAGATGGTCGTCGCGATGTCGCGTGACATCCGGGTCCTCGTGATCAAGCTGGCCGACCGCCTGCACAACATGCGCACCCTGCGCTACCTGCCGCGGCACAAGCAGGAGCGCAAGGCCCGCGAGACGCTGGAGATCTTCGCGCCGCTCGCGCACCGGCTCGGCATGAACACCCTCAAGTGGGAGCTGGAGGACCTCGCCTTCCAGACGCTCTACCCCAAGCGGTTCGACGAGATCGCCCGCCTGGTGTCCGAGCGGGCCCCGCGCCGCGACGTCTACCTCCAGGACGTCATCCAGCACGTCTCCCGCGACCTGCGCGAGGCCAAGCTCAAGGCGACCGTCAAGGGCCGCCCGAAGCACTACTACTCGATCTACCAGAAGATGATCGCCCGCGAGCTGAGCTTCGAGGACATCTACGACCTCGTCGGCATCCGGGTGCTCGTCGACACGGTCCGCGACTGCTACGCCGCCCTCGGCACGATCCACGCGCGATGGAACCCGGTCCCCGGCCGGTTCAAGGACTACATCGCGATGCCGAAGTTCAACATGTACCAGTCGCTGCACACCACGGTGATCGGCCCGGAGGGCAAGCCGGTCGAGCTGCAGATCCGCACGCGGGCCATGCACAACCGCGCCGAGTACGGCATCGCGGCGCACTGGAAGTACAAGGAGGAGACCGTCGGCGACGGCGGCGCCTCCACCGGCAAGGCCGGCGACATGGCCTGGCTGCGCCAGCTCCTCGACTGGCAGAAGGAGACCACCGACCCGGCCGAGTTCCTCGAGTCGCTGCGCTTCGACCTGTCGGTCTCGGAGGTCTTCGTCTTCACGCCGAAGGGGCAGGTCCTCGCGCTGCCGCAGGGCGCGACGCCGGTCGACTTCGCGTACGCCATCCACACCGAGGTCGGCCACCGTACGATCGGCGCCCGCGTCAACGGCCGCCTCGTCCCGCTGGAGTCGACCCTCGACAACGGCGACACGGTGGAGATCTTCACCTCCAAGTCGCCGGACGCCGGGCCGAGCCGCGACTGGCTCAACTTCGTCAAGAGCGCCCGCGCCCGCAACAAGATCAAGCACTGGTTCTCCAAGGAGCGCCGCGAGAGCGCCATCGAGCAGGGCAAGGAGTCCCTGGCCCGCGCGATGCGCAAGCAGAACCTCCCACTCCAGCGCATGCTGTCCGGTGAGGCGCTGCTGACGCTGGCGCACGACATGCACTACGCCGACGTGTCCGCGCTGTACGCGGCGATCGGGGAGAGCCACGTCTCGGCGCAGAACATCGTCCGCAAGCTCGTCGACGTCCTCGGCGGCGACACCGCGGAGGACCTGGCCGAGACCGCGATTCCGACCCGCAAGCGCCGCTCGCGCCCGGCCGGCGACCCGGGCGTGGTCGTGGCCGGCGACCCGGACGTGTGGGTGCGCCTGTCCCGGTGCTGCACGCCGGTGCCGGGCGATGAGATCGTCGGCTTCGTCACGCGGGGCAACGGCGTCTCGGTGCACCGCGTCGACTGCGTCAACGTGGCGAACCTCCAGACCCAGCCCGACCGCATGGTCGACGTGAAATGGTCACCGGGGGAGGACTCGGTCTTCCTGGTGGCCATCCAGGTCGAGGCGCTCGACCGGCCGCGGCTGCTGTCCGACATCACCCGCGTGCTGTCGGACCAGCACGTCAACATCCTGTCCGCCTCGGTGGCGACCAACCGCGACCGGGTGGCGGTGAGCCGGTTCAGCTTCGAGATGGGCGATCCGAAGCATCTCGGGCACGTCCTGAAGGCGGTCCGTTCGGTGGACGGCGTCTACGACGTCTACCGCGTCACGAGCTGACCACGCGTCTCTCGAGCCGCGTCCGGAAAGCGTGAGGCGGACCCGGCCCGCAGGCCCGGGTCCGCCTCGTACGAGATCAGGAGAGTTCGGACAGGGTGTGCTCTGCCTCGGCCAGCCAGGCGCGGCGAGCGGTCAGGGCCTCCTCGGCGTCCTTGACGTCCTTGTCGCGGCCGGCGTTGCGTGCCTTCTCCAGGCGCTTCTCCAGCTGCTCGATGGACGAACGCAGCTGCGCGACCGTCGCCTCGGCGCGGGCCCGCGCCTCCGGGTTGGTGCGTCGCCACTCCGACTCCTCGGCGGTGCGGACCGCTTCCTCGATCTTGCGGAGCCGTCCTTCGAGCCGCTCGCGTGAGTCGCGGGGGACCATGCCGATGCCCTCCCAGCGCTCCTGGATCGAGCGCAGGGCCTGCCGTGCGGAGCGTACGTCGCGGACGGGCAGCAGCCGCTCCGCCTCGGTGAGCAGCTTCTCCTTCGCCTCGGCGTGCTCGCGGAACTCCGCGTCACGCTCGGCGAACACCGCGGACCGGGCGGAGAAGAAGGTGTCCTGGGCGCCCTTGAACCGCGCCCACAGCTCCTCTTCGGCGTCGCGGGAGGCTCGGCCGGCCATCTTCCACTGGCGCATCAGCTCGCGGTACGCCGCGGCGGTCGGCCCCCAGTCGGTGGAGTCGACCATGGCCTCGGCGTCGAGGACCAGCCGCTCCTTCTCCGCGCGTGCGTGCTCGCGCTCCACCTCGAGGTTGGAGAAGTAGGCCTTGCGGCGCTTGGTGAACGCGTTGCGCGCTGAGGACAGCCGCTTCCACAGCGCCGTCTCCGTGGGACGGTCGACGCGCTCGGCGGCCTTCCACTCCTCCACGAGCTGGCGCAGGCGCTCGCCGCCGTTCTTCCAGTGCGTCTCCTCGACCGCGATCCGCTCCGCCTCGGCGACGATGCGTTCCTTGATCTCGCGGGCATGCACACGCGCCTGGTCACGGGCGACCTTGATCTGCTCACGACGCTCGCCGACCAGCTCCGACAGCCCGTCGAGCCGCCGGCCCAGGCCGTCGAGATCGCCGACGGCGTGGGCCTCGGTCACGGCCTCGCGGAGCCGGGCGATGCTGTGCTCGGCCTGAGCGGCCGCCAGGTCGGTGGTCTTGATCCGCTGCTCGAGCAGGTCGACCTCGGTGACGAGGGCGTCGTACTTGCGACGGAAGTAGGCCAGGGCCTCCTCGGGCGCACCGGCCTGCCACGAACCGACGGTGCGCTCCCCGGCCGCCGTGCGGACATAGACGGTGCCGTTCTCGTCGACCCGGCCCCACGGGTCAGTGGTCATCGCGGGCCTCCCCGGTGAGAGGCGTGGCCGTCGCGGACCGCCCGGTGGCCGGTACGACGTCCCCGCGCGTACGGCGAGGGATACCCAAGGATTCGGTGGCGCTGCACACCGCTGCCTCCTGTGTCAGAGCCCGGGGCGTCCCCTCACGCACCGGGCCCACCATGATGACGTCCGTGGGAGAAGCGCTCCCGCTGGCCACCCTAGCCAATCGCATTGCTACATCTTCGAGACGGTGAGGTCTTTTATTTCGATTTTCTTCTTTGGGGCGGTGTTCCCGCTCTGGTCGGCCGGCTCGGCACCCGCCTTCGCGACGGAGTCGACGACGCCCATTCCCTTGGTGATCTCGCCGAACACGGTGTAGTCGGCGGGCAGCGGAGAATCGCCGTAGACGATGAAGAACTGGCTCCCGTTGCTGTTCGGGGCGCTACTGTGCGCCATCGCGATGACGCCGCGCTTGTAGGTCGCCTGCCCGGACTTGCCGGCCTTCGGGACGTTCTCATTGCCGAAGCCGTACGCGGGACCGCCCGTTCCCGTGCCGGTCGGGTCGCCGCATTGCAACACCTTGATACCCTCGGTGACAAGGCGATGACATTTAGTGTTGTTGAAGAATTTCTTGCTCGCCAGATACGTGAACGAGTTCACCGTGCACGCGGCCTTGGAGCCGTCGAGCTTGGCGGTGATCGTGCCGAGGCTCGTGTGGATCGTCATGTCGTACGTGCCCTTGACCGGCTTCGCGGGAGGCTTGCCGACGTCCTTGGCGCTCCCGGCCGCTTCCGCGGACAGGGGCTGGTAGGCGCACTCCCCGGGCTTGACCGAGACGCTCGGCGCGGCGGTGGGCGTGGAGGCGGCGGAGGTCTTGTCCTTCTTCGCCGGGCCGTTCATGGCGAACGCGATCGCCCCGCTGCCACCCGCGACCACCACGACGGCGACCACAGTGCCGATGATCTTCATCCGCCGGGCCCTGGCCTGCCGGATCGCCCGGCGCTGCTGCTGGCGCTCGTAACGCAGCCGGGCCAGCTCCCTCTTGCGGTCTTTACCCGCCACCGGTGTCGCACCTCATCGAATCGCGTCGTGAACTGGGAAACGTGTTGCGCATCGTAGCGGTCCCGGACGGTATTTTCGGCCCCGCACCGCAGAGGCGCCCAAACCGGCCGAACGTCGGACGCGGTTCGCCCTTCCCACGCTAGAGCCTCGGTCTGCCGCTTCGACCATGCGTGTCGGGTGTTCAAGCTGCGGGTTCTGGGCGGCCGCCGTGCTGGCGGGTTCTGTCGTAGGTGCGTGCTGTAATCAGTATGTGACTGAACGTGGTGATGGTCGACCGGTGATGCCGCTGGGTCGGAGGCGGCGCCGTTATTGGGGCCCGCTTGTATTGGTGATGGGTTTCCGGTGGCGAAAGCGCCTTGTGGTGCCGATGCGTTACTTACCGAGGCGCCGTGGAGGGTGGCGGCCACCGAGGACGCGCCTCGCTGTCGCGCTGCCGGACACGATGCTCGCGTCACCGCCGCGCCCTGTCCGGCCACCGCCGCGCCCCGGTCATGTCGCCGGAGGGCCTGTCAGGCCGCCACAGTGGAGGGCGACGCGGCCGCCCGCGTGCTCGCGGCACGTAAGGGCCTGCCGCACACCGTCGTGGACCCGGGCGCCGTGATCGGGCACTCCGTCACCGGCGAGACAACTACCGGTCACCGTCGGCCACCGACCCCTACCCCTGCGGACAGGAGACCGGCCGACCGCTCCGGCCCGCACGACGCACTCCCGCGCAGACCGGGATCCGCGGCGCCGGGCCGGCCAAGCGCGGCGGGAGGCCGGTCATCAGATCGTCGCGCGTGGGCGGAGACGCCGGCGGCCGGGAACCCGCGGCATCCTGGCCCTCAACGCCGGGCGGTGGCGCGACCGGCCCGGGTGCGTGCCCGGCGGATCGGGTCACGGCACCGCACACGGGCCCATCGGTCGACCATGGCCCGTATGGGGGTTCGTCGGGCGGTCGCGACCTCTACCGGGGTTCGTCGGGCTGGCCGTGACCCGTACTGGGGTCCATCGGCGGGTCGTGACCCGTACCGGGGTTCGTCGGTCGGCCACGGCCCGTATGGGGGTTCGTCGGCCGGTCGCGACCTCTACCGGGGTTCGTCGGGCCGGCCGTGACCCCTACCGGCGTCCATCGGTCGGCCGCAGGCCGTACAGGGGCCAACGGCCGGCCGGGGCCCGCCCCACGTGGGGAGTCGCCCGGCCCGGCCCGTGAGGAACAGCCGGCCCTCGCGTCCCCGGCGAGGCGGCACGTTGACTGACACGGCACTATGTCGTTCGCGATCGCGCGCGTACCGCCGGTACGCTCGATCTCGCCGGCAGCAGTCAGAGAGGACGACCGTGCTCATCGCCAGCTTCCCCGCGGGTTCCTTCGCGACGAACTGCTACGTCGTGGCGCCCGGCGCCGGGGAGGAGTGCGTGATCATCGATCCCGGGCAGGACGCCGAGCCGATGGTCTACGATGTGCTGCGCGAGCACCGGCTCAAGCCGGTCGCCGTGGCGCTCACGCACGGCCACATCGACCACGTGTGGTCCGTCGCCCCGGTCTGCGGCGCCCGTGACGTGCCCGCCTACATCCATCCGGACGACCGTGACATGCTGTCCGACCCGGCGAAGGGCTTCCCGCCGCAGGTCGCCGGTCAGCTGCTCGGCGGCCTGACGTTCAGTGAGCCGGACGACGTGCGCGAGATCGGTGACGGTGACACCCTGACGCTCGCGGGCCTGGACTTCGTCGTCGACCACGCTCCCGGGCATACACCGGGGTCGGTGATCTTCCGGCTGGCCGCCGAGTCGGTGATGTTCTCGGGCGACCTGCTGTTCGCCGGCTCCATCGGACGTACGGACCTGCCGGGCGGCGACTACGCCGCGATCATGGACAGTCTGGCGCGGGTATGCCTGCCGCTGCCGGACGAGACCGCCGTGCTGCCCGGACACGGCGCTCAGACCACCATCGGCCGCGAGCGGGCCACCAACCCGTTTCTCAAGGAGATCGCTCCGCTCGACGGCCCGCACAGGGGACTCTAAGCAGACAGATGAGCTCGAACTTCCAGGCCCCCAAGGGGGTCAACGAGTACGTTCCGCCACGCTCGGCGATCTACCTCGCCGCGCGTGACGCGTTCGCCGCGGTGGCCACGCGCGCCGGCTACTCCTACCTGGAGCTGCCGGTGTTCGAGGACACGGCGCTGTTCTCCCGCGGCGTCGGAGAGTCGACCGACGTCGTCTCCAAGGAGATGTACACCTTCGAGGACCGTGGTGGGCGCTCGCTCACCCTGCGGCCGGAGTTCACCGTGGGAGTGCTGCGGTCGGTGCTCCAGCACAACCTGCACCGGGGAGAGCTGCCGGTGAAGGTCTGGGCGACCGGGCCCGCGTTCCGGGCCGAGCAGCCGCAGCACGGGCGCTACCGCCAGTTCTACCAGGTCGACCTGGAGGCGATCGGCTCGGAGGACCCGGCCGTCGACGTCGAGACGATCGCGCTGGCCTGGGACTGGTACCGCGAGCTCGGCCTCACTCAGCACAGCCTGCACCTCAACTCCCTCGGCTGCCGCGAGTGCCGTCCGGTGTACCGCGCGGCGCTGCAGGAGTTCCTACGCGGGCTGGACCTCGACGAGGCCACCCGCGCCCGGATCGAGCTGAACCCGCTCCGCGTGCTGGACGACAAGCGCCCCGAGGTGCGGGCCCAGGTCGAGGCCGCCCCGGTGGTCACCGACTACCTGTGCGGCGCGTGCAAGACCCACCACGACAAGGTCCGCGAGCTGCTCGCCGACCTGGAGATCTCCTGGGTCGACGATCCGCGCCTCGTCCGCGGCCTCGACTACTACACGCGCACGACGTACGAGTTCGACCACCCGCTGCTCGGCGCGCAGTCCGGCATCGGCGGTGGCGGGCGCTACGACGGGCTGTCGGAGGACATCGGCGGTCCGCCGCTGCCGGGCATCGGGTTCGGCCTGGGCCTCGACCGTACGGTGCTGGCGATGGAGGCCGAAGAGGCCGCGGCGGCGACCGTCGCGGGTGTCACCGTGTACGGCGTGCCGCTCGGCGAGGAGGCGCAGCGCAGGATCTTCGGCCTCGTCGCCGCCCTGCGCCGTGCCGGGATCGCCGCCGACATGTCCTATGACGGAAAGAAGCTGAAGGGCGCCATGCGGGGCGCCGACCGGTCCGGAGCGGCGTACGCCGTGATCCTCGGCGAGCGAGATATCGCCGCCGGGTCCGCTCAGGTGAAGGACCTGGCCAGCGGCGACCAGGTCGCCGTGCCGCTCGACGAGATCGTCACGACGTTGAAAGAGAGGCTTTCCCAACCATGATTCGCTCGCACGAGGCGGGGTCGCTCCGCCGTGAGCACGAGGGGCAGCAGGTGGTGCTCGCCGGCTGGGTCGCGCGCCGCCGCGACCACGGAGGCGTCACCTTCATCGACCTGCGTGACGCCTCCGGCATCGCGCAGGTCGTCTTCCGCGAGGAGGACACCGCCCACGACCTGCGCTCGGAGTTCTGCGTCAAGATCACCGGTGAGGTCCGCGTACGGCCCGCCGGCAACGAGAACCCCGAGCTGCCGACCGGCGAGATCGAGGTCGTCGCGTCCGACATCGAGGTGCTGAGCGAGTCGGCGCCGCTGCCGTTCCCGATCGAGGCGGACGTCAACGTCAACGAAGAGGTGCGGCTGAAGTACCGCTACCTCGACATCCGCCGCGACGCTCAGGCCCGCGCCCTGCGCGTCCGCTCCACCGCGTCGTACCTCGTCCACGACGTGCTGCGGGGCCACGGGTTCGTCAACGTCGAGACGCCGACGCTGACCCGGTCCACCCCCGAGGGCGCGCGCGACTTCCTGGTCCCCGTGCGCCTCAAGCCCGGTCATTGGTACGCCCTGCCGCAGTCGCCGCAGCTGTTCAAGCAGCTGCTCATGGTCTCCGGGCTGGAGCGCTACTACCAGATCGCCCGCTGCTACCGCGACGAGGACTCCCGCGCCGACCGGCAGCCGGAGTTCACCCAGATCGACATTGAGATGTCCTTCGTGGAGCAGGAGGACGTCCTCCAGGTCGCCGAGGACCTCGTCGGGCGGCTCTGGGGCGAGATCGCCGGGTATGAGATCCCGCGTCCGATCCCGCGCATGACGTATGCGGACGCCATGAACCGGTACGGCTCGGACAAGCCGGACCTGCGGTTCGGCAACGAGCTGGTCGAGATGACGGCCTACTTCAAGGACACGCCGTTCCGGGTGTTCCAGGCCCCCTACGTCGGCGCGGTCGTGATGCCCGGCGGAGCGTCCCAGACCCGCAAGGAGCTGGACGGCTGGCAGGAGTGGGCCAAGGCGCGCGGCGCGAAGGGCCTCGCCTACGTCCTCGTGCAGGAGGACGGCACGCTCGGCGGCCCGGTCGCCAAGAACCTCTCCGAGACCGAGCGCGCGGGCCTGGCCGCCGAGGCCGGGGCGAAGCCGGGAGACGCGGTCTTCTTCGGCGCGGGCAAGCAGCACGCCACGCAGGAGCTGCTCGGCGCGGCGCGCCTGGAGATCGGCCGGCGCTGCGAGCTGATCGACGAGTCGCAGTGGGCGTTCGTGTGGGTCGTGGACGCGCCGATGTTCGAGGAGACCGACGAGGGCGGCTGGACGGCCGTGCACCATCCGTTCACCTCGCCGCGTCCGGAGTGGGCCGACTCGTTCCAGGACAAGCCGGGCGAGGCGCTGGCCAACGCGTACGACATCGTGTGCAACGGCAACGAGATCGGCGGCGGTTCGATCCGTATCCACCGCGCCGAGATGCAGCAGCGGGTCTTCGACACGCTGGGCCTGGCGCGCGAGGAGGCCGACGAGAAGTTCGGCTTCCTGCTGGAGGCCTTCAAGTACGGCCCGCCGCCGCACGGCGGCATCGCCTTCGGCTGGGACCGCATCGTGATGCTGCTCGCGGGCCGCGACACGATCCGCGACGTGATCGCCTTCCCGAAGGCGGCCTCGGGCTTCGACCCGCTGACGGCGGCCCCGACGCCGATCACGCCCGAACAGCGCAAGGAGGCCGGCGTCGACGCCCGCCCGGAAGCGCCGGCGAACCCGCCGAACGAGCCCGGCCACATCGTGCGCCCCTCCGAGGAGCGCTACTGAGCGACGACCCGGGTCCCCTGCCCCGTGAGGGGCAAGGGACCCTGGGCAGGACGGTCTGGACCCCTCGCCACCCCGGCGAGGGGTCCAGACCGTCCTGACGCTCGAAGCCGGTCCAAAGGACGAACCCCGGCGCGAGGGGCGGGATACCTGCCTCTGCCGGTCCCGGCTTCGCCGGTCGGTCGGCTGCGGCCGGGGATCGGGGATCGGCTCTGGTCCGGGGGCTGGGTGTCCGTGGTCGCGGGTTCCGGGCTTCGCCGGGCGGTTGGTGGTGGCCGGAGTCGGTTCTGGTTCCGGGGATTGGGCGCCTGTCATTGGCGGTTCCGGCCTCGCCGACCGTTCCTTGGCGGTCGGCGAGCGAGGGGATCGGCCCTGGTTCAGGGACGGGGCGCGTCTTACTACCTGTCCTACCGGTTTTCGACCGGCCTGCGGCGGCCCGTACTGAGGGATCGGTCGCGGTCGGCTCGTCGGCCGCCCCGCCCGCGACGACCGTACGGGGCTCGGGGCCGCTGGTGGGGACGGCTGCCGGACGGAGAGGTGCTCGCCGTGCCCTCCCCGAGCGAGCGGTCTTAAGGCCCGTCTCGAAGGCGTCTGTCCCTGCTACGCGGCGGACAGGCCCTGGACCTTCACCGCTCGCGGGCACCCGCGGGTGAAAGAACTCAGAGTCATGCCCCATGCCACCTGAGCGCCGAAAGCGGCGCAGAGGGGCTGGGTCTGCGCCGAGTCAGCCTCAGCTACCTGCGACGACGCCGCGCTTCTGGGTGCGGCCGAGGAAGGTTCGTATCAGCCCGCGCGCTTGACGAGGCCCGTGGTCAGCGCCCGGTCCACGGTGAAGCCCAGGCGGTCGTACATTCGCAGGCCGACCGCGTTGTCGGCGTAGACGCCCAGCGTCACCACGTCCCGTGCTTCGGCGAAGAAGCGGCGCATCGCCCAGGCCGTGATCGACGGGCCCAGCCCCCGGCCGCGCGCCTCGGTGTGGACGGCGATCGCCGAGACGTGGCCGACGCCGTCGGCGGCGCTGGTGTCGGCCAGGCACGCCAGCAGCCGCCCGTCTCGCCGGATGCCGGCCCAGCGGCGCACCTTCGGGTCGCCCGGCCATGCCGACGTGCCGGGGCTGACCAGCGTCAGCAGATCCCTGACCGCGTCCTCGTCGTCGCACCAGGCGACCGCCGCCTCGGCCGGCTGCGGCGGCGGAGCGCCGAAGGCGGCGCGGAAGTTCCAGTCGCTCGGCTGGGTCAGCTCCAGCGGTGTGCCGCGCGGCACGATCACGCGGACGTCCTCGGGCAGTTCGCCGTGCACCGCGCTGACCAGCTCCGCCGTCTCGTCCCGTGGGCCGAGCCCGACCAGGGAACGGACGCGACCCTCCGCGTCATAGCCCGTGAAGGCGACGGCCCGGCCGTCGCCGCTACGCCAGGCGGGCCCACGGCCGGCGCCGCGCGTGCCGCGTACGAGGGGATCGTGGTCGGTGAGCTCAAGGACCTCGGGCATCGAACAGGGGGACCAGGAGGGCATGCATCCAAGCGTAAGGAGCGTCCCGGCCCTACGCTCCGACGCGCCGCCCTGAGCCAGGCGCGGATCGGGCCGTCCGGCGCGTGCCCGCGATGTCCCCGCGGGCGGATAGTGTCGGCACCGTGGCACGCAGGGACGATGAGCAGGCCGACAGTCTTTTCGACACACAGGCGGAGGAGGCCGAGCAGGCCAACGCGCCGCTGGCGGTCCGGATGCGGCCACGGGGCCTCGACGAGGTGGTCGGTCAGGCGCACCTGCTCGGTCCGGGCACGCCGCTGCGTCAGCTGGTCGAGCGTGACGTCGCCATGTCGCTGGTCCTGTGGGGGCCACCCGGCACCGGCAAGACGACGCTCGCCTACGTCGTCAGCCAGGCCACCGAGCGGCGCTTCGTGGAGATCTCCGCGGTCTCCGACGGCGTCAAGCAGGTACGGGCCGCCATCGACCAGGCCAAGCGCGAGCTTGGCATGAGCGGCCGGCAGACCGTGCTGTTCGTCGACGAGGTCCACCGGTTCAACAAGGCCCAGCAGGACGCCCTGCTCCCCGCCGTGGAGAACCGCTGGGTCTCCTTCATCGGCGCCACCACCGAGAACCCCTTCTTCTCGGTGATCAGCCCGCTGCTGTCGCGTTCGCTGCTGCTGACGCTGGAGCCGCTGGGCGACGACCAGCTCCGCGAGGTGATCCGCCGCGCCCTGACCGACGACCGCGGCCTGGCCGGCGTGACGAGCCTCACCGAGCCCGCCGAGGACCACCTCGTACGCCTGGCGGGCGGTGACGCCCGCCGGGCGCTGACCTACCTCGAGGCGGCCTCCTACGTCGCCGGCCGCGAGCCGATCGACGTCGACGTGCTGGAGAAGGCCGTCGACCGCGCGGCGGTCCGCTACGACCGTGAGGGCGACCAGCACTACGACGTCATCAGCGCGTTCATCAAGAGCATCCGCGGGTCCGACGTCGACGCCGCCCTGCACTACCTGGCCCGCATGATCGAGGCGGGGGAGGACCCGCGGTTCATCGCGCGGCGCCTCATCGTGCACGCAAGCGAGGACGTCGGCATGGCCGACCCGAGCGCGCTGCAGACCGCGATCGCCGCCGCGCACGCGGTGGAGTTCGTCGGCCTGCCCGAGGCCCGCATCAACCTCGCCCAGGCCGTCATCCACCTGTCCATGGCCCCCAAGTCCAACGCCGTCATACGCGCCATCAACGAGGCGAGCGCGGACGTCCGGCGCGGCCTGGTCGGGCCGGTCCCCGCCCATCTGCGCGACGCGCACTACAAGGGCGCGAGCAAGATCGAGCACGGCAAGGGCTACCAGTACGCCCACGACTTCCCCGGCGGCGTGGTCGAGCAGCGCTACGCCCCGGACGCCGTCGCGGGCCGCGACTACTACCACCCGACCAAGCACGGCATGGAGTCCCGCTTCTCCGAGGTGGTCGAACGCCTTCGGGCCGTCCTGCGCGGCGGCCGCCAGGGCTGACCGCGAAGGCGGCCTGTGTCACCCTGATGTCCGTGTTCGATCACCCTCGCCCGGGTCTGTTGGCGGTGGCCGGCGCCGTCGCGGCCGTCGCCGCGTGCACGGTGGCGGGCTGCTGGTACGTGGGGCTGTTCACGTCCGAGGGCCGGTTCGGCGGACTCGACGCCTGCACGCTTCTGCCCCCGCCGGACGCGCTCGCGCCGCTGGTGGCGCACGGCGCGAGGGAGCCGGGGAGCTCACGGCCGAAGACGCTGCTGGGGTGGGGCGGCGACGCCTCGTCGGAGTGCAAGTGGAGCAGCGTTCCCCGCGGCCGGGACCAGCCGTTCCGTACGGCGCGGATCCACTCCGAGACGGCGGTCCGCGATGGCCGTACCTCCGCCGAGACACAGGCGGAGCGGGTACTGGCCTCCTGGTGCCGGAAGAGCCACGCGGCGCCGGTACGCCCGGTCGGCGTCGGGGAGGCGGGTTACGCCACCACGGACGAGATGACCGTGCAGATCCTGACCTCCCGCATCATGATCTACGACGTGCACGTCGAGTTCCGGATCTCCAACGCGGTGGTGGACGTGTCGGCGCGGACGCACAGCAGGCCGGACGCCAGGGCCGCGGCGCTCGTGCGGGGACTGGCCGAGAACGTCGCCGAACGGCTCTCCCGCACCGGCTGAACCCGGCCCCACGTCATATCCGCGGGGCCGGGAGACGCCGCTACGCTGCCGCCCGTGGGATCGACACGGGAGTGGGCGGCCGCCGGCATCGCCCGGATCGAACGCGACGTGGCCGCGACGCCGCTGCGGACCGTGCCGACGCCTCCGGAGTGGGGCATCGGCCTGTCGCTGAAGGACGAGTCCGCCCAGCCGACCGGCAGCGTCAAGCACCGGCTGCTGGCGGCGGCGTACGTCCACGCGCTGGCGGCCGGGCAGATCACCGAGGGCACCACCGTGGTGGTGGCCACCGCGGGGCCCGCCGCCGTGGCCGGGGCCCACTTCGCCCGGATGCTCGGCCTGGACTTCGTCGCGGTCGTGCCGCGCCGGACGCGCGAGGACCGGATCGGTGCGGTCGAGGCCGCGGGCGGGCGCGTCCACCCGCACGACCCGCCGGCCGCGATCTACGACGAGGCGCGGCGGCTGGCCGCGAGCGTCGGCGGCTTCCACCTCGACCACTTCGCCGTCGCCGCACAGGTGATCGACTGGCGTGGCGACAACATCGCGGCCGAGATCCTCGCCGATCTCGGCCGTCCGCCGCGATGGATCGTGACCGGCGCGGGCACCGGTGCGACGTCCGCGACGATCGGCCGCTTCCTGCGCCATCACGGCCACGACACGAGGCTCGCGGTCGCCGACCCGGAGAACTCCGCGTACTTTCCCGGCTGGGCGAGCGGCGCGGATGACTACGCGACCGGCATGCCGTCCCGCGTCGAGGGCATCGGCCGGCCGCGCATGGAGCCCGGCTTCCTGCCGTCCGCGGTCGACCTGGTGCTTCCCGTCCCGGACGCCGCGGGCGCCGGCGCGCTGGCCTGGCTGCGCGAACACGCGGGAATCGCCGCCGGCGGCTCGACCGGCACCTGCCTGTGGGCCGCCTGGCGGCTGATCGCCGAGATGCGCGCCGAGGGCCGCCGCGGCGAGGTCGTGGTGATCCAGGGGGACGCCGGGCGGCCGCCCGAGCTCGACGGGTCCGCCTACGCCGCCGCCATCGAGCGGTTCATCGCCACCGGCGAGCTCGACGTGCCGGCCTGACGCCCGCGCCGTGCCGCGTGACAGGGGCCGCGGTACGCCCTGACCTCGGCTCCGGCATGATCGGAACGCGCCGCGCCGCGCCGGGCGCGGGCCGGTGATCGGCCGCGCTCCCGCTGCCGGAACGGCGCTTCCGGGCGCCATGCGGGCGGACACGTCGGTTCGCGTGGCCTCCGCCGAGGTGAGGGGGACGGTATGGTCTGTCCGACCAGGTTCTCCGACGACAGAAGGAGAGGGAGCCGATGCTGAGTGGCGGACAGGTCGCCGGCCTGATCGTGGCCGTTTTCTGGGCGATTCTCGTTGCCTTCCTCGCCTTCGTCCTGCTGAGGCTGGCCAGACTGCTCAAGGAGGCGACCAAGATGGTCGCCGAACTCGGCGAGCAGGCCGGGCCGTTGCTGGACGACATGACCAGCACGGTCACGCGGGCAGGCGAGCAGCTGGACCGGGTCGACCTGATAACCAAGAACGTCGGCAGCGTCACGCAGAACGCCGCGGCGGTCACGACCACGGTCACCTCGGTGGTCGGCGGTCCGCTCGTGAAAGCGGCCGCCTTCTCCTATGGTGTCCGTAAGGCCATCGGTGCGCGCAACCAGGACGGCAAGCGATGATCCGCCGGCTGTTCTGGCTTTTCCTGGGGGGCAGCCTGGGTGCCTGGGCCGCCTTCCGGCTCAAGCGCCTCATCCGTGCCATGACACCCCAGGCCCTCGTTCACCAGGCCTCCGGAGTCGGCCAGACCGTACGCGACTTCACCGACAACGTTCGCACCGCCATGCACGCACGCGAGGACGAGTTGCGTGACGCGCTCGGGCTCGACGCGCCAACCGAGACAGACAAGGACCACCACTGAGATGGAGTCGGCAGAGATCGCCCGCCGTTTCCTCCGCTTCTTCGAGGAGCGCGGGCACAAAGTGGTGCCCTCGGCCAGCCTGATCGCCGAGGACCCCACCCTGCTGCTGGTCAACGCGGGCATGGTGCCCTTCAAGCCCTACTTCCTGGGGCAGCGTAAACCGCCCGGCCCACGGGCCACGAGCGTGCAGAAGTGCATCCGGACGCCCGACATCGACGAGGTCGGCAAGACCACCCGGCACGCCACGTTCTTCCAGATGCTCGGGAACTTCTCCTTCGGGGACTACTTCAAGGAGCTGGCGATCCCCTTCGCCTGGGAGCTGCTCACCTCCTCCGAGGCCGACGGCGGCTTCGGCTTTCCCGAGGGCCGGCTCTGGGCGACCGTCTACCACGACGACGACGAGGCGTTCCGGATCTGGCGGGACAAGGTCGGCCTGCCCGAAGACCGCATCCAGCGGCGGGGCCTCGCGGACAACTACTGGAACATGGGTGTGCCGGGCCCCGGTGGGCCTTGCTCGGAGATCTACTACGACCGCGGCCCGGAGTACGGCAAGGAGGGTGGTCCGGTCGCTGACGAGGACCGCTACCTGGAGGTCTGGAACCTCGTCTTCATGCAGCACCAGCTCAGCACGGTCCGCAGCAAGGTCGACTTCGACGTGCAGGGCGAGCTGCCCGCCAAGAACATCGACACCGGCATGGGCCTGGAGCGCATGGCGGCGATCCTCCAGGGCGTCGACAACATCTACGAGGTCGACACCATGTGGCGGATCCTCGACTTGGCCGCCGACCTGACCAAGACCAAGTACGGCCGTGACGCTCGTAACGACGTCTCCCTGCGGGTCGTCGCCGACCACATGCGCAGCGGCACGATGATGGTGGGCGACGGCATCGTCCCGTCCAACGAGGGGCGCGGCTACGTCCTGCGCCGGATCCTGCGCCGCAGCATCCGCCACCTCCGTCTGCTCGGCGCGGGGGACGAGCGCTACCTGCACGAACTCACCGACGCGGCGATCGAGGGGATGGGCGAGACCTTCCCCGGCCTGCGGGCCGACGCCGCGCACATCCACACGGTGATCGACGCGGAGGAGCAGTCCTTCCTCGCCACCCTCCGCACCGGCACGGCGATCTTCGACGCCTCGGTCGAGGAGGCCAAGCGCCGCAAGGACACGGTCGTGTCCGGGGCCCAGGCGTTCACGCTCCACGACACCTACGGCTTCCCCATCGACCTGACCCTGGAGATGGCGGCCGAGCAGGGCCTGTCCGTCGACGAGTCGGAGTTCCGCCGGCTGATGGACGAGCAGCGCCAGCGCGCCAAGGCGGACGCCGCGGCGAAGAAGACCGGCAACCTCGACGTGTCCGTCCTCGGCGAGATGCTCGAACGCGCCGGAACGATCACCTTCACCGGCTACGACTCGGTCGAGGCGGAGGCCCGCGTCGTCGGGCTGCTCGTGGGCGGGGCGAACGTCCCGTCGGCTGGGGAGGGCAGCGAGGTCGAGGTCGTGCTCGACCGCACCCCGTTCTACGCCGAGGGCGGCGGCCAGCTCGCCGACCAGGGCACCATCAGGCTCTCCGGCGGCGCCGAGATCGAGATCCTCGACGTCCAGACGCCGCTGGCCGGCCTCATCGTGCACCGCGGCCGGGTGCGCCGCGGCGAGGCCCAGGCCGGCGACACCGCGTTCGCCCAGATCGACGTGGAGCGGCGCCGGGCGATCTCCCGCTCGCACACCGCGACCCACATGGTGCACCGCGGCTTCCGCAACGCGCTCGGCGAGTCGGCGGCGCAGGCCGGTTCGGAGAACGCCCCGGGCCGGTTCCGGTTCGACTTCACCGCCGCCGGGGCCGTCCCGCCGAGCGTCCTGCGCGACGTCGAGGCGGAGGTCAACGCCACCCTCATCGACGACCTGGGCGTGCACGCCTCGGTGCACTCCATCGACGAGGCCCGCAAGATGGGCGCGCTGGCCCTGTTCGGGGAGAAGTACGGCTCCGAGGTCCGCGTCGTGGAGATCGGCGACTACTCCCGCGAACTGTGCGGCGGCACCCACGTCGCCCGCTCGGGCCAGCTCGGCCTGATCAAGGTCCTGGGCGAGCAGTCGATCGGCGCGGGCGTACGCCGCGTCGAGGCGCTCGTCGGCATGGACGCGTTCAAGTTCCTGGCGCGCGAGAACGTCCTGGTCGCCCAGCTCGCCGAGCAGCTCAAGACCCGCCGTGAGGACCTGCCCGAGCGCGTCTCCGGGCTCGTCACGCGGCTTCGCGAGGCGGAGAAGGAACTCGAGCGGATCCGCTCGCGCCAGGTCCTGGAGATCGCCGGTGAGCTCGCCGGCGGCGCCCAGGACGTCGGCGGGGTCGCCTTCGTCTCCCACCGGGCGCCCGGCGGCGTCGGCGCGGACGACCTGCGGCGACTCGCCGTGGACGTGCGCGGCCGTCTCACCGGCCGGCCGAGCGTCGTGGTCGTGGCCGGTGTGCCCAAGGACCGCCCGGTCGTGGTCGTGGCGGTCAGCGACGAGGGCCGCGCCCGCGGCCTGCGCGCCGGAGCCCTGGTCGGCGTCGCCGCCAAGGCCCTCGGCGGCGGGGGCGGCGGCAAGGACGACCTCGCCCAGGGCGGAGGAGTCAACCCCGAGGCGATCGGGGAGGCTCTGGCCGCCGTCCGCCGAGCTGTGGGGAGCGCGTGAGCGAGCGGAGCGAGCGAACCGATAGGCACCTCGGCCGGGCTAGCACGGGCGTCTGGTCTCTCCTCCGACGAAGGAGGGCTCGTGACTGAGCGGAGCGAGCGAACCGATAGGCACGGGCGTCTGGTCTCTCCTCCGACGAAGGAGGGCTCGTGACTGAGCGGAGCGAGCGAACCGATAGGCACGGGCGTCTGGTCTGTCCTCCGACCAAGGAGGGCTCGTGACTGAGCGGAGCGGCCGGCACCGAGACCGGTTCGCGGGGCCGACGGAGGAGACTCCGTGAACGACCCGGGGCAGGAGCCGCGTGTGAGACGCGGTGTCCGGCTCGGAGTCGACGCGGGAAGCGTCCGCATCGGCGTCGCCCGGAGCGATCCGGGCGGCATCCTCGCCTCCCCCCTGGAGACCGTACGCAACGGCAAGGGCGACATCGACCGCATCGTCGCCCTCGCCGCCGAGAACGAGGCCGTCGAGGTGATCGTCGGCCTGCCGACCTCGCTGTCGGGCCGCGAGGGCCCGGCCGCGGGGGAGGCACGGCGGTTCGCCGCCCGCATCGCCCGGCGCCTGCCTCCGGGGTCCGTACGCCTGTTCGACGAGCGGCTCACGACGGTCACCGCCGAGAGCGGCCTGCGCGAGCGCGGCGTGCACGGGCAGGCGCGCCGCAAGGTCGTCGACCAGACCGCCGCGGCCGTGCTCTTGCAGGCCGCACTTGACGCCGAACGCTTGACGGGCCGTCCACCTGGGGAGATTGTCCGGGGGGACACATGAGCGACGCTGACCTTGACTTTCTCCGGCAACTCGCCGAACGCCAGCGTTCGGCCCGTGCCGAACCGGGCGGGCACAGGGGCGGCCGTGGCGGCCATCGCGGCCGCCGCCGCAAGAAGACCCGCCGTGGCCGCAGACTCGCGCCCATCGTGGCGATCCTCTTCCTCGCCGTGGTCGTGGGCGGCGGCGGATACGTCGGCTTCACGACGCTGAGCGGCTTCCTGAACCCGCCGGACTACAAGGGCGGGGGCACCGGCTCGGTCACCGTCCAGATCCAGGACGGCGACTCCGTGAAGCAGATGGGCGACCGCCTGGAGCAGGCCGCGGTCGTCAAGTCCAGCAGCGCCTTCTACAAGATCGCCAAGGACGACCCCAAGGCCACGAGCATCCAGCCGGGCTACTACCGGCTGAAACTCCACATGTCCGCCCAATCGGCCCTCGCGCTGCTGCTCAGCCCCGCGTCGCGGACCGGACGGGTGACCTTCCCCGAGGGCAAGCGCGCCGCTGAGGTGCTGGCCACTCTGGCCAAGCGCACCAACATCCCGCTCAAGAACTTCCAGCGCGCCGCCCAGAACACCAAGGCGCTCGGCCTCCCGTCGTACGCCCACGGGCAGATCGAGGGCTACCTCTACCCCTTTACATACGATCCGCCGCCGAAGGCCACCGCCACTCAGGTGCTGCGCGCGATGGTGGACCAGTTCAAGAAGGCCGCCGACGACCTCGACCTGGAGAGCGAGGCCAAGCGCGTCCACATGTCGCCGCACGACGTCGTGGTGGCCGCGAGCCTGGTGCAGGCCGAGAGCGGCACGGCCGAGGACATGCCGAAGGTCGCCCGGGTGATCGAGAACCGCCTCACCAGCTCGCAGCCGTGGATGCACAAGCTCCAGCTCGACAGCACGGTCATGTACGGCCTGGGCAAGTACGGCATCGTCGCCAGCGGCAACGACCTGAAGTCGACCAGCCCGTACAACACCTACGCGCGTGCCGGCCTGCCGCCCGGTGCGATCTGCAACCCCGGCGAGGAGGCCATGCGGGCCGTGCTCAAACCCGCGAAGGGCCCGTGGATGTACTTCGTGACGACCGACCCGGCACATCACATCACCAAGTTCACCGACAACTATGCGGAGTTCGGCCGGTTCCGCCAGGAGCTCCAGCAGAATCTGAGTCACGGATGACCCGCGCCGCCGTCCTCGGTTCGCCGATCGCGCACTCGCTGTCACCGGCGCTGCACCGTACCGCGTACGCCGCGCTCGGCCTCGGCTGGACCTATGAGGCGATCGAGTGTCGTGAGGACGGCCTGCCCGAGGTGCTCGGCGGGCCGTGGGCCGGCCTGTCGCTGACCATGCCGCTGAAGCGCGCCGTCCTGCCGCTCCTGGACGAGGTGTCCGACCTCGCCCGCGCGGTCGGCGGCGCGAACACCGTGGTGTTCGAGGCGGGCCGGCGGCGGGGTTTCAACACCGACGTGTACGGCATCGTGACGGCGCTGGCCGAGGCCGGGGTGCCCGGTCCGGGCTCGGCGGTGGTGCTCGGCGCCGGTGCGACCGCCGGCTCGGCCCTCGCCGCCCTGCGCGAACTGGGCGTGCACAAGGCCGTGCTGGTCGCCCGCGACCCCACCCGGGCGGGCGAGGCGGTGGCCGCCGCGTCCCGGCTCGGCGTCGGCGTGAGCGTACGGACGTTCGCCGAGCCGCTGCCCGACGCCGACCTGGTGATCTCCACGCTGCCCGCGGGAGCCGCCGACCCGTACGCCGAGACGATCGCCCGGTCCGCCGGTGCGCTGTTCGACGTGGTCTACGCGCCGTGGCCGACCCGGGCGGCCCAGGCCGTGCGCGAGGCGGGAGGCGTGACCGCCGATGGCTTCACCATGCTCCTGCACCAGGCGGTACGCCAGGTCGCGCTGATGACCGGGGTCACGGACGTGCCGGTCGAGGCGATGCGCGCCGCGGGCCTGGCCGAGATCGCCCGCCGCTCCAGCGCGTAGCGGATGCTCACCGACGTCGTCCCCTTCCTGCGCTGCCCCGTATGCGGCGCCGGTCTGACGCTCGACCCGCGGGCACTGCGCTGCGCGGCCGGGCACGCCTTCGACATCGCCCGGCAAGGGTACGCGGGGCTGCTGACCGGCAACGTCCGCACCGGAACCGCCGACACGGCGGCCATGGTCGCCGCCCGCGCGGAGTTCCTCGACGGCGGCCACTACGCGCCGCTCGCCGGGCTGATCGCCGAGCGGGCCGCGGAGCGCGCCCCGGCCGACGGCTGCGTCCTGGACGCCGGGGCGGGCACCGGCCACTACCTGCGGGCCGTGCTCGACCGGCTGCCGGAACGGCCGGGCCTCGCGCTGGACCTGTCCAAGCACGCGCTGCGGCGCGCCGCGCGCGCTCATCCGCGCATCGGCGCCCTGACCTGGGACGTCTGGCGCCCGCTCCCCGTGCGCACCGGTACGGTGGGGGTGTTGCTGGACGTCTTCGCTCCGCGCAACGCCGCGGAGTTCCACCGGGTGCTCCGGCCGGACGGGGTGCTCATCGTCGTCACCCCGGCCGCGCGTCACCTGGAGGAGCTGATCGGCCCGCTCGACCTGCTCACCGTCGACCCGCGCAAGGCCGAACGGGTCGCGGACACGCTCGGCGGGCGGTTCCGCCCGGCCGGCACGTGGCCGCTGGAGCTTTCGATGCGGCTGACGCGTTCCGAGGTCGCCGCGCTCGTGGCGATGGGCCCCAGCGCCTGGCACGCCGACCCGGAGGCCGTACGGAAGCGCGTCGAGGCGCTCGACGAGCCGATCGCGGTGACCGCGGCGTTCGAGGTGCGCGTTTTCGACGTGGCGCCCAAAAGCTGATATCTTTAAGCGTTGACTGGCCCGGCGCGCAGGCGTCGGGCGCGCAAGCGGAGGTCACTCCCACCTGATCGGCCGCGCTCCTCGCGGAGCGGAAGGCCGATGGGTCCCGGTCAGGCACACTTGACGTGTGCCCTCCTCGTCGGCTTCGGCCGCCGAGGTGTCCGGTAGTGGCCCCGCAGTGCGAGTCATGCGGGGCTTTTCGCATGAAGGGCCCGGGGTATGGCCGGTCAGAGACAGCGAAGTACCCCAAGGAGGTCCCATCAGCGCCGAACCGCGTATCAACGAGCGCATTCGCGTGCCTGAGGTCCGGCTCGTCGGTCCGAACGGCGAACAGGTCGGCATCGTTCCCATCGCCAAGGCTCTTGACCTTGCCCGGGAGTCCGATCTCGACCTGGTGGAGGTCGCCCCGACCGCGCGACCGCCCGTGGCCAAGCTCATGGACTACGGAAAGTTCAAGTACGAGTCCGCGATGAAGGCCCGCGATGCGCGACGTAACCAGGCGCACACCGTCATCAAGGAGATCAAACTCCGGCCGAAGATCGACCCGCACGACTACGGCACCAAGAAGGGCCATGTCGAGCGGTTCCTCAAGGCAGGTGACAAGGTCAAGGTCACGATCATGTTCCGTGGCCGCGAGCAGTCCCGCCCGGAGCTCGGGTTCCGGCTGCTGCAGCGGCTGGCGGAGGACGTCGAAGAACTCGGCTTCGTCGAGTCCAGGCCCAAGCAGGACGGCCGCAACATGATCATGGTGCTCGGGCCGCACCGAAAGAAGAGCGAGGCCAAGGCCGAAACACAGCGCGCCGCGACCGGCAGTCGCGCGCGTCGGCAGGTGGAGGACGAGGCCCCGGCCTGATCCGGGGCAGTCCCGCCCACGACCCTGCTCACGTAGCGGGGTCGTCTCGCGATGAAGCATGCACATCGCGCCTTGTCCGGCGCCCGGTGTCCCCCTCGGGGACGCCGCGCGTCCGTGCCGAGGCGCTCGGACTAGGGAGACGTCGGCGACCATGCCGAAGATGAAGACGCACAGTGGGGCCAAGAAGCGATTCAAGGTCACCGGCTCCGGCAAGATCATGCGCCGCCGCGCCAACCGTAACCACCTGCTCGAGCACAAGCCGACCAAGCGCACGCGCCGGCTCGACGGGCCCGTGGTCCTGTCCAAGAACGACGAGACGAAGATCAAGAAGCTGCTCGGCAAGTAAGCCCGGCACCGAAATGATCGCCGGGCTCCCGGTGCCCGTACGGCACCGGTGGTCCCGTAAGTCCTACGACCGGCCGGCGCCCACGAGGCACCGGCCCCCACGAGGGAGTTCGAAACGTGGCACGCGTGAAGCGGGCGGTCAACGCCGCCAAGAAGCGCCGGGTCGTCCTGGAGCGGGCGAGTGGCTATCGCGGCCAGCGGTCCAGGCTGTACCGCAAGGCCAAGGAGCAGCAGCTCCACTCGATGACGTACGCCTTCCGTGACCGGAAGGACCGCAAGGGTCAGTTCCGTCGGCTGTGGATCCAGCGGATCAACGCGGCGGCCCGCGCCAACGGGATGACCTACAACCGATTCATCCAGGGCCTGCGTGAGGCCGGCGTCGAGGTCGACCGCCGGATGCTCGCCGAGCTCGCGGTCAACGACGCCCCCGCGTTCGCGGTGCTCGTCGAGACCGCCAAGAAGGCGCTGCCCGCCGGCACCGCCGCGGCCTGATCCGCATCAGGACATCCGCGCAGATGGCGGGCCGGGAGCTGAGTTCCACCCGATCACCGAGGGTGAAGGCGGCTCGCCGGCTCGCCAAACGCGCGTTCCGGCGCCGTGAGCACCGGTTCCTCGCCGAGGGCCCGCAGGCCGTCCGTGAGGCGCTGGCGTTGAACGGCGTGCTGGCCGAGCTGTTCGCCACCGCCGAGGCCGAGAACCGCCACCAGGACCTGATCGCCCAGGCGGAGAAGGCCGGCGTGCCGATCTTCCGGGTGAGCGGCGAGGTCATGGCCGAGCTGGCCCAGACCGTCACCCCGCAGGGCCTGCTGGCGGTCTGCGAGTTCGTCGACGTCGCGCTGGACAAGGCACTGTCACCCGCGCCGCGCCTGGTGACGGTGCTGGCACACGTCCGCGACCCGGGCAACGCCGGCACGGTCCTGCGGACCGCGGACGCGGCGGGGTCCGACTCGGTGATCTTCACCGACGCCTCGGTGGACCCCTACAACGGCAAGTGCGTCCGCGCCTCCGCCGGCAGCCTGTTCCACCTGCCGGTCGTCACCGGCCCGCGGTTCGACGCCCTGATCCCGGCGCTGAAGGGCGCGGGCCTGACCGTGGTCGCCGCCGACGGCGCGGGGGATGCCTCGCTCGACACCGCCCTGGACGCGGGCACGCTCGACGGGCCCACCGCGTGGGTGTTCGGCAATGAGGCCTGGGGACTGCCGGAGGAGATCCTGAACGCCGTCGACGAGGTGGTCCGGGTGCCCATCTACGGCGGCGCGGAGAGCCTCAACCTGGCGACCGCCGCCGCGGTCTGTCTCTACACCTCGGCGCGCGCCCAGCGGGCCTCCCGGACCCCCTGACGGCGGCGCAGGGACCGTTCCAAGCTCAGGACGGCTCAGCGCAGCCCGAGGGCCAGGGCCACGCCCAGGCCGAACGTCACGATCACCCCGCGCAGGATCTCCGGCGACAGCCGCCGCGCCACGCGCGCGCCCGCGAACCCGCCGGTGAGGCTCGCCACGGCCATCACCGCCACGGCGTACCACCGCACCGGGCCGAAGAGCGCGAACGCCGCGAACGCCACCGTGTTGATCACCAGGGACAGGACCGAGCGCACGGCGTTGACCCGTTGCAGGTGATCGTGGACGAACACGCCGAGGATGCCCAGCAGCATGACGCCCAGGCCGGCGCCGAAGTAGGCGCCGTAGATCCCCCCGAGCAGCAGGCCGGCGTGCAGGAGCGTGCGATGGTGCCGCCGGCTCAGCCGCTCCGAGGCGCTCAGCCGCCTCTTCAGCCACGGCTGGACCGCCAGCAGCAGGCTCGCCATCGCGATCAGGACCGGCGTCAGTGAGTGGAAGACGCCCTCCGGGGTGACCAGGAGCAGCAGACAGCCGACCACCGCCCCGATGACGCTCGTCAAGCTGAACGCGATCGCCCGCCGCCGCTGCCCGGACAGCTCCGCCCGGTAGCCCAGCGCGCCCCCGATGTACCCCGGCCACAGCGCCACCGTGTTGGTCACGTTCGCCGACACCGCCGGGTAGCCCACCGCGAGGAGGGCGGGAAAGGAGATCAGGGATCCGCCGCCGGCGACGGCGTTGACGACTCCCGCCGCCACGCCGGCCGCGGCCAGCAGTCCGGTCTCCGCCAGATTCATCCGTCACCGTCCGACCGCGTAGCCCTGGGCGCCCCGCGGGTTGGCCGCCGCGCGCAGGAAACCGGGCTCGCCGGAGTCGCGGGTCACCGCGCTCAGCCGGCCGAGCGTCCACGGCCCCTGAACGTCGACGTCGTGGCCGCGGCGCCGCAGCTCCGCCACGACCTCCGGGTCGAGCCGCTCCTCGATCACCAGGCCGCCCGGCCGTGCGCCGCGCGGATAGAACGAGCTGGGGAAGTGCACCGAGTGGAACATCGGCGCGTCGATCGCCTCCTGGAGGTTCAGGCCGCCGTGCACGACGGACAGGAAGAAGTTCAGGCTCCACTGGTCCTGCTGGTCACCGCCCGGCGTTCCGAACGCCATCCACGGCCGGCCGTCGCGCAGCGCCAGCGACGGCGACAGAGTCGTACGGGGCCTGCTGCGGGGCCGCAGCGAGGCGGGCAGACCCGGCTCCAGCCAGAACATCTGCGCGCGTGTGCCCAGGCAGAATCCCAGCTCGGGGATGACCGGCGAGCTCTGCAGCCAGCCGCCGCTCGGGGTCGCCGACACCAGGTTGCCGTACCGGTCGGCGACGTCGAGATGACAGGTGTCGCCGTCCACCCGCCCGTCGCCGCGTACGGTCGGCTCGCCCACGCCGTCGCCGATCGGGGCGTCCGGGCCGGGGGCGGTCGCGGGAAGCACGGGCTCGCGTCCCTGCGGAGCGCCGGGCCGCAGCTCGAAGCTCGCCTCCGCGCCGACCAGGCCGCGCCGCTCGTCGTTGTAGCCGGGGAGCAGGAGCGCCTCCATCGGCACCTTGGTGTGCGCGGGATCGCCGTACCAGGCCTCCCGGTCGGCGAAGGCGAGCTTGGCGACCTCGGTCACGGTGTGGACGTAGTCCGCCGACAGGTGGCCCGCCGCGTCCAGGTCGAAGCCCTCCAGCAGCGCGAGCTGCTGGAGGAAGACCGGACCCTGTCCCCACGGGCCGGTCTTCAGGACGCGGTACCCGTGGTAGTCGTACCCGAGCGGCTCTTCGGCGGTGGCCTGCCAGCCGTCCAGGTCGTCGCCGGTCAGCAGGCCGGCGTGCCGGCGCCCGGAGGTGTCGCGCCAGGCCGTCTCGGCGCAGAACCGCGCGATCGCCTCGGCGACGAAGCCGCGGTACCAGGCGTCGCGCGCGGCGGCGATCCGCGTCTCGCGGGTGCCCGAGGCGGCGCGCGAGGCCGCCGCGATCCGGCGGTAGGTCGCCGCCAGCGCGGGATTGCGCAGCCGCGACCCGGGCGCCGGCACCCGCCCGTCCGGCATCCAGACCTCGGCGGAGGTCGGCCAGTCCTCGGCGAACATCCGCTCGACGGCGCCGATCGTGGTCGAGATCCGCTCCAGCGCCGGGAAGCCGTTCTCGGCGTAGGAGATGGCCGGCTCCAGCACGTCCTCCACCGCCCAGGTGCCCCAGCGCTCCAGCATCAGCAGCCAGGCGCCGAACGCCCCGGGCACGGTCGCGGCCAGCAGCCCGGTGCCGGGCACCAGGCCCAGGCCGAGACCGGTGTAGTGCTCGATGGTGGCCGCGGCCGGGGCGGTGCCCTGGCCGCAGATCGCGGTCGCCCGCTCGTCGGCCGCGCTCCACACCAGGAGCGGCAGGTCGCCGCCCGGCCCGTTGAGATGCGGCTCGACGACCTGGAGCACGAAACCGGCGGTGACGGCCGCGTCGAAGGCGTTGCCGCCGCGTTCGAGCACGCTCATCCCGGCGGCGGAGGCGAGCCAGTGGGTGCTCGCCACCATGCCGAAGTCGCCGGTCAGCTCGGGGCGGGTTGTGAACACGCTAGTTCCCTTCAGTGAGGTCGGGCACCGCGGAGGGCGTCACGAGGTGGCAGGCGACGGGCCGGTCCGCCTCCCGGACACCGGTCAGCCGCGGTTCGTCCGTACGGCAAGTGTCGACGGCGATGGGGCATCGGGTGTGGAAACGGCATCCCGTCGGCGGGTCGAGCGGGCTGGGCACCTCGCCGCCGAGCACCACCCGTCTGCGTTCGCGTTGCCGCACCGGGTCGGGCTCGGGCGCGGCGGACAGCAGCGCCTGCGTGTAGGGGTGCTGCGGCTCGGCGAAGATCTTCTCCGTCGGCCCGGTCTCCACGATCCGCCCGAGGTACATGACCGCGATCCGGTCGGCGAGGAACTCCACCACCGACAGGTCGTGCGTGATGAACAGGCACGAGAAGCCCATGTCGCGCTGCAGGTCGGCGACCAGGTTGAGCACCGAGGCCTGCACCGACACGTCCAGCGCCGACACCGGCTCGTCGGCGACGACGAGTTTGGGCTCCAGGACCAGCGCGCGGGCGAGACCGACCCGCTGGCGCTGTCCGCCGGACAGCTCGTGCGGGCGACGGGTGCGCATGTCCGCGCTCAGCCCGACGCGTTCGAGCATCTCGCGGACGCGCGTCTCGGCCTCGGCGCCGCGGGCCACACCGTGCCTCCGCAGTGGCTCCGCCACGATCTGCCCGACGGTGAACCGCGGGTTGAGCGAGGAGTAGGGGTCCTGGAACACCATGTGCACGTCGCGCCGGAGCGGCCGCAGCGCCCGCCGCGACAGGTGAGTGACGTCGCGGCCGCCGAGAGACACCGAACCGGCGGTGGGTTCGGTCAGCCGCAGCACGCACCGGCCGATCGTGGACTTGCCGCTGCCGGACTCGCCGACGAGGCCCAGCACCTCGCCCGGCCCGACCGACAGCGACACCCCGTCGACCGCGCGCACGGACCGGCCGCCCCGCCGGACGGGGTAGTGCTTCACGAGGTCCTTCACTTCGAGTACGGGCGCGTTCACGCGTCACCTCCCGCGGCCGTGGACAAAGGATGGAAGCACGCCGCCCGGTGCTCCGTGCCGAAGGCCTCCAGCGCGGGCCGCGTCGCCGTGCAGTCCTCCCGGGCGCGGGGACAGCGCGGATGGAACGCGCACTCGTCCGGGTCCTCGAACGGCGGGGGCACCAGGCCGGGGATCTCGGTGAGCCGCCGCCGGCCGTCCTCGCCGGTGACCGCCGCCGAGGGCAGTGCCCTCATGAGCCCCGCCGTGTACGGATGGCGCGGCCGGGCGTACAAGTCGGTCACCGATGCCTCCTCCACGGCCCGTCCCGCGTACATGACGACGGCCCGGTCGGCGACGTCGGCCACGACGCCCAGGTCGTGGGTGATCAGGATGATCGCGGTGCCGAGCCGGTCGCGCAGGTCGCGGAAGACGTCGAGCACGCCCGCCTGGATGGTCACGTCGAGGGCGGTCGTCGGCTCGTCGGCGATCAGCACCCGGGGTGAGCACGCCACCGCGATGGCGATCATCACCCGCTGCCGCATGCCGCCGGAGAGCTGGTGGGGGTACTCCCTGACCCGGCGTGCGGGCGCCGGGATCCCCACCAGTTCGAGCAGCTCCACCGCGCGGGAGCGCGCCGCCGTACGGGACATCCCCTCGTGCCTGCGCAGCACCTCGGCGATCTGGAACCCGACCGTGAACGAGGGGTTCAGCGAGGTCATCGGCTCCTGGAACACCATGGAGACGTCCTTGCCGCGGATCGCGCGCAGCGCGCTCTCGGGCAGGTCGGTCAGCTCCCGGCCGTCGAGCCGGATCGAGCCGGACAGCCGGGTGGTCTCCGGGGGCAGCAGGCGCGGGATCGACATCGCGGTCACCGACTTGCCGCACCCGGACTCCCCGCACAGCGCGAGGATCTCGCCGCGTTCGAGCCGCAGCGAGACGTCGCGTACGGCCTGGACCCGGCCCTCCTCGGTGTCGAAGCCGACCCGAAGGCCGGTGATCTCCAGCAGGCTGTGTTCGCTCATCAGACGTTCACTCATCGGACGCTCCGTGGGTCCAGGGCGTCGCGCAGACCGTCGCCGAGCAGGTTGAACCCGAGCGTGGACAGCGCGATCATCACGCCGGGCCAGATCGCCAGCCAGGGCGCCTGGTCGAGGAACTGCTGGGCGTCGGTGAGCACCACGCCCCACGACGGCGTCGGCGGCTGCACGCCGAGACCGAGGAAGGACAGCGTCGCCTCGCCGATGATCGCCGTCGGGATGCCGACCGTGGCCTGCACGATCAGCGTGCTGGTCGCGCCGGGCAGGACGTACCGGAACATGATCCGCCCGTCGCCGGCGCCGTCGGCGACCGCCGCCGCCACGTAGTCCAGCTCGCGCAGCGTGAGCACCTCGCCGCGCGTCACGCGGATGATCCCCGGGAGCTGGGAGACGCCGAGCGCGATGATGACGTTGCGCAACGACGGCCCGAGGATCGCCGCCATGCCCACCGCGAAGATCAGGAACGGGAAGGCGAGCACGACGTCGACCAGGCGCATCACGACCGGGTCGAGGAACCGGCGGTAGTAGCCGGCCACGAGTCCGATCGGGACGCCGACCACCATCGCCAGCAGCACGGACAGCACGCCGGCCTCCAGCGAGACCCGCGCGCCGTACGCGATGCGGGCGAGCAGGTCACGGCCGAGGTCGTCGGTGCCCAGCAGATGCCCGCCCGAGGGCGGGGCCAGCGGCGCGCTGTAGTCCTGCGCCGCCGGGTCGGCGGTGACGAGCGGCCCGATGACCGCCAGAGCCAGGAACCCGGCGACGAGCACCAGCCCGGCCACCGCGGCGGGCCGGCGCCGGAACCGCCGCCAGACCTGCCGTGCGCGTCCGGGCGTCGCGCCGGCGAGGGCCGGCAGGGGGGTGGAGAGCGTCTGGTCAGCCATCGGCCACCCCCGTCAGCCGCACCCGCGGGTTCAGCACGCCGTACGCGAGGTCGACCAGCAGGTTGACGGCGATGTAGCCCGCCACCGTGACGAGCACCACCGCCTGGATGACCGGGTAGTTCCGGGTCACCACGGCGTCGACGGTCAGCTTGCCGAAGCCGGGGATGACGAAGATCTGCTCGGTCACCACCGCGCCGCTGATCAGAGCACCGAGCTGGAGACCGAGGACGGTCACCACCGTCGTCAGGCTGTTGCGCAGCGCGTGCACGCCCACCACCGAGCGCTCCGGCAGGCCCTTGGCGCGCGCGGTGCGGACGTAGTCGGCCGACAGCGACTCGAGCATCGCCGACCGCGTCTGTCGCATCAGGACCGCCGCGAAGCCGGTGCCGAGCACCAGCGCGGGCAGCAGCATGCGCTCCAGGTTGCCGCCCGGATCGCCGGTGAAGGGCACGTAGCCGGAGGCGGGCAGCCAGTGCAGCCGTACGGAGAACAGCAGGATGCCGAGGATGCCCAGCCAGAAGTGCGGGACCGACAGCCCGACCAGACCGAAGCCGGTCGCGACGTGGTCGGCGAACCGGCCGCGGCGGGTCGCCGCCACGACGCCGGCGGTGACGCCGATCCCGATGGCGACGATCATCGCGAGCACGGACAGCTCGATGGTGACGGGCAGCCGCTGGGTGAGGATGTGGGCGACCGGCAGCCGGTCCTGGGTGGACCGGCCGAAGTCGCCGGTGAGAGCCTTCCCGACCCACTGCGCGTACTGCACGGGCAGCGGCCGGTCGAGCCCGTAGTCGTGCCGGATCGCGGCGATGGCCTCCGGCGAGGCCTCCTGCCCGGCGAGCACGCGTGCCGGGTCCCCGGGCAGCGCCCGCACGCCCAGGAAGACCAGGACGCTGCCCAGGAACAGCACGATCACGGCGGCGCCGAGCCGTCGCAGAATGAACAGGGCCATGGCTACCGCGCGGCGAACCCGGCGGTGCCGAGGCGCGGCAGGCCGTCGGCGTAGTACCGGATGCCGGCGACGTCCTTGCGCATGCCCAGGTAGTAGAGCTGGTGGTACAGGTAGATCATTCCGCGCACCTGGGCCTGCCGCTGGATCGCCTGGGAGTACAGCCGGGTGCGCTGGGCGGCGTCCTGTGTGGCCGCGGCCTGCTGGATCGGGTCGTCGATGCCGTGGTCCGACATGCCCGCGTAGTTGTTCTGCCCGCCGGTGGTGATCTGGCCGGTCAGGTCGCCGTCGGGATCGATGCGCCCGGACCACCCGACCTGCATGGCGTCGAACTTGCCGGCCGCGCCCTGCTCCAGCCCGGTCGCGAAGTCGATCGGCTGCACGGAGACGTTGAAGCCGGCCTCCTTGGTCATCTGCTGGATGACCTGGCCGAGCCGCTCGTTGGTGGCGTCGTTGGGAACCTGGAGCTTGACCGGGATCGGCGGCTTGAACCCCGACTTGGCGACGAGCTGTTTGGCCTGCGCGATGTCCCGGTTGGAACAGGTCAGGCTCTTGTCACGGAAGGAGCTGTTCAGCGGCAGCGGGCTGCAGTCGGGCTGGTTGAGCCCGTTGTAGACCGTCTTGTTGATCGCGGCGCGGTCCAGAGACAGCTCGAAGGCCTGGCGCAGCTCCGGGCTCTTGCCCAGCGGCGTGTTGATCGGGCCGGGCTTCTCGGTGGAGCCGTGGGCGTTGCCGACGTTGATCTGGACGCCGTAGTAGCCCAGGCCGCCTCCGGACACGACCCGCAGGTTCGGGTCGGCCTGCACGCCCGCGACGGTGGTGTTGGCGAGCTCCTCGGCGGCCTGCACGTCGCCGGACTTGAGGTTGGCGGCCCGGACGTTCGGATCAACGATGATCTTGTAGACGACGCGGTCGAGCTTGACCTTCGCCGCGTCGTAGTAGTCCGGGGACCGGTCGACGACGATCTGGTTGCCCGAGGTCCGGCTCGCGAACTTGAACGGGCCGACGCAGACCGGGTGCGCGCCGAAGTCGTCGCCCTCGGTGTCGAGGGCCTTGGGCGACATGATCATTCCGGCCCGGTCGGCGAGCTGGGCGGCCAGCGGTGAGTACGGGCGTGACAGCGTGAGCCGTACGGTGCCGGGGTCCACCACGTCCACCTTCTTCACCGCGGCGAGGTCGGCGGTGCGGGCCGACTTCTTCCAGGTGCGGTGGCGGTCGAGCGACTTCTTCACGGCCGCCGCGTCGAAGGCGGTGCCGTCGTTGAACTTCACTCCGCTGCGGAGCTTGACGGTCACCGTCCTGCCGTTCCCGGAGACGTCGGGAAGGGCGGACGCGAGCTGCGGGACGATCTGGGCGTTCGCGTCGATGTCGTACAGCTTCTCGCAGATCGAGGTGAACACCTCGCGGCCCAGCAGGGTGACCGAGGTGCTGGGGTCCAGCGCGTCCGGGTCCGCCGACAGCGCCATCGTGAGGGTGCCGCCGTTCTTCACTGCTCGGTTGTCCGCGGTGGCGGCGGAGACGGACGGTTTGGCGGTGCCGCCGCCGCCGGAACACGCGGCGGCGAGGGCGAGTGGCAGCGTCGCGAGCGTGACGACGAGCCGACGAGGGAGATGCATGGACGGTCGCTCCTTCTCCGATGGGGGGTCGGGACGGGACAGGAGACGTCGGGTGGGGGACTCGAGACCGGTTTCGGACGGGACCACGCCCGCATTGAGGCCTGGTCGATCGCATGACCGTATACAAAATCCTGTTTCCGGTGGGTTTCGTCCGCCAAAAAACCGCGGTTCGTTACCAAGCTGGGGCAAACCGCCTGAGGTGGCTCGTGGGTCGCCCGAACGTCACCGTTGGGCCGGTGGCGGACGTCGGCGAGTGCGGTCCGGCGGTCTCCGTGGGCCGTGCGTCGCGGCCGCCGCACGGCATGCGCCGGGGCGTCAGTCCTCGGACAGGGCTGCCAGATAGGAGCGCCGGGCCGCCTCGACGTGGGCGATGGCCCGGGCCTCGGCGGCGCGCTCGTCGCCCGCGGCGATGGCCTCGTAGAGGCTGAGGTGCTCGGTCCAGGAGTGCGGTGCGCGGTGCTTGGCGGTCTGCTGGAAGAGCCACTGGGCGCGCCGGAGCAACGGGCCCACCACCAGGCTCAGGTACGCGTTGCCGGCCAGATCGGCCACGGCGGCGTGGAAGGCGGTGTTGAGGTCGGCGACGTCTCCGAGCCGGCCCTCGTCCACGGCCAGGCGCGCGGAGTCCAGGACGGCGCGGAGCCGGTCGGCGGTCTCGGGCGTCACCTTGCGGGCCGACAGGCGCGCGCTGAGACCCTCCAGGGCCACGCGCACGTCGAAGAGCTCCTCGGCCTCGTCCGGAGACAGCCGTGCCACGGCGGCGCCTCGGCGCGGCGTCACCTCGACGAACCCTTCCGCGGCGAGCACCCGGATCGCCTCCCGCACCGGGTTGCGTGAGACGCCGAGCCGCGCGGCCAGCCGGTCCTCGACCAGCCGTTCGCCGGGCATGAGCTCGCCCTGGAGGATCAGACGGCGCAGCTCCGCCGTCACCACGTCGCGGAGTGGGCGGTGGGTGGAGCCCAGGGTGTTGTCGGCCATCGGCGACCAACCCTAAGTCACGCGGGGGCGCCGTGCCCCGGCCGCATCGGGTCCGTGGGTCCCCAGGGCACATCCCCGGCGAATCCGCTGATCATGCCCCTGGAGTGGGCCGCCCGAATATCATCTACTCCCTAAACTGGCAGTAATGCTCATGATTCGCGCATTTCGGTAAAACAAGACATGATCGATGGTGAGCTCCATCGCAGGGAGGAGACTGAACCAACCTATGGTGGGATCCGTGCGTCCTATGAGTTGCCTATGGTGTCTATGGGTCATTCGATGAACGGGGCGAAACCGTGAACACGAACGTGAGTGGCATTCCGACGCCGCGCCGCCGCAGGTCGGCGGGCTGCGAGGTGGCCACCGCAGGGGCGCGTGGCGCACGCGGGGCCGTGCGGCGGTGCCCCGGAGGCACGCGGCGGGACATGACCGCCCGGGTCGTGCGCCGCGACGACGCGTTGGCCGTGGTGGAGATCGTCGGCGAGATCGACGTGCACACCTCGGGCGAGCTGCGCGTCATCCTGCTCGCCCTGGCCGACGAGGGCCGCACCCACATCGTGGCCGACTTCACCGGCGTGCGCTTCTGCGACGCCGCGGGCCTCGGCGCCCTCGTGGGCGTCAACAACCGCCTCGCGCGCGACGGCGGCTCCCTCCGTCTGACCGGCGTGCGCCCGGCGCAGCGCCGCATCCTGCGGATCACCCGGCTCGACCAGCTCTTCCGCCCGTACGACGACGTCGACGACGCCCTCACCACCTGATCGACCGCTGAAATCGGGTCGTGCTGCCGTTTTCCGGCCTTCGACGTGCATTTCACGTCCGCTTCCGTACGAACGCGCGGCCGGGTGCGGTGTGCGTTAGCGCGCCGGGCGCGATACCGTCCGCCGTCGAGACCGGACACCGCGGACGGGATCGACACACGCTGGGGACCTGTCATTAACGCGCTTGCGTGGCGGTGTTTCCTCGTGCGCATTAGAGTCATGCCGTTCGCGCCATCATGGACACTGGGAGGTGGAGGCGGTCGTGGGCGGATCGGGCCCCCACCCGAGCGATTCCGCCGCCGGACTCTGCCCGGACACGCTGCCCGACGGGCTGCTCGTGGCCGACGCCGAGCGCCGCGTGGTCGTGTTCAACCGCGCGGCCGAACGCCTGACCGGCATCGGGCGGGCTGACGCGCTCGGCCGTGACTTCGCCGAGGTGCTGCCGCTGTTCGACGCCGACGGCCGCGACTGGTGGCGCTGCCTCGACCCGTACGCCGGCCTGTCCACGCGCACCCGGCACCCCGAGCGCCCGCTGCACCTGGCCGACGGCCCCGAGCTGCTCGTCACCGCGTCCTACACCCGCGCCGGGGACGGCAGCGTCACCGCGTTCACCGTGGCCTTCCGCGACGCCGTCCAGCGCGCCCGCCAGGAGCGCAACCGCGCCGACCTCGTCTCGACGGTCGCCCACGAGCTGCGCTCGCCGCTGACCAGCGTCAAGGGCTTCACCGCGACGCTGCTGGCCAAGTGGCACCGGTTCAACGACGACCAGAAGCGCGTCATGCTCGAGACGGTCAACGCCGACGCCGACCGGGTGACCCGGCTGATCACCGAGCTGCTCGACGTGTCCCGCATCGAGGCCGGCCGGCTGGAGATGCGCCGCCAGGTCGTCGACGTGATCGAAGAGGTGCACAAGGTGGTCAAGGGGCGCGTGGTGGCGGGGGAGCCGGCCTCGCGCTTCAAGGTCGAGGTGCTCGGCGAGCTGCCCGAGATGTGGCTCGACCCCGACAAGATCGACCAGATCCTCGGCAACCTCGTGGAGAACGCCCTCAGGCACGGTGCTGGTACTGTCACCATTGTGGTGGAGCCGGACTCACGCAAGCAGGGAGCCGTCGTGTCCGTGCGCGACGAGGGCGAGGGTATCCCGCCCGAAGCCGTGCCCCGCGTCTTCCGGCAGTTCTGGCGCGGTCACGGCCAGCCACGCGGTGGCACCGGCCTCGGCCTCTACATCGTGAAGGGCCTCGTCGAGGCGCACGGTGGCGGCATCACCGTACGACGCGCGCCCGGCGGAGGCGCCGAGTTCCGATTTAGCCTGCCCGCCGGGGCTCCAGACTTCGCCTGAGAGCGCCCGCGCGGGCTTCCTGACGCTCCCCCCGAGTCGCCACGAGCGGCCGGGGCGCGCTCGTTTTGCCAGATGACTCGAATCGCCGTTGGCTGGAGTTGCTCGAACCGATGTCCGCACCCAACAAGTCCTACGACCCGGTCGAGGTCACCGCGCTGCATCCGGACGAGGTGGCCCGCGTGCGCGCGGACGCGCTCGCCGCGATCGACGCCGCCTCGAGCCTGGAGGAGCTGAAGCAGGTACGCCTGGCCCACGCCGGCGACCGCTCGCCTCTCGCCCTCGCCAACCGGGAGATCGGCGCCCTGCCGCCGCACGCCAAGGCCGACGCCGGCAAGCGCGTCGGCGGTGCGCGCCGTGACGTCTCCGAGGCGCTCAAGCGCCGCCAGGCCGAGCTGGAGGACGAACGCGACCAGCGGGTCCTCGTCGAGGAGGCCGTCGACGTCACCCTGCCGTGGGACCGCGCCACGCGCGGCGCCCGGCACCCGCTGACCACGATCGCCGAGCGCATGACCGACGTCTTCGTCTCCATGGGCTTCGAGATCGTCGAGGGGCCCGAGGTCGAGGCGGAGTGGTTCAACTTCGACGCGCTGAACTTCCCGCCCGCGCACCCGGCGCGGGAGATGCAGGACACCTTCTTCGTCGAGTCGGAGGAGTCCGGCCTGGTCCTGCGGACGCACACCTCGCCGGTGCAGATCCGCGCGCTGCTCGGCCGCGAGCTGCCGGTGTACGTCGTCTGCGCCGGCAAGACGTTCCGCACCGACGAGCTCGACGCGACGCACAGCCCGGTCTTCCACCAGATGGAGGGCCTCGTCGTCGACGAGGGCATCACGATGGCCGACCTGCGCGGCGCCATCGGCGCGTTCGTCACCGGCATGTTCGGCGAGGGCCTGCGGACCCGGTTCCGCCCCTACTACTTCCCCTTCACCGAGCCGTCGGCCGAGGTGGACATGGAGTGCTTCGTCTGCCGCGGCGCGTCGGCCGAGCCGGGCGGTGAGCCCTGCCGCACCTGCCGGTCCGAGGGCTGGATCGAGCTCGGCGGCTGCGGCATGGTCAACCCGCGCGTGCTGGTCGCCTGCGGTGTCGACCCGGAGCGCTACAGCGGCTGGGCGTTCGGGCTCGGCGTGGAGCGCACGCTGATGTTCCGCCACGGCGTGGAGGACATGCACGACATGGTCGAGGGTGACGTCCGCTTCACCCGCGCCTTCGGAATGGAGATCTGATGCGCGTCCCGATTTCGTGGCTGCGGGAGTACGTCGCGCTGCCTCCGGAGGTCACCGCCCGCGACGTCGCACGCGAGCTGATCGCGGCCGGCCTCGAGGTGGAGACCATCGACGAGCTCGGCGCCGACCTCACCGGCCCGATCGTCGTCGGCCGCGTACTGGCGATCGAGGAGCTGACCGGATTCAAGAAGCCGATCCGCCACTGCCAGGTCGACGTCGGCAACCCCGAGCCGCAGAGCATCGTCTGCGGCGCGACCAACTTCGCCGAGGGCGACCTGGTCGTCGTCATCCTGCCGGGCGGCGAGCTGCCCGGCGGCTTCAAGATCGGCGCGCGCAAGACGTACGGGCGGATGTCGGAGGGCATGATCTGCTCCGAGCGCGAGCTCGGCCTGGGCGACGGGCACGAGGGAATCCTCGTGCTGCCGCCGGCGTACGGCGCCGAGCCCGGCCAGGACGCCGTCGAGCTGCTCCAGATGCGCGACGACGTGCTCGACATCGCCATCACCCCGGACCGCGGCTACACCGCCTCGATCCGCGGGGTCGCCCGCGAGACGGCGACGGCGTTCTCCGTGCCGTTCCGCGACCCGGCGGCCGAGCCGCCGCCGGAGCAGGCCGAGGACTCCTACCCGGCGTCCGTCGCGGACCCGGCGGCGTGCGCGCGCTACGTCCTGCGCGAGGTCCAGGGCCTGGACCCGGCGGCGGCGAGCCCGATCTGGATGACGCGGCGCCTGCAGAAGTGCGGCGTGCGCTCGATCTCGCTGGCCGTCGACGTCACCAACTACCTGATGCTGGAGCTGGGCCAGCCGCTGCACGCCTGGGACCGCGGCAAGCTCCAGGGCCCGATCGTCGTGCGCCGCGCGGAGAGCGGCGAGCGGATGGAGACCCTCGACCACGTCGAGCGTTCCCTGGACCCCGAGGACATCCTCATCACCGACGAGTCCGGTCCGGTCAACATCGCCGGCGTCATGGGCGGCCTGACCACCGAGGTGGACGAGAAGTCCACCGACATCGTCATCGAGGCGGCGCACTTCTCCGCGGAGTCGATCGCCCGTACGGCGCGCCGGCACAAGCTGCACAGCGACTCCTCCTACCGCTTCGAGCGGGGCGTCGACCCCGAGCTCCAGCGCAAGGCGGCGGACGCGGCCGTGCGGCTGCTCGCCGAGCTCGGCGGCGCGCGGATCCTGCCGGGGGAGACGAACCTTCGGGCGCCGGTCGAGCCGGTGACGATCACGATCCGCGCCGACCACCCCGACAAGGTCGCCGGCATGGCCTACGGACGGGACACCGTGGTCCGCCGTCTGCGCGAGGTGGGCTGCGAGGTCTCCGGCGACGACGTGCTGACGGTCACGCCGCCGTCGTGGCGGCCCGACCTGCGCGACCCGAACGACCTCGCGGAAGAGGTCATCCGCCTCGAGGGGTATGAGAACATCCCGGCCCGCGCGCCGCGCTCGGTGGCCGGACGCGGTCTCACCCCCGGCCAGCGGCTGCGGCGGCGCGCGGGGCGCGCCCTGGCCGCGGCCGGCTACGCCGAGGTGCTCGCCTATCCGTTCGTCTCCGAGAGCGACGGTGACGCGCTGCAGCTGCCCGCCGACGACCCACGGCGGCGTGCGCTGCGGCTGGCCAACCCGCTCACCGGCGACGAGCCGCTGCTGCGCACGACCCTGCTGCCGGGGCTGTTCCGCGCGCTGGCCCGCAACGTCGGGCGCGGCTTCGGCGACGTGGCCCTGTTCGAGATCGGCCTGGTGTACCGGCCGAAGTTCACGTCCTCGGGCGAGGCCGTGCCACCGCCGCCCCGGCTCCCGGTCGACCGCGGGCCGACGGCGGAGGAGCTCGCCGCGATCGAGGCCGCCCTGCCCGACCAGCCCGTACGCGTCGGCGCGGTCCTGGCCGGCGAGCACGACCTGCCCGGCTGGTGGGGCGCCGGCCGCCCGGCGAACTGGGCGGACGCCATCGAGGCCGCCCGGATCGTCGCGGGGGAGGCCGGCGTCGAGCTGGAGGTCGCCGCGGACCAGCACGCGCCGTGGCATCCCGGCCGTTGCGCCGCTCTGCGGGTCGGCGACGTCCTGATCGGTCACGCCGGCGAGCTGCACCCGCGGGTCATCAAGGCCTTCGACCTGCCGCCCCGTACGTGCGCGGTCGAGCTCGAGCTGACCCGTCTCGAGCCGTGGGCGGCCAGGGTGGTGCCCGCGCCGGCGATCACGACGTACCCGGTGGCCACGCAGGACGTCGCGCTCATCGTGCCGGAGAGCGTGCCCGCGGCCGAGGTCGAGGCCGCGCTCCGCGCCGGGGTCGACCGGCACGGCGCCGCCGACCTGCTGGAGTCCATCCGGCTGTTCGACCTGTACACCGGTGAGCAGGCGGGGGAGGGCAACAAGTCGCTCGCGTACACGCTGCGCTTCCGCGCCGCCGACCGCACGCTGACCGTGGAGGAGACGACCGGCGCCCGCGACGCGGCGGTGGCCGAGGCCGCCGACCGGGTCGGCGCGGTCCTGCGCGGCGGCTGACGGGCGTTTCCGCCGTGGCCTCGCGGATCGGCGCGAGGCCACGGCGGGTGGCACCCGGACGTCCTTCCGGCGGTCCGACGTCCGGGGAGCGAGGGAGCGGATGACCGAACGCGTGGTGGCCGGCCGCTATCGCCTGATGGGCGTTCTCGGCCGTGGCGGCATGGGCGTCGTGTGGCGGGCGCGGGACGAGACACTGCACCGCGACGTCGCGGTCAAGGAGGTCCTGCTTCCCGGCGACCTGCCCGAGGCCGAGCGCGCCGGCCTGCACCGCCGGGCGGTCCGGGAGGCGCGCGCGGCGGCGCTGCTCGACCACCCCGGCGTCGTGACCGTGCACGACGTGATCATCGAGGACGACCGCCCGTGGATCGTCATGGAGCCGGTCGCCGGTCGCTCGCTCGCCCACGCGGCCCCGCTGCCGCCGCCGGCGGTCGCCGCGATCGGGCTGCGGGTGCTGGAGGCGCTCCGCGCCGCGCACGCGCGCGGCATCCTGCACCGCGACGTGAAGCCGACCAACATCCTGCTCGCCGACGACGGCCGGGTGATCCTCACCGATTTCGGCATCGCGAGCCTGGAGGGCGACCCGGCGCTCACGCGCACCGGCGACTTCGTCGGCTCACCCGGGTTCGTCGCGCCCGAACGCCTGCGCGAGCGGCCGGTCGGCCCCGCGTCGGACCTGTGGTCCCTGGGTGCGACGCTGTACGCGGCCGTGGAGGGCCGCGCGCCGTTCGAGCGGCCCACGCCGGTGGCGGCCCTCGGCGCGGTCCTCACCGACGACCCGCCCCCGCCCGTACGCGCGGGCCCGCTCGCGCCGGTCATCGCGCGTCTGCTGGACAAGGACCCGGACACCCGGATCTCCGCCGGCGAGGCGGCCCGCGCGCTGGGGCCGGTGGCCTCGGGCCTCCCGTCCGGACTGGCCGAACCGCCGCACGCGGCGCCGGCTCGTCCGCGGCGGGCCGCGGTGCCGCTGGCCGCGGCGGCCGCCGTCCTGCTCGTCGCGGTGCTCGCGACCGTCGCCTTCCGGGGACGGGGAACGGACCGTCCGCACGTCCGTCCCTCCACCACGCGGTCCACGGCGCCCGGCGCCGCCCCGGCGAGCCCGGCCACCGCCGGCCGCTACGTCCGGCCGTTCGACTTCTGCGCCCTGTTCACCCCGGCCCAGGTCGCCCGGCTGGTCCCGCACGCGTCGAAGACGCCCGACGCCCACTCGTGCGCCTGGACCGCGGCGGCACGGCACCAGGCCGTCTCCGTGTCGGCGGAGTCCGTCTACGACCCCAGAACCGCGACGGCGGCCGAGGACCCGTGGACCACCACGCCCGACGCGGCCCGTGCCTCCTACGACCGGCAGTACGCCGCCGACCGCGAGGCGCGGTCCGGCATCGCCTGGAGCTGGGACGAGATCGGCGTACGGCGCACCGGCGCGCGGCGGAGCGCGGCGCGTCGCGTCACGGGAGTCGGAGAGGCCGCCTACCTGACCGAGACCTCGAAGAACGGGACGGTGGAGCGGGCCGACGTGACGTTCCGGGACAGCAACCTGTTCGTCTCGGTCTGGTTCGTCGCCGCGGACGGTTCCGGCGACGCCACCCGGATCCGCGGAGACGCCCTGGACGCCGCCCGATGGGTCTCCCAGGCTCTGCGGCGGATGCCGTGACGCGCGTACTGGCCGGGCGCTACCGGCTGTCGGAGCAGCTGGGCCGTGGCGGCATGGGCGCCGTCTGGCGCGCCGACGACGGCGTGCTGGGGCGCACGGTCGCGGTCAAGGAGCTCTCACTGCCCCGGGGGATCACCGCCGAACGCCGCGCCGTCCTGTGCGAACGCGCGATCCGCGAGGCGCGGGTGTCGTCCCGGCTGAGACACGGTTCGATCATCCGGGTGCACGACGTGATCGCCGAGGACGACCGGCCCTGGATCGTGATGGAGCTGCTGGCCGGCCGTGCCCTCGACGATGCCGGGCCGCTGCCCCCGCGTCGGGTGGCCGAGATCGGGCTGGCCGTGCTGGACGCCCTCGGCGTGGCCCACGCGGAGGGCGTGCTCCATCGCGACGTCAAGCCGGGCAACGTCTTCCTGTGCGACGACGGCCGGGTGGTCCTCACCGACTTCGGCATCGCCACGCTCGCCGGCGACGTGTCGCTGACCGCCTCCGGGGGCCTGGTCGGGTCGCCGGGCTACATGGCGCCCGAACGGCTTCGCGGTGACACCGCCGGGCCGTCCTCGGACCTGTGGTCGCTCGGGGCCACGCTGTACACCGCGGCGGAGGGCCGGTCGCCGTTCACCCGGCGGACCGTGGCCGGCACGCTGAGCGCCGTGCTGACCGAGGAGCCCGTCCCGCCGCACCGGGCCGGGCCGCTGGGCCCCCTCCTCATGGCCCTGCTCGCCAGGGACCCGGCACGCCGGCCGCCGCCGGAGGAGATACGCGCGTTCCTGCGTCGCGTGGCCGGGGGAGAGGCGCCCGCTCTCTGGCCGGGCGCCGACACGGCCGGCCGGGTGATGGCGGTCGTACCGACGGCCCCGGTGCGCCCGGCCCCGTGGCATCGGCGGCGCGGCCCGCTCCTGGCCATCCTCGCGGCGGCGCTGACCTGCGCGGTCGCCGTACCGGCCGGGATCGCGCTCGCCGGCAAGGACGACGCGTCGGACGCCCCGCCGGCGGCCGCCGACCCGCGGCGAGGGCGGTTCGCGACCATGCCCCAGCCCTGCTCGCTGCTCACGTCCACGGAGGCGTCAGGTCTCGGTGCCGGCCGGACGGCCACCGCCGAGACGCAGGGCTGTCACTGGGGCGACGGCCTCGGTGAGGGCTCGCTCGAGCTGTGGGTCCAGCACTTCACCCCACGGGACGCGCTGACGGCGCCGGGCCTGGCCGAGGCGTACTTCGCGGACAAGAGACGGCAATCCCAGGTCTCCGCGCACACCACCGACAAGATCAACAGCAGCCGGTCGGGCGTCACCGACCTCCCGGGCGTCGCCGACGCCGCGTTCGCCTTCGACGCGACCGACGGCATCGACTCCGGACGCTCGTCCACGGTCTGGCTGCGGTCGAGCAACCTCGCCGGCTCCGCCGACGCCGCTCGGCTCCACCGGGTCGCGGTCGCCGCCGCGCGTGCGGTCGCCGCGCACCTCGCCCGCCTCTGATGTCACCGCGCGTGGTCCGGGCCCCGGCCGGGGTGGCCGTGTTCGGCCGTACCCTCCGCGTGCCCGCAGGTCATCGGCTTGCGAGCCGTTCCGGGTGGTCACCGTCCGCGAAGATCAGTCTTGCATGATGATGCATCTCAATGCATACTTTCACCATTGCCTCGAGAGTGGAGACGTGACGTATGGGTGCGCGTGCGGCGGTCGCCGGAGCGAGCGGATACGCGGGCGGCGAGCTGCTGCGCGTCCTGGCCGGCCATCCCGGCTTCGCGATCGGCACACTGACCGCCGGGTCCAGCGCGGGCACGCGCCTCGGGGCGCACCACCCGCACCTGCATCCGCTCGCCGACCGGGTGCTCGAGGAGACGACCGCCGAGACCCTCGCCGGGCACGACGTCGTCTTCCTCGCCCTGCCGCACGGCCAGTCCGGAGCGATCGCCGCCACGCTCGGCGACGACGTGCTCGTGGTCGACTGCGGCGCCGACTTCCGCCTCGATGACGCGGGCGAGTGGGAGCACTTCTACGGCACGCCGCACGCCGGCACCTGGCCCTACGGCCTGCCCGAGCTGCCCGGCGCCCGTGAGCGGCTCCGCTCCACGCGACGCATCGCGGTGCCCGGCTGCTACCCGACCGTGTCGCTGCTCGCGCTCTTCCCGGCGTACGCCGCGGGCGCCGCCGAGCCCGACGCCGTCGTCGTCGCCGCCTCCGGCACCTCCGGCGCGGGCCGCGCGGCCAAGCCGCACCTGCTCGGCAGCGAGGTCATGGGCGCGATGAGCGCGTACGCCGTGGGCGGCGTCCACCGGCACACCCCCGAGATCGCCCAGCAGCTGTCCGCCGTGGCCGGAGCCCCGGTGACGGTGTCCTTCACCCCGACCCTCGCGCCGATGAGCCGCGGCATCCTCGCCACCTGCACGGCCAAGGCCGCGCCGGGCCTGACCGCGGCCGGGCTGCGCGAGGCGTACGACCGTGCCTACGCCGACGAGCCCTTCGTCCGGCTGCTGCCCGAGGGCCAGTGGCCCTCCACCGCCATGACGCTCGGCGCCAACGTCGCCGCGGTGCAGGTCACCCTCGACGAGCGGGCAGGACGCATCGTCGCGGTGGCCGCCATCGACAACCTGACCAAGGGCACCGCCGGCGGTGCCGTCCAGAGCGCGAACCTCGCCCTCGGCCTGCCCGAGGATCTCGGCCTCACCACGATCGGAGTCGCCCCATGAGCGTTACCGCTCCACTCGGCTTCCGCGCCGCCGGCGTCGCCGCCGGCCTCAAGGACGGCGGCCAGCGCGACCTCGCGCTGATCGTCAACGACGGGCCGTCCCGCGCGGCGGCCGGAGTGTTCACCCGCAACCGCGTCAAGGCCGCGCCGGTGCTGTGGTCCGAGCAGGTCCTGCGCGCCGGACGCGTGCACGCGGTCGTGCTCAACTCCGGCGGCGCCAACGCCTGTACCGGCTCCGACGGCTTCCAGGACACCCACCAGACCGCCGAGAAGGCCGCCGACGTCCTCGGCGACTCCGCCGCCGAGATCGCGGTCTGCTCCACCGGCCTGATCGGCGAGCGGCTTCCGATGGACCGGCTGCTGCCGGGCGTGGCCGCCGCGGCCGGGGAGCTGTCCCGCGACGGCGGGCTCGCCGCGGCCGACGCGATCCGCACCACCGACACCGTCGCCAAGATCGCCTTCCGGCGGGCCGCCGGCGGCTACACGGTCGGCGGCATGGCCAAGGGCGCGGGCATGCTCGCCCCGGCGCTCGCCACGATGCTCTGCGTCATCACCACCGACGCCGAGGCCGAGCCCGAGACCCTCGACCGGGTCCTGCGGCACGCCACCGGGCTGACCTTCGACCGGCTCGACACCGACGGCTGCATGTCCACCAACGACACGGTGCTCCTGCTCGCCAGTGGCGCCACCGGTGTCCGCGCCGACGAGGCCGAGCTGACCGCGGCGGTCACCGACGTGTGCGCCGACCTCGCCCGTCAGCTCCTGATCGACGCCGAGGGCGCCACGAAGGCGATCGCCATCGAGGTCGTCGGGGCGGCGAACGACCACGACGCGGTGGTGGCCGGCCGCGCGGTCGCCCGCAGCAACCTGCTCAAGTGCGCCATCCACGGCGAGGACCCCAACTGGGGTCGCGTGCTGTCCGCGGTCGGCACGACCGAGGCGGTCTTCGAGCCCGACCGGCTCAACGTCGCGATCAACGGGGTCTGGGTGTGCCGCAACGGTTCGTTCGGCGACGACCGCTCCAAGGTGGACATGCGACCCCGCGACGTCACGATCACCGTCGACCTCAGCGCCGGCACTCACAGCGCGACGATCCACACCACGGACCTGACCGCCGACTACGTCCACGAGAACTCCGCGTACTCCTCATGACCGCCCTCCCCCCGACCCGCGACGCCGTCGAGGCACTGCGCAAGGCGACGACGCTCATCGAGGCGCTGCCGTGGCTGCAGGAGTTCCACGGCAAGACCGTCGTGATCAAGTACGGCGGCCACGCCATGACCGACGAGGAGCTCCGGCCGGCCTTCGCCCAGGACGTCGCGTTCCTCCGTTACGCCGGGCTGCGCCCGGTCGTCGTGCACGGCGGCGGCCCGCAGATCAACGCCCAGCTCGACCGCCTCGGCATCGAGTCCAGCTTCAAGGCGGGCCTGCGCGTCACCACCCCCGAGACCATGGACGTCGTCCGCATGGTGCTGGTCGGCCAGGTCAGCCGCGACGTCGTCGGCATGCTCAACCGGCACGGCGCCTTCGGCGTCGGCATGTCGGGCGAGGACGCGCGCCTGTTCACCGCCGAGCGCAAGCCCGCGATCGTCGACGGCGAGTCGGTCGACATCGGCCAGGTCGGTGAGATCGTCCAGGTCGACGCCGGCGCCGTGCGCAGCCTGCTCGACGACGGCCGCATCCCCGTCATCTCCAGCATCGCGCGCGGTGACGACGGCGAGGTCTACAACGTCAACGCCGACACCGCGGCCGGCGCGCTGGCCGTGGCGCTGCAGGCGACCAAGCTCATCGTGCTCACCGACGTCGACGGCCTGTACGCCGACTGGCCGCCCTCCGGCGACCCGGGCGACGTGATCGCCCGGCTGACCGCCGCGGAGCTGGAGACGATGCTGCCCGAACTGTCGGCCGGCATGGTGCCCAAGATGGAGGCGTGCCTGCGCGCCGTACGCGGCGGCGTGCCCCAGGCCCACGTCCTCGACGGCCGCATCGAGCACTCGCTGCTACTGGAGATCTTCACCGACGAAGGGATCGGGACGATGGTGGTGCCGGAATGAGTGATCTACGGAGCCGTTTCGAGACGGCGATGATGCCCAACTACGGAGTGCCGCCGCTCGCACTGGCCCGCGGCGAGGGCTGCCGCGTCTGGGACGCCGACGGCAACCCCTACCTCGACCTCATCGCCGGCATCGCCGTCTCCGCGCTCGGGCACGCGCATCCGGCCCTGGTCGAGGCCGTCTCGGCGCAGGCCGGCACGCTCGCGCACACCTCGAACCTCTTCGTCCACGAGCCCGGCGTCCGCCTCGCCGAACGCCTCCTCGGGCTGCTCGGCGGCGACGGACGGGTCTTCTTCACCAACTCCGGCGCCGAGGCCAACGAGGCCGCCTACAAGCTGGTCCGCCGGCACGCCGGCCCCGACCGGACGTACGTCGTCGCCGCCGACGGCGGGTTCCACGGCCGTACGATGGGCGCGCTCGCGCTGACCGGCAAGGCGTCGATCCGAGAGCCGTTCGGGCCGTTCGGGGCGGATGTTCGCTTCGTGACCTACGGCTCCGTCGACGAGCTGCGCGAGGCCGTGACCGGCGAGTGCGCCGCGGTGTTCCTCGAGCCGACCCAGGGCGAGGGCGGCGTCGTACCGGCCCCGCAGGGCTACCTCGCCGCCGCGCGGCAGATCTGCGACGAGACCGGCGCGGCCCTGGTCATCGACGAGATCCAGAGCGGCATCGGCCGTACCGGCGTGTGGTTCCAGCACCAGCGCGAGGGCATCCGCCCCGACGTGATCACCCTCGCGAAGGGTCTGGGCGGCGGCCTGCCGATCGGCGCGTGCGTCGGTTTCGGCGACTACGGCACCGCGTTCGGCAAGGGCGACCACGGCTCGACGTTCGGCGGCAACCCGATCGCCTGCGCCGCGGCCCTCGCCGTCCTCGACACGATCGACAAGGAAGGCCTGCTCGACCACGTCACCGCCGTCGGCGAGCAGCTCGCCGACGGCATCGCGGCGGCCGGCCACCCGCTGCTGGCCCGCGTCCGCGGCGCCGGTCTGTGGCGCGCCCTCGTGCTGTCCGAGCCGAAGTCGGCCGACGTCGAGGCGGCCGCCCGCGACGCCGGCTTCCTCGTCAACGCGGTCAAGCCCGACGTCATCCGCGTCGCACCGCCTTTGATCATCACATCCGGCGAAGTCGCCTCCTTCACCGGGGCGTTGCCGGATATCTTGAGGAAGACATGATCGAGCGAAGCGAGCGAAGCGGCGGGCCCGGCGCCTCCGCCGCGGCTCCCGGGCTCCGCCGCGCACACGGAGCCCGTGGAGCGTTCTCACGGGGTGGGACGCGGGACTCATGACCACGCCCCTGACCAAGACCGCGCGGCAGTCGCGCATCGTCGAGCTGCTGGGCCGCAACGCCGTGCACTCCCAGAGCGAGCTGGCCAAGCTGCTCGCCGACGAGGGAGTCGACGTGACCCAGGCGACGCTCTCCCGCGACCTCGTGGACATCGGCGTGGTCAAGCTGCGGGCCGCGGACGGCTCGCTGATCTACACCGTGCCCGGGGAGGGCGGCGAACGCATCCGCCGGGCCCGGCCGCGCGGCGCCGAGACCTTCACCGGCCGGCTGGCCCGGCTCGCGCAGGAGCTCCTCGTGTCCGCGGAGTCCTCCGCCAACCTCGTGATCGTGCGTACGCCTCCGGGCGCCGCGCAGCTGCTCGCCTCGGCCATCGACCACGCCGACTGGTCGTCCGTGCTCGGCACGGTCGCCGGCGACGACACGGTCCTGGTCATCTCGCGCGATCCGTCCGGCGGCGCCGACCTCGCGTCGTCGCTGCTGGCGCTGACCGAGCGCCGCGCCGAGCCGCCGCGCGACACCGACTCCGGCCACCCGGCTCCGCCGTCGTGGCATCCGGCGGACGACCTGCGGCATGTGCCCGCCGGCGCGCGCCCGGCTCCGGAGAGTGCGGAACGAGGAGCCTAGGGGTACGTCCAGGACCCCGTTCGTTCGTGAGCGCCGTGACCGCGAGGCGTGACCGCCAGGTCCGCCGCACGCGTCCAGCCGTGATATTGCAGTGGGTAACGGAGAACACTCCATGTCGTCGTCGATTCGTGAGAGAAGAACCAGCGTGACGGATGAGCAACACCGCAGGACGCCGACCAGGCTGTGGGGCGGACGGTTCGAGGGCGGGCCGTCGGAGGCCCTCGCCCGGCTGTCGGTGAGCGTGCAGTTCGACTGGCGCCTCGCGCCGTACGATCTGCTCGGGTCGCGAGCCCACGCGCGGGTGCTGCACCGTGCGGGCCTGCTCACCGACGACGAGCTGTCCCGCATGCTGGACGCGCTCGACGACCTGGAGGCGGCCTGCCGCTCCGGTGAGTTCCGGCCCGCCGTGGCCGACGAGGACGTGCACACCGCCCTCGAGCGCGGCCTCCTGGAGCGCCTGGGCACTCTCGGCGGAAAGCTGCGCGCCGGCCGTAGCCGCAACGACCAGGTCGCCACCGACATGCGGCTCTACCTACGCGACCACGTACGCCAGATCGTGTCGCGGCTCGTCGAGCTGGAGACCGCGCTCATCGCGCAGGCCGAGCAGAACATGGGCGTGGCCGCGCCCGGCATGACGCACCTGCAGCACGCGCAGCCGGTGCTGTTCTCCCACCAGCTGCTGGCCCACGTCCAGGGGTTCGCCCGCGACGTCGACCGGCTGCGCGACTGGGACAAGCGCGCCGCCGTCAGCCCGCTCGGATCCGGCGCGCTCGCCGGGTCCTCACTGCCGCTCGACCCCGAGACGGTCGCCGACGAGCTCGGGTTCGACGCGGCCGCGCCCAACTCCATGGACGCGGTCAGCGACCGTGACTTCGCCGTGGAGTTCCTGGCCGCCGCCGCGCTGATCGGCGTGCACCTGTCGCGGCTCGGCGAGGAGGTGGTGCTGTGGGCGTCGCAGGAGTTCCGGTGGATCGAGATGGACGACACCTACGCCACCGGCTCCTCGATCATGCCGCAGAAGAAGAACCCGGACGTCGCGGAGCTCGCGCGCGGCAAGAGCGGCCGTCTCATCGGCCACCTCACCGCCCTGCTCACGACGCTCAAGGGCCTGCCGCTGACCTACAACCGTGACCTGCAGGAGGACAAAGAGGGCGTCTTCGACGCCGTCGAGACCCTGCTCCTGGTCCTGCCGGCCGTGTCCGGGCTCATCGCCACGATGCGCGTCAACACCGCCCGGCTGGAGTCGCTGGCGCCCCAGGGCTTCGCCCTCGCCACCGACCTGGCCGAGCTGCTGGTCCGCAAGGGCGTGCCGTTCCGCGACGCGCACGAGGTCGTCGGTCACCTCGTGGTCTGGTGCCAGGTCAACGACAAGGACTTCGGCGACCTCACCGACGAGGAGCTGGCCAAGGTGTCGCCGCACCTGACCCCCGACGTACGCGACGTGTTCTCGGTGCAGGGGGCCCTCGCCGCCCGCAAGGCGTACGGCGGCACCTCACCCGATCGGGTCGCCCAGCAGCTGACCGCATTGCGGTCGCTCGCCGACTCCCACGCGTCCTGGGCGGCCGGCGGCTCCTGATGGCCGACGTGCTGCCGCGTTCGTTCTTCGATCGCCTGGCCGAGGAGGTCGCGCCGGACCTCCTCGGCTGCGTGCTCACCCGCACCACGGCCGAGGGCGTCGTCTCGGTGCGGCTGACCGAGGTCGAGGCGTACGCCGGCCCGCGCGACCCGGCCTCGCACGCCTACCGGGGCCCGACGAAACGCAACGCGGTGATGTTCGGCCCGCCCGGCCACGCGTACGTCTACTTCACCTACGGCATGCACTTCTGCGTCAACCTGGTCTGCCTGGGTGAGGGCACGGCGGCGGCGGTGCTGCTGCGGGCCGGCGAGATCGTCGAAGGTCGTGAGCTGGCCGCGGCCCGCCGGCCCCGCTCGGCCACCCGCGATCTCGCGCGCGGACCGGCGCGGCTGTGCGAGGCCCTGGCCATCGACCGCGAACTGTCCGGCACCGACGTCTGCGACCCGGACAGCCCGCTGCGCGTCTCGTCCGGATCACCCGCGCCGTCCTTCCGCACGGGCCCGCGCACGGGAGTCAGCAGCGCCAAGGACGTGCCGTGGCGGTTCTGGATCGACGGCGACCCGAGCGTGTCCCCGTACCGGCTGCACACGCCACGACGCCGTACGGTGATAGACCAGGGCTGAAAACCACTATTTTTATCCTCGGCCCACCGGCATGCTCGTTGCCGGACGCTCGACGAGACGAGGGAGAACGTGACCGACATTCTGGATGACCTCGCGTGGCGCGGCTTGATCGCGCAGTCCACTGACCTGGACGAACTGCGAGCCATGCTCGCCGCGGGGCCGGTCACGCTCTACTGCGGGTTCGACCCGACCGCGCCGTCGCTGCACCTCGGCAACCTGGTCCAGCTCCTGACGCTGCGGCGTTTCCAGCTCGCCGGGCACCGCACGATCGGCCTGGTCGGCGGCGCGACGGGCCTGATCGGCGATCCGTCGGGCAAGAGCGCCGAGCGGACGCTGAACTCCGAAGACGTCGTGGCGGGCTGGCTCGAGCGGATCCGGGAACAGGTCTCGCGGTTCCTGTCGCTCAGCGACGACGAGGGCCTGATCGTCAGCAACCTCGACTGGACCGGCCCGATGTCGGCCATCGAGTTCCTGCGCGACGTCGGCAAGCACTTCCCGGTGAACCGCATGCTGGCCCGCGACATGGTCCGCAACCGCCTGGAGACCACCGGGCTGAGCTACACCGAGTTCAGCTACATGCTGCTGCAGTCGCTGGACTACCTGGAGCTCTACCGCCGCTACGGCTGCCGGCTCCAGACCGGCGGCAGCGACCAGTGGGGGAACCTCGCCTCCGGCGTCGACCTCATCCGCCGGGCGGAGGGCGGCACGGCCCACGCGCTGACGACGCCGCTGGTGACCCGGGCGGACGGCACGAAGTTCGGCAAGACGGCGGGCGGGGAGACGTACTGGCTGGATCCGTCGCTGACGACGCCGTACGCCTTCTACCAGTTCTGGCTCAACGCCGATGACCGCGACGTCGTACGGTTCCTGAAGTTCTTCAGCTTCCGCGGCCGGGAGGAGATCGAGGAGCTGGAGAAGGCGACCAGCGACCGTCCCGCCGCCCGGCTGGCCCAGCGTGCCCTCGCGGAGGAGCTGACGACCCTCGTCCACGGCGAGGACGAGACGGGCAAGGTGATCGCCGCGTCCCGGGCGCTGTTCGGCCAGGGGGACCTGGGGGAGCTGGACGAACGGACGCTGGAGAGCGCCCTGGCGTCGGTCCCGTCGGCCGAGGTGTCGGCTCCGCTGCCGTCGGTGGTGGACCTGCTGACGGAGACGAAGCTGGTGGGCAGCAAGTCGGAGGCTCGCCGCACGATCGCCCAGGGCGGCGCGTACGTCAACAACGTCAAGGTGACCGACGAGGCGGCCATGCCGTCGCCGTCGGACCTGCTCCACGGCCGCTTCCTGGTCCTGCGCCGCGGGAAGCGCAACGTCGGCGGTGTGACGGTCTCCTAACCGTGTCTCCAGGCCGTGCCCGGCGGCCTGGAGAACCGGGGGAGCGGGCCGGCCCATCTCGGACCGTGGCGGGGAACCGGTGCGCCGGCCGCGCACGGCAAGGACAGCAGGACCGTGAGGGCGAACGGCGCGACGACGTGGGTGGCGATGGGTCGGCCCTGAGACGGGGGTTCGCCGTGTCGGCCGGGACCGTGGGGGCGAGCGGCGTGGCGACGTGGGCGGCGGCGGTCGGCTCGATCCTTTCGGTGGTCGGCCCTGAGACATGGGTTCGTCATGTCGGTCGGGTTGGTCGGTGGATACCTGGCCGTGAGGGCGAGCGGTGTGGCGACGTGGGCGGCGGTCGGCTCGGTCCCTTCGGTGGTCGGCCCTGAGACGCGGGTTCCGCCGTGTTGGCCGGGTCGGTCGGCGGGCATCCGGCCGATACTCGTGTCCTCCTCACCGAGACCGACCCCTGTGCGGCCTGCGTGAGGAGGACGCGGTCACCGCGCCCGCCGAGGCCCTGCACCTCACACCGCTGACGGTCTCGCCACCTGTTTCGATGATCTACAACGTAAAGGCAGCGGCCTTCGTCTCCATGGCAGATCAGCTCGGTCCGCTCCTCGCGGCGTTCGTCGTTGCAGCGCAGGGTCGGCGTCGTGTTGCTCATTACGGCGACCATGTCGCGGTGCGGTGCATATGGTGACCAGTCGGTCGGCTGGAGTCCGATGCCTCGTTCCTGCTCCAGTTGGCCTCCGCGGCGAGCTCACGACCGCTGTCCGGCACGGCGCCGCCCTATTGGGGTTGCGTGGCCGCCTCAACCTGACTCTGTGTGAGCGGGCCGGGACGGCGGCAGGAGTTGTGGTCGGTTCGGCTCCGGTGAAGCTGCCGGCTGGGGTGACCAGACTGGTCGGTGTTTCCAAGGAGACTCACGCTTATGCACCAGCCTCCTCCGTGCCAGGCCGGCCGTGGTGCCCATTCGAACGATTCGATGGCAGCCGCTCGCTCGGCTTGAAGCCGCTCATTGATCTCTCCATGAGGGCTGCTCAGCGGACTGGTGTGACTGCGTCTACCGATGCGCTCAGGGGGTCGAAAGGGGTGATCACGGTCTGGTCACGACCGGCGTCCCTGAGCTGGGGATTAGCGCGAAACCCGTCTCTGAGCGGGGGCGTTGGCGCAAGTTACCGCAATTTGACGGGTTGGAGCCGGGCACGTAACGTTCTTCTTGCCCGCGAGGGAACGGAACGCCGCAAGGCGGCCCGGCCTCAGGGCAAGCAGACTCTTACAGAGCTTCTTGGTCCGGACCACGGTTTGGACGAGGTAGACTGGGGGAGTTGCCCCGACGAACGGGATGCAGGACGCCTGCTAGGTGGCCGGCCCGGGTGGGGTCCCTTCGATGAGTGATCATCCTGGTGGATGTTGTTTGTCTGCTGGGTGGTCGTGTCGCGGGGTCCGTCTTCTGGTGGTGGGTTGATCTTTAAGATCTTCGGATCTCGGGGTTGACAAACTAGCTGAGGGTGGTAAGTTAGAAGGGTTGCCCCGGAGAGAGCCCGGAAGGGTTCACGAAGGTGGTGTCCGTTTCTTGAGAACTCAACAGTGTGCTAAAAGCCAGTGCCTTTTGGTCCTCGACCAGGCTGGTTGGCCCGTCATTCGGTGGGTTGGTCGGTTTGGTTTTGGATTCCTTTGGCAAGAATGATTCTTGCCGGGATTGTTTTTCTCTTCAGGTTTGGCAGTCACCCTTCGGGTGGTTGTCGTTTTGACCTTAACGGAGAGTTTGATCCTGGCTCAGGACGAACGCTGGCGGCGTGCTTAACACATGCAAGTCGAGCGGAAAGGCCCTTCGGGGTACTCGAGCGGCGAACGGGTGAGTAACACGTGAGTAACCTGCCCTTGGCTCTGGGATAAGCCCGGGAAACTGGGTCTAATACCGGATATGACCCTCCACCGCATGGTGTGAGGGTGGAAAGTTTTTCGGCTGAGGATGGACTCGCGGTCTATCAGCTTGTTGGTGGGGTGATGGCCTACCAAGGCGACGACGGATAGCCGGCCTGAGAGGGTGACCGGCCACACTGGGACTGAGACACGGCCCAGACTCCTACGGGAGGCAGCAGTGGGGAATATTGCGCAATGGGCGGAAGCCTGACGCAGCGACGCCGCGTGGGGGATGAAGGCCTTCGGGTTGTAAACCTCTTTCACCACCGACGAAGCTAACGTGACGGTAGGTGGGGAAGAAGCGCCGGCTAACTACGTGCCAGCAGCCGCGGTAATACGTAGGGCGCAAGCGTTGTCCGGAATTATTGGGCGTAAAGAGCTCGTAGGTGGTTTGTCGCGTCTGCCGTGAAAACCCGAGGCTTAACCTCGGGCCTGCGGTGGATACGGGCAGACTAGAGGTAGGTAGGGGAGAATGGAATTCCCGGTGTAGCGGTGAAATGCGCAGATATCGGGAGGAACACCGGTGGCGAAGGCGGTTCTCTGGGCCTTACCTGACGCTGAGGAGCGAAAGCGTGGGGAGCGAACAGGATTAGATACCCTGGTAGTCCACGCCGTAAACGTTGGGCGCTAGGTGTGGGGTCTTTCCACGGACTCCGTGCCGTAGCTAACGCATTAAGCGCCCCGCCTGGGGAGTACGGCCGCAAGGCTAAAACTCAAAGGAATTGACGGGGGCCCGCACAAGCGGCGGAGCATGTTGCTTAATTCGACGCAACGCGAAGAACCTTACCAAGGTTTGACATCACCGGAAAACTCGCAGAGATGCGGGGTCCTTTTGGGCCGGTGACAGGTGGTGCATGGCTGTCGTCAGCTCGTGTCGTGAGATGTTGGGTTAAGTCCCGCAACGAGCGCAACCCTCGTTCCATGTTGCCAGCACGTAATGGTGGGGACTCATGGGAGACTGCCGGGGTCAACTCGGAGGAAGGTGGGGATGACGTCAAGTCATCATGCCCCTTATGTCTTGGGCTGCAAACATGCTACAATGGCCGGTACAAAGGGCTGCGAAACCGTGAGGTGGAGCGAATCCCGGAAAGCCGGTCTCAGTTCGGATTGGGGTCTGCAACTCGACCCCATGAAGTCGGAGTCGCTAGTAATCGCAGATCAGCAACGCTGCGGTGAATACGTTCCCGGGCCTTGTACACACCGCCCGTCACGTCACGAAAGTCGGCAACACCCGAAGCCGGTGGCCCAACCCTTGTGGGGGGAGCCGTCGAAGGTGGGGCCGGCGATTGGGACGAAGTCGTAACAAGGTAGCCGTACCGGAAGGTGCGGCTGGATCACCTCCTTTCTAAGGAGCATCACTGGCCGCACGCACCAGGCGATCGAGTCTGGGGGTGTTGGTCCATGACTCATGCCACGGGCGAATGTCTCGTGGGTGGGTTTGCTCATAGGTGGAGCACTGGCTATTCGTGTCGGTTGTCATGCCGGTCTGGTTAGTACCGCCCAGGTTTCCTGGGAGTGGGAACGCGAGATGTCGGGGTGGTGGCTGGTGCGAGCACACTGTTGGGTCCTGAGGGAACGGGCACGGGAGCTCTTGGAGCTTTTCGGGTTCGTCTCTTCGGGCCGTCTCGGATCTTGTCTGCCATGGTTGGTGGGTGGGGTTTGGGCGGGCGGGCCGGCTGAGCCTCTCATACCGCATCAGGTTTCTGGTGGTCGTGGTGGTGGTTGTTGGTTGGTGTCCCGTTCGTGTTTTGAGAACTGCATAGTGAACGCGAGCATCTTTTTTCTTGTGTTGTGTTCAAGTTTTTAAGAGCACACGGTGGATGCCTTGGCATCAGGAGCCGATGAAGGACGTGGGAGCCTGCGATATGCCCCGGGGAGTTGGCAACCGAGCGTTGATCCGGGGGTTTCCGAATGGGGAAACCTAGCACCCGTCATGGGGTGTTGCCGCCATCTGAATGTATAGGGTGGTTGGTGGTAACGCGGGGAAGTGAAACATCTCAGTACCCGTAGGAAGAGAAAACAACATGTGATTCCCTGAGTAGTGGTGAGCGAAAGGGGATCAGGCTAAACCATGCGCGTGTGATAGCCGGCGGGCGTTGCGTGTGTGGGGTTGTGGGAGCATTCTTGTCTGGTCCGCTGACTGGGCGTGGAGTAAGAAAACAATGAGGTAGTCGAACGATCTGGAATGGTCGACCGTAGTCGGTGATAGTCCGGTAGGTGAAACCTTGTTGTCTCCATTGGGTGTTTCCCGAGTAGCACGGGGCTCGTGAAATCTCGTGTGAATCTGCCAGGACCACCTGGTAAGCCTAAATACTTCCTGGTGACCGATAGCGGACTAGTACCGTGAGGGAAAGGTGAAAAGTGCCCCGGTGAGGGGTCGTGAAAGAGTACCTGAAACCGTGTGCTTACAAGCCGTCAGAGCCTTGCATTCCTTGTGGGTGTTGGGGTGATGGCGTGCCTTTTGAAGAATGAGCCTGCGAGTTATGGTGTGTGGCGAGGTTAACCCGTGTGGGGGAGCCGTAGCGAAAGCGAGTCTGAATAGGGCGTTTGAGTCGCATGCTGTAGACCCGAAGCGGAGTGATCTACCCATGGGCAGGTTGAAGCGCGGGTAAGACCGTGTGGAGGACCGAACCCACCAGGGTTGAAAACCTGGGGGATGACCTGTGGGTAGGGGTGAAAGGCCAATCAAACTCCGTGATAGCTGGTTCTCCCCGAAATGCATTTAGGTGCAGCGTCACGTGTTTCTTGCCGGAGGTAGAGCTACTGGATGGCCTAGGGGGCCGACAAGCTTACTGAAGTCAGCCAAACTCCGAATGCCGGTAAGTGAGAGCGTGGCAGTGAGACTGCGGGCGATAAGGTTCGTAGTCGAGAGGGAAACAGCCCAGATCATCGGCTAAGGCCCCTAAGCGTGTGCTAAGTGGTAAAGGATGTGGAGTTGCCGTGACAACCAGGAGGTTGGCTTAGAAGCAGCCACCCTTGAAAGAGTGCGTAATAGCTCACTGGTCAAGTGATTCCGCGCCGACAATGTAGCGGGGCTCAAGCACACCGCCGAAGCCGTGGCATCCCAGCAATACTCAGGTGAGACTCCTTGTGGGTCGCATCCAGGGGTTGGGGTGGGTAGGGGAGCGTCGTGTGGGCGGTGAAGCGGCGGCGTGAGCCAGTCGTGGAGGCCACACGAGTGAGAATGCAGGCATGAGTAGCGAATGAGGGGTGAGAAACCCCTCCGCCGGATGACCAAGGGTTCCTGGGGCAGGCTAATCCGCCCAGGGTAAGTCGGGACCTAAGGCGAGGCCGAGAGGCGTAGTCGATGGACAACGGGTTGATATTCCCGTACCCGCTGACACGCGCCCATGCTGAACCCACTGATACTAACCACGCGGACTCCGTTTGGTTCCTTCGGGGACCTTGCCGGGGCGAGTGCGGGACCTGAGGTGGTAGTAGGCAAGTGATGGGGTGACGCAGGAGGGTAGCTCAGCCCAGGCGATGGTTGTCCTGGGGTAAGCATGTAGCCCGCACCATAGGTAAATCCGTGGTGCATGAGGGTGAGATGTGATGCCGAGCCGATTTAGGTGAAGTGAGTGATCCCATGCTGTCGAGAAAAGCCTCTAGCGATGTGTGTCGGCGGCCCGTACCCTAAACCGACTCAGGTGGTCAGGTAGAGAATACCAAGGCGATCGGGTGAACTGTGGTTAAGGAACTCGGCAAATTGCCCCCGTAACTTTGGGAGAAGGGGGGCCCCTGCTGGTGACCGACCTAGCGTTGTGAGCTGGTGGGGGTCGCAGATACCAGGGGGAAGCGACTGTTTACTAAAAACACAGGTCCGTGCGAAGTCGTAAGACGCTGTATACGGACTGACGCCTGCCCGGTGCCGGAACGTTAAGAGGACTGGTCAGCCCTTCGGGGTGAAGCTGAGAATCTAAGCGCCGGTAAACGGCGGTGGTAACTATAACCATCCTAAGGTAGCGAAATTCCTTGTCGGGTAAGTTCCGACCTGCACGAATGGCGTAACGACTTCCCCACTGTCTCAACCACAGGCCCGGTGAAATTGCACTACGAGTAAAGATGCTCGTTACGCGCAGCAGGACGGAAAGACCCCGGGACCTTCACTATAGCTTGGCATTGGCGTTTGGAGCGTCTTGTGTAGGATAGGTGGGAGACTGTGAAGCGGTGACGCCAGTTACCGTGGAGTCGTTGGTGAAATACCACTCTGGTCGTTTTGAGCGTCTAACCCGCACCCGTGGATCCGGGTGGGGGACAGTGCCTGGTGGGTAGTTTAACTGGGGCGGTTGCCTCCCAAAGAGTAACGGAGGCGCCCAAAGGTTCCCTCAGCCTGGTTGGCAATCAGGTGTTGAGTGCAAGGGCACAAGGGAGCTTGACTGTGAGACAGACATGTCGAGCAGGTGCGAAAGCAGGGCCTAGTGATCCGGCACCACCGTGTGGATGGGGTGTCGCTCAACGGCTAAAAGGTACCCCGGGGATAACAGGCTGATCTTGCCCAAGAGTCCATATCGACGGCAAGGTTTGGCACCTCGATGTCGGCTCGTCGCATCCTGGGGCTGGAGTAGGTCCCAAGGGTTGGGCTGTTCGCCCATTAAAGCGGCACGCGAGCTGGGTTTAGAACGTCGCGAGACAGTTCGGTCCCTATCCGCTGTGCGCGTAGGAGACTTGTGAGGGTCTGTCCCTAGTACGAGAGGACCGGGACGGACGAACCTCTGGTGTGCCAGTTGTACCGCCAGGTGCATGGCTGGTTGGCTACGTTCGGTCGGGATAACCGCTGAAAGCATCTAAGCGGGAAGCCTTCCTCGAGATGAGGTCTCCCAACCTTCATGGTTGTAAGGCCCCCAGCTAGACGACTGGGTTGATAGGCCGGAGATGGAAGCACCGCAAGGTGTGGAGTCGACCGGTACTAATAGGCCGAGTGACTTGAACACACTCACGTTTTGTTGCTCGCGTTCACTGTGCGGTTCCCGGAACACGACCGGGAACCATTGTTCCACTGGTTATGTTCTGTTAAGCGTTTCGGTGGTCATAGCGGTGGGGAAACACCCGGTCCCATTCCGAACCCGGAAGTTAAGCCCTCCAGCGCCGATGGTACTGCACCGGGGACGGTGTGGGAGAGTAGGACACCGCCGGACATCAACCATACAAAAGGGGCCGCCTGATCAGGCGGCCCCTTTTGCGTTGTCACGGCACAATGGAGACCCACGGGTGTTCCAGCTGAACGGTCTGGTGTGATGAGCGCGGAAAGCGACAGGCGGGACGGCGACGACGACGATCGGCGCCAACGTCAGAACAAGGACCGCCGACCCGGCGGCGCGGGTGGAGCCCGTGGCCGGCAGAGCGGCGGACGCGACTCGGCCGGCGGCCGTCAGGCCCGCGGGCCTCGACGCGACGGCTCCGCAGGCCGTACCGGGTCCGGAGGCACGGGCGGAAACGCGAAGGGCCGCGATTTCTCCAAGCCCCGCGACAAGGGACGCGACGACGGGCGCCCCACATCACGTCGGCCCCGGCCGTTCCGCAATGACTCCGAGACCTCCTATCGTGATCGTCCCTGGCAGCGCGACGAGGCGGGCTCCGGCTCGTACGGCAAACGCGACGATTCCCGCCGTACGCCACGCCCTGGCGGCGGCCGCGGTTCCGAGGGCAGGGACCAGGAGCGCCGCGACGGCGGTTTCCAGCGCCGTGACAGGACGAGCGGCGGCAGGCCCCGGCCCGAGGGCGCGCCCAACGATCGGCGTGGAGAGTCGTCCGGACGGCGCCAGGGGGCCCGTACGGGCGCCGGCGCGCCCGGGCGTGACACCACCGGTCGGCCGGGTGGCGGCCGTCGTGAGGGTGGCCGGCCCGGCGACCGCGGACGGCGCCCGGCCGACCGCCGCGGGGCCGCAGGCGGAAGCCGGAAGCCCTTCGAACGCCGTCCGGAGGACGAGACCCGGCCCAGGAGGGACCCGGGCCCGCCCGTACCCGACGACGTGACGGGTGACGAGCTGGACCGCGCGGCAAAGGCCGAGCTGAGGACGCTTCCCAAGGACCTGGCGAAGGCCGTTGCCCGGCACCTGGTGATGGCCGGTCGCCTGCTGGACGAGGACGCCGAGCAGGCGTACCAGCACACTCTGGCGGCCCGGCGGAAGGCCGCGCGCGTCGGTGTCGTACGGGAGGCGTGCGGGCTCGCCGCGTACCACGCGGGCCTGTGGTCCGTCGCGCTCTCCGAGCTCCGCACCGCGCGGCGGCTGACCGGGCAGGAGGCGTACCTGTCGGTGATGGCCGACGCCGAGCGTGGCCTCGGCCGGCCCGAACGCGCCCTCGACCTCGCGAGGTCGGACGAGGCGAAGCGGCTGCCACCCGCCGAGGCGATCGAGATGCGGATCGTCGAGTCCGGCGCCCGGCGCGACCTGGGCCAGCACGACGCCGCGGTACTCGCGCTGCAGATCCCCGAGCTCAAGGACGAGCGCCTCCGCCCCTGGTCGGCACGGCTCTCCTACGCGTACGCGGACGCCCTGGCCGACGCCGGACGTGAGGAGGAGGCGGCCGACTGGTTCGCGCGAGCGGCCGCCGCCGACCGCGACGGTGAGACGGACGCGGCGGAGCGCTACGCGGAGATCGAGGGCCTGGAGATCATCGACGACGACTCGGAGGACGGCTGACGCCTCCGTGCGCCAGAGGGCTCCGTACCGGTGGTCAGCCCCGGACGGAGTCCTTCTCCAAGGCGTGCATGATCCCGGCGACGTTGTTGCGGGTCGCGGAGATCACCTCGACCTTCTGGGCCACGGCGGGGTCGGCGTCCGGCGCGAGGGCCTTGTAGCGCTCGTCGGTGCGCTCACGGACCATGGCCACCGCGTGGTCGAGGTCGAGGCGCTGGTCGTACGCCTCGGTCACCATCTCGACCCAGAGACGCAGCTCTTCGGCCGAGCGCTGGAGAGTCTCGTCCGCGAGCTCCACCGGCCCATAGTGGCTGAACAGAAGACGCGTCGGCTGGAGCGCGCGGAACCGGTCGAGCGACGCCAGAGCGCTGTCGAGGTCGAAGTCCGGAGGTGGCGTGGCCGGGCGCAGGTCCGCGGTCTCCGGGATGTAGACGCCCGCCGCGTCGCCGACGTACAGGTCGCCGGTGAGGGAGTCGAGCAGCCCCACATGGTGCTTGGCGTGTCCGGGGGAGTAGTGGCTCTCGAGGCGACGGCCGCCACCGAGGTCGACGATCCCGGTGTCGTCGACCGCGCGGATCCGTACGGCGTCGGTGGGCTTCAGATCGCCGAAGAGAGAGTCGAGCGCCTTGCCCCAGACCGTGCGCGCGCTGGCCATCAGCCGGCTCGGGTCGGCGAGGTGCCGGGCGCCCTTCTCGTGCACGACGATCTCCGCGTTCGGGAACATCTCGGCCACGTCCCCGACCCCGCCCGCGTGATCGAGATGGATGTGGGTGACGACGACGGTCGCCAGATCGCCGGGGCCGATCCCGGCCGCCGACAACGCGTCACGCACGACTTCGGCCGAGTTCCCGGCTCCGGTCTCGACGAGACACGGCCGCTCCGAACGAATGAGATAACCGGCTGTTATGCCCGAATATCCGGCCATTTGCGTGTCGATTTCGAAGACGTCATTGCCCAGGTCGGTGAGGTTCTCCATATCCGTCTCCGATGGTTGTCCACAGATGTGCGGGGGGCCTTATGCGGTCGGGTGTGAGCCTCCATCGTAGATACAGGGCCGTGGTCGGGGAGACGGCGGCCGATCATGAGAGGAGCCGACGGTGGAGCACGTCAACGAGATCGTCTTGGTGGGAAGGCTTTCCGGAGAGCCGGAGTGGCGGACGTTATCGGGCGATGACCAAGTGGCCGTCTGGCGCCTCATCGTCGAGCACCACGACGCCAGGTCGCCGCAGGACGCCATCGACACGATCCGCTGCGTTACCTACGACCCGAACATCCAGGCCACGGTCCGCGCGTGGACCCACGGCGACGTCATCGAGGTACGGGGAGCACTGAGGCACCGCTTCTGGAAGAGCCCGACGGGCCCCCGAGGCCTGTACGAGGTCGAGGCCTCCAGCGCCGCCCTCCGCCTCCGCCCACCCGGAAAGGAGAAAGCCGTGTCGTGAAGGGTGCCGGGCGATGGCGTGGGAGGCGCCAGGCCGGCGACAGGCTGACCCCGCCGAACCCGCGACGGCCGGAGGCAACCGAGCAGGCCGCTACCGCGTGTGGCGGTTCCCATGGCGGTCCTTGCGCGGGTGGTTCCCGGTCGGGTGACCCTCGTGTGGTTGCTGCCGTCTGGGTAACCCTGGTGGGTCGCGCCTGCGTGGACCTCGCGCTGCGGCCGGCTTCCGCGTGGTGGTCCCCATGGCCTTACGCGGTGGTTCCTGGGTGGGCGATCCTCGGGTGGGTAATCGCGGTCTGTTTGATGCCGGTGCGTCGCGCCTGCGTGGAGTCCACGCGGCGGTCAGCCCCTGCGTGGTGGTTCCTGCGGTGGCCTTACGTGGGCGGTTCCCGGGTGGGCGATCCTCGGGTGGGTAATCGCGGTCTGTTTGATGCCGGCGGGTCGCGCCTGCGTGGAGCCCACGCGGCGGTCAGCCCCCGCGTGGTGGTTCCTGCGGTGGCCTTACGTAGGTGGTTCCTGGGTGGGCGGACCTCATGTGGGTTACTGCCGTCTGGTCGATCCTGGTGGGTTGCGCCTTCATGGACATCGCGCCGCGGCTAGCCGCCGTGTGGCGGTCCTCGTGGTGGCCCTTACGCGGGTGGTTCCTGGCTGGGGGTCACGTCCAGCGGAGTGGTGTAAGACAGCCTCCGCGTGATCCTGTTTCTGCAGGTTAAGCGGTGATCGCTTGCGGAGCCGTTTCCTCGTCCGGCGTTTCGCCGGGCAGCAGGCGCAGGCGGGCTTTGGCGAGGAAGTCCAGGCCCATGTAGCGGCGGGCTTCGGTCCATTCGTCGGTCTGTTCCATCAGCACCGCGCCGACCAGCCGGATGATCGCTGCCCGGTCGGGGAAGATCCCGACCACGTCGGTGCGCCGGCGGATCTCCTTGTTCAGCCGTTCCTGGGGGTTGTTGGACCAGATCTGCCGCCAGATCTCGCGCGGGAAGCCGGTGAAGGCCAGCAGGTCATCGCGGGCCTCGTCGAGGTGGGCGGCGGCGTCGGGGTATTTGGCCTCCAGACTGGCCACCACACGGCCATGCTGGGCGGCGACTTCTTCGGCAGCGGGCTGGTCGAAGATGGTCCGCACCAGTGTCGCGACCCACGGCTGCGCCGACTTGGGCACCTTGGTCAGCAGATTGCGCAGGTAGTGGGTGCGGCACCGCTGCCACGCAGCACCCGGCAGGGTCGCGGCGATCGCCTCGATGAGGCCGCGGTGGGCATCAGAGATGACGAGTTGGACCCCGCTCAGGCCGCGGGCGACCAGGCCGCGCAAGAACGCCAGCCAGCCGGCACCGTCTTCGGCGGAGGTGACCTCGACTCCGAGGATCTCCCGGTGCCCGTCGGCGTTCACCGCCGTGGCCACGAGCACGTGGACGTTGACGGTGCGGCCGCCCTCGCGGACCTTCTGGGTCAGGGCGTCCATCCAGACGAAGGAGTACGGGCCGGCGTCCAAGGCCCTGCTGCGGAAGGCCTCGACCTGGTCGTCCAGGACCTTCGACATTTGACTCACCTGGCTCTTGGAGATGCCCTTGATGCCGAGCTGGTCCACCAGCTTGTCCACCCGCCGGGTCGAGACCCCCAGCAGGTAAGAGGTGGCGACCACCGAGACCAGGGCCTGCTCGGCACGACGGCGGCGTTCCAGCAGCCACTCGGGAAAGTAGGAACCCGAACGTAGCTTCGGGATCGCCAGCTCCACGGTGCCGGCGCGGGTGTCCCAGTCCCGCTCCCGGTAGCCGTTGCGGCGGTTGACGCGCTCGCCGGACCGTTGCCCGTACTCCGCCCCGCAGACGGCGTCGGCTTCGGCGCTCATCAGCGCCTCGGCCATGGTCTTGACCATGGTTCGGAGCAGATCTGGTTCACACGCCCCGATCTGCTCGGCGAACCAGCCGGCGGGGTCCACACTATCGTTGACGGCCATCGCGTCGTGTCCTTTCGATCTTGAACTGAGCTGTTCGAAAGGATCACGCGGTGGCCGTCTCAGTTCACGACGCCACGCCTATGACCAGCGGAAACTCGTACACCACCTCCGTGGACGCAACCTGGCTGGGTGCCCTCACATGGGTAACCGCCGCCTGGGTAACTCTGGTGGGTCGCCGCTGCGTTGACCTCGCACCGCGGTCAGCTCGCGCGTGTGTGCTTCCTGGGCGCGTGATTCCTAGGCGGGCGGACCTCGTCTAGGTGACCTCTACCTGAGTAACCCCTGGACGGGCCTCGTCTGCGCAGGCTTCGCGCCGCAGGTGGTCCCCGCGTGGGCGGCCTTGCGTCGACAGTCCGTGCCTGCGGTCTGCGTGCCTGCGGTCTGCGTGCTGGCGGTGTGCGCGCTGGCGGTCCGTGGGTGAGCTGCTGTTGTGGGCGTGGCTTGTCGGTAGGACTTCCGGTCACTCCTGCCCGTCCTCACATGCCCGGTCGAGTTCGGCCGGGCCGGCGTGTCGCGGTCGCCGCCTCGCCGGAGGACCCAGCGTGGCCCGAAGCGCCCCTTTTCGAGCGCGCCTGCCACGGCACAGCGCGCGACGGATGGTGATGACGCTGTAGAAGGTGACGCCACGCCCGCCGTCTTCGGCGCGGACGGGCGGGCGCTCGACGTAGCCGACCGATGACGAGTGGACGACCGATGTGCGGGCGGTGCGTAATTCCCGCCGTTCCATGTCTCGGCGGCCGCTTCCGCGCGGGCTGGACCTCGGCGGGCATTGCGTAGGCGTTCATCCGTGGGTGGGTCGCGAGCCACCCACGGAGGAACGCCTACGAGCGGGGGACCGCGTCGTACGCGGAGCATGGTGGATCACCCGTGAGCGGGCTGCCTGACAGCTGCCCACACGCACAACACCGGCACGCACAACACCGGCACGCACGAACCGCCCACGCAGGACTCCGCAGGCGCGTCACCGCCCTCTGCGTCACGCCTCGGCGTAGTCATCGGGGCCGCGTACGCAGCGGCGCGCCGATGTCGGTGCCGCACGGCGTCATCTTCGGTCGGTGTCGAAGGTTCTTAGCACCAGGCCGGTACGGGGCTTCGGGCCGAACGATGTCGACTTGCGCGGGACCTTCTCGCCGCCGGCCGCGACGGCCAGTACGTCCGCCACCTGCAACGGGTTGAGGATCACCGCGGTGCCGTTCGCGCGGCGGGCCTTCCGGAGGGCGCGTTCGGCGTCGTGGTGGACGATACGCACGTTCGCCTCGTCATCCGTGATGTGCCACAGCTCGGGGATCAGCAGCCGGTGGAGCACGGCCGTGTCCAGGCCACGCCAGCGGGGCGACGTCCCGTCCGGCATCGAGTTCGTGACCTGTGCCTGGTCGGGGTCGGTGAGCAGGAACAGGTCGTCCTCTTCGCCGCCGAGCAGGAACGCCGTGCCGTCCTGTGCGGCGAGACGTTCGAGCGCCGTCGGCAGGTCGGGTCCGAGCTGCTCCGTGCGGAAGGCGGCCTTCGCCAGCCGTACGGCGTCGGACACGGCGAGGTTCGGGATCACCCGGTGGATCGCGCCGAGGTGAGGAGGGTAGGCGCTCGAGTCCACGAGCAGCGCGAGGCCGTAGTCCCACGGCCCAGGCCCCTCGTTCGCCTCCCTGAGCGCCTGATATGTCGCGTACCGATGGTGGCCATCGGCGATCAGCGCCTGGCGTTTCCGAAGGTCGGCGGCGATCGACGCGTGGACGGCGGGGTCGGTGATCGCCCACAGTCGATGCCGTACGTCGTCGCCCGTGCTGGTCTCCAGCAGCGGGGGAGACGAGGCCACCTCGTCGACCAGGCGGCTGGTGGCCGAGGCGCCCTCCCCGTCGTACAGCAGGAAGATCGGTTCGAGGTTCGCCCGTGTGGCGGTCATCAGGGCCAACCGGTCCCGGATCGGACCCGGGTAAACGTCCTCGTGCGGCAGGATCACCTGCGACCCCGGCCCGTGGACGCCCAGCGCCCCGATCAGCCCACGCTGCAGGACGCCCTCTCCGGCCTCCTCGTAGGCGTACAGCGCCGGTTCCGCGTCGACCGTCAGCACCCCTTCGGCGAGCCATGACCGCAGCGTCTCGGCGGCGTCGCCGTAGTCCTGCTGGGGCAGGATCAATCGCACGATGTTGTGCGGCTCGTCCGCCATGAACCGTTTCAACGCCTCTTCGTCGATGAGGTCGTACGGCGGCGACGTCACCGCGGCCAGTGAGCTCACCTTGGAGGAGGCGTAGCGTACGGCGCGGAACGGTTCGAGGCTGAGGCCGGGCTGAGTGGTCACGTCGGGCATGTTAGATACCACGGTCTTGTTAGGGCTCGAATGGAGTCGGCGAACGGAGGCCACAAATGGTTCAAGGTTCGGACCACGGCCAGGATTCCCCCGGTACGCCGGGCGGCGAGGTCTATGACTGGTATCAGCGGGGACTGAACCTTCTGGAAAGCGGCAGCCCAGCGGCGGCGATCCAAGTGCTCGAGCACGCGGCGGCGGCCGAGCCGTCGTCACGAAGCGTCCGCGAGGCGCTCGCCCGCGCCCAGTACGGCGCGAAGCGATACGCCGAAGCCGCGGAGAACTTCCGGATGATCGTCGAAGCGGACCCCGCAGAGGACTACGCGCTGTTCGGCCTCGGCCTGGCGCTCACCCGCACCGGCAACCTCACCGAGGCCGTCGAACACCTCGCCCTGGCCTGCGCCATGTGCCCGGACAACAAACACTACGCCACCGCCCTACGCCACGCCCGAGCCCGCAAGGGCTGAGAGAGCAGGACGGCACCGGACCGTCCGCTGAACTCCTCGAAAGGTGGGGAGCCCCGGCCGGCATTCGTGCGCCATGCCCGAGCGTCCGGGAAGGAGGAGCGAGAGGGTGGGATGGCGGCCGTCGCCTGCCGGATCCGCCCCGAGGTGAAACCGGCCGGGCACGGCAGGTCGGCACGTGGACCCTCCAGCCTGAGTGTCGGTGACAAGCGGACCCGCTCGTGAGGGCGTGACGTTCGCGCCGAACACCGCCGTGCTCTCCGGCCCGGTCGTTGTCCCTGCGCCGTGCCCGAGTGTGCAAGGGCTGAGGCTGAGGGCGGGACTCTGCTGGATCCGTCAGGGGTTGGGGCCTTGGCCGGCGTTCTTGGACTACGCCCGAGTTCGCAAGGGATGAGTGAGCGCGGCGCTGGTCGCCTGCCGGATCTGTCCGAGAAGAAGCGCTGGTCGGCGTCCCTACGCCGGTCCGGTCGAGCTCCGCCCTTCGCCGAGGACGGCATGAGGGCACGATGGATGGCGGTAGGCGTGCCCAGGTGAAACGGTGTCCTCTGGATCGCACGGGTACTGGCCGCTCGGGGAGCGGCTCGATCGGCCTCGTCCGCCGCTCATCTCATTCCGTTCCGCCATACTCACTCCCATCGCGCAGCGGCATCGCTGAACTCATCACTGCTCCGGCGCCCCTCACCGTCCACGATCTCCTCGGCCGCCCTGCCCCTTCGCGGCCGTCCCCGCAGGTCGGTCGGCAGGTGGCGTGTCGGTTGGCCCGGCTTGGTGACCCGCGCCGAGTACGGGCGTTGCCCGCCGCTGATCGTCGCGTGGCCGCTTCGCCGGGCCCGGTCGCGATCCGATCGTCTTCACGGCGGCGATCAGCCCGTCCAGGCACGCCGTCGGCGTATCCAAGGGCGGCCCGCGCGCGGTGACGGCCGTCGATCCGGAAAGATGACCGGTATGCGCGATCGGGCCGGGGCCTTCAGGGCCTGCCGGGTGGGTGGAACGGCACTCGCCGGGGCACGTCGCGGATGGAACGTACAGGAAGGATGACCATGCGGGGGATCGATCGGCCGCCGGCCGAGGCGTACGACGTCGGTGTGCTCGACCTCGACGGTGTCGTCTACATCGGCCACGACCCCGTGCCGGGGGCGGCCGGGGCGCTCGAGAAGGCGCGCGCCAGCGGCATGCGGCTCGCGTTCGCGACGAACAACGCCTCTCGTACGCCCAGTGCCACGGCCGCGCTGCTCGGCGACGTCGGCGTGCCCGCGGCGGCGGAGGACGTCGTGACCTCGGCGCAGGCCGCCGCGCGCCTCCTCTCCGAACGGCTGCCCGCCGGGTCGAAGGTCCTGGTCGTCGGCGGCATGGGGCTGCGCCAGGCGCTGCGGGAGGCCGGCCTGCGGCCGGTGTCCACGGCGGCCGAGGAACCGGCGGCGGTCGCCCAGGGGTACTCGCCCGGCCTGAGCTATGACCTGCTGGCCGAGGGCGCTCAGGCGGTCGCGGCCGGAGCGATCTTCGTGGCGTCCAACGGCGACACGACGATCCCCGGGAAGGGCGGGCGGCTCCGGCCCGGCAACGGGGCTCTCGTCCAGGTGATCCGGACCGCGACCGGCGTCGACCCGATCGTCACCGGCAAGCCCGAACGGCCGTTGCACCGCGAGACCATCCTGCGCACCGGCGCCGAGCGGCCGCTGATCGTCGGCGACCGGCTCGACACCGACATCGAGGGCGCGCACAATGGCGGCGCCGACAGCCTCCTGGTGTTCACCGGGGTCACCGACCCCCGGGCACTCCTGGCCGCTCCGCCCCGGCACCGCCCCACGTACGTCTCCGCTGACCTGAACGGCCTGCTCGTCCCCCACAACGGCGTACGGCGCGAGGGTGCGGCGTACGTGTGCGGCGGCTGGACCGTGTCCGGCGACCTGGAGGTCTCCGGCGACGGGGACCCGATGGACGGGCTGCGCGCCCTGTGCGCCGCGGTCTGGGACTCCGGGGACCTCGAACGCGGCGAACGGGCGCTCGACCGCCTGTTCTAGAGGATCTTGCGGAGGCGTAGCAGGTCGCCGAGGCTGGCTTCGATCTTGAGCCGGCCGCTGGCCCACGCCTTGCCGACGCCGAGCTTGTCGTCGGCGAGTGCCACCAGGTCGTCGCTGTTCACCGTGAGCCGGACCTGAGCGCCGTTCGGGCTCTCGGCGACCTCGAAGTCGTCCATCCCGCCGGAGTGGATGCGGGTGACGAACACGAGGTTCAGATCGGGCACATGGCAGCTGACGGTGCGTTCGACGACGTGCTTGGCGAGCTCATCGGGATCCACATCCGTGAGCCGGGTGGCGATGCGTTCGAGTGCCGCACGCGTTTCCTCCAGCGTGGCCATTGTCAGGTCCGTTCCCCCCGTAGTCGTCCTCGACACCGTTGTCACCCACGGACGGTAGCGTTCTTCCTGAGCCGGGGTCGACCGGCTTGCCGCGAACGCGGCGCTGATTGGGGGACCGATACGTGAACGGCACCGAGGGCGAGACCACCGGGGACGAGCGGGTCGACGCCGCGATGGCCCGCCTCGGCGAGCTGGAGGCGACGCCTCCGGCCGAGCACCCGGCGATCTTCCAGGACGTCCACCGCCGCCTCCAGGACGCCCTGACGGGCATCGACGGCGAGCCGGCGTGAACCTCGGCCAGGCCCGTACGGGCGACGCACGGCTCCGGGGCGTTCTGCGGGGCATCGGCGGACGGCAGTGGCGGCACGCGGTGCCGTCGGCACGGCGATCCGCGTACGGCAGGGCGACGACGGCCCGGCACGTCCCGGCGGGGGCTCCGTGGTGCGCGGCCGGGACCACGACGGCACCGGCGGAGTCCGGGGCCCTCGGCGGCCGGGTGACGCATCGCGGGGCCCCGGCATCGCGACGGGCCGGCGCATGTCGCACACGGGGCGGCGCGCTCACGAGCGAGCGAATGGGCGAAACGGCACCCCTGGTCCCTCCAGGGCTCATGCACACGGTGAGCTTCTCGCCGACGCGGTGTGCCGTTCTCAAGCGAGCGTGCATCGCCGCGGCGGCGGGTCTGATCTCTCCTCCGGCGAAGGAGGAGTCATGAGCGCACGGCGGCGTCTGGACAGTGAGCTGGTCCGGCGAGGCCTGGCCCGTTCGCGCGAGCAGGCGGTCGAACTCGTCACCGCCGGACGGGTCGCCGTCGGCGGACGCACCGCCACGAAAGCCGCCACCCAGGTCGAGACGTCCGCGCCGATCGTCGTCCGGACCGCCGACACCGGGCCGGAGTACGTCTCGCGCGGCGGACACAAGCTCGCCGGTGCGCTCGCCGCCTTCGACGAGATCGATCCACGGGGGCGCCGCTGCCTCGACGCGGGCGCGTCCACGGGCGGCTTCACCGACGTCCTGCTGCGCGCCGGAGCCGGGCACGTCGTCGCCGTCGACGTCGGGTACGGCCAGATCGCCTGGTCGCTGCGCACCGACGAGCGGGTGACGGTCGTCGAGCGCCTCAACATCCGAGAACTCACGCCGGAGCACGTGGGCGAGCCGCCCACTCTCGTGGTGGCGGACCTGTCGTTCATCTCGCTGCGGCTGGTGCTGGAGCCGATCCGGCGTTGCACGGCGGCCGACGCCGACTACGTGATGATGGTCAAACCCCAGTTCGAGGTGGGCAAGGAACGCGTGGGCGCCGGAGGCGTCGTCCGTGACCCGGCGCTGCGTGCCGAGGCCGTACGCGACGTGGCACGTCACGCGGAGACCCTCGGCCTGGGCACCCGGGGCGTGACGGCCAGCCCGCTGCCCGGCCCGTCGGGCAACGTCGAGTACTTCCTGTGGCTGCGGGCCGGTGCGCCGCCGCTGACCGACGCCGACCTGGACAAGGCCGTGGCGGAGGGACCCGCATGACGATCCGCGCGTACATGGGCCGGGCCGGGGCGCCTTCGACGGCAGGCGAACGATCCGTACGTGATCAGTGGGGCGGTCGGCCGACGCGGGCCGGGCTGCGGCGGTCAGGGAGCCTCAGATGACAGACGAACGATTCATAGGCGACCCGTGGCACGGGGCCGATCCGTTCCGTGTGGAGGAGCGAACGCCCGGCGGTGTCGCGGTGGACGGGGCCGAGGGGACCGCATGACAGAGAAACGATCCGTCCTCCTCGTGGCGCACACCGGGCGGCCAGGCGCGGTCCGGAGCGCTCAGCTCGTGCTCGACCGGCTGAGCGAGGCCGGCATCTCCGCGCGCGTGCTGGACAGCGAGGCCGAAGACCTGCGGTGCGCCGGCGTCGACGTCACACCCGTGTGCGGCGCGGCGGCCGAGGGCGCGGAGATGGTGATCGTGCTCGGCGGCGACGGCACGCTTCTGCGCGCCGCCGAGCTCGCCCGGCCCAGCGGCACGCCGGTGCTCGGCGTCAACCTCGGCCACGTGGGCTTCCTGGCCGAGGCGGAGCGCGCCGACCTGGCGGCCACGGTCGACAAGGTGGCCTCGCGGGCGTACGACGTCGAAGAGCGCATGACGGTCGACGTCATCGTCCGCGAGAACGGTGACGTCACCCAGTCCGGCTGGGCGCTGAACGAGGCGAGCGTCGAGAAGGCCTCCCGCCAGCGCATGCTCGAGGTCATCGCCGAGATCGACGGCCGGCCCCTCTCCCGCTGGGGCTGCGACGGCGTGGTGTGCGCCACGCCGACCGGGTCGACGGCGTACGCGTTCTCGGCGGGCGGCCCGGTCGTGTGGCCCGAGGTGGAGGCCCTGCTCGTCGTCCCGATCAGCGCGCATGCCCTGTTCGCCCGGCCGATGGTGGTATCACCGCGTTCGGTGGTGGCGCTGGAGCTGCTCCCGAACACCTCGGGGGGTGTGCTGTGGTGCGACGGGCGTCGCCAGATCGAGGTGCCCCCCGGCGCGCGGATCGAGGTACGCCGGGGCGAACGGCCGGTGCGGCTCGCACGCCTGCACCAGACGCCGTTCACCGACCGTCTCGTCACCAAGTTCGGCCTTCCCGTGGCCGGCTGGCGCGGCCGCGTCCGCGACTGACCGGGACGCCCCGGTGCGGATGGGCCGCCCGGCGCTCCGTACGCCGTGCCCCGGTGTGCACAGCCCGCGAACAGCGGTCGGCGAACAGCCGTCGGTCGTCGAGCTCTGGGCACGACGGATACGCAAGCCGCCTGTGGACAACCGCGCCGGCGCCGGACGGCGAAATGCCGGATCGCCGCACACCGGAAGAGGGACTGACCAGCGGATATAACCTCTCCCACAGCCATTCTTGGCGTGATATTGAGCCGTGACAGGACCGCGGCATGCCACATCCGCCCGTAATCTGAGCCGAACAAATGTTCGCCTCAACCGGCGATCCGACGGCAATACGTCGCTATGACGGGGTAGCCTCGGGACGCCGGTTGTGCAGTGCGACGGGAGGGGTTCGACACGTGCGGCCCATGGTCGAGGAAGTACGGATCCAGAACCTCGGGGTGATCGAGGAGGCCGTTCTCGAGCTGTCCCCCGGCTTCAACGTGGTGACCGGTGAGACCGGTGCCGGAAAGACGATGGTGGTGACCAGCCTCGGGCTGCTGTTCGGCGGGCGCGCCGACCCGCAGCGCGTACGGCCCGGCGCCGACCGGGCCAGCGTCGAGGGGCGCATCATCGTCGAGGAGGGTGGCAGGGTCGCCGCGCGCGTCGACGAGGCCGGCGGCGAGCTCGACGACGGCGCGCTGATCGTCACCCGGTCGATCTCGTCGGAGGGGCGCTCACGTGCTCACCTGGGGGGCCGTCAGGTTCCCGTCGCGATGCTGATCAACGTGGCCGACGACCTGGTCGCCGTGCACGGGCAGTCCGACCAGCAGCGGCTGCTGCAGGCGGGCCGACAGCGGGCCGCCCTCGACCGGTTCGCCGGTGACAAGGTCGCCAAGCCGCTGCGCGGCTACATCGCCGCCTACCGCAGGCACCGCGACGTCACGCAGCGGCTCGAGGAGCTGACCACGCAGGCCCGCGAGCGGGCCCAGGAGGCCGACATGCTCCGGTTCGGCCTGGAGGAGATCGAGAAGATCGACCCCAAGCCGGGCGAGGACGAGCAGCTCGCGTCCGAGGACGAGCGTCTCGCGCACGCCGACGCGCTGCGCACGGCCGCGACCACCGCGCACGAGGCTCTGCAGGGCGATCCGACGGCGGCCACCGGCGCCGCCGACGCGATCAGCCTGCTCAGCGGGGCCCGGCAGGCGCTGGAGGCGGTACGGTCCCACGACGAGGCACTGGCCGGTCAGGCCGACCGGCTATCCGAGGCCGTCTACCTCGTCTCCGACGTCGCGGCCGAGCTCGCCGGTTATGCCGAGTCGATCGAGGCCGATCCGGCGCTGCTGGCGAGCGTCCAGGAGCGCCGGGCCGCCCTGGCGGGCCTCACCCGCAAGTACGGCGAGGACATCGCCGCCGTGCTCGCGTGGTCCGAGAGCTCCGCGGCGCGGCTGGCCGAGCTCGACTCCGACGACGACCGCATCGAGGAGCTGCGCGCCGAGCACGAGGATCTGACCCGCCAGCTGACCGAGCTGTCCGCGGAGCTGACCGAGGCCCGTACGGAGGCGGCCGAGCGCCTTTCGGAGGCGGTGACCGCGGAGCTGACCGCGCTGGCCATGCCGCACGCGCGGGTGGTCGTGTCGGTGACCCCGCAGGAGGAGTTCGGGCCGCACGGCGTCGACGAGGTCGAGCTGCGGCTCGCCGCGCACCCGGGCGCGCCGCCGCTGCCGCTGCACAAGGGCGCCTCCGGCGGTGAGCTCTCGCGGGTCATGCTGGCCATCGAGGTGGTGTTCGCCGGCGCCGACCCGGTGCCGACGTTCGTCTTCGACGAGGTGGACGCCGGTGTCGGCGGCAAGGCGGCCGTGGAGATCGGTCGGCGGCTCGCGCGGCTGGCCAAGTCGGCGCAGGTGATCGTGGTCACCCACCTTCCGCAGGTGGCGGCCTTCGCCGACCAGCATCTGGTGGTGGAGAAGTCCAACGACGGCAGGGTCGTCCGCAGCGGCGTGACCGCCCTCGACGACGACGGCCGGGTGCGCGAGCTGTCCCGCATGCTGGCGGGCCTGGAGGACTCCGAGCTGGGCCGCGCGCACGCGGAGGAGCTGCTGACCATCGCCGCGGCCGAGCGCTGAGCCGTCCGGGATCACATATGCTCATGGAGCCTGACGGCTCCCACGTCCGGCCGCCGAGCGACGCGCACGGTAAAGAACGAACACGCCTTTACGATCGTCGTTACAAGTGTCACCGTCCGCGCTCTGGCAGGATGGCATCACGATGAATGACGTCTCCCCGAGGATCAAACCGACCGCGCGCCTGCACGTGCCGCGGTTTCGCGGGCTGCGCCGTGAGCGCGGAGACGCCGAGTCGGGTACGACCGGCGTGGCGCGCCTCGACGGCAAGACCAAGAAGCTGACCAAGCGGCTCGAGCCCGGTGACATCGCCATCATCGACCACGTCGATCTCGACCGCGTCAGCGCCGAGGCGCTCGCGGCCTGCGATGTGGCGGCAGTGATCAATGTGGCGCGCAGCATCTCGGGCCGCTACCCGAACCTCGGGCCGCAGATCCTCGTCGAGGCCGGCATCCCGCTGATCGACGACGTCGGTCCCGACGTGTTCAGCAAGGTCCGCGAGGGCGACCGCGTACGCGTCGACGGCGGGGCGCTGATCGCCGACGACCAGGTCGTGGCCAAGGGCATCCGGCAGACCGAGGAGACGGTCGAGGCGGCGATGACCGAGGCGAAGGCGGAGCTTCCCGCCCAGCTCGAGGCGTTCGCCGCCAACACGATGGAGTTCCTCAAGCGCGAGCGTGACCTGCTGCTCGACGGCGTCGGCGTGCCGGACGTCACGACCGACCTCGATGGCCGGCACGTGCTGATCGTCGTGCGCGGTTACCACTACCGCGAGGACATCGCGACGCTGCGGCCGTACATCCGTGAATACCGGCCGGTGCTGATCGGCGTCGACGGCGGGGCCGACGCGCTGATCGAGGCCGGTTACCGTCCCGACATGATCGTCGGTGACATGGACTCCGTGTCCGACGAGGCGCTGACCTGCGGCGCGGAGCTGATCGTGCACGCCTACCGCGACGGTCGCGCACCCGGTCTCAAACGGGTGCACGATCTCGACCGGCAGGCCGTCGTCTTCCCCGCGGCGGGCACCAGCGAGGACATCGCGATGCTGCTCGCCGACGACCGGGGCGCCACGCTCATCGTGGCCGTGGGAACTCACGCGACGCTCGTGGAGTTCCTCGACAAAGGACGTGCGGGCATGTCCAGCACGTTCCTGACCCGCCTTCGGGTGGGGAGCAAGCTCGTCGACGCCAAGGGAGTGAGCCGGCTCTACCGCAGCCGCATCAAGGGATCCTCGCTCCTGTTGCTGGTGGCGGCGACGCTCGTCGCCATGATCGTGGCGATCGTCTCCTCGCCCGCCGGTGATGCGTTCGCGCCCGTCGTCGCCGACAAATGGCATCAGTTCGTCTACTGGCTGACCGGATTGTTCACGTGATCGATTTCCGATACCACCTCGTCTCCATCATCGCGATCTTCCTGGCGCTGGCGCTCGGCCTCGTGGTCGGCGCCTCGACGCTGCGCGGACCGCTCGTCGACCAGCTGAAGGACCGGTCGGGCCAACTCGAGAAGGACAACCAGAACCTGCGGACGCTCAACCGCAACACCGACCAGCTGAACGGCTACGACGACCAGGTCATGGACAACGTCGCGCCGCAGATCGTCGACGGACGCCTCAAGGGCGAGAGCGTCGTCTTCATCGAGGCGCCGGGCGCCGACGACCAGGTGCGGGCCAAGACCGCCGACCTCATCGGCAAGGCGGGCGCGCGGATCAGCGGATACGTCACCCTCCAGGAGAAGTACCTCGACGCCAACCAGCTGACCACGCTCACCGAGCTGACCGACCAGCTGAAACCGGCCACCGTCGACTTCCCCCAGGACGCCTCGCCGTACGACCGGGTGGCCCTGGAGCTGGCCGCGGTGCTCGCCACCCGGCAGGCCTCCAGCACCGGTCAGGAGGACCCCGCCGCCGGGCAGGTCCTTTCCGGATTCAAGACGGCGGGTTTCCTGAATTACAGCGGGCAGCCCGCGACCCGTGCCACACTCGCCATCGTGATCGCGCCCGCCGCGGCCAGCAAGGACAAGAACGCCGACGCCGAGAACAAGGCCCTCGTCGCCCTCCCACTGGCCCTGTCCAAGTACGCCAACGGCACCGTGGCGACCGGCAACGCCGACGCCGCGTCCGACGGCGGCATGATCAAGGCGATCCGCGACGAGAGCAAGGCGCAGGACCACGTCTCCACCGTCGACACCGGCGACGCCTCGGCCGGCCGCCTGACGACGGTGTTCGCGCTCAACTCCGCCCGGCAGGGCAAGTTCGGCGACTACGGCATCGGTTCGGGCGTGGACGGCCCGATGCCCACCCCCGTACCCACGGTGCCCGAGAAGAAGTGAGACCAGGATGCGTAAGGCAGTGGCCGGGACCGTACTCGGTGCGGCGGCCGCGCGGGTGGCGTACACCCTGCTGACCCGGCGCCCTCCGCGCGAGGAGAAACTCTGGCTGCGCACCAACCACCGCGGTGAGCCCGTGACGTTGCTGGAGGGCCCGGCGTTCGTCGCCGGAGCGGTGACGGCGGTGGCCGTCGCCCCCGGGGTGCCGGCCCGCATGCGGGTGGCCGCGGTGTTCGCGGGTACCACCGCGGGCGCTCTCGGCGCGTACGACGACCTGGCCGGATCCGGCGACTCTCGCGGCTTCAAGGGTCACCTCACGGCGCTGGCGCGCGGTGAGGTGACGACCGGCGCGGTGAAGATCCTCGGCATCGGCGTCGCGGGGCTGGCCGCCGCCGCCCTCGCGGGCACCGGGCGCCGGAGCACCCCCGCCGACCTGCTGATCAACGGCGCGCTCGTCGCGGGCGGCGCCAACCTGCTCAACCTGTTCGACCTGCGGCCCGGCCGCGCGATCAAGGTCGGCGCGCTCGCCGCGCTGCCCGGCACGCTGAGCGGTTCGGCCGTCACCGCCGCCCCGTTCGGCGCCGCCCTCGCGCTGCTGCCCGAAGACCTCGGCGAACGCGCCATGCTCGGCGACGCCGGAGCCAACGCGCTCGGCGCCCTGCTGGGGCTGTCCGCCGCCCACCTGCCTCGTCCCGTACGCCTCGGCATCCTCACCGGAGTGGTGGCGCTGAACGCCGCCAGCGAGTTCGTCAGCTTCACCAAGGTGATCCAGGCGACGCCGGCGCTGCGCCGTCTCGACCAGCTCGGCCGCCGTCCCGTCGTGGCGGAGGCACGTCCGACGGGTACGGAGTGACGGCTTCGGACGTGACGGAGGAGTCCACGGCCGGCCGCGCCGGTCAGGGGCTCGCCGGGGCCGCCGTTCTCATCGGCGTCATCACCATCCTCGCCCGCATCGCCGGGTTCGGACGCATCGTCGTGTTCTCCCAGACGGTGAAGACGTCGTGCCTCGGCCAGGCGTACTACACCGCCAACCAGGTCCCGAACATCGCCTTCGAGATCGTCGCGGGCGGCGCGCTGGCCGGCATGGTCGTCCCCGTCCTGGCCGGAGCGGCCGAACGCGGCGACCGGGAGCACGTCAGCCGCACCACCTCGGCGCTGCTCACGTGGACGGCGGTCGCGCTGGTCCCGCTGTCCGCCATCGGCGTGCTGCTCGCGCACCCGATCATGGGCGCCCTCGTACGGGGGAACCTCGACCAGTGCTCCCGCGCGGGAGTCGTGACCGTCGGCACCCACATGCTCGCCGTCTTCGCGCCGCAGATCATGCTGTACGGCTTCACCGTCGTGCTGTACGGCGTGCTCCAGGCGCACCGCCGGTTCGCCGCGCCCGCCCTGGCGCCGCTCGTGTCGAGCCTCGTCGTCATGGGCGCCTACCTCGCGTACGTGCCGCTCGGCCGGGGCCACCAGCAGGACCTGTCGACCCTGCCGCGCTCGGCCGAGCTGATGCTCTCGCTCGGCACGACCGCCGGGGTGGTCGTCCTGGTCGTCACCGCGGGCGTCGCCGCCGTGCGCCTCCGGCTGCGATTCCGGCCCACGCTGCGGTTCCCGGAGGGCACGGCCGTGCGGGTACGCCGGCTGGCCATCGCCGGTCTGGCCACGGTCGCGGCCCAGCAGCTGTCCGCGGTCGCCGTCGTGGTGCTGAGCGGGCACGGCACCGTCGGCGCGCTGGCCGACTACCAGTACGCCTGGGCGCTGTTCCTGCTGCCCTGGGCGGTGCTCGCGGTGCCGGTCGCCACCAGTGCCTTTCCGATGCTGTCGGCGCGCGTCAGCGCGGGCGAGACGGAGGAGTTCGACCGGATCACCGCGTCGACCACCCGGGCGATCGTGCTCGTCTCCTGTGTGGGGGCCGCCGGTCTGGCCGCGGTCGCGGTGCCGGTGGCGACCTTCCTCGACCACGACGCGGTTCCCGCCGTGCTCTCGCGCGCGGTCCTGGCGTTCGCGCCCGGTCTCCTCGGCTACGGCTTCGTCGCGCATCTGGGCCGGGTGCTGTTCGCCTGCCACCGGGGCCGCGACTCGGCCGGTGCGACGGTCGCCGGCTGGCTGGTCGTGATCGTCGCCGACCTCGCGCTGGTGTTCACGCTGCCGCGCGACTGGACGGTCGCCGGGCTGGCGCTCGGCAACACCGCCGGGATGACCGTGGCCGGCGCGTTGCTGCTCGCCGCGCTCGTACGGGTCCGCGGGCGGGGCGTGCTCGCCGGCCTCGGACGGGCGACGGCGGCGGGCGTCACGGGAGCGGTCGCGGGCGGCGTCGCCGGTTACGCGGTGGCGGTGGCGATCGACGCGAGCGGACAGCTCACGAGCATCGGCGCGGCCATCGCCGCCGGGCTCACGGCCTGCGCGGTGTTCGCGCTGGTCACTTACACGTTGGACGGCCGGGATCTCAAGGCCGTGATCGGGCGGAGGATGCGTTGAGCGGTTTGAAGGTCGCCATCGTGCTGGCGACGAGCGCTGGGGGAGTGGGCGGTCACGTGCGCTCGGTGGTGGCCGGGCTCACCGCCCGTGGCGCCCGCGTCGTCGTGCTCGGCCCGGCCTCGACCGAGAAACTGTTCGGCTTCGCCGCGGCCGGCGCGCGGTTCGTCGCGGTGGAGATCGCCGATCGGCCGCATCCGGCCGCCGACGCGCGCGCCGTCGCCCGCATCCGCGGGCTGACCCGTGGCGCGGACGTCGTGCACGCCCACGGCCTGCGCGCCGGTGGACTCGCCGCCCTCGCGCTCGCCCGCGCGGTCCCCGCGGGGTTGCGGACGGCGACCCCGCCGCTGGTCGTCACTCTTCACAACGCCGTCATCGCGGGCGGCGTGATCGGCGCCGCGTACGCCACGCTCGAGCGCATCGTGGCCCGCGGCGCCGCCGAGGTCCTCGCCGTCTCGCCGGACCTCGAAGAGCGGATGCGTTCCCTCGGCGCGGAGTCGGTCGGCCGGGCGCTGGTGCCGGCCCCGCCGCGCCGCCGTTCGGAGGACGCCGCGGCGCAGGCCAAGCTCCGCGCCGAACTCGGCGCCGTCGAGCGTCCACTGATCGCGGTCGTGGCACGGCTCGCCGAGCAGAAGGGTCTGCCCACGCTGCTCGACGCGTCCGCCGGGTGGGCCCGGCAGACGCCCGCGCCGCTCGTGGCGATCGCCGGAGACGGGCCGCTGGAGGCGCCGCTGCGGGCGCGGATCGAGGCCGAGACCCTGCCCGTGCGGCTGCTCGGACGCCGATCCGACGTGCCCGAGCTGCTCGCCGCCGCCGACGTCGCCGTGGTGCCCAGCGTCTGGGAGGGGCAGCCGCTCATCGTCCAGGAGGTGCTGCGGGCCGGACGACCCCTGGTCGCCACCCGGGTCGGCGGCGTCCCCGCCATGGTCGGCGAGGCGGCGGTCCTGGTCCCGTCCGGCGACGAGGCGGCGCTGGAGGCGGCCGTAATGCGCATTCTGGACAATCCGGAATTCGCCGAACGGCTCGCGTCGTCCGCGTCCCGCCAGGCGCTCCGGCTGCCCACCGAAGAGGACGCGATCGATCAGCTCACTCAGGTCTATGCTCGGGCGACCGGTATGACTTCCTAACGCGGCACACTGTTCGGGACACCTGCGGTGTTGGATATAGTCGAGGCGCAGGAGGGGAGTATCCCTTTCGCGGCAGTGTCGTCACCACGGCTGGAGTCGCATGCGGCCCGGTACTGTCGGTTCGTGCCCATGAGCGCGGACGGGAGAGACCTCCGGGGCTTTTGTCTGCCGCCGGAGGATGCTGTCTCGTGAATGTCACGATTTTGGGCTGGACCCTCACTCTGGTCGGCATCCTCGCCGTCATTCTGGTCGATCTGTGGATCGTCGACCGTGGGCAGCCCAAGGAGTTCAGCCTCCGGCAGGCCGGCGCATGGGTGACGTTCTACGTCGTGCTCGCCGTGGCCTTCGGCATCTGTCTGCTGTTCGTGGCCGGCGGGCAGTACACCGCGCAGTTCTACGCGGGATATCTGACCGAATACAGCCTGAGCGTCGACAACCTCTTCATCTTCTACGTCATCATGGCGCGGTTCGCCGTGCCACGCGTCAACCAGCACAAGGTGCTGCTCGTCGGCATTCTGATCGCGCTGTTCATGCGGGGCGCGTTCATCCTCGTCGGCGGTGCCGCGCTCGCGCGCTTCGAGTGGCTGTTCTACGTGTTCGGCCTGTTCCTCATCTGGACCGCGCTGGGCCTGCTGCGCGGCGGCGGTGACGAGGAGTTCAAGGAGAACGTCCTGCTGCGCTGGGTGCAACGCGTCATCCCGGCCACCGGGGAGTACTACCGCGACCGGCTGACCGTCCGCGTCCAGGGGCGACGGCTCGTCACCCCCATGCTCATCGTCATGGTCGCGATCGGCTCGACCGACCTGCTGTTCGCGCTCGACTCCATCCCGGCGATCTTCGGCCTGACCAAGCAGTCCTACCTGGTGTTCACCGCGAACGCCTTCGCCCTGATGGGCCTGCGGCAGCTCTACTTCCTGCTGGGCGGCCTGCTCGACCGGCTCATCTACCTGAGCAAGGGGCTGTCGTTCATCCTCGCCTTCATCGGCGTCAAGCTCATCCTCGAGGCGCTGCACGCGACGGGGTTCGAGCAGGTGCCGCAGGTGCCGATCTGGCTCTCGCTGGTGGTGATCGGCGTGGCGATGCTCATCACCACGGTGGTGAGCCTGCTCAAGGCGCGCCACGACGCGGCGCGCGAGGCCGGAGAGCCGGTGCCTACCGGGGTCGGCGACGCAGGGCGAACGCCACGTTGATCGCCACCAGCGCCGCCCACACCACGACGAGGCCGGACAGCCCGGCATAGCCCGCGGCAATGGCCGAGGTGGGGATGGAGACGCCGAGGGTGACGCACAGCACGGTGAGCGCCACCGCGCGCTCGGCCCTCTCGTCCGCTACGGCGGCCGAGTGACGCACCGCGGCGGACTGCTCGATCCGCGCGGCGATCGCGTCGGCGAACGCCGCGTCGTAGTCGGGCCCCAGCTCTCGCCGCGCGGCGAGAGAGGCCGCCAGGTCGTCGCGCGGCAGTTCGGAGGTGCTCATCCCCCCTTTGTACGCCCCGCTCGCGGCGCGCGCCTCCATCGCTCGGGTGATCTGGCGCTGAGACCTGAGGAGGACGTCCGACGGTGCCCGGTGGACCTTGTACGGTGAGCCGCAGGAGTCGTCGGTACGGAGGTGGGAATGCGCACGTTCGCGCCCGCGGTGACGAGGGCCGCCGCGGCCGGGACGGCGCTCGCCGCCGTCGGCGTGCTGGTGTTCACCGCCGTCGTCAACGCCCAGAGCGGAAGCCGGTCGCCCCGCCCGGTGGCCACGCACCCGGTCACGCCCGTCCCCGTCTCGACGTTGCCGGGAAGCGTCGACTCGCCCGGCGCCACGCCCACGGTCCCGGCCCGGCAGACCAGGGCCTGGCTCCGCGCCCTGACCGGCACCTGGACGCGCAACGTCAAGAACACCTACTTCCGCTTCCACACCGACGGCAGCGGCGAGTGGGTGGCCTTCGGCCAGAAGCTGTGGACCGGGAAGGCCACGCCGCGCGACGCGAAGACCTTCGACCTGACCGACACCGACGGGCACGGCGGCTCGTACTGGCAGGTCCGGCTGCTGTCCCGGGACAGGCTGCTGTTCGCCGGCACGAACCAGACGTTCACCAGGTCCTAGGGGCGGTCTCCGGCCGTGGTGAGGAGGACCCGGGCCTGCTCACGGGCATGGCCGAAGGGGTCCGGGAAGACGTTCAGGCCGTAGGCGACGAGCGCTCCCTCGTTCAGCAGCATGAGCGTCCGGCCGAGCCGGTCGGCCTCGTCCGGGGCGATCTCCCCGGCGAGGCGTGTGAACAGGGCGAGCATCCACTTCTTCTGCCCGATGATGACCGGATACGCGGGATGGGACGCGTCGCTGATCTCGGCATGGGCGTTGACCATGCTGCACCCCTTGGAACCGTTCGCCCGCGACCACGCGTGTGAGGCGTCGAACACGGCCAGGACGCGCGCCGGCGGTTCCGGCGGTGCGGCGTCGAGGTGCCGGGCGAGGAAGGCCCGCCAGCGTTCGTCGCGATCCACGAGGTACTCCACGACGATCTGCTCCTTGGAGCCGAACCGGTCGTACAGGGTCTTCTTCGTCACCCCCGCCTCGGCGGCGATCAGGTCGACGCCGACGGCGTGGATGCCGCGCTCGTAGAACAGTCGCGCCGCGGCCTCCCGGACGCGCAGCGCGGCAGGCGTCATCGTGATCCGCCGGAGCTCCGTGGTGCCCATGCCCATGAGTATACAGATCTGTATAGTGAGCGAGGTATACCGATCTGTATAGCGAAGGGTGTGGCGTGGACTTTCTCCTCTCGGCGGCCTTCGTGCTCTGTTGGAGTTCCGGGTTCATCGGAGCCCGGCTCGGTGCCGGGAGCGCGTCCGCCGTCACCGTCCTGATGTGGCGGTTCCTGCCGCTGGCGGTCATCCTGATCGTCATCGCCGTCGCCCGGACGTGGTGGCGTGGCCTCGTGCTCCGGGACGTCGCCCGGCAGGTGCTGGTCGGCGTCCTGTCGCAGAGCGGCTACCTGCTCACCGTCTACTACGCGATCCAGCTCGGCGTCTCCAGCGGCACCACCGCCCTCATCGACGGGGTGCAGCCCCTCGTCGCCGGAGCGTTCGCCGGGCCGCTCCTGCACCAGTACGTCTCGCGCCGGCAGTGGCTCGGCCTGTGCCTGGGGATGGGCGGCGTCGTCATCGTCACCCGGGCCGACGCCGCGGCCGCCGCCGGGGTGACCTGGTGGGCCTATCTCATCCCGTTCCTCGGCATGCTCTCGCTGGTCGCGGCCACGTTCCTCGACGGCCGCTCCCGCACGCGGGTCACACCCGTGGTGGCGATGACCGCGCACTGCCTCACCAGTGCCGTCATCTTCACGGCACTCGCCCTGAGCGCCGGGGCCGCGCGGCCGCCGGCCGACCCTCCGTTCTGGCTCGCGATCACCTGGCTCGTGGCCCTGTCCACATTCGGCGGCTACGGGCTGTACTGGGTGATCCTGCGGCGGTCGGGGATCACCAAGGTGAACACGCTGATGTTCCTCATGGCTCCCGTCACGGCGGTCTGGGGAGCGCTCATGTTCGGTGAACCGTTCGGCCCCCAGACCGTCTTCGGCCTGGTCATCGGACTCGCGGCGGTGGTGATCGTCCGGAGGGGGGCCGGGGGAGACGGGTCTAACCCAGGATCGCCCACCCGTACGCGGGCACCCGCGCGGGATCGTCCGGCTCCTTCTCCTCGGCGGAGTCCAGGACGCGCAGGCCCTCCAGCGAGATCGGGAACCGGTACGGCTCCGCACCGGCGTTCAGCAGGACGGTGATGCCCGGCCCGCCGTCGGCGGGACGGCTGCGCAGTGCGGCCGCCTCGTTGGTGAGGTGCTCGACGCTCGTGCGGGCCCGCACCAGCCACGGGTGACGCCGGCGCAGGCCGATGAGCCGCTGATGCAGCCGGTAGGTGGGCCGGCCCCAGGAGGCGAGTGCGGCCGGCGAACCGGGGAAGGCGGGCCGCACGGCGTCGTCACCGCCCGCCCGGTCCTCCTTCTGGCCGTGGAACGCCTGCTCGTCGCCGTAGTAGACGGCCGGCACACCGGCGACGGTGAACAGCACGACCAGGGCGTGCGCCAGGTGGCGGGGCTCCTCCAGGCGGGTCGCGATCCGCGTCACGTCATGGTTGCCGACGAACGTGAACGGCGTGAACGCCTCGGTGAACCCGTCGTGGCGCTCCAGCGCCCAGGCCAGCTCGAACAGGTTGCGGTCGTTGAGCGAGCTCCAGATCGCCTTCCACAGCTCGTACTGGGTGACCGAGTCCAGCCCGGAGCCGGCGACGTAGCCCGCGTAGTCGCCGTGAATCATCTCACCGGCGAACCAGGCGTCCGGATGCGTGGCGCGGACCTGCGGGAGCACCGCCCGCCAGAACTCCGGCGGCACGGCGTAGGCCGCGTCGAGACGCCAGCCGTCCGCGCCGCGGTCGAGCCAGTGCCGCATGACCGTCGCGACGTACTCGGCGACGGCCGGCTCGTCGTGGTTGAGGGCGACGAGCGAGCGGTGACCCTCGAAGCAGTCGTAGTCGTCCCCGCGCGGGCGGAACCACCGGGCGTCCGGGGAGTCCGGGCCCTCCCGCAGCGCCGCGGCGAAGCGGGGGAAACCGCGGCCGACGTGGTTGAACACGCCGTCGAGCAGGATCCGCACCCCGCGGCGGCGCGCCGCCGCCACGAGGCGGTCGAAGTCGGCGTCGTCCCCCAGCCGCGGGTCCAGGCGCAGGTGGTCGACGGTGTCATAGCCGTGGGTCTCCGAGGCGAAGACCGGGCCCAGCGCCAGGCCGTTGCAGCCCAGCTCGACGGCGTAGTCCAGCCAGGCCTCCAGCCGGTCCAGCCGGTGTCCCGGCCCGGCCTCCAGCGCGCCGGTGAAGCCGAGCGGATAGACGTGCCACCAGATCGTGTGGTCGATCCACGAGGTCATCGAGGTCCTTTTGAGGGAGACTCAGTAGTACTGTTGAGGGTAGCTCAGTAAGGGAGGTCGTGTGCGCAAGGACCGGCGCCCCCGGCGGCGTCTCGACGTGGAGACCCGGCGCGCCGACATCCTGCGCGCCGCGGCGGGCGCGTTCGCCGCAGAACCGTACGACCAGGTCTCCGTCGCGCGGGTGGCGGCCGCGGCCGACGCCTCCGAGGCGCTCGTCCACCGCTACTTCGGCAGCAAGAGCGGCCTCTACCGCGAGGTCGTGCGCGCCGCGGTCGACGAGCTGCTGCGGCGCCAGCGCGCCGCCGACGTCCCCGCGGCCGCCCCGTACGACCGGCTGGCCGTCAGCGTGCGCGTCTACCTCGACTTCGTCGGCGAGGCGCCGGTCGGCTGGGCCGCGCCACTGCGGTCGCCGGCCGGTGACGTGCCCGAGGCGGCCGAGCTGCGCCGCCGGACCCGGGGGATGTACCTGGCGCTGCTGCGCGACCTGCTCACGCTGCCGGCCGACCCGGCGCTCGACCACGCGCTCCATGGCTACCTGGGCTTCCTCGACGCCGCCTGCCTCAGCTGGGTGGAGCGGGGCTGCCCGCCGGCCGAACGCGAGCCCCTCGTCGCTCAGGTGGTTGGCGCGCTACGGGGCGCGCTCGGTCAGTCGTAGGGGCACTCCGCGAGGGCCTCCAGAGCGTCCAGCGCCGCCACCAGGGCCGCGCGCTGCTCGGACGTCAGCGTGGAGATCTGACCGACGAGGAACGCCGAGCGTTCGCCGCGCAGCTGTTCGAGCTGACGGCGGCCCTGCGCCGTGATGGCCAGCAGGGTGGCGCGCCGGTCCTCGGTGTCGGGCATGCGCCGCAGCAGCCCCTGCTGTTCGAGCGAGCCGACCAGCCGGCTCTGTGTCGGCGCGGTGACACCTTCGTGCGCGGCCAGGTCGCCGAGGCGTACGGGGCCGAGCGCCTCGACGCTCGCCAGCGTGGACGCCTGGCTCGAGGACAGGGCCTGCGGGCCGTGCTGGCGCACGCGGCGGTTGAGCCGCCCGAGAGTCATCCGCAGCCTCGCTGCGAGCTCGACGTTCGTCAGGTCTTCCGCATCGGGTGCCTGGTTGGTCACGCCGGTCATCTTTCTTTACCCGCCGCCTCACGATCGTGCGTCCCGGGCGTACTGATGAGCATGCCCATTCCCCAATCTTGCTGCATGGACACCTGGCTCGCAGCAGTGCGGACCGGCGATCCGCGGACGGGAACGTTCCGGACGGCCGGACGACGCCGTCCGGCCGGCGCTCACCAGCCGCGCTCGCGCCACTCCGCGAGGTGCGGGCGCTCCCGGCCGAGGCTCGTGTCCTTGCCGTGCCCGGGGTAGATCCACGTCTCGTCCGGCAGCTCGCCGAACACGCGTTCCTCCAGGTCGTCCATGAGCCGGCTGAACAGCTTCGCGTCACCCCAGGTGTTGCCGGGGCCGCCGGGGAACAGGCTGTCGCCGGTGAACAGGTGGGGCGTGTCGCCGTCGTCGTAACGCAGCGCGATCGAGCCGGGCGTGTGCCCGCGCAGGTGGAGGACCGACAGCGTGACCTGCCCGACGCGTACCGTGCCGCCGTGCTCGACCGGCTCGGTGACCGGCAGCGGCAGGGCCTCGGCGTCGTCGGGGTGGGCGACCAGCCGCGCGTGGGTCGCGTCGATCACGGCGGTGAGGGCGCCCCAGTGGTCCTGGTGGCGGTGCGTGGTGACGACGTGGGAGAGCGGCCCGTCGCCGATGATCTCGAACAGCCGGTCCGGCTCGGCCGCGGCGTCGATGAGGACCTGTTCGCCCGTCGCCGTGCAGCGCAGCAGATAGGCGTTGTTCTCGTACGGTCCGACGGCCAGCTTGGTGATCGTCAAGGCGGGGAGCTCTCGCACGTCGGGGGGCCCACCGACCTTGACGTCGCCTGTGTAGGTCACGCTGTCCTCCGATCGGGCGCGGGCGCCTTGCGGCTTCCTTTCGGCTCTCGTTCCATCCTGTCACGGTGGGGACCGCGGAGGGTCCACGTCGCCCGGGACGTCGGCGGTTACGCTGCCCGTATGCGAGACGATCTCCCCATCTGCCGCACCTGCGGGGCGCAGTACGGCGCGCCGCGCGCCGACTGCCCGATCTGTGAGGACGAGCGGCAGTACGTGGGCTGGGACGGTCAGCGGTGGACGACCCTGGCGGAACTGCGCGAGGCCGGGCACCGCGGGCGGATCGAGGAGGAGGGGCCGGGCATCGTCGGTGTCGGCGCCACACCGCCGACCGCGATCGGGCAACGTGCCCTGCTGGTCCGCGCGCCGTCGGGCAACGTCCTGTGGGACATGATCACCTACATCGACGACGACATGGTCGCCCGGGTGCGCGAGCTGGGCGGGGTCTCGGCCATCGCGATCAGCCATCCCCACTTCTACGGCTCGATGATCGAGTGGGCGCACGCGTTCGACGCGCCGGTCTACATCCACGAGGCCGACCGCGAATGGGTGGCCCGGCCCGACGACTCGGTGGTCTTCTGGTCGGGGGAGACGCATTCACTCGGCGACGGGCTCACGCTGGTCAACGCCGGGGTGCACTTTGCCGGAGGCCAGGTGCTGCACTGGCGTGACGGCGAGGAGGGGCGCGGCGCGCTGCTGTCCGGCGACATCCTCACCGTCGTCCAGGACCGGCGCTACGTCAGCTTCATGTACAGCTATCCCAACCACATCCCCGAGCGCCCGCGCGTCATCCGGCGCGCGCTGCGGCTGCTGGAGCCCTACCCGTTCGAGCGCGTGTACGGGGCGTGGTGGCGGCGGATCGTCCGCGCGGACGGCGTCGAGGCGGTACGCCGGTCGGCGGAGCGGTACCTGGAGCACGCCCTGGACGACGGTCCCGAGTAGGCGTGTTCCGGTGGCGACGCTCATTCGAACACGTGTACGGTTCAGCTGCGACGAGCGGGGTGGATGAGGTCGTCTGGAAGAAACCGTCGCACCCACTCGTTAGCCTGAAGCTGACCTGTCTCGTCCAGGCTCTCAAGGGGATTGCGAATACGCCGTGGCCGACCGTCTCATCGTGCGCGGAGCACGTGAACACAATTTGAAGGACGTCTCGCTCGATCTGCCGCGTGACGCGCTGATCGTCTTCACTGGGCTCTCCGGATCCGGAAAGTCCAGCCTGGCGTTCGACACGATCTTCGCCGAGGGCCAACGGCGTTATGTCGAGTCGCTGTCGGCGTACGCGCGGCAGTTCCTCGGCCAGATGGACAAACCGGACGTCGACTTCATCGAAGGCCTGTCGCCGGCGGTGTCGATCGACCAGAAGTCCACCTCGAAGAACCCGCGGTCGACCGTGGGCACCATCACCGAGGTCTATGACTACCTGCGCCTGCTGTGGGCGCGCATCGGGCACCCGCACTGCCCCGTCTGCGGCCGCGCGATCAGCAAGCAGACGCCGCAGCAGATCGTCGACCGGCTGATGGAGTTCGAGGAGGGCACGCGTTTCCAGGTGCTCGCGCCGGTCGTGCGCGGGCGCAAGGGCGAATACGTCGAGCTGTTCCGCGAGATGCAGACCAAGGGCTTCTCCCGTGCCCGGGTCGACGGCGCGACCGTACGCCTCGACGAGGCGCCGAAGCTCAAGAAGTACGAAAAGCACGACATCGAGGTGATCGTCGACCGGCTGAGCGTCAAGGACAGCTCGCGGCGGCGCCTGGCCGACTCGGTCGAGACCGCGCTCGGGCTGACCGGCGGCACGGTCATCCTCGACTTCGTCGACCTGCCGGAGGACGACGAGCGCCGCGAGCGGATGTACTCCGAGCACCTCTACTGCCCCTACGACGACCTGTCCTTCGACGAGCTCGAGCCCCGGTCCTTCTCGTTCAACTCCCCGTACGGCGCCTGCCCCGACTGCACCGGCCTGGGCACCCGCATGGAGGTCGACCCCGAGCTGATCGTGCCCGACGTGGAGAAGACCCTCGGCGAGGGCGCCATCTCGCCGTGGTCCGGCGGGCACGTGAGCGACTACTTTCTCCGGCTGCTCACCGCGCTGGGCGAGGCGCTGGGCTTCGACCTGGACACGCCGTGGGAGCGTCTCCCGGCCGCCGCGCGCAAGGCCATCCTCAAGGGCCACGACACCCAGGTCCACGTGAGCTACCGCAACCGCTACGGCCGGCGGCGCTCCTACTACACGACGTACGAGGGCGTGATCCCCTACGTCCAGCGCCGCCACTCCGAGGCCGAGAGCGACTCCAGCCGCGAGCGGTTCGAGGGCTACATGCGGGAGATCCCGTGCCCGTCGTGCCAGGGCCGCCGCCTCAAGCCGGTCGTGCTGAGCGTCACGGTCAACGACAGGTCCATCGCCGACGTGGCCGCGATGCCGATCGGCGAGTGCGCCAAGTTCCTGCTGTCGATGGAGCTCAACGACCGTGAGAAGCACATCGCCGAGCGGGTCCTCAAGGAGATCAACGCACGGCTGGGCTTCCTGCTCGACGTCGGCCTCGACTACCTCACCCTCGACCGCGCGTCGGCCACCCTCGCCGGCGGCGAGGCGCAGCGCATCCGGCTCGCCACCCAGATCGGCTCGGGCCTCGTCGGCGTCCTGTACGTCCTCGACGAGCCGTCCATCGGGCTGCACCAGCGCGACAACCACCGTCTGCTGGAGACCCTGATCCGGCTGCGCGACATCGGCAACACGCTCATCGTCGTGGAGCACGACGAGGACACCATCAAGGCCGCCGACTGGGTCGTCGACATCGGCCCGGGCGCGGGCGAGCACGGCGGCCAGGTCGTCGTGTCCGGCACGGTCGAGGAACTGCTCGCCTCCGAGAGCTCGATGACCGGCGCCTACCTCTCGGGCCGCACCGAGATCCCGGTGCCGGCCACCCGGCGCAAGCGGCAGCGGAGCCGTGAGCTGGTCGTCAAGGGCGCGCGCGAGCACAACCTGCGCGGCGTCGACGTGGCGTTCCCGCTCGGCGTGTTCACCGCGGTCACCGGTGTGTCGGGATCCGGCAAGTCGACGCTGGTCAACGACATCCTCTACCTCTCGCTCGCCAAGCAGCTGCACGGCGCCCGCAGCGTCCCGGGCCGGCACAAGCGCATCAACGGGATCGACCAGGTCGACAAGGTCGTCCACGTCGACCAGTCGCCGATCGGCCGCACGCCGCGCTCCAACCCCGCCACCTACACCGGCGTGTTCGACCACGTGCGCAAGCTGTTCGCCGCGACCGCCGAGGCGAAGGTCCGCGGCTACCAGCCCGGCCGGTTCTCCTTCAACGTCAAGGGCGGCCGGTGCGAGGCCTGCTCCGGCGACGGCACCATCAAGATCGAGATGCAGTTCCTGCCGGACGTCTACGTGCCGTGTGAGGTGTGCCACGGGGCGCGCTACAACCGCGAGACCCTCGACGTGCACTACAAGGGCAAGACCATCGCCGAGGTGCTCGACATGCCGATCGAGGAGGGCCTGGAGTTCTTCGAGGCGATCCCGGCGATCCGGCGGCACCTGCAGACCCTCAACGACGTCGGCCTAGGCTACGTCCGGCTCGGCCAGCCCGCGCCGACCCTGTCCGGCGGTGAGGCGCAGCGGGTGAAACTGGCGTCCGAGCTGCAACGACGTTCGACCGGGCGTACCATCTACGTGCTCGACGAGCCGACGACCGGCCTGCACTTCGAGGACATCCGCAAGCTCCTCGGCGTGCTCGGCCGCCTCGTCGACGGGGGCAACACGGTCATCGTGATCGAGCACAACCTCGACGTCATCAAGACCGCCGACTGGATCATCGACATGGGTCCGGAGGGCGGCTCCCGCGGCGGCACCGTCGTCGCCACGGGGACGCCGGAGGACATCGCGAAGGTGGAGGAGAGCCACACCGGCCAGTTCCTCGCCAAGATCCTCGGCTGACCGGAGTCGTCGCCTGGTGCTCGTGGTGCGGAAGAGAAAGTTCCGCACCACCTTGAACCGAACCGTCGATTCCTCCGTGCCAAGGGGGAACGTCCCCGAAACCAAGGAGGAGTCTTATGCCGTTCGAACCGTCCACGCCCGGACCGGAGTCCACCCGCCGGGGGATGCTGGTGGGGGTCGGCCTCGTCGGCCTCGCCGGCACGCTGACCGCCTGCGGAGGCTCGAAGGACGACTCGTCGGCCGACGCCTCCCAGGGCACCGGGAGTCAGAACGGCGGGGGTCAGAGCGGAGGCGGCAGCCTGGGCAAGGCCGCCGACATCCCGGTCGGCGGCGGAAAGATCTTCAAGGACGAGAAGGTCGTCGTGACCCAGCCCAAGCAGGGCGAGTTCAAGGCCTTCAGCGCCATCTGCACCCACCGCGGCTGTCCCGTGGGCTCCGTCTCGGACGGGAAGATCAACTGCCCGTGCCACGGCAGCGCCTTCAACGTGACCGACGGGTCGGTCGCCAAGGGCCCCGCCGACAAGCCGCTCCCGTCCAAGAACGTCACCGTCCAGAACGGCGAGCTGAAGCTCGGCTGACGTCCGAGGCGTCGCGGTCACGGCTCCGACCGGCGACCGCGACGCCCAGGCCTGACCGAGGCTGCCACGCGATGGCCGATCGGCGTGACGCGTCGCTTATCGCGCCGGCCGCTGAGAGCGTCGACGCCGCCGCGGGTCCGGCGCTCGTAGCGCCGTGGCGGCGGCCATCGGCCGATGCGGCGCGTGGCGCTCGGGGCGCGGCCGACCGACTCGCAGTGCTCGGCGACGGCCGCGTACCTGCTCCGCCGGCGCGCGACTCGTCTTCATCATCGGTGTGACCTACGCCATACGGAACGTTCCGATCGTGGGCCTCCTCCTCATGGGTGACGAATCCACCTCATTGAGGAAGCACTGTGACCGAACATTCGATTCGCCGCGCCGGGACACTGATCGCCGCGGTGCTCGCCGTCGACGGGCTGGCCCACATGTACTGGTCGACGGGCCTGACCTGGCCGGCGGCGGACTCCCGCACGCTGTCCTTCGCGGTGCTCGGCTTTCCCGTGCCGTTCACCCCCCAGATCCTGCTGCCGCTGGCCGCGGCGCTGTTCGGCGCCGCGCTACTGGTCCACGGCCGGGTCACGCTCGGCCGCCGGCACCGTCTCGGGTGGCTGCCGCAGGCCGGCACCGTGGCCGTGGCCGCCGGCCTGCTGATCCGGGCCCTGGCCGGTCTGGTCTGGGCGTGCGGCATCGGAGTGCGCACCGGCACCGCGTTCTACTGGCTCAACCTGTGCGCGTACACGCCGGCGTGCCTGGGTCTGGGCCTCGCCGCGGTCACGGTCGTCCGGTACGACGCGAAGGGCCGCTCCTGGCTGCCCTGCACGGTCCTGCCGCTGCTCGTCACGGCGGTGGCCCTGTACGGCGCGTACGGCTACACCCCCGTGCAGCAGCGCGGATACCGGCCCGAGGCGGGCTCTCGGTTCGTGGACACGCCCGTCGCGCGGTTCCACTACCTGCGTGAAGGACAGGGCCCCGCGATCGTGCTCCTCTCGCCCGGAGCCGCCTCGACATTCGCCTGGCGGCCACAGCTGACCACGCTCGCGCGGACCCACACCGTCTACGCCGTGGACCTGCCCGGCCAGGGCTTCACCGAACTGCACGACCACGGGTTCCGCTTCGACCTGCCCTCGATGGTCTCGGCCGTCGACACGTTCCTGGACGCCGTGAGCGTGCGGAGCGCGGTCCTGGGCGGCGACTCCTGGAGCGGCGGGTGGGCCCTGGCGTACGCCCAGCGCCACCCGCAGCGGGTCAGCCGGCTCATCCTGCTCGCCCCCTCCGGCCTGGCCCGGCCCGACGTGTGGAGCTGGGAACTCCTCAAGCCTCTCGTCGTCGGGGAACTCGCCACCAAGGCCGGCTTCGGCAGCCGCGCCGCCGTGGCCGCCGGCGTACGGGATCTGTTCGTCCATCGGGAACGCGTCACGGGCCCGGTCATCGACGCGATGTGGGCGCCCGGGACGCTGCGGGACAACCTCCGTTCGGAGTACCTGCTCGAACGCGGTCTGGACTGGCGGACGACGCAGAACGGCCTCCGGCGCACCCTCCAGCCGACCCTCATCGTCTGGGGAGCGAAGGACACCGTCCTGCCCGTCGCGCAGGCCGCCACGTTCGGCCGGCTGCTGCCGAACGCGCGGGTGTCGGTGCTGGGCGACTGCGGTCACGCTCTGACGCTGGACTGCCCCGACCAGGTCACGGGCCTCATGGAAGACTTCCTCGGTGTCCGATGACGACGCGCGCCTGGTGCGTGCCGCGCAGAGCGGCGACACATTGGCGATGAACGCGCTGCTGGACCGGCTCACCCCGTACGTCGGGCGGATCTGCGCGCCCATCGCCCTCTCCGACGGGGACGACGCCACCCAGGAGGCCCTCATCGCGATCTTCCGGGCCCTGCGCGGGCTGAGGGAACCGGCGGCTCTCTTCGCCTGGGCCCGCCGGATCGCGGTGCACGAAGCCATCCGGGTCGCCCGCCGTGGCTCCCGCTCGGACCCGGCCGAGCTCACCGAGGTGCCGGAGCCGGGAGACCCGCAGCTGGCGGCGGACATCCGCGACGTGCTGACCCGGCTGTCACCCGAACACCGAGCCGTCCTGACGCTCCGCGACGTCGAGGGGCTCGACGAGCACGCCGCCGCCGAGGTCCTGGCCATCCCCGCGGGCACCGTCAAATCCCGGCTGCACCGAGCACGCGACAGCTTCCGAAAGGCGTGGACGTCATGACCGTACGCTGGCCGACCGCCGACCTGGACCCGGTACGCCGTCTTCGCGCCCTGGCCGCCGGCATCCCCGGCGCGCACGTGACCGAACGCGTGCTCGACGAACCGTTCGCCGAGGTCTGGGCGCTACTGGCCGACCTGGAGGGCACCTTCGGCCGCATCGAGCCGGACATGCGCCGGATCCGCGTGATCCGCACGGACGGCGACCGGCTGGAGGCGCGGGCCCGCAGCCGGTTCGGCATGCGAGCCCGGTTCGACGGGACCCTGCGGCCCGGCTGGTGCTGGCTGCAGAGCCGGTTCCTCCTCATCGGCGTCGCCGCCGCGCCGGAGCCGGGCGGCGGCACCAGGGTCGCGCTCACCGGGGGAGTCCGGGTTCCCGGCCGGGCCGCGCTCGTGCCGCTCGGCGTCCGCCGCGCGGCCGACCGCGCCCTCGACCGGCTCACCGCGCTGGCCGCGGGCACGGGCGGCTGAGCGCCGGTTTGTCGGTGGCGACCGGCATGCTCGGGCCATGACCGATGTTCCCGAGGCCGACTACGCGCCGGCACGGAGTGCGGACACCCGCGCCGCGCCGCCGGCGACGGCGGGGGAGACGCTCACGGCGTTTCTCGACCGGCACCGCCGGACGTTCGCGCTCAAGTGCGCCGGTGTCCCGGCGGCGCGCCTGTCGGACAAGGGCGTGCCGCCGTCCGGGCTCAGCCCGCACGGGCTGCTCCGGCATCTGACCGCGGTCGAGCGGTGGTGGTTCGCCATCCAGTTCGCCGACGAGGACCTGCCGGTCTCCGCGCCCGGCACAACGGCCACGCCGACCTCCTGCGCGAGCGGGTCGACGGCGCCGCGGGATACTGGGATGACGACGATCACGGCGGCAGGGGCCGTACCGACCGGGACCGGACCGGCCGACGCGGCCTCCGCCGCCCCCGCACGGCACTAGGCTGACGGACGTGGCAGATCCGGCGACGTACCGGCCCGCGCCTGGCACCATCCCCGAATCGCCCGGGGTGTACCGCTTCCGTGACACGGGCGGCAGGGTCATCTACGTGGGCAAGGCGAAGAACCTGCGTGCCCGGCTCAACTCCTACTTCGCGGACTTCGCCGGGCTGCACCCGCGCACCCAGACGATGCTGCAGACCGCGGCCGGGGTCGAGTGGACCGTGGTCGGCACCGAGGTCGAGGCCCTGCAGCTGGAGTATTCCTGGATCAAGGAGTTCGACCCGCGCTTCAACGTCAAGTACCGCGACGACAAGTCCTACCCCTACCTCGCGGTGACGATGAACGAGGACGTCCCCCGGGTGCAGGTGATGCGCGGCGCGAAGAAGAAGGGCGTCCGCTACTTCGGCCCGTACTCCCACGCGTGGGCGATCCGGGAGACCGTCGACCTGCTGCTGCGGGTCTTCCCGGTCCGCACCTGCTCGGCCGGGGTGTTCCGGCGGCAGCGGCAGATGGGCCGGCCCTGCCTGCTCGGCGACATCGGCAAGTGTTCGGCCCCCTGCGTCGGCCGCGTCACCGAGGAGGCGCACCGCGAGATCGCCGAGGACTTCTGCGACTTCATGGCCGGCGACACCGCGCGGTTCATCAGGGCGCTGGAGAAGGACATGCGCGCCGCGGCGGGGGAGCAGGAGTACGAGCGCGCGGCGCGCCTGCGCGACGACATCCGCGCCCTGCAGCGCGCCCTGGAAAAGCAGTCGGTGGTCCTCGGCGACAACACCGACTGCGACGTCATCGCGCTGGCCGACGACCAGCTCGAGGCCGCCGTGCAGGTGTTCTACGTCCGGGGCGGGCGCATCCGCGGTCAGCGCGGCTGGGTCGTCGACAAGGTCGAGGACATCTCCACCGGCGACCTGGTCGAGCAGTTCGTCCTCCAGATGTACGGCGACGTCGCCGGCGATGCGGTGCCGCGCGAGATCCTCGTGCCGGCGCTGCCGCCCGAGCAGGAGGCCGTGGTCGAGCTCCTCGCCGAGCACCGGGGCGGCCGGGTCGACCTGCGCGTGCCGCGCCGGGGCGACAAGAAGACACTCCTGGAGACCGTCGAGCGCAACGCCAAGGAGGCGTTCAAGCAGCACAAGACGCGCCGGGCGGCCGACCTGACCAGCCGCAGCAGGGGGCTCCAGGAGATCCAGGACGCCCTCGAGCTCGAGCAGGCGCCGCTGCGCATCGAGTGCTTCGACGTGTCCAACCTCCAGGGCACCCACGTCGTCGCCTCGATGGTGGTCTTCGAGGACGGCCTGCCCCGCAAGAGCGAATACCGGCGGTTCTCCATCAAGACCGTCGAGGGCCAGGACGACGTCCGCTCGATCAACGAGGTGATCACCCGCCGGTTCCGGCGCTACCTGGAGGAGACCGAACGCACCGGCGAGCTCGACGTCCTCGGCGAGCCCGAGGAGGGCGGCCCGATCGACCCGGAGACCGGAAGGCCGCGCAAGTTCGCCTACCCGCCCAACCTCGTCGTCGTCGACGGCGGGCCGCCGCAGGTGGCCGCCGCCCAGCGGGCCCTGGACGAGCTGGGCATCGACGACGTCAGCCTGTGCGGCATCGCGAAGCGGCTGGAGGAGGTCTGGCTGCCCGGCGAGGAGGACCCGGTCATCCTGCCGCGCAACAGCGAGGGCATGTACCTCCTGCAGCGGGCGCGTGACGAGGCTCACGACTTCGCCATCCGGTTCCACCGCACCAAGCGTTCCAAGGGCATGATCGTGAGTGAGCTCGACGCCGTGCCGGGTCTGGGGCCGAGCCGGCGCACCGCCCTGATCAAGCACTTCGGGTCGGTGAAGATGCTCAAGGAGGCCGGACCCGAGCAGATCGCCGAGGTTCCGGGCATCGGACGCCGTACCGCTGAGAGCATTGTGGCGGCACTGCACGCGCAGGACGGGGGAACAGGCACATGAGACACAGCACGGCGCCGTCGGGCGGTGGCGCGTGAACACCGCGGCGGCCAACCTCGGCGGCACCCCGCAGGTGCCCGACATCGTGATCGTCACCGGCATGTCCGGCGCAGGCCGCAGCACGGCGGCCAAGTCCCTGGAGGACCTCGACTGGTTCGTGGTCGACAACCTGCCGCCCGGCCTGCTCGCCACCATGGCCGACCTTGCCGAGCGCGGCCAGGGCGCGGTGCCCCGCATCGCCGTCGTCGTCGACGTGCGCAGCCGGGCGTTCACCACCGACCTGCAGTCCGCGTTCGACGAGCTGGAGGCGCGCGGCGCGCACCCCCGCGTGGTGTTCCTGGAGGCCTCCGACGACGTCCTGGTCCGCCGGTTCGAGAGCGTACGGCGCCCGCACCCGCTCCAGGCCGACGGGCGGATCGTCGACGGCATCGCCCGCGAGCGCGAGCTGCTGCGCGAGGTCCGCGCCGAGGCCGACCTGGTCATCGACACCAGCTCGCTCAACGTCCACGAGCTGCGCGGCAAGATCGTGAGCTTCTTCGGGGGCGAGGGCAACGAGTCGAGCCTGCGCGCCACCGTCGTGTCCTTCGGCTACAAGTACGGCCTGCCGGTCGACGCCGACCTCGTGGTGGACTGCCGTTTCCTGCCCAACCCGCACTGGATCCCCGAGCTGCGTCCCCACACCGGGCGCGACGCCCCCGTACGCGACTACGTCCTGGCCCAGCCGGGCGCCAAGGAGTTCCTCGACGCCTACACCGAGGTGCTGCGCCTCCTGGTGCGGGGATACGAACGCGAGGGCAAGCACTATGTGACGCTCGCGGTCGGCTGCACCGGCGGCAAGCACCGTAGCGTCGCGATGGCGGAGCAGCTCGGCGGCCGGCTCCGCGACGAGGGCCTGGATCTTCAGGTCGTCCATCGGGATCTCGGACGGGAATGACACGACGTGGACTCCCCCAAGGTCGTCGCCCTGGGCGGCGGGCACGGGCTGTTCGCCTCCCTCTCCGCGCTGCGGCGGGTGACCGACCACCTGACGGCCGTCGTCACGGTCGCCGACGACGGAGGGTCCAGCGGGCGGCTGCGCCGTGAGCTCGGCGTCCTGCCGCCCGGCGACCTGCGCATGGCCCTCGCCGCGCTCTGCGGCGACGACGACTGGGGGAGCACCTGGAGCGAGGTGGTCCAGCACCGCTTCCTCAGCCAGGGCGAGCTGCACGGGCACGCGGTCGGCAACCTGTTGATCGTCGCCCTGTGGGAGCTGCTCGACGACCCGGTCGCGGGCCTCGACTGGATGGGCCGGCTGCTGCGCGCCGAAGGCCGGGTGCTGCCGATGGCCTCGGTGCCGCTCGACATCGTCGCCGAGGTCCGGGGGGCCGACCCCGCGGCGCCGGAGGAGATCACGCACGTACGCGGCCAGGTGGCCTGCGCCAAGACGCCCGGCAAGGTGCTGAGCGTCTCGCTCGTGCCGGAGGACCCGCCGGCCTGCCCCGAGGTCCTGCGCGCGGTCGAGGAGGCCGACTGGGTGATCTTCGGGCCCGGTTCGTGGTTCACCAGCGTGCTGCCGCACCTGAAGGTGCCCGAGCTGGCCGACGCGCTGCTGCGCACCCGGGCGAGACGGCTGGTCGCGCTCAACCTCGCGCCCCAGCCGGGGGAGACCGACGACTTCTCGCCGCAGACGCATCTGGAGGTCCTGCGCGCCCACGCGCCCGAGCTCAAGATCGATGTGGTGCTCGCCGACCGGAATCTCGTCGATGAGCCCGATGTTCTGGAAAAAGCCGTCCGTACCCTCGGCGGCAGGCTGGCCCTCGCCGACGTCGCCGCGGGAGATGGATCTCCACGGCATGATCCGGCACGGTTGGCCCAAGCGTTCGCACAGATCTTCGTCAGCGGCCACGTGACGCGGCGAGATTCGGCGAGACTGCCCTGACGGAGTTCTACAGGGGGAGGATCACATCAATGGCGATGACCGGCGTGGTGAAGGACGAGCTGAGCAGGCTGTCCGTCATGAAGCCGTGCTGCCGCAAGTCCGAGGTGTCGACGCTGCTGCGCTTCGCCGGCGGACTGCACATTGTGAGCGGCCGGATCGTGATAGAGGCCGAGCTCGACACCGGAGCCGCGGCGCGACGTCTGCGCAAGGACCTCGCCGAGGTCTTCGGTCACACCTCCGACGTGGTGGTGCTCGCGCCGAGCGGGTTGCGCAAGGGCAACCGCTACGTCGTACGTGTCTTCCGCGACGGTGAGTCGCTGGCCCGCCAGACCGGGCTGATCGACAACAACGGCCGCCCGGTGCGCGGCCTGCCCCGGCACGTGGTCGCCGGAGCCGCCTGCGACGCCGAGTCGGCGTGGCGTGGGGCGTTCCTGGCCCACGGGTCGCTGACCGAGCCGGGCCGGTCGATGTCGCTGGAGGTGACCTGCCCCGGCCCGGAGGCCGCGCTGGCGCTCGTCGGCTCGGCCCGGCGGCTGCGGATCCACGCGAAGGCCCGCGAGGTCCGCGGCGTCGACCGCGTGGTCGTACGCGACGGCGACGCGATCTCGGCGCTGCTGACCCGGCTGGGCGCCCACGACTCGGTGCTCGCGTGGGAGGAGCGCCGCATGCGCCGTGAGGTGCGCGCGACCGCGAACCGCCTGGCCAACTTCGACGACGCGAACCTCCGCCGCTCGGCCCGCGCCGCGGTGGCCGCCGGCGCCCGGGTGGCCCGCGCGCTGGAGATCCTGGCCGACGACGCCCCCGAGCACCTCGTGGCGGCCGGCCGCCTGCGTCTGGAGCACAAGCAGGCCTCACTGGAGGAGCTCGGCCAGCTCGCCGACCCCCCGCTGACCAAGGACGCCATCGCCGGCCGGATCCGGCGGCTGCTGGCCATGGCCGACAAGCGCGCCATGGACCAGGGCATCGCCGGCACCGAGGCCAACGTCACCGCCGACATGCTCGCCCCCTGATCCCGGAACACGAGAGGGCCCGCCGTGCCAGGCACGGCGGGCCCTCTTCGTGAACCGCGCTCAGCGCGGCGGATACTGCTGCTGACCCGGGCCGGGCTGTCCGCCGTACTGCTGCTGCCCGCCGTACTGCTGCGGGCCTGGCCCGTACTGCTGCTGCGGGTTCGGGTACGCCGGGGCGGACGGCTGCTGCGGCGCGTACGGCTGCTGGGGAGCGGCGCCGTACGGAGCGGGCGCGGGGGCCGAGGCCCGGGCGGCCTGGATGCGGCGGAACACCATGCTGAACGCCGCGACCGCGCCGATCGCCCAGAACAGGTACGTCTTGCCGTCGAGCGAGTCGAAGTACAGCTTCGGTTGGTGCACCTCGAGGCTGAGCACCTTGGAGAAACTGGCGCCGGCCTTGTGCGCCACGTACGCGGGGATCGCGAGGAACTCCCCGAGCGCGCAGCCGACGACCGTGAACAGGGCCGCCACGACCGCGATGCCGGTGCTCGACGGACGGGCCGCGAACATGGTCAGGCCGACCAGGGCGCCGACCCCGATCGCCACGAGGCTGAACTCGTGCGCGGTGACGACGGTGATGACCGCCCAGAGGGCGGCACCGAGGATCATCGCGAGAAATCCGAGGACGATCGCTTTGCCGTTGCCCCCGCTCGGGCGCGCCGACGATTCGTGCATGACACCTACCTTGCCGTTATGTGGGCGCAGGCAGGTCTTCACCTGGTGAATCAGCGCCCCACCCTTGATACGTGCTGGGTTTGATGGGCGGACGATGCGTATGGTTCCGGACAATTTGGTCTAGACCACGACTGGACCAACATGGTCTAGACCAATTAGGCTGCGTCTGGTTCGCCGCCCGCCATGGATGTTGGCTCCCGGCCGGGCGGCGGGCCGATCGCCCCGGCGCCGTGGTGACGAGTTCCCCGCCCGGGTTCGATAAGGTCGGTTCTGAAAAAACATCGATTCACTGCCCGGTAGACGAGGCCGGGGGACGAAGGAGATTGGTGCCGTGACCATCCGGGTTGGCGTTAACGGCTTCGGCCGTATCGGCCGTAACTTCTGGCGCGCTCTCAACGCGGCGGGTGGCGATGTGGAGATCGTGGCGGTCAACGACCTCACCGACAACGCCACGCTCGCTCACCTGCTCAAGTACGACAGCATCCTCGGCCGGCTGCCGGAGGACGTGAAGGCCGGCGCCGACGAGATCACCGTGGGCGGCCACACGATCAAGGCCTTCGCGGAGCGCGACCCGGCCAAGCTGCCGTGGGGCGACCTCGGCGTGGACATCGTCGTCGAGTCGACCGGCCTGTTCACCGACGCCACCAAGGCCAAGGTGCACGCCGACAACGGTGCGAAGAAGGTCATCATCTCCGCGCCGGCCAAGAACGAGGACGTCACGATCGTTCTCGGCGTGAACGACGACGCGTACGACCCCGACCAGCACACGATCATCTCGAACGCCTCCTGCACCACCAACTGCCTGGGCCCGATGGCGAAGGTGATCAACGACACGTTCGGCATCGAGCGTGGCCTGATGACCACGATCCACGCCTACACCCAGGACCAGAACCTCCAGGACGGCCCGCACAAGGACCTGCGCCGCGCCCGTGCCGCCGCCCTCAACGTCGTGCCGACCAGCACCGGCGCCGCCAAGGCGATCGGTCTGGTGCTGCCGGAGCTCAAGGGCAAGCTCGACGGCTACGCCCTGCGCGTGCCGGTCCCGACCGGCTCGGCCACCGACCTCACCGCCACGCTGTCCCGCGAGACCACGGTGGAAGAGGTCAACAACGCGATCCGCGCCGCCGCCGAGGGCCCGCTGCGCGGCATCCTCACCTACACCGAGGACCCGATCGTCTCCAGCGACATCGTCACGGACCCGGCCTCCTGCATCTTCGACGCCGGCCTGACCAAGGTGATCGGCGACCAGATCAAGGTCGTCGGCTGGTACGACAACGAGTGGGGCTACTCCAACCGCCTCGTCGACCTCGTCAAGCTCGTGGGTGCGAGGCTCTGAGCCCGATGCGAACGATCGATGAGCTCGGTGACGTGCGCGGCAAGCGCGTCCTGGTCCGCTCGGACCTGAACGTCCCGCTCGCCGACGGCGTGATCGGCGACGACGGCCGCATCCGCGCCAGCGTGCCCACCATCAACGAGCTCGCGGAGAAGGGCGCACGCGTCATCGTGTGCGCCCACCTCGGCCGCCCCAACGGAAAGCCTCAGCCGGAGTTCTCTCTGAAGCCGGTCGCCGCCCGCCTGGGCGAGCTACTCGGCCGCGAGGTCCGCTTCGCCGACGACACCGTCGGTGACTCGGCCAAGGCGACCGTCGACGCCCTCGCCGACGGCGAGGTCGCCCTGCTGGAGAACCTCCGCTTCAACGCGGGGGAGACCAGCAAGGACGACGCCGAGCGCGGCGCGTTCGCCGACGCCCTGGCCGGTCTCGCCGAGCTGTACGTCGGCGACGGCTTCGGCGCGGTGCACCGCAAGCACGCCAGCGTCTACGACGTGCCGCAGCGGCTCCCGCACGCGGCCGGCGGGCTGGTCGCCGCCGAGGTCGAGGTGCTCAAGCAGCTCACCGAGGACCCCAAGCGCCCGTACGCCGTGGTGCTGGGCGGCGCGAAGGTCTCCGACAAGCTCGGTGTCATCGCCAACCTGCTCGGCAAGGTCGACCGTCTCCTGATCGGCGGCGGTATGGCCTACACCTTCCTCAAGGCCCAGGGCCACGAGGTCGGCAACTCGCTCCTGCAGGATGACCAGCTCGACCAGGTCAGCGGCTTCCTCAAGGAGGCCGAGGAGCGCGGTGTCGAGCTCGTGCTGCCGGTCGACGTGCTGGCCGCGACCGGGTTCGCCGCCGACGCGCCGCACGAGGTCGTCGACACGACCGCGATCCCGGCCGACCGCGAGGGCCTCGACATCGGGCCGCGCACCCGTGAGCTGTTCGCGAGCAAGCTCGCCGACGCGGCGACCGTGTTCTGGAACGGCCCGATGGGCGTGTTCGAGTTCGACGCCTTCTCCGGCGGCACCCGTGCGGTGGCCGAGGCCCTGATCGCCTCCGACGCGTTCACCGTCGTCGGCGGCGGTGACTCGGCGGCGGCCGTACGCAAGCTGGGTCTGCCCGAAGACGGGTTCTCGCACATCTCGACCGGCGGCGGCGCGAGCCTCGAGTACCTCGAGGGTAAGTCGCTGCCCGGCCTTGCCGCTCTGGAGGACTGACCGTGGCGCCGAAGAGTGCCGCCGGCGAGGGGGGCCGCAAGCCCCTCATCGCCGGCAACTGGAAGATGAACCTCAACCACCTCGAGGCGATCGCGCACGTCCAGAAGCTGGCGTTCGGCCTCAAGGAGGCCGACTACGAAGCGGCCGACGTCGTGGTGCTCCCGCCGTTCACCGACATCCGCAGCGTGCAGACGCTGGTGGACGCCGACCGGCTGGTGCTGAAGTACGGCGCCCAGGACGTCTCGGCACACGAGAAGGGCGCCTACACCGGCGAGGTGTCGGCCGCGATGCTCGCCAAGCTCGGCTGCACCTACGTGCTCGCCGGGCACTCCGAGCGCCGTGAGTACCACCACGAGGACGACGCGCTCGTCAACGCGAAGGTGAAGGCGGCGTTCAAGCACGAGCTGACGCCGATCCTGTGCGTGGGCGAGGGCCTGGAGATCCGCCAGGCGGGCGAGCACCTGTCGCACACGCTCGGCCAGCTCGACGGCGCCCTGGAGAAGGTGCCGGCGGAGCAGGCCCGGCAGATCGTCATCGCCTACGAGCCGGTCTGGGCGATCGGCACCGGTGAGGTCGCCACCCCCGACGACGCGCAGGAGGTGTGCGGCGCGATCCGCACACGCCTCGCCGAGCTGTACAGTGGAGATCTCGCCGATCAGGTGCGTGTCCTCTACGGCGGCTCCGTCAAGGGTGACAACATCGGCGGCATCATGGCCCAGGCCGACATCGACGGGGCCCTCGTCGGGGGCGCCAGCCTCGATGCCGGAGAGTTCATCAAGATCTGCCGGTTCCGTGAGCGGCTCGTCTGATCTCCGTCGCCGGACTGAGCGTTTCTGCTGAGACAGGCGGGGGTAGTGACGTACCCTCGGAACGGATGACCTGAATACGCGACTATTCCCCGCGCCCGGCGGGGTGAATCACGAAAGCGCTGAACTGCTGTGATCATCGGAACTTCCATCGTCCTCATCATCACGAGCGCGCTGATGGTGTTGCTCGTCCTCCTCCACAAGGGCAAGGGCGGTGGCCTGTCGGATCTGTTCGGCGGCGGTATCAGCTCCTCGCTGGGCGGGTCGTCCGTGGTCGAGCGCAACCTCGACCGGCTCACGATCGGCACGGGCATCATCTGGTTTCTGTCGATCATCGCCCTGGGCCTGTTGTTCGCACACGGCCACCACGGCTGATCCGCGCACAGGCATACCGGCCAGGCAGTGTTGACGGCCGTCGCGTCCTCGTCGCGACGGCAGGAATAACGAGGAGTACTCCGTGGGTAGTGGCAACGCCATTCGGGGCAGCCGCGTCGGCGCCGGCCCGATGGGAGAGGCCGAGCGCGGTGAGGCGGCACCCCGGGTGTGGGTGACGTTCTACTGCGCGAACCGGCACGAATCCCGGCCGAGCTTCGCGACCGACGTCGCCGTACCGGACCAGTGGGACTGCCCTCGCTGCGGTTTCCCCGCCGGCAAGGACCCCCAGAACCCCCCTGCGCCCCCGCGCAACGAGCCGTACAAGACGCACCTCGCGTACGTCAAGGAGCGGCGCAGCGACGCCGACGGTGAGGCCATTCTCGAAGAGGCCCTCACCAAGCTCCGCAACGAGCGCGCCGCCATCCAGGCGGCCATGGAGCGCGCCCGCAACTAGGGCCTGACTCGAAGCCCCGTCACGGACGGGAGCTTCGGGACAAGTCCGAGCGGGACAGGCACGTCCGCGACCGGCCCGGCGCACGCCTCGGCGTACGCCGGGCCGTCGCCGTCACGGAGGTGGCCATGGGCCGGTGGACCTGCCCGCGGTGCGACCGTGAGTTCGGGCGCGCCCGGCAGTCGCACGTGTGCGTGCCCGGCTGCACGGTCGAGGAGTGCTTCGCCCCCTGGCCGGACACCTACCGGGAGATCTACGACCGGCTGGTCGGCCACCTGGCCACGCTGGGCCCCTTCCACGCCGACGCGGTCGGCGTCGGGGTGTTCCTGAAGAGCGACCGCAAGCTCGCCGAGGTGCGGCCCAAAGCGCGGTCGCTGAACCTCTGGCTGTTCCTGCCCCGCCCGGTCGAGCACGCACGCATCGCGCGCCGTCTGCTCGTCTCCGGTGACCGTACGATGCACGTCATCAAGCTGATCGACCCCGCCGACGTGGACGAGCAGGTGTGCGCCTGGCTCACCGAGTCCTTCGACGCGGCCACCGACTGATCCGCGTGCGGCTACCATGGGTGGCCTCGCGACTGGCGCATCGAGGTGGAGTTCACCACCGGGGAGCGAAGAGTACGGCACCGCGCGCCTGGGTGTCCTCTCCTGCCAAGGGAGGATCCCCATGCACCAACCGCCGCTGTCGCATCTCACCGACGCCGACCCCGCGGTCGCCGAGCTCATCGAGGCCGAGGCCACGCGTCAGCACGACAAGGTCCGGCTCATCGCGTCGGAGAACTACGTCTCACCCGCCGTGCTGGAGGCCACCGGCTCGGTCCTGACCAACAAGTACTCCGAGGGCTATCCGGGCAAGCGCTACTACGAGGGCCAGCAGGTCGTCGACCCGATCGAGGAACTGGCCGGCGAACGCGCCCGTACGCTCTTCGGCGTCCCGCACGCCAACGTCCAGCCGTACTCCGGCTCGCCCGCCAACCTCGCCGTGCACCTGGCGTTCATGGAGCCGGGTGACACCTTCCTGTCGCTGGAGCTCGCCCACGGCGGTCACCTGACGCACGGGTCGCCGGTGTCGATCACCGGCAAGTGGCTGCGCCCGGTCCACTACGGTGTCGGCCGCACGACCGGGCGGGTCGACATGGACCAGGTACGCGACCTCGCGCGCAAGGAGCGCCCGAAGGTCATCTTCTGTGGCGGCACCGCGATCCCGCGCACGATCGACTTCCCCGCGTTCGCCGAGATCGCCCGGGAGACCGGCGCCGTCCTCGTCGCCGACATCGCGCACATCGCGGGTCTGGTCGCCGGGGGAGCGCACCCGTCCCCGGCCGGGCACGCCGACGTGATCACCACGACGACCCACAAGACCCTGCGCGGCCCGCGCGGCGCGATGATCCTGACCACCGAGGAGCACGCCACCGCGATCGACAAGGCGATCTTCCCCGGGCTGCAGGGCGGCCCGCACAACCACACGACCGCGGCGATCGCCGTGGCGCTGAACGAGGCCGCCCGGCCGGAGTTCCGCACCTACGCCCAGCAGGTCGTCGCGAACGCCAAGGCCCTCGCGGCCGCGCTGACGGACCGGGGCTTCGACCTCGTGTCCGGCGGCACCGACAACCACCTGATCCTGGTCGACCTGACGAACAAGGACATCGCCGGCAAACCGGCGGCCAAGGCGCTCGACCTGGCCGGAATCGAGCTCAACTTCAACACGGTGCCCTTCGATCCGCGCAAGCCGTGGAGCCCGTCGGGGATCCGCCTCGGCACGGCGGCGGTCACGACCCGCGGCCTCACCGAGGAGCACATGGCCTCCGTCGCCGAGTGGATCGACCGCGCGGTCGCGTCGGCCGAGGACGGACCCGCGCTCGACGCGATCGCGGGGGAGATCCAGAACCTGCTGAAGGGCTTCCCGATGCCCGGCTGGGCGCCCGTCCGCTGACGCGTGGGCCGCGGCGCGGACGGGTCCGCCGTCCGCGCCGCGCGGCCATCGGCCGGCGTTCAGGACCCGGCGGACGATCGAGGTGACCGCGTGGTGGTCGTAGGACGCGGTACCGGAGAGCATGCCGCGCGGGGCGCCCATCGACCTGCTGGACGCGCTCGGCGTCGACCGTCCCGGTCACGCTCGTCGCGCCGTGTTCTCCCCGAGCCGACCTGCGCCTGCTCGACGGCGTAGGGTACATGCCGCACTTCGAGCGTCCCGACGACACCGTCGCGATCGTCTCGAGCTTCCTGCGTGCCGGGCGGGGGCTCAGAAGGACGGCGCCTCGCCGTCCGGGACGCCGACACGGAACACGCGCAGCTGCAACGCGAGCGCGGAGTAGTAGCCGACGAGGGTGACAAGCTCCACCACGGCGGTACGGCCCAGGGACGCCGTCGCCTCGGCGTACATCGGGGCGGACAGGTCACCGTCGGCGGCGAGCGCGCGGGCCGTCTCGTGAACGATCCGCTCCCGCGCGTCGGCCAGGACCGGGTCGCCGCCGGTTCGCAGGGCGGTCAGCTCGTCCTCGGTCAGCCCCGCCCGGCGGCCGGCGCGCTCGTGCGCGTACCACTCGTACTCCGAGCGGGACTGTGCCGCGACGACGAGCGTCGCGATCTCTCGCTCGCGGGCGGTGAAGCTCGTCCGGAACCGCAGCGCGGCGCCCAGCTCCTGCAGCGGATCGCCGACGGCCGGGCTGTAGAGCATCGCGTTGAACGGGCCGAGCAACCGGCCCTCCTCATCGACGAAGGAGAACACGTTCGCCGGGCGGGGACCGCCGACGATCGCCTCGTAGACGTCACGCTGCTCGTCGTTCAGATCGTCGGGATGCAGGGAGGGGAGACGCGGCTCGTCGATCACGGACAGCACCGTATCGCGGCGCGGCGCGGCCGATCCGGGTACGGCGAGGGGGCATGGGGGCCGGGAGCCGGACTATCGTCGAGGGCGGAACCTGCCGGCCGGATGAGAGGGATGGTCACCATGACGATGCCGTCGTTTCCGCCCGAGTTCCCATGGGAGCCGTCGCGGCGGGAGCCCCAGGGCGATCCCCGGGACCTGCCCCAGCGGGGTGCGTACGCCGGGCCGAGCGCCGCCGACCTGCTGTACGACCGGCGCATCGTGCTGGCGAACGGCCGGATCGACGGCGACCTCGCCACCGACCTGTCCGCACGGTTGATCATGCTGGACGGGAGTGGCGACGAGCCGATCGCCCTGCACCTGCGCGCCCCGGACGCCGACCTCGAGGCGGCGTTCGCGGTGGCCGACACGATGGGCGTCCTGTCCTGCGCGGTGAACGTCGTGGTGATCGGCCAGGCGGGCGGGCCGGCGCTGCTGATCCTGGCGGCCGGGCGGAGCCGCGAGATGACCCCGCACGCGACCCTCCTGCTGACCGAGCCGCGCACCGAGGCCGGCGGTGCCGCCTCCGACGTGGCCATCCGCGAGGAGGAGCACCGGCGGAAGGTGGACGCGTTCTACCTCCGGCTCGCCGAGGTCACCGGCCGCGAGGTGGACGAGGTCCGCGAGGACGCGCGCGAGGGTCGCATGTTCACCGCCGAGCAGGCGCGGGAGTACGGCCTCATCCACGCGATCGCCGGCGACCGCCCGTGATCGCCGGTCGGGGCGGCGCCGGTCACGGCTCTCGTAAGGCGCAGTCGCCGCAGAGGCCACCGCCGGGTACGCGGTAGTACAGGCAGCAGCTGCGCCGCTGGAAGCCCCGCGGCCCGAGCTCGCCCGTGCCGCGCAGGGGCGGTACCTCCAGCAACTCCCGTACCAGCCGGTCGGCAGGTGCGGTGCTTCCGGGGCGCGCTCCCGCCAGGACGGTGAGCGCTCCGGCCAGCGCCGAGGCGGCGTTGCCCCACAGCAGGCCCTCGGCGACCGGAGTCACCTCGCGGAGCGCGCTCACCAGCGGGCGCAGATGACGGTCCACCACGACGCGGTGCACGGCGGAGGCGTCAGCGACCAGCCCCGGCGGCTCCGGCGCCGCCAGCAGCACCGGCCCCGGCGAGGCCGCGCGCCAGTACGTACGGGCCGGGTCCAGGTCGGGGAGCACGCCGTGCTCCACGGCCGCCGCCAGCACCGGCGACCACAGCCGGCCCGCGATCCCCTGGAACAGCAGTGAGGCCGCGACGCGCTCCTCACCGGTGCCCAGCCGCGCACGGACGGCGGCGATCTGATCCGGCAGGGCCCGCCCCGCCAGCTCGGTGAACGGCCGCCAGAGCGGATGGCCCGCGATGCCGGGGTCGGTGTCGACCGAGAAGAACGGGCCGATCCGTGCCACGTCGGCGAGCGCCGCCGTGGGGTCTGGCCGGTCCTTCATCACCGCCCGAGCCTGCCGGGTACGGCCCGGCCGGTCAACTCTGGGACGATTGAGCCGTGATCTATGACCACCCCCGGGCGTACGAGCTGGCCTGTTCCTTCCGCGACGTGAGCGCCGAGGTGGACGCCCTGCTCGCCTGGGCGGGCCCGGTCCGTACGGTGCTGGAGCTGGCCGCCGGGCCGGCCGAACACGCGCGGGAGTTCGCCCGCCGAGGCGTCGCGGCCACCGCGCTGGACCTGAGCCCGGCGATGTGCGCGTACGCGCGCTCGCAGGGGGAGGGCCTCCCGCTGGAGGTCGTGGAGGCGGACATGACCGGGTTCCGGCTCGGCCGCCGGTTCGACCTGGTCGTCACCATGCTCGACTCGACCGCGCATCTCATGACGCTGGACGCCTTCGTGGCGTACCTCTCCCACGTCCGCGAGCACCTGGCCGACGGCGGGCTCGCGGTCATCGAGATGAGCCATCCGGCCGACCGCCTCAGCGACACTCCGCGCGTGTCCAACGCCTGGACGGTCAGCAAGGACGGCGTGAGCGCGCACGTACGCTGGGGAGAGCCCGGTGACGAGCTGGACCCGATCACCCAGGTCGTCCGCGACCGGGTGACCATCGCGATCGACGGCGGCGACGTGATCCAGGGCGTCGTGCCCTACCGTTTCTGGACCGCGACCGAGCTCCAGGCCGCCATCCGCCTCGCGGGCGGCCTCACCGTCGAGGCCCGGTACGGCGACTTCGACGCCGGGGTGTCGCTGGACTCCCCGGACGCCTGGCGCATGATCACGCTCCTGCGCCGCGTCAGCCCGACAGCCGATCGATGATCAGCCAGGCGCCGACGGCGACCATGGCGGTCCCGGAGAGGCGGCCGATGAGGTGCGCGGCGGCCGGCCGGCCGTACAGGACGGTACGGGTGAGGGCGCCGAGGCAGAGATAGAACACCGCGCACGTCACCATGAACGTCAGGCCGAGCACGCCGATCTGCCCGGCGATGGGCCAGCCGCCGTCGCGATCGGTGAACTGGGGCAGCAGGGCGAGGAAGATCAATAAGCCCTTCGGGTTGAGCCCGCTGACGCCGATGCCGCGGACGAAGACGGCCCGGTCGGTTCCGGTCAGGCGGTGGCCGCTCGTGCCGGGCGTGGAGGGGCGGGCGAACGTCGTCGCGCCGTGCCACATCAGGTAGAGGCCGCCGACGAGCGTGAGACCGGTCAGCGCGGCCGGTGACCCCGCCACCAGGGCGCCGACCCCCGCCGCGACGATGAGGGTGACGGCGGCGTAGCCGACGACCAGCCCGGCCACCGCGGGAAGCACGGAGCGGCCGCGCAGCCCCGCGCTGATGGTGAACGCCCAGTCCGCGCCCGGCACCACGATGAGGAGCAGCGCGACGATCCAGAAGGCGAGCACGGAGCTTACGGCCATGAGTCTTCTCCGATCGCGGCTGTCGATGAGGAGAATACGTGCGATCGGCGCGGAAGTGTTTCCAACTTCTGCTGGCTGAGCGGCGGATTCTGGAAGAATCTTCTGTGTGGACGCGATCGACCGGAAGATCCTTGCCGAGCTACAGGAAGACGGCCGTGCGACGATCACGGAGCTGGCGGCGCGGGTGGGACTGAGCGTCTCGCCGTGCCATCGCCGTCTACGGGAGCTGGAACGCGACGGAACGATCGTCGGCTACCGCGCGATCGTGGACGCCGGCGCGCTCGGCCTGACCTTCCAGGCGCTGGTCTTCGTCACCATGCGGCAGGAGGATCGCGACACGTTGCTCGGCTTCGAGGAGGCGGTCGCCCGGGTGCCGGAGGTCGTACAGGCCCAGAGGCTGTTCGGCGACCCCGACTACCTGCTGCGCGTCGTCACCGCCGACCTGACCGCCTACCAGGAGCTGGAGGACGACGTCCTGTCCGCCCTCCCTGGCGTGCAGCGGCTGAACTCCACGCTCGTCATGAAGCATGTGGTGAACGACCGGCCGCTCCCCACCTGAGCGCCGCGTCAGCGGGACGCGGGCCGGGAGATGTCCGGCGGCAGCTCGCCGGCGGCGGCCCGGTCGAGTACGAACAGCGTTCGCTGCTTTCCCCGGGCACCGGCGGCCGGCACCTCGGCGGGGTCCGCGTCGGACAGGGCCAGTCGCGCGGCCTTGGCCTTCGACTCGCCCGCCGCGATGATCCAGACCTCTCTGGCGCTGCGGAGCGCCGGGAGGGTCAGGCTCAGGCGGGTGGGCGGGGGTTTCGGCGCCCCGTGCACGGCCACGACCGGGCGGCTCTCCCGCAGCGCGGGCAGGCCCGGGAACAGCGACGCCACGTGCGCGTCCGGGCCCAGGCCGAGCATGAGCACGTCGAACGACGGCACGTCGCCGTGATCGTCCGGGCGGGTGGCCTTCCGCAGCGCCTCGGCGTACTTCCGCGCGGCGTCCTCGGGGGAGAGCCCCGAGTCGGACGCGGGCATCGGGTGTACGCGGCGTTCGTCCACGTCGACGTGGTCGAGCAGGGCCGCACGCGCGCCGGTCTCGTTCCGCTCCTCGTGGCCGGAGGGCAGGTATCGCTCGTCGCCCCACCAGATGTCCACGTTCTGCCAGTCGACGGCGTCGCGGGCGGGTGCGGCGGCCAGCTCCGCCAGGACGGCGGTGCCCACGCCGCCCCCGGTGAGGACGACGTGGGCGCCGCCGCCCGCGGACTGCGCGTCCACGAGCCGCGTCACCAGCCGCGCGGCGACGGCCTTGGCGAGCAGGTCCTGGTCCTGGTGGACCACGACGGACGGCATGGTCACGACTTCTTCGCCTTCGGCTTCGCGGCGCTCTTCGCGGCGGGGGCGGCCTGCGCGGACGACGCCTCCAGGCCCTTGGCGAACCGCTGGACCGCCTCGTAGTAGACCTCGTCGGGGTCGAGACGCCGCAGTTCTTCGGCGAGCAGCTCGGCGGTCGAGCGCCGGTGCAGCGCGACCTGGCGGTCGGGCTGGTCGGACCGCGAGAGCGTCGCGACCCGGCCGTCCGGGCGGGTGACCGCGATCTCACCGTCCTTGGTGGTGAGGCGCACCGCCGTGATGCCCGGCCCACGGGACTCGGCGATCTCCGCCGAGACGCCGAGGCGCACCGACAGCCAGCCGCCGAGCAGCGCCGCGCTCGGGCTGCCGGGATCGGCCTCGATACGGGCCGCCGTGACGTCGTCGTGCGGCTGGTCAAGGGCCGCGGCGAGCAGGGAACGCCACGGCGTGACGCGCGCCCACGCGAAGTCGGTGTCGCCGGGCAGGTAGCCACCGGCCAGTCGCTTCAGCGCGCCGAGCGGGTCGGCGGCGCTCGCCGAGTCGGTGACCCGGCGCTGGGCGAGTGCGCCGAGGGCCTCGTCGCCCGGCTTGGCCGGTGCCTCGCCGGGCCACCAGGTGACGACGGGCGTGTCGGGCACCAGCAGCGGCAGCACCACGGAGTCGGCGTGCTCGGCGAGCTGGCCGTACATCCGCAGCAGCACCGTCTCACCGGGACCGCTCTCGCCGACGCGGACCTCGGCGTCGAAGCGGGACTCGGCCTCGCGGCCGCGGGCGATCACGCCGAGAATGCGGCAGGGATGCTCGCGCGCCACCTCGGTGGCGGCGCGGATCGCGTCGTACTGGGCCGCCTCGTCGGTCACGACGATCAACGTCAGCACCTTGCCGGTGGCCGGGCCGCCCATCCGGTGGCGGGTCGCGGTCAGCGCATCCTGGATCTTGCGGGTGCTGGTGTTCGCCAGATCGATGATCATCCTTAGAGTCGCCTCCACGCTCGGCCGTCGCGGGCCATCATCTCGTCCGCCGCCTTGGGTCCCCAGCTACCCGCGGGGTAGGGCTGGGGAGCGCCGTGCTTCTCCCAGTGCTCCTCGACCGGGTCGAGAATCCGCCACGACAGCTCGACCTCCTCCTGGCGGGGGAACAGCGGCGGGTCACCGATCAGCACGTCCAGCAGCAGCCGCTCGTACGCCTCGGGGGAGGACTCGGTGAAGGACTCGCCGTAGTCGAAGTCCATGTTGACGTCGCGGACCTCCATCGAGGTGCCCGGCACCTTCGAGCCGAACCGCAGGGTCACGCCCTCGTCCGGCTGCACCCTGATGACCAGGGCGTTCTGGCCCAGCTCCTCGGTGTCGGTCTGCGCGAACGGCAGGTGCGGCGCCCGCTGGAACATCAGCGCCACCTCGGTGGCGCGCCGGGCCAGGCGCTTGCCGGTGCGCAGGTAGAACGGCACGCCCGCCCAGCGGCGCGTGTCGATGTCGAGGCGCATCGCGGCGTACGTGTCGGTGCGCGAACCCGGCGGGATGCCCTCCTCCTCGCGGAACCCGGGCACCTTCACGCCGCCCTGCCAGCCCGCGGCGTACTGGCCGCGCACGGTGTAGGTGTCCAGGTCGGCCGGCAGGCGCACCGCGGACAGGATCTTGGCCTTCTCCGCGCGTACGGACTCGGCCTCGAAGGAGACCGGCTCCTCCATCGCGGTCAGCGCGAGGAGCTGGAGCAGGTGGTTCTGGATCACGTCGCGGGCGGCGCCGATGCCGTCGAAGTAGCCGGCCCGGCCGCCGATGCCGATGTCCTCGGCCATCGTGATCTGCACGTGGTCGACGTAGGAGCGGTTCCAGATCGGCTCGTACAGCGTGTTGGCGAAGCGCAGCGCCAGGATGTTCTGGACCGTCTCCTTGCCGAGGTAGTGGTCGATGCGGAAGATCGACTCCTCGGGGAAGACCTCGTGCAGGATGGCGTTGAGCTCCCGCGCGCTGGCCAGGTCGTGGCCGAACGGCTTCTCGATGACGACACGCCGCCAGGAGCCCTCCGACGGCTTGGACAGCCCGCTGCGCTGGAGCTGCTTGACGACGTCCTGGAAGAACTTCGGCGGAATCGACAGGTAGAACGCGTAGTTGCCGCCGGTGCCCCGCTTGGCGTCCAGCTCCTTGACGGCCGTCGCCAGCTGCTCGAACGCCGCGTCGTCGTCGAAGGTGCCCGGTACGAAGTGGATGCCCTCGCTGAGCTGGTTCCAGACCTCCTCGCGGAAGGGCGTTCGCGCGTGCTCCTTGACCGCGTCGTGCGCGAGCTGGCGGAAGTCCTGGTGCTCCCAGTCGCGGCGGGCGAACCCGACCACGGCGAAGCCCGGCGGCAGCAGGCCGCGGTTGGCCAGGTCGTAGATCGCCGGAAGCAGCTTCTTACGGGACAGGTCCCCGGTGACCCCGAACAGCACGAGCACACATGGCCCGGCCACGCGCGGCAGACGCTTGTCGCGGGGATCGCGGAGCGGGTTGAGGATGTTCTCCATCCGCGTCATCTGCCATCTCCGTCCTGCGTTGCGGTCTTACCGGTGGGCCGACTGATGCCCGACATCCCCGTCCTCCCTGGGCAGTGGTGCGCCCGGCGGACCAGGCGCTCTCGCCGCGGGCCTGACCGCGCGGCGATCGTGCGTTTCCGGTCATCGGAGAGCCGATGACCACTATCCCGAACCATCACGTCGTGCACGATCTTCCCCCGTCGGCGGAATGTACGCCGTCGCGGGCGCCTGCCTCCGCATTGTTCCATTCTCTGGCACATGCCATATCACCCGACATGGCATGTCCTCTCCGATCGTTTCAGTTGATGGGGGTCCATGGGGCCGAACGTGCGGTAAACACCGGGAAAAGTGGATCACTTGGCGTTCTCGCAGCGCTCGGATTCAGCCGCTGAGCGCGGCCTCCAGCCTCGCGAGCCCGGCCGCCCGGTCCCGCAGATGCAGCCGCACGACCGTGTGCCCCCGCGTGCGCAGCGCCCGCAGGTCGGCGAAGGCCTGGGCGCGCTGCAGCGTGCCGAGGGAGTACGGCCGGCCGGGCACGTCGACGTCGGCGGTGACCGCCCCGGTGATCTGCAGGAACACGCCCGTGCGCGGTCCGTCCTTGTACACCTGGCCGGTCGAGTGCAGCAGCCGCGGCGCCAGGCCGAACGCCGCCTGGGCGTCGCGCTCGTGCGCGGCCCGGCGGGCGAGCGGCGGCCGTAGCCCGGTCGTGTCGTCCGCCGCGTCGAGGTAGGCCATCACCGCCACGTAACCGTCGGCGGGCACGGCGTGGGTGAACGCGTCGAGGACGTCGCGGAGGTCCTTGGCACCCTCCAGCATGTCGCCGGTGGCGTGCACCTCCACCTCGCCGTCCACCAGGACCGGCTCGCAGCCGATCACCACCGGGGGCGTGCCGTCCTCCGCGCCGCGCAGCAGGCCCGACAGGGCCTCCTCGGACTCACTGATCGCCGGCCGGTCGAACGGGCTGACGCCGATGACCCGGCAGGCCACCGCCGCGGCGTACTCCCACAGCAGGAACAGCGCGCCCAGCGGCCCGGACACGGCCAGCCCGGTGCCGTCGGCGGGGTCGCCGAGCACGAGCCGGCGCACGTCGCGCGTGGCGCCGAACCCCGGCGCGGCCGGGCCCTCCACGACGACCGGCACCAGCCCCCGGCCGTCCTTGCCGGTCGACTCGGCGACCAACTGCTCGATCCAGCGGTCCAGGCCCAGCGGCCCCGAACCGTCATCGGCGATGAGCAGCCGGTCCCGCCCGTTCGCCGGCGCGGTGCCCAGCGCGGCGCCCAGCACCAGCCCGGGGTTGTCGTAGCCGAGCAGCAGCGAGGGGACGAGTGCCTCGGCCTCGTCCAGCAGCCGCCGTACGTCGGCCCCGCAGAGCGCCGCCGGCACCAGGCCGTAGGCGCTCAGCGCGCCGAAGCAGCCGGCCACCTCCGGGTCGGCGGCGACGAACGTGTGGCCGGGGGCGTCCAGCGGCGAGCCGGGCGGCCCCACGACCACGATGCGTCCGGCCGGGTCGATGCCCGCGTCGCGGAAGGCGCGCTCGAAGACGCGCCGTACCGCGTCGGTCTCGACCGTCTCGGCGCCGGAGACGACCAGCAGCGTGCGATCGAGCGGACCCCTGGCCGCGCGCCGCACCTGGTGCGGGTCGACCGTGTCGAGCAGGGTGAGGTCCGCGCCCTGGCCGCGCGCGATCACCTCGGCGGCCAGGCAGGCGCCGCCCGTGCCGGCGAGAACGACGTGGTCCAGGCCCGCGAAGCGCTCGGTGAGCTCGTCGAGGCGGGGGAGCAGCCGGCGCGAGCGTTCGGGCGCGTGCACCCAGCCGAGCCGCCCGGCCGCCTCATCCGTCGCCTCGGGCCCCCACAGGCTGGCGTTGCCGGCCATGAGGGCGGCCGGCACGCCGTCGGCGGCCAGCCGTTCGAGGACGCCGTCGGACTCACCGACCGCGTCGCCCTGGACGGTCAGCGACACGCCGCCGCCGGTCACGCGCAACGTCACGGGGCCTCCTTCGCCGACCCCGTGACGGTGACGTCGTGCCATATCGCTCTCTCGCTCACAGTGCCTCCCAGGTTCACCCCGTACCCGGGCTGGTACTGCCCGTTCCAGGCCGGACTTACCCTGCCTTGGCCTCCAGTTCACCCTTGACCGTGTCGAGGAGCTCCTTCCAGGAGGCCTCGAACTTCTCCACGCCCTCCTCCTCGAGGACGCGGACGACGTCGTCGTAGTCGACGCCGGCCTCCTTGAGCGCGGTCAGGTGCCGCCGGGCCTCGTCGTACCGGCCCTGGATCGTGTTGCCGGAGATGCGGCCGTGGTCGGCGGTGGCGTCGAGCGTCGCCTCCGGCATCGTGTTGACCACCTGTGGCGCCACGAGCTCGTCGACGTACATGGTGTCGGGGTAGTCCGGGTTCTTCACACCGGTCGAGGCCCACAGGGGACGCTGCGGGCGCGCGCCCGCGTCCTTGAGCGCCGTCCAGCGGTCGGTGCCGAACTTCTCCTCGAACAGGGCGTACGCCAGGCGGGCGTTGGCGATGCCGGCCTTGCCCTTCAGCTCGGTCTCACCGAGCTTGTCCAGGCGCTTGTCGATCTCGGAATCGACGCGGCTGACGAAGAACGACGCCACGGACTCGATCTTGGACAGGTCGTGGCCGTTCGCCCGTGCCTTCTCCAGCCCCTCGAAGAAGGCGTCGATGACCTGGCCGTAGCGCTCCAGCGAGAAGATCAGCGTGACGTTCACGCTGATGCCCTGCGCCAGCGTCTCGGTGATCGCCGGCAGGCCGGGGAGCGTCGCGGGAATCTTGATGAAGGTGTTCGGCCGGTCGACCAGCCACCACAGTGCCTTGGCCTCGGCGACGGTCTTCTCGGTGTCGTGCGCGAGACGCGGGTCGACCTCGATGGACACGCGCCCGTCGACGCCGTCGGTACGGTCGTAGACCGGCCGCAGGACGTCGGCCGCCCACCGGATGTCGTACGTCGTTATCGCCCGGACGCCCTCCTCGACGTCGACGCCGCGGACCGCGAGCTCACGGACCTGCTCGTCGTAGGCCGAGCCCTTGCTGAGGGCCTTGGCGAAGATCGTCGGGTTGGACGTCACCCCGACGACGTGCTTCTCCTTGATCAGCTGGGCGAGGTTGCCGCTCTGCAGACGCTCGCGGCTGATGTCGTCGAGCCAGATGGACACGCCCTCGTCGGAGAGCGCCTTCAGGATGTCACTCATCTCTCTCCTCAGTTACCGGTCGTCGAACCCTGACCGGTCACGTTCACCTTCGTGAGGCTGGAACGCGCCGCGGCCACGACCCGGTCGGCGGTGAAGCCGAACTGCTGGAACAACGTCTTGTAGTCGGCCGACGCGCCGAAGTGGTCCAGGCTCACGCTCTCGCCCGCGTCGCCGATGTAGGTGCGCCACCCGAGGGCGGCCCCGGCCTCCACGGACACGCGCGCGCGCACCGCCGGGGGGAGCACCTGCTGCTTGTAGGCCTCGTCCTGCTCTTCGAACCACTCCACCGACGGCATGGAGACGACCCGCGTGGGCGTGCCGTCGCGCTCGAGGACCTCACGGGCCTCCACCGCGATCTGCACCTCGCTGCCGGTGGCGATGAGGATGACGTCCGGCTGCCCGTTCGAGGCGTCGACCAGGACGTACGCGCCCTTGGCCGTGCCCTCGGCGGAGCCGAACTCCGAGCGGTCGAACGTCGGCACCTTCTGCCGGGTGAGCGCGAGGCCCGCCGGGCGGTCGGTGTGCTCGAGGATGGTCCGCCAGGCGACGGCCGTCTCGTTGGCGTCCGCAGGCCGGACGATGTCGAGGCCGGGGATCGCGCGCAGGGCCCACAGGTGCTCGACCGGCTGGTGGGTCGGACCGTCCTCGCCGAGGCCGATCGAGTCGTGCGTCCAGACGTAGGTGACCGGCAGCTTCATCAGCGCGGCCAGCCGCACGGACGGGCGCATGTAGTCGCTGAAGACCAGGAACGTGCCGCCGTACGGGCGGGTGCCGTCGTGCAGGGCGATGCCGTTCATGATCGCGCCCATGCCGTGCTCACGGATGCCGAAGTGCAGGGTGCGGCCGTAGCGGTTCCCGGGGTAGTCCTTGGTCTGGTACTCCTCGGGGATGAAGGACGGCTCGCCCTTCATCGTCGTGTTGTTGCTGCCCGCCAGGTCGGCCGAGCCGCCCCACAGCTCCGGCAGCACCGGGCCGATCGCGCCGAGGATCTCGCCGGAGGCCGCACGGGTCGCGACCGCCTTGCCCGCCTCGAACTCCGGCAGCTTGGCGGTCCAGCCGTCCGGCAGCCGGCGGACGCGGATGCGGTCGTACTCCGACGCGCGCTCCGGGTTGCCCGAGCGCCAGGCCTCGAAGGCCTTGTTCCACTCGGCGTGCGCGGCACGGGCGCGCTCGACCACCTTGCGCGCGTGCTGGAGGATCTCCTCGGGCACGTCGAAGGTCTTGTCCGGGTTCTGGCCGAGCACCCGCTTGGTCGCCGCGACCTCCTCGGCGCCGAGCGCGGCGCCGTGGGCCTTGCCGGTGTTCTGCAGGTTGGGCGCGGGCCAGCCGATGATCGTGCGCAGCGAGATCAGCGACGGGCGGCCGAGCTCGGCCTTGGCGGCCAGCAGCGCGCGGTAGAGGGCCTCGGGGTCCTCCTTGTAGCCGTCGTCCGAGGTCCAGTCGACCTTCTGGACATGCCAGCCGTACGCCTCGTAGCGGGCGGCGACGTCCTCGGACTTGGCGATCTGCGTGTCGTCCTCGATGGAGATCTGGTTGTCGTCGTAGATGACGATGAGGTTGCCGAGCTTCTGGTGACCGGCGAGCGAGCTGACCTCGTGGCTGATGCCCTCTTCGATGTCGCCGTCGGAGACGATCGAGTAGATGTAGTGGTCGAACGGGCTGTCGCCGAACGACGGCTCCGGGTCGAACAGGCCCCGCTCACGCCGCGCCGCCATCGCCATGCCCACGGCGTTGCCCAGGCCCTGGCCCAGCGGTCCGGTGGTGGTCTCGACGCCGATGGTGTGGCCGTGCTCGGGATGGCCCGGGGTCAGGCTGCCCCACTTGCGCAGGCCCTTCAGGTCATCCAGGGTGAGGCCGTAGCCGGACAGGTACAGCTGGATGTAGAGCGTCAGGCTGCTGTGACCCGCGGACAGCACGAACCGGTCGCGGCCGGCCCAGTCGGGGTCGGTCGGGTCGTGGCGCATCACCCGCTGGAACAGCAGGTAGGCGGCCGGCGCCAGGCTCATCGCGGTCCCGGGGTGGCCTGAGCCGGCCTCCTCGACGGCGTCCATGGCGAGCGCGCGGACCGTGTCCACGGCCCGCTGGTCCAGCTCGGTCCAGGTGAAGGTGTTGTCGGAATCCGTACTCACGAGACGCTCCAGGCTCCTCTCGGCTACGTGCAATGCCCCCGTGGCCCGCCCCCCGCGGGCGGAAAAGCGTGCCTCGATCCGGGGAGCACCTTGATCAGGCCACTCCTCGGGCCCTCGGCGAGCCTATCGCCCGGGACTCTTTTGCCGGGCGCGGGAGCCTATGTGTCGTTTAACGTCGTGTCGCGTACGGCACTTCCCGCGATCCCGGACGCGAATCATCCGGCGCGTACGCGTGTCCGCCCACCCCGATGACGGGGTGCGCCGACACCGGGACTACAGTGATGGCGCGGCCGTGGCCGGTGAGTGATAAGGCCCGGGATTCAGTGCAAAGCGGCGGTAAAGATTCGAGGATTCGTCATAGTGCCCCTTTATGTCGAGAACACGCCAGTGGACGTCCCGTGACGGTGGTCATCAACCGTCCCGTGCGGACGCCCGCGCCCGTGGGTCCCGGCCGCCGCCCGCTCGGCGCGCTCGTCCGCGCCTACGTGGCGCTCACGAAGCCCCGGATCATCGAACTGCTGTTGATCACCACGCTGCCGGTCATGTTCCTGGCCGCCGGTGGTCTCCCGCCGCTGTGGCCGGTCATCGCCACGCTGGCGGGCGGCATGCTGTCGGCGGGCAGCGCCAACGCGCTCAACTGCTACATCGATCGTGACATCGACGCCAAGATGCGCCGCACGCGCCGCAGGCCGCTGCCCATGGTGCAGGTCTCGCCGCGCGAGACGCTGGTCTTCGGCATCGCGCTGGCCGTCGCCTCGACCCTGTTCCTCGGGCTGGCCCTCAACTGGCTGGCCGCCGGCATGTCGGTGTTCGCGATCTGCTTCTACGTCTTCGTCTACTCGATGCTGCTCAAGCGCCGCACCACGCAGAACGTCGTGTGGGGCGGCATCGCCGGCTGCATGCCCGTCATGATCGGCTGGTCGGCGCTGACGGGGCGCCTCGCGTGGACGCCGCTCGTGCTGTTCCTCGTGGTGTTCTTCTGGACGCCGCCGCACACGTGGACGCTCGCGATGCGCTACCGCGAGGACTACGCCGCCGCGAACGTCCCGATGCTGCCGGTGGTGGCCACCGAGCGCCGGGTCGCCATCGAGGTGATCGTCTACACCTGGGTCACGGTGGCCTGCTCGCTGGCCCTGTGGCCGGTGGCGCACACGACGCTCTTCTACCCGGTCGTGGCCGCGGTGCTCGGCGCCGTCTCGCTGCTGGAGGCCTACCGTCTGCTCGGCCGGGTGCGCCGTGGCGTCACCGGAGCGGTGCTCAAGCCGATGCGCTACTTTCACCTGTCCAACGCCTACCTGGCGCTGCTGTTCCTGGCCGTCGCGATCGACCCGCTGCTGCACTGAGGTTAATGTCGCGGCATGGCGCGCGTTGATCCCAAGGCGGTCCTTGAAGGCCGCATGCCCGGGCGGGCACCGGTCGGTCTGATCGTCGGACTCATCGTCTCGACGTTGTGCGCGCTGATCGTGCTGGGACTCGACGCCCTCAACGGCGCGCCGTTCGTCATCGGGCTCATCCTGGCGATCCTGCCGGTGCCGCTCCTGGTGGCGCTGGTCCTCATGCTCGACCGGCTGGAGCCCGAGCCCTGGCGCGCGCTGCTGTTCGCGTTCATGTGGGGCGCGGGTGTGGCGGTGCTGGGCGCGCTGATCCTCAACACCGCGGGCTATGAGCTGCTGACCAAACCGGTCTTCGGCGAACGCGGCGAGCTCGTCACCGCCTCGATCGGCGCGCCGCTGGTGGAGGAGTCGCTCAAGGGCGCGGTGCTGTTCGGATTCCTGTGGTTCCGTCGGAACGAGCTCGACGGCCTGACCGACGGCATCATCTACGCGGCCATGGTCGCCCTCGGCTTCGCGATGATGGAGAACATCGGCTACTACATGCGGGCGATCAACCAGCACAACATCGAGGCCGTCTTCATCATGCGCGGCGTGATCTCGCCGTTCGGGCACCCGCTGTTCACCTCGATGACCGGGCTGGGGGTGGCGTACGCGGCGCTGCACCGCGGGGCCGCGCGGGTCGCCGCGCCCGTCGCCGGGCTGTGCGGGGCGATGCTGCTGCACGGCGCCTGGAACTTCTCCAGCGCCTTCGGCCTCAAGGGCCTCACCGTCGCGTACGGCATCGACTTCTGCATCATCGTCGGCCTGATCGTCATCGTGGTCCGCGAGCGGCGCCAGACCGTACGCCTGATCCGGCTGCACCTGCCGATGTACGCCGGCACGGGCCTCGTGACGCCGCAGGACGTCCAGATGCTCGGCAGCATCGCACTGCGGCGCCGGGCCCGGCAGTGGGCCCGCATGGCCGGCGGCAGCCAGGCCGCGCGCGCCATGGGCGACTACCAGCTGGCCGCGACCGAACTCGCGCTGCTGCACCAGCGCGCCGAGCGCGGCGTGGCCGAGCCCGCCTGGTTCTACCGGCGTCGGCTCGACCTGATGAACCTCATGCACGTGGCGCGGCAGGCCTTCCAGGTGCGCCGGACGCGCCCGCTGATGCCGCCGTGGGCCGGCCCGGACCAGTCGGGCTTCCTGCGCCCGGGCCCGTCCTTCGGCCCGCCGCCGCCCGGCCCGTTCCGCCCCCAGGGCCCGTACGGTTCCGAGGGCCCCTACGGCCCCCAGGGCCCGTACGGCCCGGCCTGACGCACGCGGTCACGTCAGCGGCTCGCGCACCTCCGGCGGCGGCTACAAGTACGAGGACGACCGGTTTCGCGGCTTCAGCATGACCCACATCTCCGGGCCGGGCTGCACGGCCCGGAGCACGTCCAGACCTTCCAGCACGCGAACGAGCAGGCCTCACCCGGCTCGTACGCTATGACGACCGACACCGGGATCAGGAGCCATGGTCAAGGGCGCGAACCGGGTCGGGGAGGACAAGGCCACCGGCTACAGCGAACGGCCCGGCAACGCCGACTACCTCAGGCTCGGCTACGTGCCGGGCGACCCGCGACCACGCTGGAGTACGGCCTGGCAAACTTCGGCATCGCCCAGCTCGCCCAGCGGCTCGGCGACAACGGCACCTCCCAGGCGTTCATGAAGCGCTCGCACGCCTGGAAGACGATCTACAACCCGGTGAACGACTGGATCCAGCCCCGCTTCGGCTCGAACGGCGCCGAGTAGTAGTCCGGTTTCGTGCCGGCCGCCGCCGAGACGGTCACCTTCTGGTCCGCACGCCCGGCGTCGCCGACCGTGAGGGCGCCCGAGGCGGGCGTCACGGTGATCCCCGCGGGCGGCTTGGCCGAGCCGCTTGGCCGCCTGGTCGCGGCCGCCCATCGCGCCGAACAGGCCGGCGACGTCGGAGTAGGTCATCCAGTGGTACTGGGAGCCGTTGCCCTCGACGTACCAGCCGGGGTCGAACGGCGACAGGAACGAGCCGTCGGTAACGTCCAGGCGAGCGGCCAGGTCGTCGACCTGCCGAGCGCGCCGGCCGGGGCGTCCAAGCCGGCGTTCCTGGGCGCGGCCGGCAACGGTGATGCGTCGTCCACCGTCACGATCACCTACACGGACGGGTCGACGGCCTCGGACGCGCTGGAGCCCGGCGACTGGGCGCTCGGCGCCGACGCCTGCCCGCCGAGGTTCGGCAACGAGATCGTCGCCAAGAGGCCGTACCGCAACTCCTCCGACGGAGGGAAGCAGGAGATCAACATGTACGTGTTCGGCGCGACGCCGATCACGTTGGACCCGGGCCGGCAGGTCAAGAGCATCACGCTGAACACGCCGAAGTCGGGCTCGGGCTCGCTGCAGGTGTTCGCCTCGGCGTTCGCGTGACCGCCTGACGGAATTGGTACGGGGTGCCCCGTCTGTGGTTCTTCACGAGACGGGACACCCCTGCTCTTGGGTGCGGCGCGCTCAGGCGACGATGCGCAGCGGGTTCTCCAGCAGCTCGGCGAGCTCTCCGAGGAACGCCGCGCCGGTCGCGCCGTCGCAGGCACGGTGGTCGATCGACAGCGTGATGGTCATCCGGTCGCGGGGGACCACCTCGCCGTCGCGGAACACCACGTCCTTGCGGGTCGCGCCCACGGCGAGGATCGCGGCCTCCGGCGGGTTGATCACGGCGGTGAAGGCGTCCACGCCGAACATGCCCAGGTTGCTCACCGTGAACGTGCCGCCCGACATCTCCTGCGGCGTCAGCTTCTGCTCCCGGGCGCGCCCGGCCAGCTCGCGCGTCTCCGCGCCGATCTGGGAGACGCTCTTGCGGTCGGTGTCGCGGATCACCGGCACGACCAGGCCCTGGTCCAGCGCCACCGCGACGCCCACGTGCACGCGCTTGTGCACGAGCAGGTACTCCTCGGTGAAGGAGACGTTCAGCACCGGGTTGGCGCGCAGCGCGGTCGCGCACGCCTTGACGATCAGGTCGTTGACGCTGACCTTGGCGGGCGCCAGCGCGGCGTTGAGCGTCGCGCGGAACGCGAGCAGCTCCTCCACGTCGACGACACGCGTCAGGTAGAAGTGCGGCGCGGTCCGCATGCTCTCGGCGAGCCGGCGCGCGGTGACCTTGCGGATCCGGCTCAGCGGCACCCGCTCGACGTCCTCGTCGTCGGCGGACGCCTGGACCGGCTGCTGGGTTGACGGCGCGGCGGGCTGCGGGGCGGGGGACGCGGTGGACGGCGTCGCGGGCGGCGCGGACCGGACGGCGGAGTCGAGGGCGGCGGCCTCCACGTCGGCGCGGACGATGCGGCCGCCGGGACCCGAGCCGGTCAGCGTGCTGAGGTCGACGCCGTTCTCCCGCGCGATCCGGCGGGCCAGCGGCGAGGAGGGCGGACGGGACCGCGTCGACGCCGAGCCGTTGCCTCCGGCCGAAGGCTCGGGCTCCGCGACGGCGGTGGCGGTGGCGGTGGCGGCGGGGGCCGGGGCGGTCTCCGCCGCGGGCGCCTCCACGGGTGCCGCGGCGGGAGCGGCCGCCGGGGCGGCGCCATCGGTGACCAGGACCGCGATCGGCGTGCCGATGGTCGCGGTGGCGCCCTCGGGCACGAGGATCTCGCCGAGGACGCCGTCCTCGTACGCCTCGTACTCCATCAGGGCCTTGTCGGTCTCGATGTCGACGAGCGAGTCACCGACAGAGACCTTGTCGCCGGGCTTCTTGTGCCACGAGCTGACGACGCCTTCCTCCATGGTGTCGGACAGGCGGGGCATGAGGATCTCGGACATGGTCTTCCTAACGGCGGCCGGTCGCGGCGAGCGTGTCGCGTACGGCGGTGACGAGGGACTCGGCCGACGGCAGCGCGGCGAGTTCGAGGGGCTTGGAGTAGGGGAGCGGGACCTCGGCCATCGCCACCCGGCGCACGGGCGCGTCGAGCCAGTCGAACGCGCCCTCCTGGATCGTGGCGGCGATCTCGGCGCCGATCCCGTACGTGAGCCAGTCGTCCTCGGCGATCACGGCGCAGCCCGTACGGCGGACCGAGGCGACGATCGTCTCGCGGTCCAGAGGCCGCAGGCTGCGCAGGTCCACGACCTCGGCGGACACGCCGTCGGCGGCGAGTTTCTCGGCGACCTCCGCGGCGACGCGCGCCATCCGCGAGTAGGCGATGAGCGTGATGTCGGTGCCCTCGCGCGTGACGGCGGCCCGGCCGATCTCCGCGGGCGCGACCTCGTCGGGGACCTCGCCCTTGGTGTTGTAGAGCGCGAGGTTCTCCAGGAAGAGCACCGGGTCGTCGTCGCGGATCGCGGCCTTGAGCATCGCCGAGGCCTCGGCCGGCGTGCTGGGGGCCAGAACCTTGAGGCCGGGGATGAAGGAGTAGAACAGCTCGACGTTCTGGGAGTGGGTGGCGCCGAGCTGCTGTCCGCCGCCCCCGGGGGTGCGGATCACCATCGGCACGCTGCACTGACCGCCGAACATGCCGTAGATCTTGGCCGCGTGGTTGACGATCTGGTCGAGGGCGAGCAGCGAGAAGTTGATCGTCATGATCTCGACGACGGGCCGCAGCCCGAGCATCGCCGCGCCGATCGCGGCGCCGACGAAGCCCTCCTCGGCGATGGGGGTGTCGCGCACCCGGCGGGGTCCGAACTCCTTCAGCAGCCCCTCGGTGATCTTGTACGAGCCCTCGAAGACGCCGATCTCTTCGCCCATGAGGAAGACGTCCTCGTCGCGGAGCATCTCGGCGCGAAGCGTGTCCCGCAGGGCCTGGCGATAGGTGACGGTGGCCATCGGGGCTCCTCTAGAAGACCGGGTCGGCGGGCAGGCGGCGGGACTCGCCCGGTACCGGCGTCGCGTACGTGTAGTCGAACAGGGTGGAGACGTCGGGGTGCGGGCTGTCGTCGGCGAACGCCGCCGCGTCGTCGACCTCGGCCTTGACCTCGGCGTCGAGCTTCTCGCGCGCCTCGGCGTCCAGAACGCCGCTCTCCTCCAGCTCCAGCGCGAAGCGCGCGAGCGGGTCGGCGGCCTTCAGTGCCTCCTTCTCCTCCGCGGTGCGGTAGCGCGCGGGGTCGACGACCGAGTGGCCACGCAGCCGCGGGCTCGTCGTCTCCAGCAGGAACGGCTTCTGCTCCGAGCGGGCCCGCTCGACGGCGGCGTGCGCCGCGTCGCGTACGGCCACCGCGTCGGTGCCGTCCACGCGCGCGCCCTCCATGCGGTACGCGGCGGCGCGGCGGTACAGCTCGGGCTCGGCGGAGGAGTGGTCGACCGTGGTGCCCATGCCCAGGCCGTTGTTGATGACGACGAAGACGATCGGCAGGTCCCACAGCGTGGCCATGTTCAGCGACTCGTGGAAGGCACCGATGTTGGTGGTGCCGTCGCCCATCTGGCACATGACGACCTCGTCGCCGCCCCGGTAGGAGATGGCCAGCGCGGCGCCGGTGGCGAGGGGAAGCTGGCCGCCGACGATGCCGTACCCGCCGAGCAGCCGGGAGCCGGTGTCGAACAGGTGCATCGACCCGCCCCAGCCCTTGGAGACACCGGTGCTGCGCCCGTACAGCTCCGCCATGACGCGGCGGGCCTCGATGCCGCGGGCGAGGGCGTAACCGTGCTCGCGGTAGTTCGTGAACAGGTAGTCACGCGGATCGAGCGCGGCCATGAGGCCGGTGATCGTGGGTTCCTCGCCGAGGTTGAGGTGGCAGTACCCGCCGATCTTCGCCTCGGTGTACGCCCGCGCGGCGCGCTCCTCGAAGCGGCGGATCAGCAGCATCTGCCGGTAGTAGGCGACGAGTGTCTCGGGCCGCGGCCTGGACTTTCGCGTCCGGCGGGAACGCGCCGGGCTCCTCGTGTCGGTGTCAGCCATCGAGGTTTTCCCCTTCGTACGCAGGCCGCGCGTCCTGGGGTGACCACGACGTACGCCCGTTAGATCAGCAGCCGATCAATGATCGATCATAGTTCAGTCGCCGGTGCCCTCTGAACGGCGGTCATCTACGATTGACGAGCGTGAACGCTCTCAACGCCCCGGCCCTGGTCCGCACCGGCCTCGGGGACCAGATCCGGCAGGTCCTCATCGACCGCATCACGTCGGGGGAACTCCAGCCCGGCGAGCGTATCGTCGAGCGTCGCATCGCCGCCGAACTGGGGGTCAGTCAGGCGCCGGTCCGCGAGGCCCTCCGGCAGTTGGAGGCGCTGCGGCTGGTCGAGACGATGCCCAACCGCGGCGCGCGCGTCCGGGAGTTCACCGAGGTCGACTTCGCGGAGTTCTTCCCCGTACGGGCGGGGCTCGAGGAGACCGCGGCCGAACTCGCCGCCCGTCACCTGGCCGGCCGGGTGGAGGCCCTGGAGGGGCACATCGAACGCCTGGCCACGGCGGAGGGCCCGGACGTGATGCGGCACAGCATCGCCTTCCACCGTGAGATCGTCGACGCCGCCGGCAACCGCCTGCTGCGCGAGGTCTGGGAGTCGCTGGGCATCGAGATCTGGACCACCCTGTCGGTCCGCCGCCACGACACCGAGCTGTGCGGCAAGACCGCCGAACACATCGAGATCGCCGACGCCTTCCGCCGAGCCGACCCCCGCGTCGGCCGTATGCTCCACGACCACGTGATGAAGTACGCGCCCTGACCGATTCATGCCGGGTTACGGTGTCTCCGGGTTATGGAGATCTCCTGAATCGAGGCCCGGTATGGCCTGGCGCAGACTTTCCGACCGCGAGGCCGGACGCGAGCTCGAGGGTCCTTACGAGGGTGTCCCGGCACACCTGGCAGGTCAGCTGGAGCATTGGCTCAAGGAGATGCTCATGTGGCGCCCCAGCTCTGCTGAGGCGAACTCGCTGATCCTCACGGTGGCCGGCATGACCAGAGTGGCGGTCGGGGGGTGGAGCACCCCCAATTACGCCTTTGAGGAGCTTTTCCGTGCGGCGGAGGCGGACCCCGAGGTCTTCCTCGACATTGTCGACGCGACGCTCGCCGTGACGACGGGAGGCGAGGAGGACCTTCGGCGCGCTCTCGAGCTCTGCGGTTCCGTGTGGACCGTTTCTCCGGACGGGAGATCGCTGCAGCGTCGCGTCGCACCGGCCATGGTGAGTGCCGCCGAGCGGGCGATGTCGCCGCTCGACGCGGCGAGCGAGGAACTGCGGCTGGCCTGGGCCGCCGCCTACGGCCGGGGTCCGGACGCGTCCGACGCGTGGGACCACTCGATCAAGGCGGCCGAGTCCGTGCTGATCCCGGTCGTCGTGCCAAAGAAGGCGAAGGCGACGATGGGGGACGTGCTGGGCCAGCTCCGCCGGCCGGAGAACGGCTGGAGGCTGGTTCTTCCCGGGGCGGACGGCGATCACGCCGTCGCTCCTCTGGTCGGGATGCTCCGGCTGCTGTGGCCCAACCCGGACCGGCACGGCGCGGGCCAGAGGCGGACGCCGACGCTCGAAGAGGCGCAGGCGGTCGTGCAGCTCACCGTCACGATCGTTCAATGGGCGCGGGACGGCGTTCTGCGGAAGTGAGCCGCGTCTAGGATCGTCCCATGGGGCGCCCCAACGACGAGGTCGCCGAGCTCTTCCAGGAGTTCGCCGACCTGCTCTCGATCACCGGTGAGGCGGCGTACAAGGTGCGCGCCTACGAGAAGGCCGCCCGGTCCATCGCCGGCTACGCCGAGGACGTCTCGACGCTCGACCTCAAGGGGCTGCGGCGGATCCCCAACGTCGGCGAGGCGATCGCCAAGAAGATCCTCGACCACCGCGAGACCGGCACGATTCGCCAGCTCGAGGCCGTCCGGGCCAAGATCCCGGCCGGTGTTCGGGCGCTCACCGCGATCCCCACGCTCGGGCCCAAGAAGGCGCTCGTGCTGTACGAAGAACTCGGCATCTCCTCCGTCGACGAGCTCGCCGAGGCGATTCCCGCCGGGCGGCTGGAGGGGCTCAAGGGGTTCGGCGCCAAGACCGAGGAGAACATCCTCCACGGCATCGAGCTGATGAAGCGCGCCGGCGACCGCGTACTGATCGACGTGGCGATGGAGGTGGCCGAGGAGGTCGTCGCCGCGCTGTCGCCGCTCGCGGAGCGCTGTGAGTACGCCGGTTCGCTGCGGCGGTCGCGGGAGACCATCGGCGACGTCGACGTCCTCGCCGCCGCGGCCGACTCCGCTCCGCTCATGGAGGCGTTCGCCGCCCTCCCGCTCGTCTCCGAGGTGATCGCGCGCGGCGACACCAAGACCTCCATCCGTACGACCAAGGGGCTCCAGGTCGACCTGCGCGTCGTCCCGGCCGAGTCCTGGGGCGCGGCCCTGCAGTACTTCACCGGCTCCAAGGCGCACAACGTCCGCACCCGCGAGATCGCCGTACGCGCCGGGCTGAAGCTGTCGGAGTACGGCCTGTTCGACGTGGAGAGCGGCGAGCTCGTCGTGTCCGCGACCGAGGAGGAGGTCTACGAGCGCCTCGGGCTGCCGTGGGTGCCGCCGACGCTGCGGGAGGACGGCGGCGAGATCGACGCCGCGCTCAAGGGCACGTTGCCGCGCCTGGTCCAGCTCGCCGACCTGCGCGGTGACCTGCACAGTCACACCGACCTGACCGACGGCATCGCCCCGCTGGAGGAGATGGTCGCCGCCGCGGCGGCCCAGGGGTGGGAGTACTTCGCCATCACCGACCACGCGCCGAACCTGTTCATGCAGCGCATGACCGACGAGAAGATGCTCGCCCAGCGGGAGGCCGTGCACGCGCTGGGGGAGCGCCATCCGGGCCTGACGCTGCTGCACGGCACCGAGCTGAACATCGACGCCGACGGCGAGGTCGACTGGCCGGAGGAGTTCCTGTCCGGCTTCGACATCTGCGTGGCGTCGGTGCACTCGCTGTTCACCCAGGACCGAGAGACGATGACCCGCCGGATCGTCCGCGCCGTCGAGAACCCCGGCGTCCACGTCCTCGGACACCCCACCGCCCGCCTGATCGGCCGCCGCGAGCCCGTCGACTGCGACTGGGACGCGGTGTTCAAGTCCTGCGCCCGCCACCACACGGTCGTGGAGATCGACGCGTTCCCCGACCGGCTCGACCTGCCCGCCGACCTGATCCGCCGCGCCCTGCGGCACGGGGTGAAGTTCTCCATCGACAGCGACGCCCACGCGACCGGGCACTTCGCCAACCTGCGGTACGGCGTCGGCACGGCGCAGCGCGGCTGGCTGACGCCGGACGACGTCGTCAACACGTGGCCGCTGGAGCGGCTCCGCGACTACCTCGGCACCGGCTGAGCCGGGGCCGCGAAGGCGCGCTTGAAGTCCGGGCACTCCACGAGCGTCTCGTGGGCGCAGGCGGCGGCGTGCCTTAGGCCGTCGCGCATCCGGGTCAGCCGGGCGATGTCCTCCTCCAGCTCCCGCGCCTTGACGGCCATCCGGGCGCGCAGGTCGGTGTCGCCCGGAGTGGCCACGAGGAACCGGCCGATCTCCGCGACGGTGAAGCCCGCGCTGCGGGCGCAGGAGATCAGCGCGAGGCGGTCGAGCACGTCGGGCCGGTACGTGCGCCGCAGGCCGTTGCGGCCCGCCGGGGCGATCAGGCCCTTCTTCTCGTAGAACCGCAGCGCCGACGGCGCGAGGCCGGAACGCCCGGCCACCTCGGCGATGTCCAGCAGCGCCTCCGTCATTCCGCCTCCTTGACTTGAATCGCGCTTCAAGTCGCAGACTACCCGCCATGAAAATCCATCACCTCAACTGCGGCTCGGTCCGGACGATCGAGGCCACCTACGACGGCCCGCCGCCGGCGCACGCCGTCAACCACTGCCTGCTGGTCGAGACCGACGCCGACGGCCTGGTCCTGGTCGAGACCGGCCTCGGCCTCGGCGACGTACGCGACCCGGACGCGACCCTCGGCGCGGACTGGGTCACCATGGCCGAGCCCGTGCTGGACGAGGAGGAGACCGCCGTACGTCAGATCGCCCGGCTGGGCCACTCACCCGGCGACGTACGGCACGTCATCGTGACCCACCTCGACGTGGACCACTGCGGCGGTCTGCCGGACTTCCCCGACGCCCGCGTGCACGTGCTCGCCGCGGAGCTGGAGGCGGCGGTCGCCGAGGCGCCCAGCTTCCGCTACCGCCCGGCCCACTGGGCCCACGGCCCGCACTGGGCGACGTACACGCCCGAGGGCGACGACTGGTTCGGGTTCACCTCGGTCCAGCCGGACGGACTGCCCCCGGAGATCCGGCTCGTGCCGCTCGGCGGCCACACCGCCGGTCACACCGGAGTCGCCGTCCACGACGGGGACCGCTGGCTGCTGCACTGCGGCGACGCGTACTACTACCACCGGGAGCTGAGCGCCGACCCGCACCCGCACCCGGTGCTGGACCTCGTGCAGACCACCTCGGAGGTCCACCACGACCTGCGGCTGGGCACGCAGGCGCGGCTACGCGAGCTGGTCCGTGACCACGGCGATCAGGTGTCGGTGTTCAGCGCGCACGACCCGTGGGAGCTGGATCGCCTTCGGGGCTGACCGGGAGCCGGGGCTCCGGCCCGCTCTCCCGCACGGCGCGCGGCGTCGTCGCGGGCACGGGACCCCGCTCGCGCAGGGCGAAGGCGACCCGCAGGGTGGCGATCCACACCAGCGCCGAGCCGAGCACGTGCACGACGACGAGCGGGCCGGGCACGCCGGTGAAGTACTGGACATAGCCGATGACGCCTTGGGCCAGCTCGACCACGAGCAACTCCAGCGCGCATCGCTGGGCGCGGCGTGGCGCGTTCGTCAGCCGCAGCCCGAGCAGCAGCGCGAACGTCAGGCCGACCGTGGCCCAGACGACATCGGCGTGCAGCTGCGCGACCTGCTCGATCCGGAACCCGAAACGCGGCGCCTTCGCGTCACCGGCGTGCGGCCCGGTGCCGGTCACGACGGTGCCCGCCACCAGCAGCACGACGACCACGCCGATCAGCGCGCGGGCGAGCCAGACCAGCTCCGCGCGTACGAGCCGGTGGGCGGGCGCGTCGCCCTCGCTCGCGCGGATCCACAGCGCGGTCGCCGCGGCCAGCAGGGCGGGGGAGAGCAGGAAGTGCGCGGTGACCGCGGCCGGGTTGAGGTCGGTGAGCACGACGATGCCGCCGACCACGGCCTGGGCGACGACGCTGAGCGGCTGGACCGCGGCGAGCCGTACGAGGTCGCGCCGCCGGGGCGACAGGCGCACCGCCGCCACGAAGACCGCCACGCCGACGGCGAGCACCAGGAAGGTCAGCAGCCGGTTGCCGAACTCGATCGCCATGTTGACGGCGGCGTGCTCGGGGGAGTGGGACGGCACGAGACTGTCGCCGGTGCACTTGGGCCAGGTGGGGCACCCGAGGCCGGACCCGCTGACGCGTACGGCCGCGCCGGTGGACATGATGACGGCGTTACCGGCCACCCCGGCGAGGGCGAGCCACCGCATCGAGGCGGACGTGGGACGCCACACGGCATCGACGAGCCGGGCCACGGGATTGTCGGATCGCACGCCCCTCATCGTATGAGTGCCGCGTGATGACCCGGATCCGGGTCACCACGGACGGCCGGACTCAGCCGAGCAGACGCACCGGATCGAACGAGAACGGGAACGGCTCCTCGATCTTGAGCTGCGCACTCGCAGTGGCCGAGGCGGTGACGTGGTACCTGCCGTCATCCCCCAGAGCACGGACGACGATCGACGGCTCGGGCTCCAGATCGATCAACCAGTACTGCGGGATGCCCGCCCGCGCGTACTCGAAGACCTTGTCGACGCGATCGTGCTGCTCGCTGCCGCTCCTCGGCGAAACGATCTCCACGACCAGAAGCACGTCCAACGCGTCGTAGGCACGCGCCCGGCGGGCCCGAGCCGCTCTCGCGGCTTCCCCCTCGACGACCACGACGTCCGGCACGCGGATCGATGGTCCGGTGTCGACGTCGAGCGGGCCATTGACGTAGACGTCGGCGTCTACATCGTCGGCGGCGTCTTCCAGCGCACGTCCCAGGATCTTTGCCGCATGGTCGTGGAAGGTGCTCGGCCAGGGAGCCACGAGAATCCACCCGTTCACGAGTTCACGGCGCACCCCCTCGTCGGGTAGTGCATCCAGGTCATCGATGGTGTAGGGCCCGTAGGGCCAGTCCGGTGCGCCGGTCATCGGTGTCCTCGCGGAAGACGTGAGCGGAGAAGCCGTCGTCATGCCTGGCATGCCAATCGTCCTCTCAAGTGTGTCACGTCATCGCGAAATACCCTCGGTGCACACCCACCGTACATGGACGGTGACAGAACGTCTCACGCGTGTGGATATCAGGCCTCGGGGGCTTCGGGTGGGGACTGCTGGAAGCGGGTGGCGCCGACGCAGGCGGTGATGACCATGCCGATGGCCAGCCATTCGCGCCAGTACAGCATCTCGCCCAGGAACACCAGCCCCACCACTGCCGCCACCGCCGGTTCGATGCTCATCAGGATGCCGAACAGGCGTGCCGACATGCGCCGCAGCGCCTCCAGCTCCAGCGTGTAGGGGATGACCGACGACAGCAGGCCGACGCCGGCGGCGACGAGGAGCAGTTCGGGGTCCAGCAGCTTGGTGCCGGCGGTGCCGACGCCGACGGGCAGCATGACGGCCGCGCCGACGATGCTCGCCACCGCCAGCCCGGACGAGCCGGCGAACCGCCGCCCCGTCGCACCGCTCAGCAGGATGTAGAAGGCCCAGCCGGCCGCCGCCAGCAGCGCGAACGCCACTCCGGTGAGCGTCACGTCGCCGTTGCCGCGGGCCAGCAGGGTCACCCCGCCGAGGGCCAGCAGCGCCCACAGCAGGTCGAGCCGCCGCCGCGACGCGAGGATGGACACCGACAGGGGGCCGAGGAACTCCACGGTCACCGCGATGCCCAGCGGCAGCCGCGCCAGGGCCTGGTAGAAACAGGCGTTCATCCCGGCCAGCGTCAGGCCGAACAGCGCGGCCACGCCGATGTCGCGCCAGGAGTGCAGGCGGCGCAGGTCGCGCAGGGACGACCGGTACGCCACGCCGAGGACGACCGCCGAGGTCAGCAGGCGCATCATCACGACGGCGTCGGGGGAGGACCGGGCGAACAGGTTTTTCGCCAGGCCCGCGCCGATCTGGACCGAGACGATGCCGAGCAGGATCAGCGCGGGCGGCGGCACCGAGCCGAGCGAGGGGCGCAGGGCCCCCGCCCGCGTGCGGAACCAACCCGCCCGGCCGTACGAGCCCTGGGCGTCAGCGAGCGCCATCGGTCACTCCCAGCGAAAGAAGCGCGCCGCCAGGGCGAGGCCGAGCACGGCCCATACCAGCAGGACGACCAGGTCACGTACGGGCAGGCCGGCGCCGTGCTGCAGGACCTGCCGCAGGCCGTCGGCGAGCGCGGAGATCGGAAGCAGTTCGAGGACCGAACGTAGCCCGCCGGAGAATTTTGTCAACGGGAATACCACCCCGCCGAGCACGAGCAGCAGCAGGTAGACGAGGTTCGCGGCGGCGAGAGTGGCCTCGGCGCGCAGAGTGCCCGCCATCAGGAGGCCGAATCCACTGAACGCCGCCGTACCGACCAGTACGAGGAGGACCGCGACGGCCGGGTCGCCGTGCGGGCTCCACCCGAGGGCGAGCGCGACCGCGCCGACGACCACGGTCTGGAGCAGCTCGACCAGCAGCACGGTCAGCGACTTGGCCGCGATCAGGCCGGTCCGCGGGAGCGGCGTGGCACCGAGGCGTTTCAGCACGCCATAGCGGCGCTCGAAGCCGGTGCCGATCGCCTGGCCGGTGAACGCGGTGGACAGCACGGCCAGGGCCAGGACGCCGGGGGCGAGGAAGTCCACGCGGCGGCCCGGGCCGACGTCGAGGAGCGGCGCGGAGGCGAACAGCACCAGCAGCGCGACCGGGATGATCAGGGTGAGGAGGAGCTGCTCGCCGTTGCGCAGGAGGTTGCGCACCTCGTACGCGGTCTGGGCGCCGATCATGCGCGGAAGCGGCGCCGCCCCCGGCGACGGCGTGAAAACTGTGCTCATTGGTCGCTCTCACTCCTCACTCGCTCCGCGGACGACCTCGTGCCTCGGCCGTCCACTCCGCTCGCTGCGGAGGGCTCGCTCGTGGTCACGAACGCAGTTCCCGTCCGGTGAGTTCGAGGAAGACGTCTTCGAGGGTGCGGCGCTCGATGCGGAGGTCCTCGGTCATGACGCCGTGCGAGGCGCACCAGGCGGTCACCGAGGCGAGCAGCTCGGGCACGAGGTCGCCCTCGATGACGTAGTGGCCGGCCGGGGACTCCTTGGCCATGGTCGCCGGCGGGAGCGCGGACAGCAGCTCGTCCAGGCCGAGACCGGGCCGGGCGCGGAAGCGCAGCTGGCGTTCGGCCCCGGTCAGCTCCGGTGGCCTGCCGTCGGCGATCACCACGCCCCGGTCGACGATCACGACCTGGTCGGCGAGGCGCTCGGCCTCCTCCATGTGGTGCGTGGTGAGGATCACCGCGACGCCCGCGGCCTTCAGTTCCTCGACCAGCTCCCAGGTAGCGAGCCGGGCCTGAGGGTCCAGGCCGGCGGTGGGCTCGTCGAGGAAGACCAGCTCCGGGCGGCCGACCACGGCCGCCGCGAGGGCGAGGCGCTGCTGCTGCCCGCCGGACATGCGCCGGTACGCGGTGCGGGCCACACCGGTCAGGCCGAGGCGTTCGAGCAGCAGGGCGGGGTCGACGGGGTCGGCGTAGAAGCCGGCGACCAGGCGGAGGTACTCCCCGGCGCGGGCGCCGGTCGGCACCCCGCCGGACTGCAGCATGACGCCGACACGGGCGCGTAGTGCCTGGTCGCGAGGGTCGAGGCCGAGGACTCGCACGGTGCCGCCGTCGGCGCGCCGGTACCCCTCGCAGATCTCCACGGTGGTCGTCTTGCCCGCGCCGTTGGGGCCGAGCAGGGCGGTGACCTCGCCGCGCCGGGCGGTGAACGACAGCCCGTCGGCGGCGATGTTCGTGCCGTAGCGCTTGACCAGGCCGTTCACATCGACGGCGAGGGGTGTCATGGCACTGAGTGTAGGTGGGGCCGGTCGTCACCGAGTGATGACCCCCGAAGTGCGCGCTGAATATTGATTCAGCGGCCCGCATAGGGATACAGTGCTCGTGTATTCCTCGGGAGGTCAGATGCTGCGTGGGCGGAGCTACGTCAAAGAACTCGACGTCACGCCGGAAGAGTTCCGCTTCCTGCTGACGCTGTCGGCGGAGCTGAAGGCGGCCAAGCGTGAGGGCGCCGAGCGTCAGCGTCTCACGGGCCGCAACATCGCGCTGCTGTTCGAGAAGACCTCCACCCGCACGCGCTCGGCGTTCGAGGTGGCCGCCCACGACCAGGGCGCCCACACGACGTACCTCGACCCGGCGGGCTCCCAGATCGGCCACAAGGAGTCGGTCCGCGACACCGCGCGCGTGCTGGGCCGGATGTTCGACGGCATCCAGTACCGCGGGGCGCGCCAGGCCGACGTCGAGATCCTCGCCGAGCAGGCGGGCGTGCCCGTGTGGAACGGCCTGACCGACGAGTGGCACCCGACCCAGAGCCTGTGCGACGTCTTCACGATGACCGAGCACAGCGACAAGCCCCTGGGCGAGATCTCCTACGCCTACCTCGGCGACGCGCGCAACAACATGGGCGACTCCCTGCTCGTCGCGGGCGCGCTGCTCGGCATGGACGTGCGCATCGTCGCGCCGCCCGGGCTGCTGCCGCCGGAGCCGGTCCAGGCCGCCGCGCGCGAGCTCGCCGCCCGCAGCGGCGCCCGCCTCACCCTCACCGCCGACGTCGCCGAGGGCGTGCGCGGCGTGGACTTCGTGCACACCGACGTCTGGGTGTCGATGGGAGAGCCGCGGGAGGTCTGGGGCGAGCGCATCGCGCTGCTGCGCCCGTACCGGGTCGACGAGTCCGTCCTGGAGGCGACCGGGAACCCCTCGGTGCGGTTCATGCACTGCCTGCCCGCGTTCCACGACCGTGAGACGACCATGGGCGAGGAGATCTACCAGGAGTTCGGCCTGGACGCCCTTGAGGTGACCGACGACGTGTTCGAGTCCAAGGCCTCGATCGTCTTCGACCAGGCGGAGAACCGCCTGCACACGATCAAGGCGATTCTGGTGGCCACGCTGGCGGACTGAGCCGTCGCCCCGTAGGGCGGGGCGACGACGTTTCGGTCCTCGTCGAATGGTTTCGGGGCCAGCCTGGGGACATGGTCCACGTCAACGTCCGGCCGCAGACGCCCTCCCGGCTCGCGCTGCCCGCCATCTGCCTCGGCTACTTCATGGTCATCCTCGACGCGACGGCGGTGAACCTCTCGCTGCCCGCGCTCGGTCGTGACCTCGGGGGAGGCGTCGGGGCGCTCCAGTGGGTGGTCGACGGCTACACGCTGACCTTCGCGGCGCTGCTGCTGACGGCCGGCTCGCTCGGCGACCGGTACGGCGCCCGGCGGGTGTTCTGCGGCGGGTTGGGGCTGTTCGTCGTCGCCTCGGCCGCCTGCGGGCTCGCTCCGGGAGCGGCGACCCTGGTCGCCGCCCGCCTGGTGCAGGGCGCCGCCGCGGCGGTGCTCGTGCCGTGCTCCCTGGCACTGGTGCGCGCCGCGTACGAGGATCCCGGGGCGCGGGCGCGCGCCGTGGGCGTCTGGGGCGGTGTGGCCGGCGTCGCGGCCGCCTCGGGCCCGGTGATCGGCGGGGTGCTCACCCAGGCGGTGAGCTGGCGGCTGGTCTTCTTCGTCAACGTGCCGATCGGCCTGGCCGCACTCCTGATGACCCGGCGGCACGTGCCCTCGGCGGGCGGCCACGGCCGCCCGGGGTTCGACCTGCCCGCCCAGGCGACCGTGATCGCCGCCCTCGGGGTGCTGACCTTCGCGCTCATCGAGGCCCGCACCGAGGGCTGGGCCGCCCCGTTCATCCTCGGCGGCTTCGCGGCCGCCGCCCTGCTCATCGCGGTCTTCATCGTCCTCGAGCACCGTTCGGCCGGTGCGATGCTGCCCCTGGGGCTGTTCCGCGACCGCGCGTTCGCCGGGGGCTCGGCGATCGGGCTGCTGATCAACCTGGGCTTCTACGGCCAGCTCTTCGTCATCAGCCTGTACTTCCAGAACACCCGCCACATGAGTCCGGTCGCCGCCGGTCTGGCGCTGCTGCCGGAGGGACTCGTGGTGTCACTGGCGTCCCTGCTGTCCGGGCGCGTGACGGACCGCGCGGGCACGCGGCCGACCATGCTGGCCGGCCTGTGCGCGGGCGCCGCCGGGCTCTTCGGGCTCATGGTCGCCGGGCCGCACGTCTCCTACGCGGTCCTCGTCGTCCCGCTCATGGCGGCGGGCTTCGGCATGGCCTTCACCATGCCCGCCGCGACGACGACCGTGGTCGAGGCCGCGCCCGCGGACCGGGCCGGAGTGGCCTCGGGAGCGATCAACACCGGCCGGCAGGTCGGCAGTACGATCGGCGTCGCCCTGGTCGGCACCCTCGCCGTCTCCACCGGGCTCCCCACCGCGATGGCCGTCGCGGCCGTCGCCTTCCTCCTCGGCGCCGTCCTGGCCGCGGTCGCCGTCCCCCGTACGGCGGGGAGGGTCGCGGGTTGAGCACGGCCGGCCGGGTCACCTCAGCCGTACCCGCCGACCTGTGCGGGGAGCCGAGATGGGCCATGAGCCGCTCGAAGTTCGAGAACCCCTCCGGCGAGACCCCGTCGCCGATGTCGAACCAGACCGAGGGCGCGTGATCCCCGCCGCTGCGGTGCGCGGTGACCATCGGCGCCGACAGGGCTCGATCGAGGCCGGTCGCCTTCAGGCCGCCGGGGCCGACCGCCATCCCGACCGGACCGGGCACGCCGACCCAGTGCGGGAGCGCGGTGACGTCGGCGGGTCCGGCGCCCCGCTGGACGAACAGCGAGGTCAGTGAGAAGCCGCGGGCCAGGTCGTCGGCCAGCCCGCGGAGCAGTCCTGGGGAGGGGACCTCCTCGCCGGAGCGGTATCCGATGACGATGTGGGACGCCTCCTCCACTCCGCCCTGCACCCGGGAGACCAGCAGTGTCCCGATCGACGGCCGGCCGGTCTCACCCGCCGGCCCGCCCACGAGCACGGCCCACGTGGGATCGGGAGCGCGGTCGCGGCACATCTCGGTGAGCCCGCCGGGGTTCCACGGCTGGGCCGCGGGCTCGGCGGTACCCCAGCCGCTCGGCGGCGCGCCGGTGAGTGACCGCCAGAGGTGCTCGACCGCGCCGCCCAGCTCGGTGTTGGGAGCGGGCGGCTGACAGACCCGCAGCGTCAGGATGAGATGCGCGCCGAGCGACGGCGGAGTCCGGGTGAAGGACGGGGCCAGCGTGCCCGCGCCGCCGTCGGCCTTGGAAAGCGCGCCGGACAGATCGTCACCGATCTTGCCGCGAAGAAGACTCGGTTTGGCCGTGTTCATTTCGGCGGCTTCCGCTTGGGCAGGTCGACGACCGGCGCCTTCGCGGCGTTCCGCTGCGCGTCCAGCATCATCTCGTGATCACCCTCGATGTAGGCGTTGGGCGCCTCGACCACGCCGTTGAGGGAGTTCTGGGTGCGGTTGACGATGCGGGGCGGCGTCAGCTGGGGATGCGTGACGAAGTCCGTGAGCGCCTTCGACACGATGCCGCTCCGGCAGTTCTGTGACCTTCCACCTCGGAGCCACGAACGAACCCCTCCGTATGCCATGTCCGTCAGTGGTCGCGCGTCAGGCGCCGATGGCGTCGACGGCCGCACGAGCCCGAGACTGCGCATGCTGCGCAGGGGAGTCGTTCTGCGTCATGGTGCGCTTCACCAGATCGATGATCTGCTGGGTCTGCGCCGCGGCGGCGAGCCACTTCTGCTCCTTGCCGCTGTAGGTGTCGGACACCCCGTCCGCGAGGAAGTCCGCGAGTGCGGCCCTCACGTCGGAGTCATGCGTGCCGATCAGCTGCTCTGACCGGCCGGTGATCGTTTGAAGGTTCCCCTGCGTCTCCGCTGATGCCCCTGAGTCCCAGCTGAGCCGGTCGTGCCCCATCGTGGTGTCTCCTTCAGCCCCGGAATTTCGCCCCGTCGAAACGCGTCCGGGGCGTACCGGGTTCCGCGGAAGCCGGCGGTCCCTCTCCGCGGGAATTCGGGAGTCCGCCGCTGAGCTGGACCGATGGGGAGGCCGGGGTGCGAGGGACCGCCCGGCCGGATGCGGCCATGGGTGTGCGGTGGAGGAGCCCCGCCCCGACCGGTGGAGAGCGGCTCGCCGTCGCCGAGCCGTACGGCGGGCGAAGCCGCAGGTGGAGTAAGGCTTGCCTAAGTGAGGTAGGTAACCCGGTTCCGTTTGTGCGGAGGGAAGGAATTAGGCCACACTGATGTTGTGAAAAACGTGACCGACACGAGGAGCAGTGCCCCGGCGTCCGCCGGCATGCCCGCGTTCGGTCCGAGCCACGCCGAGCGCACCACACGCGCGCGGGTGGCACGCCTGATTCTTGAACATGGTCCCATCAGCGCCTCGGCGCTCGGCCAGCGGCTCGGGCTCACGCCCGCGGCCGTGCGGCGTCACATCGACCACCTCCTCGCCGAGGAGATGATCGAGGTGCGCCGGAGCCGCCCGCACGCCTCACGAGGGCGCGGGCGTCCGGCGAAGCTGTTCGTCATCACCGACGCCGGCCGCAGCGCGTTCGAGCACGCCTATGACGACCTCGCCACGAGTGCTCTGCGGTTCATCGCCGAGCGGCTCGGTGACGAGGCCGTCGCCGAGTTCTCCCGTCGCCAGCTCGGTGATCTCGAGGCGCGTTACGGCGCGGCGATCCGCGCGGTGCCCCCGCAGCAGCGGGTGCGCGCGCTGGCCGAGGCGTTGTCCGCGGACGGTTATGCCGCCGCGGCCGGCACCGCGCCGGCCGGGGGGCAGCAGCTGTGCCAGCACCACTGCCCGGTCGCGCACGTCGCGGCCAGCTTCCCGCAGCTCTGTGAGGCCGAGACCGCCACGTTCGCGCGGCTGCTCGGCGTCCCGGTGCAGCGGCTGGCGACCATCGCCCACGGCGACGGGGTTTGCACGACTCACGTGACTTCGCGTGAGCTGACCGAGAAGAACGACGACAAGCAGGAGTCCGGAGGCGCCTCCGCATGACTACGGCAGCCCACCCTGAGCTCGAGGGGCTCGGAAGATACAAGTTCGGCTGGGCCGATTCGGATGCGGCCGGTGCGTCGGCCCGTCGCGGGTTGAACGAGGAGGTCGTCCGCGACATCTCGGCGAAGAAGAACGAGCCGGAGTGGATGCTCGACCTTCGTCTGAAGGGCCTGCGCCTGTTCGGTAAGAAGCCGATGCCGACGTGGGGCGCCGACCTCTCCGCCATCGACTTCGACAACATCAAGTACTTCGTCCGGTCGACGGAGAAGCAGGCCGCGTCGTGGGACGAGCTCCCCGCCGACATCAAGAACACCTACGACAAGCTCGGCATCCCCGAGGCCGAGAAGCAGCGCCTGATCGCGGGCGTCGCGGCTCAGTACGAGTCCGAGGTCGTGTACCACCAGATCCGCGAGGACCTGGAGAAGCAGGGTGTCATCTTCCTCGACACCGACACCGGCCTGCGCGAGCACCCGGAGATCTTCCAGGAGTACTTCGGCTCGGTGATCCCGGTCGGCGACAACAAGTTCGCCGCGCTCAACTCCGCGGTCTGGTCGGGCGGCTCGTTCATCTACGTGCCGCCGGGCGTGCACGTCGAGATCCCGCTGCAGGCCTACTTCCGGATCAACACCGAGAACATGGGTCAGTTCGAGCGGACGCTGATCATCGTCGACGAGGGGGCGTACGTCCACTATGTCGAGGGTTGCACCGCGCCGATCTACAAGTCCGACTCACTGCACTCCGCGGTCGTGGAGATCGTCGTGAAGAAGGACGCCCGCTGCCGTTACACGACCATCCAGAACTGGTCGAACAACGTCTACAACCTCGTGACCAAGCGCGCCGTCTGCTACGAGGGCGGCACGATGGAGTGGGTCGACGGCAACATCGGCTCCAAGGTCACGATGAAGTACCCGGCCGTCTACCTCATGGGCGAGTACGCCAAGGGCGAGACGCTGTCCATCGCCTTCGCCGGCGAGGGTCAGCACCAGGACGCCGGCGCCAAGATGGTGCACAACGCGCCGAACACCTCCTCGACCATCATCTCCAAGTCGGTGGCGCGCGGCGGCGGCCGTACGAGCTACCGCGGCCTGGTCCAGGTGCAGGAGGGCGCCGAGCACTCCAAGTCGACGGTCAAGTGCGACGCGCTGCTGGTCGACCAGATCAGCCGCTCCGACACCTACCCCTACGTCGACGTCCGCGAGGACGACGTCGAGATGGGCCACGAGGCGACCGTCTCCAAGGTCTCTGAGGACCAGCTGTTCTACCTCATGAGCCGCGGGCTCACCGAGGACGAGGCCATGGCGATGATCGTGCGCGGCTTCGTCGAGCCGATCGCGCGTGAGCTGCCGATGGAGTACGCCCTCGAGCTCAACCGCCTCATCGAGCTGCAGATGGAAGGAGCCGTCGGCTGATGGGTGTGGAGACCCGGCCCCTGTCGACGCTGCATGAGCGCACGTCGTACGACGTCGCCGACTTCCCGGTGCCGACCGGGCGCGAGGAGGAGTGGCGGTTCACCCCGCTGCGCCGCCTGCGCGACCTGCACAAGGGCGCGGAGGCCGACGGCAAGGTCGTCGTCGACGTCGACGCCGCGCCCGAGGTGAAGGTCGAGACCGTCGGCCGTACGGACGAGCGGGTCGGCAAGGCCTACGTCCCGGCCGACCGGGTGAGCGCCCAGGCGTACGCCTCGTTCGCCCAGGCGACCCTGATCACGGTGCCGAAGGAGGTCGTGGCGACCAGCCCGACCGTCGTGACGCTGCGCGGCGAGGGTGGTGTGGCCTTCGGCCACACGACCGTCGTCCTGGAGCCGTTCGCGCAGGCCACCGTCGTGCTCGACCACATCGGCACGGCCACCTACGCCGACAACGTCGAGTTCGTGGTGGGCGACGGCGCCTCGCTGTCGGTCTTCAGCCTGCAGAACTGGGCCGACGACGCCGTGCACCTGTCCCACCAGCACGCGCGGCTCGGCCGGGACGCGAAGTTCACGAGCTTCACGGTCAGCCTCGGCGGTGACGTGGTCCGCATCGCCCCGTCCGTGGCCTATGACGCCCCGGGCGGCGACGCGGAGCTGTACGGCGTCTACTTCGTGGACAAGGACCAGCACATCGAGCACCGGCTGCTCGTCGACCACACCACGCCGAACTGCCGCAGCCGCGTCGACTACCGCGGCGCGCTGCAGGACGAGGGCGCCCACACCGTCTGGATCGGCGACGTCATCATCCGGGCGGAGGCCGAGGGCACCGACACGTACGAGCTCAACCGCAACCTCGTGCTGACCGACGGCACGCGGGTCGACTCGGTGCCGAACCTGGAGATCCTCACCGGCGAGGTCGCCGGCGCGGGGCACGCCTCGGCGTCCGGCCGCCTCGACGACCAGCACCTGTTCTACCTCCAGGCGCGCGGCATCCCCCACGACGTGGCGCGGCGCATGGTCGTCCGCGGCTTCCTCGGCCAGCTCGTCGACAAGATCACCGTGCCCGATATTCAGGAGCAGGTCCGTACGGCCATCGACAAGGAGCTGGATCGATGAGTTTCGTGCGCGCCTGTGCGCTGGCCGAGGTCCCTGACCAGGGTGCGCTGGCGGTGGAGATCGACGACACCCCGGTGGCGGTCGTGCGCATCGGCCAGGAGGTCTTCGCGCTGCACGACGTCTGTTCCCACGCCGAGGTCGCGCTCAGCGAGGGCGAGGTGTACGACCACACCATCGAGTGCTGGCTGCACGGCTCGTGCTTCGACGTGCGCAGCGGCAAGCCCACCAATCCGCCGGCCACGCAGCCGGTTTCCACGTACCGAGTGAAGATCGAGGGCGACGACGTGTACGTCTCGCTCAAGGAGTCCTGAGACATATGGCCACGCTTGAGATTCGCGACCTGCACGTCGCCGTCGAGGACAAGGAGATCCTGCGGGGCGTCAACCTGACCGTACGGGCGGGCGAGACCCACGCGATCATGGGGCCGAACGGCTCCGGCAAGTCCACCCTCGCCTACGCCATCGCGGGTCACCCCAAGTACGACGTCACCGGCGGCGAGGTCCTCCTCGACGGCGAGAACGTGCTGGACATGACCGTCGACGAGCGCGCCCGCGCCGGGGTGTTCCTCGCCATGCAGTACCCCGTCGAGGTGCCCGGCGTGTCGGTGTCGAACTTCCTGCGCACGGCGGTCACCGCCGTACGCGGCGAGGCGCCGAAGCTGCGCGACTTCTCCAAGGAGATGCGCGGCGCGATGGCGGAGCTGCAGATCGACCCGGCGTTCGCCCAGCGCAACCTCAACGAGGGCTTCTCCGGCGGTGAGAAGAAGCGCCACGAGATCCTCCAGCTGGAGATGCTGAAGCCCAAGGTCGCGGTGCTGGACGAGACCGACTCCGGACTCGACATCGACGCGCTCAAGGTCGTCTCCGAGGGCGTCAACCGCTTCCGCGAGGGCGGCGAGACCGGCGTCCTGCTGATCACGCACTACACGCGGATCCTGCGTTACGTGAAGCCCGACTTCGTGCACGTCTTCGCGAGCGGGCGCGTGGTCGAGGAGGGCGGCCCGGAGCTGGCCGAGCTGCTCGAGAGCGAGGGCTACGAGAAGTTCACGAAGGCGGGCGCGTCAGCGTGAGCATCGACGTGGGGCGGGTCCGCAAGGACTTCCCGATCCTGACGCGCAGTGTCCGCGACGGACGTCCGCTCGTCTATCTCGACAGCGCCAACACCTCGCAGAAGCCGCTGCAGGTCATCGACGCGATCGAGGAGTACTACTCCCGGCACAACGCCAACATCCACCGGGCGACGCACCAGCTCGGGGAGGAGGCGACCGAGGCGTACGAGGGCGCGCGGCTGAAGGTCGCCGGCTTCATCGGCGCGGCGGACGAGTCCGAGGTGGTGTTCACCAAGAACATCTCCGAGGGCATCAACCTCGTCGCGTACGCCATGGGCAACGCGGCGACGTCCGGCCCGGAGGCCGAGCGGTTCCGCGTCGGTCCGGGCGACGAGATCGTCATCACCGAGATGGAGCACCACTCCAACATCGTGCCGTGGCAGCTGCTCGCGCAGCGCACCGGCGCGACGCTCCGCTGGTTCGGCGTGACCGACGACGGCCGTCTCGACCTGACCGACGTGGACGAGCTGATCAACGAGCGCACCAAGATCGTCTCAGTGGCGCACCAGTCGAACGTCCTCGGCACCGTCAACCCGGTGCGCGAGATCGCCGCCAAGGCCCACGCCGTCGGCGCGCTCGTGCTGGTCGACGGGGCGCAGGCGGTGCCGCAGATGCCGGTGGACGTGGCCGAGCTGGGCGCCGACTTCTACGGCTTCACCGCGCACAAGCTGTGCGGCCCGACCGGCATCGGCGTGCTGTGGGGGCGCCGGGAGCTGCTGGAGACCCTTCCGCCGTTCCTCGGCGGCGGTGAGATGATCGAGACCGTCGCGATGGAACGCTCGACGTACGCGCCGCCGCCGCACAAGTTCGAGGCCGGCACGATGCCGATCGCCGAGGCCGCCGGGCTGTCCGCCGCGATCGACTACCTGCGCGGGATCGGGCTGGAGGAGATCCACGCGTACGAGCACGAGCTGCTGGCGTACGCCCTGGACCGGCTCCGCGAGGTCGAGGGGCTGCGGCTGCTCGGCCCCGCCGAGGCCGAGGACCGCGGCGGCGCCCTGTCGTTCACCCTCCAGGGTCTCGACGGCCGGGAGATCCACCCGCACGACGTGAGCCAGGTGCTCGACGCCCACGGCGTGGCCGTGCGCGCCGGTCACCACTGCGCGCGTCCGCTGCACCGCAGGTTCGGCCTGACCGCCAGCACCCGTGCGTCGTTGTACTTCTACAACACGCGCGACGAGGTCGACGCCCTGGCCGACGGACTCCGGCAGACGCAGAAATTCTTCAGCGCCGCCTGACGTTGATCTGTTCGGTCGCAGGGAAGGAAGAGGCATGCAGCTCGAGTCGATGTACCAGGAGATCATCCTGGACCACTACCGGAACCCTCACCACAAGGGTCTCCGGGATCCCTACGACGCCGAGGTGCATCACGTCAATCCGACCTGCGGTGACGAGGTGACGCTGCGCGTCCGGCTCGACGGCGACGACGTCGCCGACGTCTCCTATGACGCGATGGGCTGTTCGATCAGCCAGGCCAGCGCGTCGGTGATGGCCGATCTGATCATCGGCAGACCGGTCAAGGAGGCGATGAACACCGGTGACGAGTTCCTGAAGCTGATGCAGTCCAAGGGGCAGGTCGACCCCGACGAGGACGTCCTGGAGGACGCCGTCGCCTTCTCCGGGGTGTCGAAGTATCCCGCTCGTATCAAGTGCGCCCTGCTCGCCTGGATGGCGTGGAAGGACGCGACCGCGAAAGCCATGGAGGCCCAGGCGTGATCCGGTGCGCCCGGTCGCTCATCCGACGAAGGAGGACCCATGTCCGAGACGAAGATCGCTGAGGACGAGGTCCTCGAGGCCATGCGCGACGTGGTCGACCCCGAGCTCGGCATCAATGTCGTCGACCTCGGGCTGGTGTACGGCGTCGGCATCGGCGACGACAACGTCGTCACGCTCGACATGACCCTCACCAGCGCGGCCTGCCCGCTGACCGACGTGATCGAGGACCAGACGAACAGCGCCCTGGAGGGCATGGCGGAGAAGGTCACCATCAACTGGGTGTGGCTGCCGCCGTGGGGCCCGGACAAGATCACCGAGGACGGCCGCGAACAGCTGCGCGCCCTCGGCTTCAACGTCTGACGTGCTGGCCCAGGGGGGTGACCCCCTGGAACTCCCGATGTGGGGGGCTCCGCCCCCCACAGGCCCCCCACGGGTACGTGCCCGGAGGGGGGTTCTTTCTTTCCGGCTCTTCGGCGTCACAGCAGGCGGAATGGTTCAGTCGGCGACGGCTGGGGGGACGTTCTGGTTGAGTCGAAAGAGATTATCGGGATCCCAGGCCCGCTTGATTTCGGCCAACCGGTGGTAATTGTCGCCGTAGGCTCTGCGGACCCCCTCGGGCCCCTCGTCGGCGAGGTGGTTGACCTCCACGCCGGTCGCCCATGACCGTGTCGCCGTCCATAGCCGGTCAGCCCAGTCGATGTGCGTCCGCGGGTTTTCGTCGTCCGCCGACCAAGCTGCCCCGATTTCCAGGCAGTAGGACGCGTCCCGGTGTCGGAAGGCGGTAGCGTCGGCGGCGACTCCGGCCACGGCCCCACCCATTGGCAGCAGGATCACGGCGTTCTCCGGCGAGCTCGGCCTGCCGCCGAAATCAATCACTGTTTCGATCAGTTCCTCGGTTATCGGACCGCCCAGATGAGAGCGCATGTGATAGGGCGTGGATTGTCCCTGTGCGTCGAACATGTGCTGGAGGATCTCGAAGGAAGTCGGTTCGATCAGATCGGCGAACGGCTCGCCGAAGCCACGCATGGGCGCGAGCTCTCGCTCCCCATCAGCGAGGGTCCCGACGTAACACATCGCCAGCGCGAGCACAGGCTTTCCGTGCAGTTCCCGGGGAACGAACGGCGCCGGCGGGGCGGCGAGGATCGCCGGTGCCACATTGACCTCATCGGGAGCGCTCCGGCCGTACTGGGCGAGGAGGCGGAGCACCTCGGCGGCGTCGTCCAACCGGTGCATGACCAGCCCGCCGAGCAGCCGGTCGACCGGGTGCAGGCGCAAGGTGAACTCGAGGACGACCCCGAGATTGCCGCCGCCCCCGCGCAGGCCCCAGTACAGGTCCTGATTCTCGTCGGCACTCGCCCGGACGATCTTCCCCGAAGCGGAGAGGACGTCGGCGGAGACGAGGTTGTCGCAGGCAAGCCCGAACACCCGCGCGAACCATCCGTTGCCCCCTCCAAGCGTCAGCCCGGCGACGCCCACATCTGCCACGTGCCCACCGACTGGCACGAGGCCGTACTGCGCGGTCGCCGCGGTGAGATCACCCCACCGAACACCAGGGCCGACCTTGGCCGTCCGCTGCTCCATGCCGACGACGATCTGCTTCATCGGGCTCAGGTCCAGGACCAGCCCGCCCTCGGTCGTCGAGAAGCCGGGGAAGCTGTGCCCGCCGCTGCGGACGGCGACTTCGAGGCCGGTGTCCCGTGCGACCGCCAATGCCGAGACGGCATCGTCCCGGGTTCGGCAGCGTGCGATGGCAGCGGGTTTGCGGTCGATCAGTTGATTCCAAACGCGGCGGGCCGATTCGTAGCCGGCGGCCTCGGGCAGGATCACCTCGCCGTCGAAGCCTTCAGCCAACGTGCGGAGCGCGTTCTCGGTATTCACGTCCCCCTCCAATACTCGAGCACACAGGGGTCGGGCCATCGTGCGCGTAACGTGGGCCGAGGACATCCCGCAGCTGGCGTACTGAGCGGTACGCATACTGGGGGGTTCCAGGGAGTCGCCTCCCTGAAAGCGGAGACCGGCGGGCGCAGGGGGCTGCCACCCGCCGGTCCCTTTCGTCTCCCGGTGGACCGCTCGGGTGGCCGCCCGGGTCCTCCAGGAAACGTTCAGTGGGCCGCCGCGACCGTGGCGCGGAGGCGTTCCGCCCCGGTGTAGACGTTCATGGTCGTGCCGCGTAGGAAGCCGATCAGCGTCAGGCCGGTATCCGCGGCCAGCTCGACTGCCAGCGACGACGGCGCGGACACCGCCGCCATCGCCGGGATGCCGGACATCAGGGCCTTCTGCGCCAGTTCGAACGACGCGCGGCCCGACACGAGCAGCGTCACGCCCCGTAGCGGCAGCAGGTCGCGCTGCAGTGCCCAGCCGACCAGCTTGTCCACGGCGTTGTGGCGGCCGACGTCCTCGCGTACGCACAGCAGTGAACCGGTCGCGTCGAACAGGCCCGCGGCGTGCAGGCCGCCGGTGCGTTCGAAGACCTGTTGGGCCGCGCGCAGCCGGTCCGGCAGGGCCGTCACCGTCTCCGGGGCGAGTCGCAGCGGGTCGTCCCGTACGCTCCAGCGGGCCACCGTGCGCACCGCGTCGAGGCTGGCCTTGCCGCACAGCCCGCACGAGGACGTCGTGTAGAAGTTGCGCTCCAGCGTCAGGTCGGGCAGCGGCACCCCGTCGGCGAGCCGTACGTCCACGATGTTGTAGGTGTTGCCGCCGTCGTCCGTCGCGCCGGCGCAGTAGGCGATCGCGCGGATCTCCTCAGCCCGCGCGACCACGCCCTCGCCGACGAGGAACCCCGCCGCCAGTTCGAAGTCGTCGCCGGGCGTGCGCATCGTGACGGTCAGCGGACGGCCGCCGAGCCGGATCTCCAGCGGCTCCTCCACCACCAGTGTGTCCGTACGGGCGGTCGGCACGCCCGCGGACACCCGGGTCATCCGGCGCCGGAGCGTGCGCCTACCCACGATTCTGGACGTGCTGGAAGCCGAAGCGGCCCTTGACGCACAGGTTGCCGTGGGTGACCGGGTTGTCGTGCGGCGAACCGACCTTCACGATCTCGTTGTCCTGGACGTGCAGGGTCACGTTGCAGCCCACGCCGCAGTAGGTGCAGATCGTCGTCGTCTCGGTCTGCCGCGACTCGTCCCACGTGCCGGCCGCACGCATGTCGTACTCACTCTTGAACGACAGCGCCCCGGTCGGGCACACCTCGATGCAGTTCCCGCAGTACACACAGGCCGAGTCGGGCAGCGGCGCGGCGTGCTCGGTGGAGATCCGCGCGTCGAAGCCGCGGCCCGCGACGCCGATGGCGAAGGTGTTCTGCCACTGCTCGCCGCACGCGTCGACGCACTTGTAGCACAGGATGCACTTGCCGTAGTCGCGTACGTAGAGGTCGTTGTCCACCTTGGCGGGCTGCGCGACGGTGGCCGCCGTAGCCCCGTCCGTGGCCTCGTGCGCGCCCGGATGCCGGGCGTCCCGGTCCGTGGACGGCTCGCCCGGCGGGCCGAAGCGCTCCGGCCGCGCGCCGTACTCCTCGCTCCACTCCGCCGAGCCGGGCGTCGTCGACAGGTCGGTCGAGGAACCCAGGAGTTCGAGCACGAGCCGCCGGCTGTGCCGGACCCGCTCGCTGTCGGTCGTGATCTCCATGCCGGGCTCGACGCGACGCGAGCAGGCCGGTACGAGCGTGCGGGAGCCCGTCACCTCGACCACGCAGACCCGGCAGGCGTTCTTCGGCGTCAGCGTGTCGCCGTAACACAGGGTCGGCGTGCCGGAGCAGGCGGCGAGAATGGCCGAACCCTCGGGCACCCGCACCGGTTCGCCGTCGACGGTGACGTCGACGAGCCGACGCGGCGGAGCGAGCGGAACGACGGTCGTGAGCCCTCCTTCGTCGGGGGGTGTGACCACTGGGGCGTGCTTTTTGATTCCCTCGCTTCGCTCGGTCATGAGCCCTCCTTCGTCGGGGGGTGTGACCACTGGGGCGTGTCTTTTGATTTCCTCGCTTCGCTCGGTCATGAGGCTCTGCCCTTCTCACCGTCGGCGAAGACGCCGAGGCGGTCGATCGCTGATTCGACGGCGTTCCAGGCGGTCTGGCCGAGGCCGCAGATGGAGGCGTCGCGCATGGCGCGGCCGACGTCGCGCAGCAGCGCCACGTCGGCCGCTCCCGAGCCCCGTGCCAGGCGGTGCAGCGCCTCCTCCTGCCGTACGGTGCCCACCCGGCAGGGCACGCACTGGCCGCAGGACTCGTCACGGAAGAACGCCGCGATCCGCAACAGCACCCCGGTCAGGTCCACGCTGTCGTCGAGGGCCAGCACGACGCCGGAGCCGAGACTGGCGCCGGCCGCGCGCGTGCCCTCGAACGTGAGGGGGATGTCCAGCTCGCCGGGCCGCACGAACGAGCCCGCGGCACCGCCGAGCAGCACCGCCCGGAGCCGGCGGCCCTCGGGGACGCCGCCGGCCAGGGTCAGCAGCTCGCGCAGCGTGGCCCCGAACGGCAGCTCGTAGATCCCGGGGCGGCGCACCGTGCCGGACAGGCAGAACAGTTTGGTCCCGGTCGATCCGCCCGTCCCGACGGCGGCGTACGCGGCGGCGCCACCGGTCAGGATGGGCAGCACGTTGACGAGCGTCTCGACGTTGTTGACGACGGTGGGCTTGCCGAACAGCCCCTTCTCGACCGGGAACGGCGGCTTGCTGCGGGGCTCGCCGCGGTACCCCTCGATCGAGTTGAAGATCGCCGTCTCCTCGCCGCAGATGTACGCCCCGCCGCCGCGCCGGATCTCCACGTCGAAGTCGAACCCGGATCCGAGGATGTCGGCGCCCAGCAGGTTCCGCTCACGCGCGCGCTCGACGGCGTTCGTGAGGAGCCACAGCGCGCGGGGATACTCGCCGCGCAGGTAGAGGAAGCCGCGGCGGCAGCCCGTGGCGTACGCCGCCACGGTCATGGCCTCGATCACCGCGAACGGGTCGCACTCCATGACGACCCGGTCCTTGAAGGTGCCGGGTTCGCTCTCGTCCGCGTTGCAGACCAGGTAGTGCGGATGGTCGGGCTGGCGTGCGGTGGCGTCCCACTTGCGCCCGGTCGGGAACGCCGCGCCGCCGCGGCCGACCAGGCCGGCGTCGAGCACCTCGCGGATGACCGCGGCCGGGCCGAGCGCGAACGCCCTCCGCAGCGCGAGGTACCCGCCGGCCGCCCGATAGTCGTCGAGGCTCGCCGGGTCCACGGCGCCGACCCGGCGCAGCAGGACCAGTCCGTCCTGGCCCGCCTGGGGGACCGCCGCGCGCGCGGGCGGCTCGTCGCCGGCCCGGTCCGGTGCGGCGGCCGCCCGGGTCACCGCCTCGGCCGTGGCCGGCCCGACCACGGCCGTCCGCGGGCACTCACCCGCCTCCAACACCAGCGCCGCCGGCGCACGCTCGCACAGCCCCAGGCACGGGCTGTGGTGCCAGACCACGTCGCCGTCGCCGGCGGGCCGCCCGTGCGGGCCGAGTGAGCCGTCCAGGGCCCGGCACAGCTCCTCCGAACCCTGGGCACGGCAGGCCAGGTCGGTGCACACGTGGACGACGCGCCGCGGCCGCGGCTCGACGGACAGCAGCGCGTAGAAGGTCGCCACCCCGTACGCCTCGGCGGGCGCGACGGTCAGCCGCCGGCAGATGTAGTCCAGCGCGCCCTCGCTGATCCAGCCCACCCGGTCGTTGACCGCGTGCAGCGCGGGGAGCAGCAGGTCCCGCCGTTCCCGTGCCTCGTGACCGCCCCGCGCGGTCCGGATGTCGTCACGGACGCCGCCGTCCCAGGCCGAGGAGGGCGGGCCGAGCAGCACGTCGACCGTCTCGCGTTCCTCCTCGGTCGGCGCCACGTCGCGGAAGCGAAGGTCCATGTCAGTTCCCTCCGGCCGGCCCGGGGACCTTCTCGACCCGTACCGCGGTGGCCTTGTACTCGGCGGTGCCGGCGATCGGGTCGGTGGCCTCGATGGTCAGGCTGTTGGTGTCCACCTCGTCGGGGAAGTGCATGGTCATGAAGACCAGGCCGGGCCGCAGCGCCGGGTCCACGAACGCCGGGGCCGTGACGGTGCCGCGCCGGGAGGAGATCCGGACCTGTTCGCCCGGTACGACACCGAGGCGTTCGGCGTCCTCGGGGGACAGTTCGACGTTCTCCCCGCGGCGCAGCGGCGAGGCGAACCCGCCGGACTGGACGCCGGTGTTGTAGGAGTCGAGCCGGCGGCCGGTGGTGAGCCGCAGCGGGAACTCCTGGTCGAGCCGGTCCACCGGCGGTGAGTGGCGCAGCACCGCGAACGGCGCGGGACGCCCGCGGACCTCCGGGTCGGTCTCCCACAGCCGGGAGTGCAGGAACGAGGGTTCCAGCCGGTCCTCGGAGTAGCAGGGCCACTGGATGCCCTGCCGTTCCTCCAGCCGCGCGTAGGTCATGCCCGCGTGGATGGGGGAGAGTGACCGCACCTCGTCCCAGATGTCCTCGGCGCGTTCGTAGTGCCAGTCGTGCCCGAGCCGGCGCGCCAGCGCGCACATGATCTCGATGTCGTCGCGGGCCTCGCCGGGCGGGTCGAGGGCCTTGCGGACGCGCTGGACGCGCCGTTCGCTGTTGGTCATGGTGCCGTCGGACTCGCACCACGCGGCGCCGGCGGGCAGCACGACGTCGGCCATGCGGGCGGTCTTGGTGAGGAAGATGTCCTGGACGACCAGGTGGTCGAGCAGGCCGAGCCGCTTGACGGTGTGCTCGGCGTCCGCCTCGGACTGGGTGGGGTTCTCCCCGATGATGTACGCGGTGGTCATCGTGCCCGCGCCCATCGCGGCCAGCATGTCGGTGAGGTTGAGCCCGTGGCGGGGCTGGATCTCCCGTCCCCAGGCCCGGGCGAACCGCGCGCGCACCGCGGGGTCGAGGATGTCCTGGAACCCGGCCAGGCGGTCGGGGATGGCGCCCATGTCGCCGCCGCCCTGGACGTTGTTCTGTCCGCGCAGGGGGTTGAGTCCGGATCCGTAGCGGCCGACGTGGCCGGTGAGCAGGGCCAGGTTGATCAGGGCGCGGACGTTGTCGGTGGCGTTGTGGTGTTCGGTGATGCCGAGCGTCCAGCACAGCTGGGCCCGTTCGGCGCGTGCGTAGGCGTGGGCGAGTTCGCGGATGGCGGCGGCGGGTACGCCGGTCTCGCGCTCGGCGGCCGCCGGGGTCCAGGGCTCGACCGACGCGGCGAACTCCGCGAACCCGCTGGTGCCGCGCTCGATGAACGTGGTGTTGTGCAGGCCGGCGTGGATGATCTCGCGGGCGATCGCGTTCGCGAGCGGGATGTCGGTGCCGACGTTCAGGCCGAGCCAGCGGTCCGCCCACCGGGCCGTGCTCGTGCGCCGCGGGTCGACCGCGAACACGCGAGTGCCCCGGCGGATCGCCTTGAGCACGTGCTGGAAGAAGATCGGGTGCGCCTCGCGTGCGCTGGATCCCCAGAGCACGATGAGGTCGGTGTCCTCGATCTCCTGGTAGGAGGAGGTCCCGCCGCCACTGCCGAACGCGGCGGCCAGGCCGGCGACGCTGGGGGCGTGGCAGGTGCGGTTGCACGAGTCGACGTTGTTGGTGCCGATCACCACGCGGGTGAACTTCTGGGCGACGTAGTTCATCTCGTTGGTCGCCCGCGCGCAGGAGAACATCCCGAACGCGTCCGGCCCGTGGGCCTCGACGTTGCGGCGGAAACCCTCGGCCGCGCGGTCCAGGGCCTCGTCCCAGGACGCGGGCCGGAGTTCGCCGGCGTCCCGGACGAGCGGGCGGGTCAGGCGGACGTACGGCGTGCGGGGGGTCTTCTTCGCCATGCCGGTCCCATTTCTCGCGTCGAAGACTGTATACGATCTACCGTATGCCAGGCCCCTCGTCCGGGCAATGGCCGTTCGCGGATCACCTCTCCTTTCCGGCGGGCCCGTCACCGGAAAGCCGCTCGACGCGGATCGCCGTCGCCTTGTACTCGGCGGTGCCGGCGATCGGGTCAGTGGCCTCGATGGTCAGGCTGTTGGTGTCCACCCGGTCGGGGAAGTGCGGGGTCATGAACGCCAGCCCGGGCCGCAGCGCCGGGTCGACGGCCACCGGCGCGGTCACCGAGGCGCGCCGGGAACTGACCCGCGCCAGTTCGCCGGGGGCGAGGCCGAGCCGCTCGGCGTCCTCGGGCGACAGCTCGATCGCCTCCTCGCGTCGCGCCGGAAACGCCAGCCCGCCCGACTGGACGCCCGTGTTGTAGGAGTCGAGCCGGCGGCCGGTGGTGAGCCGCAGCGGGAACTCCTCGTCGAGGACGTCCACGGGGAGCCGGTGCCGGGGGATCCCGAACGGCGCGGGCGTGCCGCGCCGCTCCGGATCGGCCGCCCAGAGACGCCCGTGCAGGTACGGCGGCTCCAGCCGGTCCTCGGTGAAGCACGGCCACTGGACGCCCTGCAGTTCCTCCAGCCGCCGGTAGCTCATCCCGGCGAAGATCGGGGCCAGCGACCGCACCTCGTCCCAGATCTCCTCCGCCGACGGGGCGCCCCAGTCGTGGCCCAGGCGCCGGGCCAGGTCGGAGATGATCGCGATGTCGTCGCGGGCCGCGCCGGGCGGGTCGAGGGCCTTGCGGACCCGCTGCACGCGCCGTTCGCTGTTGGTCACGGTCCCCTCGCTCTCGCACCAGGCCGCGCTCGCGGGCAGGACGACGTCGGCCAGCCGGGCGGTCCTGGTCAGGAAGATGTCCTGGACGACGAGATGGTCGAGGTCGCCGAGCCGCTCGACCGTGCGTCCGGAGTCCGCCTCGGACTGCGCCGGGTTCTCGCCCACGCAGTACGCGGTGGTCAGCTCACGCCGGTCCATCGCCTCCAGCATCTGGGTCAGGTGCATGCCGTGGCGCGGTTGGATCTCCCGGCCGTACGCGGCGCCGAACCGTGCCCGTACCGCGGGGTCGAGGATGTCCTGGAAGCCCGGCAGCCGGTTGGGGATGGCGCCCATGTCGCCGCCGCCCTGGACGTTGTTCTGTCCGCGCAGGGGGTTGAGTCCGGATCCGTAGCGGCCGACGTGGCCGGTGAGCAGGGCCAGGTTGATCAGGGCGCGGACGTTGTCGGTGGCGTTGTGGTGTTCGGTGATGCCGAGCGTCCAGCACAGCTGGGCGCGGTCCGCGCGTGCGTAGGCGTGGGCGAGTTCGCGGATGGCCGCGGCGGGCACGCCGGTCTCGCGCTCGGCGGCCTCCGGCGTCCACGGTTCGACGGCGGCGGCCAGTCCGGCGAAGCCGGTCGTGGCCCGGCCGACGAACGCCTCGTTGACCAGCCCCGCGTGGATGATCTCGCGGGCGACCGCGTTCGCGAGCGGGATGTCGGTGCCGACGTTCAGACCGAGCCAGCCGTCGGCCCACTCGGCCGAGCCGGTACGGCGCGGATCGACGACGAACAGGCGTGCTCCGTCGCGCACTCCCTTCAGGACGTGGTGGAAGAAGATGGGGTGTGTCTCCCGGGCGTTGGAGCCCCACAGGATGATGAGGTCGGTCTCCTCGATCTCCCGGTACGACGAGGTGCCACCCCCGGCACCGAACACGGCCGCCAGACCGGCGACGCTGGGAGCGTGTCAAGTGCGGTTGCAGGAGTCGATGTTGTTGGTCCCGATGACCTGCCGCACGAACTTCTGCGCCACGTAGTTCATCTCGTTGGTCGCGCGCGAGCAGGAGAACATCCCGAACGCGTCCGGCCCGTGGGCCTCGACGTTGCGGCGGAAGCCCTCGGCCGCGCGGTCGAGGGCCTCCTCCCACGTGGCGGTGCGCAGCTCGCCGCCGTCGCGGACCAGGGGCTCGGTGAGACGGGTGTAACGCATGGCCTTCTCCTCGGGTGTCAGGCGGGAACCGCGCTGCGGGCGGCCGCGGTGATCTTCTCGTTGGTCAGCCCCGCGACGGCGTTGATCGCCCGCAGGGCGGGGACACGCGTGCCGGTCAGGTCGGCGAGCTCGACCACGGCCGCCAGGATCACGTCCAGCTCCAGCGGCTTGCCCTTCTCCAGGTCCTGGAGCGTGGAGGTCTTGTGGTGGCCGGTACGCTCGGCGCCCGCCAGCCGCCGGCCGATGGAGATCCCCGGACGGCAGCCGAGCCGCTCGGCGACGTCGAGGGTCTCGCGCATCATCGTGATCACCAGCTCGCGGGTGTCGCGGTACCGGCAGATGTCCAGCATCGTCGCCCGGCTCAGCGCGCTGATCGGGTTGAAGGCGATGTTGCCCATGAGCTTGATCCAGATGTCCTTGCGCAGGTCCGGCTCGACCGGGCACTTCAGGCCGCCGGCGACCATCGCCTCGCTGAACGCCCGGCAGCGGTCCGACACCGTTCCGTCCGGCTCGCCGACGGAGAACCGGGTGCCCTCCAGGTGCCGGATCACGCCGGGCGCCGCGATCTCGGTCGCGGCGTAGACGACGCAGCCGATGGCGCGCTCGGGCGGGATGGCGGCGGTCACCGCGCCGCCGGGGTCCACCGTCTCGACGCGGTAGCCCTCGTACGGGCCCGGCAGCCGGTGGAAGTACCACCAGGGGATGCCGTTCTGCGCCGCGATGACGGCGGTGCGCTCGGTGGTGAGCGGGGCCAGGATCGGGCCGCAGCTCGCGTAGGCGTTGGCCTTGAGTCCGAGGAAGACGTGGTCGACCGGACCGATCTCGCGGGGGTCGTCGGTGGCCGGGGGCCGGGCGGTGAAGTCTCCGCGCGGGCTGAGCACCCGCACGCCGTCCCGCCGGATGGCCTCCAGGTGGGGGCCGCGGGCGATCAGGTGGACCTCGACCCCGGCGCGGTGCAGGGCTGCTCCGACATAGGCGCCGATCGCACCGGCGCCGACAACAGCGACTCTCACGGGAACTCCGTTCTCGTGGGCTACTGTATTTTGTCTACAGTATCCCTCTATAGTGGTCAAGGATGAGTTCGCGCGTCCGAGGAGGCGAAGGTGGCTGGTGGCCCGCACGGCCTGCAGAGCCGGCGAGACCCGGGTGACGGGTCCGGCGGATGCGGCGCCCGACCGTCCACACCGTCCGCGCCGCGCCCCGCGACGGCGGCCATGCCCTGGCGTCTCGCGCGGGCCATGGCCGCCGCGGCGACGCCCCTCGACGTTCTGGACCTGCCGGTGGAGGACGCCGGCGGGGCCGTTCTCGCCGGCCCGGTGCGGGCACGCGCCGACCTGCCGGCCTTCGACGCCGCGGCGATGGACGGGTACGCCGTGGCGGGCCCGGGCCCCTGGCGGCCGGCCGGCCGTGTCCTGGCCGGCCGGACCGCCCCGGGCGCGGTCGGCGCCGGCGAGGCGGTGGAGATCGGGACGGGCGCTCCGGTCCCGTACGGCACGAGAGCGGTCGTGCCGTACGAGGCGGTGACGTGTGCGGACGGCCGGCTGCACGGGCCCTTCGTGGCCGGCCGCCACATCCGGCGCCGCGGCGAGGACTGCCGGGCGGACACCAAGGTGGTCCCCGCCGGATCGGTCGTCACCCCGGTCGTGCAGGGGCTGGCGGCGAGCGTGGGGCACGACCTGCTCCGCGTCCGCCGCCGGCCCCGTGTGGCCGTTCTGGTGACCGGGGACGAGCTCACCTTCTCCGGGCTTCCCGGCGTGGGCCGCGTGCGGGACGCGATCGGGCCGATGCTGCCCGGTCTGATCGACTGGGTCGGCGGACGGGCCGCTCCGCCGGTCCGCGTCGCCGACGAGAGGGCGTCGCTCGCCACCGCCATCGCCGACGCGGGGGAGGCGGACGTCGTCGTGGTGTGCGGCTCGTCCTCCAGGGGCGCCGCCGACCACCTGCGCGCCGTGCTGCGGGCGTCGGAGGCGGAGTTTCTGGTCGAGGGTGTGGCGTGCCGGCCCGGTCATCCGCAGCTGCTCGCCCGGCTCGCCGACGGCCGGCCGGTCGTCGGCCTGCCCGGCAACCCCTACGCCGCGCTCGTCGCGGCGCTGACGTTGCTCGCGCCGCTGCTCGGCGCGCTGACCGGGCGGCTCGCCGCCGGCGGTGGCTGGGTTCGGCTCGACTCGCGTGTCACCGCCCATCCGGTGGACACCCGCGTCGTGGCGGTGCGCCGGGAGGGCGCGAAGGTCGTGCCGGTGGGCCGGGACCGGCCCGGCCTGCTCTGGGGAGCAGCGCTGGCCGACGCGCTGGCCGTCGTTCCTCCCGGGTGGCGGGGAGAGGAAGTGGAACTGCTCGCCCTGCCGTCCCGATAACGATTCGCGGCAATTCGTCCTCGGGCGTTCCACGGCACCGTGAAGCGGCCTATCGGTTATTTGTGCGTTCCGCCGTATTTCGGGGAGAAAAGCCGTGCCGGTCGTTGCCGGGGCGCGCGGAAATGGTGTGACAACCGCCACGTGGGCGACGGCCTCGGCCATCCGCATGTAGGCAGTAGACTGTACACAGAAGACCTCAGATCTCGAGGAGTCGGCATGTCGTTCTTCACCGATAACGCGGAGAGCGTGGACATGCCTCGGCTGACGCGTCCCGCCCCGCTCCGTGAAGGCGTCTACGAGGCCCTGCTCGAGCTGATCGTGACGCGGGTGCTCAAGCCGGGGCAGCACCTCGTCGAGAGCGACCTGGCGACGCGTCTCGGCATCTCCCGGCAGCCGGTGCGCGAGGCTCTCCAGCGGCTCAGCACCGAAGGCTGGGTCGACCTGCGGCCGGCCCAGGGCGCCTTCGTGCACACGCCGACCGAAGAGGAGGCCGACCAGCTGCTGGCCGTGCGCTCCCTGCTGGAGGCGGAGTCGGCGCGGCTGGCCGCGGCCAACGTCACCCCCGAGGCGATCGCGCGGTTGCGGGAGATCTGCGAGCGCGGGGTGGCGGCGCTCGACGCCGACGAGGTCGACGCCGTCGTCGCCGCGAACGCCGAGCTGCACGCCGCCATCGTCGAGCTCGCGGGCAACAAGGTCCTGGCCGAGCTGGCGGCGCAGGTGGACCGGCGCGTCCGCTGGTACTACACGCCCGTCGCCCGGCAGCGAGGGCCGGAGTCCTGGACGGAGCACGCGGCGCTGATCGACGCGCTCGCCGCACACGACGGCGAACGGGCCGCGCAGATCATGCGTGAGCACACCGAGCACACGCGCCGGTCCTATCACCAGCGTCCCGACCGGGAGGTCACATGATCTCCCGGCTGATCGGATAGGGGTTGGGCACGATCTTCCGCGCCTTCGGGCGGCCCGGCTGGCGCAGCGTCAGCGCGATGAGAGCCGACACCAGGCCCATCACGCCGGCGAGGGTGTAGGCGCCGTCGTAGTCCCAGGCGCCGATGACGACGGCGCCGAGGCCACCGCCGAACAGGCCGCTGACCAGCTTCGCGCTGTAGACCATCCCGTAGTTGCTGGCGTTGTGGTTCTCCCCGAAGTAGTCGGGCACCAGAGCCGCGAACATCGGGTAGAACGCGCCGCCGCCGAAGCCGGAGATGAACGCGAAGACCAGGAACATCACCTCGTTGTGCGCGTCGCCGGCCCACAGCGTGCCGAACTGCGCGAGCGCCTCGATGACGAGCACGACGATGAGAGCCTGCTTACGGCCGATCAGGTCGGAGAACCAGCCGACCACCGCGCGCCCGACGCCGTTCACCACGGCCAGGATGCCGGCCGACAGCGAGGCCATCAGCGGACCGAAGCCGAGGTCCTTGGCGAACGGCACCTCGAAGGAGATGCCGAAGATGGACACGCCGGAGATGAACGCCAGGCAGATCCACATCAGCGGGATCATGCCCGTGCGCATCGCCTCCATCGGGCTGAACTGGCGCACCGCCGGGGGGTTCTTCTCGAGGCTGACGCGCGCGCCGGTGTCCCTGGCCCTCGCGGGCTTCAGCGGGTCGACGTGGTCGGGCCACCAGTTCTTCGGCGGGTCCTTGAAGAAATACCCGCAGATCCCGATCGCGACGAGCACGAAGAGCCCGATCAGGTCGAGGACCTCGTGGTAGTCGCCGGTGTCGAAGGCGTAGTTGAAGATGATGATGAACGGCAGGGAGCCGTAGGCGAACCCGCCGTTGACGAACCCGGTGCGCGCGCCGCGCTTCTCCGGATACCACTTGCCGACCATGTTGATGCAGGTCGCGTACACGAGCCCGGCGCCGACGCCGCCCAGCACGCCGAAGCCGATGATGGCGCCGAAGACACTGTGCAGGTGGGAGATGGCGAGGAAGCCCGCCAGCGCCAGGCACGCGCCCAGCATCATCGCCCGGCGCGCCGTCAGGATGCCCTTCTCCCGCAGCCGGCCCGCCGGGAAGGCGACGCCCGCCTGGAAGAACACCCAGACGCTGAGGATCCAGAACGTGTTGCTGCTGGTCCAGCCGTGTGCGGTGGACAGGGTGTCCTCGGCCGACCCGTAGGCGTACTCGAAGACGCTGATGGCCATCATCGCCACCCACGGCAGTATCACCATGAGCGCGCGTGGGTGTCCCAGGATGTCGCGGTCGGTCTCGCCGACACGGTAGACGCGTCCGCGTTGGTCGGTGATCTCGGTGAACTTCGATGTCGGATTGGCAGTAGCGGTCATCTCGACCCCTCGTCGCGATGTGCTGGCGGTCGCCCCCTGTCCCCGATCTCTTCGCGCGTTCGGCCACCAAGCGCTTGTTAGGCACGCTGCATGGGCGTTCTCCTCCTGTGAGCGGGACACATGAAGCCGGTGGCCCGCGGTCGACGGGTGATGTGACCTACGGCCACCGGTGACAGGTCAGCCGGGCAGCAGGCCCGCGGCGCGTGCCCAGCGATACTTGGCGCCGAGCACCGCGACCGGCTTCTCCGTCGTGTAGGGGTAGGCGGGCACGCCGTGGTCGAACAGGTACTCGCTGGCCTGCTCCACCTCGGTGTCGCCGGCGAGCGAGGCGACCACGGGCTTGTCGACGCCCTGGGCGCGCGCCTCCGCGACGACGCGTGCGATGAGCTCGGCGAACACCATCGGCGGGGTCACGATCGTGTGCCAGTAGCCGAGGATCAGGGCGTGGATGCGCGGGTCCTCCAGGCCCAGGCGCACCGTCGCCTCGTACGTGGACGGCGGTTCGCCCCCGGTGATGTCGATGGGGTTGCCGGCGGCGCCGAACGGCGGGATGTACCGGCGGAACGCCTCGTCCAGGTCCGGCGGGATGTCCATCAGCGACAGCCCGGCGTCCACGCACGCGTCGGAGAGCAGCACCCCGGAACCGCCCGCGCCGGTGATGATGACGACGTTCTCGCCCTTCGGCGCCGGCAGCGTCGGCAGCGCGTGGGCGTACTCCAGCATGTCGTTCAGGCCCGGCGCGCGGATCACGCCCGCCTGGCGGAGGATGTCGTCGTAGACCTTGTCATCGCCGGCGAGCGCGCCGGTGTGGGAACTCGCCGCGCGGGCGCCGAGGCTGGTCCGGCCGGCCTTGAGCACGATGATCGGCTTCTTGCGCGACACCTCGCGGGCGGCCGCGACGAACGCGCGCCCGTCCTTCAGGTCCTCCAGGTGCATCGCGACGCACTGGGTGTTCTCGTCCTGCCCGAAGAACGTCAGCAGGTCGTCCTCGTCCAGGTCGGTCTTGTTGCCCAGGCCGACGATGGCCGACACGCCCATCTTCGTGGTGCGGCTGAAGCCGAGGATCGCCATGCCGATGCCGCCGCTCTGGGACGACAGCGCGACCCCGCCCTTGACGTCGTACGGCGTGCAGAACGTCGCGCAGAGATCCTCGGGCGTGTAGTAGTAGCCGTAGATGTTGGGACCGAGCAGCCGCACGCCGCGCCGGCGGGCGATCTCGACCACCTGCTCCTGCAACGCGTCGTTGCCGGTCTCGGCGAACCCGGAGGGGATCAGCACCGCCGCGGGCACCTTCTTCGCGCCGACCTCCTCCAGCACGGTGGGCACGAACTTCGCCGGGATGGTGAACACCGCGACGTCGACCTCGCCCGGCACGTCCGCGATGCTGCGGTAGGCCTTGCGGCCGCAGATCTCGTCGGCCTTGGGGTTGATCGGGTGGATCTCGCCCGCGTAGCCGCCGTCGATCAGGTTCCGCATCACGGAGTTGCCGATCTTGCCCACCTCGTTGGAGGCGCCGATCACCGCCACCGAACGCGGTTTCATCAGCCGGTTCATCACCGCGAGGATCTCCTCGGGGGTGTGCCGCGGCACCTCCCGCGGCGCGCCCTCGGCCAGCAGGACCCGTACGTCGGCCGCCACCGCGCCGTCGGCGGTGGCGAACACCGGGTTGAGGTCCAGCTCGGCGATCTCGGGGAAGTCGGCGACGAGGTCGGAGACCCGCTGGATCATGCCGGCGAGGGCCGCACGGCTGATCGGCTCGGCGCCGCGCGCGCCGCGCAGCACGTCGGCGGCGGCGATGTCGTCGAGCATCGACAGCGCCTCCTCGCCGGTGGCCGGGGCCAGCCGGAAGGTGACGTCCTTCAGCACCTCGACCAGGACGCCGCCGAGCCCGAACGCGATGACCTTGCCGAACGTCGGGTCGGTCGTCGCGCCGATGATGACCTCCTGGCCGGCGGGCACCATCCGCTGCACCTGGACGCCGAGGATCCGCGCGTCCGGGTCGTGCTCGCGCGCCGCCGCGACGATCCGCTCGTAACCGAGCCTGACCTCGTGCGGCGAGTCCAGGCCGACGAGCACGCCCCCGGCCTCGGTCTTGTGCAGGATGTCCGGCGAGACGATCTTCAGGACGACGGGCAGTCCCATGTCCACGGCGCGTGAGATCGCCTCGTCCGCCGAGGTGGCCAGGTCCTCCGCCGGTGTGGCGATGCCGTACGCGTCGCACAGCAGCCTGCCCTCCAGCGCGGTCAGCGCGGTGCGTCCCTCGGCCCGCACCGCGTCGAGCACGGCGCGCACCTCCGCGCGGTCGTATTCCACGTCAGATCACTCCATTCGCCTTGAGGGAGACGAGTTCGTCCTCCGGCAGGCCGAGCAGCCGCCCGAAGATCTCGTCGTTGTGCTCACCGAGGAGCGGCGACCGCTCGACCTCGACGGGGGAGTCCGACAGCTTCAGCGGGCAGCCGACCGTCTTGAAGGGACCGCGTACGGGGTGGTCGACCGTGACGATCATCTCGTTGCTGACCAGGCTCTCGTCCTCGATCAGCTCGGCGGTCGACAGGATCGGGCCGCAGGGGACGTTCTCGGCGTTGAGCTTGGCCAGCACCTCCCACTTGCCGTGCTGGGCGCTCCACTCCTCGATGAGCTGGAAGACCTTGGCCAGCTTGCCCAGCCGGGCCTCCGGGGTGCTCCACTCGGGATCGTCGGCCAGCTCGGGCCGGCCCATCAGCCGCGCGATCGGCGCCCAGCCCTGCGGCTGGATGATCACATAGACGTAGTCGTTCGGGCCGCCCGGCGCGCACCTGACCGCCCATCCCGGCTGCCCGCCGCCCGACGCGTTGCCCGAGCGCGGCACCTCGTCGCCGAAGTCCTCGTTGGGGTACTCCGTGAGCGGGCCGGCGGCCAGCCGCTGCTGGTCGCGTAGCTTGACCCGGCACAGGTTGAGCACCGAGTGCTGCATGGCGACCGCGACCCGCTGACCGCGGCCGGTCGTGTTCCGCTGGTAGAGCGCGGCGAGTATCGCGGCGACGGTGTGGATGCCGGTGCCGGAGTCGCCGATCTGGGCGCCGGTCGCGGTCGGCGGCCCGTCGTCGAAGCCGGTCGTGCTCATCGACCCGCCCATCGCCTGGGCCACGACCTCGTAGGCCTTGAAGTTCGTGTACGGGCCCTCGCCGAAGCCCTTGATCGAGGCGAAGATGAGTCCGGGGTTCAGCTCGTGCAGTTTCTCCCAGCCGAATCCCAGGCGTTCGATCGTGCCGGGTCCGAAATTCTCCACGAGCACGTCGGAGCGCTTCACCAGATCGACGAAAATCTCTTTGGCCCGGTCGTTCTTGAGGTTGAGAGTGATGCTCTTCTTGTTGGCGTTGAGCATCGTGAAATAAAGGCTGTCGGCGTCCGGGACGTCCCGGAGCTGGCGCCGCGTGATGTCGCCGCCCGGCGCTTCGAGTTTGATGACGTCGGCACCGAGCCACGCGAGGATCTGAGTGCATGACGGTCCGGACTGAACGTGCGTCATGTCCAGGACCTTGACGCCGTCTAGTGCCTTTCCCATGGCGCTTTCCTTTTCACTTGTACATCGTCTGGTTCATGGTTCCGGGCGCGTACACGTCGGTGTCGATCCACACGTTGATGAGCGACGGCCTGCCCGACTCGCGGGCGCGTCGCAACGCGGGCCGGATGTCGCCGGGCTCGCGGACCTCCTCGCCGTAGCCGCCGAGCATCTTGGCGAACTCGCTGTACGGCACGTCGCCGAGCGTGTTGCCGACCCGCTCGCGGTCCCTGCCGTACTTGGCGCCCTGGCCGTAGCGGATCTGGTTCATCGAGGAGTTGTTGCCGACGATCCCGACGAACGGCAGGTCGAAGCGGACCAGCGTCTCGAAGTCCCAGCCGGTGAGGCTGAACGCGCCGTCGCCGAACAGGGCGACGACCTCCTTGTCCGGCCGGGCCTGCTTGGCGGCCATCACGAACGGGATGCCGACGCCGAGGGTGCCGAGCGGGCCGGGGTCCATCCAGTGCCCGGGCGACTTGGGCTGCACGACCTGGCCGGAGAAGGTGACGATGTCGCCGCCGTCGCCGACGTAGATCGAGTCCTCGGTGAGGAACTCGTTGATCTCGTGCACGAGCCGGTACGGGTGGATCGGCGACGCGTCGGAGTGCTGGAGCGGCAGCCGTTTCTCGTACGCCTTGGTCTCCTCGGCGCGCAGCTCCTCCAGCCACGCCTTCCGCCCCGCGGCACCGTTGTCGGTCCGGCCGGAGGCGGCCTGCGTCACCGCGGACAGGACGAGGCCGGCGTCGCCGACGATGCCGAGGTCGACGTCGCGGTTCTTGCCGACGGTGCGGTAGTCCAGGTCGATCTGGACCACGGTCGCCTCGGGGGACAGGCGCCGCCCGTACCCCATCCGGAAGTCGAACGGCGTGCCGACGATGACGATGACGTCGGCGTTGTTGAACGCGTAGCGCCGGGAGAGCTGGTAGTGGTGCGGGTCGCCGGGCGGCAGGGTGCCGCGGCCGGCGCCGTTCATGTAGGCGGGCACGTTGAGCGTGCGCACCAGCTCGGTCGCCGCCTCGGTCGCGCGGGTGGTCCAGATCTGGCTGCCCAGCAGGACGCACGGCTTCTCAGCGTTCACCAGCAGGTCGGCGAGGCGTTCGATGGCCGCGGGGTCGCCCTGCCGGCGCGTCGACGCGCGGTACCCGCCGGCCCGCGGTACGCGGGCCCGGTCCCGCGGGACCTTGGCGTCGAGTACGTCGCGGGGGATCTCCAGGAACGACGGGCCCGGCGCGCCGTTGTAGCACTCGCGGAAGGCCATCGAGACGATGTCCGCGACGCGTTCGGTGTGCGGGACCGTGGCGGCGAACTTGGTGATCGGCGCCATCATGTCGACGTGCGGCAGGTCCTGCAGCGAGCCCATCTTGTGCTGGCTCAGCGCGCCCTGGCCGCCGATCAGCAGCATCGGGCTCTCGGCGCGCAGCGCGTTCGCGACGCCGGTGACGGCGTCGGTGATCCCGGGGCCCGCCGTGACGACGGCGCAGCCGGTCTTGCCGGTGACGCGCGCGTGGCCGTCCGCGGCGTGCGCGGCGACCTGCTCGTGGCGGACGTCGATGACCTTGATGCCCTCGTCGACGCAGCCGTCGTAGATGTCGATGATGTGGCCGCCGCACAGGGTGTAGATCACGTCGACGCCCTCTGCCTTGAGGGCCTTGGCGACGAGATGCCCACCTGAGATGAGTTCCGTGGCTTGGGGTTCCGGCTCGGGGGACGTGGCCATGTCCTGTGTCAACTCCTCATGATCGAGGCTCGTCTCCTGGCGTAACACCAGGTCAGAGCCGCTTCGGTGCCGTGTTGGCGAGGATTGCATACAGTCGACGAATACTGTATGAAGACTGTGACACCCAATGCGTGGAATGTCCAGAGCGGAATTCGGTGCCGCGGCCGAGAGGCCGGATGGGGGCGCGACCGACCGCGGACGGGCGGGAGGAACGCGAGTGGATCTGTTCGAACATCAGGCGAAGGAGCTCTTCGCGGAGTACGGCGTCCCGGTTCCCGCCGGCAAGATCGCTACGACGGCGGAGGAGGCTCGGGCGATCGCTGAGGAGTTCGCCGCGGCCGGTACCTCGCGTGTCGTGGTGAAGGCCCAGGTGAAGACCGGTGGCCGCGGTAAGGCCGGTGGTGTGAAGCTGGCGGACTCGCCTGCCGATGCCGAGGAGAAGGCGCGGCAGATTCTCGGCATGGACATCAAGGGCCACACGGTCCACAAGGTGTTGGTCGAAGAGGCGAGCGCGATCGCTTCGGAGTTCTACTTCTCGTTCCTGCTCGATCGCGCCGGCCGTACGTTCTTGTCGATCTGTTCGGTCGAGGGCGGTATGGAGATCGAGGAGGTCGCGGCCTCTAGACCGGAGGCGGTCGCGCGGGTGCCGGTCGATGCGCTGAGCGGTGTGAATCGGGCCAGAGCGCGTGAGATCGCGGTCGCCGGGGGGCTGCCCGAGGCGGCGATCGAGGGCGCCGCAACCGTGATCGAACGACTCTGGCGCGTCTTCGTGGAGGAGGACGCCACGCTGGTCGAGGTGAACCCGTTGATCCTGACCGCTGATGGTCAGGTCAAGGCCCTGGACGGCAAGGTCACCCTGGATGGGAACGCGGCGTTCCGCCAGGTGGAGCATGAGGCGCTGGAGGATGCGGCGTCGGCGGATCCGCTGGAGGCCAAGGCCAAGGCCAAGGACCTGAACTACGTCAAGCTCGATGGTTCGGTCGGGATCATCGGTAACGGCGCGGGTCTGGTGATGTCGACCCTGGACGTGGTCGCTTACGCCGGTGAGCGATACGGGGGGCAGAAGCCGGCGAACTTCCTGGACATCGGTGGTGGCGCGTCGGCTGAGGTGATGGCCAACGGCATGGAGATCGTGCTGGGTGACCCGAGCGTGAAGAGCGTGTTCATCAACGTGTTCGGCGGGATCACCTCCGGTGACGCGGTCGCGAACGGGATCGTCCAGGCCGTCAAGCTGCTGGGCGATCGGGGTGAGACGGTGGATCGGCCGATCGTGGTGCGGTTGGACGGCAACAACGCCGAGGAGGGCCGCCGGATTCTCAATGAGGCCGCGATCTCGGTGATCGAGCAGGTCGAGACGATGGATGAGGCGGCGCGGCGCGCCGCCGAGCTGGCTTCGCAGGGAGTTTGAGATGGCGGTCTGGCTGACCGAGGACAGCAAGGTCATCGTGCAGGGGATGACCGGCTCGGAGGGAACCAAGCACACCGCGCGGATGCTGCGGGCCGGCACGAACGTCGTCGGTGGGGTGAACGCGCGTAAGGCGGGGCAGACGGTCACGAGCGAGGGCCGGGATCTGCCGGTGTTCGGCTCGGTCGCTGAGGCGATGGCCCAGACCGGGGCGGATGTGTCGGTGGCGTTCGTGCCGCCGAGGTTCTCCAAGGACGCGGTGATCGAGGCGATCGATGCGGAGATCGGCCTGTGCATCGTGATCACTGAGGGGATCCCGGTGCATGACTCGACGGTGGCGTGGGCGCATGCGGTGGCCAAGGGCAACAAGACCCGGATCATCGGCCCGAACTGCCCGGGGGTGGCCTCGCCGGGTAAGTCGAACGCGGGGATCATCCCGGCCGACATCACCAGCCCGGGGCGGATCGGGTTGGTGTCGAAGTCGGGGACGCTGACGTACCAGATGATGTACGAGCTGCGGGACATCGGGTTCTCCACCTGTATCGGGATCGGTGGTGACCCGGTGATCGGGACCACCCACATCGATGCTCTGGAGGCGTTCCAGGCCGACCCGGAGACCGACGCGATCGTGATGATCGGGGAGATCGGCGGGGACGCGGAGGAGCGGGCGGCGGCCTACATCGAGGCGAACGTGACCAAGCCGGTGGTCGGGTATGTCGCGGGGTTCACCGCCCCGGAGGGCAAGACCATGGGGCATGCCGGCGCGATCGTTTCGGGCTCGTCGGGGACGGCCGAGGCGAAGAAGGAGGCGTTGGAGAAGGTCGGTGTCCGGGTCGGCAAGACCCCCAGCGAAACCGCCCGCCTCATGCGCGAATGCCTCGCCACGACCGCCTGACCACGACCGCCTGACCACGGCCGGACGCCCGCGAGGAGTGACATGCGCTTCGACGTCAACCTGTCCATCCTGTTCACCGAACTACCGCTCCTCGAACGGCCGGCGGCGGCACGGGCCGCCGGGTTCGACGCGGTCGAGCTGTGGTGGCCCTTCGCCGGCCCCGAGCCCGCCGACCGCGAGGTCGACGCCCTGCTCCGCGCCCTCGGCGACGCGGGCGTCCACCTGGCCGGGCTGAACTTCGACGCCGGCGACATGGCCGCCGGCGACCGCGGGCTGCTGTCCCGCCCCGACGACTCCGGCCGGTTCCGCGCGAACATCGACGTGGCCGTCGGGATCGCCGAGGCGACCGGCTGCCGGGTGCTCAACGCCCTGTACGGGAACCGGGTCCCCGGCCTGGACCCGCACGCGCAGGACGACCTGGCCGCCACCAACCTCGGCCTGGCGGCCGAGGCGGCCCGGCGATGCGACGCCACGGTCGTCGTCGAGGCACTGAACTCCCACGAGAACCCCGGCTATCCGCTGACGTCCACGGACACCGCCCTGGCGGTGATCGACCGCGTCCGCGACCAGGCGGGCACCGGGAACGTCGCGTTCCTGGCCGACCTCTACCACCTCGCCCGGATGGGCGAGGACCCGATCGCCGTCATCGAACGCCACGCCGCCTCCTTCGGCCACGTCCAGATCGCCGACGTGCCGGGACGCGGCCGGCCGGGCACGGGGGACCTGCCGTACGGCGACGTGTTCGCCGCGCTCGACGCGTCCGGCTACCCGGGCTTCGTCGGCCTGGAGTACCGGCCGGACGGGCCGAGCGCGGACAGCTTCGGATGGCTCCCCAGCAAGGAGAACGCGTGAAGAACATCGGTTTCATCGGCCTCGGCGTCATGGGCGGCCCGATGGCGGCAAACCTGGCGCGGGCCGGTCACTCCGTCGTCGGCCACGACCTCGGCGCCGACCGCGTCGAACGGCTGGTGGCGGCGGGCGGCCGCGGCGCGGCCGACCTGGCCGGCGCCGTCGCGGACGCCGACGTGGTCATCACCATGCTCCCCGACTCGCCGGACGTCGAGGCGGTCGCGCTCGGCCCGGACGGCGTCCTGCGGCACGTTCAGCCGGGCACGCTCTACATCGACATGAGCACGGTGCGGCCGGAGACGGCCCGCCGGCTCGCGCGGGCGGGCGCCGCCGCCGGCGTACGGGTACTGGACGCGCCGGTCAGCGGTGGCGAGCCGGGAGCCGTCGAAGGACGACTGTCGATCATGGTGGGCGGCGAGGCGGCGGACTTCGCCGCCGCGGCGCCCCTGTTCGAGGCGCTCGGCACCACGGTCGCCCACGTCGGGCCCGCGGGCGCCGGCCAGACGGTCAAGGCCGCCAACCAGCTCGTGGTCGGCGGCGTGTACGCGCTGGTCGCCGAGGCGCTCGTGCTGCTGGAGGCCTCCGGCGTCGACGGCCGTACCGGCCTGGACGTGCTCGCGGGCGGGCTGGCGGGCAGCCGCGTCCTCGACCTCAAACGCGAGTCGATGGTGAAGCGGGAGTTCACCCCCGGCTTCCGCGTCGACCTGCACCACAAGGACATGGGCATCGCCCTCGCGGCCGCCCGCGAGGCGGACGTGGCCCTGCCGATGACCGGGCTGGTCGCCCAGCTCATCGCCGCCGCCCGCTCTCAGGGCCATGGCTCGCTCGACCACTCGGCCCTGCTCAAGGTGGTCGAGAACATCTCCGGGAAGGACCGGGCGTGAACACGATCCCCTGTATGGAGGCGGCCGTCCGTGTCCTGGAGTCCGAGGGCGTCGACACGGTCTTCGGCATCCCCGGAGCGGCGATCCTGCCGTTCTACGCCGCGCTGCGCGCCAGCCGGATCCGGCACGTCACCGTGCGGCACGAGGAGGGCGGCACGCACGCCGCCGACGGGTGGGCCCGCGCCACCGGCAACGTGGGTGTCTGCGTCGGCACGTCCGGCCCGGCGGGCACCAACATGATCACCGGCCTGTACACCGCGCTCGCCGACTCGGTCCCGATCGTCTGCGTCACCGGCCAGGCGCCGCGAGCCAAGCTGCACCAGGAGGCGTTCCAGGCGGTCGACATCGTCGAGATCGCGCGGCCGGTGTGCAAGTGGGCGGTCCAGCTGAAGGAGCCGGCCCAGGCACCGTGGGTGTTCCGCGAGGCGTTCCGCGTGGCGCGCTCGGGCCGCCCGGGTCCCGTCCTGATCGACCTGCCCGTGGACGTCCAGCGCGGCGAGTGCCGCTACGACCCGGCCCTCGACGGCCCCCTGCCGGTGGAGGTCCCCGCGCCACGGCCCGAGCCGGTGCGGGCGGCGGTGGAGATGCTGCTCGCCGCCGAGCGGCCGCTCATCCTCGCCGGCGGCGGCGTCATCGTCGCGGGAGCGGACGCCGAACTGCGGGCGCTGGCCGAGTACCTCCAGATCCCGGTGCAGGTCACCCTGATGGGCAAGGGCGCCTTCCCCGAGGACCATCCGCTGTTCGCCGGGATGGCCGGCATCCAGACCCAGACCCGGTGGGGCAACGCGGCGTTCCTGGAGTCCGACATGGTCCTGGCGGTCGGGGCACGGTTCGGCGACCGGCACACCGGTGACCTGGAGACGTACCGGCGCGGCCGGCGCTTCATCCACGTCGACATCGAGCCGACGCAGATCGGCCGGGTGTTCGAGCCGGACCTGGGCGTCGTCGGGCACGCCCGGCCGGCGCTCGCGTCGCTGCTGGACCAGGCGCGCGCGGTGGGTCCGGCCCGGCCGGCGGGGGAGTGGGCGGACCGGGTCGCCGAACTGCGCGCAGCCCTGCCGCGACGCGACGACTTCGACGACGTCCCGATCAAGCCGCCGCGCGTCTTCCGTGAACTCAACGACTTCTTCGGCCCGGACACCACGTTCGTCACCGCGATCGGGCTGTACCAGATCTGGTCGGGCCAGTTCCAGCGCACGTACCTGCCGCGACGCTACCTCGTGTGCGGGCAGGCCGGGCCGCTCGGCTGGGAGGTGCCGGCGGCGATGGGCGTCAAGTGCGCGCACCCGGACCGTACGGTCGTGGCGGTCGCGGGCGACTACTCCTTCCAGTTCCTGATGGAGGAGATCGCGGTCGCGGCGCAGTACCGGATCCCCTTCGTCGTCGTCATGATCAACAACGAGTACCTCGGGCTGATCCGCCAGGCGGAGCTCCCGTACGACATGAATTACGCCGTCGACCTGCACTACGGCGAGGGCGGCGTCGACCACGTCAAGCTCATGGACGCGTTCGGCTGCCCGGCGCGCCGGGTCGAGCGCCCGGACGACCTCCGCGGGGCGCTCGCGTGGGCGGCCGAGGAGAGCGAACGGGCGCGGCTGCCGGTGCTCGTCGAGGTCATGGTCGAGCGCGAGGCGAACGCGGCGATGGGCGCGTCGCTGGACGCGATCACGGAGTACGAGCCGGTCCCCGAGCCCGCGCTTTTTGTCGGCTAATGAGTGCATACAGTATGCGGAGAACATGATGGCTCTGAGCATCAAGCCCGGAACGGGGTGGGCCGACGCGTACCGGCGCTGCCAGGCGGCCGCGCCCGAGGCGTTCGACGACGACCGCGTGCGCAACCGCTGGGGCGGCCGGTGGCGACGTGACGGGGAGCCGGCGCCCGCCACGTCGCCGGTGGACGGCACGCCGATCGCCGGCCCGCCGCTGCTGCCGGCCGCGGGCGCCGCTGCCGCCGTACGCGCCGCGCTCGACCGGCACCGGGAGTGGCGGCACACGCCACTGGCCGAGCGCAGGGCGCGGGTCGGCGCGGCCCTCGACGCCCTGGCCGCGCACCGCGACCTGCTCGCGCTGCTCCTGGTGTGGGAGATCGGCAAGCCGTGGCGGCTCGCCACCGCCGACGTCGACCGCGCCGTCGACGGCGTGCGCTGGTACGTCGAGGAGATCGACCGGATGATCGCCGGCCGCCGCCCGCTCGAGGGGCCGGTCAGCAACATCGCGAGCTGGAACTATCCGATGAGCGTGCTCATGCACGCCATGCTCGTGCAGGTGCTGGCGGGCAACGCGGCGATCGCCAAGACGCCCACCGACGGCGGTCTCGCCTGCCTCACCCTCGCGTGCGCCCTGGCCGCGAGCGAGGGGCTGCCGGTCACCCTCGTCAGCGGGGCCGGCCGCGAGCTGTCGGCGGCCCTGGTCCGTGCGCCGGAGATCGGCTGCGTCTCCTTCGTCGGCGGCCGGGACACCGGCGCGCACGTGGCCGCGGCCGTCGCCGACCTCGGCAAGCGGCACATCCTCGAACAGGAGGGCCTCAACTGCTGGGGCGTGTGGGAGTACTCCGACTGGCCGCGCCTGGCCGGGCAGATCCGCAGGACGTTCGACTACGCCAAGCAGCGCTGCACGGCGTACCCGCGGTTCGTCGTGCAGCGCTCCCTGTTCGACCGGTTCCTCGCGGCGTACCTGCCGGCCGTCGGCCAGGTACGGTTCGGCCACCCGCTGGCCGTGGACGACCCGGACGACCCGCTGCCCGAACTGGACTTCGGGCCGCTCATCAACGACGCCAAGGCCAAGGAGCTGGCCGGCCAGGTGGACGAGGCGATCGCGCGCGGCGGAGTGCCGCTCCACCGCGGTACGCCGGCGGACGGCCGGTTCCTGCCCGGCCAGGACACGTCGGCGTACTTCGCGCCGGTGACGATCCTTGGGCCGCCGCCCTCCTCACCGTTGCACCACGCCGAGCCGTTCGGCCCGGTCGACACGATCGTGCTGGTCGACACCGAGGCGGAGCTGCTGGCCGCGATGAACGCCTCCAACGGCGCGCTCGTGGCGAGCGTCTCCTGCGACGACGAGGCGACGGCGCGGCGTCTCGCCGCCGAGGTGCGCGCGTTCAAGGTCGGCATCGGCGAGCCGCGCTCGCGCGGCGACCGCGACGAGCTGTTCGGCGGGCTGGGCGCCTCGTGGCACGGGGCGTTCGTGGGCGGCGAACTGCTCGTCCGCGCGGTCACCGAGGGCCCGGCCGACGAGCGCCTGCCCGGCAACTTCCTCACGTACACGCTCCAGCCCGGATGAGACGGGACGACGGATGGTCCGGCCGGCCGGACCATCCGTGTGCTCACGTGAGCCCGGAGTGCCGTCGCCACCAGTCGGGACGGCGGGAGTCGGCGAGCCACTGGTCGGTGGCGCGCAGCACCGTGGTGAGCGCGTCCAGCGCGGCCACCGGGCCGCCGGATCGCCACCGGGTCTCCACGATCGTGTGCCGGTCATGGGGGCTGTCGCAGCGGCAGGCGACCGTCAGCGAGGCCTCGATACGGCAGTGTCCGGGGAAGTAGTCGGCGTTCTCCATCCGGACCGCGACCTCCAGCCAGTCGTCGCCGGCCTCCTCGTAGGTGTGGGAGTCGTAGATGCTGTGCGCGGGCGGGTGCCACATCCACTGACCGGGCCGCGGTCCGCCACCGGGTCCCGGATCGGGCCGGGGCGAGGGGTGTCGCGTGTGCCACTGGCCGGCGAGCGTGAGGAACCGCGTGCGGATGTCCGGGTCGTCCCACGCGGCGCCGAAGATCTCCCGGAGGGGCAGCGCCCGCGGCCATATCCACACCGCAAGGGAGTGTTCCTCGGGTGGGTTCCGCACCGTGTCATCATCCCGCGCGACGCCCGTACCGTGCACCGCTGCGAATGCAACGAAATCACGACATTTCCGGCCGCGTGCGGCCGACGGCGCCAGGCCGTCTCTGACCGCGACCGGCCGAGCAGGGTCGGCTGGAGCGGCGCGGTGATGCACGCGCGGCCGGACGGCGCGGCTCGTGCACGTTCCGCGATCCGCGTCCGGGGCTCGCCCGCACGCACGACCCGTACGTCGGCCGAGCGGCGGACGGGCGGGCGAGCCGACGCGGCGTGAGTACACCCGCTTCAGACGCGGTCACCGGCGACGCCCGGTCAGAGACCGCCCGGGAACCCGCCGCCGGACGGCGCGGGGTTCCCGGGCGGGTCTGTCAGGAGCGGGTGCCCGCGGCTGCGAGGCCGGGCGGGGCGGCGGCGATCGCCTCGTGGATCGCGTCGGCGAGCGCCAGCGCCGCCTCCTCGGTCAGCTCGACCGCGACCCGGGCGGACGGTCCCCGCGCCGGGTCGATGAAGTCGATGTTGACCGAATGGTCCTGCTGCAGGTGGACGGGGTGGTCGACGTACACGGCGGCCTCTTTGAGGCTGATCCAGCCCATCTTGGCCTTACCGCTGCCGCTGATCTCGATCTTGTGGGTCTGGTAGGTGCACATGATCCCCGCCTCAGAGGTAGCGGCCGAAGAAGTCGAAGATCTTGCCCCAGCCGTCCACGGCGGCCTCCACCCGGTACGCCGGGCGGTCGACGGCGAAGAACGCGTGCCCGGCGTTCTCGTAGGTGTGGAACTCGTGCTCCTTGCCGAGCCGGTCCAGTTCGGCGGACAGCTCCGCGGTCTCCGCGGGGGAGGGGAACTTGTCCTCGGCGCCGAACAGGCCGAGCAGCGGGCAGGACAGCTGCGGTGCCAGGCCCAGGATCGGCTTCATGGTCGGGGGCATGCCGGCCGGCGGGTCGTTGACGACGAAGGCGCCGTAGCAGTCCACCGCGGCGTCGATCCGCAGCGAGCACGCGGACAGGAAGGTCTGCCGGCCGCCGGAGCAGTGCCCGATCACGCCGATCTTGCCGTTCGCGCCCTCCAGGGAGTTGAGGTGCTTGGCGGCGCCGTCGACGTCGCCGACCAGCCGCTCGTCCGGCACGCCGCCGGCCGCGCGGACGGTCGCCGCGGCGTCGTCCGGGTCCGCGCCCGGAGCCTCGCGCGAGTACAGGTTCGGGCAGAGCGCGGCGTAACCGTGCGCGGCGAACTTGCGCACCATCTCCTTGGTGGCCTCGTCGTAGCCGGGCATGTGGTGGATGACGACGACACCGCCCCGTGGCTCGTCGCCCAGCGGCCGGGCGAGGTACGCCTCGATCTCGTCGTCGTTGTGCCCCTTGATGGTGACGGTCTCGGCCCTGAGCGCGTCGCTCATACTTTCTCCTCAACATGGACATATCGGGTGCCGCGCAGGAGCGAGGCCAGCGCGGCGATCGCCGCCATGACGGCGGCGGCGGTGAACACGAGCACCAGACCATGATGGAACGGCCCGGAGACGAGTTCGGGGAAGAACGATTTTCCGGTGAGCGTCGCCCGGTTGGCGGCGGGAAGCCCGTCCAGCAGGCCGTTCGACCCGAGCAGGTGGCCGATCGGGTTGTCGCCCAGGAACGCCGCGAACAGCGTACTGACCGGCGGCAGGGTGGCCACGCGCGTGGCGTCGCCCGCGGGCACCGACTGGGCCTGCAGCCCGGCCGACAGGGTGTGCGGCAGCGAGTTCGCCAGGCCCGCGATCATCAGGGAGAAGAACACCCCGATCGACAGCGCGGTTCCGGAGTTCTGGAACGTCGCCCGCATCCCGGACGCCACGCCGCGTTGGTCGGGCGGCACGCTGCTCATGACCGCCGAGGTGTTCGGCGCCGAGAACATGCCCTGCCCGAAGCCGCTGGCGAACAGCAGGGCCGCGAACGCCCAGAACGAGAAGTCGACCGGCAGGGACAGCAGCCCGACGAACGCCGCGCAGACCACGGCGAGGCCGCCGGTGGAGAACAGCCGGGCGCCGAACCGGTCCGACAGGTAGCCCGAGATCGGGCCCGCCACGAGGAAACCGGCGGTCAGCGGGAGCATGTAGATGCCCGCCCACAGCGGCGTGCGCTCGTAGTCGTAGCCGTGCAGCGGCAGCCAGATGCCCTGCAGCCAGATGATCAGCATGAACTGCATGCCGCCCCGCGCGATCGCGGTGAGCAGCGCCGCGAGGTTGCCGGCCGCGAACGCCCGGATCCGGAACAGCCCGAGGCGCAGCATCGGCTCGGCGACCCGCGTCTCCACGACGCAGAACGCCGCCAGCAGCAGTACGCCGCCGCACAGCCCGCCGAGCACCCGGGGGTTGGCCCACCCGGTCGCGTGCCCGCCGTACGGCTGGATCCCGTACGTGATCGAGGCGAGCAGGACCAGCGCCCCGCACACGAAGGTGAGGTTGCCGAGCCAGTCGATCCGCGCCGCGCGCGGCGAGCCGACCTCGCGCAGGCTGCGGTAGGACCAGAGGGTGCCGAAGACGCCGATCGGCACGCTGACCCAGAACACCGCGCGCCAGTCGATCTCGGCGAGCAGCCCGCCGGCCAGCAGCCCGAGGAACTGCCCGGCCAGCGCGGTGATCTGGTTGATGCCGAGCGCCATGCCGCGCTGTTCGAGCGGGAACGCGTCGGTGAGGATGGCCGCGGAGTTGGCCGTCAGCATCGCTCCGCCGACGCCCTGGACGACGCGCCACCCGATCAGCCACAGCGCCCCCGACCCGCCGCGGAAGGGGTCGACCGACAGCGCCAGCGAGGCCACCGCGAAGATCATGAAGCCGAGGTTGTAGAGGCGGACACGGCCGAACATGTCGCCGAGCCGCCCGAGTGCCACGACGAGTACGGCCGCGACGAGCAGGTAGCCGAGGATCATCCACAGCAGATAGCCGATGTTGGCGGGGGAGAGCGGGTCCAGCCCGATGCCCCGGAAGATCGCCGGCATCGAGATGATCACGATGGAGCCGTCCACCGAGGCCATGAGCACGCCGAGCGTGGTGTTGGAAAGGGCCGTCCACTTGTACCGGTCGCCGTGCGTCACAGGCTGTCCGCCAGCCGGTCGAGCAGGGGGACGACCTCGATCAGGCGGCGTCGCTCCTCGGGGCTGAACCCCTCCGTGAGCGCCCGGCTCAGGCGGCGCACGCTCGCCGAACGCCGGTCGAGCAGGATCCCGCGGCCGTCCTCGGTGATCGACATCGACACGCGGCGCCCGTCGTCCGGGTCGGGCATCCGCGCCACGAGGCCGCGCTGTTCGAGCGCCGCCAGCGTGGTTCCCATCGCCTGGGGCCGCACCCGTTCTCCGCCCGCGAGCGCGCCGGGTGTCGCGGGGCCGTCCCGGTCGAGCCGCGACAGCACCGACACCTCCGACAGGGTCAGCTCTCCGGGCTCGTGCGCCTGCCGCAGCCGCCGTACGACCCGGCCGAGGGCGACACGCAGATCGGAGGCCGCACGGTCCTCATCCGCCTCGTTCACCACAATTCGTAAACTAAGACTTATAAGGCTGTATGTACAAATCGGGCGGGTGGCGTCAGGAGGCGGTTCGCCGCTCCAGGGCCGAGAGGCTGCGGATGAGGTCGCCGACCCGGACGATGCCCAGGCAGCGGCCGACCTCGTCGACGACCACCAGGTCGTCGTACACCCGCGACGTGTCGTCGCCGGCGGCGCGCAGCGCGGCGATCGCCGGTACGGTGCGCGGCACCGGCCGGGGCTGATCGGCCAGGCGCGCGGCGGGCTTGTGCGAGTGCAGGGCGTGGCCGTACGCCCCGGCGAGCTTGAGCAGGAACCGCGTCCGGTCGACCGTGTACCGCGGCCGCTGCGCCGGATCCACCAGGACCACGCTGGTCGTCGTGGGTTCGGCGTTGAAGGCGGAGAAGACCTCATCCGCGGTCACGGTGTCGGCCATGACGGCCGCGGGCAGCATGAACTCCGTCACGCGCGGGCCGAGCCGGTCGGTCTCGCGCGGGCCCAGGCGCACCGTCACGGGCATGCCCGGCCGCCAGTCCGGCGCGGCGAGCAGCGGTCCCTGGGCCAGCCGTACGCCGAGGCCGCGCAGCTTGACCAGTTGCTCGTCGTGGACGACGCCGGGGGCGAGCACGTGGCCGCCCGTACGACGGCCCAGCGAGACCAGGGCGTCGACGAGGGCCGCGCGCCGGGGATCCGCCGACGCGCGCCGGGCCAGTTCGGGGTCGAGCGCGAGTACGGACGGCGCGACCTCGGCGAGGAAGCGCGCCGGCAGGTCGGCCGCGCGTTCGATCGCGATGAGGTAGCCCGTGGCCCGCAGCCGGCCGAGCCGTGCGACGGCCTCCTGCGGCGGCATGCCGGCGAACAGACCGCTCACCGAAATGATCACGCCGCTCGGCCGGCGGCCCATGCTCATGAACGTCTGGTGCAGGCGGTCAATGCCGCGGTCGTCGGTGAGCGTGGCGGCGCGCAGGGCCACGTGGAGCGGCAGCAGGGTCTCGCGCTGTGTGGTGGCGTTGGCGGCGAGGATCGCCCGGTCGACGTCGGACTCCAGATCGGTGACCCGGCCGGCGGGCGCGGGCGCGCTCACCGCCACGACGGTGCCGGTCTCCAGGTCCATGACGGGGTGGAGCGCGAGGTTCGGGGACGGAGGCGGCGCGGCGTGACCACCGGGGCCGCGTCGCGCGAAGGCGCCCTCCGCCCCGCGCGAATAGGCGGCGTACTCCGTCACAGGGCCTCCTTCGTCGGTCCTGTGACCAAGGTGCTGTGCCTTTTGGCTCCCTCGCTTCGCTCGGTCACAGGCCCTCCTTCGTCGGCCCTGTGACCAAGGTGCTGTGCCTTTTGGCTCCCTCGCTTCGCTCGGTCACGTACTGATTCTGCGTGACGTTATGAGCGAATTGTCAGTGTTGGTGGACTGTTCACCGGCATTTCGGGTGTTCGCCGCCGCTGAGACCGGCGGGTCGCTAGTACCAGCTGATGCTCAGGACGGCGATGAGGTAGGTGATGCAGGCGATGGCCGCGAGGCCCGCCAGCACCCAGATCTCCGCGCCCCGCAGCGCCTGCACGATGAGCGCCGCCACGATCACCGCCACCAGCACGTCGCAGGTCGCCGCCGCGGCACGCGTGTGCCCGCCGCCACGGCCGCCGGCCGCGCCGAACGTGTCGTGCGATCCGCCGGACGCCTCGCCGCCCCTCGCCCCGAGGAGCAGGGCGTACGCCAGCAGGACGGCGGCGGCCACCAGCCCCGTCTCGGTCTGCCCGCGGAGTGCCACGGTTGCCCCGACCGCCACACCCGCGGCCACGGCGAGAACGGGCGCGATCCAGCGGTGCGCGCGCCGTCGTTCGGGAGCGATCCACATGCCCGGAGTCCTCCCACCCTGCCGGGAAAGCCAAACCGTCCTGAACTCCAACCGAGATCATCATTTGGCTTCCGCAGGGCAAAGGCGGAGGGGCCGGGAGGCTCAGCTCCGCGGCCGGGCGGGACGGCTCTCCGGGCGGTTCCCGTCCGCGGCGGGAGGCACCGCGCCGGCGCTCGCGCGCCGTCCGCGCGCCGCGCGCCGGGCCGAGACCACGGCCGCCGCGGCGCCGGCGATCACGACCACGAGGAGGCCCACGACGAACCACAGGTACGCGGGGACGCCGAGGAACGTGACGAGACCGCCGTCGACGTCCATCACCTCCCGGTACGGCGTGTCGGCCGTGTAGCCGAGCCGGAGATCGTCGGTGAAGGCGGACGGCGGGATGCCGTGCCGTACCACCTCGGTGAGGAAGGCGCCGTCCCCGACCATCGCGCGCAGCCCCGGCGAGGCGACCATCGAGGGCGTCACCCGGCCCGCGTACGTGGTGAGCATGCCGCCCTCGAGCCCCGACACCGAGACGCGGTGCGGCGCGAGGACGTACAGGTGCACGGACTGCGGCGACGTGGCCAGCCGGGACAGCCGGATCGGATAGATCGGGGCATCGCTGGCGAAGGTCACGCGCAGGGGATCCAGCGCACCGGTGAGACGGCCCTGCCGCGGTGCGAGCTTGATCGCGGTGTAGGTCCAGTGCCGCGCGACGTACGGCTTCAGTGCCTCGGCCAGGCGCCCGGGGAGGCGGTAACCGTGCGCGGTCAGCCACGAGGCCAGTGCCCTCGAGTCGCCGGCGGACAGCGTGGTCACCTCGAACGGGCCGAGCCGCTGCCGGTCGAGCACCCCGACCCCGTCACCCCTCCTCGGCGCCGCGGCGCCGACCATCGTGTCGCCGCCGAGGCGCGGCAGCCACCGCCGGTGCCGGACGACGGCCGGCTCGGTCAGCCGGTCCAGCTGGTCGAACCAGGCGCTGTCGCCGAGCGTCACCCGCGCCCGCGCCGGCGTCGGCATCAGCCACGCGGCGTCCCGGGCCTGCGAGCGCACCGACAGCCGCATGACGATCTCCTCCTGCCCGCCGTCGTAGCGGACGATGGAGGTCTCGTCCGCCACGTTCACTCCGGACCTGGTAGAGGTCACGAGCGCGCCGCAGCCGCAGGCCCACGACGGGCGCATGAGTGAGAGACCGGCGGCGGCGACGGCCAGCACGAGGGCGAGACGAGCGAGATGCCTGATGCGCATGTCCCTCAGACGCCGGTCCGCGCCGGGCCGTTGCGGGACACGGATCACGGTTCGGACTCGGCCGGGCCGGCGCGCCCGGCACCGGCGTGGTGACTCACTCGGCGGTCTCGATCCGCTTCAGCAGCTGCTCGCGCCTGGCCTCCAGGGAGTCGACGAGCGCCTCCTGCTCTTCGGCCGCGGTGATCAGCGCGGCACGCTCGGCCTCGTCGGTCGGGTCGAACCACCGCTCGCCGATCTGTCGTCGGAGCTCCGCCGCCGACTCCCGCAGTCGCGCGATCTCGGCCTCGACGAGCTCCAGTTCGCGCCGGAGGCTCGCAGACGTCGTACGGTCATCGCGTCCGGCCATGACGGACCCCCCTCTCCTGGCCGGCGGAACCCCCTCAACGGACGCGTTCCCCCGATGCGCGGCGCCACACGTCAGGTACGCCCCCGGGGCAGGACCGCCACCGGGCAGGGCGCCGCGCGCACCACCTTGAACGCCGTCTCGCCGAGGAACACCCGGTGCACCGGGGCGTCCTCGCTGCTGGCGCAGACCAGCAGGTCGCCCTGGCTCCAGTCGAGGTCCGCCACGGCCGCCGCCACGTCGTCGCCCGTGCCGACGGCGGCCTGGACCTCGCCGGGATCCATCCCGTGGCTCTCGGCGGCCGTCCTGATCGCCAGCGCCAGGTCGTCGCGCAGCGGGTCCTCGTCCGCGCCGTCGAGCGCCAGCGTGACCAGCCGCAGCGGCACGCCCAGCCGCGCCGCTGCGGACGCGGCCGCCGTGACCGCCTCGTCGCACTGCGGGCGGCGGACGTACGCCACGGTGATCCGCTCGGGCGCGCCGGACGGCGTGTGTCCCTGGGGCGTGAGCAGCACCGCCTGGGTCGCGGCGTGCAGCAGGTGGTCGGCGGTGCCGCCCAGGTTGATCCGCCCGTGCGCTCCGCCCGGCGGCGAGCCGATCACGATCAGATCGGCGCCGGTCCGGCTCGCCAGCACCGACAGTCCGCGGCTCGCGCCGCGGCTCTCGTGCGTCACGAGGTCGGCCGGGAACTCCTCGAGCAGGGCGGCGGCGTGCGCGAGCGCCGCCTGCGCCTCGACCACCGAGGCGGCGCGCTCCGGCGAGTGCACCACGGCCACCGTGAGCCGCGCACCGGTCACCTCCGCGATGCTCCGCGCGAGCGCCAGCGCCTCGCGGCCCCCCGCGTCATCGACATACCCCGCCAGCACGTGGTCCCGGATCACGACTCGAACATTCCCCCGCAAGCCGGGATGACGCGGGCCGCGGTGGCCTCATCCGGCACGTGTGCCCGACGGGTGTTCGTGACCGGTCGTCGTCTCCCGTAGACTGACGCCATGCTTGCGAGCTGATCAGGCGCTCCCAGGGCGCGGCCGGGCCGCAGAGGCCACGGGCGGCGCCCTTTTCGACGTCCGCAGTCGCCCCAGCCCGCCCCCCAGGAGCGTTTCCACCGTGATCACTGCCCAAGGCATCGAACTGCGAGCCGGCGCCCGCCTGCTCCTCGAAGGCGCCTCGTTCCGCGTCAACCCCGGCGACCGGGTCGGCCTCGTCGGCCGCAACGGAGCCGGCAAGACCACCCTCACGCGCGTGCTCGCCGGTGAGGGGCTGCCCGCGTCGGGCCAGGTGACCCGCTCGGGCACGGTCGGCTACCTGCCGCAGGACCCGCGCACCGGCGACCTCGAGGTCCTCGCCCGCGACCGCATCCTGTCCGCGCGGGGCCTGGACGAGGTGATCCGGCAGATGCGGGAGGCCGAGGAGCGCATGGCGACCGCCGACGGCGCCGAGCGCGACAAGGCCGTCCGCCGCTACGGCCGGCTGGAGGATCGGCTGCACGTCCTCGGCGGCTACGCCGCCGACGCCGAGGCCGCCTCCATCGCCTCCAGCCTCAACCTGCCCGACCGGGTGCTCGGCCAGCCGCTGCGCACCCTGTCCGGCGGCCAGCGGCGCCGCGTCGAGCTGGCCCGCATCCTGTTCTCCGGCGCCGACACGCTGCTCCTCGACGAGCCGACGAACCACCTCGACGCCGACTCGATCAGCTGGCTGCGCGACTTCCTCAAGAGCCACCAGGGCGGCCTGATCGTGATCAGCCACGACGTCGGGCTGCTCGACGTGGTCGTCAACAAGGTGTTCCACCTCGACGCGAACCGCAATGTGATCGACATCTACAACGTGGGCTGGAAGAAGTACCTCGCCCAGCGGGAGACCGACGAGCGGCGCCGCCGGCGGGAGCGCGCCAACGCCGAGCGCCAGGCGAGCACCCTGCAGACCCAGGCCGACAAGATGCGCGCCAAGGCCACGAAGGCCAAGGCCGCCCAGCAGATGGAGCGGCGGGCGCAGCGCCTGCTCGCGGGCGTCGAGGACGAGCGGAGGGCGGACAAAGTCGCCAAGATTCGCTTCCCCGCACCCGCTCCGTGTGGCAAAACGCCGCTCATGGCGCGAGCTTTGTCGAAATCGTACGGTTCGTTGGAAGTCTTCACGGATGTCGATTTGGCCGTTGATCGAGGCAGCCGCGTGGTGGTCCTCGGCCTGAACGGAGCGGGCAAAACGACGCTTCTGCGCCTGCTCGCCGGCGTCGAGAAGGCCGACACGGGGGAGCGGGTCGACGGGCACGGTCTGCGGCTCGGCTACTACGCCCAGGAGCACGAGACGCTCGACCTGGACCGCACGGTCCTGGAGAACATGCGCTCGGCGGCACCCGACCTGCCGGAGGTCGAGGTGCGCAAGATCCTGGGCTCGTTCCTGTTCGCCGGTGACGACGTCGACAAGCCCGCGCGCGTGCTGTCCGGCGGGGAGAAGACGCGCCTCGCCCTCGCGACGCTCGTGGTCTCCAGCGCCAACGTCCTGCTCCTCGACGAGCCCACCAACAACCTCGATCCGGCGAGCCGGGAGGAGATCCTCGCGGCCCTCCGTTCGTACGCGGGAGCCATCGTTCTTGTGACTCACGATGAGGGTGCGGTGGAGGCGCTCCAACCGGAAAGAGTGATCTTGCTTCCTGATGGTGTCGAAGATATTTGGAGTGACGAATTTTCCGATCTCGTGGCACTTGCCTGACCTGCGACGCAACCTGTACGCAAGGAAGCAGATCTTTTCTGGCGTAGTGGGTAGCCGATCGCGCGTGAATGTCTGATCATGGCGGGGGATAACGCAGCGGTCACCACATCACTACGGGAGGTACTCGTGGCCGAGACCCTAAAGAAGGGCACCCGCGTGACCGGTGCCGAGAGAGACAAGTTGGCAGAGCAGCTGAAGAAACGCTACGACTCCGGTGAGAGCATCCGCGCCCTGGCCGCCGCGACCGGCCGGTCGTACGGCTTCATTCACCGGATCCTCACCGAGTCCGGCGTGAACCTGCGCGGTCGAGGTGGAGCGACCCGTGGAAAGAAGGCCTGAGAAGCCGTCGTGCAGCCCTGACGGTTTCACGAGCCGTCTCTGACGCCTGCTCCCCTCTGCTCCGTGCGCCGTACCGTCTGACGCTCGTCGTGCCCGACCCGTTAAGGTCGGGCACGACGGCGGCCCGATCCGCCCTCGGGGCGGACCAGGAAAGGACGGTCATGGCGGACGGCTCTATCACTCATGCCGAATTCGAGCAGGCGGGCCTGCGTCTCGCCGTCGAGGGAGCCGTGGCCACGATCACGCTGGCCCGGCCCGAGCGGCGCAACGCGCTGACGTTCAGCACGTGGCGCACGCTGGCCCGGATCGGAGACACGCTCCCGGACGGCGTGCGGGTCGTCGTCGTACGGGGGGAGGGGCCGGCGTTCTCGGCCGGCATCGACCTGCGCCTGTTCACCGCGGAGGGCGTCCCGGGGGAGGACGCCCTCGCTCCGCGCGACGAGGAGTTCATCCACGGGCTGCAGGCCGGCTACCTGTGGCTGCGCCGGCCCGACATCGTCTCCATCGCGGCGGTGCACGGCCACGCCATCGGAGGGGGCTTCCAGCTCGCCCTGGCCTGTGACCTGCGGGTCGTGGCCGACGACGTCAAGTTCGCGATGAAGGAGCCGGCGCTCGGCATCGTGCCCGACCTGACCGGCACCAAGCCGCTCGTCGACATCGTCGGCGTGCCGCGGGCGCTGGAGCTCTGTCTGACCGCGCGCACCGTGTTCGCCGACGAGGCCGCCCGGCTCGGGCTCGCCGAGCTGGTGGTGCCCGTCGCCGACCTGGGCAAGGCGGTGGACGATCTCGTCGCGGCGATCCTGGCCGTACGGCCCACGACCGCGGTGGCGACCAAGCGCCTGCTGCGCGCAGCCCCGGGCAACACGCTGGAGGAGCAGTCCGCGGCCGAGCGCCGTGAGCAGGTCGCCCTGCTGCGCGAGCTCGCCGGCGAGCGGTCTTCCTGATCTCCCGCGCCGGTTCGGCCGGCCCCGCACGGGACGTGGATCCGGTTCACGCCCGGGTAGGGGCATGGCATGAGCCGGATTCGGGGGAGATGACGATGACGAAGAAGAAGCCTCACAAGGGCGACGAGGTCTCCTGGCGCAGCCACGGAAGCGAGACCCACGGCAAGGTCGAGCGGGAGATCACCGAACGCACCGAGGCGGCGGGACGCACCGTCGACGCCTCACCGGACGACCCGCAGTACGAGGTCCGCAGCGACAGGTCCGGCCGCACGGCGGTGCACCGGCCGGACGCGCTTCGCGAGAAGAAGAAGCACTGACGGAGGCCGCGGACGCCCCTGGTCCGCGTCGCCTTCCCTCACCAGCGGCCTACCTGCGGCGATGCGGGCGGCCGGTGCGATAGTGGCGAGTAGGCGGGGTGCGAGTCGTTCGCGCGCGAACGGCGCCCGTGAGAAGGGGGCCCCATGAAAGCGGTGGTCTATCACGGCCCGAGGGACGTCCGGGTGGATCAGGTGGCCGATCCGGTGATCGAGGCGCCGACGGACGTGCTGATCAGGGTCACGACGACGAACATCTGCGGCTCCGACCTCCACATGTACGAGGGCCGGACGAGCATCGAACCCGGGCGCGTGCTGGGGCACGAGAACCTCGGCGAGGTGATCGAGGTCGGCGCGGCCGTCGAGCGCGTACGCGTGGGGGACCGGGTGTGCGTGCCGTTCAACGTCAGCTGCGGCTACTGCAAGAACTGCGAGCGCGGGCTGACGGCGTTCTGCCTGACGACGAATCCGCCGTCCGCGGGCGCGGCCTTCGGGTTCGCCGGCATGGGTCCCTACAGCGGCGGCCAGGCGGAGTATCTGCGTGTCCCGCACGGTGACTTCATGTGCCTCGAACTGCCGCCGGAGAGACCCGACAAGGAGATCGACTATGTGATGTGCGCGGACATCTTCCCCACGGGCTACCACGTGACCGAGCTCGCGGGCCTCCGGCCGGGCGAGTCCGTCGTCGTCTACGGGGCGGGGCCGGTCGGGCTCATGGCGGCCTACTCCGCGATCATCAAGGGAGCGGGCCGCGTGCTGGTGGTCGACCTGCATCCGGACCGGCTACGGCTCGCGGAGGAGATCGGGGCGATCCCGATCGACTACAGCGAGGCGTCGGCGGTCGAGCAGGTGCTCGACCTGACCGGCGGCGAGGGCGCCGACCGCGGCTGCGAGTGCGTCGGGTTCCAGGCGCACGACGTCGCCTGCGTCGAGCATCCCAGCATCACCTTGAACAATCTGATCGCCTCGGTGCGGCCCACCGGCACGATCGCGGTCGTCGGCGTCTTCGTCCGCGAGGATCCGCAGGCGCCGGATCTCCTTTACCGGCGCGGGAAGATCGTCTTCGACTTCGGCGAGTTCTGGTTCAAGGGCCAGACGATGGCCACGGGCCAGTGCAACGTCAAGGCCTACAACCGCCGGCTGCGCGACCTGATCGCCGACGGCAAGGCCAGCCCGTCCTTCGTGGTGTCCCACGAACTGCCGCTCGATGAGGCGCCGGAGGGCTACCAGCAGTTCGATGTCCGGAAGAGCGGCTGGACGAAGGTCGTCCTGCACCCGTGAATGCGAGTCTGAGGGTATGGCCGTCCGTTGTCTGATCGTCGACGACAACGAGCGCTTCCTCCAAGTCGCTCGCGATCTGCTCAAGCGCGACGGAATCGCCGTCGTCGGCGTCGCCACCACCTCGGCCGAGGCGTTCCGCCAGGCCGAGCGGCTCCGTCCCGACGTCGCGCTCGTCGACATCATGCTCGGCGAGGAGCACGGCTTCGACCTCGCGGACGCACTGGCGCAGGCCCCGGAACCGCCCCACGTGATCCTGATCTCCACCTACGTGGAGACGGACTTCGCCGAACTGATCGCGGCCAGCCCGGCGATCGGCTTCCTGTCCAAGACCCGTCTGTCCGGCAGCGCCATCCGCACCCTGCTCACGAACGCCGGAGCAGGAAGCGTCTAGTCCAGGAGGATGCCGGACACGTCGCGGCAGTAGTCGAGGAGACGGTCCTGCCGTTCGGCGTCGCGCGCGGACGGATGCAGGTCCGCGGGCCGGCGGTGGTAGAGGTAACGGCCGGTTTCCCGCGCGTCCGGGTCGTCGCTCACCGCGAGCCACACCTGGGTCCGGTGCGCCTGGTCGAGGTCGTCCGGCGCGCCCGGACCGCCCATGCGCGTCGCCACCCACCCCGGGCTGACCGCGTTCGACGGCACCCCGGGCCGGCGTCGCGCGACGCCGAAGGCCAGCAGCACGTCGTGGAGCTTGGTGTCGGAATAGGCCTGGCTGCCGTTCCAGGGGCGCCCGGCCCACTGGAGGTCCTCCAGGCTCGGATCGCCGCCGAGGTGCATGCCCGAACTCAGGTAGATCAGCCGGTCGGGCCGGTGCATGAGCGCCGTGAGCACGTAGGGCGCGAGCACGTTGACGGCCCACAGGTGGGACAGGCCGTCGGCGGTCTCGACGCGGCGCGGCTCGCGGTACCCGAGCCCGACGTTGTGGATCACGGCGTCGAACCGTCCTCGCCCGTTCGCCTGGTCCGCGACCTCGCGCATGGCCGTGAGCGTCGTGACGTCGCCGACCACCACCGCCTCGGCCTGCGGGAGCGCGGCCCGCGCGTCCTCGGCCCGGGCGTCGTTCCTGGCGTGGAGCACGACCGCGTGCCCCTCCTCAACCAGGAGGCGCCCGGCCATCAGGCCGAGCCCGTCCGACGAACCGGTGATGAAGACTCTCGCCACATCTCCTCCACTGCTTGCCGGTATGAAGTGATCATCGCACCGGGTTCCCTGGACCTAGGTCGGAGGGTCCGTCCCGGATCGGCAGGGGGGCCGATGACGGCGCCCGCTAACGTGGCGCAGGCTGGTCGTGTCGACGGGAATCACGCGTCCGCGCATCCTGTTGTCAACGATGCTTACATGATTACGTCTTAACCTCCGGGAGGAATCACCGTGGGAATGCCGGACAACGGCTGGATGGTGATGATGTCGTTCCGCCGCGACAACTCGGTGGTCAAGGAGCGCCTGAAGGCGGGCACGGTGCGCCGCATCGCCGGCTACGCACGCCCGTACGTCCGCGAGCTCGTCCTGTTCCTGGCTCTGAACGCGGTCGCCGCCGTCATCGTCGTGGCGAACCCGCTGCTGCTCAAGGCGATCATCGACCGCGGCATCGTGCAGCACCGGACCGGCCTGGTCGTCGGGCTCGCGGTCGCCGTCGGCGTGCTGGCGCTCTTCGACGCGGTGATCGGCCTGGCGCAGCGGTGGTACTCCGCGCGCATCGGTGAAGGACTCATCTACGACCTGCGGACCCAGGTCTTCGACCACGTCCAGCGCATGCCGGTCGCGTTCTTCATGCGCGCCCAGACCGGCTCGCTGGTCAGCCGGCTCAACAGCGACGTCATCGGCGCCCAGCGCGCCCTCACGACGACCTTGTCCTCAGTGGTCTCCAACGTGATCAGCCTGATCCTCGTGCTGGTCACGATGCTCGTGCTGTCCTGGCAGGTCACGCTCATCGCCCTGGTCCTGTTGCCGATCTTCATCTTCCCGGCCAAGTGGGTCGGGCGGCGGCTGCAGAAGATCAGCAGAGAGCAGATGCAGCTCGACGCCGAGATGGGCTCGCTGATGACCGAGCGGTTCAACGTCGCGGGCGCGATGCTCGCCAAGCTGTACGGCCGCCCCGAGGAGGAGTCGGCGATGTTCGCGGGTCGGGCGGCACGCGTCCGCGACATCGGCGTCGTCTCGGGCATGTACGGCCGCGTGTTCTTCACCGCGCTGACGCTCGTCGCCTCGCTGGCCACCGCCATGGTGTACGGCGTCGGCGGGTCACTGGTGGTGAACGGCAGCTTCCAGCTCGGCACCCTCGTCGCCCTGGCCACGCTGCTGACCCGCATGTACGGCCCGCTCACCGCGCTGTCCAACGTGCACGTCGACGTGATGACCGCCCTGGTCAGCTTCGACCGGGTCTTCGAGGTGCTCGACCTGCCGCCGATGGTGGCCGAGAAGCCGGACGCGACGCCGCTGCCCCGCACCGGCGAGGCGCCGGCCGTGGAGTTCGACGACGTCACCTTCCGCTACCCGGCCGCCGCGGAGGTCTCGCTGGCCTCGCTGGAGTCGATCGCGCGCACCGACACGGCACCGAGCCGTGAGGTGCTGCACGGGGTGGACTTCCGGGTCGAACCGGGTGGCCTGACCGCGCTCGTGGGACCCTCGGGCGCCGGCAAGACGACCATCACCCAGCTCGTGTCCCGGCTCTACGACGTCACGGACGGCGTGGTCCGCATCGACGGTCAGGACGTCCGCGACGCCACGCTCGAGTCGCTGCGCGACGCCATCGGCGTCGTCACCCAGGACGCGCACCTGTTCCACGACTCGATCCGCGCCAACCTGGTGTACGCGCGGCCGGACGCGACCGATGAGGAGCTGGTCGAGGCGCTGCGAGCGGCCCAGATCTGGGACCTGGTCGCGGAGATGCCGGACGGCCTGGACACCGTGGTCGGCGACCGGGGCTACCGGCTGTCCGGCGGTGAGAAGCAGCGCCTGGCGATCGCCCGGCTGCTGCTCAAGGCGCCCTCGGTCGTGGTGCTGGACGAGGCGACCGCGCACCTGGACTCCGAATCCGAGGCGGCGGTGCAGCGGGCGCTGAAGACCGCCCTCGCGGGCCGTACGTCGATCGTCATCGCCCACCGGCTGTCCACGATCCGCGAGGCCGACCAGATCCTGGTGATCGACAACGGCCGGGTGCTGGAGCGGGGCCGCCACGACGAGCTGCTCGACCGCGGCGGACTGTACGCCGAGCTGTACCACACCCAGTTCGCCCGGCAGGAGCGGGCGGACGACGTCGTACCCGCCGCGGCGCCCCAGGCCTGAGCGACCGCACCGCGGAAGCGGGAGGAGTGAGGCGTACGGGGCAGGGGTAGACCCAGCGGTGTGAGCACTGCGTACATCACCCGGGCACGCTGGGTGATGGCCGCGGTCTGGTCGGCGTGCGGTCTGCTCCTCGTCGGAGCGCCGGCCGGCGCGGACCCGGCCTACGCGGGCCGTTCGAAGGTGTTCGGCCTCGTCCAGGCGGGGCCGGGCCCGGACCGCGTGCTGTTCGCGCCGGCCCGCATGGTGCGGCACGGGGGGCCAGAGACGGTACGCCCGGCGTCCGTCGGGCGCTACCTGCCGCTGACGATCGCGCCCGGAGCGGTGATCCGTGCTTCGGCGCCGATCGTCGACCACGGCGTCACCGACTACGTGCGCGGTGTCCGGCTGACCCCGGAGCAGCTCGACGACGACCTGCGACGGCTGAGCCGGCGGTCGCACCCGCTGCTGGACCGCGCCCACATGTTCGAGCTCTGGTTCGACGGCCAGGGCCGGATCGTCCGCATGCAGCACTACTTCAGCCCCTGAGCCCCGAACCGGAGCGGGGGCGCGTCGACATCGGGGGACCAGATGAATCGTCCGCTCGTCCTGACGTGCGTCGCCCTGAGCGCGGTCATGCCGCTCACCGGGTGCGGAGGGAACAAGAAGGCCGCGACGGTCGCGCAAAGCGCGAGCCCGGGGGCGCGACACCATGCGCCGGCCGCGACACGCGCGCCGTCCGCCTCGGCGACCGTCACCGGCACCGTACGGGTCGGCGGCTACTGCAAGGCCACCGGCGTGGTGGGCAGGACCGCGAACGGCGGCTGGGCCCGGTGTCTCAAGAAGCCCGGCGACAAGCAGGCCCGCTGGTACTCGCAGGCTCCGTCGACCACCGCGCCGCGCGCCGGCGAGTACTGCTCGCGGGCCGGGGCGACCGCCAAGGCCGCCACGGGCAAGAGGCTGACGTGCACCAAGAAGGCCGGCGAGACCCGGCCGCGCTGGCGCACGAAGTGAGCGGGCGGACTTAACGCAGGCGCATTCTCGAGTCCACATCCCTGTCGCGTGCCCGGCTCACCCTGGGAGGCGGCAGGCGATTCTCTTCACCGCGGAGTGAGTGCGATGAGCAGTACGAAACGCGGGGTCCGGCGGTTCGCCGCGCTCCTCGTCGGTTGCGGCGCGGCCGGTCTGGTGATCGGCTGGAGCTACGAACGGGTGCCGGCCGTCGGCCATTCGCGTCCGCTCGGCCGGTAGCCGAGCCGGCGGAGCTCCGCGCCGGCGATCTTCTCCACCTGGGTGACCTGCTTGGGCGTGAGGTGGTCCTGCCACATGCCGATGTCGTCGTCGCCGACGCCGTGCAGCGCGCTCTTGGCGATCCGCTGCCCGAGGTAGTCGGAGATGTCGCCCAGGATCTCGCGGGTGCGCGTGACCAGATCCTCGTAGCGGATGGTGAACAGCTGTTCGTCGGGCGTCTGGGCGCGCAGCCGGGCGCTGAGCCGGATCGACCCGCGCCAGCGCAGCGCGCACTTGACCGCCACGCCCGCCCGCGGCCAGCGCGCCCGCTCGGTCTCGTCCTCGACGCCGAGGAAGGCGTTGGGGAACACCTCGTCCAGGTTGGCGAAGCCGGGACGGAACCACGCGAGGCAGCGCTCGTCGGAGACCATCCCGGCGACGACGTCACGGCCGTCGCGGATCACCTGGATCAGCTGCGCGTCGGGGAAGGCGTCCAGGATGACGTCGGCGCTGTAGATCAGGTCGGGTGTCGCGTCGGCGAACCGCTGGATGCCGCGCGGGTCGGCGCAGACGCCGTCGGGGCCGAGCCGCCCCAGGTCACGGCACTGCGCCGGGCACTCACCGCACCCGTCCGGGGTGACCTGCCAGCTCTGCGCGTACGCGTCGCGCATCACCCGGGCGGCGCCCGCGCCCCGCTCGCTCGCGATCGAGGGGCGGCGGGCGAACGCGTAGACCGTACGCACCACGTTGGGACGGCCCATCGTCAGGTGGAAGGCCGTCGAGTGCCGGATCGCGCGGGCGACCAGATCCGTGCCCGAATGGGGCGCGCCGAGCAGGAAGACCGGGCGCCGGACCTTGGTGCCGTTCACCACCAGGATGTGCGGAGACGTGGAACGCGGGGGTGTCACCAGCGTGTCACCTCGGGCGGGGCCGCTACGCGGGCGCTCGTCAGCCGACGACCGCGAGCGCGTCGATCTCGACGAGCAGACCCTCGGCCAGCCCGACGAACACCGTCGTACGCGCGGGGTAGGGCTCGCGGACATAGTCCTCGTACACCGCGTTCATCTCCGCGAAGTCCTCCCGGCGCGTGAGGTAGACCCGCAGCATCAGAACGTCGTCGAAGCCGGAGCCGGCCTCCTCCAGCACCGCCCGGACGTTCTCCAGCGCCTGGCGGGTCTGCTCGCCCACGGTCTCGCCGACGACGATCCCGGTGGCGGGGTCGACCGGGACCTGACCGGCGACCTGGAGGATGCCGCCCTTGCGGACGCCCTGGCTGTACGCCGCGGCCGGCCGGGGAGCCTTCGCGGTGTGAAAAGCGATCTTGTCACTCATGCGGGTTACTCATCTCTTGGCACCGGCCGGATGGCCCCGGCGCCGTCGGCGCTCCTAGAGGGATGGTACTGACTTCGGGACCTTCATGGTCACGCCGGGCCGATGCCCGTCCGCCCCGCCCGCGGCCCTTCCGATGCCGGTGACACGGCGAGGGCGATCACCGCCCCGGCGCCCCCCGGACAGACCTTTACCAGGCCCTGACCTGCGGATACCGGCGCGGGTACGAGATCACGCCCGCTCCGGCTGGTTGACTCGGCCGATCGCAGACGCCGGCGCTGGCCGCCGGTGTCGGGGGCACGTGCGCGGCGGTGAACGCCGCCGCGCGGAGGGGGGCGATGATGCCGCTACGCCTGATCAAAGGTTCCTACCGGATCCTGCACAGCCAGCCCGATGGTGACTCGATCCACTTCTTCCCCGACGACGCGGAGGCGTTCGTCAAACTGCGCATGAACGCGCATCTCAGCGCCGTCGGCAGCGTGCAGCTGCGACTCGACGCGATCGACGCGCTGGAGACGCACTACACGCCGCACGGCCACGGGGGCTTCACCCAGCACCAGCCGCTCCCGCTCGCACACGCGGCCGCCGACCGGCTGCTGGCCCTGCTGGGCTTCAGCGACGTCAAGCGGGAGCGGGAGACCGTCACGAGCGCCACGCCGGACGAGACGCCCGGTTACATCCTGACCCGCTTCGCCGACAAGTACGGGCGGCCGGTGGCGTTCGCGTACGCGGGCGCGAGCGAGGAGACCGATCTCGCGCAGGTGCGGGCCACCGCGGCGACGGTGCGCGAGAGCGTGAACCACCGGCTGCTCTCCGAGGGGCTGGTGTACCCGACGTTCTACAGCAAGCTGTACCCCGACCTGCGCGCCGAGCTGACCACCGCCGCCCAGGCCGCACGCGCCGAGGGACACGGCGTGTGGAGCGGCGACGCGACCACGAGCGGCGCGACCGTGACCAGCCTGGCCGACCTGGACGACCACATCGTGATCCTGCCGAAGCTGTTCCGCCGGCTCGTGGACTACCTGGCCCTGGGCGCCGGCGACGTGTCCCTCGACCGGTTCACGGCCTTCCTCGCCGCACGGAACGACCGCCTGTTCGTCATCTCCGAGGCGCACGCGACCGGCCTGGACACCGTCACCGCCGTGTCCGGCCAGAAGATCCGGCTCACCCACCCGCCCGAGGATCTGGTGTTCATCGAGGCGTGACCGCGGTCACGCGGGGCTGCCACGATGGCGGGATGACCGTTGTTCTGCTGCATTCGATGTACGGCCTGCGGGCCGCGGTGCTCGACGCCGCGGCCCGCATCCGTGCCACCACCGGGCACGAGGTCGTGGTCCCCGACCTGTACGACGGCCGCACGGCGGACGACGCCGAGACCGGCCTGAAGATCAGGGACGAGATCGGCCCGGAGGAACTGGCCCGGCGCGCGGCCGCCGCGGCCGCGCCGTACGCGGGGGAGAGCACGGTGTACGCGGGCCTCTCCCTCGGCGCGAGCCTGGCCCAGCGCCTCGCGCTGGGCGGCGGCGCGCGGGGGCTGCTGCTGATGCACGGCACCGCGGAGGTCCCGGAGGGCACGGCCGTCCCCGGCCTGCCCGTGCAGCTGCACGTCGCCGACCCGGACGAGTGGGAACCGGCCGACTGGCTGGGGGAGTGGCAGGAGGGGATGCGCCGCGCCGGCGCGCGCGCCGAACTGTTCCGCTACCCGGGCGCGGGCCACCTGTTCACCGACCCGGACCTGGCCGACCACGACGAGCCGTCCGCACGAAAGGCCTGGGAGCGCGCCCTCGCCTTCCTCCAGGGACTGTGACCGCCGCGCCGTCGGACGTTCGGGGTGCCGACCCGCCGGAAGGGTGAGATCCCGAATCCGCGGCGGCGGGCGGGGGACCCAGGCACGAGGAGGCGGGGTCTTCGAGGACTACCGACCCCCAGAGCCGGGTCGTCCACAGGCGGGCGGCGTGGGTCGACAGGCGAGGAACCCGTCGGGGAGCCTTGGGGCGTGAACGCCGAATCCGCTGCCGGGCCGGGGCGTGGCCGATCGTCTTGTGCGCCGCGTGTGGGTGCGTTGATCCGCGACGCTCGCATGGGCCGAGACCTCACCCTCAAGCAACTCGCGACGGCGTCGGGGGTCAGTGCCGCGACCGTGTCGGCGGTGGAACGGGCGAGCAAGGGCGGAGCCCGGCAATGGGTCGACAGGTGGCAGAGCTGGCAGGGGTCGTGCCTTGATCCGCGCGATACGGAATGTCCGCCGGCGCGGTACCGATGCAGGCACGGTGAGTTCCGGGTGCGGCTGGCCGGGGAACTCAGCCCGAAGGTCTGGGTTGAGCTGGAAGATCTTCCCGCGCCGGACCTGGCACCGGTCTCCCTTTCCGGCGCGTTCCGCTCTTGACCCGCGCCAGGTTGCCGGTCGTGCCGCTCACTGAGATCGAGACCGACGAAGCGTACGCGCGACGGGTGCTCGACCGCGTGCGAGAGCTCTCCGGCGGGCTTCCCCACCTGCGCACGGCCCCGGATTCGTGGGGCCGCGTCACCGGGGCATAGCGTGGGGACGCCGCCCGGCGTCCGCGGAGGCGGCACGACGGGCGATGGGTGGTGGACCGTGGTGGATGCCGGCGCGCTGCGGCGGTTGGGCGAGGAACGGATCGACTGGCGGTTCAAGGGCATGCCCGCCGACGCCGCCGGGATGACGGTGGCGGAGCTCGCGGCCGAGCGGCGGGATCTGTTCGACGGCGGCTTCCATCCGCCCCTCGTCGTGCTCGACGCCGCCGCGCTGGAGCACAACCTGGCGACCATGCGCGACTGGTGCGAGCGGCGCGGCGTACTGCTGGCGCCGCACGGCAAGACCACGATGGCCCCGCAGCTGTTCGCGCGGCAGCTCGAGCACGGCGCGTGGGGGATCACCGTCGCCAACTTCGCCCAGCTTCGCGTGGCGCGGGCGTTCGGTGTCCGGCGGGTCGTGGTCGCCAACCAGCTCGTCGACCCGGCCGGGCTGCGCTGGGTCGCCGGTGAGCTCGCGCGCGACCCGGAGTTCGCGCTGTACTGCTTCGCCGACTCGGTGCGCGGCGTCGAGATCATGGCGGCGGCGCTGCGCGGGGTGCCGCGGCCGGTGGACGTGCTGGTCGAGCTCGGGGCGCCGGACGGGCGCGCCGGCGTACGCGACGTCGCCACGGCCGAGGAGGTGGCCCGGGCGGTCCGGGGTGCGGACGGGCTCCGGCTCGCCGGGGTGGCCGGGTACGAAGGTGCGATCGCGCACGGTGCCACGCCGGAGAGCCTCGCGACGGTCGACCGCTACCTGCGGGACCTGCGCGACCTGGCCGGCCGGCTCGACCTGCCCGACGACGCCATCCTCAGCGCGGGCGGCAGCGCCTACTTCGACCAGGTCGCGGACGTGTTCGACGGCGCCCGCACCGTGCTTCGCAGCGGCGCCTACATCACCCACGACGACGGCTTCTACCGCGACGTCTCACCACTTCGCCGGGCCGGGGACACGCCGTTCAGGCCGGCGCTGCACGCGTGGGCACAGGTGACCTCCCGTCCCGAACCCGGCCTCGCGCTGCTCACCCTCGGCCGCCGCGACATCTCGTTCGACCAGGGCCTGCCGGAGCCGCACACCGTACGCCACGCCGACGGCTCCCGCTCGCCCGCGACCGGGAGCCGGGTGACCGCGCTCAACGACCAGCACGCGTTCCTGCGGCTCGGGTCCGGCACCACGGTGGAGGTGGGCGACTGGGTCGACTGCGGGGCTTCCCACCCGTGCACGGTGTTCGACAAGTGGCAGTTGCTTCCGGTCGTGGCCGGCGACACGGTGGTCGACCTGGTCCGCACCTGGTTCTGACCGGCTCGTACGGGAGGCTCCGCGTTGCGCGGACCCGCGGGTGAATGTCCGGTACCGGACACGGCATAGGCTCTTGATCATGATCGGCGAATGGCTCCGGAACGCGGGCGCGGTCACCGTGCTCACCGGGGCGGGCATCAGCACGGAGAGCGGCATTCCCGACTTCCGAGGTCCGCAGGGCGTGTGGACCAAGGACCCGCAGGCGGCCGCGATCGGGCAGGCGCTGGAGCCGGACGTCTTCGCCGCGGCGGAGCGGGCGGCGCGCGGGTGCGCCCTCTTTCTGGCGATCGGCTCCTCGCTCGGCGTGCAGCCGGCGGCCGGGCTCTGCGTGGAGGCGGTCGAGCGCGGCGCGCGGCTCGTCATCATCAACGCGCAGGAGACGCCGTACGACCGTCTCGCCGACGCCATCGTACGCGAGCCGATCAGCACAGTCCTGCCGACACTCGTGTCAGATACTTGTTGACGACGAATTCCAAGCGTGTGGTTTATGACCTCTTCCGCTTCGGGGTGCACTGGTGTCATGCTCTGACCGACCACATAACAAGGAGAGTTACATGGGTGACCTCGGGGGCGGACCACCCTCACTACGGGCGGGGGACAGGGTCGCCGTGGTCGCTCCGAGCTATCCCGCTGAGCCGGAGCGGCTCGAGCGCGGCTGCGCCGTGCTGCGTTCGTTCGGTCTCGAAGTGATGGTCGGCAAGCACGCGCTCGACCGCGCCCCGTCCGGCCTCGCCTACCTCGCCGGATCCGACGACGAACGCGCCGCCGACCTGCAGGCGGCATGGTGCGACCCGGCGATCTCTGCGGTGTTCTGCGCACGCGGCGGCTACGGCGCGGCCCGCGTGCTCGACCATCTCGACTGGGAGACGATGGCCCGCGCGGCGCCCAAGCTCTTCCACGGCTCCAGCGACATCACCGCCCTGCACGTCGCCTTCGCCCAGCGCCTCGGCGTGCCGACGTCCTTCGGGCCGATGGTCGTCTCCACCCTCGCCGACGGCGAGCCGGAGACGATCGCGTACCTGCGCGAGGCCCTGTTCGGAACGGACGTCACGGTGCGCGGCACTGGCACCCTGCGCGGCGGCCGGGCGCGGGGAACGCTGACGGGCGGCAACCTGGCGCTGCTCACGTCGTTGCTCGGCACTCCGCACGCCCCGGAGCCGGCCACGGGCCGCATCGCGTTCATCGAAGACGTCAACGAGGCGCCGTACCGCGTCGATCGCATGCTGACCCAGCTCCTTCAGGCGGGCTGGTTCGAGGGCGTCGCCGGCATCGTGCTCGGCACCTGGATCGGCTGCGGCGACCTCGAGGCGGTCTTCGCCGACCGCCTCGTGCCGATCGGCGTGCCGATCCTGGCGGGCGTCCCGGTCGGCCACGGTCCCGGGCAGCGTACGATCCGGCTCGGCGCCGACGTGGAGCTCGACGCGGACGCGCGGGTGCTCGGCCCCGGCACGGGCGGCGGCGCGGAGGGGCCTTCCCACCCTGGCGAGGAGACACCGTGACCACCTTCGAGAGGCGCGACCGCAGGTCCACCACGGCCGCCGGCTCCGACCCCGCTCTCGACTCGCTCGTGGTGCTGGTCGCCGAGAGTCACGGTTACGGCTGCCGTGCGGTTCCCGGTGACGTGATGCTCCTCGACGGCCCGCAGCGGCTGCACATCGGCATGCGCAACCTGCGCCAGCTCGCCCGGCAGGTGCCGCGCGACGACTGGCCGGCGCTGGTCGCCGACCACGTCGGCACGATCATCACCGCGATCGAAGAACCACTGGACCTCAGCGACTTCGCGCTCGTACGCGGGCTGCTGCGCTCGCGCATCTACCCGGCCGAGGCCCGCACCGGCCGGCTGATCTCCCGGCCGTTCGCGCCCGGCCTGATCGAGGCGATCGTCGCCGACACGCCCACGACCGTGCGCACGGTCGTCACCGACGACGTGGTCGGCTGGCCGGTGACCGCCGATGAGCTGTTCGCGGTCGGCCGCGACGGCGTCCGCGCCGACGGCCCGCTCGAGTGCGACGTCATCGACGACACCGGCATCCGCGTGCTGGAGGGCTCGACGTTCTACGCCGCGACGCACCTGGTGTGGCTGGAGTCCTACCTCGACCCCGGCCCCTACGGCGCGCTCGCCGTCGCACCCACCCGCAGCACGATCGCCGCGTGCACGATCCGCAAGGACACCGCGCTGATCAGTGCCGAGCGCCTGCGCGCCTTCGCCGGCGACGCCCACGAGGACGGGCCCGGCTCCCTGACGCCGGAGCTGTTCTGGTGGCGCCGCGGCACGCTCACGCTGCTGGAGCGGGCGAACACCGGGCGGGCCGAGCTGCCGCACGAGTTCATGCGGTTCGTCGCCTCCCTTCCCTGATCCGCCGCCGCCCGGGGCTTGACCTTGACGCCGGTGTCACGGCCTAGCGTCGGTGGCGGCCATACGGATCAAGGGGAGAGACGATGATCGAACTGACGACCGACGACTTCGACGCGCAGGTACTCCACGGCGACCGGCCCGTGCTGGTCGACTTCTGGGCCGAGTGGTGCCCGCCGTGCCGGATGATCGCGCCGATCCTCGAGCAGGTGGAGGCGGAGTACGGCGACCGTCTCACCGTCGCCAAGATCAACGGCGACGACCACCCGGAGATCGCGCGCAGGTACGGGGTGCTCGGCTTCCCCACGCTGAACCTCTACCGCGACGGCGAGGTCGTCCACCAGATCGTGGGCGCCCGATCCAAGCGGGCCCTGCTCGCCGACCTGGAACCCCACCTCTGACCGCGCCGGCCGCCCGCGACGTGCCGCCGTCGCGGGAGCTCACGGCCCGATGACGCGCTCCACGAGTTCGGGCACCCACTCGACGTACTCGATCTCCGCGCCGCCGGGATGGCGGGCGTAGAGGAACCGCCCGGTGGCGCTGGTGGACTCCGGCGTGGTGATCCGCGCCCTGGCCCGCCGGAGCGCGGCGGTCACCTCGTCGAGGTCAAGGACGATCGCGGTCGCGGTCGCGTGGGCGTACCGGGCGCGCTCGCGCGGCGGTCCGGCGATGAGGAGGAAGTCGCCGACGGCGGTGAGCTCGACACCGTCGAAGGCGAAGCGCAGGTCCGGTTCCGCGCCGGTGAGGTCGCGGAGCAGGGGCAGAACCTGGTCGGTGTCGTCCGCCCACAGGCGGGCGTAGGTCTTCAGGACGGTCATCGCCGCATCACTCTCCTTCGGTTACTGGGGAACCGTAGGAAAGTAGGCTGTGAGGTGCAAGAACGCACTTTTCAGTGAGAGAGGCACCCCAAGGTGAGCATCACCCGATCGCCGGACGACGGTGACCTGACCCGCGCCGACTCCCTGGCACGCGAGATCTTCGCCGACGTCGCCAACAAGTGGGCGTTGCTGATCATCAACGTGCTCGGGGAGCGGACCCTCCGCTTCGGCGAACTGCACGCCGAGGTGGGCGGCATCAGCCACAAGATGCTGACGCAGACCCTGCGGGTCCTCGAACGCGACGGCCTGGTCGAGCGAACCGTCCACCCGACGGTGCCGCCACGCGTGGACTACGTCCTCACCGGGCCCGGCCAGGCGCTGCGCGCCATGGTCAACGGCATGTGCGGCTGGACCCGGCGGCACCTGACCCACATAGAGGAGGCCCGCCGCCGGTTCGACGCGGCCCGGCCGACCGCCTGAGAGGGCGGCCGGGCCGGGGCGCGTGCGACAAGGCTCCTGGCTAGGGCCGGGCGGCGGCGTGGCGGGCGCCGCGCAGGCCGTCGTGGCCTTCGAGGTCGTAGGCGGTAAGGACCAGGGGCACGTGGCTGAACGCCTGCGGGAAGTTGCCGACCTGGCGCTTCAGCCGCGGGTCGTACTCCTCGGCGAGCAGGCCCACGTCGTTGCGCAGGTCCAGCAGCCGCTCGAACAGGTCCCGCGCCTCCTTGGCGCGGCCGATCTGCTGCAGCGCGCCCGCCAGCCAGAAGCTGCACGCGAGGAACGCGCCCTCGCGGCCGGGCAGGCCGTCGACGCCGTGCTCGTCGTCGCCCGTGGCGTACCGCTGGACGAACCCGTCGCTGGTCAGCTCGCGCTGCACCGCCTCCACCGTGCCGATGACCCGGGGGTCGTTCGGGGGCAGGAAGCCGACGCGAGGGATGAGCAGCAGCGCCGCGTCCAGCTCGCGTGAGCCGTACGACTGGGTGAACGTGCCGCGTTCGGCGTCGAAGCCCTTCGCGCAGACCTCACGGTGGATCTCGTCGCGCAGCGCGCGCCACCGCTCGACCGGGCCGCGCCGGTCGAAGTTCTCCACCATGCGGACCGCGCGGTCCACCGCCACCCACGTCATGACCTTGGAGTGGACGAAGTGCCGCCGTGGCCCGCGGACCTCCCACAGCCCCTCGTCCGGGTCGCTCCAGTGCCGCTCGACGAAACCCATCATCGAGCTCTGCAGCGACCAGGCGTGCCGTTCCTGCTGGATGCCGCTGTTGAGGGCGAGGAACAGCGAGTCGGCGACCTCGCCGTAGACGTCGAGCTGGAGCTGTTTGGCCGCGGAGTTGCCGACGCGGACCGGACGGGAGTTCTCATAGCCCGCCAGCCAGTCCAGCTCGTACTCCTCCAGCCGGCGCTCGCCGGCCACGCCGTACATGATCTGCAGGTCCTCGGCGCTGCCGGCGACCGCGCGCATCAGCCACGACCGCCAGGCCTTGGCCTCGTCGCGGTAGCCGCTGCGCAGCAGCGCTTCGAGGGTCATCGTGGCGTCGCGCAGCCAGCAGAAGCGGTAGTCCCAGTTGCGCACACCGCCGACCGCCTCGGGCAGGGAGGTCGTGGCCGCCGCGACGATGCCGCCGGTCGGTTCGTACGTCAGCGCCTTCAGCGTGGCGAGCGAGCGGACGACGGCGTCGCGGTAGGGGCCGGAGTAGGTGCACTGCGCGGCCCACTCGGTCCAGAAGCGTTCGGTGCCGGCGAGTGCCTCGTACGGGTCGACGTCGCGCGGGGCCGGCAGATGCGAGGGATGCCACGTGAACACGAACGGCAGCGAGTCGCCCTCGCAGACGACGAACGTCGCGCGGTGGGCGAAGTCGCGGCCCTCCAGCTCGACCGGGCTGCGCAGCCACACCGAGTCGGGGCCGGCGATGCCGGCGAGGTGGTCGCCGATCCGCCGCATCCACGGGATGGCCCGGCCGTAGTCGAATCGGATGCGCAGGTCCAGCCGCATCGGCACCCGCCCGGAGACGCCCTCGATGATGCGAACGACGTCCGCCGCCTCACCGCGCTCGGGCATGAAGTCGACGACGCGGACGGTGCCCTCCGGGGTCTCCCACTCGGTCTCGAGGATGAGCGTGTCGCCCCGGTACCGCCGCCGGGTCGCCTTGCCGCCGGCCACCGGCGCGATCTGCCAACGGCCGTTGCCGGGGTCGCCGAGCAGGCCGGCGAAGCAGGCGGGCGAGTCGAGCCGGGGAAGGCACAGCCAGTCGATCGAACCGTCCAGCCCTACGAGAGCACAGCTGAACAGATCACCGATGAGCGCATAGTCCTCGATGGGCGCAGACAATGCGATTCCCCCTTGTCGTGGCTGATATCGACCCAGTGCGTACGGTAACGCGGCGCCGCGCCCCGTACCCGGCGAATCTGCCGACCTGACCGGCTGTTTACCTATGTCGATGACGGTAAGTAATCAGACCGTCGCCGTTCTGGTGGATCGCCTCGTCGCAGGCCGGAACGGCACCGGATCGGGGGCGGCGGAATGGGCAGGACCGACGAGACCGTGCGCAGCCTGGTGCCCGCCCGGATCGACCGGCTGCCCTGGTCGCGGTTCCACACCCGGATGATCGCCGCGCTCGGCGTCGCGTGGATCCTGGACGGGCTCGAGGTGCAGATCGCCAGCATCGTCGGGCCGGTGCTCCAGCGTGCGGACACCCTTCGGCTGAGCTCGGGCGAGGTCGGCTTCGCCGGGACGGTCTTCCTGCTCGGCGAGGTGCTGGGCGCGCTGGTCTTCGGCCGGATCTCGGACCGGCTCGGCCGGCGCCGGCTGTTCATCGTCACGCTCGGGCTCTACCTGGCCGCCAACGCCCTGACCGCGCTGTCCTTCGGTTACTCGATCTTCCTGGTCTTCCGGTTCGCGGCCGGGGCCGGGATCGGCGGGGAGTACGCCGCGATCCACTCCGCGATCGACGAGCTCATCCCCGCGCGGTACCGCGGCCGGGTCGACCTCGCCGTCAGCGGCACCTACTGGTTCGGCGCGATCCTCGCCTCGCTCGGCGAGTACGTGCTGCTCAACCCCCGCCTGCTGCCGCCGGACGTCGGCTGGCGCATCGGGTTCCTCATCGGACCGCTGATCGGCGTCGCCATCTGGGGCCTGCGCCGCACGCTGCCGGAGAGCCCGCGCTGGCAGCTCATGCACGGCCGCGCCCGCGAGGCGGAGCGTACGCTGGCGGGGATCGAACGCGAGGTCGCGGCGTCCGGGGGGCGCCTGCCCCCGGTCGACGAGAGCCGCTACATCGAGGTGCGAGCGCGCGAGCAGGTGCCATTCACGCTGGTGGCGCGGACGCTGTTCCGCGACTACCCCAAGCGCTCGGTGCTCGGCGCGACCCTGATGATCAGCCAGTCGCTCCTCTACAACGCGATCTTCTTCACGTACGGGCTGGTGCTCAAGCACTTCTACGGCGTCGCCGACCACGACGTGCCCAAGTACTTCTTCGCGTTCGCCGTGGGCAACCTGCTGGGTCCGCTGCTCATCGGCCGGCTGTTCGACACGATCGGCCGCCGGCAGATGATCTCCGGCACGTACCTCGTCGCGGGCGCGCTGATGGCCGTCAGCGGTTACCTGTTCGAACGCGGCCTGCTGACCGCCTTCACCCAGACCGTGATGTGGTCGGTGATCTTCTTCATCGCGTCGGCGGCGGCCAGTTCGGGCTATCTGACGGTCAGCGAGATCTTCCCGATGGAGCTGCGCGCCCAGGCGATCGCCCTGTTCTTCGCGATCGCCCAGGTGTTCGGCTCGTTCGGCCCGGCGATCCTCGGCTCGCTGATCGGCGAGCAGGCGCATCCGGACCGGACCCGCCTGTTCGTCGCCTACCTGGTCGCCTCCGGGGTGATGGGCGCCGCCGGGGTGGTGGCGGCGTTCTGGGGCGTACGGGCCGAGCGCGCCTCGCTGGAGGACGTCGCCGCGCCCCTGTCGTCGGTACGCCGCCCGAGCGACCGGCTCGATCCCGGCGGCTGAGTCGCCGCCGCGGGGGATCGCCCGACCGTCAGCCGTGGCAGGAAGAGCTGGGTGAGCGGGCCGATCGCCACGGCGTACAGCAGCGTGCCTGCCCCGACGGTGCCGCCGAGGGCCCAGCCGAGCACCAGTACGCTCACCTCGATGCCGGTGCGCACGACCCGTACGGAGTGGCCGCGCGCCGCGAGACCGGTCATCAGCCCGTCGCGCGGGCCCGGACCCAGGCCCGCCCCGATGTAGCAGCCGGTCGCGAAGCCGCCGACGAGGATGGCCGCGACCAGGTACGCCGAGCGCAGCGGAAGGCCGTGCGGGTCGGGCAGCAGCCAGAGGAACAGGTCGGCGAACACGCCGATGAGGACGACGTTGCTGATCGTGCCGAGCCCGGGACGCTGCCGTAGCGGGATCCACAGCAGCATGACCAGCGCGCCGGCGATGATGATCCAGGTGCCGATCGACAGGCCGGTCTGACGCGCGAGGCCCTGGTGGAGCGTGTCCCAGGGGTCGTTGCCCAGCCGCGAGGCGACCTGCAGGGCGATGCCGAGGCCGTACAGGGCCAATCCGACGTACAGCTGGGCCAATCTGCGGATGAGCACGTGGGTTCCCCTTCGTCTGTGCGCGCCGAGGCCATTACGACAGAAGAGTGGCTTGAAAGATAAGGGCCAATCAGGAAAAGTGGCCTTATGTCGACCAGGTCCATCAACGCGGCCAACCTCGCGCGGCTCCTCGGCGGACCGCCCCCGGAGCGGCCGTACTACGCCGCGATCGCCGCCGCGCTGCGCGGCCTCGTGCTCGACGGCCGCCTGCCGCTGCGCACGCGGCTGCCCGCCGAGCGCGACCTGGCCGCCGCCCTCGGCGTGAGCCGCACGACGGTCACCTCGGCCTACGACGCGCTGCGCGCGGACGGGTACGTCGAGAGCCGCCAGGGCGCCGGGAGCTGGACCGCGCTGCCGAACGGCACGCCCCCGTCCGCCCGTCACGCGTTCGCCGAGGACCGCACGCTCATCGACCTCGCCTGCGTGGCGCCCGCCGCGCCGCCCGGCTTCGACGAGTGCGTCGCCGCCGCCGTCGCGGAACTGCCACGCCACACCGGCGGACCCGGGTACGAGCCGCTGGGTCTGGCCGTCCTGCGCCGGGCGATCGCCGAGCGGTACACCGCGCGCGGGGTCCCGACCCTGCCCGAGCAGATCCTCGTGACCACCGGCGGGCAGCACGCCCTGTATCTGGTGCTGCAGACCTTCGTACGGCCCGGCGACGCCGTCCTCGTCGAGTCGCCGACGTATCCGCACGCGCTCGACGCGCTCCGCCTCGCCCGTGCCCGGCTCGTGCCCGCCGGCGTCAACGCGGGCTGGGACCTGGAGCTGATCGCCGGCGGCATGCGGCAGGGCGCGGCCCGGCTGGCGTACCTGATCCCCGACTTCCAGAACCCCACCGGCCGCCTCATGGGCGACGACGACCGCGCGGCGCTCGTGGCCACCGCCCGCGCCACGGGCGCGTACGTGGTGAGCGACGAGACCTTCACCGAACTCGCCGTCGACGACGTGCCACGCCCGAGGCCGCTCGCCGCGCACGACACCGACGGCCGCGTGATCAGCATCGGCTCGGTGTCCAAGCTGATGTGGGGCGGCCTGCGGATCGGCTGGATCCGCGCCGGGCAGGCGCTGGTGCGGCGGCTCGCCGAGGCGCGCGACGCGGTCGACCTGGCCAGCCCCGTACTCGAACAGCTCATCGTCACCGAGCTGCTCGGCCGCGTCGAGCCGATCGTCGCGGCCCGCCGCGCGGTTCTGCGGGAGCGGCGTGAGGCCCTGGTCGCCGCGCTGCGCGAGGAACTGCCGGATTGGGCGTTCACCGTCCCGCCGGGCGGCCTGTCGCTGTGGGTCCGGCTGCCGGGCATCTCGAGCACGGCCCTCGCCGCGGCGGCCGCGCCCCACGGCCTGCACATCGTCCCGGGCACCGCCTTCGGGGTGGACGGGATCCTGGACGACCACCTGCGCGTGCCGTACGTCCTGCCGCCGCAGGAGCTGCGCGAGGCCGTCACCCGCCTGGCCGCCGCCCGGAGCGGCGCGGCCGTCGCCCAGCCGCCCCGGCCCGCCTACGTGTAGAACGCGTCGCGGCTACAGCCCGGCGATGATCGCGGCGAGCAGGGCCGCGCGTTCGGCGAGCGCGGGCACCGCGATCGACTCGTCCTCCGCGTGGGCGCCCCGGCCGCGCGGGCCGAAGCCGTCGAGCGTGGGCAGGCCGAGCGAGCCCGGCAGGTTCGTGTCGCCCGCGCCCGCCGCCGGGCGGCCGGTGATCCGCTGACCCAGCGCCGCCCCGATCCGCGTGACGCTCTCCAGCAGCGGGTTCTCGTCGCGTTCGGGCCAGGTCGGGCGGCTCGACAGCACCGTGGCCGTCACGACGGCGCCCGGCCGGCGCGCCCGGGCTCCGGTCAGCGCGTCGAGCACCCGACGTTCGGCCTCGGCGGAGGCGAACCGGAGCCCGATCTCGGCCGAGGCGCTCCCGGCGACGACGTTGGCCCGGCTGCCGCCCTCGATCCGCCCGACGTTGAACAGGGTCGTGCCGTCGTCGGGCACCGCCGCGCGCGCCGCCGCCACTTGGTCCAGCAGCTCGTCGATGGCGGAGATCCCCTTGCCGGGGTCGAGCGCCGCGTGCGCCTCACGCCCGCGAACGCTCAGCAGGACACGGGTGCTCCCGCGGCGCGCGCTCTTCAGCGCGCCGTCCGGGTGCGGCGACTCCAGGCCGAGCACGGCCACCGCCCCGTCGAGATGGCGTTCCACCACCGTGCGGCCGCGCGGGCTGCCCACCTCCTCGTCGGAGACGGTGACCAGGCGCACCCGCCGCGCCGGCGCCGCGCCCGCCGTCTCCAGCGCGCGCATCGCCATCTCCACCGCGACCAGGCCGCTCTTCATGTCCAGAGTGCCCGGCCCGGCGATGGTCGCCCCGTCGTCGGTGTACGGCATGGTCGCCAGCCGCCCGACCGGCCAGACCGTGTCGTAGTGGCCGACCAGGAGCAGATGCGGGCCGTCCTGCGGGCCGAAGTCGGTGACGAGGTGGCCGTCGTCGCGGTAGACGCGGCCGCCCGCCTCCCGCTGCCCGGCCTCGATCAGGTCGGCGCATCGGGCGAGCGCCTCGGCGTCACCGGACGGCGACTCGGCGAGCGCGTACGCGCGCAGCCGTTCCCGGCCGAAGGGGAGCAGGTCGGTCGCCGCCGCGGTCAGGCGTCGCGCCAGGTCGTTGTCCATGGATTTGATACTAAACTTGCCGTGAAATCGCCGTACTGATCGTCATTTGCCGTAGAAGAGAAGATTTTGACACTCTCCCCGCCGATCACCGTGCGACCTCTCACCACCGCCGCCGAGATGCGCGCGGGCGTGGAGGTCTACCGCACCGCGTTCGCACTGTCCGCCACCGACCCGGCGGTCAGCCCACGGCTGCTCGCCGCGCTCTCGCGCAACGCCGGCTCGGTGATCGGCGCCTTCGCCGGGGAGGACCTCGTCGGCTTCACGTACGGCTTCCTCGGCTCGGACACCACGACGGTCTACCACTACTCGCAGGTCGCGGCGGTGCTGCCCGGCTGGCAGGGCCGGGGCATCGGCCGTACGCTCAAGTTCAGCCAGCGGGACTACGTCCTGTCCACCGGTGTGACCGTCATGCGCTGGGCCTTCGACCCGGTGCGCACGCACAACGCCCATTTCAACTTCGACGTGCTCGGCGCCACGGGCCGCTGGTTCACCCGCGACCTGTACGGCGTCGAGGACTCCGGCCGCGATCCCGGCATGCGCACCGACCGGCTGATCGTCGAGTGGGACCTGCTGGCGGACGCCTCGCGTGACCTGCCGCGCCCGCCGCACGTCGGCTGGGGCGAGACCCGCCGGGAGGCCGGCGGTGACGTGCTGGTCGGCATGCCGCGCGACTGGGACGGCCTGGTCGCCCGCGACCGGGCCGCGGCGTACCACCTGCGGGACGACGTCGCCGACGCCCTGACCCGGCTGACCGGGGAGGGGCTGCAGGCGATCTCCTGCAGTGTCTGCGACGGTCACACGGCCGTCTACCGTTTCCGCCCGAGCCGCGAGGAGAGCTGAGTGCCGCGCGTGACCACGGTCGAGGCGTTCCGGCTGAGCCTGCCGCTCGTCCACGCCTTCCAGACGAGTTCCCACCGCAAGACCCACCTCGAGCACATCCTCGTCCGCGTCGCCGACGCGGACGGCGCCGTCGGCTGGGGCGAGATCGCCTCGCCCAGCGACCCGTACTACTGCTCGGAGACGGTCGACATCTGCTGGCTGACGCTCCAGCGGTACCTCGCGCCGGCCCTGCGCGGCGCCGACTGGGACCACCCGGCCCAGGTCCGCGCGCTCTGGAAGCGGGTCCGCGGCCACCACTTCGCCAAGGCCGGCCTGGACATCGCCTGCTGGGACCTGTGGTCGCGGGCGGCCGGCACGCCGCTCGCCCGCGCGCTCGGCGGCGACCGCCGGGCCATCGAGGCGGGCGTGAGCCTGGGCATCGAACCGACGATCGACGATCTGCTCGTCCAGGTGGGCCGGTACGCCGCGGAGGGCTACCGCCGGATCAAGCTCAAGATCGCGCCCGGCTGGGACGTCGAGCCCGTGCGCGCCGTGCGTGCGGCCCATCCCGGCCTGCCGCTGCACGTGGACGCCAACGGCGCCTACGGCGAGGACCAGTCCGAGGTCTTCACCGCGCTCGACCGCTTCGGCCTGACCATGATCGAGCAACCGTACGCGCCGGGCGCCCTGGCCGCGCACGCCCGTCTCCAGGCGCGTCTGGAGACGCCGGTCTGTCTCGACGAGTCCGTGGACGACCTGGACCAGCTCGACACGGCACTGGGGCTCGGCGCGGGACGCGTCCTCAACATCAAGGTCTCGCGGATGGGCGGCCTGACCGTGGCGGGCATCGCGCACGACCGCGCCGTCGAGGCGGGCTGGCGCGTGTGGTGCGGGGGCATGCACGAGTTCGGCGTGGGCCGTGCGGCCAACGTGGCGATCGCCGCGCTGCCCGGGTTCACGCTGCCCAGCGACGTGTCCGGCTCGGACAAGTACTACGCCCACGACGTGGTGGAACCCCCGATTCGCGCGACGGAGGGACGAGTGCCGGTGCCGGAGACGCCCGGCCTGGGCCACGAGATCGACGAGCCGCTCGTCCGCCGTCTCGCCTCGGCGACCCTGACCGTCTGAGCCCGGACCCCTGCCCGGCGCGTGCCGGCGTGGCGCGCGTCCGCGGGGTACGGGCAGACCGGCCGGGCGCGCGTGACCGTGGCGGAACGGTGCCGAGCGCGAAGCGGTCAGTACGACCCGGACCTGGCGTTCTTGTGCGAGGTGTCCAGCGTGCCGCTCCGCAAGCAACCCGGTCAGCGCGCGGCACTCGTGCCGGCCTGGGCGATGTGCTCGGCGATCAGGCGGGCGATCTCGCCGGGCTGGGTCAGCGGCACCCAGTGCGGAGCGCGGACCGGGCGCACCTGGAGCCGCTCGGCGAACGGGCGGGCGGCCTCGGCGGCCAGCGCCGGAGTCACGAACGCGTCCCCCGTCGCGACCACGACCTGGGTCGGCACGGTCGTACGCCGCTCGCCCGGGGCGCGGCGGCGGCCGAGCATGTTGGCGCGGTAGAGGTTCACCCCGGCGGCGGCGTCCTCGGCGAGCGTCGGCGCCGGGTGCGTGCGGACCGCCACGCCCTCGGTGCGTTCGAGCAGGCTCGCCCAGCGGCGGGCGAGCATGTGCCGCCAGACCAGCTCGGGCACGACCGGGGTCTGGAACGCGGCGATGTACCACGAGTGCGCGAGCTGCCGGGCGACCGCCCGTACGCCTGAGGGCCGGCGCAGGCCCGCGCGCATCCAGCGCGCGGCGTGGTCGAGGCACGGGCCCGAGATCGAGGTGAACGAGGCGAACCGCTCCGGCATCGCGCAGACCGCCTCCCACGACTGGATCGCCCCCCAGTCGTGGCCGGCCAGGTGCACGGGCGCGCCCGGGCTCACCGCGTCGAGCACCGCCCGCATGTCCGCGACGAGGTGCTCGAACCGGTACGCGTCGCGCTGCCGGGGCCGCGACGAGGCGCCCGCGCCGCGTACGTCATAGGTGATCACCCGGAACCGTGCCGCCAGCCGCTCGGCGACCCCGTCCCAGACCGCGTGGGTGTCCGGAAAGCCGTGCACGAGGAGGACCGCAGGACCCCGGCCACGTTCGTGGACGGCCAGATCGACGCCGTCCCCCTGGATCCGCCGCGAGTGCTCCGCGGCCTGAGCATCGGCACGTGTCCCTTGGTCGCGTCCGCTCCTCACTCGCTCCGCGGGTGGCTCGTCCCTCACCGCCCACTCCGCTCGCTCGTTCGCTTCCGCTCATTGGACACGGCGTCCAATATATGCCGGTCCGGCACCATCGGGTCAAGGGCCAGGTTCGATCCGGTCCGCGCCGGCGTAGACGTTCATCGACGCGCCGCGTAGGAAGCCGACGAGGGTCATCCCGGCCTCTTCGGCGAGGTCGGCCGCGAGCGAGGAGGGCGCCGACACGGCGGCCAGCGCCGGCACGCCCGCGAGCAGCGCCTTCTGCGTCAGCTCGAACGAGGCGCGCCCGCTGACGAGCAGGACGTGCCCGGTCAGCGGCACCCGCTTGTCCTTCAGCGCCCACCCGACCACCTTGTCGACGGCGTTGTGCCGCCCGACGTCCTCACGCATCGCCAGCAGCGTGCCCTCGGCGTCGAACAGCCCGGCCGCGTGCAGCCCGCCGGTGCGGTCGAAGACCCGCTGCGCGTCGCGGAGCGTTTCGGGCAGCCGCGCCAGCGTCTCCGGGGCCAGCCGCGCCGGGTCCGCGCTCACGTCGTACCGCGACCGCTGCCGGATCGAGTCGATGCTCGTCTTGCCGCACACCCCGCACGCGCTGGTCATGAGGAACGACCGGTCGACCGAGACCTCCGGCGGCTCGACACCCTCGGCGAGCGTGACGTCGATGACGTTCATCGTGTCGGTGTCGGCGCAGTAGCGCATCGCCCGGATGTCGTCGGCGGACCGCACCACGCCCTCGCCGTGCAGGAACCCGGCGACCAGGTCGAAGTCGTCACCGGGGGTGCGCATCGTCACCGACAGCGGGCGCCCGGCCAGCCGGATCTCCAACGGCTCCTCGACCACCAGCGTGTCGGGCCGCCCGCGCGCGCCCCGCTCGTCGATGTGCGCGATCCGCCGCCGCACCGTCACTCGGCCCATGCGCCCGACGCTACCCCGTTGAGCGGTGAGAACACGGTCGTGGGCGGGGGTGGTGGCAAGATCCCCCATAAAGGATGTTCAATAAGCGGGTGGGCATCGAGTATTGGCCGGTACTCCGCCAGCTCACCGGTTCCGACCGGCTGGGGCGTGGCAAGGCCGCGCGGTCGAAGGACACCGACGCGCTCCGGGCGCGGACGGGCCAGGCCGACCGGGTCGTCGAATCCGTGTGTCCCTACTGCGCGGTCGGATGCGGGCAGAAGGTCTACGTCAAGGACGAGAAGGTCATCCAGATCGAGGGTGACCCGAACTCCCCGATCTCGCGCGGACGGCTCTGCCCCAAGGGGTCGGCCAGCAAGCAGCTCGTCACCTCCCCGGGCCGCCAGACGAAGGTCCTCTACCGGCGTCCCCACGGCACCGAGTGGGAGTCGCTCGACCTCGACGAGGCGATGGACATGATCGCCGACCGGGTGGTCGACGCGCGGCGGAGCGGCTGGGAGGACACCTACGAGGGCAAGCCCGTCCGCCGCACGATGGGCATCGCCAGCCTCGGCGGCGCCACGCTCGACAACGAGGAGAACTACCTCATCAAGAAGCTCTGGAGCGCGCTCGGCGCGATCCAGATCGAGAACCAGGCCCGTATTTGACACTCCGCCACCGTCCCCGGTCTGGGGACCAGTTTCGGGCGCGGCGGCGCCACGACGTTCCAGCAGGACCTGGCGAACGCCGACTGCATCGTCATCCAGGGCTCGAACATGGCCGAGTGCCACCCGGTCGGGTTCCAGTGGGTGATGGAGGCCAAGGCGCGCGGCGCGAAGGTCTTCCACGTCGATCCGCGGTTCACCCGCACCAGCGCGGTGGCGCATCGCCACCTGCCCATCCGGGCCGGCAGTGACATCGTGCTGCTCGGCGCGCTGGTCAACCATGTGCTGAGCGGCGGCCACGACTTCCGGGAGTACGTCCTCAACTACACCAACGCAGCGTCGATCGTGGGCGAGGACTTCCGCGACACCGAGGACCTCGACGGCCTGTTCTCCGGCTACGACGCCGAAAAACGGGAGTACGACCCGACGAGCTGGGCGTACCAGAACGGCGACGCTCAGGCCGCGGCCGGTGCGCGGGACGAGGCGAAGACCGACGACGACCGGTCCCACGAACACGGGCCGGGCGCGACGTTCGAGGCGACGCCGTCGCAGACCGGGCACGCCCCGCGCCGCGACGAGACGCTGGAGCACCCGCGCTGCGTCTACCAGATCCTCAAGCGGCACTTCGCGCGGTACACACCCGAGCTGGTCGAGGAGATGTGCGGCATCGGCCCGGAGCGGTTCGCCGAGCTCGCCGACGCCATCGTGGCGAACTCCGGCCGCGACCGGACGACCGCGTTCGTCTACAGCGTCGGCTGGACCCAGCACACGGTCGGCGCCCAGTACATCCGCACGGCCGCGATCCTGCAGCTGCTGCTGGGCAACATCGGCCGGCCGGGCGGCGGCATCCTCGCGCTGCGCGGGCACGCGAGCATCCAGGGCTCCACCGACATCCCGACACTGTTCAACCTGCTGCCGGGCTACCTGCCGATGCCGTACGCCCACGAGCACGAAGACCTCGACACCTACCTCGAACGCGCGGCCGGAGACACCGGCTTCTGGGGCAACAAGCGTGCCTACATGGTCAGCCTGCTCAAGGCCTGGTGGGGCGACGCCGCCACCGCGGACAACGACTTCTGCTTCGACTACCTGCCGCGCCTGACCGGCGACCACGGCACCTACCACACGGTGCTGGACCAGATCGCCGGCAAGGTCAAGGGCTACTTCCTCATGGGGGAGAACCCGGCCGTCGGGTCGGCGGGCGGGCGGCTCCAGCGGCAGGGCCTCGCCGCGACCGAGTGGCTCGTGGTGCGCGACCTGAACCTCATCGAGAGCGCGGAGTTCTGGAAGAACTCCCCGGAGATCGCCGCCGGCGAGACCAGCCCGGAGCAGATCGCCACCGAGGTGTTCTTCCTGCCCGCCGCGGCGCACACCGAGAAGGACGGCACGTTCACCAACACCCAGCGTCTGCTCCAGTGGCACCACAAGGCGCTGGACCCGCCGGGCGACGCGCGCAGCGACCTGTGGTTCATCTACCACCTGGGCCTGCGCGTACGTGAGCGGCTGGCCGGTTCAACGGATCGGAACGACCGGCCGATCCAGGAGCTGACCTGGGACTATCCGGTCGAGGGGCCGCACGACGACCCGTCCGCCGAGGCCGTGCTGGCCGAGATCAACGGATACGACGGCGACGGCAGGCCGCTCTCCGGCTTCACCGCGCTGAAGGACGACGGCTCGACCTCCTCCGGCTGCTGGATCTACTCCGGCTGCTACACCGGCGGCGTCAACCAGACCGCGCGCCGCAGGCCGGGCCCGGAGCAGTCGTGGGTGGCGCCCGAGTGGGGCTGGGCCTGGCCGGCGAACCGCCGCATCCTGTACAACCGCGCCTCCGCCGACCCCGAGGGCCGCCCGTGGAGCGAGCGCAAGGCCTACGTCTGGTGGGACGGCGAGCAGTGGACCGGCCACGACGTGCCGGACTTCGAGAAGACCAAGCCGCCGTCGTACGAGCCTCCGGAGGGGGCGACGGCGCAGGACGCCATCGCCGGGACCGACCCGTTCATCATGCAGACCGACGGCAAGGCGTGGCTGTTCGTGCCCAAGGGACTCGTCGACGGGCCGCTGCCGACCCACTACGAGCCGCAGGAGTCGCCGGTCGCGAACCCGCTCTACGCCCAGCAGGACAACCCGGCCCGGCAGCTGTATCCGCGGCGCGGCAACCGCTACCACCCCGCCGGCAGCACGGTGTACCCGTACGCCTTCACGACGTACCGGCTCACCGAGCACCACACGGCGGGCGGCATGAGCCGCTTCCTGCCGTACCTGTCCGAGCTGCAGCCGGAGATGTTCTGCGAGGTGTCCCCGGCCCTGGCGGCCGAGCGCGGGCTCACCAACGGCGGCTGGGCCACGATCGTCACCGCGCGGACCGCGATCGAGGCGCGGGTGCTGGTCACCGAGCGGATGTCGCCGCTGCGGATCCAGGGCCGCACCGTCCACCAGGTCGGGCTGCCCTACCACTGGGGTACCTCCGGCGTCGTGCGGGGCGACTCGGCCAACGACCTGCTGCCCATCGTGCTCGACGCGAACACCCACATTCAGGAGAGCAAGGCCGCGACCTGCGACATCCGCCCCGGCCGCCGTCCCCAGGGCGCCGCGCTCGGTGCCCTCGTACGCCGCTACCGCCGCCAGGCGGGAATCCCGGAGGACTGAGATGAGCGACAGCCTGTACGGGCCGCTGCACGACGTCGCCGAGGACGCGGGGTACGCCGACCCGCCGGCGCGCGCCGGGTTCTTCACCGACACGTCGGTGTGCATCGGGTGCAAGGCGTGCGAGGTGGCGTGCAAGGAGTGGAACGCCATCCCCGACGATGGGTTCGCGCTGACCGGCATGTCGTATGACAACACCGGCCAGCTCGGCGCGAGCACGTGGCGGCACGTGGCGTTCATCGAGCAGTCCCGGCCCCGCGAGGTCGGCGACGGCGACGGCGGCACCCGCTGGCTCATGGCCTCGGACGTGTGCAAGCACTGCACGCACGCCGCGTGCCTCGACGTGTGCCCGACCGGCGCGCTGTTCCGCACCGAGTTCGCCACCGTCGTCGTGCAGCAGGACGTCTGCAACGGCTGCGCCTACTGCGTGTCGGCCTGCCCGTACGGCGTGATCGACCGGCGTGAGGGCGACGGCCGCGCCTGGAAGTGCACGATGTGCTACGACCGGATCGGCGACGGCATGGAGCCCGCGTGCGCCAAGGCCTGCCCGACCGACTCGATCCAGTACGGGCCACTGGACGAGCTGCGCGAACGCGCCCGTGCCCGCCTCGACGAGCTGCACGCGGAGGGCGTCGCGGAGGCGCGCCTCTACGGCGAGGACGAGAACGACGGCGTCGGCGGCGACGGCGCGTTCTTCCTGCTGCTGGACGAGCCGGAGACCTACGGCCTGCCGCCGGACCCGGTGGTGACCACGCGCGACCTGCCCGCGATGTGGAAGTGGGCCGGGGGCGCCGCGGCGGCCCTGGCCGGCTGCGTCGCCGTGTCCTTTCTCGGGAGGCGCTGATGCCGAACCGCGGGGGCGAGCGGTCGATGGTGCCGCGCGCGGAGTTCGGGTCCTACTACGGGCGGCCGGTGCTGAAACGGCCGCGCTGGCAGGCGCCCCACCTGCCCGGCTACCTCTACTTCGGCGGGCTGTCGGGAGCCGCGGCGGCGATGGCGGCGATGGCCGACGCGACCGGGCGCGGGCGGCTCTCGCTCACCGGCCGGGTCACCGCCGCGACGGCCGCGGCCGCGGGCTCGGCGCTGCTCATCGCCGAGCTGGGGCGACCGGAGCGGTTCCTGAACATGCTGCGGGTGTTCAAGCCGACCTCGCCGATGAGCGTCGGGTCGTGGGTGCTGGCCACGCACGGAGGTCTCACCGGCCTGTCGGCCGCCTCCGGGGTGACCGGGATCGCGCCGTGGCTCGGCCGGGCCGCCGGCGCGGGCGCCGCGCTGACCGGCCCCGTACTGGCCACCTACACCGGTGTGCTGATGGCCGACACGGCCGTTCCGGCCTGGCACGAGGGGTACCGTCACCTCCCGCTGCTGTTCGCGGGCAGCGCGCTCGCGAGCGCGGGCGCCGTCGGGATGGCCGCCGTCCCGCGCGGGCAGGCCGGGCCGGCGCGACGGATGGCCCTGCTGGGCGCGGGCCTGGAGCTCGCCGCGGCCGGCACCCTGGAGAAGGGCGCGGGAATGCGCGAGCAGGCCGAACTCATCTCCGAGCCGTACCGGACGGGGCGCGCGGGCACGCTGCTGCGTCTCGGCCGCGGGCTCACGGCGGCGGGCGCGGCCGGCACGCTCGTCGCCGGCCGCAGCCGTACCGCCGCGGTGGTGTCCGGGCTCGCCCTCACCGGAGGCGCGCTGTGCACGCGGTTCGGCGTCTTCTACGCCGGGCTCGCCTCGGCCGAGGACCCCAAGTACACCGTGGTGCCCCAGCGGGCCCGCCGGGCTACTGGCGCTTGAGGCAGAGCACGTAGCTGAGGAAGGTGTACTTCTTGCTCTTGGCCCAGAACGCCGTCGTGTAACCCGAGACGCTCCTGCACTTGTTCTTGTCCGACGTGCCGGAGAACCGCTTGAGCACCTTGTACGGCGCCGAGTCGCAGTCGGTCTTGAACATCTTCAGGTCCGGTGCCTTGCCCGCGATCCGTACGCAGTCACCGGCCTGGACGAACATCGACTCGTCCACCGTGGGCGAGCCCGACGGCGTGGCGGAGTCGGACGGTGTCGGGAGGGTGCTCGGCACGTCGTTCGGCGGTGTGTAGCTCGGAGCCGCGGTCGGCTGCGTGCTGGCTGCCACCGGGTTGACGGGCTTCTTGCCGTCGTCGCTGCTCAGCGCCCAGATGATCGCGCCGCCGCCGCCCAGCAGCACCAGCGCCGCCACGATCGCGACGACGACGATCGGCCCGGAGTTGCTCTTGCCGGGCGGTCCGGGAGGCGGAAGCGGTCCCCAGCCGCCGGGACCCATCGGGTCCTGCGGCCCGAACCCGCCGGCGCCGGGCTGGCCCCAGGGCGGAGGACCGCCGGGAGGCTGCTGCGCGCCGTAAGGAGGCTGCTGGCCGTACGAGGGCTGCTGGCCGTACGGCGGTTGCTGCCCGTACGGAGGCTGCTGTCCCGGTTGTCCGCCCGGGTAGGGCGGAGGCTGCGAAGGATAGCCGCCAGGCCCCTGTCCCTGTGGCTGCTGGCCGTAGCCCTCGGGTTGCTCATGCACGAACGGCCGCCCCTTCTTTCCCCGTAAAACGTGTCCTCTTACCCAACTAGGACTCGCCCCACTGCGCAAATTGCTCTTTTACCTTCGACGGTGGTGTTTACCGTTTGGATCCCGGCGAAACGCTCTGATGACCGAATTCGGTCATCACTGAGACAGAGGGGGTGCGGGCGTGTCGGTGCGGGTCAGCCGCTCGCGGGGTGCTCGGCCATCAGGGCGCGCAACGGCCGGATTCCGGCCGCGAGGGCGGCGCCGGTCACGAGCGCGAGAAGCGCCAGGGTAAGAAAGTAGGCCGGTTCGGACAGTACGGTGCCGGCCAGCCGGGTCATCTGGCCGCCGACGGCGTCGCCCACGGCGATGGCGAGGTACCACAGGCCGATCATCTGGCTGGCGAACGCCCGCGGCGCGAGCTTGGTCGTCACCGACAGCCCGACCGGGCTCAGGCACAGCTCACCGGTGGTCTGGATGAGGTACGTGACGACGAGCCACAGCGCGGAGACCCGGACGCCGTGAGAGGCCTTGGCCGCGGCGAACATCATGACCACGAAGGACAGGCCGACGAGCACCATCGCGGCGGTGAACTTCAGGGGAGTGCTCAGCCGGTCGCCCGTCCGTACCCACAGGGCGGCGAACGCCGGGGCGAGCACGATCACCATGATGGGGTTGATCGCCTGCAGCCAGCTCGACGGCACGTCCCAGCCGGCCACGGAGAGGTCGGTCTTGTGCTGCGCGAACGTCGTGAGTTCCGTGGCGGCCTGGTCGTAGACCATCCAGAACACCGACGCCGCGGCGAAGAGCCAGACGTAGGCGCGCAGCCGGGCGCGCTCCTCCGAGGTGATCTCGTGGCTGCCGAAGAACATGAACGCGAAGTAGGCCACGGCGACGCCGAGCGGGACGACGGCGACCGCCCAGGTGATGTTGTCGAGCGTGAGCGTGCCGGTGGCCGCGCCGAGGAGGACGATCGCGGCGACGGCGGCGGAGCCGGCGAGGACGGCCGTGTGCAGGTGGCGGCGCTCCCGGTCGTCGAGCCGGCGGGACGGCCGCCCGCCGGGCAGGTGCCGGCGGCCGAGGACGTACTGGGCCAGGCCCAGCGCCATGCCGACCGCGGCGACGCCGAAACCGAGGTGCCAGGACACCTTCTGCCCGAGCGTGCCCACGACCAGCGGTGCGAGGAACGCGCCGAGGTTGATGCCCATGTAGAAGATGGAGAACCCGGCGTCCCGGCGGGCGTCCTCGTCCTCGCCGTACAGGTGGCCGACGAGCGTGGCGATGTTCGGCTTGAGCAGCCCGGTGCCGGCGATGATCAGGGTGAGCCCGAGGTAGACGAACCCGGCGCCGCCGGGCATCGACATGGCGATGTGCCCCAGCATGATGATCACGCCGCCGTACAGGACGGACGGGCGCGGCCCGAGCATCCGGTCGGCGATCCAGCCGCCGGGCAGCGTGACCAGGTAGACCATGGCCGAGTACACGCCGGCCAGCGCCTTGGCCGTGCCATCCGCGAGGCCGAGGCCGTGCTCGGCCGCGGGGGCCGCGAGGAACAGCACGAGGATGCTGCGCATGCCGTAGAAGCTGAAGCGCTCCCACATCTCGGTCAGGAACAGGGTGGCGAGCCCCCGCGGATGCCCCAGGAAGCGGCGTTCGCGGCATGCGTCGGTCGCCGATGCGGCCATGCGGTCTCCCCCGAATCTCCGCAGCGGCCATGAGAGTGTGCCTGCTTCGTACCCTCGGCGATCTACTCGCGAACGATCACGGTGTGGCTTTCGCGCCCGATGAGCTCGCCGACGACCGGGGCGCCCGGGATCTCTCCGGCGACGAGGAGACCTCCGGAGGTCTGCGCGTCGGCCAGCAGCAGCCGGTCCTCCTCCGCGACGCCGCCGAAGTCGGTGTGCGGGCTCACCCAGGAGAGGTTGCGTCGCGTGCCACCGGAGACGAAACCGTCCCGTACCGCCTCGCGCGCGCCGTCGAGGTAGTCGACGGCGGACGAGTCGATCACCGCGGTGACCCCGCTCGCCCGCGCCATCTTGTACAGGTGGCCGAGCAGGCCGAAGCCGGTGACGTCGGTGGCGCAGGCGTGACCGCGGTCCAGCGCGACCCGTGAGGCGCCCGCGTTGAGGGTCGTCATCGCCGCGACGGCCTGGGGGAAGACCTCGCCGGTCGTCTTGTGCCGCGTGTTCAGCACGCCGATGCCCAGCGGCTTGGTCAGGCAGAGCGGCATGCCCGGGCGTCCGGCGTCCAGGCGGAGCAGCCGCGCCGGGTCGGCGAGGCCGGTCACGGCCATGCCGTACTTCGGCTCCGGGTCGTCCACGCTGTGCCCGCCCGCGACGTGGCAGCGCGCCTCGCGCGCCACGTCGAGCCCGCCGCGCAGGACCTCGCGTGCGAGTTCCATCGGCAGCGTGTCGCGCGGCCAGCCCAGGAGGTTCACGCCGACCAGTGGACGGCCGCCGACGGCGTACACGTCCGAGAGGGCGTTGGCCGCGGCGATCCGCCCCCAGTCGTACGGGTCGTCGACGACGGGCGTGAAGAAGTCGGCCGTGGCGACCACGGCGTTGTCCTCCTCGATCCGCACGACGGCCGCGTCGTCGCCGTCGTCGAGGCCGATGACCAGGTCGTCCGGGCGAGGGGCCTCGATGAGCCCGGCCACGACCGACTCGAGCTCGCCCGGCGGGATCTTGCAGGCGCAGCCGCCGCCGTGGGCGTACTGCGTGAGCCGATACTTCATGAGGCCCCTCCGCGTCGGTGTTCCGCGACGGAACTCATCCTGCCGTAACCCTTGTCCGAGCGGAGTTCTCCATGGTGCGATGCTGCCCTGTAAGCGAGCACTGACACCGGAGGCGTGTGATGGGCGTGCTGGAGGAGCGGGCCGAGGTCGAGAAGATGATCGCGGGTGCCACGATCGCCGACGCGCTGCTGGAGACGGCGACGCGGCATCCGGACGCCCCCGCCTTCACCCAGGGTGAGGAGACTCTGACCTGGTCCGAGGCCCGGGATCGGGTGCTGCGGATCGCCGCGGCGTTCACCGCGCTCGGCCTGGAGCCGGGCGGCACGGTCGCGCTGATGATGCCCAACCGCACCGAGCACGTCCTGGCCGACCTCGGCGTCGTGCACGCGGGAGGCGTCCCGACCACCCTGTACGCGACGCTGGCACCCGAGCAGATCGCGTACGTTGTCGGCGACTGTGACGCCCGGTACGCCGTCCTGGACGGCCCGTCCCAGGTCGAGCGCTGGGCGCCGGTCCTGTCCCGGCTGCCGGACCTGCGGGCGGTGATCGTGCTGGAGGACTGCCCGTCCGGCGATCCGTACATGTCGTGGGAGAAGTTCCTGCGCATGGGGGAGCCCGGCGTCGAACGCTGGCGCGACCTCACGCCGGACTCCACGCTGACCGTGCTCTACACCTCGGGGACGACCGGCCGCCCCAAGGGCGTCATCGTCACGCACCGCATGGCGCTGTACGAGTGCTGCGTGTCGGACATGACGTCCGAGCTCCCGGCGGGCAGCGTCGGTGTCTCCTACCTGCCGTTCGCCCACATCGCCGACCGGGTGATCAGCATCTACCTGCCGGTCGTCCGCGGCACGCACGTCTACTTCTGCCCCGACCCGGGCGGACTCGCGGCCACGCTGGCCCGGGCGCGCCCGCACGGCTTCTTCGGCGTGCCCCGCGTGTGGGAGAAGATGATGGCCGCCATCCAGGCCGTCCTCGCCGCGGAGCAGGACGACTCCCGGCGCGCCGCCGTCACCGCCGCGATGGACGCCGGACGGGCGTACGTCGAGTCGTGCGAGTACGGGCGGGAGACGACCCCGGCCGTGCTGGAGGCGTTCCAGCGGGCCGACGAGACCGTGCTCGCGCCGATGCGCGCCCTGATCGGCCTGGACCGCGTACGGCAGACGCTGAGCGCCGCCGCGCCGCTGCCGATCGACGTGGCGCGCTTCTTCGCCGGCCTGGGCCTGCGCATCCTCGACGTGTACGGGATGACGGAGACGACCGGCGCGGCCACCGCGAACCGGCCGGACTCCTTCAAGCTCGGCACGGTGGGGCGGGCGATGCCGGGCATCGAGATCCGGATCGCCGACGACGGTGAGATCCTCATCCGCGGCACCATCTGCACGCCCGGCTACCTCAACCGGCCCTCGGACGACCTGCTGGACGCCGACGGCTGGGTGCACACCGGCGACCTCGGCGAACTCGACGACGACGGCTTCCTGAAGGTCGTCGACCGCAAGAAGGAGATCATCATCACGGCGGGTGGGGAGAACATCGCCCCGTCGCTCATCGAGAACCTGCTGAAGGAACACCCCCTGGTCGGCCAGGCCCTGGCGTACGGTGACGGGCGGCGCTACGTGGTGGCCGTGCTGACCCTGGACGGCGAGGTCGCACCGGCGTGGGCCGCGGCGCGCGGCGTCGAGGGAGACCTGGCGGCCCTGGCGTCCCATCCGCTGGTCCTGGAGGAGATCGCCCACGCCGTCGAGGCGGCCAACGGCCGACTGGCCCGCGTACAACAGGTCAAACGCTGGCGCCTGCTGCCGGACGAGTGGACGGCGGAGAGCGAGGAGCTGACACCGACGCTGAAGCTGAAGCGCCGGGTGATCCACGCCAAGTACGCCGACACGTTCGCGACCCTGTACGACGCCTGACCGCCTGCCGATGGGTCGCTCGCCGGGCGGCGCAGGGAACCGATGACGCTCAGCGTCGACGGACGCCCGCCTCACCAGCAGGACGACTGACACGAACCGACGCAGAGGGCCCGGCGTCCCCTGGGGAACCCGGACGCCGGATGGCGCGGGGTCCGTCATTCGGCTTCGAGGACATGCCGGGTCTCCCGCGCCGGCTGGTTCTCGCCGTCCCGCCGACGGTGACCGGCCATTCCTTTCGTGTCCTTCGGTCGTTGGCCTGTCGCCGGAATTCTGTCGGGCCCGGCCAAGGTGCCGTTCGGTGGATTGCTCGTCTTACCGGAGATTCCGGAGGTTCCGGGGAACCGGTGTGAGGCGGTGAGCGTCTGTAGGGCATGACCCGGATCTTGGCCGTCGCCGTCACCGTGCTGGTCGCGGGCTGGGACGTCGCCGACGCGCTCACGCCGTCCGGGGTTCTGCTCGCCGCGGCGGCTCTCGCCGTTGCCGGGCTGGTGCTGCTCGCCGCGCGCCGTCCCGCAGTGCGGTTCGCCGCGGAGGGGGCCGGGCCGTCGCCGGCGATGCGCTCGCGTGCCCGCCGTACCGCCATCGTCCGGCTGTGCGACCCCAACGCCGCGGGCCGCCCACGTCCCCGAGCGCCGTCGGCCCGTACCCGGGCCGCACATCGTTAGCGCCGGTTCTCCCGAGCCCGCCGCGCGGCGGGCTCGCCGTGTCGTCGCCTGACCGGTTCATTCCGCTCCGCGGGGAGACGCCCCGCCGAGCGGGTGGGGCCCCTGGCCTCCACCGTCCGCCGGGCCCCGTGGCCGCCGCGCGGGTGCGGCCCTTCCGCCTGTCCTCTCAGGAGTTCGAGCCGAAGGGTCTCCTCACCGCATGTTCGCACTGTTCGACGCCGCCGTCGGCGTCGCGTACCACCTCGTCACCGGCCTCATGTCCCTGCTGGAACCGCTCACGGGCGGCCTCAGCGCCGCCGTCGCCGTCATCGCGTTCACCGCCTGCGTCCGCCTGGCGCTCCTGCCGCTGAGCGTCCGGCAGGCCCGGGCCAACCAGGCGCGCCTGCGCCTGGAACCGCAGGTCAAAAAGCTTCGCGAACGTCACCGCGCCGACCCGGTCCGCGCGCATCAGGAGATCGGCGCCCTCTACCGCGCCGAAGGCACCTCGATGTGGGCCGGGATCGGCCCGTCGCTGCTGCAGATGCCGGTCTTCGCCGTCGTCTACCGCATCTTCCTGTCCCCGGCCGTGGGCGGGCACGCGAACCTGCTGCTGGCCCACACGCTGCTCGGCACGCCCCTGGGCGCGCGCTGGCTCCTGTCCGCCGGAGCCTTCGGCCCGCACGGCCTGGTCTTCCTGGGCCTGTTCGCGCTGCTCGCCGTCGTGGCCTGGTGGACGTCCCGGCAGGCGCCGACACCGCCGGGCCCCCTCGGCCGGGTGACGCGCGTCCTTCCGTACGGCACCCTGCTGGTCGCCGCGTACGTTCCCCTGGCCGCCGGCCTGTACGTCCTCACCACGACCCTCTGGACCGCGGCCGAACGCGCCATCCTCTGGCGCACACCCGCGGGTACCTGAGTAGGCTCACGGGCGGAGGCGGGAGGGTGCCTGGTGGCCCCCATGGTCTTCAAAACCACTGCACGGCGCTCGGCGTCGTGGGCGGGTTCGATTCCCGTACGCCTCCGCCACCTTCTCTAGTGCCGCACTGACCAGGGGAGATGCCGCGGCGCGGACAAGGCCCGGCAAGGTCGCCGAGCGGTTCGGCACGTCGACGACGCGCGCCGTGAGCTGCTCGCCAGCGCTGCCGGCGGCCCGTTTCCGTCTCGGGCGTCCGTCAGCTCTGCGGGAGGGAGTCCAGCATCTGCTTGAACGTGCCGGAGAACCTCATACCGAAGTCCTGGTCGCTCTTCAGGGTGACGCCCATCGACTCCAAGCGGCCGCGGGAGTACCAGAACACGCCGTCGCTCATCGGCGCCGGATCGCCCTTCATCAGTTGCCGGCTCGTCTGCACGAGGAACGGGATCATGTTCAGCGCCTGGCGCGACTGGATCGGCAGGGCGATGAAGGAGTTGTTGGTGGGCAGGGTGACGATCGCGCCGTTCGGCAGCGAGGTGCCCAGCACCTCCTCGACGCGCAGCGCTTGGCCGACAGCGGGCCAGCCGGTGCCGTTCACGACGTGCATTTTGACGCCGACGTTGGTGTCGAACGCCCGGATGTTGAGCTTGTCCTGACGCATGTTCGCCAGTGCGCGCTGCCAGAGCGCACCGGGGTCGGCGCCCCACTGGGCCGCGGCATGCTGGGCCACCGTCATCGCCTCGTGCGAGCCGCCGCGCCGACGTGACTCGGCTTTGACGACGAGGACGGCGGACAGCCCCTCGCCGATGTCATAGGCGACCGGGTCGGACCCGAGCCCGCCGTCCTGCTGACGACTGATGATCAGGGACAACTGCGCGTCCCGCACCTCCGGACGCATCGCCCCCAGCGCCTGGCAAGGCCCGTGCGCCGAGCATCCTGGCGCGGTGTAATGCCTTGAATCGGGATTTCCTCGGTTGAATATTCCCATCGGCTCAGCATGCCAGCGCTCACCACACCGGTCGACTCGCGGCTGACCCGGTCACCACAGCGACCTCGGTCCTGCCTCGGTGAGGGTCCGAAGTTCCGGCGAACCGCAAAATAGCTCGTAAGTGGGCTGGACCCGACGGGCTGATCAGGTGTTCGGTGCACCGGGTGGCCGTAATGCGCCATTTGTTTGGTTTCTGTGGTCCGCCGTTTCGGCGTGAGCGTCTTCCGTGCAGACGTTGGAAGGAGTACGGGGAATGAGAAGACGTCTGTTCACACGGGGGGCTGCCGCGCTCGCGACGACCGCCGCGCTCATGGTGATCGCCGGGCCGGCCCACTCGGCGACGTCGGCACAACCGGGGCATGACTTCAATGGGGACGGCTACCAGGACATCGCGATCGGCGGGCCAGGCGGCACGGTCGACGGCCTCGGGGGCGCCGGATACGTCACCATCGTCTACGGCTCGAAGAACGGGCTCGACCCGGCGAACGGCGTGACGATCAGCCAGGCGAGCGCCGGAGTGCCGGACGATCCGGAGGAAGGCGACGCCTTTGGATCCTCCCTCGCGGCCGGCGACTTCAACGGGGACGGCTTCGCCGACCTCGCCGTCGGCTCACTCGGGGAGAGCATCGACGGCAACACCACCAGCGGCTCGGTGACGGTGCTGTTCGGCAGCGCGGACGGCCTCGGCAACGGGTACCTCGTGCCCGGCGACAGGGCGATCGGAAGCGCCGTCGGGGCGGGGGACGTCAACGGCGACGGTCAGGTCGACCTGCTGGTCGGCTCCCGCTCGGTCTACGTCACCGGGACGGTCGACACTTACAGCTTCCCGCACGGCGGCTACGACAATCCCGCGATTTCCCTCGGCGGTGAAGACGGCTGGGGCGGCGAGGACGGAATCATCACCGGCGACGTCAACGGGGACGGCTACACCGACGTGCTGGCCGCCTGGACCGCGGTCGGCGGCACGCCGGAGGTCTATTACCTTCCCGGCTCGGCGAACGGGATTCAGGGTGACGCCCGGGTCCTGGTGGACGGCGGCGTCAGCATCGCCGTCGGCGACATCGACAAGGATGGCCACGCCGACCTGGTCGCCGGCCAGCCCGCGGGCTACACCGGTGGACAGATCGAGGTGGAGTACGGCACCGCGAACGGCTTCACCGGCGGCCGCGTCCAGACGATCGACCAGAACACCTCCGGCGTGCCGGGGACCAGCGTGTACGGGGACCAGTTCGGCTCGGCCGTGGCGGTCGGTGACGTCGACGGCGACGGCTACCCCGACGTCGCCGTCGGGGCGCAGGGCAAGGCCGTTCATGGCGCGACAGCCGCCGGCGAGGTCGTCGTCCTGCGCGGTGGCGGGAGCGGCCTGACCACCGCGAAAGCCAAGGCGTTCACCCAGGACAGCTCTGGCGTCCCGGACACCGCGGAGCAAGGGGACGAGTTCGGCTGGCTGGTCTCCCTGATCGACCACAACGCGGACGGCCGGGCGGATCTGACGGCCTCGGCGGTCGGCGAGAACAAGTCCTGGGACGGCGCGCCGTACGGTGCCGGCGTCGTCACCACGCTGCGCGGGTCGAACTCCGGGACCACGACGAAGAACGCCATGACGTTCGGCCCGGCGGCGTTCGGCCAGAACCCGACGGACGCGCGCTACGGCTGGGCGATCACACCGTAGGCGAGCCACTGCCGGGCTTCCCCGAGGGGAGCCCGGCAGCCGGCGAGAGCCGGTTGGCCGTGGCGTACGGCCCGCGAGACTGGAGCGGAACGGATTCTGGCGGGAGCGGGCATGATGTAGCGGCCGGAACGGAAAGCCACGGCCTCGTCGGTTGGGCGTGGTTCGCCGGCCGTCGGCCGGCAGCGGAAGACCAGCGAGACGATGCCGCGCTTCATGTTCTCGTAGACGCCGGTCAGTGCTTCGGCCTCGAAGCGGACGCCGGTTTCCTCGAGGACGGCGCTGGTGACGTGGCCGCCGGCCGCTCCGGACCTCCGGCTGCTCGCGGCGGCGCTGGACGCGTCGCGCGTCGCCGGGGCGGCGGCTCGTGCCCTCCGCGAGATGGCCGAGTACGGCCGGGAGCGAACGTCGTCGGAACGCGTGGACTGGACGCACCACACCGGCCGCCGACCGCCCTCACATGCCGTGCCGGCGTGCCACCGAACGCAGCGTCCCGCTCGACGCGCCCCATTTCACCAACGCCGCGGCGGCGTCGCCGGACCCCGCCGACAGCGCGGTCAGCAGGTCGATGGCCCACGTGAACTCCTGGCCGCGCTGCCGAGCGTGTTCCCCGGCCTCACGTGCCGCCCGGACCAGCGCACGGTCGGCCGCCGGCCGGCCCATCGAGGAGCCGGTGGCGCGCGGCAGCCGGGCGATCGCCGCCATCGCGTCGGCGCGGATGGCGTCCGGATCCGCGCCGACGGTGACCAGGTCCGTGCCGATCGCGGGGTCCCCCAGAAGTTCGAGCAGCAGGTGGACCGCGGTGACCTCCGGATGGCCCTCGGCGGTGGCGTGCCGGACGGCGCCCTCCAGCGCCCGCCGGGCCGCGTCGGTGAACCGGAACTTCGTGTCGCCGGCGGCCGTCGAACGTACCTCTTCCCGGGGAGCGGCGGAGCGTGCCCGCAACTCGCGTGCCCGGCGCGTCTCCGGGGCGTCCGGCCCGAACACCCGCTCGATGACCGGGAGCGCCTGGGCGAGCTCGCGATCGGCTCCGTCCTGGTCGCCGGTACGGACGAGCAGGCAGGCGACCGCCCACCGGGCGTCGAGCACGCGCCGGTCGTCCACGCCGAAGATCCGTTCCAGGTCGGGCACCGTGCGGCGGAACGTGTCCAGGGCCTCGGCGTACCGGCCCGCGTCGTCCATCACGTGGGCGCCGTTGGTCCGGGCGGCCACCGCCTCGGCGTGCTCGGCGCCGAGGCAGCGTTCGAACCGGGGGAGCAGGGCCAGGTACATCTCCGCACCCGCGGCCGGGTCGCCGGCCCGCGCGGTCATGGCGGCCAGCCGCTCGCGGCAGCGGAGCGTGTCGGGATGGTCCCTCCCGACCGCGGCCTCGAAGTCCGCGACGAGCTCGGCCAGTGCCGCGGCGGTACGGGCCGGGTCGGCGTCGTCGGCGAGGATCGCGCGGAACCGGTCGTTCAGGGCCGAGGTCGGAGCCGGGTCGGCCAGCCGGTGCCGCAGCTCGGCGAGGCTGCGGCGAGCGTTCACGGTGAGGAAGTGGTCGGCGCCGAAGGCCTCCTCCACGTTGGGCATGATCTGGCCCAGGATCTGGACGGCCTCCGCGGCGTCGCCGGTCCGGGCGGTGGTGCTCGACAGGTTGATCGACGCCAGCAGCACGTCCATGCCGCCGTGCGTCGCCCGCGCGTCGGCCTCGGCGAGGTCGGGGATGAGCTCGCGGTACAGCCGGGCGCCCTCCGCCGGGTCGTCCTGGCCGGTCGCGAAGGCCAGTGCCGCGCGGGCGTTGAGAGTGGTGCCGTGCCGCGCGCCCAGCGCCCGGCGCATGTCGGCGACCACCGGCCGGAGCGCCTCCGCCTTCTCCGCCGGCCGTTCCCGGCAGCCCGCCAGTGCCTGACGCGCCCGCAGGGTCACCTCGTCGTCCTCGCCGACCACCCGCCGCAGGGCGGGCAGGAGGTCCTCGTACAGCCGGGCCTTCTCTCCGGTGTCGGCTGTGAACCACGCGAGCCGCTCACGCGCGCGTACGGTGACGCCGTCGCCGGGGCCGAGTGCGCCGTTCAGGTCGGCGACCACGTCGCCGAGCAGTTCGACGGCCTCCGCCGCGTCCCCCGCCTTGCCGACGCAGTCGGCCAGATCCCGGCGGGCGATGAGCGTACGCCGGTCGCCGGGGCCGAGCACCCGCTCCAGATCGGCCACGAGCGGGCGGTAGAGCTCGACGGCGGCGACCGGGTCGCCCATGCGGTCGGTCCAGCCGGCGTGCATCAGCCGCATGTCCAGCGTCCTGGGGTCGTCGGGCCCCAGGAACCGCGCGTACGACTCCGCCTGCTCGCCCGCGAGCCGTACGGCGCCCGGCCAGTCGTCCAGCTCGCGCAGGCAGTCGGCGAGCCCGAGCCGCGCGTGCGCGGTCAGCGCGTGGTCGGGGCCGACCTCGTCGAGCAGGTCGGAGATCAGCGCGCGGAACAGCTCCGCGGCGCGTTCGCGCTCCCCGGATCTCTGGACGAGCCCGGCGTCGCCGAGGCGGTGTTCGAGCCGCTCGAGCCGCCGGTCGTCGGCGGCCTGGCCCGCCGGCCGCCACACCTCTTTCGCGTCGAACGCCTTCCGCACCTCGACGTGATCGGTGCCGAGGACCCGGCGCATCTGCGGGATGACCTCGTCGAACAGCCGGATCGCCGCGACCGGGTCGCCGGCGTGGCCGACCCAGTCCGCCCGCCGCGCCCGGCCGTTGAGCGTCACCGGATCGTCGGCGCCGAGCACGCGTTCCAGCGCCGGGAGAAGCTCCTCGTACAGCCGCGCCGCGGTTCGCGCGTCGCCCGCCTGCCCGGTCTGCTCGGCCAGGTCGCGGCGTGCGATCAGTGCGCCCCGGTCGTCCGGCCCCACGACGGCCTCGATGTCCGGGACGAGCCGGGCGTACAGGTCACGGGCCCGCTCCGGGTCGCCGGCGGCCGCGGTCCATCCCGCCTGCCGGCGCCGGGCGTCCAGCGCCTGCGGATGATCCTCGCCGAGCATTCGTTCCAGATCGGGCACGGCGTCGGCGTACGCGGCCACGGCCGCCGCCGGGTCGTCCCGGCCGTCCGCGCGGGCCAGCTCGGTGAGGACGTCGTCCAGGGACGCGAGCCGGGACGCCGCGGCGGGCCCGCCTCGCTTACCGGCGATGAGGTCGTCCAGCCAGTCCCGTACGGTCGCGGCGTCGGCCGGGCGGTCGGCGGGCCGCTTGGCGAGGAGGGCGAGGATGAGCCGGTCGAGGCCGACGGGGACGTCCGGGCGGCGCAGGCGCGGGGCGATCGCCTCGCCGTTGACGTGGCCCTCCAGCACGGAATAGATCGGACCGGTGCCGAAGGGGGGTTCGCCGACGACCAGCTCGTACAGCACGCAGCCGAGGGCGTACAGGTCGGTGCGCCCGTCCACGGGCTCGGCCCGGATCTGCTCCGGCGCCATGTACGGGCAGCTGCCGATGACGACGCCGGTCGTGGTCATCCGGGTGTGGTCGCCGGCGTCCGCGGTCAGGGCGGCGATGCCGAAGTCGAGCACCTTGACCGTGTCGTCCGGCCCGGCGTGCAGGTTGGCCGGCTTGATGTCCCGGTGCACGATGCCGGCCGAATGCGCCGCGGCCAGTGCCTCGCTGACCTGCCGGCACCATCGGAGCACCCGGCCGATCTCCGGCCGTCCCTCCCGCAGGACGTCGGCGAGGGTACGGCCCGTCAGCATCTCCATGACCACGAAGATCGGGTCTCGGCCGAAGTCGTACAGGGTCACGATGTGCGGATGGCCGGACAGCATCGCCGTCACCTTGGCCTCGCGCTCGAACCGTGCGAGGCCGGCCGGTGAGTCCGGTCCGTCCCCGCCCTTGATCAGCTTCAGCGCGACCGTACGGCCCAGGCGTTCGTCGCGCGCCCGCCACACCTCGCCCATGCCGCCCGCGCCGAGCTTGGCCTCCAGGCGATAGCGGCCCGCGACCGTGCGCTCGTCGGCGTCCCGGCGGCGTCGGCTCATCGGCATCGTGCCTCCCCTCACAGGAAAAGATGCACCAAACGGCCGCCGAGTTGGTGGTTCACGGTGATTCGGGCCCTTCGACGTGTGGCTCCCGCGGGGGCGTGACCTGAACGATCGTCGCGGTGCCGGCCACCGGCCTTCCCTCGTGCATGGTGATCAGCGCACCTCGTTCGAGGTGGCTCCAGGCGGCCGGGCTGAGAGGTGCGAGCCGGATCACGCCGCGCCCGCCCGGTGGGATCTCCGGTGCGCGCTCGACCCAGACCCGCGCGATGCGCAGTTCGGTGTCGGGAGCGCCGACGGCCCACATCGGACGCAGCTGTCCCGCACCGGGGATCGGCAGGCGACGGCCACCGGCGGCCTCGGGCGGGACGAGCCGCAGCTCGGCGCGGATGACGCCGTGGCGGACCTCCCGGCCGCGCCACCGGCACCAGGCCGCGTCCCGGTGCATCCACAGGAGTTCGGCGGCCCGTTCGAGCAGGTGCCAGAACGCGACGGTCTGCCACGGAGAGTCCGGGAGGTCCACGAGGAGCTCGAGAGCGGAGTCCCACTCGGCGCGGTGCAGGCACGCGCGAACGTCGTCGGGGGAGAACCCGGCGTTGCTCCGCACGTCGCCCGGGACGACTTCGCACGCGCGAGCGAGAAGCTCAGGAACGTCCACACCCGGATTATCCGTCGTGGCCGTTTCCTCCGCGGCCTCGTCCTCGCGGCTTCGGCCTCACGGGCTCCGTCGGGCCCGGCGTCGGCGGACGGCGAGCATGAGCACCAGCAGCGCGGCCGAGACGATGCCGGCGAGGACGAGAGTGAGCGGCATCGTGGACAGGCGGGTGAGCGAGGCGAGCCGCCCGGAGGCACCCGCCCTCTCCGCAAGGAGAAGAGTGCCGGTCGTGGTGCGGGTGACGCGGCCGCTGCGGAGGGTGAGGCGGTAGTTCCAGCGCCCGTCCGGCACGTCGGGCCCCAGCGGAACGGTGACGGGCCCGCGGTCGCCGGGGGCCAGGGTCGTGCCACGGGTGATGGTGAAGGGACCGGCGCTGAGGTTGCTGGGACCGGTCAGCCACAGCCGGCCCTCCAGGTCGATGGCGCGCTGGCCGGTGTTGGCGACGGTGGCGGTCAGCGTGCGGTGACCGTCGGGAGTGGTCTGGGCCCGCAGCGGGCCGACTTGGAAGTCCGAGGGTGGTTCGGCGCCCGGCCCCACGTGCAGGTACACGCGGGTGCCGACCTGGTTGACCAGGGTGACGTTGCCGTGGGGCCCGGCCTTCTCGGAGGACACCTGCGCCCAGATGACGGCGTACCGTTCGCCGGGCTGCGCCCAGGCCGGCACGGTGAACCTGGCCGCCAGCGGCGCGCCGGCGTGCGCCGGGACGGTGAGGGCGGTGTGGTCGAGGTGGATCCAGGAGGTCAGCTCGTTGCCGGGGGCGGCGGGCGGGGGGAAGCCGAACCGGTGCTTCCTGATCGTGGCGGCGCCGGCGTACAGCCGAAGGCGCTGGGGCCTGTCCGAGGTGTTGTAGACGCGCAGGCTCCGGGTGAAGGTGGTTCCGGGGTTGACATGGTCATCGATGAACAGTCGTGCGCGCGGGTCGTCCAGCCGGCTGGCCGGGATGCCCGTCAGGCCGATCGCGATGGAGTTCGGGACGTCCGGGGGCGGCGCGGCGTCGGCTCGCGCCTGGACCGGAGCCGGCCCGGTCCAGGCGTACGCGGTCAGCATGGCGGCGACCGCGCGAGCGCGCCACGGTGCGGGCGTATCAGGCAACTTGGTGGCTGACCGTGCCGGTGTAGGTGCCGGCCACCGCCTGCGTGGGAACGTTGACGATCAGCGTGGGGTTCCAGGTGGCGGAGTTGTCGCCGGACCCGGTGGTCTTGCTGAACGCGGTCCGGGGCTGATCCAGCGTGACGGCCGCCGCGGCGTTGGCCTGTCCGGGAACGAACGTGCCGGTGCCGGTGGTGGCGGTGGCCGGGCCGGACCAGTACTGCACGCTGCTGCTGGGGATGGTCTCGGCGCCGGTACCGCCGCCGGTGGTGAAGTTGCTCGCCGACACCGTGGAGGTCCAGGTGGCCGTCAGCGAGGCACGCTGGTCGGAGACCGTGACCAGGCCGAGCTGCCCGGTGATCTGGTTACCGGGCGTGTTACCGCCGAGGTTGACCGGCCCATCGGGCACGGTGATCGTCAACGAGTCCGGTGCCGTCACCGCGAACGTCACCGTGGTCGGGCAGGTGGTCGAGGCGGGGCAGGTACCGGCCCGCGCGTGTGAGGCCGGTGCTACCAGCACGGCGGAGGTGATGGCGGCAACGCCCGCTAGGGCGGTGCCGAGACGGCGTGTTCCGGACAACGTGGCCATTCCCTTCGATGCACGCCCCGCCCCATGACGTCGGGCTGATGCAGGCGATCAGATCTTGCTCAGCGATCATCGCGCCGAAACCGTCCGTGACACCGGCCGGTCAGTTTTGCCCGCTGCTTGATCACTGCTTGGTCGGTGAGGAATACCGAAGTGCGCCGATCGGCGGCGGATGCGAATGATGATGTGTCCCGCCGGAATGGCGGGGTTGCCCAGTTGATGGAACAGGATTGATTTCCGGATAATTCAGCACCGGACCAATCCGGAATGCCGTCCGAACCGGCTCGGGAGCCCGCCGTGAATGATGCGGGTTCCGTGCCCGATGATGTCTTTGTTCGCGATTTACCGCCGGGAGGTGTGGCCGGCTGGCATGGCCCGATCCGGAGATCTACGCTGTACCGGCCTGTGAGACGGCCGACGCGACGGTCAGGAGACGGATCGGTGAAGCTGATGAGCCAGTGCGACCGGGCCGGCCTGGTGCTGGCGGTGGTCGCTCTTGCCGTCACGTCGGGCACTCCGGCGGCTCGGGCCACACCCGGCGGCCACGCACCATGGCGGATGTCCCCGATGAGCGTCTCGTGCCCGCCGGACGCACCGCGGCACGCCGCGTCCGCCGGTCCGATGAGACCGGGCCGGGCGACGGCCCCGGCTTCGCCCGGTCTCCCGGTGCCCTCGCTGCTCGCCTCCCCATCGCCGGATCCGGCGGATGAGCCCACCACGCGGAAGCGGCCGGACCCGTCCCCTTCGGAAGACGCCACGCGCGACAGGGGAGTCACCCCTGCCGCCTCAGCGGGCCGGAACGGGCGCGCGATCTTGAGCGGGCGGCCACGACGCGCCCGTCGCGGGTCGCCGGTCGATCCCAAGGACCGCGTCCGGCCTGCCGCGTTCGTCGCCGTCCCACGCGGTGAGCGACGCGGGTCGCGGACGGTCCGCTCATCGTGTGCGGCCGGCGACGCCCGGGCGTCTCGCCGGCCGATGACCGCGGCACGGGCGTCCGTGCTGACGATCACCGTGCCCGACACCGCCAATCTGGGCAGCGGCCCCCTGGGCGGCACGATCAGCGCGTCGATGGGCACGGTGACCGTGAGCGACGGCCGCCCCGGCGTCGCCGGCTGGACGGCGACGGTCTCGGCCACCAACTTCACCACCGGCAGGGGCACCTCCGCCGAGACGATCGCCAAGAGCGCCGTGGCCTACTGGTCCGGCCCGGTCACCGCCTTCTCCGGCGCCGGCACCCGCACCGCCGGCGAGCCCACCGCGGCCCAGCGCGTCTCCCTGTCGGGAACGGTGACCGCCTTCACCGCCGGGAAGGCGGCGGGGGTCACCTCCACCAGTTGGGCCCCGACGCTGGTCGTCACGGTCCCGGGCTCGGCCGTCGCCGGCACCTACACCGGCACCATCACCCACGCCGTCGCCTGAAAATGAGTCGTAATAATTGACGGACCGATAACCGGCCGCGAGCATATCTTCCCGCGCTGTTGGAGATGTCTGGACCGCCGGCCCTGAAGCGTACTCGCGATGGTGTCCGGGAACGGCCGCCAAGCGTCACGCCGGGACCAACAGGGAAATCCGGCGATCTCGACCTTCAAGCCCCGAAATGTCGCCTGGCCGCCCGTCTGCTCACTTCATTCTTCGGTGGAAGGGACGTCATGCGTCACAGATTCACGTCATTTCGATTCCTATGCGCGTTCACCGCGCTCGTCCTCGCGGTGAACGCGTCCGTGGCCGCGGCATCCGCCATACCTCATCCCGACCGGATGCGTCCGTGGGTGAAACTGTGCCTCACCATCAAACGGATGCCGCGTCACCGCGCCATCCGCTGCCACTTCCCGTCGCCCCCAGGGCCGGACTCCGTCGCACGGACGGCCCGGATGAGGCAAGCTCCCACGATCAGTGAACTGTCCATCCCCACCAGCCCGTCGTCACCCGTCGGCATCACGCTCGGCCCCGAAGGCGACCTGTGGTTCGCCGAGAACTACGCCAACAAGATCGGGCGTGTCACCCTGGCCGGGGTGTTCACCGAGTACTCCGTACCCACCGCCGACTCCCAGCCCGCACACCTGACCACCGGACCCGACGGCGCCGTGTGGTTCACCGAGGCCAACGCGGGCAAGATCGGCCGGATCACCGGCACCGGCGCCTTCACCGAGTACGCCCTCCCGGGCGCGGGCGCCTATCCCTGGGACATCACCGCCGGCCCCGACGGCAACCTGTGGTTCACCGACCTCACCGGCAACGACGTCGGTAAGATCACGACCTCCGGGACGATCACCGAGTACACCGTGCCGTCGTCGGGCGCCTACCCCATGCGCATCACCACCGGCCCGGACGGCGACCTCTGGTTCACCGAGGCGCTCACCGGCGGCGTCGCCAAGGTCACGACGTCGGGGTCCGTGACCGAATACACCGTGCCCAGCAGCGGAGCCATGCCCATCGGGATCACGGCCGGCCCCGACGGCAAGCTCTGGTACACCGACGGAGCCGGAAAGATCGGGTCCGTCACCACCAGCGGAACCTTCACCGAATACCCGCTGTCGGACCCCAACAGTTTCCCCTGGGGCATCACCACCGGCCCGGACGACAACCTCTGGTTCGTCGAACAGGTCGCCGGCAATCTCGCGAGCAGCACCACATCCGGCACCGTCAACGAGTACGCCCTGCCCAACACGCTGGCCGGGCCGTTCGACATCACCGTCGCCCAGGACGACAACCTCTGGTTCACGGAGGACTACGTCGACAAGATCGCCAAGGCCGCCCTCTGACCCGGGCCCCGGCGCCCTGCCGCGGATGCGCGGACCGCGCATCCGCGGCAGGCACGATGGGCGCTAACTCCACGTCATGTCGAGCTGGTGCTCGAAGGCGGGGTAGCCGGCGCGAGCGAACGCCTTCGCCATGGGGGTGTTCCCCACATCCGTCGACGCCCGGATCCGGTCCACGCCCTGCGCGGCCAGGACCCGGGTGCCCTCCCCGAGGATCTCGTCGACGTACCCTCGACCGCGATGCGCGGGGCGTACACCGATGTAAGCGATGACCGGGTTGTATCCGTTGTGCGCGGGGACGACGAACCCCACCGGATCGCCGTCCGGCAGCGTCGCGATCCGCCACCACTCCCGCGGGCTCCGATAGCGGGCCAGTTCGTCCTCGTAGTGCGCCTCGGCCGCCGCGCGGGCCGGCATGCGGGTCAGGTCGGCGCGGCCGTGGGCGTCGAGCGTGCCGTCCAGCACCTCGGTCATCAGGCCGATGAGCTCCTCGGTGTCGCCGACGGGGCGGAAGGCGAGCCGCCCGCCCGGCTCGGGGACGGGGCCACCGCGTCGCCACTCCATCCGCAGGCGTTCGACGAGCGGCCGGGCGCCCAGGCTCTCGACGACGGACCTGCGTTCTTCGGCGGCCCGGCGCGGACCGGGCGACTCGCGCCAGTCCGGCGGGACGAAGCGGATGTACTCCGGGATCGGGGCGCCCGGCGGGACGACCTCGGCCATCGCCGTCCTCAGCAGGCGGGCGCCGGCGTCGAGCCGGTCCGGCGCGTCGTCATCGAGGTCGAAGACGTCGAGGAGGAGCGGCGTGTCCTGGTGCGGCCGGCTCCACCATGCGGCCCGCGCGATGAGACGGTCGCCGCGCAGGGCCATCCACATCCACGAGGGGCGGCGTCGCCCCTCGGCGAGGTCGGCCGCGAGCTCGTCGTTCGTCCGGTACGGGAGCCGGGTGAAGAGCGGGAGTTCGTCGGGCCCGGTGAGCGGGCGGAGGGTCAGGTCGTTCCGTTCTACGGTCAAGGCACTCTCCGGTGGAGGCGTGCGCCCGTCCGTGCCGGGATCAGTGGTGGTCCACGTCCCGGGAGGGGCGGAGCGCGGTGATCATGGGATGCATCGGCCTGCCCTCCTCTCGTACGTCACAGGCCTCGCGTGAGGCCGGGACGCCAGTCCTACAGTCGTCCGGAGCCTGCCGGCAAACCCTTTTCTCCGGAAGACGGACTCCGGTGGCCGCCGCCGGGGTCAGCCGAACCTGACATTCGCCAGAGCGGTGCGGGCGGCGCGTTCGACCGCACGCGCGGCGTCCGGCGCGGGGGCGGTGGAGATGAGGCGGACGGTGACGATCACGTTGGCCCGGCGGGCGATCAGGTCGACCGTGGTCAGGCCGATCCCGCCGGTGCCGTCGATGATCTCCCGTGCCTCGTCGGCGAGACCGCTCACCGGCGTGGCGTGCCGGTCCGGGCGACGGGCCCCGGCCACCGTACGGCGGAAGCCGTCATGCGCCGTCGCGCCGGCGCTCCTGAACGGGCCCTTGTGGGTCAGCCCCAGGCCGACCGAGAAGGTCCCGACCACGCCGCTTCTCCAGGTGCAGCCCTCCTGCCGGGCGACGGAGCCGAGCAGGAGCAGGTCGGCGTCGGGCGTACGGTCGCCGGGCGGCAGCAGCACCCGGGCGGTCGAGGCGAACATGGAGCAGAGGCCGGGCAGCCGCCCCGCCTCGTGACGCCACGGCCACGACGGATCGTTCCAAGGCGCCTCCATCGCGGTCAGCAGCACGAGGCACGCGACCCACACGGCACCGCCGGCGGCGACGGCGCCCAGCCGCGGACGCGCGGCGCCCACGGGTCGGCCGCTGCGCCGGGACAGCTCGGCCACGGCCGCGTCGAAGACCGGATCGGCGCGGTACCGGAACCGCGCGGGCGCGAACAACACCCGTGGCCGGTCGGTGATGACCTGCACCTTCTCCAGCAGGAGCCCCCGGCGGAGCTCGACGCCGGTGATCTCCGCCCACGGGATCGGCGGGCCGGCCGTGCTGTGCGGCCAGCGCGCCTGCAGGTCCGCGGCGGTGAGGGACAACCGGCTGCGCGCCAGGACGGCCGGGTAGACGGCCAGCGCGGCGCCCGTCGTGACCGCCATCACCATCGCGGGGGAGTAGGCGAGGAACGCCGCCCAGAGGCACACCGCCGTGGCGGTCACCGCCAGTGCGCTCCACACCGTGCACCAGCACCGGAACCGGCGCGAGGAAGCCAGAATCACCGAAGCCACGGACCTGTCTGGGAAAGTTAACCGCCGGTCGAACTTTGTCATATTCCCTGTCATTTCGCCCGTAAGGTCGACAGTCGGTGAGTCGCGCGTCTCCGGACCGCCCCCAGGTCATCCGCCGGCCCTCGCTACGATCGCGGACGACATGAGCGAATCGACGACCACACGCGCACGAGCCCTCCTTCCGGCGATGGAGGGCTCGTGAGCGCTCCCGGTGAGACGCCGGCCCAGGTGGGCTACGCGACGCGGCCCGCACCCGGCGCCGTCAACGAGGACTACGTGGTGGCCGGTCCGGGCTGGGCGGTCGTGCTCGACGGCGCCACCGCGCCCGCCGGCGTCGACAGCGGCTGCGCGCACGACGTCGCCTGGCTGGTGCACCGGCTCGCGGCGGCGCTGAGCGCCCGGCTGGCGGCCGGGTCCGACGGCGGCCTCCCCGACGTCCTGGCCGACGCGATCAAGGACGTCTGCGCCGCGCACGGTGACACCTGCGACCTGGCCAACCCCGACAGCCCCTCCTCGACGGTCGCGATCGCCCGCTGGGACCGCGGCGAGCTGGAGTGCCTCGTGCTCGCCGACTCGCCCGTCGTCGTGCGGCGCACGGACGGCTCGGTCGTCGTCGTGGAGGACGACCGTCTCACCCGGCTCCCGGGCGGCCCGCCGTACACGCTGGAGACCGTCCGGACCCACCGCAACCGGCCGGGCGGCTTCTGGGTGGCCAGTACCAGCCGCGCCGCCGCGTACGAGGCGGTCACCGCGACGTTCCCCTGGGCGGAGGTCGAGATGTTCGCGCTGCTCAGTGACGGCGTCACGCGGCTGGTCGAACGCTTCGGCGGCACGTGGCCCGACCTGCTGCGGGAGCTGCGGAGCGCCGGACCCGGCCGGGTGATCGACCTCGTACGGGCGGCCGAGCTCGCCGCGCCGGCCACGCGTGGCAAACCGCACGACGACGCCACCGCCGTGGTCGTGACGCGTGGCTGAACCGGGCCCCGCAGGGAGCCTCGGCGCGCTCGGCCTGGCGCGTGACCCCATCGGCGACCCGCTGGTCTACCCGGGACGGCCGCCGGCGGAGTCCGGGCTGCTGGCCGGCGACCGCTTCCTCGCGCTGCGGGAGGAACCCGGGGCGCCGCCGGGAAGCCGGCGCCTCCCCGGTGGGGAGACCCTCGACGACGCGCTCCGCGACGCGGGCGGGTCACGGTTCGCGGACCGGCACCCCGTCCTGGCGGTCGGGTCCAACGGCTCGCCCGCCCAGGTGCACCGCAAGCTCGCGGGGCGGGCGCCGATCCTGGTGCCGATGACGTACGCCGAGGTGACCGGTCTCGTGCCCGGCGTGTCCGCACACGTGAGCCGGCCCGGATACGTCCCGGCGGCCCCAGTGCTCGTGCCGGGCGCCACCGCGCGGCTCATCGTCCTGTGGCTCGACGACGACCAGCTCGCCGTCGTGGACGCGACCGAGCCGAACTACCACCGCCTCCGCACGCCGGCCGCCGTGCGCGTGTCCCTGGACGGCGTGCCGGTCGGCTGCGGCCTGTACGCCGGGCGCCACGGCTGCCTCACCGACCGCGAGGGCCGGCCGTTCCGCCTGACCTCGCAGGCCGCGCTGCTGACGGTGCTGCTCGCCGACCTGCCCGGGCTCGGCCGGCTCGCCGGCACCCGCGACTCCGCGGAGTTCGCCGCGCGGGTCCGCAGCGATCCGGCGCTGCGAGAGGAGATCCGGCTGCTGTGGCGCCGGGAGAACCGGGTGCTCCGGCAGTCCGAGCTCACGCCTGACGGCCCCTGTCTCTGACGCGCGGAACCGTATTCACCAGCGAAGCCATACTTTCTTGCGGCTTTGGCCATACCATGGGTCCATGGCCACGGAGAAGATCACGGTCACGGTGCCCGCGGAGGTGCTGGAGAGCGCCCGCGCCGCCGTCGCGTCCGGAGCCGCGCCGAGCGTCTCGGCCTACGTCTCCGAAGCCGTACGCGACCGCGCGGCGCGCGACCGGCTCGTCGCCGCCGTGGAGAGCCGCTGGGGACCGTTCGACGACGAGGCGACCGACTGGGCGCGCCGCATCTTCGAGAGTGCCGACGGGGACTCCCGGCGGACTCGGTGAACCTCTCCGGCCGCGTCCTGGACGTTCCCGCACTGGTGGACCTCGCGACCGGCCGTAGCCAGCACATGCGCGCGCTGGTCGGCTTCGTCGCGGCCCGCGGCTACAGCCTGGTGGCGCCCGCGACCGCCCTGACGAAGGCCGCGGCCGTGGCCGACGAACGCGGCCTCCAGGAGCTCGCCTGGGCGGTGGAGAGCGCCTCGGTGGTCGTGCTGGCCCTCGACGAGCGCAACGCGTTCGCCATCGGTGACGCCGCCCGCCAGGCCGGCATCCGCGACATCGTCGACGCGCACGTGGCGCGGGCGGCCGCCGACCGAGGCTGGCCGATCGTCACCAGCGCCGAAGCGGCGGCCAAGTGGAGGACCCTCGGCCTGGCGGTGCAGAGCCTGCCCTGAGACCGCCCGGTCAGCGAGCGCTCTCGGGGGTGGACAGCACGGCCGAGAGGAGCCGGCGGGCCTCTTCGGCGAACTCCGCGTCGACCAGGAGGTCGTACCGGTCCGCCACCACCGACCGCATCGAGGTGTACGCCCGCTTCTGGAGGAAGTAGGCGACGGCCGAGAAGGCCGCGCCGAACAGGACGCCCAGGATGACGCCCGAGATCACCGCGCCCTCCACCAGACGGGGAGTGACGATCCAGAAGATCAGGCCGACCAGGAGCCCGATCCACGCTCCGGTGCTCGCGCCGGTCAGCAGCGCGCGGCCCAGCGTCCAGCGGCCGAGGACGCGCTCCTCCAGCTTCAGCCCGGTGCCCACGATCGTCACGTGCTCCACCGGGAACTTGTGCTCGGCGAGCAGGTCCACCGCGTGCTGGGCGGCCTCGTGACTGCTGTAGGTGCCCAGTACGACCTTGTGCGGGCCGATGGCGCTCCGCTCGCTCATGAGGCCTCCTTCACAGGAGAGGCGACCAGACGCGCCGGCTTTCTGATTCGCTCGCTCATTCTCGGACCCCCGTTCGTCGGCTACGACCGGCGCGATGCCATGGATGGCAGGCGCGGTCATTCCTCTTCTTCGGCGACGGCCTCGGCGACCGCCTCGGGACGGTCGTACCGGCGGTCCGGAATTCGCCGTAGCGCCTCGACCACCGGCCAGGGGGCGCCTTGACGCTCGGCGTGCCCGGCGAGATCGTCCCGGCGCGTCGGATAGGACATATCGCCGAGATAACCGCTCACCGACTCCGCGAACGCCCGGCTCACCTCCGTGGGCCGCGAATACCGCCGGTCCGGAAGCTCACGCAGGGCCGCGATCACGCGGTCGCTTTCTTCGCGGACGTGCGCGAGGAGTTCGCCGCGGGTGGCGGGAAACCCGGCCTTGTGAAGGTGTCGCTGCAACAGGGCCGGACTGATCAGTTTTGTGTCGCCCATGAATCCGGTCGCCCCCCGATTGTCAATCAACGCATCGAGAAACGCGCCCACTGCCACGATGAAATCGGCCGGACGTCATTCGACCTTGTTTTCGGAGTCTACCTTCGCCGCCGCGCCCCGGGGAAGTCGTCCCAGGTCGCATGGTGTTCAGGCGGATGTCAGCCGGTCGCCGAGAAAGGCGAGCTGGGCCGGCAGGCGCCGCAGCCAGAAAGCCCCGTCATGGCATCCGCGCGTCATCGCCCCGGCCGGACGCAGCCGGTCGCGCAGCCGCCGCACCATCGGGGCGAACGGGTCGCTCGTCCCGCAGTCGACCCAGGCCGGGACTCCGTGGAGCCGTCCCAGCCCGCGGAACACGTCGTACCGCGCGAAGTCTCCCGGGCCGTCGAAGGCCTGGTGGTTGGTCCGGCGGGCGTTCGCGTACGAGGGGAAGACCGCGGGCGACGCCGCGACCGTCGCCGCCACGCGCGGCGCGCCCACCGTCTCGGCGACCACCAGCGCCCCGTACCCGCCCATGGACCAGCCGATCACCCCGAACCGGTCGGTCCGGGCGCCCTGGCGGCTCAGGAGCGGCAGGAGCTCGTCCGTGATCATGCCGAGCGGGTCGTCGCCGCTCGCCCGCGGATGCCAGTAGGAGTTCGGCCCGCCGTCCACCGCCACCAGAGCGAACGGCGGCGTGCTCCGGGTCCGTACGGCCTCGGTGAGATAGCGGTCGAGCCGCAGGCCGCGGGCCGTGTTCGCCCCGGTGCCGCCGTTCCCGTGCAGCGCGACGGCGACCGGCAGGCCGCGCGGCGAGGTGACGCCCGCGGGCAGCACGACGGTCGCGGTGACGTCGGTGCGCCGGCGGCGCGAGTGGAAGGTCGTGGAACGGACGACGCCCGCGGTGGCCGGCGCCTCCGGCAGCGTGCGACACCGTCCGATCGCCCGGTCGAACGCGACCTTGCCCGGCAGGACGTCCTCCTCGACGAGCAACGCCCCGGCTCCGCCGGCGACCGCGACACCCCCCAGCGCCGCGCCCCCGAACACGAACGTCCGCCTCGGCACCATGCGACGGCTCCTTTCTGGCCGGCCCCTTACGGCCGGTCCGTACAGGTATCGACGCGAGCAGGCCCGGGCGGGTTCGCGTGTCTCGCGGGCGTTCGCGGTCCACGCACGCGCTGTGGGGAGGCTCCGGCGGAGGTGTCTGACCTGGGCGGGAGTGCGATCCGTGGCCCCACTGTCACCATTCGCACGCCCTTGTGGCCGGACATCCAGTACGATCCTGCACCGCCGTGCCTCGCAGGCGGGGCGGCCTGGCGTGCGCGGCATTCGTGTACCCCCCGCCTCAGGTGTCACAATGGTTCTCACAGGGAAGGAAAGTCACACGAATCTCTGTTGTGAACCTGTATCGGTCCACAATCTTCGCAAGGTGTCCGATAGCGGATTGACCGCTTGGCTGTTTGGTGCGTTGTCCGCTAAGGTCGTCTCGTTCGCAAGTTTCACTAAAAGGTGTAGCGGCGGTTTCTTGACTCCGTTACTTCCTGCCTCTATAACAGTTGCGCCAGATTTGTAGATTTCGGCTGACGGGAATACGCCATCGGCCCGGGTGGGAGAGGATTCAGGGTTGCCCCGGCCCGGAAGTGCCACTGTCCGTAATCGTCGGCTCGCGGCAGAGCTGAGGCGTTTGCGGGAGGTCGGCAATCTCACCGGTGACGACGTCGCCGAGCGGCTGGGATGGTCCGCCTCCAAGGTCAGCCGGCTGGAAAATGCGCGCCAGGCTCCGCGTTTCGCCGACGTCCGGCAGCTGCTCGACCTGTACGGCGTCGAAGGCTCGTACCGCGAACAGCTGCTCCAGCTCGCCCGCGACGCCGTTCGTCGCGGCTGGTGGGAGGCGTTCTCCGACGCGCTGCCGGAGCAGTACGCCTCCTATATCGGCCTCGAGATCGAGGCCGAGGAGATCTGGCAGTGGGAGACCCAGGTCGTACCCGGCCTCCTGCAGACCGAGGCGTACGCGCAGGCGGTCGAGCAACGCTCGCACTCGACCGAGGTGATCCCGCCGAGCCGCGTCGACGCCCGGGTGGAGGCCCGCCTGGCCCGCCAGTCGGTGCTCACCCGCGAGACGCCCCTCCAGCTGTCGGTCGTGCTGGACGAGGCCCTCCTCCTCAGGCGGTACGGCGACGCCTCCGTGATGACCGAGCAGTTGCAGCACCTCGAAGAGCTCTCCGTTCTCCCCAACCTGAGCCTCCAAGTTCTTCCACTTGATGGACCTCATCCCATCGCGACGGGGTCCTTCACGCTTCTGCAATTCCCGTTGGTGGGCGGGATTCAGTTTCATGATGTCGTGTATATCGAGCACCTCAACGGGTGTTCGTATCTAGAAGAGGCAACCGAAACCTACCGGTATAGGCTTAGTTTCGAACGACTCAGTGCAGAGGCGCTCGGGCCGGCGGAGTCCATGGAGCGAATATCCAGGATCGCCCGGGAGATGTGGACATCATGAAAAGGAGGGGGGTGAGCCGTGATGGATCAAAAAGTGGGGCGTCCTGGCCTCGACTGGAGGAAAAGCTCTCGTAGTATGGCGAACAATCAGTGCATTGAAGTTGCTTTGGTGGCTTCGGCGAACGAGTCGCCGCGGGTTTGATATAGCGAATTAATAATGTGCGGATGATCCGCATGGCGTCGAGTCATGGTGACCATCGGCACTTCAAGGCCCACTTCCTCTCGATCGTACTTTTCTACGGAGGAGGTGGGCCGATATTCTTCATGGACCACCGATGTCCGGATGCCCGGCCTGATGAGCCGGGCCCGAGGGTTCTGCCGACAGGCCGCTCTCCTCGCTCCCTGATCGGCGCGTGAAGGTCCCTCGGCCACGCTGCTGGAGGGTTTCACGTGAGCGGTGAAAGGCTTCGCCGGCCTTGGCGTCTTCCGGAGCGGGCCGCCCGCCCGGTTCTGCTGGTCATCTGGACGACGGCCGCTGTCGTCGGTCTGGCGGCCGTGCTCATGTCTCCGTTCGCGCTGCGGGCGATCGATCGGCTGCCCGGACTCGACTGGGCCGGGCTCGCCGACGTCGGCCAGACGTACGAAGCCGTCGCCGCCCTGCTGACCGTGCCGACCTTCGGGGGAGTGATGATCTCACTCCTCGCCCAGCGCCGGGAGGTGCACACGGGCCAGGAACAGACCGCCCTGCTGACGCAGATCGAGCTGGCGCGGATCGCCATCGAGAATCCCGAACTCATCACGGTGGACGGGACCATAGCGTCACCGAGTTCGCTCGCTCAGGCGCGTCGCGACACGCTCATGAATCTCTGGATGAGCAAGTGGCGTTCTCAGTTCGGCCTCGGCAACCTGACCGAGCGGGAGCTGCGTGAGATCCTCGATCGGTTCTTCCGCCAGGACGAGACGCGTGAGTGGTGGAGGACGGCGCGCGACAGTTATCGGATCGGTGTGGGGAGCAGACGGCAGCGGCGATTCGCCGCGGTCGCGGAGGCGGAGTACGTTCGCGCGTGCTCTTCGAGCGCCGGTACACCGAGCGCTGCACACCGGTCGCCTGCCGGCTCGAGCCTCGTCAGGGTCGGGATCGTCTGGCTGGCGGCGGCCGGGGCGGGCGGGGTCTCCGGCTGGCTTTACGGGCGGCACCGCGCCCGTTGACCGGACGCGACTCAGGCCGGTCTGTGTCCCGCGATGGTGTCATGCATCACTGCCAGGGGTATGCGGTCGGTAACGGGATGTCCTTCGGGGTCGTTCTCGCGAACACGGGGGGTCGTCATGACCATTGGCGGGATCATCACCGCGATCATCTTCGGTGCCATCATCGGCGCGATCGCGCGGCTGCTGGTGCCCGGGCGTCAGAACATGCCCATCTGGCTGACCATCCTGGTCGGCATCATCGCCGCCTTCATCGGCACGTGGATCTCTCACCTGCTCAACCTCAGGACGCACGGCTTCAACTTCTGGGAGACGATCTTCCAGATCATCGTGGCCGTGATCGGCGTGCTGATCGTGACCACGCTCTGGCCCAGGAAGACCTAGCGCGTCTCGTGCGCCGTGGGCGGCCGGAGGATCGGGCGTAGGCGGTCCAGCACCGTGGCGTCCTCGATGGTGGACGGGACCGGCACCTCGTCGCCGTCCGCGATGCCGCGCATCGTCCCTCGGAGGATCTTGCCCGATCGGGTCTTCGGCAGGGCCGGGACGACCGAGACCTCCTTGAACGCCGCGACCGGGCCGATCTGTTCACGTACCGCGCGTACGAGTTCGCCGCGCAGCCGCGACTCGTCCAGGTCGGTGCCGCTCTTCAGGACGACGAAGCCGCGCGGCACCTGTCCCTTCAGCGCGTCCCGTACCCCGACCACCGCGGCCTCGGCCACCGACGGGTGGGCGCACAGCACCTCCTCCATCACTCCGGTGGACAGCCGGTGCCCGGCCACGTTGATGACGTCGTCGGTGCGGCCCATCACCCAGATGTAGCCGTCCTCGTCGATCGAGCCGCCGTCGCCGGTCAGATAGTGGCCCGGGTACCGGGACAGGTAGGACTCGATGTACCGCTCGTCGTCGTTCCACAGCGTGAGCAGGGTCCCGGGCGGCAGCGGCAGCCGGATCGCGATGTCGCCCTCCGCGCCGGGCGGGGCGATCGACCCGTCGGGCAGCAGTACCCGTACGTCGAAGCCGGGTACGGCGACGGTCGGCGAGCCGGGTTTGACGGGCAGCGGATCCAGGCCCCGCAGGTTCGCCGCGACCGGCCATCCGGTCTCGGTCTGCCACCAGTGGTCGATCACCGGGCGGTCGAGGACGCGCGTGGCCCATTCGTACGTGCCCGGGTCGAGGCGTTCCCCCGCGAGGAACAGGGTGCGCAGCGCCGACAGGTCGTGCCCGGCGAGGAGACGGCCCTCCGGGTCCTCCTTCTTGATCGCCCGGATCGCGGTGGGCGCGGTGAACAGGGCGTTCACGCGGTGCTCGGCGGCGACCCGCCAGAACGCCCCGGCGTCCGGCGTGCCGACCGGCTTGCCCTCGTACAGCACCGTCGTGCAGCCCGCGAGCAGGGGCGCGTACACGATGTAGGAGTGCCCGACCACCCAGCCGACGTCCGAGGCGGCCCAGAACACGTCGCCGGCCGAGACGCCGTAGACGTTCGTCATCGTCCACCGCAGCGCGACCGCGTGCCCGCCGTTGTCGCGTACGACGCCCTTCGGCCGCCCCGTCGTGCCGGAGGTGTAGAGGATGTAGAGCGGATCGGTGGCGGCGACCGGCACGCAGTCCGCCGGCAGCGCCTCCGCCATCGCCTGGTCCCAGTCGACGTCACGGCCGTCGACGAGGGGCGCGGGCGACTGCGGGCGACCGACGATCACGCAGCCGCCGACCTTGTGGGCGGCGAGGTCGAGCGCCTCGTCCAGCAGCGGCTTGTACTCGATCACCCGGCTGCCCTCGATGCCGCACGACGCGGACACCACGACCTTGGGCCGGGCGTCGTCGATGCGTACGGCCAGCTCGCGCGGTGCGAAGCCGCCGAACACCACCGAGTGCACCGCGCCGATGCGCGCGCATCCCAGCATCGCGATGACCGCCTGCGGGATCATCGGCAGGTAGAGGACGACGCGGTCGCCGCGTTCGACGCCGAGGCCGCGCAGCACCCCCGCGAACCGCGCCGTCTCATCGCGCAGCTCCCGGTAGGTGTACTTCTGCCGCGTGCCGGTGACCGGGCTGTCGTAGACGAGCGCGAGCTGGTCGCCGCGGCCCTGCTCGACGTGCCGGTCGACGGCGTTCTCGCAGGTGTTCAGCTCCCCTCCGGTGAACCACCGGTAGAACGGCGCGGCGCCGTCGTCCAGGACCCGCTCTGGAGGGGTGCGCCAGCGGATGTCCCGGGCGGCCTCCGCCCAGAACCGTGCCGGATCGCCGAGACTGCGTTCGTACGCGGCCGTGTAGGGGCCCATGTCGCACCTCCGCCAAAGGGGGACTCCACTATGGCGATCGCGTGCGCCCCTACGTCAAGACGTCTCCCGGGCTTCGATGCCATGGGCGGGCGCCGGGTGCCGGATTCCGTGGACGACCGCGACGGCCGCGGCGAGCCACGCGCCGACCGCGACGATCACGAAGCACAGCACGTACGCGTGCAGCTGCGGTACGCCGGGCAGCGCCGGGATCGTCTCGCCGGTCAGCACGGCCGCGGTGACGGCGGCCGAGACGCTGCCGCCCGCCGTACGGACGAGGGAGTTGATGCCGCTCGCGATGCCGCTCTGGTCCATCGGCACGTGCTGCACGGCCAGCGTGCCGAGCGCGGCGTACGCGACGCCGAAGCCGATGCCCTGGACGGCGCTGAAGCCCAGCATGTCGTACGCGTGTGAGTGGGAGAGGGCGAGCCAGAGGTAGCTGAGCCCGGCGAACACCGAGCCGATCGCGAGGGAGTTCGCCGCGCCGATCCGCTGCGCGATGCGGCCGGCCAGCGCCGAGCAGACGAGCATGGTGACCGTGCTGGGCAGCATGTACAGGCCGACGTCCAGCACGTCGCCGCCCAGGCCGTAGCCGACCGAGCGGGGTGTCTGCACGAACGTGGAGATCAGCGTGAACGCCGCGAACATCGAGAAGCCGAGCAGCATCGAGGCGAAGTTCGCCGACAGTGACTGGCGGCCGATGAGCAGCCCCAGCCGGACGAGCGGCTGGCGCACCCGCAGTTCGACCAGTACCCATACGGCGGTCAGCACGGCCGCGGCGGCGAACAGCCCCACCACGCCGCCAGAGGACCAGCCCCAGTCGTTGCCCTCGCTGATCGCCAGCAGCAGGCAGACGAGCAGGCCGGCCAGCAGGGCCGCGCCGAGGTAGTCGGGCCGTCCGCCGGTGCGCCCGCCGATGTCGCGGGCGCTCAGCACGACCATCACCAGCCCGGCGGCGGCGAGGGCCGCGGCGATCCAGAACTCCGGCCGGTAGCTGGAGGTGTGGTCGGCGATCAAGCCGGTCACGATCATGCCCATGCTGCCGCCGACACCCATCGTGGCGCTGACGATGCCGATGCCGGAGGTCACCTTCGCCGGGGGGAAACTGTCCCGGATCATGCCGATGGCCAGCGGGATCAGGGCCGACGAGGTGCCCTGCAGGGCGCGGCCGGCGATGAGCACCGGGAGGGACCCGGACAGCGCGCAGACGATCGAGCCGGCCAGAAGCAGGCCCATCGTGACGAGGATGAGGTTCTTCTTGCCGTACATGTCCCCGAGCCGCGACAGCAGGGGAGTGGCGACCGCGCCGGCGAGGAGCGAGGCGGTGAACACCCAGGTGACCGAGCCGACCGAGGTCTGGAAGTGCCGCATCAGCTGGGGAAGGAGCGGCAGTACGAGCGTCTGCTGGACCGACACCACCATCCCGGACACGGACAGGGCCAGCAACGTCAGCCCGGTATGGGTTCTCGCGCCGTCGGTGCGTGGTCTGGCGGCGATGTCGACCATCGGGGGGTCTCCTCCGGTATGCGGTTTTCGTCCATATCTTACTTACTTAAGTTAAGTAAGTATTAACTAGAATGAACTCCATGACCGCTCCCGAAGACGTGATCGAGATCGAGCGGGCCCTCACCCGGATCGCGCACCTTCTCACGCGCGCCCGGCAGCACGACCGCATCGTGGGGGAGGCGGGAGTCGCCGTCGACCGGGCGAGCGCGCCGCTGCTGCGCGCCCTCGCGGACGCGCCGGGGCCGGTACGCATGGGCGCCCTCGCCGACCGGCTCGCCGTCGAGGCGCCCCACGTGACCCGGCAGGTGCAGCGCCTCCAACGCGCCGGTTTCGTCGAACGCGTCCCCGACCCCGACGACGGACGGGCCCAGCTCGTCCGCATCACCGCCGAGGGCGCGCACGCGGTGGAGTGCCTCCGGGCGGTGATCCGCCGCCGCATGGCCGAGGCCCTGGCGGCCTGGTCGGAGGAGGACCGCCACGACCTGGCCGTGCTGTGCCACCGCATGGTCGACGACTTCCTGCGCCACGCCGAGGAACGTCACCTGCTCGGTCCCCGCCTCGGCTGAGACGCCGTGGAGGCGCGTGTCTCGCGCCTCCACGGCCCTCTCCTTCGTCAGACCGCCGCCCCGTCGGTGAACTCGACGTCGCAGCAGGAGACGAAGAACTCGCCGGTCATCCTGCCGTTGTCGTCGATCGGCCCGCCGTGGCCGCCCCAGATGTTGACGATGACGTGCCGGCCGACCTTGGGCGGGAGCGCCCCGGTGGTGTGGCGGGTGACGCCGGGATCGCCGTGAATCTCCGTCATGAACGGGGTCGGCTCAAAGTCCTCCCAGGTCAGCGGCGTGCTGGGATCCCAGTCGTCCCGGGTGACGAACCACTGGTGCGTCCAGGTCTCACCGATGTGGTGGGCGGTGAAGGCGTACGAGAAGGCGTACTCGCCGGCCGAGGACGGCAGTGTGGCGGCCGGCCAGTCGCCGACCAGGTCGAGTCCGGCGAATGCGGGGTTGGCGGCCGAGGCGATGTCACCGCCGCGAAAGAACTTGCGGTATTCGAGGTAGGAGCCGTTCCACGGCGGATCGGCCTTCATCGCCTCCGCCGGCGGGACGACCTCCTGCCAGGTACGGCTGGTGTTCAGCTGCCGTGCGCGTTCGCAGACCTCGGCGGGATCGTTGTCGCGGATCGCCCGTACGGCGCGGCTGGGAGGCGAACCGGCGCTTCCGTGCCGGGTGTTCCCGCGCGGCGGCGCGGCGGTCCGTGGCCCGCGGATCGGGTCGACGTACGGACGGCTGTCGCCCGAGCGGACGGCGACGGCGACCTCGTTGGTGAACGCGCTCCAGGAACCGTCGGAGAGCCTGGCACGGACCTTGACCCGGTACTGCGGGTAGGGGTGGGCGCCCAGGCAGACCCAGTGAGTACGGGCCAGCTGCCAGCCCGGTGCCCAGGCCGGCCAGTACAGCACGGCGGTCTGCCTGATCTGCCCGTCATTGAGCCAGACCTCGTAGTAGTGCGGATAGGGGGCGTCGCCGTCGTTCCAGTCGGCCGGAGGAGGCCAGTCCGCGCCGTCGTTGTCGCCGACGGTCCAGGACAGCTGGACGCCGTACAGGGTCACGTCACCGTCGGTGCGATGGGCGGCCGTGGCGCGGAGGGTGTGCGGTGCCACGACCTCTGGGAGGGTTTCGGTCATCCGATCGCGTTCCTTGTCTGCCGGTTCGGTCGGGTCCGACGGAGTCGCCTGGGGTCTCGCCGCGAGCGAGGGGCCCGGCAGCGGGTTGTGACGCCGCGGCTGATGCGGCATGCGAATGACGCCACGGCCACGCCCGTCGTCCGGTTCCCCGTCTCGCCGCGAGGACGAGCCGTCACCCTCAGTATCCGTGCGAGCGCGTTGCGTGTCGACGGGAAGGCGCTCTTTCACCGCCTGCGACACCGAAGCCTTCGGGACCTGCGGGGGTTGTCCACAGCCGGGCAGGGCGTACTTCCGCCGGGGGAAACCGCCCTGGACAATGGGAGTGGGGTGGAGCCCCCAGGGCGGGCGGGGCGTCCGCTACGGCGGGGCGTCCGCTACGGCGGGGCGTCCGCTACGGCGGGGCGTCCGCTACGGCGGGGCGTCCGCTACGGCGGGGCCTTCGGCGGCGGGGCTGGTGCTGTCGGCGGAATGTTCGTTGCCGGTGGGTCTGGCGTGTTGCTCGTAGGGAGTTCGCTGCGACGGGTCGGAAGAGAGGGCCGTCGCCGTCTGTTGCGGGTGGCGGCGGATCAGGCCAGGAAGTCGAAGCGCGTTCCGGACCGCATGGTGCGGAAGGCGAGCCAGGCCAGTGCCAGGTCCTGCCACGGCAGGCCGACCGGCGCGTACACGGTCACCTCCGCATCGCTCGCGCGGCCGGTCGTGCCGTCGAGGATCTCGCTCAGCGTCCCGGCCGCGTCCGCGGCGTCCAGGCCCGCGTTGCCCAGTGCGCCCATCTCCAGCGACAGCGCCACGTCGTCGACGAACACCCGGCTCGTCCGCAGCAGGTCCGCGGCGAGTTCGGCCTTGCCCGGCTCGTCCGCGCCGAGGGAGGTCACGTGCGTGCCCGGCGCGACGTCGTCGCCGCGGAGGACCGGTTCCCGCGACCAGGTGGCGGTGACGACGATCTCCGCCGTCGAGAGCTCCGCTCGCGTCACGGGCCGGCCGCCGTGCCGCGCGGCGAACGTCTCCGCGCGTGCCGGTTCGCGGTCGGTGACGAGCAGGTCGTGCACCGGACGCAGCCGGCGCAGCCCGCGGATCACCAGGTCGGCCTGGGCGCCCGCGCCGATGACCGCGACCGTGCTCGCGTCCGCACGGGCCAGCACGTGCGTGCCCAGGGCCGCCGCGAGGCCGGTCCGGTACGCGGTGACGGTCGCCGAGTCCAGCAGCGCCAGGAGCTCCCCGGTCGCCAGGTCGTGCAGGCACACGACACCGCGCAGGGCCGGGTTCGCGGTGGGGAACTTGGCGTTCACCTTCACCGTGTACGCGGGCACGCCGTCGAGCAGCCCGGGGATGAGGGCGGTGGCGGTGCCCGGGCCGGGCAGGTCGGTGCGGACCCGAAGCGGCCGAACGGCGGAAGCCGACGCGAAGAACCCGGCGCGCAGTGCCTCCAGGCACGCGTCCGGCTCCAGGAGTTCCGTCAGCTCGGTGCGGTTGAGCAGGAGTGTCACGTGGCTGATCCTGGCAGCGATGGTGCCAGGTGTGGAATGCGTCTATTCGTGATCATGAATGCCGCGCGCGCAGCGGCGACAGTCGTGCGTTCGGCTTTTGGGTCGGTGTGGTTGAGCAGGACGGCTGGTCCTGGCAGTGGTGTCGCCGGGTGTGGCGTGCGTCTGTTCGTGATCATGAATGCCGCGCGCGCAGCGGCCGCAGGCGGGCGTTCGGCTTTTGGGTCGGTGTGGTTGAGCAGGACGGTTGATCCTGGCAGTGGTGTCGCCGCGTGTGGCCTGACTCTGTCCGTGAGCATGCGCGCAGCGGCCGCAGGCGCGTGTTCTTTTCGGCTCGGTGGTCGAGCGGGACTGCCACGTCGCCGATCCTCAAGGCGGTGGCGCCACGTGTGCCGGTTCGCGGTTACGGATCTCCCGTTCGCGGTGCCTCCAGTCTCAGCCGAGTGGGAGCGTCGCGTCGCTGATCTTCGGCAGCGGTGTCGCCGTGCGTGGCGCGTGTCCGTTCGCGGTCATAGATTTCAGTGCATGGACACCCGACGCCGCGTGCCGCGTACCGACGCCGTGCTCGCTGATTCGCGTCTCGTCGAGGCGGCCGGACGGCTGGGGCGGGGCATCGTCAAGGCGGCCGTCAACCGGGCGCAGGAACGCGCCCGCGCCGGTGAGATTCCCGCCGAGGACGTCGTCGACGCGGCCGTGGCCGAGCTGCCCGCGACGGCGGCGACCCTGCGGCCCGTGATCAACGCCACCGGCGTCCTCCTGCACACCAACCTGGGCCGCGCGCCTCTGTCCGAGGCCGCGCGCGTGGCGCTGGCCGAGGCGGCGGGCTGCACCGACGTGGAGTTCGACCTGGAGACCGGCGGGCGCGGCCGGCGCGGGCGCGGCACGCTCGCCGCCCTCGCCGCCGCGTGTCCGGCGGCCGAGGCGGTGCACGTGGTGAACAACAACGCCGCGGCGCTCGTGCTCGTCGCCACCGCCCTCGCCCAGGGCCGGGAGATCGTCATCAGCCGGGGCGAGATGGTGGAGATCGGCGACGGCTTCCGGCTGCCCGAGCTGCTGGCCTCGACCGGCGCGCGCCTGCGTGAGGTGGGTACCACCAACCGTACGACCGCCGCCGACTACGCCGAGGCGGTCGGCCCGGACACCGGCTTCGTGCTCAAGGTGCATCCCTCCAACTTCCGGATCGAGGGGTTCACCGCGGAGGCGCCGGTACGGAGCCTGACCGGCCTGGGCGTGCCCGTCGTGGCCGACATCGGCTCCGGTCTGCTCGCGCCCGAACCGCTGCTGCCCGCCGAGCCCGACGCCGCGACGGCGCTGACCGAGGGCGCCGACCTGGTCACCGCCAGCGGGGACAAGCTTCTCGGCGGCCCGCAGGCGGGGCTGCTGCTCGGCCGGTCGGCGCTGGTCGAACGCCTGCGGCGGCATCCCCTCGCGCGGGCGTTGCGCGTCGACAAGCTCACCCTCGCCGCGTTGGAGGCCTCGCTGCGCGGGCCGGAACCGCCGGCCGTGCGGGCCCTGCACGCCGACCCGGTCATCGTCCGCGAGCGGGCGGGGCTGCTCGCCAAGGAGCTCACCGGCCACGACGCGCGGGTCGTCGACTCGGTCGCCCGGGTCGGGGGCGGTGGCGCGCCCGGCGTGGAGTTGCCGAGCGCGGCCGTCAGCCTCCCGGGGGACTGCGCCGTGCCGCTGCGCCACGCCGGCATCGTGGGCCGGGTCGAGGACGGCCGCGTGCTACTGGACCTGCGCGCGGTCCCGACCGAGCTGGATCCGGCCGATCTCGCCGCCCGTGTGCGCGACGTTCTCGGGGAGCGCTGATGCACGTCGTCGCGACCGCGGGCCACGTCGACCACGGCAAGTCCACCCTCGTCCGGCTGCTCACCGGGATGGAGCCCGACCGCTGGGCCGAGGAGCGCCGCCGCGGCATGACGATCGACCTCGGGTTCGCCTGGACGGGCCTGGAGGCGGGGGAGCGGCTGGCGTTCGTGGACGTCCCCGGGCACGAGCGGTTCGTCACGAACATGCTGGCCGGGGTCGGCCCGGTCCCGGCCGTCATGATCGTCGTGGCGGCGGACGAGGGCTGGATGCCGCAGTCCGCCGAGCACCTGGCCGCCGTCGACGCGCTGGGTGTACGGCACGGGCTGCTCGTCGTCACCCGCTGCGACCGCGCCGACCCGGCGGAGGCCCTCGCGCAGGCGCGGGCCGAGATCGCCCGCACCTCCCTGGGCGACGTCGAGGCGGTCACCGTCAGCGGCGCCACCGGCGAAGGGCTGCCGGACCTGCGCGCCGCGCTCGGCCGTCTCGTCGCCCGCCTGCCCGCCCCCGACCCGGACGCCCCCGTGCGCGTCTGGGTCGACCGCGCGTTCACCATCAAGGGCAGTGGCACGGTCGTCACCGGCACCCTGCCCGCGGGCACCGTACGCTCCGGCGGCGAACTCCTCCTCGACGGCCGCCCGGTCCGCGTACGCGGGCTGCAGACGCTGAAGGAGAACGCCGCCGAGGTCTCCGCCGTCGCCCGCGTCGCGATCAACCTGCGTGGCGTCGAGCGTGACGAGGTGTTCCGCGGCATGGCGCTGCACGCCGGCGAGTGGACGGTCACCGGCCTCGTCGACGTCCGGGTGGAGGACGCCGCCCGGCTGCCGCGCGAGCCGATCCTGCACATCGGCTCGGCCGCCGTGCCCGTACGCCTGCGCCCGCTGGGCGACGACGCGGCGCGGCTCACGCTCACCCGGCCCCTGCCGCTGCACGTCGGCGACCGGCTGCTGCTGCGCGACCCCGGCGCCCGCCGGGTCACCGGCGCGGACGTTCTCGACGTGCGCCCGCCGGCCCTGCGGCGGCGTGGCGCGGCGGCCGCCCGCGCCCGCGAGCTGGCCGCCGGCGTGCCCGGCGCCGCGGAGCTGGTGCGCAGGCACGGCCTGATCCGCCGGTCCGAGCTGGTCGCGATGGGCGTGCGGCCCGAGGGCGCGCCGGTGGCGGGCGACTGGCTCGCCGATCCCGCCCACTGGGCGTCCCTCCGCCGCCGGCTCGGCGAAGAGGTCGCGCGGCACGCCGAGGCAGACCCGCTGGCACCCGGCCTGCCGGTCGAGGCCGCCCGTTCCCTGCTGAACCTGCCCGACCGGCGGCTCGTGGACGCGCTCGCCGGCCCGCCGCTGCGCCTGGAGTCCGGCCGCGTGCACGCCGGCGACGCCGCGGGCCTGCCCGCCGCGGTCGCCGACGCCGTACGGCGGCTGCGCGCCGACCTGGAGGGCGCCCCGTTCCGCGCGCCGGAGGCCGACCGGCTCGCCGAGCTGGGGCTCACCGGACGCGCCCTCGGAGCGGCCGTGCGGTCCGGGGCGCTGTTGCGCGTCGCCGAGGGCGTCGTGCTGCTGGCGGGCGCCGACGACCGGGCGGCGCGCGTCCTCGCGTCGCTGCCGCAGCCGTTCACGGTCAGCGAGGCACGCAGGGCCCTCGACACCAGCCGCCGTGTGGCCGTGCCCCTGCTCGAACACCTGGACCGCCGCGGGCTCACCGTCCGCACCGGCGACCGCCGTACGCTCCGGGCCGGGGGAGGGCCCGCCGGGGGCCTCTGACACGATGGCCGGGCGGCGAAGGGAGACACATGGCCGAAGAGCTCGCGGCACTCGACGTGCGGCACGACGAGGAGAAGAAGCGGTACGAGGCGTGGTCCGGCGAGACGCTCGCCGGGGTGGCCTACTACCGGGAGCGGGCCGACCGCACGATCTTCACCCACACGGAGGTCGAGGCGGCCTTCGAGGGCAAGGGCGTCGGCAAGGCACTGGCGGCCGCCGCGCTCGACGACACCGTGCGCCGCGGCCGGGTGATCGTCCCGCTGTGCCCGTTCATCGCCGGCTACCTGCGCAAGCATCCCGAGTACGAGGAGCACGTCCGCTGGCCCGAAGGCGCGGGATGAGCGACCTGGACGCTCGTCCGGCGGTCACCGAGGGCGCGGTGCTGGAGCTCTACGAGTCCCGGCAGGTGCCCCTCGGCGGTGTTCGCGGCATGCGGGTGGACCGCCTGCTGCCGCACCGGTCGCTGCCCACCGTCGGCGGCTGGTGCTTCCTCGACCGGTTCGGCCCGCAGCGCACCGACATGCGCGTGCTGCCCCATCCGCACACCGGCCTGCAGACGGTCACCTGGCCCCTGCGTGGTGAGATCAGGCACCGCGACAGCCTGGGCAACGACGTGCTCCTGCGCCCGGGGCAGCTGAACCTCATGACCGCGGGCCACGGCGTGTCCCACTCGGAGTTCTCCGTCGGTGAGTCGCCGCTGCTGGACGCCCTCCAGCTCTGGCTGGCGCTGCCCGCGGACCGCGCGGCCATCGAGGCCGGGTTCGAGCAGCACACCGAGCTGCCCGTGTACGAGGACGGCGGCCTGCGGGCGACCGTCTTCGCCGGCGCGCTCGGCGGCACGGTCTCGCCCGCCACCGTGTACACGCCGCTCGTCGGCGCCGACCTGGCACTCGCCGCCGGGACCGTCGCGAGCGTGCCGCTGCGCCGTGACTTCGAACACGGCCTGCTGGTCCTGTCCGGTGAGCTGGAGGTCGCCGGGACGCGTCTGGCCGCGGGCCCGCTGCTGTACCTCGGCACCGGCCGTGACGACGTGACCGTCTCGGCCACCGCCGAGGCGCGTGCCGTCCTGCTCGGCGGCGAGCCGTTCCCCGACGACCTGGTCATGTGGTGGAACTTCGTCGGCCGCGACCACGAGGAGATCGCCGCCGCCCGCGCCGAATGGGAGGACGGCGACCGGTTCGGCACGGTCCCCGGCCACGGAGGGGAGCGCATCCCCGCACCGGTCCTGCCCGCCGTACGCCTGCGCCCCCGGAGCCGCCGCCCTCGTTGACCTCGACCGCGCCCCGGTCGCAGGGAACGAATGGTCGCGAGAGTCCGGGTCTTCCCGGTCGGGAGGAATCACCTCCAAGGAGCGCCGCACCACCGGGAACGCCTTCAGGAGCGGCGCATCGTGAGCCACCGGCGCAACAGCCAGACGCCGGCGGCGGCGGCCGTGCCGGACACCAGCCAGATCAGCGGCTCCCCGGACGCCACGGCCAGAGTCGCCGCCCATGCCGCCTGAAGGAGCACGATGATCGCGCCGATCAGGAGAATCGCGGCCTGTGCCCTTGGCGTCGTATTCATTCCTCGTGTGACGGCCGCGCGTCCTCCGGGGTTCCCGGTGCGGCCCCTGACACCGGTGGGAACGGACGGCTTGTTGATCATCAGCGGTTCGTCGTTGGCGACCTGCGAGGTGCCGTTGTCGGTGATCACGCGGGGGACGGCTTCAGCGCGGCTTCGCGGACGTCGGCGCGGCGCGGCGCGGCAAAACCAGTTGAAACGGGTGATCATTTTCTGGCGTCATAGTCACGGCACACCGGATGTTTCGGAGAGGAGATGGTGATGCCGTACACGATGCGAGGCGGTCACGTCCCGATCCGTATCTGGACCGATCCCGCCGAGGTCGAGGCGAGTGCGCTCGACCAGCTGCGCAACGTAGCGAACCTGCCCTGGGTGCACGGCATGGCGGTCATGCCGGACGTGCACTACGGCAAGGGCGCGACGGTCGGCTCGGTCATCGCGATGCGCGACGCCGTGGCCCCGGCCGCGGTCGGCGTGGACATCGGCTGCGGGATGACCGCGGTCCGGTCCAGCCTCACCGTCGACGACCTGCCCGATGACCTGAGCCGCCTGCGCGCCAAGATCGAGAAGGCCGTGCCGGTCGGGCGCGGTGCGCACAAGACGGCCGTGGACCCCTCGGCCGTGCCGGGCCTGAAGGAACGCGGCTGGTACGAGTTCTGGCAGGGCTACGACGAGCTGGCGCCGATCGCCCGGTCCCGCCGGGGCCGCGCGACGTCCCAGCTCGGCACGCTCGGGTCGGGCAACCACTTCCTGGAGGTGTGCGCGGACGACGAGGGCGCGGTGTGGGTCGTGCTCCACTCGGGCTCGCGCAACATCGGCAAGGAGCTGGCCGAGTACCACATCGAGGCCGCGATGCGGCTGCCGCACAACCAGGACCTGCCGGACCGCGACCTGGCGGTGTTCCTGAGCGGGACGCGCAAGATGGAGGAGTACCGCCGGGACCTGTTCTGGGCGCAGGACTACGCGCGGCGCAACCGCGCCGTGATGATGGCGCTCACCCAGAACGTCATCACACGATACTTCGCCGGCAAGCGGGTCCGCTGGGACGACATCATCTCCTGCCACCACAACTACGTGGCGGAGGAGACCTACGACGGTGTCGAGCTGCTCGTCACCCGCAAGGGCGCGATCCGCGCGGGCGACGGCGACCTCGGCATCATCCCGGGCTCCATGGCGACGGGCACCTACATCGTCCGCGGCCTCGGCAGCGAGAAGTCCTTCAACTCCGCGTCGCACGGCGCGGGCCGCAGGATGAGCCGTAACCGGGCCAAGAAGTCCTTCACGGTCGACGACCTGATCGAGCAGACGCGGGGCGTCGAGTGCCGCAAGGACTCGGGTGTCATCGACGAGATCCCCGGCGCGTACAAGGACATCGAGTCGGTGATCGAGGCGCAGACCGACCTCGTGGAGGTCGTGGCTCACCTGCGCCAGCTCGTCTGCGTCAAGGGTTGACCGGCGGCGGCGCCCCGCCCGGGGCGCCGCCGCCGTCGTTCACCCACCGACGTGGCGTGCGGCGAACGCGGTGACGTCCGCCAGGACCTCGTCCTTGTTCGTCTCGTTGAAGACCTCGTGCCGGGCGTCCGGGTAGAGGATCTCGGTCAGGTCGTCGCCGCGGATCTGCTCGACGCCGATGCGTGTCTCGCGCAACGGGACCAGCTCGTCGGCCTCCCCATGCACCCACAGGGTCGGCAGGGCGCCGAGCCGCCCGCCGCCGGCGATCGCCGACAGGCAGTGGTCGAACGCCTTCACCGTCGTGGGCTTGAACGGGCCGTGCCACACGAGCGGGTCGGCGGCGTACGCCTCGCCGACCGCCGGATCACGGGACAGCGTCGCCGTGTCGATCGGGTCGTCGGGGATCTCCTCCACGCCGAGCAGCGCCGTGATCGCCCCCCACGGTCCCAGGACCGGCCCGGACAGCACGAGGGCCGCCAGCCCGTCGCCGTGGTGCTGCGCGTAGCGGGCCGCGATCATGCCGCCCATGGAGTGCCCGATCAGCACGACGGGCAGCCCGGGGTGGCGCTCGCGCGCGTGCTCCTCGACGGTGTGCAGGTCGGCGACGATCTCCTCGAAGTCGTGGACCAGGACCCGCTCGCCGCCCGACTTGCCGTGCCCGAGATGGTCCGGTCCGTACACCACCGCGCCGTGCCGCAGCAGCGTGTCCGCGACGTACTCGTACCGCCCGATGTGCTCTCCGTAGCCGTGCGCCAGCAGCGCCACCCACCGCGGGGAGCCGGCGGGCCACTCGCGGGCGGTGATGCGTTCGCGCGCACCGGTGAAGTCCCATTCCATGCCCGCCATGATCGTTGTCCCGGCCGGGGAACACCAGACCCGCCGTCGCGGTTCCGGTACGGCATAGGCTGAAGGGATCAGCGGCTATTCAAGGGGGAACGTTCCTTGCTGGTGGACGGCTACGGCCGGGTCGCGACCGATCTGCGGGTCTCGCTCACCGACCGCTGTAATCTCCGCTGCACTTACTGCATGCCGCCGGAAGGCCTCGACTGGCTGCCCAAGCCGGAGCTGCTCACCGACGACGAACTGGTCCGCCTCGTACGCATCGGCGTCGAGCGGCTCGGCGTCACCGAGGTCCGCTACACCGGCGGCGAGCCCCTCCTGCGGCGGGGCCTCGTCGACATCGTCGCGCGGACGTCCGCGCTGGGCGCGGAGATCTCGCTGACCACCAACGGCATCGGGCTGGCCCGGCTGGCCGCCCCGCTCGCCGAGGCCGGGCTGCACCGCGTCAACGTGTCGCTCGACACCCTCGACCGCGAGACGTTCAAGCGGCTCGCGCACCGCGACCGGCTCCCGGACGTGCTCGACGGGATGGCCGCGGCCGAGCGCGCCGGCCTGCGCCCGGTCAAGGTCAACGCCGTGCTCATGCGCGAGATCAACGACGCGGACGCCGTGCCGCTGCTGCGGTTCTGCCTCGAGAAGGGGTACGAACTGCGCTTCATCGAGCAGATGCCCCTCGACGCCCAGCACGGCTGGCGGCGCGAGGGCATGATCACGGCCGACGAGATCCTCGACCGCCTCTCGGCCGCCTTCGACCTGACGCCCGAGCCCGACGAGGCGCGCGGCAGCGCCCCCGCCGAGCGGTTCGTCGTCGACGGCGGCCCGGCGACGGTCGGCGTCATCGGCTCGGTGACCCGGCCGTTCTGTGGGGCCTGCGACCGGGTACGGCTGACCGCGGACGGCCAGATCCGCAACTGCCTGTTCGCCCGCGAGGAGTCCGACCTGCGCGACGCGATGCGCGCGGGCGCCTCGGACGAGGAGCTGGCGTCCCGCTGGCGCGCCGCCGTCGCGACGAAGCGGCCGGGACACGGCATCGATGATCCGAGTTTCCTGCAGCCGGCACGTCCGATGTCCGCCATCGGCGGGTAGAAAGGACCCGTGACCGAGCGAACCGGCAGGGACAGCACTTTGGGCGCCGGACCGACGAAGGAGGTGCCGTGACCGAGGGAACGGGTGGGCGCAGCACCTTGGTCGCGGTGTCGACGAAGGAGGTGCTGTGACCGAGCGAAGCGAGGGAACCAGCAAGCACAGCACCTTGGTCGCGGTGCCGACGAAGGAGGCGCCGTGACCGAACAGCCGCAGGAGCATCGGGTCGAGATCACGGTCCCGCCGGACCACGAGGTCGGAGCGCACGCGAGCTTCGCCTCCGTCTGGCGTACCCAGGACTCCTTCGTGATCGACTTCTCCACCGAGGTACGTCCCTCCGAGGTGGCCGAGGACCCGGACAGCGGCACCCGCTACCTCCACGTGCCGGCGCGTGTGGTCGCCCGCGTCCGCATCCCGCCCACCCAGGTCTGGGAACTGATGAAGTCACTGGAGCAGAACCTCAGCGCGTACGAGCGGGAGAACGCCAAGAGCGCTCATGACGACCAGTGATCCGGAGCCGTACGACGCCGTGGTGCTCGCCGGTGGGGGAGCGCGGCGGCTCGCCGGAGCCGACAAGCCCGGCGTGGTGGTCGGGGGCCGTCCGCTGGTCGCGTGGGTCGGTGCGGCGGTGGCCTCCGCGGAGCGGATCGTTCTGGTCGGCCCGGCCCGTCCCGAACTGCCGGAGGCGATCGTCGTCCGCGAGGATCCGCCCGGCGGCGGACCGGTGCCCGCGCTGCGAGCCGGGCTGACGCGGGTTCGGGCGCCGTGGACGGCCGTTCTCGCCGCCGACCTGCCCTTCCTGCGGCCCGCGCACGTGGCCGGGCTGCTGCGTGAGGCGGCCGGCCGTACCGGGGCGGTGCTGGTCGACGCGGACGGCCGGCCGCAGTGGCTCGCCGGCGTCTGGCGGACCGCGGACCTGGCCGAGGCCCTCGCCGGCTACCGCTCGACGTCGCTGCGCGGTCTGATGGATCCCCTGGCGCCCCGTCTCGTACCGGCCCCGGAGGGCGAGGCGCCCTGGTACGACTGCGACACACCGTCGGACATCGCGACGGCGTCCCGGATGATCGGAGAGAACCGTGCTTGACGAGTGGATCCGAGCGGCGTGCGCCGAGCTCGGGATCGACCCGGCCGACATGCATCGCGACCTGATCCTCGACGTGGCTCGCGACGTCGCCCACGGCGTCGCGAGGCCCGCCGCCCCACTGACCGCCTACCTCATGGGCCTCGCCGTCGGCCGCGGCACTCCCGTACGGGACGCCGCCGCCCGCCTCACCGAGATGGCGGAGAACTGGCCTGACCGGTCGGCCTCCGGTGCCACGCCGCCTCCATCGGATTAGCTCGGACGCACGGGTGTAATCGCGCGATGACGTGGTAGGGGGGTGACAGAGGAACGACGATCCGGAGGCAGGGCATGGCCGACTTTCTGACCGATATCGAGACGATCCGCAAGCGGGCGAGGGAAGAGATCGAGAAGGGCGCGATCACCGACGCGTACGGCGCCGATCTCCAGCGGGTCATCGATGTTTGCAACGAGGCGCTGGCCACCGAGATCGTCTGCGTGCTGCGGTACAAGCGGCACTACTACACGGCGAGCGGCATCCACTCCGAGCCGGTGGCGGCCGAGTTCCTCGAGCACGCGGCCGACGAGCAGCGGCACGCCGACCGGCTGGCCGAGCGGATCGCCCAGCTGGGCGGCTCACCGGACTTCGACCCGGCGCGCCTGTCGGTACGGTCCCACACCCAGTACGACGGGAGCGAGAACCTCGTCGACATGATCAAGGAGGACCTGATCGCCGAGCGCATCGCGATCGCCTCCTACACGGAGATCGCCCAGTGGATCGGCGACGGCGACCCTACGACGCGCCGCCTCTTCGAAGAACTGCTGGCCGATGAGGAGGACCACGCGGACGACCTGAAGTCCCTCCTCGAACGCCTGCCGAAGGACCTGCAGGAGCAGCAGTCGTAGGGATCACACGACGCCGAGGCCGCCGCTCCCTCCGGGGGCGGCGGCCTCGGCGTTCCGGGGATGATCACCGGTTCCGGGCGAGGACGAGGACGACCGTGAGCGTCACGGCGAGGGGCAGCGCCGGAGCGGCCGGCCGGAGCCAGGTGAGCAGGACGGCGTCGAGCCCGGCGCCGGCGAGCGCGGCGGCCAGGATGGCGAGCCTCCGCCGCATGGTCGCGGCCGCGCCGCCAGGGCGTGCCCGGCCGATCGGCCGTCCGGCCGCGCGACGCCCCGACGCGGCCTCGCCGCGTACGGGCTTCGTCGGATACACCCGAGAGACGACCTCGGTGGCGAGCGTGGTGAGGGTGCCGGTGAGGTAGGTGGTGGCGGCACCGGTGAGGGGCAGGGTGTTGACACCGGCGCTCTGCGCGCCCATGGCGAACGCGGAGAGCGCGAGCATCCCGCTCTGCGCGGCCGGCCCGGGCCGCCCGCCGGTCACCAGCCATCCGCCCAGTACGGCCGCCTGCGCGACGGGGGCCACGGTGAGCACCGCCCGCACGCGCGCCGGCCACTCCGCCGTCGCGAGCCCTGACGTCCTGAAGGTACGGCCGGTCCGCCCCGTGCCCTTCGGAAGCGGCGCGGTCCGGCCGAGATAGGTGTCGCCGGACGCGCGTGGCCGGCCGCGCCCGTACGCCCGGTTCGAACGGCCGCCGTACCGATGCGTAGGGACGCCGGAGGGCGGCTCCCGGCCCCGCCGGTACGAGGGCCGCACGCGTACCGGTCCGGCGTCGCCGGCGCGAGGTCGAGGCGCCCGCGTGCGGCTCCGTTCGGTGGTGTCGGGGTGCGTACGTAGCCAGAGGGAGGCGGCGAGGACTCCTCCGACGTACGCCGTGATCGCGGATACGGCCGCCACGGCCGTGTCGAGGTGCGCGTGGACGACCGAGACGCCGAGCAGGACGAGGTTCCCCGTCATGACGCTCGCGAACACCGCTCCGAGGCCGGCGAAGCTGAAGGCGTCCACCGCACCGGAACCGAACGCCAGCAGGACGACGGCCGCCGTGAGCCGTCCGGTCCGCGGTGTCCGCCGCTCGGCCATGGCGGCGCCCCCCGACACCTTCGACGGCCCTGTCTCCGCGCCGGTTATCCCCGCCGCGCCGCCGTACGACACGCGAGCCGGCGTGCCGCCCACTCGCCGCGGCCGGTCGTCCCGGCGGGGGTCAGTCGATCTCGTCGACCGGAACGGTGTCGCGGAGGAAGCCCCGGCGGGACAGGAAGTCGGTCAGGTGATCGCGGTGCTCGTCGCAGGCGAGCCAGATCTTGCGCCGGTCCGGATCGTGGATCTTGGGGTTGTTCCAGCGCAGGGCCCAGCGGGCGTCGGCACGGCAGCCCTTGGCCGAGCACTGGAGCGGCTCATCGGTGGTCACCGCCCCAGTCTGGCGGATCACCGCACCGCTGGACGCCGCGGCCCGGATCGGCCGAGTGCTCCCGCCACGTCACCGGGCGGACTCACCGTCCAGCAACGACCGGAGTCCGTCGACGGTCAGGGCGAAGGTCGCCGGGCCACTCTCCTCGCCGACCGTCAGCACGCCCACGACCTCGCCGAGCGCGTTCAGCAGCGGCCCGCCGCTGCCGGCGGGGCCGACCCGCAGCCCGGTCCGGTAGAGCCGGAGCCCCTGCTCGGGGAAGGACTCGAATCCGTCGACGACGCCGTCGAGCAGGACGGGTGGGCCGTCGCCGGCCGGTCCGGGCGCCCGGACGCGGTCGCCGACCCGTACGAGCTCGCCGTGCCCGATCCGGAGCGGGCTCGCCTCGACCGGCTCGTCCAGGCGCAGCACCGCCACGTCCAGGTGGGGCGAGTCGGGCAACGCGATGCGCCGGACCTCGGTCGTGCCGGTCTCCATGCCGACTCGGATCCGCGCGGGCTCGGCGAGGCCGTGCTCGGCCGTGGGGTCGTCGAGCCAGTGCCGGTTCGTGACCACCAGCCGGTCACCGACCAGGAATCCGCTGCCCGTGACGGTACGGGCGCCGTCGGCCCGTGTCACCGTGACGCTCACGAACGCTCGTCCCGCACGGGCGAGGAACGCGCCGGTCCCGTCGGCGTCCAGCACGGCGCAGCCCAGCCGTCCGGCCGACGCGAGCAACGCCGCTCGGTACCCGTCGGCATCGCCCGTCTCGGCCAGGCAGCGGAGCCTCCGCTCGACGTCCTCGGGCTCCTCCGGCGGATGCGGTAGCGCGTCCAGTGCCTCGAGGGCGCGTGCGTAGGCGCCGGTGTCGTGCAGGTTCCGGAAGCGGTGCAGCGGATCGGTCTCGGTACCGGCCAGTTTCTTCAGCACGGCGTTCCAGCGGGTCACCCGCCCGACGTGCTCCGCCAGCCGGTCGAGGCCCTCGCGCAACCGGCGTTCGAGGTGCCGTGCCTCGTCCAGATCGTCGTCCGCGGCCGGCCGCCGCAGGTGATCGCGTGCCGCCGCGGCCAGGTCGCGCAGCGGTCCGCCGGCCAGCATCAGCTCGGTCCCGGCGTCGTTCGAGCCGTTGAAGATCTCCAACATCACCCGCTGGGTCGCCTCGTCCGGAGGCACCGACTGCGGCCGGTACGCGGCGAACCGGCTCTGGAACTCCTGCCACAGCGCCTCCGGGTCGGCGAGTTCCGCCTCATCGGCGAGCTCGGACAGCCGCCGGCGGACCTGTTCGCCCTCGATCTGCCGCTCGCGCCGCCGTGTCATCGCGTCGAGCTCCCGGGGCGACAGCAACGTCGTGTCGGAGATCCGGACCGAGTTCGAGTTCCCCGTCTTCGTGTCCTGCGCCGTGACCTCGAGCACGCAGCTCTCGTCGATGGAGAACGTCACTTCGATCTCCGGGGTGCCCTTCGGCGACGGCGGGATCCCGACGAGACGGAACTGTCCCACCTTCGCCTCGGCGGACACGCTCCCGTTGAAGATCTCGATCTCGACCTGGGTCTGGTTGTCCCGCGTCGTCGTGTAGCTCTCCGCCGCCCGGGTGGGGATGGTGGTGTTGGCCGCGATCACCTCGGAGAACTCCGGGCGGTCGTCGTCACCCTTGACCTTGATCCCCATCGGCAACGGGGTCACGTCGAGGAGCAGCATGTCCGTGAGCTTCCCGTCGAGCAACGCGGCCTGCAGCGCCGCGCCGCAGGCGACGGCCGACCGCGGATCCTGGATCACCGTCCTCTGCCGGCCGAAGACCTGCTCGACCAGCGCGCGGACCGGCGGTGACAGCATGGGCCCGCCGACCAGCACCAGGTGGTCCGGGGCTCCCGCCGTCTCCGCCGCGAACGTCGTGCAGAGGTCTCGCAGGGTCCTCAGCGGCCGCTCCAGCAGCCGGGTCAGCTCGGCCCGGCTCAGCTCCACGGTCACGTCGCGGCCGTCCACGAAGTGCACCAGCGAGTAGTGCGCCTGCTCCTGGCCCGACAGGGCGATCTTCAGGTACTCGGCGGCGACCTCCAGCCGGCGGCGCGCGAGGCCGGACGGCGGCACGGTGACGCCCTGCCCCTCCAACTGCTCCGCCAGGTGGCGGCTGATGACGCCGTCGAAGTCGTTGCCGCCGTAGGCGTTGTCGCCCATGGTCCGGCGAACCTCGTGGACGCCGTCCCCGACCTCCAGGAGGCTCACGTCGAGGGTGCCGGCGCCGAGGTCGACCACGGCCACGGTGCCGTCGAGACGACGTTCGCGGGCCGCCATCATGCAGGCCGCGGTCGGCTCGTGGATGAGCCGTACCGGTTCCACGCCCGCGATCTCGCACGCGTGCCGCGTGGCGTGCTTCTGGTTGTTACGGAAGTACGCGGGGATCGTCAGGATCGCGCGTGGGCGGGCCAGCCGGAGGTCGTGGTTGTCCCGCAGCCATTCGAGCCATGAGTCCCGTACCTCGCCCAGCTCGGCCCGTGCCAGGTCGGCGACGCGTTCGCGCACGCGTTCGGCGAGCAGGTCCTCCACCATGCCGCGGGCATGGTGGATCAGGCGCGCGGCGACCTCTTCCGGCCGGTACGTGCGGTCCCGGACGCGGAAGACGGCCTTGCCGCCCATCTTGCGCTTGGCGGAGCCGATGTGCCCGAGCAGGCGGCCCGCGAAGATCTCCTCGCCCGCCAGCCCGACCAGCTCGTTGCCGTCCTCGTCGAGGCTCAGGGTGGAGGGGAACTGCCCGTGGCCCTTCCACGGGCACAGCACCGGGTGCCCCTGCTCGGTGTCGTAGATGGCGGCCGCGCTCGTCGTGGTGCCCAGGTCCAGGCCCCAGATCTGGGCGAAGCGGCGGTCGATGTCGGCGCGGGCCCGCTCCACCCACACCGTCGCCCGCTCCTCGAACGGGCGGCGTCCGTGCAGGTCCAGAGCGTCCAGCGCGGCGGAGACCTCGGCCTGCAGGCTCGGGGACAGCGCGTCCGCGTCGCGGACCGCACGCAGTTCGTCGGCGATCCGCCCGTCGTGCCCGGCGCGGTCGACGGCTCGGAGGCAACGACGGGCCAGCTCCTCCAGGTCCCCGGTACGGCGGAGGCACTCGGCCAGCCGGGGGTCCTCGATCGCGTCCTCACCCAGCCACTCCGACAGGCAGGCGGCGGCCGCCGCGAAGTCGCCGGCGCGCATGAACAGCGCCGTGGCGGCGTCCGGCCGTCCGTCCTCCTGGTGCAGCCGGGCCGCCCCGACCAGGTCGCCGCCCGCCTCACGCGCCTCCGCGCGGGCGGTGCGGCCCTCGGGGGTGTCCTCGCCGCGCAGCACCCGGTCCGCCTCGCCGAAGCGTTCCGCCCGCCGGTAGAGCCGGTAGGCCCGGTACAGGTCGCCGGCCTCCTCGGCCAGGCGCGCGGCCTCACCGTCCTCACCGGCGTGCTCCTCGAAGCGGCTCCACTCCGTCAGCACGGCGAGGTCGTCGTCACCGTCCTTCCGTGCCGACGCGCGGAAGTGCCGGCGCCCGGCGGTCAGGATCGCGGTTCGCAGTCCGGACATCTCCTCGCGGCGATCGGTCACCGCCTCCGTGGACTCCACGGCACGATCGAGGTGGCCGATGATCTCCTGGACCTGCCGCGCCGCGGCGAGGAAGTCGCGGTTCTCCACCCGCTCGTCGAGCTCGCGGCGGCACGCCCCGGCCAGCCGCGCCAGGTCGTCCGGACGATCCGCGGGACAGGTGGCCAGCGCCTCGGTGACCCGACCGAGCCGTTCGAGGCATGCGCTCGCCCGGTCGGCCAGGCCGGCCTCCTGGAACGCGGGCAGGGCGTCGGCGTACCGGCCGGCCGCGAACAGCAGGTCCGCCAGGTGCCCGGAGAGCGTACGGGCCGCCGTCTCGTCACCGAGTGACCGGGCCAGCTCACGCCCGGCCTCGATGTCGGCGGGACGCCTTGACGCCAGGCAGCACTCCAGGGCCTTCGCCCGCCGGTCGCTCGTGTCGGCGAGCCGTACCGCCTCCGCGCCGTGCCCGAGGAAGCAGTGCACCTCGAACGACTCCGGCAGCAGGCTCTCCGGCACCTGAGCGAGATAGGCCGACCACAGCGGCGCGTCACGGTCCAGCGAGACGCGGGTCAGGTGCCCGCGCAACGCCCGCCCGAGCGTCGCGGCCTCCAGCAGGCCCAGATCCTGCCAGCGCTGCAGGTGGGTGACCAGCCGGTTCGCGTCACCCTCGCGACCGAGCACGCCGGCCAGCCGGTCGAGCGCCTCGGCCCGCAGATCCTCGATTCGCAGCCGCGTCGCCAGCTCGAACACGGTGCTCAGGGTGTCGCGGTCCTCGCGTCGCGCCAGTTCCCGTAGCGTCTGGCGATCCTCCGGCTCGAACGCCACCGCGTACAGGTCGCCGGGAACACGGGCGTCGTACGACGCGAACAGGGCGACCGCGAGTGCCGGATCGGTGTCGAGCGCCAGCCCCATGGCGCGTGCGTACGCTCGGGCGCCCTTGGCGGTCACGGCCGACCCGCGGAACTCCTTTTCGACGCGTTCGATCGCACGGCGAAGACGGCGCGGCGCCCCGACGAGCGACTCGTCCGGAAGCGGCATCTTCGGGTCCCTCCTCCTGTCCGACGGCCATTATGGCGACAAGCGGCTGCGGGCGCCGACCGTCGGCGTGGCACCGCCGGCCGGGGGCTCCCCACCGCCGGGTGGAGACGGAAACATAGCCGGGTGGCGGCTCATATCAACCGAAGGATGGATCCGCCCGGATCCTGTGACGATTAACGTGATCAGCCTTACGCACTGCCATCAACCGAACGCGGGATCTGCGAATGATCGAGGCAAAGAACCTCACCAAGCGTTACGGCGACAAGATCGCCGTCAATGACCTGTCCTTCAGGGTCGAACCCGGGAGGGTGACCGGCTTCCTCGGCCCGAACGGCGCCGGCAAGTCGACCACCATGCGCCTCATCCTCGGGCTGGACCGTCCCAACGAGGGCGACGCGACGATCGACGGTAAGCACTACCGTGATCTGCCCCGCCCGCTGCAGACGGTCGGGGCCCTGCTGGAGGCCCGCGCCGTGCACACGGGCCGCAGCGCGTACAACCACCTGCTCGCCCTCGCGCAGACGCAGGGTGTCGGCAAGAAGCGGATCGACGAGGTCATCCACCTGGTCGGCCTGACCGAGGTGGCGCGCAAGCGCGCGGGCGGGTTCTCGCTGGGCATGGGGCAGCGCCTGGGCATCGCCGCGGCGCTGCTGGCCGACCCGTCCGTGCTCATCCTGGACGAGCCGGTCAACGGCCTCGACCCGGAGGGCATCGTCTGGATCCGCACGCTGATGAAGCGGCTCGCCTCCGAGGGCCGCACCGTCTTCGTGTCGAGCCACCTGATGAACGAGATGGCCGTCACCGCCGACCACCTCATCGTCATCGGCCGGGGCCGGCTCATCGCCGACTGCTCCACCGAGGAGTTCATCGAGCGCAGCACCGAGGAGGTCGTCGTCGTCCGCAGCCCCGACACCGAGGGCATCGCGGCGGCGGTCGAACGCGAGGGCGGCAAGACGACCCTCGGCGAGGACGGCCTGCTGTCCGTCACTCACATGCAGGCCGCCCGCGTCGGCGAGCTCGCCGCGGCCGGCGGGTTCGTCCTGCACGAGCTCACGCCCAAGCGCGGGTCCCTCGAAGAGGCGTTCATGGAGCTCACCCGGGAGAGCGTGGAGTACGGGGGCACGGCCGCCACACCTCAGGCGGCCCCGCAGGCCGCACCCCAGCCGCAGGCCGTGCCGGAGCCACAGGGAGAGACGCGATGACGACCGCCACCCACGCCGCGGGGACCACCCCCGACATCCGTAAGGCCGGTTTCGGCCGTGTGGTGCTGTCGGAGTGGACCAAGATCCGTTCGGTGCGGTCGACCGTGTGGTCGCTCGTGCTGCTCGTGATCCTCGATCTTGGCTTCACCGCCCTGCTCTGCGGCCTGACGGCGGCCCAGTGGAGCAAGACCGACGCCGCCGCGCAGGCGACGGTCAAGGCCGATCCCACGGGCACGATCCTCGGCAGCGGATTCTTTCTCAGCCAGCTGACAGTCTGCGTCCTGGGAGTCATGGTGATCGCGTCGGAGTACTCCACCGGGATGATCCGGGCGAGCCTCCTCGCGGTGCCGCGCCGGGTGTCGATGCTCGCGGCCAAGGCCGTGGTGTTCACCCTCCTGATCTTCGTGCTCGGCACGGTGGTCTCGTTCGCGTCGTTCTTCATCGGCCAGCCGATCCTGCACGACAAGGCGCCGGTCGCGCTCGGCGACCCGGGCGTGCTGCGCGCCGTGGTCGGCGGTGGGCTCTACCTGGCCATGCTCGGCCTGTTCGCGCTCGCGCTGGGCGCCATCATCCGCCACACGGCGGCCGGCATCACGGGCGTCATCGGGTTCGTCCTCGTGCTCGCCCCGCTGGCCTCGCTGCTGCCGGGAAGCCTCGGTAAGCACGTCCACGCGTACCTGCCCTCGGAGGCGGGTCAGCTCATCGCGAGGGCGCACCAGGCCGACACCGACCTTCTCACGCCCTGGCAGGGCTACGGGGTCTTCGCGATCTGGACCGCGGTGCTGCTGGTGATCGCGGCGGTGCAGCTGCGGAGCCGCGACGCCTGACCGTACCGGCCGGGGAGCCCGCGTCCGGGGTTCCGGGGCGGGTGGCCGCCGCCAGGACGCCATCGCGGGCCCGGCCGACCGGCCGGGCCCGCGATGTCTGTCTTCGCACGTCGCCAGGGCATTTTCTGGAAAGACTCAAGAAATGGCAACGCCGGGAGGATACGGGGGCAATCCTCCCGGCGTCGCAATCATCGGTGTTCCGACGGGGGCCCGGAACACCGGCACGGGCGCCCCGACGGGGGACCAGAGCGCCGGTACAAATCGTACACCGAACCCCCCCTGAGTTAGTCAAGACATTGTCACGAGCCGATTTGATCCCGAGGTCCAGAAATCCGCTTTTGGTCCTTCGGCTCCGCCTCATATGGGGCGAAACGGGCGGAGCTGTCCGGCTCGCGGCCCCCGTTGGCGAAGATCACCGCGATGTACGGCAGGACCACCGCGCCGACCAGCGCCAGCACCGCGAGCCACCGTCCGGCGCCGTGCAGGGTCACGGCGAACACGATGCTCAGGACGAAGCAGAGGGCACGGACGCCCATCGTGAGCAGGTAGCGGCGCTCGCGGTACCCGATGTCCTCCGACATCGGCCGCCGGGCGTCAGTGACCGTGTAGACGGCGTCATGCTCACGCCGCCGGAAGATGCCCTTCACACCTCCACGTTATTCGCCTCCGCCGCCGGGATGGCATCGCCCCCGGCAAGCCCGACCCGACCCGCCCGACACGCGTCCCGGCCGGTCGGTGGCGGCCCTGGCGCCGCGCGTTGATCGGCCGCGACCGCGTGGCCGGTGTGGGCGCCGGCGGGGCGAGGGATGTGTGGCGATGGCGTACGGCGGAACGCGTCGACGGGCGCGGCGTGTGGCCGGTGTCGGCCGTTCGGACGTCGGCGGGACGCGAGTCGGGTTCGGCCGCGTACGGCGGAGGTGCGTCGGCCCGCGCGGAGTGTGGCCGATGTCGGCCGCGCCGACGGGCGGGCCGGTACGGGGATATGCGTCGATCGCGCATGCCGGGGTGCGTCAGCGGCGCGGTGCGTGGTCGATCCGGTGGTGTGGATGTCGTGCGGGTGCGTTCGGACGCCTGCGACGGGGTGCGGCGGTCGCGTACGGCGGGGATGCGCCGGCCGTGCGGCGCGTGGTCGGTGCAGGCGGTTTGAGCGTCGGCCGGGTGCGGGTTGGGCTCGGCCGCGTACGGCGGGGTGCGCCGGTCATGGCCGGTGGTGCGGACGGGTGAGGGGAGGTGCGCGGCGGTCGAGTAGGGCAGGTGTGCGGACCGGTGGGGTGTCGGGCGGAGGCACCGTTCGTGTGCGGGTCCTGCGGGCGAGTGAGCGGTGGGTACGGGCGTCTGCCGGTGCGGACGTCGTCGGCGAGGGATGTGGGTCGATGCCGTACGGCGAGGGTGGCCTGGCCCGTGTGGCCGGGGTCGGTCGTGTGAACGGGCGAGTGACAGATGTGCGGCGGTCGCCCAAGGCGGGTGCGTGGGTCGGTGGGTGCCCGGTCGGTGTCGGTGGGCGTCGGACGGAGGCGCCGTTCGTGTGCCGGTAATGCGGGACGGTTGAGCCGCCGGTGCTCGGTGCCTGTGCCCGGTGCCGGTGTCCGGTGGCCAGTGGTCGGTGCGGGTGGTCGGTGCGGGTGCTGGCGTAGGGGCGGTGCGGACGTTGGACGGAGTTCGTCGTTCCCGGTCAGGTGCCTTCGGTGGGGGAGGTGCACAGGCTTCGGTCGATGGCGGCGGTGGTCGGCACGCCGGCCAGGCCCATCGTGTGGGCCAGGTCGTCCGAGAGGCTCGCCAGGTGGTCCGCCACCGCGTCCTCGCCGCCGGTCGCCAGGCACCACAGCACCGGACGGCCGACGAACACCGCCCGCGCGCCCAGTGCCAGGGCCCGCAGCACGTCCGTTCCCGTGCGGATCCCTCCGTCGGCGTAGACCTCGACGTCGTCGCCCACCGCGTCCGCCACCTCCGGCAGCGCCGCGGCGGTCGCCACCGCGCCGTCCAGCTGCCGTCCGCCGTGGTTGGACACCCACACCCCGGCCGCTCCCGCGGCGGCGCAGTCACGCGCGTCGTCTCCGCGCAGTACGCCCTTCACCACCACGGGCAGTCCGGAGATCTCGGCCAGCCACGCGATGTCGTCGTAGGTGACGTCGGCGGCCTGCTCGGCCAAAGCCCGGTCGAAGCCGGCACCGAAATTCACGCCGAAGATCTCGTCGGGGACGAGGGCCGGGTCGCGGTCGCGCCGTCGCCGGCCCAGGTACGGCGTGTCGCCGGTCAGCGCCAGCGCGGACGCGCCCGCGGCGGCGGCGCGTCGCACGAGTTCACGCGTGAGTCCGCGGTCGCGCAGGACGTACGCCTGGAACCACCATGGGCCCGCCTCGGCCGCCACCTCCTCGATCCGCCGCGAACTGCGCGAGGACACCGTCAGCAGCGCGCCGGCCCGCCGGGCCCCGCGCGCCACGGCCACCTCCCCGCCGGGATGGGCGAGGACCTGGTACCCCATCGGCGCCACGCACACCGGAGCGGGCAGCTCGTCGCCGAGCACCCGCACGCGGGTGTCGACGGAGGAGACGTCGCGCAGCACGTGCGGGCGCAGGGCGACGTGCCGCCAGGCGGCCGTGTTCGCCGCGAGGGTGCTCTCGTCACCCGAGCCGCCCGCGAAGAAGTCGAACACGGCCGGATCCAGCGCCTGCCGTGCGCGGTCCTGGAGTTCGGCGTAGGGACGGACGGACACCGGTCACCGCGGCCCGCGGGACGCCGCATGGTCACGAGGGCATGCGGGAAGGAGGACGATCACCCGATCATTATCACGGCACGGGAGGCACCATGACGGAGCGCACCTATCGGGTCACCGAGATCGTCGGGACGTCGCCGGAGAGCGTGGACTCGGCCATCCGCAACGCCATCCGGCGCGCCGGCCAGACGCTGCGCCACCTGGACTGGTTCGAGGTGACGGAGGTACGCGGCCAGATCGTCGACGGCGAGGTCGCGCACTACCAGGTGGGCCTCAAGGTCGGCTTCCGGCTCGAGGACGCCTGACCCGCACGCCGCGCCCCGGGGCGGACCGGGGCCGCGGCACACGGGTGGGACTCAGTTGGCCTTGCTCACCGTCGACATGTTGAAGTCGGCCACGCGCAGCGGCGGCATCGCCGTGCGGGTGAAGTACTCCGACCACTCGCGGCTCAGGGCGCGTTCGGTACGGCCCGCCTCGGCGACCCGCGACAGCAGACCGACCGGGCTCTCGTTGAAGCGGAAGTTGTTCACCTCGCCGACGACCTCGCCGTCCTCCACGAGGTAGACGCCGTCGCGCGTGAGGCCGGTCAGCAGCAGCGACTGCGGGTCGACCTCACGGATGTACCACAGGCAGGTGAGCAGGAGCCCGCGACGGGTGTTCGCGACCATGTCGTCCAGCGACGCTGTGGCGCCGGGGACCTCCATGAGGAGGTTGTCGACGCCGGGCGTGAGGGACAGGCCGGTCAGCTCGGCGGACTGGCGTGTCTGCAGCAGCGCGGCCAGTTTTCCATCGGAGATCCAGTCGACCGGGTTCAGCGCCAGGCCGTTGTCGAAGACCGAGGCCTCGCGGCTGGAGGCGTGCGCGACCACGAACGGCGTGCACTCCAGACCCGGTGCCGCCGGGTCGCTGTAGAGACGCACCGGCAGGTCCGACAGCGTGTCGCCGACGCGTGTGCCGCCGCCGGGGCGGCTGAAGACGGTACGGCCGTCGTTCGCGTCCCGGGCGCCCGCCGACCAGTACATGTACGTCATCAGGTCCGAGACCGACCCCGGGGGCAGCAGCGTCTCATAACGCCCCGCCGGCAGGTCGATCCGGCGCTCGCCCCACTTCAGCCGCGTGCTCAGGCCGGCGGCCATGCCCGCCACGTCCACGTCGCGGAAGTCCGCGGTGCCCGTGCCCGCCCACGCCGACCGCGCCATGTCCGTGCTCTTGGCGTTCAGCTCGACCTTGCCCGTCGGCTCGTCGAAGCGCAGTCGAAGCCCCGCCGACGTGCCCAGGAAGGTGGAGTTCATCTCGTGCAGCGCGAAGCCGTACAGCAGCCGCTCGTCGTCCTGCGCCGCGGCGAACGCCTCGCCGAGCGCCGGCGCGAACCCCTCGAACACCCCGACCGAGGTCTCGGCCGGAGGGTCGTCCCACGCGCCGCCCGAGCCCGCCCGCGCGGCGTCGATCAGCGGAGCCGCGTCCTCCGCCGGGCCGCTCTCCTCGGCGGAGCGCTCCGCGGCGCGTACGAGGTCCTCGACCTGATCCGGCGTGACACCGGCCCGCGAGACCATGCCGGTCGACTCGCCCGCGATGGCGATGACCGTGAGCCGGCGGGACCGGGTGACGCCGTTCGTGGTGAGCGTGTTGCCGGCCCAGCGCAGGTTGGCGCCGCTGGACTCGTCGGCGATCACGATGCAGCCGTCGGTGCGGGAGAACCCCAGCGCCCGCTCGACGGTCTCCTGAGGAGTGCTCACTGGCCGGCCTCCTTGACCGCGTTGAGGATGTTGACGCCGCGGAACAGGGCGGACGGCGCGCCGTGGCTCACCGGCGCGACCTGGCCCGGCTGGCCCTTGCCGCAGTTGAACGCCCCGCCGAGGACGTAGGTCTGAGGACCGCCCACGGCCTCCATGGAGTTCCAGAAGTCGGTGGTCACCGCCTGGTACGCCGCGTCGCGGAGCTGGCCCGCCAGCCGTCCATTCTCGATCTTGTAGAAGCGCTGGCCGGTGAACTGGAAGTTGTAGCGCTGCATGTCGATCGACCAGCTCTTGTCGCCGAGGATGTAGATGCCGCGGTCGACGCCGGAGATCAGTTCTTCGGTGGAGGGCCCGTCCGGCGCCGGCTGGAGCGAGACGTTCGCCATGCGCTGCAGCGGCATGCTGGAGGGGGAGTCGGCGAACGCGCAGCCGTTCGAGCGCTCCCGCCCGGTCAGGTGCGCGATGCGCCGGTCGGTCTGGTAGCCGACGAACCGCCCGTCGCGGACGATGTCCCAGCTCTGGGTCTCGACGCCCTCGTCGTCGTAGCCGATGGTCGACAGGCCGTGCTCGGCCGTGCGGTCGCCCACGATGTTCATCACCTTGGAGCCGTACTGCAGGCTGCCGAGCTTGTCCGGCGTCGCGAACGAGGTGCCCGCGTACGCCGCCTCGTAGCCCAGCGCGCGATCCAGCTCGGTGGCGTGCCCGATCGACTCGTGGATGGTCAGCCACAGGTTGGACGGGTCGATGACGAGGTCGTACACGCCCGCCTCGACCGACGGCGCGGCCAGCTTCTCGGCGAGGTAGTCCGGGATGCGGGCCAGCTCGGCGTCCCAGTCCCAGGCCGTGCCGGTGAGGTATTCGTACCCGCGCCCGGCGGGCGGGGCCAGGCTGCGCATCGTGTCGAAGCCGCTCTCGTGGACGCCGACGGCGGTCACCACGGGCGCGAGGCGCACGCGCTGCTGCGTGGTCACCGTGCCCGCCGCGTCGGCGTAGAACTTGTTCTCCTTCACCTGCAGCAGTGAGGCGTCGGAGTGGGCGACGCGGTCGTCGGCGAGCAGCCGGCGGCTCCAGTCGGCCAGCAGCTCCACCTTGTCGGCGATCGGCACGGAGAAGGGGTCGACCTCGTAGGAGGACACCCAGACCCGCTCGCCGTGCACCGGCTCGGGGGCGAGCTCGATGCGCTCGCGGTTGATGGCGGCGGCGACCTTGGCGACCTCCACCGCCTGCTCGGCCACGCGTACCGCCGCGTCCAGGGTCAGGTCGATGCCCGCGGCGAAGCCCCAGGTGCCGTCCTTTACGACGCGGACGGCGAAACCGAGGTCGTCGGCGTCGGCCGCGGTCTCCAGCCGGGCGTCGGACAGCCGCAGCGTCTGGCGCCGGACGCGTTCGAGGCGGAAGTCGACGTGCTCGGCGCCGAGGTCGCGGGCACGGGAGAGCGCGGCGTCGGCGAGCGCGCGCAACGGCAGGGCGGTGAACTCCTGATCGATCTGTCGCACTGCTGCAACCTATCGCGTCCTACAAAGAGCGGCAGGTCACCCTTGGCGGTGGCGTGCTCGTGTTACCCGTTGGTAGCGCAATAGGCTCGCCAGGATCCCGACTGGAGGTTTTCCGAATGACTCGCTCAGTCCTCGTCACCGGTGGCAACCGGGGAATCGGGCTGGCCATCGCTCACGAGCTCAAGGGCTCGGGGGACGCCGTCGCCGTGACCTATCGTTCCGGCGAGCCGCCCGAAGACCTGTTCGGCGTGCGCTGTGACATCACCAGCGCCGAGGACGTCGACGCCGCGTTCGGGAAGGTCGAGGCGGAGCAGGGACCCGTCGAGGTGCTGGTGGCCAACGCCGGCATCACGAAGGACAACCTGCTCGCGCTGATGAGCGAGGAGGAGTTCTCCTCCGTGCTCGACACCAACCTGACCGGGGCGTACCGCGTCGCCAAACGCGCGGTGCGCGGCATGATGCGCAAGCGCAGGGGCCGCATCATCCTGGTCTCGTCGGTGGTCGGGCTGCTCGGCTCCGGAGGCCAGACCAACTACGCCGCCTCCAAGGCCGGGCTGATCGGCTTCGCCCGGTCCCTCGCCCGCGAACTGGGCTCGCGCGGCATCACCGTCAACGTCGTCGCACCCGGATTCGTCGCCACCGACATGACGGCGGCCCTGGGCGAGGACCGGCAGGCCGAGATCAAGAAGCAGATCCCGCTGGGCCGGATCGCCGAGCCGGCGGAGATCGCCAAGGCGGTACGGTTCCTGGCCGGCGACGACGCCGCCTACATCACCGGGGCGGTCATCCCGGTCGACGGCGGCCTTGGAATGGGGCACTGAATGGGCATTCTCGACGGAAAGCGCATCCTCGTCACGGGCGTCCTGACCGACGCCTCCATCGGCTTCCACATCGCGCGCATGGCACAGCAGGAGGGCGCGACGGTCGTGCTGACCGGCTTCGGCCGCATGTCGCTCGTCGAGCGCATCGCCAAGCGGCTCCCCGAGCCCGCGCCGGTGATCGAGCTCGACGTCACCGACGACGAGCACCTCGCCGGCCTGGCCGACCAGGTGAGCGCGCACGTCGACGGCCTCGACGGCGTCGCGCACTCGATCGCCTTCGCGCCGCAGACCGCGATGGGCGGCAACTTCATGAACACGCCGTGGGGCGACGTGGCGACCGCGGTGCAGATCTCGGCGTACTCCCTGAAGTCGCTCACCGCCGCCTGCCTGCCGCTGATGAAGTCCGGCGGCTCGGTGGTCGGCCTCGACTTCGACGCGGGCCAGGCGTGGCCGGTCTACGACTGGATGGGCGTCGCCAAGGCCGGTCTGGAGTCGACCTCGCGCTACCTCGCCAAGTACCTGGGCCCGGACAACGTACGGGTCAACCTCGTGGCGGCCGGCCCGCTCAAGACGATGGCGGCCAAGAGCATCCCCGGCTTCGAGGAGTTCACCGACGTCTGGCCGGAGCGCGCGCCGCTCGGCTGGGACGTCGCCGACCCCGAGCCCACCGCCAAGGCGTGTGTGGCGCTGCTGTCGGACTGGTTCCCGGCGACGACCGGAGAGATCGTGCACGTCGACGGCGGAGTCCACGCCGTCGGCTGAGTGACCGCCCGGACCCCCGCTCGTCGCGCGACCGGGCGGGGGTCCCGCCGTTCACCGGTCGCGGCGGCGGAACAGAAGGCTGAGGTTCAGCGCGGCCAGCGCGCCGATGAGGCCCGACGCGGTCGCCACCAGCAGGGGCGGCAACGGCTCACCGTCCGGCGCCGACTCCGCGACCAGCAGCGCCGGCTCCGCGGCCAGGCGCTCCGCCGGCGCACTCGCCGTGGACCTGGGCACCACGACCGGAGCCCGGTCGGGGACGTCGGGCAGCGCGGGTGCGGGTGAGGACTCCGGCACGGACACGTCCGGACGCGCGCCGGCCGGCGGGGCGGGCAGATCCACCGGGCGGCGCACCGCGAACTGATGACGCGGGCGCGGCGCGGGCCTCTTCGCGGCCTTGTGCCGGTGCTTCGGCGGCGGGTCGGTGGACGGCCTGCTCGACGGTTTCGCGGAGGGCCTGGGCGGCGCCCCCGGTACGCCCTTCCCCGCGCCGAGGAGGCCGCACAGCAGCCTGCCCAGCCTGCACTCGCCCACGGTGGTCCTCTCGGTCGCCGCGGACGCCGGCCCGGCCTGCGCGGTGAAGAAGACGAGCGCGCCGGCCGACAACGTCGCCGACGCCACCACGACGCGCCGGTCTCGTCTCAGCGCCATATCGCTCCCCTCCGACGGTGAACATCACGTCCAAGCAGGATCCCAGGCGAGCCCTTACTTACAGCTCACTTACGGATGAGTCAACGCGCTGTCGGAGGCTCGGCGTCACACGTCGGCGAGGTTCTCCCGGAGCAGGTCGGCGAGCCTCGTGCGGCGCGCCGGCTCCTCACGCTCGCGTACGGCGCGGGCCAGCTCGGGCCCTGCCGCGTGCACGACGGACAGATGCCGGCGCGCGCGGCTGAACGCTCCGACGACCACCGGGCGGGTCAACGCGCCTGCGGCCTCGCCGGGCAGGACGGCGACCACGGCGGGCCACCGGGCGCCCTGCGCGCGGTGGACGGTCACCGCCCAGCCGTGCCGCAGCGACGTGCCGGGCACCGACGCCGTGCCGCCGGGGAAGGCGACCTCGACGGCCTCCTCGTCCGGCTTCGCCGCGACGACGCTGCCGAACTCGCCCGCGGCGGCCAGGGGCAGGTCCGTGACCACCACCACGCGGTCACCCGCGTCGTAGGGGCCCGGCCCGGGGTTCAGGCGCGCCTTGAGCGCCTGGTTGAGGGCGTCCGCCCCCGCCTCGCCGCGGCGGGCGGGCGTGACCACCAGGACGTCCTCGGCCGGGATGCCGAGCGCGCGGGGGATCGAGTCGGTGACGAGCTGCACGGTGCGGTGGGCCGCCTCCCGCGCCTCCCCGGCCGGGACGATGACGACCTCGCGGTCGGCCGGGTCCACCGGCACGAGACCGCCCTCACGGGCCGCGGCGGCCACCCGTCCGATCGCGCCGCCCGGCTCGGCGGGCAGCGCGACGACCGGCAGGACGCCGCAGGCGATCGCGTCGCCGAGCACGCGGCCGGCGGCGAGCGACGACGGTGCCGCCGGGTCGGCGGTCAGCACCAGGTGGGTGCCGTCCATGCACGCGTCGACCAGTGCCGCCGCGCGCTCGACGTCGAGGGTGTTCGCCTCGGCGACCACGACGATGTCGGCCTCGATCGGATGCTCGACGCCGCGTGCGTACCCGTCCGGGCCGGGCTCCAGGAGCCGGTGGACGCCTCCGCGAGAACCGGCCGCGCCGCCCACGTCCTTGGCGGCCCGGTCGGTCGCCGCGGTGACGACGACGCCGGGACGGCCCGCCAGCGCCCGTACGACCTCCTCGACGGCCTCGGGCGGTCCGGTGAGCACGCTGACCCCGTGCTCGAACACCTCCGCCGGCACCCCGTCGGAGGGCGGCAGCGGGTCGGCCATCGCGGTCAGCCGGGCCAGGCCCTCCGCGACCGTCTCCTCGGCCGCCGCGAGCGAGGCCAGGCCGAGCAGCTCGGTCTCCGAGGCCTCGTGCATGACGGCGACGATCTCTCCGGCGCCGATGGCGGCGCGGACCGCCTCGACGGCGTCGCCGGGGTCGTAGGCATCCAGGGCGGACAGCAGCGACTTGGCGGACGTCACGGTGTGACCGTCGCCGGCCGCGCGCAGCAGCAGATGGACGGCCAGCGCGCCGACGCGGCGCGGGTCGTGCGGCGCGGCCTCGCCGCCGAGGAGCCTGCGGGCGAAGAAGTCGGCCTGCTCGGGCCGTACGCCGGGCACGGTGAGGAGCCGCCAGGGGTTGTCGCGCAGCTCCCGCGCGGCGCCCGGACCGAGGCACGCCGCCACCTGGTGCGCGAGCCGCGCCGGAACCTCGGCCGACGCGAACAGCTCGACCAGGTCCGCGGGCGGAGTGGAGGATGTGTCAGTCATCGACGGTCACCCTACGGTGTCAGGCGCCTGCGGCGCTGCCGACCATGCCGAGATCAGTCGTCGTCCCGGTCGTCGTCGGAGGAGATGTCGTCCAGGGCCTCGCGGATCTCGCCGGGCAGGGTGATCTCCTCGGCCTCCAGGATGACGGACAGCTGCTTGACCGTACGCGCCCCGACGATCGGCGCCACCACGCCCGGCTGGTCGCGGACCCAGCCGAGCGCCACGGCGAGAGGCGACACGCCGAGCCCCTCGGCGGCCGTCGACACCGACTCGACGATCCGCGCGCAGCGGTCGTTCAGGTACGGCTGGACGAACTCGGCGTAGTGCGCGCTGGCCGCGCGGGAGTCGGCCGGGATGCCCGTGCGGTACTTGCCGGTCAGCACCCCGCGGCCCAGCGGAGAGTAGGGGAGCAGGCCCACCCCGAGCTGCAGCGCCGCCGGCACCAGGTCGTCCTCCGCGTCACGCCGCAGCAGGGAGTACTCCGCCTGCGTGGACACGATCGGCGTACGGCCCGGCCAGGCGCGCTGCCAGGTCGCCGCGGTGGCGAGCTGCCACGCGGCGTAGTTGGAGACCCCGGCGTACCGGGCGCGGCCGGAGGCGACGGCGTCGTCCAGCGCGGACAGCGTCTCCTCCATCGGCGTGCGCGAGTCGTACGCGTGGAGCTGCCACAGGTCGACGTGGTCGACGCCGAGGCGATCGAGGGAGGCGTCCAGCGCGCGCAGCAGGTGACGCCGCGAGGCGTCACGCGTCCCCTCGGCGGTCAGCACCGCCTTGGTCGCGATGACCAGGTCGTCACGGTCGACGACCTGGCCGACCAGCTCGCCGATGACCCGCTCGCTGTCGCCGCCGCAGTACACGTCGGCGGTGTCGAGGAGACTGCCGCCCGCCTCGACGAAGGTCGTGAGCTGCTCGGCCGCGTCTTCGGGGTCGGTGTCGCCGCCCCATGTCATCGTGCCCAGGCCGAGGCGGGAAACGGACAGGCCGCTCCGGCCGAGGTGACGCTCTTCCATCACGACCTCCGGAGGGGACCGTCGCCTTCGGACGACGGAGGAGTCGAAGGCGAGAGGTGCGCCAAGGCTCGGGCGTGCGTGGGCCCGTCAGGTCTGCGCATCAGAGGTCTCCGTTCACCGCGGGTGGGATTTGCGACGCTGTCATCAATGATGGTGTGACTCGTTAGATGCGGTTCTCGCCGGGTGCGGTGTGTGACTTCGGGCACCACCGGGTGGTGCGTGAGGTAGGGACGCCCGGCGTTCGCGCAGACGGCACGGCCGACGGCGCAAGGGGTGGCGGGGTTCGCGGCCCTGCACGCCAAGGTGCGCAGGCGGCTTGGCGAGAAGCCGCTCCCTTCAGGGAGCGGAGGAGTCACGCCTGCGCAGCGTAGCGGCCGGAGTGGTTCGTCCGCACGTACTCGCACTGCTCGCTAGGCTGCCTGCGACATCGACTCCACCGGTACGAGGAAGAGCCACCACCCGTGAACTTCGTCCAAGCCACCGTGCTCGGGATCGTCCAGGGACTCACCGAGTTCCTGCCGATCTCCAGTTCGGCCCACCTCCTGATCGTGCCCCGGCTGCTCGATTGGAAGGACCCGGGCGCGGCGTTCACCGCGGTGATCCAGCTCGGCACCATTCTGGCGGTGCTCATCTACTTCTGGCGCGACATCGTCCGGATCACCGTCACCTGGTTCCGCAGCCTGTTCAACCCGGACCTGCGCCACCACCTCGACGCGCGCATGGGCTGGTACGTCGGGCTCGGCACGATCCCCGTCTCGGTGGCGGGCCTGGCGTTCAACAGCGCCATCGAGGGGCCGGCGCGCAACCTGTGGATCAACGCGAGCAGCCTCATCGTCATGGGGCTGGTGCTCCTGATCGCCGAGTGGGCCGCCCGGCAGAAGCGCGAGATCGGCGACCTCAACATGCGCGACGGCCTCATCATCGGCGGGTTCCAGTGCCTCGCGCTGATCCCCGGCTCGTCGCGGTCCGGCTCGACCATCACCGGCGGTCTGTTCCTCGGCTACACGCGTGAGGCGGCGGCCCGCTACTCCTTCCTGCTGTCCATCCCCGCCGTGGTCCTGTCCGGCCTGTTCGAGCTGCGCAAGGTCGGTGAGGGCAACCTGCCCGTCGCGGGTACGGCCGTCGCCACCGTCGTGTCGTTCGTGGTCGGGTACGCCTCGATCGCGTGGCTGCTGAAGTTCCTCGTCCGCCACTCGACGCTGGTGTTCGTCTACTACCGGGTGGCGCTCGGCGGCATCCTCATCGGCCTGCTCGCCGCCGGAGCCATCGCCGCGACGTAGGGCCCGAGGCGGCGTACGGTCGTGGCATGAGGGTGCTCACCGTCAACGTGGGCAGGCCGCGGCCCAATCCCTGGAAGCGCCTGCCCGCCACAGGTATCGACAAGCGTCCCGTCGAGGGCCCGGTCGCCGTCACCGCGCCCGGGCCCAAGGGCGCCGGCGAGGTCGGCCTCGCCGGTGACCGGGCCCACGACGTCAGGCATCACGGCGGCACCGACCAGGCCGTCTACGCCTACGCCCGCGAGGACCTCGACCGGTGGGCGGCCGAGCTGGACCGGCCGCTGCCGAACGGCGTCTTCGGGGAGAACCTCACCACCGAGGGCCTGGATGTCAACGGCGCCCTGATCGGCGAACGCTGGCGGATCGGACGCGACGTCGTGCTGGAGGTCTCCGCTCCGCGAATCCCGTGTGTGACCTTCCAAGGGCGGCTGGGCGTGCCCGGCTGGATCAAGCGCTTCATCGCCGCCGCGGTGCCCGGCCCGTACCTGCGGGTGATCGAGCCGGGCGACGTCCGCGCCGGCGACCCGATCACGATCGTGAGCCGCCCGGACCACGACGTGACCGTCGCGCTCGCCCTGCGCGCGCTCACCAGCGAACCCGAACTGCTCCCGCGCCTGGCACCGGCCGGCGACGCCCTCCACGCCGAGACACGTGACCTCCTCCGCCGCACCGGCTCCTAAGGCGCTGCCCGGCCTGCGGTCAGGATGAACGCCGGCGGGCGGCACCTCCGGTCGCCGGCGGCGGGGCTGCGACGGTTCATCACCACGCATCAGCGTATGGCGCGGCTGAAGCGCGCTCATGCCCGCGCGGATCCACCGTCGGCGTAGAATTCGGCACCGTTGACGTAGCTCGACGCGTCCGAGGCGAGGAACGTCGTCGCGGATGGCGAGGATCACGCGATCTTCATCGAACTCACGAGGCCGGGGCACGCCCGCACAACACAAGTTCTGGACCGTATGGGCCACAATGGACTCGGGCGCCATGTGCCCAGCTCAGCTCCGGAAAGTCCAGCCGAAATCCGGTGCTGGAGTGCTGGGCCGGCTACAGCCAGCCGCTCTTGCGGAACCAGCGGTACAGGCCGACGCAGATGCCGACGATGACCATCATCGCCGCCGGGTAGCCCCACCACTGGTGCAGCTCGGGCATGTGGTCGAAGTTCATGCCGTACACGCCAGTGATCATCGTCGGCACGGCGAGGATCGCCGCCCAGGCGGAGATCTTGCGCATGTCCTCGTTCTGCTGCATGCCGACCTGGGCGAGGTGCGCGTTCAGGACGTTCGTCAGCAGTTCGTTGTGCGAGTCGACCTGCTCGTCGACGCGCAGCAGGTGGTCCAGCACGTCGCGGAAGTACTCCAGCGTGCCCTCCGCGACGCTCACGCGGCCCTTCACGATCTCCTGGAGCACGGGGATCAGCGGGTCCTCGGCGCCGCGGAACTCCAGCACCTCGCGTTTGAGCTCGTAGATGTCCTCGGTGACCGTGGTGCGCTGGGGGGCGAAGACGCGGCGCTCGAGGTCGATGATGTCGGTCTCGACCTCGTGCGCGATCGAGCCGTATTGGTCGACGACCTCGTCGAGCACCGTGTAGAGCACGGCGCTCGGCCCGTGACGGAGCAGGTCCGGGTCGCCCTCCAGCCGCCGGCGCACGGCCTTCAGCGGCGCGCCCTCGCCGTGCCGGACGGTGATCACGAAGTCCTTGCCGAGGAACAGCATGATCTCGCCGACCTCGATGTCGGAGGTCTCGTCGATGTAGCGCAGCGACTTGATGACCACGAACAGCACGTCGCCGTAGCGTTCGAGCTTGGGCCGCTGGTGCGCGTGGACCGCGTCCTCGATCGCGAGCGGGTGCAGCTGCAGCTCGCCGGCGACCTGGTCGAACTCCTCGGTGCTCGGCTCGTGGAGGCCGATCCACATGAAGCTGTCACCGAGTTCCCGCGCGGCGTCGAGGGCGTCGCTGAGATCGCCGTCGACGTCGTCGCGGACGCCCTTCCGATAGATGGCGCAATCCATGATCATGACGACATTGTCCCGGAGCAGGCGTGGGCAGGGGCGCCACATGACCTACCCGTGACCTTGGATGCCAATCGCCGCGCCGGGTGCGGCTACAGTTCACGACGTGGCAACTCTCCTCTTGGTGCGTCACGGGCTGACCGAGCTGACCGGGCCGGTGCTCGCCGGCTGGACGCCCGAGGTGCACCTCAACGAGCGCGGCCGTCAGCAGGCCGCCGAGCTCGCGGCGCGCCTCGCGCCCCTGCCCATCGACCTGGCCCTCGCGAGCCCCCTGGAACGCTGCCAGGAGACCGCGCAGGCCCTCCTCGACGGGCGCGACGGCCTCCAGGTGCGCACCGACGACCGGTTCGGCGAGGTCAGGTACGGCGACTGGACCGGGCGCCCGCTCCAGGAACTGGCCAAGGAGGACCTGTGGAAGGTCGTCCAGGCCCACCCCAGCGCCGCGCGGTTCCCCGGCGGTGAGGCCCTGGCCGACGCCCAACACCGGGCGGTGACCGCCGTGCGCGAGTGGAACGACACGCTCAAGCCGGACGCGACGTTCCTGGTGTGCAGCCACGGCGACATCATCAAGTCCATCGTGGCCGACGCCCTGGGCCTGCACCTGGACCAGTTCCAGCGCATTCAGGCCGATCCCGCGTCACTGACCGTGATCCGTTACACCGAGACGCGTCCGTTCGTCCTCCGTCTGAACGACAATGGCGGGAAAGTCGACGATCTTCTTGCGAAGTCCGGCGAGGACAGTGACGCGCCCGTCGGTGGCGGAGCGTAGGGTCGTCCTCATGCCGGTCATCGCATACGACATGCCCGAAAGGTTTGTGGCGGGCACCGTCGGCCAGCCTGGCGACCGCACGTTCTTCCTGCAGGCTCGGGCGGGGCGCCGCGTCACGAGCGTCGGCCTGGAGAAGTTCCAGGTGACGCTGCTGGCAGAGCGCCTTGAGGAGTTGCTGGACGAGGTGCTGCGCCAGGGCGGCACGACTGCGGTCCCCGCGGTCGCGCCGGTCGAGCTGCAGGACGACGAGCCGCTCGAACAGCCGATCGAGGAGGAGTTCCGCGTCGGCACGATGGCGCTGGCCTGGGATCCCGAAGATGAGCGGGTGGTCATCGAGGCGCAGGAGGTCACCGAGGGTGAGGAGGACGAGTCCGAGATCGGCAGCGAGGATCCCGCCGCCGTGGTGCTCCGCGTCCGCATCACCGCCGGTCAGGCCCGTGCCTTCGCCCAGCGCGCCTTGAAGATCGTCGCCGCCGGGCGGCCCCCCTGCCCGCTGTGCGGGCTGCCGCTGGACGCCCAGGGCCACGTCTGCCCGCGGCAGAACGGCCATCTTGGCTGAAATGTCGATCGCACGGACACTAGAGCCATGAGTCAGCCCTCCCGGTACGGCGTCGGCGGTGACGGCTCGGTCGGTCCGGCCGACGTCGAGACCGCCACCCGCCTCTTGCAACACGGCGAGATCACCGTCGAGGGACGGCTCGTCGCGGCGACCAACGCCACGCTGTACTGCGCCATCGAGCTCGACGGTCTGCGGGCGAACTGCGTCTACAAGCCCGTCTCCGGCGAGCGCCCGCTGTGGGACTTCCCGGACGGCACCCTGGCCGGCCGTGAGGTCGCGGCGTACGTCATCTCCGAGCAGATGGGCTGGCGGATCGTGCCGCCGACCGTCCACCGCGACGGCCCGTTCGGCCCCGGCATGGTGCAGCTGTGGATCGACCACGACCCCGACGTCGACGTGCTGGCGCTGTCGCGCGGTGACGATCCGGCCGTGCGCCGCATGGCGGTCTTCGACGCCGTCGTCAACAACGCCGACCGCAAGGTCGGGCATCTGCTGCCGACCACGTCCGGCCACGTGTACGGCTGCGACCACGGCGTCTGCTTCTCCGACGAGTACAAGCTGCGCACCGTGCTGTGGCAGTGGCGCGGCAAGGACCTCACCGGCGAGGCGGTCGAGGCGCTGCAGCGGCTCCGTCACGCGTTCGACCGCGACGGCCTCACCGCCCGGCTGCGGGCGCTGCTGAGCGAGGAGGAGGTCGAGGCCACCGTCGGCCGCGTCGACCTCATGCTCAAGCACCGCATCCACCCCTACCCCCCAGAGGACTGGCCCGCCATTCCCTGGCCCCCCGTGTAGATGTGCACGGCGATCGTCGGGTACGACCCGCGCGCACCGATCCCGGTGTTCCTCGCCGGCGTACGTGACGAGATGCTCGACCGGGCGTGGGTCCCGCCCGCCCGGCACTGGCCCGACCGCCCCGGCCTGGTCGGCGGCCGCGACGAACTGGCCGGCGGCACGTGGCTGGCCGCCGCCCCGTCCACGCCGCGCGTGGCGTGCGTGCTCAACGGCGAGGGACCCCCGGCGCCCGAGGCGCGCCGCCGCTCCCGTGGGGAACTGCCGCTGCTGATCGCCGAGGGCGGCCGGCTGGACGGCGACCTCGGCCGGTACGACCCGTTCCACCTCATCGGCGCCGAGCCGGGGGGAGTGCGCCTCTGGAGCTGGAACGGTGAACGGCTCACCGCCCGCACGCTCGAACCCGGGGTGCACATCGTCGTCAACAGCGGCCTGGCCGAACCGGGCACGTGCGGCGGCGACGACCGCCTGTCCGCCCGCGTCGCCCACTTCCGCCCGCTGTTCGAGGCGGCCGCCCGCGACCGCGCGAGCTGGCGGCGGCTGCTCGACGGAGACGGGCTCGATCCCGCCGACGCCAGGGCGCTCATCGTCCGCCGCGAGCTCGACGGCGGCCGGGTCTGGGGCACGACCTCGATCTCGCTGACCACCCTCGGCGTGGACGCGATGACCGGCTACGACTTCACCGCGGACCCCGGCGATCCGGCGGCCTGGCGGCCGATACCGCTGGCCTGACTCCTTTATGAGCGGGCGTCCGCCCAGCCGCGGGCGAGGAACGCGAAGGCGTCCGGCAGCACGCTCCGCACGTAGTCCCAGTCGTGCCCGCCCGGCCGTACGACGAACGTCGCCGGCACGCCGGCGTCGTCCAGCAGCTTCTTGAAGCGCTGCGGCTCGCCGTCGACCACCGGGTTGGTCTCGTCCGCGGCGGCGGAGAGGAAGACGTGCAGGCGGCGGGCGGCGGCGACGTGCTCGTCCGGCCGGTTCGCCGCGATCACCTCGGCCTCGTCGCCGAACATGTGCGACGGGTCGTCGACGTGGAAGTACCCGGAGATCGAGGCGACCGAGCCGAAGACGTCCGGGTGACGGAGGGCGAGATTCATCGAGCCGTAGCCGCCCATCGAGAAACCGGCGATCGCCCGGTGCGCCGCGTCGCGCCGATGCGCGCCCTCCACCGCCGGGATGACCTCGTCGAGGAGGCGGTCCTCGACCCGGTCCGACCCGTCGGCGGCGTTCGCCCACTCGGTGTCGTCGTGGTGGCTGCCGTTGCCGTCGGGGACCGCGAGCACGAAGGGCGTGCCGCCGTGCGCGACATAGGACCGGACCTGGTCGGCCAGCCCCTCGTACCGCACGATCGTCTCGGGGTCGCTCGGCACGCCGTGCAGGAAGTACAGCACCGGGAGCGTCCGCGTCTCCGGCACGTCCGGGCGCCAGACGTACACGCCGTAGTCCTTGTGGTCGGCCGGGTCGGTGACCTCGATCCGGCTGAGCCCGGGGCGGGCCGGCGACGGCGTGTCGGTCTCCCGCGCCCCGCGGGTGTCGGCCGAGGATCCGTGGTGCGCGCCGACGTTGACCGAGGCGTAGGCCGTGCCGAGCGCGAGGACGAGTGTTCCCGCCCACAGCGAAAGACCGGCGAGGCGCCGGCCACGATGCTGGGGTCTACGGTGTTTCGACACGTTGCAGGCGAAATCCCGGCGATCAGTCATGACAGGGGGCGGAGCGCCACCAGATTCGCACACTCGCGCCGGGCCGGTCGGCAGCCTCGGCTCACCAGGACAAGTCTTTACCGTCCCGATCCCCGTCGTCCGCCGCCGTCCGTCGCGGATAGGCTGCGGGGTATGCGATCGTGGCCTGCCCCCGAGGTCCCCAGCCTGGCCGGACACGGCCTGTCGCTCGCGGAGCCTCTGCTGAAACTGCACGACTCGGCCGCGGGCGCTCTGCGCCCGGTCACTCCGGGCCCGGTGGCCCGGATGTACGTCTGCGGCATCACCCCCTATGACGCCACCCATCTCGGGCACGCCGCGACCTACCTCGCGTTCGATCTGGTCAACCGGGTCTGGCGCGACGCGGGTCACGAGGTGCACTACGTGCAGAACACCACCGACATCGATGATCCGCTCCTCGAACGCGCCACCGAGACCGGTGACGACTGGCGCGCCCTGGCCGCGCGGGAGATCGAGCTCTACCGCGACGACATGACCGCGCTGCGCGTTCTGCCGCCGCGCGAGTACGCCGGCGCGGTCGAGTCGATCCCGCTGATCATCGAGTTCGTCGAACGGCTGCGCTCGCGCGGCGCCGCGTACGACCTCGACGGCGACCTGTACTTCCCGATCTCCGCCGACCCGGAGTTCGGCTCGGTGAGCGGCCTGACGACGGCGGACATGCTGCCGCTGTTCGCCGAACGCGGCGGCGACCCCGACCGCAAGGGCAAGAAGGACGCCCTCGACCCGTTGCTGTGGCAGGCGGAGCGGCCGGGCGAGCCGTCCTGGGACTCCCCGTTCGGTGCCGGCCGTCCGGGCTGGCACGTGGAGTGCGCCGCCATCTCGGTGCAGAACCTCGGCATGTCCTTCGACGTCGAGGGCGGCGGCTCCGACCTCGTCTTCCCGCACCACGAGATGGGCGCGTCCCACGCCGAGATCGCCACCGGCGAGCGCCCGCACGCCAAGGCGTACGTCCACGCGGGCATGGTCGGCCTCGACGGCGAGAAGATGTCCAAGTCGCGGGGGAACCTGGTGTTCGTCTCGGGCCTGCGCCGGGACGGCGCCGACCCGATGGCGATCCGGCTGGCGCTGCTGGCGCACCACTACCGGTCCGACTGGGAGTGGACCGCCGACGACCTGACCGCCGCCGAGGCCCGCCTGGCCCGCTGGCGCGAGGCCGCGCGGCTGGCCGGCGGCCCGTCCGCGGTGGCCCTGGTCGCGGACCTCCGCCGGCACCTGGCCGACGACCTCGACGCCCCTTCGGCCCTCGCCGCGGTGGACCGGTGGGTGGACCACGCCCTCAGCGTCGTCGCCGAGGACCGCGAGGACGAGGGCACGGCTCCGGAGCTGTTCCGCGTCGCCGTCGACGCGCTGCTCGGCGTCGCCGTGTAGCCGCCCGCGCACCACCCGTCTGCCGGATACGCGTCATCTGCCCGGTCTGCACAACAGACGCGAAACAAATGGCGATCTGTCCTTGACATGCGGGTGTGCCCGGTGACAATTTGAACGATCAAACCGGCGACCGCCGGAAATCCGTGCCAAGGGAGACTCCCCATGGGCCGTGGCGGAGACGCGACCGGTGTGACGATCTCCGAGGTCGCCGCCGCGGCCGGGGTCTCGCGCCAGACCGTCTCCAACGTGCTCAAGGCGCCCGAGCGGGTCGCGCCCGAGACGGCGGCGCGGGTGCGGCGGGCCATCGACGAGCTCGGCTACCGGCCCAACCGCGCGGCCCAGAACCTCCGGCAGCGCACGAGCCGGTGCATCGGGCTCAAGATGGTCTCCCCATCCGGCGTCAGCGACCTGTTCGACCGGTTCCTGCACGCGCTCACCGAGGCGGCGGGCGCCGCCGGATACCACGTGCTGCTCTTCGGCGCCGCCGGTGACGAGCTCACCACGTCCGAGGACCTGATCCGCACCGGCACGGTCGACGCGCTGGTCCTCGTCGACGTCGAGGTGGGCGACCCGCGCCTGCCGTGGTTCACCCGCCGCGGAATCCCCTTCGTCTGCTTCGGCCGGCCGCGCGGGCAGGCCCGCGGGCGCTTCTGGTGGGCCGACGTGGACGGCGCGCACGGCGTCGCGCGCGCGGTGGACCACCTGGTCGCCCGTGGTCACCGCCGCGTCGCCTACCTCGGCTGGCCGCCGGGCAACGGGTTCGGCGACGACCGGCGCGCGGGCTGGGAGGAGGCGGTGCGGCGCCACGGGCTGGACGCCGCCGACCTCGTGGCCGGCAGCGCCGAGGACGTCGCGGCTGCGGCCGCGGCGGCGCGGACGCTGCTGGCCGGTTCCGAACCGCCCACCGCGTTCGCCTGCGGCAGCGACACCTTCGCGGTCGGCGCGCGGCTCGCCGGCGGCATCGGCCCGGACGGGTGGCCGAACCTGGACGTCGTCGGCTTCGACGACTCGCCGGCCGTGATGCTGATGTCGCCGCCGATGTCGAGCGTCCGCCAGCCGCTCGACGAGGTCGCGCGGCGTGTCGTCGGACTCCTCATCGACCGGCTGAGTGGGGCGGAGACTCCGCGGGAGGGGGTGATGCTGCGTCCAGATCTCGTCATACGGGAGTGGCGGGGGCCCGAGCCCGTGCACTGAGTGTGATTCCCAGAACGAGGAGTGAAAGTGGCATCGATCTCGACCATCGCACGCGGGGTGGTGGCCGTCGTCGCGACGGTGACGCTCGCGGCCGCCTGCGGCAGCGGCTCGAAGACCAAGAGCACGCCCACGAGCCAGGCGCTCACCGGGCGCGGCCCGATCACGCTGGCCCAGGGCAAGGACACCTCGGGCAACGTCCAGCACCAGATCGACGTGTGGAACAAGGCCCATCCCCAGGAGACGGTCCGGCTCATCGAGCTGCCGGAGAGCGCCGACCAGCAGCGCCAGCAGATGGTGCAGAACGCCCAGACCAAGTCCGACGCCTACACGGTGCTCAACCTCGACGTGGTGTGGACCGCGGAGTTCGCGGCCAACCGGTGGGTCACGGCGCTGCCGAAGAACCAGTTCGACCTGTCGAAGTTCCTGCCCGCGGCGGTGCAGACCGGTGAGTACCGCGACAACCTGTACGCCGCGCCGTGGAAGACCGACGCCGGCCTGCTGTACTACCGCAAGGACCTGCTGGAGAAGGCGGGCATCAGCGCGCCGCCGAAGACCTGGTCCGAACTGCAGACCGACTGTGGCAAGATCAAGGGCGTCGGCTGCTACGCCGGGGAGTTCGACAAGTACGAGGGTCTGACCTGCAACTTCTCCGAGGCCGTGGACAGCGCCGGCGGCGAGGTCGTGGACGAGTCGGGCAAGCCGAACGTCAACACGCCCCAGGCCAAGCAGGGCCTGGACTTCCTCGTCCAGGGCTTCAAGAGCGGGATGATCCCCAAGGAGGCCATCACGTACGAGGAGGAGGACGCCCGCCGCGCGTTCGAGAAGGGCGACCTCGTCTTCCTGCGCCAGTGGCCGTACCAGTGGGCGCTGTCGAGCAAGGCGCCGAAGGTCAAGGGCAAGTTCGACGTGGCACCCCTGCCGGGCCTGAACGGTCCCGGCTCGCCGACCCTCGGCGGGCACAACCTGGCGATCTCCTCCTTCGCCAAGAACAAGGCCACCGCGCTGGACTTCATCAAGTACATGACGAGCCAGGACACCGAGCGGGCCAACCTGCTCGCCAGCTCCGAGGCCCCGACGCTCGCCTCGCTGTACGACGAGCCCGCGCTGCAGAAGAAGTTCCCGTACCTGCCGACGCTCAAGGCCTCCCTCCTCAACGCCAAGCCCCGGCCGAAGGCCGTGCGCTACAACGACGTGACCACCGCCATCCAGGAGGCGGTCTACGCGGCACTGACCGGGAAGAGCACCACCGACCAGGCGCTCGCCGGCCTTCAGTCCAAGCTCGGGCCGCTGACCCAGCAGTAGCGGCGCACCGTGGCGGGACGCGAGGGCGTCCCGCCACGGGCTTCCGGAGGAGGATTCATGACGACCACAACCACCGCCGGGCCGGCCGCGGCCCGCAGGAGACGGCGGGGCGACGTGCAGGGGTCCGGACGGCTGGCCGCCACGCTGCTGTCGCCGACCTTCATCGTCCTCGCGCTCGTCGTCGGCTATCCCGTCATCTCGGCGTTCCGCGAGTCGCTGTACCAGCGCGGTCAGGGACTCGACGCGCAGGGCTTCGTCGTGCAGGGCGACAAGTTCGTCGGCCTGCGCAACTACACCGACATCTTCACCGGCCCGAACTCCGACGCGTTCTGGAACGCCTTCTGGAACACCACCTTCTTCACCGTCGTGACCGTCGTGCTGGAGACGGTCCTCGGCGTGGCGATGGCGCTCGTCATGCACCGCGCCTTCCGCGGCCGCGGGCTCGTACGGGCGAGCATCCTCGTGCCGTGGGCGATCCCCACGGTGGTCTCGGGCCTGCTCTGGCGCTGGGTCTTCCAGGCCGACGGCGTCGCCAACGCGATCATCGGCAAGCAGGTCCTGTGGACCACCGAGGGCTTCCACGCCAAGCTCGCCGTCATCATCGCCGACACCTGGAAGACGGCGCCGTTCGTCGGCCTGCTCGTCCTCGCCGGGCTCCAGGTGATCCCACGCGAGGTGCACGAGGCCGCCCGCGTCGACGGCGCGGGGGCCTGGCACTCGTTCTGGCGGATCACGCTGCCGATGGTCAAGCCGGTGCTGCTGGTCGCCGTGCTGTTCAGGCTGCTCGACGTGCTGCGCATGTTCGACCTGCCGGCCGTGCTGATCGGCCTGCACAAGGACTCCGTCGAGACACTGACCATGATCGCCTATGACGAGGCGACCAACCTGCGGTACGGCCCCGCGGCCGCGTACGCCACCATCCTGTTCGTCTACGTCGCCGTCGTCGCGTACACCTTCGTCAAGCTGCTCGGCGCCGACATCATCGGCGACATGCGGCAGACGCGGGCCTCCCGGCCCGCGCGCCCGAAGCGAAGGCCCCTGGCGGCGGCCGGGGAGGTGGCGGCATGACGGCGGCCGTGACGTCCGCGCCGCGCCGGAGGCCGGGCACGTGGAGGCGGACCACGGGCCGGGTCCTCACCCATGTCGGCGTCGTCGTGGTGGTGCTGTACTGCCTGGCCCCGTTCTACTGGATGGTCGTGTCGGCGTTCCGGCGCCCGGATGACCAGTTCGACAACGCGCCGCTGCCCAGTCAATGGTCGGTGCGGAACTTCTCGGCCGTCTTCAAGCCTGGCGTCGGCTTCGGGCGTGCGCTGCTGAACAGCGTCGTCGTGGCCGGGTTCACCACCGCGATCACACTGATCGTCGGCACGGTGACCGCGTACGCGCTGGCCCGGCTGCGGTTCCGGTTCAAGAACGCGGTGCTCGGCATGGTCATCGCGACGTCGATGTTCCCCGGCATCTCGCTGATCATCCCGTTGCTGAAGCTGTTCAGCGACATCGGATGGATCAACACCTACCAGGCGATGATCCTGCCGACGCTGTCGTTCGCGCTGCCCCTGGCGGTCTGGAACCTCACGGCGTTCTTCCGCCAGATGCCCTTCGAACTGGAGCAGGCCGCGATGGTCGACGGCTGCACGCGCGGCGAGGCCTTCCGCAAGATCATCATCCCGCTGGCCGCGCCGGGCGTCTTCACGACCGCGATCCTCACCTTCATCGCCGCCTGGAACGAGTTCATCATCGCGCTGAGCATGGTGAACAAGAAGGAGATGCAGACCGCCACCGTGTCGATCTCCAAGTTCACCGGCGCGTACGGGTTCGACCAGCCGTTCGGCACGCAGATGGCGGCCGGCGTGATCGTCACGGTCCCGCTCGTCATCATCGTGCTGATCTTCCAGCGGCGCATCATCGCCGGCCTCAGCGCCGGTGGCGTGAAGTGACCACCTCCCCACCATCACGAAAGGACGACGTGCGAGCGACCGACTCCGCGCCCTGGTGGCGCAGCGCTGTCATCTACCAGATCTACATCCGCAGCTTCGCCGACGGGAACGGCGACGGCGTCGGTGACATCGCCGGCATCCGGTCCCGGCTGCCGTATCTGCGCGACCTCGGCGTCGACGCCGTATGGATCACGCCGTGGTACCCCTCGCCCATGGTCGACGCGGGGTACGACGTCGCCGACTACACCGGGATCGAGCCGGCGTTCGGCACGATCGCCGACGCCGAGGCGTTCATCGCCGAGGCGCACGACCACGGGCTGCGGGTGATCCTCGACATCGTCCCGAACCACAGCTCCGACCGGCACGCCTGGTTCGAGGCCGCGCTGGCGGCCGGTCCGGGCAGCCCCGAACGCGACCGTTACGTCTTCCGGCCCGGCAAGGGCGAGCACGGCGAACTGCCGCCGAACGACTGGCGCGCGGCGTTCGGCGGCGGCGCCTGGACCCGCGTGCCCGACGGCGAGTGGTACCTCCACCTGTTCGCCGAGGCACAGCCCGACCTGAACTGGGAGAACACCGAGGTCCGCCGCGACTTCGAGAAGATCCTCGCGTTCTGGTTCGACCGCGGCGTCGACGGGTTCCGCATCGACGTCGCGCACGGCCTGATCAAACAGGAGGGCCTGCCCGACGCCGGGGAGTCCGTCGACGTGCTGGAGCCGACCAAGCGCGAGGACCACCCGCACTGGGACCGCGACGGCGTGCACGAGATCTTCCGTGAGTGGCGCCGGGTCGCGGACCGCTATGAGGGCGACCGGGCGTTCGTCGCCGAGGCCTGGGTCAGCGGCCCGGCGCGGCTCGCCCGTTACGTGCGCCCCGGCGAGCTGCAGACCGCGTTCAACTTCGACTTCCTGCGCGCGCCGTGGGACGCCGCGCGGCTGCGCGAGGTGATCGACCGGAGCCTGGACGCCCTCGGCGCCGTCGGCGCGCCCGCGACCTGGGTGCTGTCCAACCACGACGTCGTCCGGCACGTCACGCGGTACGGGCGGCCGCACACCGAGGGCCACGGCCCGCGCGCGGACACGTCCGAGCCGCTCGACCTGGCCCTCGGCGTGCGCCGCGCCCGCGCGGCCGCCCTGCTCATGCTCGCCCTGCCCGGCGGCGCCTACGTCTACCAGGGTGAGGAGCTCGGGCTCGCCGAGGTCGAGGACATCCCGGAGGAGTCGCTGCAGGACCCCGTGTGGGAACGTTCCGGGCACACCTCGCGCGGGCGCGACGGATGCCGTGTGCCGCTCCCGTGGTCCGGTGACGCGCCGCCCTACGGCTTCAGCCCGGACGGCGTGACGACCTGGCTCCCGCAGCCGGCGTCCTGGACGGGCCTCACCGCCGAGGCGGAGGCCGCCGACCCCGATTCGATGCTCGCGCTCTACCGCGCCGCGCTGCGCGTACGGCGGGAGCACCCGGCGCTCGGCGAGGGCACGCTGCGCTGGCACGAGACCCCGGAGGGCGTGCTGCTGTTCTCCCGCACGCCGGGCTTCGCGTGCGCGGTCAACCTGTCCGGCGCGCCGTACCCGCTGCCCGCCCACCACGAGGTCCTGCTCGCCAGCGGTCCGCTCGAGGGAGGTGCGCTGCCGCACGACACCGCCGTCTGGCTCGCCGTCGACGACTGACGGCGGACCGGCGGCCGACCGTCCTGTACCTCGGGGGAGATCTCTGTTCGGAGGAATTCCCATGCGAAGACGTGCCGTCGCGTTCGCGGTCACGTTCATCCTGGTCGCCGGCGCCGCGCACGCGGCGCCGGCGCGGGCGGCCGGTCCGCCGAAGTCCGCGGAGCTGTCCACGACGACCCGGTTGCCGGATCGGCGTGCGGTCGTCATCGGCGACCGCTTCTACTCGGTCTCCACCGAGGACGGCCTCTACCCGGCGTCCGGCTGGCACACCCAGGGGGAGATGGGCGGGTTCTGGACGCCGCCGCTGAAACTGCTCGACGGCGTGTGGTTCGGCCTGGGCGGGCAGTGGCTGGGCGGCGCCCAGGCCAAGGCGGAGCGCTTCACCGCCGGCCAGGGCTACACCCGGATCGCCTACGAGACCGGCGGCGTGCGCGTCGAGCGGACGGACGTCGCGCCCGACGGCGTGCGCGCCGGGCTCATCGGCCTGCGGCTCACCTCGCCGACGGCCCGTACGGTGCGTCTGGACGTCGACGCGCACTCGGAGCTGATGACCGCCTACCCGTGGGGCTCGACCACGCCGGACCAGAAGGCGGCCAACCTGCCGGACACCGGCGCGTACGAGGGTGGCGCGCTGGTGTTCCGCGAGCAGGGCACGCCGAGGGTCGCGAACGCCACCGCGCACGACTTCGCGGCCATGGTCGCCGCGGACCGTACGCCGGTCGCCCACCAGCTCGGCGCCGGGCACCGCGGGCCGCAGGATCCGCCGGTGATCTGCCCCTCGACCGGCACGCCGCCGGACCGGTGCGACGACACCGACTTCGGCAAGGGCACCGGCGGCCGGCTGTCCTATGACGTGAAGCTGCCCGCCGGGCACGACACGACCGTCTGGCTCGCGGTCGCCGGTTCCGACCACGGCACGGCCGAGGCGCGTACGGCGCTGAGCGCCGCGCTGCACGACCCGGCCGGCCTGCTCGCCCGCAAGGTCGCGGCGCGCCGGTCGGTCGCCGCGAACACGGTCGTCGACCTGCCCGGCGACCGGCTGCTGCAACAGAGCGTCGAGTGGAGCAAACAGAACCTCGCCGACTCCGTACAGCAGGCCGATGACCTGCGCCTGCGGGCGACCGAGGAGGGCAAGGCGTACCCGCCGCCGAAGGGCACGCTCGCCCGGGCGCGCTGGATCGGCGCGGGCTGGCCGGACTACCCGTGGATCTTCGGCACGGACGGGGAGTTCACCGCGTTCGCGACCGTCGCCGCCGGGCAGTTCCCCGCGATCGAGGACCATCTGCGCACGCTCCGCGACGTCAGCGACGTCGTCAACGACAGGAGCGGCAAGGTGGTGCACGAGGTCGTCTCGGACGGCTCGGTGTACTTCGGCGCGAACGACGAGGCCGGCAACACCGACGAGACCGCCAAGTACCCCAGCGCCGCCGCGCTCGTGTGGCGCTGGACCGGCGACCGCCGCTTCCTGGACGACGTCTACGACTTCGCCAGGCGGAACATGCGCTACGTCGTCGAGAAGCTGGACGCGGACGGCGACGGCTGGCCCGAGGGGCTCGGCAACGTCGAGCGGCCCGGCATGGGCGTGGAGAAGCTCGACAACACGGTCTACACCGTCCGCGGCCTGTACGACCTGGCCGACATGGCGCGGGCCAAGGGCGACACCGCGACCGCGACCTGGGCCACCTCGCACGGGGACGACCTGGTGAAGCGGTTCGACCAGGCGTGGTGGTACGGCGGCGACACGCACCAGTTCGCCGACTCCCTCGACGACCCGGCGAACCCGGCGAACGACAACACGAAGATCTTCCAGCGGCACTGGATCGGGCTGACACCGCTGGACGCTCTCCTCGTACGGTCCGGGCAGGCCACGCGCCCGCTGGCCACCGACGCGCACGCCCGTGAGGTACTCGACCAGCGAGAACGCCCCTGCTACACGGGAGAGAACGGGCTGTACCACACCGGCACGGGGCCGACCTCCGCCGAGGGCGGCAACAAGGGCCCGGCGTGTGACAGCGCGGTGTCGAGCGTGCAGAGCGACCGCGAGGCGTTCACCATCAACACCGGCATCATGGCGGTCGCCGAGGGGAACTACGGGCGGCTCGCGCAGCAGCGCCGCTACACCGACGACAACGCGCGACAGCAGCTCGACCCGTCGCTGTACGAGATGCCCGGCGCGATGCCGGAGATCGTGCCGAGCCCGGACTTCGACCCGCCGAACATCGACCGGCCGGAGACGGGACGCTCCATGGTCCTGCAGGCGTGGGGCGCGTACGGCAACCTGTGGCCGGTCGTGAGCCAGCAGCTCGGCGTCGCCCCGGACCTGGGACGAGGCCGGCTGGAGGTCGTCCCGCAGGTCCCGCCGGGACAACCGAGCGTGGCCGGCCGGAACATCCGCGTCGGCACGGGCTCGGTCGACGTCTCCGCGGCGGCGTCCGCGACGTCGCTGCGCACGGTCGTGACCGAACGGGGACCGGGAACACGCCTGCTCATCGGCCAGGTGCTGCCCTCCGGAGCCGCGGTCGCCGCGGTGACGCTGAACGGCCGGTCGGTGCCGTACGAGGTGCGGCGCACCGCGCGCGGCGGCGAGGTCGTGGCCGACGCGGGCTCACGCGGAGGCCGGTCCACCTTGGTGGTCACCCTCCGCTGACGCGGGCTCGCCCGGCCCTCCCTCATCGGGGGAGCGCCGGGCGAGCGTCCGCGCGAACCCGTCGATCGGGGCGTCCACCGCGCGGTGCGCCGGGGATCGGCATGTGCGGAGGATGCGGGGGGACGTCATCATGGGGTGAATCTCCCGCGGAACGGAGGAGACCACGTGCCCGCCTCCACCCCCCGTCCGGTCGGTGCGTCCGGATCGGAGCTGCACGACCATCTGACGTGCGTCGCGGCCCCCGCGACCTGGTTGTCCCCGCCCGGCGGCCGGCTCGCCGGTGGTCCCGGCGGACTGTACGTCGCCGACCGCCGCGTGCTGTCGCGGCTCGTGGTGACCCTCGACGGCGCCGAGCCCGAGCCCCGGGACGCCGAGACGCTCGGCGCCGACCGCGTGCGCTTCACCGCCGCCCGCGACGCCCTGACGGTCGAGCGCGTTCGTACCGTGCGGCACGACGGCGGCACCGAGCGGATCACCGTGCGCAACGACGGCGACGGTACCGCCACGGTCACGTTCGAAGTCGCGGCGGCCGCCGATCTCGCCCAGATCAGCGACGTCAAGGCCGGCGACCCGCCTCCGCCGGAGACGCCGCTGCGCGACGGCGCCGTCCTGACCGGCCCCGACGGCTACGAGGTCCGGCTGGAGGGCCGTACGGAGGCCGCTCTGGTGCTGGCGCCCGGCGACCGGTTCACCACGACCCTCACCGTACGAGCCGCGCCGCCGCCGGTGCCGGGGTTCCGCCCCGCGCCACCGGACGGCCCGCCGCCGTGGGCGCGGACGCCCCTGACCGTACGGTCGGCGGACCCGCGCCTGGACGCCCTGGTGTCCCAGGGAGTCGCCGACCTCGGCGCCCTGCTCCTCGCCGACGAGGGCGACCTGTACTGCGCGGCCGGCAGCCCCTGGTACCTCACGCTGTTCGGCCGCGACGCCCTGTGGGCCGCCCGGCTGGCCCTCCCGCTCGGCCACGAGCCGGCCGCCGGCACCCTGCGGACGCTGGCCCGCCACCAGGGCACCGGCCACGACCCGGTCACCGAGGCGGAACCCGGCAAGATCCCGCACGAGCTGCGGCCCGCGTACGCGCCGGGGCGGCTACCGCCGGTCTACTACGGCTCGGTCGACGCGACGGCCCTGTTCGTGGTGACGCTCGCCGAGGCGTGGCACTGGGGAATGCCCGCCGAAGAGGTCGAGGCGTTGCTGCCGGCCGCCGAGCGCGCGCTGGCCTGGCTCGGCACCTTCGAGGAGTTCGTGTCCTACCGCGGCTCGGCCGAACGGCTGCCCAACCAGGGCTGGAAGGACTCCAGCGACGGCATCCAGCACCTCGACGGCACGTGCGCGACCCCGCCGATCGCCCTTTCGGAGGTGCAGGCGTACGCCTACCAGGCGGCCATGCTCGGCGCGGACCTGCTCGAGGCGTACGGGCGGGACGGCGACCGGCACCGGAGCTGGGCGCGGGGCCTGGCCGCCCGGTTCCGCGCCCGGTTCTGGCTGGAGGAGGGCTACCCGGCGATCGCCCTGGACGGAACGGGAGCGCCGGTCGACGGCCTCGCCTCGAACGCCGGCCACCTGCTCGGCACCGGCCTGCTCGACCGCGAGGAGGAGGCTCGCGTCGCGCGGCGGCTCGGCGAGCTGAACTCCGGGTGGGGCCTGCGGACGCTCACCGCCGAGGCCGCCGGGTACGACCCGCTGTCGTACCACCGCGGTTCGGTCTGGCCGCACGACACGGCGATCGCGATGCTGGGCCTGAGCCGTACGGGCCATCGGGAGCAGGCGGCGGAGCTGGCCCGTGGACTGATCGCCGTGGCGCCCGCGTTCGGCCACCGGCTCCCGGAGCTGTTCGGCGGCCACACCCGGCGCGACGGCGCGGCCCCGGTCCCGTACCCGCCGGCCTGCCGCCCGCAGGCGTGGAGCGCCGCCGTGTCCCCGGCGCTGGTCACGGTACTGTTCGGCCTCCACCGGGACGCGACGACCGGCCAGGTGAGCGCCACGCCGCTCCCGGGCTTCGGCCCGATGACCGTCACCGGCGTACGCGCGGGACAGCAGACGTTGACCTTCACGACCGAGGACGGGGCGCCTGCGAGCGACTAGATGAGTGATTTCCAGGGCTTGGTGTCAGTGGTCTGTCGGACCGGGGGAGAGACGGCTTCCTTCAACGTGTCCGCTGCGGGGCGTGACCCGGGTGGCTCAGCCGGGGTCGCCGCCGCCGCGGCGGCGTAGGTAGCGTTCGAACTCGCGGGCGATCGCGTCGCCGCTGGCCTCCGGGAGTTCGGTGGCGTCCTTCTGCTCCTCCAGCGCCCGGACGTACTCGGCCACCTCGGTGTCCTGTTCGGCCAGTTCGTTGACGCCGCGTTCCCAGGCGCGGGCCTGTTCCGGCAGGTCGCCCATGGGCACCGACACGTCGAGCAGGTCCTCCACCCAGCGGAGCAGCGCCAGCGTCGCCTTGGGGGAGGGTGGCTGGGCGACGTAGTGGGGGACGGCCGCCCACAGCGACACGGTCTCCAGCCCGGCCGTGGCGAAGGCGTCCTGCAGCACGCCGAGCACGCCGGTGGGGCCCTCGTAGCGGGCCGGTTCGAGCTGCAGACGGCTGGTCAGGCCGGTGTCGGAGGAGGCCGCGGTCACCGGCACGGGCCGGGTGTGCGGCGCGTCGGCCAGCAGCGCGCCGAGCAGTACGGCCGTCTCGACGCCGAGCTCCAGCATGATCCCGACGATGTCCTGGCAGAACGACCGCCAGCGCATGTTCGGCTCGATGCCGTGGATGAGCACCACGTCGCGGTCGGAGCCGGGCAGTTTGGCCAGGGACATCCTCGTCGTCGGCCAGCTGATGCGCCGGGTCTTGCCGTCGACCAGCTCGACGGTGGGCCGCGTCACCTGGAAGTCGTAGTAGTCGTCCGGGTCCAGCGCGGCCAGCGGGGTGGCCCCCCAGCTCTCCTCCAGATGCTGGATCACACCGCTCGCCGCTTCACCGGCGTCGTTCCACCCCTCGAAGGCGGCGATCACCACCGGCTCGACGAGCTCGGGCACATCGTCGAGCTCGACCACGCTGCCTCCCCATCGGTGCGTCCGTTACACGACATCTCAAGCCTATGTCCTGTAAGCCGCTCGATGCCCACCCGAGATCATCCGGGTGGGCCGGAGAGCGTCACTTGCCGTCGGTCGTACGGACGATCAGCACGTCACAGCGGGCCCGGTGGGACAGGTTGGCCGGGACGGAACCCAGAAGACGGCCGGCGAGGCTGTTGAGCCCCCGGTTGCCGACGACGAGCAGGTCGACGCCGCGTTCTTCGGTCAGTTCGAGGAGCGTGTCGACGGCGTCGCCGGCCACGGCGACCTCCTCGACGTCCTTCGCCCCGACGGCGATGGCCCGGTCGCGCGCGGCCCGCAGGGCGTCGTCGGCGGGGGTGGACCCCTCCACCTTGTAGGCCAGGTCGCCGAGCTGATCGCCGGCGCGGGCGCGCTCGCGGTCCGACATCGGATGGTAGGCGCAGACCATGATCAGTTTCGCCCCGGCGTCGGCCGCGACGCGTCCCGCGGCCTCGACGGCGCGGAACGATGAGGGGGAACCGTCGGTGCCGACGAGGACCTTGCGGTACGAAGCCACGGATGCTCCTTAGGGCCGCCGTTTGTCTGCTTGTTGGAGATTCTGTCAGTAGGACAACGCGCCGGGGCCCCAACGGTGACGCGGCGACCGTGAGGTCGATCACCCGGCCGGGTCCCGACACCCCAACCTGCCCGGCGACGAGCGGGAACGCGGTCGTAGAGTCGGCCACATGACGAAGATCTCTGATACCGAACTCGACGTCTTCCCGCTCTGCCTGGGGGGCAACGTCTTCGGCTGGACCGCGGACGAGGACGCGTCCTTCGCGGTGCTCGACGCGTACGTGGCGGCGGGCGGCAACTTCATCGACACCGCCGACCTGTACGCCGGCGGCGAGTCCGAGAAGATCATCGGCCGGTGGCTGGCCCGGCGGGGCCGCCGCGACGACATCGTGATCGCCACCAAGGTGGGGATGGCGGGGGAGCGGGCGAACCTCAAGCCCGAGACGATCCGCGCCGCCGCCGAGGACTCGCTGCGGAGCCTGGGCGTCGACCACATCGACCTGTACTACGCGCACCGCGACGACCTCGGCACGCCGATCGAGGAGACCCTGAGCGCGTTCGACGAGCTGGTCCGCGAGGGCAAGGTCCGTCACATCGCGGCCTCCAACTACGAGGCCCCGCGCCTCGCCGCCGCCCTGAAGATCTCCGAGACCGAGGGCCTGGCCCGCTACGTGGCCCTGCAGCCGCACTACAACCTCATGGAGCGCGGCTTCGAGGAGGACCTCGCCGACCTGTGCGCACGGGAGAACCTCGGCGTGCTGCCCTACTTCGGGCTCGCCCGCGGGTTCCTCACCGGCAAGTACCGGCCGGGCGGGCCGGAGGGCGACAGCCCGCGCGCCGAACGCGCCCGCGAGTACCTGAACGAGCGCCGCGGCGTGGCGGTGCTCGGCGCCCTCGACGAGATCGCCGCCGCCCACGACACGAGCCTGGGCGCGGTGGCCCTCGCGTGGCTGCTGGCCCAGCCGACCGTGGTCGCGCCGATCGCCAGCGCCCGCAACACCGAGCAGCTCGCCGGGCTGCTGCCCATCGCCGACCTGACCCTGTCCGCCGACGAGCTGGAGCGGCTGACCAGCGCCTCCGTCTGACCAGGGCCCGTTCACGCCACCGGCCGTCCCGTACCCGCCGTACGGGACGGCCGGTGGCGTGAACGGTCACGCGCCTCACGTAGGCTCGGGCATCCCGATTCCCCCGCTCGCCGAGGAGGCGATACAGGTGCTTCAGGCGGTCCTGTTCGACATGGACGGGCTGCTCGTGGACTCCGAGCGCCTCTGGTTCGAGAGCGAAGCCGAGATCATGGCCGACCTGGGCGCCTCGTGGGGCCCGGAGGACCAGGAGACGCTGGTCGGCGGCTCGATCGCCCGCACCGTCGCCTACATGCTGGCGCGTACCGGCCCGGTCGCCGACCCGGAGGAGCTCGGCCGCCGGCTGCTGGCCGGCATGGCCGAGCGGCTGCGCGCGAACGTCCCGATGATGCCGGGCGCCAAGGAACTGCTCGATGAGGTACGCGAGGCCGGCGTCCCGTCCGCGCTGGTCTCCTCCACCCATCGCGCGCTGATGGAGTACGCCCTGGACGGCATCGGCCGCGACCGTCTGACCCTCACGGTCGCGGGCGACGAGGTCGCCCACACTAAGCCCCATCCCGAGCCGTACCTGACCGCGGCGCGGCTCCTGGACGTCGACCCGCGCCGCTGCGTCGCGCTGGAGGACTCCCCGAGCGGCACCGACAGCGCCACCGCGGCCGGCTGCCACGTCGTCGCCGTGCCCAGCGTCGTCCCGATCCCCGAGGCCCCGGGCCGTACGGTCGTGTCCTCCCTGCTCGAGGTCGACCTGGCCCGCCTGCGCTCCCTCGTCGCCTAGGCCTGGCGCCGGCCGTCGGCGGCCCGCAGGGTGACCGGGAGAGTGCGGAGCCCGCGGTTGCGGAAGGAGTTCCGCCAGTGCAGGTCGTCCTCGGCGACGGCGAGCGCGAGGTGTGGGAACCTCCGCAGCAGCGCGCCGATGCCGACCTCGACCTCCATCCGTGCCAGCGACGCGCCGAGGCAGTAGTGCGGGCCGTGCCCGAAGCCGAGGTGCGGGTTGTCGGCACGGCCCAGGTCGAGCCGTTCGGGGTCGGGGAACCGGTCCGGGTCGTGGTGCGCGGACACCAGGGAGAGCATGACCGTCTCACCCGCCGGGATCGTCACCCCGCCGAGTTCGACGTCCGCCACGGGAAAGCGCCGGATGGCCAGCTGCGGCGGTGGGTCGAACCGCAGCAGCTCGTCCACCGCCGCCGGGGTCAGCCCCGCGCGTGCCCGGGCCAGCGCGTCCGGCCGGGTCAGCAGCGCGACGAGGCCGTTGCCCAGCAGGTTCATGGTGTTCTCATAGCCGGCGAACAGGACCAGGAACGCGGCCGAGGTCAGTTCGTTCTCGCTGAGCCGGTCCTCCCCGTCGCGGAGCCGGACCAGCGTGCTGAGCATGTCCTCGCCCGGCGCGGCTCGCCTGGCCGCGATCAGGTCGAGGATGAAGCGGTACAGCGAGCTCAACGCGTCGCGCGCCTGCTGCGGGGTGTCCGGCGCGAGAAGGCCGTCGGTCCAGGAGCGGAAGTCACGCCGGTCGGCCGCGTCGACGCCGAGCAGGTCGCAGATCACGTTGATCGGCAGTGGGGCGCAGTACGCGGGGAGCAGGTCGATCTCCTCGCGTCCGTCCAGGGCGTCCAGCAGCTCATCGGCGATCTCCTGGACGCGGGGCCGGAGACGCTCGACCTGACGCGGCGTGAATCCCTTCGCCACGACGCGGCGCAGCCGCGTGTGGGCCGGCGGATCCATGTTCAGCAGGTTCGCGTCCAGGGCGGGCGGCAGCGAGAACCCCTTGTACCCGCCGCTGGAATGGGCCTTGTCGAGCGACAGGCGTGGATCGGCGAGCGCCTGGCGCACGTGCTCGTACCGGGTGACCAGCCAGACCCGGGTGCCGTCCGGCGCCAGGGCGCGGTGCACCGGTCCCTGTTCGCGGAGCCGGGCGTACGTGGCGCGGGGCGCGGTGACGAACTCACCGTCGATCTCTACGGGTCGCACCGCGCCCAATCTACCGATCCCCGGCGCCGTACGGTCGGGCGTCGCCTCAGTCCTTGAGCGGGTCGTGGCCCCGGTTCATCGGGGAGTAGCGCCAGCGGGTCTCGCGGACGTCGCCGTCCGGGCGCTGCGCGAGGTGGCGGCGGATGTAGCCGTCGACAGTGCCATACCCGCGGCTCACCGGTCCGCACCGGCCGCTCGCGGGCGGCCGGACGGGACGCGGCGCGCCCGGCCGAGCAGCGCGACGACCACCAGCCCCGCGCCGCCCGCGAACGTGATCGCCAGGTCGGGCGGCACCATCTCGCCGAGCGCGCCCGCCGTGGCGAAGCCCACGCCCTGTATCGCCATCAGCCCCGCGGAGTTCACCGCGTACGCGCGCCCGAGCAGTTCCGGGGAGGTCACGTCGAGCAGCAGCTGGTCCAGGCCGAGCACGTACGCGCCGCAGAGCCCGGCGGCGGTCAGCAGGACCAGCGCGGGAACCAGCGGCGGACGCGCGGAGAAGAACAGCAGCGGCACGAAGCCGCAGGCGGCCAGCGGGGCGCTCAGCCGAGCGCGGCGGGCGGCCGGGATCAGCCAGACCCCGGCCAGCTCGCCGGCGACGGTGCCCACCGGGGCGGCGGCCAGCCACCATCCGGTCGCCGAGGCCGGCAGCCCCCGCCCGGCGACCGCGGGCGCCGCCAGCGCCTCCGGCCACGTCATCAGGAACGGCACCAGCCAGCCCAGGAGCAGGACCCGCCGCAGCGGCCCGTTCGCCAGCACCCGCGTCACCCCGCGCAGCGAGTCGCCGGCGAGCGAGCCGCCGGCCCGCCCGCGCGCCGGCCGGCGCACGAGCAGACCGCGCAGCACCAGCGCCGAGGCGGTGAACGTCACGGCCTCCACGCCCAGCACCGCCCGCGGCGACAGGGCGGCCAGCAGCCCGCCGCCGGCCGCGTACCCGGCGACCTGGGCGCCCTGAGCCACCAGCCGCAGCAGCGAGCGCGCCGGCACCACCGCCTCCGGCGAAAGGACGTCGGCGACCAGCGCGCCCCGTGCCCCGGTCGCGACCGGGGTCAGCAGGCTCATCACGCACAGCAGCGCGAACAGCACCGGCACCGGCACGCCCGGCACGGTCATCACCGCGACGATCGCGGCGCAGCCGAGGTCGCAGCCGGCCAGCAGCCGCCGCGACGGCACCCGGTCCACCAGGCCGGACAGCAGCGTCCCGCCGAACAGGTACGGCAGGAACGTCGCGGTGAAGGTCAGCGCCGACAGCAGCGGCGAACGCGTCTGCCGGTAGACCAGCACGGTCAGCGCCAGCCCGGCGACGACATAGCCGAGCATCGACACGACGAAGGCGCCGAACAGCGCCCGGAACTCGGCGGAGGCGAACGCGTCCCGGTAGCGCCCCGCCCGGGGGATGGTGCTCACCCGCCGAAACTGGCAGAACCTACGCTGAGGGCGCGAAAGATTCGTTAGGGGGCGAATGTCGTGGCCGTGATGCGACTCGTCGTGAGCGGCGGCGACCTGCTGCGCTGCCGCTTCGCCACCTCCCCGCTGTGGGAGACGGTGAACGCCGTGCGCGCGTTCGTCGACCCGCGCTCTCACCCGTACCTGCGGCCCTGGTGGGAACAGGTACGCGACGACCCTCCGGCGGACGAGCTGCTCGCCGTGCAGTCCACGCGCGGCTACACGCCCGACTTCCTCAGCCCCCCGCCGCGCGAGGCCGCGCCCTCGGTGGAGGACCAGCTCGCCGCCGTGCGCGCGACCCCGCCCGGGCAGCTACGGGCCGAACTGCGCCGCGTCGACCTGGCGACGTGCCCGTCACCGGCCGCCGTGCGCGCGATGATCGCCGACCCGGAGACGGCGCGCGATGTCCTCGCCGCCGGGCTGGAGGACGCCTGGCGCCGGCTGGTGCTGCCCTGGTGGCCCCGGGTGCGCGAGCTGATCGACGGCGACATCGAGTACCGCTCGCGGCTCATGGCGGCGTACGGCCTCGGTCACGTCGTCGCCGGCCTGGACGAGCGCGTCCGGTGGTCCGGGCAGGCCATCATGATCGAGCCGGCCGGCGACGACGTCGAGCGAAAGCTGGACGGCGACGGGCTGATCCTCATGCCGAGCGCGTTCGTGTGGCCCAGCGTCACGGCGGTCGTGGACCGGCCCTGGCAGCCGACGCTGATCTACCCGGCCCGGGGCATCGGCGCGCTCCTCGGCGGACGGGTGACGGCCCCGGCACCGCTGGCCCGGCTCCTCGGCCGTACCCGCGGGCTGATCCTCGCCGACCTCGTCGAGCCGGCCACGACCGCGGCGCTCGCGGCCCGGCACGGCCTGGCGCCCTCCACGGTGTCGGCGCACCTGTCCGCGCTGGAGGGCGCGGGCCTGCTGACCCGGCGCCGCACCGGTCACCAGGTGCGGTACCGGCATACGCCGCTGGGCCGGGCGCTGGCCGAGGGCCTCATGCCGGGGGAGTAGCCCGAACCGTCCCCCGGAAGGAGGGGTATTCGCGTCATTACGTGTAACCATGGAGGACCAGCCGTACGCGTCCCAACGAGGTGCCGCCATGAGTGAACGCAGTGAGCGAATCGACAACACAGTGCCCCTGGTCACTCTTCCGACGGAGGAGGCCTCATGAGCGATTTCTTCCTCTTTTCGATCAGCCTGGCCGTCACGGTGCTGGGGCTGGTGGGAAGCTGGGCGGCCGCGCGCCGGCGCGGGGCGGCCTCCGGCCTGCGCGGCGCCGCGTGGTCGCTGCTCCCGCTGGGCGCCTACCTGACCGGCCTGACGAAGTTCCTGGTCGACCTGGCGTTCAGCCCGCTCAAGTGGGCGGGCGTGATCGTCCTGGGGCTCGGCGCGGTGCTGTACATGACCTCCGGGGTGATGCTGCGCAGGGGCGGCGGCGCGAAGGCGGGATCCGACCGGGCCGAGGCCGGCCGCGGCGGCGCCCCCAAGGCGGCGCCGAAGAGCGGCGGCAAGGCCGCCGTCGAGGGGCGGAAGACGGCCGTCGACCCCGACCTCGCCGAGATCGAGGAGATCCTGAAGAACCGCGGAATCAGCTGATGACCTGCGGAGACGCGTGACTGATGTGACACGCGTGTGACGGTGTGAACGCACATGTTCACGAGTGTGTAACACCGAATGTGGCCTTGATGACGACGAGATCACAATCGAGACACGGGTACTAGCGCCGACCTGCTCCAGGGCATGAGAGTCGTCCCGGGAGAGGTAGGTTCCCTCTCCAATGGACGCATATGGGCCTCATATGTCCTGTTTCGCATGTGGGGTGACCGGTCGTTCTGTTGACGGCAACGCCGCCGAGCGTGGGAGGTACCCCCAGTGACTGAGCGCAGCGAGGGAAGCGTTCAACACAGCACCTTGGTCACGGTGCCGACGAAGGAGGTGCCGTGACCGCACCGATCGAGGTGTCCGGTTCCGAGGCCGAGGCGCAGCCCGAGGCAGTGCTCGCGGGCATGGGCGGCAAGGTCGAGGGCCGTTCGCTCGGTCAGATCGCCTGGATGCGGCTGCGGCGCGACAAGGTGGCCATGTCCGGTGGCGCCCTGGTGATCCTCCTGATCCTCATGGCGATCTTCGCGCCGTTGCTGACCTCCTGGTTCGGCCACCCGACGGGCGAGTTCCACCAGGACATGATCGACCCGAACCTCCAGCGTCCGCTCCACGGGCCCTGGCACTCGGGCATCAGCGGGAAGTTCCTGCTCGGCGTCGAGCCGACGAACGGCCGTGACATCTTCAGCCGGATCGTCTACGGCGCCCGGATCTCGCTGCTCATCGCGTTCCTCGCGACGCTGCTGTCGGTGGTCATCGGGTCGACGCTCGGGATCGTCGCCGGCTACTTCGGCGGCTGGGTCGACACCGTGATCGCCCGGGCCATGGACGTCTTCCTGGCCTTCCCGCTCCTGCTGTTCGCCATCGCGCTCGCCGGAGTGGTGCAGGGGAAGGTGTTCGGGCTGTCCGGCAACGGGCTGCGCATCGGGCTGCTGATCTTCATCATCGGGTTCTTCAACTGGGCCTACATCGGCCGGATCATCCGTGGGCAGACCCTGTCGCTGCGCGAACGGGAGTTCGTCGACGCCGCGCGTTCGATGGGCGCGCGGGCGCCCTACATCCTGTTCCGCGAGCTGCTCCCGAACCTCGTCGCTCCGATCCTGGTGTACTCCACGCTGCTCATCCCGACGAACATCCTGTTCGAGGCGGCGCTCTCCTATCTCGGCGTCGGTGTGAACGAGCCGACGCCCACATGGGGCGGCATGCTCGCCCAGGCGGTCCCGATCTACTCGGTCGACCCGTGGTTCATGATCGTCCCCGGTGTGGCGATCTTCATTACGGTCCTCGCCTTCAACCTGTTCGGCGACGGGCTGCGCGACGCACTGGACCCCCGTGCCCGCTGATCACGAATGTGCCGATCGGACCGACTCTCTGTGTCGTTCCCGAAGGAGGAAGACAACCAAATGAGGAGAAGAACGCCCTTGGCGGCGGTGGGCGCAGCGCTCGCCCTCGCCCTGGCCGCCTGTGGCGGCACGGGCGGTTCCACGAGCAGTTCCGGAGGGAACGGCAAGTTCAACGAGGGCATCACCTCGGTGGTGAACGCCTCGACCAAGACCGGTGGCACGCTCCGTATCGGCAACGCCGTCGAATGGGACAGCACCGACCCGGCCGACACCTACTACGGCTGGTCCTGGGACTTCATCCGCCTGTACGGCCGGGCGCTGACGATGTTCAAGACCGTGCCCGGCCAGGCCGGCCTGCAGCTGGTCCCCGACCTGGCCCAGAACCTCGGCGAGCACAGCGCCGACTTCAAGACCTGGACCTACAAGCTCAAGCAGGGCGTCAAGTACGAGGACGGCACGCCGGTGCGCGCCCAGGACGTCAAGTACGACGTCGAGCGCACGCTGGACAAGAACACGTTCCCGGACGGGCCGACGTACTTCGGTGACTTCCTCGACACCAAGGGCTACTCGTCCCCGTACAAGGACAAGACCCCGGGCAAGCTCGGTCTGAAGGCGATCGAGACGCCGGACGACAACACGATCGTCTTCCACCTGAAGAAGCCGTTCGCCGGCTTCGACTACTTCGCGATGCTGCCGGCCACCATCCCGGTGCCGCAGGCGAAGGACACGGGCACGAACTACAAGCTGCACCCGGTGTCCACCGGGCCGTACAAGTTCGAGAGCTACACGCCGGGCAAGCAGCTGAACATGGTCCGCAACACCAACTGGGACCCCAGCACCGACCCGAACCGCAAGCAGCTGCCGGACCGCATCCAGGTGCAGATCGGTGTCAACGCGGACGACTTGGACAATCGCCTGATCGCCGGTTCGGCGGACATGGACATCCAGGGCCTGGGCCTCGGCGCCGCCGCCGCGGCCAAGGTCCAGTCGAACGCCAACCTGAAGAAGAACGCCGACTCGGCGGCGACCGCCCGGCTGGACTATGTGGCGATCTCCTCCTCGGTGCCGCCGTTCGACAACGTCCACTGCCGCAAGGCGGTGGAGTACGCGACCGACAAGCAGGCGATGCAGACGGCCTACGGAGGCCCGCTGTCCGGCGGTGACGTCGCGACCCACCTGATGATGCCGCTGATCCCCGGCAACCAGGACATCAACCCCTACCCCTCCGGCGCGGACAACCACGGCGACGTGGCCAAGGCCAAGCAGGAGCTGCAGGCGTGCAACAAGCCGAACGGCTTCAACACGATCATCTCCGCGCGCACCGAGCGGCCGAAGGAGATCAACGCCGCTCTCGCGCTCCAGCAGGGCCTGAAGAAGGTCGGCATCAACGCCGAGATCAAGAAGTACCCCACGGGCGACTACTTCAAGCTGTACGCCGGGAACCCGGAGTACGTGAAGAAGAACGGTCTCGGCCTGATCATGATGTCGTGGGGCGCCGACTGGCCGGAGGGCTTCGGGTACCTCCAGCAGATCGTCGACAGCCGCGTCATCCGGTCCGCGGGCAACACCAACCTCGGTGTGAAGGACCCGGCCGTCGACCAGCTGATCGACAAGGCCACGGTCACCGCGGACACCACCGCCCGCGGAGCCCTGTGGGCCCAGATCGACGCGAAGGTCATGGACGACGCCTACATCGTGCCGTTCCTGGACGAGAAGCACCTGCTCTACCGGCCGCCCTCGGCGAAGAACGTGTACGTCAACCAGGGCCTCAACGGCTACTACGACTACGCCCAGCTGGGCGTGAAGTAGCCGTCGGATCGAACCGTCCATAGAAGGCAGGTGAAGGCATCGGTGGACGGCGGGAGCTAACCGGCCCGCCGTCCACCGCAGCCAGGCACTGTGGTCAACTTCCTCATCCGGCGACTGCTCGCCGCGATCGCCCTGCTCATCATCGTCAGCATGGTGACCTTCGCGATCTTCTTCCTCGTCCCGAGGCTGACCGGCGCGAGCAGCGCGGACCTGGCGTCGCGCTACGTGGGCAAGAGCGCAGGTCCGCAGGCGATCCACGAGGTGGAGATCCGGCTCGGCCTGAACCGGCCGGTGGTGGTCCAGTACTGGAACTTCGTCAAGGGCATCATCGTCGGGGCGCACTACGACTTCGGCCCCTCGAAGGTGTACTGCGCGCCGCCGTGCTTCGGCTACTCCTTCATCAATCAGACCCCGGTCTGGCCGGACCTGCTCGACCGGCTGCCCGTCACGCTGTCCCTGGCGGCCGGCGCCGCGGTGATCTGGCTGGTGTTCGGCGTGACCACCGGCGTGATCTCCGCGCTCAAGCGGGGCAGCGCGGTCGACCGGGCCTCGATGGGCGTGGCCCTCGCCGGCGTGTCGCTGCCCATCTTCTTCACCGGACTGCTGTCCCTGGCGATCTTCCGGGACAACCTGCAGTGGTTCCCCGGCGCCGGCACCTACGTCGGGTTCACCCAGAACCCGGCCACGTGGGCCGCCAACCTCGTCCTTCCGTGGGTCACCCTGGCGTTCATGCAGGGCGCGCTGTACGCGCGGCTGACCCGCGCCGGAATGCTGGAGACGATGGGGGAGGACTACATCCGCACGGCACGCGCGAAGGGCCTGCCCGAACGCGTCGTGATCACCCGGCACGCGCTGCGGGCCACCCTCACTCCGGTGCTCACCATCTTCGGCATCGACCTGGGCACGCTGCTCGGCGGCGCGGTGCTCACCGAGGGCACGTTCTCCCTGCCGGGGCTCGGCAAGTTCGCGATCGACTCGATCAACAACAACGACCTGCCACGAGTCCTCGGCGTCGTGATGATCGGCGCGTTCTTCATCGTGCTCGCCAACCTCGTCGTGGACATCCTGTACGCGGTGATCGACCCGAGGGTGAGGCTCTCATGACGGACGAGGACGCGACCGCGGTGCAGGCGCCGAAGCCGTTCCTGGAGGTGCGCGACCTGCGCATCCACTTCCCGACCGACGACGGCCTGGTCCGGTCGGTCGACGGGCTGTCCTTCTCCCTGGAGCGCGGCCGCACGCTCGGCATCGTGGGGGAGTCCGGCTCGGGCAAGAGCGTGACCAGCCTCGGCCTGCTGGGCCTGCACAACCGCAAGAACGCCCGGGTCTCCGGCGAGATCTGGCTGGACGGCCAGGAGATCGTCGGCTCGTCGGCGGACCAGGTGCGGCGCATGCGCGGCCGGAAGATGTCCATGATCTTCCAGGACCCGCTGTCGTCGATGCACCCCTTCTACACCATCGGCGCGCAGATCATCGAGGCGTACCGCCTGCACAACGACGTCTCCAAACAGGTCGCCCGCAAGCACGCCATCGACATGCTCGACCGCGTCGGCATCCCGCAGCCGGACCGGCGGGTCGACGACTACCCGCACCAGTTCTCCGGCGGCATGCGCCAGCGCGCGATGATCGCGATGGCACTGTCGTGCGACCCGGAGCTGCTCATCGCCGACGAGCCCACGACGGCCCTCGACGTGACGGTGCAGGCGCAGATCCTCGACCTGATCCGCGACCTGCAGCAGGAGTTCAACTCCGCGGTCATCATCATCACCCACGACCTCGGCGTGGTCGCCGAACTGTCCGACGACATCCTGGTGATGTACGGCGGCCGATGCGTGGAGTACGGCGACGTGGAGGAGATCTTCCACTCGCCCGAGCACCCCTACACCTGGGGCCTGCTCGGCTCGATGCCCCGCCTGGACCGGGACCGTTCCGAGCGGCTGCTGCCGATCAAGGGCAGTCCGCCCAGCCTGATCAACGTGCCGCAGGGCTGCGCGTTCAGCCCCCGCTGCGCGTACGCGGAGCTGAACCAGGGCCGCAGCGAGACCGAACGCCCGGAGCTGCGCGAGATCTCCCCCGGGCACCGGGTCGCCTGCCACCTCGACCGGGAGGATCGGCGGCGTCTCTGGGACGAAGAGGTACGGCCGAAGCTTTGAACGAGGAGACCGCGGGAGACATGGTGACGACACCCGACACGACGGTGGTGGAGGAGCCGCGGCCGGCCGGCCCGGAAGGTGAGGTCCTGCTGGAGGTCAGCGGGCTGCGCAAGCACTTCCCGGTGACCCGCGGCGCGGTCGTCAAACGTCAGGTGGGCGCCGTCAAGGCCGTCGACGGCGTCGACTTCACCGTACGTGCGGGCCGCACCCTCGGCCTGGTGGGGGAGTCCGGCTGCGGCAAGACGACCACCGGCCGCATGATCACCCGCCTGCTGGAGCCCACGGACGGCCGTATCGTCTTCGAGGGCCGCGACATCACCCACGTGTCGCAGGGCACGATGCGCCCGCTGCGCCGCGACATCCAGATGATCTTCCAGGATCCGTACTCGTCGCTGAACCCGCGCAAGACGGTCGGCTCGATCGTCGGCGCGCCGTTCCGCCTGCAGAACGTCGCGACCGAGGCGGGCGTGAAGAAGGCGGTGCAGGACCTGCTCGACGTGGTGGGTCTCAACCCCGAGCACTACAACCGGTACCCGCATGAGTTCTCCGGCGGGCAGCGGCAGCGCATCGGCATCGCCCGCACGCTCGCGCTGCGGCCGAAGCTCATCGTGGCGGACGAGCCGGTGTCGGCGCTGGACGTCTCCATCCAGGCGCAGGTCGTCAACCTGCTGGAGGACCTGCAGGACGAGTTCCACCTGACGTACGTGGTGATCGCCCACGACCTGTCGGTGGTCCGGCACATCTCCGACCAGGTCGGCGTGATGTACCTGGGCAAGATGGTGGAACTGGGCGACAACGAGAGCCTGTACGACGGCCCGATGCACCCGTACACGGTGGCGCTGCTGTCGGCGGTCCCGGTGCCGGACCCGAGCGTGCGCGGCGGACGCGAGCGCATCCGGCTGCAGGGCGACGTGCCCAGCCCCCTCAACCCGCCGCCTGCGTGCCGATTCCACACACGCTGCTGGAAGGCCCAGGAGGTGTGCGGCCAGGTGGAGCCGCCGATGGTGGAGCTCAAGCCGGGCCACCAGGTCGCCTGCCACTTCCCGGAGAACGCCCCGCCGGACGCCGAGAGCCGCGTCGCCAAGGCCGCCGGCATCGCCTGATCGGACCACCGCGCGCGGTGCCGCGCGGTGCCGGGGGGTGGTGAACGTCTCACTTCGTGCGCTTGGTGCAATGATGCACTGGTTGCAATGATTTACGGGTGACGGGCAGATTCGCGGCATGCGCGACGGTGCTCGTGCTCGGCCTGGCCGGGTGCGGCGGCGGGCAGCGCCACCAGGTCCGGGCGGACACCACGTTCGACGAGGCGTCGACGCGAACCGTGCACCCCTCCTCCGGCAGGGGCGGCACCCTACGGCTCCTCATGACGGACGCGCCGGTCTCACTGGACCCCGGTGACCTCGGGTTCGCCTACGGCGCGGACCTGGCCCGCCTCTACGCGCGCTCGCTCGTCACCTACGCCCCGGCCCCCGGCGCCGCCGGGCTGCGGGTCGTGCCCGACCTCGCCGAGGGCCTCGGCAAGGCCGGTGACGGGGGCCGCACCTGGACCTACCGGCTCCGGCCCGGCCTGAAGTACGAGAACGGCCGCGCCGTACGCGCGCAGGACGTCAAGTACGCGGTCGCGCGCAGCAACTACACCGCCGAGCTGAACGACGGCCCGCACGACCTGCGCGACGTCCTGTCCGGCACCTACTGGGGCCCGTACCTGGACGCCGACCTCGGCCACTTCACCGGCGTCACCACACCCGACGACCGCACCGTGGTCTTCCACCTCAAGCACCCGTTCGCCGACTTCGACCACCTGGCGGCGAGCCCCCAGACCGCGCCCGTGCCGCGCGACGCCGACACGAAGCGCAAGTACGAGAAGCACCCCCTGTCCACCGGGCCGTACCGCTTCGCCCGCAACGACGTCGGCGAGGGCCTCACCCTGGTCCGCAACCCCGAGTGGAAGGACGGCCCCGCCCGCGCGGCGCTGCCCGACCGGATCGAGGTGACCGAGAAGGTCGCCGCCGCCGACGTCGACGCCCGCCTGCTCGGCGGCGGCGCGGACGCCGACCCGACCGGCGCCGGCGTGCTGCCCCGCACCCGCGCGAACATCCTGGCCTCTCCCGCCGAACGCGCGCGGGCCGACGACCCGCTCACCGGCCTCGTCCGGTACGCCATGCTGCCCCACGGCGTGCCGCCCATGGACGACGTGCACTGCCGCCGCGCCGTGCAGTACGCCACCGACCGCGTCGCGGTGCGGGCCGCGTACGGCGGTCCGGCCGCCGGCGACGTCGCCACGACCGCACTGCCGACCACCGTCGTCGGGTACCGCCCCGCGAACCCCTACCCGCTCGACCTCGCCCGCGCGCGGCAGGAACTGCGGGCCTGCGGCCGGCCGGACGGCTTCCACACCGGCCTGGCGGTACGGACCGACCGCGCGGGCGACGTCGCCGCCGCCGGCGCGCTGAGCCGCTCGCTGGCCGCGGTGGGCATCACCGTCCAGGTCACCCGGCTGTCACCGTTCCAGTGGGGGAGCACGGCCGGCTCACCCGCGTACGTGCACGCCCACCGGCTGGGCATCGTCCTGGACGCGCAGGCCGCGACGTACCCGACCGGGTACGGCTTCCTCGCGCCGATCACCGGTGCGGTCACCAAGACCGCCAACCGCGACATCATGGAGCTGCGCGACCCACAGGTGAAACGGATCCTCACCCGTGGCCTGAAGACCAGCGACCCGGCCCGCCGGGCGAGCGCCTGGGCGGAGGCGGACCGGCAGGTGATGGCGGACGCCGCGCTGGTGCCGCTCATCGACGAACGGACCGTGACGTACCGCCCGGACTCGCTGCGGAACGTCTACGTCCACCCCGCCTACGGCATGTACGACCTGTCCGCCCTCGGCCGCTGAGCGGAAGGTCGGCCGCCGGCCAGGCGGACGCCCTCCGGACACGCCTCCATGGTCTTGCGAGTGTCCGCCGCCGGCTACGCCTGGCCGGGCTGGATCAGACCCGTCTCGTAGGCGAACACCACGGCCTGCACGCGGTCGCGCAGGCCCAGCTTGGCCAGCAGGTTGCCCACATGCGTCTTGATCGTCGTCTCGCTCACCACGAGCTGCGCGGCGATCTCGGCGTTGGACAGCCCCCGCGCCACGTGCCGCAGCACCTCCAGCTCCCGCTCGGTCAGCATCGCCAGACCACGCGGCGGCGCCGCCTCACGCACCGACGGCAGCCGCGTCGCGAACCGGTCCAGCAGCCGCCGCGTCACGCTCGGCGCCACGATCGCGTCACCTCCCGCGACGATGCGGATCGCCGTGACCAGGTCCTCCGGCGGCGCGTCCTTCAGCAGGAACCCGCTCGCCCCCGCCCGCACCGCCTCCACGACGTACTCATCCAGGTCGAACGTGGTCAGGATCAACACCCGCGGATCGTGCTTGGCCGCCTCCTCACGGACGATCCGCCGCGTCGCCTCGATCCCGTCGACACCCGGCATCCGGATGTCCATCAGGACCACATCCGGCAGCAGCGTGCGGGTCAGCTCCACCGCCCGCGCGCCGTCACCTGCCTCACCGACCACGGCGAGGTCCGCCTCACCCTCCAGGATGAGACGGAACCCGGTGCGCAGCAGCGGCTGGTCGTCCACCAGCAGCACCCTGATCGTCACGGAACCTCCAACGGGAATCGGGCGCGGACCTCGAACCCACCGCCCGAACGCGGTCCGATCCGCAGATCGCCACCATAGAGGGCGACCCGCTCACGCATGCCCATCAGCCCATGCCCGTTGCCGCCCCCGCCCGGCCGGCCCAGGCCCGCCACCAGCCCCCGGCCGTCGTCCTCCACCTCGATCTCCAGCTGACGGTCGGCGTACTGGATGCGCACCCACGCCCGCGCCTGCGGCCCGGCGTGCTTCAGCGTGTTCGTCAGCGCCTCCTGCACCAGCCGGAACGCCGCCAGGTCCACCCCCGGCGACAGCGACCGGCTCTCACCCTCGATCCACAGCTGCACCTGCAGGCCGGTCTCACGCAACTGCTCCACCAGCCCGCTCACGTCGCCCACCCCCGGCTGCGGCGACAGCTCGCTGCGCGCCGGCTCCGCCTCGGTGCGCAGCACCCCCACCAGCCGCCGCATCTCACCCAGCGCCGTACGGCCCATCTGCTCGATCGTCGACAGCGCGTCCTGCACCGACTCCGGGTCGCGGTGCAGGATCCGCCGCGCCGCGCCCGCCTGGACCGTCATCACACTCACATGATGGGCCACCACGTCATGCAGCTCACGGGCGATCCGCGAACGCTCCTCCGCCCGCGCGGCGCGCGAGTCGGCCTCCCGCGCCCGCTCCAGCCGCCGCGCCCGCGCCTCCAGCTCGTCCAGGTACGCCCGGCGCAGCCGCAGGCTCCGCCCGATCAACCACGCCCCGGCGAACAGCACCGCGTTGCTCACCGACTGCCAGAACGTGCGCCCCTGCACGGCCAGCGAGACGACGTACACCACCAGGGCCAGCACGCCCACCGGCAGGCTCGTGCCCAGCCCGCGGTGCGAGGCCACGGAGTACAGCGCCACCAGACACGCCAGGGCGGCACCCAGCGTCGGCACGTAGCCCAGCGCGGTCAACAGGACGTTGCCGGCCAGCGTGAACGCCATCACCGGCACCGGCATGCGCCGCCGCAGCGTCAGCGACATCACCACGACCGACATCAGCACCCCGCTCACCACGTCCGGGTGCTTGCCGGGAAGGTCGCCGTAGGATTTCTGGAACGCAGCCTCGATCAGGCAGGAGACCGTCAGGAACGCCGAAACGAGCGCATCCGCGACGACGGGATGCGCACCAAGCCACGCACGACGGCTGCGGATGAGCTCGGACACCCCTTCACGTTAGGGGCTGCGGTCTGTCACGGTCCCCATCCTGAGCGCGGATATCCCCTCCTCCGCAGGGAGGAGACCGCCGCCACCGGCGGGAGGAGACGCGGAACGCCGCCCCGCCGCCCGTCACCGCCGGGCGGCCACTCAGAGGTCGTCGCGCTCCGGCTCCAGCGGCGCACCGGCCACCGCACCCGGCGTACCGCCCGCCTGCGGCAGCGGCGGCAGCACACCCCCGAACGACGGGCAGCGCTGCTTGTGGTCGCACCAGTCGCACAACCGGCTCGTGCGCTCCCGCCACTCACCGGAGTCCATCGCCCGCCGGATCGCCTTCCACAGCGCCTCGACCTTGCGCTCCGTCGCCCGCAGGTCGGCCTCGTCCGGCGCGTACCGCAGGATCTCACCATTGCCGAGATACATCAGCTGCAGCAACCGCGGCACCGTGCCGCGCAACCGCCACAGCACCAGCGCGTAGAACTTCATCTGGAACAGCGCACGCGCCTCGAAGTCGGCCCGCGGCGCACGCCCCGTCTTGTAGTCGACGACCCGCACCTCACCGGTCGGCGCCACGTCGAGCCGGTCGATGTAGCCCCGCAGCTGCAACCCCGACTCCAGAACCGTCTCGACGTACATCTCACGGCTCGCCGGCTCCAGGCGCCGCGGATCCTCCAGCGAGAAGTAACGCTCCACCATCGCGCGCGCCTCGGCCAGCCACTCCTCCCGCGCGCCCCCGGCGCCGTCCTCCCCGTCCTCGTCGTCCTCGTCGTCGAACAGCGTCGCCAGCTCCGGCTCCTCGGCCAGCAGCCGCTCCCACTCCGGCCCCAGCAACTCCAGCGCCGCCGCCGGCGTCCGCGCCGCGGCCGGCATGTCGAACAACCGCTCCAGCACCGCGTGCACGAGCGTGCCCCGCACCTGCGCCGCGCTCGGCCGCTCCGGGATGCGGTCGATCACCCGGAAGCGGTACAGCAGCGGACACGTCATGAAGTCGCCCGCCCGTGACGGCGACAGCGACCCGACCACCGTCACACCACCGGCCGACCCGCCGTCCTCGCCCGCTTCGCCGTCCGTCCCGGTGTTGATCTCGGTCGCCGTCATGCGCGTAACCCTAGGGCAGGCCGACGACAGAACACCGGTGAACCACCACCGCGCCGCGTGCCGCGCCCGCCACCGGTCCACGTAGCATCGGGGGCGTGGCAGACAGCGCGCCCCAGGGCGATCGGTCCGGCCCGGCTCGGCCGGGGATCCTCATGGGACGCCCGTTCGGCATCCCCATCTACGTCTCACCGACCTGGTTCATCGTGGCCATCGTCATCACGGTCATGTTCGAACCCCAGGTCGCCCAGCACGTCCAGCGGCCCGTCAGCTACCTCGTGGCCCTCACCTACGCCGTGCTGCTGTACGCCTCGGTCCTCGTCCACGAGATCGGCCACTCCGTCGTCGCCCGCTGCTTCGGCCTGCCCGTGCGCGCCATCACCCTGCACATCCTCGGCGGCGTCTCCGAGATCGAGGAGGAGCCCCGCACGCCCGGCCGCGAGTTCCTCGTCGCCGCCGCCGGCCCCGTGCTGTCCCTCGGCCTCGCCGTCGGCGGCTACGCCGCGCTCCTGCTCGTGCCCATGCCCGACGTCACCGTCCTGCTCATCGAGGCCCTCACCCTCGCCAACCTCATCGTCGGCGTGTTCAACCTCCTGCCCGGCCTGCCCCTCGACGGCGGCCGGCTCGTCCGCGCCGCCATCTGGAAGATCACCGGGCGCCGGCGCACCGCCACCGTCGCCGCCGGCTGGGCCGGCCGCGTCGTCGCCGTCACGGTGCTCATCCTCGGCGCCGCGCTCTCGGCCACCGGCGGCGGCGACCGCTGGCTCACCGTCATCTGGGCCGCGCTCGTCGCCTCCTTCATCTGGGTCGGCGCCGGCGAGGCCATCCGCGTCGCCCGCATCCGCGACCGCATCCCCCTCCTCAACGCCCGCGCCCTCGCCCGCCGCGCCGTCAGCGTCGCCCAGGACACCCCCCTCGCCGAGGCCGTACGCCGCGCCCAGGAGGCCGGCGCCGGCGCCATCGTCGTCGTCGGCCGCGACGACGACCCCGTCGGCATCGTCAGCGAGACCGCCGTCATCGCCACCCCCGAACACCGGCGGCCCTGGGTCGACACCGCCTCCCTCACCCGCACGCTCGACCCCGGGATGATCCTGTCCGCCGACATCACCGGCGAGGACCTCGTCGCCGCGGTCAACCGCGTCCCCGCCTCGGAGTACCTCCTGGTCGAGCCCACCGGCGAGATGTACGGCGTGCTCGTCGCCCAGGACCTCGCCAAGACCTTCGCCCGCGCCTGACCCGCCCGGCGGTCCGGCCGCCCCCAGGACCTCGATAGCCTGGAGCCATGACCGAACCGACCGCCGGCTCCGCCATGCCCGCAGCCCCGCACGGGCCGTTCCGTCCCGGCGACAGGGTTCAGCTCACCGATCCCAAGGGCCGGGTCAACACCGTCACCCTCCAGCCCGGCAAGCTCTACCACAGCCACAAGGGCGCCATCCCGCACGACGAGATCATCGGCAGCCCCGAGGGCAGCGTCTTCCGCTCCACCGGCGGCACCGAATACCTCGCCTTCCGGCCGCTCCTCGCCGACTACGCGCTCCGCATGCCCCGCGGCGCCGCCGTCGTCTACCCCAAGGACGCCGCCCAGATCGTCACGATGGCCGACATCTTCCCCGGCGCCCGCGTCGTCGAGGCCGGCGCCGGCTCCGGCGCCCTCACCTGCTGGCTCCTGCGCGCCGTCGGCGAACACGGCATGGTCTCCTCCTACGAACGCCGCGAGGACTTCGCCGGGATCGCCCGTACCAACGTCGAGACCTACTTCGGCGGCCCGCACCCCGCCTGGCGGCTCACCGTCGGCTCCCTCGAGGACGCCCTCACCGACACCGACGTCGACCGCGTCGTCCTCGACATGCTGGCCCCCTGGGAATGCGTCGACGCCGTCGCCAAGGCCCTCGTCCCCGGCGGCCTCGTCTGCGCCTACGTCGCCACCACCACCCAGCTGTCGCGGGTCGTGGAGACCCTGCGCGAGCACGGCGCCTTCGCCGAGCCGTACGCCTTCGAGACCCTCCTGCGCTCCTGGCACGTCGAGGGACTCGCCGTACGCCCCGACCACCGCATGGTCGGCCACACCGGCTTCCTCGCCACCGCACGCCGCCTCGCCGACGGCGTACGCCCCCCGGTGCGCCGGCGACGGCCCGCCAAGGGAGCCCAGGCCGGTGAAGCCACCGAGACCCCGGAGACTCCCGAACCGCCCGCGCCGCTCGACTGACCCCGGCCGCGGCCTCTGACCCACCGTGACCACGCGGATCCCGTCCGTGCCGCTCCGGCGTCCCCCTTATGTGCCCGATGTGTCAGGCGCGTGTCCGCCCCGTATCGGTCACGTGTCCGGCGTGGCCGCCGGAAAGGGCCGGCGGCGGATTTTCGCAAGCGGAGCCGTCACCACCCCATGTGGCCTCCGACCTGCGAAAGCATCCGATTTCCGCACCTCGTCGCCACCCCGCCACGACACGAGTACCCGTTGGCCATGTTACGGAGGCGCTCCGGATAGGTAGGGTTTCAGTTAGGTCGTCGTCTCTGCCTGAGGAGGTGACGAGCGTGGCCGCTCGTGACGATGCCGGGGCGCGTAAGGCGCAGCACGAAAAGGAGGTCCGCGACCTCCAGACGCAGGTCTCCTTCCTCGAGGAGGAGATCTCCGTGCTGCGCCGAAAGCTCGCGGAATCCCCCCGACAAGTACGTGTACTCGAAGAACGCCTACATGAGGCGCAGGCAAGCCTGGCCGCGGTTACGGGCCAGAACGAACGCCTCGTGGCGACTCTCAAGGAAGCCCGAGAGCAGATCATCGCACTGAAGGAGGAAGTCGACCGCCTCGCGCAGCCGCCATCCGCCTTCGGAACGTTCCTCGCCGCGCGCGAGGACGGCACGGTCGACATCTTCACCGGCGGACGCAAGCTGCGGGTGAACGTCAGCCCGGGTATCGAGATCGAGGAGTTGCAGCGTGGCCAGGAGGTCATGCTCAACGAGGCGCTCAACGTCGTCGCCGCCCTCGACTTCGAGACCCAGGGCGAAGTCGTGATGCTCAAGGAGGTTTTCGCCGACGGCGAACGCGCCCTCGTCATCGCGCACGCCGACGAGGAACGCGTCGTCAAGCTCGCCGAGCCCCTGCGCGGAGTCTCCCTGCGCGCCGGTGACTCGCTGATGCTCGACACGCGCTCCGGGTACGCCTACGAAAAGATCCACAAGGCCGAGGTCGAAGAACTCGTCCTCGAAGAAGTCCCCGACATCTCCTACCAGGAGATCGGCGGCCTGGGGCCGCAGATCGAACAGATCCGCGACGCCGTCGAGCTGCCCTACCTCCACGCCGACCTCTTCCGCGAACACCAGCTCCGCCCGCCCAAGGGCGTCCTGCTCTACGGTCCGCCCGGCTGCGGCAAGACCCTCATCGCCAAGGCCGTCGCCAACTCCCTGGCCAAACAGGTCGCGGAGAAGACCGGCGCCGAGGGCAAGAGCTTCTTCCTCAACATCAAGGGACCCGAACTCCTCAACAAGTACGTCGGCGAGACCGAACGCCACATCCGGCTGGTCTTCCAGCGCGCACGCGAGAAGGCCTCCGCGGGCACCCCGGTCATCGTCTTCTTCGACGAGATGGACTCCATCTTCCGCACCCGCGGATCCGGAGTCTCCTCCGACGTCGAGAACACGATCGTGCCGCAGCTGCTCTCGGAGATCGACGGCGTCGAAGGCCTGGAGAACGTCATCGTCATCGGCGCCTCCAACCGCGAGGACATGATCGACCCGGCGATCCTCCGGCCCGGGCGCCTCGACGTGAAGATAAAGATCGAACGTCCCGACGCCGAGGCGGCCAAGGACATCTTCTCCAAGTACATCCTCACCGGACTTCCCCTCCACCCCGACGACGTCAAGGAACACGACGGCTCGGCCGAGGCCACGGTCGACGGCATGATCCAGCGGGTCGTCGAGCGGATGTACACCGAGAGCGAGGAGAACCGCTTCCTCGAGGTGACCTACGCCAACGGTGACAAGGAAGTCCTCTACTTCAAGGACTTCAACTCCGGCGCGATGATCCAGAACATCGTCGACCGGGCCAAGAAGATGGCCATCAAGGACTTCCTCGACAGCGGGCAGAAGGGCCTGCGGGTCAACCACCTGCTCGCCGCCTGCGTCGACGAGTTCAGCGAGAACGAGGACCTGCCCAACACCACCAACCCCGACGACTGGGCCCGCATCTCCGGCAAGAAGGGCGAACGGATCGTCTACATCCGCACGCTCGTCTCCGGCAAGCAGGGCACCGAGGCCGGCCGTTCCATCGACACGGTCGCCAACACCGGTCAGTACCTGTAAACCGCTCGTCGCGGGCGGCCGGCACCACGCCGGCCGCCCGCGACGGCGCCGGTTCCGCCGTACGGGCGCCCGAACCACTTCGCGTGCCGCGTCGACCACAGATCTCCGGTGAACTCCACCTCGGGGGAGATATACCCGAGCACCACCGACGTCCCCCGCTCCGGTTGCCGGGTCTTTACCCTGACCTGGAACGGCCATGAGGACGCCGTCGCCCCGAAGCACACCCCGCCATCTCGTTCGAACCCCTCCTGAGCCCGTCCCCACAAGGCGAATCGGGTCACGATCCCGCCGCGCCTCGCAAGAGCACGGCGATCGCGCATTAGGCTCAGGTCTATGAGCGTGCGGCGGGTAATGGGAATCGAGACCGAATACGGCATTTCCGTGCCCGGTCAGCCGGGGGCCAACGCGATGGTGACCTCCTCACAGGTCGTCAACGCCTACCTCGCGGCATCGGCGGCCAAGGCCAGGCGGGCACGGTGGGACTTCGAGGAGGAGAACCCCCTGCGGGACGCCCGCGGGTTCGACCTCGCACGCGAGGTCGCCGACCCCACCCAGCTCACCGACGAGGATCTCGGGCTGGCCAACGTCATCCTCACGAACGGCGCGCGCCTCTACGTCGACCACGCGCACCCGGAGTACTCCACCCCCGAGTGCACCAACCCGCGCGACGCCGTGATCTGGGACAAGGCCGGAGAGCGCGTCATGGCCGACGCCGCCCGCCGCGCCGCCCAGGTGCCCGGCACCCAGCCCATCCAGCTGTACAAGAACAACACCGACAACAAGGGCGCCTCGTACGGCTGCCACGAGAACTACCTGATGAAGCGGGAGACCGCCTTCTCGGAGATCGTCCGCCACCTCACCCCGTTCTTCGTGACCCGCCAGGTCGTCTGCGGCGCCGGCCGCGTCGGCATCGGCGTCGACGGCCGCACCGACGGTTTCCAGATCAGCCAGCGCGCCGACTTCTTCGAGGTCGAGGTGGGCCTCGAGACGACTCTCAAGCGCCCCATCATCAACACGCGTGACGAACCTCACGCCGACCCGGAGAAGTACCGCAGGCTCCACGTCATCATCGGCGACGCCAACATGAGCGAGGTCTCCACCTTCCTCAAGCTCGGCACGACCGGCCTCGTGCTCGCCATGATCGAAGACGGCTTCCTCACCGTCGACCTGTCCGTCGACATGCCGGTGGCGACCCTGCGCGCCGTCTCCCACGACCCGTCCTGCAAACACCTGCTCACCCTTCGCGACGGCCGCAAGATGACCGCCGTGCAGCTGCAGATGGAGTACCTGGAGCAGTCCCGCAAGTACGTCGAGGACCGCTTCGGCGCCGACGTCGACGAGCCGACCACCGAGATCCTGGACCGCTGGGAGTCGGTCCTGCACCGCCTCGGCGAGGACCCCATGCAGCTGTCGAGCGAGCTCGACTGGGTCGCCAAGCTCGAACTGCTGGAGGGCTACCGCAGCCGCGACGGCCTCGACTGGTCCCACCCGCGTCTCCAACTGGTCGACCTGCAGTACTCCGACGTACGCCCGGACCGGGGCCTGTACAACCGCCTCGTCGCGCGCGGCCGCATGAAGCGCATCACCACCGACGCCGAGGTCGACGCCGCCATCGAGGACCCGCCCGAGGACACGCGCGCGTACTTCCGCGGCCGGTGCCTGCGGCAGTACGCCGACTCGGTGGCCGCGGCGTCGTGGGACTCCGTCATCTTCGACGTCCCGGGCCGCGAGTCGCTGCAGCGGGTGCCGACCCTGGAGCCGCTGAGGGGCACCAAGGCGCACGTGGGCGCCCTCCTGGACCGCTGCCGTACGGCCTCGGACCTGGTGACCGCCCTGACGGGGGAGTAGCGCCCAGAGGGCCCCAGAACGCGCCGGTCCGGCGGCCCGCTGTCGATCAATGCACAGTCGTGACCGGTATGACCGTTTCACAGGGATCGCCGGTGGTGATAACGCCGTCATGAGACCGATCGCCGACCACGGTGGGACACGGTGAGTGATCCACTGGTTGTCGGCGGGCGACGATAGAGTCGAGGTCTCTCGGCAGGAGTGGAGGCGCAGCATGGCGACGAGGGACACCGGCGGGCAGCGGCAGACGACCCGGCGCGAGGAAGAGGTCGACGAGACCCAGACCGCCCCCAGCGAAGACGTCCAGGAACGCAACGAGAAGCTCACGGACGACGTCGACGCCATTCTGGACGAAATAGACGAGGTCCTCGAAGAGAACGCAGAGGAGTTCGTCAGGAGCTACGTCCAAAAAGGGGGAGAGTGACAGCAATTGTCCGGTTTACTCCCATCGCGGCAAGTGTGTCCGGACTGTGGCTTAGAAAAGAACGCAGCGGAGTACGGGCGTAACAAGCGTCGGGCCGACGGTCTCGCGCAGTACTGCAAGGAATGTTTCCGGCGTCGTTCCAAGGCGAGCTATCGCAAGCGGATGGCCGAACGCGGAAAGCAGGTGCGCGAGCGGCCGGAGGTGCCGGAAGGATTGCGTTACTGCCCCCAATGCGACGAGATCCGTCCCTTGTCGGCCTTTGGGAGTAACCGGTCGAAGAAAGATGGCCTCGCCACTTACTGTCGGCCCTGTCACAACCGTCTGACGGTCGCCAACAAGGTGAAGAATCACGGCAGCGAGAGGAGCTACCTCCTCAAGTACCGTTACGGTCTCACCGAAGATGAGGTAGCGGAGATCATCGACGGTCAGGCGAGCGTTTGTCTCATTTGCCTCCGCGCCCGCTCGTTGCATGTTGATCATGATCATGCGACAGGCGAGGTGCGGGGGTTGATCTGTTTCTCGTGTAACGGAGCCCTGGGGCAGTTCAGGGACGGTCCAGCGGTCATCCGCGAGGCGGTGGACTACCTGGAGCGAACATCCACTTCCGCGGGCCCGGCGGCGCGCCGTACGGCCCGCGGCAGAGGGACGAGCCATCGCGAGGCCCACCTTTTCCGGCGCTACGGGATCGGCGAGGACGAGATCGAGCGGCTGGTCGAGCAGCAGCGGGGTCGGTGTCCCGTCTGCCGCGTGGCGTCGCCGACGGTGGTCGACCACGACCACGTGAACGGCGGCGCGGTGCGTGGGATCCTCTGCGGGAATTGCAATAGTGGGATGGGGCAGCTCGATGACAACCCGTGGCTGCTACGGCGGGCGATCGAGTACCTCACCGGTGGGCTGTCGGGGCTGCGACGGGGGCCGGACGGGCGGTTCGAGGTGACCGTGGTGCGGCCTCGCCGCGACGGGCCGGTGATTGATCCCGGCTGGGAGATCGGGCAGGTCGGCGGGCATGACCTCGCCGTTCTCCACGCGTTCGCGCGTGACGACTCCGGGGACCCCTGGGAGTTCGACGTCGACGTGGCCGGCCCCGGGCCGATCGAGCCGCGCTTCGCCGTCCTCGACCTCTCCGACCCTCATGACGACGCTCCCAGGCCCGTCGAGCCGCCGCGTCCCGCGGAGTATGCCTTTCTCTGATCGGCCGGTTCGCATGCGATCACATCCATCCGCGTTCGGCCGGGTTCGCCGTGAGCGGACGGGGGAGGGATCATGACGCATGCACGCGACGGCGCGCTGACAGTAGGGTCTGATTAGCGGGGGCGATCGCGTCCGCTGTCAGTGGAAGGAGTCGTGTGACGTCGCAAGGTTCCGCGCCGGGGCGTCTGCCGGGTGCGTTCGCGAGCCAGAGCCCCTCGTCGTTCACCGAGTTCCTGGCGGTGCACTCGCCGAACATGCTGCCGGGGAACCGGGAGCTGCCGGCGGGCGTGTCCGCGGGTGAGCACTTCCCCCACGGCACGACGATCGTGTCGGTGACGTTCCCGGGCGGTGTGGTGATGGGCGGGGACCGGCGGGCGACCGCGGGCAACGTCATCGCGCAGCGTGACATCGAGAAGGTCTTCCGCGCCGACGAGTACTCCGCGATCGCGATCGCGGGCACGGCCGGCATCGGCCTGGAGGTCGTGCGGCTGTTCCAGGTCGAGCTGGAGCACTACGAGAAGATGGAGGGCCGCACGCTCTCGCTGGAGGGCAAGGCCAACCGGCTCGCGACGATGGTGCGCGGCAACCTCGGCATGGCGCTGCAGGGGCTCGTGGTGGTGCCGCTGTTCGCGGGCTATGACGAGGAGCGCGAGGCGGGCCGCATCTTCAGCTATGACGCGGCCGGCGGCCGTTACGAGGAGCACGAGTTCCACAGCATCGGCTCGGGCTCGGTGTTCGCGCGCGGCGCGCTGAAGAAGCTCTTCCGGTCCGATCTGTCGGAGGAGGAGGCGGTTCTCGCCTCGATCCACGCGTTGTACGACGCCGCCGACGACGACTCCGCGACGGGTGGCCCGGACCTGACGCGCCGGATCTTCCCGGTGATCTCGGTGGTCACGGCGGACGGTTACCGGCGGATGCCGGACGGCCGGGTCGGTGAGCTGGTGGAGTCGGTCGTGCAGGGGCGGATGAGCGCTCCCGGCGGCCCGCCCGCGCCGTTGCGATGACCAGCCGACCAATGACGATCGAGTAGTGAGGAACGCCACCGGTGTCCATGCCGTTCTACGTGTCGCCCGAACAGGCGATGAAGGACAAGGCCGACTACGCCCGCAAGGGCATCTCACGGGGCCGCAGCGTGGTCGTGCTGCAGTACGCCGACGGCATTCTGTTCGTGGCGGACAACCCGTCGCGGGCCCTGCACAAGATCAGTGAGATCTACGACCGGATCGCGTTCGCGGCGGTCGGCAAGTACAACGAGTTCGAGAATCTCCGGCAGCAGGGCGTGCGGTACGCCGACGTGAACGGCTACATGTACGACCGCCGTGACGTCACGGCGCGGGGTCTGGCCAACGCGTACGCGACGGCGCTGGGCACGGTCTTCACCGAGTCGAACAAGCCGTTCGAGGTGGAGATCGTGGTGGCCGAGGTGGGCGCGGACGTGGCGTCGGACCAGATCTACCGGCTGACGTTCGACGGTTCGGTCGCCGACGAGCAGGGTTATGTCGCGATGGGCGGTCAGGTCGACCAGGTGGCGTCGGCGCTGAAGGACCGGTTCGAGGAGGGTCTGCCGCTCGCGCGTGCGCTGGGGGTCGGGGTGCACGCGCTGGAGCAGCAGGACGCGGACCGGCATCTGGAGGCGGGTCAGCTGGAGGTGGCGGTGCTGGACCGCAACCGGGACCACCGGTTGTTCCGCAGGCTGCCGGCGGCGCGGATCAAGCAGTTGCTGGAAGAGGCGGAGCAGGCCGGCGGGGCGTCGGAGGGCGGCGCCTCCCAAGGCGACGAAGGCGACGCCGGCGAGTAAGGCCCTGGCGGCACCCGTCGTGATCATCCCAGGTCACGGCGGGTGTCGTCGTTTTTGATCTACAATGTAAAGGCGCCGGCCGGGGTCACGGTGGGCTCAACGATGGGGTCATTCGTCCGATCCGCGGCCGGTTGTGGCGCTTTCGTGACCGGTACAGCCGGGCGTGATCTCTACCAACTGCGGTCCTCTGACACATAGCCTTGCGGTGTGGACAGGCGCATCTTCGGGTTGGAGAACGAGTACGGCGTTACGTGCACCTTCCGCGGGCAGCGGCGGTTGTCACCCGACGAGGTGGCCCGCTACCTGTTCCGCCGGGTGGTGTCGTGGGGCCGTAGCAGCAACGTGTTCCTGCGCAACGGGGCACGGCTGTACCTCGATGTCGGAAGTCATCCTGAGTACGCGACGCCCGAGTGTGACAGCGTCGATGAGCTCGTCGTGCACGACAAGGCGGGTGAGCGGATCCTCGAGGGTCTCCTCGTGGACGCCGAGCGGCGGCTGCGCGAGGAGGGGATCGCGGGGGACATCTATCTCTTCAAGAACAACACCGACTCGGCCGGCAACTCCTATGGCTGCCACGAGAACTACCTGGTGGGACGGCACGGCGAGTTCGGCCGGCTGGCCGATGTGCTGATCCCGTTCCTGGTGACACGGCAGATCATCTGCGGCGCCGGCAAGGTGCTGCAGACGCCGCGCGGCGCGGTGTACTGCGTGAGCCAGCGCGCGGAGCACATCTGGGAGGGCGTGTCGTCGGCGACGACGCGGTCGCGGCCGATCATCAACACGCGGGACGAGCCGCACGCGGACGCGGAGCGGTTCCGGCGGCTGCACGTGATCGTCGGCGACTCGAACATGAGCGAGACGACGATGCTGCTCAAGGTCGGGGCGACCGACCTGGTGCTGCGCATGGTCGAGGCCGGTGTGGTGATGCGCGACCTGACGCTGGAGAACCCCATCCGGGCGATCCGCGAGGTCAGCCACGACATGACCGGGCGGCGCAAGGTCCGGCTGGCGAACGGACGGGAGGCCAGTTCGCTGGAGATCCAGTCGGAGTACCTCGACAAGGCGCGTGACTTCGTGGACCGGCGCGGCGCGGACCCGGTGGTGCTGCGCGTGCTGGACCTGTGGGAGCGGACCCTGCGCGCCGTGGAGACGGGCGATCTGGACCTGGTGGCGCGGGAGATCGACTGGGTGACGAAGTACCAGCTGATCGAGCGGTACCGGCGGAAGTACGACCTGCCGCTGAGCTCGCCCCGGGTGGCGCAGCTGGACCTGGCGTACCACGACGTGCACCGCGGGCGCGGCCTGTACTACCTGCTGGAGCGGCGCGGGTCGGTGGACCGGGTGGCGCGGGATCTGGCGATCTTCGAGGCGAAGTCGGTGCCGCCGCAGACGACCCGTGCGCGGCTGCGCGGGGAGTTCATCCGGCGGGCGCAGGAGAAACGCCGGGACTTCACGGTGGACTGGGTGCACCTGAAACTGAACGATCAGGCCCAGCGCACGGTGCTGTGCAAGGACCCGTTCCGCTCGGTGGACGACCGTGTCGACAAGTTGATCGCGGGAATGTGACCGCGTTCTCACGCTACCTTTAGGTGCCTGCTACAAGGTTGGGTGCGTTCGTGCTGTCGTCATGCCCGCGAAACGGTGGAGAAGATGTCTGAAGTCGAAGGCCGCGAGGAAACGGAGACCGAGGGGACCGAGGAGGAGCCCCAGCAGGACGCCCGGCCGAAGGTGACGATGCCGCAGGCCCGGGACATCAGCCGTAGCGAGTTCACTCCGCACGCGCTCGGTTCCAAGAACCGCTCGGCGCCGCGCAAGGGGACGCGCAAGGCCGCCAAGCGGCGTCAGATCATCTACTCGGTGGCGGGCGCGGTCGTGGTGCTGGCGCTCATCGGCGCGGGCATCTGGTGGGAGACGCGGCCGGCGCCGTCGGTGAAGTTCAAGGGCGCGTTCGGCAAGGCGCCGTCGGTGTCGGTGCCCAAGGCCAAGCCGGCGGTCAAGCAGAGCGTCAAGGAGCTGATCCACGGCTCCGGGCCGAAGATCAGCACCAACGACTTCGTCGTCGCGCACCTGGTGGCCTACCAGTGGGCGGCCAAGCCCCAGAAGACCCACGAGCCGCTGCTGGACACCTTCAAGCAGAACAAGCCGGCCGCGAACACCGCGAGCCAGCTGACCGGGCTGCCGGCGCTGGACAAGGAGATCGTGGGCCGTACGCCGGGCACGCGGCTGGAGCTGACCCTGCCGTACAAGGTGGTCGGCGACCAGGTCGCGCAGGCGCTGAAGCTGGGTGCCGGCGATGACCTGGTGCTGTCGGTCGACGTGCTGAAGGCCTACGGCAAGACGGCGTCGGTGCAGGGCACGCAGCAGAAGATCGACGCGCAGTTCCCGCAGGTCACGCCGGGCGCGCCGGGCCAGGCGCCGACGGTGAAGATCCCGTCGGGTTCGGCGCCGAAGAAGCTGGAGGTCCAGACGCTGATCGAGGGCACCGGCAAGGCGGTCGCCAAGGGTCAGACGCTGGTCGGTCAGTACGACGGTGTGCTGTGGCGCACCGGCAAGGAGTTCGACTCCAGCTACAAGCACGGCGCTCCGGCCGGATTCCCGATCGGCGTCGGGCAGGTGATCCCGGGCTGGGACAAGGCGCTGGTGGGCAAGAAGATCGGCAGCCGGGTGCTGGTGATCGTCCCGCCGAAGGAGGGCTACGGCTCGACCGGGTCGCCGCAGGCGGGCATCAAGGGCACCGACACCCTCGTGTTCGTTGTCGATATTCTCGACGCGATCTGATCACCCGGTCGCTGGAGGTCGGCGTATGCGGCGTGCCGCCCCGTGGGTCGTGCTGGCCCTCCTCGCCTCGTGCGTTGTCGCGTGCAGCGGTGGAGGGCCGCCCGACGGGGTGAAGGTGGCCGGAGCGGTCGGCCGGCAGCCGGCGGTGACGATCCCGGGGTCGGCGCCCGGCGGCAAGCTGGGCGTCAAGACCCTGCATTCGGGCAAGGGCGCCAAGGTGGCGGCCGGCGACCTGGTCGCGGCGAACTACGTCGGGTACCGCTGGAACGGCGGTGACCACAAGCTGATCGCCAGCAGTTACGACTCGGGCCGCCCGGCGATGTTCCCGTACGGGCACCTGGTGCCGGGGCTGAACCGGGCGCTGGCCGGGCAGCGCCCGGGCGGCCGGGTGGTGGCGGTGATCCCGCCGGGACAGGGGTACGGCTCGCAGGGCTACGCGGCGCTGCAGATCGGCGGCAACGACTCGCTGGTGTTCGTGCTGGACGTGCTGGCCGTCTACCCCAACGGCGCGTCCGCGCACGGCACGCCGGAGCAGCAGACCGAGGCGGGCCTGCCGCGGGTGACGACGGGCGCGGTGCCGTCGATGACGATTCCGTCGGCGCGCCCGCCGGCGAAGCTGACCGTGCGCACGATCGTGCGGGGCACGGGCCGGCCGGTGGAGGCCAAGCAGGTCGTGGTCTATCACGATCTGGGCCAGATCTGGCGTGGCCGCAAGACGTTCGAGTCCTCGCGCGGCCGGGGCCATCCGGACTCGGTGGTGGTCGGCGCCCGGCAGATGATCGACGGGTGGGACCGCGCGGTCGTCGGCAAACCGGTGGGCAGCCGGGTGCTGGTGGTGGTTCCGCCGAGCGCGGGGTACGGCGCGAAGGGTCATTCGGCGTCGGGTATCACGCGCAGCGACACGCTGGCGTTCGTGATCGACATCATCGCCGCGTACTGACCCGCGGCGCGCTCCCTGCCGCGCTTCCTGCTGCGCTTCCTACAATCGGGCGCGTGAGCGATGTGGAGGCCATCACGGCCCTGGGTGATCCGGTACGGCGGCGGGTGTACGACTACGTGGTCGCCCAGGATCACGAGGTGGGGCGGGCCGAGGCCGCCGACGCGGCCGGGATCCAGCGGACGCTGGCGGCGTTCCATCTCGACCGGCTGGCCGACGCGGGCCTGCTCGACGTGGTGTTCCGCCGTCCGCCCGGCCGGTCCGGCCCGGGGGCGGGCCGGCCCGCCAAGCTCTACCGGCGCTCCGCGGTCGATCACGTCGTGAGCCTGCCGCCGCGTGACTACGGCACGCCGGCGGCGCTGCTCGCGGAGGTCGTGGAGTCGCTGGGGGCCGAGGGCGACCTGGAGCGGGTGGCGCGGCGTCACGGCCGTACGGCGGGGGAGTCGGCGGAGGGCGGCGTCGAGGAGGTGCTGGCCCGGCAGGGCTACGAGCCGTACCGGGCGGATGGCGCGGCCGGGGTGGTCCGGATGCGCAACTGCCCGTTCCACGCGGTGGCCCGGGAGTTCCCGCCGCTGGTCTGCGGCATGAACCTCGCCCTGGTGGAGGGCCTGCTCGAAGGCATGGGGGAGACGGAGCTGCGGGCACGGATGCGGGCACGGCCGGGGGAGTGCTGTGTGGAGATCACTTCTAAAAATAATGATGATTGACAATAGAGCGCCGCGGATGATCTGCTGTCGCCCATGACGGATCATCACCTCGCACAGCTCAACGTCGGACGCCTGTGTCATCCCCTCGACACCGCTGAGGCGGCCGGCTTCGTGACCGGCCTCGAGCCGATCAACGCCCTGGCCGACAACTCACCGGGCTTCGTGTGGCGCCTGGTCGACGAGGAGGGCCGAGACGCGACGGCGATCCGCCCGTACGGCGACGACATGATCGTCAACCTGTCGGTGTGGGAGTCGTTCCAGGCCCTGTGGGACTTCACGTACCGCTCGGACCACCTGGAGTACATCCGGCGCCGCCGCGAGTGGTTCACGCGGATGGCGGAGCCGTTCACGGTGCTGTGGTGGGTACCGGCGGGCCACCTGCCGTCGGTGGAGGAGGCCCTGTCCCGCCTGACCCGCCTGCGCGAAGCGGGCCCGGCCCCGGAGGCCTTCACCTTCCGCCACCGGTACGAGCCGGACGGCGGCCTCGCCGTTACGGGATCTGCGACGTGAACCCACCGGCGCTCGACCGCCGGCGGGGAGCCCCTGACTCGCCTGTGCGACGTGGCCCGGCCTCAGGGACGTGCACCCTTCGCCGCCACGTGATCTACAACGTAAAGGCGCCGGGCCGGGGCCATTCGCCCGATCCGGCAAGGTCCCGGCCGGACGTTCGAGGCCGGTCGGCTCAGCCGAGCAGGGCGGCGGCGTGGCGTCCGGCGGCGGCGGCGGTCAGGAAGCCGGCGAGGTCCTCATCCAGCCCCCGGCCCATCGTCGACAGGCGTACCGGCGACGCGCGCAGCGCCTCCTCCAGCCCGTCGACCGGCACGCTGACCAGCTCATGGCGTTCGCCGAGCGGTGCGGCGTCGGCGGCCACGCGCGCGCCGAACTCGCCCGGCAGCTCCGGCACCACCACCTGGGCCCGTGTGAGCGCCACCCGGCCGTAGGCGGTCAGGCTGTGGTGGGAGACCCCCTGGTGGCGTTCGCGGGCGTCGGCCTCGCTGACCCGCAACGAGGCGATCGGCCGGCCGCCGAGCACGCCCGCGGCGTTCACCGCCTCGCCGGCCGACACGCCCGAGAATCCCCAGCGCGTGCCGGTGCCGAGGTTGCCCGGTCCCTGCGCGACGACCGCGACCTCCGCCTCCAGCACGAGGCGTGCGGCCAGCAGCCCGGTGTGCAGGGTCACCGCCTCCAGGTCGCCGCCGAAGGCCTGCCCGGTGGTGACGACCGCGGCCAGGGCTCCGGCCTCGCGCAGGGCCGCGGCCGCGCGGGAGAACCACGACGGCAGCGCGCCGCCGTCCGGCATCACGTAGACGACACGCGTGCCCGGCCGGTCGCGGTGCAGACCCGCGACGATCGCCGGCAGCGCCGAGTGCAGGTCGGCGACGATCACCGGCATCCCGTCGACCGAGTCGGCTTCGCGGAGCAGCTCGTGGTGCGGGGAGTCCTGCTCGTCGGCGCCGAGCACGGTCGCCTGCAGCGGCGTGTAGCGGGCCTTGACGAGATGGCCCGGGCCCGAGGGATCTGGCGGAAAACGGTCCGGTAGGGCCACCACCATGGCGTACCCTCCGGTGCCAAGGCCCATGGCGAGCGCCGTAGTGTTGAGCAGCACCGCGTCGCCCACCTGGGGCGATCCCACCAGTGCCGGGTATGCCAGCGCGCGGGCCGCGCCGTCGTGGTCGATCTCCACGTCGAGTTCCACCGCGCCGGGCCACTCCCGGCGTATGTTGACAACCGTGCCTTTGCGCCATCGGATCACCCGCCAACGGTAGCGTCGGAGGCCACGGGGACGGGTCCAAAGGAGTGCCGATGTCGCGCCGCAAGACCGAGCGGTTGCTCAATCTCGTGGTGTGCCTGCTGGCCACCCGCAGATATCTCACCGCGGAGCAGATCCGCCAGGCCGTGCCGGGCTATCCCGACGGCTCCGAGGCGTTCAAGCGCATGTTCGAACGCGACAAGGAGGAGCTGCGAGAGCTCGGCGTCCCGCTGGAGACCGGCAGCGAGGGCGAGGAGGACACCGGCTACCGCATCCAGCGCCAGGCGTACGAGCTGCCGGAGATCCAGCTGGAGCCCGACGAGGCCGCGGTGCTGGGCCTGGCCGCGCGGGTGTGGCAGCGCGCCAGCCTCGCCGAGGCGGCCTCCGGGGCGCTGCTGAAGCTGCGCGCCGCCGGCGTGGACACCGCCGAGGCCGCCTCTCTGGGCATCGAGCCGCGAGTCGACACGCACGAGCCGGCGTTCCCCGCTCTGTGGCGCGCCGTACGGGACCGCCGGCCGGTCGCCTTCGACTACCAGGGGATCGGGCGCAGCGCGCCACAGCGGCGTCACCTGGAGCCGTGGGGAGTGGTGAGCCGCCGCGGCCGCTGGTACGTCGCGGGTCACGACCGTGACCGCGGGCAGGTGCGGGTGTTCCGCCTCAGCCGCATCCTCGGCGTCGTCTCCGGCGACGGGTCGGCCGGCGAGGTCGTGGTGCCGGACGGCGTCGACGTCCGCGAGATCGTGGCCGCCAGCAGCACTCCGGCGCCGGACCGCCGCAGCGCCACGGTGCGGCTGCGTCAGGGTGCCGCCCACGGCATCCGCCGGTGGGCCGCGGACGTACGGCCCGACGAGGGCGAGTGGGACCGCGCCGAACTGGGCTTCGCCGACGTCGACCGGCTCGTGGACTACCTGGCCGGGTTCGCCGACGACGTGGTCGTCATCGGCCCGCCCGACGTACGCGACGCGATGATTCAGCACCTTAAGGCGGTTTTGGCATGAGCGAACGCGGTGAGCGAATCGAGAACACGGCGTTCTGGACCACTCCTCCGACGAAGGAGGGCTCATGAGCTCCGCGGATCGTCTTACGCGTCTGCTCGCGCTCGTCCCGTACGTCGTCTCGCGCAGCTCGGTCAGCGTCGCCGAGGCCGCCGCGGCGTTCGAGGTCAGCGAGAAGCAGCTCATCGACGACCTGAACCTCTTGTGGTGCGTCGAGCTGCGCGCGCCCGACCCGTACTGCCCGATCGACCTGTCCTACGAGGGCGGTGAGATCGTCGTCAGCGAGGCCGAGTCGATCAGCCGCCCGCTGCGGCTCGACGTGGACGAGGCCGCGGCGTTGCTCATCGCGCTGCGCACGCTCGCCGAGATCCCCGAGCACGGCGACGCGCTCAGCCGCGTCATCGCCAAGCTGGAGGTCGCCGCCGGCAACGCCGCGCAGCCGAGCAGCCAGGTGTCGGTGCAGGTGGAGGTGCGCCCGGACATCCTCCTCCAGGTGCGCGCCGGGCTAGACGAGGGCCGCCGGCTGCGGATGACCTACTACGTGCCGGGGCGCGACGAGAACACCGAACGCGACGTCGACCCGATGCGCCTGCTCCTGGTGGACGGCTGGTCCTACCTGGAGGGCTGGTGCCGCCGGGCCGAGGCGGTGCGCCTGTTCCGGCTCGACCGCATCGTCGAGCTGGAGGTCCTCGACGTCGCCGCGCGGATCCCGGAGGAGGCCGAGCCGGTCGACGTCGACCGCGGCCTGTTCCGGCCGTCACCCGACGACACCAAGGTGATCATCGAGCTGACGCCGTCCGGGCGCTGGGTCGCCGACCACTACCCCTGCGAGAGCGTCACCGAGCTGGGGGAGGGCCGGCTGCGCGTCGAGCTGCGCACTCGAGACACGCGGTGGGTCCGCCGCCTGGCGCTGCGGCTGGCCGGCGACGGCGCCATCGTCGCCCCCGCCGACCTGGCCGAGAGCGTCCGTGACGACGCCGAACGCGCCCTCGATCAGTACGCCTGACCGGGCCTGCCCGGGACTCGCCGCGGGCGGGGCCCGCTACGGGGCGTGTAGTCTCGGGCCCGTGCCGTGGGTGATGTTGTTCATCGGACTGACCTTCGCCGGGCTGGTCGTGATCGCCGTCTGCGCGATCAAGGTTTTCCTCGCCGTTCGCGATCTCGGCCGTGAAATCCAGCACACCAGGGGGCGTCTGGCGCCAAAACATTCGGCGCTGCGCACCGCGGCGCGCCGTTTGGAAGAAACGGGGTAGTGAGCCACCCGGCCGGACGGCGTACGATCAGGGGAGAACCGGCCACTGCTGAAGAGGACTGTCATGGATCTTGGCCCGTGGGAGATCGCGATCATCGCGGTCGTCATTCTGGTGCTGTTCGGCTCGGCGAAGTTGCCTCAGGCGGCGCGTTCGCTCGGGCGTTCGATGCGCATCTTCAAGTCCGAGACCAAGGGTCTGATCGGCGACGATGACGAGAAGCAGAACACGTCGCAGGACGCTCGCTCGGAGGCCGCGCGGTTGCGTGCCGAGGCCGCGCGTCTCGAGGCGCAGGCCGGTCCGCAGGAGCTGAAGGCCCCGGCGGACGACGCCGTGAGAGAAGGCGTTCCGGTACGCCAGACGGAGCACGGCAAGTAATCCTGACGAGCCGGAGCACACAATCACATGTCGGCGATGAAGTCCCTGCGGCGTGCCTCCCGAACGCCGAACCCGGATGGGCGCATGCCGCTCATGGAGCACATCCGTGAGCTGCGCAACCGGATCCTCAAGGCGCTACTCGGGATCGTCGCGGGGGGCATCGTCGGCTGGATCTTCTACGATCCGATCTGGCGGGTCCTCCAGCATCCGTACTGCAAGATCCCGCAGGCCCACCGCCTCAACGGGCAGTGCGCGCTGACCACGACCGGGATCCTCGACCCGTTCGTGCTGCGGATCAAGATCTGTCTGATCATCGGATTGGTGCTCGCCTCGCCGATCTGGCTTTACCAGCTCTGGGCGTTCGTGGCACCCGGGCTCTACCAGCGGGAGCGGCGCTGGACGTACGTCTTCATGGGCGGAGCGATCCCGCTGTTCGCGGCGGGCGCGTTCCTGGCCTACGAGACGCTCGACAAGGGCCTGGGCATCCTGCTCGGCTTCACGCCGGACCACGTCGTCCCGATCGTGACGATCACCAGCTATCTCGGCTACGCCGTCGCGATGCTGCTGATCTTCGGGGCGACGTTCGAACTGCCCCTGTTCGTCGTCATCCTGAACTTCGCCGGTGTGCTGACGCACGCGCGGATCAAGAAGTGGCGGCGCACCCTCGTCTTCGGCATCTTCGTGTTCGCCGCGGTCGCCACGCCGAGCCAGGACCCGTTCACGATGCTGGCGCTGGCCCTGCCGACCGTCGTGCTGTTCGAGGTCGCCGAGGTGATCGCCTACGTCCACGACCGGCGCAAGGCCGCCCGGCCCGACCCGTACGCCCACCTGTCCGACGACGAGGCCTCCCCGCTGGACATGAGCGACCTGGACGAGGTGGAGGACCTGGAGGACACCCCGCGCTCCTAGGTGTGCTGTCCGGGGACGTTGGTGACAGGCGACACGCCCTGGGTGGTTCTTGAACAAGGGGAGGGCCTTCTGGTTTCGGTGTGGATTGCGACATCTGCACCGACGTCCAGGAGGCCCTCATGCCCCACCGTAATGCCCCGCTGACCCCGACCGGCCGCCTGCGCCTGGCCCAGTGCATCGTTGAGGACGGCTGGCCACTACGCCGGGCCGCCGAACGCTTCGGCGTCAGCCACACCACCGCCGCACGCTGGGCCACCCGCTACCGGCAACTGGGCGCCGCCGGCATGCATGACCGCTCCAGCCGCCCGCACCACAGCCCGCGCCGAACCCCACCACAAATCGAGGCACACGTGGTCGCGCTGCGCCGGGCGCACCGCATCGGCCCGCTCCGGCTGGCCGCCCGCACCGGCATCGCGCCCTCCACCGCTCACCGCATCCTGACCCGCCACGGCCTGCCACCCCTGGCGGTCTGTGACCGCGCCACCGGCGAACCCATCCGCCGCTACGAACGCCAACGCCCCGGCGACCTGGTCCACATCGACGTCAAGAAACTCGGCCGCATCCCCGACGGCGGCGGACACAAGACCCTGGGCCGCGCCGCCGGCCGCAAAAACCAGCGACGTGCCGGCATCGGCTACCTGTACCTGCACACCGCCCTGGACGACCACTCCCGCCTGGCCTACACCGAAACCCTCACCGACGAGACCGCCGCCACCTGCGCCGCCTTCCTCGTCCGCGCCACCGCGTGGTTCGCCGCCCGCGGCATCACCATCCAACGGGTCCTGACCGACAACGCCTGGGCCTACACCAAGACCACCTGGCGCACCATCTGCGACGAACTGGGCATCAGCCCTCGCTGGACCCGGCCCTACCGGCCCCAGACCAACGGCAAGGTCGAACGATTCCACCGCACCCTGACCGAGGAATGGGCCTACCACCAGCCCTACACCTCAGAAACCGAACGCCAAACCGTCCTCATCGACTGGCTGGACTGGTACAACTACCACCGACCCCACACCGGCATCGGCGGCCAAACCCCAGCCAGCCGCGTCACCAACCTGTCCGGACAGCACACCTAGGGCGCGCATCGGGTTGCCGCCGCTTGATTGTCTAGCGATGCTAGGATCGAGTCGTGTCGGTACAGGAACGTAAGGAGCGCGAACGGGCGGCCCGCGAACGCCTCATCCTGGCGACGGCCCGCGAGATCGCCGAGCAACAGGGCTGGGACGCGGTCACCACCCGCCGGCTGGCCGAGCGCATCGAATACAGCCAGCCCGTCCTCTACAGCCATTTCCGCGGCAAGCGGGAGATCATCGGCGCCGTCGCCCTCGAAGGCGCCACCGAGATGGCCGCGACGCTGCGGGCCGCGGCCGCCGCCGCGGACGGACCTCGCGCCCGGGTCACCGCCCTCGCCCGCGCCTACCTCGACTTCGCCGCACGCAACCCGGCGGTCTACGACGCCATCTTTCAGCTCGACGGCGGCCTGGCCTTCGCGCACGAGGACACCCCGCCACCGCTGAAGGACGCCTTCGCCGCCCTGCTGGAAAGCCTCGGCGAGGTCGCCGGGGACGGCGTCCACCCGGGGCTGTTCACCGAGTTGTTCTGGGCGGGCCTGCACGGGCTGGCCACCCTGACCCGGGCGGGACGGCTGCCGCCGCAGGACACCGAGCCGAGGGTGGAGTTGCTGGTGGACCGGCTCGCCGTACTCTGACGCACCGTCCCGACGCGCACACGGCCGGGGTCCGCGGGCCCCGCTGCCCGTCCGCGGCATCGCTTCCGGTCACTCGCGCCCACACGGCGCAGCCGCAGATCGCCGGGCCCTCCCCAGACGGACACCCGCCCGGAAGCCGCATGCTCATCGATCACGGCCCGACACGCGCCCCAGCCCGGAGGCTGATGATCGTCGGGGCGTGCCGCGTCCCACCCCCGGCTTTCCGTAGGCTTGGACCATGACCACCCCCGCGGAGCGCTATGCCGCGAGCCGTCGGCGTATGGCGGGCTACACGCCGGCGCTGACGGACTTCCAGAGCCTCTACGACTTCGACCTCGACTTCTTCCAGGTCGACGCGTGCCGTGCGCTGGAGAACGGCCATGGCGTCCTCGTCGCCGCCCCGACCGGGTCCGGTAAGACCGTCGTCGGAGAGTTCGCCGTCCACCTGGCCCTGGCCAACGGGCAGAAGTGCTTCTACACCACGCCGATCAAGGCGCTGTCGAACCAGAAGTACGCCGACCTGGTGCGCCGCTACGGCACCGACAAGGTCGGCCTGCTCACCGGCGACAACACCATCAACGGGGAGGCCCCGATCGTCGTCATGACGACCGAGGTGCTCCGCAACATGCTCTACGCCTCCTCCCCGACGCTGTCGGGGCTCGCCTACGTTGTCATGGACGAGGTGCACTACCTGGCCGACCGGTTCCGCGGCGCGGTCTGGGAAGAAGTGATCATCCACCTGCCCGACTCCGTGCGCCTCGCGGCCCTGTCGGCGACGGTGAGCAACGCCGAGGAGTTCGGCGAGTGGCTCCAGGAGGTGCGCGGCGACACCACCGTGATCGTCGACGAGCACCGGCCGGTGCCGCTGTGGCAGCACATGCTGGCCGGCAACCGGCTGTACGACCTGTTCGTCGATGACGAACACACCAAGGTCAACCCGGCGCTGCGCCGCTTCGCGCTGGACGACCTGCGGCGCACGAAGGTCAACCAGGGACGCCGCAGCGGCCGTCGCCGGGAGGCACGCCCGCAGCGGTTCCGGCCGCCGGCCCGCTCGGACGTGATCGACCGCCTCGACCGGGCCGGGCTGCTGCCCGCGATCACCTTCATCTTCAGCCGCGCGGGCTGCGACGCCGCCGTCGAGCAGTGCATGTACGCCGGGTTGCGGCTGACCTCCATGGAAGAGGCCGAGGAGATCCGTGCCCACGTCGAGGAACGCGTCGCCGACATCCCGCGGGAGGACCTGGACGTCCTCGGCTACCGCACCTGGCTGGCCGCCCTCGAACGCGGCCTGGCCGCCCACCACGCCGGGATGCTGCCGACGTTCAAGGAGATCGTCGAGGAGCTGTTCACCGAGGGGCTCATCAAGGCGGTCTTCGCCACCGAGACGCTCGCGCTCGGCATCAACATGCCGGCCCGCACGGTCGTCATCGAACGCCTCGTCAAGTGGAACGGCGAGACGCACGCCGACCTGACGCCGGGAGAGTACACCCAGCTCACCGGCCGGGCGGGGCGGCGCGGCATCGACGTCGAAGGGCACGCCGTCGTGCTGTGGACCCCCGGCGTGGACCCCGGCTCGGTGGCCGGCCTGGCCGGCACCCGCACCTACCCGCTCAACTCCAGCTTCCGCCCGTCGTACAACATGGCCGTCAACCTCGTCGGCCAGTTCGGCCGTGAGCGGGCCCGTACGCTCCTGGAGGAGTCCTTCGCACAGTTCCAGGCCGACCGGGCCGTCGTGGGCCTCGCACGGCAGCTACGGCGCAACGAGGAGGCACTGGAGGGCTACCTGGAGGCCGCCACGTGCCACCTCGGCGACTTCATGGAGTACGCCCGGCTGCGGCGGCGGCTGTCGGACCGGGAGAAGGAGATCGCGCGGGCGCGGTCGGGCGCGCAGCGTGCCGATGCGGCGCGGTCCCTGGAGCGGCTGCGGCCCGGCGACGTCATCGTCGTGCCGAACGGCCGGTGGGCCGGGTTCGCGCTCGTGCTCGAACCCGGTGCCGCCAAGCGCGTCGACGACCCGTCACCGCTCGTGCTGACCGTCAACCGGCAGGTCAAGCAGCTGGCGCTGATGGACTTCCGCGGCCCGGTCGAGCCGGTCGAGCGGGTCCGCATCCCCGCGTCGTTCAGCCGCAAGTCGCCCCAGCACCGCCGTGACCTGGCCTCCACGCTGCGCACCAAGACCGCCGGGCTCGACGCGCCGCGCCCGGCCAGGCGGCCCGAGCCGGCCGGTGAGGACCCGGAGATCAAGGAGTTGCGCCGGCGGCTGCGCGAACACCCCTGTCACGGCTGCGCCGAGCGCGAGGACCACGCCCGGTGGGCCGAACGCTACTTCCGGCTCGAACGCGAGACCGCCGACCTGCGCCGCCGCGTCGAGGGCCGCTCCCAGGTGATCGCCCGGACGTTCGACCGGGTGTGCGCGGTCCTTCAGCAGCTCGGCTACCTGGAGGACGAACGGGTCACCGACGCCGGACGGCGGCTGGGCCGTCTCTACAGCGAGTCGGACCTGCTCACCGCCGAATGCCTGCGCGAGAACGTCTGGGAGGGCCTGGACGCCGCCGAGCTCGCCGCGACCGTGTCCGCGCTCGTCTACGAGTCCCGCACCGACGACCCCAAGGCCCCGCGGATCCCGGCCGGCCCGGTCGGCGAGGCGCTGGCGAACATGGTGAGCCTGGCAGACGACCTCCGCGAGGTCGAACGCGACCACCGCGTGGCGTTCCTGCGCGACCCGGACATGGGCTTCGTGTGGGCCGCCTACCGGTGGGCCCGCGGCCATCAGCTCGACGCGGTGCTCAGCGAGACGGACCTGACCGCGGGTGACTTCGTCCGCTGGGTGAAGCAACTGCTCGACCTGCTGGGCCAGATCGCCGAGGCGGCCCCGCGCGACAGCGGCATCCGAGGGACGGCGGGCAAGGCGATGGACGCGATGCGCCGCGGCGTCGTCGCCTACTCCTCCGTCGCCTGACCGCCCCGCGGGCGCCGTCCGCCGCTCAGAACTCGTCCTCGGCCTCGGCGACCTCGCGCAGGGCGCCGGGGTTCAGGATGAGGATCCGCATGCGCTGGGTGACGACCACGCCGTCCTTGCGCCACACCGTCAGGGCGCGGGCGACCGTCTCGCGGGCCCGGCCGATCATCGTGGCCAGCTCGTGCTGGGTCAGCGGCAGCGGCAGCGCCACGGCGCCGTCCGGGCCCGGAACGCCGTAGCGCTCGGCCAGGTCGAGCAGCAGCAGCGCGAGCAGCTTCGGGCCGCTCGTGCCGACCTGGGAGGTCATGCGGCGGTCGGCGTCGTCCATCCGGCCGACCATCACACGCGCCAGCACCTGCGCGGCGTGCGCGTGGCCGTTGAGGAAGTTGGCGAACTGCTCGGCCGGGACCGCGAGCGCACGGACCCGGTTGAGGGCCTTGACGTTCGCCGAGCGCGGCCGTCCGTTCAGCCAGCCGCTCTCGCCGATCGTGTCGGCCGGTCCGCGGATCGCCAGCATGACCTCGTGCCCGTCGGCCCGCCCGGCCGTCACCTTGACCCACCCGTCCAAGATGACCAGGACGTGGTCGGGGTCGGCGCCCTGACTGCACAAGAGCGTGCCGGCGGCATACTCACGAGTCCGACCGGCCGCGCGCAACGCGGTCCGTTCGGACTCGTTCAGTGCCTGCCAAAAACCTTGTCTGTTCGCGAGGGTCTCCTGCACCAGGTTCCCGTCTGCCCGTCCCGGCAGAGGTTCGCTATTGAACCTCATTTCTTACAGTGGACCTAATGAAGGGGAACGCTGTCTAGAGGCCGGCACCCGATGCATGGGGAGTGGGGCGGTTTTTCCATGACCCGGATGCCGGCCGGTCTGTGATGGCCTAATGGCCAAGGGCCATCGCCTCCGCCGCGACGCTCCAGCCGAGCACGCCGATGCCCGCGGCGTACGCCCACGTCAGCGCCTGCTGCGTGAGCGTCTCGCGATGGCGTACGGCGGCGGTCAGCCGTTGCAGCTGCAGCACGGCCGGAGCGCACAGCTCCGGCGCGTCGCCCGGGATCTCGGCGATGAAGCGATAGAACCGCTCCTGCGCGAACGACATGAGGAGGTTCGCGCGGAGGAGGAGGGCGACGGTCACCGTCCCGGCGGCGAGCACCGGCGCCAGCGCCAGGAGGAGGACGCCGCCGTACGGGGCCCCGCTCGCCGCCCGGATCGTGTCGGCCTGCACGACCAGGCCCATGGCGCCCGTCGCGACGATCCATCCCGCGAGGGCGGTGGCGTGGTTGGAGCGTCGCACCATCCCGAACATCGCGCTCACGCCGCCGAACGCCGCTCCGTCATCCCCGGGGGACGGCGGAGTTCGCCTGCTGAGGATCGTCGTCATGGCCGCCTCTCAGTGATCCCCGTCGCGCAACTTTCACTGCGCCTCTCAGTGAAATGAAAACTCCGCGCGGTCGGAAACACTGCGCCATATGACGCAATCAGCGCATTAGTCGTCCGACGTTTTCACGGCGGCCAGCAATCGGTTGACCGGACCTTCGAGGCTCCACCGGTCCGTGAGCTCCACCAGGCGTTCCGGTGAGCGCGGCGTGCGCGGCACCCGCGCGTCGATGTCCGGAATGGGGATATCGGTGACCACCCGTACGACCATTTCCGCGGAACGGAGGTAGTCGCGCGCCTTCTCCAGCTTCAGGCGGCTACCCGCCGGAAAACCGGACGTTTCGCCCATATCGAGCGCCTTTTCGATGCCCTCCAGCGAACCGAATCTCGTGATCAACGCGGCGGCCGTCTTGTCGCCGACGCCGGGCACGCCCGGCAGCCCGTCGCTGGGGTCGCCGCGCAGCGTCGCGAAGTCGGCGTAGGCCCGCCCCGGCACGCCGTACTTGGCGGTGACCTCGGCCTCGCCGACGACCTGCAGCGCCTTGATGCCGCGCGCGGTGTAGAGCACGCGCACCGGCTTGTCGTCGCGGACCAGCTGGAACAGGTCGCGGTCGCCGGTCACGACGTCCACCTCGCCCGGCTCGGCGGTGGCGAGCGTGCCGATGACGTCGTCGGCCTCGTACCCCGCGGCGCCCACCTTGGCGATGCCGAACGCCTCGAGCACCTCCTCGATGACCGGGACCTGCGCGCCGAGCGCGGGCGGCGTCTGGTCGCCGCCGTCGGGCCCGACCCGGTGCAGCTTGTACGACGGCAGGGCATCGACCCGGAACCGCGGGCGCCAGTCGGCGTCCATGCAGGCCACCACCGAGTGCGGCGACCGATCCCGGACGAGCCGGGCGATCATGTCGAGCAGCCCGCGGATCGCGTTGACGGGCGTGCCGTCGGAATTGGTCACCGACTCCGGTACGCCGTAGAAGGCGCGGAAGTACAGCGACGGCGTGTCAAGCAGCATGAGTCCACCCACGCCTCCATCTTGGCAGCCTCCACCGACAGGAGCGGCCGGGTCAGTCGACCCGGTCGAGCTGCGGCTCGGGCACGCCGACCGAACGGGCGTACGCCGCCACCTCGGCGCGCCGGGCCCCGTCCCCGCGTGGATAGCGGAAGACGCGCCCGGGGAAGACGACGAACGCCTCCGCCGCGGTGTTGAAGTCGGCGTACCAGCCGCCCGCCGGCTCCAGGCACGCGGCGAGCGCCTCGGCGAGGCGCCCGGCGTCGTCCTCGGGCGCCGCGAACTCCAGAATGGTCCACCGGAGCGACTGCCCGGACTCCGGCTCCGGGGCCGGGCCCCGCTCGATCCTCCTCACCTGGAGGGGGACGCCGCTCAGCACGCCGCCCTCCCGCGGGCTCTCCGCGACCAGCACGCCCGTCAGCATCCGTTCCACGCGATCCATGATGCCCGCGGCCTCCGGCGGACCGTCAGCGCCCGGACGCCCTCGCGTCGTCGAGGAACGGCGCCAGTAGCTCGGCGGTGACCGTGCGCAGCCGGTCGCGCAGCGCGGGGTCGTAGGTCCCCTCGTGGGCACGGGCCTCGTCCACGCCGTCGAAGTAGCGTCCGCCGGTCGCGCCGGCCGGCCCCGTCGCCAGGTTCATCACCGCCCGCACGCCGCTGGCGATCGTCGACATCGGCGGCATCATCGACTCCCGGACCATGCGGGTGTTCATCATCGACGCCGGGTGCAGGCAGGTGACGGCGACCGGACGCCCGGCGAGCTCCTCGGCGACGGAGAAGGTGAACGCGGCGAGCGCGAACTTGCTGCGGAAGTACGCCTGCGCACCCGAGTAGTGCCTCTCCAGCCCCAGGTCGGTCAGGTCGACCGGTGCCTGCCCGACCGAGCCGACGTTGACGACCCGTGCGGGCGCGCCCGCCTCGAGCGCGGGCAACAGCCGCCGGGTGAGCAGTACCGGCGCGAGGTAGTTGACCGCGAACCGCAGTTCGTGGCCGTCCTCGCTGAGCCTCCTGCGGCGGTACGGCGGCCGGCCGGCGCCCACGCCGGCGTTGTTGACCAACAGCCCGATCGCGCCGTGCCCGGCGGTCACCCGGTCGGCCAGCTCACGGACCCGCTCGAGCGAGCTCAGGTCGGCGAGACAGACCTCGGCGCTGCCGCCGGAACCGGTGATCCGGTCCACCACGGCGGTCGCCCGCTCGGCGTCGCGGCCGTGCACCAGCACGTGCCGGCCCTCCTCGGCCAGCGCGGTGGCCACGGCCTTGCCCAGGCCGGAGGTCGCGCCCGTGACCAGGGCGATGTTCGTCATCTGTGCTCCCTTGGCTTCCTCGGTCCGCGGCGGCCCGGTCAGGCCGCCGTGGCCTTGCCGAGCCCGAGCATCCGGACCACCACCCGGTCACGGAGCCGGAACGGCAGCCGGGCCAGGATCAGCGCGGGCCGTACGTCGGAGCCGGCCGCGTACCGGGGTCGGGGGCGGCTCGCCTCCAGCGCCCGGACGATCGTGTGGGCGACCCGGTCCGGCTTGGCGCCCCGCATCCGGGCGACGGCGGCGTCCACGGCCTCGATCCGCCGCCGGTACAGCGCCAGGCGCGCCGGGTCGGCCGCGGCGAGGGCGGTCTCGGCGGCCGCGTTCGCCTTGGCGAAGATGCCGGTCTCCACCGAACCCGGCACAACGGTGATCACCGCGACGCCCTGCGCGGCGAGCTCGATCCGCGCGGCGTCGGACAGGGCGTCCAGCGCGGCCTTGCTCGCCGAGATGGGACCGGCGAACGGCATCGCGAGCCTCGCCGTCGGCGCGCTGATGTTGATCAGACGGCCGCCTCCCGTACGGAGCAGCGGCGCGAACGCGCGGGTGACCTCGGCGGGCCCGAAGACGTTGACGGCGAACTGCCGGTGCAGCTCCTCGGCCGGCACCAGCTCCAGCGGGCCCTGGACGATGACGCCGGCGTTGTTGACCACACCGGCCAGGCCCTCACCGTCCTGCAACCGCGCGACCTCGCCGGCCGCGGCCGCGACGCTGCCGGGATCGGTGACGTCGATCCGCACCTGCTCGACGCCGGCCAGGTCGCGCAGGTGCGGAGCCTCGGCGCGGACGCCGGCGTAGATCCGGTACCCGCGCTCGGAGAGGGCTTCGGCCGTGGCGGTGCCGATGCCGCCGGCCGCTCCCGTGACGAAGACGGCGCGCGTGTTCGTGCCCATGAACCACCTCACGTGTTCTTGGGTACATGTTCATACGGACATGTACTTAGGGACATGTGAATCATCGAGGTGGTCCAGGGGACATGTCAAGATGGAGCCCACGATCGAGTCCGGAGAGGGTGCCGTCTTGTCCCTGCGCCATGGATTGCTCGGGCTGCTCGCCGAAGGACCGGCCAGTGGGTACGACCTGGCCCGGCGCTTCGAGGAGGCCCTCGGCCCGGTGTGGCCGGCCCAGCACCCGAAGATCTACGCCGAGCTCTCGCGGCTCGCCGACGCCGGCATGATCGAGGTGGACAGCCGTGGCCCGCGGGGCCGGAAGGCGTACCGGATCACCGATGCCGGCCTGGCCGAGGTGCGCCGCTGGCTGGCCGAGGGCGACGTCGACCACACCCTGCGCAGCGAGTCGGTGCTGCGGTCGTTCTTCTTCTGGCTGATGGAGCCGGGCGAACTGCGCGAGCATCTGCGGCGCGAGCAGCGGTTCTTCGCCGAGACCGCCGCCCTGGCGCGGACGTACGCCGCGGCCAAGGACCGCGGTGACTTCGGCGACAGCATGCAGACCAAGTCCATGCGCGTCGCCCTGGAGGCGGCGATCCAGATGTACCAGGCGCTGGCCGACTGGGCCGATTGGGCCCAGACCGTGCCCCCGGCGATCGCGAACGGCGACCGGCCCGGCGAGGCGACCGACGCCGCTTCGGCGCCCCCCGGCCCGGAGGACTCGGCCGCGGCCGGTTGACGTCCCGCCGTCCTGTCACAGGAGACGGGCCGTGGCCGCGACCGTACGGGCGGCCCGCCCGGAGTCAGTCGATCTGGATGGCGACCACGCAGGTGTCGTCGTTGGGGTTCGGGGCGCCGAAGGCGTCCAGGACGTGGTCCAGCACGCCCTCCGGGTCGCGGGAGCCGGTGGTGGACGCCGCGTGGACCAGCAGGTCCAGGCCCTCCTGCAGGCAGCGCTCGCGGCGTTCGATGAGGCCGTCGGTGTAGAGCAGCAGCAGGTCCCCGGGCTCGAGCGAGGTCGTCTCCACCGCGAACTCCGGTTCGTGCATCGCGCCGAGCAGGATGCCCTCCGGCGGGTCGAGGGTGACGGCCTTGCCCTCGCGGATGAGCACGGGCGGCAGATGGCCCGCCTGGGCCCAGGTGAGGGTGCGCTCGTCCGGGTCGTACCGGCCCGCCATCACGGTGGCGGTCAGGGACGTCGGCCAGTGCAGCGCCAGCCGGTTGAGCCAGCCCAGCAGCCGGTCCGGTGACGCGCCGGAGAACGCCAGGCCGCTCAGGCCGTTGCGCAGCCGGGCCATCGCCGCGGCGGCGTTCAGGCCGTGCCCGGACACGTCGCCGATGGCGAGGAAGACGCCCTCGCCGTCGATGGCCGTCGTCTCGTACCAGTCGCCGCCGACCCGCGCCGAGTGGCCCGCCGGCAGGTAGCGCACGGCCGCGCGCAGACCCGGCTTTTCGACGATGCCCTCGGGCAGCGGCAGGATCGACCGCTGCATCTCGATCGCCTGGTGACGCTCGGCGGCGATGAGGCGGCGCTCCAGCTGCACGCGGGAGGCCTTCAGCGCCCGCTCGCCGGACCGCCAGCGGGTGACGTCCTGGCACACGCACCGGACGGCGGCGGGCACGCCGTAGGAGTCGAGGACCGGCTCGCCCATGAGCCGTACGTCGCGGGTCTCCTCACCGCGCAGCACGCGGATCTCGTTGTCGACCTTCTCGGTGCCGTCGAGCAGCGTGCGGACCAGGTGGACGACCAGCGGCACGTCACCGGGAACGACCCGCTCGGCCAGGCGTTCGAGGGGCAGCGGGCCCTCGGCCGGATCGCGGCCGAAGATGCGGTAGAGCTGGTCGGACCACAGGATCCGGCCGCCGGTCAGGTCCCACAGCCCCCAGCCGAGGTTGCCGATGCGCTGGGTCTGCTCGAGCTGCGCCGCGAGGTCGCCGGCGGCCGGCGGCGCGGGGCCGGGCGACGGCGTCACGCGTGGCCGTGAGCCGGCGCGCAGCCGGGCGGCGAGATCGGCGTCCGCCGGGCCGGAGGCCGGCAGGCCGGGAGAGGGCGCGTCCTCGCCGCCGGGCTCGGGAGTGAGGAGTAACCGGGCGGCGACGTCGGGGGAGACACCGCTGTCGTGCGCGATCTCCAGGAGATGGGCGTGGGCCGCGGCGACGCCGCAGCGGAGACGCTCGGCGAGCAGACCCTTCGCCTGTTCGAGGATGGCCGTGCGGCGGGCGACGGCGTGCGTCTGCTCGAGCTCGGCCCGAAGCCGGTCGACGGTGTCCGCCAGAGTGGCGGCACGCTCGACCCCGGAGCCGTCGTGGTCGTGAGGGATGCCCATGTGACCGCTTTCGAGGTGATCGTCTGCGCCCGGACGGACACTCACAGTAGTGGCTCCGGGGCGGCGGAAGGGGGACCGAACCTGGTTTCCGGGGTCGTGGCGGATACGAAGCGGGATCCGGCGACGCGCTCATCGCGTGAGCCGTGCACCATATCCTAGCGATTCACACGCTCCGCGATGAAGCGATCGCGCACAGCGATACCACACGATCATCTCCTACGCCCGAGGTCACCGGCATCCGCGATCACCCGCCGTCGCGTCCCGGCGGTCGGGGCCCGCCGGGACGGGTAGATTTCCGGCAGGCCCGCAACAAGGAGAGGTGGCACGTTGACCAGTGCGAAATCAGCTTTCGAGCCCGAGCGTCTGACGCGGGCGCGGCAGGCGGTCGCCGCGTCGGGTCTGGGCGCGGTGTTCCTCACGCCGGGGCCCGACCTGCGCTACGTCACCGGCTACGACGCCATCCAGCTCGAACGCCTGACCTGCCTGGTCGTGCCGGCCGGCGGCGACCCGTTCCTGGTCGTGCCGCGGCTGGAGCTGCCGGCGGCGCAGGCGTCGGAGGCCGGTGAGCTCGGCCTGGAGATGGTGCCCTGGGACGAGACCGACGACCCGTTCGCACTCGTCGCCTCGCGCCTGCCCGGCGACGTGACACGCGTCGGCGTCGCCGACCGCATGTGGGCGGTCATGGCGCTGCGGTTCCGCGCCGCGCTGCCGGGCGCCGAGCAGGTCCCCGCCGGCACGGTCCTGCGCGAGCTGCGGATGCGCAAGAGCCAGGCCGAGGTCGAGGCCCTGCGGGAGGCCGGCGCGGCGATCGACCGCGTGCACCGGCTCGTGCCGGGCCTGCTCAAGGCGGGCCGCACCGAACGCGAGGTCGGCCGCGACATCGCCGAGGCGATCGTCGCCGAGGGGCACGCGGTGACCGACTTCGTCATCGTCGCCTCCGGGCCCAACGGCGCCAGCCCGCACCACGAGCTGTCCGATCGCGTGATCCAGCCGGGCGACCCGGTGGTGATCGACATCGGTGGCACCATGCCGAGCGGCTACTGCTCGGACTCGACCCGCACGTACGCGGTCGGCGAGGCGCCCGCGGACTTCCGCGCCTACTACTCCGTGCTGCAGGAGGCGCAGGCCGCCGCCCGCGCCGCCGTGCGTCCCGGCGTCACTCCCGAGGCCGTCGACGCCGCCGCCCGCGACGTCATCGCCGCGGCCGGCCACGGCGAGCACTTCATCCACCGTACGGGCCACGGCATCGGCCTGGAGACCCACGAGGAGCCCTACATCGTCGCGGGCAACACCGAGCCGCTCGACGTGGGGATGGCCTTCTCCATCGAGCCGGGCATCTACCCCGGCCCGCACGGCGCCCGCATCGAGGACATCGTCGTGTGCACCGCCGACGGTCACGAGAGCGTCAACGGCGTGACGCGCGACCTGGTCATCGTCGACGCCTGACCGGACGCCGTAGGGCGCCCCGGCGCCGCCCGTGCGGCCCGCCTCGCGGTGGCTCGTACGGGCGGCGGCGAGCCTGGTTACTCGGACGTCCTACTATTTCCCTGAGATCCCTCTTCAGCGTCGAGGAGGGACGGGGAGGCGGATGGCCGATGAGCCCTGCGGAAACGATCGTCGAACGCGACCTGCCGACGCCGGAGGCCCGTGATCTTCTGGACCTGACCCGCGACCTCGTCGCGGCCGAACTCGCGCCGCGGGCCGCCGCCGAGGAGGAGGCCGGGCGGTTCCCCCGCGAGGTCTTCCGCACGCTGGGCCGCGCCGGGCTGCTCGGCCTGCCCTATCCGGAGGAGTACGGCGGTGGCGGGCAGCCGTACTCGGTGTACCTGCAGGTCATCGAGGAGCTGGCGGCCGGCTGGCTCGCCGTCGGCCTGGGCGTCGGCGTGCACACGCTCGCCTGCTTCCCGGTCGCGCGCCACGGCACGGCCGAGCAGCGCGAGCGGTGGCTGCCGGACATGCTCGGCGGGGAGACGCTCGGCGCGTACTGCCTGTCCGAACCCCACTCCGGCTCGGACGCCGCCGCGCTGACCACCCGGGCCGAGCGCGACGGCGACGTCTACCGGCTGACCGGCACCAAGGCGTGGATCACCCACGGCGGCCGGGCCGACTTCTACACGGTCTTCGCCCGCACCGCGCCGGACAAGAGCCGCGGGGTGTCCTGCCTTCAGGTCGCCGCGACCGGCGAGGGGATCCACGCGGCGCCGCCGGAGCGGAAGATGGGCCTGCGCTCCTCTCCCACCGCACAGGTGAGCTTCGACGACGTGCGGGTGCCCGCCGGCGACCTGGTCGGCGAGGAGGGCCAGGGGTTCCCCATTGCGCTGGCCGCCCTCGACGGCGGCCGCCTGGGCATCGCGGCGTGCGCCGTCGGGGTCGCCCGCGCGGCGCTCGACACGGCCGTCGCGTACGCGCGTGAACGCCGGCAGTTCGGCCGGCCCATCGGGGAGTTTCAGGGACTGCGGTTCCTGCTCGCCGACATGGCGACGGGCGTCGAGGCGGCCCGGGCGCTGTACCTGAGCGCCGCGCGACGCCGCGACGCCGGCCTGGAGTACGGCACGCAGGCCGCGATGGCCAAACTGTTCGCGACCGACACGGCGATGCGCGTGACCACCGACGCGGTCCAGGTGCTCGGCGGCTATGGCTACGTCAGGGACTTCCCGGTCGAACGCTATATGCGCGAGGCGAAGGTCCTGCAGATCGTCGAGGGCACCAACCAGGTTCAGCGCGTCGTCATCGGCCGCGCCCTGACGCGCTCGACATAACGATCCCTTCACGAAGCGCGTACTCCGACGGGATGTCTTGCGGCCTTCGTGAGGGCGGGGTAGGACTCTGGCACGCGTTCTATTCCGCGTGCCGGGATATCGGTCTGAGGAGGCGCGATGGCAGAGGTCGTGCTGGCCGGGGTCGGCAAGGTGTATCCGGACGGCACTCGTGCCGTCGACGATCTCAGTCTGAACATCGCGGACGGGGAGTTCCTCGTTCTCGTGGGGCCGTCCGGCTGCGGCAAGACGACGGCGTTGCGGATGGTCGCCGGGCTGGAGGCGATCTCCGAGGGCACGGTGAGCGTCGGCGGCCGGGTGGTCAACCGGGTGCCCTCACGCGACCGCGACGTCGCGATGGTCTTCCAGAGCTACGCCCTGTACCCGCACCTTTCGGTCCGGCAGAACATCGGGTTCGGGCTCACGCTGCGCAAGGTGCCCAAGGCGGAGATCCGCAAGCGGGTCGAGGAGGCCGCCCGCACGCTCGGCCTGGAGGACTACCTCGACCGCCGGCCGCGCAACCTGTCCGGCGGCCAGCGGCAGCGTGTCGCCATGGGCCGGGCGATCGTCCGCGAGCCGCGGGCGTTCCTGATGGACGAGCCGCTGTCCAACCTCGACGCCAAGCTGCGCGTGCAGATGCGGGCCGAGATCGCCCGCATCCAGCGCGACCTGGGCGTCACCACCATCTACGTCACCCACGACCAGACCGAGGCGATGACCCTCGGCGACCGGGTCGCGGTGATGAAGAAGGGCGAGCTGCAGCAGGTCGCGCCGCCCCAGGAGCTGTACGACCGGCCGGCGAACCTGTTCGTCGCCGGGTTCATCGGCTCCCCGGCGATGAACCTCCTGCGGGGCGAGCTGACCGGCACCGAGACCGACCCGCGGCTCAGGATCGGCGGGCAGGAGCTCCGCGTCGGCCCCGAGGTCCTGGAGCTGAGGCCCGCGCTGCGCGAGCACATCGGCCGCTCCCTCGTCGTCGGCATCCGGCCCGAGGACATGGAGGACGCCCGGCTCAGCGAGGCGACCGACGGCAACCGGCTCACCTCGACCGCGGAGCTGGTCGAGGCGATGGGCTCCGACGTGCTCGTGCACTTCGGGCTGGAGGCCTCCACGGTCGTGACCGAGGACACCAAGGAGCTCGCCCGCGACGCCGGCACCGACGTGCTCGGCACGCTCGAGACGCCGCACACCGTCGTGGTGGCGCGCTTCAGCCCCCGTACGCAGGTCCAGGTCGGCGACTCCGTCGAGGTGCGCGTCGACACGACCCGGCTGCACTTCTTCGATCCGGAGACGGGCGCGTCGATCTGGGGCGACGCGTCCGCCGCGGAAGCCCCCGTCCCGGCCGGCGAGGAGGCCGGTGACGAGGCCGGCGACTGAAGCCGTCGCCGGTGGACGCGAGCGTGCGTCCATATCCGGGCAACGCAGGAATGCCGGTGTTCGGGCTCCCGGCCGGGCGTCACGGTAGGTTCTAGGCGTGGAGGACATCGACCGGCAGATCGTCGTACTGCTCGCGGGCGACGGTCGCATGAGTTTCACCGACCTGGCGCGCGAGACGGGCCTGTCCGTGTCCGCAGTCCATCAGCGGGTGCGCCGCCTGCAGAAACGCGGTGTGATCAAGGGATACTCCGCGGTCCTCGACCACGAGGCCGTCGGCCTGCCGCTCACCGCCTTCGTCTCGATCAAGCCGATCGACCCGGCGGCGCCCGACGACGCGCCGGAGAAGCTCGCCCACCTCGACGAGATCGAGGCCTGCCACTCGGTGGCCGGTGAGGAGAGCTACATCCTGAAGGTCCGGGTCACCTCGCCGGGCGCGCTGGAGGAGCTCCTGCAGCAGATCCGGGCCGCCGCCAACGTCTCGACCCGCACGACGGTCGTGCTGAGCACCCCGTACGAAGGCCGCCCGCCCCGCCTCTGAACAGGTAGATCGTGTCTCTGCGGCGGTCCTTCTATGCGAAGAATCCCACGTGATGACACGGACTCGCCACAAGCCTTCCGCGCCGGTGCGATGCGCAGGGCATACGGACTCCGGCCGTTCGTAGTCGTCGCCTTCGGGCCCCGCGGTCGCGAAGGTGTACCGCATGTCTTCGCGGATGCGCCGGGGCACGGCCTCGGGTTCAGGGGATTGGCTGCTGATGTTCCTGCGGGCGAGGGACTCCCCGCCCGGCCGGCGGTACGGGATGGCGACGGGGCCGGGGGAGTGGCTTCTGGTCTTCCTCGAGGCCGCCCGCCCGGCGGGCCGGTTCGTCGCCACGGGGCTGGAACCGGTACGGGCCAAGGGAGCGTGATGGTCGCCAGAATGCTGTTCGCCGCGCTGCTCGGCGCACTCATCGGGGGCGCCGAACTGGTCGGCAGATACCAGGACAAGCCGGCCGCGGCGGTGTTCTCGCCGTCCGGCCTGCTCTACATCGCGGTCAACGCCTCGGCCTCCACCGCGGCGCTGATCACCGCCGAGGCGATGGGCTGGGGCTTCGCGCTGCCGGCCGGCGCGCCGGCGATCGGCGGCTCGGTCGCCCAGGTCATGGCCGCCGCGGTGGGCTCCGCGGCGATCTTCCGCTCCTCGTTCATGATCGCCCAGGACAAGGGCGTCAGCATCGGCCCGATCCTCCTGCTGTCGGGGCTGCTCAAGATCGTCGACGCGGCGATGGACCGCAAGCGCGCGCTCAGCCGGCTGTCCACCAACGACCTGGCCGGGCTGTCGTTCGCGGGCGACCACGCCGCGCTGGCCGAGCTCTGCAGCCACGCCATCCGGCGCTACGAGCTGGCGGAGGCGCAGCGCCTCGGTGAGCTCGCCGCCGACCTGCGAGCGCGCGACGACCTCACCGACGCCGACAAGCTCGACTGCTTCGGCCTGGAGCTGAGCCGGCTGGTGGGGGAGCGGGCGCTGCGCAAGGCGGCCGAACGCCTGCGCGACCGGCCGGAGCTGGCGGAGGCGCCCGCGCCCGCACCCGCCGCCGTCGTCGAAGAGGTGGTGACGGCCGCCTCCACGAGCGGCGAGGAGGAGAGCGAGTTCGCCTCACGGCTGGGTGGGAGCAGACGGCTGGCGCGGCGTTCGGAATACTGAGTGCCACGTCGCGACCGCCGCGGCGGCGCGGAGGGAGGCGTCTCATGGTACGACCGGGCAAGGTGGGGGAGATCGCCCAGTCGGTCAAGCCCCGGCTGCGCGGCTGGCTTCACGCCGGCACGTTCCCGGTCGTACTGGTCGCCGGCCTGCTCCTGGTGGCACTCGGCCCGACGCTGTCCGCTCGCCTCGCCGCCGCCGTGTACGCGCTGACCTCGGCTCTGCTGTTCGGCGTCTCCGCGATCTACCACCGGGGACACTGGTCGGAGCGGGCCGAGGCGGTGCTCCGCCGGTTCGACCACGCCAACATCTATCTGATCATCGCGGGCACCTACACGCCGTTCGCGCTGCTGGCCCTGCACGGCACCAGCCGCACGCTCGTGCTCGCGGTGATCTGGATCGGCGCCGGGGCGGGCGTGCTGTTCCGCATCGTGTGGGTGGGCGCGCCGCGCTGGCTCTACACCGCCCTCTACGTCGGGCTCGGCTGGGTGGCGGCGGGATTCATGCCGCAGCTGCTGGACGGGGCCGGGGTGCCCGCGCTCGTGCTCGTGTGCGCGGGCGGCCTGCTCTACAGCGCCGGCGGCCTGGTGTACGGGCTGCGCCGGCCGGACCCCTCACCGCGCTGGTTCGGCTTCCACGAGGTGTTCCACGCCTTCACCGTCGCGGCCTATGTCGCGCAGTACATCGCCGTGTCGTTCGTCGTCTACCGGGCGGTGTGACGCTCACTCGACGGCGAGGCGGGTGAGCCACTCGCGCAGCAACGCCGACTCGGCCTCGCTGAGCGTGCGCGGCGTGCGGCCCTCCAGGGCCGCCGTCAGCGCGATCGCCATGCCCGACACCGACGACGGCCGCTCTTCGGGCTGGTCGGTGGTGACCGCGGTGAGGATCGCCTCGCGCGTTCGCGGTGACAGCTCGGGATCGGGCTCGTCCCCGGAGATCAGCTTGAGGGTCACGCCGACACTGGCGGCGTGGAGCATGTCCGCGGCGGCCCGGACCGGCACTCGCAGCCGGCCGGCGCGGGCGACCGCCTCGGTCTCACCCAGCAGGATCTGGTATCCCTCCCGCGAGGCGGCGGCGCGCCGGCTCGCGCCGTGCATGAGGGCGTAGAAGGCGGGACGGGTGAGGCCGAACTCCACGTGGGCGTCCCAGCCGCGGCGCAGGTCCTCCACCGGGTCGCCGCTGGAGGGCCGGGATCGCTTCCCCTCCAGGTAGCGGTCGTAGCCGTAGGCGACGACCGCGTCGAGCAGGCCGTCCTTGTCGCCGAAGTGGTGGTAGAGAGTCGGGGCGCCGACGCCCGCGGCCGCGCAGACGGCGCGGGTGGAGATCGGCGCGCCGCCGGACTCGGCCAGCAGCTGTGCGGCGGCGTGCAGGATCCGCTCTCGGGTACCGATGTCGCTCACGAAGACAATGATGCCCGCGTGCCGGTGGCGTCCGACTCGCCTGTATCGTTGCTCTATCAATCTCTATATCGCCGTTTTCAAGGAGAAGTCATGCGAGAGCGCACCCTGGGATCGCTGACCACTTCGGCGCTCGGCCTGGGCTGCATGAGCATGTCCGGCATGTACGGTCCGGCCGACGAGACCGAGAGCATCGCCACCATCCACGCCGCGCTGGACGCGGGGATCACGCTCCTCGACACCGGCGACTTCTACGGCATGGGCCACAACGAGATGCTGATCCGCGACGCCCTGCGCGACCGCGATCGCGACCAGGTGACGATCAGTGTGAAGTTCGGCGCCCTGCGCGACCCCGGGCAGAACTGGGCCGGCTATGACGGCCGGCCCGCGGCGGTCCGCAACTTCCTCGCCTACTCCCTGCGCCGCCTCGGCACCGACCACATCGACGTGTACCGGATGGCCCGGGTGGACCCGGCCGTGCCGATCGAGGACACCATCGGGGCGATCGCCGAGATGGTCCAGGCCGGTCACGTCCGTCACATCGGGCTGTCCGAGGCCGGCCCGGAGGCGATCCGGCGCGCCGCCGCCGTCCACCCGATCGTCGACCTGCAGATCGAGTACTCCCTGCTGTCGCGCGGCATCGAGAAGGAGATCCTCCCCGTCTGCCGCGAGCTGGGCATCGGGATCACCGCGTACGGCGTGCTGTCACGCGGCCTGCTGTCAGGCCACTGGACCCGGGACCGGAAGGTGGGGGCGGACGACTTCCGCGCCCGCGGCCCCCGGTTCCAGGGCGAGAACCTCGACCACAACCTCGCCCTGGTCGAGGCGCTGCGCGGCGTGGCCGAGAGCCGCGGCGTGTCGGTGGCCCAGGCCGCCATCGCCTGGGTGCTCGCGCGTGGGGAGGACATCGTGCCCCTGGTGGGCGCCCGCACCCGCGAACGCCTGAACGAGGCGCTGGGCGCCCTGGACGTCGCGTTCACCGAGGAGGACCTGGCCGCCGTCGAGCAGGCCGTCCCGGCCGATGCGGCCGCCGGCGACCGCTACCCCACCGCCCAGATGGCGCACCTGGACAGCGAGCGCTGACCCGGGCTCATCGCCACCCGGCCACCGGGCTCGTACCGGGGTGAACGTACGGTCGGGTGGCCGGGCGCAATATCGTTTTCGGCATGAGCACACATTTTGACGTCGTCGTCCTCGGCGCGGGGCCGGGCGGGTACGTGGCCGCGATCCGGTCCGCCCAGCTCGGTTTGAAGACCGCGATCATCGAGGAGCGCTACTGGGGAGGGGTCTGCCTCAACGTCGGCTGCATCCCCTCCAAGGCCCTGCTGCGCAACGCCGAACTGGCGCACATCTTCACGCGCGAGGCGAAGACGTTCGGCATTCAGGTCGACGGTGAGGTGCGGTTCGACTACGGCGAGGCGTTCAAGCGCAGCCGTACGGTCGCCGACGGGCGCGTCAAGGGCGTGCACTACCTCATGAAGAAGAACGGCATCACCGAGTACGAGGGCCGCGGGTCCTTCACCGACGCGAACACCATCGTGGTCAACGGTGAGGAGATTACGTTCGGCAACTGCATCATCGCCGCCGGCGCGAGCGCGCGGCTGCTGCCCGGCACGACGCTGTCCGAGCGCGTCGTCACCTTCGAGGAGCAGATCCTCAGCGACAGCCTGCCGGAGAGCATCGTCATCGCCGGCGCGGGCGCCATCGGCGTGGAGTTCGCGTACGTCCTGGCCAACTACGGCGTCAAGGTGACGATCGTGGAGTTCCTGGACCGGCTCGTCCCGCTGGAGGACGAGGAGGTCTCCAAGGAGCTGGCCAAGCGCTACCGCAAGCTCGGCATCGACGTGCTCACCTCCACCCGCGTCGAGGGCATCGACGAGACCGGGCCGAAGCTGCGCGTCACCGTCTCCAAGAACGGCGAACAGCAGGTGCTGGAGGCGGACAAGGTCCTGCAGGCGATCGGCTTCGCCCCCAACGTCGAGGGCTACGGCCTGGAGAACACCGGCGTGAAGCTGACCGAGCGCGGCGCGATCGACGTCGACGCCCGCTGCCGTACCAGCGTGGAGCACATCTACGCCATCGGCGACGTCACCGCGAAGCTGATGCTCGCGCACGCCGCCGAGGCGATGGGCATCGTCGCGGCCGAGACCATCGCCGACGCGGAGACGATGGAGCTGGACTACGTCATGATCCCGCGTGCGACGTACTGCCAGCCGCAGATCGCCAGCTTCGGCTGGACCGAGGCGCAGGCGCGCGAGAAGGGCTTCGACGTCAAGGTCGCCAAGTTCCCCTTCACCGCGAACGGCAAGTCCCACGGCCTGGGCGACCCCGGCGGCTTCGTGAAGATCCTCAGCGACGGCAAGTACGGCGAGCTGCTCGGCGCCCACCTCATCGGTCCGGACGTCACCGAGCTGCTGCCCGAACTGACTCTCGCCCAGCAGTGGGACCTGACCGTCCATGAGGCGGCCCGCAACGTCCACGCCCACCCGACCCTGGGCGAGGCCGTCAAGGAGGCCCTGCACGGCCTGGCCGGCCACATGATCAACTTCTAGCCGCCGCGCCGTACGCCGACGTCGCCGTGCCGGGGGTCCACCCCGGCACGGGTTCGCCCCGCCGCCCTGGACGGCGCGGCCTCGGGCGGGGCCGGTCAGCCGAGGAAGAGGCTGAGCAGGAAGGCGAGCAGGAACAGGAGTATTCCAGCGCCGAAACCGCCGAAGATGACGGCGAGCGTGCCACGCACGATCTTGGCCAGCAGGTCGCGCTCGGGCGGCTCGGGCTCGGGGCGACGAGGCCGGTGCGGGGCGCGAGCCGGGGGTTGGTGCGGGCTACGAGCCGGAGTTTGGTGCATGATCTGCCCTCATCCATCGGTGCCGGGCGCCGGCGAGTCGGTGTCCGCGGTGCGGGGTCGGCGACACGGGACGTCGCGGGGCCGACGGACCTGAACTTTTACTTCACTGTAGAGGATGTGTGGCGGCGATGATCGCCAAGGGTCCGGATTCGACCGAAGGCGCCGCGCCGCCCCGGATCCCGCGACCGACGCCGCGAGGGGTGTCCGTGGCCGCGCGGTCATGCCGCCATGCGCCGGCCGGCCACGGCACGCCAGCCGAACATCGCCAGCCCGAGAAAAACGAGCGCGACGAGGACGAAAGTGGCGGCGATTCCCTGACCGGAGACGGCGCGCAGCGCCATCCCGGCGGCGACGGTCGCCAGCCAGACCCCGGCACCGGTCGCCAGGAGCGCCGCGGGACGCCGCCAGCCCCGCGTCACCAACCAGCCGATCAGGAGGCCGGCGAGGAACGGCCACGCCGTTTTCGCCGCCCCGGCGAGCGTCTCGCCTTCGCTGTGACTGGCCCGTCCGATCAGGACGAACGCCAGCACACAACAGAGGTCGAGGACCGCCGCGGTCACCATGCGCATGGGTCCCAGGGTAGTGTGCGCGGCCGCGTCCCGCCCGACCCACCGGGCGGACATCCGGCAGGCTCTGAGGTCGCCTTCGGCATCCGCGCGGGCCATGGTCGCCGCCGGCCCGCTCGCCGGGGCCGCGGGGAGGTCCCGCCATGGCGTTGTACGGGCCGGTGGGCGCCGCCGTCACCTCGCGCCGGGCCGCGGGCCCGTACGAGCACCCGGCGCGGCCTCGCGGGGATCTCAGGGGACGAGCTCTTTGACGAGACGGGTGGTCCCGTCGGTGCCGGGGAGTGATGCGCGCCGGTATCCCTCGCTCTCGTACAGGCCGATGTTGTAGCGGCTGCCGGTGCCGGTGAACAGCACGATGCGACGGCACTTCGGCTCGGCGGCCGCCTCGGCGCCGCGGAGCAGCCGGCGCCCGATGCCTCGGCCCCGTAGGTCGGGAACGACGCCGAGCCGGCCCACATGCCAATCGGTTTCGGTGCGCCGGGCCCGCACCATGCCCAGAAGCCGGCCGTCCAGCCACAGGCCCGTGGTGTGCCAGGCCGCCAGCCAGTCGCGTACCTGCTCCGGCGACTCGTGCAGGGCGGGGACGGCCAAGGCGTCGTTGGCGATGGCCTCCTCCACCCAGCAGCACCGCTGCAGGACGGTGACCTCGGGAGCGTCGTCGGGGGTCAGTCGCCGCACGTAGGACCCCGGCAACGGTCCGGGCGGCGCTCCGGCCGCCGACCGCTCGCGCATCGGCCGTAGGGCATTCGCCACGCGGACGAGTTCGTCCAGGACGCCGACGGCCGCTCCCGCGAGAGCGGTGTTCGGACTCAGCGTCCCATTCCGGGTCGCGTCACCGATGCGGATCGCCACCGTCGCGCCCAGTGGCACCAGACGCAGGGTGGTCACCACCTGCTTGGCGTGCTGCACGGACCGGGTGCCCGCCGAGGTGTTGCCGTAGCTGACGAAACCGACCGGCTTCCAGGCCCACTCGCGACTGAGGTAGTCCAGCGCGTTCTTCAGGGTCGCGGGCATCCCGTAGTTGTACTCCGGCGTCACGACGATGAAGCCGTCCGCCGCGTCCACGATCGCGCTCCACCGCCGCGTGTGCTCGTGCCGGTAGACACCCGACGACGGATGCTGCTCTTCGTCGAGGAACGGCAGATCAAGGTCGCCGAGGGCCACCGGCACGAGTTCGACGCCGAGCTCCAGGGCGCGAGCTGTGATCGTCTCGATCATCCACTCTCCGACCGTCCGGCCCAAGGCGCCGGGGCGAGTGCTGCACACCACGACGAGGACACGCACCATTTTCGTTGACATGGAAACGAAGGTTAGGCGGTATGTTGTATACATGTCAAAGAGATTGCCGGCGGAACCCGTACGATGGCTGAACCCGGACGAGGAGCGAGCGTGGCGGGCCTTCCGCCGCATGGTGATCGCCGTCCAGACGGGCACGGCGCGCGATCTGGCGTCCGCCGGACTCTCTGAGCCGGACTACGAGGTGCTGAGCACGCTGTCGGAACGCCCCGACCACACCAGCACCCTGCACGAGCAGGCCGCCAAGATGGGCTGGTCCCGCAGCCGCCTGTCCCGGCACGCCACCCGGATGGAGGCCCGCGGTCTCCTCGAACGCGCACCCGACCCGGCCGACGGCCGAGGCTGCCTCCTGGTGCTCACCGAGCAGGGGCTGGACACGTTGAAGAGCGCCGCTCCCGCCCATGTCGCGTCGGTCCGCCACCATTTCGTCGACCGGCTCACATCCGAGGATCTCGCCGCACTGGAAGAACTCGCCCGGAAGCTGGAGACACCCGGTTGAGACACGCCCCAGCACCCGGCCACCCGGCCACCCGGGCACGACAGCCGCGCCACCGCCGTACCCACCGGGGACCGGCGACGGACTTCACCGCGCTTCCACCGGCCGCCCCCAGACGCCAAGATCGCCCGTTCCCAGGAGTTGAGCTCCACCTGCGCGTGGGTTCGGACGGGTGTGGGGCCCGCCCGCCGTGCCGGCTGGGCGGCACGGGTCGGACGCCGGCCGGGCGCAGGCACCGGCCGGGACGTCGGCGGCGACCGGGATGCCCACGGCGGCCGGAATGTCCGCGCGGCGGCCGGGGCGTCGGCGGCGGCGACCAGCTCGCCGCGCAGGCCTCCACCGACCAGCCGACCTCGCGGTGTCGTAGTTGGGTTCAGCGATGGCTCCGCCGCGAGGCCATCGTGGCGGCCGCGCCGCCTGGGCGCCCACCGCTTGCGCCTGCCTGGGCGGCCGCCGCGAGCCCGGCCGCTCGCGCCCGCCGGGCGCCGGCCGCTCCCACCCGGAGCAGGCCACGTCCGGACGGCATGGGTGCGGTCGGCGCAGGGCGGCCTTCCCAGGGTCCCGATCCCTGCGCGAGTCACCTACCGACCGGGCTGGGCGGCGGCCGAGACCGGACCCGCGTCGTCGCCGCGCGGCCGCACGCTGGGAAGGGCGACGCCGTGGTTCGGGCACCGCCGTGGTTCGGGCGCCGCCGGCCGGCGGCGCGACCTCCTAGCGCAAGACGCGCCGTGGCCGACGCCGGTTTCCTGCCCGGCAGACGTCTTGGCCGGCGGAGCGGCGCCGACATGGTGTCCGGCGCGATGACTCAGGCGGCGGCAACGCTCTGGCCGGCGACTGGGGACATGCGGAAATGTCCTCCAACCGGCCCGATCTCATTGTCCTGCGTCGTTCCGCGCCCGGGGAAGACGCGACAACACAGTGTGAACGACGCCGGGACCGCCGCCCGCCGAGGTCACAGGCCGGCGGGGCTTCGGGCGTAGAAGGCGAGAAGGCGCTCATGGGCCTCCGGGGGCGCGCCGGCGTCGTCCAGGCCGAGCAGGGCCGCGCCGAGGACCGGCGGGGCGTCGACGACGATGAGTTTGGCCTGGGGCGCGATACGGGAGAAGCGCTCCTGGATCGCGGCCATGAGCAGTGTGTCGCGGGCGGCCAGCACTCCGCCGCCGAGGACGACCTCCACCGGGGAGTTCAGCAGGTCCAGCCGCCGCAGGACGACCGTAGCCAGGGCGCTCACCTCGTCGGCCTGGCGTTCGACCAGGCGGGCCGCGACCTCGTCGCCGGACGCCGCGACTTTGAGCAGGACGGGGGCCAGCTCGCCGAGGCGCTCTTCGGAGATCTCGCCGAAGTGGATGCCCAGGCCGACCTCCAGCGCGCTGGAGGCGCCGAAGTGCGCGGCGACGGCCTCGGCGAGCGCGGTCTTCGGGCCGCGGCCGTCCTCGGCCCGTACGCCGTGCCAGAGGGCCTCCTCGCCGAGGTGGTGGCCGCCGCCCCAGTCGCCGGTCACCCGGCCGATCGAGGGGAACCGGGCGATCTGACCGTCGGGGCCGACGCCCGCGCAGTTGATGCCCGCGCCGCACACCACGGCCACGCCCCACCGGTCGGTGACGCCCGCGCGCAGCAGGGCGAAGGTGTCGTTGCCGACCCGGACGCTGCGGCCCCAGTTGCAGGCCGTGATGATCCGGTGGAACTCCTCTTCCTCCTCCGGCAGGTCCACGTTGGCCAGGTACGCCGAGACGTGGTCGGCGACCGGCCACGGCGCGGTCAGGCCGGCCGCCTCCAGCGCGCGGGTGACCGCGTCGGTCAGGGCCGCCACGGCGGTCTCGACGCCGTCCGCGACGGGCCGGAAGCCGCCGCCGCGTACGGTCGAGCGGATCTCGCCGCCGGTGGTGAGGACCACGACGTCGGTCTTGCTGTTCCCGCCGTCGATCGCGACGATCACGCGCCCACCGCCCAGGGCAGGTGCGCCGCGTTCGCCGCGACGAGCCGGTCGGCCAGGTCGGTGGCCGTGCTCACCTGCCCGATGAGCGGATGAGCGAGCAGGGCGTCCGTCACCCGGTCGACACCTCCTTTGAGCGCCGCCTCCAGGGCCAGCTCCTCGTACGCGGTCACGTGGGCGATCAGGCCGGCGAACAGCGGCTCGACGGGGTCCACCGGCAGCGGGTCGGCGCCGGTCGCGGTGACGCGGGCCGGGACCTCGATCACCGCCTCGGGCGGCAGGAACGGCAGCCGGTCGCCGTTGCGCACGTTGACGACCTGCACGTCGCCGCGGTCGGCGTACAGGGACGCGACGAGGTCGATCGCGGCCTCGGAGTAGTACGCGCCGCCGCGCCGCTCCAGGAGCTCCGGCTTGGTGTCCAGTGCCGGGTCGGCGTACATCCGCAGGAGGCGTTCTTCGATGGCGGCCACCTCCTCGGCGCGCGACGGCGCATCGAGTTGCTGCGCCACCACCGCGTCGTGTTCGTAGAAATACCTAAGGTAGTAGGACGGTACGACACCGAGGCGCCGAAGGAGAGCCGAAGGCAGGCCGATGTCGGCCGCGAACTCCTCGGCGTGCTCGGCGAGCAGCCTCGGCAGCACGTCCTCATCGCCGAGGTGGACGCTGCGTTCCCAGGTCAGGTGGTTGAGGCCGACGTGGCCGAGCCGGATGTCGCCGGGCGGCACCCCGAGCGCGCGGGCGAAGTGCCGTTGGAACCCGATCGCCACGTTGCACAGGCCGACGGCGCGGTGTCCGGCGTCCAGCAGCGCGCGGGTGACGATGCCGACCGGGTTGGTGAAGTCGACGATCCAGGCGTCCGGCGCCAGGCGGGCGACCCGTTCGGCGATGCGGAGGACCACCGGGACCGTGCGCAGCGCCTTGGCGAGCCCACCGGCGCCGGTCGTCTCCTGGCCGACGCAGCCGCACTCGAGTGGAAGCGTCTCGTCCACGCGCCGGGCGGCCTGCCCGCCGACCCGCAGCTGCAACAGGACCGCGTCGGCGCCCTCCACGCCCTCGTCGAGGACGGTCGTCGTACGGATCACGCCCGGGTGGCCGTACCGCGCCAGGATCCGGCGGGAGAGCGCCCCGACCGGCTCCAGCCGGCGCTCGTCCGGGTCGACGAGGACGAGCTCGGACACCGGCAGCGTGTCGCGAAGCCGGGCGAGGCCGTCCACGAACTCCGGCGTGTACGTCGAGCCTCCGCCGACCACGCACAGCTTCATCCCTTCACCCCCGTCAGCGTCACTCCCTGGATGAACACCCGCTGCGCGAGGAAGAACACCACCATCACCGGGAGCACCGTCAGCAGGGTCGCGGCCATCGTCAGGTTCCACTCGACGTGGTGCGCCGCACGGAACGTCGACAGGCCGACCGCCAGCGTCCACGAGTCCGGTTTGGTGTAGATGAGCGGGCCGAAGTAGTCGTTCCAGGCGTAGAAGAACTGGAACAGCGCGACCGCGGCGATCGCGGGCCGCGCCATCGGCAGCACCACCCGCAGCATCGCGGCGAACTCCCCGCAGCCGTCGACCCGCGCCGCGTCGGCGTACTCCGCCGGGATCGTCACCAGGAACTGCCGGAGCAGGAAGATGGAGAACGCGTCGCCGAACAGCATCGGCAGGATCAGCGGCCACAGCGTGCCGGTCAGATGAAATCGCGCCCACACGATGTACATCGGCACGATCGTCACCTGCGGCGGCAGCATCATCGTGGTGATGACCAGCACGAACGCCAGCTTGCGCCCGCGGAAGCGGAACCGCGCCAGGGCGTAGGCGACCGGGATGCTGGAGACGAGCATGAACGCCGTGGCCAGCACCGCGTACAGCAGCGTGTTGAGCAGCCAGTGCAGCATCACGCCGTGGTCGGTGGTCAGCGCCGTGCCGAAGTTGGACCAGTGCCAGCTTCGCGGCCACAGCTCGCCCGTGAGGGTCTCGTTGCTGCTCATCACGGCGGTGAGGAACATGAACACCAGCGGCGCCAGGAACATGATCGCCAGGGCGATCGCGATCGCGTGGGTCGCCACCCAGTACAGGATCCGGCGGCCCCGCCTCCGCGTCCGGCGCCGGGCCGGCGAGCCGAGGGCGGGAGCGCGCCGCGTCGCGAGCGTCGTGCCGGTCATCGTCGTCCCTTCAGTCATCGTCGCCGAACGCGTGGAACCGGCGGAGCAGGATCAGTGTGAAGAACATGGCGACGACGAACAGCACGAGCGCGAGCACGCACGCGTAGCCCATGTTGAACTGCTGGAAGCCCTCGTTGTAGAGCGTCTGGGGGAAGGTCAGCGAGGCGCCGTCGGGATAGCCGGGAGCGGTGGTGGTGCCGGCCTGGTCGGCGTTGCCCTGGGAGGCGTTCGCGGCGACCATCGCCTGGGTGAAGTACTGCAGGGTCTGGATGACCCCGGTGACGACCGAGAACATCAGCACCGGCGAGATCGTCGGCAGGGTGATCCGGCGGAACCGCTGCCAGGCGTTCGCGCCGTCGATGGCCGCGGCCTCGTACAGGGACGTGGGCACGTCCAGCAGCGCCGCCAGCAGGATGATCATGACGTCGCCGATGCCCCACAGGGCGAGCAGGGTCAGGCCCGGCTTGGTCCAGTCGGGGTCGTTGAACCAGTCGGGCAGGTGGATGCCGATCTTGGCGGCGATGCCGTTGACCGGCCCGGTGCCGGGATTGACCACGAACACGAACGCGACGGTGGCCGCGACGGGCGGGATCAGGAACGGCAGGTAGAAGATCGACCGGAGGATGTTCCCGCCCCGCTTGATCCTGGTGAGGAGCTGGGCGAGGGCGAGGCCGAACAGCACCCGCAGCGGGACCATCACCACGACGAGCCAGAGTGTGTTCTTGATGGCCCGCCAGGCGTACGGGTCCTTGAACAGGAACCTGTAGTTGGTCAGCCCGACCGGCGTGAGCTGGAACAGGTTGTAGCGGAAGAAGGAGAAGTAGACCGTGGCGGCGAGCGGGTAGGCGAAGAACAGCGTGAAGCCGAGCAGCCACGGCGACAGGAACGCCAGCACCCGGAGGCGGTGCCGGCGCCGCGCCCGCGACGCCGGCGCCCTCCTGGCCGTCAGTGCGGCGGCCATCAGCCGCCGGCCAGCTGAAGCGCGTCGTTCACCTTCTTGTCCAGGCCCTGGAGGCCTTGCCGAAGGTTCGTCACCTTGCCGGGCTCCCACTGCTCCTGCACGAAGCTCTGGAACTTCACGATGAAGTCGCCGCCGTTGATGGTGGAGGGGATGGTCGAGCTGTTCGGGTTCTTGAACACGTCGAGGAACGTCTTGAACTGCGGCGGGAGGTCGAGGTTCGGCGAGGCCAGCGCGGGGATGGTGCTGGGCACGTTGCCCAGGCCGTTGGCGAAGGTCACCAGCGCGTCGGTGTCGGTGGTCAGGTACTTCACGAACTCCCAGGAGGCCTGGGCGTGCCGGGCGCCGCGCGGGATGCCGATGATGGTGCCGGTGACGAACCCGCCGCCGTAGGTGTTGGCGCGGGCGTCGTCGACGGGCGTGGGCGTGGTCGCGTACTGGACCTTCGGCGCCTCCTGCTGGAGGAACTTGGTGCGCCACTCGCCGTCGATGGCCATTGCCACCTTGCCCTTCTCGAAGGGGTTGGAGGCCTCGAACTCCTGGCCCATCGAGTGGATGAACTTCTTGACGTTGTCGTAGCCGTACCAGTCGAGCAGGCCCTTCTCCCACTGCAGGTACTTCGTGAAGGCCGGGTCGGCGGCGAAGTCGGCCCGCCCCTGGGCGGTCAGCCAGGTCGCGCCGAAGCTGGGCCCGGCGATGTGCTCGGGCACGTGCTCGTAGTAGGTCTCCGACGGGATGAAGCCGGCCACCTTGATCGTGCCGTCGGCGTTCCGTACGGTCAGCTTCTTGGCCAGGGCGGTCAGCTGGCTGATCGTCTTGGGCGGCGGGTTGCCCTTCATCAGCGCCTTGTTGCTGTAGAGGGCGTAGTCGTCGGCGAGCAGCGGCAGCGTGCACCGGTCGCCGCGGTACTGCGTGTAGTCCTGCACCGCCTTGGGGAACAGGTTCAGGTCGACCTTGTCCTTCTTCAGGTACGGCGTCAGGTCCTGCAGCGCGCCGCTGGAGCAGAACTGCCCGACGTTGTTGGTGGAGAAGGACGACACCACGTCGGGCGGGTTGCCGCCGCGGATCGCGTTGAGGATCTTGGTGTCGTCCTGACCCTTGACGAGCTTGACGGTGATGTTGGGGTGCAGCCGGTGGAAGCCGGCGATGGCGTCCTCGAAGGCCTTCACCTCATGGGGTGCGCTCCAGCCGTGCCAGACCTCGATCGTCTGCGGCGCGTCGGCCTTGGGGCCGCCGCTCGCGGGTGACTGGCCGCCCGCGGTGCACGCGGTGGCAGCGGCGGCGGTGATGATCGATGCGGTGATGAGCCGCCATGGTCGTGGGGACACTCCGGTCTCCTTCGGGCGCCGGCCGTACGCGGCCGGGGGTTAACGGACGGTGCTGGAGAAGAGCTCCTCGCGTGTTTCCCCGAGTGCGAGGTGCAGCGCGCCGGCCAGGACGGGGTTGCCGTCGACCGAGCTGAGCCGCAGCGGCGGATGCGGGATGGTCATGGTGTGCAGTTCACGCTCCACGAGGGAGCGAAGCGGTTCGCCGCCGGCGAGGGGCACCTCGCCGGCGAGCACGATGAGTTCGGGGTCGAGCACGCTGACGATGGCGGCCAGGCCGGTCGCCAGGCGGGTGGCGAGTTCCTCCAGGCCCGCCCGGGCCCGTTCGTCGCCGTCCTCGTACGCCTCGCGCGCCCGTCGTACGATCTGGTCGGCGCGTCCGCCGCGGAAGCCGTGCTCGCGCAGCAGCCTGATCACGGCGGGCGCGCCGGCGACGGCCTGCAGACCGCCGGTGTTGGCGCGACCGGGCTCGCGGATGATCGGCGCCGAGGCGACCGGCATGTAGCCGACCTCTCCGGCGCCTCCGGTGGCACCGCGCACGAGCGTGCCGCCGAGCACGATCGCCATGCCGATGCCGGCGCTGACCCACAGCAGCACGAAGTCGGCCGTGGCGGTGGCCTGGCCGTGCGCGAGTTCGGCCATCGCCACCAGGTTGACATCGTTCTCCACGGCGACCGGCACGCCGAGCCCCTCGCGCAGCCGGGTGAGCAGGTCCGGGATGTGCCAGCCGGGCAGGTGGGAGGCGTAACCGAGCCGCTCGGTCCGCGGGTCGACCGCGCCGGGCACCCCGATGACCACGCGGTCGACCCGGTCGAGCCCGGCGTCCGCCATGGCCCCCTCCACGGCCGTGCGCGCCCGCGCGATCGCGTCACCGCCGGACGGTCCCGGCGTCGGCAGCTCGAAGCGGCCGGTCACCGTGCCGGTCAGGTCGGCCGTGCAGGCGCGGATCTGCGCGCGGCGCACCTCCAGCGCCGCGACGTGCGCGGCGGAGGCGTTGATGCGGTACAGCTCGGCGGTACGGCCGGGGCCGCCCTCGCGGATGCCGTCGGCCACGACCAGGCCGGCGTCACGGAGCCGGGTGAGCAGCTGGGAGGCGGTCGGCTTGGACAGGCCGGTGAGCGTCCCGATCTCCGGGCGGGTGAGGGGACCCCGTTCGAGCAGCACCTTCAGTGCGGCGCGGTCGTTGATGGCGCGCAGCAGCCTCGGGGTGCCCGGCGTGCCCGGGCTGGACGTGGACACGGCGACTCCGGCGGGAGCAATGGCGTTAGGAAACTTTCCTAACGTGCCGGTGAAAGTAGGACCGCCGGAGGACGCCGTCAAGACGGCCGGCACGCAGTGTTATCAAGCCGAGACCGTGTCCGGCGGCGCTTCCGGCGGGTATGAGCGGGCACAGACGACGCCGACGCGTGCCTCGGGGGTCATGACGCCGCCTGAGGTCCACGGCCGGGTTCGTGGCCGGCCGGATGAGGAGGCACGCTGACGGTCATGTCCGAATCACCGCTTCTGCTCGCGCTCGATCTCGCCGGTACCTTCGCGTTCGCGCTCAACGGTGCCATCACGGGCCTGCGCGCCACCCGGCTCGACATCGTCGGGGTGCTGACGCTCGGCATGATGACCGCCCTCGGCGGCGGGGTCCTGCGCGACACCCTCATCGACGCGCTGCCGCCCGCGACGTTCCGATACTGGCCCTATCTCGTGGTGGCGGCGGGCGGCTCGCTGGTCGCGTTCTTCCTCAGCCGGCCGCTGCGGAGGCTCGCCCCGCACATCGAGCTGTTCGACGCCGCGGGGCTGAGCCTGTTCTGCGTCACCGGGGCGACCAAGTCCCTGCAGTACGGTCTCGCCGTCGCCCCGGCCGTCATCCTGGGAGCCGTCACGGGCGTCGGCGGCGGGACGATCCGCGATGTTCTCGTCCGTCGCGTCCCCACGGTCCTCACCAGTGGCCTGTACGCCATCCCCGCCCTGGTCGGCGCGGCCGTCGCGGTGGCGGCGGTACGCGCAGGTGTCTACGGTCTTCCCGCGGCGCTCGGGGCCGCCCTCGCCTGTTTCCTGATCCGCGTCGCGGGCATCCGGTACAACCTCAACGCCCCTGTCGCCCCCGAGACGAAGGACCGGCAATGACGGCCGTGTGGCCACGTCGCGCTCGTCAGGCGAGGATGAAGCGGGTCTTGCCGAAGGTGACCTCATCGCCCGGGCGTACGCGCGTGGGGGCGACGATGCGGTAGCCGTTGACGAGCGTGCCGTTCATCGAGCCGAGGTCGGACAGCAGCCAGTTGTCCCCGGCACGGCGGAGTTCGGCGTGCACCCGGGAGACGCTCAGGTCGGTCACGACGAACTGGCAGCCCGGCGCGCGGCCGATCAGCAGGCGCGACCAGTCGTGCGGCGGGAGGGCGAAGCGCGGCAGGCGCGGCGCGCGCCAGGCGGCCTCCAGGCGTGCGGTCATCGACGACAGTGAGGTGACGGCTCCGGTGAGACCGCGGACCAGGCGGCTGGCCGGGGGCAGGTCGCTGACGAGCGCGGTCAGCTCCGCGTTGCTGCGGGCCCGCAGCGCCGACTCGACGCGCCGTTCGAACGTCTCATGCGACAGTCTGCCCTCCGCGACCCTCTCGCGTAGCTCGCGGAGTACGCGATCGCGATCCGCATCCGAGGCGCGTGCCGGAAGCCCTGCCATGAGATGAGTATCCGGACCGGAAAGTGCTGTGTCCAGTACGCGACGGAGTGTCCAGGTAGTGCGCCCTCAACGCTGATGATCTACAACGTAAAGGCCATTCGCTCTTTCGGTCGTGACTGCTGCGGAAAGTTCGGCGAATGGCGCATTCGCCGGGCCTGTGACCGATTAAGTGGTGACCGGCGGCACCAGGACGGCGGGCCGATCGACAGGGGAGCGGATGAAGCGTACGCAGGCCGGCATGTTGGTGATGGCCGGAGCGGCGGCCCTGGTGGCCGGGGGAGTGGCGACCAACCAGGTCGTCGCCGGCGCCGGCGTCAGGTGGACCTGGGCGTACCTGGCGCTGGGCTTCACGGTGCTCGGCTCGGTGCTCTCCCTGCACATCTCCCGGTCCGAGGCCCCGGCCGCCGCGGTGGAACGCTGGATGCTCGGCCGCCGGCGTACGTATCTGCGGCAGCTCCGGGCCTCGGTGGCCGACATGGAGACCATCGGGGTGGTGACGCACGGCGAGTTCGTGCTGCGGATGCGCCAGGTGTACGTGGACGTGGCCCTCCGGCCCCGCCCGCCGCAGGAGACCGAGCGCGACTCGGGGCTCGGTCCGGTGGCGCCGCAGCAGGCCGGAGCGCGACGGCCGTTGCAGTCGTTCCTGGGGGAGCGCCGGGTCTTCGCGGTGATCGGCGCCTCGGGGTCGGGCAAGACCACGCTCGCCCGGCACACCGCCCTGGCGATGTGCGGCCGGCACTGGAGGTTCTGGCGCCGGCGGCAGTTACCGGTACTGCTCTACCTGCGCGACCACGTCCGGTCGATCCTGGCCGAACAGCCGCCGTTCCTGCCGGACGTGGCGAGTTCGGCCGGGTGGCTGGACGGCCGGATCCCGGCGAACTGGCTGGGCACGCGGCTGGACAAGGGCCGGTGCGTGATCCTGCTGGACGGCCTGGACGAGATCGCCGACGACCGGGATCGCGCGACCGTCGTCCGATGGATACGCCGGCAGATCGAACGGTATCCCGCGAACACCTTCGTCATCACCTCCCGGCCGCACGGCTACTCCTCCAATCCGCTGCCCAACGCCGACGTGCTGCAGGTCCAGCGCTTCACCGCGGAGCAGATCTCCGAGTTCCTGCACCACTGGTCCTACGCCGTCGAGTGCCGCGCGCGGAACCGGTCGGGCGGGCCGGTGCGGGCCGCCGCCCGCCGGCAGGCCGACGACCTGTTGCGCAAGCTGAGGAGTGGCCCGGCGATGTACGAGCTCGCCGCGAACCCGCTGCTCCTCACCATGATCGCCAACGTGCACCGCTACCGGGGCGCGCTGCCGCGCAGCCGCGCGGACCTGTACTCGGAGATGTGCGACGCGTTGCTCCACCGGCGTCAGGAGGCCAAGAACCTCGCCGACGCGACCGGCCTGGAGGGTCCCAAGAAGGTGCGCGTCATGCGTCACCTGGCGCTGCGGATGATGCGCGAGCGGACCCGCGACATGCCCGCCGCCGACGCCGAGGACCTGATCCGCGGGCCGCTGCGGCACGTCACCGGCCAGGAGGGGCTCACCCCGGCGATCTTCCTTGAGGAGGTCCGCAAGAACGGCGTGCTCGTCGGCGGCGAGCACGGCGCCTGCGGCTTCGTCCATCTCAGCCTGCAGGAGTACCTGGCCGCCGCCCACATCCGCGCCGAGCCCGCCGAGCACCTGCACCTGCTCACCGAGGGCGTCAACGATCCGTGGTGGCGGGAGACCACGCTGCTGTGGGCCGCGGGCAGCAACGCGACACCGGTCATCGACGCCTGCCTCGCGTCCGGCACCATCGACGCGCTGGCGCTCGCGTTCGACTGCGCCGATGAGGCGCTGGAGATCGACCCCGGCACCCGGGCCCGGCTCAACCGGCTCCTCACGGCGGCGGACGTGCCCGCCCGCGACGACCCGGCGGCTCGCCGGCGGCTGCGGCTCATCGCCGCCGTGACCGCCTCGCGCGGCCTGCGGGAGATCGTCTGGCACGGCACCACCGCGATGTGCGCCCAGCCGGTCTCCCACGACCTGTACCACCTGTTCGTCCTGTACGAGCGCGGGGCCGGACGCCACACTCCGCCGCCACCGCGCGGCGAAGGCGCCACCGGACGCTCCCCGGCCGTCGGCATGTGGGCCGACGACGCGGCACGTTTCGTGGGCTGGCTCAACACCCTGCTCGACGAGGGCCCCACGTACCGGCTGCCCGCTCCGGCCGAACTCGCCCATCCCGACGCCACCCTGACGCCCGTCCTCGGCCGGCACACCGTCTGGGCCGGTGAAGGCCGCGTCGTGCTCCACCGGCCGGACCGGGTTCCGTGGCCCTACACGCCGGCCTGGGAGCGGCTCGGCGGCTACCCCGGTACGGTCCTGGAGGCGATCCGGCCGGCGTTGCGCCTGGCGCGGATCCCGTGGCCCGTCCCCGACCGTGACCTGCACCATCTCCTGGCCTACACGCGTGCCTTCGCCCCTCACCTCCGCGCCGATCGGCTCGAGCCGTCGGCGATCGAGTGGATGATGACGGTGGATCGCGCCCGTGACCTCGCCGGCGTCATCGACCTCGTGTTCGACCTGGCCGCGGACCTGCAGCACGTCCGTTCCGTCCGTTCCGGCCCCGAGGTGGTCAACATCGTGTTCGCCGTCGCGATGAACCTCGGCACCGCCCTCTGGCGGGAGCTGTCCGCAGGACATGACCTCGCGCTGGTCCTCGACCGGGCCACCGCCGACGGTCGCCAGGGCAAGGGGCTGGAGCCCGCCGTCGCGCACGCCCACGCGCTGGCCGGGGATCTCACCTACGCCCTGAGCCGGCCGGATCCGGGCGTCACGCCTCTCATGCGCCACCGCATCCGCGACCTGAGGCGCGCCCTCGCCGTACATCACGGCACGGACCTGGCGCACGACCTCGAGCGGTGCCGCGACCAGGCGCGGGCGTACACGCGGGCCCTCGACCGCGCCGACGCGCGGGAGCGGGCGGCCGACCTGCCGCTCCAGGCGTTCCGCGGCGCGCACCGGCTCGACCGCGACCGGGCCCGGCGCCTCGACCTCGACCTGCCGCCGTACCGGGACACCGCCCACGACTCCGCCGTCGTCCGCGCCCGCGACCTCACCCGTCATCTCCTCGATCTCCTCGGCGGCGACGACGCCGAACACGACCTGGAGCGCCGGCGCCGGATCACCGACTCCGCGGCCCGTGCCCGTGACCTGGGCCGTGCGCTGAGCCGCGACCTGAACCGTGCCCTCGCCTGCGACATCGCCCGCGGTCTCGCCGACCCGGACCTGCTGCCCGCCATCGTCCCCGCGGCCGGTGCGCTCCTGCGCCAGTGGCCGAGCCCGCCGCGCGGCGCCAAGGCCGGCGACGGCCAGGCGCGCACCTCGTTCGAGCGGTTCGTCGCCAAGCTCCTCGGCGGATCCACCGCGGAGACCGCGCGAGGCGCCGAGGACCCGGGCGGTGAGATCCGGGAGGTCCTGCGGCAGCTGTCGGACGACCCGGCCCGTGCGGAGGTACGGGAGATCCTGGTGCGCGCCCACGCCGTGGCCGCCCCGATCCTCGATCGCCGGGCTCCGTTCGACGAGTCCGCCCTGGCCGTCGGGGGGACCGGGCTCCTGGCCGCGATCGCCCTGCTGCAACGGCAGCAGGAGAGGGACCTCGCGGGGCGGCTGGCCCGGTCCCTGGGCACGCTGATCGTGCTCGCGGACCGGCGGACGGCCGCCTCCGCCAACCAGATCATGCTCCTCGTGCGGGCCTGAACCGCGAGTTGATCTACAATGTAAAGGCGGTGGGCCGTGTCACGCCGAGGTCCAGCGGACACGGACCTCGGCGGGCTTGCGGAACACCAGGCCACGCGGCCCGTCGGTGTGTTCCAGGCGCAGGCCGGGGAGCCGGAGCAGGGCGCCCAGCGCGGTCGCGGTCTCCAGGCGGGCCAGGTGCGCGCCGAAACAGAAGTGCGGGCCGCGCGCGAACGACAGGTGCCGGTCGGCGTCCTCGCGGCGTATGTCGAAGCGGTCCGGGTCGGCGAAGACGGCCGGGTCGCGGTTCGCGCCCGCGATCGAGACCCGAACGAGGTCGCCGGCACGGATGTCCGCGTCGCCGAGCCGCACGTCCCGCACGGCGTACCGGTCCACGACCGAGGCGGCCGGCTCCAGGCGCACCGACTCCTCGATGGCGCCGGCGAGCAGCGCGGGGTCCTCGCGCACCAGCGCGAGCTGGTCCGGATGGCCGAGCAGGTGCGCCGCCGCGTTCGTGATCATCCCTTCGGTGGTGTCGATGCCGCCGAACATCAGCACGGCGGCGTCGGCGACGACCTCGGCGGAGGTCAGGCCCTCGGGCCGTGCGGCCACCTCGGCGAGCAGCGAGGACGGCCGCCCCTCCTTGATCGCCTCCTCGACCCGCGCACGCAGCAGCCCGTACGCCTCGGGCACCACGGCCTCCTCGCCGGCGGTGATGGCCGACACGCCCGCGACGAGCGCCTCGTACCACGACCGGATGGTCGCGGCGTCGGTGTCGCCGAGCCCGAGCGCCTCGGCGACGACCGCGACCGCGAGCGGCCCGGCCAGCTCGGCGCGCAGCTCCGCCCGCCCGGCCGGCCGCAACGCGCCGACCAGCCGGTCCACCTCGGCGGCCACGAAAGCGGTGAACCGCGCCCGCGTCTCGGCGGGCCGGAAGGTACGGGCGAACGGCTCACGGTGCCGGGTGTGCGCCGGCCCGTCGAGGGAGAGCATGCTGGGCCCGATGAGCCGCGCGGTGGAGAAACGCGGATCGTCCACGGTGTAGGTGCGGGCGTCGCGCATGACCTCGCGGGCCAGGTCGTGCCGGGTGACCAGCCACCCGCCGAGCGCGGGCAGCCAGGAAACGGGCTCGGCGGCCCGCAGCCGGGCGAGCAGCGGATGCGGGTCGATGGTCAGCTCGTCGACGGTGGCGCTCGCGCCGATGGGATGGCTCACCCAGGTGACGTTACGGCCTAGGAGCGGACGAAACGGACAGCGGGTCCCTCCTGTCCACGGCCGGCCCGGCGGCCATCGTCGTTCGGAGATGGCGGAAATCGTCATTTCCGTGTCCTTGCGGCCGTCGGACGGACGCCGCCACAGTGGGGGCATGACCAGCCGCCGCGTCGTCTTCGCCGTGTTCCCGGGGTTTCAGATCCTCGATCTGACCGGGCCGCACGAGGTGTTCACCAAGGCGGGGCGGATCACCGGGGGCGTCGTCGTGGAGACCGTCGCCGCCGCGCACGGCCCGGTCCCCTCCAGCGGCGGTCTGCCGGTCACCCCGACCATGACCGTCGACGAGATGACCGGCCCGGTGGACACGCTGGTCGTCGTCGGCGGGGAGGGGATCGACCGGGCGTGCGCGGACCGGCGCCTGGTCGACTGGTTCGCCCGGACCGCCCGCGGAGCCCGGCGTACGGCGTCGGTGTGCAGCGGCGCGTTCCTCCTGGGCGCGGCCGGGCTCCTGGCCGGACGTCGCGTGGTGACCCACTGGAGACGCTGCGGAGAGCTGGCCGAGCGGCATCCGGAGGCCGTCGTCTGCCCCGACCCGATATTCGTTCGGGACGGTGACCTGTGGACCTCGGCCGGCGTCACCGCGGGCATGGACCTGGCGCTCGCGATGGTCGAGGACGACCACGGGCCGGAGGTCGCGCGCGCCATCGCCCGTCAGCTGGTGATGTTCGTGCAGCGGCCCGGAGGACAGGCGCAGTTCAGCACCCAGCTCGCCGCGCGACGACCGGTGCGCGTGCCGCTGCGCGAGGTCCTCGGCTGGATCGCGGGCCACCCCGACGGTGACCTGACCGTGCCGGCCCTCGCCGCCCGCGCCGCGATGAGCGAGCGGCACTTCGCCCGCGTCTTCCGCGCCGAGACCGGCCGGACCCCGGCCGCCTACGTCGAAAGCTCACGGGTCGAGGCCGCCCGGCGGCTGCTGGAGACCACCGCGGCCCCTCTGGAGTCGGTGGCCCGCGCCTGCGGGTTCGGCACCGTCGAGACCATGCATCGCAGCTTCAGACGGACCGTCCAGGTCACCCCGGGCGAGTACCGACGGCACTTCTCCGCCCGCGCCGCGGCCCGCTGAGGGCCCCGGCCTCGATGAAAGGCATGCCCGTGCGCATCGTCATCCCGATCTTCGACGGCGTCACCGCGCTCGACGCCGTCGGCCCGTACGAGGTCCTGCGGATGCTTCCGGAGGCCGAGGTCGTCTTCGCCGCCGAGGCCGCCGGTCCGTGCGCGGACGGGGACGGCTCGCTCTCCCTCGTCGCGACGGCCGCCCTGACGGACATCGCCCGCGCCGACGTGCTGCTGGTGCCCGGCGGTCCCGGCGCGCGGCGTCGCGTCACCGACGAGCCGCTGCTGGCGTGGATCCGCCGGATCCACGCCACGACGCGGTGGACGACGTCGGTGTGCACCGGCTCGCTGCTGCTCGGCGCGGCCGGTCTGCTGGACGGGCTGGAGGCCACCACGCACTGGAGCGCGGTCGGGCAGCTGGAGTCCTACGGCGCGACGTACACGGCACGGCGGGTCGTCGAGCAGCCCGGCGGCGTCATCACCGCCGCGGGGGTCTCCTCGGGCATCGACATGGCCCTGCGGCTGGCCGAGCTCGTCGCGGGGCGGACCGTCGCCGAGGCGTGCCAGCTCGCGATCGAGTACGACCCGCAGCCGCCCTTCGACTCCGGCGCGTACGCCAAGGCGTCACCGGAGGTGAAGGAGTACCTGGCGGCCCGGCGCTGACTCAGGGGCGCAACAGGACCTTGCCGACGTCGCCGTCCGCGCCGCGCAGCAGGTCCATCGCACGGCCGAACTCGGCGAGGTCCAGTTCGTGGGTGACCAGCGGGCCGGGGTCGAGCAGGCCGGCGGCGAACAGGCGCACCGCGTGTGTCCAGGCCGCCGGGGGTGCGCCGAAGACACCGGTGACGGTGAGCCGCCCGCCGACGATCGCGACCGGGTCGACGGTGGAGGCCTGCCCCGGGATGCCGGTGAGCACGACCCGGCCGCCCCGGCGCGCCAGGGCGATCGCCGTCGCGGCGGTGCCGGGCGCGCCGGCCGTCTCCACCACCACGTCGTAGCCGCCGGCCGGGAGCGGCCCGCTCTCGAAGCGGGTCGCGCCGCAGGCCAGGGCGGTGTCGGCGCGTCCGGCGCGCGGGTCGGTGGCGGCCAGCCCGGCGGGGGAGGACAGCGACAGCATCCGCAGGCACAGGGCGCCCAGCGTGCCGGCGCCGACCACGGCGATCCGTTCGCCGGGCTCGACCCGGGCGGACAGGACGGCGGCCGCGGCGACGGCGGCGGGTTCGAGGAGCGCGGCGGCGCGCAGGTCGGCGCCGTCCGGCAGGACGTGCAGCAGCCGCACCGGCAGCACCAGCGTGTCCGCGAACGCGCCGGGACGGGTGAAGCCGGTCTCGTCGTACCCGGCCGAACACAGGTTCGCCGCGCCCTCGCGGCAGCGGTCGCAGACCTGGCAGTTGCGGAAGCCCTCGCCCACCACCGGCCGTCCGGTCAGCCGCGGCTCCACACCGGGGCCGGTGGCGGCCACGACGCCGGACCACTCGTGGCCCGGGACGATCGGGTAGCGAACGAACGCCGCGGGCCGGGTGCCCTCGACCAGCTCGCGGTCGCTGCCGCAGATGCCCGCCGCGGCCACCTGTACGGCGACCTCGCCCGGACCCGGCTCGGGTGGATCCCCGGTGACCAGCTCGTACGTTCCCGGCTCGTGGACCACCAGCGCGCGGCTCATGGACACCGCTTCGCCGGAGAGGCGCCTTCGCGTCGCCCGCTCATGCGCCCGCCGCGTCGCGCGATGCCGTGCGTTCGGGGTCGCGCAGGTGCCAGTTCTCGGCGAACAGGTCGAACTTCGCGCGCTGCCGTGGGAACCGCGCGCACGCCTCCACGTCGAGCCTCACCCCCAGGCCCGGTTCCCGCGGCAGGGTGAAGTATCCGTCGACGACCTCGGGCAGGCCCGGCGCGACCTGTTTGATCGCGGCGTCGGCGAAGTCGTTGAAGTGCTCCTGGATGGAGAAGTTCGGGGTGCAGGCGGCCAGGTGGAGGTTGGCGGCGGTGAGCACGGGGCCGCCGACGTTGTGCGGGGCGACCATGACGTAGTGCGTCTCGGCGGTGGCGGCGAGCTTGCGGGTCTCGGCGATGCCGCCGATGTGGGAGATGTCGGGCTGGATGACGTCGACGGCCTGGAGTTCGAACAGTTCGCGGAACTCGATCCGGTCGTGGATGCGCTCGCCGGTGGCGATCGGCAGGTCGGTGTGGGCGGCGACCTTCGCCAGGGCCCGCGGGTTCTCCGGCGGGCAGGGTTCCTCGATCCAACCGGGGTCGTAGGGGCGCAGCAGGCCGGCGAGCCGGATGGCGGTCGCGGGGTTGAAACGCCCGTGCATCTCCACGAGCAGGTCCGCCTCCGGGCCGATCGCGTCGCGCACCGCCTCGACGAGTGAGACCGAGCGCAGCGTCTCGGCGCGGTCCAGCTCGTAGTGCCCGTCGCCGAAGGGGTCCAGCTTCAGCGCGCGGTAGCCGCGTTCGACCACCTTCGTGGCGGCGGCGTGGAAGGCCTCGGGGGTGCGCTCGACGGTGTACCAGCCGTTGGCGTAGGCCTTGATCCGCTCCCGGACCTTCCCGCCGAGCAGCCGCCAGACGGGCTGGCCGAGGGCCTTGCCGACGATGTCCCAGCAGGCCATCTCGACGCAGGCGATCCCGGACATGACGATCTCGCCGGCGCGGCCGTAGTCGCCGTACTTCATCCGCCGGACCAGGTCCTCGGTGTCGAAGGGGTCCGAGCCCACGACGTGGTTGCGTTCGGCCTCGGCCAGGTAGCCCAGCAGCGCGTCGGTGTGTCCGAGCATGCGGGCCTCCCCGACTCCGGTCAGGCCCTCGTCGGTGTGGACGAGGACGTGGGTGAGGTTGCGCCAGGGTGTGCCGACGACGTGGGTGGACAGGCGGGTGATGCGCACGCGGGGCCTCCTCACTGGTCGGGGGCGGAATCGGGGCGCGGGGTCAGGGAGAGGGCGGCCGGTGCCCGAGCCGCTGGGACAGCTCCGCGGCGCCGCGGCGGATCAGCTCGCTCCACTCGTCGCGGAGTTCGTCGTTCCAGCGCAGGCTCGGCGTCGAGATGCTCATCGCGGCGACCATGTCGCCGGTGTTGTCGTAGATGGGGGCGGCGATGCAGTAGACCGCCTCGTTGGACTCGCACTCGTCGTAGGACAGCCCGGCCTCGCGGATCCGCTCCAGGCGGGCGCGCAGCCGTGTGGGGGAGGTGATGCTGCGCGGTGTCATGCCGGGCAGGTCGCGGTCGCGCGGCACGCGTGCGTCCAGGGCGTCGGGCGACAGGCCGGACAGCAGCATCTTGCCCACGCCGGTGCAGTGCGCGGGCAGGCGCCGCCCGACCGCGGAGACCATCCGTACCGGGTGGGTGCTGTCGACCTTCGCGATGTAGACGACGTCCGCGCCGTCGAGGACGGCGACGTGCACCGTCTCGTCGCAGTGGGCCGCGACCCGCCGGGCGACCTCCCGCGCCTCGTGGGCGAGGTCGAGCTGCTCGGCGAAGACGCTGCCGAGCTGGAACAGGCGCATGCCGAGCCGGTAGCGGGTCGGCTGGCCGGGGGTCGGGATGAGGTAGGCGCGGTCGGTGAGCGTGGTCACCAGCTCGTGAACGGTCGTCCGGGGCAGCCCGAGACGCTCGGTGATCTCCGGGGCGGACAGGCTGGGGCGGTCGAGGAACAGCTCGAGGACGTCGAGCGCGCGGGTGACCGCCGGCACCGTACGTCCCATCGCCGATCACCGCCCGCCGAACGCTGTGCGAAATCTCGGGCGCAGGCTAGGCATGGCCGGGCGGCCGTGTCAACGGCACGCGGCCGCCCGGTGCATGTCGCGTTCCCGGCGAAACGGCCGTTGACGCTGGCAGAACACGCACTTACCGTCCAGATGCCGGCAGCAGTCCGTATCGCGTCCGAAATGTCGAACAGGGAGGCGCCGTGACCGAGCGCAGCGAGGGAACTGGAAACGCAGCCCGCCCGGTCACTTCTCCGACGCAGGAGGGCGCCGTGACCGAGCGAAGCGAGGGAACCAGAGACGCAGCCCGTCCGGTCACTTCTCCGACGCAGGAGGGCGCCGTGACCGAGCGCAGCGAGGGAACCGGAGACGCAGCCCGTCCGGTCGATCCGATGGGGGCCACCCGGCGCTACCTGTCCTCGCTGGGGCTGCCGGAGCGTGACCTCGGTGTGCCGCCGGAGTCGGCCCGGCGCTTTCCCGACGGCGGGCAGTACCGGGTGGAGATCCCCTCGGTGGAGGGGCCGTCGGCTCTTCGCGCCGTGGTCGAGGCCGCCCGCGAGCACGGTGTGCGGGTGCACCGGATCAGCCAGGGCAGCGGCATCATGCTGCAGACCGACGCGGAGATCCGGGAGATGCTCGCCCTCGGCGCCGAGCACGATATCGAGATCTGCCTGTTCGTCGGCCCGCGGGCCTCCTGGGACGTCGGCGTGCAGGTGACGGCCTCGTCGGGCGCGGTCGGCTCCGGCTCCCTGCGCGGCGCCGACCAGCTCGTGTACGGCATCGAGGACGTCGTGCGCGCGGTCGGGCTCGGGCTGCGCAGCGTCCTGGTCGGTGACGTGGGCCAGCTGTGGGTGCTGGGCCGGATGAAGAGCACCGGCGATCTGCCCCCCGACCTGATCCTGAAGTCGTCGGTGTCGCTGCCGGCCGCCAACCCCGCGACCGCGCGGCTGCTGGAGGATCTCGGCGTCACCACCGTCAACCTGCCGGTCGACCTGAGCCTCGCGCAGGTCGCCGCGATCCGCGCGGCCGTCGACGTGCCGCTGGACCTGTACGTCGAGGGCGCCGACGACTTCGGCGGGACGGTCCGCTACTACGAGGTGCCCGAGATCGTACGGGTGGCAGCGCCGGTCCACCTGAAGTTCACCGTCCGCAACGCCCCGGGAATCTACCCCTCCGGCCGCCACCTGGAGCCGGTGGCCGTGGCGACCGCGCGGGAGCGGGTCCGCCGCGCGGCGATCGGGCTGGCGATGCTCCGCCGCTACCGGCCCGACGCGGTGGAGAGCGGGTCCTCACGGCTGCTGCCGGCCGGTCCTTGACAGGCCTGGCACCGGATTCTACGGTCGCGGCAAGGTGTTCGAACGACGTTCGAAATACCGAACAACCGCCCGGATCGGGGGCGGGCGGGGGATGCGCGTCCCTGAGGTCGGCGCCGCGCGTGCTCGGCCCACCGCCACTGATCCCGGAGGTTCGTGATGACCCAGGTCCACCCCAAGGTCGAAGAGGCCGTCGACACCCTCGGCCTGGAGGGCGCGACGCGACGGCGGCTTCTCAGCGGAGCGGGCATGGTCAGTGCCGCCGCGGCCGCGTCGGCGCTGCTCGCCGCGTGCTCCTCCAGCAACAAGAAGGACGCCGGCTCGACCGCCAAGGGCGGCGTGGGGCCCTTCCCCTCGACGCCGAAGTGGAAGTTCGTCTTCGTCAACCACGTGACGACCAACCCGTTCTTCACCCCGACCCAGTACGGCGCCCAGGACGCCTGCGCGCTGCTGAACTGTGAGTTCCAGTGGACCGGCTCGCAGGACTCGGTCGTGCCGCAGATGGTCAACGCGCTGAACTCGGCGATCTCCGCGAAGGCCGACGGCATCGCGGTGGCGGTCGTGGACAAGACGGCGTTCCGCGCGCCGATCGACAAGGCGCTGAACGCGGGCATCCCGGTGGTCTCCTACAACGCCGACGGCGCCAAGGGCGACCCCGGCTCGAACCGGCTCGCCTACATCGGCCAGGACCTGTACACCTCCGGCTACCAGCTCGGTCAGCGCATCGCCTCGCTCATGCAGGGCGGTGACGCGGTCGGGTTCATCGCGACACCGGGGTCCCTGAACATCCAGCCGCGCATCGACGGCGCGAAGGACGCCATCAAGGCCTCCGGCAAGCCGATCAACTTCACATCGGTGGCCAGCGGCGCCGAACTGCCCAAGGAGCTGTCCACCATCGACGCGTACGCCCAGGGGCACAAGAACCTCAAGGGCATGTTCGCCGTCGACGCCGGCTCCACCGAGGGCGTCGGCAAGGTCGTGGCCAAGTACGGGCTCAAGAGCAAGGGCGTGGCCGCGGGCGGCTTCGACCTCAACCCCGCGACGCTGCAGGCGGTCAGCGCGGGGAACCTGGACTTCACCATCGACCAGCAGCCGTACCTGCAGGGGTTCCTTCCGGTGCTGTACCTGTGGCTGTACAAGCTGTCGGGTGGGCTGGCCGCGCCGTCGGAGACCAACACCGGGCTGCTGTTCGTCACCAAGGACAACGTCCAGCCGTACCTGGCGACCAAGACCCGGTTCGAGGGCTCCAGTACCCAGCAGCAGCTGTTGAACCACTCCGGCCCCATCGCGCACAAGTGATGGGCGGCCCCGTGAGTGAGACGGAGGCGCCCGAGGCGAAGACGCCGGCACCGCGCACGCCGTGGCCGCTGGGCCGTGCCGCCGACGCGTTCCTGCGGCGGCGCGAGGCGACGATCCTCGTCGTGGCGGTCGCGCTGCTGATCTACTTCCAGTCGGCCCGTTCGGAGTTCCTGAGCCACGACAACCTGGTGAACATCTCCCAGGGCACCGCCCCGTACGCGATCGTCGCGGTCGGTGAGGTGTTGTTGCTGGTCAGCGGCGAGATCGACCTGTCGGCCGGGATGGTGTTCACGCTGGCGCCGTTCCTGATGCACTACCTGGTCGACTACTACGGCATGTACCCGATCATCGCGATCGTGGTGGCGTTGCTGGCGGGCGCCGTGATCGGCCTGGTCAACGGGGCGGTGACGGTGCTGTTGCGGGTGCCCTCGTTCGTGACGACATTGGGCACGATGTTCCTGGTACAGGGCATCACCCTCACCACCTCCCACGCCTACCCGGCGGAGATCCCGCCGGCGGCGCAGGGCCTGGCGGGCTGGTTCGGGCACGCGGACTGGTCCGAGCTGATCTGGTGCGTGCTGATCGTGGCGTTCTTCCACCTCGTGCTGATCCGCACCCGGTGGGGGCTGCACACGGTCGCGGTCGGCGGCAACCTGCTGGGCGCGAGCGAGGCGGGCATCAAGGTGGCCCGGATCAAGATCGGCAACTTCATGGTGACGGGCGCGCTGGCGGCGTTCGCCGGGATCCTGGAGGCGTTCCGCACGTCCACGATCGACCCCAGCTCCGGCGGCACCGGCGCGATGTTCACCGCCGTGTCGGCCGCGGTCATCGGCGGCACCGCCCTGGCCGGTGGCTCCGGCACGGTGATCGGCGCGCTGCTCGGCGCGCTCGTGCTGGCCGAACTGCAGAACGGCTTCAACCTCATCGGCATCAGCGCGAACCCGTTCAACATCATCCTGGGTGTGGCGATCCTCGTCTCGATGATCCTCAACGTCCATCTGACGAGGCTGCGAAGGGCGGGCCGGTCATGAGTGAGCGGAGCGAGGGAATCGACAAGCACAGTGCGCCTGGTTCTTCCTCCGACGAACGAGGACTCCCGACCGAGGTGCTGCGGGCCGAGCACCTGGCCAAGAGCTTCGGCGCGGTGACCGCGCTCACCGACATCGACCTGCGCCTGGAGCGCGGCGAGGTGCTCGGGCTGATCGGCGACAACGGCGCGGGCAAGTCGACGCTGATGAAGATCCTGTGCGGGTTCCACCAGCCCGACTCCGGGCGGATCCTCATCGACGGGCAGGAGGTGACGCTCAAGTCGGTCGAGCACGCGCGCTCCCTCGGCGTCGACACCGTCTACCAGGATCTGGCGCTGATCAACGAGCTGAGCGTCTACCACAACATGTTCCTCGGCCGTGAGCGCGTGCGCTGGCCGCTGCTGAACAACCGGGCCATGCGCCGGCTCGCCCGCCGCCACCTGGAGGACATGGGGGTGAACATCCCCTCGGTCGACGTGGAGGTCGCCAAACTGTCCGGCGGGCAGCGGCAGGCGATCGCGGTGGCGCGCTCGGTGTACTCCGAGGCGAAGATCCTGCTGCTCGACGAGCCCCTCGCGGCCATGGGCGCCAAGGAGGGCGCGCTGATCCTGGACCTGGTCCGTGGGCTGAAGGAGCGCGGCGAGGTCTCGGTGATCATCATCGCGCACAACTACGCGCAGGTCCTGGAGGTCTGCGACCGCGTCAACCTGCTCCAGCACGGCCAGATCACCTTCGACAAGGCCGCCGCGGAGACCTCGCTGCGGGAGCTGACCGACCTGGTGGTGGCCGAGTACCGGGCCGCGCGCACCCGCGGCACGCCGTAGTGGCACGCTCGTAGGCGAGTGCCGGCCGTCCCGAAGGGAGAGTGATCGCGGGTGACCGCGGTAACGAGCGTCGACGCGCGGACCGGTGAGGTCGTGACCACCGCCGCGCAGGAGAGCACCGCCGAGGAGACCGCCGCCGCGTGCGAACGGGCGGCGGCGGCCTTCCCCGGGCTGGAGGCGATGGGCCGCCACGGCCGCGCCGGGCTGCTGCGGGCGATGGCCGGCGCCCTGGAGGAGGCACGGGAACGGGTCGTGGCGGTCGCCGACCGCGAGACCGCGCTGGGGGAGCAGCGCCTGAACGGCGAGCTCACCCGCACCTGCTTCCAGCTGGGCCTGTTCGCCGAGGTCCTGGACGAGGGCTCCTACGTCGAGGCGACCATCGACCACGCCGGCCCGACCCCGATGGGCCCGCGGCCGGACCTGCGCCGCATGCTGGTCCCGCTCGGGCCGGTCGGGGTGTTCGGCGCGAGCAACTTCCCGCTGGCCTTCTCGGTGCCGGGCGGCGACACGGCCTCGGCCCTCGCCGCGGGCTGCCCGGTCGTGGCCAAGGCGCACCCCTCCCACCCGGCCACCTCCCAGCTGTGCCTTGAGCTGCTCGACGCCGCCGTACGGGAGGCGCGGGCGCCGGAGGGCACCATCGGACTGGTCCACGGCGCCCGGGCCGGCACGGACCTGACGGGCCATCCGGCGATCCGCGCGGTCGGCTTCACCGGCTCCTACCGTGGCGGGCGCGCCCTGTTCGACGTGGCGAACGCCCGGCCCGACCCGATCCCGTTCTACGCCGAGATGGGCAGCCTCAACCCGCTGGTGGTCACCCCCGAGGCCGCCGCCGGGCGCGCCGCCGAGATCGCCGAGGGGTACGTCGCCTCGTTCACGCTCGGCGCCGGGCAGTTCTGCACCAAGCCGGGGCTGGCGTTCGTCCCGGCCGGGGAGGCGGGGGAGCGGTTCCGCGCCGAGACGGCCCGCCGCGTACGTGACCTGGGCGGGACGGTGCTGTTGAACGCCGGGATCGCCGAGGGGTTCCGCGACGGCGTCGGCCGGCTGACGGGGCAGCGGGGCGTGGCGGTCCTGGCCGCCGGCGACGGGCCGCTGGCACCGGTGCTGTTCACGGTGCGCGCGCAGGACTTCGCCGGGCCGCTGCTGGAGGAGTGCTTCGGGCCGGCCGGTGTGCTGGTGGAGTACGACGGGCCCGAAGCGCTGCTGGAGATCCTGTCGGGCCTGCCGGGCAACCTGACCGCGACCGTCCACACCGGGGAGGGGGAGACCGACCTGCCCGCGCGGCTCGCCGCGGTGCTGCGGGAGCGGGCGGGCCGGCTCGTGTGGAACGGCTTTCCCACGGGCGTCGCGGTCAGCCACGCCATGCACCACGGCGGCCCGTTCCCGGCCACGTCCAACCCGCTGCACACCTCGGTGGGCACGACCGCGATCCGGCGGTTCCTGCGCCCGGTCACGTGGCAGGACGCCCCGGAGGCGCTGCTCCCGCCCGAGCTGCGCGACGCCGGCCCGGGCATCCCCCGCCGCGTCGACGGCGTCCTGGTGCCCGGCGGCGGTCCGGCGGGCACCTGATACCCCGCGCCGCGGCTCACCGTGGCCCTTCCCGGGCCGTCGGCCGCGGCGCTCGTGTTCGCACCCCGCGAGGGCTTGCCAAGGGCCTCTCTATACTGAGTATTATACTCGGTATACAAGCCGAGGTGATTGCCGATGAGTGTGCGACATGCGCTGTTGGCCCTGCTCAGCGAGGGCCCCAAGTACGGACTGCAGCTGCGTCAGGAGTTCGAGGCGCGGACCGGGGAGGTCTGGCCGCTCAACGTCGGTCAGGTCTACACGACGGTCCAGCGGCTCGAACGCGACGGGCTGGTGGAATCCGACGACACCGATGAGCCCGGCCCGCAGAAGTCCTTTCGGATCAGCGAGAAGGGCCGGGCCGAGCTGACCGCGTGGCTGACCACACCGCCCGCCGACGAGGCCCCGCCGCGCGACGAGCTGGTGATCAAGGTGCTGGTCGCCCTGCGGGTGCCCGGCGTCGAGGTCGCCACCATCCTGCAGACGCACCGCAGGCGCCTGGTCGAGACGATGCACCGCTACACCCGGCTGAAGCGGGACGCCGAGGACGATCTCGGCCTGCTCCTGGTGGCCGACGCGGAACTCTTCCGGCTGGAGGCGATCGTCCGCTGGCTGGACGCCGCCGAAGCCCGGCTCCGCCACCTGCCCACCCCGGTCCCGGAGCCGGTCCCGGGCGAGCGGCGGCGAGCGAGGGCGGCCCGATGACCCCGGTGCTCGAACTGCGCGAGGTGTCCAAGGTGTACGGCGCGGGCCCGGCGCAGGTGCGCGCCCTGACCGGAGTGAACCTGTCGGTGCGGGCCGGTGAGATGGTCGCGATCATGGGCCCCAGCGGCTCGGGCAAGTCCACCCTGCTCACCATCGCGGGCAGCCTCGAACAGCCGACGTCCGGCACGGTGCTGGTCGAAGGCGACCCGCTCTCGGCGATGTCGCGGAGCGACCAGGCCCGGATGCGCCGCCGCCACGTCGGCTACGTCTTCCAGGACTTCAACCTGCTTCCCGGGCTCACGGCCGCAGAGAACATCGCGCTGCCGCTGGAGCTGGACGGGACCAGGTCCAAGGCCGCGGCGGCCTCGGCGCGACGCGCTCTGGAGCAGGTGGGTCTGGCCGGCGAGGCGGGCCGCTACCCCGACGAGCTGTCCGGCGGGCAGCGCCAGCGGGTCGCGATCGCCCGGGCGCTGGTCGGCGAACGCCGGTTGCTCCTGGCCGACGAGCCGACCGGCGCGCTGGACACCCACACGGGCGAGGCCGTCGTCCGGCTGCTGCGCGCGGCCTGCGACGAAGGGGCCGTGACCGTACTGGCCACCCACGACGCGCAGCTCGCCGCCTGGGCCGACCGGGTGGTGTTCGTCCGGGACGGCGTCACCATCGACCAGACGGCACCGCCGGCCGGACCCGAGTCGCTGCTCCAGGCGGACTCATGAGTGAGCGGAGCGAGCGAATCAGAAGACACGCGCGCCTGGTCTCTCCCCCGACGCAGGCGGACTCATGAGTGAGCGGAGCGAGCGAATCAGGAGACACGCGCGCCTGGTCTCTCCCCCGACGCAGGAGGGCTCATGAGCGTCATGGCGCCGGCCCGGTCCGCGACCGGCGGTGGAGTGCCGGCGCGCCGGGCCCTGGTGCGCTGGTCCTGGCGGCTGCTGCGCCGGGAGTGGCGCTCGCAGGCCCTGGTGACCGTCCTGCTGATGGTGGCCGTGATGGCGGCCGTCTGCGGCGGTACCGCCGTCTACAACGTGCCGCAGACCACGGACTCGCAACTGGGCTCGGCCGGCACGATGCTGAGCCTGGACGGCGAGGACCCGCAGGCGGTGGCGGACGACCTGGCGATCCTTCGCCATGCGGTCGGCGCCATCGACGTGGTCGGACACGACTACGTCAAGGCCCCGGGCTCGGCCACTCCGGTCGAATACCGCTCGCAGCGGATGCACGGCGCCTTCGCCGGACCGCTGCTGGCCATCCGCCGGGGCCGGTACCCGTCCGGCACCGCGGAGGCCGCGATCACCGATGGGACGGCACGGCTGCTCGGCCTCCGGCTCGGCGGCACGATCTCGCTCGACGGGCATGCCCGGACCATCGTCGGCATCGCGGAGAACCCGAGTGATCTGAGCGACGAGTTCGTCCTGGTGGACCCGTCGTCGGTCCGGCCGCGGACCCTGTCGGTCTTGGTCGGGCAGAAGCGGGACGTCGGAGCCGGCAGTCTCCACCTACGTACCGCCAGTCCGATGGCGGAGGGCGTCGGGAGCGACAACGGCAAGCTGATGGCCACCACGCTGGTGCTGGCCGGCGCCATGATCCTGCTGCTGCTCATCGCGTTCGTGGCCGCCGCGGCGTTCGCGGTGCTGGCGCATCGCCGGTTGCGGCAGCTGGGGATGCTGGCGGCGATCGGCGCGACCGGTAGGCAGGTACGGCTGGTGATGACGGCCACCGGCTTCCTGGTCGGCGCGGTCGCCGCGTTCCTCGGCACGATCGAGGGGCTGGCGCTGTGGCCGTTCGTCGCGCCCCGGCTGGAGAACACGGTGAACCACCGGATCGCGCTGTCCGGCATCCCATGGCCGTTGGTCGTGGCCCTGGGGGCGCTGGCGGTCGCGATGTCGACCGGCGCGGCGTGGCGGCCGGCCCGGGTGGCGTCGCGAGTCCCGGTCACGGCCGCGCTGTCCGGCCGCCCGCCCGTGCCCCGGCGCGGCCACCGTTCCGCGCTGCTCGGCGCGGGCCTGTTCGCGGCCGGGGTCGGGCTGCTGGCCTGGGGCCAGAAGACGCATCCGTGGCCGGTGGCCGCGGGTGCGACCGCGACCGCGCTGGCGATCCTCTTCGCCGGTCCGCCGGCCATCCGGGTGCTCGCGGCGGCCGGTCGGCGCGCACCCGTCGCCGTACGGCTGGCCCTGCGCGACCTGGCCCGGCATCAGGCCAGGTCCGGGGCGGCGGTGGCCGCGATCAGCCTCGCACTCGGCATCGCGGCGGCCCTGGTCGTCCTCGCCACCGACGCCCAGGGCACCGCGGAGACCGGGAACCTCGGCGACCGGCAGATGGTCATCAAGGCGACCGGTTCCGGCCCGGCGGCGAACCTTGTTCCGGTCCGGACCGCCGCCGAGGTGAACGCGCTCACCGCGCAGGTCGACCGCGTCGCGAGTGCCCTCGACCATCCGGTCACCGTTCCGCTGGACGTGCCGATCGACCCGGACCTCCCGCCGCAGACGGACGACGGCAGGCCGGCGCGGATGCCCGCGATCTTCTGCCTCCCACGCGGCACCGAGTGCGGCGACATCCCGCTGTACGTGGCGTCGCCGGCGCTGCTCCGCTTCCTCGGCGTCGATCCGGCCGCGGTCGCACCGGCCGCGGACGTCCTCACCGGCCGGTCCGGCCGGCCCGTGTTCCCGGTCCGGAGCAAGACGGGCCGGGCCACAGACGTACCGGTCATCACCCGCATCCACACTCCGGCCTACACGTCGTTGCCCACCTCCGTCATCACCGCGAGCGGTCTGGCCCGCCGGCACTGGACCCGTGCCCGCGCCGGCTGGCTCATCCAGTCCGGTGGCCCGCTCACCGGGGAGCAGATCGCGGGCGCCCGAAAGATCGCGGCCGCCGCCGGGCTGACCATCGAGACCCGGACCGGTCACGCCGCCGTCCAGAACATCCGAATCGGCGCCACCGGCGTCGGCATGCTGCTCGCACTCGGCATCCTGGCCATGACGGTCGGGCTGATCCGCAGCGAGGCCGCCGCCGACCTGCGCACCCTGACCGCCGCCGGCGCCACCCGCGGGATCCGGCGTGCGCTCACCGCGACCACCGCCGGCGCGCTGGCCCTGCTCGGCGTGGTGCTGGGAGTCGCCGGCGCGTGCCTGGGGCTGCTCGCGGTCTACCGGCACGACCTGGCGGTCTTCGGCCGGGTGCCGATCGGCTACCCGGTGGGCATCGTGGCCGGCACACCGCTCGCCGCCGCCATCGCGGGCTGGCTCCTCGCCGGCCGGGAACCTCCGTCGATCGCCCGGCGTATGGGGGAGTGATCACGCGGCCGCCGAAGCCCGCCGCCGGAATTCGGCGGCCGTGCCGCCGTCCTTCCCGCATCCGGTCAAGAACCGTCCCAGATCGCTAAGATCGCCCGGATGCACGAGGGGCGTGCACGAGCGGATCACCACGGAGCGGCCGACGATGGAGGCACTTCGCGCCGGCGACCCGGCGGAGATCGGCGGGTATCGGGTCCTGGCGCGGCTGGGCGCGGGCGGGATGGGGCAGGTCTACCTCGGGCTGTCCCCGGGCGGCCGACACGTCGCGCTCAAGGTGATCCGCGCCGACTTCGACAGCGCCGAGGCGCTGGCGCGGTTCCGCCGTGAGGTGGCGACCGTCGGTGACCTGCGCAGCCCGTTCACCGCCGCGCTGGTCGGCGCGGGCCTCGACGCGCCCCCGTACTGGCTGGCCACCGAGTACGTCCAGGGACCGACCCTGACCCAGGCCGTGACGCGGCACGGGCCGCTGCCCGTGGGGACCTGCCTGCGGCTGATGGCCGCGCTCGGTGAGGCGCTCGCCGACGTGCACGCGCGCGGGGTGCAGCACCGCGACCTCAAGCCGCACAACGTGATCCTGGCCCCGGACGGTCCGCGCCTGATCGACTTCGGGATCGCCCGCGGCGACGACCAGACGGCGATCACGCACACCGGCGCGGCGGCGGGCACGCCCGGGTATCTCGCGCCGGAGGTGATCCGCTGGCAGCGGATGAGCCCGGCCGCCGACGTGTTCGCGCTGGCCGGAACGCTCGCGTACGCGGCCACCGGGCGTCCGCCGTTCGGCGCGGGCGACTCCCACGGGGTGATCTACCGCAGCGTTCACGAGCCCATCGACGTGGCCGGGGTCGATCCGGCCCTGGCCGGGCTCATCGCGCGGTGTGCCGACAAGGACCCCGCGGCGCGGCCCGCCGCGGGGCAGGTGCCGGCGCTGTGCGGCGTCCCGGGCGCGATCACCGAGGACCCGGCGTACCGGCGGCTGCTGGACCTGACCGAGGTCCCGCCGTCCGACCTTCCGACGGCGGTCGCCCACGGTCTCGTGCCGTCCGGCCACGACCGGGCGACCGGCGTGCTCACCGGGCCCGCCCCGGCCGCGCGTTCCCACCGGACCCTGCTCGCGGTGATCGGCGGTGGCGCGGCGGCGGCCGTCGCCGCGGGGGTGCTGCTGTTCCAGTTCCTGCCGGGCGCCGGCGGCGCGACCGACTCCCCTTCGTCATCGGGAACCTCATCGGGCACGGCGCGGGCCGGCCGTTCGCCGGGCGCCACCGGCGGACCCACCCGCCCCACGGGCGCCGGGACGCCCACGGACGTCTTCTCCAAGGAGACCGACGCGGACTTCGCGGCGCTGGCCTGGTCGCCCCGTGACGGCCGATGCGCGCCCGCCGTGCGGACCGAGAGCGCCTCGCAGGCGCTGGGGGCGCAGTGGACGGCGCCGCGCGAACCGGCCGCGCCGCGTGGCAGCGTCGACGTCGGGTTCCGCGCGGCCGACGGCGCGCCCAGCGGCTATTACGTCGCGGCCGAGATGCGTCCCCCGGTGGCGCTGCGCGGCAACCGGATCACCGGGATCGTCACGACGCGCCCGGTCGCGCTGAGGGCCGACGGCTGGGCGACCCTGCACTACCCGCGGGACTTCTCCCAGCCGAAGGACTGGGCCTACGACCTCGGCACGGGCACGTGGACGGTGGTGTGGTACCACGTGCACCCGAACGGAGACGCCTACTACATCGGCTGCGACGGGTTCACGGTCTCCTGACCCGACCGGCCACGGACCGGTGACGTACTAGGCGTCCCGGATGGCCTCGGAGGCGGCGCGGCTGGCCGCGGCCAGGCCGACGTCCCGGCCGTCGGCCTCGCGGGCGTGGTCCTCCCACCAGGACTGCCCGCTCTCGGGGAGCGTGTGGATCGGGTCGTAGTACTCGTACCGGCGCTCCAGGGCCTCGGGGTCGTCGGCCTCCAGGGCGGTGCGGTAGTTCTTCGTCCAGTAGGAGATGCCGCGCTCGGTGTCGTAGTCGGCGACCTGGTGCACCCAGCGCTTGCCGACGTAGGGCACGTCGCACACGATGCGCGGGGTGGCGAAGCCGGGCAGGTACCCCATGATCCCGTGCTGCAGGCGCTGGGCCTCGGCGAGCGAGAGCCGCCAGTGCTCGCTGAAGGGGATCATGTCGCACAGGTAGAAGTAGTAGGGCAGCACGCCGTTGTCCTGCAGCGCGAAGCACAGGTCCAGCAGCTGTTCGACGCTGGTGTTGACGCCGCGCAGCAGCACGCCCTGGTTGCGCACGTCGCGGACGCCGGCCTCGAGCATGGCCTGGGCCGCCTTGGCGACCAGCGGCGTCATCGACTGGGCGGCGTTGACGTGCGTGTGGATGGCGAGCTGGGCGCCGCGCTTGCGCGCCTTGGTGGCCAGGCGTTCCACGCCGGCGCGTACGTCGTCCTGCAGCCAGTGCTGGGGCACGCCCATGAGGGCCTTGGTGGCCAGGCGGATGTCGCGGATGTTGTCGATGTCCAGCAGCCGGTCGACGAAGCCCTCCAGGCGCGCCCACGGCATGTTCGCCACGTCGCCGCCGGACACGACCACGTCACGGACCTGCGGGGTGTCGCGCAGGTAGGCCAGCATCTCCTCGAGCCGGTCGGGCTGCTTGAGGGCGAACTTGTGCTTGTCGATCTGCGGGGTGGAGTTGCCGACCAGGTCCATGCGGGTGCAGTGGCCGCAGTACTGGGGGCAGGTGGGCAGCAGCTCGGCCAGGACCTTGGTGGGGTAGCGGTGGGTCAGCCCCTCCACCGCCCACATCTCGGCCTCGTGCAGGGAGTCGCGGCTGGCGAACGGGTGCGAGGGCCAGTCGGTGCGCCGGTCGCTGAACACCGGGAGCATGTAGCGCCGTACGGGGTCGGCGTAGAAGGCCTCGGTGCTGTCGACGTTCATGGTGTTGAGCATCTGCGGGGGCAGCAGCATCGACATGGTGGCCCGCTCGCGCTGGTCCCGCTCCAGGTCGGCGTAGAACTCCTCGCTCAGCAGGTCGCCCATGAGGTTCCGCAGCTGGCGGACGTTCTTGACGCAGTGCGCGCGCTGCCACTGCGCGGACTCCCACTCGGCCGTGGTGACCTCCCGCCAGCCGGGGAAGCGACGCCAGTCGGGCTCGATCAGCTCATGACGCTGGTACGTGTACGGCTGGAGGCGGCCATCGAGGGACACCACCGAGTCTTCGGCGAGAGCGGTCACGAGCTTCACCCCTAGTCTGTCGCGGAGATCGCGGATGATGTTCACTGTCTGCGGGACCATACGGGAAATTCTTTCTCTAAACTAGGTTCCCCCAGCAGATATTCCACTACACGCTACCTTGAGGTGAGGGATGAACAGCTCTCCGGTCGGTCTGCACCGGGTCCTGGAGCCGCCCGGCGTTCTGCCGCAGGCGGCCCGCCGTCTGGATCCCGATCCGCGGATCCGCGAGGACGAGGTCCGCGTACGCCTCGAACGCCTGAACCTGGACGCCGCCTCCTACCGGCAGCTCCACACCGCCCACGACGGCGATCCGGACGCCATCCGCGCCGAGGTCCTGCAGATCATCAGGACCCGCGGCAAGATGCACAACCCGGTCACCGGCTCGGGCGGCATGCTCATCGGCGTGGTCGACGAGGTGGGCCCGCGGTCCCCGCTGGGCCTGACGCCCGGCATGCGGATCGCCACCCTGGTCTCCCTGACCCTCACGCCGCTGCACGTCGAGGACGACCTGCGCCGCTGGGACGGCCACGGCGAACAGGTCCCGGCCGAGGGCCACGCGATCCTGTTCGCCCGCTCGATCGCCGCCGAACTCCCGGCCGACCTGCCCGCCGGGCTGAGCCTGGCCGTCATGGACGTCTGCGGCGCGCCCGCCCTCACCCACCGCGTCGTCGCCGCCCGTACCGCGCCGGTCGTCGCGGTGATCGGCGCCGCGGGCAAGAGCGGGTCCCTGGCCCTGGCCGCGGCTCGCCGCGCCGGCGCCGCACGTACCATCGGAGTGGTCCCGTTCGAGGCCGAGGCGGCGCGGCTGCGCGCGGCCGGACTGGCCGACGACGTCGTGATCGCCGACGCCCGCGACCCGATCGCGCTCGCCGGCGCCGTCGGCGCGCCGGCCGACGTCACCGTGGTCTGCGTCGACGTGCCCGGCTGCGAGCACGGCGCGATCCTGGCCACCGCCGCGGGCGGCACGATCGTGTTCTTCTCGATGGCCACCTCGTTCTCGGCCGCGGCGCTCGGCGCCGAGGGACTGGCCGCCGATGTGACCATGCTGATCGGAAACGGGTACGCCCCAGGGCACGCGCAGATGGCGCTGGACCTGCTGCGCACCGAGCCCGGCGTAGCGAAGATCTTCAAGGAGCGGGTGGAGGAGTGATGGGCAAACTGAACCTGGATCCGCAGGTGGTGGCCAAGGCACGCCGCCTCGCCGAACGCGCCGCCGAGCCGGTCATCGAGATGGCCCGCACGCACACGACCGTCTCGGTCGAACGCGCGCAGCTGCGCCTGGCCGGCCTGTCCGGCGCCGACGCCGACGGCCGCCCGTGGGTGAACCACCTCGTCGACGCCGTACGCGACCAGGTCGGCCTCGAACACGGCGTCGCGCTGCCCGTCTGGGACGCCCTGCGCCGCGAGTCCTACGCCGACCTGTCCGCACTGGCGCAGGCCGCCGCGCTGGGCGCGGTGACCTTCCGCCTGCCCTCCGGCGACGACGCCGCCGCGGCCACCGCGCACGCCCGCGCCGCCGCCCGGGAGGGCATCACCCGCATCGACCGCCGCCGCGCCGAACGCGACCAGCTGCTCACCGAGGTCGGCGACCCGCCCAAGCCGTGGGTGTACCTCATCGTCGCCACCGGCGACATCTACGAGGACATCCCGCAGGCGCAGGCCGCCGCGCGCGAGGGCGCCGACGTCGTCGCGGTGATCCGCTCCACCGGCCAGTCGCTGCTGGACTTCGTGCCCGAGGGCGCCACCCGCGAGGGCTACGCCGGCACGTACGCCACCCAGGAGAACTTCCGGCTCATGCGCGCCGCCCTGGACGACGTGTCCAAGGAGCTGGGCCGCTACGTGCGGCTGACGAACTACGCCTCCGGCCTGTGCATGCCCGAGATCGCCACGCTCGCCGGCCTCGAACGCCTCGACATGATGCTCAACGACTGCATGTACGGCATCATCTTCCGCGACATCAACCCCCGGCGCACCTTCATCGACCAGCGGTTCTCCCGCCAGGTCCACGCCCGCGCCGGCATCGTGATCAACACCGGCGAGGACAACTACCTCACCACCGCCGACGCGGTCGACGCCGCGCACACCGTCGTGGTCAGCCAGCTGCTGAACGAACGCTTCGGCCGCGAGGCGGGCCTGGCCGACTCCCAGCTCGGCCTCGGCCACGCCTTCGAGATCAACCCGGCCCTGCCGGACTCCTTCCGGCTGGAGCTGGCCCACGCGCAGCTGGTCCGCGAGCTGTTCCCGGACGCGCCGCTGAAGTACATGCCGCCGACCAAGCACATGACCGGGAACGTGTTCGCCGGCTACCTGCTGGACGCGTTCTTCAACCTGGCCGGGGTGATGACCGGCCAGTCGATCATCTTGATCGGCATGATGACCGAGGGCATCCACACGCCCTGGCTGTCCGACCGCGACCTGGCCCTGGAGAACGTCCGGTACGTCCGGGACGCCTGCGGCGCCCTGGCCGAGGACTTCGTGCCCCGGCCCGACGGCTTCGTCGTCCAGCGCGCCGAGCAGGTGCTCTCGGAGTCGGTCGACCTGCTGGAGCGGATCTGCGACGACACCCTCCTGCAGGCGATCGCCGACGGCACCTTCGGAGTGACGCGCCGGCCCGCCGACGGCGGCAAGGGCCTGGACGGCGTGGTTGAGCGCGCCGACGGCTACGTGGGCCCGGCTTTGGAGATCCTCGAGACCGAAGACCCCCACGCGGGCCACCGGCCCCAGACACCCGCAGGGAGCGTGCAGCGGTGATCCAGCGCGAGACCACGACCGGGGTACCGGAGGCGACCGACCTCCCCTCGATCATCCGCCCGTACGGCGACACCACCGGCGACGCGATGGTGCAGCTGTCCTTCACCCTGCCGGTGCCGGCCGGCAAGCGCGCCGAGCTGGCCGCCCTGGGCCTGGCCCGGCAGATGGGCCTGGACCCGGCCAGCGTCGTGCACGCCAAGGCGATGGGACCTCACTTCACGTTCTTCATCGTCTACGGCAAGGTCAACCACCTGATCGACTACGCCGGCATCGAGGTGCCCGAGGGGCGGGAGTACCCGCTGCTGCCGGCCAAGGAGATCGAGCTGGCCATCCGCACGGTGCTGAACCGCCGCCTCGTCGTGGTCGGCGCCTGCATCGGCACCGACGCGCACACCGTCGGCATCGACGCGATCCTCAACGTCAAGGGGTTCGCCGGGGAGAAGGGCCTGGAGTACCACCGCGAGATCCAGGTCGTGAACATGGGCGCCCAGGTGACCGTGGAGGAACTCCTCGAACGCGCCAAGGCCGAGAACGCCGACGCCGTGCTCGTCTCCCAGGTCGTCACCCAGAAGAACGCCCACATCCACAACACCAAGCAGATGGCCGCCGCCTTCCACGCCGCCTACCCGACCGCCGTCGGGCCGGGCATGGGACGCCCGCTGCTCATCGCCGGCGGGCCGCGCTTCGACACCGTCACCGAGGCCGAGCTCGGCGTCGACCGCATCTTCGGCAAGGGCACCACCCCCGGCGAGGTCGCCTCGTACCTGGTGCACGCCCTGCTGCCCAGCTGGACCCCCCAGGAGGAATCGTGAGCGACGACGCACGGGTCGGCCTGACCGTCACGCACCGGCGTTACGTCCCGCACGGCCACGCGCACTACGGCGGCAGCCTGGTGGACGGCGCCTACGTCCTCGGCCTGTTCGGCGACGTCGCGACCGAGGTCTGCATCCGCACCGACGGCGACGAGGGACTGTTCGCCGGCTATGAGGACGTGCGGTTCCGCGCCCCCGTACGGGCCGGTGACGTGCTGGAGGCGACCGCGACCGTCACACGCGTGGGCCGCCGCAGCCGCACCCTGGCGCTGGAGGCGCGAGTGGTGTGCCGCTCGCTGCCGGACAAGGGCGAGTCGGCCGCGGAGGTGCTGGCCGAACCGCTGGTGGTCCTCACGGCGACCGGAACGGTCGTGGTCCCCGGCGCCTCCTGACGGTGCGTGACGCGCGCGGCATGGGTTGACATCGCTTCGGATACCGATAAGTTGCCTAGGCGTCCACCAGAGGGCGTACCGGCCGGCCGGCCGGGGCGCCGCGGCACCTGCGCCGTGACGGGGGAAGGGCAGCGCCGCAGTGCGGCGCCAACCGTCGAAAGCCAGACGCAGGCCATCCGCGCGCCCGGCCGGGAGCACCCCGGGCCGGCGCCGGTGAGACTCGGTTAGAGCCTGGGCACCCATCAGACAACGGACCGACGCGCTCGCCGCCGACGAGACGGGTCCGGTTCGAAGGGACCGCCCGGGCTCTCTTCCGTTCCGGCACGCGTACGGCGCCCGCTGCGCGGCGCGGTGGGGTCAGGATGTGAGCGGTGCGGAGTGCACCGCCGGGCGAATCGGCACGCGGCGGCACGGGCGGCCGCGGCGCACCCCCGGCACCTTCCATTCGTCGGCGCGGCCCGCGGACGATACGGTTCCGCAAGAACGAACGATGCGGACGAGGAGCGTTGGTGGCGCAGGACATGCTCGCCGAGGAGACCCCCGGCGTCGCCGATGAGTCCCGTCGGCGAGGTTTTCTCCCACGACTGCGACGACCGGCCCTGGCGGTTCTCGCCGGGCTGCTGCTCGCCGCGGCCTTCCCCCCGATCGGCTGGTGGCCGCTCGCGCCGGTGTCGGCCGCGGTGCTCGCCCTCCTTCTGCGCGGCCGCCGCCCGCGCGCCGCGACCGGGCTCGGCATGCTGTACGGGCTGGCGTTCTGCTTCCCGCTGTTCGAGGGTCTGCGCCCGGTCGGGATCGACGCCTGGCTGGCCCTGAGCGTCTTCGAGGCGCTCTACTTCGCGCTGCTGGGCACCGGCATCGCCCTGGCCACCCGGCTGCCCGGCTGGCCGCTGTGGACGGCCGCGCTGTGGATCACCGAGGAGTTCGTCCGCGGCCGGGTGCCGTTCGGCGGCTTCCCCTGGGGGCGGCTGGCCTTCAGCCAGACCGCCTCGCCCTACACCGGCTACGCCCCGCTCGGCGGCGCGCCGCTGATCAGCTTCGTGGTCGCGCTCACCGGCGGGCTGCTGGCCGCGTCCGCGCTGGCGCTGTGGCGGCGGCGCGCGGCGTCTCCCGGCGCTGAGCCGGCCGGGCCGCGCGGCGTGGCCCTCATGCTGGCCGGGGTGCTGGTCCTCGGCGTGGCCGGCGTCTTCGTGCCGCGGCCCTCGGGCGGCAGGCCGGTGACGGTCGCGGTGGTCCAGGGCAACGTCCCGCGCGCCGGCCTGGACTTCCTCGGCCAGCGCGAGGCCGTCCTGGACAACCACGCACGGGAGACCCACAAGCTGGCCGAGGAGGTACGCCAGGGCAGGCTCTCCCGGCCCGACATCGTGATCTGGCCGGAGAACTCCAGCGACCTGGACCCGTACCAGGACCCCCAGGCACGCCAGGTGATCGACGCGGCCGTCCGCGACATCGGCGTGCCGGTGCTGGTCGGCGCCGTGATCGACCACGGTGACGGCGAGCATGTGGAGAACCGCGGCATCGTGTGGGACCCCAAGACCGGCCCCGGCGCCTACTACGTCAAGCGGCACCCGCTGCCGTTCGGGGAGTACATCCCGATCTTCCGCGGCTTCCTGCGCAAGGTGATCACCCGCTTCGACATGGTGGGGGAGTTCGTCAAGGGCCGCTCGGCCGGCAACCTGCGCCTCGGGCCGGTGAAGATCGGTGATGTGATCTGCTTCGAGGTCGCCTACGACGGCCTCGTGCGCGACGTGGCGGCCAACCCGCTGCTGGTCGTGCAGACGAACAACGCGACATTCGGGCGGACCAGCCTGCCGCCGCAGCAGTTCGCGATGTCGCGGCTGCGGGCGGTCGAGCACGGCCGCACCATGCTCGTGGCCTCGACGAGCGGCATCAGCGGCATCATCACCCCCGACGGCCGCGTGCTGGATCGTTCGACGGAATTCACACCGGCTGTGCAGGTCGAGCGCGTACCCCTGCGCTCGTCGCGTACGCTTTCCGATCATCTCGGCGCTACCCCCGAATGGGCGCTGGCGCTGCTTGGGTTCGCGGCGGCGGCCGTCGCCGCCTGGAGGACACGGACGAGCAGGGGGACCTAGCGGGTGGAGACCACGGAGGGCGTCGGACGGGTTCTCGTGATCATCCCGACGTATCAGGAACGCGACAACGTCGAGAGCATCGTCGGGCGGGTCCGCGCGTCCGTGCCGCAGGCCGAGGTGCTGGTGGCCGACGACGCGAGTCCCGACGGCACCGGGGAGATCGCCGATCGCCTCGCGGCCGAGGACGACCATGTGCACGTGCTGCACCGCGCGGGCAAGGAAGGCCTGGGCGCGGCGTACGTCGCGGGGTTCCGGTGGGGCCTCGAGCGCGGCTTCGACGTGCTGGTCGAGATGGACGCGGACGGCTCGCACCAGCCGGAGGAGCTGCCCCGGCTGCTCAGCGCGCTGGAGGACAACGACCTGGTGATCGGCTCGCGGTGGGTCCGCGGCGGCCGGGTGGAGAACTGGCCGAAGAAGCGTGAGGCGCTCTCGCGCGGCGCGAACACCTACTCGCGGCTGCTGCTGGGCTTCCACGTCCACGACTCGACCGGCGGCTTCCGCGCCTACCGCGCCACGACGCTGCGCAAGATCGGCATCGACGACGTGACGTCGCAGGGCTACTGCTTCCAGGTCGACCTGACGCTGCGCACCGTACGGGCGGGGCTGAAGGTCGCCGAGGTGCCGATCACGTTCGTCGAGCGCACCCACGGGGCGAGCAAGATGAGCCGCGACATCATGGTCGAGGCGTTCGTGAAGCTCACCCGGTGGGGCGTGGAGGGCCGCCTGGGCCGCCTGGCGGGACGCGACCCCTCCTGAGGCGCCCGCGCCGCCGTGACGACGCGGAACCTTACTACGTAAAGGCGGCCGGCGTGGACGCGTCGCCTCACGCGCCCTGCTCGTCGGCGAGCCGCCGCAGATAGCCGGCGAAGCGTTCCCGGTCGGCGTCGTCCCAGCCGGCGGTGAGCTCGGCGAAGGTCCGGCGCTGCCACCGCCGGGAGCCCTCCAGCAGTGCGCGGCCTTCGGCGGTCAGGCGCAGCGACGCGCGCCGGCGGTCGCGCTCGGCGGCGGAGCGCACGAGGTAGCCCGCGGCGACCGCGTCGCGGACCATGCGGCTGGCGCCGGAGTGGTCCAGGCCCAGCCGGCGCGCGATCGTGCCCACGTCGGCGTCCGCCGCGCCCTCCGCCGCCTCCACGGTGAGGATGTGCTGGACGTGGCGTGCCTGCCCGGTCAGCTCCTCGGCGGCCAGACCGCTCCAGCGGCGGGACCAGAACCGCACGAGCCGGAACAGGGCCGGTCCGCCGTTCTCGAACCCGCCGTTCTCAAGCCCGCTGTCATCGGTCTCATCGGAACGCATGACGCCATCCTAATGCGTGCGATTCGCATGTATATTTGCATGCGAATCGCATACACCTGGAGGAGTGGCGTCATGCCCGTCGTGCTGAACCACCTGATCGTGCCCGCGACCGACCGGCGCGCCTCGGCCGCGTTCTTGGCGGACCTGCTGGGCCTGCCCGGGCCCGGCGCCGACACCGGCCCGTTCACGCCGGTGCGGATCAACCACGACCTCACCTTCGACTTCGACGATCGGCGCGGGGCCACGCCGGGCCACTACGCCTTCCTCGTCGACGACGCCACGTTCGACGGCGTCCTGGCGCGGCTGCGGCGGGCGCGGGAGATCGCGTTCGGCTCGGGGACGGCGAACGGCTGGGACCGGGAGGTGAACCATCTCGGCGGCGGGCGCGGCGTCTACGTCCGCGACCCTGACGGCCACAGCTACGAACTGTTCACCGCGGTTCCGTGACAGTGGCCCCGCCGCGGGCCTCCGATGCGGGGCGCCGCGCGCGAACCACGCGCCGGGCGGGTCACAATGGAGCCATGCTTCGCGCGACGCTGGTCATCGCCTTCCTGGTGGTTCCGGTCCTGGAGATCTATGTGATCCTTCAGGTCGGTCACGCCATCGGCGGATGGCCCACGGTGGCTCTGCTGATCCTGGAGAGCGTGCTCGGCGCGTGGATCATACGCAGGGAAGGGCGGCGGGCCTGGCGCGCGCTGACGGAGGCGTTCCGCCAGGGCGGGCTGCCCGACCGCGAGCTGGCCGATGCCGCGCTGGTGCTGGTCGGCGGCGTTCTGCTGCTCACGCCCGGCTTCCTCACCGACGTCGCGGGGCTGCTGTTCGTGCTGCCGTTCACCCGCCCGCTGATACGCCGGCTGCTGGCGGTCTACGTCGGCCGCCGCGTCCGCGTCGCGCAGAGCCGCGCAGCGGCCTCATTCGAGGGCTTCGGCGGCATGGCCCGCCCCCGGCACGAGCCGGGCCCGCAGAGCGGCTCTGCGGGCGGTACGGACACTGGTCACCGGGTCGTCCAGGGCGAGGTGATCGAGGAGGACCGTGATCCGCGCTGAGCGGCCGGCCGGGCTCCGGCGGAGGAGGGACGACGGCAACGGGCCGCGCCACCGAGGGGTCTGGCGGCACGGCCCGTCAACGATCGTTTCGGCTTATGCGGTCTTCCTGCGCTGTGCCCGCAGCACTGCCAGGCGTTCGGCGAGGACCTCCTCCAGGTCCTCGATCGAACGACGCTCCATGAGCATGTCCCAGTGGGTGCGCGGGGGCTTGCCCTTCTTTGACTGCGGCATTTCCCCGTCGACCATCAGGGCCGTGGCGCCGCAGCTCCGGCACTCCCAGGTCATCGGCACCTCGGCCTCGGCGGCCAGGATGACGGTGAACCGGTGGCCCTTCGGGCAGTCGTACATGACCTCCTGACGGGGTGCCAGGTCGGTGTTTCGGTCGTTCTCGTAGCTTGTGGCTCCGAGTCGGGTGCCGCGAAGTGCGCGCTCGGCCATCGTGACGTGCCTCCCAGACGGCTTGCGTTCTCGTTAGTGGAGCAACGCTGGATACCGTCACAAGATTCCCGCCTCAGAGCCGGTCCAACCCTGTGGTTTTCGCTCGTCCGCGCGGCGGCTCAGACGCGGCGGGGGAGGGGGTTGCCGGCTTCGCGGACGCCGCGGGGGACGTCCACGGCGACCAGCAGGACGAAACCGACCACGAAGAAGATCACGAGGGAGACGATCGCGCTGCGGTAGCTGTCGGTCAGCTGCAGGGCGAACGCGAACACCAGCGGGCCGATCCAGCTGGTGCCCTTGTCGCTGATCTCGTAGAACCCGAAGTACTCCGCGGTGCGCCCGCGCGGCACCAGGTGGGAGAACAGCGACCGCGACAGGGCCTGCGTGCCGCCCATGACCATGCCGATGACGGCGGCCAGGACGATGAACTGCGTGATCGAGCCGCGTTGCAGCGTGTAGCTGACCACCACGACCACCGTCCAGGCGACGAGCGAGGCCAGCACGACGCGGCGGGTGCCGTACCGGTCGGCGAGCCGGCCGAGCAGCAGCGCCCCGCCGAACGCCACGAACTGCACCAGCAGCACCGCGCCGATCACGACGGACTGGCCGAGGTCGAGCTCCTGCGTCGCGTACGTCGCCGACAGCGTGATCACGGTCTGCACGCCGTCGTTGTAGATCAGGAACGCCAGCAGGAACAGCAGCGTGACCGGCCGGTTGCGCAGGTCCTTGAGGGTGACGCCGAGCTGGGCGAACCCGGCCCGTACGGCGCCGAACGCGCTCTCGCCCGTACGGGCCCGGCGGTGGTCGCGCAGGCGGCGCAGCGGGATGAGGGTGAAGGCGGCCCACCACACGCCGGCCGAGGCGAGGCTGATCCGCACCGCCATGGCCTGCGACAGCCCGAAGGAGTCGTGCAGCAGGTACACCACGAGGTTGAGGGCGAGCAGCAGCCCGCCGCCGAGGTAGCCGAAGCCCCAGCCGCGGGAGGAGACCGCGTCGCGTTCGTCGGGGCCGGCGATGTCGGGCAGGAAGGCGTTGTAGGCGACGTCGGCGCAGCCCAACGCGATGTTGGCGAGGATGAACAGGCCGGCGGCGAGCAGGTAGCGGCCGCCGGAGGCGAAGAACAGGCCCATCGTGGCGAACGCGCCGAGGTAGGCGAACAGGGCCAGGGTGCCGCGTTTGCGGCCGGTGTGGTCGATGAGGGCGCCGGTGACGGGCAGCAGCAGGACCTGGGCGATCACCGAGACGGTGACGGCGAAGGGGAAGACGGCCTTGGCGCGGACGTCCAGGCCCAGCGGGTGGACCCAGCCGTGCGCGTCCGCGGCCGCGCCGGCGACGGTGCTGAGGTACGGGCCGAGGAAGACGGTCACGACCGTGGAGGAGAAGGCGGAGTTGGCCCAGTCGTAGAAGTACCAGCCGCGCCGTTCGCGGCGCAGGGTGTCCGGAGCCGCCACGGTGCCGGTCACGGCGGCGGGTGTGCCGGCGGGTGTGGCGTGCGGGCCGGTGCGGACGGATTCGCCCGCGGCACCGGTGTCGGTCACGGGGCCTCCTTCGTCGGAGGGTGTGACCACCGGGGCGTGTTTTCGGTTCCCTCGCTTCGCTCGGTCATGTGGTGGCCGTCGCCCACAGGCCGCGGGACCTCATCAGGTCCCGGAGGGTCTCGATGTCGTCGGTGATGATGCCGTCGACGCCCAGGTCGAGCAGCCGCGCCATCTCGGCGGGGTCGTTGACGGTCCAGGCGTGGACCTTCAGGCCGAGGGAGTGCGCGCCGGCGAGGAAGGAGGGGGTGATGAAGCGGGTGCCGCCGAACCGGTAGGGCACCTGCGCGCACGGCGCGCCGGTCGCGGCGGTGCGCAGCAGCGCCGACAGCGGCCCGGCGACGGAGTGGGCGCGCAGCGCGGCGACGCCGCGGGGGCCGAGCGCGGTGCACACGTCGCGGCCGGCGAGCAGCCGCATGCGGGCGCGTACGTGTCTCAGCCGCCGGGAGGAGAAGGAGGTGACGCACACGCGGTCCCACGCGCCGGTGCGGCGCAGCACCTCGGTGAGCGGGCCGATCGCGCTCTCGGCCTTGACGTCGATGTTGAGGCGGGCGGCCGGCCAGGCGCCCAGGACGTCCTCCAGCCGCGGGATCGGCTCGCGTCCGCCGATGCGGGCGGCGGCGACCCTGGCGTAGGGGAGGCGGGCGATCTCGCCGGGACGTCCGGCGACCCGCTGCAGGTCGGCGTCGTGGAAGGTGAGCAGCACGCCGTCGGCCGTGGCCCGTACGTCGGTCTCCAGGTAGCGGTAGCCCAGGTCGATGGCGCGACCGAACGCCGCCATGGAGTTCTCCAGGCCGTTCAGGGAGCCGCCCCGGTGGGCGAACGGGATGGGCCCGGGGTGATCGAGGAACGCAAACTCCGGTGACACCTGTTCGAGTATGGCGGCTCGGCGGCGTGAAAGGCGATTCACCACTCACCTTACTTCGTAAAGGCGCGGGCCTGTGTCCGCACACCCTGATGACATCGGCAAAGCCGATCGCCGGGACCTCGTGTCCATGTCTTCTGGGTTACGGCTTTTGGACTAGGTTGTCGTGCGCTGCGGCCGGCGGTGGCCGCGTCTCCGAGCAGGAAGGCTTGATCATGGCGGACACCAGCGCCTACGCGGCGACCTTCGAGATCGTCGATGTGAACAAGGACGGGCACATCTCGGCTCCCGAGCTGAAGCAGCTGATGAAGGCCCTCGGTGAGGACATCACCGACGAGACGGCCGCGGAGGTCGTCCAGCGGATGGACTCCAACGGGGACGGTGAGATCTCGCTGGAGGAGTTCTCCACCTACATGTCACAGGGCTGACCCGCGCCGGCGCCGTGGCGAGGTCAGCGGGCCCACTCACGGCGCCGGGTCTCGGCCAGCGCGATGGCGGTGGCGACCGCGACGTTGAGGGAGCCGACGCGCCCGATCTGGGGGATGTAGGCGACCGCGTCGGCGGCGCCGAGCAGGGCGGGGGAGCAGCCGTGGTCCTCGCCGCCGACCGCCAGGCACACGTCGCCGTCCAGCGGCGCCTCGTGGAGGGGGAGCGCGTCGGAGGTCAGCTCGATCGCGACGATGCGGAACCCGGCCTCGCGCGCGGCCCGTACGGCGTCGGGGACGGGCACGGCGGGCTCCCAGGGGACGAGCCGCTCGGTGCCCAGTCCGGTCTTCTGGGCGCCCGGGTGGGTCGGGGGAGTGGCGTTGCCGGCCAGCCACAGGTGTTCGACGCCGAACGCCGCCGCCGACCGCATGATCGATCCGACGTTGAACGGCTGGGTCACCGACTCCACGAGCAGGCCGAGACGGCTCTCGGTACGGCGCCGCCAGCCGCGGTTGAGGCGTTTGACGTCGGTGGCGCGCAGCTGCCTGCGGGCGTCGGCGGTGGTCACGGTGTGTCCTTCTCGGGGTTGGTGACGGCCAGGACCCGGTAGCCGGCACGTGAGGTGAGGCGCTCGGTGGGCCATCCCCGGTCCTGCAGCCAGCGTTGCAGGGAGTCCGAGCCGAGGTTCTTCTGCACGACCAGGTGGGCCAGGCCGCCGGGGACCAGGCGGGGCAGCCAGGTGTCCAGCAGCGCGTGCAGGGCCGGCTTGCCGACGCGGATCGGCGGGTTTGACCAGATCGCGGCGAAGCGGGTGTCGGCCGGTACGTCCTGCTCCAAGCCGAACCTTACATTGTCAAGGCCGGCGGCCTGGGCGTTGTCCCGCCCACATTCCAGTGCTCGTTCGTTGACGTCCACGCCCCAGACGATCGCCTGCGGCGATCGCGCCGCCATGGTCAGGGCGATCGGCCCGTACCCGCAGCCGAGGTCGAGCAGGTCGCCTTCGGGGGGAGGGGCCGGCACGCTGTCGAGCAGGACGCGTGTGCCCAGGTCGACGCGGTCAGGGGAGAACATGCCCCGGTCGGTCGCCAGCCGGAAGTGCAGATCGGGCAGGACGAGGTCCACGGTGCCCGGCCGGCTGCGCGCCTGCGGACGCCCGGCGAAGTAGTGCTCCCCCACGTCGGCCGACCGTACCAGCGCTACGGCGCGGACGTGACCTCACGGACGACGGCCGGGCGGCCGGCGCGCGCCGGCCGGGTGGTTTCCCCCTTGGTCTTCTCGTCGATTCCTTCGACGCCCAGCGTCACTTCGTCGCCAACGCCTCCCACGAGCTGCGCACGCCCCTCGCCGGGCTGCGGACCCTCCTCGAGGTCACCCTCGCCGATCCCGACGCCGGCACTCTGCGTTCGGCCTGCCGGGAGGCCCTCGACCTCGCGGTCGCCGGAGGAGCGCTCGTCTCCCGCCGCGACGGCGTCGGCCTCGGTCTCGCCATCGTCGACGCTGTCGCCCAGGCCACCACGCCGCCCTCATCGCCGGCGCGCGCCCCGAGGGCGGCCTGTCCATCACCGTACGGTTCGCGCAGGCATCTCCTGTGGATCTCGTGGGGGTGGCATCAGGGGCGAGTCGGGGGAATCCCTGATGGCGTTCCGGGCCCGGAGGACGCATCATCGCGATATGACGTATCAACCGGATGTACCGAGCCGTTCGGACTCGACCTGGATCGCGATGTCGGCCGCCTCCCAGGGGCCCTGGGCGGTCGCGCTGGCCGGGGGAGCGGTGGCGGGCGGCGCCGATCTCGCGCTGCACCTGCTCGGCGGTCACCTGAGCCTCGCCGGGCCGCTGTCGTTCGGGCTCGCGGTGTTCTTCCTCATCGGCGCCGGCGGCGCGCTGCTGCGCCGCGGGTATGACCGTACGCGGGCGTGGGCGCAGCAGCACCCGTGGTCCTACGCGCTGGTGCCGGCGGCCGGGACGGCGGCGACGGTGTTCGCGACCTTCTTGTTCCTCAGCGGCGACGGCCTGTTCGGCAGTCTCTGGGAGGGGCTGAGCGACGGCCTCGGCGTGCTGCTCCTGCTCGGGATCATCGGGTACGTCGCGCGCGGCGTACGCCCCGCCTCACGCCGCTGAGACCCGCCTCAGGGCAGCCGCTGGAACCACACCAGCGACAGGCCGCCGGCGGCGAGGGCGAACAGCAGCGCCACGAGGATGTACTGCGAGGCCGCCTCCTGGCGTTCGATGCGGTATCCGAGCGAGCTGCCGATGTGCCGGTAGACCTCCGACAGCTCCGACCCGGCCTGCGCCTCGTAGGCCTTGCCGGCGGTGTCGTTCGCGAGGTTGCGCAGCGTCGCCTTGTTCACCTGCACCGGCACGGTCTCCCCGTCGATGTCCACGATCCCGTACGGGGTGCCGAAGGCGATCGTGGAGACGGGGACCTTCGCGGCGCGGGCGGCGGTGGCGGCCTCCATGACCGACCGGCCGCTCTGGTTGTCACCGTCGGACAGCAGCACGATGTGCGAGGGCGGCGGGTCCTCGTTGGCGCGGGCGTCGAACGAGCGGATCGACTGCAGCGAGGTGAACACCGCCTCGCCGATGGCGGTGCCCTTGCCCAGTTGCAGCCCGTCGATGGCATGGCCGACCGCCTCGCGGTCGAACGTCGGCGCGACCACCGCCGAGGCGCTGCCGGAGAAGCTGACCAGGCCGACGTTGAAGCGGATCGGCAGGTCCTGCACGAACTTCTTGGCGGCGGCCTTGGCCGCGTCGAGCCGGCTGGGTGCGACGTCGGTGGCCTTCATCGACAGCGACACGTCGATCGCCACGATGATGGTGGCGCGTTCGCGGGGGACCTTCACCGGCTTGGCCGGGCGGGCGAACCCGACGGTCATCAAGATGACCGACAGCAGGAACAACAGCGCGGCCACGTGGCGGCGCCAGCCGGGGCGGCGCGGCGCGACCCGTGACAGCAGCGCCAGGTTCGTGAAGCGGACCGCGGCCTGCCGGCGCCGCGCCTGCACGACCAGGTAGAGACCGATGAGCACCGGGACGAGGGCCAACAGCCAGAGCCGGCCGGGGGACAGGAAGGTCATGCGCGGCTCCGCTGCGGGTGAGCGCGCCCGGCGACGCGGCGCTGTTGCAGCGCGAAGCGGGCGACGTCGCTGATCCAGTCTCGGTCGGTGCGCAGCACGAGGTGCGCGGCTCCGCAGCCGCGGATGGCCTCACGGGTGCGGGCCCGCTGCTCGGCGGCCGCCGCGGCGTACCGTGCACGGACCCTCTTCGAGAGGATGATCTCCCGTACCTCGCCGGTCTCCGGGTCGGTCATCATCACCGGGCCGACGTCGGGCAGGTCCAGCTCACGCGGATCGATGATCTCCACGGCGACGACCTGGTGGCGGGCGGTGAGCCGCCGCATCGGACGCGCCCATGCCGGCTCACCGTCGCCGGTGCGCTCCTGGTCCAGGAAATCGGAGATCACCACCCGCAGGCCGCGTTTGAACTGCCCGCGTGCCAGGCTCGTGAGCCCCTCGGCCAGCGACAGGCCCGGCCCGCCGCCGGGATCGGCGCGGGGCGCGTCCAGCAGCGCCTGCAACAGCGCGTACATCGCCGTGCGGCCCGTACGGGCGGGCCAGCGCCGCAGCCCCCCTCCGTGGGTGACGTAGGCGCCGACACGGTCACCGAGGCGCGTGGTGAGGAATCCGATCGCGGCCAGCGCGGCCACGACCAGGTCGCGTTTCTCCATGGCCGCGGTGCCGAAGTCCATGCTGGGGGACAGGTCGGCCAGCGCCCAGACCTCCAGTTCGTGGTCGGCGATCAGGTCACGGACGTGCGGGACGGTGGTGCGGGCGGTCACGGCCCAGTCCATGTGCCGTACGTCGTCCTCACCGGGCTGGTACAGGCGGGCCTCGGCCAGGTCGCTGCCGGGCCCGGGCAGCATGCCCAGGTGCTCGCCGTGCAGCAGACCGTCCAGCCGGCGGGTGACGGCCAGTTCGAGCCGCCGCAGGGACCGCTCGGGAGCCAGCTCACCGAGCCTGTCGGACCTCCTCGCACCGGTCATGAAGCGTATTCGCTGTTCCACACGACACGCGGCGGCGGCACGGCCGTCAGGATCCGCTGGACGATGCCGACCGGGTCGATGCCGTCGGCGATGGCGTCGAAGGACAACAGGATGCGGTGCGACATCACGTCGACGGCCACGTCGCGTACGTCGTCGGGCAGCACGTAGTCACGGCCCCGCAGCAGCGCCAGGGCCCGCGCGGAGGCGACCAGGCCCAGCGTCGCGCGGGGACTCGCGCCGATGTCGATGACGCCCTGCAGATCGGACAGGTGGTACTGCTCGGGTTCGCGGGTGGCCATGACGAGCCGCACGATGTAGTCGGCGACCAGTTCGTGCACGGCGATCTCGTCGGCGGCCTTCTGCAGGCCGATGAGACTCCCCGGATCGAGGATCTGCGTCGCGTCGGGCGGATCGACGCTCATCCGCTGCAGGATCTGCATCTCCTCGGTCGCACCCGGATAGGCCACGTTGACCTTCATCAGGAACCGGTCACGCTGCGCCTCGGGCAGCGGGTAGACGCCTTCGGACTCGATGGGGTTCTGGGTGGCGATGACGACGAACGGCCGCGGCAGGGGATGGGTCTTGCCGCCGAGGGACACCTGGCGTTCGGCCATGACCTCCAGCAGCGCCGACTGCACCTTGGCGGGCGCCCGGTTGATCTCGTCGGCGAGGACGAAGTTGACGAAGACCGGGCCGCGCTCCACATCGAACTGCTCGGTCGAGGGATGGTAGATGCGCGTGCCGACGATGTCGGAGGGCACCAGGTCCGGGGTGAACTGCAGCCGCGCGAACGACCCGCCGACCACGGTCGCGAGCGTGCCCACGGCCAGGGTCTTGGCGACGCCGGGAACCCCCTCGAGGAGGCAGTGGCCGCGGGCGAGCAGAGCGATCACCATGCGTTCGACCATGTGTTCCTGGCCGACGATGACCTTCTTGACCTCGGCCACGCTCTGCTGCAGCAGCGCCGCGGCCTGATCGATGTCCCCTACAGCGATGGTCATGTAGTCCCTCAAGGTCAGGGTCTCGTGCAGCGCCAACGTGCACGACCTTATGCGATCTGACTGAAGACCCGCCGAGCGCCGAGACTGTTAGTGTGTCGCGCCAGGCCGCAGGCGAGGGGAGGCGGGCCGCACATGCCCAAGCCGCTGCAGGTCGGGGACCCGGCCGAGCTCGGGCCGTTCCGGCTGGAGTCGCGCCTGCACGAGTCCGCCGCCGGCATCGTCTATCTGGCCGTGGACCCGCAGGGGCGCCGGGTGGAGGTGGCGCTGCTGACCACCGCCGCCGCCGGCGACGCGGCCGCCCGCGACCGGTTCCGCGCGGCGGTGGAGGCCGAGTCGCCGCGGGTGGGCGCCTTTCCGTCGGCCGCGCGCCCGGCCGATCCGGGCGGCCCGTCCCCGGTGGTGGCGGCGCTGTCCGACGGCGGCGCGCCTTGGGTGGCCACGGCGCACGAGGAGGGCCGTGCGGGGGCCGAACGCTTCTTGAAACCGGTGCTGCTCGAACGCGGCTGGGGGATGGGCCGGCGCCTGCGCGGCGGCCCCAGCTTCCAGCAGTACTGGCTGTCCGGCCCGAAGGGCCCGGCGCTGCAGCCGCCCCCGGTGCCGGCCACCGCCCCGGCGGCCGCGCGCGACAGCAAGGGCCTGGCGGCGGCGGTCGCGTCGCTGGCGGCGCTGCTGGTCCTGCTGGGGCTGCTGGTCCTGCTGCTGTACTCCTGTGAGCCGTCCCCGAAGCCGCCGAAGCCGACGGAGGTGCCCACGACGGTGCCGGTGCAGCCACCCCCGCCGCCGCAGCCGTCACCGTCCAGCCCCCTCCCGTCACCGTCGCCGTCGGGCAAGAAGTCCAAGACGCCGCAGCCGTCCCGGACCGGCGGGCCGGGGACGATCAATCCCGCCGCGCACGGCGGCCCGGTGGCCCCGTAAGGCTTGGTAACCGCCCGGCGGCCGGGGAAAACGTGCTTGCCCGCGCGAACGGACCGGGTCAGCATGAGGTGATGATCCAGACACTGTTCGCCTTCGCCGGCGCCGCGATCGTCGTCGCCCTCGTCCCGGGGCCGAGCACCGCGGTGATCGTGCGCCAGTCGGTCACCGGGGGCCGCCGCGCGGGCGTGGCGGCGATGCTCGGCAACGAGACCGGCGTCGTGCTGTGGGGGCTGGCGGCCGCGTTCGGGCTGACCGCGCTGCTGCTGGCCTCCCGGATCGCCTATGACGCGATCCGGATCGCGGGCGCGGTGTTCCTGGTGTGGATGGGCGTACGGGCGCTGTGGTCCGCGCGCCGCCGGCCCGCGACGCAGCCGGGGGAGACGGGGGAGCGGGCGGTGCCGGTGTCGCGGTGGCGGGCCTACCGCATGGGCCTGCTGACCAACGCCGCCAACCCCAAGGCGGGCGTGTTCGCGGTGTCGTTCCTGCCGCAGTTCGTCCCGCACGGCGCGCCGGTCCTGCCGGTGCTGGTGGTGCTGTCCCTGGTCTGGGCGCTGATCGACATGGTCTGGTACCTGAGCCTGATCTGGCTGGCGGGCCGCGCCGGGCGGGCGCTGGGCCGCCCGGCGGTACGGCGGCGGCTCGAGCAGGTGTCCGGCGTGGTGCTGGTCGGCCTCGGCCTGCGGCTCGCGGCGGAGTCCCGCTAGGGCCCTCCGTACGCGCTCCGCGCCAGGCGGTGTCCGACGCCCGCCGTCCCCGTACGGACGAGTAAGGGTTATCCACAGGGCTTTCCACAGATCGGCCGGGGAAATCACCGCCTATGGGGGTACCGCGGCGCACTTACCCACCGGGTTTTCCACAGGCACTGTGGAAACCGGTCTCGTGGTCCTGACCAGCACTGCTCTTGTCATCCGTCGGTCGCGTGCTAGTTTGGGCAATCGTCCAATACGATCGCCCAGGGCGAACGACCGAGAAGGCGGGCACGATGAACGCGACGGCGGCGGACCGCGGGCGTGAAGCGCGCCGGCGGCTGCTGGAAGCGGCGGCCGAGCTGATCGCCGAGCGGGGCTGGGCCGCGGTCAGCACCCGGATGCTGGCCGAACGGGCCGGCGTGGCCCCCGGCGTGGTGCACTACCACTTCTCCTCGGTCCAGGCCCTGCTGACCGAGGCCGCCCTGGCCGTGATGCACGACCTGGTCGAGCAGGCCGGCGCGGGCATGGAACGCGCGCACACGCCCGGCGAGGCACTGGGCCTGATGATCGACTTCCTGACCGCCTACGACGGCCGGGACCCGGTCTCGCTGCTGTTCGCCGAGACCTATCTGGCCGCCGGCCGCGACGAGGACCTGCGCCGGTCCCTGGGCGAGGTCGTCACCGATTTCCGCCGGGCGCTGGCCGGCCGGCTCGCCGAGCACCAGGTTCCGGCGCCCGACGCGACCGCCGCGGTGCTGGCGGCCGCGATCGACGGCATCATGCTGCACCGCGCGCTCGGCCCCGGCCCGGACGCGACGGACCTGACGGCCGTCCTGCGCCGCCTCGTCGCCCCCACCGAACCCGGACCCCCCGCCACGGAACAGGGAGACACCCCATGAAGGTGATCATCTGTGGAGCCGGCATCGCCGGCCTGGCCCTCGCCGAGCGCCTCCACACTCTCGGAGCCGCGGTCGTGGTCGTGGAGAAGGCGCCCGGCCCCCGCACCCAGGGCTACATGATCGACTTCTTCGGTCCCGGCTACGACGCCGCGGAGGCCATGGGCGTCCTGCCCCGCATCCGCGAGCTGGGACACCACGTCGAAGAGATGACCTACCGGGACCGGCACGGTCGCCGCCGCTCCGGCATGCGCTTCGCCCGGTTCGCCAAGATCGTCGACGGGCGCCTGATCAGCATCATGCGCCCCGACCTCGAACGCGCGCTGCGCGACCACGTCCCCGCCGGCGTCGAGATACGCCACGCCACCACCGTCACCGGCATCGACAACCGCGCCGACGGCGTCACCGTCACCCTCACCGGCGGCACCACGATCGACGCCGACCTGCTGGTCGGCGCCGACGGCATCCACTCGACCGTCCGCGACCAGACCTTCGGACCCGAACGCCGGTTCCTGCGTTACCTGGGCTTCCACACCGCCGCCTACTCCTTCGACGACGCCGGCGTCCACGCCCAGGTGGCCGGCCAGTTCTGCCTCACCGACACCGTCGACCGGCAGATGGGCTTCTATGGCCTACACGGCGAGCGCGTCGCCGTCTTCACCGTGCACCGCACCGCCGACCCCACCCTGCCGGCCGAGCCGCGCGCCGCGATCCGCCGCGAGTACGGCACCCTCGGCTGGGTGGCGCCACGCGCCCTGGCCGCCTGCCCGCCACCCGAACACGTGTACTACGACCAGGTCGCCCAGATCGACATGCCGGCCTGGACCCGGGACCGCGTCACACTGATCGGCGACGCCGCCCACGCCGTGTCCCTCCTGGCCGGCCAGGGCGCCTCACTCGGCATCACCGGCGCCTACGTCCTGGCCGAACACCTGTCCCACGCCAAGACCATCGAGACCGCGCTGGACGGCTACGAACGGACCCTGCGGCCGGTGGTCACCGACAAGCAACAGGTGGCCCGCAACGGGACACGCTGGTTCATCCCCGCCACCACCACACAGCTCCACATCCGGCGAGCCGCCCTCAAACTGGCCCGCGTCCCCGTCATCGACCGTTACGTCGCCGCGGCCCTCGCCGGCAAGTCCACCGGCATCATCGACCGCCCACTCGGGCCCGCGTCACCGGCCACGACGTAGCCCCGCATCTCACGAGCCGGACACGCACTGGCCCGATCGGCGGCCGAAGTGATTTCATGCGCGGCACCCCGACGCACATGGAGCCCGCCCGTGCCCCAGGAGCCGACCAGCCGATCGATCAGCGCCCGCCTGGACCGCCTCCCGCTCACGCGCTGGCACTGGGCGCTGATCGTCGTCGTCGGCCTGGGCGGCTTCTTCGACCTGTACGAGGTCTTCCTCGGCGGCGTGCTCGGCGCCGTCCTGACCGACCGGTGGCAGCTCGGCACGAACGAGAAGTCCCTCGTCATCGCCTCCGCGTTCGCCGGCATGTTCGTCGGCGCGATCGCGCTCGGCATCGCCGCCGACCGGCTCGGCCGCCGCCGCATGTTCCTGATCAACCTCGGCCTGTACTCCCTGTTCTCCCTCCTCACCGCGTTCGCCCCCAACCTGGACCTCTTCCTGCTGCTGCGGTTCCTCGGCGGGCTGGCGCTCGGCGCCGAACTCACCCTCGTCGACACCTACCTCAGCGAGTTCATGCCACGCCGCGTCCGCGGCCGCTGCATTGCCTGGGCCTACACCATCGGCTTTTGCGGCGTGCCGGTCGCGGCGTTCCTCGGCGGCCGGTTCGTCGCCGACGAACACCTGTTGATCGACGGCTGGCGGTGGCTCCTGGTGTTCGGCGCGGCCGGCGCGCTCGTCGTGTGGATCCTGCGCGCACGCCTGCCCGAGTCACCGCGCTGGCTGCTCGCCCAGGGCCGCCCCGACCAGGCCGAAGCCGTCGTCGCCGACGCCGAACGTGCCGCCGCGGCCGGAGGAGGCCCGCTGCCGCCCCTGGAGGACATCCCCGACGAACCCGTCACACGGCTGTCCCTCGCCCGGATGTTCGGCGAACCGTACCGCCGCCGCACCGTCATGCTCTGGGGCTTCCAGATCCTGCAGACCGTCGGCTACTACGGCTTCGGCTCCCTCGCCCCGGTCGTGCTCGGCGCCAAGGGCTTCGACGTCGTACAGTCCCTCGGCTACGCCGCCCTCACCTTCCTCGGCTACCCGATCGGATCCGCAGCAGCGCCATCAGCGTCGCCTACTCCCTGTCCGGGACCTCCGCCGTGCTGCCGTTCGTCGCCCTCAACGCCCTGGACCACCTCGGCGCCGGCACCGTCTTCACCGGCTCGGCCGTCATCCTGGTCATCCTCTGCCTCGACGTGGCGATCCTGGGCCCCCGCAGCACCGGCCGCGGCCTCGACACCGCCGCTCAGTCCGCCGACACGTCTCCCGGCTCGGGCGACGTGGCACCCAGCAGCGGATGAGCGCGCATCGCCGCCTCCAGCTCACCCGGCAGATCGTCACGGTAACGACCCAGCGTGGACAGATCCGAATGACCCAGCACCCGGCGTACCGCGTCCATGTCGGTCGCCGCGGCGAGCAGATGCGTCGCGGTGGTGTGCCGCAGACCGTGCGGAGTCACCCCACGCCGGTACTCCGGGTCGACCCGCGCCAGCACCCGGTCGATCACCGCCTGCACGTCACCGCGCGCCAGCCGCCGCCCCCGCCACGACAACAGCAGCGCGTTCCCACCCGCCTCCCGAGCCCGCCGTACGGCCAGATGCGCGTCCAGGACCTCCGCGACCTCACGGGGGAGCGGCACGTCCCGCGTCGTGCCGCCCTTGCCGAAGATCCGCCAGTAACGCACCCCGTCGTTGACGTAGAAATGGTCGACGTCGGCGCGGACCAGCTCCGACACGCGCGGCCCGACCGTCGCCAGCAGCAACACGATCAGCGCGTCCCGCAGCTCCGTACGCTGATCGGCGCGCTTACCCCCCTCCGGTGGTGATGCCACGGCCAGCTCCCGCGCCGTACCCAGCAGCCCCTCCGCCTGCTCACGCGTCAACGCCCGCCGCTCCGCCCGCAGCCCGCCCCGCCGGCGCGGCACCACCGTCGCCGCCCGCATCGGATCCAGCTGCACCCAGCCCGCCACCGTCGCGTGACGGAAGAACGCCGACACCGACCGGCGGAACCGGCTCTGTGACGCGCCGCTCTGCACCGCCTCGGCCGGCCCCGCCCCAGCGGCCGCGCGAGACGCCCCACGCCGCCCGTCGGGCTTGGAGGCGAACCGCAACAGCACCTCATCGACGTCCTCACCGGTCAGATCGTCCAGCACCCGGTCACCACCGGCCAGCACCGTGAACGTCCGCACGTCACGCGCGTACACCTCGGCCGTACTCGGCGCCAGCGCACCGGTGACGGTCTTGGCACGGACCATGTCGATGTAACGATCGGCCGCCTCATCGACGGTGAGACGGCGGACGTCGGCAGGGCGCATTGCCCAGAAGTTAGCGGCCCCCTCCGACATTTCCCGAACCGGAGCGGTGCGGTCCCCGGCCGGGGACCGGTGACCTGCCGGCGGTGGCCGGTGCCGGGGGCGCGCCACCCGGCCGCGTCGGCCTTCCGGAGCACTCCCGCGACGCTGCGGCCGCCATCGCAGCCGACGAGCCAGCGCGCCGCGTACTCGCGCTCACCGTCCGGCGCGACGGCCGAGACCGTGACGCCGCGCCGGACCTCCACGCCGGACCTCCACGCCGAGCGTGGACAGCACTGAAGGGAGCCGCTCACACGCCGTACACGCGACGCTGACAGGAGGGCACACGACGCTCACACCCCCGTCCTCGCCGTGATTTGGGGACTCGAGGGTGCGCACGCGAAGATCGGGAGATGGACGGGGATGCGCGGCTTCGCGTCACGCTGCTCGGCGACTTGCAGACGTCTCGCGGCGGCGCCGCCGTGCCCGTCCCGGGCGCGCGGCTGCGGCGCCTGCTCGTACGGCTGGCACTCGCCGGCGGGCGCACGGTCGACCAAGGCGCCCTGGTCGACGCGATCTGGGCCGAGGACCCGCCGGCCGCCCCCGCCCACGCCCTGCAGGCCCTCGTCTCGCGGCTGCGCCGGACCCTCGGCTCGGCCGGCGACGTCACGCAGGCCGCGGGCGGCTACCGGCTGGAGGCGGACGCGACCGACGTGGACGCGCTGCGGTTCGAGCGACTCGCCGCCGCCGGCCGTGACCGCCTGCGCGCCGGCGACCCGAACGCCGCGGCGGCCGTGCTCGGCGAGGCCGTGGCACTGTGGGGCGACCGTCCCGGCGCCGAGCCCACGGTCGTCGCCGCGGTGGCGCCCGCCGCCGCGACCCGGCTGGCCCACACCTCGGCCGAGGCCGTCGCCGACCTCGCCGCCGCCGAGCTGTCCCTGGGCCGCGCCGACGCGGCCGCGATCCGCCTGACCGCTCTGCTCGCCGAGCATCCCGTCCACGAGCGGGCGGCCGCGCTGCTCATGGACGCGCTCTCCGCCCAGGGCCGCCAGGCCGAGGCCCTGGCCTGCTACGAGCGGGTCCGCGAAACCCTGGCCGACGTCCTCGGCACCGACCCGGGCGCCGCCCTGCGCGAGCGCCACCTGCGCCTGCTGCGCGCCGAGCGCCCCGCCCCGGCCGCCGACGCCGCGCAGACCAGGCGGAGTAACCTGCCCGCGCCGCTCACCAGCTTCATCGGGCGCGACGACGACCTCGCCCGGATCGGCACGCTCCTCGCCGCCGGGCGCCTCGTCACCGTCCTCGGCCCCGGTGGCGCCGGCAAGACCCGCCTCGCCGTCGAGGCCGCCCGCCGCCACCGCCACGAGTACCGCGACGGCGCCTGGCTGATCGACCTCACCTCGGTCACCGAGCCGGCCAAGGTCGGCGCGGCCGTGCTCGCCGGGATCGGGCTGCACGGCGGCGCGATGTTCGAGGCACGGACGCGGGTCGAGGGCGACGAGCTGGACGTCCTCCTCGACCGGCTCGGCGGCCGGGAGACCCTGCTGCTGGTCGACAACTGCGAGCACCTGATCGACGCCGTCGCTCACCTGATCGCGGCACTGCTGTCCCGATGCGCCGGGCTGCGCGTGCTCGCCACCAGCCGCGAACCCCTCGCGGTCGACGGCGAGGCGCTGGTGCCGCTCGGCCCGCTCGCACTGCCCGGACCGGACGACGGCGTCGAGCAGGCCCGGCGGGCGGCGTCGGTACGCCTGTTCACCGAGCGGTCCGCGGCCGTGCGCCCGGGCTTCGACGTGGACGAGACGACGCTGCCCGAGATCCGGCGGGTGGTCCGCGGCCTGGACGGGATGCCGCTGGCGCTGGAGCTCGCCGCGGCCCGGCTGCGGACGCTGTCCCTGCCCGAGCTGGCCGACGGGCTGTCCGACCGATTCCGGCTGCTCACCACCGGAAGCCGCACCGCGCTGCCCCGGCACCGCACCCTGCGAGCGGTCATCGCCTGGAGCTGGGACCTGCTGAGCGAGCACGAGCGTACGGTCGCCGAACGCGTCTCGATCCTGCCCGGCGGCGTCACACCGGCCTCGGCCACCGCGGTCTGCGCCGGCACCGCGGTGCCGGCCGCCGAGATCCCCGAGCTGCTCGCGGGCCTGGTCGACCGGTCGCTGCTGCAGCTCGCGCCCGACCCGGGCCGCTACCGCATGCTGGAGACGCTACGCGAGTACGGCACCGGCCGCCTGACCGAGACGGGCGACCTCGGCACCGTCCGTGACCTGGCCGCCGGCCACTTCGCCGAGCTGATCTCCCGGTACGACCCGCAGCTGCGCGGACCCGGCCAGCCGGCCGCCATGCGCGTCATCAGCGCCGAGTACGACAACGCGCTGGCCGCCCTACGCCGGCGATGCGACACCGGCGACGCCACCGCCGCGACCGCTCTCGCCCTGAACCTGACCTGGTACTGGCAGATGTCCGGCCGGCACTCCGACGCGGCGTACTGGCTGGGCGAGGCACTGGCGGTGCCCGGCGCCGAGCCCACGCCCGACCGCGACTGCGCCCACGCGATCCACCTGATCAACCGGGTCATCACCCGGCCGGAAACGACCGCCGACGACCAGGCGCGGATACGCGAGCTGGCCGACCGGCTCCTCACATACCCGCAGCTGCCCGGCCCGTACGGCGCGCTCACCGTGCTCCCGCTCGCGTTCCTCCAGGAGGAGAAGACCACGCTCGCGCTCACCGAGCACCTGGCCGACGGCGACGACATGTGGCTGTCCGGACTGGCCCGCATGTTCCGGGCCCAGTCCGCCGAGAACAGCGGCGAGCTCGACGGGATGCGCGCCGACGTGGAGGCGGCCCTGGCCTGCTTCCGGCAGGTCGGCGACCGCTGGGGCCAGGCCACCGCGCTGCCGATGCGCGCCCAGCTGCGCCAGTACGACGGCGACCTCGACGGCGCGCTGGCCGACCTGCACGAGGCACGGTCGCTGGCCGGTGAGTTCGGCCCGGTCAGCCTCGATGACGAGGTGTTCAGCGACCTGCGCTGGATCGACCTGCGGCTGCGGCGCGGTGACACCGACCGGGCGATCGCGGTGATCGAATCGGCCCGAGAACGGGCGCTGCGCGCGAGCGCGCCGGAGATGCCGGCCCTGGTCGACGCGTGGGAGGCCGCCTTCCGGGTGCGGCTCGGCGACCTGGACCGGGCACGGGACCTGCTCGACGACGCCGAACGGCGTCTAGGCGGCGACATCACGTTTCCCGGCGCCCACGCACGGACGCTGACCGACGGCGTACGGGCCTCGCTCTGCCTGGAGACGGGTGACCTGACCGGTGCGGAGAAGGCACTCGAAAAGGCGTACGCGGCGGCGCTGGAGACCCGGGACCTGCCGATCCTGTCCGTGGTGGCGGTGAGTACGGCCGCGCTCGCCGAGGCGTACGGGCGGCATCACGAGTCGGCCGTCCTGCTCGGCGCCGCCTCCCGGCTGCGCGGCGCGCACGACCGTACCGATCCGCAGGTGCGCGAACTCACCCGCCGAGGGCGCGCCGCGCTGGGCGAAGAAGCCTTCGCCGCGGCGTACGGGAAGGGCTGGGTGCTGGACGGGAGGACGGCCGTGACCGAAGTCGACCCGGCCCGCCTGCGCCGGGAACCCGGATGAGGACCAGGGGGGCCTCGACGAGCGTGGCCGGCGATACACGAGGTGCTCCGGTGGGAAGGATGGTCCCTGGCGCCGACGGGCGGCGCCGTCGACGCGGAGGTGGTGGGTGCGCGAGGTCGGCGTCGTACGGATCTACGACGAGGTCACGGCGGGGGAGTACCGGGTGCTGGTTGACCGGGTCTGGCCGCGCGGCGTCTCCAAGGAGGCCGCGCACCTGGACCTGTGGCTGAAGGACGTCGCGCCGTCGACGGAACTGCGGCGCTGGTACGGCCACGACCCGGAGCGGTACGAGGAGTTCCGCCGCCGCTACGAGGCCGAGCTGGCCGACCCTCCCGCCGCCGACGCGCTGCGGCGCTTGAAGGAGCTGGCGGCCGACCGGCGGGTCGTGCTCGTGACGGCCACCAAGGACGTGCCGCGCAGCAACGCCGCCGTCCTGGCCTCCCTCCTGAACCTTACTGCGTAAAGCAGGCTGGCTTTTTCCAGCAAACCAACACTCACGACACAAGAACATCCGCACCAGAGAGACACGGGAGCGGCCGGTCACCGAGCCGGCTGTGCGCGGCGCAGCCGCGGAGAGCGCAGGCCCCCCAGCCCGGTGAGCGTGGCGGCACCGGCACAAACACCCAGAGTGAGCGCGGGACCGGCCACGGCGGCGACATTGCCCAAAGCGTTGTTCATCACCAGCAGAGCGGCGCTCTGCACCAGCGTCAGCAGCGCCTGCAGACGCGACAGGTGAGACTCGGGCGTGGTCGCGAGCACCAGAGGCGCGACGTGAGTGCTGAAGACCCCCGACCCCAGCCCGACGACCAGGGCACCTCCCGCCGCCACGACGGGGGAGGACGCGCAGGCGAGAAGAGCCGTCCCACACCCACCGATGATCAGACCGAGAGCGGCGGTCCGCCCCGGCCGCCCACTGCCGCCCCGGCCGGCGACGAGCACCGCGACACCGATGACGCCCAGGCTCTGCGCCGCCACGACGACCCCCGCCGCGCCCGGCCCCCACCCGCGATGCCGGGCCAGCAGAGGCACCAGCAGCGAGATGACCGGCAGCAACGCCCCGGCCGCGGCCGCCACCAGGACCAGGGCGGCACGCAACACCGGATCCCGCCACGCGACCCGAAGACCGTCGGCCACCTCCCGGAAGGCACCCGCGCGAACGACGGCCTTCGCGGTCTGCCGAGCGGGACGGACCGACACCATCACCCACAGCACGATCCCGAACGTCGCCGCGTCGAAGAGCGCGGCCCCGGGAAGGCCCACGGCCGCGACGATGAGGCCACCCAGCGAACCACCCGCCAGGGCGACCACCTGGCCGCCCGTCTGCCGCAGCGCGAGCGCCCTGGGCAGCTTCTCCGCTCCGACCAGCCGCCGGGGCATGGATCCGGACGCCGGCAGGTAGAAGGCGTCCACCACGCCGATCACCAGCCCCGCCCCGACCAGCACCCAGGTCGCCGCCTCCCACCGGAACGCGACCAGCGCCAGCAGCACCGTCACGGCGATCATCACACCGTCGCCGATCAACATGATCCTCCGCGCGCCGAACCGGTCCCCGACGGCACCGCCGACCAGCAGAAACAGCGCCCGCGGCAGGTTGATCGCGGACAGCACGAGAGCGGCGACGGACCCGCCGTGCGCGGACGCGGCCCAGCCCAGCGCGAAGTAGAGGACCACGTCACCGAGCATGGAGGCGAGCACTCCGGCGAGCCAGGCGAGGTAAGAGCGGGGGAGCCGGTCCCGGCCGGACGGCGGAGCCTCAACAGGCGTCATGGCCCGACACCGTAGGGGGAGGGACCGACAGCCGAGACGGGCCCGGGGGAGCGGTGTCGCCGCAGCGCGACAGATCCGGCGCCCCTGCTCGCCGGCACGTCGCATCGGCGGTAATCGCGCGCGCTCGACCCCGGACATCGAACACGCGGAGGCCACCATGACCATCGACGCGGTGGCGCAGGAACAGGCCGCGGCGCGCGTCGCCGATGCCGTACGGAGTGCCCAGACATCGGTGAATCTCCGCGGGCTCGGCCTCACCGCGATTCCCGCGTGCTGGCGGTCCAGGAGGTCATCCGATATGTGAACCGCGTCGCGTACACCGTCTGCGGTCTGTTCTTCCGCGACGGCGTCGGCGACCGGCCGTTCGCCGCCGACCCGTGGGGGGCATCGAGCCTGACGCCGGATGGTCGGCCGCACCGGACCGGGTCTGGGCTCCGGTCGCCGACCATGCGCCGAACCTCACCGCCACCATCCGGGACCGCACACTGGCCCTGCTGACCGATCCAGACGGCCGGGCGGTTCTGGCCTACCGCGCCTGGCCACGCGACCGCGACGACCCGGGCCCCAGCGGTGAACCGGTCGCGGTCGAACGGCTCGCCGACCCGGGCCACGACTCGTACCCGGAGATCGTCCTCGGCCCCGAACGGTTCGTCGCGCAGGCCGGCCAGAACGACTACCAAGCGTTCCTGTTCGACCTCGACGTCCTGGACGATGCCGGGTGCCCGACCGTCGCGTGCTGGTCGTTCAAAGACGGGACTGGGTTGACGGCGCGGGCATCGGGATCGCCTTCTGCTGACCGGATCGAGCTGAGCCGACGCCCGCACGTCCGTCGAGTTCGCGGATCCAGCGCTGGATCTCCGCGGACCGGTCGACCCGGTCGAGGTCGTGGTGTGCCGCGACGAAGCGGCGGGCGGGAGGTTTGTCGTTCCAGTACCGCCCCTCCGGCGCGGCAGGCCGGACGAACACCTCCGCGGCGGAACTCGGTGTCGAGGTCCTCGGTGTGAGGGAGAGGACCTCGTCCGCTCGGGCGACGGTCTCGTACAGCATCTGCCACAAGCACCCGTTCGCGCAGCGCGTTGCGGTCGTCGCGGAACAGAGCCTGCAGGCGGGCGCGGCCGATGGACCGGTCGCCGCGGCGGACGGGCTTGCGCCGCTCCAGGCGCCGGGCCGGGTTGGTCGCCAGCAGTTCCTGCCGTTGCGCCGAGGTGATGAAGGACGTCAGAACGGACAGGTGCCGGTTCCACGTCGCCGTCGCGGCGGCGTCCCAACGGCCCGTCGCTGATGCGGCCGCACCCACTCGCCGACCGCCTGACCGGTCGCGCCCATCGCCTCCCCGAAAAGCCGCCACGACCGGGGCCCGTCCCTACCTTCGGTGGGCCGGGCGGGGAAGACGTCGAACGGGTCGGCGGGCAGTTCCAGAGGGCTCGTCACGCCCGCCATCCTCTCAACAAACGGTGCGGTGAGGTTGTTGAAGCCGGCCCCGGCCATCACGCCCTTCGGCCGAGGGAGGGCGGCTGCCGCGCCCCGGATGCATGAGAGACGAACACCCGCTATTCCGTCTTGCTAGGTACCGGTAGTCAGTGTTACGTTGTACTGGTACTCAACAACGCTGACTAGTGCAGGGGGGGAGGTGTTCCATGGCCAAGCTGCTGACGGAGATGCTCAAGGGCACGCTGGAGGGCATCATCCTCGCGTCGCTGTCCGGCCGGCCCGCCTACGGCTACGAGATCACCGCGCGACTGCGGGAGCAGGGTTTCTCCGACATCGCCGAAGGAACCATCTACGCGCTGCTCCTCAGGATGGAAAAGCGCGGTCTTCTCGACGTGGAGAAGGTCCCCTCGGAGAAGGGGCCGCCGCGCAAGGTGCACTCCCTCAACGCTCAGGGACGGGAGTACCTCGAAGAGTTCTGGAGGACGTGGAGCTTCCTCGCGGAACGACTGGAACAGCTCCGCGAAGGGAAGGGCAGGTAACCATGTCCGATGCCGAAAACAGCGGCTTCATCTCGAAGGTGATCGGGCCCAAGAAACGCTGGAGGGCGTACAAGGCGCGCGTCAAGGAGCTTCCCGAGAGCTACCGCACGGCGGCCGAAGCGATCGAGCGGTACCTGATGCACTTCGTGCCGACCGACCAAGACAGCAATGCGTCGATGTTCGAAGACCTCGCCGACCTGTTCGAGCAGGCCGCGGTGAACCGGACGCCGATCCGCGAGATCGTCGGGGAGGACCCGGTGGAGTTCGCCGAGGCCTTCGCCCAGAACTACACCGAGGGTGGCTACGTCCCCGCCCGGGCTCGCAAGCAGCTGACCGACGACATCGAGCGCGCCGCCGGGTAGCGAGACCGGAACACAAGACAAGACGGTCTGATCCCACCGCAGCACATCGCCCCTCAAGGGGCCGAGCAGCACTTTCATCGCCTGTCTGCACCAGGCGGCCGGTCGGCCATGCCCGGCCGGCCGCCTCACGCCGCATGCCCGCGGCACCGTCAAGACCGACCACTGCGTCCAAGGAGATTCATGATGGGAAACAGCCACAGCGGCTTGTCCGAAGCAGGGCTGCGCCGACTGCGCGAGGTACTGCAGCAGCATGTCGAGTCCAAGAAGATCCCCGGACTCGTCGCCCTGGTCGGCCGGGGCGAGGAGACCCATGTCGAAGCGATCGGGACGATGCGCCATGACGGGGGCGCGCCGATGCGCCGGGACACGATCTTCCGGATGGCCTCCACGACCAAGCCGGTCGCGGTCGCCGCGACCATGGTCCTGTTGGACGAGTGCCGGTTGCGACTTGATGACCCGATAGACCCGTGGCTGCCGGAACTGGCCGACCGGCGGGTGCTCAAGCGGCCCGACGGCCCGCTGGAGGACACCGTGCCGGCGCGGCGTCCGATCACCGTGCGGGACCTGCTCACCTCCACCTGCGGGCTCGGCCTGGACACGACGGCGATGGGCTCGCCGATGATGAGCGCCTACTTCGAGCAGCGGGTCTACGGCGAGAACGGATGGATGCTGCCGGCGGTGGAGCCGGATGAGTGGATGCGCCGCCTGAGCACGCTTCCGCTGATGTACCAGCCCGGACAGCGGTGGCTGTACAACGTCAGCGACGACGTGCTGGGGGTGCTGGTGGCCAGGGTCACCGGCCAGTCGTTCGAGGCGTTCCTGCGCGAACGCATCTTCGACCCGCTGGGCATGAAGGGCACCGGTTTCCACGTGCCCGCCGACAAGATCGATCGGCTGCCGCCCCTGTACGCCCCCGACCCGCAGACCGGAGAGTTCCTCGTGGAGGACGAGGCCGAAGGGGGACACCACAGCAAGCCTCCGGCGTTCCAGTCCGGCGGCGGCGGACTCGACTCGACCGTCGATGACTACCACGCCTACTTCCGGATGCTGCTCAACCACGGGATGCACGGCACCGAGCGGATCTTGTCCCGGCCCGCCGTCGAGCTGATGACCACCAACCGCCTCACGCCCGAGCAGACAGCCGCCCTCCAGGCCTGGGCGCGCAGCGTCGTCCATCTGTCACACGGTCAGGGGCAGACCGGCGGCTGGGGCTTCGGGATGACGGTGCGCACCTACCGCGGCGACTACGCGCCCATCGGCCAGTTCGGCTGGGACGGCGGTGCCGGCACCACGACCTACGCCGACCCGCACAACCAGCTCGTCGGCATCCTGCTCACCCAGACCGGAATGTCCACCCCGGACTCGGCGCGGGCCATGCAGGATTTCTGGACCACCCTCTACCAGGCAATCAACGAGTGACACATCGAACGGTCGCTGCCCCTGAGGAAGACCTTGGTCGCGGCCCCACACAAAAGGTTCCGGCGCTCAAGACCCCGTCATCACCTCTTAGCGCCGGATCCGGTTCCACTGCTCCTCGCGGGCCGGGCCCGACCGTCACCTGGATGCTTCCCCGCGACGCCGTGCCCGAGGGTCGGGAGTTCCTGGAGCCCGCGGTGATGGGCCCGCCCATCGTCTGGCTGGCCTCCGACGACGCAACCGGCGTGCATGACGAGCGCATCGTCGCCACCGAATTCGAGCGCTGGCTGCGCGACAGGAACGAAAGACGGTGAGGCGGGCCTGACGGCCCCGCCCTTGACCGATCCCGAACCGGTCCCCGACGGCACCGCCGACCAGCAAGAACAGCGCAGCGTGGAGGCGAGCACTCCGGCGAGCCAGGCGAGGTAAAAGCGGGGGAGCCGGCCCGGTCGGACGGCGATGCCTCAACAGGCGTCATGATCGGACACCGTAGGGGGAGGGACGGACAGCCGAGACGGGCCCGGGGGAGCGGCCCGTCCGCCGAACGGTCAGCGATGCACGATCTCGCGGATCCAGCGCTGGATCTCCGCGGACCGGTCGACCCGGTCGAGGTCGTGGTGTGCCGCGACGAAGCGGCGGGCGGGAGGCTTGTCGTTCCAGTACCGCGACTCCGGCGCGGCAGGCCGGACGAACACGTCGCAGCCGACCGCGTTGGTGAGGAAGACGACCTCCAGATCGCCTGGTCCGCCGCCTGCGGGACCGCGCTCGGCGAGCGTGAACGACTGGTGGAAGTCGAAGATCTGGTCCGCCGCGGGCACGCGTTCGCCTACGAGCCGGCTGGACGGGAAGGTCCAGCCCGCCGCCGCGAAGGCGTCCATGATCGTCTCGTGGAGGGGGAGTGCGGCGACGTGGATGAGGTCATGGTCCGCGTCGTCCTACGCGTCCTCGTCTTCGAGCAGGGTCCGTAGCCTCACCAGCGGTCCCAGCGCCTGCCCGGCCGGCTCGGTGATCGGGGTCTCCCAGGGCAGCCGCATCGAGAAGCGGACCCGATGCTCGCATCCCTCTGGCACGACGAACGGCCCGTCGAGGTACTCACAGCCGATCTCGTCGGTCTCGGCCTCACCGGTGTCCAGATGCGCGTACTCGGCGACGGCCCGCAGGACGACGGTCTCCACCTGGACGTCCTTCCCGTCGGCATGGTCGGCCTCGGCACCGTGCTGCTGGTCGCCTCGATCACGGGCCGGTACGGCTGGCGGGGGAGGTGGCCGCGGCCGGGTCGACCGGATATGCGCTGGTGTCACCCCTGACCGCCCGGCTCGCCGACCGGTTCGGCCAGGGCCGGGTGCTCCCGCCGCTGACACTCTTCTACGCGGCGTCAACGGCCGGTCTCATCGCCTGTGTGCGACTCCACGCACCGGGCTGGGCGCTGATGGCCTGCAGCGGACTGGCCGGCGCCGCCACGCCGCAGCTCGGCTCGATGGTACGGGCCCGGTGGAGCGCGCTCCTGGGCGGCTCGCCGCTGCTGCAGGCCGCGTTCTCGCTGGAGTCGGTGGCCGACGAGGTGATCTTCGTGACCGGACCGGTGCTGGTCACCGTGCTGGCCACCGAGGTCCATCCGGCGTCGGGGCTGGAGCTGGCGGCGGCCACGTGCGTGGCCGGTTCGCTGCTGCTGGCCGCGCAGCGTGCCACCGAGCCGCCCGTGATCCCAGCGGGGGCGGGGCGCGGTGTCCGCGGGCAGTTGCTGCCCGCGCGGGGCCTGGTCACGCTGGCGCCGGTGGGCTTGTTCTTCGGCGCGATGCTCGCCGCGATCGACCTGGCCGCCGTCGCCTTCGCCCAAGAGCACGGGCACAAACCGCTGGCCGGTTTCCTCCTCGGCGGCTACGCCCTGGGCAGTGCGGCCAGCGGGCTGTGGTACGGATCGCGGACCTGGCGCGCCTCGCTGCGTCGCCGTTTCACGCTGACCCTGGGCGCGGCCGCGGCGGGAACGGCCACGTTCTGGGCGATGCCCGGACTGACCGTGCTCGCCGTGGTGATGCTCTGCTCCGGGCTGGCCGTGTCACCGATGCTGATCAGCGGGTTCAGCCTCGTCGAGCGACGGGCGCCGCCGAATCGGCGAACCGAGGCCATGTCCTGGCTCACCTCGGCGATCTCGGTCGGCATCGCCGTCGGCTCGGCCGCCGCCGGCCAGATCATCGACACCGCCGGCGCCCGCGGGGGATAGGCCTGCGCTGCCGCTTGCGCCGTCGCGGCCCTGGCCACCTGCCTGTTCGGGCTCAGCAGGCTCAGCGTCCCCAGTCCCCGCCGGCTCCGATCGCCCACGCCGACATCAGGTGATCGCTCGACGGGCGCGGGGGAGCGGAAGGGGTGCCGGCGTCACTGATCGTGGCCGGCCATCGCCGCCGCGATCCGTGCGGCCAGCTCCGCCCGCTCCTTGGCCGGGATCTGCAGGTAGTCAGGCCGGTTGACGGCGTTGAACTGCTGTTCTTCGAAAGGGACCCCGGGTGGCAGCGGGACCACGTGCCAGTGGACGTGGGCGACCCCTTGGTGGCTGCCGAAGCTGAAGACGTAGAGCCGTTCCGTCGGCACCAGAGCGGTGATGGCCCTGCCGAGGCGATGGATCCGGCGTTGGAGGGCCACGTAGTCATCCTCGGTGAAGTCCGCGACGACGCCGGTGTGATGTTCACGCGGGGCAACCATGGTGTAGCCGAGCAGGCGTGGCGTGCTGGGGAAGAGGACCACGCACAGCTCATCCTGATAGATCAGGGCGCCCGGCTCGCTGTTCTCGTCGTCGACGAGGTCGCAGATGAAGCAACGTCCAGCGCTGTTGTCGGCTTGAAGGCGAGCAGCGTACTGAGCCGTGTCGAGAACGAGCCGGGGGTACTCGTTCGACGTCCACTCGTCCATGTCAGTGCAAATCGGTACGAACTCCCTATACCGGACAGAATCCATCTTCTGTTCGGTATAAGACTCTGTCGGCGAGCGCCCGGTCGGGCGGGGAATGCCAGGCGCGGGGACAGAATACCTCTGGCGCGCGAGTCCCTGGCGTGGCGGCCGAACGTCTGGCGGAATCAAAGGCGGAAGGCGCCGTCCGTATCCACCGGCGTTCCATGGAACATGTGCGCGACGACCCCTGAATGCCCGGCGAGCCGCCGGCCACGTCGGTGCCCGCGAGCCGCGCATCGCCGGCGCGACGCACGGTGTTCCCGTACGACGAACGCGCCTCGTGCGGCCTGGACCCGATCCGGGCCGTGATCAGCGTGGCGGCCTCGGAAACCACCACGTTTCATGCATAATTTATATTATGCATGAAAGAAGGGTCGCGGGTTGTGCGGTGTCCACGCCCCTTCCCGGCTGTTAACGGGCGTCGACGATGGGCGCCATTTCGCTTACGCGTCCCCCGGTCGGGAAGTTCCAGGACAGGTCGGCGACCGTGACTCCCGGGTAGCAGACCCGGATTCCTTCAATGATCATGTCTGCGGCGGTGCGACAACCCGCCGAACCGAGCGGCCATTCGAGGCAGGAAGTCGTTGCTCGTGGCCTCGATGCCCGACCTCGTGGAGTACTGGTTGATGAACGCCGACCACGACCCCGGACCTGCTAGACCGACCCCGTCCCCGGCCTGCAGCCAGACCATCGTGATCGCTGGGAGAATACGTGCCCTGACGATACGTGCCGCTACCAGTAGAAGCTGCGGGCCGCTGACGTGGTGACGTGGCTCCCCCGGTGGTTGACGGCCGTCGCACCGGAATCTGCGGCTCGCGGTGCTGGACATGCTTATGGCGACGAAGGTGCTGCCTCCCTTTGATATCGACGAATTCAACCGTGCGCATGCCGGTGACGAAGACGACGACGACCGCGACTACAGGTACCGCGATGAGGTCGCTGGCGCGTTGCTCGACATCCCCGTGACCGCGGAGCAGTGCGCGTCGGTGCGCGAGCTGGTCTGGGAGGCGGGGGGAAACGAGGTCGTCTACGCCATCTGGACCTTCTGGGATGGGGAGACCGACGAGTTCCGCATCGAGTCCCTGGAAGGGATCGACACGGTCCTGCCGGACCTGGAGTCGCTGTCCGTCGGCGACGGCGCGGTGAGCGACCTCACTCCCCTGGCCGGCTGCGCCGCACTGCGACGGCTGAGCCTGCGCGGAGGTGGAGCGGTGACCGATGTCGGGCCGCTCTCCGGGCTTGGCTCGCTGCGGAAACTTCAGTTGGAGTACCAGAACGTGCGGGACCTGCGGCCGTTGGCCGGGCTGACGCTCGAATATCTCAGCCTTGACGGCGAGCCCGACGCGGACCTCTCCCCCTTGGAGAGCCTGACGTCTCTGCGGACGCTGCGCTGCCGGCGTATGTGCTACACCGCGGGAAGCGAGGCGCCGATCCTCCGCCGGTTCGACAACGCACGTGTCATCGAGGTGCTCGAACGGCGCGGCGTCGACGTCGAGGTGCGCTGAGCGGCGGCCCCCGACTCACCGCCGCCACGCTGGCTCGGGGGTGTGATCAGTGGGAAAATTCGTGCCTTGGTGATACGTGTCGCTGACAGTGGTTTGGGCGTCCCCTGGGCGGTGTGGGAGGTGGCCGGTGACGTTGTTCGTGGACGCGAAGGCGGAGTTCTTCTTGTCGTTGCGGCCGGCGAAGCCGGCGGCGGGCACGCTGGCCGGTTATGACAGTGATCTGCGGATCATCGGTGGGATCGCGGCGCGGTTGTGCGATGTTCCGCCGGCGGAGCTTCGGGTGGATCGGTTGTCGGGCCGGGTGTTGCGTGCGGCGTTCGCGGAGTTCGCCGATGATCATGCGGCGGCGAGCATTCTGCGGGCGTGGTCGGCGTGGAACCGGTTCATGAACTTCGCGGTCGCCGAGGAGCTGGTGGAGGGCAATCCGATGGCGGCGGTGCCGCATCCGAAGGCGCCGTCGAAGGCGCCGAAGCCGTTTCAGGGTGATGGGACGGCGCGGACGCTGCTGGAGCGGATCGCGGCGGGCGCGCGGGAGGCGCGGGATCCGTGGGTGGAACGGGATCTGGTGGCGTTGGCGTTTCCGCTGGTGACGGGGGCTCGTTCGGCGGAGATGTTGGGGGTGACGCTGGGGTCGTTCGGTGGCTCCCCCGGTGATCGCCGGGTGCGGTTGACCGGTAAGGGCGGTAAGACGCGGAGTGTGCCGGTGGAGGGGCCGTTGGAGCGGCTGGTGGATGCGTATCTGCTGTCGCGGATGGAGCGGTTCGGGCTGTCGGGTCTTCCGTTGAGCGCTCCCCTGCTGGTCGATACGAAGAATCGGCCGTTGCGGCGAGGTGGTCTGCAGTATCTGGTGGCGCAGTGTTACCGGTACGCGGGCGTGCATGATCGGGTGTCGCGTGGTGCGTTGGTGCATACGCTGCGGCATGAGTTCGCGACGCGGCTGGCGGAGAACGGCGCGTCGGCGCATGAGTTGAAGGAGCTGCTGGGGCATTCGTCGATCGCGACGGGTCAGCACTATGTGGAGTCGACGGCGCGTGAGTTGCGGATGGCGGCGGGTTCGAGTCCGGCGTACGGGGTGCTGGAGTCGTTGTTGAGCTCCTCTCCCCCGGACGCCACGTCGTCGTGAGTCGCGCTCGGCGGGCGCCTGTGACGGCAGAGAACGACAGGTGCCGGTGAGCGTGCGCCACATCGCTGTGGCAGAGTGCGCAACACGTGTTCTGACCTGCGCTTATGTCGTTTTTCGCGGGTAGGCTGAAGCTCGCCTCACCGCGCGGCGACGTTGCCGCGGCCGGTGGATACGCGTACCTGACGGTGACGACCCCGCCCGCAGTGCCGTGTCAATGGTCCAATGACACCGGTCGGCTTCGGCCGCACATCCCGGATGAGACCCCTGATGAAACGACTGCTGATGTTGTCCGCGGCTACCGTTCTGGCGGCGACGATGACCACCACCTCCCCCGCGTCCGGCACCACCGCGGCGCCGCGTCCGAGCGTCGCGCCGCACGGCACCTTGATCATGGTGGGTGGGGCGTTGTCGGATGACAACGCCGAGATCTACCGGCGGATCGTCCAGGACGCGGGCGGCGCGCATGCCCGTATCGGTGTGATCACCGCGGCGTCCCTTCCGCCGAGTCAGGACCCGCAGGCCGGCCGGCTCGGCGCGGCCAACAGCGTCACCAACGGTCGTTTCTACGTCGACATCCTCAAGAGGTACGGTGCGGGGTCGGTGCAGTGGATCCCCGTCGATCTGGATCATCCGAAGGCGGCCGACAGTCGTGAGGTCGCCGCGCAGGCCGCCTCGATGACCGGGTTCGTCTTCGGCGGTGGTGATCAGTATCGGCTGGTCACGACGTTGCTGCACGGTGCCGCGCACACCGACACGCGGTTGATGGCCACGATCCGGGCCCGGTACGCGCAGGGTGCGCTGGTCGCGGGCAGCAGTGCCGGCGCGCAGATCCAGTCGGGGCCGGACATGGTCACCGGTGGGGCCAGTTATCAGGGGCTGCGTGATGGGAGCCGTGTCGGCTATTTCGATGACGATCGGGTGCTGGCGGATCTGCCCGCGGGTGGCTTTGGCTTGTTCACCGATGGTCTGATCGACACTCATTTCTCCGCGAACGGGCGGCTGGGGCGTGCGGTGCGTCTGGCGGCCGACACGGGGCATCGGCGTGTGTTCGGGCTGGATCCGGACACGGCTTTGGAGGTGCGGCCGGCGGGTGGTGGTGGTCGTACGCTGCGGGTTCTGGGTCGTCATGGTGTGTCGGTGGTGGATCTGCGGGCGGCCACGGTCGGTTCCCGTGAGGGGCGCTGGTCGATCGGCGGGGTGCGGTGGAGTTATCTGACGGACGGCGCGGTCTACGATCCGGCCGCGTGGACGGTGCGGATGCCGTCTGGTGCGGTGCCGTTGGCGACGGCGGATCGTGCCGCGGCGTCGCCGGTGGAGGATGTGTTCGACGCCACGGTGGCCGACCATGAGCGTTTCTCTCTTCCTCGCGCGGCGGTCGATCTGGCGGGGGCGGCCCGGTCGGTGACGGTCGTCGGGCACAGTTACGAGACCACGCCGGTGTATGCCGTGGTGTTGCGTAAGGCGGGTGGGTTCGCCGCGTACCGGGTGGGGGCGGCTGTGGCGTTCGTCGGGTTGACGGTGGAGATGTACGCGTTGCCGGCGGCGGCGGCGGTGGCCCGCTGATCGGCGCGGGGTGGATGGCGCATAATCTCCGTGTCCGCCCGCTCTGACGCCGTACCCGTACGACGCTAATCGAATAAAGGGAGCCCGTGAGCGACACCGTCCGTTATGAGACGAAGGACCGCAAGGCGTACCTGACCCTCAATCGTCCCGACCGGCTCAACGCGATCGACGATGAGCTCGCCCGTGCGCTGCCGCGTGCGGTGGAGCGCGCCGATGAGGATCCGGAGGTGCACGTCATCATCGTGCGGGGTGCCGGTCGCGCGTTCTGTTCCGGTTATGACCTGAAGGACTATGCCGAGGGCGGTGCCGGGGCGCAGGGTGAGGCCTGGGATCCGGTCAGGGACTACCGGATGATGAAGCGTCATACCGATGAGTACTTCTCGTTGTGGCGTTCGTTGAAGCCGACGATCGCGCAGGTGCACGGGTACGCGGTGGCGGGCGGCAGTGACATCGCCTTGTCGTGCGACATGGTGGTGATGGCCGATGACGCCCGGATCGGGTACATGCCGTCGCGGGTGTGGGGGTGTCCGACGACGGCGATGTGGGTGTACCGGCTGGGTGCCGAGCGGGCCAAGCGGATGTTGCTGACGGGTGACACGATCGATGGCCGGCAGGCCGCGGAGTGGGGGCTGGTGCTGGAGTCGGTGCCGGCCGAGCGGCTGGGTGAGCGGGTGGAGGCGCTGGCCGATCGGATCGCCGGTGTGCCGGTCAATCAGCTGGTCATGCAGAAGCTCATGATCAATCAGGCGTACGACAACATGGGGCTGCAGGGCACTCAGATTCTGGCGACGCTGTTCGACGGTATCGCCCGTCACTCCCCTGAGGGTCGCTGGTTCCAGCGGTTCGCGGCCGAGCACGGTTTTCACGAGGCGGTCCGGTGGCGTGACTCGGGCCGGTGGATTCCCGAGGGTGGCGGGCCGGTGCCGTCCGCGCGTGATCTGGAGGACCCGCGTTGATCACCGAGTCGTACTGGGCGGCCGACACGTCCCGGCCGGTGCTGGAGTTGACCGCGGGTGAGCTGCTGCGGCGGGTGGCGGCGGCGGATCCGGGTCGCGTGGCGCTCGTCGAGGTGGCTCCGGCGGGGTCGGCGCTGACGGGTGCGGCGCGTACGGATCGCCGGTGGACGTACGGGGAGTTGCTCGCGGACGCCGAGCGGGCGGCGGCGTGGCTGGGCAGCCGGTTCTCCCCCAGTGAGCATGTCGCGGTGTGGGCGCCGAATGTGCCGGAGTGGGTGATCCTGCAGTACGGCGCGGCGCTGGCGGGGGTCGTGCTGGTGACGGCGAATCCGGCGTTGCGTGAGGCGGAGCTGGAGTATGTGCTGCGTCAGTCGCGCAGTGTGGGGGTCGTGCATGTCGACGCGTTCCGTGGCACGGACATGGCGGCGATCGTGGCGGGGGTGCGTGACCGGCTGCCGGATCTGCGGGAGACGGTGAGTCTCACCGGGTGGGCGGAGCACATCCGGGGTACCGCGGCGCGGCAGTTGCCGCGGGTGCGGCCCGGGGATCCGATGCAGATTCAGTACACCTCGGGGACGACGGGTTTTCCCAAGGGCGCGGTGCTGCACCATCGCGGGATGGTGACGAACGCGTCGTATGTCCTGGCGCGTGCGGGTTTTCCGCGGGGTGGGGTGTGGGCGACGGCTCTGCCGCTGTTCCATACGGCGGGGTGCGGGTTGTCGGTGCTGGGGACCGCTTCGTTCGGGGGCACGCTGGTGCTCGTCCAGTCGTTCGTGCCCGAGCTGGTGCTGGGGGCTTTGCAGGAGTGGCGGGCGGATCTGTTCGCGGGGGTGCCGGCGATGTATTCGGCGCTGCTGGCGTATCCGGGTTTTGATGGGTTCGACCTGAGTGGGTGCCGGATTCTGGCGTCGGGTGGGGACGCGGTGCCGGCGGCGTTGGTGGAGGCCGCGGAGCGGCGGTTCGATGCGCGGTTCACGACGGTGTACGGGCAGACGGAGCTGAGTCCGATCCTGGCGCAGACCGGTACGGATGACGGGGTCGCGGATCGGCGGGAGACGACGGGCCGGCCGTTGTGGCAGGCGGAGGTGAAGATCGTCGATGGGGCGGGGGCGGTGCTGCCGGTCGGTGTGGAGGGCGAGATCCTGGCGCGCGGCTATCAGGTGATGCACGGGTATTTCGCGATGCCGGAGGCGACCGCGGCGGCGGTCGACGCGGACGGGTGGCTGCGGACCGGTGATCTGGGGGTCATGGACGGGCGTGGTTTCCTGCGTGTCACGGGCCGTCTCAAAGACATGATCATTCGTGGTGGGGAGAACATCTATCCGCGGGAGATCGAGTTGGCGTTGGCCGGTCATCCGGGTGTGGCGGGCGCGGCGGTTCTGGGGGTGCCCGATCCGGAGTGGGGTGAGCAGGTCGCCGCGGTGATCGTGCCGGCCGGGCCGGTGCCGGCGGCCGCGGAGCTGCACGCTCATCTGCGGGCGGTGCTGGCTCCGCACAAGACGCCGCGTCACTGGTATGTCGCGGACGCCATTCCGGCCAATGCGATGGGCAAGGTGCAGAAGTTCGTGTTGCGGGAGCGGATCGGCGCCGGGGAGCTCGCGGTGCTGGCCTGAGCGTTCAGGCGTCTTCGGCGGGCGGGTTCAGTGGTTCGCCGAAGACGCGGGCGTACAGGTCGGCGGCGTGGGCGGTGGGTGAGGGCACTCCCGGGGTGAGGCGGAACGGGCGTTCGCCGTCCTGGCCGCGTGCGGCGCCGAGGAACAGGCTGCGCGCGGGCCGGTCGGTGCGCATCCGGTGGGCGAAGTCGTACAGGTGGGTCACGAAGACGACGCGGATGCCCAGGTCGGTGAGGGCCCGTACGATCTCGGCGGCGATGGTGGAGCCTTCGCGTTCGTTGGTGGACATGAACGACTCGTTGCACAGGACCAGGTCGCCGGGGTGGAGGGCGTCGGCGATGGCGCTCATGCGGATGAGTTCCTCTTCGAGTTTGCCGCTGGACATCGTCTGGTCCTCTTCGCGCCGGAAGTGGGTGTGGACGCGGCCGGTGATCGAGGCGGTGAGGGCGCGGGCGGTGACGAACATTCCGCTTTGCATCATCAGGTGGGCGATGCCGACGCCGCGCAGGAAGGTGGTCTTGCCGCCCCCGTTCGCGCCGGTGATGACGATGAGGTCGGTTTCGTCGGCGGTGATGTCGTTGCCGGTGACGGGCCCGTGGTGTCGCAGGGCGAGGCAGGGGTCGTACAGGTCCTGGGCGGTGAGGGCGTGGTCGGCGGGTGGGCGGGGTGTGGGCAGGCAGATCGGCAGTCCGCGGTCGGTGAGTGTCTCGGCGAGGTTGAGGCAGCCGATGTAGAAGCCGAGTTCGTCGCGTAGGGCGGTGAAGAAGCCGCGGACGTCGTTCGCGGCTTCGGTCGCGGCGTCGGCGATCACTTTGAGGACGCGGCCGCGGAAGGAGGTCAGGACGCGCCAGTCGTCGTCGTATCCGGGGATGGTGTAGGTGAGGCGGGACCGTTTGAGGCGTCGCCAGGTGGCGGAGCCGCGGCCTTTGGCGGGTGGTTCCCGCAGGCGGAATCCGGTGCTGCCGTTGCCGTCGCCGAGGTGGGCGGTGGCGATGACGCCGTGGTCGAAGTCGATCCGGCGCACGAGCGCCTCGAGTTCGGCGAGGTAGTCGTCGGTGAGGTGGTCGCGGATCGTTTCGAACAGGCGGGTGAAGGCGGCCGAGCGGAACCGTGGTGCGTGGGCGGCGGTGAACGCGTTGAGCGTCCGCAGGTGGCCGCAGAGCAGTTCCAGGGTGCGCAGTGACCGGTTGAGGAGCACCTCGGGGTTCCTGGCGCCGGCGCGGGTGCCGGCCTGTCCGGCGGTGTCCGCCGCGTCGGCCAGGTCGTACAGGGCGCGGGCGGCCGCGGGGTCGCGGAGGCAGTCGCCGAGCACGTCCTGGCGGTGGGCGATGGCGGCCGGGTCGGTCAGCGGGGTCAGGGTCGCGGTCCGGGCGATCAGGGTGAGTCGGCCGTCGCCGCGTGCCATGCCGGCCCACAGGCCGGGCAGTTCCAGGTCTTCGATGAGGTCGTGAAGGGGCGCGGTGTCGGCGGCCGGTGCGAAGTCGGCGTCGGGGAACATCAGCCGTGGTCTCATCGGCTGATCCGGGCGGTGAGCCGGGCGTAGGTCAGTCCGTGTTTCTCGGCGATGGCGAGGGCGTGGGCGTGTCCGTCGGCGGCGCGGCGCAGGAGTTTGTAGGTGCGGGCGCCGTCGTCGGTGACGGTGCTCACCACGCTCACCGCCTTGGGGTCGAGCCGGGACAGTTCGTCGAGGAAGCTGACCCACAGGCACGGTGCGTCGAGGCGGGACAGGGTGGTGAGCACGGCGGTGCTGAGGGCGCGGGCGTCTTCGGTGGTGGTGGAGGTGAAGATCTCGTTGAGCACGATGACGCTGTCGGGGGTGGCCTGGTCGAGGATCCGGCGCATCCGCAGGAGTTCTTCTTCGAGTTTGCCGGTGCGGCCGGTCTCGGTCCGCGGGTAGTGGGTGAGGATCCGGTCGGGCAGGAAGAGGCGGGCTTGGCGTCCGGGGACCGGGCAGCCGAGGGCGGCGAGGTGGTGGAGCTGGCCGAAGGTGCGGGCCAGGGTCGTCTTGCCGCCCTGGTTGGGTCCGGAGACCAGCAGGATCCGTTCGCCGTCGCGCAGTTCGATGTCGTTGCCGACGACGTGCCCGCCGGTGCGGGTGAGTGCGGCGGCGAGCGCGAGGTCGAACGCGTCCCGGGCGAGCATGCCTTTTTCGGTGGTGGAGACCTCGGGCCGGCAGAACGGCAGTCCGGCTTCGCGCAGGGGGGCGATGAACCGCAGGTAGCCGAGGTAGAAGCGGAGCTCGCGGTCGATCCGGGTGAGTCGCTCGTCGATGAGGGCGGGGTTGGCGGTACGGAAGGCGGCGAGGTCGGCGAAGACGGCGGGGTGCAGTTCGGCCACGAGGTCCAGGACGCCGGCTTCGAGGGTGTCCAGGCTCATGACGGTGGGCGGTTCCGGTGACGGGGCGGGCGGCTCGGCGGGTGGCCGGTCGGTGCGGAACCGGGCGAACGCGGCCAGGACCTGGTCGGCGAAGTCGAACCGGTCGGTGGGGTCGTGCGTGGCGATGGTGATCGTGTCGCCGCGTAGGAGCAGGTCGTAGTGGACCTGGGCGAGCCGGTCGCGTAGCCGCCGGGCCCGCTCCCCCGGTTCGGTGAACCGGGGGGTGGCGGTGTGCGCGGCGAGGTCCTCGCGCAGGGCCCGCAGGCCCCGCGCGGTGGCGGTGCGCAGCCCGTCGAGGAGCCGCAGAACGGTGGTCTCGTGCTCCAGGACGATGTCGAGGAACCAGCGGTTGGACTGCGGGGGGTGTTTCATCCGCTGGATGAGTTCGAGGCGTCGGCGGGTCCGGGCCATCGCGGTGGTGAACCGTTCGGCGGCCTGGTGCAGCTCGGGTTCCTGCAGGTCCTGGAAGACGTCCTGCCGGAAGGCGATGAGGGCGGGGTCGCGTAGCGGCCGGTGGAAGTAGGTTTCCAGGTTCGCGCCGTGGTGGTCGCGGGCGATCGCCTCGATGACCTGGTCGAGGTTCAGGTCGTGGAGGTGTTCCGGTGCGGGCTCGGGCGGGGTCTCGTGGTGGGTGAACAGGAGGCTGCGTATGGTCTTTCGCCTTTCGCCGGGGCGGGCTTCGCGGGGGCGGGTTTCGCGGGGGCGGGTTTCGCGGGGGCGGGTTTCGCGGGGGCGGGTTTCGCGGGGGCGGGTTTCGCGATGGAATTGGGATTATCGCTCAGGGGCGGCGGCGGGGACGGCGGTGTGGTGTGCCGGGCCGGTGTCGACGCCGTCGAACAGTGCCGCGGCCCGGGTGGCGGTGTGCCGGGCGCGGTGTCCGGTGCTGATCAGTCCCAGGGTGAGGATGCCGGTGCCGAGGCCGAGCATCAGCCACCACACGCGGTGTTCGGCGCCGGTGTAGGCCGTTCCGCCGCGGGTCAGGGCCGGTCCGACGGCCGTTCCGGCGATCGCGACGCCCAGGGTGACGCCGGTCTGGCGGCCGGCGGAGGCCAGTGAGGTGGCCACCGCGGTCATCGAGCGGGGCATCCCGGAGACCGCGGTGTTGGTGATGGGCGGGTTGACGGTGCCCAGGAAGACGCCGAACAGCAGGTAGACCGCGAGGACGGCCGGCAGCGGGGTGGCCGGTCCCAGGCCGAGTGAGGCGACGCCGCCCAGGGCCAGGGCCGCGCCGGCGATCACGAGGGGTACGCGCGGGCCGCGGGTGGCGACCAGCCGGCCGGTGAGCGGGGACAGCACCAGCACGAGCGCGCCGACGGGGAGCAGGCACAGCCCGGTGGTCAGCGCCGGCAGGCCGCGTACGTTCTGCAGGTACTGGGTGGTGACGAACAGGAACGCGCCGAACCCGCACATCGCCAGCAGCGCCATCGCGATGGCGGCGCTGAACGGGACGCTGCGGAACAGGCGTAGTTCCAGGAGCGGGTCGGCGCGGCGGGGTTCGTAGGCGAGGAGGCCGAGTGCGGCGAGGGCGGCGACGGTGAGCAGGGCGAGGATGACCGGTGAGGTCCAGCCCCGCGTCGGGGATTCGATGGTCGCGTAGACGACGCCGCCCAGCATGAGGATCATCAGGGTCTGGCCGACCGGGTCGAACCGGCGGGCGCGGGCGGCGCGGGACTCGGGCACGTACAGGGCGGTGGCGGTGATCGCGGCGGCCACGATCGGCACGTTGATCCAGAAGATGGAGTGCCAGCCGAGGCCGTCGACGAGGGCGCCGCCGAGGATGGGGCCCAGTGCGAGCGCCAGGCCGGTCATCGAGCCGAACACGCCGATGGCCCGGACCCGTTCGGCGGGGTCGGGGAACGTGGTGGCGACGATCGCCATCGCGACCGGGTTGAGCATGGTGCCGCCGGCGGCCTGCAGGGCACGGGCGGTGATGAGCCAGCCGATGCCGGGTGCCAGGCCGCACAGGAGGGAGCCGAGCCCGAAGGCGGCCAGGCCGAGCTGGAAGACGCGGCGGCGGCCGATCCGGTCGGCGGCGGATCCGGCCAGGACGAGGAAGCCGGCGAGGACGAGGGTGTAGGCGTCGACGGTCCACTGCAGGCCGGGTGTCGAGGCGTGCAGGTCGGCGCGGATCGCCGGGAGTGCGACGTTGACGATGGAGATGTCCATGACGGTGACGATCATGCTGGTGCAGCAGATCGCGAGGACGAGGAGGCGGCGCCTGCGGCTGCCGGCCGTGGTGTCCGGTGGCGTGGGGGTGCTCATGAGCCACGACGCTAGGATTTAGAGCGCGCTCGAAGTCAATGTACGGCCGGGATCGGGGGGCCACTCCCCTGCCGGGCGGGTTCCCGTGGCCGCGACCCGCCCTTTTCGGGTGTTCTTCAACGCCGATAACGTGCGGGCCATGAGCAGCAGTGCATGGTTCGACCGTCCGTCGCTGGCCGGAGAGTACGTCCGCCTGGAACCGCTCTGGCCCGAGCACGCGGAGGGGCTGTACGAGGCGGGCCGGGACCCGCAGGTCTGGCGGTGGCTGAACGTCCGGCAGCCGGCCGACGTCGCGGAGATGCGCCGCATGGTCGAGGCGGACGTCCGCGCGGTGGACGCCGGCCGGCTGCCCTGGGTGCAGATCGACCTCGCGACCGGGCGGGTCGCCGGCACGACGTCGTACTACGACATCGAACCGGCGCACCGCGGCCTGAGCATCGGGCACACCTGGATCGGCGCCCGCTGGCAGCGCACGGCGCTGAACACCGAGGCCAAACTCCTGCTGCTGGAGCGGGCGTTCGACGTGCTGGGTGCCATCCGGGTGGGCTGGCACACCCACCACCGCAACGAGCGTTCCCAGCGCGCCATCGAACGTCTCGGCGCGCGCCGCGAAGGGGTGCTGCGCAGCCACCGCATCCGGCCCGACGGCTCGGTCCGCGACACCGTGTGCTACTCGATGATCGCTTCGGAGTGGCCCGCCGCCCGTGACCGGCTGCGGGCCCGTCTCGCCTCCACCTGACCTGCCGTACGGGGCCGGTCGTGGTTCAGGCGCCGACGTAGGCGGCGAGGTGCTCGCCGGTGAGGGTGCCGCGCGCGGCGACCAGGTCGGCGGGCGTGCCCTCGAACACGATCCGGCCGCCGTCGTGGCCCGCGCCGGGACCCAGGTCGATGATCCAGTCGGCGTGTGCCATGACCGCCTGGTGGTGCTCGATGACGATGACGGACTTGCCGGAGTCGACGAGGCGGTCCAGCAGGCCCAGCAGCTGCTCCACGTCGGCGAGGTGCAGGCCGGTGGTCGGCTCGTCCAGGACGTACACGCCGCCGTCGGCGGCCATGTGGGTGGCGAGCTTGAGCCGCTGGCGTTCACCGCCGGACAGGGTGGTGAGCGGCTGGCCGAGGGTGAGGTAGCCCAGCCCGACGTCGGCGAGCCGGGTGAGGATCTTGTGGGCGGCCGGTGTGCGGGCGTCGCCGGCGCCGAAGAACTCCTTCGCCTCGGTCACCGGCATCGCGAGGACCTCGCTGATGTCGCGGCCGCCGAGGTGGTACTCCAGCACCGACGCCTGGAAGCGGCGTCCCTCGCACTCCTCGCACGTGACGGCGACCCCGGCCATCATCGCCAGGTCGGTGTAGATGACGCCGGCGCCGTTGCAGGTCGGGCAGGCGCCTTCGGAGTTGGCGCTGAACAGGGCCGGTTTGACGCCGTTGGCCTTCGCGAACGCCTTGCGGATCGGGTCGAGCAGTCCGGTGTAGGTCGCCGGGTTGCTCCGCCGCGAACCGCGGATCGCGCCCTGGTCGACCGACACCACACCGTCGCGGCCGGACACCGACCCGTGGATCAGCGAGCTCTTGCCCGAACCGGCGACGCCGGTGACGACGACGAGCACGCCGAGGGGGACGTCCACGTCGACGTCGCGCAGGTTGTGCCGTGAAGCGCCGCGGATCTGCAGTGTCCCCGACGGTTCGCGCACCGTCTCCTTCAGGGCGGCCCGGTCGTCGAGGTGGCGGCCGGTGGTGGTGCCGCTGGCCCGCAGGCCCTCGACGGTGCCCTCGAAGCAGACGGTGCCGCCCGCCGTACCGGCGCCGGGCCCCAGGTCGACGACGTGGTCGGCGATCGCGATCGCCTCCGGCTTGTGCTCCACGACCAGGACGGTGTTGCCCTTGTCGCGCAGTTGCCGCAGCAGGTCGTTCATCCGCTGGATGTCGTGGGGGTGCAGCCCGATCGTCGGCTCGTCGAAGACGTAGGTGACGTCGGTGAGCGAGGACCCGAGGTGGCGGATCATCTTGGTGCGCTGCGCCTCACCGCCCGACAGCGTGCCCGAGGGCCGGTCCAGCGACAGGTAGCCCAGGCCGATGTCGACGAAGGAGTCCAGGGTGTGGCGCAGCGCCGTCAGCAGCGGCGCGACGGACGGCTCGGCCAGCCGGCCGACCCATTCGGCCAGGTCGCTGATCTGCATCGCGCAGGCGTCGGCGATGCTGATCCCCTCGATCTTGGAGGAGCGGGCCTCCTCGCTGAGCCGGGTGCCGTCGCACTCGGGGCAGGTGGTGAAGGTGACCGCCCGCTCCACGAACGCCCGGATGTGCGGCTGCAGGGAGTCGACGTCCTTGGACAGCATCGACTTTTGGATCCGCGGGATCAGGCCCTCGTAGGTCAGGTTGATGTTGTCGACCTTGATCTTGGTCGGTTCCTTGTAGAGCAGGTCGTTCAGCTCTCGTTTGGTGAACTTCTTGATCGGCTTGTCCGGGTCGAAGAACCCGCAGCCGGTGAAGATGCGGCCGTACCAGCCGTCCATGCTGTACCCGGGGATGGTGAGCGCGCCCTCGTTGAGGGACTTGGCGTCGTCGTACAGCTGGGACAGGTCGATGTCGTTGACCGAGCCCCGGCCCTCGCAGCGTGGGCACATGCCACCGGTGATGCTGAAGCTGCGGCGCTCCTTCGTGGTCCGCCCGGCGCGCTCGAGGGTGACCGCGCCCGCCCCGCTGATCGAGGCGACGTTGAAGGAGAACGCCTGAGGTGAGCCGATGTAGGGCTTGCCGAGCCGGCTGAACAGGATCCGCAGCATCGCGTTGGCGTCGGTGGCCGTGCCGACCGTGGAACGGGGGTCGGCGCCCATCCGCTGCTGGTCGACGATGATCGCGGTGGTCAGCCCCTCCAGGACGTCGACCTCCGGCCGCGCCAGTGTCGGCATGAACCCCTGCACGAACGCGCTGTAGGTCTCATTGATCAGCCGCTGCGACTCCGCGGCGATCGTGTCGAACACCAGGGAGCTCTTACCCGACCCCGACACCCCGGTGAACACCGTCAGCCGCCGCTTGGGAATCTCGACGTTGACGTCCTTGAGGTTGTTCTCCCGCGCGCCGAGCACGCGGATCAGGTCGTGACTGTCGGCGGCGTGCGGCGCAGGCGACTGCGGGGTGTTCGTGCTCAATCCTGTCTCCATCTGTCGGGCGGAGCCGCGTTCGCGGCCTCCGTCGGTGTCGCCTGGCTCGATCTGACCAGCCTCGACGAGCAGTATGTCGGTTTTTGTGCGCTTCGACTCACGGGGCCGGGGTCGGACCCTGCGGTGACGCCGGGGGCGGGGCGGCGCTCTTCGATCCTGTGGCGGCCACGCTAGCGTCGCCTCCACCGCGCGCGCTTCTCCGATCCTGACCGCTCCGGTCACCGGCGCGGTTCGACGCACGGAGAGCCGTTGATTCGGCGCCACCGGGGGCGGCCTCGAGGCTGCGTGGACTGGCGCCGTACGGGCTCGTCGGCGGCCGGCATGAGGTCCGCACT